>NZ_BMHY01000001.1:0-713619 GCF_014641555.1 Paenibacillus radicis (ex Gao et al. 2016)
GGCCGCCTTGAGCTCCGCCTGTACGATTGCCTTGAGAACGGCCGCCTTGAGCCCCGCCTGTACGATTGCCTTGAGAGCGGCCGCCTTGAGCCCCGCCGGTCCTGTTACCTCGTTTCCCGCCGCTTCGGTTGTTTGCTTTTTTATGAGACATATAATCTCCTCCTTATCTGGTTACTACAAGCTATGATCGAATTCTATTACTCGTATGGGTCATTCACTTAATCTCAAATAAATAGATAGTAATCTAGTACCCTGCATATCAGAGATACATATAGATATATTACATATCGTCTCCCATGACAGATGAACCCAATCAAGTATTGGAGGGATGCAAGCTTAGAAAGTAGAGAGGCATTGGTAGATTTCTATCGTTCTGAATGCTAGTTAGGCCGATCAATCAAATACAAGATTACCGGAGGGATTTACTAATGAGAAGTTTTTACCATCACCCGTTTGCAGGTCAATTCCAAATTCAAAGCAACGAGCACAAAAGCAATCAGCACAAAAGCAACCAGCATAAAAGCGGCAATCAAAACAACAGCAATGACCGGGACTGCTTGAAAGACTTGGAAGGGAAAAACGTAAAGATCAATCGCGGAGGACCTGAATCCTTCGAGGGCAAATTGCTTTCTGTTCAATCCGATTACCTCGTATTGCGTACGAAGCAAGGCATCGTCTATGCGGCTACCGAGCATATTAAAAGCATCGCGGAAGAAGGAAACTGCCATAAGAGTGAAGGGCGCACTAATAACTTCATTAAAGCGGCAAACTTTAGAGGCGTTATCAGAGCGTTGAACCAAGAGTTTGTTCAAGTGAACATGGGCGGACCTGAGAAGCAAGAGGGCTTCCTTGCTGAAATCTGCAGAGATTCGATTAAACTGGTGAATGGCAGACAAGTGGTTCAAGTGTTAACTGATCACATCAAAACTATTAAAAAAGAAGGCAAGTCTTGCGGATCCCAAGGGAATCGTACGGGCGGAGCTAACGAAAACAACAATAACAACAAAAGCGGCGGCAACAAAAACAAAAACGAAAACAAGAATGAAAACAAGAACGAGAACAAGAGCGAAAACAAAAATGAAAATAAAAGCAAAAATAAAAACGAAAACAAAAACCGCAGCAACAGCGGCGGCAACAATCGTACGGGGAACGCTCGTACTGGAGGAAACAACCGCACGGGCGGCAACCGCAAGTCTAACGGCAAAAAAACGGGCAAATAACTTGGATTGCAAAGTGGAGTCCGGGCTCGGCATTAGCCGACGCCCGGTTCTCCTATCTTTGCGATGCAAGCGATCGATTCGGATGAAAGGAGGTTGATCGCATGAAAAACCGGCATCCGCTGCTCGAAAGGCAGGTTGAATTAGAAATCTCCGGGAAAATGACGCCAATCCGCGGCAAGCTTATTGAATGCGGCCCGGACATTCTCGTTCTTCACAACGGGGTTCAGTTTCTTTATGTGCCATTGATCCATTTGCAGCAATTAAGACTCTCCTCTCAGGGGGAAGGAACGTTTGAAACGCCCGAGAATCCTTTCGAACCTATTAGTGATCCGATTTCGTATCGGAAAATATTAATGAACGCCAAAGGGATGTTCTCCGAAATTTATATAACCGGCAATCAGTCTATTCATGGATACGTAACGACGGTTATGAATGATTTCTTCGTTTTTTACTCCCCTGTATACCATACCGTCGTCATTTCACTCCATCACTTGAAATATTTGATTCCATACAACCCGAACTCGACGCCATACACTTTGACTGCGGAGCAATTTCCATTGAAGCCTTCACCCCTCACGCTTGCGCGCACGTTCGATCAACAACTGAGGAAATTAATTGGCGAGTTCGTCGTGCTCGATCTTGGGGAGAATCCAAATAAGACAGGCGTGCTTAAAAATGTCGATCAAAGTATGATTGAGCTGGCAAATGCGAGCGGGAACAGTGTTTATCTCCATTTTGACCATGTCAAAACGGTTCATGTTCCTTAGGCAAAATACGTCCTTTCTACTTGCCTCACGGCATGTCGGAGGGCGTTTTTTGTTTGCCTTTCCCGATGCATGACTTTTCTAATCAAGGGGAAAACTGGATCGAAAGGATGTGACTGCTATGGAGCCAACCGCCCTCAAACCTTTTTCTTTATGGCCAGTTGTCATGATGACACTGCTGTCAGTCGGACTCGTCAATCACGTTATTGTCGTTCCCTTGCTGCTTGATGCGGCGAAGCGCGACGCCTGGTTAAGCGTTCCAGTCGCTTTAATTGTTGCCTTGCCCGTCGTTGCCTTGCCGTTGCATCGAGTTTTGATCAAGCTTAATGGCGAACGGATTGACACCTGGTTGAAAAGACGCATGCCGCGTTTTTTCGCTTGGCTGCTAATTGTCTTTTTTATTGCGATATCTTTGCTTGTCGCTTTCGGCACCATGGTCGATGTTGTCAGGTGGACGTCGGCTACCTATTTGCCTGACACGCCGCAGCTCATCGTTTGCTGCATTTTTGGCGGGCTTTGCTTATACGCGGCCGTCTCCGGCCTGCGGGCGATCGCTTATATTTCCTGCATTTTGCTTCCTGTCGTCGTGCTGCTGGGCGACTTTGTCATGTCCGCCAACATGCCGGCCAAAGATTATCATTACTTGCTGCCCATGCTGGAAAATGGATTCTCCCCGGTGCTTCGAGGCGCGCTCAACAGCTTAACTTCGTTTATGGAAATTACGTTTCTTCTGCTCATCCAGCATCACTTCAAAAGCCGGTTCAAAGCATGGCATCTTATGCTGTTGACAGTTGTACTTGGCCTTCTTACATTGGGGCCGACTATCGGAGCCATTACGGAATTTGGACCGGAAGAGGCATCCAATATGCGTTACCCTGCTTATTCGCAGTGGCGCATGGTTAAAATCGGCGATTACTTTGAGCATGTCGACTTTTTTGCCGTTTTTCAGTGGCTGTCCGGCGCTTTTATCCGCATCGCTGTTCCCATATACATAGTGAATGAATTAGGTCCCTTCAGACGTTTGAAGCGGCAATGGATCGGAATGTCCGTTGCTGCGGTGCTCATCGTAACAGGCACTTATGTGATGCTTAAGCATATGCGTTATTACCGGGCGATGCTGGAATTTTATTTTTCCTTTGCGTGGATAGCCTTGCTTGCAGTATTGCTGCTCCTCTGGGCTATACCTGCCAAGGCGGACAGGAAGAAAGCCATTTCGACAGGAGGCCGGAGAAGATGAGCGAAGGATGGACGGGAGAAGGAACAAAGCTGCATGACATCATGCTCACGTTAAAGGATTCCGAGGATGTCCTTATTCAGGATTTCATGACGGATGGCGAGCGGCGGCATAAGTTCAAAATTGTTAGCTGCGGTGGCATGGTGGACATGCAAACGCTGTTTATTGCTTTGCCGCCCAATTTGGACCGGATTGCAATGTGGATTGAGGAAGGGAGAAAATCCGAAGAAGACGATTCGGATGATTTCAAATGGTCAGCCGGCGTTATCGGAATGCGTTTACCGCTTAGCAGCGATAAAGATGTTGAGGGTTTGTATACCTCGTTGTTTTCGGGAAGTGTCATAGCCGTCCATAACGAAAGCGGAATGGTGTTCGGATTTGATTTGTCTGACCAGCCGGGAAGACAGCCCGAGGAGTCGACAATGGAGCTGTCGCTTAAAGGACCGAGGGACGGTTTTATTGAAAAGATTGGTACGAACATTGCATTAGTCAGAAAAAGGCTCCGCACGCCTGATCTGCATTGCCAATATTGGTCGATCGGCAGAGAGACGCACACCGAGGTTGCACTATTGCATATCAAGGGCAAAGCGGAGCCTGGTCTTGTCGAGGAGGCCAGGAGGCGTCTGCACAATATCGATATTGAAGCACTGAACAGTGCTTCACAGCTGGAAGATTTAATTTCCGACCGGCCGTATTCCTTATTCCCGCTTGTCGAGTACATCGGGCGTCCCGACTATGTGGTGCAATCGCTTTTGAAAGGCAAAGTAGCTTTTCTCGTCGACGGTTCGCCTTCCGCGATTATCGCACCAGCGAATTTGCTGCTGCTGACCAAATCGCCGGAGGATTTCCATTTGCCGTATTACTTCGTGTCGCTTGAACGGCTGCTGCGCATTGCAGGTTTGATTCTCGCACTTTGTCTGCCCGGATTTTGGGTGTCGCTATCCGCCTTTAACATTGATCAGATCCCTTTTACACTGCTGGCGACCGTTACAATATCCCGCATCGGGCTGCCTATGTCGGCAACGATGGAAATGTTTCTTATGCTGACCATATTTGAGCTGTTCAGAGAAGCAGGCGTTCGTCTTCCGAGAGCTGTAGGACAGACCGTATCGGTTGTCGGAGGACTGATCGTCGGCGATGCAGCGATTAGTGCGGGATTGACATCTCCAACTATGCTAGTGTCTGCGGCGATAACGGCGGTGGCCACCTTTACGCTCGTCAATCAGTCGCTGAGCGGAACGGTGAGTATTTTGAGGTTCGCTATTCTTGCCTTGTCTTCGATGTTTGGCATTTTTGGTTTTTTTGTCAGCGTATTTGCCACCTTAACCTATCTGTGCTCGCTGGAATCCTTCGGCAGGCCTTATATGGCGCCTGTTGCACCGATAAGCTGGAAATCGCTAATTCCAGCGATTTTGATCAGGCCGTTTAAAGCTCAGGCCAAGGAGGAGTAGCATGGCTGCAACAACCCTTTGGCGAAAATCATCCGTTAAAGCTCCTCTGCTGCTAAAGCTTGTTTTACCTTTAACGATACTCTTTACTGCCACAGGCTGCTGGGATGAGGTTGATCTGCAAAAGGTCAGCTATGCAGCTGCGCTCGGCATTGATTATGTCGATGACAATTATGTGGTATATACGCAGCTGTTGTCGTTTGATTCTATCGCCAAGCGGGAAACTAGTGCAGCCAGCGAGAAGCCGATTTGGATCGGAGCGAAAAAAGGTGATACCCCGCTTGGCGCCTTGTTTAACTTGATGAATACCTCGCAATACAATCTGAGTATGGATCATCTAAAAACGATTGTCATTCATGAGAGGGCCTTTGCACATGTGAAGACGATTCTGGATGGAATTAACCGCATGAGGGCAACACGTTATACAACTTATATCTATGGCACACAAGAGGATCTGGAGAAGCTGTTCACCATCGACAATTTTTTCTCCTCCTCTCCGTTGAACAGCATACTGTACAGCCCGCAAATTACTCACCGGGAGAACAGCTTTGTCTTGCCGATGAGAATGCAGGATGTAGTGAGGCAAGGATTGGAGCCGGGCATGACGACTCTTTTGCCAAGTATAAGAACGAGCAATACGGAATGGAAGAATGACGGAAAGCAGATGGATCTGGACGTAATCGATGGTGTATTTGCCTTCAAAAACTCGCGGTTTGCCGGGTTTTTGCCGCGGAAGGAAATCTCTGGTCTCGCTTGGGGGACTGAAGGCTTCGAGCGTACAATTGTCTCTGTAACTCCAAAAGAGAATCAAGAAGCTACAGTAATCATCGACAATAGCAAAATGAATGTAACGTGGGATCCGCAAACCTCCATTTTCCATCTCCAGACGAATATGCAAGGGCATATCGTCGAGTGGGATACGGATGTAGACCGGGTTCAATTTGTAAAGATGGTGGAGGAGAAAGTAAAGAAAGAGATAAGAGCGACTATTGTGAAGGGGCAGGAGATCGGCGTTGATGTGTACCCGCTGGAGCATGTTTTGTATCGTTATCACCTCAAGCAATGGAAGGAAATTCGAAAGAAGGGCGTATGGAAGCCGAGCATCGACGAGATAAGAATCGATGTGAATTTTACACTGAAATATTCCGGCGAAGTTGAGGTTTTCAAATAAGCCGGGCGCATACATAAATGTGGAAGATAGCGCGGATAATACGTAATGGCTTGGCATTACAGGAAGAAGGAGGAGAGGAAATTGTTACAACCAATTACTGCGAAAGAACTGGAGTATATTGCAGATTCCTTGTCCAATGAAGACTTGCTGATGAAGCAGAATGCCCTTCTGGCTGCTTCGGCCAGCAATCAGTCATTGCGGCAAATCGGTCAGCAAATGCTTCATACACATCAGCAGCATTACCAAACGCTGATGCAATCGTTTCAGCAGCATCAATCCATAGCGCCCACTCAGCCACAGCAATAATAAAGGAGGATGACGACATGTATCAGCAACAACAACAGCAGCAGCAAGCGTTGCCGGACGAGGATCTGGCTTATACGGTATTGTCTGATCTAAAGCGTGTCGTTCGCGAATATGCGACCGCTGCGACGGAATCGACATGTCCGACGGTACGCCAAATGTTCACGAATTTGCTCAATAGCACGCTGAAAATGCAAGGCGATCTGTTCCAAGCGATGCAGGCACAGAACATGTACAGCACCGCTTCTCCTGCCTTGCGCCAGGAGCTGGACAAGCAGATTAAGGAATACTCGCAGACGCAGCAAAAAACGTCGCAATGGCTGCAGCAGCGCCTGAGCGGTTCACAGCAAGGCTTCGGCTCGTTTGCGCCATATCAGCAACAGTCGCAGCAGCATCAAGCGAACCAGCACCAGCCTTACTATAGCTAAGACCTTGCAAAAGGCTTTGGGCTGTCGAGAATGTTTCGGCAGCCTTCTTTGATTTATATGTGGCAATTTTATGCGTTCATACCTCGGGCCCGCTGCGCGTTTCGGTTCGTGCTGCCATTCTTGATTCTAGATTCTTCATCGTATACACGATGAGAAAGGCATAGAATCGGCGAAAAGTCATCCCGAACTCGAAACGCTCCGCTTCCTCTAAATATCGCATATATCGCACAATACATACTGTACAAAAATTCAATCTGTAGTATCGGGCTGGCCGCGTTAGCAAACGACTTTGCTCGTGATTTGACCTTTTAACGAACCGGCTTCGCTATTTAGCGAAGAGGGCTTCGCAAATTTTACGCAGAACGGGTGGATTTAAGCTGTTGTGCGGCATTAACGAAGAGAATTTCGCTGTTGGAGAAGCTAGGTTCTCGAATAGCGAAATTTAGTTCGTTGCAGCCTTTGCTGTGGTGATTTAATGCTCTTATAGCGAACTTTGATTCGCTCTTTAGCGAGGCAGGTTCGCTATAGGCCAAAGCTGCAGTCTGAGGCTCCATTGGGATCTTTTGTTTTTTTCTTTGCAGGAAGTTTCAATTCGTTGTAAAATATTTTTTATAACTACAGGCGCGTTGGAAGGAGTAGGGCGATGAACGAACTGCAATTGAAAGTGCTTGAACTGCTTAAGGAAGACGCTAGACGGGACGCGGAGCTGATCGCGACGATGCTGGACCGTTCGATTGAAGAGATCAAGCAAGTAATCGCTGAGCTCGAGAGCGACCATATCATCGTGAAATACGCGACAGTGGTCAATTGGAGCAAGGTCGACGACGAAAAGGTGACCGCGCTGATTGAGGTACAAATTACGCCGGAACGCGGACGCGGATTCGAAGGCATTGCCGAGCGTATTTATTTATATCCGGAAGTGAAATCGGTTTATTTGATGTCAGGCGCATATGATCTATTAGTGGAGATCGAGGGTAAAAACTTGAAGGAAGTTGCCTCGTTCGTATCGAATAAATTGTCTCCAATCGACAAGGTGCTGTCGACGAAGACGAACTTTATTTTGAAAAAATACAAACAAGACGGCATTATCTTCGAGGAGCATGAAGATGACCATCGTTTGATTATTTCGCCGTAAGATGGGTGATGGCTATGATAAAAGATAAAGAAACTACGACATCGATCCCTCGCAAGGAAATGGCCGATTATTTGTCACCGATGGCCAGAGGGATAAAGCCGTCCGGAATCCGGCGTTTCTTCGATCTGGTCAGCGCACGCAAAGACGTAATTACACTTGGTGTGGGTGAACCGGATTTTACGACGCCTTGGCATGTCCGCGAGGCAGCGGTCTATTCGCTGGAAACCGGCAAGACGCAATACACATCCAATGCCGGTATGCCGGAGCTTCGCGGTGCGATTGGCCAATATTTGAACGATCAATTTGCGGTGGAATATAATCCGGCCGATGAGATTCTCGTAACGGTGGGAGGCAGCGAGGCGATCGATCTTGCGCTTCGGGCACTCATTACGCCTGGAGATGAGATTCTAATTCCTGAGCCTTGCTATATTTCCTATTCGCCGATTACGACGTTAAGCGGCGGAGTCGCGGTAGGCATCGAAACCTTCGCGAAGGATAATTTCAAGCTGAAGGCCGAGTCGCTGCAAGCCGCGATTACACCTCAATCCAAAGTACTTATTCTTTGTTATCCGAGCAATCCGACAGGCGGCATCATGACGTATGAGGACTGGCTGCCAATTGCAAAAATCGTCGAGGAAAACGATCTGATCGTTATTTCCGACGAAATCTACGCAGAGCTCACTTACGGCTCCAAGCATGTCAGCTTCGCGTCTATACCAGGAATGAAGGACCGGACGATTCTCGTCAGCGGTTTTTCGAAAGCTTTTGC
The DNA here is from genome assembly GCF_014641555.1 of Paenibacillus radicis (ex Gao et al. 2016). Taxonomy (GTDB): domain Bacteria; phylum Bacillota; class Bacilli; order Paenibacillales; family Paenibacillaceae; genus Pristimantibacillus; species Pristimantibacillus radicis. The sequence continues at coordinate 8,473 of NZ_BMHY01000001.1, forward strand.
GATGACCGGCTGGCGTATGGGTTATGCTTGCGGCCATACTGATCTCATTGCCGCAATGCTGAAAATCCATCAATATACCGTAATGTGTGCCCCGGTTATGGGACAATACGCTGCGCTTGAAGCGTTGTCGCCTCATGGCCTAGAAGAGAAGGACCGGATGATGGAATCCTACAATCAGCGCAGAAGGCTTGTCGTTAAAGGCTTCCGCGAAATTGGTCTGGATTGCCATGAGCCGGAGGGAGCCTTCTATGCGTTCCCATCCATTCAGTCGACGGGTCTGACGTCGGAGCAATTCGCGCAGCGTTTGCTGGAAGAAGCGAATGTCGCTGCTGTTCCCGGAGGCGTATTCGGCCTAGGGGGCGAAGGACATCTTCGTTGCTCTTATGCGACATCCGTCGCACAGCTGACTGAAGCGCTGGACCGGATCGGCAATTTTGTAGCGAAAGTGAAGCAAGGTTCGTAAAAGGACCTGAGGAAGAAAAGGCGGCGCCTCAGTATCGAGGATGCTGCCTTTTTTGCGTCTTCGCTCATAGAGCGGGTCAAAGGAAAATAGAGCCGGAATGCCGAGTGAACGGCTTTTTATGATATAGTAGAAACAGTGAATACCGAAGCGGCCAGTCGCTGGCCGAGGACAGAAAGGGTGGCGAAAGCCAATGAATTTATATACGAGAACTGGCGATAAAGGCGATACTTCTTTAATCGGAGGCCGGGTTCGGAAGGATGATATCCGAGTAGAAGCTTATGGCACGCTTGATGAGCTGAATGCTTTTGTTGGGCAAACGGCAGCCGAGGCGGAGAAGCATGAAGTGCTTCAGGAGCTGGTGGAGGAGCTGATCGTCATTCAGCATGAGCTGTTCGATTGCGGAGCAGATCTCGCTTATGCGCGGCCGGGAGCTCCGCTTAAAGTGAATGCAGAGCCGGCAGCAAGGCTGGAAACGCAAATTGACCGCTATAGCGCGGAAGCGCCGGAGCTGACCCGTTTTATTTTACCGGGAGGAAGCTCTGCTGCAGCTCTGCTTCATGTTTGCCGTACAGTGTGCCGCCGTGCGGAAAGGCTCGTCGTGACGCTTGCTTCAGAGCATCCGGCTAATCCTGAGGTGCAAATCTATTTAAACCGTTTATCGGATTATTTCTTTGCTGCGTCCCGAGTTGCTAATGCGAGACTTGGCGTATCTGATGTCGAATATGTCCGGAGCGCAGAAGTGTTTCGCAAGCGGGATCCAAAATGAGCTTGAATATTGAAGATTACTATAAACCGCTAACGGTTATCGTGGGCCCGGCTGACGAAGGTAAACCTGTGCGCACCGTGCTGGAACGCAGACTTGGTGTTTCCCGCAAGCTTCAGTCACGCATAAAGCTGACTGAGCATGGCATCGCGCTGAACGGGAAGCGGGTTTATACGTCCGATATTGTACATGAGGGCGATGAATTGACGATTCGGATGGAGAAGGAAACGTCGGATGATATTTTGCCGGAACCGATTCCGCTGTCGATCGTTTATGAAGATGATGATCTGTTGATCGTGAACAAGCCCGCTGGTATCGTCGTACATCCTACCCATGGGCATTATACCGGCACGCTGGCGAACGGTGTCGTCCATCATTGGCTGATGAAGGGGGAGCGGGTCCGCTTCCGTCCGGTTCACCGGCTGGATGAGGATACTTCCGGACTTGTCGCCATAGCGAAGACGCCGTACATTCACCAACAGCTGTCCGAGCAGCTCCAAGCGAACGGAGTGATGAAGCTTTATCGCGCTTATGTTTACGGACATCCTCCAGAAGTGGAAGGGACAGTTGACGCTCCAATCGATCGTAATCCCGATGCGCCTCATATTCGTATTGTCACTCCTGAAGGCTATCCTTCTGTGACTCATTACGAGACGGGAGCTGTGTTTGGCGGAGGATCGGCCGCCAGTGTGAGCTTGAAACTGGAAACCGGAAGGACCCATCAAATCCGAGTTCATATGAGGCATATCGGTTGTCCGTTAATTGGCGACGGTATGTACGGCCCGGATAACGGAGGCAGAGCGGAATGGGAAGCTGCGGCAGGCCGGCAGGCGCTGCACGCCGAGACGCTAGGGCTTACGCACCCGATTACGAAACAATGGATGGAATGGAAGGCCGGGCTGCCGCCGGAGCTGATCCGGCTTGAATCGGTGCTGGGCAGCAATACGGAAGAATGAATGATTAGTAAAAGGAGTTTGACTTATACATGGCTAAATTAACGATTTATCAATATCCGAAATGCGGAACTTGCCGCATGGCTGTCAAATCGCTTCAGGCTAAAGGCAATGAGCTGGAGCTTAAACATATTGTCGAGGAAACGCCAACGGCTGCTGAACTGAAAAGCATCGTGGCGAATAGCGGACTTGAGCTCAAGAAGTTTTTCAATACGTCAGGCGAAGTGTACAAGGCGCTTGGACTAAAGGACAAGCTTGGCGCGATGAACGAGGATGAGCAGCTTGCTCTGCTTTCCTCCAACGGCATGCTCATTAAAAGGCCTATCGTGACCGATGGAAGCAAAGTAACAGTAGGCTTTAAAGAAGAGCAATATGAGCAAATATGGAACGGGTAACGGGTGAGGCACAAATGGCGAACAAGGGTTGGAGATCGAAAAGGCTGGAGCAATTAGGTTCCTCGATTTTTACCGAGGTTGGGGCGTGGAAGCAAGCGGCGATAAAGGCGGGCCGAGACGTAATCGACCTCGGTATCGGAAGTCCGGATAAGCCTCCAACGGCTGCTGTCCGGCAAGCGCTAAGTGAAGCTGCTCTAAGAACGGATATGTACGCTTATCCGGGAACGCATGGCAGCGAATCGTTTCGGCAGGAAGCGGCGAAATGGATGGAGCATCGCTTTGGCGTCAAGCTCGATGCCGATGCCGAACTCGTTTCCTTGATGGGCTCGCAGGATGGTCTATCGCATTTGGCGATGGCGATTTGCAGCCCCGGCGACGCAGCACTCGTACCGGACCCAGGCTATCCGATTTATACAGCTGCACTGGCGCTTGCGGGCGTGGAGCCGGTGCTGCTGCCGCTTAAAGAGGAGAACGGCTTTCTCCCGGATCTCGAGGCGGTTCCGAACGAGGTTTGGGATCGGGCAACATTCATATTGCTCAACTATCCGAGTAATCCGGTATCCGCTGTGGCCGATGTTGCTTTCTTCGAGCGGGTATTGGCGAAAGCGCGCAAGCATGGCGTGCTTGTCGTACATGACGCCGCATACTCGGAGATGGCTTTCGACGGATTTGAGCCGCCTAGCATCCTGCAGGCGAAGGGTGCTTTGGATAGCGCGGTCGAGTTTCATTCGTTATCGAAAAGCTTTAATATGGCGGGCTGCCGAATCGGTTTTCTGGCAGGCAACCGGGAAGCGGTCGGCGCATTGCGCGAGCTGAAGGGCAATATCGATTACGGTGTATTCAGTGCCGTTCAGGAAGCGGGCGTCGTTGCACTGCGCGAAGCGATGTCGGAGCAGGCTCCGCCTAAGGCAGGCGTGCTGTACGAGCAGCGGCGGGACGCCTTTGTTGCCGCATTGCGAGCGGAAGGCTGGCATATCGATAAGCCGAAGGCGACGATGTTTCTGTGGGCGCCGCTGCCGAAGATGCAGTGGTCATTGTCGGAAGCGTGGAATTCGCGTCGAATTTCCCAGGAAATACTCGAACGGACGGGCGTCGTTGTGATCCCGGGTGAAGCTTTCGGGGCAGAGGGCGAAGGTTATGTCCGCATTGCCCTTGTCGAAGAGGAAGCACGGCTGCTCGAAGCGGCTAGCCGTATCGGTAAATTTATTCGGGGCGAATTTTAGCTGTCATTTTTTACTGCGCAACTATTGAGCTGCAAGGCAGTCAATAGAATAGAGCCGATAGCTAATTAATTGACCATGACAGATAAATAGAACGAGCAAGGAGGGAAAGCGATGAATAACAATAAAGTGCTGATTGTCGATGGCATGGCGGTTTTGTTCCGCGCCTTTTATGCAACATCCTACAGCGGTTATATCCGCAAGACAAGCGCGGGACTGCCGACCAATGCGATTTATGGCTTTATCCAATATTTTTTTGATGCGATTACAACGTTTCAGCCTACGCATGTCATCTGTTGTTGGGATATGGGGAGCAAGACATTCCGTACGGAGCAGTTTGCCGATTATAAAGGAAACCGGGGAGAGCCGCCGCTGGAGCTGATTCCTCAGTTTGATCTGGTTAAAGAGGTAGTAGCCGAGATGGGAATTCCGAATGTCGGAATTGTCGGCTATGAAGCAGATGACTGCATCGGCACCTTGTCCAAGCAATTGCGCGATGAGGCGGAAGTTTACATTTTAACCGGCGATCATGATATGCTGCAGCTTGTTTCCGACAAAGTGAAGGTTGTCATTATGAAAAAAGGCAAGCTGAATTACGCGGTTTACGATTTGGCTTATCTGCTTGAGGACAAGCAGCTGGCCCCGCATCAAATTATTGATATTAAAGGTTTTATGGGCGATACGAGCGACAACTACCCTGGCGTTAAAGGTATTGGCGAGAAGACGGCGCTAAAGCTGCTTCTCGATTATGATACGGTGGAAGGTGTACTCGAAAATTTGGACAAGCTGCCTAAGGGCGTCCGGACCAAAATCGAAGCAAACCTCGATATGCTGCATCTTTCGCGGGATCTCGCAACAATCCGATTGGATACGCCGGTAGCCTGCGGTTTAACCGAATGCGTATGGGAATTGCAGCTGGAAGCGGCTGTCCGTAAGTTCGAGGAACTGGAGTTTGGCGGGCTGGTTAAGCTTCTTGAGTCTCATGCGAAAACAATAGAAGTTGATTTATTTACGATTTAGAATCGCCTTAATAATTGTCTAGCTGTCGAGAAGTTTCGGCAGCTTTTATTTTGCCTATTCATCAATATTTGCCAATTAACCGATATAGTTAGTTATTATCGACTTCAAGGAGGAAACAAAAGAAATGATTAAGGCATGGAATCAAATTTTGAAAAAAACGGTTCTTGGCACGGCTGCAGCTGCGCTTCTGCTCACGGCGGCATCTACGGGAGCAGAAGGCGGACTCAGGAAGGCTGCAGCAGCAGAAGCTGCAGCTGCCGATAAGCAAGTTAAGATAAGCTATCCCGCTGCTTCGGCGTCGGTGGCGCTGGACAAGCGTCTGCCGCTTGAGAAACAGCTTAAGCTCTCGGAGGATGTTGCTCTCCGTTATGAATCGGGGAACAACGCGGTAGCTCGCGTCAACAGCAGCGGCGTTGTCGTTCCTGTTGCGCCAGGTACGACGAACATAAGAATGCATGTCATTTCGCAAGGTTATTCCGGCAGCTTGACACTTCCCGTAACGGTCAAAGCCGGAACGGCTTCTTATAAAGTAGTTACAGCTGTGAAGAAAGTGACGGTTGGAGGCAAATCCTTCTCCGTACAGACCGTTACGATTCCGAAAGGCATGCCGGTTACGGCTGCTCTTGCTGGAAGAAGAGTAGGGGCGCTTCAGCAGTTGCAGGAGATCGCTCAGTCTTACCGGGCCGATGCAGCAATCAATGGTACTTATTTCGAGGCATATGGCGGCGTGCCTGATCCATATGGAACGGTCATTAGCGACGGTGTCGTCGAACATATCGGCAATACAGGGACAAGCGTCGGCTTCAAATGGGACGGAAGCGCGGTTATGGATACGCTTCGCATTAAAGTTACGGGCGCTACTGACGGATCCTACAAGTTTCCGAACAACTGGTATGTCTATTTCGTTAACCGGACTCCAACGGCGGGAATTGCATCCGCGGTTATGTTCACGCCAAAGAGAGGGAGCAAAGTTGGTTTCAGCTATGGCAAAGCAGTTACCGTTCGTAAAGGAATTGTGACGAAGACCGGCAGCAACCAGAACGCGGACATTCCGAGTGACGGTTATGTGCTCGTGTTTAACGGCTCCGAGGCTAAGCTGGCCGACCGCTTTAAAGTAGGAACGAAGGTGGAGTACAAAGTATCGTACACGAATGCAGCGGGTCAAGAAATCGATTGGAGCGATGTGCATACTGCGATTGGGGCAGGACCGCGGCTAGTGAAGGACGGCAAGCTGGCCGTCGATCCGGTCAAAGAAGGATTCAGCAGTCCGAAAATTTTGACAGACGGCGGGGCGCGCAGCGGCATTGCAATTAAAAAGGATGGAACTGTCATTCTCGCGACCGTGCCAGGGGCAACAATTAAACAGTGGGGCAATATCATGCTCAGCCTTGGCGCCTATCAAGCGATGAATTTGGATGGCGGTGCATCATCCGGCTTGTATGCATCTGGTAAAATTGTGACCATTCCAGGCCGGCAAATTAGCAACTCGCTTCTATTCAGCAATAAGATGAAATGGTAATCGTTGAGCTTTTGCTAGATCCGGTTTAGTAAAAAAAATCCCCATGAGCCTGCTCGATGCCGAGTCAGACGCATGGGGATTTGCTTTGTCATATTCCGCTATTAAGGCTCATCCATTGCATCGGGTATGGAGAGATCTTCATCGTCTCCCGGATAGTGCCTTCCATTCCCTTGGTGAAGGGACTTGTTCTCATAAGAAAAGGGGCCGTTTTGCCGCTGCCCGCTGCGCCAAGGCGTGCTTTTGCCAAGTGACTCCGACTCTATCGTCGCGCCGAGCGGGCCTTCCGGGAACTCTTCACGGGCCAGATCATTGCGCTGCGATTCTACTGTCGACAACTCCGAGTATTCGGCGCTATCCTCGTCTATAAACCGACTCAACTTCTATCGCCTCCTGATTAGGGTAGCCTGCAATCGGCTTGCCTTCTCAGTTTGCCCGCTTTAATCGGTAAAATTCACCGTTCCTACCACAAAATATAAAAATTGTGCCAGTTCGGCTGCTTCCTCTTCCTCCAGCTTGAAGACATGCTCCAGATAGCCTTCTTCTTCGAGATCATCCGCTCCGATGATAGCCGTCTTTCCGGCCTGCAAATCGGTAATGAGCTTTTTCCCGTAAAAGCGGTTCGTATTGGTGATAGCAAGATCAAATCGCTTCAAGCTCGGGGAGATGAAGGTTACGAATCGGGTAGATGTTTCTTCCGTCGTATCGGACATGAAATCAAATTCGGGCAACTGCATACGGTGTAGCCTCCACTCCATTGGTTTCGACCATTATACACCAACAAAACGCTTGTAATAAAGAGACGGTTATGCTAGATTTAAGCTAATCGAATGATCGAACGTAGAGGAAGCACCTCTCTTGCCAACCGGCAGGAGGGGTGCTTTTTGTCGTTTGCGGCCATTCGTCCAAATTTCGGAGTATGGGAGGAGTCAGCAGCATGCATATCGTTTTTTTGAATACGTTCGAGAGACCGGCAGAAGGGGGGCAGATCACCAGCGCCCAGCTGTCCATTTGCGAACGAGAGGGTGTCTGGTCGGTACTATGGGTAGAAGGAGAAGAGCAGCCAGCCGTCTTGTTCGAGGGCACTTCATGGGAGGAGATGATTGTCGCATTTCGCCATGGCATAGCGGTGAGAATGGGAGAGGGCTTTACCCCGGTTATCGATGGCATGCTGGAGGAAAAGCGGGGAGGCGCGGGCAGCTTATTGTCGATGCTGCAATGCTATGGCGAGCTTCATGCCAATGCCGAGCTGTTCGAGGCGTTGCGCGAGTGGCGGAGGACAAGAGCGGGACAGGACAGAAAGTCGGCGTACTTGATTGCGACGAACCGGATGCTGTGGATGATCAGCGCTTACGTCCCGCAGACGCCCGAAGAGCTGCTGCAAATTCCTGGCTGGGGTGAGAGCAAGCATAACGCCTACGGCGAAGAAGTACTGGAGGTAACCGGTAAAGCGTCCCGGACGACCGGTTTTCCTTTGCAATGGGTAGCGGATGAGCTTGACCCTGCCGCCTTCAGACAATGGCTTTACAAGCAGAAGGAAAATAAATATAAAAACGATATGGTGCGTCAGCATCAGAAGAAGAAAATTTTGCATTTCGTCATGGAGGGCGGCTCGCTGGAGCAGCTGCAAACGGAGCTTGAGCTGCCGCGCCGGGAAGTCATGGACCGTATCGAGCAGTTGGAGACGGAGGGCTATGATTTTGAGCCGTTGATCGACCGGGAATTGTCCGATATGCCCGATGAGGAACGTGAACTGATCTGGAAGGCATTCCAGCAGACGGGCGATCGTTATTTGAAGCCGGTGCTGCAGCAAGTTTATGGAGCTGAAGGTGTCAAGGACAGACAAGCCGATGTGCTCTACGAACGGCTCCGGCTCGTTCGTCTCCGGTACCGGAAGAACAGCAAACGGGAAATCTCCTAATAACGCCGCGCAAGAGCGCTCTGGGTACGTAGTTCCAGAGCGCTCTTGCATGCCGAGGGGGTAATTACAGTTTTCCCCTATTTATGACAAAGGTGGTGTATGAAACGCGACTAAGCACATAGGTCTAAAGTTTCAATAATGGCATAAATAGTATACTTGTCCTACAGAATTAAGTATAATAGCAATTAAACAAGACCATGCGCGAATTTTGTCGAAAAGGAGCGTTTCCTCTTTATGAAGGCAGAATATATTAATCCGTTTCTTGAATCCGCAAAAATCGTGATCGAACAAGTGATCCAAATCCGCCCGTCAACGGGTCAGCTTGGCTTGAAAGATATTAAATTTGTCGAAAACTATATTTGGATCCAAATTGGATTGAACGGGCAAATGAACGGTGATATTGTATTCGGTCTCAGTGAGGAGGTCGCGCTTAAGATGGTGTCGGCGATGATGGGCGGTTTCGTGATCTCCGAGATTGATGAGATCGGGCGAAGCGCGATATCCGAGCTGGGCAATATGATCAGCGGAAATGCCAGCACGATGCTGTTCAATCAGGGTGTGCGCGTCGACATTACCCCGCCGAAAGTGATCCATTCCGCGACTGCAGCCGGATTTGTGGCTACGCAAGCTTTAACGGTTCCGCTTATTATGGAAGGAATCGGAGTTTTGGACATTCAGGTACTAGTCGCATCGTAGCTTAAGATCAGGCTCCTTCGGGAGCTTTTTTTTTGCTTAAAGAGACCGAATAAAGTACACTAGACTGGGTGATATGGATGTTGAAAGATAAGGTTGTGCTCCTATCCGGAGCTTCAAGCGGAATCGGCGCGGTGACGGCCAAACAGCTGGCGGAACGGGGAGCCATCCCGGTGCTGACCGGACGAAATTTGGATAAGCTTCGCGAGAGCGCTGAGGCGGTCGCAGGTCCATGCTCTGTGTTTCCGATGGATGTGACGGACATGGATCAGGTGACGGAAACGGTCGAAGCTATCATCGCCAAGCATGGAAAAATCGATATTTTGCTCAACAACGCCGGTTTCGGCAAGTTTGAGAGTTTTATCGATGCACCGATCGGCAGCTTTGAATCGATGATGGATACGAACTATATGGGGATCGTACGCTGTACAAAGGCGGTATTGCCCTATATGCTCAAACAAGGTGATGGCCATATCGTCAATATCGCATCGATGGCCGGCAAGATTGGCTCTTCCAAATCGACGGGCTATTCGGCGTCGAAGCATGCGGTGCTTGGATTCACCAATTCGCTGCGGATGGAATTGAAGCCGCTGGGCATTCGGGTATCGGCCGTTAATCCGGGTCCGATCGATACTTCTTTTTTTGAGCTTGCCGACCCTTCCGGTTCCTATGTGAAAAATGTAAGCTGGTTTATGATGAAGCCTGAATATGTCGCCAAATCGATTGTACGCGTAATGGAGCGCGGAAAGGCAGAAGTAGATTTGCCGAAATCGGCCGCGGCGGGCATTAAGCTGTATCAGCTGTTTCCCCGTGTAGTAGACCGGTTTTTCGGAAACCTGTTCAATCGAAAATAGCGTTATTATAAGTGAGGAATCGACAATGAGTACGATGAATTGGAATGAAATGGGATTATTAAAGCCGCTTGTTGACAAGCTGGCAGCTAGCGATATTAATGAACCGACGGTTATTCAGGCGGATGCCATTCCTGTGCTGCTCGAAGGCAAGGATGTTTCGGCGCGTTCACAGACTGGCACGGGTAAAACGCTTGCTTATTTGCTGCCGATGCTGCAGCAACTGAAGCCATCTTCGAAAGCGGTGCAAGGCGTAATTCTTGCGCCTACACAGGAGCTGGCGATGCAAATTGTTCGTGTAGCGGAAAGCTATGCGGAGCCGCTTGGACTGCGTGTCCAGCAATTGATCGGCGGAGCGGCGCTCAAACGGCAGGTGGAGAAGCTGAAGCTTCATCCGCAGCTTGTCATTGGAACACCGGGACGTATTCACGAGCTGCTGAAGCTGCGTAAACTGAAGCTTCATGACGTACGCAGCGTCGTCATCGACGAGGCCGACCAAGTGTTCGAGCTGGGTTCTACGCGCGAGGTCGAAGCGATTTTATTTGCCATGGGCAGTGAACGGCAAATTGCCTTTTTCTCGGCAACCTATCCGGATCAAATGGCCAGATTTGAAGGACGCTGGATGAATGATCCGATAAGGATTCAAATTGCGCCACAGCACCGGGTATCCGAGACAATTGAGAATTACTTTCTCGTAAGCGATAAACGCGATAAGACAGATACGGCTCGCCGGCTCCTTCGGCTGCTGAATCCGAAGTCGGCGCTGCTGTTCCTGAATGCGACCGATAATATCGCCAACTGGGAGTCGAAGCTCAGCTATGAAGGCTTTAACGTCGAGACGCTTTACGGCGATGCGGATAAACAACGACGTTCCGCGACACTGGCACGCTTCCGCGACGGCCGCTGCCAGCTGCTGCTTGCGACGGATGTCGCTGCTAGGGGTCTTGACATTGAAGGATTGCCGCTCGTTATCCAACTGGACCCTGCTGTTGATGCCGACCATTATGTGCATCGCGCAGGCCGGACAGGGCGGATGGGGAAATCGGGTACGGTCGTATCGATCGTAACGCCGCAGGAACTGTTCATTATGGACAAGTTCCGCAAGCAGCTGGGCATTGAGCTTCCGGAGAAGGCGATGTACCGCGGCAAGCTGACGACGCCGGAAGAGGCGCGAAACGCTTCGGCAACGAGCAGAAGCAGCAAGCCTGACAAGTCCGAATTTGCTTCAGCTGCGAAGAAACCGGTTAGCCGCGAGGCGGCCGCTCCAGTTGAGCGGGACAACGTCCGGAACGAGCCAAAAGCGCGGATTGGAGTTGCTGATACGCAAAAAGCGGCTGTCAGCCGTGCGCCAAAGCAGCCTTCTGCAGCTAAGCAGAAGCAGGAGAAACAGCGTGACAAGAAAAATAAAGGCGCTCCGAAATGGTTGAAAGCGAAGCGTGAAGAGAACGAAAAGCAGGACTAGGACGATTTTCCTGTTTTCCGAAAATTAGACGAGCCACCCTCCCAAAGCGATTTGCCTTCGACGAAACGTATTAGCGAAGGTCAAGCGGAAGCATTTCCGTACAATCGCGATAAGGAGAGTGGCTTTTTTGATGAATACACCGGTTTGGAAAAAGACGATCATTACTTCCATGGCTTTGCTGATGCTCGCAGGAGGCGGGACTTCGGCATTCGCGCATGGCAATAACAATGGCGGGAAAAATGGCAGCCAGCATCAAAATCAAGGCAAGGATGATAAAAAGAAAGAGAAAGAGAAAGAAAAAGAGAAAGAAAAAGAGAAAGACAAGAATAAAGAGAAAGACAAAAATAAGGATAAGAACAAAGTGACCTGGAAATTTGAAGACGAGGATGAGCTGAAATGGGCTCTGGAATACATTATGCGCCTCGCTTCGAAGGGCGTGTTCACAGGCTATGAAGACGGAACCTTTAAGCCGAATCAAAAAATTTCCCGGATCGAGACGCTGGTTGCGGCCGTTCGCTTAATGGGCCTCCGCGAGCAAGCGGAATCGCCGGATAAAATGAAAACGAACCTGAACTTCAAGGATTCCGATAAGCTGAACAAAAAATATCCTTGGGCAGTTGGTTACGTCGCAGTCGCATTGGAAAATGATCTGTTTACAGAGACCGAGTCGGAGATCAATCCGGAGCAGAATGCATCCCGGTTGTGGGCGACGACGATTCTGATCAAAGCGTTGAAGCTTGAGGATGAAGCGAAAGCGTTGAACAATGCGAAGCTGGACTTTAAAGACGCGAAGAACATTCCGGCCGGTTCTGTTGGTTATGTCGCTCTTGCGATTAAGAAAGGCATTATTACCGGATACAACGATCAAACGTTCCGTCCGAACCAGCCGGTATCGAGAGCCGAGCTTGCAGCGCTTCTGGACCGTACTGATTCGGAGATGCCGGATCATGATGCTCTGGCGATTACGGGCAAGCTGAAGGCAGCAGCATCGGGCAACAAAATTACGGTCGTTAAAGCGGACAATAAAGAGCTGACGCTTGATCTGGATGCCAACGTATTTATTTTCCGCGAGGATAAAAAAGCAGCCGTCAGCGCGCTTCGGGCTGGAGATGAGGTATTAGTCCGCACTTATCAAAACCGTGTCGTCTTCATCGAAGTAACGAAAGCCGCAACGCCTCCGGCGTCTACGGCATTCACGGAGCTGGGCAATGTAAATACCGTAACGCTTAATGCGCAGGGCCGGCTTGCAACCATTTCCGTAACGAGAATTTCCAACAATCAGACCTACACGTTTATTTACAACATCGATCCTAACGTTGTAATCACAGGCAATGCATCTTTGCTTACACAAGGCCAACTGGTCGAAGTGAAAGGCGAAAACGGAACGGTCAAAACGATTACAATCAAGTAATAGGTAGTAAAAACTTATAAACAGCTGATATGCATCTTGGGAAGGGCGCATATCGGCTGTTTTTTTGAGTTTTGAGGAAATTTTAGGTATGCTGATAGAAGAAGCATTTCATTTATGGAATTTGAAGGTGAGAAGATGACCGAACCTATATTAAAGGTAGAGAGTTTAACAGGTGGCTACAGCCCAAGGCGGCCGGTGCTTCATAACGTCTCGTTCGACATCCGGCCGGGAGAAATGGTTGGCTTGATTGGATTGAACGGTGCGGGCAAAAGCACGACGATAAAGCATATTTTAGGCTTAATGAAGCCGCATGATGGCGGAGTTCAAGTGAACGGAGTGGCGCTGGAGGAAAACCAGGAGCGATACCGCTCGGCATTCGCCTATGTGCCGGAAACGCCTGTCTTGTTCGATGAACTGACCGTGGAAGAGCATTTGAAGCTGACCGGGATGGCTTACAATGTGGATGGCAGCGTCTTTGAGGACAGAAAAGAGCGGCTGCTGGCGGAGTTTCAGATGACGGCCAAGCGGGGAGCGTTTGCCTCCCATCTGTCCAAGGGGATGAAGCAGAAGGTCATGATCATGAACGCGCTTCTGTCTGAGCCGCCGCTTTATATTATTGACGAACCCTTCCTCGGTTTGGACCCGCTCGGTATCCGCTCCTTGCTGGAGCGTCTTGTCGAGGTGAAGCAGAAGGGCTCGGCGATTCTGATGAGCTCCCATATCCTCGCGACAGTGGAAGCCTATTGCGATCGCTTTATCGTCATGCATCATGGCGTCGTTGCCGCGCAAGGCAACTTGGAGGAAGTGTGCGCCGCAGCCGGAACCGAGATGCGCAGCGGCGGTCTGGAGGACGCATTCTACAAGCTCGTAACCGGTGACCGGTCATGAAGTCTCCGCTTCAAGCTTTGGAAGCGATGTGGGTGAAGCGGGCTGCCGATTACCGCAAGGAAATCCTCCCTTATCTCGGTTATATGGGTCAAAGCGGTTTTTTGCTGGTCTTGTCCTTTATTGCAATTACGTCGGGATTCGGATATATTAAGCTCCTTCGCGATGTGCCGCCTGATTTTCCGTTTACGCTGGTTGGCGTCATTGCCCTAGTTCCGGTATTATGCTGGAGCCCTCTGCGGACATGGCTTGTATCGGCTGATATTGTCTTTCATCTGCCGCTTGAGGCGAGAATGGGCCATTACCTGTTCCGCTCCTTCCGCCGCAGCCTGCTGCTTACTGTTGTGATTGCAGGTCTTGTGCTGCTCTTATACTGGCCGTTATACCGGCATGGAGACGGTTTGGCAGGCGGCTGGTGGCTGCTGCTGTTCGCTGCGGGACTTCGTGCCGTTAATACGTGGGGCGCTTGGCAGGAACGTCTGCTGGCATGGCCTGGCATGCGCGTACTGCTCCGGCTGCTGCGCTGGCTGGCAACAGCCGCTGCTTGGACGGCCATGCTCTCACGCGAGCCGTGGATGGCTGTTGTGTTTGGTGTTCTGATCTTTGCTTTATTAGCTCTCGTGTACCGGATTCCGGCCCGGCATGCCTTCCCTTGGGAACGGTTAATCGAGGAAGAGGCGAGGACGAGAAGAACGACTTATTTATTTTTCGGATTGTTTATCGATGTTCCCTCAATGGCATCCCGTTCGACGCCGCGGCGTTACCTCAGCTGGGCGCTAAGATGGATCCGTTACAGGCATGCGAATACATTCGTATATTTGTACGCTGCTTCCTTGATCCGAACAGAGCTGGGCGGCATTATAGTGAGACTAGGACTTCTCAGTGCTCTCATCGTCTATTGGTTTGCCGAAGCCGTATGGCTGAGCGGCTGGGGCGCTGCTGCCGCGTACGCGGTTCTAATGCTGATCTTAGCGGTTCAGCTTGGCGGACTTCGCCGTGTTCATAGCTTCACAGTGTGGAGACATGTCTACCCGCTGCCGGATGCGAAGAGAACGGAAAGCATTGTACGTGTCGATTCTGTGGTACTGGCCATCGCAGCCTTACTCGTCTGGCTGCCAGCAGGCATTACGCTGCTGATATCCGGCTGTCCGCTGCCGGCGGCCGCTGCTCCGGTAATCATGATTGCGTATGCATGGCTACTTCGCCCGGGCCGGATGAAACGGAAAATCGTCCGCGAGGATGATGAGGAATGAAAAAAGGCTTGGCTGATTCCATGGAATCAGCCAAGCCTTCTTCAATTGCGGGATTAGCGGCTGCTTGTAATTTCCGTTACCGCTTTGTAGATCGTATCGAACAGCTCTTCCAAATTCGGCTCTTCAATGCAGGAGAATGCGACGCGCAGATCGGTTTCGCCAAGAGCAATGGTACCGACGCCGTATTGGTCAAGCAGTCTCGTACGTACTTCCTCAGCCGACACGCCGTTCAGCTTCAGACACATGAAGTAACCGGAGTTGAACGGATAGTAGCCCCATACATCGCCGTAGCGTCCGCTGTCGAGCAGCGACTTCACGCGGTTGGCGCGTTGTTTCATAATCTCGTATTTCTCTGCTTTTTGCGCTTCGAACTCAGGCGACTGCAGCGCGTGAAGGACAAAGGTTTGCGATGGATGCGGGCCGCTTGAAATCGTGGCGCGAATAATGCCCGTCGTTTTTTGTTCCAGCGCAGCCAGCGTTTTATCTGATTGCGATGCATACGTAATGAAGCCTACACGGAAGCCCCATACATATTCCTCTTTCGTCGCGCCGTCTACTTTAACGGCAAGAACGCGGGGATGAAGTTCGGCAAGCTTGCCGAACAGCGATTCATGGACTGAATCTTCAAAGAAGAGACCGAAGTATGCATCGTCAGTAACGGCTACAACGTTGATGCCGGCTTCAGCAGCTTCACGGATGACAGCGACGATTTCATCGCCCTCCTCCGGTCCAGGTGTATAACCCGTCGGATTGTTCGGGAAGTTGAGAATAACGATCGCTTTGCCTTTACCCTTCTGTGCAAGCAGCGCTTCGCGCAGTCCAGCAGCGTTGAAGCGGTTGTTCTCGTTATACAACGGGTATTCTACGATTTCCGCACCGCGGCGGATGCCGAAGGTGAGCTCATAGTTTTCCCAGTTTTTGTTCGGGATAATGACAGCGTCTCCCGCATCTGCGAACAGATCGGCAACGATACTCAGGCCATGTGTCAGTGCGTTCGTCGCAACGGGATTGCTAATTTTTTTGCCTTCAACCGAAGGGTTTTCCTTCAGCATTTTGGCCTTCCATGCCGCACGGAGCTCCGCTTTGCCGGCAGGAGGCGCATATTCATATATATCTTTCGGATCGTATGCACTCAGCGTATCTTGAATGACCTTCAAATGCATCGGCTTTCCGTCTTCGATTGCGATACCGATCGTAGCGTTATATTTCTTGGCTTTTGCCTTCGCTTCTGCGGATTGGCTCAAGATGCCTTCCTTCGGGAAATAAATCGCCTTTCCTAATCCGGACAACATCGCGTAAACGTCTGGGCTTTCCGCTTGTAAAGTCTCGTTCAACTGCCGAGCAAGTGGGTTCATGGACCTCATTCCATCCTTCCGATAATTCAGTTCATTATAGTATTATTTCCTATAGGGATTGCTTATCGGGAGCTATTATAACATTTTTTGCACGGTTCAAACCATCCGAAATTAAATAAATTTAACAAATCACTGAACGGTATGCAGGAAAATGCAAATCGCTCCGTACAGGCTTGCGAAGTCGTTTGGCGCTGTTGTATGATGACGGCAGATGCTTTTATTTCCTCACTTTTAGTTGATTTTTAGAAATCGAAACGGACAGGGTTCAAGCTAAGGCCAGCAGGCTTTTAGACAGCTGATGATTGACGTAATATCATCAATAACTGCAAGCCTTATATCCCTGCAATAAATCGTACAAGCATAGGAGGACTGCCCATAAATGCTGCATATCACTCCGGAATCGCTTATTTTGCTGCCCCCGCTCGCCAAAATCGTATGTGAACCTGGCTGGAGATGGGCTCCGCGAGAAAAGCCAATGCCCAATTTCGATTTATTTTACGTGTGGAGCGGAGAAGGGGAAGTGGAAGTAAACGGGACGATATATCCGGTCGGCAAAGGAAGCTGTTTTCTGTTCCGCCCCGGCGACTTCACCAGCGCAACCCATAATCCGCAAAAACCGCTCGTATTAACCTATATTCACTTTGATACAAAGGATCCTGTGGAGCGGGTGCCGGGACGTTACCGGCAGTTTGTCGACACCGTCGAGTTTGAGCATATGCTTTCCCGTTACGTACGACTTTTCCTTGTGAAGACCTATGCTGCCGAAGAAGAAGCCCAGCTTGTGCTTAAGCAGCTTATCATTCATCTCCTTCGTGAAGATCTGGATCTGCAGGTGCCGCTGGAGAAGAAGGCGAGCAATCAGCTGACGGAGGCAATTCATGAAATTGCCAACTATGTCCGCCAAAATCCAGGTGTTCCGCACAGGGTGGAGGATTTGGCCCATCGCGCCCAGCTGTCGCCACGCTATTTTTCGATGAAATTTAAAGAAATGATTGGAACGCCGGTACAGTCGTATATGATTCAGACACGGATCGAGCGTGCTCAGCACTTGCTGATGTATGAAGGAATGAATGTGACAGAGGTGGCCGACGCTCTCGGCTATCGGGATATCTTTTTCTTCAGCCGGCAGTTCAAGCAGTATACGGGAAGAAGCCCTTCGGAAATTCGTTAGTCGATACGGTGCATGACTTATTATTGTAAAAAAGAACCTCCTTGCCAATCCTCGCTTACTGAAGCGGACCTGGCCGGAGGTTCTTGCTTTTTATTCGCTGCTCCCGTTGTGATAGGGGCAATACTTCTGCATCAGCCCGATCGTCTCGCTGTCCAGCTCGCCGCCGCGTTCCCGAAGTCCTTCCACAATCGGCGCTTTTTCTTCCTCGTTCTTGTTCTGGGCGAATTTGAATTTGGCGGTAAGGTGTTCAACATCGATACGAACGACTGCAACCCCTTTAACATTGCCGCGATAAGCCGGATCATCCGCCAAAATCGGCTTATGGCCGCCTTCCGGTTGAAGCTTAACCATCAACGCTTGCAGGGCTGCTGCCTTTTCTGTTATATCTTCGACGAGTGATGCTCGTCCGGCGATAACGACCGATTTGAAAAAAGCGGTCGCGGGACAAGCCAGCTCCGGATCGGTGAAGTAGGAAGGAATAATGGCATATTCTTTGGCTACACAAAAAGTGACATAGGGCTGTGCTTTTAAATTAGCTATTTTTTCGCCAGCCCGGCTGCCGTGAAAATAAATGTTTCCGTTCGTGTACACATAGTTAAGCGGCGTAGCAGAGGGATAGCCGCTTTCGGCTACCGTGGCGAGAATGCCAAAGCTCATCTCACCCAGAAACTGATCAATCTCCTGCTGCTCGTCGACAGCGAATTCTTTCCTGCGCATGCAGTTCTGCCTCCTTTGGCTATCTATAGGGAATAAAGCTATGTTAGACTGAAGTCTGACAACTCAAAAGATCCAATTTCACTTGTTTTTAATAGACCAATTTATAGAGCGGGACAAGGGAGGCAAGCAGAATGGAGCAGTTAATTACAGCCGCTTATGAAAAGCTTGCCGTTGCCGCACGGGCTGGCACAAAAACGGAGGCTTTGTTTTTGGCGGTGCGGGATCTGATCATAACCGGTGCTCTGCACGGAAGCGAGCGTCTTCCTTCCAGCCGGCGGCTGGCAGAGCAGTTGGAGCTTTCGCGCGGCCTCGTGAACCAAGTGTATGAAATGCTTGTTGCCGAAGGCTTTGCCCGAACCGAAAGAGGCAGCGGTACTTTCGTCGCTTATGTACGGCCGTCCTTACAACATTCCGCTTCCCCGTCTAAGGCAGCAATTCCATTGTCTTCTTGGGCGAAGCGCCTCAGGTCTGAACAGCTAACTACCGGTTCTGGGGAAAAGGCGCACAGCAGGGCGGAGATTGATTTTTCGAGCGGTCAATCGGATGTGTCACTATTTCCTTGGGATGACTGGCGTACGCTCATGTTCGAGCAGGTTCGCCGTCTCTTCGAGCAGGAACGCTATGAACCCTCAGAGCTAGAGGGCAGCCGTTCACTGCGTGAGGCCATTGCGCAAGAATTACGACGGGAGAGGGGAATCGTCGCATCGGCAGGTGACATTGTTATTACTAGCGGCTCCATGTATGCAATCGCGCTGCTGTCGATGCTGCTGATTGAGCCCGGAAGCAAAGTCGTGGTGGAGAATCCTAGCTATGACGGGATACGCCGGGCTGTGGAAGCGGCGGGCGGCCGTCCTCTATACGCGGCTGTCGACGATTATGGTATTGTACCAGAGCCATGGGATGCCAGATTGTTGTTCGTTACACCAAGCCGTCAGTTCCCGACCGGAGTGGCCCTTGATCCTCAGCGCCGAAAACAGCTGCTCGAGTGGGCATCCGCTCATGAGGCCGTCATTATTGAAGACGATTATGACAGCGAGTTCCGCTGGGGCGGCCGCCCTTCCGAACCGCTCAAGGCGCTCGATTATGAAGGCCGGGTCGTATACGTCGGGACCTTCTCGAAGACGATGTTCCGGGAGCTGCGGCTGGGCTATGCCGTCGTGCCGGAATCGCTCAGAGAGCCGATGCGATTGGCCAAGCATTGGCTGGAGCCGCATTCTAGCGGCGTTGCGGAGCAGCGGGCTTTGGCTGCCTTTATGGCAAGCGGCCTATACTCCAGGCATCTGCGGCGTCAACGGCGGTTGTATGGCAGACGGCTGCTGAAGTTTCGTGAGGAGGCTGATCGCCATTTAGGCGGGCTGTTCCGCTTCAAGCCTTCCGACGCCGGGCTGCATCGTTATGCAGAATGGACCGGAGCTGCGGCTGACTTTGAACGGCTGCGGGCAGCATGTCTCCAAGCTAGTGTTAAATGGAGCAGCTGTGAGCCTTATTGGATTGCTGAAACCAAGAACGGGATTAAGGCGAGTGGTGGAAGGCTTGGCGCATTGTTCACCTTTGCCCATTTGGATGAAGCAGACATTGCGGAAGGCCTTCGACGAATCGGGGACTGCTGGCGGAAGCTGGCTGAAACCGGAGAGTAGACCATAGCTGAAAATAAAAGGACCGTCCATTCTCTTCGCGTTAGAGAGTGGACGGTCCTTGCTTATACTTATTAGTCTTGAGGAATCAGTTTGCCCAGACGTTCGCCCATGCGAACCTTGAGACCGACTTGTAAATCGGCGCGGGGCTCGAAGGTGTCGTCCTCAAGCAGCAGCACGACAGTTGATCCGAACTCGAAATAGGCGAGTTCGCCGCCTCTTTCCGCCGTTGGCCGAATAGGTTCAACGTAACGAATGCTGCTTACGTTCATCGCTCCGACCTTCACGACAGCAGTTTCGCCGGCATTATGCTGAATGTAGGTGATTAGACGCTCGTTGCGGCTAAGTACCCTGCGCATGCGGGTGAGACCGAAATCGTTAACCGGATATACTTTGCCGAGCACATGCTCCCGCTCGACGATGTGTCCGCTTACCGGAGAATGAATGCGGTGATAGTCAGTTGGGCTTAAGTAGAGCACGATGTAATAGCCATGTTTGTAATTTTCCATGCGGGGAGAGCGGTTCAGCAGCTCCTCAACCGTATAGTCCTGTCCTTTTACATTGACGATCGTTCCGCTTGTAATAGGACCAGATCCGGTAATGAGAGCATCAACCGGACTGATTAGCGCAGTCGTATCAGGCTCCAGTTCGCGGGCTCCAGGCTTCAGTCTGCGGGTGAAAAATTCATTTAACGTTTTGTATTCTTGAAGCGGCTTCTCGGCCTCTTCTACCTTTATGCCGTACATGCTGGCGAATTTAGCGATAAATAATCGGCTTCCTCTGGATTGCGCGAACCTTCCGGTCACTTTGGAAATCCATTTGCGCGAGCTTAATTCCGTCATGGCACGAAAAAATCGGTCTTTCATGACTCGTACCGCACGTCCTTTCATACTTCGTAGGTTGTTGCTTTTCTCGAACAGTGTGCCATAAGAAGCTGTACAAAGCAATAGAAACTAAAGCGCCTCGAGCCTCATTGGCCCATGGCAATCAAGAGCTGGAACGCGTATGCTAGTGCATCAAGGCTTATGGCAGGAGGTTTCCATAGACAAATGGCATCACCAAAGGTCGCATTCGTTACGCCGGGTTCCTTTCCCATTCCTTCCGGAAACAGCAGCTCTGTTGAGCGTGTCGTTGAAAAATTTGTTCCGCTTTTAAAACCGCATGCAGAGCCTCGAATCTATGGAAAGAGCATGCGCAAGCTGGCAAGAACCGGTTTTGTTAATGGCGTTTATTGCGAAAGATTCAACGCGGTGAACAAGGCATCTTATATTGCGGCAGCCGGGCGGGCGATCGGACGGTTTGTCCCGTCTCATATTCAAGTAGAGAACCGTCCCTTATACGTATTGGCCTTAAGGAGGAGGTTTCCGGGCAAGCAGATTTGGCTAAGCCTTCATTCTTCTACTTTTATAGGAGGTAAATATTTGACTCGGTCCAAGCTGCGGCAATGTCTGCGTGCAGCCGATAAAATTATCGTAAACAGCGAGTTTTTGCTGAGGACCGTCGCTTCACGAGTTCCGGAGGCAAGATCGAAGCTGAAGGTCGTTTACCCCGGAGTCGAGCCTGAACGGTTTCCGTCCCGGTTTTCGGATGAGGGAATGTCCATGCGGTCTTCGATCCGGGATAAAAAAGGGTTAAGCGGCCGGAAAGTTGTTATATTCCTTGGCCGGTTAATTCCGCTCAAAGGGGTGCATCATTTGCTCCGCGTGGCCCCGAAGCTCGCTCAAATCGATCCCGAGCTGCTAATCGTCGTGGTAGGGAGCCCCTTTTACGGCTCGCATCGGACGACAGCGTACTCCCGCAGCCTGCATAAGCTAGCCCGCAAATGTCCACGCAACGTGCGCTTCGTTCCTTATGTGCCGTATACGGAAGTGCCGAATTGGTTCATTGCTTCCGATATTGCTGTCGTTCCCTCCGGCCAGCGGGAAGCGTTTGGCCTCGTCAATGTCGAAGCGATGGCCTGCGGTTTGCCGGTTGTTGCAACGAGTGCCGGAGGTATGAAAGAGATTATACGTGACGGGGAGACCGGGTTTCTCCTTGATCCGGGGCGGGTAGAAAGCGAGCTGGTCGATAAATTGAGACTGCTTCTTCTTGATAAGGAGCTCCGCGACCGGATGGGAGAGGAAAGCCGGAGGCGCGTGGAGCAGATGTTTACCTGGCAGCATACGGCCGACCGCTGGCTGAAGCTGCTTCAAGAAGCTCAGCAGAAAGCAGTTGAAATAACGGATGCCGGGCTCGAATTAGAGACGGAAAATTTCTGAAAAAGCAGTTGGCTGATTCAATAAGAAGGCCGTTCGCCGAGCTTGCCTGAGCTTGACCCGGACGGCCTTCTACTAATTAGCACTTCGTATGGAAAAACAAAGCGGATAATTTGAATTGAATTTGGAATCAAACTTTGATATATTTGAAAACGAGAATCGTTATCAAGTGAATTTATAAGTTACATACAGAAAGGTAGTTGCATCAATGGCACTCAATAATGGAACGGAAGCCAAGCCTTCCGTCAAGCTGCATGCCAGACCGGTCGTTGCGACGATCATCCTCATAGGCGGCACAGCAGCACTCCTGCTTTCCATGGCGCTGGCGATTTCGGTCGGAGCAGCCAACATCAGTCTGGAAACGGTGTGGGAAGCCGTATTTAAATTTAATCCTGAGTTAACGAGTCATCAGATTATTCGTGAGCTTCGTATGCCTCGTGCAATAGCTTGTGCCGTTGTTGGAGCAGCCTTTGCCGTGTCTGGCGCGATTATGCAGGGGATGACGCGAAATCCGCTTGCCGATCCCAGCTTGCTTGGTCTGAATGCGGGCGCAGGTTTTGTTTTGGCGATTTGCTTCGCTTTTTTCCCTAGCCTTTCGTATATGAGCATTATGTTCTTCTGTTTCGTAGGCGCGGCGCTTGGCGTCGCTATCGTATACGGAGTCACCTCTATGGCTAAAGGCGGCTTGACGCCGGTCCGGCTGACGCTTGCAGGCGCTGCGGTCAGCGCATTGTTCGTCGCCCTTAGCTCAGGTATTCAAATTCATTATAAAGTGGGCCAAAACATGGCCTTCTGGTACCATGGCGGCGTTGCCGGCATCAACTGGCAGCAGATTTCCATCATCGCACCTTGGATCGGCGGAGGACTGATCGGCGCGATTATTATATCCCGTGCGATTTCTTTGCTAAGCTTGGGCGAGGATATTGCAGTCTCGCTGGGAACGAGAACCGGTTTAATTAAAATACTAGGTTTGGTCTTTACTCTGGTGCTCGCGGGTGCAGGTGTATCGGTCGCAGGTGCTGTAGGCTTTATCGGACTTATCATTCCGCATTTTGCCCGTTATCTGGTTGGCGTCAATTATCGCTGGATCATTCCGTGCTCGGCGGTGCTTGGCGGTTTGCTAGTCGTGCTTGCCGATATCGTAGCGAGAACGATGAATCCGCCCTCTGAGTTTCCAATTGGCGCGTTGATTGCTTTGATCGGTGTACCGTTCTTCCTCTATCTTGCAGTGAAACAGAGGGGAGAATTGTAATGAATCCAACAAATATATCCGTAACGGAAAGCAGAAGAAGAACTCGTGCCATAATCGTCATGCTGATTTTAACGATATTGGTTATTACAGCTTTTATTATTAGTATGAATACCGGCCATATCCGGCTGTCGCCGCTTGATGTGGTGAAAACGATGTTTGGCGGGGGAACTGACAAGCAGCATCTGATCCTGTTCGAATTCAGGCTGCCGCGAATCATTATTTCGGTCCTGATCGGTGCTGGTTTTGCCGTGTCAGGTGCTATTCTGCAAGGGCTTTTCCGAAATCCGCTTGCTGATCCTGGTCTCCTAGGTATTAATGCGGGTGCCGGTTTGATGGTAACGCTGTACATTTCCTTCTTACGCGACAATTCGTCGGCCAATCTGTTCCTCCTGCCGTTATTGGCGCTTGGAGGGGCGGCAAGCGCAGCGGTTCTAATCTTTATGCTCGCTTATAAGCGTCACAAAGGGTTGCTGCCGACACGAATGATATTAATTGGGGTAGCGGTTCAAGCGGGTATTAATGCGGCGATGGTCGTTTTGACACTCGCACTAGATCCGGAAGACTACCAGTACGTATCGATCTGGCTGGCAGGCAGCATTGCTGGATCCAACTGGAAATATGTTATCGCCTTGCTTCCCTGGATCATTGCGCTTATTCCGTTCGCAATGATCAAATCCCGTTCGCTTAACATTCTTAATCTGGGCGACCAGATGGCGAAAGGCTTGGGTACGCCGATCAATCGTGATCGGATTTGGCTGCTGGCAGCAGCGGTAGGCCTGGCTGGGTCTTGCGTTGCGATCGGCGGCGGCATTAGCTTTGTAGGTCTCGTCGGACCGCATTTGGCCCGTCGACTGGTTGGCCCTCAGCATCAGCTGAACATCCCGACCGCAGCGCTGCTTGGAGCATTGCTTGTTCTTGTGGCGGACACGATTGCGAGATCTTTCTCTTCGCTGCCGACAGGCATTATCGTGGCGATTATCGGAGCGCCATACTTCTTGTATTTGCTTTCCAAAACAAAATAAAAAGGTCATACCCGAATACCCGTTAACGCGGCGGTCCGCGTTAACGGGTATTTTTTGCGCTGTTTTTTAAAGCAGGCCTTCCTGCTCCAGTAACGAGCCTATGGGTAGATGCATATATTACGTATGACATTTCAGGTGGAAGAAGGAGAGGACAATGGCTAAAAGCAAAAAACCGAGAAGCGCCAAAGGGCGAAGACCGCTCTTCTATGTCGACAATCCGAATGCTTCCGAATTAAAGTGGCTGGACGATTTGAATAAAAGAAAAGTCGCACAGCCGTCTAGTCAGGCAATAAATACGCCGGCACCTGCACAAGCAGCTCAGCAATCGCAACCCGTACAGCCGACGCAGGAAACGAGAAGCGTCAGCATTAACGCGATTGGAGTACCGATTGTACCAGAGCCTGTCGATGCAGTCGAAAATGAAACGCCGCCAGCACCAGTCGTTTCACTTCCGATTACTGAGTTTGCACAAACAACAGCAGAAACGAACAGCAGAACTGCCGAGCCGAGCTATGATCAAAAATTAGAGAAGCTGGTGGAGAAGCAGGACTTGTATGAGCCCGTTCCGTTCATCTATACCGATGATTTGGTCGATGGTGCCATTACAGGCGACAAAATAGCTACAGGGGCAGTTGAGGGCGAGCATTTGCGAGCTGGCAGCATCGATTCCAAGGCGATAGCCGACTTTGCGATAGACAGCATACACATCATCAATGGCGCGGTGAACGGAGCGAAAATTAAGCCTGATTCGATTCATACCACTCATTTGATGAATAATTCCATTACCGGGGATAAAATATTGGATCAATCGATCTCCGGCAGCAAGCTTGCAGATGACAGCATTACGTCTGATAAGCTTGCCGACCGGACGATCAGCTCCGATAAAATCGCAGAGGGTTCCATTGAAGCGAAGCATCTGAAGCAAATGATCATAACAGAGAAATTGCTGGACAATCAATCGGTGACGTCTGACAAAATCAAGAGCGGGGCTGTCCGTCCGGAAAACATTGCGAATGAGTCCATCAATAGCTCCAAGCTCGCTGACGGCGCGGTTACCCGTTCCAAGCTGCGGGACGGGGCGGTGGGCAGTGATAAAATCGCAGCGGAGACTGTCGATTCCGTACATTTGAAGCCGGGGCTGATATTAGCTGAACATGTAGCGGTAGGTATTGTACAGGGAAAGCATTTGGCCCCGGGCGCAATCGCAGCAGAACATTTGGCCGAAGGAGCAATAGGGGCAAGGGAGCTGCAGTCCGGGGCGGTAACATCCGGGCATCTGGCGCAAAGCGCAGTAGACGCGTCACATCTTCAACCGTCGGCCGTCCTTGGTACCCACATCGGCCAAAGGCAAATCGAAAGCGGTCATCTCGCTGAGCAGGCCGTCACGTCGGCTAAGCTGCTTGATCAATCGGTGTCCACCATCAAGCTGGTTGATCATGCCGTAACGGTTTCTAAGCTTGCAGAGCAAAGCGTGACTGCTGTAAAGCTGGCGGATGATGCGGTGCAAACCCGGCATTTGAATCGCGGCAGCATCGTAGCGGATAAAATCGCTGATGAACAAATTCAGCAGCGCCATCTGGCTGAAGGGGCTGTATCCGGAAAGCAGCTCCAGTATGAATCGGTTGGCAATGAGCATTTGCTGGATAGCGCGGTAGATGACACGAAGCTTGCAGCAGCTTCTGTCCAGATGAAGCATATTGCAGGCGCCTCGGTGGGAGGCGAGCAGCTTGTAGAGCAATCTGTGTCTGAGGGTAAGCTTGCTGAAGGTGCTGTTAGCGAATCGAAAATTGCTAGCGGAGCTATTTCCACCCGGCATTTGCAGGATGAGCTCGTCACTTTCGAAAAAATCGGACTGGAAGCTGTTCGATCTTATCATCTATCGGCCGGATCAGTAACGGAAGAAGCAATTTCGCCTGAAGCGGTAAATGGACAGCATTTGCAGCAGGCAATCGTGGAGCAGCAGCATTTAGCCCGCCAATCGGTTGGTACGGAAGCGCTGCAGGATGGTTCGGTGACGAGCGGCAAGCTGGCTATCGGAGTCGTGACGGAACGGTATTTGGCCCCGGGCGTAGTGTTCTCGCATCATTTAGCCGACTATGTTGTCAATTCATTGAAGTTATCTCCTGAGGCTGTGTCGACGGATAAAATGGCAGACAGCAGTGTAACGGCTTCGAAATTGGCGGACGGCAGCGTCGGCCGATCCAAGCTGCAACCGGGAATCATAGATGCCTCATTGCTTGCAGATGGCTCGGTTGGTGTGCAGCACCTGCAGACGAAATCATTCGGAGGCGAGCATTTAAAGGAGGGAACCATCGGGAGCCAGCATCTGAAAAAAGCTGCGGTTGGCAGCGAAGAGCTGGCTGACGGATCGGTTGGCTCTGCAAAGCTGGCTTCTGGTGCAGTGCTGACGAAGCATATTGAGGACGAAGCAATTCAGAGCCGCCATATATTGAATGCCTCGGTGCTAGGCATCCATATTGGCGAGAGCAGCATTCGCGACGGACACATTGCCGATGGGGCAGTGAATGCGGCAAAGCTTGCGGCAAATAGCGTCGGATCGGGACATCTGCGTGAAGGATCTGTCAGCAGCTTTCATCTGCAGCCAGACTCTGTTGGAACAGCGCATATTGCAGATTTTTCTGTAACGGAGAGCAAGCTTGCGGAGCTTTCGGTAGGCTCTATCCAATTGCAGCCGTTGTCGGTAAAGGGCGAACATCTAACGATTAGCAGCGTGTCCGAGGACATCTTGCAGGATGAATCGGTAACGTCCGCCAAATTGTCGGCAGCAGCGGTGTCCGGTGAGCATATTCAATTGGAGACAATTGCGGGCAAACATTTGAAGGCGGAGACGGTGCAAGGCTACCATATCCGTAAAGGTTCTATTACATCGGCTCATTTAAGCGGAGAAGTATGGCGGTCGGATAAGGTTGCAGATGAGAGCATTGGCGGAAGCAAGCTGGTGGAGGGTTCAGTAGGTCAACGCCAGTTGGCAGATGCGAGCGTGACGGAAGCGAAGCTGGACGATGCTAGCGTAACGGAGTCGAAGCTGGTCGATGCGAGCGTGACGGAGTCGAAGCTGAGTGATGTGAGCGTGACGGAATCGAAGCTAGGCGATGGAAGCGTGACGGAAGCGAAGCTAGGTGATGCGAGCGTGACGGAGTCGAAGCTGGGCGATGCGAGCGTGACGGAAGCGAAGCTAGGTGATGCTAGCGTGACGGAAGCGAAGCTAGGTGATGCTAGCGTGACGGAGTCGAAGCTGAGTGCTGCAAGCGTGACGGAGTCGAAGCTAGGCGATGCAAGCGTGACGGAATCGAAGCTGAGTGATGCGAGCGTGACGGAAGCGAAGCTGAGCGATGCAAGCGTGACGGAAGCGAAGCTGAGCGATGCGAGCGTAACAGAGTCGAAGCTGGGTGATGCGAGCGTGACGGAAGCGAAGCTTGGTTATGCGAGTGTGACGGAAGCGAAGCTTGGTTATGCGAGTGTGACGGAAGCGAAGCTGGGCGATGCGAGTGTGACGGAAGTGAAGCTGGTCGATGCGAGCGTGACGGAGTCGAAGCTGAGCGATGGAAGCGTGACGGAGTCGAAGCTTGGTTATGCGAGCGTGACGGAGTCGAAGCTGAGCAATGCAAGCGTGACGGAGTCGAAGCTAGGCGAAGCGAGCGTGACGGAAGCGAAGCTTTGTGATGCGAGCGTGACGGAAGCGAAGCTGAGCGATGCAAGCGTGACAGAAGAGAAGCTGAGCGATGCGAGCGTAACAGAGTCTAAGCTGGGCAATGCGAGTGTGACCGAATCAAAGCTGAGCAATGCGAGCGTGACGGAAACGAAGCTGGGTGACGCAAGCGTAACGGAAGCGAAGCTGGGTGCTGCAAGCGTGACGGAAGCGAAGCTGAGTGATGCGAGCGTGACGGAAGCGAAACTTGGTGACGCAAGCGTAACGGAAGCGAAGCTGGGCGATGCGAGCGTGACGGAATCGAAGCTGAGCGATGGAAGCGTGACGGAGTCGAAGCTGGGCGAAGCGAGCGTGACGGAGTCGAAGCTAGGCGATGCGAGCGTAACGGAATTGAAGCTGGGTGACGGTAGCGTAACGGAAGCGAAGCTGAGTGATGGAAGCGTAACGGAAGCGAAGCTGAGTGATGGAAGCGTAACGGAAGCGAAGCTTGGTGATGCGAGCGTGACGGAGTCGAAGCTGAGCACTGCAAGCGTGACAGAAGTAAAGCTGAGCGATAGAAGCGTGACCGAAGCAAAGCTTGGTGACGGAAGCGTAACGGAAGCGAAGCTGAGTGCTGCAAGCGTGACGGAGTCGAAGCTAGGCGATGGAAGCGTGACGGAAGCGAAGCTGGGCGATGGAAGCGTGACGGAAGCGAAGCTGGGTGACGGAAGCGTTACGGAAGCAAAGTTGACTGAAGCTAGTGTAACAGAGTCAAAGCTAGGCGATGGAAGCGTAACGGAAGAGAAGCTGAGTGCTGGAAGCGTGACAGAGTCGAAGCTAAGCGAAGCTAGTGTGACGAAGACGAAGCTGAGCGATGGAAGCGTAACGGAGTCGAAGCTGGGCAATGCGAGCGTGACGGAGTCGAAGCTAAGCGCTGCAAGCGTGACGGAGTTGAAGCTAAGCGCCGGTAGCGTGACGGAGTCGAAGCTGAGCGCTGCGAGCGTGACGGAGTCGAAGCTAAGAGATGGCAGCGTGACGGAGTCGAAGCTGGGCGAAGCGAGCGTGACGGAAGCGAAGCTGGGCGATGGAAGCGTGACGGAGTCTAAGCTGGGCGAAGCGAGCGTAACGGAAGCGAAGCTTAGTGATGCGAGTGTGACGGAAGCGAAGCTGGGCGATGGAAGCGTGACAGAGTCGAAGCTGAGCGATGGAAGCGTGACGGAGTCGAAGCTAGGCGATGGAAGCGTGATGGAGTCAAAATTGAACGACGGAAGTGTGACAGAGTCGAAGCTGGGCGATGGAAGCGTGACGGAGTCGAAGCTGGACGCTGCAAGCGTGACGGAGTCGAAGCTGAGCGATGGAAGCGTGACGGAGTCAAAGCTGAGTGATAGAAGCGTAACGGAGTCGAAGCTTGGTGATGCCAGCGTAACGGGATCGAAGCTGAGTGATGCGAGCGTGACGGAGTCGAAGCTTGGTGATGCGAGTGTAACGAAGTCGAAGCTCAATGATGGAAGCGTGACGGAGTCGAAGCTGGGCGATGGAAGCGTGACGGAGTCGAAGCTGGGTTATGCGAGCGTGACGGAGTCAAAGATAAGCGCAGCAAGCGTGACGGAGCTGAAGTTAGGCGCAGCAAGCGTGACGGAGTCGAAGCTAGGAGCCGGGAGCGTAACGGAATCGAAGCTGAGTGATGCGAGCGTGACGGAAGCGAAGCTGAGCGATGGAAGTGTGACGGAAGCAAAGTTGGGTAATGCGAGTGTGACGGAGTCGAAGCTAGGAGCCGGGAGCGTAACGGGAGCGAAGCTGAGTGATGCGAGTGTCACGGGAGCCAAGCTGAGTAATGCGAGCGTGACGGAAGCGAAGCTGAGCGAAGGAAGCGTGACGGAAGCAAAGTTGGGTAATGCGAGTGTGACGGAATCGAAGCTAGGCGATGGAAGCGTGACGGAATCGAAGCTGGCTGATGTGAGCGTGACGGAATCGAAGCTGAGCGATGGAAGCGTGACGGAATCGAAGCTGGCTGATGAGAGCGTGACGGAGTTAAAGTTATGCGATGAAAGCGTAACGGAATCAAAGTTGAGCGACGGAAGCGTAACGAAGTGGAAGTTAGGTGACGGAAGCGTAACGGAATCCAAGCTAACTGCAGACAGTGTCACAGAACCGAAGCTGAGCGATGGAAGTGTCACGAAACGGAAGCTAGGCGAAGGAAGCGTAACGGAATCCAAGTTAGCCGAAGCCAGCGTGACAGAGTCGAAGCTGAGCAATGGAAGCGTGACGGAGTCGAAACTGGCTAATGAAAGTATAACGGAGTCGAAGCTATGTGATGAAAGCGTAACGGAATCGAAGCTGAGTGACGGAAGCGTAACAAAGTGGAAGTTAAGTGAAGGGAGCGTAACAGAAACGAAGCTGGCTGCAGCCAGCGTGACGGAGTCTAAGCTAGGCGATGCAAGTGTGACAGAAACGAAGTTAGCTGCAGCCAGCGTGACAGAGTCTAAGCTAGGCGATACGAGTGTAACGGAAACGAAGCTAGCTGCAGCCAGCGTGACAGAGTCGAAGCTAGGCGCTGCAAGCGTAACAGAAACAAAGCTAGCTGAAGCAAGTGTGACAGAGTCGAAGCTAGGCGCTGCGAGTGTAACGGAAACAAAGCTAGCTGAAGCAAGTGTGACAGAGTCGAAGCTAGGCTCTGCGAGTGTAACGGAAACAAAGCTAGCTGAAGCAAGTGTGACAGAGTCGAAGCTAGGCGCTGCGAGTGTAACGGAAACAAAGCTAGCTGCGGCCAGTGTTACAGAATCGAAGCTTGCAAGAGCGAGCGTGACGACGGATGCAGTGGCGGACGGAGCCATTACGCTGGAGAAACTGGCCCCGGGCATTATTCCTAGCATCTCGGATATAGGTATCAATGAGGAATATTTCGGACTGTCGAGTCTCACCTTTAACCCCATTACTACCCCGGCTAGCAACGGAACTGTGAAGCAGCAGTTTGGCTTATGTCCGTACAGCTTTACTTCGCAGCGGGATCAGCTCGACATTCTGATCGAGTTCGATGAATCCTTCGAGAACGATGCTTATGTCGTAACGGCGACGAGCGATCATCCTGCCTGCTATGCAGTTGTCCGTTCCAAAACAGCCAGCAGCGTTGTAATCGGTCTAATCCGTACGCGGATTAGTGATGATCCAAGCGGGAGCATCAACTGGATCGCCATCGGAAGATAATGATCAGCGGTCAAACACATTATTAGGCTTTCCTTACGGTCTCCATCGACCTGCGGGAAAGCCTTTTTACTGTGAAATTACAAAAACCAATAGAATAATCCAATGATTCGTGCCTCCAAATCCGTTCATAAACAGGTCTGTACATAAATTTGTTGATTTATCCAAGAAGACATAACTGCCTGCATGTAGATTGCCGGAAGGCTGAAATATAATGTTGCTATAAAGAAATAGAGAGGAGAAACGCCAGCATGACATCGCTTACAGTTAGTCAATCGCAGCCGGTCAAAAAGAAAAAAATCAGCAGGGATGGCAAGCTATTGTTCCTGTTATCCATTCCGTTCGTCGTCTGCATGCTCGTATTCAACTACTTCCCCGTATATGGCTGGGTTTACGCCTTTTTTGACTATAAGCCGGGCATTCCGCTGTCAGCCACGCCATTTGTCGGATTGGAGCATTTTAAAGAAATATTTACTTCCTCCTCCGATTTGGTCAACGCTTTCATTAATACGTTAGCTATGAACCTGCTGAATCTATTGTTCTCGCCGCTAGCCATCGTATTTGCCATCATGGTCAACGAGGTTTCGTCAGGGAAGTACAAGAAATTTGTCCAAACCTTCTCTACGCTGCCCAACTTCATTAGCTGGGTACTCGTTTACTCGCTGGCTTTTGCTTTCTTCTCCGGCGAAGGCCTCATCAATATGGCGCTTGGCAAGCTTGGGTTCGACTATACCGTTCAGCCAATGGCTCACGAGAGCTCAACCTGGATGTTCCAAACCTTCCTTACCATTTGGAAAACATTAGGATGGAACGCCATCATCTATATTGCTGCCATTGCCGGCATTGATTCGGAACTGTATGACGCTGCCAGAGTTGACGGAGCCAGCCGACTGCGTACAATTTGGCATATTACGATTCCGGGCGTTTTGCCGACTTTCCTCGTGCTTACGCTGCTGAACATAAGCAACATGCTGTCCAGCTCGTTCGATCAGTATTTCGTATTCTATAATCCATTGATAGCTGGAAAAATAGAAGTGCTGGACTATTATGCCTATCGGATGGGCGTCATTGTCGGGGATTATCCTTACGCTACGGCAGTTGGCATATTCAAGACGGCAATCAGCATTATTCTGCTGTTCTCGGTTAATAAAATTTCTAAAAAATTACGCGGTGACAGCCTGATTTAAGGTTCTATGGAAAGGAGCTGCTCTGGCATGCTGATAGCAAAAAATCGGACATTCGATATTATCAACTATTCATTATTGGCGTTATGTGTCATTATTTGCATCTATCCCTTTTATTACGTGCTTATCTATTCCATCAGTGATCCGGCGAAGGTGGCGCAAGGCATTTTCTTGAAGCCGGCGGGTCTGGATTTCACAACGTATCAAAGTATTTTGAAATTGCCCTATATGACTAATTCCTTCTTCGTCTCGGTTGCGCGGACGGTGATTGGCACGACGCTTACCGTCATCTGCTGCAGTTTTTTCTCTTATTTGCTAAGCAAACGGGAAATGATGCTGCGCAAGGTCGTATACCGGCTGCTCGTTGTCACGCTCTACATTAATGCGGGTCTTATTCCTTGGTATATTACGATGAAGATGCTTAATCTGAACAACAACTTTCTGTTGTATGTGCTGCCTACTGCGATTTCCGGTTATTTTGTTATTCTCATCAAAACCTATATTGAGCAGCTGCCGGCTGCGCTTGAAGAGTCGGCGATGATGGATGGCGCCGGCTTCCTCACCTTGTTCTGGTCCATCGTATTTCCGCTCTGCAAGCCGATTGTTGCAACCGTGGCGATTTTTGCAGCGGTGAATCAGTGGAATACTTGGATGGACAATTACTTTCTGGTTCAAAATCAAAGCTTAAAAACGCTGCAGCTGATTTTGTATGAATACTTAAATTCAGCAAATGCGCTGGCGACGATGGATGCTTCCAGCATTACGAAAAACGCGCAAAATATCGTGTTGACGCCGGAATCGATCAAAATGTCGACTACGATGCTCGTCGCGCTGCCGATTCTGCTCGTATATCCGTTTATGCAGCGTTACTTTGTAAAAGGAATTATGATGGGCGCGATCAAAGGATAGCTTCCCAAACTGCGATATGCCGCCTTGCTAAAGGTTGTATATAAGAAATAAATATAAAGAGGGGATGATAGACATGAAAAAAAGAAAGTTCACGTTTGCTGCGCTGCTCACGACAACGCTTAGTTTGACGCTGCTGCTGTCCGCATGCAGCGGAAACACAGCCGGAACGAATCAGCCGGGCAATCAAAACTCGGCGACGACCGACCCGGCATCGACGGGCGGAAAAGCGCCAATTACGCTTAAGATCAGCACGGACCAATTGTTCTCGTCCGGAGCGCCGGGTATTCAAAAGAACCCTGTTGCGGATGAAATCAAGAAAAAGCTTGGCGTGACGATGGACATTATTAGCAGTGATCCCGAGAAGATTAACGTCATGCTTGCTGGCGGCGACCTTCCCGACATTATGATCGTTCCGCCTGAGCAAGGCAGAGCGGCTATGAACGGCAAGCTTGCGATGCCGCTGAAAGAGCTTTTGAAAAGCAATGGCCCTGATATTATGAATTTTCAATCTGCTCTGGACGTCATTAACAAGCGTCTCGGCAATACGGATGGCGAATACTACTTTATCCCCTACAACGTCGTATCTGACGCGAAGGAGTATATCAACTATTCGCCATGGATCGGCTGGTTTACGAGATGGGATTATTATAAGGAAGCCGGTTACCCGGAGCTGAAATCCTATGATGATATGATTCCGATGCTGGCGGAAGAATTGAAGAAGCATCCGAAAACCGATGAAGGCAAGAAAGTATACGGCTTATCCGGTTGGACCGATTGGGGTCTGTGGATGTATCACGTTCCGTTTATTTATGCGGAGGGCTGGACGGAAAACACGAAAAACACCGTTACGAAGCCAGATGGCTCGTATGTACACCGTTTTGCAGCAGACGGTCCGCTCTGGAGAGGCGTGGAGTTCTACAACAAAGCGTTCCGCGCAGGTATTTTGGATATGGACGCCTTTACGCAAAAGTACAGCGACTATCAAGCCAAGCTGAAATCCGGACAATTGCTGACGCTTCATATGGGCTGGGAGCTGGATGGTGCGAACGCGTACTTTAAGGCAAAAGGGCAAGAAGACAAAGGCTTTGTCGCTCAAGTCGTTGACGGAGCAACATCTCAAGCTTACGCTCTGCAATCGATCGTTGGCGATAACGACCCGTGGGTCATCATTACAAAAAGCTGTAAAGACCCTGCGCGTGCGATGGAATTCCTGAATTACTTCCGTACGTATGAAGGCGCACGACTGTTGACCAGCGGTGTTGAAGGCCAGCACTGGGATCTGGAAGACGGCAAGCCTGAGCTGAAAGACGAAGTCATTAAAGAAATGACGACAGATACGAACTTTGCAGCCAAAACAGGTATCGGCCTGTATGGCAAATTGAGCGGTCTTGGCGGCAGCGCGATCGATCCGAAGGACGGCGGTTATGTCGACCTGAGAAGATCCGATAAATTTATTACAACGAAGCTTACGCCTCTGGATAAGGAATACAGCGAATATTATGGCGGCACCTACCCGGGCGACGCATGGGATAAGCTGGTTCAGCAGGGCAAAGCGAAAAAACTTAGCGACGCCTACATTCCGGCAATGCCTGCACTGCAGCCGCAAGGCGACGAGGAGCTGGCGAAGAAAGAAAGCAACATCGAGCAAATTCTCATCCGCGAAATTCCGAAAGCGGTTATGACGAAAGACGATGAAGCGTTCCAAAAACAAAAGGACCGTATTATGGAGATGATCAACAAAGCGGGCTTCGAGGAAGTTGACGCTTTCTGGAAACAATCCTACGAGCAAGGTCTCCAAACGTACAAAGAGCTTACAGCAAACGCAAAATAATCTTTTCCGCTGTGCGAAATTGCCGGCCTGTTCCCGTGGAGCAGGCTGGTCTTTTCGTTCATTTTTACGAATGAGCATGGTAATATATTGGGGACATCAACGAGGCGGTGAATCTCTTGTATAAAGTAATGATAGTAGAGGATGAGCTGCTCGTACGAGTAGGACTGAAAAATTCAATCCCTTGGCACCAATATGAGATGGAGGTTGTGGCTGATGTCTCCAACGGACAAGAAGCGCTGGAGCTGTTCCGAAGCCATGAGCTCGATTTAATTATTACGGACTTGAAGATGCCGGTTATGGACGGTTTGGAGCTGATCTCTACCGTACGTGCCGTTAATTCGGATATTAAAATATTGATTTTGTCCTGCATTGAGGAATTCGAGTATGCGCGCAGGGCCGCAGGACTTAATGTATCCGGCTATATGCTGAAATTAACGATGTCACTTGAGGAAATGGGCAAGGTGCTGGAGACGGTTCGTCAGGAGCTATCAACCCGCAAGCCGGTCATTCCCGGTCCTTTGAATCATCCGCTCACGATGAAGATGCTCAAAGGAAAGCTTATTAAGGACAATATTTTTTATGGCGTACACTCTTCAGGCGGTTTTGAAGCTGCCTTAAAGCAATTGGACGGCCGTATCCAAACGGGGAAAATTGGACTCGCGCTGCTGGAGACCAATCAGTACTCGCGTCTGTTAAAGCGGTTCAATGATGAGCGGGGCGAGCTCATTCATTTTACGATCTCCAACATTTTGGACGAAATATTGAATAATCACCATGCAGGGGAAGCTTGGCATGACAGCGATAACCGGTATTTGATCGTATTTTCCTACCCGGCAGAGCTGCCGGATGAGCAAATTTACGATAAAATCAGCGAAGTGTTCGCTCATGTGCAGCGCGCGATGAACGCCTATCTCGACATTCCAGTGTTTATGGGCGTCAGCACAGTGAACGAGAATTGGTCGTCAATGCGGAGTATGTACGAGGAATGCAAATCAATGCTGGAAAACCGCTTTTTCATCGATTCCTCTATTCAGTTCGCCTCCCATCGTGAGCAGAGGAGTCCGGAGCCGTATTGGAAGCGGAGAATGCTGTTGACTTGCGATGTCTGGAAAGGCTTGGGCGAGCTTTATTGCAAGGATCTGCAGGCCGAGATGAGCCGCAGACTGGAGCAGCCGATTCATAATGAATCGGAATGGCGGCGTTTTTTCATCGATATGCTGAACTGGATGTTCGCTTATCTCGGCATTCCTAAGGAGCATGCAGAATTGCTGGAGCTGTCGGGCCTCGAGCGGATTAATGCGGGCTATACGATGGAAGCTTGTGTAGAAGCATGGGAGCAGGAGCTCGCTGAGGCGGCGAAAATGAAAGATATGATCAAGACGGTCAGCCAGGAAGTGGAAAAGGCTGTTCACTATATTCATCAGCATTACGATGAGGATATTTCACTGAAGGACATTTCGGAATATGTACAGCTTAGCCCGAACTACTTGAGTCTGCTGTTCAAAAAAAGCATGGGGCGGAACCTGACGGAATATATGACGGATTACCGGATTGAGAAAGCGAAGGATCTGCTGCTGAATACGACGCTGAAAACGTACGAGGTAGCCGAAAATGTCGGGGTCCCCGACAGTGCTTATTTCAGCCGTATTTTCAAAAAAATGACCGGCATATCTCCGCTTGAATTCCGTAAGAAAAAGGTGCTGTACCGGAGAGTGGATGCCAATGAAGATCATTAAAATTTTTACCGACCGGAACTTCAATCTCAAATTGAAGACACAGCTGACCGCTTCTTTTCTCATTATGATCCTGTGCATCATAACGGTGTTTTCCTATGTCATCTACAGCAGCGTTTTATCGATTCTTAAAAATCAGTCGGAGGAGCTCGTCATCCGGCAATTCCGCCAAGCGGAGTACAACGTACACAATGTCCGCGATCAAATGGAAAAGGTAGCGGAGCTGCTTACGACGAACAAGGATATTCAGAGCTTTCTAGACTATCCTAGCAGCCCGAATAATGCGGAACGGGTTATATTGGCCAATGAGGTTATCAAAACGTTCGACAGCATTCTAGGCACCTATCCTTACACTTATTCGCTGTCGTTATACTGTCTGAGCGGAGAAGCGCTTTCGACAACAGGCAGCAACAGCTGGTACACGACAAGGAAAGAGGATGTCCCTTTTTTCGCTTCCGAATTATACGACAGCATAACGGCTAAGCGCTCCGGATTTACATGGAATGGAGATTATGATTTCTCCTTATTCAATACCGCGGACCGGACGTATGCCTTCATGAAACAGGAGCCGCTTATGACGATGGCCCGTAATTTGAACCTGTTCGGAAGCAGCAGCAAGTCGGCTGTGCTGGTCATCAATATGAAGCAGTCGGATTTCGGCACGATCTATACCGGCGACTGGAACAATAAAGGCTCGCAATATTTGATTAACGATGAGGGCCATATCGTGTCGAGTCTGGATGCCGGATCAATCGGTTCCACCGTTCAATATGCCTCATCCATTGATCGTGACCGGCAATTCGGCAGCTTTGCAGCAAGCAGCGATGGACAAACGAAACAAATTACCTATTACCGGATACAAGGAACAGGCTGGCTCCTGATTAATGAAACGCTGGAAACGGAGTTTATCCGAAATACATCAATTTTGAAAAAAAATATAAGTCTATTGATGGCGATCAGCATCGTGCTCGCTTTCTTATTATCCGTATACTGGATTTATCGGATTACTAGGCCGTTCTCCTATCTCGTTCATGCGATGCGGGAAATGGAGATGGGCAAGATGGGCGTCGTGCTGGACGAAACGCCAAGTACAGAGCTGGGCATTATCGGCAGACGGTTCAACAAAATGTCGCTAAGTCTGGAAGATTTGATGGAAGAGAACAAGAAGATTGAAGCCGAAAAAAGGCAGCTCGAGATGGAAGCGCTTCAGTTTCAAATCAATCCGCATTTTTTGTACAACGCGCTTAATACGATCAAATGGATTGCCATGGTTCGCAAGGAACCTGGCATTGTGGACGCAATCACGACACTTGGCAATATGCTGCGATCCATTTATAAAGAAAATTCACTGTTTACGACGCTTCAGGAAGAGCTGGCCTACCTGGAAAACTATCTTAAAATTATGAACATCCGCTATGGGGAAGGCGTTGACGTCAAATTCGACGTTCCGGAGCAACTGCTATCCTACAAAATTATACGGTTCATCCTTCAGCCAATCGTGGAAAATGCGTTTGTACACGGCATGAGCTCCATTAGCTATAAGGGCAGCATCACGATATCGGTAGAGAAGCTGGAGGAAGACTTGTATATTTCCGTAGCTGATAACGGTAAAGGAATGAAGCCGGAGAAGGCGGAAGAACTCCGCGCGTTTCTGAAAATGAATTTGCCGGTCAATGCTTCCCGGCAAGGCAGCATCGGGCTGGCCAACGTCAACCGGAGAATTAAGACGCAGTACGATGTCAGCTACGGCATGTCGATTCATAGCGAGCCGGAAAGAGGAACGACCGTCGTTATTCGCGTTCCTGCCGTCAAATAACACGGAAATGGCTGCGTATTTACAAGTATCAAGAAAGTAATAAACAAGAGGAATCCGTGAGGAACCTCTTGTTTTTTTATGTTATCATTCCGTTTTTTGATGAAAAGTGTGGAATAGTACATAAAGTCATAGATATATCTATGGGTTTTCGGACTGCGCTTTTTTATACTAACTTTAGCTTTGTGTATTTGAATGAATGGAACAGACGGATATAAGAGACAGGGGGAGACGAAATGAGAAAGCTGCATTTGCTCAGCAACGCGCATTTGGACCCGGTATGGCAGTGGGAATGGGAAGAGGGCGCCGCGGCGGCCGTATCCACGTTCCGCGCAGCAGCCGATTTTTGCGAGGAATACGACGGTTATATATTCAATCATAACGAAGTTATTTTGTATAAATGGGTGGAAGAATACGAGCCTTCGTTGTTCAAGAGAATCCAAGAGCTTGTAAAGCTCGGCAAATGGCATATCATGGGCGGCTGGTATTTGCAGCCGGATTGCAATATGCCTTCGGGAGAGTCCTTTGTCCGCCAGATTTTGTTGGGGCGCTCTTATTTCTATGAAAAGTTCGGCGTGAGACCAACGACAGCCATCAACTTTGATTCCTTTGGCCATACGCGCGGACTTGTGCAAATTATGCAGCAGGCCGGCTATGATTCCTATGTATTCTACCGTCCGGAAAATCTGCCGCAGCTGCCGGCTCACGACTTCGTCTGGAGCGGGTTTAATGATTCCAAGGTGATGGCGCATAAAGTTGCCGACAGCTATTCCTCTTTACTCGGGAAAGCGCATGAGAAAATCAGCAAATGGCTGGATGAAAACCCGAAAAAGGATATCGGCTTGCTTCTATGGGGAGTAGGCAATCATGGCGGCGGCCCTTCCCGTATCGATCTGAATGCGATCGGCGAGCTGATGAAAGAGACGTCTGACATTGAAATTTCGCATTCGACGCCAGAGCAGTATTTCGCTGAATTGAAGGAGCGCAAGTCGCTTCCGGAATTTGCCGGCGACC
Source organism: Paenibacillus radicis (ex Gao et al. 2016) (assembly GCF_014641555.1). Classification (GTDB taxonomy): domain Bacteria; phylum Bacillota; class Bacilli; order Paenibacillales; family Paenibacillaceae; genus Pristimantibacillus; species Pristimantibacillus radicis. The sequence goes on from NZ_BMHY01000001.1 coordinate 48,019, forward strand.
TGAATCCGCGGTTTGTCGGCTGCTATACGTCGATGATCCGGGTGAAGCAGAAGCATCGCCAGCTGGAGAACGAGCTGTTCATGACCGAGAAAATGCTGGCCGCTGCAGAAGCGCAAGGGTTGCTGACGTATCCGAAGGCGGACCTGCATGAAGCGGTGTGTGATTTGATGACGGCGCAGTTCCATGATATTTTGCCAGGCACGTCGATTCAACCGGCTGAGGAAGCGTCGCTCCGCCAATTGGAGCATGGACTCGAGATTGCCGCGCGGCTTCGTACACGGGCGTTCTTCGCATTGTCGGCGGGACAGCCAAAGGCTGCCTTGAAGGAATATCCGGTACTGGTCTACAATCCGCATCCTTATCCGGTGAAGCACACGGTGGAATGTGAATTCATGCTGGAGGATCAAAACTGGGCAGCGGAGTTTTCGCTTCCAGTGGCATACCGTAATGGCGTTCGTCTGGCCTCCCAGCCAGAGAAGGAGCTAAGCAACCTCAATCTCGACTGGCGCAAGCGAGTCGTCTTTGAAGCTGTGCTTGAACCGTCTTCGATGAATCGCTTCGACTGCCGCATTGAAATGCTCGGCAGCAAGCCGGCTCCGCAGCTCAAAGAAGAGGGAGGACGCTATACGTTTGAGAATTCCAGGCTGCGCGTCGTTATTAACAGCAGCACCGGATTGATGGATGAGTATACGGTGGATGGTGTTTCCCTGCTGCAGAAGGGTGCTTTCCTTCCGCTCGTTATTCAGGATAACGAAGACCCTTGGCGTATGGATACGAATTCATTTAATCAAGTCATCGGGTCGTTCTCGCTGCTTGATCCCGGCCGGGGAACGGATTTCTCGGGCGTTAAGGGCGCACTGCTCCCATCCGTGCGAGTCATTGAAGACGGGGAAGTACGGACCGTTATCGAGGCTGTATTCGGCTACAAGGACTCTTTCATTTGCCAGACCTACAAGCTGCCGAAGAACGGTACGGAAATCGAAGTGCAGCTAAGAGTGTACTGGAATGAGAAGGACAAAATGCTCAAGCTGTCGGTGCCAACGACGCTTACAAACGGTGTTTACCGTGGACAGACGGCCTTCGGCATCAACGAGCTGGCGACGGATGGGACAGAGACGGTTGCGCAGCGCTGGGTTTCGGCTGAAGAGACGGCGGGCCATGAGACAGGCGGCGGACTTGCAGTTACTTGCATTAACAACGGCATCTATGGCTCGGATTTCCGCGATGGCGAGATGCGCTTCTCGCTGCTTCGCGGAGCGGGCTATTGTGCGCATCCGATCGGAGATTTGCCGATTATGGTGCAGGACCGTTTCCTTCCGCGGATCGATCAGGGCGAGAGAAGCTATACGTTCTGGCTGAACGGCGGAGAGCGGAACGACCGGCTGGAGAACGTGGACCGCGAGGCCATGGTGAAAAACGAACGTCCTTATGCGCTGTCCTTCTTCCCTTCGGGCGACGGAGAGCTGCCAGGCTCCTTCATCCAACTAAAAGATGATGTCGTTCAGATGAGCGCCTTGAAGAAAGAGGAGCAAGGTGATGATTATATGATTCGTTTGTTCGAGCCAACCGGTTCGGAACGCTCGACTATCATCGAGATTCCTTCGCTGAATATCGCCAAGGAAGTGCGCTTGAACGGCTTCGAAATTAAGACGTTTGTGCTGCGCCGGGCATCTCGGACGCTTGAAGAAGCTTCCTTATGCGAAGGGCTCTAATTCGCAATCCTGAAAATATAGTTAAAATTGAGAAGGCTGCCGAGAACGTTTCGGCAGCCTTCTCTTATTACATCGAAGTCTATCAACAGCTTGTCAGCCAAACAGTCCGTTTTCCCTCGGAAACGGGCTGTTTGATTTGTTTTGCAAGCCTATCATTATCTTAATGGAATAAAAGGTTGGGCAAGCATCATGGGAGTTGTACATTTGCCGTTGCGCTAGTTAGAGAGACACATACAATGTGATGTAATTCCTTATAGAACTATACCCTTGCAGGGAAAATTTCGAGGTGATTGAAGCGGATGAAACGGGCAAGCCGCAATAAGGATACAGCACCGGTCCCGGCTACTGACGCGCAACCGCTCGTATCGGTCATTATTCCGGTGATGAATGAACGGGCTACGATCCGCCGCGTCATACGGGAAGCCGCCCGCGTCCATCCTCGTACCGAAATAATCGTCGTGGCCAATGGTTCGACGGACGGCTCCGCGGCGATTGCATCGCGGATGGGGGCAAAGGTGCTGCAATTCGCAAAACCGCTGGGACATGACGTGGGAAGAAGCGTAGGCGCCTCGGCGGCAAAGGGAGATATTTTGTTATTCATAGACGGAGATATGGTCATACCGGCCGCCAAGCTTCGTCCATTTATACGTTCGGTGATGGGGGGCGTTGATGCGGCGTTGAATGACTATTCAGGTCCCGTCCGCAAGCAAGTCGTCCATAGCGTCGTATTAGCGAAGCATGCTTTGAATGCGGTACTGCAAAGGCCTGATTTGAAAGGCGTATCGTTTACCGCAGTGCCTCATGCGATCAGCCGGCGCTGCTTGCAGGCGATAGGCGCAGAAGCCTTGTCTGTGCCGCCGCTCGCACATGCAAAAGCGGTCAAGCATGGGCTTAACGTTGCGGCTGTCTATCCCGTCAACGTCGGCAAGATCAACAAGCCGAGACGGCGGAGGGAGAAGCATAATCCGCTAGAGCGGCTGATCATCGGCGACCATCTGGAAGCTGTGCATTGGCTCATCTCCCAGACGGATGAGCGGGGCGGCTACAAGGATCTTTTTCGAAATCGCGAAATGATATTTTGACCGCTATCGGTACGCGCCGAATCTGCTTCGATCTTACCCGTGAACGGAGGCAATCCATCAGTGAAGGCAGTTATTTTGGCCGGGGGAACGGGGACGCGGTTAATGCCGCTTACCTCGCTAATGAATAAACATATGCTCCCGGTGGGCAAGCATCCTATGATTTTTTATGGTATCAACAGCTTGAAGAAGGCCGGCATCCAAGATATTTTACTCGTGACGGGGAGACATGCTCTGGGCATGTTCGCGCAATATTTGGGCAGCGGCTCGTCATTTGGCGTCTCCATTACGTACCGCGTCCAAGAGGAAGCTGGCGGCATTGCGGATGCGCTGCAGCTGGCTCGCCCCTTTATCGCAGAGGGAGAGAAATTCGTCGTGCTGCTTGGTGACAATTTATTCGAGGAGGAGCTGCGGCCTTACGTTGAAAGCTATGCGCTGCAGCCTGGCGGAGCGATGGTGCTGCTGAAGCAGGTAAACGACCCGGAACGGTATGGTATACCGTCATTTCATTCCTCTGGCATTATTGAGCGAATCGACGAGAAGCCGAAAGAGCCGAAAAGCGATCTTTGCGTTACGGGCATCTATATGTACGACTCGCATGTATTTAAATTAATCGAACAAATTACGCCGTCTGGCAGGGGCGAACTGGAAATTACAGATTTGAACAATATTTACGCGAAAGCCGGTCTGTTGACTTATCGCAAGCTGACGGGCTGGTGGACGGATGCAGGTACGTTCGAATCCTTGCAAGAGGCTGCCTCCCAGCTATCGGGGAAATATGAGTAGACAGGAGAGATCAGCGCGATGAGACGAAAGCTGCGGCGTGTCCGCCGTCTCAAATCCAGAGCCTCACGTTCGACGGCAAGAACGCGAAGGCCGGCTGCCAGCGGTTATCAGGCTGGAATGGAAGCGGGCTACAATCAAGGACTGCAAAGCGGATACAGCTGTTACGAATCGCTGTTTGAAGGAACAAGCATCATTATTCCCAGCTACAATCAAGTCGGCTACTTAAAGTCTTGCTTGGAAAGCATCGCCGAAAATACGGAGCTTCCCTATGAGATTATCGTAGTAGATAATGCTTCAACCGATGAATCGGCCGCTTATTTGAGCAGTCTTGGCGGGCAGGTGCGCTATCGCATTTTATCCGAAAATTACGGGTTTGCGGGCGCGGTCAATAGAGGGATGATGATGGCCAAAGGGACGACGATGCTCGTCTTGAATAATGATACGCTCGTGACGGAAAACTGGCTGGAAAATTTGATGGCCTGCTTGAACAGTGATCCGCATATCGGAATGGTAGGGCCGGTTACCAACTATATTAGCGGTGATCAGCAGATCAGCGTCCCCTATCACGATGTCGCCGACATGCCGGAGTTTGCTAGAATGAACAACGTTTCCGATCCGAAGAAATGGCAGCCTATCGATCGTCTTCCAGGTTTTTGCCTGTTGTTCCGCAGAGAGCTGTGGGAGAAAGTCGGCTACTTGGACGAAGGCTTCGAGATTGGCAACTTTGAGGACGATGACTATAACGTTCGGGTCCGCATGCAAGGCTATTCATTGGTCATTGCCCGGGACTGCTTTATTCACCATTTCGGGAGTGTCAGTATGAAAGCGCTAGGCGACCAGCTGGCAGAAGTGAACAATCGCAATATGGTGTTCTATATGAATAAATGGAGCAATCCGTACGAGTGGATCCATCAATTGCGAAGCGGGACGCTGCAGGGCGGCACCCAGCATCCGGAACGGGGCGAAGCATCCTTCTACCCGGAGGGCGTTGCGGTGCAAGGGACTGGCGAGACCGTCTATTGGATCGAAAATGGCCATCGCAGACCCATTGAAGGGGAGTGGCCGGGTCCTGTTATCCGTCTGTCACAGGTTAACATGAAGCGGTGGACGATTGGCGAAACGTTGAGCGAGCAGGAAGCAAGCGCGAGATGGCTAGGCGTACAGGAGACTGCGCAAGGCCTTGATCAGCATGGGAAAGTAGCAAGTGGTCTTGATGGTTTTCTCTATTATATTGAACATGGCTCCAAAAGGCGCATCGTTACTGAAACAGCCGCTAAGGCTTGGGTGCTCCATGAGCGGCCGATAGCTGCAATTACGCGCGAGCAGCTGGCTGATATGCCGGATGGACTTCCCTTGATCTCGCCAGTGAAGCTTCGCCAGCGATTGTAAAGTGTAGTATCAGCTTTCTGAATAGCGCATATGCTGTTACGAAAGGCTCAGGCAGAACGGAGGGAAGGCCATGCAGCATCTCGTAACGGAGATCATGGCACACTTATCGCATTCGCATAGTCAGATGGCAAGAATTGTAGAGTCCAAGCGCGATGTAGCGGTCCGTATGGCTGAGGTAGTAAAAGCAATTCCCGACCAGCAGCCTAATTTTGGAGGCACGGAAGGACTGCTTTCGAATTCGCAAGCCGTACTCGGAAGCGTGGTTTCCTATTTGAATAGCATTGCTGACTTGGAAGAAACGCTGGCCTCTCAGTTGACGTTCATGCTTCGCGAGCTGAGCGCCGAAGATGAAGAGTAATTAGAAGCGGCGAAGGAGGCGGAAAGCGGTGGATCGTGAGCAGGCTTACATGCGCATGCTTGGCGCAACCGCCAACATGCAGTGGAACGTCGCGATTATGCTGGAAGCAAAAGCAGAGGAAGCAGAGAAAGCGCGCAACTGGATCTGCAACCATATTACAGCAGATTCTTTTAACGGCGATCATTTGCAGCTAAAGCAGTCTATTCTGATGCATGATCAGATTATCGAAGTGCTGGATGGCGTCAACAAAATGAGCCAGGGAATTGTTTCAATACTCCGCGCCGTATTGCCTCAAGATTCCAATGATGATGATTCCATGGATTACGGCGGATACGGAGGTTCCGATTGAGCCGCCTTGACATCGCAGAGCGAGAGGTAAAGCTGGAGCTAATCGCTTCAATCGCGAAGAGCCAGCATGCTTTATCCCGTATTCTCAGTACAGTTGCAGATTTTACCGACTGGTCGCCTGAGGCGGCAAAGCATATCGGGGAAAACGTGAGGCTGCTGACCCAATTGCAGGAGTCGATGGCGGGAGCAGTTACCGGGTGGCCGCTGCGGCGAAGTACAAGAAAAACCGGTGAACCGGCTCCCCCTTGGCTGAACACGCAATTGCATTCGGATGACAAGACACGTCAATGAAAAAGCCATCATCGACGGGAGGCGAACAAGATGAAGAAGAAGCGGGGCTCCGTCATCCGCAAACGCCGGACGAAACGCAAGATACGCACCCGTAAAGGAGTGCGCTCGCCGCTAAGAAAACGCGTATCCGGCAGGAAGAGTGGCAAGAGCAGCTTATCCAGACGAAAAGCGTCCAGCCGGAGGAGAATTGCGGCACCGCCGTCCGGGACGTATTTGGAGGGCTTTAATCAGACGTACAATGACGGCTATCACGCCGGATTTGCAAAGGGGTTTGAGGATGGCCACCAGTTGGCCTATGAACAAGCTCCATAAGAAAAGAAGAAGAGTCCAGTTTCTAATCCCGGTTCGATGAACACGCGGATAGGGAACTGGACTCTTTTTTTACAATTCCATTAGCTCAGAAAGGGCCAACGCCAATTTTTATCGACCGTGATAGGTGACGATGTGCGACTGACAGGCCAGGCATATACTGATAGGAATGAAGAGCATCTGAACAAGCGGCAAATGGCCGGGATAACGAAGGAGCTGTCGATTGTGGCTAAAAAATCGCCTTCGCGAAGAAGGCTTACGGAAAATTCATTGGAAGTCGGGCAGGCGGACGGTTTCCGAACCGGCTATGACCACGGCTACTGGTATGGACAATGTGATGCGGTACGCAACAGTATTCAGAAGATTTCGGCCGTATGGCCACAGCACGTTATGTTTGTCGAGACGGGGAAAGGCTTCCCTTACTCTCCCCTTGATGAGGCTGTAGGTTCTACGCTATCCCAAATGGTCGCCAAGCTAACCATCGTCAATGCTGAGCAGCCGGTTGCCGAAATCGCATTGCAAGTAAGACCGGATATCGTCATCGTTCTGGACGGCTTGCAGTTTGATATCAAGCAAGTGATTGCGATGAAGGAAGCGGGCATCCGGACGGCGATTTGGATGACAGATGATCCTTATTACACCGATATGAGCGTCACGCTTGTGCCTCATTATGATGTCGTTTTTACGCTGGAGCGGAACTGCGTCGAACTGTACCGGCAAATCGGCTGTCCATCGGTTCATTATTTGCCATTCTGCGCTTCACCTGAGCAATACCATCCGATAAATCCCGAAATGTCCAGCCGGAAGGAGATTAGCTTTATCGGCTCGGCCTATATGAACCGGGTTCGCTTCTTCAACGGCGCGGCGCAATATCTGGCTACTCGTAACACGCTCATCTCCGGCATATGGTGGGACCGGCTGGATAAATTCGATTTGCTGCGCGATAAAATCAAGCTCGGCAACTGGATGGACCCGAATGGCACTTCCCTCGCTTATAACGCCTCAAAGATCGTAATCAATATGCATCGTGCGCATGATGACCCGGATTTCAACCGGAACAAGCTGGCGATTACGGCGGCTTCACCAAATCCACGTACCTTCGAGATCGCCGCTTGCGCTGTCTTGCAACTATGTGATGTCAGGGATGACCTTGCTTCCTTCTATACGCCTGGCTCTGAAATCGTCACGTATACGTCGCCACAGGATCTTATTGAGAAACTGGATTATTATTTGCATCATGAGCAGGAGCGGCGAGAGATCGCTATCCGGGGCATGTGGCGCACGCTGCGGGAGCATACGTATGCGAACCGGATTCACACCATGCTGTCCGTATTGTTTCCTCATTCGATTCCCGTTAATTAAAATTACAGCGACCAGCGGAGTATGACGCCTACCTGTGTTAACCCGCCGCCAAAACCGTACAGAAGCATGGTGTCGCCCGTTTGGATTTTATTTTCACTTACGGCATCATCAATAGCAAGCGGTATCGACGCAGCCGATGTATTGCCGTATTTGGCGATGCTGCTAAGCGCTTTGTCGGGAGAGATGCCGGTTTTGTCGCACAGTGCGTCAATAATACGCTGGTTGGCGTTGTGAGGCACGAACCAGTCGATTTGAGCGGCCGAGAGGCCGCTTTTGTCGATAAGATCATGGACTCCGGCAGCTACCTGGCTGATCGCCCAACGATAAACTTCCCGGCCGTTCTGCACCAGATTGCTCGTTGCGATAATTTCCTGGCTATTGATGGTGGGGGACAAGCTGCTGCGATAAAGCAGATGGCCGCCCGATCCTTCCGTGCTTGAGCTTGCGGCAATCAGACTGCCGCCTGTGTTCGTCGTATCAGCAACGGCTTCCATCAAGAAAGCGCCAGCACCGTCACCGAACAAGATACATGTAGTGCGATCAGTGTAGTCCGTTACTTTAGACAAGGTTTCTGCGCCTAAAACAATGATTTTACGGTATACGCCTGACAGCAGCAGGCCGTTGGCGAGCTGGATAGCAGCAGTAAAGCCTGCGCAGGCTGCTTGAATATCGACAGTGCCGCAATTTTCGATGCCGAAGGCATCCTGTATGCGCGATGCAACACTTGGCACGAATGAATCAGGAGTAGAGGTGGCGACGATAATATAATCGACGCTGGATAGATCGACAGCATAACGGCTTGCCATGTCACGAACCGCTTCAATGCATAAATCGCTTGTAAATTGCAGCTCGGCTGAAATCCGGCGCTCGCGGATGCCGGTGCGCTGAACGATCCATTCATCAGAGGTCTCCACCATTTTTTCTAAATCAGCATTGCTAAGTATACGATCGGGAATATAGGATCCAATTGCAGTAATGGCAGCATTCGAACGAAGCGTTTGCGTTTGGTTGAGGACTTGTGTCATCGGTAACACTCCCTTAATTTCAAATTTGAAATATTATTAGTACCTGATACTAAGACTTGATAATAAAATACTCCTCTTCATATAAGTTGTCAAGGCTCTTTCGAATAGCTGAACCCTCATCCGTGAAGGCTATAAGAGGGTGCAAAGAGCCTAGGCTGACCAAATTTGAATGCGGAGGAATGCGAAAATTATGCGTAAACCCTTTATTTTATTGTCGGCGGCAAGTATTGCAGTAACGGCGATGTTAGCCGGCTGTGCAACGAACCAAGGTGATTTGGGCAACCGCAATATTCGGCCAAACAGCGTTCGTTATGATGCGAATGGAAACATTATTTCGAATACCGGAATGAACGGCAATTATACGGCAAAACGATTCGCCAACGATCAAATGAATGAAATGAACCGCATCGATGGACGCCGGCTTAACAGCAATAACATCGTAGGCAGTCATAAAAATTATAAAATGGAAATGAGTCAGGAAATCGCGGACCGCATTACCAAATTAGGCACTGTGAAATCGTCTCACGTTTTATTGACGGATGACAATGCTTATGTAGCGGTATCGTTTGAGGATCATTTCAACAAGACGAGCCCAAAAGCTTTAAGCCGTACCCATATGGGCTATACGTCAAACAATCCGGTGGCTGAGACCCATAAGAAATATAGTGCAATGTCGACGGGCGAAACCGCTCTGACAGCCAAATTGAAGCAAGACGTTGCCGATGAAGTGAAAAAATTGCACCCGAACGTTAAAAACGTCTACGTATCCGCTAATCCGGATTTCGTAACCCGTATGAACAGCTACGCAAACGATGTGAAACTAGGTCATCCGATCCAAGGCTTTGTAGCGGAGTTCAACGCCATGGCGGAACGGTTATTCCCGGCAAACGCAGCTCGGATCAACACAAACAATCAGTACCGGAACAATGCGTATAAAGGCATGCAAAGCAAGACCTACAAAAACGATAATCTGATTTATGACGATAATCGTTAATCTAATCGCTTTTTCCGGCTGCATCATAGATGCAGCCGGTTTTTATTTTATTTGTGTAGTATTTTCCAGTTCATTATTGACCGGTCATGACGATTCCATTAAAGTGTTATATGACGGATTGTTATGGAAGGCGGGTCTTATTACATGCGAAAATTATCCTATTTTTTAATTATAGTTGGCATATTGGTTTTAGCTTACCCCAAAGGAAGCGAGTGGTATGCGAATTGGCAGCAGGACAAGCTAATGGAGCAATGGGAGCAGCAAAGCTTGGATGAAACAGCGGAAAATAACGTCATTGACCGCTATGCGCAGCTTAACGATTTGTTCGATCAAGCGAACACAGATACAAACACAGAGCCGATGGCAAGCGAAGCGCCAAAGAAAGAAGAGCCTGAACTGGAGACAATCGGAACGATCTCTATTCCGTCCATTAAAGTTAAACTTCCGATACTGGAAGGGGCTACACAGCATAACATGAAGTATGGTGCCGCTCATCTTAAGGAGACGGCAGCCATCGGAGAGATCGGTAATGCAGCCATTGCGGCGCACCGGGCCAAAACGAAGGGCAGATTGTTTAATCGGCTGAACGAGGTCAAAGTCGGAGATAAAATAACGATCACACAGCAAAACAAGACATTTACATATAAGGTATATCAGACCACTGTCGTGAATCCGACCGACGTATCCGTTCTAAATTATAACAAGAAGGATAAGCTGCTGACGCTCATTACATGCACGCCGCTTGGCAAATCGACGCATCGGCTCATTATTCATGCGAAGCTTCAGGAATAAAAAAATGGACGGTCTGCAGGCCGGTGGCGACCTGACAGACTGTCCATTGACCCGCATGGCTGCGGGTCTGTCCTAGAATGGTATCAACTGTGGGGTTGATATCTTTATTTTAATCAGCAAACCTTAATTCAATATTAAATGTATTTGTCGAATGCTTGTCAAAACCATGACTAAACCGTGAAGACAACAATCCCCTCATTCGCTACCGGAAACGCTTCCTTGTCAAATTATCGGAAACGAACCTCACAACAGCCTCGTTCAGCGCCCATTTTCCCCGCATACAGCACCATTGCAACAGCCCCTTCATACTATAAGTTGACTGTATCCCTTAACCTTGTTAAACCATAAAAACCCGAGCAAGGAGGGGTGACAAACTTTGAAGGGTAGCGACCATAAGAGCAAGTTTTTATTGACTCATCGTGAACGCGAGGTATTCGAGCTGCTGGTGCAGGACAAAACAACGAGAGACATTGCACAGCAATTGTTCATCAGCGAGAAAACCGTTCGCAACCATATTTCGAATGTCATGCAGAAATTGAACGTAAAAGGTCGTTCGCAAGCGGTTGTCGAGCTGATCAAGCTTGGGGAGTTACAAATCTAACATATATAAATCCTCTCCATCCTTGTTGTTTAACCATTTCAAAGCACCTAACTATAACGCGAAAGAGACAGCATAGTCGTCCATGCTGCCTCTTTCGCGTTTTTGTTTTTGTTTGGGAAGGATTAATCAGAAATCTGTATCCTGCAGCTGTTGCTCACCGTTTATTATTCTTGTTTGCTCTGATTTTGAATAGCCTAGGCGGTATGTCTTTTGGCTGCACCACCAGCAGGAACAATGGATTTTTCCTTTGGCTAAGCTGCCAGTATGTTTGACAACCCAACCAAGCTGTAAGGTGAGCAGCTTTTTGCGTTGAATGATTCGCCTTCTGTGATGGCGAATATAGGCTTGCTTTCGATTTGTTCGATAAGGTTTCATAATCATCACGCTCCCTTGGAAAAAGGCTCAGCCCGCAGCAGCATCAAGGGATGAAACTTCTACGGGCAGAGCGTGATGTTTCGTTCATGAAATAAGGGCAGGTATATCACCTCATATAGTAAAAATAATGGCTAAGTGGAGTAATGAATTTGCATAGACTCAAAGTCAGCTTTTAAATTAGCTTCCATCATGAAATCAATGCCCAATATGCCATCAAATCCATAAGGTTCTTCTACTGATCCGAGCTGTATAGGAAATGATCCTAAATGGACATGATCAACTGTCAGATGTGGAATGATTTGTTCGTAACAAATTTCGCTGGTTCCGCCTATTCCATACATTCGTTTGGCTCTGCCGTGAATAAAATCAATGTGGATGCCAATCGGGGCAAGCAAATCTGTATCAAACACAGTTGCCGCACATCCTGTATCGAACAGTACATTAGGCAATAGTACAGATTGGTTATTATACGTTAAGGTTAAAGAGACGATGGGTAAGCCGTTATGAAGACGAATTTTCATACGCGTTGCCGTACACCAGAGAACAATTCTTCGACAACCTCTACATCGGTTCTGCTGGTGTGAAAAACGTATAATTCACGCATTGGAGACATTTTGTGAAAATACTTATAACCGCTCCAGGCTTCTTTAGGATCGTCATAATCTTGAATAACTGCCATATCTTCAAGATTTCGTAATCCGTTGTTGGAACTCGCCCTAATCGCCTCCACTAACACAAAGCGGCTCGGATGCAGTTGCGCGATTTCTTCCCATTTCATCGGCTTCACCTCGCTTGAACGCTTTATTTGTATTATAACATATACAAAATTTTAACAGCGCTTCATCTACCGTTCCTTTTCCCCCAAGCCTTCGACTTTGACAAGCAGCGAGCCGATAGCGGCTATGGCCGCATCCGCCTGGTCACCTTCGGCCATTACAGTAATGGTGTCGCCGAATTTGGCGCCTATGGAGAGAATATGTACGAGGCTTCTGGCGTTGAAGCTCCGTCCCTCTTTCACGAGTGTAATGGAGCAAGGGTAGCCTTTTGCCGCCTCAACGATTTTGCGGGCAGGTCTTGCATGAATGCCCAGCGGATTTCGAATTATGTAGTCATGTTGCATGGTTTCCGCTCCTTTTCCTAAAGCTCATCGCTACAGCAGCTTCATAATATCATCTTTTATCGTCTCTGATCGGGTTCCAAACACAATTTGCACGGCCCCTCCGCCAAGCCGGATAATGCCTGCTGCTCCAAGCGCCCTCAACTGCTTGTCATCAACTGCTTTTTCATTCGTGACGACGAGACGCAGCCGGGTGATGCAGGCATCGATGCCGGTTATGTTGGAAGCCCCGCCAAGAGCCGCCATAATACGGTCAAGCTCGCTGTCGGCTTCAGGTAAGGTTCCATCGGCAGGGGTGACATCGGCAATGTCGTCATCCTCACGGCCCGGCGTTTTGAGATTGAACTTAAGAATAGCGAACCGGAACAGAAAGTAGTAAACGACGGCAAAAGCGAGTCCAACAGGAATAATCAGCAGCGGCTTTGTCGCCAATTGAAAATTGATCACATAATCGATAAAACCAGCAGAGAAGCCAAAGCCATGCTTGACGCCAAGCTCCATCATAATATAGCCGGATAGGCCCATCATTAGAGCATGAAGGCCGTACAGCACGGGAGCGGTGAACATAAAAGCAAATTCAAGCGGTTCGGTAATACCGGTCAGAAAGGAAGCGAAGGCCGTGCCGATGAAGACGGATGCGATCATTTTCCGTTTGGCGGGCTTGGCGGTATGAATGATAGCTAGAGCTCCTGCTGGCAGTGCAAACATCATGATGGGGAAAAAGCCGGTCATAAACATGCCCGCCGTCTTGTCTCCGGCAAAAAAACGCCATAGATCGCCATTGACGATACGGCCTGTCTCATCGGTAAAGCTGCCGATTTGGAACCAGGCAATGGAATTGAGCACATGGTGAAGACCAAACGGAATTAACAGCCGGTTCGCTACGCCGAATATAAAGGCGCCGATACCGTTAAGAGCGACGACATGGTTGCCCATAGTGTCAAAGCCGTTTTGCACCGGTCCCCACACGAGGCCAAGTGCAATAGCGACTACGACCATTACAAGGGAAGTAATAATGGGGACGAATCTTTTGCCGCTGAAGAAACCAAGCCAGTCCGGCAATCGAATGCGATGAAAGCGGTTGTACAAATAAGAGGCGATAAAACCGGCGATTATGCCGCCCATCACCCCCATATTGAGTTCAGTATCGGCACCTACAATACCGCTGAATACAAGGGGTACCTTAGCTTGTACGGTAACCATCACTTGATAGGCGATGACGGCAGCCAAGGCTGCAACTGCATCGCCCGCCAAGCCGATGGCAATGCCGACAGCAAAAATAAGCGGCAAATGGTCGAAAATGGCAGATCCGCCGGCCTCGAGGAAAGGGGCAACATACTGATTCAGCCAGCTGCCAGTACTGCCCATTCCGAAATCTTTCACATAGTCGATCTTGCCAAAGCGCTGCAGCAATGCCGCAGCCGGCAGGGCCGCGACAGGCAGCATTAAAGACTTGCCGATCTTTTGCAAAAAAGCGAGCATCATAATCCTCTCCTCGAGCCGCTCGGGTATCCGTCTATATGTTCATTACGGCGCTTAGGAGACTGTCCCTGCCTGCCGTCACATAATCCTGGGACTCCACTACGATATCGAGCTGCTTGACTTCCTCTTCGTTTGCGATAACGATTGGACAAACGATTGAGAAGCCTGCCTCGGCGATCGCTGCGGAATCGAATTCAATCAGCGTCTGACCCTCCAGGAAAGCATCGCCGGTTTGAACGTGGACGTTGAAACATTCCCCATTCAAGGCAACGGTGTTGATTCCCAAGTGAATAAGAAGCTGCAGTCCGGACGGATGCTCGATGACGATCGCATGATGCGTATAGATCAGATGAGCAACCGTTCCGTCAAATGGTGCAATGAGCTTGCCATCGGCAGGCATGATCGCAATTCCGGCTCCCATATGCATGCCTGCAAAGGCCTCATCCGGAACATTTGCGAGCGGGATGACAGATCCTGTCAGCGGCGAGCGGATTTCAACGGCGTCTGTATCCGCTCCTCTTTTTTTGAAAAACTTGGTTAGCATGCCCAGTGGTTCCTCCTTGCTCCCCAGATGTCGATTCTATGATGATACCGCTCTCATGAATTCTGCTCGGTCTGCTTGACCAGTTGTCCTACCGGAACGTTGTAAATAGCGGAATAGATATGAAAGGTTAAAAAGCCGATTTCGTCTTCAGGAATATCTACTTCAAACTGTTCATTGATCCATTCAGCCAACTGGCAAGCGATATCAAATTCAATAGGAAAGCTTCTTTTTGTTTCATTTAACAGGGGATTAACGATGTCCATACCGTTTCGCAGCCGAAAGACGGCGAATTGAATGTGGCTTGGCAGGGCGAAGTACACTTTAGGACTGACTGCAGCTCCGGTCCGCTGTTTGATTTGCTGAACGGTCTGCTCCGTAATCCGAATAATGGCGGGATCGATATCCTCCAGCAGAGACTGGAAATGCTGAACTTGCTCGGTATCGTCAAGACGGAATTTCTTCTCTATTTTTGGATCCTTGCCATCGATTAACATACCGCTTTTAGCAGTAAAACCGAGGCCCTTGCCGACGAGTACATATTCTCTCTCTGTCTGACTGTCAACCGTTAATAGAACATTGTTGCCAATGACGCGTTCTATCCGAAAAGCACCTGCCATGATGCGATCCCCCCTGTTCAGTAATAGAATACCAAATTCCGACAAAAAGAGCCAAGAAAAGAGAACCGTACCGGCAGTGCCGGCCGGCCGCTCTGTTCTTGGCTCATGCCTTCAAGTTAACATTGAAGTAACACGCCGTTATCATAGGCTGGATACCTTCAATGATAGTAACGTAAAGCTGCTTCGTCAAGGAAAAGGTTAGTAGCCGTCTGTCCGTTGTCCTAACTCTTCGGACAGCTCCATCCCTTCGCGGGCTGCTGGCGTACCTTCATGACTGGACATGGCTTCCGCTTGCTTGATCGCTTCTGCAACGAGCCGTCCATATTCTGGATCGGCTTGCGTGCAATTGGCGGTCATCGCTTGCTGAATGACCGGACTGCAGGTCGCCAGTGCTTCGCCCAAATTGCGGATCAGCTCCTCGCGTTCCCATGGCTCGAATTTACGGAAGGTATCGCCGGCTTGGCCGAAATCATTCGTTCGTTCGATTTTTTGCTTCACCAGGCTGGCGTTGTAGGATGGCTGATGGGGCTTGCCGCCTAGTTCAGCCTCCCGCAAGCCGTTCAGCGACGATGGCTCGTAGTTGATATGCGGGTTTTGGCCTGGCGCAATGTCGACGTAGAAAGCCATTTGACCGTCGCGCTGATTGGTGGCAACGTTCTTCTTCGGCGCATTGATCGGCAGTTGCAAGTAGTTGCTGCCTACACGGTAGCGCTGCGTATCCGAATAGGAGAGCGTGCGTCCCTGCAGCATTTTATCATCGGAAAAATCGAGGCCGTCGACGAGGACGCCCGTCCCGAACGCAGCTTGCTCCACTTCGGCGAAATAATTCGTCGGATTTTGATCCAGCACCATTTTACCGACCGGCACCATGGGGAACTTGTCCGGGTCCCATAGCTTCGTATCGTCCAGCGGATCGAAATCAAGCTCGGGATGCTCGCCATCCTCCATGATCTGAACGGCCAGCTCCCAAGCTGGAAAGTCGCCGCGTTCGATCGCTTCGTACAGATCCTGCGTCGCATGGTTGAAGTTTTTGCCTTGAATTTGTTCGGCTTCATGCTGCGTCAGATTACGAATTCCTTGCAGCGGCTCCCAGTGATATTTGACCAGCACCGCCTGCCCCTCGGCATTGACCCACTTGTATGTATTGACACCGGAGCCTTGCATTTGCCGGTAATTGGCGGGGATGCCCCACGGGGAGAACAGAAAGGTGATCATATGTGTCGCTTCCGGCGTATTGGATACGAAGTCGAAGAAGCGCTCCATGTCCTGCACGTTCGTTACCGGATCGGGCTTGAACGCATGGACCATATCAGGGAATTTCATAGCATCGCGGATGAAAAATATTTTCAGATTGTTGCCGACCAAGTCCCAGTTTCCATCCTCGGTGTAAAACTTAGTGGCAAAGCCGCGGGGATCGCGCAGCGTTTCAGGTGAATGCCCGCCATGGATAACGCTGGAGAAGCGGACGAAAACAGGCGTTTTTTGCCCTTTTTGCTGAAACAGCTTGGCCCTAGTATACTTGCTGATTGGCTCATCGCCATAGGTGCCATAAGCTTCGAAATAGCCGTGAGCGCCAGCGCCTCTGGCATGAACGACGCGCTCTGGCACACGCTCCCGGTCGAAATGCGTGATTTTTTCAATGAAATGATAATTTTCCAGCGTTGCGGGACCCCGACTGCCAACAGTTCTCATGTTTTGATTATCTGACACCGGATGGCCTTGACGGTTCGTTAGCGTTTGTTCCTCATCATCTTGGCGGTTCGTTGACATTATCGAGAAGTTCCTCCTCAATTTTCAAATTCAGGCTGAAATACTTCCGTAATATTCCACGAAACCATTTATTTTATGAGTTTGAGGGAGCATTGATTATTCTCACAAACGTGCCGGTATGCTATTATTAATTAAGATTTACAAAGCATTTTCAGGTTTCCTTATCTAAGTAGGGGGAATATGGATCGATGTCTAAAGTACTGCTTTTCGTTTTTTTAACCTGGCTGACAGGTAATCCATTCATAGCCATTATCGTGCTGCTCGTTATTTTGTATGCGCTCGACCGCCGGTTCGTGGGGCTGACTCCGAGCTTTATGAAACCGCTGCGCAGATCGAGCCAACTGCGAAAGCTGAAGCGTCATATTGCGTTAGCTCCGAATGACACTTCTTCCAAGCTGGAAGCAGCACGCATTCTAATAGAAAAGAAGAAATACCGTGAGGCGCTGGGGCTGCTCGAGCCGATGGAGAGGATGCTGGAGGATTCTGCAGAGTACTGGGATGATCTTGGCCTATGCTGCCTGGAGCTCGGACAACATGAACGTGGTGAAACCGCCATTCATAAAGCGTTGGAAATTAACCCTAGAGTGAAATACGGAGCCCCCTATTTGCGGCTTGCTACCTACTATTCCAGAACAAATACGGAAAAAGCGCTATCTTATATTGCTTCGTTTCAGAACATTCAGTCCTCTTCCTGCGAAGCTTTCGAACGGCTTGCTACGATTTATAAACTAATGGACCGTAAGCAGGATGCCGCCGAAGCGATAGAGGAAGGGCTGCGCGTATATCGTGCTTTGCCGCGTTATAAAAAACGGACCGAGAGAAAATGGGCCATTCGATTGCTCATCAAACGGATAGCTGGCTGAGGGGAAAATATATACATAGAGAAGGAGCTCTTCATGCAGCGCAATATATGGTTTATGGCGATTAGCATCATCGTAGTTATCATTTTATTAAATAATACAGCCTATTATTTTTTGACGAAGCGGTCGCTTGAAGCGGCAATGAATCACGAGATGCAAGCTGTAGCCAAACAAATCGAGCTGTCCGTGGAGCAATCGCGTTTGGGGGCGGAGAAGTTTCAAGAACAAATCGGCCGGGAGCTGAGGTCTGTTGCCGTTGCCGCTCAATATGCGCTGGACCCCGACGTGGAGAAAGTGACGAACGAGGAGCTCCGCGAGCTGAGCAAAAAGCTTGCGGTCGAACATATTACGCTGCTGAAGCGAACCGAAGACAACATTATTATGTATAAATCGTCCGATCCGAATGAACAGTTGGGGAAAGGGACCAAAACATGGGATCCTTGGTACATCGCATTCAACCAATTGTTCGATGATAAGAATGTAAGCATCAAATGGCTCGGGCAAACACTGCCGAATTTCTGGAGCGGACCGTACGAGGTAGCATCCTCCGATCCGAGCAGTATTTACAAATGGGGCTACTACCATGATGGATCAACGAACTATATAATCGATCCTTATGTCAGCTATACGATGCTTGCGGATTACGAGAATTTGACTGGCGTCAATTCGATGATCGAGAAGTCACTTGCAAGCAGCGAATCGCTTCTGGAAGTGACGGTAATCAATCCGAGTACGTTCAGCAAAGGACCATTTGAGACGGTTAATGATGACGGCGAATTGCAGGAGCATATTTTGCAGAAGCCGATTATGTACGGAACCTACGAGTACAAGCTGAGTAAGGACGACGCTAATGTAGCCAAGGCTTATAAGTCGGGCAAAATCGTAACGGTAAACGAGCACATTAGCGGTCAGCATGTGATGAAGATGTTTATCCCTGTTTTCACAGAAGACAAGGGGATTAACATCGTAGATGAGAACGGAAATCCTATTAATAGCTATGTGCTAACGTTGGTGTCCGATTACCAAATTATTCAGAACCAGCTCGACTCGCAATTTATTAATATCGGCCTCATTATTATCGTTGTAACGGGATTAAGTCTGGCGATTGCAGCCATTGCAATGAATTATTATCGTCAATCACGGGAAAAAGCGGTACAGGTGGCGCAGCAAACTTACGTAGATGAAATTAATTCGATGTTTCAGGCGATCCGGGCGCAGCGCCATGATTTTCTGAATCATGTTCAGACGATCCATTCGCTGGCTGAGCTGAACAAATCGAAAGAGCTCATTGCTTATACGAAGGAACTCACTGGTGAGATCCGGTTGATGAACGATATTATCAATATCGGCAATCCGGCAATCGCGGCGTTGATCCGCTCCAAGATTTCACAGGCTGAAAGCTATCGTATTGAGTTTGCTTGTACGTTTAATGGCTTGAACCGATTGGAAATGGGGATCAAGACGCTCGATATGAACCGGATGCTCGGCAATCTCATCGATAATGCGTTTGATGAAGTGTTGAGCTATGTGGAGCAGCGCCGGGAAGTCGATTTAGTTGCCCATCAGGCTGATGGACATTTGGAGTTCAAGATCAGCAACACTTGTAAGGATGCTTCTACTGTGTCGGAGAGCCCCTTGTTCGAAGCCGGATTCTCGACGAAGGACGACGACCATCAAGGCCTTGGCTTGTATATTGTAAAGTCGATCGTGGACAAGTATAAAGGAACGATCCAAGTGTACGCGACCGAGATGGAGCGCATCACATTCGTTATTCGCATTCCGCTATAGCGTTGATAGGACCTGCCGCAGATGAGCGGCAGGTTTTTTTGTTGTGTTTGCGGTGGTTTGGTGGACAGAACGTCGAGATGGTGGGCAATTGCGAAGAGAACTTCACTAAATAGGGGACGTGCTTCCTAGTGTAGGCTGATAGGAAGGCGGACCCCGAATTAGCGATGCGGGTTCGCAAATGAGCGAACCTAATTTCGCAAAAAAGATGATGAGCTGTCTTGCCATGGGCTACAGCGAAGCGATCTTCGCTAACCGAGAACTTAGGTTCACGGATAGCGAAGTTAGGTTCGTAAATTGCAGGACGTAGCTGAAAATGGCAAGCTACAGCGAAGCCAGCTTCGCAAAATAGCGAAGGTGCTTCGTTGTGCGATTGGTTGGATGGCAGGACGCCGAAATGGTGGGCAATCGCGAAGAGAACTTCAGTAAATAGCGAAAGTGCTTCCTTGTGTAGGCTGATCGTAAGGCGGACGCCGAATTAGCGAAGCGGGTTCGCAAATGAGCGAACCCAATTTCGCAAAAAGGATGATGAGCTGTCTTGCCATGGGCTACAGCGAAGCGATTTTCGCTAATCGAGAACTTAGGTTCACGGATAGCGAAGTTAGGTTCGTAAATTGCAAGATGTAGCTGAAAATGGCAATCTACAGCGAAGCTAGCTTCGCAAAATAGCGAAAGTGCTTCGTTGTGCGGTTAGTTGGAGGGGGACGCCGAAATGATGGGCAATTGCGAAGAGAACTTGGGTAAATAGCGAAAGTGCTTCGTTGTGTAGGCTGATTGTAAGGCGGACGCCGAATTAGCGAAGCGGGTTCGCAAATGAGCGAACCCAATTTCGCAAAAAGGATGATGAGCTGCCTTGCCATGGGAAACAGCGAAGCGATTTTCGCTAACCGAGAACTTAGGTTCACGAGTAGCGAAGTTAGGTTCGTAAATTGCAGGACGTAGCTGAAAATGGCAAGCTACAGCGAAGCTAGCTTCGCAAAATAGCGAAAGTGCTTCGTTGTGCGATCGGTTGAATGGCAGAACGCCGAAATGGTGGGCAATTGCGAAGAGAACTTGAGTAAATAGCGAAAGTGTTTCGTTCTCACGGTGGGTTGGGTGGCGGAACGCCGAAAGGGGCGAATAATTAGCGAAATGAACTTCGCTAATTGTTCGCCCTGCTCATACAGGGGGAGTACAGCATTATTGTAAAACCTATAACTTTTGCGCTCCCAAACGGTTCAGGATGAAGCTGAGCTGATGCACATAGGGTCTCAAATCGCTGACGGCATCCAGGAAAGTGATGTATACCCGCACGAGGGTGCTGTTTGGCGCAGATTGCTCAAGCTCGCGCTGAAGCAGACCCATGACTTCAAGCTGCTCATCACGGATACGGTCAGGCTGAGGCAGTTCACGGATTTTGCCGGCAAAAAACGTCAAAAACTCCCCGAGGTTTGTCTGCCGCGTATCTTCGTCTAACGGATTGATATCGTTGAAATAAGCGCTCGATGCCTTGAGTATAGGCTTTGCCCCGCTGGCGATCATATCGCCGATAACCGTATCCATTCGATCCGCAATGAATCCGGCTAAATCTCCCATTGGCACTGCAATGATGGCTTGAACGGTATGCGATAAATATTCTTTCATTATGCCCCGGAAAATGGCTACGGTATCTCCGAGATAAGGAATAATGGGCCCGCCATACGCTTCAGTGAAGCAGTCATGATGCATGGTAAGGAGAGTGGCTCGTTTTTTACGCCATTCCATAAGAAAACTCTCGTTGCTTACGATCGGTAAATTTTTGAATTCACTTGTGAAAAAGTAGTTTTCGAGCATGAATTGCAGCTGAAACGCAATCTTGCGGCGCAAAATTTCTTTGGGCGGAAGCTCTTCTAGTCTCAAACTGCGGTCAAGCGCTGCGGCATCTTCGAATAAGGTCTTGTGAACGTCGACAAAGATACCGGTAAATAAGTCCTCCTTTGAAGGAAACACTTTGTAAATGCTTGCTTTGGCCATGCCGCATGCCTCTGCGATGTCTTGCATAGAGGCGGCGAAATAGCCTTTTTCCTTGAAAATATGCATGGCGGTATCGATAATTTGACGTCTTTTGAATTGTTCCATTTGCATCATCACCTGTACACATTCTGACATGTCCGAATGGGATGGTCAATAAAGGAATTGACGAAAAAACCTATGGGTCATATAATGAACTTACGAGTTTTATTCATCGTCATCGTCATCATTATAACTATTTAGGAGGTGAGCCAGAGCATTAGGCTTTGGCACAACATGAAAATTAACCCCTATATTGAAATGCTGAACATTACCCTTCAAATGGGCGAGAACCAAATGGTCATTCACCCGACGGTTATCCGCGATGAGGATGGTTATGTATTGGTGGATACCGGAATGCCTGGCTGTTACGGCCCTATTACGGAGCTTTTGACCCAAGCGGGTATCGATCCGTCGGCTCCTCATTCCATTATTTTGACCCATCAAGATCTCGATCATGTAGGCGGCCTGCCGGAGTTTAAGGACGAAGCCGTAAATGTGTATGCGCATGAAGACGACCAGCCTTATATCGACGGTTTAAAGCCAATGATCAAGTTAAGTGAAGAATTCAAAAAAGGGCTAATCGCATCTCTGCCACAAAACCTTGCTTCTACATTCGAGACCGCCTTTTCGGGCAGCGTTAAAAATGTAACCCACTCGCTGGTAGATGGAGATCAGCTACCGTTTGGCGGAGGACTAACGGTAATCCATACACCTGGGCATACGCCAGGACATATTTCTTTGTACCATGAAGCCAGCAAAACGCTCATTGCTGGAGATGCCATGGTCGTTGTGAACGGGAAGCTTCAAGGACCTAATCCGTCCGTTACACCGGAAATGGAAACGGCGCTTGCGTCACTCCGTAAATTGAAGGCCTATCCGATCGAAAACGTCATATGCTACCACGGAGGCTTGTTTCAAGGCGACGCTCAAGCCATACACGAATTGATCGAGCGTCTGTAATGGACAGCACAGGGCATTCACCGCAAAGCCTTACTTGGAAGGAAAATAAGTGGATCCGGTTTTTGGTGACTTGCGTCATTGCTGTTCTGGGAGGCTTCTTCTTTCAACTCATCCATATGCCTATTCCTTGGCTGTTGGGCTCTATGGTTTTTGTCTTGATCGGCTCCAAATTGTGGAGGGGTATTTCATTCTATTGGCCTGCACAAATCCGCAATACCGGAATGATTATTATCGGGTATACGTTAGGACTGTCGTTTACGGCATCGACTTTGGTCCAAATTGGACAGCAACTGCCAACAATGATTCTGTTTACAGCCCTGTTACTCTTGTGCGCTGGAGGCATCGCGTTTGTCGTGTCGAAGATCTCCGGCATTCCTTATCCGACCATCCTGATGGGAAGCATTCCTGGCGGGCTTAGCCAGATGGTCTCATTGGCTGAAGAGATGAAGAGCATCGATCTGACGGTCGTCACCTTTTTGCAGGTGTCCCGGCTGATTATGATCATGTTCAGTGTACCGCTGTTGATCTTCAGCCCGTTGTTTCATGTGACCGGCAGCCACAGCGCGGCAATCTCTGACGCAGCCGGAGCTTCGGGCTATGCCGCTTTGTTCCCGCATATATGGCTTTTCGCAGCGGTATGTATACTGCTAGCTGTTGTTGGCCAAAAAATTAAGTTCCCGACGGCATTTCTGCTTGGGCCGATGATCGGCACCATACTGCTGAATTTGTCGGGGTATGAGGGCCATTCCTTGCCGCCGCTCGTACTTGAGTTTTCACAATTGATGATGGGGAGCTATATCGGGCTGCTGCTGAAGCCGGAAAACCTGAAAAATAAGGTTAAAATCGTCCTGCTCGCGCTGCTGAACGGGGTAGCGCTAATCGGTTGCTCGATTATCCTTAGTTTGCTGCTAGAACAACTGCATGACATTACGCTCGCTACCTCTTTCCTAAGCCTTTCTCCGGGCGGCATGGATCAGATGGCTTTCATCGCCAAGGAAGTGAACGGAGATTTATCAGTTATTACGAGCTATCAGCTGTTCCGTACGTTATTTATCTTTTTTGCAGTGCCGCCTTTGTTGAGATTGATCTTTCGGTCGATGTTGATGGGAAAAGAAAGGGCACATTAATGGCATACAATACAAGTCGCATTCAAAGGCGCTGCTCCTCATGGGGCAGTGCCTTTTTGTCTTGGCTGATTCCTGATCATTTCGAGATAGCATTTGCAATCGGCATACCACCATCAGCGCTCCTAAACAGGTGCCAAAAAAAGGACAGGATTGTAGTGAGAATTATTATCAGTTATGATTGGTATATATAAATAACGCATGAGTGGAGAAATTGCAATGCCTACTGAAATAAATATGCTGCATAAGAGCGGATGGGACTATTTGAGTCATGCATGGCTAAAGCTCATCTATGTGGAAAAAGTAGAATACAGCGGGCAAGAATGGACGTTCCGAAAAGATCAACTGGAGCGGCATCGGCTTGTCATTTGCGCATGTCCTTGCCGGGTTATTGTAGATGGCGTTCGAATTTCTGCTGTTTCCGGCACGGTTATCCTTTGCTATCCTGGACAGTGGATCGAGACAGGCGGACCTTCAAAAGAGAAACAGGCCTTGTATGTTCTCGAATTTGAGCAAGGCTCTTTACCAGCCGGAAAAGGGCAGGAAAATATACCAGCCTCATTCCATCTAGACATGCTTGAATACCGGATTGCCGACTCCGTTCGTCTAGGCGATAAGATTCACGAGTATTGGGAGCGATCCCTATCGTTTGCACCGTCGGCATCAGCTGATCAAATGCGGGTTCAGGCAAGCTTTTATGAATTGCTGGCATTGTTAATCGAACAACGACAGCATCGTGATACGGAAGCGTCTGAGATTGTGAAGAAAGAGATCGATCTCCGTTATAGGGAAGGTCTCTCCGTCGATGAGCTGGCTGCGTTGTCGGGAGTGAGCCGTTATCACCTCATGCGCGGATTCAAGGAACGCTACGGCAAGAGCATCGTTGAGTATTTAACGGAGGTGCGGCTGCAGCATGCCAAAAAATTAATGCTGGAGAGCGGCTTGCCGGTAAGCGAGATTGCCGAACGGGTTGGTTTTCGGAGTGAATCGTATTTCCGGACCGTATTCAAAAAGGAGGTTGGCATTGCACCGGCGCTCTACCTTCGCAACCGAAGACGCAAGGTAGCCGCTTACAGCTGGCCGGTGCTTGGACAACTGCTGCCGCTGCAGGTCGTACCGCATGCCGCTCCGCTTGATCATTACTGGACCGATGAATTCAGCCGCAAATATAGCGGCGACATCGAAGTGCCGCTTGGCCATCATTACGAGTTCAATCATCGCGCGTTGCAGCAAGCGAAACCGGATTGCATCATCGGCTTGGACAGCACGATTTCGAAGGAAGAAGCGGCTCAGCTTGGTGAAATTGCGCCAGTCCTGCTGCTGCCTTGGATGGAAGCGGGCTGGCGGCAGCATCTGCGAATGGTAGCTGATTTCCTGGGAATGAAGGAAGACGCTATTTCTTGGCTCGAACATTATGAACAGAAGGCGAAGCTTGTGCAAGAACGAGTTCATAATAGCGTTGGCGATGAAAAAGTGCTGGTACTCAAGGTAGCTGGGAACGAGCTGCAAATATGGGGACGTAAAGCCATGACCGTTCTTTATGATGATCTTGGGATGAAGCCAGCTTCACTGATGGATAACATAGAATGGTACGCACCTGTGGAGCTTGAACATCTTTCCCATTGCGAGGAGGACTGCCGGTTCATCGTTAGCGTGAATGGCGATACCCAATCTCAGGCATATTGGAAGAGGCTGCAAGCGGACAAGCAATGGAGCGGACTTCGGCAAGTCCAAGAGAACATGGTTCACTTGCAGCAGGGGCATCAGGCATGGGTATATCCTTGGTTTGAAAATTCTGCGCTCTATCAAGAACGACAGCTGGAGATGCTGGAGCATCTGATTTTGTGCACCCATCAGTAAACATTCCGCATGATTGTGGATATACAGATGAATAGCTGCTCGCTATACTCAATACAGTAAGAATGATTATCAATTTCAGGGGGCAGCGACTACATGCTTAATGTTAAATCAAACACAAACTATTCAGATGAAAGGTCCCGAAAGCCTCGCATCTTCACGATTTTATCGATAATTACTGCACTAATGCTCGTGCTTGTTCTTGGAGCTTGCGGTAACAATGGCGGCAATGTTTCGGAAGCCACACCGCCTGCGACAGAACAGGCTTCTCCATCACCTGATGCCAACGAATCGGGCAATGGCAGCGAGCAGACAGCAGTGACCGTCAAGCATGACTACGGCGAAACGACAGTTCCGGCAAATGCCAAACGAATCGTATCCATCGGAATGGAAGATATGCTGCTTTCACTCGACGTGCCGCTCGTTCAGGCATTCAGCACGGATGGCTATTATTTGGATGCGCAAATTAAAGAAAAAGGGATTCCGGTTAACAGCTCCTTCGATATCAACCTGGAGGCTATTGCAGCCGTTAACCCTGATCTTATTATTATGAATACGTATATGACCGATCAAGCCGGTTATGAGCAGCTTAGCAAAATTGCTCCAACGATTGCTTTTGTCCGGGATAACTGGCAAACCGGCATTGTTGAAATTGGAAAAGCGCTAGGTAAAGAAGAACAGGCTAAGGCGATAGTTCAAGCGTATCAGGATAAATTGAAGAAAGCGAAAGAGGCCATCGTACAAGCAGTTGGTGAGGATAAAACGGTCGCTTTCGTTCGTCCGGCAACGAAGGATGTGGAATTGGATTTCCCGGAATATGTTTGGACATCTGTGCTCTATAACGATCTGGGTCTGAAGCCGGATCCTCAGGTGCTGAAATTCCAGAAGGAAACCAAGGATACATGGGGAGGTACGATGATCTCACTGGAAAAGCTCCCTGAGCTGACAGCGGATTACTTATTCATGGATTACGGAGCTTCCATGTCTTCCGAAACGGATTTCCAGAAGGATGTCGCTAAAGCGTCTGAGGTGGAGCAAATGAAGGTGTGGAAGGCTATACCTGCTGTTGCAAAAGGAAATGCTTTCAAGGTTTCTGCCCGCCACTGGGCACTGAATGGTCCAATCGCCGATGCGAAAAAGATCGATGACATTGTACAAACGTTGACGGCGCTCAAATAAATAAGTTTTTTTCTGCGCAGCAGTGTCCCTGATAGGGATGCTGCTTTTATATTAGCGGCAAAAAGGGGCTCATGCGAATAGGCATGGGTCTCTTTTTTGCGCTGCAGCATGGGTCTGATTTGGTTCAGTGCGCCATCGTTCCAAAATGTAAAATAGCGGAAGCCACTTGACGAACGAAGAAATCCAATATACGATTAAGCAGTAATTTAGTAAATCAGTAAATTAGTAAACAAGTGAAAGGGACGGAAAACAAGATGAAAATACCGGCTGCATTAAAACATAAGCCTGTTGTCGTAGCAGAAAAATACGAGAAGGTTGACGGCCGACTGGCCAGAAATTCGGACGCAAAAGGTCTTTCTTTAGGACTTGCCCAATGGAACGATAGAGGCAAGATCGATATTTCGGCTAAGGTGTGGAGATATACCGGAGAAAAGTGGTCCAGGCAATCTGAAGAGCTGCCTATCCATCGTGTACTGGACTTGTCTATTCTCATTTGCCGGACTCTGGAACATTTCAGCGAAGCTTATCGCTATGAGCATTTATATGATCCGCAGGCGTCCGTCATTGACCGGATAGGTCTTCAAGGAGATGCGATGACCGTAGCGATATGTACGGACAATGAAAAAATCAATGATGATATCAAACTGTTTAGTCAAGCTCTAAGCGACGACGATGAAATGATCGGCGAACGTTTGCGCGCATTATCAAAAATTTTACAGGATATGGGGTATTGAAGATGTTTTCCAATCGTTATGTAAGAACTATTATTTTCTCCCGGGTGCTGCTGCAATTGGGCATTTGGATCCGGAACTATTCGGTTCTTCTCTATGTTACCGAGTTGACGAATAACAATTCGGTTTACGTATCACTCATATCGGTTGCGGAATTCGCTCCGATCTTTATTTTCGGCTTAATTGGCGGCACCTTCGCCGATCGGTGGCGGCCGAAGCGGACGATGGTCTGGAGTGATTTATTGTCTTCCATATCCGTTATGGCTGTATTGCTTACCGTTATGAACGGGGGATGGATCGCACTTCTAGTCGGATCGTTTATTTCCGCGAGTTTGTCGCAATTTTCTCAGCCTTCGGCCATGAAGCTGTACAAACGGCATGTGCCAGCTGAGCAGCTGCAAGGCGTGATGGCAATGTCCCAAACGATCGTCGCTGTCTTTACGGTTTTGGGTCCGGTCGTTGGTACGTTTATCTTTATCCGATTTGGCATTAACGTCTCTCTGATCCTTACCGCTATTTTGTTTCTCGGCTCTTCGATTATTCTATCGTCGCTGCCTCGTGATGCGGAGGAGAAAAAATCCGCCGATGGTGGAAGCTTCATGAAGGAACTGACGGACGGTTTGCGTTATATCGGGGCTAATAAATCGTTAAGAACGCTCAGCATGACTTTCGCCGCTGTCGGATTAGCTTCCGGTTTGATTCAGCCGTTGCAAATCTTCCTAGTCATCGAGAAATTGGGACAGGACAAACAATTTCTGCAATGGCTCGTTATGGCCAATGGTGCGGCAATGCTGGTAGGCGGGGCCTTCATCATGGGAATAGCCAAAAAAGTGAAGCCGCAGCTGCTGCTTTTAATCGGGCTAATCGTTACGGCTGTCTGTACGATTGGAATCGGTGCATCCTCGAAGATCTGGCTGACTATAACGCTTCTGGTGTTCAGCGGCTTGGTATATCCTTTCATTCAAGGCGGAATTCAAACCCTGCTTGTACGGAACACCGAAGGGGCCTTTATTGGCCGGGTATCTGGAGCGATTATGCCTGCATTTATGGGGATGATGGTAACCGGCATGTTCATAACCGGCTATTTGAAAGAATCATTCTCCTTGTTGTCGGTATATATGGTGAGCGGTTGTTTGACGATTGCCGGTGCGGTCCTGCTGCTTCCTATTATTTTTGAGAAGAGAAAGAAAACGGAGAAAGGTCAAGCATTATGACAGACAGGAGGAGAAAGGCATGACGGAAATGGAATCATATCCATTGTCTCCGGCAAGGCAGCTGACAGAAACGGAAATGAAGCGTGTATGGCAGAAACCGGCATCTCATAAAATCAGCGAAGAAGAACGGCGCATTAGTAAAGAGGTCAGGCGCAATTGGAATCGCGGGGAAATGAAAATCGCCAATATTTTGCTGGAGGGGGATGCGGGTTCTGGTAAAACGCAGCTCGCAAAAGCATTATCGGCAAACTTCGGGCTGCCGTATACGAAAGTGACTTGTTTTGCCGATATGGATAAATCCGATATAATCGGCGCGATTTTACCGGTCATTTCTGCTGAACAATTAGAGAAGCTGGAGCCAGCGGAGCAAACGGTGTTGAAAGCCTTATATGAGAGCGATGGATTTCAGAGCGCTATTGAAATTTTGGTGGATGTATTAGAGATGACGCAAGAACAAGCCGCCGTAAAAATAAAACAATTGCTGAAGCTTGCTTCGGAAGAGAGCGACAGTGTGGAGTATCGCTTTTACCCGTCGGAGATCGTTAGAGCTTATCAGCAAGGATACTTGCTGGAAATACAAGAACCTAACGTGATTCGTGATGCTGCGGTGCTGATGGCATTGAACTCTGCTTTGGAGCTGGATGGCAGCATCAATCTTCCGACTGAAATGATCCGCAGACATCCGGACTTCATCGCGGTCATTACAACAAACCGCAGCTATGCAGGGTCAAGGCCGCTTAACGAAGCGCTGCGCGACAGAGTTCAACATTCAGAGAAGATGGATCTGCCGACCAAAGAAATGATGATGGAACGTGCAATGTCCAAAACTGGTTATCAAGATGAAGAGGTACTAAGTACTCTGGCGGACAGTATTATCGTCTTGGATAAAACAGCCCGGGCTAATGCGATCAAAGGGGTGGCGGGCATGCGTTCGCTTTTCTACTGGACAGATGCAGTAGCCGGCGGAGCCTCCGCCAGTGAGTCTCTATATCATAAGGTCATCTACAAGATCACAACCGATCCAGAGGAAATTAAGATTTTGGAGGACGCTCTCGAAAAGCATGGTTTGATTGCTGGATTAGAAGACATTGCGAATGAAGTAAAAAAAAACGGAAAAATAACGATGCCTTAGAAATGAAGATATGGGGAGAAATAGACACAGCTGATTATGACAATGACGGTCTTGATGATGAAACTGGTATCGCATTGAAAAAATCAGCGGATAGTGAAGAAAGTACTTCCCTAGTATCCGAAGACTCGACCGATATGGAAAGCTCGGATACGGGGGAGGTCGGCTCCCCCCGATATCATCAGTCTAATCCCGAACCTATGCCTGAGGATGTGAAACACAAGGAGCGAGAGTTCCGCAAAAGGCTGAATCGTAACGCAAGGGAAATGGCAGCGGACACTATTCATGCAAAAGTAAAGCTGATCGTACACCGTCCCGATTACGACCAAGGCCATCAACAGGAATACGTCAGTTTGAGCAAGGGGCTGATGCCTGTCGTGAGAGAAATCGCCAAAAAGACGCTTCCGCTCTTGGAGCATGATGTTTCCTCCGAATTTACAAGAAACCGTTACTATGGCAGCAAGTTTCAAGCAGACAGCGTTGCATATAGGGATTACAGGTATTTTGCCAAAAAACGGCCTCCTACGGAATCTCCTTCGTTGATGGTTGGTCTAAGGGTTGATGAATCGGCATCGATGTCCGCTTTCGGAAGATTGGAAGCAGCCAAGCGAGCCGTCATCGCGGTATATGAATTTTGTCAAATTTGTCAAATTCCAATCTCGATCTATGGCGATACGGCGGATGTATCCAGGCTGGAGCAAATGTCGATCTTTGCTTATGCAGATTACGATAAACCGGATTCCAACGACCGTTTCCGGCTTATGGGGATTCAGGCAAGAAGCAATAACCGGGATGGAATGGCGCTTAGAATTTTAGCGGAACGGTTAGCCGCTTCTCCGCAACAGACGAAGCTGCTGATTAGCATTAGTGACGGTCAGCCAAAGGCAATGGACAATTATACGGGAAGCTATGCCGTTGCAGATATGCAGCAAACGATAGAGGAATATGAACGTAAGGGTGTTACCTTTCTTGCAGCTGCAATCGGCCAAGATAAGAACGTCATTAGTGAAATTTACGGTAATGAGCGGTTTTTGGACATTACAAATTTACAGGAGCTCCCTGCAAAGCTAGTACGCATTATCGCCCGGTATTTGTAAGGCTGCTAAACATTCATTAGCCAAGATAAGGAGAGCAACGACATGGATAAGAATAAGCGAAGAGAACTGGTTGAAGAATATAAGAAGATCAAGGTCTATATGGGCGTCATTCAGATTAAGAACAAAGTGAACGACAAAATTTTCATCGACAGTTATCCTAACTTGAAGAACAAATGGTTTACCCTGCAGATGCAGCTGGATATGGGCAAATTTGCAAATGCCGGGTTGCAGAAGGAGTGGAAGGAATTCGGAGCCGATGCGTTTGATTATGAGGTGCTGGAGCAGAAGGATACCGAGAAGGTGACGGATATACGCTGGGAAATGAAGCAAATCTTGAAGCCATGGTTTCAGAAGCTGCAGCCCTTCGAAGATAAAGGATATAATAAGCCGCTCAAAGAATTCAATTAATGAAGCTGAGTTAGAATAAGGTTGAAAAGAAACCCGTCAATTAAAAAATTGGCGGGTTTCAGTGCTTGTTCGCCTATAAAAAAGCCGTAGCATTATGTACGGATTGACTACAGATGCAATCCAAGATAAGATGAAACCGTCTTTAGTAAATTAGTAAACGGGTTAGAGGAAAGAGGGGAACAGATGAAAATACCTACTACGTTAAAACATAAGCCAGTGGTCGTGTCCGAAAATTATGAGAAGGTTGACGGCCGAATGGCCGGGAACACGGATGCGAAAGGCCTATCCCTGGGATTGGCCCAATGGAATGATAGAGGAAAGGTCGATATTTCGGCCAAGGTATGGAGATATACCGGAGAGAAATGGTCCAGGCAATCCGAGGAGCTGCCTCTTCATCGTGTGCTTGATTTGTCCATTCTCATTTGCCGGTCCTTGGAACATTTCCGCGAAGCCTATAGATATGAACATTTATATGACCCGCAAGAGCCTGTCATTGACCGGGTTGGTCTGCAAGGGGATGCGATGAACGTGTCGATCTGTACAGACAATGATAGAATTAATGAAGATATTAAGCTGTTCAGCCAAGCTTTGAGCGACGACGATGAAATGATCGGCGAACGTCTTCGCACGTTATCTAAGATATTGAAGGATATGGGCTACTAATCCATTTCTGCTGGGCTATCAAAGAAACCCGCGAAACCCCTTGATTGTACAAGGCGTCTCGCGGTTTTTTTGAATTTCTCCGTTTATGAATCATGAATGTTGCACAGCCTATATACTCGGCTCCCCTTCCTGCACGAGAAACAAAATGTAAAAGTGCAGGCTGATGAGCTCCAAATGGTCCAAAACGGCGTTCAAAATGTAAAAGTGCATTTGAAATCGCTATATTTCATGCAAAAGGCGGTTTTCGAGCCAATCAACCTGCACATTTGCATGTTGAAGGGGTAAATCGCAGAAAAATTGGCCAACAACCTGCATTTTTACATTTTGACCGCTTTTAACTGGATGCAAACCGGGCAGATAGAGTGAGTAGTAATGTGCAATTCTTCCTAGCGGTTAGCGCTATCAACCGAAAGCGAAATCCCCTTCAACAGCAGCTTGACCGCATTAACATGCAGAGCTGCATATTCATCCCCGCTTAATTTTGTTGACATCGCCAGGCAGAGATGCGTCGCTCCAACCAAGGCAGACATCACACTAAAACCCAACGTTTCCATATCTTCATTGATGAAAACGCCCTGGCTGATCCCTTTTTGCAGCACTTGTCTTATTGCATCATTTGCTATCTCTGTGATTTCCCTTAACGTGGTCAATGCCTCCGATTCACTGGAAAGCGTCTTGGCGTACTCTTCGAGTGCTTGGATCAGCGGGTTTTCACAATCTCTTCCGAATAAATCAGCCATTTCAAGCAATTGTTCGCTGGGAGACGAACCGTTCTTCTCGACGGTGAGCTGCCATTTTTGTGAGGTTTGTTCTGCATGCTGGCTAAGCAAGTGGAGAAAGAGCACTTCTTTATTTTTAAAATGATGGTACAGGTTGCCCTTACTCATCTGTGTCGACGTACATAGGTCATCCATTGTGGCCCGGTCATAGCCTTTTTCAATAAATAACAGCTTGGCATGGTTTAAAATAATCGATTTTGCTTCTTCGGCCGGCAATCGCCTTCTCGTCATAAGCTCCTCCTGGGAACCTTACAGACGGTTCCTTTTATACTTGTAAAATTGAAAAGCGCTATATGAGATAACGATAGCAAAAATCCCGAAGAATGCAAACGGCATATCCAGCGTGTGCCGGGAAACGATGCTTTGCAGCCCCATGTTTTCCACCGTTGATTCCCCGTAGGCCCAAATCGTCATATTAAAAATGTTTGTCGCAAAATGGATTCCGATAGTAGCGGCTATACCATTGGTATAGTAAGCAACGAATCCGAGAAAGAATGCGCCTATCAGGTAATACAACGGTCCCCAGATTCCGTAGTTCATCATTTCAGGGTTTAAGCCATGAACGATAGCAAAGGTCAGGGAGGAGATGAAGACGGACCAGAACGCCCCACCCTTTATTGAACGAAACATCCGGTACATATAACCTCTGAACAAGATTTCTTCAGCTGCGCTTTGCACAAAAATTATAGGTGCGGCAATCAGTAATACTCCTAACCACGGAAGCGGGTCAAAGTGAAACGTAAAGGCTTGAGGATGTACAGTGATATCGAGAATTAAGTACAAGATCAGGGCTAACAGGTACAGCGAAAAATAAATCGCAAACTTGCGGAATTCGGGCCTTCTTCCTTCAAACAAAAAGGTTCGAAAAGGAATTTTAAAGAAAAATTTGGTGATAAGAAAGACACCAAGAATGAGGAACAAAAAAGATGAAAAAAGGGCAACAAAACTAGGAAATCCTGAGGTAGTAGCGGGAATCAGCGTATTAAGCAGCTTTAGCCACACTAATGAGCCGCCTTGCCAAATGACGAAGATGAGAATGAAGCCTGCTATTGATTTGAAGCTGAGCGGTATCCGCGGTTGAAGACCATAATTTTTTTCCATGACACGCACCTGTCTCTCTTAAGAATTATTACCGACTATGTAGTCGGTAGTTAAAATATAAGGTTCGACAATCGATTTGTCAACACGAGCTATGACATATTGACTGAGAAAACAGTAAAGCCCGCGAAAACCTTTGAATTTACAAGGTTTTCGCGGGCTTAATTAAAGTTAAGTCCCTATTTATTATACAGAGTGGTTATTCTGCTTTCTAAGAGGTCTGTAGAAGGCACGAATTTCGTTGGCCATAGCCTCGGGTTCTTCCATAGCCGTAAAATGTCCGCCGGAAGGCATTGTCGTCCAGCGCGTTACATTGAAATGGCGTTCCGTCCACGATCTAGGCGGCGGCAATATATCCTCGGGAAATAGAGCCAGACCGGTCGGAACCTCAATAGGGCCGAGAGGCGGCAAGGAATGTGAATTTTCGTAATACCTATTGGCAGCTGATCCGATTGTGTTCGTCACCCAATAGATCATAATATGAGTCAGCAGTTCATCCATGCTGTACCTCTGGCTGAGATCGCCTTTACAATCGCTCCATGCCCGAAGCTTCTCAATGATCCAAGCAGCCAGACCAGCAGGGGAATCGGAAAGTCCATAGGCCAGAGTATGAGGCTTCGTCGATTGAATGGACATATAGCCTCCCTCACCAGCAATCCACTCAGCTGCTTTTTTCTTATATTGCAGCTCTTCCTCCGACAAATCTGACTCATTCTGTGAAGCCATGAGACTATTTATAATGCCAACATCCGTTAAATGGATACCGACTAAAAGCTCAGGATAATGCGCGGCCAAGTACCTTGTCACACCGGAGCCCATATCTCCGCCTGCAGCGGCAAATTTGTTATAGCCTAATTCTTGCGTCATCAGCTTAGCCCACATCTGAGAGACAACAAAGTTGTTGATGCCAGGGCGGTTAGGGCGGCTGGAAAATCCGAATCCAGGCAAAGAAGGGACAATCACATCAAAGGAATCCTCCGCATTGCCGCCGTAATGGGCAGGGTCTGTCAGGAGCGGAATGATTTTTTCATACCGAAGGTAACTGTCAGGCCATCCATGGGTAAGAATAATAGGCATAGGATCAGGTCCTTTGCCGCGCTCATGTACAAAATGTACGTCTATCCCATCAATGTAGGAATGAAACTGGGAAAAGCGATTTAACTTAGATTCCTGTGCGCGCCAGTCGTACTGATCTCTCCAATAGGCAACGAGTGATTTTAAAAAGTCTAAGTCTGTTCCTCTCTCCCAGCCTGCGTCTTCTAATTGTTCGGGCCAGCGGATATGTTCCAGCCTGTATTGCAGATCGTTAAGGATATCATCGGAGACGTGGATATGATACCGTTCAACAGTCATTATGATTTCCTCCTTTTTTGTTCATTTACCCCCTCATTATATCCGTTGGACTTGTATGTTACACTGGAATAAGTGAAGCAACCAACTATACTATTTGATAGGTGATCGATATGCCGCAAGCGGACAGATACAAAAAACGCATGGTGAATATAGAGTTTGCAGCAGTGGAGGATTTCAGTTGTTTGCCTTATCCGGAACGGTTCACGCTGATTTTTATAACGTCTGGAAGGATAAAGGGGATATTGAACGAGCGTCCCATATCGATTAGTGCTCCCGGTGTTCTCTGCTTGGCAGAAGACGCTCAATTGCGGCTGGATGAAAAGATAAACGTATCGGCGCAATCCTTTCGTTTTCACCCCGAGTTTCTGAACACCGTTAAGCTT
The DNA here is from genome assembly GCF_014641555.1 of Paenibacillus radicis (ex Gao et al. 2016). Lineage (GTDB taxonomy): Bacteria > Bacillota > Bacilli > Paenibacillales > Paenibacillaceae > Pristimantibacillus > Pristimantibacillus radicis. The sequence goes on from NZ_BMHY01000001.1 coordinate 83,621, forward strand.
TCCGAAACGAAGGATTATTTTCCTTCAGCGCCTAGAATACAAATAGGACTTTCATTATTCGACAGCAATAATCTTTATGCCGGAGTGCCTCGTATAACAGACAAAGCATTCCCTTTGCTGCTGGAATGGTTTTTCCTGCTTGGCATGGAAGTGCTGGCGCAAAGCGATGCGCTTTGGGCGTGCCGAATTAAGAAATACCTCATTCAAATTTTGGGGCTGCTGGAGGAGTTGAATCGCAATCGCGAGCATTCGCCTGTCGATGAGGCGTTGGACTATATCCATACTCATTATTCGCAAAAGATAGCTTTGGAGGATTTGACGAAGTATGCGCATTTGAACCGGGTGACGCTCAACAAGAAATTTCAGGACAGATGCGGGAGTACAGCGATTGGTTACTTGCAGGCCCATCGCTTGAAGGTGGCGTGCGAGCTGTTGACCCATACCGATATGAGTCTGAACGAAATTGCGCTCGCAACCGGATTTGAATACGATACGTACTTCATCAAGCAATTTACAGCCAAGAAAGGGTTGTCCCCGACGACGTACCGGAATATGTCCCGTAAATACTCAAGTGCTCAATAATAAGATATGGAACAAATAGAAATGCAGAAGCGGGTGCTGTCCTGATTAGAGGATAGCACCCGCTTCTGCGTTTATTTATACTTTTAATCCCCGTATTGCAGAGAAATTACTTCGCGATTTTGGCGAAGTATTCCAATGTCCGAACTAATTGAGAGGTATAAGACATTTCGTTATCGTACCAAGCTGCGGTTTTCACTAGCTGCTGGTCGCCAACCGTCAGAACTTTGGTTTGAGTGGCATCAAAAAGGGAACCGAACGTCATCCCCTTAATATCGGAAGATACGATTTCGTCTTCCGTGTAGCCGTAAGTTTCCGGATCAGAGGCTTCTTTCATGGCGGCGTTAACTTCCTCAACCGTTACCTTTTTGTTCAGAACAGCAACCAGCTCCGTTACGGAGCCTGTTGCAACAGGCACACGTTGAGATGCACCATCCAGCTTGCCCTGCAATTCGGGAAGAACTAGACCAATAGCTTTAGCGGCACCGGTTGGATAGGGAACGATATTCTCAGCAGCAGCCCGTGCTGCACGGTAGTCGCCTTTAGGATTAGGAGCGTCAAGTGTATTCTGGTTGCCTGTATAGGCATGAACGGTTGTCATTAACCCGGAATGAATGCCGAACTTGTCATGAAGAGCTTTAGCCATGGGCGCCAGACAGTTTGTTGTACAGGAAGCGCCCGATATAACGGTTTCCGTTCCGTCAAGCGTGTCATGATTCACATTGTAAACGATGGTTTTCATATCGCCTGTTGCTGGGGCGGAAATGACGACTTTTTTGGCGCCGCCCTTTAGGTGAAGTTCCGCCTTTTCTTTGCTGGTAAAGAAACCTGTACATTCGAGAACGATATCTACGCCAAGCTCGCCCCAAGGAATTTCTTCAGGGTTACGGTTAGCCAGCACTTTAACCTCTTTGCCTTTTACAGTGAAGGTTCCGTCATGAACTTCAATGTCGCCCTGAAACATGCCTTGCGTCGTATCATATTTGAGCAGATGAGCCAACATTTTCGCATCGGTAAGATCGTTAATCGCTACAACCTCGATACCTTCGAGCTCTTGAATACGGCGAAAAGCGAGTCTGCCTATCCGTCCAAAACCGTTAATGCCTACTTTTACGCTCATAGTAATCCTCCTGGAATCATTATTTATTCCAAACAGGCAAAAGCCTGTCTTGAAATTAAAGAAAGCGGACTGTACATGTTGCATAAATAAAAAAAGAGACCGATCGGTACTTTTATTGTATCATGAAATTATAGATTGGCAAGGCTTCGGTTGTCTTAGTTTTGATATAATGTTGAATTATAATACGATCATTCGGAGGAACTCATGAAAAAAGGAGATCGGACACGAGAACACATCATTATGAAGTCAGCGGCTATCTTTAATCAGAAAGGATATGCCGGAACTTCCCTAAATGATATTATTGCAGATACTGGAATTAAGAAGGGGGGCATATACCGGCATTTTGTCAGCAAAGATGAGATTGCGATTGAAGCCTACAATTATGCTGCCAGTCTGGTCAGCAGTAAATTTAATGAGGCGGTCGATCAAGAGCAGTCCGCGTCAGGCCGGTTAATTGCTTTTTTTCGTGTTTATGGAGATGTTGTACACAATCCTCCCTTTATTGGCGGATGTCCGATGCAGAATACGGCAGTGGAAAGTGATGATACGCACTCAGAACTTCGTGATCGAGCAAGGCAAGGGCTGCATAATTTCTTGGATTTGATGAAGAGTATTATTGACGACGGAATTAAAGCAGGGGAGTTTAAAGAGGATTTGGATTCCGAGGCCCTTGCTTCATTTGCCTTTTCACTGCTGGAAGGCGGTATTTTGCTGAGCAAGCTGGATGGAGACAACAAGCACATGCAAATGAATACAGCCATCTTCTCGTCCTATTTGCAGCAATGCTGCTTAAAGAGCAACTAGCCTGAGGTGTGGGCATATGCAAATTTGCAATGAAGATAACGGATAGTGTGGACATAGAAACCCGCGAAGGCCCTTGATTTTATAAGGTTTTCGCGGGTTTTATATAGTTGTGTAGAATAGATCATCTTTTTATTGTTCAGTGCATGTATTTCGCTCTCTCCACTGTATAACATAAACCTATCACCTTGCCTCGAAAAATTAGACAGCTATTAGCTACAACCACTGCACGACTGCCATTCCATCATGAGTTTATCCCAAACTCTCAGAATACATAATCAGCCTCCTGGGTGCACGAGTTCAGTTTATCGATTGCTTCTATTCATCACCCCGTTTACAAGTTACTGAAATATAAGTTTATGACACTTGATAAGGATGGTCATTCTTTTAGATCTGATTGTAAGCGTTTTCTTGACTGGAACAGAGTAAAGGAGGTGAGCCATCGTTTAATTTCCTTTCAATAAACTTGTATACGCTTTCGAATGAAGGGGGAATCCCAATCCGTATTTTGTTTTCTAAGCAGGACAATTGAAATAAATAATCCACGGGAGGAATCTTAATGTTAGCCATCAAAATCAAGAGGTTGTCGTTAGTACTCTTACTCATTACTTTGACGGTTTCAGGTTCGTTAGCTTCCTATATTAGACAAGCTCAAGCAAACACCAGCACTTATTTCTATGTCGCTGAAGATGGAAATGATTCGAATCCAGGTACATTGACTGAGCCATTCGCCACACTAACCAAAGCACAATCTGCGATTCGAGCCTTGAAAACGACAAGCGGCCTCCCGGCAGGGGGAGTTACCGTATATTTGCGAGGCGGAGAGTATAATCAATCCGCGACATTTACATTAACACCGGAAGATTCAGGCAGCACAGGCTCGCCGATTGTCTATCAGTCTTATCCAGGAGAAACCGCAATAATTACAAGCAAACAGGAAATATCAGGGTGGAGCTTGCTAGGCAGCTCTTATCCTGCAGGTCTGCCTGCTTCTGCTCACGGTCAAGTGTTTGTGGCGGATATAACGCCTGGATGGAGATTTCACTCCATGTTTGTTAATGATGTTGGACAGCCAGTGGCGAAGTCGGTCCAAAATTCAGATTGGACAGCTTGGCCGAGACTTACTGCAGCGGGCAGTCCAAATCCGTCCGGAAGGTCCATCACCTTCCCGGCAGGAGCACTTAATCATATACCAAGTAACCGAGATGCCGAGATTGCGATGACGACCGCATGGTGGTGGAATATTGTCTCACCTATCGATTCAATTAACCCGGTTAACCATACCGCTAAGCTTCAAAGCAAGGCTCCCGTGCAATATGCGGATCTCCTCTCGCTAGATGGCGGTCATTATAATATACGCAATGCGCTGCCAGTTCTTGATCAAGCAGGAGAATGGGTAGTAGACTCCGCTGCCGGGAAAGTGTACTACTGGCCAACGGATGGAACCATGAGCGGGAAAACCGTCTTTGCACCCCAGTTAAATGAAATTGTACGTTTACAAGGGGATGAGGAAGCTCAGAACTGGGCGAAGCAAGTGGAGTACGTGGAATTCCGCGATCTTCAATTCATGTATTCGGATCGTACCCCGGAAGATCAATACAATCCGGATTGGCTGGTAAGAAACGCAGAAAACCCGGATGCTATGATCTACATGCAAGGCGTAAGCCATATTGTGATGGATAGCAATCTGATTGCGTACTCAGGTTCGCAAGGCATCGCGCTTGATCAGTATGCACAACATGTAACGTTAACCCGTAATGAGATCGCTTATTCCTCTTCCGGCGGCATTCAGATAACGGGTTACGGTCCCGGCGACGTAGATGTAAATAAAAATCATGTAATCGAACGCAATCATATCCATGACATGGGACTAGATTATATGCATTCTGGACCTTTATCCATTTATGGCAGCAATCATAATACAGTGCAATACAACTATTTCCATGGCAGCCCTTACGCGAGTGTCTCCATTGTGGGAATGCCGCATTTTCAAATGAATGATCCCTCAGATATAGACACTACAGACTCGTATGGGAACAATCAGGCGATCTATCAAGCGAGATGGACAGAAGTAGCCGCACATCGGCCCTATGACCAATTTTCGAACATTCCTTATTTGCACTCAGGCGACAATACGGTTCAATACAATATCCTCGACAACTACATGGAATCCATGCATGATGGAGGCGCTCTCTACACTTGGGCAGCTGGGGCGAATAATTTATGGGATCATAACGTAGGTACAAGTCCATTAAACAAAGGGGTTTCTCTTTATTTCGATTTGGCTACCGCCTATCTTACCGCAACGAATAATATCTTCTGGAGTCCTGGTGACTTGCTCTTGGACATCTCCGGAAATTCTACGAATACGTCTGCTAATAATTCGATCATGGCGACGAATAAGCCAGCCGGCTATGATCTGCTGCGAAATTCGATCATTAATGCCGGAAACGCTGCAGGGGGCTGGTTAGGTGCAAATTTAACACCTGTAGATATTCCTGCGTCCGCGACATCGATCATCGAAGCTGAAAGTTATAGCGCTGCACAAGGCATTCAAACAAATAGCGGGGGTGCTGGGACGTATGTAGAGTCGATCGATAGCGGCGATTGGCTGAAATACGACAATATCGATTTCGGTACGGGCCATTCAATTAATCAAATTTATGTGAGTGCGGCTGTTGACCCTGCTGAAGCAGGCAAGCAGCTTGAATTGCGCCTTGACAGCATAACCGGTACGTTAATCGGCACAATCACAATGAACAGCACTGGAGGCTGGAGTACATTCACAACGCAGACAGCATCTATATCCGGCGCTAACGGCGTGCATGATCTGTTCATTGTCCCTAAAGGCAGCGGAGCGGGGTTTGCTAATATAGATTGGTTTACGTTTGCAACAACAGCAACCTCGACAATTCAAGCGGAGAATTACAGCACATCACAAGGTGTCCAATCCGATAATGGCGCTACAGGGAGATATTTAGGCTGGATTGATGGAGGCGACTGGGTAAGCTACAGCAATATCGATTTTGGCAGCGGAGAGCTCAGCCAATTCCAAGCCAGCGTATCCGTTGATCCAGGGTATGCAGGTAAACAAATCGAATTGCGATTAGACAGCACAACTGGTCCGCTGATTGGTACGATTACATTTAGCAATACCGGAGGATGGACAACGTTCCAGACGCAGACCACAGCTGTATCGGGTGCCAGTGGTGTTCATCATCTATTCCTTGTTGCCAAGGGCAGTGGTGTCGGTTATGGGAGTATCGACTGGTTCAGTTTCAAGAAAGGGACCCGATATGAAGCAGAGGATGCCACATTGAACGGCGTCATTATTGAAGATCTCGCTTCCGCATCGGGCGGGCATAACATTGGCTACTTCGACAATATTGGCGATTATGTCAGCTTTACTCCTGTTGAATCAGGAAGCACATTAACGGTCCGGTATTCAAATGGGAATTCATCTGCCAAACAAGCCAGCCTGTACGTAAATGGCAGTAAAATTCAGTCCATCACCTTTCCAACGACAGCGAACTGGGCGACCTATAGTACAGTAACGGTTAATGTACCCGTAAGCGGGAGTGTGAAGTTTCAAATTGACAGTGCGGACCGGACAGTAAACGGAGCGCATTCATGCTGCAATATTGATTATATAGAGATAAGTTAATCCGGCCGGAATCATCGCACCAAGCAGCCCTGTATGTGCTGCTTGGTGCGATTGGTTTTCTTGCAGCCGATGGAGGGGCGAGTTTTATGAGTATCATCAAACAAAAGAGGCAGAGAAAGTTTTTACGAAGCATGTATCTGGGCATTATGCTCGCTATGCTGTTGTTGTTAAGTCTATTTGCCATCGTTACTTACTTCAGCGCTGGGAAAGCTATCTTGAATAATGAATATCAATCCAACAAGAAAATTTTGACGCAAGTCAAATTCAATATCGACTACATGGATGAGATGATTCGCAATTTAGTGTTGTCTCTTTTTTATAATCCAGATGTGCAGACGATTCTATATAGTAATCATTCGGAAATGAGCGAGACGATCAAAGGGATTAATACAGTCAGAACTTCGATTGTGAATACAAATCCATTTCTTCATTCCATCTACCTCTATAATAACTATTCAAAAACCTATTATACGACGGGAGAAGAGCTGCTATTCCAAGACATGAACCTGGATACAATGCTTCGATCCAAAGAGGTATTGCCCATACTGAAGCCTGTCCCGAGACAAATTGAATATTCCACGATTGGCGATAAAAAGAGGTATGAAAACGTCGTTACTTATTTCATGTATGACTTTAAAGATGATCAAAACTCGCCTAACGGTGCTCTAGTCGTTAATGCTAGTGCAAATTGGATCTTAAATAATATCAGGACCATCAATAATACGGATTTAGGCAGTCAGGATCAGATTATCATCTTGGATGGAAACGGGGAGTTAATCGGTGATAGTGTAACAGAAAATCCATTACGATCCCGTGTCAGAGAGACCTTTCTGCGTCAGCATAACGAAGCGGAAGTGAATGCTGCTCAAGAAACGACGGGCTTTTATACAAGTGATATTGAAGGGAAGAAATATCTGATTACTTACGCTTACGTCGAGAACATGAATTGGACGCTGGTGAAAGCTCAATTATACGACGAAGTGTTTCAGAACATTAGCAAACTAAAATATACCTATTTCTTAATCACCGCTGGAACGTTGCTGCTAGCCTTCCTTATCTCTCTGTATTTGTCTCGCAGATTTTATAAACCTATCGATCAACTGGTTAGTCAATTCATTAAGGTTGATGAAGAGAATGGGAGGAGGAATGGAAAAGATGAATTCTCATACTTGAATGAAGTATTCCAGCACTCGATCGACAAGATGAATCAATATAAACATAGAAGTATTACCTCTCAAGAAGTGATGAGAGCCTATTTATTAAGAAAGCTGCTCGTAGACAGCTCTTCGGTGTCGTTAGAAGAATTCAAGCAAGCGCAATCGGATTATCATATTTGGTTAGATAAGGGGTCGGCGTTCCTCATCTGTATTGTAAAGATTGATGATTACGGCCAATTCAAGGAGAAGTACAGTTCGAGGGATCAAGCGCTTTACTTATATGGAATCGAAAACATATCGATGGAATGTATGTCTGAGCTTTCCCGGTGCGAAGTCGTGGAAATGAAAAATGAATATATCGCTTTTATATTGCATGTAAATCCAAATTCCGATTACAAGTCTATGATTATGGAGAGATGGAAGCAGGCGCAATTGACTGTTATGAACTATTATCACATTTCTTTTTCCGTATGTATTAGTGATCCTGTTGAGAGTTATACGGACTTGTCCGAGCAGCATTATGAAACATTAAATAATTCGCTGTATCGTTTGATTTACGGCAATTCCTGCATTTTAACTAGTGAAATGATTAAGACAAATGCGGAAAATCCGCAGCTTGGGTACTCAGCAACGCTGGAGAAGAAGCTGGTTGATGCGCTAAAAAGCGGGAGTCTTCCAGTAGCGGAGGAGACGCTAACCAAAATTTTCCGGGAAATCTCTAATTTGAACTATAACAATGCGCTGTTATCGGTCATGAGCCTGGTCAACATGCTGAAAACGGTAGTCGAGGAAATCAACCGGGCAAAGGTAGAGCCGATCCGTGTGAATTTCAACTTGATTACCAAACGATTATTCGCACTGGAAACCTTAACCGAGCTATATGAATCTCTAGTTCAGTTGATCCGGGACATGATAGCAAAGATGGAAAACGTAGAAAACGATAAACAGTCTATTCTTGTAGAAACGATTAAGGAGCTTGTCGAAGCGAATTATACGGACCCCGGACTATGTCTGCAGTTTGTCGCCAGCAAGCTGAACCTTTCTCCTAAGTCTGTGAGCAAATTATTTAACACCAAGATGAATATGTCGGTTGCCGACTATATAAACGATGTCAGATTAAATAAAGCCATCGGATGGCTAGAGCACTCGGGACTGAATATGAAGGAGATTTTAGTCAAGATTGGCGTTGAAAATGAGAGCTATTTCTATAAGTTATTTAAGAAAAAGTATGGAGCTACACCAAAAGAATACATGTTAAGCGAAAGCATAAAGCAAATATTAAACAATGAATAGCCTGTAAATGGATCATTATGGCCGGGCGTGCACTGTACTTTGCGTAAAAGTACAGTGTACGCCCTTTTTTACAGTCAAAAATGAAGTAATCGGCTCCATTTACACTATATCTCTGTCTTCATCTTCCATAACATGAAGTCATGAGCGGGTGGGAGAACAAAAACTTGTGAATGAAGGAAGGAGACAACATTTAATGGAACATACGTCGCATCGTGCCGTCCGCCGATCCAACAAGAGCGGTGGTTTCTGGCGGGAGCTCAGCCGTAAAAAAGGATTGATTTCGTTAGCCGTCCCCGGCTTGCTATTCGTCACCGTATTTTACTATTTACCGATGTTCGGATTAGTACTTGCATTTAAAGATTTGAATTTTACGAAAGGTATTTGGGGAAGCGACTGGGTGGGCTTCAACAATTTCAAATTTTTCTTTACATCGGATGCGGCATTGCAGGTAACCCGCAATACAATCGTGCTAAACCTCATCTTTATTGCACTAACGAATATCGTCTCTATCGCTCTTGCTCTCTTATTATATGAACTGAGCCGAAGGGCAGTGAAGGTCTATCAAACCACCTTGTTTTTTCCTTACTTCCTGTCTTGGGTAACCGTTAGCTATGTGACCTATGCGTTGCTGAACCCCGAGCTGGGCGTAATCAATCATATTTTGAACCGGCTTGGCTGGGAGAGCATTAACTGGTATTTTGAATCGAAATATTGGCCTTCTATATTAAGCCTAGCTTTCCTATGGAAAAATGTCGGGTACTCGACCCTTATATTTTATACAGGCCTCTTGGGAATTGATAAATCGTACTATGAAGCAGCAGCTATTGATGGAGCCTCTAAATTTCAGCAAATCCGCAATATCTCTCTTCCTCTAGTTACACCCTTAATTATATTGATCGTTCTCTTGCAAGTTGGGCGTATCTTTTATTCCGACTTTGGCTTGTTCTATTTCTTACCTGCCGATTCGGGAGCGCTGTACAGTACAACGGACGTTATTGATACTTATGTATTTCGTGCCTTGCGTGTATCCGGCGATATCGGAATGGCGACCGCAGCAGGGCTGTATCAATCGATCGTTGGGTTTGTGCTTGTTGTGACGGTTAATTTCATCGTACGAAAGGTCAATAAGGAAAATGCAATTTTCTAAAGAGAAGGGAGAAAAGCAATCATGATTTCGCAAAGAAAAAACCAATTATCCCATTGGCTCATCCATGCTTGGTTTATCGTGTTCTCTCTATTCTGTATCATTCCATTTTTATATATCATATCTATTTCTTTCTCAACAGAATCGGATTTGGCGAAATACGGCTATCAGCTCATTCCCAAAACATTTACTACCTTTGCTTATGAGTATATGATTGGCAGCCCTAAGGCGTTAATCAACGGTTATTTGGTTTCTATTACTGTAACCGTATTAGGCACGATACTCAGTCTCGCTGTTACTTCAATGCTGGCTTATGTGTTATCGCGTAAAGACTTTCGCGGTTCGAATTCCTTGTCTTTCTATGTGTTCTTCACCATGTTATTCAGCGGGGGATTAGTTCCGTGGTACATCCTTATTAAAAAGTATTTACACATCGACGATTCGCTGTTCGCCCTGATTTTACCTTATGTGATTATGCCGTGGCATGTTTTGTTGATGAAAGGCTTCTTATCCGATGTTCCGCTCGCCTTAATTGAATCGGCAAAAATCGACGGGGCCGGTGAATGGAGGATTTTTTATAAGATTATATTGCCGATTGCCAAGCCTGCCCTTGCGACACTGGCTCTATTCATCGCATTTGTCTACTGGAATGATTGGTATTTGGCGCTGCTGTATATCGATAATCAGGATTTAACCCCATTGCAATATATGCTGTATCGGATTATGAACAATATTCAATATTTGTCCACTTCCTTGCAGACGGGGAACATCTCCATCGATATCAGTAAAATGCCGAATGAAACGGCACGGATGGCTATAGCTGTTTTGGCGGCAGGCCCGATCCTATTGGTATTCCCGTTTTTTCAGAAGCATTTTATTAAAGGTTTGACGGTAGGGGCAATAAAGGGTTAAAGCGTTGCCTTCTTGACGGTTGTAATCGGCACTGCCGATTCAATATTGATATATACCATACAATAGGGAGGTTTTATTTGTGCTAAAAAGATCAAAAAAAGCAATACCAGTCGTCCTTGCCGGGATTCTCTCGCTTTCGATTTTGTTGTCGGGCTGCGGCAATGCAAATAATAAAGGGGGGAGTTCATCAACACCAGAGGCAACCAACACAACAGAACAGACAACCTCTTCACCTGAGAAATTAGAGAATGTGGATTTAACCTGGTATTTTAACGGAACGCCTCAAGCGGATGTTGCTTCGGTTGAAAAAGCGATAAATGAATATTTGAAGGACAAGCTTAATGTAAATATTCACTTGAAAGCGACGGACTGGGGCAATTTTGACCAAAAGATGCAAGTGCTGAATGCTTCCGGTGAAAATTATGACCTCGCCTTTACGGCGAACTGGGCAAACAACTACTATCAAAACGTGAACAAGGGAGCCTTCCTGCCTCTCGACGATCTTATAGCCAAATATGCGCCAGACATCATGCAGGTTATGCCCGCAGGAGGCTGGGAGGCAGCCAAGGTAAACGGAAAAATATATGCGGTTCCCAATTATCAAATATGGGCAAAAACAGATGTACTCTGGCCGATGAAAGAGATGGCTGATAAATACGGTTTGGATGCTGCTAACGTGAAAGGGTGGGAGGATCTTACGCCATTCTTGGAAAAGGTCAAAGCCGGTGAGCCCAATCTTATTCCTATAGAAAGCAATAAAACAGGCCAATTCGGAAATGTAATTACGCATTATCGATTTGATGAATTCGCGGGCCGCAATGTTCCGGGTGTAGTGAAATATGATGATGCAAGCTTGAAGGTTCTAAATCAATTCGAATCCCCGGAATACAAATCATTTGTAGCACTTATGAAAGAGTGGAATGATAAAGGATTTTTCAGAAAAGATGCGGCTACCTTGGCTGATTCTACACCTGACCGTAAAGCAGCTAAATTGGCCGTTATTGTGGGAGGCACTGTGAAACCCGGCGGCGATACGGAGATGAAAGCATTAACAGGCAAAGATACGCTGATGCTCGGCACGTCCGAATCCGTTCTTACGACATCTGGAATTATTGCTACTATGACTGCAATCAGTAAAACTTCTAAAAATCCGGAAAGAGCGATGATGCTGCTGAACTTGCTTTATAAAGACACAACGCTTTACAACTTAATCGCACATGGTATTGAAGGTAAACATTATAAAAAAATCGATAATCAAACGATAGAAGCGATTAAAGACGGCGGCTATGAGCCGAACTCGGATTGGGAATTCGGCAATCAATTTAACGGTTACTACCGCGCTGGACAAAAAGCCGGCGATTGGGAGGAAACCATAAAAATTAACGAAAGAGCGGTTAACTCCGTATTGCTTGGCTTCAGCTTTGATCCAACGCCTGTAAAAACAGAAGTCGCGCAAATCGCTACTGTAACCGCGCAATATGTGCCATTGCTGGAGACCGGCGCGGTTGATCCGGAGAAATTTCTTCCTGAATTCATTAGCAAGCTGAAAAAGGCCGGCAGTGATAAAGTCATTCAGGAAGAGCAGAAACAAATTGATGCGTGGAAGGCTTCGAAATAATAGCACAAAATATAGCCATTATTAATAATGGCGTATGATATCGAATAAACGAAAGACCCTTCCTATGTGAAGGGTCTTTTATTATATTAACAAAAAGTAAATCAGAAAATCCCAACTTAACTATTAACAGTATTTTACCGATAATTAATTAGTAGAGACAGCAGTTTATTTACATTGGAGGGATAGAATGAACTATTCACAGCTAAGACAACAATTTATAGGCGGGGAATGGAGAGACGGCAAGAGCACTAACACGCTAACTGATATCAATCCCTATAATAGTGAGGTTATCGCATCTTTTCAAATTGCCAATATCGAAGATATAGATGATGCTTATCAAGCTGCACATAAAGCTAAGCTGGAATGGGACAAGGTTAACGCATACAAGAAACGTGATATTCTTGAGAATGCTGTTAAATATATTGAAGCACATGAAGAGGAAATTGCATCTATTATTGTTCAGGAGCTCGGAGGAACTCGGCTGAAGGCTGCCTTTGAGATCGGACTCGTGAAAAATATGATTAAAGAAGCGGCGACGTTTCCGCTTCGAATGGAAGGTAAAATATTGCCTTCTACAGAGGACGGGAAAGAGAACCGGTTGTATCGGATTTCGGCCGGCGTGGTCGGGGTTATCAGTCCGTTTAACTTCCCTTTCTTCTTATCGGTCAAGTCAGTAGCTCCAGCACTGGGTGCCGGGAATGGCGTGGTGCTGAAGCCGCATGAGGATTCACCGATTACGGGAGGCACGCTGATCGGCAAGATTTTTGAAGAAGCGGGTGTACCTAAGGGCCTGTTGAATGTAGTCGTGACAGATATTAAGGAGATCGGCGATGCCTTCGTTGAACATCCGATTCCTCGAATCATTTCCTTTACGGGTTCCACTAAGGTCGGCAGCCATATTGGCCAAATCGCAATCAAGCATTTCAAGAAGCCGCTGCTGGAGCTCGGCGGGAATAGTGCATTCATTATTTTGGAGGATGCCGATATCGATTACGCCGTACAAGCTGCGACCTTTAGCAGATTTACGCATCAAGGCCAGATTTGTATGTCTGCGAACCGTATCCTCGTACATAAGGCGATTTATTCGAATTTTGTGGACCAATATAAAGAGAAGGTCTCTGCCCTTACAACAGGTGACCCAAGCGATCCGGAGACCATTATTGGACCAGTCATTAACGACCGTCAAGCAGTGACACTGGAGAACCTGATTGCCAAGGGGATTGAGCAAGGCGCTGTTCCTCTCGTACAAGGAAAGATTACCGGCAGAATGGTAGAGCCTACGGTGCTCGTCAATGTCACATCTGACATGGATGTAGCGCAAGATGAGTTGTTTGGCCCCGTCGTATGTATAATCCCCTTTGAGACAGAAGAGGAAGCCATCGCGATTGCCAACGATACACGTTTTGGACTTAGCGGAGCCATTCATACGTCTAATATTGAACGTGGCGTAGAAATGGCGAAGAAGGTTCACACCGGTATGATTCACGTCAACGATGTTACGATTAATGATGAGCCGATCGTAGCGTTTGGCGGGGAAAAACAGTCAGGTCTAGGCCGCTTGAATGGACAATGGAGTTTAGATGAATTTACGACGCTGAAATGGATTTCGGTTAACTTTGGTCAAAGGAAGTTTCCATATTAAGGGCTGGGGGATAGAGGATGAGTAACGTGGAAAATGAAGAGCAAACACAGCATGCGTTGATTGCAGCCTTTGTAAAGGTAGCTCCACTGCTGAGAAATCTTACGAATGATGATATTACAATCGGTATTTATGACACGGAAAAGCTGATCATCAACATTCCAGGAAGAACATTTTCGCTGAATGTCAGCCCTGGAGATCCGCTAAGAGAAGGGGACATCGTGAACGATGCGATTAACCATAATAAAACGTTGTCTGCTGTCGTTCCGAAAGAATTGTTTGGATTCCCGCTTGCTGCACGTGCCATCCCGCTGCATGATGAGCAGGGGAAAGTCATCGGCGGCGTAGGCATGGGGACAAGCCTCGAGAAAGCGAATAAGCTGTTTGAGATGGCCGAGAGCTTCTCTGCTATTGTTGAACAGACAACAGCTTCCATTGAGGAAATCAGTCAGTCCGTCACTCATCTTACTAACTGTGTGACTGATGTGTCCAATCAAATGAAGGATGTTAGCTCCAGTGCACAGGAGATTGACCAGATATCTATGGTTGTAAAGCAAATTTCGGATCAGAGCAACTTGCTGGGGCTTAATGCTGCTATCGAAGCAGCAAGAGCGGGGGAAGTGGGCAGAGGCTTCTCCGTCGTGGCTGATGAAATCCGGAAGCTCGCCACAAGCTCGAAAGAAAATGTAAACCAGATTAACGATATTACCAGCAATATTCAGGACCTCCTGCTCCGGTTAAATCATGCTTTTGCCGACATTAACAAGCTGACGGACAGCCAGTCAGGGGCCATTCAGGAATTTGCAGCTACGATTCAAGAGATTAGTGCCAAGTCAGAGGAATTAGCACAGGTTGCGGAAGAATCACTCTATGCAAAACAAAGCAATGAATAGGAACGAATAGGTTAGAAATTGAATAGGCAGAACAAAAAAGAAGAAATACAGGTATGCTGTATTTCTTCTTTCTTCTTTTTCGTGTTCCTCTATTTAAACTTTACCGGAATTTCCTTAAGGCCCCGAACAATCATGCCAGGTCTCCATTCGAGTTCATGAACATCCTCCTGAAGCTGCATATCAGGGAAGCGGCGAAGCAGCGTGCTGATGGCAATCTCGCCTTCCAGACGCGCAAGAGGTGCTCCCAGACAGAGATGAATGCCTTTGCCAAAAGCCAGATGCGGACTTTTCTCCCGAGTGATGTCAAAGACATCCGCATCCTTAAATTTCTGCTCATCCCGATCGGCTGAATCCAGCGCGACGATAACAAGCTCGCCCTTCGCTATTTGGTGTCCATGGAAATCGATATCCTCGGATGCCCAGCGGGATGTACTGAATTCAACCGGCCCGTTATAACGCAGCATTTCTTCAACAGCGTTATGGATTAACTCCGGCTTGCTGATGAGCAGATCGCGTTGCTCGGGGTGCTCCAAGAGGGCGAGTACGCCATTGCCGATCAGATTAACGGTTGTTTCATGTCCGGCTATGATTAGCAGAGCAACAACACTGATCAATTCCTCCTCTGTTAGTTGTTCACCTGCTTCCTCTGCCATCACAAGCTGGCTGATCAGATCATCACCCGTTTCTACACGCGTTTTGGCAAACCAGGCATTCAAGTAATCCGTGAACTCTTGGATATGTTGTTCAAATACTTCGACAGGCACATCGCTTGTCGCATCGATGATGGAGTTGGACCATAACCGGAATTTGTCCTGATCTTCGACCGGTACACCGAGGATCTCACTGATGACAATAATCGGCAAGGGGAAAGCGAACTCATCGATCAGATTCATTTTGTCCGGGGAATCCAGATTATCCAGCAGATCGTCGGCAATTTGCTGAATATGGCTTCTCATGCCCTCAATCGTCCGAGGTGTAAAAGCTTTCTGTACGAGCCCGCGCAGCCGGCGATGATCGGGCGGATCGGCAAACAGCATATTATGCACAAATATGTTTTGTTGATCTGGACCAAAAAGCTTGACCATATCCTTACTGAAGCGATTGTCCTTCAACACTTCTACCGCATCCTCATATCGGGTAATCATCCAGCCGAATTCACCGTTAGGGAACATAATTTTGAAAATGGGATTGTTTTCTCTCAATTTCTCATAGACGGGGTAAGGGTTTTGGGTAAACTCTTTGGTGAATAGCTCAGGCTGTGAAGTTTCATTTGTACGCAACATGGTTTAACTCCTCTCATCACAAGCTCTTCCTATCAGGCATCCTTCTTAGAAGAAGGATGTTCCTGTTCATATATATGCCTATATTAGTAAAAGATTAATCGTTCGATGTGAGCATTCTATGGCATTTTGTCCCATTCATACGATTAAACATAGAGAGCGCGGCTGAAACACTCCTGGTATTTATGAAGGTCGATATCGACCAGCTAGCTAGCTCATGCGCAGTTCTAGAAACAGAAAAAACCCGCGAAAACCTTGGTTGACAAGGCTTCTCGCGGGTTTTGAATTTTACTTGGAGTAATCATCACTCTCTTGCGACGTTCTTAGTAAGCTGCAGCGAATCAAAATGTAAAAATACATGTTGTAAGCTGCTTTTTCGGTCATTTATCGCTTCAACATGCAAAAGTGCAGTTTGATTGGCCCGAAAAGCCTCTATAGAGTGAAATCTGGTGATTTCAAATGCACTTTTGCATTTTGATAGCTGTTTAGAGCCTTTTGAGGCTCATCAGCCTGCACATTTACATTTTGTTTTGACTTAGCACGAGGGATAGCATGTGAGGATGCTTTCACACCGGAAGGGGGCTCGATGTATCAACGCTCAGCAGGCAGCAGAATCTCAATTTTTGTGCCTTGGCACATTTTGGATTGGACATGAATTTCGCCGTCATGCGCTTCCACGATGGATTTGGCAATACTCATCCCAAGTCCGGAGCCATTCGTTGATTCTAAAGTATTCGTTCCCCGGTAGTAGCGCTTGAACAAATGATGCAGCGTTTCCTCATCCATTCCTCTTCCATTATCAATGACCCGGATGTATGCCTTATCGTTGACCATGCCCGCCGAAACGGTGATACTCACGCCTGGCGGGTTATGCTTCACGGCGTTGGACAGCAGATTGTCCATCAGCCGCAGCAGCCAGGTTTCATCTGCCTTGACCAGAACGGCACGCTCCTCTCCAACGTAGAGGAACTGATATTCGGACAGCGTGGCGTCGTTGATATACTTCAATAAGGAGCAGCGAACCAGCTCATCCAAATCGATCTCCCTAAGCTCCATAAGCGAATCGCCCTGCTTGAGCTGATGAACCATGGAGAAATCGGAGATCAGCTCCAGCATATAATCGCCTTTCTCCCTTATCGTCGTTCCCATGATCCGCATCTCCTCTTGGCTCCATTCCTCGGGCAAGCTCTCCAGCATATACCCGTAACCTTGAATCGTGGACAGGGGCGTGCGCAGATCATGGGATATCCCCGACATCCACTCCGCTTGCGATTTCTCCAGTCTCTCGCGTTCCTTCTCGGTTTGTTCCAATTGATGCGTCATCTGATAAAAGGATTCTATAACTTCCCGATAGAGCTTGTAGCTGGGCCGCATCGCGCCATCGCGGCGGAACACCTTGCGCATATCCTTGGCGGTTAACACTTCGTTGTATTGCCCCTTGCGCATGCGATCGAACCAGCCTGCGAACAGAATGAGCGGTTGACCGTAACGGTAGCCATGCCAGATGGAGATTGGAATTGCTAGCAGCAGAATTAGACCTACAAACCAGATGAGTCTGCGGGTTGCCGTATCCATCAGAGGATGCTTCAGCGGACCTCCAGCATCTTGAGCGGTATAGAGGATCCAAGTCATTCCGCTCGGCTTGTCCCGGTAGGTGACAATATTCGTATCATAGTTGCCCGGTGATTGTTGGATGGCCAGAATGTCCAGTGAACGATAAGCCTTCTTTACGTAGGCATCATCCCCGACTCCTTGCACAGCATGACCGGCAGGGTCGATAATCTGCAAATAGCTGCCGGCTTCACGAAGCTTCTGGTCCAGCAGGGAAGTCGCAGCGCTTTGCACCATCCCCTGCTGCCCGTAGGTGCTGAACAAGTTCATAAGCTGGTCAAGATCAGCGTTATGGTAGCCCAGCATATACAGCAGCGGTTCGTTGAACGTAAAATTCAGCTGTGTGTAGACGGCATACTTCCCTAACGCCCGTGTCTCCTGAATATCGAGAAGCTCAGCCGTGGAGTAAGAGGATGGAAGCGCATGGTGAGTTATCGTATTGACCGAGTGGATGACCTCGCCTTCAGCATTGACAACCTGCATCCACATGCCTTTCTCTTCAATGAAACGGTCCCACTTGGAGGAGATCTTAATCACTCCGTCCTTGGAGCTCGCTTCTTGAGAAATGAATTGCAAAGCGCCAACTGGAAAGTTCCGGCGTAATTCATTGTTTTTCGTGTTCTGAAAGTATAGGATGGAGGCGATCAGCGTGAGGGCCACCATGACCAGGGCATAGAAGATCAACTGATACGTAAAGTGGAAAGCCATCCGTTGTTGGATCTTCATTGCTCCTGCGACTCCTTCGCCAGCTTATAGCCGAGACCGCGTACCGTAAGCAGCAGCTTCGGGTTGCCGGGATCGATCTCGATCCTCTCCCGTATGCGCCGGATATGTACCATCACAGTCGCGTCATCGCCCAGGCCATTGATTCCCCATACTTTGTCGTACAGTTGTGTTTTAGAAAAAATGATACCGGGATACTTGCAGAAGTGCAGCAGCAGATGGAACACCTGCGCAGGACAAGGAACAAGATGTCCATCTACGAGCAGTTCACCTTCCGCCTCATTAAGGGTGAAGCGGCTGAACCGGTAAATACCTGATTCTGGCCGTTTCACCGGAGCGGCCGCAGCGGTTGCGGCTTCCGGCTCCAAACGGCGGATGCGGGCCTGAATTCTCGCGGCCACCTCTAGGGGATTGAAGGGCTTCGTAATATAATCATCCCCGCCCATGGAGAAGCCTCGAAGAACGTCGAGGTCAGAAGTTTTGGCCGTTAAGAAGAAAATATGCGGATTCCCGTATTCGCGGAGCTTGGCGCAAAGCTCGAGTCCGCTGCCGTCGGGAAGCATAATGTCGAGCAGAATCATATCAGGAAGGATGCGCTTCGTTAAGTCGAGCGCCTCTGCACAAGTGGAAGCTGAATGCAACTGCTGAAACCCTTCTCTGCGAAGCACCATCTGTAACATGGTAACAATGGAAGGCTCGTCGTCCACGATTAATATTTTTATATCCGATAGATTAGTCATTGTTGTTTTCACCCATTTTCATAGTAGCATTTTCACTTTAACAGAACCTAAACGCGGGAGCAAAATCCAGCTCAGATTCATCAAATCGTTTAGGCTCCGTTTCAATGGGGCTGTTAGGATAGAAAAATGAGCAAGGTAACTTGCATGATTTTCAACAGCCATACCAAACTTCTTCATTAGGAGAGTTTTGGCTATGGCTCTTTTTTTATGATTATTATTGACTGAACGATCTGGAATGTGTAATATAGGGGGGGAAGGAGGCTAACCTCATGGCAAGAAACAAGGAATTTGATACGACCGAGGTTTTGCATAAGGCGATGAAAGTTTTCGGCCATTATGGCTTCGAAGGCACATCCCTTCAGAACTTGCTGGATGGTTTAGGCATTGCTCGTCAAAGTCTTTATGACACTTACGGGACGAAGAGAGATCTATTCATAAAGGCTGTAAAGCATTATGTCGATGAGAAATCGTCAGCAGCGGTTGTCTATTTGGATCGCACAGAGCCGGTTAAAAAAGTGATCGCCGAAATTTTTCAGACCATTGTATCTGCGCTGCAGGATGATGAGCGGCGAGAGGAATGTTTGATCTTGTATAGTGCGATCGACCAGATCCCTCACGATTCTGAAATCGCAGCAATTTTTGAACGGGATCGCATGCTGCTCGAAAAAGCCTTTTATGAAGCGCTAGTTCGTGCTCAAAGCCGGGGAGAGATCGGTCAAAATCAGGACTTGCATGTCCTTGCACGGTATTTATATCATGCACGGTACAGTATGACGCAAGCGGCGAAGCTGTCTAATGATCCTAAAGTTTTAGAAGATGTTGCAGCAGTTGTACTCTCTACGCTCGATCGTTATTAATGAGCGTATGCCTGTTTATTTTAGACTGTTTGGTCTGTAATTTTATATTGGACTGAAAAGTCTGGAAAACGTTGAATATGAAATAGGAGGGTATGAGCAGGGCATTCAAATCAATTAATCTGTAGTTATTGCAAAGCGATCTTTATTTTTAACCATAATAGACTGTTTAGTCTATAAAAAGAAAGGGCGATTCAACTATGAATGTTAGTCAACGTAAAGGCATTGCATTAATGCTTCTTGCTGTATCTCAGTTAATCTTGGCACTTGATTACACGATAATTTTTGTAGCCTTGCCTTCGATAGGAGAGGCTTTGGGGTTTTCCGCAAATAATTTGCAGTGGGTTGTCAGTGCGTATTCCCTTGTTTTCGGGGGATTTCTGTTAATTGGAGGACGATTGTCTGACTTGCTCGGGAGGCGTAAAATGTTTGTCGTTGCGATGAGCTTGTTCGGACTAGGTTCACTGCTCGGTGGTCTTGCAACCTCACAAATGCTCCTGATCATTGCCAGGGGGCTGCAAGGGCTTGGCGGTGCGCTGTTGTCGCCATCCACATTGTCGCTAATTATGTCCAATTTCGATGAAGGCGCCGAGCGCAACCGGGCAATGGGAATATGGGCTGCTATGGGCGGTGTAGGTTTATCCATCGGATTGCTGCTGGGCGGCGTGTTAACCAGCTACATGGGCTGGGAATTTACGTTCTTTGTTAACGTACCGATCACGATAGTCGCAATCATTCTTGCCCCTATTGTACTTGTGGAGAGCAAAGTTCAATCGGGTAAAAGGCACTACGATGCAGCAGGAACGATATCGGTGACGGCTGGTATGATCCTTATCGTGTATTACTTGATTCAGTCTCCAGTAGCAGGCTGGGTAAGTGCAGGGACACTCCCGTTCGGAATCATCGGTGCCGCTTTGCTGCTTCTGTTCGTAATAATTGAGAATCGTACGAAAGAACCGTTGCTTCCATTCAGATTGTTTCGCAATCGCAACCTGACAGGTGCTGCTTTGGTGGCGGCATTGTTCTCGGCTTCGTTCGGTACGCTGTACTACTTTTTGACGTTGTACACACAAGGGGTATTGCACTTATCGGCGATTCAATCCGGCTTAAGCTTTTTGCCACTGACGATTAGTGCGTTCTTTGGCGCAAAGCTTGTTAATAAAATGCTGTCGGCCGTCGGGGCAGCCGGTACGATTGCTATCGGAATGGGGCTTGGCGGTATCGGATTCATGCTGCTTAGCGGGCTTTCCGTGTCGGGCCATGCATGGGGAATCATTCCAGGCACCGTCATAATCGGTCTCGGTCAGGCGCTCGTCTTTACGACTATGTTCATTGCAGGCAGCACGGGTATCGATCCGAAGGAGCAGGGCGTGGGCTCAGCGATGATTTCCACAGGCCAGCAAATCGGCGGTGCGGTCGGCTTGGCTGTTATTATGGCGATCATTTCTGCCAGCCTAGGATCAGATGCATCGCTGGAATCGATGGCAGCCGCTGACTTGAATCAAGCGATTCATACGGCATTCGTTATTGCCTCCAGCGTTACGGCACTGGGCATTGTTATCAGTTTTGCGATCCTAAGAAGGAAGAAGAATTCCAGCGTCGATACAAATAAATACGCATCGCATTAATCTAACTCATTCATAAAAGATCTGCAATCGTCTTAATTCCTTCCGTTATTTGCGCTTCCGTAACGTTGCCGAACCCCATAATAAGACTCTCTTCATACTTGCCTTTGGCGATAGTATACTTTTCGGCGGGATATATCTTAATATTTCGTTCTTCAAGCTGAGCAGCTTTAATGGAGTCGAATTTACGTCCGGACAATTTCGCAATCAGATGCAAGCCTGCAGCGTCACCGGAAATATTCACCCCGCTGCCAAACGCTTCTGTTAAAGCGGTGATGAGACGAATTCGTCTTTTCCCATAAATCCGCTTCATACGAGATATGTGACGTTCCAGATGGCCGTCAGCAATAAAGTGCGCCAATGTGACTTGGGACAGGGTTGGGCACTGCATATCCGTCATTCGCTTTAAGCGCAGCAGCGGATCCAGCAGTTCCTGCGGAACGACCATATAACCGAGCCGCAGTGAGGGATATAAGTTTTTGCTGAAGGTTCCGACATACACCACTCGCTCGGAATCGAGCTCTCGAAGTGCATGAACCGGCATTCCGGCATATCGGAACTCACTGTCATAATCGTCTTCGATGATATAGCCTCCGGTTTGCCGGGCATAGTCCAGCAATTGAATACGTCTGGAAATGGACAGGATGCTGCCGAAAGGAAATTGATGTGATGGTGTAACAAAGACGCATTTAGGCTGCAAATGAGTCGGCAATTCATCGACACACAAGCCGTGATCATCGACGGGAACGGGTACGATGTCGGCACCTGTCGATGCAAAAATGGCATGGATGAAGTTTGCGGTGGGGTCCTCTATGGCCACGGCGTCCCCGGGCTTCAATAGAAGCCTGCATAACAGGGCGATGGCTTGGGTCGCTCCCGCTGTTACGACAACCTGTGAAGGAGAACATTGAATTCCTTTGACATGGAGCAGATACCGGCAAATGTTGTTGCGAAGCAGCCAATTGCCTGCCGGATCTTCATCATAGCCAAACTCCGAGGAGTGGGCATGGTCATATACGCTCAGCGTTACTTCTTTCCACTTCTTATGGGGGATTTGTTCGAGAGCTGGAAAGCTCGGACGAAAATCAATACCTTTGAAACGAGCTGCTTCAAATTCTGGTGAAGTCATTCCCGCTGAAGCGTCTGCAGCCATGAACTGCGCTTGAATTGGTCTGCTTCTTCCCAAATCCAATACATAGGTACCGGATCCCCGGCGGCCTTCCAAATAGCCTTCAGCTATTAGCTGTTCATACACTTCTACTATAAGCGCCCGTGATACGCCAAGCTCGCTTGCCAGATCTCTCGTTGAAGGAAGGCTGCTTCCTGCTTCATACCTGCCTTGAAAGATACGAGCTCGAAGCAGCGCATAGATCTGTTTTGTTTTCGTATCAGCAGCTGTAAAAGGATCTGACGGATTCGGCATACAGGTTGCCCCTTTCCTGCTCTTAAATTGGTATGCCTATATTAGCATAGAAGTGGTACTTATTCACACCAATCTCTCGTGCTAACATAACATAAAGCTTGCCAAGACAAGATTATCTAAATAAAGCTGAGAGCTGATGATTGGGCTTACGACGGTATGGGACAATTCAGTATGGGGATATTAGGAATAATCTTGGTTTCAGTGTTGCTGGCAGTGATTCAATTATTCATAGTCCCGCGAAGGGGATTATCGGCTTTTGCTTCCGATTCATGATATGGCAAAGCCGCAATAAAATCATAAGTTTCCGGAGGTTTTTGATATGAAAATATTCGTAGCTGGTTCAACGGGTGTAATTGGCCGTTCTCTGCTTCCTAAGCTAGTGAAGGCAGGTCACGAGGTGATAGGAATGACTCATAATTCGGAGCAGCTGCAGGTTATTGAAGCGTTAGGCGCAAAGGCAATTGTTGCAGATGTCTTTGATCGTGAGGGAATGATTGCAGCAATGGGGGAGATCAGGCCGGATGTCGTTATACATCAGCTTACATCGCTCAGCAATTGGAATTCAGCTGATAACGCCAAGATTAGGATGGAGGGCACCCGAAATTTGGTGGATGCCGCTAAACAGGCAGGTGTTAAAAAAATGATTGCTCAAAGTATTTCTTGGGCTTATGAGCCGGGTGATCAGCCTGCTGCGGAAAAAGTACCACTGGATATACGTGCAGCTTCGCCGCGGAAAACGACAATCGATGGCGTTGTCGCCTTGGAAGAAGCGGTGGCAGAAATTCCGGAATACGTTATTCTCCGATACGGCACGCTGTACGGGCCGCATACCTGGTATGACAGCGAGGGCGCTGTGGCAGAAAAAGCACGGAATCGCGAGCTTCCGGCAACGGAGGGTATTACTTCTTTCCTGCATGTTGAGGATGCGGCGAATGCAGCCCTGCTGGCATTGGATTGGCCAACCGGAACATTGAACATCGTTGACGACGAGCCAGCCCCGGGCACGGAATGGCTGCCGGTTTATGCCGATGCGTTGCAAGCTCCAGCGCCAGAAAATCAATCGGGCAGCAATAGCTGGGAACGTGGTGCTTCCAATGCCAAAGCACGGAATGAGTACGGCTGGGTACCGAAATATCCGACTTGGAGATCGGGATTTGCGCAGTCTTTAAGTTAAGTTAAGCGTTATGAATGGACCCCGGCTGTCTTCATCAGAAAAATAAATAAAAGCGATTGTTTCTTCCAGCCAAGATTGGCTAAAGAAACAATCGCTTTATGCTTGAGCAACGCTATTTGGCGTCCACCGTTTTGACAGAGGTCCAATTCTCAATCTCATGTGCTGCCTTTTTTAGATTCCACTTAGCGGGATTCGAACCATCAGCAATTACACCATCCATGATGTTAAGGTAATACTTCGTCTTAGCTTCCATATAATCCGCTCTGTTTTTTGCTTCCTGCAATTGAAGAAGGGCACGTTCTTTTTGTCTCACAATAATCTCATAACGTTCACGAATGGTAGAATCACCTTCTAAACAAAGATCTACGTAGGCTTTAATATCTTCAATCGACATCCCGCATTGTTTTAAAATTTTTACACCTGTAAGCCAATTGATCGATTCCTCGTTGAATAGACGGGCGTTATTTTGATCTCGCAGTAAGGTTGGAATTAATCCTTTATCTGTGTAAAAGCGAACCGCATGCTCCGTTAAGTCGAGCATTTGTGCCACTTCTTTTACCGTGTACATACAATCCCTCCTCATCTTATCTATTACTAACACAGAAGAATGACGAATGCAATAAAGTAACCAGCCCAATAATATAGCTTATAAATAACGTTTGACTTCGTGTAACACGAATGCTGTAAGCTGTTAATTGTAGTATGAACAAAGCCTGATATTTAGGAGGAATTGAAATGGAATATGTAACCTTGAATAATGGAGTAAAGATGCCGATTTTAGGCTATGGCGTTTATCAGATTCGGGATCAAGAGGAATGCGAAAGATGCGTGCTTGATGCGATCAGTGTAGGTTATCGTTCCATTGATACTGCACAGGTTTACCAAAATGAAATTGCGGTAGGTCATGCGATCGAGAAAAGCGGCGTGCCTAGAGAAGAGTTTTTCATTACCACTAAAGTGTGGATTTCCAATGCCGGTTATGATAAAGCAAAAGCTTCTATTCAGGAGTCGATGGACAAGCTCCAGCTTGATTATTTGGACTTAGTGCTGATTCATCAGCCCTTCAATGATTATTACGGAACGTACCGCTCGATGGAGGAGCTTTATAAAGCAGGTAAAATTAGAGCGATCGGGTTAAGCAACTTCTATCCGGATCGATATATCGATTTGGTGGAGTTCACCGAAATCGTGCCTGCTGTGAATCAGGTGGAAACTCATGTCTTCAATCAGCAAGTAAAGGCACATGAATTTATGAAAAAGTACAATACACAAATTGAATCATGGGGTCCATTTGCCGAAGGGAAAAACAATTTTTTCACGAACCCGGTCTTACAAGAAATAGCTGATAAATATAACAAATCTACAGCCCAGGTTGCTTTGCGCTTCTTGATTCAGAGAGACGTAGTCGTTATTCCGAAAACGGTCAATAAAAGCAGAATGGAAGAGAACTTCAACGTATTTGACTTTCAATTGACAGCCGGGGATATGGATAAAATAGCTGTACTGGATACAGGCGAAAGTTTATTTTTCTCCCACTATGATCCGCAAACCGTAGAGTATATCATTAATCTCGGCAAATAAAAGGTTGAAAACCCGCGCTAGGCGCGGGTTTTTTTCAATAATGACTTTATTTAGTTATATATTTAGAAGAGGTATTTCTCCAAGCAGGCTCTTCAAGTTAATCGCATCCCATGGCATATGCTCTGTTATCCCTAATCCAACGACATCTGCTTCTTCCGACAGCTCTTTAATCAGATGAAGGAGCCCGGATATTGGCATCGTTCCAGCAGCGGAAAAATCATAAGGAGCTTCTGGATTGGCGAATAATAAAGAACGAAATGCTTTAGGGTCAAGCACATCCAGATCTAGGTGAATGGCCAGGTGTTTAATGTTGCTTTGTTTAATCCAATCCTTTATAGATGCTGTGCTGTTCATTAATTCTTTGGTGCCAGCCGCTTGAATACCCAGTCTCTGAATGATCTCAGTATCTTGTTCGGTAGGAATATCGAATCCGGCGATGAAGACATTTTCAGGCTTGAGAGGAACTTTCACATGCATGGCGAACTCTTCATCGCCTTCTCCCAGAAGATTTCCGAGCGGCAAAGTATGTCCGTTGTCATATCCGACAATTCTAACTAAATCGCTGTGGGCATCGATCCAGACTAAACCTAATTCCCCGCCGTATCGTTCGTTCAAGTAGGCAAATGGCGCTTGTTCGACCAGGCAGTCACCGCCAAACATGACGATACGATCCGGTTTATGCGCATTTATAATATGCTGAGCAGCCTCTAACTGCTGGAGCAGTTGTTTCCTTCCGTAGATGCCATCCTCGTTTTCAAGCGGAACTCCGTCATAAGCTTGAACGGGGACATGAATGAGGGGCTGGTCATTATCAGGAGCTAGCCAAGCAAGCAATTCAGCTCCAAAAGAATAGTTAGGGTTGTTTCCGCCTTGCCATTGGGGCATCAGCAAGCGTATCGTTTGTTTAGCCATTTTTTTCTCTCCTTTACTTAAAGTAAAGCTAGTATAAAATGTATACATACGAAAAAACAGTACGCACTTTATAGGTAGGTACTTTCAGAAAGGATAGTGCAAACATGAGTATGGCTGAATATAAAGGCAAGGTTAAACATATTCAAGATACGCCTTTTGGTTATACCTTATCGATCATTGGAGGAAAGTGGAAAATGGTTCTTATTTACCTTCTGGCCGAGAATCAGCCGGTTCGCTTCAATGATCTGAAAAGACAGGTAGGGGCGATCACTTATAAAATGCTGAGCTCGCAGCTTAAAGAATTGGAAGCGGACGGCATGGTGACACGGACAGAATATCCTCAGGTGCCTCCTAAAGTCGAGTACAGGCTTACAGAGAGAGCGGAAAGCTTATTGCCCGTGTTGGAGCAATTATGCGAGTGGGGCGTAAAGAACCAGAATAGTCATATTCGACATAAAGAGCAGGGCTAACCTCATGGTTAGCCCTGTAGTGTTATGAAAATTAAGCATCAAATTGTTGCTGTTTTACCACCTAAAAGCCTTAATTACCGACCTCTGAAGTTAATAGGTTATAAAAAAAGCTGTTGGCACTTTCTCGAAAGCCAGAATAAAAATTCACCAGTTAGATGGGTTTTTATTGTTCATTTTAAATTTGTTTAATGAGCTTGGAAAGATGTTTTTAACGGATTAAATGAGCTATGAATTGTAAAGTTACCTTCATTTGTATGTGAAGATGTTCTTGGTATAGAACTTGTCCAATTTGTATACACACTTCCACTTGCATTTGCACGAAGAACGATGTCTTTCCATTCTGCATTGTTATATCTAGTTGTTCCATTGAAATCTGATGTAATATGCATAAATTTTACTTTCGTAGTTGCAGGAAGGGAGGTGTAAACTGGCAGATTGCCCCAATCATATCCATTAAACACGGATGTACCATTAAGGAAGTAGCTAACTGTATTATTTCCATTATTAACAATTTTTAAATTTAGAACATCACCTGCTGCTGGTTGCGTCGTTAATGGAACGGATCTCCAATATTTACTGCAAAAAACTTCAGTATTATTGGAATTTGCTTTGCATGCATGATAACCAGTATTGATAAATATCTTCCAACCAGCTGAACTAAATGAAACGCCTGCTTCCACAGTATCAGCCAATCCTAATTGGAAATTGATAACATTCCCATTTGCTGCACTAACATTTGAAGGGATAACTAAGGAGCCGCCAATACCGTAATATGAATTAACAGTATAGTATTTAATGATAGAATCACCAGTGGCTGCAATAGCATTAGTAGAAAGAGAGAAAAACATAGTAAATACAAGGAATAAAGCGATTGATAGGTTTTTTTTCATTATTTGTTTACCTCCAATTTAGTTCTAAAATAATATTCCTCAAAGATCCATATTAAGACTGTTTCTGCTTATAAAATGCAAACGAAAAAACGATTAGAAACGATATATTCAAGGTTTACTTGAACAGAGGTTCAATAAAAAAACGTATTAATTTTCTTGAACGCTGCGCAGCATTCCGTTTTAATTTACTGATTATTTCCTCTTAAATTAAATTTTAACAAATATATGTAAATTATAATATAGTACAAAAGATACAACTAGAAGATAAAATAATTGTAGAAATTTTTGGTTTTTTGTATTTTTTTTTGGAACTATAGTTGCATTAAACTTCTCTGAATTTTCATAACTTTCTATAACTACTTGATTTAAACGAAAAAAGATCCCTTACAATGGAATGGAAGGTGATTCCTTTCCATAATCAAATTAAAAGGACCAATCTCAAAATGGAAACGTTGATTGACGAGAAAACATGACTTACGTGTTCGATCGTGGGATTTAAGGTCAATATATGATGGAGCCGGAATAAATCCTCATCGGAATAGGAACGATGTCCCCTCTCATTCAGGTTCTTGGCTTGAGCAGACGAATCTCCCAGAACATGAAGAAGACCGCCAACCATCTGGATAAGCTAGATGGTTGACGGTCTTTATGGTTACTAGTTATAACGGATGAATTACGCCCATTAGACTAAGGGGTTGGAAAACGCATCACAAACGCCGCGCCGCCGCCAGGCTCATTATGGGCCGAAATACGGCCGCGGCACCGCTCGACGATGGCGCGGGAAATCGCCAGGCCAAGTCCTGTTTCGCCGTTTTTTCCTTTCGCGAACCGTTCAAAAAGCTGGGATAACAGCGGTTCGGGAATGCCTTCGCCGTCATCGGTAATGCCGATGTCGATCCCTTCGGCATTAGCGGTAGTTTGAATGTGAATCGTTTCCTTCGCATAGCGGGCTGCGTTGCCAAGTATGTTGATGAGTGCTTGCAGTACTTTCTCGCGGTCGGCATAGATCGACCATTCTTGGCCGCTGTCAAATCCGTCCAACTCAACGCGCAAGCCGTTCTTGACGAGCAGCGGATTGATGCGCTCGAGGGTCTCCGCAATTAATTCCCGTACCGGCACCTGGTCCATTTGAAAAATGCCTTCCTCGCTTTCGAGCTTCGCAAGAAGAATCATTTCGGTCACAATCTTTTTCAGCCGCTCGCATTCCTTGACGATGACATCCAGCCCTTTATTGGCAAGATCCCCTGTAAAGACACCGTCCTTGATGCCTTCGGCATATCCTTGGATGGACATGAGCGGTGTCTTCAATTCATGCGAGGTGTTCTGGAAAAACTGCTTCTGTGTGCGCTGATATTTCTCTAATTCACCGGCAAGATGATAGACGGCTTTCGCGACCTCCCCGATCTCGCCCCCCGTTTCGACGAGCCGGACTTCAGAGAAACGGCGGTTTTCCACCTTGTTCAATTCCTTCGTCAAATCACCCAGCGGTTTAACGAGTCTTCTCGTAATGACCATGCTCAGCAGGAAAGCGACGATCCCTCCGGCGGTCAGAATAATCATGAGTCTTCCAAACAAGGCGAATTGCATCTCTTTGATCTTGCTTAGCGGTGTTGTCATGACCGCCGTAACAGCCGGAACTTGCCGCTCCGCTTGGATTCCAGGGATAGAGGATAATGTTTCTACGATATATTGATCGTCTTTCCCTTTCCAAATTTCCCCGGATGCAAGCTTGCCTTGCTTTGATAATTCCATCAGCTCGCTTGCGGCTTCACCCGTCAGTGTGCTGTAGACGACCTGCTCCGCAGGTGTGAACAGCACCGCGTTCGTGAGCCCGCTCATCGGCACAAACGACTCGGCATTTTTCTGAGCAACCGATCCTTGAGCCGGTATAAGCGGCATGACCGGAGTCAACTCCATGAGCAGATTGGCTTGAACCTGCATTTCCTTTCGCTGGCTGTCCACTAGTGTGTTGAGCAGCAGCGGATGAATGAGCACGGCGGTAATTACGAGCGTACAGATCAGCAGAAGTGCAAATGAAAGATGAAGCCGATAGATCATTTTCATATTATAGCCCCGTCCTTTCCGTACGCAGCCGATAGCCGTGCCCTCTTACGGTATCGATCGGGAGCTCTTTAATTTTTCTGCGCAGCCGCTTCACCAGATCATCAATTGCCCGGTCGTAGCCGTAGTAATTGTCTCCCCAAATTAACGTAAGCAGCTCATCCCGGGTGAATGCCCGGTTCGGCTGCTCGGACAACAGCTGCAGCAGTTCAAATTCCTTCAGCGTCATCTCGATTTCTTCCTCACGCCAGAACACGCGCCGTTCTTCCAGAACGAGCCGCAGCTCGCCAACTTCGATAGCGGTATGCCCGGGCTGCGAAGAGGCAGCATTTTCCCGAGCCTCGCGAATCGAGCTGAGCCGGTGGAACAAGCGGTTCACGCGCGCGACCAGTTCTCTCGGACTGAACGGCTTCGTCATGTAATCGTCACTGCCGAGCTCAAGCCCGAGAATGCGATCGACCTCATCATCGCGTGCCGAGATCATGACGATAGGAACCTCGGCTTCTTTGCGGATTTTTTTGCACAGCTCAAACCCGCTCATTCCCGGAAGCATGATGTCCAGAATCCACATATCGGGCGGATCATTTTTCCACAGCTCCCACGCGGCTTCTGCTGACGATAATGTCAATGTACGGTATCCCTCTTTATATAAATATGCCTCCACGATCTCTAGTATTTGAGCATCGTCGTCGACTACAGCAATTTGATAGGACTTCATGCGGAACCTCCTAATCGGTTATCGAGGAACATTCTATCATAAAAGATTCTGCAACGGCCCGATTCCACAGTTTTTCCACATTGCTTTCATATTTACTCCCCAGATTGATAGGTACACTAGTCGATGTAAGGCCGAACCTATATGTTTACCGGCTCCCGATTGGAGGTTTCATCATGAAATTGCAACGTCTATCGCGTAAGGAGCTTCTAGCTGCCTTCGGTTTTCTCGCTCCGAGTCTGGCCGGATTCTCCTTATTCTATCTCATTCCGTTTGGTCAGAGCATTCAGTACTCGTTCCAAGACCGGCTCGTTGGAAGCTTCACGCTGTCTAATTACAAGGAATTGCTCCTTAGTTCCTCGTTTCAGAAAGCGGCATCCAACACGTTCTGGTTTACCGCGATCAGCGTACCGATCCTCGTTGTCGTATCGCTATTGCTAGCACTGCTTCTGAACCAGCGGGTGTTTTTCCGAAACTGGCTGCGCACGGCTTATGTTCTGCCGCTTGTCGTGCCAGTCGCTTCAATTGTGCTTGTCTGGCAAATTTTATTTGATTGGAATGGCACATTGAATGCCGTAATGGAGCATTTCGGCTTTAGCCGTCAAGACTGGATGAAGTCCGAGTGGGCAGGCTTTGTCATTGTGCTGGTCTATGTATGGAAAAACATCGGCTACAACGTCATCTTGTTCCTGGCCGGTTTGCAGAACATTCCGGATCAATATTATGAAATTGCCGGTCTGGAAGGGGCAGGACCCGTCCGGAAGCTGTTCGGAATTACGCTCACCTATTTAACACCAACGACGTTTCTAGTCGTGCTTATGTCCGTACTGAATTCGTTCAAGGTTTTTCGTGAGACGTATCTCGTCGCAGGTGCTTATCCGCATGACCGGATCTATATGCTGCAGCATTATATGAACAATATGTTCCTGTCTCTCGACATTCAGAAAGTTTCGTCCGCGGCAGTGCTGATGGCGCTTTGTATGACGGGGCTTATGTTCGTGCTGTTCCGTACGGAGCGGATATTCCGCTCTTATATGGAGTAAGTGCAAGAAAGAGTGGAAAGAGGTGAATGACATGATGAAGCAATGGATACTGCCGCTCCTGCGCTCGCTGCTGCTGATCGCCATTGCCGTCCTGTTGCTCATGCCCGTCGTCTTGAGCGTCGTCAGCTCCTTCATGACGGAACGTGAAATCATGGCGAATTACAGTATGCTGGGCAAAACCGACACGAGCGTATTCGTCAATCTCAAGTGGATACCGGACTGGGTATCCTTCCAGCAGTACGACAAGGTAT
Source organism: Paenibacillus radicis (ex Gao et al. 2016) (assembly GCF_014641555.1). GTDB lineage: Bacteria > Bacillota > Bacilli > Paenibacillales > Paenibacillaceae > Pristimantibacillus > Pristimantibacillus radicis. The sequence continues at coordinate 115,794 of NZ_BMHY01000001.1, forward strand.
TGATCGCAACACCGAATTTTTTGTACTTGTTCTGGAATTCCGTCATGCTGGTGGCTCCTATTATCATTGGACAAGCAGCGGTGGCAACACTTGCCTCGTTCGCATTCGGAAAGCTGAATTTTCCGGGCAGGGACGGATTATTCTTCCTTTATTTGATGACGATGCTGATGCCGTTTCAGGTGACGCTCGTACCCAACTATTTGATGGCTGACCGGCTGGGTCTCCTGAATCATCCCAGCTCTATTATTTTGCCGGGTGTGTTCGGCGCCTTCGGCGTGTTTCTGCTGCGGCAGTTCATGCTCCATATCCATTCGGCCTATATCGAAGCGGCCAAAATGGACGGTGCGGGGTACTGGCGCATATTCATCTCAATTGCGCTGCCGATGGTGAAGCCGGGAATCGCTGCACTTATCGTGCTCCTGTTCGTCGATTATTGGAATATGGTCGAGCAGCCGCTTATTTTCCTGCAGGACGCTGCGATGCAGCCGCTGTCGGTGTTCTTATCCCGCATACAGGAAGATGCACTTGGCATCTCGTTTGCCGTCTCGGTTGTATACATGATGCCTATGGTGCTTCTGTTCTTGAGTGCCGAACGGTATTTTATTGAAGGAATCCAGCTTTCCGGCGTGAAAGGCTGAGTGAAGGGAGATTGGCAATATGGTATTGCGAAAACAACGGATTGCCGGCATTGCATTGGTGGCGTTCCTTCTCATATTGGCACTGCTGACGTTGTTCAGCCAAACGCTTCAAACCGCATTGCTGCCGAAAGTCGCGACGGAGAAGCCCACGCAGAAGACGCTCTCTCATCGCATTGAAGGAAGCGGCCTTATTACGCCGCGCAAGCAAAGCGAGATAAACAGCGATAACAGCTGGAAGATAGCGAAGGTGCATGTTAAGGATGAGGAAAAAGTCAAAAAAGGACAAATTCTGCTCACATACGACGGAACGGAGGTACAACAGCAGCTTCTCGATGCGGAGGACGAGATGAAGAAACGGAATTTAAACCGGGAGCTGCTCAAAGAACAATTCATGGCCGCTCAGCGATCAGAAGACGAGGACGCGATCCGTAAAGCGAAACGCGACTTGGAATTAGAGCAGCTGGACCGGGGCATTGCGGAGAGGAAAATCGAGGCGCTGCGCAAGGAGCTGGCACAAAACCGCGATTTGACTGCACCTGCGGACGGTAAAGTATTGAATCTTCAAGCGAAGGAAGGGATGAGCATTCCTCAAGGCCAGCCGGTGTTGACACTGTTGGAAACGGGTAAGGGATTCGAATTTACGTTCACAACAGATAAAGAATCGGCGGATTTGATGCAAAAGAACGAAAAAGTAACAGTCACCTTGGATGGAGATAAGCCGCGAAAAATTGAAGGAACGGTCGCTGAAATTAAGACGGCTTCTCCGGGAAACGGAGGCGGAGGAGCTAATCAGCCGGATGCTGAAAACGGCAGCTCGGGCGGAGGCGGCAAGAGTCAGAAAACAATCGTCGTTTACGTGCCGGGCGATGGTCTCCAAGGAGGTGAGTCGGCCAGTGTTAACTTGGAGAAGCCGTTTAAGGAGCAAGGGCTTGTCATCAGCCAAAAGTGGATCAAAAAAGACGGAACCGGAAGCTACGTATTTGTTATTCGCGAGAATCGAAGTTCACTCGGCAATACGTATACGGTCCAGAAGGCTTACGTGAAGACCGGCAAAGGGAACGGCGAGGAAATCGTCGTGCTCGGAGGCGTTTATATGGAAGAAGATATTGTGACGGAGTCGAGCCAGCCGCTGCAGGAAGGCAATCGAGTCCGATTAAATTGAGAGGATGATTCATTTGAAAAAAGTAGCGTTGTTAGTCATGCTGTCTGTCGTTCTGTTGTTGTCCGCTTGTTCAGGGAATGGAGGGGGAGGAGGCTCCAAGAATTTAGATACGGGGGGAGAAAAGCCGCCGCAGGACAAAGGCGGTCAAAAAACCGTCGTCATATCGGTCATGATGAAAGATCGTTTCTTGGAGGCTGCTGCGCGCAAATTTGAGGAGCAGCATAAGGATATCCATATTGAAATTAAGGAATATAGGGCGGCGCAGCCAGCCGGAGAAGGCAGTATGAGCATGGAGGCCATTTCGCTTGCAGACGTGGAAAAGTACGTGCAGTCGGTGACGACGCAAGTTATTTCCGGTAAAGGGTCTGATCTGATGCTGATGAGTGAATTGCCGCAAGACAAATTTGTCGCCAAAAAATTGCTGGTCAATTTGAATGATCTGATGGCAGGTGACAGCTCATTCGACCGGAATACGCTGTACAGCAACATTTTGAAGGCATCCCAAGATGGAGAGGGTCTTTACGCCATGCCGCTCTCGTTCTCACTCAGCCTGTTTCAAGGAAACACCGAACTGCTGAAGAAAGCGAATATTTCGGTTGGCGATAACGAGTCGTGGAACTGGAACCAGTTCAAGGAGATCGCCCAAAAGCTGAAGCAGCAAGGCGATTCCGATAAAGCGATTAACCTCGATCCAACGGGGCTGCTCTTTGATTTTGTTGAGGATAATTACGCTCAGCTCGCAGGTCAGGGACAGCCGAACTTTGACTCGGATTTATTCCGCAATTTAATAACAGAGATTAAATCAATGTTTGACGAAGGTCTGCTCAGTGAAGGATTCTCCTTCGACAGCAGTAAAGCAGCTTTTCAAATGGTCGACATCTACAGTCCTGAGCAAGCGCTGACGATGCCGCAGGGTATGGATTATTACGAGAAGCCAAGCGCGAGCGGACAAAAGGATGGCGCACCGTTCAAGCCTGCATACAGCTTAGGGATAAACAGCAAATCGGATGTTCAGCAGGAAGCATGGGCCTTTGTGAAGTTTTTGTTATCCGATGAAATGCAAGCTTCCCCGAATCTCATGGGATTGCCGATGAATAAAGGCGCCACTAGCAACAAATTGAAAGAGGTTTTGCAAAAAATCGAGACCGGAACGCTGGAAACGATGATACCTGCAAATATGCTGCCGGATGGTGAAACCGTGAAAAAACGGATTGAAGCGGTAGAGAAACAAATCTCGAAGGCCGATTATCGCAGAACTAGCGATATGAAGGTGCTTATGATTGCGATGGAGGAATTCAAAAGCTTTATGAGCGGGCAAAAATCCGCGGAAGAAGTCAGCAAATTGATCCAGAATCGGGTGAAAACATATTTGAATGAGTAGCAGCAAAGAACAGCAGGACAACTCGAATGTCGAAGCACTCCATCATTTATACGCCAGATATTTCAAGCAAGTCTATTATTATGCCTTCTCGATTGCCAAGGACCGTGAACTGGCACAGGATGCGGTTCAAGAAACGTTCTTGAAGGCTTATCGTCATATTGATCTGCTGGAGCAGCTTGATCAGAAGGAAGCATGGCTCAAGACGGTTTCCCGCAATGTCGTGATTGACATGTATCGCAAGCAGCGCCGGGAAATGTGTATCTATAGCGGGTCGCGGGATGTCTATATGGGCGATACCGACATTGAACGAACAATCGTCGATCAGCATTTTCTTCGTGAATTGCTCTCTTCGTTAAATCCGATTAATCGCCAGTCGCTGCTGCTCGTCTATGAATACGGATTGACGTATGAGCAGCTTGCGGAACGTCAGAAAACCTTGATCAGCGCCGTGAAGTCGAGAATCCATCGCGCCAAACAGAAGCTGCGCGGCGTGGCACTGCAAATGGAAAGCAATATGGGAATGTAAACAGACTAAAGCTGTTTTTCCAAAATTCACGTAATAAAAGGGGAAAATGAAGCATGTCGAGAAAATTTCACACGATTATTGCGGGATTGCTGGTGCTGCTGTTGCTTATTCAAGGCAGTACTGCAGCAGTGGCCGCGGAAGCAGAAATTTCACGGCTCGTCTTAAGCAAGAATGAAGCAGCGCTCGAAGTGGGCGGATCCGTCTCCCTGACTGCAACAGCCGTATCGGTTACAGGAAGTACCAGCGATGTGACGATCAAGACGGACTGGAGCAGCAGCAATTCCGAAATTGCCACCGTGTATGCCGGTACCATTACGGCGAAAAAGGAAGGGACGGCGGTCATTACCGCTACCTATCAGGGAAAGACAGTCATTGTCAATGTGTCGGTGAGCAAGAAGGTCAAGGCATTGACTATGGATATGAATGACTTCGATCTGCGCGTAGGGAAAGAACAGCAAATCGAGCTGACAGCTATTTATGAGGATGGATCAAGTGAGATTGTGACGAAAAAGGCAGCATGGTCCGTCGATAATTATAGTGTAGCGACTGTTGTGAATGGTCTCGTGACAGGCAAGAAATCTGGAACGGCTAAAGTCACTGCCAAGTACGGCAACCAAAGCCTCACAGTGAAAGCATCTGTGGAGCTGGCCAGACGAATCGATATGGAATATACGGATTTGAACCTATTAGTAAACGAAGAAAAGCAAATTGTCGTGACCGCTACTTATCCGGACGGCTCCATACAAAATGTATCCGATAAGGCAGAATGGGAAAGTGACAATGAGAAGGTAGCAGATGCCATTAAGGGTGTTATTAAGGCATACCGCGCAGGAACGGCGACGATTACTGCTACATACGGAACGAAAACAGCTTCTATAAATGTATACGTCGATGCTTCTCGCAAGCTGGAGGCGAGCAAGCAGGAGCTGTTCCTTCGTGTCGGCAAATCCGAGCAGCTTGAACTGAACTTGACTTATATGGATGGGAAAACAGCGCGTATTACAGATAAGGCAAAGTGGAGCTCCTCCGACGATTCCATTGCTTATGTGGTAAATGGCGAAGTGTTCGGCCAAAAGTCGGGATCAGCAGAAATCACAGCCGCTTACGGGGACAAAAGTGTGACCATTCATGTGGACGTAGAGGTGCCAAAGCGTCTGGATTTCGATATGGATTCCTTAGACCTGGACTTGAATAAGTCCCGTGACTTAAAGCTTTATGCTACATTTGCGGATGGAACGCAGGAATTGATTACAGACAAAGCGCAGTGGTCTTCCGATCATCCAAATGTGGCAGATGTGATTAAGGGCAAGGTGACAGGCTACAAGTCAGGGACAGCCATCATTAAAGCGTCCTATGGCGGTAAACAGGTTACTGCGACCGTTAGAGTAGACATTCCAAATCAGATTGTTCTGAGCAAAACAACGGTGGACATGCAAATTGGCGAGTCAGTGACCTTGGTTGCCAATGGCTATTACAGCGATAGCCGTGTGGTCGATGTTTCCGCTCTTTCACAGTGGAGCTCCTCGCATCCTGATGTTGTCGAGATTAATAAAGGAACGATAACTGCTTTGAAAAATGGAACGTCGACGATTACCGTGACCTATGGCGCACGGACCGCGACTGTAATTGTATCTGTTGGTGTCATCGAGAAGCTGACACCGAGCCAAAAGAAGCTGTCTCTTCGTAAGAATGGAACATCTGCGGTCACCCTAACGGCTGCCTATAAAGATGGCACGGTGAAGGATGTTACGACGATGGCGGAGTGGAGCTCGTCCAACCCGGATATTGCGTCAGTCTACAAGGGTCAAATTACGGCCAACAACTCGGGTACAGCAGTCATTAAGGCTGAATTCGGCGGAGAATCCGTAACGATTTCTGTGGATGTGGATGTAGCGGATAAGCTGACGGCAGATACCTATGCGATCACATTGGAAGTGAATGAAAATAAGCAGGTAAAGCTAACTTCGACGGATAGTCTTGGCAATAAGATCGATGTAACAGAAGCTGCAGAATGGTCTTCTTCTTCGAAGACGATTGTAGAAGTCAATGGCGGACTCATTCATGCGCTTGCAGCGGGCAAGACAAGCGTGACCGCCAAATATGGCGGCAAAACGGTGACCATTACGGTCGATATCGGTACGGTCCAGAAGCTGGAAGCGAGTACGGATGTGTTGACGATGCAGTCTGGTGGGACACATTCGATCAAATTGACTGCGACATTGCCGGATGGACGAACGAAAGATGTCACTGCACAGGCAGAATGGTCATCAGGCAATTCAAAGATCGCCTCTGTCTCCCAGGGTAAAATCACTGCAATTGGAGCCGGAAAAACGAAAGTAACTGCCAAATATAACGGCAAGACGGTTAGTATCAATGTGGATGTCGATCAACTGAAGTATTTGGATATCTATAGAAACGGCAAACCGGTAACACAGCTGACATTAAAAGGTGACCAAACGATTCAGCTAGAAGCGATCGCAACGTACCTAGACAACTCCGAACGGACGATTACGACCGATGGCATTTGGAGTTCTTCCAAAGTAACGGTTGCTCATGTGAAGCATGGTGTCGTTACCGCGCAAGGAAAAGGGAACGCAACCTTAACCGTAAAGTTTGGCAACAAATCGGCAAAGATTCGGATTGTAGTGGAATAGTGTGCATTTGAGCTAGCTTCGTACAGCTAGGCAATTCTGAGGTAAGGGTGCTCCTAAAGAGCATCCTTATTTCATTTTCTAAAAGAGAGAGCACTTTGGTTTTCATGGATATGAGAGTCTGCCCGTGATCATAGTGAACAAAATAGGAAACAAAATAGGAAACAAAATGCAAAAGTGCAGGCTGATCATCTTCAAATGGCTGTAATTGGCTTTCAAAATGCAAAAGTGCATTTGAAATCTCTGAAATCCCCTCTTTGGAGGCATATTGCACCGATCGAAATGCACATTTGCATTTTGATGCTGTAAATCGTCAAAAAAGCGGCCTGCAGCCTGCACTTTTACATTTTGATCCGCCGATATGGACTTGAAAGGCCCAACTGACGGACTGGTTTTGCGCCAATGGTAGACTGTGATTTGCTTATCGCTCCCCACTCCTTTCTAGCGACAGTATAGGTCATGACGTTACGTCAGGAGCAAGCATTCTTTTGACCTCATTAGCATAAAAAAGAGCCATAACCAAAATGCTGTAATCGAATGACTGCCTGAGCAGCATTCAACAGAGATTTTGGTATGGCTGCTTACATTAACGCAGATCAACGCCATGCTTCGAATGGGTTCGTTTCTATTTTACCAAAGCGTCAGTCTCTCCTCTGGGGCAATGTACATCGCGTCGCCTTTTTTAACATTAAATGTGGAGTAGAAATCATCGGTATTAGCTGATACGGCATTCACTCTAATTTTATTCGGCGCATGAGCATCGATGGTTAACAGTATTTGTTCAACTTCAGGACGAACCTTTTGTCTCCAAATGGTTGCATAGGATTTGTAGAACTCATTCAGATTGGCATCCGGCAATTGTTTTGCTGCCTCAAGTGCGGCCATCAATCCGCCAATATCAGCGATATTTTCGGATACAGTCATTTCGCCGTTGAGTTTTTGTCCCAGATAATCCATGTTGTTGTATTGATCAATAACAGCCTTTGCTTTTTCCTCGAATTTCTTGTAGTCCGCTTCTGTCCACCAGTTGGCCATATTGCCGATCTCATCATATTTTGCTCCGTTGGTATCAAAGGCGTGAGAGATTTCATGCGCAATAATGGTGCCGATGCCGCCGTAATTTTGGCTAGCGCTTTGGTTTTTATCATAAAATGGCGCCTGAAGAGCGGCAGCGGGAATCGTAATCGTGTTGGTCAGCGGTTGATAGGAGGCGTTTGCCGTATTGGCAGACATTCTCCATTCATCGCGATCCACGGGTTTATCCAATTTTGCAAAGTTGTTTTTCGTAATGATCGTTTGGATCGCGCGATTGTTCTCGAATAACGTTTTATTCCCATCAACCTTGAGCGATGCATATACATCTTCCAGATTGTCTGGATAGCCAATATGTGTTTTCAGATTATCGAGCTTTTTAATCGCTTCTTGCTTCGTTTCCTCCGACATCCAGTCATTGTTAAGCAGCTTATCTCTGTAAATGCCAATCATGTTTTCAACCATAGCGGTAACATCTTTCCGGCCTGCTGCTCCAAGATGTGTCTCCCCATAATAGTTGCCGACCACATACTTGAATGCTGAATTTACGATGTTATGAACCGTATCTTCCGTTGCCGTCATTTCTTGCTGACCGGACAGCGCTCTGCCCAATTGTGTTGACGTATTTACAAAATCATCAGACAGCATCGACGAAGATTTTAATACAAAGTTTGCGTACGTCCAGCTTTTAATTTTGTCCCAGTTTTTCTCGTTGAGGAACTTATCCAGATTTTCGAAATACTTAACGGACATGACCGAAATATGATCCGGTACTTTGCCCACAACATCAATCAAGAATTTCTCTAAATCAACGCTTTTGCTGTATGCCTTTAACTCACCAATGGTTTTGGGGTTGTAGAACGATTCGAAGTTGCTGGCTTCCGCTGCGCTTAGTGTATATTGAATGTACTCTTGTTCAAAATCGACGGCTTCACCCGCAATTCTCGCCGCTTCCGTGTCCGATTCGCCAACCATTACTAGCAGATCGGTCAGCATTTTTTTGTACAGCCCTAGGAACACTTCGCTTTGCGGATTTTCGGTTGCGTAGTAGCTCTTATCCGGCATTACAGGCGCAGGAGCCTCGATATACAGCGCGTTTTTCGTAGCGTCTTTCATATCAGACAGAAGATTCAGGCTGAATGGCAGAGCAAGTCCTTTGAAGTAAAGGTCCTTTTGGTTTTTTGCAAGTTCGGCTAAGCTTTTGGTCGATTTAATGATTTGGATATCCGCCTTGATGGCATCATAGCCTTGTTTGTTCAGTTTTTCCCGGTCAGCAGCCAGTTTATAAAATTTAACCATGTTGCCGATTTCATCATCGGATTTGTCACGGCCTTCAGCTGCCATTTTTGCTAAATCCCCGGATACCACCTTTTTTACATCCGTATCGAGGTCTGCCAAGCCGCCTATAATGACTTTATTCGCCGGCAATTCTGTAGATTGCAGCCATTTCGCATTTACAGCTTCATAAAAGTCGTCTTGCAGTCTGTTTTGTGCGACTTCATTGTTTGCAGGGGATGGGGCTGCTTTTTCGTTCACAGCCTTTGTGCTGTTATTGTTTTGTATATCGCCTGCGTTGTTAGCGGTACAAGCCGAAGCAGAGATCATTACAGCCGCGCCTAAAGTGATGAGGCCAAGCGTTTTTATTTTTTTCATAATGAGTTAACTCCTCCTGGTGAAATATCGATCCATTCCATTCTAATTAAATGATGACGGCCGTTCCGCTGACGGCAACCATCAGCATATCTTGACGGACAACTTCGTAATTAATTGCGACACCGATTACAGCAGTGGCTCCCATCTGCGAGGCTTGCTGTGTCATTTCTTTAAAGGCTTCACCTCTTGCTTCCCTTAGCTTGGTTTCATAGGCTTTCGAACGCCCGCCTACAAGATCTCTAAAGGAAGCAAGGATGTCGCGTCCGATATTAGCGCCCATAATGACTTCGCCGGTTGCAACGCCGATATATTGTCTGACTGGAGCTCCTTCAACGATAGCGGTTGTCGTAATAATCATGTTTTTCCCTCCTAGCCACAAATAGATTTGCTGTCTGTATTCTGATTAAAGGGAGTATGCTGCGGCAGCTTCCTTAGTTCCTATCCTACCAACCCATTTGAAACGGAGCCGAAACGATTTGATGAACCTCAGCTAAAGTTTGTTCCGGTTGTTTAGTTTCTGTTTAAAGTGACAAAATGTAAAGGTACATTTGATGGCCTGATATTTCATTAAATTAAAAAAGACTGCCGAAACTTTCTCGACAGTCTGAGCGGTGCTCTAGCAACGCTTATTTTATATCCAGTTAGAAAGTAAATTACGATACAGTTACACAACCTCAAAATCTACTGTTTGAATTTTTCCGCCTATCTAAAGGCAGTATAGGTTCGATTACGTCCCAATGCTCGGCGATCTTTCCATTCTCCACACGGAACAAATCGTAGAAGGCGTTAGGCTCTCCATTGATGAGCCCTTCACTTACCGTAAGCACAAAATCGCCCTGACCAATAACTTGATGAACATATGTGTATTGCATTTCAATATGTTGCTCTTCCATTACCTTAACTGCAGCAGCAAGACCGGAAAGACCATCTGCAATATGAGGATCATGCTGAATATAATTATCCCCATTGAAGTAAGTGGTAAGCAGGCTGCGATTCTTACCAATCATGATATCCTCAACAAAGTTTTTTACATATGCTTTATTCGCATCTGTCTTGCCAATATCCTTGATCATTACCGGTCCGTCAATCATCGAATGTTGACTTGGAGTTTTCTCCACCATCTCTTGCAAGTTGTCCCAATGCTCGACGATTAGTCCATTCTCAAAACGGAAAATATCAAACCCGATTTTTGGTCCGTGGAAATCATATATAGAATGAAGAACCACAAAATCTCCATCGACAAAAGTGCGTTTAATGCTAACCTTTGTACCGACTTCTTTTAGATGTTTAAGTGCACCAAGCATCGCCGCGCGGCCGTCGGGCAAAGCCTGATTGTGTTGAATATATTTATCTGGATGAATGTAATTCATAATCGCTTCGGGCTGGCCATTTGCTAAGCTTTCCAGCACTGCAATTGATTTAAATACAAGCTCATTCTGATTTTTTAGTGTCATAAGATTAACTCCTTTTGGTTTTATGGTCATAAGACAAATAATGAACAACATGTTGTTTATTTATCTTTCGCTCATTATAATAAGGAATCATACAACACTCAATATTCAATATTTTTGATTTTGAAGGATAAGATACAATTCAAATAAATTTGTCACATATCAATCAATATTTTTTCAAGGAGAGACAAAAAACATTGAAAAAGAAGGTCGATTTAAGAATTATTCGGACAAAGCAATCGATTCGAACAGCTTTTTTTGAGCTTATTCAAGAAAAAGGATACGAAGCGATTACGATTCAAGCTATTGCTGATCGGGCTATGATTAATCGGAATACTTTTTATCTTCACTACGAAAATAAGCCTGACTTATTAAATACATGTATGGATGAGTTGTTGAGTGAAGTGAAGCATGTAATTGTCCAATGTCCATTCACGATGAATCCCTTCAGTATTTCTAAACTTGAGACAGTCATGCAAGCTCTATTGGAACATATTTCACGAAACACATCATTTTACTCTGCAATGCTAATTGAAGAGAATAGAATTTCTCAGTTTCGAGAGAAGATGGAGAATATCCTAAAAGAGAAACTAAATGAGGGGATTATCCCTGAGGCAGAAAAGAAGCCTTTAGCACTATCTAAGGAATTGTTACTCATCTACCTTGTAGCATCATGTATGGGAGTTATCATGTGGTGGATTAAAAACAATCAGCCTCTTGCTGCGGAGGAAGTTTCATCGCAGTTTAGTAGACTGGTTGCCTACGGGCATCCTGTTTTGCATCAGTGACTCAGGGAACTATCGGGCAAAGTTATCTTCGGTTATAGTCGCCACAAGAAAATCAACAAAAATAAAAAGCAGCCGAGCGTGGCTGCTTTTTATTTGTTTCATTAATAAACCTTAAAGATATGCCTGATACCGTCTCCGGTACTCTCCGGGCGTGAACGACGTCTGGCGTTTGAACAGACGGATGAAATAGTTGTAGTCATTGAAGCCGCATTGTTCTCCGATTTTCACCAAAGGCAGCTCTGAATGGGTCAGCAGCCGTTTGGCGCGTTCAATCTGCAGTTGATGTCTGTACTGCAGAGGGCTCATCCCGGAATATTGCTTCAAGCATCTGGAAAGATAATCAAAATGGTAATGCAGCTCAAGCTCCATCTGTTCGGAATCGAAAGGAGATTCCAAACGGCTCGCCAGGTAAGAAGCGACCTTCTCGCCGATGAGATGGGAGCGGGCTTGCGAGCTGCCGGTTATCATTCCGTTTTGCAGCTGGACAAGAAGCTGACCGAATAAAATATGCAGGTCAAAAGAGCGGCTAGGTGTCAAAACGCTGTGTACTTTAAGCATCTCTGTCAGCATGGGAACGATAATTCGCAGATCGATAGCAGCAAATTTAGGAATGCTGATCATGGCGGGATGAGGCACCGTGTCCTGATTGGTCGTTTCAAGCAAAGGCTGCTGCCAGCTCTGCTTCTCGATCAATTTCGGCTGTGAGGACGACGGGTATTGAAAATGTATCCAGTAGACCTCGGTTTCGTTCTCGGTGGGACGATAGCCGGAATGTGTTTTTCCCGGTTCAAGAATGAGCATCATTCCCTGTTCAATCTTGTATTCAATATCGTTCTCGGCCATATATAAAGTGCCTTTGGTACAAATGATCAAATCAAAAACATCAAATTGCCGCTCAGCATGCGTGACGCCTGACGGCCATAATACATAGCCGACGGTAGTCAGCAGAGGAAAGGGAGGGACTTGTAATTCAATAGCAAGCATCGCATCACCTTTGAATAAATTTATGTAGAAATTGTACTATAGATAGTCGAGATTGTCAGCTGCAACAAGGACCGGGATTCTATACAGTAGTAGATATCATATGATTCTATTACATTGGATAACGGGGAGGCAATTTTTATGAGTAATCAAGAGCTTGTGCGGCAGCAGCAATGGTTCGTCAATCAAAGGTTGGGTATGTTCATTCATTTCAATAGTGCTACCTTTCAGTTTGCAGAAACGGAAATGGAGGACTGGGAGTATGGCCATGAAAATAACGATGAGCCCCGCAGATTCATATTTGATCCGAAGGAATGGAATCCGGCTCAGTTGGACTGCTCCCAGTGGGCGAAAGCCGCTAAATCGGCAGGGATGAAATTTGCTGCTATGACAGCTAAGCATCATGAGGGCTTCAGCTTGTGGCCGTCTGCCTACACCGATCATTCGGTCAAAAACGCCACACTCCAGACCGACGTAGTGAAGGAATATCTGGATGCATTCCGAAAAGAAGGAATCGAAGCAGGTCTTTATTTCTCTGCACTAGACTTGCATCACCAGATCGGCCGGAAGAAATGTACGCCTGAAGACAAGCAATTTATTAAAAATCAGATTGAGGAGCTGCTGACAGGCTACGGAGAAATTCCGTTCCTGATCATTGACGGCTGGAATGCCCCTTGGGGCGGCCCAAGCTATGAGAATCTGCCTTTCGAGGAAATCAATGCATGGGTCAAAGGGTTTCAGCCGCAATGTTTGTTGATGAATATTGGCTGTGAGTCGGGCGTACAGCAGACGGACATCGCCTTTTTCGAAAATGCTGCAGGGCAAGAAGTCGATAACTCGTTCAACGGTCCGGGAGCGAGCTGCAATATTTTAACGAAAACCTGGTTCTGGCGGGCAACAGATACAGCAATGGAACTTAGAACGGCGGACTGGGCGCTGGATAAAGTGAATGAATGCAATGCGCAAAATGTCTCGTTCCTGCTTAACGGCGCGCCGAATCAGCAAGGCTTACTGGATGAGAACATCCTGCAGCGCTTTAAGGAAATCGGCGAACGATACCGCCAGCCAGCGGATCTCGTCACGATTCCGGACAACTGGTGCTATAGAAAATAAAAAAAGGGGCTATCTCATAAGTCATTTCGATGACGAATGGGATAGCCCCTATTCTTTTAATCAGCTTTTGTTTTGTGCGGCGAGGAAGGCATCCAGCTGTTTCTGGTACTCTGCAAGCACTTTATTGATGCCAGCGGCATCCAGCCGGCTTAGAAATTGATCTTTCACGGTGGAGAAATCGACTTGTCCATTCATGAGCGGACCGTTTGCAGAGTACTCAGCAACAATTGCTGACAGCTTAGCGAGCTCTGCTTTCACAGGCTCATTGTCGGGAGCAAAGCCGATCAGCGGAGTTTGTATCGCGCCATTATCAAAGTTTTTAATGACATCCATTTGATCCGGCGTCATAAATTTACTGAATTTGTGATAGCGCATATCCGTCCAAGCCCAACTGATCGGAAAGTATTGCTTGTCGGCAGGGATACCGTCATAGGAAGCGCTATTCCCATCGACTTTATAGTTCACATCTTTAACGCCAAGCGTGAACAAGTCATAATTTTCTTGACTGCTGTGAAGCCAGTTGACGAAGGATACGGCCTCTTTAGGATGCTTGCTCGTAGCGAGAACTACTAACAAGTTGTCTGCACTGCTAAAAATGTATTTTGGATCATTTGGAGCGAACTGTACGAATTCAAGTTCAGCTTCAGGAAAATTTGTTTTCAAAGCATCGATAACCTCGGTAGGACGTAAAATGTTGGAAGGCATTGCCGCCATTTTACCTTGTGTGAAGCTTCCGTTGACGTCCTTAAATAAATTAGGATCCTTCGGCAGATAACCTTTCTTGTACCAGTCCCGGGTAATATTCACAAAGTCCTCGTAGAACTTAGAATTAAACATATTTTTGACCTTCAGCGGTTTTTCATTGACATCAATATAGAACAAGCTGTTCATATATTCGCCATTCATAAAGTTGCTAGGTCCGAGTTCTCTGATCATGCCGCTCGCTCCGCCTACAAGAGGGACCATTTGCGGATCATTCTGTTTGACGGCTTCCAGATACTTCTCGAAATCAGCGGAATTTTTAATTTCCGGCAAACCGTACTTTTTGCGAAGATCGCCTCGGATTTGGAAGCTGTCGCTTTGTGCAGAAGGGACGACTCTCGGTATCGCATACGTTTTACCGTTAACTTGGACGGCTTTCCATACAAAGTCCGATATATCTTTATTTAGTTCTGCGCCGTTCGTTTGCAAAATTTCATCCAGAGGCATCAATACGTTTTTGCTTACACTCTGGGACAGCTTGGACACATGGGACCAGGCCAGGTCATAGCTTTCGCCAGCGGCGACAACCAGACTCTGCTTATTAAAGTAAGAATCCCAAGGTACAAAGGTATAACTCAGCTTGATATTGAGTCCATCGGCCTTAAGCTTCTCGGAAATCGCAGCATTCACAGCATCCAAGTTGCGAGGGGGATCTCCAGGGAATAAAATTTTCAATGTAACGCTGTTGGACGCAGCTTCATTACCGGCTTTTCCGGGAGATGTTGAAACGGCAGAGCCGCAACCTGCGAGCATGGTAAAGGCTAAAATGACGGCAATTAGGATACTGCTCTTAAGCGGCTTCGTTTTTTTCATTGTAATCGCTCCTTGTTCATGTTTATGGTAACCTTGTTTGATTTGGATTAACCTTTCACAGAGCCAATCATAATTCCCTTAACGAAATATTTTTGGACATAGGGATATACAAGAATAATGGGGCCAATCGTAATGAGAAACATCGCGAATACGATAGTTTCGGATGGCAGCAGAACCGCTGACATATTGGCGTGCTGACTCATATAAGCAATCATAGAATTGATCCGGTACAGCAAGAACTGTACGGTGAACAGCTTACGGTCATCAATCAGCCATAGAGATGTCGTGAAATCATTCCAATAGCCGAGTGAAGCGAACAGACCTACGGTTGCAAGAATCGGTTTCGATAGTGGAATCATAATTTTATAAAACGTATACCACGGTCCAGCTCCATCAATTTCAGCCGACTCTGCGAGTGCAGGAGAGATCGACTTATAATAATTTCGCAGCAGGAACACATTGAAAGGGCTAATGGCCAGAGGCAGAATTAACGCCCAAACGGTATTTTTTAAATGAAGCACGTTGGATACGACGATGTACCAGGGTACAAGTCCCGCGGAAAAGACAATCGGAATAAAGATGAGAAAAGCGATAATATTGCGGTATTTTACTTTCTGAACAGACATCATGTAGCCAAGCAGCGATGAGAACAATAAGGAGACGAAGGTGCCGGCAACCGTTACGAAGATCGTCACTTTGTACGCATTAAATACCATGCTGTCCTGGAATATCATTTTATAGGCATCTAACGAGAACTGCTCGGGTATGAACTTATAGCCATGCATCGCAACCGAGCTTTCAGCTGAGAAAGAGACCATGATCGCCAGCGTAAAAGGCACCAGCGTCACGAGAGCAAAAACGATGAAGACGAGATAGATCAGCAGATCCAGCCAGCCAAATTTGATTTTCAATTTCGTTCACCTCGATGCTTTTAGAATAACGAATAGTCTTTATCGTACCGTTTGACCAGCCAGTTGCTGCCTAGAACAACAATGAATCCGAGAATAGATTGATACAAGCCAATGGCCGTAATCATGCCGTACTCTTGTCCTCCATTGATTAGGGCACGATAGATATAGGTTTCGATAACGTCGGTGGTCGGATAGAGCAGACCATTGTTCTCGACGATGGCATAGATGAGGGCAAAGTCGCCAAAAAATATTTTGCCAATCGCGAGCAGCGTCAATGTAATAATGGTAGGAATCAAGTTAGGAAGCATGATGTAACGTATCTTCTGAATGCGTGAAGCTCCGTCCAGCGATGCGGCCTCCATCATTTCATCATTAATGGACGTGATGGCGGCGAGATAGATAATGACGGAATAACCGACGTTTTTCCATACCCCTGCGGAGACAATGATCTTCACCCAATACTCCGGTACGGCGTACCACTCTTTAGGCATGCCATGGAAAATCTGGATCAGTCCGTTGGCAAGTCCATTCTCATTCGCGAATATAAGGAGAATCAATTTCCCTACAATGACGAAGGAGAAAAAGTAAGGCAGAAATAAAATGCTCTGAAACCACTTTTTCACCGCATTGTTCTTAATTTCATTCAATAAAATCGCGAACACAACAGCAAGAATCGTCCCCCATAAAATCTGGTTGGCATTAATCCAGAATGTATTAAAGGTAATTCGCAAAATATCGTCATTGCTGAATAAAAACTTGAAGTTGTCAAAGCCGCTCCACGGACTTCCGAAAATGCCTTGAATCGGATTGAAGTTTTTGAAAGCGATAAGCATCCCCGGATAGGGTAAATAGGCAAAGGCAATGAGAAGAAGAAGGCCCGGAAGTGCCATTAAATAATAAGCCCGGTTTGTCCATAATTCTTTTGCTATACTGGTTGTTAACTTCATGTCTGCACCTCCTGCTGCATTGTTTTGTAACCGCTTACCAAATCATACGGGAGGTCCGTCTATTTCTAAATAGTCAAATGTTTAGACAATGTTCTAATATTCAGCGGAGCATTTTGGGGAAGCTATAGGCTGTTGTTTTTCCTGAAAGCTGCTACTATACTGATACTTAAAAAAAGTCAGGGTGAGATGTGGTTGAAGCTAAAATCCTTTAAAACAAGTATCATCCTCTACTTCTCGCTGCTCATATGCGCGTCGCTTACCTTGCTCGGTACGATTAGCTATCAGACCTTCTCCAGCTTTACAGAGAAGGAGATGGTGAAGAACACGACCTCTATTACGGATCAAGTGAATCAGAGTCTGGATCTATACTTGAACGAAATTAAAGATTCCTTGCATTTCTTGGCCATTGACCAGAATCTGATCACGATGCTTCAGGATTCTGTCTCGGAGGAGGCGGGATTCGAATCCACACAGGATCGCACCCGGATATCGGTTCTGTTAAACAATATTTTCTCGGAGAAATCAGATATCCGCGGCTATTTTATTTATAATCAAGACTATTCCAAGCAGTATATTAACAGCGCGCGTTCCATTGACTTTCAATCTCCTTTTTTGAAGCAGGTATGGCAGGATTTCAAGGAAACTCCCTATGCCTTGCAGACTAAATTCTATGGTGCGCATAAGCCGGATTATTATGATAACTATGATAAGAAAGCGGATTCAAACAATGTGATTACGATAGCAGCCAACATCAAAGATGCCTATGACCCCTCTAATCCCAATCTGTATGGGGTGGCTGTATTTGATTACAACATTAACAAGCTGAATCATATTTTCGAATCCACTCAGACACAGCTTGGTATCGAATCCTTTATTCTAGACAAGGAGAAGCAGTTTGTATATCAGACTGATTCAGATCTTCGCCTTGATGAGGTGGAGCTGGATCAGCTATTCCATAATTCGGCGGGCTATTGGACACAGATGATAGAGGGGCAGAAGATGCTTGTCGTCTATTCAACCTCCGCGGTTACAGGCTGGAAAACCGTTAATTTATTGCCTTTTACCCATCTGGATAAAAATCTTTCAGTTATCCGCAATACGACGCTGCTTCTGCTCGCTATTATGATTGCTGTAACGATTGTGTTAGCTTCGGTCATTACCATTCGAGCCTCTCAGCCTATCCTGAAGCTGGTCAATTTCATGAAGAAGGTCGGAACAGGCAATCTGAACATTCGAGTAGAGCGGCAAACGGAATATGAGGAGATTATGGTATTGAACCGGGGGGTTAACGATATGCTTGATAAAATAAAAGAGCTTATCGACGACTCCATTAACCGTCAGCTGCTGCAAAAGGAAGCGGAATACAACGCCTTGCAGGCCAAGATGAATCCGCATTTTCTATACAATACTTTGCAATCGATTTCTTCCTTATCCATTCTGGGCCGAAATGAAGATATTGAATTAGTTACCCACTCATTGAGGGAACTGCTGCAGTACTCCCTGTATCATATGAATGAAATGGTGCAAATAAAGGACGAGCTTCATGCCGTCGAAAACTATTTGCATATTCAAAATATCCGTTACAACGGACGAATCCAATACGATATTCAGGCTGATGAGCATGTGCTTTCGTTCCCGGTCAATAAGTTTGTGCTTCAGCCGATTATAGAGAATTCTATCTATCATGGTTTGGAAAGCAAGGAAGGCGCATGGCTAATCAGCCTTGTAATCAAGGAGGAAGCGGATGACATCCACATTATGATTAGGGATAACGGGATCGGCATTAAGCCGGATAAGCTAGGTTCCATTCGTCAAGAACTGGCTTTAATGGGTGTCCGCAGCGGCCGGATCGGCTTATCAAGCATTGCAGACCGTTTGGCGCTCCGATTTACATCCAAAGCTCGGCTGACGGTTGAGAGCGAGCCGGGCAACGGGACAACGGTCCGTTTGATCATTCCTAAACCACAGCCAAAGGAGGGAATACAGGAGAATGCTATCGATCTTGCTGATTGACGATGAGCCTCTGACCACGTTGGCGCTTCGCAAAATTTTTGAGACTCATTTTCCAGCCTTGGAAATTTTGGGAGAAGCAACGAACGGGCAGCAGGCGTGGGAGCTTATACAAGTGAGAGTGCCGGACATGATTATCTCTGACATCCGTATGCCGCACTTGGATGGATTGGAGCTCTTGAATAAAGTACGCGAGGCTAATTTGCCGAGTAAAGTCGTATTGCTTACCGCTTACGGGGAGTTTGAATATGCACGGAAGGCGTTGAAGCTCCAGGCCTCGGGCTATTTGCTCAAGCCCTATATTCAAAGCGAAGTTATTAAGGAAATTTTCCGTGTGATCAAAGAAATCGAAGCGGAAAAAGGAGTAAAAGAGAGTTTCACCAAAGTCATTCCTTTGTTTGAAGAAAACGCCTTCAAAAAGCTGCTGGCAGGCAAACTGGATTCTAACGGACTGCATGATTTTCTGAAAATAACCAAAGATCGTTGGGAGAGCTGCATCATAAGCGTATTCCAACTGGGAGGAACAGCTTCCAAAGCCGTTGAAATCGAAGAAGTCATTAAAATTAGTCTCACTGAGGAAGTGAACGACTACTTCTCTCATTCGGAGCGTCATGGCATCAGTTTCTTTCACCGTTATAATGAACTGGTGGTTATTCATTCTGCTTCTTCTGCCTCTTCTTCTAATCCTGTGCCGGTACAAGACTGTATCCGGATATTGATGAATTATAGTGAACAGCCGTTGCTGGTCGGCACTTGCTCCAAGCCCTATCCATTACTGCAGTTGGCGGATGCTTATGGAGAGGCTTTAGTGCAAAGCAGTAAAGTGCAGGAAACCGGCCCCAATAGAGGAGCTTCTATCCGGCAAGGTGCTCTCATTGAAAGGGCGGTTGAGTACTGCAAGCAAAACTATATGACTGATATTAATTTGCAAAAAATTGCAGACTACTTGGATGTAAATAAAAATCATTTTTGCAATATATTTAAGGAGCAGCTTCAAGTCACCTTCTGGGACTATGTCACCGGTCTGCGTATCGCGCATGCGAAACAATTGCTGCAATCAAGCGATGAGCTCGTTGCCAACATTGCGGTTCAGAGCGGTTATATTAACACCAGCCATTTTGGCCGCGTGTTTAAGGAAATTGCAGGCGTTACGCCTGCTGAATACCGGAGAAAATCGAGAATTTCTTGATCAAAATGTAAAAGTGCAGGCTGTAAGCTGCTTTTTCGGCGATTTATATTATTAAAATGCAAATGTGCAGTTTGATTGGCCTAAAAAGCCCCTGTAAGGTGAGATGGGACGATTTCAAATGCACTTTTGCATGTTGAACGCCATTTTGGACCTTTTGAGTCTCATCAGCCTGCACATTTGCATTTTGTTTTGACTTTAGCGCGTGAAGGAAATGATTTGGCAGCTATTAGAATTGCAGCCCCAGACGATAAGCTTCTGCTAGCAGGGCGTCGTAATGATCTTTCTCTTTCTCGGGATCATCAGGGAATTTAGCAATGGTATCGTATAGGTAATGAACATCCGAATCTTTAACACCAACGTAGCCGGCCAAGTAATTCAAGTGCCGGGTTATCGTAACATCATGCTCGTGTTTCTCGAAATGCGGCTGTGTTCCTCCAACCAGCGAAACCCAACTTATTTTTTGTACAGGCAGCTTGAACCTTTCATCGGTAACTTCGTCTTTCCCATAGGCGAATCCATTATTCCATGTCCGGTCGATATAGCCTTTCAGCATGGCCGGTAAACCAAACCACCACAACGGGAATACAAAAATAATCGCATCATGGTTCCGGATCCGTTCCATTTCGCGCAAAGCTTCAGCTGTATACACTTTATTCGGATTGTCCCAATCCGGCTCATCCGGAGGGTATACCAGAGGATTAAAGCCTTCCGCATATAAATCAGCCACCTCATATTCATGTCCGGCTTCGGACAATCCTTGTGTCAATTGCTTCGTGATGCTCCCGGTTAATGAATCTTGTCTGGGATGTGTAACGACTACAAGTATTTTCATCGTATATTTCCTCCTTTTATAAATGAGTTGAGCTTGAAGGCTTTGGCTAATAACCGGCAGCCTTTGATTTTTTGCTTGAATGCTAGTATGTCGTATTGATGCTAAAATAGGAAGTAGGCACAATATTGTGCTATAGGAACATAGAAGTGCTGTATAGACGAAAAAGATCTCATACTTATTTAATAAATTTGAATCAAATGAGGAGGATGCTGCAATGAATATACAAAAGAAATATAAGATTGGCGTGGAGGTTACTTTGGATGTTATTGGCGGGAAATGGAAAAGTGTAATCCTCTATCATCTAACCTCCGGCAAGAAACGGACGAATGAATTACGAAGTCTCATGCCTGAAATTACGCAAAGAATGTTAACCAAGCAATTACGGGAATTGGAGCGGGATAAGGTCAATTAATCGTTATATGTACAATGAAATTCCTCTGCGGGTAGAATATGAGCTTACTGAATATGGCTGGAGCTTGAAGACGATTTTAGACAACATCTGTGATTGGGGTGAAAATCATCTGGAGCACATTCATGGCAATAAAGATCTGCTTGAGCCATTGGAAGCTTAATGCTTGAAAATAGAACAATCGCCCTCTACCTGACCGCTAAGGTCAAGAAGAGGGCGATCGTTATTTTCCAGCCATATTCGTCCCTTATTTGTCTACAGCAGGCGGCGGCTCCAATTGCCGAGACTCCTTACGACGCCAATTCAACAATACCAAAGACAGAGCAATCACTGTGAGGACCGCTCCAAGCCGTTGAAATCCCAAGGCGCTGAGCTTGTTTCCCATGATGAGGCCGAGCAGTAAGGAAGACAGAATCGTTCCGAGGTATCTCGATGTCATAAATACTCCGGAAGCTACACCGATCATTTCTTTAGGAGAGCTGTTGAACATGGCAGCTTGCATACCAACGCTGTTCAATCCGTTGCTAATGCCAAATGCAGCTAAAGCGAGAACGACGCTGATCACCGGAGACGATTGATCTAAAGTCATGATCCATATGGACCCCAGCGTCATCAGAATGCCGGCTGCGAGCAGCGCTGGCCGAGGGCCTGCTTTATCGATCCATCGTCCAGCTATAGGCGATGCGATAAGCGAGCATAAACCGAGACTAAGCATGAGCATCCCGGTATGAAACCCGCTGACCTGACGAACGGTCTGCAAGTAAGACGGCAGCCCGAAAAAGAGCGAGTAGTAAAGGATATTAACGAGAATGAATTCGATATTGACCCCAGTCATCGCAGGGTATTTGGCGAATGTATGCAGCGGGATGAACGGAGATTTCACTTTCAGCTCATGTCTTGCGAACGCCGCCAGAGATACGAGACCTAATAAACCAAGGGCAGCAAGCCCGGCTGAGACATGACCGGATGATTTGGCAGACAGCACGGCAATGAGTAAAGCAATCAGTCCTACAGTGAAGAGCAGTATACCAAACACATCAATTAATTGAAGCCAGCTGCGAATGGACATGTTGCGTGCTACAGATGCTGCAGGTTCGTCTTTAGGGATATTCCGCCATGCGAATAGAAAGCCTGCCGCCGTGAACGGTATATTGATGAGAAAGATCGCAGGCCAATCCCACCAGTGGAGCAGAACCCCGCCAATAAAAGGTCCAATGGCTGCTGCTCCGGATAGAAATATGGACAATATGGACAGCGCGGACGCTTGTTTCTCCGTCACGTGAATCCGCACAATAGCCATTCCTACGGCAACCATCATGCTCGTTCCGATAGACTGGACAATACGAAATACGATAAGCCATCCAAAGCTTGGCGACAGTGGGGCCAACATGGATGCGATGAAGGCGACGATCAGTCCCGCAAGGAATATGTTCCTGCGGCCGAATAGATCACTGGCTTTTCCCATGACCGGCTGGGCGATAGCGCTCGCAATATAGAACGAGAAAATAATCCAGGAAACAGCAGTAAAGTCTAGTTGATACACGGCCTGCAGTCTTGCTATGGCAACAGCAATCATCGAAGAATTTAAAGGGTTCAATAGAATTCCGAGTCCAACGGAAATGATCAGCCATCTGCTGCGAACACTCATTTGCGGTTCCTCCCATAACGTAGTAAAGTCATCTTAACTTGAAACCGATTATTCGTTCCAACGCATTTTGTGCTATGATTTCATTGATTTGAAGGAATGAGCGGAGGGTGCGGAATGGAGCTTCTTCAATTGCAATATTTTCTCACAGTTGCCAGGCTGGAACATGTGACGGAAGCAGCACGGAGTCTGCATGTTACGCAATCGTCATTAAGCAAAACGATTCAACGTCTGGAGGAGGATCTTGGGGTCCCGCTATTCGATCGAATTGGGAGAAAGCTGCGATTAAATGCGTACGGAAGCAGCTTTCTCCGCCGTACCGAGAGGGCTCTTTTTGAATTGGAGCAGGGGAAGCAAGAGCTTAACGACTTATCGAGCCCGGAGCATGGCACACTTGAATTGGCGGTTACCGCCGCAAGCACGCTGCCTCATATTCTTCGCGAGTTTCGGAAAAAACGGCCTTATATTCAATTTCATGTGCAAATGCTGACCACACAGGAAATGGTTACACTTCTTCATAGAGGAGAGGTTGATTTCTGCTTGTCCTCACCGGCTGTTCAAGGGGAAGATATTGAATGTCAAATTGTGTTCAACGATCCGATCATGGTCGCGGTTCCGATAGGTCATCCGCTGGCAGAACGAAACCGCGTATCTTTGACAGAACTTAAAGATGAATCGTTTGTTGGTGTGAAGAAAGGTTATGGTACACGTGACTTAGTGGATGCTGTATGCGAATCGGCTGGATTTACTCCGCACTATGTGTATGAGGGAGATGAGCCGGCAAGGCTCAGTACGCTTGTGGAAGCAGAAATCGGCATCGCCTTCATTCCTGGCACGGCGAGGAATCCACGCGAGCAAATTAAATATCTTCAAGTGGAAGATCATGAGCTGATCCGGGAGATCGCGTTATTGTCGCATAGGAGCCGGTACATTTCACGGGCTGCACTGGAATTCCGCGAGGTCGTTGTGGAATACTTCGCGGCGTTATCCAAATCGGCGACTTAGGAAATGTTTTTTTATTATGAAAACGCAATCAGTTAGACGGATGCGCCGACAGTCGCGACAAAGACGTTTCTGCATGTGATATAATAGAAAGAATGCAAGGTGTACGGAAGAAAGCAGGTGAACGTATGTCGAATTTCGGTCAAAAGCAGCAAGAAGCGATGGAGCAACACTTCAGCGAGCATTTGTCGGATACCATCATTACGCGAGGTTGGGATTATTACCGCAGCGGGCAAGTGAAAAATGTAAAGTTCGCTTCTGACGATACGCTATACGGCACCGTAATCGGATCCGACGTCTATGCGGTCGTTATCGATGCTGGAAAGTTTAGATACAGTACATGCACTTGTCCTTACGGCGATTATTGCAAACATATGGCGGCGGTTTTTTTCGCCTATTTAAATGAAGAAGATACAACCGGCTTTGCAGCCAAAGCGGCTTACCGCCGCTTGATGGGGCTGGACCCGCAAGCGGAGCTGACAACAGCCGCTGCCTTATTGAACAAGCCAAAGCCAGAGGCCGGACATAACAGCCAGCCGAACGAAGAAGCGAGCCCGGCGGCGTGGCAAAACTGGATGGAGTCGGAATACGGCGAGGTATGGCGCAATTGCCGTCACTCCCTGCATGCGCTCCAGCCGGTGTTGTCCGCTTTGAAGGGAACTTCAAAGCACTGGGATAAGCCGCAGCAAAGGCTGCATTGGATGAACGTCATTTTGTTCGTTCTGGAGCAAGGAGAGCGCGCGATCAAATCGGTTGACACGTTCAGCCGCTATTATCATGAAATGTCCTTTGCCCGCATGGCGGAGCCATGGATCGAGCATTACGGCCAGCTTGCGCTGGAGCTCCATCCCTCCGAGATGGGAGAGCAGGAGCGGAAGTGGGCCGACCATGTCGTTCGCTTCACTTACAATCGAGCGTTGAAGCTGGAGCAGCAGTTGTTCGACTGGTCCTTTCTCTATTTAACGATTTGCGAGAAGCTCTCGGAGAATCAGCTATGGAGAGAAGAGGAGTTATCCGCGCTGAACGCTTTCGCAAAGGACAGTAATGACGATTCTAACGAGCCGATTAACCGCTCGTTTATTCATACTGCCTCTGCGATGCTGCATTTTTTCAGCGGCAATGACGAAAGTGCGTTAGGCCATTTTGAACAAACTGATTTTCAGCGGTCGCAAAAGATGATCTATCCATGCGCAGCGCAGCGGCTGGGGGAGCAGCGCTGGGAGCTGTTCGACCGGTGGATGAACTTTTTACATGAGCGAATTTACCCGAACCGAAGCGGCAGAACGATTGGCCCGTTTGTCGCTTTGTGCAGGCGCGCTGACGAGGATCAGCCGGAGAACGAGAAATGGACGGCCTATATGACGGAGCTTCTCCCTTATTCCTACAGTGAACTGTCGGAACATTGGCTAGCAGTCCATAAGTATGAGGAGTGGGCGGATTTGCAGCTGCTGCTCGGAATGAAGCCCGACGAGTTGGGCATTCAGGATGTGAAGGAAGTGGCGAAGGCTGCGCCTGCCGTTATGCTTCCGCTCTATCATCAATCGATCGAGGATTGGATTAATACCCGCAACCGGCAAGGGTATCGGATGGCTGTGAAGCAGTTGAAGAAGCTGGAACGGCTATACAAAGCGGATAAAGACGCGGATACGTGGAATTTCTATATCACTGGAATTGCGAAAAAGCATCAACGGCTTAGAGCCTTTCAGGAGGAGCTGTGGAAAGGAAAGCTGGTGAAATGAAAGCATTCGTTGGAGGTATAATTGTTGACGGTTTTTGGTCGCAGCAAGAGGACGAATTAAAAGGCTCCATCATGCTGGCAACTGCTGAGCGGCAGGAAGTCGCGCTGCGGCTCCGCTCCGTACTATTCGCTTGGCATAAAGCTTCCTGGTACGGAACTGAAGTGGAAGAAATCGAGCATAACGGCCGGAAAATGCTTAAATTGTCGCCGTTAACCGCCGTTGACTATTTGTCTGCCCCACAGCATGCAAGATTGCTGCGGGTAGAGTGGAGCGATCGTCTTCAGGAACTGATGGCGATTGCGTCGCTAATTCGGGAAGCGCTGCTTGGCGGATGGTTTGAACCCGATTGGAGCCGGTGGTCGGAACAAAGCCGAGCTTGGCGGATCGCATGGCCGGAAACGGAAGCGGAACGGGAGTCGCAATGGGTGGAGCTCCTTGCATCGGCGGCCGGTTCAGGTGATAGCGGCATTGAGCAATGGCTCAGCGATGCGATCGAGCAAATGCTTGCGCAGGGCGGAGAAGTCAGCGAGGCATGGCGCCAAGTTGGGCTGGCGGCTGGCGGAGAGACCATTCTGGAGCGGAAGTCGGGCGATGAAGAGGATTGGTTGATTGCCATTGGTCTTCGGAAGGATTCGCTGCCGTTCAAGACCGCGCTGCAGCTTGTCGAGCCTGGAGAAACGTCATTCTGGCAGCTTCGTCCTGCGCTGCAGGATCGCAACGGCGGCCCGTGGATTCCCATTATCCGGCGCGGCGAGCAATGGCTGGCCGCGCCGGATGCGAATGCTGGTTATGAACCGCAGCCTTTACCGGAAGAATGGCAGCTGCTGCTTTCCCCGAAGCTGGAGAAAGAGCAAGCCAAATGGCTGGCTGCGCTGCCGGATTGGGCCGATGAAGAGAAGCCAGGCGATATCAAGCGGCTGCTCAATGACAACGAGGCTTGGGCGTTCATGGAAAAGGCGAGCATCACCTTGCTCGAAGCCGGTTGTCCCGTTCTGCTGCCAAGCTGGTGGGAAGCGGTTCGATCCCGCAAGCTAAGGCTGCGGGCGAAGATGAAATCATCCGTTGGATCGGAAGCGCAGCCGATGTTCGGGCTCGATCAGATCGTTCAATTCGATTGGCGAATGGCGCTTGGCAATGTGGATCTGTCCGAATCCGAATTCATGCGGCTGGCAGAGGAAAATCGCAGGCTGATGAACATCGGCGGTGAATGGGTGCATCTGGATCCGCATGATGTCGCGCAAATCCGCGATTGGATGAAGCGTGTTGGCAAACGCAAAGGACTCTCGTTCCGTGATGTGATGGAGATGCATCTGCTCGGAGGATCGCCGCTTGGCGATGATGAGTTGGATGACTCGGAAAGCATACGAGCTGAGGTCGAGCTGAATGAGCATTTGGGCAAATGGCTGGAGCAGCTTCAGCATACGACGGAAATTCCGCTCGTCGAGAAGCCAGACAGTTTCCTTGGCGAATTGCGGCCGTATCAGCAGCAAGGCGTGTCCTGGATGCTGTTCCTCCGCAGGTTTGGCCTTGGTGGCTGTCTAGCCGATGACATGGGTCTGGGAAAAACGATTCAATTTATGGCTTATTTAACATATATTAAAGAACAAAAAACGGGCAATGGCCATCCGTCGCTGCTCATTTGTCCCACTTCGGTTATCGGCAACTGGCAGAAGGAGCTGGAGAAATTCGCCCCTTCTCTTCGTGTCTATCTCCATTATGGGCCAAAGCGGGATAAAGGAGAGGCGTTCGAGTCTGCTGTTCATGAAGCCGATATCGTAATTACCTCTTATTCGCTGGCCCAGCTGGACGAAGAGGATTTGCGGCTGGTCGAATGGGATGCATTATGTCTGGACGAGGCGCAGAACATTAAAAACGTCTACACGAAGCAATCGACAGCTATCCGTAGTTTGCCGGCGTACCATCGTATTGCTTTGACCGGTACGCCGATGGAAAACCGGCTGACGGAGCTGTGGTCAATTTATGATTTCATTAACCCTGGGTACTTAGGCGGCATGGGCGAGTTTCGTAAAGCCGTCGTCGCGCCGATCGAACGCACGCGGGACGAGGCTGTCATTTCAGGCTTGCAGCGCTGGGTGAAGCCGTTTATGCTGCGCCGCGTGAAGAAGGACCCGGCGATTCAGCTGTCGCTGCCGGAGAAAAACGAGGCGAAAACCTATATTGCTTTAACGGCCGAACAGGGCGCCATTTACGAAAATATCGTATCAGATTTGCTTGAGAAGCTGGATACGCTCGATGCGATGCAGAGGCGCGGCTTAATTCTGGCTTCGCTGACTCGGCTCAAGCAGCTTTGCAACCATCCCTCGCTCTTGCAGGATGAAAGCTCGAAAAACTGGGATGAGGACCGTTCGAACAAGGTGACCCGGCTGCTCGAAATGGCGGAGGAGATCGCTTCGGAAGGCGAGCGCTGCCTGATTTTCACCCAGTTCGTCGAGATGGGCCATCAATTGAGCCGTCTGCTGGAAGAGCGGATCGGCATTCCGGTTCCTTACTTGCACGGCGGCGTGCCAAAGGCGAAGCGGGATGAAATGATCGATCGCTTCCAGAATCAAGACGTTCCCGGCTGCGCCTTCGTCTTGTCGCTGAAGGCGGGCGGGACCGGCCTGAATCTGACGGCAGCCAACCATGTCTTTCATTTCGACCGGTGGTGGAATCCGGCTGTCGAGAACCAAGCGACGGACCGCGCCTTCCGGATCGGCCAGACCCGGCAAGTTCAGGTTCATAAATTCATTACGCTCGGTACGCTGGAAGAGCGGATCGACGAAATGATTGAGCGGAAGCAAAACTTGAATGACCAGGTTGTCGGCCAGTCCGAGCAATGGGTGACAGAGCTGTCCACCGATGAGCTGAGAGAGCTGTTCGCGCTTCGGAAAAACTGGTTGAAGGGATGAAGCTGGCATGACGGAACCAAGCTTGAGGGATAAGTTGTCCAAGGTGATGGCGGAGCGCTCCGCGAATGCAGAGCCGCAGCCCGAACAATTGCCGGAGACGGAGAAGCCCCTCACCAAGCAAGAGGAAGCGAATGCGGAATGGAAAGCCTTTTACGCCGCAGTTCGAGCTCAAATGTTGAAAATGCGCGAATAATCGCCTATAAAGGAGACTATCGGAGGATATGCTCCATTCCAATGCAGCCTGCCCGGTAATTATTGCCCGGCAGGCTGTATGTTTTTATCCCCCTTTACAAAAATAATAGAATTGTATCCCTCACTTGTTTTTTTTTCGACCTCCTAGCCGCGAATCGGCAATTCTATAATAAAGGTGCAAGGCAAACAAGCAACATCATTATCGAGGAGGTCTTTACAAATGAAAAAGAGTTTTACAGCAATCGCCATGCTGCTCGTATCGCTCGTGCTTGTCATCTCCGCTTGTGGTTCGAACAACGGCGGGAACAATGCTCCGGCAGCGACCAACGAAAGCACGAAAGCACCGGAAGCAACGGCTGAGCCAACTCCGGCAGCGAAAGATGTAACGCTGTCCCTCCGCCATACACAAATTAAAGAAACAAGCAAAACGCGTCTGGGCATCCTGGAAGACGTTGTAAAGAAAACGCAAGATGAGAACCCGGGCCTGACCTTCAAGCTTGAAGGCATTGACGAAATCGTCAACCGCGATCAAAAGCTGAAAGCGGAAATGACTGCCGGCAATCCTCCTGATATCTTCGAAGTATTCGGCGGTTCTGACCTGAACCTCTATGTAAAAGCAGGCCGCATGCTCGACCTGACACCTATCCTTGATGAACTTGGCATTAAAGACAAATTCGCAAGCCTTGACGAATTTACAGTTGACGGCAAAGTATACGGCCTTCCTTTCGGCGGATACAGCGAAGCGATCTTCTACAACAAAAAAATCTTCTCCGATCTTGGCCTTCAAACGCCAACAACTTGGGAAGAATTGATTGCTGTAGCTGACAAAGTAAAAGCTGCAGGCATTACGCCATTCGCACTTGCTGCGAAAGACGGCTGGGTTAACGGCATGATGTGGAATACGGTTATGGAACGCAACGTAGGTATCGACGCGATCAACAAGCTCGTTACTGGCGAAGCGAAATGGACGGATGAGAACTTCGTTAAAGGTTTTGCATCTTATGCAGAACTGGTAAACAAAGACTACTTCACTAAAGGTGCACTGGGTCTTGCTTACGCGGATCAAGGCGCGCAATTCCTGTCCGGCAAAGCTGCAATGGTATTCACAGGCACTTGGGATGCTAACCGCTTCTCCGGTGAAGAAGCAGGCGACCTGAAAGGCCAAATCGGCTACTTCGGCTTCCCGTCCATCGCTGGCGGCGCAGGCGACCAAACTTCGATCAACGCATCGTACTCGAACGGCTTTGGTTTCTCCGCTAACCTTGACGCTGACAAAGTAGCGGCAGTTAAGAAATTTATTGCTAACTTCTACACAGAAGAAGTACAAAAACGTACGCTGGTTGAAGACAAATTGCTGCCTTCGATGAAATTGTCCGACCTGTCCGGCGTTGACCCGCTTACGACTGAAATCTTGACGGTAATGGCTAATGCATCTTCCTCTTGGAAAGCTTATGATGCAATCGTACAACCGGCTGTAGGCGCTGAAGTAAACGTAGGTATTCAAGAGCTGATCGGCAAAGTAACGACGCCAGAGAAAGTGGCGGCAAAAATTCAAGCGGCTCAAGAGAAAGCTAACGCTGCGCAATAATAAGCAATCATTGATAGCTTGGCATTGCAATCGATCCTGATGGACGAGAGGGTGTCCCACGGGGACACCCTCTTTTTCTTTCAAATCCCATTGCCTGCAGCAAGCAAGTATGAGGAGGAAATCATGAACAAGGCGCTCAGAAACCCTATTACTTATATAGCGTTCATATTGCCGACGCTCGCGCTTTATGCCCTGTTTTTCGTATACCCGGTTATCGTATCATTCATTTACGGCCTGTACCAATGGGATGGCATTACGGACAAAGTGTTCATTGGTCTGGACAACTTTATCCGCCTATGGACAGATAAGGTGTTTCTGAAATCGCTATTAAACAACTTCTATTTCCTGGTCTTTTCCTTAGTGGTGAATATTCCGCTCGTCTTCCTTATTTCAATTGTAATTAGTAAGGTAAGCCGTATGCGTGATTTCTACAAGTCGGCCGTGTTTGTTCCCGTCGTTATTTCTACAGCTACGGTCGCTATTTTGTTCGGCGTATTGTACAACTACGATTCCGGCTTGATCAACCAGTTTATTCGTCTGATCTTCCCGGAAAGCTGGGCTAGAGAATGGCTCTCGGATCCGAAACTTGCCATTCTGTCTATTCTGATTGCTAATGCATGGCAAAATGTCGGCTTCTTCATCGTACTTTGCTTAGCCGCAATTCTGAATATTCCGAAAGAAATTGTGGAAGCTGCCAAAATCGATGGCGTTAACGCTTGGAACGAGACGTGGACGATTACGCTTCCGCTTGTACGCCCGATCTTGTTCGTTATGCTTCTCTTGTCCGTGTCGGGGACGATGAAGGTGCTTGATATCGTTCAAATTATGACCAACGGCGGTCCTTTCCAGTCGACGGAGGTTATGTCCACCTACATGCTGAAAGTCGGCTTCCGCTCCATGGAGCTTGGCTACGGCAGTGCAATTGGTGTGGCAATGTTCTTGATCATTCTCGTGCTTACCTTCATCCTGAATCGAGTCACTAAGCATGAGGAGGTGCAATACTAATGTTGAAATTCCGCAAAGGGCAAGTTGCCAGCCATACCTTCCTATGGGCATATGTATTGTTCACCCTGTTCCCGCTCGTATGGCTCTTGATGACTTCCTTCAAGACGAACCGTGAAATTACAGTCAATACATGGGCGTTTCCGACGTCCTTCAATTTCGATAATTATAGAGCAGCATGGGAAACGGCCAAAATCGGATTTTATGCCTGGAACAGTCTTAAAGTAACAGTCATTGCATGTCTAGTTACCGTCCTGTTCGCAGCGATGACTTCCTTCGCGCTGTCGCGCATGAAGTTCGGCCGGGCCAATAAGCTGGTCTACAACTTCATTATGTTCGGCTTGCTCGTACCGTCTGGCGCTTTGTTCATTCCGCTCTATCGCTTGATTCAAACGCTGACGACGGAATACGGCATCAAACTTTATGATTCGCATCTTGGTCTGATTTTGGTATACTCCACTTATGCATTGCCGATTACCGTCTTTATTATTTATGCGTTTATGCTATCCATTCCGAACGAGCTGGAGGAAGCCGGCATTATGGACGGGCTAAGTGCTACGGGCATATTTGTCAGAGTCGTTCTCCCGATTTCGATGCCGGCGCTTGTTACGGTAACGATTCTAAGCTTCATCGGCAACTGGAACGAATATATATTATCTCAGCTATTCATCACGTCCGAGACGCTTCGTACGCTGCCAACGGGCATGGCCAGCTTTAACGACGGCTACCGCACGAACTTCGCTTCGTTGTCCGCGGCCGTCATTATAAGCATCATTCCGGTTCTGATCGTGTACTTCTTCTTGCAGCGCCAGATTATTGAAGGCATGACGGCAGGAAGCGTCAAGGGCTAACCGCAATTTCGGAAGGGGCCCCATCCAGATGAACTTGAGACCGAAGCTGATGCTTGCTTTTATCCTTCTCATTCTAGTTCCCATGATTGGTCTCGGCATCGTCTCCTTTCTCAACTCGGAGACACTGCTGGAGAAGAAATACAGCGAGCAGACGGAAATTTCGCTCAAGGCAGTAGGCGGGAACATCAAGTACTTCTTCAAGGAGCTCGAGCAGTTGTCGGACGGCAATCTGACGAGCTCCGAAGTACAGGATACGCTGCAGTACAGTACCCTTCCCCGTGACGATGCCAGTACGCAGATCGCCATCAACCAGGCGCAAAAGGAAATGAACCGCATCCTGTTCCAGCATCCAGCGGTCAGTTATGTGGTTCTCTATTCGAACGACGGCACGATGTTCCGTTCATACCGCAACGATCCGACGACTTTTCGACCTATTACATTCGAACAGCTGAAACAGCAGCCGCTTTATGTGGAGACGAAAAAGCTCGGCGGCCGCTCCAAATGGATCGGTCCTTATGAGGAGCGGCAATTGACGGGCGTTGAACCGCCATTATTTACGCAAATGAGGCTGGTGAAGGATTACCAGACGTTCTCCGACATCGGATTAATGATTACGCAGTACAAGACAGAAGAAGTTTATTCGATGCTCAACACCTTTCTTAATCCGCATGCGGAAGGCCGTGATTCGCGGTATGTGATCGTGAATCAGGAGGGCCTTATTTTGCTAGATAGCAACAAACAGCTGGAAGGCGAGCAGCTAGCCGATTTCACAGAAGGCGATTTGCAGCGTACGAACAGTTATTCCAGCTCCAGAATCAAGTTCAATGAGATCGATAGTCTCGTATCCGCTTATAATCTGGACCAGAGCGGATGGGTTCTCGTATCCGTCAAATCATGGAATAGGCTGACGAATGAGAATGTAAGGTTCGTGCAATGGATCGGAATGATTACCGTTCTGTGCGTCATATCCGCTATTTTGTTCAACGTATTCTTCGTTAATCGGGTTGCGAAGTCGATCATCAAGGTCGTTCGTAAAATGCGGCTAGTCGAGCAAGGCTTGCTCGACATCCGGGTGAAGGCGCAGGGCAAGGACGAGACGGTTCTGCTGGCGAACAGCTTCAACAGCATGGTCGAGCGAATCGGTGAGCTGCTGACGGAGGTACGAACAGAGCAGGAACGGAAGCAGCATGCGGAAATGATGCTGATGCAAGCGCAGATCAAGCCTCACTTTCTGTTCAACACGCTGGAATCGATCAATGCGCTGGCTGCTCAGAATGAAGGCCGTAAAATTATGATGATGGTGCGCCAGTTGAGCAATTTGCTGCGCACAACGCTGCATGATTCGGAAGAAATCGTCATCAGTCAGGAAGTCGCTCATGTTCGCAGCTACTTGGAAATTCAGAAATACCGGTTTGAGGATTTGTTTACTTATGAATTGAATGTAGATGAAGAAGTGTATGAATATACGATCTTAAAGCTGACGCTTCAACCGCTTGTCGAGAACAGCATTCAGCATGGCTTTGAAGGTTTGGAGGACGGTAAGGGCGTCATTACGATCGACGTCCGGGTAGAGGCGCATCAGATCGTATTCTTGGTCAGCGATAACGGGGTTGGAATGAGTGAAGCCAACCTGATCAAGTTTGGCGAGCGCAGCAATAAGTCCGATAAGCGCCGAAATGCCGCCGAATTAGGAGAAAGGCGCGGCCTTGGTCTTCGCAACGTCGCGGATCGGCTCCGGATTCATTATGGCCCGGCCTACGGGATGATGATCTGCAGCGCGGAAGGCTATGGCACCGTCATTCGCTGTACAATTCCGAAAAGCAGGGGTGAACGGTTATGACAGGCAAAGTGCTATTGGTAGACGATGAGCCGCATATTACGCGAAATCTGGAAAAAGTCATTCCCTGGGAGATGCTCGGTCTAACTGTTGGAGGTACGGCTAAAAACGGGATGGAGGCGCTTGAGCTGCTAGAAGCGCAGCCCTTTGACCTCGTTCTTTGCGATATTCGCATGCCGATCATGGATGGCCTGGAGCTCGTGAAGCATATTCGGGAGAAGGGCGCCGAATGCGACATTATTATGCTTTCTGGTTACCAGGATTTTGCTTACACACGAGCTGCCATTCAATATGGCGTACAGGACTATGTACTGAAACCAATTCCTTATGACGAGCTTACCGGCGTTATTGCCCGGGTAATGTCCAGTCAGCGGATGAAGCAGAAACAGCTTACCGAGGAGCGTCAGAAGCTTGGCCGAATGATCGATTTGGCTAGCGAGAAAATATTGTACGATATTCTAATGGACTATACAGAGCTGACGGACAGCAACTGGATGATCGCCGGCGACGAGCAGGCGATCCGGGAACAGCAATATGCGTTAATTGTGCTTGATCTCGACGTCAGCTCCGAGCGGACGAAGGATTGGCGGGAATGGTCGGATAAGGAACGCAAGCTGTGGAACTTTGCCGTGTGCAACGTGCTGCGTGAGAAGCTGCAGCAAAATGGCTTTCACCATGCCGTCATTCAAATTCGTGACGGAGAATGGTGCGTTCTAATTGAAGCTGATAAATCGCAGCCCTTCGACCTAGCGCAAATTAATGGCTGGGCTGAAATGCTGTTGACCGCTGTGAAAAACCACGTCAAATTGTCGCTTTATGCCGGCATTTACCGGGATTATGCCCCTGTAGACTCGCTATCTCAGGCGTATAAGCTCGTCCAGCAAGGGATGCAGCTGGCACCGCATCAAGAGACGATCGCAGTCTATCCGGACTGCGAAGCCGGTTCTTCGCAGGAGGATCAAGCATTCTGGGATACGTCCGAGAAGCTGATCGGGGCGGTCAAACGCGGGGACACCTCCGTTGTGGATGCTGAACTGCGGCGAATGACGCAGCAGCTGCAGGGGATGAATGAGTCCCTGATCGGCCGTTTCAAGCCGATGCTTCACTTCTTCGTATTGAATTTGATGCGGGAAATGAAGGAGATGGGCATCTTCTCTCGTGATCAGGAGGATCTGCTTTGGAGGAAGCTTGACCGGCGCTTCGGAATTAAGGATTTGCTCTCGGTTATTTTACAAGTAACGCGGGCAGTGGCGGATAAGTCTACGGATAAGAAGAAGCAGTCGGAGAGATCGATGGCGGAAGCCAAGCAGTTTCTGGATCGCAACCTGTACCGCGATTTGAGCGTGGAGGAAGCGGCTACCCATGTCGGACTGAGTACATCCTACTTCAGCTTGTTGTTCAAACAGACCTTTAATGAAACGTTCATTGAATATGTGACGCGGCAGCGGATGGAACGGGCGAAGACGATGCTGGCGGACTCTCATAAAAGTGTAGCGCAAATCGCGAAGGAAGTCGGGTATGCGGAACGGCGTTATTTTACGAAAGTGTTCATGAAATATACCGGGGATAACCCGACCGATTATAGAGGCAAGCATCAGCAGCCCGATGGCGGAATGATGGATCGATAGACTACAGGGCGATTCGGGAGAGAAGAGCGGAGGTCATAGTAATGGGGAAGCAAGATGATTGGAAAAACTGGACGCTAAGAGAGAAGGTCGGTCAGCTGTTCGTCTTCGGATTTCACGGGCATGAGCCTAGTGATGGAATCCGTCATCTTATCGAAACCTACGGCATCGGAGGGACGATTTATTTTTCCCGCAACGTTGAGACAGCCAAGCAAGTACACGGATTGTCTCATTCGCTAATGCAGCTTGCTCAGCAAGCCGGCAAGCCGAATTTGCTCGTTGCAATAGACCAGGAGGGTGGCATGGTGGCCCGTCTTGTAGACGGTGTTACGCTAATGCCTGGCAACATGGCGTTAGGGGCGGCTGGCTCTGCGGAAGGAGCCGGTGAGACCGCACGCGTATGCGGAGAGGAGCTTCGGCTTCTAGGGGTGAACATGAATTATGCACCTTGTCTGGACGTCAATAACAATCCGGACAATCCTGTTATAAATGTCCGGTCCTACAGCGACCGGTCAGATGTTGTAGCCGAGCTCGGCACTGCGGCTATGCTAGGGTATCAGGCTGCTCGCGTAGCCGCGACGGTCAAGCATTTTCCAGGGCATGGCGATACGGCTGTCGATTCCCATCACGCGCTGCCGGTCATAACTCATGGCCGGGACCGGCTGGACGCCATTGAACTCAGGCCTTTCCGCGCAGCCATTGCGGCGGGCACAGCTGCCATTATGACAGCACATGTCGTGCTGCCGGCATTGGAGCCGTCCGGCAAACCGTCTACGCTTTCGCACAGCGTATTGACCGGTTTACTGCGGGAAGAGCTTGGCTATGATGGCATTATCGTGACGGACTGTCTGGAGATGGACGCCATCGACCGGTTTTACGGTCCTGAGAAGGGTGCGGTTGAAGCGATTTCTGCGGGTGCAGATATGGTGCTCGTCAGCCATACGTTCGAGAAGCAAGTAGCAGCGCTGGAGGCAGTGGTTGCCGCTGTAGAGAACGGAACGCTGTCTGAGGAGCGGATTGAGCAATCGCTCGCCCGCGTGATGAAGCTCAAGCAGGAGCTCGTTGTAGACGAGCCGTTGGCCGCTTGGGAGCAAGCGGCAGCAGGCTTGGCGACAGAAGCCAATCGGGCGGTAGCGGTAAAATGGAGCGAGGCCTCGGTGACGCTTGTCAAAAACGAAGGCGGCTTGCTTCCATTGAAACGCGGCGCAAGCACACTTGTGCTTTGGCCGGACATTAAGCCGGTATCGGTAGCTGATGAAATCTTGTCCAGCGACGGCACCTTAGGCACCCACCTGCAGGGCCGGCTGGACAACTTGACGGAGCGGAGCATGAGCGGCAGCGATCCGCTTGCCGATCTGGAGTCGTTCGAGCAAATCGTCGTCGTGACGTATGATGCGACTAAGCATGAACTGGAAGCACGGAGCGCGCAGGAAGTCGTTGCCCGTGCAGGCGGCCGGACGGTGGC
Organism: Paenibacillus radicis (ex Gao et al. 2016); assembly: GCF_014641555.1. Classification (GTDB taxonomy): domain Bacteria; phylum Bacillota; class Bacilli; order Paenibacillales; family Paenibacillaceae; genus Pristimantibacillus; species Pristimantibacillus radicis. The sequence goes on from NZ_BMHY01000001.1 coordinate 152,898, forward strand.
GGTATCGGTACGCAATCCGCTTGACCTGAACGTCTATCCCCAAGTTGCAGCGTATGTAGCTGTCTATGAATGCCGTCCTTTGGCGTTGGCATCGGCAGCGAAGGTACTGACCGGCGAATTGAAGCCGATAGGGAAACTGCCCTTGGAACTGTCGGCGGCCTATCCATTTGGCTGGAGCGCAGTTAGTGACGAGTAACTAGGCAATGAACAGCTGGAAATGACAAGCTCACCCCTAAAGTATACCTCTTCGAGCAGCATGAAGGGCATCCTTTAGGGGTATTTTGCATGGAATTTTATTGTTATTATATTATCTATATTTTGTAAATTAAGATGTAATAAGTAATAATTTATACGAATTATGCCTTATTATTGGTGGAATTTGATCGTTCTTGCCCTTCTGGGAGGGTACAAGCTCGATTGCCAAATAGCCATAATTATATTACATTTACGATTGCTTCCAACCGTTGGCAACTATTATAGTTAGATAAAAAATATAGCAAGCTGGGAGAGAGAGAGTCTACCTTATGATGCTGCATCACCTCCGGGCGCAGGATAAAGCATCGCTTAGCGTGATCGTGCTGTTAAGTATCTTCCTGTTTTTTGTCGGTATCGTTAGCGATTCATCGAAGATAAAGGATACCCCTTCGCCGGTCAAAGGTTTTTTGGACTTGAAAGAATGGGATTTAGAGCAGGACGGAAGGGTACCGCTCTCCGGAGAGTGGACTTTTTATTTCAGCTCGTCAAAGCCTCATGAGGTTTTTTTGAGTCCAACACCTGCTTGCGGTGAACACCTTTGTGTGCCGGAATTATGGAATCGTTACAGCTTTGAAGTTAATCCGTTCCGATATGTGACTTACGAACTCAAGGTGCAAATGGACGCTGTTCCTTCACCCCTGATCGGCTTGAGAATTCCTGCAATGCCGGTCCCCTATCAAGTTATGGCGGATGGTATGACTTTGGTCGATAACGGGGAAGAATTCGATCATAAAGAGCGGGCTATTGCGGCTTATTCATCACGAACCGTATACTTTAAACCAGCCTCCGAACAGTTCGATATTATTATGCAAGTATCTAACGGCTTGTTAGTGGGAGGGAAAGCGGGCTCCCCTATTGAGCTTGGAGGCAAGGTAGAGATGGCTTCACTGCGGGATAGGGAATTGGCGGGCATCATGTTTTTCATGGGGATTGCCATGATGCTTGGCTTATACAGCATAACCGTATATTTCTATAGGCGGGTCCAGCGGGCACATTTATATTTCGGTATCATCTGCCTGCTCGTCGCCATTCGGCTGCTTGTAGCCGATCAACTATTCGTTCAGCAGCTATTTCCTCAGGTTACGAATCAGATTATCATGCTGCTGGAGTACATAACCTATTATGCCGGCATCACTTTTGCGGTTCTGTTCATGAAGCATCTGTTTCCTGGGGAGTTCAATGCTCTAGCAGTAAGAGCTTTGACCATCACCGGCTCCTGCTTTTCGTTATCTTTGCTGGTGCTCCCGGCAGCTGTCTATACGAAGGGACTTCCGCTGTTTCAAGGCATTACATTAATCATCTGCGTATATTTCGCTTATGGTCTTATTCTGGCCGTTTGCAGGCGCAAAGACGGGGCATGTCTGCAATTATATGGCATCATTCTTATTCTAGTCGGTTTCCTTCATGACTATTTGCTCCAGAAGGTGGACGTGCCCATCGACAGGCCGATACTAACGATTGTGACACTTATACTCTTGTTGATTCAAGCTGCTGAGCTTGCCAGACGCCATTCCGAAGCCTATAAGACCTTAGATCGGGAGGATGAACAGCAACATTCTTCCAATTGCCAGAAGGATGATTATCTGATGCATGCCTCGCAAGAACTCCAATTGCCTCTTCAAGGAATTATTAATATCTCGCAGTCCATTCTGGATGGGCAATCCAGTCGAATGACAGATGAGCAGCTCCGCGGCATTCAGCTTATTTTGTCGATTTCCGGCAGACTGTCCACACAGATTAACGATCTGCTTGATTTCATAAACTTGAAGAACGAAACTTTGAATTTGCAAATCATCTCGCTTGATGTTAAAGCAGTAATTGAGTCTCATCTGCCTATTTTTTTGCGGCTTGTCGGTCACAAGCCTATTATATTAAAGACAGATTTCCCTGAAGCGCTGCCGCGGGTTGCTGCAGATGAAGCTCGTCTGCTGCAGATTGTGTACAATCTCGTAACCAACGCCATCCAATTTACGGAGCAAGGCCAGATATTGATCTTGGCCCGCGAGGAAGAAGGGTTTGTCCGAATTGTAATCCGGGATACAGGGATTCCATTGGAGGAGAGCGATCTTTCGGGCGCGAGTCTGGAGCCTTGCTGCCAACCGGAACAAATGGATGAGGGAGGCGGATTAGGGTTCACGGTTATGAAATTGCTCGTTGAGCTGCATGGCGGTGAACTATCAATCCGCTCTATCGTTGGGGAAGGCTCTGAAAGTTCCTTCACGCTCCCGATCAGCGCCGAGCAGGACGAAGCGGCGTACCTGTTCACTGATCTGCATGAAGATAACAGCCAATTGCTTGCCGTTGAGCGCGTGAACGCTGTTCAGCCTGTCATCGAAGACAGATGGAATGGCAATGCGCCTGTTATTCTGACTGTCGACGACGATTTGCTCAGTCAGCAGACAGTCAGGCAAATCCTGCAAAACGAGCGCTACCGGCTCGTATTTGCTTTCAACGCGCATGAAGCGCTTCGATATTTGAATGAATCGAACTTTATCGATCTCGTACTGCTGGATGTTACGATATCAGGCATGTCGGCCTATGAGCTTATCCGGCATATACGAGATAAATATTCGACCAGAGAGCTGCCTATCGTACTCGTTACGGCCAAGAAAGAGCAGGAGGACCTGCTCGCGGGCTATGCTTCAGGAGCCAATGATTTTTTGATTAAGCCTTACTTTGCTAATGAATTGCGGGCGCGAGTCAAAACGCTCTTGGATTTAAAGCGGTCAAATGATGCGGCCGCCGCGTCGGAGACAGCTTTTTTGCAAGCGCAGATCAAGCCTCATTTTTTATACAATACGTTAAACACGATTTTGGCCCTTTCGCTCGATGAACCGCAGCAGGCACATGATGTATTGACCCGATTAAGCCAATATTTGCAAAGAAGTTTTGCATTTAACGATAAAAGCAGGTATGTAAGCTTAAGTGACGAAATGGAGTTGGTCAAATCCTATTTGTACATAGAGCGGGTCAGATACGGTGAGCGGCTCAGCATCACTTACCAGATTGACGAAGCCTTGAACCTGCCAATCCCTCCATTCATCATTCAGCCGCTGGTTGAAAATGCGGTTCGCCACGGCGTTATGAAACGGAAAGAGGGAGGGAATGTGACGATATCGATTCGAGCCATGGGGGAGGAGATTATGATCATGGTTAGAGATGATGGAGTCGGCATTGATCCTTCCCGCATGGCTACGCTGCTCGATGAAAGTCCAGGCGGGCAGCGGGGGTTGGCTCTAGTTAATATTCATCGACGTTTGCTGCAAGAGTATGGCAGGGGGATTGAATTGAAAAGCGAGCCGGGTGCCGGGACGCAGATCATCATATGGCTGCCGGAATCGAAGGGAAATGCCGAAGGAGTGGAAATCAAGGGTGATTTAAGAAGGTGGATGTGAAGATGTATAGCAATCATATGATCAGAATAGGGGTTGTAGATGACGAACCTCCAGCGTTAAAGCGTATTAGCCGGCTGTTGGGTGAATTTCCGAATGTTGTAATCGCAGGCATGTACACGGATCCCGAGGAGCTTTTGGAGCACACGATTGCGGGGCAGTTTGATCTTGTGCTTCTGGATATGGAAATGCCGGAATTGCACGGTCTTGAACTGGCAAAGGAAATATATCGTCTTTATCCGACGGTCTATATAGCATTCATAACCGCTTACGAGCAATTTGCTCAGCCTGCCTACGACGTAGAAGCGATTGATTACATCATGAAACCGGTGCTGGAGGAAAATTTAACCCGTACGATTCGGAGATATATGCAGCGTAAGAGACAGAGTCAGGCTCAGACTCAAGATCATAGTCAGGAAAAGCCTGCGGTTTTGCCGGCTTCTTTTCGCTGCTTCGGCTGGTTCACTGTAACGACGGAACAACAGGAAATGATCCGGTTCCGAAATTCAAAATCGCGAGAGCTGCTCGCTTTTCTCCATTCGCATGGCGGTGATCCTGTTAGCAAAAGCAAAATCATCGAGGCGTTATGGCCGGGACGGGATAATGAAAAAGCGCTTGTGACCTTGCATACGACCGTGTATCAGCTTCGGAAAGACATGGAAGTGTATGGCTTGAAAGAAGTCATCGCACAGGAAAAAGGAGAAGGAGGAAGCTATCGGCTTCGCTTGCCGCCTATGTACGATGAGCTAAGCCAATTCCGGCAGTTAAGCGAAAGCTTTTGGAGGAATGGCCGTGTGGAGGATGCCCATCAAGGCATTAAACTTTACCAGGAAGGCTTGTGGAAAGAGCATGATTGGGAATGGGCGGTCAAGCTAAAATGGGAGACGGAAACAAGCTATCACAGTCTGTTGGAAGGCGCAATTGAGTATGAACTGGCGCAAGAAAGGTACCGCGAGGCGATTCCCTATCTGATGCTGAAAGCAGGGACCAATCCTTACCATGAGGAACTGCAGGGAAAGATCATCGCTTCGTTCCTGCTGGCTGAGGACAACGAGGGAGCTCTGAACCATTTCATTCGAACCTTGCAGTTGTTCAAAAGTGATTTAGGGATAGGCCTAATGTTTTCGTTTGATCAGATAACAAGAGATCCGAAGGCCTATTTATAACGGTTTTTTTAACAGCCTGGCGCAAGCATCAGGCTGTTTTTTGTGTTTTTTCAGTTATCTTTCAGTCCCGATTCGTATAATGAAGAACAAGTGTTGTCGATTAGTGGCGAATTGAATTATTGAATTATTGAATTATTGAATTAATCCATAGGAGTCGATTTGCAGGTGGGGAAATTTCAGCCGAATCAGAGCAATTGGAGCGGCATGTCGGATGAGAATTTAATTTCTTGTTACAACGAGGCGTTGGCGGCAAAGTGCGATGCGGATTTTATTGAGATCCTGCTCTGCGTAATGCGGGGCCGTGGATTGAAAGTTGATTATCCGTCGGAAGAAGTAAAGTAAACCCTATTGTCCTGAATAGAGACGAAAATTCGCTCATGCGCCGTTGCAAATGGCGTTTGGCCAGCACTCATAAATAGCAAGTCATCATGAGATAAACCGAAAATAGAGAAGACGAACGTAACGAACTTAGTCGAGCTGCGACACGCAGGCATCCAGAATGAGGAGGAGATTTAGTGTCAGCCCCTATGCGGTATGTGCAATTCGGAATCGGCGGAGAGAGCTACGCCATTCCGATCCAAGAAGTGAGCGAAATTATTCGTGTTCAGGCGATAACGGCTATTCCGGCCGGCCGCGAGGACATGATCGGCGTTATCGAGCTCAGAGAAAAGGTTGTTCCGATCATCAGCTTGCGAAAAGCCTTTGGTCTGCCGGATGTGCCGCCGATGAAGCAAGCGAGAATTGTTGTGGTTCGTAGAGGGATGGAACATATAGGCATAGTCGTAGATTGCGTATACAAAATTGCAAACGTAAGCGGCATAACGGCATCACCAGAACGTTTTGGAAGACGAAACGGACATTACTTAAGCGGGATGTGCCTGACCGATATGGGGATGGTTGCTTTATTGGACATGGACAGGCTGCTGCTGCATGGTTAGGAGGCCCGCAGGTGATTAGTCGAAACGAGTTGAAAGAGGAGCACATGAGCCGCGAGAGCCATACAGCCATTGTAAGCGGCGAGAGACTAAAGCGGCATGTGAAGCTGTTGGGCGAAATGATGATGGATCAAGCGAGATTGCATCAGGCAGCCAGAATGGTGAACAGCAGGAAAAGTCAGCTCGAAACGATCGGGCACGCTGAAGGCATGGATTATTTAACCGAAGTGACGGCTGACTTTCACCAGCAAGCGAGAAAGCTGAGAATGATGACGCCGGACCAGTTAATGCACAGTTATCCGCGGATCGTCGATGATTTATCTCATGCTTTTGGCGGGGGGGCTGGTATAGAAGAGGAGGAGCTATCGGCCTTGGATCGTTCTCTCATCGAGGATATCGGGGCATCGATTAACCAGTTGATCCGTATGGGAGCCAATTTCAACAGGGAAACACAAACGTTTCAATACGTTGGAGCAAGTCCGGAAGCTGGCGCAGCTTCGAAAAGGTATGACGGCATCGTGGCGGTACCGTCCCCTATGGCTTCATCAATAGATAAACGCACATATTTGACATACGAGCCGAGACTGCATGAAAAACAACATGCGGAGTAAGGGGAAACGGGGAGGAATACGAAGGTGAGCTGGTTTATCAACCGTCGGATCGGCACAAAATTGTTAGTCGTTTTTACACTGTTCGGGATTATACTGACAGCTATCGGGGGATTTGGGCTTTTCAACTTATATCGATTGAATGACAGCCAGATGAACATGTACACCAACAATCTTATCGCTGTAGATGAGGCCCATAAGGCCCAAAGCGATTACGCCCATCTAAGAATATATATCCGGAATATGTATATGTCGACGGATGAAGCGGAGCGGGAGCAGGTGCTGCAGGAAATTCATATGACCAAGGCGGAGCTGTTAAAAGATATCGAGAGCTACAGGTCGGTTAATCTCAGCAAAGCAGCGCTAGAGGCGATTGCGCCATTCGAGGATGCTTGGTCAACCTATTCGACCTTGTTTGATACGGCTGTCAATTACAATCTCGCAGGCGACAATGAACGGATGAAAAAGCTTATTGACGGCGAGTTGAAGTCTAAGGGCGAAGTGCTGCGCGAAATTTTACAGGAAAATGTGGAATTAAACGTAGCGGCGGCTGAGGAATCGTATAAAAAAGGACAAGCGCTATTCTCCTCTGCATTCGTCATTACTGTTACCGTCATCGTACTGGGCATTGCAATCTGCATAGCGCTTGGCATTATTATTACGAGATTAATTGCGAAGCCGCTCTCCCGCATCGTCAATCTTGCCAATAAAGTGGCGGAGGGAGATTTACGGGAGAAAGCTGAGCTTCAGTCCAAGGATGAAGTGGGCGTGTTGGCGAAGGCGTTCAATGAAATGATCGAGCGGCTGAACCAGACGGTGGGAAGCATTATTAATTCCTCTCATAACGTCGCATCAGCTGCGGAGCAAATCTCGGCAAGCACACAGGAGATGGCGGGAAGCAATACGAACCAGGCCCACGCCGCCCAAACGATACATGCATTATTCGGTGAGCTGACCAATGCGATTCAGGCGGTTGCCCGCAGCACGGAAAGCGCCTCTGAACTATCGGACTCTGCTATTGGCGTTGCCCGGGAAGGCAGATTGATCATCGATTCGTCAGTCAGAAGCATGAGCGGCGTTCGTGAGCAAATGTCGCAGCTGGAGCAGGATTCGCATCAGATCGGCGATATTATTGAGGTCATTGAGGAAATTGCAGACCAGACCAACTTGCTTGCGCTTAACGCTGCTATTGAAGCGGCTCGTGCGGGAGAGCAAGGGAGAGGCTTCACTGTTGTAGCTGACGAGGTGCGCAAGCTGGCGGAGCGCAGCGGAACGGCAACGAAGCAAATTACAGCTATTATTAAAGGCATGCAGGAAAATACAAAACGAAGCGTAGTTGCCGTTGAGGAGAGCGCTACCCTGTCCAATCAAACGGGAGATGCTTTTGAGCAAATTGTGCGGATGGTGAACGAAACGGGACAGCGAATTACGGAAATTGCCGCAGCCAGCGAAGAGCAGGCGGCGCAAGCCGAGAACGTGCTGGTGACCGTGGAGGAGATTTCGGCGGCTACGGAAGAAGCGGCTGCCGGCAGTCAGGAGACTGCGGCTACCGCACAATCGCTGGCGCAATTGGCTGACGATCTGCAGCATTCGGTATCGGCCTTCAAAACGGCGAGTTAATGGATTGAATACCTTTTATAGAAGAGCAACGGACCTGTGGTGTGTGGGTTCGTTGTTTTTTTTGTTGAAGAAGACCTGAAGAATAAAGAAAGATAGGGATACTGATAATGAAGACAGTTCGAATGAAATAAATTTAAATAGTCATATTGACAATAATGAAAGTTTGGCATATACTGTTGATATCAGGAGGTGAGCGAAACCAATGGAGAACGAGAAGAAGAAATATCGGACGCCGGACGGACTGCCGGTCGACATTGCGATTTTTACCATATTATCATCTGCCAAATCCGGCAGCTACCGTATGGTGGCGCAGCGTGAGCTGCATGTACTGTTGGTGAAGCGGAGCCGCGAATCGGAAGCTTATCCTGGCTGCTGGGCGCTGCCGGGCGGATTTTCCGGAGAGGAAGAGACGCTGCAGGAAGCCGCATACCGGGAGCTGAAGGAAGAGACGAATGTCGACCGGAACGTGATGATTGAGCAAGTGAAGACAGTCTACTATCCCGGCCGCGACCCGCGGGGATGGATGCCCTCAGTCGTCTACTGCGCGTTAGTGCAGGAGAGCCACTTGCGAAATTTGGCTGCCGATACGGATGCCGAAGAAGCAAAGCTTTTCCCAATTGGAGAAGCTCTCGGACTGGAGCTGGCCTTCGACCATAATGAGCTGTTGAACGATGCTCTGGAGCATATTAGAAGGAAGATGATGACAACGACGATCGCTTCAGAATTTCTGCCGGAGCACTTTACAATTCGTGAGCTGTATCAAGTCATTCAAGCGGTGGTGCCTGCTTTCGAAGAAGATATCGCGAATTTCAAAAGGAACCTGCTAGCTACGAAAACAAGAAAAGGACTAATCAGCGAGTCTCTGGATGCCAATGGCGCGCCACGAACAAGTGACCGGAACTCGAATCGTCCTGCACAGCTGTACCGGTTTTCTGGTTATGAACCGAACATATCAATATATAATTCCAGTTTATTCTAAATAATAATAAACAGCCTTTCCTCACCGCTTGCGCCTCCCGGCGTGCGCGGTAGGGAGAGACAATTTTCGTCGGATTTTATATAGTCAATACGACAATAAAAATGAGCTTGGGGGAATTAATGATGTTAAACACGCTTCGCAATAATCCTTTACTTTTAACGGATAGCTATAATTTGTCGCATTACCGTTTGAAATGCAACATGGATTGGGAAATCAGCCATATGTATAACCGGAAGGAAGGTATGGTGCTTTATGGTCTTCGCGAAACGGTAACAGAGCTGCTCGCGATTCGGATTACGGAGGAGCATATTGCCGAAGCGGAGCAATGTGCGGCCAGACAAGGGCTTACTTTTCCTTCGGAGCTGTTCCACCGTGTTGTGCGGGAATGCGGCGGTTATGCGCCAATAGCGGTAGAATCGCTTCCCGAAGGCACTTGGTGCCCAGCCGGTACGCCATTTGCCCAGATCTGGAATACAGTAGAAGGCTTTGGCGAGCTGGTAACCTGGTGGGAAGGCGTATTCATGCATGCTTATTTTCCAAGCGCTTGTGCGACCGAAGCGTTCCGTATGCGGCAATATTTGGAGGAGAAGCGGGAAGAACAAGGGGAAGGCGAAGGGTTTATGTGGAGATTGCATAGCTTTGGATTTCGCGGCCACCGGAGCTTGGAGGATGCATACTGGGCGGGTACGGCATGGAATCTGTCGCTGCAAGGGACGGATGATTTTCACACCACGGCTCATACGCCGGGGGCAGTTATCGGCAGTATTGCGGCATTAGCTCACAAAGTGACGCAGCAGTTTGATGATGAACTGGAATGCTTCCGTCATGCTATTGATGCAACGGCGGATGCGGGTGAAGGAGTTGTAGCTCTAGTTATTGATACGTATGATGCTAACCGTGTCATTCGCGAATATTTGCCGCTGCTTGCTTTGCAGGCAAGGGAAAGAGGAGTCCGCATCGTATTGCGGCCGGATAGCGGCGATGTACTACAGCAGGCCGTTGAGATCTATAAAATCGCGGAAGCTGAAGGGTTTTTGGGGGAGACCGCCGTTATTATTGGCGAGGGGATGGGCTTCCGGCAAGTTAAGGCGTACGATGCGGAATTGGAGCGCCAGGGTGTACCGCTCGCTTTCGTATCGTACGGAGTTGGCGGCGGATTTTATCATAATCTGAATCGGGATACGCTGGGCTGGGCGATGAAAACCGCGTTCAGCAACGGCAAAGCACGAATGAAGTTTTCGATGGAACGTATGAAGCGCAGTATTCCGGGTGAAGTGAAAGTCGTCCGCCAGGCGGGACGTTTGATTGCAATGACAGCTGCTGAGGCTGGGGCAGAATGCTTATATGAAATGATTTACCGTCATGTTGGCGGAGACAGCGGTCCTCAATTGCTGGCTGCCGGACCGGAACATTGGAATGAAGTTCGCGATCGGATGCATACAGAATTAACAGCGGAGCATCAAGCTCAGACCGCAATCGAATTGTCGGATGGCATACAGGTGCTCGTGCAGCAATTGGCCGAACAATATTTATAAGGCAGTGAATGTAGACGGGGGTAGGTGCAGATGGAGAAGGAGCAAGGACAGGGACAGGGGCAAAAGCCATTACCGATGGAAGGGAAGGCGTTTCGTTACGGTTTTGTGTTAGGAAGATTCCAGCATGTTCATGCCGGGCATGAGCTTATGATCGATACAGCGCTTAACGTATGTGACAAAGTGCTTGTGCTAGTCGGTTCGGCTCAGTTGGAAGGCACGCTGCGCAATCCTTATTCTGCTGGAGTGAGAATAGATTTATTGCGGCGATTATACGGCAGCCGAATTGAGTTGGCCATGCTGCCCGATTACAGTCATGAGAATGACCATAGCCACGCTTGGGGCAAGTATTTATTGAAGGCAGCTCGGGACTATGGACGGGAGCGGGGATATCATGAGCTTGACCTGATGGTATATGGCAGTGACGAGGAGCGGGCTGCTTGGTTTTCCAAGGAGGAGTTGAACGGTGTCGCACAGCTCGCACTGCCCAGAAACAGACAGCCAATCAGTGCTACTCGGCTTAGAGAGGCACTCGTCCAGGACGATCGAAAGTTCTGGCAGCAGCATATGAATGAAGCGCTGCATAGTGAGTATGATAGACTCCGAGCATTGCTGCTGCAAACCCCGGAATATCAGGTACAGGTTAAGTAAAAAGGAAGACGAGCAAGCGCCGCGTTGAGGAAGAATCTCTCTGAAATACGTTAAAAGTAAATTATTTCTTCTATTGAAGTATGTATGACAAACAGGACTATAGTGCTCACGTGTTACTATCCTAGAGGTTGTTGAAAGTAACTATAATCGAAAGTAATAAGAAAAGCCGACTGCTGATAGATGCTCAAGAGTGTGCTTCAATCCCGGTGCAGAGTAAAGAAGGGGTTAAAGATACATCTCGCACGGACAGTTGGAAAGCAGCTATAGAGCAGGTCCAGTCGCCAGTAGTTAGAGCAGCTATGAAATTTAATAGTAGTTGAGTTAATGTTCTGACTGCTGCTATAGCGAGTGTGACGAGGTTGGACCGCCGATGTGCGACCGAGCACCGCGTGCCGCGATGGCACCACGCGCCGGAGGCGCGCGCGGTGCGGAAAAGGTGTATTTTGCTGCTACCTGCTGCGAACAAACAGCGATTAGCGAAGCAGATTCGCTATATAATGAAGCAAACTTCGCTGTGGAGAGTCACTGACGGGAGTCAAATAGTAAATAGCGAACCTTATTTCGCTCTTCATGAACTTACGTTCTCGAAAAGCGAAATAAGGTTCGCTGTAGGTTGGGGTGCACTAGTATCGGCTGCTATAGCGAAATTAGCTTCGTAATATTGCGAAGCTGCTTCGCTAATTGGTCTGGAGCTGCCTATTTATCCAGGCGCCGCTCCTCATTCCGGAACTACTGGACCATCCCATCCACGACCCTGACGCTGCCTAACTATAGTGGCTCGGACAGCTCGTCGAGCGTTTTTCCGAGGCTGGGCGCCAGGTGGAGCAGGAACCACTGCACCTCGGGCATGCCGAGGCGCTCCAGCGCCAGCTCCGTCTGCCCTTTGGCGACAAGAAACTCGCGGTTGCCCGCCGATAGCTCGCTCAAGCATTTCAAGTAGGCGTCGAGCAAATCCGCCGCCTTCACTAGCGCATAGAGCTTCTGCTCCTCGGCCGACAATCTGTCATCCTCCGGCTTTATAAGCAACGGCGAGTACGCAGCTTGAAGCGGCTCCGGCACCATACCGAGCAGCCGTTCGGCGGCCATCGCTTCGATCTCGCGGAAGCTGGAGAGCATCTTCGGATTGTGATGCTTCACTGGCGTCGGAATATCGCCTGTAAACACTTCCGTCGCGTCATGGAAGAGCGCGATTGTCACCGCCCGATCGGCGTTATATGACGCATCAAATACGTTGTTCCCAATCTCGCAAAGCATATGGGCGAGCAGCGCCACATGAAACGTATGCTCCGCAACATTTTCTTTCGTCGTATTGCGCATGAGACTCCAGCGCTCTATATATTTCAATCGATACATGTAGGCGAAAAAAGGACTGTTAAGCTCTCCGGCTACCGGATTGTTATTGCTTTCATCCATTGGTTTAGCTCCTTCCGGACTGTTGTTTCTGCTCCAAGCATATGACGATTTATCGCACTATGCTATTATAAGGCTAAAGAAGCGCCGCAACCAGATCATAGAAAAAGAGGGATGGCTTACGCGTCAGTTTGGCTTGGAATTTAACCGTTATTTCGAGAAATGGATGTTTCTCATTATCCCGGGATCACTTATCCTGGGTTTTATTTTTGCCAATGTTCTTCAACCGATGGTTCATGCGGTACCGTATTTATTCGCTTATGTAACGCTGGCGATGGCGATTGGCTGCGGTCTCGGCCAGCTTAGAGACGTACTGAAAAAGCCGGGCATCATCATATGGACGTTACTGCTGGCACATCTTATATCGCCTTTATTAGCCTATGGCCTCGGAACCGCACTATTTGGCGCGGACTCGCCCTATGTTGCAGGACTCGTCCTTTTCACAATTATTCCGCTAGGTGTCTCAACCGTGCTATGGGTGGGAATGTCCGGCGGCAGCGTGCCGCTCGTACTCGCGATGGTCGTGCTGGACTCGGCGTTAAGTCCGCTGGTCGTACCTGCCGGGCTGCATTTGTTCTTCAACGCATCTGTTGATATTAAGCTGACACCGCTTATTGTCGACTTGCTTATTATTATCGTTCTGCCGACCGTTGTTGGCGTGTTTCTACATCAAGTTACAAACGGCCGTATTCAGGAGCAGACCAAGCCGATTGCCGCACCGATCTCGAAGCTTTGTTTTGTAGCGGTTGTCGGGCTGAACGCATCTGCCATTGCCCCTTATGTAGGACAGCTCAAACAGGACATGCTAAAGCTGGTGCCGCTCGTGATCATTCTTGTGGCCTTATGTTATGCTGTGGGTTTCCTCGGTACGTTAAAATCACGGGACAGCAGCGTTCAAGTGACCGTATCGTATGCAACCGGCATGCGCAACATTTCGCTTGGTATCGTACTCGCGCTTGGCTATTTCAGTCCGCTGACGGCAGTGCCCGTCGTGCTCTCCATATTGGTGCAGCAGCCGCTGGCAACCGTTCATCATTACGTTTTACAAAAACTTAACAAACGAAAAGCAGACAGATTACCTGCCTCCCATGTACGATAGTACGAGGTATGCCCTTATCTTTGTTTCTACACAACTAACGACGATGGAGTGAATGGAATGAACAGCTTCCGCAATCGGCTCACCTTTATCATGATTGCCATGATTGCCTTGTCGGTTACGGCAGCAGGGTTTATTATGGCGAAGACATTCAAGGAAACGCATATCAATACGCTGGAAGACAGCATGGTTCGCGAGATGCAAATTATTTTGGCGAAAATGGATTGGAAGGAAGGCGATCCGGCTTCGCTGATCCCGTATTTCTCCAGCGAAGCCGCTATGCTGAAGAAATATACAGGAGAACGAGTCACTTTTATCGCGGGAGACGGTACCGTACTTGGTGACTCTGATCATGCGGCGGCGACGATGGACAACCATATGAACCGTTCGGAGGTGCTTGAAGCCCATGCCAGCGGTATTGGCCGGGAAATCCGGCACAGCGATACGCTGAATCAAAACTTGCTATACGTAGCGATTGCTACCGATCCGTCTAATCCGCAGTCTAGCGTGATCAGGTTGGCTGTAAGTCTTGCGGATGTGGAAGGGAGCATTTATCAGCTCTGGACTGTGCTCATCATAGGCTTGCTTATTTTATTTCTGGTGGCGGCCTTTATCAGCTATCGGATCGCGCTTAGCCTGACTCGTCCATTGGAACAGATTACCCGGGTCGCGAAGCAGATTAAAAATATGGATTACGATGCGCGAGTAACCGTCAGAAAGCAAGGCGAAATCGGCGAGCTCGGCAACGCGATCAACGCAATGGCCGAAAGCCTGGACGTGCAAATGACGCGTATTCGCGAGAATGAAAGCCAGTTGGAGAGCGTTCTGGACAACATGATCAACGGCGTTGTCATGATTGACGAGACCGGAAAAATCGTGCTGATCAGCCGCCGCGCTGAAGAAATTCTCGGCTTCTCGTCGAAGGAGCTCGTCGGCCGCAATTATGCGGAAGCCAAGCAGCAATATGAGCTGTCGCAGATGATACAAGAGGGACTCGCCGTTCGGGAGCATATCCGCGAGGAGATTAATTTCTATTTCCCTGAAGAACGTTTGCTGGAGCTTAACCTAGTGCCGATCTACCATGAAGGCCATGAATTTGGCGGCGTGCTGCTCGTGCTGCAGGACGTAACCGCTATTCGCAGGCTGGAGCGGATTCGCAGTGAATTTGTGGCGAACGTCTCGCATGAGCTGAAGACGCCAATCGCAGCAGTGAAGGGCTTTGCCGAGACGCTGCTTGGCGGCGCGGTGAAGGACGAGGAGACGACCCGATCATTCCTGCAAATTATTTTTGACGAAAGCGACCGGTTAAACCGGCTGATCGGCGATATTTTGGAGCTGTCGAAGATCGAATCCAGGCGGGTACCGCTTTATTTTTCCCCGGTGGAAGTGGATTCGTTCGTCCAGAAGACGGTTACGCTTATGGAAACGGAAGCCGCCAAAAAATCGATCCGGCTCGACGTTCAAGCCGAAGGCGGGCTTTACGTAGAGGCTGACGAGGACCGGTTGCGGCAAATTATGATGAATTTGCTGGCGAACGGCATAAATTATACACCTGAGGGCGGTAAAGTTTCGCTCACAGTGGAAGGCATCGACGAGGATCATATCCGTATTAAAATAACGGATACTGGCATCGGCATTCCAAAGAAAGATCTGCCGCGTATTTTCGAGCGGTTTTACCGGGTGGACAAGGCGCGTTCGCGCAGTTCAGGCGGTACTGGCCTGGGACTTTCCATCGTTAAGCACTTAGTCGAGCTTCATAAGGGCACGATATCGGTAACGAGTACAGTAGGTGTTGGTTCGACATTTGTCATCGAGCTTCCCGTGCTCCAACAGTAGCCTTCGCGCCTGAAGCTGCACAAGCTTCAGGCGGGTGGTCCCGATTTCCGTTACCCTTTTATTAAGATTTCATGTTAATATTAAGTTGTCTTTACATTCTCCAAGTTGGAGGTTTCCGTAATATGTCGTATAAAGTACTCGTAATCGAAGACGAACCGACATTGGCGAGGCTGCTTTCTTACAATTTAACGCAAGAAGGTTATGCCACGACCGTCATCGATCATGGAGCGGAAGGGCTGCAGACCGCCCTGCAACGAAGCTTTGATCTAATTATTCTGGACATTATGCTTCCTGGCTTAAACGGTTTTGAGATTCTGAACCGGCTTCGCCAGAATGGCGTCAAAACACCGGTCATTATCTTAACAGCGCGCAACGCAGAGGAAGAAGTCGTGCAAGGGCTCAAGCACGGCGCGGACGACTACATTACAAAGCCGTTTGGCGTAGCTGAGCTGCTGGCCCGCGTATCTGCCGTCCTTCGCCGTACTCAGCAAGAGGACAACCTGCCGATCGAATCGACGGACAAAGTCATCAGCGCAGGCGATCTGTCGATTTATCCGGAGAAATATGAGGTTATTCTTAATGGGGATACCGTGCCGCTTCGTCCGAAGGAATTCGAGGTGCTTCTCTATCTGGTGCAGCGCCCGGGCATGGTAATTACACGGGATGATCTGATGAACGTCGTCTGGGGCTTTGACTATATCGGCGGACAGCGTACGGTAGACGTCCACGTCAGCTCGCTGCGCAAGAAGCTGGAGCTCGGCCAGCAATCGGTACAAATTGAATCGATCCGAGGCGTTGGTTACAAGCTCGTTATGCCAAAAAAACTCGTCACACCCAAAGTTTAAGGGGAGACGAGTTTTTTGTTTGTTCTAGGTGATTTTACTGCCGGTTCCACTCCAGCATTTTACGCTGAAATTGTTTGGGTGAGCAATCATTATGCTTTTTGAACATTTTGTAAAAATGGGCCATGTTCGGCATCCCAATCCGTTCGCCGACATCGGAAATGCTCAGATCCTTCGTCAACAGCAAACGCTCTGCCCATTTGATCTTGCGGTAGTTGACATATTCGGTGAACGACATGCCGATCGTTTTTTTGAAAAACTTAACGAAGTAGTAGTAGCTCATATTGGCGATCTTGCACACTTCCTCGACCTGAATCCGGTCATGCAGCCGTTCTTCCACATAGTCCAGGACAGGCTTGAGCCGGGCACGGTCGAACGCATCCTGCTCGGCGAGCACCTTCCGGTTGTCGTTGCGGAGAAGGAGCAGCAGAATTTGGCGGATCAGCATGCTGACGGCCAGCTCGTAGCCGATATCTTTACGTGAAGCTTCATCGAGCAGTTGCCGGATGCAATCCCCGACTTCTTGCTTAACCGCTGGATTTTCTTGAAAAATATAATTCGCTTCGCTGAGCGGATTTTCCGTCTCGGAGAAGAAGCGCATATACGGGATCGTGCTATGGTCGAAAAAAGGCTCCAAATCGAATTGCAGCACGATATAGTCGAGCTGGGTCAAGGTCCGGTCGCGATGCAGCTGAGAGGCGCCCACGATGACGACGTCGCCGGACTGCAGATGAAATATATTCTCCTCGACGTAGAAATCGAGTTTCCCTTTTGCAATGTAAAGCAGCTCTAGCTGTTTGTGGTAATGCCAGTTCGTCGAGAGATGCTGATTGCGGTTCGTCTGGAAAATCCTTAAAGAGAGCAAGGGATTCTCGTAGACGACTTTTTCGTTGAAAGCTTGCATGAAAAGAATCCTCCCGTTCTTTATATGTACGCGATTTTCCGCAGCAAAGCGCTTCTCTCATTGTAGAGGGCTTTCACGCAACACGCAACAGGTTCGCGGTGGACGACATATGCTTGTATAATATAGGAAACCATAAGGAGGCGTTGAACATGAAACCGAAAGTGTACATAGCCAGTAAAGTGCCTAACGAGGTAAAAGCGTATTTGGAGGAGCATTGCGATTGCGAGATGTGGCAGGGGGAAGAAGCGATTACCGGCGCCCAGCTGGCCGAACGGCTGACGGAAGCAGAGGGCTTGCTCGTGTCCGGGAATGCGATCAGCAACAGGCTGCTCGATTCCGCGCCAAAGCTGCGAGTTGTCAGCAACGTATCGGTAGGCTACAACAATAACGATCTGGATGCGATGAGAAGCCGCGGCATTATCGGTACACATACGCCTTATGTATTGGATGATACGGTTGCCGACCTGACGCTTGCTCTTATGCTTGCCTCGGCAAGAAGGGTGACAGAGCTGCACAATCTGGTAAGGTCGGGCGGCTGGCAGCGGGGAATGGGCGAAGGTTTGTTTGGCGTCGATGTCCATCACGCGAAGCTGGGCATTATCGGAATGGGCCGTATTGGAGAAGCGATCGTCAAGCGGGCGAAATTCGGCTTCGATATGGACGTTGCTTATTATAACCGCAATCGCAAGCCGGATGCGGAGGAACGATTTGGGTTACGCTATTTGCAAATGGACGAGCTGCTCGCCCAGTCGGACTTTGTCGTGCTGATGACACCGCTCACACCGGAGACGAAACGGATGATCGGTGCGGAGCAATTCCGCTTAATGAAGCCGGGCGCCATCTTTATTAATGTATCCCGTGGAGACACTGTGGACGAGGCGGCGTTGATCGAAGCGCTCCAGAACGGAACGATTCGTGCGGCCGGCTTGGATGTGTACGAGATGGAGCCCGTCAGCCCGGAGAATCCTTTATTGAAGCTGGACAATGTCGTGACGCTGCCGCATATCGGTTCGGCGACGGCTCAGACCCGTTCGAATATGGCGATGGTGGCTGCCCGCAATTTGGTGGACGCCCTGTACGGCCGTGAACCGCAATATGTGATTCCTGAATTAAAGGCATAGCTGATTATTTGAATATTGAATGATTACAGTACTATCTAATCCCGTATAATTTGCGGAATTGCTCCGGGCTTAGTCCCTCGATTTTGCGGAAAACAGAGCTGAAATAGCTGGCGCTGTCGAAGCCTACTGTGGCCGCGATATCGCCGGTCTTCATGCCGCTTTCGCGAAACATAATTTCCTTGCTGCGGTTGATTCGTTGACGGTTGACGTATTCCATTGGCCGCATATGCATCGTTTTTTTGAACAGCAGGCATAAGTATTGCGGTGTTACGTCGATACACTTCGCCATATCGGCGATTGTAATGACACCGGCAATATGGCTTTCAATATAGTGCATCACCGGGCTTAGCTTGGCGAGGCTTCTCTCTGAGGAGTGGGAGCCGGTGAGCACCACTTTCATTAAATCGAGCAGTAAAGCATATACAAGCTTGGAGCATTCCAGTCCAAGCGAAGCTTGTCCTGACTGTGTCAGGTTATAGATACTGCCGATCTGTGATACGACTGATTCCTGCTCATCCGTGGAGAAGACACCGGATTGCATAATGCCGGCTTGCCGGAGCAGGGGTTCAGCGAGACTGCCGTTGAAGCTGAGGTAGTGAACGTCCCACGGCTCGCGAATGGCATAATATTTATTCGGAACATGGGGGAAGAGGCAGAAGGCCTGTCCAGCTTTGACGGTATAGCGCTCGCTGCCGATAAACAGCTCGCCTTCGCCTGATGTCACTTGCAGCCATTGATAGTCTGGAAAGCCTTCCGGGCGGTCAATACGCTCCTGATTGTCCCAATGTCCGACGGTCGTCGTATAGACCGGGAGAAACCGGTCGGCTTCCGTTAGGGTAGGGAAGGAAATAGTGTCCATGCTCATTCACCTCATATTCATATTTTGATAATGATGCGAAAATAATAGGATTTAGTTAGGGCCTTATCCATAATATAATCTTAATATCGTTATAATAAAAGCATTTTCACAATAACAATATATTATTGGAGGCTACTACAAGATGAGCAAAAAATTTCCCCCAATTAGTCCGAAAATCCCGCAAATGCTCCATGGCGCGGACTATAACCCCGATCAATGGCTGAACCATCCAGAAGTGCTGGAAGAAGATATCCGTCTGATGAAGCTGTCCAAGAGCAACGTAATGTCCATCGGTATCTTCGCATGGTCCGCTCTGGAGCCGGAAGAAGGCGTATTTACGTTCGAGTGGATGGATCAATTGCTGGAGCGCTTCAAAGCGAACGGCATTTATGCCATGATGGCAACGCCAAGCGGCGCACGCCCAGCTTGGTTGTCCCAGAAGTATCCGGAAGTGCTGCGCGTCGGACAAGACGGTATCCGCAATCTGCATGGCGGACGCCATAACCACTGCTTCACTTCGCCGGCTTACCGCGAAAGAATTACGATTATGAACCGCAAGCTGGCAGAGCGTTATGCTGATCACCCGAATGTCATCGGCTGGCATATTTCTAATGAAGTGAACGGCGAGTGCTTCTGCGATTTGTGTACGGAAGCATTCCGCGGCTGGCTGAAGGAGAAATACGGCAGTCTTGAAGCGCTCAACGCGGCTTGGTGGACAACGTTCTGGAGCCACACGTATACGGACTGGAATCAAATTGATGCGCCAACAACTCGCGGGGAAAATGCAGTTCATGCGATGAACCTCGACTGGAAACGTTTCAGCACGCATCAAGCAACGGATTATTGCCGTGCGGAGATTGCGCCGCTTCGTGCTGTAAATCCGGATTTGCCAGTTACGACGAACTTAATGTACGATTACGAGCCGGTCGATTACTGGAAATTTGCTGAAGCTTTCGATTTCATCTCTTGGGATGCTTATCCGACTTGGCATGATGCGGAAGACGAGAGCGGCCTTGCGGCAGCTTACGCGTTCAACCATGACTTCTTCCGTTCCGTGAAGGGCGGCAAGCCGTTCATGCTGATGGAAAGCACGCCAAGCACGACGAACTGGCAGCCAATCAGCAAGCTGAAGCGTCCAGGCATGCACTTGCTGTCGTCGCTGCAGGCCATCGCTCACGGCTCCGATACGGTTCAATATTTCCAATGGCGCAAAAGCCGCGGCTCCAGCGAGAAATTCCACGGCGCAGTTGTCGATCATGTCGGTAATGAGCATACGCGTGTGTTCAGCGATGTGACGGATGTCGGCAATGCGCTGGAGAAGCTGACCGAAGTTGTTGGCACATCGGTACGCCCGCAAGTTGCGCTTATCAGTGATTGGGAGAACCGTTGGGCGATCAAGGATGCGCAAGGTCCCCGCAACAGCGGCATTCATTATGAAGAAACGATTCAAAGCCATTACCGTCCGTTCTGGGATCTTGGCATTCCGGTAGACATCATTAACTCCGAGAGCGAGCTGGATTCGTATAAAGTACTCGTAGCTCCAATGTTGTATATGGTTCGTGCTGGCGTAGGCGAAAGAATTGAGAAATTCGTCGAAAACGGCGGTATCTTGATCACAACGTACTGGTCAGGCATCGTCGATGAGAATGATCTTACGTTCCTCGGCGGCTTCCCGGGTCCACTGCGCAAAACATTGGGCATCTGGTCGGAAGAGATCGATTCGCTATATGACGGCGAGACAAACCGTGTCGTTACGACTCCGGGCAATGTGCTTGGCCTGAGCGGCGAGTACGAAGCACATGAGCTTTGCGACCTGATCCATCTGGAGGGCGCGGAAGCTCTGGCTCATTACGGCGATGATTTCTATGCAGGCCGTCCGGCTCTAACGGTTAACCGCTTTGGCAAAGGTAAAGCGTACTATGTAGCATCCCGCAACAAAGAAGCGTTCTTTACCGATTTCATCTCGGCAATCGCAGCGCAAGAAGGTATCGAGAAGGTCATTGACACGACGCTGCCTAAAGGCGTGACGGTTCAGCTTCGTACGGACGGTGAGCATGATTATGTATTCGTTCAGAACTACAACGGAGCTGAAGCAACAATTACGCTGGACAGCGACTTGTATGAAGACATGCTGGAAGGCGGGAAGGCTCCCCTTCAGCTTCCATTGTCCGCTTACGGCGTTCGCGTATTGAAGCGTACAGCACGTTAATGAAATAGAGGCTGCACCTCGAATTAATTGTGCAGTAATTGTAAAGATCGAGCAGGCTTATGCCTGTTCGATCTTTTTTTTGCGTAAATTAACATTCTGTTAACATTTCCAAGCATTGGAGTTGATGCTTTAGGCCTATATTGATGTCGAGAGTATTCGAATGAAGAAGGGTGGAACCATTCAGATGACGATATCTGTGCTGGACCTTCAAATGGAAGGCGTCTCGACAAGCGCTGACCGCAAAGCCGGAGCGGTCGGGGACAAGCATGTACAGGACACGAAAGCGAACCCTGGCCGAAAGCAGGCAGCAACGTCCTCTGTGAGACTTGCTGATTTTATTCGTGAAGTGCCTATTCTGCACGCCGATCAGAGCTGCAAAGAAATGATCGCGTCATTCAAGCGGAATGAGGAGAGCGAGTGTGCCATCATTTGCGGCGACGACGGAGCTCCGGTCGGGTTAATGATGAGAAATCAGTTTTTTATGCGGCTCAGCCACCGTTTTGGAGCCGATTTATTTTATGAGAAGCCGATAGCCGGGCTGATGGATTCCGCGCCGCTAATCGTCGATAGCGAGCAGGAGCCTCAATTGATTATCGATCAGGCGCTAAACAGGCATGAAAGCCTATTGTACAACTGCGTTATCGTCACACACGGAGGCAGGACGCTAGGCACGCTGACGGTAGCAGACATGCTGCGCATTTCCAGACAGCTGCAGCAGGAAGCGATAGATGGACAAGTACAAATGATCCACGGCGTAGGCCAGCGGATTAAAGATATTGATGCGGCGTTTACCGTCGTCCGCGAGTCGTCCAAGCAGGGGGAAGCGACTTCGGCGGAGATGGTCGATATGACCTTAAGCGGGAAGAACGAGCTGGACAAAGTGACGGATGCCTTCCGCCGTCTGGCAGACAATTCGAAGCAGCAGGAAGAGCAAATGAGCGGTCTTCAGGCGGAAGCCGGTTCGATTAGCCGCGTATCCAGACTCATTCGAGAGCTGGCGGAGCAAAGCAATCTATTAGCTATCAACGCTTCTATTGAAGCGGCAAGAGCGGGCGAGCATGGCCGAGGATTTGCTGTCGTAGCCAGCGAAGTAATGAAGCTTGCCCAGGAAACGAAACGTTCGGCAGAAGAAATTACAGAATTGACAGGCACGATTCTGGACGCTATCGGACGTACGGCCGCGGTTGCCCATGATGGTAAGGCGGAAGCCGCTGCAAGCGAAATATGCGTACAGGAAGCGGGGCGCGTCTTTGCAGATCTGTTCCGGGCTGCTGCGGGCAGCAAGAGCAGTACCGAGCAGATTGGCCAGCAGTCAGAGCAGGCGTACGGTCAGATGAAAAAAGTGTCGGAAGAAATCGACAAATTGCTGCAATCTTATTTTTTACATGAAGTTAACAAAACAACAATACTCGATTAACAAACGACTAGTAGGATAGAGTTCGTAGGGAAGATACAACAAGAAGAAAGTTAAGAGGAGTGGTTGAGTTGTTGAAAGGTAATGGCTTCAAGGGGATCTTAATGTCGGGTATGGTAGCAGCTCTCGTATTTGCAGCAGCATGCGGAAATGGCGGAGCGGGTACAAATAACGGTAACAATAAAGGTGGTTCGGAGCAGCCTGCAGCTACAGAAGGTGTTAAACTGTCAGGCGATGTGAAAATCGACGGTTCCAGCACAGTGTTTCCACTGACGGAAGCAGCGGCAGAAGAATTCAATAAAGAACACCCGGACGTTCGCGTACCGGTAGGCGTATCGGGTACAGGCGGCGGCTTCAAGCAGTTCTGTGCAGGCGAGATTGCAATTGCAGACGCATCGCGTCCGATTAAAGACGAAGAAGCTGCTACTTGTAAAGCAGCAGGCATCGAGTACACAGACCTTTCGGTTGCATTTGACGGACTGTCCGTCGTTGTGAGCAAAGACAATGATTTCGTTGACCACTTGACTGTGGAAGAGCTTAACAAAATCTTCACAACAGGCAGCACGGTATCGACTTGGAAAGACGTTCGTCCAGAATGGCCGGCTGAGAAAATCGTAATGTTCTCCCCTGGCGCTGATTCCGGCACTTATGACTACTTCAATGAAGCGATTCTTGAAAAAGCAGGCATTCGCAACGATAAGCAAATCAGCTTCAGCGAAGATGACAACACGCTTGTACAAGGCGTTTCCGGCAGCAAAGGCGGCATTGGCTACTTCGGCTTCGCTTACTTCGAAGAGAACCAAGACAAGCTGAAATTGGTTCCAATCGATAGCGGCACAGGCCCAATCGCTCCTTCGCATGAAACGATCAAAGACGGCACTTACGCTCCGCTGTCTCGTCCGCTCTTCATCTATATCAACAAAAAAGAGCTTGAGCGTCCTGAAGTAGATGCATTTGCTAAATACTACATCAACAATATCGGACCTTTGGCAGACGAAGTTGGCTACATTGCCCTTCCAGATGAGCAGTATGCAAAAGAAGCAGCTAAACTTCAATAAAATAATTAAGTAATCGCGACTCTTGGTGTGAATGTGGTGTCTCGTGGGACATCACATTTTTCACGCCGCATATGTTAACGATTTGTAAAGGCAAGGAGAGGACGCCGACATGCAGAGCGATACGCCGCAGGCAAACCGTAAGGTGCTGAACACTAGTACGTCCATAACAAGCCCGAATGCGTTCAAGAATAACCGGGTAAGCGTAATGAACAAAATGATGCCAATCATTCTGTTTCTATGCGCATCCGTCTCGATCTTAACGACAATCGGAATCGTCATCACTCTATTCTCGGAAACGATTCAGTTTTTTCAAAAAGTACCGATTCTTGAATTTATATTCGGCACCAAGTGGTCGCCGCTCATTACGCCAAAAAGCTTCGGTGTCCTTCCGCTGCTGAACGGTACGCTTATGATTACGCTTATCGCCTGTCTCGTAGCGATTCCGCTGGGACTTGCGAGTGCCATCTACTTATCGGAATATGCGCCGAAAAAAGTGCGCAGTGCCGTTAAGCCAGTACTTGAGGTGCTGGCAGGCGTTCCGACAATCGTCTACGGTTATTTCGCGCTTAGCTTTATTACCCCTCTGATCCGCGATATTTTTCCCGGAGCGGGCGTGTTCAATGCATTAAGCGCAGGGATTGTTGTCGGTATCATGATTATACCGATGGTCTGCTCACTCAGCGAGGACGCGATGTCATCTGTACCGCGTGCTTTGCGGGATGGGGCGTATGCCCTTGGTGCAACGCGGCTTGAAGTCGCACTTAAAATCGTCGTACCGGCAGCTTTCTCAGGTATTGTCGCATCCGCCGTTCTGGCATTCTCCCGGGCAATCGGGGAGACGATGATCGTAACGGTAGCAGCAGGCGCTACGCCGACGCTTACCGGCAATCCGCTGGACAGCATCCAGACGATGACCGCTTATATCGTGCAAGTCAGCCTAGGCGATACGCCGCATGGCACGGTGGAATACGGAACGATCTTTGCTGTCGGCATGACGCTGTTCGTTATCACGTTCCTGTTAAATATTCTTGCCCAATATGTTGCGAGACGATTCCGGGAGGAGTATTAAGATGAACTCGATATTTCAAGACGCAAACCGCCAGCAAATCGCAAACCGCCGCCGCAAGGATGTCATCATACACCTGGTGTTCATTGTTGCGACATCTATCGGCGTCTTAGCCCTTTGCGCATTGATCATTGATATTCTGATGGACGGCTTGTCCCGGCTTCAGCCGGATTTGTTCACCAACTTCCCTTCGCGGAAGGCGGCAGGCTCAGGCATGAAGTCGGCAATTGTCGGCTCTATCTATATGCTGATTATTATGCTTCCGGTATCTTTCATTCTCGGGGTAGGCGCAGCCATCTACCTGGAGGAATATGCCGGGAAAAACCGCTTCACCCGTCTCATTCAATTGAACATCAGCACGCTCGCCGGCGTACCGTCTATCGTTTACGGTATTCTCGGTCTCACGCTGTTCGTCCGGCTGCTGGCGTTCGAGCGAAGCTTGCTGGCCGGGGCATTCACGATGACGCTGCTTGTGCTGCCGATCATTATCGTATCGGCCCAAGAAGCCATTCGGGCCGTACCGAAATCGCGGCGTGACGCTTCGTTCGCCCTAGGCGCAACAAAGTGGCAAACCGTATCGCGATCGGTCATTCCTTCGTCCATCTCTGGTATTCTGACTGGCGTTATTCTCGCTATGTCTCGTGCCATCGGTGAAACGGCACCGCTTGTGATGATCGGCGCGATGACGTATATCAACTTCTTGCCAACCAGCTTGAAGGATTCGTTCACCGTTATGCCGATCCAAATCTACAACTGGATATCGAAGCCTCAGCTGGAGTTCAAGGAGCTGGCCGCTAGCGGCATTATCGTCTTGTTGGCACTGCTGCTCATTATGAACTTCTCAGCTATTCTGCTTCGTAACAAATACCAGAAGAAATATTAATTCAACTCTTGGAGGAGATTGAGCCATGGCAACGGCAACGCAAGTGCAAGTACAGCCTTTAATCAGCATCGAGAAATTGAATCTGTTCTACGGAAGCTTTCATGCCTTGAAGGATGTATCGCTGACGATTCCGGAGAAGGCGATTACCGCATTCATCGGACCTTCCGGCTGCGGCAAATCGACGCTGCTCCGTACGCTCAACCGGATGAACGACATGATTCCGGGAACGAGAATCGAAGGAAGTATCGCCATTGGCGGAACAGAGCTGTATTCCAATGAGGTTGATGTGGAGACGTTGCGCAAAAAGGTCGGAATGGTGTTCCAGCAGCCGAATCCTTTTCCCAAATCGATCTACGACAACATTGCCTACGGACCTCGCCTTCATGGTATCCGCGGCAAACAGCAGCTCGACGAGCTCGTCGAGACCAGTCTGAAATCGGCTGTACTTTGGGATGAAGTGAAAGACCATCTGAAGCGCTCGGCTTTCAGTCTATCTGGCGGTCAACAGCAGCGTCTATGTATTGCACGCGCGCTTGCTGTAAACCCGGATATCCTGCTGATGGACGAAGCGACATCCGCACTTGACCCAATCTCCACGCTCAAAATCGAGGAGCTTGCGCAAGAGTTGAAAGACCGCTATACGATCGTCATGGTTACGCACAATATGCACCAAGCTGCGCGCGTATCCAATCAAACCGTATTTTTCCTGAACGGCGAAGTTGTGGAATATTCGGATACAGAGAAGCTGTTCTCGAATCCGACGGATCAACGTACGGAAGATTATATTAGCGGACGCTTCGGCTAAGCTTAGGGGGATATTGGCGATGATGACGACAAGAAAAGAATTCGATCACGGCTTGGAATTGCTTCACAATTTGCTGGTTGAGATGGGACATTTCGTAGATAAGGCGCTTGAGCAATCGATGAAAGCTTTAAGCGAAACGGATACACAGCTTGCCCAGCAGATCATTTCGGAAGATACGAAGCTGAACCAGTTGGAGCATGACGTGACCGAGCTCGGCTCGAAGCTGATCGCTACCCAGCAGCCAGTGGCAAAGGATTTGCGCCGCATTTTGTCCGCTTTCAAAATCGCTTCTGATCTGGAGCGGATGGGCGATCTTTGCGTTAACATCTCGAAGCTGGTCATTCGATTGGACGGTCAGCCGCTAATCAAGCCGCTTATCGACTTGCCTAGAATGTCGGCAATCGTACAGACGATGACCTACGAGTCGATTCAGTCATTCGTACAGGAAAACGTCGATCTTGCTTACAAAATGGCAGCAGACGACGATCAGGTTGATGCGCTTTGCGCACAAATTTCCCATGAGCTGCTTGCGCTGATGATGGAGAATCCGCGTAACATCTCGCAGGCATCTATACTTAACTTTGTAGCGCGCCATATTGAACGGATTGGCGACCATGCGACGAATATCGGCGAGAGCGTCGTTTATCTCGTGACGAACAGCCGTCCGGATCTAAACCGATAGTCCTAGGAAAAAAGCAGCCTTTCGCTTCTCAGCGAAAGGCTGCTTTTTTGTCGGCTTTGGCAGCGTAGCGCCTGTGCTAACGTGGAAATCAGCCAATACGCGCCTCCGGCCTCCCTGTATGCGAAACAAAATGTAAAAGTGCAGGTTGAGGAGGCTCAAAAGCTCCAAAATCGCGTTCAAAATGTAAAAGTACATTTGAGATTGCTCAATTTCGCCCAAAAGAGGCCTTTTAGGTCAATCAAACTGCACTTTTGCATTTTGATGCGATAAATCGACTAATAAGTGGAAAATGAAATGCAGTTTTGCATTTTGTTGAGATAGATCGATCAGAAATAGATGAACAAAATGTGGTTTTAACTTTTGACTACTTTTCACAGTCAACAGTCACCGTAAGTCTCGAAAGAGATTGAAAAAGGGCATTTATGTACGATGTGTACATGGGCAATCTCCTCATAAGGGGATATTTCCACTCAGGAGCAAAAAGCCTTTTAATTGTTCAAATGCCTTTCGCTCTTAGGCGAAAGTCTATTAATTGCCTAAAAGCTTTTCGCTTTTAAGCGAAAAGTCTTTTAACTTACTAAAGCCTTTTCGCTTTTAAGGGAAAAACTTTGTAGTGGTTCAAATGCTTTTCACTTTTAAGTAAAAAGTCTTTTAAATTGCCTGAAAGTTTTTCGCTTTGTAAGGGAAAAAATTTGTAATGATTCAAATCCCTTTCGCTTTTAAGCGAAAAGTCTTTTAATTGCCTAAAAGCTTTTTGCTTTTAAGCGAAAAGTCTTTTAATTTACTAAAAGCTTTTCGCTTTTAAGCGAAAAACTTTTTTGTTTTTGTAAAAGTTTTTTTACGTAAATTTTACGAAGCGTTATTCTTGTCCGTACAAAGTTTAGGTAATATGTACCATATAAGCGATAAGCACGATAATTGGACATCGAGGGGAGCCGTATGGGGGATATCGGGAGCGGTCTATTCAACCGGCAAATGATTCGGGCCATAGCGAGAATGAGGGAGCAGGGCGGTTTGCTGGGCGTATTAACCTTGCAGTATGCCAAGAAGGACAAGCAGGCGGAAGCGGAGGTGCAGCGCTGGGCGAAAGAGCAGAAGCGTCTGTTCTGGCAGCAGCAGCTGGGCGAGAGCCAATTGCTCTTGTTTTGCGGCAAGCCCAAGGGCGATCCGATAGACAAACTCATGAGTCAAGCCATGGAGGAGCTTCGCTCCCGGCTCGGCGAGAAGCTGCGACGCAGCGAAAGCGCCGTTCTTCCTTCCGGCTCCACAGGAGGGGAGATCGAGGCTGCGTTGTTCGCGGTGCTGCGAGAGACGGCAGCCGGCCAGCGGGCCGGTCAATCGGGGATGGCGATGGGGACGGGGAGTGAGCTGGCGCATACAATCGGCCAATTAGCCGCCCCTTTCCCCGTATTCCCTTCGCGGATGAAGGTGTCGGAGGTCGCCCATTACTTCGAGCTCAATCCGAAGGCTCAGGGCGCAGTCATAGCGGACGCGGGCATACCGAAAGGGCTGTTGATGAAAGAAAAGCTGCATCAGCTATTAGCCGGCCAATTCGGCCAGCCGCTGTACTGGACCCGGCCGGTCGAGAAAATTATGAATGGCAGTCCGCTCATGGTAGATGAGCATACGCCGATCGAACAGGTCTCCTATCTAGCCATGGGGCGCGACTATGCGCAGCTGTATGATGTGGTCATCGTAACGAGCCGGGGCGAGCTGCTCGGAGCGGTCTCCATTCGCGCCATATTGGAAGGGATTACCGCCCTTCGGACTAAGGCGGCGCGGGAGGCGAATCCGCTGACCGGCTTGCCAGGCAACGCAGGCATTCAGCAGGAGCTTCGCCGCCGCATTGAGGGCAATGAATCATTCGCTGTTATTTATGCGGATCTGGATTACTTTAAATGGTTCAATGACTGCTACGGCTTTGGACAGGGAGATGAACTCATTCGCTTCCTTGCGGAGCTGCTCCGGCAGGAGAAGGAACGCAGCAGCTGGCCCGATGATTTTATCGGCCATATTGGCGGGGATGATTTCATCCTCGTAACAGACGCGGGCAGCGGGGAGCGGCTTTGCGAACGATTGATCGAGCGATTTGATCTAGGCGTCAAAAGCTTCTACGGGGACGCCGGTGTACATGCTGTAGAGGATCGCCATGGCAACGTTGTGGATCAGGAGGGAGTAACCCTCTCGTTATCCTTAATGATTAGCCACCATCCGGCTTCGTTAACGCCGGATCTCATATCACGTCATTCCGCAAGGCTGAAGAAACGGGCAAAGGCACACAGGGGAAGCATTTACGTGAAAGAGACGTTAACCATACCGCAGCATAGAGAGGAACGGAATTAAGGTGAGAGTAAATCGGATGCAAGTGCGTAATCGGGTGCGTCATGCACCTATGGAATGGCGCGGAGGTCGCGGCGTCATTTATCTATCCTGGCATTCGGTTGCACCCGCGGGCTGGAGACGGTTTGCGGAGGAGGCGGTCGCCGCAGAAATCGAGAGAGCCGCGATTGAAGTAGAGGAGAAGTACTGGATACATAATGATCTGTTCCTGCTGCTTCGTCTTCCGACTGGAGGGCGAAGCAAGCTGGAGGGCTGGCTGCTGGAGCAGGCCATTAAGCAGCAGACCGAATGGGAGTCGCGGTTGCGGGCAACCGAGGCAACGGAAGCCCGGTTGCTGGCCGGCGTTTCTATCATAGAAGCCGAAGTCCCAGGTTCTTCAGCGCAGCCGGAAGAAGACGCCGATCGGGTCTATGAAGCGATGAAGCGCGCTATGGTGCATGGACAGCGGGACGGTTCGCTCGTAAGAAGCATGAAGCTGCGTGCCTTGGAGCAGCTGATCGCGGAGCATGCACTCATGTCCGTCTATCAGCCCATTATGTCTCTGCAATCAGAGGAGCGGCCGCTCTTTGGCTACGAAGCGCTGGCGAGATTCGCCAAGCAGGACTGGTTTCCCGGTCCCCAGCAGCTGTTCGCTTTCGCTGAGCAGGAAGGGTTGGCATACCGGCTGGACAGGCTGGCCCGGCGCAAAGCGCTGGATGGCATAGGCTCGCTCAAGCCTGAGCAGCGGCTGTTCATTAACGTGCAGGCGCAGATCATGAACGATCCGCATTTTACACCGGGACGGACGCTGAGCATGCTGGAGAGGAGAGGCCTGTCGCCGCATAACGTCGTGTTTGAAATTACGGAGCGGACATCGATAGACGATTTTGGGGCGATGAAGAAAGCGCTCCAGCATTATCGCAGCCAAGGCTTCCAGATCGCGATCGACGACGTTGGCGCAGGTTATTCATCTCTTCAATCCATTGTCGAGCTGCGCCCCGACTACATTAAGGTGGACCGTTCTATAATTGACCGGATCGACGAGGACGACGTGAAGCTGCATATTTTGCATACGCTGGTGCAGTTGGCCTATAAGCTGGATGTATCGATCATCGCCGAGGGCATCGAGCGGGAAGCGGAGCTGGCTGCGGTGAAGATGCTTGGCGTTCATTATGCGCAAGGCTATTTGCTTGGTCGTCCGGGCGGTATCCAAAGCTGAGATACTGCTTGGCGCACAGTTTTGAACGGTGAGCTTTTAGCCAAATTTAAAGTGTGAATATGTATTGTGACTAAGCTGAAAATCGGATTTCAAACCCCCGGACGGATGTTTTCCGTTTTGGGGTTTTTTTGCAGCCGCAGCAGGCCTTGCGCAGAGCAAGCAGGCTCCGCTTATGGTATGATAAGGAGTAGTAGAATCAATAGGTGAGGTGTCGGAATGGACAAGTGGATGTTGATAGACGGCAATAGCATCATATATCGGGCGTTTTTTGCAATGCCGCCATTAACCAATTCAGCAGGCTTGCATACGAATGCCGTATTCGGCTTTACAACGATGCTTCTAAAGTTGCTTGCAGATGAGAAGCCGACGCATGTACTGGTCGCTTTCGATGCGGGCAAGGCGACTTTCCGTCATGAGGGCTACACGGAATATAAAGGCGGCCGTGAAAAAACGCCGACGGAGCTTTCTGAACAGTTTCCTGTACTGAAAGAGCTGCTGAGCGCTTTCGGTATTGCCCAATATGAGCTGTCCGGCTATGAAGCGGATGATATTATCGGTACGTTGACGAAGATGGCGGATGAATCCAAGGTGGAGACGTTAGTCATTACTGGAGATAAAGATATGCTGCAGCTGGCATCTGAGCATGTGACAGTTGCGATTACGCGCAAAGGCATCAGTGAGGTGGAGCCATATTCCCCTGCTGCAATTCAGGAACGCTACGGCCTCAAGCCGCTGCAAATTATTGACCTGAAAGGGCTGATGGGCGATGCGTCCGACAATATTCCGGGCATTCCGGGTGTTGGCGAGAAGACCGCTCTGAAGATGCTGCATGAGTTCGGCTCCGTTGAAGAGGTACTGGCCCATACAGATAGCTTGAAGGGGAAAATGAAAGAGAAGGTTGAGGAGCATAAAGAGAGCGCCATTATGAGCAAAAAGCTGGCGACGATTTATCGCGAAGTACCGCTCGACAAGGGCGCAGATGAAATCCGCTATGCCGGGTACGAGGACGCAGCTTTGGCAGAAGCGTTTCGCAAGCTGGAGTTCAAATCGCTCATCGAACGGCTGGATCTGGGAAGCGCAGGCAGCGGGGGCAGCGAGAAGGAAGCGGCCGAAGCGGCAGCCGAGCTGAAGGTTGCGGTCATTGCCGGAGAGGACGATGCGGATACGCTGCGTGCCTTGCTGGATGATTTGAGCGGAGAAGAGGCGGCGAAAAAGTCAGCCGAAGGCGATGCTGCAGTTGAGGCTGACGCGATCAGCCACGGCTTTTATGTAGAAGCAATTGGAGACAATCCGCATCATGCCGAAGTGATCGGAATGGCCATTGCGGTCGGGGAGCAGGTCTATGTGATTGCCGCTGATGCGGTGAAGCAGCCGTTCGCAGAGCCGCTGCGGAAGTGGCTCGCGGATGCGGACAAGCCGAAATACGGCTTTGATACGCATAAGGCCGAGCTGGCCTTGGGCTGGAATGGCATTGTCTTTAACGGCGCTGTCTTTGACGTTCAGCTTGCCGCTTATTTGCTTGATCCGACGGATGCGAGCCTTACGCTCAGCGGAATGAGTCAGCGTTACGGGCTTACTGCTATAGCGGCTGATGAAGCGGTCTACGGTAAAGGCGCCAAGTTCAGAGTGCCGGATGCGGAGACGCTTAACCGTCATCTGGCGGTTAAGGCTGCTGCTGTACAGCGGATTGCGAAGCATCAACAGGGCGATCTGGAGAAAAGCGGCATGAGCAAGCTTTATTACGAGCTGGAGCAGCCGTTGTCCCGCGTGCTTGCTGCGATGGAGCAGCAGGGTATTCAGGTGGAATCCGCTGAGCTTGAACGTCTGGGCAGTGAATTGGAGCGTAATCTGTCTCAGATTATGAGCGATATTTATCGTCATGCTGGCATGGAGTTCAACATTAACTCGACGAAGCAGCTTGGCGATGTTTTATTCGAAAAGCTGGGTTTGCCGGTTATGAAAAAGACGAAGACGGGTTATTCCACCGACGCCGAGGTTCTGGAGCGGCTGGAGCCTTACCATGAGATCGTACCGCTTATTTTGCTGTACCGCTCGCTCGCAAAGCTGCAATCGACTTACGTGGAAGGTCTGCTTAAGGAGATTCGCCAGGAGACGGGCAAGATTCATACGTATTACCGGCAGACCATTGCCGCTACCGGCCGTCTGAGCAGCCAATTTCCGAATTTGCAGAACATCCCGATTCGGTTGGAGGAAGGCCGCAAAATCAGGAAAGCATTCGTGCCGTCCGAGCCGGGCTGGTACATTCTCGCAGCCGACTATTCGCAGATCGAGCTGCGCGTCCTTGCGCATATTTCAGGCGATGAGCGGCTGAAGGAAGCTTTTATCCAAGACATGGATATTCATACGAAGACTGCGATGGACGTATTTGGCGTAACAGCCGAGCAAGTCGATTCCAATATGCGCCGTTCCGCCAAAGCGGTTAATTTCGGTATCGTATACGGCATTAGCGACTTCGGCCTTTCGCAAAACTTGAATATTACGCGGAAGGAAGCGGGAGCGTTCATTGCGCAATATTTCGAGGTGTTCCAAGGCGTGCGCAAGTACATGGATGATATTGTCGCCCAAGCCCGTCAAGACGGCTATGTGACGACGCTGCTTGAACGCAGACGTTACTTGCCGGATATTAAGGCATCTAATTTCAATATTCGCTCCTTCGCAGAACGGACCGCGATGAATACGCCGATCCAAGGAACGGCAGCGGATATTATTAAGCTGGCGATGGTTCGTATGGACGAGACGCTGCGTGAGCGCAAGCTGAAGAGCCGCATGCTGCTTCAAGTACATGATGAATTGGTATTCGAAGTGCCGGAGGACGAGCTGGAGCTAATGAAGGAGCTTGTACCGACGGTAATGGCAGGTGCTCTTAAGCTGGATGTTCCGCTCAAAGCCGATGTTAATTACGGTGTGAACTGGTATGAGGCCAAGTAAATCATCCATGTAAAATGGTTGTTCAGTGATAGTAATGATGTGATTTGTGTGTATATACAGGAAGGACGTACGGTTGGTACAGCCTTCCTGTCCCGCTGCGGGTGAAATCGGGTATAATGGGATTGAGGTGAATAGCTATGCCTGAATTGCCAGAGGTAGAGACAGTTAAACGAACATTAATCGAGCTGGTCGCCGGTAAGCGGATTCAATCCGTAACGGTTAGACTGCCGAGAATTATACAGCGCCCGGAAGAGCCGGAACAATTCGCTGCCGCCTTAGAGGGCCACACGATTCAGACGGTGGAGCGCCGGGGCAAGTTTTTACGCATTATTTTGGACGGGCTGGTATTGGTGTCGCATTTGCGAATGGAAGGCCGTTACGGCGTATTCCCGAGCGAAGAGCCCATCGAGCTTCATACGCATGTTCTATTCCATTTCGATGACGGAACGGATTTGAGATATAAGGATGTCCGGCAGTTCGGCACGATGCATTTGTTCGAGACCGGCACGGATTTGGAGATGCAGCCGCTCAAGAAGTTGGGACTGGAACCGCTGGATAATCCGGACTTCACGCTGGATGCGCTCCGATCAAAGCTCGCCAAGCGCTCGACGAAAATTAAGCCGTTGCTGCTTAATCAAGAATATATCGTTGGCCTTGGCAATATTTATGTAGATGAAGCGTTGTTCAGCGCCGGCATTCATCCGGAACGTTCCGCGAATGAACTGAAGCCGGCAGAGTGGAAGAAGCTGCATGAATCAATTGTCAGCACGTTGTCCAGAGCAGTGGATGCGGGGGGATCCTCCATTAAATCCTATGTGAATGGGCAGGGGGAGATGGGGATGTTCCAGCAGCAGCTGCTGGTGTATGGCCGGAAGGACGAGGCTTGCTCCTCTTGCGGCCGTCCCATCGAGAAGTTTGTTGTAGGCGGCAGAGGCACGCATATTTGCAAGCATTGCCAGCCGCTTCCGAAAGCTCGTCAAAGCAAATAACGATTTTTATAGAGACTTGTACAACGCACCGTCATCCACCGCCTGCATATGCTGTTGTTAATATGAACAATAGGCGAATGTCTATATCGCAGCTGCTGTATTTGGAATTCATGCTGCTGCTGACGTTCGATATGCGGGGAGTGATGCGATTTGTTGGCGCATATTGTATCTTTGCTGGTGCTTGCTTTCGCTGTAAGTGTAGACGGTTTTGGCGTAGGTATTACGTACGGATTGCGGAGAATCCGAATTCCGTTGTTTTCCGTCCTTATTATTGCATTATGCTCGGGATTGATCATCTGGCTGTCTATGCAGGTTGGCTCGTGGATTACCGGCTACTTGCCGCCGATTGCGGCAAAGCTGACCGGCTCCATCATACTGATCGCCATCGGGATTTGGGCGCTGCTGCAATTGCGGCGCAACCGGAAGGAAGAGTCAGATGAAGCGATCAAGGACAATGCGGGTGTAGAGGGAGCGAGTGACGCTGCATCCGCAGAGCCAGCAAACCCTGTACTTGTCGTCATTGTAGAGCTGAAGCGTATCGGTCTGGTCATTCAAATTTTACGAACGCCGCAAGCTGCCGACGTCGACAAGTCGGGGACGATATCCGCATCGGAAGCTGTTATGCTCGGTTTTGCCTTGTCGCTTGATGCATTTGGCGCGGGCATCGGAGCGGCGATGATCGGTCTTCCTGCTTTGTGGACGGCAGTCGTTATTGCAGCGGCGAGCGCGTTGTTTCTGTTAACCGGGATCCGGTTCGGCTTCCGTTTCTCCAATTGGAAGGGAATGCGGGCGTTGTCGGTGCTTCCCGGCATTTTGCTCATCTTGATTGGCATTACGAAGCTTTTATAAGAACGGGGTGAAGGCTTATGAAGATCGGTTTAACCGGCGGTATTGCTACCGGCAAAAGCACCGTTGCCTCCATGCTAGTGGAGCGCGGTGCGCTGCTGGTCGATGCGGATCAGGTGGCGAGAGAGGTTGTTATGCCCGGTGAACCGGCTTTGGAGGCGGTCGCCTCTAAGTTCGGACAAGCCGTTATACATAAAGATGATGGCACGCTGAACCGTAAGGCGCTGGGTGCGATCGTATTCAATAACAAGGATAAGCTGGCGCAGCTGGAGGGGATTCTTCATCCCGCTATTCGTACCAGAATGCAGCAGCGGATTAAGCAATACGAAATCGACTTTCCGCAAAAGCTAGTCGTAGCGGATATCCCGCTCTTGTACGAAACGGGACAAGCATCGTTATACGACGGCATTATGGTCGCCTATGTACCGGAGAAGCTGCAGCTGGAGCGTCTTATGCTCCGCAATGCTATTGAAGCGGATGAGGCGCAGCGCAGAGTCAAGCTCCAAATGGATATTGAAGAGAAAAAGCGGCTCGCGGATTGGGTCATCGACAACAGCGGAACGCTGGAGGAGACAAGCCGCCAAATCGATCTTTTCTGGAAAAGCCAGGGTCTGCTATGAGATGGCTGCTGAAAAAACGGGTGTTTCTCGTATTGCTCATCGGCTTTATCGGTATGCTGTTTCTGAATTCGGATTGGATGGCGAGATGGATGTACCCGGTTCAATACCGCGAGGATATCCGGGCCAGCGCTTCAAATTATAAGGTTGATCCGCATCTCGTAGCAGCCATTATCCGGGCTGAGACTAATTTTTCGAATGGCAAGGTATCTTCTAAAGGCGCACTGGGCTTAATGCAAATTATGCCGGATACGGCAGACTGGATCGTTGAAAAGGCTGGCTTCGAGAAGGTAACGCCAGATATTCTGAAGCATCGGCCGGATGTGAGCATCGAGATTGGCACATGGTATTTGCAATCCTTGCATAAGCAATTTGGGCAAAATAAAATCGCAGCCATCGCCGCATATAATGCCGGTCCTGGCAATGTGCGCAAATGGCTCGACTCCGGGCGCTGGGATGGGCGCGAGGAAACGGTAAGCCTCATTCCTTTTGGCGAGACCCGGCACTATGTACAAAAGGTTATTTATTACTATAATAAGTACAAAGACCTTTATCCCGAAATGTAGCGTTTATTCCCTTTGCAAATAGAAGAAGCTTCGGCTTATCCGCGCCGCTTCAGGACGGGACAAGCCAAAGCCTCTAGTTATACATGACTGATGAAATCATTATTTACCGGCAAGGGATTGCTCGGCGATTTGCACCAGACGACGAGTGATGTTGCCGCCGATGTAGCCAGCATCTTTAGTCAAAAGGTTACCGCCGTATCCGTCTTGCGGAAACGCGATTCCCAGCTCTTGAGCGACCTCATATTTCAGTTGGTCAAGCGCTGCGGATGCTTGTGGTACAACTAGTTGGTTGCTGTTGCTCATTGTTTGTCACCTCCTTGCGGTTGGTAAAAGTATTATGTGCGAAATTTCGAACTTCATTACAGGTAAGGTTTGGAAAAAAGTAAATCTAGTCCAGAAGGAAGTGATGGATATGAAATGCCCTTATTGCGACAACTCCGGCACGAAGGTTCTTGACTCGCGTCCGGCTAACGAGAACAAGTCGATCCGACGCAGACGCGAATGCGAGCGGTGCAGCCGCCGTTTTACGACGTTCGAGATGATTGAGGAGACACCGCTGATCGTAATCAAGAAGGACGGCAGCCGCGAAGAATTCAGCCGCGACAAAATTTTGCGCGGATTGATCCGCGCCTGCGAGAAGCGCCCGGTATCGGTAGAGAACCTGGAGGTTATCGTCTCCGAAGTGGAGAAAGAGCTCCGTACCACGGCGCTGGCCGAAGTGGAAAGCCGTGATATCGGCGAGATCGTCATGGGCCAGCTCTATCCGGTCGATGAAGTTGCCTACGTCCGCTTCGCGTCCGTATACCGCCAGTTTAAGGACATCGATATGTTTATGAAGGAATTGAACAGCCTGCTGTCTAAGCACCCGTTGAATGGGAATGGCCAGGTTTAGTTGACTCTTACTTGTGTGGACCGGTGAGGTCCGTGGGAAGAGTGGAGAGTTAGAGTACGGCTAAGAGTAAGCGAAGAGAAGATGATGGAGATAAGCAGCATGCGATGCGCATGGTGCTTATTTTTGTTGTGTGCGGGTGTGGGAAGGGGGATTGTTGGAGGAGAGGGTCAGGGAGGTTAAGTTGGCGGGAAAGAGAGGGCAGTCATTGTAGGAGATGATGATTGCTTTCGTGTCTTGTGTAGCTTTGAAGAGATGATCTTTGCCGGTGGACTTTGTTCGGGTGACAAGACTATGGTCGTGAATATAACCTTTAGTTTCGCCGATGCGCTAAAGTAACTTATTTCTCTGTTGAGTAACTAATTTCTTTATTTCTTGTGAAAAAAGCTCTCCAATTGAGGATAAGGATTAAAAGTTCATAAGAGCGGAAATGAATTTCGCAATAAGGAAAATTAGTTGCTTAGTTGAGTGGGAGGGTGAATCAACTTCTCCTCAGAGAGAAGTTTTATAGCACTATTGACTTCGATAATGGCAGCGTGCTAATATAAAACTTGTCGCTGCTTTCGTGAGAAGATAAGCGGTTACACTACTAAATTCCTTGAAATTCGGGGCCTTAGCTCAGCTGGGAGAGCGCTTGCATGGCATGCAAGAGGTCAGGGGTTCGATCCCCCTAGGCTCCATACAAAAAAAAACGTCATCACATATCGTGATGGCGTTTTTTGTATGGATTGCCTGGGGGAGATAAACCCCTGAAGGGTTCGCCGCGCGGACGTAGCGAATGCGGAGGAGCATGACGTCTGAATCTACCTCTATAAGTCTTCGTCGAGTAAGCATCGTCAGCTATTTGATCAGAATTCATACATCCCAAGATGAATAGACGAGCAAGCGCGAGGCATTTCCCCTAGGCTCCACCATACTTTAAATCAGAAATGGCAGAAGTATCGTTTATGTATTAGGAGATAACTTGATTGCTTTTATACAGTCACAGAGTCTTGAAGTGGCAAGAGGCATAGACTGCGTCGCGGGAATAAAACAATTTCCTTATCCGATTTGAATAGAATAGCAAAAACTAGGGTGCCGTAGATCAGCAGCCTAGTTTTTTGGAGAAGATTTGAATTACGCATTCATCTTAATGAGGTTGCATTTCAGTTCTTCGCGGCGTTTGCGCGAGTAGGAAATACGGAAGAAGGTAGCGGCAGTTGCAGCAGCTAGAATGACGCTCGTTGCGCCGATCCAACTGATGTAGCTCAGTGATGCCTGCTCGACGACAACACCGCCAAGACCAGCACCAACGGCCATGCCAAGATGCAACACGGAGGTATTCATACTAAGCATAATGCCGGATGCCTCTGGAGCAAGTGACATTAGATGAAATTGTTGAGTAGGGCTGGAAGACCACACTGTGAAAGACCAAAACATCAGAAGCGGGAATACGATCAACGGCGATTGTCCAGCTAGTGAGAGCAGAACTAGAGCAATGGTATTAAACAGCATTCCGATGACTAATGTGCGGGGAGCTCCCCATCTATCGGTGCTGTAGCCGCCGAATTTAGAGCCAAACAAGCTGGCGATACCGAAAGCGAAAAGTGCGATGCTTACGCTTTGCTCGCTTAATTTGGTTATGGTCAGCAAGTAGGGCGAAATATAGGAGTAAACAACAGAGTATCCGCCAATCCACATGAAGGCGACAGCCAACGCGATCGCAATTTCAGGTTTCTTCAACAGTGTAAACTGTTTGCGAATCGGAACAGGCTCCTCGCCATTGGATTTGGGAATGGCAATAAGGATTAACAACATGGCAAGCACACCTAGTAGACCGATAACACCGAAAATGAGCTTCCAATCATAAACCGAAGCGGCGACTCTTCCAAGTGGAACTCCGATAATTAAGGAGGTACTGAAGCCCATTATAAGTGTTGCAATCGCACTACCTTGTTTGCCAGGTGCAGCGAGCTTGGCAGCAACCGTCAATGAGGTAACGAGAAACACGCCGGTACTAATCGCGAGAACAACACGCGATAAGAGCAAGAATGTAAAGCCGGGTAACGCTAAGGCAATTAGGTTGCCTACTGCAAATACACCAAGCGCATAAAGCAGAAGTTGACGTCTCTCCATACGTGCAGTGACGGCTATGACGATCGGTGTGCCTAAGGCATAGGCCAGTGAAAAAACGGTAATCAGCTGACCTGCGACCGATACGGAGACACCTACATCTACAGCCACCTTATCCAAAATCCCTGCAATAATAAATTCGGATGTCCCGACTAGAAAGCTGATAATAGCCAGCATATAAATTTTTAATACGTTCGACATACCAGTAAAGCTCCTCTCGATACTTTAATATTTTTATATTTCTAGTTCTATAGAAATAATGAAGAAAAAAATTACTCCAGCAAATAAGGCGCATATTTCTGTGCCATTTCGCGGTTTACGCTGTAGTAGATATATGTTCCGTCCTTGCGGAGGTTCAGCAGTCCACAGTCTGTCAATTGCTTTAAGTGATGGGAAAGCGTTGAACTGGCCACCGATTCCAGCTTGGACTCGATATCCGAGCAACACAAAGTTGTCTCCTCCGTAAGGAGCAGAGCAATTTTGATTCTCGTGGGTTCTCCGAGCGCTTTGTACACTTTAACAGCTTGACGTACGTTCGCATTTTCTTCTACCATCGTAAATTCACCTTTTCCAACTGTGGTTATTTCTATATGCGTAGAAATAATGTAGCATACCTTTATTTGTATGTAAACAAAGAATGTGAAGGTGTAGTTTATTTTAACAGATTAGTGGCTTGGGCTTTCCGTGAAATAACTATCAACATGCCAGGCTCCTATGTTGAATTAGTCTTCATTAGGAGGACGCTATTTTTCTTTTCATCTGAAGTGGTTTTTCTTTTCTTAGTGGGATCTAGGGTTCGTCCGAGCGCGCAGGATTCCGGTGTTTAAAAAACAATCGCCATTCTCTAATTTATAGAGAACGGCGATTATTTTATATGTTTATTTAATTTTACTAATTATAACTCGGCAACCCCCACAGGAGTTTCTGTACGATCGGCAGTGGTGCGTTTGAGCGTTACGGCTAAAAGCAGGCTGACTGCTGCAAGCGCGGCAAGTAAAACATAAGCATTATGATAAGCATGCGTCATGGCAGCAGACATTACGGTTTCACCTTGGCTTACATAATGGCTGGTACGGCTCACAACAAAGGTGGTAAGTCCGGCGACTGCGAATGAAGTAATAACCTGTTGAGCCGCGCTAGTTAGAGATGTAACCCGACCGACAAGTTCTCTTGGCGCGTTTTGAATCAGATGGGTGTTCAAAGCCAGGAACGACATGCCCATTCCAAGTCCGATCAAGGCTCGAGGAGCGAGGAACGTCCAAGGGCTATTGCTCGGGTCGATGAACGAGAGCAGAAAAGCTCCGATTCCCGCAAACATTAGCCCGGTAAAGACGAGAGGCCTTGCGCCAACCCGGTCGTATAGACGGCCGCCGATTGGCATCGCGATTCCTGCTGCAATCGCGTGAGGCAGTGTCCATAAACCGGCTTTTAGAGCGCTCATTCCCATTAATTGCTGCATGAAATACGGTACGGCAAACACAATTCCAAACATCGTGAACTGCAAAGCCCACTGCAGCAGAATTCCTCGTGTAAATTGGGAGGAACGGAAAACTCTCAATTCAAGTAAAGGTTCACTTTTGCGGGTCAGTTCGACAATGACAAACAAGATTAATGCGGCTGCGCCAACGGAAAGACCGATGATTGTCTTCGCGGAATGCCAGCTTGTGCCTCCCTCGCTTATGCCGTAAGAAAGGCCTCCAAAAGCAAGCGGCGCGAGCGCCATGCCGAGTAAATCAAGCGGAGCCGAAGCTTTCTTTGCCAAATTCGGAAGCGTCGTCATACACATGATTACGCCAATGATACCAATCGGAACATTAATCAGAAATATCCACTGCCAATTGACATAGTCAATCAAATAACCAGAAACAATCGGCCCAAGAGCTGGTGCAAGCAGAACGGGGATGCCCATCATGCCCATGATGCGGCCGACTTTATCGGGAGGGCTGAAGCGATACGTCATCGAAAAGGCAATTGGCATCACCATGCCTCCGCCAAGGCCTTGCAAAACCCGGAAAAAGATAAGCTGCTCAGCTGAGCCGGCAAACGCGCATAAGATCGAACCAAGCGTGAACAAAATGATGGAAATAATAAATATTCGTTTAGCGCCATATCGGTCCGACATCCAGCCGGCAAGCGGGATAACCGCCGCTTGTGCGAGCGCATATCCGGTAACTGTCCATTGAATGAGGCTTAGCGTGCTATTGAAGTCTTTTGCGAGTACAGGAATGGCGACATTGACGGCCGTCGTGTCCAGAATAACCATAAACATGCCGATAATTAAAGCGATCAATGGGGCAACTAACGATCGCATGGACAAGGGCTGTTCGGAGCCAAGCGACTCGGATGTAGACATGATGATCTCTCCTTATGTGTATTGATTTCATATGAGTAATTTA
The DNA here is from genome assembly GCF_014641555.1 of Paenibacillus radicis (ex Gao et al. 2016). GTDB lineage: Bacteria > Bacillota > Bacilli > Paenibacillales > Paenibacillaceae > Pristimantibacillus > Pristimantibacillus radicis. The sequence goes on from NZ_BMHY01000001.1 coordinate 195,123, forward strand.
GCACAGACCTCGAACTATGTAAACTAAAAACGTAAAATTAGTTTATTTCGTTTAAACGGTGTACATATTGTTGATTTACGATATACTTGTTTACATAGGCAGGAGGCGGGATTATATGATGGATTGCGAAGGTTTGGATGAAGCAGAAGCCAAGAAGCAAACAAATAAATTGAAATTTATTATTAAAATACTACCTTATATTCAAAAAAACGGGTTCAATTCATTGAAAATGGATGATGCCGCTAAATATATGGACATAAGTAAAGCAACGATGTATAAATATTTTTCTTCCAAGGATGAAATCATTGAATCCTTGGTTCTTCAGAGCGTTACCTACATCGATCAACTGTTGCTGGAGGAAGTGCCTTCAAAATTAACGGCACAATCGGAACCTACACATAGGGAGCTGATGCTCTATGGAGAAACATTCAACATCACTTTTAAAATATCGATGAAGCTGGCTTATTATTTAAGTGATGCTCTTCTTGATGATTTAAACAATGCTTATCCTGAATTAGCGGCAAAGCTTGCAGAAGGATTGGAGCGTTGCCGGAAAAAGCTTATGTCTTATTATGACAGCGGGATGGAGCTTGGTGTTTTTCATCGGTTGAATTCTAGAGTCTTGCTTATCCAATTAGACGTCGTATTCAGAGAGTTGCTTGATCCTAAGCTTCTCATGCTGCACAATATGACATTAAAGCAAGCTTTGCTCGATTTCTATCAAGCCATGAAGTGTCAGGTATTTAAAGAACAATGGATTCACGAGGATCAGCCTGGGATTGAGCCTTACATCCATGAATTCATTTTAAGAAAGTTTTCCAATGAATAGCCCCTAACAATTAGTTAACGATGACACGCCAACTAGGCGTGTTTTTTTGTATGGTGGACTCTAGGGGAGATTAGACCCGCATGTCGCAATTTCATACATGAAAGGCATCAAGTTATAGTAAACATTATCGCCGCTATATGCTATTGTCATTTCATATACATTCATAGAAAGAAGGACTGGATAATGAGCAAAAATTTGCGTATAGGAATTATTGGAACAGGCGGCATAGCTAATGCCCACGTTGCCGCTTATAAAAAACTGCCATATGTAGAGATCGTAGGTGTGGCGGACGTGATTCCAGATAAAGCTGCTGCTTTCGCACAGGCGCAGGGCTTGACGGAAGCGGCTTCATTCGACAGCCATACTGAGCTGCTTCGTATGGAGCTTGATGGCGTCAGCATCTGTACGCCAAACATTTCCCATCATCGGACAACGGTCGATTCCTTGCGCAGCGGCAAAAACGTGCTGCTTGAGAAGCCGATGTCGATCACTTTGCAAGAAGGAATCGAAATGACGCAGGCAGCGAAGGAAAGCGGGAAAATGCTGACACTGGGTTTCCAACCGCGCTACGATCCGAATATGAAGCTTCTGCAAACGATTGTGCAATCGGGGCGTCTCGGCAACGTATACTACGTTGAGACAGGCGGCGGACGCCGTCGCGGCATGCCGGGAGGCACATTCATCAGCAAAAAGCTCGCGGGTGCCGGCGCTATGGCCGACATTGGCTGCTACTCACTGGATATGGCGTTGAACACGCTTGGCTATCCTCGTCCGGTTTCCGTATCTGCGTTCACGTCGAACCATTTCGGGACCAATCCCTTGTACCATCCGGAAGCGAGCAAGTTTGAGGTTGAAGATTTCGGCGTAGCTATGGTTCGTTTCGAGAATGATCTCGTGCTGCAGTTCAAAATTTCTTGGGCCATGCATATGGATTCGCTCGGTGCGACGATGTTCCTCGGCACGGACGCAGGCCTGAAAGTAACACCGGCTGGAACTGGGCCATGGTCGGGCGTATGGGATGGATCTGTTGGTTCTATCACGTTGTATCATGATGAATACGGCACTCAAACCTCAACGCCGATTCCGACCATTGGGCATCAATTGAATCTGTTTGACCGGAAAGTACATGATTTCGCAGAAGCAGTTAGAGATGGCAGAGAGGCTCCAATTCCAGGCGAACAAATCCTCATCCAGCAAGCAATTATCGACGGGGTGCTGCGCTCAGCGGAAGCCCGCCGCGAAGTATCGATCGAATTGCCTGATTTCCGTTAAGCCTATAATAAAAGCAAAAGAACCGGCTTCGTGAGAAGCGGGTTCTTTTGCTTTTGTCAGGATATTGTATATTCAGTCCATATACGGACTCAGCAGCGTGGCAAGCTTTTCTGCAATTTTGACATGTCCGGCATCGCTTGGATGCGTACCGTCTACCGTATCCGCCGCCGTGATCCAGCCGGTTGTATCGATGTAATGCAGCTTGTTGTCCCCTCCGTTATGGACGGTATTGAAGGCCAGTAGTGTCGGTAAAGACATGGAGCCAATGAACGTTTTCATTACAAAAATGTCCGCCAACGGATACTTGGCTCTTATATTTTGCAAGAAGGTGATATACGTTTGTTTGAAGTCGTTGTCTGTCACATTAAAGCCGCTATCGTTCGTGCCGAGATTGATCACGACTGCACGCGCTTGATAAGTATTGAAATCCCATAGCGTGGAGTCATTGTCATATACGGATCTCATCTTAAAGAACTGATTGCTCATGCCGACACTGTTCGGCGAATGGCATTGGATGTTATCCACCAGGCAGATACCCGGAAAAGCGATCTGGGTGTGCTCCGCACCGAGCTGTTCACCGACTAGCCATGCGTAGTCTGACAAGGCAATTTTCGAATTGAGGTAGCCGGATGTGATGGAATCCCCGATAAATTCAATTAAATGGCTGCTCAGTGCAGTTGCCTGTGTGTCTGCTCCCGCATCCAGCTCTAGGCTCTGAATTTCCAGCATATCATTCTCGGAGGCTGAGGTAATTCGCAGAGAGTGCGAGCCGCTTGCCAGGGCCGTTGGGGTCAAGTACACCGTGCCTGACACTTGGCTAAACAGAACATCCTCTCCACCGTCGATAGAAACGTAGATGCTGGCCGATCTGGCAAGCTTAACGGTAACATGAGTACCCGTAAAATTCGTTTTCATATACGAACCGCCCCAATAGCTCTTGTACACGGAACTTGAGCTCTTATCCCATCTGCCTACGAATTTAAGATTGGGGTCGGTAACGGAAATCTCTTTGCCGGGAAGCGGCTTGATTTTCTTGACAACGTTCACTGAAGCGATTTTCAACTCTGCGCCGGGATTACTTCCTCCCTGAATTGAAAATCGAAAGTCTGCCCCGTTTGCCCGGTTTCCAAAGTAAGCGTTCGTAAGCAGGTAGGTTTGTGTTTTCCAGGTATCCGTGCCGGTGAAGGAAATCAAAGGTGCATTTGTGAAGGCTGCCGTCGAGGAATCATATTGCATGATTAATTTCCCGTTGCCCGAATCGAAAAAGGTAACACTAACCTCTACATCAAATTCTGTATTGTTCTTGAGATACGTATCGCTGACGTTCATATACAAATAATTTGTGCGAGGCACGTCGGAATTTTTGTTCGTCTGCCAGTAGCTTTTTCCAGCTATTGTGCCCGTGATGAGTCCGGCCGGATTGTCTCCGGCAAAGGGATGAATGCCGTTCTCGATGGGGGTTCCGCCCAGTATGACGCTAACTTCTTCTACTTCTTCTTCGTTAGATGTGGCGTTGATTAGTTGATGCTGCGTGCAGGAGACGAGAATGAGCATGGAAATGATCAGAAGGCTGTTCACCCAAAAATGAATAGTGAACCGCTTGAAGCCGTAATGCTTAGTTGCCATTGAATTGTCCTCCTTTAGGGGAAGTGGTATTACCTTTCTACTGAAGTTCGTGTACGCCTTGTAGGTGTTTTACACTCTTGGTTATGGTATTGTAAACCATAAATGTAAGAATTCATATGCGATGTTTATAAACTATTATAGGGTAAAAGGAGTCAGGAAAAGTTGATGATCAAATTTGGTCTTGAACCTTTTAAATGGGAGCTTGCCATAGATTCGGTTGATTATTTGCTTTCCAGCCTGCAAGAGGATATCGATTTGGGGTTTAGGACGGATAAAGATATTGAAGCAATACAAAACAAAGCATATAAGTGCGAGACTGTAAAATTAAGCCCCGGTGAGGATACTGTTTATAATGTAAAGGTCGGAGATGTTTGGTTAGGCGAACTTGAATAGCAAATGAAAAGCCTCTAAGGAAATATTATAGGAATGATTGTTAAATTATTACTGTTAAAAACCGATATATATGGATATTAGAATCTGTTCTGAAGGAGCAACCATCATGTCAGTGTCAGGAATACAGCCAACCACAATTTATAACAAAAGTTCAATCTCAAACCCTCAGACCCCGCCAACAACTCAGATTAATCAATTGACGCAAGAATCTGGCGGCGATAATTCTGTAAATACGGATCCGGTGCAGTCCACGTCTTCCTATGTTTTTGATAGCAGCAAGATTACGCAGGAACTAAGAGACGCAGCACTTGGTCCACTTAGTTCAAGTTCATATTGGAGTATAAAGCTCGAGAACTGGACCAGCAATTTCGTTGTGAAGCAAGCTTACCTGCGTGATCAGATTATTAAAAATACAGACGGTGAGGAACAGAAGAAGCAGCTTCAACGTTTTGATTATGAAAGTGAGCTATATGTTGATTGGATCGCCAATGTGGCAAGTAATTCGATCACCGATATTATGAATGGTGATGCACGGGTCATATTCAATGAGATTGAAAGCGAGAGGGAAAAGTTCCTTGAGAACTTCACTCCTATTTTTAATAAAGAAGGGCTAAAGCAGCAGTTTGTGGATATGATTCATGCTGAGCAGGAACTGTTTAGCCAGTCCAAGCCGAACGATGCCGAGTGGGACAAAATTTTGACTTCAGGCGGCGTGGGGTTAGAGCAGCTAGAAAAGAAACTTAAAACAGAAATGCTTAATCAACAAGCGGGGGATTCTGTTTCTTTTGATAAGCTGAATTACCGTGATCTTGTTGGAACATTTAATGCTTTTAAAATGGGTAGCTATGGATTATCCACTATAGGCTCAACAGAACTTATTTTTCCTAGAATTGGGCTTGATCAGGCCATGGTTGGTCTATATCTAGCGAATACATCAATGAGCTCGTTTGTCAAAAACAAAATTACTGAAACGCTCGACAGAGCAGTAGACAATAAAATCAAAATTCAAAATTTCCAGGATGCAATGTGGTCACTTCGTCTAGGAAGCGGAGGGAAGGAAAGATTTTCTTTTAACCAGCCCCTAACGGATGAATTGCGTTTGAAAGTAGAACGTTATATGAAGAGCGATGACTATAAAGCTTCCCCGTCCCAGATCATTCAAGAACAGCTTGCAAAGTTGAGCACCATCAATTCTAAATTGTTCGTACAAAATTTCCTCAATTTACAGCAACAAGTCAAGCAAAGTCTGCTTTCAGGTCCAGAGATTCTGGGGGATGTCGGGAAAGATAAGAAAGTAGCTTTTGCTGACAGCATCACTCGGGGCTATACTGACGATTGGAACAAATTCATTGATTACCTCTCTATAGATGAAAGTGCGAAAAAGGATTATTACGTACCGACACGCATTGGAGATACATTGGATGTAAAGGTCTAACTTGTCTTGAGTAGAATAACAGAACTCTACATATCTTAGATGCTTCGTAAAAAATAGATGAGATGGTATACTATATCTGTATCTATAGTGAGAGGATTTGAGTATGTAGTGTCCAACAATTTTTGGCGTGATTTACCACGGCCATTTTTTATACTTGCACCGATGGAGGATGTGACGGATGTTGTTTTCCGGCATGTAGTAAGTAAAGCGGGCAGGCCCGATGTGTTTTTTACAGAGTTTACAAATACGGAAAGCTACTGTCATCCTGAAGGGACTTACGGTGTACGAGGACGTTTAACATTTACGGAAGATGAACAACCAATGGTTGCACATATTTGGGGGGATAAGCCTCAATATTTCAAGGAAATGAGCATTGGCATGGCTAAGCTTGGCTTCAAAGGCGTAGATATCAACATGGGTTGTCCCGTGCACAATGTTGCTACGAAAGGCAAGGGAAGCGGCCTTATTCTGCATCCCGATCTTGCGGCAAATATTATTCAAGCTGCCAAAGCGGGAGGATTGCCTGTCAGTGTGAAAACTAGGCTTGGCTACAACGATCTAGAGGAATGGCGGGGCTGGTTAACTCACATTTTGGAGCAAGATATTGCGAATCTGTCTATTCATCTCCGTACAAGAAAGGAAATGAGTGTAGCAGATGCACATTGGGAGCTGATTCCGGAAATTAAGGAGCTTCGTGATCGTATAGCACCAGATACTCTTCTGACAATCAATGGAGATATTCCTGACCGGCAAACGGGCTTAAAGCTTGCGGAGCAATATGGTGTGGATGGAATCATGATTGGGAGAGGGATTTTCCATAATCCTTTTGCCTTTGAACAAGAACCGAGGGAGCATAGCAGTGACGAATTGCTTGATCTGTTGAACTTGCATCTTGATCTTCATGATAAGTATGCAGCAGAACTAACGCAGCGCCCATTTAAAGCACTTCTGCGGTTCTTCAAGATATATGTCAAAGGATTCCGCGGGGCAAGTGAACTGCGAAATCAATTGATGAGCACGAAGTCAACGGATGAAGTGCGTGAACTTCTTAGTACCTTTGAACAGAATGTTGATGCTGTGATTGAAGCGGATGCAATGAAGAATCAGCTTTAAGCATCCGCATTTATCTGTTTGAAAAGCCAGACAGCCTGAATTCCCTTGAATTCGGGCTGTATTTTATTCTAATCCTCATCCTGATCGATTTACTCCACACGTGTTAACTCCCCGTATATAGCGAGCAAGCGTTTTCATGAATGTAATATTGCCCCCGTAAAGGATAAGACTACCTCATTGGAACTCCATTACAACACTCGTATGATAAGGATATGGTAAGTCCACAATTTATAGTTTGCGTTTCGGGAACAGGGTTAAAAGAAGTAGTGAGATTACGTTATTTGCACGTACGCTTATCGCTTTTTGAATCCTGTTGTTTTTTTGAGCTCATGAAAACGCTAACATGGAGTCAATTGTGGACGAATGCGCTTTTACAAGATTAGACATATGGAAGAGTAGAGGTGATGCGGCGGCGAGCAAATAGGCGTGATAGTGATAGTTTCGCCTTAGTAATACTTTGAGCCACTGATAGATATGCAATCGTACATGTGTAGCCCTGTTTCTGCCTTTCATTCTATTGTAAAGGATCTTTTTTGTGTCTACATTTTATGCAACACTACAGGAGGTTTGATATTGAAGTGAAGAAGGTTTTAAAGAGTTAGAGGATATCTTCAAAACCTAAAAATATTAGTTATGGAGGAAATTTGAGAATGATAAAAAGACGGTTTTTAGCACTTTTACTCATGACGTCTATGCTATTTACTTTGGCTTCTCCGCCTATCAGGGTCAGCGCGGCATGGGGAGATAACATATCTCTTTTGACAGTAAATGCAGGAACGGATGGCAATACGGCGACAAACGCCGATGCCCCGGACGGACAGAAAGCATGGAGCTTAAACACTGGAACCTCAAAGGGTGGAGGCCCTTGGGATAACCTCTTCACGCCGAGTGTGGCTCCTCTGAAAGATGTATCCGCTTATAAAGACGGCTACTTCGTTTTCGAGATGTATATTCCGAATGCCAGCTTTAAAAACATGCAAGGGAACAACTGGCTCGTCATCGTAAGTGACAGTAATCCCGCTGTGGATAAATTTAACAATAACTCCCGTCTCCAATTGGATACGAGCGGGGTTGCGAATGCAGCAGTGGGCACATGGGCGACAGTCTATACGAAGCTGTCTTCGTCAAGCTCGGCAGTCGGGAATAATTTCAATGATGCCTGGCTGGACAAAGTAACTCAACTGGCGATGCATCTGCAATGGGATCCTAATGTTCCTAGTACTGAAGTTTTCATTAAAAACCCGCGTTTCCAGAAAAGTGCGCTGGGCGTTCCGGCATCCCCGTCAACGTCTCCAACACTTGATGTAGGAACACGAACAGTAACGGCGAATGCACCCGCAAGCGGGCAAGCGGTGGAATTCGCAATTAGCGAAGACGGTAACGCTCCTGCATCGGGTTGGGTGGATGGAAGTGCAACTGGCGGTGTGTATTCGCATCAATTTGCCGCATTACCTTCTGTAGACACCTATTATGTATTCGCTAGAGCGAAAGCAGACAGCAATTACAGCTTCATCGGCGCCTCAACAAGAACGACTATAACTTTTATTGATGAACAAACACTGGTCAATGATGCGGCGGCATCTCTGACATGGAATACGATTAAAGGCAGTAATACCGGGGAAAACGATGTAAAATCACAACTTAATCTTCCAACAGCAATCGGAACAACAAACGTAGCATGGTCTTCGGATAATGCAGCAATAAGCACTAGCGGAAGCGTAAATCGATTGTTGAACAGAGAAGCAGACAAAACGGTAGTACTCACTGCGACAATTACTAAGGGTAATGCAAGTGCTGTGAAAACTTTTACTGTGACGGTGAAAGCTGTGCCTGCGGCGGTAAACGCCCAGGCTGCGACGTTTTTCCCTAATATTGAAGAGGGAACGGTCACCACTGCTGCTCCTGACGGAAACAGTGCAGTTAAGCTGGGCGCTGGCAAAATAGGCGCTGGCGCTGAACGGCTTTGGGATGCCCGCTTTATTAATAGCAGCGGCAATCAGAATTTATTAGGCTACGCGAATCAATATTTTGTTTTTGATATGTATGTGACGCATGCCGATCTTTTGAATTTCAACGGTAATAACTGGGTTGCAATGGCGGCTGGCGGCAACAGCGTTGATACCAATTCACGTCTTAACTTTAATGTTAGTGAAATGAGAAATGGCAAGGTTAATGAATGGTTTACAGTGTATGCGCAATTATCATCAGCAAATTCTCCGAATGGTTTCAATCCCGTTAATTTGGATACGGTACAGGCAGCGAGACTGCAAATGCAATGGTCATCTGTGCCTCAAGGGGATATTTATATTAAAAACCCGCGTTTCCAAAGCTCCGCGGATTCGCCGAAGCCTGTTCCTGCAGCTGTTGAAGCAGCCGGCAACGTTACGTTAACGTCAGCAGCACCGGCAAACGGTCAGGCTGTTCAGTTTGCAATTAACACCACCGGCAGCGCTCCGGCAGAAGGAGATTGGACGACCGGTACTCTTAATGCAGGTGTTTATACTGCTACATTTACAAAACCGGCAGGCAGCACTTATTATTCATTCGCACGCACAGCTCAAAATACGCAGTATCCTTTCGCAGGAACGTATACAAGAGTTAAAGCGGAGCATCTTGACGACAATCAAGCAGTAGCTGATGCAAAGACGAAGCTGACATGGGACACGATCAAAAAATCGAACACACTTCAATCCGAAGTAAGAACGGAGCTGACGCTTCCGGCAACGGGAGCGAATGATACGGCTATCGTATGGTCGGCAGCGCCGACAGGTATTATTAATACCACAACTGGCAGTGTAACTCGCGACCCTGACGACAATAAAGCCGTAACCCTTACGGCGACAATAACGAAAGGCAATGCAACGCCTGTTACTAAAACTTTTAATTTGACAGTAGCCAGTATTTCGAACGAACTTGCTGAAGTGTTCATTGACTTCAACAATTCTGGAACATTCAATGCGGTTAATGCGATTGGAAGCGGGTTCGGCGACGGCGGAGATCCTGCCGGACCATTCCCAGGGCTTCAAGGAAACGGCATAGGCGTCAGCCTTACCGGAGACGGCGGCACTGCAGTGGAGACAGTCACTCAAAGCGGTACAGGTGCTGTGAAGATTGGCAACTTTATGTACGTCATTGTTGACAATCCTAAGCTTAAGCAAGCCAACAAGGTGGAACTAGCGGTCACATACTGGAGACCAAGCGCAGCGAGCGGAATTTCGCTGCAGTACAATACCATTTATCCTGGCAATTTCTCCGGATATGAAGCGTATCGATCCGCGAGTCTTCCGGCTGCAGGAAGTGGCAACGCTTGGGTAACGTCTAAAGTTGTGCTGAGCGGAGCTAATTTTGCGGTAGGCGCACAAAACCAAGGCGCGCATTTCCGCCTCGGCACAGCCGGAGCAATTATTCAGAGCATACGGATAACCGAAATTCCTCCAACGGATGAAGAAGCGGTACAGTTGGTCGCAAGTGCGCTGACATGGGATGCGATCAAGGGTACGAATACGAGACAGGATCTAGTGGAAACGGCTTTGACTCTGGCTAGCGCAGGCTCGTCGAATACGAGCATTGTATGGACATCGACCAATAACACGGTATTAAACAAAGACACTGGAGCAGTAGTTCGTCAGCAAGCCAATACGTCCGTAACCCTCACGGCGACGATAAGCAAAGGTGGGGCAGCACCAGTTGTCAAAACCTTTAATATAGTCGTTCGCGGTATGGGTGCCGGAACTGACGAGGATGCGGTAAATGAAATGTTGAACAAACTGACATGGGATTTAATCAAAGGCGTGAACGCGTCTGAAACGAATGTGACGACGAACCTCGTGCTTCCGTCAATGGGTGATAATATGACGGACATCACATGGACGACATCTGCGGCTAACCTCATTACAACTGCAGGCGTGATCCCGACAAACCGTCCGGACGGCGGCGGTAATGTAACGCTTACGGCGACGATAGCAAGAGGTCCGGTAGGGGCTCCGGTAACCAAGACCAAGACATTCGTCTTGACCGTTCCGGACCGGTATGATTATGCCAAACATATGAGAACGGCAATTACTCAGCAAAACGCTGCTAAAGATTGGGCAGTATCGGACTTTAACGTACTTGCTTTCGGTGCGAAAACAGTAGCGATGGCAGAAGCGGAAGGCTTAGTTGAATTCGATAACAGAGAGGCTTTCCAAGCAGCCATTGACGCAGCTTATAATGATGGCGGCGGTGTCGTATATATTCCGGCGGGAACCTATGCGTTCTATTCGGAAACTACCGGCACAATAGGCGTTAAGAGTACGACTGGAAATACAACCTACGAATACAAACAAGTATTGAATTTGCGGGCAGGCGTACAGCTTCGCGGTGAATGGGATAATCCGGATGCGAGTAATTATGACGGTAAAATCGACGGAACCATTCTCGCAGTTTACGCCGGACATAATTCCGCCAATTATGACACGTATGTAGATTCCGATGAGAGAGAAAATCAGACAGGCGGCAAAAAAGTAGCTAACGTGTCCGACAGATTTATTGACATGGAACAAGGCACGGGTGTAACTAATCTTTCCGTATGGTATCCGAATCAGGATATTAATGCTGAAACTGTTGTTGAGAAGAGAAACGCAGACGGCCAGAAGACTGGAGAATTTGAGACGATACATGGCATTCCGTATCCATGGACGTTCTATCAAAGAACCGGAAACAGCGCAACGCTGGATAACGTTACTCTCGTAAATGCATGGGGAGGCTTCATTTCCCTGCCGAGTGAAATGCATTATGTGGTGAACAGCAATATGACGGCTCTCTACAAGGGCATCGTCGTTCACACCTGTACCGATATCGGACGTATCGAGAACGTTAGTATTGATCCGAAATACTGGGCGAATTCAGGACTTGACGGTGCTCCGTCGCTGTCGGAAGTGAAAGCTTATACAAGAGCGAACGCTACCGGATTCATGATGCACCGCTCCGACTGGGAGTATGTAGCGGGTCTGTACGTTTCCGGATATAAAACGGGGATGTGGATCGGAAGAGAGCCTGGCGGCGACGAAGCTCCGAACGCACAATTCTACGGATTGAAAATAGAAGATAGTGAAACGGGTATATACATTGACAATGCTAACGGTTTCGGCCTGCTCTTCTCAGGCTCGGAGTTCGGGGGCGACACGGCTGTATATTTCAACGAACGTTTCAATACTTCGGTTCAATTCAACGGAGTTAAATTCAATGGTCCGATTGTGAGCGACGCCAGAGGCGGAGTAATATCCTTTGAGGATAGCACGTTCGACCAATATGATGATTTTGCGCTGAACTTCCGGGGCAAAGGCAATGCATTAGTCAGCCAAAGCAACTTTAAGAAGGCAAGCAATCACGTCAATCTCGGAGCAAACTTCGGAACGTTTAAATCGGTAAATTCCGGTTATAACCTGAACATCGAGAGCGCCAACCTTGCCGAGCACATCAATAACCTTAATCTTGACGTTCAGGGCGGCGGTACGAGCACCACCGTACAGGTCGTTAATGACGTGGAATATCTATTTGAACCGATTCCGAAAAACGTAAAAACAGATATTGACGTGCACCCAAAACCGGCATCAAGCGCTGTGCTCAGACTTGACTTCCCGCGCTCGTTAACAGGCAATGCACCGACCGTGGATATAGCTGCAAAATTGCAGGAAGCTCTTGACTATATTAAAACGAATCACGGCGGCGGTACGGTCTACCTGCCGGGCGGAAGATACAGGCTGAATAATCCTGTCATTATTCCAGAGGGTGTTGAGCTAAGAGGAACATGGGACGTACAGCACCATACACAAGGCGGCGGTACGGCCATATTTACAGCTTACACCGGCGGGGCTCAGGGAGAAAACGGAAGCTCTCTTATACAGCTTAAAGCAAATGCAGGTCTCAGAGGACTTAACCTGACGCAAGCGAATTTAACAAGCGTCAACCTGGATAACCCGAACCAGACGCTTAAAACTCCGTTCATGGTACAGGGACAAGGAGCAGGCGTATATGCAATCAACTTAACCATCCCGATCGGGGACAAAGGTATCGATTTGGCTTCCTATAAAACCGATGGCCATTATGTCGATTATTTAGGCGGCACGCTCTTGAGAGCAGGCATCTGGGTCGGCGGCGGCGCAGAAGGCGGATTTATCCGAAATATGCAATTCAATCCGCATTACGCGTTGAGACTTCCTGGAGGTCAAGGATACACGGCGCCTAGCGGCGATTTGTACGCTTTCGTACAAAGGTACAGCAGTGCGCTCAAATTCTCCGACGTGGAAGACCAGACGATTTTCAACAATTTCGTGTTCGGTTCGGTATACGGCATACACTTCCTGAAGAGAGATTTGGGTAATGGCCAATTCGCCTATCCAGGAAAAATGACGATGATCGGTCACGGCTCGGACGGAACTACGTACGCTTTGCATGTGGAAGACGCGGACGAACACACCAAAATAATTGCGATCAACTCGGAATTGGTTAATACGAATATCACGACGGAGCCGAACCGGGCGTATGTCAAAATGGGCGATGCAGCGAATCCTGGAAAAATTCATCCTGACGCTGAACTTGTCCTGTACAACAGCGCGTTCTGGGGAAGCCCGACAGTAGCCGGAGCAGTCGTATATAACGGTAAGGTTCGCTTCCAGCAAGCAAACTTTACTCAGCTGCCTGGCAATAATCCGGGTATAGACGTTCAAGGCGGAAAAGCGTACGTGTACTCGTCTTACTTCCAGCCGACGAAAAACGGCCAGAATAATAATGTGTATGCCATGCTGCGCGATGGCGGCACATCGATCGAGCTAAGCAACAACTATTACGCATCCGGTCTGAGAAACAGTACACCAGCGGGCAATCCGTACGGAATTTACGGCTCGGATTTATTGGCGGAACCGTTTGTATTTAACCTAACTAAAAACGGAGATAAACAACAATTCAGCGTGAAGTATAATGTCGGAGGAAAATCTTCTTCACCTGGGACATTAAAAATTGTTTCCCCGGGAGCTTATGCTAAAGATATCACTCCCGTCAAATTTAATGCGCTTGCGGCAGGCGAATCCGTAACCGTAGATTTACCGTATTATATTGCAGGTCTGGTCACATTCGAGGTTCATCTCGAAGACGGAAAAACATACACCTATACGGCAAAATTTGACACGGCATACGCTGAAAAGGCAAGTAATGCCGGCGCGGAAAATCCGGCTAAAACTGCCGCAACTCCGGCCTATGTCATGGACACCAAAGATTATGTCACTTCGGGAACGTGGGATGGTCCGCAAGACCTCAGCGCAGCATCGCATTTCGCATGGGATGACAGCAATTTGTATGCGTACATTGTCGTTACAGACGATGTGCACTACAATAACCAAACTGGAGGGAATATATGGAGAGAGGACAGCTTGCAGTTTGGCGTTGATTTACGGAATCCTGCAACTAATAGTACAACGCGGAATGAATTAGGATTCGCGCTTACTAATAACAAAGAAGTTATAAAGTGGGCTTGGACTCGTCCTACAGGCGCTAATGCACCGACAGCTCCGATAACGGATATCGTGGCAGATGTTACGAGAGATGAAAATGCTAAAACGACGATTTACAATTTGAAAATTCCGTTTAATACCGTTCTTAATAATCCTGCATCGGAGCTAGCGAACGGAAGAATCGGAATATCGATCATGCTCAATGAATCGGATGGCTCACAAGAATCTGACGGCAGCAGAAGTACATTTGAAGTTGAAAGCGGACAATTAAAAAATTCAACTTTATTTACAGATTTATATCTGTTAGGAGCAGGCAAATACAATGAAAAGCTTGAAGCATCAGCAAGAGCGGCTGTTTCAAAGGCTCTGGAGTCTGGTTCTGCTGCCGATCTCGCTACGGCTCACAACTTTGTCATTATTTTGGCAGACGGCGAAGTGAAGACAGAGCTTCTTAACCAAATCAAAGTTACCGATCAGGAGAACAGCGAAATCAGTCCAACTGCTGCTGAGTTTGATTTGAACACTAGCAAGCAGCAGGCAGCTGTAATACAACTGGAGCTTAAAGGGAATACGCTGACGGCTATTAAGAACGGCAGTACCCTGCTGCAGGCTGGGACAGATTATGTTGTGAATAACGATCAGATTACGATTACGAAAGCTTACTTGGCGACATTGTCAAAAGGTACTGCGCAGCTGACGTTTGAGTTTAGCGCAGGCCAGCCGAAGGTGCTGACGATTACAGTCGTTGATACTACGCCTGGCAACAACGGCGGAAACAATGGCGGTAATGGTAACAACGGTAATAATGGCGGTAATAACGGAGGCAATGGCAACAATGGAGGCAGCAACGGTGGCAACACCGGCGGTAATACAGGCGGAAATCAAGTTGAACTGAAGGATATTGCCGGACACTGGGCAGAAACTGCAATTCGCAAGGCAGTGGAAAAAGGCTTTGTGCTGGGCTACCAGGATCATACCTTCAAGCCAAATGCGGCGGTTACCCGTGCGGAATTTGCCGTGATGTTAACCCGCGCATTGACTGTACAAGGCGATGGAAAGCAGCATACCTTCAAAGATGATTCAGCCATTGCTTCATGGTCGAAAGAAGCGCTTGCTCAGGCAGTAGAAGCGGGGGTTTTGAGCGGCTACTCGGATGGAACATTGCGTCCAAATAGCGGTTTGACACGCGCTGAGCTTGCAGTAATGATTGCTCGTGCTTTGAAGCTGGAAGACCAGAAGGATAAAGCGGCAAGCTTTACTGACCAAGACAAACTGCCAGAGTGGGCAAAAGGCGCGATTGGCGCAGTAGCTGAAAAAGGAATTATGCAGGGCAAGGAAGGCGGCAAGTTTGACTTCAATGGCGTGGCAACCAGAGCGGAAGTCATCACCATTCTGCTCCGTATTTTGGAGCTGGAAGAGAAATAAGAATTAAAAAAGGATGTCAGCGGCGATTAGCCAAGCTGACATCCTTTTTAAATGCCTTTAAACAGAATGACTTCGACCAGTTGCTGAATTAATTGCTGCAGCTCACTCGAATTTTTAGCGACGATTTTGAACCCGCGCAAAGAGCTTGTCAGGAGATAAGCCAATTGTTGTGGATTTAGCCCTTCGTGTTTTTCATGATGTTCGAAGTGTTCTTGTATCAGTGACGCCAATATCTGTTCGAACTTCTTATAGCTCACGTCTAATGCTTCGCGGGCAAATTCATAAGAGCTGTCTGTGATTTCCCTTATTTCCGGTGAATGAAGTGCCTGGTCGAATATATTGATCGCCCAAACTTCAAAAGCATAAAAGATTTTTTCTTTGGGTGTGCCGCTCTGCGGCAGCCCTTTTTGTATTTCCTCTATAAGGCTGTCCCCATTAAAAAGGATGGCTGAATTAAATATCTCCTCTTTACTCTTGAAAAATAAGTAAAGACCGGCACGCGAGATTCCAGCGGCCTGAGAAATATCATTCATCGATACACGCTTATATCCGTACTTGTAAAATACCTCAAGCGCGGTTGAAATAATGTGATGCCTCTTTTGATCGTCCATTCAACACTACCCCAGTCTTGATTTTCTTTCATTTTATTATATAGACACTTTACAATATCTGTCCACTCGTATATTATAGGCATATATACATTTATCGTATTTTGTCTAATTGTACAAATTGATTTTAAAAGGAGAACACAATAACGATGAGTACAGAACAAAAGCCGTTGCAATCCGGTTTCGGATTTCATACTACAGCACAGGAAGCCTTAGCTGGTCGTGATCTTAGCGGGAAAATCGCTATTGTAACAGGCGGCCATGGAGGCATTGGACTTGAGACGACAAGAGTACTCTCGAAGGCCGGTGCAACCATTATTGTCGGAGCCCGAAATGTAAAGCAGGCACAGCAGCAAGTCAGTCAATTGAGCAATGTAGAAGTGCTTCAACTAGATCTTTCCGATCCAGCATCTATTGATGCGTTTGCTGCCGGATTTCTGAAGTCCGAGCGTCAGCTTGATATTCTAATTAACAATGCGGGCGTTACAGCACCACCGGAAATAAAGGATTTCCGCGGATATGACACGCAGTTGGCAACTAATTATTTGGGTCATTTTCAATTGACCGTCAGACTCTGGGAAGCATTGAAAAAGTCCGGCAACGCTCGGGTAGTTTCGCTTTCCTCCATCGGTCATATGGATGGGCAAGTCGACTTGAGTGATCTTAATTTTAACAACAGGCCTTATAACACAGACATTTCATACGGACAATCCAAAACGGCATGCTCGCTTTTTGCTATTGAACTAGATAAACGAGGGAAAGAGCATGGCATCCGCGCATTTGCCGTCCATCCTGGAGGTATATTGACAGGCTTAACCCGACACTTATCGGACGAGGTGCTCGCACTTTGGGGTGTTCATCGTGATGCTGCGGGTAACTTTATTTCCCCTGAAGGGTTTAAGACCGTCGAGGAAGGTGCCGCGACAACCATCTTTTGCGCAGCTAATTCCGCATTAGAAGGTAAGGGCGGCGTGTACTGTGAAGACAGTGATATAGCGGAGCTGGTTCCTGATGACTACACTGAGCGCAGAGGTGTTCGCGGCTGGGCAATTGATCCGGCGCTTGCAGCGTCACTGTGGGAACAAAGCGAGGAGCTGCTTAACATTCCTCACGGAACGATCCCTCAATAAATAAGCTCTCGGGACTTTCTCGACAGCCTAAGGGGCAATCATCGATTGCCCCTTACTTTATGTATTCAGAAGGCATAATAACTGAAGTGCTAGTCATATCCTAACAAACACTTGACTTAAAGTTCACTTTAAGGTTTAAAATAGAGACTACCATTTTTTAATCAAAGATCTAGAAGGAGAAGCCTCTGAATGTGGAAGTTTATCATTATTGTTGCTGTCATCGCTTTACTCGTTTATTTGGTTATCGCTTATTATCCACCGCTGGGCGGTAAAAGCTCGGCAGAGAGCCAAAAAAGAATTCAACGATCCCCTAACTTTGCCGACGGGAAGTTCCGTAATCAGATTGACACACCAATGAAGTATGGTTTTAAGGATACGGTCGAAGCTTTATATAAAACGGTGAAAGGAACGCCCAACAGCCGGCCAAAGAAGAGCAATCCGTCCGTTCCGTTTGATGCAAAGGCTTTCTCGGCTAGCAGTGACGATCAAGTCATCTGGTTCGGTCATTCGACCCTATTGCTGAAAGTCAGCGGAGTCAAGCTTTTAATTGATCCTGTATTCAGCAACTATGCAGCTCCGGTCCGGTACTTTGGTCCAAAACGCTACAGCTACGAGCTTCCGGCAACAATTGAGGAATTGCCCGTGATTGATGCCGTTCTCATCTCGCATGATCACTACGATCATCTTGACTATCGCTCTATTCGCAAGCTGAAAGAGAAGGTAAAGCAATTTATCGTACCGTTAGGGGTCTCGGGCCATTTAACGAAGTGGGGGATTGATCCGGAACGTATTGTGGAGCTCGATTGGTGGGATGAGCAGTCCTTCCAGGGACTTACGCTAGTAAGTACGCCTGCCAGACATTTCTCTGGCCGCAACGTGAATGACTCAGGCTCAACCTTATGGAGCTCCTGGGTCATTATGGGGGACAGATCGAAAATCTATTTTAGCGGGGACAGCGGGTATGCGCCTCATTTCAAGGAGATTGGCAGCAAGTACGGGCCTTTCGATCTTACGCTGATGGAAACAGGTCAATATGATGAGAAATGGGCAAACATTCATATGACGCCCGAAGAGTCACTGCAGGCTAATCAGGAAGTGCAAGGGAAACTAATGGTTCCGATTCATTGGGGAGCGTTCACGTTAGCTTTGCACAGCTGGACGGATCCAATCGAGAGGGCCAAGAGGGCTGCCGATCAGCTCGGCACTGCCCTGGCGACTCCGAAACTGGGCGAACCGGTCATTATCGGAGCCGAGGAGTTCCCGTCTTCAACATGGTGGGAAGAATAAACGGGATGAGAATAAGCAATCGCTCTGGCACATAATGGTGACGGAACGATTGCTTTTATTTTTATGAAGAAAGAATTCGAAAAGTTCAGAGCCGTATATGGGTGTAATAACGCACCGCTGCTATCTCCTGATGTTGTAGATATTGGTCTAGAAACACATGAAGACTACAGACAAAGGGGCTATGCTCTTTCCAATCCCTGCAATGACGCGAAAAGACATTGTGTCTGAGTGTTACGGCTTTATTATTTGTGATTTAAATGTGCTGTAACTTTTCGATAAAAGAACGGAGTGTAGGGGTCAGATATGAATCTTTTTTACAGATAAATATTGTTGTGACCTCATTATAGGGTTTAGGTATACTGTAGCCGCTAATTGTTCCGTCATCAATTAGTCGACGAACGGATGATTTCGGAACAATCGTAACGCAAATTCCGGCAGTTATACTGCCAATAATGGTGTCAAACGATCCGAATTGCATGATTTGCTTAGGAATGATTCCCTCGCCTTTCAGCCAGCTTTCCAATCTTTCACGATAACCGCAGCCTTTGTTGAAGAGCAGCAACGGTTTCTTCACAATATCATCCAATGTAGAATTCTCATTTTTTGAAACAAGTATAAGCTCTTCCCGGAAAACCTCATAACAATCAATGAGCGGATGCTTCACAGGACCCGTAACAAATGCCCCGTCTAATTTCATGCTCGTTACGTCTTGGAGCAGCCGTGCGGTCACACCTACCGTCAGCGATAAATCTACATGGGGGTGCTTCTCGAGGTACTCGGACAGTAATCCTGGCAAACTGAAGATGGGTTCTACAACTCCAATATTAAGAATCCCAGAAGGATCGTCACTTCCTTGAAAAGCACGTTTGATTTCTTCCATTTTTCCTAATATATCTTCTGCATATTCAAGCAATCGTTTGCCTTCTGCGTTCAATACCATTCCGCGTTTATGGCGATAGAACAGTTCGGTTTGAAGCTCCTTTTCCAGTCGTTTGATTCTCGCTGTTACATTGGACTGGACATAGCTTAATTCAAGGGCAGCTTGGCTTACACTGCCGAATTCAGCAACCGCTTTGAAGATTTTTAAGTCGTTGATTTCCATTTTACTTCCCCCATGTACCATGTACCATATAGCTTATTCCTATATGATTGAATAACTATCATTTTAAATGATAATAAACTCTATTTTCAATCGTTTTACTAAGAGATATCGTTCCCCTTATGATTAATAACGTTATAGAGATCAGACAGCATGGGGAGATGAAGAGAAGTGGCAAGCAAGCAAGTTTTATGGGGTTCAGCATTATGTCTGACCGCCAGCGTTTCATGGGGAGCGATGTTCCCTGTTGCAAATATTGCACTACATAGCATAGATCCGTTTTATTTTTCGATGATTCGCTATTTGATCGTAACCTTAATTCTAGTATGCATTCTCTGGATAAAAGAGGGGAAATTCGCGTTTCGTTTTGAAGGAAAAGGACGAAAGCTCCTCTTTTGTGGGATAATGGCATTTACAGTGTATAATCTTTTTGTATTCTCGGGTCAGAATCTTATGGGAGATTCAGGTACAATTACAGCTTCAATTATGGAAGTGCTTATGCCATTGATTTCAATCCTCATTCTTTGGTACAGGACGAAGAAAAGACCTGCTAGAGCTACGTTAATCACGATAGGCATCGCTTTAGTAGGCACAATGCTCGTCATAACGAACGGGAACCTTTCATTTTTTACAATGGCTGTTCAGCATCTGCTTCCTGTATCCCTTATATTTTTCGGTGTCGTGGGCTGGGTGCTTTATTCTCTGGGAGGCAGCGAGTTTGAAAAGTGGTCAACACTGAGATACTCAACTTTGACCTGTCTGCTGGGAACGTCTGTGTCTGTAGTTATCGTATTGTTGGCAACCCTATTCGACCTAATTCCTATGCCAGATTGGAACACGTTAGTCTCCGTTAGATACGAGATGTCGTTCATGGTGCTTATGCCAGGACTGCTGGCATTATTGAGCTGGAATGCCGGTCTGAAGAAACTGACTCCTGTAAACGGAATTTTATTCATCAGCTTAGTTCCGGTCACCACGTTTGTCATTATGATTTTTCAAGGCTATACAATTAGCATCTATGAGTTTTATGGCGCTCTGCTGGTGATTTTCGCCTTGATCCGCAATAATATCAATCAGCGAAAAACAGGGAAGACGCGCGTACAAGCGGAACGGCGAAAGGCCATTCAAAAGAATGCTTATGAACGTTAAGGAAGTGTAGCAAAATGGATTTCCAATATTCCTATCAAAAATCAAGTAAAGATTTTACGCCGAAGAACAATAAACCACCGCGGAAGAGAAAAATAAATTACCGAAAAATGATCATCGTTATCGTTGCGTTGGCACTCCTAATCTTTGGGACGATTTATGTGTCAGTCGACCTGGTAACGACGTGGAGAAAGCATGATTTAAAGACAGACATACCTGTACGCGAATCCTTACAAAATCAACCCCATATAGATGCATCGCCAACACCAAAAGCGGATGAAAATCAGGCAGCTCCGCTTAAGGTGGTATACCTCACCTTTGATGATGGTCCAAGCAAATATACGAATGACATCCTGAACATTTTAAAGGAGCATGGGGCGAAAGCAACCTTTTTCATGATTGGCTCTCACTTGAACCGGCACAAAGACGAGGTTAAGCGGATCGTTGAAGAGGGGAGCTACCCTGGACTTCACAGTATGTCGCATGATGTTAATAAATTGTATAAAAGCGGCGGTTCGTCCCGTTTTATTGAGGAGTTCAAACAGGAACAAGAGCTGGTGAAGGACATTGTCGGTTTTGCTCCGGATCTGATTCGTGCGCCATATGGAAGCAAACCGCATGTGGATGAAGTGTTTCGCGGGGATATTGCCGAGGCTGGCTTTCGGATGTGGGACTGGACGGTGGATTCATTGGATTGGAATTTGCCGGACAAACCCGATAAAATAGCGGAGCAAGTCAGCCAAAGCATTCATCGGGATCTGGAAGTCATTTTACTGCATGAGCGGGAGCAGACAGTAGAAGCATTACCGAAAATATTGGATATTCTCCATGATTGCGGCTACGAGTTTAAAGCATATGATTCCAGTGAACATGTCATAGCAAATTTTAGCGGTGATTCACGATTATAGTATTACATGAGGGTTCACACGCCTAAGTGTGGTAATATTTAGGTAGGATGATGAATGAAAATAAGAGAATGCAGGTGAGAGATTGAAGAAAGTTTTCATAAAACGATTTTTGATAGCAGCAGCCGTTCTTTTCATCTGGTTTATCATTCACACGACTGTCGTGATCATAGACGGGTTAAATGATGAATTGAAGCCCGTTGACGCAGCTGTAGTATTAGGCAATAAAGTAGAAACGAATGGACAGCCTGCTGACCGGTTAAAAGCAAGATTAGATAAGTCGGTAGAGCTTTATGCGGAGAACTATTTTACCTATATCATTGTAAGCGGCGGTATTGGCAAGGAAGGCTTCGATGAGGCAGAGGTTATGAAGGCTTACTTAGTAGATAAAGGAATCCCGGAAGGTAAAATTATCGAGGATAATAACGGGTACAACTCCTATATGACCGCCCAAAATACAAGCAAAATTATGGATGAATTAAAGTTGGACTCCGTCATGATTATTACGCAATATTTTCATATATCGAGGACCAAATTAGCTTTTAGCAAAATGGATATGAAGCACGTGTATTCCGCCCATGCTAAAATCTTTGATTTTAGAGATATTTACTCCTTAATAAGAGAATTCCCGGCCTATTATAAATATCTTCTTAAATAAGGAGGAAGAGATGATTAAAGCAAATGGTTTGCATAAGGTTACTTATTATAAGAAGATAACAACCGATCATAGCCCCAGTTTTTCAGGAATAGCTGCCGGTGTATGCAAGGGAGAATTATGGGTTGATCATTTAGAAAATGCTAATATTGCGATTGCAAATTCTTATGCAGTTGGAGGCTTTGCGTTTTTAGGAGAGATTACATCCGAAGAACAATACAAGAAGTTGAAAGGTTTATCCATGAAGAGCAAGGGGATAATCCGTTCTCACAAAAAAGCCCCAGCCGTAACGGCGGGGCATCACAACTTCCCTTTACTTCTTCTTGCCAGGCGTCCACTTAAATCCGCAATTCATACATCCATTAACGAGTTCATTTCTGCCGATAAACCCTACCAATATACCTACAGGCAAGGATAAGCTAATCGAAATCCAACAAATAATAGCAATGATAGCTACAAGACCCTCACTTATCCCTACTCCATTTCCACCAGACATCATATTCATTAGCATAAATTGAGCTGCAAAGACACCGATAATTACTACTAATAGTGGAAGCAATGCCATCCACCCTAAAGTCTTAAACATTCTTGAGAAGCTGTAGCCTTTTTTACTCGCTACTATTTGAGTTGATTTGCATTTCCGACAGGCAACAGGGCTAATATTTCCTGATACACTCGCAGGGCTGCCCGCTCCCCCTGCAGTAGACTGACTCGTTGTAGTTCTAGTAGTACGTTGCACTTCTTATGACTCCCCTCAGATAGGTGTAAAGCACTATTCTATTATTCGGCATAGTTTTCCAAAATTCCTTTTTTAACCCCTTATTTTTGGTTCTCACTTTATCAAGTATAATGAAGGCAACGCCAATCTAAACGAAACGGCAACGGATATGTGGAGGGAAGCTGCCTTGAATAAATTACATCACCCCTGCAGGGAGATCCTGTATATTAACGATATCCAATCCATTGATATTACTGCAAATGGAGAGCGGAGCTATGCAAGCTCAGACGCATACACACTCATTATTTGCTTACATGGCCAAGGAGTGCTGGAATGGGGGCAAGAAACTCTCTCTTTAGCTGAAGGTGATATCTGCATACAGCCTCCAGGCCGCGAGCTGAAGCTGCATGCAAGGGACGGTGCTCCCTTAAAAGGATGGCGGATTGCATATGACTCCTATGTTCGGCAGGATCAAGGGATGCCAGTGAAGCCAGCCATCACTCGTCATGAGTGGCTAACTGTTCAAGCTATTAAGCCGTTGACTGATCTATGCGATAGTTTGCATCATACCTTCAGCATGGAACAGCCGAATGGGTACAGCATACAGAGCGAGTTTTACCGGCTAATGGCTTATATAGAGGATTCGAGGCTAAGCGGGGACATAGAGGAGACGACGGCCGAAGCGATTGTTCGCGTATCCAATTTCATGCAAGAGCGCATCGATCAGGACTTTACCCGAGCTGAGCTGGCCCGAATGGCTGGGCTAAGTCAGGGTTATTTCTCCCGCGCCTTTCAGGAACAACTGGGGATAACCCCGACCAAATTTATGATGGATTTGCGGATAGCGAAAGCGAAGCAGATGCTGCTCTATGGAAATAGCGTTAAGGATACAGCTGCTCAGGTTGGCATTGAGGACGAGTTTTACTTTAGCAGAAAATTTAAGCAGCATGCGGGACTATCACCGGTATCTTACCTGAAGAGCAGGAGAAGAAATATCGCCAGTGTATCCGAGCCTATATCAGGCAGCTTGCTCGCCTTGCAGCTGTTGCCAAAGGCAGCTGCATTTTATCCCACGCATACGAAGTACGCGCAAATGCTGCACTTGCATGCGAATGAAGCGGGAATCGGACAATCCTGGCATAAAAATGTGGAAATGCTGCAAAATGCTGCTCCTGAGCTTATTTTCTGTACCGATTTTTTGTCGTATGAAGCGCAAAATGATCTGGAACAGGTCGCACCTGTAATCCGTGTGCCTTGGCTTGAAACGGATTGGCGGGAACAGCTGCTTCTTGTAGCCGAAGCAACGGACTATAGGAAGGAAGGCGAACAGTGGCTTGACGAATATGAGCGAAAAGCAGATCGGATCAGCCGAAAAATACGCCAGATTTGGGGGAGTGCGACGATTAACATTTGCCGCATTACGGAGCAAGAATATCGGATATATGGGGATCGGAATGCAGGAGCAGTGCTCTATCAGGATTTGCGGATATCTGCAACCCATGAATTGAAACAGGTTGATGTATATACTACGGTCAACGAGCAGGATCTATCTGCTTACGATGCTGATGCGTTAATTATTATGGTGGACCCATCGCCGAAGGCAGCTATGGCGTGGCGGTCGCTGCAGAGCAGCAAGGTATGGCAAACAATGAACGCTGTGAAAAAGCGTAATATTTATGAAATCGGAACAGAGAAGCTATTCGAGTATTCGGCTTGGTCGCATGATCGCTCGTTATCTTTTTTTGCAGAGCTATTTGGGAAACGATAAGGCTAGTCCAGAGTCAGGTAACAAAAGTACAAAATAGAAGTTCTTATTGTCCATGTTCATAGAGGGCACGAAGTGCTATCTTTTATTGAGAAAGAAAATCATTTTCATCATCGAGAGGAGGTCAATTTCATTCCAGACTCTCCTTGGGACCTTGCACGATTAAGCCAAATGCCTAACATCTATCCGCTGTTTGAGGATGAGGCAAGCGGCATAAAAGCCATTTTTTATGACGGGGTTTCATACAAAGGCAATAAGACACGTGTGTTTGCCTATTATGGCGTACCAGAAGCAAAAGGGGAACGACCTGAAAATCCTCCATTGGTGCCAGGCATCCTATTGGTTCATGGAGGTGCAGGGAGTGCATTTGCTCAATGGGTAAAGCTGTGGAATGACCGGGGTTACGCTGCGATTGCAATGGATTTGGAGGGACAGATTCCTTTTTCCAGCTATGAAGAATTAAGCGGGGAAAGCCGCATTGATACAAATACTGTCCCGACGGAATTCTCTTCACACCCATGGAGTGGTCCAGCCAAACAGGGGGTATTCGCAGATTATGCAGAGCCGCCGCAGGATCAATGGTTCTATCATGCGGTTGCCGCTGTGTTGTCCGCGCATACGATTCTTCGCAGCTTGCCTGGCGTAGACCCGGATCGGATCGGTGTAACCGGTATATCTTGGGGAGGCATCATTACAAGCTTAATGGCCGGTCTGGATAAACGGCTTAGGTTTGCTATGCCCATTTATGGATGCGGGTATTTGTATGAGCCCGGAACCTTTTACGGTGCTGGATTTGCAGCTATGCCGCCGGATTATGCAGAAAAAATTCGAAGACTCTGGGACCCGTCATCGTATTTGCAACACAGCCGAATCCCTATGCTTTGGGTGAACAGCAATCAGGATACCCATTTTCCGCTATCCATATTTATGAAGTCCTATGCGCATTATGAGCAGAACAATGCCGATGCTCATTTGCACAGCAGAATTAGCATTCAGCATGGACTGCCGCATAGTTACTCAGCCGCTTGGTCTTGCCCAGAAAGCTATGCATTTGCCGATAGTATAACAGGAGCAGGTCCTCCATTGATTCGGATTACGCAATCGGAGCAATGCGGTGAATCGCTGCAAATAAGCTTTGATTCACAAATCGAGGTCACGGAGGCCGTTTTATACTGGTGTGAGGAAGCTGCGGATTGGAGAAGGACAAGCTGGAATCGTGTACAGGCTGTAGTAGTACAAGAAGAAACAAACGTAGAACAAGGCACGGCAACCGTTGCTTTGCCCTATGGAAATTGTGCTTTTTATATGGAGCTTGCCAATAATAATGGCTGGAGAACAAGCACTGCCTTAATGAAAAAAAATTGAACCGATTGAAGGAGAGCTATACGATGTCACGTACGCTGTTAAGAACTTTTTGCTCCGCATTTATTATTATATCTTTGCTGGTGGTCGCAACTGCATGCGGGAAGGCTAACACGAATTCAATGCCAGACCCAACGGCGAGTCCTGAAGCTAGTCCAAGCACCTCACAAGAAGCGGCATTTACATTCAAGGATACGAAGGGTGAGCAGACACTGGATAAGCAGCCTGCTCGTATCGCAACAACGGTTACTTATTTGACAGACCATATGATTGCGCTGGGCCTTACTCCGGCATCTACAGTGAAATCGCAAAATCAGGATTTTCCACTCTATCTAAAGCCATTTTTGAATCAGGTAGATATTATTGGGGAGCAAGGCAAAGTAGATTTTGAGAAGCTGCTGGATCTGCAGCCTGATCTGATTATAACCGATACAAACAGCAGTGATATTTATGACAAATACGCAAAAATCGCTCCAACCGCTATTTTGGAAAATGGCTATGTTGCACCGGATTGGCAGACCGCTTTCCGTGCAACCGGTGCTGCATTTGGGCTGGAGGATAAAGCGGAGCAGGTCATTCAGGATTACGGCAAGCATATGGATGAGGCGATAGCTCAAATCCATGATAAGGTTGCCGGTAAAACCTTGATGGTGCTTCGTATACGAAATGATATTCGCTACTATGGTGATATGGATTATAAATGGCTGTATGATCAATTTGGATTCTCACGGCCAGCTGTTTTTCCAGTAACGAGTCCGGAGAGCCGTTATGAAGTGTTGTCTAAGGAAATTTTGCCGGAAGTTGATCCGGATTACATCCTGCTCATTAACGACAATGATGATATTTACAGTGAGTTGACAGGTTTTTCGCTGTGGAAAAATTTAAAGGCTGTTAAAAATGATCAGGTGTATTCGGTTGCTTCCGACTCCTGGTTTGGCGGCTATGGTCCAAACGCTGCAAACTCTATGATTGATGATTTAGTTAGATTATTCGCGAAGTAATGAATAATGAGCTATGGGAGCAGCTAGGTACGCTTTTTGGCATCCATTTGCAGCAGGAGAAAGAGGCGGTTTGCACCCTTACCGGGGCTGAACTGACGGATCGGGAGGCTATGAGGCAGTTTTTGACCTTGTACAGCCAACTTATTGAAGGAGAAGATCTGTCTGTTGGCGCGGCATATTTCTGCAGCTGGTTTGGAGATTTGACTGCAGCCTTACTTTATAGTGTGGCTATACATCGGTCGGCTCCAACTATGTCGCTATCCAATATGAGCGTACATCTTATTCAAGAGAAGAACTTTGTACGTATTGCCTTTCAATTCGTAGAGGATGAGGTTCTAACTGCGGGAGGAAGTATGGCTGATTGGCAGACTTGGCGTGAGGAGGTATTCCGTCGCTTTTACAGAGAATCTGTCCAGCCCTTGTTGTCATGTCTCGCTGAGGCTAGCGGGTTGAAGGCAGGGATCTTGTGGGGAC
This sequence comes from Paenibacillus radicis (ex Gao et al. 2016), assembly GCF_014641555.1. Lineage (GTDB taxonomy): Bacteria > Bacillota > Bacilli > Paenibacillales > Paenibacillaceae > Pristimantibacillus > Pristimantibacillus radicis. The sequence continues at coordinate 222,853 of NZ_BMHY01000001.1, forward strand.
AGTTGCCTACCGCCCTTCAAAACTATCGCGAAAAGCTGCAAGCCATGTTGACCGAGCGGAGGATGGATAAAGAATTAAGCCGGCTGGCTGAGGCGGACCACTATTTGTGCCATGTACTTGAACCAGAAGTATTTGGTCTTAAACGGAACCCTTTTCAAGTGAAGGTTCGATTGATTGATCATCCCTTAGCGGCAGGGCAGAAGCTGGCCATCAAGAATACATGCTGCTTGCAATATAAGCGGACAAATCGATCCTACTGTTATACTTGCCCTAAAGTAACAGCGCAGGAAAGAGCCAATTGGAAGTCTTAAGCGGGATTTATCTCGGATGGAGCGAAGCGTCATCTCAACCGTGCTGTGTGCGGGAGAGGTGGCGTTTTTTGCTAATACGTTATAAATAATTATATACTGTATACTATCAATTCGTAGTCAGGGGAGAAGATGGAATGAATCAAAGCAAAAAACAAACCTCGGCACCAGTAAAAATAATTTCAAAAGTGCTGTTGGTTATGATCGGAGCTTTTATTACGGCATACGGTCTAGAAGCGGTATTAATACCTAACAACGTCTCGGATGGTGGCGTTACGGGTATCAGTATCGTTGGCTCACAATTGTTTGGATTACCATTAGGGATGCTGATTGGAATCATAAACATTCCTTTTGTATGGTTAGGCTATAAGCAGATCGGTAAAAGCTTTGCCATTTATTCGGTTATCGGCATCGCCTCACTGGCAGTCAGCACTACACTTATGCATCATGTTCCTACGATTATTGAAGGGGATACCCTGTTAATTACCGTTGTTGGCGGGATTATCATCGGTTTTGGGATGGGACTAGCCTTGCGTAACGGCGGAGCATTGGATGGAATAGATATGCTAGCGGTGCTGCTGTCACGGAAATTGCCTTTTGGTACGAGTGACCTGATTCTGTTCTTAAATATGTTTGTATTTATTATCGTTTCAACGGTGTTCGGCCTTCAAGGAGCTATTCTGTCGGCACTTGCTTACTTTATTGCATCTAAGGTTATACATATTGTTGAAGAAGGCTTGAGCGGCTCTAAAACGTTTAAGATTATTACGAAACAGCCAGATATCATCATTGAGACGATTCGTGACCGTCTGGGCCGCGGGGCGACCTATACGGATGTTTACGGTGGTTACTCAAATGAGCCGTTTAAGGAAATCACTTGTGTCATCAACCGGATGGAAGAAAGCAAAATTAAAGATATTATACAGCAGATCGATCCTAACGCCTTTATCATCGTATACGATGTAGCTGAGGTTAAGGGCGGTACCTTTAAGAAGAAGGATATTCATTAGTTGTATAGGATTAGCTCATTGAAAATGTGGAAAGCCGCTGAATTAGCGGCTTTTCTTGTTATTAGGCCAATCAGTTATATGATATAATCGCCATGACAATGACACCATGAAGAAGGGTAGGGACAGCCAATGCTTCAAGATGAGAAGTTTATAAAAGGAGGGCCTCTGTCCTGGAAGCTCTTTTTCGGGCTGAAGCTCATACTTGGCTTGCTCGTCTCCGGTTTTTTTTATTTTGAGACGTCGATTGAGGCCTTTTGGCGGTTCAGCTTCCTAGTGTTTTCGGTTGTGGTGTTTCTGCTCGTCAATCTGTTCTATTCCAATGTAGAAAAGCGGAAGAAATGGCTGTTTCATCTGCTCATTCTGGATTTTCTAGTATCCGCTGCTTATGGCTATATCTTCATCGGGGGACACTTTCCGAATCAGCTGTTCGTTGGCATTACGGCATTGGCGATTCTTATGTTTTTAAACAATTTCCGCATGCTGATCCTCACTTGCGTGTTTTTGCTGGCTCTCTATCTGGTGACGATGGGCAGTGTCGATTGGTATTTATATAAGCAGTTTGATAGTATGAGCTACTTTATTACCTGCTCATTCATTATATTCGCAGGTATTGTCAGCTCGCTAATTCATTTCTACCAGAAAGCGCGCAAGGATACACTGAAGTTATACGAGCAGCTGATGGAGTCTCATGAGCGTCTACAGGAGTACGCCATTAAGGCTGAAGAATGGGCAGCTTCCAGAGAGCGTGTACGAATTGCCCGCGATATTCATGACACGGTCGGCCATAAGCTGACGAGCCTGATTGTGCAAATGCAGGCCGCTCGCAAGCTGAGTCAGGTAGATGCGAAGCGCAGCGGGAGTGTCTATCTGGAGTGCGAGGATTTGGTTCGTTCTGCTCTTCAGGAGGTCCGCCTTACAGTCCGGACGATCAGAGACGAGCCGGTTCAGCCGATGTTTCTGCATGAAAGTCTGGAAAAGCTGTCGGAAGAGTTCACGAAGTTTACGCAGGTTGTGACTCGCTTTGAGGTTGAAGGAAGCACGGTGCCGCTGCCAGGTGAGCTTCAGCTCGCTGCATATCGCATCGTACAGGAGTCGCTCACGAATGCAAAGAAGCACGCAGATGCGGAACATGCCCGTATCCGAATTGTCTATTCGGAGTCCGGTTTATCGCTTCACATCACCAATGATGGCAGCGTACCTGACGAAGTGAAGCCAGGCTTCGGATTATTGAATCTGCAAGAGCGAGTAAAGGAATGGAATGGCCGGGTATCCTTCGGGAAGGTTGACCGTATGCAGTTTGCGGTGCAAGCAGACATTCCTTATCCAAATACAGAAACGGAGGTGCCGCTTCTTGAGAATTCTGGTAGTTGACGATCAGCGCCTCATGCGGGAGGGTCTTGCGACCATCCTCAATCTGGAGTCTGGTATGGAAGTGGTTGGGACAGCCGTCGACGGACGGGATGCGTTTGCTAAAGTAACCGAATTACGGCCAGATGTCGTATTAATGGATATTCGTATGCCCGGTATGGACGGGGTGGAAGGCTCTGAGCTGATTCTTAGACACTTTCCAGAGATGAAAGTATTGATATTGACCACCTTTGATGATGCAGAGCTGATTCTGCGAGTGTTGGAGAAGGGGGTGCACGGCTATTTGCTGAAGGACATGCCCTCCGAGACTATCGTCAGCGCTATCCACACGGTATACAATGGGGGAACGGTCCTTCAGCCGGATATTACAGCCATGCTACTGAAGGAATTGAAGAAAATGCCGGCTGCCCCGTCCGTGCAGACTCCTCTGCTGAATGAGAATGATGAAAAGCTGTTAGGGAGTCTGACTGATCGGGAGAAGGAAATTTTGGCTTTATTGGGCCAAGGCCTGAATAATAAGGAGATAGCTGACCGGCTGTTTATTTCAGAAGGGACGGTCAAGAACCACGTATCCAGTCTTATGTCCAAGCTCGGACTGCGTGACCGGACGCAGGCGGCTGTATTTGCCGTCCGTCATTATAAGTAATTGAATAGTATGACTTTTGGCAGGGGGTGAAAATATTCCTGTCAGTTCACTAAAAATGCATACATAAATCCATGACAACCCGCACATTTGCTGCGGGTTTTTTGTTGTTAAAATTCATATTAAGAAAGGCGAGATCATACGGAGGTGGCAGGAATGAAGTTTAAAAAATACCGATATTTCGTATTGCCGGTTGCTCTAGCTGTCGTCATGGCCTATTACTTCTATAATGGGCCTAACCAAAACACAATGATGATGGAGGGACATAAGTCGGTGAATATCGCACATGCCGGTTCCGTAACGAACTATGAAACCGCCGTTTTTGCAGGAGGCTGCTTCTGGCAGTTTGAGCCGTACTTTGAGGATCTCACAGGCGTTCTCAGCGTTTCAACTGGTTATACAGGAGGTCATACCGAGAATCCGACCTATAACGAAGTATCCTCAGGAGGAACTGGACATCTAGAATCTCTAGAAGTTCGTTTTAACCCGAGCCAGATTTCATATGAGAAGCTGCTGCAAGTATTCTGGCATAGCATTGACCCGACAACTGCAGACGGCCAGTTCGACAACCGCGGCCCACAGTATCATACAGCTGTGTTCTACAACAGTAAGGAGCAAGAAGCTGCAGCCGAAGCTTCCAGAGATGCACTAGCAGCCTCCGGAAAATTCGACAAGCCCATTGTGACCGAGATTGCGGCTGCAACTGAATTTTATATGGCAGAAGAAGAGCATCAGGACTATTACAAAAAAAATAAATTTCTCTATAAGCTTAACCAGTATATGTCGGGGAGGGATTCTTTTTTGAATAGTACTTGGGGATCAAACAGGAAAGAAGAGGCTGCTAATCAAGAGGCGTCCCGGAAGGACTTCAATAAGGCGGAACGGCTGAAAGCATTGACCACGCTGCAATATAATGTAACCCAGAACGGCGCAGATGAGCGGCCGTTCGAGAATGAATATTGGGATAACCAGCAAGAAGGTATCTATATAGATATTGTTTCTGGTGAGCCGCTGTTCAGCTCCAAAGATAAATTTGATGCCGGAACAGGCTGGCCGAGCTTTACACAACCGTTAGACAAGGATCATGTTGTGCTGAAAGAAAAAGGCGGCTTTTTCTCTAAGTCCACCCAGGTCAGAAGCCGGGATGCCGATTCTTTCTTGGGCGATTTGTTCCACGATGGCCCTGAGCCTACGGGACTTCGCTATTGCATTAACTCTGCAGCTTTGGCGTTCATTCCGAAGGATAAGCTGGAGGAAAAAGGCTACGGTGATTATGCAGCGCAATTCAAAGAGCAGTAATTCTAGAGAGATGTGCATCTTAGGTTGACCAATATGAGGAGGTATGAACCATGAGAAACGATTTTATTTTCAGCATTTTGAAGAACCGTCACAATCAATTGATAGAGCTGGCTGCCCAGTGTCCGGAGGACAAGCGTAATATTGTGCCGGAAGGCTTCAAGAACAGCCTTCATTGGCACATTGGACATGTGCTTACAGTGACAGAATTCCACGTATTTGACCTTTCGGAATTTGAGCTGAATCAGAAGCTTCCTGCAAGCTATCAGGACTTTTTCGCTTATGGAACGAAGCCCGCAGACTGGCAAGGCGAGCCACCCGCATGGGATGTGCTGATCGGTCAATTAAGGAAACAGCCGGACGAGATCCGGGAATTGCTGGAGGGTAAGCTGGACGTACCGGTAAAAGAAAACTTTTTGAAGGCGGAGACGTTCGGAGAGCTGATTGTCTCCACGGTGCAGCATGCGGCCGAGCATATCGGCTTTGTCTCCGCCATGCTGAAGGCATTGAAATAATTTACCGATTCTGACCATAACAGCAGTTCAAAGGGGACTTTGGACTGCTGTTATGGATTATACGGCTATGGGTTTACTTTAACGGGGGGATCATCATGAAAGGAAAGACAGAACGGAACAGAAGACAATGGCGGTTTACGATCCGGAATAAATTGCTGATCACCTCGCTCGCAATTCTGATCATTCCGACATTGCTGGTAGGAAGCATGAGCATCTGGATCTCAGCCCGTGAAGGCGATCGGCAGACGGAGACCAATCTCCGGAACACAGTTCAAATGGCTTCGGAACTAATCGTTTCGTTCGAGGATGCCGTTAAGAAAGGTTCAATAAGCAAGGAAGATGCACAGGAGAAGATGAAGCAACTGCTTCTTGGGCCAAAGCAGGGGGATGGCACACGGACCATTAATACAAATATAGATATTGGCGAGCATGGGTATTTTTTTGTTCTAAACGATCAGGGTGACCTGGTTGCCCATCCGTCGCAGGAAGGTGAGCCTTTTTGGGACAAGCAGACCAGTGACGGCTTTTATCATATCCGGGATATGCTCCAGAAAGGGAAGCAGCCGGGCGGCGGTGTTACTGTATATAGATGGCCGCTGCCGGATTCGAAAGCAGACGCTATGAAAATTGCCTATTCGCTAAGGAACCCGGAATGGGGATGGACGATTGTAGCCGGCTCTTACATCAAGGATTATAACGCGGGACAGCAGCGAATTGTTCAGGGTATTGTATATACACTACTAGGGGGTATTGCAGCCGGCGGGATTATCGTTATCTTGTTTGCAATGCGTCTTACCCGGCCGCTTATCCAGTTGACACAGCAGGCCAGACAGGTGGCTGCAGGCGATTTGTCACAACGAGCGATTGCCATACATAGCCGAGATGAAATTGGCGACCTATACGACTCCTTTCAGATCATGCATAGCGGATTAAGGGAGCTGTCGCAGGGGCTGCTCTCCCATGCGGATGCCTTGTCTTCGGCCTCTCGCGACTTGTCCGTCACTTTCGGTGAGACAACAGCGGCGACAGACCAAATTTCCGTATCCGCACAAGAAGTGGCTTTAAGCAATAATACGCAAAAACGAAGCCTGCAAGAGAGCACTTATGCGATGGAAGAGCTGTCAGTCAGTGCGCATCGAATTGCATCCACCTCGTCGACCGCTCTTGAGGCTTCACAGGTTACTTTAACCCAAGCCGAACATGGAAACGGGCTGATTTCACAGTCAACAGAGCAAATGGTTGCTGTATCTACAACGGTGGGCGACCTCTCTCTAATTGTCAATCAGTTGAACGAGCGGTCGCATCAGATCGGTGAGATTATTGATGCGATGACGGCTATTTCGTCGCAAACCAATCTGCTTGCGCTTAATGCAGCGATTGAGGCTGCACGGGCTGGCGAGGAGGGCAAAGGATTTGCAGTTGTTGCGGATGAGATCAGGAAGCTGGCGGAGCGCTCCAGAATATCTGCAATGGAGGTCACCGAGCTGATTCAAGCCATTCTCGCCGACATTAATAAAGCCGCTATTGCCATGGAGCAAGGCGAGCAGGAGGTGCAAGCTGGTGTTGATTCCATCCGGCATTCGGGGGAGGCATTCCAGCGAATTCTGATTGCAACCCGCAGCGCCGTGTATCACGTAAAGGAAACTTCTACTGCGGCTGAACAAATATCTGCTAGCTCTCAGGAGTTCAATGCTTCCCTGCAGGAGATCGATCATATGGCGGTTCGGTCCAATGATCTGGCACAGACGATTTCCACTGCCACTGCCGGACAGCTTGCAGCAGTGGAAGAAATTTCTGCATCGGCGGACTCGATGAGACTAATATCCGAAGAGATGCTTCTGCTCGTAAAGCGATTCAAGCTATAGCGGCCGAACTAGAACAAGCCATGCGAAGTATGATTTTCGCATGGCTTGTTCTTTTTTTTGAAAATAAAAGTTGATTCTCAATTCAGGTGTTTGTCAAGATCAACAGCGTAAACTTTTAAAATAAAATAGAAATTTATATAATAACTTTTATTTATTTGTAGAAGCATCAATATGCCTATACTTATCTATGTAAAGTCGGGGTGTTAGATTTTATAATAAATGTGTAGCAATTAAACAACAAGAGACCACATCAGGGAGGAATGCTTCATGAAAAATTCATTGCGCCAAGCTCATCGTTTGTTTAAAGATCATTTGCCTAGCAATCCGGCATCTATTGAAGAATTGAGGGCAGGTGTGGAGGCGATGTTTGGCCTGCTTCCTGTAGCAAGCGATTTAGTTACAGAGAAGGTAGATATAGATGGAATGGAAGCGGAGTGGCAAATACTACCGGAATCTAAAGATGACCGCGTGCTTCTATACTTTCACGGCGGAGGTTTTATGTACGGGAGTATCCAATCTTATCGGATTGAATCCAGTGAAATGGGGAGAGCGGCCCAAGCACGCGTGTTGTCTGTCAATTACCGCTTGGCACCTGAACATCCGTTTCCTGCACCGATTGAAGATGCGTTGAAAGCTTATGACTGGCTGTTGGATCAAGGGTATCAGCCTCATAATATAATTATTGGCGGGGTATCGGCAGGAGGGAATTTAACAGCAGCTTTATTGATGAAAATCAGGGATACCAAAACGGCTATGCCTGCCGGAGGGGTCATGGTTTCTCCGTGGATTGATTTGGGACAAACAGGAGATACCTATGTCACGAAAGAAGGAGTAGATCCCGTTGTTACCAAAGAAGCCCTCGTACAGCTGGCTGATAATTATTTAAATGGAGTTTCCCCAAATGTGCCTTATGCTTCACCGATTTATGGCGATTTGAGAGGGCTGCCGCCTATTTACGTAATGGTCGGTGAATCAGAACTTATGCTGAGTGAATCTCTGACGTTTGTGACTCGGGCCGCACTGGCAGGTGTTGATATCCGTTTCAGATCTTGGCCTTCCATGTTTCACAACTGGCTCAGCTTTCATTCCAGCTTGGAGGAAGCGCAAGAAGGCGTAATAAGTACCGGAAACTTCATGAATGAATTGTATGAGAAAAATCAGTAATCTGTGCTGACCCTTTCGCGTACAACAAGAGGCTGCTCCAGAAGGTGTTGAAATCCCTTCCGGAGCAGCCTCTATTCAATTGCACCTATTCGATTAGCTCCGATTTCCGAAGCAATCTCTGTACGATCACGGCAGCTTCCGCTCGCGTAATGAACGCTTTCGGAGCGAACTCTTTACCGCTGCGGCCGGAGATGATTCCGGCTTGTATGCCGGCTGCGACGCCGCTTTTTGCCCAGACAGCTATACGAACCTCGTCTGCGAAGGCCTTGAGCAGCTCATCTCCCGCTTGGGACGAAGGAAGCTTGTCATTCAGCCCAGTCAGCTTCATCGCATTCGCAATGATTGCCATCGCCTGCTCCCGCGTAATGTTGTCCTCGGGGCGGAAGGTCCCGTCTTCAAAGCCATTGATGAGCTGATAAGTATGAGCGGTTTGGACTGCTCCGCTATACCATGCATCCGGCCTCACGTCTGAGAAAGGCGATTCCGCGCTGCTGTCGGCCTTCAGTCCCAAGCCCCGAACGAGTATTGCCGCGAACTCTGCGCGAGTGATGTCATGGTCAGGGTGGAACAGGGAATTGGTATCGCCACTCACGACCATGCGTGAACCTAGATCGATCACGGCTTCTTTGGCCCATTGCGCAGTTACATCCTTGAAGGCGACCGAATGCCGAATGACGGCGTAAGTGCTGTTCGTTAGGCTGTATACTTTTGCATAGACCTTGCCGTCACGCGTCTCAAACCGGGTAGGTACATGACGGACCGTTCCATCCGCTTCTACGACGACGGCAGTCGCAGCTGGGCTGGAATCTGTGCCATCCGGAAGCGTGATTGTTCTCTCCACATAGGTGCCGAACTTGGTTACTTCTTTATCTGCACTGCCGTAGAACCCCCTCACTGTAAAGTTTACTGGAGGAGAGATAAGGGCGAAGCCGCCTTGAGCCGCAGCGTTCTCGACGAGCTGCACGGTTTCGGCTGCCGGTTTGGCGATTTCGAGCTGAACCCTAAGCCCTTGCAGCGCCGCTGAGTCTCCAAATGATTGAATCAGCAACTGAGTGTCAAGCTGCTGGAGAGGCATTCTGTAGGTGGCGTCCGTGGTCCGGACTTCCACAATCACTTGCTGCTCTGCCAGGTATTGAAGAAGCAGCCCATTAAGTTCTACCTTAGCAACATCAGAAGGAGGATCGACTTGAATGGTGATGACCGCCCCGCGCGCAGCTCCTGCAAGCTGCTCCTCCAGCTTGGTTTGAACCAGCTGGACAGATGTCGTATGCTGGCCATCCCTGTTCGCCTTCTCCACAGTTGCCGTTCCAGCTTTCGCCTCTATGCCGTTGATGGACACTGACACGCCAGTCGCCGGTTTCTCCGGTTCAGCCGGAACCGATGGCGTAACACTCGGCGGCGCACTTGGCGTTACGAAATTTGAAGCCGCTGAAGCCGTTCCGCTTCCTGCCAGATTTATTGCCTTCACCGTGAATGTATAGGTCGTACCGTTCGTTAACCCTGTAACCTTGATCGGGCTGACGCTGCCCGTTGCGGTAAAGCCGCCGGGTGAAGCGGTCACCTCATAGCTTGTAATCGGACGACCTCCGTCATTCGAAGGAGGCGTGAAAGGGACCAATGCCTGTCCATTGTCCGCTGTCACCGTGCCGATTGCGGGCGCATCCGGCACCGTAAATGGCGTAACGCTAACGGTATTGGAGAGCGGGCTGTCTCCTTTGTAATTCGTGCTCTTAACTGTAAAGTAATAAGTGATCCCATTCGTTAATCCGGCCGCTGTGTAGCCATATACCGATCCGCTGACTGAACCGACCTCCATTCCAGTCACAGCAGAATTATCGCTTTGATAGATGGTATACCCTGATGAATCGCCCACGGGGCTCCATTCCAAGCTTGCCTGCGCGTCCCCAGCAGCTGCGGGCTTCAATAGCGGTGCTCCCGGTACCGGAGTCGTGTCGCTGATGTCGATCGCAAACGTCAGTGTATCTCCCTTAGCGAACGAGAAGAGGAGGGACTTCGTTCCGATTGGTTGACTGGCCAAGAACGATTTCTTAATCGTTACTGCATTGCCAGATAAACTGTAATCGATGTCTTCAACGAGTTCTGTTCCTTCGAGAGATATCCTTTCAAGCGTATGGCCGTTCCAGATGATCGTCGTCGTAACATCCGCTTGAGCGGAGGCATTCTTATCGAAATCGCTTGTCGCCGGGCTAAGTTGCGGAGCCAGGATCGTGGCGCTAGCTTCAATAGAAGCTCCGCTAACGCCACCGGGAGTTGATGCTTTAACGGTAAAGTAATAGGTTGTTCCATTTAATAAACCGGTCGTCCCATAGTTATATACCGATCCGCTTACAGTAGCGATTTCTGAACCGGAGTCTCCCGTAGTCGTGCTTCTGAATAGTTTATATTCATCCACTCCGCGTACCGGATCCCAGTTCAGTGTCACCTTAGCCGTTCCTGCCGTTGCAGTTAGATTTGCCGGTGCCGAAGGCACTGCTGCGAACGTCACCTTCCGTATTCGATGATTCAACTTATCCGATAAATAGAGATGACCCGCACTGTCGATCACTATACCAAGGGGAAAATTCAATAGCGCGGACGTGGCTAATCCGCCATCTCCTGAATACCCGCTTATTTCCATACCCGCTACTATGAGGACATTCCCTGTCGATTTCTCCACTTTATGGATTCTATGGTTATCGTCCAAACCTTCGAAATACAAATTTCCTGCGCTATCAATTGCTATTTCACTAGGATATCTTAATTGCGCTTTCACAGTAGTAATTATTCCAGTCAATAGGTCAACTTTCCGTATACGAAAATTCTCAGTATCCGCTATATACAAATCTCCGGAGTTATCTATTGCAATTCCTATTGGATATTTCAATTTCGCTGAAGAGGCTGGACCGTCATCTCCCGAAAATCCGGCTGCACCTGTACCTGCAACCGTACTGATTATTCCAGTCACTGAATCAATCATCCGGACACAACTATTTAATCTTTCTGTGATAAATAAATTACCCTTGCTGTCAAAGGCTAACGCCACGGGTCTGTTAAATGAAGCAGATGCGGCTAAACCTCCATCTCCTGAATATCCTATTGTACCCGTACCTGCTACGGTACTGATTCTTCCGCTTGGATCAACCTTTCGGATACGATGATTTTCACTATCGGCAATATACAGATTTCCATTATTGTCGAACGCTATTCCTCTAGGAATATTAAGTTTTGCAGACGTGGCTAACCCTCCGTCTCCGGAATATCCGCTTGAGCCCGTTCCCGCAATCGTGCTAATTTTGCCTGTTCCGTCGACCTTCCTGATCACATGATTAGCTGAATCTGCAACATACAAATTCCCCGCGCTATCGATTGCTAATGAAGTTGGCTGCCTTAGTTTTGCATTTGAAGCCAACCCGCCATTTCCTGAATATCCGGGTGTACCCGTACCGGCCACCGTCTCAATAATTCCTTTTGCCGACGCGGCGCTAACTCGATTGCCCAGCGGTGTCAAGCTGCTTGTGAGCAGTAATGCTGCAAGGAAAACGACCATGCCTCTTTTGATCCCCTTCATTCTTACATTTCTCCCATCAATTAATCTCAGAGTTTGCTATGATCCCAATCCTAACAACGTCTAAGTGGAAATTATAGTATACTTAGGTATACATTTTTCTAGATGAGAGGCAGATTGAGCGATGAGCGAGAATCGGATTAAGTATATGGAAAGCCGGTTTTTCGTCGGCCGTGAAAGAGAGAAAAGCCTGTTCATTGATTTTTTATCGCAGGAATATCCATATGATAAGATCCTCAACATTTACGGTACAGGCGGCATCGGCAAAAGCTTTCTGCTTGACGAATACCGAAGATTAGCCGAATCGCGCCATGTCCCATTCCTGCTTATAGACAGCAATGATTTCCTACATACTCCACAAGGGCTATGCGAAAAATTGAACACACTGCTTCAGGCGTCCCCTGCTGGCGAGATCACACAGCATCCAGTCGAAGATTGCCTGAAAAAGCTGAATAAGATGGCAGACGTTACTCGTATCATCGTAGCGATCGATACTTATGAAGAACTCGGCGAGCTCGATTGGTGGCTGAGAGAAAGCTTTATTCCTCATTCCGGGGACAATATCTTATTTATAATTTCAGGGCGCCATGCGCTACAAGGAAGCTGGCTTGCTTCGCCGGTATGGCGCAGCCTGGTAAAGCCCGTGCCGGTTGACCCGTTTGACACAGCAGCCTGTACAAGCTATGCGGAGAGGTTCGGTATTGTGGACGAAGCGATATTGCGCCGGCTATATGCGTTTACGCTGGGTCATCCGTTAACCTTGTCACTTACAGTTGGTCTGTCGTTAGAAGAGCTATTCGCGGAGAAAAATGACGATCAGCGGGAGGACTTGTTTCGGGAATTAACGTACCGGTGGTTGCGTGAGGTTCCAGACGAATCTCTTAGCGAATTGGTAGAGGCTGCATCGCTCGTCCGGAATTTCGATCAGGAGCTGCTAGAGGCGATGATTGGCGAGTCCGTTACCGGAGCGAGTTTCCGCAGGCTGACCGATCTCTCATTCATCCGGCCCGGCAAGGGCGGCTATCGTATTCATGCACTGCTGAGAACGACCCTCTCCGAAGAAATTCGCGCCCGTACACCTAAGCGTTTCAAGCAGCTTCGGCATCGCAGCATTGCCTACTATCATCGGGAAATCGTCACACCGTCCTCAGAAGGGAATATGACGGATACGATAGCAAATTTGATCTTCGGACTCGAGGATTCTGTCCTTCTCTCGACCTTCTTAGAGGATACGCCGCAAGGAGAATACGAATATGAGACGGTTCATGCAGATAATCTTCACCTAGCCGAGCAGCATATTCAAGACGTTATGCAAGCAGAAGCGGATTACGAACGAAGCTATTTCAATCCCCAAACCGGGCAACAGCATCAAATGGACATTCCCGCTCAGCATGACCGAATCGCATTCGGCAACCTTGAGCCGGTCAAGTTGATAACGTTCGGTCCGGATACGGTCAGAATGATCAAGAACCACGAAGGGGCAACGATCGGACTGGCGATTTTCATTCCGATTCACCGTGACTCTTTGTCATATTTGCAGGTACAACCCGTTTCCAGACATTTTTTTAACACGCTAGACCCCGAGCAGTTGGAAGAGTACCGTACTTCCCCTGATCAGCCTGCGGGAAGATTCATCTACCATGTCGATCTAAGAAAAGATGATAGCATAGCGGCTCGCGCCGCTTTGATGCGCCTCCTAATTTCTCTCCTGTTGAAACCAGGGATGTTGGCATTCTCGAGCCCGCTGCCTTATCACCAAGAAATCACTAGACGGATGGGCTTCAATCAAGTGGAGGGAGCTACCCATTATGATTTCGGCGAGCATATTCCTTCTCCCACCTTCATGCTGGACATTCGCGGAGAGAGGCACAGGGCATATTTCGACCGATGGGTCCAGAACGCAGGTTTATCTCTGGCACCGAAATTACCGGATCATCTATTCGGCTTCACGGCCAAAGAGCGTGAGGTGGCTATGCTGGTATTGTCTATCGATTCCATTGCCGAAATTGCGAATAAGCTAAACGTTACGCAAGCCGCAATCAAGAAGCATCTCGGCCGAATCTATAAGAAAGCCGGCGTTGCGAGGAAAAGCCAATTGCTAAAGAAGCTGATGGAGCTCTAGCTCCACCAGCTTCTTTAATTTGTTTTATTCGATTTGCATCATTTTTGTTGTTTCTGGGAAAGCCATGCCGCAAGCTCCTCTGTCTGCGAAAGAACTGCGATGGGGTCATAGTACCAGGAGCGCTCTTCCTTCCACACATACAGACGGTCATTTTTGACAGCATCTAATGTATTCCAGAGCGGATCTTTTTTGTAATCTTCAAGCGTCCGTGAGTTTGAAGTCAGAATGATATAATCGCCAGCATATTGCGCCATCATTTCTTTGGATAGCTCCACATATTGCTTTTCCATAATTTCAGCTGCGACGTTTGAAGGCGGTTTGCGTCCAAGCGCCTGGTAAACAGGCTGACCGCCCCGGCCAAAATTATCTCCATACACATAGACGGCTTTTTCGACATCTTCAAAGATCGTAAAGGTAGCCTCAGGCGGAATCGCTTGATCGACTTGTTCTTTCGCTTTAGCCAGTCTTTCCTCATAGGCTGTCAGCCAAGCTTCAGCCTCTTGTTCCCGGCCAAGCAGCTTGCCGAAGTAGGTCAATTCTTCTCGGGCGTTCTTCAGCTCGCCGTAAGGAACAGAAATAGTAGGAGCTGCTTTGGACAGATTGTCATATTTGGCTGGATCATTTTCCGCTGTGATGATCAGATCCGGCTGCAACGCAAGAATCTTTTCCAGAGAAACGTTGCCATAGTCGCCGATATCTTCAACACCTTTAAGCGCTTCGGCAAAATAGAGATTTTTCAAATGCAGGCCAGGCGTACCAACAGGCGTAACCCCTAGTGCAATTAAAGAACCCAGATAGTCATCGGTTACGATGCGCATCGGCTTGACAGGGATTTCAATGTCGCCATTCTTTGTGGATACGATTTTGGTCGTTGATGCTGTCGTTCCATCGGATGGTTCCGGTGAATCTGTTGTCGCTGCAGCGGCTGGCGGAACGTTGCTATTACCGGCTGCCTTTGAATTATTGTTCCCGCAAGCGGCTAGAAGCAGCACGAGCAAGAGTAATGCCAGCCCTAAGCAGGAAAAATTCCATTTGTTTTGTTTCATGTGCTTAATTCCCCTCAATCTCTAATAATGATAATCATCCTCACTTGAATACTTTAAGCTTGTATGCATCCTATCGCCATGTCACAAAATGATATGGCAGGATGGCATTTTATGATGTGAAGCTGGCCATTAATAGTTTCAGTTGTGCAAGGGTGGATTGCGGGTCAAATCCATAGAAGAGATCGGCATACTTCAGAATCACAACACGCTGCTGCTTAACGGCCTCCAACGCAAGCCAGTCGGGTGAATCAAATAGTCGTGCTGTCTGCGGAGAATGGGGCAGATCCAAGAGAATGATATAATCTGCGGGATAATTGCAGATCTCATCCAAAGGCACCTCAATATAACCGGTTGTACCTATTCCTTCTTGGATTAAGAGGTCAGGGATCTGAAAGCCAAGATCATCATACAAGACATGACCGCCGCGGCCGTAACGATTGCCAAACGCATAGGCTGCATTCTCTTGTAATTCCCATATAATAAGGCTTCCGCGGCCGCCGAGCTCTCTATCCAGCTGAATATTGGCAAGCTTAACTTGCTGGTTATACTGCTCAAGCAGATGCTCTGCCTGCTGCTGCTTCCCGGCGATTTCCGCGATTTGACGAAACTGTTCACGCCAATCCAGTCTCATAAAGGGTATGGCGACTACAGGCGCAATGCTTTTCAGTGTCATGTCCTCGGACAACTTCTCGAAGCCAATGACGACATCCGGCATCAGCGTCTGTATCTGTTCATAACTGCCGTAGCTCCCATCCCACCTAAGCTCTTGTCCCTGATCATTTGGTGCACTTGAATATTGCGTTTGCACAAATGCAGAATAGGCACCCAGAACCGGCTGGGTTTGTAAGGTAAGCAGCATCGCGGTATAGTTGTAGTTTGTTGATAAAATGCGTTTTGGCTTGCGTAGGAATGTAGTGGGGGAGATCCCTACTACTTGCTTAAATTTGCGGCTTAAGTAATAGCCGTCTTTGTAACCAACCTTCTGAGCTAGATCATGCAAGTTACTTGGATTTCCAGTTAACAGTTGTTGCTGTACATCCCTAATGCGCAGCGTGTTCATATAAGTGCTAAAGGTGCTGCCAATCTGCTTATGAAAAGTCCGGGAGAAATGCTCGGGGCTAATGCTTCCCAGCGCGGCAAGCTGCTCTCGTGTAAGCTCTTCGCGATAATGCAAATGGATATGGCTTAGCACGCTATGCAGCCAATCATTTCCTTGGTATTGGGCTTCTTCTAATTCAAGCTGGAGCTGTTCAATCAGTTCAAGAAATAACCGCTGAGCCCGAAATGGATGCTCAGACCTTGACTGCCACGCGGTATATAACTCCAGAGCCAGCATAGCTGCACGATAAGAGCAAGATAGAGGCAGCCTGCTGCTTGGCAGCGGCCTTGGAGCAGAATGAGTTAGCGTCGTACAATTGTATGCAATGAGGAATGCCCGTTGAGCTTGATCTTCTATTAATTGCAGGCTGGAGCCTTTATCGCATAACAACACCGAACGGCCTTGTAGAGACTGCTCAAATCCATTTATAACAAGTCGTATGCTGCCATCCATAATGACCAGCAAAAAAGGATAGTCACGAGTAATTACATGACCATTATTAGGAAGGGCGTCCAGCAAGCTATGAATTTCAACAGGGAAATAATACGTATAGTCAGGCATCCCAGCTAGCTGTAAGCTGTTTTTATTGTTCATGAGGATACCTCTTTCACTCGAATTTATTGATAATTATTCTCAATTAGAATTATAGTCGATGCTTGATCTATATTCAAGATGAAACGAGGAATGTCAGTGATGAAGTAACCATGATGAGAGGAGACTGCGATGCAAGTGAGCTTGGGTGATTCTCAAGACCAAAAGATGATTAAGAAAAAGGCACTTGTCAAAGTAAATGAGGGCGTATATAATGATCACAAGATGAAAGCGGTTTATATGTTAGCGGTTACAGCGAATATGGAACCGATACCAGATATCCTGCAATGAGGGATACAAGCGAAGCTTCATCATAGGAAGATAATTTCTGGTCGCAATATGGAATCGATACCACATTAAGTGCATTCTCATTTATGGTATCGATACCATATCAATGATGTCAAATATGGTATCGGTTCCAGTTGATGAATGGACGTAAGATTGAATGACTAAGGGAGGTGATGCAAAAGATAAATGAAGGAACGCCAGGCAAATAAAGGACCGATTAATCAATGAGGTAAGCAATCAATCGTTTACTAATAGGGGGAATATATCGATGAAAATCAAAACATACTCCAGTATTTTATTGGCACTCTGCCTTGCACTAGTCGTTTCCGCTTGTTCTTCAAACCCTTCTAAAACAGATAATGAAAATAAAAGTGAAAATCAAAAAGTTACGCTTAAGTTATGGTATTGGAACGGTGCAATTTCTGATGCATCGCTGCAAGCGGCAAAAGAAAAGTTTCCAAATATCAACTTGGAAGCGGAAAAACTGCCATCCGGTGATGATTATCTTACTAAGTTAAGAACGACACTTGCCGGTGGAGGCTCGGGTCCAGACATTGTAGCGATGGACAGCTGGATCTCCTCCATGCTGGAGTACAAGAATCAATTTGTGAACCTGTATGACCAAGGCGCTCACGATATTGAATCCCAGTACTTGGATTGGAAATGGAAGCTGGGTGCAGATCAAGAGAACCAATACTTAATCGGGCTGCCGATTGACGTAGCGCCGGTCGTGCTTTTCTACCGTACAGATTTGTTTAAGCAAGCAGGTGTACCAAGCACACCGCAGGAAATTCACGAGCAAGTGAAGAGCTGGGAAGATTACTTTGAACTGCTGAAGAAAGTAAAAGATAAAACCGGCAGCCAAACGGGAAATATCGCTGATATCTTCAGATCGATTGTTGGTCAAAGCCCAGAAAACTTCTTTGATAAAGACGGGAAATATATCGGTGATCAAGGGGATGTAAAACGCGCTTGGGATCTTTCAGTTAAAGCTTTTCAAGACGGACTGACCTTCCCGTTCACGAGCGATACAGAGAAAAACGCAGCGATTAATGCAAGCAAAATTAACTCTTTTAACGGCGCTTCTTGGAGCGTTGGGGATTTGGTCAGCGCTGCTCCGGATACAACGGGCAAATGGGGAATTGCTTATCCGCCAGGCGGAGTTGGCAATCAAGGGGGCTCCTTCTTGGGCGCATTGAAACATACGAAGCATCCAAAAGAAGCTTACGAAGTGATCAAGTTTCTGGTAAGCCCTGACAACTTGGTTCAAGCGTATAAAGAATTCGGCAACTATCCTTCGACACCGGAGATTTACAGCCTGCCGGAAATGGAAAGTAAAAATGAGTTCTTTGGCGGACAAAACCTGAACGAAGTATTTAGTGAAGCGGCTAAGGATGTACAGATTGCGCCTAGCAATTCACAAGACATCATGGTTTTGAACACGATTATTGAAGGCTTGACCAAAGTAGACACCATGAAAAAGGATGCTAACAAAGCATGGGAAGAAGCTCAAACTAAAGTTAAACGTCAGCTTTCACGTTAGTCGCTAGAATGCAGGGAAAGCATCACAGCTTTCCCTGTACATCCTACTTAGTGGAGGAATAAACATGGGAGGACTCTTAAAGGAGATTTATAAAAGCAGAACGTTATATCTGTTTATTTCTCCGTTTTACATCTTGTTTTTATGTTTTTCCGTATTCCCGATTTTCTTTTCCATCTACTTAGCTGCCCATAGCTGGGACGGAATCGGGGAAATGAAATATGTTGGTTTAGACAATTTCGTTTATCTGTTTAATGACCCGGTATTTTGGAAGGCTCTTCAGAACAATATCATTTTGTGGCTGCTCAGTAACGGTCCGATGCTGGTCATTTCATTAGCCATTGCCTTTATTATTAATTTACAGCTTGTTAAGTTTAAAAGCTTTTTTCGGATCGCTTTCTTCTTGCCCAATATTACGGCGATGGTAGCAGTCGTTATCATTTTTCAATCGTTTTTTGGCAATGAATTTGGTCTGATGAACTATTTGCTGACAGAGCTTGGGTTGAACAAAATTGCTTGGTTTAACTCTGAGCTAGGCGTACAGACTGTAATTGCTTTAATGATTGGCTGGCGCTATATGGGTTATAACGCCATTATTTATTTGTCTGGCCTGCAAAAAATCCCGAAGGATTATTATGAGGCAGCCGAATTGGATGGCGCAACCTTGTTTCAGCAATTTACGAAAATTACGCTTCCCGTCCTTAGACCTATCATTTTGTTTACGATTATGATGTCGACGATCGGCGGATTTCAAATCTTTACGGAGCCGCAAGTATTGGCCGGTCCGCAATCGCCATATCCGGGCTCTGATACCGTTGTTTTGTACTTGTTCCGCGAAGGCTTTAAATATCAGCATTTCGGTTATGCCGCATCCGTGTCGTGGATTTTATTCATCATTATTGGTCTCTTCTCGTTTATTAACTGGAAGTTCTTTAACAAGTCGGAGGATTAGTGAAAAAGAGGTGAACCGCATATGAATGTTGAAATTTTATCGAAGAAAGTATTTTTTCACGCACTATTACTAGTTGGTGTTATTATTTCTGTGTTTCCGTTTTATTGGCTTGTAGTCATGTCTACGAACGAGACCAGTGCAATGTTCGCCTTTCCTCCCAAACTGACCTTCGGCAGTTATTTTTGGAATAACTATGACAATGTCATGCAAAACATGAATTTTTACAGAGCATTTTTGAATACCGTATTTATTGCAGTTGTTAGCACGACCCTACAATTGTTTTTCAACTCGCTTACGGGCTTTACTTTCGCTAAATTCAAATTTCCTGGTTCAAAGATTCTGTTTTATATTATGATTGGTACGATGATTCTTCCGAGTCAAATGCTGTTAGTGCCTCAATTTATTATTATGAGAAATTTGGGCTGGCTTGGAAGCTATGTAGCATTGATTATCCCGAGCATTGCAACCGCTTTTGGTATATTTTGGATTAGACAATACGCATTGGCTATCTACGATGACTTGCTTGAGGCTGCTAGAATTGACGGATGTAATAAGTTTGGCCAATATTGGCATGTAGCTTTGCCGGTATTGCGTCCAGCACTAGCCTTCTTGGCCATTACGACTTTCGTAGGTGTGTGGGAGGATTATTTATGGCCTCTAATCGTATTGACTGATTCATCCAAATTTACAATGGTGCTGGCTCTTCAGCAGTTGAAGGCTGCTCATACATCAGATTATTCAATGGTAATGACAGGAACGATGCTTGCTACCATTCCATTGATTGTATTTTTCCTAATTGTAAGCCGTCAGTTCATTGCAGGAATTATGGAGGGGGCGGTAAAAAGCTAAAACGTTATTCGGAAGGTAGGATGATAATGATGGCACCGAAAATTAAAGATGTAGCTAAACGTGCGGGTGTTTCTGTAACGACTGTTTCCAGAGTTTTGAACGGTGAAAAGTATGTGAAGGATGACCTGAAGGAGAGAGTCAGAAAGGTAATTGATGAGCTTGGCTATTCACCTAGTCACATTGCTCGCAGTTTAGTTCGTAACAAAACCAATCTAATCGGGGTTATCGTACCGGATATAACGTCAAGCTTTTATTCTTCGATTCTTAGCAGCATCGAACGATCCACGAGCTTAAATGATTATAACCTTGTCGTATGTAACATTATGGAGGATGAAGACAAGGAATATAAGTATTTGCAGGTATTCAAAGAAATGCGCGTGGAAGGCATTATTATTATGCACGAGAAGTTGAATGACGAGACGCGAGAGCTGATTGGCAAGCTCGGAGTTCCGATTATTTTTTCCAGCGTAAAGCCCGTTGAACAGCCTTTTATCTCTGTCATTATCAATGATTTTCATGCCGCTTATGATGCAGCCTGTCATTTGATTGGTCTTGGGCATAAGCGAATTGCTTTTATAGGCGGTGATATGCGGGACGTGACCTCGGGTCAGAATCGTTATGCCGGTTATATTCAAGCTCTTAAGGATCATGACATTGAGGTTATTAAGGAATATATTCATTTCGGGGATTATAAAACGCCTAGCGGCTACGAGATTATGAAGCAGCTGCTTGCCTGTGAAGAGCGGCCTACCGCAGTGTTCGCCGTCAGCGATGATATGGCGCTTGGAGCGATGAACTGCATTCATGATCACGGTCTAAAGGTGCCTGATGATATGTCTGTGATGGGTTTTGACGGCAGCCAATGGACAGAATTGGTTCGTCCGCGTTTGACTTCGATGGGGCAGCCGATTCAGGAAATGGGTAAAGAAACGGTTAATGTGCTATTGAAGCTAATCTCAGGCGAGCAGAACGTCGCCAAACATGACGTTATTTTCGAGCATAAGCTGGTCGTGCGTGAAAGCTGCAGACCATATGAGGAGCAATCGCAGACATAAATGTGGACTGGAAGAGGGAGACAGAATGGTTAAAAATTTCGATGCTGTAGTTATTGGCGATGCCAATGTCGATCTGGCGGTTGTAGGAGCGAGTGAAATACCTCTGCCAGGTCAGGAGGTTTATGTGGATGATGTCATGCTGAACGTTGGAGGAGGGGCAGCTATATTTTCCCTCGGACTTGCCAAGCTTGGTCTGCGCGTGGCGTTTAACGGTGTGCTGGGAGATGACTTCTATGGACGTTATGTCCGGGATCATTTCTCCAATTATGGTATCGATACCAGAATGGTAAAAACGAGTGAAATTAATCAAACGGGCATTTCAATCGCCTTTAATCCGGATAAGGACCGCTCCTTTATCAGCTACGCCGGTACGACTACAGAGCTGCGTATGCATGAGCTGGATTATGAGCAAATTGCACAAGGCAGGCATGCTCATATTACGGGATATAAAGGGAAAAGCAATCATGAGACTTATATAAAAATGGCCAAGGAATTGAAAGCAAGAGGGATGACGATATCCTGCGATGTTGGCTGGGATGATACGGGAGAATGGTATAAAGGGATCTTTGAATTTATGACGTATACAGATATTTTCTTAATGAATGAAACCGAGGCCTTTCATTATACAGGTCTTGAGGATATAAATGAAAGCTTGCGCTACATGTCGCAATATTGCGGCAATGTTGCGATTAAGCTGGGAGAGCAAGGCTCAGCAGCCATTAAAGACGGCGTTATTACGCATCAAGCAGCGTTTCGTGTGAAGTCTATCGATACGACCGGTGCAGGGGATTGCTTTAATGCCGGCTATTTAATGGGCTTCTTGACCGGACAGGATGTAAGCAGCAGTCTGATCCTCGGAAATGCCTGCGGCGCGAAGTCGGTGTCTGCGTTTGGCGGAAGCACAGGCTTGATAGACAAAGCAGATTTACTGCAATTTATTGCACAGCAGCAAGCGGATGAAGGAGCGGATCACGCATGCAACTCCCAAGCTCAGTAATAGCGCTGTTAGAAGAAGCGAACGAGAAGCTGGCCCATGAGCCAAAGCTGCTTGAGCTGTTTAGAAACTGTTATCCAAATACACTGGAAACGACGACTAGTGAATTGCAGGATGGCACGACATTCGTCATTACAGGAGATATTCCTGCCATGTGGCTCCGCGATTCGGTGGCACAGGTCCGGCATTACTTGCCGCTTGCCGCAGAAGATAAAGAGCTTCAGGGAATTATTGAAGGCTTAGTCGAAAGGCAAATCCGATACATTCATATCGATCCTTATGCCAATGCCTTTAATGTTGAGCCAAACAGCAATCGCTATGATGAGGATTTAACGGAGCTGACGCCTTGGATCTGGGAACGCAAATACGAGATAGACTCGCTATGTTATCCGATACAGCTTGCTTATCTATATTGGAAGGCGACAGGACGCAAGGAAGTATTTACGGATCAATTTCGTGAAGCAGCCGGAATCATCATGAAGCTTTGGAAGGTCGAACAGCGTCACTTCGAACAATCTCCCTACCGGTTCGCCCGTGAAAACTGCCCGCCTAGCGATACGCTGCGCAATAACCGCATGGGGATGCCGGTTAATTATACCGGAATGACCTGGTCCGCTTTCCGTCCAAGCGATGATGCTTGCACCTTTGGCTACTTGATTCCATCCAATATGTTTGCAGTTGTTGTGCTTCGTTATATTGAGGAAATTGCCAATGATGTGTGGAAGGACGAAGCTTTGGCTGCGCTTGCCGAGGAGCTGCGCGAGGAAATTGATTTCGGTATACAAAATTACGGAACAGTGCTTCATCCGAAATACGGGCGTATCTACGCTTATGAGACAGACGGTTTCGGCAACTATAATCTCATGGACGATGCGAATGTACCTAGCCTGCTGTCGATCCCTTATCTTGGTTATACGGATGCTAATGATCCGATCTATAGAAACACACGCCAGTTTTTGCTCAGCACGGATAATCCGTATTATTATATCGGCGAATATGCGCGAGGAATCGGAAGCCCGCATACGCCAAAAGGCTTCATATGGCATATTAGCCTTGCTATGCAGGCGCTCACCTCCGAGGATGATGCGGAAATGAAGGAACTGCTGGAGACCTTCAAGCGGACAGATGCCGATACCGGTTATATGCACGAAGGCTTCCATCCTGATGATCCTGCGCGCTACACCAGACCATGGTTTGCATGGGCAAACAGCTTGTTTGCAGAATTGATTCACAAGCTGATGCTGAAAGGATATTTTAACTAGCTGATCTTCTGTACCTGAAAGGAGCGCGTAACGGATGCTGAACATAAAACGTTATTGGGAAGACTTAAGCGTCATGCAAATTAATCGTGAGGCGGCCAGAGCTCATTATATTCCTTACGGCGATAAGGAAGGTGCAAGCTCTGGCAAGCGCGGTTATTCGCCCTATTATCAGCTGTTGAACGGGATATGGAAATTCCGATATTACAGCAGCATTGCCGATGTACCGGCTGACTTCTATGAAGCGCATACCGATGCAGAGCAATGGGATGATTTGATTGTTCCTTCCTGTTGGCAGATGCAGGGCTATGACCAGCGTCATTACACCAATTTGAACTATCCGTTTAACGTGGATCCGCCATTTGTTCCGACAGACAATCCGGCGGGAACCTATGTACGAGAATTTAATATAGCCGACGAGTGGGAAGCAAAAGAGAAGTACATCGTATTCGAGGGCGTAAACTCCTGCTTTTATTTGTGGGTAAACGGGGAGTTTGTCGGATATAGCCAAGGAAGCCGCGTACCTGCAGAATTTAATATCTCGTCCCAGCTTCGACCGGGAAAAAACCGGATGGCCGTTCTGGTCTTGAAATGGTGCGACGGCTCTTACCTGGAAGACCAGGATGCATGGCGTTATACGGGGATTTTCCGCGATGTTTATCTGCTTGCTCGCGATACGGTTCATATGAAGGATGTTTTTAACCGTCAAGCCTTCGATGAAGGGTTCGCCAGAGCGGTTCTGACCACAGAGATTGAGACGACAGGCTCAACGACGGTGGCTGGCGAGCTCGAGGATGCTGACGGACATGTCATTGCCTCTGCCCAAGCAGTCATTGACGGTAAGGGAGCTCTTACCTTTGAAGTCCAGCAGCCGAAGCTGTGGAATGCTGAGCAGCCTTATTTGTACCGGCTCTACCTGATGAGCGGCGAAGAGGTATTGAAATTCCCGGTCGGTTTCCGTCAGATCAAGGTGGCGGACGGACAGTTTCTAGTAAACGGCCAATCGATCAAGCTAAAGGGCGTGAACCGTCATGATTCACATCCGGAGCTTGGTCAGACGATCCCGGTTAAACATATGATTCAGGATCTGGTGCTGATGAAGCAGCACAATGTGAATACCATTCGTACAGCGCATTATCCGAATGATTCCCGTTTTATGGAGTTATGCGACGAATACGGCTTTTATGTGATCGATGAAGCGGATCTGGAGACACATGGTATGGGAATTGCCGGTCCCGATTGGAACCAACAGAGCGTTCACCGCTTGTCGGCTAACCCGGAGTGGCGCGAAGCCTACTTGGACCGCATCGTACGGGTTGTGGAGCGGGACAAAAACCATCCTTGCGTCGTGATGTGGTCGCTGGGAAATGAGTCCGGCTATGGCGTCAATCATATCGCTATGGCGGAATGGACGAGAGAGCGTGACCGCTCGATCCCGATTCATTATGAAGGCGCTGCTCCTATTAATGAAGGATTGACGGACACCGCTTGTCTGGATGTTGAGAGCCGCATGTACACCTCTGTTCCAGACATCGTGGCTTATGCGACGGATGACAAGAATACAAAGCCTTTATTTATGTGCGAGTACAGTCACGCCATGGGACAAGGGCCAGGAGATCTTCGCGAGTATTGGGATGCCTTCTATAATCATCCGAAGCTGATCGGCGGATGCGTGTGGGAATGGTCCGACCATGGCATCTTGCAGCATGCAGAAGACGGCAAGCCTTATTATGCTTACGGCGGTGATTTCGGCGACAGCCCTAACGACAAGCATTTTTGCATCGATGGACTTGTATCCTCTGATCGCAAGCCGCATACCGGCTTACTGGAGTTAAAGTATGTGATGGCGCCAGTTGTCGTGAAAGCGATCGATCTTCAAACAGGTATTCTGGAACTGGAAAACCGTTATGACTTTGTTGATTTGTCTCACTTGGATATCTATTGGAAAGTGGAGTCGTCTGCGCAAATTATGCAGCAAGGCCGTTTGTCTGCACCTAACATCGCACCTCATCACTCCGATAAGGTAACGATTCCATATCAGCTGAACCAAGCGGATACGGAAGTGAATTTGCTTACGCTATCCTTCAAGCTTAAACAGGAGACAAAGTGGGCAGATAGCGGTTATGAGCTTGCTTTTGCTCAATTTGAGCTTCCTGTGGAGCAGACTGCGCCGAAGAAAGCTGTGTTCCGTCCGAAGCATCCGCTGCATGCGGCCGAACAGGGACAACTATTGCAAGTGGAGGGCTTCGATTTCCGTTATGTATTCAATCTTGCATCCGGTATGCTGCAGTCGATAGAGCGTAATGGCGTTGTGATGCTGTCAGCTCCGGCGCAATACAAGATATGGCGAGCCCCGATAGATAATGATGCGCAAATCAAGGAAAAGTGGCAAGATGCCGGGTATGACCGGGCTGTTATGAAAACTTATCATACGCATTGGAATCAGGAGACTGACGGTTCTATTCACATGGAGAGTTCCTTCTCGATGGGAGCGGTTGGCAAGTTTGTTCTTCTGCATGGAGAAGCGGTATGGAAGATTGCCGCAACCGGTGAGATTGCGATTAAGACCGACATCAAGGTTGCCGAGGACCATCCTTTCCTTCCGCGCTTTGGTCTTCAGCTCATACTGCCGCAAGGAATGGAGCAGATCGAGTATGAGGGGCTAGGCCCGGATGAGAGCTATATCGATAAGCGTCAATATGTACGGCAGGGCCGGTTTCATACGACGGTAAATGACATGTTCGAAAATTATGTTATGCCGCAAGAAAACGGTTCACGTTATGGAACGAAGTGGGCGATTGCAGCGAATCATCAAGGCATGGGATTACGATTTGCGGCTACTGAGCCGTTTTCATTTAATGCTTCCCATTTCATGCCTGAGGATTTGACTGCAGCTATGCATACTTATGAGCTGAAGGCGCGCAAAGAAACGATCGTTCATTTGGATTACAAAATGAGCGGAGCAGGATCGAATTCTTGCGGTCCTGAGCTGCTGCCCGAATATCAATTGAATGATCAAGCCTTTGCATTCGAGCTGACCATTCGTCCGATTTTCAGCGAGGATGAAGAATAAATTACGGCTTTGCGTTTGGCAATTGGTAATTGGCGATTGGCGAGACATCAAAGGAGGAGTTCATAATGAAGCAATTGCATATTCCAGGTGTAGACAAGCCTCTCTCCCGATTAGTAATGGGCACAGGCGATTTAAGAGTGCTCGAGGAGCCGCAGCGCCAGATGCTGTCTGCTTATATTGAAGCGGGCGGCAACGTATTTGATACCGCGCATCAATATCGCGGAAGAGAGCAGGTGCTTGGACAATGGCTTGCCGAAAATCATTTGCGGGAAAAGGTCGTGATTTTGTCTAAGGGCGCCCATCATGATGATGGAAGCCCAGGCGCACGTGTTAACCCTGAAGCCATCCGCAAAGATTTGACGGAAAGCCTGGAGCGGCTAGGCACTTCTTATGTTGATTTGTATGCCCTCCACCGTGACGATCCGGCAGCGCCAGTCGGCCCGGTGATCGAGGAGCTCAACGAGCATTTGGCAGCGGGACGTATTCGCGTCATTGGCGCATCGAACTGGAGCCATCATCGTGTTCAGGAAGCCAATGACTATGCCGCTGCCCACGGATTGACGGGCTTTACGTTTAACAGTCCAAACCTGAGTCTGGCAAAGCCTAATGAGCCACGCTGGGAGGGCTGCGTATCCGCAGATCTGAGCACTTGCCAGTGGCATGCCGGCAATCAATTGCCGCTGCTGTCCTGGTCGGCGCAAGCAGGAGGCTTCTTCTCCGGCCACTTTACGCCAGAGAATCAATCTGATGAAGAAATGGTTCGTGTTTATTACAGCGACAATAACTGGGAACGATATAAGCGTTCTGTACAAATTGCCGAAGCGAAAGGGGTAACGCCGATTCAGGTTGCCTTGTCTTATGTATTGAATCAGCCGTTCCCTACTTGTGCGATTATCGGTCCTCGTAATCAAGAAGAGCTGCAGTCTTCAATTGAGGCTATGAACTTGGAATTAACGCCTCAAGAGGTAGAGTGGCTTGATTTGATCAGGGAGGAGATCTAAGTATGAAGATCAGACATCAATTAGCGGCGCAGCTGTCTACCGTTCGCAAGGAGCTGAAGCAGGACTTTGAAGGGGTATTGCGCGAGCTGCATAAAATGGGCTGGACTGCCGTTCAAATCGACGGCTTGCACGGAAATCCGGCTAAGGATATAGCTGCTATTATGAACGAGCTAGGTCTAAAAACAGCAGGCATGCACGTTGGCCTTGAACGAATGAGCAATGATTTGGATGCTGTGCTCGAGGAAGGCCGCCTGTTTCAGACCAAGGACTTTATTTGCCACTCGCTTCCGGACGGTTTGCAAACGCCAGAAGGCTATGCAAGTGTGCGCAAGGATTTATTAAGCGTAGCGGAAAAGGTAAAAGGGACTGGCTTCCGTCCGGGTTATCACAATCATGATTTTGAATTTCATACGAAGCTTGAAGGGAAATATGCGCTTGAATATTTGCTGGATGACCCGGCTATTTATCCGGAAATCGATACGTATTGGGTCCGGAAGGCCGGTCTTGATCCTTTAACCTTCATTAGCAATTATGCAGGGCGGATGCCGATTCTGCATTTGAAAGATATGACGAGCGACGGAAAAGAGTATTTTGCTGAAATTGGAACGGGACTCATCGATTTTATACCGATCTTGCGCTGGGGACTGGAGAATGGCGTCGAATGGTTTGCGGTAGAGCAGGACTATTGCCCGGGCAGCCCGCTCGACAGTCTGGCGCTTAGTCTGGAGAATCTGCTGAAGCTTGAGGAACAGCTGTAAGCAAAAGGCCATTAAAGGAGGGCGAGAGCCAATGTTATTTACAGAGAAAAAGTTGGGTGCAAGGCTTGAAGAGCTAAGCAAGACTCGTTATAGAGACGTAATCAAGCTGAAAAGCTTCTGGGCTACAGAGGACGAAGCAGGTGCGATTGGCGGAAGACCGCCAGCTGCCGCTTCTTCCTCCAAGCTTAGGACCGGGGAGAGCTGGGTTGGCCGGGACCGTTATTTGTGGCTGACTGCTAACGCAGACATCCCTGCGGCTTGGGCGGGAAAAGCGATAATGGGCCGTTTTGATTTCGGCGAGACGGGCGGAGGAAATAACAGCGGCTTTGAGTCGTTGTTGTATTGGAATGGACAACCGTATCAAGGCGTGGATTCCAACCATCAAGAAGTTTTTCTTCCCGAGAATGCGGCAGGAACAACAGGGAAGATGGATATTCGCCTATGGTCCGGTCTCGAAGGCGGCGGAGTGCCTTGTGATCAGAAGCATACGATTAATACAGCCGAGCTTTGCTGGCTGGATGAAAAAATCGACGATTTGTATTACACAGGACGCGCAGTGCTGGAAACGATTGAAGTACTAGATGCTAACAGCCATGACCGTATGCGTCTGCTCAAGGCGCTTGACCGTGCGTTCCTGCTTATCGATTGGGCAGTGCCCGGCTCCGATGCTTACTGCGAGTCCGTATATGCGGCCCGCGAGCAGCTTCATGCAGAGCTGAATGAAATCGAGAACAACCATCCCGTTAACGTTACGGCAATCGGACATACGCATATTGACGTAGCTTGGCTATGGCGTCTGAAGCATACACGGGAGAAATGCGCGCGCTCCTTCTCGACGGTATTGCGCTTAATGGAACGTTTCCCGGACTATGTATTTTTGCAAACGCAGCCTCAGCTGTACGCTTATATTAAAGAGGATTATCCGGAGCTGTACGCGCAAATTCAAGAACGGGTTCGTGAGGGCCGCTGGGAGATCGGCGGAGGCATGTGGCTGGAGGCGGACTGCAATTTGACCTCTGGCGAATCGCTCGTCCGTCAATTCCTGTTCGGCACACGGTTTATGCGCGATGAGTTTGGTGTAGAGAGCACTTATTTGTGGCTGCCTGACGTATTTGGCTATAGCTGGGCGCTTCCGCAAATTTTGCGCAAATCCGG
This sequence comes from Paenibacillus radicis (ex Gao et al. 2016), assembly GCF_014641555.1. Taxonomy (GTDB): domain Bacteria; phylum Bacillota; class Bacilli; order Paenibacillales; family Paenibacillaceae; genus Pristimantibacillus; species Pristimantibacillus radicis. Next base: position 252,369 of record NZ_BMHY01000001.1, read on the forward strand.
CTTTGATGCGTTTATGACGACTAAGATCAGCTGGAATCAAATTAACCGCATGCCGCATGATACGTTCAAATGGCGGGGCATTGACGGCTCCGAAATCGTTACGCATTTTATTACAACGCCAGATGACTGGGAAGAGGCCAATTCTTTCTTCTATACGTATAACGGATTGATTTCTCCGCAGACGGTAAAAGGAACCTGGGATGCTTATCAAGATAAAGAAGTTAACCAGGAATTGCTGCTGTCCTACGGCTACGGTGACGGCGGAGGCGGGGTTAATCGCGAGATGCTGGAAATGCGCCGGCGGCTGGAGGATATGCCAGGGCTGCCAACTGTGAAGACGGGCAGAGCGGACGATTACTTTAAGCGCTTGGTGAAAACTGTGGAAGAAACCGATCGTTATGTTCATGTATGGGATGGCGAGCTCTACTTGGAGTATCACCGCGGAACGTACACCAGCCAAGCGTACAATAAAAAAATGAACCGCAAGCTGGAGCTTCTGTATCGTGAAACCGAGTGGCTGCATGCTCTTTCGGCAACAGCACGTCAGGACTGGAGCAGCTACCCGCAGGAAGACATTAATCGCGGCTGGGTCATCATTCTTCGCAATCAGTTCCACGATATTATTCCGGGCACCTCCATTGCCGAGGTTTATGAGGATAGCCGTCTTGAGTATGCAGAGGCGCAGCAGCTAGCCGATCAAGCTTGGTCTAATGCGGCAAGCGCGCTGGGCGCAGCGAAAGCAGATGAAGGGCAAATGACGGTAATGAACAGCTCGCCTTGGGTGCGAGAAGATCTTATCGCTATTGACGGCGATGCCGACGGCGCCTGGTATGATGCAAAAGGGCAAGAACTAGAAGCTCAATATCAGAATGGACGCTGGCTCGTTAAAGCGCCATCGGTGCCTTCGCTTGGAATGGCGGGCATTCGGTTCCAAGTTGTAGAGGACTCTGGAGCAAAAGCAGAGTCGCCATTCCGCTTGGAAGGCCGTCAGCTAGTGACGCCGCATTACGAATTGGAGTGGAATGAGAACGGCCAGCTTGTTCGTATATTCGACCTTGATCACAACCGCACGGTATTGGCAGAAAAAGCGCGCGGCAACGTGCTTCAAGTATTTGAAGATAAGCCGCTTCATTTCGATGCATGGGATGTAGATATTTTTTATCAGGAAAAAATGCGTGAAATAACGGATCTGATCTCTGCTGAGCTGGTAGAGAACGGGCCGCTGTCTGCAACGGTCGTCTTTAAATGGCGTTACGCCAAGTCGTTGATTACGCAATATATGACGGTCTATACGGATAGCCGAAGAATTGACTTTAAGACCGAAATCAATTGGCAGGAACATCAGCAGCTGCTGAAGGTGGCTTTCCCTGTGGATGTTCGTTCAACGGAAGCGACCTACGACATTCAATACGGCAACGTGAAACGTCCGACTCACTGGAATACAAGCTGGGATTGGGCGCGATTTGAAACAGTAGGCCACCAATGGGCGGATCTGTCGGAACGCGGCTATGGGGTCAGCCTGCTGAATGATTGCAAATACGGCTATGACATTAAGGATAACGTCATTCGTTTGTCGCTGATTAAATCCGCGATCCATCCGGATCCAAATGCTGATATTGGCATGCATTCGTTCACCTATTCCTTGTTCCCGCATAGCGGCGACTGGTATACAGGCGGAACCGTGCAAGAAGCATGGGCGTTAAACAATCCGCTGACAATCAGTAAAGCCGAGTATGCGCAAACGCCAGTGTCCTTGTTTACGCTGTCTGCTTCAAACGTCATGGTGGATGCGGTTAAAAAGGCTGAGGATAGCGATACGCTGCTTTTGCGTGTACATGAATTTGCCGGTGTAAGAACGCAGGTGGAGCTTGGCAGTGATTATGGAATTTCGTCCATGCAGGAATGCGATCTGATGGAGAAGGAGCTGGTGGACGGTTTGCTGTCTGCCCCTGTATTTGAGCTTAAGCCTTATGAGATCAAAACGTTCCTAGTCAAATTGAAAGGCTAACTGCACGCAAATAAGCAATAGGGAAAAAACGGATGCCGATTAACTTGGCATCCGTTTTTTTTAGCAGATACAGGCAGGAATGTTGCTGAACTTAGAATGCATCAATCTGCAACTGAATGTTTGCCCGGTCTGTTGCTTGAGAGGAAGCAGCTCCGGCGTATCCCAAATCCAGCACAGCAGCAATTCGTTCCTGCTGACCTAACCGGAAGCGTGTTTGGAGATCTGCAGCGTGCATTCCAGTCTCGATAACGGTTCGCACACAAAGCTGATATTCACTGGCGAGCAATCGGAAATTTTGAATGAGTGCGAACACGGCGCACAGATCCTCTACTTGCTTGTGTGAGGATTCGTTCAGACTAGCTACAACGATCAAATGTGCCGGAGCATAGGGATGTCCCGGTAATGCATTTTTGCCGTCAATTCCGTTTATATAAATAAACCGCCAAGGTTCGCGCAGTCCGTCATTAGGAGCCCAGACGGATGAATCCAGTATGGCAAGTACATCTTTCTCGTCCACAGGGCGTTCTGCCCATTCTTCTACAGATAATGGTTGCGGTATAACGAGTGGCATGGCCATTCCTCCTTTGATAGTTATTCGGTTGCTGAATAAACGATCCAGCGTTTTGTAGCAGGGGTGCGTTTGCGCGGACGAGGCGCTTTGATGAAGTAACCATAATGAATAATGCCAAGCATCCGTTCATTCTGCTTAAGGGAAAGGGATTCAAGCAATTTGGGTGAATAGAGCAGTTCATCCGTATCCCACAGCATGCCAATCCCGCGCTCCCACGCGAGCAGCTGCAAGCTCTGCATCATATAACTGGCCTCAGCGATATATTCATCCTCTTGCTCTGTGATCACGACCAGGTGTCCGGGTATTTCCATGAAACGATTGTAGGTCGCCTCCAACAGCTTGTCAGGCAGCCACTTCCCTAACTTGGTAAGGGAGAAGGCATCTGTCATGGTGCGTGACAAGCGTGATCTCGTATCCTGTTCGTTGGCCAATAAGAAGCGGGTACCCTCTAGACGTTGCGGATGAGGACATAGCCCGGCGGACAAATGCAGCAATTCATTCAGCACGGAGGCTTCCACTTGTTTTTGCTCATGTCTCCGAATGCTTCTGCGATTTTCAATCAAATCTTTAATACTCATGCTTCACCTTCCCCTTCATGGATTCTTTGCTCCAGTACATTCCCCAGATGTTGGACGAATCGCAATATAGTCGTTAAGTCTTCGCTGCTCCATTCCTCCAGATATTGCATGAACTCCTTTTCCGCTTGCTGATGCAGCTGCTCATGCAGCTCATACAACGCCTTGCCCTGATCTGTAAGGGAGAAGAGGTACTCCTTCTTGTTTTGCGGCAATTGGCTGCGTGCAATCAGTCCATCGTTTGTTAATCGGGTGCAAATTTTCGTAATGGCTGCTTTGGACAGCCGCATAAGGGCTGCCAATGCCGTTCCGTTGACCGGTTCGAATCGTCCAATACAGTCCACCACATGAATGGCAGTGATATTTAGAGAGAGAGAGGGAAAAGAAGCAGCCTCGGCCAATTGCTTCAATTTCAACGGCTCCAGCTCGATCGTGCGCTCCGTTATGTGAACCAGATGCAAGTATTGATCGTAAAACTGGCGTAAAAGTGTTTGTCGATGCATGAGCAGCCGCCTTTCTAAGGATGATTGTTAACTAGTTAACAATATTTATAACACAAACAGTAATGAGAATCAATATCAATTTATTATTTATTTGGATAGTGACTTACTCAATGAAAAAGGAAAAAACGCCATCACACTGTGTGATGACGTTTTTGTTCGCCAATGCTCATTTTATTTTATCCAGCGTGGGTACAGACTTTAGGGTAACTGTGCTGTTGCTTGAACCGACGAATGTTTTCAGGCAGGGCAATAGCTAGTAGTACGATAAGAACACCGGCCCAACGTATCGGACTAATCGTCTCATGAAGAACGAAATACGAAAAAAGAACGGCGACGGGAAGCTCTTTCGCTCCCAATATGCTAGCCATCCCTTCTCCTACATGCGGAACACCGTAAGCAAACAACAGGGGTGGAATAAAAGAGCCCTGTTCCAAAGCATGCAGATCCCGTCATTACGGCTGCCATATACAAAGCTTTAGAGTATGGTCGAAGTCAAGCAAACTGTGAGATGTTTTGTCGGCTCAATTATCTTACATCCAGCCATGTGCAGTTTGTTTGCGCGTGTATGGCTTCTGTCCCTGCATCAATAGCGGTTTTGTAATAGTCAATTTTAAAATCGATTTTCTTTAAGTATTTGGTTAGTTCATTCAGTTTCTCTAACACTGCTTTTTTATGTGCTTCAAACGTTTCAAGACGTTCGGTTAACGTAGCGTCTCCCTCCATGCACATATTGATGTACGTTCTGATTTGTTTAACGGGCATTCCGCTTTTTTTCAAGCAGGTTATAATGTCCAGCCATACAAAATCACTTTCTTTGAAATCCCGGTTACCTGCCTTATCGCGATCAACGAAGGGCAGCAAGCCTTGTTTGTCATAATAACGCAATGTATGTGTAGTTAATCCTGTCCGCTCGGCAATCTGACTAATTGTATATCCCATTTTTCTCCACCTTTATAGTGAATGATCATGAACTTATTGATTATACAGGTTAGACTACGCTCTAAGTCAAAGCAATATTCAATTCGGGAGCGGGTGCTTGACTTCGACCAGGCTCTAACGTTTAGAGTTCGATTTGTATCAATAACTATGAGCTAAGGAGAGATATAGATGAGCAACAACAAGGTTTGGATCATTACGGGATGCTCCACAGGATTCGGTAGAGAACTGGCAAAAGCAACGATAGAAGCAGGCTATAATGTCGTTGTTACAGCAAGAAAGCTTAATGCGATTGCTGATCTCGTCAGCGGGAATAGGGATAATGTTCTTGCGATGGAGCTTGATGTGACAAAGCCTGATCAAATCGAAAAAACGGTAAAGGGTGCTATAGCGAAGTTTGGCCGGATTGACGTGCTTGTCAACAATGCTGGGGTCGGTTATTTTAGCTCAATTGAGGAAGCGGACGAAGAAGAAACGAGAAGGATGTTCGAAATTAACTTCTGGGGTCTCATGCATATGACGAATGCTGTTTTACCGTATATGAGAAGCCAGCTTTCTGGGCATATTATTAATATCTCGTCCATTGGTGGTTTAGCTTCGTTTCCTGGAGTTGGTTACTATAATGGCACCAAATATGCGGTTGAGGGCATATCAGAAAGTCTCGCCAAGGAAGTCGCTTCGTTTCATATTCATGTCACGTTGATTGAGCCAAGCAATTTCCGTACGGATTGGTCCGGACGTTCAGCTGCCAAAACCCATTCAGCGATTAAGGAATATGAGGAGCTCATCGCACCATTTGTTAATGGGGAAAGTCATGGGAAAGAGGCCGGAGATCCAAAAAAAGCTGCAGAAGCGATCGTCAATATTGCGGAGCTTGATGAGCCGCCCCTTCGATTGCTGCTGGGAGCGGAGGCTTACCATACCGTCGTGAACAAATATTCAGAGTCATTGGAACACTTCGAAAAGTGGAAAGATGTTGCGGTGAATGCTGATTTTCAATAACTAATATCAACGCAGAACGCAGAACGCAGTCCAACTGGACTGCGTTTTTTTGTTGAGCTAGCACATAATCGAATCAAAATGTTGTCAGCCGTTTTTTCGGCAATTTATTGCATCAAAATGCAAATGTGCATTTTGATTGGCCTAGATTGTCTATTTTGAGTGAATTGAGGCAGTTTCAAATGCACTTTTACATTTTGATGGCCATTTCGGGCCTTTTGAGGCTCATCAGCCTGCACTTTTGCATTTTGATTGTCACCTAGCAGGGGAGGGGCAGTATCTGGGGCAAGCTTTTGAAAGTAAAAGAAGGCAAGGGCAGCTATGCCCCGCCGATTCGAAAAAAATCATGGATTGTTTTTCATAATCATAGCAGTCAGCGGTTTAGAGACTAGGGTTGTGATTTGATCACACATATATTCCGCAGAATATTTAAAGTCGCTGCGTATCCAATATTTGAAGACGCCCGCTATCGCATGTGATTGATAGCTGATCAAGATTTCATAGTCGGTATTCAGAGCAGCATTTGCATGCTCGACTTGTATTTCTTTAGTGAAAAGTTCCCAATGCATCTGCTCTAAGCGGTCATAAACATTAGGCGAGTTATGCACCATATCCAAAGCCTTGAAAAGGCGCTTATGAAGCTCTATATGCTTACATAGCAATATAGTTGATGGGACGACAGCGCTTAATTCGACTCGATTTACATTTTTATAGGGTGAGGTTAGCGCTTGTTTAATCCCTTCAACAGCATCATGGAATAAAGCTTCCAGCAGCTCCGATTTATCTTTGAAATGTGTGTAATAGGTTCCTCTGTTCAAGTCTGCTCTGTCAGATATTTCACTAACCGTAATCTTATCCGATGTCCCATTCTCGATTATAAGATCAATTAATGCTTGCTTCATGAGATTGATGGACTGTAATTGATGTTTTTGGCGTCGTGTGCCATTCAACGATATCCCCTCATTTTGTTCAAAATAAAGTTTATATTCATCATACGAAATCATTCTGTTGAAGCATCAACATATTTGATTTCTTTGTTGATTGATCGAGCAATTTATAAAACTTACTATAGAGGTGTAAGCGCTATTATCCGAAAGACAGTTGAGCAAACAACGTGTGAAGGAAGGTATTATTATGAAAATTAAATCAGCTGTTGTTAATGAACTCAATGCTCCCTACGTACTGGAAGATCTAACGATTAGTGAAATGCGTGAAGATGAAATTTTAGTTAAAATTGTTGCTTCCGGGATGTGCCACTCGGATGATTTTGTACGCAGCAAACAAACGATGTATACATTCCCTATTGTACTTGGACATGAAGGTTCAGGTATCGTAGAAAAAGTAGGTTCAGCTGTGCACGGCTTCGAGGCTGGCGATCATGTTGTGCTTTCCTTCGAATATTGCGGACATTGTGATAGTTGTTTGACCGGTGTTCCAGCGTCATGTGACGATTGGGGAACTTTAAATGAAAGAGGACGCCGCGCGGATGAAACGTATTATTTCCATCGGGAGGACGGTTCTCCGGTTTCCAACTATTTCAGTCAATCTTCCTTTAGCACCTATACGCTAGCGCGTGAGCGTAACCTTACAAAGGTAACGAAAGATGTAGATCTTCGTCTAGTTGGACCGCTAGGCTGTGGATTTATGACTGGCAGCGGTACCGTACTAAACGGCTTGAAGCCTGCACCTGGCTCAAGTATCGCTGTATTTGGAACGGGCGCAGTTGGTCTTGCTGCTATGATGGCAGCGAAAATCGCTGGCTGTACGAAAATTATCGGAATCGATATTCATGATAATCGTTTAGAAACAGCAAAAGAACTAGGTGCAACGCATGTTATTAATAGTAAGACGGCTGATGTGCATGAAGAAATCAACAAGCTCACAAATGGCAAAGGTGTAAACTATACGGTTGATACGACTGGTGTTCCGCCCGTTATTCGTACAGCGATTGAAGTATTGGCAAAAGGGGGCGTTACTGCACCTGTTGGCGGTACAAGCAAGCCTGTCGAGCTTAATACTTTTATGGATCTGGCTGCACAAAACAAAGCGATTCAAGGCGTTTTGATGGGCAAAAGTATTCCGCAGCTGTCAATTCCCCAGCTCATTGAGTTTTTTGAAGCGGGCAGCTTTGCCTTCGATAAGTTAGTTCACTTCTACAAATTCGAGGATATTAACCAAGCAGCCGCTGATTCATTATCAGGTAAAGTGGTGAAGCCTGTATTAATTATGGATGAGGAATACGCTCCGGGTCAATAATTGGGGCACTCAAAGGGAGTTTAGTAAAAAGAGAAACTCGCGTCTTTTTCAAAGACAGCGGGTTTCTCTTTTGTTTGATAGCAAAGTAATTGATTTATGCTTGAGGAAGCTATTTTTTGCGCCTCCGGATGATAAGTATGATTAAGGTAATGAAGGCTGCAGCGATTATTGTCAGTGCAACAGCAGAAGGTGAGATGGATGACGTGGTTTCGTTCGATGCTTCATCAGATTCGGGAGAGATGTTCGTTCCTGAAGAATCAGCCGGGTCACCTGCGGTGTGCAGGAGCGAAGGAGTCAATTCAGGCGTTTTGCGATGCGGGGCTGCCTGTTCCAAATTATAGGCAAATCCGAGCAGTTTGGCGTCGCCGAACTGGGACCCGAGCATGCTGAGTCCGACAGGGAAGTTGTCTGCAAAGCCCGCGGGTACACTCACGACAGGACGTCCGGTGAAGTTAGCCCATCCGCAATGTGTACCGAATTGCTCCGAATCGAGCAGATCAGCTGGATTCTCATGTACCTTGGCTGGAGGTGCTGCGACTGTCGGGTATGCGAGCGCATCAAGGTTATAGGAGGCGAAAAGCTCATCCACACCTTGAGCAAAATTGTGACGGGCATTGACTGCTGCTGCAAATCCAGCCTCGTCCCGCGGCTGCTTATCATCCGCCATGACCCACTCTACTGCAGTCTTCTCCATATTTGGACTGCCTGCGACGATATCGCCGAAATTAATCGCATCTTTCGGCTCGGTCAGTTCGGCCAGACCTTTTGGCCATGTTGCTTCCGTCCTTACAAAGTAATTTTCATGTCCGGTTGTCGCCCAGAAGGAAGCATCCTGCGGAGCGTACCTGTTCCACCAGCTTCGGTTGAGCGGAATTTGGACAACTGTTGCGCCTTGTGCCTCAAGCTCAGAAATCGCATTTTCCGCTGCATCAAGAATGTTATCAGATTCGGGTCCAGGCGAGTAATCATAACCTCCAAACGGGGCAATGACGTAACCGATGCGGGCGCCCTTTAGAGTAGAACTTTTCAATGAGGAGAGGTATGAATCTGATTTGTGACTGTCTGCTGCTGAGGTCGAGGGATCTTGAGGATCGGTACCTGCCAGAACATCAAGCAGCATGGCTGCGTCTTCAACGGATAGCGCCAGTGGACCAATAGCATCGCCGAGCGGATTGTAATCAACCCCGGCCATAGAGCCAAGTCCTACTGTGGGGCGGAAGCCGACCAAATTGGTGAAGGAAGCAACATCCGTGATCGAGCCGCAAGATTCCGTTCCAAGGCCAATCGCAGCTAGGCTTGCGGCGATTGCAGCGCCTGTTCCGCCACTGGAGCCGTTAATATTTTTCGTTAGATCATACGGGTTATACGTTCTGCCTTTGACCGAGCTATCAGTGTCCCAAAACATAGCGAACTCTGCCATATTTGTTTTGCCCAGCACGATAGCTCCTGCATCTTTCAGTCTCTTGACTGCGGTCGCATCCTGTTTAGGCTGGTAGGCGGCAAGTGACTGATTGCCTTGGCTAGTGGGCATATCTGAAGTATTGATGTTGTCTTTTACCAGCACTGGGATGCCATGCAGCGGGCCGCGCAGATGGCCGCTTGCCCGTTCCTTGTCAAGCTCGGCTGCTTCCTCCAACGCATGCTGGTTAATAGTAATAATTGATCCTAGTCCAGGCTTGTCCCCGATTTTAGTATCATAAGTCTTTATCCGGTCCAAATATTCCTGGACAGCCTCTACGCTGGTAATCTTGCCTGCCTCAAGAGCATTAGCCAATTTTACGACACCAAGCTCCGTTACATCGGTTTCCGTTTGCGCATAGGCAAGCAGTGGAGTTGTATTTAGCAGTAACATAATGCCGAGCATTGAAGCTGATAGCAGCTGCATCACAGCCCGCATACGACGCTGTGTGCGCTGATGCTGGGATGGTGTGGATGTTGTTTTCACAGTAGTGCCCCCTCATGATGTCTTATATAATGTTATATATTATTACACAATATTAAGAGGGTCAACAAAACTTTACTTAAAATCGCTAGTTTTTGATAATCTATGTCATATTACTTTACGTTGGTTTAGGTTTTTAAGAGAGGCTGTATTGTATATCGTTGTTTTGGATTGTATAAATGACCATCTGTGGGATGAAATTCTATCATCAAATGTGTCAATATAGGTACAGACATATGAAGTTTGATCGTTATGTGATAAAATAAGTGGTCAAATTGATTACTTTTATCGGAGGCTTCTTAGTTTATGACATCACAGTCGAGTCAACATGTAAAAATCGTAACAGCAGACCCTAGCGCAATTGGATTATTTGGTCTGGCCATCGTAACGTTCGTTGCGTCATCGCAAAAGCTGGACATCACTTCGGGATTGAGCTATGTCATTCCTTGGGCTATTTTCCTCGGTGCATTTGCACAATTATTCGCTTGCATTCAAGATGCTAAGCATAACAACACGTTTGGGATGACGGCGTTTGGGGCGTATGCATTCTTCTGGTTTGGAATGGCATCAAGCTGGTTAATTAAACTAGGCGTTTTTGGTCCAGAGCTGGCATCTGCTGTTGATGTTAAGCAGTTAGGTTTTGTATTCGCCGGCTATCTGATCTTTACGCTCTTTATGACCATTGGCGCAATGGAAACGAATAAAGTGCTATTCGTTATCTTCCTATTAATTGATTTCTTGTTTATCGGGTTAAGCTTAGATTCTTTCGGAGTAGGAAACGGAGCTTTTCACGATTTGGCGGCTTATGCTGAAATGGCAATTGCTATTGTATCTTTCTATGGATGTGGAGCTGCCGTGCTGAACACGCACTTCGGACGTGTATTTCTGCCAGTTGGTGCGCCTTTCAGAATCTTCAAGAAATAAATTCAATGAATATATACCTGCCTGCTTAAATGCGGGGCGGGTTGCATCATAGAAAATTAAGCCCGCAGGACAGACTACTTTCAGAAAAGTGGCTTCCTGCGGGTTTTTCTTTTGCTCAAATGAATGGGCAGGGGAATGGGTCGGGGAGCGGAGGGCGGTTGGTTCAGGCAACTAAAGCCGTGATCTGATCTCGGCGAGAAGCAGCGTTTTCTCTTCCTCGCTAATTGCATCCGCACATAATTTACGCGCCGCAACGGGCATAATCCAGTCCTCAACTTCATCCAGAGAATTGACGCCCGACAAACGGCGATACTCCTCGCAAAATACTTCAATAATATACTCTCTCAGCAAATCGAAGCGGTCGGCAGCGCTGCTTGGCGTGTGGGGAGGCAAGATGGCATAACGAATCATTATGATGTATTCGGCTAAATCTGCCTCAGGGTTGCCCGTCGAAGCATTCATCCAATCGATGAATACCGCTTGGTCCCCCCGAACCATAATGTTGCCGGGGTTAGGGTCGCCGTGACAAACTTGCTTTTTGAGAGGTAAGCCCTGTAGATGTTCAATCACCTGAGCTTTCTCGGACTCAGTTAAATAGGAGGCAGAGCGTATGGCGTGTATCATCATATCTCTTTGCGGGGGTAGAGGAAGGTTATCTATACGATGCGTTTCACTTAATAATCTGGCAGTAATTTTTATCGTTTCGTCGTCACTTGGAGCGTTATCGGAAGGAGCCTGCATAAGGTAACGGAAGAAGTGCTCCATTAACGATTCCCCTTGAATTCTCTCCATAACAATTGAAGGCCGTCCATCGATCTCCAGGAATTCATAGGGACGGGGTGAGGGCAATCCTTTTTCCCATACGAGCATGCTATTCGAAAATTCTCTTTTCACCGCATCCACGTTCGTGTTCGCCTTCGCCATTTTGACAATTTGCTGCTCTCCGCCCCATTCGAATACTTCGGAACAACCGCCTTCGCCGACTTTTTTTCCAGTCATTTGTTTCATGAAGATGCTCTCCCTTCATAGGTCATGATTGCCTCATACATGTCTCTAACCATTTGCACAGCTTCATGGAACTCCATCTTCAGTGTGCCTGAATTAATCATCGTACCCGTTCCAATGAGATAGATTGAGATTTTGATAAAAATATTTCGTTGCTTACTCTCGTCAATGGTCTGAAATCGCTTGCTGTGGAGCATCGGCTTCATACTTAACGTCTCGCCCACAAACAATTCCTCATGTAGATCAAAGCTTTTGTACCCGGATAAATAAACGAACTGGAATAGATAGTGCTCTTGCTTGGCAAAATGCAAAAAGCCGATTGCCATATTCAATGCGGGCGAGTTTTGCTCATCCTGATAGCTGAATACTTGCTGCTGCATCAGTTCTACAGCCATTTCGTATACATGGTCTTTAACCTCATCCATATTGGCATAGATTCGATACACCGGCTGCGTCGAGCAATTAAGCTTCTGTGCGATGCTGCGGGCAGTCAAGGATTCCAAGCCCTGCATCCGGACGATTTCAAATGCCGCTTGCAAAATTTTTTCTGCGGTAACGATTGCTTTTGGAGGCATTGCGTTCAACATCCTTTTTATAAAATAACATACGTTATGTAACTAATGTTATTTTAAGGAGCAGGGAGTGTCAACCCATTTTTTTCCTAAGCGGCATTACTCTTGATGGGCATCATCAAACATCAAGCTGGTGGATGCTGCAGGTAAGGCAGAGCTCGGGAAGTCGGACAGTTATTCCTTTTTCTATGGGCGTGTGAAGTAACGCTGCTCCTATGAAAAGAGGGAAGGGAGTATTTCAAATGAGATACGCAGCGTCCATCGAGACGCTGTATCAGTTCTTGAGATCAGCCTCCTGTCCCACAGAAGAAACAAAATGCAAAAGTGCAGGTTGATGCGCGTAAAAATGCCCAAAAAGGCGTTCAAAATGTAAAAGTACATTTGAAATCGCCCGCTTTCACTATATGGAGCTGTTTTAGGCCAATCAAAATGCACATTCGCATTTTAAGGCCATAAATCACCGAAAAAACGGCGTACAACCTGTACATTTACATTTTGATTCAAGTTGACGGCGCATGTGGACGGAGCATATAGAGTGAGTTCCGCGTGCAGCCGTAAATAGATAAAAACGCTAAACACAACCGGGTGTTTAGCGTTTTTTTTGCAAGTATAGCTTGAGAGATTCTACTTCGGAGCTTGAATTTGCTGCGCAACCCGCTCGCCCAGCTCCACAGAGGCTTGATTGAGGTAGCTCAGCACAACGGCCTGCGTTTGTGGCGAAACGCCGCGCAGATCCCCAGCAAGGTTCTCAACAAGATGCTCTTGCTGCACGGGAGGCAGAGCTTGATAGTACTCGCCGGCTTGTGAGAAATCATCCCTTTTGAACAAGTCAGACCGGACGAGGTGGCCTTCGACGAAACGTCCTGCACCGCTGGTTACAAGGGAATCAGGTGTCCAGTTCTGCTGATGATTGATAGGAACGCTTCGGAAATCAGGCCCTATCCGCCGACGCTGTGAATCCCAGTATATGTTCGCTCGTCCTTGCAGCATTTTATCATCCGATAGCTCGGCACCTTCTAGAAGGTTGGATGGCGAGAAGGCGAGTTTCTCGACTTGTTCCATATAGTTGTCTGGATTGCGGTTCAAGACGAGCCGCCCGACCGGCATGAAAGGATACTGCTGCTCATCCCAAACCTTCGTATCATCAAGCGGGTCAAAGGGCAAATGAACTTCGTCTTCAGGGTTCATAAGCTGCACGTAGAGCCCATACTCGACCGTCTTTCCTGAAGCCAAATGATCATAGAGATCCTTGCCGGAATAATCCGGGTTTTCTCCCGCCAAATGGGCTGCTTCTTGACTATCGATGTATTGTATACCCTCAAGCGGATACCAGTGATATTTCACATAAGTGCGGTGGCCATGTTCGTTTTTCCAAACGTAGGTGTTGACGCCATGACCGGGAATATGCCGATAGCTTTTGGCTGTTCCTGCATCTGAATACAGCCGTACCAGAAAATTCGTCGCTTCCGGGGCACTAGCTATGAAGCCCCAGAATCGTTCTGGATCAATCAGGTTATTGACCGGTGAAGGCAGAAAGGCTTTGATTGACTCTGGAAAGCGGATGGCATCCCGTACCAGAAACACAGGGATATGATTGCATAGCAGATCGAACACACCGTGGTTGGTGTAAAACTTGGTGGAAAATCCGCGTACATTCCGCGAAGTGTCCGGAGTTCCCTTGTTGCTGACCGCAAGGGAGAACCTTACCGTTACAGGTACTTGTTGGCCGGGCTGCTGCAGAAAGCAAAGCTTTGTATAGGCGCTCATGGCATTTACGGTTTCGAAGTAACCGAAAGCGCCAAAACCCTTCACATGAACGGGTCTTTCAAGGATTTTGCTATGTACAAAAGTCTCCATGGTCTCATGCAAAATATTGTCCTGCTCCAGCACAGGACCTCGCTCGCCAACCGTCTGCGAATGAAGCACGGAAGGAATGTCACTATGATCTTTCACTCTCTAACCTCCTAATATTAATAGGTTCGCCCTAAATAATATATATGCGGAGGAGCAAGCCCTCATGTTGCCTGATTTTCCGGGATGCTGCTACGGATTAAGAAAACGATTGTTAAAGAAATCCATTAGCCAATTCATTAATTGCCGTTGTGAGCTGCCGATAAACCGGTCTGCGCCATAGATAAGCTCGAGGTGGCGTACAGGTCTTGGGCCAGTAATCGGTATGGAAATAATATCTGGCCGTATCGGAAATTGGCTGAGCAATTCCTTCGGCTGAATTGTAGCGCCTACACCTGCAGAGACTAATTGCAGCAGCGAGGTAGCGGAGCTGGTTTCCATTGCAGTATGCAATTCAAGCCCTTCATCTTGGAAAACTTTATCAACCAGATCACGGCCCAAATAGCCTTTGGGATACATAACGATCGTGTGCTGCACCAGTTCTTCGAGCGTAATTTCCTTTCTGGCGGCGAGCTCACTGGCTGAATTCACGAATAGATGGTAGGGCTCAGAGCCAAGCGGGATTTGAACTAATTTTTTGTCGGCAGGGCCTTTCATCCCTATTCCCATATCGACATTATGATTAAGCACCTCATCTTGTACATAGATTGTGGAGAAAACCTGCAGCTGAATGTTGGGGTACTTCGACTTAAATTGAACGAACAGCGGAACAAGCTGAAAATCCAAATCGGAAGGGAGTACGGCTAACCGCACTGTACCCCGATCTCCGGACAGAAGCTCTTTAACAGCGCTTTTGGCATCACGTTCGGCCTGCAGCATTTTTTCTCCATACTGACGAAGGAGGTGGCCGGCTTCGGTGGCGACGACCTTTTTCCCGATGCGGTCAAATAGTGGTGTGCCAAACTCCGCCTCAAGGATGCGAATTTGCTGACTTAGAGTAGGCTGAGAAATGTTAAGTTCCTCGGCAGCTTTCGTAAAATGAAGATGTTCATAGACGGCTATAAAATATTTGATATTCCGAGTGTCCATTCGTCGCCCTCATTATTGATAGTATTTTACTATCATAATAATATAAATTATAGGATTGTACAATGAAACTTAACCTCATATAATTGAGACTGTAAGCTACAGATCAGAAAGAAGGCGCATCACGAATGAAGAAATTTTATCTATTGTTCGCTATATTTATTGCGGCATTAAACCTAAGACCGATTATTACATCCGTCGCCCCTTTGCTTGGTACGTTGCAAGACGATCTGGGCATGAGCGCCTTAACAGCAAGTCTGCTGACTACATTTCCTGTACTATGCATGGGCATTTTTGCTCCTATGACAACCGTGCTGCGGGACCGATTTGGTCTAGAGCGTACCATTTTCATTGCCTTACTGCTAATTACCGGAGCGACGGCATTGCGGGGAACCGTTGGTTCTGTCACCGTATTGGTCGTTACAGCTCTAATCGGAGGAATCGGAATCAGCTTGGCGGGGCCACTTCTGTCGGGCTTTATTAAAAAGTATTTCCCGACAAAGCCCGGAATTGTAAGCATCTATTCGGCATCGATGACTGTAGGGGCAGCATTGGCCTCGGCCTCGGCGATTCCTTTATACAATCGAACCAGTCATAACTTAACATTGACCTTATCATGCTGGGCTATTCTAGGCGTTATTGCTCTAATTGTGTGGTCGGCTTTTCTTAAAACGAAAGCCAATAGCCAGCGCTCAGCAAGCTCCAAGCTTCCATTCCGCAATAAAAAAGCGCTGCTGTTAACGCTGTTTTTTGGATTGATGGCCAGCATGTTTTATTCCATTACAGCTTGGATCTCACCGATTGCGCATAATTTCGGGTACAGCCCGTCAAGCGCAGCTATGCTGCTAACCGTGTTTACTCTGATTCAAATTCCGGTGTCACTGATTGTTCCGGGTCTTGTATCAAAATTCGGTAAACGAAGATTTTTTCTAGTCCTTTGCAGCGTGTTTGAGTTAATAGGGATTGTTATGCTGCTGCTCAAGCTGCCAATGCTGCCGGCTGTAATTGCTCTAGGAATCGGGGCAGGCGGATTATTTCCACTGGCGCTTATGCTGCCGATTGTCGAGACGAATACTTCGGAGGAAGCAGGGACTTGGTCGGCGTTATCCCAGTTTGGCGGTTATATCATCGGCTCGATGGGGCCATTAATGATTGGCGTCATTTACGATCACAGCGGCAGCTTCGTGGCTGCGCTTATCGCGATGCTCGTCATTGTCGTTGTGATGATCGGAGTGCAGATGCTTATCACGGGGCGTAAGACTGAAGTGCAGGCAAACTCTTAAATAGACGCACGAGGGCCGAATGGGCTCCGTAACATTCGTAACAAAAAGAAACGTTACCGCATGATGCGGTAACGTTTCTTTTTGTATAAAGGCCGATATAGGGTGTTGCAACTGCACTCAATAAACTTCCTTTAATAATTCATAAACTTCTTCAATCGTGAAACCAAATGATTTGTAATAAGAAATATCAATCATCATCTGCTTCAAAATCATTTCTTTACGTCTTTGAAGCATCTCATCCGGGGAGAGCTCAGCTACGAAACATCCTTTGCCGGTAACGGTATAGATTAGACCAAGCCGTTCGAGCTCTTCCCATGCTTTTTTTACCGTAATGATACTAACGCGAAGCTCTGTGGCCGCTTGCCGTATGGGCGGCAAACTATAACCGCTCTCGAGCTCCCCTTTGAGGATTTGCGCACTAATCTGTTCGAAAAGCTGCTGATAGATCGGTTTATCAGAAGTATTTGATATTGCTATGTTCATTATGTTTCCACTTTCTCAAACCGTTTAATGGCAATATAATAAGCGATTATCGTAAATAGCGCAAATATCGCGATGCCAGCTAGCAGAATTAATAGGTGAGCGGTCATATGATCGGTTCCCGTTCCTTTGAACAGATTAAACACAGACGAATTCTGTATGCCCAGCCACTCAGCGCCTCCTGCAAACAGAATAGCGGCTGTTGTCCCGGCAAACGTGGCTGCGCCATATTTATAGGCTGTTTTATAGTACATGGGTATAAAAAACACGTTAAAAAGCGCCAGCATGACGAAGCATAGTCCCCAAAAACCTAAGGATGGTCCGTAGAAATAATAGATCAGATTCGGATATAACCGAAGGCTAATCATGCCGTAGATCATGGCAATCACGATATGCATCAGTTCCAGGATGACAATAACGGACACCTTTGCTTTTACCATATCTTTTTTATTCACAGGGAGCATGTTCGTAAAGATCAAATCGTTCTGCGTCTTATACCCGGCGAACATATTCGGTATCGTTAGAAAACAAAAGTAAAGGAGGACGATGAAATATAACCATCCGGGAATGAGCATTAAAGCGCCTGTTAAAAAGGGTAAAAAATAAAAGAAAGGACTCACGCCTAACTTCAATTCTTTCATTAATAAGTTATACATGTGCGTCCTCCTTTTTTGCACAATAGATCATAATTTCCTCCAGGTTCGGTATGGTGGATTTGATATCCAATGAAGGATCGAAGTCTTGGGTATGGATCAAGCCTGTAAAGCCGAATGAATTTTTCTTGTACGAAATTAAATCGTTCTTTATCAAATCCAATTGCTCAGCCTTCCCGTTCACCAAGCGGTAGGCGTCAATGAATTCTTCTTTCTCGGCGCTGTTAATAATTCGTCCGTTATCGATGTAAGTGATATAATCTGCACATTTCTCCAAGTCGGAAGTGATATGCGTGGAGAAGAGAATGCTGATTTCTCCGTCCTCCACCAGCTCTTGGAAAATATCCAGCAGATTGTCTCTTGCAACAGGGTCGAGTCCGCTTGTTGGTTCATCCAGAATAAGCAGCTTCGCGCCGTGTGACAAAGCAAGGGCTAGCCGGTATTTCACTTTCATTCCCGTCGATAATTCCGCTATTTTTTTGTTCTCGTTCAGATTGAATTTTTTCAAATAGCTGTAGTAGGTCTCGTCATTCCAATTATGGTAAAAGATTTTGATGACGTTCGTTAACGTTTTGATTTTGTTACGCATATAGAAATTGATGTCCCCGAATGCGGAGCCAATCTCCTGTTTTAATTCTAGCTCATGGGTGTGCATCGCCTTATCCATAATCCGGATCTCGCCGCTATCTATCCGGGTCAAATTCAAAATGGACTTTATAGTCGTTGTTTTCCCAGCGCCGTTAGCTCCGATAAACCCCATAATATAGCCCTTCTCCAGCTGAAAAGAGACGTCCTTCAATTGAAAGTCTTCATATTTTTTATTTATGTTTCTAATATCCAAGGCCAGCATAGGATCCCCCTCCGATTCGATAATTGTGTATGTTGTATATGCACAATATATCAGCAAGGCAGATGATATGTCAATTCTTAGGTGCCGGTTTTAACTTTTTATTTTATACTGTTACTTATGAACGCAGGGGACCACAAAGGAGAAACAATGAATAATCCGATACATATTCTCGTTGCCGAGGACGATAATGACATCAGCCGCTTGCTGTGCAGCATTATTAAGAAAAGCGGTTATATCCCACAGCCCGCATACTCTGGAACGGAGGCATTGCTCTATCTGGAGCAGCGCCAGTGGAGCATGCTGCTTCTCGATCTGATGCTGCCAGGCATGACAGGCGAAGAGCTTCTCAATCGCATCGACAGACGTGATAATATGCCCGTTATTGTCATTTCGGCCAAGGGTGAGCCAAGCACCAAAGTGTCTGCTCTGCGCGGGGGAGCCGATGATTTCATTACGAAACCATTCGATGTCGAGGAGGTTTCCGCGCGAATCGATTCCCAGCTTCGCATGTATGCCCGAATTGCACAGCCGGCTGTGCCTAATGTGCTAACGCATAAGGAGCTTGTGCTTGATCGGGACACCATGTCAGTTACTGCAGCTGGGACGGAATTGACGCTCACCGCAAGAGAGTTTGATATACTCTCGCTGCTTTTATCCGCACCGAAAAAGGTGTTTACGAAGTCAAATCTGTACGAAAGAGTTTGGAAAGAGCCATTTTACGATGATGACAACATAATCAACGTCCATATGAGCAACCTGCGCAGTAAGCTGGCCAAGGCGGCTCCGGGAACCGAATTTATTGAGACGGTATGGGGGATGGGGTATCGATTAAAGCCTTAATACATTCTTAAGTATTGGCTTTAGTTCCTCTTATGTTTTTGTTTCTATACTTGGTCCATCACATGAAGGAGGCCAAGAAGAAGATGCAGGAGTATGTATTACGAACTAATCAGTTGTCTAAAACGTACAAAGGCCATACGGCGCTGGATAAAGTGAATCTATCCATTCGCAAAGGCTCGATTTACGGGTTTATTGGGCAAAATGGAGCCGGAAAATCAACGCTGATCCGCTTAGTGACAGGGCTTGCTTTTCCGACCAAAGGATCGATAGAGCTGTTCGGCGCGAGCGATGATAAGGCGTTGATTCAGGCTCGCAAAAGAATCGGCTCTATTATCGAGAGTCCGGCTTTATTTCCCCATATGACGGCGAGCGAGAACTTGGAGGCGAACCGGATTTTGCGCGGCATTCCCGGCAAAGAGTGCGTTCCCAGAATGCTGGAGCAGGTTGGATTGCAGGGGACAGGCAACAAAATAACGAAAAATTTCTCGCTTGGAATGAAGCAGCGGCTAGGTCTTGCTATCGCCTTGCTGGGTGATCCGGAGTTTTTGATTCTGGACGAGCCGACAAACGGGCTAGATCCGATGGGTGTTGTGGAAATGCGGGAGCTGCTCAAGCAGTTAAATCGTGAGCTGGGCATGACCATATTAATCTCAAGCCATATTCTTAGTGAATTGAATCTGATGGCAAGCCATTACGGCATTATCCATCGCGGTCAGCTGCTGGAGCAATTTACGGCTGAGGAGCTTGACGGGAAATGCCAGCAGTATATTTATATCAAAGTGAGTGATCCAGGCAAGGCGGCAGCCGTCATCCAGAACGAGCTGAACACGACTGACTTCGAGGTTATGCAGGATGGCGCGATTAAGCTGTATGGCCATATGGAACAGCCAAGTAAAATATCGTCGGTGCTTTTCACGGCGGGCCTGGAGATTGAGAAGTTCACACCGATGGGTGAAGACTTGGAGAGCTACTTCAGTAAGCGGATCGGGGTTGATTCGCATGTATAATCTGATTAGAGTAGAGTTTTTCAAGCTCCATAAGAACAGATCGTTCTGGACGCTGCTTATTGCCCTTGCCGTACTTTCACTGGCTTACCCTCTGTTATATTACTTTGACCATCGATCCAGCGGAGAGCCTCAATTTACGGGCGCCGAATTTCTGATTACCTTCATCACAAGCAATGCTTATGTTATGAAATTTGGTGTTGCAGTTCTTTCCGGATTCTTTATTTCTAACGAATATTCTACCGGTATTATGAAAACGATCGCTTCATCGGGCAATACGAGAGGACGGCTGTATGCAGCCAAGCTGACCGTATTCGCAATCGGTGCGATGCTGATTTCTCTCGTTTTTCCAATCGTTAGTACGCTGGAAGTGACGCTGCTTTCAGGCTTTGGTCATTTGCCAGAGGGAAGTACGCTGCTTTTCATTCCCCGGGTACTCGGACTAACGCTATTATATACGGCGGCCTATGCTTCCGTTGGGGCGTTGTTCACTGTAGTCCTTACAGACAGCGGAAAAACGATCGGGTTTTCAATGATTTTCTTTCTGCTGATTGATTTTGTTCTTGCGGGACTAGGTTCAAAGGTCGAATTCATTGGTACATTGTACGATTATTCGATCTTCAAATTAGTGGGCGAAATCGCCGAATCTCGTATCCATAGCGGTGATTTGCCAGCGCTCCTGCTCGTGCCTTTGCTGACTATTGCTTTAACCGCTATTCTCGGTATTCTCGTATTCCGCAGGAAGGATATTAAATAATAGAGGGGAGGAGGAGAGGATGCTGCTTATTCTAACGATTTTATCGATGACGGCAGCAGCTCTCCTGCTTGTCCGTCTGATAATGCTAAGGCGGGAATTAGGAAGAATGACGGAGCAATTGCGAAGCTATAATGAAGGGCGAACCGGTAAAAAAATCGACGTGGCTCTATTCGACCGGAAGCTTGAAGCGCTTGCTGGACAAGTTAATCGTCAATCTCATATAATCGTCGAAGCGGAAGCCCGCAGACAACGGATCGAGTATGAATTCCGGCAGGCAGCGGCAAATATTTCTCATGATATACGCACTCCGCTAACCTCTATTCTCGGATATATCCAACTATTAGAGGCGGAGAGTATAACGCCTGAAGAGAAGCTTGAATATGTCGCGACCGTCAAAAATCGGACCAAACGGTTGCAGGCGTTGTTGAATGACTACTTTGAGCTGTCCGTGATCGAATCACTGGATTATCCCCTTAAAGCTGAAAAGCTTGGGTTAACCGGCCTGATCTCCGACATTGTGGTCGAATATTACGATTCGTTCAACGCGCGCGGCATTACGCCTGAAATTATGCTGCCGGAGGAAAATGTGGCCGTATACACTGACGAATCGGCTGTACGGAGAGTTGTTGAGAATTTGCTTATCAACACGGTGAAATATACGTCCGGGCAGGTACTAATCCGTCTCGACCGGCAGCGGGAGACAGCAGATTTGACAATCATTAACGAAGCAAAGGATTTAGCCGGAAGCGACGTCAGCCTCTTGTTTGACCGGTTCTATACGGCAGATCGTGCAAGGTCCGCCCAAACCTCGGGGCTTGGACTCTCCATTGCCAAAAGTCTGATGAACAACATGGGCGGCACGTTGACGGCCGAGCTGCAAGGCGAGACACTGATAATTGTCTGCCGTTGGAAGCTAGCAGCCACGACTATTTCTAAAACATCCGCAGTATGCAATTGACAGATGTATGGCGTATGTAGTATTTTTAATAAAGTTAAGTGCTTAACTATTTAATGGTGGTGACATTTTGAAAGAGCTGCAACAATATGTTCATGATTTACCGCTGCATTCACTCGTTTTTTTCTCACTAGTTGAAGCAACGGCCAATTTAGTCGATGTATCGGAGCAATATTGGAAGTCCAAAGGCTTGAATGGTGCCCGAATTCGCATCTTAGTTGAAATTATGAAAGAGGGCGGCACGATACTCCCCTCTATGCTTGCAAAGCGAATTGGGGTTACGAAGCCGAATATTACCTTATTGCTTGTCCCATTAGAAAATGACGGATTCATTCGTCGGGCGAGTCATCCGCAGGATGGCAGGAAAACGGTAATAACGATCACAAGTGAAGGCCAGAGCCTGTTGTTGCAGAACCTGCCTGAAAATCGTGAACGAATTGCCGAAAAGATGAACACGCTGGAAGAACATGAATTGAAACAGCTCCTTATGCTATTAGAAAAACTACAGAGAACATAAATTTTTTTGATTATTTAGTTAAGGGCTTAACTAATTGGAAGCAGGAAGGATGAAAGCAATGTCGATCGTCATTACAGGTGCCAATGGCAAATTAGGTAGTTTAATCTTGAAGCAGCTCCTTCAGAAGGTTTCATCAGATCAAATTGTGGCCTGTGTTCGCGACCTGGAGAAAGCGAAGGATCTTCTAGAGCAGGGAATTGAAGTACGACTGTGTGATTACGATAAACCTGAGACGCTTGATCAAGCATTTGCCGGCGCCTCCAAGCTTTTGCTCATATCAAGCTCTAATCAGGATGATACGATTCGGCTGCGTCAACATGCTCATGTCATCGAAGCGGCAAAAAAATCGCAAGTGGGGCAATTGCTGTTTACAAGCTTTGCTTTTCCCGAGCATGATTCAATTTCAACCTCACATTTGTACATGGCAACGGAGCATGCCATCCTCACGACCGGAATTCCTTACACGTTTCTGCGGAATTCATTATATACGGATTTTGTTGGAGTGCTTGGTTTGAATGCGGCTATCGATACAGGTGAGCTGCGTATCTCTCCCGGGGAATGGAGCTTTAATACAGTAACGCGTGAAGACCTTGCGAAGGGGATAGCAGCCGTTCTGGCAGAAGGGGATCATCAGAACAAAACCTATGAGCTTACGGCATCCCGTCCATGGACCTTTGATGATCTAGCAGCAGCATTGTCTGAAATGTCAGGCAAGCCTATTGTTCTCCGTGAAGATGCTGACATCCAAAACTGGATCTATGGATTTCTGCGTAAAATTAATACGACTTCAACCTCAACCGATTTGGAGAAATTAATTGGAGGTCCCGTCACTCCGTTGAAAGAAAGTATTAAGCCATTTATCACTACTATATAGGCTAGCTATAAAAAACACCTTCGTTGCAGAACTGCTTACAACGAAGGTGTTTCATTAGGGCACCGTTTGGATGTCCAAAAGTTTCAGCTTGATTTTCTAGCTTTAATCATGAAGCTGGGAACAATCAGCAGCAATACAATAGAGCTATATATGCTTATCGTATAGCTGGCAGCATAGTCCACACCAAACCCTTCATGGAAGAGGGTGGTGATCAGATGAATTAGCATATTCGTAAAGCAAAACGCGTAGCTTCGGATCATCCAGTTGCGATGCTGAACGATTCTTTTCCTCTTGATCTGGACAAGTGCAGTAATGGTAACAAACAGCCAGATGAGATTAAGAGCGTTGAAGCCCATGCTGCTTATTTTTCCTCCAGTTGCGTAGGGGGCCATATATCCCGATGTCAGCACAACAAGCAATACGGACACGAAATAGATATAGCCGTTGGTACGGTGGAATTTGCGGCTTTTCTCAAAGAGACGATTGGAAAAGTTAAGCAGCCCTGACGCCATGGTGATACAGGCAAATGCAACATGCACATACATCACGTTTAACCAGACGGGTAGGTTAAGATCGCGTTTCAGTCCGATTTTCTGGCTTAGAAACGCCTTGGCTTCGGGATCAATGAGATAATTGTTCACTAGGGAATAAAGGATAATTAGAAACGTAATCCAAGCAAAAATAGTGTAAGGCTTCTTCATCTGATCAGATTACCTTCTTGCCCGTTAATTTGGATGCCGGCAGTATACCGGCCTTAGCGATCCCGGTCATATCTTCGCCTTCAGTTTCAACTTCGAACTTCAGATTCAAGCGCATCGGTTTCGTAATTTTCAGCGACCAGAGCAGTTTGTTGTCTTGAACTACAGGATTCAAGAAATCAACCGTTTCATTGCCTTGAGTTGCCTTACCCTGAATGATTCCATTGCTTGTTGTGATGGATAGCTTAACTTGAAGTTTCCCCACTGGCGTAGCGATCGTCGTATCCCAGTCGCCATCAAAGACAGAGGAAGTAGTGGCCGGGTTATGGAAGGTTACGCCCGATGTCGCGGTCTTCTTCGTGTCCATCCTGTCTGTTTCTCCGTTCTCATCAGCGGATTCCTGGTGTGCCCTTGGTGCAATTCCTGTCCGCTGCCAAACCGTTCCCCTTCGTTCGAATTCGAACAGCTGCTCTACCGCATGTGCGATACGCGGCCCAAGCTCATGCTCTACCAAGTATAAAGCAACATCAAGCCCCGAAGTTACACCTCCGCCGGAAATCAGATTTCCATCGTCTACTACGCGTGCGGCTACAGGAATAACTCCGGTTGCTCCCAGCACATCCATGCCCATATGATGAGTAACCGCCGTTCGGCCCTCTAGAAGTCCGCCCATAGCTAATAGCAGCGAACCTCCACATACAGTAGCGACGATGATATCAGGTTGCTTGAGTGCTTGTTGCATCATTCCGGTTAAAGCTGTATTCATGGCTCGTGCCAGAATAGCAGGAATAGATTGCGGACCGTTGCCTTGGACTTCACCAGATGCTCCAGGTACAACAATGATGCCTGCACGCTCCGGATTCAACTTGCCGCTTGCTTCAATTTTTAGACCGTTGATGCCGCTAGGGACAAGCCGCGGTCCTTCCGCGGTGACAAATTCGACATTCATTACACCGCCTGCCAGCATTTCCGCGGCACAAAATACCTCATAAGGCGCAATAGCATCCAGCAGATCAAAGCCGTCAAATAGTACAATTTGAACAGATTGCATCGTAATAGCCTCCTATGTCAGTGATTAGCGTCATATTGCTTCACAACAGAAGCATAACAACCAAATATCTCGAACGACGGTGCGAAAAAGTCACAAAATAATAAACAACTCATCACAAAACGAGACGGATTGTTTTTTCATTGAAAATAAATGATAAACTTATAGCGAAAATATACGTGAGCAGCTAGCATGGCTTAAAGGTGGCGTTTGATGTGGGTGAAGCAGTAACGGTTCTGGTCGTGGATGATGACCCAAGTATCGTTGAGCTGTTGAAGGATTTTTTGGAAAATGAAAATTTTGTGGTGAAAACCGCTTTTGATACCGTTCAAGCGCTTGCTGTATTCCGGCAGAGAAACGTTCATTGCCTGATTATCGATATTATGATGCCGGGGCTTGACGGTTTTGAGTTATGCAGGCGTATCCGCGCGGAAAGCAATGTGCCCATTCTATTCTTGAGTGCGCGCAGCGACGATGTGGATAAGATAAGGGGACTGACGCTTGGCGGCGATGATTATATTGTGAAGTCAGCTTCAATCGGGGAGATTGTAGCGAGAGTGAAAGCTGTACTTCGGCGCACCGGGTCTCATCATGAGAACAGAAGCAGTGTTCTGGACTTTGGACGGCTCCAAATTCATTTATCTACTCATGAAGTTTATGTAGACGGGCAAAGTATCTCGCTTACTCCGAAAGAGTTCGAATTGCTGCGCTCATTTGCGGAAAACCCGCGGTTTGTTTTTACTTATGACCAGCTTCTCGATAAATTTTGGGATGGCGTAGGTGACAAGCATACCATCCGCGTCCATCTCAGCAGGCTCCGTGAGAAAATCGAACAGGATCCGAATCAGCCAGCCTATCTGATTAACGTATGGGGTGTAGGGTACCGGTTCGAAGGCGGGAGGGTGAAATGAAAACACTTCGTATCCGCAAATTTACCCTGCTCAGTTTACTGTTCATCCTGACGGTGCCGTGGGTGTTTTTCGTTGCTGCCCATTATTTGCAGACGGGTACTTTAAGCTTAGGCAGCAACCGCTTGCATAATGAGACATTGCAGGAGGAATTTAACCGCATGATTGGCTTCATCGAAACAAACTCCAGTAATTGGGGCAGTGTTGCTTGGCAAAATCAGCTTCAAGCTCAATTACAGAACATGAATAGGGATGCGCTTATTCTGGATGCTTCCGATGGAATAATTTATAATTCCGATCCCAAGCGTCAACAGGCATTATCGCGTACGGAGCAATTTTCCATTATCGAGAACGGTCAACTGCTTGGCAGAATCGTTATATATGAGCCAAACACTAGCATAATCTCTATGCTTGCGATCATTACCGGGCTTTTACTTGGCTTTTTCATTGTGGGTGTCGAGATGCGGCGATTCATTCTCAAGCCGCTGGGCAGAATGAGCTCCGCTGCCAGACAAGTTGCTGCCGGAGACTGGGAGGTTCCGCTGCCCTCGTCCCGAATAACTGAAATTGCCGAAGTCAGGGATGCCTTCAAAGTGATGGTGGAGGGGGTTAAAGAAGCCAATCAAAAACAGCGAAAGCTGGAGGAAGAGCGCCGCTTCGTCATAGCTGCGGTTGCGCATGATTTAAGGACGCCTTTGTTCGCATTGCGAGGATATCTGGACGGTATAGCGCAAGGCATTGCCCAGACGCCGGATAAACTGGCGAAGTATGTGGCGGTCTGCAGAGAAAAGTCCGCACAGTTGGACCGTCTGGTGGAGGATCTGTTCACTTTTACTAAGGTGGAGTATTTGGAGGAGGAGCTGAACAGAAGTACAGTTGACCTTAGAAGTATCCTGCAAAATGCGATAGACAGCCTTCAGCCGCTAGCCGAAAAAAAGCAGATTTCCGTAAAGTTGAATCATACGGCTGAAGATATGAGAGTGAGTGGCGATCCGCACTTATTGGAGCGTGCTATAAGCAATCTGTTGGATAATGCCGTCAGACACACGCCTTCTGAAGGGCAAATTTTCGTTCAGTGCTCTAAGGGAGAGCATCAAGCAAAGTTCACCATTAAGGATACCGGGCCGGGTTTTAGCGCGGAGGAGCTTGGGCGCATCTTTGACCCTTTATATCGCGGTGAAGCTTCAAGAAATCGTTCCACAGGCGGAGCGGGATTAGGTCTGACTATTTCGCAGCGGATCATTAGACAGCATGGAGGAGAGCTTACTGCGCGCAATCATCCGGATGGGGGCGCTCTTCTGGAAGGCTGGATACCGTTAGGTTAGTTGACGGATGATCATATTCAGATTAACAGGCAAGGCCGCAAAAGGCAGAAAGGAGACTTAGCCAGTCTCCTTTCTGCCTGACGGGTGTTATCTGCCCCAGTAAGTGAATTTTCTCCAAGCCCATTCCAGCGGGCCCGTTTTGAAGCGGCTCAGCCACAGCTTACTAAACAGCATCTGCAGGGCAAAGATGACAATCGTGATCCCTAGCCCGGCAACATCGCTTACTTTACCGAACATCCCCAGACCGTAGCTGTAAAAAATAAAGGTGCATAGTACCGTTTGCATGATGTAGTTGGTAAACGCCATACGTCCAACATAGGAGAACGGATGGAGATATTTGCGCCACCGAGCCTTTTGAAATAGAATCGCGATCAGGCTCATGATGCAAATCGCTCCAAACGGCCAGGTAATAAATTTGAGCACCGCTGAACCTCCATCATCTGTAGTAGGTCTAACCTTTTGCTCCATCAGAATAGCAGTCCGGACTGTGCAGCAGCCATCGATTTTCCTTTCATTTCTAGTGGAATGCTTACATTATTGCAACCTATACTGTAATCTTCTTGAAAAATCCAGTATGGGAATTCATTTGTCATGCTGACTATATGCTGTATGTAGAATTATGGAATGATCGCTTGTTGTAATAGGTCATTAGATAAATCAATTTAATTTATGAGTGTATGCTCTTTAGTGTTGATAATAATTAGAATGTCTACGGCCCTTATTTTTCCTATATGCAGGTTAATAGTCAGGTTATGTCGAATACTGCATAAAAATGAAAATAGTATATAAATATACTTGAATTAATAATGATAGGGACGATACATATGGACGAACAAAAAGTTTTGATTTTAGTCGATCAGATCGACAAAACAAATGAAATTGAATATTACAATATACTAGAACAAATTGTAGAAATCAAATATAAGAATTCTGAAATAGAATATAAATTCCCCTCATCAAGGGTTAATATCATTAGGAATCCTGTTCAAGTAAATATTGAAAATCAAAAATTTATTTACCAAGGATTTCCGATACGAAATGTGAAATTTGTAATGAAGTTTGAAGGGTGGCTAAAATTTTTTTTCGAAGAACAGCATACTCGAATTTATTCTCCTTCCTTGATTCAAATAATACCTGAAGAGGATTCGTCCCGTCTGACAATTGATCCTATGGACTATTGGAAAGACATTTCACAATATACAACAATAGAAGATGATCTTGAATCGTTTTTGAAAAAACAGTTTTCTAAACTTAATGTTATACATCATAAAAGTGTACTAGCTTCATACTTGAACAAGACTCCTGTAGAAAAAACTAGTAAATTGGTTACTCCAATTATTTATCCATTTAAATTTAATTTAAGTCAAAAAGCAGCGCTTGAACAAGCGTTAAGCAGTAATATCTCTATTATTGAAGGGCCGCCAGGCACTGGGAAAACCCAAACGATTCTAAATATTTTAGCAAACTTAACCGTAATTCATAAGAAGTCTGTGGCTGTAGTTTCGGGAAACAATGCTGCCGTACAGAATGTTAGAGATAAGCTTGACGATAAAGGGTATGGTTTCATGGTTGCAGCATTAGGTAAGTGGGATAACAGGAAGGCTTTTTTTAACAACTTACCTGAGCCAGATGTGATAGGATGGGATTGCGAAGCTGAGGAAAAACAGATAGGTGAAACAATTAATGAGTTGACCCATAAATTAGAACGGTTGTTGTTACTCGCCAATCGTAAAGCTGAAATTGAAAGAATGATTTCCGCATATCGTCTGGAACAGAAACATTACCAGTTCCATAATGATGAACGCAACTTGGATGATATGAAGAGGTTGTTTTTTCGTAATCAAACAGCGGATACAATTATTTCATTTTTAGTCGATGAGTATTTTTTAGGTGAAAGGTCCTTCCGTTTTTTGCAAAAGGCAAAGTTACTGTTTAAATATGGTTTTTTTGATTTTAAGAAATTAAGAGAAGACAGATTAGAGTTAATTACACGCCTACAGACGAAGTATTATGAATCGAAACTCTCTGAACTGGAGAGAGAAAAGGATCAAATAGATAGAGAGCTTAAAAAAGAATCGTTTAAACCTCTTTTACAAGAGCATGAAATGTATTCAACTCAATTGTTTAAGAAAAAACTATTTGAAAAGTATCATGGTAAATCCAAGTATAAAGGGAATGTTAATAACTATAGGAACCGGATCGAGGACTTTTTGAAACATTATCCTATAGTATTAAGCACGACTCATGCATTGCGGTCTTGTATACCAGATGATTATCTCTTTGATTATGTGATAGTAGATGAAGCCTCTCAAGTAGATTTACTAACGGGTGTACTCGCCATGTCTTGTGCTAAAAGGATCATTATTGTAGGGGATACCAAGCAACTTCCTCAAATTGTTGATGAAAAGATAGAAAATAAGCTGAAAACTTCAGATGTTGAGGAACCCTACAATTATTTTAAACATAGTTTATTGTCCTCTATGTTTGCCATATACGGTCAAAACATTCCTAGAGCTATGCTGAAGGAGCATTATAGATGTAAACCTAAAATTATTGGGTTTTGCAATGACCAATATTACAATAACGATTTGATACCTATGACAACTGAAGAAGAGTCAGATGTATCGATTAGATTACACTACACGGCTATTGGCAACCACATGCGAAGAGTGACAGTGGGAAAAGATCGAGGTAATTTTAACCACAGGGAAATTGATGTAGTTAAAGAAGAAATTATTAAAGAGCTCCAGCTCAATGATGTTCCATTAAAAGATATCGGGTTCACTACTCCATATCGTTTGCAGGTAACAGAAGCAAATTCTCAATTGGAGCAGATTGAGATTGATACAGTTCATAGGTACCAAGGCCGAGAAAAACCGGTTATGATTTTGTCTACCGTGTTAGATCAAACTAAAAGCGGGAAATTCGGGAAGCAATTCGTGGAGAATCCAAACTTAGTTAATGTAGCAGTTTCTAGAGCTCAAAATCAGTTTATTCTTGTTACAGACCATTCATTATTTCGAAACTCTCGAAAAGATATCGGTGATCTTATACGCTATATTGAATACAATACGCTTCACGAACATATTACACAAAGTCAATTGATATCAGTTTTTGATTTGCTGTACTCTGAGTACTCAGATCGGTTGAACGGACTTCAGGCTCGATTAATTAATAAATCTAAATTTAAATCGGAAAATATTATTTGGCGTGTTCTAAGCGATTTAATGGAAGAAGATACTTATAAGTGTTTTACTTTCAGTATGCAAGTATATTTAAAAGATATATTTAAGGTAACAGATCAACTAAATGAAACGGAGAAGAAATATGTAAAAAACAGAGCTTCGTTTGATTTTGTTGTGTATGATGCAATAAATAAACAGCCGCTTTTGGCAATTGAAGTAAATGGCTTTAATTATCATCGGAACAACTTGGTTCAAACTGAAAGAGATAAACTTAAACACAATATTTGTGTAAAATATGATCTATCCTTTCTTCCTCTCCTGACTACTGGTTCTAATGAAATTATAAAAATTCGTAATAAGTTAAACGAGTTTTTATAAGTCTATTACTATGAAGTATTGGAGTTGAAGTGATGTTTATAACTGAACAGGAAAAAGGTTTGAATCTGAACCGTATCATGACTTTAATCCCTTATATTTTTGCTTACAGTATCTTCATATTGGAAGAAGATCGGTTTTCAAGATTAGCGGTATGTATAGCATTATGTATAATCTTCATAATAGTTGATGTACTAAAAGTTAACTATAGAGTTTATGGTAATTATAATAATAGTTATTCTGCTTTTTTCACTAGATGCATAATAGTTGTAATTTTGTTGTCTTCGTTAATAAATGATTATGCTTACTTTATATTTGGATTAGTTTCAATATCAATTATTCTATATAAAATTTTTGAATTCTTTGGTGACTATATCGAGAGAATATTGATTAATAAATCGGACATTCCATTGATAGTGGTTTTTATTATTAAATATATGTTTTGGGTAATTGGGTTTCTGGTGTTTGTTTTTTCGTTTTTTGGTTTTATTATTAGGTTTGTAAATTTATATCCGAACAATTCAATTTCGTCATTTTTAATGAAAACAGATGTTGGTATTATAACTAATGTTGGTGTAGTTGTTCTTTCTATATTAAATGCTATTTTTATTTTAGATTTTCTTTACAAATGGATTATTCGGAGTTTTAAATCTATTAGCTTTAATGTAATTAATCGAGTTCAGATTCAACTGTTATTTATTAAGATAGCTGTTATTATAAGTTTTGCAGATATTACTTACTCTCTATTGTATCTTGCATTCTCAGGTATAAAAATTGAAGAAGTAAACTCAATGCCGGCATTTGTAGTGTTATTAGGGAATTACGTTAAATCCTTTTACTATGCTTTCTGTCTTCATTTTTCCGCTACATTACCTACTACTTCCTTTTTTGTAGATATGGATTTAGCGGTAAAACAAAAATTCCCTCTTCAAATCATTCAATTCTTTCATTTCTGTCTAAATAAAATTATAGATATTACTGTGCTTGCTTATTCAGCAGGTGTTATTTTAAGGGCTCTTGGAATAACGAATGAAAAGAGTAAGTAATATTTCCCTTTATTTAAGCTTGATTTGAACTGGGAGAGGATCAACTAAACTTAAAAGAAATTATGAAATGAGGATAATGCCATGAATACCTATACGGATCACACGGGAATGTTTCAAGATTTTAACTTTAAACTGACAGTAATCGATGCATTGCTTGATCAAAATCCGGCATTTGAACAGGAGCTTGAACAGCTAAAATCAGATTTTACGGACAAGTATGAATGGTATACAGAGGATTCCGGTCCTATACCAGAAATTTTAGCGTTTTTTTCTAAGCTGCTGCTTGAAAAAGTGGATTTGGACAAAGTAACTGAACTGTGCTTTGATGGCGGAAATGAAATCTATCAAATCATTCAGCCTGATTGGGACGGGGAAGATGATGTCTTTGATATTCGGCATGTAGGCGGATTTGAGAACCTGGCAAATCTCAAGTCCGTTATCTATATCAGCATGTGCGAGGAAGAAGTGCTGAAGCCCATCATGGATAAAAATATTGAAATTAAATGAACATAAAAAAGAGGTTATTTCAATGCTGGCCGTAATGGCGGCCGGAGAAATAACCTCTTTTTTTTATTTGTTTGCACAACGGTTTCCGTTCGTTCAATTATTTGAAGTCTTAACTTAAATTCAGATCGAACCATCTGCAATATTGCGAAAGTAAAGATTCTTTAAGGTTGTCATCAATCATGTAGAGTGCCTTTTCCAATGAATGGTGATAAAACTCTAAAAAATCTGTCTCAATTGCTTGCAGCTTATTCATTAAGTCATCCCGTACATACTCGATATAAAACACTTTTTGTAAGTCTTGCTCTGACAAATCCTTTCTAAATGTGCCAGAATAATCATCAGACCAGACTCTTACCAATTTATTTGTAAATTCCAAAGTGGGGTATGGATCATGACCAAGCCATACTTCCTTTTTGAGTAGGACCGCTTCAAGCACTTTTCTCCAACCCTCAAGCCCGCAACAACAACTCGGAAATATTACTTTACTTTCAACCTCAAAGGCTAATCCACCACTTATTGCTACTTCTTCAATATGGATTTTGTATAACAGCACTAACTTTCCCCATGATTCAAACTCCTCACGATCTAATGTCTAGCAACTATTTCCTGCTTGACCCAATCCAAAACTATTAAATCCTCATATCTTATTGTATTAAATTCTCGGGGTGATTTATTTGTTCCAATTAAACGGAATCGTCGGCGGCAGGCTAACAAATATCAAGGTAGGTGGACGGAAAACTATTCTTCTGCAACAGATTGTGCTCGATGTGAAAAAGGGCCAAAAATTAATATTACGGGACATTAATTTCTTATTCAATAATGAAGCCTTCGCGATAAAAGTAGAAGCCCAGCCTTCACCTGGTACTTTTATTGCAAGAGGTGGCGCAGGCGATTTAAGACCCAATAAAATATTGTTTAATAACAATACAGGGGATGAGGTTCGTATCTTTTTATTAGTCAGTGCAATAAATACGGCACGTAATTCTAGAAGTTTAAGTCGCTCAGACAGCTGGCATTTAACCTTAACGAGACGTTAAATATCATACACAATTAGATTAAAGAGGTTATTCCAATGATGGCCGTAAGGCCGTCGGAGGAATAACCTCTTTTTTAACTGCTACACACTAGTAGTGAGCTGCTTGTCACGCCGCTGGTTGCGGGAAGCAACATAATGGACAAGCTGGTAAGTCACTTCTGCAAACAGAATTCCGCCAAACACATCGATGAGCGCATGTTGTTTGGTAAAGACGGTAGAAGCAATAATGAGCCACAGTAGGGTGTACATAAAAATTCGCACAGGCAGCTTGGCAGTCAGATCACGTTTTAGCGTAATGAACAGCAAGTAACTTGTTAAGCAATGGACGCTCGGAAAACAGTTATAGGGAGCGTCAGATTGGTAAATGAAATGAACAAGTCTGCTGGCCAAATCCGAACCCAACAAATCAGGACGTGGCACATAAGTAGGGAAGAAAAAGAACACGACATTGCAGGCCATGACGGAAATGTTATAGATCAATAAGGTCCGCCAATAAATATTGCGATTTTTAATAGCCAAATATAAAAAACTAAGATATAGAACAGGCATCCAGCTTATATAAGGGAAGATGAACCATTTGTTGAACGGAATCTTGGTATCAATCCAGAAATAATCCAGAAAAACGTCCGATCCGACCGTTCGTGCAATCCCCATATAAATAAACCCCTGAATAGGAATGGATAAAATACCTAGAAGGTGCACCCATTTATTCAACCATAATTTCATTATGCGCCCTCGCTTGATCTTCAAGAAGTTTTTTTCATTCTAAACGTTAAAGGCCCGCAGCACAACATACATTTATTACATTTTTTGTGTCGGTTTATAATCTTTTTCATGATGTCCGGAAGCCTAATCGGTTGAGTTTTAATTATAACTTAGAAGTGTGGGGAGATGATAGCTGGACGAAAGTCGGGGTCAACCTTGATTCGCCAGCATAGGTGTTGCAGTAAACATAATTTATGGATCAATTTTACTTTAATAGGTTGAAAAAGTATAAACTATACAGCAATCCCTGCCGATATAGATGTTTGTACTAGCAGAAATGGCATTTTACTCCAATGGAGAAGGAGCACCGTTTCAAAAAAAGAAAAGGGGATTAATGATGTATTTCTTCAAATCAATGAGTCGTTTCAAAATGGCTATGTTTACTATGGCAATTGCCCTAAGCATAGCTTCTTTACCATGTGTTGCTTTGGCAGAAGCCGTGGCAGAGACGGGAACCGAGCCAGAATTGTTGTGGGTAATTGGATCAGGGCAGAAGATTGAACTCGGCCAAATTGCACAGCTCACACTGAAACAAGATTATGGTTTCCTG
Organism: Paenibacillus radicis (ex Gao et al. 2016); assembly: GCF_014641555.1. GTDB lineage: Bacteria > Bacillota > Bacilli > Paenibacillales > Paenibacillaceae > Pristimantibacillus > Pristimantibacillus radicis. Next base: position 287,253 of record NZ_BMHY01000001.1, read on the forward strand.
GACGGAGAGAATACGAAACAATATGTGCGCAGCTATGGTTCTATTCCAAGTGAAAGAGAAATAGGCGCTGTTTTTCCAGCCAGTGAGGACCAGCAATGGGTAGCCTATTTTGAATATACAGATTCAGGACATATCGAGGATAAAGAGAAGGATAAAATCGATGCCGATGCTTTGCTGGAAAGCTACCGGAAAGGGACGGAGCAAGTTAATAAAGAAGTATCCGATGACAATAAAATGTTCGTAGACAGATGGTTCGTGGAGCCGTCCTATAACGAATCGCTGCACAGCCTTACTTGGTCTATCTTATTCCATGACATCAATAACGAAGATATTATTAACTATAATATCCGGATGCTGACGCGGGAAGGGTATGTATCCGCTATTCTAGTAAGCGATCCGGAGCATCTGGAGGCTGACCGCAAGGTTTTTGAGAGCCAGATCATCTCAAACTTTAGCGTGAAACCGGGAGAAACCTATAGCGACTTTGATCCGGCTACGGACAAGAAAGCGGAATATGGATTAACCGGTCTAATTCTGGGAGGCGTAGGGCTGCTTGCTGCGAAGAAGGCGGGTCTGATTGCTGTTATGGCAGTGTTTCTGAAAAAGTTTTGGTTTGTTATTATCCTCCCGTTCATGTGGCTGTGGCGTGTCATCCGGGGAAAATCGAAGAAGAATGAGGAGTCTGCGGCGGATGAGCCGTCTCCTAATGAAAACATCCCATCCTAAAATTCGGAGGCACATATTTTGAACCTATTTATAATACGAAAAGTTATACATGCCATGTATGCGAGTTACCTGAGGAGCCCAGCTAAAAGAAACTGGAGCGGGGAAATGGTGATTTTTCCAGGGAGATGGATAACTTGGTCACTATTTTTACTATTGCTGTTGGCTATTGCTGTGAGTATCGGTTTATTCGCGGATACTATAAATGATGTGGAGATCAGTCCGAATGGCGATATCTATTATGAGGATGACGCTGTGGAGTACAAGATCATTTTCTTTTTCACTAGCGTAATCATTGCGTTTAGTCTGCTTCTCTGCTGGATTGCTTCGTTGATCTCCAAAGTTGTTATCAGCAAGGAAGAGATTCGTTCGTACAAATGGTATGGAAGAAAAACGATAAGCTTCAACGATATTATCCGAATTGATAGAACCAAGCTTTTTGGAGGAGCTATCGTTATCGTGGCACAAAAGAAATCTATGATGATTACACTTGATAATCGGGGTATCAGTCATTTCGTTAAGTTCTTATCGGAACAATTAGGATCTGATCGAACTGAAAATGCCACTGCATTAATTGCCGAACGGAAAAAAATGATTCAATTCAAAGAAATTTAAACGAATTCGAAAAAAAGGTCAATTAGGGTCAATCTTGGCCAGGATTGACCTTTTTAGTGTGTAAAGCGTCCGCTAAATTCGGCGGTGCCGATACTTTCATATGCCGTCATCTGTACGCCCCTAATCACAGTAACATTCAATCGTATCGATCCGATCGTCACTTACCAGATCAATTAATTCAGCTACAGAATGCTGTAATTGTTCAGGCAATTGAGGCTTTAGCAGCTGCAATTCAGCGATCAGGATGGGGATTTCATTTGTAGCAATGAAATGGTCATTATAGTAATCTTTAAGTCTAGCAAGTATAGGAAACGCAATTGGTTGAAAGTTTCTGCTGAAAATACTACGGTGTAAGGATTCATCAATCGGATAATGATAGAGTGTCGTTCCCATTTGGTCCTTAAGGTAACAATCTAACGCCACTGGATTCACCTCTATTTTATCAATTGGATACGCCTTCATTATATAATATAGTTTAAGGCAGGTGATGCAGATGTCAACTAACAGTCGACTTTCGATGTCGCAAAATATGGCAATTCAGCATATCAGTCAGTATGCTGCTTCGAGAAGGGGAGCTGCGCAGGCATCAATCCGAGAAATTCTCCATTTGTCGAATATTTCTTTGAGTAGTTTTGAAGATGCTGTCTCGAAACTTCGATCGCATGCCAGAGTAGCGTTACATTTCCATCCTGATCGTCCGCTTGCGGACAAGAAAAGCGTGGCACAAGCATTACTTGAGCAAGGGATATATAAGAGTCAGTTTGAGACGCAGATTTCTAATGGCAGCGTGTCCGCCTACCCGGGCGGCGCTCGGGATCTTTGGGAGATGAAGCTGTTTGGGGGCGCTTATCAGATGGAGGGCATCGCCAACAGTGAAAGGCCAAAATATGGGGCGTTGGATTTAATGCTGCATTCTGATGGTCCGTCTCCGAGGTTTGGTTCGTGCTATTTCCTTCTTGCTCCACAGGTATCCTATCGTTGCACATATACTTACGGTGGTTCTCAGGATGATCCTCTAGAAAAAGGAACCTATGAAGAATTCGATGACATTTTAGCTGCTGTTCTTAAAGATGCATTCTTTCGAGAATATGCTCTTGGAGAAAAGGGTCTGTCGCCCCCAAAAGTGGTCGATTGGCTCTTGCTCTGCTTAAATCTGCCTATCACTGAACGTTTAAAACAGATGCCCAGTCGAAATCTTGATCACTTCATTGAGGCCCAAATTCACGGTGATATTTTTCTGCATGATGACGTGGAAATACTGGTGGCTGATCCTTCGTTTCAAGGAACAGACATAGAGGCAACTTTTGAGAAGCTATGTTTAAAATATGCAATAGAGCTTCATTGGCATAAGGGATTTGCAATTCAGGCCGATAAAGTGCCACCGGATTTTAGGGGGCCAACTATGCCATCACTCGCCAAACGGTTAGCCATCAATAATCTAATTGACGTTAGAGCAGTCGGAGCTGCGGTCAATGATTTGAAATGCAATCCGGATCTCTGGAGTGATAGAGGGAATTTAGATGAGGTGCTTCAGGAATTGAAATACATGTGGCACGTGCTGGTGCGGTTCGGTGAACCGTATCATAAGTAAGGTATTGATTTTTTTTCCAAAACAGGTTATTTTATAAACAGCTTAGTGATAAGCAAGTTCCTGACACGAAGGGAGATGTTTTGAATGGCAATTACTTATATGGTGGTTTGGTCTTAAAACCGAATAGCAGGCATATGCGTAAAAAGCGGGAAAACGCCCGTATTATTTGCTGTGCCATCCAAAGTAACCTTTCGTGAATATTGCTGTTTGCAGATACGATGAAGGTCGTATCTATTTTGCGTCCTGATGCCGTGCGACAGCAGCTTCTTTTTCGAGGCTGCTTGTCCGCGGCATTTTTGCGTCCAAAAAACAACATTAAAGGAGCTAACAAAAAAACGATGATGGAAATGAATATGAAACCCGAAACGTTGATCTATGTCTTAAGCCAACAGTTCAAGAAGGATATCATCTCGGCGGACTGCCAAACCATACCGCTGCAAGGCGGAACTGTGGGAGATGTATGCCTGGTAACAGGGATCGCCGAAGCCGTAGATGGCGAAAAATTGCCTTACCGTATCGTGCTGAAAGTCCAGAAAAAATGGGAGCGTTACGGCGATCCTGGTTCATGGCGCCGGGAATATGATCTCTATGCATCTGACCTGGGAGCGACGTTCTCGGATGCCCTCCGCTGGCCGACTTGTTATCACGCCGAGATGAATGCCGAAGAGAATAAATTTCAGCTCTGGCTGGAATATATCGATGGCGTAACCGGTTTAGACTTGACCGGTGACATGTATGAACAGGCCGCGCTGGAGTTAGGACGCTATCAAGGCAAGCTGTATGCGGAACAGCCCGCCGTACTGCAGAGCCTGAACAACTTGAGCCATGCGGATCTCATGAAGAATACGTATTTTCATTACCGGTCATGGCCGGTCGTCTACGATTATATACGCTCGGAGGATTGCAAATTCCCGCAGCACATTCGGCAAATGCTGATCGATATCGATGAGCACGCAGACGAGATACTCGCCCGCATTGAGAAGTTGCCCCTCGTGTTATGCCACCGGGACTTCTGGGTGACCAATCTGATCTATGCCGACGGCAAAATCGCGCTCATTGACTGGGATACATCCGGATGGGGTTATCTGGGCGAGGATCTGGCAAGTCTGATTGCGGATGAAGCGGATATCGATCATATGGTCGAATTCTACCAGCGATGTGTCCCCGCGTATTACAAAGGCTTTTCGGAGTATGCGGATATACCCCCTCTTGCGAATCATTGCGTCTACGAGATGATCCTTCTTTGGTTCGGGTACAGACTTGTGGAGTGGTATCTCCACACAGAAGATGATGACGAGAAGATGAAGTGGGTCCATACCCTCCAAAAAATCTATGAAATGAAGACCAGCCCTCTGCAAGGTTAAATCTAAAGAAACTCCGAAAGCCCCAGAATGCAGCGGGTTTTCGGAGTTTCTTTTATACAGGTATAGCATTACCCAGGAAATATGACTTCAATCTGCTAGGCATTAGTGTGACCCTGTTAATGTAGAACGGTAGATGGAGGTTCTCAGCATGATCGCAAGGAAGGAGAGGACCATAAAGATTACACCGCCCCATACGACGTGCTCTGTTCCCATTCCTGAGATGAATAAACCGCCTACGGATGTGCCGATTGTAACGCCGAGATTCCCAAAAGCGACAAACAGGCCATTGGCGAAATCAGGCGCTTCGGAAGCCGCGGATGTAATCCAGTATTGTGAAATATTCAGACCAAACGTGAACAGTATGCCCCATACTAAAATTAGGATGGCCATCGGAATCGTGAATGCACCCATGAAATAAATGAGCACATAAATTACGCCTAATGCGAATGGAAACACGAGAGCAGTTCGGGCCGCATTAGAGCTCAGCCATTTTCCGGCAAACAAATTGCCCAGAATACCTGTAACACCGAATAAGACTAACATGAAGCTGATCATGCCGCCGGACATATGAGTAACTTTTTCCATATACTCTGCAAAGAAGCTAAATACAGCATACACCCCTGAGAGTATGAATGCGGCAGTTGCCATGCTTAGCCACACTACAGGTTTTTTCAGAACGCTTAGCTGAGAACCGTAGGATTGCCGCTCTGTTACAGGCATAGATGGGATGAACAGAAGAATGGCAAAGAAGGTAAGGGCATTCACTAAGGCAAAGAACGACATAGCCAATTCAATCGTGGAGACGTCTGCGATAAAAGAGGTGATCGGAATTCCGATGACCATTCCGGCCGTAACCCCCATAAATACACGGGAGATTGCTTTAGGCGCTTGGTCTTTGCTGACGAAGCTGGCCGCAGACGTAAAGGCGACGGAGAAATACACGGGATGCAAAAAGGCAGGAATAATTCGCGCAATTAAGGCGACAGTAAAGTTAGACGCGAATATAGAAATGACGTTGGTGACGAGAAATAATCCGACAACCAGAAGCATGACGTTCTTGCGGTTCATTCCAGAGAAAACTAAAGGCAGAATAGGCCCGGCAACTGCCACGGCAAGTGCGAAGAGACTAACCAGCAGACCTGCCTGTGATACGGTGACGTCATATTTCTGAGCAATTTGCGGCAAAATGCCGATAATGCCCATCTCGGTATTAATGATGCCAAAGATACCGAAGGCGAGAATGAGAACGATAAGTGATTTTGATTTAGCCATGAGATGGTTCAACTCCGATATAATTTATAGTAGACAGCCGCTTATATGCAATCATCGATAAGCAGCTAACGTTGTGCGAACAGCTTCAGCATGAGATCGGAGCTCCTTTTTTATATCTATCAATTAGACAATTATAAAACTATCATATTGAAAATCGTTCGTCAAGCTTTGCAATTTACAGTGGAAATATAAAAAAGGAGCCCTTCGGCTCCTTCATGAAAGTGCATTTGTTGTTCGTAATTAATCGATTTCAAAGAAACAAAAAAACCTCTCACGCCGGAGAGGTGGAAGGCAAAGCTTGTATAATTTCTCCCAATTGCGTTAAGTATGCCTGCAGCACTTCCTCTTGCAGGACATAGCTCATGAACTTTCCTTCGCGAAAGCCTTCAATTAATCCAGCTGTCTCAAGCTCTTTGAGATGATGAGAGATCGTTGCCGCACTAACCGGGTGTGTTTCATGCATCATGCTGCATGGCAGCGGCCCTTTGGCTGCTCCTATTTCTTTGAGCATCTGATAACGCCGCGGTTCGGCAAGCGCCCGTGAAATTCTCGAAAACTGTTGGTCCGATAAGGTAACCATTGAGTGTGTTTCCCCTTTCTCGATGGCATAAGTGAGTCGATTTTGTTAAAAAGTTTATAGACATCATATCATAGAATTTTGAAGATTTGAAACTTGACCACTATTCTAGCAACGAGCCTTCCTGCGGTATTCCTTTGGGACGATCCCCATTTCCTTTTGAAACACAAATGAATAATAGCTTGCACTTTGAAAGCCGCAAGATATAGAAATCTCACTGATGGATCTGTCGGTATGAAGCAGCAGCTCACAGCTTTTTTGGATCCGGTATTTGATTAGATAGGCGTTTGGCGGTTGTCCTACATACTTATCGAACAGAATACAGCATTGGCTTCTGCTTACTGATCCTGCTTTTGCAATATCATCAAGCTTTATTTTGTTTTCATAATTGCCATGTATGAATGCAGTCATTTTCCATACATAAATCCATGACTGATCGATCTGAGCATGTTCTTTCACCTCTGCGATATGATCCCCAATATTCGCGCAAAGGGACAGTGCCATGGACAGCAATTGAAGCGGATTACAGTCTGGACTGTGCATCTCTTCATAAAGTTGGGTTAGGCTAATGAGCGCATTTTGTTGCCAGGAAACATGATCATGTAACCGGATATAGTCCACTGTATTTGAACCAAACTTCTCATCCCAATATTGTTTGCCAATCCAGCGATCATTTCCTAGCAAGGAAGAATTAATGCAAACGACGATATAGCTGCAATCGGAATTATCGGAAGAAAAACCATAGTGCAACCGCTTGCTATTGACGAATATTCCGCTTCCCTTTTCCAAATGAACCGTTTCTCCGTTAACAAAAAAACTCATATAGCCTTCGATAACTGAAATGAACTCCAAATCAGGATGCCAATGGCATGTTGCGGATAATTGGTCAAAAGTATGCAGAGTTCCCTTCTTGACGTACAAGTCGAGATTATTCAGATTGTAGTTCAATTTCTCAGATAGGTCTGAAAAAACATCCAGCTGCATTTGTTTAAATCACCTCTCTAATAAATATGATTTTGATATTATTATAGTCAATTCTGATGGTTATACCTATGAAAATGTATTATTTTTTTATTATGCTTAAAGTTCAGAGAGGGGAGGAAGGATATGCTGCGCCATTTAAAATGGAGTTTTCATAACGACAAAAACTTTAACCGTCAATTGATCAGCCTAGTCGTACTAATCACTTTACAGAATCTTATCTCAGCGCTAGCCATTACGGTGGATGTCGTTATGTTGGGTTTCATCAATCAATCGTTGATGTCTGCTGTATCTTTGGCCGGACAAATCACGTTTGTATTAACTTTATTTTATATGGGATTGGCTACAGGAGCAGGTGTCCTAACCGCACAGTATTGGGGGAAAAAAGATTTAAAAACAATTCAACGTGTTCTTAATATCGGTTGTATATATTCGATTATTATTTCCTGTGTGTTTTATGGATTATCTTTTTTTATGCCTGATACGTTGATGCAATTATTTACAAAGGACGGGGAGTTAATCCGGTATGGATCAAGCTTCCTGCAAGTTATTTCATTTTCTTATTTAGTAAGCGGAGTTTCACAGATGTACTTTAGTGTGATAAGAAGTATGGAAAATGCACGCTTCAGTGCTTGGATTAGCTCCATATGCCTCATTGTAAATATTCTGCTTAATGCACTAAGTATTTTTGTTCTCTGTCCAGGCGATCCGGAAAGAGCTGTTATTGCAGTCGCTTTATCTACGGTTATTGCACGTGTTTTAGAGCTTTGCTGTTGCATTATCCATTCGGGAAATAAAAAAATAAATTTCAAATTTGCTTGGCGTGATATGCTCCAACACAAATTGCAAAAGGATTTCTTAAAGTATACGCTGCCAGTCCAAGGGAATTATATCGTGTGGGGATGCGCTTTGACTGCATCTACAGCGATAATCGGTCATTTCAATGCCGATATGGTTGCTGCAAACTCCGTCGCCTCGGTCGTTAAAAATTTGGCTATCGTATTTTGCGGAGGCCTTGCAAGCGGGGGCGCTATACTCGTAGGCAAATATCTAGGAAAAGGTGAAATTGAGAAGGCTATTAGTGCCGGCAAACAAATAAATGCATACGCCGTGCTGTTTGGTATCCTCGCAGGCATTATCGTCTTAATAATTAAACCTTTCGTTTTTCAAATTGTAAATCTTAATGAGCAAGCGCAAAGCTATCTGAGCGGAATGCTGTTTATATGTGCTTATTACTGTATTCCGAAATCAATAAACTCCTCCACAATTGGAGGCATTTTTGTCGCGGGGGGTGATTCCAAGTTTGGATTTTGGTGCGACACTATTGTCATGTGGGGCATCATCCTGCCGCTAGGGTATTTAAGCGCATTCGTATGGCAGCTCCCGCCAATCACTTTATTCGCAATTCTATCATTGGACGAAGTGATTAAATCTCCGATTGCTTTATACCGTTATCGTAAATTCAAGTGGCTTAACAATATAACAAGAGATCTTTCTGGAGCTGGGCATGAGCTAGTTAGATGAGGAGGAATGAAATTTGAATATCAGAGAACGTATGGCGAGTATTCAGCTGTTTACCGACCATGATGCGAATTATCCTGAAGAAGCGGCAGCATTAGCTAAAGCTCGTCAACGCGGCAAAGCGCTTTGTTATGAAATTAACCGTATGCACCCTGATGACACGGAAGGCCGGTTGAAGTTGATGAAAGAGCTGTTTGGAAGCATGGGCGAGAATGTATGGATGGAACCGCCAATTTGCATGGCCTATGGTTCAAACACAACAATCGGGAACGGCGTTTATATCAATTTCAATCTAACTGTTATTGACGATTATAAAGTAACGATTGGAAATAATGTGATGTTTGGACCTAATGTGACGATCGCCGTTACGAATCATCCTCTGCACCCTGACGTGCGAAGAGCGGGAGGCATGTTCGCATTGCCAGTCGTCATTGAAGATGATGTGTGGATTGGAAGTGGAGCTATAATTGTCCCCGGTGTTACAATTGGCAAAGGAAGTGTTATTGGGGCTGGGAGTGTGGTCACCAAGAACATACCTGCTAACGTAATTGCAGTCGGGAATCCATGCAGAGTGCTTCGTGAAATGACGGAACGGGACAAGGACTATTATTACAAAGACATGCGCGTCGATGAGGTTCAATGGTAATGCTATTCGATTAAAGGGGAGATTATTAGAATGAATATTAAAGATCAACTGCATAATGGCAGCTTATACTTGCCTGGAGATGAACAATTAGCTAAAGAGCAAACGATTTGTCTCGAAAAACTCTATGATTTTAACCAGACACGGCCCTTGGAGTATGACAAAAGAACCTCGTTACTCAAAGAGATGTTTGCCGAAATTGGTGAGGGGTGCTACATTGAACCCCCGCTTCATTCTAATTGGGGCGGCAAGCATGTTCACTTTGGGAAAAAAATATATGCCAACTTCAATTTGACGTTGGTTGATGATACGCATATTTATGTTGGTGATTACACCATGTTTGGTCCTAATGTGACGGTAGCAACGGCCGGACATCCGATCTTGCCGGAGCTTCGTGAACAGGCTTATCAATATAACGCACCTGTATCGATCGGGAAAAATTGCTGGATAGGAGCTGGTGCAATCTTGCTGCCTGGTGTTTCCATTGGAGATAATACTGTCATTGGGGCAGGCAGTATAGTGACAAAGGATATACCAGCAAACGTTGTTGCGGTTGGCAATCCGTGCAAGGTGCTTCGAGAAATCAATGAACATGATGCAAAATATTATTTCAAAAATCGGAAAATCGCCGATAGTGATCTCATTTAATGAAAAAGGAGCAGAATATCCCTTTGATTGGGACGTTCTGCTCCTTATTTTGTACGACTAGAAAATATAAAAGATAATGCCCTTGCCTTCGGCTGCAGCTTGGCTGTAAAAACGCTGGATCTCTTCAAAATTTTGCAGCACATAAGCGAAAAGCTCATCCTCGTCTTCATCTTCAACAAACGGATAGATCTCCTCTTTTACCATTGCCTGAAAATCATACCGCAAGCGGAGCTGCCCTTCATCCAGTTCAGCTATCGCCTGATGTGCTTCAGCAACTTGCCCGGCCCGCAAATAAAAGGCTCCAAAAGCGCCATATTCCAGGTGTTGGCTGGTTAACAGCGGCACAACATAGCCAAGGGGAGGCTCGCCATCCGAAATATCTTTGCAGAGCAAGTAGTGAATGGCCTCCCAGGACTTGTCGATATCGAGATTGGGATAGTCATCCGGATTCAAATTATGGAGTTCAGCTTTTCCTTCAGTAACTTGTTGTACCAGTGTGTCATCAATCGCAAAGTAACGGCCGATCATTCCCATCTTCTCAAACCCTCCATTTTATAGTAGTGAATATACTAATTATAGCATTTGTTTACAGAATCCAAAGCCACATTGATATCTATAGAAAGATCGCCTATTATTATTGAGAATGATTTTTATTATTAATTAACTAATAGATTCAACTGTTCAGATGTGAGGGGGGAATGCTTGAATGGAACATCTGCCTGTGCAACATGCTTCCGCCCGCTTGGGGGATGCTCAGAAACGAGCCTCTTTGGAGCATGTGCGCAATTATATAAGGACTAATTTCGGAGAACCTTTGACCCTTGATCTGCTTGCTCAAGAAGCAGGCTTGAGCGCCAAATATTTGAGCGAAGCGTTCAAGAAGGCATTCGGGCAAAGCGTGACCGATTATTTGACTTCGCTGCGTATCGGCCATGCGAAGCAGCTGCTTCGCGATACGGATTGGGGGCTGCGCGATATTGCCCGTGCTTGCGGGTATAGCGATGAATTTTATTTTAGCCGCAAGTTCAAGAAGGAAGCAGGCATGGCTCCATCTGCATACGGTCAAAAGTTTTTCAATCGTATTTCGACAATTTGTACACCGCTCGTTGGAAATTTGCTTGCGTTAGGCATCGTGCCGATTGCCGCGCCTCTGGACCCGAAATGGACGCCTTATTATCACTATTACTATCATTCTGAGATAGAGGTGCACTTGCATTATCAGAATAGCTGCAAAGATGAGGAAAATATGAGAATGCTGGTAGCAGCAAAGCCGGACATTGTGTTTACCCAGGAGAAAATTGAGGGACATGCAATTAGTCAATTGGAGATGGCGGGTGTACGAACGTTTCAGGTGGAGTTAACGGATTGGAAAAAGCAGCTTAGAGAGATGGCTGCCGTATTAGGCAAAGAAGTGGCTTGCGAGTCGTGGATATACGGCTACGAAGCGAGATTAGCCGAAGTGAAGGAGGATATTCGTCAAGCGGCAGGACAGGATCAGTTTGCTGTTCTGCGTATAGCGGACGATCAACTATTTCTGTATACAAACAGAGGCATTCGTAGCGTACTGTTTCAAGACCTTGGCCTGCATGCTGCACCGGGACAGCAAGAGTTATGCAACAGGCTGGTTACCCTAGAAGAGCTGCAAGCTATTAACCCGGATCGTCTTCTGCTCATGGTCTGTCTGAATGCCCGCACACGGCATCAATGGCTCGCTCTCCAACACAACCCGTTGTGGCAACAGCTTAGGGCCGTTCAGTCCGGGCGGATTTATTCGCTGCCATCCAATCCATGGCTGGAATATTCGGCCGTTTCGGTGTATCGCTTATTAGAAGAAACGTTTATGCTGCTGACCGGAAAAAGTCCAAATCCCGTACCGACTTCTGTCCATGGCCTATTGCCAAGTACAGGCGTATAATCCATTCTTGTGAGAATCATTATCAACACAACGAAGAGATAAAGGGGATGAACGATTTTGTTTAAGGTTTGGAGCAAGAATCAGAAGCTGTGGTCCATGTTTACCGGGGTACTTGTACTGGCTGTTCTTATCGCTGGATGCGGTAATGCAGGGGGAAATAGTAATAGTAAGGCTGAGCCGCAACAGCCTGCTGAGGAGAAACAGGAGGGTGGGGCGACTTATCCGATGGTCGTTACGGACGAGCTTGGTCATGAGGTAACGATACCTGCAAAGCCAACTCGCATATTTGCTCCGATATTGGAGGATTCGCTGGTCTCCTTGGGAGTTAAACCTGTCGTTCAATGGTCGAACGGGGTCCGGCTGCAGGAATATTTGCAGGATCAACTTAGCGATGTGCCCGTTATTACGTTTACTAACGGTGTACCGCCCGTATCTGAAGCGGTTTTAGCCTATTCGCCTGATTTAATTATTTTGCATAACAAGAACTATTCCGATAATGGCATCTACGAGCAATATTCAAAGATTGCCCCTACTTATGTGTTTAAGAGCGCTACAATGGATGTCTCGAATTCGCTGCAAATTTTGGGACAAATATTGGGTGAGCAGGAGAAGGCAGAGGAAGTTCTGACGGGATATGCAGAGAAGGTTAAGGCCGCCAAGGAGAAGCTGGGAGCGGCTATCGAAGGAAAAAAAGCGGCTATTATCCGTTTTAACTCGAAGGGTATGTTTTTTATGAGCAGCGATTATTTTGGCGGATATGTACTGGCGCATGACTTGGGCTTGAGCCAGCCTGAGCTGGCGAAGAGCGGGGCTTTGGAAGTATCCTATGAAATTTTGCCTGATCTTGACGCCGATTATATCATTCTGGTTAAGGATGGTCATTCCGGCGACAGCACTTTAGATGAGCTAAAAGCAAGCAAGCTGTGGAATAGCAATCAAGCGGTGAAAAACGGCCATGTACTTGAGACAGCCAACGAATATTGGCTTACGGGTGGCGTAATCGCACAGAGCAAGGTCGTAGACGATATGGTAAAATTCTTGGCGCCATGAGCAAGTTGACTGAAAAACCATTCCTAGCCGAACGCTGCTATGAATATGAGATGACTTCTGCTCAGGGCGGTCATTACCGGATTCTGATTGGAACTCCCCAAGCAGGAGAAGAACCTCCGGCGAACGGTTATCCGGTTATTTATGCTCTGGATGGGGATGCGATGTTCCAGACGCTTGCTGAAGCTGTTCGGCTGCAGACGCGCAAGCCCAAGGGATATGATCCTATCCTCGTAATCGGAATCGCGTATCCGTCCAAAGAGCCTTTCGATGTGGAGCGGCGCTGCTTAGACTTTACCATGTCAGCAGAAGGGAGCAAGCTCCCGGCTAGACCGGACGGCAGGCCATGGCCGGAGCATGGGGGAGCGGATCATTTCCTCGACTTCATTGAACTGGAGCTAAAGCCCGCAATTGCCGAACAATGGCCGATCGACTTCGAACGTCAGCTCATCGTTGGTCATTCGCTGGGGGGACTGCTTGTCCTGCACGCCTTATTTACTAGACCGCAGCTATTTACGCATTATGCCGCAGGCAGTCCGTCTGTATGGTGGGCTGAAGACAAGATTTTCAAAGAGCAAGAGCAGTTTGCGCGTACTTGGCAGAGAGACTCGCACATCCGGCTGCAGCTGACTGTTGGCGCTGACGAGCTGCCTCATATGGTGCAAGGGAGCGAGCGAATGGCTCAAGCAATGCGCCCTTTAGCGGAAAAGGGGATCACAACGAGTATGATCCGGTTTGAAGAGGAGGATCATGTAAGTGTTCTCCCAGCTATGTTAAGCCGCCTGCCTCGGTTTATAGGGTCATAATGCAAAGTAGGCGATGGGGCAATGGAATCAAGAATGGCAGCACGAACCAATACGCGCAGCGGACCCGGATGGATGCTGGAACGGTGCGTGTAAGCAAACCGCCGCATGTGCAGCGGACCCGGGGGCGGGAATGTAGCATCCCAATAAAAAAAGCCGCAGACAAACTGCGGCTTTTTCCCATGCTCTATTTTAATCCACATTTACCCGATTAATCTTCAACAGCTTGCTCGCCATATCGCCATGCAGATTAACGTCAATTCCTCTGGCCATCAGTGCACGGCCGCTAAGCGGCTCTTCGATGTCGCTCACCTTGTACAGCGACTCTTCCTGAAGACCTCTCAAATAAATACGAGGCGACGGATTTTGGAATTTTTGCGGATGCATGAGCGCGATGACCACCGATTCATTCTTATCGGCTGTTACATATTGAACAGCCGTCGTATTGCCTTCCCTTGGGGAAAGAAGACGATATTGGTCGCCCTTCTGAACAATATGACGAATCGATTTGTACTCTTCTACCCAGAAGCGGGATTCTTCCAGCTCCTCTTCAGACCACTGGGTCAAATTACCCCCGATGCCAAGCGAGCCCATCATGGACGAATGGAAACGGTAAGCTACAGAGGCAGGGCGGTTTTTCACCCATTTGCCGGCATCGGCAACCCAGCACATCATCGCTTGCGCATTGTAGCCCATGGAATAACCCTCTTGAATGAACAATCTTTCATAAGGGTCCGTATTATCGCTGGTCCAGACCTCGTCGGTCAGGCTCATGATGCCCAGATCGATCCGTGCACCGCCGCCCGAGCAAGCTTCAAACGCGACATGCGGGTGGTTTTTCCGCAGGCGAGCGATAATATCGTACAATCCTTGAACGTGACGAACCCAAATTTCTTTTTGATTTTCTTTAGGAGCATCAGGCCAGCCCGGCTCGCTAAAGGAACGGTTCATGTCCCACTTCACGAAGTGGATGTTATTGCTGCTAAGCAGCTTATCAAGCGCTTCGAACATGAAGGCTTGAACCTCAGGCTTCGTAACGTTCAGCACCAATTGATTGCGGCTTTCTGTACGCGGCCGATTCGGGAAGTGATAGACCCAATCCGGATGGTTCCGGTACAAATTGCTGTCCGGATTGACCATCTCAGGTTCAACCCAGATGCCGAATTTCATTCCCAGCGACTCTACCTTATCGATCAGCGGCTTGAGGCCATTCGGGAATTTCTCCGGATTAACCGTCCAATCCCCAAGTCCGGCGCGGTCATGGTTCCGTTCGCCAAACCAGCCGTCGTCAATAACGAACAATTCTACCCCGATCGCGGCAGCTTTTTCTGCCAGCTGCACTTGACCTTGCTCGGTTACATCGAAGTAAGTAGCTTCCCATGAATTGTACAGAACAGGCCTAACGTCCTGGGCAATAGGTTGAGGCAATACATGCTCGCGCTGGTAGCTGTGAAGATTGCGGCTAGCCTGACCGAAGCCTCCGCGCGTATATCCGCCAACGAATCCCGGTGTCTGGAACGAGCTTCCGCCCGCCAAATGCCAGGAGAAGTCAAAGTCGTGAACGCCGCCGGAAACCTGCAGCAGCTTGAACGGATTGTACTCAACGGTAATTTTCCAGTTGCCGCTCCAAGCAAGCGCTCCGTACCACACTTCGCCCTGATCCTCGTCAGCAGTCCCGCGGTCGATTGCGAACCATGGGTTGGCCTGAGCGCCCGTATTGCCCCGTCGGCTTTCCAGTGTCTTTTTACCCGGTGTAATCTCATCCCGATAGATCTGAGTCTCCTCAATCCATTTGCCAGCGAGATGCGTCAAGCGGTAGCGGTTTCCTCTGGGCGCATGCCATGTTCCAGAAAGCGCTTGCTCTAATGTGATTGCCTCTTGTCCTGTATTCTCGATCACGGCATATCGTTCGATAATATCTTGTCCAGGGAACAACCGGTAGTGCAAATGGACCAGCAGCGGATAATAGGAGTCCTGAAGGACAATGACCAGCTCATCCATCTGCTCGCCTTCGTTCATACGGTGTTCCTTGTATACGAGTCTTGTATCTCTTACGTCATCGGAAAAGGTAGCTTTCAAGCATGGCTCATTATAGTACATCCCGCCCCATGCAGGGTATTCCTGCTGAGTAATTCCGCCCGATGGTTCAAAGGAGGAGTGATGAATCGCTACATTTGAATCCGGCAAATCGGTTATAAAAGGCAGCTTGGAGCCGTAATACAGATGCTGCAGCGTTCCATTCCGATCTACGCCTAGTCCATAAGATATGTTGTTGCCTTGGAGCAGCCAACGTGACGTTTGTTTATCAAACCATAATGCCAATCCCATTCGCCTCTTTCTAAATTTTAGTGAATAATTACTTTATAAGTGTAGTATAATTAAGTAAAAAAAGGAATGGTATTTTTGATATTGCGATTATAAAGCGCTGTCATTTAGTAAAAGGCAGGAAAAAGCGTTTTCAAATTTTTGATTGTCAAAATATTCTTTATTTGCTATGATCAAATTGTTCCGAAAATAAGCTGTAAATTCAGTGAAATTAACACCTTGTATTTCACTGAAAGAAAAACATAAAATATAACTGAATATATAAACTAGACAGGGTGAAATCGAAGATGGCTACAATTCGTGATATTGCTAATTTGGCAAAAGTTTCCAGTGTGACCGTCTCCCGGGTACTCAACAAAGACAACACGCTTTCCGTCTCCAAAGAAACCAGGGAACGTATCTTAGCCATTGCGGAGGAGTTGAATTATAAGACGCCGAGAAACCGCAAAGGAAAAGAAAACTCAGATTTATCAAACATCAAGATCGGAACTGTCATGTTTTTGACGGAGCATCAGGAGGAGATGGACCATTACTTTCTCGCTATCCGTCAGGGAATCGAGAAGGAATGCGTTGCGCAGGGCATTAACTCTACCAATATCCTGAGAATGTCATTGTTTACAAATCCGGAATTGAACTTTGACGATGTAGACGGAGTCATTTTTATTGACCGGTCGTTTGACTTTACGGTGCAGCATGAGAGTCAGGTTAAAAATGTCGTCTTTATCGACTCGTCTCCCGATGTCGAAAGCTTTGACTCAGTCGTCATCGATTTCGAAAGAGTAACGATGCTGGCGATCAATCATTTGATCTCGCTTGGTCATACCCGGATCGGATACATCGGCGGTTTTCGTACATATGGCAAGGATCAGCGCGAATATTATTTCGAGCGGATTATGGCGGAAAAGGGGCTGCTGGATCCCGAACATATTTTTATCGGGGGCTGGGGAACACCGGAAGGCAACCGCTTAATGAAGGAAGCGATTGATAAAGGAAATCTGCCAACAGCTTTTTTTATCGCCAGCGATCATCTTGCTATAGGAGCTATTCATGCGCTTAAGGAAGCAGGAATTCGCGTTCCCGAGGATGTTGCTGTCGTAGGCTTCGATGATATTGAAATATCCGAGTTTATGAGTCCTCCTCTGACTACCATTCGTATTCAGGCGGAAATGATGGGCCGAACAGCGGTGAAGCTGCTGCTGGAGCAAATGAACGGAAGAGAGATTCCATTGCAAGTAACACTGCCGGCAAAGCTGATTGTGCGCAGCAGCTGCGGGTCGTAACTAACAATATCTGAGTGTATAAGAGGAGGTGATGCCTGATTAAGCAGGCAAAAAAGTTTTTCATCTTCAAATGGTAGCGTTCTCAAGAGAATAAAATAACGAGAGGGGTATTATAAGATGACAAAAATGAAAACGCTTTCAATTCTATCTTTGGTAATCGTACTGTTATTTGTGCTGTCTGCATGCAGTGGTGGCAATACGCCGCCGCCGGCTAAACCTTCCGATTCATCCAACCAGGAAGCTGAAGGAAACAAGAACCAAGAGGAAGAGAAAGAGCCTGTAGTGGAAGAAGAGAAGTATGATCTTGGCGGCAGAGAAATCAGATTTTCCGCTTGGTGGGACGGTACGCCAAACCCTGATACGCCAGAGGGCGAGAAGGCGCTGGCGCTGCAGGCCGAAGTGGAAAAAAAATATAACGTAAAAATTAAATACGTCGCTCAGGACATGTGGGAAACAGCAGAGAAGTTTTCCTCTACGGTAATGGCAGGCGAGCCATTCGCCGATGTCGTCCTGGTACCGCACGTATTCGTATTGAGCCTGCTCAAGGGCGGATATTACACAGCGCTGGATGACTTTATGAACGTGAAGGAAGAAAGCAAGCTCTCTGATCTCATTATTGAATCGGGAAGCTATGGCACGGGCAAAACCTATGGTTTTCTGAATTCGGTTGCTCTGTACGACAACACTGGATTGTTCTACAACAAACGGATTTTCCAGGATGCGGGTTTGCCAACGCCTACTGAATTACAAGAGCAAGGAAAATGGGACTGGGATACGTTCGTTGATGTGGCGAAAAAGCTGACTGTCAGCAAAAGCGGCAATGGAAAAATTGATCAATGGGGTCTCACGGGGTCGCAAATGACACTCGGCTCTTACTTGATTTATTCCAATGGCGGTGTAATTTACGACGAGGGTACCGAGAAGATCGCTCTCGATTCGCCGAATGCAATGGAAGGCCTTGAAATGATGAACAAGCTGTACAACGACTATAAAATCGTGAAGCGCGACGAAGGAAACTCATGGGAAGATCCGGTCCGCTACTTCAGAGAAGGCAAAGTCGCGATGTACCCGGCAGGTCTTTGGGAAGTTGGCCGTTTCCAAAAAGAAATGGTAGATGAATATGCATTCGTTCCATTCCCTAAAGGGCCAAAAGCGGACGGCTTCATTATGGGGCAGCCGCAAATGCACATCAACGTCATTCCACGCGGTGTTAAGGATCCTAAGGTCGTCTACAAAATTTGGGAGGACCTGCAAGATTTCGAGCATATCGATGAGAACAACCGCACAACTGCGGAATCCTGGTTTACCGACGAGGCTTCTGTAGAAAATGCTTTGAATACGCTCAAGATTATTAAATTCGCTCGTTACGGCGGATTGAACATCGATGATGCGATGTGGGATCTCGTTCGTGACATTTCCGATTCCAAGCTGACTCCTGCTTCTGGAGTTGCCAAGCTGATGCCGGTTATGCAGGCAAGTGTGGACAAGGTGCTGAAGGGTACGGAATAGCTTAAAGCGATAGTAATGGAATGAAATCCCTGCCATTTCGTACGGGTGGGGATTTATTTTCCTCATATACAGGTACAGGTACTTCGCAAGACGGGTACCTCATAATTTTTCAGCAGGGCAGGGGATGTTTGTGAATATGCCTAAAGTGTTGCGCGTTGCGGTTGCATTGTTGCTTTTGTGCACATGGGTCATTCCATCGGCGGGGCCGCATTTGGCAAGTGCGGAAGAGAGCGTGAAAGCGGAGCGTGCAGATGGCAATGTCTTTCAAGCGAACAGCTATGACAGCTATTTGCAAACGCATCAGAATGCTGCAAGGCCGGACCGGAATATCGTTGTGCAAGGCGGTTCCTATACTTTTGCGGAAGGCATGGAGCCGAAGAAAGTGAACGACGCGGGAGACCGGCAAGGTAATTTTGTAGAGACGGGCGACTCCGGCTCAATCGGATGGGATGTCACCATTCCAGAAGATGGGCTGTACAATTTGTCTCTGCGCTATTTCACAGTTGACGGCAAAGCTTCTTCGATCGAAAGAATGCTGATGATCGATGGCGAAGTCCCGTTTTCTGGTGCGAGAAGCTTTCTGTTCCCGCGTATCTGGACGGATGAGAAAGCGATGGAACAAGATAATCGAGGCAATGATATCCGCCCCCGGCAGGTAGAAACGTTCGGCTGGCAGGAGAAACCGTTCCGTGATTTTGAAGGCTATTATGAGAAGCCTTATTCATTTTATTTTTCTGCAGGCAAGCATACGATCACGCTCGTTTCTTTGAAAGAGCCGGTCATTATTGATGCGATTGAGATCGGACAGATCGAGGAGCCTCCAACCTACGAGGAGATCAAGAAGCAATACGAGCAACAAGGTCTTAAAGAAACAAGCGGACAGACGATTAAGGTTCAGGGCGAGAGCGCGCAATTCAAATCATCGCCGACGTTATACCCGATAACCGACCGCTCCAATCCTAATACGGAGCCGCAATCCGTCTCGGAAGTCCGCATTAATACGATAGGCGGACATAATTGGCGGATGCCAGGCGACACGATCACATGGAAGATTGACGTTCCCGAAGATGGACTTTACAAAATTGCGATCAAGGGAAGGCAAGAACTGTTAAGAGGTGTTTACTCAACCAGAACGTTAAGGATTGACGATCACATTCCGTTTCAGGAAATGCGTGAAATTCCTTTCTATTATTCGAGTGAATGGCAGATGAATACGATTGGCAACGGGGAAGAGCCTTATCTGTTTTATCTAACTAAGGGGACACATGACTTGCAGCTAGAGGTAAGTCTGGGGTCGATTGCTCCGCTTATCCGGGAAGTGCAATCCAGCATACTGGAATTGAATGCGATCTACCGCAAAATATTGATGATTACAGGTGGGGTTCCCGACCCGTTCCGTGATTATAATCTCGAGAAAAAGGTTCCGGAAATGGTAGAGGTGTTCAACAAGCAGAGCGACATTCTGTACAAAATTTCCGATCAGTTAGTTGAAATTACCGGCGAGAAAAGCGATCAGATCGCGATATTGACGAAGCTGGCTTATCAATTGAAGGATTTGGCGGCCAATCCGGAATCGCTTCAAACCCGTTTGGAATCATTCAAAATCAACGTCGGCGGCCTAGGTACCTGGATACTGCAGGTGAAAGAACAGCCGCTTGAAATCGATTATCTCGTCATCGCTTCTCCTGAACAGCGCATGCCGAAAGCGAAAGCTTCGTTTGCCAAAAAAATGAAGCATGAGATCAGCACATTGCTCAGCTCATTCTTCATTGACTACAACAGCATTGGCAATTCAAGCGAAAGCGAACGGTCGGTAACGGTCTGGATTGGTACGGGCCGCGACCAAGCGCAAGTGCTGAAAGCGATGTCTGACGACAGCTTTACGCAGCAGACAGGAATTAGCGTCAATCTTAAATTGGTTAGTGCTAACGTGCTGATGCCTGCAACGCTGTCCGGCCAAGGACCGGACGTTGCGATGCAAATATCGAATGACATTCCGGTCAACTACGGCATGCGTACAGCGATATATGATTTGACGCAATTTAGTGATTTCGAGCAAGTGGCGGACCGGTTCCGCGACAGTGCACTTACTCCTTACAAGTACAAAGACGCTGTATTTGGTCTTCCGGAGCAGCAAGTCTTTCCGATGCTGTTCTACCGCAAGGACATTCTAGAGGAGCTTAAGCTTGATGTTCCGCAAACGCTGGAGGACATCTACGAAGTCATTCCGGTGCTGAAGAAGCATTACATGGACTTCGCCTTGCCGATTGCGGAAACGTCAGGCGTCTCCACACTGGAGCCTAGCAAAGCGTTCGCGATGATGCTTTACCAGCAGGACGGTACCTTTTATGAAAAAGACGGCAACAGCAATCTGGACTCAGAAGCCTCTATGCAAGCTTTTAAAAGATGGACGGATTTGTATATGAATTACAAGCTGCCGCTCCAATTCGATCTGACAACCCGTTTCAGAACCGGTGAAATTCCGATGGCAATTACCGATTACACGTTCTACAACACGTTGTCGGTTTCGGCTCCGGAAATTAGAGGACTGTGGGATTTCGTTGCGGTACCGGGGATTCAGCAGGAAGACGGCAGCATTCGCCGGGATGTGTCGAGCGGCGGTTCTGCGGTCATCATGATGGATCAAGCGAAGGATAAGGATGCCGCATGGGAATTTATGAAATGGTGGACGAGCAAAGATACGCAAGTTCGCTTCGGCCGCGAGATGGAAGGTCTGATGGGAGCTGCGGCTCGTTATCCGACTGCCAACATTGAGGCGCTGAAGGAATTGCCTTGGCCGACCAAAGACTATCAAAGTCTGGAAAAGCAATGGGAGTGGGTAAAGGGGATTCCTGAAGTTCCTGGCGGTTACTACACCGGACGAAATCTGGATAACGCCTTCCGGGAAGTCATTAACAATGGCACGAACCCTCGAGACGCTTTGTATGACTACGTGGAAGAAATTAATCGCGAGATCGATTTCAAACAAAAAGAATTTAATTTGAAGCAGAGTTAGAGGTGACCGGATTGCAGCAAACAGATGCATTGCCCGCAAAAGTGAAGGGACGATCACAGCAGACAGCCAAGCAGCCGAATCTATTCAGTCGCATTGTGACGGATTTAAAGCGCGATAAGCATCTCTATGTGTTGATCGGTCCGTATATGATCCTGTTTTTCCTGTTTACGGTTGTACCGGTAGCGTTATCGATTCTAATCAGCCTGACCTACTTCAATATGCTGGAGTTTCCGCGTTGGGCCGGCTGGAGCAACTATATGCGATTGTTTCTGGACGATGATATTTTCATAATCGCATTGAAAAACACGTTTATTTTCGCCATTATTACCGGTCCGATCAGTTATATAGCCTGTTTCTTGTTTGCTTGGCTCATTAACGAGCTGCGGCCGAAGGCGCGGGCCATTATGACACTCGTATTTTATGCGCCTTCTATATCCGGGAACATCTATTTCATTTGGCAAATCATGTTCTCCGGCGATGCTTATGGCATTGTGAACGGCTTTTTGATGAAAACCGGCTTTATAAGCGAACCGATTTTATGGTTCCAAAATCCGAAGTACACGCTCATGATCATCATTATCGTGCAGCTATGGCTGAGTCTCGGAACGAGCTTCCTGGCCTTTATCGCCGGCTTGCAGACCGTTGACAGAACGCTGTTTGAAGCGGGAGCGGTGGATGGCATTCGCAATCGCTGGCAGGAGCTATGGTATATTACCTTGCCCTCCATGCGGCCGCAGCTTATGTTCGGGGCGGTCATACAGATAACGGCGTCATTCGCCGTAGCGGATGTCGCCATGAACCTAGCCGGCTTCCCCAGCGTCCAGTACTCGGCGCATACCGTCGTTACGCATCTTATCGACTACGGTACGATCCGGTTTGAGATGGGCTACGCATCTGCGATTGCAACGGTATTGTTCATGATCATGCTCGGCTCGAACTTGATTATTCAGAAGCTTCTCAGGAAGGTGGGTGACTAGACACAGTGAGAATTTCACTCCGATTTGGCGGTCAAAAAAGAATCAACCGTTCCTGGCAAGTGGATTTTCTGTTGTTTCTTCTGCTTGGTTTGTTTGGAGCCTTTATGATCATCCCATTGATTTATGCGATCAATAATGCCTTTAAGCCTTTAGATGAGCTGTTCCTGTTTCCGCCCAAAATTTTTGTGCGTAATCCGACGCTCAACAACTTTCCGGACTTGTTTCATCTGATGGCGAAATCATGGGTTCCGTTCTCCAGGTATATTTTCAACACGGTGTTTATAACGCTTGTCGGGACGATAGGCCATGTTCTTCTGGCCTCGGCTGCCGCCTATCCTCTTGCGAAATATAAGTTCCGCGGCTCCAAGGTGCTCTTCTCGATCGTTGTGCTGTCTTTGATGTTCTCGCCGCAAGTTACGGCGATTCCGAACTATATGACGATGTCTTGGCTCGGATGGATCGATACGTATTGGGCCATTATCGTTCCGGCATTTGCCTTTCCGCTGGGGTTGTACTTAATGAAGCAGTTTATTGAGCAGATCCCGACAGCTTTGCTTGAATCGGCAAAGATTGACGGGGCCAACGAGTACCGCGTTTTCTGGTCGATCGTCATGCCGCTCGTCAAACCGGCATGGTTCACGCTCATTATTCTGCTGTTTCAAATGCTCTGGGCCAGCGATGGAGGAAGCTTCATTTATAGCGAGGAGTTAAAAACGATGCACTTTGCGATGGGACAAATCATACAGGGCGGTATAGCCCGTGCAGGTGTAGCGGCGGCAGTAGCTTTGCTGCTGATGATTGTTCCGGTTGTGATGTTTATTATTACCCAGAGCCAAATCATCCAGACGATGGCATCTTCCGGAATTAAGGAATAGGGCGGGGGGACATGATGAAGCTCATCAAGTTAATGACTAGTGCGGCTCTGCTGCTCGCAGCCTTCCAATTGTTCGCATCGCCGCTGCAAGCGGCGGCGCCCTACGAGGGGTATTCCTATTCGTATTGGGGAACGACGTCAACGACACCGAATGCTTATTTGCCAGAAACGGTTATAAACGGCGTCGAACAAGGAATTGGAAAGTTCAAGGAGCCGACGGACTTATATGTAGATGATGATGGTCAACTTTATGTACTGGATGCAGGCAACGGACGAATCGTCGTTTTCGACGAACAGTGGAAGGTTGTAAGGGAAATCCGCGGATTTCAAAACGGGGGCAAGCAGGATCAGTTCGCTAACCCTCAAGGTTTATTCGTAACGAAAAAGGGCCAGATCTTTGTAGCTGACACCGACAACAGCAGAGTCGTCGAGCTAACGAATGAAGGCGAATTTGTCAGGGAAATCGGAGCTCCGAAATCGGAGGTCATCCGCGACGGTTTTGAATATTTTCCGAAAAAAGTAGGCGTGGACAATGCCGGCCGCATCTATGTTATCGGCAGAGGTGTCTTTGACGGCATTATCGAGTTTGATTCCGACGGCGTGTTTACCGGCTTTATGGGTACAAACCGGGTCAAATTCGATGTATGGGATTACTTCTGGAAGAAGCTGTCGACCAAGGCGCAAAAAAGCAAGCTGGCGCAATTCGTCCCGCTTGAATTCAACAACCTGGATCTCGATCAGGAAGGCTTCATTTATACGACAACTGCCGAAGTCAATTCCGCAGATCCGATTAAGAGGCTGAATTCGACTGGCGTGGATGTGCTGCGCCGCGAAGGCTACTTTTTCCCTCGAGGGGATGTGTATTCCAGCAATCCCAATGCAAGCTCGATCTTAATTGATGTGCAAGTGGGAGCAAACGGCGTATACAGTGCGCTGGATTCCCGGAAGGGCCGCGTATTTACCTACAACGAGGACGGCAATTTGATGTATGTCTTTGGCCGGATCGGCACGCAGGAGGGAACGTTCAAAACACCGGTAGCCGTTGAGAGCAGAGGCAGTCAGTTTTTTGTACTGGATCAAGGCTTGAACCGGATTAATGTGTTCAGTCCAACCCGTTACGGCACCTTGATCAACGACGCCAATGCCTTGCTTGTCTCCGGTGATTACAACGGAGCGGAGAGCAAATGGCGGGAATTGCTTCGCCTCGATGCCAACAACGAGATCGCATATGTCGGGATCGGCAAAGCGATGCTGAGGCAAGGGGACAACAAGCTGGCTATGGAGAATCTTAAGCTTGGCTATGACCGGGTTTACTATTCCAAGGCATTCGGGAAATACCGTAAAGAAATGACCAGGAAATATTTCGGAGCGGGCATGACGGTCGTGTTCGTCCTCATCGCTGCGCTTTGGAGCTGGAATATAATCAAAAGACGATCAACAGGAAAGGTGAAGGCCAATGTTATCTGAGATCGCGAAATTTCCGTTTTATGTGCTGCTTCACCCGTTCCAAGGCTTCTGGGATTTGAAATATGAGAATAAGGGAAAGCTTCGGATTTCATTGTCCATCCTGCTGCTGTTGACGATCGCAACGATTATATTGCGTCAATATTCCGGCTTTGTCGTCAACTTTAACTATCCTTATGATTTGAACAGCATCAGCGAGCTTCAATATATTGTACTTCCCTTTTTTCTATGGTGTGTGTCCAATTGGTCGTTAACGACGCTGATGGACGGGGAAGGAAAGTTTAAAGAAATCGTGATGGCTACAGGCTATGCTTTGCTTCCGCTTGTACTCATGCGCTTTGGCAATACGTTCCTCAGCAACATCATTACGCTGCGGGAATCTTCCTTCTATTATTTAATCGAATCGATAGCTACGCTTTGGTTCATATGGCTGTTGTTTATCGGGACGATGACCGTCCATCAATATTCCGTTATGAAGACCATCGTAACGATGCTGTTAACGCTGGTGGTTATGGGAATCATCATATTTTTGGGCTTGCTGTTTTTTAGCCTGCTGCAAGAGATGCTGGGCTTCGTGTTCGCGATTTATACAGAGATTTCATTACGCTTGTAGGAAGGGAGGTAGCTATACGGGTGAACAGCAAATGGAAAACAACGATGATGGCAGCCATTGTATGCAGTATGCTTGCTGCGGCAAGCAGCGTGAACAGCGTATCGGCCGAGCCAGCAGCAGAAGCAACAGCGTCAGGCGAAGCAGCGGCAGCTGAGACGACGGCAACTGAAACAACGACGCAAGCTGTAGTCGAATCGGCAAGTGTATCGTCGCAGACTGCAGAGCTTGCCAATATGGAATTAGCCGCACAGAATGAGTTTTTGGCTTTGTATTACAATCGGGAGACGACAGAAATTGCCGTCAAAAACAAGCGCGACGGATCGGTCTGGTATTCCAATCCTCAAGACCGCGAGCAGGATGATCAAGCATCCGCCTTTAATAAATCCATGCTTTCAAGCCAGCTGCTGCTCTCCTTTTCCGACAGTTCGGGCAAACCGCAACAATTCAACAACTTCAATCAGAGTGTGAAATATCAGCAATATGACTACGAGAAGCTGAATGACGGCATTAAAATTACGTATACCGTAGGCGAGAAAGTACGTGGTGTCGAGCAAATTCCTCCTCTTATTAGCGAGGAGCGCTTTCAGACACTCATCCTCGATAAGCTTCAGGAAAAGGATCAAACTGAACTATTAAAGCGGTTCAAGCATAATGCGGATAAGAAGGTCTATGAGCGGCGGGACGCGGCGCTAAACGGTCTGGCTTTGACCAAAGCACTGAAGCTGCTTGCTGAGGCTGGTTATGACGAGACAGAGATGAACATCGACCGGGAGGCTTATGCGGACGGACAATCCGCAAGTCAGGCGATATTTGTCCTTCCCGTAACCTATCGCTTGGATGGGGAACAGTTCGTTGTCCAAGTATCGACGGAGAATATTGAGTCGAGCGGATTTTATTTGCAGCAGCTGTCGGTGCTTCCTTACTTCGGTGCTGCCGGAATCGGGCAGCAAGGGTATATGTTTGTGCCAGACGGTTCGGGTGCGCTCATCCGATTGAACAACGGCAAGCTGGATGCTTCGCCTTACAATGAAGCGCTGTACGGGATTGACTCCACCCGTATCAATCAATTTAAGCCGCTAGGGGGCTCGGCGACCCGTTTGCCGGTATTCGGGATGAAGAAAGACGACGCTGCTTTTGTTGCCATTATCGAAGATGGGGATGGCATCGGCCGAGTGGAGGCGGATGTTAGCGGCAGAACGCACTCGTACAACTATGTGCACAGCAGCTATGAAATCAATTCATTCGAGCCGTTGACGTTGTCCGGCAACTGGACGTCGAATACCGTACCTAAATTCCAGGTGAAATCGTACCAAGGAGACGTAACGATCCGTTATGGCTTCCTGAAAGGTCAAGAAGCGAGTTATGCAGGAATGGCAACGTATTACCGTAATTATTTGATGGATAAGTACAGTCTTGAGAGGTTGGAGCAAAAGGAGCAGACGCCTTTCTTCGTGGAATTGATTGGCGGCGTGCCGAAGAAAAAGTTTTTTCTGGGCGTACCTTACACTTCCTATCAACCGTTGACTACTTTCAGTCAAGCACAAGAAATTATGGATGAGCTGAAAGGCAGCGGCGTCGATAATATCAAGCTGCGGTACACGGGATGGTTTAACGGAGGCGTTGCCCATTCGATGCCTTCCTCGGTTTCAGTCGACAAGAAGCTGGGCGGGCAAAAAGGATTTGCGAAGCTGCTTGCGTATTCGGAGAGCAATGGCGTTGAGTTGTACCCGGATGCCAGCTTCATGAGAGTGAACCAGAAATCCGGCGGTTTCAAGCCAAAGAAAGATGCGTCTCGTACGATAATCGGGACGATAGCGAGCATTTATCCTTATGACCGTGCCGGTTACTACAAGGATACCTACTCTAACGATCCTGCTTTTGCATTGTCACCCTCTAAATTGCCTGGGGTCGTTGACAAGTTTACGGGCAAATACAACAAATTGAAAGCTTCTGCTTTATCTTTACGAGACTTGGGAAGTGAATTAAATTCCGACTTCAATACAAAGCATGTCATTACGCGGGAAGAAACGAAGCGTACGGTGCAGGAGCAGTTAGCCAGCTTGAAGGAATCCTCCAAGCTGATGGTTTCAGGAGGCAATGCCTACTCGCTTCCGTACGTGGATAGCATTGTCGATGCCCCGCTGTCCGACAGCGGCTACAATATTGCCGATGGCGGCGTACCGTTCTATGAGATGGCTCTGCATGGGCTTATCGATTATGCCGGTTCCGCAATCAACATGTCCGATGATCAAACGATGCGCTACCATGTTCTAAAGTCGCTGGAGACAGGCTCGAACTTGTACTTTACATGGTTTTATGCCAAATCATCGTCTGTGAAGGAGACGAGCTTCGACTACTTCTATTCGGCACATTACAAGGATTGGATTAGCGAGGCAACAGCCGCCTATAACGAGGTTAACACTGCACTTCAACAAGCTCGGACCCAGTTTATCGTGGGTCATGAAGAGCTGGAGAAGGGCGTCTATCAAACTACCTATGAGGATGGAACAACTGTGGTCGTCAATTACAATGACTATGCGGTTAAGGTGAAGAGCGAAGCCGTTGAATCGATGGGATACCGGATTGGAGGGGAGCGCAATTGAAGCTGCCCAAACTGGGACTAACGCTGCATCAGAAGCAAAAATATAAAGGGGTTTGGTTCATTCTCCCTTGGTTTGCAGGATTTCTGCTTCTCTTTTTCACTCCGCTTATCAATTCTTTGCGTTACAGCTTCAGCAAACTGGAGCTGAACGAAACCGGCTTCTCGATCCAGTCTGTGGGCTGGGCCAATTATCGGAACGCCTTGTTTGTAGATGAACATTACGTACGAACGTTGACGGAATCCATGCTTAACATGGTCATTAATGTACCGTTGATCGTCATTTTCAGTTTGTTTGCAGCAGTGCTGCTCAACCAGAAGTTTAAAGGCAGAGCTCTATCACGAGCGATCTTTTTTCTCCCTGTTATTCTGGCTTCCGGTGTAATCGCCTCCATTGAGAACGGTGATTACATGCAGGGTGTCATCAAAAGCGCAAGCCAGCAAGCGAGCGGAGAATCCGCAATGTTCCAAAGCTTGGAGCTGGCAAAGCTGCTTTACAGTTCGGGAGTCAATCATCATATCGTTCAATACCTGGTTGGTGCGGTCGAACGCATCTATCAAATTGTGACTTCTTCAGGCGTACAGATTCTCATATTTGTAGCAGGTTTGCAATCGATCTCGGGCTCCTTGTACGAAGCCTCCAAGATTGAAGGGGCAACGGCTTATGAATCGTTCTGGAAAATTACCTTTCCGATGATCAGTCCGCTAATTTTGACGAATGTCATTTATTCCATTATCGATAATTTGCTTGGCAGTCAGACGACGAAACAAATCCAGGAGACGGCTTTCAAGTCATTCCAATTTGGCCTCAGCGCCTCAATGGCCTGGATATACTTTGCAGCCATTTCAATCTTCCTGTGGGTTGTTGCGATGCTTATTTCCAAAAAAGTATTCTACTACGATTAATCGACAAGGAGGGATAGCATGAAGACTGGTACGGAAGGCGCGAAGCGCGGTTTTGTAGATTACCTTTGGGAACGGATGTCCAAAGGAAGCTTTTGGGCAACCAAGCTGAAATCATGGTTATGGGTATTTATTCGGACGGTTCTCATCAGCGGCATTTCCTTTATTATTTTGTATCCGATTCTAATCAAAGTTGTCATCGCATTCAAAGATCCGATCGATTTATACGATGCTACGGTCGTCTGGATTCCAAAGCACTTTACGCTGGATAACTTCAAGCTCGTTAGCGATGCCTTGCATTTTCCGAAAATAATGCTGAATACCGCTCTGCTGTCGGGAACGGTCATGTTCCTCCAGACGCTTTGCTGCGTGCTGGCGGGATACGGATTTTCACGAATTAAATTCCGCGGCAGCGGCCTGCTGTTCGGCTGCGTTATTTTCACCATTTTGGTACCGCCGCAGACCATCATGATTCCGACATATCTGCAATACAAAAACTTTGATGTGCTGGGCATTGTCTCTCTTTTTACAACGCAGCCTATCAATTTGATCAATACGTATTGGCCGTTTTTAATTTCGTCCGCGCTTGGGATGGGATTGAAAACCGGATTGTTCGTCTACATTTTCAGACAGTTTTTCAGAGGCATTCCGAAGGAGATGGAGGAGGCTGCATTAGTAGACGGCTCCGGCACTTTCGGCACCTTTACTAAAATCATCCTGCCCAACGCTATGCCAGCTGTCGTAACGGTCATGCTATTCTCGTTCGTATGGCAGTGGAATGATTCCTACTTCACAGGATTGATTTTGAATGATGCTAAAGTGATGTCGTCCATGATGTCTACTGCGGCCGCGCAAATTTTGTTCTTCCTTACGCCGCCAGGCGGATCATTCAAGCCGGATCCGTTATATCTGTCCATGATTCAGAACACAGCGGTACTGATGGCGATTTCTCCGCTCATCGTCATGTATCTGTTTGTACAACGGCATTTCGTTGAAAGCATGGAGCGCAGCGGTCTTGTCGGCTAACAATCCGTCCATTTGCTAAATGACGTAAACGAGAGTTTACAGGAAGGGAAAGGTGATGTGGTTGAATAGACAAAAGTGGACACGATTCATCGCTGCTCTTATTGTCGTCATCGGCATTTCATTCGTTATGTATCGGATAGCTGCCCCTGGGCAAACGAAAGAAGAAATCCCGGTTTCTCAGAATGAGAGCGCAGAGGAGGAGAGTTCACCCATGCCGGAAATTGCTGAAGTTGTCTATACTTACGAGGCGCATGACCCTGGCAATACGTTGAAAGGTCCTCATACGAACATAGCCGACTGTGCCCCTTGCTCGGGAGGGAAGCAGGTCGGCGGCCTGTTCGAGGGCGGGTCAGTGCAATTCAATGCGGTTGAGGTTCCCGAAGCGGGAGACTATGTCGTCACCATCCATTATATTTCCGGTGACCCGCGCTCCTTTTATGTAGGCGTAAACGGCGGCGAGTCGGAGAAATATGATTTGCCGGCTGTCGCCAAGGACGATTGGGAATCGGTAGGAACGTATGATGTAGCCGTAAAGCTGAATGCAGGCAGCAACGTTCTTCTATTCTCGGATGGAGACTGGTATTCGCCCAATTTGGACCGGATTGTCATTAAGAAGGCGCCTAGCGTCACGGAAGGACAGAATCCGAGGACAGCCTGGGGCGACTCGGGTAATATCGGCGAACAGGTTTCTTCATCGGAGTATGGGTCCATTCAGGTAGCGCAGCACACGAACGGTCTAACGATCGATAACGGCGTCTATCAAATTCTGTATAATACTTCAACGGGTCTGGCCTCTTATTCATGGAATGGCCGGATCATTGCCAAAGGGGTTCATAGCAGCTTTAAGCAGGATGACAAGAAGCTGAACAGCTATGAGTACACCTCGCATGAGTTGTTGCTAGACGGGATCATCCCTGTAGAGGATGGTCACGGCAAAGGGATCAAGCTTTCGATCCGCAATGAAAAGGAAGGTCTGCCGTCCTTCGATCAGCATTATTACATCTATGAAAAACTCGATTATTTTGTAACCGAGGAAGAAGTCAGCAGCAGCGGCAATGATCCGCTCAGCAGCAACTATATGGCGCCTGTCGTACTGGATACGGAGGGCGGAATCGACATTGGGCAATACGAGGATAACCGGGTGCTTATCGTTCCGTTCGATAATGATGCGTTTGCCCGTTTTGCCTCCAAAACGATCAATACAAGCTTGAATACGGAACGTAATATTAGCTCGGAAGTGACGGCTGTTTTTGATAATGCAAGCCGAAACGGACTTATTATGGGCTCGGTCTCTCATGATACCTGGAAGACGGGCATTCACTGGAGCGGTTCAAATGACCGGTTGAATCAAGTGCAAGTATACGGGGGCTTCACCTCCGAAAGCGTCACCTATGACAAGCTGGAGCATGGCAAAATTACGGGAACGAAGCTGCGGTCTCCGCAAGTATTCGTTGGATTTTACAGCGATTATCGGGATGGGCTTGAAGCATATGGCCAGGCCAATGCGGCAGTCAGCCCTCCGCTTAGCTTTGGGTCAAACATTCCGAAGGGCGTTCCGGTAGGCTGGAATAGCTGGGGAGCTTATGCGGAGCATCTGTCGTATGACAAAATGATCGATGTATCGAATTTCTTCCATAAGCATATTCAAAATTCTTCATTTAACAATGAAGGAAATATTTACATTAACATGGATTCTTTCTGGGATAACCTTACGCATGAGCAGATTAAGGACGTTGTCTCGACGATTCATAAGAACGGTCAGAAGGCAGGCTCTTATCATACTCCGTTCGTCTATTGGGGCAAAAACTTCCTGCAAGAGGTAGAAGGAACGAATGGCAAATATACGTATGGCGATATTGCCCTCAAGGACAGCGAAGGCAAGATCGTTCCTTATCAAATGGGGATTGCTCTTGATCCGACGCATCCAGGAACGAAGATGAAGATCGATCATGATATTGCAAAGTTCAAGGCGGACGGCTTTGAATTCCTCAAGCTGGATTTCTTGACGCATGCGACACTGGAAGGCGAGCACTATAACAAAAATGCGCAAACGGGAATACAGGCTTACAACGAGGGTATGGCGTACCTGCTGGAGCAGTTGGACGGCACGATGTTTATCAGTGCTTCGATTGCTCCGATATTCCCTAGCCAATACGCGCACAGCCGGCGTATATCCTGCGATATCGACGGCTCGA
Source organism: Paenibacillus radicis (ex Gao et al. 2016) (assembly GCF_014641555.1). Taxonomy (GTDB): domain Bacteria; phylum Bacillota; class Bacilli; order Paenibacillales; family Paenibacillaceae; genus Pristimantibacillus; species Pristimantibacillus radicis. The sequence goes on from NZ_BMHY01000001.1 coordinate 319,734, forward strand.
TCGGGACGACGGAGTATCAGTTGAACAGCTTAACCTATGGCTGGTGGCAGAATGGCACAATTTATCCGTATACCGATCCTGATTATATGACGCTGGAAAAGGGCGAGACGTTCGAAGGCTCGCAGACGCGGGTTAATGCTGCAGCCATATCCGGCACTGTATACTTTAGCTCCGATGACGTGAATAAACCGGAATCCCAGAAGCTGATGAAGCAGCTGTTGACGAATCCGCGGGTTAATGAGCTCGCCGTGAAAGGAAAAGCTTTCCGGACGGTAGAGGGCAACACGGGAGCAGCGGCATCGGATACGTATGTGCTGGAGGATGACGGTACGTTCTATCTGGCCGTATTCAACTTCAGCAAGGACGGGGCGGAGAAGACGGTAGACCTTGCCCGCGCAGGAATTAGCGGAAACTACAAGATTTCCGATATGTGGACCGATAAAGCGGTTCAGGATGATTCGGGCAAGCTGAAGCTGTCGCTGGCCGGCAGGGAATCGAAGCTGTACCGGATCACATTTTAACCTTAGCTGATGAAGATTTCTGGTGCTCTGCACCTTGAGTGAAAATCGAGAGCTCTGATGGCATGAATCGCCCTCAGAGCTCTTTTTTCTTTGCCCGTCAGGCGGCTGCGAATAATAGAGTAACACAATAAGCCGTTTGACTTAATGAATAAGGGCTGATATTTTAATCATCATAGCAATAGACGAGTGAGCAGCGAGAGAGGTGAACGATCTGGGAAAAGTGCTTATCGTGGAGGATGAGAAGGAAATCCGCAAAGGATTGTGCAGTCATCCGATGTGGCGTGAACTAAATATAGGTCCTCTTTATGAGGCCGATGACGGACATACGGCTCTGGAGATCGTGAGACAATGGCCTGGCATCCGGCTCGTCATAACAGATATTCGGATGAAGCATATGTCGGGTCTGGAATTGATTCAGAAGCTGTACGAGGAGCTGGCTTTTGACGGGAAAGTCATTATTATTAGCGGCTACGACGATTTTCAATATGCGCGCAAGGCGATGAGCTATGGGGTTGTCGATTTTCTGCTAAAGCCGGTTAACATGGCGGAGTTAGGCCAGGTGGTTATGAAAGCGCTATTTCTGCTGGAGAAGGAGGAAAAGCAGCAAAACAGTCTGAGCATCATGGAGGATGCGATGCCTAAGCTGCGGGAAAGCATGCTGCAGGAGATGGTTGAGCAAGCAGGACGGGGCAGCGCCGCACCGTCCATTCATCATTTGCTGGATCAATATGACATCAGCTGGGTAGGCTCCGATAAGCTAATGCTGATGCTCCTTGAGGCGGATAATTTAAAATCATACGTTCATCAGGGCTACTCATCGACGGAGCAGAACCGGATTATGTTTGCGGTGGGCAATGTGCTGGAGCATTCGCTGCTGGAACAAGCGGAGCAGGCCGGTCGTTATGTACGTTTTCGTACGATGTCCGAAGACAAATGGGTCGTTTTGTTTAGCGTTCCTCAAGGCTCATCGGCGGCATTTGCCAACTGGATTCATACCTTCAAATCGATGATTGCTTCCCGAATAAAGAAGTATGTGAAAGTAACGGCAACGATCGTTATGACGCCAGAGGGAACTATGGAAATGCTCCCGGATTTATATAAAGACGCGCTGGACCGGTTGACCCAGACCAAAATATACGGGGATGCAGAGGCGGCTAATGAGCTTGAACTGGAAGCGTTGAATGCTTTCCGGGACGTCGATCTGCTGATGGAGACGAAGGCGCTGGCAGATTTGTTGAAGCATGGGGAGGAGCATGATGTCCGGGAGGCAATGTCGCTGTTTCCCGTCATGGTTCGAGAGCGGGGTGTCAGTCTGCTGCGGGACGTGCATCATCTCGTATTCGAATGGCTGCTTGAAGTGTTTGATGATGCCAGAAGACTAGGGTGGAAAAATGAGGAATGGCGAAAAAAGCCTCTTCTGGTCTGGGAGAAGATCGAATCCTTCGATACGGTAGAAGCACTCCATCTGCTGGTGCTCGACTACTTGCTGAAAGTGAATGCCGAGCTGCAGGGGAGTCCGCGCAACCAAATATTGCAAAAGGCTGAGCAATATATACAGGAGCACTTTTCGGAGCCGATTACAGTCCAGATGGTTGCTGATTATGTCTATTTATCGCCCGAATGGCTAAGCACATTGTTCAAAAAGAACGTCGGCATGACATTTCTCGATTACGTGACCCATCTGCGGATGGAGAAGGCCAAAGAGCTGCTTCAGGATGTTTCTCTGAAAATCTACCAGATCAGCAGCGACGTAGGCTATCGGGATACCGTGTACTTTTCCAAGCTGTTCAAAAAGAAGTTCGGCTATACCCCCAATGAATATCGCAACTTAAAGGGGATCGACGGGAATGATTAAACGCTGGCTCCGTTATCCGATGTCGATGCGATACCGGTTTATGTTCGTGTTTTTTATTCTGATCGCCGTTCCCTTTGCGCTGGTCGGTTATATTGCGTTGTCCAAGTCCGAGAAGACGATTCATAACAGCAATCTGGATTCGGTCGTGCAAACCGGCAAAAACCTGGACAACTTCTTTTATTACGTGAGGAATGAGCAGGATAAAATTATGGCGTCGGATGAACTGCAGACGTTATTCAATGATGAGCTGAACGATGGGATCGACGAAATCGATTATGCGAATAAGCTGATTTCGTATACCGACACGTTGAATTATGCCAATAAGCTGTTTAAAATCCGTTTGTTCCCGCTCAATCCGGCCGAGCATCCGGTCTACATGAAGTCGGCCTATGACGTCGTTGATATGAATCAGGTGCCTTGGTTCGAAGAAATCGTGGCTAACGGCCGGTCTTTCTGGAACGTATTCGGGGCGGAGGAGCATTCCAGCCTGTTCGTTCAATCGACGTTAGGCAGCGTAAAACGGCTTCACAGCTTAAAAACCTTCCAGCCGCTAGGCATCGTCGTGATGGAAATCCGGCCTTCTATTCTTGCGGAATTCATCTACCCCGTCAAGCAATTGGACAATCAGAAGCTGATGCTGGTGAACAAAAACAATGAGATCATCTACAGTACAGACGACAAGTATGGGGAAATCGAGGACAGCTTGAAGCCTGAACTGCTTGCTTCACAGGTGTCGAAGACGATGAACTATGAGGGCAAAAGCTCACTTATTAGCGCATCCGCTGTAATGGGTGGCGAGCTTAGGCTGGTCAGCATCGTGCCGCTTAAGGATTTGAACAATCCCGTTGCGGTCTTGAATAAATTGACGCTAGCGTTCTTGGTTTTTTACTTCCTGCTGTCTATTTTTCTTGCCGGGTATCTGACAGTGAAATATACAAGTCCAATCTCATCACTGGTCCGGCAGATGAAGGTGCTGGCGCGCAACAACTTTAAAGAAGACAGCTTGTCCCGTACAAATCTGGTGGAGAGAAGCGATGAGGTCGGCTGGCTGTATCGCGGCATGCACAATATGATCGGTGAAATCAACAAGCTGCTTAAAGAGACGAAAGAGTCGGAGAAAAGAAAGAAACAGCTGGAGTTCCAAGTGCTAGCCTATCAGATTAATCCTCATTTTCTGTATAACACGCTGGATACGATCCGTTGGAAAGCCGAAGCACATCATATCGATGAGATTAGCGAGATTGTCAGTTCGCTCGGCTCCTTATTCCGTCTCAGCTTGAACGGGGGCAAGGAAATTACGAATGTGCGCAAAGAGCTGGAACTGTTGAAAGCTTATGTAAATATCGAGAAGGTGAGGCAGTCGAGTCTGGTTCGGATCACCTATAGGATTGAAGAGGAGATTTTGCAGCTGCCGTTCATGCGTCTGGTGCTTCAACCGCTAGTGGAAAATGCGATCCGGCATGGCATTGCGGACAAAGGCGATGCCGGCATGATCTTAATTCAAGGAGGGCTGGAGGAGAACGGCATTTGCTTTCGGATTACCGACAACGGACCGGGCATTCCGGAGGAGATGAGACAAACGCTGCTTGATCCTGCTGCAGCAACGAAGAATGACCGTGAAGGCGGGCTTGGTCTGATCAATGTACATGAACGATTAAGGCATTACTTCGGAGAGGCTTATGGCTTGGAAATTGAAAGCGAGTTGAACAAGGGCACGACAATCGTGTTGTGGCACCCTATATTGCCAGAAGATACAACGGAGCTTGATGGCTGACCGGCGGACCGTATAAGCCTGAACAGAATAAGAGGAGTGTCTGACTTGGCGGCAGGCATTCCGAATTTGCAGGAGAGACCCATGCTGGATGCAGGGGTCTTTTCGTTTTATAGGAGATTTATTAGGAGGCAGACTGATCCCTTAGATTTATAACAGTAAAGCTTAGAGTTGTCTCATAGGCAGCCATTCTCCCCGCTGGTATCCTTGTTTACAGGAGGGGAACGCCATGAAGCAACTGGATGCATCATTGAAACCTAAGAGCAATCGAACCTGGAAAATATTCAAATCACAACTAACGTTGCAAATGATGATTTTGCCCTGCATGCTTTTTTTGCTCATATTCGCCTATATTCCGCTGGCGGGCAACATTATCGCTTTTCAGGATTTTAAGATCATTTCCGGATTTACGGGGAGCGAGTTTGTCGGGCTGAGCAATTTTCAAGAGATGTTCTCGGACCCGACTTTCTATATGGCGATGAAAAATACGGTCATTCTAAGCTTGTTTTATTTGCTGGTCGTATTCCCTGCGCCTTTGCTGTTCGCACTGCTGATCAATGAAATTCCCTTTGTACGATTTAGAAAAATACTGCAAACGACGAGCTATTTGCCGCATTTTATTTCCTTTGCGATGGTCGCTTCCATGTGGATTATTTTACTCGATTCCCAGGGAGTAGTGAATCAATCGCTGCTGACGCTGCAATTGATTCAGCATCCGATCGAGTTTTGGACCGACCCGGATCTGTTCCGGCCGTTATCCTTGCTTGTGAGCATATGGAAGGAGACGGGATGGGGAGCGATCATCTTCCTGGCTGCCGTAGCCGGCATCAACCCAGACCTTTATGAGGCTGCGATGATGGACGGGGCTGGACGAATCAAACGGATCATTCACATTACGCTGCCGAATCTGATTCCTTTGTTCGCGATATTGTTCATTTTGAAAATCGGCACCTTGTTCACCGGCAACCTGGATCATTCCATACTGCTCGGCAATTCATTTAACAAAGAATCGTCCTACGTCATTGAGTATTATTCCTTGCAAATGGGACTGGAGCTTACCCGCTATTCCTATGCAACCGCAGTCAGCTTATTCCAAGCTGTGATGTCGCTGCTGCTCGTATTGTTCGCGAACTGGTTCTCTGGCAAAGTATCCGGCAATCGCTTGTTTTAATTTTACTGATGGGAGTGTCTGCGATGCGTTCACCTATTAAATTGACGCGAGAAGACAAGATCGTGAACGTTACCGTAATAATCGTTGGTTTCATCGCTTTCGTGGCGACTTTTTACCCGCTTTATTATTTGCTGATCTACTCATTGAATGATCCGGTGGACGCGGCGAGCGGCCAGCTCTATTTGTTCCCGAGGCAGTTCACCTTGTCCAACTACAGTGTTATTTTTCTAGACGATCAGCTGTTGAATTCCTTTCTTGTAACGGTCGCTCGTACTTTTCTTGGTACGGTCACGGGCGTATTGTTCACAGCAATCGGGGCTTATGCGCTGTCTAAGGAGCGTTTGCTGTTCAGAAAGGTGTACTCCTTGGTCGGGCTGGTTACGATGTACGTGAGCGGCGGTTTGATTCCGACTTATTTGCTGCTGCAAAAGGTGCATCTGCTCAATTCCTTCTGGGTGTATATCATTCCGTCTTTGTTTAATATTTTCAACGCTTTGTTGTTCATGGCCTTTTTCCGGCAAATGCCGAAAGAGCTGGAGGAGTCGGCGAAAGTAGACGGCGCTGGTGATTTTTATACTTTTATGCGAATCATATTGCCGTTGTCGAAACCGGTTCTTGCTACCGTTGCTTTGTTTGTCGCAGTCAATCATTGGAATGACTGGTTCAGCTCCGCCTACTTTGTATCCAACCAGCAGCTATGGACGCTGCCGACGATTATCGTTCGGATGTTATCCGACACGGCTATCATCGAGAACATGCAGAACCTGCCGCCTAATATGCGGACCGATCCGTTGTCGACTTTGCTAGCTATTAAGTACGCGACGCTAATCGTCACCGTATTGCCGATTACGATCGTGTACCCTTTCATTCAAAAGTACTTCGTTCAGGGCATGATGGTAGGGGCTATCAAAGCTTAATTAGGGTATCATAAGGTCTATCGTTTACAGACCTTTTGGATATAAAAACATAGGGGAGGTAGTTTTACTATGAGAAAATCAATGTCGGCGTTATTAATCGCCAGCCTGCTGGTCGCCATGCTGGCCGGGTGTGCAAACAAAAATAACGGTAACGCCAATCCAAGTGCATCGCCCGGGACAAATGCAGAAAGCGGCGAAGGCGCGATTACGCTCGATCTTTATTCCGACCGGTCGTGGTACAGCGATTGGACCGGAGCGGGAGCGAAACGGATTACAACGAAGACTGGAATCAGCTTTAACGTAAAGAAGCCGGTTCAGGATGACGGCGACGGCAAAGATATTTCATTAATGATCGCCAGCAACAGCCTGCCGGATCTAATGGTGGTTGATAAGGAAAATAAAATGCTGAAGCAATTGATCGACGGCAATTATTTATATTCTATGGATGAGTTGATCGACCAATATGCGCCTAACCTTCGTAAAATATTGGACGAGCAATACGGTGAAGAACTGCTCACCAGCTTTAAGGAGAAAGACGGCAAAACCTATAAACTGATTTCGGGCTATCAGACGAAAAAGTATTTGGAGGAAGCGAAAGCCAACGGCGGTCTGGCGCCGGTATGGCTGCCTCAATTCGTAGTCCGGAAGGATTATTACGATGAAATCGGCCGGCCGGATACCTCGACCCCGGATAAATTTCTGGATGCGCTTCAGCAAATGGCTAAAAACCATCCTGACAAAATTCCGTATTTGGGTGATAAAGGACAGCATTCGAAAGACTTGGGCTGGTTTTTGCCGCAATTCGGAATTGAGGACTATTATGTAAACGGTGACAAAGTTCAGCATAAGCTTCATAACCCGCAGTATAAGGAAATGGTTAAATTCGCGAATGCCATGGCGAGCAAAGGGCTGCTCACGAAGGAGTCGTTCGTCAACACCGGCGAGGTGACTGCGCAGAAAGTGGCAGCGGGCTCGGTTATCGTATCGGCTCAAAACTCGGCTGCCAAAAACAATACGCCGCCAAAGGATAATCCGAACACAAGCTTTGAAATGCTGACGCCATTCTCCACCTATATGTATCCAACGATTCCGAAGGGCTGGATGGCGCTTGTCATTCCGAAGAGCAATAAAAATCCGGAGCGTACCATTAAATTGCTGGAATATGCGGCATCCAAAGAAGGCCAGGCCGACTTCTTCTTCGGTGTACAAGGGACCGGCAAGGATGACTTTAAAAGCCTGGAAAGCGGACCTCATTTCTACTATGACAAATCGGTTCCGAACAACTATTTCCCTGAAGGCAAACCAAGCTTTACAACAGGCTTTAACGATGAATTGAGCAAGGATTGGAGCGGGTCTTGGAAGCAGGCGGGATTAGGCGAGCCGATTATGCTGGTAGCAAACTGGGCTGTATCGAACACCGTTTTCTGGAATCCGCAGGACCCGGACAAATTAGCTTACGATAAGCTGATGTCTCCGAAAATGAAATTTTTCCCTGAATTTAATTTCACGATCGACAGTACAAGTGAACTGGGCGTTATTGAAGCTAAAATCAACACGCTGCGTGCCGATTATTTGACGAAGCTTGTATTCGCCAAGTCAGAGACGGAGTTCGACTCCATCTATAGCGAAATGATGGGCGTTGCCGACAATATCGGCCTTGCGAAGCTGGAGAGCGAATATACGAAACAGTACGCAGACAATAAAGCGAAGCTTGCGAATCAATAGGGAGAACAGGCAAAGGAGAGGGCGGAGAGCTGGGCGCTGCCCTCTCCTTTGCTGTCAGAAGGAGGATATAAGATGTTTATTTTGGAGAATGATGAGCTAAGAGTGGAACTGTATGACTGGCCGGGGGTTAAGCAGTATGTGCATAAGGCTGCCGGGGCAACGATGAGCGGAAGTGGTTCTGACGGCAAATGGGCGTTGAACGGCAATGCGGTTTCCTGGGAGCAATGGGAGATTGCTGCAGTGTATGATGCCGGCAGCGCTGCGGTTGCTTATCAGATGAGATTGAGGGAGTCTGCTGTGGAGATTTCTGTGAACTATCAGCTGGAGCAGAATGAAGTACGGGTCACGTTAGCGGTAGTAGAGGACCGTTCCGAGTGGCTGCAGACGATCGATTGGATAGACCAGCCGCTGCTTGCCTGCAGTGACAGCTGCTATTCATACGCAAGAACTGAAATCCATGCGAAGAGCTGGAGATTAATTCCGACTGGAGGCCGGGGATTGTATGACCGGAAGCAGGTCAAGGAGATCATTGGCGATTCGGTTCCCGATCAAGCCGCTGTACCGACGATGCACACTTGCTTGTTCAACGACGAGCTTTGCTGTTTCGTTCATACCAATTATCCTGTTATTCCTCTTCTGAGTAAGGCTTCGGGCAGTGGCAAGTATAAGGGCCGGGCGGATTCATATGCGATTACACCGAATACGTATCAGTATCGGGTCCGCAATCGAGTGATGGAACCGCTGGAGATGAGCGTTGTTTTTCTAACGGACACCAATGGCGACGGCAAAGCGGATGAATGCGATTATCAGCTTTGGCTGAACCGGAAATTCCCGGATGCCGATCCCATTTATAAAGAAGCGATCTGGTACAAAGTGTTTTGTGCGGAAAGAAAACGGGGTGTGCTTACCACGTTCAAGGAGACGCTGGACATCATACGCCAAATTCATCATATTACCGGCGGTGTTCCGCAAATCGTCTATCTGGTTGGATGGCAATTCGACGGGCATGATACGGGCTATCCGTCGCTTAATGTCATTAATCCGAAGCTGGCAGTGAACCCGGACAAAGCCCGCGAGGAGCTGATGGAGCTTATTCAAACGGCTAAAGACGAATACAACTGTACGATCAGCTATCATATTAATGTAGATGATGCTTATGAAGATTCGCCGGATTGGAATCCGGGCAATCTGAGCCGTGATCCGGACGGAGCGGCACGCGTATGGCTGGATTTGGAGCAGCGGGTTTATCATATTTCCCATACGAAGGATGTGGAGAGCGGTCACGCATTTGCTCGTCTCGAGCAATTTCTGGAGCTTGTACCGGTGGAGAAGACGGTGCATCTGGATGCTTTCAGAAACACGAATGCAAGCTGGGATGAGGATGGCTATATTGGGCCATTAGAGGAGCTTGTTTGCGGTATGAAACCGATTATCGATTACTTCAACGAGAGAGGGATCGACGTGTCGACCGAAGGGCAAAACGGTATGCCGATCGAGGATAGCGGAATTTTCAGCGCATATTGGCACTTCTCTCCTTCGCAAATGTATCATGGCAAAATTGTCGGCGGCGGCAGTGTCGATCTGAATGCGGTGGCCTGGGGAAAAGGGGCTTCGATCGATGCCGATATTTTGTACCGGGGTGAGCCTACCCGCCTTGAAGGCGAGATGGTGCAATCGACGGCATTCCATGACAACTGGAATCAAGTTGTCGATATTATCTATCTTGGTTCCATGCTCTACCGCTTTTACTTGGCAAGAGAAATGGCGGAGATGCGGGAGGATGAGCATCGCGTCATGATGCGATTCGGCGACGGTGTTACGGTTCAGATTAATAAAAAGACCGAGCAGCTCGCCGTGACATGGGGCCCGCTGATCATTGCGGACAACCATGACCGCTTTATCCCGATGGATAACCGGATCTATGCGTACAGCAGACATGGCGTCACCCGGGAATGGCCGCTGCCAGAGGTTTGGCAAGAAGCGGAGTTTGAGGTATATCGCTTAACGCAAAACGGTAAAGAACTCATACATGACTATACCGTCAAGGACGGTGCGATTCAGTTCGTACTCGAGCCGCATGTACCTGTAATGCTGGAGTTAAAAGCTTAATATCTTTCTGAGGACCGCTTCCCGGTATTCTGCTGGGGAGCGGTTTTTTGTATGCGTTGATACAATCGCAAGTTTGATCCGGGGCAAAAGGCAGCACAGTCGCGCAACGGAGAGGGTGTGCTTTTTTCTTATTCGTAACGCGTTCGGAAGGGCTTCTATTATTGGCAAGGGCATTACGCCTAAGCAACTATTGAATCGCAATTGCTCTTCCAATTACTTAACCAACTCCATAATCCAACCTTTTTCTCACGGTATCCTGTATCTGATGCTCTAACGGACCATATGCGAACATCACTCACTAAACAAAATGCAAAAGTGCAGGTTGAAAAGCCTCAAATGGTCAAAAAGACCGTTCAAAATGCAAAAGTGCATTTGAAATCGCTTGATTTCACTCTTTAGAGGCTTTTTTGACCAATCAAACTGTACATTTACATTTTGATGCGCAAAAACGCCGAAAAAGTGGCTCACAAACTGCACTTTTACATTTTGATTCGTTGCAGCCTTATATTAAGCGATGCGAGAGCTAATTGCCGGCAGCAAATAGCCCAGTTGACTGGGGTGAGCGGAGCGTTTTGAGCTCAGGCTGCTTTTTTGCAGATTCTATCCATTATTCATCGCGAAGACGATGAGGACAATGGAATCAAGAATAGCAGAATGAGCCAAAACGCGCAGCGAAGCCATGCACAGCAGTCGGTCTGGCAAGTTCATACATCAGGTGAGCGGAGCATTTTGAGCTCAGGCTGCTTTTTTGCAGATTCTATCCATTATTCATCGCGAAGACGATGAGGACAATGGAATCAAGAATAGCAGAATGAGCCAAAACGCGCAGCGAAGCCGCGTAAAGCAGTTGGTCTGGCAAGTTGCATACATGAGAGAGTGGAGCGTTTTGAGCTCAGGCTGCTTTTTTGCAGATTCTATCCATTATTCATCGCGAAGACGATGAGGACAATGGAATCAAGAATAGCAGAATGAGCCAAAACGCGCAGCGACCCTATTGCTCAATTATATTATTCACAGACAGCCGGTAATCGGACGGCGAAATACCATGCACCTGCTTGAATTTGCGGAAAAAGTAATTGGGATCGAGGAATCCGACCGTCGTAGCAATTTCCGATGCTTTTAGAGGCGTGACGGCCAGCATTTTCTTCGCATGGTTTAACCGGACGCGGTTGAGGTAGTCGTTGAAAAACTCCCCCGTTTCCTTCTTGAACAATCGGCCCAAATATACGTTATTCACATTGAATTGGATCGACAGCAATTGGAGCGACAGCTCCTCACTATAGTTTTCCTGCACATATCGTTCGACCTGTCTCGTAATCGGATTGTGGGAGATCAGACTGATCTCTCCTTGAGTTTCCTCAGATGGTTTGCTGCCGCATTGCGCCAGCGCTTCACTATACGATTCATGCAATTGATGGGGAAGGCAGGTGACCTTCCCGAAGTAATTGCTCCAAGGCGTTTTTAATATGGCCCCATACCGCATGGAAAGATCGGCCATCCAGCTAACGTTGCCGGCACTGAAGCATTCGGCATCCTGCTGACTTTCATCCGTGAATAGTACAACTATTTGTCTATGCTCGTTGAGAAAGGCGATGCCGCGGCCGCTCTCTTGCAGCGCCTCATCGACGCTGTTCAGAATCGCGAAGGAGCGGTATTGCTCTTCGCTTTGTTTCAGCTCGCCCTCCTGACGGTCATGCCAATCGATGATGCAAATTTGGTAGCGCTCATTCATGAGAAGTGGCAGCTGCAAAAACTTCAGCTTCTCCCGGAGCTGATCGTATTGAATCCGATTTTGCGCCCAGCGCAGCAAAATGTTGTTTTTCAATAACAGGAAGGACTCGCGCTGCATTTGCTCAGCTATATATTGCCCCTGGAATCGTTCGGTACAGGACGCGATAATCTGAGTCAACTCGGAGGCATCAATGGGCTTGAGCAAATAATCCTCCACCTGATATTTCATCGCTTGCCGCACATAGGCGTATTCATTGTATCCGCTCAGCACGACAATCGAAGTCTTCCAATTCCGCAGTCTAATCTGCTCGATCAGATGCAGCCCGTCGCCCTTGGGCATACGGATGTCGGTCAGCACGATATGGGATCGATTTGCCTCCATTAGCTCCAGCGCTTCGTAAGCACCCTCTGCCTCAGATAGATGCGTCACATTAAGCTCTTCCCAATTAATTAATCGCTTTAAGCCTTCTCGAATATATTGATCGTCATCGACAATTAATAGCCGGGTCATCGGAAATCTGCCTCCTTATACAAGCTGGCTAACGTTTATAGGGAAAAATCATAAATAACCGAAACGGTTGAGTGCCCGTTTGCTTCGCGGGCAATGACAAGCCATACTCGTTGCCGTAATAATGCTTGATGCGCTCGTGAATATTTTTCAGTCCCAGATGCTGCTCCGGGAATGTGTTTTCGGTTTGCAGAAGCTGCTGCAAACGGTCGTATTCCTCCGCTGTTATCGGTTTGCCGTTGTTATGAATTTCAATAATGAGCAGATCGGACTCTCTCTTGATCGCTACCGTAATAACAGGATCATCATATTGCTCCAATTGGCCGTGCTGGATCGCATTCTCAATAACAGGCTGAAGTGTGAATTTGAGCATAAAGCAGTTTTCCAGATTAAGCTCCGCCATCACCTGAAGCTCGATGACATTGGACTTGCCTAGCATGAGAAGCTCCAAGTAATAGTTCGTATGCGCGAGCTCCTCTTGTACCGATATGAGATCATCGGTAGGCTGGAGCATCCAGCGATAGAGCCGTCCCAGATGATAGAGCTTCTCTGCGAGATAAGGCTGGTCGCTAATGACGGCCTGCATGCGCAGCGATTCCAAGGTATTGTATAGGAAATGAGGATGAATCTGCGTTTTTAAAGCGATAAACTCGGCGTTGCGCTTACGAATCTCAGCTATGTACACCTGGCTGATATGATTTTGCAGCTCTTGGGCCATCCGGTTAAAGCGAAGCATCAAATCGCTAATTTCATCCTCACCGCTCACAGGCATTAATGGGGCGAAGGGATTGCGCTGCACCTTCTTGAAATGCTTGCTCATCAGATTGAAGCGTCCGACGATAAACCGCTGAATAACGTGAATGATAATGATGCACATCAGCCAGCTTAGGCCAAGTATCATAAAGATACGGACGGCAATGTCCGACAGTTTACTCTGCAAGTTGGATTTATAGCTGATGCCTATAATATCGAGCCCGTACTTATCAATAGTGAGCCGGGAGATGAGATCATCTGAAGAATCCCAAGCGGAAGGCTCCTCCGGCCTGCTGTCCAGCAGCACATTTTCCTTCTGCTTAATAATGAGACGATAATCAAGGCTTTGGGAATCGAATTCATTTGCTATCGTGCGTGTGTTTAATGTAACGAGATAGTAGCCATACACCCGGTCGGGATGAATGCTTGTCGGATTATAGATCGGATTGACGATATATAACATAGGGTCTTCAGGCGCCAGCAGCTGATCCGAGCTTCCGAAATAAGGATGCCGGTACAGCTTCGGAAAGGCTTCGAAAAACGGCTCGTACGGAAACGAAAGCTGAGTGCGATACTTTTGCTGCTGCGACTCCATAAACAATCGTTTATCCTGCACACGATACATCATCACGGAAGAAATATAAGGATTGCGGGAGAGCATATGCGTCATTACGTTTTTAATGTAATTTTGCTCCGTAAGCGCTTTCCTGTCTTCCGTTGCGTCTGGAATATTTTCCGGAAGGAACAGCTCGTATACACTGGTCTGCATGTTGCTATTCTGATAGAGGCTCATTGAATCATATTTGAACCGTTCCATCATATCGGTCATTAGAATTTTCATCTTTTCTGTCCGAAAAGTTAGAAGCTCCAGCTCCTTCTTCTCCAGAATGGAGTAGAAGTTGTTGTAGACGACGAGGCCAAGGAGCAGAAAGATGACCAGCAGTGCCGTACCAATGCCAATATTCAGCTTGCGAAATATAAATCTGCCGACCCATTCACGGTACAGGTTTTTTATCCACATGGAGCCGACTCCTTCGCTGTTGATCTTACGTCATTTTATGAACAAAATTAAAGCGCTGTCAACTGCTTGCAAGCGTGCAGATACAGTTTATCCAGTTAAAATATGGTTTTTACTCTAGCGCTAAAGGCTGCGAATCATAGCTGGATCTGTCCGTAAAAAGAAGTTTAATTGTTCTAGTGAAAGTGGAATTTATGCTGTGGCAGCGTCTCACAACATCTTCCTATAATAGATTTGAGAATACTAAACGAGACGAAGAGGTGGTCGAAATGAAAAAGTGGTTTGCATTATGTATGGTGATTATGCTGGCTGCGGTATTGGCGGCTTGCGGCGGCAAAACTAATAATAGCCCAGCTGAGAAGGGGACCAATCAGGAACCGGCGGCCAAGGATGTAGAGATCGTATTTCAATCCTGGATTACGCCAAACCTGACGGTCGAATATTACGATAACTTGATCAAAAAGTTTGAAAGCGCTAACCCTGGCATTAAAGTGAAACGTATTCAGCCTCCAGCGAACGAAGGAAATCCGGACAGCTATCTCAAGACGCTGCTGGCATCAGGAGATTTCCCTGACGTGGTCCAGAACGCGACGATTCAAATGTTCGTAGACGCGGACGCTTTGCTGGAAATTCCAATTGATGATGACATTAAGAAGATTAACAATTATGAAGCGGAAATGATCGACGGCAAGCTGTACAACATTTCGGCGATCAGACAGCCGCAATCGCTTATTTTCTACAATAAGAAGCTGTTTGCCGAAGCGGGCATTACATCCACGCCTAAATCTTGGGCTGAGCTTGAAGCAGCTGCCGAGAAGCTGAAAGCGAAAAACATTACGCCGCTGCTGACAGCAGGCGATTGGACAGCAGGATTTACATTCTCGGTTATGACGTCGCCTACGATCTATAAAGATAATAAATCCTGGTATGCGGACCGCTTCGACAATAAGGTGAAGTTTACGGATGCGAACTGGAAAGAAGCAGCCAGCTACTACAGCGGCCTGATTGAAAAGGGTTATTTCAACAAAGGTGCTCTAAGCATCGACTACACAGCTGTGGAGCAGGAGTTTCTGAAAGGCAAAGGCGCGATGTATCCGATGGGCTCGTGGTTCAGCGCAGCTGAAGCAGTCGCACAGAAGGACTTTGAAGTAGGCGTATTCGCAACACCAACGAAAGATGGTACACAGTATTTGCTTGGCGGGGAAAATGCGGGCGGTTACGCAGTTGCCAAGAACAGCAAGAACCCGGAAGCGGCGCTGAAATTCGCCAAGTTTATGATGCTTGATCCGGAAGCGCATAAAGGCTATCTGCAAGCGGATGCATTGTTCTCGAACTTGAAGGAGCCGCTCAAATGGGAGATGTCTCCGCTGCAGACGGAAATTTACGAACTGCTGCTCAACAACCCGCCTATGGTTGGCCATATGAACAATAAAGTGGGCAGAGTGCCTGTTGCAGGCATTCAGGATCAATACAATAAAGTGGCGCAAAACATTATGCTCGGCGACATGGATGTCGAGAAGGGCATGCAGTCACTCGACGAATATTGGGATAAACATAACAAATAAAGCTGCTAGCAGAAGGGGCGGGCAGAGCGCTTCGCCCCTTTCCCAATGGCATCATTAAGGCGGTGGTAGGATTTGCTTAACAAGGATCGATGGTCTTATGCGTTAATGTTCTCACCAGGCATTCTCATTTATTTCGCTTTTCTTCTGATTCCGATTATTCTGTTGGTCTATTATTCCTTCTACAATTGGGACGGCATCAGCCCATCCTATCAATTTGCCGGGCTAAGCAACTTCACGGAAGCTTTTCAGGATAAAGGCTTCAGGCGCGCATTGCTGGTCACTCTTTTTATTGCAGTCGTCTCCACTTTTTTCGTGAATGTACTAGGTATCGCTTTTGCGGTTCTGTTGAATAAAAAAGGCCGGATGACGAATTTCTATCGCTCCGTCTTCTTCTTCCCGCTGCTGCTGAGCACGGTGTCTGTCGGCTTTATTTGGAAAAGCATTTTAAGCTATAACGGCTTGCTTAATAATTTGCTGGAGCAGCTTGGTGCGGAGCGGATCGAGTTTTTCGGCAATCCGAATCTGGCTGTATTAACGATTACATTTCTCGCCATCTGGCAGTCCACCGGCTTCATCATTGTCATTTATCTAGCCGGGCTGCAATCGATTCCGGGCAGCTTGTATGAGGCGGTTCGAATCGACGGGGCCAACCGCTGGCAGCAGTTCAGACATATTACGTTCCCGATGCTGGCACCTGCTTTTACAATGAGTATCATCTTCATGTTCACAGGCTCCATGCGGGAGTATGACCGTGTTGCTGTACTTACTTACGGAGGCCCGGCTGGAGCGACAGAAACAATTGCCTATCAAGTGGTTAAGGTCGGCTTCAGCGCGAACCGGCTGAGCTACTCGGCAAGTCTGGCTGTCTACATGCTCATTATCGTAAGTCTGCTGTCGGTATCCTTGACGGTCTACTTGCGCAGAAGGGAGGAGAGGCTGTTATGAGGAGAAATCTCGCATCCTATCTCAGGCATTTGTTCCTCATGCCGTTGTCGCTATTGCTGCTCGTTCCGTTCTACATTGCAGCGGTCAATGCATTCAAGACAAAAGCGGATATTTTGGACAATCCCTTTTCGCTGCCGCTGTTACGGCTGACGGTAGACAATTTTATTCGATCGGCGGTTACGCCATCGTTTAATATTTTCAAAGCGTACGGCACGTCCATATTGATTACGTCGGTTTCAGTCGTACTGCTGATTATACTCTGCTCGATGATGTCGTTCGTATTTGCCCGCGTGAGCAACCGTTTTCTGTCGGTATGTTATCTGCTGCTTCTGTCAGGGCTCATGATACCGCCGCAAGTGATTCTAATTCCGCTTGTGAAGGTGCTGGCAAAGCTTGGACTGATGTTCACGCCTCAGGGTCTTATCCTTTATAACATCGGATTTTACGTTCCGTTTACCGTATTTATATTCGTTGGGTTTATCCGTACGCTCTCACGGGAGCTGGACGAGTCTGCGAAGATCGACGGAGCGAGCCAGTTTACGATTTTTTGGAAAATATTATTTCCGCTGCTGCGTCCGGCAACAGCCTCGGCAGTCATTTTCTTATGCCTGTGGATTTGGAATGATTTCATTAATCCGGTTATTATTTTGGGCTCGACCAAGAGCTATACCGTTACAACCGGTATTTTTCAAGCCGTCGGGCAGTACAGCACGAACTGGGAGGATGTGTTTGCACTGGTGGTGTTGGCCTCGGCACCGATCTTCCTGCTCTATCTATTCATGCAGCGTCAATTCATTGCAGGACTTACGGAAGGTTCGTTAAAGGGGTAGCACGTTTCATATTCTCTGGAAAGGGGGCGGAGTTCTGACTTTGGCTGCGGTTATCGTCCGTGCAGGATGAGGTTAATCCGATCCTGCTTGGACTGCAAGGCTATAAGTAACCACCGAATAACAAAAATGATAAGAAGCGTAGGAGGCGTAAATCAATGAAAAGAAAGCTGGCGTTATTATTATCTCTGTTTCTGTTATTCACAAGCTTGTCGCTGCCAGGCTCGGTTCAACGGGCTCAAGCTGCAGCACCTCAAAGCTTTTACGTATCGCCGCTTGGCGATGACAATAATAGCGGGACAGCTGAAGCGCCGTTTCGAACGATTGAAAAGGCAAAGCAGGCCGTGCGAGAGATTAATCAAGCGATGACAGATGATATTTACGTCTATTTGCAAGACGGCGAGTATTTCTTGAACGACACGCTGACCTTTGACAGCTTGGATTCCGGCAATAACGGATACAATGTCATTTATACGGCAGCTGATGGAGCGACACCTGTTATTAGCGGTGGTGTGGACATTAGCACCGGCTGGGAGCTGTACGACAGCGATCAGAACATTTATAAGAGAACAGGCGTAGACTGGAATTTCCGGCAGCTGTATACCGGCGAGGATCGTGGCATTCGGGCTCGTCAGCCGAATCTGACCGATGACGTCGTCAAGGGCCCTTATTACAGAGCCCAAAATGGAGAATATCCCTATGTGATTGGTGAGGATGAGCGCGCTTGGGCGGAGCAGTTAAACGGCACGTCCGCCGAAATGGTTATCCTGCAAAGCTGGAGCCAAGTTCGCGGCCGTATTGACACTATGAATGCAACGACCGGTCAAGTTGATTTCAAATTTCCTGAAAGCGGTTTCTCTTATAATCATCATGGTCAAGGCAATTCGCCATACTTTTTTGAAAACGCTTTATCTTTGCTGGATGCGGAAGGAGAATGGTATCTCGATACCGCTGAAGCGACGGTCTATTATAAGCCTAGAAGCAATGAGACGATAAATACGACTCGAATCATTGCGCCTAAGCTGGAGACTGTCGTTAAGGTGGAAGGCAGCGAAGGCAATAAAGTGCATAACCTTACCTTCTCAGGCATCCAGTTTATGCATAGCAATTGGCTGGCGCCATCCAGCTATGGTTATGTAGATGTGCAAGCCGGCTTCCGGTATCAGTCTGTTACCGGGGGCAATAACAGCGAGATTAGAAACACTGCCCGTTATACGGCGTCCAGAGCGATGCTGGAGCTGAAGTATACGAGCCATATTACGATTCAGAACAATGCATTCCGCTATGCGGGAAGCTGGGGCATTATGGGGTATGAGGGTACGGATCACACCCTGATTACTTGGAATCATCTTAGCGATAATGCCGGGGGCGGGATCGCGATGGGCATTGTCGGCGATTTGTGGGATGACAATGAAGGACAAGACCCGACGTATACGCTGCCTGACGGTCAAAGCCAATACGATACGATTACGCATAATACGGTTGATCATGTAGGTCTCGATTATGGCGACATGGTCGGAATTGGAGCGATGCTGCCTCAGAACATGACGATTGCACACAATGAGATCAGCAACCTGCCTTATTCCGGCATTAGTATCGGATGGAACTGGGCGGATACTTACCATGGCATGACGAACAATCAGGTGCATAACAACTATATTCATGATGGTGTAAGGCTGGTTCAAGATGGCGGAGGCATTTATACGCTTGGCCGGATGGATGGCAAATCGAATATCTACCATAACTATATTAAAAATATGCGGCAAGGTTCTTATGCGGCCTGGAACCATATCATGGGTGTCTACCTGGATGGTGAGACGAGCTACAGAATGGTAGAGCGCAATGTGATTGATAATACGGAGCATGGCTTCTCCGGCTCGGCACATGACAATATCATCCGGTACAACTATTACAATGTAGACTTTGGCGGTGTTAATTCATCCAGCACGGCTTATGGCAACATAAGCGTCTCCGGCAATAACTGGCCGCAAGAGGCACTGGACATTATCGCGGCAGCAGGACCGGGGAAAGCATCCCAGCCATTGCCGACTGAGCCAGTCAATCTGGCATTGAAAAAGCCGGTAACGGCTTCCTCGCAAAGCAAAGATCCTGCATTTGCCGTTGATGGCGATACGGGAACGAGATGGGCGCAGGAAGAGGGAAGAACAGATCCGCAGTGGCTGACCGTAGATTTGGGAGATGTCTATTCGATTGCATCTACCAGCACGATGTTTGAACTCAACTCGGGCTATAAGTATAAAATCGAATATTCGGAGGACGGAGACAACTGGTCGCTGTATGCCGACAAGATGGCTGCTGCGACAACTCAGCAAACGAATAATGACGTGAACGCCGTCATGGCGCGTTATATGCGAATTACGATGACCCATGACTGGGGCGGCAGCATTTATGAATTCAGCGTATATCCGGGTGAAGGCGGCACGCCTCCGGAAGCCAACTCTTTGATTTTGAAGGATGAAGTGACCTTTGATAAAAATCCGCTTAGACAAAGCGATATTCAAATCAAGATGGTCATGAACGGGGGAACGCTGAACGGAATTAAAAACGGTTCGGCTGATTTGGTGCCAGATCAAGACTACACGCTGTTCTGGGATCAAGTCTTGATCTATAAGTCATACCTCCAAACGCTGCCAGCCGGGGAAAATAGTCTGACGTTCGATTTTGCAGCAGGCGCAGATCCCGAGCTGAAAGTTAACGTCATTGAAGATGACGGCTCTGTCAATGTGGCATTGAACAAGCCGGTAACGGCTTCTTCGCAAAGCTTTGATCCTGCCCTTGCGGTGGACGGCAACACGAACACAAGATGGGCGCAGCAGGAAGGAATCTGGAATACAGAAGGCTGGCTCATGGTTGACCTTCAGGGCGTGTACAACATTAAATCCGTTACGACGATGTTTGAATTGAACAACGGTTATAAATACAAAATCGAGTCCTCCTTGGATGGGCAAAGCTGGAGCACCTATGCAGATCGGACAGCAAGCGTAACAACACAGCAAACGTATCATGACAATGCTGCGAGTCCTGTAACAGCTAGGTATATGCGCATTAAGGCGTTGTACAGCTTAGGCCCAAGCATCTTTGAGTTTAGCGTATTCGGCACGCCGGTTACACCAAATTCAACGATTGATAAAACAGCGGCAGCATTCAACAAGACGCCAAGCAAGCAGTCTGACATTACGGTCGGCTTGGACCTTCAAGGCAATACGCTGACTGGCATTAAAAACCGGGCGATCTACCTGAAGCCAGACGTCGATTATACGGTTTCTGGAAGCAATGTGACGATTCTACGCTCGTATCTGGCTACTTTAGGCGAAGGGAAAAGCAATCTGGCTTTCGAATTTAGTGCAGGTGACAATCGTACGCTGGAAGTAACCGTAACGGAGGTTGGCGGTACGGAAATTGACATCGCTTTAAGCAAAGCGGTCAGTGCTTCCTCGCAAAGCAAAAGTCCTCTCTTCGCGGTGGATGGTGATCCTGCGACCAGATGGGCACAGCAGGAGGGTTTAACTGTATCGCAATGGCTGAAGGTTGATCTTGGCAGCGCTTATGACATTACTGGCGTCAACACGAGATTCGAGCTAAACACAGGCTACAAATATAAGATTGAATACTCGACAGATGGCTTTAGCTGGACCACGTATGCTGACAAGACGAGTACAGCTACTACGCAGCAGATTAATGAGGATCGCAAGGCAACGGCTGTATCAGCCCGCTATGTCCGGTTGAGTGTAACGGATTCCAATGGGAACGGTGCCAGCGTGTACGATTTTAACGTCTATACGTTAAAAGCAGCCGACCCCTCAGATGGAGGAGGCAACGGCGGTGAACCCGGCGGAGGCAATGGCGGCGAACCTGGCGGTAATAATGGCGGCGAACCCGGCGGTAACAATGGTGGCGGCACCGGCGGCAACAATGGTGGTGGCACCGGCGGCAATAATGGTGGCAACAATGGAACGGGTAATAACAACGGCAGTGAAGGCGGCAGCACTCAGCCGGGCGACACTGGCTCCGAAGCTGTGAAGTTTACCGATGTGAGCGGCCATTGGGCGCAAGCTAACATCGAAGAGGCTGTGAAGCTTGGCATCGTTAAGGGCTATACAGACGGCACGTTTAAGCCAAATGCAATTGTGACGCGTGCAGAGTTCGTTGTGATGCTGATGAACGGACTAAAGCCAGCTGATGCAAGCAGCGGAGAGTTGAGCTTCGTCGATGGCAGCCAGATTGGCGCCTGGTCGCAAGAGGCTATCGCCAAAGCTCTGCAAGCAGGCATCGTAACCGGCTATAATGATGGAAGCTTCCGCCCGTCGGCGAGTGTGACCCGCGCGGAACTGGCCGTCATGATTGCCAGAGCGAGCGGAGCGAAGCTTGCTGATGTGGAGACGACAGGCTTCGCAGATGACAGCGAAATTCCGGCTTGGGCGAAAAGCGCAGTATCTGCGATTAAGGAAGCAGAGATTGTAAAAGGCAGGGAAGGCAACACGTTTGCTCCTAATGCTAAGGCAACTAGAGCTGAAGCCATTACGATGATTTTAAATTTATTGAAGGCTGGCAAATAACCCAATTTATATTTTAAGCGGCAGCCGCTTCTCGGATTTCTTCCGGGGAGCGGCTGTTTACGCTTACGGAGGGTTTTAGAAATCATGACTATAAATTAACGGAAATAATCTTGATAAAAGATAATTTTATAAGTATTTGTTCTTATTTGCCTTTATTGATAACTGTAAAATGGCAACTCCATTTTGTACACTTAGATTCAAGTAAAGCGAAAGCTTTCTTGGATGCCGGGTGCACCGATCCATTACTCATGTATAGGAGTTGCTTCAAATTGAATAGATCAAACACAGTAATTTCGGGAACGGCTGCTGCTAAAGCGGACACTGGCCGCCTTCCTTGGGCAGCATTACTTGCCTTGGCTATGGCAGCTTTCATCTGCATTTTCACCGAAACGATCCCAGCCGGACTGTTGCCCCAAATAAGTGAAGGGTTAGCCGTATCGGAGGGGCTGGCTGGCCAGCTTGTTACGTTATATGCGCTTGGCTCCGTTGTGGCGGCGATACCTTTAACGACAGCAACACGCGGCTGGCGGAGAAAACCGCTTCTGCTAATGATAATGCTCGGTTTCTTTCTATTTAATAGCGCTGCTGCTCTGTCTTCAAATATTGTAATGATGCTGGTTGCTCGTTTCTTTGCAGGCGTATGCGGCGGTGTGTTATGGGGGATGGCAGCGGGTTATGCGCGCCGGATGGTGCCAGATGCACTCAAAGGCAGGGCGATGGCTGTTGCCATGGTCGGAGCCCCGCTTGCGATGGCGCTTGGTGTTCCTGCAGGAACGCTGCTTGGTACCCTTATGGGCTGGCGTGCTGCTTTTGGTGTCATGTCAGTGCTTACCCTACTGCTGGTTGCTTGGATTATTTGGAAAATGCCGGACTTTGCGGGGCAGTTAGCAGAGAAGAGGCTGTCTCTTCACAAAGTTTTTCTTATTAAAGGAGTTAGACCTGTACTCGCTGTCGTTCTGGTGTGGGTGCTTGCTCATAATATTTTATATACGTACATCGCCCCTTATCTTGCTGAGGTTGGCCTGGCCCGGCGAGTAGACTTCATTCTGCTTATTTTCGGCGTTACATCGATTGCCGGCATTTGGATTGTTGGCATGTATATCGACCGCAAGCAGCGTTCATTGGTATTGATCAGCCTTGCCGGTTTCGCCTTGGCATCCATATTGTTGGGCGTGGGCAGCAATCAGCCGATTCTGATTTACTTGGCAGTTGCCGTGTGGGGGCTAACATTTGGCGGAGCGGGAACCTTGCTGCAGACAGCTATAGCGGAAGCCGCCGGCGAGAGTGCGGATGTAGCCCAATCCATGCTCGTTACATCATGGAATCTGGCCATCGGAGCGGGCGGCTTGGCTGGTGCATTATTGCTCGGAGTCATGGATGTTCGTTCATTTCCATGGGTATTGCTTATTCTAATTCTGGTCTCGCTGCTCATAACACGGCAATCCAAAAAATACGGATTCCCTTCAAAGCAGATCGGGTGAGCTTATATCATCGAGTGAGAAAATAGGATTTTTGTATTCCACAGGTGTCGACATCACAATAAGAATGGAATATGTCCCATATTTGTCGCAGCTATTGCCAAACTCCTCAAGAGAGCGATTGGACTCCGTAATCACTTTCATTAAATAGTTATGCTCGCCGCTAATGCGGTGGCATTCAATGACGTGAGGAGAGGTTTGGACAAAATCAAGAAAGGCATGGCAGTCGCTTGTTCGGAAGAGCATATAGGCAGTGGTATGCTTTCCTGTTTTTTCATTCGAAATGATGGTTCGGTATTGTTCAATAATACCTTTCTCTTCCATTCGTTTAACTCTCTCTGTTACGGCAGGCTGCGAAAGATTCACACATTTGCCCAGCTCTGTCATCGACATTCTTGCTTGGTTTTGAAGATGAAACAAAATTTGCTTATCAATGGGATCCATGTTTATTCTCCTTTATAATTAAGGTCATATTCTAATAATGCTTAGTATCATACACGAATAGCGATAATTTATCTACATTTATGAATGTCTTCCGTGATATCGCTATGGCATTATCAGCACAAAAAGCACATCCTTTTACATCCGGCTTGTAATCAGCCAGCTTGTAAAGGGATGTGCTTTTTCTATTAGGGCTGTCTATTGAATTTCACGAGATAGCTGGGCGGCCATGGCATCCATGAAATTTTGCATAATCGGGCTGATTACGGCTAGGAGCGCCGAGGGGCCGGATATGTATCGGAGATCGCAGGATTGGCATAGACACAGGAGCGGGGCATGGGGAGCGATTAACGCTAATCGATTTAAGCGGCGGCATCGCTTACAGTATCGATGTTACTCGTATGGATGGCCATATTGAGGAGTATGCCTGTGGCAAATTTAATCAATTTTAATGTTAGCATGACTTGCGCTTAACCCCCCTATGACATTTCGTTGCTAGAATGAGTTGAATGTATATGGGAGAGGGGTTTATCCATTTGAAAAAGTCCAATCAGCGCTGGGTGGCAGCATTTCTAGCGACAGCGATGTTCGTTCAATTACTTTGGCAGTTTGCAGGGACCAGTTATGCCGCTGCGGCAATTCCAGCTAACACCGACAATTTAGCCAAAAATGTAGTCATCAGCCAGTTTTACGGCGGGAAACTGAATGATACGGCTGACCTTTACGACAATGACTTTGTTGAATTATTCAATCCGACTGCGGTTCCAATCTCGCTAAACGGCTGGTCGATTCAATATGCCGATAATGGGCAAAGTACCTGGAAAGTTGCGGCTCTTGGTACGCCTACGGACAGCATTCCGGCTTACGGCTATTACTTGGTAGCCTTGGGAAGCAACGGTATCGTTCAGAGAAGTCTGCCCGCATCTGATGCGGCAGGTTCCTTTAAATTAGGCAATAACAGCGGCAAGCTGGCATTGCTTAATACGACCGACCCTCTTACCCTTAATAATCCTGTGGATGATGCGTTAAAAGGCAATGTCGTTGACTTTGTCGGTTATGATCCTGTAGTAGATGCCTATTGGGGCACCCCGGCCAAGCAGGCCGGCAAGTCGAATACGATGCAGCGTCTCGTATTTGACCCGCTCGACCCTGCCAAGAACACAACGGCATTAGCAGCCCCGAATCGCGGGCACAACTGGGATACGAAAAACAACGGCAAGGATTTCGAGAAAGTAAACACGGGAACTCCTCATAATTCCAGCCACTCTGTAGCTTACGTTATTTTGGGAGAAAGTCAGAGCATTCGGATGAACACGGGCTCTACTGTAGATCCTGCTAATAATACGATCCAATTGACTGCCTTTAATGGCCTTGCGAAGCAAGGAGCATGGGCAGCGGGCGATTTCATTGTGAACGGTCTGCCCGCAGGATTGTCTGCGACGGCAAATGCCAATGGGTCAGATATTGCGATTACGATAGCTGGACAAAGCTCCCAGAACGTGGACGCCGATGCCAATCTGACGATCACTATTAATCCGGGGGCATGGGATCAACCCAATGCGCCATCTGGACCGGCTGCTGTTTACCAGAAGACAAATACGGTAAGCTTGATCAAATACACACCGTCTAATCTTATTGCTGCCGCTCCAGACGCGTCATCGTCTACGATCCGTATGAGCAGCACGAAAGCTTTGAACGCTGTAATGAAGCTGAACTTAACAGCTGGAACGGCTGTGAATGGCAAGCTTGATGCTGCTTCTTATATTGTTACGGGATTGCCTGCAGGAAATTGGAATATCGAGGCAGAGGGGAACAGCAGTGACAATTCCATCACAGTCTCCATCTCCGGCACTTCCACTTCTGCGGTCATGAATGCGGTGCCGCTGACGATCGTGTTGAACCCAAGCGCTGTTCAGGATAGCGGCTTCCTGGCTTCCGGGCCGATTGCGGTCAATTTGCTTCGGTACAGCCCGCCGCTTCTTACTGATGAAGCACGGAAGCAAGCTGTAGAGCAAAGCATTATCGCGGACAATAAAAACTTCAATGATGCCGTTACGAAAGAGTATAAGTACGGAAGCAGCGCAATGGGGGCGAATGAATACACGTTTCTGCGCGGCACGAATTCTATGTTTAAATCCGATCTTGCGAGCAAGCTCATCCCTTCTCCAGAGTCATTGATTGACGGGTGGAAAGACAAGGATATTCTCGCTTATACACAAGGCGATGCCCATATCCAGAATGTAGGGTCTTTTAACGACAGCACAGGTGAAATGGTGTTCAGTCTCAATGACGTGGACTCCGCGGGTATCGGAAGCTTCTATGAAGACTTGCTTCGTTTTGTAACGAGTATTTATGTCGCCAAATATGAAAAAGACAGCTCTGGTATTGCGAGTCTGCAGGACGCTGACTTCCGGGATGTATCCCGAACCTTCCTAGAGACGTATAAGGATACACTGATCGAGATTCACAACGACAACAGCAAGAAAGCAACGAAGCTGACGAAAAACAATGTGACGCCTTATACGAAGAGTATGATGGACGGTGTATCCAAAGGGACTTATGCCGAGGCGCTGCAAAAATTGTTAGGCAAACGGGCGCTGAACGGAAAACTGGATATTGCTAAAAATTCGGATAAGTTTGAGCTCGCTACAGAGGCAGAGACCGCCTCGCTGAAGGCTGGCTGGGAAGCTTACAAAGCTCAGGTAAGAGGTCAGTTTCCGAATCTTAGCGATGAGCAGTTCAATCAATATTTTACAATTAAAGATATCGTACGCCGTATTCATCAAGGTATTGGCAGCATTGGTGTAATGCGATTCAATGTATTGATTGAAGGTTCAAGTGTTGCGAATACGGACGATATTTTACTTGATGTGAAGGCACAGACCAGAGATGCTAACGTGTCGAAGGATGCCTATCTGAAAACCTCGGTCGATGTTGATTCTTACCTGGGTGTATTGGAAGCGCTGAATGCTTCATTCCTGATCCGGGAAGTATCGCCGTTCAAGGGAGATTACACCGATAAGCCGTTCAAAAACAAAACGGAATTGGAGCAATATTTGATCGATGCTGCTAAGTCATACGCTTATGCCGGATCACGATTGAACCAAGTGTCTGACCAGTTGAATTATAAGTTTGAAGATCGTTTTGTGACGGATATCATTCCAGTATGGAGTGATCTGGAGAACTTTATTCTGAATTCCGCTGAGGACTACTCGCATCAGATTGTAGCCGATTTTGCACTCGTTAAGAGCGATATGCTGGCTGGCAAGCTGATCGATGTAACGACGCTAGATGCTTTGTCTATCGATACGGGCTCGTTGAATCCGAACTTCGATCCGGCTGTATCCAACTACACGGTATCCGTTGAACAGACGGTTGATACTATTGCGATTACGGCGGTGGCAAGCGATGCTAAAGCGACTGTTACAGCGAAAGGCAATCCTTACACAAGCGGAACGAGTGAATCATTCCAACTGTCCGAAGGACAGAATGACATTCCGTTTATCGTAACAGCGCGCAATGGCTCTACGAAAACTTATGTGGTGAAGGTGAACAGAGCTTTATCGTCGACGCCAACACCAACGCCATCGTCGACACCGACGCCAACACCAACGTCGACACCGTCGTCGACACCGACGCCAACACCGACGTCGACACCGACGCCAACACCGACGTCGACACCGACGCCAACACCGACGTCGACACCGACGTCGACACCAACGCCGACGCCATCGTCAACACCGACGCCATCGTCGACGCCAGCACCATCGTCAAAACCGGCTAATTCCGGGAACATTCCGTCGGCGGGTGGTTACTTGTCCTTGAACGGAGCGGGCATTCAAGTGCCGGCGGGTGCCCTTGATGCAGGTTTCGAGATTACAGTCACTAAGGTAAGCAACACCTCCGGCTTGTTTGCCGATGGCAAGCTGAAATTGCTGGGTGACGTTTATGAGATTGTTAAAAATAAGGCAGGCAACTTTGTTAAACCTGTTACGATTACGCTGAATTTCGATAAGTCTAAGGTGAATTTAGCGAAAGTGATTGTGGGCTTGTACTGGTTCAACGAAGAGACGAAGCAATGGATCTCTTTGGACAATGTGCAAGTGGATCAGGTTAACGGAAAAGTGTCTGGAACGGTAACCCATTTCACGAAATTCGCCATTCTGACGTCGGACAAACAAGATCCGAATCCTCAGCCAACCGCGAATTTTACCGATACGAAAGGGCACTGGGCGGAGTCAGGCATTAATGAATTGGTAGCGCTTGGTGCCATTACAGGCTATCCGAATGATACATTCAAGCCGGATAACAAGATTACTAGAGCGGAGTTCGTTACTATTATCACTAAATCCTTTAATTTGCAGGGCAAAGCATCAGGCAAAGAGTTTGCTGATACGAAAACGCATTGGGCAAAAGACGCCATCGCGACGGCTGCATCGCTTGGCATAGTGAACGGTTATAGCGAAACTGCTTTTGGCCCGGATGAGTGGATTACGCGTGAGCAAGTCGCGGAAATCGTCGTGCGCGCAGCAGGTATTGCAGCAGCAGACAAGAGCTTGACCTTCAAGGATAGCTCCAAAGTATCGCAATGGGCTAGAGCAGCGCTTGCGGCAGCGACTGAGAAGGGAATTGTTAGCGGCTATACTGACGGCACTGTGAAGCCTCTAGGCAGCACAACTCGTGCTGAAGCGGCTGTCATTATACTAAGAGCGTTGCAGTTGTAGAAATGAATGATGATGCTACAAAAAGGCGGTTTCCCCATGAGAGGGGAAACCGTTTTTTTTTACGAAGATAAGCAGGACAAAGTGGATATCGAATGGGAAATTATGTGTACAAATTTCCGTTATCGCGTTATTATATTAAAGTATTAAAACAATAACGTAATAAAGGATGTGGGAGAGCATGGTTAAATTGAAGTTCAAAGCGGTATTTCTTGATTTTTATGGCACAATCGTGCATGAAGATGAAGTTTATATTGAGGAAATATGCCAGCGAATATTGGAATCAGCAGTAAACCAAACGACCACAAAAGATATCGGGAAATACTGGTGGCAATCTTTTTCGCGAAAATTCCAATCTTCTTATGGAGAAAACTTCAAAACGCAACGGCAGCTCGAACTGTCCTCATTGGAGGATACAGCAGCCTTCTATAGATCATCCGTTACTCCAATAGAGCTTTGCGAAATTTTATATGGCCACTGGCAAACAGCACAGCTCTTTGATGATGCAAAGTTATTTTTAACGAAAGTTAAAACTCGCCAATCATCCTATCCAATATTGATCGGAAGGACATTCAGGCTGCAATTAAACATAACGGATTATCATTCCAGAACATTATTACAAGTGAGGATGTCAGATCATATAAGCCAAGGCCTGAGATGTTCCAGAGAGCTCTAATGGAACATGGTTTAAATCCTGCAGAGGTGCTGCACGTTGGAGATTCCCTTATAAGTGATGTGTCAGGCGCGCAACAGGCTGGTATTAAGGTAGCATGGATTAATCGAAACCATAAACCATTACCGTCAAACTGTTCTCCAGACTATATTGTAAAATCATTGGAAGAACTGCTTCCTATATTGGCTTGAATTTGTATATGGACTAGAGCTGTTGTTATTTTGCCGGGCATTGTTGATATTAGAAATTCGTTCAATTGCAACAATAGCGGTTATGATCACGTCAACTGAAATAGCATGAAAGGAGGGGATTACAAATGAAGGGTTGGTTTAGAAGGTTTT
Organism: Paenibacillus radicis (ex Gao et al. 2016); assembly: GCF_014641555.1. Lineage (GTDB taxonomy): Bacteria > Bacillota > Bacilli > Paenibacillales > Paenibacillaceae > Pristimantibacillus > Pristimantibacillus radicis. The sequence continues at coordinate 349,381 of NZ_BMHY01000001.1, forward strand.
CTGTCTCGTTAGCCTTATTGTCAATTATGAACGTGGGGGGAGCGACGGCTTTAAGTTCAAATATAAATAATTCCGGATTGACAGCATTTAATCAGGGAGAGACGGCTATCACGAATACTTCGGGAGCGGATCCTGATTTTGATCCTAAAGCAGCTGTTGGGGAAGATGTGTTGAAGCAATTGAAGCAAGCAAGCCCTGATGCTGTCTTGTCTCGAAATCCATCAACAGGCGAAACCATTGTTACGGATAGGAAACCGGTCCGGCCGGTAAACTCGTTGGGCACCGAGCTCTCCACGCCTTCTAGTCTCGATTCTGCCGATGAACGGCACTAATTCGCGGGTTATAAGAAATCCTCGAAAAGACTCACAATGAAATCAAATATTTAAAGGAGCGTCTAATGATAAATGCATATAAAAGATGTGTGATCGTTCTCTTGATAATTGTTGCATTATTTATGTTCTGGAATTCTTTTCGTTCTTCAACAATGGAAGTCGTTATAATTCAGAAAGTAAGTAAAAATGAAATAACTATAAAAAATTTAGGTGATAGAGTAAGAACAATAAAAGTACCAATCGATATTTCAAAACTGGTAGAAGAGAATAAACAATATGCAATTTCATATGACAAACGAATACTTGATAATTATAGAATCAACTACATATCTGCACAATTACCTTAAACAATAATAAATAGCGCATCAGAAAAGAACATTTAATTTATTTCAAATACAGGTCGTATTTCATGTATTTATTATTAGTTTCGATGGCTTTATTAACCTTCGACAATCCAGCTGCAGAAGAGCTGTTTTTATAGTTTAACAACACTTCTTTTGTGAGACTTACCACCATAGGGTCAAGAAGAACTTCCTCAATTGGTCTAAATTGAACGGCTGAAACCTCTGCGTCAACTGATCCTATTGTTTCTGATACGAGTTCCATTTCAAATATAAAATATACGCTTTGCTCCAGTCCGGTTTGAGCTTGTCTCACACCTGATCTAACGCCAAGAAGCCTTTTAGGTATCGACTCCACACCTGCTTCCTCTTTCACTTCTCTTACTGCTGCTTCTTCAATGGTTTCCCCTTCTTCAACATAACCGCCTGGCAGCATCCACTGATCCTTATTTGCGCCATAAGTGGTTATTCAAATTACCTATAGTTGATCCAATCCGAATATTTTCAAACAACACAACGAACATAGTTCTTTACGAACGGTGTTCGTTGTGATATAAATGAGAGGTAGAAGTTATGAATGTGAATATGAAGGAGGCCGATAATCCGCAATAGAGATAACGAACCAACTTCGCAAAATAGCGAAGCTAACTTCGTTCGGCGATGGATTTACAAATAGCTGCACGCCGACAGCGAAGCGATTTTCGCTATTGGAGAAGCAAGGTTCACGAAGAGCGAAGATAGCTTCGCTCCAATAGCAGGCAAGTACTGCAAAGGCTGGATTAGCGAAGGAAGGTTCGTAATAAAGCGAATCTGGTTCGTTCGACGCACAAGCATACACCCGAGTGGCGAAGTACCCTCGCAAATTTAGCTAAGCTTTTCGTTCATGCAGGTTCATGCAGATACTTATAAAGAAAAGAGGTCTTGTCGTTTGAGTATGCAAGCTCAAAACGCTCCATCTGAGTTTTCGCTGAAAAAGATTATGCCGATCCTTCTGGCCGTGGCTACGGGTATGTTCTTAATTATTTTGGATAGCACCATTATGAATGTCGCAGTTCCCAAATTAGTGGATACCTTTCATTCTGATCTGGGTACGATTCAATGGGTGATTACGGCTTACACCTTGGCACTTTCAGCGGTCATACCGCTTGCAGGATGGTTTTCGGAACGATTCTCAGCGAAGCGCATGTTTCTCGTAAGCATTGTATTGTTCGTTATTGCATCTATGCTTTGTGCGCTGTCGCAGACGCCGGAGCAAATGATTATTTTTCGTATACTGCAAGCCCTAGGCGGCGGAATGGTTGCTCCTATCGGTATTGCGATGGTATTCAAGGCTTCGCCTCCCGACAAACGCGGTTCCGTGATGGGGATTCTCGGCATTCCGATGCTGCTGGCGCCAATTCTTGGTCCGATCCTGTCGGGCTGGCTGATTGAATTTATTAATTGGCACTGGATATTTCTCATTAACTTTCCAGTAGGCATTCTCGCCTTTGCAATGGCGTGGCGCTTCCTGCCAGCCTCCAAGCCAAGCAAAGGAATGAAGCTTGATGTTCCAGGTGCAATATTGGCACCCATCGCTTTTGCTTCATTAGTTTTCACCGTTCACCAAGCCGGTGAGAAGGGCTGGATGGACGAATGGACACTGGGATCTTTGGCTCTAGGCATTGTTGCTTTGCTGCTGTTCATCTGGAATGAGCTCAAGCAAAAGCATCCGCTTCTTGAGCTCAGGGTATTCCGCTCCAAAGCCTTTACACATGGCATCATTTTAGCTTGGATGAACCAAATTGCTCTGTTTGGAAGCATACTGTTGTTCATCCTTTATTTACAGCAGGTGAAAGGGCTTTCGCCGTTGGAGGCTGGGCTATACGTGATTCCCCAGGCGATCCTATCTACGATCGGGATTAATGTTGGGGGCAAACTTTTCGACCGATATGGCGTTCGTCCGGTTGCACTCATCGGTATTTTATCTTTAACAGGCGCACTGTTCGCCTTAACGCATATTACGGCCAGCACGAGCGCATTTTATATCATGTGCAGCTTCGCTTTTGTCGGGCTTGGTCAAGGTTTAACGATGATGCAGATTAATACGCATGTGCTGAAATCCGCTCCGATCGAGCTTGTACACCGGGTGACACCGATTACGACCTCAGCGCAGCAGATCATGTCTTCATTCGGTGTAACGATTACAGCCGCGTACCTGACTCATCAACTTCGGAATTTGCCTGAAAATCATACCGCTGAGCAATTGGGACAATCTTTCGGTCATACGTTCTGGATCACGTTATCCTTTGCGGTCATTGCTTTGGTGCTTAGTCTGTTTTTGAAAAAATCACAGTCTTCTTCCAAAAAGCTTTCCTGACAGATCGTCAATTAGAAGAAGTATGCGATTTATTTTTATCATTAACGAACAGTGTTCTTAAAGAACGGTGTTCAGAAAAACAAATTACATGGATGAAGGAGATGCATTTCTATGACAACAAGAGCTCAAGAACAAAAACGAATTGCGATTATCGGAGCTGGACCAGGCGGATTGACATTGGCTTTGCTTCTGCAGCGTTACGGGATTCCAACCGTTATTTATGAACGGGAACAGCAAGACCAGAGCCATACAAGAGGCGGTACGTTGGATATTCATGAGGAATCCGGCCAAAAAGCGCTTAAAGAAGCAGGGTTGTATGAGGAGTTCCAAGCTCTAGCCCGCTATGAGGAAGAGGATTTCCGTATCGTCGATAAAACCGGAAAGATTTATATTGATGAAGAACCGCAACCAGAACAGCTGGAAGCAGCACAAACAGGCGGACGTCCAGAGATTGACCGGGGTGTTCTATGCGATCTGCTGCTGCAGGCGATCAACCCTGGTACAATCAAGTACGGGTATAAGCTTGAAAAGGCAGTTTCGCTGGAAAATGGCATGACCGAGCTTCACTTTGACAATGGTGCTGTCGAAACGGCTCATCTATTGATTGGCGCAGATGGCGCCTTTTCTCGAGTGCGTCCGTTGCTGACGGATATCGATGTCGAGTATTCAGGTCTCACTATGCTTGAGTTAAACATACTGGATGCAGCGGAAAAGCATCCTGAATTGGCAGCCTTCAACAAACGCGGCAAAATGTTTGCACTAGATGACAATAAAGGCATTCTTGGCCAGCTCAATGGAGATGGACGAATTAAAGTATATGCCAGCTTTAAGGCGGAAAGAAGCTGGCTGGAGACAAGCGGGATCTCATTCGATCAGCCCCAAGAAGCCAAGGAGCAACTGCTGGAGATTTTCCAGGATTGGGATGAGCAGCTTAAAGATTATATTCGTTTCGCCGAGGATGCCATCCTGCCAAGACGTATTTACATGCTTCCTATCGGCTTCAAATGGGATCGTAATCCTGGTGTTACGCTAATTGGGGATGCGGCTCACGTCATGTCGCCTTTCGCGGGAGAGGGTGTCAATATGGCCATGTTTGATGCCTTGAAACTAGCGCTTGCTCTTGCCCGGAATACTGATGATTTTGGCAAAGCGATTGGTGAATATGAAGAAGTAATGTATCAGTTTTCCGCTGAGAAGGCCAGGGAATCCGATGATAGCTTGCAGCTCACCTTCGGAGATGATGCCGCTGCCAAGCTTGCTGAGATGATGAATACGATTTATGAGCAATTCGCTCAGCAATAAAGATGTTGAATTTCTCACTGCGCTATATTATAAAGAGAATATGAACAATACAAATCGGGTTATCGTTAGTCGTCGGGACCGTCCGGCCAAAGATCCTCTAAGCCGTGAACTTATCGTGAGAACCGCCTATGAATTACTGAAGGAACAAGGCTTGGCAGGCATGAGCATGCGCAAAGTGGCCAAAGCTTTAGATACAGGGCCATCTTCGTTGTACGTTTACGTTAATAATTTGGAAGAATTAAATTCATATGTATTGGATTCCGGGTTAGGTGAACTGGTACTGCCGGATTCCGGGGAAGGCTCATGGAAGGATCGATTATTCGGAGCGTTGAACTCGTATTTCCTTCTATTGATCGAGAACCCGGGTCTTGCGGAAATTTCATTTTCCACGATTCCGCGAGGCGACAAGTATATGGAGTTAATCGAATACATTCTAGCTGCCTTGCATGAGGGCGGAGTCAGCCCGAAATCTGCAGCTTGGGGAGTAGATCTGCTGCTGCTGTATGTGACTTCGATAGCTTTCGAGAAGCATACCTGGAGGAAGAATGGGACGATGCAACCGTTAGATATCAAAGAAACGTTTAAAAATGCAGACCCTATTCGTTTCCCTTTCATTCGCAGTCTGAATGAGCAAATGTTCTCCGAAGGAACGGAACTTCAGGAACGGTTCAGGTGGGGGCTGGAAGCGACTTTGCAAGGTATTCAATTAAACAACAAGTAATAAGAAGCTAATAGGTTCGAGCATGAAAACAACTGATTTCGGTCAGTTGTTTTTTTGTTGTGAATTAAGCCTCCTTCACAATCCTTCGTCCGGAATTATGATATAATTTGATAATCAAAAAGGGGGTGCTTACTGATGGAGAATCTCTCAAGATTGTCTGGTACTTCTTCCACTCATGCAAAGCCTATTATTAGAAAAGCTATACTTTGCATGGGGCGAAACGTTCTACTATAGCGCTGAACGAACAAACAAGCTTTCCTAATCGTTTGGCTTTGCACCTTATTTTTAAATGTTCAAAATAAGGGAGCGGGCAAAATTGAAATATACGAATGCATCAAAGGTTTTACCGGAAGAGCTAATCATGGAAATCCAGAAATATATTCAAGGGGAGACCCTTTACATCCCTAAGCAGCAAACGGAATATAAAGATTGGGGCAGCTTGAGCGGCGGGAGACGGTTGCTCGATCAACGGAATACCGCTATTCGAAATGCCTTTCTAAATCATAGTAATAGTATCGAAGAATTGGCCCGGGCATATTTCCTTTCGGCTGACACCATCAAAAGAATTGTTTATTCGCATAAAAAGTAAGGAACGACACTGGTGAGCTTTTTTCATCAGTGTTTTTTATGTCAATTATGATTCTAAGTCATCTTTATCCTATTAGGGGGATATTGAATGATTTAAGATAGAAGTGTGACGGAGGCGGACTTGTGACGCGATCGCCCCTGGAATAAAACAAACGGGAACATGCAAATAATGAAGGTGGATTCAACATGAGAGTGAGGAAACGATAACGATGAGTGATCAGCAAAGCAGAAGCAGACATCTGATTGATCCGGAAATTATGAGTGCAGTCGATTTAATACCTACAACCGATCTTACCTATTCCAAGTTAATTGAATCACGCGAAAATCAATCAAAGATGATGCCGCAAATCGATATAACGGAGAAGTTTCCGGTTACCTTTGAAGAAAAGGCTGTACCCAGCTATTTTGGCGGTCCTGCTATTCGAATAGAAATCATTAAGCCTAAGCAGTCCAAGTATGATAAAATGCCTCTTTATTATTCGATTCACGGCGGCGGAATGGTCATGGGAAGTCCGGTCGGCGAACGTATGAGCAATGCAGCGCTTGCGGTCCAGCATGGTTTTTGTTGCGTATCGGTCTATTATCGCCTAGCGCCGGAGCATGTTCAGCCTAGTCAGCTGCAGGACTGCTATTCAGGACTGAAATGGTGTATCGAACATGCAGAGGAATTAGGAATCGATAAGCAGAAGGTCGCCCTTGCAGGCAGCAGCGCTGGTGCCGGATTAGCGGCTGGCGTAGCCTTATACATCCGTGATCAGAAGGAATTCGATATTCAGCATCTGCGGCTTATAAGACCAATGCTGGATGACCGTACGAGTGCAGCGCCGGATCATCCCTATGCGGGCGAGTTTATTTGGAACAACCGAAGCAATTATTTTGGCTGGAAATCGGTATTAGGTCATGAACCTGGTCAAGAAGAGGTAAGTGAGTATTACGTGCCTGCACGTGCAAAATCATTGGCGGGATTGCCGCCGACCTATATCAATATAGGTACCGTTGATTTATTTATTGATGAAGCTCTGCTGTTTACAAAACAATTGGCCTTCGACGGCGTCTTAGTAGAGCTGCATGTGTACCCGGGGTATCATCATTTATCGCCAATGTTCCCGAACGCCCATTATTCGAAAGAAGGAGCAGAATCAAGCGAGCATGCATTATTGAAAGCTTTGGAGCTGCTTTAACCTTCAGATATTCAAGTCAAATCGACAGTTATAAAAATGAGCCTTGGGGAAAAATCCCCAGGGCTTTTTATTTTTTAATTACGAATGACTGCATAGATACACGTATCTCTTAATTCAGAGCCGTCAACCGATAAATCTTCATTCTTTAAAATACCTTCTAGCGTAAATCCTAATCTCTCTGGAATTGCCCGGCTTTTAACATTCAGCGAATCACAGCGTATTTCAAGTCTGCGGGCGTCTAACTCATTAAATGCAAAGGAAACGATGCCTTCAACGGCTTCAGTCATGATCCCGTTTCCGCTATGACGAGTATCGAGCCAGTAACCGATTTCGAATTTTGGAATATCCCAATTGGGGTTATGCAGACCTGAAGAACCTACAAGCTGGCCAGTTTCTTTCATAAAAATGAGCAGCCGTAAGTCTTCCCGCGCCAGAAATTTTACATGGGCTTCTCTAATGTTAGCCTCTGTATCGAATTCGTTTTGCTCCTTCTGCATAAAAGGCAGCCAGCGTTTTAACTCTGTTTCGGATGCTTGCAGCGATTCATACACAAGCTTCCCGTCACCAGGTTTCGGTATTCGTAGTAATAATCTTTCCGTCATAAACTCAGTAGGAAAATCGAATAGCAGCGGATTCAATCGTAAATCCCCCTTCATTTTGCTTTTCCATATCCTAACATCGAACTCGGATGGATGTCTATTAGCGGTCGTTTAAATTCAGTTTAAAAAGCGGAGTTAGGATGACATTAAATTCAGAAATATTGGAGGAATTGCAATGGGGCAAATTCAGACGAAGAGAATAGATCCAAACAATGGAGACTGGGCTGTTGAGGCGCATGGCCTTGTGAAAGTGTTTGGCGACAATCGAGCAGTTGATGGCGTTGACTTAAACGTGAAGGCCGGCTCGATCTACGGCGTGCTGGGGCCAAATGGCGCCGGGAAGACGACGACAATCCGGATGCTCGCTACTTTGCTCCGGCCGGATGCTGGAAAGGCGAAAATATTCGGGCATGATGTGGAGAAGGAGTCGCAAATCGTCCGTCAATTGATCGGCGTGACCGGACAATATGCTTCGGTAGATGAGTCGCTTAGCGCCACTGAAAATCTGGTCATTTTCTCCCGGCTGCTGGGACTAGGACGCGCAGAGGCGAAGCGCAAGGCAGCCGATCTGCTAGAGGAATTTGGTTTGTCCGAGGCGGCGAAGCGGCCGCTTCGCAATTTCTCCGGCGGCATGCGGAGGAGGCTGGACTTGGCTTCAAGTCTCATTGCGCAGCCCCCGCTCATCTTCCTGGATGAGCCGACTACAGGTCTTGACCCGCGCACACGTTCACAGATGTGGGATACGATACGCCGTCTGGTAAGAACAGGGTCAACCGTACTGCTCACTACGCAATATCTCGAAGAAGCCGATCAATTGGCTGATCGGATCGCCGTTATCGACCGGGGGATAGTCGTGGCTGAAGGAACGGTAGATGAATTAAAGTCATCGGTCGGAACTTCATCGCTCCATCTAAGCGTCCAGCATCCGCTGCATATCGAGAAAGCTCGTCAGATTGTGGAGCAAGTGCTGCAAATCCAATCTGTCGTATCGCCCGAAGCGGGGAAAATTACGGCGCCAATGGCCAACGCAGACCTCGTTACGGATCTGCTTATCGCCTTGCGGGCGGCTGGTATTCCACTGGCTGAGATGAGCGTTCAGAAACCAACCCTTGATGAAGTATTTCTATCCATTACAGGCCATGGCGCCTCGGATGCGCCGGCATCCCGTGAGAAGGAGGAAGCAACAGTATGAACAGCACACAAGTGAATGCGGCAACCGGCCGCAAATTGAAAAACCATACGAGTTTCGGCCAGACGGTGCGCAATTCATTGACGATGGCTTATCGAGGGATACTGAAGATTCGGCGTACGCCGGAGCAGTTGTTCGACGTTACGCTCCAACCAATCATTTTCACTTTAATGTTCACCTATATTTTTGGCGGGGCCATCTCTGGGGATGTCATAAGCTATTTGCCGGTCATTATTCCAGGTATTCTTGTACAGACGGTTATTACGACTTCTATCGTTACCGGTGTTCAACTGCGTGAGGATATGGATAAAGGGGTATTCGACCGGTTCAAGTCACTTCCCATTGCGCGTATCGCACCGCTCGCCGGAGCTTTGCTGGCGGATACCATCCGGTATACGATTGCAACGGTGCTGACGTTTGGCATGGGATACATGATGGGCTACCGTCCTGAAGGCGGCCTTGGCTACGTGGCGATTGCAGCGCTTCTTGTCATACTCTGCTCCTGGTCGATTAGCTGGATCTTCGCCTTTTTCGGTGTCATCGCCCGTACAGCCTCCAGCGTACAAGGCATCTCGATGATTGTGTTATTCCCGCTCACATTCTTGTCCAACGCTTTCGTGCCCGTCGACACGATGCCGAATTGGCTTCAATGGTTCGTAAACATTAATCCGATCTCGCATCTCGTTACGGCGGTAAGGGAATTGACCAATTCCGGAATCGTAGGCTGGGATTTAGGTATCTCTCTTATCGGAGCTGCAGTTATTGTAGCGATCTTTGCTCCGATTACGGTTCGCGCTTATATGCGCCGGACGTAGACTTACGAGTTTGAGTTTGAAAATCAAACAAATCAGCCCCATCCATATTATGGATGGGGCTGATTTGTTATACAATCGTGCTAGCCGTTATTCAACACCTGTTTTCTCTGTCTGCTAAGAACAGCGATGACAGCGAACAGCAGGAGTACGATACCGGTAAATCTGAAGCCCTCAGTGATGCCCAGAGACAACCAGCCTAATACAGAAGATCCTGCAACGACGCCTAGCGAGAAGAAGGCGTAGAAGTAACCGTAAGCTTTGCCGCGAAGCTCGGCTGGAACAGCTTGAATAAGCAGCGTATTGATAGACGGAAATAAGAAGGCAAAGCCGACGCCGTAAAGTCCAAGTACGATGTACAGCGTTAATGTCGTCGTGGACTGGCCAATCAGCAGTTGACTGATACCCATCAGGCCGATACCGATCGCCATCGTCCAGGAGGAAGCGACACGGTCAAAGATGCGGTTCGTCGGAAGGACAAAGATCAGTACGGCAATGATACCGAACGTGCTCATTAGGGTGCCGCTTAATCTCGAATCATAGCCGAGTGTCTGAATATGCAAAGGCAGTAAATAGGCGATGACGCCTTGCGAGAACATTAAGAAAAAAGCGCCGCTATAAGCTTTAATTACACCGGAATTGAATAAGGAAGCTGATGATGGCACGGAAGCAGATTCCGCTTCTTTTTTCGGTATCTTATACTTGCTGAGAAAAATAGCCGACAGAATGGCGAGTGCCAGCCCAAGCGTGGCTACGCATGTAAACACGAAAGGAACAGATGTCTTGCTTGCCATGATTCCGCTGAATGCAGGGCCGATAATGGCGGCAAGTCCTACAAACGTACCGGTAAAAGCAACTTTTTTCCCCTGTTCATCCTTCTTCGTCGTATTCGCAGAGAAAGTAAACGCGGCCGGAACGATTAAGCCGGCGACAAAGCCATGCAAAATTCGAACGAAGATTAAGAAGGATGGCTCCTCCACGAATTGATAGAGCAGCAGAGCGCCGCTGGATAACAGCAAACCGGCCATCAAAATTTTGAACGGTCCGATTTTGTCGGTCAAAATGCCGGATAAAATATTGCCGATCGTATTGGACAACGAATAGAGCCCAATGACAAAACCTACAATAAAAGAGCTGGCGCCGATCGATGCGGCGAATGTGCTCATTACCGGCAGCTGTGAAAATAAATCAAAAAAAGAAAAGAATACGATACTATACACGAGCAGGCCATAGTTGAATGGCTTTATCGAATAGCGAGATTGTGCCTTCTTGAGCTGCCAGTCCAGCAGAAAGTTGCCGAATGGGACGAAAGCGGCGGCAACCGCTGCCGCAGGCCAAAGCAGGCTCCAATTCACTCGTAGGGCTGCATAGAGGATCGTAAGCGCATATAAACTGAATATGCCTCCGTGAATACTTCCGACAATGGTGACTGCTTGCTCGATGCCCCAAACATATTTCAAAGGCATAGCGATGCCAAGCAAAACTAATAATGAAATGCCGTCTAAAAGTCCAGTAATGCGTAAAAGGTAGATGGGATGTGCCCGCACTTGAGATGCTCCTAATTTATATTTTAACCAGCCAGTCCTGAAAAGGGCCGACTTATCCATTATAATAGAGGAAAACATTCTGTGCACCCTTATCCGGTCTTTAGACAATTCACACTTTATTATTATGGAGGCTTTGGTTGTGAAAAACATGATTGTCTCGGAATGGGAGGAGTCCCACTTTCCATTATATACAGCTGACAGTATTCAATCGGTTTACAGTACCTCGAACCGCCCGCTGCATCACATTCATGAGCGCTTATCGGTACTGATTGCAATCGTCAGCGGCAAAGGCAGTCTGAAGACGAATGATCAAATGTATGAGCTGACGGAAGGCAGCGTTATCTTGCTCCCGGCGCACAGCGAGGCGGAGCTGACCGCTAATTCTACGCATCCGCTTCATGCGTACAAGCTTGTCATCCATGCACGGGAGCGGGAAAGCTCCCTGCCTGCGGGAGCCATGATGCAGAAAAGCGAAGCGGCTTCCAATTCCGTTGTTTATTTTTTCCCGAATGAACCGGCAATTGTCGCTAACGTAGAAGAACTATATGTCCATCGTCTGCCAGAAAACGAAATCCGCCATGTACAAAATCAAATCGTATTCCATCAGATCATTTTACAATTGCTTCAGGGGCAGGGTGCTAAGTATGCAGCAAGCGAGCAGCCCTCTATGGAACGAAGCATTGCATATTTGGAGAACCACTTCAGTGAGAAAATAACGCGTGAGCAATTAGCCGAAATCGCGGGCGTAAGCCGGTCGCATTATTCGATCCTTTTCAAACAAATGACCGGCTTCTCCCCAAGCGATTATTTGTCGCGGCTTCGTGTTCATCGCGCTAAGGAGCTATTGATTAGCGGATCGGGAACGCTAAGGGAAATTGCATTGAAAGTCGGCTATAAGGATGAATTTTATTTGAGCCGCCGATTCAAGCAGCAGACCGGAGCAGCGCCTTCAGGCTACAATCGCGGAAAGTTCGAGCGTATAGCTGTACTGCTCTCGCCTTATGCCAGTCATTTGCTGCTGCTTGGGCTGGAGCCGGCTATCATCATCTCGGACAGCAGCGAATACGTGAACACGTCGGATTTGCAGCCGCCGCAGTCGATCACCTTTATCAACATTAATTGTTCCATTGAACAGGTGAAATCGTTACTGCTTGAAGCTGATATTGAATTGATCATCGGGGCTCAGGAGCATTTGGATTTATCCGGCTTTCAGGCGGAGCATTTACGGGCTATAGCACCTGTTGCGGAAGTATCCTGGATGGATATGGGCTGGAAAGAGCATCTTCGTATTATCGCCCAGATCATTCAACGGCAAGAGCGGGCGGAGCGATGGCTGGCGGAATTCGAGTTAGAGGAACAGGCGGCTCGTTCACTGGTGGGGCAAAGCAAGGCAGCGAATGAAACGATAACGATACTTGTCATTAAGCCGGACCAATTATTCATTTATGGCAATCGCAATTTCGGCTATGTCATCTATCAATCCCTTGGACTGAAGCCGCCGGTAAAGGTCAAGCAGCAGATGGACATGCTTGGGGACCGGTTTCATTCCATACCTATTGATCTGTCTGAGCTTGCAGGATACGCCGGGGACCGGATGCTAGTCATTATTTTTCCCGATATTAAAGGCTCAATCGAACACTCCGAAGCGATATTCAAGTCGGTTTATTGGGAGGAGCTTCGGTCTGTACAGCAGGGCAATGTGCATGTACTCGATTTGGACGAGTGGATTCCCTACAACCCCATATCCATTCGTTTACAGCTGCAGCGAGCCGTCGATTTATTTACAGCCAATCAATAGTACAAGTCAATTTTCAAACAATAAGGCATGGCTCGACGAAGAGGCTATCCCTATAATTGTGATAGGAAATGAAAATGATAATTATTTTCATCGCTAAAACAAGGGACAATAGAAAAGGGAGAGACTCATCGTATGAAAAAGCTTGCCGTTCCATTTATTCTGGTTTTTGTTATTCTTTTGAGCGCTTGCGGCGCCAATCAAGCGAACAAATCTAATAATGATGCGAATTCTGCATCCACACCTGCACCGACAGAAGCGGCATCCCCGTCTAGTGAAGCTGCTACATTTACTTATCAATCGGAGACAGGACCTGTTGAAGTTCCGACTAATCCGCAGCGTGTCGTCGTTATCACCCGGTTTTTGACTGGTAACGTAATGGCGCTCGGCGTACCGGTAGTTGGCGTTGACGAAATGTCCAAAGAAAACCCGAATTTCAAAGACAAGCTGGCTAATGTCGAAGCAGTTACGGATGAAAGCCTGGAGAAAATCCTCGAGCTGGAACCGGATCTGATCATCGGCCTTGACGGCATTAAAAACATCGATAAACTGAAGCAAATCGCGCCTACTGTTACTTACACGTACGGCAAAGTCGACTTCTTTACCCAGCAGTTGGAGATTGGCAAGCTGTTGAATAAGGAAAAAGAAGCACAGGCTTGGATTGATGATTTCGATGCTCGTACGAAAAAAGCAGGCGAAGAGATTAAAGCGAAGATCGGTGCGGACGCGACAGTGTCGGTTATCGAGACATTTAATAAACAGCTTTATGTGTACGGAGACAACTTTGGCCGCGGCACGGAAATCCTTTATCAGCAATTTGGCCTGAAAATGCCGGAAACCGTGAAGGAAGCAACGAAGACTGACGGTTATTTAGCTTTATCGACGGAAGTTCTGAAGGATTACTCCGGCGACTATGTGATCTTCAGTAAAAATGCAGAGGAAGACAACTCCTTCCAAAACACCGAGACATACAAAAGCATCACTGCTGTGAAAAATAATCATGTCTATGAAGCCGATGCTAAAGCATTCTACTTCAACGATCCAATTAGCATGGAATTCCAGCTCGAATTTTTCATTAAAAGCTTTCTTGGCCAATAAAAGAAGCGTGTCCAATGAATAACAAACGTAACCGGGTACCAATAACGTACAAATGGATGGGCTTCGTGCTTTTGTTCATCCTTTGCTTCATTCTGTCGATGTTATTCGGTGCCGCAAACACGTCGTTTCATGATTTATGGCTAGCTGTGACATCCACGTCGAAGGAAGAGAATGCGCTCCTTCTTCGTGAAATCCGGCTGCCCCGCGAGCTGGCCGCGATTCTGATCGGTGCCGCTTTTGCGGTATCCGGAGCGATCATGCAGGGGGTCACCCGAAATCCGCTGGCGGATCCAGGCTTGCTGGGCTTGACCTCCGGCGCCAATATGGCGCTTGCTGTCGCTTTCGTATTTTTCCCGGGACTGAACAACTTCGCTATCATGATTGCTTGTTTCTTCGGTGCTGCAGTGGGAGCCGCCTTGGTTCTCCTGCTGGGCTCGACGCGAGGGGGACGCTTGTCCCCGATTCGCATTATTTTGGCAGGTGCGGCTGTATCCGGTTTTCTCTATGCGATTTCGGATGCCGTCAGCCTTACTTTCAAAATATCGAAAGACGTAAGCATGTGGACGGCCGGAGGCCTGATCGGCACGACTTGGCCGCAGCTTCAGACGATTGCGCCTGTTATTATTGTCGGAATTATCGCTGCGCTAATTCTATCGAATCAAGTAGGCATTCTAAGCTTGAGTGACGATGTGGCGATTGGTCTTGGACAGAAGCTGGTCGTTATCAAAGCCATTCTCTTCATCATCGTTGTCGTTCTTACGGGAGCATCGGTCGCTCTAGTAGGCAATATGGCGTTTGTTGGTCTCATGATCCCGCATATTGTACGCCGCTTCGTCGGCAGCGATTACCGGCATATTCTCGCTTTCTCCGCTTTGGTCGGGGGAACGTTTATGCTGCTGGCCGACACGCTGGGCCGTACAATTCATGCGCATCATGAAACACCGGTAGCTGCGATCGTAGCGATGCTGGGCTTGCCTTTCTTCCTGTTTGTCGTAAGTAAAGGGGGAAAAACATTCTCATGACGTTATCCTCGCTTATCCGCAAACAGCGTCTGATTCTGCTGATTTGTCTGGGATTGATTGTGGTTACAGCTGTAGCCAGCATGAGCATCGGTCATTCTCCGGTGCGCTTGAACCGGCTCATTCCGATATTTCTAGGCGAAGGCACCTTCAAAGAGGAATTCGTGTTGTTCTCGGTCCGGCTGCCGCGGATTATAATTACCTTTTTGTCAGGCATGGCGCTTGCGTTGTCAGGTTCTATCCTGCAGAGCGTCACACGCAATGATCTGGCTGATCCCGGTATCATCGGTATTAACTCCGGAGCAGGAGTGGCAATCGCCGTCTTTTTCCTTTACTTCCCGATTGATGTCGGATCATTCGCTTACGTGCTGCCGCTCGTTGCATTTGCCGGCGCTTTGATTACGGCGGTATTGATCTACTTCTTCTCGTTCAGCCGAATAAACGGCCTTAATCCGATTCGGCTCGTGCTCGTCGGGGTTGGCTTCTCTACGGCTCTGTCGGGAGTGATGATCGTCATTATCTCTTCGGCAGAACGTTCCAAGGTCGACTTTATCGCGAAATGGATTGCAGGCAACATATGGGGATCGGACTGGCCGTTTATTTGGGCGCTGCTCCCGTGGCTGATCCTGCTCATTCCGTTTACGTTGTTCAAAGCACAGCGTCTTAATCTGCTTTCGCTGAGCGAAGAGTCGGCGATTGGCGTAGGCGTGAGACTCGAACGGGAGCGTCTTGTATTGATTATGGCCGCGGTTGCCGCTGCCGCATCGGCCGTATCGGTGACGGGAGGAATCGCGTTTATCGGATTAATGGCTCCGCATATTGCCAAGGCGCTTGTAGGGCCGCGCAATCAGCTGTTCATCCCTGTGGCTGTGCTGCTTGGCGGCTGGCTGCTGCTGTTCGCAGATACAGTTGGCCGGAATCTCGTCGATCCGGACGGAGTGCCGGCTGGCATTATGGTGTCGCTGATCGGCGGTCCATACTTTGTCTATTTGCTGCTGAAAAAGAAGAAGTAGACGTTTATGAAAATAAACGCCCTCGCACGTATCCGAAAACCGGGTACGGGCGAGGGCGTTTTGCTATTTCACCATATAGAGTCCTGATTTCATCTTATTATCGGTAGAATGGTTTCTAATGAAATACATAAATTGGATAAAGGGAAGTTCATTGCATAACAGACGACGCAGCTTCAGCTTCAGACAGTCATACTTGAAAGACGGAGGGACGAGATGAAGATGGCAAAACGAAATCATATGGGTGTTATTATCGGGGGATTGCTGCTGGCTATCCTGATGGCATCGATGGATAACATCATTGTAGCCACCTCAATTGGTACAATCGTTGGCGACTTGGGCGGCTTTGATAAATTAATGTGGGTCACTTCATCTTACATAGTAGCAGAAATGGCCGGCATGCCGATTTTCGGCAAACTATCGGATATGTACGGGCGGAAACGATTTTTCATATTCGGCATTCTTGTCTTTATGGGCGGCTCAGCGCTATGCGGGACAGCGAATTCGATCGTTGAATTGAGCATTTACCGCGGGATTCAGGGGCTGGGCGGCGGAGCGCTCATGCCGATTGCATTTACGATTATGTTCGATGTCGTTCCTGTACACAAACGCGGCAAGATGGGCGGTTTATTCGGCGCGGTATTTGGTCTCTCCAGCTTATTCGGTCCGCTTCTTGGCGCTTATATTACAGACTATATTCATTGGTCCTGGATTTTCTATATCAACTTGCCTTTAGGCCTTATTGCTTTCATTATGATTGCTTTCTTTTACAAGGAGTCTGTCATCAATTCGAAGCAAAAAATCGATTACTTCGGTGCACTTGTACTGGTGGCTTCGATCGTCTGTTTAATGTTCGCGCTGGAGCTTGGCGGGAAGCAATATGCTTGGGATTCCAGCATTATCTTAGGTTTGTTCGCCGCGTTTGCCGTGCTCATTACCGGGTTCGTATTCATTGAGCGGCGGGCAGAGGAGCCGATTATTACCTTTGGCATGTTCAAGAACAGACTATATGCGACGAGCAACATTATGGCGATGTTCGCAGGCGCGGCGTTCATTACGGCATCGATCTATATCCCGATCTTCGTGCAAGGCGTTCTGGGCGGATCGGCCACCAATTCAGCGCTTGTGCTGCTGCCGATGATGCTCGGCTCGGTTGCGACGGCTGCAGGCGGGGGGCTGTTGATGACTAAGTTCAAATATCGGACGATGATGATCCCGACCTTGGCGCTGCTTGTCGTAGGCATTGGACTCTTGACTACGCTCACGAGCGGTTCGTCGCGTTTTATCGTAACGGTCTTCATGGTTTTGGTCGGTCTCGGAATCGGCGCATCGTTCTCCGTATTGAGCAGCGCCGCCATTCATGGGTTCAGCACGCGGCAGCGCGGTTCCGCAAGTTCTACGCTTAACTTCATGAGGGCGCTGGGGATGGCGCTTGGCATTACCGTATACGGCATGATTCAAAGCCATCTGTTCCGAAATAAACTGGCTTCCCAATTCACCGGGGGCAGTGCCGAGCTGGCGGAAGGGCTTGATCTGAGCGATCCCCGTAAAATATTAACGCCGGAAACAAGGGAGCTTATTCCTGCCTCGATTTTGGATAAAATAACGGATGCACTCAGCTCCTCCGTCGTTCAAACGTTTGCTTGGGCGCTGATTCCATCTGTCATTGCCTTGATAGCCGCCTTCGCTATGAGCAAAGAAAAGCTGGACCCGTCAGCCGAACAGGAACCATATTCGGCTTCGCATTAGATATGAAGCAGGGGCGAAGGATGCTGGCATCCGTTCGCCCCTGGTTATCGGTTTAATCCACTATCATTTCGCCGCCAGCTGCAATAAATGCTCCGCAAAATCCGGGTCGTCCAGAAGCGGCCGTCCGATAGCGATACAATCAGCTAATTGATCTTGAAGGATATGGTTAGCCAGACTTTGCGAGTAAATTTTGCCGACTGCGATGACCGGAATTTGAACATGCTGTTTGATCGCAGCCGCTTGAGGCAGCTGATATGCAGTATAGACGTCGGCAGGAGGGATGGAGAGGTTGCCTCCTGTCGACACATGGATAGCATCCAACTCCGATTCGAGCGGCTTTACTATTCGTGCCCATTCCTCAGGAGTTAGCCCGCCTTCGTAATAGTCGGTTGCTGAAATTCGAATAATGAGCGGATAATCGCTGCCTACTTCCCCTCTGATGGCCGTAAGCACTTCTTTTAAGAACCTCGCTCTATTTTCGGAGCTGCCGCCATAGTCATCCAACCGCGTATTTGATAATGGCGATACGAATTGGTGAATCAGAAAACCGTGCGCCGCATGAATTTCAATGCCGTCAAATCCCGCTGCTACGCTCCGTTTTGCCGCAAGACGATACTCCTCTATAATTTGATGAATGCCTGCGAGAGACAAGGGCTCGGGAGTGCCATAGTGTTCGTCGAAAGCGATAGCGCTTGGTGCAACTAACGAGTCCGTAACCTCGGGAGCAGATTTCCTGCCGCCATGCGACAGCTGAATGAAGACAGGGGTCTGATGGACGTGGACGGCCTCCGTAATTTTCTTTAAATACTTTACGTGCGCGTCTGTGAAGATTCCGATATCGTTGCTCCATAGACGTCCGTTCGAGGAAATAGCAGTGGATTCTACAATAACGAGCCCTACATGCTTGGCCCTTCGGCCATAGTGCTCCACATGGTGATCCGTGGCAAACGCCTCAAGCGTACCTTTATATTGCTGCATAGGCGCCATGATGAGCCGGTTTTTTAATTGCAAGCCTCCTATCGAAATAGGGGTCCTTAAAGTTAATGTCATAATCGCATTCTCCTTTACGAGTGAATAGTGACATTTTAGGATGAATATCCTGTAAATTACATAGATTTAATGAGGTATAATGGATTCATAAGTTTATTTATTACGTTCTATAGCTTCATGAACCTTAAATGATAAGGCGGTATTGTGAAATGGACCAAATTGATTCCAAAATTCTGAACTTGATGCATGAAAATGCCCGTATCCCCATCTCCGAGATGAGCAGATTGATTGCGATGTCTCAGCCGGCTGTTACGGAAAGAGTCCGGAAATTAGAGGAGCAAGGCATTATTACAGCTTACCGGGCGCAGCTTTCTCCTTCAAAGCTGGGTAAAAACACGACTGCCTTCGTGTTGTTCAAAACGGGCAGCTGCAATGATTTTGCTGCTTTCGGAGAAGCATCTCCAGAAATTATCGATCTCTACCGGATTAGCGGTGAATATAACTTTCTGATGAAGGTGGTAACGGAAACGACCCAGACGTTAGCAGCCTTTCTCGATTCCTGCAATGTGTATGGATTCTCGACAACCTTAATTGTGCTCTCCACGGCATTCGAGGATAAAAGCCTGGTGATAGACCAGCATAGTTGAAATTCCGCTATACATGACCAAAGAGAACCGCGTCCCAGGGATGCGGTTCTCTTTGGTCATGTATACATTTAAGCGGCTACGTCGCGTTTCGTGAACAGAAGCCAAGCGATGAATTGGAATGCCAAGTAGTAGATGACGAGCATAAGGATGGAGAACGACAGCGTCATCTCCGGCCGGATAGGCGATGCGCCGCCTTCCATGTATCGCGATAGTTCGATGTTGGCGAAGAGCAAATATTTCACCCAGCTGTAGCTGCTAAGCAGCATCGTTACGGAATTGCCGACCAGCATAAACAAGAGCGAGAAGGCGATTGCCATCGAGGAACTTCGGAATGCGGAAGAGATCATAAAGGCCATCGTGACGTACATAATGAGCGAGATGACGGCAAAGCCGTATTTCGGCAATATATCTAGAATCATTGGACTTTGTTGGACGATACCGCTCTCAGAAACGGACAGCAGCGGCTGATTAATGCCGTCGAAGCCTTCCAGTATGCCCCCTGCAGCGAAAGCAGATCCAAAGCAAAGCAAGAGCAGAAGCAGCGCAAAGCCCATCGTAGCGATATATTTGCTCACCATAATTTTCGTTCGGGAAGCGGGACCAACAAGCAGCAGCTTGATCGTTCCCCAGGAAAACTCTGCGGCGATCATGTCCGCTGCGATAATGACCGTCAATATCGTAACCAGAATGATCAAATTGGAGGAAATGTCCACATAGTCCCAAAGGGTAGGCTCTTTAGGATTGATGCCTTGCTCCAAGTAATACGCATTGAGCTTTATTTGCTCCGTCATATCCGCTTTCTGATTCTCGTGAAGGTCCTGATTATTCTGTAGTTCTTGCTGCATGCGGTTGTTATCTTCTGTTAAGCTCTGTTCCCAGTCCGTGCTGGGGTTCCGGCTCGCTTCCCAATTCATAAGCCCGCTAAGCAGGGCCACGGTGAGCAGCAGGAAGCCAATCATAATCCACGTCCGGGGACGCATATAAATTTTCATATTTTCGTTCCGAATAAGCTTCGATAGACTAGACAACCATTTCACCCCCGGTTATTTCAAGGAATTGATCTTCCAACGATTTTTGCACGGCATGAATGCCCATCACTTCAATCTCTGCGTTGACGAGAAGCTTCGTAATATGCGGGATTGCTTCTTTATCCGCCGTAAGCTCGAGCTGGCTGCCGATCGTATTCATTCGAGCCGCATCGAAGACGGAGGCAAGCAATTGCTCGGCTGCCGGAATATCATCCACTTCAATAATGATTTTGGTCTGCGCGGCGTCTCGAGTCTCTTGCAAGGACCGGATGTCCATAAGCTTGCCGCCCTGTATGATGGCTACCCTGTCGCACATCAGCTCCATTTCGGAGAGCAGATGGGAAGAGACGATCACGGAGATACCCTCTTCCTTCGTCAGCTTGCGCAAGTAATCCCGCAGCTCGCGGATGCCCGCCGGATCAAGCCCATTCGTCGGCTCATCGAGGATAAGCAGCGAAGGACGATGCAGAATCGCTTGTGCGACGCCAAGCCGCTGGCGCATGCCCAAGGAATAACGCTTCACTTTTTCGTGAATCCGGTTCTGCAGCCCAAGCATCGCGACGACCTCGTTGATTCTTTCTTTCGTAATTCCGTTGTGCCGGCGTGCGAAGTGGGTCAAGTTCTGGTAGCCGGTTAGAAACTTGTACATTTCCGGATTCTCGACAATGGCCCCAACGTGAGTCATTGCGAGCTCGAAGTAATTGCGGACGGAGACACCCTTAATGAGGGCTTCGCCTTTCGTCATAGAGATTAAGCCCACGATCATGCGGATCGTTGTTGTTTTGCCGGCCCCGTTTGGCCCAAGAAATCCGAATACTTCCCCTGCGGGTATATCGAAGGTAAGATTATCGACAATTGTACGTCCGCCAATCTTTTTCGTTACATTACGAAGCTGCAATACGGCTTCTGTCATACGGTTAAACCTCCCGAAATTGTTCTACATGAGAACTATACCGGAAGAACGTCTGGTGTAAAATAGACCTTGGAACAGGTTTCTTCCCCATCTTAGGTCGAGTATAATGAAAGCATTCACTAGTAAATGGAAACCAACGACAGTTATCGGCAAGGAGGTTTTATCCGATGAATGAACAAACTGGCGGGGACGAAAACGGCAAGGAAAATGCTGGTGCCAGCATCTGCGAGGTGCTTCAGATTCTTGGGGCAAAGTGGGCTTTACTTGTTCTTGAGGGACTGCTTAAAGGGCCGCAGCGGTTCAATCAGCTTCAACGGAATTTAGCGATTGTGAAGACCCAATCCCTTACCGATACCCTTCGGCATTTGGAGAAAAACGGACTTGTTCACCGGGAGGTTTTCGTAACTGTGCCCGTGACGGTTGAATATTCGTTAACGGATAAAGGCAAAGAGTTTCAGATCGCTTTAATGGAAATGGAGAAATGGGTTCAGAAATGGGGAAACCCGCCGGCTGCTGAATCTGCTATATAAGTTTGCCTTATTAACTCCAAAACATATAAATCATTTTGAACCGTCAGGGCATTCCAGGCTCTGGCGGTTTTTGTGTTCACGGGAAGTAGAGTTAACTTACTTTTCGTTAGTTGATCCGAATAGATGGATTACATCCAAATGATTTGCGTTCTTACGGTGTTGAAGAATGATGACTATAATTCGATTAAGCCAATTACGGCCGGACGCGGCTTTAAGCAATGGCTGAGAACCATAGAAGGAAAGGGAAGATGATTAATGAATCGGAATCGGATGCTTATTTATATTTTAATGATAGCGGTGTTCTTTACCGCCACCTCAGAGCTGGTCGTCACCGGCATTTTGAATGTCTTGGCTGAGCAGATGAATATCTCTGTTGCACTAGCGGGACAACTGATTACGGCTTATTCGCTTGCTTTTGCCATCGGAACACCGGTTATCGTACCACTAACCGCCAGAATGGGGCGGAAGAAGCTGCTGCTCATCGCACTTTTCGTATTTATTGCCGGAAATTTGATTTCGTTTGCCAGCTCCAGCTTTATCATTCTATTAGTTGCTCGTATCATCTTAGGCGTCAGTTCTGGCGTCTTTATGGTCGCCGCTTTTGGAGCAGCAGCCAGACTAGTGCCGCCTGAAAAGATCGGCAGCGTAATGGGCACGATTATACTTGGCTTCAGCAGCGCGATGATTGTGGGTGTCCCGCTTGGCATTGCGCTAACGGAAGCGTTTGGCTGGCAAACGATATTCCTCTTCCTTGCGATTGGGGGAACCCTTATTGTGATTGTCATGATAGGGCTGCTGCCGGAAATTGAAGGAGATGCTCCTGTTCCGTTTCGCAGGCAGTTTACAGTGCTTGCTAATCCAGTCATTTTATTCGCCCTGTTGTTCGTATTGTTCAGGGAAGCGGGCAACTCCGTTATGTTCACCTACGTCACTACTTTTCTCGGTACGATTTTGAACCGGAGCGCTTCCGCAATTGGTCTTATTATGCTGCTATTTGGAATTGCCGGAGCTATCGGCTCCCGTCTGGGCGGCTCCGCTGTAGACAAATGGGGAAGTGTGAGACTCATCTTAATCGGTATAGCTGCTCATATTATTGCGCTCGCTTTTCTGCCCCTGGCTATTCATAGCTACCCGCTCGCTATTGCACTCCTGGCTATGTGGGTGATGTCTATGTTTATAATGGGCCCGGCCACACAAACCTACTTTATTGAGCGGGCGCCGCAGTCGACTAATCTCATTATCAGCTTGAATACATCTGTGACGCAGGTGGGCCTTGCGGCTGGCGCTGGCGCCGGCGGAATGGCCGTAACGATGAACGCAACCGTATTGTACAATCCATGGGTAGCGAGCATTGCGCTATTGCTGTCATTGGCCGCGGCAATCGTATCCATCCGCAAGAGCGCCGTTATGTTGATGCGTGGATGATAGAAATAATAACAATAAGCCATAATAAAAGCAGCCGCGGCTGCTGCTCTATTATGGCTTGTTTGCTTAGCTTCCAGTTAGTGCGCAACGAGCTCTTTAGCTTGCCGTTTGCCGGATGATAGCAGGCTGTCGCTCAGTGCAGGATCGTTGACTGACCGGGCCAGCACTAGCGATCCGACCATCGTGCTTAACAGTGCGCTGCCCGTGGATCTATCAATGCCGCCTACATCGGAGATAAATTGAATCATCCGTTCCAGCTCCTGCGTGTACACGTTGCGGACTTCTTCCGAGGAGCGGGATATTTCACTGGAGAGAGCCGGGAGAATACAGCCCATTTCCGTCCGGTCACGGTGATATTGGCTTAAATAATAATCAATCACCGCGTGGATTTTGGGTTCCTCCTTTGCTTTCTCGGCAGCCTCCCGCAAGTACGCTATCGTATCGCCAATCGCATACCGGCATGCTTCGGCAACCAACTGCTCTTTATTGTCGAAATGCGAATAAAACCCTCCGTGAGTCAGTCCGGCTCCTTTCATAATAAAAGGCACGCTTATGTCGCGGATACCGTTCGTTCGAAAGGCTTGGGCGGCACTTTCAATGATTTTGCCCCGAACTTTGATTTTATGGCCCTCAGGATAAGGCATCGCAATCACTCCTGTCACTTACAATCTGCTCTTTTAAAATATTATAGTCATCATAATAAAACCTGTCAATTTGTCCGGCTTGTTGCTGCAAGGGATAAGCGGGCTATTGACGATTTTAAAATATGATGATTATAATATATTACGGTCATAATATTTTGAGGAGGAATCAGTTTATGAGTCAGCATGAAACGATAGACAATCTGGTCATCGGTTCCGGCCCGGGAGGGTACGTTGCAGCGCTGCGCTCTGCGCAGCTTGGGATGAAGACAGCTGTAGTTGAGCGCAATCAGATTGGCGGAGTATGCACTCACGTGGGGTGCATTCCGTCTAAAGCATTAATCGCCGAATCACATCGTTATCAGCTGCTCAATCAACGGAACAACGCCAATGATTCGTTAATTTTCGAAAGTGCACAGGCTTTCAAGCAAGGGGTTGTGAACAAGCAAGCTGGAGGTGTACGATTTCTGCTGAAAAATGCCGGCGTACAAATTGTAGAGGGGGAAGCCAGCTTTATTGATGAGCATACGGCTCTCATTAAAGGAGCAGGTTCCGAGCAGTATATTTCATTCAAGAATGCCATATTGGCGACAGGCTCTCGTCCGATTGAGCTGCCTGCTTTGCCATTCGGCGGCCGTATTCTCTCTTCTACGGAAGCTTTATCGCTGTCGCATATTCCAGGCAGCTTAATCATTATTGGCGGCGGATATATTGGTGTAGAGCTGGGACAGATGTATGCCAAATTCGGAACAAAGGTGACGATTCTGGAGGGGGCCGAACAGGCGCTTCCAGGATTTGAGCCGGAGCTTACTGCACCCGTGTTGAAGCAGCTTAAGGCAGATGGCGTAACGATCATAACCGGAGCAATTGCTTCGACTGCTGAGCAAACTGCGGATTCCGTAACGCTGCATTACTCGCAGAACCAGAAGCAGCAATTCATTCAAGCGGATTATGCGCTGGTGACCGTTGGCCGAAAACCAAATACGGACGGCAATTTGGGGCTGGAGCGTATCGGGCTGCCCGTTACAAGCAGAGGACTTATTGAGACGGACGAACAAGGCCGTACAGCTGTTCCGCATATTTTTGCCATCGGAGATATTACAGCGGGTCCTGCCCTTGCCCACAAAGCTTCCTATGAAGCAAAGGTTGCGGCAGAAGCGATTGCAGGCCAACCCTCGACAATTGACTATAAGGCAATTCCGCTCGTTATGTTCTCCGAACCGGAGCTGGCAAGCGTGGGCTTAAGCGAGACCGAGGCGAAAGCGAAAGGGATAGCGGTTGTCACCGGCAAATCGCCTTTCTCAATCAACGGCAGGGCGCTTGCACTGCAAGCGACTGATGGTTTTGTGAAAATTGTTGCGGATGAGGCATCCAAAGCGATCATCGGTGCGCAAATCGTTGGGGTAGAAGCTTCGACACTTATTTCAGAGCTGGCTTTAGCCATCGAGATGGGAGCGACAGCGGAGGATTTGGCGCTAACGATTCATCCGCATCCGACGCTTGGGGAAGTCATTATGGAAGCGTCGGAGCAAGCTGCAGGGAAACTAACTACAAACAAAGCCTGAAGCAATCAGGGAGAGGGAGAGAAATAATAATGAAGGTCAAAACGAGCATATATTTGATTCTAGCTGTTATTTTAATTGCAGGAGGTTCGCTGCTCGCTATCAAAGGAAGAGATGCTGTCACGCAAGCAGAGAATAGAAAACAAGGCATTCTTGAATCGGAGCAGACGGCTGTAAGATTTGGCGGCAATTCCGGTAAGATCATTGAGGTTGCAGCAGCACTAGGAGACACGGTTAAAAAGGGCGATTCGCTGTTCAAGATTCAGACAGCCGAAGGAAGCGATGTTGAAGTGGTTGCGCCGGAAGACGGACTGATTACGAAAATCGCAGCTGGCGCGGGCGAAGAGCTTGCGCAAGGAATGCCTTTGGCTGTTGTACAAAAGGCTGCCTATTACACAGATATCTACGTGCAGGAAAGCCAAATTCAAAAGCTGCAGCTCAACCAAAGCGTCAAGGTTCATTTTCCCAATGTGAAAAAACAGGAGGATGCCGAGGGTGTAATTTCTTCGATCGCTGCTGCTCCCCAATTCGCCAGTTTGCGAATGAGCCGTGAGAAGGGGCAAGCGGATCTAAGCATGTATCTCGTCCGGGTGGCGATAGCTTCAGATGCACAATTAATGCCAGGTATGACTGCAGAGGTGGATCTTGATGAAGTCGCTCATTGAGGAATGGAAGTATGCTGCGGGCAGCAAGTTTCTCGTTTCCATCTTTATAGGACCGATTATCGCAGCTGTATTTTTTGGCTTTATGTTCTCCCACAACCAAATTACCAAATCACCGGTTGTTGTTATCGATGAAGATCATAGCTCTTACTCACGGGAACTCATCTCGAAGCTGAATGCTTCCCCTTATATGAAGGTCACGAATGTGTTCGCAAGCCGAATGGAGCCTGAAACTTTATTAGCCAACGAGCAGGCTGTGGCGGTTATTACGCTTCCTTCCGATTTGGAGCTGCGCCAGCTGCAGGGCAAGTCATCGAACATCGGAATCCTGATGGATAACACGATGCCCTCCGGATTAATGGGTATTCGAACCGCTATACAAGAGATCGTCACGACGGAAAATACGACGATTGCGATGACCCGCTTGGGCCAATCGGGGTGGGATGCGGATGCATCAAAGGGGCTGCTTGCTCCGTTATCGCTTCAGCAGCGCAGTTTGTTTAATCCTACCGCAAGCTATGTCGATTTTATGGTGCTTGGATTTGTAAATATTATTGTACTGATGATGACTACGACTGCCGCAGGGTCGGTTGCTCCGCGTCTCCGCAAGGAAGGCAAGCTGTTCGCGAATGGCGAATCACCGCTGCAGCTGTGGGTTCGGAGCGTGCCCTACGCGGTTCTTAGCGCACTCTCCCTGCTGTTAGCCTATGGACTATTGAAGCAAATCGGCGGAATGCGATTCGAAGCAGCGCCTTATATCTTTATTATTCCTTTGCTCATCTATACGTTTGCCTTGTCGCTGCTGGGCATGCTGCTGGGCTACACGGCGAAAGATTCGTCCAAGGTGGGCCTAAGAACAAGCTTCGTCTTGTACCCCTCATTTCTGGCGACGGGGATTCAACTGACCCCGCTGGCGTTTCCTGCTTTCTTTCAAGTTACAGCATGGGCGCTTCCAATGAACTGGCTGAACCGCCTTATTCGCGGAATGGCATTCCGGGACGGGGCGCTCACCGCTTACGGCCGGGAGATAGGAGCGCTGCTAATTATTATTGGCACTGTTTCGCTAATAATCGGGCTGCTCGTCATCCGGGAAGCGCGCAAAGCGAAATTGCATGCGAAGCAGCAGCCGATAGATTCCGGTGTTGATCCCCAGCTCGCTCTTGCACAGGTGTAAGTCTTTCTTGTCCTGCAGAAGATTCGGCTGGAAAACTATTCTATGATAGAATAGAAGCATAGTCTTGCAAGCAAGGCAGGGGGCTGTACGGCATCCGGAGAGGGGAAAGTATGCTATTAATTAGAAGGATATTTAGAAACAAATGGATAATTGGAGCCCTTGGCATCGTATTTGTAGCCATACTCGCATTCTCCATCGCTTCTTATTTCTTGATCAATTCGGTTCCGGCCAAATTCGCAGCTGGCAGCATCGAAGCGAAGTATGCAGCGGCGGGTGCGCTTGAAGTGGAGACAGCCGTAATAACCGATGAACAAGGAGAGAATTTGTACAAAATCTACTATCCTTCATTACTGGATACAACCTATCCGCTAATTGCCTGGGGCAACGGAACGGGAGCGCTTCCGGCTAATTATGACGGTCTGTTCCAGCATCTTGCCAGCTGGGGCTTCGTCATTATCGATACGTATAATACGACGACCGGAACGGGAAAAGAAATCGTAGAATCCATCACCTATATGCTGGATGAGAACGATAACCCTGCTAGTCTATTCTATCAGAAGATACAAGCGGATCAGATTGCAGCAGCAGGCCACTCCCAAGGCTCAACTGGTGTTATCAACGCTCATAATCATTTCGAACGTGGTGCCGAAATCAAAACGGTTGTATCCATTGCCCTTCCAGAGCTGAAGTATTGCGATCCGGAAGATGTGTATGATACATCGGCAATAAAGGTTCCGTTCTTGGTTTTGGGAGGCACCCGAGATTTTATTATTTCTCCGTCCGATTCCAACAATTTAGCTGTTAGCGACGCAAATCCGGATATCCCGGCTATGATGGCCATGGCGAAAGGAGCGGCGCATACTGCAATTGAGAAAGACGGTGGCCAGCATAGAGGTTATTTGACGGCCTGGATGAGGTATCGTCTAATGAACGATTCAGAGGCGATGGTTGCTTTTGAGGGCAAGGATGCTGAGATTGTTGTTAATAAGCGCTGGAAAGATGTCATGTCCAATGAGCAAGGAAGTTAATCTCCGACCCATTCTGCTCCAGTGCCTACAGGCTGCCGAGAACATCTCGGCAGCTGTTTTTATATTCAGATCATTTCATGCATCAACGCGTTAATAGAGAGTGAAATTACGATAAAGCTCTTGCAGTTTTCATGTTGACAAGACGATAAAAACTCATTAAAGTAGTGAAAGTGATAATCATTATCGAGATAATGAAGGGGCGTTTTTATATTATGAAAAAGACGAGTATAGTCGTCGTCATGTTAATGCTTATGTTAGTTGCCAATGCATGTTCAAGCGAGAGCGGACCTAAAACAGAGGAAGGTGAAGGGAAATCTGGAACCCGCCAATATGAGTCGGAGAATGGACCGGTTGAAATTCCAGCGGACCCTAAACGAATCGTTGCTTTGACCAATGCGCCGAACATACTGGCAATGGACGTTGATCTTGTTGGCGTCGATGAATGGACCAAGATGAATCCGCTGTTTACCGACAAGCTGGAAGGCGTAGCAACCGTTTCAGATGAAAAGCTGGAAGAAGTTCTGGCTCTGAAGCCCGATCTCATTATTGCGGGCTCTACGATGAAAAACCTCGATCAGCTGCGCGAAATCGCGCCTACGGTCGTCTATACATGGGGGAAGCTGGATTACTTGCAGCAGCAGCTTGAGATCGGCAAAGTGTTGAACAAGGAGAAGGAAGCCCAGGCTTGGATTGACGATTTTACGAGCCGTGCCAAGGCTGCAGGCGAGGAGATCAAGGCGAAAAACGGAGCAAATACTTCGGTATCCGTCTTTGAAGCCGATTCACAAAATTTCTATGTGTTCGGAAACAACTGGGCGCGCGGAACTGAAATTTTGTACCAGGCAATGGGACTGCAAATGACGGATAAAGTGAAACAGGATGCGCAAGGGCCGGGCGCCTACACGCTTTCGCTCGAACTGCTGCCTGAATATGCTGGTGATTTTATTGTGCTGAGCAGAAAGCAAGGCAACGAAAACAGTTTCATGCAATCCGAGGTTTGGAAAAAAATCGATGCGGTCAAAAACAATCGCGTCATTGAGATTGATACAGAAGCATCGACATATAGTGATCCTGTTACACTGGAAAATTTGCTGAAAATATTCCATGAACAATTTCTAGCCAATTAATAAGAGGCTGGGAGATGCAGGGTAAGGCTGAAACCCAATACCGAGAAGGTATTGGGTTTCGTCATGTTTTTTAGCTAATTTTAAAATGGTAGTAATAGGGAATGGGGCCGTTAGGCAGAACCTGCAGCGGATATTGATGGTACGGAAGCAAAGTGATCGTATAGCTTTGTCCGCCCGGCGGTAGTTTATCATGCTCATAATTACTTTGATTTCCAGTTTATCGGCGGTAAAAGAAGGTACGCTATCGGCCTTAAAACACTGTAATGGTAAAGCTTTTCAGTTATTGATGAACAAAAAGATTCAATTCTGTGAAAACGTTAATCCTTTTGACCTATACAGCTGTGGTATAATTTTGCCCATCGGATATTTGTTGGGAGATCACACCAACTTGAACGCAAGGAGGTACACATGATCAGAGCAGGAAAGCCGTATATAATCGCCATCGTGTTGGCATTGCTTGTACTTGGTTTTGGGCCGCAGTCCCTTGTACTCGCCCGGGAAGCCGCAGATGCGAATGACATAACGATTAAACTTGACGGCAAGAAGCTGACCGATTCGGTCCGCAAGCTCGATGGAAGACTCTATGTGCCCGTCAACCGGATGGCCGAACTGTTCGGCGCTACGACGAGCTGGGATCAGGATAATGAAGAAGTAACGATACATACTGCACTTAATGATAAAATTGTACTCGGAATCGGAGTGCCAACGGTCTATTTCAACGAAGACCGCTATCGGATGGAGGAGGCGCCATTCTCCTCGGACGGCCGAATTTTTGTTCCGTTGCGCCAGTTTACGGAAATGCTGCATGGGACGTTGAAGCTCAATGCAGAGGATGGCGTTGTGGAGCTGACCAAGGTGCAGCCTGCTGTTATTTCGTCAGAATACACGCTGGATGATATCAGCAAGGAATTTAGCAGCAGCAAGGCGGAGCTGTTGAAGCGGAATGGACTGGATAGCAAGCAAGTCAAACCGGGTACGAAGCTCAAGGTTGTCGTTCCATCGGTATTGAGTCAGCCGGCGAAGCCGTTTACCGATGCCGATCTGCAGTTGCTTGCGAAGATTACGATGGTGGAAGCGGGCTATGAGTCCTATCAAGGACAGCTTGGCTTAGCGAACGTTATCTTGAACCGGGTGAAGGACAGCAAATTTCCGGATTCTATTCGCGACGTTATTTATTCCGGAAAGCAATTTCCTCCTGCGCATAACGGCATTCTCGACAAGAGCAAGCCAAATGCCAGTGTCCTCCGCGCAGCTAAGGATGCGTTGAACGGCAAAAATAATGTTGAGAATGCGGTTTATTTCTTTAATCCCGACATCTCCAAAGGCTCATTTTGGTCGAGCCTGGACGTCATTGTTACGATTGGACATCATAGCTTTGCGAAATAATTGCCACAAAGAGTGCGTACCGAGGTTTAACGGTACGCGCTTTTTTTATCCTGAGAAAAAAAGGAATTCATTTATGTTATATCTAAATAGAGTCATACAACAGGAATGAATGATACTTTTGCTGTCTAGTTAGTGGGAGGTAATGTAATCGATGTTTTTAAATTATAAATCCATTTATCAATCGAAAGAGCAGTCTAAGGTTGCTGCGAAAAAACTGCTTGCATTATTAGAGCCTATTCTTGCATCAGGCAGTTTGGTGGACAATGTGGAACACAAAGATGGGAAGTCCGTTTACTATTTAACGAAACTGAACTTCTCTCCATCAGCTATTCATGATTTCTCTCATGCACAAGAAATTTTAACGGTTTTAAGTAAATCATGGACCTGGAGGTTATCGTCTGCCCATACAGGAAGGTTTACTTTGGCTTATGAAGAAGGTTTTATCGAGTTTCTTTTCATCGATGTCTCACACAACGAAGATGAGGCTGGTTTGGCTTGCAATTTTTTTGTAAGAGGTGATTCTGAGTTAGAGGCTGCAACTCGTTTAGAGGGATGGCTCCAAGGGAGTTTACTGAGGTGGGAGACGCTTCATGCGAAAGAATATTTTAAAATAGAGCAATGCTATGTAGTAACCGTTAGCATCCGTTTAGCTAGTAATACTTTTGATGAAGTGAGAGAGGTTCTTTTAGGCATTACGGGTGATTGGAGTGCAATCGGACTGAAAGCCTATACGGATGAGTGTGCAGTCGATAGAGATGTACTAGCCATGGAAGTTAGCTTTAAAGAAACGAAATTATAGAGAGGGGAGGTTTCTCTTGAAAATTTTTTTATCAATCATTACAGTCGTTGCTCTTGTGGTTATCTATTTTGTTTATAGTTTGTTTTTTGGCAATCCATTAAGTATGTACCATTATAAGAAAACAGTGCAACAATACTTGGAATCGAAATACGAGGAACCTTTTAAAGTGGAAAAAGTAGAGTATAGCTTTAAGCTATCCACGTTAAAACAGAGTTATTATGCGGCAACTGTTAAAGATAGTAAAGGTGTTCTGCCCGAATTTAGAGTAGTTAGGCAAAATGATTCCAATCAGCTAAGGGATACTCTGATTCTAGAAATTTGGGATAAGCAGCTAACGAATGAGACATCAGTAATTTTGAAAAAAAACTATCAAAGCGAACATTATACAATCAAAAATTATATACCCAGCCCGCAACTGTCTAATGAAAAAATAGCGGTGACTGACACACCCACTTATGAAAACTATTCGAAATCTGAGCTGTTGGATAAACGGGTGAATATTACGATTACAATTCAAAAGAGTTATGAGGACGAAGATTGGAATGCCATAACTACAATTGTAAAGGATATGGTGGATACTCCTATTTACTTTAATCAATTGAGTATTGAATTTATAGATAGCAATTATAGGTTAGATGCAACAATTAAATTGGACTGGGATCAAGCAATAGATATAGAGCATCAGCGATGCTCATTAGTTGAAAAGAAGTAAACTAGAAGACAAGGTGCTCCTGCAAATAGGAGAACCTTGTTTTTTTCAAGTAAGCAGTTAAAAATTATTGAAAATGATAATTATTATCACATATAATAGATGCGTAACTCTTGAATGAAATGGGAGAGAACGAGGAAGGGGAGAACGAGCCGGTGAAGCTTAGTGACCATGCCAGGCTATGGGATCATACTTTCATTAAAATTTTAGATGTACGCCATGCGACGATGGAACCAGGGGAAGAATTGAGCTCCTATCGTTTGCCTGCGAGCGCCTTTCTCTATACGACGCGCGGCAGTGCGCAGATTCGGTTAGACGGAGTGCTGAATACAATAAGCCGATTCAGCGTCCTTCACGGCGGCAAGGGGCTTTGCCTGGATATTACGGCGGAAGAGTTTTTGGAGTATTACATGATTTTGTATAAAGCGGTACTAGCGCTTCCCGCCCGACCAGAGCTGGTTAAGCTGATGGAGCAGAACAATCCGTTTCAGATGCAATATTTGTTTACACCTCATTACCCGATTCCGGTCTTTCAGAACGTCACCTTGCTAAGCAAAGTTTGGGAACGGTCGGAGACAATGGAGAAATTACATATCAAATCGATATTTTATCAATTGCTGCACGTCATTTTCGAACAGATGGAGCGTCAGAGTGTCATATCCGTTAAACCGGATCTTGTGGCGCAAGCCATTCAATATATTCATCAGCGCTACATGGAGCCGATTACGCTTGAATCCTTGCTAGAGATGCTGGATTGCAGCTCGCGTCAGCTGCTCCGGTCGTTCAAGAAGCAAGTGAGGACTAGCCCTATCGATTATTTAATTCAAGTCCGGATGAATAAAGCGAAGGAATTGCTCCTAACGACCGAACTGACGTTGAAGGATATATCCGAAAGCGTCGGGTATGCGGACAGCTATTATTTTAGCCGGCTATTCAAGAAGCATGAGGGTGTTTCGCCAACTTTGTTCAAAGAAAAAGCACAGCAGCACAATGATCGTCGAAATAATCCATCCTACTTGTTCAGATATCCCATTGTTGCAAGAAGGCATCAACGTTATATTGGTAATGAGTTTGAGAATCGTTATCAATCTAAACGAGAAGGGGATTTACCAATGTACAGGAAGTCTAGAACAGCAATGGCAGCAACACTATTATTTTGTTTCGCTTTGTTTTTGAGCGCATGCTCGACAGGCGGAACGAATTCCGCCGCAACGAACGGCAGCACGCCGAGCAACAATGTCGCGGCAACGGCAACGGCCAGCCCGGCTGCTAATACAGCTGCTGAAACTGAGGCATCAACAAGAGTGATCAAGCATGCTATGGGGGAAGAGACGCTTACCGGCAACCCTGAGCGTGTTGTTATATTGACGAATGAAGGTACGGAGGCTTTGCTGGCTATGGGCATTAAACCGGTTGGTGCCGTGCAATCCTGGATCGGCGATCCATGGTATGACCATATCAAACAAGATATGGAGGGCGTCACGGTAGTCGGAGATGAACTGCAGCCTAACATTGAGCTGATTGCGAGCCTGAAGCCTGACCTCATTATCGGCAACAAGGTTCGTCAGGAGAAAATCTATGAGCAGCTGAAGCAAATCGCGCCGACGATTTTCTCGGATGATTTGGCAGGAGACTGGAAAATCAACTTCAAGCTTTATTCGGAAGCATTGAATAAGCAGCAAGAAGGCGAGCAAGCGATGGCAGCTTTCGATAAGCGCGTCGAAGAAGTGAAAGGCAAGCTCGGCAGCAAAGCGGACACGAAAGTATCGGTCGTACGCTTCTCTGCGAAGCAGGTGCGTATTTATCAAAAACAAACGTTCTCTGGCGTTCTGTTGAATCAGCTCGGTATTGCGCGTCCTGAATCGCAAGACAAGGAATCCTTCATTGAAGTCATGTCCAAGGAGACGATTCCGAGCATGGACGGCGACGTGATGTTCTACTTCGTATCGGAAAATCCGGGCAAGACAGATGCGGCTAATGTCGTAGAGGAATGGAAAAAGGACCCGTTGTTCCAGAACCTGAACGTGACGAAGAACAATAAAGTGATTCAAGTCGACGAGGGAATTTGGAACTCAGCCGGCGGTTATGAAGCGGCCAATCTGCTGCTGGACGAACTTGTAGCTTATTTTGATGTGAAATGAATAAATTTCAAGAAGCTGGCGTCTTTGTCGCGTCAGCTTCTTGATTATTTTAGATAGTGTGACTATCGGTCTGTACATATAGGAGGCTTGTGGTGAGCGAAAATAGGCCCTTCGTGATGCGAAGCAGCAAGAGCAAGATTATAGGACTTGCGGCAGCTGTCTTGCTGCTGTTAATTAGTGTCTTATGCAGTATTCTGTTTGGTCTTCATCTATATGGAATCAAGGATTTGTGGCTGGCATACAGCAGCTTCGACGGTTCCAACGATCATCTTATTCTAACAACTGCGCGGGTGCCGAGAGCCTTAATCGCCGCTATGGTAGGCGCCAGTCTCGCTGTTGCAGGTGCCATTATGCAAGTGCTGACGCGTAATCCAATCGCTTCCCCTTCGGTATTTGGAGTGAATGCTGGAGCAGTGTTGTTCATTGTTATCGGCTTAACGACATTCGGCTCTGCCCTATCGATGAAAGGAATGGTGTGGCTCGCTTTTGCCGGCGCAATTACGACCTCGATGATCGTCTATATATTGGGTTTGCAGGGCGGGGGCTTTGAGCCGATTAAGCTGACGCTGGCCGGTGCCTGCATCGCTGCTTTTGCATCCTCAGTTACGTCCGGCATTATATTGATCGACAAGCAATCGCTGGAGTCTGCCTTGTTCTGGATGATCGGCTCGGTAGAGGGAAGAAATCTTGAGCATTTGCTGATGGTGCTGCCGTATATGGCTGCGGGTCTGCTGATCGCTGCGCTGTTGTCTGGATCACTGAACATTATGGCTCTTGGAGATGACGGTGCCAAAAGCTTAGGCCAGCGCCTCACACTCGTTCGCTTGCTGTCGGCTGCTGCGATCGTCCTGCTGGCGGGAAGCTCGGTCTCGGCGGCCGGACCCATTGCCTTCATCGGGCTTATCGTTCCGCATCTTTGCAAATATTTGATCGGCAATGATTACAGATGGCTGCTTCCTTATTGTGCAGTAGTCGGAGCTATTTTGCTGGTGACAGCCGATTTGGGCGCACGCTTCATTCTAGATGGCAAGGAAGTCCCTGTGGGTGTGGCGACTGCGGTAATCGGGGTTCCGTTCCTGATTCATGCGGCTAGAAGGAGGAAGCATGTTTAGACATCGCTCTGGAAAATATACCGTCATCCTGTTGTCCTTATTTGCCGTTGTTATGTTATTGTCTCTTCTTAGTTTGTCTGTGGGCGGAGTGAAGGTGCCTGTTCAAGAAGTCTGGCTGTCGCTTACGGGACGCAACGCGGAGAGCAGCAATTTAATCGTCATGCAGTTTCGTCTGCCCCGTATATTGGCGGCCGTATTAATTGGAGCCGCTTTAGCTGTTGCGGGCGCTATTCTGCAAGGCGTTATCCGAAATCCACTAGCGTCGCCCGATCTGCTTGGGGTAACGGGAGGCGCTTCCGTTGCGGTGGTTGCTTTCATGACCTTGATGACAGGGTACAGCATCCACTGGGTTCCGTTCATTGCAATAGCAGGGGCGTTGGCTGCCGTTGTGTTGAATTATGTGTTTGCTTGGAAAAGAGGCGTGTCACCGTTCCGGCTAGTACTGATTGGCATCGGCATATCGACCGCGATGGGGGCGCTTACGACCTTCCTGCTCATTAGCGGGCCGGCTTATTTGGCTGCCCAAGTGTTGAACTGGATGACCGGCAGCATTTACGGAACCAACTGGAGCTACATTAAAGTGCTTTGGCCGTGGGTGGCTGTATTCATCCCGCTAGCTCTGCTGTATGCGAAGGAATTGAATGTGCAATCGCTAGGAGAGGAAACGGCTCGCGGACTCGGGAGCAAAATTCAACTCAGCCGGATGATCTTGCTGTTCTATAGCGTTGCACTTGCCGGAGCTGCAGTCGGAGTAGCGGGAATGATCTCTTTTATCGGACTGATGGCTCCCCATATTGCGAGGCGGATTGCAGGCAATTCCTATAAAATCGTAATTCCTGTGTCCGCGCTGCTGGGTTCGATTATATTGCTATTGGCCGATCTTGCCGGACGGCTGCTCTTTCAGCCGCTCGACATTCCGGCGGGTGTATTTACTGCGGGTATCGGTGCGCCTTTTTTTATGTATCTGCTGTTTAAGCGCAAGAAGGTTTAGTGGGAGGCATGCGAGATGACAGAAAAGCTGGAACTTTATGATGTGACGATTATTGGCGGCGGCCCAGCCGGCCTTTACGCCGCCTTTTATAGCGGAATGCGCGATATGAAGACGAAGCTGATCGAAGCCAAGGAGGAGCTCGGGGGCAGAACGCTTATTTATCCGGAAAAAATGATCTGGGATGTCGGCGGGGTAACGCCGATCCGCTGCAGCCAGCTCACCCGGCAAATGATTGAGCAGGCGTATACGTTCGAGCCGACCATTGTATTGGGGCAGCAGATTACCGGGCTGGAGAGGCTTGAGGACGGGACGATGCTGCTTACAGCCGAAAGCGGAGAGCAGCATCTCAGCAAAACTTTGATTTTGGCGCTGGGCCATGGCGTATTGAAGCTCGCCAAGCTGGATATCTCCGGCGCTGAACGATATGAAGTGACGAATCTTTATTATACGGTGGAGGAATTGGAGAGTTTTCGCGGCAAGCAGGTGCTTATATCGGGCGGAGGCGATTCTGCGGTGGATTGGGCGAATGAGCTGGTGAGCATCGCTGCATCTGTTACGGTCGTACATCGCCGAGAGCGATTCGGCGGGCATGAGCGAAGCGTGAGGCGAATGAAGGAGTCTTCTGTACAAGTCCGTACCCCTTACGCTGTGACCCAATTACATGGCCGCGGAGACCGAATTGAAGCGGTGTCGATAGCGCAGATCAATGCGGACGGGGAGCCGATGCATGAATCCGAACAGATTGCGGTGGATGCCGTCTTGATTAATCATGGCTTGAGGGGCGACTTTGGACCTGTTGTTACTTGGGGACTCGAGAAAAAGGATTGGAATTTTAAAGCGGATGAGAAGCTTGCTACGAATTTGCCGGGCATATTCGTAGCCGGCGATGCAGCGAACTATGGCAGCAAATTGCATTTGCTTGCCGGAGCTTTTACCGATGCAGCGCTAGCCGTTAACAGCGCCAAGCATTATTTGGACCCGGAAGCACCGCAGAGGGCGCAGGTTTCCTCGCATAACGCCAAATTCACGGAGAAGAACAAGGCGTTTGATGCCGTTGAAGAAGGAGAAGGAGAAGCATGACCTTCAGTAACAGTGTGTCTATCGTCTCCACTGGTTAAGACCCTGCGAGGGTCTTAACTGGTCCCCGTGAGGGCAAATGTAACGTTATAAGACCCTCAGAGAGTCTTATTCGTCACCGATGGTCGAATATGAAGTAAGAGAGGCATCGTTTTCATTCGTTTAAGACCCTGCGAGGGTCTTAAACGTCTCCCATGAGGGTAAATGTAACGTTATAAGACCCTCAGAGGGTCCTATGCACAAGCAGAAACAAGCCCAGTTCAAGAAAATCATTGAATAGTGCAAAGAAGACCGCCGCATGCAAAAAGAGTTCCAGAATCGGCATGGGTGGATAGTATAACTAAGGAAGTTGTACGATTAGCCTGCATCAATTAGTCGTTTTTGACACTCCTGAACATAACAGTTGCACGGACTCCGCTCCATTTTTTTATCAATATGCCCTTCATGTTAATTTGGAAGACCTTCCGTGATCACGGAAGGTCTTCTTTTATTTTTACGCGAGGTGTGTTTGCCATCAACACATCAGCCTACATCAGCCTACATCAGCCTACATCAGCCTTGCAGCTTGGAGGTAGAGGCGCGGACGACGAGTTCCGGCTCTAGAAATACCGTCTTCAATGACTCCGGGCTTTCAATCAGCTCGAAGATCGTAGAAGCAATGACTTCAGAAATCGTCGAGATGGCAGCGCCCACTACAGTCATCGGCACGCCGATATCTTCCATCTGGGGGAGATTATCGTAGCTGACGATCGAAATATCTTCAGGCACGCGAAGACCATGCTCGCTAATTGCCCGAAGCATGCCTCGCGTCAAATCGATGCCACCGCTAATGACGGCAGTTGGCCTTACAGTTCTCTCGAGCATGGTGCGAGCCGCCATATAGCCGTCATGGAATTCCAGTCCGTTCAACTGCAGAACGGAATCGGGATCATAGTTTAAGCCAAGCTGGAGGATCTCCTCCCGGAACGCTTCAATCTTGACGGTCTGCAGAGGATCTGGTCTATCCGGCTCCCCGATATAGGCGATATGCTGATGCCCCAAACCAACCAAGTGACGGACGGCGAGACGAATCGCTTGCCCCCGGTTGACATCGACAGCGGAGTGCGCGGTGTGGCCGGCCGTACCGTAAGTCAAAATCGGTATTTGCGGCGGGTTTACGTGAGGGTAGCCGGTCATACTGTCCTTATCTCCAAAGACGAGAATAGCGTCCACTTGATAGCGGCGGAAGATTTCGACTGCTGATTCCATATGGCTGATTGACAGCAGTGTAATATAGCCTTGTTTTTCGAGCTCTTCATTCACTCTCGTTAAGAGAGAAGAGAGTGCGGCGCGTTCGATAGAAGGCCATACGACACCGATGGCTCCGCTTTTCCGGGATACGAGACTGCGGGCCGCGATGTTGGGCTGATAGCCCATTTCCTTGGCGATGGACAGAATATGCTGTTTGGTTTTGTCCTGCACGAGCGGGCTGTCTCTCAGCGCTTTGGAGACGGTGGAGAAGCTGACGCCTGCGCGGTCGGCGATATCTTTAATGGTGACCATGGTTGACCTCCGATAAAACGTTAGGCGTACGAGTTAGTAGAATGAGCTTATCATAATACAGCTTTTTCAGAAAAGAAAGCGCCTTATTTTCTGCTAGACAGCAAATGCAGATTCAGCTATCATAAAATAACAACGTTGTTATTTTGGTGAAAAGGGTGGTTAAGCTGATGTTTAATTTGCAAAATACAGTTTCCGTCGTCATCGGCGGCAATGGCGTACTAGGAGGGGCGATGTCGTCTGCACTGGCGGCAGCCGGATCAAAGGTTGCCATCGTCGGCCGGGATATGCAGAAGGCAAAACTAGTATGCGATGAGATCGAGGCAGGAGGCGGACAAGCGATTTCCCTCCAAGCGGACGCTACCAACAAAGCCGAGCTGGAGTCGGTGCTTGAGCAGGTTTTGCAATGGGGAGGCCGAGTGGATACGCTCGTTAACGCCTCTGGGACGAACAGCACGACGCCGTTTTTTGACCTCACCATGGAAGAATGGGACCGCATAATGGATGTGAATCTGAAGAGTGTCGTGCTTGCGTGTCAGGTATTCGGCAAACAGATGATCGAGCAAGGCGAAGGCGGCTCCATTATTAATATTTCTTCCGTATCCTCGTCGCCTCCGCTTTCCAAAGTATTTACCTATTCCGCCTCGAAAGCAGGCGTCAACAGTGTGACGCAATTCCTCGCACGCGAATTTGCTCCTGACCGGGTAAGGGTCAATGCAATTATTCCCGGCTTTTTTCCGGCGGAACAGAACCGAGCGATTCTATCGCCGGAACGGGTAGAGTCGATTATGAGGCATACACCGATGAATCGTTTCGGCGATCCGGAAGAGCTGCAAGGGACGGTTGTCTATCTGGCTTCCTCCAAAGCATCATCCTTTGTCACCGGAGCACTGCTTCGGGTTGACGGAGGGTTTGGGGCGATGACGCTATGAGTGACCTGCTGAAAAGCTTAGTAGAGCACACACCGATTCCGAAAATGATTAAAATCCGCCAGTCATTTGACGACACGATTTTGGACGATCCACTAGGGGAGCTTGCACGTCAACTGCAGAGTGAACCGTCAATGAGGAAGATCCATGCCGGGCAAAAGGTAGCGGTAGCGGTCGGCAGCCGGGGCATTTCCCGCATTGCGGAGTTGACCAAGACGCTCATTGATGAGTTGAAGCGCATCGGCGCTGAGCCGTTCATCGTGCCTTGCATGGGCAGCCATGGCGGTGCGTCTGCGAAAGGGCAAGCGGAGGTGCTGGCGCATCTGGGCATTGATGAGGAACGGATGGGCTGTCCGGTTCGTTCCTCAATGGAAGTGGTGGAGCTGGACCGGCTGCCTAACGGCTTGCCGATCTACTGCGACAAGATTGCGGCGACGGAAGCGGACGCGATCGTCGTGATTAACCGCATCAAGCCGCATACGGCGTTCCGCGGAGCGATTGAGAGCGGATTGCTCAAAATGATTTCCATCGGCCTGGGCAAGCAAAAAGGGGCGGAAGCATGCCACCAGCTTGGCTTCAAATATATGGCGGAGAACGTTCCGGCTATGGCACGGGTTATGATTCAGAAGCTTCCGATTCATTTCGGCGTCGCTGTGGTCGAGAATGCTTATGATCAGATTTGCCGCATCGAGGTGCTTGGCGTTGATAGGATGGAAGAGAGAGAGCAGGAACTGCTTGTGGAGGCGAAAAGCCGCCTGCCTCAAATTCTTTTTTCTCAGCTGGATGTGTTAGTTATTGATTACATCGGCAAAAACATTAGCGGCGACGGCGCCGATCCTAACATTACTGGCCGTTATCCAACCCCTTACGCTCATGGCGGGCCGGATGTGAACAAAATGGTCGTTCTCGATCTGACTCCCGAATCCAAAGGAAATGCCAATGGAGTCGGCACGGCTGACTTCACAACAAGCCGCTTGGTCAGCAAGACGGATTGGCCGGGCACCTATGCGAATGGACTTACTTCCACGGTATGTGCGCCGACGAAGCAGGCGACTACGCTTGCCGACGACCGTGATGCGATCAAAGCAGCGATCAAAACCTGTAATATTTTGGACTACACGACGTGCAGACTGGCTCGGATAAGGGATACGCTGCATCTTGGCATCATCGAAATTTCGGAATCGTTGTTGGAGGAAGCGAAAGCGAATCCGCGGATTGAGATTTTGGAAGGGCCTTATGAATGGACGTTCGACGAGGAAGGATATTTGGCGAAATGACGATGAACGCCTGGCTAGTATTAGCGATCGATATTGGCACGACCAGCACGAAGACACTGGCGGTGGACGCTGACGGAAACATTCATGGCAGCCACTCCATCGGTTACCCGCTGCACACGCCAAGTCCCGGTTATGCCGAGCAGGACCCGGACGTGATTTATGAGGCGGTATTGGACGGTGTTGCCGCTGTGATGAAGAATGGCGGCTGGAACGCGTCCGATATTCTATGCGTTACGTTCAGCTCAGCCAATCATAGCTTGATTCTTGTCGACGAGAACGGCGTACCGCTTACGCCAAGTATCACCTGGGCGGATCAGCGCAGCGCCGTCCAAGCAGAGCGGTTGTTGAGCGACGGTACTGGATTGGCCATCTATGCCCGTACGGGAACGCCGATTCACCCGATGTCGCCGCTCGTCAAACTGATCTGGATGAGAGAAGAGCGCCCGGAGCTATTCCATGCCGCGCATCATTTTATCGGCATAAAGGAATATGTGCTGAATAAGTTATTCGGAGTTATTGTGATGGATTATTCGCTGGCCAGCGCCACAGGGCTGTTTAATTTGAAAACCCTTTCATGGGATGCAGAGGCGCTGCAATTGGCTGGTATCCGCGAGGAACAGCTGCCGCAGCTAGTACCGACGACAAAGCGTCTTGACGGGTTGCTCAGTGAGCCGTCTGAGCGCATGGGTCTTGATGCGAATATACCGTTTATCGTTGGCGCACAGGATGGCGTACTGGCTAATCTCGGTATTGGAGCAGTGGAGGAAGGCGTGATGGCGGTTACGATCGGCACAAGCGGGGCCGTTCGTATGGCTGCGCAACGTCCAACCTTTGACCCGGAGGGGCGGTTATTCTGCTACGCATTGACGGAATCCCATTGGATTGTTGGCGGACCTTCCAATAATGGAGCGATTGTCGCGCAATGGATTTCGGAGCGGCTTTATCCCGGCAAGCCGCTGGAGGAGGTGCTTCCGCTTGCAGCAGCTTCTCCGGCTGGTGCGAACGGCCTGCTTTTTTTACCGCTATTATCTGGTGAGAGAGCGCCGTTCTGGGACGCTCAGGCCAAAGGCGTATTGTTCGGGCTGACACTTGGCCATACGGAAACCGATATGCTGCGTGCCGCACTGGAAGGTGTGCTGTTCCAGATTACAGCGATCGTCTCTTTAATGAAGCAAGCCGGTGAGAAGCCGAGGGAAGTCAGGGCTTCGGGCGGTTTTGCCCGTTCTACGCTCTGGTGCCAGATGCTGGCCGATATGCTGGGCGTTCCTGTCAGCGTGCCGGATTCGGTCGAGAGCTCCGGCCTGGGCGCAGCACAGCTAGGGCTGTATGCGCTGGAAGGATGCAGCGGACCGCTGCTGCGCTGGAATCAACGGAATGGCAAACGCTACGAGCCGGATTTATCCAACCATGAAAAGTATGAAGTGCTGCTTCCGTTTTATTTGAATCTATACGATCGTTTGAAAGAGCCGATGCGAGATATCGCCAAGCTCCTGCCTGCGGGCATCCGTTAGCCGAAGGAGGAATACAGAATCATGCATGATAAATACGACAAGCTTCAGACGATTCTCTCCGAAATGGAATCCGTTGTAGTCGCATTCTCAGGCGGCGTTGACAGCACTTTTCTTCTGGATGCGGCGATTAGAACGCTGGGCGTTGACCGGGTGCTGGCGGTTACGGCCGACTCGGAGACTTATCCGACAGAAGAGCTTGAGGAAGCGATCCAATTAGCGAAGAAGATCGGTGCGCATCACCAGGTTATCGAGACTTCGGAATTGAGTATTCCGGGTTATAAAGAAAACAACGCCAACCGCTGTTATTTTTGCAAAAGGAGCCTGTTTGAGCATTTGGAGCCGTTCATTAAGGAGGGTGCTTACAAGCATATCGTCTATGGGCTGATCGCCGATGACATGAATGAGCACCGGCCTGGCGTACAGGCGGCCAAAGAACGCGGAGTTCGCGGACCGCTGCAGGAAGCGGGATTGTTCAAAGAGGAAATCCGCGATTTGTCACGCGAATATGGTTTGCCCACATGGAATAAACCAAGCTTTGCCTGTCTTTCTTCACGGATTGCTTATGGAGAAACGATTACGATCGAGAAGCTGGGACGGGTTGGAGAAGCGGAACGGTATATTCGCTCGCTTGGATTCGGTCAAGTAAGAGTGAGAAGCCATGGCGATATTGCCCGGATCGAGGTGGAGCCGGCAGTAATGGAGCGTCTGCTGGCTCATTCTACGGAAATTTCCTTCCGATTGAAGGAGCTGGGTTATCTTTATGTCGCGATGGATCTGACCGGTTATCGCAGCGGCAGCATGAATAAGGCGTTGAAGCTTGGGGGAACGGCGAGATGAATGAATTCGAGGATCTTGGTTTTTGCAAGCTGGACGTCGGACGTGATGAACGAACCGGACATCCGGAGGTTGTGTTTGGAATGGGGAAGACCCCCGATCAAGTGGAGAAGATCTTTGCCCGGCTTGCAGATGTTCACGGCCGTGCTTTGGTAACGCGGGCTACAGAAGAGATGGCTGAGCGGGTGCTGGCCACCTATCCGGAAGCTCGTTATGACAACGTGTCGCGTCTTATCTCTCTTGGGCAATCGGCACGAAAGCTGCCGGGAAAAGTCGCGGTATTGACGGGGGGCACCTCAGACATTCCGGTCGCGGAAGAGGCAGCCGGAACAGCCGAGTGGATGGGCTGCGAGGTTGACCGGATATACGATGTTGGCGTGGCCGGTATCGACCGGCTGCTGAGTCAAAGGGACAGAATTCGGGAAGCATCCGTCGTCATTGGCGTAGCTGGCATGGAAGGCGCGTTAGTGAGCGTCGTCGGCGGTCTCGTGCGCAGACCGGTGATCGCCGTCCCTACATCGGTGGGGTATGGGGCTAATTTGCAAGGCATAACGACGCTGCTTGCCATGATGACCTCGTGCGCGGCGGGCGTTACCATCGTAAACATCGATAACGGCTTTGGGGCAGGCTTCCAGGCGGGCATGATTTTACAACTAGTAGCGGAGGGCAAGTAACATGAGGACGCTCTATTTGGATTGTATTTCTGGTATTGCAGGCGACATGGCCTTATCTGCTTTGGTCGATGCAGGTGCAGACCCTGCTTACATCGTCCACCACCTCTCGGGCCTTCCGATAGACCCTTTTACGATGGAATTTGTCGGAGTCGACCGCAGGGGGATATCGGCAAAATGGTTGAAGCTGAGCTTCGACAATGAGGTGCATGAGCACAAGCACGGGGATGACCATGATCACGTCCACACGCACTCGCATGAACACGGGCATGCTCATGATCACGTCCACACGGATTCACATGAACACGGACATGCTCATGATCACATCCACCATGATGAACATTCTCACGAGCATGGTCATGATCATCACAGTCATGATCATGACCACAAGCACGGACATGCTCATAATCACGTCCATACGCATTCACATGAACACGAACATGCTCATAATCACAACCACAATGATGAACATTCCCATGAGCATCATCATGGTCATAGCCACGATCATCACCACCATGATCACCACCATACTCATGGCGAGCACGACCATCATCACGACC
Source organism: Paenibacillus radicis (ex Gao et al. 2016) (assembly GCF_014641555.1). Taxonomy (GTDB): domain Bacteria; phylum Bacillota; class Bacilli; order Paenibacillales; family Paenibacillaceae; genus Pristimantibacillus; species Pristimantibacillus radicis. Next base: position 394,283 of record NZ_BMHY01000001.1, read on the forward strand.
ATGGCCACCATCATGATCATCGGAAGGCTTCGGATATTATCGGGATGATTGAGAACTCAAGCTTGCCGGAACGGGTCAAGACGAGGAGCCTGTCTATCTTTCATTTGATTGCCGAGGCTGAAGGCAAGATCCACGGCATGAACCCGGCAGACGTTCACTTCCACGAAGTTGGGGCGATGGATTCGATATTGGACATCATCGGCGTTTGTCTTGCGCTTGAGAGTCTTGATGTTAGCCGCATTATCGTCTCCCCCGTGCCGACTGGAACCGGCCGGCTTCGTATGGCTCATGGTCTATACCCAATTCCTGCTCCGGCTACAGCTGAGCTGCTTCGCGGTGTGCCGTTATCGCCGTTCACGGCCAAAGGGGAATTGACGACACCAACAGGCGCTGGAATTGTCAAAGCGTTGGCTGCAGAGTTCGGTACTTTGCCCGCCGGAACGATCAATCGCATCGGCTATGGTGCGGGAACGAAAAACTTCGAGCATCCAAACGTACTGCGAGCGGTGTTGTACAAGCATGAGGAAGAGCATGAGCATGAGCAAGGACATGGACAGCGTCAAGGGGCCCGTTCAAAAGAAACCGTTGTTGTTCTTGAAGCCCAGGTGGACGATTCTACCGGAGAGAGGCTTGGTTATGCAATGGAGAAGCTCTTCGAGGCGGGAGCACTTGATGTGTACTATACGCCCGTTTATATGAAGAAAAATCGGCCGGGCGTTCTGGTAAGCGTATTATGCTACCCGTCTAGCGAAGAGCTTTGTGAGGAAACGCTGCTCACAGAAACCTCGACTTTCGGTGTGAGGCGCAGCGAATGGACGCGCAAGGCGCTGGAGAGGCAATGGATGCAAGTGGATACGAGATACGGCACTATTCGGGTCAAGCAGGCGCTCGATGGAGGCCGCATCATGAGGCAAGCTCCTGAATATGAGGATGCTGCGCAAGCGGCCAGATCTTATGGTGTTTCTCTGGAGACAGTCTACAACGAAGTCTATCTGTCCATCGGACGATTAGAAGCTAAAGGGGAGAAATGAAAATGACAACGCAATCGCAATCCGTCGTAAGCTTGGCCGACCTTCGGCAAACAGTAGAACGGTTGGCCATGACGACTCCCGTTACGGATATGCATACTCATTTGTATGCGCCAGAATTTGGTGATCTTCTGTTATGGGGCATTGATGAGCTGCTTACCTACCACTATTTAATTTCGGAGTCGTTTCGATGGTCGGAGGAGGAGTACAGCCATTTCTGGTCGTTGACCAAACGCGAGCAAGCGGATTGGATATGGAAATTGCTGTTCATCGACCATTCTCCGTTAAGCGAAGCGGCAACCGGATTCATTACGATCCTTAAGCGGCTGGGGCTGGACGTATCTTCGCGTAATCTGGATGATTACCGGGAGGCGCTATCCAGACGTACGGTACAGGAACAAGTCGATACGGTTATGCAAATTTCCGGAGTAAGCAAAATCGTAATGACCAACGATCCTTTTGATTCCGTTGAACGTCCAGTTTGGCTTGCGGATCAAGGAAAGTCCGATCCCCGGTTTTATGCGGCACTTCGTGTAGATGCCTTGTTGAATGATTGGCCTCATGCAGTGAAGGAGCTTCAAAAGCTGGGTTATGATGTACAAACGGAGTGGAGTCAGCGGACGAAAGAAGAGACGCGCCGTTTTCTGTCGGAGTGGATTATTCGAATGGATGCCCTTTATTTGGCAGTCTCGATGCCCGGCGACTTCGTCTATCCCGCGGATGACCACCGCAGCAAGATGATTGACGACGTGATGGTTCCCGTATGTGGTGAACGGAATATTCCGTTTGCACTGATGATTGGCGTTCGGAGACGAGTGAATCCATCGCTTGGTTTGGCCGGGGATATGAGTATGCGCTCAGACGTAACGGCAGTAGAAGCATTATGCCGCCGCTATCCGGAGCAGAAATTTCTCATTACGATGCTGGCAAGGGAAAATCAGCATGAATTGACGGTACTCGCACGTAAGTTCCGCAATTTGATGATTTTCGGCTGCTGGTGGTTCCTGCACATTGAATCGATGGTTGAGGAAATGACGCGTTTCCGTGTTGAGCTGCTCGGCACCTCCATGATTCCGCAGCATTCCGACTGCCGTGTATTTGAGCAGCTTATTTACAAATGGGAGCATTCGCGGAGAATTATCGGCAGCGTACTGGCCGACAAATACGAGAAGCTGCATCATAGCGGCTGGAGCGTGACAGAAGAGGAAATTCAGCGGGATTTGGACGATATGCTGAATCAAAACTTCTGGCGCTTTCTTGGCAAGGAACATAAGTAAACGTGAAAGTGAATCGATGCCTGACGACCGCTTACCGCGGCTCGCCAGGCTTTTTTTATACTGGACGGTGAGAATGGTTTTCAATTACAATTGTGATAAAGCATTCTCTCGAAAGGGTGACATGGAATGACGATTGCTGAGCATCCGTCTTCGGATAAGTCATGGAGCAAGCAGTGGCTCCATCAGATATGGATTCGATTAAAGGAAGCTTCCAAGCAAGACCATAGCACCTTTCATTACCAACTGCTATATGGAAGCGCACCTTCTCATTTGTTTATCGTTCTGAATGGGCAAATGGGCAATATCATTGTGGATGGATTATTAGGTCCGGCAAGTCCGGATAGAGTATATTGGATCAGGCCCGGCCAGCGGGTTGAAATGAATTATTCCTCAGTCGGGCCGCGAGAATTGTATCTATTTCCGTTTGAAGCACTTGACCTGAATGAGGCATTTAAAGCGGAGGAGCGGGATGATTTCCCCCCAGCATCTGAAGGTCTGCCTGCAGCCTCTCCGGCCGAACTGCTGGCATTATGCGAGAAAATATTCGGCCATTGGCACAGCGGCGACAAAGTGGACCGGTTAGCCAGCCAAGCGGGCTTTCAGGACCTGCTTCATTTGCTGTTCAAAAAGCAAGGGCAGCACGAGGAAGCGCTGGACCGGGTCAGCGAATATATGAAGCTGCATTACCGGGAGCCGGTTACGGTCGAGGCTTTGTCGGAAATGGCGGGCATGAGCCGGTATTACTTTATGAGATCATTCAAAGACCGGTTTGGGCAAAGCGCGATGGATTATTTAACGGAGCTCCGAACGAACCAAGCGAAGCAATTGCTGGAAGAAGGGTTTCCCCTATGGGATATTGTGGACCGGATCGGCTACAAGGACCCGCAATATTTCAGCAGCCAATTCAATAAGAATGTGGGAATATCGCCCAGAACCTATACGTTAAACCGCAGATGCAAGGTTGCAGCCTATAGTTGGCCGAACATCGGACATTTGCTTACACTTCAAATGATTCCGTATGCAGCGCCGATTGATCAGTTCTGGTCGGATGATTATCGTAAAAAATATCGTTTTGATGTGAAGCATCTGCTGAGCCATGATTATGAATTTAACCTTGAGGCGTTATGGCGTTCCCGCCCCGATCGTATCGTTGCACTTGATGAGATGCTTCCGGAGGAAGAGAAGCAGAAGCTTCGGCAAATTGCTCCCGTTCTTTTCCTGCCCTGGCATACGGAAGACTGGAGGATGCATTTGCAATTGACGGCTCAATTTCTGGAGCGTGAAAAGGAAGGCAGCCTGTGGCTAACCCGTTATGACCAGCAGGTCGAAGCCGTGGCGCAGCGTATGCCTGCGGCTTTTAGGCAAGGAACGCTGCTTATTATAAGCATTGCATCCCGGGGAATTAACGTCTGGGGGAAGAGAGCAGGAACGGTGCTGTATGACGATTTAGGCCTCACGTGCCCCACGGGCGTTGAGACGGTTGAATCCACGGAGTACGTGCAAGCAGAGCAGCTTGGAGCGTATGACGCGGACTCGATTCTCATCCATGTGTTGAAGGACCGGGACTCGCAGATAATATGGGAGCGTCTCCAGCGCTCGGAGGTTTGGCGTAAACTTCGGGCTGTCCGCAACCATAACGTCTATCACACATCGGGACAGGCCTGGCTCGCTGAACCGATTCTGGAATATACGGCGAATCGGCATGATCATATGCTGCAGGAGCTCAATGCTTTATTTCGTGCCCTGTAACGGGCGGAATCGGGCATGATTTCACATTCCTTCACAGGACAAAGGTGATATAATGATCTATATGATTATGATTATCACTATCAGTGGAGGCGAAACCATGCATCAAACAGAGAAAGCCTTTCGCGCAATTGCGCGTGGCGGGCTAGGTCAAATAAGAACACGGGGGATAGGATTGCTGCTGATCCTTATCTGCATGACAGTCATCGTGAGCGCTTGCGGGAAACAAGCGAACACGAACGTCAAGCAAGCGGAGGAAACGCCAGCGTCGACTGCTTCTAATGAAGGGGCGCAAACGCAATTCATTAAGCACGGGTTTGGCGAGACAGAAGTTCCTTTGCATCCAAAACGGGTTGCCGTATTTGGTCTTGAAGATATCATGCTGTCGCTCGAGGCACCAATGGTGTATGCTTATGGCTTTAAGGGCTACTACTTGGAAGAGCAATTGAACAAATTGAATATTAAGCTATCCAACAATACGAATTTTGAACCAAGCTATGAACAAATTCTGGCTTCGCAGCCTGATCTTATTATCGTTCAGCAATATTCTATCGATCAGAGCAGATATGAGGAGCTGAGCAAAATTGCGCCAACTATCGCTTTTGCTCCGGATGACTGGAGATCGTCAATTGTCGTAATCGGCAAAGCGCTTGGCCTGGAAGACAAGGCACAAGCCGTGCTTAAAGCGCATGACGAGAAGATCGAGCAAGCGAAAAAAGCAGTTACCGATGCGGTTGGCACAGATAAAACCGTTGTCTATATGCGTCCTTCCGAAAAGGATTTGCAGGTGTTTTTCCCAAGCTTCAGCTTCGTCTACACGGCGTTTGGTCTGAACCCGGATGCCAGCATTGCCGAATTCCAGAAGGAAACCTCTGATGATTGGGGAATTAACACTTCGCTTGAGAAGCTGCCTACTATTACAGCGGATTATATATTCGCAATCTATGGAGGATCAATTGATACAGAGGAAGAGGTACAAAAGCAATTGGACAGCTCAGCTGCGCTCGAGAAGCTTCAAGTGTGGAAAGCGATACCGGCTGTGAAGGAAAACCATGTATTCAAAGTGTCGCCGAGACATTGGATGTCTTCCGGCCCGATTGCGGAAAGCAAACAAATGGAAGATGTCGTGGCTGCGGTCACTGGCAAGAAATAACTGGCGTTCACGCTCAGAACGCAGCAGGGGCCGCTTATGTTAAGCGGCCTCTACCGCTCTGTAGGGGAATGGTGATGGATTCAGCTTGATGGAAATGGAAGGAGCATTTTTTCGTGATATACAAATTTTTTGCCTATTATAAGCCTTATAAAACGTTATTTCTAATCGATTTCTGCTGCGCTGTATTTGCTGCCCTGCTAGAGCTCGGCTTCCCGCTTGTTGTGAATCAATTCGTCGATAAGCTGTTACCCTCCGGCAACTGGACTATGATTCTATGGGCATGTCTGGGTCTTCTTTCTATCTATGCGCTTAATAGTGTGATGCAATATGTGGTGACATATTGGGGACATAAGCTAGGGATCAACATTGAAACCGATATGCGGAAAAAGCTGTTTAATCATGTGCAAAAGCTGTCGTTTCGTTTCTTCGACAATAATAAAACGGGACATCTTATGACGCGGATGACCAACAATCTGATGGAAATCGGCGAATTGGCGCATCATGGCCCGGAGGATTTATTTATTGCGGCTATGACGCTAATCGGAGCCTTTATCTTGATGCTGCTGATTAACTGGAAGCTGGCGCTGCTCTCCGTCGTCATTATTCCGGGTCTGATCTACTTGTCGCTCTACTTCAATCGCAAGATGATTCGCGCCTTCCAACAGATGTTCAAGGATGTCGGGGAAATTAACGCTAGAGTAGAGGATAGTGTCGGCGGCATACGTGTTGTGCAAGCATTTACTAACGAGAAGCATGAAGCTGCCCGTTTTGCGAAAAACAACGAACAATACCGTCTGACTAAATTTATTTCTTATAAAATTCAGGCGCAAAATACTTCCATCAGTTATTTTCTGATGCGTATGGTTATTTTGTTCGTCCTCGTCTGCGGCACTTGGTTTGTTATAGACGGTCAAATGACGAGCGGGGATTTTGTCGGATTTCTACTGTTGTCTAATGTGTTTCTAGGGCCGATCAACAAAATTAATTCGGTCATTGAAAGCTACCCGAGAGGGATGGCGGGCTTCAAGAGCTACTTGGAGCTGCTGGAGACGGAGCCGGACATTGCAGATGCACCAGGAGCACGGGATGTAGGTACACTGCGAGGCGATATTCGTTACAGCGGGGTTACTTTCGGGTATGAGAATGAAGCGAAGGTACTGAAGTCCATCGATCTATCGATTAGCGCCGGAGAGACGATTGCGTTTGTCGGCCCTTCAGGCGCGGGCAAAACAACGCTTTGCAGCTTGCTGCCGCGCTTCTATGAGCCGGAGTCCGGGACAATCTCCATAGACGGAATCGACACGGCTCAGATGAAGCTTGCCTCGCTTCGCGGACAAATCGGCATCGTGCAGCAGGATGTTTTCCTATTTACAGGAACGATTCTCGAAAATATTGCGTATGGCGATCTAAATGCAAAGGAAGCGGACATTTGGGAAGCAGCACGCCGGGCGCAGCTGGATACATTCATTCGGGCACAGCCGGACGGCCTGCAGACGATTATAGGCGAGCGAGGCGTCAAGCTTTCGGGCGGTCAGAAGCAGCGGCTTGCTATTGCCCGGATGTTCCTGAAAAATCCTCCGATTCTGATTCTGGACGAAGCAACCTCTGCGCTCGATACCGAGACGGAAAAGGCGATCCAACAATCGCTTGCCGAGTTGTCCGAGGGCAGAACGACACTGGTTATTGCGCACCGGCTGGCAACAGTCAAAAACGCGGACCGCATCGTCGTTGTGACGGAGAAGGGCATAACCGAGCAAGGCAAGCATCAGGAGCTGCTTACGAAGGGCGGCTTCTACAGCAAACTTTATGAAGCGCAGTTTGGCGCATAGCTAACATAATAAGAGGTTCTTCTTCAAGTAAATGCTTGAAGGAGGACCTTTTTTTATGCTGAGAGTTATATATAGTGTCGAGTAATAAGGACTTATGAACCATTGAAACAAATCTGAACTGCGATAAAGTGGTATATATTACCATAAAGCGGATTAGTTATCCGCCCTATCTTTTTCATCTTATGTTAGGAGGATGTATGGTGAAAATATTATTTATATATACTAGAGCTATTTTTATTATTTTTATTGTAAGTGTAATCGTTGCAGGCTGTCAGAAAGAACAGGAAAAAGTTGAATTTGAATACCCTGTATACACTGAGCTTAAGGAAGGGATGTATTTAATAACTTACGATTATGATTCGATGGCATTGTCCAAAACAGAATATATATCATTCGATAATGGAGACCTTGTCATAGATCCAAACTATTATCAAACGCATGATTTAAAGAGAGGGGATGTGATCTATTTTGAAACGCCAGCTGATTTTAAATCCCATCATCCCGAAAACAATATAGCTCGAATTATTGCTCTTCCTGACGAAAAATTGCGTATAAAGAAAGGACAGATCTATATTAACAACGAGAAATTGAAAACCTTCTATGGAAAATCACTCGCTGGAGGTTTACATAAGAAGGAATTTTTAAAAATGATAAAAAAGGCTCCCGGAACTAAATGCGAAAAAGAGTGCTTAAATACATTTAAAAGTACGTTTGATTTCAGTCTAAAGAAAACTCTAATCCCCAATCATGCTATTTATGTAATCGGGGATAACTGGTCAAGAAGTTACGACAGCAGATTGTTTGGCACATTGCCTGAAATAAATATTTTAGGGAAAGTGATGGGTTACGCAAAGCCTTAAAGCTGTGCGTGGCCAATAACAGGATATCCCGACGCTTTTGTCGAAATAGCGTTCAACGGAAGGGCAATCGAACAAAGGAGAGAGTATGACATGCATAAAATAATGGTCGTAGAAGATGATCCGAAAATTGCGGAGCTTCTGCTGTCTACAATAAAGAAGTACGGCTATGAGGGAATACGGGTTCATGATTTCCAGCATGTATTAGAGGAGTTCCATGAAGCGAAGCCGGATTTAGTGCTTTTGGACGTGAATTTGCCTAGCTATGACGGCTATTATTGGTGCAGGCAAATTCGTAATGCCTCGATATGTCCTGTCCTGTTCATATCAGCTCGTGACGGTGAAATGGATCAGATTATGGCTCTTGAGAACGGCGGAGATGATTATATGACGAAGCCGTTTCACGCTGGAATTGTGTTAGCCAAAATTCAAAGCCAGCTTCGGCGTGCCTATGGGGAGTATGCAGCCAGAAACAGTGAACGGGTTCTTGAGCAGGACGGGCTTGTTCTTTATCCCGAAAGACAGGAGCTGAAGCTTGGAGATACCGTCATAACGCTTACGAAAAAAGAGTCCTACATTGTAGAAAGTCTGATTGAGCGCTATCCGCGGGTAGCCAGCCGGGAGGCTCTGCTTGAGAAGCTGTGGGATGATCAAACGTATGTCGATGAGAATACGATCAACGTAAACATTACCCGCGTCAGAAAAAAGTTTCAGGAGCTGAACATTGAGGATGCTTTAGTGACGGTTAGAGGGATGGGTTACCGGCTAAACGTTACCTGGACGAAGGAGAATTACGAGTGAAACTATTTTTCAGAGAGCACGCTTTGCTTCTTGTCGTCCAGCTTGTGCAATTAGGCTTCATCGTTTCGATTTATTGGCTGGATGGCTATCGCGATCTGTTGACCGTTCTATATTCTGTATTTATTGCTTTTTTCATTTTAAGCGGATATCTGGTGTACCAGTTTGTCAGCCGCAAGCACTATTACCTCCGCCTAAGCCAGCCTCTCGAATCATTTGATGCTTCAATCCAGCAGCGCGAGCATGCTCCCGTCTCCGAGGCGCTTCAGAAGCTGCTGCATAGCCAGTACCGCCATTATGAGCAGCAGCTTTACACGCTCAAGAAGCAGCAGGAGGAGCATCTGATCTTCATGGACCAATGGGTGCATCAGATGAAAACACCGCTCTCGGTCATTGATCTCACGGTTCAACATATGGACGAGCCCGAATTTGCCAGCATACGCGAGGAGTTGGAGAGGATGCGCTCTGGCTTGCACACGGTTCTTTACATGTCCCGGCTTCGCGCCTTTGAACAGGATTTTCATGTCAAGCCCGTTGCTTTATCGCAAATGATTAGTAACGTTATCCATGACAACAAACGATTATTTATCCGCAACCGGATTTACCCCGAGGTTCAGAGCTATACGTCTGACATAACGGTCGAAACGGATGAGAAATGGCTGTTTTTCATGCTGTCTCAGCTCGTTATCAATGCCGTTAAATATTCAGCTGGTACCGATGCCGAAGGGAAAAAGGTTGTGGTTTCCTATTATTTGCGCGGCAATGAACCCGTCATTGAGGTTGCAGATCGAGGGATAGGTATTCCTGCCGCTGATATGAAGCGGGTGTTTGATTCCTTTTTTACCGGTCAGAATGGGCGCGGTACGCGTGAATCTACGGGCATGGGGCTTTATTTGACGAAGGAGGCGGCAGATCGTCTTGGGCATCGAATTGAGCTAACGTCTGAGGAAGGTAACGGTACGCAGGTGCGGATTGTTTTTGCATCCTATCAAAAGCTTACAACCGTGTAATAAAAGTGAAAGCCAAATCGATAGTTTGCAGCCAATCGTCTACAGTATACTGATCACATTAACTGTTTGCCCCGTGAAAGGAGATCAGAAGTATGCTGCAAGTAAGACGAGTGAGTAAAATATATGAAGGTAAAGTGGCTTACCGGGCTTTAAGCGATATTGATTTAACGATTGAAGACGGTGATTTTGTCGGTATTATGGGTCCTTCGGGAAGCGGGAAAACGACGCTGCTCAACTTGATTGCTACGATTGACGAACCGACAACCGGTGAGGTTCTATATGACGGCAAAACGACAGGCAAGCTGAACAAAAATGAATTAGCGATATTTCGCCGCCGTGAGCTTGGATTTGTATTTCAAGACTTTAATCTGCTCCACACTTTGACGGTTGAGGAGAATATTGTGCTGCCGTTAACGCTGGATGGAAACAAGGTCAGTGAAATGAAGCAAAAGGTAAAAACGATAGCAGAAAAGCTAGGGATTACAGAGATCATGAACAAACGGCTGTATGAAATATCCGGAGGGCAGGCGCAGCGGGCTGCTGTCGCCAGAGCGATGATCCATTCCCCCAAGCTGCTTCTCGCAGATGAGCCAACCGGCAATTTGGATTCCAAATCGGCAAAGGATGTCATGGAATTGCTGGAGAGAATTAACCGCGAGCAGAATGCAACGATGATGCTGGTTACGCATGACGCGGTGGCTGCCAGCTATTGTAAGCGTGTTGTCTTCATTAAAGATGGCAGGTTCTATTCGGAAATACATCGGGGGGATAATCGCCAAGCCTTTTTCCAGAAAATTATCGATACACTCTCGCTGTTAGGGGGACATCACAATGACGTTTCGTCAATTCGCGTTCCGTAACGTCTCCCGGAATAAGAGGCTCTATGCGGGATATTTCCTTAGCAGTCTATTTACGGTCATGGCTTTCTTTACCTTTTCTATCTTTGCATACCATCCGGTACTTAGCGGAGTCGATAGTAGCAGCGTGACGTTTGCCCTTTCCGTATCCAAGTGGATCATTTATGTCTTCTCTTTCTTTTTTGTTCTTTACTCGATGAGTTCATTTCTGCAATCGCGAAAAAGAGAATTTGGACTCATGATGATGCAGGGCATGACCACGGTACAGCTTCGTCTGATGATTTTTTTAGAAAATATGATGATTGGTTTGTCCGCGACAATAGGCGGCATTGCTCTGGGGCTTGTTTTTGCCAAGGTTATACTGCTTACAGGAGAAAACTTTCTTGCCGTCAACGAAAAGCTGGCTTTTTATTTTCCCTATAAGGCCATTGTTCTGACCCTGCTTTCATTTTTGCTTCTATTTATTTTGATTTCCTTTTTTATTTCGGCCGTACTGCAGAGCGGAAAGCTAATTACGCTGTTAAATGGTGACAAGCAAGCAAAGAGTGAGCCTAAGTCCTCTGTGCTTCTAGTTTGGCTAGTGCCGATTTTGCTGGGAACGAGTTACTTTCTTAGCTTGCGAGCCGAAGGCTTAGAAGCACTATTATTACTTGTTCCAGTCGTTGTTATGGTATGCATCGGCACCTATCTGCTGTTTACGCAGCTTAGCGTCTATACGATCCGGAAGCTGAAAAGGATGGAATCGATTTTTTGGCTGAAAACAAACATGCTGCTTTTTTCCGATCTCGCCTATCGGATGAAGGACAATGCGCGTTCATTTTTTCTGGTTGCTATTATTTCTACCGTTTCGTTTTGCTCGATCGGCTCGTTGTACGGCTTCCAATCGATGATTGGCGGCCACAACGTCAAAGATAATCCTTATTTATTCACTTACACGACCACGAATGGCTATAGTGATGAGCAGAAAAATATAGAGCAGATTGACCGCTCGCTTAAAGAAGCAAATGTTACAACTGAAAAAGCGTTTCTGAACCTTGCTTACTACAAGGCTTCCAACAGGGATGCAACGATTGCAGTCGTTCGGCTATCCGACTACAACCGGATGACGGAGTTAATGGAAATGAAGGGAATTGTGCTCTCTGACGGGAAAGCAGCGGTTGTTGACTTTGGACTATCACGTATAGGCCAATCCATGCTCAACCAGCCGATAACGCTGCAGCCCGATGTTGTCATTGAAGCGAATAAAGCAGTTGTATCGCCGGCGGTACACGGTATAAACGGCTATTTCGTTATTTCGGATGATCAATATGCAAAGCTTGGAGCATCTGTACAAGAGAAACATTACTATATATGGCACGGGCCGCTCGGGCAAAAACAATCCATAACGGCAGGGGGAAAGCTGTCCAATGCCCTTCCTTATTCGGACAGCTACGAGTTCTTTGCCCTTGAATTCCAAAACTCTGTTCTAGATAAGCTTTTTGGCCCTATCCTGTTCATCGGTTTATTTATCGGCATCGTGTTTTTTGTCTCCGCAGGCAGCTTTCTCTATTTCCGTCTGTACAGTGATCTGGATGATGACAGACGGAAATTCAAAGCCGTTTCCAAGATGGGACTTAGTGAAAAAGAGCTTACGAAAATATTGAACCGGCAAATGGTATTGCTTTTCTTTGCGCCAATTGTTGTTGCATTGGTACATGGGGCTGTAGCACTTACTACACTGTCTCACATGTTTCAGTATTCGCTGCTGAAGGAATCCGTGCTCGTTCTTGGTCTGTTCTTTATCGTTCAAGTGATCTATTTCTTTATCGTCCGCTTCTTCTATATTAGGCAGGTGAAGCTGGCGATTGTCTGATTCGATTGAATGAGTCATTCACAGCAGTTACTCCATTTGGCATGTTTGCGTGATCACGCAAAATAAATGCGTGATCGGCGGCGATATCCGCAGTCCGGTACGGATTCGCCATTTCAAGCGAAATGATAGGATGAGGTTGCAACTACTTCATAAGTGTAAAAAGGAGATTAAGTATGCATCTTTCTTCCCTCATCCCGGTCAGAAGCTTTGTTCGAACAGGGCTGCTGGCTACACTTGCCGCCGTTATGCTGACTCCTGCATTTGCCGCTGCGGCCGAGCCGGCATCCGCATCCGCATCCGCATCCGCAACTGCAGCCAAACCTATTTATTCGAAAGAGTCGTTTATCGACGGATTTTTTAACCGTAAAGACATTAAACCGCTCCTTACCGGAGCAGTTGTAGCAGTTGTCAATGGCGACCAGCCAGTGCTCGTTAAAGGATACGGCTACGCTAATGTGGAGCGCCAGACGCCGGTAGATCCTAACAACACCTTATTCCGGGTCGCTTCAATTACGAAAACCTTTACTGCCACCACCGTGATGCAATTGGCAGAGGAAGGAAAGGTTGAGCTGGATCGCGATATTTCTCCATATTTGAAAGGAATCGTCATTCCGAACAAGACAGGCTCACCATTGACACTGAAGCATTTGATGACGCATACGAGTGGGTTCGACCGCACGGAGGCGGCTGCAGATGAAGGAGATCCAGGCGATGTCTACCCGCTGGACCGCTTCATTAAAGACAATATTCCGACTGTTGTACGCAAGCCGGGTGAGGCCTACCGCTACGATAACTATGCCTATAACCTGCTTGGTTATATTGTGCAAAATGTCAGCGGCAAGCCGTTCGATCAGGTTGTGCAGCAGCGGATCTTTATGCCGCTCGGCATGAAGAACAGCCATTTGATTCTGACGCCTGATATTCAGAAGCGGCTTGCCACTCCGTATGATAGTGATGGTGAACCGCTGCCTCAGTATGCGACGTATCCGAACAACTCTCCCGATGGCGGCATGATGACGACAGGAACGGATATGGCCCGGTTCATGATCGCAGAGCTGAATGGCGGAAAGCTTGGCGATGCTTCCATTCTCAATGCGCAATCCTTGCAGCAAATGCAGCAGCTTAGCGTATCGATTCATCCGGATATTCCAGGCGTCGGCTTTGGATTCGAATCTAGTTATCCGGATTTAAACAACGGGCAGTTTGTCATCGACAAGGGTGGTGCAGCAACCGGGTTCCAATCGCATATGTGGCTGCTTCCCGATCGTCAAACCGGACTGTTCCTGGCGTTGAACAGCACGCGGAATGCCAGAACGATTCAGAGGGAGCTGTTCAAGGCATTCATGGATCATTACTTTCCTACTGCGGAGGGTACGGATACTCCCATCGCTCCGCTACGCCAGTCCAAAGAGCAGCTGGCTCCTCTTACTGGCATTTACCGTGATCTGCGGATGCCGATGTGGCATTACGATGTCGAAGCCAGAGATGGCGGCTTGACCGTCACGGATGCCTATGGCGAACACAGCTTGTCTCAAGTGAAGGAATTGCTGTTCGTAGACGAGACGGGGAGATATGCAGCCTTTAAAGAGAATGGGGAAGGAAAGATCACTTACTTCTCCTATAATAAAGCGGACAGCTGGTCCGAGATGCTGCCGAATCCTAAGCTTTATAGTGATGTGCCGAACGGTCATGCCTATGCCAAAGCAATCTATTATGTGCAGCAGCAAGGGATGCTGGCCAAGGAAAATGATGGGGCAGCTTTCAAGCCGGAGCATCCGATTACCCGCGAGCAATTCATCGGACAGCTAGTGGTTTTGGCGGATATTCCGCTTTCGGAGGAGCCAGTCATTTTCGCGGATGCAGCCGGCAGTCCTTATGCGGCAGAAATTCAGACCGCTCTGGAAATCGGACTTGTAAGCGGCACGAACGGTGGAAGGTTTGAACCGGACCGTGCGGTTACCCGGCAGGAGGCTGCCGTTATTATCGCTCGCGCACTGCAGCTCCAATTCGGCTCGATCGTATCGGCAGAGGCTGCGCAGGAAATTATTCTGAAAGCAGGGACGAGCGCATGGGCGGTGGAGGGAGTTCGAATTGTACTTGCCAGAGGCTGCTACGGACCTGATGTAGTGAAGGATGCCAACGGCGTATATGATTTCCGTTCCCGGCAGCCGCTGCTGCGGCAGGAAGCTGCCGCGATGTTTTACCGGTTTCCGTAACGAGCAAAGCGAGAGCGATATTATCCCTTAAGGGGGTAATTCGCTCTCTTTCTTTCATGCTATAATCGAAGCGGGTGATCGCGTAAAATGAACCTTAATAATGACCGTCCATTAAAACATAAAACGGTAGTATTTCTTATCATGTCTGTCATTTGCTATATGCTTCTTGCCTTCTCCATTCATTTTCTTTCGCTTCAATCACCTTACATCGGAGCTGAGCTTCGCGAAGAAACCGGGATCGGATGGATTGTCGAGGCGGTCGAGGAGCGGGGGAAAGCGGCGGAATGGGGAATATCCCCCGGCGACGTTATTACAGCTATGGAGGCTGTTTCGGAGGCGAAGCTGGTAGTGGACGGCTCAAGTATATGGTTGAGCAAGGCAGACCGGGTTATCGTGCAGAAACAGGACGGACGGCAGCTGGCTTTCAGCAGTACGCCAGATTCGCGGGCAATTGCCGTTGCTGCGTTCTCGGCTGCGTTGGAGCTTCTGCTGCTTGGCTTAGGCGGATATGCGATTCTATCAATACCGGAATCCCGTGTTATCCGGCAGTTCTATATCCTCAACTGGATGTTTGCTTTATGTCTGCTCACACAATTTTCAGCCGAAAAAAGCTTATCCGACATCATCATATCGTTTTTATCCATCTGGCTTCCCTATTTGTTGTTAAGCTTCTATTTGCTGTTCGTATTTCGTACGGTCCACCATCGGTTCAAGTATCTGCTGCGCGTATGCCAAGGCTTTGTGATATTGTTCTCGGCTTATCTCACATATTTGATCGCAACGGAGAGCGACGTGCCCAAATGGACGGCCGATGTCCTGAATTGGACGATTATCGGTACATTACTGCTGCTGGCCGGTATTACCTTTGCGTATTGGAAGGACTTTGAGCGAATGGAAAGAAATCAATTGTTGAATCTGTTTTTCGCCTTGTTCCTCAGTTTAATGCCATACGCCTTTCTATATGCGATACCGATGCTGATGCACGGACAATCTGTCATTCCTTTAAAATATTCGCTTACTGGTCTTGTGCCGTTTTCCTTCGCGATTACTCGGCTGCTCGTCGCGCGAAGTCTGCTGGACATGCGGATCTACATTCCTCGCTTGCTTATACATAGCTTCTACCTGGGCATAGTGTTCATGTTATTCTCCCTTGCAGCTAAAGGAATATCGACGTATGAGATGTGCCTCTTATTTGTTGTGTTTATCGTGTTGTCTTGGGGGTACCGGAGGGCTTTGCTCCGATTCCGGCATCGCACCGAGGAGCGTACGGAATGGCTGGAGCGGCAAACGCGGCTGTTGTCGCTCCGGCTGGCTAAGAAGCCGGGGAAGAGAAGCGAGGCTGCGTCGTTCCTCGCCGATAGTCACCTTGCCGAGCCTTACAGCTCTAGCCTATTAGAAGCGCAGCAGTCGGAACGGATTCAACTCTCTTATTATTTGCATGATCATTTGCTGCAAAATATGATTTTCCTCTCGCGTGATCTGGAGGAGCTGTATGAAGCCGGAACAGCAGACAAAGAACAGGTCGCCCTCTGGTTGAAATGCGTCTATGATTCGCAACGGGACATTCGCAAGCTATGCGATGATCTATACCCGTATATCATCGATAAAGGCGATCTGAAGGAAGCGCTGCAATGGCTGCTGCGGACGATGCGGGAGAAGGGCAATATCCGAACCGAGCTGGTCTATGAGCTGCCGGACGGGGAGCCAGCGAATGAACTTGTTAAAATAAACTTGTTCCGGGCGATCCGAGAATTCGTCAACAATGTATATAAACATTCGGGAGCAGCCGAGATGTCCATTCGAATATGGAGTGAGCGGCAAGAAATCCGTTGTCGGATTGCCGATGACGGAACAGGGTTTGATATGAAGTCGGCGCTGGAGACTTCCCCTGGCGGGGAGCGGCGTTTCGGACTCCTGTCCGCTTACAGTCAGGTTCGTCATCTTGGCGGAGTGGCAGATATTGAGACATCGCCGGGAGAAGGAACGGTCGTTAGCATCTATTTGCCGTGTGGAGAGGAGGCGCGTGTCCATGGGTGACAAAATTAGAGTGGTGCTGCTGGATGATCATCCGCTCGTGCTGGAGGGGTTGAAAAACCGGCTGGAGAAGGAGCCGGATATTGTAGTGCCGAAGACGTTTGACGATCCTCGTGATTTGCTGGAAGACATCGCTTCTTGCCAAGCCGACGTGCTCGTCATGGACATTGCGATGCCCCATCTGAGCGGCTTCGAATTGGGCAAGCAATTAAAGGAGCAATATGGGCTCTCGCTGAAAATCATTTTGCTTTCCGGTTATACGTATGATGAGTTTTATAGCAAAGCCTATGAGATCGGCGCACATGCTTTTTTGTCCAAGCAAAGCACCTACGCTCAAATTATTAATGCAATTAAGCAAAGCATGCTGGGGCATGCGCTCGTTGCGGAGAAGGTGCTCGGTAAGTCGAGGGATGTTCTGACCGCTGTAGAGCGCGAGGTGCTCGTACGAATTGCTGAAGAGAAAACAAACAAGGAAATTGCACAGGAGCTGGCGATGAGTCAACGAACCGTAGAGCATCATATGACATCGATTAATCAAAAGCTTGGCGTTAAATCGCGGGTTGGTGCAGTCTCCAAAGGCTATGAGTCTGGGTTGCTAGGGAGCATTCATTCAGGTGGAGCTGATGAAGACTGAAGCTGCAGCGCCTTAACCTACCCAAATCGGCAGAAAAAGCCCCGAAAAGTGTGCTGTATTATTCGTATAAGACCCTATCAGGGTCTTAACCGTGCCGATTGTGCTGTTCGCTCATTAGTTAAGACCCTTGTAGGGTCTTAACCTACCCAAACTGGCAGAAAAGCCCCGAAAAGTGTGCTGTATTATTCGAATAAGACCCTGACAGGGTCTTAACCGTGCCGATTGTGCTGTCCCCTCATGAGTTAAGACCCTCGCAGGGTCTTAACCCATCCAAACTGGAAGGAAAAGCCTTGAGAAATATGCTGTTTTATTCGTATAAGACCCTATCAGGGTCTTAACCGTGCCGATTGTGCTGTCCCCTCGTGGGTTAAGACCCTTGCAGGGTCTTAACCCATCCACGCTGGCAGAAAAAGCCCCGAAAAGTGTACTGTTTTATTTGCATAAGACCCTGACGGGGTCTTAACCGTGCCGATTGTGCTGTCCGCTCCTTAGTTAAGACCCTCACAGGGTCTTAATCTATGCAAACTATCAGAAAAAGCCCCGAAAGTGTGCTGTATTATTCGTATAAAACCTAGCTTTGCTGCGGTTTATTGCCCTTATCAGAACTATGTTCCAGTTGCTGCTGTTACGGAAGCTCCTTGCACCAAAGTCACATAAATCCGCTCGTTCTCGACAGGCTCGCCGCCCAGCATTTTAATTAGCTGCTCGGAAGCGAGCGCTCCCCATTTGGGCATCGAATAATCGATCGTAGTAAGCCGGGGCTCTATAAACTGGGCCAGTTCGGTATTGTCAAAGCCGACGAGATGAATATGCTTGCCGATGACGAGGTCTGTATGCGTACGAATATAACGGTAGACGCCGATCGCCATTTCGTCATTGAGACAGAAGACGGCTGCCGGCCGGGTATATTCCGCTGCGATCCGCTGCGCGGCGGCTTCTCCCGAGGATTTGGTAAAGTCGCCGGGAAGGACAGTGAATGTCAGACCAGGTACGCGTTCAATGGCCTGATGTACGGCGCGTAGACGCTGAAGGGCATCGTAGGAGCCTGCCGGACCGGACACGGCATAAATGTTGTCATGTCCCTGCTCGATCAGATGCTCGATCGCAAGCGTTGCGCCGGCTTTATTATCAAGCAGCACTTGATTGATATGCGGATGCTGCAATTCACGGTCGAGTACAACAGCTTTGTGGCCGTTATTGGCGTATTGAAGCAGCTCCTCGTCGGAGAACGTCGCATCAAGAATGATCGCTCCGTCGATCATCCGCTCGGAGATGAGGCGCCGCGACTGCGGGCCGCTGCATACGAGCAGGTCATAGCCTTTGGAGCTGACATATTCTTTAACCCCTTGGAGCAAATTTCCGTAAAAGTTGCCTTCGAAATCGGTCAGAAAGATGCCGATCATGTTTGATTTTTTCGTCTTCAGCAATCTGGCTGCTGCATGGGGCACGTAATTCAACTCTTCGGCGGCCTGCAATATTTTCGCGGCGGTCTCTTTCGTAACCTTGTCGTTGCCATTAAGGGCGTAGGAAACCGTAGAGATGGAGACGCCGGCCCGTTTTGCTATATCTTTTATACTAACCAATAGACTCGCCCCTCTGACCTAGTTGGTGAAACGTTTAGATTTTAACTATAACCGAAAATAATAATGCGTACAACCTTGAAAATATCCCGTTTCTACTTGAATTAATCCAATTGACAGGGGATTGAATCGCCAATTATAATCGGAATCAAATGGAATCGAAACGTTTCGATGAACCATTTATACTATGTGCAGAGGGGTTGCGTTTGACCTGACTACTTCCAATTCTAATTCACAATCCGTTGATCACAAATTGAATGACTTAATCCGGCAGATGACGCTGGATGAGAAGATCGCGCAGCTGATTCAGCTGGCCGTTCCTTTCTATGAAGGCGCAGGCGGCGAAGGACAGATTACAGGGCCGATGGACTCTCTTGGCATTACACAGGATACCGTACGCAACTCGGGCTCCGTGCTCGGCATGGCCGGCGCGCAGGACGTAATCGATATGCAGCGTACGCATTTAAGTCATAACCGTCTTGGCATCCCGCTGTTGATGATGGCCGATATCGTCCACGGCTTCAAGACGATATTTCCGGTTCCGCTGGCAATTGGCTGTTCATGGGACATGGAACTGGCGGAGAAAAGCGCAGAAATCGCGGCAAGGGAAGCTGCGGTGTCCGGCGTACACGTTACGTATGCGCCAATGGTCGATCTCGTTCGGGATCCCCGCTGGGGCCGCGTCGTTGAGTCGACGGGAGAAGACCCGTATTTGAATGCCAAGTTTGCAAAAGCTTTCGTTCGGGGCTTTCAAGGGCAAGACCTGTCGGGCGATTATGATCGCGTAGCCGCCTGCGTCAAGCATTTCGCCGCATATGGCGCTGCGGAAGCTGGCCGGGATTATAATACGGTCGACTTGTCGGACCGTCAGCTTCGTGAATTTTATTTGCCGGCCTATAAGGCAGCGTTGGACGAAGGCTGCGAGATGGTGATGACATCCTTCAATACAGTGGATGGCATCCCGGCAACCGGCAATCAGAAGCTGATGCGAAAGCTGCTGCGGGAGGAATGGGGCTTTGATGGCGTACTTATTTCCGACTGGGGCGCGGTGAAGGAGCTAATTGCCCACGGCATTGCTGCCGATGAGTCGGAAGCAGCTTATAAAGCGATTCGGGCTGGTGTCGATATCGAGATGATGACTGCTTGTTATGTCCATCACTTGGCAGAACTGGTTGAGCGCAAAGAAGTGGATGGATCGCTTATTGATGAAGCCGTGCTGCGTATTCTGCAATTGAAGCAGAAGCTAGGCCTGTTCGATAATCCTTACCGGGCAGCCGATCCGGAACGGGAGCGGGAGATCGTATTCAGTGACGCGCATCGTGAAGCTGCCCGTGAGCTGGCTGTGAAGTCCTGTGTGCTGTTGAAAAATGAAGGTGTCCTGCCGTTTAGCCGCGATCGCAAGATTGCATTAATCGGTCCTTTCGCCTCCAATCATGATGTGCTTGGACCATGGTCCTGGACGGGCTCGAAGGATGCTGCGATTACGCTTGCCGAGGGGCTAAGCAGCAAACTAGGCGACCAGGCGAAGCTTGTTATCGCCGAGGGTTGCGGCATCGAGACCGCTACGGAAGCGCAGCTGCAAGAAGCGTTAGCGGCTGCAAGCGAAGCGGAGACGATCGTTCTGGCTCTTGGCGAGCATACGGATATGAACGGAGAGGCGGCCTGCCGAGCGGATATTCGTCTGCCGCAGGTTCAGCTAGAGCTGCTGCGCGAGCTCCGCGCATTAAATAAGCCTATTGTGGTCGTTTTATTCAACGGTCGTCCCCTTGATCTGCACGGCGTATTTGAGAAAGCGGATGCGATTCTGGAGGCTTGGTACCCGGGTTCCGAGGCTGGCAACGCAGTGGCAGAATTGCTCCTTGGGGATGCCAATCCGAGCGGCAGGCTGACGATGTCATTCCCTTATAGCGTGGGTCAAGTTCCGGTCTACTACAACGCCTTCAATACAGGCCGCCCTCAAGGTGCGCCAGACGCGCAGGTTCGTTATGTATCGCAGTACCTGGACATTCCGAATGAGCCGCTGCTGCCATTTGGCTTTGGACTCAGCTACTCCGAATTCGAATATAGTGAGGTTTCGCTTTCTTCCCCTGTGATGACGAAAGAAGCGCCGATCAAGCTGACCGTTAAGGTGAGGAATAAAGGCATTGTTGCCGGAGTGGAGACGGTGCAGCTGTATGTGAGAGATATGTCGGGCGAAGTTGTTCGTCCGGTGAAGGAGCTGAAGGCTTTCCGCCAAGTGGCGTTGCAGCCGGGCGAGAGCACAGAGATCGAGTTTATTCTCCGTGAGGAGCAATTGCGTTACTACCATTCCGATCTGTCGCATGAGAGCGACGCGGGTGAATTTATCGCTTTCGTTGGTCCAAACAGCAGTACGAATACCCGGCTCCCGTTCCGGCTGGAGAAGTAAGTCAATCAACTATAGCTAGAGGCAACAAGGCCAACCCGAAGCACGGGTTGGCCTGCCTTTGGCTTTATTTTTGCCATCGTGATTGTGAATTGCCATTGTCAGTATTGCCTCGTATGAAAAAAGAGCTGCTCCGGCATTCACCGGAAACAGCCCCAAATTGTTTCATTGCTCTGCTATTCCTTGACGGCACCGATCACGATGCCTTTGACGAAGAAACGCTGCAGGAACGGATAGACGATTAGTATCGGCAGCGCGCCGATAAAGATTTGCGAAGCGCGAAGCGTCCGCTGTGACATGTTGGCGATGACGGCCGGGTCGAAGCCGGTTGTGCTGCCTTGTACGATCAGCGTCTGCATGAAGCTGGCGAGCGGCAGATTTTCGGCTCCCTTCATATAAATAAGCCCGTCGAAATACGCATTCCAGTGTCCGACCATCGTAAACAAGGCGATCGTTGCAATAGCCGGCAGCGAGATTGGCAAATAGATCGAAATAAAGCTGCGGAAAAAACCGGCGCCATCCATAAAGGTCGCTTCTTCAAGCTCTTTGGGTACCGTACGGAAAAAGTTGAGCAGCAGAATGATATTGTAGACGGTTACGAGTCCCGGCAATATCAAGGCGAGCAAATTGTTCAGCAGGCCAAGCTTCAGAATAAGAATGTAGCCCGGAATGAGGCCGACATTGAACAGCATCGTCACAACGAAATACCAAAGGTAGACGTTGCGGCCTCGAAACACGCGATTGTCCTTGGACAAGGCGTAGGCGGCAAGGGCGTTGACGGCCAATGCCATCGCCGTTCCGAGAACGGTCCGCTTGACGGATACCCAAAGCGAAGTGAGAAAGTTTACGTTCTCGAACGTCTTGGCATACGCATCGATTGTAAAGCCAATCGGCCAGAATGTAACGAGTCCGGCGTTGGCCGGGGCCGTATCGCTGAAGGAAACCATCAGCAAATGGTAAAGCGGCAGCATGCAGCCGATGGAGATGATGGCGAGAAGTGTATAGTTGAACACGCTAAACAGGCGGTAAGGCAGCGTTTTATGATACATGGACGGTCATCCTTTCATTCGAACTAGAAAATGCGGTAGCCAGCGAATTTATAGGCGAGCCGGTACGAGACGACGATGAGTATGAGGCTGATCATCGATTTGAACAGGCTGACGGCAGTTGCGAAGCTGAATTGGCCGCTCAGCAGGCCTTCCCGGTAGACGAAGGTGTCGATAATATCGCCTTGCTGGTAGATCATCGGGCTGTACAAGTTGAACACCTGGTCGAAGTTGGCGTTAAGCACGTTGCCCAGTGCGAGCGTTGCTACTACGATCAGAATCGGAATAAGCGAAGGAATCGTAATATGAATCGTTTGTTTGAGCCGGGTTGCTCCGTCGACTTCAGCAGCTTCGTACAGCGCAGGATTAATTCCGGCAAGCGCGGCGAGGAAAATAATCGTATTGAAGCCGAATTCCTTCCACACATCGCTGAATATAATCGTCAGCCGGAACCAGGTGCCGTCGCCAAGGAAAAATACTGGCTTGATACCGAACACGTTCGTTAGAAGCTGGTTGATAATGCCGGTCTGAGCGAGCAAGTCGATCAGAATGCCCCCCAGCGTAACCCAGGACAGAAAGTGCGGCAGATAGACAAGCGTCTGAATGGACCGTTTGAAGCCCATATTCCGCACCTCGTTCAACAATAGGGCGAAGCCGAAAGGTACGATTAAGTTCAGGATGATCTTGGAGCAGGCGAATAACAGCGTGTTCAAAGTGATTTTCATAAAGTAGTCGTTCTCGAACATGTATTGAAAATGCTTCAAGCCAACGAACGGAGAGCCGGTAATGCCGAGTGAGGCTTTGTAATCCTGAAAGGCCATAACGACGCCCGTCATCGGTATATAGGAAAAAACGAAAACGGACAGCACGGCTGGCAGCACCATAAGATGCAAAATCCACGGTACGCTGTAGCCTTTTCTCTTTTTTGCTCCTCGGACGGCCGTGAGCTTGACATCTGGCGAAGTAATTGGGTCCATCGTTTTCTTCCTTTCTATATTTTTCATTTGTATATGGGGTGAAGCCCTGCTATATATAATAACAACACGCAGGATGACCCAACTATAAGACAATGTTAGGATTGATAGTGTTTTGTTAGGGATATGACCGGGGGGAAGATGATCGATGCGAGGCAGATTAATAAGCATATTCCGAATCAAGCGAGGCTCGAGAATGAGTCTTTTTGCGAAAATGAACGGATTAATCATTCTATTGTTCATTCCGATTATTTTATTTTTCACGTATTCCAATCAGGTCTCGATTCATGTCATCGACAAGGAGCTCAAAGCTTCGAACATTAAGCAGCTATCGTTCTTGTCCAGTCAGATCGACTCGCGTGTCAATCAGACGATGGATTTCGTCGTGACCTTCTCAAGAGATCCCAACGTCCGCAAATTCAACGGCTTAAACATTTGGGATGACCGTTATGACAAAATGCAGACGCGATACATCATTCAAGAAAAGATGATGCTTCAATCCGGGGTGATGAATATTTGGCCGGTTCAATTCACGGTGTATTCGCAGTTAAATAAAGCTGCAATCTCCAATGCGAGCAGCATGGTTGAGTATGATGAACAGTATTTGACACGGAATGTAACGGGCAAATGGTCATACGGCGACGGCAGGCCGGTCCGGCCGGGAGAACCGCAAGCCTTTCACTGGTTCTATACCGATTCCTTCGGACAGCAAACGCTGAAAGGCAGCGATTTGGTCGTACAAGCCAGCTTTTACCCGGAAAATATTCAGAACATGCTGGATACCTACAAAGCCGGCGGACAAGGTGATCCGCTGCTGTACCGCAAAGGCGACGCGCCAATCTTGAATCGCAGCGCTGACGGGCCTCTATCAGAAGAGCTTGTCCGCTTTCTGGATGCGAAAGACTTGGGCGATACGATGCAGGAGGTGGTCGAGCTGGACCACAAGCGTTATCTCATCAGTTCTGTGAAATCGCTTTCTTTGGATTGGCAGCTGGTGGACATCGTGCCGCTCGATCAGATTGTAGGTCCGATCTCCTCCAGCCGTAATTTATTTTATTTGGCGATGGTGCTGCTGTTTATAGTCGGAATTTCTTCTTCCGTACTGCTGTACCGCAATGTCCAGCGGCCGATCCGGAAGCTGATCCGCGGCTTGCAAAGCGTACAGCGGGGCGATTTTAGCGTTCAGATCGACTCTAACGTCAATAATGAATTTGCGTTTTTGTTTTACCGGTTCAACGATATGTCGAAGCAAATTCAGAGCTTAATTGAGAATGTGCTGAATGAGAAGCTGCGGGCCCGCGAGGCGACATTGAGGCAGCTGCAGGCACAAATTAATCCGCATTTCTTGTATAACTGCATTGGTTACATGATCAATATGGCGCAAATGAAAGATGAAGGCGCTGTCGTCTCCATGGGGCATAACTTGAGCGCTTATTACCGGTATATGACTCGTCTGGAGCGGCCGACCGCATCGCTGCAAGAAGAGGTTCAGCTCATCATTAATTACTTGGACATCCAGAAGCTGCGCAACGGGCGGATTCATTACCGGATCGATATTTCCGAGGAAATGCTGAAGCAGCATGTTCCGCGGCTGATGCTTCAGCCGATCGTCGAGAACGCAGTCATTCATGGGGTTGGAAAAAGCTATTCGTCCGGGGAAATTCGAATTACTGGCGTATTGTCGGAATGCCGCTGCCGGCTTTCGATCGATGACGACGGTCCCGGCTTGACTGAAGAGCAGCTTTCATCACTTAACCGCAGTATGAGGCAGCCGCTGCAAGATGATATGGGCTATGGCTTCTGGAATACGAACCAGCGGATGATTCACCAATTCGGTGATCAATCGCAGCTGGTGTTCAGCAAATCGGAGCTTGGAGGATTGCGGACGGAGATCGTATGGGATTACAGCTCGCTGGAGGCGCAGCGCCAGCATTCCGCAAAAGAGGGGGAACAACCGCATGCAAATGATCATCGTGGATGATGAAGCACATTGGGTAGATAATTTATCGACGACCAAACCTTGGCATACGCTAGGTATCGAGCAGGTCCACAAAGCCTACTCCGCGCAAGAAGCGCTGCGAATTATGGAGGCGTATCCGATCGATATCGTTATCTCCGACGTTCTAATGCCGGAGATGACAGGCATCGAGCTGATTGAGATCATCCGCAAGCGTGACAAAAAAACCAAATGCATTATTTTATCGGGCTATTCGGACTTCGAATATACGAAGGAGGCGCTCCGCCACCAGGCTGTCGATTATTTGCTCAAACCGCCTATGGATGATGAATTGCTGGCAGCCGTAAAAGCAGCTGTCGAGCAATTAGAGGAGGAGTGGGGCAGTATAAGCTCTTACGAGCGAATTGAATCCACCCTTCGGGAAAACTTGCCGCTGCTGAGAGGCCAGCTGCTGCTGAACGCCTTGCGGGGAGAGCGGCTGCAGTCGAATGATTGGATCAGGAAGCTGGAAAGCTGCGGTCTGCCGTTCCGTTTCGGAGAAAGTGCGCTGCTGCTCGTCCGGATGGAAGAGGAATTTGGCAAATACCGCAACAAAGGACAGCATCTGATGGAGTATGCGATTCAGAACATGACCGAGGAGCTGTTTGGTGAATTTGCCCACGTATGGGGAGTGAAGGAGGAGCATGGCTATCTCGCTTTTCTCGTTCAGTATAAGGATGGAATTGACCGTGAAGGCACAGAGTCGAGGCTGGAGAGTGCTGCCATGCAGCTTCAGGCGAAGGTTAAGCAATATTTGAAAGGCGCGCTGTCGATCGTTATGACGGAGACCTTCGAATTTCCTGAGAGGCTGCCGGAGCGTTACCGCCATGCGCTGGCCTACTTTCGGCAGATCGTAGGCGATGAACGGGAATTCGTAATTCGTGCGGGAGAGGTGGAAAGCCCGGTGTCGAGCGGAGCTCTGGATGTTATCTATGCGCCGCCGGGGTTAAAGAGCCTGCTGGAGGCTGGCCGCTGGGAATCCGCCGAGCAGAAGCTGGGCGAGATTTTTGCAGAGCTGGATGGCCGCTGGTCCGATTCCTGGGAGCATTGCCTGGAAGCGGGCTATCATATCGCTTCGGATTTCGCCCATTATGCGCATCGAAGCGGCCATTCCCTCGCGGGGTTGCTAGGTGCAGATATCGAGCTGCTGCAAGGCGGGGAGGCGTTTTCTACCATTGGCAAGCTTCGAAGCTGGGCGTATAGCGCGCTGAGCAAGCTGAAGGAGGGAACGTCCAACGAGGTGAAGGACATACGCTCCGTCTACGTGAGGAAAATTCAAAGCTTCGTGGAGGCGAACCTGCATCTGGACGTATCGCTGCGTGCTCTGGCGGATCATGTCAATCTTCATCCGACGCATCTCTCTAAACTGTATAAGATCGAGACGGGCGAAGGCGTCAGCGATTTCGTATTCCGGCTGCGCATGGAAACAGCCTGTCACAAGCTGAAGACGACCGATAAGAAGGTGTACGAGATTAGTGCGGAGATCGGCTATTTGGACCCTGCTTATTTCATCAAGGTGTTCAAGCGGCAGTATGGAACGACCCCTCAGGAATTTCGGGAATAAATTGAACAACATGACAGAGTCCTATGGAAACTAAAAAAGTCATATAGATGACCTCCTGTGCCCGTTGGTAAAGTAGCGATAGAAATCATTTTACATCGTAGGGGGAAAATCAAATGGGTACATTCAAGAAGCTTTGGCTGCCGATCATTGCGTTGGCGCTTATCCTCTCCGCTTGCTCCGGCAATGCCGGCAATTCTGGCAGCAATAACGGAAGCAAGGAGGATCCGGCCGCAACAGCAACCGGAAGTGCTGCGGATCTTGCCTTCGAAAAAGGCAAATACGATCCGCCGATAGAGATCAGCACCGTCATTATGCCGCGTGAATACACAAAAGGCGAGACAAAGGAAAATAACGTGCATGACCGCTGGATGCTGGAAACGCTGGGTATCAAATATAAAAACACATGGTATCCTGCCGGGGGCGACCAATACAAGCAGCAGCTTCAGCTAGCGCTGACTTCTGGTGAGAAGCTTCCGGATTTCGTAATGGTGCCAACCGATGCCGTTCTGACGAATCAGCTGATCGATTCCGAGCAATTCATTCCGATCGACGAGCTGTTTGAGAAATATGCGAATCAAGCGTGGAAGGACCATGCCGCGCAGCATCCAGAGCTATGGTATCCGTTCACGAAGAACGGCAAGAAGTGGAATCTGCCGATCATGGAATATACCGACAATGACGATACGCTTCTATGGCTTCGTGAGGACTGGATGGCGAAGCTGAAGCTGGAGGCGCCTAAGACGATCGCCGATCTTGAGAACATTATGGACAAATTCAAAAACGAAAATCCGGACGGGCTGGCTCCTAAAGATGTCTATCCGCTGGCAATCTCGATGAAGAGCAACACGAATACGTGGATGGGCGGCCTCGACTGGCTGTTTGGCGCTTATGGCACTGTTCAGGAGCAATGGAACAAGGATGCAGACGGCAATCTGGAGTACGGCTCTGTTAATCCAGGAGCGAAGCAGGCGCTTGCCAAGCTGCAAGAGTGGATGGAGAAAGGGTATATTCATCCCGATTCTGCATTGTGGGACGAAGGGAAATCGGCGGAGATTTGGACGAAGGGCAACGCGGGTATTTTGCCAGGCGCGAACTGGGTTCCGGATTGGCCGGCTCCAGATTTGCTGAAAAACGTACCGGGCTCGCAATATAAAGCGTATCCTGTGCCTGCTGGCCCAGATGGGCTGATCGGCACCAAATGGCAAAACTCGGGCGTCAACAGCAGCTTTATGATTAACAAAGACGCGAAGCACCCGGAAGCGATTATTTTATACTATAACTATTTGCTTGATAATTTGGCTAATCCGGCTGTAGGAAGCAAGTACGAAAACGGCTTTGCACAAGGCTATGACTGGGATATGGTCGATGGCCAGCCGACAAGCGACAAAGAGAAGATTAAAGATTTCTTCGATAAATTCCCGTACATTACCGGTCCTGCCCGTATTCCTGATCTGTATATGAGCACGCTGGTTAAGCTGGCAAACGGTGATAAGCCGGAGACGCCTTACGAGAAGCAGCAAGCCCAATTCCGCAAGCCGGAAAACTGGTATGCCGCAAAAGTCGTGATGTCGCAACTTGATATCCGCAAGCAAAACTATTTTACGGGTGCAGCAACGCCTACGATGATCGAGAAATGGAATCTGCTCCGCCAATCCGAGCTGGAGACGTTCAACAAAATCGTTTACGGCAAACTGCCGGTAGATGCCTTCGATACGTTCGTCGCAAATTGGAAAGCGAACGGCGGAGAGAAAGTGACCAAAGAAGTGAACGAGTGGTTCCAATCGGTTTCGCAGAAATAATGTAATGCAGCGGAAAGGTAGAAGACCGGACCGCATCCAGGAAAAAGAGCCCCTACTTCCATTTACATTGGAAATAGGGGCCTTTTTGTAAGTGAATTGGGATGTTGCTCTAGCTTCTGAACATGTATGATTTATCCTCATTTTACGGGCTTTAGGTAATCTAGATTGAACTGGCTAACTTAATAATCTATTAAAATAACGGTAACGTGCGCATGACACTCTGTTGTTAGGATGAAGCGGTGAATTCTAACGATGGGGTGATGGGTTTGAACCGTTTAATAAAGAGTAAATGGTTAGTTTTGTTTTTGACGGTATTAGTGGCAGCGGGAGCGATAATTCCGGTTGCAGGTCCACGAGAAGCGGAAGCGGCGGGGGAAGCAGGTCCAGCTCCGGTTGAACTGGTGGGCAAAGGCTCGCATTGGAGCTATAGCGCAGAGGGAATTGATTATAGCGCGGCGATGAAAAACCCGTCTTTTGATTTTTCGAATTGGCAACTTGGTTTAGCCCCATTTGGCTACAAGGAAAAAAGCGGAGTGGGTACAAGCGATGTGGGAGTTGATCCGTTTGGTTCGGTAGCTACGATCATTAGCTTCGGAACGGATGCCAAGAAGAAATATCCGACGTCCTATTTCAGCAAAATCATTACAATTGATGATGTGAGCAAGTTTGATAGCTATCATATCACTTTTGGCGTCGATGACGGCTTGATCTTCTACGTCAACGGGACAGAGATCTACCGCGAGAGCTTGCCTGCAGGCGAGGTAGGTTATGGCATGTTCGCCACAACTTCATTCGCGGACCCTAAGGTTTATTCGCCTGATTTGAACACAGCGCTCAAAGCTGCTCTACATAACGGCGCCAATCTGCTGACGGTTGAAGTCCATAATCAAAGCTTGTCGAGCTCTGATCTGTATTTCGACATGATGATGACGGCTCTTCCGAAGCAGGATGAAGCTGGCGGAGGGAATCCGGAAGTGCCAGGGCAGCCAGAGGAACCCGGGCAGCCAGAGGTTCCGGAACAGCCAGGAGTGCCAGGCAAGGATATACCGCTGCTGTCCAAAAATGCAGCATGGAAATACCTGGATAGCGGCACAGACCAAGGAACGGCTTGGAGAGCCGCAGGCTTCGACGATTCAGAGTGGAAAAGCGGTTCGGCTCCACTGGGTTATCCAGTCGCCACTTCGACTGCACTGTTCGGCGGCATCAAGCAATTGATCAGCTACGGTCCATCCAGTTCCAAGAAATACATTACCTCGTATTTCCGGACGACTATTGAGAGTGCCGGCCTGTCCGATATTACGAAAATCGTCGGCCAATTCGGCGTAGACGATGGTGTTGTCCTTTACGCGAACGGATCGGAAGTGTACAGGTTCAATATGCCGGAAGGCGAGCCTAACTATTTGACGCTTAGTGCGACGACGCTAAATGATCCGTCTACGGAGACGGCGGACTTGACGCAAGCGTTGAAGGCCGTTTTGCATGAAGGCACAAACGTGCTGGCTGCTGAAGTTCATCAGCGCAGCGCCGGCAGCTCCGACGTTTATTGGGATATGCAGCTGATCGGCAACCCGCAGGCGACAGCACCTGGGACGCCGCTTGATCCGCATCCTACGGCGATTGCATTGACTTATAAAGGGGATCCAAGCAATACGCAAGGCTTTGCGTGGTACACGGATCCAGCCGTGACAGGTACGCAGCTGGAGCTTGCGGAAACTTCGAAGGTAACCGGCGGGACACTTCCGGCCAATGATACGATGTCATTCACCGGCGATAAGATGGAAGTGTATGTGTTCCAGTCGAGTGCAGATAAGAGCGCGGGCAAGAAGACGACGTATGCGAGCCATAAGGTGGCGGCGGTTGGCTTGAAGCCGGGCACGGAATACAGCTACCGGGTAGGGGATGGCGAGACGGGCCATTGGAGCGATATTCGCACATTTAAAACGGCCGACCCAAGCGATGATGCATTTACATTCCTCTATACGACCGACCCGCAAGGAACGACTGAGGCTGAATATGTGACTTGGAATCATACGCTTGAGCAAGGATTGGCGAAATTCCCGGATTCGCGCTTCATTACAGTGACGGGCGATTTGGTGGATAACGGGGATATTGAGAACCAGTGGATGTGGCTGCTCAATAAGCCGAAAAACATATTTGCAGAAGTGCCGCTTGTTCCAGCGCTCGGCAACCATGAGAGCAAGCTGAACAACAACTTCTGGTATCATTTTGACCTGCCTAATATTTCGTACACAGGAGCGAAGCCGGATGGCTCGGTATACTCCTTCGACTATGGCGATGCACATTTCATGGTTATGAATACGGAATATAATGAAGTGAACGGCGTTGACGTCGTGTACAAGAAGCAAGAGGAATGGCTTCGTGCAGAAGCGGCTAAGAGCGATAAGAAGTGGAAAATCGTCATGTTCCACAAATCGCCTTACTCGGTAGCAAGCCATACGAATGACAGTGACGTTTTGTTCTTCCGCGAAAAGCTGACAGCTCTGTTCGATGAGATTGGCATCGACGTTGTTCTGAGCGGTCATGACCATACGTATACGAAGTCGTATCCGATGTACGGCAATGTGCCGCAAAAAAATACGCCGACCGATGCGGACGGCAGTTTGCTTAACCCGAAAGGCACAATGTATCTGGTGAGCAATGCAGCAGGCGACAAGCGGTATACGCCAAAAGCGGGACCATTCCCGTTCGCGGAGAAATACGGCCAGCCGAATAAGGAAATGTTCACCGGTGTGACGGTTACGAATGACCAAATTTCATTCGACGTATATACGACTACGGAGACCGGTACGACCGACCGCTACGATCAATTCAGCATCAAAAAAACGCAGCCTGCTCCGAATCCGGTGCAAGATGCAAAAATGAGTAAAATCGAGGATGGGGCAGCAACATTAACTTGGTCCGCTCCAACAGGCGGACGTGACATTACCGCTTACCGGATCTATGAACAAACGGATCAATTGGGTGCGAACTGGTCTGTACGCATTCAACCGGAAAGCGGAAAAGCTTCATATGAGTATGCACTCGCAGGCTTGGATACAACGAAATCCTATAAGTTTGTCATTAAAGCGGTAAGCGACAAGGATAACTCTGCTCCAGTTATCGCGCAGGCAGTAACGGACCCGGGCAACGGAGGCGGAACAGACCCGGGCAACGGAGGCGGAACAGACCCGGGCAACGGAGGCGGAACAGACCCGGGTAACGGTGGCGGAACGAATCCAGGCAATGGAGGCGGAACGAATCCGGGCAACGGAGGCGGAACGAATCCAGGCAATGGAGGCGGAACGAATCCGGGTAACGGTGGCGGAACGAATCCGGGTAACGGAGGCGGCACAACTGAGCCGAAGCCGGTTCTGACTGATATCGGCAGCCACTGGGCGGAGTCAGGCATCGAGAAGGCATTGGATAAAGGGTTCGTAACGGGGTATGCCGACGGCAAATTCCGTCCGGACAATAAGACAACTCGCGCTGAGTTTATTACGATGCTGGCACGGGCACTTGAACTGCCGGCGGCAGGAAAAAACAGCAGCTTCACAGATCAAGGCGCTATTCCGCAATGGGCACAGGAAACGATTGCGAAGGCGGTCGAGCTTGGACTTATCGGAGGCTATGCCGACGGGACGTTCCGGGCGAACGATCAAATATCACGTGCCGAAATGGCAGTTATTATCGTACGTGCGGCCGGCCTGAAGGTTGAGCCAAACGCTTCGCTATCTTTTGCAGATGCTGGTCAAGTACCGGCATGGGCAGTCCCTTACGTAGCTGCAGCTTATAAGGCGGGCTATATTTCAGGCGTAGGCCAGAACCGGTTTGCTCCTAACGCTAGCGCGACGAGGGCTGAGGCGGTTACGCTGATTCTGAAGCTGTTGTCCCAAAGCGGGAAATAGTTCATTGATTACGGCAGGGTAACAACGGAAAAGGCGGTGCGGGGATAATCTCCCTGCACCGCCTTTTTTTTTCGCCGATTTCTATGAATTAAGAGCCGTACACTTCAAAGTCATAGAGGGAATAACCATAAGCGGTTCCTCTTGCTGAACAAAGCACCCGGACGTACCGTCCGCTTTTTGCCGTGAACGTCAGATCGTCGATTCCGCCGTCACCGGTCGTTGTGGAATAAGCGTCCGTCCATGAGGAGGTGTTGTCGGATACCTGGATTTTATAGCTTTTGCCGTAAGCAGCCTCCCAGTTTAATTTAACCCGGTTGACGCTTTTCGTTGATCCAAGATCGACATAAATCCATTCATTGTTGCTGCCTTCGTTGCTGGCCCATCTTGTGGATGAATTGCCGTCCGTCGCTTTGTTTGCCTCGAAACCGGTTCCTTCTACAGAACTGGCCGTTGCGGTTTTGTTCAACGCGAGATTGGTGCCGGTGGACGGAGCCGAAGTTGTTGTCGCCGTTGCGGTATTGCTGTTCGGCGAGAGGTTTCCTGCCGCATCAATCGCTTTCACCGTATAGCTATAAGCTGTCGAAGCGGTTAAGCCGGTATCGCTGTACGTTGTGCCAGAGGGCGTTCCGACTTGTGTGCTGCCGCGGAATACGCGATAGCCCGTCACTCCCACATTGTCGGTCGAAGCCGTCCAGCTTAAGTTAATTTGGCTGCCGGAGACAGCTGTGGCGGTCAGATTGGAAGGCGCAGTTGGCGCTTGTGTATCGGTCGGCGTACTGCCGGCAGTCGGCTTCCACCAGTTGCCCGAAATAAACAGCATGTTCAGCAGGTTATAGGAATCGCTGAAGTAGGATTCCTTCTTATTCTTCATCCAGTCCCAGCCGGAGTTGACCCAAGCCTGATGGGCGGTATTCGTAGTAGCTGCCGAGATGAATGGCGATACGAATACGGCAGTCGCGTAGCTGCCGCTCGCCGTCCCGTTCAACTGATAGCCGTCTTTAATATTGCCGGGACTGCCGCCCGTATTGCCTTTAATCCATACCGCCATCTTGTTCGCGATATCCCGTCCGCGAGTATCGCCGTAAAGGGCGTAGTCCATGACGATCCGGAGCGGAACCCGGCTGGCGTTGTAAAAGTATTGATTCGTTTCCGGAAACTCATCCAGGTAGTTTTGCGGAGCCGGTTTAGGCGGATTGTCGACAACGAAGTCGGAGATCAGCCCTGTAGTGGAGGAGTAGGTGTTCGAGAACTGCGTGTACACGCTGTACAGATTATTAATAACGTTCAACCACGTTTGATCCCCCGTTACTTCATGGAAAGCTCTAAGATGGGAGAGCATCCAGTCGGAAGGGCGTGTATTCAAGGCGCTTTTCGAATCCCAGTCGCCAAGGTTCAGTCTGTTGTTCGTCGTTACGTTGCTCGCTTTAATTCCGTTCGTAATCATTTTTTTGGCTTCTTCTAAGTAGTTGATCGTACCGCCTGAGCCCCACTGACGATCAGCAAGAATTAGGGAATATGCAATATCCAGATCGCCATCCGTAGCGGAGGAGAAGTGGCCTTGAGCGCTGCTGCTGTCCGCTACGACCCAGCCCATCAAGTTGGCATTAGTCGAGCTTTTGAACGCTCTGGCGGTTTTGAACATGCCGTCATAAATCGTTCTCGCATTGGCATCGTAGCCGGCCATCAAAGCTGTGATTACCATGCCATAGCCTTGCCCTTCCGAGGTGCCGAGCGGGGTGTAGCCTTCAGCACTGCCGGTAATATCACCTTTCACATAGTAGCCGCCAGGCAGGGACGACAGGTTGTTTTTCACATACTTTCCTTTCCAGTAGTCGTAGTAGCTAGCGACGGCGCTGTTCATAGCGGCTTGGGTCACATGGTTGGGCTTAATAATGCCGGGATAGCTGACTTGCTGCGGGAAAGGCTTCAATTCACCGGCGGCATGGGCCTTATTCTGGAATGGAGCGGGAGCGCCGAGCAGTGTGACAAGCATTGTGAGACAGAGAAGAGCAACACCAAACTTTTTTGATTTGCTGCGGTTCGATTGTTTCAAAATGAAATTCCTCCTTTTATTAGGTTGGAACTAAACTTGACCTCGGTCGCTGCCCTCCTTTCAAACGGTTGCATTTTATAAATTAAAGCGCTTAAACTTTTAGTCCAAAAAAATAGCTTAAGCAAACTATGTTTAAGCGCTTTAACTTTAGTGGTAACAAAAAAAGCAAATCAGTTGATGACGGACGGAGCCTGCTGCACCGCGGGATCAGCCAAGTTACTTCTGCTTTCCATTTGTTGAATGTTGATGATTGTAAAAAGAATTTATCATATGGAAATTGTTTATGTCTACACCAATATTAATTTTTTGTGAAAAATAGGACTGTAAGCCCTCCATGCCAGCTTAAGCGGAGTTTCCGGACAAACCCTATTAAATGCTATACTGAAAGCAGCATTCAGAAGGAGGACAACGATGTTTATCGCAATCGGCATTGTATTTTTGGCGTTATATGGACTCATCGTGTTTTATATCGGATGGAGCGGCTGGTCGTGGATGAAGCCGTCCTGGTCGCGCCGCTTCCGGTTCATTTATGGAGCCGCGTTAGTCTTTCTGGCAAGCTCCTTTATTCTCGCCAGAGTGTTCGGCGGCTCTATCATTCTTAATGTAATCGGCAACTATTGGCTGGCCTTGTTCAGCTTGCTCGTTATGCTGCTGCCGCTCGTTCATCTTATCGTCTGGCTGACGAGACTTACCCGGCTTCCGCGCCATAAGGTGCAGAAGTGGGCGGGTATCGTCACGCTGGCCGTGCTCGCTTTTCTTATGGGTTATGGCAGTTTCCAAGCCTATAGTCCAACTGTTCGTGCTTATTCCATTGCGATTGATAAAAAAGGACCGGAGAACGGCAAGCTTAACATCGTAATGGCTTCCGACATGCATTTCGGCTATTTATCGGGCAAGAATCACGCCATTCGCATGGTGAAAGAGATTAATGCGCTGAAGCCGGACATCGTTTTGTTTCCCGGCGATCTGATTGATGATGATATCGTGCCTTACAAGGAGAAGGGCATCGGCGGCATTTTGGCGGGCATCGAAGCGCCTTATGGCGTGTTTGCCTCATTGGGCAATCATGACAAGTTCAACGGCGATATAAGCGAATTAATCGCTCTTCTGGAAGAGAGCGGGATGCAGGTGCTTTACGATGAAGCCGTCACTGTCGGCGACTGGCTGACGATTATCGGCCGCAAAGATGCCAGCGACAAGGGGCGATCGGAGCTATCCGAGCTGACCCGCGGAATGGATGAATCGCAGCCTATATTCCTGCTGGATCACCAGCCGCGTGGCTTTGATATCGCTCAGCGTGAAGGCGTCGATCTCGTCGTATCGGGACATACGCATCACGGGCAAATTGCGCCCGGCAATCTCATTACACAAAGGCTGTTTGAGAACGATTGGGGCTATCTGCAAAAAGCTCAGCTGCATTCCATCGTCTCTTCGGGATATGGCTTCTGGGGACCGCCGATCCGTATCGGCTCACGTTCCGAGATCGTGCAAATCGAAGTTTCTTTTACAAAATAAAGGCAAGCTAACTTTTAATCCGGAGCAAGCTCAGACGCAAAAATAATATGGTTCCATCCCTCATATAGATAGAAAGTAGAAGGGGGATCAGAACATGTGGATTATTATTCTAGTGTCGGTCGGCTGTCTCTCCGGATTTTTTTTGTTCAAAAAAAACACATTGCCAGTCTACCCCGAGCCTTATCGCGGCAATCGGAAATTGTCCGTGATCATCCCGGCAAGAAACGAAGCCTGCAATTTGCCCCATTTGCTCCATTCCCTTCAATCGCAAACCGTCCCCCCTTACGAGATTATCGTTGTTGACGATTTCTCAGAGGACCGGACGAAGGAAATAGCGGAAAGCTACGGCGTCAAAGTCATTGCCGGCAGCAGCCTCCCCTCAGGCTGGACGGGTAAAAGCTGGGCGGTATGGAACGGATATTTGAATGCATCGGGCGATGTGTTTGCTTTTCTCGACGCGGATATCCGCTTGGCCCCTCAAGCGCTGGAAGCTTTGCTGAAAGCGAGGGAGCGGACTCGCGGCGTCGTATCGGTCGTGCCGTTCCATCATACGGAGAAACGGTATGAGAAGCTTGCTCTAGTCATGAATATGCTGGGCATCTTTGCGTTTACGTCAAAATTTGAGCGGAGCAATCCGCAGAAAGGGCTGTACGGCTCTTGCATACTGGCCTTGAGGGAAGATTATGAGCGGATCAATGGCCATGCCAGCGTTAGAACCGAAGTATTGGACGATCTGCTGATCGGTTCGAAGTTTATCGAGGCGGGAATACCGGTCACCAATTTTATCGGCTATGGCCTCGTCTCGTTCCGTATGTACCCGCAAGGCATTCAAAGCGAAATCGAGGGCTTCAGCAAAGGAGCGATATTAAGCACTTCGAGGCTAAGCCCGTGGACGATTATTCCGATCGCCATCTGGGTAGTGGGACTGCTCGTGTCTGAAGCGATGTTTTTGGCCATCGGCACCTCGTGGTTTATTCCGATGCTGGCAGGCTATCTGCTATACATGCTCCAATTCATTTATTTTAAAAAGTATGTGGGTAAATTCGGTATCGTCATTCCGGTGCTGCATATTATCGCTGCTTTGTTTTTCATTGCCGTCATGCTGTATTCGGCTTATCAGGTCGTATTTCTCGGGCATGTAAGATGGAAGGGAAGGAAGATCCGGGTGGGAGGCCGACGGGAGCAATGATCATCTGGTTGACCGTCTGTTCGTTTCTGTCGGGTGCTCTCATGTTCTCTTACTGGCTGGGGCTTGCGGGGAGAAAAAATTTGAAAACGGTAGGCGACGGCAATCCCGGCGCTTTGAATTTATGGAAAGCTTCCGGTTACAAGCTGGGCATTGCCGGCGTGCTACTGGACTTTCTGAAAGGCTATATTCCGCTGTTCTTGATCATTGAGGGCGGATATGGGGAAGGGTACGCCCTTATTCCACTTGCCCTCGCACCTATACTGGGTCATGCGTTTAGCCCATTTCTTAGAGGCAAGGGAGGCAAGGCAATTGCGGTTACATTCGGTGTCTGGAGTGCTTTGACCACCTTCGAAGGCGCTTTAGCGTACGCCGTTCTGCTGGCGCTTCTGGCGGCTGCCAGCCGTTTGCATGCGAGAACGAATACGACGTCGTCACGGGCCGACGGCCTGCAGGTTGTCAGCGGCATGCTGCTGCTTTCCGTTTATTTGGTTGCCAGAGCATTCTCCCCGGCCATCCTGTGGGTGTGGTTCGGAAACTTCGTCATTCTATTGTATACGCATCGAAATGAATTGACCGCTTTGCTGAAAGAACGCCAGGGCGGCTGATGTAGATGCAGATGTAGATGCAGCGCTACAGTAGAAATCATCGCTTATCGTTATAACTTTGCTCCATTGCAGCTTCAGCTTCAGTTTCAGCTTTTAAAGACAATTAACATTTAATATAACGAAACGAAAGAGAAAGTCGCATTATTTACCAATACCGGTTTTCTCTTTCGCTTCGTTTTGCAGGTATTATGCTCGATAAGGAGCAGCAGGGGTTTCTGTGATATGGAAAACCTTCGGGCAGACCCCAACAAAATGTAAACATACATTTTGATTCGGCTCAAACAGCCCAAAAACGGCCTCAAAATGCAAAAGTGCATTTATAATCGCCCGATTCGGCTCTATTTCTTCTTTTTAGGTCAATCAGCCTGCACTTTTGCATTTCGATGCGATAAATCGCCCGAAAACCGGCCTACAAACTGTATTTTTACATTTTGATTCGCTTCGCTCTGAATATACAGCTCAGAGCCCCGATAATTGCGCAGCAGCTTGCCCGCTAGTACAAAAGCCGATTGTTCCCCTAGAACAATCGGTTTTTTGCGTTGTCTAACCTTCATTGTCATCCAAGAAACGTACAGGTTTTACGAAAGATGTGGGGTACTGCCCGCTTTTAATTGCCTTTATGATGAACGTACATGAGGAGAACTCATGCAACAGAACAGGCAAAGTTGTCATTCAAGTATGGCGAAGGGGTGACTTATGTATAAAATTGCGGCAGTCATAGGCGATTATTATCATCGCGAGGACATGATTCAATCTGCGCTCATGTCCGCGGTGCAGGAAACTTTCGGCGGGAAAACCGCTGTTGATGTATGGATAACCGATGCGCTCGAGCTGCCTCAGACGTTAGCGAAGCGGCCTGATCTCGTCGTACTGTTTAAGGAAAACCGCGTTGATCCGGAGGGAGATAAATCGGCTCTATGGATGAACGAAGCCATTGCCCAGTCGATTACGGCTTACGTTAAGCAAGGGGGCGGTTGGCTGGCCTGGCATTCTGGCCTGGCATCCTATCCGGAAGACGGAGCTTATGTCGATATGCTGCGGGGCAGCTTCGCATCGCATCCGGAGCTTCATGAGCTGGTGGAATATGAGGGGAACGGGGTTCAATTCACGATCAAGGACGAGCATTACTTCGTCCATTGCGACGAATCGCGAACCGAGGTTTACTTGCGCTCCACATCGGTTGACGGGAGCTCTATCGCCGCGTGGCGTCATTATTACGGAGAAGGGCGGGTATGCGCGCTGGCCCCGGCACATCGGCCGGAAGGGCTGCAGCATCCGAGCTTTATCGGACTGCTCGGCGAGGCTTTGGCATGGTGTTCGGGCACAGAGGAGCACGCCAATTCTAAGGAGGTTAAAGGATGAGCCCTATTACGGATTCACATACAGCCGATGCGGAACGAATCGCACGGGTCAAACAGGCGCTGCTTAGCATGCAAAGGTATTCCTGGGAGCAGGGAGTTGCCGCGCAAGCGCTGCTGGAGTCTGGCGATACGGAGCTGGCCTTCCTGCTCGCGCGAGATGCAGTTAACCGCCAAGATACGTCCGGCAAGCTTGGCGTCATGAATGACGGCTATTCCGTCACGGATTCGGCTGCCAACGGCGAGGCCGTCGCACGCGCGGCTCAAGCAACGGGCGACCCGCTATTCATAAAAGGCGCGGCAAGCATGCTGGACTGGCTGCTTCACCACGCACCTAAGACGGAGGAAGGCATCTTACGGCATGTAATCGACAAGCCGCAGGTGTGGATTGATTCCTTTTATATGGCACCGCCGTTTCTGGCCATTTCGGGTCATTTCGACGAAGCAGTGAAGCAGATCGACGGCTATCGCAAGCTGTTATGGAACCCGGAAGCGAAGCTGTTCGCTCATATTTACGATGACGAGGCGCAATCGTTTATCCGGGAGGCGCATTGGGGCGTAGGCAACGGCTGGGCTGCCGCTGGCATGATACGCG
The DNA here is from genome assembly GCF_014641555.1 of Paenibacillus radicis (ex Gao et al. 2016). GTDB lineage: Bacteria > Bacillota > Bacilli > Paenibacillales > Paenibacillaceae > Pristimantibacillus > Pristimantibacillus radicis. The sequence goes on from NZ_BMHY01000001.1 coordinate 434,157, forward strand.
TTATAGCAAGCTTGCCGGATAGCTTGCCGGAGGAACGGGGGCGGATCGCAAATTATTTGCAGCAATCCATCGACGGCAGTCTGGCGCACTTGCGCGAGGATGGGCTATTCCATGACGTAATGGATGATCCGTCAACCTTTGTAGAGACGAATGCTGCACAGATGGTGAGCTATTCGATTTACCGCGGCGTGCTGCTCGGCGTACTGGATAAGGACTACATCCAATTTGCAGATCGAATGCGGGCGGCTGTACATGCACGGGTTGACGAGAATGGTTTAGTGCAAGGTTCCTGCGCGGCACCGTTTTTCGACCGGCCGGGAACGGCTCCCGAGAGCCAAGCGTTCTTCCTGCTGATGGAGAGTGCGGCCAGCCAGTATCGGGAGACGGAGGGAGACGCGTCATGAAGCTGGATGTCATTTGCTTAGGTGAGCTGCTGATAGACTTCGTATCGACGGCAAAGGATGTTGAATTAATTGACAGTCCCGGCTTTGTAAAAGCACCGGGAGGAGCTCCGGCCAATGTGGCCGCAGGCGTAGTGAAGCTGGGAGGCACGGCTGGATTTATCGGCAAAGTAGGCGATGATCCGTTTGGCCATTACTTGAAGCGGGTGCTGGATGAGCTGACGGTAGATACCAATTGTCTGGCGCTGGACAGGGAAGCCCGCACGACCTTGTCATTCGTCGCGCAAAAGCCCGACGGCGACAGAGATTGCATGTTCTATCGGCATCCCGGCGCAGATATGCTGCTGTCCGCCGCGGATATCGACGAGGCGTATATGAGCCAAGGTGCTATTTTCCACTACGGCTCGATCAGTCTGGGCAGTCCGAGCAGCAAGGAAGCTACGCTGCAAGCGCTGGCTTATGCCCGCGAACATGGGCTTCTTATTTCATACGATCCGAATTTGCGGATGGATTTATGGCCGGATCAGGAGTATGCCCGCAAGGAAATCAACGAAGGCTTTGGCTACGCGGATATCGTTAAGATTAGCGAGGAGGAATTCCGCTTCATTACGGGATGCTCTACGGTAGAGGAATGCGGACGTTATATTATGGAACGCGGGCCGAAGCTGGTCATCGTTACACTGGGCAAGGATGGCTGCTACTATACGAACGGCGAACTGAGCGGCTATATCGAAGGTTTTAAAGCCGAAGTCGTGGAGACGACGGGTGCAGGTGACGCGTTTGTCGCAGCTGTGCTGCAAGGTTTGGCAGAGAGGAAGAAGGCCGGACAGCCGCTATTCGACGAACAATTGCCCCAGCTTCTCCAATTTGCCAATGCAGCGGCTTCGCTAGCTACAACGCGGATTGGCGCGATTCCTTCCTTGCCGACACGGGAAGAAGCATTGGCAAGGCTGGGCTAATGGCGGAACGCTTTGCCGGATGCTAGAACGCTAGAAGGACAGCGGGAGTGATAGGCTGAACTGCGGCATTCGATTCGCGCGAAGTGAAGCGTATCGAGTTCAGGTGGCTTTTTGAAGATTCCTTCCATCGGTTTCGCAAGAATAAACCGGATGGAATCAAGAATGGCACCTGAACCGAAACGCGCAGCAGAGTGTGCTTTTAGGCACGAAAACTGGAAAAGGAGGAGCTTCCCTGCGATGAAAAGCTTGATTGTAGATAAAGACGGACAGCTCTCTGTCCGCGAAATAGCGAGACCCTCGTATGGTCCTTATCAGGCGCTGGTGAAGATGGTCAGCTGCGGCATTTGCCGCGGTACGGATACGAAGCTGATCCATGGCGAATTCAAGGGCTTCGATACGTATCCGGCTGCTTTGGGTCATGAGGGCGTAGGCCGCGTCGTCGAGACGGGAGCGAAGGCTCGAAATTTACAAGTCGGAGATCTTGTGCTGCTGCCGTTTTTGGAAGGCGAGACGGACGGTATTCATTCCGGCTGGGGCGCTTTTTCCGAATATGCGGTAGTGGGCGACAGTCAGTCTCTGATTGAGGATGGAAAAGGTCCCGGCTCGCCGGAGTTTTCCGAAGCCTATTGCGCCCAGCAGAAGCTGCCGCCGGATATCGATACGACGATGGCGCCGATGATTGTGACGTTTCGTGAAGTGCTCAGCGCATGCAAGCGGTTCGGCTTTCATCCGGATGCCAGCATTGTTGTCATCGGGGCGGGCCCCGTCGGGCTTGCTTTTATTACCTTTGCCAAGCTGCTCGGCATGGGTCCGGTCATCGCGGCAGTAACGAGCGAGACGAAAGCCGAAGAGGCGCAGCAGGCTGGCGCAGACTACGTCATCAACAGCAAAGTCTCCGATCTGACAACCGAAGTCCGGGCGATATGTCCGGATGGCGTTGATTTCTCGGTAGACGCTGTAGGCAAAAACGAAATTATTAATCAAAGCATGGAGCTGCTCGCCCCATATGGACATATTTGCTGCTACGGCATTTCATCGGAGACGACCATGCAGTTGGATTGGAGCAAAGCTCCATACAACTGGCATTTGGACTTTAACCAGTGGCCATCCAAGCTGGAGGAGTCACAGAGCCACCGTCAAGTGTTGAGCTGGATGAACAGCGGCGCGCTGCGGGCGGAGCAATTTATCTCTCATGTGTATGGATTTGACCGGATATTGGATGCTTTCGAGCAAGCTGTCCAACCCGGCGGTATGAAAAAAACGATTATTACATTCGAATAGCCGGGCGGAAACACAATCAATGCCCGGTCTAACAGGAGGCTAAACCTATGAATACACCTCAATTGTTTGCTTTATTGCCGGAAGAGCATGTCACGACACCAGACGGAATGGCGATTGCAGCTGATGGAGACCTTGTACTGTCTTGTCCTAATTTCGCAGATCACTCGCGTCCTGCCTGTCTTGTCAAGATCAATGCGGATCGTCAGGTTCGCAAATGGGTAGAGGTTCCTGTTCACCCGGACACCGGTATTGCCTGCCCGATGGGCATTGCGTTTGGCCCGGACGGCGACATTTATGTTTGTGACAATCAGGGCTGGTCGGGTTCTCCGGAGGGCAGTTTTCAAGGCCGTATCCTTCGGCTTCGTATCGAGAACGACCAAGTCGTCTCGACGACCATTGTCGCCCAAGGCATGGAGCATCCGAACGGCATCCGGATTCGCGACGGGTATATGTATGTGACGCAAAGTGTGCTGACGAAGGTTCAGGACCCGACTGGTCTGCTGCGCAGCTGCGTCTACCGCTTCGGCCTAGACGAGGAGGGTATCCAAATTCATAACAATCTGGACGATCCCCATATGCTGACCTCGCTGCTGACGCTTAACGAAAACGATCAGTACGGTGCAGACGGCATCGAATTTGATCCGCAAGGCAATCTGTATGTCGGCAATTTCGGTGACGGAGCCGTTCATAAAATTACGTTCCATCCCGACGGTTCCGTGAAGGATAACATCGTCTGGGCAAAAAATCCGGAACAGCTTCAAACGACGGACGGGATGGTGATGGACGAAGCCGGCAATCTCTATATCGCCGACTTCTCCGCGAACGCTATCGCTAAGGTCTACCCGGACGGAACGGTAGAGCGTTATGCGCAAAGCCCGGACTCGGACGGCTTCCAAGGCGAGCTGGATCAGCCGAGCGAGCCGATTATCTGGAACGGGAAGCTGATCGTTTCCTGCTTCGACTTGGTAACAGGCCCAGGCAAGGTGAATACGAAGCATGAGCTGCCGGCTACGATGTCAGAGCTGGATCTATAGAGGGGTGAGACGATGCCGAAAGTGCTGATTACGCCAAAATCTTTCGCGAACTACAAAGCTTCCGTCTACCCGCTCATTATCGAGCAAGGCTATGACATCATTGAGAACAACTTGGGCCGCACGATGACCGAAGCGGAGATCGTGGAACAGGCTCGTGAAGGTGTGGTCGGCATCATTATTGGCGTCGATCCGCTGCCTGCCGAGGTGCTGGCGCAGTGCAAAGATTTGCGCGCCGTATCCAAATACGGCATGGGCATGGACAATATCGATCAGGACAAAGCCAAGGAACTGGGCATCCAGCTCCGCAACGCTGCGGGCTCTAACCATATTTCTGTTGCCGAGCATGCGATCGGCTTGTTGTTTGCATTAGCGAGGAACATCCCGCATATTGTGGCGTCCGTCAAGCAAGGGCATTGGGAACGCTCGATGGGCATCGAGCTGACGGGCAAAACGATAGGCGTAATCGGCGGCGGACAGATTGGCCGCGAGGTTGCGCTTCGGGCGAAAGGCATAGGCATGCAGCCTGTCATCTATGATCCGTTTCTGCGGGATGATTCGTTTCTGGAAGCGAACGGTATGGGCCGGATTCATCAGCTGGAGCTGCTGCTGGAGCAAGCCGATGTCGTGTCGCTTCATCTACCCTACACACCGCAGACAAAGCATCTGATCAATGAGGAGACGCTGGCTCGAATGAAGTCTTCGGCACTTCTTATTAATACGTCGCGGGGCGAGCTGGTCGATGAAGATGCACTGTATGCGGCGTTAACGAGTGGCGGTATCGCCGGCGCCGCGCAGGATGTGTTCTCTGTCGAGCCGCCGGAAGCGGGGCATCAGCTGCTGCAGCTCGACCGTTTTCTGCTTACCTCCCACACAGGCGCTTTCACGAAAGAAGCTGTCGCGCGAATGGCGACTTTATCGACGCAAAATCTGCTGGATATGCTGAATGCCCCTACCGAACAAAAGGCTTGAAACGACAATGACCCGACGGCTTGAAAGGAGCAACTACATGCTTAATTTACAAAAGGCTGAGCAGCCTACCCTATATTTCATCGGCGTGACGACGACGCAATCTTCCATTATGAAGCTGTTCCCGCTTTGGGCGGAAGCGCTGGGACTGAAGGATGCGGTCATTCGCGGCATCGACATCGGTATTCATGCCGACTCGGCCCTTTACAGACAGGCCGTGCAGTTTATTAAAGACGATGAACAATCACTTGGCGCGCTCGTGACGACGCACAAGATTGATCTCTATCATGCAGCCAAAGACTTATTCGATTACCTGGATCCGTATGCAACGATGTTCGGCGAGCTTTCCTGCATTTCCAAAAAGGATGGCAAGCTGGAGGGCTATGCGAAAGATCCGATTTCCAGCGGTCTGGCTTTGGAGGCTTTCGTGCCCCAGAACTATTGGCAGGAGCATGACGGCGAACTGCTCGTCATGGGAGCGGGTGGCAGCGCAATTGCCATCTCCGCCTATTTGCTGGATAAGCAGCGGGCGGGACGGCCAAGCAAGCTGATCGTGACGAACCGCAGCCAGCACCGGCTGGACGAAATTGAGCGCATAATGAACGAGATTGCGCCTGATGTGCCGGCTGCCTATCATTTGACGCCGCAAGCGAGCGCCAACGACGAAGTAATGGCGTCCGTTAAGCCGCATTCGCTCATCGTCAATGCGACCGGCCTTGGCAAAGACCAGCCGGGCTCGCCGATCACTGATGATGTTCTGTTTCCGCAGGACAGTCTCGTATGGGAGCTGAATTACCGGGGGGCTCTAGACTATTTGCACCAAGCGAACCGTCAGAAGGACGATCGCCGCTTGTACGTGGAAGACGGCTGGATCTATTTCATTCATGGCTGGACACAAGTCATTCAGGAAGTATTCCATCTGGATATCGCAGCCGACACCTTTGCAGAGCTGGAGCGCATCGCCGGAACCTTGCGCTGATTTCTATACAATTCAACGAGAATGGAGCGATTCATAATGGGCACCGTCCCTTTTTCCGCGCATTTCGATTTGCTAAACGGAGCATCCCAAGATTACGAACCGACGAAACGGCTGTTGTCCAAAATGTCTGGCATGTACGAGGACGCCGAGGCGCTGGCAGAGCTGGTTGCATCGGGAGACCCGCTCGTCTATGAGTTTTACGAGCTGTCGATGCCGGAATCGCCAAACGAGCTGCTGTTCGGAACGAGCATCGTACACCCCGGCAAAGTCGGACGTGAGTATTACATGACGAAAGGCCATTTTCACACCATACTGGATACCCCCGAGGTGTACTACTGTTTGAGCGGAGAGGGGTACATGCTCATGGAAAATCCCGAAGGCGAGTGGCAGGCCGAGCGCTTCGCTCCCGGGCAGGCGGTATACGTTCCGCCGCGTTATGCCCACCGCAGCATCAATACGGGATCGGTGCCGCTCGTTACCTTCTTTGTCTATCGCGCCGACTCCGGTCATGATTACGGGACGATCGAGAGCAAAGGCTTCCGCAAGCTGATCGTCGAGCAGGACAGCGAGGCTGTTATCGTCGATAATCCGAAATGGGAGGAGAGATAAGGTCATGCAATACAGCTACTTGGGAAGAACGGGGATGAAGGTAAGCCGGCTTTGCCTTGGCACGATGAATTTTGGCGTGTCGACCGACGAGAAGGAAGCCTTCCGTATTATGGACGAAGCGCTGGATGCCGGCATTAACTTTTTCGATACGGCGAATATTTACGGCTGGGGCGAAAATGCAGGTACGACGGAGAGCATCGTCGGCCGCTGGCTGGCGCAGGGCGGCAATCGCCGCGAACGGACGATTCTCGCGACCAAAGCCTATGAGAAAATGTCCGATCCGCTGGACGGGCCTAATGATGAAAAGGGCTTGTCCCTCTATAAAATTCGCCGACATCTCGAAGGCTCGCTCCGCCGTCTGCAAACCGATCATGTAGAGCTTTATTTCATGCATCATATCGATTGGCGAACGGGATGGGAAGAGCTGTGGGAAGCGCTGGAGGGTGTGGTTCGCCAGGGCAAAGCCGATTATATCGGCTCCAGCAATTTTGCCGGCTGGCATCTCGTCAAAGCGCAGGCTGCGGCCAAGGAACGCAAATTTATGGGGCTTGTTGTGGAACAGCATATTTACAGCCTGCTGAATCGGACGCCGGAGCTGGAGGTGCTTCCGGCCGCACAAGATCTCGGTCTTGGCGTCGTCGCTTGGAGCCCGCTGGCCGGGGGCGTACTTGGCGGCAATGCGCTGAACAAGAACATCAGCAACCGCACCGCGCAGCAGGCAGCCGTCATCGAGAAACACCGTGCAAGTCTGGAAGGCTTCTCGGCTTTATGCCGCGAGCTTGGTGAGAAGGAAGCTAACGTTTCCCTTGCCTGGGTGCTGGCGAATCCAGCATTGACCGGTCCGATCATCGGACCTCGCACTGTCGAGCAGCTGCGTGATACGATTCGCGCCACTCAAATCCAGCTTGACGCCTCAACGTTGCAGCGTCTTGACGAGCTGTTTCCGGGGCCGGGCGGCCCGGCTCCGGAATCCTATTCCTGGTAGTCCTGCCCTTGCAGCTGCAGGATTGTCCTGTACCAAATTAATAAAGAAGCCCGGTTCCTCCCAGGAATCGGGCTGTCTATCTTTTCAGAATCTAATTTGCGGAGTAAGCTATACGTACACTCGTAAGGGCGAAAGGGAGGAAGCGAAATGCTGGCCAAAATAAAAAACATCTATCTCGAGCTTCCAATCCGGTTCAAAATCCAGCTGTGGTTCATGCCGATGCTCGTCTTTACGGCTGCCAGCATCGGTTACGTCTCATATACGACCGCTTCCAATCAGGTATTGGAAAAAATCGCCCAAGCCCAAGACAACATTGCTTCGCAAACGATCTCTCATCTGGATTATTTAGCCAAAGATATTTATGACATTTACAGCTATCTTTCACTCTCCTCAGAGCTGCATGATGTGCTTTCACCGGATGCCAGCTACAATTCCGCGCAGATAGTCAATTCAATGATTAACCGGCTGCTCAGCACGCGGCAGTTTTTTCAGTCGCTGCTCATTTTCTCAGACAACTTCCCGACCATCAAATTCAACAGCCTGAACAATAATGAAATTATCGGCTATGACGAATATAAAAAAAGTGAAATATATGAGCATACAATAGACAACGTCATTAAAGGGGCTTGGGGCGTAGAGGAAGAGCCGCTCAAGCTGTTTATCGGCGATGCGCGCAAAAAAGTATTTTACAGCAAAGTGCTCGTCAATCCGGAAACGTTAACGCAAGAAGGACTTATGATTATCGGCATGACAGAGGCGGATTTCCGCAAATCCTTTGGCCCGAAGCGCGACAATGTCGAAATTGTCGTTATGAATGAATACGGTACCATTATGTCGGATTCGGACGGCATCTGGAGCGGACATGCCTTTACCGAGCTTCCCTATTACAATCAAATGCCGCTGGATCAGGTGGATTGGACGAGGCACGACAAACAATGGCTCATCTCGCATGCCTCGTCCTCGGCGACCGGCTGGCATGTGCTCGTCATCCAGCCGAGAATCGAGGAACTCCAACAGTTGAACAAGATCCGCTGGTTGACGCTTGGTTTCGTATTTATGATTATTCTCATCAACGTTCCGCTCAGCTGGGTGATCTCGAAGCTGTTTCTCAACCCGCTCAAGCGGCTGCTGAAATCGATGCGCGAGCTGCAATCCGGCGACTTCAGCCAATATGTCGATATGGAGCTACGCGATGAGATCGGACAATTAGGCCATGGCTACAACATCATGGTGACGAAAATCAAAGAGCTAATTCAAGATGTGTACGAATCCGATCTATCGCAAAAAGAAGCGGAGCTGCGCATGCTGCAATCGCAGATTAATCCGCATTTCCTATACAATACGCTTAATTCCATCACCTGGATGTCTTATCGCGAAGGAGCAGATAAGACTGCGGACATGATCCAGCGCCTGTCGGTGTTTTTCCGCTTCAATCTGAGTCAGGGCGCCGATATTATTACGATTGAGAAAGAATTGGCGATCGTCGAAAACTATTTATTTCTCAGTCAAATCCGTTTCGGCGACAAGCTGACGTATTCGATCGAAGTGGAGCCTCACCTCCAGCAAATTCGCGTACCCAAGCTGCTGCTGCAGCCGCTTGTAGAAAATGCGGTCGTTCACGGCATTGAGCAGATGGAGGGGCAAGGTTTTATCCATCTATTTATCTATGAGACTGAGAATGAGCTGGTGATGGAGGTTACGGATAACGGGATCGGCATCGCACCGGACAAGCTGGAGACGATGCGTGCTGCCATTGAAGCGAAGCAGCGATCAAGCACCCCGGAACATACGGATGGATTTGCCTTGTTTAACATGAAAGAGCGGCTGCGCAATTATTTCGGCGACGATGTCGCCATCGAGATTAACAGCAAGCTGAACGTTGGCACTTCGGTCAAATTAAAAATCGACCGGAGTCGTACAGGGATACAAGGAAAGGATGAACGGGATGCTTAAATTGTTAATCGTAGAAGACGAGGCGACATTTCGCGAAAGCATCTTAACGATGATCGATTGGGAGTCGGAGGGAATCCGTGTGCTGGGAACAGCCTCCAACGGCCGGATTGCGCTGGAAATGATGGAAAAGGAGCAGCCGGACATCCTGTTGACGGATATTCGGATGCCGCAAATGTCAGGATTGGCACTCATCGAGGAAGTATCCCGGCGCGGCTGGGATCTTGTCCCGGTCTTATTGACCGGATACAGCGAATTTGAATACGCACAGCAAGCGATCAAGCTTGGTGTGCTGGACTATATTCTGAAGCCTTGCAACCCGAAGCAGGTAAGGGAAGCGATTATGCGGGCCAAGCTGAAAATCATTTATTCCAGAAGTCAGCATCAGCAGGTAGACCGGCTGGAGCGGCAATGGAATGCCAACGTTCGGGCGATCAAGGAGGATCGGCTGATGAAATGGCTTCGTTCCGTCAAACCTCTTGATCCCGGGAAAATGGCGGCTGAAATCAAGGAATATGGTATTCAACTCGCAGATAAACCTGCATTGGTCATCGTTTTCCGGTTCGATAAGAAGGCGCTTAATGCTTTATCCTACACGGAGGAGGATCTTCCGCTGCTTCGTTATGCAGCTTCCAACATTATGGAGGAGACGATCGGCGAACGATTCGCCGGCCATCATGAGCTGCTGACGCTGGAGGAGCAATTTGTATTGATCGCCAACGTCCCGGACGGTCTGAAGCTGGAGGATTTCCATGACGGATTAGAGCCGATTCAGCGAAATTTATCGCAATTTTTGAAAGTAAGCATTAGCATCGGCGTTGGAGGCAAGCATCCGCTGACGCAGCTGCATGTCTCTTACCGCGAGGCGGAGGACGCGTTGTCCCGTCGTTTTTTTCATGGCAGTCAGGGCGTGTTCATGACGACGGAGACGGAGCATTCCGAACCTGATGCGAGCCGCAGGATGAAGTTTCAGGAGGATTTCGCCGATTTCGAGCTGCGCATCCGCGAATCGCTGGAGGCCAGCAACTATTCCGATTTCGTCATAGAAGTGGAAGAGTGGTTGAATGCGTTCAAAGAGCAGGAGCTGTCGATTCAGCGAATCCACTTGCACTCTTATGCGTTTATTAACGCTTTAATTAAGGAGATAAAAACGGCGAACGGGGAGCAGGCCAAGGAAGCGGTTGAGCAAATGGAGAGTTTCGCGGTTCAAGTACAGCGCCAGGAAACGTTTGAGGAGCTGTCCACGCTGCTCACCGTTGTCATTCAAAGGTTCGTCGAGTTTCGCCGGATGAAGAAGCTGCCGCATAAGACGATTCAGCATGTGCTGAATATGATCGAAGAGAAATATATGACCAACCTGACGCTGAAATCGATCGCGGAGGACGTTTTTATATCCCAATCCCATCTGTCGACGTTGTTCCGTCATGAAATGGGCATTAACTTTCTCGATTACTTGCATCAGTACCGGATCGAGAAAGCGAAGTTGCTTTTCAAGCAGGAGCAGGGAAAGGTGTACACGGTAGCCAAGCAGGTCGGATACTACGATGAAGCGCATTTTGTCCGCTTTTTCAAGAAATGGACCGGCATGCTGCCTTCCCAGTATAAAAAACAGAACGGCTTCTAATAAACATACAGCTTTACCGAAGAATCACAGGTTATCCCTTCCATAAGCCTCATTTATAATGAAGCTACAGCGCTGATGAAAGATATTAAGAGGAGGGTTCTTTTGAAAAAGTTACTTACTACGCTATCTGCAATTCTGGTGTTTACAGCCGTCGTTACCGCTTGCGGCGGAAACGCTGAAAAGCCGGCATCAAACGACGGAGCGAAGCCAACCAACACGGCAAATACAGAGAAAAAGCCGGATTCCGGTCAAAAGGTTGAAATCAAGTTTTTCAGCAACAATCCGGATCGCACCGGAGGCCAGGGTAAAGCGGAGCAATTGCTGATCGACCAGTACATGCAAGAGAACCCTAACGTAAAGATTACTGTGGAAACGCTTTCTCCCGATCCGCAATTTCAAGATAAGCTGAAAATTTACAACGTCTCGGGCGATCTTCCCGATGTCACGATGATGTGGGGCGGCGCGCGTTACCTGAGCCCATTTGTTAAAAACAAATCGCTGGTTGCTTTCACAAAAGAGGATTTTGCCGGCCAAGGCTTTATCGACGCCGCATTTGATTCCTTCACAATGGATGGCAAAATTTACGGCATTCCGAAAAACACGGACTTCCTCGTGGTTTATGTCAACAAAAAGGTATTGGCCGACAAAGGTCTTGAGCCGCCAAAAACGGAATCCGACCTGTTCAAAATCGCCGAGAAGCTGAAAGGCACCGACATCGTTCCAATGGCGCTCGACGGAAGAGACGCTTGGCCGCTGGCCCTGCTGTTCGACGCGGTTGTATCCCGTCAATCCGGCGGATTTGACGTCTACCACAAAGCAATTGATCGCACGGGCTCGTTTAACGATCCGGCTGTTGTCGCATCGGCGCAAAAACTGCAGGACATGGTGAAAAGCGGCGTGTTCGGCGACGGCTTCCTGAACCTCGATTACGGCGCGGCGCGCAACCTGTTTGGTCAAGGCAAAGCGGCTATGTACCTGATGGGACAATGGGAAATGGGACTGTCCACCGATGCCAACTTCCCGCAAGAAGTACGCGACAATATGATTGCGATTCCATACCCGGCTTCGGATGACGGCAAAAGCCCGACAACGGACCTGCTCGCTTGGTTTGGCGGCGGCTACAGCGTAGCCAGCACGACAAAAAATACCGACGAAGCGAAAAAATTCGCGATCTGGCTGTTCAAGAAAGAAAACTGGGCTAGAACGGTATGGCAAAACGGCATTACGTTCCCGGCACAAGCTTATGATGAGTTCGTAACGGGCAATGAAACACAGCTTCAGAAGGATTTGACGGAAATCTTGAAATCGGCCGATGAAATCAGCGGTGCGAATTCGCAGGACCGTCTCTCTGCTTCAACGTCCAAAGGCTACCTCGACTCCATCACGGAACTGCTGGCGCTCAAAACGACGCCTGAGAAATTTGCCGAAGCGATCGATGCAATTGCTGACAAATCGCATAAAGAATTGAATCCTTAAATCTAAAACAACAGCACCCATGGAGCAAAGCGGGATTGATAGTTTTGCTCCATTTTTGCAGAGAGAAATGGAAGTGACGGATATGAATAAACTATGGATGGACAAACGGAATATCGCCGTGTTGATTACGCCGGGGCTGCTGTTCATTCTCGGGCTGATCCTGTTGCCTATTCTGGTTGCCCTGTACCTTAGCTTCACCAATTACGATGGCGTCGACTACCAATTCCAAGGGTTTGACAACTATACACAACTGATCTTCCATGACCCTATATTTTGGAAATCGCTCCGGCATGCGGTCTTTCTCGGCTTAGCTTTCGTTCTCTTGCAGCATCCGCTTGCGATGTTCATGGCCATTATTACGCCGTATACGGGGAAATTCGAGCGGATATTACGGGTGGTCATTTTCATTCCTTCCATTATCTCCACTTTTGTTACGTCGCAAATGTGGGTCAGTATCCTATCGGTTCAATTCGGTCTAATTAACCGGGTACTGGGTCAAGTCGGCTTAGCTTCTTGGAGACAGGATTGGCTGGGCGATCCGTCCATCGCGATTATCTCCATTATATTTGTTGCGAGCTGGCAAGGCTTCGGTTACGCTTATCTGCTCTATTATGCAGGCATCAAGGGGATTCCTTCGGATCTATACGAAGCGGCCATTGTGGACGGAGCCAACCGCTGGCAGTTTAATACGCGCATTGTGCTTCCGCTTATGTCGCCGGTCATCCGCATTAATGTCGTGCTCGCGATTGTAGCCGGTTTCAAACAAATGGAAACTGTTTTCTTAATGACAGGCGGAGGTCCAGCCAACAGTACGCAGTTTCTGGCCACGTACCTGCATTCGAAAGCGTTCCGTGAAGGCCTGTTCGGATACGGCAGTGCGATATCTGTTCTGTTCGTTATCTTCTGCCTGCTCATTACACTAGTGATGAACCGCTTGTTGAAGAAAGATGTAGGTGAGTTCTAATGGTGACAACAACGAGTAAATTCATCGTAAAAGTCGTTCTCTATGCAGGATTGGCCCTTGTGGCGCTGGCTCAAATCTTTCCGTTGATTTGGATGTTTAACTTTTCGCTACTGAAGAGCGGGGATTTCTTCGGCAGCTATATTCTGAAGTGGCCGGAGCCTTTTCAATGGAAAAACTATTCCGATGCATTCAACTTCGGTCATGTCCCCGCCTACTTGCTGAACAGCATCATCGTCACGGTTGTCGTTATTGCCGTCACCGTCGTCGTATCATTAATGCTCAGCTATGTTATCGCAAGGATTGACTGGAAATGGAATAAATATTTGGCGGGGCTGGTCATGATCTGCATGATTGTACCGATATACGCAACGTTGCTGCCGAATTTTTTCATATTTACGAATACGAAATTAATCGATACGTATTTGGCCTTGATTTTACCGAATATTGCCTTTATGATTCCAATCAGCGTCTTTATTTTCATGGGCTTCATGCAGACGACGCCGCGGGCGATCGAAGAAGCAGCCGTAATCGACGGATTGAACTTGCTGGGCGTCGTATTCCGGATTATATTCCCGATCTCCAAGCCGGTTATCGCTTCCGTAACGGTGCTTACCTTCATGAGCACGTGGAATGAGTTCATTATGGCGGTGACCTATATTCGCAGTGATTCGTTCAAGACGCTGCCCTTCTCGCTCATCCAATTTACGGGACAATATGCTTCCAATTACGGCGCTCAGTTTGCGGTCATGACGATCATTGCGCTGCCGTCCGTGTTGCTCTACATGCTGTTTACGGAACAAATAACGAACAGCCTTACTGCAGGCGCGGTAAAAGGCTGATTTATAGGCAGGTGCTGTCCGGCGTGCAGTTGACTGCCAACGGACGGCTTTTTTTATTAGAACTTGAATGAATGGGAGGGACGGTTATGTCGATACACACCGTTCGCGGGACCGTGGACAAGCAGGAGCTCGGATTTTGCCACAGCCATGAGCATCTGTTTCTGGCAAAGGGGCATCCGTCGACGCTTAACCCGGCGCTTTGTCTGGACGATTATGAGAAAACGCTTGAGGAGCTGTTAACCCTTCGAAGCTGCGGAGGGCGTGCCGTTGTCGATGCCCAGCCGCTGGGCAGCGGAAGGGTGGAGGCTTGGCTGCTGCGGGTATCCATCGATGCGGACATGCACATAATCGCTTCCACGGGCTTTCATAAATTGAGCTTCTATCGGGACGGCCATTGGATTCACCGCTATAGCGAGAAGCAGCTGACGGAAGTGTTCGTTCATGAATTGACCGAAGGCATGTACACGGGAACAGATCTTGGCGAGCCGGGCCATTGTATCGGTGCAAGGGCAGGCATTATTAAAACAGCGATGGATGCACAGCGGATGAACGATCCGGACAAAAGATGGTTTTACGCTGCTGCAGAGGCTGCTATCCAGACGGGAGCTCCAATTCTATGTCATATCGAATCGTATGACGAGGCCGATGAGCTAGTGCGACTGTATATGGATCGGGGTGTTCCGGCGGACCAGATCATCGTATGCCATCTGGACCGCAAGCTGGATTATCCGGAGCGGCACCGCAGGCTGGCAGAGCTGGGCGTATATTTGGAGTATGATACGATTGCTCGCTACAAATATCATGGTGACGCGGAAGAGGCGGAGCTGATCCGCCAGATGATGGATTGGGGGCTGGAGCGGCAAGTGCTGCTAGGTTTGGATACAACCCGCGAACGGATGAAAAGCTATGGCGGTTCCATCGGATTAGACTTTATTTCAGTCAGCTTCCTGCCTTTATTGCGGCAATACGGAGTGAGTGAGGAACAGATTGCAAGTATGATGATCGGCAATCCGGCAAATGCGTTTGCATGGCGGGAGGCGGGGAGAGGCGCATGAACGTATTGACGTTTGCTACTAATGAGGAGTTATCCGCTTATGCGGCTGATTTCATCACCGATATGGTGCGGGCGAAGCCAGATGCCGTTCTAGGATTGGCAACGGGCGAGACGCCGATCGGCGTCTATGAGCAGCTTGTAGCAAGGTATCGGGAGGGGCGGGTCAGCTTCCGTCAGGTCAAAGCCTTTAATTTGGATGAGTATGCGGGTTTATCGCAAGGGCATACGCAAAGCTATCAAGCTTATATGCATAAGCATTTGTTCAGCGGCATCGATTTGCCGCTAGAACAAGCGTATATTCCGTGTGGCAGGGCGGATGATCGTTGGGGTGCAGCCCGCGATTACGACCGTCTGCTGGATGAGGCGGGACAGCTGGATTTGCAGCTGCTGGGAATCGGCCATAACGGTCATATCGGCTTTAACGAGCCAGGGGAGGAACTGCATGCCCAGACCCATGTTGTTAGACTGAAGGAGGAGACGAGAGCAGCCAACTCCCGTTACTTCGAATCGCTGGCGGAGGTTCCTGAATATGCAATAACGATGGGCGTCGGCCCCATTATGAAAGCGAGGCAGCTGCTGCTCATAGTCCGCGGCGAGGATAAAGCTGCTGTGCTGAAGAAGGCACTGCTTGGTCCGATCACGACACAGTGTCCAGCCTCACTGCTGCAGCTTCATCCGCAATTGACCGTTTTGCTCGATGAAGGTGCTGCTAAAGAGCTCTAATCGTTCAAGTTTATAAGGCAAACCACGCTTGGATGGCATGTCCAAGCGTGGTTTTTTTTCGGATATTAGTACAAATCGAACATGTTGACTTCATAACCTTGCATTTTCAAATAGGTAAACAGCTGTCCCCTGTGATGCTGAAGATGGGTGACAATCTCGACCAGCCATTTGGCTTGCGTTGCACCATGGTCAAGGTAGAACGGTTTTGTCTGCAAATGGAGAAACTCATCGTCCGTCAAGCCATCCATATATTCGCGCAATGCTTTCAGGCCGTCCTGCATCCGGGCACTTAGAGCATCAAGCTTCTCTTCAGCGGCATATACGGCTTCGAGCGTCCGGACCTCATCCTCTGTTTTTTGCTGCAAAATAAAGAGATCGACAGCAGGGATCGCGGCCAAGTGCTCGGCCAGTTCACGTAAGGAACGCATGTTTTCGCGAGGCCGGAAACCAAGGTCCTCCTGTTTGATTTTGGAAAGCAGATTTACGGATGTCCGGACGATAAGTTCTATTTCGTCATACAGCAATGATTTCATTTGTTGCAATGCTGGCATCATATTCGCTCCTTTTTCGTTAAATTGGTGTACGGGCTGGACGTTCTTCTTCATTGTAGACTAAAATAGTGACAACTATTGTCATATTTTTAAAAATGAAATGATGAAAAAGGAGTACTGCCAAATGCCCAAGTCCAAACGGCTGCTGGAGCTGATGCTGACGATCAACCGCAAACGAAAGTTTACGGTCAGAGAGCTTGCGGAGGAATTTGGCGTATCGTCCCGGACGATTCTCCGTGATCTGCAGGAGCTTGGAGAGCTCGGCATGCCTCTTTACTCGCAAGTAGGTTTGCATGGGGGCTATCAAGTGCTGAATGAACGTACGCTTCCTCCCATCGCTTTTACTGAAAATGAAGCGGTTGCGATTTTTTTTGCGAGTCATGCGCTCCGGCATTATCCTGTACATCCGTTTAAAGCCGAATCCACCTCTGCGCTCAGCAAATTTTATTTAAATATGCCTGGTGACACCCGTGAGCGCATCGACCAGATGAAAAACCGGTTTGATTTGTTCACGCCGTCCCGTGCGGCCGAGTCGCCTCATTTGACATTATTGCTCGAAGCGGCGATATCCCAGCATGTACTATCTATAGATTATGAGTCTCCCAAGGGGCTAACGAAGCGAATGATCCAGCCCATCGGCATCTATGCGGAGAGCGGCCTCTGGTATTGCCCGGCCTACTGTTTTCTTCGCGGAGAGCTGCGCTTGTTCCGCTGTGACCGGATTGCTGCTGCTGAGCTTGCAGGACCGGATACCGAACCGGTTTCACTGGAGGAGACGCATTTGGGCAATTGGACTGCCGCTGATGGAAATGAAGCCGATTATTATCCCTTTTATGTCGAGCTGCGTAAAGAAGGCATTCCTCTCTGCGAAGCGGAATTGGGGCGAAAAACGGAAATTCATATCCGTCCGGACGGAAGCGGGTGGATCCAGTCTGTCATTCCGAAGGATGACCTCGACTTTTTTGCCGATTTGTTTATCGGCCTCGGCGAGCGGGCTGCCGTGAGCGAGCCGCCCGAACTGCTCGCACTTATTCGGAGCAAGCTGCAGCGCTTGATGAATAAGTACTCTGAGGTATAACAGCCAACTGCGCCGCAGCTGGTGATCGCAAACCGCTGAAGTTAATCCGTTCACCTTCTGCGCCTACTCGCTGCATGGAATTATAAATCAAAATGTAAAAATGCAGGTTGTTAGCCGTTTTATCGGCGATTTACCGGTTTAAAATGCAAAAGTGCAGGTTGATTGGTCAAAAAAGCACCGAAATGGCGAAATGGAGTGATTTCAAATGTACTTTTGCAGGTTGATGGCGATTTCGGGACTTTTGGAGCGCATCAACATGTATTTTTACATTTTGATGATGACGTTGATCAGAAAATCCTAGTAGCGATCGTTATGCTTGCGCGATTCCATAAGGCTGTAAACCGAATATGTACTGGAAAACGTGAATCGTTCCCAACTATCCTTTGACACGCCAAACTGGCGTGTTTTTTTGTGTCTTTACATGATCGCATTAATTTTTTAACAAATTTATTCACTTCGGATGACCTTGGGAAAATAAACAATACCTATACTCAAGGAAGGGTGAAAACAACAAGAATGTGCATGGAACCCACAATAATCCACATGGGAGTGAATGAGAGATCATGAAACCTTGGTTCAAGAAAGAGATAGTCGTTGGACTTGTTCTAGCTGTATTTGTTGCTGCGCTAGCTGCATGCGGGGGAGGCTCGAATAAAGAAACGGCCGTTAACGAAGGTGCGGATTCGGAAAATTTATCAATAGCAGATATTGAAGCTAAGGCTAAAACAGAAGGATCAGTCGTCAGCGTCGGCATGCCGGATTCTTGGGCCAACTGGAAAGATACTTGGGCGGACATGCAATCGAAATACAGCTTGACGCATACAGATACCGATATGTCGAGCGCAGAGGAAATCGCCAAGTTCGAAGCGGAGAAGGACAAGCCTACAGCGGATATCGGCGACGTAGGTATCGCATTCGGACCTGTTGCAGCGGAAAAAGGAGTAACGCAGCCTTACAAAACCTCTTACTGGGAAGAGATCCCAAGCTGGGCGAAAGACAATGACGGCCACTGGGTTGTAGGCTACCAAGGCTCAATTTCGTTCCTGACGAACACGAAGCTCGTTCAAAACCCGCCGCAAAGCTGGGAAGATCTTAAGAACGGCAACTACAAAATTATTGTAGGCGACGTGACGAAAGCTGCACAGGCTCAAATGGCTGTACTCGCTGCTGCAATTGCATTTGGCGGCGACGAATCGAACATCGAGCCGGGAATTGCATACTTCGAGGATCTGGCTAAAAAAGGCCGGTTGTCCAATGCGGAAGCAAGCTTGGCGAATATCGAAAAAGGCGAAGTCGAAGTGACACTGCTGTGGGACTTTAACGCTTTGAACTACAGCGATCAGCTGGGCAAAGATAAATTCAATGTTGCCATCCCGAAAGAAGGCAGCGTAGTAAGCGGCTATGCCACGATCATCAACAAATACGCTCCGCATCCAAATGCGGCGAAGCTGGCTCGCGAATACATCTTGAGCGATGCGGGTCAGATCAACTTGGCTAAAGGCTATGCAAGACCAATCCGCGAAAGCGTGAAGCTGCCGGATGACGTAGCTGCTAAACTGCTGCCAAGCGAAGCTTATGCTAATGTAAAGCCGGTAGGGGACTACAAAGTATGGGAAGCTACGGCAAAAACGATTCCGCAGCTTTGGCAAGAACGCGTTCTCGTACACATGAACTGATATTAGCCTAACATGGGGCGTCGTCGTCATTCGGTCGGCGGCGCCCTTTTATCTGGAAGGAGCACCTCAATGAAACGAAGGAATCGATGGGTATTTGCCGGCCTCATTCCCTTTATCGTCATGATCGCCGCTTTCCAAATCGCGCCTATTGTGTCCATGCTGACGGGGAGTGTCGCGCGGGAGAACGGTCCGGGCATTACGTTTGGCTTTTACGCGAAGGTATTGCAAAGCGATTATTATTTGAAGGCTATCACCAACAGCTTGCTTATTTCGATATGGTCCAGTGCGATTGCGATAATAGTAGGTTTGATCTGTGCTTACTCCATTACGCGATTTTCGCCCAAAATACGTGATTTGCTGCTTACGATTTCCAATATGACTTCGAATTTCGCAGGCGTTCCGTTAGCCTTTGCTTATATTATTCTGCTTGGAAGCAACGGCGTGTTCACACTGCTGTTCAAGCAATGGGGCTGGGATGTATTCCAAAACTTCAATTTATTCAGCTGGTCCGGCCTCATACTGGTCTATGTCTATTTTCAAGTACCGCTAGCGCTTCTGTTGCTGTATCCGTCCTTCTTCGGCATTCGCGAGCAATGGAGGGAAGCAGCCATGCTGCTGGGTGCGGGCAGATGGAAGTTTTGGGCTACGGTTGGTCTTCCTGTCCTGACGCCTGCCATCTTCGGAACGCTTGGCATCTTGTTTGCGAACGCAATGGGCGCCTATGCGACTGCCTACGCGCTGGTCGGCGGCAATTATAACCTGCTCGCCGTCCGAATCGGTTCGCTCGTATCGGGCAATGTCGTCAATCAGCCGCAGCTTGGCAATGTGCTCGCCGTCGTGCTGGCATTGTCTACGCTATTAGCCGTCTATTTGAATCATAAAATGACGCAGCGTTCAAGCCGGTTTAATGCCGCTCCGTCATCCGCGC
Organism: Paenibacillus radicis (ex Gao et al. 2016); assembly: GCF_014641555.1. Lineage (GTDB taxonomy): Bacteria > Bacillota > Bacilli > Paenibacillales > Paenibacillaceae > Pristimantibacillus > Pristimantibacillus radicis. Next base: position 454,234 of record NZ_BMHY01000001.1, read on the forward strand.
AAGTACGTACGCGCAAGCGCCGCAGCTCGCTTCGGCCGGCTTCTACAGCATCGGCAAAGGAGGAATTGTCGTGATTGGGAAGGCAAAAAAAGCCGGTTGGGTAAACCGTACGCTTATGGTAGCGCTGATGTTCTATTTGCTGCTTCCTTTGCTCGCTACACTAATCTATGCGTTCGCGAAGGAATGGCAGGCGACCATCCTGCCTGAGCGATGGACGCTGGAATGGTTCAGCGAAATGTTCGGTGACGCCCGTTTTATGGATGCGCTGTGGACTTCCCTGTATCTTTGCGCCATCAGCGTTGCGCTCAGCCTTGCCATTATGCTGCCTGCCGTATTTATCATTACCGTGTATTTGCCCAAATGGGAGACGTTCATGAAGGGCGTTGTTGTACTTCCCTATGCCGTGCCGGGCGTCGTAGCGGCGGTGGGATTGATTCGCACGTACTCTACGGGACCTGTTCCCATTGCAGGTACCGCATACATTTTGATCGGCGCCTATTTTATCGTCATCCTGCCCTATATGTATCAAGGAATCCGCAACAGCTTACTTACGGTGTCGGCTGTTGAGCTACTGAATTCGGCGGAATTGCTTGGCGCCAGCCGGATGAGGGCCTTCGCGAACGTTGTGCTTCCGAACATTTGGCCAGGGGTTATCATTTCGACATTGTTGTCCTTCTCCGTATTATTCGGCGAGTTTGTATTAACCAATATGCTGGTCGGCGGACATATTCATACGATTCAAATTTACTTGTATCAAAGGCTGGGGGAGAGCGGTCATTTGGCAAGCGCCATCGTCATTTCCTATTTTGTGTTTATTCTCGCATTGTCTTTAATTCTAATGAAGCTTACTCAGAAAATGAACAGGGGGATCCAGGGATGAGTGCCTATTTGGAGCTGCAAGCCATTCGCAAGCAATTCGGTCATACAAATGTATTGAATCAGATTAATTTGCAAATTCGCGAGGGAGAACTGGTTACTCTGCTTGGACCTTCCGGCTGCGGCAAGAGTACGCTGCTGCGCTGTATTGCAGGTCTTGCTGACATAGATGACGGGAAGATTATATTGGACAACAAAGATATCGTAAACGTGCCGCCCCGCAGCCGGGAGATCGGCATGGTGTTCCAATCTTATGGCTTGTTCCCGAATATGACCGTCAGCGAAAACATTCAATACGGAATGAAGATGCGGGGTGCTTCCAAGGAAGAGAGACGCAAACGTTCCGAGGAGTTGCTGGCGATGATCGATATGGAAGAGAAGCGAGGGGCATATCCTCAGCAATTGTCTGGCGGCCAGCAGCAGCGCGTGGCACTTGCCCGCTCGCTCGCCGTACAGCCCAAAGTTCTTTTGCTGGATGAGCCTTTGAGCGCATTGGACGCAAAAATCCGCAAAAGCTTGCGGACCGAAATCCGTGAAATTCAGAAACGGTTTCAGATGACGACGATATTCGTGACGCATGATCAGGAGGAAGCCTTCATTTTGTCTGACCGGGTATGCCTGATGAATAAGGGCAGCATTGTACAGGAGGGCAGCCCTGAGGAGCTGTATACGAGGCCCAAAACAGAGTTTGTCGCCCGTTTCATGGGGAGCTACAATGTCCTTACGAAGCCTGAGGCACTGCGGCTGTTCGGGCAAGTAGACAGTCAAGCGGAGCGCTTTGCAGTTCGTCCGGAGTCCGTCGCTTTGCTTGGCGGGGATGACCGCCAAACGGCTTTGAACGAAGGCAAGCAGATTATAGACGGCAGCATCGAATCCGTCTCCATTCTAGGAAGCATTATTCGCTACGCTGTGAATGCCGCCGATGTTAAATTAACGATTGACACCCTTAATGATGGCCGTCCGCTTCGGCAAGCGGGAGGCGGCGGTATAAGCCTGGCCTTGGACCGCTCGCAGCTGCTGCCTCTTGAGAAGGAAGGAGCTTGAAGGAATGTCGATATCTTCGGAAGAACGCAAACGAATCATCAAGGAGCAATTGAAGCTTGAAGGGCAGGTTAAGGTGCCCGAACTATCGTTGCGTTTGACCATCTCCGAGGAAACGGTTCGCCGCGATCTACTCGTTCTCGAACGGGAGGGGCTGGCTAAACGCGTGTATGGCGGAGCGGTGCTGATTAAGCAATCTAATTTCGAATCCCCGTACTTGCAGCGCCAGAAGGTGCAAGCGAGCGAGAAAGAAAGGATTGGACAAGCTGCGGCTCAATTAATCGAATCCGGAGACACCATCGCTATTGATGTCGGGACGACGGCGCTTGAATTAGTGAAGGCGATTACCGGCCGGGAGCGTCTGACTGTATTGACCAATTCCCTAGCAGCCGCTTATCATCTAATGGAGTCATTGAATGACGGAAGGTTCACGGGCAAGATCATCGTTATTGGAGGGGAGCTCAATCCCGAGCAACAGTCCATTACAGGTACGATTGGCGAAAGCGTGATGGCGCAGTTCCGGGTCGATAAAGCGTTCATTTCCGTGGGGGGTATTTCCTTGAAGCGGGGAATTAGCGATTATGACTTGGGTGAAGTAGCTATGTCGAGGCAAATGATAGAGGCGGCCAATCAGACCATTGTACTGGCGGATGATTCCAAGCTGAACAAAGAAGCGTTTATGGAAATTTTGCCGCTGCAAAGAGTGCATGCGATCGTCAGCAACGTGGCGCCCCCGAGAGAATGGGGACAAATGCTGCGCAATTATCATTTGCAGTGGATTGAGGCCAAATAATAGGAGGGAACGGAATGACAGGGCATGAAAGCAAACTGATCGTTGTCGTATTGGATGGACTTCGTTATGATGCAGCACGCAAATACTTGGGCTATATGGAACATCTTGTGGAGCAGGGCGAGGTGCAGTGTTATCGGGTGCGTTCCGAGCTTCCGAGTCTCTCACGTCCGTTGTACGAGGTGCTGCTGACCGGTACTCCGGCGGCAAGAAACGGCATTACGGCCAACCATATCGCGAGGCTGAGCTACGAACAGAGCGTTTTCCACTTAGCAACTCAAGCGGGGCTGACAACAGCTGCAGCCGCTTATCACTGGGTCAGTGAGTTGTATAATTCAGCTCCGTTCAATCCTGTTACCGATCGGCACCAGCATGATGAGAGCAAGCCGATTCAACACGGTGCATTTTATTTCGAGGATCATTACCCGGACAGTCACTTGTTCGCAGATGCTGAATATTTGCGTACAGCATATGATCCGAATTTTCTTTATGTGCATTCCATGAATATTGACGATGCAGGGCATAAGCATGGCGGCGAAGGCAAGGGATACGAGGCAGCCGTCCGGACAGCTGACGGCATATTGGCGACACTGGTACCGCTCTGGCAATCGCATGGCTACAGGATCGTCGTAACTTCCGATCACGGGATGAACGCTGCCGGCATGCACGGCGGAACGGAACCGGAGGAGCGGGAAGTGCCGCTTTATTTATGGGGACAGCAGCCGGCAGTTATTCCAGAGTCAATCGGCAAGGATGAACCATTGTCTCAACTGCTGCTGGCGCCGCTCATGTGCCATTATCTTGGACTGGACGCTTCCGAAGCGATGATCCGCTTGGAACAAAAGCAATAATTCATAGTTATACGGCGATTCTCTTCTAGCAGGGGGTCGCTGTTTTTTTTCTTTGGGGAGACGGGCCCGGAAGCAGGAAACACAAGGGTTTACAGGAATATGGTACGTCCAAATACCGAAATGTACCTTATGCAGGTAGGTACAATCCGGTAATATTAACCGTTAGATAGCACTATTATTACCGGATTGTACACTATATCTGTTCAGCCTGATCGTATGCCGGTTTAGCGATTCGGGCTTTGTTGCTGTTCCATATCATTCGGGATACGCAGTCGTGTTTGTTGCTCAATACTATTGCAGAAATAGCAATAATCGGTTATGATAGCGCTCTCATAATGTTCTTTTTTCAGAAGGGGAGAGATCTATATCTTGCCAAAACATTCCAGAGTATTCAGAAGATTTCTGGTCTCTTATATAATCATCCTGATTATCCCGAGCATTGCCGGCTACATGTCCTATCAAACCTCAATATCGGTTACCCAGTCGCTGGCGATTGAGAACAGTGTGACCCAAATTCAGAAGAGTCAAGAAATATTGGAGCGGAGAATGGCTGAGGTTGAAGGCTTTACGAGGCAGATGGCCATTAACCAGGACTTAGGAATATTAATGAATGAAGTCAACTCGTCGGATAAAACGAATGTGTATGGCATCTGGAAAATGATGAAGGATGTTTTGACCTTTGGTCAAACGAATGATTTTCTGCAGCATTTCTTCATTTATCTGACTAACTATAATGTTGTTCTGACCCCCGGTTCGGCTTATTACCGTCCGGAGCATTATTACGACAGCTTCCATTATAAAGATCTTTCCTTTGACCAATGGAAGAAAGAGGTGCTGGAATCTACGCATAGAAGTGAAATTATGCCGCTCAGCGAGTTCGTCAATAAAGGGACGGAAACCTCTGTCGTCACCTATATGCAATCGCTTCCGCTGGATAGCTTCAGCAAAGCTTCCCCCGCTATAGTCGTCGTTATTATCGATCAGAAGACGATTACGAGTCTGCTGTCGGGATTGACGGAACGCTACGGCGGGTGGGCGCGTATCGCTGATGCGCAAGACCGGACGATCGGCTTGCAAGGCATCGAAGAGGATGAAGTGAAGGAGCTTGTATCGGACAAACGCTATGATATGGGCAAGGTAAGTCAGTTTTACGGGGATGATCTCGTCATCACACTTACCTCCAACACGAATGATTGGGTATATCAGGCCGGCATTCCAAGAAAGGTGCTGCTGGAAAATGCGAACAAAATCAAGTCAATCACGTTCACGGTAACCGGTCTGGCGCTGTTTGTCGGCTTGTTCGTCGGCTTCCTGCTCTCTTACCGGAACAGCGCTCCAATGGACCGTTTGGTCGGCATTATGAAGGAACAGTTCGGTCATGAGAATACGTCCGACCGCAACGAGTACGATTTCCTTCACGGCAACATTTCCGAAATGCTCAACCATAATAAACGGCTTGAATCGCAACTGCATGAACAGCAGCCGCTTATTCGGGACGCCTTTCTGAAGCGCCTGATCGCAGGTGATTTTCAGCTAAGGGAAGAGCTTGTCGCGGCAGCCGTACAATCGCATGCCGGACTTAATGGAAGCACCGGCTATGTCGGCATCATTCAAATCAACGGCTATTCCTCCGGTATGGAAAGCATAGAAATTCTGAACGAACTCAGCGTGGCGAGGCTGCTGCTCAAGCAGTCGTTAATGGACACGGGAAGCCCGATACCGATGACCGACATTTGGTCGGATAAAATTGTATTCGTATTTGCATTTCACGAAGCGGATATGGCGAAGCAGCTCGGCCGGGAAGAAATTGCGAATACGCTGAAGCATATTTCGGAGCTTGCCTTCCAGGAATACCGGATTTCGATTACGGTAGCTTTGGGCGACTTCTTTGCTTCCGAGCTTGAAATCAGCCAATCGTTCGAGCAGGCGAAGCAAACGCTGGAATATGCTTTGCACACCAATAAGAAAGAGCTCGTATGGTTCGACGAAACCCGGATGGACAGCGCTACCTATTATTATCCGCTTGATGTCGAGACAAGGCTGATCCGGACGGTCAGGGCGGGCGAGATGGAAGCTGCCATTCGGATTTTCCAATCCATTATCGATCAGAATACCGTCCATCGGGAGCTGTCTGTGGAGATGAAGCATCAATGGATCGGCGAGATGAAAGGAACGTTCCTTAAGCTGTTGAACCAGAAGGCCTTTCAGGAATCGGAGCTGTTCGAGCCGGTAAAGAACCAGATCATCGACATTGAGGAATCGTCGGCGATCGAGCAGATTCAAGAGCAATTAAATGAAGTGATGGTCACGTTGTGCAGCTTGATTACAAGCAAGAAAAACGACGGACACGCCAAACTGGTAGACAGCATTAAAGTTTATATTAAGGAATCCTATGCGGACTCCGAGCTTACCCTGTACCGGGTGGCGGAGCAAGTGGGAAGGCCGTGGAAATATATTTCGCAAATTTTCAAAGAAGTTACAGGCATCAATCTCTCCGAATATTTGGAGAAGGTCAGAATGGAAAATGCCGAAATTTTATTGCGTGAAAGCGACTTGACGATGGAGGAAATATCGGAGAAGGTGGGCTACAGCAGCTCGCATTCGTTCCGAAGAGCTTTCAAGCGGGTAACCGGCGTTCCGCCGAGCTCCTATAGACAATCTGCGGAGGGATAACGATGGAGAGGAAAATAGCGGCGGCGTGCGCGCGTATGGCAGTTATGCTTATACTGACGAGTTTGCTGATCGTCGCTTGCAGCGGAGACTACAAGCAGAAATCCGTCGAAGGGCAAGGCGAAACAAAGCAGCAGCCCGTTCAAATCCGGGTGTTTGCGCATCAGAATAACGGGAGAGATCTGTCGGATAACGAATTCTCCAAGCATCTGGAGGAGAAGTTTAATGCAGCTTTTCAATGGGAGGCCGTATCCTCCGAAGGTGCCAAAGAAAAGCGGCAAATCTCGCTTGCGAGCGGCAAATATCCTGACGCTTATATTTTAACGGCGTATGTCGACCAATTTTCCCAATTGGATGTGCTGCGCTACGGTCAACAGGGCGTATTTCTGCCGCTTAATGAGCTGATTGACCAATATGCTCCGCATATTAAGGAGGCGCTTGCGAACAATGCCCAGCTTCGGGCGTATTCTGTGGCGCCTGACGGCAATATTTACGGACTTGTCGGCTATAGCGAATGCTTTCATTGTTCTTATCCGAACAAACTTTGGATTAATACAGAGTGGCTGGACCGGCTGCATTTGCCGATGCCGGAGACGACCGAGCAATTCAGAGAAGTGCTGCGGGCGTTCAAGACGAAGGACCCCAACGGCAACGGCGTGCAGGATGAGGTGCCGCTCAGCGGTTCAATCGAGGAATTTGGCGTGCGGGTCATTCCGGTACTGATGAATGGCTATATTTACGATGACGACAGAACGTATCTGACGCTTTACGAAGGCAAAGCCGACTTGGTGGCCGATAAGGAAGAATGGCGGGAGGGGCTGCGCTATATTAAATCTCTCTTTGATGAGGGACTTATTGATCCGGGGGCATTCACGCAAAGCGCTGATGCATTCCGGTCGATTGGCAACTCACCAGAAGAAGCTGTTCTTGGCGCGGGAGCGGCTATGCATCCCGATATATTCGTCGATACGGCATCTGATAATCCAAGGGGCAAAGCGTACAATCCGGTACCGCCGCTTATCGGCCCCTATGCTCAGAATGCCGTCTATATTCAAGGCGGCATTACGCCGGGAGCGAAATTTGTCATTACGAATCATGCCAGCCCGGAAGCGCAAATTGCGTTAATTAAGATGGTTGATTATATGTATACGCCGGAAGGTCAGGCTTTAGCCGAAGTAGGCCAGGAAGGTGTCGATTGGAGAAGACCGGCAGCCGGAGAGAAGGGGTTAGGCTCTAACGTTACGCCTCAATTCACCCGAATTCCGCAAGCAGAAGGGGAGCCGGCACGAAATACAGGCTGGTTCGGCATGGGGCATTTCTATATGCCAAGGGAATACAGGGATAGTTGGGTGCAAGGGCAGGATATTTATGCGCCTGACGGTTATGAGCGCAGGCTTTATGAAGCGACGCAGCTGTATGAAGGCAAAGAGCCGGATGAGCTGTATCCCTTATGGGAGGTATGGATCGATACGAAGGATGCGGATGAGGCCAGTACGCTGCAAGCCAACTTGAAGCATTATATCGACCAGTATGCCCTTCGGTTTATTACTGGCGATATGGATCTCGACCGGGAATGGGGCAATTATTTGGCCGGATTGAAGCAGGTCGGCTCGGAACGTTATGTGGCCATCATGCAGAAAGCGTATGATGGAAGGGAAGCAAATCGGAAATGAAGTGCTGCTGTGAATAGGAAGCAGACTGAGGAAGAAGGCGTGCCGAATCGGCACGCCTTTTCTGTATGCCTGCAAGGGCGGGCTTTCCCGGTTGTACCCCTGATAAATGGCCACTCTGGCGGACATTTGCACCGTACAAATGGGGAGAAATGTACGCCAAATTGCCCAATTGTACCTTCCTAACAGGCTGTCAGGCCACTAATATGACGATATAGAAAGCGCTGTCATTACGAGAGGCGATCAACAAGGAGGAATGGACGTGGAAGCCTCAACAAGAAGGATAGGGGCAGTAAAGAGCTTCAAGAAGCATTGGCAGCTGTATTTAATTCTGATACCGCCAATGGTGTTTTTCGCTATCTTTAAATACTATCCCATGGCGAACATGGTGCTGGCTTTTAAAGATTACAACGTAACGAAGGGAATTTGGGGGAGCGAGTGGGTTGGCTTCAAGCACTTTGAATTGTTTTTCAACAATCCGGTCTTCTGGGATCTGTTAAGCAATACGCTGATGCTCAGCTTATATTTGCTGGCTGTCGTTTTCCCGCTTCCGATCATCCTCGCGTTAATGCTCAATGAGGTGCGGAGCAGAAAGTTCAAGAAGCTTGTGCAAATGGTCACTTTCGCACCGTACTTCATCTCTACGGTCGTTATGGTATCGATTATTATGCTGTTTCTGTCGCCGCGACTGGGCTTCGCAAACATTTTATTGAATAGTCTAGGCTTCGATTCGGTTAATTTCCTTGGGGAGCCTTCGATGTTCCGCTCTATCTATGTATGGACGGATTTATGGCAAATGGCGGGCTATTCGTCGGTTATATATCTGGCTGCACTGGCAGGAGTCGATCCGTCACTCTATGAGGCTGCCAAAGTGGATGGTGCATCGCGGCTTCAAAAAATACGCAACATCGATCTGCCAAGCATCATGCCGACACTTGTCGTTATTCTCATCCTTACAGTCGGCAACGTTATGGCACTCAGCTTCGAGAAGGTGTATTTGCTGCAAAACGACCTGAACCGTGTATCGTCGGAGGTTATCGCAACTTATGTGTACAAGGTTGGTCTCTTGAATGCAAATTACAGCTTCGCAACGGCAGTCGGAATGTTCAATTCGGTCATTAACCTTATTTTGCTGGTGATGGTCAACGGCCTCGCTAAGCGGATTTCGAAAAATAGTATTTGGTAAAGAGGGAGTGTGCATATGGCTTCAGCGAGCAGAGCAATCAAGGAATCCAAAGGTGATCGAATAGTAATGGCCGTTATTTATGCCATTCTGAGCATCGTATTAATCGTTGTTCTATATCCGCTGCTGTTTGTAGTCAGCAGTTCTATCAGCAGCCCGGCTGCGGTTTCTTCCGGTCAGGTGTGGCTCTGGCCCGTCGACATTTCCTTCAAGGGTTATGAGACGCTGTTTAAGACGCCGCTCGTTCTTCGGGGATACGGCAATTCATTGCTTTACACGGCTGCTGGCACGTTCGTTAGCGTGATGCTGACAGTTATGGTTGCGTATCCATTGTCCCGCAAGACGATATTCGGACGCAACGCGATAATGATGATTATTACATTCACGATGGTATTCTCCGGCGGTTTGATCCCCACTTATATGGTCGTGAGAGAGATGGGCCTGATCGATACAAGATGGGCGCTTATTATTCCGAACGCTATCTGGGTGTGGCAAGTCATTATCGCAAGATCGTTTTTCCATAGCTCCATTCCGGAGGAGCTGATGGAAGCAGCCGAGATTGACGGCTGCAGCGATATCCGGTTCATTTGGAGCATCGTGCTGCCTCTGTCCAAGCCGGTGCTGGCCGTATTGGTACTGATGTACGCCGTAGGTCAATGGAATGCTTACTTCGATGCTTTGATCTATTTGAAGGACGCGAAGCTGTTCCCGCTCCAACTGGTGCTTAGAAGCATCATCATTCAGAATAACAGTTCCAACATTACAGATGCCCTGAAGCAAGTAGAGCGTCAGCAGCTGGCTGAGCTGTTGAAATATTCGCTGATCGTGATCGCGACTTTGCCTGTTCTCGTTATTTATCCGTTCGTGCAGCGTCACTTCGTGCAAGGGCTGCTGGTCGGCTCTGTGAAGGGATAAGGTTGAAGAAACGAAAAACGGATGGTCATTCATTGGAAGGAGTGATGCCGATAGCAGGTGATTCCGGCATGAAGGAAATCGAACAACCGAACCATTAAAAAGGGAGCGATCGACATTGAAAAAGAACATCGCAAGTCTATTGGTACTCGTCTTGTCCATCACCTTAGTTCTGGCAGCATGCTCGTCGGGCAATGACAAAAGCAATCCCGGCAATACGCCGGCGGGGGAAGGCAACTCGTCTGAAGCTGCCAAGCCGGTTCAAGTTAGCGTCTTTGCGGTTCAAGAGCCTAACATGGATTGGGCAACGAATAAATTTACGCAATTCGCGGAAGGCAAATTCAACATCAAATTCAAATGGGAAACGACTCCGCCGGATGGCGCCAAAGAAAAACGTCAAATTTCATTGGCGAGCGGCGATTATCCTGACGTGTACATGCTGACGCATTACATTGATCAATTCTCGCAAGCGGATATCGTGAAGTTTGGCCAACAAGGCGTACTGATTCCGCTTAACGACCTGATCGATGAATATGCCCCTAATATTAAGGCGGCACTGGAAGCAAAACCGGATTTGAAAGCGCTCACGACTGCGCCGGACGGCAAAATTTACGGTCTGACTGCTTATTCGCAATGTTTCCACTGTTCGTATCCGAATAAAATGTGGGTTAACACGAAATGGCTTGAAAAGCTGAACATGGAAATGCCGAAAACAACGGATGAATTCAAAGAAATGCTGAAAGCGTTCAAAACGAAAGATCCAAACGGCAATGGCAAAGCAGACGAAGTACCGCTCAGCGGTTCGATCGAAGATTTCGGCGTACGGATCATTCCGTACTTGATGAATGCGTTCGTGTATGACGACGACCGCAACCATCTGCGTCTGAACAACGGCAAAGTAGAATCCTCGGCGGTTACAGAAGAATGGAAACAAGGTCTGGCGTACATTAAATCGTTGTACGACGAAGGCTTGATCGATCCAGGCGCCTTTACACAAAACGCCGAAGCGTTCAAAAAAATCGGCGAAAACGGCGACGTTCAATTGCTTGGCGCAGGCGCAGGCATGCACCCTGCTATCTTCATCAACATCGATGGAGGCAACAAAAACTCGAAGGATTACAACCCGCTTCCTCCGCTGACAGGACCTGGCGGCGTGGCGCTTGCGACACATGACGGCGGCGGCGTAAACCCGGGCGCGAAATTCGCAATTACGAATAAAGCAAGCAAGGAAGCGCAAATTGCATTGATTAAATTGGTTGATTATATGTACACGCCTGAGGGCCAAACAAACGGCGCCAGCGGTATGGAAGGCATTGACTGGAGAAAGCCGAAAGAAGGCGAAGTCGCGCTTGGCGAAGGCGTAACGCCGATGGTTGCTCCAATTCCTGCGGTTGAAGGCGAAGCTCCGCGCAATGCGGGCTGGAGCGGCATGGGTCACTACTACATGCCGAAAGAGTACCGCGACAGCTGGGTGCAAGGAACGGATATCTATGATTCCGCAAACTACGAGCGCAGATTGTACCAAGCCACTTTGCTCTATCAAGGACATGAGCCGAAAGAGCTGTTCCCGCTCTGGGCACTTTGGGTAGATGCGGCTGATATGGATGAATCCAGCATTCTGCAAACGAACATCCGCTCTTACATCGATCAAAGCTCGCTGCAGTTCATTACCGGCAACAAGAGCCTGGACAAAGACTGGGACGCTTACATTAAAGGGCTTGAGAGCTTGAAGCTGAACCGTTACCTTGAAATTCTGCAAAAAGCATACGATGCATCCTTCTAAACGACTAACCGACTAACGCAACAGGCGCTCATTGAAAAATAGGGCGCCTGTTCTTTATTTCAAATGTCAAAGGAGATGAATGATGTGAGAGAAAGGTCGATACTTAAGGCAGGCAGAAACCGGTTGTTGGCATTAGTTTTTGTAATGATAGTTGCACAATTAGGGATATTGGTTCCAGCTCCAGCAACGGTACAAGCAGCAGACAATGGTCTGGGGGCCAAGCCGTATATGGGGTGGAGCAGCTACAGCCTGCAGGTATATACGGGCCAGAATCATTGGATAAGCGCCGCGACAATTAAGGCGCAATCCGATGCGATGCACACCACTCTGCAGCCTTACGGCTATGAATATATCAACATTGATGCAGGCTGGAACGGGGATATGGACGGCTATGGAAGACCGATTCCGAGCACGGTGCATTACCCGAACGGTTTCCAGGAAGTCATTGATTACGTACACAACAATGGGCAAAAGATTGGCATCTACGGCATCCCGGGCCTTTCTCCGAAAGCCTACGAAGATGATCTGCCGATCTACGGCGCACCGGGCTGCTCGATGAAAGACATCGCTGCCCAGCCTCTGAGATCCGGGGATTATTGGGGACTCGGCTATAAGATTGACTTCTCTAATCCTTGTGCGCAAAGCTATATCGATTCCATTGCCGATTTATACGGAGAATGGGGCATCGATTTCCTGAAGTTTGACAGCGTGACGCCAGGCTCGGGCATTTCCGATCTGTCTCAGGATGCGCGTGATGACGTAGCGGCATGGTCGCAAGCGTTGGCCGAGCATAACATTTGGCTGGAGCTTTCATGGGCGTTGGACATCAACTACGCGGACTACTGGAAAGAATATGCCAACGGATGGCGTGTAGACTGGGATATTGAATGCTATTGCGAGGAAGGGCTGACGACGTGGAGCAGTATTGCCCGGTTGTTCCAGAAGCAGGAGCAATGGTGGCGTCATGGCGGTCCGGGCGGCTGGAATGACTTCGATTCGATGAATATCGGCAACGGCGCAATGGACGGCATTACGCAGGACGAGCGCCGCTCCGCAATGACGCTGTGGGCGATGTCAGCCGCACCGCTCTATATCGGCAATGATATGACCAACTTGGACAGCTTTGGCATCGGACTGCTTACGAATGAAGAAGTAATCGCGGTTAATCAGGCGGGCCGGCCGGTACGTCCGCTATCTACGGAAACGCCGCAGCAGGTCTGGTATGCCAACAACGGCGATGGCAGCTTCACGGTCGCTTTGTTCAATCTTGGAGACAGCGCAGCGACGGTAAATGTAAACTGGAACGAGCTTGGCATCGATGGATCGGCCTCTGTCCGCGATCTGTGGAGCCACAGCGATTTGGGCGTATTCAATAGCGGCTTCAGCTCTGTCAATCTGGCTTCACATGCTTCGCGTCTGCTGAAGGTGTATCCGAAGGGCGGAACGGTTTCGTCCAATGATGATGACCATGGCTTCAAGTACACAGGAAGCTGGAGCCGAAACGGAGGCGTGGAGGAAACAGGCGGTACGCAAAACCTGGTTGTTAATGTAAGCGATTCCACTGTGCAGAACAGCTCGGTTTATCCAGCTGCAGCGGACTTCAACAAGAAAACGGCTGCGCAAGCGGACGTAACGGTTGATTTGACGCTTAACGGCAATACCTTGAGCGGAGTTGCGAACGGTACGGCATCGTTGATCAGCGGAACCGATTATACGGTATCTGGAACTCAGCTTACGATTAAGAAAGCTTATCTGGCTGGACTGCCAACAGGACAAGCCAAGCTGAAGTTTACGTTCAGCGCCGGCAATGCGCAATACGTGGATATTGACGTAAGCGATACGACAAATGGCGTGATCATTTCGTTGAATGATGACGATTCAGGCATCGTATATACAGGTGCGTGGCAGCGCAGCTGGAATCGCGGCTATGGCGACTATAAAGACGATGTTCACTACACCGAGGCAAACAACGATTATTTCCAATATGAATTTTGGGGAACCGGTATTTCGCTAGTGACCGAAAAAGATACTTCGCAGGGTGATATCGACGTCTATGTGGACGGTGTCTTCAAACAAACGGTCAGCACCCATCATACAAGCCGTTTGGCAGGACAAACCGTCTATTCAATTTCCGGACTAACCGAAGGGCTTCATACCTTAAAGGCTGTGAAGAAATCTGGTACATTCATGCTGCTTGATCAGTTGAAGGTGACTTTGCCGGACTACATCATCCCGGCGGCTGGAACGTTTAACAAAAAGACTGCAGCACAAGCCGATGTGAAGACGACACTGACGCAGGGCGGACCTGCATTAACCGGAATCAGCAACGGCAGCGCAGCGCTTTCTTCCGGTACCGACTATACCGTATCCGGCAAAACAGTGACGATTAAGAAGGAGTATTTGGCTTCTCAACCGGCAGGAAAGACACGGTTAACCTTCTCCTTCGCAGGCGGCGCCAAACAGACGCTGTCGATCGATGTAATCGGCGTAACCGCTCAAACGGTATCGGTCAATGACAATGACAGCGGCATCGTGTATACCGGCAATTGGGGCTATAGCTGGAATCGCGGGCTTGGCGACTATAATGACGATGTTCACTACACAGAAACGAATGGCGATTACTTTGAATACGCTTTCTCAGGAACGGGTATTGATCTCATAACCGAGAAGGATGTCTCACAAGGCGATATCGACATTTATCTGGACGGTGTATTTAAGCAAACGGTCAGCACGTATAATGCGACCCGTCTGGCAGGTGTTAACGTGTACAGTGCGACTGGTCTGGCAGACGGACCACATACGTTAAAGGTTGTGAAGAAATCCGGAACCTTCATGCTTCTTGACCGGTTAATTGTAACGGGAACACCGGCGGTTCAGAACAGCAGTCTGAGTCCGAGTGCGGTCAGCTTTGATAAGAATGCATCGTCACAGGCAGACATCTCAATTACTTTAACGATGAATGGAAATGACTGGAGCGGTCTATTCAACGGCACCGTTCAACTGGCGGAGGGCACTGACTATACTCGTGCGGGCAATGTGATTACGCTCAGCAAAAACTATCTGGCTTCGCTGCCGGAAGGCATGGCCAGCTTGACGTTCGCCTTTACGGGCGGAGCGGAGCAAAAGCTTACGGTTGCGGTGAGAGACACTTCAAGAGGACGTTTTGTACCGATCAACAATGACGAGCCAGGCATTGTATATATGGGAGGCTGGCAAAACAGCCGCAACAGAGGCATCGGAGATTACAAAGACGACGCTCAATATACGGAAGCTAACGGCGATTACTTCGAATATACGTTCAAAGGGATCGGCATTGAGCTCGTAACGGAGAAGGATATGTCCCAAGGCGATATCGATATTTATATCGATGGCGTATTTCAGCAAACGGTCAGCACGCAAAGCTCTAATCGGCTCGTACAGCAAGCGGTTTTCGTTGCAGCTGGGCTTACCGACGGCACGCATACATTGAAAGCGGTGAAGAAATCGGGTCAATATATGCTGCTGGATCAATTGCGGATTCAGCAATCTAATTTATTTGGTCCGGATACGGCTAGCTTCGATAAGAAGCCGGGTCAGCAAGCCGATGTGACAGTGACACTGGCTACCGATATTGATAATTTGATTGGTGTTAAAAATGGCGCTGCGGCGCTAACGGCTGGCACAGATTATACGGTTGCTGGCAATCAGCTCACGGTGAAAAAAGAGTATCTGGCTGCTCAGCCTAAAGGAGTTACAAGTCTGGCTATTTCGTTCCGGGGTGATTATTTCAAAGATGTTCATCAAACGACAGTGAACGGTGATGCTTTCGAGTACACCTTTACTGGAACAGGTGCTGAGCTGATCGGACCTAAAGGGCCTGATCAAGGCGAAATCGATATTTATGTGGACGGTGTATTTGTACAAACCGTCAACGCTTATCATGCAACCAGACAGACGGGGCAAACGCTTTATAGTATAACCGGCCTAGCGAACGGTCTGCATACGATTAAAGGCGTCAAAAAAACCGGCAGCCGCATGCTGGTGGATCAAGTACGGTATACCGTTCCAACGACACCTTAAATTTAATGGCAAAGCATCAGGAAGCGATCGGCAATTTCGAACTAGCTGCTGGAGAATTTGTCCGGCTGCTGCCCGCCTAATTGAACAATATGCACTATGAAGCCGCTAACCATGGGGTATCCTATGGCTAGCGGTTTTTTTTGCCGCATTTAGAACGAGGATATCAACCTGTAGGTGGACTCCCGAATGCAAGCTGGTCCGTTACAATCGGTTTGTGGCATTCAATCCTATACAGAAAGAGGAATCGCAAACATGAACATGACCAGCTATATTGTAATACTCATCATTGTTGTCGTATTAAGCTTAAGGGAGAGAGAAATTCGGCCATCCCGCTTATGGATAATGCCGGTTATTTTCACTTATATGGCTTTTTCTAACGTTAAGCATCTCGACTTGTCATTCGGCAGCTTGCTCTTATATCTGCTATGCCTAATTATTGGACTTGCGCTAGGGGCATGGAGAGGCATACTGCAGAAAGTTCGTGTTAATCCGACTACCGGTAAAATCACTTCGCAGGGCTCTATCGCCGGCATTATTATCTTTATTGCTGTCCTGTTAGTGCGGGTGTTTGCTGAATACTGGGGCGCCCATCATTCCTTCTTGTCCTTTAGCACCGCTTTGCTGTTTGTTCCGCTTGGCAGTGTAATCGCTCGGCGATATTTCGTGTACCAAAAGTATCGGCAGCTGGCTGCAAAGTAATTACGCGAAGCATTCCTTGCTTCATTACTAGCGGTGATATAATGGGGTCAATATCCAACAATCAGTGAAGTAAGGGGAACGGCTATGAAACGCCTATGACAATTATGTTCAAACTAATTAAACAGCATTCGCGAAAAATGATTTTAAGCATCATCCTGCTCTGTATTATGGCGGAAACCTCTATTCCCAAGCATCCGGCTGCGGGAATCATCCCGGCAGTTGCTGCCAGTCTTATTTATTTGACTGTGCTTTGGCTGCCGGATAAGCGTTTCAGGCCACGTACTCGCAGTGTCATCGTCATTGGGACTTGGCTGTTGATGGCGTTGTATTGCATTTGGTTCGATGCTTGGGGAACGGCGATTGCTTTCTCCTTCTTTATGACAGGCTATACCGCTTTCCGGTTTCCATTCGTCATGTCCGTTGGACAGACGGCTTTGTTTATTGCCGGGAACGCAATCGTCTTCTATATGCATGATGAGACCTTCAACAATATTTTGCTTTATTCGGTAATGCATGCAGGCGTTTACCTTTTATTATGGAATGCGAGAATGAGGCGGGATACCAACCTCGCTAATAAAAGGCATTATGAGGAGCTGCAAAGTGTTTATGCTGAATTGGAACAGGCACATGCCAAACTGCAGCATACCCATCAGGAGCTTGAGGATGCGACCGTCCATTTGCTGCGTTATGCTGTTGTGGAGGAAAGAAGCCGGATTTCAAGGGATTTGCATGACAGCATCGGTCATGGATTAACCTCCGTAATCGTTCAATTGCAAGCTTTGCCTTATATGATGAAAATGGATGCCGCTGAAGCGGAGCGTTCGCTGCAAACGGTACTGGAGGTAGCACGCCGCTGTCTGCAGGATGTACGTTCTGTTGTTCGTCAAATGGCTGTCGACGAGGCGGGACTGGGCTTAGTAGCATTGGAAAGTCTAGTCAAGCAGGTGCGAGAGCAAGCTTCGCTTTCTATTGAGCTGTTTGCTGCTGAGCCGGCTGCGGAGTGGCCGGTGGAAGTATCCGAGCTGCTGTACCGGGTGTTGCAGGAGGCTCTGACCAATGTTATTCGTCATGCGGAAGCTTCTCGAGTGGACATTGCAATCTCTGATGAAGCGGGGCACTTAACCATGATCGTGACAGATAACGGAACTTGGACGGAGTCGTCTTCGTTAACGTCGGGCTTCGGCATGGCCAGCATGGAAGCCCGCTGTGAGAGAGCGGGAGGAGCGCTGCGGATTGAACAGGCTGCTTCTCATGGCATGCGCCTGATTGTACAAGTGCCGCTGGCAGGTGCAGCGGGGGAAGCTGGAGGTGAACGAGTTAATGAGTGATGCGGCAATACGGGTGATCGTAGCCGATGATCAACAACTGGTCCGGCACGGGCTGCGTTATATCATCAATGCTCAAGACGATATGGAGCTTGCAGGAGAGGCGGAGAGCGGTGCGGAGGCTTTGCAGCTGGCCGCACAAGTTTGTCCCGATGTTGTACTGATGGACGTTCGGATGCCCGGCGGGAATGGCATCGAAGCGACACGGGAGATTATGCAGCTTCAACCGGATTGTAAGGTCGTAATATTAACGACCTTCGATCAGGAGGACTATGTCTATGAAGGCATTCGCGCAGGCGCAGTCGGTTACTTGCTCAAGGACACAGCGCCAGACGAGCTGGTTCAAGCGGTTCGTGCTGCTTATCGTGGCGAGGCGATTTATCGTACGGCGATTGCGGCTAAAGTGATTGGCCGCGCGATCCGGTCGAAGAGCGGAGATGAATTTGAGCTTGATGTTACAGGGAGCAGGAATGCCAGTGCCGCCGTCTTCGAACCTTTGACGGAGCGGGAAAGCGAGGTGCTGCAGCAGATGGCATACGGACTGCGAAATGAAGAGATCGCCTCTGCGCTCTATATTGGAGAAAGCACAGTCAAGACGCATGTTCATCGCATTTTGCAAAAGCTGGGCGCGGAGGATCGGACGCAAGCAGTCGTATTTGCGATTCGCAACCGGTTGGTCAAGTAGCGCAAGGGAAGGTGGGAGCTGTACACGGATTCGCTGCGCGTTTTGGTTCATGTGGCCGTTCTTGATTCCCATTTGTTTATCGCTCTCACGATGAAAAAGAGATAGAATCTGCAAAATGTCACCCTGAACTCAAAACGCTCCGCTCACCCTATGCATTCAATCTGCCGCCAACATTCTGTTGCAGTGAATAACCGGTTCAAAATGTAAAAGTGCAGGTTGTGAGCCGCTTTTTTGACGATTTTTCGCTTCAAAATGCAAATGTGCATTTTGATTGGCCTAAAAAGCCTCTTTAGGGCGATAAAGGCCCATTTCAAATGTACTTTTACATTTTGTTTCTCTGCTGACATGTGAAAAATAACATATGGAGCCGATTTCGCACCTGGACAGGTGGTACACACACAATAGAGGTTACTCTCCGGCTTTTTTTGCCCTTATAGTCCTCAATTCAAATGAGCGGTCAGCCGAGCAATACAGCGGGGTTAATTCTGAATGTCAGGCTTATAATAATCCTCCGCCTACATCGGTCAAGTCCTTCCGAAATGCTGCTTCAGCAGCTCCTTGTATCGCGCCTCCCCGATTTCTTCCTTCGTCATCGTTCCGTTCTCCCAAGTGGTAAAAGAATGGTCCGTCAGCGTCATGCTTCCTTCTTCGGTCAGCTTCATAATCAGTGGATCTTTATTGAAGACGGACAGCTCATGCTCTGCAATTAATTGCTGCAGCTCATCTAAGTCAGTCACATCGGACAGGAGCATCCGGGAATCGAATACATAGCCTAGTTTCCAATCAGCGTCTTTATGCTTAACCTTGATCTCAAAGCGATAGTCGCCATGCTCGCTGTCCGTTTTTCGGATTCGAAATTCGCCATTAGACGTTTGTACAATTTCGCCGGTTAACGGAACAGGTGTTAAGGGTAAGTTGCCTCCAAAACCCGAATCAACTAGATATGTCTGGCCCTCATAGGTGAGAAGAATGGTGGCATGCGTTCTGCCGATGGACGTGAATTCCTTGGTCTCGTTATTAAATACAACTCCGCGCGTCATAACGACGTTAAAACCATTTTCCAGCAGGAAAAGATATAGCATCGAGTTGATCTCGTAGCAAAGGCCACCTTCTCCCTTCACGACTATTTTATCCAGCAGGTTTTGTTTGGTAATGGTTTGGGTGTTTCGTTCCATGATGCGGAAGTTTTCGAACGGTATCGTCTTCGCCGCCATCTCCAAGACAAGGGACAAATCCTCGAAATTGATCTTGTGGTCTGCGGGAAACCCGATTCTGCTGCGGAACAATTCATTTAGTTGTTCATTCATCGTTGTACCTCCGGTCTCAATCTGTTGTATTGCTTGTTACCTTAAGTTTAGAGGAGTTTGTCGGCTTGAACCATAAGGAATTGATCTGACTGTATCGGTACAGTTGAAAGTTGTTTATACTAGTGATAACGGGAGAAAGGAGCGGCTATGAAAAAATATTTGGCAATTATAACGGATATGGAACAGCAAATCGCAGACGGAGCATTCAAGCAGGGACAGAAGCTGCCTTCCGTCCGCAGCGCCGCAAAGACATATGGCTGCAGCGTCAGTACGGTCATCCGAGCTTATGAAGAGCTGGAGCGTCGTCATGCGATCTATTCGATCCCGCAAAGCGGCTACTATGTCGTGGAGAAGGCAGCGGGTAAACCGGCCGATGCAGACAGTGAGATCATTGATTTTTCATCGGCGTCTCCGGATCTGAATGTGTTTCCATACTTGGACTTTCAACATTGCCTGAACAAGGCTATCGATACCTACAAATACAACCTGTTCACCTACGGTGAATCGAAGGGACTCGATAAGCTTAGGCTGACCCTCGCCTCTCATTTGGCGAATGATCAAATATTTGCAACGGCCGATCGGATTGTTGTCACTTCCGGAGTGCAGCAAGCGCTTGAAATATTGGCGAAAATGCCCTTTCCCAACGGCAACTCGGTCATCTTGGTGGAGCAGCCAAGTTACGATATCTATTTGCATTTTCTGGAGACGGAAGGGCTCCCTGTGAGCGGGATTGCCCGTTCGGCAGAAGGCATCGATTTACAGGAGCTGGAGGAGCGATTCGGTTCGGGCGGCATCAAGTTTTTCTACACGATGTCTCGCTACCATAATCCGCTCGGTACTTCCCTTCGTGTGGAGGAAAGGAAGAAAATCGCCGAATTGGCCTCCAAATACAACGTATATATTGTGGAAGACGATTATATGGCTGACCTGGGTCAGGAGCAGACATTTGATCCTATTTATGCGTATAACGAAAGCGGACATGTCATCTATTTGAAAAGTTTTTCGAAAATTATTTTTCCAGGGCTGCGGCTTGGCGCAGCGGTGATGCCGGAGAATATGCTTGCTGTTTTTCACACTTACAAAAGCTATGCAGACACCTCGCTGCTGTCCCAAGCTGCGCTGGAGGTGTATATTAAAAACGGCATGTACGAACGGCATAAGCGTAAAATATATAGCCAATATACGCCTAAAATCGCGCAATTGATTCAGTCTCTGGACCGCTACGATGAGCGCGGAATGATTCAATTAGCCCGCGAGAGTGCAGGAATCCATACGATGTTCAAGCTTCCGAGAACTGTTAATTTGGACATTCTGGCAGGCCGGCTTGCAGCTAGAAAGATTAGCGTCGTCACCAGCCGAAAGTTTTATCTGTCCGATTATTTGGAGCGGGACAAGTTTTTGCGAATCAGCATCTCTCGGGCCCGTCTTGAGCAGATTGACGAAGGCGTGAAAGCTATCGTTGAGGAAACGAGACGAGCTGATAGTTGAAAAAGCGACGGGGTTGGACTAAGATGGATAAGAAAAGGATGTGGGCAGATGGCGAATCAGGAACAGAGTAACAACAGCTTGACTTACGAGATCCAGATTAAAGCGAAGCCAGAACACGTATGGAAGGCCATCACTACTTCGGAGGGTACGCAGGCTACGCTTTTCGGATGCAGTATTGAATCTACCTTCGAGCCGGGAGCCAGAATTGAATTCCGAGGAGCGGGACCGGACGGCGATCATACCTTGCATGTGTACGGTTTTGTCCGTTCGTTCAAACCGTTTGCTGAATTTTCTTATGAACAACATCCTGCCCCCGCCTACAATGAGAATCACGAAACGGTCTATTGTGATATGACTTTTAAATTAAACGTTGCGGATGCCGGTACAACTCGTCTGGAGCTAACTTGCATTTGGACGGACGGGAATCCCGGTTATGAACATGCAAAAGCCGATTTTCCTGCTTCTGAATATATGGATGCGATTAAAAGCTTTGCTGAATCATTAACGTAGTCTACATAAAGATTTGTCATCATCGCTGTCGCTATGTTATAGTGTACCTAATTATATTGAAGGGGGTGAGGTAGGTGAATCACGAATTGGTTAACAACCGTATAAGCCAGCTTCCAGTTGCAATGTCTGGCATTACTCATACGTTTCTTGCGAACGGGATCAGTCTGTCTATAAATGACTATACGTTTGAACCATTCGCGAGAAGACGCCTACCTTAACCACAACGGATGTTTGTATCCTAAAGGGTCGCGGGCTTGTTGCCGCGGCTCTTTTTTTGTGTACCGTGGGGTCTTCCGATCTAATAGGAGGCTCTTTACTATGATAATTGTAACGATGCAACAATTGAATAAATACCATGCCGCAAACCTGGTGCTGGACGGCATTTCACTGCAAATTCAAGAAGGCGGCAAGTATGGTTTAATTGGACAAAACGGCAGCGGAAAATCTACTTTGCTCCGTCTGATTGCCGGTCATGAACAGGCGGATGGTGGAATGCTCGCCATTCGCAAGGGACTGCAAATCGGCTATTTGCCGCAAATCCCTTCGGCGTTCGATAAACTGACGGTTTATGAAACGCTCGCCTACGGCTGCCGGGACCTTCTCGCTATAAAGCGGGAAATGACGTTGCTGGAGGAGCGTTTGTCCAGTTCTGGGGAAGCAGGCGAGGGGGAAGCGCTGGAGCGGCTGCTTCGTTCTTATGCCTCTGCGCAAGAAAGGTTTGAACGCGGCGGAGGCTATGAAATGGATGTGCGCATCGACCAAGTGGCAAGCGGTCTGCAAATCGATCGCGGCAATGACCATCGTCCGTTCACAAGTTTGTCTGGAGGAGAAAAGACCCGTATCGTCCTGGCCTCCCAATTAATTACCCGCCCGGAGCTGCTGCTGCTCGATGAGCCGACAAATCATCTGGATCTGAAAGGGCTGGAATGGCTGGAGCAGTATTTGAGCCGGTACGAAGGCACTTGCATCATCGTATCGCATGACCGCTATTTTCTGGATGCAGCGACTGATCGAACGATTGAGCTGGAGGATGGGGGAGCTCAGCTATACCCGGTCAGCTACAGCGGGTATGTCATTGAAAAAGAACAGCTGCTGCTGCAGCAATTTGCACAATATCAGGAGCAGCAGAAGCTCTTGAAAAAAATGAAGGAGTCCATTCGTCAGTTAGAGGAATGGGGACGGGTTGGGGGCAATGAAAAGTTTTTCAAACGGGCGGCCTCTATACGCAGATCGCTGGAGAAGATGGAGACGGTCAAACGGCCTCAATTAAATAGAAAAACAGCCAACTTCGAGCTGTCTCCCCTTGATCGTTCGGCCCGTATCGTCATTGCCTTTGAGGATATCCGAAAAAGCTTCGGGGAACGCGCTTTATTAAAGGGAGCGGAAGGCCGTCTGTTTTACGGGGAGCGGGTTGTGCTGCTAGGAGAAAACGGAAGCGGCAAATCGACGTTGTTCAAGCTCATTCAAGGCATGGAAGTACCGGATGAGGGGAGCGTCACGCTCGGCTCTCGCGTAGAGATTGGTTATCTGGCCCAGCAAGAGTCAGTAAGCGATAGCAAGCAGACGCTGCTCGACTACTTCCGGACAGAAGGCAAATACGAAGAGGGAGAGGCTAGAAATGTACTTGCCGGATATTTATTTTATGGCAATGACGTTTTTAAGCCGCTTTCCGCGCTTTCCGGCGGTGAATGGTCCCGGCTGCGGTTAGCACTCATTGTAAGCCGCAATCCTAATCTGCTGCTGCTCGATGAGCCGACGAATCATCTGGATATCGATTCAAGAGAGGCGCTGGAGAAGGCGCTGGACGATTTTCCCGGAACGGTGCTGGCGATATCGCATGACCGCTACTTCATTAACCGCCTGGCGGAGCGGGTATGGGAGCTGAATGCCGGCCAAGTAAGTTCCTACCTTGGCAATTATGACGCGTATAGCGAGCAGAGGGGACGGGAAGCGGCTCGAATTGCAGAGAGTGTCCCTTCTTTACCTTCGTTGCCTTCGATGAATGCAACTGCTGACAAAGGGCGAAGGTCCAGTGGGATAGGCAGCACCGGAGTGAAGTCAGACAAAGGCAATGACCGGAGCCTTTCTCAGCTTGAACTTGAAATTGCCTCCTTGGAGGCAAAGCTGGCTCAGTCGGATGAAGCATTGAATGCTATGGCGGGTGAAACCGATTCGGTGCTGCTGGAAGAAGAGTGGAGAAAGCGGGAAGCGCTGGCCTCCTCGCTGGATCAGCGGATGGAGGAATGGCTGGCGCTTTCCGGCGAATAATCGGCAGGAGCAAGAGCAAGAACAAGAGCAGGCTGGCCCCGGAAAGGGGCCGGCTTTTTATACAATTAAATCGGGGTGTTGGCCGTTAAATGAACATTAGCATTTACATCGCTAGTGTTCGTTTATTTCACTGGGAAGCAACTGCGGAATGAAAGAAGGACGAACTGTTATTTTCGGCTATGAATTGGTGAATGTTAGCATATATTGCGGCGGAAGGTTTTTATATAATTTTATTTGTAAGCGCTTGCAAAATAACGAAATGGAGGCTTGATAATGAAGAAGGCGAATAAAGTGGCTTTTCGATTTGCGATTGTGACCGCTCTGCTTTGGACGACAGTTACTGGCGGATTGCCGCCGCAAAAGGCATCAGCAGCCGTCTACACCTACAACCAGACGACGGTGGATGATGTGGCCGGGACAACGACGATTACGAACGGCGCATTAAAAATCGTTTACAACAAGTCGAACGGGCTCGCGGATTACTATTGGAGCAATGCCAAAAAGGCAGGAGGGATGTATAGCGAATTCGCTACAACGGCAACGTCCAAAAGCAAAGATTATACGAGCCATACGTTCTCGACAGCCGACGTCGCTACATTCACCGACGGTTTTGGAACAGGCACGAGAATCACGTTCGTGAACACTGCGTCCGGCAAAGCGGATATCAGGCAGAACTACTACATTTATGACGGAAAGCCGTTTTTTCTCACAGATACTCAGGTCGTGTCGGGCAGCGCGATAAGCTCTAACTACATGGCTCCTTTAAAAAGCGACAGCGGTGCAACCTCCATCAACAGCAGTGCTAACAAACGGGCCCTTAACGTACCTTTTGACAATGACAAATGGGTTCGTTACGATGCGAAGTCCGCTAACAGCTCATCCGTAAGCTATGAAGCGTTCTCCACCTATGACAATGACAGCCGGAACGGGCTGGTGCTGGGATCAATTTCTCATGATGTATGGAAGACGGGGATCTGGTATTACGGGACAAGCAATAACGTGACCGAGCTGCAAGTGTACGGAGGAGTCGCAAACAGCAATACGCGCGATGTCGATGCACATGGCAAAATAACGGGAACGAGTCTGTGGTCGCCTAAAATTTTCGTCGGCTACTATGCGGACTGGCGTACCGGCATGGAGGAGTATGGACGTGCCAATGCTACCCAGAACGGTGCGATGAGCTGGAGCGGCGGCGTGCCTTTCGGCTGGAACAGCTGGGGAAGCGTACAAACGAATTTGAATTACAATAATGCAGTTGCAACCTCCAATTGGATTAAGAACAATATTCAGAACAACAACTTCTCCAATAATAACACCGTCTATATCAATCTGGATTCCTATTGGGACAATCTCAGCGACACGGAGCTGACCAATTATGTGAACACGGTGCATGCCAACGGTCAAAAGGCCGGTATCTATTGGGCGCCTTTTGTTTATTGGGGCGATGATATGAACTTGGCCGTGGAGGGCTCGAGCTATAAGTACGGAGATATCGTACTGAAAAAATTCAACGGTACGAGATGGGATAAATCGCTCGATGGCGCTTATCCGGTGGACCCTACTCATCCCGGCAGCAAGCAGCGGATCAATTATTTTATCGATAAATTCAAGGCGAAAGGCTTCGACTACATTAAATTGGATTTTCTGACGCATGGCTCATTGGAAGGCATTCATTACGATAGTGCGGTGAATACGGGGATTCAAGCATACAATCAGGGAATGACCTATGTGCGTGACCGGATTGCCGGGTCGATGTTCATTTCCTTGTCGATCGCACCGTTGTTCCCGAGTCAGTATGGGCATGCACGCCGTATTTCCTGCGATGTGTACGGTGATTTGAACGGGGATGTGTCAACGGAGTATTTGCTCAATTCATTAAGCTATGGCTGGTGGCAGAATGGAACGGTTTACAAGTATACCGACCCGGATCATATGGTGCTGAAGAGCAATATAGAGGAAGCGAGAAGCCGGGTTAATTCCGGTGTCATCGCTGGCACGGTGTTCCTTAACGGCAATGATGTGACGAACAGCTCTCAACAGGCGATCGTTTCGCAGCTGTTGACGAATAACGCTGTGAATCAGGTAGCCCGTCTGGGCAAAGCCTTCAAAGCGGTTGAAGGCAATACCGGAACGGCCGCTGCAGACGCTTTCGTTCTTCAAGATGGCAGCACCTATTATATGGCTCTGTTTAATTTCAGCACGGGAGCCAATAAAAATATGTCCGTCAACCTGTCCCGCGCCGGATTAAACGGCAGTCAGACCTATACAGTTACCGATTTGTGGACGGGTGCAACCACTACCGCACAAGGCAATTTATCCTTCACCTTACTTCCCTATCAATCCAAGCTGGTGAAGCTGAACTAATGAAGCTGGATAGAAAGTAATGTTAGAAATAAAGAAGCCTCTATTGCAAAAAAATTGCGATTGGGGCTTCTTTATTTGATTGATTGAAATACCTGTGCAAATCTAAAAGGCGACGTCATTTCCGAGGTATACGTTAGGAGCAGTAACATACAGCTCCCGGACAACAATGTTAAGCGGCTGATTCAATGCATAAAGAACGGCTTCGGCAATATCCTCGCTGCTTAAGAACGTTTGCCCCATTGCTTCATGCAGCCGTTTCAGCAGCGCCTCGGGCAGGTGATCACCCGGATTGAATTTCAGCTCCATGCCGAGCGCTTGGGCAAGCTGCTCTACTCTGGCCGGCTCCAGCGTCCGCCCAAAATTAGTAGCGACCGCACCGGGCATAATGGTTGTAATGCGGATCGGTTCGCGGGCGAGCTCTTTCGTCAGCGCTTGGCCTAGCGCATTCACCATATGTTTAGTAGCGCTATAGAAATCACTCCCTGGCTCCTTAGCATTTCCGGAAGAAATATTGACGATATGCCCGCCTTCATTATTGAGACGCATTGCTTGGACGGCTGCTTGCGTACCTGCCAGCAAAGCTATTATATTGACGTCAATCATTTCCCGCCAGCTTTCGGGTCCCGTATCTACGATGCTGCCATGAAGATGAAGCCCGGCATTGTTGACCAGCATATCCAGACGTCCGGTTTGTGTATGAGCATCTTGAATAAAATGCTGCAGCGCGGCGGTATCCCGAATGTCGAACACTTTGGCGGAAGCTCGTCCGCCCTCCGCTTCGATTTGATGCTTGAGGTGCTCCAGCGGTTCCTCGCTTCTTCCTGTGATAAAGACATGAATACCCTCGCGGGCGAGTCTCAAAGCGACGGAACGTCCGATACCGCTGGAAGCTCCTGTAATGACTGCAGTTTTGCCTTTTAGCATAGGGAAAAACTCCTTTCTTTTGGAGAGAATTTTGAATGATACCGATCGATGAGTTTATTATAGAGAGGAGCATTTTCAGTTACAATGAGCACAATTGGTGAGAGTGTACATTTTTGCAGGACAGTCAACTAGGCTAAGAATGGGCGGGGAACGATGAGCAAACATAGCGAGCAAACGAATCGGACGAAGAAGCGAATAGAGGAGGCTTTTTTCAAAATAGCGGAGGAAAAGGGACTTGATGCGGTTAATGTAAGAAGCTTATCGCTGGAGGCGGGGATTAGCCGGGGAACCTTCTACTTACACTATTTAGACGTCTATGATTTGATGGACAAGCTGGAGGAAGAAATAATTTCAGGGCTGGAAGCTCTGCCTGTGCAGCAGAAATCGGAGCAGCTGATTTATAAGGCGGAGGAAGCGGAAGGGCAGCCTTTTCCCTCAATCGTCCAGTTTTTTCGATATATCGATGAACACCACCGGTTTTTTAAGTTGTGGCTCCATCATGACCATTCAAAGTTTGGTAATAAGCTGAGCCAATGGCTGCAGACCCGCATTGATGAGAAAATGCCTCAGAGGCGTCCTGATACAGGAGCCGCCGCCGTTCCAACCGATTTTATGATGACTTATTTTCATGGCGCTTTTTTTGATGTAATCCGGCATTGGCTCGACACGAATAGAGAGCTTCCTCTCGAAGAAGCGGCACTGGTATTAACCCGCTTGATTCGAAACGGTCCATTGCAGACGGCATTAGGGAATAGGGAGTAGAATGAAAAAACACGCCCGTAATGGACGTGTTTCTTACATGGTTTTAGTTTTGTTGTTTGAAACCGTTGGCTACCCGCTCGTTGAGCTCTTTTGTTTCAAAATCAGTAGATGCGCTGAGCTTAGCCCATTGCTCCGTCTCGGCGAGACGTTCCTGATCTACCGACCGTGCAATAGCTAGAGCATCGCTGCCCAGCAGCAGCCGCAGCGGCGGGTTTTGTTCGTTTGTAATAGCAATTATGGCTTGGGCTGCCTTCGCCGGATCGCCGTTTTCTTTACCCGTATGCTCACGGACCAATTCGAGTAATTGGCCGACTGATGACTTATACGGTTCTGCTGGTTCAATATGCTGCATGGAGGAGCCTGCCCAATCGGTCCGGAAAGCGCCTGGCTCGATAAGCGTCACTTTGATGCCAAGAGGGGATACCTCTTTAGCCAAAACCTCGGAAAATCCTTCAACGCCCCATTTCGCTGACTGATAAGCTGCCAAACCTGGCGCGCTGCTTCGTCCCCCGATAGAAGAGAATTGAATAATATGGCCGGAGCCTTGTTTTCGAAGCTGGGGCAGTGCCGCTTTCGTTACATGGATAACACCCCAAAGATTAGTATCGAGCTGGGCTCGGAAATCCTCAATTGAAGTTTCCTCAATCGATGAAATATTGCCATATCCGGCATTGTTAACAACCACATCTATACGGCCGAACGCTTCGGTTGCTGCTTGAATAGCAGCTTGAGCTTGTTCGTAGTTGGTTACATCCAATGGAATGATACGGACTTGATCGCCGTAGGTTTGGACTAAGTCTGCTAGCTGCTCGGGTTTGCGGGCCGTAGCGACCAGTTGATCTCCATGAGCGAGGACTGCTTCAGCCAGACTGCGGCCAAATCCGCGAGAGCTCCCTGTAATAAACCAAACTTTAGACATATGAAGTTCAACTCCCAAACGTATTTTTTGGAATGTTCATTCCAGTGAAATCATATTAAACCCGATCCGATATCATGTCAATAGTCCAAAATAGCAGCCAGCCAGCAATTGGGATTATTGACGCGCTTCCCCGTTCATACTAAAGTGAGAGAAATGAGGTGAATGGATGAGCAAGCGCGACGATATTATGAATACGACATTGGATTTGATTGATGAGGAAGGTCTCCAGTCCGTCACTTTCGCTAAGATCATGAAAAGGGCGAATGTTGGATCGGGAACCATATTTAATTATTTCGGCGGTAAAGAAGAACTAGTCAATGAAGTATACCGCAAAGCGAGAATTCATATGGGTGCATGTATGCTAGAGGGCTATGATCCAGAGACGGAGCTGTATGAGCGATTCAAAGGCATTCAATTGAACCGGCTACGTTTTGCGATTGATTTCCCCAAAGAATACAGGTTCATTGACAGCTATTCCTATTCCCCTTATATTTCGCCGGATATCCGCAATATGGAAGATGATTCGCGCGAAGCGATGGAGTCCATTATTACCGACGGGCAAAAGCAAGGCATTATACGGGAAATGAACGTTATGTTATGCCATCAGATCATTCATGGTATTATTACCGCAGTCGTTAGAGGTTATCAAATTAATAAATATCCATTAAATGAGCTGCAGGTGCATCAATCGTTGGAGGCTTGCTGGAAAGCGATTAAAGTTTGAAGCGATGGCGAAATTTTTGGAATAAATATTCCGAATTTTACATAAGGAGCGAGAAAAATGAACATTTATGTTGCTTTGCTGCGCGGCATCAATGTAGGCGGACACAATAAAATAAAGATGGCCGATCTACGGGAGTCGCTTAAAGAGCTAGGCTTATCCAACGTTCAAACCTATATTCAAAGCGGCAACATTATATTTGCTTCATCTGAAAGCGAAGCGTCATTGCGTGAGAGAATCGAGCAGCAGATCGAGAAGACATTTGGCTTATCTATTAGAGTCATTATTAGAAGCTATGATGAGCTAAAGCGAATTGTGGAAAACTGTCCCTTTACGGAGCAGCAAATTGCGGAGGCTGTAGCGAGCTGCGAAGGCGAATGTCTTTATGTCTCCATGCTTCTCCAACAGCCAGACGCCGAACGGATCGATAAATTGAGAGCAATGGATTTGCAAAATGATCAGTTCCAAATCGTGGACAACAACATTTATCTTTTATACGGGAAAAGCGTCCGCAATTCGAAGCTGTCTGTTCAAGTGGAAAAGCTGGGTGTACCGTCTACAGTTCGGAACTGGAAAACAATGAACAAGCTGGTCACCTTATGCGATGAAATGGCGATGAATGAAGTGGAATAGAACTCCCGCCAATCGCGGCAGGAGTTCTGGCAGTTGAGGATAAAGTATCGAATTCCAGACTGCGGAGAGACCCCCTCGTTTAGTAGAGGCAGGGTTTCTTTTTGTTTGAGCATTATGATGTAAAGCATTAGACTTGAAGGCGTTTCGCAAGTAGAAGTTTTCTTCTATTATTTCCGGGGCAATGATACAAGTAGGCATCATGTCGATATACCTAATTAGCGTGAAATGGTCTAACGGGACCTATGGAATCAGGGTATAAGGTAAATAATGTTAATTAATGGTAATTGCATTGTTTAGGCATCCCGTTATTGTTATTTCACAGGTAAGAATGAGCTAGCTCAAAATAGGGAAGGCTACTGCAGAATTGCCACAATGAGCAGGAGGAATAGTGATGAAAACATACCTATTGAGATTGGTTATTTGTGCGTTTGCATTGTTGCCTTTGACCATGATGGGTAACGATCAAGCGGAGGCAGCCGTCACGGAAGCGGCACCAGTATCCAATATTCCGATGGTGACGGGTGTAAATCAAATAGCGGCAAACCAGCTGCGAGTCACATATGATCAGCCGGTAGATCAAGTAAAAGGAATCAATCCGAACAATTATTGGATTCAAAGCACGACTGAGCAGACGCCAACCAATATTGCGACACTAGGCATGAATGACAGCGTCAACGCTAACAATGCATTGACAGCTGAGAAGGTGCAAATTCAAGCCTCCGGCAATAACGGGCAGGATTTCATATTGACCTTCAATCAGAATATCGCACGGGGCATGGCGTTTAAACTCATTATTTGTTACGTTACGAAGCCTGGTGCTCCGCCATACAGCGGGGATAACGGTTCCATTTCGTTTGTCGGGCTGCAATAGTCGAGTCGAGAAGAGTTAAGGAGCTCGGCGTTGCTTTCTTGATAGAAAGTTAAGCTTTTGAGGACCTGGTCAAAGCTTTGCCCGATGCCTATAGTGTAGCGCTTGAACGCCCTGTATAGGGCGTTTTTTTATGTCTGGATATTAAGGATGTTCAATATTTTTCCTTTTATCTTTAAGATTCAGAGCTTTAATCTTTGGACTTTCTTAAGTTTGTCTTTAATTGCTTTTAAGACCTCCCCTCTAAGCTAGAGTCAGATAGATCAACGGGGAGGCTTACTGAATAATGACAAAAACAACAGTAGCAATTGTGTTTGGAGGCTGCTCGACGGAATATGAAGTATCTTTATCTTCGGCATCGGCCGTTATCGAGCATTTAAATATAGAGGTATACGATATCGTAATGATCGGTATTTCACGGGAAGGGAACTGGTACCGCTATCGCGGAGAAACAGCGTTGATCCGAGAGGACCGCTGGCTGGATCATCCTAGCTGTGTACCTGCCGTTATTTCGCCGAGCCGGCATCATAAGGGACTGCTTGAGCTTGTGGGAACGGAGCACCGCTTTACACCGCTGGACATCGTCTTTCCTGTTCTGCATGGCAAAAACGGCGAGGACGGCACGATTCAAGGGCTGCTGGAGCTGTCCGGTATTCCGTTTGTCGGCTGCGGAACGCTATCTTCCGCGCTTTGCATGGACAAGGCTTTTGCGAAAACAGTCGCCCTAGCAGCTGGAATCGATGTACCTGATTTCGTTACGGTTATTCCAGGAATGACCGTTGCTGAAGCGGTTGCCGCAGCAAGCAAGCTTGGTTATCCGCTTTACGTAAAGCCGGCTAGATCGGGTTCTTCGATTGGTATTTCGAAGGCATACACCGAGCAGGAACTGGCGGCAGGCATTGAGGAAGCGTTGCGTCATGACAGCAAACTGGTAATCGAACGGCATGTGGATGGCATTGAGCTCGGCTGCGCGATTCTTGGACATGCCGATGCCGGTCTGATAGCTGGTGAGATCGATGAGATTGCTTTGACCGGAGAGTTTTTTGATTATGTGGAAAAATACTCCTTAAGCACGGCGGCCATTCATTTGCCATCCCGTGTTGATGCAGAGATGAAGGAGCTTGTGAAGGCAACCGCATTGCGGATTTATCGGGAGCTGGATTGCAGCGGATTCGCAAGGGTCGACCTGTTTCTGGCCAATGACGGCAGACTGTTGTTCAATGAGGTCAATACGATTCCCGGCTTTACCTCCAAGAGCCGCTACCCGAATATGATGCGGCATGCGGGCATTGATTTTCCCGATTTGCTGGATCGTTTGATCGAATCGGGGTTGAAGGAGGCGCGGGTATGATAAAAAACAGGTTAGAGACCCGTAAGCCTGACCAATTGCATGATGGTTATGTGCGTTTAAAACGATCCGATATCCACAAGGGGAAGCTGTTGCTTGTGAATCGCAGCCATCCTGTACGGTCAGAGACGAATTCAATCGTATCTTTGCCTGCAGATATTTTGCGTGCTGATCATTCCGAGGAGCCGTTCATCTCGCTAGAACTGGAATGCTCCAGTCAACTGTCGCGCCTGCTGGGTGCTTGCATGGCAAAGGAGCAAATAACGGTGGTCAGCGGCTATCGCTCTGCTGAAATGCAACAACGTATTTATGAGGAATCGGTTGCCGAGCATGGCGAGGCGTTTACGAACAGCTATGTTGCAGTGCCGGGCGCGAGCGAGCATCAGACTGGTTTGGCTGTTGACGTTGGCGTTCGCGGCGGCAAGACGGATTATATACGTCCATCATTTGCAGGGAGTGCTATTAGCGATGTTTTTCGCGAGCTGGCTCCGGAATACGGTTTTATTCAGCGTTATCAGGAGGGCAAGGAGGCGGTTACGGGTATTGCCTGTGAGCCTTGGCATTACCGTTACGTTGGCTTTCCGCATTCGGCGGTTATGGTGCAATATGGCCTATGTCTTGAGGAATATATCGCTTTTCTAAAAAGATTCCCATACGGCGTTCAACATCTTTATTTCGGTGACAATTACGAAATCTATTATGTAAAAGCAGAAGCGGGAGAGCGGTTAGAGTTGCCGATTCCGCATGGGGACAGTGGCAACTCAGAATGGTCTGGCAATAATGAAGACGGTTTTATTGTTACGGTATGCGCCCGCGGCAAAGGCGGCGATGACGTTGGCTAATATCCGATACGGCGGAATCGATACCTTCAAGCTGATCGCTGCTTTTCTAGTGATTACGATACATCTGGGTCCTTTATTGTCTGTAGATCCTTATGCGGATTTTGTGCTGACGGGCATTATCGCGCGGCTTGCGGTTCCGTTCTTTTTTATCGCATCCGGGTTTTTCTTGTTTGGAAAAATGAAGGCTGACCGGAAACGTGAGCTGGCATCGATGCGGCGCTTCACGCTTCGGGTTGGCGTATTGTACGCAGCCGGAGTGATCGCCTATTTGCCGCTCAATCTGTATGACGGCTATTTCAAACAACCTATAAGTATAGGGGGAATACTGCAAGATATCGTGTTCAACGGAACGTTCTATCATCTCTGGTATTTGCCGGCGCTCATGACGGGAGCGTGGATCGTATACGGCTTGCGAGTGTTGTTTTCGGCTAAAACAGTGCTGGCAGTGTCCGCCGCTTTGTATGGACTGGCACTGCTAGGTGACAGCTATTATGGATTAACGGCGGGCAGCCCGGCATTGACGGCTTTATACGACGGGATGTTCACGATATTTGACTATACGCGAAATGGAATCGGCTTTGCCCCTTTATATATTGCACTTGGCGCATGGGCAGCGGTTCGTCCGCTTCCTTCCCGGCCAAGACAGAAATATGTTATATGGCTTATCCTGTCTATAGCGGCTCTGCTGGTTGAAGGAATGGTGCTGCATGCCGCGGGCTGGCCCCGTCACGACAGCATGTACCTTGCGTTGGTTCCTGCAGTTTATAGCCTGTTTCGTTTGCTCCAGTCGGCAGAAGGGAGGGAGCATCCATACTTGCGGGCGCTCAGTACCTGGATTTATATGCTTCATCCTTGGGCGATTGTATTGGTGCGAGGCGGGGCGAAAGCGACAGGAAGCTTTGATTTAATTGTAGAAAATAAACCGGTGTTTTATATCGCCGTTTCCTTCGTCTCGGTTATTGTGTCGGCGGTTTGCATATGGCTCTTGCAAGCTATGAAACGTGGTCGTGGCCCAAAAAAAGGAGAGAAACATTCCCGTCATCGTGCATGGGCCGAAATCGATCTGGATCATTTGGCGCATAATCTGCAGCAGTTGAAAAACATAATTCCGCGAAGCACGGCTATTATGGCGATCGTCAAAGCCGATGCTTATGGACATGGAAGCGTTGAGGTTGCCCGACGGTTGTATAAGGAAGGTGTCCGCTCCTTTGCCGTTGCGGATGTGGAGGAAGCGATCGTTTTGCGACGCAGCGGCATCGAGGGAGAAATCTTGGTACTCGGGTATACAGCGGATCATCGTCTCGGAGATATTGTCCGCTATAGGCTGACACAGACAGTTATTAGTGCGGAGGACGCCGAGCGGCTGCAAGCCTTTGGGAAACCGATGATGGTTCACGTCAAAATCGATACCGGCATGAGGCGCCTTGGCGAAAGCTTCGAGCAGATCGAGCGAATACTCTCGATCTATCGGCATAAGTTTTTGCATATTACGGGCACATTCAGCCATTTGGCGGCCGCAGACCGTCAGGACGCAGCGGGAACCGCATTAACGCTGAAGCAATTCGAAATATTCGGAAGTGTAGTTGCTCAAATAAAAGCAGCTGGTTTCCAACCCGGCCGTATTCATTTGCAGAGCAGCTACGGCATGCTGAATTACGAAGGGGTAGGTATGGATTTGGCTCGTCCCGGCATCGCATTGTATGGTTCCTTGGGGAGCGAAAAGGATGTTGTGCGGGCGGATGTTGATCTGCGTCCGGTGCTTTCTCTGAAAGCAGCCGTCAGTTTGGTAAAGTCTGTGCAGGCTGGAGATTCGATCGGATATGGGGGAGATTATATATCCCCGGGTGACGGCCGTATTGCGACGATCTCTATCGGCTATGCCGATGGCGTTGCCAGGGCGTATGCAGAACGGGGCGGATATGTACTCATTCATGGCCAGCAGGCTAAGATTGTCGGCAAAATTTGCATGGATCAATTAATGGTCGATGTAACCGATATTGAGGGAGTCCGCCAAGGCGATACGGCGACGTTGATCGGACGGGATGGTGATCAGGCCATCACCGCCGCTGCGATTGCCGACCGGCTCGGAACGTTAACGAACGAGGTGCTTGTCTCCCTCGGAAGCAGAGTCGAGCGCGTCTATGTGTCGCGATAATACTGCCTCAAGAGGGGACCAGCCTCTTATAGCGAAGCGGCTTCGCAAACAGCGAAGTGATCTTCGCTACTAATTGAGGCGGTGGAAGGGCACCAGCCCCGTGCAGCGAAGCGGCTTCGCAAAACAGCGAAGAGTAATTCGCTAATGGAGGCGGTAGGAGGGCGCCAGCCCCACGCAGCGAAGCGGCTTCGCAAAACAGCGAAGCGAATTTCGCTAATGGAGGCGGTGGGAGGGCGCCAGCCCCGTGCAGCGAAGCAGCTTCGCAAAACAGCGAAGCGAAATTCGCTAATCGAAGTAGCCGGAAGGTCAATGCACTGCGCAGCGAACCCATTTTCGCTACTGGTGAACCTAGGTTCTCGAGTAGCGAAAATGGGTTCGCTATTTGCACGGGTCCATCAATAATCCCCGTAATCGGGCACTTGCAGCGAATGTCACTTCGTTAAATAGCGAATCAGGTTCGCTCGAGCAGTTCCACGATTGAACAGTTCAATTAGTTAGCTGCTTAGGTACACACGAGTGGGCTTCACTTTTTCTCAAACCTAAGTCTCCGTCATGACGCCTCCGTTGACATGCAGCACTTGACCAGTAACGAAAGAGGAGTCGTCAGAGGCCAAATAAATATAGGTTGGAGCTAGCTCGAATGGCTGGCCTGCGCGTTTCATTGGCGTCTCCAGACCGAAGGTTTTGACGTATTCGGCTGAGTAGCTGGAGACAATCAATGGAGTCCAGATAGGGCCAGGAGCTACGGCATTGACCCGAATGCCATATTCGACTAATTGCAAGGAAAGCGAGCGGGTAAAGGAGACGATGGCTCCTTTGGTCGATGAATAATCGACGAGAAGCGGGGCTCCCGCATAGGCCGTGACAGAAGCCGTGCTAATTATCGAACTGCCGTGAGGAAGGTAGGGAAGCGCAGCCTTGGTTAAATAGAAATGAGGAAAAATATTCGTCCGGTACGTATCTTCAAGCTGCTCATTGGTAATATCGAGGATGCTTTTTTGCGGAAATTGCACGCCCTGATTGAGTACAAGCACGTCAATTTTTCCGTAGTATTTCAATGTCAGCTTCACAATCTCCGCCGAAAAATCCGGCTGGCGCAAGTCGCCTTCGATCAACAGGCAGCGGCGGCCGTATTGCTCAACCATTTGCCGGGTTGTCTCCGCATCCTTCCTCTCATACAAATAGACGATTGCGACATCTGCACCCTCTTTGGCGAAGCCGATAGCTACAGCCCGGCCAATGCCGCTGTCTCCGCCTGTTATGATCGCTATTTTGCCATTCAGCTTGCCGCTGCCCTTGTAAGCAGGGTTATCCGATATCGGAAGCGGGTTCATCAAATATTCCAAGCCAGGCTGCCGATCCTGATGCTGCGGCGGAAACGTAATCGGCACCTGTTTGCATTTCGTTTCCTGACTGTAGTAAGGGTACATCGGTATCATGGTCGTCCTCCAACATTTTTAAGTGAATTCGTGTTGCTATCGCTACAGGATATTCACCCATCCGGCTTGAGGGACCGACCAGACCTTAAGAAATACTTTTCGTATCTTTTTAGCCGTTTTCATGACAGTTTATTTCTGATTTGCTCTAAATGGTGAATATCATGTTTTGAAAATATACTTATGTAACTGTCAATTGTGAATTGTCGTTTGCCCGATCCGATAGTGAATCGTATATCGCTCTTCATAGTTTTAATAGCCTCAAATATCCGGTTACGTGTATGTACAAACTCATCCAATAAAGCAACTACATTTTTAAAGCGGCTGATATACAGAATTCCTTCATTGTTGTGGGAGTCATGATCCGGGAAGGGAATGAGGTTTGCTCCCTGTGTCATGAGAGGGATATGCTGTTCTAAAATAAATTTATCCCAATTATACAAGTGGCCAATTAATTCCTGAATGGACCATTTCCCTTCTTTGATAGGGTCGAGCAATTTATGCTCTTCAACCTTTCTTAACATTGCTATCTCTGCAGTTGTATCCTGATAATTATTGACTGCTTTCAAACTCATTTGACTCTTTCCCCCGTTCTAGTTAAATTATAAATTCTGGTATTAATTATATTTGAAAGAGATTGAATCTGTAAAGAACATATGTTCTCAATTGGGACTACCGCATCTTTACAGGGTTGTCAGCAGCGGAAAACTATGACAGTATGGAAAGCGACTATAGATCTGGAGGAAATGAAATCATGGCTGCTTTGCCCAACTGCCCCAAATGCAACTCGGAATACACATACGAAGACGGAAACTTGTTTGTTTGCCCGGAATGCGCCCATGAGTGGGATCTGGCTGCAGATACGACAGAGGACGTTAAGCTGGTGAAGGATACGAACGGAAATCTGTTAAACGACGGCGATTCCGTGACCGTTATTAAAGACTTGAAAGTAAAAGGAAGCTCGTCCGTTCTGAAGATTGGAACTAAGGTGAAGAACATCCGCCTCGTCGATGGCGATCACAATATTGATTGTAAAATCGACGGCTTCGGCGAAATGAAGCTGAAGTCCGAATTCGTTAAAAAAGCTTAGCGTAACAAATCCAATCAACAAGTTTAATGCCCCCTGTACATCGGAATTTCCGATACGGGAGGGCATTTTTATTTGGGGCAATGGTCACGACCAACGCCGCTTTCAAAGTGTTAAACATGACCCCGAACGAACTCAACAAGATGTCCCTTTCCTCCAACGAGTAGAAAAAGGGAACTTTGATAACCCGTCGAAATTAAAGGGTATGATTCCGGAACAAGTTGATGGGAGTGATGCTCAAATGAAAGTGAAACGAATTGTCGCCAATGTAGCCGCCGATAAGATCGAAGCGGCGCAACAGTTTTACGGGGTGGTGCTTGGACTTGAATTGGTGATGGATCATGGCTGGATATCCACTTATGCTTCGGATGAATCGGCTAATGTGCAAATTAGCTTTGCCTCTCAAGGCGGGAACGGCACTCCAGTACCTGATTTGTCTATAGAGGTAGACGATGTTGACGTTGCTCTTGAGCGTATGAGAGAAGCCGGCTTCCCAATTGAGTATGGGCCGGCTGATGAAGCATGGGGAGTTAGAAGGTTTTATGTTCGTGATCCGTTTGGCAAGCTTGTCAATATTCTCGCCCATATAAGCCAAGACGAAAGCAAACCGGTAGGATTGACTGCATCTGCTGGTTTTCAGGTGGGTATTCGCAGAACGCTGCCGATTTCTAGAGAGCAGGCGTGGGCATTTATCACCTCAACGGAAGGTTTGAGCTTATGGATTGGACAGCTGCCGAAGCTGGAGCTGACAGTTGGTGAAACCTTCAAATCACATGAAGGCGTAACAGGACGGTTAAAAGTCGTCAAGCCGCTGCATCAGCTTAGGTTGACTTGGCAGCCCAAGGACTGGGAGCGTCCGTCGACTTTGCAGATTCGTCTATTGTCAAATATACCGGATAAAACAACAATCAGCTTTCATCAAGAACAATTGGATCATGCGGCAAGGCGGGAACAGATGAAGCTGCATTGGGAGAATGTATTAGCCGCTATAGTGGACCACGCAGGCAAGCAACTATAAATAGACTACATAACAATTAGCAACCGGTGCCTCCGACTAGACCTCTTTCGCTTAGAAGAGTGAAAAATAGCAAACGATCAGCCGATACTAGATAAGGAGGAGGGATTACAATGGATATAGCCGCTTTATCAGTATCGTTGAATCAATCTGCATTATCACAAGCCGTCGGTATTAAAGTGCTTAGCATGGCCAATAAACAAGCCGAGCAGCAGGGTCAGGGCATCGTCCAGTTAATGAATGCAAGCCTTAATCCGAATGTAGGCCAGAACCTGGATATCCGGGTATAGCCATTCTGCAAAATGGACTAGCTAAAGAAGAGAAAACCGTATGCGATTACACGCATACGGTTTTCTTTTTGTTTTTCAAAAAAAGTATAGTAAAAAAGTAGGATAAGGATGGTATGATAATAATTATCAGGTGTTCACTCACCCACCCATTCACAAAGAGGTGCAACTTTTACATGAAACATGCAAAAGTGAATTTATTTCTTCTTCTTTTCCAGATGGCCTATACGTTGACTTTGTTGGCTTGGATTTTGGTCGCACTTACCTCGTTCATGCTGTTCGACTCTCCAGAGGCTTTAGGTGACGCGGCAACGGTTGCTTTTTTTATTTACGTCTGGATTTATCCGCTGGCTATGATAGGAACGGTCGTGTTCAGTTGGGTGCTTTATCACAAACGGAAATTTAAAGCAGCGGTGTGGGTGAATCTCATACCATTGTTATGGATTATCCCATTGGTTATATTAATTTACGCAACTTAAACAAAGGATGGACGTCCCAGGAGGACGTCTATTTTATTTACGGAAAATACCGTTAATATATTTCGAAATTAAACTGTTAATGTTTTGTCTGGCATATTCACGCGTGACCGCAAAACCGCCGTTATTGCCGCGGCAGGTGTACCGGAACAAGATGATGCCCTCCGCCTGTTCCTCTTCGTGCACGACAATACCCGCTTGCGCGAGCGTTTGCTTAATTACCGCCAGATCCTCGCGCATTTGTGTCAAAACAATCGTTGTCGCTTTAACGAATAACGGGCGAAGCGATCTAGCACGGCTCTCAATTTCCGTTAGTTTCTTCTCTACAATGCGGTAAGCCATCGGAAGCAATACCGAATCATGCATCATTTGAAGCTCGTCGTGTGTGGCCGCAGGCGCCACAGGTGGCCAACCGTTTGAAGCGGCGATTTGATATTCCGTATGCAATGCAGGCTCGCGAAGCTCTGAAGCTGTCGGCTTCGAGCATTCCCAATATCCGTTATCCATTAGTTGCTTACTGTTCACTGTCATTCGTAAGTCACCTCTCTTCTATTATATGCGAACATACGTTCTTTAGTCAAAGACAAAAATAATCCTTTCTAAGCTGCGCTGGAAAAGGAATGTCTTTGAGCAGCCGATCATAATGTCTGCCCGTATTGCCGCATATACATAAGAAAACTATAGCTGCAAAGGATGAATGCGCTTATGGATATGGGCGATTTGCGGGAGAGGATCAAGCTGCTGACCAATGAGCTGCTGCACCGTCAGTCGGCTGACGGCGCTTGGCGGTTTTGCTTTGATTCCGGCGTTATGACAGACAATTACTTAATTATATTAA
The DNA here is from genome assembly GCF_014641555.1 of Paenibacillus radicis (ex Gao et al. 2016). Classification (GTDB taxonomy): domain Bacteria; phylum Bacillota; class Bacilli; order Paenibacillales; family Paenibacillaceae; genus Pristimantibacillus; species Pristimantibacillus radicis. The sequence continues at coordinate 495,026 of NZ_BMHY01000001.1, forward strand.
TGACCGCGTTAGGAATACGGGACCCTGGATTCATTCATGCGCTGGCGGTACGGATTGCGGCTGCACAATACCAGAACGGAGCGTGGAAGCTGTATCCGGATGAGCCTGAGGGCAACTTGGAGACGACAGCCGAATCTTGTTATGCGCTGCTGTGCGCCGGGTATTATCGGCCGGGTGATCCGCGCATTTTACAGGCCAAACAGTTCATTCGCTCCAAGGGCGGATTGTCTGAGGCGCGCAGCCTGCTGACGCAAGTCATTTTTGCGGCAACCGGTCAAGCTGAGTGGCCGCGGCAGCTGCGAATTCCGCTGACCGTGTTTTTTTCCGAGCTTGGTGTCGGTTTTGATTTATTTTCGCTATCGGGTCATGCCCGTGCGCACCTAGTGCCAACGCTGGTGATGTCGAATAAGCAATTTTATGTGCGAAATGACAATATGCCGGATTTATCGGATCTGTTTCTGGATGGCTCCAAGACGTTCACGAACGATAAAACTTGGATTTCCAATCTGCACGAGCTGTTCTCGGCGCTTCCGCTGGCAAGCACCCTGGCTTCCATCGGTTCCTCGGCTGCGATGGAGCAAGCTGAAGCCTACATGCTGGAGCGGCTGGAGCCCAATGATACGCTGCTCACTTACGAGACTTCAACCGTTCTAATGATATTTTCATTGCTCGCTTTGGGGTATTCTGCGGAGGATCCTTTGATCAAGCGGATGCTGGTCGGAATCCGCTCGCTGCAATGCATGGACCGGGCACATATTCAGATCGCGACTTCGGAAGTGTGGGACACGGCACTCCTTAGCCATGCGTTGCAGGAGGCAGGTGTCTCTCCCCAATCAACAGCGCTGCAGAACGCAGCTTATTATTTGGCGGTTAGACAGCAGACCCGCAAAGGCGACTGGGCGATTCGCAGTCCGCATACCGAGCCCGGAGGCTGGGGATTTTCCGATATTAATACGCTTTATCCCGATGTCGATGACAGCGTCGCCGCGCTCCGGGCGCTGCTCCCGTACAGACAAAGCTCCAGCTTTCCGAATGGCGCTGCTAGTTGGCAAAGAGGCTTGAATTGGGTGCTGGCCATGCGCAATGATGATGCGGGCTGGCCGGCTTTCGAACGGAAGGGGAAATGGATGCCGGCCAGCCTGTTCCAGTTCGAAGGTTCGACGGATGTTGCCACTGACCCTTCGACAGTCGATTTGACGAGCCGCGTCCTCAGCTTTCTTGGCAAGGATTTGGGGATGACGATTGGTCATCGCTGGATTGACGATACGGTGCAGTGGATCTTGTCGCATCAGACGAAGGAGGGAAGCTGGTACGGACGCTGGGGAATTTGTTATATCAATGGTACCGGAGCAGCGGTGCAGGGCATGTCTGATGCAGGCATGGCCAGTGATCATCCTGCCATTAAGAAGGCGGCGAACTGGCTGCTGAGCATTCAGAATGAAGACGGAGGCTGGGGAGAGTCCTGTTTGAGCGATAAGGTGAAAAAGTATGTGCCTCTAAACGCCAGCACCCCTTCGCAAACCGCATGGGCGCTGGACGCCCTTATTGCTGCCAGCGACAAACTTACGCCGGAGCTTGAGAAAGGAGCGGAAGCGCTGCTTCGTACGTTGGAGAAGAGGGACTGGACTTATTACTATCCAACTGGGGCGATGCTGCCGGGGAGCGTCTACACTCATTATCCTAGCTACAACTATATTTGGCCGCTGCTTACCTTATCTGCGATGGTGAAAAAATACGGCTCCTAATATACGGCGGCTGGAGCAATATGGTAAGATAGATTCGACCTTATATTTCCTTTTAATGGACAGAGACAAGAAAGAGAGAATGTCATGAATCAGCAACTGAACTTGTTTTTGCAATTGGCGGATGCCGTCATCATTACGGATGCCAAGCATACGATATTGCGTGTAAATGGCGCATATGAGAACATTACAGGCTATCAGCAGGAAGAGATAATCGGGAAGCGTGCCGGCATTCTGCGCACGCCTTATACGTCCCAGTCCGTCTATGACGGTATGAAAAGAGCGATCCAGGCTGGCCGCCCATGGTCAGGTGTTTTTACGAACCGGAAGCGGGATAAGGAACTATGGCATTCCTCAATTACCATCACGCCTTTTGAGATTGAAGGGGAGCTTTATTTTGTCGGCGTATTCCGCGAGCTGGAGAAGCTGAAGCAAGGCCTCTATCTGGACGAGGACCGGGCAAGCCGGATGCAGGGCTCCTTGTTGAAGGTGCTGGCCATTTCCTGTGAAATTCGCGATCCTGGAACGGAAGCGCATCTGTCGCGGGTGCAGAATTTGACGGAGCTTCTGGTAGATAGGCATAACGAGAGGATGGAGCTGGCATTGCCGAAGGCGGAGCTGGCCCGCATTGCCAATGCAAGTATTTTGCATGATATCGGCAAGTCTGGTATTCCCGAAGGCATACTGTATAAGCCGGGATCATTGGCCGATTACGAGCGAACCATTATAGAGATGCATCCCATCATTGGCATCGATATCGTGGATAAAATTTTCGCCGAGCTCGACGACGAGTTGTTCGAGAAAGAGCTTCAAACCGCGAAAAACATTATTTTATACCATCATGAGAGATGGGACGGCACCGGCTATCCGCATGGCTTGAAGGGTGAAGCTATTCCTCTGGAAGCAAGAATCGTCAGCGTCGTCGATGTGTTCGACGCGTTGTCGACGAAGCGTTCCTACAAGGAAAAGTGGAGCCTCGATTCGACGCTCCATTACTTGCGTGATCAGCGCGGCCGGCAATTCGATCCAAGCGTCGTCGATTCTTTTCTGTCGCTGGTAGAGGATGAACTGCTTGTTCCTCATTTAGCCGCGCAATGAGCATGACTCAAACCAAAAAGCACCGAGCCCATAGGGCCGGTGCTTTTTGGTTGTTGTACTAAGGCAGCATATTGCCTGCTGCTGTGTAGATTTGGTACCACTCTTGCCGGGTCAACGGAATGTCCGAGCCTTTGCAGGAGTCTTTTAACCGTTGCAGGTTTGTCGTGCCGAGCACCACTTGGATGTTCGCCGGGTGGCGTGTAATCCAGGCAACGGCAATAGCCGTGTTGGTTACGTCATATTTGGCTGCGAGGGCGTCGATCACTTCGTTAAGCTCTGGATAGTTTTCGAGATCGCCGAGGAATGGGCCGTTGAAGAAGCCTTTTTGGAACGGCGACCATGCTTGTACAGTCATTTCTTTCAAGCGGCTGTAATCCAAAATGCTGCCGTCACGGTTAACCGATTGATCGATATTCATGTTAACGGCGATTCCAGCGTCAACTAATGGCGTATGTGCGATGCTGAATTGGAGCTGGTTAACGACGAGCTTTTGCTTCACATATTTTTGCAGCAGCTCGATTTGCGCCGGATTTTGATTGGATACGCCGAAGTAGCGTACTTTACCGCTCTTGTGCAGCTCTTCGAATGCTTCTGCCACTTCTTCCGGCTCAACAAGCGCATCCGGGCGGTGCAGCAGCAAGATATCGAGATAGTCGGTGTTCAACCGCTTCAGAATGCCGTCTGTCGATTCCAAAATATGTGCTTTGGAGAAATCGAAGTATCCTTTGCGGATGCCGCATTTGCTTTGCAAAATCATTTTTTCGCGAAGGCTTGCATTCATTTGGATCGCTTCGGCAAAATAAGACTCGCATTCCCCGTACGAAGGACCGTAAATATCGGCGTGGTCAAAAAAGTTGATTCCCTCTTCCATAGCTGTGCGGATCAGCTTCTCCGCCTCAGTCAATGACAACTGTTTGATGCGCATGAGGCCCAGAACAAGATTGGACACCTTCAGGTCGGTATTGGCAATATCAATGTATTTCATTTTTTATAATCTCCCTTCAATCGGCTTTACTTTTTCAAGATATACGATAGAGTTAACTCTAGGTCAATGCTCGATTTCAAAATTAATTAAATCTATTATTAGCGTAACCGCAAAATGACGTTTTATTACCGAGCGAAGCTGGAGGGAAAGAGATGAACTACACCATTTCGCAAGTGGCCAAAAAAACAAACTTATCGATTTATACGATTCGTTATTACGATAAAGAGGGGCTTCTGCCCTTCATAGACCGGGAGAACGGCACTAGGGTTTTCCACGAGCACGACGTCGATTGGATCGATCTGATCTGCTGTCTCAAAAATTCCGGCATGCCGATCAAAGAGATCCGCACGTTTATCAACTACTGCACCGACCATGACGCCGTTGTCGAGAAGGGGCTGGAAATTCTCATTAAGCATCGGCAAAATATAGAGCAGCAGCTCAGGGATACACAGCGTAATCTGCAAACGATCAACTACAAAATCGAGCATCTGCCGCAGATGTACAAAGAAAAATTCGCCGTCGGCGACCAGCGCAAGACTGAGCTTGGGACGAAGACAACAGAAGTGAAGTGAACAACGTGAGTGACACTGACGACTCACACATCGCACACTCTCAAGCTAGCCTCCCCCCGCTACATGATGAACAAAATGCAAAAGTGCATGCTGATGAGCCTCATAGAGTATCAAAACAGCCTTCAAAATGCAAAAGTACATTTGAAATGGCTCATATCGATTCAAACAGTGACGTTTGTCCCACTCAACCTGCACATTTACATTTTGATGCGAGAATTCATTGCTGAAATGACTTCCAACCTGTAGTTTTACATTTTGCCCAGTGAGCTGCAGCCTACAGCGAATCGGCTTCGCTATAGAACGAATCAAAATTCGCTATACGACAGCTAATTGGCGGTGAGTTCGCTGTAGCGAACTAAATTTCGCTTTTCGAGAACGCAGCTTCTCCAACAGCGAAAATCTCTTCGCTAATGCCCCAGAGCAGCTCAAATCCGCATGTTTAAACTAAAATCAGCGAATCGGTCTTCGTTAAATAGCGAAGACGCTTCGTTCCTCATTAGCATCACCAAGTTTCTGGGAGAGATCGGAAAAATCAATTGAGATAACTACCTACTACCTAGCCAATGTGCGTTACTAAAACGAATCGGTGTGGAACTAAACGAAGCGAAAGGCTCTAAGTGCCTTGTGTTTGATTTTCGCTCTGCTATGAACAGTACGAGCAGGGTGAGCGGAGCGTTTTGAGTTCAGGCTGGCATTTTGCAGATTCTATCCATTATTCATCGTGAAAGCGATGGGGCTATGGAATCAAGAACGACAGCATGAACCAAAACGCGCAGCGACCCCGGGGCATGATGCATACAAATAGCAAACGACAGCATGAACCAAAACGCGCAGCGACCCCGGGGCATGGTGCATTTGAAGAGTAGAGTGAACTCGCAGCCAGCGGCACATACGAAAATAAAAGCTGTCGAGACTCTCTCGACAGCTCCCCGAGCACAATGCCCGGCTTTTTTCCGCAACGCTTAAGCGTAAACCTTCACAGTCTTAATCTCAAAAGGACGGAAATCAAGCGCAACCGAATTTCCGTTCACCGCAAGCTCTTCCTGATCCTCTTCCAGCATGTTTGCGATGACGACGCGTTTCGGCGCTTTGTCGAACGTTAGAATAGCACCTTTCACCGCCGAACGCTCCGCTTCATAGAAACGGATCACATAGGCATCATCGTCCTCAGCAGGCTTAACCGCTTCGATAATGACATTCGGAGCGTCTACAGCGAGGAAGGAATGCTCTTGTGCAGCAGCTCTTCCCCGCACCGAAAGTGCAGGCGCATTCAGCTCATAAGCCGGACGAATGACAGTTTCCGCTGCAAAGCCGCCTTCATGCGGCAGCAGCGAATAAGTAACCTCATGTATACCTGCGTCACCGCGCGGATCCGGATGGGCGCCGCCCTTGTGGAGCGTCAGCCGAATATCGGAGCCGAATACGGATACACCGTATTTGCAATCATTCAGCAGCGCTGCACCAAAGCGGTTTTCCGACAAATCCGTCCATTTATGCGCACATACCTCGAACATCGCTTGATCGTATGGCGTATTCGTATGAGTCGGACGCTCGACGTGGCCGAACTGCACCTCGTGACGGGCTTGATGAGCGAGCAAATTGACATCGAAGCCAACCTTGAGCAGCTGATGCTTCTCGCGCCATACAATAACCGTCTCGAAATCGACTTGAGCCGAATCTGAATGGAAGACCATATGCTGCGTAATCGACGACTGCCGTCCGATCTGGTATTCGCTGCGCAGGCGGAATTGCAGCGGTCCGTCGGCAACAACCTCACGAGCGACTAAGCGGGTCTGCAATTGCAGCTTGCCGAAAATATCGCGGTCGATATCCCAGTTGTCCCAAGCGCCCGGCAAGTCTTCACCCATCAGGAAAGCGTTGAGCGGATGACCGCTGCCGCGAAGCTCACGTCCGCTTGCTTTATCAACGAAGGAATCGATATAGCCGTATTTGTCAAAACGAACCACCGCATGCGGCGCATCAAGCGTGCCCGCCGTCTCGTCATAGCGGAATGGAGAAGGCCCAGCAGTCGCTTCCGTTGCTGCGTTTGTTAACTCGAATACGCGGGAACCGATAGCCGGAATGGTTGTCTCCCCGACAAGCAGCTTGTGGCTGCCGAATACGTCCGTAATCCGCTGCGAGAGAAGCGAATCGTCGGCTAGGGTTTGATCCTGGGACAGGCCATCAATAGCAATCGTGCCGTTCCGGTCCCAGCTCAGCGTATTCCAAACCGTTACTGCATTCTCATCAACGGCTCCCGATCCAGCTCCCGTAAGCAGCTCAGTTGTCGCCTTCTCAGCATCGAGGATGACTTGGCCAACCTCTGCAATCGCCCGGTCATGAACCTCTGGAATCGAGGTGCCTGGCAAAATGTCATGGAACTGGTTAATAAGCAGCAGCTCATAAAGCGAAGCCAGACGCTCCTTATCAATACGGCCGCCTCGCGTGCCGCTGATCGATTCAACAAGCTCCAAGTTGCGGAGGGCAAATTCGGCTTTCCGGTTGTTGCGCTTAATCTGATGAATTTGCGTCAGCGTTCCGCGGTGGCCTTCGAAATAAAGCTCGCCCACATGCAGAGGAGGGTTCACCGAGTTTGCCTCCAAATCTTGCATGAAGCGGCTTGCCGTCGTATGCTCGGTTTTTGGTACGCCTTCCAGATCGGCTGAGCGTCTAGCCATTTCGATCATTTCGTATTGCGGCCCGCCGCCGCCGTCCCCGAATCCGTACGATACGAGCCGGCTGTCGTTAACGCGCTTGTGGGCAATCGCATTATGCGGAGCGTAGACGCGATCGATCAGCGTTGCGGCATCCGGCCAGCAGTGGATCGTATTAAAGTGGGTGAGCACCTTCGTGCCGTCCAATCCCTGCCAGTAGAACGTGTCGTATGGGAAATGATTTGTATCATTCCAAGAAAGCTTCGTCGTCAAGAAGTAACGGACTTCCGTTCCCGCCATAATTTGCGGAATTGCGGCGCTGTAGCCAAACGTATCGGGCAGCCAGAATACATCTGCCGTATAGTTGAAATGTTTGCGGGTATAGCGCTGTCCGACGAGAAATTGACGGATCAGCGACTCGCCGGATACGAGGTTGCAGTCGCTTTCGATCCAGACGCCGCCGTTGATTTCCCAGCGTCCTTCGGCAATCCGCTGCTTCATGCCTTCGAAAATTTCCGGATAATGACGGCGCATCAGCTCGGCGTGAAAAGCTGAGCTTTGAATGAATGTATATTCCGGATACTGCTCCATCAAGCTCAGTACATTCGCATAGGTCCGCGCGCATTTGCGTATCGTTTCGTCACGCGTCCACAACCATGCGGTATCCATATGAGAGTGGCCGATGATACCGGTTTTTGGCGCCGATTCACCTGTTTTCCGTTCCAGCAGCGGTTTCATCAATTCTCTTGCTTGACGCAACGGAGCGCGCCACACCTCTTCGGGCACCTCACTCGGTGATTGCGAGAGAATCGGGAACAGCTCCAGAAGTGTATTTTCGATTTTGGCCCGGCGGAACGGATCGACTGCTCCTGAGCCCGCCACTTGCTGAAGCGTGCGCAGATCGAAGACAAAATCCTTTACGTCCTCGCGGCAGAGCATCACATCGATAGACGTGTAGACGCGATTGTAGCGCTGTTCGCCAGAGAAGTTCGCTTCGCTGACTTGATAAGGCTGCGTTCCGACGCACGGATGTCCTGCGTAAGCCTCAAAGGCCAGTTCGAAACCGGTACCCTCTTGAGCCTCTTTCGTCAGCAGCAGCGTATGGTGATTGCCGCGGTTGGCCGCTTCTTTCGGATGCGTGAAGATGCCGCTTGGTTTGCGATTCACCCAGAAGAAGGTTTCCACGCCGTCCGTCTCTGCCCGAATATATAGCTTGCGACCGTGCAGTTCCTTGGGTACGATGTAATGGCCTTTAAACCAGGCGGAGCCCCATTCTTTGCCCCATTGCAGTCCGGCTTTGGCCGGGCGCCAGCCTTCGTTGCCCTCGGGAACCTGGTAGCGATGCTCGTCCGTTTCGAAAAATACGGTTTCGACTTCGCCGGCTTTTTCGAAAATGAGCTCGGTATAGATCTCGTCGAGCTTTTTCAATTTGCCAAGCGTTTTGTTTATGTGATTGGCATGGATCATCGTTATTAACAGCTCCTTTTGATGGCATATTTCCTTATGTTCATTTTAGAGGGGAGGACGCGGCTGATCTACGGGGAAAAAGTAAACTTTCGAGGGCATATCGACCTTTTTACGGAAACCGGTTTATACCTGCCCTATAAAATTGTGAAATAACCCCGTGCAATCTAAAACAGAGTCGGTTAGTATGGAGATAGAGTGGATGATTGGTGCAATAAAAAGATGCCGGCAGGAGAGGTGAAAGCATGCTGACAGCTCTTATAGTGGATGATGAATTCGAGATTCGCGAAGGTTTACGCAAGCGCTTTCCATGGGATAAATTCGGCATTAATCAAGTGCTTGTAGCCGATGATGGCGATTCTGCGCTGCGGCTGGCGCTCGACCAGAGGCCGGACCTGATTTTGACCGATATAAAAATGAACCGAATGTCCGGGCTAGAATTTCTGCGTTCATTGGAGCCGTATGAAGATTACAAGCCAGAGACGATTGTCGTCAGCGGTTATGACGATTTTGAACTTGCCAAGCAAGCGCTCCAAATTGGAGTGCTCGACTATATTTTAAAGCCGATTAATCTCGATGAGCTGGACGGGGTGGTCAGCCGGATTACCGATCATATTTACGAACAACGGGTGGAGCGGCAGCATGAACAGCAGTTGTTCAACCAGATGCGGTTTGCCATTCCGAAAATGCGCGAGGATCTGCTCCGGGAAATGTTCGAGCTGCCGTTCGATCCGCATCGAGAGGCCCGGCAGCGCCACCGGCTGCAGTCGCTGAATCTGGAATGGATGTCCCAGCACCAGATGATGCTGCTAGTCGTAGAAGCCGATGATTTGAAGGCGATCGAAAACCGCCGATTGAAGGATAAGGAATTGGTGCTGTTCGGCATCGGCAACGTTGTGAATCAGACGCTGGAGGAAGAATATCCGTATCCGTTCGCAATCAGCACGGACCGGTGCAGCCGCTGGGTCGTTATGCTGGGGTGCATGCGGCAGGAGCATGCCAAGCTGGCGAGCGGAATTGCACAGCTGTGCATTCAGCGGATCAACGAATTCGTTAAAGTAAAGGCGAGCGCAGGCATGCGCACAACGCCGGGCGGTCTGGAGCATTTGCATGACATGTTCGTCGCTGCATCCGACGTATTGGAGCGGAAGGCGCTGTTTGGCGGCAATCGTCTCTTTACCGAGCTGTGGCAGGATCAAGAAGGAGAATGCGACAATTTGTCGCTGCGTGAGCCCGACGAGGTGCTGGACATGGTCAAATACGGCTCCGACGAGGATATCTCGGCGGCGATGGACCATTTTATTGAAATGGTGCAGGCTTGGCGCCTCTCTCAACTGAAGGATATTCAACAGGAAATCTTTCAGTGGCTGTTCGAAATATTCCGCAAAGCGGCGTCCTCAGGCGTCCCGAATAAACGGTGGGGAAGTAATCCAATTGCCGTGTGGGAGCTTCTGGAGCAATATGATACGCTGCAATCGCTAAAGGAGCAGACCGAGCGGTTTCTGCTCGATATCGCAGCCGATTTCCGCACCGTATCGGCGATGCCGAGTCAAATTGTGTGTGAAGCGGAGAGGCTGATGCACAACAACTATGCCGACAGCTTGACGCTGCATAGCGTCGCTAGCGCGGTCCATGTTACGCCGGTATGGCTCAGCAAGCTGTTTAAGAAAGAGAAACGGATGACGTTTCTCGAATATTTGACCAATATCCGGATTGAGAAAGCGAAGGAGATGCTGGGGGACATTCAATTCAAGGTGTACCAGATTTCCTATCAGGTCGGCTACAAGGATCCCGTCCACTTCTCGAAGCTGTTTAAGAAGCAGGTGGGCTGTACGCCGAAGGAATATCGCAGGCAGAAGGGAATTGCGGAGGAATAGCAGGAATGGGAGGGCCGGTCGCTCGAGGCAGCTTACACGCTGTATTTGAGGGATTCGGCCTTTCGCGTTCCATTTATCCGTATCAATTGGCCGTTTCGGCAGTCGGAGCGTGGACGATGCAGTTGTTGAAAAGAGGTTCCTTAAGGTTGGCGACATCGTTTCGGAACCGGATGATTTTTATTTTTTTTCTCATTATAATCGTACCTTTTCTATTGTTCGCCTATTATTCGCATATTAAATCCATTGAGGGTATTTCGAACACAAATACGAAAATGACGATGGGCTATTTGCTTCAAGCGAAAAAAAGCTTCGAGCTTTATTTGTACAAACTCAACGATCAGGTCAACGATCTGATCGGCAATAAGCAACTGCAGGATTTGCTTGTAAAGGAACCGGAAAATGCCGCCGCTGAGGAGACCTTTGCCGTCAGTATGCTTGCGTTGCTGTATCAGAATACGCCTACGATCGATGCGTTCCGAGTCAAGATTTACCCGATCCGGCCAGCTGCTTATCCAACCTATTTAAGTACGATCGGCGAATCGATACAAATTGAGGAACGCTATTGGTTTCAACGATCCAGAGCAACGATCAGTCCAACCTGGTATTTGTCGATGCCAAGGCAAGGCGCTTATGAGAAGCCTCTGCTTTCTTACGTAAAGCGGTTCACCGGACTGTATGACCGCAGGCCGCGGGGCATTATCGCGACAGATTTGTCGGATGATTATTTGGCCCGGTATTTTTCCCCTTCCGCGCAATTGAAGGATCAGAAGATGCTGCTGCTTAATGAAGACGGCATGATTTATTATGACTCGTCAGCCAATGAATGGACAGGCCAGAAGTTTCCTTCTCCATCCTATATCAAATTTGTCGCATCTGCGGATCAAGGATCACAAGCGGTGACGATCGACGGGCAAACTTATCTTGCTACTTTCGTTAAGCTCGACAGCCAGCCATGGGCGATGGCAAGTCTAACGCCGCTGCAAGAGCTGACGGGAACGATTGACCAAATCAACCGGATGCTCGTCATCTTTCTCATTCTTTATCTGATTAGCTGCATCGGCGTTATTTTCTACATTACCTCCCGCTATACGCAGCCGATCGCCCATCTGGTCCGGCTGATGAGAAGGCTGGAGACGGATAATATGCAGCATTTGATCCCAAATTCCTCCAGGCAGGATGAAATCGGCTGGCTGTACAGCGGGGTTGCCAACATGGTCAAGCAAATTGAGGGGCTTGTAGAGGAGGCCTCGCAAGCGGAACGTAAGAAGAAGGTGCTGGAGTTCCAAGTGCTCAGCCATCAGATCAATCCGCATTTTCTGTACAATACGTTGGAGTCTATCCGCTGGAAAGCAGAAAATCACGGCCGCAGCGATATTAGCGAAATGGTGTCGGCGCTTGGCAATTTACTCCGGCTGAGCTTGAACCAGGGGAAAGAAATTACGACGCTCAGACGCGAGATCGAGCAGGTAAAGGCCTACGTCATGATTGAACAAGCGCGTATGGGCCAACAGGTGCGTATTCTCTACTCCTTCGATGAAGAGCTGCTTGACTTGCCGTTTTTACGGCTGCTGCTGCAGCCTTTAGTTGAAAACGCGATTCAACATAGCGTACGGGATGATTTTCAGAAGGGTAAAATTATCATTTCGGCAAAAAGGGAAGACCAGGATATCATTCTCTCTATCGCTGATAACGGTAAAGGCATACCGGCAGCCGTCGTTGAGGAGCTTCAGAAGGAGCATACGCCGGGAAGCTCCGTTGCGCCGGGCGTAAGAAGAGGAGTAGGGTTGCGCAATGTGAATGAGCGGTTGAAAATTTACTTCGGAGATGCTTATAAGCTGATGATTGAGACGGCTCCCGGCGCCGGAACGACGATTACATTGATGCATCCTGTACTGCAAGACGGTGAGGAATTAAATGCGCGTTGAGACAAGCCGGGCCATAAGCCGCAACTGCCGTCGTTTTATAATCAAATTATCCACCTGGAAGGATGGTTCTATGAACCGACTTGTCGCAAAGCTGCTTTTGCTCGCGACTGCAATGCTAGTATTGTTTAGCACTGCGGCTTGTGGAAGCGGAAATCAAGATGAATCTGCCCATAACGGTAATAAAAACGGTTCAGAGCTAGAGAAGGAAATCACGCTGAAATTTTATTTTGGCGGGGAAAAGAAGGCGGCTACCGATGAGATATGGTCGGAAGTGAGCCGATATGTCAAAAAGCAAGGGCTTAACGTTAAATTTGACATCAACTTCATCCCTTTCAGCGAATATAAGGAAAAGATGCTGGCTATGGCAGCTGCCGGTGATACCTGGGATATGAACTTCGATGCCGATTGGCTGTCTTATAAGCTGATTGCAGCGAAAGGTTCCTATATGGCGCTTAATGAGCTTCTCCCGAAATACGCGCCTAACCTGCTTCGCAAGTATAAGGAGCAGGGGACGCTTTCAGCGGCAACCGTAAACGGGCAAATCGTTGGACTGCCTTGGACGATGAAAATGAATGAGCGCAAATTCGCCGGCTGGAGAGTTGATCTCGCCGAGAAGGCGGGCCTGTCCATTGAGCCCGATTCCATTCAGACGATTGAAGACGTTGACTGGCTGCTTCGGGAGCTGAAGAAAGCCTATCCGAATGAGAAGCTTAACCGGACGCCGCCTTTGTCTTTGTTTTTTTCAAGGGAAGAATGGGTCGATATTAACTTTCACGGCTTGGGCTTCTATTTAAATGACCCTGAGATTAAGGTGCGGGCTGTTGAACAGCAGCCGTTTTATCTCGAATCCGCAAAGCTGTCGAAGGTTTGGTACGACGACAGACTTATTAACCGTGATGCTATTATTGACAAAGGAGACGCGTCGCTGCAGTGGAAAAACGGCAAATCGATGTTTACGATTACGTCTCATGAATGGGCGAATGCCGATCCCGGCTTTGTCGATCCGACCTATAAGCAAGGCATGTCGCTTCTATATCCGGACAAAAAGTTTGTCAACCGGTCATCGATTGCGAATGTGGTAGCCATTAACCGAAATTCCAAAAATCCTGATCGGGTGCTGCGGTTTCTCGATATGCTGGAAACCGACCGGACGCTGTACGATCTTGTGCTGTATGGGATTGAGGGCAAGACCTACTTGCTCAACGGAGAGGCTGCCGATTATCCCGAGGGCATGCAAACCTCATCCAGCAACTATATGGAGTGGGGAGGCCAATGGGCATTCTGGAAGCCGCAATTTATGCGCCCGACATCAACCTACGGCGAAAACTTCTGGGTGAAGGAAGAGGAATTCGCCAACGAACCGATCAATGTAACCTCGCCTCTTGACGGTTTGTTCATAGCAGAAGACGGCATGGAGGATGAACTGGCGAGGCGTGACCAGCTTGGCGAAGAGTACGGCAGGTCCATTGAGTATGGAACCGTTGTAGATGTAGAGCAGTCAGTAAAGGAATATATCGAGCTGAATAAGAACAACGGACTCTCCAAAATTTTAGCCAGAACACAAGCCATTGTTGACGAGTATCTAGCATCCAAACGCTAACACATCCAAGAGAAGTCAAAGAAATGACTCATTGCTTTGGCTTCTTTTTTTTTGCATCTTTATCTGTCTGCCGGCCAACGTTTGATAGGGATAGGGATAGGGATAGGGATCGCATACCCGTCACAGGCAGCAGACTGGATTTATTGAAACTGCATCAAAATGCAAAAATACATTTTGATATACCTCAAACGTGCTCAAAATACTACTCAAAATGTAAAAGTACATTTTAAATCCTTCATATTTCCTCAATTATGCGTTTTCGGGCCAATCAAAATGCACTTTTGCATTTTGAGGTCAAATATCACCTAAATAATGGATATCAACGTGTATAAATGCATTTTGATTTGTTCCAGCTAACAGCAAACTAAACTCGTAGAATCACATGTAGGTATAACAGAGGCTAAATGTGACTGATAGCGGTAGGGTGAGCGGAGCGTTTTGAGTTCATTCTGACATTTTGAAGATTCTATCCATTGATAATCGCGATAGTGATGGAGGAATGGAAACAAGAACGGCAGCATGAACCAAAACGCGCAGCGACCCCGGGCTTTGCTATGCACTTGCAGAAATAAAAACAAAGGGTACAACCCGCCATCGTTGGATGGAAGGCTGTACCCTTTTTCACGTTGCATTCTAGTTCAGCTTTATATGATCGCCTTTTTCTTGCATCAAATAGCGATAAAATCAACCGATAATGCAATGTTGTCCGAGCTCGGCCCGACGAGCGCTTTGAACGTGCCCGGCTCGACAACCCAATTTAATTCGCGGTTCAGAACGCTTAAATCCTTCGGCGTCAGCGTGAAGGTAATGGTCGTCGTTTCCCCAGCTTTCAAATGAACTCTGCGGAAATGCTTGAGTTCCTTCTCAGGACGGGCGACGGTGCTGAACACGTCGTTGACATACAGCTGAACGACTTCGTCGCCTGCCAGAGTGCCTGTGTTCGTCAATTGAACAGTGACGATGGCATTCTCGCCGGGAGCGATCGTTGTAGATTGGATAGCGATGCTGTCATAGCAGAAGGTCGTATAGCTTAACCCGTGGCCGAATGCGTAGAGCGGACGATTGTCGCCGCCGACATAATGCTTCTGTCCGCCGCGGCGCCGGTTGTAATAGACCGGAATTTGGCCGATCGTCTTCGGAAAGGACATCGGGAGCCGGCCAGCCGGATTGTAGTCCCCGAAGAGCACTTCAGCGATTGCTTGACCGCCGCGTTCACCCGGATACCAAGCTTCGATGATAGCCGGTACATGCTCCGATTCCCAGCCCAGCGTAATTGGTCTGCCGTTCTGCAGAACGAGCACAACAGGTGTTCCTGTTTCATGAATCGCTTTGAGCAGCTTCTGTTGATCCCCAGACAGATCCAGGCTATTCCGGTCGACACCCTCCCCGCAAGTGCGTTCTGAATCGCCAAGGCATACGACGGCGACGTCAGCTTTGCGGGCAAGCTCGACGGCTTCTTGAATACTTTCCTCTGCATGACTCCAGCCTAGTACGATCTCTACACCGTTCGTATCCTTCCAATATTCGACGCGCAGATCGTATTCCTGTCCAGCGGTCAATTCGACCGGCACGCTTTGATTGGAGCTCTTGTCCTTGCCCCAGCCGTCAATGAGCAGTTCGCCGTCTAGCCACAAGCGCATACTGTCCTGGCTTATCGTTCCAATAAAGCCCGCTACATTCATATTCGGAACAAGCTTGCCTGTCCAGCGAACGGTAAAGTTCATGCTTTCAATCGCTTGGGCAGGTTTCGTAATGACCCAATTGTAGTCGATGTAAGGATCAATACGTTCTACCACCGGCGTTCCGCTCAGCTCTGCATTGTTAAAGTATTGGGCAAGCAGGCCAGGATTGCCTTTGCCGTCCGTAAAGCTGCCGATCGGAATCGCCTCTAATTCATCTTGCAGAATGCCGGTTCCTTTGGCATACAGCACCTTTGTTTTGGAGCTGACGGCAGACTTGATCCCTTTCAGTACGGTCGTCGGCTCGAAGCCTTCGATGAACGGCGTATAGTCGCCAAGACGTGCCTGATTGGCGCTTGGTCCAATGACCGCGATCGTGGACAAGGTCTTCGCAAGCGGCAGCGTCTTGTTCTCGTTCTTCAGCAGCACAATGCCTTCTCTAGCCGTCTGCAGCGCCGTTTCGCTATGCTTGGCGCAGCGCACAACCTTCTGCGGAAG
Organism: Paenibacillus radicis (ex Gao et al. 2016); assembly: GCF_014641555.1. GTDB lineage: Bacteria > Bacillota > Bacilli > Paenibacillales > Paenibacillaceae > Pristimantibacillus > Pristimantibacillus radicis. Next base: position 511,120 of record NZ_BMHY01000001.1, read on the forward strand.
CGAAGGATCAGCATAGGGGCGTTCGAACAATCCGAGCATAAATTTGACTTTCAGCACGCGTCCGGCGGCAGTGTCGATCGTATCGATGCCAATTTCGCCCTCCTGGACCATCTCGATAATGGCTTGCTGGTATACATCATGCGGGTAGTCATAATATTGCATATCCGTGCCGGCAACCAGTGCCTGGCGGATGGCGTCTTTACCGGATTCGGCCGTGTAATGAGCGTGCTCCAGACGGGCGATTGCACCCAGATCGGAGCGGACAAAGCCTGGCATATTCCATTTGTCGCGAAGCACGCCGGTCAGCAGACTGTAGTCCGCCGAACAAGGCACTCCGTCGATAGAGTTGTAGGAGCACATGGCATTGATAGCACCAGCCTCGACGAAGGCTGCTTCAAATACCGGCATATGATAGGACCAAATGTCATTGAGGCCAATGACGACCGGCGAATGGTTCAATCCCGATTCGGGAATGCCGTGAACGGCAAAATGCTTCGGTTCCGCAATAATATTTTTACCGGAGGACAGATCGTCGCCCTGCAAGCCTTGAATCATGGCAACAGCCATCCGGCTGGCCAGATGAGTGTCTTCGCCGTACGTTTCCTCGACGCGTCCCCAGCGCGGCTCGCGGGCAAGATCGAGAACAGGGCCAAACGTTTCATGGATGCCATGGCTGCGGGTTTCGGCGGCAATGCCTTCGCCGATTTGACGGGCAAGCTCCGGGTTCCAGGTCGAAGCCGTCGTAATGGCATGCGGATAGATCGTAAAGCCGGGACGAAGCAAGCCGTGCAGCGCTTCTTCGCTGAATAGAATAGGAATGCCGAGGCGCGTTTCCTCTACAGCGTATTTTTGCAAGGCGTTGTTTGTTTCCACGGTTCCGTACAAATCATGGATGCAGCCAATGCCGTCCTCACCGATAACCGATTTGACGCGATCCCACAAAATTTCTGCATCATCGGCCATAACGGTCATCATCCGGGGATGGGCCGCGCTCATGAATGAGGCGCCAAAGTATTGGTCGAGCTGGCGAACCTTTTCCTTCAACGTCATCCGTCCGAGCAAATCTCCAACCCGGGATTCGATGTCAGCCTTCGGGTCCTTATAGACTTCGTTTGTCGTTTCCGTTTGCGTCATTCCAATCGCGCCTCCCTGAAATGAATGCGTTTTCGTCCAGGACGCCGCATTCTATATGATCTGGCTTTATAGCTTCACTATAAAAGAAAAATCCCTGACTGACTTGTCAGGGATTGATGAGTGATTGTCATATTTTGCTCCGGTAGACGGTTGGCGTACAGCCGTTCAATTTTTTGAAGACGCGATTGAACGTCTCAATGCTGTTGAAGCCGACTTTAAAGGCAATATCGGTTACGGAAGCATCTCCGTCTTTCAATTGCTGCATCGCTTCGGTAATTCGAAATTCATTGACGTAATCGACGAAATTTTTATCCGTGGCTTCTTTAAAGAAGCGGGAGAAGTAATGCACGCTGTACCCGGAAACGTCGGCAGCACTTGTTAGTGTAATGTCCGATTCATAATGCTGCTCGATATATTTCAGAACATCCTCCAGCCGGCGCTGTTTTTCCAGCCGCTTGATCGTTTCCTCTGGCGAATAGGGGGACATTGGCATATGCCTCACGATGCCGGTCAGCATATCGTTCACCCTGGCCTTGATAGCAAGATCGCAGCCGTGCCGGCGATTCTCCCACTCCTCGTAAATATCGAGGGCATTGCGCTCAAATAGCGAATGAAGCGTTTGCAATCCTTCAGCCATCAATGGGTTTTCCGAGTTCAGATGAGGGGTGTCGAACCGTTTGGTGAATACCTCGTCTGCGCAATTTTCGAAGATGGATTTCTCCAGCTGTAAAATAATTTTTTTGCAGCCTTGCGGGCTGGCAAAAAACTGATGCACATCACAGGAACCTATAAACAGCAGGTCTCTGGGCTGCATGGCAATTCTCTCATGATGAAGTCCAATTTCCATGCTGCCTTCCATAATGTAGACGATTTCCATTTCCTTGTGCCAGTGTGCGCCCGTGCCGAACTCGACAGGACTGATGATGATGTTGAGCGGGGAATTTGTTTTTCGCGTAATTTTCTCATGCCAAGCATGCATATGCTGTTCTTTCATTAGAACCGGCCGCCTTCCTGTAAAGGGACGAGTATAGTCTTAGTCTATCGTATCCCGGAGCGGTCTACAAGCGCTTTCAATCAGTCAGCATGGCGAAAAGAGGATAAAAAATCGACAGAAAGTTTTGCATCGTCTCATTTGGCGGGTTTCCAGCTTCGCGTACACTTATCCTGATAAGTCTATTCCAGCCCGATATGGGGGCAAACAGCGTTTGAAATATGGAGGTGCAACCGGAAGATGAGCAAAATCGCAGTTACAGGCGGCAGCGGCAAGCTGGGAACGAGGCTGGTAAAGGAGCTATTGCGCCAAGGCACTGAAGTCGTTTCTATTGATACGGTTCGTTCCAGCCAGCTGCATTGCAAGCAGATCAAAGCCGATCTAAGCCAGTTTGGTGAAGTGGTCGCGGCATTGCAAGGTGTCGATGCCGTTATCCATTTGGCGGCTATCCCGGCACCGATCGGCTATACGAATCCTTATATTTTCACCAATAACACGATATCCGCCTATAACATACTGGAAGCTGCAGCTGTACTTGGCATTCGTAAAGTTGTGATGGGCTCAAGCGAGTCCTCGTACGGCTTCGCGTGGGCGAAAACCCGGTTCTCACCTGACTATTTGCCGGTGGACGAGGAACATCCGCAGCAGCCGCAGGAATGTTACGGCTTGTCTAAAGTGGTCAATGAGGTGACCGCCGAAATGTTTGACCGAAGCGTCGGGATGCAGGTTATTTCGCTGCGCTTCTCACTTATTGCCGCGCCGGAGGAATACCGGCATCTGGGGATTAGCAAACCGGAGCAATTAAAACATATTTTTTGGAGCTATATTGATATTCGCGATGCGGTCCATGCATGTATCGCTTCCCTTCGTGTCGAGGATCGTGGTGCGATTTGCCTCAATATAACGAGCGACGACTGTCTGAGCGACTGGGAGACGTTGAAGCTGCTGGACAGCTTTTACCCGGATGTAGCCGATAGGCGTTCGGCATTCCAAGGCTTCGAAGCGATCGTCAGTAATGAACTCGCCAAAAAGCTGCTGCCGTGGAAACCGCTTCATTCTTGGCGAGATGAGCTCGGTAAAGCGAAAAAGGAGGACTAACAACATGGCCCAGCAAACCGATATGCCGTTGCATGAGCTGAGGGCGTACAAGCCTGAGTTAACGAAGCCGGAGGATTTTGACGAATTTTGGGATGGCTCGCTGGAAGAGCTGGCACAAACACCGATCGAATATTCGCTGGCCAGAGTCGCTTATCCGAGCCGCCGGGCAGAATTGTTCAAAGTCAGCTTTGCCGGTTTTAAAGGCGCTGCTATTGAAGGGTGGCTGGCGCTTCCTATTGGAGAAAGGAAGCTGCCCGGCATCGTTACGTATCATGGCTACAACTGGTCTCCGGATGGGGACATTCATGAAACGGTTAATTTATGTCTGCAGGGGTATGCAGTGCTGCATATGTTTACCCGCGGACAGCAGGGCGGCAGCAGCGACAACGTCATTTCGCCGCACGGCTCTATTGCAGGCTGGCTGACGAAAGGAATTCAGCATCCCGAGCATTATTATTTCCGGGGCGTCTTCATGGATGCTGTCCGTGCGATAGAGGTGTTGTCTTCGATTCCAGAGGTGGATGGCGGACGGATTGCTGTTGCGGGAGCAAGCCAAGGCGGAGGCATTGCACTGGCTGCCGCTGCATTCTCTTCCATACCGGTCGCGGCCTGCGCCGACTATCCGGGATTTACAAATTTCGAGCGGATTATTGATACGGCGGACACGATGCCTTATCAGGAGCTGAATGAATATTTCCGCCGTTATTCCGACCCTGCAATCGAACAGCAGGCGCGGAAAACACTCGCCTATCATGACGTCATGAATATAGGCACCCGAATTCGCTGTCACACGTTCATGACGGTGGGACTTGTCGACAATATTACGCCTCCTTCTACGATTTTCGCCGCTTATAACCATTTAAACTGTTCGAAGGAAATTTCGGTGCACCGCTATCACGGTCATGAGTTCATTCCTGGCGCACATAGACGGAAGCTGGAGACGCTGCTTGAGCGCCTCTATTGACGGAGAAGTACGGAGTGAGGGGAATCGAAAACAAAAATACAAGCCAATATTCGACTGTAAAAGCAAACAATCACTCATTCAGCCGGAAGGTATCGGTAAGGTAACATAAATGTCAGGAGATAGTCGCAAATACTTCACGAGAGGTGAGCGAGGGTGGGAAGCATTACGTTCAGCCATGTATACAAGCATTATAAGGGCGAGTCGCGTCCGGCGGTCGACGACTTCCACCTTTCCATAGAGGAAGGGGAGTTTCTCGTATTGGTCGGGCCATCCGGCTGCGGGAAATCGACGACGCTGCGCATGCTGGCAGGTCTGGAGGAAATTACGAAAGGCGATTTGTATATCGACGGTAAGTTTGTCAATTACACTTCGCCGAAGGACCGGGACATCGCCATGGTATTTCAGAATTATGCGTTGTACCCTAATTTATCTGTGTACGAGAATATCGCCCTCGGTTTGAAGCTGAGAAAGACGGCGAAGCATGACATTGAGCTGCGGGTAAATCGCGTAGCGAAAATATTGGAGATTTCGCATTTGCTGGAGCGCAAGCCGAGTCAGCTGTCCGGCGGTCAAAAGCAGCGTGTGGCGCTGGGCCGTGCAATTGCCCGCGAACCGCAAGTGTTTCTCATGGACGAACCGTTGTCGAACTTGGACGCCAAGCTGCGTGCCCAGACACGGGCCGAGCTGATCAAGCTGCAAGGGGAGCTTAAGCGTACGATGGTGTACGTTACCCATGACCAGGTGGAAGCGATGACGATGGGCACGAGGATCGTTGTCATGAAGGATGGTGTCATACAGCAGGTTGCGCCTCCGAGAAAACTGTACGATCAACCGGCTAATATGTTCGTCGCCGGCTTCATCGGGTCGCCCCAAATGAACTTTCTGGAAGGCAATATCATTCGTCAGGAAGGACGCTATTACTTCTCCAACAGCCGGCTGAAGCTGCCTGTATCGGAGCAGCAATACGATCAGTTCGAACAATCTGCCCGCACATTGCGGAACATCATTATGGGCGTTCGTCCCGAGTATGTCCAATTGCGGGAAGATGACGGAAGCGAGCCTGATGACGGCTTCGTGCGCGGCTTCGTTGAAATGAGCGAAATGACCGGATCGGATGCTTACGTCTATGTGAAAATCGGCGAGAAGACCGTTATTGCCAGAAGTGATCCCGAAACCGTCTATACGAAGGAACAGAAGCTGCTGGTCGGTTTCAATATGAATAAGGTTCATTTCTTCGACGAGCAGACGGGCGTGTCGCTCGCAGCCGGAGGAGATGAAAGATGAGAAAGCGGAAACTGATGGGCATCGCTCTGCGGCTCTTGATTGTCGCAGCGCTTATCTTTGGAGTCGTCCGCTGGGTCGGCGGCAGCGAGCCCGTAATTCACGCTACTTCCGTTTCGCCGGAGCAATTGCTAGGCTTCGAGAGCAAAGATGCGCTAATCCCGTACGCAAAGCTGATGCTGGACAAAGACACAACGGCGCAAAGCGGACTGCAGCCAATTGTCATTGCCCCCAAGGATTACTCGAACGCATCGCCTGACGCGATGCTGCAAACTGGCGACGGCGAGGGCGGCAACGCTGCGGCGATCCGCTGGGAGAATGAGAAGGGCTCGGTGGAATGGAAGCTGAACGCTCCGCAAGCGGGCTGGTATGAGCTCCATTTCAAGTACAAGGCGATGCCGGGAAGCAATGCTTCCATCGTACGCGGTATCCAGATTGATGGAAAGTACCCGTTTGCCGAAGCAGAGCGCATCGAGCTGGAACGGCTATGGAAAGACTCGAAATTCCCGTATGAACGCAATGAAATCGGACAGCAGGTTCGTCCTTCGCAAATGGAATTAGTCGAATGGAGAGAGAAGGCGGCCGTTCATTTCGCAGCTTCCTCCGAGCCGCTGCTGTTTCATCTGGAGAAAGGCGAGCACACCTTGAAGCTGGTTGGAGTAAGAGAGCCGGTAATCATTGCCGAACTTTCGTTTCAGCCGCCGAAAGCGATTCCGTCTTATGAAGATTACAAACGCTTACATCCTGAAGCGTCCGGTTCGGAAGAATGGTTTTCCGTACTGGAAGCGGAGCATGTGAAACAGAAATCGAGCATTGCCATTCAGACCGACTTCTGGTCAGAACCGCATATTTCTCCCGATCCGAAGGGACGTATTACTTACAACGTTCTGGGCGGGCAACGGTGGCGTCTTCCAGGAGAATGGGTGGAATGGAGCATGAACGTTCCGAAGGACGGCTGGTACGAAATCGATCTGAAGGCTTTCCAAGATTACCGCAACGGATTTGAGGCTTACCGCACGTTGTCGATAGATGGCGAGGTGCCTTTCCGGGAAATGCTCCATTATGGCCTTCCAACAAAGAAAGAATTCGTTATTAAGACGCTTTCGAGCAAGGAAGGCGAAACCTACTCGTTCTACTTGACCGAAGGCGAGCACACACTGCGCCTGACCTCGGATTCCTCTCTTGTACAGCCGGTATTTCTGGCACTGAGGGATACGCTGGCCGAGCTTGCGGACTATGATCGTCACATCCGGCTTCTTACAGGCAACTACAGCAAATCCGGCTTCGACGCTAACATCGACTCCACCCGTACATGGGATATGAGAAAACTTGATCCGCAGGTCGAGCAGACGATTGCTGGTTTAATTAAACGATTGACGGATGTTAGAAGCTATATTGACGGTTTAAATGGCGTTGACTCCGACTTGTCTCAGGCGATCAAATCTTCGATAGCACTGCTGGAGAAGATGGCTATTGACGTTAATGAAATTCCAGTAAAAGTAAATGACTTCTCTACGATTCAGAACAATATCGGCACATGGCTTGCAACGTTGACGCAGCAGCCGCTTTTGCTGGATTACATCGTTGTACGGACACCGGAAACCGATACGGGATTGAAAACCGCAAGCGCTTTATCCAGAGTGCCGTATGCGGTTACCGATTTCGCCCGTTCCTTCTACATGGATTATGATACGCGCAAGCATAACAAAGAAGAAGCACTTACCGTTTGGGTACAGCGCGGCCGGGATTACGCCGAGCTGCTCCGTGAACTGGTTGATCAGGACTTTACACCGAAGACGGGCATTGAGGTCAACATTAACCTGATGCCGAATCCGAATATGCTCATCTTGGGCAACGCGGCTGGTGAAGTACCGGATGTCGCGCTGGGGGTTGGCGAATCTACCCCTGCCGATTATGCAATGCGGGACGCAGTAGCGGATCTATCGCAATTTCCGAACTTTAAGGAAGTGTTCGACCGTTTCATTCCGGGCGTGAGCCGTTCTATGGTTTACGACGAAGGTGTCTACGGATTGCCGGAAGTGCAAAACTTCCAGGTTATGTTTTACCGGACAGACATTTTCGAGAATTTGGGTCTGACTGCACCGGATACGTGGGAGGATTTGTTCAAGCTTCTGCCAACGCTTCAGGAGAACGGGATGACGATGAGTTATCCGAAAGCGGACTTTACGACGCTGTTCTTCCAGAATGGAGCTGAGGTGTATTCCCCGGACGGTCTGCACGCACAATTGACTAGCGAAGGCGGCCAGTTCGCATTCAAGCGCTGGACCGATCTGTACAAAAAATATAACCTGCCGATTGATATTCCGGCGTTCTTCCAGCATTTCCGGGATGGCGACATTCCGATCGGGATTGCCGACTTCAACACTTATGTACAGCTTCTTGTTGCAGCTCCAGAAATTACAGGCCATTGGAAAATCGCTCCGCTTCCTGGTGTGAAGCAAGAGGATGGCACGGTGGCGAGATGGTCGCCGCAAGGTGTATCAGCAGCGGTCATTATGGAGAAAAGCGACAATAAGGATCAGGCTTGGCAGTTCTTAGACTGGTGGACCTCCACAGAGGTTCAATCGCAATACGCAAGCGACATCGAATCCTTCTACGGACTTGAGTTCCGCTGGAATACGGCTAACGTCGAAGCGATGAAATCGCTGAGCTGGCCGAGCGACGATCTGACCGCATTGCGCGAACAGTCTCGCTGGGCGAAAAACATGCCGTATGTGCCTGGCTACTATTTCCTGACTCGGGAGATGGAATTCGCTTGGAACCGTACCGTAATGGAAAATATCCCGGCGCAAGACTCGCTCGAGCAGGCGCAGCTTTCGCTGCAGCGGGAGATGAACCGGAGACAAGGAAACTTCGGGATCAAGAGCACAGACAATTTGCATATTCCGCAAGCGACCGAACCTTATGAATGGGAGGAGACTGACAAATGAATACCGAGCTGACTCCCAGTCTCGCCAAACCCGGACGGAAATCTTCCGTCCGGCTGAAATTGAAACGTTTCTTGCTGGATATTAAAAGAGATAGCTTTGCTTACTTCTTTTTGGCTCCGTTTCTAATCTGCTTCCTGCTGTTTATCGTCATTCCGGTCGTCATGGCCGCGACGCTGGGCTTTACGTCCTATGACGGCTTCGGCAAGCTGCATTTCATCGGGGTGGACAATTACATCGCTTTGTTCACGCAAGACATCATCTTTCTGACAAAAGCGATCCCGAATACGTTTCTGTTCGCTTTAATCGTTGGTCCCGGCGGCTACTTGCTGTCATTCGCCTTCGCATGGCTGATTCATCAGCTTCCGATGAAGATCCGGGATTATTACACACTGGCTTTCTACGCGCCTTCCATGGCCGGCGGGGTAGCATTGACCGTCGTCTGGATCGCTGCCTTCAGCGGCGACCGGGTTGGTTACTTTAACAATTTCCTGCTCGGCATGGGCTGGATTGACAGTCCGGTCATCTGGCTGCAGGATCCGAAATATTTGCTTAAGATCATGATCGTCGTATCGCTTTGGACCAGCTTCAGCGTTGGCTTTCTAGCGATGCTCGCCGGCCTCCAGACGGTTAACCGGGAGCTATACGAAGCCGGACGAATCGACGGTATTACGAGCCGGCTGCAAGAGGTATTCTACATTACAATTCCTTCGATGAAGCCGCAGATGCTATTCAGCGCCGTGATGTCTATCGTCGGCACACTGAAGGCAGGCGGAATCTCGACGCAATTGACGGGGATGCCGATCACGCCTTCGTATTCCGGTCACTTGATTATCAATCATATCGACGACTACGCGTTCATCCGTTTCGAGCTCGGCTACGCTTCGGCCGTATCGGTCATGCTCCTTATCTTCAGCTATTTCGCGATGAGGTTCGCTACCCGATTGTTCGGTTCAAAGGAGGAGCTTTAAACGATGCTGCTTCGCAAACTACGCAAAATCACGGCGTTTCAAGCCGTTCTGACCAGCTGCCTTACCGCACTGGCGGTATTTATGTCACTGCCGATTATTTTTATCATCAACCATGCCTTTAAGCCGCAAAATGAGCTGTTCCTGTTTCCGCCGCGTTTTTTCGTGCAAAGTCCAACGTTTCGGAATTTCGAGTCGCTTATCTTGCACGCGTCCAACGCGACGGTACCGTTCACCCGGTATTTGTTCAACAGCATTATTATCGCGGTACTAACGCTTGGCTGCGTTATCCTCGTCAGTACGATGGCGGGCTATGTACTCGCGAAATACCGGTTCCATTTCAAGGGACTCATTATGTCGATGATTACGCTGTCGCTCATGTTCGCACCGGAAACGGTCGGCATTCCGCGGTACTTGATCATTAGCGGCATTGGCATCAACGATACGTATTTCGGCCATATTTTGCCGGCGCTTGCTTCTCCTGTCGCCGTATTCATGCTCGTCGGATTTATCTCTCAAATTCCGAGCGAGCTGCTGGAGGCAGCCAAAATTGACGGCGCGAGCCATCTCGGCATTTTTGCCCGAATCGTGTTGCCTTTGTCCGTACCGGCAGTGGCCACCATCTCGATCCTGACCTTTCAGGGCGTATGGGGCGACGTCGAGACATCCACGCTGTTCATGCAAGAAGAGACGATGCGAACGCTTGCCTTCTATGTCAACAGCTTGCTGAGCGGGCTTCAAAACAGCGTTGCCGGCCAAAATATGGCGGCAGCAGCCGGCTTGCTCATGTTTCTGCCGAACCTCATTATTTTCCTACTGTTTCAAAAGAGAGTGCTTGAGACGATGGTGCATTCCGGAATCAAGTAATTCAACCAGCAAAGGAAGTCGTAACGATGAAGAAATTTGTCACATTGCTGCTTCTGGCGGCGGTCTGTTTCCTTGCCTTGCCTAAAGCGACGCATGCAGAGCTTCCTTACCGGACCAGCTATTACGATGCCAACCAGGCGACCTGGCTGCGCATTCAGCCGATCTATGAGCCGGCGGAGACGACGGGGGCACGATTTACGGAGCCTGTCGATCTTCAGGTCGGTTCGAATGGCAACGTATATGTGGCCGATAAAGGAGCGGGAAAGGTTTTCGTGCTCGATAACGACGGCTCCTCCATTCAGACAATCGGTGACGAGGAAGGACCAGGGATGCTTAGCGCCCCAGAAGGTCTGTTCGTTACGCCGGAGGGGCAAGTGTACGTCGCTGACTCTGGCAATCAGCGCATTGCGGTATTCGGGACGGATGGCAAGTTCGTGCGCGAATATAAGAAACCGGTATCGACTTTTCTGGAAACGGAGCATTTCGTGCCGACCAAGCTGGTCGTCGACCGGCGGGGCGTTATGTATATCAATCTGAACTCCTCGTACCAAGGGTTGCTGCGGATCAACAAAGAGGGTGAGTTTCTCGGCTACTTTGGCGCCAACAAAGCGCAGCAAACGGTTCTGAACTGGCTCAAGAAGCTCATTCTGAACAAAGAACAGCTTGCGAAGGAACTCGCGGCGCTGCCTCGTCCGATCTCGAACGTGTCACTGGACAATGACGGCTTTATTTACACTGCGACAGCAGGCGGATTTGGCCAAGGTGCAATTCGCAAGCTGAACGCTGGCGGCGTCGACGCGCTAAAGAACAAAACGATCCAGAATGGGCACGGTATCGTTGACACAGCGATCGATGAACGCGGATTCCTCTACGATATTGATATGTTTGAAGGGCGCGTCACGATTTATGACGACAACGCAGAAGCGCTGTTCGCCTTTGGTTTTGTAGACAACGGCACGCAGCAATACGGGGTACTTGGATATCCAACGGGTATCGGTGTCGATGCTGATCACAATATTTGGATTTCGGACAGCCGCGTAGGCACCGTCCACAAGTATAAGCTCACCGAATTTGGCAGCGATGTAATGAACGCGCTTGCTCTTTATAAGGAAGGGCGCTATAAGGACAGTGAACCCTATTGGGATCGCGTATACGCCCGCAACGACATGTACAACGGTACATTCCAAGGGCTTGGCAAAGTTTATCTGCATGACAATGAGCAGCATGAAGCGCTGTCGTATCTGAAAGCGGCATTTGATACGAAAAGCTATTCCAAGGCATACTGGCAAGTTCGTCTGACCTGGCTGCAAAATCATTTCTTGCTGGCGGCTGCCATTATCGCAGTACTCATTGCATTGTTCATGTACGGCCCGCGCTTAATCCGAAGCTTCTTTAGACGGTATCCGCTGCCTGCTTCCTGGGAGAAGCCGGTACAGGATTTGCGTAATTTCTGGTACGTCATGTTCCATCCTTACCAGGGCTTTTACCGGTTGAAAGAAGCAAGGGTTCCATCCTGGATTATTCTTTTAATTCTGGTGGGAGCTATTGCCGTCAAAATCATTTCGATGTATTACACCGGATTCCTGTTCAACCCGGTGGAGCTGTCGCAAATCAATCTGTTTGGCAGTCTCGGATTGTTCGTCGTTCCATGGGTGACATGGATCATCGCGAACTATCTCGTATGCAGCATTAAGGACGGTGAAGGGAAATTCCGGGAAGTTATTCAAGGCAGTGCGTATGCGCTAGCTCCGTATATCTTCTTCTCCATCCCGACGATTCTTTTATCGAACATTGTAACGCTCGATGAGCGGGTCATCGTCGATTCGTTGAATGCTCTTACGTTTATCTGGATGGGCGTCATGCTCATCGTAATGACGCAGGTCATTCACAACTTCGATTTCTTGGAGTCAATCAAGAACATCGCTATAACGGTCTTTACGATCGGTACGATCTGGCTGTTCGCCTTTATCGTATTCGGCTTGACCTTCAATCTGTACGATTTCTTCTACCAGCTTTACAAGGAGGTGACCTTCATTGGCTAATTTCATCAAGCGTCTTTCCCTTCGCGTAAAGCTCGTATCGTCCATCGTGCTGGCTATCGTGCTTGTGATCGTCATTGTTCAGCTGGTGAAAAAAGATGAGGTAACTCCAGCACAAGCCATGATCAAAACAGGCATCGAGAAGCTGACGCCTGACCGTGCTGCCGTGCTGGCGGGGCAAGAATGGAAGCCTTCATCGGCAGGGGCGGACGGCTTCGCCGAAGCATTGTCCAACGCCGATTATACGCTTTATGTAGATCCGGTTACGACACAAGTAGCAGTGGCCGACAAACGGTCCGGCTTCCGCTGGACCAGCAATCCGCCAAAGGAGAAGCTAGCGGAGGAGAAGGTCAAAGGCACCCTGCTCACGAACCTGCAGTCGCCTTTCGTTTTGACTTATGTCCGTACGCAGGGCAAGGATCAGACGATTCGGGAAGTGACGAATGCGCTGGATCCGAAGCTCAAGAAATCAATTTCGGCGAATGAGAACCTCGTTCAAGTGACGTATTCGCTCCCCGATAAGAACCTTAGCTTCAGCATTCAATATGAGCTGACAAAAGAAGGGTTGAAGGCGCGAATTCCAACGGACGGAATTAAGGAAGAAGGCGAATACGCCGTATTCAGCATCGAGCTGCTCCCGTATTTCGGAGCGGCATCCGCCACAGAGGACGGTTACCTGTTCGTTCCTGACGGTCCGGGCGGACTGATCAAATTTGAGAAAGAACGGGCAGGCGTCTCCCGCGGCTATAGCCATCAAGTCTATGGACTTGAACTGACGAATGCCGGCAACTGGAGCCGGTCCGGCGAACGCCGGGAAAATATCGCTTATCCCGTATTTGGAGTGAAGCGAGGCAATAACGCTTTTGTAGCTGTATTGACCAAAGGCGGCGATTCAGCCAACATTTCGGCGATGCCGCCGGGGTTGAAATCAACGTTCTACAACATTTTCTCTGGTCAAATTTACCGGGAGGAATATTTATACCGGATGAGCCGGCTGGCAGCTCCGATGAAAGCGATTCAGAAGGAGCGCCTTCAGACGGATCGCGAGGTTGAATACCGGTTCTTGAACGGCAAAGATGCCGATTATGTCGGGATGGCAAAGTCATACCGCAGCTACTTGGAGCAGGCAAGCAAGCTTGGAGAAGCGATGAAGCCGGTCGAGCATGTACCGCTGACGCTCAGGCTGATGGGCGGCAACTTCACCGAAGCGTACAGCCGGATTCAGTACGTGGCGGCAACAACGTTCCCGCAAGCGACTGAAATTGCAAATACGCTGTATGACCGCGGCGTCAAAAATATGGACATTATCTATTACGGCTGGCAGAGCAAAGGCGACTATGATCTGTACAAACGGTTCCCGATTGAACCGAAGCTTGGCGGAGAGAGTGCGGCGCGCGACTTTATCTCGGAGATGCGCAAGAAGGACGTCGACGTCATGTTCGAGGATGATTTTGTCTGGATGAATCAGGACAATTCGGAACTGTCCGGCAAAAACAACGGTATCCGTGGCATTGACGGGACTGTGTATATCGATGAAGGCTGGTTCATCAACAAGCCGGAGCGTACGGTTGCTATGGCTTATGAAACAATCGACAAGCTGAAGGATATCGGCGTTTCGGGCATTTTATACAACTGGGTCGGCGAGATGGTGTTCCACGACTATGATAAATCGTTGATCGGCACGAGGGAAAATACGATCAGCGTTTATGAAGGCTTGCTGAAGTATACGCAAAAGACGCTTGGTCATGCCGGCGTATACCGAGGCAACGACTACACGGTCGCAGGCTCCAACATCATCGTTGGCATGCCAAGCGAATCAAGCTATGACTTCATGGTCGATGAGACGGTACCGTTCTATCCGATTGCTGTACATGGGCACACCGCGTATACGTTTGGAGACGGCAACCTGCGCAACGACGTAGAAGAGGAGTTTTTGAAGGCGATTGAATACGGCGCTACGCCGTCCTTCTTCCTGACCCACGACGAGTCCAGAAAGCTGAAATACACGGCGTCGGGCTATCTGTTCAGCAGTCAGTACGACAAATGGACGGATCGGATTTTGCAGGAATACGAAGCTTTCGATTCCTTGTCCGGCCTGTACGCGCAGCGTATCGATAATCACGAGAAGCTGTCCAAGGACGTCTTTGCAACAACCTATGAAGACGGCACTCGCGTCGTTGTCGATTACGGCAGGAAAACGTTTTATGTAGAGAAAGGGGTGGGCGCTTAATGAATGCGAAGGCTAGAAGACGTGTAGAGCGCCTATACCAAGGAAAAAAATACGGCGTTGGCTTATTGTTCATGCTGCCGTGGATTATCGGGTTCTGTCTGTTTGTCGCTATACCGATCGGCTGGTCGCTGTTCATGACCTTTAATAAGGTGCAGGTGAGCGTAGGCGGCTTTAAATACGAATGGATCGGGATGCGGAATTACCGCGACGCTTTCCTGAAGGATAACGTGTTCCCGATTGAGCTGATTACGTACTTTCAGGAAATGCTGCTGATGGTGCCAATCATCGTTATCTTCGCATTACTGATCTCTCTGATGCTCAATCAGAAATTTCCCGGACGATTTATTTATCGGGCACTGTTCTTTCTGCCGGTAATCTTCGCAACGGGCCAGGTGCTCTCGGAGCTATTCCTTCAAGGAGCGGGCGATATTCCATTTCTGGAGCAGTACAATCTGCTTCCGATCGTTGAGGAATATGTAGGCGCGCAATTCGCGGGAACAGTTATGGACATTCTCGGTAAGGCTGTTCTCATTCTCTGGTATTCCGGCGTACAGATTCTGATCTTCATCGCGGGCTTCCAGACGATATCGCCAACCATCTATGAAGCGGTTCGAATCGACGGCGCGTCCCCTTGGGACAGCTTCTGGAAAATTACGCTTCCGGCATGCGTGCCGTTCATCAGCTTGAACGTCTTGTACACGATCATCGATCTGTTCACGTTCCCGCTTAATCCGGTACTTGCCCATGTCAGGGACAATATGTTCAAAGTCGACACCGGCTACGGCTACGCCAGCGCGCTGGCATGGATCTACTTCGCGTTTATCTTCGTGCTGATCGCCCTTGTACTCTGGCTATTCAACCGAAGCCTTAAGACAAGGAGGGCTCATTCATGATCACCGCAGTGAAAACGGAATTCGAGCGCATAGGCCGCAGCGTCCGCTCCGTATTCTGGGGCCGCAGAGCGCAGAAGGCTAAGCTTCTCGTCATTGGCCGGAACGTATCGGACGGACTCATCGCTAAGCTCATTATTTACTTGCTTCTGTCTATCGTAGCATATCTGTATTTGCAGCCGATTTTGTACATGGTCAGCACGATGTTCAAGACGATGTCGGATTTGCTGGACCCTACGGTCAAATGGATTCCGCGTGAAGTCACCTGGGAGAACGTAACCAAGGCGATAAAAGGGCTTCAATATCCGGAAGCTTTGCGGAATACGTCGTTGATCGCCGTCACTTGCTCGCTGGTTCAGGTTGTCGTATGCGCGATGACCGGCTATGCGCTTGCGAGACTGTCCGTACCATTTAAAGGATTGATTACGGCGCTCATTATATTGACGTTTCTCATTCCGCCGCAAGTTATCATCATTCCGCTTTACGTCATTTTCAGTAAAATGGGGCTGCTCAACTCGCTATTCGTCTTCCTCATTCCCGCTATTTTCGGGCAGGGCTTGAAGGGCGCATTGTTCATTCTCATTTTCCGCCAGTTTTTCCGGTCGCAGCCGCCAAGTCTTGAAGAGGCCGCCAAGCTGGACGGCGCTTCGACAGCAAGGTTGTTCTTCGGCATCATGCTGCCGCTGGCCCGCTCGGCTTGTCTCGTCGTATTCCTCTTTTCATTCATTTGGTACTGGAATATGTACTACGAGCCATCCATGTTTCTGGCGAAGGGCTTTACACCGCTTTCGATTCGTCTCGACATGCTGGAAGAAGTGCTCAATCCTACGCTTCTTGGCAACACCCGTACCATTACGAATCCGATTACCGAAGGCACGAAGATGGCTGCAGCTTTCTTAATCATTTTACCGCCGATTCTTATCTTCATGCTGCTGCAAAGATGGTTCGTCAGCGGCATTGAGCGGACGGGTATCGTCGAGTAATCGGCAGCTTCAGAGGGCGGCAGAAAGCCGCCCCCTACATTCCGTTAGGGAGGTGATGGCCGAACCCGGCATCAGACCAAATAGAAGGCAATTCGGCAAGTATGCTTCATTGCAGCGGCGTTCAGTCATCATCCGCAATTATGTATGCGCTTTAAGGGGAACGGTTAGGGTCAATCATTCATGAGGAGGAAGTTAAATGAAAACTAAAAAGAGCTTTGCTTGGATGCTAACGCTTGTATTTGTATTAACACTTGTATTGTCCGCGTGCTCGGGCGGTAACAGCGGCAAAAATACGCCTGGCAATGGGGGCGAAGCAACGACTGCACCTACAGCAGAGGCTGAAGCGACGAAAGCTCCTGAGAACAGAGAGCCTGTTACGCTGAAACTGATCTCCTGGTCGGATTCGTATCAAGAGCTTTATGACAAATTCCATGAAAAATACCCTTGGATTACAATTGAGCAAATTCCGGTAAACAGCCAGCCGATCATGGAAATCATCGCTTCCCTGGAAGCGGCGGGTACACCTGCCGACTTGACTTGGATCGATTCCGACTTGATCACTTATGATCAAAGCGGCCTGCTGGAAGATCTGACTCCGTACATTGAGAAAGATCCAACTTTCAATGAAGTTCAATTGCCAGAAGGCTTTTTCGATACGATGACTTGGAAAAGCAAAAAGCTTGCTGTTCCTTTCGTTGACGTTCCAATGTGGATTCTGGTCAACAAAGATCTGCTTGCGAAACATGGTGTAGAATTCCCGGCTAATGACTGGACGTATGACGATTTCCGCGAAATCGCCAAAAAAATTACCGATCCAGAAGCAGGCGAGTACGGCTTGACGACGCAGCCTGAGTTCCAAATGCGCGTATTGAGCACGAAAGCAATTGCTGACGGTCACGCAGCGAACATTCATTACCTGAACGAAGATATGACGCAAAGCTTGCTTAACACGCCAGAAGTTATGAACGATGTAAGATGGCTGTCCGAATTCGTCTGGAAAGACGGTTCGATGCAAAGCTTTGCAAAAGCAACGGAAACAGGCGATGTAACAAGAGAGTTCATCAATGGTAAAACAGGCTTTGCTATCGGCGGCGACTGGGTGCTTCCGAACTTGAAAAAAGATGCTAAATTCGAGTGGGACGTTCTTCCTTTCCCTAAAGGCAAAGTAAGCCAGCCTGGTTACACGATCTACGGTCCGCTGTCCTTGCTGAGCGGTTCGAAGCATAAAGAAGAAGCGTTCTTGTGGATCGCATTCCAATTCTCCAAAGAAGCTCAAAAATGGAAGATCGACCAAGGCGCGAACGCTTCCGTCATCGATCCTGAGTTGACGGCTTACTATGACGAAACGCCAATGTGGGAAGGCAAAAACAAAGAAGCGGTTAAAATTGCCAAAGAAAACGCTAAAATTCAACCAGGCGTTACTGTTCCTGCATGGGGCGAGTACAACTGGAATGATCTCTTGAATAAAATCGTATTTGAGGGCGCAGATATCAATCAACTGATTCCAGAAACGGAAAAATGGAATAAGCGTACGCTTGAAGTGAGAGACACGTTGAAATAGTAAGCGACGGACGAAAGCCCGGGTTCTTCATGAACCCGGGCTTTTTATTGTTTTATCATTCTTTGTGGCTGAGGAACCTCGGATAATAGGAGAAACCCGGATAACGGACGACCGGCCATTTCTCCTTGCGCAATACGTTTAGCAGTTCTGGACCCACATGGAGATTGCTTGCTACCAGTTCCTGCGGCGTCAGCGCCATCCACTGGTTCAAGGATACGTCGACAAACCGGTCGCTTTTGAACATTTCCAGAAACCAGAGCGTTTCCGTTCCCGTGTTCTGAATGTAATGGCCGAAGGCAAAGGGGACATAACCGACATCTCCAGCCCGATAATCGAAGGTGCGCGCTCTTCCGTTTCCGCCAAATACAGTCATCCTCCCTTGCCCCGAAAGATAGTATTGCCATTCGTCATTGTTAGGATGCCAATGCAGCTCCCGCATTGCGCCCGGCTCGATCTCGACAAGCGCAGCTGCAATTGTCTTGGCAATCGGGAAATTGGCGGAGTCCGCGATCCGGACGCTGCCGCCAGGTGTGCGCAGCGGAGGCTGGGCAAGCAAGCGGTGCTTGAAGCTTAGCGGTATTTTACCATAGGGGGACTGCACTTCCTGACTCTCGATCGTGCCGGGTACATGATCCTGGTAAATATACACTTGATCATCCGGGATATTCTGAAAAGCTTCCATCGGCACGCCAAAATTGGCCGACAGCACATCCTTGGGGGTATGTGCGAACCAGTCGGAAATGGATAATGTATTTAAGTCTGAGAAATTACCGTCATCAAAGACGAGCAGAAATTCACAGCCCTCAGCCAGCCCTTGGATGGAGTGGGGCAGCCCGGCCGGAAAATACCACAGATCGCCGGGGCCAAGGTCGGCAATGAAGTTGCGTCCATTCTGATCGACAGAGGTAATACGTGCTGTTCCCCAAATCATATAAGCCCACTCCGCTTGCTGATGCCAGTGCAGCTCCCGTACGCCGCCGGGCGTCAAGCTCATGTTGACGCCCGCCAGCGTCGTAGCAACCGGTAAATCACGGACCGTAATTTCCCGCGACCAGCCGCCGTGATTAAGCTGCATATGCGTGTCAGAGAAAGACATTTTCAGATTGGGCATCAAGCCGGCATCTGTAGTCGGAGGAACCAGCATGTCCGGGTTTTCCAAGTCCCGCATAATATCACGGGGGCCGAAATCCGGTCCTCCCGCACCGTCACTGCGGATTGGCTGCGGAATAGGAAAAGGGGGTCCGTTCTTGGAACGTTCATCGTTCATGTCGCATTCATTGCCTCCCGTGACCGTTAATGAAATCAAATTCATAATGAGCATGAGTCCGTGCATCTATCCATAGCTATGTAATTCCGCTTGTCTTTTATGTGCGTTAACCCCGTGAAAGGGAAAAGGGCTCCTGCTTTATCCGCAGAAGCCTCTGGAAGTTTGTCTGTGACTCAGGTTTAGTACCCGTAACCGCCATATCCGTTACGAGCCGGGTAGCTCCAGCCGTTGCCGATATGGCCGTTAAAGGAAGGCTCAGCATAGTTGTTAACCTGTGGCTGTGAAGTTTGTGAAGGGCGATAGGCCGGCTGGTCCGGATCTTGATCCGCTTCTCTATGGCAGTTGCTTGGCGGTCCAATGACGACTGTATCTGTAATTGGCGCAAGCGTGTTTTTAACTTTGGCTTCATCGAGGCAGTAGGTATGGGCGAATACGCTTGCTGGCGTAAGTCGCAGCATATCGGACGCGGGGATGAATTCAGGAACTGGCGCATCGAAGATAGCTAGCAATTGGGTATTATCGACGGTAGCCATTTCATAATGCCACCAGCCTTGAGGAATATTAGCCACTTGGCCGGGTTGAATCTGATAGTTGAGCAGCTGCTTGGTGAAGGGATTAATAAGGGAAACGAGCGCAGCGCCTGAAATGCAGAATACAAGCTCCGAAGCGTTCTGATGAATGTGAGGTTCAACGACATTGCCCGTACTGAGAAAAATATCGAGCAACGATACGTTGCCCAGCGTATTTAACTGCTGAATGCCAAGTGCGTTGATGTAATTGCGCGAATCTTTTTTGAAAAACGGATTGTTACTTAAATCATAAGTAAATTGTACGGATGGTGATGTAAAGTCCATATAGGAAACAGCCATGCCATTCCTTCCTTTCAATTGCGGTTATAGGCGTTCGCATAGACCATTGTATTCGTCTGCCCAGAAAAGGTGTGGAGACAGGAAATATGGAAATTTAATATTGACAAGAAGATCTAATGTAACTATATTAGTTCTATTAAAGGAGTGATGACATGGGAGCCAACAGCCATTTTACCGTTGCATTGCATATTTTGTCCCGCATTCGCTATGAACAGGTCAAAAAAGGCGACCTCTCCGTTTATGTAACATCACAAGCCATAGCAGAGAGTGTCAATACTCATGCTGTTTTTATAAGAAGAATTCTTGGCAGCTTGCACAAAGCCGGGCTAGTTGATGTTCGGCGGGGCAATGTGAATGGCGGCTGGAAGCTGACCCGTTCCACGCAGGATATAACGCTGCTTGATGTGTACGACGCTGTTGTCGACCAGCCTTTGCAGGAGATGCACCATAGCAAGCCTAATCAACGCTGCTCTATTGGCCGTGGCATTCAACCGACGCTGCGGAAATATTACGGTGCGGCGGAACAGGCCTTTCGGGAAGAACTGTCCCGCACGAATATGGAAACGATCTACGAGGAGACGATGGTCCTCGCGGTGGAGTAAGTTTTTTTATGAATTGTAATGCAACTGTTTCGATTACATTGATAAAGCGGAGGGAGCTTTCCCGTGACTAATTTACAGAGAACTTCACGGTTTTATTATGGATGGATTATTGTAGGCATTGTATTCGCGACGCTGCTCATTTCGGCGGCAATCAGCTCGGTGCCTAGCGTTCTCATGCTTCCTCTGGAGAAGGAATTCGGATGGGGCAGGAGCGATGTTTCTGCTGCAGCTTCGATCCGTATATTATTGTATGGTTTAATGGGGCCTTTCTCAGCAGCCTTTATGGCCCGGTTCGGCATATCAAGAATTATGCTATTATCGATTCTTTTGCTAGTCGTAAGCATTGGCTTTACACCGTTTATTACGGAAATTTGGCAGTTCATCGTCATCTGGGGCATATTGGTCGGGCTCGGAACAGGCTCGCTTGCCAATGTACTTGGCGTTACCATTGCCAATCGCTGGTTCGTTAAGCATAAAGGACTAGTTATCGGCATGCTTACGGCCAGTGCGGCTACCGGCCAGCTGCTTTTCTTGCCATTGATCGCTCAGGCAACGAGCTTATGGGGATGGCGCTTTGCAATCTATGCGATCATCGGCGCACTTCTGCTGCTTGTTCCGCTTATCGCCTTCGGCATGCGCAATCATCCTTCCGATCTCGGTGTGCCCGTGCTTGGGGAGGAGACGATTGTTAAGCCAGCTCCCTTCACCGGTAATCTGTTTATGACACCAATCCGAGCTCTTGGTTCTGCGGCCAAAAGCGGCACCTTCTGGCTGCTTGCGGGAACGTTCTTCCTTTGCGGCTTCTCGACTAACGGTTTAATCGGGACGCATCTCATCCCGGCCTGCGGAGATTTTGGCATTCCGCTTGTCATCGCAGCCGGACTTCTGTCTCTAATGGGCTTGTTTGATCTGGTAGGCACAACGTTGTCAGGCTGGTTGACCGACCGTTTCGACAGCCGCAAGCTTCTCTTCTGGTATTACGGCCTTCGCGGTCTGTCGCTTATTTTCTTGCCGTATGCGCTTGGTTCCGGCTATACGCAGCTGCTCATCTTTTCCGTCTTTTACGGGCTGGACTGGATTGCGACGGTTCCGCCGACGGCGAAGCTGTCCTCGGATGCCTTCGGCAAAGAGAAGGCCGGCATGATCTTCGGCTGGATCGTCGTTGCGCACCAGGCTGGAGCATCGACTGCCGCATACGGTGCCGGCGTCTTGCGCGACGCATTAGGCAGCTATACGGTACCGTTTGCCGTCGCGGGCTTCCTCTGCTTATTCGCCTCGGTGATGGCAATGCGCATTCGCAAGTCGAAGTCGGCTGCAGTTGGTGCGGCGGCTTAAACTTTTACAAGCAGCTTATTGGGTAAATTGAAGGGCTATCTCCGCATCTGGAGGTGGCCTTTTTGTTAGTATGTTTATATTGCTTTCCATGGCTTTAGGCCAATGCTTTATGGAAGACTGATCGGACATAGAAGGCTGAGAAAATAACGGTGATGTTAAGCGCAATGGAGCTCTAAACGCAGCAGAGAATCGTTCAAAATAGAGGATATTTCGTCTGGACGAGGGCTTATTCGCGAGTGTTGTCGTTTTATAAGAAAAACTGAATGATTTCACAATATTTCTTATAGCGAAAACTATGCGTAATTCATTGACCGTAGTGCGGTGCTGAGGTAGCATTAGGTCAGAATATAAAACAAAGCGTCCAACTTGGAATTATGCGTTTCGAAAACGATACGAGGTGAATGTAGTTGCAACTCAAAGTGACGAACAGTCCATTTACGGAAGAACAAGCTGAGCTTTTCAATCGGTTATTGCCGACCCTTTCTCCCGCGCAAATTCAATGGCTTGGCGGGTATTTGGCATTTTACAGCGCGGGGGCGTCTTCAGCCGCCGGCTCGGAAACATCGGTTGCAATTGAAGCCGTCAGTGCAGTACAGGAAGCTCCAGCTGCTGCGGTGATTGAGGCTCCGAAGGATGCGACGATTCTTTTCGGCTCTCAGACAGGCAATTCGCAGCGTTTGGCAGGCAAGCTCGCCGAGAAGCTGAAAGGGCAGGGTGTTCAAGTCACCCTCTCCTCGATGAATCAGTTCAAGACGAATAACTTGAAGAAAGCGGGTCATGTATTTGTTCTCGTTAGCACGCATGGCGAGGGCGACCCGCCGGACAATGCATTGACTTTCTATGAATTTTTGCATGGCAAACGGGCGCCTAGACTGGAAGAGACTAAGTTTTCGGTACTCTCGCTGGGCGACACGTCCTATGAATTTTTCTGCAAAACAGGACAGGACTTCGACAAGCGTCTGGAGGAGCTTGGCGCACAGCGTATCGTTGATCGGGCCGATTGCGATGTCGACTTCGACGAAACGGCATCGGCATGGATTGCCAGCGTAGCCGGCGCATTAAGCTCTTCCGCCGGAGCAACAGCCGCTCCAGCTTCTGCAGCAGCGTCTGCTGCGTCCGTCTCCCTGGACGGAGAATCGGAATATTCGCGTGTTAACCCTTTCAAAGCTGAAGTGCTGGAAAACTTGAACTTGAACGGACGCGGTTCTGACCGGGAAACGCGTCATCTGGAGCTTTCGCTTGAGGGCTCGGGATTGACGTATGAGCCAGGGGACTGTGTTGGTATTTACCCGCAGAACGATCCAGCGCTGGTCGAACGTATTATTGAAGAATTGAAATGGAACCCGGAAGAGCCAGTTGCTGCTGGAAAATCGGGTGAGACCGTTTCACTGCGGAACGCGCTGGAGCATCGTTATGAGATTACAGTGCTGAC
The DNA here is from genome assembly GCF_014641555.1 of Paenibacillus radicis (ex Gao et al. 2016). GTDB lineage: Bacteria > Bacillota > Bacilli > Paenibacillales > Paenibacillaceae > Pristimantibacillus > Pristimantibacillus radicis. Next base: position 534,579 of record NZ_BMHY01000001.1, read on the forward strand.
GAAGCCGCTGTTGGAGAAGGCCGTTGCTTACTCCGGCAACGAAAAACTGGCAGAGCTCGTTAAACCGGACAATAAAGAGCAGTTAAAAGCATATATCAATGGCCGCGACTTGCTTGACTTGCTCCGTGATTACGCGCCATGGACCATTGCGCCTAAGGACATTGCGGATTTGCTCCGCAAGCTTCCGCCGCGCCTCTATTCCATCGCCAGCAGCTACAGCGCGCATCCAGAGGAAGTTCATCTGACGATCCGCAAAGTGCAGTACGAGGCGCATGACAGAGAACGCAACGGGGTGTGCTCCGTGCAAGCTTCAGAACGGCTTGAGCCGGGCGACAAGCTGTCGATTTTCATTCAGCAAAATCCGAATTTCAAGCCGCCGGTTAATCCGGAAACCCCGGTCATTATGATTGGTCCTGGTACAGGTGTTGCTCCGTTCCGAGCGTTCCTTGAAGAGCGTGAAGAGCTTGGCGTGACGGGGAAAAGCTGGCTGTTCTACGGTGATCGCCACTTTGTCACTGATTTTCTATATCAGACCGACTGGCAGCGCATGCTTAAAGACGGCGTCTTGACGAACCTGGACGTAGCCTTCTCCCGCGACACGAAGGAAAAGGTGTACGTACAGCATAGAATGCTTGAGAAAGCGAAGGAGCTTTACCAATGGCTCGAAGAAGGCGCGCATGTGTATGTATGCGGGGACGAGAAGCATATGGCGCATGACGTTCATGCCGCGCTTCTGACGGTCATTCAGCAGCAGGGCGGCAAAGATTCCGAAGCAGCCGCCGCATACTTGGCGGAACTGCAAGAGCAGGGCCGTTACCAACGCGATGTCTATTAAACGTTAGCACTTATAGATGAAGATAGTTGTAACTTGTACGTCATGCAAAAGCAAAGGAGTTGGCAGCAATGGCAAAGAAACATAAAGTTGAACCGATTGGCGGACCTCCGAGCGACGTGGAATTGCTGAAAGTCGAAAGCAATTACTTGCGCGGCTCTCTGGTAGGGTCTCTGTCCAACCGTATTACAGGCGGCTTGCCGGAATTGGACAATCGGCTGTTGAAGTTTCACGGCAGTTATATGCAGGATGACCGGGATTACCGCAACGAGCGGGAAAAACAAAAGCTGGAGCCGTCTTACCAATTCATGCTTCGCGTTGTAACGCCGGGCGGTGTATCGACACCGGAGCAATGGCTGGTTATGGACGAGCTGGCTGATAAATATGGCAGCGGCAGCTTGCGTATTACGACCCGTCAGGCTTTTCAACTGCATGGCGTTCTGAAATGGAATTTGAAAGAGACGATTCAGGATATTAATCATGCGTTGTTGACGACGCTTGCAGCATGCGGAGACGTTAGCCGCAACGTCATGTGCAACCCGAATCCGTATCAATCGGAGATTCATAGTGAAATCTATCATTGGGCGCAGCAACTGACGACGCATCTGGCGCCGAAGACGCCAGCGTACCATGAAATATGGCTAGATGGGGAAAAGGTCGTCGATAGTCTGGAGCAAGAGGAAGCAGCGACAAAAGAGGTCGAGCCGATCTACGGACCGGTCTACCTGCCCCGGAAGTTCAAAATCGGCATCGCTGTTCCGCCATCCAATGACGTCGATGTTTACTCGCAAGACCTTGGCTACATTGCCATCGTCGAGAAGGGTAAGCTGGTCGGCTTCAACGTTAGTGTTGGCGGCGGTATGGGTATGACACATGGCGATAATCAAACGTACCCGCAGCTTGCCCGCGTTATTGGCTTCTGTACGCCGGATCAGATTCTCGACATTGCTGAAAAAACGGTCACCATCCAGCGTGATTACGGCAATCGTTCCGTGCGGAAATATGCACGTTTCAAATACACGATTGACCGTCATGGTCTGGACTGGTTCGTTGACGAGCTTCATGATCGTCTGGGCTGGGAGCTGGAGCCTGCTCGTGAATTCAAATTCGACCATACCGGTGACCGGTACGGCTGGATAAAAGGCAAGGATGGCAAATGGAACGTCAACCTATATATCCAAAGCGGCCGGATTGCCGATACGGATACGCTGAAGCTTAAAACAGCCTTGCGTGAAATTGCCAAGATTCATACGGGTGATTTCCGGATGACGGCGAATCAGAATCTGGTCATTGCCAACATCACGGGTCAGAAAAAAGCGAAGATTAATGCACTGTTGAAAGAGTACGGTATTTCCGAAGGTTCAAATCTATCCGCTTTGCGCCGCAGCGCTTTGTCTTGCGTGGCGTTGCCAACCTGCGGCTTGGCGATGGCGGAAGCCGAGCGCTACCTGCCAACGCTTATCGACAAGCTGGAGCCGATTCTAGAAGACGCCGGCTTGCGTGAAGAGGAAATCAATATTCGGATGACCGGCTGCCCGAATGGCTGCGCTCGCCCTGCTCTGGGTGAGATCGCTTTTATCGGCAAATCGCCGGGCAAATACAATATGTACATGGGAGCAGGCTTCTCTGGGGATCGTCTCAGCAAGCTGTACCGCGAAAATATCGGCGAAGAGGAAATTATCGACACTTTGAAGCCAATCATTAACAGGTTTGCAACGGAACGCGGGCAAGGCGAGCATTTCGGTGATTTCGTTGTACGGACGGGATATGTGAAACCAGTCCTTTCCGGAACGGATTTCCACAGCTAAGACGGGCGTTGTCCTGCATTTGTCAAAAGGAAAGGACCTCTTTACCCAATCCGGGTGTAAGAGGTCCTTTTGCTTTGAAGATTTTACTTCCGCTATGATTAATCGTAGCGGATTTTATGGGACTCCACTTTCCAGTTCTCGTCGAACTGGAGAACGAGCAGACTATCGTCAACGCCTAGTCCGGCTCTGCCCAAATAATATACGTACTGGGAAGAGGGCTCATCCAGCTTTTCTTCAGGTTTGCCCATCAAAGCTATGATTTCATTCTCCGTCTTGCCTACAAGATTATTGTTCTTATTTAATAAATCACTTAACATTTCGCTTCTTTTCTCACGGTCGCTAGCCCAGCTATCCGCGGTAAATTGGCTTTGGCAGGCACATAGCAGCAATAGTCCTAATAAAGCAATTACTGTTTTTCTCAACTTGACCCTCCTGTTGGTTGCAACGATACTTCCTAATAATTTCTAGACGCAATAGAATAAAAAGAGTTGCATGAATAAATAGGTTGCAGCAGGGGAGCGGGTCGCCTATAATGATTTCAAACATTGATTGGTTAATCAATAATGCTATTACCGTATAACGAGTATAAGAAAGGAGAATAGCTATGGCAAAAGTAACTGCGGCTTCTGCGAATCGCCGTGCTGAAATTGTAGCTGCTGCAATTGAAGTTTTTGCAGAAATCGGCTATTACCGGGCGACCACGGCACAAGTGGCCGAGCTGGCTGCGATTTCGCAGCCGTATGTATATCGCTTTTTTACCAAGGAGTCATTGCTCGTCGAGGCGTTGGAAGTATCTTGGCAGCGGATTATTGGACAATTTCAAAGCGTTATAGACTCCGCATCTCCGGAACAACTGGAGGACGGTCTGACTCGCGCCTACGAGGCGGTTATGCAGTCACACCGCCATGAAATTTTGCTGCAAATGCAAGCACAGACCATTAACGAACCAGCGGTTCGGCAATCGATAAAGCAAGGAATGGGTTCGATACAGCAGATGGTCGTTGATGCTTTCCAGCAAGCGGGGATTGATCAGGCGGAGGCGCGTACTACTAACTTTCTAGCCCGCGGGATGCTGTGTAATGTTTCGATGGCGTTAGATATGCCAGAGCTGTTTGTGAAGGGCTGATTGATGTTTTTGGAGGGAGGAGTCTGGCAATTTTGTTATTGCTGATTCCTCATCAGAAACATGGTCGTGAGAAATGAAAACTGAATTGAAAGCGTAATCAATATTGCTATAATGAGGGTATGATCACTATCTGCTCCTGTATTGCTTAGGAGCGATGCAACAATGAGCGTGAGGATGACACTCAGTAATAGATTTAATAGAAATAAAGCTAATTTTCTCAAGAGGATAGTTCTCCTTTTCATCGAATAGTTTCGCAGAAATTGTTGATTATGAATTGGTATTAATATCCACATATGAAGTATAGCATTTATTCTCTATTAGCGGGATTAGCCATTTTTATTTCAGTTATTAATAGCAAAAGATTAATGAGGAATGATACATATTCTTTTAGGAATGCGGGGAGAAATTGCGATGGAGAAGACGAGCAAATTAACTAGCATTTTGGAAACGGTTAATATTACAACGGGAGAACGAACAGTTTTGGCTCAATTCCCGTATCTGATCGAAGCGCCGAACTGGACATCGGATGGAACAACGCTAATCTATAACTGTGAAGGAAAGCTGTATGCATACGAGCTGGCTACAGGCAGCAATTCGGTCATCGATTCGGGATTTGCTGTACGTTGCAATAATGATCATGTGTTGTCCCCCGACAACACGCATGTCGCAGTGAGTCATCATACCGCCGAGGATGGCAAATCTCGTATCTATACATTCCCTTTAACCGGTGGAGCTCCTGAGCTCATTACCCCGATGGCGCCAAGCTATCTTCATGGCTGGTCGCCAGACGGCAGCACGTTGTCCTATTGTGCAGAGAGGGATGGCGAATATGACATTTATACGATACCGGCAATCGGGGGGCTTGAGGCTCGGCTGACGGACAGCCCGGGTCTAAATGACGGTCCTGAATTTTCACCGGACGGCAGTCATATTTGGTTTAACTCTGTCCGCTCCGGCTTAATGCAGGTATGGCGAATGAAGGCGGATGGCAGCGAACAGACGCAAATGACCTTCGATGAGAGCAATAATTGGTTCCCGCATATTTCACCAGATGGTCAATGGACAGCTTACTTATCCTATCGCAAGGGAGATGTCGACCCAGGCGATCATCCCGCTAATAAGCAGGTTGAGATTCGTCTGATGCCAAGCGAAGGCGGAGAGTCCCGCTTGCTGGTACAACTGTTCGGAGGACAAGGTACGATAAACGTCAATTCCTGGTCGCCGGACAGCCAACGGCTCGCTTTCGTCAGCTATCGTCTGGAGGAATAGGAACAATAGAATGGGCAAAGGAGAGCTGCAGTTGCAGCTCTCTTCTTTTTTAAGCGACTCCTCACACTAGTCCCTCGTCAACGAGGAACAAAATGTAAAAGTACATTTTGAAGAGCCTCAAAGTCCCTAAATGTACCATTCAAAATGCAAAAATACATTTGAAATCGCCCATTTCACCCTATTCCATGCTTTTAAGCCCAATCAAAATGCACATTTGCATTTTGAAGCGGTAAATCGCCGAAAAACCGGCTGACAACCTGTACTTTTACATTTTGATTCTTTTCAGCTGCTATCTTCTTGACTCGAAAAATGTGAATGACGTTACAAGAGGGCAAGTGGATCTGGATCGTGGTAGCAGATTTAACGAACTAAACTTTGTTCCACGAGAACGCAGCTTCCTTCTGCAACCGTTTTTTAGAGTAACATGCTCTGACTAAATGGCTCTATCTGCACTGCTTGAGTGGGTGAGCGGAGCGATTTGAGTTCAGGCTGACATTTTGCAGGTTCTATCCATTGTTCAGCGAGAAAGCGATGAGGCAATGGAATCAAGAACGCCAGCATGAACCAAAGCGCGCAGCGACCCCGGTGTCTTGCTAGAAGCAGCGCACAGCATTTCTCTCATTACGCTTCCGCCGCCGGAAGACACGAAAGCTTCATGAATTGAATAAAAGTGCGAACCTGATACGCCATGACTTCTTCTTTCCGGTATGCGAGACAAATTTGCCGCTGTTTCACCTGACCCGGAAGGTCACGTAATGCAATTTCCCCGGCTGCGGCTTCCTTCATGACACTGCGCCACGGGAGAATGCCGATGCCGATCCCATGCTTGACCGATTCCTTAATCGTCTCGATGGCGCCTAGCTCCATGCCAATCGTCCACTGCAAGCCATTGTCTTTCGCCCAGCTGTCTGCCAGCTCGCGGGTTGTGGAGCCGTGCTCATGAAGCAGAAAAGCTTGTCCCTTCAGATCTTCGACGGAAATGGCCGCCTGACTTGCAAGTGGATGGGTCTTCGGTAATGCCAGCTTCAGCTCGTCTTCAGCCAGCGGGATCGTCTCCAAGCCTTCGACATCGGTATGGAGCAAGGATACGACGGCGACGTCGATCTGATATTCGCGGAGCAGCGTCATAACCGCTCCGGCATGTTTGACGGTTAACAGAGGTACGACATTTTCATAGCCCGATTGAAAGGATGCCAGATATGGCGGTAAAAAATAGGTTGCCGGCGTATAACTGGCGCCGATTTTTAATTGACCCCGGCCTTGTTCACGATGTTCCTTCATCAATCGGGATGATTCGTCCATTAGGGCGCAAATTCGTTTGGCATAAGGTAAAAGCGTTTGTCCGGCGTCTGTTAATTGAAACTGACGCATTTGTTTATGAAATAGATGAAGTCCCAGATCTTCCTCTAATTTTTTCAAATGAAAGCTGACGGTCGGCTGTTTTAAATCAAGCTCGGCGGCTACTTCTGTTAGCGTTGATAAACGGGCTGCCTGGACAAAAACGCGAAGCTGTTGAATGTTGATACAGCATCCCTCCTCGAAATTAATATAGATAAAATCGATACGATTATCAATATATATAGATATATTTAATTTATTCTTATCATTGTTTTAATCCTCCATTTACAATTTGTCCTTAATCTAAGTAAGGAAGAAGAACAAAGCGGGAGGTAATGAAATGTTGAAGAAAGTTAGACAAAAGGGGATTTTACTAATTGGTTTGCTTACGGTGGCGATATCGGTTACAGCATGCGGGAATAACGGAGGGACACCGAATAGCTCAGGTTCATCGAATGCGCCAAACCTGAACGCTGCGCCTGAAGCAAGTCCGGCTGTCGACACGGGGTCCAAGGATGAGCCGCTCGTTGTGTATTTGAATGACTTTGACGAAATCATTAAACCGATGTTTGAAGAAGCAACTGGCTACAAGCTGGAACTCGTAAGCGGCAACGGAGCAGAGATCGCTTCGCGGATCGAGGCTGAGAAAGGCAATCCCCACTGGGATGTCGTCTGGATGGACGCGATGCCAACGATCGATCAAATGGGCAAAAACGGACAACTGCTTGAAGGCTGGTCGCCTAACAATGTTGACCAGCTAACGGATTTTGCTAAAGCGTTTGTACCTGAGAACAAAACTTATTATCCAACAGGTGCACATGCCGCGTCCGTCATCGTTTATAACACGAAAGCATTTGATGCGAATACTGCACCAAAAACATGGGCGGATCTGGCTGATCCTAAATTTAAAGGGGTTGTAGGAATGGCTGACCCTGCGGTAGCAGCACCTGCCTTCCCGTTCGTCGCATGGTTTTTCCAAACGCAAGGTATGGATGGCGGACAGAAATTTTTTGACAGCCTGTTGAAAAACGATCTGCATGTTTATCCGAAAAATCCGAACGTTGCGAAAGCGTTGACTGGCGGCGAGATTAAAGCGGCTGCGCTGCAAGAGAGCAATGCATATACGCTGAAAAATGCCGGCGAGCCCATTGAAATCATCTGGCCGGAAGAAGGCGCTCCTGCTTCGGTACGCGTAGCGGCTATTCAGAAGAATACGAAGCATGCCGATGCAGCTAAGGCGTTTATCGAATTTATACTGGATCCAAAAACGCAGCAGGCACTGATCGACAAAGGGGAAGAAAGCTACTTTGAGGCTTCCGCCAAAGGAGTAACCGAGAAGTCTGATCGCGCTGCGAACGCGAAACTTGTTGTGGCTGAAGCGGCATGGGCTGGCGAGCATGAAGGCGAAATTAAACAATGGTTCGCTGACAAAGCGGTGAAGTAACCGATGTTTCGATTAAAAGCGCAAGGAAACCGGACCGGCTGGCTCGTGCTAGCCGTCCTGTTTCTGCTTATTCTGCTTCCGCTTGCTGCTGTTGTGATTCAAGTGCTGCTTCCAGGTGTTTTTTTCGGCAACCTTCAAATCGGCAACTTATCTTTGCTGCTTGATGTGTTTCGCAGGCCGTTATGGTACGTCTCGCTAAAAAACTCGGTTGTACTCGGTATAGGGACCACCTTGCTCGGTACGATGCTTGGCGTGGCGCTTGCGATGATTCGTTCCAAATGGACGTTTCCATCGGCTAAACTGCTGGATCTCGCCGTCTGGATCTTGATCATTACGCCTTCGTTCATATTGGCTCAAGGTTGGGTCATGTTCGCCTCGTCCGACGGACTGGCGACGAGATGGCTGGGTTGGAGCGGTCTGCATCAGCTCGTATTTCAGCCGGCTGGACTGATCGTCGTGATGACGTTAAGCAAATTTCCGATGGCTTACTTGACGGTATTTGCCGCGTTGGAGTGGAAAGTCGAACAGCTGAGCGATGCAGCCCGTTTATCCGGCGGTTCCCGCTGGACAGTATGGCGGACAATTCAGGTGCCGCTGTTGCTTCCGGCTATTTGCTCGGGCGCTATGCTCGTCTTTATGGATACGGTAGGCGATTTCGGCATGCCGGCGTCAATTGCAACGATTTTCCGGTTCCCAACCTTGCCTTATTCGATCTATTCAGCGCTCTACACGTCGCCAATCCGGTTCGATATGGCAGGAGCGTTGTCCTTTTATCTTGTATTGCTGATTGCCCTTGCGATGAGCGTGCAGCTGTATGCAATGCGCAAATCGAGATTCGATTTTCTTTCTTCACGGGCGGTTCGTTCGGTACCGAAACGGCCAGCAAAAGGCGCGTATTGGCTGATGACAGGCAACCTGCTGTTTTTGGCGGTCGTGCTAGGTATTCCATTCGGCTCTAATCTGCTGATGTCGATTTCGTCCAATGCTTCGATAGACGCGAAATCCGGACTGACGCTGAAGCACTATAAGGCACTGTTCACCACCGACGGCAATCTGCTAAGCGGTCTTGTTCATTCGCTTGAAATTGCGGCGGTAGCTGCGATTATCGGTCTTGTTGTCGGTTTCCTTGTTGCCTATGTACTGAATTATTCGGAATTTAAGCTCCGTAAAGCGATTGATGTTATCTCGCTCGTCTCGCTTGCGGTGCCGGGCATCGTGCTGGGCATCGGATACATTTTCATATGGAATCAGGCTTGGCTGGAAAAGATCGGGCTGCTGCTGTACGGCACGCCATGGATATTGGTGCTGGCAAGCGTAGCTGGTGTTATTCCGGTCATAACGAGAGTGGTCGTAGGGGCGATGGCCAAAGTGCCGAAGCAACTGCTGTCCGCTGCCCAGATGCAAGGAGCGGGTTTCTTGTCCCGGATGGGATCTGTGCTCATACCGCTAATTAAGGGAGCGCTGCTGTATGCAGGTCTGGCAGCCTTTGGAGCAAGCGTGTTTGATCTCGCGATCTCGTCAATCCTGTATCCGCCAAACTTCATGACGCTGCCTGTTGTCATTAATAAAGCGTTCGAGGATTTGAAATTCGGCTACGCTGCTGCGGCGACGTTAACCGGCGGCGGTCTTGTTATCCTCATTATTGCCGCTATGGAACTGCTATTTAAACCTGCGCGGAAGCGTCAAAGGAGATCATCGCAATGAATACGATTCTGGAAGTCAACGGGCTTGGAAAATCATTTGGCAGCCACACTGCGCTGCGCGACATTCATTTCTCGGTGCAAAAGGGCGAAATTATTAGCGTACTGGGGCCCTCAGGCTGCGGCAAGTCAACGCTGCTGCAACTAATTGCAGGCTTGCAAAATCCCGATGCCGGCGAAATAAAGCTGCGCGGCAAAGTGGCAGCGGCGGGCTCACGATCCATTCCGCCGGAGAAGCGGGGCATCAATATGGTGTTTCAGGATTATGCCTTATGGCCTCATATGAGCGTCTATGACAACATCGCCTATGGGCTGCGACGCCAGAAGGTATCGCCGGCTGCTATTCGTGAGCAAATTACAGAATTAACAGCATTGCTGCATTTGCAAGGCTTGGAGGACCGGCTTCCACCACAGCTGTCGGGCGGACAGCAGCAGCGGGTGGCGATAGCGAGGGCACTGGCGACCAAGCCCGATCTATTGCTGCTAGACGAGCCGCTCTCCAATTTGGATATGCGGCTGCGGATCGAGATGCGGACGGAGATGGCTTATTTGTTCCGTAGGCTGGGCACGACGGTATTTCACGTTACACATGATCCTGACGAGGCATTTGCAATGGCGGACCGGCTGATGATCATGCGTGCGGGGGCCGTCGATCAGATTGATCCTCCCAAAGCTTGCTATGAGCGTCCGGCAACGCTATCGGCGGCCATGCTGCTCGGAGCAGGCAACCGGTTGAAAGGACGTGCCGCAGCAATGGCCGATGGAGAAATCGGGGTTATCGTGGGAGGCCAAGAGGTTAAGGGCACTTGGAACGCTAAAACGGCTTCTTCTGGAGATGAGGCGGAGCTGCTTTTCCGGCCGGATGCAGCGGTTTTCATGACCGATCCTGCCGCAGGAGGTTTACCCGTAACGGTTCTGCACAGTGTGTATGAAGGGAAATTTATGCGCGTTCTTGCCAAGGCCGCAGACGGGCAGCAGCTGTCTTTTCTACATGAGGAGCCTCTAGAAGCAGGAGCAGAAGGTTATTTATACATCAATCATGTTTATTTATTTCCGCGGGAGCAGCATAACGAGAGGTAGAGCATATATGTCACGACAATTCGTCATTTCGGATATACACGGTCATGCGGAAGGAATGGAAAAACTGCTGCAAGCCGCGGGCTATCAGCCCGGCAAAGACAAGCTTGCGCTGCTTGGCGACTATATCGACGCAGATCCTGCGACTTGGGAGTCGTTAACATACGTAAAGAAGCTATGCGATGAGGGTGCTGTTGCGTTAGCCGGCAATATGGAGGTTGCGCTGCTTGCGCTTATTAACGAGAAGGAATCGCGTAAAACACAGGAGGTCATCGCTGAACATGAATTTATTGAATCGCTGCCTTACTTTGTGCAGTCCGGTTCTTACTTATATGTACATGCCGGCATTCGCCCGGGAATCCGGCTGGATCGTCAAAGCCGTGATGATTTGACGACGATCCGTGAACCATTCTGGGGCAGTGACTTCGAATTTCCCGCCAATATCGTTTTTGGTCATACGCCTACGCATAAAATGGGAGCAACACCAGGCGAGCTATGGCATGCACCCGGACGACTGGGAATCGATACCGGCGCAAAACACGGACATCGGCTAACGTTAGTAGAGCTGTCCGGGCAAACGGCGTATTCATACAGTACGGCATCATCCAGTCTTTACGGGGATTACCGTGAAATCAGCTGGAAGGGACAATCGCAACTTCGCTTCTCATAATAAAAAAAGGATTTAAGCAATCACTGCTTAAATCCTTTTTTCATTCTAACCTGTATAAGTGCTTCTAACTGGCACCTGCGGCCCAGCTTGCGCTGTTTCTAATTAATTGCCGGTAAGCTTCCGGTTTGAAGCTTGGCGCGCAATGACCCGGCTGCAAGTAGACGACTCTGCCAAGACCGTAGCGGTGCTCCCAAGCTGCCGGATAACGCTTGCCTTCAAATTCGTATTCGAGAAATACGTTGCGCGGGGCAAAAGAATCGAACTCGAACATGTAGGGCTCCTCATCGACCGTAAAGTCCGGCACGCCTTGCAGCAGCGGATGCCCCGGAGCCGATCCGAAGTAGTTGAGCGTCTGGTATTCAGGATGAGTCGTGAATTTGCCGCCGATAAGCTGCGCAAGCTCATAACTGTTTTGGAGCGAGATTCCGTTATGGATGACAAGCAGACCGCCGCCTCCGGCAACGTAGCGGACAAGTCCTGCTGCTTGCTCTTGCTCGATGCCGCGGCTCCAGCAGTCCGCGTAAGACACTACCGCATCAACTTTTTTGGAAGACAAATCAGTCAGAGCGTCGTAATCTTCGGTAACTGTAAGCTGGAAGGCATCACCTAGCAGTTCTGTAAGCTGCTGCCTTGCAGGCTCCAGCGGATGCCATTCGGCTTTCTCATTATCGCCAAGCAGCAATAGATTCCGTGTAATCGTACTCATCTTTTGCAACCTCCCTTTCCGTACCTGCCGAAATAGGAACGGCCCGTTAGGGGCCATCCTCTGGCGGTTTTTGTTTTTGCTGCTGCAATTTCTGCAAATAGTCATCCAGCCGATCGAATCGGTCCTCCCAAACTTTACGGAAGGAGGCCAGCCAATCATTCATTTCCTCAAAGGAATGGGAACGAAGCTTGTAAATCCGCCGATTGGCAACCGGTTGCACTTCTACGAGCCCAACATCGCTCAACACGCGCAGATGCTTAGAAACTTGAGGCTGGTTAAGGCCAAGGCGGTCGGCGATTTCTCCGACGGTTAATGGGCCGTCACGCAGAAGTTCGACGATATGCAGCCGATTAGGCTCTGAAAGAGCATTGAACGTAGTCGAATTCATAACGTGATCCTACTCCATATTGAATATTGTAAAAGGGTACCCGCACCAGCCTATAGGGTGGAGGATGCTTGCTTGAACAACTCGGCAAGCAAGCCATAGTCGACGGTGTCTTTTTCGCGAATTTTAACGGTTCGGCGTTCCGGCGGACCCTCTTCAAACAAGCCTTCGGGAGGATTGAGCTCCGAGGCGTTAAAAATAGCAAAGCTAACCCAGCCTTTAGCTGGGGCTATAACTGCGGCATATTTGCCGTTTTTCAAAAAATGAGGCTTGCGGTATTGGATACGCTCCTCAACGGCTGGTATCTGTTCGTGAATCAACTGGCGAAGCCGATTGCACACCTCAACTTGCCAAGGCTGTTCTACGGCGCTAATGAAATCAGTAACTTCTTGGTTCATCTCACCCGATGCCTCCATTCGCTATAGGTCGCTGCGATTCGTTCACTAGTTGTAATCTGTATTGAATATATGTTATTTGGAATATTCCTGTCAAGGAATATTTAGGGAAAAATGACGGTTATACCGGTTTTTGGGTGCGCTAATAAAGAAACGACACAACTCTGGCATAGGTAATTATGATTAGGAAAAAGCTAAAGGCACCAACAAACCTCTGTTGGCTCCTATATCTTTTTATCAACCACTGGCCGTCGAACGAATGCCGATTTGCTCTCTGATGAGCTCGATGACGCTGCGCTTCGTAGCGGATAAGTAATTCGGTTCCCGCTGATACAAAATGCCGATCGAAATTTCCGGCTCTGCCAATAAGACATCCAGCCTCTGGATACCGTTAGGCAAAGGTAAAGAGGCGAGAGTCGCGCCAACCCAGTTGCACCCTTGGACAAATGAAGGAAGAAGCGACAATTGAGTAACGGTATGGGTCAAGGGGCGGGATGGCAGGAAGGACAATTCCTCATCCAGCCGGATATGGTACAGACAGTTGCTTCCGCCAGCAAGCAGCGGGTAGGGCAGCAGATCGGAAAGGGAAAGCGATGTCCGGCCGGCCAGAGGATGTGCATCGTCTGCAATGAACGAGAGCTCCTCGGCATAGAGCTGCTCGAACTGAAGTCCGTTTTTTAACGGATGATCCCCGCAAATAGCAAAATCGAGCTTACCATCCTTTACGCCTTGCAGCAAAGCATCCGTATTGGCAACCGTTACACTGCAGCTGATAGCTGGCTTACTTACGGCCAGCCGTCTTAATGCGCCGGGAAGCAGTGTGGCTGCTGCCGGTTCAACGGCCCCGATGGAAACCGTACCGATTTCCTCCTTTTCCAGCGACTTGGCCAAATCTTCCGCATAGTGCCAGTGCCGAATGAGCGATTGAACTTCCTCGGCGTAGATTTTTCCGGCAGCCGTCAGTTCAGCGTCCCAACCGCGCTGAAACAGCGCGAAGCCAAGCTGCTTCTCCAAACGTTGAATTTGATTTGTGATGGTTGATTGTGCGTAGTTCAGCTTAGCCGCCGCTTTGGAGAACGTACCTTCTTCTACAATCGTCCGGAATGCGATTAATTCCTTCAAATCCATATATCCGCCTCGCTTCATCTATGTTATTGATTAAGATGTTTACTTTAATCCATTATATAGATGAAGAATGTTGCTGTAAAATAAAGCTACTATAAAGAGGAGGGATATGGCATGCCGTTTGTACGCATCGACTATGTAGAAGGACAATATAAGGAGACGGAACTAGCCGTCGTCAGCCAAATGATTTTAACTGCTCTTATCGATCAATTCCGGGTGCCTGCTGATGATTGCTTCCAAGTATTTCATAGCCATAAGGCCGCAGAGTTTATTTATCACCCGGATTATCTGGATATGAAGAGGTCGGACCGGCTGCTGTATATTCAGATCACATGCGGGCCAGGACGAACAATTGAACAGAAGCGCAGCTTATACCGGCAGCTCTCTGACTCGATTACGAATGCCTGTGGTATTTCTGCGGATGACGTATTTGCCATATTGTCAGAGACGGAGCTGGACAATTGGACATTCGGCAAGGGTGAGGCTCAGTTGATTGACTCCAAGCCCGACTGGATATCGGCACAACAGCATAATCAAGAAAAGGCAGGAATGGGTCAGAAGCAGCAACAGCCGTCCGAAAGGCATGAGGCAATCCCGACTTCCGTCAACGCAGCTTATGGTGCGATAGCGCCAGCTTTTGTCCAATATACAGAAGAGGTGCTGTTTGGTGACGTGTGGCGCAGAAGTGAGCTTTCACTGAGGGAACGAAGCTTAATTACAGTCGCTGCTCTAATGGCGGGAGGGAATGTGAGGCAGTTAGATTATCATTTGAAGCTGGCTAAAGAAAATGGTATTTCTGAGGAGGAGCTGGCGGAGGCGATCACGCATCTGGCCTTTTATACGGGATGGCCTCGCGCAGATTCGGCACTGCAGGCGATGAAAACAGCATTCGGAATCGAATGATTAGCTCTTATGAGCTTGAAATAGTTTGAAACACCAAGACGGATATACTATAATTACCCATTATATAGATAGGAGGAAATCATGTGAATTCTGCAAGTGCAACAGCAGCTCCGTCTTCTGTTGATTTGGGTAATGTGAAGAGACTGCCGATATTAATCTCACTAATTATCGGTGCTTTTTTTTCCATACTTAATGAAACACTGTTGACGATCGCTTTTCCGGAGCTGGTTAACGAGCTTAACGTAACAGCTTCTACGCTTCAATGGCTTTCAACGGGTTATATGCTCGTCGTTGGCGTTCTCGTTCCTGCTTCGGCATTACTCGTACAATGGTTTACGACTAGGCAAATGTTTTTGGGGGCAATGATTTTATTTACTTTAGGAACGCTCGTATGCAGCATCTCGCCGGGCTTTTCCTTGCTTTTGGTGGGCCGCCTGCTTCAGGCGGGAGGTACCGGACTTATGCTTCCGGTTATGATGAATACGATCCTCGTGCTCTATCCGCCGGAAAAACGCGGAGCAGCAATGGGCAGTATCGGACTTGTCATTATGTTTGCTCCAGCTATCGGACCTACGTTGTCGGGTCTTATTCTCGACTCGCTTAGCTGGCGTTGGTTGTTCTATCTCGTATTGCCTTTTGCGGTATTTTCGATCATTTTTGCTTTCGTTTATTTGAAAAATGTATCGACGCCAACGAAACCGAAAGTGGATATTCTTTCGATTATTTTGTCCACCATCGGCTTTGGCGGTATCGTCTACGGCTTCAGCAGCTCTGGTGAAGGCGGTGGCGGCGGTGGCTGGTCGAGCCCTGAAGTTTACGGCACGCTGGCCGCAGGCATCGTCGCGCTGCTCTTATTCGTATGGAGACAGCTTCGCGTTAAAGAGCCATTGATGGATCTGCGCGCTTTCCGCTTCCCGATGTTTACCTTAACAGCGATTCTTCTCATCATTATGATGATGACGTTGTTCTCAACGATGTCGCTGCTGCCTTTCCTGTTCCAAGGAGCATTGCTGCTCAGCGTATTCGCTTCCGGACTGATCATGCTGCCAGGCAGCTTGCTGAACGGTTTGATTTCGCCGCTTACAGGCAAGCTGTTCGATAAATTTGGACCGCGTGCGCTTGTCATTCCAGGAACCATCTTACTGACTATCGTCATGTTCTTCTTCACGAGAGTGACAGTAGAGACGACGAAGCCAACCTTTATTCTGCTGCACATCTGCATTATGATCGCCATTTCCATGATTATGATGCCGACGCAGACGAACGGCCTGAACCAATTGCCAAGCCGCTATTATCCGCATGGGACGGCCATTCTCAATACGCTCCAGCAGGTAGCAGGCGCGATCGGTGTCGCTCTGTTTATCGGGATTATGTCTTCCGGACAAGAGAAGTTCCTTCTCGATTCGGGTGATCCGACGAACAAAGCCTTATGGCCGGAAGCTATGGTGGCGGGCGTACACAACGCCTTCCTGGTCGGTTTTGGTTTTGCGATTATCGCGCTCGTGTTGTCCTTCTTTATTAAACGGACGACGAGCCCGGAGCAACAAGACAACACTAATAAATAGTGGACGTATTCAAACAGCTTGACTCTTGAGGAGTCAGGCTGTTTTTTTGTTGCGGTTAAGTGCAGGTGCGGTATGGCAGTCAAAGCCGGCCGCTGTGTTTGGGTTCTTTTGGTCAAGCAACGCCTCATATACTGCACGGAAGCGTATTACGAGAGGAGGCTTTGTTCGTGTCCGAGAACGAGCAAGTCCGGTACTATAAGCCTTTTGTGGGCCCGTTTGATCCGTGTCCGCCCATTTTGGTTAAAAGCTACAGTACGCCGCCCCAGCTGTTTATTCCATTTCAGCCGCCGAACTGGCCGCAGTTCAGTCCGCATGAAGCATTGAGATACGGCACACTCTGGCCCGCATTATTCAGTCCGTACGAGTCAAAGCGAACGAAGAAAGTAGAAGGTGAGGGTGAAGCCTAGTGTCAAAAACGATGGACAGCGAATTTTACAAGCTGCTGCATGAATTGCAGGCCATCGATTTCGTATTGGTGGAATTAAATTTGTATCTGGACACACACCCGAATGATGTGAATGCCATACAGCAGTACAATCATTGCGCCCAAGTAAGACAACAGATTGCTCACCACTACGAGGCGAGATACGGACCGTTGAAAAACTTTGGGCAAAGCTATTCCGGCACGCCTTTTCAATGGGTGGACACCCCTTGGCCATGGCAGGTGTAGCCTGCCGGCTCTCTGCTTGTCAGCTTGCAACAGTGAGGAGGATTTCGGAATGTGGGTTTACGAGAAGAAGCTGCAGTACCCGGTCCGCGTCAGCAAATGCGACCCTTTGATGGCGAAATTTCTATTGGAGCAGTATGGAGGAGCGGACGGTGAGCTGGCAGCGGCTTTGCGCTATTTGAACCAGCGGTATACGATCCCGGATAAAGTGATTGGATTGTTAACGGACATAGGCACGGAGGAATTCGCCCACCTCGAGATGATTGCCACCATGGTCTATAAGCTGACCAAGGATGCAACACCGGAGCAGATGAGAGCGGTAGGGCTGGGCGATACGTACGTATCCCATGACAATGCGCTGTTCTACCAGAACGCTGCAGGCGTCCCTTGGACGGCAGCCTATATTCAAGCCAAAGGCGATCCGATCGCCGATTTGTATGAGGATATTGCGGCCGAAGAGAAGGCGAGGGCGACCTATCAATGGCTGATCGATATGACGGACGACGTCGATCTGCAGGACGGCTTGAAGTATTTGCGGGAGCGGGAAATTGTTCACTCCTTGCGCTTCCGCGAAGCGGTGGAAATATTGAAGGAGAAACGGGATGAGAAAATCTACTATTAGGTGTAAACCTCTCTGCAGTGATTGGCTGCCGGGAGGTTTTTTGTTTGTCTGCATGACAAGAATGCCAAGCAACTAAACCTATAATTGTCACGTCTGTATAGAAAAGGGGGATTGGTAACGTGGGATATCGTTTGTTCCTATCGTTGATCATTTTATCACTGACATTTGCAGCCGGCTGCGGCAAAACGACAAATCATTCTAAAGAAGAGCGTTCTAATCATGCAAGCCAAACGCCATTAGCCTCTGAGATTCCACCTTTTGCTTATGAAGGAGCTAATGTTACCAAGGCGACTATTTACTTAGACGCACCAAAGCAAATTATTGCGGAGCTTACAGACTCTGATAACTTGAATAGGCTGGGCAAAATAGTAGATCATGCGCGTCCATTTTCAGGTGCAGCGCCAGCCGACTTGTTATACACCATTGTGCTTGAATCGCGAGATGGCGTTACGCGCGCTTTGGATGTGACAGGAAACGGTAGTGTGTTTATCGATCAGACGACGAAAATCTCATACGAATTAGACCAGAAAGGCTTTCAGAAATTCGTAACGGAGTTGAAAGCTATAACAGCAAGCAATTTTGAACCGAAAATTGCTTTCGATTTTCCGCCAGGAGCTGACTCTGATGAAGAAGAGGTTATCGCTTTAGTGAAAAAGACATTGGAAGCTATGGTTAACAAAAACATGGACGAGTTTCATGCCAATTTACAACATCCTGATCAGGACTATTTGGATTTTCTGATCGACACCTCCCGGCTGTATCGATTTACTAAACTGGAGAGGATCGAACCTTACGATGCGTCCAACGGCCGCAAAAACATTGAAATTCGTTTCGAGTATGAGGAAGATGGCGCAATCGGAAATTCAGGCTACATATTTACTTCGCGCAAAAATCAGGAAGGCATTTGGAAGATTGAAAATATTGATTAACAACTGTGGAGCTGCTAGGAAGTTAAATACGAAGGTGATGCTTTGAGAAAGAAATGGTGGTTTAGATTCATCATTATTACTCTGATGATGGTTGTAATTATGGTTGTCTTGGGGATTTGGTTTTTCGGTCAGTTCATTTTACCAACCCCACTTGATTGGGATTGAATGCTAGGATGGCTAGAATTCGTGGAAGCGAGCTAATAGAGCATAAGCCCCTCGTAGGTTCTTAACCCTACGAATCGTCAAGTCTGCTGTCGCGTTTGCATGCAATTCAATATGGATAAGACCCTGAAAGGGTCTTATCTAGCTCCCGTCGCGAAACTTTTCACATCTTAAGACCCTCGCAGGGTCTTATTGCTGCGAAAAGCCGGGTCTACCCTCGCATATGTACGCATTTCATTTAGCATAAGACCCTGAAAGGGTCTTATCTAGCTCCCATCGCGAAACTTTTCACATCTTAAGACCCTCGCAGGGTCTTATTGCTGCGAAAAGTCGGGTCTGCCTCGTGTATGTACCTATTTCATTTAGAATAAGACCCCGAGAGGGTCTTATCTGATCTCCCTCGATTACGCTCGTTTGATAAGGGAGCTATATCATAACCCGCCGCTGCGTTAGCTTGCTTTCAACCTTGTGTATTGACATGATTTACCCTCGCACACGATCCAACAAACTGATTAAATAACTGTCCAGCCGCTCGGCAATCAATTGAGGCGTTAATCCCTTCATGCCTAGCGCTGTCCAGCCTTCATAGACTTCGGGTGCCGTCCCATCGTCAAAATCGGTCAGCGTAACTAAGTCCCAGTAGGGATCATAGGTAAAAGAATCGCCTCGGTACGCTTGGTACGCAGATAAGAAATCATCTGCTGTCTGTACGTCATACAATTGCGCCAGATTGGCCCGGCAATGGCCGACATCAATGCCAGCAGGCCCGAGGCAGCCATTGACCCAATCCACAACACCGCTTACTTTCCCCTCAGTCCATAGAACATTGGCCGGGTGATAGTCCCGGTGAATAAACTGCATGGAAGTAACAGGCGGGGGACCTAGAATGATACGAGCAGCTTCTCGCCACTCTTCAGGGTGCTTCGACCACAATGATGTATCCAGCTTTGATGCATCGCTATAAGGGGCGAACGTCCACGGGAATTCAGCCAAGTCGCTGCTATGCAGCTTCGCCAGCGTCTCAGCGAGTCCGTCCACCCAGTGCAGCGGATTCGCCGGTTCTAAAACAACCTCGCCGTCCAATCGGGTCATCAGCAAAGCTGGCATACCGCAACTGCTGCCTGTCTTGTCGAAGGCGATGACCTCAGGCGTTGCGACACCGCTTATAAGGGATGCCCGGCGAAGGCTTTCAGCTTCACGGAACGTTAAATCCGGCTGCTCCTGCAGCCACCCCTTATTGTCGATTTGACGGAGCACGAAATGCTGCTCTTGTCCGTTTATCGACAGAGTTAGGCTATGGACAGGGGAGGATACACCGCCGTAGAGCTTTTTAACCGCAAGAACGTTTGCATGGGGATTGACGGCATTCACAACCCACCGAAGCGCCTGATCCGATAAGAGATGGGAAGACATATTAAATAGCTCCTTTTATAGTAACGGATTGGAGGCGTGCCAGCTTATAATTTTCCAAATAGACCTGTCTCCGTTCTTCTTCATATTCGATCACCGGGTCGATCTCCGTTGAAATCTGCTCTACCATATCATCATTGTCGAAAATGCTGTGATGGTTGTAGCAGCGTTCATCTTCAAGCAGTTTCAATAGACAGGTTGGCAGATTTGAGGCGACGCCTTGATTGTCCAGATGCATGATCCACGCGATTTCCTTCCAGTCCAATATGCCTTCGTCTGTCTTGCATGGCGTCTCATAACGATAATCTTCAGGCAGTTCGGCAACGTATACATACATGCCGCCAAAATCGGTACCGCGCACCGAGGTCCAGGTAATCATCCCTTTAAAATGAAAACTGAGAAAGGATTCAGCATCGATTCCGGTCTCTTCCGCCATTTCTCTCTCCATAGAGGAACGGGCAGACTCTCCTTTATCCAGCTTTCCTCCAACACCATTCCAGCGACCCATCCAGGAGGAACGCTCCCGGTTAAGCAGTAATATTCGAGAGCCTTGGCGAACCAGGCCTAAATTGTATTTGAGCATGTTTTTCTCCCTAATATCGCATTTCTTTATTTTCTATACTTCCTATTCTACAAAAATAGCATAGTTTGGCTTCGCTTCCTATATCCAAATGATAAATTGCGGACTTTGAAAAAGAAGCGTATGATGGGTACCGGAGTAAAAAGTTTCGCGCATCACGCAGCAGGAGGAAATATTCAACATGGGTACGTTATCAAAGCTTCAAACCGCAATGCTTATTACATTTTTGGTTATCGTATGGGGAATCAACTGGCCGCTTACTAAAGAAGCGCTGCAGGATATGCCTCCGATACTGTTCTCCGGTGTCCGGACGCTGATCGGCGGTCTGCTGCTTCTGTTGGTAGCCATTCCACGATATAAACGGCTGCAACTGAGACAAAATTATTGGATTTATTTAGTTTCTACGTTGTTCAACGTCATCTTGTATTATGGCTTGCAGACCATAGGCATTCATTACTTGCCAGCGGGACTTTTTTCCGCCATCGTATTTCTGCAGCCGGTGCTTGTCGGATTATTCTCATGGCTATGGCTTGGGGAAATGATGAATGGGCTGAAAATAGTTGGCCTCATCCTCGGCTTTGCCGGTGTCGGCATCATGAGTGCTGGAGGGTTGAGCGGCCATTTGTCGATTACGGGCATCGTGCTTGCGCTTAGCTCAGGGCTCAGTTGGGCGCTCGGAACTGTTTTTGTGAAAAAGGTAAGCAGCCGGGTCGATTCGATCTGGCTCGTATCGATTCAACTGATAGCTGGCGGATTGCTGATGACCGGGGCAGGCTCATTGATTGAGAGCTGGTCGGATGTGAACTGGAGACCGCCATTTATTTTCAACTTGCTGTTTATTTCCGTGTTTGTCATTGCGATTGGCTGGATCGTCTTCTATAAGCTGATGAACTCCGGCGAAGCGAGCCGGATGTCTTCCTTTACGTTTCTAATTCCTCTCGTCGCTATTCTGATCAGCACTTTGTTTTTCAGCGAGCCGTTCACGTTCTCGTTGCTTGGCGGCTTGGTATGCATCCTCGCCAGTATCTATCTGGTTAACCGGAAAGTTGCGGCAAGAAAAGCGATGCCGGGTTAACTTTATATGTTGTAAAAAGAAAGGCGCCGATTCCAGATCGGCGCCTTTCTTTTATTTATTTTGCGAAAATGCTTTGGAATGTTTCCTTGATTTTATCTTGTTCGGTCGATACGGAGAAGAGCACATAGTCGCCGCTGCGTACAACCTGATAGTTTTTCGCCAGCTCGTATTGATCCTGTAAGTAGTTCTCAAACCCCTTTTGAATCATTTCAGCCCGTTTATCGAAGCCAGCGGCAACTGCCTTATACTCGCTGTCTGATTTCAGCTTCACAACGGAGAATTCACTTGCCTGTATCATGATCATCGCCTGATAGAAGTTGCCTTCTTCAAGCTGCTCATCGGCATCGATACCATAGAATTCTTTGATCTGATCGCCTTCAATGGCAACGAGAGAACCAAATTGAACTTCTTCTTTTATTTTGGCGACGATATCAGCTACCGTAATTTGACCGGCCGGCTTCTCGGAAGGTTTAGCAGATGGTTTAGCCGACGGCTTGCTGGATGGCTTGTCCGATGGCGCCTGTGAAGGCTTTGGCGTAGCCGATGGTTTTGAGATAGGCGTAGGTGTAGGCGTAGGTGTTGGCGTAGCTGACGGCTTCTTGGAAGCTTGCGCCTCCTCAGTAGCAGCAGGTTTTTTAGTAGCTTTTGGCGTTGCTTCAGGTTGTTCCGTTGGTTGGATAGACGTTTCTGGTGTTGCCTTGGACTCAGGTGTTGGTGCGGTAGTCGCCTCAGTTCCTGCATCATCCGAAGGTTCAGACGGTTCTATAGTTTGATTGTCATCTGTTGGAGCTGGCGGTTCTGTCGTCTCAGGAGATGCCGTAATGGCCGGTGGAGTCGATTCTGCATTAGGGCTATTGTTGCCGTTTGCGCCGCCGCAGCCGGAAGCGGTTACAGCGATGGACAGAGACAGAAGCGTCACACAGAAATATTTGAATGATGCCATTTTTTTTAATTTCCCCTTTATACGTAGTTGTCTATTAGACGGTTTTGTCGAATTAAAGGTTTCATTCTATTTAAATACCGTAGCAATAGGCAGAACAAGCGTTATATTGTCATTCTACCAGATAGATGAACGGATTAGAAGGATAGGACGATCATCTACAGGGCATTATAGATTGTATTCCAGTTATGGAGGCGATCGGATGACGAATCTAGATGACAATGCGGCAGAGCTGTTGGCCGAGTTGAATGAGTTGATTCAGCACTGCGTATCTATCGAATTGCGGATTCATAAAGCGGATGTGAACCGCATCGTAGAGGTGATGGAGAAGCATGGCTTCAAATACAAGGTATCATGGGCTTCCATGGAACTGACCGATTTTATCGTAATCGATTTTTGGAAAAAAGAGCTGCTGAAAAAGTAATACCCTGGAAGAAGTGCAGACGCGATGATCCTCATGTGTTTGCATTGCTTAGGAGGACTGGAATGGCTGGCCCAGCCTTTCCTTGAATTGTCCAGGGGAGCAGTCGTTGTAACGGCGGAACATCGTGTAGAAATGTCCCATATTAGACATGCCAACGGCAACGGCTATTTCAGCTATACTTAAGTTTTTGGTCAGCAGCAGCTGTTCGGCCCGTTTAATCCGTTTATAGGCGAGAAAGTCAGTAAAGGACATGCCGACGGCTAATTTAAATTGCTTGATAAAATAGGTATAGCTCATATTGATTCGGCTGCATAGCTCGGAAATAGCGATTTTCGCGCCCAAATGCTCATCCACGTAATCGAGTATCGGCTGCATCCGCTGCAGCATCGGATTATCGTTATAATGAAGGCAAAGCTTATGGTCATGGCGAATCAGAAGCATCAAAATTTGCTTGAACATGGCGGTAACGGCAAGATCATGGCCTTCATCTCCGCGCTCCATTTCATCGTGTATTTCTTTAATGAGGGAGCCGATACGTTTGCGGACTTCGGGATTTTCCCGGCATATATAATTAAGGGAGCTAAGCGGCCGAAGGACTTCGGAAAACCGCTTCATGCTGTTCATCGTGCTCTGGTCCCAATAGTTTTGCAGATCGACTTGAAAGACATAATGGCTGAGCTGAAGATCGGTCGGCATCGTCGTGTGTGGTTCATTGGAGCCGAAAATCGCAACATCACCCGCATTGAGAATCAGCTTTTCATCCGGGCAAAATGCCGTTTGCTGGCCTTGAACGATATAGAGTAATTCAATTTCTTTATGATAATGCCATTTGACATATTTTTTCTCCTGCCAATCCGTTTCGGTCTGCCGTTGAATTTCCTCTGGCGTTCGCTCCTCCTCGTCAATTCGCCAAATGCGCAGCGCCAGCAGAGGGTTCTGATAAATGACCTTTTCATAACGCAGCTCCGGGTACATGACAGCTCCTCTCGTACAACTCTTTTGATTCATTATACAACAGAATACCGTAATAATAAGATGCAATCTGGAATTGGTCAGGCCGCCGCAATTGTTTAGAATGTTAACTATACGGAACATTTGAACATTCGTAGGAGGAATTGACGAGCAATGGCGAAACAGTTGAACGTAACGATATGGAATGAATTCCGGCATGAGAAAACGAATCCCGAAGTAACGGAAATTTACCCGAACGGCATTCATCAGGCAATTGGTAAAGGCATTACTGGCGATGTCAACATTACGTATGCAGTGTTGGACGACCCTGAGCATGGTTTGACGGAAGAAGTGCTTAACGGTACCGACGTTCTTCTATGGTGGGGACATATGGCTCATGGCGATGTACAAGACGAGATCGTAGAACGCGTGCATAACCGTGTATTGCAAGGGATGGGGCTGATCGTGCTGCATTCCGGCCATTTCTCGAAAATTTTCAAAAAGCTGATGGGCACGAGCTGCGACTTGAAATGGCGCGAAGCCGGCGAGAAGGAACGTCTGTGGGTTGTGAATCCAGGGCATCCGATTGCGGCAGGCATCGGTGAATATATCGAACTTGAGCAAGAGGAAATGTACGGCGAACATTTCGACATCCCGCAACCGGATGAGCTGGTATTCGTCAGCTGGTTTGAGGGCGGCGAAGTATTCCGCAGCGGCTGCTGCTATACACGCGGCAACGGAAAAGTTTTCTACTTCCGTCCAGGTCATGAGACGCACCCAACCTACTACAATGCGGATGTACGCAAAGTCATCTCCAACGCAGTTCAGTGGGCGGCTCCCGTCGACCGCGAGTACCCGCGCTACGGCCACGTTCCAGTATCGATCGAGCCGATTAAAGCGAAGTAATAAGTATGTGTAAACCCCAGCGAGTCGAGAGATTACTCTTGCCTCGCTGGGGTTCTTTTTTAGTTGAGGGTGGTAGGGGGAGGACCCATGAACCCACGAGCTCGGGAACCCACGGACCACGGATCACGGATCACGGACCACGGATCACGGACCACGGACCACGGACCACGGACCACGAATCCACGAGCACAATGAACTTTAGAAATCCCCAATCCCCACTAAAATTTGATTAGCGAAGCGGGTTCGTTAAACAACGAACCAATTTGCGCTAAACTGTTGTTTTCGCACAGCCTGAACTTCTACAACGAACTAATTTTCGCTATTCGCGAACCTACGTTCATGAATAGCGAAGCTAGCTTCGCTGCGGCAAAGTTGCGACCTCGCCAGCCCACGTGTAGCGAACTTGTCTTCGCAAAAAAGCGAAGCCGGTTCGCTCCAGCCAGAAATTGAGGGAGTGAACCAAGCTTTGTTTTCGAAAACAAAGAGGTAATCGACGATTAGCGAAGCCGGTTCGTTAAACAACGAACCAATCTTCGCTATAGTGGTGGAATTGAGCAGGCAGTATGGCTGCAGCGAACTTATTTTCGCTATTCGCGAACCTACGTTCATGAATAGCGAAGCTAGCTTCGCTGCGGCAAAGTTGCGACCTCGCCAGCCCACGTGTAGCGAACTTGTCTTCGCAAAAAAGCGAAGCCGGTTCGCTCCAGCCAGAAATTGAGGGAGTGAACCAAGCTTTGTTCACGAAAACAAGAGGTAATCGACGATTAGCGAAGTTGGTTCGTTAAACAACGAGCCAATCTTCGCTATAGTGGTGGAATCGAGCAGGCAGTAAGGCTGCAGCGAACTTATTTTCGCTATTCGCGAACCTACGTTCATGAATAGCGAAGCTAGCTTCGCTGCGGCAAAGTTGCGACCTCGCCAGCCCACGTGTAGCGAACTTGTCTTCGCAAAAAAGCGAAGCCGGTTCGCTCCAGCCAAATATTGAGGGAGTGAATCTTGCTTCGTTCTCGAAAACACGAGGTAATCGACGATTAGCGAAGCCGGTTCGTTAAATAACGAACCAATCTTCGCTATAGTGGTGGAATTGAGCAGGCAGTAAGGCTGCAGCGAACTTATTTTCGCTATTCGCGAACCTACGTTCATGAATAGCGAAGCTAGCTTCGCTGCGGCAAAGTTGCGACCTCGCCAGCCCTCGCTGGAGCGAACTTGTCTTCGCAAAAAAGCGAAGCCAGTTCGCTCCAGCCAACAGCCAACAACCAACAGCCAACATTCAAGCGAGTGACCGCTGTCGCTCCTTCTCTTCAGTGAACACAGCGGTCCAACTATGAGCGAAGCCGGTTCTCGTTCCAATAAAGGAAAGAGAACCGCAGCTCTCAGTGGAAACAGGAGCTACACCCGCCCGCGAGGAAAGGGGGCATCTTAGCCTTAGTTGAAACTAAGGCTAAGATAGCACCTAACCTATTGACAAATATTGTGTATGACCACCATAATACAACTATGCGATAAGGCAGGTGATTTACGGTTGTTGAATTTTTATGAGTTGAAGCTGAATGCGAAGGATCCGGTTTACCTGCAAATGATGCTTTACGTGAAGCGGCAAATTTTTGTGAAGCAAGCGGTGTCGGGCGACAAGCTGCCCTCGCGGCGCGAGATCGCGGCCCAGCTGAACATTAACCCCAATACCGTTCAGAAAGCGTTCAAGCTGATGGAGGATGAAGGATACGTACATACTTCCGGTACAGCGGGCAGTGTCATTTATGTAGATGAAACCTTGTACAGCCGTATCGAAGAGGAGCTGACGCGGGAGATGATTCAAGCTTTTATCCATTCGGCAAAGGACGTCAATCTTTCGTTCAAAAAAGTAGTGGAGCTCATCAGTGAGATGTGGGATTAGTTTTTTTATGCATTAACTGTACTACTATAGTAATACAAGGAGGTGCTGATATGAAGGGTTTCTATCGGTTGTTGAATCATGAAACGACAATGATGCTGCGAGGGGCGGTGATCATCTCGGCAGCCGTTTTGGTGATTTCGCTTATTTTGATCCAGTCTGTGACGGGGAGCGTCCATGAGAACACTGTGCACCCCAGGTTCGAGGAGCTTTATAAGCAGTCAGGCAGTACACTAGTGTTCATCTTAGGCTTGGCCGCGACATGCGCTTGGTTTGCGAAATCCTTCTACGAAAGCTATTGGGGCAGCAAAAATATTTACACGATGCTGACTTTGCCTGTTCGCCGGGAGGCGTATTATTTAGGCAAGCTGGGTGCTTTTCTCATCTGCTTGTCCTTGCTCTTTGCTGCTCAAATGGCAACTATTTGGCTGGGGTACAGCCTTATGGACGCCAAATTCGCTGCTCATGTCGACGCTTCATATACGATGACGAACGGATTGCTGCTGGCGCTTGTTCGCTCTTCATTTTTACGATTGTTTTTCCCGCTTCATTTTGGTGATTGGCTATTGCTTGGCAGTTTGTTAATTTCTTTGGCATCTGGGCTGTATTATGGACTGATATGCGAGCGCAGCAAGCGGTTCTGGGGATTGATCTTCATCGCGGCTGCGATGATTATTGGCATTCGAGCCGTTAATCAGAAGATGGCTGATACCTTTTTTTTCAGCAGCTATACCGGTCTTTATATAGGAAGCATTTTGCTCATCGCGCTTACTGCATGGTTTGTCTGGCACAGCATTCGGCTCGTCCGCAGAGGATTCATTGCTTAGGGATAAACCAAACAGGGAGGAGGAACCTTTCATGAGGAAAATAACGAAACATGCAGCCGCGCTTCTGTTCATTGCCGCATTACTCATCTATGGCAGTGTATATGTTTCCGCCATCTCGCAAAAGAAGGATTGGCTGTTTGAGTTGAAGGATCTAGAAGGAAACCGAGAAGCGATGAGCGGTGTGACGTTTCACGGGAAAATAAGCGACGGGTATCTTCAGACGAGCTTTGCCATGCAGCCAGATGGAGCGGTGAGCAGCAAAACAGAAATTTTTCCGGTTCCGCAGCAGCCCAGTCCTTATCGATATATATCTGGGGGTTCGAAGTTAATCGATGGATTTTATTACGAAATCCATGGAAGCGGTTCGTATGAAGTAATCGAGCGCAGTCTTAAAAATTCTTATCGCAAAATCGGAAATGGCTATATATTTCCTGAGATCCGTAATATCAAACCGGAGCCGAATCAGGTGACGTATTCGAATTCACTGGAATACGGTCTAGCAAAAGTTGAAGATAAATTGTACTTCATTGTACCGACTACTGACCAATACACGGGAACGAATGCGATTTATGAACTTCGCGATGGGGAGGAGCCCCGTCCGATTGTGACCATTGATTTGGAGCAAAATAAAGATAATCATGCGCCGAGTCTGCAAGTGTTAGGTTTGGAATCGGTTGGCGATAAGCTTGTTCTTATTATAGCTGAAGGGGATCGACTCCTTGCAAAAGGCTATGACAGTAGAACGGGCAAGCCGATTGGCGAAGCATCTGTCGGCCGCTTTCATATGAACGGCTGGCACACCGACGGCACACCTGAAGAGGCGGATGTTAACGGACACAGTGAACCCTATACTGTATTTCATGATCTGAAGGAAAATAAGCTTATTTTAAACTTTAGAGCAAGCACGAATGATCCGCATGCGATGAATCGAACAATGGTTACATTCGACGTATCGGAGCAAATCACGCTAGTTGATGAGGTGCGGCATGTTTTTAAGGACGGCAATGGCAGCTATTATTTTGATCCGACTACGATAGCCTATAAGAACGGCAAACTGTATGTAGCCATGATCTTCTCGGAACAGGGAGAGCTAACCTATGACATCACATTGCCCAAGCATTTATACGTCTATGTATTTCAGTCATCTTCCCTGCTGTACAAGGGGGAATTGGCCACGAATGTTAATGACGATCTAATCCGGACGATTCATATGCCTGACAAGGAGAATAATAATTATTCGATGCAGGAGAATCGTTATTATGATCAACTTGCGTTCGAGTAGTCGGGAAGGAGAAGAAAGGGATGCTTGAATTGCAGTACGTAGAATCCAAGTTTGCAGTAAATGAGACTCCCGTATTATACGTGGATAACTTGACGATCAAGAGCGGAGAAATCGTTGGCTTGCTCGGCGCTAACGGCAGTGGAAAAACGACGCTGTTGAAGGCCATTATGGGGCTTGGTGACATTCGACATGGTGAGATTAAGCTCAATGGCAGGCCGGTCAGTGAGCAATTCGAGAGCATTGCGTTCATTACGGAGGAAGGCAGCTTCCCGCCTCGTATGACGCCTGAACGGTATGCTCGATTTTTAGCGGAATTTTACCCTTCTTTCAGTTATGAGCGTTATGTAAGAATGCTGCAATGGTACGACTTAGAACTCGACAAACCGATAAAATCTATGTCCAAAGGTCAAAAATCCAAGCTGGAGATTTGCGCAGGCTTTGCCAAAGGGGCAAAAACGCTGCTGATGGATGAACCGTTTCAAGGGAAAGACTTGTTTGCAAGACAGGACTTTTTGAAGCTGATGGTGTCCAGCCTTACGGGCGAGGAAACTTTAATTATAACGACACATCTCATCGATGAAATTGAGAATGTCATTGACCGGGCCATCATTCTTAAACAGGGCAGAGTAGCTGCCGATCGTTATATCGATGATATCAGGCAGGAAGGTAAAAGTTTATCGGATTTAATGGCCGAAGCCGCCGGTTATAAAGAGAAGCGAAGTCACTCACTATTTGACTAGCGCTATTCATACGGTAAGGAGGGTTCAAACTTGAATATTCGAACAGAAAGTCCGCATGATTATATTTAATATCCCACACCGAAAAAAACGCAAATTCCGCTTCAATAGCGGCAGGAGCGTTGTTTTTTTGCGCTAACAAAGGTTGTCTTTATTTTTCTCTTTAAAAACATTTCGGATCACGTCGCCACGGCTAATGATGCCAACAAGAACGCCATGGCGTTCGACGGGCAGCTTTTTAATATGTTTTTCACCTAGCAGGGCGGCTACATTCTCGACCTCCTCGTTCCAGGCAACGGTAATGACCTTCCGCTTGGCAATGTCCATGACATTGGACTCCAGTAATTTGGAAGCGCGTTCATCGAATTTGTCGTAATCGCCTTTGAGAACAGCCATGTAGTAGAAGTTGTTGATGACCAGATCCTTATGCTTCCCGATGAAACGCATAATATCCCCGTCACTAATATAGGCGACGATTTCATTCCGGTCATTCACGATGGGCAGACCGCTGATCTGATATTTGATGAATTTTTCAACAACATCCCTGACGAGGTCGTATTCTTTCACTTTGTAGACTTGTCTGATCATGATCTCGTGAGCCTGCATCGGTTTTCCTCCCCAGTGATTGGCCTTCATTATGAATGAAGTAATTGTAGAGTAAAATAGCACAGCCCAAAGGGCTAGTCAACTTCAATTTCGCTGTTGTCAAAGTAAGGTTAATTCCAGTTGTTTTAGTAGTAAAGTTGTTTTATAATCAAAATATAGATTGGCAACCTATCTAATTTGGCTGCATTAGATTTTTGCCAAAGGTACACTAATTAATCTTAAGGAAGAGGGGAAATCATCATGGAGCATTTAACGCAGAAGAAGAAAATTACGATTATGATTGCACTGATGGCAGCCATGCTCTTTGCGGCGATCAACCAGACGATCGTCAGCACGGCGATGCCGCGTATCATCGCGATTCTGGGAGGAATGGAGCTTTACTCCTGGGTTATTACTATTTATATGTTAACGTCAACGATCGCGACTGTGCTAGTTGGCAAGCTTTCGGATATTTACGGCCGGAAGCCGTTTCTCCTATTCGGTATCGTCGTCTTTATGATCGGCGCTTTTATGTGCGGTACCGCGAATGACATTTATCAGTTGATTACGTACCGGGGCATTCAAGGCATAGGCGGCGGTATTCTCATGTCGGCTACGGTTACGGCCGTCGGCGATTTGTTCGCTCCACGCGAGAGGGCGAAGTGGACCGGCATTATGATGGCTGTGTTTGGCTTCTCCAGCGTGCTTGGACCTACACTCGGCGGATTCATGGTCGACCATATGGACTGGAAATGGATCTTCTGGATCTTCCTGCCGCTCGGTATCGTTGCGCTCGGCATGATCTGGACGATGTTCCCGAAAGCGAAAAAAGCCGAAGCCGAATCGATCGATTTCTTGGGTATGCTTTTCCTATCGTTAGCCATTATCGCTTTATTGTTGGGCTTTTCTTGGGCGGGCAGCAAGTTCGAATGGGCGTCCTTCGAAATTATCGGCTTGCTTAGCGCAGCCGTCGTCTTTATCGGCATATTGATTCTAGTGGAATGGAAGGCGAAAAGCCCGGTGCTTCCGCTCTCCATGTTCAAAAACGGAATCGTGACCGTGTCCAATTCCATTGGTTTTCTGATGAACGCTGGGATGATGGGCGCGATGATGTATTTGCCGTTTTTCGTACAGGGGGTAAAAGGCATTTCGCCTACGACATCCGGCTTCGTTAATATGCCGATGTCCATTACGATGATTGTGCTCAGTACGCTCTCTGGACGCTGGATATCAAAATCCGGCAAGTATAAACGATATGCCCTCATCGGAATGCCATTCATGGTTGCCGGGATGTTAATGATGGCATTTATGAACAGTATCGGAGTCGCGGTCGCCAGCATGATTGTATTTGGTATTGGACTTGGCATTTCAATGCCGGTGTTTACGTTAACGGTACAGAATGCCGTAGCTCCGTCAGAGCTGGGCGTTGCAACAGCCGCATCCACATTGTTCCGTAACTTGGGCGGTACGATCGGTATCGCGGTTCTTGGAACGATTATGAATTCAACGATGAGCGGAAAGCTGAAGGATGCAGTAGCATCGGGGCAAGGTCCGGACTTGTCCAAAGTTGATCCGGAGACGGCACAGCAGTTTGCAGGATTCTTAAATCCGCAATTGCTGCTTAACCAGCCGATGCTGAAGGAACTGCAGTCGACGCTGCCGGATTCCATTCTGACGATGTTTAATCAGACGATCGAATTGCTTCGCAGCGTGCTTAGCGATACGCTAACTGTCGTTTTCTTATCTGGGATGGCGCTGCTCGTCGTTGCGTTCGTGCTTGTGTTCTTCCTGAAAGAAATTCCGCTGCGTTCCTCGAACGCTCCAAAGGTAGAGACGGCGAACGCTGAGGAGAGCGTGAAGAAGCCAGCTCTTCAATAAATTTCATGCCAAACAAAAAATGCGCTATTCGCGGACTGTGTTCCGGATAGCGCATTTTTTACAAATCATCTTTGTATTCTTTTTGTGCCTGATCGGTATATTGAAACACTTGATCAAGAATTTGAATCAGATTTTCGCTTTGTTCATGGCCCAAATGTTCGATTAATCCGGCAAAAAAGGATTGATAACGTTCCTTGAGCTTTTGAGCGATCTCGTCGCCTTTTTCCGTTAGCTTTAAGTAAAAAATGCGCCGGTCGTTCTGATCGGCTTCCCGTTCAATATATCCTTGGGCAATTAAGCTGTTTGCCATTTGGGTGACAGTAGGGGAAGTAACGAGCAGCCTTTTGCTAATTTCTGATACGGTTGCACCTGTCTTGTTCTTTCTGGCGTTGTCAATGATGCATAGCAGGACGCGAACTTCGCTCGCTTTAATGCCCCACATCGATTGCTTGCGCCATTCTGCCTTCCCGAATCTTTGGAAGGCTTCCATCATACGCGTGACAAAGTCGTAGTTCTCATCCGTCATTAGAGACCTCCACAAGAGTCTTTCTAAAAGTCATTATAGTGAAGAAATGGCAAGCGAGTCAAACAAACCATTCACGCAAATGCTGCAAAACTAAGCTTGCCGGAGCAGCTCGGGCAGATAATGCAGCAGCTTCTCAGAGGTGTATCCGTCGCCGCTGTTCCATTTGGAATCAATCAGATAGACATACCCATTGCGGACGGCTGGAATAGCGTTCCAAGCCGGGCTAGCGAGCAGTTGGTCCATCGCTGCTCTGGAATCGGACCGGTCCGGTACGAGCATAAATAGCCGGTCTCCCGCGTATTGCTGAACCTTATGCTCGGCAATTTCTTTGTAAGCCCGTCCAGCGTCCAGCATATCCTGCACTTTGGCAACAGGCTTGAAGCCTTGGGGATGGTACAGACTGACGGCAAGTCCAATGCTGCCCATAACGAATAATCGTCTGCCGCGATGATAGATAAGGACAGTAGCACTCTCGCCGGGACGAATATCCCCACAGAGCTCCCGCCACATCTGGTTTAAGCCGCTTTGATAGCTCTCCAGCCATTGTACGGCTTCTCGCTCGCGATTGAGCCATTTCCCTAAAGTTGAAAGCCGCTCGCCAAGAGGCGCCCAGCTATTATAAGAGAGGGTAGGCGCAACTGCAGACATTTTAGCATAGTCCTGGTCCCCGTTAGTGCTAATAATCAAGTCGGGATCAAGGGCAGAGGCTAACTGATCGTTGAACGGCTTGCCGACATCTGGAAGCGGGAGTTCAAGTGCCGAGATCAGCTCTTGAGATGCATCATACAAGGAGCAGCCGACAGGAGCGAGGCCAAGAGCCAACATATCGCCAAGCGCTTCCCCATAAAAGATGATGCGCTCCGGGGCGGGCGGGATGCAGACTCTATGACCCTGCCAGTCCATGACGATATCGCTTCCTTTCATGGATAAGGCATATTGCCGGGGTGCAACACCGCTTATTTGACGAAATCTTCGGCTGTAGTAGTATTCGTCCTTGAAGCCCACCCGTTCGGCGATATCACGAAGCGGCTCGTCTGATTCGATCAGCCATTTCTTGGATCGTTCAATACGCAGCTCAGCCAAGTAATCAAGCGGCCGCTTACCCGTCCTTTCTTTGAACAAAGATGTATACTGCCATGGCGGCATTTCCGCCATACTGGCCAGCGCTTTCACAGTAATCTGTTCCATGTAAAACTGATCAAGGTAACGCAACGTTTTATCAACCATCGAGGCTTTTCCAAGAGATTGCTGCTGCAGGGGCTGGGCCATTAGAAATAGGAACAGCTCCTGAAAATACAGCTGCTGCTGAAGAGCTCCAAAGTTGCCCGTTTGCCGATTGGCATCCTTAAGTTCAAAGAGCAGCTCATGGAATTCCGAGATCGGCGGAGCGGGCAACTCGATCAAGTCCTTTATTAAAGATTCGAGATAGGGAGCGGCCGCCTTGCCCTCCACCCGCTTAAAGGCTTCAAAATAAATGCAGGTGTATCGAATGCTCTGGCTGTCGCCATTATCAAATTGATAGGAGGAGCTTGGCTGAAGCAAATAGCAGTTGTCTGGCTGGAAGGTATAGTAATGATGGTTCAGGTAAATCGTACCTTCACCTTGTTCGATAATAAGCAGGCAATGGGCTGCCGTTATTTGTTCTTCACTTGTTACAGCCGGGGGGATCGTGAAGGAATCGATATGGGATAAATGCAGCATGAGGCTGCGGAACGGGGCTGGGTGGGTAGCGCTGGATGGCATCATTATTCCTCTTTTCCTATAACAAATAAATGAGAATAGTTATCATTTATTATAGAGAAATAAATACGGTCTTTCAACCGGAGTTGAAGACCGCATCAGTTTCCACCGGATAAATTATTTGAGCAATTGCTTGGGCAGCTCTTGCGTCAGCCATTCCCGGGACTTCGCGTCGCTTGTCGCTTTCATAATATCGAATTCATAGACCTTGCCTGCTTGAACGGCAGGGAGCTTCTTCCAGATTGCGCTATTCACTAGTTCATTTGATTCGTTCCGCGCATCAGAGGTTACTGGAGTCAGGATGAACAAGCGGTCACCGGCAATTTCGGGAAGAACTTCGGTCGAAATCTCTACGAATCCTTGGCCTTCCTTAATCATTTCGGCTACTTGAGTAACCGGCTTAAAGCCGTTTTTCTCATAAATAAATTGCGGAAGACCGGCTCCGGCCATAACAAACAATCTTTTTCCCGGATACATCGTCAGGACGGTAGCGGTTTCGCCCTCCTTCAAACCGTTCTCGTGGAGCTTTTTCCACATTTCGTCTGTAGCGGTATGGTGAGCGGCAATCCAGTCCTCCGCTTCTTGTTTTTTGTTCAACAGATCTCCTAATGTACGCATGCGATCGTCAAGCGAAGCAAACGTGTCGAAGGTGACGGTTGGCGCTACTTTGGCTAACTGTGCGTATTGGGCTTCGTCTGCATTGGAGAAAATAATTAAATCCGGATTAAGGGACATCGCTTTTTCCGGCTCGATTGGAAAACCTACATCAACAGCATCCGGTAAAAGGTCCTCGTACACCGCACCGGTTATATCGGTCGTCCCGATTGGTATAACACCAAGCGCTAGCAGATCGCCTGTCGTTTCACCGTGATAAATGACACGCTGAGGAGTAGTAGGAACCTGCACGGTATGTCCGGTCCAGTCGGTAAAGTCGCGGGTTGCAGATTCAGTTTCAGTTTGCGGGCCTGTAGTTTCCGCCGGAGAAGCTGTAGCAGATGGCGTTGCAGTCGCATCAGTTTTCGTATTGTTTGCACTGCAGCCCAGCAGCAAGGTTCCGGTAAAAGCAAAGGCAGCAAGCAGTGTGATGATTATTTTCGTTCTTTTCAACGTAATTCCCTCCAACAAGTTGTCCTGAATTTTTAAGATAATGATAATCATTATCGATATATGTCATCATAATAGAATGCGAATCTCAGCTCAATGGATAAATTTAAATCGTCACTTTTATTTTGTACAAATCAAGGAGGGGCGGGCTCGTTCTGATCCGCCATCCTATAGTATAATTAATCCATTACATAGGATGATTGGAGTGGTAACGTCAATGAAACGCAATCGGCTTGGCTCCTCGGAGCTGTATGTTGGAGAAATCGGGCTTGGCTGCATGTCGCTTGGTACAGAGAAGCAGAAGGCGATCGCACTTATACATGAAGCATTAGAACGGGGCGTCAATTTTCTGGATACCGCCGATCTGTATGAAGATGGGCTGAATGAAGAGATCGTTGGCGAAGCGATTCGCACCAGCGGCCGTAACCGTGATGAGATCATAATTTCCACGAAGGTTGGCAATCGTCGGATTCCGGGACAGGAAGGCTGGGTATGGGACCCATCCAAAGCCTATATTCTGTCCTCGGTGAAAGGCAGTCTTAAGCGGCTCGGCGTCGAATATATCGATTTGTATCAGCTGCATGGCGGGACGCTTGAAGATCCCATTGAAGAGACAATCGAAGCCTTTGAGCAGCTCAAGCAAGAAGGGCTTGTCCGGGAATACGGCATATCCTCGATCCGTCCCAACGTCATTCGTGAATATGCGGCTCGCTCTAGTATCGTAAGCGTGATGAGCCAATACAGCTTGCTTGACCGCAGACCGGAAGAGACGGTTCTGCCGCTTTTGGAGGACAAAGGCATCGGTTTGATCGCACGCGGTCCGGTCGCCAAAGGCATTTTATCGCCCAACGGACGTGTCCGTTCGGAAAAAGGCTATTTGGATTATTCCGCAGAAGAGCTGCCTGCGCTTCATGATGAGCTTGCGCAGTTAGCGAACGAAGGGCGAAGCTTGAGCCAGCTGGCAATCCGCTATTCGCTGTCTCATCCTGCTGTAGCTGTAGCCATCCCTGGAGCCAGCTCGCTGGAACAGCTCCTTCACAATATCGAAGCCAGCGAAGGGGAACCATTGACGACGGATGAGCTTGCGCTGTTGCGCAGCTTAACGAGAGCCAATCTCTATGAGCAGCATCGGTAAAATGTTGAGATGGAAGCCGATGACGAGATGTCATCGGCTTTTGCGTCCATCCCGTTCCCGGGAATGATTGCCGATCCGTTGGTATAAAATAAGTCGGATGAACGTCAGGCAAACAATCAGAGAGAGGAGAGGGAATGACGTGGAAATGATGCTCGCTATTTTGGGAATCATTACTCTTATCGCAGTATCGCATGTTTTGAACCGCATTGTGCCGTTCATTCCCGTTCCGATCATTCAGATCGTATTAGGTATCCTACTTGCTTTTCTGCCGACAGAGATGCATATTCCGCTTGATCCGGAGCTGTTTATGGTGCTGTTCATCGCGCCATTGTTATTTAACGACGGGAAGGTAACACCGCGGGACGAGCTATGGAAGCTGCGTGCCCCCATATTGCTGCTGGCGGTAGGCTTGGTGTTCGTAACGGTTCTTATCGGAGGGTATACGATTAACGCCTGGATTCCGACTATACCGCTTGCTGCTGCGTTCGGGCTCGCCGCCATTTTGTCGCCGACCGATGCCGTTGCGGTATCCTCCATCTCAGCAAGAGTCCATCTGCCGAAACAAATTCACCGCTTGTTAGAGGGCGAAGCGCTAATGAATGATGCATCTGGACTTGTGGCCTTCAAGTTTGCTATTGCGGCGACCGTGACAGGCGCGTTCTCCATCTGGAAAGCATCCTTCAGCTTCGTCATTATTGCGGTAGGCGGACTTTTGTTCGGAGCATTTCTGGGACTCGTCATTATTTGGATTCGGGCGCTGCTTCGCCGCTTCGGTATGGAGGATGTGACGGTACATATGATGCTCGTCATCGTCACGCCGTTCCTGATCTATATTTTAGCCGAGGAGCTGGGGCTCTCCGGCATTTTGGCAGCAGTTGCAGGAGGAGTCATTCACGCCGTCGAACGGGATAAGATTCGTCATGAAGAAGTAGAGCTGCGGGTCGTATCGGACAGCACATGGTCTGTCATTTTATTTGTTTTGAACGGTTTTGTGTTCGTATTGCTTGGCCTGCAAATCCCTGACGTGATGACGGCGATCTTCCAGGATCAAGCCCACAACAATGTACAGGTCGTAGGCTATGTTTTTCTGCTTTACATACTATTAATTGTCATTCGCTGCATCTGGGTGTATTTGTCCAATGTCTTCTCCAGAGGACAGAACAATGATCAGGAGCGTACTTCGTGGCTTTCGATTCTACTGCTGTCGGTGTCAGGCGTACGCGGAACCTTAACCTTGGCCGGAGCATTTTCTATCCCGTTATTTTTGGATAACGGACAGATTTTTCCGGAGCGGGATTTAATTATCTTTCTTGCGGCGGGCGTAATCTTGCTGTCGTTAATTACGGCCAGCATCGTTTTGCCGCTGCTTACTTCGAATGCGGAGCAGCAGCTCGAAGAGGCGGGAAGCGATCCTTCCAAAGAGGCGTTGAAGAAGTCGATCAAAGCAGCGATTGCCGCTGCTCAGCATGCTCGTACCGATGAAAATGACCATGCAGCAGCAGCCGTTATTTCCGCCTACAACCAAAAGCTTGCTTCTTTGAAATATGCTTACGGTCCGGCAGAGAACCAAATGCAGATGCGTGAAGACGAGCTGGAACTGCGCCGATTAGCGATCGAAGCCGAAAGGAAGCACTTGAACAAGCTCGTTGAGGAAGGCGAGGTGAAGCCGGAGGAGTCGAAGCGGATACAGACGTTCCTCTCCGGGGTGGAGCTGGTGCTGACGAACCGCTGGCGAATGTTCTGGATGCTGTTGAAGGGTCTGCTGCGTAAGCTGGCAGGTACGGCAAATCCGGATAAAAAGTTTCGTGATCATGCCCTGACCCCTGAAGAGAGACTGCGGTTCCGTCAAATTCGGATTCGCACATCGGAAGCCGCCATCGAAGCGCTGAAACAAAGCATTATGGATGACAATAAAGCTTCGGCTTATAAAGTAATAGCTGGTTATAATCGAAGGCTCGCAGAGCTCCGCAGACAGCAATCCGTCGATGAAGGCAATGAGCAGTTTGAGGAGCAAAAGAAGGAACTGCAGCTCGCTTGTATTCAAGCAGAGCGTAATCAGCTGCAATGCTTGTATGAGCAGTCCGAGCTGTCGCGCAAGCAGTTGAATAAGCTGCAAATGATGGTCAGCTACCGTGAAGCAGACATCATTGAAGAGAACGCCGAAGAGGCATAGCGGCGGTAAGGGAATAGACCATGGCAGAGCAGCGAGTAAGGTTCGCTGCTCTGTTGTGTTGCATAAGTATTGAAAGCGATAACAGGAGGGTTTATGCGAAAAGTTGAGGTTACTCCCTATCAGAGTCAGTGGGAA
The DNA here is from genome assembly GCF_014641555.1 of Paenibacillus radicis (ex Gao et al. 2016). GTDB lineage: Bacteria > Bacillota > Bacilli > Paenibacillales > Paenibacillaceae > Pristimantibacillus > Pristimantibacillus radicis. The sequence goes on from NZ_BMHY01000001.1 coordinate 573,601, forward strand.
GAGAGATTCAAGGAGTCAGCTGCTAGTTTGCAAGATTTATTAGGAGCAGAGATTGTGACGATTCATCATATTGGCAGCACTTCGGTACCTGGATTGGCTGCCAAGCCGGTTATCGACGTGCTGCCAGTTGTGAAGGATATTAAGCGGATTGACGCCTATGAAGCGGTTATGCGTGCAGAAGGCTATATGCCAAAAGGCGAGAATGGTATTGCTGGCCGGCGTTATTTTGCCAAGGGCGGGGATTCTCGGACGCATCATATTCATATTTACGAACAGGGGCATGTTCAGATTGCACGGCACCTAGCTTTCCGCAATTATTTGCGCAATCATGCAGAAATGGCTCATACATATGGTCAGTTGAAAATCGAGCTGGCGTCTCGGTTTCCTCTCGATATCGATGCATATATTAAAGGGAAGGAACATCTTGCGAGTGAGCTTGACCGGCTGGCGCTGCTATGGCAACGGCTTCAACCCTCTGGAGAGTGAATTTATACATTTTCCATATATGAGATAGATTGGTATACTAGAATAGTAGAGTTGAAGAATAGGAGCGAGGGGTAAAGTGGAGTTAGTTATTAAAGAATGGCAAATCGGCAGTCGGGTTCCCTACGAATTGCTGCTGCTTGCCGATCCGTCCAAGCACATCGTCGACGATTATTTGCAGCGAGGCCGTTGTTTTGTCGCGGAGTCAGATGGGGAAACGATCGGTATTTATGTGTTGTTAAAGACGAGGCCGGAGACGGTAGAGATCGTCAATGTTGCGGTAAAGGAAGAGCGGCAAGGTGAGGGGATCGGAAAAAGGCTCGTATTGCACGCGATAGAGGCATCCAAAGAAGCAGGGGCCAAAACAGTCGAAATCGGTACGGGAAATTCAAGCTTGCAGCAGTTGGCGCTGTACCAAAAATGCGGATTTCGCATCGTGGGGGTCGATCAGGATTTTTTTGTCCGACACTATGAAGAAAAAATTGTTGAAAACGGCATTTGGTGCAGAGATATGATCCGATTAAGGTTAGAGTTTTAAGGCCGTTTGTTCGTCTTCCAGGGTAAGGAAGATGTGGAATCCGTGCAGTTGTGGTTTGATGATAAGGATCTTCGAGATCGCCAATATTAAATAAAGTATGAGGTGATTGCGTGAAGTTTGTTCCACGGCGTGATTTATGGCTTAGTATCGTGATCTGGGCAAGTGCGATCTTACTTCTGGCAAGTGGTGTGACCCCTTTATTTGTGACAGGAGCAGGCATTATTGGAGGAAGCATTATATTCCTGGTCAGTTTTGCGCTCTCCTTTTTATTGCTATGGGTATGGTACAAGATCTATTATGTCTTGGATGATAGCGGATTGTTTATCCGGAACGCACCGTTCAGCAGAAAGATACCGTATGAGAATATTGTGAATGTGAAGCCGGTCAAATCATGGTTATCCAGTGCAGCAACATCGAGCCGCAGACTTGAAGTCTATTACGGGAATTATGATTCGATTCATATTTCGCCGCTGGAAGAGGAACGGTTTCTGAACGAGCTGCTGCGGAGATGTCCGCAACTGAAGAGCCTTTATTGAACTGACGAGATGGGCGTGCTTATGCATTTCTAGCGTGTAATATCGAATAATACGCAGGTAACAGCTGGTTGGCGGCAAGGTCTGGTGGCTTTAGCTGTCCAAATGAGAATTAGCGAAGCGGGTTCGTTATATAAAGAAGCTGGCTTCACTAATTGTAGAAGCGAGAGGGCGGGCTGCAGGAATAGCGAAGTAAAATTCGTTATTGGTGAATGTAGGTTCATGAACAGCGAAATTTAGTTCGCTAATGGAAAAAGATCTTCAAAGGCAGGCGAGTGCAGCGAAAGCCGGTTCGCTAAATAGCGAAGCTGCTTCGTAAAAAGCCCAATAAGACTTCTTGCTGCCCGCACTTATTTGACTATTCAGTCATTTTATGATGAACTGGTACTATCATCCAAGATGATGCGCTACTTCTTTTTCCGCCATAACGACTAACGATGAGGTGACAGACATGACCAAGCAAACATCCCATATTATTGAGAGCTCCTTGCTGGATCTGCTGGAGGAGGAGCATTTTCTGCCGGATTTGCAGGAAGAGAAACGTGTGAAAGCTTTCAACTCGTTGAAGGCGATTCTATCGACCCCTAATAAAATACAAAAATCATTTTTGAGAGTTGCGCTCGAAAATGGAGAAGTCGTACGTATTCCGGCTTACCGGACGCAGCACAACGACACGCTTGGCCCTTATAAAGGCGGCATTCGCTTTCATGAGTCGGTTAACGAGGAGGAAGTGATCAACCTCGCGGCGCTGATGACGCTTAAGAATGCACTGCATGAGGTGCCATTTGGCGGCGGCAAAGGCGGCGTTGCGATCAATCCCCGTAACTATACGACGAAAGAGCTGTATCAAATTTGCAAAAAATACGTTCAGTATTTCAGCGATATTTTAGGGCCGGACAAGGATATTGCAGCACCTGATGTCGGTACGGGGCAGAGGGAAATGGACTGGATGATGAGCGAGTACAAAAGCATTCATCCCGGCAAGCCTTATCTCGGCAGCTTTACTGGCAAAAGCGTACTGAACGGCGGCTCTCTCGGCCGTCAGGAAGCAACGGGGAAAGGCGTTTATTTCTCGCTGCGCTACTTGCTGCATGATTATATCCGGGAAAGCCATCAATTGAACGCGGAATCCCGCTATTTTAATAGAGCGCAGCAGCTGGCGGCAGCGACGCAGCCGCTTACGATTGCTATACAAGGCTTTGGCAACGTAGGCTCTATTGCCGCGCTCGAAGCTTATCAGTGCAGCTTTATGAACAACAAAATCGTTGCCGTCAGCGATCGCAACGTCACACTATATCGGGCCGACGGCTTGAATATCCCGGCACTTATTCATTTCGCCAAGGGTAATAAAGGCGACCTTCCGCGCAATCCGGAGGAGCTTGCAGCTGCTGGCGTCGACGCGATGGTAATGGAGCGGGAAGCGGTCCTTTATCTTGATCTGGACGTTCTGATTCTCGCTGCGCTGGAGGATCAGATTCGGGACGATAATGTGGGTCAGGTGAAGGCGAAGCTGGTCGTCGAAGGCGCAAATGCTCCGATTACGGGCGAAGCCGATGCTATTTTGTCACAGATGGGCACGATCGTCATCCCTGATATTTTAGCGAATGCAGGCGGGGTTATCGTCTCTTACTTCGAGTGGCTGCAAGGCCGCGAGACGTTGTTCTATGGCGAGGACGAAGTGTTCGAGCTGCTGCTGAATAAGATGAAAAAGACGATGAACGCAGTGTTTCCTGCATTTTTCCGGACACAAAAGCCGCTTCGTCAAATTTGCTACAGCCATGCTGTCATGAAGTTGTCGACGAATTTGTATATTCAAGGAAAGCTTTACTGATAGGGAAGCAAGTTCAATCTAACGAAGAGGCTGTCGTGACGATGTATTCACGGCAGCCTTTATTTATATGGCAGAATGACTGAACACACTTAGGCCCGAGCGGCCAATCTTCCTTTGAAAAACAGCTCGGAAGGCTCGGTATGATCCATTTCGCCGCCTAAAATCCGTTTAACATCTTCAAGTGTTTCATAGAGCGTCAACCATTCGCCCGGCACGTTAGTATAGGGTTCTGAGACATAAAAAGGCTGTGCGAGATAAGCTTCAAGCCTTTCTCCTTTGTTGTAGAGCAGCAAATCCGGGGCGGAAATTTTGTCAAAGCCTTGGGCGGTTACAAGTGATCTTAGCTCTTTATACCGGCGAAGCAGCTTCCGTGCACGTTGTTGTGTGGCAAGATGCACAGCGTCTAGATAGGGGCCTTCCAGGACTGTAGAGATGGATGCGAGCGGATCGATTGCCGGGTAAATGCTGCGGCCTATTAAGTCGGCGTCAAACTTCCAGAGCGTATCGAGAGGTCCATATGCGCCTTCTTCGTCAATAACCTCGCACTTCGTATCGACAAGCGCTATCGTAATCGGCCGGGCCCCAACTTCTTTAAGGCTCTCGCGCAAGGATAATAACTCACCAGACAGTACTTTGCTGCGATCAACCCCGATTACAATATCTTTCTCCTCTCGAAGTTCCACAATTTGTTTATGAATGTCTTCTTTCGACGAGCAGATAAATTCAGATTGCTCCTGAACATGGTTAATGCCCGGGGTATCCGAATGCGGATCCCAAAAAACAGTAGCAAATCCCCGTTTCTTCAAACGCAGCATCAGCTCTGCTAACAACACCAACTGTCCCATGTTTGGCCGGGCTACAAAACCAACCGTCCCCCCGCGTACAACCGGAGCAAATAAATCCAAAGCTTTAATGCCTGTCTCGATCATCCGCAATCCACTCCCTCTAATAATGAGTTCATCAAGACTACATCCTGCCAGAGAAGCAAGGGCAACTAAAGTTTTTACTTCGGCTCTGCCGATAGGTATTTTTCCTGTACATAGGTTTGAGACAGTTGCTGCTCTCAGACCGGCTTCCCGGGCGGCCGTAGTAAGATTAGGGACGCGGCGTCGCAGAAGCGGTACATTAAGCTGTAATTCTTCATCCATTATTCAGCACCTCCTTACTTCTTATAGTAATTTATTTTACTCTATAGCGCAATCATTGTTTTGGAAAAGATAAACAAAATGCTGCTGTCGTCTGCAATCGGATTAATGTTCAGAAATCCATTGCATTCGAAATAAACATAAAGAACCCTCGCCCTTTCTAATAGGCGGGGGTTTCTGTGATACGTGTCTATTTGTCGATAGCTGAACCGCGTTTCGCTACGACTGTAGTAGGGCGTGCTCTCAGAATGAGCACAAGCTGTTCGGCCATATAGGCCGGAGTTTGCTTGAAGCCTTCTTGTATCCAGTGAAAGGTCAGCCCCAGCAATGCATGCATCTGATACACGACGAGCAGCTCATGGTCGAGCATGTGATCGCCGACTACGTGCAGCTGCGGGATGAGATCCTCGATGCTCGTTTGTTTGAGCGCGTGAAACATTTTTTCCCGGAAGCCGGGCATCACCTTCTGATCAACCATCAGGGCGTAAACCTCGGCATTGGCATAGATGTGGTCGAATAATGTGACGGCCGATGCGGGAAAACGCTCCAGCTCAAAGGACGCTACTTCTTCATAGGGCTTTCGAAAGCTTTCAATGAGTCCGCTCAGCAGATCGTGGATAATATCCTCAAGCAGAGCTTCTTTATGTTCATAATGTGCGTAAAAGGTACCGCGGTTGAAATCTGCATGCTTCACAATTTCCGTCGTGGAAATGGAAGCAAAATCCTTTTGCCGCATCAATTCCAGCAAGGATTGTTTAAGAGCCGCTTTGCTGCGGAGTATTCGTTTATCCGGTTTATGGGACGCTTCCGTCATCCTTCCATCCCTTCCATCACTTTTTTTCGTACAATTTAGTCTTTATTGTTCATTAATCGTACAGTAAGCGCTTTTTTGCTGATTGTTCGGTTTTTGGGGAATCGTTATACTTAGGGTGTACAGACGATTGTACTTTAACGTACAGTTGTTGATCTACTTCAAGTATAGCACTTTAGTACATTTAACAGGAATGAAACAATAAAAGAGACCGGGAGGCTGGACAAATGAGACTGGAATCCAAAGTAGCGGTAATTACCGGCGCAGGTTCGGGCATGGGCAAGGAAATCGCTTTGTTGTTTGCAAAAGAGGGCGCTAAGATCGTCGTTTCCGATCTGAACGAGCAGTCTGCACAAGCGACAGCAGCTGAGATTACGGAGAACAAAGGGGATGCCATCGCTGTTATATCCAACGTGGCGGTTGAAGCTGACGTTCAGAAGATGATTGATACAGCGGTAGAAAAATTCGGTACTGTTGATATATTGATTAACAATGCAGGCATTATGGACAATATGGTTCCGGTTCATGAGCTGACCGACGAGCTGTGGGAGCGCGTCATTGCTGTCAATACGACTGGCCCAATGCGTGCCATTCGTAAGACACTTCCGATTTTTATGGAAAAAGGTAAAGGGACCATCGTCAATATCGCATCGGTTGGCGGCTTGTTTGGTGCCCGTGCAGGAGCGGCCTATACTTCGGCAAAACATGGCGTTGTAGGTTTGACGAAAAACGTCGGCTACCAGTATGCAAAACTAGGCATCCGATGTAATGCGATTGCTCCGGGCGGAGTTAATACGAACATTGGTATGGGCAGCGGAGTACCTAATGAGTTTGGACTGGACAAGTCCATGGCGGGTATGGGCGTTATGCCAAGAATGGGCGAGCCTTCTGAGATCGCTAAAGTGGCACTGTTTCTTGCCTCCGACGAATCGAGCTTCGTCAATGGCACGGTCGTTACTGCCGATGCGGGCTGGACATCTTATTAATCACTGTAAAATACTGAAATAGATAGGTAATAGAGGTTGGCCGGACATTCCGGTCAGCCTTTTTTAATACAATAATTCAGAGTGATCGAATGGACTGCTTATACAAGGGCTAACAAATTTATGACTAGTATGTCCCATTCATTGTGCCGCTTGTTGTCAAGATTGACATATGCCAATTACTTAATTATAATTACTTACAATAAGTAACTGATATTCATTCTCGTGAATAGATGCATATGATAAGCTGTACAACGGCAACAGGAGGAAGTCACCACGTGAACATGGAATATGAAACCGGAAAACCGGATAATGGAACATCTAAGAAAGCAGTCATTCGTGCAGAGGAGAGTGCCCCTTTCGAGTTTGGCATTTATACGCTGGGTGATTTATCGCCGAACCCGTTAACGGGTCAGTCCGCAACTGCAAAGCAGCGCATTCGCGAAGTGATTGATGCGGCTGTATTGGCTGATGAAGCAGGAATTGATGTGTTTGGCGTAGGGGAGCATCACCGGCTGGACTTTGCACTGTCATCGCCGCCCGTGCTGCTGGCAGCTATAGCGCAAGCGACGAAACAAATACGGCTGACGAGTGCTACTACTATACTGGGCACAGCAGATCCGGTAAGAGTGTTTGAAGATTTTGCGACGCTGGATTTGATTTCGGACGGTCGCGCTGAGATGATCGCAGGCCGTGGTGCCTATATCGAATCCTTTCCGCTGTTCGGGTATGAGCTGGACAGCTACGCCCAATTGTTTCTGGAGAAAATTAAATTGTTCTTGGAGCTCAATGACAAGGAGCGCATGACATGGAGCGGCCAGTTCCGCACCCCGCTGAATGATGCGGAAATTGCACCTAGACCGGTGCAGCCGAAGCTGCCCGTATGGATTGGCGTTGGCGGTACGCCGGCAAGCGCAGCGCTCGCAGGACAGCTGGGAACTGGAATGGCGCTTGCCATACTGGGCGGTAATCCGGCGGACTTCCAGCATCTTGTCGAGGTTTACCGGCAAGCGGGCTTGGATGCCGGCCATCAGCCTGGCGGTTTAAGTGTTGGCATTACTGGACATTGTTATATTGCAGAGGACTCCAAGCAGGCTAGAGATGAATTTTATCCGCACTATTCTTATTATTTCTCGCAATTTATGGGTAAACCAAAGCCAAGCAGAGAGCAATTCGAGCAGATGACAGGCCCGCAGACCGCTCTAGCCGTCGGAAGTCCGGATGAAATCGTGGAAAAAATACTGATGCAGCATGAACTGTTCGGTCATAGCCGGTTTATGGCGCAATTTGATATCGGCGGTGTGCCTTATGCGAAGATTGCAACGGCAATCGAGCTGCTTGCCGGAAAAGTTGCCCCGGCTGTTCGAAAAGCTTTGAAGACGAGCACAAATCAAGTATAAATCGTTGTCCTATGACAGCGACGCAGTAATAGTAAGCAGAAAAGAGCTTCCGTCAATGGAATGCTCTTTTCTGCTTTTTGCTTGCATATATCCAAGCGGAATACTATGCTATTTATTAAATAGATCAAATAGGAGAGGGGCGAGTCCATGCCTTTATTAGAAAAATTGCATCCTGCATTGGAGAACGGACATCCTGACGTCGTACAATGGCGCCGATATTTGCATCAGCATCCGGAGCTATCGTTCCAGGAGCAGCATACTCCCTTATTTATTGCAGAAAAGCTTCGTTCATACGGTATCGAGGTGCGGGAAGCGGTAGGCGGAAAAGGAGTGGTCGGCACGCTGAAGGGCGGACTGCCGGGCTTGACGATCGGACTGCGCGCTGATTTCGATGCATTGCCGATTCAGGATGAGAAAGATACCGAATACCGGTCTACTGTTGACGGCGTTATGCACGCTTGTGGTCATGATGGACATACGGCGGCATTGCTCGGAACGGCGCGCGTGCTAAGCGGCATTCGTGAGCAGCTGCATGGAACCGTCGTCTTTCTGTTCCAGCATGCGGAGGAGAAGCCGCCGGGAGGCGCCAAGTTTATGATCGAGGACGGCTGCCTGGATGGCGTCGATTATGTGTACGGAGCCCACTTGGCTACAGATATGCCAGTCGGCAAAGCGGGCCTGTGCGAAGGGTATATGATGGCAGCTGTTGATGCTTTCGAGATTCGAATTATCGGCAAAGGCGGTCATGGCGCGCGACCGGAGCAGACGGTTGACGCGATCGTCATCGGCAGTGAATTGGTCGGCAAGCTGCAGCAGATCGTCAGCCGGCGGATTAGCCCGATGAAGCAGGCTGTCGTGAGCGTTGGTGTTTTTCAGGCCGGGAATGCGTTTAATGTCATTGCGAGCGAAGCGAGAATCGAAGGAACAGTGCGCTCATTCGATGCAGCCATTCGTAAGCAGATTGAGGCAGAAATCCGGTTAATCGTACAAGGGCTATGCGAAGCTTCTCATTGCCAGTATGAGCTGCATTATTTGAACGGGTACCCCGCACTGTTCAATCCGAGGGAGCAAACGGCGCTCATGCGCAAGCTGATTGAGGAAACGAATGGAGACGACGCTTTCGTTGAAGCGGAGGCGGCTATGGGGGCCGAGGATTTTGCGTATTATTTGCTGGAGCGGCCAGGCGCTTATTTTCGCGTAGGGGCACACAATGATAGCGAGCATACGAAATACCCGCATCATCATCCGAAGTTCGACTTTGACGAGCAGGCGCTGTTTGAGACGCAAAAGCTGTTTCTGGCCATTATCGGACATTATTTGATCAAATAAAAGAGAAGCTGCACCTTTCATCATTCCGATGGGGTGCAGCTTTTTTTAGCTAGCTTTGCTTTCGGTATTGGCTGGGTGTAAGGCCTTTATATTGCTTGAACAGCTTTGTGAAGTAGTTCGGGTTGTCGCAGCCGACAAGGCCGGCAATTTCCGTAACGCTCAGATCGGCTTTCTGGAGCAGCCGGGCCGCTTCACTGACACGGCAGTCATTGACGTATTCAACAAACGTCCGTCCTGTCAGCTTTTTAAATGTCTTGCAAAAATGATACGGATTCAGACTTACCCGCTGTGCCGCCTGCTCGATGGACATTGATTCTGCGAAATGCTCTTCGATATGGGCAAGCAAAGGCTTGAATCGCTCCCGGTTCAATGAATGATCTTTGACTGGGGCATTGTCCGCATTTTGCTGCCAATAGTGACGGGACAGCTTCGCAAACAGCAGATAAAGCTCGGTTTTCACAATCAACTGATAGCCGGGCTCCTTGGAACTATATTCGGCAATGATTTGATCCAGCAGAGCGTCAAATCCGGCAAATGCGGGCAAATGTTGGTCCAGCTGCACGGGAAAACGAAAACGGTTCTCCAGAAAGGGGGCTACATATTTCATATGAACAGGATCCTGAGCCCAATCTTTGAACAGCAAAGCGTTGAATACGATGGCTGCATACTTGATCTCGCCCCCGCTGGAGCAATAGCCGACATGCAGTCCCCCGGCAGGAACGAGCAGCACATCGCCCGCCGACACCTCATAGGGCACGCTGTCGATGTGGAAAATCGCCTCTCCGCGCTGCATGACGATAATTTCAAAATGCTCATGCCAATGCAAATACAATATATTTTGGCCGGGGACAGCCTGCTCGCTACCGTTCAAGAAGAGCTGGAACGGCAGGTTCTTCTCTTCCAGACGAGTAATTTCATGAAGCTCCTTCGGATAGCTCATTATTCATTCACCCCACAAGATCAGACTATTATTGCACAAGATAAGAAGAGAAAAGAAGGAACTGCCGCATTATAATGAAGTTGATCTTACTACTATAAGACAATATTGGAGTGATCGACAAGTGAATCAGCATCAGCCTTTGCGAATTGGAACGTTAGTCGGGGGCGGCGACGCCGTTCGTGTTATACCACAAATTGTTAAGCATGGTTTTGAATCGTTCAGCCTGACATTCTGGCAGACGACAGGAAATACAGATTTGGTTGAGACAGCTAAGCGTGTTCGCGAGCTTGCAGATGAACACGGTTTCATTATTTCGACGGTTGGCATCTTTGGCAATCCGTTGACCGGAGCAGGCGATAACGCCGATACGTTAGCGAGCTGGGAGCGGCTGATCGACCACGCCCATTTGTTCGGAGCAGATATCGTTTCCGGTTTCACGGGAAGGGTACCGGGTTCCATTGACGAATCGCTGCCAAGGTTTGCCGAGGTGTTCGGCGAGCTGGCGCGCCGCGCGGAGGATAAAGGCTTGCGCATCGCCTTCGAGAACTGTGATATGGGCGGAAACTGGAACGGCGGCGATTGGAATATCGCGCATAACCCGACTGCATGGGAGCGGATGTTCAATGCGGTTCCGGCAGACAATATCGGACTGGAATGGGAGCCTTGCCATCAGATGGTGTCGCTGATTGATCCGATCCCGCAGCTGCGTAAATGGGTTGATAAAGTGTTTCATGTTCATGGCAAGGACGCTACAATCGCATGGGATGTCGTTAAGGAGTACGGCATTCATGGGCCGAAGGATTTCGTCTGGCACCGGACGCCGGGCTTTGGCGATACGAACTGGTCCGACGTTATTACGATTCTGAGGCAAGCAGGCTACAAGGGGACGATTGATATCGAGGGCTGGCATGATCCGGTTTATCGGGATGAGCTGGAGATGACAGGGCAAGTACATGGTTTAAACTATTTGAAACGGTGCCGGGGTGGAGATTTTATCCCAAATCCGCAATAGAAGAGGGGGAGAATCAGTATGGAGCAGAAATACAGAGTCGTCGTCGTCGGCTGCGGAGGCATGGCCAATTCATGGGTGGAGTATGCGAAAAAACGTCCCGATACGGAGATTGTCGCCCTCGTCGATATTAAAGAAGAGTTTGCCCAAGCGATGGCGGATCGGCAGGAACTCTCCTGTCCGCTCTTCACGGATGTGGAGCAGGCCGTTCAAGCGACGAACGCCAATCTCGTGTTCGACGTGACGATACCGGCTAGTCATTATGCCGTCAGCTCTGCCGCAATGAAGTTGGGCTGCGATGTGTTTGGCGAGAAGCCGCTCGCCGAAACGATGGAACAGTGCAACCAATTGGTAGCGTTAGCCGATAGCACCGGAAGCCGGCATGCCATCATGCAAAACCGCCGCTACGATCCTGGCATTCGCGCGCTTCGCGAGCTGATCGAAGCCGGCAGCATCGGCAAGCCCGGTTATATTGGCGCAGACTTTTTCCTCGCCCCGCATTTTGGCGGCTTCCGCGACGCAATGGACAGCCCGCTTTTGCTCGATATGGCGATTCATACATTCGACCAAGCGCGGCTTATTGTCGGAGCCGACCCGGTATCGGTCTATTGTCAGGAGTTTAATCCGGCCGGTTCCTGGTATGCCGGCAACGCTGCAGCGATCTGCATTTTCGAAATGTCGGACGGCTCGGTGTTCTGTTACCGCGGTTCCTGGTGTGCAGAAGGTGCGCCAACGACATGGGAAGCATCCTGGCGAATCACCGGGGAGAAGGGCACAGCAATATGGGATGGTGCAAGCGCTCCGCATGCCGAAGTCATTGCACCGGGCGATCAGACCGGCAAGTTTATGAATTCGTATGAAGCCATCTCAACTGAACTCAAAACGTACCCCAACACCTTCCACCACGGCTGCCTGGATGAAATGTTTCTCTCACTGGAGGAGGGGCGCCCCGCTGAGACGAACAGCCGGGACAACCGCCTAAGTATGGCAATGGTGCTCGCTTCTCTAGAGAGCGCCAAGCAAGGCCGTAAAATCAGCATCGCCGATTTTATCGGCGCTGAATAGATAGCAACTGCACCGATTAGAATGAGCAAAAGGCTGCCGGGATGTTCTCGGGAGCCTTTTGGTGCATCGACATACGGACGCGTGCTGTGCTCAAAATGTAAAAGTACATTTTGATGCGCCTCAAAAGTGCCCAAAACAGCTATCAAAATGCAAAAGTGCAGTTGAAATCGTCCATTTCAGCCTTTTCGAGGCTATTTTGATCAATCAACCTGTACATTTACATTTTGAAGCGCTAAATCTCCTATAAACTGGGATACAACCTGCAGTATTACATTTTGATTTAAGCAGCTTGCCCTGCAAGGTTATTTGGAGTGTTTAAGTTCGTCGCAGTTAGGGTGAGCGGAGCGATTTGAGTTCAGGCTGCCATTTCGCAAGTTTCTATCCATTTATCATCGCGATAGTGATGGGACAATGGAATCAAGAACGGCAGCATGAACCAAAACGCGCAGCGACCCCGGGGCTTAAGGTGAACATAAAAAAGCGCTGGCAGCTAGCTGCCAACGCTTTTTCCTACGTAATGTGCTTGAACAAATGGTCAATCGAGCCGCCATTGTTAATAATCCGGATCGCATTGCCAAGCAGGCATGCCATCGGCAGCACGATAAACTTATCCGGATGCTCGTCCGGAAGGGCGATCGTATCCGTAATAACAACCTCGCGAATATTCGGATGGTTCAGCTTCTCCAGCGCGTTCTGCGAGAACAGGCCGTGCGTGGCGGCAATATAAGCGTCATTCGCTCCGCGTTTCTTCAAGGCCTCGACAACGTTGACAATGGTGCCGCCGGTATCGATCAAATCTTCAATAATAATCGGCGTCATACCTTCAACCTCGCCGATAATATGCGTAATTTCCGTCTGGTTATGGGCGGGTCTGTTTTTGATCATGATCGCAAACGGACAGTCCAGATAGTCGGCCAGCTTTTCTGCCATAGAAGCTCGTCCCGCATCGGGAGATACGACCACAGGGTTCTGGATTTTTTTGTTTTTCAAATAGTCGGTAATGATATCAAGAGCCGTGAGATGATCCACCGGAATTTGGAAAAAGCCCTGAATAGCGTCAGCGTGCAAATCGACTGCAATAATCCGGTTGGCGCCAACTGTCGTAACGATGTCGGCAACCAGCTTGGCGGAAATCGGCTCGCGAGGAGCGGATTTTCTCTCTTGCCGGGCGTAGCCGTAGTAAGGCATGACGATATTGATTGTTTTGGCCGATGCCCGTTTCGCGGCGTCGATCATGACGAGCAGCTCGACTAAATTTTCATTTACCGGATGGGACAACGATTGAACGATAAAAACATGGTAATTACGAAGCGATTCCTGATAGGCGAGATGGATTTCTCCGCTCTGCAAGCGGGTGATATCAACTTGCCCCAGCGGTACGCCTAGTTCTGCACAAAGCTGCTCAGCGAGCGGTCTGTTCGAGGAACCGGAAAAAATTTTCACCTTTTGCATAACGAGCCTCCATAAGCAGCTTCATGATGAATAACACATCCCATGAGGCTGTAATCACTCTCCATTATACCCTTAGTTGACGGATAATCAAACGGCTGCTGCCGGAAGGTGTGAAACAAACCTTCCGGCAGCAGCCGCATTGAGCGTTATTTTTGCACGATATCCGTTATCGTTTTGTTGAATTTATCCAGCAGTTGATCCTTGTTGATCTGACCGCCTTGATATTCTTGCATCGCCGCGCCCCAGCCTTGCGTCACGCCATCCGGGTAACGTCCCCAATGCCAGCCGCCAGCGGAAGCCGCTTGCTCCGATACGGCCGCGCCCATTTGGCCAACATCCTCAGTTGTTGCTTTAATGGAGGTGAGGGCAGGAATGAATTTAAATTCCTTCGTAATGTACGATTTACCTGTATCGGATGTAACCATCCAGTTGAGGAACGCTTTTGCTTCCTCGGCATTTTTCGACTTGCTGTTGACGATCCAGAAGTTAGCCGGACCTGTGTAGATGCGGGCTTTGCCGCTGTCGTCGATCGGAATCGGCAGCAGGCCAATATCCAGCTTAGCGACTTTGTCGATGTCGCCTTGAATCCAGTTGCCTTGCTGAATCATCGCGGCTTTGCCGGAAGCGAAGGTTGCCACTTGCGTCGCATAGTCTGTCGTCAATTTATCCTTTTGGCTATGGTTGAACACGAGATCAACGTACTTCGTCCATTTTTGGAAAATCTCATTGTTTTTGAACAGCTCGGTTCCGGCTTTAGTGCCTTCTACGAAAGCGACCGGATCCGGTTGCTCAGCAAGCGCTACGTTAATCGTGTGATGCCCGATCGACCACCATTCATTCGTTGTAACGAATGGCGTGATATCAGCTGCCTCCAGCTTGGCAACAACAGCTTCCAGCTCTGTCAGCGTCTTAGGAAGCTCGGTAATGCCGGCTTTGGCAAACAACTCTTTATTGTAGAAAATGCCGTAGCCTTCGATGTTCATCGGCATGCCAAGCAGCTTGCCGTCTACCTTCGCAGGAGCCGCAGCGGATTCGATAACATCCTTTGCCCAAGGCTCGCCGGACAAGTCAGTTGCCCGATCGTAGTAGGCCTCGAGAGCGGCAAAGCCTTCCGCATTGAAAATCTCTGGCTCGGAGCCTGCGGCAATTTCAGCACGCAGCAGGGCGTTGTAATCCTCGCCGCCGCCATGTGTTTCGACTTGAACCTTTACGCCGGTTTCTTTCTCATACGCTTCCGCCATCCGGTTGAGCGCGTCGGCGATTTCAACCTTGAATTGAAACACCTTGATGGTGACGTCTTTTTTCGGAGTCGCCGTTTCTTCCTTTTGACCCGTTTCCGTCGTTGGGGATGTGCCTTCTTTGCCCCCATTGTTGCCGCCGTTGCCGTTACCGCAGCCTGCTGCAAGGATAAGCAGGATAGATACCAGCAGAATCGATAATTTTTTCATGTCTTGACCTCCCTAAAGGTATGAAGATAAGAATAAAGCAGCGTTTACAATTCGATTATAGTGTCTGTATAGAATGAGCAACACTGAATTCATTGTCGACAAAAGTGCAAAATATTGATTTATTACCCTTTTAAGGAACCGGAAGAAATACCTTCCACAATATGTCTTTGCAGCATGAGAAAGACGGCTAATATTGGTGCAACGCTCATGGTGAGTCCTGCGAGCGCTAAATCCCATTGCTTCGTGTATTGTCCGAAAAAGCGTGTAACGGCTAGCGGAATGGTGGTCAAATCTTTATTCGCTCCAATAACGAGCACCGGCAGCAAATAGTCGTTCCAGATCCATAATCCGTTCAGTATGATGACCGTTACCATGATCGGACGCAGCAGCGGGAAGACGATTTTCCAAAACACGCCGTATGGGGTGCAGCCGTCGACGACTGCCGCTTCCTCTATCTCTACCGGCACACTTTTCACAAAACCATGGAACAGGAAGACGGAAAGCGATAAGCCAAAGCCTAAGTAGCAGACGAATATGCCAAGCAAATTGCCGCGCAGCTCCAGCAGGCTCGTAATCCGAACGAGCTGCAGCATGATCGATTGAAACGGAATGATCATCGCCGCGATAAAGCAAGTAAACAGCAGCTTGTTGAACGTCGTGGGCCTCCGTACGAGCCGGTAACCAGCCATCGCGCTGACGAGTACAATACCGGCGACGCTTACACCCGTAATGAGGATGGAGTTGAACAGCACCTTCGGAAAGCGGATGATCTCCCATACCTCATTATAGTTCGTCCATAAATAGATTTTTGGGAGGGAAGCGGCATCTACCATAATTTCGCCAAGCGATTTGACTGAATTGACGAGGACGAAGTAGAACGGCGACAGAAACAGCAGTGCAAGCAGCAGAACCAGCGTGATGACGCTGTAATTGCGAAAGCGGGAAGCAGCCATTAAGCTTCAACCTCCTTCCGTTTGGTCAGCCAGACTTGCGTTACCGCGATGATCGATACAGCGAAGAAGAATAACATCGCCTTGGCAGTCCCAAGTCCGTAACGGTTGTTGATTAATGCTTCCGCATAGATGTTGTAAGCCAGCGATTGCGTGGAAGTGCCTGGGCCGCCTTTCGTGAGCGAGAAGTTCAGGTCGAACATTTTGAACGCGTTGGATGTCGTAAGGAACAAGCAGACAGTGATAGCTGGCATAATAAGCGGCGCCGTTATTTTGCGAATCGACTGCCAGTAGGTTGCCCCGTCAATCGTTGCAGCTTCCATTAGATCCTTCGGCACCCCGACGATAGCGGCAATGTAGATGATCATCATATAGCCCGCCGTCTGCCAGACGAAGACAATCACGAGACCCCAGAAGCCCGTATTAGGCGTTCCGAGCCAAGGAAGCTCGAAGATTGGCCATCCGGTTAATTCTCCGATCGTTTTGAATCCTTTGGTGAAAATGAACTGCCAGATGTAGCCGAGCAAAATGCCGCCCAGCACGTTCGGCAGAAAGAAAATCGTCCGCAGCGCATTTCTGCCCTTGAGCGGACGGGTAAGCAGCAGTGCGAGCAGAAAGCCCAGCACATTGGTTGCGATAATCGTGACGAAGGTGAAGCGGAGCGTAAAGCCGAAAGCGGTCCAAAACTTGTCGTCGTTCGTAAAGATCCGAGTAATATTGTTCATGCCCGTCCATTTGGCTTTATCCAGATCAAGTCCGTTCCATTCCGTGAATGAATAATAAAAGCCGAGCAGGAAAGGGATGAGTACGATGATCGAGAAAGCGATCGTCCCGGGTCCAAGGAAAACGAGCTGTTGCAGCCATTGCCTTGAATGTTTACGTGTTTGCATCGAATGCCTCCTATCGGGGGGTTATGATGTAAATATAATCCGTTATTGTTTTTTGGAACACAGATAGATATGATGGGTTTGGTGTAATATATTGACCTAGGGGGAAGCAGGTTGTTCGCGACGAGTATACGCAGAAAGCTGATGGCACTGCTGTTAGCAGTAACGGTGATTCCAATTACGATCTCGATGATCATTTCGAACTTCTATATTAAAAATCAGGTTACCGAGCAGGCGATTCACGAAAGCCAGAAGCTTCTCTCGCTTGGGAAAAACAATATTAGCGGCTACATGGACAAAATCAATGAGTCCTCATTGGACGTCTACAACAACCTGAATGCGTCCAATTCCTTGTATGCCTTAATCGAGCGAGGGCAGTCGCTCAACATGGACGCTGCAGAATTTGATTTGAAAAACAACATGCTTGTCTATACGCATATTCTGAATATTTATCAGTCTGCTAAAGGCATTCATCAAATCTATCTGGAAATCGGCAGCGATAAATTATCTTACTTGCTCTCTCGCGGTTTTTTCCGCAGCGGTATCGGCATGCCGAGCGAATGGCCAGCAGAGCGGAAGGGGAGCCCCGTGCCGTTCGTACAAGCGACGCATAACAGCGTCAATTATAATTTGGATTGGAGCAAATCGGTTAAAAAGGTAAGCGTTTTCACTCTAAAAAGGCCTATTATACGCACACCCAGCAATGATGTGATTGGCTATCTGTCCATTGATGTACAGTCCACAGAGCTGAACAAAGTATGCAAGCAGCTTACGCTCTCCGATCAGGAGAAACTTTATATTATCGACAGGGAAAAGAATGTGATCTGCTCGGAGAACAGCAGCGGTGAAAATATGGACTGGGCCGAAAAGGTGGCTGCCGGCGGAGAAAGCGGCGTCATGAAGTGGAAGGACAGCACCTTTTCCGGCATTGTCATCTATGATACGATTAGCGCCAACTACATGGACTGGATTGTCGTCAAGCAGCTGCCTTACTCCTATTTGTACGAGAGTGCGAACGCCATCCGGACGATTAATACAACGATTATTATCTTGTTTATGGCGCTTGTCGTTGTCGCGAGCATATTCGTCTCCTACCATTTCACCAATCCGATCAAGCGGCTTATCGGCCATATCAACCAGGTTCAAGCGGGCAACTTCAACATCGTCGTTCCTGTGCAGGGACGGGATGAGGTGGCGATTCTCGCAAGGCGGTTCAATACGATGCTGCAGACGATCAAAGATTTGATTAACCGGGAGTACCGGCTGGAGATTGCAAACAAGACGAATCAGTTGAAAGCGATGCAGGCACAGATCAATCCCCATTTCTTGTACAATGCGCTGCAATCAATCGGCACACTGGCGCTTCAGGCGCAAGCGCCTAAGGTGTACTCGCTGATCACAGCCATCGCCAAAATGATGCGCTACAACATGAACACAAGCGAAGCCATCGTTCCTTTCTCGCTTGAGCTTGGCCATGCTAAGGCTTATCTGGAGCTGCAAAAGCAGCGTTTTAACGATCAGTTGACGGTCGTCTACGCTATTGATCCGAATTCGCAAGCCATTCTGGTGCCGAAAATGCTGCTGCAGCCGTTGATCGAAAATTATTTCAAGCACGGCTACGAGAAGACAGATGGCAGCGGCTTCATCCGCATTTCTGCCGATACAACGGACGGTCAGTGGCTTATCATTCAGATTGAAGATAACGGCAGCGGAGTCGACGCCGATAAGCTGCTGGAGCTAAGGAGGCTGCTCCACCGCTCGACCGCTACACTGCTGGAGGAGCAGCATCATATAGGCATCAGCAACGTATGGATGCGATTGAAGCTCTACTACGACGAAGAGCCGGAAATGAGCGTCGATTCGCCGTCATCAGGAGGGTTCATCGTTACGATTCGCATACCGCTTCACTACGGATTGGAGGAACGGACATGAATGTGCTTTTAGTAGATGATGAACAGCATGTGCGCGAGGCGATCCGGCTGCTTATTGATTGGCAGGAGCTTGGGATCGACAACATTTATGAAGCAGATAACGGAGATGCGGCGGTTGACATGATTGAACGCCTGCAGCCGGAAATCGTCGTTACCGACATGCGGATGCCGCATCGGGATGGAGTTGGACTGTTGTCTTGGCTGCATGCGGAAGGGCGGAAATGCAAAACAATTGTGGTGAGCGGCTATGATGATTTCGAGCTTGTTCGCAGCTCGATGAAATACGGCGGCCAAGATTATTTGCTGAAGCCGATTGATCCTGAACAACTGACTGAAGCACTGGAGAAAGCAAAGCAATGCTGGCAGAAGGAGGAACGGGAGCGGCAAATCAAGCAGCAGCGGAATATAGAGATGAATCAAATTAAGCCGGTTTATTGGGATAAGCTGTTTTCCGGACTTATTAGCCAGTCAGGCGGCAGATCGCAGCTGCCACCGCTGCTTCAAGACGAATTTAAGCTGGGCCGGATTGAACGGTGTAGAACAGCAGTCCTCCCGATTGACTCGATTGACGCTGGTGTGGCGCAAAAGTTCGTCTATAACCGTGATTTGCTGTTTTTTATCCTGACCAACGTGTGCAATGAATTCTTGCGGCGCGATGATCGCGGCTTTGCATTCCGGTACTGGAACAGCGAGCATGAAATCGTACTCCTGCTCTGGGGCGGGCTTGCCAATTGGGAGGAGACACTGCGCCGGATCGGGGACGGCATCCGCGAGACGATACACAGCCGAATTGATTTCGGCATCGGAACGGAGCAGCCGTTTCTCGGCGGTATTGCGGAGTCGTTTCAAGCGGCACGGACGGCGCTGAAGCAGCGCAATCTGCGAGCACATAGCGATGGTTTTCACCGCTATGCGGATGTAAACGCGATATCTTCAGCAGCCAGTATTCCATCGATGGGCGACTTTGAAGAGCGGTTCCGCGTCGCTGCAAGGGGCGGAAGAGAGAAAGATATCGAGATGGCAGTTAATAGCTGGATGGACGCCATCAGCGGACTGGCATTGATCTCGCAGTGGCAGCTGGAACAGTGGCACTCGGATTACAAGGCGATGCTGGAGCGGCTGTACAAGTCCGCGCCCGGGGGCCCCAGCCGAATCGGCAATGAGGAGTTGCTGCCGGATTGGCGCAGGCTGCTCCATGCGGATGGGAGCTTGTCGCTCGAAGCGTGGCGGGAGCAGCTGACAGCTGGTTTGTCGGAGCTGGCACGGATCTATCAGGCGGGCTCCAATCGCCAACCGGATCTGAACATCATGAAGGAAATTGCGAAATATATGGAGCAGAACTATCACCTTGAAGTGACGCTGCAGGACATTTCCGAACGGTTTTACTTGAGCCGGGAATATATTTCACGCCGCTTCAAACAAGAGATGGGTGAGAATGTGTTCGACTATCTAGCGAGGATTCGCGTCGAGAAGGCTAGGCTGCTGCTGCAAAACCAGCATCTGAAAATCGCTCAAATCGCCGAAATGGTCGGCTACGATGACGAGAAATATTTTAGCAAAGTGTTCAAAAAGGTGATGAGCGTCTCGCCGAATCAATACAGGAAGCAGGAGGGAGAGGGTTAACGATTAAAGGGCGGATTCAAGTTTATATAATAACAAGTATAATCGTCATTTTGCTCCCATTCATCCTCATAATATACGATTATTGGGATAGGCATCAGCCTAAGCTGGGGGCAGTCGGCAGCGGGGTTAGAGAGGGATTTGACGCTTATACCATTATGATGCTAATCTTTCTATTTTTAATTGGTGTTTTAAATTTGATTGTGGCACTGAAACGATATAAGGATTTCAAAAATAATCAGTCATAATACGGCTGTCATGTGATAAAACAAGGGTTTGTCTCTGCCGCAGATGTTCTACGGCAGAGACAAACCCTTGTTTTATCATGGATTATGGATTAATTCAGCTTGTATTTCTCAGCAACATCGCGGTATAAGTCCCGGTATGCCTGATCATCATCCTGAATGTCCAAATTTGCGATTGTCAGATTGTCCAGCGCTTTATTCCCGTGCTGGATTGCAAACTTCCCTTGATGGTTTCCGATGATTTCATAGGTCTCCGCTGGCTGGGTCGGACCCTTATACAGAAAGAGCAAGTAGGTTCTGCCTGGAGACAGAGGCTTATAGACCTCATTGGGCATACGTTGATAGGAGCCCCACAGGTTCGTCCACTTCCCGTAATGCTCGATGACATTCAGTCGGCTGCTCGTGCCGACATGTTCCTGTCCTTTATAGATCTTCTTAATTTTAATTTGGGAGAAGGTATTTGCTTCTATTGGATATTGATCTTGCTGATCAAGGGGGACAACGGAAGCCGTCTCTCCCGCAAATTCGGCCTCAACGATAACCGTCGCCAAGCTTTCCATTTCTCCAAGCGAATAAAGGCTGTAATCGCTATCCGAACGAATAATTTGAGGGTAGGCATGCTTATAAGTGACAAAACAGGCTATACCTAAAATGATTGTTAATCCAGCGATCGTAAGTTTTCGCATTCCGCACATCCTCCTCTGTCAATCATTAGTAAAAACGAGGAAGAAGAGACAAAGGTTGCATACGAAAAAAAAGCTGCGCCGCTCACCATTGAATGGAGAGCAGCGCAGCTTATCATTTTGAAGGAATGCTTTTATTCGAAAAACAACCGGATTACCTCACGAACCGCTTCTTCCACTTGCTCCAGACATTCCTCTGGAGTTGCCGCATGGACGCGGTTTTCATTCACCATCGCATAAGGACGTGCACGGCACATATTGCACATATTCAAACAATTGGTTCGCATGACCGCAGCTTCCGGAAACTTCTCCTCGAGCTCCTCAAGCGGCAGAAGAGCCATTGCATTGCGGTCGCATACTTCGACGACGACGAGTCCCAGGCTCATTGCTGCATCACCTTCTTATCTATGCGATTGGAGCACTTTCAACTGGCGCTTAGGCGCGTCATTGGCTTCGCACTCGTCCGAGCAGTAAGCCGCATGCTCCTCTTCGCATTCCTCGCAGCAAATATGCTGACGGTGGCAGAGGTCGTCTGCGCAATTAATGTAACGGTCCTCAGGCTTGCCGCAGTGGTAGCAGGTGCCTACCACGATATCTTCGTCGGTGTTGTTTACGCGGACTGAGATCCGCTCGTCGAATACATAGCATTTGCCGTCAAAGAGACGGCCTTGTACTTCTTCATCCTTGCCGTAAGTGACGATACCGCCATCGAGTTGGGCAACGTCGTTGAAGCCTTCTTCCAGCAGTACACCCGTCAACGTCTCGCAGCGAATGCCTCCCGTGCAATAAGTCAGAATGGTCTTATCCTTAGCATCCTTTAAGTTATTGCGAATCCACTGCGGAAACTCCCGGAACGACTCTACCGTAGGACGGATTGCGCCACGGAAATGGCCGATATCGTATTCATAATCGTTGCGGCCGTCGATAATGATGACGTCGTCACGCTGCAGTTGCTCGTGAAACTCCTTAGGCGACAAATGCTTGCCAGTACGGACATTAGGGTCAAGCGGCTTCTCATAGCGAAGCGTGACGAGCTCTTTTTTCGGACGAACGAACAGCTTCTTGAATACATGCGAATCCGACTCGTCGATTTTGTAAACCATATCGGTAAACAGCGGGTTGCTGCGCATATGAGCGATGTAGGCTTCTGTTTGCTCCACCGTACCGGACAGCGTTCCGTTGATGCCTTGATGCGCCACGAGAATCCGGCCTTTTACGCCAAGCTCCTTGCAGTATTGAAGATGCTCTGCCGCAAACAGCTCGTAGTTCTCGATAGGCACATATTTATAATAGAGCAGAATGCGGTATGGTTTGTTAGTGTGATCTTGAATATCGGTCATGTCGAATCTCACTTCTCCAGTTCATTTATTAAATGTAGCTTTGCTGCTTTATTCATGCTAAACCTGCTTGTAAAGTTCGTCAACTATACCGTTTTTTTAATCCGGTATTCACATCTGCGATCGCCTTTTGCCAAACATTCAGTCCGGCTGACATCCGCGTTAAGCAGGGAGCGGAATAGCTGCAGCTCACAGTTGCAAGCATGGCCATATGCGTTGGCGACGTCGGCGATCGGGCAGTTATGCTCCTTGAGCACGAATTCATCTTCGCTTTCCTGCTCCCACTGCACCATATAGCCATTGTCATTCTGAATTTGCGCCAGTGCGGCGACTTTGTCGGCGAGCGCTTTATTCTCCATCGCAGGAGCATACTTGCTCAGCATCGATTCCTTGCGGCGGTCAAACAGCAGATTGACCATTTCGTCGCCGGATTCTTGCCCTAGTTCGCCTAGCAGATCCAGCGTTAAGGAGTTATATTTTTTCGGAAAATAATGCTCGGCATGCTCCGTCAAGCTGTAGAGCGCCGTCGGTCTGCCCATTGCTTGCTTGATCGAGCGCTGCGTAATCCATCCGCTGCTCTCAAAGCTTTCCAAGTGGCGGCGAACGGCCATGCCGGTCAGGCCAAGCTGCTCCGTCAAGTCTTTGGCGCTGAGCTCACCGTTTGTTTTCAGCAAATGCAAAATGGTTTCGCGAGTCGAGAGCCCATTGACTTGCTTCACGATATTCACCGCCTATGGTCATATTATTTTTATCTTTTGTTTCCTTATAGGAAGAATGGCACATGAAAGCTAGTTACACTATATCATTTTTCAACAAAAATGTCTCATAAGTCAGGATGGAAACGTATAACAGCCCCTTACCCCTTCATAAGCAGGTTTAGAAAGGAGGAGGAGGCGCTTGGCAGCACCTTGTTTTTACGAGTGACGACGCCAATCATACGGGGTGGAATCGGGTCGGTCAGCTGCAGCTCGCAAAGCGATCCTTCCGCAAGCTCCCGCTGTGCGAATTGCCGTGCGACAAAGGCAGCTCCATAACCCTGCTGTGCGAATTCTACAATCATCTCTGTGCTTGTCAGCTCGATATCGGGCTCCTTATAGACGCCCCGTTCCGCAAACCAGTGCTCAACGAACAGTCTCGTACTGCTCCCGGACGTCGGCAGCAGCAGAGGAATTTGCGTCAATTGACGCACCGTCAACGGCTGCTCGGCAAGCTCTTTATAGGCTTTGCCAACGACAAAGCAATCCTGTATGGCGATAAAAGGAGTAACGTCGAGCGTCTCCTCCTCCAGCGGTAAATGGACAAGACCCAGATCAATTTGCTCTTCTTGAAGCTGACGCGTGACCTCGCTAGTCTTGATCTGCATGAGGCGGATGCGGATTTGCGGATGCTCCGCATGAAATTTGCTCAAATGCGGCAGCAGCACATGTTTAATAATCGGTCCGCTAGCCCCGATCCGAAGCTCTCCGGCATCCAGTTGAACAAGCTCGCGAAGCTTCTTCTCTCCGCGGCCGAGCAGGGAAAAGGATTGCTCCACATATTCATAAAGCGCTTTTCCTTCTTCGGTAAGCCGGACACCTTTGGACAGCCGGTCAAACAGCTTGGCGCCAAAATGTTCCTCTAATTGTTTAATCGCATAGCTGACCGATGGCTGTGTGATATGGAGCGCTTGCGCGGCTTTAGTGAAATTGCCTGTCTTGGCTGTTAATAAAAAGATACGGTAACTTTCCAAATGCACCATTATGGCATAGACCCTCTCTATCGCAACGTAATGATATTGTTATTTCCATTATATCACCAACGAAATTATAATAAATAGTACAGACAAGGTTTAAAACAGGGAAGGGTGGATGACAAATGTCGGGAAGCAGCAGCTTTGGTAAATTGTTTACGATGTCAACGTTTGGCGAATCGCATGGCGAGGCCGTTGGCGTCATTATAGATGGTGTTACACCAGGAGTCGAAATTACGGAGCAAGAGATTCAATTACAAATGGACCGCCGCAAGCCGGGCCAATCTTCGGTAACGACGCCGCGCAAGGAATCGGATACGATTCGGATTTTGTCCGGCGTATTTGAAGGAAAGACGACGGGCGCTCCGCTCGCCGTCATGCTGAACAACACGGATATGCGTCCTTCTGCATATGAGAAAAATAAACTGTTGTTCCGTCCCGGCCATGCCGATTTCACCTATGTGGAGAAATACGTGCATCGCGATCACCGCGGCAGCGGCCGTGCATCGGGCAGAGAAACGGCTGGACGTGTAGCTGCAGGCGCGGTAGCGCGCAAGCTGCTGTCGCTTCGCGGCGTGTCGGTAACGGCATACACGAAAGCCGTTGGCGGTATTCAAGGTGAGACCGTCGATGAGAGCTTCATTGAAAAAAACCCGGTTCGCGCAGCAGATCCAGTTGCAGCAGTGAAGATGATCGAGAAAATCGAACATCTGGCAAGCATCGGCGACAGCTGCGGCGGTATTGTAGAATGCGTCATTCGCGGCGTGAAGCCGGGTATCGGCGAGCCGACCTTCGACAAGCTTGACGCAGAACTGGCGAAAGCGATGCTGTCAATCGGAGCGGTGAAAGGCATTGAGTTTGGCGCAGGCTTTGACGCTGCCGAAATGCTGGGCAGTGAGCATAATGACCAAATGGATAAAGACGGCTTCCTGAGCAACAATGCAGGCGGTATTATCGGCGGCATCAGCACGGGTCAGGATATTGTTTTCCGCATTGCGGTCAAACCGACCTCTTCGATCTCGAAGCCGCAGAAGACGGTAGACCAGTCCGGCGACGAGCATACGATTGAGACGATCGGCCGTCATGATCCTTGCATTTGCCCGCGCGTGATTCCTGTAGTCGAAGCGATGGTATGCATGGTGCTGGAGGATTTGTTCAAGCGCCAAGCGGCATTGCACAACTAATGACGAGAAGCACGCAGCAGCCATTCGGACTGCTGCGTGTTTTTATGTGCGTGAATTGCATCCTGTCCAAAAATATTACTATTGCGAAAAAAAGGCGGCGGAAGTACACTGTTCTCTGACGTCCTTGTGGACATACATACCAAGCACAGGCTGCTGGCCGGCATCACCGGTTGGAGAAAAGAGGGGAACGCGTGTGATTTTGACGCTTGAATTTTGGTCGACACTGCTGTCGATTATCTTTATTGATCTAATTCTGGCCGGAGATAACGCGATCGTTATCGGCATGTCTGCGCGTAAGCTGCCGAAAGAACAGCAAAAGCAAGCGATTCTTTGGGGAACGGTGGGAGCCGTTGCGATCCGAATTTGTGCAACAGTACTGGTCGTCTACATACTTAAAGTGCCTTGGTTGCTGGCCATTGGCGGTTTACTGCTGCTGTGGATTGCCTACAGGCTGCTGTCGCAGGAAGAGGAGCATAGCGATATTAAAGCCGGCAATACGATCTGGGCATCGGTCCGTACGATTATTATCGCGGATGCGGCAATGGGACTGGACAATGTCATTGCGGTCGCAGGCGCTGCTCATGGCAATATACTGCTTGTCGCTTTAGGATTAATTATTAGCATTCCGATCGTCGTATGGGGCAGCACCTTGTTTATTAAGCTGTTGAACAAGCTTCCATGGATCGTATATGTGGGTTCTGGCGTGCTGGCTTATACAGCTGCGAAAATGATTACGCACGAGCCGTCCATCGAGCATCTATTCGACGACAGCGAAGCGATTCGCTGGGCGTTCATCGCTGTTGCGGTTATTATCGTCATTGCAGCCGGCTTGTGGAATAATATGATGAAGAAAAAAGTAGAGGCCGGGCGGGAGCACGGCGCATCTCTATAGAAACCAAAGCTGTATCAACGGTCATTGAAAGTAAGATGACGGGGTTGATACAGCTTTTTTTGTATTACGAGGTCAACCAGAATGTTTTGGTTGATTTTTTGCGTGCGCATGAAGCTGCGTTTAGCAAGCAGCCACTTTTACGCTGGAAAAATCCAACGTAGAGGCGGGAAAGCAGTAGAGAAGGCCCCCTACGTTGGATTTTTCCAGCGTAGAGGCGGGAAAGCAGCAAAGAAGGCCCCCTACGTTGGAAAAATCCAACGTAGAGGCGGGAAAGCAGCAGAGAAGGCCCCCTACGTTGGAAAAATCCAACGTAGAGGCGGGAAAGCAGCAGAGAAGGCCCCCTACGTTGGAAAAATCCAACGTAGAGACGGGAAAGCAGCAGAGAAGGCCTCCTACGTTGGAAAAATCCAACGTAGAGGCGGGAAAGCAGCAGAGAAGGCCCCCTACGTTGGAAAAATCCAACGTAGAGGCGGGAAAGCAGCAGAGAAGGCCCCCTACGTTGGAAAAATCCAACGTAGAGGCGGGAAAGCAGCAGAGAAGGTCCCCTACGTTGGAAAAATCCAACGTAGAACGGGAGCAGATAGGAAGCTGCTGAGTAATATTAGGCGAATCAGTATCCGTCTAATGGTAATGTAGTGCAGGTCAGCGCATAGTCGGCTCAAATGACGCATGCAGCGTTACGTCAGCAGATTCATCGTGGAACAAACAGAAAAAGGGAGGCTCCGAGGAGCCTCCCTTTTAATTAATCGCTTAGTTCGAGATCATTTGACGGAGAACGGTTTGCAGAATGCCGCCGTTCCGGTAGTAGTCAACATCTACGAGCGAGTCGAGACGGACGATAACTTGGAATTCAGTCGTAGTTCCGTCTTCTTTCGCAGCAACAACTTTAACTTTGTCGCCAGGTTGTACTTCGTTCGAGAGTCCAACGATGTCGAACGTCTCATAGCCTGTAAGGCCAAGCTGTTTCCAGCCTTCGCCAGGCAGGAATTGAAGCGGCAGAACGCCCATGCCCACCAGGTTGGAACGGTGGATACGCTCGAAGCTTTCTGTAATAACAGCTTTTACGCCGAGCAGGAACGTACCTTTTGCCGCCCAGTCACGGGAGGAGCCAGTACCGTACTCTTTGCCGCCAAGAACGACAAGGTTCGTACCGTCTGCTTGATATTTCATCGAAGCTTCGTATACCGACGTTACTTCGCCAGTTGGCTGGTAAGTCGAGAAGCCGCCTTCTGTACCCGGAGCGATTTGGTTCTTGATCCGGATGTTGGCGAACGTACCGCGAACCATCACTTCGTGATGACCACGACGCGAGCCGTAGGAGTTGAAGTCTTTCTTCTCAACGCCGTTGGCGATCAAGTATTTGCCGCCTGGAGCGTCAGGACGAATGCTGCCTGCTGGCGAGATGTGGTCAGTTGTAACCGAATCGCCAAGCGCAAGCAACGTTTTAGCCGCTTTGATGTCTTCTACATCGCGGATGCCGTCAGCCAATTTGTCGAAGAAAGGAGGGTTGGCGATGTAAGTGGATTTCGGATCCCACTCGTACAGCTCGCCTTCCGGTACTGGAATTTGGTTCCAGCGTTCGTTTTGCGTGTACACATTTTCGTATTTCGCACGGAACATTTCCGGCGAGAGCGAAGCGTTCATCGCATCAGCGATCTCTTGGTTCGTTGGCCAGATGTCTTTCAGGAAGACCGGTTGGCCGTTTGGATCCGTACCGATTGGCTCGCTTGCGAAATCGATGTTTACTGTACCTGCAAGAGCGTAAGCGACAACGAGCGGTGGCGATGCCAGGTAGTTCGCTTTGATTTGCGCGTGAATACGGCCTTCAAAGTTACGGTTACCGGAAAGGACAGCCGCTACTGTCATATCGTTATCTGCAATTGCTTGGCTGATGTCTTCAGGAAGCGGGCCGGAGTTGCCGATACAAGTCGCGCAGCCATAGCCTGCAACGTGGAAGCCCAGCGCTTCAAGCGATTCCAGCAGGTTTGCTTTTTTCAAGTAGTCGGTAACGACCAGGGAACCTGGTGTCAGCGAGCTTTTCACATACTCAGGTTTAACGAGACCGCGAGCTACGGCTTTTTTCGCAACGAGACCAGCACCGACCATAACGCTTGGGTTCGATGTGTTCGTACACGAAGTGATTGCCGCCAGAACGACTGCGCCATCGCGCATTTTGCTTTCTTTGCCGTTGGCATGTTTCACTTCAACGACTTCATCCAGCTTGCTGTCGGACAGGCCGTAGCCGCCTTTGTCAACCGGCTGGCGAGCAATTGCGTTCCAAGCTTCTTTCATGTTCGTCAGTTCGATACGGTCTTGCGGACGTTTAGGACCTGCAAGGCTTGGTACAACTGTCGACAGATCCAGTTCAACCACTTCTGTGAAGGTTGGATCTGGTGTAGCATCTGTACGGAACATGTCTTGTGCTTTGTAGTAAGCTTCAACCAGAGCGATTTGCTCTTCCGAACGGCCTGTTTGACGCAAGAAATCAAGCGTTGTAGCATCGACAGGGAAGAAGCCGACAGTTGCGCCGTATTCAGGAGCCATGTTGGCAACTGTAGCACGGTCAGGCAAGCTGATGTTGGACAAGCCGGAACCGAAGAATTCAACGAATTTGCCGACAACGCCTTTTTTACGAAGCAATTGAGTGATCGTCAGCGCAAGGTCAGTCGCCGTAGCGCCTTCTGCCAGGCTGCCTGTCAGTTTGAAGCCGATAACTTCAGGTGTAACGAAGTACAGCGGTTGGCCAAGCATGCCGGCTTCCGCCTCGATGCCGCCAACGCCCCAGCCTACGATGCCGAGGCCGTTGATCATTGTTGTATGGGAGTCCGTACCTACAAGGGAATCCGGGAAAACGAAAGTTTCGCCGTCGATTGTTTTTGTAGCGGCAACGGATGCCAGGTACTCCAAGTTAACTTGGTGAACGATACCCGTATCTGGCGGTACAGCGCGGAAGTTATCAAACGCTGTTTGTGCCCAGCGGAAGAAACGGTAACGTTCTGCGTTACGCTCAAATTCGATGCGTTGGTTAATTTCGAGCGCGTCCGGGGAACCGAAAGCGTCGACCATAACCGAGTGGTCGATAACGAGATCGACAGGAACGAGCGGGTTGATTTTTTTAGGATCGCCGCCTGCTTTTTTTACTGTTTCACGCATTGCTGCAAGGTCAACGACTACGGGTACGCCAGTCAAATCCTGCAGAACGATACGGGAAGGAATGAAAGGAATTTCTTTGTCGTCGCGGCTTACAGCCCAGTCAGCCAGTTGTTTAACATGCTCTTTTGTAATTGCGCGGCCGTCAAATTGACGAACAGCGCCTTCGAGCAATACTTTGATTGAGAATGGAAGTTTGGAGATTTCGCCGAGTCCTTGCTCTTGAAGTGCTTGAAGGCTGTAGTAACCGTACTGTTTGCCTCCAACTTCAAGGTTGGATCTTGAAGCGTAATGGTCTTGGTTTGCCATTTCTTGAAGCTCCCCCTTTAAAGGTAAGATTGAACGATGCATGTTTCATACCGTGAAACACTATTTCAAAATCGTTATGTCTTTATTATAGCGCGAAAAGCGGCCATTCGTAAAGCATAAACCGAGGTACAAATATGGAATTTATCAAGCGCCTCTAGGCGTTTACAAAAAAATAAGCGCTCCCGCTTAATCGTTCCATTATCATTTCCCGCAGCGCTTCATCTGCTACATTTTCCGCCAACGCTTGATCCATGCAGCGAAGCCATGCATTCGCATGATCATTCGTTATTTGCACATGCATATGGCGGGCACGCATTCTAGGATGCCCATACTGCTCCGTATATAAGGGCTCGCCGCCAAAAAATTGTGTCAGGAACAACGTCTGCTTGTCCATTACGGGATCGATGTCTTCGGGAAACAGCGGTCCGATCAGCGGGTCCTTCAATACTTTCGGATAAAAGGATTCAACAATGCGGCGCACGCCTTCGACGCCTCCGAGCGTTTCAATTAAAGTCATAATGAATAATCATCCTTTCTTTCAATAAAGGTTATATGGTTCACAGCGATAAAATTTCGGTTGTGCGATCACCTTATTATGTTCGATGAATCAGAGCGGGATGTCAACTGATAGCTAATAATTATATGCTTACAAAAATAAAGTAACTATGTTATAATTATCGATATGAACGAACTTATTCATGTTAGGACAATAGAAATTAATGAAAAGGGACGGTGAGTCTAATGAATAATAGCGGTGAAATGAAACAGCGGATCGTGGAAAAACAATGGGCTGCGCTGCCGCAGAAGCGCAGTGAGGTGCATACGGCGGCTCCGATACTGGAACCGGGGAAATGGCAGCAATTTGATCCTTTTCTGCTCTGGATGGAGGATTGGTTCGGACAAGGCGCTTTCGGGGAGCATCCGCACCGGGGCATTGAGACGGTTTCTTATGTAATAGAAGGCGCCATCGAGCATTACGACGACAAAGGTCATGAAGGCAGACTGGAGGCAGGCGATGTTCAGTGGATGACAGCCGGACGGGGAGTTGTTCATAATGAAATTCCTCCTAAAGGAGTGACCACTCACCTGCTTCAATTATGGGTGAACTTGCCGGCGGCGAATAAAATGGCAGAGCCCCGCAATCAATTGCTGAAGCGCGAAGAGATCCCGGTTCGCCGGGAGGACGGCGTTCAGATCCATGTTATATCCGGCGAGTCTGGCGGCGTAAAAGCATCTACGCTTAATTATGCGCCTGTTACGATGCTTGAAATCAACCTGGACGGGGGAGCTTCGTTTACCCAGCAGTTTGCAGAGGATCACAATGCGTTCATCTATATATTAGAAGGCAGAGGCGAGTTTGGATTGGATGGGAGCGTTGGCGAAAAGGGTCAGCTGCTCGCTTTGAGCCAGGAGACGGAAGCTAGCGAGATCCAGATCCAAGCGCTGGAAGAGCCGATGAAGCTGCTGCTCATCGCAGGCAAGCCGCTGCGTGAGCCGATTGCGGCTCACGGTCCGTTTGTAATGAACACGCCTGAACAAATCGTTCAAGCGTATGAGGATTTTCAAAGCGGCAAGTTTTGATTTGTTGCTAGCCTATCTATAAGTTCTGCTACGCAAAGCAGCTGTTGCTTAGGTAATGGCTGCTTTTTCCTGCGGTCATTTTCGCAACTTTAGGGGACGGGGTACGTTTAAATGGGTAGTCAAGCTAACTAGAATATACATAAGAGGAGAAACAAATGCTAAGAAAAGCAAGTATTGCGGCGTTGTCCGTTCTGATCGCGGCAGTGCTGGCCGGGACTGTGCATGCCGAAGGTGCGGACACCATGAATGCGGATAATAGCCCCGCAGTAGTGTCGTCGGTGAATCAGTCCGGACAATGGATCATTATGCAGCAGAGCAGCAAGATGTATGCCGAAGGGAAGCTGTTTTTGGCGTCGCAGCCAACAGTGGAAGCCAAGGGAGTAACCTTTGTAGCGGCACGCTCATTGGGGACAAGTCTGGGGCTTAAAGTAACATATTATGCTGCAACGAAGGAATATGAATTTACGAGTGCGGACGGCGTTGCGATGCGCTATAAATTGAATAGTGCTTCCTATAAAATTAATGGTGCGGCAGCTTCGGCGGGCGGGGCCGTTTATGTGAAAAACGGAACGCTGATGGTACCACTGCGCTCCTTGGTCACGCCGCTTCAGATGAAGCTTGCTGTCAATAACAGCTTGAAGCAAATTGTCGTCACGCGAAGCGGTACGACTGCACCGCCAACTACGCCAACGCCGTCTCCTACACCAACACCAACACCTGTCAATGAACCGCCGGTAGCCTCCTTTACAACCGATAAGCAGCAATATAAAATCGGTGAACGGATCATCTATACCGACCAAAGCACAGATGATAAAGGCATCGTCAAAACCGAATGGACGAATAATGAGACTGCTTTTTTTGAACCGGGTTCACAGACCGTTTCTTTGAAGGTAACGGATAAAGAGGGGCTTGTTTCTGAAATATCGCAGACGATCGTCATCTCGTCTGAGGTGCTTTATACGAAAGAACAGTATGATCGGCTTTATACGCCAATCGGCGATAAATTTGCAATACCTGCAGCCAGCGTCCTGCAAATGCCCGCCATTACTTACGCAATTGAGGAGAGCGGACAGCAAACGCTCATTCGTGCGAACAGTCCGGAGACGATCGTGGAAGAGGGCGTTTATTACAGCGACACCGTGTCGGGGAATGTGCGATTCCTTATCCATAACCAGAATAACCGTACATCACCTGTCCGGATTTACGTCATTGCGACCAATGAGAACACAGATGGCCAGCCGGTTACAGTTACTACGGGTAAAATAGGGATCGGCGGTCCGTCGACTTACGTATCCGCAACGGGCAAAATGGCATTAGCACGCTATTTGGAAGCCTCCCCGCAAGGGAAGACTACCGTCATTCCCGCTGGGGAAAGCCGGATCACGCTGACATCCGTCAGCGATCAGGTGCTGACGACGGGCAAAGTCATTACGGCTCATGCCGATGTGCAGACATCCGGTTCCGTTCGACTATCCGTCGTAGTCGTTGATGCGGACAAAGACCCGTTAGCGCTGCTGCCGTTTTTGCCGGCGCTGCCATGGGACGGCAAGCATGCAAGGGGTACATTCGAGCATGGCGACCGCACGATTACGTTATCTGCTCCGCTTGGCGGATCAGCGTCACGTATTGTGCTTGGCGATCAAACCTATGATTCCTATCAGAAAGGTTATGACGTTTTATCCGGCTTCGAACAAGTGAACAGCGGCAATTATGGCGTTAACTATAAACTGGTGCTGGAGCATGTTCAGCCGAATACACTGATTGCGCTCAATGCAAGGGGCGGCCACTATGGCGGGGCATTCCTCGTTAACGGCAAGCTGACTTATATGACGAACGAAAATATTTTGACCAGCTCGGGTGAAGCGGGTGTGCTGTATCGGACGGGCAATACCGAAGAGAATGTCACAATCGTTTTCTCCCCGGCATCGGGCAGCAATCTGCCCATTCATATGATGTTTATCCCGCTGCCTGCCGCTCAATAAGCGTACAGGTTTGGACAAAAGCGTGCGTGCAGAGATGGCAATCGTCTCTGCACGTTTTTTATGTGCGGGAGTAGGGGATGGGGAATCGGCCGAGTACAGGTAGATAGCAGGTGAGTGTGTATTGGAGCTGCACGTAGTTTGGCGGGAGTAGTGGCTGACTGTGCGGCGAATATTACTTTGATTTTAGCCAGTTTGTTCTCATGTATTTATAGAGAGCGTTAATGTGAAGTCCGCTGGGCTTTCAAGCGTTACAGCGAAGCTGCTTCGCAATATAACGAAGTCGGGTTCGCTATAGTTAGCTGTAAATGAGCAGAAATAGATGGTAGCTAGTAATTAGCGAAGTTATCTTCGCTGTTCGTGAACCTAAGTTGTCCAGTAGCGAAAAAAAGTTCGCTGCAGCACATGTGCCCAACGAATTGCTGCTGACGAGCGAAAGCAGGTTCATTATTTAGCGATCCAGCTTCGCTATCCGTTTGTTTTCAATCAAATACCTTCTTAAGTTTCCAATCATGGAACGAGATTAGATAAACTCTTCTGAAGCGAATATTAGGCTACTTACGCTAATCAAAATGCAAATGTGCATTTTGATCACTCCCGGCAGGCGGCTAAAAGGTCTTCAAAATGTAAACGTACATTTTGGAGACGTGAAAATGACTACTTTTAGCCGATTTCAACGATTCAACTTGCACTTTTGCATTTCGAGCCCCGATATTGGCGAAAAAGCGGCTAACAACCTGCACATTTACATTTTGATTAACGTTACGAGCGCACCTCGTACAATGGCAAAGCCTTATTTTCTCTAGAAAGCTGACAATGACCCAAAAAGATATAGCCATATGGGTTGCATATCTATTTTTATAGATATATAATACTCGTTATGGAACCTTTACTCATTTATAAAGCGTTATCGAATGAAACGAGGCTGCAAATACTGGAGTGGTTGCGAGACCCGCAGAAGCATCTGGGCGAATTGGCGGAAAATTTCGAGCTGCCACTCAAATGCGATCCCAACAACGGGGTATGCGTCGGTTATATTCAAGAGAAATCGGGGCTTGCGCAATCGGTTATCTCCAGCTATTTGAAGACGCTGCAAAAGGCAGGCTTGCTGGAATCTCAGCGGGTAGGGCAGTGGACGTATTATCGCAGAAACGAAGAGACAATTCGGCTATTTAGCGAATACGTCAGTCGCCAGCTGTAGAGTTGGCGGACTGCTGGCTTGTCTTTGTCCACCATCAAATCCTTACAGCTTCTCATTAATCTATATTTCTGGATATTTGTATATTCACGAATTAATATCAATAGGGAAACCTAAAGGAGTGCTCATACTATGACAGCAACGAAAAAACAACTTGGTACTATTCCACTATCGATCCTCGATCTTGCGCCAGTCGTCGTGGGAGCTACGCCCGGCGACGCGCTGCGCAACAGTCTGGAACTGGCGCAGCACGCGGAGAAGTGGGGGTATAACCGTTACTGGGTAGCGGAGCATCATAACATGCCCGGCATCGCCAGCTCGGCGACATCTATTGTTATCGGCTATATCGCTGGCGGCACGTCCAGCATACGTGTAGGTTCCGGCGGCATCATGCTTCCGAACCATTCGCCGCTCGTCATTGCCGAGCAGTTCGGTACGCTCGAGTCGCTTTACCCGGGCCGTATTGATCTTGGACTGGGACGCGCACCAGGCAGCGACCGGTTGACTGCGATGGCGCTGCGCAGAGATTTGAGCCATGGAGAGAATTTCCCCGAGCAGGTGGATGAGCTGTTCGATTATTTCAGTGAATCGACGCCTGGCAAACGGGTTAGAGCGGTTCCCGGCGAAGGTTTGGACGTTCCGGTATGGCTGCTCGGCTCCAGCGATTTTAGTGCTCGTCTGGCAGGCCAGCTCGGATTGCCGTTTGCATTTGCCAGCCATTTTTCGCCGGATTACACACTGCCTGCCTTGCATGCTTACCACCGCAGCTTCGTGCCGTCGAAATATCTTGATAAGCCATATACGATGGTTGGTGTCAATGCGATCGCGGCAGATACAGATGAACGAGCAGCTTTCCTTGCGACGACGATGCAGCAGCAATTTTTGAACATTATTCGCGGTGGAGCGCCTAGCCTCATTCAACCGCCTACCGATATGGATTTACTATGGACAGAGCAAGAGAAGGCAGCCGTCCATAAACAACTGCGAGCAGGCATTACTGGCAGTCCGGAAACGTTCCGGAACAAGCTGAACCAATTCATTGCGGATACTCAGGCCGATGAGGTCATTATTAACTCGGCTATCTATGATCATCAGGAACGGCTGCGCTCCTACGAGATTATTTCTCAGGTTGCAAAAGGCTAAACCGCAAACACAAGCAAAAAAAGCTGACGCCTAGAATTATAACGGCGTCAGCTTTTTTTTGCTTGTCTCTTACTAATAATATAAACTTCGAAACATTAACTTTTTGCACCTATTCCTTAGTTTCAGCCATCGCCGCGTTACGCTGACGCTCTTATAATCGAGTTAAGGCGCTGCGGTAAAAGCGGAACGATAGTCCGTCGGCGTAAAGGACGTTTCCTTGCGGAAAAACTTCGTGAAGTGATTCGTCTCCTTGAAGCCGGTCTGATCAGCAATTTCCTTAATGCTGAGCGGCGTTGTCGTCAGCAGCAGCTTGGCGTGCTCGGTTCGTTTGCGGTTGACGTATTTCAGCGGCGACATGCCGAAATGCTTTTTGAAGTAGGTTATAAAATAGTTCGGATGCAAATGGACGGCTTCCGCCATTTGTTCAATACTGATGCCGCTGCCAAGGCGGGATTCGACGAAATGCTGAATGATGCCCAGCCGGTTCATTTCCTCGGTACGGTGCTGCAGTACGCGCATAGGAACGAGCTCCAGGAAGGTCGCGACGATATCCAGCAGAGCCTGTTTTTCGCGGATTTTTCCAACGACGCTGCCACCGCTATGATAATAAGCGACCATATCGGCGAATTGTCGTTCGGTTCGTGCGTAATCGGCTGCATCGATGCAGAGCGGAACGCCGATCCACTGAAACAGATCAAACGGGCCAGCCATTACGTTGAAATGGCAATAATACTTGCGGTAAGGCAGCTGACCTGCAACGGTGGAAAAGGAATGCTGCGTATGAGCGGGTACCAGCAGCAATTGGCCGGGTTTGGGATGATAGGTCTCGCTGCCGATTTTCAGCCAGCCGTCACCCTCGGTAATGAAGTAAAGCTTATTATAGGGCTGCACAGCATCGGTTTCTCCCCAGTGGACGGTTACCTGCGTGACATGGGCCTCATGAAGTAAAATTTGCAGCGACTGCAACAGGTCTGAGAAAGCGCTTTTATCGTGAATCGTATTCATCCGGCTTCACCTTTAATTTCATCATGTTCATCTAATCGTACTCTTAGATTTCATATCTATCATAATGGAAATAAACTTGAATAGAAAGCATAGGAGCTGTGATACGAAAATGACATTCACTACAAAGAAGAGCCAGCTATGGTACAAGCAGCCGGCTCAAATATGGGACGAAGCGCTGCCGCTTGGGAACGGGAAGCTGGGCGCGATGGTATTCGGCGACGTTTATAATGAACGGATCGCACTGAATGAAGACAGCGTCTGGTATGGCGGGCCAACCGACCGGAACAATCCGGACGCCTTGCCTAACCTTCCAGAAATCCGCCGTTTATTGGCGGAGGGGCGGCTTAATGAAGCACAGGAGCTGTCCGTTTTGGCTTTATCCGGCATTCCCGAATCGCAGCGTCACTATATGCCGCTTGGTGATTTGCATTTATCTTTTCGCTACGAGGGCGAAGGGGTGCGTGATTATGAACGAAGACTTGATCTGATTGACGGCATCGCGTCCGTTCGCTATACGGTGGGGCAAACCCGTTATGAACGCGAGCAATTCATCAGCTTCCCGGATCAAGTCATCGTGACACGACTGTTCTCGGACAAAAACGGCGGCATTTCATTCAAAGCCCGCTTAAGCCGCGGCCGTAATCGCTATTACGACGAACTAACCAGGGATGGCGATGACACCATCATTATGCGCGGCAATTGCGGCGGAACAAACGGCTCTGATTTCCGGACGGTGCTGCGAGTGGCAGCCGAAGGCGGTACAGTACGTATTATCGGGGAACACCTGATCGTCGACAAAGCCGATCAGGTGACGCTGCTGCTTAGCGCCGCAACCTCTTATCGGCATGAGAATCCGGAAAGCTATGCGTTACAGGCTGCAAAGGATGCTTCCCATCGCTCTTATGAAGAGCTGAAGAACCGGCATCTTGAAGACTTCCATCAGCTGTCGCGCAGAGTGGAGCTGACGCTCGGAGCGAAGAGCCATCAAGCTGAGAGCGAAGCACTGCCGACAGATATACGGCTGGACCAGCTAAAGGCAGGAGGAGACGATCCCGGACTGATCGCACTGTACTATCAGTTTGGCCGTTATTTGCTTATTTCCAGCAGCCGGCCGGGCTCGCTGGCTGCCAATCTTCAAGGCATCTGGAATGAGCATATGCTGCCGCCTTGGGATAGCAAATATACGATCAACATCAACATTCAGATGAATTATTGGGCGGCGGAATCCGGCAATTTGGCAGAATGCCATGAGCCGCTCTTCGATCTGATTGAG
Source organism: Paenibacillus radicis (ex Gao et al. 2016) (assembly GCF_014641555.1). Taxonomy (GTDB): domain Bacteria; phylum Bacillota; class Bacilli; order Paenibacillales; family Paenibacillaceae; genus Pristimantibacillus; species Pristimantibacillus radicis. Next base: position 611,664 of record NZ_BMHY01000001.1, read on the forward strand.
CGGATGAGAGCGCCGGGCAGACATACGGCAAGAACGATGTATGATTGCGGCGGTTTTGTCGCCCATCACAATACCGACCTTTGGGGCGACACTGCGCCTCAGGATACATATTTGCCAGCGTCCTACTGGCAAATGGGAGCGGCCTGGTTCTGTCTGCATCTGTGGGAGCATTATGAGTACGGTTTGGATCGCAGCTTCCTGGAGCGCGTCTATCCGACGATGAAGGAAGCAGCCGCCTTTTTCATCGACTTTTTGACCGAGACGGAGGATGGCCGCGTCGTGACGACACCTTCCGTTTCTCCGGAGAATACTTACATTTTGCCAAATGGGCAGTCGGGTACGCTGTGCATTGGGCCTTCTATGGACAGTCAAATCTTGCATGAGCTGTTCAGTGCTTGTATTGATGCCGCGGCTGAACTGGAGACAGATAATGAGCTGCGCCTTATCTGGCAAAGCTTGAAGGACCGTCTGCCGCAGCCGGCTATTGGCAAGCATGGTCAGATCCAGGAGTGGATGGAGGATTATGAGGAAGCGGAGCCTGGACACCGGCATATTTCCCATCTGTTCGCGCTTCATCCCGGCAGGAGGTTCACGGTAAGAGGAACGCCGGAATGGGCCGAAGCATCTAAGGTTACGCTGGATCGCAGACTGGCGAATGGCGGGGGGCATACGGGGTGGAGCCGGGCATGGATTATCAATTTCTGGGCGCGGCTGGAAGACGGGGAGCAAGCTTATCGCAACGTGCATGCGCTGCTTACCCATTCGACACTGCCTAGTTTATTGGACAATCATCCGCCGTTCCAGATCGACGGCAATTTTGGCGGTGCAGCAGGCATCACCGAGATGCTGGTTCAAAGCCATACCGGCGAAATTCATCTATTGCCGGCCTTGCCAGAGGTTTGGCAGGAAGGCAGCTTCTCTGGCGTAAGGGCTAGAGGCGGCTTTGAGGTGAGCTTGGAATGGGCGAATGGTAAACTCGCCAGAGCAACTGTACAATCGGCGGCTAGCCGGACATGTACGATACGTTCCAAGGAGGCATTGACGATTACGGGGGCTGACGGCATCCCGGTAGAATCGTTCCAGCAGCCGGACGGAGCAGTGCAATGGCAAGCGGAAGCGGGCGGACACTATACGATTACTGCGATACAATAAATGATAGATTGAGGAATTGGGAGCGGCTGCGCTCCTGATTCCTTTCTTCATTTTTAGCGGCAAAACGGTTAAAATAGAGGTATTGGGATATTTTAACGGAGAGGATGGTAGAAAACCAATGATCGTATACGAGAAAGAGAACGCTTACATTCTGATTGCCCAGCATGAGCATGCCCGTATATCGGGGGACCTGATGTCGGCATGGGCAGCTTGGCAGGATCAAGCGGGCAACATGGACCCGCGGCTTGGCGACATCATCTTCGCGGCTTACGAGCATGACCGCAGCTGGCTGGATCTGGACAGCTGGCCGCTTTGGAATGACAAAGCGAGCGGCCCGTATTCGTTTATTGATTTTCCTCCAAAAGTCAGATTTCTTTATTATAATAAAGGGCTGGATGAAGTACAGTCGACGAATGGCTACGCGGCATTATTGTGTAGTATGCTGTATACTTCGCTGGTTGAGAAGTTTCAAGACGACGATGCTGTCCAATTCGTGAATCGCGAGTATGACAGGCAGAACCGGATCAAGCAGTTGTTCAAAGTAGATGAGCACCAGCTCCGCAAACATATCAGCGCACTCATCCTATGCGATGGACTTAGTTTATTCGCCTGCATGCGGGAGCCCGGAACGCCACGATCAGAGATTAGCTGGTTTGCCAACGGCTTTCGCTATGAGCCCCAAGGGGACAAGCAGGAGCAGCAGCTGTTCGCCGATTGGCAGGGGAAGTCTGAGATTGCACTTGATCCATTCCCGTTTGTTCAGACGGTTGAGACCGTCATTATCTACAAAGAAGTGTCCAAGGCAGAGGCGGCTGCCATCGGCCTTGAGGCGGCATATCGCAAAGCAGAGCTGCGGGAGCATGCCATTCGATTCGTATCCGCATAGCAAAAAAAAAGCTGGACCAAGGCGTTGACCGCCTCGGTCCAGCTTTTTTTGAAATCGCATAAATCGCGCTTAGCGAAGGTTTGGAATGTTCACTTCCGGATTGGCTTCCGCTTCGTAATCGACGCCTTCCGTCTCGAAGCCAAACAACTGGAAGAACTCGCGGCGGTAGCCTTCGAGATCCGACAACTCGTATACATTTTCAGTAGACAGGTCGGCCCATAGCTGCGTGACTTCCGCTTGAACCTCTGGACGCATTTCCCAATCATCGACACGGATCAGTCCGCGCTCGTCAACGGCAGTCTCGCCTTTGCCATAGAGACGATCCGAGAACAGACGGTACATCTGCTCGATGCAGCCCTCGTGAATGCCTTTTTCCTTCATCACTTTGTACAAAGCGGAAATATAAAGCGGTACGACTGGAATAGCGGAGCTCGATTGAGTAACGAGAGCTTTGTTCACGGAAACGTATGCACGGCCGCCGCTAGCCGCAAGCTGCGTATTCAAGCGTTGAGCCGTTTCTTCCAGGTCGTTTTTCGCTTTGCCGATCGTGCCTTCACGGTATACGGCATGCGTAATTTCCGGTCCGATGTAGGAGTAAGCAACGGTTGTAGCATTGTCAGACAACGCGCCTGCTTTCTGCAGCTCGTCAATCCACATTTGCCAGTCTTCGCCGCCCATTACAGCAATCGTCTGACGGATTTCATCTTCTGTTGCTGGTTCAATTACTGCCGTTGAAACTTCGCCGCTATGGAAGTTGACGGTTTTGTTGGAGTAGGTTTCGCCAATCGGCTTAATGACGGAAGCGAAAGATTCCCCTGTTTTTGGATGTGTACGGCGCGGAGAAGCTACGCTGTATACGACCAAGTCGATTTTGCCCAGCTCAGTGCGGATCAAATCGATTGTTTTCGCTTTAATTTCGTCGGAGAACGCATCGCCTACAATGCTGTACGATTTAACGCCGGCTTGCTCCGCTGCTTGTTCGAACGCCGCCGAGTTATACCAGCCTGCAGATGCAGTCCGGGCACCTTCAGCTGCCTTGTCGAAGTATACGCCAATTGTGTTAGCGCCAGCTGCGAACGAGGAGACGATACGGGAAGCCAAGCCGTAGCCGGTCGATGCGCCGATAACGAGTACGTTTTGAATGCCTTCGATTGCTGGTTGCGCCTGCACATAGTCGATTTGACGCTGTACTTGCTTCGCGCAGCCTTCGGGATGAGCCGTCGTGCAAATAAATCCGCGAGTTTTCGGTTGAATGATCATATGGGATATTCCTCTCTGATTTAAAGTTTCGTATGTAGCTGCATGATGAGGACAACTTCTATCCCATTTTACCGATTTTTAACGCTAAATGGAAGTAAAGCGCAACCAACTTCCTATAAAATAAAATAGGGCTGCTCCTGACGAACGGATTGCTCCGCTTCGGGACAGCCCTGCTGGCTAGAAATAGGTGTCTAGAATCGACCAGCGAGCTGCTGTTCGGCCATCATAACGAGCCGTTTCGTAATAGTGCCGCCGATGGAGCCCATGTCGCGAGTCGTCATATTGCCGTAGTATCCGTCTGCCGGAAGCTGAATGCCCAGCTCTTGGGCAACTTCGAATTTAAGCTGCTCCAGCGCTGCACGCGCTTGCGGCACTTGCAATTGATTGTGACTTCTTGCCATTGTGTTCAACCCCCTTCTTGCCCTTATTATGCGATTGTGAAAAAAGGATTATTCGTCAATTTCACCTAAATTTACCGACGTCCGGTCAGGTATAGCCGTGCTAAAATCGGTATAAGAGAAGAGGTGAGCGGATCATGTTTATGGAGCCGATGTTAATGACGCAGCGGGATGATGCGTTTGACGATCCGGATTATCTGTTTGAACCGCTGATTGACGGCCAGCGGCTTCAGCTTTCGTTCATAGGCAGCAGAGCCCGCTTGTTTACCCGGCACGGGAATGAAGTGACGAAGCAGTATCCCGAGCTGCTTAACGTACCTTTAAAGCTGCCTGCCGATGTTGTACTGGACGGAGAAGTTGCCTACCTAGATCCTGCCAGCAGCGAGTTTCAATTTGACCGGCTAATCGACCGGTATCAGTTGAAGAAGCAGCCTCGAATCCGGGATGCCGTCAAAGAGACGCCCCTTCGTTTTTTCGTCTTCGACATCCTTTATTACGAAGGAACGGATATGCGGAGCAGACCGCTGCGGGAAAGAAAACGTCTGTTGGAGGAAGTGCTGCTGCCAAACAGCCGCTATGGCTGCCTGCCATATATTGAAGGCGAAGGGCGCAGGATGTATGAGGTTGCGCGTCAATTGAAGCTGGAGGGCATCGCTTGCAAGCGGGCGGACAGCCTTTATTCCCCGGGAAAAAGTGAAGATTGGCACAAGGTGCTGAATTATAAAACGGAGCAAGCTGCAGTTCTGGGCTGGCGCAAGCATCGGCCTGGCTTGCTGGTCGGCTTCGCGACCGGGCAGCGCGCAGTCGTGGAAGCGGGCTGGGATGAACCGCTGAGAAGGAAGCTGGAAACTTCGGATGTACAACTGGGCGAGGATCACGATTTCGTATACGTCAAGCCTGGTTCAACGGCTTCATTGAAGTTTATTAGCCGGAGAAGGGACGGACGGCTCGTAGGCGGGGAGGTCATAGAGTTGAATTTGACCGCCAGCCATACTGGCAGCAGGAAGAAGAGAAGCATAAGCGCATTGAACGGGGCATCCGTTTGATGCGCTTTTTTGCAGCCTATACGTCCAGAGGTGAAAATTAAAAAGACTGATTTTAGCTAAATTGCGCAAACTGGTAATAAAACAACAATGAGGAGCTGGCATCGATGAAGGATCGTTTGGATAAAGCCGTGTCCCTAGGACTCGGATTGGCTGCTACCGGCAAAGAACAAGTGGAGAAGCTTGTAGACGAGTTTGTGAAAAAAGGGGAGGCGAGCAAGGCTGATTCCTCGGCCTATGTCGAGAAGCTGGTGGAGAAGGGCAATGAAACGAGAAAACAGCTGGAATCGACGGTCCGGGACAAAATCCAATCGGTCGTTCATAACCAATCCGATAAGGAAAAGCTGGAGCATTTGGAACGGCGTCTGGAAGCGCTGGAGCGCCGCGAATCCACGGATAGCTGAGCAGCGCCATGAGCATAGGGAGCAAGCTTCGCCGTTTGAAGCGATATCGGGAAATCGGACTTGCCCTGCTTCGCAACGGCTTCGGTTACATCGCCAAGGATTTGGGACTGCCTGATAGGATTGTTGCACGCGGGGATCAGGATACGCATGAAATGCGCAGACGATCGGTCGGTGAGCGGCTCCGTTCGTTTCTGGAGGAGCTTGGACCAACCTTCGTCAAGCTAGGTCAGCTTGCCAGCACAAGGGCCGACCTCATCCCGGCCAGTCTAATCGGCGAGCTGGAGCGGCTGCAGGATCAAGTGCCGCCTTTTGCCTATGAGGAAGCAGTAAGCATTATTGAGCAGGAGCTTGGCGCTCCGCTTGGTGTTCTGTATGCTTCTTTTCATAAGACGCCGCTTGCTTCTGCTTCAATCGGACAAGTTTATCAGGCGGTGTTGATTGACGGAACGGCTGTGGCCGTTAAAGTACAGCGGCCTAATATTACGAAGCAAATTGAAACGGATCTTGATATTCTCATCGAGCTGGCCAAAATGGCTGAGCATCGCCTTGAGTGGGCGCGTCAATATCAAATTCGCGATATGGTGGAGGAGCTGGCTAAAGCGATCCGCACGGAGCTGGATTATGAGAAAGAGGCTCGCAATGCGGAGCGTTTCGCGTCGTATGCCAGTAAATATAACGGCCTGCGTATTCCGGCTGTCTATGGCCAGCTTTCGTCCAAAAAAGTGCTGACGATGGAGTTTCTGGAGGGGATTAAGCTTTCAGACAAAGAAAGCTTGCAAGAAGCAGGTCATCATGCACGGAGTATTGCGGAAAGGTATGCCGAGGCCATTCTTCATCAAGTGTTGTCGGACGGACTTTTTCACGGCGATCCGCATCCCGGCAACGTACTGGTAATGGCTAGCGGAGACCTTGCTTTTCTTGATTTCGGAATGGTAGGAAGACTGGGCTCACAGCGGAAACGGCAGTTTGGCGCCCTCGTTATCGCACTCCGCAACCAGAGCACAAACGGTGTCATCCGCGCGATATCCGCAATGGGGTTTATACCTGATCAAGCCGATATGGAATTGCTCCGGACCGATGTCGACGAGCTGCGCGATAAATATTATAAGGTTCCCCTCAGTCAATTAAGTCTTGGCGAGTCCGTGAATGATCTGTTTTTGCTGGCGCGCCGCCATCAGATCCGCCTTCCTGCCGAGCTAACCTTGCTTGGCAAAACGTTTCTGACGATGGAAGGCGTCGTGACGATGCTGGACCCGGATTTCAGCGTCTTCGACGTTGCGGAGCCGATCGGCCGCCAGTTGTTTCTGGAGCAGTTCAATATCCGGGTGTTGGCTGGCCAGTGGCTGGAGGAGATTCCGGAATATGCGGCGATTGCCGCCGACGTACCGGCTGGTGTCCGCAAACTGCTCACTGCGCTGCGCAGAGGCAAGTTCGGTCTGGAAATTACGGTACCAGAGCTTGGCGAGTTTTTACGGAAAATGGATCAGATCAGCAACCGGTTATCTTTAAGCATCGTATTGTTGTCGTTCAGTATTATTATGGTTGGGTTGATTATCGGATCGTCGCTCCGCCATCAGGATAATGTATTGTGGAACATTCCGGCAATCGAGATTGGCTTCGGCGTAGCTTCCTTGCTATTTGTGTGGATTATTTACTCCATTTATCGTTCAGGGCGATTTTGAACATGTAAGGATGGGGTTGACATCAGACTAACTTGTAACTATTATTGTTACAAGTAGTACATTATATTCGCACAGGAGGCTTCCATTATGAAAATAGCAGTTATCGGAGCAGGCGGCAAAGCAGGCCGCAATATAGTCAAAGAAGCGTTGGATAGAGGACATGAGGTTACAGCGATCGTGAGGGACGCATCGAAGATTGATGCAGCCGGGGCAACGGTGCTGCAGAAAGATGTATTTGCTTTGACGGCTGACGATCTGAATCCATTCGATGCAATAGTCAATGCATTTGCTGCTCCGTTTGGGGAAGAGCATCTTCATGTAGATGCAGGAAATGTGCTGATTGAAGCAATTGAGAAGGGCAGCGGTCATCCGAGACTGATCGTCGTTGGCGGTGCGGGAAGCTTGTATGTCGATCCCGAGAAAACAACCCGGGTTGTAGACACGCCAGGATTCCCGGCTATGTTTTTCCCAACGGCCTCCAACCAAGCAAAAAACTTGGACATTCTTCGCAGCAACCGTAATGTGAAATGGACGTTTGTCAGCCCGTCCGCCGAGTTTGCGTTAGGCAAACGGACAGGCAGCTACAAGAAAGGGACGGAGTTTCTGCTCGTCAATGCACAAGGCGACAGCTATGTAAGCTATGAAGATTATGCGATCGCGATCGTAGATGAAATCGAAAATCCGCAGCATATTAACGAACGGTTCACCGTCGTGTCGGAAAGAGAATAACCGCGGGAATGAAGAAACAGGCTGCAGGAACGGGCGAATGCCCCATTCTGCAGCCTGTTTTGATGTTGGGATAGAAGGGTAAATTTAAATATCAAGCGATTCGCCCGGCTGCAGCACTTTCCCAGCCAAGCCTTTGGTCTCTAACTGGCTCACATAATGCTGCGCATCCTGACGGATAACCGGGAAGGAATTGTAGTGAACCGGAATGACCAGCTTGGCGCCGTACCATTCTGCTGCTTGCAGCGCATCATCAGGACCCATAGTGAAATGGTCGCCGATTGGAATGAAAGCGACATCGATGTCATGCCGGTCACCGATCAGCTTCATATCGCCGAACAATGCGGTGTCTCCGGCGTGGAGAATGGTTTTTCCGTCGATATGAACGACATAACCGCCCGGCATGCCGCCATAAATAATCCGCTGCTCGTCCGCCAGCGTAATGCCCGAGCTGTGGAAAGCTTGTACCATCTTCGCTTTGGCGAAGCCAAGGTCGACTGTACCGCCAAGGTTCATGCCGATCGTTTGCAGCTCTTTCCAGGACAAATAGGTAGCAAGCTCGACATTGGCAACGATTGGCGCATTGTTTGCTTTAGAGATCGGCTCTGCATCGAGAATATGATCCATGTGGGCATGCGTCAGTAAGATCGCATCGACCTGAATATCTTCGGGTTTGGCAACCGCCAGCTCGTTGCCTCGGAGAAACGGATCAATGACGAGTGATTTGCCCGCCTCTGTCGTCAGTTGAACACAAGAATGACCATGATAAGTAATTTTCATTTCCATACATCTCCTTTTCGTATCGTACTATAAGTTTGAAGTAAGCCGGATTCGAATGCCGGAGGGATCGGTAGTCAAATAACCGTCGTCAGTCTCCTGTACGGGAGCGCCGTTCTCCTGCAATCGTTTAACTGCTGCAGCCAGCGTCTCGCCATTTGGATAAATAATCGTGAAATAATCGAGCCCCGTCATATCTGCGGCGGAAGGGGGCGCACCGATCCCGGCCCATATATTTAAGCCAAGATGATGGTGATAGCCTCCTGCGGCTACGAATAGAGCACGCATCGCTTGATAATCGCCGACAATCTCGAAGCCAAGCAGGTGATGGTAGAAGGCTCGGGATTCCGGCAGCCCGATCGTATGCAGATGGACATGGCCGATTATCGTGCCGGAAGGCATTCCTTGATCCGGCAAATCTCCTGCTGCAGCAAGAAGTCCTTCCCAATCGATCGGATCGGAGGCCATCACATAGTCGCCATTGGCATCCTTCTTCCACTGACTGCGGGGCCGATCGGCATAAATCTCAATGCCGTTGTTGTCGGGATCGGAAATATAAAGCGCTTCGCTAACGAGATGATCTGCCTGCCCGATTGCGATTCCAGAGGCAATAAGACGTTTGAGTGCTTGTCCAAGTGACGGACGGTTCGGAAGCAGTATAGCAAAGTGATACAGTCCCGTCGTTCTGCGGCGGGGTGGTGTAATGACTGCATTCGGGATTTGCTCCAGCAGTACGAGAGGTTCTCCGCCTTCGATGGACAGGCTGGCTGTCGTTGCTGTTCGTTCTTTTACCTGTAAACCGACGGTTTCCTCGTAAAAAGCAATAGAACGCTGGAGATCGCTAATTTTCAGCTTGACCGCTCCTAGAACGGTATCTCCAGGAATGTGATAATCCACCTTGCAAATCCCTCCTTAATTGTTAAACCTGTTTTATGTTACTATTCTACTATAAAAACAAGGAGGCGATACATAGATGGATTTGGGGCTGAAAGGAAAGACGGCGATCATTACAGGAGGCAGCAAAGGAATCGGACTGGCAACAGCACTATTGCTTGTTAAGGAAGGCGCTAACGTAACAATTGTTGCACGGGACGAATCGCAATTGAAGGAGGCTGCCCGGCAAATTGCTGAGCAATCGGGCACGGAGCCGTTCTATGTGGCAGCTGACGTATCGGAGAAGGAACAATGCGAACGAGCTATTGCCCTGACCGTGGAACGTTTCGGCGGACTGCACATTCTAGTAAACAATGCAGGCACAGCGGCGGCAAAGCCGTTCGAACAGGTTGAAACGGAGGATTGGACGTCTGACCTGGATTTAAAGCTGTTTGGCGCCGTCCATTGCGTCCGTGCGGCACTGCCTCATTTACGCACGGCCGGCGGCGGTTCGATCGTTAATGTAACGGCTGTAGGAGGCAAGACGCCATCCGCCTCTTCGTTGCCGACATCGGTCAGCCGGGCAGCAGGCCTTGCTTTAACAAAGGCAATGAGTAAAGATTTGGCGGCCGACGGCATTCGTGTCAATGCCGTATGTATCGGCCTGATCCGCAGTGCACAAATCGAACGCGGCTGGCAAGCGTCCCGGCCGGATCTGACTTGGGAGCAATTCGCGGAGCTGCCGGAGCATGGCATTCCGCTCAACAGAATAGGCCGCGCCGAGGAAGCGGCGAATGTGATCGCCTTTCTGGTCTCGGACGCGGCCTCGTATGTGACCGGTACTTCCGTCAACATTGACGGAGGGAAAGCGGCCGTATTGTAATTGTTCTACTTGATAAGACCGGCATACTGCAAGCCTTTGCGAATACCGCCTTCATCTACATGCGAAGTAATGTAGTCCGCATAAGGCTTGAGCTCTTCATGGGAATTGCCCATCGCAATGCCAAGGCCAACAGCTTGAAGCATCTCCTTGTCGTTCAACCCATCGCCGAAAGCGACCGCTTCTTCAGGAGCGATGCCGACCAGCTTGAGCAGTGCTTCGATGCCAAGCGCCTTGGAGCCGTCGCTGGTCAATACGTCCATGGCAGATTTATGCCAGCGGATCAAACGCAGATTCGGAACGGCTCCTTCATATAAATGCTCCTCTTCCGCGGCACAATGAAGGAAGGCTTGGTAGACGTCTTCCTTTTTCCAGAAATCTGGATCATAACCGGGAAGATCGACCCGCAGCGAGCGAACGGAATCCAGCATATGAGGATGGTCCTCGGTGTTCGAATAGAATGCGCTGCTTCCTTCGAAGACGAGGGAATGTCCATTCTTGTCGGCATGGCCGACGAGCGCCTCCAGATTTTCGCGCGGAATGGGGTTATGGAAAATCGGTTTGCCTTTGTAGACGACATAAGCGCCGTTTAAGCTGACGAATGAATCGATGCCCAGTTTCTCTGCGATCGGTGCGAAGAAGTAGGGGGCTCTGCCGGTTGCGATAACGGCCTCAACGCCGGTTGCCTGCAGCTCACGGATGGCATCAACCGTGTCCTGCGGAATTTCTTTCACTTCATTAACGAGAGTGCCGTCAATATCGAAAAACGCTATTTTATAGGTCATGAAATTGCTCCTGTTCTGCATGTCTAAAGATGGTGGTTGCCGTACATGCCCGTTTTGTCGTACTATACCATCCGCTCTGCGGATTAGGCAAGGAAAAGGCCTTTTTTTCAACAACAATTTACAACAAATCTCTGTAAAGGAATAGGAATAAACCTATCAATAAGCTATAATCGTAAATGGGATTTCGATACGGAGGAGCTCCGTTCCAACAGGCCTCCCCGAATATACGAAGGTTAAGGAGAATGCATGATGGAAAAAACATTGATTTTCGGACATAAAAATCCGGATACAGATACGATCTGTTCTGCGATTGCCTATGCGGATTTGAAAACGAAGCTGGGCTTTGATGTGGAGCCGGTTCGCCTTGGCGATGTAAACGGTGAAACGCAATATGCGCTTGATTACTTTAAAACGGAAGCGCCTCGTCTGGTTGAAACCGTGTCGAACGAAGTGAACAATGTTATCCTCGTCGACCACAATGAGCGTCAGCAAAGCGTATCCGATATCGATAAAGTTCGCGTAGCGGAAGTCATCGACCATCACCGCATCGCGAATTTTGAGACGGCTCAGCCGCTCTACTTCCGTGCGGAGCCTGTTGGCTGTACAGCTACGATCCTTAATAAATTGTACAAAGAAAACGGCGTAGCGATTACGAAAGAAATCGCAGGACTGATGCTCTCCGCTATCATTTCCGATTCCTTGCTGTTCAAATCGCCGACTTGCACAGAGCAGGACGTTGCGGCAGCGAAAGAGCTTGCAGCAATCGCTGGCGTTGACGCTGAAGTATACGGTCTTGAAATGCTGAAAGCGGGCGCGGATCTTCGTGACAAAACGATCGAGCAATTGATCTCGCTGGATGCAAAAGAATTTTCGATGGGCAGCTACAAGGTGGAAATTGCTCAAGTTAACGCGGTTGACACGAATGACGTACTCGTTCGCCAAGCTGAGATTGAGCAAGCGCTGAACGGCATTATCGCGGCTAAAGGCCTCGACCTGTTCGTATTTGTTGTGACGGATATTTTGAACAGCGATTCCGTTGCCTTGTCCCTTGGCAGCAAAGCGGCTGCTGTTGAGAAAGCGTACAATGTGACGCTTGTCGACAACAAAGCGGTATTGAAAGGCGTCGTATCCCGTAAATCGCAAATCGTTCCGGTATTGACCGAGACGCTGAGCAGCCTGTAATTTATAAATCCATAAGCGTATTCATGAGAAGGCCTTCCGAATGCATAAGAGGAGGGCCTTCTTTGGCATATAGGGGGTTATCTATTGATTCACTATACCGTGCAATGGGGAGAATCCATCGTCGATTTGTCTTGGAAAGAGGGGGAGACGCTGCCGCCGCAGGAGCTTGTAACGAGCGTACACGGCTTTTGTTTTGACGAGGACCGGTTTATGCTGGTCGATCTGAAGCATCGCGGCTGGGATTTCCCCGGCGGGCATCTGGAGCATGGAGAGACGCCGGAGGCTTGTTTTAGACGGGAAGCATTAGAAGAAGGGTATGTCGAAGGTGAGCTGCAGCTGCTTGGCGCTGTAACGGTAGATCACAGCGCTAACCCGGCCTGGAACGAGGAAAGTCCCTATCCGAAAGTCGGTTATCAGGTTTTTTATGTCATGCGCATCACTAAAGTGCTGCCGTTCGGCGGGGAGTTTGAGTCTGCAAGCCGAATGTTTGTCGAACCGAAGGCTGTTCCACACTATTATCCGAACTGGCATCCCGTTTATGAGGCTATTATGGACAAGGCTCTTGCTAAGCTTCAGAAATAAATGAAAAAAGGCAGTAGACAAAAAGGGTTTCAGAACTTGGGGACATGTTCTGAAACCCTTTTATTATAGATTGTTAAGATGAAGGGGAATACGTAGTGGCCTGCTTACGCTTATACAGAACTGCTATTGCCGCTGTTATAAGGATCATGCCCATAAAAGCGGGTGCGGCATGACCAATTAATACATAGATTTGACCTCCGATAATAGGTCCAATCATTCTTGCTAAAGCCTGAATCGATTGGCTGCCTCCTTGAATCCTTCCTTGTTCACTGGAGTCGACAGACTTGGAGAGCATCCCATTAAATGAAGGCCCAAAGATCGAATCGCCAAAACCGAATATAAACATGCCCGCGATAAAAAGCGGATAGAACGAAAATAAAGCAGATAGCGCGATGAGACTATAGCCTATAATCTCTGAAACCATACCGAGAATGGCGATCTGTTTATCATGAAGCTTTTTCAAAAGCTTTGGCATGATGAAGCCTTGTGACAGGATATCTTGGATACCCATAATGGAAAACATAAGTCCGATTAAGGCAGGCTTCCAACTGAAAGTATCCATTGTAAATTGTGAAAAAACAGCCTGTAAAGAGCCGTTGGGTACCCAAAGCAAGAACGCTGAGATAAGCAGCCTTTTTAAGCTTTTCATGGAAAGCAGGCTGGCAAGCTGTGTAAATGGGTTCAGTCTTACAAAGGTAATTGCTTTCAGTCTATTCTGCTTCTCAAGACTCTCCGGCATAAAGAAGTACCCGTAAACAACATTCAACAAAGTGACTATAGCCCCGAAATACATGGGTACAGAATAACCAAACTTGGCAAGTAATCCGCCTAGAGTGGGGCCAATGACGGTGCCTGCGCCTACAACCGCACTTAACCATCCAAAGTATTTGGTTCTCTGATCTGGAGGAATGATGTCTGCAAAATAGGCGAAGATTGTACCTATGCTCCCGCCGGTTACACCCTCAATGATACGACCGGCAAACAGGACCCACAGAGCGCCTCCGATACCAAAAACGATGTACCCGATTGCAGAACCCAACAGGCATACTAGGAGCAGCGGACGACGGCCGTACTTGTCGCTTAAAGCTCCGAGTGCGGGTGCTGCAAAAAAAACGCAACATGCATAAGCAGAGGTAAGCAGCGTAACAGCTGTTGCTTGCTCTCCCGGACTGCTTGTATAAGGCTGTACTAAGAATGGGATGACAGGTGCTATGATACTGAAGCCAATACCGCATAGAAACACAGAGATAAGACCGAATAGCAAAGCGTGTGTATCTATGGATTGTTTGGTGTTCTGTTCATGATGTGATCGGGACATATAAACGCTCTCCTCATATATTGATTCCTTGGAAACATAAATATCGTATCGCGACTTTGTTTCCTTGTCAACAAAATAATGACGATAAAAAAGACAGCCTGCTCTTCATAGAGCCCGGCTGCCTGTCGTTTGATTTTGTTTATTCCTATTTATTCCCAGTTATTCCGGTTTCACATGTACACCTGTTTTTTTTATTTCTGCATCCAGATGCCGGCTGTACTTTTCCAAGAAGCTAAGCATACTGTCAAACTGCTGTTCGGTTATTTCTTCGAACACGGCTTTATCCCGTTCCTGAAACTCTTTGTGCAAATCTTCATGGATTTTGAAAATGACCTTCCCTTGCTCGGTAAGTCTAAAGTAGATTTCTTTCTTATTATCCGGCTTCTGATAGCTTTCGATAAGGCCTTTCTGTAAAAGCTTCTTCGTTAATTTGCTTATGGCACCGCGAGTCATATAAAAGGACTCTGCAAGCTTTGTCACATTGGAATCTGCATTTTTTTCAATGTATTCAATGCAATGCACTTCAGACGACTTATAGCCCTTAAGACTGTCTTCCATTTTATCTTTATTAAGCCATACGATTTTATTATATAAGTCCCTGAAACCCGCTAAGACCTGATCTTCTTTATTCATGGCCTGTCCTCCCGCCCGTTAGTGCATTGACCTTATTATATTAAATTATTATGGATACACCAACCTGCAAGCAAAAAGGGCTTTGAAACGAAATCAATCGTTTCAAAACCCTTTTGCTGCATTTCTATAAGCTAGAATCTAGCTCAATACCCGGCGTGCGGTTACATAGTACTTTTTCCAATAAGCGCTGTCCATGTTGGAGATCGTTACGCCTTGGCTGCTGGAGCTGTGCAAAATTTTGCTTGAACCGGCATAGATCGCAACGTGGCTGATCGATTTGCCATTTGTTTTAAAGAAGACAAGATCTCCGACGCTCAGATCCGTCTTAGCAACTTTGTTGCCGACAGCGGCTTGGCTGCTGGCAGTGCGGGGCAGGCTAACATCAAGACCTGCAAACATGTATTGCGTGAACGACGAGCAATCGAAAGCATATGTAATGCCAACAGGCGCACCGTATTTGTAAGGGGTACCGATAAAGTTTTTACCCGTGTCAATCAAAGCAAGAGTTTCAGGCGTAGCTGCTTCCGCGCGGTCAGTCAAAGCGCCAAGTGCCAGAGCAGATACTGCGATCGTTGTGCAAAGTGTCATTTTCCATATTTTCTTTAGGCCGTGAAGTTTAAATGTTCTCATAGGTTGTAAAGTGTCCTTTCGCCTTCTTATTTATTCGAATTTGAGGTTTCATCTCGACGAAAACAACTATAACACATTCGAAACACCCCCAAATTCCACAATTAGAGAGAAAAACCATGCTTTCACGGTTGAATTCTGCTTTATGAGAAATAAATGAGAATATACTCATCAACGCAACTTAATAATCTCATTTTGCGTTGACTCGCAGATTACAGGAGATTTATAATCAGAATGCTCATTACTTTAGAAGTAAAGTATTTAAGATTTAACGATACCGAATGCGTTGGAGATGATGGTGAATGTTGAAGCTTTTTCGGTTTCTGAAGCGTTACCGGCTATTCGTTGCGCTCGTACTTGTTTTTGTGTTTTTACAGACACTCGCTGATCTGTATTTGCCGACGCTTATGGCAGACATCGTTGACAAGGGCGTAAGCCAAGGAGATAAGTCCTACATTTGGAAAATAGGCGGGTTTATGCTGCTGGTTGCGGCAGGCGGTGGCTTGTGCTCCATAGCGGCAAGTTATTTCTCAGCGAAAGCTGCATCGGGCTTCGGCAAGCTCGTCCGCAGCAGCGTGTTCAGCCAGGTCGAAAACTATTCGCTGCAGGAGTTTGACAAACTGGGTACCGCTTCGCTAATTACACGTACTACGAACGATATTACACAGGTTCAACAAGTGCTTATTATGATTCTTCGGATGATGGTGATGGCGCCAATGATGTGTATCGGCGGTATTATAATGGCGGTATCGAAGGATGCGAAGCTGTCATTGGTGCTCGTCGTTGTGCTGCCGGTATTGGCAGGCGCAATCTTTGCGGTTGTGCGTAAAGCGACGCCATTGTTTAAAGCGATGCAGAAAAAGCTCGATAAGTTGAATCTTGTACTGCGGGAAAGCTTAACCGGCATTCGTGTTATCCGTTCGTTTGACCGGATTGAACACGAGAACCACCGGTTTGATGCAGCTAACTCAGACGTTACCGAAACCGCGGTGAAAGTGAATAAGATTATGGCGTTTATGATGCCGCTTATGATGCTGGTCATGAATTTGGCTACCGTAGCTATTCTCGCTTTCGGCGGACATCGAATTGACAATGGCGATCTCGAGGTTGGTTCGCTGATGGCATTTATTCAATATGCGATGCAAATTATGTTCTCGCTGCTCATGATGTCGATGATGTTCGTCATGATTCCGCGCGCTCAAGCTTCGGCGGTGCGAATTAATGAAGTACTGGATCTGGCACCAAGTCTGACAGACCGTAAGGATGCTGTTCAGACGAATGCCTCAAGGCAAGGTTACGTCGAGTTTAAAGATGTGGCTTTCAGCTATCCAGGAGCGGAGGAGCCCGCGATTTCAAACATATCTTTCCGCGCGGGTCCGGGAGAGGTTACCGCCATTATCGGGGGTACCGGTTCCGGCAAGTCCACGCTGCTTAGCTTAATTCCGCGTTTCTATGATGTGAATGAAGGTCAGGTTCTCGTTGACGGCGTTGACGTGAAGAGCATGACGCAGCAGCATTTGCGCGAGCGGATTGGCTTTGTGCCGCAAAAAGCGGTGCTGTTTACCGGTACGGTTGCGGATAATATTAAGTATGGCAAGGAAGATGCGACTGAGGAAGAAATAAAGCATGCCGCCGCTATCGCGCAAGCCGCTGATTTTATAGGCAGCATGGAGCAAGGCTATGACTCTGTCATCGCACAGGGAGGCAGCAACGTATCCGGCGGTCAAAAGCAGCGTCTGTCGATTGCTAGAGCACTCGTTAGAAAGCCTGAAATTTACTTGTTCGACGACAGCTTCTCGGCGCTGGACTTTAAGACGGACGCGAAGCTGCGCGCAGCGCTTCGTTCAGAGACGGGAGAGGCGACGGTGTTAATCGTTGCGCAACGCGTCAGTACCGTTATGGATGCCGACCGCATCATTGTGCTTGAAGAGGGCCGGATTGCCGGTATCGGAAATCACCGCGAACTGATGGCTGATTCCGAAGTCTATCGTGAAATCGTCGCATCACAGCTGTCCGAGGAGGAGATCGCATGAGTGAGCAGCATAAAGGGCCTCAAGGCGGCGGTCGTCCCCCAGGAGGCATGCGCGGTCCCGGCATGGGGCCTCCAGGAATGGGCGGCATGGGTATGCCTGTACAGAAGGCGAAGAACTTCAGGGGCACGCTGTTTCGGCTTGTCACGTATTTAAAGCCTCATCGCTTTAAGCTTATTTTCGTACTGCTAGCCGCTGTGCTCAGTACAATATTCAGTATTTTAAGCCCGGATATTATGGGTAAAGCCGTTACAGAGCTATCGAAGGGTGTTATAGGCAGAATACAGGGAAATCCCGATGCGCATATCGATTTCGATACCGTAAATCTGATTCTATTGAAGCTGATCGTTCTCTATGTCATCAGCTCGGTGTTCAGTTACTTGCAGCAATATTTAATGGCTGGCGTCGCACAGCGAACCGTTTATGATTTGCGCAAGCAGGTTAACGAGAAGTTCGCCCGCTTGCCGCTCAAGTTTTACGATTCGCGGACGAACGGTGAAATTTTGAGCCGGGTCGTCAACGACGTGGACAATATTAGCTCGACGCTTCAGCAGAGCTTGACGCAATTTATAACTTCGCTAGTTACATTAGTCGGCGTTATCGTTATGATGCTGACTATTAGTCCGCTCATGACGCTAATCGTATTTCTGACGATACCTGTCAGTCTTGTCGCTGCAGGCATTATCGCCAAAAAATCGCAAACGTATTTCGTTCGCCAGCAAGCAGAGCTAGGCAAGCTGAACGGGCATGTTGAAGAGATGTATACGGGCCATAAAATCGTAAAGGCTTTCGGGCATGAGAATCGCTCGATTGCAGAATTCAACGAAATGAATGAAAGGCTGTATGAGTCAGGCTGGCGCGCGCAGTTCGTCTCCGGTATCATCATGCCGATTATGAGTCTTATCGGCAATATCGGTTACGTGTTCGTCAGTATCGTTGGCGGTATTCTCGTGACGAAGCGGGCAATTGAGTTCGGTGATATTCTCGCCTTCATCCAATATACGAGACAATTCACCATGCCGATTACACAGCTTGCCAACATATCGAACGTCATTCAATCGACCATCGCTTCAGCGGAAAGAGTGTTTGAGCTGTTGGACGAGCCAGAGCAGGAGCCTGAAGCTGACAACGCCAAGTCGATTGCATCTCCTAAGGGAGCGGTGCGCTTCGACAATGTGAAATTTGGCTACAGCGCAGACACCGTATTGATCGATCACATGAATATCGACGTCAAGCCTGGACAGACAGTAGCAATTGTCGGACCGACAGGTGCAGGGAAAACGACGCTCATCAATCTATTGATGCGGTTCTACGAGCTGCATGACGGCCGTATTACGATTGATGGCGTTCCGATTGACGATATGAGAAGAAGCGGACTGCGCCGGATGTTTGGCATGGTGCTTCAGGATACATGGCTGTTCAACGGTACGATCCGCGACAATATCGCATACGGACGGGAAGGTGCGACGGAGGATGAAGTTGTCAACGCCGCGCGGGCCGCACATGCTGATCATTTCATTCGTACTCTCCCAGACGGTTATGAGACGGTACTCAACGAAGAAGCGTCCAACATCTCGCAAGGCCAGAAGCAATTGCTGACGATCGCAAGGGCTATATTGGCCGACCCGTCCATTCTGATTCTGGATGAGGCGACAAGCAGCGTCGATACACGGACAGAAGTGTATATCCAGAAAGCGATGAATGATTTGATGAAGGGAAGAACAAGCTTCGTCATCGCTCACCGTTTGTCGACGATCCGCGATGCTGATCTCATTCTCGTGATGAACAAAGGCAGCATCATCGAGCAGGGTACTCACGAGGAGTTGCTCGCTGCAGAGGGTTTTTACGCCGATCTGTACAATAGCCAGTTTACGGGGAAAGCTTCGATTTCGGAGCCAAACGCCGGTTAGAAATGGATTCGATAACAGCCATCGCCGCTTGAGCACAAGCGGCGATGGCTGTTTAAATTTGCATAATTAACGCAATTCTGTAACGATTTTCATATGTTCAGGTATTATATCGCTTATAAGAATGAACGGATTGGAAAGCCCATGGATAAGGAAGAAGCCCTTCAGAAATATGCCGAGCTGAGAGGAACTTTCAAGGATTTATGTCTATTAATCTATGATGAGAATGATAGATTACGCGGTAGAATTCCGAAACAGAGCCGGCGTTAAGAGATGTATCTATCGTCTCTTCCCTGGCGGATAATGATGACTTCATGGATGGTATACGGATTCACCGTCACCTCGTCCAATTCTAGCATGATGTGTTAGCGCATAGGACAGCCTGCACCGCTCACGCATAGAATATGGAGAACGATTAAACTTCAAGAGAGCGGGGTGGCGGGTATTGCTGTGGGTTAAGGTCTGTTCCGTAAGCGCCGTATTCGGCTCCATCATTACTTTTGCATTTGGAGGTTGGGTGGAGTCACTGACGGTATTAGTTGTGGCAATGGGAATTGATTATATTTCCGGAATATTGGCATCGATCAAAGAAGGAAGAGGATTAAATAGTTTATTCGGCGCGTGGGGATTGGCGAAAAAAGGACTGATGCTGCTCGTTATCTTGCTGGCGCATCGCGTTGATATATTGCTTGATCTGCATAATGCAACGATGGGGGCGGCGACCTATTTCTATATCGCCAACGAACTGATATCCATTACCGAAAATTATGGACGTCTGGGTTTGCCATTGCCGGATCGGATCCGAAAAATCATTGAAGTGCTTAAGGACAAAAACTAACGGCGATATTGCAGCCAAAGGAGTAAGGGGGTTGCGCCAATATTTACAAGCATCATTCCGTAATGTTCATTTTATTGTCATATTCATGAAAAAAACTTTTCCCCTTGCGTAGTTTAAGGTTGAGAACTTCGGACGATCTTATGTAATATAAGAAGTAAACACTACGTTCGAAAAGGGGAGCACGGAGTAATGCATAAGTGGATCATGTTCGTACTATTATCAGCAGCTTCTTTATTGGCAGTTTATTTGCTGACATTCGGCCTGCCCGAGAAGCCTAAGGATGAGTCGGCAGAACTTCCAGAGGGTACCGTACTCGTAAAAGTGCAAGCTAACAGCGACTTCACGTTCGACCAAGAAGAGTACAAAGTTAAAGTCGGCGACAAGGTCATTCTTAAGCTTCAAAACAAAAGCGGTATTCACGGTTTGAAAATCGATGAGCTGAACGTTGATCTCGAAGGCCAAGAGCTGGAGACGAATCTTGAATTCGACAAACCAGGCGAGTACATCATGCACTGCTCGGTTCCTTGCGGTACAGGCCACTTGGAAATGAAAACGAAGCTAATCGTCGAAGCAGCTTAATGACAGTCAAAAAAGAGGAGCCGTACAGGGCTCCTCTTTTGCGCATTATTTAGACCTTGCTTCGTCTTTCGCTTCTTCCGCGGCCGCGGGCAATGAGTGTATCGGCGATAAAGCCGAGCAGTGCCCAAGTGATTACGGTCAGGACGTACATCAGCAACACGCTTACATCATGTACATCAACAAAGAGATCGACGAACCATGCAGGGATGCTGAACATGAAGAAGACGAAATTATGCGGGTCATAGCCGGTTGAATTATATAAGCAAAGGGCAAGTCCGACCACCGTGGCGGCAATCGTAACGGGATAGCGCATAACGAACCGTCCTCTCTAAGCTTGTCTGATTGGATTGTTGCTTGAATATGGCTGCTTGGGTTATTATGTGACAAAAGGATGCATGTCATTCGACTACATACGCGAGGGGAGAAAGAACGAATGTTGACACATATCGTATTTTTCAAATTAAAGGACGGAAGCCCGGAGAGCGTGGAAAAAACGGCTGCTGTTCTGCGCAATATGGAAGGGAAGATCGAAGAGCTTAAATCCATCGAGGTCGGCATCGACGTCGTACACTCGGAACGCTCTTATGATATCGCCCTCATTACGAAATTCGAATCTTTGGACGGTTTGAACGCGTACCAGGTACATCCTGTGCATCAAAAAGTAATTGAACATATGACGCAAGTTCGTGAAGCATCCGTCAGCGTCGACTTTGTGAGCTAAGGAAAGGTTGGCGGTTACGAATGGGTGAAGATACCTATCAATTAATGACGTATCTGTTTGTCATCATTATTAGCGCCATCATCATGGTGGCTTGGCTTAAACGAAAAGCGAAATCCAAAAAGCAAGACTGAAAGCGGGAGAAGCCTCTATGTACTATGTGAATCGTGAACAAATCGGAGTCCGGCTGCAGGCAATTCCGGCAATTTCGGAAGCGCTTCGTTCACTGGCGGAACAGTGGAGCGGCACACTCATCGAGGGACTTGCACAGGAGCGCGCGCTTCATCTGGCGATCGAGACGATTACTGATGTCGGAAGCTATTTGATCGATGGCTTTATTATGCGCGATGCAAGCAGCTATGAGGATATTATTGAGATTATCGGCGAAGAGGGCGCCTTTCCGAAGGAGCTACAGGAGCCGTTTATCGCATTGGTGAAATTGCGGAAGCCGCTCGTTCAAGACTACTATGACTGGCAGCGCGCCGAGCTGCATCCGCAATCGCGGGAGCTTGCGGAGCAACTGCTCGTTTTCAAAACATCGGTCGAGCAATATATAGAACGGGAATTAATTGGATAATGGAAGTGAAGAGCCGATTGGAGAGCTGCAGGTACAGCTTTCATGCAATCGGCTCTTTTTTTTGTGTCAAGACGAGCCCATGCTGCTTATACTGTCATTACGATATGGGCATTCGCCCGATTCGGATTGCCGGAGGCAACCTGCCGGGAGCGGAGGAGGAGCAGGCATATGGACGTAATGGAATGGAGTGCTGCGATTGCGGCAGCCGCTTTTGTCGTATTGGCGGCGGGAATGCTGCTTGGCATTAAAGCGGCGCTGGATCGGCTCAAAGCTGTTCAAGCATCCGCCGAAACAATGATGGCCCATATGCAGGTGACAGCAGCGAGGTTAACCGCGCTTGCGGATCCTGCGGAGCAGACGATTCTCACCGCACAGCAGCAGTTGCAATCGGTGAACCGTCTATTCGAAGCCGCCGGACAAATCGGGGAGTCGATCGAGCATACGACAACCGCAGTAAACCGGGTATCTTCCGTACTGTCGCAGTCGGCTATTACGCATGCGGAACGGGCAGCTGAGCAGCGTCAAATCGGGGAGGCGTTCGAATGGGCGGAACTTGGTATGGCAGCTTGGCAGCTATGGCAAACTAACCGCAAGCGCCATAACGGAACCGAGTCCGATCATCCGGGTGAAGAGCGTCATAAGAATGAAGGGAGCGAATAATATGTCAACTCGTAATCAAACGAAAGGTTTTCTTCTTGGAGCATTGGCAGGCGGCGTTGTAGGTTCGATTACGGCACTGCTGCTTGCGCCGAAAGCAGGCAAGGAGCTGCGCCAGGATATTTCCGCTGGAGCGCATAAAGTACAGGAGGCAACTGTGCGGGCAGCAGGTCAAGTGGGCGATACGACCGGACGCATTGCGCGTCAATTGGGCGATCAAGCGGTACAGCTGGCAGACAGAGCGAAGCAAGCCGCAGCTGTGGCGACGGGCACAGCGAAACGCCGCGTGGAAGAAGCAATTGAGCCAGAAGCGATTCTCTCTGCTATTGATGCCGGCGACGCTGAAGTGATTGATGAAAATGAGCAGGATGCTGCTGCTGAGGATAAGCAGCTGCTTACTGTTAATTAAGCTCCAATCTCCATAGATATAGAAGGCTGATTCCGCTCAGGAGTCAGCCTTCTTTGCTTACTGCCGGCCTTTCGACCGCTGCATAAGCCGTTCCAAATGGGTGCCAATAATAAGGTACATTTTCATCCCTGTATTCATATGCTATTGGAGTCGTCGCAGGTCATAAGGCCACTATAAACAGATCATGTAGAAGGAAAGCGGTGGGTTTGTGCAGCAACCGATTGCGATACTTGACTCAGGGGTAGGCGGCTTAACTGTCGCTAAAGAGGTTATGCGCCAGCTGCCGCACGAGAAAATCGTCTATTTCGGGGATACCGCGAGGGCACCATACGGGCCTCGTTCTCCCGAAGAGGTAACGCGCTTCACGCGTGAGATCGTGGACTATTTGATTCAGTTCCGTCCGAAAATGATTATAATAGCATGCAACACAAGTACAGCTTTTGCACTGGAAGATATACGCCGCAGTGTCGCCGTTCCGGTCGTAGGGGTTATCAAGCCGGGAGCGAGGGCAGCGATAGGGCGAACGGCATCCGGCTGTGTAGGCGTCATCGGAACCGAAGGGACGATTCGCAGCGGAGCTTATGAGCAGGCGCTCAAGGAATTGTCGCCGCAAATTCATGTGATCAGCAAAGCTTGCCCGTTATTTGTTCCTCTTGTGGAAAAGGGACAATTCCGCTCCTCCGAAACGTACAAAACGATACGGAATTCCATCGGGCATTTGCGTAATACGGCAATGGACAGTTTAATACTCGGCTGTACGCATTATCCCTTCCTCTCGGAAATGATTGAAGAGGTAATGGGCCCTGACATTAGCTTGATCAGCTCTGCAGATGAGACGGCCCGCGAGGCACGGGTTATTCTGGAGAAAAGCGGAGAGCTGGCAAGCGGCCACCGAATACCGATGCATCAGTTTCTGTGCAGCGGTGAACCGGCTTTGTTCAGAGAGATTGCCCAGCAGTGGCTGGGGCAGCAGTTGGAGCTCACTCCAATCGTTTGGCTGGAGCTGCAAATCGGCTGATCCCATGGAGGTCATAATTTGTCATCAGACGGTGGTATGGCAGCCATCTCCCTCGAATAGCATGTAGAGATACCAGCTATGACGAATGAGAGGTGACGGCTTGAGCGAAATCCATCGGAACCCATCAAATTACGGCTATGACGAATTAGTCGAGGATTGCTTGCAGGTTATACGGAAGTATCCTTTTGTTGAAGGCTATGTGATTGGACATACGGTGCTGGGACGTCCGATTCTCGCGTTAAAATGCGGAAACGGCGAGCGCCGCGTCCATATGAACGGCGGCTGTCATGCCAATGAATGGATGACGTCGGCGCTTCTTATGCGTTATGTCGAAGATTGGGCATCCGCCTGCGAAGGGGATGATTGGCTCAATGGCGAGGGCGCCTGCCGGCTGTATAAAGAGGTCACGCTGTGGGCCGTGCCTATGCTCAATCCGGACGGGGTAGAGCTGGCTGTTAGGGGAGTTCGTCCGGATCATCCGTTCTACCGCCAGTTAGTGGAGTGGAATAACGGCTCGGAGCAATTCGACCAATGGAAAGCCAACGCCCGAGGCGTAGACCTCAACGATCAGTTCCCGGCCCACTGGGACGAAGAGTGCAGGCGCAGAGGCAGGTCCGGCCCTGGTCCGCGCGATTATCCAGGTCCTTATCCATTAAGCGAGCCGGAGGCTTTGGCACTGGCCAACATGACCAATGCGCTGGAGTTCGATACGGTCATTGCGCTTCATACACAAGGCGAAGAAATTTATTGGAATTACCGCAATTACGAACCGGAACAAGCGGAGAAGCTAGCCAAGCGATTGGGCCGTGCGAGCGGTTATAAGCCGGTTAAGTTGAGCGGAAGCGATGCAGGGTATAAGGATTGGTTCATTCAGCGATACCGGCGCCCAGGCTTCACGGTGGAAGCGGGACTGGGAGCCAATCCGCTGCCTGCTTCCCAGTTTGATTCGATTTACCGTACGCTGCAGCCGCTTCTTACCGAGGCGCTGCGGCTGCACCGGTAAGACGTTTGCGAAATTAGGGCATGCTTATGCTATAATGACGAAAAGTATTTCGTTAGAAAAAGGGGTGTGCCCTATGCGCAAATTGTTCTCTCTCCGGTATTGGCGGAATACGTTTGTCCGCGTGTACCGGCTGCTTCGCTCTAAGGACGTTGCGTTGCGGGACAAGCTGCTTTTCCTCATTCCCGTCATTCTTTATTGGGTATTGCCGGACGTGATGCCGTTTATGCCGATTGACGATATTGCCGTCACGATGCTGGTTGCACAATGGTTTGCTCGATTTATGGAGAACAAGTATAATAGTAAAATATAAAGTTTGCCATGGGCATCTTTTCATACAAAGGAGCGAGAGACATGAACTGCAAAATTACGCGCAATGCCGCAAAGATATTGAAACTTGAACTGGACAAGCCTGAAAACGAAGGCAAAAAGCTTCGCGTTTACGTGACTCACGCGCACGGCGATCATGCGCACTACGGTCTTGCTGTCGATGAGCCGACTGATAAAGATGTCGTCGTATCGACAGACAAAGACATCGACGTTATTTTGGAAAAGGACAATGATTTCCTCGACGGCGTTCGCATCGACTATTTCTATGTGCCAGAAGAAGGCTTCGCTGTAACAAATCCGTCCAAAGGGAATAACGGCGAACATTAATCATTTAAATAAATAAAAGCGGTGCGCCGGTTGCCCCGGCCATTCCCGCTTGCCGGATTGGAAGATTATTGATGGCAAACGACATACGCGTATGCGATAAATGCAAGCATGTCCGGGTCAAGTCGATTGTGCCGAAGCTCCAGGAGCTGGCACCCGACGCCGAAATCCGGGTAGGCTGCAAATCCTATTGCGGGCCGTGCGCCCGCTATGCATTCATATTTATTAATGGACGTTATGTGAAAGCGGCAGACGAAGATGAAGCAATCCAAAAGATTCGGCCCTATGTGAAGTAAGCCGGAGGCAGGAGACTCAACAGCGATGTTGGGTCTCTTTTTGAATATGTTTGCAGCTATCCCCGATCTGGAGGTTTATTGATGAATAATCGGCATTTCCGGTATTACTACGCTGGCATGATCTTTATGTTTGTCGTGATTGTATTCGTGGAGCTGATCTGGCTGCCGGCGCCGGTGCATACCGCTTCCGGCCGTCTATGGATCGAGATGATCGACAGCCTGCTCTACGGTTTGGCTATTATCCCGCTTCTATGGGGAGCAGGGGCGGTGAGGGGCGTTATCAGCCTCTTGAAGACCCACTGGGGCGGGAAAAAGCTGCTGCTGGCGTTGCGAAGCTTGACTGGGGCGGTGAATGCTGCCGCTATTTGCTACATAGCTGTGAATCCTGCAAAGCTCATAATCGTTATCGGACTGATTGCCGCTGGACTGCTGCTGGTATTTGCCGATTTGTTCGGGGGCGAAATTGCAGCGAAAGGCGCTCGAGGGTGGAGGCGCTTGCTGCCGGTGAAAGGCTTGGTCACTTTGGCTGCTGCCATTCTGCTGCTCGCAGCACTGGCCTATCCGACTAATTATCGCGTCACTTATCCGGCCATGACGATCGCGATGAACCGGTACGCTCATGTCGAAGGCGGAACGCCGAATGGCAGCGTAAGCGGGGTGCTCGTCTTCGAGCGGCCCGCCGTGCTTGCTGACTGGTTGTATGCCAAGCTGCTGCCGGAGTATACCTTTGAGCGCAAGAGCGAGAACGAGCCGCCGTTGACGGAGGCCTATACGCAGGTTGTGGAAATGAAGACCGATGCGAACAGCGTGGCAAGCGCGATTGCGATGCAGAAGGTCGGCCTTGGCAAAGGAATGACGAGCGAGGGTATTCTTGTAATGGCATTGGCTAAAGATAGCGTCGTCCAAAACATTGTTCAGCCGGGTGACATCATTATCCGGTTGAATGGCAAATCAGTGGCAACGATTGAGGAAATGACGGCAATCATGGCCCAGCAGGTGAAGCCTGGTGATGCAGTAACAGTCGGGCTGCGCCGAAATGGAGAGGAGCTCGAGCTCGAGGTTCCGACGCGCCGCGCAGAGGCAAGCGATACACTGCCGGAGCGGGCCGTATTCGGCGTTTCCGTCAGCAACGACTTGCATGCGGATATTCCGCGGTCCGTCCATTACAACAGCTATATCGCCCATCTGGGCGGCCCATCGCATGGCGCGATGCTGACGCTCGCGTTAATCGATCAGTTGACGCCAGGCGGCGTAACGAACGGCTGGCGCGTGGCGGGCACAGGCACAATCGAGGCCGATGGCTCTATCGGCCTCGTCGGCGGCGTCCCGCAGAAGGCTTACGCCGTCAGCCGAACGGATGCCGACGTCTTTTTCGTTCCGGCTGAGCTCGAAGCAGAGGCGAGATCGGGAGCACCGAAGCTGCGAATCGTTCCGGTGCAGAAGATTGACGATGTGCTGGACTGGCTCAAGCAGCATCCGCGGTCAAATACGCCATAACGGACAAACGGACAAAAGCCCCGCCTTTCGGCCATCCCAATGGGATCGCGCGAAAGGCGGGGCTTTATCGTTGGTTGCATTATTCTTTTCCTCCGGCTGCAGCGGCAACGTTGGCTTGGGCGGCCTCAGTCTCCTTGAACACCGGAATTAGATCATGGGTGATAATCTGATCCGACATCGTCAGTTCTGAGGTTGCCTCTTCCGCATGAGCCAGACATGGCGCTATAGGTCCAAGTTTGCTCTCTGCGATATTCCAGCACTTTCCGTTTGCCGCAATGCCATCTGAGGATGGCATATAATAGATGGTGCCGTCAGTGAAAGCGCCATTGCGCTGGACGACAAGCTTGCCGCCATTGCCGCTTAATGCTCGCTCCGTGAGCAGAGGTGTTCCAAGCAGCGTATCGCTGGCGGTAGATATGCCTAGCAGATGAAGCAAAGTCGGCGTAATGTCGAGCTGGCCTCCGACGTTGGTATGCGTTCCGGCATAGGCGCCATCCGGCAGATGAACGAGGAACGGAACCTGCTTCAAGATCATCTGCCTCTCCAGGTCATTTAACGGCTTGCCAAGAAACGTCTCGAACAGCTCCCAATCCTTAATGGAATTATCATGATCGCCATAGAGGGCGAATATCGTATTTTTCCATAGCCCTTCAGCTTTGAGCTTCTCTACCAGCTCGCCAAGCGCAGTATCTACATAATGAACGGACTGCAAGTAGTCGCCCATTAACGTGCCTTCGAGGTCACCCAGCTTCAGCACTTGATGCTCTTTGGGCATCGTAAAAGGATGATGGCTCGACAGCGTAATTAAGAAGGAGTAGAAAGGTTTCTTCTGCTCTGCGATGACATCGACAGACTGACTGAAGAAGGAAGAGTCGCCCAGCGACCAGCCGATCGGCTCGTCCAATGCAAAATGCTTTTTACTGTAAAAAGTGTCGTAGCCCATACGGGGATACATCGTATTGCGGTTCCAGAACCCGCCGTCATAAGCGTGGAACACTGTAGCCGCATAGCCGTTGTCGCTTAAAGTCTGCGGCATGCAGTTGAACGTATGGCCTGCATATTGGATGAAGACAGAGCCGCTCACGAGAGGCTGCAGCGAGCAATTAGCCAAGAAATCGGCATCCGAGGTCCGGCCTTGCGACGTCTGATGATAAAATTGGCTGAAATAGGCACTTTCCTTCATGAGCTTGTTCAAATTAGGCGTAATTTCTTCGCCGCCGACCGATTTGCCGATCATAAAGTTTTGCAGCGCTTCAACCTGAACCAGCAGTACATTGCTGCCTTTATAAGCGCCAAAGGTAGCGTCATTCTCCAGCATTTTACGGCTGTTGCCCCGGTCCGAGGTCCATTGCTGGATACCGGCTGCGGCTTCGGCGGATACCTGTTCGGTATTCAGCCGTTCCTTCGCATAGCGGTATACATCATAGCCATGGAAGCCGACAACGCCCGTTACGTTATAGAGGGAGAGACTCCACCAATTGTTGACGAACAAGCCTTGCGCCCATGTTTTTTTGGCGATATTAATGTTGCCGATGGACATGGAAGCGCCCATGAAGAAGATGGCGAAGCCGAGTACGATTTGAATAGCGACATGGGGCCACCCTCTTCGTCTTCTGTCTTTTTCGTAGGAATCTCTGAAACGATCCTTCAGGTCTGTCCGGCCATGGCGAAGCGTATAGTAGGCAAAGGGTACAAGGACCAGCCAATCTGCCAGCAGCCAAAAATCACGGGCTTGCAGAAGCGTCCAGATGCTTTCGCCTAGCGAATCGACCTGGCTTGCCTGCATTAGGACGGGAACCGAGATCAGATCCTGAAAGTAACGGTAATAAATAATATCGGCATACATGATGAAGGAAAGCAGCATGCTGATTGTGATCAAGGCAATAATCCGGCCGCGTGTCGGCAGCCATACTGTCCAGAAGCAAACCAGCGCCAGCGTTCCAATTGCGACCACTGTGTCAAAGCCGTTCATCGCCATATTGGGCACGGCAATGATGGTATCAAACAAATAAACTTTGGCCATCATGCCGATGAAGAACAGCAGCAAGTCCAGCGCCTTCAGGCGCTTGAATGACTCCAGCATCAGTCGCATTCCGCGCCTGACGACGTTCTGTTTCGTATAAAGCATAACGTGTTTAGATCCTTTCCCGTACAGCTTCCGCTACCTGCGGGGAGGAAGCGGCCCGAAAAACTGATAGAAATCCGTCTGAATACGGCCGTTAAACAGCTTGCGTTTCTTATCGGCAGGGCGGGTGAAGTAATGCTCGATTTCTTTAGTTGGCGTAATTGCGAAAAACGACCAGGTTGGCAAATGAAGCGACGAAAGGCCGAATTGACGGATTGCCTTCTCGGCTTCTTTATCGTCGCCAAGCCGCTCGCCGTATGGCGGATTTGTAATGATGACGCCGTAGTCGCCTTTCGGCTTCATTTTTGCAACGGGCAGTACTTCCAGCTTAATTTCTTTGCCAAAGCCGGCTTTCTTTACAGCAGCTTCTGCAATTTCAATTGCGTGCGGATCAATGTCAGAGCCCGCAATTTGCAGCGGCACATTATCTTTAACCGCATCGAAAGCTTCGTCTCTCGCTTCGTCCCACAGCTCGTCTGGCACAAGCGGCCAGCCTTCGCTGTTGAAGCTGCGGCGGAGTCCCGGTGCAATATTCCAGCCGATCATCGCCGCCTCGATCAGAATCGTGCCGGAACCGCAGAACGGATCATAAAGCGGACGTTCGGGCTGCCAGCGGCTCAGTTGAACAAGTGAGGCAGCCATCGTCTCGCGCAGCGGAGCTTCGGTCGATACTTTCCGGTAGCCGCGCTGATGTAGGCCAGCACCCGTCGTGTCGAGCGTCAGCATGGCCTGATCATTCATCAGCGTCACTTCGATGACGTATTTGCCGCCATCTTCATGAAACCATTCTGTTCCATAGCGCATTTTCATTTTTTCGACGACCGCTTTTTTTACGATGCTTTGACAGGCTGGAACGCTTGTCAGCTGGGATTTCTGCGAACGGCCGTTTACCGGAAATTCGCCGTCCTCCGGTATCCATTCCGGCCAGTCAAGCGCTTTGGTGCCCTCGAACAGCTCCTCGAAGGTAGTCGCCCGGAACTCGCCCATATTGACGAGAATCCGTCCGGCAGAGCGGAGCCAGAGATTCGTTCGGCAAATATCGATCGGCTCCCCGGTGAAACGGACGCGGCCGTTCTCCACCTGCAGGTCATTGTAGCCGAGCTCCTTCAGCTCGCGCGCGACGACGGACTCCAGTCCCATCGGTGCGGTCGCAATCAGGTTAATCGTAGTCATAAAAGTTCATTCTCCCCTTATTCTTTGAAAACAAAGTTGTTTCCTCACGGACAAAATCATACAATCAAGTATAGGGCAAAGCAGGATGCTTTTACAAATTGTAAAATTGGAAAGAGGTGCATAAAAGTGACAGATGAACAATATGTGGACGGATTATACGGCGAAGATGCTGATCTGGCGCGGACGAAAAAGGGGATTGCGGAGAAGGGAATGCCGGATATTTCGATTTCTGACGGTTACGGGCGGCTGTTGACGATGCTCGTACAATTGGCTGGCGCGAAAAATGTGCTGGAGATCGGCGCGCTTGGCGGCTATAGCGGCATATGTCTGGCTAGAGGGCTTGGAGAAGGCGGGCAGCTCACCTCGCTGGAGCTGAAATCCGAATATGCCGATGTTGCACTTGCACATATGAAGGAAGCGGGCTTTGGTGAAGCAGTTGAATACGTCATCGGCGATGCGAAGGAAAGCTTGGCACAATTGAAAGAAGAAGGACGGCGGTTTGATTTCTTTTTCATCGATGCTGACAAGGATGGCTATCCAGTCTATTTGGATTATGCCATTCAGCTTGCCAATCCCGGCGCGGTTATCGTTGGAGACAACGTCCTGTTGCGCGGACGGACGATTAACCCGGAGAAGGGCGGGCCGGCGGTACTGTCGGTACGGGCATTCAATGAACGGATCGCATCGGACGAGCGTCTGACCAGCACGGTGCTTCCCGGGTACGACGGCCTCGCGATCGCCATCGTTAAATAGAAATCTAATCTCATTCCGGTCCGGTTGCGGATAATTAGCGTTTGACGATTGTGGCGATCGTACATATAATGGAAAAGCAACGACTAACCGATAGCGAGAGAGGAACAGGTGTCCGAGGACGATGGAGAACTAATCTTATGTATTCAGAGAGCAAATATCGAAACATAGCAGTTGTTTCTTTTTCTGAAGATAGGATTATTGCGCCCATTTTTCCGGATAGGTTTCCCTATATCGAAGGCTCGTTGTACGAAGCGGCCAGCGTCTGTTTGCTGTTTGCAATTCGTTAACGCAGTTCTTAATGGCGCCCATAATCCTCTTCAGAGCGAATGTACTTAATTCGGCTGAGGAGGTTTTTTTATGACTTTAATGACAATGGAGCAAGTGAAAATAACGATTGGTGACCGGGTTCTAGGAGTGCTGGCAGGCAGTTGGCAGCTGGAACGGCGTGAAAGGGTCGGTATCGTTGGCCGGAACGGGGCAGGCAAGTCGACGCTGCTTGCCGTGCTGGCGGGACGGCTGGAGCCGGACGCAGGCACGGTGAGGCGCTTTGGAACGATTGCGGAGTTGAGGCAAGCGGCTGGGGCGAAAGGCGATGTAGCGGATAGCAATTGTATCGATGAATATGATGCACTGGACGAAGGCAAGACGACCTTAGGAGACGAAGCATCCGCGAAGCGCTGGAAAACGATAGGCAGGGACGAAGCGGAAAGCCATGGCAGCGGAGGAGAACGCACCCGGCAGCAAATCGCGCAGCTGTTCGCAAGCGGCGCTGAGGTGCTGATTGCGGACGAACCGACAAGCCATCTCGATGAGGAGGGCGTGCGACAGCTGGGCGAAGCATTTGCTTCCTATGACGGTGGCGTGCTCTTTGTGTCCCATGACCGGCAGCTGATGGATGAAGTTTGTACGCATATTATGGAGCTGGATGAAGAGATGATCACCGTCTATTCCGGCAATTATTCCGACTACCGCAGGGAAAAGGAAGCGGCCAGACAGCGCATGCATTTCGAATACGAGCAATATGCGAGGGAAAAGGGACGGCTGGAGCGGGCTATTATTGCAGTCAGACAGCAATCCAAATCGATGAAGAACAAGCCTTCCCGTATGAGCTACAAAGAAGCGAACCTGGGCAAGGAAGGGGCTAGAACGAGTAACTCCAAGGTAGATTCGAAAGCGAAAGCGCTCGAGAGCCGTCTGGAGAGGCTGGATGTGAAGCACAAGCCGCGTGAGACGGAGCTGCCGCTGTTCGACACGGCTGTTCATGAGTTATGCCGCAGCAAGCATGTGCTCAGGGTGGAGCGGTTGAGCGTACAGCTATCGGACCGTTCCCTATTCGATGAGCTCTCTGTTGCCATCCGTCCAGGGATGCGAATTGCTTTAACCGGACCAAACGGAGCGGGTAAGACGACGCTGCTCCGTCTTATTTATGGGCAAGGGGAACGTATTGTAAAAGCTCCCGGCTGCCGAATTGGCTATTTCCGACAGGATTTGTCCTTGCTGGACGAATCGAAGAGCGTACTGGATAACGTACTGTCGACTGCCATCTATCCCGATACGCATGTGCGGACTGTCCTTGCCCGTACTTTGTTCAAGGGACATGACGTTTTTAAGGAGGCAGGCCAGCTAAGCGGTGGCGAGCGGGTCAAGGCGGCGCTGGCTAAGCTGTTTCTTGGTCCTTACAATACGCTGCTGATCGACGAGCCGACGAATTATTTGGATGTTTTTGCACGGGAGCAGTTGGAAGCGGCACTGCAGCAATATCCCGGGACAATTTTGTTTGCCGCGCATGACCGAAGGCTCGTTCAGGCGGTTGCTACGCACCGGCTGACGTTGTACGGCGGCGGGGAATGGAGCTTTGAAGAATGCGGTGCGGAGGACAGAGGTATGCCGGGAGCGAGAGATGCAAGGCAAGCAACGTCGTCGCACGAAGAAGCTGAGCGGATAGAACGGCTGATGAGAGTTGAGCGTGAGCTTGCAGAGACAATTGGCCGTCTATCGATGCCTATCCGGTCGGAAGCGGAGGCGGCTGAACTGGATCGGAGATTTCATGAGCTCGTAGAAGAGAAGCGCAAATGGACCAAGGTGCAATAACAAACGGTAAGCAAGTATGGAAAGAGACCAGCATTTTCGCAGCAGCCTTAAGGTGCCGCGGAGATGCTGGTCTTTTTATTGTGCACGTTTCAGGCTTTGGCTTTTCTTCTGTGAAGAAGCGATTTCCTGACCCATAAGGAATTGGCGATCATAAGCGAAGCGGACATGAAGAAGATGCCTTTAATGCCAATAAAGCCGGACAGCGCTCCTCCAACAATAGGGCCAACCATATTGCCAAGGCCGAGCATGCTGCTGTTGAAGCTGTAGGCTCGTGATTCCATGCCGTCGGGTGTATATTTCCGGATCAGTACATTGACCGTAGGTGCAAGTCCGCCCAGGAAGACGCCAAGCGCAAATCTGGATAACAGCAGATGCCAGACCGATCCAGCCAGTGCCATCGGAATGAACGTAACGGCCGCCCCTATTAATGAGACGGCGAGAATACGCTCGGAGCCGATCCGATCGCTCAATCTGCCAAGAAGCGGCGATGCGATCATGTTCGACATTCCGGTTACCGAGCCGACAAATC
This sequence comes from Paenibacillus radicis (ex Gao et al. 2016), assembly GCF_014641555.1. Lineage (GTDB taxonomy): Bacteria > Bacillota > Bacilli > Paenibacillales > Paenibacillaceae > Pristimantibacillus > Pristimantibacillus radicis. The sequence continues at coordinate 645,723 of NZ_BMHY01000001.1, forward strand.
CGGCCCAGAACGCGAGATTGGCCGTCGTCCCATGCAGCTCCTGTACATAAAGAGGCATAAGCGTCATCGGGCTGAGCATCGCAAACTGGATCATGAAGGTAACGGCATAAAGCGACGTGATCTGCGGTATTTTTCGCAGCTTGCGCAGTCCTTCCGCTACGGACACCATTGTGCGTGAAGCAGCAAGCGATTTATCGAACGGCTCCTTGACGACGATCCAAGCCAGCATGGAGGCGGCGAACAACAGGCTGCCCGTGATGTAGAAGATAGGACGGAAGCCGACCGCGTCCGCCATCAGTCCCCCGATAAACGGCCCCATAATCGTGCCGGCGATGCCTCCGGATTGCAGTGTGCCCATCGCGAAGCCTGTCCGTTCCTTGGGCGTTGTTGCGGATACGAGCGCGACAGATGCTGGATTGAAGCCCGAGATCGTGCCGTTAAGCATACGAAGCAGCAGCAAATGCAGCGGTGTCGTTGCGAAGCCCATTAACGTCATGACGATCGCCATGCCAAAGCCAGAGCGGAGCAGCATCATTTTGCGGCCATACTTATCCGCGAGCTTGCCCCATATGGGCTGAAATATAAATGAGGTAACGAAATTGCCTGCGAAAATGAACCCGGCCCACAATGCGATTTCATGCGGATCGGTTAAACCGAGATCAAATTGCAGGTATAGCGACAAGAATGGAATGATCATCGTCATTCCGGCGTTGACGAGAAATTGACCGAACCAAAGGACGATAAGATTTTTTTTCCACTGTTCCATGAGGGATAGTATATCATATTGCAGCTTTTATCATGAATGCCGGGAAATTGTGGAAGAAGCTCAGAGTAAATGGGTGCGACTTTTGGGTGAAAGAGATTTAATCCTTTAGAACTATATAAATTATAAATATTTGTAAATATAAATAGAAAAATGAATTTTTAATAGGACAAAAGTCATTGACGAAACGCTATTAAATTGATTTAATAGAATCAGTTTCGTAGTTGGTTAAATCTAGCAATATGACATTAAAAAGATAGGGTGGGGCGCGATGTCCGGCACACGCAAGCGAATCGGAGATTTGCTATTGGAATCCGGCGTCATAACCGAGCAGCAATTGCAAGAGGCGCTGGAGCAGCAAAGAGATACGAAGTCCCGGCTTGGTGACGTATTGATCAGCAAGGGCATCATTACACAGCAGCAATTCATTGAAGCTCTGGAGTTTCAGTTAGGCATCCCCCATGTACAGTTATACCGGCAGAAGATCGATCCTAAAATCATTCAACTTATGACGCAAAAGCTGGCCGATCAGCACTGCGTCCTTCCTCTCCGCATGGACGGCAACAGACTTGTTATCGCTATGGCGGATCCTCTTGATTACTTCGCGATCGATGAGATACGGATCGCAACCGGACTAAGGGTGGAACCGGTTATCGCTGCGCGAGAAGAACTGGTTCGGGCCATTAGCCGTTATTACGGCCTTTCCGAAACGATCGAACAGATCAGTCAAAACCTGCAATTGAAAGATTTAGACGATGAGCGGGCTATTCAGGACGAGAATTCACCCGTAGTCAAAACGGTAAATCAAATTATCGTCCAAGCCGTCCATCTGGGGGCAAGCGATATTCACTTAGATCCGCAGGACGGCAATTTCCGCATCCGGTACCGGGTGGACGGCGTCATGCGGACGGAACGCAACCTCCCGACCAATATGCACGGCGTCATTATTGCCCGGATAAAAATCATGGCCAATCTGAACGTAGCCGAACGACGGCTGCCGCAGGACGGACGGGTAGAGCTGGATATCGATTTCCGCAAGGTCGATATGCGGGTGTCAACGCTGCCGACCGTACATGGCGAGAAAGTTGTCATTCGTGTCCTGGATTTGAGCGCTTCGCAGGCTGATATCTCCAAGCTGTCGCTATCGGAGCACAACTATCGCTTATTCAAGGGAGCAATCGAATCCTCCAATGGCGTTGTACTTATCACTGGACCTACCGGCAGCGGCAAGTCGACCGCGCTTTATTCCGCCCTGGGGCATTTGAACCGCGAGGATGTCAACATCATTACGATTGAAGACCCCGTGGAGTACCAATTGGAGGGTGTCAATCAGGTTCAGGTCAATCCGGTAACGGGTCTAACGTTCGCTCGTGGTCTCCGCGCAATACTGCGGCAGGACCCCAACATCGTCATGATCGGAGAAATCCGCGATTCCGAGACAGCGGAAATTTCCGTGCGGGCCGCCATGACCGGCCATCTCGTACTCAGTACATTACATACGAATAATGCGGTTAATGCGATAACGCGGCTGGTAGACATGGGAGTGGAGCCGTTTCTCGTCTCATCCTCTCTTACATGCATTGTTGCCCAGCGTCTTGTCCGGCGTATATGCCCGCATTGCTCCCGAAGCTATGAGCCCTCTGCAGAGGAACGTGCCATATTAACGAAAGCGCGCTTTGAAGTGACGAAGCTGTTCAAAGGAGAAGGATGCGGAGAATGCGGGTTAAGCGGATATAAGGGCCGTATGGCCATTCAAGAGGTACTGCCTGTTGACGACCGGCTTCGTACGATGATTCTGGCAAAGCGCTCTGATCATGAGTATTACGACCATGCTTTGAGCAATGGGATGGTTCCCATTATGGCGGATGGCTTGCGCAAGGCGTCGGAGGGGCATACGACGCTGACGGAAATTTTTCGCGTGTTAGGCAAGGTTGACTAAGTGACGGGCAGGAAGGATTTTGCGTATGACGGTCATTGAAATTCTTCGTTCCGCACAGGAACGGCAAGCGTCGGATATTCACATTACGGTCAACTCGCCAGTCGTATTAAGGATTCACGGCCGGCTGCTTCCTTACAATGAACAGGTGCTGAAGCCTTCGGATACGAAAGGGCTAGCGAAGCAGCTTCTGACAGAAGAGCAATATGAAGCTTTTGTTAAGCAGGGTGATCTTGATTTCTCTTATGGTATTCCTGGTGTTGCGAGATTCCGGATCAATGCCTATAAGCAGCGCGGCAGTGTCGGGCTGGCGATTCGAATCGTACCCAGCCGGATTCCTTCGATGGAAGAGCTTTGCTTGCCCGAGATTATTGGGCAGTTTGCTGTTAAGCCGCAAGGGCTGCTGCTGGTGACGGGGCCGACGGGCAGCGGGAAATCGACGACGCTGGCCTCGATTATCGACTTTTTGAACCGCAAGCAGAGCGCCCATATCATTACGCTGGAGGACCCTATTGAGTTCATTCATGATCATAAACGGTCGATGGTCAATCAGCGCGAGATCGGGCTGGACACGCCGTCCTTTTCCAACGGATTGCGGGCGGCGCTGCGGCAGGATCCTGACATCGTGCTCGTAGGAGAAATGCGTGATCTGGAGACGATCAGTACAGCCATCAGTGCGGCGGAAACCGGGCATCTCGTTTTTGCAACGCTGCATACAGCCGACGGGCCGCAAACGATTGACCGCATTATCGATGTATTCCCGCCCGGCATGCAGGCGCAAATCCGCATTCAGCTGGCATCAGTGCTTATCGGGGTCGTCTCCCAGCGACTGCTGCCTCGCAGGGATGGCAGCGGCTTGACCGGAGCCTTTGAGGTGCTCGTCAATACGCCCGCTGTCGCCAACTTAATCCGGTCGGAGAAGGTCTATCAAATTCGTTCGGTCATGCAAACGTCCAGGCAGCAAGGCATGCAGACGCTGGAGCTTGCTTTGCGAGAGCTGGTTCAACGGGGCACTGTAGCCCTTCAGGATGCGAAGGAAGCGGTTATTGGCTTTGGAGAGTTATAAGGCTGGAGGGGATGAAGCATGCCGAAATTCCGCTATAAGGCAGTAACTGCCCAAGGCAAACGGTCAAACGGGATGCTCGAAGCAGTAACGATACAACGGGCAAGAGAAGCGTTAAGCGAGAAGGGGCTTTGGGTAACAGATCTGATCGATACAAACGACAGTGTGCTGTATCGCGATATTTCGCTCGGCGGGCCGCGCGTCGGAACGGAGCATTTCACCGTCTTTTGCCGTCAGCTTGCGACGATGTACCGAGCAGGGGTTAGTTTGGTGGAAGCGATTCAAATATTGAGCGAGCAAACCTCCAGCAAACCCTTCGCCAAGCTATTGAGCGAAATTGCCGAAGATATGCGGGGCGGTGCGCAGTTGTCGGATTCGACGGCCAAGCATCCGACCGTCTTTTCCCCGATATTCATTCACATGGTGCATGCAGGAGAAGTAGCCGGCAATCTGGATGTGATGCTGGAGCGGCTCGCCATATTTTTCGAAAAGGAACGCAATACGAAGGAAAAGGTCAAATCGGCGATGGTGTATCCAGCTATTATGCTGGTGCTGATGATTGTCGTCGTTATTTTCCTGATGCTGTTCGTCATTCCGCAATATGCCGTCAGTTTCGAGGGGATGGGCATTGAGCTGCCGCTCCCTACACGGATCGTCATGGCGGTCAGCGAGTTTATGCAGGGCTTCTGGTATGTCGTATTGGCTGCTATGATTCTTCCTTTTGTACTGGTGAAAATCATCCGGCGATCGCAGCAGGGCCGCGAACGGCTCGATCTGCTAAAGCTGAAGCTTCCGGTATTCGGCAAGCTGTGGCATAAGCAGGCGCTGGCCCGCTTCGCCCGGACATTCAGCTCCTTAGTGACGGCGGCGGTTCCGCTCATGCAGGGACTGACAATTGTCTCGCATGTTGTTGGGAATGAAGCGATCGGCAAAGTGATCGGCGAGATTCGCGAGAAGGTGCTAGGCGGCGAAGCGATGTCGGAGCCGCTCAAGCAATCGAAGCTGTTCCCGCCGATGGTGACGCAAATGCTTACAATCGGCGAGCGCTCCGGCGCCGTCGACGACATGCTGGAGAAGGTAGCAGACTTCTACGAGGCTGATGTCGACCAGATGGCGGAGCGGCTTAAGTCTTTGCTGGAGCCGATCATGATCATCATATTGACGGCAATCGTTGGTGTTATCGTGCTGGCGGTTATGACGCCGTCATTCAAAATGATGCAAAGCTATTTATAACTGCGGTTTTATTGCTCTACCAAATATAAAAATTAGGGTCAAAACGGGAGGAGATTTAATATGTTGATGGCATTGAAAAGAAATGAAAAAGGTTTGACGCTGATCGAGCTTTTGGCGGTACTGGTTATTGTGGGGATTATCGCGGCTATTGCGATTCCGGCGATTGGAAGCACAATAGCAAAGTCAAGGGATAAGGCAGATAGTGCATCTATTAGTCTAATTGAAGAATCGGCATTGCGCTATGTGACTGATAAAGAATATACGACTAGCCAAACTATTAGTATAGATGATTTGGTCTCGGCAGGTTATTTGGCTAAAGCACCAACTTTGAACAAAAAAAATGTCACTAATGTCAAAGCTGATTTATCCGCAAACGATGCTTGGAGTATTACGGTTACTACAACTCCAAAGACTTAAATTATTAATAAAAAACTAGAAAGGCAACCCCAGGTTGCCTTTTCAGAGCTTCGAAAGGCTACCTGATTTCACAATGTTCCTTCATTTTGATAGTTCTTCTATAGCTCTTGCTTTGATTACGAAATGCTACCAAGTTGCTAGATCAAACTCTCATAGACTAGCCTCGATGTGAAGAAACAAGAAACAAAATGCAAAAGTGCAGTTTAATGAACGTCAAAAGGCCGAAAAACGTGTTCAAAATGTAAAAGTACATTTGAAATCGTTCTATCCTCCTCTTTGGCGCTGTATTAGGCCAATCAAAATGCACATTTGCATTTTGAGGCGATAAAACGGCGGAAATGCGGCTTACAAACTGCAGATTTACATTTTGATTCGTTCATCGGTGGTGCAGGCATAGCAAACTTGACTCATAAGCAGAAAAGTGATGCAAGAAGAGTATCCAGAAGAGCTAGATGATACTCTCCAAAGCTATTCCAACTAGCTTTTAGCGAGATAAACGTTACTTTGAGTTCATGGTGTGAATATGGACGGCGAGCGGAGTGCCAGGCGATCAGAGGAAGGTTTGCATTTTCGATCAATAGGCAAAGCCGAGTGTATCCGAGGTGCTGAATCATTAATGAGAGCTGTCGAGACTTTCCCGACAGCCTGAAAGGCAACCCCAGGTTGCCTTTCTTATCCTTTTTCAAGGGCGGGGTGGGAATGACAGCTTGGGCGATTGTTATCGTATCGTTAGCGGGATTATTGCTAGGCGGTCTGTTCAATGCAGTAGCCATTCACTGGGATAAGCGGCTGCCATCCGTTTATCCGCCGTCGTATTGCGCGCATAGCAGACATCGGCCGCCGACCTATGCTGTCATCCAGTTGCTGCCCTTCCTTACTTCAGGAGGCAAGTGCCGACAGTGTGGTCAACGGCTGGAATGGCGTTACGCAGCTGGGGAAGCCGCCACGGCACTTCTATTCGGCTTAGCCGCTTTTAGAATGGATTCACAGCCTGAACTGATTGCAGCGCTATGGCTCATTGCCATTCTCTCTATCATTACGCAAACGGATTTAACCGATAAGATTATTCCAAATAAAGTGGTGGCGGCAGGAGTGATTGGAGCGATTGTTATCCGCTTGTTCATTCATCCGCTCCCGATATGGAATTACGGGATAGCAGCTGTTGCTGGTAGCGGGGCTTTATTAGCGATAGCTTTGTTAGGCAGTTGGGTGTTAAAGAAAGAGACGATGGGCGGAGGCGACATTAAGCTTTATGTATTTATCGGTCTTATGCTTGGTGTAAAGCTTACGCTGCTGAGTCTATTTCTCGCCAGCTTATTTGGATTAATCGGAGGTTTGCTGCTAATCGCAGCAGGCGGTCATGCCCGGGGAAAAACACTGCCGTTTGGACCTTATATCGCGCTTGGCGCCATTACGGCGTACTTGTGGGGAGACGGTATGGTGGAGTGGTATTTAGGCTTGCTGTCGTTTTAGCCGTTTTTGACAAGATTGACAATAGAAGAGGTGCGATGAATTTGGTTGTTTGGCAGCGACATTGCCAGCTCTACCTCGACAGAGGGGCCGTCCAATTTCATCGTAAAGCTTTGCACATGTTCGGAGAGTGTAACCGAAGTTGGGTTGGCTGCCAGTACACCATTGTCGTTTTTCAGCCTGTAGGTTACGGATAAGGCGCTCGTGGAAGGCTCGAATCGATAAAATACATATTGGCCCCCGGAGCCGCTGAACTGAAGCGATTGCTCATCCGGCTTAGTTGCGACAAAACCGCCGCGCCGCGCTGAAGCGGCCAAGTTATTCATGATGGTACGGGATTCTTTCATTACCGACTCCCGCTTCTGAATTTGCGAAACGCCCAGGTTTGTCTGGTTCAGCAGAAAAATCAAACCGCTAAGAACGACAACAGTAAGGACTAGTGTAGCTGTTACTTCAACAAGCGTTAAGCCCTTTTCATTTCGCACCATGGGGACCGCCTCCATCTATCGATTTAAGAATAAGGTACATAAGCATCAAGGCTGAATGTCCGGAGTGTTGACAGATCGGTGCAGGTAACGCGCACATGACGGATGAAGTCGCCGGTATTATACATTGCAGTATGGGATACACCGTCACTATTCGTGCCATTTTTGATTTCGATTTGACCAAGTGAATGGCCGACACTTTGAATTTGAATCTTATATTTCCGATCCTGTTCGCTTCCGCTTGGATAGTAGATGATAGGCAAAGTCGCAGCGGCATTGCTTCGCAGCGTCGAGAGCGAGACAGGTTGTCCATACAGCACAATACTGGAATGACTATTCAGCTTGCCCTTAATCTCCTCAATCGTTCTAGGTGATCTTATCGTTGGAGGCAAGCTCGTGGCCGCGAATACCGTATCCGATTCTTGGACGGTCAAAGGCTCCATGCTGGTCAAAGGCAATATTTCCTTCGGAAGCTCGCTGTCCAAATTCGAGGTTATGCAAAACTTTATTGCAAAAGGCAATGTGGATTTCACGAATAAAGTAGAGGAATTGATCGTTGGCGGTTCGATTGCGATCCAAGGAAGCTTTATCAACCAATCCGGACTTAGCTCCGTAACGGTCGGCAAAGATTTCATCGTTCGAGGGGATTTCGTCATGAAGAACAATATTAAGCCGGGCGGAATGAGCATGAGCGGTTATTTTATCGTATTTGGCAACGCGACCTTCAAGGAAATATCGAATTCGAAAGGGTCAGGCGACGTTCCAGTCAGTAAAATGAAAGGCTTTATGGTCGGAGGAAATACCGTATTCGAGGATTATATGAAATGGCAGAATTTCGACAATGTGATTTGCATTCTGTAAGTAGGGTTAGGAGGGTAACCGGTTGATAGCATCGCTGCTGCGAAACTTAAATAAAGGTCATCATTCTTTGGGCATTGAAGTGACCGATGAGGCGATCAAGCTTTGCGAGATCAGGGAGAAAAGAGACCGCAGCGTGCGTATTGTCAATTATGCTGCAGCTCCGCTGCCGGCAGGCGCTGTCAAGGATGGCCGTATCATCGAGCTTGAGACGATGCAAAGCACGTTGAAAGAACTGCTTGCCGTTAACAAAATTGGGGCCAGACATGTTCATTTCGCCATTCCGAGCCCAACGACTATGGTTCGGCTGCTTCAACTGCCGGATATTCCCCACCATGAACTCAAAAAGCTGGTCCAGTATGAGATGAAGCATAATGTGCATGTTGCCTTCGAGCAGCCGCATTACGATTTTGTGAAACTGGCGACAAGCCGGAATGCAGCGGAAAAGGCGGTTAATCCCGTTTCTTCGGCTGAGCTGGAGACCGCAGCGGCTTTGGGCGAGCCGGTAAGCAGTCAGCCGCTGGCAGATGTGCTTGTGGCGGCGGCTCCGCTTCAAGTGCTTGAAGCGTATAATGAGTTATTCATGAAATTAAAGCTAATTCCGGACAGCTTTGAGATTAAAGCTTTTTCGATGATCCGGCTGCTTGAGAAAACGAAGACGAATGTGAACGGCCTTCATCTAATCGTCGATGTAAACCGGACAAGCTCTGAGCTTACGATTATCGAAGATGGCGTATTCAGAATGACCCGAACGGCCGAAATTTCGTTCAAATCGATGACAGAAGGAGCGGTAGGGGAAAGCAGGGAGTGGCTGTCCGCTTTCGCCTCGCCGGAGCAAACCTTTGCCAATGCGGTGCAGGATCTCGCCTCGGAGCTGGAGCGGCTCATGAATTTTTATTTCTATACATTGACGACAAGTGAGCGGCATTTCCAATCGATTATTGTAACAGGAGATGTCGAGGAGATGGATAAGCTTCAAGAAGGTCTGCGTTCGAATTTGAGACAGCCGGTCGTTGTACCCAATTGGAGCGGATTGAATGTTACAGACACGGCGGATGACTGGAGCTATTCTGATTATGCAGTGCCGCTAGGACTGGCTTTAAGGGGGAAAGAAGGATGAGATCGATCAACCTGCTGCCGCCCAAGCCGCCCCGGTTCAAGGGAAGTCCGCTCATTTTATCGCTGCTTGTTCTACTGGCCGTCGTTAGTGTAACCGGTCAATGGTATTATCGCATGACATGGGTGAATGAAGCGGGTCGTTACACGGCCATCGTCAAGGAAAGCCGCAGCGAAATTGCCAGACTGCAAAGTGCAGGCATGTCCAGAACAAAAGCAGAGCAGTTCCAGCAAGCATCCGCCGCTATAGCCAAGTTGGAGGATGAACGGCCGGAATGGCTTCCGTATCTGTCTCCTGTGGTCGGCTATTTGCCCGATAAAGCAAAAGCGAATTATATCGGCATTTCCGAGGACGGTAAAATGATTCAAGCGGAGCTCGTTTTCACCGTGTACCAGGAAAGCATTAATTACATTGAAAAGCTGGAAGAAGCGCCTGCTTTGCGTGCAACGAAAATTAGCGCTTATCGGAAGGAAAGCGAAAAGTCGAGCGGTGATTCGGCCATCGGGCCGAACCAATTCCCTTACAAATTGGTTGTCGAGGTTCAATTGAATCCGGCTGTGAAGGAGGCTGGACGATAATGGAGCTGCAAATGAAGACAGCCCCTGCAGGCAAAAGAGGTCTTGATGCAACATTGATCCTTGTCATTGCTATCGTGGCAATCAATATCGTTGCAGGCTTGCTCTTTCTGCTGCCGGCATGGCTGGAGCTGCGTAATGGGAAGGCTGAAGCTGATTTAGAGCAGCAAAACGTATTGACGGCGCAAGCGCAATTCACGACGGATATCATATCCGAGGAAGATATTCGAAAGCTGGCGAACAAAGCTCCCTTTTATCCGAAAGACTCCGGCATATTGCTGACTGCTGTAAAATTAGCTGAGGCATCAAAAGCGCCGCTCGTCGATTTTTCACAAGACTTGGCATTGAGCGATAAGCAGCAGTCAGACAATTTGTCAGTGGATGCTGCAGCTTCAACCGGTGCGGAAACAGGTGCTAATGCTGTTGGTGGAAGTGCAGGGAGTCAGGTAGTCAGCCAGCCGGTTCACATTACGGTCGCGGGCCATATGGAAAACGTGCTGCAATATATTCGCAACGTCCAGCGCGATGAGCGGCTTATCGCTGTGGAGCAATGGAACATCAAACTATTAAAAGAAGCTGATTTAACTGACGATTTGAAAAACAATGCTTATATCGATCCGTCCTTACCGGTATACGCACTGGATATGAAGCTGGCATTCTATTCCCTTCCGGCATATGCCAAGGAGCTAGGCGGGGCGGCTGCCTCAGCTTCCACTGCGGGAATGGATGAATTGGATGCATTGAAATCTAAATATGGAAAGTTGTCTTGGGACACAGCTGCTAAGCAGTAGAAGTACAGAAACGGCTCGCTTCTCCGAATAGGAGAGCGGGCTCTTTTTCATGAAACGAAATGAATCATTCATCTATTCTTCATGATAAGATAGAGCTGATTGTCATACTATTGTCATAGGAAAGCGAACGCTAACGGTTGTTAGGGCAAACGAAAACGGGCATAATGGAACATAACGAATAATTAAAGAAATGAGGAACGGGAATGAGCTATAATGACCGTTTCATTCGGGCATGCCGGAAGGAAACTTTGGACCGTGTGCCGGTCTGGTACATGCGTCAAGCAGGACGTTACGATCCTGAATACCGTAAAATCAAAGAGAAGTATTCACTGCTAGAAATATGCAAGCAGCCGGAGCTTGCGGCGGAAGTCACGATGATGCCGGTACGCAAGCTGGGTGTCGACGCGGCTATTTTATATTCAGATATTATGAATCCGGTCGCATCGATTGGCATTGATTTCGATATCGTGGCGAATATCGGCCCTGTTATCGCGAATCCGATTCGTAATGCTGCCGACGTCGAGAGGTTGAAGCCGATCGATGTGGAAGGCGATCTCGGCCATGTGCTGGAGACGATCCGCATTCTCGACCGCGAGCTGGAAGTGCCTCTTATTACGTTTGCAGGAGCACCATTCACAATCGCAAGCTACTTGATTGAAGGCCGTCCTTCTAAAAACTATTTACGCACCAAGGCGCTAATGTACAGCGAGCCGAAAGTATGGCATCAACTGATGGACAAACTGGGCGACATGGTTATCGCTTATTTGCGCGCCCATATGGCGGCCGGAGGCAAGGCATTCCAACTGTTCGACAGCTGGGTAGGGGCATTGACGCCAGCCGATTTCCGGACGTATGTACTGCCGACGATCGAGCGGATATTTGCAGAGCTGTCTGATTTGCCGCAGCCGAAAATCTATTTCCCGGGAGTAAGCTCCGGGGAGCTGTTGCCGGAATTAAACGCAGTGAAGGCCGATGTGATCGGGCTGGATTGGCGCGTGTCGATTCCAGAGGGACGCCGCAGACTGAACGGCAATTTTGCCGTACAGGGCAATCTTGATCCGACGGTGCTGACTGCGCCGATGTCGACGATTGAGGCTCATGCTGCCGCAATCATTGATCAAGGACTTGAGCAGCCGGGCTTTATTTTCAATTTGGGCCACGGACTGTTCCCGGAAGCGTCGCTTGAGAAGCTGGCGGAGCTGACGAGCTTTATTCATACGTATTCGGAACAAAAAATCGCAGCACGAAATGGAAAGGAAACGAGCCATGTCTGAGATGACTGCAAATCACGGTAAGATCGGCGTACTTGTTATGTCCTATGGAACGCCGCAAAGCTTGGAAGACGTCGAGGCTTATTACACGCATATCCGCCGCGGCCATCCTCCTACCGAGGAGCAGCTGGCTGATCTGAAAGGCCGTTACGAGGCGATTGTTGGCGGCGTATTCCCGTTGCGTGAGAACACCAACGGCCAGGTAGCCGGACTGCAGGATAAACTGGAGCAGCTTGCTCCGGGACGCTACGTCTGCTATCAAGGGCTGAAGCACGCAAGCCCTTATATCGAAGACGGTGTCAAGCAGATGGCAGAGGACGGGGTGAAGCAGGCAGTCGGCATCGTGCTTGCGCCTCATTTTTCAACGATGAGTGTTGGTTCTTACATAAAAAGAGCGCAAGAGCAAGCCGAGGCAAGCGGAATTGCGATGTCATTCGTCGAATCGTACCATCTGCATCCCAAGCTGCTGCAAGCGCTGACGGAGCGGGTCGCGGACGGACTGAACCGGCTTGAGACAAGTTCGGGCGGGGTAAAACCGGTAAAAGTGCTTTTCAGTGCGCACAGCTTGCCGGAGCGCATTCGTGAGATTGGCGATCCCTATGAAAAACAATTGCTGGAAACTTCAGCAGCGGTAGCGTCAAAAGTTGGCATCGCCGATGGCGATTGGCAGTTCACATGGCAAAGCGCCGGCCGGACAAGAGAGCCGTGGCTGGGGCCGGACATTTTGGAAACATTAGACGGACTAGCTAAAGAAGACGGTATCAAAGCGGTACTGGTTGCGCCGGTTGGCTTTGTATCCGATCATTTGGAGGTATTGTTCGACCTTGATATCGAAGCGAAAGCGGCTGCAGGCGAGCTTGGCGTAGCGCTGGAGCGGATTGCGATGCTGAACAGAGATCCGTTATATATGGAGACGCTTGCTGAATCGGTAATAGAAGCCGGAGCTTAGGCTGCGAGCTGTTAACATTTGGCTGACGGACAACATACAAGAACGAGTATAGAGAGGAAGTACAGCGATGCGGAGAATCGGAGAGGCTGAGCACATTGTCATTATTGGCGGGGGCATCAGCGGACTGAGCTCCGCTTTTTATTTGCAGCGGGAAGCGGAGCGGCAAGGGAAACAACTGCGTCTGACAATTGTCGATGGCGCGGATTCTCTTGGCGGTAAAATCAATACGCTGCAGCGCGACGGTTTTGTCATTGAGAGAGGACCTGATTCCTTCCTGTCGCGGAAGCTGCCAACGATTGAGCTGGCGATGGAACTTGGCATCGAGGATGAATTAACAGCACAGAACCAAAGCGGGAAAACCGCTTTTATAATGAAAGAAGGCAAGCTTCACCCGATGCCGAAAGGGCTTGTGCTGGGCATTCCAACCGATATGGAGGCTTTTATGGCAAGCGGCTTGGTGTCGGAGGCAGGCAAAAGCCGCGCTTTGCAGGATTTGGAGATGCCAGGTGATGCTCCAGAAGGAGATGAGTCGCTGGGCGGGTTTCTGTCGCGGCGGCTTGGCCCGGAAATCGTTCAGCATGTGACTGAGCCGCTGCTTGCCGGCATTTATGCTGGTAATCTGAGCAAACTCAGCATTCAAGCGACCTTCCCGCAATTTGCTGAAGCAGAGCGTCAGCATGGCAGCTTGATTCGCGGCACGCAGCACCAGCAGCGGAACAAAGGCCAAGGCGCACAGCCGGCTTGGCCTGAGGGGCTGCCAGAGGAGCTGAAGGGGAGTGCCTTTTTAAGTTTTAAGAAGGGTTTATCCTCCTTGGTCGACGCCTTGGATAAGGCACTTGCCGGAGCTGAACGCAGACTAGGCGAGACGGTGACGGCCCTCGTGAAGAATGATAAGCAAGACGAGAAGTCAGAGGAAGCCCGCTATGAAATCGTGCTGGCATCGGGTGAACGGATCGCTGCAGACGGTGTCATCATTACGGCGCAAGGATTTAATGCCGCTTCTCTGTTGGAGCCGCACGTTAATGTATCTGCTTTGCGTGCTGTCGATTACGTGACAGTTGCGAACGTCGTTATGGCTTTTGATAAAGCGACCTTTGGCGTTGATTTTGCCGGGTCAGGATTTCTCGTGCCGCGCTCCGAAGGGCTGCGTATTACAGCTTGCACATGGACCTCTACCAAATGGCTGCATACGAGCCCTGATGATAAGGTGCTGCTTCGCTGCTATGTCGGCCGCTCCGGCGATGAGGAGGCAGCCAAGCTGCCGGATGACGAGCTAAAGCAAGCGGTGCTTGAAGATATAGCGAAGTCGATGGGTATTACCGCTCAGCCGATTTTTACCGAGATTACTCGTTTGCCTCGTTCGATGCCGCAATATCCGGTGGGTCATTTGGACAACATTGCCGGGCTGCGGGAGTCGATGGCGAAGGAATTGCCGGGCGTATATGTGACGGGAGCCGCCTTCGGAGGAGTAGGTTTGCCCGACTGTATCCGTCAGGGGAAAGAAGCTGCTTTGTCCGCACTGTCCGAGCTATGATTGTTTAGCAATCCAACAGGAACCTTGTTATAATGGAAAAGACTTTCTTTAAAAAGGAGCCATTCCATGTACATATCACGTTCCGAATCCCATCAGCATGAAAAGCGCAAACGCAAGAAAAAGCGCCGGAGGCTGCTTGCGGTTAATTTAATGCTCCTTGGAGCGATTATCGTGTTAGTCGGCGTCGGGCTTTCGGTGAAAAATGCCGGTTCTATCGGCGATTTGCTGAGCTTTGGCGGAAAAGGCACGGAAATTAAATCTTCCGATGGCGGAGCAGCTGTTGTCGATAAAGGCGGCAAAGGCGAAGAAGATGGCGGTTCCGTACAAGAGGAAAAACCCGCATCCGGTAAGGATGGGGAGACTGCCGAAGGGAAACCGCAGGATGAAGGCTCGGCAGACGGTGAAGCTGAAGGAGAAGCTCCCGTTAAAAATGAGCCGGGATCGACTGAAAACGGCAGTAATGGTGGCAGCGGCAGCGGCAGCGGCGAAAAAGTCAGATTGGCTTTCGTTGGCGACATTTTGCTGGCATCCTCGGTAGAAGATCAATTGAAGCGATACGGCGATGACTTTCCTTACGCTAAATCGCTGCTCTATTTGAGTGAGCCGGACATCACTGCGGGCAATCTGGAGTATCCGGTTACCGAGGGGGGCACTCCTGCGGACGATAAGTCGTTTGTATTCAAGGGCTCACCACGCGCGCTTCCAGCGCTGCGGGATGCAGGCTTTGATGTCGTTAGTCTGGCGAACAACCACACACTTGACCAAGGCGTGAAGGGACTTTTTGATACGATGTCCCATCTGGACGAAGCGGGTATCTCCCATATTGGTGCAGGCAAAGATGACACTGAGGCGTTTACACCCGTTATTAAAGAATCACGCGGCATCAAAATTGCATATATTGGGCTGAGCCGTGTCGTACCGAAGACGTCCTGGAAGGCGGATAAAAATACACCAGGCGTTGCGGAAACCTATGATACAACAAGGGCAAAGGCCGCAATTGCAAAAGCGAAGGAGCAGGCCGATCTGGTGGTCGTGATGGTCCACTGGGGTAAAGAACGTGAGGATACGCCGCAACAATACCAGCGGGATTTCGCTCGCGAATACATTGACTCCGGTGCGGATCTTGTAATCGGCAGCCATCCTCATGTACTGCAAGGATTTGAAAAATATAAAGGCAAATGGATTGCGTATAGCTTAGGCAATTTTATTTTTAGCGTGTATCCAAAAGGAAATTCCGGAGAAACAGGCGTGCTTGACGCGACGTGTACGGCGAAAGGGGATTGCGACCTGCAATTCCATCCGATGTATGCAGACCAGGCGCAGCCAAAGCCGATGGAAGAGAAGCAGGCGCAAACGCTTATTGACCGATTGACTTCGATTTCATTCAAGGTGAAGCTGCGCAAAGACGGTACGCTCGTCTCCGAGTAACCGGTGCCGAAAGGGTGATCGAGGAGCATGAACAACCCGTGCGCAGCGCACAGGGGCTGGTCGGGCCGAGCGCCTGAGAATACAATGGCCTCCATACAGATGGCGCTGAGCGAACCGGATATCGAATGGATTGAAATTGATGTGCAGTTGTCCAAGGATCATATCCCCGTCGTCATTCACGACTATAAGCTTAGACGGACGACGAACGGGAAAGGGCAGGTGCGAGATAAGACGGCTGCGGAATTAGCGGAACTGGATGCAGGAAGCTGGTTCTCGCCGTTATACCGCAACGAACGCATACCTACGCTGGAAGCGGTGCTGCAAGCCGTGTCGGGCAAATGCCGGTTGAATATCGAGCTGAAAACGGACGGCATTCGTTATCCTTACATTGAAGAACAGGTTTTGAAGCTTGTCAGGGATTACCGGATGGAGGATAGCGTCGTTATCACATCCTTCCATATTGGCTCTTTGCACCGGATGCACCAGCTGTCAGAAGGTGACCTGCGCACCGGCTTTATTTTGGACGGATGGCGGGATTCACTGCCGGAGGAGCTGAAGCAAATCGGATCGGATTTTTTATCGATTGATTATGGCCGGCTCACGAAAGACAGGATCAACCGTTTGCATGCTGCAGGCATACAAATTATGGCATGGACGATTAATGATGAGCGCAGCATTCGGAAGATCGCTGTGCTGGATTCAAATATTATTATTTGCACGAATCATCCGGATCGCTGGCGGAGTGCGATGCTAACGATTGAAGCTAATGTGAAACGTTAGCGGGGCGCAAAAGTAAGAGCAAATTAATAGCAAACGTTAAGTATGCACTTATAAGCAGCACTTATAGGTATGACGAGTTATCGATTCGGATAATGAAGCAAAAGGGGCGGGAAAGATGGTTGGATGGATCGACGAGTGGTGGCTTCGGGCGCTGGCGGGTTTGATCGGCAGCGGCATAATCGCCATCGCAGCCTATCGATTCCGCTCATTGTCGGGCTCGGGCGCCTGGTCGGCAGTTGCGATGGGGACGGGCTTCGTTACGTTGGGCGAGCCGGTATGGTTCGGCTGCCTGATCGCTTTCTTCGTCACTTCGACGCTCTGGTCGAAGTGGAAAAAGCGGCATCGCGCCAAAGCGAAGGCGGAAGCCAATTATGAGAAGACAGGCCGCCGCGATGCAGGCCAGGTGTGGGCAAATGGAGGCGTAGGCTTGCTGCTCTGCGCAGCAGACGCATGGCTGCCGTCGCCAGGCTGGCTTTACGCCTATATCGGCGTGATGGCCGCCGTTAATGCGGATACATGGGCGACCGAGATCGGCGCCCTGAGCAAGTCCGCGCCGCGCTCAATCATGAGCGGCAAGGTAGTGCCAGCGGGCACGAGCGGCGCGGTAACGCTGCTCGGCTCCGCAGCAGCGTTCGCAGGCGCCGCCCTCATCGGCGGCGTCGCGGCAGCGCTGCTTGCGCTCCAGCAGCACGTTGGCGCTGCTGCGGGCGCTTGGGGCGGCGCGGCGGCGCTAGTCGCAGCCGCCGCTGCCGCCGGCCTGGCCGGCTGCTTCGCGGATTCGCTGCTGGGCGCGACCGGCCAGGCCATGTACCGCTGCCGGGTATGCGGCAGCGGTACCGAGCGCGGCGTCCATTGCGGCGCCGCTGCCGAGCGAGTGCGCGGCTTCGCATGGCTGAACAACGACAGGGTGAACCTTCTGTCGTCGCTGCTCGCCGGTGTAATCGGTTGGGCGCTGGGCACGCTGCTGCTCTAAAGCTCATAAGGCCCTGCCAGGATCAGTCAAGATCCTGGCAGGGCCTTATTGCGTCGTTGTCACCTGTTATTGCGATCGCGATGATCCCCAGCAGGGTTTTTCCATCCATAAAGGCTTATAAAAGCCCTGGAAAGTCGGCGGATTTCGCTGTATAAGACCCTGCGAGGGTCTTAACAAGCCAGAGTATGCCGTTTACTCATAAGTTAAGGCCCTCGTAGGGCCTTAACCATCCAGAATAGCAAGGAAGAGCCCCGGAAAATGGGTTGATTTCGCTGTATAAGACCCTGCAAGGGTCTTAACAAGCCAGATTATGCCCTTATCTCATAGTTTAAGGCCCTCGTAGGGCCTTAACCATCCACGATGGCAAGGGAGAGCCCCGGAAAATGGGCTGATTTCGCTGTATAAGACCCTGCGAGGGTCTTAACGAGCCAAATAATGCCGTTATCTCATAGGTTAAGACCCTCGTAGGGTCTTAACCCACCCACAATTGCCCGACGGACGGAAAGTTAGCTGATATTCGAGCAAGTTTGGCAAGTCATATTTTGTCCAGCTAACGTTTGCCGCTGCATCCACGTTTAGCAACCAACTATATACCGTCATACACGGTAGCTTCCAATGCCACACCTGAAGCAGCCCCAACCGTACATTTCCACCTCCCACCAAAAAAGCGTCGGCGCAGAATTTCCTGCGCCGACGCTTGTCAACCATACATTATTTCGTCAATTGCTCCATTTGCGTAATCAAGTTTTCGAACACGCTCATCGCTTGCTCGATTGGCTCAGGCGAAGACATATCTACGCCGGCCTTCTTGAGAATGTTGATCGAGAAATCGCTGCCGCCGCTTTTCAGGAAGCCGAGGTAACGATCGACTGCTGGAGCGCCTTCTTCCAAAATTTGTTTGGAGAAGCTTGTTGCTGCAGAGAAGCCAGTCGCGTATTTGTACACATAGAAGCTGGTGTAGAAATGCGGAATACGCGCCCATTCCATCTCGATATCTTTGTCTACGACCATATCTTTGCCGTAATACAGCACGTTCAGATCGTAGTAGATTTTGCTGAGCTCTTGCGGCGTAAGCGATTCGCCTTGCTCCGTCCGCTCATGCACGATTTTTTCAAACTCGCCGAACATCGTTTGACGGAATACCGTCGTCCGGAATTGATCGGCATAGTAGGTCAACAGGTACATTTTCTCTTTCGGATCGGTCGACTTGTTCAGCAGATAATCCATAAGCAGCGCTTCGTTCAGTGTAGAAGCAACCTCTGCCAAGAAAATCGTATACTGTGCATCGCGGTAATTCTGATTCGTATCGGAGTAGTGCGAGTGGAGGGCGTGCCCCATCTCATGCGTCAACGTAAACATGCTGTTTAAGTTGTCCTTGTGGTTCAGCAGAACGTAAGGGTGCGTGCCGAAAGCTCCCCAGCTGTAAGCGCCGCTGCGTTTGCCTTCGTTTTCATACACGTCGATCCAGCCGTTGTCGAAGCCATCTTGCAGAACAGCCAAATAATCTTCGCCAAGCGGCTTCAAGCTTTCTTTGACAGTCGCTTTCGCCTCATCGAACGTAATGTCCATATCGAATTCGTCCACGAGCGGGGCGAACAGGTCATACATATGGAGTTCGTCGACGCCGAGCAGTTTTTTGCGAAGATTCATATACCGGTGCATCAGTGGCAAGTGCTTATGAATCGTATCGATCAAATTCGTATAAACCGTTTGCGGGATGTTGTCACCATACAGCGACATATCCAGAGCCGACGGGTATTTGCGCGCACGAGCATAAAAAATATTTTTCGTAATGTTGGCGTTCAGCGTCGTTGCGAGCGTATTTTTAAGCTTGCCGTATGTATCGTACATCGTTGTGAACGCGTTTTGGCGTACCTCGCGGTTTTTACTTTCCAAAAATTGAATGTAACGGCCTTGCGTCAGCTCAATTTCCTCGCCGTTTTCGTTTTTCACCTTCGGAAACTTCAAGTCCGCATTGTTAAGAATGCTGAAAATCGTCCCAGGAGCCGAACTCACGTTGCCGACCTGAGCCATTAACGCTTCCTCGCTTTTGGATAGTACATGCGCTTTCTGACGGCGCATTTCTTCCAGCGTATGACGGTATAGCGCAAGCTCCGGATCAGCGATGAATGCATCGAGCTGCTCGTCGGACAACGACAACACTTCCGGTGTTACAAAAGAAAGTGCCTCGCCTGTCTCCACGCTAATTTTTTTGGATTTGTCGGAGAGCGCCTGATAGACGGGCTCCGCCGTGTCTTCATGATGCTTCATATTGGCATATACATAAAGCCGTTCCACATGAAGGGACAGTTGATCTTCAAGCTCAAAGCAGGCTTTAAGCTGCTTAGCATCGGCAAGCTTGCCTTCAAAAGCGCCGGCTTTTTTGATCAAGCTTTTAGCATCGGCATACTCTTTGTCCCATGCGGCTTGATTTTTAAACAAATCCTCCAGCTTCCAACGGTTTTCCACTGCGGTTTCGGAACGTTTCGGTACGTGATTCATCGAACTCCTCCTCGGAACGGTTATCGTAGATCGGTATTCATGCCCTTCATTTGCAGCATTCGTTTTGGGCTGAGCGGCAAGTTCTGCCGCTGCGGAACCCGGTGTCAAGCTTAACGCCAACAGGACGGGAAGCCATTTCATCATGCGGTCACCTCTAGAACACAGTTTGTCCTAGTATGTCCGGCACGCTCCCTATTACTCCTGTCCCATCGTAAATAAGCTATAGACGACTAGAAAGAATGAAAATGCGATAAATGCGATCGATATAAGCGCCAGACTGCGTCTAAACTGAGGTGCGATCGATTCGCGCTTCGCAAAGACAACGGCGCCCAACACGAAAGATGCGATGACAAAAATGATGGTAGCTGTAAAATCCATCGGCGGCGTATACCTCCTGTATTGTCGTATGCGTACCGTTGTATCGTTATGTTCGCCGCAAACCCTATTATTTCCTCCCGCTTTAGCGTTTAGAGAGGGCTTCAGCGTAACTTGGACTGCCTATACCGATTTAAAAGCGGCAATAATCGCATCGCGCTCTTCTTCGCGGCCTTCATAGCTAGCCAGCTTGAAGCGATTTTCTGCCCAGTGGAGCATTTCCGGACGGCTTACGAAGGTATGGCATTCCTCGCCCCATTGATCGGAAATTTCCCGTACGATCAGCGTCTTGCCTTGAACCTCGACCGTCAGCATATTGTATTTATCGATTTTGTATATTTCGTGCTTTTTGAACATCTGTATGTCCACCTTTCTATCCATCTCTTGCTTGCAAAAACGGATTGTTCTCATCATAGCCAAAAAGGAGGGTGGAAATCAATAAGCATCGGTAGTATTATAGGTATAATCTGCTAAAATGCAGTGAAATTTCCGGCAAGGAGAGCCTTGCCAGGAAAAGATGAGTGGAGAAGAGTAGAGCTGAGATGAGGAGAGTGTTCGTTAATGAAGCAGCATTATGAGCAAATTGGCGTGGCGATGACTTGCCGCGGGTATGACGAGTATGTCCGTATGTTTGATCTGAAGGAAGACGACCTTCAAGCAGGCAAAGTGCTGGATGTGGCATCGGGAGGTTCATCTTTTACGGCAGAGGCTCGGAGAAGAGGGATCGAAGCATTTGCAGTTGATCCGCGATACCAGCAGCCAAGCACAGAGCAATGGATCGCAGAAGCTTTGGAAGAGATCAGTGTTTCTACAGCCAAACTTGCCAAACTGGAGTCGTCGTTCGATTGGAGCTACTATGGAAGTCTTGAACGCCATCGTGCGGGAAGAGAGGCTTCGCTTGAGCTGTTCGCCAGTCATTTGAGGACCGAAGAGGGTAAAAGCTGCTATTTCGCTGGAGCGTTGCCGGAATTGCCATTCGCTAGCGGATCATTCTCGCTCGTTACTTGCAGTCATTTTCTATTTCTATATGCCGAGCAATTCGGCTTTGAATTTCATAAACAATCGATATTGGAGTTAATGCGAGTGTGCAGACCGGGCGGTCAGGTGCGGATCTATCCGTTGTTGTCGCTCAAGTGGGATCGGTTTGACGCATTGAACGAGTTAATGGCAGCCATCGAAGGTGCTGGCGGCAAGGCAGACCGGCTGCCTTCCCAACTGCCGTTCATGCCGGGCTCTACTGAGTACTTGCGCATTACGATAACGGGGTAGAGAATAGTCTTATCACACAAAGAGCTTCCGAAAGTTGGAAGCTCTTTGCTGTATAATATAGTATCGTGGAGGATTCTTTCAGTCCCAAGTGTCCAAGGCTATTATCCGCGCCCCAGTTTGTGAAGTCATCTCAAGCAGTTGCGCGTTCACTGTTCACTGGTCAATCACTAATAAGCAAGGTACCATCCAATAGTCTAATGACCTCAGTCATGGATCAAAATGTAAAAGTACATGTTGTTCGGTTGAAACTGGTCATTTTTCCGCTTCAAAATGCAAAAGTGCATTTTGTTTAGCCGAATTAGCCGGATTTGGGCCATTTGGGTCCATTCGACATGCACTTTTGCATGTTGAGCCGCTTTTTAGATGTGAAAAGCAGAATTAAAATGTACATTTGCATTTTGTTCCATACGGATGTAAATCTGTGATCAGCAGATGAGCTCGGAAGGAGCCGTTTAGGTGCCAAATGTCGTGAATGAAGAAAGTGTACTAACAACTCCAGTTGCTTCAAGGCTCGTATCAGTTTTATTTACAAAAAGTCAACCAGTACGGCGTGCAGCGTTGTATGATGGCCGCCGATTCCCCTGCAGCCCAGCCCAAACAAAACAAAAGCCACTGACCCCTGCCTTATAAAGGCAGCGATCAGTGGCTTATTCATTCTATTTCTTCACAGCGCTAAACAGTCGAGTTCCGCGTGTAATAGTACTGTGCCAGAAACCCGATTGCGGCCAAGATGGCAAGCGCGGAGGCAGTGTGAAAGAAAGAGCTGCGTCCGAATTGTTCGAAAATGTAACCGCCCGCCGTACCGCTAATAAACCCGGCCAACCCGGTCCAGACGACGGCGTACACCGCTTGCCCCGAAGAGCGGAACTCGTCGGGAATGAGCTGGGATATGTATCGCAGCGCGGTGGAGAAGTAGATGCCGAATGTAATGCTGTGCATTAATTGGGTAGCGATAACCCAGCGCGGATCGTCCAGCTCGCCAAGCATCCACATTCGGACGGCGTACATGATGCTGGCGATGGCAAGCAGCGGAAGCTCCTTGAAACGGTGTCCGTATTTGCCGAGCAGGAACAGAATCGGTATTTCACTGACAGCCGACATCAGCCAAGCAAGTCCAATGAGCGAATCGCTAGCTCCAAGCTGGCGAAGCGTAATGGCGAGAAAACCTTCATACATCCGATGCGAGATGGATACCAGGAGCAGGACGAAGAAGAAGATGACGACCTGCGGCTTGCGCATTAATTGGAAGAAGCCGGAAAACTCGATTTTTCGCGAGCTAGTGCGATAGTCTCGAATAAAAAACGATAATATGATCGTAATCGTAATGGTAGCCAGACCGATCGGCAGCGTCCATTCGGAGCCGACCGCTTTCAGCAGCAGTCCAAAGGCGTATGCAGAAGAGGCGAAGCCAAGCGAGCCGAAAATCCGAATCAATGCATAAGGCGTTCCCGTATATTGGCTCGAGAGCAAGACCAGACTGTCGCTAAGCGGGTTGATCGGCGTCTGAAAAAAATAAAAGGCCGTCATGACCAGGCAAATGACAGCGAAATGCTCGACCGGGAACAGCAGAGCAAGCATGGCAAGCTGTCCGAACAAGAGCAAGGTGAGCAGCTTTTTAATCGTTTGAAATTTGTCGCTGGCCCAGCCCAGCAGCACGTTGGCGAATATCGAGATAAACGGCCCTGTTGCGTAAATAATACCAATTTGATGCTCGGAGAAACCCCGATCCATAAAATATAAAGGGATATAGGAGACCAGCAGCGCTTGCGTTGAATAAGCGGCAAAGCTGAAGCCGCGGAGCGCAGTCGTTTCCCTTCTTGCAGAGGAGCTTCGCTTGGAATTTAAATTGCTCGTATCGCTAGATTCTGCTTGGTCCATTGGTACCTTTCACTCCATATCTGTCTCGTAATTCCGTGTTATGATTTTATTTAGTATAGCATGAACTGCTGGATTATTGTTTGGTGAAATGGTACATTTATGTTTGGAGGTTTTACAGTGGGGAAGTATCGGTTTCAGTGGAATGAACGGCTGCGCATCTCGCTCCCTGTAATGGAACAGGATTGGGAGCTATATGATGGCGCCGAACAGGCTGATATGGTTGAGCGATGGGAGCTTATACGCGGAACGATTCCAGATCGGATTATGGAGCTGGAGAGGGTCATCCGCGTCAAGCAAAACGAATTGTTCGAAGAGGACAGCTTTCCGGAGTCCTGCCGAATCAATTCGGAAATCGCCGAATTGGCCAGCCGGATCAATGATCTGCAGATCTGGTACCGGGTCAGTCAGGAACTGGAGACGCCTTTGTCTCCGTCATGATCAACGAGGAGGGCACATCATGCTTATTACGACACTATCAGGCAGCCAGGTGCCTCAAAGCCCTTTGAAGCTGATGTATCGCGTCTATAAGTACATACTGCCTGAGGTCGAGTCCGAGCTGAGCAAGCTGCGGGCCATGGCGGAACGAATACCCGATGGAGAGCTTCGTACGCAGGCACTCGACAGCTTATCGAACAAAAAGTTTCATTGCCAAGGCGGAGCGGTGTACGCCTGCGCCAATCTGGAGCAGCGTCACATCCTGATCCCGCTTATCGTGGCACTGCAGACGATCAGCGATTATCTGGACAATCTATGCGATCGCAGTACATCGCTCGATCCGGATGATTTTCGCCTGCTGCACCAATCGATGCTGGATGCTGTGGATCCTGAGGCCGAACCGAAGGATTACTACGCTATGCGCCGGGAGAAAGACGACGGCGGCTACTTGCGGCATCTTGTCCTTGTCTGTCAGCGGAACGTTGCGAAGCTGCCTTCCTACGGAAGTGTGCAGCGTGTCGTGAGCGAACTAGTCGGTCTTTACGGCGACTTGCAGGTGTACAAGCATATTCGCAAAGAGCTGAGGGAAACGGAATTAATGGCTTGGTGGCATGAACATGAAAGCCGTTATCCGCATTTGCGGTGGAATGAATTTGCCGCTGCAACGGGCTCGACGTTAGGTATGTTCATGCTGTTCCTGGCGGCGAGCGGAGACGGACTTTCCGCAGCCGACGCGAATTCTATCAAGCGTATCTATTTCCCGCATGTTTGCAGTCTTCATATTTTGCTCGATTATTTGATCGATCAAGAGGAGGACAAGGCCGGAGGCGACTTGAATTTCTGCAATTACTACGAGAGCAGCAGCTTGCTGGTCGATCGCATCGGGTGGATCGCAAGCAAGGCTCGTGAGGACGTGCAGCAGCTTCCGGCCCCGAGATTTCATCGTCTCATCATCGAAGGCTTGCTGGCGCTATATTTGTCGGACCCTAAAGTAAAATCGCAGTCCGATGTGATGCGCGTAACCCGCAAGCTGATGAAGAACAGCCCGCTTACCCGCTTGTTTTTTTTGATCAACAGCATTTGGATTCGAAAACAACAAGCTTAGATATAATTATTATCGTTTTGGAGGAATGTATCATGTCAGCAGTAAAATCGATTGCAGTATTAACGAGCGGTGGCGATTCCCAAGGAATGAACGCCGCAGTCCGTGCGGTTGTGCGGAGCGCTCTTTTCCACGGAATTGAAGTTTACGGTGTTCAACGCGGCTACCAAGGCCTCATCAACGACGACCTGCGTCCAATGGATCTCCGCAGTGTAGGCGACATCATTCAACGCGGCGGCACGATTTTGCAAACTGCCCGCTGCAAGGAGTTTACGACGGCAGAAGGTCAACAACGTGGTGCAGAAGTGCTTCGCAACCGCGGAATCGATGGTCTGGTCGTTATCGGCGGCGACGGCTCCTATCAAGGTGCGAACAAGCTCAGCAAGCTTGGCATTAAGACGATGGGTTTGCCGGGCACGATCGATAATGACATTCCATTTACAGATTTCACAATCGGCTTCGATACGGCTGTAAGTATCGTAGTAGATGCGATTAACAAGATCCGTGATACGATGTCTTCGCATGAGCGCTCATCGGTCGTAGAGGTTATGGGACGCCATTGCGGCGATATCGCTCTGTACGCAGGTCTTGCAAGCGGTGCGGAGACGATTATCGTTCCTGAAGTTCCTTACGATTCGAAAGAAGTGTCGGAGAGAATGAAAGCAAACTTTGACAAAGGCAAACGCCACAGCATCGTTGTCGTTGCAGAAGGCGCTGGCAAAGGCGAGACCGTTGCGAGCGAGATTCTTGACGGCTGCGGCTTGGAGCCGCGTGTTACTGTACTTGGTCATATCCAGCGCGGCGGCGCGCCGACAGCGGCAGACCGTATTCTTGCAAGCCGGCTGGGCGATTTCGCCGTTCATCAATTGATGGCGGGTGATTCCGGCAAAGCTTGCGGCATCGTACGCGGCGAGCTGATTACGACGGACATCGATACGGTTGTTAATTCGAAAAAGCCTTTCAACATGGAAATGTATGAACTGGCGCTTCGTCTCTCCCAATAATAACGATAAATGCACAGATTGAACGCCGGAGCGGCATGCTCCGGCGTCTTTTTTGCTTTCATTTTTTGTCGAATTAAGGTTTTGTTTAAATCCAGTTTATAATAGAGAGGTACTCTTCTTTCAGAGACAGAGATAAGGAGTGAAGAAACTTATGAAATCTGAAATGAAAGCAGATAAGAAGGGAAAGATGGGAAGCTGGAAACCATTTCTTCGAATGATATGGGAGACGAAGCCTTCGAAATGGATGCTGGGCGTTGCACTTGGACTTAGCATCGTGTCCACTTTGGTAGGACTGGTTGTCCCTCTTTTTACGAAAAATGTGGTCGACAGCTTCACGTTAACGAGCATAAGCTCAGGTCAGATTGTTATTCTAGCTGTAGCGTTTCTGGGCCAGGCGGCCGCTGCTGGTGTTTCTATTTATTTGCTAAGCCGGATAGGACAGACGGTAGTCGCGAAGCTGCGGGACCGGCTTTGGAAGAAGCTGCTGGCATTAGCGATTCCTTATTATGACAAGCATCGCACAGGCGATACGATCAGCCGCGTTACGAATGATACAGCGATTGTCAAAGGACTTATAACGGAGCATATGACCGGATTTTTCAATGGCATTATTTCCATTATCGGTGCGATCGTCATTATGGTGCTGCTGGATTGGAAAATGACGCTGATCATGCTGTTAGCTGTACCGCTGGTACTAGCAGTCATGCTGCCAATCGGCCGCATGATCATGAAGCTTTCCAAATCACTTCAGGATGAGACGGCAACCTTTACCTCTAATTTGAACCAGGCGCTGTCGGAAATCCGGCTCGTTAAAGCGTCCAATGCGGAGCCGCTGGAGTATGAGAGAGGAAAAGGCTCCATTATGAAGCTGCTTCAAATGGGTATTCGGGAAGGCAAGCTGATGGCCTTTATTTCGCCGCTTATCGGATTAGTTATGATGGGGATGCTCGTTCTAATCATTGGCTACGGCGGTATGCGGGTATCGTCAGGGGAATTGACTGCCGGCGATCTCGTAGCATTCATTCTCTATTTGATTCAAATTGTAATGCCGATCAATCAAATCTCTTCCTTCGTAACGCAGATGAACAAAGCGGTAGGTGCAACAGAGCGAATCATCGAGACGCTGGATTCTGCAGAAGAGCCTACTCATAGCGGAGATCCGCTTGTGAACGCCCGGCAGCCGATTGCGATCGAGAAGGTGTCGTTTGCTTACGGGGATAATGATGCGGTATTGAAAGATATTAATTTTACGCTGCAGCCGGGCAAGGTGACTGCAATCGTTGGCCCAAGCGGCGGCGGCAAGACGACGATGTTCTCGCTGCTGGAGCGGTTCTACGAGCCGCAGTCGGGCTCCATTAAGATTGGCGGCAAAAGCATTTATGACCTGTCGCTTGATTCCTGGAGGAGCCATATCGGCTATGTATCGCAGGAGAGCCCGTTAATCGCCGGTACAATACGGGATAATCTCACTTATGGGGCGAACCGGGAAATCTCAGATGCCGAAATTACTTATGCAGCGCGGATGGCTTATGCTGATATCTTTATTGAAGAGCTGCCGGATAAGTACGAGACCGAGGTTGGCGAACGGGGGATTAAGCTGTCAGGCGGACAGCGCCAGCGGATTGCGATTGCCCGGGCGTTGCTGCGTGATCCTAGCATTCTAATGCTCGACGAAGCGACCTCCAGCTTGGACAGCAAGTCCGAGGTTGTCGTTCAGCAGGCGCTGGACAATTTAATGGATGGACGCACGACGCTTGTTATCGCCCACCGTCTGTCAACGGTCGTCGATGCCGACCAGATCCTGTTTGTAGAAAAGGGAACCATTACAGGAAGAGGCACACATGAGGACCTGCTGCGCTCCCATGAGCTGTACAGAGAATTCGCGAATCAACAGCTGCGTATTCTGGAACAGGTATAACTGGAGGAAAGGGAGAGTGGGGAGCGATGGTCAGAATCGCGGTTGTGGACGACGACGATCATATTCGTCAGTTAGTGTCGCATTTTTTGCAAGCGGAGGGCTTCGACGTATCGGAAGCCGCTAACGGAGTAGAAGCGCTGGAGCTGCTGGAGTCGGTCAATGCGGATCTGATCATTATCGACGTGATGATGCCCGAGATGGACGGCTGGGAGCTGTGCAGACAGCTCAGCAGCCATTATAGCGATATGCCTAGACTGATGCTGACGGCCAAGGGGGAGACGGCCCAGAAGCTGAAGGGCTTTGAACTGGGAGCGGACGATTATTTGGTGAAGCCTTTCGAGCCGCTGGAACTCATCGCTCGCGTTAAGGCGCTGCTTAAACGTTACCGGATTGCTTCGTCGCAGTCGGTCCAAGCGGGTGCGCTGACGTTGAATCGCGCTTCTCATATGGTGACTGTGAACGGAGAGTCGTTCACGCTGCCAATGAAGGAATTTGAGTTATTGTTCAAGCTCGCGAGCTACGCCGGGCAATCCTTCTCGCGAGGCCAGTTAATCGAATCGATATGGGGCTATGACTTCGAAGGAAATGAACGGACGCTGGATGTCCATATCAACAGACTGCGTGAGCGGTTTCAGGAAACCGAGCATGGCTTTCGGATCGTCACCATACGGGGGTTAGGCTACCGGCTGGAGGCGACGGAATGAGCTTTAGGCAGCTGAGGGACAAATTAAGGGACAAACGCTGGTGGCAGGTTTTAAAAGCGGTTATGGCCGTGCTGACGATGTTTAGCGCGATCGTGGGCAGCTGGACCCTCGTCTATTTCGGCAGCCACTTTATATATGAATGGACCAATTGGCGCCCGTCTCAATATGTGGCACAAATGATCAATTTGCTGCTGGGTCTCATTTTATTGTTTGGCTTGACCCAAATTATCGCGATTTTCGTACGATCCCGGCATGTGGAGATTAGCCAGTCGCTGACGGAAGCTATGCGGAGGATTGCCAAAGGCGATTTCAAGGTGAGACTCGAGATCGGCACTCAGGATCGAGGACCGTTTCAAAATATTATGCGGGAAATTAATCATATGGCCGTCGAGCTTGACGAGATGGAACAAATGCGGCAAGGATTTATTTCCGATGTCTCGCATGAAATTCAATCGCCGCTCACCTCAATCGGCGGGTTTGCCCGCGCCCTGCAGAGCGGGGGACTGACGCAGGAGACGCGGAATGATTATTTGCGTATCATCGAGAGCGAAAGCGACCGATTGTCGAAGCTGAGCGATAATTTGTTAAAGCTGACGTCGCTGGAGTCGGATAAGCATCCTTTCGAACCAAAGCGTTATCGGTTGGATCGGCAATTAGGCGCGCTGATTCTGGCATGCGAGCCGCAATGGCTGCAGAAATCGATTGAAATGAATGTCGATCTGGACGAAACGTTCGTTACGGCGGACGAGGATTTGCTCAGCCAGGTTTGGATCAATTTAATTAGCAACAGCATTAAGTTTACGCCGGAAGGCGGAACCATCGACATCCGGCTCCGTCAGTCACAGGGCGAAGTAGCCCTATTCGAGATTCGTGACACGGGCATCGGTATCGAATCCGATAATTTGGAGCTGATCTTCCAGCGTTTCTATAAGGCCGATAAGTCGCGGAACTATAAGGCGGGAGGGAGCGGGCTGGGGTTGTCGCTTGTGAAAAAAATCGTCGATCTGCACGGCGGCGGCATCCAGGTGGAGAGCGCAGTCGGCAGCGGAACAAGGTTTACAGTAACGCTCCCTCCGGTGAAGGCGCAGGGGGGCATATAAGGGAACAAACAAAGAAACCACCGGCGCATATACGCAGCCGGCGGTTTCTTTGTTTTATTTGTAATCAACGCCAGCTGTATATTTATTGCCGGCATTCCAGAGCAAATACTCGGTTACTCCGGAGTCCTCCAGCGCTTTAATTTGCGCTTCAACTTCCGCTTTCCCGTATTTCACATAATGGCCTTTGCCTAGCCAGCTTGCGGTGAAATCTTGAATCCAAGGCCGGATAATCGGCTTGGACTTGCCGATTGGATCCAATTTTTTATGCGTATCAACCATTGCACCTTTAATTGTCGCATAAGGGCTTTTGTCAGGGTCCTTTTGTTTGAACCAGCCGGTGCTGTAATGGCTTGGATAAATCATTGGCGAGATGACGTGAACGTCATTCGAGATTTTTACAAAGTCCTGACCGATACCTTCAGCAGCGGGAACGGATGCCGCATAGCCGAATATATCGACCGATACACGTACACCAAGCGGCTCGAGCTGCTCGCGCGCATATTTGACGAATCCGGCGACGACGTTTACGCGGCTGTCATCCGACTTGTCGAATTGGAGAGACTCGGCTCTTTTCTCGAAACCCTCCGGGAACCGGACATAATCGAACTGGATTTCCTTGAAGCCCAGCCTTGCCGCTTCTTTGGCAATATCGACATTATATTTCCATACTTCCTCGCGGTACGGATTGACGAAGCTTTCACCGCGCCCGTTTTTCCATATCGTGCCGTCGCTATGGAGGAAGCTCAGCTCCGGCTGCTTGCGTGCCAGCGCTGTATCCTTGAACACTACGATCCGGGCGATGGGATAAATATGATGCTGCTTTAGCGAAGTCATTAAGACGCCGATGTCCTTAATATATTTTTGAGGCGTTCCCTTTTCCAGCAGCTCTGGCGTTTGTGTAGGATAAGTTATGTACCCGTTGTCGTCTTTGATATCGATAACCATACTGTTTAAGTCCGTGTCGTCAACCAGCTTGAGCAGAGACTCCATTCTGGCGCCCCCTGCGCTGTGAGCGGTGACGTAGATGCCCTTGACCACCGGCGCATCCGGCTGAGGATCCTGTTTTTTGTCGTCTGACGGCAGAACTGGCGTTATGTTCCCGGCAAAGGCGGTCTCGACGATAGTCTGTCCGGCTGCGGCGTTGAGCATGGAAGCTGCAACATGGTTCGCGGCGGCATTTTCTTCCCCGGTACCTGTCATCAGACTATACATTAACATCATTGTAGAAAAGAAGATGTCCATTAAACTCTCTCCCCGCTAGCTATTCTTCCCAGATTATAAAGCAGAAACGGTCCTCATGACACTTATTTTTTTAAAACGGCTCCATTTTTAAGCTCACCAATTGTTTCTAATTCGTCGATGTCCTGTTGTGCCGCGGTTAGTTAGGAAGGCAGTGAATAAAAAAGCCTGCTGATATTAATCAGCAGGCTCACTTTTATGCAAAATCGCGATTACCCGTACTGTCATTGAAGCCAAGCTTCTCTTTGATGCTCGCAAATGCTGTGCTGCACGATCTCCATCGCATCCGCCGGCTCCAGAACAGCAAGTCCGTCCCTCAGCACGATGTTGATTGCCAATTCGCGCTTTGTCAGGAAGGAGCTGAGCTCGGGCGCAAGTTTTTCCACAATCTGCGACAATGTGACGGTTTCCATATCCACCTGAGCATCACCCTTTCATGGTAGTTTAAGGGCAAATCATATGGCAAGAAACTTAAACGAACGGGATAACCACATTATAACAGCATCGCATATAAAAACATAGGGATATGTATATGATTCCATATCTGTCCATATGCGCTCCGCTCTAATGACCGCTATTCCTTCGGTTTGGAGAAATCTCCGACTACGCCTACGGTTTCCACGATGTTAACGAAAGCCTTCGGGTCAATTGAGACAATCGTCTTCCGCAACTCCTCTAACTCATAGCGTGTCCTGACGGTCATCAGCATATCCCGTTCGATATCGGAATAAGCGCCGCGTGTCTTAATGATCGTAATCCCTCTGGGATGCGCGAGGAGCCTGCGAATCAGCTCTTCGGTTTTATTCGTAACGATGAACGCCGTCACCTTGATGTGGCGGACATGGATAATATCGACTAGTTTTCCTGCGGTATAGATGGCGAGCAGCGAGTACAGGGCGGAATTCCAATCTTTGGTGAAGACAACGAGAGCGGCAATTACGATCCCATTAAGCGTGAAGATGATCATGCCGATAGGCAAATCACGTCTTCGCGTGACGATGGAGGCGATAATGTCAAAGCCCCCGGAAGAGCCGCCGTACCGAAGCGTCATGCCGGTGCCGAAGCCCACGATGATGCCGCCGAACACGGCGCCCAGCACAACGTCGTCGGCGACAGCCTCAGTAGGGATAATCTGCATGAACAACGTGGAAATAATAACGGTAATAAGACTCCATATTATAAATCTGCGGCCAACGATGAACCACCCCCATACGAGTACGGGGATGTTGAGCAGCAAATAAAGCCAGCCGATATTGCCTCCTGTTATATAACCGATCATCATGGCGACGCCGGATAATCCGCCGCTTAGAAGCTGATGGGGGATAAGGAATAAATTAAAACCTGAAGCGATGAGCAGCGACCCGACAACCATCGCGGCGGCAGCGAAAATATTAGTTCGAACATTTTTTTTCACAGTGTCCTTCTCCTTGGAAATGGCTTATGCGGCAGATTCCAAGCCGAAAATAAGCTTAAATACCGCTTGATAAAGATGAACCAGATACTCGGTTAGTATGGCTTTTTTCAGTTAACTGGTATTCGTATCGATATTTATGCTATAATGATTCAGATATTTTTAAGTAGGCTGCAGATAAAAAGGAGTATGAGAAAGTTTGAAAACATTTGCTGAATTTGGCCTGGAACCGAAAGTGTTGCAGGCAATTACAGAGCTTGGGTTTGAGGAATCCACTCCAATCCAAGACAAGTCCATTCCAATCGCAATGACAGGTAGCGATATGATCGGTCAAGCACAGACCGGTACAGGTAAAACAGCTGCATTCGGAATTCCGTTGATTAACAAAATTCCAACTAGCGAAGAGCGAATCGTCGCATTAATTATGACGCCGACCCGTGAGCTCGCTATCCAAGTAGCTGAGGAAATCGGGAAGCTGACTCGATACAAAGGTCTTCGTTCTTTGCCAATTTATGGAGGTCAAGAAATCGGCCGCCAAATCCGCGCATTGAAAAAGAAACCGCAAATCATTATCGGAACGCCAGGACGTTTGCTGGATCATATCAACCGCAAAACGATTCGTCTTGAAGATGTAAGAACAGTCGTGCTTGATGAAGCGGACGAAATGCTGGACATGGGCTTCATGGAAGATATTCAATCGATCCTGAAGCTTGTACCGGACGATCGCCAAACGATGCTGTTCTCGGCTACTATGCCTCCGAACATTCAAAAGCTGGCTCAGCAGTTCCTGAAAAATCCGGAACATGTATCGGTCATCCCGAAACAAGTAACGGCTCCATTGATCGACCAAGCGTACATCGAAGTGCATGAGCGCCAGAAATTCGAAGCACTTAGCCGTTTGCTCGATATGGAATCCCCTGAGCTTGCGATCATCTTCGGACGTACGAAGCGCCGGGTAGATGAGCTGAGCGAAGGCTTGCAAAAACGCGGATATTCCGCTGACGGCTTGCACGGCGACTTGTCGCAGAACCAGCGCGACAACGTGATGCGCAAATTCCGTGACGGCAGCATCGATGTTCTCGTAGCAACGGACGTTGCAGCGCGCGGTCTCGACGTATCGGGCGTAACGCATGTTATTAACTTCGATTTGCCGCAAGATCCAGAGAGCTACGTTCACCGGATCGGCCGTACTGGCCGCGCAGGCAAAGAAGGTACAGCATGGTCGTTCGTAACGCCTCGCGAAACCGATCACCTGCACTTTATCGAGAAAGTAACGCGCCAGCGCATTAGCCGCAAACCGCTTCCAAGCCTTGCAGAAGCGATTGAAGGCAAACAACGCGTTACGGCTGAACGTATCCTTGAGACGGTAAGCAACGAGGAAAGCTCGGAATATAAAGGCATCGCGATTCAACTGCTTGATCAATACGATTCCGTTCATCTGCTTGCGGCGGCAATTAAGCTGCTGACAGGCGAGAAAAAGGATATCAACGTTGAGCTGACACCTGAAGAACCGCTTCGCGCGAAAAAACGCAAGCCGGACATTCGTTCGAACGGACGCCGTTATTCTGGCGGCAGCTCGTTCAACAACGGCGGCAGCGGCAGTGGCAATCGCAGCAGCAATGGCGGCGGCTACCGCGGACGCGACGATCGTCGTTCTGGCGGCGGTGGCGGCTATCGCGGCAACAGCAGCAATACAGGCGGCAGCGGCGGCTACGGCAACCGTGACAACGGCAACCGGAACCGCAGCAGCGAAGGTCGCAGCAGCAGTGAAGGACGCAGCGGCGAATCCCGTCGTCCAAAAAGCTCTTCCGAAGACTATGTAAATAACTGAGACAGGCCTTGCTCCAATAAACCAGGGAAGTCCGTTATGCCTTGCGGGCATCCCGACTTCCCTGGTTTTTTCTTTGTTAGAATGAGGAACTATGGCAGTCGGCTGTTAGAACAGTACCGATCTTGTGATGATGACCAGAAGAATGAAGAGTACAAGAATGACTCCCGTCGAAGTCCAAAGACCGCCGTAACCAACGTTGCTCATATAGCAACCTCCTTTAATGAACGATGTATGGGTGATTACTCTATATCGTATGCCGGTGGGTCATAGCCGTTTAGACAATGGCCTACAGTTCGAAAAAATGGGCGTTAGAAAGTCATTCTACAATCGTGGAGGCAGATTAAATGGAACCAAGAGGCTTGATGGGCGGGTTTTACAAAATTTCCGAGTGGATTATGCGATTGGCTGTAATTAATGTCTTGTGGATTATTTGCTCGATTCCTTTCGTTTTTTTTGCATGGGGCGGATTAATGATGGGGCCGGCTAATGCAGACGATCAAGCGATCATGAACCAGTTGTATACGGCTTTGGTATTTATGGGGATCGTAGCTCCGTTTACGTTGTTTCCCGCAACCGCTGCCATGTTCTCTGTCGCAAGGAAATGGGTGATGGGCGAGACGGATGTACCGCTTTTCAAAACGTATTTCCGCAGCTACAAAGAAAACTATTTCCAAAGTATGATTGGCGGCATTGCGTACACGCTGCTGTTCGGCATCATGATCGTCGATTTTATCGTGTATCAGAAGCAATTGAATTTGATGTCTTATATATTTATTGCGCTGCTGCTGCTTCTCGTA
Source organism: Paenibacillus radicis (ex Gao et al. 2016) (assembly GCF_014641555.1). GTDB lineage: Bacteria > Bacillota > Bacilli > Paenibacillales > Paenibacillaceae > Pristimantibacillus > Pristimantibacillus radicis. The sequence goes on from NZ_BMHY01000001.1 coordinate 680,931, forward strand.
GTATCGCTGTTCAACTTTTTCTCAATGCTCGCCCATTATCATATGAAAACGTTTCAATTGCTTAAAAATGCCGTTTTGATTACGATCGGCAAACCGATTCGGTCGTTCTCCACGGCTATTATGGCAGGCGTCGTTTTTTACATGAGTACGCGCTTTACTTTCCTGATTCCGTTCTTCATGGGCAGCATAATCGCTTATCTATCGTTCTGGAACTTTCACTTGATCTATCAAAAGCTTCAGGAACAAGCTGAGAAAGCGAAGCAATTGCAAGAGGAAGAAGACGAGTTTGTAGAGCTTGCAGACGAGGGGCAAAACCCCACCAATAAATAGCATGCTCAGAAAGTTTACAATTAGGGCCGTAACGACTATAATAAGTAGTACATCCTGCGATGTTCGTTTCGGCTTTTCATTGTTTTGAACCAATGGCTGTTTTACGGGATTCCTAGATTGAAGCGCAGCTGATATGCCCTCAAAAGGGGAAATCAAAACCGTTTCTGCGGAGACCCACCTGCGAGAGCGGGTTCAGAAACATGTAAGTCGGACGGCATAGGCGGGTTTTTTTCTGCTTATTCAGGCGTTTATATATAGGGTGCTACATAGATGCTGGAAGGGGAGATTGTTGTTGTTGAAGCGGACCTTAATCGGGTTGCTGCGGAGTCATGAGCAGACCGGCGACAAAGCTAAAGATCCGCTGCTGAAGTCGCATTTCTACAAACTTTCCAAGGATAAGGCTTGGGAAGAAGTTGTATCAACGTTGAAGAAGATGCAAGGCTACAAGGTTTTGCATGAGGTTCAGTCGGTCGGAGAGATCGTCGTTGAGAAAAAAACGGCATTCGGCAGAACGATGGATATTACAGTATCCGTAATTAGTGTCAATCCAGTCAATTCCGCTGTAGACGTATATTCTGCGTCACGCGGCTCAATGGGCGACTTGGGCTCCAACTATCGCGTCATTCTTGATATTTTCCGTGTGCTGGACAAGAAGCTGGCTGCTTTCAAAGTTAGTGGCGGCAGCAAATAAATAGATTAAAAAAGCGAGGAAGGGTTCCCTTCACTCGCTTTGTTTGTGCGTATAGCCGTTTTGGGCTATATGTACGGCTTGTCCGAATCGTTTAAACGAGCGCTTTTACAGCGTTGATCGCTTCTTCGTAATTAGGGTGCTCGGTCATTTCGCCGAGATACTCTACGTAAGCGATCGTATCGTTAGCCTCGATAACGAAGATGGAGCGCTGATCCAGGCCAAGCTCTTGGATATAAACGCCATAAGCTTCGCCGAAGCTGCGGTGCTTGTAATCGGACAGCAGAGTTACTTTATCAACACCTGCTGCGCCGCACCAGCGGGATTGCGCGAATGGAAGGTCAACACTAACTGTAAGAATGACTACATTGTCGCCGAGGCTAGCTGCCTCTTCGTTGAAACGACGAGTCTGAGCGTCGCATACACCGGTGTCGATGGATGGTACTACGCTTACGAGTTTCACTTTGCCCGCGAAGTCCTTCAAGGAAACCTCTTCAACCAATGATTTGTTCAGTACGAAATCCGGAGCCTTGTCTCCCGCTTTCAGTGCCGGGCCGATTAATGTAATTGGGTTGCCCTTGAATGTGGCAGCGCCAGTACGAGTTTGTGACATAAAACAACATCCTCCTCATTTTTGAATGGTCGATACCAAATTTATTATAATCGTAATGAATCTGCATTGTCCAATAATTGAGAGGTGATCTGACAACATGATCTTTATACGGTATGAAAGTTTTCGAGTATATTTGCGGATGTATCCGGTAACGTCCGGTATCATTGCCCTGAACATCGCGTATTTTATTATCGTCGCATTGAGCGGAAGTACGACGGATGGATATCATGTGTATGAATTTGGTTCCTTTTACACAGATGCCGACGATCCCTTTAGTTTAGATCAGCCTTGGCGGTACGTAACCTCCATGTTCATGCATGCAGGGCTTATGCATTTGCTGTTTAATATGTTTTCTCTTCTCGTATTTGCGCCACCTTTGGAGCATCTGTTGCGTAAAGTAAGGTATGGCGTTTTCTATCTGCTTTGCGGCATACTGGCGAACGCGTTTAGTGCCTTGCTGGCGTTAATTCTAGGAGAGCCTGGTGTTCATGCCGTAGGCGCCTCAGGCGCCATCTACGGCGTTTACGGAGCGTTTCTGTATATTGCGCTGTTTCGCAAGCCTTGGCTCGATGAGGGCTCCAGGAAGACGGTATATTCCATTCTAATCTTCGGGTTGATCTATTCGGTCATTACACCGCAGATCAGCTTATGGGGACATGTGGGAGGCGGATTGGCCGGCTTCTTGCTGTACAGCAGCTTCGACCGGGCGATGGTGCGAAGAAAGAGGATTCGATAACAAAGCTAGAAAATGGAAGAGCGAAAGATAAGGAGAAGATATGGAACTTCGTCAGCTTTACTACTTTGTCAAAGTAGCGAAAAAAGAACATGTGACCCAAGCTGCTGAGGAGCTGCATGTGGCACAGTCGGCGGTCAGCCGGCAAATTCACCAGCTAGAGGAGGAGCTTGGCGTCAAGCTGTTCCTTCAAAAAGGCCGGAATTTGCAGCTGACACCGGTGGGCCAGCTCTTTCTAAAGCGGGCGGAAGTCATTCTGACCGATTTGGAGAGGGCGGTTGTTGAAATCCACGAATTTCTTGACCCGGAAAAGGGGGAGATTCGGCTGGGGTTTCCCCACAGCCTTGGCGTCTCGCTCATTCCGCAGGTTGTTGCGGCGTTTCGTAAGCTTCACCCGAATGTAAAGTTCAGGTTCAAGCAAGGGATGTATCCGTCCCTCATTCGCGATATGGTGAAAGGCGAGATCGATCTTGCTTTCATATCTCCCTTTCCGGATGAGCATGAGCATGTTTGCGGCGAGGTGCTGCTGACGGAGGAGCTTTATGCCATTCTTCCTCCTAATCATCGATTTGCGAAGGAAGAATCGATTGAGCTTAGTCAATTAAAGGAGGATACCTTCGTTTTGTTCAGTGAAGGCTACTCTCTCCGTCCGATTGTATGGGAGGCGTGCCAGGAGGCAGGATTCGTGCCTAAAATCGGTTTTGAAGGCGAAGAGACCGAAACGATCCGGGGGCTTGTAGCAGCCGGCATGGGCGTCAGTCTGCTGCCGGAGATGGCACTTCATCATACGGGGCTGCTGGAACCGGCCAAAGTCCGCATCCGCCATCCGCTCGTTACACGCAATATTGGCATTATCCATCGTTCCGGAGAGAAGCTTCCGCTTGTTGCAAAGGTTTTCCATGGCTTCTTGATACGCTATTTTCATGATCTGCTGAAAAAGCAGCAATAAAAAAGGTATCCCGTTAATAGCGGGATACCTTTTTTTATTGCTTTGTTTCCAAATTATTCGTCTCGGGAAGTGAAAATCATAACGTACTTGATCAGCTCAAGCAGCGAGATTAATGCGGCTGCTACATAAGTTAAAGCTGCTGCGTTCAATACTTTAGCGACTCCGCGCTCTTCCTCGTTGGCAATGAAGCCTTCGGAGACCATCAGGTCACGAGCCCGGCTGCTGGCGTTGAACTCAACTGGCAGCGTGATGAGTTGAAAGGCTACGGCTACGGAGAAGAAGATGATGCCGAGGCCGATCAAGCCCGTAAGGCTTAACAAGAAGCCGGCGATCAGCAGGAACGGCGCTGCACCGGAAGCAATATTGACGATAGGGAAGATGCGGTGACGAAGCACGAGCATCGGATAATGTTCTTTGTGCTGGATTGCATGTCCAACCTCGTGACAGGCAACAGACAATGCAGAGATCGAGTTCTCATAGTAGACTGGCTCCGACAGACGGACAACCCGGTTGATAGGATCATAGTGGTCGGTTAAGCGGCCGCGTACCGGTTCGATCGGAATGTCATGCAGGCCATTGTTGTCGAGCATCCTTCTGGCGGCCTGATAGCCCGTTAGGCCGCTCATAGCGGGAACCTGGGCCCATTTGTTGAATGTACCCTTAACGCGGAACTGAGCCCATATGGAGACCGCAAAGGCGATTAGAATGAGAAAGTCCATGGGATGAAAAAATAACATGGTGTAAGTCACCCTCCGTTTCATAATATCTGGTTTTTAATACAACTTCGCTTCCTCTACATAAAGTTCCCTTTATTAATCAGAAGCATCAGCGCTTCGATGCATGCAGCCGTCTGCGGCATCAGGCGCGTGTACAGCTTGTTTGCCTGTCTGGGCTTCATTTGCTTGAGCACAGGCTCAAGCTCCTTCACTTCCCGCTCCAGCTGGCTCAAATGCTGCTGCAAATCCATCAGCTTCTGAGATACCTGCTCCTCAGCGGTTACGTTGCCCCAAGCCTCTAAGCTGGCTTTGATTTCATCAAGCGTGTATTTTTCTTTCTTCATTTTTTCAATACGTTCGAGACGAAGCAAAGTTTCATCATTATATAGGCGATAGTTTTTTGCTGATCTTTCGGACGGTTCGATTAGGCCCATGGACGTATAGAAATCAATTGTACGAGCGCTAATGTTCGCCAGTTTAGCCAGCTCTCCTATACGGTAAAGCTTCGTATCCTCCATGATACCACCTTCCTTCCTTTTTCATTTCTTTTAATATAAGTATGTATAAGTTCCTTTTATATACAAGCACTTATATTTCGAAGCGGTAAGCTTCGCTGCTTAGAGTGACGTTGGGGCGTTCTGCCTATGCTCTAATGATAATCGTAAAGCAACCATACAGTCAAACGTGTTACATTGCGATGTAATTTAGTGGAATTGATTCGTCTAGTCCCAGGTCTATAGTAGGCCAATACGATTCAATAGAAACAAAATGCGAAGAATAGGGGGATTGCAGGAGCTAAAATACTGCCATATTGTTAAAAAACTTAACATTAAGACCTTTTGGAGACACGAACGTTAGATTTTTTTTGATAAATTGAATAAAGTGTATTGTCAAACTGAGCACTTCTGACTATAATGACATTAAGTCTTTCCTAGAATGTAAGGAAACATAACACTAAGGGAGTGGTCGTCATGGTCAAGAAGTTATTAGTAACATTAGGTGCACTCAGTTTGGTATTCCCGGCAATGGCATTTGCCGATGATCCGTCTGGCAAGTCGTTGGACATTGGTATCAACTCGCTTTGGGTCATGATCGCATTCGTACTCGTCCTGCTCATGCAAGGCGGATTTATTCTTCTTGAAACGGGCTCCACTCGAATGAAAAACGCTGGACACGTTGCTGGCAAAACTATTTTCACCGCAGGTCTTGCAGCACTTATTTATTGGGCAATCGGATACGGTATCGCATTCGGCGGTGACGGCAACGGCTTTATCGGCTGGGGCAATTTCTTCTTCAATCCCGGTTATGCCGGCGATGGCGAAGGTGTACCGCAATCGGTATTCTTCCTTTTCCAACTGGCATTTGCAGCTGTATCGCTTTCCATCGCATGGGGCGGTTTCGCAGAACGCGCTAAATTGTCTTCCTACTTAATCTTTACGGTCGTATTTATCGCTGTTATTTATCCGGTAGTTGCTCACTGGATTTGGGGCGGCGGCTGGCTTGCTGAAGACGGCGCGCAAGACTTCGCAGGTTCGACAGTCGTTCACTTATCCGGTGCACTTGCAGCTTTCGCAGCAACGGTATTGCTGAAGCCGCGTATCGGCAAATTCAACAAAGACGGTTCTGCTAATGAAATTTCCGGTCACAACCAAGTATTTACGGCATTGTCTGTATTGCTTCTGTGGGTTGGCTGGTTCGGCTTCAACGCAGGCAGCACACTTGCTATCGGCGACGGCTTCTTCGGTTATGTAGGCTTTACGACGATGCTCGGCGCAGGCGCTGGCGCATTCGCAGCTCTTCTTATCTCTTGGGCAGTGCTTGGCAAAGCGGATATTACGACGACTTTGAATGGTACGCTTGCAGGTCTGGTAGCCATTACGGCATCTTGCGCATTCGTTGAGCCTTGGGCTGCTGTAGTCATCGGTTTGGTTGCCGGCGTCCTGATTTTCTTCAGCGCTAAGTTTTTCGAAAAAATCAAAGTTGATGATCCAATCTTCGCCTTGTCTGTACACGGTGTTGCAGGTATCTGGGGTACACTGGCTAACGGCATCTTCGCTACACAAGAATTGGCTGAGAAAGTGGGCGTTGGCCAAGGCGGTCTGATCGATACGGGAAGCTGGAAGCAATTGTGGGTACAATTCGAATCCGTTGTTGTAGCTGGCGCATTCGTACTGGCAGCTTCGTTCCTGGTACTTGGCGTAATGAAACTGATCATGGGCTTCCGTGTTACAGAAGAGCAAGAAATTATCGGTCTTGACCTGAGTGAGCATGGCGCTTATGGTTATCCTGAGCAATTGAAAAAAGCAGGTCAAAACAACATTCAAGGTTAATCAAATAAACGACGGGCTGACCGAGAGGAGAGGACGAGGGAATGGCTGATCCGGTTCGAATACAGCTGCTGAAGCAAATCGGCAATGCCGATCATGTGGAGATGCTGCGCGAGCTGCGGGATCAAGTACACGAGCAGATGGAAGCTCTTCTCTGGGCGAGTCCAGTCGAACAATTTAATGAGCAATTAAACGAAGTGCATGACGCCGTTATCCGGCGCACCATCGTTATTGCAGAAGCGGAAATGGCACGGTTGGGGAAGGGTTCTCCCCCCGTGCCTTACGCATATCTATTGTTCGGCAGCGGCGGACGGGAAGAGCAGACATTGTCCAGTGATCAAGACAGCGGAATTGTCTATCAAGATCCAGTGTCAGATTCGGCAGCCACTCAGCATTATTTTCAGCAATTATCCGAATTGATCGTGAACATGCTTCAAACGAACGGCTACCCGCCATGCGAAGGCAATGTACTTAGCAACAATCCAGAGTGGTGCATGTCTATCACCCAATGGAAGCAGCAGTTAAACGGCTGGTTTCAAGAACCGGCATGGGAATCGGTTCGTCATCTGCTGATTATGGCAGACGGACGTTCCGTACACGGCAGCACCCGGCTGCTTGATGAACTGAAAGAGCATTTCTTCATTGATTTGCTTAATCATCCGATTATCGTAAAACGGATGTTGGACAATACGATGAGACATAAAGTACTTCTCGGCATTTTCGGCCATCTGCTGAAAGAGCAATATGGGGAGGACGCGGGCAGTCTGGACATTAAATACGGTGCTTATATTCCGATGGTGAATGCTATCCGGCTGCTGGCCATACAAGCGGGCATCCGAGATACTTCAACCCTGCTTCGCATTCGAAGGCTTGTCGAGCTGGAGGAACTGCCTTCACCGGAAGCGGCGGCGTATGAACAGGCATTCCGCCTCGTAATGAGGCTGCGTCTGATGACGACGGAGCATTACGAGAATGGACTCTATGGCAATAATGGCAAGCTGCCGAGCCGGAAGCTAACGAAGGAAATGACCGAAGAGTTAAAGAGTGCGCTTCGTTTGGGGAAGAAGCTTCAGCGCAAAGTATACAAGCAAACCATGGGAAGGCTTACGTAAGGCGGTGGTAGAAGATTATGAAGGAACCTAAAGGTGTCGGCAGAATGTGGAACTTATATAAAATGGGCGGTTTCACGCCCGCAATCGCTTCGATGCTGGGCTCGCAAAATGCGCAGCAGATGGCGTTTATTCGTTCCGTCAACAGGGAGCAGCGCAAGCAGTCGATACTGAACACGCCGCTTAGAGAGCTTGAAGTGGTTATATTCGATTTGGAGACGACAGGCTTCTACCCGTCAAACGGCGATGAGATCATTTCCTTTGGCGCTGTGGTGATGCGCGGAGTTGAGGTCTATGAGCAGGAATCGTTCTACAGCCTCGTCAATCCGAAAAGGCGGATTCCGCGAGCTATCGTTGAGCTGACCGGCATCACGAATGAAATGGTGCAAGACGCTCCTGATCTGATGCAGGTGCTCCATGATTTTATGGAGTTTATCGGCAAACGGCTGCTGATTGCCCATGCTTCGGGCCATGACAAACAATTTTTGAATGCGGCGCTTTGGCGCACGTCCAAGATTAATCTGAATCATCGGGTTCTCGATACGATGCTGGTGGCCAAGTGGCTCGATCCCAAGCGGGCATCTTATGCGTTGGACGATTTGCTTGATGATGCATGTATTCCAATTACCGAACGGCATCATGCTCTCGAGGATTCCATTATGACGGCAAAGTTGTGGCAGCATTATTTGAACCGCATTTTGGAACGGAACATTACGACGCTTGGCGATCTCTATGCTTATCTAAGCAAACATTAAGGGATCCGGCATAAACTGTCCATGCAGACGGATGTAGGGCTGTACGGCCGGAGCAGCAGCGTTTTGCAGGGAAACGATCCAATAACAGAGACCCTCATCGGCAAGCGGCAGTCCAATCTCATCTTCATGTGAAGGGATAGCGGCGGATGAAGGATGGGAGTGAAAGAAACCGGCAATCCGTTGCCGGTTTTTTCGCGCTTCGAAGAACGCACTCGTCCAGGACGCAGGTTCGAACTGAAACGCTCGCTGCGGCACTTCATGCGCATTATTGATCTCTTGAACGGCATCGATGATTTGGTTTTCACCGCTAATATCACTTGTTAACAGCAATCCGCAAGCTTCGTTCGGCGAGGAGCGCTTGCAAATGGCAATAAGCTCGTCATAAGCTTCTCTTGTTATAGGTATAAAAGGTTTCGTTTGAGCCATAGTGATAGCATGCACCTCTTTCGATGGCGTATTGGTTTTCACGGAATTGCCATGGGCCTTGCTTGAGCTTGCATGTCTGACATGGTAACATGTAGGCAATGAATGGTACGGAAAGAAGGGACAGCATGAAACGCGCCTCGGCGTTATTTATTGTCGCATTTGTGTTGGCAGGATTAGCGGTATATCAATATGTTTCCAAGGACGGCACTTCCACAGCTGCGGCCGTGGATTTCAAGCCGAAAGCAGGCTCTGTAGCCGCCGAATTTCAACTGCCTGGCCTTGATGAGAAAGCTTATGAGGTAGGAGGCAAGCAGGATAAGCTGAGCTTTGTCAACTTCTGGGCCTCCTGGTGCGGGCCTTGCGAATTGGAAGCGCCTGACCTGCAGACGCTTCAAGAAAAGTATGGCGATGAAATTAATCTATATGGCGTTAATGCAACCAAGTTCGATAAGGAAAGATCGGCTCGCGAATTCGTGCAGGAGCATGAATTTACGTTTCCAATCTTAATGGACAGATCGGGAGATGTGACGAAGCAATATAAAGTCAATACGTTTCCGACGACCTTCCTCATCGACTCAGAGGGCGTCATCCGGGAAAGAATCAATGGCGTCATCACGATCGCTGAATGGGAACGTCTCATCGCGAAATACAAGTAAAAGACAACGCCCGGCGGAGCAATGGCTCCTGCCGGGCGTTGTTTTATATTTAATGATTGACAAGTCCAATTCGCTCCAAGCTGTCAGCAGGTGTCGTAGACGACTTTGGCATGCTGAGCAGGGCGTAACGGAGGCTGTCAACGAGTGCTTCCCAGCTGGCTTCGATCACGTTGCTTGATACACCTACGGTGCTCCAAGTTGTTACCGAATTCGTCGATTCGATCAGCACGCGAACTTTGGCTGCCGTTGCATCCTTTTCGTCAAAGACGCGAACCTTATAGTCGGAGAGGTGGATTTCCTCCAGCTTCGGATAATAAGGAATCAGCGCTTTGCGAAGTGCGTTATCCAGGGCGTTGACCGGTCCATTGCCTTCGGCAGCCGTATACACGGGATGACCGTCGACATTGAGCTTGACGATTGCCTCAGACATCATATTGCCTTTGGAGCTCTCAACGAGCATTTTGAACGAATCGACCTTAATCGTTTCCTTCGTCTCGCCAAATGCTTCTCGAAGCAGCAGCTCCAGGGACGCGTCAGCGCCTTCGAACTGATAGCCCTTATGTTCCAGATCCTTGATGTGATCCATAATTGTTTTCGTTTTCTCGTTGTTGGCATTGATATCAAGGCCAAGCTCTTGCGCTTTGGAGATGATATTGCTTTGTCCCGCCAGCTCGGAAACGAGAATACGCTGTTTGTTGCCGACGAGCTCCGGTTTAATATGCTCATAAGTCTTGGAATCCTTCATAATTGCAGATACGTGGATACCGCCTTTATGGGCAAAAGCCGCGTTGCCGACGTAGGCTTGACCGACCGGCATGCTTACATTGGCGATTTCGCTCACATATCTCGCCGTTCCAGTCAATGCGCGAAGCTTGTCATCCGCAAGGCAGTCGTAGTTCATTTTGAGCTGCAGGTTCGGAATGATGGAGCAGAGGTTGGCGTTGCCGCAACGCTCTCCGTAGCCGTTAATGGTGCCTTGCACTTGACGGGCTCCTGCTTGTACGGCTGCCAAAGTATTGGCAACAGCCAGCTCACAGTCATTATGGGTATGAATGCCGATTGGGGCAGAGATCTCCTGGCGTACCCGGCTAACGATTTCATGAATTTCTCCCGGCAGCGTTCCGCCGTTCGTATCGCACAGAACGAGCCAATCGGCGCCCGCTTCTTGCGCTTTGCGCAGCACGGCCAGCGCATAGTCTGGATTGTTCTTATAGCCGTCGAAGAAATGCTCGGAATCAAACATCGCTTCCATACCTCTTTGCTTCAAGAACGCGATGGAGTCATAGACCATAGCAAGATTTTCTTCCAGTGTCGTTTGCAGCGCAGTATGGACATGGAAGTCCCATGACTTGCCGACAAGCGTTGCAGCAGGCACGCCTGATTCAGCAATCCGCAGCAGGCTGGCGTCTTGCTCGGCCAAGCTGAACTTCCGGCGAGTGCTGCCGAAAGCTGTAATCTTCGCTTGCAAATTCAATCCTTTTACCCGTTGGAAAAACTCGATATCTTTGTTGTTGCTTCCTGGGTTGCCGCCTTCAATATAATGAACGCCCAATGCGTCGAGTTTTTGCGCAATTTTCAATTTATCATCCGCTGATAGGCTGATCCCTTCGCCTTGTGTACCGTCACGCAGCGTCGTGTCAAATATCGATATGGATGTTGTCATTGCCGGGACGCCTCCTTCACTGTTAGCCTTTACAAATCATAATGTATCATTATAACACTTGTTGCACGGAATGTAGAGTGTATGATGCAATTTATTTTCCCTAATAGCTTGGTTATAAGGGATGTTGCATTGACGCGAACATGTGCTCGGCTGTATGCTGAGTATAACTAATTATGACAGCAGCCTGTTCCTCTGTTAATGGTGGTGGCATACAATGAATGTGGAACGAAATTATCCGGTTAAAGGACGGGTCATACTCCATTTGGATATGAATGCGTTCTATTGCTCTGTTCACGAGGCGGAGAATCCGGAGCTGTATAAAGGAAAAGCGACGGCGGTAGCGGGCAGTGTCGAACTGCGCAAGGGCATCATCGTCACCTGTTCTTATGCCGCCAGAGCGAAGGGCGTAAAGACGGGAATGACGGTGAGGCAAGCGACTAAGCTTTGTCCTACTCTCATTATTATTCAACCGGACTTCTATTTATATCGGAAATATTCCCGGGGCTTCATGGCGATTGCGCGGGAATATACGCCGCTTGTCGAGCCAATCTCCATCGATGAATGCTATATGGACATTACGGGCTCTAAAGTTTTCGGAACGCCGCTAGAAATTGCAGAGACTATCCAGAAGCGAATTCAAAAGGAATGGAATCTTCCTTGCTCGATCGGCGTTGCACCTAATAAGCTGCTTGCCAAGATGGCGTCCGACATGTTTAAGCCAAACGGGATGACTGTACTTCGCATTCGCGACGTGCCCGGCTTGCTCTGGGATAAGCCAAGCGACACATTGTTCGGTATCGGCAAGAAGACGGCAGAAAAGCTCAAACGGCTTCATATTCATACGATCGGGCAATTGGCGGCTGCAGACGAGCACATGCTGGCGAAGCAATTCGGCGTGATGGGTTCGTGGATGAAGGCCGCAGCGCATGGCATTGATCATTCGGAGGTTAATCCTGATCGCGGCAGCAATAAATCGATCGGCCATACGACAACCTTGCCTCATGACGTGACGGAGCGGGCTGACGTACACCGGATTATGCTTAACTTGGCGGATCAGACGGGCCGAAGACTGCGCCGGCAAAAGCTGATGGCGGCTACCGTACAAATTACGATCCGCAAGCCGGATATGTCAACGATTACGCGCTCTTGCACGCTGCGCTCGCCTACCAATTCAGCCGATGAGATTTATCGTGAAGCTTGCCGGTTATTCGATGAGCATTGGCGGAGCAAAGAACCGGTCAGACTTCTTGGGGTTACGCTGCAGAACTTGTCGCCGCAAGCCGAAACGGCCGTGCAGCTTGATTTGTTCGACTATGAGCAGCAGCCGCGAAAAGAGGCGCTCACGAAAGCGATGGACCTCTTGCGCGACAAATTTGGCGAGGACGCGGTGCTCACGGCAGGTATGCTTGGAGACGATCCTTCCGCTCTGATCCGCAACAAACGGCTGCGCGGAACTTCCCTGCAGCGAGACGAAGGAGATCCTGTAAATTAACGGTCAATGTTGCCAACAAGCGATAGTTTGTTATATATTGATGAGTGAAGGTTTACACTAATTCATAAGCAAGCGGAAGACAAGCATATATATGTACTGTATCCGTTTATCATTGCTCGGGAGGGAACTATACGATGGCTAAGTTTACATGGGTAGAGAAAGATACCTGTATCGCATGCGGCGCTTGCGGCGCAACGGCGCCTGATATTTATGACTATGACGACGAAGGCATTGCGGAAGTTATTTATAATAACGACGGCAATACTGGCAACACAGCAATTCCTGAGGATCTGTTCGATGATCTTCAAGATGCTTGCGACGGATGCCCTACGGATTCCATTAAAATCGCGGATGAACCGTTCAATATGTAATTTTTTTTTCGAAAAGCTTCCCGCATGACTGGCATAGCCGGCTGCGGGAAGCTTTTTTTTCGCGAATAAGGATCAAAAGTTGCGCCTGCCTGCCGATATATAAAGATATACTCGGTTTGGAGGGATACGCGTGGACACGACGGATGATACACTATATATGAAGCAATATGTCAGCCAGCATCCCGACAACAAGATGGCATGGTATTTGCTGGGGAAACAATATATGTTGCGCGGCATGGATGCGAAAGCGAATTACTGCTTTCTGCAATCGGGGGAAATCTACGACGCTTATGAACGGAAGCGGCACCCGCTGGCGGAGCAGCCGCAAGAGATGCTGCAATATTGGAATAGACGCCAGAAGCGGAAAAGGCTGAGTCGCCGTGTCGTGGGACTAGCGGCTGTGTTCTTGCTGTTTGTGCTATTGATGCCATCAAATGCGGAGCGGGTGGAGACGGTAGCGGACGATGCTATCGCAATGCAGCCGGTCAAAGCTTCAATTGGAGTCGTACTTGTTAAGGCAGGGGACCGTCGTCCAATCGGGAGCGCCTGGAATGGCATCTTGGCATGGCCGGAGCAGCCTAATCTGGCATTGGCCGTCAGATTAGAGGAAGAGGACGGCTGGCGTAAATGGACGGGAACGAAGCGGATTCTCATGTCCGTCAATCGGGAAAGCGGAAGCTCCGCCATGAATGTCCGAATGCATGACTCGGCTTCATGCAATTGCCAGCCTGCCGATTCATCGGTCGCTAAGGCAGAGCTTGATCGCTGGGCGGAGGAGCAGGAGCTGCGCTGGACGCTGGCAAGCGCCATCTATCAATATAACCGGCTTTATGGCGGCTGGCCGCAGAAGCTGGAGCAGCTGACGCGTTCTTATCCGTACAATGTCCTCTCGGGAGATACACCGGAGATGCGGGCAATGTTCAGTACGCTGCTGGCTGCGGTAAAGGCGGATCGGGCAGAGAAGGATTCTGGCAAAGGACAAGGCGAGGAGACTGGACAGGAGCAATCTGCAAATGAGTTGTTCGTATCCGGAACAGAAGCGGTGCATAAGCAATGGAGGCAGCCGCTGCAAATTGTCGTCGATAAAGCGACGCATAGACTTGCAGTCGTTAGCGGCGATATTATCGTTCGCAGCTATCCCGTCGGGTTAGGCGGCGATGAAACGCCGGAAGGTTCTTTCTACATTAGCGAGAAGGTGCGGAACCCGAATGGCAAGAAGGACGGTCCGTTTGGCAGCCGGGGCATGACGTTGTCAAACACACTGTACGCCATACATGGTACGGATGAGCCGGACAGCATTGGGCTGGACAAATCGCTAGGCTGCGTCAGAATGGGGAAAGCCGATGTCGAGGAGCTGTTTGATCTGGTGCCGCTGGGAACGGTTGTCACGATAAAAAACGGGACTCTGCCGTCTAAAGCTGCGGCACCTGCAGAACGTTTCAAGCTGGAGCCGCAGGCGAATGAGAGCAATCCCGCTAAAGTGTATCGATGGTTGAATTGATTAATTGCCGACAATAAGAAGGACGGCTACGGCGATCACGACGACGCCAATGATGGAGCCAATCCAGACTAACGCCTTTTTATTAACCTCTTCTTTGGGTTTGGTTTTCAGAGACGGTGGCATTCTTTTTGCAGAGCTCATCGACATTCAACCTTTCTATTAATAAAGTAGAAACATTACACCTACATTGTAATCGTTTTCGCGGATATCCGCAATGATGGAAGCTTGTCAACATAGCTGACAAGCTCTTTTCTTTTTCATCCAAAAAAGATAAACTGTTCGTTAGGACATACAATTTGGAACGGATGTGAATGCAATTGCTTTATTCTTCAATACTTAAACCTGTACTCTTCCGAATGGATCCGGAGAAAGCCCATCACTTGATTATTGACGGCTGCCATACGGCTGGGAAAATTCCGGGCGTAAACGGTCTCATGCATGCGATGTACGGCGTGAGCGAGGCTCCTGAGCTGGAGGTAAACCTCTTTGGCTTGCGTTTCCCGCATCCGGTTGGCCTTGCAGCAGGACTGGATAAAAATGCGAAGGCGATCGATACCTTTTCCAGCATTGGCTTCGGATTCGCTGAGGTTGGCACGGTAACGCCGAAGGGCCAGCCTGGCAATGAGCTGCCCCGGCTGTTCCGGCTGCCGCCTGACGAGGCGCTGATTAACCGGATGGGCTTCAACAATGACGGAGCGGAAGCGATGGCCCGTCAATTGGCGCGCCGCAGCATTCATCGCGTACCGGTCGCGGTCAATATCGGGAAAAACAAAGTAACGGCCAATGAACTTGCGCACGAAGATTACCGCGCCTGCATAAAAGTGTTATATCCGCATGGCGATTTTTTCGTAGTCAATATCAGTTCGCCGAACACGCCAGATCTTCGGGCGCTGCAGCATGGCGATGAATTGCGCACGCTGCTGTCCGAAGTGCTGGAGGAAATGAAGCTTCAGGCAGCCAAGACGGGAGCGCAACCGAAACCGGTGCTTGTGAAAATCGCGCCGGATATGACGGACGAGCAGCTTGAGCTGACTGTTGCGACGATCCAGGAAAGCGGCGTGGCGGGCATTATCGCGACCAATACGACGTTATCGCGCGAAGGCTTGACTCATGCGAATGCCGGCGAAATGGGCGGTATGAGCGGATTGCCGATGAAGGAACGTTCGACGGAAGTAATCCGTGCTGTATACAGGCAGACGGAAGGGAAGCTTCCGATCATCGGCTCCGGCGGCATTTTTACAGCGGAGGACGCATACGATAAGATTCGCGCAGGCGCGTCGCTCGTCGAAATTTATACTTCTTTTATATATAAAGGACCGGATGTATTGCGTGAATTGACGAATGGTCTGAAGGAAAAATTGCGAAAGGACGGCTACCGCAGCATAACGGAGGCAGTAGGCGCAGATCATCGATAGGAACAGGAGGCGGCCGGATGGACGGAAGAGACTGGAATCTTTTTTTGCAGCCATATGAACAAGCGGTTGAAGAGCTGAAAGTAAAGTTTAAGACGATGCGGGTAGAGCTCAAAATGAGGGAGGCATATGCCCCAATCGAATTCGTCACCGGCCGGGTGAAGAAAATATCGAGCGTACTGGAGAAGGCAAAACGTCTAAACGTTCCGGCTGATCAATTGGAGACGGGCATTGAAGACATTGCCGGCATCCGGATTATGTGCCAGTTCGTGGACGACATTCGCCGTGTGGCCGAGCTTATCCGCTCCCGCAAAGACTTGTCCCTCGTGTACGAGAAGGATTATATTACGAATTATAAGGACAGCGGCTATCGCAGCTACCATATGATTGTCGAATATCCGGTACAAACGGCGCTTGGCCAAAAAATCGTGCTTGCAGAAATTCAAATCCGGACGCTGGCGATGAATTTCTGGGCGACGATTGAACACTCGCTCAACTATAAGTATAAGGAAAGCCTTCCCGAGGATGTGAAGGAAAGGCTGAAGAAAGCGGCGGAGGCGGCTTTTCAGCTGGATACGGAAATGTCCAGCATCCGGCATGAAATATTGGATGCGCAGCGCGGCTTCGAAGAAGGGGCGAATGTGGTCTCCAAAGTGCTGAGCAACATTCAGGATCTGTATTTCTATCACCGGATCAGGGAAGCGGCGCAATTCCAAATGAAATTTAACGAGCTGTGGGAGCAGAACGATATGTTTGGCTTGAAGCAGCTGGCGATGGATATTGAGGCGGCCATTATACGCGCCAAAAAGAATAACCAGAGCTAACCGATATACTCATAACGAAACCCCTCGTCATGCCAAAGCCGGCGCAGCGAGGGGTTTCATTATGAGCCAAGATTGATGATCTATACTCGTTTTGCATGGAATCTGGTATTATAAGATAGCTTGAATCGCAGAGTTAGACGATCATCAGGGGGAACTTATATGGCTGGCTTTTTGCCGCTTGCTTTTACAGACAAGATGAAGAAGTTGCTCGGCGGCAAGGAATATGAGCGATTTATCGATTCCTATCGGGCTCCGCGTGTTTATGGGCTCCGTATTAACCGGCTGAAGCTGAATACGGAACATTGGAGGAGGCTGTCCCCGCTGGGCGAAGCGGTGCGGCCAATTCCGTGGGCGGAGGACGGCTTTTATTACGGGGAAGGGGAAAGGCCAGGCAAGCATCCGCATTACCATGCCGGCCTTTATTATATACAAGAGCCAAGTGCGATGGCACCCGTGGAGCTGCTGGATGTGCAGCCCGGACATCGCGTCCTTGATCTTTGCGCGGCACCAGGCGGCAAATCGACGCAAATAGCCGGCAAGCTGCAAGGGAGCGGCGTTATTGTCAGCAATGACAACGCGAGGGAAAGAACGAAGGCGCTGGCGAAAAATATCGAGCTGGCCGGTGTTCGCAATGCGGTTGTGCTTAATGAAGAGCCTGCTGCGCTAGCCCGTGTGTTCGGCGGCTGGTTTGACCGAATTCTCGTTGATGCTCCATGCTCGGGGGAAGGCATGTTCCGCAAGGACGAGTCGATGATCGCCGAATGGGAAAAGCATTCGATTGAACGCTGCTCAGTTATGCAGCGCTCAATCTTAAAGGATGCAGCGCAAATGCTCGCTCCTGGCGGGAAGCTTGTCTATTCGACTTGCACGTTTTCTCCGGAAGAGAATGAAGCGCAGATCGCTTTGTTGTTGGCAGAGCATCCGGAATTCGAAGTGATACCGCTTATGCCGCAGTTTGGCTGGACAAGCGGCAGGCCGGATTGGCTTGCGGCAGCCGAAACGGCCGGGTTATCGGCTGAGCGGCTTGCGTCAATTGCAGGAACCGTCAGGCTGTGGCCGCAAAACATCGAAGGTGAAGGTCATTACGCAGCGCTGCTTCAGCGCAAGGCTGCTTGTGAAGGCTACATCCGTGTGCCTGAAGCTGATGTCGTGTTCGAGCAAGAGTTCAGGCCAGCGCAAGAGGAGAAATTCAAACACAGAAGCGGTAAGGATAATGGGAACGCGCTGCGTGCGGCAGAGAAACGCGGTGGATCAGGCAAAGACAGCAAACTAAGCAAGAAGGCTGGAAAAGGGAGTGCCATGTCCCGTCTGTCTGAGACGGCTGCAGACCCTATGGCAGCATGGTATGCTTTTGCAGAAGCGCACCTTTCCAGCGCATTTGAAGCGGGGACAAGCCGGCTGCAAGCTTATGGCTCCCGCATTTATTTGCAGCCGCAGGGGCTGCCGCCGCTGGATGGTCTCCGCGTAATCCGTGCAGGCTGGTTCATCGGCGAGTTGAACGGCCGCGGCGTATTCGAGCCGTCGCAGCCGCTTGCAATGGGTTTACGCCGCGAAGAAGCGCTGCGTACGCTCAATTGGAGCGCTAACGATCCAAATGCGGTTCGTTATTTGAAAGGCGAAACGCTATTTGTGGAGCCTCCCGAGCTGAATGTTATTGCGGATGAAGAGAACGGTAACGGGGTTGAAACACCGCCCTTAAAAGGTTATGTGCTCGTATGCGTAGATGGATACCCGCTGGGGTGGGGGAAATATGCCGATGGCGGAATGCTCAAAAACGAGCTTCCGGCAGGATGGAGGTTAATCTAGGCGATGGCTAAAAAAATGAGGCTGGACAAGCTTCTCGCTCATACCGGCTACGGTTCGAGAAGCGAAATTAAAAAGCTGGTCAAGCAGGGCGTTATACAAGTAGACGGAAAAACGGCCAAGGACAGCGGCTTGACGGTCGATCCGGAGCAGCAGGAAATAAAGGTAGATGGAGAAATCGTCGTCTATCGTGAATTTATTTATTTAATGCTCAACAAACCGCCGGGCGTTATTTCCGCGACGGAAGACCGCCGGGAAAGAACCGTCATCGATTTGCTGGAAATCGATGATCAAGTAAGGGAGCCGTTTCCCGTCGGAAGGCTGGACAAAGATACGGTAGGGCTGTTGCTGCTGACGAATGATGGTCAACTGGCACATGAGCTTCTATCGCCGCGGAAGCATGTTCCCAAAACGTACGAGGCCCGCGTCGAGGGAGATGTCGGCACTTCCGATCAAGAAGCATTCACCGCGGGCGTAACGCTCGATGACGGTTATGTGACGATGCCAGCAGAGCTTGTCATTAATGGCAAGGAACAGACGGACAACGGCATCGTTTCTTCTATTTCCTTAACCATCACGGAAGGCAAGTTCCATCAAGTAAAGCGGATGTTCGAATCCGTCGGCAAAAAAGTCGTCCACCTGAAACGGATATCGATGGGGCCGCTTGCATTGGATGAGCAATTGGAAGAAGGGTCTTACCGCGAGTTGACTGAGGAGGAACTGGAGCTTCTTAGACGGCGCGGCTAGAGCAGCTTGAAACGACGTAACAGGCAAGTGAACGCAAAAAACCGCTGGGGGCGATGCTCCCAGCGGTTTTTTAGCATGTTACATTCAGAGGGGATGATTACCAAATTCCTCTAGAGATGATGACCAGAAGAATGAACAGGACCAGGATGAACCCTGCCGCCGAGCCTCCATATACACCAGACATGCAAATTCCTCCCCGTACATAAATTCCGGCGGTTATGCTGTCGACGCCTTGCCGCTCGGTATACTCTATGATATGTAATTTGCCCGGTTTCGAATGGACGTATATCACGGTTGCCTTACATTTGGGCAGCTGCGGGAGAAGGAGGAATAGGGAGTTGGGGCAGGAGACATAAGGACGAGTGACCGGGAGCGGTATTTGTACCAATCCCGGTCACTCGTCCCCTGTTTCTTTATCAATCGGGTTACTTAATTAGCTGCGTCCGCGACGGTTGCCAGATGGGCCGGACGGACGGGTGCCCCGGCTGCTGGAGCGTGGACCGCCGCTTTTACCGCCGCCCCGGCTGCCGCCGGAAGGGCGTTCGCCGCGCTCTTTGTTGGCGTTGCGCGCAGCGCCCCAGGATGCTGGTCCTTCAGGCGACCCGGCGCTGCGTGCGCCTCTGCCATCACGTGCGGGAGCACCGCCTGTATTGCGTGCGCCTCGGCCTTCACGGGCAGGAGCTTCACCGCGTGAAAAACCTCTTTCACGGGCAGGAGCACCGCTTTCGCCGCGCGAGCCTCGTCCTTCACGAGCTGGAGCTGCGCTCCGGCCTCCACGGCCAGCAGCACTTGCGCTGCGCGAACCTCTGCCCGTGCCCGCATCTTGCTGCCAAGGATTCTCGCTAACAACGCCGGATACTTCTGCGTCGCTACGTTTATTCCGGCTGCTGCCGCTTCCAGTCCGATTGTCACGGACAGTTCTTCCGCCGCTTCTGCCGGCACTGCTGTTGCCGCGTCCACGACCGCGATCATTGTTGGCATTGCGATCTCCGCCCCCGCGGCGTCCGCCGCGTTCTGCGCCTTTGCCGCCCTTTGCGGAAGCTTTTGCTTCTGCTCTCGGCGTGCTGCTTGCGATAATATTACCTTCCGAGTCGATCGCTCGCCGTTCCAGAACGGCATTAATATTGCGCTCGATGTGTTGAATAGCGCCCCGGTCATATTGCGATACGAGCGTTACCGCAACGCCGCGTTGTCCAGCACGGCCAGTACGGCCAATTCGATGGATGTAAATTTCCGAATCCTGCGGCACATCATAGTTAAAGACGTGGGTAACGCCTTCAACGTCAAGGCCCCGGGCCGCAACATCGGTCGCAACAAGAATTTGGAGCTTGGCGTCGCGGAACCGTTTCATTACCTGCTCACGTTTCGCTTGCGTCAGATCGCCGTGCAGCTCGTCGGAAGCGAAGCCATGATCCTGCAGCGCTTCGTTAAGTTTTTTCGCGCGTACCTTCGTCCGGCAGAAGACAACCGCCAAATAAGGGCGGTGCTGCTCAATCAGGTGAATGAGCGCATCTTGGCGTCCGCGGTC
The DNA here is from genome assembly GCF_014641555.1 of Paenibacillus radicis (ex Gao et al. 2016). Taxonomy (GTDB): domain Bacteria; phylum Bacillota; class Bacilli; order Paenibacillales; family Paenibacillaceae; genus Pristimantibacillus; species Pristimantibacillus radicis. Next base: position 701,574 of record NZ_BMHY01000001.1, read on the forward strand.
GGACGTTTCGATGATCAGCTGTTTAATGCTGTCCAGCGTAACGTTCGCGCTTTTGATGCGAATGTCGACAGGCGTCTTCATATAATTTTCCGCAAGACGTTTAATGGCGTCCGGCATCGTTGCGGAGAACAGCATCGTCTGGCGTGCGCGAGGCGTTTGATTAATAATGCCTTCGACTTCTGACAAGAAGCCCATATGCAGCATTTGATCAGCTTCGTCCAGTACGAGCATGCGCAGCTTGCCAAGATTGATCGTCTCGCGTTTCATATGATCGATCAGACGGCCTGGCGTCGCTACGACGATATGAGGCGCATTGTTCAGCTTGCGAATTTGCGCGACGACGTCTTGACCGCCATATGCGGCAAGCACCTTGGCTCCAACTACGGGAGCAAGCTTCGTAAGCTCGCTCGTAATTTGAATGGCCAGCTCGCGTGTCGGCGTTAAGATTAGAGCCTGTACCTGCTCCTTCGTTACGTCGATTCGTTGCAATATCGGTAAGGCAAACGCAATCGTTTTACCTGTTCCAGTCTGTGCTTGGGCGATGACGTCTTGTCCCGCAAGCAGCACGGGAATCGCCTTCTGCTGCACGGGAGTCGGCGTTGTAATTCCTTCGTGATGAAGCTTGTCCGTAAGCTCGGGAATGATGCCCATGGTCGTGAATTCGGTTGACATTAGTTTAATTTCCTCATTTCATCTATTTCGTATGGTGTTTAGTATAACAGTTGTCTCCTAGATGTGCATCTTTTGGCGGCATATGCTATGCTGTTTTTCATAAAATGCTAGCAGTAAAGGAAGGATTGTTATGAACGGAACAGAACGCGCCCATGTGAAGCCTGGGCTTGAAGTCGATATTGTATTGAAGCAGGATCAGCGGACAGGGAAGCTGACTCGGGGAATCGTTAAAGATTTGCTGACGAAATCGGCCACTCACCCGCATGGAATCAAAGTTAGACTGGCAGACGGGCAAGTCGGCCGGGTTAAGCATATTCACGGGTCATAAGGAGAGATTGGCGTGGCGTTCGGAATTAAGAGGGCCGAGATGAATGAATGGAAACGGAAGGTGTCGCAAGGCGAGATTGCCTACCTGACCCATTATTGGCTGGATCCTCGGTTTCCAAATATGAAGACAGTGACGAAGGTCGGCTGTTCTGATCTCAATAAGCTGGCGGCGTGGTGCAGGGAGAATGGCTTGAATCCACGTTATATTCATGCCAGAGCGGAATATCCGCACTTCGATCTGCTTGGGCCGAAGCAGAAGGAAATTTTGAAGCGCGAGAAACTATACGACCAGCTGGAACGTTTTCATCTTTAGGAAACGCGGCTTGGCGAGCGAGCGGAAGTGGGTGGGCGAATGAGAATCGTAGTACGCGGTGCGGCTGCGATTGCAATTTTCTTGTATACGTTTCTGTTGGCGTATTGGATGTTTGTCGGATTTGGCAGGCAGGCGAGAAGAGGCGGAGAAATGATGTACAACCTCAAGCCGCTGTCGACGATCAAAAATTACTTCATTTACTTCGATCACTACAATTTCGATACATGGCTGATCAATATCGGCGGCAACCTGCTCGTATTCATCCCGTTTGGCTTATGTCTGCCGATTGCATTCCGCTGGGGCTTTAAGAAAACAATGATTAATTTCATCGTGTTCATCTCGACGCTGGAAGTGCTGCAAATGGTAACAAGACGAGGCAGCATGGACGTGGATGATGTACTGCTTAACAGCTTGGGTGCGGCGGTCGGCTACGGCGTGTATAAACTAATCTTTGGAACTTGGTTCCTTCCGCAAAAAACCGGACACAGCCGTAAAGCTTAATGCTTTGCGGCTTGTGTCCGGTTTTTTTTTCTAAGAAAGCTATTAAATGAGAAGCTCCAGCCATTGCTCTGGGGTTACCGCTCCGAAATAGTAGGGCAGGTCCGTTTCGGATAAAATGGCCTTCAAAGCGTCAGCGTCGTAACGTACGCCGACCAGCTTGTCAGCAAATTCGCTGCTGTCGCCGCGGCCGAAAAAGTCACCGTATACGGAAGCGCCAACGATGACGCCTTCTTCGACTTGGAGCCGAACGTCGAATGTGCCAGCCCCTTCGATCCGCTTTGTCTGGCGCATATTGAACGCAGGGGAACGGCCGTAATTCCATTCCCAGCTGCGGTAGCGTTCTTCTGCGAGCTTGCGTACGTTGGCCTCGTCCTGCTCGGTCAGTTCATAGAACGGAATCTCTTGCTCATCTTCAAATATGGAGGCAAGAATGCTTTGACGGAACTGCTCAATCGTAATCGGCTCACTTAAAAATTCAGAAATATTTGCTACGCGGCTCCGAATGGACTTGGTCGATTTGGATACATATTTTTCTTTGTTCACTTTCAGTGCTGAGACGACATTTTCGATTTCGGAATCGAACAGGAGCGTGCCGTGGCTGAACATTTTGCCCTTTGTGGAAAATTGCGCATTGCCGGAAATTTTCCGTTCGCCGACTTGTAGGTCATTGCGGCCGGTCAATTCGGCTTCGACACCCAGCTTGCGGAGCGCCCGGACGACAGGCTCAGTGAATTTTTTGAAATTATGAAAAGACTGGCCATCATCCTTCATAATAAAGCTGAAGTTTAAGTTGCCCAGATCATGATAGACGGCGCCGCCGCCTGAAAGCCGGCGAACGACATGGATGCTGTTATCCTTCACATAATCCGCGTTGATTTCCTCAACTGTATTTTGGTTTTTGCCGATAATGATAGACGGTTCGTTTATGTAGAACAGCAAATAATCGTCGTCGTCCGGCAGCGACCGCAGCACGTATTCCTCAAGTGCCAAGTTAAGCGTCGGGTCGGTAATGCCTTTGTTGCTAATGAATCGCATATCGGTCTCTCCTTTTTTGTCTATGTCATTGAGCTTTCATTTCAATAGTATAACCTTCCTTTGACCTTATTGCATGTATTCGCGGTAGACAAGGAACGGTGAAAATAATTTCGGTTGAACGGGAACTTTTTTGGCCCTAGCCAGACTTATTAAGGGGAGGTGTTGAGGCTGGAGACGCATTATTTGCAGCATTTGGCTGCTGGCTATGATCGTGATGCCGTACTGGAGGAGCTCATGCAGCAATACGGCGGCGATTTGTGGCGTTTCGCTTATTTTTTGACCAAGCGGGCGGATGCGGCCGATGATGTTGTGCAGGAGGTGTTTCTTGCGGTTTACGAGCGGATGTATGCATTTCGCGGTGAAAGCTCGGTACGCGGCTGGCTGCTTGCGATGACGAGAAATAAAAGCTATTCCTATTTGAAAACGGCTTTTGTTAGAAAAGTGACACTTATGGACGTGATGGATGTCGGCTCTCCATCGCCGTCCGCAGAAAACGAGCTGCTGTTCCGGGAGGACGCGCGTGAGCTATGGGATGCGGTGCTGGGGCTTCCGCTCAAGTTTCGCGAGGTGCTCATTTTGGATTACCATTATGGCTTGTCCATTAAGGAAATAGCGTCGCTGCTTCAGTTATCGGAGGGGACGGTCAAATCGAGAAGTCATCGCGCCAAAGGCAAGCTTGCCCGCTTGTTGAAGGCTCCCAAAGGAGTTGATCAAATATGAAGGACGACAATCAATCAGGTATACCAGATTGGACTAGGCGGATGAAGGAGTCACCGTTCCGGCAGGAGCCTTTCTCTGAAAATATGAAAGAGAAGATTCGGAGCGAAGTAAGGAGAGGAACCGCCCGCAGAACGAGGGCAAACCGCTTGCGCTGGCGTGTTGGAGGCATTGCTGCGGCAGTTGCGCTGTTAGTTTTCGCGGCTTGGCAGGCTTTGCCGGATAATGTTAGCCATCTGTTAATTGCAACTTCTAAGCCGATACAGCTTGAGGAGCGCACAGCCTATACCCGTGAAGGCAGAGAATTGCTAGAGATGATGCCGGGCGGCGACTTCGAAGCGGGCACTCCGCAGGGACTTATCATTTCGTTCAAAGAGCCGTTTAAGGTCTATGAGGGCAAGACAATCTCAATAAAAGCCGTACATGCCGATTCTGGCATAGAGGAGACAATTGTTGCAGGTGATAAAATAACGGAGCCGAGCAGCGGCTACGAGACCCTGTCCCGTTACGCGATTGCCGGAGCGGGGGTTCCATTATCGGGCTATTGGCGGTTTATAGTGGAACTGGACGGTGTTTTTTACGGTGATGCCATTCTTGAAGCAGCGGAGCCTGCTTGGGAAGAAAGTCAGGTATTCGTTTCAGAGCCTTATTCGGTGCGCGGCACACCAGGGCGGCTAGGGGTGATGAATCAGCCATTTATCGCTGGGAAAGCGAATAAATATATGTGGTGGCTATGGGGCGAGGAAAGCGAGCTGCAGGGCGAGTTTAAGGCGGTAGCGGCAAAGGAAGGCGGCACCGGGTTGATTGAGCTGTTCTCGCTATCCGTTACAGGAGCTAAATCCAATTATGCGGACCGGTATTTTCCGTCTACACTGATGCTCCCGGAGGCAGGCAGATGGCGCATTATGGCGTATGTCGACGGCAAGCTGCTGGGCAGTATTGCGGTGACGGCTGAGGAGCCGAAGGAATAACGCCAATTGCTTGTCCGATATCTTGACATGAGCGCGCCGCTTCTTTAATATATAAGAAAGTTAAGCTAATTTTTCAACCATAATTGGCGTTGAAGAGGAACAGTAATGTCGTGTTGCAAGGCTTAGAGAGCCGGCGGATGGTGCAAGCCGGACCTGCAGCGATATGAACTCGCCTTGGAGCCGCGCGTGAACAGCGCGCCGTCTCGGCCTGCGTTAAAGGCATTGAGTGAGCGGAAGGCAAAGCATGCCGGCCGTTAACTAGGGTGGTACCACGGGAGCAATCTCTCGTCCCTAGCGATAATACGCTAGGGGCGGGAGTTTTTTTATTGACCAGAAGAAATGAGAGGAATGTGTGACAATGAGTCAGGAACAGCAGCAATTTCACAGCTATAATCCGCTTTCGGTAGAACCGAAGTGGCAGAAGTTCTGGGACGAGAACAAAACGTTCGCAACGACGGAGGACCCGGGGAAACCGAAGTTTTATGCACTCGATATGTTTCCTTATCCATCAGGAGCAGGCTTGCATGTAGGCCATCCGGAAGGTTATACGGCTACCGATATCGTATCCCGTTATAAGCGGATGAGCGGCTACAACGTGCTGCATCCGATGGGATGGGACGCGTTTGGTCTGCCTGCTGAGCAATACGCTATGCAAACGGGAAATCACCCGCGCGAGTTTACGGTAGAAAACATCAATAATTTCCGCCGTCAGATTAAAACATTAGGCTTCTCCTATGATTGGGACCGTGAATTTAGCACGACCGATCCTGATTACTACAAGTGGACGCAATGGATTTTCATCCAGTTATATAAGAAAGGTCTTGCTTATGTAGCGGAAGTGCCGGTCAACTGGTGCGAAGCGCTGGGTACGGTTCTGGCGAACGAGGAAGTCATCGACGGCCTTAGCGAACGCGGGGGCCATCCGGTTGTCCGCAAGCCAATGCGTCAATGGATGCTCAAAATCACAGAATATGCGGAACGATTGCTAGAGGATCTGGAAGAGCTCGACTGGTCGGAGAGCATCAAGGATATGCAGCGCAACTGGATCGGTAAATCGACTGGCGCTGAAGTAACCTTTGAGATTGATGGTCACGAAGCTTCGCTCGTCGTCTTTACGACCCGTCCGGATACGCTGTTCGGGGCAACCTACTGCGTATTGGCTCCTGAACATGAGCTTGTTGCGCAAATTACGACAGAAGCACAGCGTCAAACCGTTGTTGATTATCAAAAGACAGCATCGCATAAAAGTGATCTCGAGCGTACGGATCTGGCGAAGCATAAAACAGGCGTGTTTACCGGTGCTTATGCAATCAATCCCGCTAATGGCGCAAAAACGCCAATCTGGATTGCCGATTATGTACTGGCCGGTTACGGCACAGGCGCTATTATGGCGGTTCCCGGTCATGACGTTCGCGACTGGGAATTCGCGAAGCAGTTCGACCTGCCGATTATCGAAGTTGTTCAGGGCGGCGATGTAACGCAAGAGGCTTATGCAGGAGAGGGTCCTCACGTTAATTCCGGCTTCCTGGACGGATTGGATAATGCGGCGGCGATTGCTGCAATGATCGAGCATCTGCAAGCATCAGGCAAAGGTCAAGGCAAAGTGACCTACCGATTGCGCGATTGGCTGTTCAGCCGTCAGCGTTACTGGGGAGAGCCGATTCCGATTCTTCATCTGGAAGACGGAACGATGAAGACGGTGCCGGAAGATCAGCTTCCGCTCGTGCTGCCGGATGTCGATGCGATCAAACCGTCGGGTACAGGGGAATCGCCGCTCGCCAACGTAACGGAGTGGGTCAATACGATCGATCCGGAGACGGGTATGAAAGCGCGCCGCGAGACGAACACGATGCCGCAATGGGCGGGAAGCTGCTGGTATTACCTGCGCTTTATCGATCCGAAAAACGACAAGGAAATTTGCTCGCCTGAGAAACAGAAGGAATGGCTGCCGGTTGACTTGTACATCGGCGGGGCCGAGCATGCGGTGCTTCACTTGCTGTATGCACGCTTCTGGCACAAAGTGCTTTATGATATCGGCGTAGTGAATACGAAAGAGCCGTTCCATAAGCTCGTTAACCAAGGGATGATCCTGGGCACGAACAATGAGAAAATGTCCAAATCCCGCGGCAACGTTATTAATCCGGATGACATCGTGAACGAGTTTGGCGCAGACACACTGCGTATGTATGAAATGTTCATGGGGCCGCTGGAGGCGACGAAGCCTTGGAGCACGAACGGGGTGGAAGGCAGCTACCGCTTCCTGAGCCGCGTATGGCGTCTCTTCATTAATGAAGAAGACGGCAGCTTGAATGCGAAGATTGATGCCGGAGAGCCAAGCGAAGCGTTCAAACGGACATGGCACCGCACGATCAAGAAAGTAACCGACGACTTCGACAACTTGAGATTCAATACGGCGATCAGCCAATTGATGATTTTTGTCAACGAAGCGTACAAATCCGAGTCGCTGCCGAAAAAAGCGATGATTGACTTTGTACAAATGCTGTCGCCGCTTGCACCGCATATCGCTGAAGAGTTGTGGGAAAAGCTGGGCGGTGCCGGATCGGTATCGTATGAAGCATGGCCGCAATACGAAGAAGCTTGGACAGTTGACCAAGAGGTTGAAATCGTCGTTCAAGTGAACGGAAAAATCGTTGAACGCCTGGCGATCGCCGCTGATACGAATGAAGCGGATATGGAGCGTCTGGCAAAAGAAAACGATAAAGTGCGAGAACTGATAGAGGGCAAAACGATCCGCAAAGTAATTGCGGTCAAAGGCAAGCTCGTCAACATCGTCGCAAATTAATTTATAGGCAAAATTGAAGAGGTGGACGGTCGAGCAGCTTTAGAAGCTACTGACCGTTCACCTCTTCGCCGTAGAAAGCGATAGAAACTTTTGAGACATCCTCGTCGAATTTTGCATGCGTCGTGCGGACAAGCCGGTTGAATACGCCATCTGTTTCTCTGCGAAGCAATTGAAGCGCTTGAGCGGTAATGCCCCCGGGCACGGCAACCTTGGCTTGGACGTCGGCCAGCGACAGGCCGCCTTCCGTCAGCAGCAGTCCGGTACCAAGCAGCATGGAAGCAACAACCTTGCCAGCTTCCTCCCGCGATATGCCGGTTTCTTCTACAGCGGCGTCTACAAATTGCTCCATCAGACAGCTTATAAATGCAGGTCCGCAGCTGGACAGGTCGGAGACGATTCGGGTATAAGGCTCTTCAATTTGAAGCGGTTTGCTGATGCGGTTAAGCAATATCTCCAGCCTGGCTTCATCTTCGGCGGATAACCTGCTGCCATAGACGCAAAGTGTAGCTCCGCTCAGCACGGAATTCGTTACGCTGGGGATTACTTTTGCCACTTTGCAGGGCAGCATTTCTTCCAAGTGAGCGATTAATACAGGACTTGTAATGGAGACGACCAATTGCTCGGGACGAATAACCGGCAGCAGCTCGTCGACCACTTTTTTGAATTCGAGCGGTTTGACGCATAGAAATATAATGTCGCTGTTTGCGGCACAAGCCGCATTCGCAGGTACGGCGCTTATTCCGACAAAGCGGCTAGCCAAAGCCAGCGCTTTCGTGTAGGTACGATTGCTGACGGCGATTTGGCTCGGCTCGAGCGCTCCAGACGTGACGAATGCTTCGATAAGCAGGCTTCCCATCGTGCCCGTTCCGATGAATCCGACCTTCATGTCCAGCCCTCCCGTAGTTGAATGATATAGCTGAAGCGGATGCGTGTCGTTCGCCAGCATCGTGTTCGCTCTTTTACTCTATTCATCAAGACTTGCCCGATATGTCATGATTTCGACCATTTTTTTACTTTTTTATGAAAGGTGGATGACGTAGATGAAAATGAAGGCAAAAATGATCAGGGGGACTGAGCGGACCAAAATGTACATTTTGGCTGCCTTGTTCGTTCTGGCAGCGGTAATGTTTACGGTGGCTTTTGCAATGCCGAAGGAAGAGATGGCCAAAGGCTGGGAACCGTTGAACCGGCCGGTCGAACAGGCCTTGCTGGAGTTGGAGGCTGGTGCTGGAAATGGAGGAGCGCAGGCTGGAACGGTCGTGGAGCATCAAGATAGGGTGAAAGGGCAATCCGGGAATGGCGAGAAAGTTCTGACTGCGGGGAAAACGCAGACTGATTTGGACGAGTTGCCAAATACGGAAGCGGGGACCCGTAATGCGCAGAAAGAGACGAATGAGGCTGGTCAAATAGGAACTGGCGGCACTTCCTCCGAGCAATCCGATGTGGCGGGGGCTGGAGGAAAAGGAACGGCAGGACAAGCCGCAGGAGATGGTCAGGACGGAGCTCAGCAGACGGTGAATGGGCAAGCAAACAGCAATTCCGGTACCGCCGAAATTGCAGATGCGGACCGCGGTAAGCTCGATATTAATCGGGCGACTTTGGAGCAATTGAAGGGGCTGAAAGGGATTGGTCCTGCCAAGGCGCAGGCGATCGTGAATGAACGGGAGCAGCGGGGATTTTTCAATTCGGCCGATGATTTGCTCCGGGTAAAAGGAATAGGTCCAAAGCTGCTTGCGGGATTGAAAGATAGCATTGTAGCTCGTCCATAAATGTGAGAGAATAGGAGAAGGCTGGAGGAAATGTATCCCAGTCCAACCGCGTTCCGGGCAAGGCGCACAGCGCCAGGCGCAGACAGTCGAAATGTCTGTCAGGATCAGCAAAAATTATGTTTGAGGAGTTGTCAGTGATGTCAGAACAAGAACCACGCAAGCTCTCACTCGAAACGCTTTCCGTCCACGGAGGCCAGGAAATCGACCCGACTACTTTTTCTCGTGCGGTGCCAATTTACCAAACGACTTCTTACGGTTTTCGGGATACCGATCATGCGGCGAATTTGTTCTCGCTGCAAGAATTCGGCAACATTTATACCCGTATTATGAACCCGACAACGGATGTATTCGAGAAGCGCGTCGCATTGCTGGAAGGAGCTCCGGCCGCGCTGGCTGTAGGTTCCGGCCAAGCGGCGATCACGTACTCGATTTTAAATATCGCCGGTGCAGGCGACGAGATCGTATCTGCTGCTAGCCTTTACGGTGGAACATACAACTTGTTCTCCAACACATTTGCCAAGCTGGGCATTAAAGTAACGTTCGTAGATCCGTCAGATCCTGAGAATTTCCGTGCAGCGATTACGGACAAGACGAAAGCGCTTTATGCGGAAACAATCGGCAATCCGCGCGGCGACATTCTTGATGTGGAAGCAGTTGCTGCTATCGCGCATGAGAACGGTATTCCGCTGATCGTCGACAGCACGTTCTCCAGCCCGTATTTGCAGCGTCCAATCGAGCAAGGTGCGGACATCGTCGTTCATTCGGCGACGAAGTTCATCGGCGGACATGGTACGTCCATCGGCGGCGTTATCGTTGACGGCGGCAAATTCGACTGGAAAGCTAGCGGCAAGTTCCCTGGCTTGACTGAGCCGGACCCAAGCTATCACGGCGTTGTTTACACTGATGCTGTAGGTCCAATCGCTTACATCATCAAAGCAAGAGTACAGCTGCTTCGCGACATGGGCGCTGCGCTGTCGCCGTTCAACTCCTTCCTGCTGCTGCAAGGTTTGGAGACGCTGCACCTGCGTATGGAGCGTCACAGCTCCAATGCACTGGCAGTTGCGAAATATTTGGAAACGAATGAAGCGGTGGAGTGGGTTAGCTACCCGGGTCTGGAAAGCCATCCTTCCCACCAGCTGGCGCTCAAGTACTTGCCGAACGGCCAAGGCGCGATTTTGACCTTTGGCATTAAAGGCGGAGTTGACGCGGGTAAAAAAGTAATCAATTCTGTGAAGCTGTTCTCGCATCTCGCGAATGTGGGTGACTCCAAGTCGCTTATTATCCATCCTGCGAGCACGACGCATCAGCAGCTTTCCGCTGACGAGCAGATTTCGGCTGGCGTAACGCCAGGTCTGATCCGTCTGTCGATCGGTACGGAAGGTATCGGCGATATTTTGGCCGATCTGGAGCAAGCGCTTCGCATTAGCCAAGAAGGCTAATCAGCTATTATAATAGTAATAACTAAGCGCAAGTTACGTCATCTAGAATAGAGTTCCGTATAGGGCAGGTACTCAGGCTGGGGCTGGAAGGCTGTGAAGCTGAAAGTACGAGCTTAAGGTTAGAGGCCTAGCTCCTGACAGAAGCAGATCACCTAAAGCCAAAGCCGAAGTTGCCTGCTGCCCGAACCGGAGATCTAGCGCAACATGGAAAGGAAGTCGATTCGTATGGCAACGGTCCGTTCGCAGGAAGCGGAACGCAAAGATTGGGACACATATTTTATGGATATCGCTTATATGGTATCGACCCGCTCTCGCTGCTCTCGCCGTCACGTCGGCGCTTTGCTGGTTCAGGGCAAGAAGCTCCTCGGCACCGCATATAATGGCGCGCCCATGGGAGTGCCTGACTGCTCGGAAGCGGGCTGCATGATCGCAGAAGAGCTGGAGATAACCATCGAGAATGGTCAGGAGAAGATGATCAAGAAACAGCGCTGCATCCGCACGATTCATGCGGAGCAGAATCTGCTATTGTTCACAGATCCGGTAAATCGTGAAGGCTCATCTGTGTATGTGACGGACCAGCCTTGCTGGACCTGCGCGAACATGCTGGCGAACAGCGGTGTCCAAGAAATTGTGTACCATCGGTCGTATCCGAAGGATAGCGATAAAGTATCGCTTCTAATGGAGCAGAAGGGCATCATTTTCCGCTCCGTCACGGATTATGTACCGCCGCCCCAGGCGGCAATGAGCGTCATATCGTAGCCGGATCGATTCCGGAACCTTATAGCAACAGAGGAAGAACCTCTGAACCGTCCAAGCGAAAGCTTAGATTGTTCGGAGGTTCTTTTTTTCGTGCGGACAGACGGGAACGGCTTCTGATTTTTGTCAGCAACGGGTCAATATGACTTGTGTGTGCCGACAGTATAATTGTTTTCCACTTTACGTTTGGGTCCAACTCATATTTGGCCTGAGTGTCTGTGGGCGCTCCAAATTTCCAATCGAGGTAAGCGGGGAGTCGCCTTGAGTTATTAATTTTTAGATGGGGTGAAGCCTCAGGGAGAAAACAAAATGCAAAAATACATTTTGATTAGTCAAAAATCGTAGGAATACACTGTCAAAATGTAAAAATACATTTTGTTCCACTGAAAAGCTTTGTTTTAGCCGGTTTTGTGCTCGACAAACTGTATTTTTACATTTTGAAGCGAAAATATGGCTGTTTTTTGCTTTTCAAAATGCACTTTTGCATTTTGTTTTTAAGTGGGGGTTGCGAGAAAGAGTGAGGGGAGAATTAGGAGCAAGAGCAAGAGCAAGAGCAAGAGCAAGAGCAAGAGCAAGAGCAGGAGCAAGAGCAAGAGCAAGAGCAAGAGCAAGGGCAAGACCTGGGGGAAGTAGAGTTAGTACCAGAATCAGCAGAGAATCTGAACTAGAACCAGAACCAGAACCAGAACCAGAACCAGAACCAGAACCAGAACCAGAACCAGAACCAGAACCAGAACCAGAAC
>NZ_BMHY01000001.1:713705-903655 GCF_014641555.1 Paenibacillus radicis (ex Gao et al. 2016)
GAAAACGAAAACGAAAACGAAAAGCAGGACCAGGACGAGAACCAGTAAAACCAGGACCAAAAGCTGAAGCAGTGACAGAAGGGAAACTATTAGTGCCGACTGTCGGGAGCGGACAGGCTACTTAACAGAACAGATTGATAGAGTTGGAGAGTTAGATAATAGGTATGTAGAGCAGTAAGAGATGAGTTTAATTTGGAACTTGGGCGGCGCGGGAGGGATGCATGGGATGTTAAACCGAAGACCGATTGTGTGGTTCGCGGTATGTTGGGTGTTTGGGAGCGCGACAGCGGCGGCGTTGTCAGCAGCCGCGCTGGGAGTTGCAGTGGCAGCGCTAGTTGTAACAGCGCTGGCTCTTGTGCTTTGCAGGCAGGCGACGCCGCGTCTAGCCGTCGTGTGCCTGCTTGGCTGCGCGGTCGCCGCAGGGGAGCGGTTGTGGGCGGATGCCCGCAACGTGACGGCGCTGCCCGAGCTGCTTGCCGCCGCAGAGGCGGCGGTAACGCCGAACACTTCCTATCAGGTGGAGGTGTCTGGCGTAATTGGGTCGGCGGTCGAGATCGACGGCGACCGCGCGATGTTTCGCGTGACGGCGGAGACCGTCAGCGTGCAAGGCGAAGCGGCGCCGCGGCGGATGCGCGAGCGCCTGCTTGTGCATGTGCGGCTGGAGCAGCAGCCGCACCAGGCGGTCGCCGCCGCGTGGCAGCGCGGCGACCGCGTGCGCATAGCCGGCGAGCTTACGCTGCCGGCAAGCGCATCCAATAGCGGCGGCTTTGATTACCGCCGCTATCTAAGCAGCCAGAAGATGCACTGGCTGCTCAAAGCAAAGGGCATCGGCGCCGTCGAAGTGTCGCCGGGCCCTGGGTGGACCGCGGCCGCGCTGCTCGGCCGCGTCGACCAGGCGCGCGGATGGCTCGGCGCGCGCCTCGGATGCATGTACCCGTCCGATCAGTCCGGGTACATGCAAGGTCTGGTCCTCGGCATACGCGAGGACCTCGACCCCCAGCAGTTCCAGCAATTTTCGAGACTTGGCTTAACGCATATATTGGCTATCTCGGGTCTTCATGTTGCTGTTTTTATGTACGTGCTTGGAGCTGCTCTCCGCTTTATGAGAATGACGCGGGAGCGAATGCTTGTGACGCTTATGTTCGCCGTGCCGGTCTACGTACTGCTCTCCGGGGCATCGCCTTCCGTCATACGCGCTGGCCTAATGGCTGTGCTGGGCTTGCTTGCCGCGCGTATGGACAAGCTGAAGGACGGTTTGCATCTGCTTGCGGCAGCAGCGGTTATTATGCTCGCTTGGGAGCCCTACTTTATTGGAGATGTGAGCTTCCAACTAAGTTTTATTGTAACGGCTGGACTGATAATCGGCGTGCCACGACTGCGAAAAACGATGCCAGAGTGGAAAAGAGGAAGGTGGCTGCTCGATTTGACCGCCGTAACCGTGGTGGCCCAAGCAGCATCGTTTCCGGTTTCGATCTATTATTTTAACCAGTTTCATTTGCTCTCGCTGCCTGCAAATTTGCTGCTCGTCCCGTTTATTAGTTCCATCGTGATGCCGATTGGTGCGATAGCTTTGTTTATCGGATCATTCTGGTATCTTGGCGGTAAGCTGTTAGCTATAGCAAGCATCTATGGAAATAATCTGACCTTCTGGGTCGTCGATCAAATGGCGCAAGTTGATTTTTTACGTTCAATATGGGCAACTCCGCCAATTTGGTGGATAGCAGCCTGGTATGTATTGTTTATTGCTGCTGCCAGACTTCTCCCGTCAAAAAAGACCGTATCACAGGCTGAAGTTGAACAGTTGGATGAAACCGCCGATCTTTCCTTCCCGGATGAAGAGCGGGAGCCGCTTCCCTCACATTCTGTAACGAAATGGCGAAGCCGGGCTTTATGGCTTGTTGGGATAGGCACGGCAGCTCTTCTTATCTATGCTTATTACCCTGATCTGCTGAATCGGAACGGCAATGTACATATACTGGATGTTGGTCAAGGGGATGCAATCTATGTTCGGACGCCCGAAGGAAAAAGACTGCTGATTGACGGAGGCGGCACGTTAAGTTTCCGCAAGCCAGGCGAGGAGTGGAGGGACAGAAGCGATCCATTTGAGGTTGGAAAAAAGGTGCTCGTTCCCTTGTTGATGAAACGCGGCGTTCACGAGCTTGATTTGCTCGTCATTTCGCATTTGGATAGCGACCATATTCGAGGTTTGACCGCGGTGATTGAGACGATTCCAGTTAAAGGGATACTGTGGAACGGCAGCATGAAGGAGGTGGGAGACGCGCAAAGCTTATTGAAGCTTGCGGTAAAACAGAATATCCCGCTATACCGTGCGGAGGCTGGGCAGCAATGGAAACTTGGAAAAAGCACAGCATTAACGGTACTTTGGCCCGAGGCCGTTTCTGAAAATGAACAGGACAACATATTTATTGAGAAGGATCAAAATCCGCGAAGCGTTGTATTGCATTTAAGCATGTATAACAGCAGCTTTCTGTTTACAGGAGACATCGATTCGCCAACTGAAAGTGCTATTAACCATCTATGGCGTGATGCGCCGCCCATATCGGGTAATTGCTGCAGCAGCGTTGATATACTGAAGGTCGCTCATCATGGCAGCAGATATTCAACGTCAGATGAATGGCTCCGATTCTGGCAGCCCTATCAAGCAGTAGCTTCTGTTGGCGCGACGAACACATACGGTCATCCGCATCCAGATGTTATCGGCAGGCTAAAAGCTGCAGGCAGCGATTTCTTGCGAACCGATCAGTATGGTGAAGTTAGCTATAAGGCCAATAAGAAAGGGTTGTTCGTGAGCACAGTCAGGCATAGCAACTAGCAGAGCTCGAATGCTCGCCCATTTAGTGATTATGTATTATTCTCGTACGGTGAGGTAAGGGTAATGGTTTTGTGTAAAATCCTGTAATGCAAGTTTATTTATAATGATAATGATGAAAGTCGTGCTGGAAGTCCGCCTGTAAACCAATGTGTGGTTGTATAGTACCTAAAATTACTTAATCAAGTTGTTATCGACCCTATAGTTGAATTTGGTTGAAATGTTGTTCCTTCTTATTAAAGTTACGTACAACGAAGCTGGTTCGTTATACAACGAATGTAAATTCGTTATCAAGAGTCCATGCACTCCTCAACTCCTCTAGAACGAATCTAATTTCGCTAATCATGAACTTGAGTTCACGGATAGCGAAATTAGATTCGTTCTTTTAATCCGGTCAGTGTTACGGCAGACACGAACGAAGATAATTTCCTTAAATAGCGAATCAGGTTCGCTCCACTCAAGAGTCATAAGAAGCCCATCCACTATTGCAATCAACGAACATCGAGGGTCTGGATATGCGCAGCACGTCTACCAACGTCTAACAAAAGTCATTGTCATGTTTTGTTTACACCATCTATAAAGCACCAAGCATGAGCCAATATACATACCCGACAACCCTTCCATAATAAGTTCCAGAAGCCAATTTCTAGCGGTATCTGGCCTTTTCCACTAGCAACTCCCTCTATACGTAGTTGTTTTTTTTTGATATCCTTTACTGTGGAGTTTTCTATTTAATGCAGCACAAAACGAGCCTATTGAACTAGACTTCTCGTTTGAATATGCAATCCATAACAACATACTAAATAAAATAAAGTAATAATTCATTCATTAGTGCAACATTCATTGCAACCTGCTCGTCAAAGAGGTTGCAAGAGAGGAGGAGCCCTCGTGGTAGAGCCGGACCTCATTAGAGCCGCTCAGTCGGGAGATCGCGACGCTTTAATTACTCTTTTGCGAGAGATTGAAACTCATGTTTATCGGACAGCCTACTATATATTAAATAATGAGCAGGATGCGATGGATGCAGCGCAAGAAGCGCTGATTCGAATTTATACGAAAATCGGCTCATATGAAGAAAAGGCCCAGTTCAAAACATGGATACAACGAATAGTAACGAATATTTGTATCGACAAATTTAGAAGAAGCAAGCCAACCGTATCCATCGAGGAGCATGATATGGTTTTTCGAGAAAAGCAAAATGTGGAGAACGAGGTTATGTCCGCATACGCGATTCAAGATATTCGAACTGCCATTGACAAGCTGCCTGAACATCATCGTGCTGTCGTAGTCCTTCGCTATTTGCAGGACTTCTCTTATAACGAGATCGCAGATTCCCTTGATCTGCCGTTGAATACGGTCAAATCCTACTTATTCAGAGCTAGGCAACAGCTTCAAACGTTACTTCAAGATTATCAGAAAGGTGGTGTCCGGGGATGAATTGCCAAGAGGTGATTGAATTAATGCATAGGCAGCTTGACGGTGATCTTGACGAACAAGAGCATCAGCTTTTACTCAAGCATACCAGGCAATGTCCGGACTGCGCTGCGATGTTTGAACGGCTTAAGAAGCTGTCGTCCGAGCTTGAAAATTTACCTAGAGTAATGCCTAGCTATAGTTTGGTCGATGCGATTATGCCGCAGCTGGAACAGCTTGAGTCCTACCGCATTTCGGAAGCGGCCTCCGTGGAGACGCCCGAAGCGAAGCCGGGCGGCCGAAGTGCGCCGTCAAGGAGAAGAAAACCGGGATGGCGGATGTGGAGCGGTGCAATCGCAGCAAGCGTTGTGGCGGGTATGTTTATCGTTTCTTATAATGCAGGACTTTTTGAAAACGGTTCGAACGATAAGAGCTTCAGCAGTTCAGTAGCGGATTCGGCTACGGCAGATTCGAACAAATCGTCGATTTCGAGAGAAGTAAGAAAGTATGCGTTCGATGAACAGGGCGGCGAAGTGAATGTTGAATCCTTTAAGCATGAAGCGGCCAACTCGCCATCCAGCAAAGAGCTCCCAATTCCGATGTATCCTCAGAAAGACGATACTCAGAAAATTTTTACGGGTGAAGTGATTGACAAAAGCGGCGGCAATTCTTCGTCTGACGGCGGAGTAAACGGAAGCGCAACCGGTAGTGCACAGGAACCACCGCAACAAGGAATTGCGCCAGGCAGCCCTGCGCCGCTTACCGTTGCTTCCTCAGACGGCGTCTATGTCGCGCAGTCATCGGGCTTTGTCGTTCGTATTACGAAGGCGGACGAAGTTGTATTTGAAACGCCGCGCAAAAACGGGCAAATATCGAAATTGACCTGGTCGGAAGACAATAATCAATTGACTTACGAAATTCAGCTGGATCAAGGCGGCATGGAACGGTATGTCGTGGACTTGGCGCAGTTGAAGGAGACGAAGGCGGATCATTGATTTGAAAAAACGGCAGGTTATTCGCACACTTTTCGGTTCATGCGCGTATAGTGTAGAACAAAGAAGTCTGCGGCGAACCTTGATCGTCGTATGACCATCCGCAGGGACGGTACCATGGACCTGCCTGCCGGTGTTTATATAGATGTTCAGGGACAAAGGGATGAGGCCGAATAGGCGCATCCCTTTGTTGCCGTTCAATTGCAAACGGAGGGAGCAAGCGGCGGATGGATGCAAAAGAAGCACTAAAGGAAATTAAGAACGGTAAGTTTCGTCCTGCCTATGTGCTTTATGGCAGCGACCGGTACCGGATTCAACAATTCGCCGATACACTGGCTGAAGCGATGTTTACACCCGATGAGCGGGAGTTTGGCATTGTCAAATTCGATACGTCGGAGACGCTGATAGAAGAAGCGGCCCTTGAGGCAGAGACGCTTCCGTTTTTCGTGGAGCGCAAGCTCGTTATCGTCAAGGACGCGGCCGTATTTGCTGCTGGGGGCAAAGAGGGCGGCAAGCTGGAGCATAAGACGGAGCGGCTCCAACAATATCTCGATATTCCTTCGGAGACGACGGTGCTGTTGTTTATCGTCAATGCGGAGAAGCTGGACGAGCGGCGCAAGCTGGTTAAGATGCTGAAGGATCGTAATGCGCTATTGCCATTCCAGGAGCTTGATGCCTCAGAGCTGAAACGCTGGGTTGTGAAACGAGCGGAAGAGCAGCATCGTAAAATGACGCCGGAAGCAGCGGATCTGTTGCTTGCCCGGGTCGGCGCACACATGCAGCAGCTTGCGATTGAAATGGACAAGCTTTGCCTGCATGCCGGGGAAGGCGGTATTATCGGCGTTGAACAGACCGAGTTGTTAACCGCCTCGACCGTTGAAGAGGATGTTTTTGCACTTGTGGATTCCATTGCGGAGCTGCAAGTCGATAAAGCGCTGCGCCTGTACCGTTCACTGCTATTGCGGCGTGAGGAGCCGATTAAGATCGCAGCCCTCATTGCAAGACAACTGCGAATTATGCTGCAAATTAAAGAGCTGGAGCAGCATCGGTATACACCGCAGCAGATGGCGGGGCAATTAGGTCTCCATCCTTATGCAGTCAAGCTGGCAGCAGAGAAAAGCCGCAAGTTCGCTGTACAGCGCCTTGGCGTCCTGCTGGCATCCATCGCCGATCTGGATTACCGGATGAAAACCGGGGCCGTAGACAAAGTATTGGGCCTTGAGCTTTATTTACTGGCGCTTGGGTCAAAGCAAGGAGCATAGCAGCAGCTATGCTCTTTGTTTCTGTCCGGAAGACAGCGGTTTATTACTGATCTTACATCCTGCACGTTCCAGTTAGAAGAGCAATTCAAGCAAAAAAAGGCTTCACACTCCGGGAACCCGGGATGTGAAGCCTTTTTCGTGAAGCGGTGTCGCTTATTAAGCTTGTGCCGAAAGGGCGTTCAGCTTTTTAGCAAGACGAGATTTTTTGCGGGAAGCCGCATTTTTATGAATCAGGCCTTTAGTAACCGCTTTGTCCAATTTTTTCGTTGCAGCGACGAGAGCAGCTTTAGCTGCATCTACATCAGTGCCAGCGATTGCTTGGTCAGCAGATTTAACAGCCGTACGAAGCGCGGATTTTTGGGAAGCGTTCAAAGCGCGACGTTTTTCGCTCGTTTTAACGCGTTTGATTGCGGATTTAATGTTTGGCATCGAGTTTCACCTCCTACATAGTTTGCCGAAAAAGCATAGTGCGTAAGTTGGTTCTATTCTAAGTAAACAACTTAAAATATATTACCATGCGCACGTCTTAAAAGCAAGAGCTGGAAGGATGTCGAGGGTGAAAGTATGAAATGCCGCCTCTTGCAAACAATAACGGAAGAAACTTGGCACTTCTTCGAAGGGAGACAGACAATATCGTGAGCAATCTGGACTTGCAGCAATATAATGTACGCACCGATCTGGCGCTGGAGGCAAAGGAGATCGCGGAACAGTCGGGCGGCGGCAGCCCGATACCCGGCATCGTATCCAAAACATTTGAGGATAATGGCATTACAATTACGGAGCTTGAGGTGCAGAATGAGCAGGGCTCGCAGGCCATTGGCAAAGTGCTCGGCAATTACTTAACACTGGAGGTGCCGGAGCTTCGGAATCAAGATACGGAGCTTCAGGACCGTGTAGCTACGCATTTCGCCAAGCACTTCGAATCGTTCCTGCAGCGGGTGGGCGTAGGCAAGACAGCCCGGGTGCTGATTGTGGGGCTTGGCAACTGGAACGTTACGCCCGATGCGCTTGGACCGCTCGTTGTGGAGAATGTTATGGTGACCCGACAGTTTTTCGAGCTTATGCCTGATCAAGTTGCGCCCGGATACCGTGCAGTCAGTGCCGTTGCCCCTGGCGTGCTTGGCATCACCGGTATTGAATCGAGCGAAATTGTACACGGTATCGTCGAGAAGACGAAGCCTGATGTAGTGATTGCGATTGACGCACTTGCATCCCGTTCGCTGGAGCGCGTTAATACGACGATTCAAATTGCCGACATCGGCATCCACCCCGGCTCAGGCATCGGCAACAAACGGAAAGGGCTGACGAAAGAAATCTTGGGCATTCCGGTCATTGCAATTGGTGTTCCAACTGTCGTATATGCATCAACAATCGTCAACAGTGCGATTGATCTGATGCGCGGACATATGGCTGCGAACAAAGCGGACAATAATCAAGTGTTCGGCCTCATGAACCAGATGGATGAGCGGGAGCGTCTGCAGCTTGTAAAAGAAGTGCTCCATCCCATCGGCCATGATTTGCTCGTGACACCCAAAGAAATCGATCAGTTTATTGAGGATATCGCCAATATTATTGCCAGCGGCTTGAACGCCGCTTTGCACGACGCGGTAGACACCGATAACGTTGCGGCCTATACTCATTAGCCAATTAGCTAGCTATACAGCAATCAACCATACCGACGTCCGTTGCGGCAGCATACGGTCACGTCGGTTTTTTTATGCGGTAATTTCAGCTTTATATGAATCTATTAAATTTTCAAGTCCAGTATATTCGTATAATCGGTTCTATCAGCCCCCCGAAGTTCATAGATTAATAGCATCTAACCTTTGGACAATGGCGGGAGGTCATTATGAGACGAATTATGTTGCTGGATGTTGCGCGAGAGAGCAGAAGGCTGCGCCAATTGCTCGTGACGGGAAGGACGTTTGCCATCTTATCATTCTGCTCCATGCTGTTTTTTGTCGCGATTGGGCTAGCTGGTATGGCGCATCAACGGTCGGACGCAGCGCCCATATCTTCGATGAAAGGATTTGCAGCAGCCGTTTCAAGCGGCCTTTTTGGGGACATGCTGGAGATGGAGATGCCTGCCTTTCAAAGCGAGACGAAATCGGAGCCGTTGAACAACAAACAAATTAGCAGCTTTCTTATTAGGCTGATGACCGATATTAATCCAAGTGATCCCAAGAGCCTGCTTGCCGGAGAAATTCCTGGTATGGGCGCAAATAAATCATTCCTTATCCGCAAGGGAGTCGGTACCGATACGGCAATCGGCCCGGAGGACAACGTCCCGATTCCAGGTATGGAAGGGGATGGAGACGGGGTGGCAGAGCCAGATACTGCTGATCCAACGACGCCTCCGGTACAAACGCCAGAGCCGACCGAAGCTCCTGATCCCGAACCGAATATCGGCGGCCACTCGACGAACGGACGAAAAATCGCATTCATCTATCATTCTCATAACCGCGAATCCTGGTACCCGGAGTTGAAAAGCACGGTGAAGGATCCTAACTCCGATACGAAAAATATTACGCTGGTCGGCAAACGGTTAGCTTCCAAGCTTGAGGAGCAGGGTGTAGGAGCGATGCATTCCGACACCGACTATCCGACAGCGATTAAAGATTATCGCTGGGAGCTTTCCTACAAATATTCGATGAAGACAGTCAAGGAAGCGATGGCAAGCAGCAAGGACTTGAAGTTTTTCTTTGACATCCACCGCGATTCGCAAAAACGCAAATATACGACAGTTGACATCGGCGGCAAAAGCTATGCTCAGGTCTACTTTATCATCGGTCATAAAAATCCGGATTGGAAGCAGAACGAAACGTTCGCGACCCAAATTCACGATGAGCTGGAAAAACAATATCCGGGCATTTCCAGAGGGATCTACGGTAAGACGGCTGCTACCGGCAACGGCGAGTACAACCAGTCGCTAGCCGAGGACAGCGTTCTGATTGAAATCGGCGGCGTCGATAATACGCTGCAAGAAAGCTACAGGACAGCGGATGTGCTGGCCAAAATCATTGCGGATATTTACTGGGACGCGGAGAAGGTAACTGCACCAAAAAGCTAAGAGGAGGGCTCAGTATGAAACGAAGCGCACTAAAATGGACGATACTGGGGGGAGTGCTCGTTTTTATCGTCTTATATGCGATGGAAATGTCGCAATCCGGCATTGAACGGATCTATGGGCCGATCGAGGGCGGTCAAACCTCCGTTACATTGCCGTCCGCACAATCTGCCGGTTCGGGAAACAGCGATGAAGGCGTTGTCGACGGCGGCTCCCGCCCCTCTTCCGGTATGTCGGCTGCTGCTGAGAAAAAGATCGCTAAGCTGGAGAAGGAGCTGGCGGAAGTAAGAGAAATTGCCGAGCGCGGCAGCCGCCGGGAAAGGCTCCCCGGTATTGATGGCGGATCGCATGAGCCGGCTGTCAACAAGCTGGCAGACGGCACCTCTGGATTTCTGCAATCCGTCACGACCGGCGGTATTAAATTTGTCGTTTCCCTGTTCGATTCCGTAACAAACTAGCCGCTGCCGAAACGCATTATGTAATGCGCATTGCTGGCAATCCACCAAACTGATATAATAGATGGAATATTGGACTGTGTGGGGGTTAGGCATGACTGACGTTCGTGACCGGCAAAAGAAAATAAGAAATTTTTCAATTATTGCTCATATTGACCATGGCAAGTCTACGCTTGCGGACCGTATTCTCGAGTTTACCGGGGCTTTGACCTCGCGCGAGATGCAGGAGCAGGTACTGGACCAAATGGATTTGGAGCGGGAACGCGGCATTACGATAAAGCTGCAAGCGGTTCGTCTTACATACAAGGCGGATGACGGCGAAGAATATTTGCTCAACTTGATTGATACGCCGGGACATGTCGACTTTACTTATGAAGTATCGCGAAGCATGGCAGCCTGCGAAGGCGCATTGCTTGTCGTCGATGCGGCGCAAGGGATTGAAGCACAGACGCTGGCTAACGTATATTTGGCTCTGGAAAGCAACCTGGAAATATTGCCTGTTATTAATAAAATCGATCTGCCAAGCGCCGAGCCGGAGCGCGTCAAGCAAGAGATCGAAGATGTAATCGGCCTTGACGCCAGCGATGCTGTTCTTGCTTCGGCTAAAGCCGGCATCGGCATTAAGGAAATTTTGGAGCAGGTCGTTCAGAAGGTGCCAGCGCCGACAGGCGATCCGGACAATCCGCTTAAAGCGCTCATTTTCGACTCGCACTACGATCCTTATAAAGGGGTAATCGTTTACGTACGGGTAATTGACGGCAGCATTAAAGCGGGCAAAAAAATCCGCTTCATGGCAACTGGCGCTGAGTTCGAAGTTATCGAAGTAGGTGCGTTCAAGCCCCGCATGTCGATTGTCGACGAGCTGGCAGTTGGCGACGTTGGGTTTGTCGTTGCAGGCATCAAGAACGTTAAGGACACTCGCGTCGGTGATACGATTACAGAGGCGAAGCGTCCTGCACCTGAGGCGCTGCCAGGCTACCGGAAGATCAATCCGATGGTATTCTGCGGTCTGTATCCCATTGAGACGCAGGATTACAACGACCTTCGCGAAGCACTGGAGAAGCTGGAGCTTAATGACGCCTCTCTCCGCTATGAGCCGGAGACGTCTACGGCGCTTGGCTTCGGATTCCGCTGCGGCTTCCTCGGACTGCTCCATATGGAGATCATTCAGGAGCGTATCGAGCGTGAATTCAACATTCCGCTTATTACGACAGCACCAAGCGTTATTTACCGCGTGACACTGACGAACGGAACAGTTCTCGATATCGACAACCCTTCCAACTACCCCGAAGCGGGCAAGCTGGAGTATGTCGAGGAGCCGTACGTTAAAGCAGCTATTATTGTGCCGAATGATTTTGTTGGCGCCATTATGGAGCTTTGCCAAGGCAAGCGCGGCGAATTTGTTAATATGGAGTATCTGGATACGAACCGCGTTACGCTCACGTATGAGATTCCGTTGTCGGAAATCGTATATGATTTCTTTGATCAATTGAAATCCAGTACGAAGGGCTACGCGTCCTTCGATTATGAAGTATCGGGTTACCGTCGTTCCAATCTGGTCAAAATGGACATTATGCTCAACAGCGAACAGGTTGATGCCTTGTCCGTCATCGTCCACCGCGACCGAGCTTACCACCGCGGACGGGTTATTTGCCAGAAGATGAAAGAGCTTATTCCGCGTCAAATGTTTGAAGTGCCTGTTCAGGCATCGATCGGCACGAAGGTTATTGCCAGAGAGACGGTCAAAGCGATGCGTAAGAACGTATTGGCCAAATGTTATGGCGGCGACATCAGCCGGAAGCGGAAGCTGCTCGATAAGCAGAAGGAAGGCAAGAAGCGCATGAAGCAGGTCGGCAGCGTTGAGGTGCCGCAGGAAGCGTTCATGGCGGTTCTGAAGATCGACGAGGATTAAACCTAAGGCATACAATCGACAGGCTTACAGGAGAGCAGATTGCGGCCTCCCCGTAAGCCTGTCGTTTTATCGTTATATAGGAAAAAAGCCGCCTTGCGGCTGTTTGACAAGAGAGGAGGATTTGCAATGACCGCGATTCATGCAGCGCCGAGGGCGCTTTATATTCATATCCCGTTTTGTACGAATAAGTGCCACTATTGCGATTTCACTTCTTATGTTCTAAAAGGCCAGCCTGTGGACGATTATTTGGACGCGCTCGAAAGAGAGATGGTGATGACGACCGCTGCGATGCCGCCCCAAATGATCGATACCGTCTTCGTCGGAGGCGGTACCCCTACGGTCCTGACCCCTCCGCAAATGGAACGATTCCTGGCTTCGGTCAAGCGGCATTTCCCGCTGTCTGAGCAAGTGGAGTTTACGATGGAAGCCAATCCCGGAACGACAGATCCTGAGAAGCTTGCTGCCATGTTCGCAGGCGGGGTAAACCGGATCAGCTTTGGCGTGCAGTCGTTCAACAACGCCTTGCTGGAGAAGATCGGACGCATTCATAATGTAGACGATGTATATCGAAGTCTGGAGAATGCTCGCGCAGCGGGCTTTACGAATTTATCGATCGACTTGATGTTCGGTTTGCCGGGTCAGACCGTGGAGACGTTGGAGGACAGCGTCGAGAAGGCGCTGGCGCTCGAGCTTCCTCATTATTCGCTATACAGCTTGAAGGTAGAAGAAAATACGCTGTTTCATAAGCTCTATCAGCGCGACGAGCTGCCGCTCCCGTCGGAGGATGAGGAGTTTTCGATGTATACCCATCTGATGGACCGCCTGAAGGGTGCTGGCTATCAGCACTATGAGATTAGCAACTTTGCCCGTCCTGGCTATGAGGGCCGCCACAACTCCACCTACTGGCGCAATGAGCCGTATTACGGACTAGGCGCTGGAGCACACGGCTATGCGGGCAGAGAACGTCATATTAATGTAAAAGGCGTTCAGCCCTATATCGATTACACGCTGACCAAGCTTCCGCGGCTGGAAACGAATGCAGTATCCGAACTGGAAGCGATCGAAGACTTTATGATGGTTGGCTTGCGGCTGCTTGAAGGCGTGCGCGCCTCAAGCTTCGCCAAGCAATTTCCGGGCAAGACGCTGGAGCAGATCTTTGGGCCGATCATCGAGAAGCTGCTGAAAGACGGCTTGCTGGAACGCATTGAAGAAGCCGATGATTATGGCTACAGACTGACGGATAAAGGCGTTTTATTCGGCAATGACGTGTTCGGTTCTTTCATCGGATTGGAAGAGGAAGCTGCCCGCTAAATTTTTGTGAAATTGCCTCTTGATAAAACATGCGTACCGCTGTATATTTATTCAATAGATTAAATATGCACCGGGTGGAGGCGAAGGCGGAGTGATGGCAACGGAAAGTTTGCAGGCAGTATGCAGAGTCGCGACAGCGGACGATGTGGATACGTTATTTGAATTAATTAAAGGCTACGCGGAACAGGGAATTATGTTGCCCAGGTCGAAGGAGGCGCTCCTGCGTCAGATCTCAACCTTCGTTGTAGCAGAGGTCGGACAAGAGGTTGTCGGCTGCGGCGCGCTCACCCGGCTCGGATCTGAGCTTGTAGAAATTCGCTCGCTCGGTATGACGGAAGGCTATAAGGGTCTTGGCATTGGCAGCAAGCTGGTCGACTTTCTTATCGCGCAAGCCATAGAGCAAGGCATTCCCAAAATTATGGCTTTAACCTATGCGGTTCCGTTCTTTTTGCGGAATGGCTTCAGTATCGTCGACAAAGAAATTTTTCCGGAGAAAGTATGGACGGATTGCGTAAATTGTCCGAAGCAGCATGCCTGCGATGAAATTGCAGTGCTGCGGGTGCTGATCGAATAGATGAATAGCCGTGTGAAAACGGGATGAAAGGCCAAAATGCCAAACCGACTTGACAATCGTCAAGCTGGTTTGGTATTTTTGTATTAATGATTAGCACTCGACTTTAATGAGTGCTAACGATGAGGCGAGAACGGCCGTATTGACATAGGCATATAATTGGGGAGGGATTTGGAATGTTGACTGATCGGCAACGAATGATACTGAATGCGATAATCGACGATTACATCCGCTCGGCGGAGCCTGTCGGATCACGAAGCATATCTAAACGAGGCGACGTTGGCTTCAGCCCCGCTACGATTCGCAACGAAATGGCGGATCTGGAGGAGCTTGGCTTTCTGGAGCAGCCGCATACGTCGGCAGGCCGTATTCCCTCTACCAAAGGATATCGCTATTACGTCGATCATCTCGTCAATTTTAATGAAGTCAATGAACAAGACCTGACGAAAGTACGTTCTTTTTTCTCTGAAAAAGTGAATGAAATGGAGCAGGTTATCCAGCATGCGGCCATGATCTTGTCCAATTTGACGAATTACACATCGATCTTGCTTGGACCGGAAATGTTCAGCACGTCGCTTAAGCATTTCAGTCTGGTACCGCTTGATGCCACTTCAGCCGTAGCGATTATCGTAACGAACACAGGGCATGTCGAAAACCGGACCATCCAAATTCCGCCAGGCGTGAGCATGGAGGAAATGGAGAAGGTTGTTCGGATTTTGAACACGAAGCTGGTAGGTGTTCCGCTTATTCGCTTGAAGTCTAAGCTGCACGCCGAAATGGGCCAGGAGCTGGATCGTTACATCGATCATTGCGAAGAAGTGCTGGGTGTTCTCGACAAAGCGCTGCAAAGCGACGATGAGCACCGCATCTTTCTTAGCGGGACGACGAATATGCTGACGCAGCCGGAGTTCAAGGATGTCGACAAAGTGAAGACAATTTTGGATTTGCTGGATGAAACCCCTGCTATCATGAAAATGTTTTCTGCGCTTCCTTCGGGTATACAAGTCCGCATCGGAACAGAAAATGACCAAGAGGCTATCGCGAACTGCAGCTTAATAACCGCCACCTATTCAGTGGATGGGCAGTCGCTAGGCACAATCGGCATTCTTGGACCGACAAGGATGGAGTACGGTAAAGTCATTAGTCTGCTTAATATTATTTCGAAGGATATGGCGCTTATGCTAGGCCGTTGGTATAAATAAGGAGGTGAATTGGGTGAGTAACGAACATAACGAAGCGGTTGAGGAAACCGTAACGGAGCAGGAACAAGCAGGACAGGAAGCAGAGGCGCAAGCTGAGCTTCAAGAGGATCCGCGCCTCTCTGAGCTTGCACAGCAAGCAGAGGAGAACCAGCAGCGATACTTACGCGTGCAAGCGGATTTTGATAATTTCCGCCGCCGCACCATGAAGGAAAAAGAAGAACTGGGACAATACGCATCGATGAAGCTGATCGGGCAATTGCTTCCGGTTGTCGATAACTTTGAACGAGCGGTTGCAGCAGCATCGGTCAATGGCGATTATGAATCGCTTGCGAAAGGTGTGGACATGATTTTCCGACAGCTGGAGCAAACGCTGCAGCAGGAAGGTCTGCAGGCGATGAATGTCGTCGGCGAGCCGTTCAACCCTGAATTCCATCAAGCCATTATGACGGTGGAATCCGAAGAGCATGAAGAAGGCATCATTGTTGAAGAAGTGCAAAAAGGCTACGTGCTGAAAGACAAAGTGCTTCGTCCCGCGATGGTTAAAGTTAGCGGCTAAGGTGTTATTCAATAATAAGGCTGGAATCAGCCATATAAATTAGGAGGAAACTGACGATGAGTAAAGTAATCGGTATTGACCTGGGTACAACGAACTCTTGCGTTGCAGTAATGGAGGGCGGCGAAGCCGTCGTAATCCCGAATCCGGAAGGCAACCGCACGACGCCATCCGTTGTCGGCTTTAAGAAAGACGGAGAGCGTATTGTCGGCGAAACGGCGAAACGCCAAGCCATCACCAACCCTGACCGGACAGTTAGCTCGGTAAAACGCCACATGGGCACAAACCATAAAGAAACGATTGACGGCAAAGACTTCACGCCGCAAGAAATTTCTGCAATTATTTTGCAAAAGCTGAAATCCGACGCGGAAGCTTACCTGGGCCAACCTGTAACGCAAGCCGTTATTACGGTTCCTGCTTACTTCAATGACAGCCAGCGTCAAGCGACGAAGGACGCGGGTAAAATCGCAGGCCTGGAAGTGCTGCGTATCGTCAACGAGCCAACAGCGGCAGCTCTTGCTTACGGCATGGAGAAAACAGAAGATCAAACGATCCTCGTCTATGACCTTGGCGGCGGCACGTTTGACGTATCGATCCTTGAACTGGGCGACGGCTTCTTCGAAGTTAAAGCAACAAGCGGCGACAACAAGCTCGGCGGCGACGACTTTGACCAAGTTGTTATCGATTATCTGGTTGCTGAGTTTAAGAAAGAGCAAGGCATCGACCTGTCGAAGGACAAAGCGGCTGTTCAACGCTTGAAGGATGCAGCAGAGAAAGCGAAGAAAGAGCTTTCCGGCGTATTGACATCTACGATCTCGCTTCCATTTATTACGATGGTTGACGGCGTTCCTCAGCATTTGGAGATGAACCTGACCCGTGCGAAATTCGAAGAGCTGTCCGCTGGCCTTGTAGAGCGTACGATGGGTCCTGTTCGTCAGGCGCTTAGCGATTCGGGCTTGTCCACAAGCGAAATTAATAAAGTGGTACTCGTAGGCGGTTCTACGCGTATTCCAGCCGTTCAAGAAGCAGTTAAAAAACTGATCGGCAAAGATCCGCATAAAGGCGTTAACCCGGATGAGGTTGTAGCGCTGGGCGCGGCTGTTCAAGCAGGCGTTCTTACAGGCGACGTTAAAGACGTTGTATTGCTCGACGTTACGCCTTTGTCGCTCGGTATCGAGACGGCTGGCGGCGTATTTACGAAAATGATCGATCGCAATACGACGATTCCAACGAGCAAATCGCAAGTGTACTCGACGTATGCCGACAATCAGCCTGGCGTAGAAATTCACGTTCTGCAAGGCGAGCGTCAAATGGCTGCCGGCAACAAAACGCTTGGCCGCTTCACGCTTAGCGACATTCCGCTGGCACCACGCGGCGTTCCGCAAATCGAAGTAACCTTCGATATCGATGCGAACGGTATTGTTAACGTATCGGCTTTGGATAAAGGCACTGGCAAAAGCCAAAAAATTACGATTACTTCGTCCGGTGGTCTGAGCGAGGAAGAAATCGAAAAAATGATGAAAGATGCCGAGCTGAACGCTGAGGATGACCGTAAACGCCGTGAGCTGGTTGAAGCGAAAAACGCAGCTGACCAACTTATCTATTCGGTTGACAAAACGATCAAGGATCTTGGCGATAAAGTTGATGCTTCCGAAATCGACAAAGCGAATGCAGCGAAAGAGAAGCTTGCAGCAGCAGTTGCAACGGAAAACATTGATGAAATCAATGCCGCTTCCGAAGAGCTGACCCAAATCGTTCAAGCGCTGTCCGTTAAGCTCTATGAGCAAGCGCAGCAAGGCGCAGAAGGTGCGGAACCGCAAGAAGGCGGAGCAGCTCCTAAGAAAGACAATGTTGTAGACGCAGACTACGAAGTGGTTGACGACAACAAATAATTAGCTTAAGCTTGCTACCGAGGTGAGGTCAAAGTCAGGGGCTCCCTGTCTTTGACCTTCTTCGCGCATTTATAGCTTTTCGTAATGGAACATGGGTGGAGGTGAGAACTAGTTGGCAGACAAACGCGATTATTACGAGGTGCTTGGCTTAGGCAAAAGCGCATCTGATGATGAGATTAAAAAGGCGTACC
This sequence comes from Paenibacillus radicis (ex Gao et al. 2016), assembly GCF_014641555.1. Lineage (GTDB taxonomy): Bacteria > Bacillota > Bacilli > Paenibacillales > Paenibacillaceae > Pristimantibacillus > Pristimantibacillus radicis. Next base: position 731,357 of record NZ_BMHY01000001.1, read on the forward strand.
GGTCGCTTGCGCGCAAGTACCATCCGGACGTAAATAAAGAAGCGGATGCAGAGTCGAAGTTCAAGGAAGTAAAAGAGGCTTATGACGTGCTCAGCGACGAGGGACAACGGTCGACCTATGACCGTTACGGCCATGTTGATCCGAATCAGGGCATGGGAGGCGCCGGCGGCTTCTCAGGAGACTTTGGCGGGGGCGGCTTTGGCGATATCTTTGATATGTTCTTTGGCGGCGGGGGCGGCGGTCGTCGTGACCCGAATGCTCCTCAGCGGGGCAATGACCTGCAATATACGATGACCATAGAGTTTAAGGAAGCTGTATTCGGCAAGGAAACGGAAATTACGATTCCGCGTACGGAAACTTGCGACACTTGTACGGGATCAGGCGCCAAGCCGGGTACGAAACCGGAAACCTGTACCGTCTGCAAAGGCAGCGGTCAGCAAGAGGTTGTGCAGAATACGCCGTTTGGCCGTATGGTCAATCGCCGTGCATGTACGAACTGTTCCGGTACGGGTCGTGTGATTAAGGAAAAATGCGGAACTTGCCACGGCGCAGGTAAAGTGAAAAAACAGCGTAAAATTAATGTTCGCATTCCTGCGGGCGTTGACGACGGCGCGCAAATTCGTCTCTCAGGCGAAGGCGAGGGCGGACTTCGCGGCGGTCCTTCAGGCGATCTCTATATCGTTATCCGCGTGAAATCGCATGAGTTCTTCGAACGCGAGAACGATGATATCTATTGCGAGGTTCCGCTTACCTTTGTGCAAGCGGCGCTGGGCGATGAGATTGAAATCCCGACACTGTCTGAAAAGGTGAAGCTGAAAATTCCTGCGGGAACGCAGACCGGCACTTACTTCCGCTTGAAGGGTAAAGGCGTGCCGAAGCTTCGCGGCTACGGCCAAGGCGATCAGCACGTGAAGGTAACGGTTGTTACGCCAACGAAGCTGACTGACGAGCAAAAAGATTTGCTGCGTCAATTCAGCGGCGGTACAGCAAGTACCAGCTCGGTTGCCGAAAGCAACTCTGAGCATCATGAATCCATTTTTGATAAAATGAAGAAAGCGTTCCGGGGCGAGTAGCCCGGGACGTTTTTTTTTTGCTTATTAAATCGGGGTATGACGGGATGAGAACGAATAATTATGGTTAAATATGCAAAAGCTAGGCAGGTTGGTTTATATCCAATGAATCTATAGACAAAAGGAGCTTCCAATCATGCCACAGAACAACGAGAAAAACGAGCTTGAAAAGCAAAACTTTGCAAACTTGCCAATCGGTGAAAACGAGGATGTAGAGTTTTCCGAAGAATTGGCTGACGAAGCTGACCGCAAAGCCGCGCAACGTGCCGCTCAAGCGGATCAACACGCTCACGAACAGCAGCAAGAATAGGCTTCTGCGATGAATCAGATCGAAATCCGGGCGAATTTCTCCGGGCCGGAAGCGGCGCAAGAGGCGCTGCATAAGCTGCAGGCGCTGCGCGCATTCGAAGTCAACGGCTTGTACGAGAGCGGATGGCTGACGGCCACAGTGGATGCGAATGTCGTCGACCGTGCCGTTCATTTGATCGAACAGATCGGCGGTTCAACTGAAACAATCGGTTAATAACCGGCTGTGCAAGCAAAACAGGGCAGTTCGAAGGTCGACGACGACCTTTGAACTGCCCTGTTTGTTTGATAGACTGCTATGCATGCCGCTCAATCCTGCCAGCTTTGATCGGAAGGACGAAGAGCCTTGAGCAGCTGCTCTCGCGTCTCCCCATATCGCAAGTGCTGGCGGGCGAATGCGAAGGGCTCGGATGCCCGGTTCAAACTGTTCGGCATATCGATTTCGATGCGGCCGGGGCCGCCTTTCATAACGATTAACCGGGAGCCCAGCAGCAGCGCTTCCTCCACATCATGCGTAATAAATACAATCGTTTTGCCAGTCTCAATCCAAAGCTTGCGAAGCAAGTATTGCAAGGATTCCCGCGTGATGGCGTCTAGAGCGGCAAACGGCTCATCCATGAGCAGCAGAGCCGGGTTGGCAGCTAGTGCACGGGCGATTGCGGCGCGCTGCTTCATACCTCCCGACAGTTGATGCGGCAGCAGGGAAGCTGCAGAATCCAAGCCGACCTGACCCAGTGTTTCGATGGCGATGCGGTTCCGTTCGGAACGCTTCAAGCCAAGCATTTTCAACCCGAATTGCACATTCCGATTGACAGACAGCCAAGGAAATAGATTGGCATGCTGGAAAACGACTCCGACCTTCGGGTTTGGGCCGGGATGAGGCTGATTGTACAGCCTCACTTCGCCTTCAGTCGGTTTCTCATAGCCGGCCACAAGTTTAAGCAGCGAGGTTTTGCCGCAGCCCGAAGGTCCAAGAATGCAAACGAACTCCCCCTCCTGAATATGAAGCTGAACAGCTCCTAGAACATCTGTATTGCCGGCTGCTTTGCCGCCGTAACGAAGGGAGACGCTATTTAAGGCAACGGCATCCTTGGCGGATTCGCTTTGCTCCCTGGGCTTCCAAATCTCATCATCAATCGCCGCTTCTATCATTCGCTAGTGCTCCTTTCGTTATTGGCGTTAGGTTATTTGCCTGCAAGCGCCTCATTGTAGATGCCTTGCTGATAGACAGTCGCATCCGGTGCGGAAGGAATCGTCTGCTGCTCGACGAGAAACTCGCCTGTTGCTTGAAGCACCTGCGCAAATCCGCTGACGCCAGTTCCCGTGCCTAAGTAGCTCTCAGTCGATTGCTCGGACGATAAGAGCCATACCAGCTCATTCATTTGTGAGAGGGTGTCAGCTTCCGGCTGGCTAAGCAGCGGAGCAAGCGACTTGGCCGCTTCATTCGGGTTCGTGCGGTACAATTGCACTGCCTCGTCCAGCAAACCAACGTAGTCTTTCAGAAATTGCGGGTATTGCTTGGCAAATTCGCTGCGTACGACGCCGACATCAGCCGTAATGCTGCCTTTCTCGGCAAGCGCCTTGGCGGAGATGATAATCTTGCCGTCGTCAGCAACGAGCTTGGCAAGCGAAGGCTGCCAGACGAAAGCGCCGTCGATGTCTTTGCGCTGCCATGCCGCTACGATATCGGGAGGCTGCAGGTCGAGAATCGTAACCGACTTCGGATCGACACCTTCTTGTTTTAAGGCGGCGAGCAGGCTGAAGTGAGTCGTTGAGCCGAACGGAACGGCGATTTTTTTGCCTGCCAAATCTTTGACACCTGCTATGTTCGAGCTGTTGCGGACAGCCAAAGCTTCGTTGTCGCCAATGACATCATGCAAAAAATAGACTTGATACGGCAGTTGGCTTGCGAGTCCAATAGCAACGGGAACAGAACCTGCAAGTCCGAGATCAATACCGCCGGATGCGATAGCTGTGTTAACGTCCCGGCCGGAATCGAATTGCAGCCAAGTTACTTTGACGTCAGGAAACTTCTTCTCGACAAGCCCTTGCGCTTTCACGAGAAGCTCAGCGTTTGGAATGATTTGAAAGCCGATTTTCACTTCCTTTGGCTGCACAGGAGCAGCTTCCGCCGTTTTTTCAGGCGCCGCTGCCGAAGATGGTGAGACTGTAGCGGAAGCCGTCTCTTTTGCCGGTGCATTGTTGCCCTTATCAGCGCCGCATCCGGCAAGCATGGTTGTTAATGCAATTAGAAGGATGGACAAGACGGTATAATTCCGGGTTTTCGATTTCATAATGAATTCCACTCCTATTTATTATTGGCGTTGGCGCCGGTTATTCTTTGCCGCTCCACGGCACCCATCGCCGTTCCAGCCAGCGGATAAAGGAATCGATGGCAATGGCGATGAGGCCCATTAGAATGATGCCGGCAAATATAATATCACTTCTTAAAAACTTGCTCGCATCGAGCACCATCCAACCGATTCCGGAAATGGCCGCCACCATTTCAGCGGCTACGAGTGTCGTATAGCTGACACCAATCGCTGTGCGAATGCCAGTGAAAATTTCCGGAAGCGCAGAGGGCAGCAAAATATGGGCGAACAGCTTGCGCCGGTTCGCGCCTAGCGAACGCGCGGCATGAATGCGATCCAGCGGCACGCGGCGTACGCCTGCGACGACGGCGATGTACAGCGGCGCAAAAGCCGCCAAGTAGAGCAAAAAGATTTTGGAAGAGTCGCCGATGCCCAGCCACAGCACAAGGATGGTGTAATAGGCTAGCGGCGGCAGCGGCCTGTAAAATTCGATGAAAGGGTCGAGCAGCGATCGAACGACAAATGATGATCCGCTTATGAGGCCAAGTGGAATTGCCGTTGCAAGCGCCAGAGCGAAGGCGCTTCCGAGCCGGAAAAGACTGGCTAGCAGATGGTGAAGAAGCGTACTGCCTTTATACCCGTCCTGGAAAATCTGAATAAATGCCGCCCAAACTTTGCTTGGAGAAGGGACGAACAGCGGGTTGACCCAATGCCTGCTAGTGATTAGCCACCAGAGAAGCAGGACGAACAGTACTGATATTGCAGAGAGTGCTGTGCTATAAAATTTTTTCAACATGGAGCTCCTCCTCGATCTAACGATGGCTCCCCGGTTTGTAGTTGTACGCGATCATTTCACCGCTTCGCCCTTTTGGAGCAACGGATGGCGATTCGCTACCCGCATCCGTGCGAAGCTTCGGAAACAGCAGCTCAGCAACCCGGTACGATTCTTCCAAATGCGGATAGCCGGACAAGATGAAAGTGTCGATGCCAAGCTCTCGATATTCGTTGATCCGCTCCGCTACGGTATCGGCATCACCGACAAGCGCAGTGCCTGCACCTCCGCGGACAAGGCCAATGCCGGCCCAAAGGTTGGGTGCGATCTCCAGGCCGCTTCGGCTTCCATTATGGGTGGCCGTCATGCGCTGTTGGCCGTGGGAATCCATCCGGGCATAGACTTGCTGCGCTTTGGCAATCGTCTCGTCATCCAAATGCCGGATTAGCCGATCAGCAGCGGCCCAAGCTTCCTCCGCCGTCTCCCGAACGATGATATGCAACCGGATGCCGAACGTTACGGTCCGTCCCGCTGCTTTTGCTTGCTCCTTAACATGCGCTATTTTTTGCCTGACTTGCTCAAGCGGTTCGCCCCAGGTCAAGTAACAGTCGGCATGCTTCGCAGCAACACCGATAGCTGCAGGCGAGGAGCCTCCGAAATAAACGGGAGGGTGAGGCTGCTGCAAAGCAGGCAATAAATTAACAGCCTCGGCAACCTGCAGATGCTTGCCGTTCAGCGTTACCGTCTCCTGTTGCAGCAGCCTGCGCCAAATGACCATGAATTCATCCGTAAGCTCATAGCGTTCGTCATGTTTTAGAAAAAGGCCATCCGCCTCCAGTTCGACTGGATCGCCTCCCGCTACAACGTTAATGAGGAGTCTTCCCTCGGAACTGCGGTCGAAGCTGGCTGCCATCCGGGCGGCCAGAGTCGGGGATACGAGGCCGGGCCGAACGGCAATGAGAAATTTTAGCCTCTTGGTAACGGGTATCAACGCCGAAGCGGTAACCCAAGGATCGTCGCATGAGCGGCCTGTTGGCAACAGTACGCCGTCATAACCCAGATCATCCGCCGCAACGGCGATTTGCCGGTAGTAGACGGGGGATGTCGTTCTAGCCCCGATACCGGTGCCGAGGTAGTGTCCGTCTCCGTAGGTCGGAATGAACCAAAACAGCTTCATTGTGCACATCCTGTTCGTCAGATTGTTTAATTATTCTCATCGGTTAAGTTGGTTTAAAAGGCATAAAAAAAGCATAACAACTCTTTTTAACAAAGTAGTCGTTATGCGCCTCCGGACTTCCGGTAGGCTAACGATGAATAATTATTCACTATGTAAGCATGATAGCAGTAATTGCCATTAATAGTCAATCTTTATTTTAACAGCATGGCCATCATCTTCTCAGGGGTTAGGCTGGCTATTTCCCGTATGCCGGGAATGTCGTGCAAAATAAGTCCTTCCATCATGGATACATACATCAGTGCAAGCTCCATACTGTCGCCAGCTTTGAAAATGCCCGAATGCTGGCCCTCCGCGATGATGGCGGCCATAGGGCGTAAATTGTCGATGAACCTTGCGCTTACCGCTTGGGTTAATTGCTCGGGAACGGCCTCGGATGTCCGGGCATACTGCAAAATAATCGTAATGGCCCAGCCGTTGCTGTAGGTCAGCCAATTGCTTGTATACCAATGAAGTTTGTCATACGGAGAGGCGGGAAGAGCCAACGCTTCTTCAACAAATTCGCGGTATTCCCGCTGACCGCTTTCTACAAGAGCGCGGAAAATTTCATCCTTGGAACCGAAAGATTTATAGACGTTGCCAACGCTGATGCCTGCAGTAGCGGCGATATCAGCGATTTTGGTAGCGGGAAGACCGCGTCTGGCGATCACATGCATAGCCGCATCCAGCAGCTGGCGCTTGCGTTCGTCGCGAAGCTTCTGATCCTTAATGGCGTTGCGGGGTGACATATCGGTTAGCCCTCCTGAATGCTGCGTAATGGGGCGGGATGAGAAGCAGCCCGCACTTTTTTCCAACAATTAGACAATATTGTAGCACAACCAATGCATAGGCGCTGCAATCCCTTTTTGTGCAAGCATGCCGATTAGTGTACAATAGATGTTAGTTTTTCACACTGGAGGTTAACAAGAATGAAATGGCATGAAATTACAATTTCAACGACAGAGCAGGCGATCGAGATGATCTCGAACTTCCTGCATGAAATGGACGCAGGCGGCGTATCCATTGAAGAATCGGGAACGCTGAACAAACAGCGCGACACTTCGCTCGGACAATGGTATGATACTCCGCTTAACGATATACCGGAAGGCCAAGCTGTCATCAAGGGCTACTTCGTTGAAGGAATCGACGGAGATGAACTGGAGAAAACGCTGAAGCCCCGGATCGAACAGCTGCGTGAATTCGGTATTGATCCCGGCGCGTATGAGATCAGTTCCAAGCTCGTTGACGAAGAAGACTGGGCGAACGCTTGGAAGCAATATTTTAAACCGATCCGCGTATCCGATACACTGACGATTAAGCCGACATGGGAGCCTTACGAGGCGGGGCCGGACGAAAGAATTATCGAGCTGGATCCTGGAATGGCGTTTGGCACGGGCACGCATCCAACAACGTCCCTTTGCTTAAAGACGCTTGAATCAGTCATTCAAGGCGGCGAGGAAGTCATCGACGTGGGTACGGGTTCCGGCATTTTGGCTATCGGGGCGATCAAACTGGGAGCAAAGCGTGTACTTGCGCTTGATCTGGATCCGGTGGCCGTTGCCAGCGCAGCAGAAAATGTTCAGTTGAACGGATTGTCAGATACAATCGAAGTGATCGAGAGTGACCTGATGGGCGTTTTGGGCGGGAAAGTCGTATTCGAGGCCAATGAAAGCGAAGCTCGGCAAACATCCGTATCGCTGCCGGTTGATCTCATCGTCGCAAATATTTTAGCGGATATCATTCTGCTCTTCACCGACGATGTATACGCAGCGCTTAAGCCAGGCGGCACTTATATTGCATCCGGTATTTATAAAAATAAAGAGACGGACGTAGAAGAAGGTCTCATTCGCTCCGGCTTTGAGATTGAACATAAACACCGTGACGAGGACTGGATTGCATTCGTCGTACGAAAGCCGAGGTGAGTAAATGAATTGGGATAGCATTCTCGCTTATCCGCTGCAGGATCTGCCGTTTGTTGCACTTGTTCTGATTATCGCGTTCACTGTGCATGAATTCGCTCATGCCTACAGTGCGTATAAATTTGGTGACAATACGGCTTATGATGCTGGCCGCGTTACGTTGAACCCGCGCGTACATATCGATTGGCTTGGCGCTATTCTCATTCTGATCGCAGGGTTTGGCTGGGCTAAGCCTGTACCGGTCAATCAGAGCCGGTTCAAGCATCCCCGCTTGATGGGGGTCGTTGTGTCGGCTGTAGGGCCGCTCAGTAATCTGGTGATTGGCATTATCGGCCTGGTGCTTTTATTTGCTCTTGATTCGTCGGGTGTGCTGGCTAACAGCTCTAGAGGCGTCAGTCTTGCCCTTACTACTTTTCTAGGGTATCTGATTAGCCTGAATTTCTTGCTGTTCGTGTTCAATTTGATTCCGCTGCCGCCGCTGGACGGCTATCGGATTATTCAGGATCTTGTTCCGTTAAAGGTCCGTTATAAGATGGATCAAAACGTGCAGTGGGGCGTGTTCTTTTTCTTAATTATCGTATTTGTACCGCCTTTAAGAAGAGTGACGCTCGATCCGGTTCTAGGTATGATCAGTCCATTGATCGATTTTTTTGCAAGTATTATCCGGCCAATGTTCTATTAATGACTCATGGATTTTAACCGTTAAAACATGCTATGATGAAGGATGATTGTATGCAGCGATATTTTGTAGCCGCGGAGCAGTTCGACGGCTCTGGCGTACGCTTGTTGGGCGAAGACGCCTTTCATGCGGTTCGCGTCATGCGGATGAAGGAAGACCAGAAGTTTATCGTCAGTGACGGCCAAACACGCGTTGCGCTTGCAGCTGTTGTAGAGGCGAGTGCGACCGAGGTAACAGCCCGGATCGTGGAGGAGCTTCCGATGGACAGCGAGCCTGCATGGTCGGTGACGATTGCGCAAAGCTTGCCCAAGGGCGATAAAATGGAGCTCGTCATTCAGAAAGGAACCGAGATCGGCGCGTATTCGTTTGCGCCGTTTCAGTCCGAGCGGATGATCGTGCAGTATGACGGCAAAAAAGAAGCGAAACGCCTGGAGCGCTGGAGCAAAATCGCTAAGGAGGCGGCGGAGCAGTCTCACCGCTGCAGGGTGCCGGCGATCGAAGCTGTGCGCAGCTGGCGAGAGCTGATTGATTCGATATCGAATTATGATTTAACGTTGTTTTGTTATGAACGGGAAGGCGACGGAGCAGAGGGCAAAGGCGTAAGGGATGCGCTGCTCGAGTGGAAGCAGGCTTCCGGGGGGCAGCTGCCCGCCGAGCCCAAGCTGCTTATCGTCGTCGGTCCCGAAGGCGGCTTTACGGAAGCAGAAGCAAACGGGGCGGAGACGGCCGGAGCGGTCATCGTCGGCTTGGGCAAACGGATATTGCGGACCGAAACCGCAGGTATCGTTGGCTTGACCTGCTTGCTGTACGAAGCCGGAGAAATGGGAGGAGCGTAAGCGATTATGCCATCGGTAGCATTTTACACCTTAGGATGCAAAGTTAATTTTTACGACACAGAGGCCATTTGGCAGCTATTTAAAAATGAAGGCTACGAGCAGGTTGACTTTGAAGCAACCGCCGACGTCTATCTGGTCAATACATGTACAGTAACGAATACTGGCGACAAGAAAAGCCGTCAGATTATTCGTCGTGCCGTACGGCGCAATCCGAACGCTGTCATTGCAGTAACCGGATGCTATGCGCAAACATCGCCGGCTGAGATTATGGCAATTCCTGGCGTGGATCTCGTCATCGGCACGCAGGATCGTGAGAAAATCATTTCGTTTGTCGATCAGATTCATGCTGACCGGACGCCTGTCAACGCCGTTCGCAACATTATGAAGACGCGCCAATTCGAAGAGCTGGACGTGCCTGATTTCTCGGAGCGTACCCGTGCTTTTCTTAAAATTCAAGAAGGCTGCAACAACTTCTGTACCTTCTGCATTATCCCTTGGTCGCGGGGCTTGTCACGAAGCCGTGAGCCGCAAAGCGTTATCGAGCAGGCGAAGCAGCTCGTGGCGTCAGGCTACAAGGAAATCGTTCTTACAGGTATCCATACGGGCGGTTATGGCGATGACATGGAAAACTATCGTTTAACCGATCTGCTCTGGGATCTTGATAAAGTAGACGGCTTGGAAAGAATCCGGATCAGTTCGATCGAAGCAAGCCAGATTGATGATACGATGATCGATGTCTTGAAACGTTCGTCCAAAATGTGCCGCCATCTTCACATTCCGCTGCAAGCAGGGGAAACCTCTGTGCTCAAACGGATGCGCCGTAAATATACGACAGAAGAATTCGCGGCTAAGCTGCAGCGGATTCGCGAAGCGATGCCGGGCGTAGCGATTACGACCGACGTTATCGTTGGCTTCCCTGGCGAGACGGATGAAATGTTTGAAGAGGGCTATAAATTTATGGAGGCCGTAGGCTTCTCCGAAATGCACGTTTTCCCTTATTCGAAGCGGACAGGTACGCCTGCTGCAAGAATGGAAGATCAGGTCGACGAAGAAGTGAAAAACGAACGCGTGCACAAGCTGATTGATCTGTCTGAGAAGATGCAGCTTCAATACGCACAGCAGTATGTCGGTACCGTTCTTGATATCATTCCTGAACGCGACTATAAAGGAGCGCCTGGAACGGGTCTCGTTATGGGCTATTCCGATAATTATCTGCAAGTCGTATTCGATGGCGACGAGTCGCTGATCGGCAAGCTCTGCCGCGTCAAAATTACGGAAGCGGGCGTTAATGAAAACCGCGGCCAGCTGATTCGCGTGCTGGATGAGAGCGGCCTGAACAATTTCGGCCATCCGGAAGCGCTGCGGGCTTAATATTACTGCGGTAATTACCGTTAAAAAGAATGATAGCGAGGTTTCCGGCCTAGCCGATTGTCGGCTGGACGAGGGAGCCTCGTTGTTGCATAGAGCATAAAAATGTCGAGCAGGCGAGGGGGAAGCGGTCGTGAAGGAAATTTCTGCAGGCGGCGTCGTCTACCGCCGCACGGAAGCGGGAGAGCTGCAAATTCAGCTCATACAGGATCGTTATGGGAAAGTATCGCTCCCTAAAGGGAAAATGGAACCGGGCGAAACGGTCGAGCAGACCGCGCTTCGGGAAATTGCAGAAGAGACTGGTTTGACCGGTGTCATTGTCAAGCCGATCGATCAGATCAAATACCAGTACCATGACGAGGCAAAAGGAACGGTGGACAAAGAGGTTCATTATTATTTGGTGGAGGCTGTCGGAGGCTCGCTGCAGGCGCAGGTAGAAGAAATTCGCGGCGTCGACTGGTTTGAGCCAATGGACGCCTGGCGCCGCCAGAAGCAATCCGGCTACGATAACAACAACCGGATTTTGTCCGGTGCGCTTCTGCTGCTTGGCTTGAAGACCGATTAGGCCGACTGAAGCTTTCGAAAAACAGGCAAGTAGCACAAGGGCAGCGCAATAAGCGAGCTTGCGACGTTGAACAACGTTTGCGAATGAGCGATTTGGCTGGCGGGAGAATGGGCGAGCCATCCCGATGCGTCGGCAAGCTGGCCGATAAACGGCATGAACAGCAAGGCGCCCCCTGCATTCAAAGCAACGTGGGACCAGGCGACGAACTGGCCGCTTTTGGAGCCGCCGATTGAGGCGAGCAGTGCTGTCACGCAAGTGCCGACATTGGCGCCCAATACGACGGCAACCCCAAGCTCAAGGGGCATTGCGCCGATGCTGGCGAAGCCCATGATGATGCCGATGACGGCAGCGCTGCTATGGACGACAGCAGTGAGAAGCGCCCCTGCAGCTAATCCCCACCATAGGCTGGTTTGCGATTTGTCCAAAAACCAGCTGAACATGCTGCTTTGCTGCACGTCGGGACCAACCGTCTGCATGACAGCCATTCCGGCCAGCAGCATGCTGAAGCCGCCGAGTGCGACGGAGCCGGAACGGATGATGGCCAGCTTGTGAAGCGCTGTGCTGCGCAAGGATGCTAGCCGAAATTCGGTGAGCGGCACGGTTATCAGCCATACGACAAGAGACACCGCAAGCAGTGGAAGCGCCAGCTTGTTCAAGCTTAAGCCGATTAATTCGGTCGTCAGGCAGGTGCCGATGTTCGTGCCCAGTATAATGCCAAGCGTACGCGGAAAAGTGAGCAAACCGGCATTTACAAGTCCGATGGCAATGACGGTGACGGCCGTGCTGCTCTGCAAGAAGGCGGTCGTCGCGGTGCCGACGGCGAGACCATGCAGCGGTGTTGCGGTGGAACGGTGCAGCACCCGGTTCAAGTGCGGTCCGGCCAGCTGATGAAGGGCTAGCTCCATTAGCTTCATTCCGCTAAGAAAGATGGCGAAACCAAGCGCCATCGGAAGCGCAATTGCAATTAGCATGGACATGTGCTCCTTTGAATAGTGTCGCTTTTATGTATCTATACATATGCTTTTATAAGGACAGGCATGACAAGCGCCCCGGTTACGGGAGGCTGCGCTGCGTTCTGGTAACGGCGCAGTGGAACAGAGAGAGGAAGAATGAGTGAAGTGAGCAAAAACAAAGCAACGATTTGGCTGCAGCGCGGCCGGAAAAACCGGCTGGAGCTTGGCCATCCATGGATTTACGGCAATGAAATCGAACGGGTCGAGGGCGAGGCCTCCCCAGGCGATATCGTTGACGTCGTTTCCCATAAAGGACGGTTTCTAGCATCCGGCTATTATAATCCGCAATCGCAGATTACCGTTCGTATCGTCGCATATAAGCCTCTGGATGAGATGGACGCGGATTTCTTCCGCGAGCGGCTGCAGCATTGTGCGGATCATCGCAGCCGGTTTGTGCCGGATCGTGATTGCAGACTGGTATACGGCGAAGCTGACTTTTTACCGGGTTTGACGGTGGACCGGTTCAACGATGTACTGGTCGTTCAATTGCTGACATTGGGTATGGATAAGAGACGCGAGGCTTTAATTGAAGCGCTCATTGACGTGTTCCAGCCTAAAGGTATCTACGAGCGCAGCGATGTTGGCGTAAGGCAGTTGGAAGGCTTGGAGCAGCGTACAGGTGTGCTTTACGGCGAATGTCCGTCGATCATCGAGATCGAGGAAAACGGCTTGAAGCTGGAAGTTGATATCGTTGAGGGGCAAAAAACGGGCTACTTCTATGATCAGCGCGAAAACCGCGCTTCCATCAAGCCGTTAATGACCGGCTGGGGTGGGAGAAGCGGCATTCATCTGCAGCAGTTGGAAGGTGGGGACGGACAGTTCCGGTCTGTTCCTGTTAATGCGAATGGCAAAGAAGTGACGTTCCCGTTCTGGGATGGGGCTACGGTTCTGGAATGCTTTGCGCATACCGGAAGCTTCACGCTGCATGCCTGCAAATACGGAGCGAAGCGCGTAACCTGTCTGGACGTATCCCAGCATGCAATCGACACCGCGCAAAGAAATATGGTGCGCAACGGCTTTATAGACCGTGTCGAATTTGTTGTAGCAGACGCCTTCGAATACTTGCGTACGCAAGTGAAGGGGCTGGAGGAAAAAGCGGAACGGAGCCGGGCGGGAGCGGACACTTCGAAGCCTATCAGCGGCAACGGCCGTACATGGGACGTCGTCATTCTCGATCCGCCGGCGTTCGCTAAGACGAAAAGCGCCGTGCCTGGAGCATGCCGAGGCTACAAGGATATCAACCTCCACGGGCTAAAGCTGGTAAACGAAGGCGGGTATCTGGTGACAGCCAGCTGCTCTTACCATATGAAGCCTGATCTGTTCCTGGAGACGATCCAGGAGGCTGCATCCGACGCTGGCAAGCTGCTGCGGCTAGTGGAGTGGCGCGCGGCGGGCAAAGACCATCCGCAGCTTCTGGGCGTGAGCGAAGGCCATTACTTGAAATTTGCGATTTTTGAGGTTCGAAGCAAATAGAATATGTTGGTGTAAGCTGTCGAGAATGTTTCGGCAGCTTTTTTATGTGTATGTGGTGCTCCGCTGCGCGTTTTGGTCCATGCTGCCATGCTTGATTCCATTTTCCCCATCGCTATAACGATGAAAGATGGATAGAATCTGCGCAAAGTCATCTTGAACTCAAAACGCTCCGCTCCCCCTAACCCCCTGAAACCAACCATCACAAACCAAGATCACAAATGAACCAACATGACGTTACTCATTCAACAAAATGTAAAAGTGCATGTTGACGACCCCCAAATCGGCCTAAACCAGTACTCAAAATGCAAAAATACATTTGAAATCACTCGATTTCGCCCTTTCGAGGCTTTTTAGGTCAATCAACCTGCACTTTTGCATTTTGAAGCGATAAATCGGCTAAAAAGCGGCTGGCAACCTGTATTTTTACATTTTGATTTAATATATGGCAGCCTGTAGCGAACCTCCTTGGCAAAATAGAGAATCAAAGTTCGTTATATAATTTTGCTGGGTGGGACTGCATTGTTCAACTCTGGCTATCTGGGATTTGGCATGTGACATGGGTCGTACGTGTGGACGAAGAGTAGAAGCTGGCTAACCCTGTTAAGCTGCTAATGCGTCACGTATGGCGTTTTGTGACCAGAATACGGAAGTAGCAGAGTCTAGTTAGTTAAACAAGTGGACGTATTCAACTGTGAAGCTCCAACCAGCTAGTTAGGGTTAGTTGATCAGAATTACATCGTAGAACCGCGGAGAGGCTAGTAAGGAGCTGCTCAGCTCCATGCCTTTTTGTCCGGATTTTGGAACAAAGACCTTTCGTACAGCAGCACCAATAATGCATCGTTTTTGTGCCTCGCAAGTAATACCCGAGTAAAATACTCACCGCAAACCCGACAAAAGAAATAAACCCAAGGGGAATTATCGGCTAACCCAAAATATTTAATAATAGCACAGAACAAATTTCGAAAGCAATCTTTTTTTGAAAAAAAGTATTGATTTTTATCCGCGGATGGGATATCCTTCTAATTGAGCAAAGGAAATGAGTAGAAGGGAGGCAACAACGATGGAAATGATGAGCATGAAGATGATGATGACGATGTGTATGGAAGAAATGATGTGCAAGATGAACAACATGAAGATGATGATGGACGGCATGATGGAAATGAAGCAAATGGACATGATGGGTATGGACATGGATCAAATGATGGCCAACATGCAACAATGCGACGAAATGATGACGATGATGATGGGCATGATGCGTGAAATGAAACAAACCGCTATGTAATTAGCCCCCACGGCCTACATAACGGTTTTATAGAAATGGATGATGTCCGGCAAAGCGGTCTACCGCATGCGGGATTTTTTTATTTTTACCGATCATTATTGAAAAACCTCGTTGTCCCAAATAAGCAGGTGGACTTAAGCTTGCTGTTTCAGCAAATTGCTAAGCTCCAGCCGTTTTAGCTTCAGCGCCCATACTTCCTCTTTCAGCGAATGAATTTCGAAAGCATCGTTCGTGCCTCTCAGCTGATTGTACAACTCCAGCATTTTTGCGTTAATGCGGTCGAATTGACGCCACAGCTCTTCTGCCTTTACGTTCAAGACCAGTTCTTTCGTCTGCTGCTCGGCTTGCTTCAGCACTGCTATGATTTCACGCTGCCAATCGGCATCGCCAATTTGCCTAGCATAATTTAACAGGTCCAGGTGGTCATCGACCCATTGCTTTACGATTGCTGTTGTTGAGCGCATCTTCCGCATCCCCATTCTGTTTATCTATTTACCAAGTATTATACTCGGAATATTTGGAATTTCAATAGTTTATGTTCCGATTTCGAAAAAATATTCCAGAACATACGTTTGTTCCTGAAGTGAAAAAAAGTCGCTAATATGATACTATAGTAGATTATGAGAATGTAACGGGAGGTGGCGGACTTGGCGCTTCGATTCGTGCTGGGCCGATCTGGTTCGGGAAAAACAACCTATTGTCTCGAAGAAATTCGCGACAGGCTGCGGAAGGAGCCCAAAGGCTCGCCGCTAATTATGCTCGTTCCAGAGCAAGCGACATTCCAGACGGAATATTCGCTGTTGAAAGGGAGCGGCCTTGACGGCGCGGTGCGCGCGCAGGCATTAAGCTTCCGGAGGCTCTCGTTCCGGGTCATGCAGGAAACGGGCGGTACAGCGCTCGTGCCCATCGGCGATACCGGCAAGCATATGCTGTTGTACAAAATTGTACATAGGCTTGGCAATGAGCTTGAGCTGTTCCAAAGCGGCGCCGGTCAGCCGGGCTTTATTGAGCGTTTGGGCGAGCTGCTAACCGAATGGAAACGGTACGGGATCGACGCTGACAGCGTTGGAGAAGCTTTGTCCGAGCAAGGACCGCAGCTGGCGGAATCTTCACTGCTGCGGCGCAAGCTGCATGATCTGCAGCTGGTATATGGGCAATTGGAACGGGAATTGACGGGTTTATATATAGATTCTGAGGATTATTTAACGAGGCTGACGGAAGGTTATGCTTCAGCAGACGCCATGCGGGGGGCCGCGCTCTGGATCGACGGCTTCCACGGCTTTACGCCAAAAGAATACGAGGCGCTTGGCGCGCTGATTGCTAGCTCTGCAGAAGTTACGGTTGCTCTGACGCTGAATCGGGCGTATGCAGAAGGGGAAAAGCCGCATGAGCTTGAGCTGTTTCATCCTACCGCAGAGACGTACGGCAAATTGCTGGAGCTTGCCTCGCAGGCGGGTGTAGAAGTGCTCGAGCCCGTTGTGCTTGGCGAATCATCCGTACATACCCGATATGCCGATAGTCCGATGATGGCTCATCTGGAGAGGCATTACGGTACCCGGGTGCCAATGCTTTTACCCGATCCGAGCTTGCTGGAAGCGGAAAATCCGGCTTGCGGCTTGTCTTTGCATGCAGCGGCAAACCGTCGTGCCGAGGTAGAGGCTGTTGCACGCGATATCGTTCGACGAGCGAGGGAGGAAGGGCTCCGCTGGCGGGATATGGCTGTAATGGTTCGTAACGCTGCCGACTATAACGATTATATCGAGTCGGCATTCCGCGATTACGAGATTCCCTATTTTCTTGATCAGAAAGAGTCTGCTGTCCATCATCCGCTCGTCGAATTCATCCGCTCCGCCTTGGAAACGGTACTGCATGGCTGGCATTATGAAGCGGTATTCCGCTGCATCAAGACTGAACTTTTGTTTCCGATCGAAGGCAGCATGCCGAGGGAGCAGTTCGACTTGCTGGAGAACTACGTGCTTGCAGCCGGAATCGACGGCTGGAAGTGGCAGGACCGGAAAAGATGGCGGCCGATTATGGTTCAGTCGCTGGAGGAAGAGACTATCGCCGAGCCTAGTGCCAGAGCGACGCGCGAGCTGGAAGCTGTGCTGGAGGCACGGGAAGCAATTGTGCCTCCGCTCCGGCGATTCGGCAATGCGCTCAAGCAGGCGGCAGATGTGCGGGCCATGTGCGAAGCGCTTTATCGGCTGCTTGATCACAGCGATGCTGCTGACCGGCTGGAGCGATGGAGCCGGCAGGATGCTGCCGCTGGCAGAACGCAGCGCGCTCGCGCCCATCGGCAGCTTTGGGACGGCGTGATGCAATTGCTGGACCAGCTCGTTGAGATGGCTGGCAGCGAAGCGATTTCACCGGAAATTTTCGCCGGCATGGTAGAGACTGGTTTAGAGAGCTTGAAGCTGTCTGCGGTTCCTCCAGCGATCGATCAGACGCTGGTCGGCAGCATGGACCGGACAAGATCCGGCGATGTGAAGGTCTGCTACGTGCTTGGCGCGAACGACGGTGTAATGCCGAAGCGTATTCAAGAGGACGGCATATTGACGGAGCAGGAACGGGAGCGGCTTGCGGACGAAGGGCTCACAATGGCTCCCGGCGTAAGGAGAAGGCTGCTGGACGAGCGATTCATCATCTATAATGCGTTAACGACGCCAAGCTCCCATTTGTGGATCAGCTGGGCGCAAGCCGATGAAGAAGGCAAAAGCCTGCTTCCGTCCGAAGTTATTCGTCAGGTCAAGCAGCTTTTTCCCGGTATCCCGGTGAGCGAAGCGAACGGAGAGCCGACGCCTGGTATGGCAGAGAAGGAGCAGCGAAGCTATATTGCGCATCCTAACCGGACGCTATCCCATCTGATTACAGAGCTTCGGGCTTGGCGGCAGGGAGCGGAGATCGCACCATTCTGGTGGGATCTGTACAACTGGTATGCAATCCGTCCGCAATGGCAAGACAAGCTGTCTCTGCTCGCGGCATCGCTTGGATTTTCCAATCAGGAGGAGGCTCTTACCGTTGATACGGCAAGACAGCTGTACGGCGAGCATCTGAAGGCAAGTGTATCGAGAATGGAGCGTTTCGTCTCCTGCCCGTTCCAGCATTTCGCCATACACGGTCTCAAGCTGCGCGAGAGGCAGCAGTACAGGCTGGAGGCGCCCGATATGGGCCAGTTGTTCCACGCGGCGCTCAGCCGGCTGGCTGGCGGCCTTGGAACGCGATTCGGGTCCATGGCGGAGTCTGACATCCGGGCGGAGGCGGCGAAGACGGTCGATGAGCTTGCACCGCGGCTGCAATCACAAATATTGCTAAGCAGCGGACGTTTTCAATACATTGCCCGCAAGCTGAAAGAAATTGTCGCGCAAGCCGCTGTCATGTTAAGCGAGCACGCTAGACGGGCGCAGTTTCAGCCAGTGGGGCTGGAGGTTGACTTTGGACCGGAAGGCACGCTTCCATCACTAGTTATTCCCCTTGCGGACGGACGATCGATGGAAATTATCGGCCGGATTGACCGGGTTGATGCGGCCGAGACGGAGCAAGGCTTGCTGCTTCGGGTGCTCGACTACAAATCGAGTGCCACGCAGCTGCGCCTTGAAGAGGTGGCGCATGGCTTGTCGCTTCAAATGCTCACGTATTTGGACGTGTTGATTACGCATGCTTCGGAATGGCTGGGTCAGCCAGCTTCACCAGCGGGGGTGCTGTATTTCCACGTGCACAATCCGCTTCTGGCTGTTTCTAACGGAATCAGCGGCGCGGAAGTGAACGCCAAGCTTTTGAAGCGTTTCAAGCTGCGCGGGCTCGTTACCGCCGAAGCGGAAACGGTTCGGTTAATGGACGATCAATTAGATACGGGCTACTCGGAGCTGCTGCCGGTTGCACTGAAGCGGGACGGCGGTTTTTACAGCAGTTCTTCGGTCGTGACCGATGGCCAGTGGGATGTGCTGCGCAGCTCGGTCAGGCGCACAATTGCGCGGATTGGAACAGATATCGGCTGCGGCAAAGTGTCGATTGAGCCTTACCGGCTGGGTACGAAATCGCCTTGCCAGTATTGCGATTACAAACCGGTCTGCCACTTTGATCCGCTGTTTGACGGAAATTCGTATGTGAAACTAAGCAAGCCCGTCGGCGAGGATGTCTGGCGGCAGCTGGAAGGGGAGGAGGACGAGCATGGAGATAACCAATGATGTACCGGTAAAACCGGAAAACAGCACCTGGACGGACGACCAATGGCAAGCCATCGTAACAGAAGGCTCGGACGTCCTTGTCGCAGCAGCAGCCGGCTCCGGCAAGACGGCGGTGCTCGTCGAGCGGATTATTCGGAAAATCTCCTCCTCATCCGACGTGGACCGACTGCTTGTTGCTACCTTTACGAAAGCAGCGGCAGCGGAAATGAAGGACCGGATTAGACTGGCGCTGGAAAAAGAACTTGAGCGGCAGCCGCAATCGGAGCATTTGCGCCGTCAGCTTGCGCTGATGAACCGGGCGTCGATCACCACGCTCCATTCCTTCTGCTTGGACGTTATTAGACGCTACTATCCGTTGATTGGCCTCGATCCCGGCTTTCGCATCGCGAATGAAACCGAAAGCGAGCTGATGCGGATCGACGTGCTTGATCAGCTGTTTGAGGAAAAGTACGAAGGAGCCGGCGACGGGGGCGCGTTTTTGCGCCTTGCTGATCGATTCGGCGGCGAACGTGGCGATGAGCCATTATATCGTCTTGTGCAGCAACTGTATGATTTCGCGCAAAGCCATCCATGGCCTGCCCATTGGCTTCGGCTGATGGCTGCCAGCTTTGATGTGACCGGGCTGGAGGGGTTAAAGGACAGTGAGTGGATTGCCAGCCTGCGGCTAGATGTAGAACTGACGCTGGCGGGCGCCGAATCGCTGCTTCGACAGGCGCTTGAGCTTACAAAAGCGCCTGCGGGACCCTCGCCTTATGCAGCGGCATTCGAGGATGATTTGCTGCTCGTATCAGGCTTATTGGAAACCGTACGCTCTTCTAGCTGGGAGCATTGGTTCGAGCCGTTTCAGGCGATTGCTTTCGGCAAGCTGAAAGCGATGCGCGGGGATGAGTACGACAAAGCGCTGCAGGAACAAGCGAAGGAACTGCGCGACCAAGCCAAGAAGCTGGTCGGTTCATTGGCGGACGAGCTGTTTGGCCGTTCGGCGGAGCAGTTCGCACAGGAGCTGCAGGAGCTCGCGCCGCTGATGAAAGCGCTGGCTGAGCTTGTCATTGATTTTGGTGTCAGATATGAATCCGCTAAGCGGGAGAAGGGTCTCCTTGATTTTGGCGATCTGGAGCATTATTGTCTGCGTATCCTGCGCGATCCGGCGTCAACGCCAGAGCAAGCTATACCTTCGGCTGCAGCGCTTGAGTACCAGCGGCAATTCGATGAAATTCTGCTTGATGAGTATCAGGATACGAATATGGTCCAGGAAGCCATCGTATCCCTGATTGCCAATTCCGATCAAGGCAACCGATTCATGGTTGGAGACGTAAAGCAAAGCATCTATCGGTTCCGGCTGGCGGAGCCGGGATTGTTTATGCAGAAGTATCGGACTTACGGCAGCATAGGCAAAGGCAATCAAGGCTTGCGCATCGACTTGGCCCGTAATTTCCGCAGCAGGAAAGAGGTTGTGGATGGCGTCAATGACGTATTCCGCGCCATTATGCGTGAATCGGTGGCGGAAATGGATTACGACGAGCGGGCGGAGCTAGTGTGCGGCGCGTCTTACCCAGAGCCTGTCAGCAAGGGGAGTTTCGAGGTCGAGCTTGCTGTCATCGATAAATCCTCCTCCTCTTTACAGGAATCAGAATTCGAAGAGCAGTCCGCCGATGAAGAAGGGGAAGCTGAAGGAGAAAGCCAGCAGGACTCGGCTGCCGACTTGCAGACGGCACAGCTTGAAGCCCGATGGATTGCACAGCGAATCCGTTCCTTGCTGGACGAAGGATTCCGGGTGTATGACGGAAAGAGGCGGGAAAGCCGTCCGCTGCAGTGGCGAGATATCGTTATTCTTCTTCGCGCTACTCAGCAATGGGCGCCGATTATAATCGAAGAGCTGCAGGCAGCGGGCATCCCGGCTTATGCGGAGCTCAGCAGCGGTTACTTCGACGCAACGGAAGTGGAGACGATTCTGTCGCTGTTGCGTGTCATTGACAACCCTTATCAGGATATCCCGCTTGCAGGCACGCTTCGCTCTCCGCTGTTTGGCTTAAATGCGGAAGAGCTGGCGCTTATACGTATCAGCGCTGGGCGCGCATCCTATTACGACGCGGTACAACAGGCGACAGTAGATACACGGCTGCCGGAAGAGACGCGGCGCAAGCTGATGCTGTTCCTGGAACGGCTGGAGCGGTGGCGAGATGAAGCCCGGCAGGGAGCGCTAGCCGATCTCATTGCCAGCATCTATCAAACGACCGGTTATTCCGATTTCGTTGGCGGACTTCCCGGAGGAACCCAGCGGCAAGCCAATTTACGAGCGCTTCATGACCGGGCGCGTCAGTACGAAGCGACCTCCTTCCGAGGCCTGTTCCGCTTCCTGCGGTTTATCGAGCGAATGCGCGACAGCGGCGGCGATCTCGGTACGGCAAGAGCCTTAGGCGAGCAAGAGGATGTTGTACGGATCATGTCCATTCATAAAAGCAAAGGGCTGGAGTTCCCGGTCGTATTTGCTGCCGGTTTGGGCAAAAACTTTAATCAGCAGGACTTGCGCGCCGCTTTTCTTAAGCACAAGCAGCTTGGCTTTGGGCCCAAATTCATTGATCCTGATCTGCGGATCAGCTATCCGACCTTGCCATATTTGGCTATTCGGCGCCGTATGAAGCTGGAAATGCTGGCGGAGGAGATGCGGATTCTGTATGTGGCATTGACCAGACCCAAGGAAAAAATGTTTCTTGTCGGAACCGTGGCCGACGCGGCAACGAAACTGCGCCGCTGGGAAGCGGCAACAGATGGAGCAGGACGCATGACGGATTTCCGTATAGCAGCAGTGACCACTTATCTGGATTGGCTTGGTCCCCTTGCGTCGGCGAGGTTTGAACGGCTGAACGATGAGGATCGAGAAAGCCGAGCTGAGCATGTCCGTGCATTTCAATGGCGTGCCGGTGTGCTGGAGGCTGCGATGTTTGGTGTTGAAGCTGCGGCAGGTTCGGAGCCGGGAGAATCTTGGGGAGACAGCCACGACTCGACCCTGCAAGGCGTTATTTCGCTAGCCCAGCTTGATGGAATAGAGCAGGATGAGGAGCTTCGTCGCAGGCTGGAATGGACCTATGATTATGCGGCGACAGCGGGCATTCCGGCTAAAACCTCCGTAACGGAAATGAAACGGCTTCATGCCGAAGCGCTTGAATCGATGGAGGAGAATGCTTTTACTGCCGGTCTGCTGCCCCAACTGCCGCTGCCAGTGGCGGATAACCCCGAGAAGACTTCTGGGGGCAGCAGCGGAACGTTCCGTCTGCGCCGTCCCCGGTTCATGGAAGAAGAGAAATTGACCGCGGCGGAAAAAGGAACGGTCAGCCATTTGCTGATGCAGCATATTTCGCTCCAAAGCGGAACGGTGGATGAGGCGATGCTGGCTGAGACGATTGCGTTCATGAAGGATCGCAAGCTGCTCACCGCACATCAAGCGGAAACCATCGATCTGGAGGCGGTTGCTTCGTTTTTCGCTAGCCGCCTCGGTCAGCGGCTGCTTGCCGCCCGCTGGGTGCAGCGCGAAGTTCCGTTCAGCTGTATGCTGCCGGCAAACCGGGTTTATCCGGATGCCGCCGGGGCAGACCAGGAGCCGATTCTGATTCAAGGCGTTATCGACTGCCTGTTCGAAGACGAAGCGGGCTTGGTGCTGCTTGATTATAAAACCGATCGGATCTACATGAAGGAGTGGGAGCGGGCTGCCGAGCGGCACCGCTTCCAGCTGGAACTGTATGCCGAGGCAATCGGAGCCGTTCTGAAGCGTCCGGTTGCGGAATGCCATGTTTTCTTTTTCGATGGAGGACAGTCGGTCAAACTTTAAAACGATGAAGGCGGGGAATGAAGACCATGGAAGAACAAGCAGCGGGGAAACGATCCCTCGCGCTGCCGATTACGCTAGTGCTTCTTGTGTTCAGCCTGATTGGCAACGTATTTTTCTATTCGCAGTTTCTGCAAGGAAAGCAAGATACGCGCTATCGCACCGGACAGCATATCATTGAAACGGCGGTATTGACGAAAGTGCAATATGAAACGCTGCTGAATGAAGCAAACCGTTTACTTGAACTGAACGAGCTTGGCGTAGTTCCGGGAACGTCTCCGGGAAAAGGCGACTTGACGGCGACCCGCAGCACCGCGGATTCAGCTTTCATTGCTGAAGCTTATTTGCTCAAGGGAGAAAAGCCGAAGGTAGACGGCATCAATACTTACTTCCAACAGATTCGCCAGTCGCTGGATGAGCTTCATAATCTCAAACAGCCGATGACGGAGCAACAGGTTGCCAATCTGAATAAAATCAGAGACGCTCTGAACGCGCAATATGAAATTATTCAGAAGTTTAACTTCGATGCGGCGGAGACTCGTATTTCAACCATTCAATTGGCAAGCGGCATCGATTGGCTGGAGCTTGCGGATCAGCTTGAAGCGAGTATAGCAAGCCAGTAGAAGCATTCCCAAAAGTAGCCAAACGCCCATTGCTGCATACGATGTAGCAGAGGGGAGGCTGAGCCTAATGGAGAAAAAGAAAAAAGGAACGGCTGCGGCCAAACAAACGGCGGCTCTCAGCGTAAATGTACCCAATGAACCGCTAACAGCTGTGCAGCAAATGAAAGAAACTTGCCATAACCATATGCATCGCTATGTGCTGGCACAAACACATCACGGATGGTGCATCGACGGATTTGTTGAGCATATGGACGATGAGGTCGTCTGTTTGGCTGTACCAAATAATTCGCAAGGCTGGGATTCGCGAGCATTCATACCGCAGTCGCCTCCTGGTCCCGGACTCTATCCTTATCCGTTCTATCCGCGGCGAAGATTTTACCGGCAGATATTTCCGTATGGAGCCCTGCGCGGTGTATCGCTGCTTCCGTATTATTGAGCGCTAGTGCGAGCCGGCTCTGGAACAGCCGCAGGCAGCCGGCTTGATGCTGCGGGACGAGTCCCGTATAATAGCGTTAACAGGACATAAGAATAAAGGAGGAAGCGGCAATTATGGATTGCATTTTTTGCAAAATTATTGAAGGGTCGATCCCGTCGACCAAAGTGTATGAGACCGAAACCGTACTGGCATTTAAAGATATCCAGCCCGCGGCCCCCGTACATACGTTAATTATTCCAAAAAAGCATATTCCGACGATGAACGACGTAACGGCGGAAGACGGGCCGGTCATCGCAGAGCTGTTCGAGGCTGCGAGAGAGATCGCCAAGCAGGAAGGCATTGACGAGGCTGGATACCGGCTGATCAACAATGTGAACAGCGATGGCGGGCAGGTAGTTTATCACCTGCACATCCACCTTTTAGGCGGCGAAAAACTTGGTGCACTGCTGCCTTAATAACGTAAGTTGACCTGCCTTTTGTTTTGACATATAATGAAATTTGATAAACCGTGTTTAATGCTCTGGACGGTCTGTTTCGGAGGGAGGGAAAACTGGTGTCTGAAACTAAAGTTCGCAAAAACGAAACTATCGATGCTGCGCTTCGCCGCTTTAAACGTTCCATCGCAAAAGATGGTGTTTTGGCTGAGGTGAAAAAACGCAAGCATTATGAAAAGCCAAGTGTAAAGCGCAAGAAAAAGTCCGAGGCTGCGCGTAAGAGAAAGTTTTAGGAGGATCTATCTATAATGAACCTGAGCGAACGATTGAACGATGATATGAAGAAAGCCATGAAAAATCAGGACAAGTTCAGACTGACCACGATTCGCATGATTCGCGCGTCGATCAAAAACTTGGAGATTGATTTGAAGCGTCCTCTTGAGGATGCTGAAGTGGTCGATATTCTGGGTCGTGAGGTCAAACAACGTAAAGATTCCCTCCAAGAATTTAGCAAAGCCGGCCGTGATGATCTGGTTACAGATCTTACAGCAGAAATTGAAATTATTAGTCAATACCTTCCCGTTCAGTTGACCGAAGAAGAGATAAAAGCTATTGTACAGCAGACCATCCAGGAACTCGGTGCTTCTTCTAAAGCCGAGATGGGAAAAGTTATGGGTGCACTTTTGCCAAAAACGAAAGGGCGCGCTGACGGTAAACTAGTAAATCAATATGTACAACAATTTCTGCAATAACATATGAATATGTTCGGACGAAAACACCCCTTTATTGGGGTGTTTTTTTATTGTTTTCGCTGAAATTGAAACGAAATGGCCATATTTGCGTATTAGGGTATAATGAAAAGAAAAAGGGAGGAGCCTTATTTGCAGATGATAAGGTGGCGCAAAAGAGTAGCCGCATTCATCCCGATGCTGATGCTGGCAGCGTTGATGCTTACTGCGGCAGGAAGTCTGATTGTCGTTCCATCGCAGGCGAAAGCCGAAACCGCAACCGATATCGGTACCGCCGTCTACGTCGTTCCAGTAAAGCAGACTGTGGAATCCGGCTTGAAAGCGTTCTTAGAACGGGCCTACAAGGAAGCGGAGGAAGCAAAAGCCGAACGGGTTATACTGGTCATTAATACGTTTGGCGGACAGGTTACAAGTGCGGAGGAAATCGGCGAGCTCATCCGCAAGAGCAGCGTTCCCACTACAGCTTACGTAGAAAGCAAAGCTGTGTCAGCGGGAACCTACATCGCACTTAATGCAGACAGCATTATTATGGAGCCGCACAGCATGATCGGTTCCGCGTCTGTCGTGAACGGCTCAGGCGATTTGATTCAGAATCCGAAGATCATATCGCACTGGGTGAGCGCAATGAGCGAAGCGGCGAAGATGAACGGACGCAATCCGGACGTTGCAGCAGCGATGGTAGATCCTGATATCGTGCTGAAGCTGCCGGAAATCGGCCGCGATAAAGCAAAAGGGCAAATTCTTTCGCTTTCGGCAGACGAAGCCGTTAAGCTCGGTTATGCGGAGCATCAGGCAGGATCCGTTCAAGAAGCGTTAAAGCTGATGGGGCTGGAGAATCGAAGAGTCGTCGATATTGAGCCTTCGCTTGCTGAGAAAGTATCGAGATTTTTGGTTAACCCTTACGTCATGACCGCACTGCTCGTATTGGGCATAGCGGGGGTAGCGTTAGAAATGATTCTACCTGGCTTTGGGGTTCCGGGAATCGTCGGCATTTTATCGTTCGGGTTATATTTCTTCGGTCATTACATTGCCGGGTTTGCCGGAATGGAATCAGTAGTTCTCTGTATTGTGGGCTTTGCGTTTCTTGTGATCGAGGTGTTTATTCCAAGCTTCGGCATTCTGGGCATTCTCGGAAGCATCGCTCTCGTTGCAGGTGTCGTTACTGCTTCGGCAGATCCGATGAATGCATTTATCTCGCTTGTCGTAGCCTTAGTACTTGCCGTTATCATTCTGTATTTCGTTATCCGTAAATACAAAACGAAAGGCATTTGGAATAAATTCATCCTGCGCGAGAAGCTGACCACTGAGCAAGGCTATGTGTCGGCGGACAGCAAGGTGAATTGGTTAGGACAAGAGGGAGTTGCAGTAACCCCGCTTAGGCCGGCGGGTACGGCGCAGATCGGCGATCAGCGGATCGATGTCGTAACGGCAGGCGAATTTATCGCTTCCGGGAAACCGGTTAAAGTGGTCAAAGCGGAAGGAACATGGGTCGTCGTTAAAGAAGTATAGATTAAGCATTAGAGAATATAGAAAAACGGAGGTTCATCGCTTATGGGATTAGATCCAATTGTAATGGTATTAATTATTGCAGTAGCGGCGATTGTCATTTTATCGGTATTTTTCAGCTTTTTCCCGGTTATGCTCTGGGTATCGGCGATCGCTTCCGGCGTTCGCGTCGGCATTATTACGCTCGTCGCTATGCGTTTGCGGCGCGTCGTTCCGAGCCGTATCGTCAATCCGCTGATCAAGGCAACAAAAGCAGGGCTTGGGCTTAATATTAACCAGCTAGAGAGTCACTTCCTGGCCGGCGGTAACGTCGACCGCGTCGTCAACGCATTGATCGCGGCTCAGCGTGCCAACATTCCGCTCGTATTCGAACGTGCGGCGGCAATCGATCTTGCAGGCCGTGACGTGCTTCAAGCGGTGCAAATGAGCGTTAACCCGCGCGTCATTGAGACGCCAACCGTCGCAGCAGTAGCGAAAGACGGCATTGAAGTTAAAGTTAAAGCGCGCGTTACGGTCCGTGCCAACATTGAAAGACTGGTCGGCGGCGCCGGCGAAGAAACAATTATCGCCCGTGTCGGCGAAGGTATTGTAACGACAGTAGGTTCTGCGAATTCTCATAAAGACGTTCTTGAAAATCCGGACCTCATCTCGCGTACGGTGCTTGGCAAAGGTCTTGATGCTGGTACTGCGTTCGAAATTCTGTCGATTGATATTGCGGACGTGGATGTAGGCAAAAACATCGGCGCGCATCTGCAAACCGAGCAAGCGGAAGCCGACAAACGGATTGCTCAGGCGAAAGCCGAAGAACGCCGTGCAATGGCTGTCGCGCAAGAACAGGAAATGAAAGCCCGCGTCGTAGAAATGCGCGCGAAGGTTGTAGAATCCGAATCACAAGTTCCGCTTGCAATGGCCGATGCGCTTAAAAACGGTAAAATCGGTGTGATGGATTATATGAATTTGAAAAACATCGAGGCCGATACGCAAATGCGCAGCTCGATCGGCAAGCCGGACACAGCGTCAAACGACTCGAAAAATGAAAACTAACGAGCTCTAGCATGGTAAAGGCTAGGTTCATGCTAGGTTTCCTAGGCTTCATTTTGGAGGTGAAGGCAGCTTGAAACTGATTGAGTTTTTGCTAAACAACATTTACTTTGTCGTCATTATCGGCGGAGTGCTGTTCTCGATATTTAGGAAAGCCGGAGGATCGGCCCGCAACGGCAATCCTGCGATGCCTACTTTTGGCGGCGGAAGAGGCGGCGATCCTGCCCGCAAGACGGAGGAGTACGAAGAAGAGGAACAGCCGCAGTGGATGGATGGGCGTTACGCCTCCCCTCCCGAGCCTGAACCGCAGCCGGAGCCGCCAAAGCCGGTCATCATCCGTCAGCAGGAACGGGCTGAGGACGCTCGTGCGGGCGCTCAGCGCCCTCGTTCTCCTTTCAACTCATCTACACCGCTCACGGGCGGAGGAACGTCCCAGCGGCCTGCTGCGGCTTCCTTGAGCGCGCTGCAAGAAACCGACGAGCTTAAGAAAGCAATTATCTGGTCCGAAATACTTGGTCCGCCGAGATCGAAGCGGCCATTCGGGAAATAAATGAACGAAGCGTCAGTACGCGCAATTGCGCCGTGCTGACGCTTTTTTCATATTTGCTGCCCTGCCCGCATATTTTGAAAGGTAACAAGGTTTGCAGACACTGCAGCAAGGGGGCAAAAGACTGACTATGGGCCGTATTAACCGTAGATTGCGCAAGTGGACCGCGGATGTATTGGATTTGCCCCAGGATGTCGTATACGACCTGCCGCGGCTCACGATGATCGGTGACCGCCAGCTGTACATTGAGAATCATCGCGGCGTCATTCATTTCTCAAGCGAGAAGCTGAAGCTAGCGCTCAGCAAGGGGGAGCTTGAGGTGACCGGAACGTCGCTCGTCATACGCACAATTTGGACGGAAGAGGTTTTTATCGAAGGCACGATTAGAAGTATCGAAGTGAGAGAGTAGGAGGGGTTCGAATGGACGGGCAATGGCTGCAGTGGATGAGAGGCATGGTGACGGTTCAAGTCCGGGGCGGAGAGCCGGAGCAGCTGGTTAACCGGGCTCTGAAGGGAGGGCTGCAGCTATCGTCCATCCAGTGGACAAGCGCAGACAAGCTTCAATTTGAGCTGTCGGTCAACGATTTCTTCCGCCTTCGCGAGCATTTAAAGGAGACAGGCTGCCGGGTGCATGTGACGAAGCGGACAGGTATGCCCTTCTGGCTTGTGAAGATGCAGAAGCGAAAGCTGTTCGCCGCAGGCATCATTCTCTTTTTTGTCGGGGTTTATTTGCTCTCCTCGCTCGTATGGTCGATCGAAGTGAAAGGGAATATGAAGCTGACCGATGAGCAAATATACGCCGCTGCCAAGCAAGAAGGATTATTCCCGATGCAGTGGACATTCCGCCTGCAGGATACGGATATCATGTCTAAGCGTCTGGTGAGCAAGCTGCCGGGTGCGACTTGGATCGGCGTCGAGCGAAAGGGAACAAAGGTCATTATTCAAGTCGTGGAGACGACGGAGCCTGACAAGCAGGAGCTGCAGAATCCAAGGCATCTGGTTGCATCCGCTGACGCTGTCGTTACGGAGATATACACCGAGAAGGGCCGTGCGGTCGTTAAGAAAAATATGAAGGTCAGGGAAGGGCAGACGCTGATCTCCGGCACGATCGGCGGAGGCGCCTATACACAGACCGTTGTAGCGAAAGGTTCGGTTCGCGGGTTAGTCTGGTATGAATACGACATTGCATCGCCGCTGACGCAGCAGACGAAAGTCTATACGGGGGAGAAGAAGACCAAATGGTATGCGATGATCGGCGGCAGAGCGCTGCAGGTCAGCGGCTTCGGAAGCAACCCGTTCGAGACGTTCGAGACCGTTGTTTATGAAGAGCAGGCGGCGTGGCGCAATTGGCATCTTCCTCTTGGGAGACTGAAGAAAACGATAATGGAAGTGCGGACGGAAGAGCGGGAGCTGACCGAAGAGGAGGCGAAGAGCGCCGGAATGCAGCAGGCCAAAGCCAATGTAATGCTGAAAGCAGGCACGGATGCGGTCATCCGGAACGAAATTGTTTTGCATGAAAAGACGGACAATGGTAAAGTTTATATGAAAGTTCATTTTGAAGTCGAGCAATCGATTGTGAAAGAAATGCCCCTAGTCCAGATGCAAGGAGAATGAGGTTGTTTGCAGAGTGAGACGAGAACAGTCAAAATTCCGCTCCTGAACGCAGCGGAGGGACTAGCGGTATTTGGTCCCCAGGATAAGTTTTTGAAACTAGTGGAGCAACAGATGGAGGCTTCCATTTCGTCACGCGAAGCGGAAATCGTGATTTCCGGCGAGAAGCAAGAGGTGGATTCGCTTGAACAGCTGTTCAATGTGCTCCTGCAGCTTTTCCGCGGCGGCTACAATCCTTCTGAGCGAGATATCGTGTATGCGCTTGATCTTGCCCGTTCCATGCAGGCTGAAGAGCTGCTAGACCTGTTCAAGGCCGAAATTACGAGCACATTCAGAGGCAAGCCGATACGCGTTAAGACGATTGGGCAGCGCCATTATGTGAAAACAATTAAGAAGCAGGATGTCGTATTCGGCATTGGTCCTGCCGGAACAGGTAAAACCTATCTGGCCGTCGTACTGGCGGTTGCCGCGTTGAAGGAAGGCTCCGTCAAACGTATTATTCTGACGCGCCCAGCAGTCGAAGCGGGAGAAAATCTCGGTTTTCTGCCGGGAGATTTGCAAGAGAAAGTAGATCCTTATTTACGGCCTTTATATGATGCATTGCATGATGTGCTCGGCCCGGACCAAACGGCCAAAGCATTCGAACGCGGAACAATTGAAATCGCACCGCTCGCTTATATGCGCGGACGGACGCTAGACGATGCTTTCATCATTCTGGATGAGGCTCAAAATACGACGCCTGAGCAGATGAAGATGTTCCTTACGCGCCTTGGCTTCGGCTCCAAAATGGTCATTACAGGCGACGTGACGCAGATTGATTTGCCGCGGGGCAAAAACTCCGGCTTAATCGAAGCGCAGCGCATTTTGCGAGACATCGAGGAAATCGGCTTTATTTTCTTTACAGAGCAAGATGTCGTCCGCCATTCTCTGGTCCAGAAAATCATAGTCGCATACAATTGGGACGCCGAAAACAAAGCATAGAGAGGAATGTCCGCTCCATGAACCAGAACCAGAATCAGAATCAGGTCGGTAAACAGGGGAACTTGCAGTCGATAAGAACTGCGGGGTGGAAACAGAGCGCGGCGGTACGCCTCGTGCTCTTGTTTCTGTTTGTATTGCTGTTTTATTTCAGTTTAGCGCCGCATGTCGTACCCGAGACTTATAATATTCAAGAGGGATCGGCCAGCGAGAAAGATATCGTCGCTCCGTTCCAAATCTCGGACAGCAAAGCAACGCTGCAAGCGCAAGAGGAAGCGGCGAATCGGATTGACTCGAGCTACTCGAACGTCGGTTTGCGCAGCGACCAGCTGCTGGATCAAATTTTGCTGCGGATCGAGCAGCTGAATTTGGACGACCAGGTTAGTGAGCAGAACAAAATCGACATTTACCGCAATGAAATTCCAGGGCGCTACGGCGATTTTGTCGACAACTTCGTCAAAAAGAACGCCGGAAGCGGCACCTATAACGATACGCTGCTGGCCGAAATGGCGGAAGTCATCAAGGAGCAGCAGTACACGATCCCTGAAGAAACCTTTTACAAAATGCCTAGGCTTACGTCCGAAGAGATCGCAGAGATGCGCAGCGTAGGACAAGATATCGTTCGCAAGCTGATGGGCGAGCAGCTCCGGGATGCGGAGACGGCTAGAACGCGGGTAGCGGAGCTGGTGAATGGCAGCAAGCTGTCGGGCCGGACGAGCCGTGAAATCGTTCAGGAGCTGGCACGGTTTGCGATTATGCCGAACCGTTTCATCGACAAGGAAGCAACGGAAGAAGCCAAAATTCAAGCGAAGAAAAATACGCCTGTCGTAATGATTCAGGAAGGCGACCTCATCGTGAAGCGCGGACAGGTCATTACTCCAGAGGTGTATGAGCTGCTCAAGGATTCTTCGCTGCTTCACGACAAGCGCAACTACTGGCCGCAGCTTGGGCTTCTGATGATGTGTCTGATGCTTATTCTTGGTATTTACGCCTATCTGCATCAATCGGGCGGCAAAGACGGGTTGAAGCCGAAATACAACAACTCGCAGCTGTTTATGCTGTGGCTGATTTATTTAATCAACATTTTAACGATGCAGGTCATATCGCTGACTCAGACGCACGCAGCGCCTTATGCCGGATATTTGGCTCCGGCAGCACTAGGGACGATGCTGATTGCTCTGCTGCTTGATATGCATCTTGCGTTAATTAGCTCCATTGTTTTTTCTTTGATCGGCAGTATTGTTCTAAACACACAGCAAAATCAAATCTTTGATTTTAATTTCGGTTTTGTCTTTATCGTAGTATCGATTGCCGCGATTTTTTCCATTCATCGGGCAAGCCAGCGGTCAACGATATTGAAGGCTGGCATTATGGTCAGCCTATTCGGATCAATCTCTGTGCTGGCTCTCATGTTTTTGAGCGAACAGCTGGATCAAGGTCCACTGGTCTATTCACTGGCATTCGCCTTTGCGAGCGGACTGCTGACGGCAATTCTCGTAATCGGCCTTATGCCGTTTTTCGAAATTACATTCGGTATTCTGTCGGCTTTGAAGCTGGTAGAGTTGTCAAACCCGAACCATCCGTTGCTGCGCAAGCTGCTGACAGAAACGCCGGGAACCTATCACCACAGCGTGATGGTCGGCAATTTGTCGGAGGCGGCGGCAGAATCCATTGGGGCGGACGGCTTGTTATGCCGCGTAGGATCGTTCTATCATGATATTGGCAAGACGAAACGGCCAAACTATTTTATCGAGAATCAGACGAATATCGAGAACCCTCACGATACGATTGATCCAAAGCTGAGCAAATCGATTATCGTTGCCCATGCCCGCGATGGCGTAGATATGCTCAAAGCGCATAATATACCGAAGCCGATTCGAGATATCGCCGAGCAGCATCACGGGACGACATCGCTGAAGTTTTTCTACTTCAAAGCGATGAAGCAAGCGGAGGAGCAGGGCGTGGAAGTTAATTTCACCGAGGATGACTTCCGTTATCCCGGACCGAAAGCGCAATCGAAGGAAGCGGCTGTTGTCGGCTTAGCCGACTGTGTAGAGGCTGCTGTTCGCAGCTTGCGAAATCCAACGGTCGAGCAGGTGGAAGCGATGATTCAAAAAATTATTAAAAGCCGCGTCGACGACAATCAATACAATGAATGTGATTTGACAATGAAGGAATTGGACAAGATTGCGCATTCGTTGAAAGAAAGCGTAATCGGCATTTTCCACTCGCGTATTGAATATCCGGAAGATGTGAAACCAAAGGAGCGTATGGCATGAGCTTGCAACTCGACTGGAGCAATGAGCAAACAAAATTTGAAATTCCTGAGCAATGGATTGGGCGCCTGCAAGAGCTGTTAAGGCTGGCAGGAGAGGCGGAAGGCATGGAGGAAGGCGAAGTTACGCTAACCTTCACCGACAATGAGCAAATCCATCAGTTGAACCGTGATTACCGCAGCATTGACCGTCCGACAGATGTGCTGTCGTTCGCTATGCAAGATGACGGGACGGACGAGCTGGACATTATTTTTGAAGTGGAAAGCGAGGACGAGCCTGATCCGATATCCGGCATGTTAGGCGACATCGTGATCTCAGTTGAGAAAGCGAAAGAGCAAAGTGAGGATTACGGCCATTCGCTAGAGCGTGAGATCGGGTTTTTGTTCGTACACGGTTTTCTTCATCTGATTGGCTACGATCATCAGGATGAGGAGAGCGAAGCGGAAATGACGGCTAAACAGGAAGCTGTGCTTCAAAAAGCCGGCTTATCGCGATAATGTTAGCTAAGTTTATCCGCAGTCTAGGTTATGCATGGTCAGGCATACGGTTCGGCATTCGGACGCAGCGGCATGTGAGATTTCACTTGCTAGCTGCGTCTGTCGTGTCCATTCTAGCGTCATTTCTTTCTTTGACACGGATGGAGTGGGCGGTACTGCTTCTCACCTTTGCGCTAGTCATTGCGGCTGAGCTTATAAACACTGCGATCGAGCAGGCGGTTGATCTGGCCAGCCCTGGTCAGCATCCTGTCGCTAAGGCGGCAAAGGATGCGGCTGCTGGAGCGGTGTTAGTAACTGCCGTGACCGCTGTTATAATAGGGCTGCTCATTATTGGGCCGCCCTTATGGCATATATTCATGAAATAGAATGAAAGGAGAGCCGGCGAATGACAGTGGCATACGAAGGATTATCCGAAGACTACAACGCATTGTTGGCGGATGCAAAAGAAGCGATGACGAGAGCGTACACGCCTTACTCGCACTTTCAAGTCGGCGCTGCTTTGCTCGACGACGAGGGACGTGTCCATTACGGCTGTAATATTGAAAATGCGGCATACGGGCCAACGAATTGTGCCGAAAGAACCGCGTTGTTCAGTGCGATAGCAAACGGGCTCCGTCCCGGAAAGTTCAAAGCTATAGCCGTTATCGGACGCACGGACGGGCCAATTGCGCCATGTGGCGTTTGCCGTCAGGTGCTTGTTGAGCTTTGTCCGCCGGATATGCCTGTTGTTATGGGCAATATGCAGGGCGATTGGGCAATCGCGACTGTGTCAGAGCTGCTTCCTGGCGCATTTACGCCGGCTTCTTTAGATTCAACAGGGTTATGAAACGAAAGGGGCATTTGAATTCGCAATGAATCAACCAACATCCAAAGGCCGTGACGGCGACAAAAAGAAATTTAAATCAGGCTTCGTAGCCATTATCGGCAGACCAAACGTCGGCAAATCGACGTTAATGAACCATCTGATCGGGCAAAAGATCGCGATTATGTCCGATAAGCCGCAAACGACGCGCAATAAAATTCACGGTGTGTATACGACGAATGATTCGCAAATCGTCTTCCTGGATACACCGGGCATTCATAAGCCGACCTCCAAGCTGGGCGACTATATGATGAAAACAGCGGAAAGCGCCTTGAAAGAAGTCGAGGCGGCGTTGTTCCTTGTCGACGTAGCGGAAGGAATTGGCGGCGGCGACCGCTTTATTATTGAGCAGTTGAAAAAAGCCAATACGCCTGTTTTTCTCGTCATGAACAAGATCGACAAAGTGGAACCAGAGCAGCTTCTGCCGATCATTACGCAATATAAAGATCTGTATCCTTTCGCTGAGATTATTCCAATCTCTGCACTGAAGGGCAACAATGTCGACACGCTGCTGGAGCAGCTGACGAAATATTTGCCGGAAGGGCCGCAATATTATCCAGCCGATCAAGTGACTGACCATCCGGAGCAATTCGTCGTGGCAGAACTCGTGCGGGAGAAAATATTGCATATGACGCGGGAAGAAGTGCCGCATTCCATCGCAGTCGGCATCGAGGACATGCGGGTACAGGAGAACGGCGTCGTCTACATTGGCGCGGTTATATTTGTAGAGCGGGACTCGCAAAAAGGGATTATTATCGGCAAAAAGGGCGCATTGCTGAAGGAAGTCGGCAAGCAGGCCCGCAAAGATATCGAAGCGCTTCTCGGTTCGCGTACATTCTTGGAGCTGTGGGTCAAAGTTAAGAAAGACTGGCGGAACCAAGAGCGGGTATTGAAGGATTTCGGTTTCCGAAACGATTGATCTTTTGACGTAATTTGTAAAGCATAGCATTCGGCCATTTATCGCATCCTATTATCGTCTGGAGCTTCATTTCCGAGGCGGAAAGGGATGAATACGAATGCGAAATTTTTCGTGGAAGTATTTTACGTTGACCGGTGATGTGGAGTCTTATATGCTCTACAAGGAAATGGATCAGTTTGGCGAAAATGGTCATCCGAATGATGTATTGGACGACGCTGACGAGCTGGCCGTAGAGCTGGAACAGCAGTCTGCGCCATAAGGGTGATGCAGCAGCCAGCTGTAGCGGTTCAAGCATGGGGGAGAGCAAATGCTGTATCGCGTGGAAGGCATCGTAATCCGCAGTATGGATTACGGAGAAGGCAATAAAATTGTAACGCTGCTAACGAAAACAAACGGCAAAGCTGGCGTCCTCATACGCGGCGCGAAAAAAGTGAAGAGCAGGCATGCTTCACTCGCGCAGCCGTTTACATATGGGGAATTTGTTTTTTTTCGTAAGAGCGGTTTAGGCACGTTGAATCATGGCGAGATCATCGAATCCCATCATCGATTGCGTGAACAGTTGGATTTGGCGGCATACGCTTCGTATGCCGCTGAATTGACCGATAAGGCGCTGCAGGAGGATGAATCCAGTTCATTTCTGTTCGAGCAGTTTCATGCCAGCTTAATCGGTCTGGAGGAAGGCAAAGACGCGCAGATTATTTCCCATTTATACGAAATGCGGATATTGGAAGCAGCCGGGTATGCGCCCGAGCTGGATTTCTGCGTCAATTGCGGCAATGAGCAGGGACCTATGCGTCTAAGCCCGTATGCGGGCGGGGCGCTATGTCCACGCTGTACGGGACAGGATCCTCATGCGATAAAAGTTGGGGAAGGTGCTTTTAAGCTGCTGAGGCTGTTTCGGCGGATGGATTTGCGCCGGTTAGGCGCCATTCAGGTGAAGCCAGAGACGAAGCAGGAGTTGAAAAAGGCGATGCGTGCCTTAATGGATGCCCACTTGGGCATTCCGCTTAAGTCGAGGTCATTTCTGGATCAGCTTGATAAATATACAATATGAAAAAAACGAACGTGCTCAGTCTGCAGACTGAGCACGTTTTATTTGGAATCGGTTATGATTAACCGTGTTGGTTTTGAGGAGAGATTACAGGAGGGAACAATTGCATGAACGCACAAGCGCAGCAAAGCCGGTTAGGCTTTGTCGTAGCCGGGCTTTTGCTCGGTATTTTGGTCGCTTCGATCGACAATACGATCGTTTCGACCGCTATGGCTACCATCGTCAGCGATCTGGGAGGCATGGACAAATTCGTATGGGTAACGTCGGCTTACCTCGTAACGGAAATGGCAGGCATGCCGATTTTCGGCAAGCTGTCGGACATGTACGGAAGGAAGAAGTTTTTTGTATTTGGTATTGCCGTATTTTTGCTTGGCTCTATGCTGTGCGGAACAGCGGAGACAATTACTCAGCTCAGTATTTACCGTGCTATTCAGGGTATAGGCGGCGGGGCTATGATGCCAATCGCCTTCACGATCGTCTTTGATATTTTCCCTGCGGAAAAAAGAGGCAAGATGGGCGGATTGTTCGGAGCGGTATTCGGCACGTCCAGCTTGTTTGGGCCGCTTGCCGGCGCTTATTTTACCGATCATCTGGATTGGCGCTGGATTTTCTATATCAACATTCCTGTCGGAATCGTTGCGCTGCTGTTTATTATTCTGTTCTACAAGGAATCGCATGAGCATTCCAAGCAGCGGATTGACTGGTGGGGAGCCACTACCTTGGTTGGAGCGATTATTTGCCTCATGTTCGCTCTGGAGCTCGGCGGCAACGAATATGCTTGGAACTCTACGCAAATTATCGGCTTATTCGCCGGATTTGCCGTGCTGTTCATTACTTTCCTCTTCATTGAGTCGAAGGTAGCGGAGCCGATCATTTCCTTCGCGATGTTCCGGAAGCGGTTGTTCGCGGCCAGTACAAGTGCAGGTCTGTTCTACGGTGCAGCCTTCATTACCGCAGCGCTGTACATTCCGATCTTTGTACAAGGCGTATTTGGCGGTACGGCAACTAGCTCTGGACTGATGCTGCTGCCCATGACGCTCGGTTCGGTATTTGCAGCCCAAGCGGGCGGTATTCTGGCGAATAAAATGCCATACCGGAACGTTATGATTTTGTCGGCTGTCATCTTTATTACTGGCGTAGCGCTTTTGTCGACGATTACACCGGATACAACGAAATTTATTTTGTCGATCTATATGTTGATTACAGGCTTCGGCATCGGATTCTCATTCTCTGTTCTCGGCATGTCGTCTATCCATAGCTTCGACATGCGCCAGCGCGGCTCGGCCAATTCGACGATGGCATTCATCCGGTCGCTGGGTATGACGGTAGGGATTACGATCTTCGGCATTATTCAGCGCAACAGCTTCTCTAGCGGCATGGCTGAATCCTTCAGCGGAGCAGGTGCGACTGGGGCGCCAACCTCGGATAACGCCCGTCAACTGCTGGCTCCAGAAAGCAGGGCGGAAATACCGAAAGAAGTGATGGATAAAATTATCGATGTGCTCTCGAATTCGATATCGACGACATTCTTATGGTCGATCGTTCCGGCAGCATTGGCGCTCGTATGTGTATCCTTAATGGGCAAAGCTTCGATGAAGGATTTGATGCAGCACACAGGGAAGCCGAAGAAAGATGCAAGCGGAGAGCCGCCTGCAGCGGAAGTGCACAGCCATTAATTTACAGAATATCGGATTTTTCGTTTTCGTTTGACTTTGTCATTAAAATTATTTAATATATATGAATATGAATATCGGACAATGATGGAGAAAGTAGCCAATCCGGCCGGCGTCTAAAGCGATTCGGGGACAGTGTGAGCCCGAACAGGTCGATTAGTGAAAAGGCACTCCGGAGTCGTGTTGAACAAAGCGGATTTTCCTGCAGCCCTAGTAAGAGATGCTGCATAAAAGGAAAATCAAGTAGGGTGGAACCGCGGGAGCTCACAGCTCTCGTCCCTATGTCTGGAAGCAGGCGTAGCGACGGGAGCTTTTTTGCGTCTCTTGCAACGCCTAGCATTTTACGAAAAAGGAGCGGGGTCGGTTATGAATTTTCAAAATATGATATTGACGCTGCAGCAATTCTGGGCAGAACAGAACTGCATTCTCGTGCAGCCTTACGATGTGGAGAAAGGCGCCGGAACGATGAATCCAATGACATTTCTTCGTTCGATCGGACCAGAGCCATGGAACGTCGCTTACGTGGAGCCTTCCCGCAGACCAGCGGACGGGCGCTACGGCGAGAACCCGAACCGGCTGTATCAGCATCACCAGTTCCAAGTTATTCTTAAGCCATCGCCGGATAACATTCAGGAGCTGTATTTGGAAAGCTTGAAGCGGCTTGGCATCGACGCTAAGCATCATGATATCCGGTTCGTTGAAGACAACTGGGAATCACCAACGCTGGGCGCTTGGGGACTCGGCTGGGAAGTATGGCTTAACGGCATGGAAATTACACAGTTCACGTACTTCCAGCAAGTTGGCGGTATTGATGCGAATCCGGTAGCTGTTGAAATTACGTACGGCATGGAGCGTCTTGCTTCGTATATTCAGGAGAAAGAAAATGTGTTTGATCTGGAGTGGGTAGACGGCGTCACTTATGGCGATGTGTTCCTGCAGCCGGAATACGAGCATTCGAAGTACACGTTCGAAACTTCTGACGCTTCGATGTTGTTCTCGCTGTTTAATATGTACGAGGGAGAAGCGAAGAAATCAATAGAACATAAGCTTGTATTCCCGGCATACGACTATGTGCTGAAATGCTCGCACGCTTTCAACTTGCTAGATGCGCGCGGTGCGATTAGTGTGACGGAGCGTACTGGCTACATTATGCGTGTCCGCAATCTGGCCCGCGCTTGTGCGGCGACATATTTGGAAGAACGGGAAAGACTTGGATTCCCGCTGCTGAAGAAAGGAGTGGAGCAAAATGGCTAAGGATTTATTGCTGGAGATCGGACTGGAAGAAGTGCCCGCCCGTTTCGTACGCGGCGCGATAAACCAGTTGCAAGATAAGATGGTCAAATGGCTGGCAGATTCCCGAATCGGCCATCAAGCGGTTGAAGTGTTCGCTACACCGAGACGTCTTGCTGTAATCGTACACGGCTTGGAAGAGAAGCAAGCGGATGTTAATGAGCAAGTGAAGGGTCCTTCGCGTAAAATCGCATTGGATGATCAGGGCAACTGGAGCAAAGCTGCATTGGGCTTTGCCAGAAGTCAAGGCGTGGAGCCGGAGCAATTCTTTTTCCAAGAGCTTGCAGGCGTTGAATATGTCTACGCGAATAAAAGCAGCGTCGGTACGGAGACAGCTTCTGTCTTGTCCGAAGGTCTGACGAACCTGATTACGTCGATGTCTTTCCCGAAAAACATGCGTTGGGGCAATTACGAGCTGAAATTCGTCCGTCCTATCAAATGGATGATTGCGCTGTTCGGGCAAGATATCATTCCGCTTGAGCTTGCAGGCGTGAAGAGCGGCAACGTGACACGCGGGCACCGTTTCCTCGGTGGCGAGACCGTTGTCAATACGCCTTCGGAATATAAAGAGCGTCTTCGCGAGCAGCATGTCATAGCAGATGTAGCGGAGCGCGAAGCGCTGATCGTGTCGCAAATCAAACAGCTGGCGGAAGAGCAAAGCTGGGAAATTGCGATTAAAGAAGATTTGCTGGAGGAAGTGCTGTTTCTTGTTGAATACCCGAGCGTATTGTTCGGCAAATTCGATCCTTCCTTCCTGAACATTCCGCAGGAAGTGCTGATCACTTCCATGCGTGAGCATCAGCGTTATTTCCCGGTGCTTAATGCAGAAGGCCAGTTGCAGCCGTTCTTCGTCACTGTACGCAACGGTGACCGGACATCGATCGAGCAAGTGGCAAAAGGCAACGAGAAGGTGCTCCGCGCCCGTCTGTCCGATGCGAAGTTCTTCTATCAAGAGGATCAGAAGCTGGCGATTGCAGATGCGCTTGCCAAGCTGGAAAATATCGTATACCACGAGGAGCTTGGAACAGTTGCGGATAAAGTGCGGCGCATTCGCGACACGGCTGACCGTATCGCTAGCAAGCTGAGTGTAGATGCCGACACGGCAGCATTCGTCAGCCGCGCCGCCGATATTTGCAAATTCGATCTCGTGACACAGATGGTCTATGAGTTTCCAGAATTGCAAGGCATCATGGGTGAAGATTATGCGCTTAAAGCTGGTGAAAGCCAAACGGTTGCTCAGGCGATTAATGAGCACTATCAGCCCCGCTTTGCAGGGGATCAAGCGCCAGGCAGCTTGACCGGAGCGATCGTCAGCTTGGCTGACAAGATCGATACGATCGTTGGCTGTTTCTCGATCGGCATTATTCCGACGGGTTCCCAGGATCCGTATGCGCTGCGCCGTCAGGCTGCAGGTATCGTTCAAATCATTCTTGCGCAAGGCTTGAATCTGAAGCTGGAAGAGCTGTTTGAAGCCGCGCTTGCCGTTCATCAAGCCCGCGGTATGAAACGAAGCGAGGAAGAGGTACGTAAAGAATTGGGAGAGTTTTTTGCACTGCGTGTGAAAAACGTGTTGTCCGAGCAAAATGTACGTTATGACGTTGTAGATGCGGTTATGGCGTCGGGCTATGACGATCTTCGTCTGACTGTAGAAAGAGCAACGTTAATCCAAGCTTTGGCTGCTGGTCAAGAGCGTGCTGAATTCAAGCTGACGGTTGATGCTTTCAACCGTGTAAGCAACTTGGCTTCGAAAGCGACGACTCGTTCCGTCAATCCGGCCTTGTTCGCGGAAAATGCGGAAGGCGTTCTCCATGAAGCATGGAAGACGGCTCATCCAGCAGTTGTACAATCGTTTGCAGACGGCGATGTAGCCGCTGCACTTGCACAATTGTCGGCATTGAAAGAGCCGATTACCGGCTATTTCGATGGCGTTATGGTTATGGCGAAGGAAGACGATGTCCGGGAAAACCGGCTGGCAACACTGGCTTTAATTGCCGACGATATCGCAGGCATTGCCGATTTTGCCAAGCTGGTCT
The DNA here is from genome assembly GCF_014641555.1 of Paenibacillus radicis (ex Gao et al. 2016). GTDB lineage: Bacteria > Bacillota > Bacilli > Paenibacillales > Paenibacillaceae > Pristimantibacillus > Pristimantibacillus radicis. Next base: position 772,698 of record NZ_BMHY01000001.1, read on the forward strand.
GGTAGCTTGATGCCTTTGTATGACGGGCGCTCAGGCGCTAATGAACCAATCAACGATGTCAGTCTCTCCGATTCGAAATTGAGGAGGTTGATGGAATGACGGCCAAGATGAATGAAGTAATTATTTATGTCATATCCGATGCAGCGGGCGATACGGGCGAACTCGTCGTCCGCGCAGCGGTTGCCCAATTCCATCCTCTGCATGCGGAGATCCGGCGCGCTCCATTCGTAACGGACATTCCGACGATCGAACGTTTCGTTCGGCTGGCGAAGGAAGCGGATGCGATTGTGCTGTACACGCTTGTCATCCCGCATTTGCGGGAAGGGCTTCGCAAGCTGGCTGAGCGGTATGGGGTTGTCTCCATCGATTTGCTTGGTCCGTTGATTGAAAACCTGGAGAGGCAAACGGGAAGACAATCAAGGCATGAGCCGGGATTGAATCATGTGCTCGATGAGGATTATTTCCGGAAAGTCGATGCGGTGGAATTTGCCGTCCGTTATGATGATGCCAAAGATCCGTCAGGTGTTCTTAAGGCCGATATCGTGCTCGTTGGCGTATCGCGAACGTCGAAAACGCCATTGTCGATGTATTTGGCTCATCAGAAGTATAAGGTGGCCAACATCCCGCTGGTGCCGGAAATCAAGCCGCCGCAAGAACTGTTCCTCGTTCCGCACCGGAAAATCATTGGATTGACGATCGGCGTTCCATACTTGAACATCATCCGTAAAGAGCGGTTAAAGGCGTTAGGACTTCCGAACAGTGCCTCTTATGCCGCAGAAGATCGGATTGAAAGAGAGCTCTTGTACGCCGAATCGATTATGAACCAGCTCGGCTGTGTCGTCATTGATGTCTCCCACCGGGCGGTAGAGGAGACGGCAAGTCTGATAATGGAGCATATTCGGGCATTCTAATGCTGATATGGCAGGAGTTTTCGATTATTTGCCGTATATATATAATTCGAACGAAAAAGAATGAGCGGTGATCCGAATGCAAGTCAGTAAACCGACTATTGTTGTCGACGGCGACGCTTGTCCTGTCAAAACGGAAATCGCGCAAGTCGCTCGGGCGTATGAAACTCCAGTGCTCATGGTCTCGTCTTATGATCATCGGCTTGAAGCTCAGCCAGGCGTAAGGGTCATACAGGTAGACAGCAGCGATCAATCTGTCGATCTGTATATCGTCAATCACATCGTGAAGGGTGATATTGTCATTACCCAGGACTTTGGGCTTGCTTGTATCGCGATTGGCAAAGGGGCTGTCGTATTGTCGAACCGCGGCGAGACTTACTCGGACGCCAACATCGATTATTTGATGGAACGCCGGCATGAGTCGGCAAAGAAACGGCGAGGCGGAGGCAAAACGAAGGGTCCTAAGGCTATGACTCAGGATGATCGGGACCGGTTTCAACAAAAGTTGACAAAAGTTTTACGCAACTTGCAGGAGAAAGAGGACATTTAGCGAATATTACTTACGTATTACTAGAGGTGATGAACGATGGCGACATACGGTAAAATACCGGAGGATGTCATTGAAGCGGTTCGCCGCCACCATGATATCGTAGATACGGTTGGAAAATACGTTCATCTCTCGAAGCAAGGCAAATATATGAAAGGGCTCTGTCCCTTCCATTCGGAGAAGACGCCTTCCTTTACCGTAACCCCGGAGCTGCAAATATTTCATTGCTACGGATGCGGTAAATCGGGGAATGTCATCCGATTTGTGGAAGAGCTCGAAGGTTATTCTTTTCCTGAAGCGGTTCGTGTGCTCGCAGAGGATGCGGGAATTCCCGTTACTTGGGCCGGATCGGACGGCAGTAAGCCGTCGGCGGAAGACACAGAGCGGACTGTCTTGATCGAGGCGCATGAATTGGCGGCCAAGTTTTACCATTATCTGCTGAACAATACGCAGCATGGCAAAGCAGCCAAAGATTACTTGCGCGAGCGAGGTTTGGGTGATAAACTAATCGATCATTATATGATTGGTTACGCCCCGGAGCAATGGGATACATTGAGCCGATTTTTGGACAATCGCAAATTTGATCCGGCATTGATGGAGAAGGGCGGCTTATTGTCGGCCAAGCATGACGGAAGCGGCTATGTCGACCGTTTTCGAAGCCGCATTATCTTTCCAATTTGGGATCGGGACGGTAAAGTAACAGCTTTCGCAGGACGCATCATCGGCGATGGGCAGCCGAAGTATTTGAACTCTCCGGAGACGATGCTGTTTACGAAAAGCCGTACCTTGTACAATTTGCATCATGCGCGGCCGGCCATTCGGAAGCGCAAGCAGGTCGTTATTTTTGAAGGGTATATGGATGTTATAAGATCTTGGAGCGCAGGCGTGAAAAATGGCGTTGCGACGATGGGAACGGCATTGACGGCTGAGCATTGCCAAATGCTCGGAAGGCAGGCGGATGAAGTCCTCATTTGTTATGATGGCGATGACGCTGGACAAGCCGCCGCAATGAAGTCGATTCCGATGCTGGAAGCGGCCGGAATGAGAGTCATGGTGTCCATGCTGCCGAAAGGCAAGGATCCAGACGAATACATTGCCGAATATGGCCCGGAAGCTTTTATGCGGGAAGCGATTGACGAGCCTGTCTCCGTAACAAAATTTAAGCTTATATATTCGAGAAAAAACCATATACTGCTAAAAGAAGAAGGACGGAAAAACTATCTGCTTGAAGCTGCTGGAATTGTGGCGGAGCTTGATTCAGCTATTGAACGCGAAATTTATTTGCAGGAATTGTCCCGCGAATTTGAAGTTCCTCTTGAGGTTTTGAAACAGGATTGTCTGATTAAGCATCAGGAACTGCAAAAAAAGAAGCCGCAAAGGGATAATAACGACAATTCGTGGAATAATGGTAGGAATGAAAATCGCCGTAAATCGGGTCCCCCTGCGGTATTGCCTGCTTACGTCAAGGCGGAGCGGCGTTTGCTGCACGTCATGATGCGTGACAGTGAAGTTGCCCAGACGGTACACGAACGATTAGGCGACGCGTTCAACATAGAGGATCATGCAGCGCTTGCTGCTTATTTATATGCATTTTATGCGCAGGGCTATGATCCGGATGCCGGCAGATTCATCGCTACCCTTCAAGACGAGCGTCTGGAGAGAGCGGCTGCCACTATTTTAATGATGGACGGCGATTTTCCCTTCAATGAAGACATACTGGCTGCCGATATACAAGATATCGTTAAAGTGCCGCAGTTGAGGGAAGTCGATCGGAAAAAAGAAGAAATGGTGCAGGCAGAGCGTGCCGGAGATCATCTGCTTGCTGCGCAAATGTCAATTGAGATTATAACCCTAGAAAGACAGCTTAAAGGACGACAGGACGATCGGTTCTAGGGAGGAGGGAGTCGGAAGATGGCGAATGATCAGCATACTGAACTAGAAGCCGAGCAAAGATTAGATCATGTAAAGGATCAGTTAATCGAACAAGGCAAGAAGAGAGCCTCTTTAACTTATAAAGAAATTATAGAGAAGCTTTCGCCTTTCGATCAGGATCCGGAACAGATTGATGAATTTTTCGAACAACTCGATGATTTGGGGATCGAGGTACTGAACGAAAATGATGAGGAGCGCGATAATCCGCTCCGCAGCAATGACGAACAAGAGAGAGAACAGGACGAATTTAATTTCGATGACGATCTGGCTCTTCCTCCGGGGATTAAAATCAACGACCCGGTACGGATGTACTTGAAAGAAATCGGACGTGTTCCGCTTCTTTCGGCAGATGATGAAATTGAATTGGCAAGAAGAATTGAGAATGGGGACGAGGAAGCGAAACGCAGACTTGCGGAAGCCAATCTCCGTCTCGTCGTCAGCATTGCGAAGCGTTATGTCGGTCGCGGCATGCTGTTCCTGGATTTGATTCAAGAGGGCAATATGGGCTTGATCAAAGCGGTTGAGAAATTCGATCACCAAAAAGGCTTCAAATTCAGTACGTATGCGACATGGTGGATTCGTCAAGCTATTACACGGGCTATTGCTGACCAAGCTCGGACGATCCGGATTCCGGTTCATATGGTGGAAACGATCAATAAACTGATTCGCGTTTCCCGTCAACTGCTGCAAGAACTTGGACGCGAACCGACGCCGGAAGAAATTGCGGCTGAGATGGAATTAAGCACGGACAAGGTTCGGGAAATTATGAAAATCGCACAAGAGCCAGTATCGCTCGAGACGCCTATCGGCGAAGAGGACGACTCCCATCTGGGCGACTTTATTGAGGACCAAGAAGCGCTTGCTCCTGCGGATGCGGCAGCTTATGAACTGCTTAAGGAACAGCTGGAGGATGTGCTCGACACGCTTACTGAGCGTGAAGAGAATGTGCTCAGGCTTCGTTTCGGTCTGGATGACGGACGTACGAGAACGCTTGAAGAAGTCGGTAAAGTGTTCGGTGTTACGCGCGAGAGGATTCGTCAGATTGAAGCGAAGGCGCTTCGCAAGCTTCGTCACCCTAGCCGCAGCAAACGGCTTAAAGATTTTCTCGAATAATGTATCGATACGACCTTCTGCTCATGCAGCAAGGTCTTTTTTTCCACAAAACCGAGAAGAGGAACTTATTCGGCCATGAATGAAGAGCGCAGGCAAATCATTGTGAAAGAAATCGAGCATTGGAGCAGAAGCAAACTATTGCCCGATCAATATTGTGATTTTTTATTAAATCTATATGCCGATCAGGAACAAAGGGAGCAGGATGGGAAAAAACCGAGAGCAAGACGCGAATCGTCTTATGCGGTTGCCAAAGCCTTAATGGCGGCACAACGTGCATCCGGTAAGTACTGGCTCCTTACATTTGGTTTTTTTACCTTAATTTCCTTTGTTGTGCTTTATTTTAACGCTTTTCATCCGCTATTGCAAATTGCCGTTTCACTCTTGGGCGTTTCCGGTTTGATGTGGGCTGGCAGCCGGATACGGCGGCGCAATGAAGCGGGCGGATTGGCTTTATCCGGCGCTGCTATGCTGCTTTTGCTAGGCTCAGGACTCTATATGCTGGAGCTGCATGAATTGACGGAATGGGGCTGGAAAACAGCTCTGCTAGCCTTTTGCGCCATATTTTGGATCATATACGGCATCGCAGCGAGAATTCAGACCTTCCATTTTTGCGGCTGGATTGCAGCTGTCTTAGTCTATGCCTGGCTGCTTTCCTCTTTCTTAGGAACGCCGTCCTGGTACGAGCCTCAGCTATACTGGCTGCCGATCGCCGGGATCTTCGGATGGGCTAGCTGGTTTATTCACCGGTTGTCCAAGCCGGTATCGGCTGTATTATTTGCGATGTGTGCAGTGCTCTGGTTCATGCCGGAGCTGTATGCGATGTTATTTATTGATGAACCGATTTTGCTGCAGATTCAACTGCTGTTAAAAATCGCGATTGGCGGAGGACTTCTGTTCTCCTTGCGAAAACAATGGATAGTGTGGGTTGCCTAATGTTAAAAATATCAAAACGTCTGCAGACGATTGCAGACTGCGTTACACCAGGCTCGCGTACGGCTGATATTGGCTCGGATCATGCGATGCTTCCGGTCTATTTGCTTCAGACGAATAAGGCTCCTTCGGCTATTGCCGGAGAGCTGAATCAAGGACCTTACGAGGCGGCGCGCAAGCAGGCTATGGATGCGGGACTGCTGAAGCGGCTTGATGTACGGCGCGGAGACGGTTTATCCGTCCTGCAGCCGGGAGAGGCCGATACGGTCACCATTGCCGGCATGGGCGGCGCTCTAATGAGCGACATCCTGGAAGCGGGATATGGACAAGGTAAGCTGGAAGGCGTTCGGGAGCTTGTGCTCCAGCCTAATGTAGGCGAGGATATCGTGCGCGGCTGGCTGATAAAGCGCGGCTGGTATTTGCAAGCCGAGTTTATTTTAGAGGAAGACGGTAAAATCTATGAAGTGCTTCATGCAGTGAAGCTGCAAGACGACCCCACGGGGGATGCTCTAACGGCTCTAGACGCGCGTCTCTATGACAGCTCCTTTTTACCTATAGAGATGAATGCTGAGCAAGGCAAAGCGCTGCTGCTGCAAATGGGGCCGCATCTGCTCCGCCAGCCTACTGATGTATTGGTAGACAAATGGCGTCTAGAGCTGGAGAAGCTGGAGAGAATTTGCGCGCAGCTGTCGCTTTCCGATCTGCAGCAAGCGAGTGAAAAAAGAGAGCAGTTTCGTGCGCAAATGAAAGCTATCGAGGAGGTGCTGCATTGTTTGCCAACGGTCAAACGGTCGTTCAGCTAATGGAGCAGCTTGCTCCTAAGCATTATGCAGTTGAAAATGATAAAATCGGCTTGCAATTAGGTTCGTTGAACAAAGAAGTGAAAAAAGTATTCGTGGCGCTGGACGTGACGGAAGAGGTGGTGGATGAGGCGATTGCTGCTGGTGCGGAGCTCATTATTGCTCATCATGCGATCATCTACCGCCCGCTGGCTAAATTGGATACTTCAACAGCTGCAGGCAAGCTTTACGAGAAGCTGATTAAGAACGATATCGCGGTGTACATCTCCCATACGAATTTGGATGTAGCCGACGGCGGTATCAATGATTGGATGGCAGACATGGTAGGCATCGTTCCGGAAGCTCGTCAATGCTTGGAAGAAGTACATACAGACAAGCTGTACAAGCTGGTTGTATTTGTACCGGAGAGCCATCACGAGACGGTGTTGAATGCAATGTTTCAAGCCGGTGCGGGAGCTATCGGCAATTACAGCAAGTGCAGCTTCAATATCGAAGGAACGGGCACATTTCTTCCGGGCGAAGGGACCACGCCGTTTATTGGAACGGCTGGCAAACTGGAGCGAACGGCAGAAATCCGTATCGAGACGATCGTTCCGCACAGCGTCCACCGCAAGGTGGTTCAAGCGATGTTGAAGGTACATCCTTACGAAGAGGTTGCCTATGACCTGTATGCCGTCGATTTAAAGGGGCGCTCCTTCGGTTTGGGACGAGCAGGCAAGCTAGAGGATGCCTTTACGCTTGGAGAGCTGGCTGACCGCGTCAAAGCGGTATTTGACGTGCCTATGCTGCGTCTGGTTGGTGATCCGGACCGGATTATTCGTAAAGCAGCTGTGCTGGGAGGCTCCGGGTCGAGGTACATTCGCCATGCGATGTTTGCCGGTGCCGATGTTCTCATTACCGGAGACATCGATTACCACACTGCACATGATGCGTTAGCTGCAGGGCTGGCGATTATTGATCCCGGACATAATGTGGAGAAAATAATGAAGCAGCGTGTTGCAGACTGGCTCAATGGCGAATTGGCGCAGCGTAAATATAAGACGACAGCAACGGCATCTGCCTTGAATACGGAGCCATTCCGCTTCGTTTAGCGTGAGTTTACGTTGAAAATATATTTGTAGTTGAGCTTTTGCTCAATACCTTGTATACTTATTCGTGCATCGGAAAGTTTGACAGACAATCGCTGGCGGCCTTGTTGCCGCGAGAGGAAAGTCCGGGCTCCAAAAGGCAGGATGCTGGATAACGTCCAGTCAGCGCGAGCTGAAGGATTAGTGCCACAGAAATGGACCGCCGATGGCCGGCTTTGCCGGCACAGGCAAGGGTGGAACCGTGGTGTAAGAGACCACGAGGAATGCAGGTGACTGCATACCTGGTAAACCCCATCTGGAGCAAGACCGAGAGAGCGCAGCAGCCTTGAGCTGCAGCCTTAGCCTGAGGCGCGTTCGGGTTGGTTGCTGGAGCCGTTCAGTAATGACCGGCCTAGATAGATGATTGTCGCTTCGTTCGTGGGAGGGTCGTTCCCGATTGAACCACTGGAAGTACAGAACCCGGCTTAAGGCAAACTTTCCGCACGGAACACAATCAAGCACCTCTTGGCGATTACGCCTGGAGGCTTTTTTGTGTTTTGCCTGCGGGAGTGGGGGATGAGGAGATTTTTTCGCTATCCAACCATGTGCAACAGATATATTGAAATAGGAGATGACATCATTTATGACCTTGTTCTATTATATAGCTTCGGCATATGAGCTGCCGACGGGCTCATTCGGGCAGAACAAAACTGTGATGACGCTTATGGATTATGTAACCCATGTGAATCCTGCGGCGAAGGAAGAACATTTTACAAAATTGATGCTGGAAAGAAACCCTCATAAACATATGGAGGTTTATGAGACGGAGGAGGATGCTGCCGGTTTATACATAACAGGGCCAATGACCGGACAAAACTATTCACATCTGTTCCAGCATCCTTATGTTTACCAAGTAAACGCTGAGATGGGTGACTTTAAGATAAATGATGAAATGAAGCAAACCCACTCTCTTTACTATCAAACAAGCAAAAAGTGCTTAACTGAATTGTTCGATTATTTGCGTGCGAATGTGAGAAGTGGAGAATATGTAGAACTGTTTTCTTGCTGGACAGATGGGCTGGACCGATTCAAGGACTCAGCTAAGAAAGAGCCGGATCTCGTTCTTGAGCTTTCAACCTTCCAGTTGGGAAGTGAATTTGAGTGGAAGGAACGTCAATACATCAAAGTAGTGCGATGAACAAACTCAATACATAAACCCCAGCGGAGCGAAACGAGTTCAGGCTGGCATTTCGATGATTCGTTTAATGTCACGAAGCGGGAGCGGAAGGGACAAGGAATCAAGAACGGCAGCATGAACCGATTCGCGCAGCGACGGGACCTCTTACGCATGTCAGTAAAATAGCAGGAACCAATTCATGGAGCGACAAAATGTAAAAGTGCAGGTTGTGAGCCGTATAATTGACGATTTATCGCATCAAAATGCAAAAGTGCAGTTTGATTGGCCTAAAATACCTCTAAAGAGTGAATTTGAGTGATTTCAAATGCACTTTTGCATTTTGAGCGCTGTTTTGGCCGATTTGGGACTCATCAAAATGTACTTTTACATTTTGTTTATCAGGCGTAGGAGTGGAGAGGAATTTAAACGTACGCAAGCCCGCTCTAATAAGTCGAAAAGGACCTCAAACTCCGCTTTTCAGCGGAATTGAGGTCCTCTCATTTTATACAGTAATATTCAGCTGACGTGCGAATACGTTCAAGACAGTCCGTTCAAGATTTACTTGCTGTATTTTTGCGTAATCGCGTTAAGCCGTTTCTTCACCTGCAGCGGATAAGTTTGCAGCGCCGTCCCATATTGGGAAGCGGACTTCAGCGCTGTATCAATATCGATAAGCCCATAGCCAAAGTAATTATCCTTGCCGGCATCGCCCAAATCTTCAGCCGATTTGCGCATAATGTCCATAACCTCCACATTGGTCAAATCGGGATTTACCGACCGAATCAGACCAGCTAGCGCGGCAACATGGGGAGTGGCCATCGATGTGCCGGATAATGCGGCATATTGACTGCCAGGATAGGTGCTGGCAATGCTGTCTCCAGGTGCGGCAACGTCTATATAGTCACCGTAGTTTGAGAAGGAAGCTCTTTGCTTCTTCGCATCGGTGGCCGCTACTGCGAATACTTCCGGATAGGCGGCAGGGTAGCCTGGACGCTCCGTATTGTCGTTGCCGCTGGCAGCAACAAGGACGACATCATGATCGTAAGCGTATTTGACCGCATCATGAAGGAAATCAGCTTGGGCATAGTTGCCTAGACTCATATTGATAACCTTGGCGCCATGATCGGTTGCCCATATAATGCCTTGAGCAACAGAATAAGCTGAGCCGGCACCGCTGCTGTCCAGCACTTTAACCGGCATGACTTTGTTGTACCAGGAAAGTCCCGCCACGCCTTCACCGTTGTTGACGGTGGCGCCGATAATGCCAGATACGTGAGTGCCATGTCCGACGTCGTCATTAGGAGCAGCTGAGCTGTCTACGATGTTCGTTCCGTTGCTCAGCTTGCCTTTCAGATCGGGGTGATCAGCCTGAACGCCCGTATCCAGCACAGCAACGAGTACATGGTCATTACCCTTTGATATGTCCCAGCCGAGCTCCGTTTTGATGGAGGGCAAGTTCCATTGATATTCGGAATAAAGCGCATCATTTGGTGCGGCCTCATTCGTCATATACAAATAATGCGGCTCAACATATTCCGTTTTCCAGGATTTGCGGAAGTATTTCATCATCTTCTCCGCATCCATGCTTTTTGAACGGAACACATACGTATCACCAATTTGCTGAACCGCGTGGGCATTAATTTTGGATTTAATTTGATTTAATTGTTTGTCTGACGGTTTATCGACAAAATGAACAACAACATCGCGTACATGGTAGTGGCTCGCATTGCCGTTGTCTTCGCCAGTTCTTACCGTAGTATCGGTCGTTGAATTCGGCTTGACCGACTCGATCCGATAGTTGCCTTCCGCCGGATAAGGAACAAGCCGTAAATTACGTTTCTGATGCCTTTCCACCTGAGTGACGATATCCTGCTTGATGACACCGATCACTGCAATGCCTTGATGTTTCGAATCCGGTACGCCAAGCACGATAAAACGGCTGCCATTCTCCCCGACAAAAGCTTTAGACACATATTTATGTCCTTGTTTGACATGAGTTTTGGCTTCACTCACATAGCGCTCCGCTAATTTATCGGAGGTTTTCGGCAATGTGCCCCGATCGACACTGCGATCGCCGGAAAGCCAGCTGATGTAGGACATATGCTTGTGTGTATCCATCAACTGATCAATTTTTCCCGTCTTTCCTTTGCCGTCGCTTGCAGACATCAGCTTATAAAATTCTTTGGAACATTCGCTTGTACAAAGCAAAGATGTAGCTTCCATATCGTTGTTTAACGTTTTAAGCTTTTGCGCATGTTCATGCTTAACCGATAAAGTTGACGACTTAGGAGCTGTGGGCGTTCGATCAGGAATGAATAGGGGGGCTGCAGGTATAAGCAAAGTAGCTGCTGCCAATACCGAGAATACGCCGATCCACTTTTTTTGCATGTTTGTACGGCACCTCCAGTGCAGATAACGATTGATGATCGCTCTTCTTATAGAGTCCGATTGCACGGCGCAAAATATGCGGCCATAATGTCTGAAACGCCAGTACCATCTGGATGCAATTTGTGGTACTATGTTGATGCCTGAGTTTTTTTTGTTTTGGATGAAGAAAGGGGAACTACTTACGATGCCATCGACAAATACTAAAGCGCTTAGTGAAGCGACAAGAAGCAAGCTGAAGGATGCAATCAATGGGCTGGAACCGTTTCTAAACCAATACGCGCTCAATCAACTGGCCGGTGATGACAACGGCGACGAAGCGCAAACCTTTTACAAAGGATTGCTGTCCGATCTGAGACATTTGCTGGTGTTTTCTGAAGTTTCGGTTGAGAAACTTGGCGTATTGCTCAGAAGACCCAATTTCGATAATGAATTTGCAGAGCGCGCGTTGTACGAAGTGTACCATCAATGCGTCAATGCGTTTTTCTACCCGAAAAACGAATGCTACTCCGAAGACGGCCGCTATGCGTACACAGGTCAAGATGCGATTCGCTTCCGCTTCAAACCGGTACGCGAAGCGCGCAATATCGTGCTGAGCATGTCCAAAATATACGAAGAGCTGCGCGATGATTTGGCTTACTACGAGAATGACTACATGACGCAGCGCCGTATGCAAGGGCAAAAATAAGGCAGAATGAATCACCTCCGATCAGGGAAACTTGATACCGGAGGTGATTTTGATTATGCCAAAAGGCGTAAGCTGCAGCGTATCGAATTGCTCGTTCTGGAAGGAAGGAAATAATTGCAACGCTGAATCCATTTCCATTGATATTGATCAGCATGCTGGATTTGGGGAAGAGTTTGCTTCTGACGATCTGGGGCTGTTTCATCAGGATCAAGCGGCTCAATCGTCCGCGACTTGCTGCGACACATTCAAACCGAAGGGGTGACCGGGGATGGCTACGGACCGAAGGGATGAACGCGAGAAGGACTTGATTGATGACGACCGGCCCGAAAAAACAGATTTTCCGACTTATAACGTAGCAGCTCCAAACGGGCTGCCGGGAATTAGCAATAATTATTATAATGATCTCAATGAGGAGATGGCTTCCGACTTCGCAGTTGGCAGTACCGTCTCCTATGTACCAAGGAAAGAAAAAGAAGAAACGGTCGTCGAAAGAGAAGAGAGCGGCGGTGCCGCTCTGGGATGGGTAGCGCTGGTGTTCGCGGTAGCTTCCTGGTTCTTATGGCCGATTCTGATGGGCTTATCATCAGTTGCGCTTGGCTATATGGCTTATCGTCAAGGGGCGCGTGCGCTTGGCGGCTGGGCAATAGCAATCGGTCTGATTGCTGTACTGCTTTCTGCGGTCATCGTCCCGCTTTACTACGCGATAATCTAAGCGAAGGCTATAGCGGTTTTAGAATTGTAGAAACCCTGCGTTTTTCTAAACGCAGGGTTTCTTTTTGCTCGATGACCGGAACAACACTGAAAGGTAAAGAAAGCTGCCGACAATTTCTCGGCAGCCTGTAGTGCAAATATAAACTTTTATTGAGCCACCAAAGGCTCATATAACGATCAAAATGCAAAAGTGCATGTTGATGAACTCCAATGTGCTTTAAAATACTGATCAAAATGCAAAAGTACATTTGAAATCGCTCCATTATGCGGTTTCGATGTCCTTTAGGCTGATCAACCTGCACATTTACATTTTGAAGCGGCAAACCGTCGAATATTAGACGAACAAACTGTAGTTTTACATTTTGATTGTGCCATTTCACCCAAACTTTGCTCTTAACAGCTCCAGTATGGGGATTATGAGCCGAACGATGAGGACAAGTAAACATAAATTATACTTCGAACCCTACAAAAACTGTTCGGAGGTGTGCTACTTAAGGGAAAGCGGAGCGATTTGAGTTCAGGATGACTTTTTGCCGATTCTATTCATCATTCATCGTGTAAGCGATAGAAGATGGAATCAAGAATGGCAGCATGAACCAAAGCGCGCAGCGATCCCTGGGTTTGCTCGAACGAGCGCGCAGTGATCCCTAGGTTTGCTCGAACAAGCGCGCAGCAACTCATTCAATAGTGAGCGCGAAATGCTTAATCACTTTTTCATTCAATGCCAGCATTCGCTGGTCGAGCGTACTAATCATATCCGCCGATTCCTTCAACTGTTGTCTAATTTCCGGAGGGATGCCCTCATGGAATTTATAATAAATTTTATGCTCCAGACTGGCCCAGAAATCCATAGCACTTGTCCGGATTTGAATCTCGACTAATACGTTCTCCATACGATTCGTAAGAAAAACAGGAATCTCGACGATCAGATGAACGCTTTTATAACCATTGGGCTTTGGATCTTTAACATAGTCCTTCACTTCAATGACTTTGACGTCGGATTGCTTGCAAATCATATCGAGAATTTGATAAATATCGTTTGAAAAAGAGCAAATAACCCGTACACCGGCAATGTCCCGGATGTGGGATTTGGCATTTTCCAGCGAAATTTCGAGATTTTTGCGTCTAAGCTTTTCCATTACACTTTCCGGTGTCTTGATACGCGTCTTAACATGCTCGATGGGGTTGTAGTCATGAATAAATTGAAATTCTTCATTCAATATGTTGAGTTTCGTCTCCACTTCATCAAGTGCAAATTTATACGTAAGAAAAAAGTGCGCCCATTGCTTTAACTGATTTTGTTTCATCGTAAAGGTTCACTCCTAAATAATTTACTTCGAATCTATTCTGCATGTCCTATTGTACCATGTTCTCTGACAGATTTCCTTTCTACCGGAAAGGCATCCCCGCATTGTCATTAAATTTGGATTGAACGGGCGGCGAATTTTACCTATAATTCTTTATATGGGAGGGAACGGACTATGATTATTGATATTAATAAGGCACGTTGGGAACGCAATGACGAATTGATATTGAAGGATGTCAATTGGCAGGTTAAGGAAGGCGAGCATTGGTGTCTGCTTGGCCTAAACGGCTCAGGCAAAACAACGCTGCTCAATATGATAAATGGATACATCTGGCCAAGCAACGGAGAAATTACGGTACTAGGCAAGAAATTTGGAGAATATGATTTGCGCGAGCTTCGTAAGAGCATTGGATGGGTCAGTACATCGCTTCAGCAAAAACTGTATGGCAGTGAAACAGCGCTTCATATCGTGCTTAGCGGAAAGTTTGCAACGATAGGCCTCTACGACCAGACGGATGATGAAGACAAGGAGCAGGCGCTCTCATTAATGACAAGCCTTGGCTGCGCATCGCTCGTCAGCCGCACATACGATACGCTGTCCCAAGGACAGCGGCAGCGGGTTCTTATTGCCAGAGCGTTGATGGCGAAGCCTAAATTGCTCATTCTGGATGAGCCTTGTACAGGCTTGGATGTGTTTGCAAGAGAGCAGCTGCTTGGCATGATTAATAAAGTCGTTGCTCGTGACGATGCGCCAACTGTCATTTACGTTACCCATCATATCGAGGAAATATTGCCTTGTTTCAATAAGACCTTGCTGTTGAAGCAAGGAGAGGTATTTGATTCCGGTGCCACGGAGCAGGTTTTGACTTCAGATGTTATGAGCCGGTTTTTTGATGTACCAGTTGAAGTTGAGCGCAGGGACGGGCGCAATTGGCTGTTTGTCAAGCAAACGGAGCCATTATGGACCTCCAGCTAAATCCAATTCCATCTAGAAGAAAGAGATTTGCGTCTTGGCTGAGCATACGAATCGCCAACCGTCTGGAGCATGACAGCTATATTTGGCGATGCAGCTCGGCAGCACTGCTCATTTTTAGCTCTTTTCTATCAGGTCTCGCAGCGCTTGGCATGCCAACCGGTTTTGGCGCGCTAGCAGACATCGGTGCATTTGTATTGGCCAGCGGCACGGCACTTATTTTTGTATCTCAAGTTATTGCCATTTTGTTATCGTTGATGCTTTTGCCGGTGCCGCGTTTATTTATCGGATTTTTAGGTTATACGGCGACTTTGGCTTATTTCGTCTTCTTTCACTTATCATTTGGCTTATGGCCTTCAGTATGGATGGCCGGAGCTTATGCGATAGCAGGTGCGTTTATCGGCATCGCCGCGGGCTGGATTTGGCGCTATAAGCTCAGAGGTGTCAAATGGGTGGCGGCCGCAACTGTGATATCAGCTATTACGGCTGCTGCTATTTTATATCCGCTGGGGGAAGGCGGAGCGGAGCCTTCCACATTGTTTGATGCCGATACGGACGCTGCAGACGTAACTGCTGCTCCCGTTATTGGACCTGACCAACTTCAATTAGCGAATCCTTCAGAGCCAGGGAGCTTTCAGTATCGGGAATTTACTTACGGCAGCGGTGACGATCGCCAGCGCAAGTTATTCCGTAGCGGTGCTGAGCTTATTACGGACTCTGTTGATGCTTCTGGCTATATCTCGAATTGGCCATGGCTGAAACAGCTGTTTTGGGGATTTGATGAGGAAAAGCTGCCTGTAAACGGAACGGTCTGGATGCCAGAAGGTGAAGGACAGTTCCCGCTCGTTCTGATCGTCCATGGCAATCATCTAATGGAGGATTTCTCAGACGGCGGCTATCGCTATCTGGGCGAGCTTCTGGCAAGCCGGGGAATGATTGCTGTCTCGGTGGATGAAAACTTCTTGAATTATTCTGCTTGGTCGGGTATTCCAGATCAAGATTTCAAAGTTCGGGCGTGGATGCTGCTTAAGCATTTGCAGCAAATCCAATCGTTCAATGAACAGGCGGGCAACGCTTTTTACGGGAAAGTCGATTTGGAGCAGGTAGCGCTTGTTGGTCATTCCAGAGGAGGCCAAGCGGTCGCGATGGCTGCAGCTAAGGATCAATGGTTCGCGGAGGACAAATCCCTGCAAAGCTTGGATTCGATTCAGATCAAATCGATTGTTGCGATGGCGCCGACCGACAAGGAAATTGACGATAAGTTAGCCATGCTTCAGGATGTCAACTATTTGACGCTGCAAGGTGCACGCGATGCAGATGTGAACAGCTTTTACGGCGACCGGCAGTATAGCCGGACCAGTTTTTCACAGAATACGGGGGTGCAGAATCATTTCAAAGCCTCGTTATACATCGCAGAAGCCAATCACAGCCGATTCAATTCCGATTGGGGAACGATGGATGAAAGCTTGCCAGGAGGTTTGCTGCTGAATCAGAAGGGGATGCTGAAGGCCGAGGAGCAGAGGCGCATTGCTAAAGTGTATGTGTCAGCTTTTCTCGAAACGACGTTGAACGGTAAGGAGGGCTATGAGCCGCTATTTCAAGATTATCGCTCAGGGATGGATTGGCTGCCTGCATCAACCGGCTATGTGAGCCGTTACGAGGATTCCAGCTTTGCTGCGGCTGCAACATTCGAGGAACATTCAAACGAACCTACACTTCCCGCTGGCGGAAAGCTGGAGACGGACGGTATGCTTCAAATGTCGAACTCCAGCTCCGCGGATGACAACAGTACGGGAACAAAAGGCGTCGTCATCGAATGGGAAGACAGCGGATCTTTAACATTAAATCTTCCCGAATCGTACAGCACAGCCGTAGCGGAGGATGAACAGCATGTTCTTACGTTCTCGATCGCTAATCTAGCAATGGAACTGGAGCCGGAGCATGCGGGAGACGCGTCTGGCGGTAGTACAGCAGATACGATTTTACCGTCGCAGCCCAACATTGCTATCGAAATCGTAACAACGGATGGAAGCAGCGTGGAGCTGCCGCTTGAACAGTTTATGGAAGTGCCAAGTCCGTTCGACTCCACCTATCTGACAATTCCTTGGCTGGAGAAGCGCATAAAAGACGGCAAGTACAAAGATTCTGCAGAACCTGTATTTCAAACCTACCGGCTGCCGCTTGCTCATTTTGCGGAGGAAGCGGGACTTTCATTATCCGATTTGCAGGTTTCAGAAATTTCTTTCCGCGTAGGTGAAGGCCCGGGTAAAGTAATTTTGGACGATATCGGTTTCTCGCAATAAACAGCAAAAAGGCAATTCGTCGATGAGACGGTTGCCTTTTTTTGGATGCACTCTTTGCTCCTACTGTTCCTCTTTAAATTTGAAACTCCTTGCTGCATAGAGGAATGGAGTAGAACACACCGAGACGAGAAATTTAATGATATAGGTGGATAAAAATACGGATAGCCACACTTTCATCTCATACATGCCAGCGAATGCAATCGTGCAGAAAATAAGCGTATCGACAAGCTGGCTGACAACGGTGCTTCCGTTATTTCGAATCCAAAGCTGGTTAGGTGCGGGAAAGGCCCGCTTCAGCATGGAATAAATACGAACGTCAAGAAACTGGCTGACAAAATAAGCGCATAAGCTGCCAAGTGCGATTTGCGGCAGCAAGCCAAAGATCGTCTTCATCGCATCCTGCGACTGCTGTGCCATTTCATTGCCGGACGGCTCGAACAGCAAAGCCAACTGCATGATGGCCGTTGAAGCAATCAAAGTGAAGAAGCCAAACCATACCGCCTTCTTGGCCGCTTTCTCTCCATACTTTTCGTTGAGCAAGTCGGAGGCCAAATAGATCGTGCCGTACATCGTGTTGCCAAGTGTAATGACGATGCCAAAAGGCATATCAATCGTCTTAACGACCTGAATATTGGCAAGCACGGTGGCCATGCCGATCCATGCGTAGACCCCTATTCGTCCGAACAGCCGGTAAGAAAGAAGGAAAAGGGAGAAATGGACGAGCATAAAGAAGACGCCTAACGACAAATTAAACATAATGAAACGAACCTCCTAGTTTTGATAACGCGGGAGTTTGCGAACCGCGGGTTGCTGTGGCGCAGAGCAACGTGTATGATGGTTTTCTGCCCTAGTCATTATAATCGCTCGTTCGGTTATGGGCAATAGCAAAATCCTTTCCTTAGGACAAATCAGCAATGATACAATATTTTAATACTTACGCTATAAAGGAGCGATTAGGAACGATGGAGGACGAACAGATCAAGGCAGAGCAGAAGCGCGTCGACCGGGTCGTTGGCTGGATAAGCGAACAAATCGATACGCTGCGAGAGCAGACTGGTGAAGTGCGTACGGATATTGTCGGAATCAGACGTGATTTCTGGGATGATGTAACCGTCAACTTCGAGGATGCCGCAGAGGCAGCAGAGACGGCGGCCAGCTTGAAGCAGCAGGCAGAGGTGCTTATTGAGCGGGAGCACGCACATGGACGTGCAGAACGCCAATTGAAGCTGCTGTTGAAGCTGCAGCAATCGCCTTACTTTGGCCGCGTTGACTTCACTCAAGAGACGAATGGCGTAGGCGCGGGTCAGGATGAGCCCGAGTCGATTTATTTGGGTGTTGGATCCTTGCTAGATGAGAGCGGTACAAATTACTTAATTTATGATTGGCGGGCCCCTGTGTCCAGCCTTTATTACGATTACTCGCCGGGACCGGCGAAATATGATACCCCTACAGGGGAAATTGAAGGCGAGATGACGCTGAAACGGCAATATGTCATTCGCCGGGGCCACATTTCCGGCATGTTCGACACCGGTGTCACGATCGGCGACGAGCTGTTGCAGGAGGTGCTGGGCAAGCAATCAGATGCGCAAATGAAAAGCATCGTCGCTACGATTCAGCACGAGCAGAACCTGATTATTCGCAATGAACGGGCGAAGCTGTTAGTCGTGCAAGGAGCGGCGGGCAGCGGCAAAACTTCGGCTGCGCTGCAGCGGATCGCTTATTTGCTATATCGATACCGCGAGACACTGACGGCCGACCAAGTTGTATTGTTCTCGCCGAATCCGATGTTCAACAGTTACGTATCGACTGTATTGCCGGAGCTCGGCGAGCAAAACATGCAGCAGACGACGTATCAGCAATATCTCGAACACCGGCTGGGCCAATCCTTTGCGCTGGAGGATCCTTTTGCTCAAATGGAATATACGCTGGGTGCAATTGGCCAGCCCCAATATGAGACGCGGCTGGCGGCGATTCGTTACAAAAGCGGCGTATCGTTCATGTCACTGATCACCCGCTACGCTGCTGCGTTAAGCGAGTCTGGACTGAGGTTCAAAGCGATCAAATTTCGCGGCCGGATTCTGATCTCCGCAGAAGCCATGCAGGAGCGGTTTTATAGCTTAAACCGTTCGTTGTCATTGCCGAACCGGATTCGGATGCTTGCAGAATGGCTGCTCAAGGAACTAACGGATCTAAGCCGCAAAGAGCGTAAGAAGCAATGGGTCGAGGATGAGATGGAGCTTCTGGATAACGAAGCTTATATGCATGCATTTGACGAACTGCGCCGTAAGGAGCAGCTTACGTCCGACTCCTTCGGCGACCTGGACCGGGAGAAGGATTTGCTGGCTGCAACGATTGTTCAGGAACGCTTCAAGCGGCTGCGCAGCAGAGTGAAGAAGCTGAAGTTCATCGACATGCCTTCAAGTTATCGCGAACTGTTTGCAGATCAAACCAAAGCGAGCAGCCTGTTAGACGGAGAAGAATCTTCGATTCCTGAGGCTTGGGAGCAAATTTGCGGGCTAACGCTGGAACAGCTCGCTGCAGGCGTGTTGCATTACGAGGACGCAACGCCGTATTTATATTTAAAAGATTTGATCGAAGGTTTTCAGACCAATACTTCGGTGCACCATTTGTTCATCGATGAGGCGCAAGACTATTCACCGTTCCAATTCCATTACTTGAAACGCATCTTCCCTCGGGCAAAAATGACGGTTCTAGGCGACGTCAATCAATCCATCTTCGCCCATGCAACGGGCGGCAACGGTTTTCAGCCGCTTTCCGAACTGTTCACTGATGCAGAAACGGAAAAGATCGTCTTGAAACGCAGCTATCGTTCGACGAGAGAAATCATCGACTTTACGAGCCTTATGATTGAGGACGGAGAACAGATTATCCCATTCAATCGGCATGGCGAAAAACCGGCGATTACCGTTGTGCGCGACAAGAATGAGCATATCCGCTTGATTGGGGAGAAAATCTCCGCATTCCGGAAGGACGGCGCGCAGTCTATCGCAGTTATAGCGAAGACGGCGGAGGAAAGCGGGGAGGCTTACGAGGCGTTAAAGGCGTCGAACCCGGAAATCCGGCTTATTGCCAAAGAAACCGTCACCTTTGAACAAGGGACGGTTGTGATTCCTTCATATTTGGCTAAAGGCGTTGAGTTTGACGCCGTTATTATCTTTGATGCTGCGAATGATGTCTACAGCCAAGAGAGCGAAAGGAGACTGTTCTATACCGCTTGCACCCGGGCAATGCATGATCTGCATATTTTTAGTACCGGCGAGCCTACCCGGTTTTTAGACCGAGCACTGCCTAGCTTAACTCTGTAGTATAGGTTTCGCGGCATGACCGGAGGTGCGAAGCGGACTAACGACCGCGGCGCACCTCCGGCCATATTTCCGACACGTCGACTTTTAGCTCCGAAGCGATCAGCTCAGCTGTGAGCCGCTGGGGCTTTTCGATTTTTCCGTTTCTCAGCTTGGATATCGTCTGAAGTGAGATATGGGTGGCGGCTGACAATTGAATCGCGCTCATATCACGTTTTGCCATCCAGATTTTAAGACGCATAGAGGAATCTACGCCTTCACTAACGGGCTTAAGATCCCAAATGACGAATGCGTATTCCCTGACACTGCCGAAGCCGTCGTAGATAGGGGTGAATGTGATCGAGAGCTCCAGCTCGACCCCGCCTAGCTTGCTCGTTCTGACTTTAATGTCATTTACTTTTTTTAATTTCCCTGCGGAGTCAAGCGCTTCCTGAATCCGTTCAAATTCCTGCTCGGAAATAAATTGCAGATAGGTTTCATCTTCCAAGCTTTGTTCCGGCTTGAGCAGCAGCGGCGCATAGAAATCTCTCAAAATGCGTATGTGGTTGGTGGAATCGACAATACCGCTGATAAGCACTTTATAGTGTTCAAATTGCTCTTCGATCCATCTTTGTGCACTTAGATCTTCGATTAGAAGCAAGGAGAGCGCTCCCGTCTCTCCGCTAATGTATGGCAAGGGCGTATGATCCACGCGAATCGGCATACGGCGGCTGTCCGTGCAGAGAAAGGTTTCCCTTTGATAAGAGCGCGCAGCTGCTTTTGCGGAATAATGTTCAACAACGCTGGATGCGGAACGTCCGCTCAACTCTTCTATCGAACAACCCATTAACTTGCTGAAAGCATCGTTAGCATCAACTAGACTTGCGTTATCCTGCAGATTGCGGATGATGGCCATCGGCCGGTCCAGAATAAGAAAAATATGATGATATAAATCCAAAGATAGCCTTCCTCCTAGTCTTTCATAATACTAAACGAGTATAAGAGAAGTTATACCCCTGTACAAGTAATTTGAATTAATTAGTTAGTTTAACAGGAATTTCATTACCGCTTGTTTAATTAATTAAACTTAGGAGCCTCAGAGGCATGCTGCCGCCGGAAAAATAGCGGCATATGCGGTATAAGTGCGATTTTAACCTTTTTGAACACTTTATTTCCTCGTAACATCCTTATACTATTGTTAGAGACAGAGATGTTTTTGTACATAATTGGAGGGGTAGTCTTACAACATGGATATTTGCAGCATGGAAAATTGCAACAAACCGATCAAAGCAAAACAGTTATGTTCCATGCATCACCAAAGAATGCTTAGACATGGTGATCCGATGACCGTAAGACCAAGAAAGGAGAAAATCAAAGCGACCTGCAAATGGGTCAGCTGCACGAAGGATGCAGCGACAAAGGGTTACTGCGCCAAACATTATTACATACAGAGAGTAATGGCGAGCAACAAAGGTTAGATGTATGTGAGTTAATCTGACACGTTTTGAAAATGGGGTGTCATTTTTCAAGGGAAGATGTATAATGGTATTAAATCAGTCTTGTTTTATAGGTATTTCAACCTGATACTGCAGTACAAATCAAACTGCGGAGGTGAACGTCCAACTTGATCCAAACGGCACCTTACGGCTTGTCTATGAGCGATTTGTATTTGTTCAACGAGGGAAGCGCCTATCACAGCTATCGATTTATGGGCGCGCACCGGCTCCAGCTGAACGGCGTTTATGGCGTCAGATTTGCAGTGTGGGCGCCGAATGCAGCTGAAGTTCATATCGTGGGCAGCTTTAACGATTGGAACGGCGGCATTCACGCCATGGAGCGGATTGGCACCACGGGCATTTGGGCTTCTTTCATTGCCGATATCGGCGAAGGCGAGACTTATAAGTACGAGATTACAACCCGGAGCGGGGAGCGGCTGCTTAAAGCCGATCCCTATGCTTTTCTGGCGGAGCGGCGGCCTTTGACCGCTTCCGTCATTACCGATTTGAACGGTTTTCCTTGGCGCGACGAAGGATGGGTCAACAGCAAGGAAGGACGTTCGGCTTATACGAATCCGCTGCTCGTATACGAAGTGCACGCGGGATCCTGGAAGACGAAAGGCAAAGAGGTTTTTCTAACCTATGATGAACTCGCAGCCGAGCTGGTTCCTTATGCGGCCGAAATGGGATATACGCATATCGAATTAATGCCGCTCGCTGAGCATCCTTTCGATCAGTCCTGGGGTTATCAAATAACAGGCTTTTATGCTCCGTCCAGCCGCTTTGGAAGGCCAAAGCAGCTTATGCATTTCGTCGACTGCTGCCATGAGCGCGGTATTGGCGTCATTCTGGATTGGGTGCCCGGTCATTTCTGCCGCGACAATCACGGTTTGCGTCTATTCGACGGCATGCCGATTTTTGAGGGGCCTGACGAAAAGCTGGCAGATAAGCCATTATGGGGAACACTGGCTTTTGATTTTAGCAAAAACGAAGTCGTAAGCTTCCTAATTTCCAATGCGGTTTATTGGATGGAGATGTATCATATCGACGGCCTTCGGGTCGATGCGGTCGCCAGCATGATTAATTTGCATATGGACAAACCGCGGGAGCAGTACACCTGGAACAAGCTAGGCGGCACGGACAATTTGGACGCGCTGCGATTTTTGAAACGATTGAATGAAACCGTATTTCACTATTACCCCGACACATTGATGCTTGCAGAAGATTCTTCCGCATGGCCCGCAGTCACCTCTCCTACATACCTAGGCGGGCTAGGATTCAATTTCAAATGGAATATGGGCTGGATGAACGACATTCTCCGTTATATGTCGCATGATCCGGCTGACCGCCCGCAATACCACCACCTGATAACTTTCTCTCTGCTTTATGCATTCTCTGAAAACTACGTACTTCCGCTTTCACATGATGAAGTTGTACACGGCAAACGATCGCTTCTAAACAAAATGCCCGGCACCTACGAGGAAAAATTCGCTCAGCTTCGGCTATTTTACGGGTATTGGATGACGCATCCAGGCAAAAAACTGCTCTTTATGGGCGGCGAGTGGGGGCAATTCGATGAATGGAAAGATGCCGAATCACTAGATTGGATGCTGCTTGATTACGATCTGCACGGAAAGATGAAGGCCTACGTCCAGACGCTCAATACCCTCTATGTTTCAGAGCCTTCTCTCTGGGAAAGAGACAGCGACGCCACAGCCTTTCAATGGATTGATGTTCATAATGCCCGCCAATCTATCATATCCTTTATTCGTTATGGCAAAAAAAGCTTTTCCATCGTCGTCGCGAACTTCTCTCGCACCGGTTACGCCAGTTATCGGGTCGGAGTACCGGAGACAGGTATATACCGGACTATCATGAACAGCAATGAGGAACGCTTCGGAGGCTATGAAACCCAGCATTCGCTGAAATTCGTCAGCGAGAACGTTGCTTGGCACGGCTACAACCAAAGCATTTCACTACATCTCCCCCCTCTATCCTTCCAATTACTCAGCTATGATCTGGGGGACACACATTAAGAAGGAGTTGGTGTCCATGGGCCGTAAAGAAATGGTTGCAATGCTGTTGGCCGGAGGAGAGGGAAAAAGACTTGGCGTATTGACCAAGGATCTGGCCAAGCCAGCCGTCTACTTCGGAGGGAAATACCGAATCATAGATTTCACGCTTAGCAATTGTGCCCATTCCGGGATTGATACGGTAGGGGTGCTGACACAATACCAGCCGCTGGAGCTGAACCGCTATTTGGGCATCGGCACGCCTTGGGGACTTGACCGCAAGGATGGCGGGATGGCTATTCTGCCGCCCTATGTCAAGCAGAAAGGCGGTGTTTGGTATACAGGAACTGCGAATGCCATCTATCAAAATATGGCGTTTATCGAGCGGTACAATCCGGGGTATGTGCTCGTCATTTCGGGCGATCACATTTATAAAATGGACTATGATCTGATGCTGCAGCACCATAAGCGCAGCGGCGCGGATTTAACGATAGCGGGAATTGAAGTGGATTGGAAGGAAGCGAGCCGTTTTGGCGTTATGCATGTAGACGACGAGGACCGGATTACCGCTTTCGAAGAGAAGCCCAAAGCGCCAAAAAGCAATATCGCTTCAATGGGCGTCTATATATTTTCCTGGGCGCTGCTGCAAAAATATTTGGTGTACGACGAAGCGAACCGCAGCTCCAGCCATGACTTCGGCAAAGATATCATTCCGTCTATGCTTAAGGACGGCTTGCATCTTAGCGCATATTCCTTCAAGGGCTATTGGAAGGATGTCGGCACGATTGAAAGCCTATGGGAAGCTAACATGGATTTGTTGGCGGATGAGCCGTCGCTCGACCTCGCCGATCCCGAATGGCGCATTTATTCCGTCAGCCCTAACCGTCCGGCGCAGTTTGTCTCGCCTGAAGCGAAGCTTTCGGCTTCGATGGTCACAGAGGGCTGCATGATTGAAGGGAGCATCGAACGTTCGGTACTGTTCTACGGCGTGCATGCGGGAAGAAGCAGCGAGGTAAGCGAATCGGTTGTCATGCCGAACGTGCGGATTGGCGAGGGTGCGAAAATCTATCGGGCCATAATCGGAGAAGGAGCCATTATCGAGGACGGCGTCACAGTTGGCAACCCGGATGACGATTCCATTACGGTTGTGGCGGTAGGCGAATTTGTAGGGAATGACCATATGCTGCTGGAGGTGGAGCCGTCATGAAGCACCGGGTGATGGGCGTCATTAATTTGATTCATGAGACGGATGAGCTGGAGCGGCTTACGCAAAGCCGCTGCCTGGCAACGGTGCCCTTCGGCGCCAGATACAGACTGATTGACTTTGCACTGTCGAGCATGGTCAATTCCGGCATTCATAAAGTCGCAATATTCGCACATAAAAAGTATCGCTCGCTGATGGATCATGTGGGCTCGGGAAGCCATTGGGACTTGAACAACCGTCAAAGCGGCTTGTTCCTGCTGCCGCCGGCGACCGACGATATCCAGGAGATCAGCCGCGGCGATCTCTATCATTTCTATCAGCACCGCGATTACTTTAACCGCTCGACGCTGGAGTACGTCGTCATTACACGCAGCCATATGGTATGCAACGTCGACTTTGGCCCGATCATCGAATATCACCAGGAGCGGGAAGCTGATATCACGATCGTCTGCAAGGAACAGGCTGAACAGCTGCTGGGAAGAGCCCGTAAAGTGAAGATGGACGAAGATGGCCGGATTACAGCCATTCAGGATCATTACGGCCGGATGCTGAGCGATACAATCTCCATGGAAATGTACATTATGAAAAAGGAATTGCTCATGGAGCTTGTGGAAACGTCGCTGGCGCAGGGGCAGGACCATCTGGTCCGGCACGCGATTTTCTCCAGGATCGACCAGCTCCGTATTTACGGCTACAAGTACGAAGGTTATTTGGGTGTCGTCAATACGCTGGCCAGCTATTACGATCATAATATGAGCCTGCTTCGGCCGGATGTATGGCGGGAGCTGTTCTTCCAGCCGGGGACTGTATTCACGAAAGGGAAGGATGAGCCGCCGGCCCGTTATCTCGGTACCTCGAAGGTGGTCAACTCCCTAATTGCCAACGGCTGCCGGATTGAAGGAACGGTGGAGAACAGCATCATTTTCCGTGGTGTCCATATACGAAAAGGGGCAGTCGTCCGCAACAGCATCATTATGCAAAACGGCGATATCGGCGAAAACAGCATCGTGCAATACAGCATTCTGGATAAGGATGTTCGCGTGCAATGCGACCGCGATATCCGCGGCACGATGACGAGTCCGTTTCTGGCAGCCAAGCGAAAAATTATATAATTTCAGGCTCGGAATGGCTACCGGCCTAACGATTGCGGACATAACGGGGTGAAAGCAATGAATATATTATTTGCGGCTTCAGAGGCGGTGCCGCTGGCCAAGACGGGCGGCTTGGCTGACGTAGCCGGGGCGCTGCCGAAGGCGCTGCGGGACGGCGGAGCGGACACGAGAGTGATTTTGCCGAAATACGAGGAAATTCCAGCTGTCTACACGGATCAATTCGAGCGGATTGCGGAGTTTACCGTATCGTTTAGCTGGCGCAACCAATATTGTGGCCTGCTGAGGGCGGAGATTGACGGCATTATCTATTACTTAATCGATAATGAGCACTATTTCAAACGCAGAGGCTTGTACGGCTATGGCGACGATGCGGAGCGGTTCGTATTTTTCTGCTTTGCAGTGATGGAGGCTTCGCGCTATTTGGATTTCCGGCCGGATATCGTCCATTGTCATGACTGGCAGACAGGTCTTATTCCTTTCCTCTTGCAGACGAGATATGCGCATGATCCGGCATGGACAGGGGTGAAATCGGTGTTTACGATTCACAACCTGAAGTATCAGGGCTTGTTCGGAATCGATTTGCTGAAGGATTTGCTCGGCGCCGGCGATGAATTGTTTGGGCCGGACGGTCTTGAGTTTCATGGAGCTGCCAGCTGTATGAAAGGCGGGCTCGTGTATGCGGACAAGCTGACGACGGTTAGCGAGACGTATGCGAAGGAAATACAGGGCTGGGAGTACGGCGAGCTGCTGGATGAACTGTTGCGCTACCGTGCTGCCGATCTGAGCGGCATCCTTAACGGTATTGACGAGCAGCTGTTCGATCCCATGAATGATCCTGCCCTGCATACGCCGTACCGTAATTCATTGAGCCGCAAACGGAAAAATAAGCTGGACTTGCAGCGGGAGATGAATTTGCCGCAGTCGGAGGATGTGCCGCTTATTGGCGTCGTAACCCGTTTAGTTGAGCAAAAGGGTTTCGATCTTATTGCAGCTAAGCTGGAGCTGCTTATGCAAGAAGACGTGCAGCTCGTTGTGCTTGGTTCGGGAGAGCCGCAATATGAAGCGCTGATGAATGATATCGTCCGTCGTTATCCCGATAAAGCGGCGGTGTGGCTCGGCTATAACGACCGGCTTGCGAGAAGAATTTATGCCGGCTCTGACTTGTACCTGATGCCATCCCGCTTTGAGCCTTGCGGTTTAAGCCAGCTTCTGGCGCTGCGCTACCGCTCTGTGCCTATCGTTCGTGAAACCGGGGGGCTGAAGGATACGGTTCGCGCCTTCAATGAATATACTGGTGAGGGGAACGGTTTCAGCTTTACGTATTACAATGCAGATGATTATTGGCATACCGTGAAGAGAGCTTTGCAGTTCTACAGGGACGAAAAAGCTTGGAAGCAGATTGTCGCCAATGCGGCAAAAGAGGACTATAGTTGGAACCGTTCTGCAAAAGCCTATATAGCGCTGTATGAACTACTTCTTGTGGATCGAAAGGGGAAAGAGCTATGGCCCGTCATCTCGTAATCGGCAACGGCAAGCTGCTGCTAAATCTGGATCAACACTGTTATATCCGGGACATTTATTATCCCTATGTCGGCCAGTTGAATCATGTGGGCGGTCATTATTGCAGATTTGGCATTTGGATCGGGGGACAGTTCTCCTGGCTAGACGAGCCGGAATGGAAGTTTGAGCTCGACTACATTGAGGATTCGCTCGTTACCAACATTATTGCCAGGCATGATGGATTGGACGTCGAGCTTCATATGAACGATGGCATTCATCAACGGGAATGTATTTATATCAAACGTGTCGTCATCCGCAACCGGAGAAGCGAGCCCCGTGAAGCCCGGCTGTTTTTCCATCAGGATCTAATGATCGAAGGCTCTGAGGTAGGAGATACAGCTGCCTATTATCCGGAGAATAACACGTTATTCCATTACAAACGTTCAAATTATTTCATGTTCAGCGGCTCTACCGACGAAGGCGGAATGATGCAATATTCAACCGGCATCAAACGTTTCCACTCGGCTGAGGGGACATGGAGGGACGCAGAGGATGGCGTGCTGATGGGCAATACAATCGCTCAAGGATCTGTCGACAGTACGATCAGCTTCCGTACGATCGTTCCTCCTAACGGTGAGAAGACGATCTATTATTGGATGTCGATCGGCAAAAACCTGGAGGAAGTCAAAGCTCTCAATCAATATGTACAAGAGAATAATCCCGAGAAGCTGCTCAGCCGGATGGTCATCTATTGGAAGCACTGGCTGCGCCGCGCAGAGACGGAACTGGGCGATTTGCCGAAGCCGGTCGTACGCACTTTCAAGCAAAGTCTGCTGCTCGTCAGGACGCAGGTGGACGAACGGGGAGCGATACTTGCCGCTAATGATACGGACATTCTGCAATACAACCGGGATCATTACAGTTATATGTGGCCGCGTGACGGGGCGCTAATTGCGGAGGCGATGTCGCTCGCCGGTTATCAAAGTGTTATCGCACCATTTTTCCATTTTTGCGCGCAGGCACTATCGCCGGAAGGCTATTTGTACCACAAGTACAATCCGGACGGAACCGTTGGCTCAAGCTGGCATCCCTACATTGTGCAAGGCAGCCGCAGACTGCCCATTCAAGAGGATGAAACGGCGCTTGTCCTATTTGCGCTTTGGCAGGATTACTCGCGTAATCAGGTCATTGAATTACCGCAATCCTTGTACAGCAATCTCATACGGAAGGCAGCTTCCTTTCTGAGCGAGTACATCGACCCTTCGCTTTCGCTGCCTAAGCCAAGCTATGATTTATGGGAGGAGCGCTATGGGATATGGACGTATACAGCCTCCTCTGTCTATGCGGGGCTGATGGCGGCAGCCTTCTTCACCGAACTGTTCGGTGATTACGAGCGGAGCGACCATTACAAGAATACGGCAAGTACGATCAAACAGGGCATTCTGACTCATCTATGGGATGAAGAGTCCGGCAGGTTCGCCCGCGGACTTATTCAGAAGGATAATCGATGGGTGAAGGATATGACGCTGGAGAGCAGCATGTTCGGCATTTGGGAATTTGGAGTATTGCCCGTGCATGATGATAAAGTCTCCAGGACGATGAACGCGATCAAGGAAGGTCTGCAAATTCGGACCCATATCGGCGGAATCGCCCGCTACACTAATGACTATTACTTCCAGCAGTCAGGTGAGATCGACAAAGTCCCGGGCAACCCGTGGATCATTTGTACGTTATGGGTAGCCAATTATGAGATTGAATCGGCATTGACGCTGACCGATCTTGAGGGGCCAAAGCGGACGCTGCAATGGGTCGTTGATCATGCGCTGCAAAGCGGCTTGCTGCCGGAGCAGTTGAACCCGCATGACGGAACGCCGTTATCGGTTGCTCCGCTCACATGGTCGCATGCAACGTTCGTGCAAAGCGTAAGCAAATATGCGGAAAAGTATAAGGAGCTGCAAGGAAAGCAGCAGCAGGAGTAGCTGCCGCCCATTCTGCGGCGTTATATGTCAAAAAGCCGTCCCGGCAAGATGCGCCGGGACGGCTTTTTGCTATACGTGCATAATCATTGAATTAGAACAGCCAAGAGCGCGATATGATGACGAGCAAAATGAAAAGAACGAGAATGATGCCTGTACTCGTCCAGAGACCGCCCACCGGCACGCAACCAACATTAGCACCTGCTACAGGGTATCCCACCGTTCATAACCTCCCGAATGTGAGTTTTGCGATGTTATGGAATACATCACATGGTTAATGTATGAAGGCGGCGCCCGTAATTATTGGACGTTTGTACCGGTGCAAACGTAATTGTGACAAATGCCTAGTATTTACGGTTTTCTCCGATATTGGCGGATGTGCTTGATCCGGGATTCCGCTACCGTTTCCATCGCATTGCCAGCCTGCACGCTGGATGAGGCGCCGACCGCAGTTATGAAAATGCAGCCTACGTTGATGCGCGGCGAGCAGTTCGTCCGATGGATGACGACAGCTTCGTTTTCTTCGAATGCTGGATCGTTCAAGACCGGGAGCGGCCGTTCGAATATTTCGTAGGATTCGAAATAGACCGAGCCCGCCGTCTCATGTCCTTCTTCCCGCTGTACAGCAAGCGCCCTAAGCTTGGGGGTGTAGTATCCGCGATCACCTAACTGGATAATCGCGGATAAGGAGACATCGATGATGGCAAGACCGCAAATTTCTGCCGTCCGCACGGGATAGTCGCCCTCCCGTTGGCTGCCGGACCGCATTAGGCTTCGCTTTCCGTTTCCGGCTCCGCCGTTTCACCAATGGCCTGCGAGGCACCCTCCGGACTTGGGAACGGAGCGAGCGGTCCGATGATTACCGATTCCGGCGGCGTGTCGAACATGGAATATAGCGTCGTGTAATCGGTATCCCCAACTTGCAGGGAGGAGGAGCTGGAAATACCAAGTACTTCGATGGAGCCAACGACCAATGCATGGTTGTATACATTGAACTGAATCATAGTTAACGGCCTCCTTATGAATTATTCATCAAATTGCTGTTGTCAGAGCCTTGCAGCTGGCATAAATATTGCTGCAGGGCTGCGTCGGCGTCACGGGACGTTTTTGCAAAAATGTCTGCTTTGAATGCGGCCTCGCCGTCGGCATCAAGCGGAGTCCCTGCTTGATCTTTCGCCGCAGTCTGCATATAGTAATGAATCCGGGTAGGAAGCTGCTTGCGGATATCGTTAATAATTAAACGGCGGTGGTAAGGATCGAGAGTCAGTCCGATGTCGGATTCCATCTGCATTAGCTTTTGTGGAGCCATCGTGTCTAAATATTGATTCATTTGCGCTTGCACATCGCTATACGGGCCTCCCGCAGAAGGCGGCGATATGCCGGCCGCGGCTGAAGGAAATACATTCTGTTTCTTTGCAGAAAGCTGCTCTATATCTCCTGGGGGCGACTCCGAGCCCGGCGGCGTCATGCCGATATTGAGCGTGCCTTCCAGCTTCTCTACCTTTAACTGATCGAAATGGTACTGCAGGTTTTCGATATTGTAGGTTGGTTTAGTCTCCAGTTGCTGCAACTGGTCGCATACGGCGGACAGCTTCATTTCGAGGGAACGGATTTGCTCCTCTTGCCGGCTAAGTCTGGCTTGAACCTCATGCAGCCAAGCATGCCAAGGGGAGTAGCCGTTCGGTTGCTGCTGCATGTTGGATGGCCTCCTGTCTATGAGGGATTAGGCAGCGGAACGAAGGAAAGCGGGTTCTCCTGGCCGAGCTCCGCTGCCGGTCCGGTGAAGCCCCCCGTATTATAAAGCTGGGACAAAGAACGGATCGAACCTGCGCTCCCGATCTGAAGCACGGAGCTGTTCGAGACGCTGTCGACGCGCAGCTGCTTAATCGTAATGGTTTGATGAATGGTCCAGTTCATATGAGGTTAACTCCCGTGCCGATTTCGTTTTGCGTGCTGTCCTGTACGTCAGGATCAAGTGTATTCGTAGCGCTGACAGCGTTGTTCGCGTTGGCGAGGCTGCCCGTCAGGAAGGAGCCGGAGCCGGCATAGGTTTTGGAAGTGCTTGACGGCGATAGCTGCACGGAATCGCCGAATTGTACGATGGAGCTGGAGCCAGTGCTGACGATTTTGACAAAACCGACGATGGATGGCATGCGCGTTCACTCCTTTTACGGTAATACGGTATGCTACATCGTATGCGGCATTCGCCTAGAGGTTCCGTGAGTCATGTGCTGTAATGTGGCGCTAACGCCCAGATCGGCATATGTTGTAAGGGGGAGGTGAAAGCTGGTGGCATCTAAGTGGGATGATCTGGAGAGATGGATGGAGGGACAAAAGCTGCCTAAAGGGTTTGATGTGCTCAAAGAGCCTGATTGGGTGGAACAATTTGTTCGTAAAATGATGACAAAAGCACTGCCTGAAGCAGCTGGAGCGATGTCCAGTCAGGCGGATGATCCTTCTTTTTTTGAAACCCACCACTTCGTCATCGTTAAATTTCCCTTGCCGCCAGATGTGAAGCGGGATGAGCTGAAGCTTTATGTGCGGGAGGACCGGATTCGCATTGAAGGACTGCCCGGAAATCAGACCGAAACGGTCAAGCTTCCGAAGCCTGTGAAACCGAGAATATGCCGGGCACTCGTTAAAAACGGCATTTTACAAGTGAAGCTGCGCAAGCGTCCTGGCGCCCGTACCTATTATGAAGCGGATATTCGCTGGTAGCGCTGCAGCGGCTGCTGCCTATACTGTCACGAAATCTACCGGATTGCGGCTGGATAAAGATTGCATAATCCCTTATAATGCTATATAGCGAGCGGAACGGCAAAGGCTTACAAAGTCGTTTCTATCATTACATAGGGGAGTGTAGGGCGTGTCTTTAGTTGATGTCAGCAGCGTATCGGCGACTTTATTCATACTCGGAGTCGTCTTCTTATTGCTTATATTCGGATTGCTTAGCTTTGGAATATTGAGAATGTTCCAGCAGCGCTTCCGTGCGGGCTGGATCAGCTTCGCAGGCGCTATCGTCAGCTTTGTCGGGTTTATGCTTATATTAAACAAGTGGTTCCTGTGACGGACCCGTTTTGCTGATTGGAGGAGTCAACCATGCTATGGACGGCTATCTGGTTTTTCATTAATATACTGTTTGTCGTCTCCTTGATCATGTTCTTATTCGTGCAGCGCTCCGTGTCGGAAGCGGCAGCGAACACGAACGAACCGGACAAGCTGCGCCGCGCCAAGCAACGCCGTAATGTGACGGCTATCGTCTCTATCGCATTGCTTGTCGCGATGAGCGCCAGTTTTTTGATCAATATGCGGCTTAACGGGTAGGTTCAATGAGGGCCGCAGAGGTCTATGAAATGAGTTTTACGGGGGGCTCTCATTGACGAGAGTCTTTTTTTTCGTCATTATAGAGAGAGAATATCTATATGCGGAGGTTTTATTCATTGCATACGTATGAAGAAATCGTGCAGAAGATGGCAAGCCAAGGGCTGCGCATAACCGATCAACGAAAAACGCTGGCGAAATTATTTGCGGAGTCTCCGGGATATTTGGCGCCAAAAGCCGTTTACGAATATATGGGCAAGTCCTACACGGGACTCAGCTTCGATACCGTCTATCGCAATTTGCGCGTCATGGAGGAGCTTGGCGTACTAGAGCAGGTGGTGTTCGAGGAAGGCGTCAAGTTCAAGCTGCACTGCCGGGAGCATGACCATCATCATCATATGATCTGCCTGCAATGCGGCAGAACCTATCCGATCACGTACTGTCCGATGGAACAGACACTTGTGCCGGATGATTTCAAAGTCGTCAAGCATAAGTTCGAGGTGTTTGGTTACTGCAAGGATTGCGCGCAAGACGAGCCGGCCTTGGGAGAAGGCTAATGTCCGGGCAGCCGAAAGCGAGAAGGGTGCTGCAGGCGCCTATCGTCTTTTACCGCAAGGTGCTGTCGCCCTTGAAGCCCCCCACATGCCGCTTCTATCCCACTTGCTCCGCTTACGCGCTAGAAGCGCTCGAGAAGCATGGCGCCGTTCGCGGATCTTGGCTTGCGGCGAAACGGATTGCGCGCTGCCATCCCTTTCATCCGGGCGGATTTGACCCGGTCCCGCCAGCACCTGGCGAGGAACAGCCCATCGGGCATGAGGGATCTTGACAGGCTGATGGGTTGAGGTTATATTTTGAACTATAAAGGTTAATAATTGCAAAATAACAGTCCGATGAACGGATGAGTACGATGATGATTTTTGAGAGATCGTCCTAGGACAGAGAGCCGGGCAAGATGCTGCAAGCCGGTATAGGACAACATCGGAAAATGGTCCTGGAGGAATCGTTTTCGAGCCGCAATCATGCGGTAAGGGAGCGGCGCTAAGCCAGCGGTAAAGGCTATGCCGTCTTCATCGACGGCACACGAAGCAATGATGCGCGGTTTATCCAAGCGGATAATCACGCATGATTGGAATTTGGGTGGTACCGCGTGAGTTCGTAACTCTCGTCCCATGTTGGACGGGAGTTTTTTGTGTTTTGTTTTTATTATAAGGAGGAATAGAAATGACGGAATTGAACAAAAGCTTTTACATTACAACACCGATTTATTATCCAAGCGACAAGCTTCATATCGGTCACGCCTATACGACTGTGGCGGGGGATGCAATGGCCCGCTACAAGCGGCTGCGCGGTTACGATGTCTGGTATTTGACCGGTACGGATGAGCATGGCCAGAAGATTGAACGCAAAGCAGAAGAAAACGGGAAAACGCCGCAGCAATTCGTAGATGACATTGTAGTTGGGATCAAAGAGCTGTGGGCGAAGCTGGAAATTTCCAACGACGATTTCATTCGTACGACGGAGCCGCGCCATAAAGTTGTTGTGGAACGGATTTTCGAGCAGCTGCTCAAGCAGGATGACATTTATAAAGGCGAATATGAAGGCTGGTACTGTACACCTTGCGAATCCTTCTTCCTGGAACGCCAGCTTGTGAACGGCAACTGCCCAGACTGCGGACGTCCTGTTGAGCTTGTGAAGGAAGAGAGCTATTTCTTCCGGATGAGCAAATATGCCGATCGTCTTCTGAAGCTGTATGAGGACAACCCTCAGTTCATTCAACCGGAATCCCGGAAAAATGAAATGATCAACAACTTTATTAAGCCGGGTCTGGAAGACTTGGCTGTCTCGCGGACGACCTTTGACTGGGGCGTTAAAGTGCCGGGCGACGCGAAGCATGTCATCTACGTATGGATCGACGCGCTCTCCAACTATATTACGGCTTTGGGCTATGGACAGGATGGCGAGGAAGGCGCGAAATATGCGAAATATTGGCCGGCAGACGTACATCTCGTAGGCAAGGAAATCGTACGCTTCCATACGATTTATTGGCCGATCATGCTGATGGCGCTTGGACTGCCGGTGCCGAAAAAAGTGTTCGCGCATGGCTGGCTGCTTATGAAGGACGGTAAAATGTCCAAATCGAAGGGCAACGTCGTCGATCCGGTTACGCTGATCGACCGCTACGGCTTGGATGCAGTACGTTACTATCTGCTTCGCGAAGTGCCTTTTGGCGCCGACGGAACGTTTACGCCGGAAAACTTTGTCGATCGGATCAACTTCGATTTGGCTAACGACTTGGGCAATTTGCTTAACCGGACAGTAGCGATGATCGACAAATATTTCGATGGCGCTATTCCGGCGTTCGCGGGCAAGGTGACGGAATTCGACGAACAGCTGCAGCAGCTTTCTGTACAGACGGTAGAGCAGGTAGAAACGGCAATGGAGAACATGGAGTTTTCCGTAGCGCTTGCCGCGATC
This sequence comes from Paenibacillus radicis (ex Gao et al. 2016), assembly GCF_014641555.1. Taxonomy (GTDB): domain Bacteria; phylum Bacillota; class Bacilli; order Paenibacillales; family Paenibacillaceae; genus Pristimantibacillus; species Pristimantibacillus radicis. The sequence continues at coordinate 807,936 of NZ_BMHY01000001.1, forward strand.
TGGCAGTTTGTCAGCCGCACGAATAAATATATTGACGAGACACAGCCATGGGCGCTTGCGAAGGATGAAGGCAAGCGGGAAGAGCTTGCTTCAGTTATGCATCATTTGGCTGAATCCCTTCGTATTGCCTCGATCCTGCTTCAACCGTTCCTGACCCATGCGCCGCGCGAGCTGTGGAAACAGCTTGGCCTGGAAGCGGGAGAACTGACGGAATGGGAGAGCGCGAAGCAATTCGGTCAGCTGCCTGGCGGGACTAAGGTAAGTAAAGGCGCACCAATATTCCCTCGTCTGGAAGCGGCTGAAGAAGTAGCCTATATCGCTGCGGCAATGGGTGGAGGCACTTCGGCTCAGGCGGAAGCTCCGGCTGCCGGTCAAGCACCCGCTGCTAATGCTGCTGCGGACGACGATGAAGAAATTGAGCATAAAGAAGAAATCGGCATTGACGAATTTGCCAAGGTGGAGCTTCGCGTGGGGCAAGTTATTTCTGCCGAGCCGGTGAAAAAAGCCGATAAATTGCTGAAGCTGCAATTGGATCTTGGCTATGAGCAGCGTCAAGTCGTATCAGGCATCGCCAAGTTCTATACACCGGAGCAATTGGTCGGCCGCAAGGTTATTGTCGTAACGAACCTGAAGCCGGTTAAGCTTCGCGGAGAGCTGTCGCAAGGGATGATTCTGGCGGCTTCCAAAGGCGAGCAGTTGACGCTCGCTACGGTGCCGGATGAGATGCCTAATGGCGCTATCGTGAAGTAAGTTGTAAATATCAATTAGCAGCCGTCAAAGGGGCATGAGCTCCTTTGACGGCTTTTTTCTGCGCAGGTCTAATTGTATAGGGACAAGTGTATAGGCTAAGATGGAGGCGAGTATAGTAAAAAATAGTTATTAGATTTAGGGTTGACAGTGTCTATTAGCCGCTTATATAATGTAAATCGTAATAGTAACGATTACTAACAAGACATATAGAAATGGGAGAAGCCTACTTATGAGAACTAAAACTGTGAGATCAATCAGAATTTCTGCAGCTGCTATGCTATTGGCCGCTTTTACACTTGTTATTGCCGCATGCGGAAGCGGCTCGGGCGGTAAAATAGTGGAAGGCAAGACAAACGTAGTGACGACTTTTTACCCGCTTTATTACTTAGCTTCGGAAATCGGGGGCGATAAGGTAAATGCCGTCAACTTGGTGCCTGCTGGCGTAGAGCCGCATGACTGGTCGCCAAAGAGTCAGGATTTGGATCTTGCGTCGAAGGCTCAGTTGTTTCTGTATAACGGTGCCGGACTGGAAGGCTGGACTGATAATTTTCTGAAAGGCTTGTCGAAGAAGAGCAAGCTTGTAACAGCCGAGATGAGCAAAGGTATTTCGCTTATTAAAGGCAATCCGGAGGAAGAACACGAAGGTGAAGAAGGCGAAGAGCATGACGATCATGGACATAGCCATGATCTCGACGTCGATCCGCATACATGGGTAAGTCCAAAGTCGATCATGCTGATGGCGGAAAATGTGAAAAACAGTCTCGTTGAGGTAGATCCGGCCAACAAAGCAAGCTATGAAGACAATTACGCGGCGCTGCATGCCAAACTTGAAGCACTGGATCAGAAATTTCAAGCAGAGCTTTCCAAAACAGTGAAGAAAGATATCGTAACCTCTCATCAAGCATTTGGTTATTTGGCTAGAGACTATGGCTTGAGACAAACTGCGGTTATGGGCTTGTCGCCAGATGCGGAGCCAAGAGCACAGGACTTGCTCCAGATTGCGAAATTCGTGAAGGAAAACGACATTCGCTACATTTTCTTCGAGGAGCTGGTGTCGCCGACGCTGGCGAATACGCTGGCAAGTGAGGCGAAAGTCGATACACTGGTCCTTAATCCGATTGAAGGTCTTACACCGGAGCAGGAGAAGCGCGGAGACGACTACATCACGCTCATGGAAGCCAATTTGCAAAATTTGATTAAGGCATTACAATAAGATAGATAGGACAAAACTCGGCCGGTGTGCCGGGTTTGTCTGCTTTGAATAGAGAAAGAGGTGTACTATGCTGCAAAATCGAACGGGCGATGCCTGTCATCAAGATATCATTTCACTCGAAGGCGTAACCTTCTCCTACCAGCAGCAGCGGGTCATAACGGGCCTCGACTTCTCGGTCAAGGAGCGGGATTTCGTCGGTCTAATCGGCTCTAACGGGGCTGGCAAAACGACGCTGCTGCGTATGATTGTGGGACTGCTGAAGCCGGAGAGCGGCGTTATCCGGCTGTTTGGCGAGCCGGTCTCGCGCTTCAGGGCTTGGGAACGAATCGGCTACGTGCCGCAAAAAAACTCCTTCAACCCGCTGTTCCCGGCTACGGTCCGTGAAGTTGTACTATCGGGCCTGTATGGACGCAATAAGATGTTCCGCTCCATCGGCAAAGCCGATCAAATCAAATGCGAGGATGCACTGCATGCGATGAATATCGAAGATCTGGCAGGCAAGCGGATCGGCCAGCTTTCCGGAGGTCAGCAGCAGCGCGTCTTTCTGGCTAGAGCACTGATCAACAATCCATCTCTTCTCATTCTGGATGAGCCTACAGTCGGCATCGACACTGAGACGCAGGAAGGCTTTTTCCATATGATCAAGCATATGCATCAGCATCATAATATTACGTTTCTGATGGTATCTCACGATATGGATATGATTCGTTCTTATTTAGGTGAAAGACCGGTTGCCGAAAGCGGCAAATTGAAATTTTACAAAAAGCATTCCCATGAGCTTCAGGATTGTGTGGAGAATGATTTAACGCATAGCTTGAGAGGGCTGCGTCAGCAAATGGAGAGCAGGAAAGAGGTAGTTGCGGTTGTTGGAGATATTGGGTAGTGAGTTTTTTCAGCGCGCGCTCATCGGAGGCGTACTGATCGGTATTACAGCGCCGTTGATCGGCATCTTTTTGGTACTTAGAAGGCTGTCGATGATCGGCGACACGTTGTCTCATGTATCGATAGCAGGGGTGGCGCTTGGTTTTCTCGTTGGCGTCTATCCGGTTGCAGTTGGCTTACTGTTCGCCATCGCCGCTTCCTTCGCCATCGAAAAGCTGCGCAAGGCTTACAAGACGTATGCGGAGCTGTCCATTGCCATCATTATGTCAGGCGGTGTAGCGCTCGCTTCGATTTTGTTTACGCTAGGCAAAGGGTTTAATGTCAATGTTAACGGTTATTTATTCGGCAGTATCTATACGCTCGGCAATATTGACCTTGTGACGATCGCTATCGTAACAGTCGTTGTACTCGTGGCGATGCGGACGCAAGTCAAAGAGCTGTTCCTGCTTACGTTCGACGAAGATGCAGCGGCTGTGAGCGGCTTGCCCGTCCGGTTCTATAATGTTATGATTAGCGTGCTTACTGCACTGGTCATCAGCGCATCCATTAAGATTGTTGGCGCTTTGCTCGTATCGGCTTTGCTGACGATTCCGGCAGCATGCAGCCTTATTATTGCCCGCAGCTTCCGGCAAACGATCTTTGCAGTTGTTATCATCGGAGAGTTGGCTGTCGTCTTTGGTCTCTTGATCGCTGGCGTGTGGAATCTGGCTCCTGGCGGTACGATTGTTTTGCTCTTAATCGCCATTTTACTCGTTCTCATCCTGTTCAAGCCAGGTTTGCGAACGGGCAGTTAACTTCGACAGAGGTGCTTATCTATTGAGTGACATCAACATATGGCTGGCGTTCGGCGCCGGCTTAGCTTCATTTATTTCACCGTGCTGCTTGCCCTTGTACCCGTCTTATTTATCTTACATAACCGGCATTTCCGTAAGTGATCTCAAGCAAAATCAGCATACGAAAAAAATGCGCATCCGCACGATGACGCATACGCTTTTTTTCATTCTCGGATTTTGCACTGTCTATTACACACTGGGCTACGGCTCCAATGTGTTCGCGGAATTTTTCAGCGAGTATGCAGAGGTTATTCGTAAACTGTCCGCGATACTAATTGTGCTAATGGGACTGTTTCTCGTCGGTATTTTCCAGCCGCAGGTTCTGATGAAAGAACGGAGATTTAAGATCGATCCCAACAAAAAATCGGGCTTTATCGGCTCGTTTATTTTCGGAATCGGCTTCTCCGCCGGATGGACGCCTTGTATCGGCCCCGCGCTTACCGCCATTCTGGCGCTAGCTGCATCGGAGCCGGGCACTTGGTTCAAACTGACGACGGCTTATGCTTTGGGCTTTGCCATTCCGTTTTTCGCATTGGCCTTTTTCCTCGGCTCTGCGCGCTGGCTGCTCAAGTATTCCTCGCTGGTCATGAAGATCGGCGGCGGCGTCATGATTCTGATGGGTATTTTGCTGTTCACGAATCAAATGACCAAAATTACAATCTGGCTTAATTTGGTTACTCCGGATTGGCTCAAGTTTTAAGATCAATAAGCTACGTGAAATACTCGATCTTCGCGTTCGGGAAATGTTCAAATATGCGCTCCGATATAAACATGCGGAGCGCATAGGCTTGTTCATCGGGGTAAACGTATTTACCCTGTCCCCAGCGTCCCCACTTATATTTTCGCTTCTCAATATTCATCTCCAGCTTCGTCTTCGGATAGCGCTTTTCAATAACATTTTTAGCGGTTTTCGTAAACCGGTGCTGAATAAGCTCGAAAGTGAGATCACCGTTTTTCGCTTCCTCAGGCAGCGCTTTGGCTAATGACTCCAGCAGCTCCGCATACCCTTCTTCCCAGCCGTCATGCCAAATGATCGGCGCGATAATGAAGCCCATTGGATAGCCGGCTTTAGCTACCTTTGCAGCCGCTTCGATACGCTGCTCGAACCGGGAGGTGGCAGGCTCAAAATGCTTGATGACATATTTGGCGTTCACGCTGAAGCGAATTCGGGTATGTCCGTTATGTTTGGCATCCAGCAGTGAATCGACATGATGAAATTTCGTGACGAAACGAAGCCGTCCCAGCGGCTGCTCGCCCATATATTCAATCAGTTCGCGCAAACTGCCTGTTATCGGCTCCAGACCAACGGGATCGGAGGTGCAGGCTGCTTCAAAGCGGGTAATTTCTGGTTCGCGTTCGTCGATGTACCCTTGAGCCGCTTTCAAAATTTCATCGATATTAACGTATACGCGAATATAGGGTTTAGAGCCCAAAGTAGTCTGCAAATAACAATAATGGCAGTGACCCATGCAGCCGGTCGCGATGGGAATCGCATATTCGGCAGAAGGCTTGGACTGATCGAATTTCAATGTTTTTCGCACACCGACGACGAGCGTTCGCTTTGCAATCCGATACTGCTCCAGCTCGCTGTCGCCCGGCAGATTTGTTATCCGGTTATGGGAGGTCGTCATCCGGAAGGGAATGCCTTCCTTCTCAACCCAAGCCATAATCCGTTTGCCCTTGGGATACTCCAGCGCGCCTGGCTCGAAGTAAACGAGATCGGGTATGAAGGAAAGCTCGCTGCGGTCGACTTTCGGCTTTTCAATTACGGTTGTTGCCATCGCAATGCCCTCCCGTTAAAAATGTTTTGAATCATTCCTTTAGTGTGGGACACCAGCGTCTTTGGCAAACAGGGAGTTACAAGAAATAACGGTTGTCAGCGAAAGGCCTGTCAAATGAGAATAAGTTGCAGAGCGGATAAAGAACGGTGTATGATACTAAGAGTAACGCCTGAGAGACAAGGTGTAAGAAGTTGGGTTAGGGGGTTCTTCATTGCCGACTCCGAGCATGGAAGACTACTTGGAACGAATTTATAAGCTTATTGACGAAAAGGGGTACGCACGCGTATCGGATATCGCGGAAGGACTTGAAGTTCATCCGTCATCGGTTACGAAGATGATCCAGAAGCTGGACAAAGACAACTATTTAATTTACGAGAAATATCGCGGGCTTGTTCTTACGAGCAAAGGGAAGAAGATGGGCAAGCGTCTAGTTGACCGCCATCAACTGCTTGAATCGTTTCTGACGCTGATCGGCGTGCAGGAGGAGAACATTTATCGCGACGTGGAAGGCATCGAGCATCATTTGAGCTGGGATTCGATAACCTGCATTGAGACGTTGGTTGAATATTTCCACCGCGATCCGGCCCGCATGGACGAGCTGAAAGGCATTCGCGAAGAGTTGGAAACCTCAGAATAGCGAATACAAAAGAAAGAGCCTGCCAACCCGGCAGGCTCTTTCTTTTGTATTCGCAAAGCTTCTTGCAAAGCCTTAATGGTATTTCGGTGTATCGTCATCGTCCTTGCCGCCGTTAATGACACGGAACGGAACGGTGCGGGATTTCGGCTTTTGCCGTGGCTGTGTCCGGGTCTGCTTCACATACGGCTGGTTAGGCTTCGTTCCCCGTCCCCAACTGGAGGGCGGGAATTTATAAAGCAGGAAAATACCGCCCAGTATGACGATCGGAATCAGATAAGCGGCCGGGTTTGACGTGAAGCTGTCTAACAGCCCGATTGCGAACAAGATGACGACGATGACAGTCGTAACACTCCACCCTCGCGGAAGATTAGCCATGGCGCTTCCCGTCCTTTGCCTTAATTTTTAGTCATTTGCTGATCAAGCTCCCGCATCCGGTTGAAGGAAGCGATAGAAACCGCAACTTGGTCATCTTTAGGCTCTTTAGTCGTAAGAAGCTGGAGCCAAAGTCCTGGATAGCCAAGATAGCGCAGCACAGGCGTTTCACGCAGTGCATTCGTCCATCTCAATACCTCGTAAGAAATGCCAAGCACGAGAGGGAGCAGCAGGATGCGGATATAAATCCGTTCCCAGATCGTATCCCAAGTGAAAATCGGAAGCGAATAAATAATAACGCCTACGATAACTGTGAAAATAATGAAGCTGCTGCCGCAGCGATAATGAAGCCGGCTGTACTTTTGTACATTTTTAACCGTTAAGTCCTCGCCTGCCTCGTAGGCAGTAATGACCTTATGCTCAGCTCCGTGATATTGGAATAGCCGTTTGATGATTGGCGTCATCGACATCAGGTAGAGATAGGAAAGAAGCAGTATGATCTTAATAAGGCCCTCTAACAGATTATGCCCGACTTTGTTTTCGAATACATTCTGGAACAGAAGACTTTCGAGCGCAGCCGGTACCGCAGTGAAGATCAGCTTGCCAAATACGAAGGACAATACGCCTGCGACGGCTACGCCGACCAGCATGCTTAGGCTCCAGCCTGAGCCTTCCTTCTTCTTCTCGGCTTGTTTCGCCGCAGCTTCCGGGTTTTTCGATGCTTCATCAGCGGCTTCATCCTCGGCATAGTTTTCCATCGAGAAATTCAAATGCTGCGAGCCTTTGGCGCTGGATTCGATGATGCCAACTACTCCGCGTACTAGCGGAATTTTTTTCAATTGCTGTACCCAAGTACGTGTCGTTCTCGGAACCTCAAGAAAGACGATTTCGTCATTTTTACGCCGTACCGCCGTTACATTCACATGTTTGCCTGCGAACATAACGCCTTCGATTACCGCTTGTCCGCCGTAAATGCTTTTGGAGTTTTGAGACAAGAGACAGGTCACCTTCCTTAAGTTGCTTGAATCCCGAACGGAACACAAGTTATCGTTGTCATGATTGCTTTTCTTCTATTGTACTTGATCTACTGGCCAATTGCCAACGGCATCGTCAAGCTTCCCAAGCCCTCCTAACTTTACCGTCAAACGGTTAGCCACCTAGCGTTTTTCACATAATAGGGTTACAACCTTCAGAGGGAAAGCAGGGATACATATATGGCTAACAAAACTGCTGCCCGGAAAATGGCGGGAAGCAAAGACGATCGGCTGCATCACCATACGAATCCTTTCTTGTTCGAGCTGACTATCGGTTTTTTTGCCGGCTTGATCTGGGGTGGATTGCGGTGGATGCTGTACGAATTCAAATTTACGAAGGAGCTGCCGGGTATAATGGCGGACCCGTTTTTCCGCAGCAGCTTCCTGAAAACGTATTGGGGGATGGCTGTAGGCATCGGCTGTTACATCGTATTCTCCATTATTGCAGCGCACCTTTATTACTTTCTGTTCCGCAAGCTGCGTGGTCCTTGGCCAGGGGTACTGTACGGCTTTCTATGGTGGATCATCATTTTCGTATTTGCAGGCCCATCGCTTCATATCTCTCAGCCGATTCGAACAGCGGGCTGGAATACGTTTATAACCGAGCTGTGTATTTTTCTGCTTTGGGGGTTATTTATCGGCTATTCTACTGCCTTTGAATTTACCGATGAAGCGTCGCGTGAACCTGTTGGGGCGCACTAAACAGTTTCAGCTTCTCAAGCGGCGGACATTTGTGGTAAAATGTCTTGTGATCTTTGGCGACAGGCCATAATCGGCAGGTTGGGGGTGCGAGTATGCTGAAAATTGTAGTATTGAACGGACCGAACTTGAACATGCTGGGCATTCGCGAGCCCGGCGTATACGGAACGGAGACGCTTGCCGAGATTGAAGCCGCTCTTTTAAACCAAGCTTCCGAGCTGGGCGTTGAGCTGGATTTTTTTCAATCCAACCACGAAGGCGCACTCATTGACCGGATACATAGTGCATTCGGCAATGCGGACGGCTTCCTGATTAATCCGGGAGCGCTGACGCATTATAGCTACGCGTTAAGGGATGCTTTCTCGACAGTGGCTCTGCCCGTCGTTGAAGTGCATCTGTCTAACATTCATAAACGGGAGGCGTTCCGGCATACGTCGGTCATTGCACCCGTTGCCGTAGGCCAGATAGCTGGCTTCGGCGGACAAAGCTACGAGCTGGGACTAACGGCGCTTGTACGCAAGCTCCAGCAGGACCAGAATACAGCTTAGGAAGGAAGGGGAACGCAAATGGCGAATGCGAGAGTCGAGCGGCTGCGTCAATCGATGGCAGAGCAGGGCTTAGAAGCAATCCTCATCGGCAGCAGCCACAATCGGAATTATTTGAGCGGCTTTACGGGATCTTCCGGTACGGTGGTCATTACGCATCAGGACAGCTTTTTGCTGACCGACTTCCGGTACATGACGCAAGCTCCGCAGCAGGCGGCCGGATTCAAAGTCGTCGAGCATGGACCCCGCGTTATGGATAGTGTTCGCGAGCTGCTCGCTGCAAGCGGATTACGCGAACTTGCATTTGAACAAGATCAGGTATCGTATGGCGAATATGTTGCCTGGAGCGAGCAGCTTGACGGCGTTGTGTTAAAGCCGGCGGCTGGCCTGGTAGAGCAGCTTCGGATGATTAAGGATGAAGACGAGCTGCGCATTATGATAGAGGCGGCGGAATTAGCCGATGCGGCGTTCAGTCATGTACAAAAGCTGCTTCAGCCTGGAGTCAGAGAGTCTGACATCGCTTTGGAGCTTGAAATGTACATGCGCAGTCACGGCGCTTCGTCAACCTCATTCGAGACGATCGTTGCATCCGGAGAAAGATCGGCGCTGCCTCATGGCGTTGCAAGCGACCGGCTGATCGGCAAGGATGAATTCGTAACGCTTGATTTTGGCGCTTATTACAAGGGATATTGCTCGGACTTGACCCGAACAGTCGTCGTAGGCGAACCAACGGCCAAGCACCGGGAAATATACGGCATCGTGCTTGAAGCCCAATTGCATGCGCTGGAGCATATCCGGCCGGGCATGACAGGCAAGCAAGCGGATGCGCTCGCAAGAGACGTCATAGCGAAGTACGGCTACGGCGATCAATTCGGGCACAGCACCGGACACGGCCTCGGCATGGAAGTGCATGAGCAGCCTAGATTGTCCAAGCTTAGCGACATGATTTTAACCCCCGGCATGACGGTGACGGTTGAGCCCGGCATCTATCTCCCCGGCTTCGGCGGAGTACGGATCGAGGACGATATCGTCATAACGGAATCCGGTATTAAAATATTAACCTCATCCCCGAAAGAACTTCTTACTCTGGGCTAAGGACTATTCCAAGCAAATATCAGGAGGGAAATACAAGTGATTTCAGTAAATGATTTTAAAACAGGCCTGACCGTCGAAGTAGACGGCGATATTTTCTCGGTAACCGAGTTCCAGCACGTTAAACCGGGCAAAGGCGCAGCATTCGTGCGCTCCAAGCTGAAAAACCTGCGCAACGGCAACGTTGTGGAGAAAACATTCCGTGCAGGCGAAAGCATTGGCCGTGCCATCATCGAGAACCGTGAAGTACAATACCTGTACAACTCCGGCGATGAGTACACGTTCATGGACAACGAAACGTACGATCAGTTCGCACTGAGCGACAAGCAGTTGGAGTGGGAGCTTAACTTCCTGAAAGAAAATATGAACGTGAACATCTCCAGCTACCAAGGTGAAATTATCGGTATCCAAATGCCGAACAGCGTTGAGCTGAAAGTAGTTGAAACAGAGCCAGGCGTTAAAGGCAACACGGCGCAAGGTGCTACGAAAAGCGCGAAGGTTGAAACGGGCTTGAGCGTTCAAGTGCCGTTGTTCATCAACGAAGGCGACGTTCTATTGGTAGATACTCGCGAAGGCAAATACATTTCCCGTGCTTAGTATCTTCATCAAGACCGTCCAATCCTGAGGATTGGGCGGTTTTTTTATAGTTGCATATACCCAGACAGGCGGGTAATGTGATATAATATCGTCTTGTATGTATATGTCAAGGTTGGGGAGTGAATCAGCTTTGTCGTTGATAGTGATGAAGTTTGGCGGAAGCTCGGTTGGAACACCGGAGCGGATGCAGCGGGTTGCAAAGCGGATAATTGAAAGCCAGCAGGCGGGCAACCGCGTCGTGGTTGTCGTATCCGCAATGGGAGATACAACGGATGATTTAATTGACCAGTCCAAGCTGATTAATCCGAATCCGCCGGCGCGTGAGATGGATATGCTTCTTACGACCGGAGAACAAATATCGGTTGCGCTTTTGTCGATGTCCATTCATCAGCTAGGTCATAAAGCGGTATCGCTGACTGGCTGGCAAGCGGGCATCCGTACGGAGGCGGTACACAGCAAGGCGAAGATTACGGACATTCGTCCGGACCGGCTGCACAAGGAGCTTGACCAAGGCAATATTGTCATCGTGGCAGGCTTCCAAGGCATGTCGGAGGATGGCGATATTACGACGCTCGGACGCGGCGGCTCCGATACAACTGCGGTTGCGCTTGCTGCTGCTGTCGAAGCGGATGTATGCGAAATTTTTACCGATGTCGACGGCGTTTATTCGACAGACCCGCGTGTTGTAAAATGCGCGCGCAAGCTGAATGAAATTTCGTATGACGAAATGCTGGAGCTGGCCCATCTCGGAGCCGCTGTATTGCACCCTCGCGCGGTGGAATACGCGAAGCATAACAATGTAAAGCTTGTCGTTCGTTCCAGCTTTACGCATAACGAAGGTACAAGTGTGAAGGAGGAAGCGGTCATGGAGCAGGGAGTTGTCGTTCGCGGCATCGCATTTGACAAAAACGTAGCAAGAATTAGCATTCTCGGCGTTCAGGATGTTCCGGGCGTGCTCGCGAATGTGTTTGGCGCACTCGCGAATAATGGAATTGATGTTGACATTATCGTGCAAAGCGGTGTGCAGGACGGCAAAGCCGACTTCTCCTTCACTTTGTCCCGTGATGACAAGGAAAAAGCGGTTGAAGTTATTTACAGCATCCGCGAGAAGGTAGCTTTCCGTGAGGTTACTTCTGAGGACGATCTGGTGAAAATCTCGATCGTAGGCGCTGGCATGGTCAGCAATCCGGGAGTAGCTGCGACGATGTTTGCTGCAATCTCCGAATTGGGCGTTAGCATTAAGCTCGTCAGCACGTCGGAAATTAAAGTTTCCTGCGTGATCGCATCTGAGCCGCTGGTTGATGTCGTGCGTGCACTGCACACAGCATACGGTCTGGATACGGCGGAGCAAGCTTTCGTCGGCGGACCGCAAGATCGCAGATAATTTAGAAATGATAGAAAAGAGGCCATCCGCGGCAAACGGATGGCCTTTTTTTTTGTTCACTATGCACAGCTTCCGGTTCGCCGGGTGGTTCTTCTCATTAGCCGCAATTGCTGATTAGCATATCGCCATAAAGTCTCGGCACCTCGTTATAGCGGTCGATGGCGGCGCAGCTCTCCAGATCTTTGCGCAAGCCGAGCTTCAACAGTTTTTTTCCGGTCATGCCCTGTTGAATGGTTTCCTTGATGGCATGGGACCGGTCGCCGTATAACGCAAGCATGGCATAGCCAAAATCGTCGAGCTCCAGCGTTCCTCCCGTCAGCCCCAGCAATCTCTCCAGCAGCAGCCCGGCGCAAAGACCGTCTTCCAGTGCAAACTCATCGTTGCTGCCCGCACATAAAATAACGATATCCCGGCGCAGCTCTACCGCTGCTTTAGCGCAAGCCGAAGCATTAAGCAGCGCACCGGCCAATACAAAATCCGCTTTAGCCGATTTCACAATGGCGCGGGTACCGTTTGTCGTCGTTAAAATAATTTTCCGGTCCCGGACCTCTGGACTCGTATATTCATCCGGAGAAGAGCCAAGGTCGAAGCCGGGTATTTTCCGGCAAAACCGCTCTCCTCCAAGCAAATCGCCCGCCTGCCGCGCTGCCCTCGCTTCCAAGACCGTCTCTACCGGAACGATGCCGACGGAGCCGGCTGCCAAAGCGGTAACGATAGTACTGGACGCACAAAGCACATCGACGATTAAAGCCGTTTTATGGTGAAATTGCGCCGAGCTCGCTTCATTGACGCTTGAAATGACCTGAACCCGCATTTCAATGATCCGCCTTTCTCTTAATGGCATTTGCTATGATCCACTCCATACATTACGAATCATGCAAGCAATATATGCAGGATTCGCTGGGCATGTGCCCGTTATTATCGGAATGAATAGGAGACAAGCCCGCATAGAGTAATAGAGAAGGAAGGAGGACAAGGCAATGCTGAATAAAATTGTACTCAGTATGGCGTCGCTTCGCATTACTTCGGGGATGATCGAAATATGTGCCGCGCTCCTTATGCTGCGGCTGAATCAGATTGACAAGGCGCTGCTCGTCAATTCCTCGCTTGCTCTGGTAGGCCCGTTGATATTGATTGCGACGACTACAATCGGCTTAGTAGGCCTGTCGGATAAGCTGTCATTCGGGAAGCTGGCTTGGATTGCAGCAGGGATCGCCTGTCTATTCATCGGTATTTTGAAAAAATAATAGAATCGATTCTAGCAAATAGGTGGACATATTATTGGTGTCCAAGCATACAAATGTAACTACGAAGGACAAACATCCGGGAGTGATGAAGGGATGCTGAACCGAGTGGTTCATTTGCTGCCATTGGAGTTGAAGGCGGTGCTGGAAAAGCTGCCTGAAACGGCTCTAGCGCAGCTGGAGGAAATCCGGATCCGGGAAGGCCGGCCGCTGGAGCTTGGGCTTCGGGGCCAGTCCCGGTTTGCCGGAACCGACGGAACGCTTCGCATGACGGCCGATGGGGCATACAAGCCAACGGGAGATATTTGCCGCAAGCTGCTTGAACGCATTACGAACTATTCGCTATATGCAATGGAAGAAGAGCTGAAACGAGGGTTTATAACCGTCGCCGGCGGACATCGCATTGGACTGGCCGGCAGAACGGTGCTGGACAGCGGAAGTGTCAGAGGCATCCGCGACATCGGCGCATTCAATATTCGCATCGCCCGGGAGGTAATCGGCTCAGCCAACCATTTGCTTCCTAAGCTGCTTGACCGAAGCCGGAAATCCATTTACTCGACGCTCATTCTCGCTCCTCCTCAGCAAGGGAAAACGACGCTCGTACGCGACCTTGCCCGATCGATCAGCTATGGTCTATGGGGACAAGGCGAGGGAGCCGGCTGGCAGGGGAGGAAGGTTGGCGTTGTGGACGAGCGCTCCGAAATTGCCGCTTGTGTGCGCGGCATACCGACCTTTGATATCGGCCCGCGAACCGATGTAATGGATGCATGTCCGAAGGCTGAGGGCATTATGATGCTGCTGCGCTCGATGTCCCCGGAAATTGTCGTCGCTGATGAGATCGGGCGAGACGAAGATGGGGAAGCAATCAGGGAAGCAAGTCATGCTGGTGTGAGCGTCGTCGCCACCGCTCATGCTTACGACGTACAGGACGCGCTTGGACGGCCTGTGCTGCGCCGGCTGCTAGAGGATGGCTCATTCCAGCAGATCGTTGAGCTGCGCCGGACGACTGCAGGCTTTATGCATCGCATCATCAGCGCAGAGTCGGCGATCCGCAGTCCGGCCGCCAGGGAGCCTACAGCAGTGTTGACGGCGGCTTCGACTTCCACATTTAGGCGGAGCGGAGCGGATCCCGCCCCGGTTGAGAGTGGCTTGCAAAGAGGCGGTGCGACTTGATCAAGCTGCTGGGCGCCGTGCTCATCCTGTTCGCTGGAACGCTGATCGGCTTCCAGCAAGCGGCGAGATTCGCTGCAAGGCCGCGACAGCTTCGTCAACTCGCACATGCGCTGCAGCGGCTGGAGACCGAGATTGGCTACGGACATACGCCATTGCCGGAGGCGCTCGGACGAATCGCAACAGTTGTACCTTCTCCGATAGCGGATTTGTTCTTGCTGGCTGCGGAAGGCGTTGCGCATGACGACGGCTTGTCTTTCCGCGAAAGCTGGGAGCAGGCGATGAAGCAAGGGTGGGAGGCGACCGCGATGCGGGCGGGTGAGCAGGCGGTCATGCTGCGGTTAGGCTCCGCGCTTGGCATAAGCGACAAGGACGATCAGCTGAAGCACTTAAAACTGGCGCTGCTTCAGTTGAAGGCGGAAGAGGATGCAGCCAAGGAGGACCAGGGACGCTACGAGAAGATGTGGAAAAGCCTTGGCGTACTGATCGCTGTGCTCGTCGTCATTTTGATGGTTTAGTGGGGTGCCGCGGAAATGAACATGGATGTGAGCGCCATCTTCCAGATTGCAGGCATTGGCATTATTATCGCCATGATTCATACGGTGCTGAAGCAGATGGGAAAAGAAGATATGGCGCATTGGGTTACCGTAATCGGGTTTGTGGTCGTATTGTTCATGGTCGTTCGTTTGTTGAACGAATTGTTTCAGGAAATTAAGACGATTTTCTTGTTTCAGTAAACTTTTAGGGAAGCCGCGAGTAGGTGAACGAAGTGGAAATCATTCAAATCGTCGGACTTGCGCTGATCGCCACCGTCCTCATTCTTGTCGTTCGAGAACAGAAGCCCATGTTCGCTTTCCTGCTTGCGGCGTTTACCGGCATTTTCATCTTTCTCTATTTGATCGGCAAGATCGACATTGTCATTACCGTATTGGAAGACTTAGCGAACCGCTCGGGAATTCCGTCCATCTATTTGAAGACGATATTGAAAATTATCGGAATCGCTTATATTGCCGAATTCGGCGCGCAGATTGTCAGGGATGCCGGTCAGGAAAGTATCGCTTCCAAGGTAGAGTTTGCCGGCAAGGTGCTCATTCTCGTTATGGCGGTGCCGATTATTAGCGTCATTGTGGAAACGGTAATCGGATTGCTGCCGGCGGGGGGGTAAAAGGATGATGATGCATGCGATGAACAAAGCGAATACGTCCCGTACGATCCGATTTGTCATTGCCGTGTTCGCCATCTGGCTCCTGACCGCAGCGCTCCCCTCTGGCACTCCTGAACAATCGGCTTTTGCCAGCGAGGAACCAGCGGCAAGCACCGCCGGGACGCCAACCCAGCAGCAGGACGTATTGCCGGAGGGACTGGTAGGCAATGGGATGGACGGGGTCAGTACCGATGCAGTGGAATCCTTTTGGAAGAAATTAAAGGATGAATATGGCGGTTATTTTCCCGATCAGCAGATGCCTAGCTTTATGGAAATGATTATGCCGGGCGGACAAGGCCTTAAGCTCGAAACGGTCATTAAGGGGCTGCTGAGTTACTTCTTGCACGAGATTCTTTATAACGGAAAGCTTCTCGTAACTATCGTAATGCTAACGGTATTCAGCATGGTGCTGGAAACGCTGCAGAACGCATTTGAGCGCAATGCCGTCAGCAAGGTCGCTTATTCGATCGCCTACATGGTGCTTGTCATATTGGCGGTGAACAGCTTTCACGTCGCTATCGGCTACGCCAAGGATGCGATCGGCGGCATGATCCAATTTATGCTTGCCATGATTCCGCTTCTGCTGACGCTGCTCGCTTCAATGGGCAACGTTGTAACGGTATCGGTGCTTCACCCCTTAATCATTTTCATGATTCATGCTGTCGGGACCTTGATCTACACCGTCGTTTTTCCGCTGCTGTTCTTCTCCGCAGTCCTTCACATCGTTAGCGCTTTGACGGAAAAGTTCAAGGTGACACAGCTTGCCAACCTTCTTCGCAACGTAGGCGTTGGCGTCATGGGCGTGCTTGTGACCGTATTTCTAGGTGTGATTTCAGTCCAAGGGGCGACCAGCGCGGTGACGGACGGCATTACGATGCGAACGGCAAAATTTGTAACCGGCAATTTCGTTCCGGTCGTTGGAAGGATGTTTTCCGATGCGGCGGACACGGTCATTTCCGCTTCCATGCTCGCGAAAAACGCAATCGGCATTGCAGGCGTTATTATCTTGCTGTTTTTATGTGCGTTCCCGGCGATTAAAATATTGACGCTTGCCCTCATCTACAATGTAGCTGCCGCGGTTATGCAGCCGCTTGGGGATTCCCCGATCGTCGAATGCCTGCAAACGATCGGCAAGACGATGATTTACGTATTTGCCGCGCTGGCCGCCGTCAGCTTGATGTTTTTTCTGGCTGTTACAATCGTGCTCACCGCCGGTAATGCGGCTATTATGGCGCGTTGACGATGCCTACAGGCAGTGACGCTGGAAGGACTTGCGGGAAGGAGCTGCTGCTTTGGTTACATGGCTGGGCGATTGGCTGAGAGATATTATTGCCGTTATTATGCTCGCTGTCTTCATGGAGCTGCTGCTGCCGAACAAAGCCATGCAGCGTTACGCTAGACTGGTCATCGGCTTGCTGATTCTGCTTACGATTTTGTCTCCGGTGCTTAGGCTGCTGCAAGGCGATTTCAGCTCCAGGCTGAGCGACAGTGTCCGGCAATGGGAAATGGGCTCCGGAACGCAGGACATCAAAATGCCGACGCTGCAGGATATCCAGAAGGATGCGGAAAACCTCAGCAAGCGGCGGGACAGCCAAGCTGCTGCACTTACGCAGCAGACGCTCGAGAAAGCGATGGCAAACGCGGTCTCGGAACGGACGAAAGCGAAGGTGGAGCAGGTGGATGTGGAGCTGAAATGGGTAGCTGAGGGCAGCAGGCGAACACCTTATTTGAGCAAAGTGACGGTTACGATGGCAGCAGTTGAAGCTTCGCAGCCTGGCAAGGGGGATGCAGCCCAAGATACAAAGCCGGATGTCCAGGTGGATGAGGTAAAGCCGGTCGACGTGTCAATCAAGGTAGATACTGGGTCTGTGGAGTCCGGTGCCACTGGGAAATCATCCGCCGGTGATGAGCTTGCGGAGGATGCTTGGATGAAGGTGAGTCCTGCTTTGGGCGATAAGGTGCGGAGTGTGCTGGCCGACGGCTGGGGAGTCAATCCGGAAATCGTACTTGTTCGTCAACCCGCTGCCAATGACCGGAGGCATTAATAGACATTGCAAAGGAGGGTTAGGCAGTTGGCCAAATGGTTGCAAAGACTGGAGTCGCTTATCGGCGGAGGTGGACCAGGCGGGAAGAAACGCATAAAGACATTGCATATTCTACTCGTGATCGGCTTGATCGGTGCGGCTTTAATGGTGATGAACTCCTTTCTCTCCTTTAATAAGGTCGAGCCTTCGGCGCATGATCCGAATCCAGCTCCATCCGAAGAAGCGGCGTGGAGCGCCGGCGCCAAAGAGGGCAGCTCATTTGATCAAATCGAGCAGCCGCTGGAGCAAAGACTGAAAGAAATCTTAGAGAAGATAGTCGGTGTCGGCACCGTCCACGTTCTTGTAACGGTCGATTCCACAGAGGAACTCGTCGTGAAGGAGAATGACAAGGAGTCGCAATCGGTTACGGACGAGAACGACAAGAATGGGGGCCGTCGTCATATTACTTCTATAACGAAGGAGGGACAGGTCGTCATAACTGAGGTGTCGGGCGACCAGAAGCCTATCGTTACGAAGACGATAAACCCGCGTATCCGCGGCGTGCTCGTCGTTGCCAAAGGCGCGGAGAATGCGACCGTAAGACGCTTAATTATAGACGCGGTGGAAAAGGGCGTGAACGTGCCGGCAAATCGGATTTCGGTTGCGCCTAGCAAACAGTAAGTTTTAGTAATGAAAGTAGTGAAAAATTTAAATTGAATTGGGGAGGGTGTTCACATGAACACGAAAAGACAAACGATTTGGCTCGTATCAATGCTTAGCTTGATGGTGGTACTTTCTGCTTACTATCTGTTCACTCAGGACGGTAAATCGCCGGATCTCGTAACGGACGGCTCGCAGACAGAGCAAAAAGGGGACGCAACTGAAGTGGCAAAAGGCGATAACGGCATCATCATCAATGAAGTCGAACACAAAGCCGGTGACCCGAAAACCGACAAGCAGGTTATCGACCAATTGGAGTCTGAAGGCGGTGCAGTAGCCAGCGTGTTTGCCGAGGTTCAGGAGAAACGCCAACAGCAATTTAATGAGCAAGAGGATAAAATACTTGCGGCGATTTCTAATGTGCAAACCAATCCGGAGGAATCAACTGAAGCGGCAAAAGCGCTTAATATGCTGGAGGAGAAACGAGAAAAGCTGAACGGTATCGAATCCGAACTGATGAAGCAATTCCACACTGCGATCGTCGACGATCAGAATGACCGCTACAAAGTGGTTGTCGAAAGCGAAAAGCTGGATAAGGCACAAGCGGTTGGCATCATTGATCTGGTTATGAAGACAATGGATGTGAAGGCTGATCAAGTGACCGTACAGTTCGTGCCTTAAGTTCACGCTTATAGCTTATGGAGACCGGGAGCGGCTGCTCCCGGTCTTTTGTGTGCAAGTAGGTAAGCGGGAGAGCGGACTGCTGCAGAAAATGTAGAAGTGGCTAGCCCCCCTTATCAGGAGTTTTACCCTACAAATATTACGTTGGAAATATCCAACGTAATAGTGGGAAAGCAGCAAGAATACGCCCTACGTTGGATATATCCAACGTAGGGACGGTAAATACAACGGAGAAGGAGCTTGACGTTGGAAATATCCAACGTAGGGGCAGAAAAGCAGCAAAAAATGCGCCCTACGTTGGAAATATCCAATGTAGAGACGGTAAATACAGCGGAGAAGGAGCTTGACGTTGGAAATATCCAACGTAGAAGTGGAAAAGCAGCAAAAAATGCGCCTTACGTTGGAAATATCCAATGTAGAGGAGTTAAACTAGCAGAGAATAAGCCCTATGTTGTAAAGAAAGTAAATGTTGATTGGCAGAAAAGGCTTGATGTTTCTTCATAATGTAAAAGTGCAATTTGTTGTGCAAAAAAATCCGAAAAATCGGTGTTTTGAGCCAATTCCAGTTGCAGATTTGCATTTTTATAGAGAAACTCTGGATATATTTACCGTATCGGTATAGTAGTACGATTGTATGCTGCTTGTTGCTGAGGGAGCAACAACGCAGTGCGGATCTATCTTAAACCCTTTATTTTACAAGAAAACACGGTGAAAACGGCTTGAAATCAGGATGTATAAAAAATTGGTTCGTGTTCGCTAAGGTTTATGATATAATGTTAAACGTTATGTAAAAGAAAATGGGTAAAATGGGCTTAAGAGCCGCAATGGCTGCCCGACTAAATGCCCGTACTTACGGAGCAATTTGCCCAAGCATCGAAAAGCTTGCCCATAAGGAGCTATTTGCTTCCGCAGTATTGCAGGCAAGGAATAGCTTACGGAGCAATTTTGCTACCGCAAAATTTAAGCTGATGCTTACGGAGCAATTTTGCTACCGCAAAATTTTAAGGAGTGAAAAAATTCATGTTCAAATTGAGCGAGATTAAAGAATTGATCAAATTGGTTGATCAAACTTCCGTTCATGAGCTGGAGATTGAAAATGAAGGGGCACGCCTGCTCATCCGCAAACCCGGCAAAACTGAAGTGGTGAATGTACAAGCAGCCCCAATCACCCATACATATTCGCCTGCGCCAATTCCGACTGCTGCGCCGCAAACTTCTGCAGCACCTGCTGCTCAGCCAGCCGTGCAGGAAGCGCCAGCCGCAAGCCCAAGCAAGGAAAACTTGCATTCGATCACTTCGCCGATGGTTGGCACATTCTACAGCTCCCCATCGCCTGACGCTTCCGAATTCGTAAAAGTAGGCGATCGCGTTAACGAGAAGAGCGTCGTGTGCATTCTTGAAGCGATGAAGCTCATGAACGAGCTGGAAGCGGAAGTCCGCGGAGAAATCGTTGAGATTCTCGTATCGAACGGCCAACTGGTCGAATACGGACAGCCGCTTTTCCTCGTTAAACCGGAATAGCATTTTTCTCCCTGATTGGAGAATCTGTCGCCTGAAAGGAGTAACTACGTGAAATTTCAAAAAGTATTAATCGCCAATCGCGGCGAGATTGCGGTTCGGATTATTCGGGCTTGTAAAGAGCTTGGAATCTCGACGGTTGCGGTTTATTCCGAAGCCGACCGCGATTCGCTGCATGTTCGTCTGGCAGACGAGGCGTATTGCATTGGGCCTACTGCCTCTAAGGACAGCTATTTGAATTTGACTAACCTGATGAGCGTTGCGACGATTACAGAATGCGATGCGGTTCATCCGGGTTACGGCTTCCTTGCCGAAAATGCGGATTTCGCTGAAATCTGCGAATCATGCAACATTACGTTCATTGGCCCTTCGCCGGAAGCCATCAGCAAGATGGGTGACAAGGCGGTTGCCAAAAAGACGATGCAAGCCGCGAACGTTCCCGTTATTCCAGGCTCTGACGGCCTGGTTGAAGACATGGACGAAGCGATTGCAGTTGCACGCAGCATCGGTTATCCTGTCATCATCAAAGCGACTGCTGGCGGCGGAGGCAAAGGCATTCGCATAGCCGATGACGAATCGGCACTTGTCCAGCAAATTACGACGGCTCAGCAGGAAGCGCAAAAGGCTTTCGGCAATGCAGGCGTCTATCTGGAAAAATATTTGACCGGCATGAAGCATGTCGAAATTCAAATTATGGCTGACAAGCATGGCAACGCGGTTCATTTGTTTGAACGTGACTGCTCGGTACAACGCCGTCGTCAGAAGCTCGTTGAGGAAGCGCCATGCGCCGTGCTGAAGCCGGAGCAACGCGAAGAGATGGGCCAAGCAGCTGTTCGTGCTGCACTTGCAGTTAACTATTCGGGAGCAGGCACGCTGGAGTTTTTGCTGGGGCCGGACGGTAATTTCTATTTCATGGAAATGAACACCCGGATTCAGGTTGAGCATCCCGTTACCGAAATGATTACAAACGTCGATCTCATCAAAGAGATGATCTCTGTTGCAGAGGGTAATCCATTATCCTTTAAACAAGAGGATTTGCAAATCAATGGCTGGGCTATTGAATGCCGGATCAACGCTGAGGATTCCGAACGTAATTTCATGCCTTCGGCCGGTCATATTCCGTTCTATCTTCCGCCAGGAGGAACCGGGGTAAGGGTCGACAGCGCGGTATATCCGGGTTACACGATCTCACCGCATTATGATTCGATGATCGCCAAGCTGATCGTGTGGGGCAGAACGCGTGAAGAAGCGATTGCGCGGATGAAAAGAGCGCTCTCCGAATTCGCAATCGAAGGAATTAAGACGACAATCCCGTTCCATCTGAAGCTTCTGAATCACCCCAAATTTGTTGAAGGCGACTTCGACATTAAGTTTTTGGAAGAGCACGAAATCTAAGCCGGACAACTGTTTGTCATAATTCGCGTCGAATGTTATAGTATAGAAATAAGATGCGGTAGACAACACTTGGCTTTGACAGGCTGAGAGCGCGCAACTTTAGGGAGGTGTACAACCATCATGAATACGATTGCTGCAGATTATGAGAAGACGGACATTGGCACGATTCAAATCGCACCGGAAGTTATCGAAGTCATTGCTGGACTAGCTGCCGTTGAAGTCAAGGGCGTAGCAGGAATGAGCGGCGGGTTGGCAGGCGGTATTGCTGAGCTCCTCGGACGCAAAAACTTGTCCAAAGGTGTGAAAGTAGAAGTCGGACAGCGTGAAGCTGCGGTTGATGTTTCGATTATCGTGGAGTACGGCAACCGAATCCCGGAAATCGCCTCGGAAATTCAACGCAATGTAAAGCACTCGATTGAGATGATGACAGGTCTTCATGTCATTGAAGTGAACGTACATATTCATGACGTCCATTTCAAGGCAGCGGAGAAACCGGAAGAAGAAGACAGCCATCTGCGCGTGAAATAGTATAGCAGGTACAGAATTGATTATTACCCCCTCGTGATGGGCATGCCGCATTCGCGCAAGGGGGTTTTCATTCGCTCAGACGAAAGGAGGCGTTTCGTTGATCAGAATCGTGGACAAGCTGCTTTTGTTTTTATACAGCATCATTGTTGGCGCATTATCCGTTTTTATCGCATGCATCGGATTTAAATGGATATCTATCGAAGATTTGAACGGTATTGTTGATAATATGTATCGCATTTCTTCCATTCAAATTACGGTCATAGTCATCGGATTGCTTCTGTTGCTCATGAGCCTCCGTTTCTTTTTTGTATCGTTGTATCGCGGATCAGCTGCTGCGCCGTCTATCGACCAGCGCACCGATTTTGGCGACATTCGCATTTCCATCGACACCATCGAGAATCTTGCTCTGAAGGCAGCTTCCAAGCATCGCGGTGTAAAAGATTTGAAGGCGCGTATCCGGGCAACGGATGCTGGCTTGGATATCGTACTGCGAGCGGTAGTTGATGGAGAAAGCTCGATTCCGGCGTTGACCGAGGAGATTCAGCGTGCTGTTAAAGAGCATGTCGAGGATATTGCGGGCATACCGGTGACCAATGTTGCCGTCTTTGTCGCAAATGTCATCCAATCCGGTACGATTAAGAGCCGAGTGGAATAGAGGTGGATTTGCCGATGTGGAGAGAGTTCTGGGCAACCTATGGGAAACGTACGGTCGGCGCAGCGGCTGGACTTTTTTTCGGATTCGTGTATTTGTTTGCCGGCTTCTGGGACATGCTGTTTTTCATACTGCTCGTCTCGATCGGATATTGGATTGGCAAACGCAAGGATTTGCGGGAAGAACCTATATTCCAATGGCAGCGGATTTGGAATTGGTTGATGGAAAGATACAGACCGTTTAGATGATCCTGTGGTCTCCTCCGTACTCCGGAAGCCGGAATGCCGCCAGTTTTCGGGCAGGGAGGAGATCATAGTTTTTTTTTTGGTGCTAGAGAAGAATTAATTCAGCGAGGCACAGCTCAAATGCCATGGAGGTTGTATGAAACGAAGATTAGCAAGAGAAATAGCGGTATCCAGTCTATATCAAATGGAAATGAATGAAGTAACGGCGGCTGAAGCAATTGAAATGCTAATGGAAGAAGCGCGCTCCGAGAACGAGATTGGCGCTGAATTTGTAGAGAATGAAAATACGGACAGCTACGTACGCGAACTCGTAAACGGGGTAGCGGAACGGAAAGCGGCCATTGACGATATGCTGCAGCAGCATTTGACGGGGTGGCAGGTAGACCGTTTGTCTCGCGTCGACCGGCAGGTGCTTCGCCTTGCCTGCTATGAAATGGTTTTTCGCGACGATGTCCCTCACAAAGCTTCCATTAATGAGGCGATTGAATTGGCGAAGCATTTCGGAACGGAAGAATCGGGGAAATTCGTAAACGGCGTGCTAGGCAAGCTAATGCAAAGCCTGGAAGAAGTGAAGAAAGATACGGAAGCGGTAACGGAAACGGAATCGGAATCGGAAACCAATCATTGATCGCCGTTCATTGACGGATCGGCAGAAGGGGAGAGAAGTATGAGCGCACAAATTATCGAAGGCAAAAAAATATCGGATTTGATTAGAGAAGAAATCAAACGGGACGCGGAAGCGTTGAAAGAGAAAGGTGTCGTACCTGGCTTGGCGGTTGTGCTTGTCGGCGAGGACCCGGCTTCCAAAGTTTATGTAGGCTCGAAAGAAAAGGCATGCCAGCAGCTTGGCTTCTACTCTGAGGTTCACCGCTTGGCGGAGGATACTTCGGAGTCCGATTTGCTTGCTTTGATCGACAAGCTGAACAATCAAGCTTCGATTAACGGTATTTTGGTGCAGCTTCCGCTGCCTAAGCATATCAATGAAAAAGCGGTTATCGATGCAATTGACGTCAATAAAGACGTTGACGGCTTCCATCCAGAAAGCGTCGGCAACCTAGTTATCGGCGACGATAGTCTGCTGCCTTGTACGCCTGCAGGCGTTATCGAGCTGATTAAACGCAGCAGCGGCGACATTTCCGGCAAGCATGCGGTCGTTATTGGGCGCAGCAATATTGTCGGCAAACCAGTTGCAATGCTTTTGTTAAGAGAAAATGCGACGGTAACGATCTGTCATTCCCGCACGGCGAATATGGAAGAGATTGCGAAGCAAGCCGATATTCTAGTTGTTGCCATCGGCAAAGCAAAAGCGATCGGACGTAAGTTTGTTAAACCAGGTGCGGTTGTCATCGATGTCGGCATTAACCGCCTGCCTGACGGCAAGCTCGCCGGAGATGTCGATTATGAGGATTGCTTGGAGACGGCTGGATTTATTACTCCTGTACCGGGCGGAGTAGGTCCGATGACGATTACGATGCTGATGTCCAACACGATTACAGCGGCGAAAAGAGCTAATAAAATCGAGGAGTGACGCTCAAATGGCGAATCAGCCTCGCATTTACACGATAAAAGAAATTAATCGATATATCGGGATGAAGCTGGAGTCGGATTCGCTGCTCGGAGATGTATGGCTGCGGGGTGAAATTTCGAATTTCACCCATCATTCCAGCGGCCATATGTATTTTACGCTTAAAGATAAGGACAGCAGGCTGAAATGTATCATGTTCGCGTCACATAATCAGCGTCTCCCTTTCATTCCCCGCGAAGGAACAAAGGTGATGGCTAGAGGTAATGTGGCGGTCTATGAACGGGACGGGAATTACCAATTTTATGTAACGGCTATGCAGCCGGACGGAATTGGCAGCCTGTACCTTGCTTATGAGCAGCTGAAGAAAAAGCTGGAAACGGAAGGCTTGTTTGCCGAATCGCGCAAACGGCCCATTCCGCGTTTCCCGAAAGCGATTGGCGTCATTACATCGCCTACAGGGGCGGCGGTCCGAGACATTGTCATCACGCTTCAACGGCGCCATCCATCCGTGCCCGTTTACATAATGCCTGTGCTTGTTCAGGGCAACCAGGCTGCTCCGTCTATTGTGAAAGCGATTGAATCGTTGAACCGTTTTGGCGAAGTCGACGTATTAATTGTAGGTAGAGGCGGCGGTTCACTGGAAGAGCTGTGGGCTTTCAATGAGGAGTCGGTTGCACGAAGCATAGCGGCTTCGGCGATTCCCGTTATTAGCGCAGTTGGACATGAGACCGATTTCACGATTTCGGACTTTGTGGCGGATTTACGTGCTGCTACCCCGACGGCAGCTGCTGAATTAGCCGTACCGCATGCGGCGGAGCTGCGCCAGCATATCGACCGCCAGCAGCAACGATTGGAGCATGCGCTTCGAAAAATGCTACAGGCAAGAAAAGAAAGACTGCTTCGTGCGCGCAGGTCACCTTTTTTCGTTCATCCGCGCAAATATTTACTGGAACAGGCGCAAAGGCTTGACCGGCTGCAAGAAATTTTGCAGCAGCGAACGCTGCGCACGGCTGAGAAGGGCCGTAACAGGTTAGAACAGTTGAACCGGGCTTTGGCTGGTAACCATCCAGGCGAACAAGCGGCGTTTGCAACAAATAGGCTGCAAGCAACCGCGAAAAGGCTGGAACAGGCAATGAGTGCGGCTGTTAAAGTGAAAAAACTGCAGCTTCATGGCAATATCCGTCAGTTGGATGCATTAAGCCCGTTGAAGGTTATGTCCAGAGGTTACAGTCTCGTATATGATGAACAGGAATCACGATTGATCAAATCGATCGGGCAGGTTCAGCCGGGTGATTTGATTAAAGTAAAAGTAGCGGACGGTCAACTGGACTGCCATGTCTGGTCGATGAAAGGAGAGGGAAACGATGGAAGCAGCGAATGAGCTTAGCTTTGAAGAAGCGATGGAGCAGTTGGAGCAAATCGTGGAACAGCTGGAGAGCGGCGATGTACCTCTGGAAAAGGCAATTGATTTGTTTCAGCAAGGCATGAAGTTGTCCCAGCTTTGCGGTGGAAAGCTTGAGCAAGTGGAAAAGAAAATCGAGCTTCTGATCGAAAGCGAGCAAGGCTTTCAGAAAAAAACGTTTGCTCCGGTAAACGAAGATAAAGGGGAATCATTTTGAGCGACGTTACTGAAATCAAGTCCTACTTAAATCAATGCGCGTCGCTCGTCGAGCAAACGCTGGCAACGGCGCTTCCTGCGGAATGGGATGTACCCGGCCTGCTTCGCGAGTCGATGATGTATTCGCTTGAGGCGGGGGGCAAACGTATCCGGCCTGCGCTTGTACTTGCTGCAGCTGAAGCGATACAAGGGGATGCAAAGGCAGCAGAGAACGCTCTGTCGATTGCAGGCTCTATCGAATGCATCCATACGTACTCTCTTATCCATGACGATTTGCCTGCAATGGACAACGACGATTATCGCCGCGGCAAGCTGACAAATCATAAAGTGTTCGGAGAAGCGATGGCGATTTTAGCCGGGGATGCACTCCTGACCCATGCCTTTCACTTGATCCCGCAGGCAGCCCGCAAAGGGCGGTTAGATCCTCAGGTTGCGTTAGATATCGTTGAAGATTTGGCGATGTTTTCCGGGGCAAGCGGTATGGTCGGAGGCCAAGTTGCCGATATATTGGGCGAGCAGGGTATCACCTCAATTGAAGATCTTGAGTATATTCATTTGCATAAAACGAGTGATTTGGTCGTATTCTCCGTTAAGGCAGGCGCAAGGGTTGGAGGAGCTACAGAAAACCAACTGAAGCTGCTGGAGCAATATGGCCGCAATATCGGCCTTGCGTTTCAAATCCAGGACGACATTCTTGATTTGATCGGTGATGAGGCGAAGCTGGGCAAAAAAACGAACAGCGACGTCGCGCAGCAGAAAGTAACGTATCCATACTTGATTGGCATTGAGGCGAGCAAGGCGCAAGTGAAGCGCCTGACCCGCGAAGCGAAAGCGGCCGTACTGGACGCAGAGCTCGCAATGCCGCAGCGGCTGCTTGAAATCGCCGATTATTTGGTACAACGGGATTTTTAATGGATAGATTCCCGAAGCGTCGATTGGGAAAAGAATAAGCAATATGTTATAATTATTGCATTATTCGACGTCTTTGGACAATGGAATGCAGGATGCATTCCAGAAAGCGAGGAAGTAACGTGCTGCTTGACCACATTAACGGACCTCAGGATTTGAAAGGTCTCACCATCCAGGAGCTAGAGCAATTGGCTGAAGAAATTCGCCAGTTTCTGATCGAAAAGCTTTCTGCTACGGGCGGTCATCTCGCTCCTAACCTGGGTGTAGTGGAGCTTACGCTTGTGCTCCATTATTTGTTTGACAGCCCGAAGGATAAGTTTATTTTCGATGTGGGCCACCAATCTTATGTTCACAAAATATTGACCGGTCGAATGGACCGGTTTGATACACTGCGCAAATATAAAGGGTTAAGCGGTTTCGCCAAACGCTCGGAGAGCGAGCATGATGTATGGGAAGCCGGCCATAGCAGTACTTCTTTGTCTGCGGCAATGGGAATGGCGCTTGCCAGAGATTTGAAGGGCGAGAGCAACCGGGTCGTAGCTGTAATCGGCGATGGCGCTCTTACGGGCGGCATGGCACTGGAAGCGCTGAACCATATTGGAGACGAGAAGAAAAATCTGATCGTCGTGCTTAATGACAATGAGATGTCGATCGCGCCCAATGTTGGCGCATTGCATCATTATTTGAGCAAAATCCGTACAGACCGGCATTATCAGAAGGCTAAGGATGAATTGCAGCATTTCCTGAATAAAATACCGGCTATCGGCGGCAAGCTGGCTAAAACAGCGGAACGCTTCAAGGACAGCTTGAAGTATTTGCTCGTCAGCGGCATTTTATTCGAACAATTCGGTCTTACTTATCTGGGTCCGGTTGACGGACATGATATTGATCAAATGCTTGAACTAATGAAGCAAGCGGATTCAATCGAAGGACCGGTGCTCGTTCACGTCATTACGGTTAAAGGAAAAGGGTATACCCCAGCGGAAGAAGATTCCTTCAAATGGCATGGAGCTACCTCCTACAAAATCGAATCCGGACAGATGCTCAAGGCAGTTGGTCCGCCGATGTATACGGAAGTATTCGGCAACACCCTTATTGAACTGGCGGAAAAAGACAGCCGGATCGTTGCCATAACGCCAGCCATGCCGGGCGGCTCTGGCTTGCTGAAGTTCGCTGATCGCTTTCCGGAGCGGATGATCGATGTCGGCATTGCCGAGCAGCATGCCGCTACAATGTCGGCAGCGCTTGCTATGGAAGGATTGAAGCCGGTCTATGCGGTTTATTCGACTTTCTTGCAGCGTGCTTACGATCAGGTTGTGCATGATATTTGCCGTCAGAACGCCAATGTCGTATTTGCAATTGACCGGGCAGGGTTTGTCGGACCAGACGGCGACACGCATCAAGGTGTTTACGATATTGCGTTCCTCCGTCATGTTCCGAATCTCATCATTATGATGCCTAAGGACGAGAATGAGCTTCGCAGAATGATGAAAACGGCGCTTGATTACAACGAAGGGCCTATTGCGATTCGCTATCCGCGTATCAGTGGACTCGGTGTACAGATGGACAAAGAGCTTCTGCCTTTGCCGATCGGACAATGGGAAACGGTAAGAGAAGGCGATTCGGCCGTTATTTTGGCTATTGGGCCAATGCTGCAAGTAGCCCATGATACGGCGGAGCTTTTGAAGCGGGACGGGTTGAACATTAGAATTGTCAACGCCAGATTTATTAAGCCGCTGGATGAGCAGCTGCTGCTCGGGCTTGAGGAAGAAGGTAAACCGGTTATCGTGCTGGAAGAAGGCTCGGAGCTTGGCGGCTTCGGCAGCTCCGTACTTGAATTTTATTCGCTTCGAGGATTGTACGGCGTACCGGTTCGTATAATTGGTATTCCTGATGAGTTCATCGAACATGGTTCCATTAAAGAACAGCAGGCAGAGGTCGGGTTAACGGCTGACCGCGTTGCTGCCGAATTGAAAAATATGCTGCCGAGCCGCAAAAAGCGCGCTTCGAGCCAGCATTAGCAAGCTAGAGGAGAACGATGACAACAACAGCGAAAGAAAGAATAGATGTTCTTCTCGTGGAACGGGGCTTTTATCCAAGCCGCGAGAAGGCAAAAGCTGCGCTTATGGCCGGATTGGTGCTGGTTGATGACGAGCCCGTCGATAAGAGCGGAATGAAAATTGCGCGTACGGCGGAGATTCGGGTCAAAGGTGCAGTACATCCTTATGTAAGCCGCGGCGGCTTGAAGCTGGAGAAGGCGATTAAGTCGTTCGGAATCGAGCTGAAGGATCGCGTTATGCTTGATATCGGGGCTTCAACAGGAGGCTTCACCGATTGCGCGCTGCAAAACGGAGCTTCTTTCGTCTATGCGATTGATGTAGGCTACAATCAGCTGGATTGGGCGCTGCGCCAGGATGAGCGGGTAAACGTAATGGAACGGACTAATTTCCGCTACATGACGCCCGCCGATCTGAATGGTCCGCCGCCTACATTTGCTTCAATAGACGTGTCATTTATTTCATTAAAGCTAATTTTGCCCGCGCTGGGAACACTGCTGACGGAAGGTTCCGGTGTCGTTGCGCTCATTAAGCCGCAGTTTGAGGCTGGAAGAGAGCAGGTAGGCAAGTCGGGCGTCGTTCGCGAGCCCAAAGTTCACGCTCAGGTGCTTCGGGGCGTATTGGCCGCAGCGGCGGAAATCGGCTTTGAGCTGAAGGATTTGACCTTCTCGCCGATAACAGGCGGGGAAGGCAACATTGAATTTCTTGCTTATTGGAGCTGGGCGAATCGGCCGCTTGCAACGCTGCCTGACGAGAATCAGATCATGGCTGTCGTAGAAGGCGCAAGCGAGACGTTTACCGTTAAGAAAAAATAAACTGTAGAGTCTTGTCGCTTAGTTGGCGCAGACTCTTTTTTTTTCGCATTTTGGACTTTACAGAACGGGTGTTCGTTTGATAAACTAGGGTTACCAAACACGCGTTCGCTTTATGCGTGGAACTCGGAAAACAGGATTTATGCCCATCCGTATCGAACTTTTTTAGAATGGTTTCGAATGGGATGGGGGATGCATATGGGAAAGTTCGGAGAATGGTTCGTTATGCTCGTCGCTGGCTTGCTGCTTGTGATTTGGCTGTACCGATCATTTTACCGATGGCTGCATACGCCTTTGGCGGTTAATCGCTTGACGCTTGGCAAAGGCGGAGAATTGGAAGCGAATGATGAGAATATTGCATTTTTGGAGCAGGCGGGTTACGAAGTGATATCCGGTAAGCACCGGGTGCCGATTGGCATCGAGCTGGATGGTCAACCGCTGGGCAGCCGATTGTATATCGATTATATTGCCGAACTTGACGGCACAATGTATATAGTAAAGACTGCGCGAGAACGCATGCCTATGGATTGGACAGGCAGCGGTGTGAGGGATAGGCTGCTGGTCTATTCACTGTTATTACCGGAATGCGCCGGTGTTTTGTTCGTGGATGTGAAGGAGAAAGCGATACGAACGATCCACTTTCAGGTGGGGGAATAGAAAATAACGGAGGAATGTTATGAAGGGCATCCGACAATATCGAATTAAAGAATTAATTACGAATCAAGTGATTGAAACGCAAGAGGAACTGGTTGAGGCGCTTAGGGAAACGGGTTTGCAGGTTACACAAGCGACGGTGTCGCGCGATATGAAGGAACTTATGCTGATCAAGACTCCAGCAGGAGACGGCAAATACAGATATGCTTTGCCTCAGGATCAGCAGCGTCATAATCCGATTAACAAGCTGAAGCGGGCACTGCTTGATCATTTTGTCCATATCGACTTCACAGAGAATTTGGTCGTCATGAAATGTTTGCCCGGAACTGCAAATGCCATTGGCGCGCTCATCGACAATATGGAATGGGGCGAAGTCATGGGAACGATTTGCGGGGATGACACGATTCTTATTATTTGCCGGAACAAAGAGACGAGCAACGAGCTCGTGGAGAAACTGCTGGATTTGTTGAATTAATCAAAAATTAGCACAAGATGCTTAGGAGGTATTTGAACCATGCTGCGTGAGATGTCCATTCGGAATTTAGCGGTTATTGAAGAAGTAAACGTTTCGTTTCATCATGGATTTCATGTGTTGACGGGTGAGACTGGAGCGGGGAAATCGATTATAATCGATGCGCTTAGTTTAATCGTCGGGGGACGGGGCTCCGCAGATATGGTCAGATACGGCTGCGACAAAGCAGAGATGGAAGCGATGTTTGACTTGAATCGCAACCATCCGGTATGGCGTGTGCTGGAGCGTCTAGGGGTGCATGCCTCTCCTGAGGAGATGCTCGTCGTCAGACGGGAGCTGTCCTCGCATGGGAAGAGCAGCAGCCGGGTAAATGGGCAGCTCGTCACGATGACGATGCTGCGCGAGATTGGCGAGTGTCTCGTTAACATTCATGGTCAGCATGAGCATCAATCACTGCTTAAGACAGAACAGCATATGGAATGGCTGGACATGTTTGCAGGTGATTTGCTGATCGAACGCAAACAATCTTATCGTCAAGTATACCAGCAGTTAATGAAAGCGAAAGCAGATCTTCGTGAGCTGGAGGAAACGACGCGGCATAATGTGCAAATGCTTGATCTGTACCGGTTTCAAATCGAGGAAATTACGAATGCCAACTTGAAGCCTGGCGAAGATGAGCACTTAACGGAAGAGAAACGCAAGCTTCAATACGCTGGAAAACGGATGGATAGTGTCTCCGAGGCATACAATTTGCTTCATGGGGGCAAAGGGCTGGATGCGCTTAGCAAAGCGATCACCAAGCTTATAGACATTCAAGCCTATGATCAGAGCCGTGTTGCTCCGCTGCTGGAACAGCTGCAATCCGCCTTTTATCAAGCGGAGGATGCGGCATTTCAATTACGTGATTATCGCGACGGTATTGAATCCGACCCGGAACAGCTCGCCATGATTGACGATCGTCTGGATCTGATCCATAGTTTGAAGCGCAAATACGGGGAATCCATTCCCGACATTCTTGCTTACTTAGAGAAGACATCGCTGGAGCGCGACAAGATTGAAAACCGCGACGAATATCTAGAGAAGTTGCGCCAAGAGCAGCAAGTTTTGTATGAGCGTGCAGTGGAGCTTGCAACGGAACTTTCACAGCTGCGGGCACATGCGTCCAAACGGCTCTCCGAATCGATTGAAAGCGAGCTTAAGCAGTTGCAGATGAACAACACGATATTCTGCGTACATATGGAAAGAATCGGCGGGAATAATACGCAGAACACGTTAGGGCTTGTACAATTAAACAGCAACGGCATGGATGAAGCGGTATTTATGCTTTCCACCAATCCTGGCGAACCGCTGAAGCCGCTAAGCAAGATTGCTTCTGGCGGTGAAATGTCGCGTATTATGCTGGCGCTGAAATCAATATTCGCTGAAATCGATCAAATTCCTGTTCTTATATTTGATGAAGTTGATACCGGCGTTAGCGGTCGCGCTGCACAAGCAATCGCAGAGAAAATGTCACAGCTCTCTTCACGTTGCCAAATTTTCTCGATTACCCATTTGCCTCAAGTTGCTTGCATGGCGGATCATCATTATGAAATAAGCAAGCAGATTGTTGGACAAAGAACTTGTACTTCTGTAGCGATGCTTAATTTGAACACTCGAATTGAGGAACTTGCCCGAATGCTGGGCGGTGTGGAAGTAACGGAAAAAACTCGGCATCACGCACAAGAAATGCTTGATTTGGCGAGCCGGCAGAAAGGAGCCTAATGGAAGGCATTCAGGGAATGTTTTTGCGGTCATAAAACGAACGGTGCAGGGTAACTTAAAGGTACGCCAATGGCGACAATGCCTTTCTCGTCATGCGATGGAATAACAGGGAGCGTGAAATCATTGAACTCCAGCCCAAGGAAGAGATGGTTTGGCCTGGTTCTCGTCTTCTTCGTCTGCATGGTCGGGCTCTCCGCACCGTTTCAGCATTTTGCCGCATTTCCGAATGAACTCCGTTTATTCTCCGGCCAATTGAAACGACTACAATATGGAGTACCTGTACATGCCGAAGTAACGGTGGACCCACATATGCTTCAAGTTAACGGATCAAAGAATCAATCACTGTCCGTGAACCTGAATGAACCGTTGTCGCTTCAGCCGCATCACAGCGGCACAACAAGCATGAAAGTGAAATTATTTGGTAAAATCCCATTCAAAACCGTCAAAGTGAATGTGATGCCTGATTTAAGAGTTATTCCAGGCGGTCAAACGATTGGTGTTAAAGTAAAATCAGCTGGCATTTTAGTTGTAGGTCATCATCAAGTTTTATCTGATAATGGCGCGAAGAAATCGCCGGGAGAAGAAGCAGGTTTGCGTTTAGGCGATCTTATTGTGAAGATTGATGGAAAGTCCATTAATGAAGTACGTAAAATTGCCGATTTGGTGGAACAAGCGGGTAATGCGCATCGGCCGTTAGCAATTACTTACAAACGAAACGGCACATATGCCGAGACGCAGCTGAACCCGGTTATGGACGCTCAAGAACACAACTGGAGGCTTGGCCTCTATATCCGCGACTCTGCGGCAGGTGTAGGTACATTAACGTTCTATGCCCCTGAACAAGGCGTATATGGCGCACTAGGCCATGTCATTACCGATATGGACACACAGACGCCTATCGAGGTCGGTGAAGGGCAAATCCTGCAGTCAAACGTGTCTTCCATTAATAAAAGCCAAAATGGTGATCCAGGGGAGAAACGGGCTAACTTTGTTAAAGACAGCAAAGTGTTAGGCAACATTGAACGGAATACGCCGTTTGGCATTTTTGGTAAAATGCACGAGAATCCCAATCACAGCTACAGTGACAAATCGATTCCCGTCAGTTTTGCTGAAGAAGTAAAAGAAGGGCCCGCTCAAATATTAACCGTCGTGAACGGACAACGCGTGGAGCGGTTCGATATCGAAATATCCCATGTAACGAAACAACCGGCTCCTGCCACCAAAGGCATGGTCATTAAAATTACGGATAAACGACTGCTCGATAAGACAGGCGGCATCGTCCAAGGCATGTCTGGCAGTCCAATTATTCAGAATGGAAAATTGGTCGGCGCAGTTACTCATGTATTCGTAAATGATCCATCCTCCGGTTATGGCTGTTTCATTGAATGGATGCTGCAGGATGCAGGAGTATTGATGAAATCGAATGAATCCAAAACCGAAAATAAACCTTCTGCGACCGGTACGGCCGCATAATATAGATGACCGCTGATGGCTTAATTACAGCCATCAGCGGTTTTCTTTTTAAGGGGCAAAACGACAATCGCACGCTAAAGGTGTCGAAATTGTACGAACGAAATCAATAAATGTAATAAATTATTTATTATAACGAAAAACGGTAAAAAAATAAAGAGAAATAATTTTCGACAGAAGGAATTTGATTTAGCATGTCGAAACCTTTAAGCAAGACAACTAGGGGAAGGTAATCATGATTTTATTCTAACCATTTAAGGGAGGACCAGACCTTGCACAAGATCGAAGTATTGTTGGCAGATGACAACCGTGAATTTACTAACCTGTTATCGGAGTACATATCAGAACAAAATGATATGAGCGTATGCGGAGTCGCGTACAACGGAGAAGAAGTTTTGGCTCACCTTGAAGAGACGGGCAAGATTCCGGATGTGCTTATTCTCGATATTATCATGCCTCATTTGGATGGACTTGGTGTACTGGAACGTTTGAAGGAAATGAATTTGCCGACTATGCCTAAAATTATTATGTTGACGGCATTTGGTCAAGAAAATATTACGCAAAAAGCAGTACAGCTTGGCGCTTCGTACTATATTTTGAAACCTTTTGACATGGAAATACTGGCTAACCGGATTCGTCAGCTCGTCGGCAACTCGGCTTTTTCGACGGCTTCCTACGGCTCCAACTCGACAACGATCAAATCGAATGTCGTTCCGCTCGCGAAAGGCAAAAACCTCGACGCGAACATTACGAGCATCATTCATGAAATCGGAGTTCCTGCACATATTAAAGGGTATCAATATCTTCGCGAAGCCATTACGATGGTTTACAACAATATCGAAATTCTTGGCGCCATCACCAAAACGCTTTACCCGGCAATCGCAGAAAAATTCAAAACGACGCCTTCCCGCGTTGAACGTGCCATCCGCCATGCGATCGAAGTTGCTTGGACACGTGGCAACATCGACAGCATCAGCCATTTATTCGGTTATACGATCAATATTAGCAAATCAAAACCGACGAACTCTGAGTTCATCGCGATGGTTGCCGACAAGCTGCGGATCGAGCATAAGGTTTCTTGAAAGGGTAAGGAGTAAAGATAAGGAATACGATCAATATCTATTAACGAATACCGCTTATTTATTGGTTTTTAACAAACCAATAAATAGCCAATGAGACCGGGACAATATGTCCCGGTTTTTTTCGTTTTCTTGTTTCAAAATGTCCATATGAGGTTAATACCAATCAAGAGGTTATTGACCTTATGATCAATGAATCAAGTTAAAAAAAGGAGAGATATCACATGCCAAAGGAAAACACAGGTAACGGAATTTTACTCGGAACACTTATCGGAACTGCGGTAGGCGCGGCGGCAGGACTGCTGCTGGCCCCTAAATCGGGTGCTGAGCTGCGGGAGGATATTTCCAACAAGGTTCAAACGCTCAGCAGTAAAACGCAGGAGCTCGCCTCTACAGTAGGCACGAGAACGCAAGAAATTGCGTCGACCGTTGGCAGCAAGACGAAGGAGCTTGTTGCAGATGTGAAAGAAGAAGTTAGCGGGCTCGCCGATCATGCGAAGGAATCGAATCAGCATATTAAAGATTCTTTGGCTTCGAGTAAAGATGAAATCAAAGAACAACTCAAATCATCGGCCAACTAACTTTCATAATAAGCCAGCAAACCGGAGGGGACAGAGCCTCCGGTTTTTTTGCGGCGAGAAACTGCCAGACAGGTCATGCAATAAGCTTTCAACGAGCAAGGAGTACTTCCATGTATAGGGACGGAGAACCTGCCATCAACAGGAAGGCGAGTTCTAAAGAAAGGACAGCCTTTTATCCAATCTATAAACTCATGAAAAAAAGGCTAGCCTCGTTATTGGGAACGAGTGCTAGCCTTCTCTCATAAAAGGCTAATGCCGCTAGGTATCAGCCATCCGTACTTTCCGTCCGATCCTGAAGCAGCCGCTTCAGCTTCTCCAGCGCGCGCTTCTGGAAGCGGGACACGCTCATTTGCGAGACGCCTAGCTGATCTGCAATATCACGCTGCGACTGCCCGTGCTGATAGGCCAGGACGAGCACCGTCCGCTCTTCATCCTTCAAATGGGCGAGAGCTTCTTCTAGATCCAGTCGTTTCTCGACGAGACCGTAATCGTCCTGCTGATCGCCGATGACGTCGCCAATCGTTGCACTATCCGCTTCGCTGGATAGCGGTGTATCCAGCGAGACGTAATGATAGGATTCGCGCGAGGACAAAATCTCGATCGTCTCCTCCTCGGAGAGCTCCAGACGACGCGCAATCTCATCGATTTTCGGCGAGCGTTCGAGCTCGGTCGTCAGTTGATCGATGGCCTTCTGAATGAGAAGGCCCTTTTCTTTGATACGCCTTGGCACTTGTATGTACCATGATTTATCGCGCAAATAGTTTTTAAGATGACCGATAATGCTCTTCATCGCGTAGCCTTCAAACGGAATTTCTTTGGAACGGTCAAATTGCTTGAACAGACGGAGCATGGACAATTGGCCGACCTGATACAGATCCTCGTACAGATCAGGCCGGTTGCGCGACATTTTGGCCGCAGCTATTTTCACAATGGACTCATAATGGGTCAATAGGGCAGTTGCAGCATCGTTGCAACTGGATTCCTTATATTGGTTCATTAAATCAATCGTTTGTTGTTGGTTCAGGCAGGCTGCATCTGAATTCATGCCATCTCCTCTTTCCTACCAATGCGCTTGGTGAGAATCACCTCGGTGCCTAATTCGGTTCGTACTTCAACCTGGTCCATTAATGCATGCATCAAGTAGATGCCGAGACCTCCAGCATTCGCTTCGCTTAACGGCCTGTTGTGCAGAGAGGCCGCTTTATTCACCGCTGGATTGTACGGAAAGCTTTCTCCCGAATCTTTGATCCGAATATGAATCATATCTTCTATATGCTCAAACACAACTTCGATCACGCCTGCTTGTCCATCCTCATAGGCATGGAGTACGGCATTGTTGCAGGCCTCGGTTACGGCCACTTTCATATCTTCGATGTCTTCATAGGTGAAGCCTGCTTTATTTGCAAAGCCAAAAAGAGCCAATCTGACCATATCGATATATTCGGCCTGAGCCGGAATCGTCAAACTTATCCAAGGTTTTATCATTTGTTTTCTACCCTCTCTGTTCCTGTTTCCTATTATAGCTTATATTTTTTTGATTTTATTCCAGATCCGCAACGAAGAGGAAACGCCATCGATAACTGCACTTGCGATATGATGGGAAGAGCCCTGATGCTCTCTTTTAGATTCGATTGCTGCCGGGCGATCTTCTGCTTTGATCGAAGAGACGACACTGGCCGCCGATTGCTTGACGACGCCGGTAAAGCTGTGAAGAGCATGTCCGATATCGTTTACGGTAGTGAATACGACGTCCAATGCACTTAACTTACCGCGAACGTCTAGCGTCATTGCATTCGTATTATGAATCATTTCTTTCACGTCTACTGTAATTTGGGAGACATCCGTTCTTAGCTGACCAACGGTTAGCCGCACTTCGTCCAAAGTCGCTTTCAACACTTTCATCGTCTGAATAATCGAGTACATGAGGATAATGAAGGCGACGGCGATAACGGCAACACTAATTTGAATAAACAGATCCATTTTGCATCACTTCCTCTTTTTTCATTAGTTACCCGCATGGGAAGGTTTTGAAACAGCAAGAATTAGAAGAGAGTTGGTGGTATACTGGAAGGACAAGTCTGGATAGAGAAGGAGAACCTATGTTTCGGAATATCAAGTTCAATATCCGCACCAAAATCGCAATCGGATATTTTCTTATCATCTGTTGTCTTGGCGTAGCCATTGTCGTCGTAACCGATCGAATCTCCGCCTTGCAGGATGAAGTAGAGACGATAACGAGCCGCGATATCGACATTCATAATTTCATAGCTTCCATTCAATATGACGCCATAAGCATGGAATCCGGGCAGCGTGGCTATATCCTTACAGGGGACGAAGCTTATTTGTCGCCCTACAATAAAGGGAAATCCCAATGGGAAGCCAATTTTAACAGCCTGTACGCTTATCTGGCCAACGATCCCTCAACGCAGCGGGATCTGGAGGAAATCAAGCTGACGATTGTGAATTGGATTGACACGGCTGCCGAGCCTACCATTACGATGAAAAAGCAAAATCGGACGAATGATATTGTCGCTTTCTTTCAAGAGGATGTTGGAAAAACGTATATCGATCAGTTGAGGAGCCAATTTGAATCGTTAAGAAGCAAACAGATTCAAGCGACAAAGCTGCATATTATCGCGTTGGAGAACCGCAATCAATTGTTGACGATCGGCATCTATATCATGCTTATTATCGTAACAGTCATCGCTTTTATGATCGTTGCATTCGTCTCCGGGTCGATTGTCCGAACGATTAAGCAGGTCGCCAAAACGATTACCGAAATCGCTTCGGCCGGCGGGGATCTAACGACTCGAATAAAGGTGAACACCAGGGATGAAATCAAGGAACTGGGCGACGCGACCAATCGTTTGCTGTCGACTCTTGAATCGCAAAATTGGATTCAGACCAAGGTGGCTGAAGTAGCCACAATGAATCAAGGCATTAATGATTTATCGACGCTGGCGCAATCTTTTCTATCGAAAGTAGCTCCGATGGTGAATGCCTCTTACGGCGTCTTTTATTTGCGGAAAGGGACTGGCAGCCAGCAGTTGTTAGTGAAAACGGCCTCTTACGCCAGCTATGGCGATGAGAAGGGCGTGGCTAGCTTCCGGATGGGGGAAGGGCTTATCGGGCAATGCGCGCTGGAAAAACGCGTCTTCCTGCTGAATCAGCCGGAAAACCATTCCGCCGTCATTACTTCAGGGCTAGGTACGATAGAGCCACAAAGTATTCTAATCGTCCCAATCGAATTTGAAGAAAAGGTCGAGGCCGTTATCGAGTTTGCTTCAATCGAGCCCTTCACCGCGCAGCATCTGAAGCTGCTGGAGGAAATCGAGAAGGACTTTGGCATCGCCGTCAACAATGTGGCGGGCCGGATGGAGGTCGAACGGCTGCTAAGCGAATCCCAAGTGCTGACGGAAGAGCTTCAGGCGCAGACCGAGGAGCTTCAGACGCAGTCGGAGGAGCTGCAAATGCAGCAGGAAGAAATGAAGATGACGACCGAGCATTTGGAGGAGCAGAACCTATTCGCCGAGCAAAAGACGAAAGAGCTGGAGAAGGCGAAGCGGGAGCTGGAAATCTATTCGGAGAAATTGAAGCAAAGCAGTCAGTACAAAACGAATTTTCTGGCCAATATGTCGCATGAGCTGCGGACTCCATTGAACAGCATATTGATCCTGTCGCAACTGCTCTCTGAGAATGAGCATGCTCATTTAAGCGAAGATGAAGCCGGTTATGCAAGTGTCATCCATACGTCAGGTCAGGATCTGTTGAAGCTGATCGACGATATCTTGGACTTATCGAAAATTGAGGCGGGCAAGGTCATCCTGACGGTAGATGAAGTGAATTTGACTGAAATTCCCGAGCTGATGAAGCCCGTGTTTGATCCAATCGCCGCTCAGAAAGGATTGGCGTTCACCGTTCATGCAGAATCTGAACTTCCAAATCTATGGCACACAGACGGGCAGCGGCTGCAGCAGATTTTGAACAATTTACTGTCCAATGCGTTTAAATTCACCGAAAGCGGCTCTGTCGAGTTAAAGCTTGCGTTAGCTGATCCAAGGAAAGCGGGGCAGCTGCGGAAGCGGCAGGGAGACGATGCTTGGCTGGCTATTTCGGTAACGGACACCGGCATCGGCATTCCTGCGGACAAGCAGCAGCTCATATTCGAAGCGTTCCAGCA
Organism: Paenibacillus radicis (ex Gao et al. 2016); assembly: GCF_014641555.1. Classification (GTDB taxonomy): domain Bacteria; phylum Bacillota; class Bacilli; order Paenibacillales; family Paenibacillaceae; genus Pristimantibacillus; species Pristimantibacillus radicis. The sequence continues at coordinate 848,194 of NZ_BMHY01000001.1, forward strand.
GGTGGACGGTGAGACAAATCGCCAGTATGGCGGTACCGGACTTGGTCTTTCTATTTGTAATGAGTTTGCTAAGCTACTAGGCGGCAGTATCCAACTGGAGAGCGCCCCTGGCGAAGGCAGCACCTTTACGCTTTATTTGCCTAATTTGAACCGGGATGCTGTCGAGACGATTGTGAGCGCCAGTCAAGAAGCAGCTGCAGCAATTGATTACGTTCCACCGCATGAGCAGTATGAGGAACCTCTCGAAGAAGATTTCAATCGGATGGAGACGGAAAAAGGGGAAACATCGATTTTCAGCGGGAAAAGGATATTGCTCGTAGAGGACGATGCAAGAAATGTATACGCGTTGTCGAGTGCTTTGGAGCAGCATAACATCGAAGTGACGGTAGCGGGCAATGGCAAGCGCTGCATGGACATTTTGGAGAAGGACAAAGGTTTCGATCTGGTGCTGATGGACATCATGATGCCGCTTATGGACGGCTTTGAGACGATGCGTGAGATTCGCAAGCAGCCGATCCTGCAGGAGCTGCCGATTATCGCGCTTACCGCGAAAGCGATGAAGAGCGATCGTGAGAAATGTCTGGAAGCGGGAGCATCGGATTATATTAGCAAACCGATCCAGATGGAGCAGCTATTCTCTCTTATGAGAGTATGGCTGACGAAACAGGTGGGCAAATGAGTGAGTTTGATTCCATTGAGGCTGGTCAGGGATTAGAGGGAAGCGAGGAGCTGCAGCAGCCCTTGGAGGACATTGAAATTCAACTGCTGCTGGAGGGCATCTATCTGGCTTACGGTTATGATTTCCGTCACTATTTGCGCTCCTCGATCCGCAGAAGAGTTTGGAGCCGGATCAATCTCGATAATTTGCCGTCGATAACGGCTCTCTTGGATAAAGTGCTGCATGAACCTGATTATTTTCATCTGCTGGCAAATGATTTTTCGATCAAAGTAACTGAAATGTATCGCGATCCTGATTTTTTTCAGCTGTTTCGAGAGCGGGTTGTTCCTCTCTTGCGCAACAAATCAGAAATCCGGATATGGCATGCGGGCTGCTCTACCGGCGAGGAAGTGTATTCTATGGCGATCTTGCTTCTGGAAGAGGGACTGCTTCACCGGACTAAAATTTATGCGACAGATATGAATGAGCAGGCGATACAGAAAGCGAAGCAGGGGAAATTTCCGCTCAAGCGCATGCAATCCTTTACGAAAAACTATTTGCAGGCGGGCGGAATGAAGGAGTTTTCCTCCTATTACACGACAGATCGGGAATATGCGATTTTTCATCCGGAGCTAGCTGATCATATCGTATTTGCCCAGCATAATTTGGCCACAGACAGTACGTTTAATGAATTTCACGTCATTCTTTGCCGCAACGTGCTTATCTATTTCGATACCACACTGCAGCACCGCGTACATCAGTTGTTCTACGATAGCCTGGCGGAAGGCGGCATTTTGGGATTAGGAAGCATGGAATCCTTGCTGGCTGCTTATAAGCCAAGCTATGAGGAGCTAGCTCCAGCCGAACGGATATTTCGTAAAATATGAGCGGATAACCAAACAAAGGGTGACCCTAGAGCCTATAGCTCCAGGGTCACCCTTTGTTTCGTATTCGTTGAAGCGCTCCTTACTAGGACGGCGCATCCAAATATTTCGTCAACACGACTTCCGTTCCGTGGTCAATCGCAATGACGTCCACTTCGTCCATCAGCGCTTGCATGAGATAAAGCCCTAACCCGCCAACACGCAGATCGCCGACTTCCTTAGCATGAATTGGTGATGCCTCATTAATCGCGTCCGAATAAACAAAAGGAGGGCCTTCGTTGCTGATTCTGACAGTCAACGAAGTCTCGTCTGATGCAAAGACGATCGAGATGGTGCCATCGGGCTGAGCGCCATGAAGCACAGCGTTATTGCATGCCTCCGATACGGCCACCTTCATATCTTCAATGGCTTCATAAGAAAACCGCAGCTTGGAGGCCAAGCCGTAAAGGCAAACCCGGACAATATCGATATAATCTGCGTGAGCAGGGATTTGCAGTCGAATTTCGCTCATGCCTTATTCTCGGTCCCTTCCGTCAAATATGCGGATATGCCAGTTAAATCAAACAGCCGCTTAATAGACGGCGGGATATTTTGTACGGAGAAAGGGGCTTTCAAACCGTCGCGAATTTTCAGGACGGATACGATGATACCGATGCCGGTACTGTCGATATACGTTAAATCCTTTAAGTTCAGGATGAGTTCTCGGTCCGTCTGATGGACGACCGGCTCCAGTACTGCTCGCAGTTGAGGAACGACGGACAAGTCTAATTCTCCGCTTAACGATAATAAATAAGCATTCGTTGTTTCTTGCTGTTCAATCTGAAACGGTTCGACTCTCATTCATTTCACTCCGGTCTCATAGTTTAATAAAATCATACCAATCGATTGCAATATACACAAGCGCAAGGCAGCATTCAGCTGCCCTGCTATACAGAAGCGATATGGTAATAGGCAATCGATTTCAGCTTGCCCGTATCCGGGTCGATAAACAGCTTAAGCAGCGCTTCATTCCGTTGAAAGACGATGCCGTCTTCAGCTATAAAGTCCGGCTCGCCAAGCGCTTCTCTAATGGCCGTCTCCGTTGCCGGTAGTTCATTGCCGTCTATGCGGAGCTGTTCGGCGTCTCCGGCAATCTCAACATAATCAAGCCATCCGTCACGGAACGCGATGTCCATGCCTGTATAATCGTAAATTTGCAGCTCCGCCAACCATTCATCCTGCGTAACGTTGAGCGGCTTACCGAGCTTTTCCTCTACAGTGGCCGGATCATCGTCCAATGTAAGCCCGTTTACAGAAAGAAGCGGGTATGACTCTCCCTTACTTGCCTGCAAAGGGGGCATGGAAGCGGAAGCCGGTATTTGGCTGACAATCGCGCCTAACAGACAACCAATCAGAACGATATTCTTCATATGCAATTCCTCCAGCAGCGTAATGGGTTGCTGTTAACTAATAACCCGTTTTCCTCCGCTTGAAACAGTTATTCGGAAATTATTGATTTGGTCTGCAGCTTGACCAGGCAAATGTCATCTTTTTGGATGCCATTGCAAGGTACGGGAACGATTGTCCGTACCAGTTCATGGGGCTCCGTATGCCGTCCTTCAGTGAACTGTTTGATGAGCCGTTCGATCGGAATCTCCCTGCCATTGTCTATGGAATCGATCAGGCCGTCTGTATAGAGCGTAATCGCAACCTCATGATCGTAACGGAGCTCTCTCTTCTCGACTTTCAGGCTGTCAAACAATCCAATGGCACCGCAGCTTTGCTCCAGCAGAACAGTTTCCCCGTCGACAAAGGCGACACCTGTCGGATGTCCGGCATTGACGTACTCCAACGTTTTTCGCTCCGTATCCAGCACCAGATAGATCGCCGTAAAATAGTAATTGATCAGTTCGTCCTTCATATGAAGCTGATTCATATACCGGTTCAGCTCCAGCATGACCTGCTCCATATCGGAAATGCGGGTGATTGTGTCCCGCAGCACAGAAGAAATGTACATGCACACAAGGGAGGAGGAGATGCCATGGCCCATCATGTCCAGCAAAATAACGCCGTATCGATGTTTGTCAATGCGATACCAGGCGTAGAAATCGCCCGCAAGCTCTGAAGAGGGCTGATAGGCGGCATAGATCGAGACGTTCTCGTCGTCAATCGGTTTGCTTAACACGCTAAGCTGAACCTGTTTGGCCAACTCCAGCTTATATTTCATCCGTTTGTCCCGCTCTTTATGCCAATCGATTTCTTTCTTTAGCCGAAGTGCCGAACGAATACGGGCCAGCAGCTCCATCCGATTGATTGGCTTCATGACATAATCGCTCGCGCCGGCGTCCAGAGCTTCGGCCATTTTGTTGGAGTCGCCGACGGCAGTGACGAAGATGATCGGAACATCCTTATAGCGTGTGTCCTGTTGAATCACCCGGCATGCTTCCAGACCGTCGATGTCGGGCATCATCATATCCATTAATATCAATTCGATATCGGGCTCCCTCATTACGGCGGAGTGAATGCCCAGCATCTCATAAAGCTCATGAGCGGAAGATGCGGTTTTCAGTTGTGAATAACCTGCTTTATTTAAAATCGTTTTAATGATGAGCTGATTGGTGGCATTATCGTCTACTATTATGATACTCATAGAAAGGCCCCTTTAAGTTGGAATCTGTCTTATAACTATATCATAGTACAAAGACCTACCCTGAGAGGATAGGTCTTTGCTCCGTAAATGGATTTGGAAGGGGATTAGATCATATAATGCGGATAGTAGTAGACTGCAGGGTCAAATTCATCTCCGATATATTCCCGTCCGCCCCAGGCGATGACCAAAATTTTATCGCGATCCATCTCCGACTCAAGATGCTCAGCATACTGCTTGGAGATACCAAGCGATCTCATCTTAGCCCGAAGCTCGTCGCCGTTTGAGCGGAAAATGTTGGCGATTGCCGTACCCAAGCCTTCTGCGGATACGCCGATTTTCTCTGCATCCGTGTTGTCTGCGATGCGAGCCGTCCGGTCTTTGTCATGGGTCAATACGAAAATGTTATCTTTCGCATAACCCTCCCGCTGGAAGCGGTATACCTGCTCTTGAACCTCGACAATGCTTTTCACCGTGTGGACCTTCGTTTGATTCGTTGTTTGAGTTGTTGTCATTGTAATTCCTCCTCGTAATTTTTAATTTTAGTTAACCCGTTACCGTAATTGCAGTTAAGCTCGTCGTCTTCCCAGAATAAGCGATGCAATGAAAAGAACGATGAAGACGATAAACAAGATCTTGGCTATTCCCGCCAGGGCGGAAGCTATGCCGAGAAAACCGAATATGCCTGCGACGATTGCGAAGATGAAAAATAATAATGCCCATCCCAACATTGGAACCACCTTTCTTTCTGTTTAAGTTTCACTGCGTTGTGTGTTGTTGCTTGCTTTGTATTAACCGTCATGGCGAAGGTTGAAACTATTTTCTTTAAATAATCAAAATAAAAATGGTCCTCATCCCATTCAGGATGAAGACCATTTAAGGCAAATCATTCGATTTCTTAGTTATGAATTCGGATGAAGATCTTACTTGTACGAACCTTCGATAACGACTTCGCTAAGCGATTTCCGGCCGCTCGGTACTTCTCTTTCTTGAATTGGAGCAGGAAGACTGCTTTTATCTCCTTGGTAACCAATCGCAATGACGGCATGAAGCTCGAATTGCTCCGGCAAATTCAAAGCTGCTTTAGCTTGCTGACGATCAAATCCGCCAATCGCATGCGCCGCAAGTCCTTTAAGAGTTGCTTCAAGCGCCAAATATCCCCATGCTGTTCCTGCATCAAAGGCATGCGCGCCATTCGGATCACCATTCTCACGTTTCGTATCGGAAGCAACGAGAACGAGTACAGGCGCTTTTGTAGCCCAAATTTGGTTAAACTCGCCCAAGAAGTTATGGAATACAGCCAGCTGCTCCTCCGTCTTAGCCACTACAAATCTCCATGGCTGATCATTAAAGGAAGAAGGTGCCCAATGAGCGGCTTCCAAAATTGCATTTAAATCTTCGTCCGCTACTTTGCGGCTATCAAAGGCGCGCGGTGACCAGCGGTTGAGGAACAGTGAGGATACTCCGTGCTCAGCATTGCGGTGAGACTGAACTTCTGTGGAAATTTGTTCTACAATATGGGTCATTTAAGACACACCTTTCCAATGGGAATTGTTTTATTTTCATTCTATCATTTCGATTTCGATAAAACAAGATTTGTTGCTCGCTCCAGTCCTTGCAAAGCTATTAGGCAAGCGCCTCCTATATTGAAGCGATTCATATTCCTTCATATTAAATGAAACTTCATTATAAAGGCCAGTAAAAACTTTGACCGAAAACTGTTTCAATACAATCCGATTCGTTTAAGAGAATATACAATTGCATAACCAAATTAGAGAAGGATGGTGTTCATCGATGGAAAAACATACGGTTCATGTTAATGGCATCGATATGGTCTATGAAGAGTGCGGCAGCGGAAACAAGAAGACGATCATTTTCCTGCACGGCTTCTGCGGTTCTTCTCGTTATTGGCATAAAGTTTGTCCTTTGTTAAGCGATAACTATCGCATTATTATGCCGCAGCTTCGCGGCCACGGCGAGACAACTGCTCCTGAAGGAGCCTATACGATGGAACTGATGGCAGACGATATTTTATGCTTGATGGACAAGCTTGGCCTGCATAAAGCATCTCTGTTCGGTCATTCTCTCGGCGGCTATGTAACGCTGGCCTTTGCGGAGCAGTACCCGCACCGGCTTGCGGGATTCGGTCTCATTCACTCGACGGCACTGCCGGATTCGGAAACGATGAAGCAGAAGCGGCTGGAGGATATCGATACAATCCGGGAAGAAGGGATCGCTGCTTATGTCAGCGAACTCATTCCGAAACTGTTTCTGGAGTCCAAGCGTGACGAGAAGCAAGAGGAAGTGGATGAGTTCATATCGGCGGGACAGCAGATGAAGCCCGAGGGAGCGATTCATACGCTTGAAGGGATGATGCAGCGCCCGGACCGAAGCAAGGTACTGGCTAAAGCAAGCTTCCCGATCCTGCTGGTGGCGGGTGCGAAGGATGATGTCATCTCGCCAATCGCAACATTCTCACTGACGGAGCTTGGTGCTTATAAGTCGACGTACGATTACCCGCATATTTCGGAAAATACGTTTGAGGGCGTTGCGCATATGAGTCTTGTAGAGGCACCGGACCAGTTATCCCGCGTGATCGCTAACTATTTGAAAACGCTTAATGAGAAGGAAACTGTACGAACAAAATAGTCATAAGCGGAAGGTGCCGCCGGTTTAGGGATAGGTTGAACACTCCCAAACCGGCGGCGCTTCTCATAGTGAGCGAGAAATCGCAATAATTCAAGCTTTGGAGCGCGGCATTGTTATGTAAGCGCTTTTCCGCATGTTTTCTAATCCGAATTGAACGAAAAACGAAGCAAAGCAGGTTTTACATTAGATGGCCGCAGGCGTAAGATTAGTCCGTAATCAACCGAATAGGGTTCAATTCTTATCGCTAAATTTCCGTCAAGGAAAACGGGGGAACCAAACATGACGCGCCTTAACCTAAGGTGCGCCATACGGGGTGAATCCTTATGCTGCAAGCATAAGGTAGGGCGACTCTCGCCGTCCGAATCCGTCAGCTAACTTCGTCAGCGTTGAATGAGAGAGGGTTGTGAACCGGTGTGAAAAACACAGGCTCCCTGCCTGTGTTTTTTGTATGCAAAAAAAGGGATACGTCGAATGGGGGATGGCCGTTCTGGATTGTTCATTCAGGTAAAGGGAACTATAAAAAAACTAAACTATGCGGCGGTGAAAGAAGTGCTATCTTCCCTGAAACGATTTTTAATTGGAAGACCTTTAAAATCAACACAATTAGGCGAGCAAAAGCTAAATAAAACAAAAGCGCTTGCCATCCTATCCTCGGACGCACTGTCGTCTGTAGCTTATGGACCGGAACAAATCCTGATCGTGCTGATGACGGTCGGCGCTGCGGCCTTCTGGTATTCGATTCCGATCGCGATCGGCGTGCTCGTACTGCTGCTCGCTCTTATCCTTTCTTACCGGCAAATTATTTTCGCTTATCCGCATGGCGGGGGCGCTTACGTTGTATCGAAGAAGAATCTCGGGATGTTCTCCGGTCTTGTCGCCGGGGGCTCGCTGCTGGTCGACTATATATTGACCGTAGCCGTCAGCGTATCCGCAGGTACAGATGCGATTACGTCGGCTTTTCCAAGCCTGCATCCGTACAATGTACCAATCGCGATTCTGTTTGTTCTGTTCATTACGACGCTTAACTTGAGGGGAGTAACGGAGTCCGCCTCCATATTAGCCTATCCCGTCTATTTATTCGTCTTCGCATTAGTACTGCTGATCGGCGTTGGTCTGTTCAAGATATTGACGGGTCAAGTGTCACCTGAACTGCATACCGCGATCGGCACGCCGGTTGCTGGGATCGGATTATTTCTAATACTAAAAGCATTTGCTTCCGGCAGCTCGGCATTGACCGGCGTTGAAGCGATATCGAATGCCATTCCGAATTTCAAACAGCCATCGCCGAATAATGCAGCTAAAACGTTAATCGCCATGGGCTCGCTGCTCGCTGTTTTGCTCTCGGGCATCGTATTTCTGGCGTATTATTACGGTATTAGTCCGAGGGTGGAAGTGACCGTTGTGTCGGATATTGCCGAGCAGGTATTCGGGCGTCACTTTATGTATTATTTCATCCAGGGAACGACAGCGTTAATTCTGATTCTTGCGGCCAACACCGGCTATTCAGCATTTCCGCTGCTGGCAGTTAACTTGGCGAAAGATAAATTTATTCCGCGGATGTTCACGATTAGGGGGGACCGGTTAGGCTACTCCAACGGTATCATTAGTCTGGGGCTGCTCTCGATCCTGCTCATCCTTGCATTTGAAGGGCGCACCGATCAGCTCATACCATTGTACGCAGTGGGCGTGTTTATTCCGTTCACCCTTTCGCAGACGGGAATGATGGTGAAATGGCTGCGGGAAAAGCCGACTGGCTGGGTGCCTAAGTTCATTATTAATACGACCGGAGCGTTAATCAGCTTGATCGTCAGCCTGATGTTTTTTCTTACGAAGTTCGGTCAGGTCTGGCCCATTCTGGTGTTTCTGCCGCTTATCCTATTGTTCTTTTACCGGATCAGAAAGCATTATGAAGCCGTGGCCGATCAGCTGCGTACGACGACCTGCGAGCCGTCTATACCGATAGAAGGCAATGTCATAATCGTGCCTGTGGCAGGTATTACGCATGTCGTCGAAAATTCTTTGAATTATGCAAAATCGCTGTCTGCGCACCAAATAATTGCCGTTCATATTCCATTTGAGCGGGAAGAGGAAGCGATATTCGAGGAAAAGTGGAGCAAATGGCAGCCGGATGTGCGGTTGGTTACGCTGCATTCGCCTTATCGGAGTCTAATCGAGCCGCTGACCAAATTTATTGACACGGTACAGCGCAAAGCGGGGGAAGCGAACTATCAGGTGACTGTCATTATCCCGCAGTTCATTCCGAAGAAAGCATGGCATAACATTTTGCATAACCAATCCAGCTTATTGCTTCGGGCTCACTTGCTATACAGACGGGACGTTATTGTAACGACGGTCCCTTATCATTTGAAGAAATAGAGACCAATAAAAAAACGGACCGCAGCATCGACTGCGATCCGTTTTTTTAACGTACATTGGAAGCTTAAGCTTGCGGCTTTGGCGGGCGCGGCCGTTTTTCCTTGAACCGGGTTGCCACATAGTTGCGCTTGCGGTCGCGGAAAAAGATCCAGCCGCCGATAAAGCCAACTCCTGCGGCGAACATAACGAGTCCGAGCAGAAAGCTGAGCCATTGAAAGTCGGGAACGACGGCATCATTGCCGAATTCGGAAAAATAATGAAACAAAGCGTTCTTCATGCGAAGAAAGCCAAGGCAGGCGAGCACGCCTGGAATGACAAGAAATAGGACGGCGATCAAACGGGCAGCAACCAATTTCATGAAACGCTATTCTCCTTGTGACTATGTAATAGCATTATGATACCTTTTTCATCGGAGGCTGTCTATTTCGGATAAGGGGTGACAGCAAATGGGGATGTAAATAGCTATGAAAAAAGGTACAATAGGTGAAGTGACCAAACGTAATGAGTGGAGGTAATCATAGATGGCGATACAAGTAGATGTAGCAGTTCTGGGCGGGGGCGTCGGCGGATATACGGCAGCGATACGCGCTGCACAGCTGGGCAAAAGCGTGGCTCTCGTAGAAGCGGACAAGCTAGGCGGCACATGTCTTCATAAAGGATGCATACCGAGCAAATCGCTGCTTCGCAGCGCGGAAGTTTACGCAACGCTGCTCGAAGCGGATACATATGGCATTACTTTGGCGGAAGGCGCGGTAGCGCTCGATTTCGCGAAAGTGCAAGGACGCAAGGAAGCGACGGTTGATCAGCTCTATAAAGGCTTGCAGCATTTGATGAGAAAGAACAGCATTCAAGTGATTCAAGGAAAGGGACGGGTAATCGGCCCTTCGATTTTCTCACCACGCAGCGGCTCGCTTGCGGTAGAACTGGCGGATGGTGAGATGGAGTCGATTGTGTCCACCAATCTCATCATTGCTACAGGTTCCCGGCCGCGGACGCTGCCGGGCGTTACGCCTGACGGTGAAACCATTCTGACTAGCGATGATGCGCTTCGGATGGAGAAACTGCCGGAGTCGATCCTAATCGTCGGAGGCGGCGTTATCGGCGTGGAATGGGCTTCTATGCTGCAGGACTTTGGCGTTCAAGTGACGCTTGTTGAATCCGGCATTCGATTGCTGCCTGGGGAAGATGCGGAAGTTTCGGCCGAGCTCACCCGATTGCTCAAGCGCCGGGGCGTTCGCGTGTTGACAAGCGTACAATTAATTACAGAGGAACTCGCAGCCGGCAGCGGCGGCATTACCGTTCCTGCTGAGACTTCGGACGGCAAAGTGCTGCTGACGGCGGACAAACTGCTGCTTTCTGTAGGCCGACAAGCAAATATTGAAGGCATCGGCCTGGAAAACACCGATATTAAAACGAAGGACGGCTTTATTCGCGTCAATGAATTCGGCCAGACGAGCGAGCCGCATATTTATGCGATTGGCGACGTCATTGGCGGGGTGCAGCTGGCTCATGCGGCTGCCCACGAAGGCTTGCATGCGGCTGAGCATATTGCTGGCGAGAAAAAAGCAGCTACACCTGCTCATCTCATCCCCCGCTGTATTTATTCCCGTCCGGAGATCGCCTCTTACGGCTTAACGGAGGACGGGGCTAGAACGAAGGGTTATGACGTGAAAACGGGCAAAATTCCGTTCCAGGCCATCGGCAAAGCGATCGTGCTTGGTGAGACTGACGGCTTCGTTAAAGTGATTGCCGACCGTAAAACCAATGACATACTCGGCGTTCATATGATTGGCGCGCATGCAACGGACTTAATATCCGAAGCAGCGCTTGCAGGCGTGCTCGACGCCACCCCATGGGAAGTAGGAAGCATGATTCACCCGCATCCGACACTGTCAGAGGCGCTTGGCGAAGCGATGCTGGCGGTTGACGGCAAAGCGATCTCATTCTAAATTTGCACGACGATATGATAAGTGCATGTTAAATCTATTACATTTGTCAGGTTTTCTTTTTCGTCTGAATGGGTTTATAATATATAATATCAAGTCTTAGTACCTGGTTATAAATGTAGGTTAAAGGAGGCATTCCTCATGACCCAATCCGGATCAACAAAACAAACCTTTCAACATACGGAGTTAGGCCTTTCTCATGAGCAAGCCATAGAAATGTATGCCACGATGCAGCTGGCCAGAAAATTTGACGAGCGCAATTTATTGCTTCAACGGGCAGGCAAAATCAATTTCCATGTTTCTGGCGTTGGACAAGAGGTTGCGCAGGTCGCAGCCGCTTTTGCGCTGGATCGGGAGAATGACTACTTCCTGCCGTACTATCGGGATTACGGCTTTGTCCTTGCCGTTGGCATGACTGTTAAGGAGCTAATGCTCTCGGTATTCGCTAAAGCGGAGGATCCGAACAGCGGCGGGCGTCAAATGCCGGGACACTTCGGCAGCAAGAGACTGCGCATCGTAACGGGCTCCAGCCCGGTGACAACGCAAGTACCTCATGCCGTAGGCATCGCGCTCTCTGCCAAGATGAAGAAGAAGCCGATCGTCAGCTTCGTTACTTTCGGCGAAGGCTCAAGCAACCAAGGCGACTTTCACGAGGGGTGCAACTTTGCAGGCGTCCATAAGCTGCCGGTCATTCTGATGTGCGAGAACAATCAGTATGCGATTTCTGTACCTGTTCACAAGCAATTGGGCGGACGCGTATCAGACCGTGCAATCGGTTATGGCTTCCCGGGCATCCGCGTAGACGGCAATGACGCTTTGGAAGTATACCGAATCGTAAAAGAAGCGCGCGAGCGTGCTATCGCCGGTGAAGGGCCTACGCTCATTGAAGCGATGATGTATCGTTTATCGCCGCACTCAACCTCCGATAATGATCTGGCTTACCGGACAAAGGAAGAAGTAGACGAGAACCGCGAGAAGGATGGCATCCCGAAATTCAAGCAATATTTGATCGAATGCGGAATTTGGGACGAAGAGCGTGACACCGAGCTGCTTGCGGCTATCCGCAAGCAAGTGGACGAAGCGACTGAATACGGCGACAAAGCACCATTCCCGGTGCCGGAATCGGTACTGCACCATGTGTATGCCGACGATGCCGGACAAGGGGAGGGATAACAGATGGCCGTTATGGAATATATAGATGCAATACGTCTTGCGATGAAGGAAGAGATGGAGCGGGACGAAGATGTATTCGTGCTTGGCGAGGATGTTGGCGTCAAGGGCGGTGTATTCACGACGACGAAAGGGCTCCAGGATCAATTCGGAGAACTGCGCGTGATGGATACGCCGCTCGCAGAATCGGCCATTGCCGGCGTTGCGATCGGTGCGGCCATGTATGGCATGAAGCCGATTGCGGAAATGCAATATTCCGACTTCATGTTCCCGGCGACGAACCAAATTATTAGCGAAGCGGCCAAAATCCGCTATCGTTCGAACAATGACTGGAGTTGTCCGGTCGTCATCCGCGCGCCAATCGGCGGCGGCATCTTTGGCGGCTTGTACCACTCGCAATGTCCGGAATCGGTGTTTTTCGGAACGCCGGGACTGAAGATCGTTGCGCCGTACCGGGCATACGATGCGAAAGGGCTGCTGAAAGCGGCCGTCCGCGACCCGGATCCCGTCATTTATTTCGAGAACAAGAAAAGTTATAAGCTCATCACGGGCGAAGTGCCGGAAGATGATTATATCGTTCCGATCGGCAAGGCCAACGTGCTTCGTGAAGGGGAAGATATTACGGTTATCGGCTACAGCATGCCGCTTTTATTTGTGGAGCAAGCAGCCGAGGAACTGGAGAAAGAAGGCATCAGCGCTCATATTCTCGATTTGCGTACGATTCAGCCGCTGGATAAAGAAGCGATCCTTGAAGCGGTACGCAAGACGGGCAAAGTGCTGATCGTCCACGAAGACAATAAAACCGGCGGCGTTGGCGCTGAAGTATCGGCGATTATTGCCGAAGAGCTTCTGTTCGAGCTGGACGCCCCGATTCAAAGACTTTGCGCACCGGATGTACCGGCGATGCCGATCAATCCTCCGGGTGAAAAGTTCTATATGCTGAATAAGGAAAAAGTGTTGGAAGCAATGCGCAATCTAGCATTATTTTAAGTAAAAACCGCATGGCAGACCGTATGTATTCGCATGTTTACCAGACTGCGGGTTGGGAGATGGATGTTTAATGAAGGTAGAGAAGGAAATCGTCATACCGCAGCTTGCCGAATCGCTCGTATCCGCGACCATTGACAAGTGGCTGAAGCAGCCGGGCGATCATGTCGATCTATATGAACCGATTTGCGAGCTAATAACCGACAAAGTGAGTGCGGAGCTGCCTTCCACGGTATCCGGCACACTGACCAAAATTGTCGTCGGAAGCGGAGAGACGGTACCGGTTGGCACCGTCGTCTGTTATATTGCGACGGAGAGCGATGAAGCAGCGCCTGCAGCGTCAACTGCTAGTACTGCAGCTGGCCGTTACGACGGGCCTTCCACGGAAGCAACCGAAGAAGGTGGCGGCTCGATGCGAAACCGCTATTCGCCGGCGGTACAGACGCTTGCAGCCGAACATGGCGTCCGGTTGGCCGATGTGACTGGGACAGGCATGGGCGGACGCATTACGCGCAAGGACGTGCTTGCTTACGTCGCCGCTGGCGTTCCTAATGAAAGCAGAGTCGACATTTCGAAAGCGGATGTCCGTTCCTCTGGCTTGCATCTGGCGGAGACGCCGCGCATTCCGACCGTACAGCCGACCGAGCAAGGACGCGGCGAGGATTATATCGATGTTACGCCGATTCGCGGCGCGATTGCCCGCAATATGAAGCAAAGCGTCACCGAAATTCCTCATGGTTGGATGATGATCGAGGTAGATGTGACGAATCTGGTTGCCTTGCGCAATAAGCTGAAGGATGAATTCATGAAACGGGAAGGCGTCAATCTGACCTATCTCGCTTTTGTCCTGAAGGCGGTCGTCAATGCAATTAAGGATTTCCCGATTATCAACTCCATGTGGGCTGCCGATAAAATTATCGTGAAGCGGGATATTAATATTTCGCTCGCGGTTGGTACAGAGGAATCGGTAGCAACGCCGGTTATTAAAAATGCCGATCACAAAACGATTGCCGGACTCGCCAAAGAAATCGACGATCTGGCCCGCCGCGGCCGCGAAGGGAAACTGACGCTGTCTGATATGCAAGGCGGTACGTTTACCGTCAACAATACAGGATCGTTTGGTTCGATCATTACGAATCCGATTATCAACTATCCGCAGGCGGCTATCCTTACATTTGAATCGATCGTCAAGCGTCCTGTCGTTATCAATGATATGATTGCGATACGTTCGATTGCCAATATGTGCTTCTCGCTGGATCACCGGATTTTGGACGGCATCATTTGCGGCCGATTCCTGCAGCGCGTGAAGGAAACTTTGGAGAGCTTTAACACCGATACAAAGCTGTATTAAGCGAAGATCTAGTCTGAAAGACAGAAATGGGGTATACAGATGACTGACGTTGCCAAGCATCATGGCGCGAGGACGACACTGGAAGCCCGTTATATACCGTTGCTCGATTATGCGAAGGCTTGGGATTTGCAAAAATCGATCGTAACGCAAGTTGATAAGGAGGAGCGTCCAGAGACGCTTCTCCTTCTTCAGCATCCCCCAACCTATACGCTTGGCTCGGATCGTCATCCGGAGCATTTGCTCTTGGATGAAGAGCAGCTGAAGGAGCGGGGCATAACGGTGTTTGAAATTGACCGGGGCGGGGATATTACGTATCACGGACCGGGTCAATTAGTCGGCTATCCGCTGCTCTTTCTTCAGGCGGAGGGACTTGATTTACACGGTTACTTGAGAAGTGTGGAGCAGGTGCTCATTAATTGGCTGGCAGATTACGGTATTGAAGCGGGAAGAAAGCCCGAATATACCGGTGTATGGGTCGGCGATGAGAAGATTGCGGCGATCGGGGTGAAATTTAACCGTTCGCGAGGACGGAAGGGATTCATTACGTCGCATGGCTTTGCCTTAAATATTGAATCGGGTATCGGCCAGACGGGCTTTAGCGGCATTATTCCGTGCGGGATTGAGCAGTACGGCGTAACGTCGTTTAATGATTTAACGGGGAAGAATATGACCGTGGCTCAAGCGGCACGGGAAATCGTGCCGCATTTCAGCTCTGTATTCCAGTATGGGCGGCATACACTAGTAGAAGAGCCAGCCGAGTGAAGCGATAACCGTGGACAGCAGTACTGCGCCCGCGACGATCATAGCGACGAGGCGGATCATTTTCTGTGATTTCATCTTAAAGCGCTCCTTTCCAAGGGATTGGACGTGCATGTTAAACAAGTCTATTCTATTTTAATCGAAAACGGCGAAGGAGGAAATGGCTGTGGTCAATCAGGAACGAATTGTGAAAGAGTTCATGGAGCTGGTGCAGGTCGATAGCGAGACGAAGCATGAGCAGGAAATTAGCCGTGTGCTTCGTAAAAAATTCGAAGAGCTGGGTCTTACTGTAGAAGAGGATGATGCGGATGCCCGAACCGGGCATGGCGCTAACAATCTGTTTCTGCTGCTAGAGCCGTCCGGCGCCGCGTCCGCACCGACAATATTGTTCACCTGCCATATGGACACTGTAACACCTGGCGTTGGTGTAAAGCCTCAGCTGGACGATGACGGATATATCCGCAGCGATGGCACGACTATCTTGGGTGCTGACGACAAAGCTGGAATTGCAGCGTTGTTGGAAGCGATACGGGTGCTGAAAGAGCAGCAAATCGCGCATGGACGCATTCAGTTTGTTATTACGGTCGGCGAGGAATCGGGTCTTGTCGGCGCTGCGGCAATCGACCCTGCAAGGCTGCTGGCCGATTTCGGCTACGCCATCGACTCGAACGGCGCGATTGGCGATATCGCGATTGCCGCTCCTGCGCAAGCGAAGGTAACGATCAAGCTGCATGGCAAGTCTGCACATGCTGGTGTCAATCCCGAGGACGGAATTAGCGCCATTCAGGTTGCATCCAAAGCGATCAGCCGAATGCCGCTTGGCCGGATCGATAAGGAAACGACGGCCAATATCGGCCGTTTCGAGGGCGGCGGTGCAACGAACATCGTATGCGACTTCGTGCGGCTGGATGCGGAGGCGCGGAGTATCGTTCAGGTGAAGCTGGAGCGTCAGCTTGATGCGATGCGTGAAGCGGTAGAGAGTGCTGCGAGGGATTGCGGCGCAAGAGGCGAGTTTGAGAGCAGCATCGTATATCCGGCTTATTCGCATGATGAGCAATCACATGTCGTCCAAGTCGCGCAAGCGGCCGCTCGTGCGATCGGTTTGGAGCCGCGCGGTTTTCATTCCGGGGGCGGCAGCGACGCCAATATTTTTAACGGATTAGGACTGCCTACCGTCAATCTTGCCGTCGGCTACGAGCATATCCATACGACCAAAGAACAGATTAAGGTATCAAATTTGGTCAAAGTAACTGAATTTGTCGTCTCCGTCATTCAACAGGCGGCAAAGGGATAAACGGATTGGATACGAGAAAAGGCTTCCCATTCATGCGCGAGCATGAGCGGAGAAGCCTTTTTTTATTTGGACCAGTATTCTGGAATGTTAATTTTGTTTCGCTGCCAGCAGCTGACGAAGCGTCCGTTCTGGTGCGTGGGAGGCGGTCAGCTTGCGAAGCTTGTGACGTACTTCCCAGGCCTTTCCTACCAATCGAAGCTCATTAACGCTTATATACTGTTTCATCCTTATCGCACCCCTCGTGATTTGGTATAATGATATCTATGTCCGTTGCGGACAAGTTATAACCACCTAAAATGAATAGATTAAGGATTTGAAAAATAAGGAGCGATCGAATTGGCACAAGATGAGCTGAAGCAATGGCGCGAAGAAACGGTAAGCACGGAATCTATTTTTGACGGGAAAATAATTTCACTGCAGGTTGATACCGTTGCACTGCCCGATGGTAAAACGGCAACGAGAGAAATCGTGAAGCATCCGGGCGCAGCAGCTGTAATGGCGCTGCTGGACGGCAAGCTGCTCGTAGTGGAGCAATTCCGCAAACCGCTCGAGAAATTCCAGATCGAAATTCCGGCCGGAAAGCTCGACCCCGGGGAAGATCCGGCAGTTGCCGCCGCGCGGGAGCTGGAGGAGGAGACCGGTTATCGTGCAGAGGAATTGAAGCTAGTCAGCGCCTTCTATACGTCGCCGGGCTTCGCAGACGAGAAGCTGTATTTGTATTTCGCCGATAAGGTCGTGCCAGGAACGCTAAATCCTGATGAGGATGAGTTTTTGCAAATTGAAGCCATCACGCTGGAGCAAGCAGAGGCTTATATAGCTGAAGGCCGCATCAGCGATGCGAAGACGATATTGGCTGTATACGCATGGAAGCTCTATCTTGCAAACGGCAGCATCTAAGAGACTAGAGTAAGCGGCAAGCTCCCGTCATAGGAACGGACAAGAGATCATACAATGAACGTATATCTTGTCCGAAGGGAGTGGCTGGTTTTGCGCACGGCTATGCTGCAGGAAAATGGCAAAAATCATATCACGCTTTATATTTTTGTAGCGGTATTATTCGTTGTGGGCGTCATTTTCGGCGGGTTGATGGTTCAAGCGCTGACGCTGGAGCAGCAGCAGGATTTGGCCTCCAACGTCAATCAATATATTCATTTGGTCGATAGCGGAACCTTTGCGGATGTGGCGCATTCCTTCTGGGAACGCTTTATGTTTTACGGCAAATGGATGCTGCTGCTATGGCTGCTTGGCGTAACGGTAGTGGGCGTTCCTTTCGTGCTGGCGCTCGACTTTCTGAAAGGGGTGCTCGTCGGTTTCTCAATCGGCACTCTGATCAGCCAGCATGCCTGGGAAGGCTTGCTGTTCTCGCTTGTCTCTGTGGCGCCGCCGAATCTAATCGTCGTTCCCGCGCTGATGGTAGCGAGCGTCGCTGCCATCTCATTTTCGACATATGTCATCAAAAACCGGCTGTTTCAGCAAAAGGGCAGTCTGGCGCCGCAAATAGCAGCCTTTTCGTCAACTGCGCTTCTCATGCTTTTGCTGCTTGCCGGGGCGGCGCTGCTCGAAGCCTACGTTTCGCCCATTCTCATGCAGTGGGTAACGCCGCTAATGACAGGAACCGCATCGGCCGTATAAAGCCAAAACGTTTGACTTTTTCCGCCATTAACCCCTATAATAAAAGCAAACCGGAAGTTGGCGCAGACATGTGGTAGGGGGGAAATCATGGAAGCCCGGATTGAGAAGATCAAACAACAGTTGCAGTCGCAGGGCTACAAATTAACCCCGCAGCGTGAGGCAACAGTTCGAGTATTGCTCGAAAACGAAGACGACCATTTGAGTGCAGAAGATGTATTCATGCTCGTTAGAGACAAGGCGCCGGAGATCGGTCTAGCTACCGTTTACCGGACATTGGAGCTGTTGAGCGAAATGCATGTGGTGGAAAAGCTGAACTTTGGCGACGGCGTTGCCCGTTACGATTTGCGTACGGACAGCAGCAAACACCACCATCATCACTTGATATGTGTGCAGTGCGGTTCCATGGATGAGATCAAAGAGGATTGGCTTTTGCCGCTTGAAGAGCGACTTGAGCAGGAGTTCGGTTTTACCGTACTGGATCATCGGCTTGATTTCCAAGGCATTTGCCACCGCTGCAACGCAAAAAACGACAAACCTAATGAACAATAAACGGCTTTGCTGCCCAGTTAACTGGACGGCGAGCCGTTTTGGCGTTTTTAAGAGGTTTTATTATAGAAAATCCAGCTGCAGCAGGCCGGAGCCTTGTGCAGTTACGGGGATATCATCCAATTGCAGCGCCTGTTTTTTCAACAGCACTTTTACTTCACTGGGAGTCAGACCAGGTTTAAGCGCGAGCAGCAGCGCAGCGCCTCCCGTCACATGTGGAGATGCCATACTCGTTCCCGATACGGTCAAAAAATTTCCGTTCAGCCAAGTTGAACGAACATCCTCACCCGGCGCTGCAATCGTGATGCCATTGCCTCTGTTGCTGAAATTCGCAATCCGGTTTTCTCTTGTTGTTGCCGCCACGGCAATCGTCTCCGAGAATGCGGCCGGCTCATCCAGCTGGAAGGTGTTTGGACCGGAGTTTCCCGCTGAAGCAACGACAATGATCCCTTTTCTGACTGCCTTTCTAATCGCGTTATGAAGCGCCTCGCTGGAATCGCCTCTCTCTAATCCAAAACTCATATTAATAATCGACATTTTGTTGCGAATACACCATTCAATACCGTCAATAATATCGGACACATAGCCAGCTCCTGCATGATCTAGAGCTTTAACTGCATACAGCTTTACATTTGGCGCTACCCCTTGGCAGCCTTTAACACCGGTCGCTGCTGCGATACCCGCCACATGCGTCCCATGGCCGTTGTCGTCGGCATAGCTGCCGCCGTTAACCGTGTTGATTCCTCCGGCAATACGCAGGCTTGGATGCGGGGCGATGCCGGTATCGATAATTGCAATTTTGACAGAAGCGCCCTGTGATCGTTTCCATGCCTTATGCGCTGCGATCGCACATAAATTCCAAGGCATATCGGGCGGACATGAAGACGACAGCAGTGAAGCACGCGAGTTTCTTCGCGTATTGGGTTTACTTACAGACTTGAACTGTGGCGTACGGCTCGGTTTGGACATTCCCGTTCCCAGTGGAGAGGGCAGGAAAGCATGCGTTCTTAGTTTTTTATCCGGTTCAATGAGTTTGATGCTGGGATGCTTTCTTATCTTCTCCCACGACAGCCGGCTGTCGAAGAGACAGCCTATCATCTTGCTTCCAGGAATACGCTTGAATGGGCGAATGCCATTGACATTCAAATATCGAAGACAGCGTTTATAGGAGTTACCCGTCTTAAAAGCAATGAGCTTACGAACGGTATACTTTGAGGGAGCTCTCCTGGAGTGAATGGTGAGCAGTTGTTCGAGTCTGGGCATCGAAGGCAACCTCCTTGTCATTGTCCGCATTAGTTCAGGTTATGAACGAAGGTATCCGGACGGCAGGGGTATACGTCCAAATGCACATAATTTGCCGGAAATTAAGACAGCATATGTGTGGCGAAGGTATTTAGGAGAGTATCAAATGATTGTTATTGACGTGCAGGACGGACATTCAGCTGCAGCGAAACATACATCATAGTAAGACCAACTACGGAAGGCGGGTCAGATCATGAAAATCGGGGTACCGAAAGAGATTAAAGCGAGCGAATACCGCGTCGCTTTGACACCGGCGGGTGTTACGATGCTGACGGCCGCCGGCCATGCCGTATTTGTTGAGACGGGGGCCGGCGAAGGAAGCGGTTTTGAGGACCGGGATTATGAACGGGAAGGCGCTGTCATCAAAGCGACAGCTTCGGAGGTATGGGGGCAAGCGGATATGATTATGAAAGTGAAGGAGCCGCTTGCTTCAGAATTTGGCTATTTCCGTGAAGGGCTCTTATTGTTTACTTATCTTCACTTGGCGGCGGCTCCGGACTTGACGCAGGCGCTTGTCGACAAACAGGTGACGGCAATCGCGTATGAAACGATTCAACTCGCGAATGGCAGCCTGCCGCTGCTTACGCCGATGAGCGAGGTTGCTGGCCGGATGGCGGTTCAGGTCGGCTCGCAGTTTCTGGAGGCGTTCAACGGCGGCCGAGGCGTTCTGCTGGGCGGCGTACCAGGGGTTCCTCCCGCAGACGTCGTTATTGTCGGCGGCGGCGTCGTAGGCACGAATGCGGCTAAAATCGCAATCGGTATGGGAGCGAATGTCGTTATCTTGGAGAAGAGCGCCGATCGGATGCGTTATTTGGACGATATTTTCGGCGGCCGGATCAAAACGGTCATGTCGAGTCCTTATCATATTGCAGAAGCGGTCAGCAGAGCAGACTTGCTGGTCGGAGCGGTGCTCATTCCGGGCGCCAAAGCGCCGCATCTCGTTACAGAGCAAATGGTACAAGGGATGAAGAAGGGCGCTGTTATCGTCGACGTAGCCGTTGATCAAGGGGGCTCTATCGCAACGGTCGACCGGCCGACGACGCATACGGATCCGATCTATATTAAGCATGGCGTCATTCATTACGCGGTTGCGAATATACCGGGAGCCGTGCCGCGAACGTCCACGTTCGCATTGACGAACGCAACGATTTCCTATGCGCTGGATTTGGCAAACCGCGGCTGGGAGGCTGTGAAAGGCAGTTTGCCGCTGCAGAAAGGCGTTAACACGCATGCTGGAGCTGTGACTCATGAGCAGGTAGCAGCCTCTACCGGCATTAGCTATACGCCGCTGGAGCGCTGGCTGGATGCGATAGCGTACGACCGGCTGGAGACTTAGTTCTAACATAATGTGACTCTCTTTTTCATATGGTGGTACGGACGAGCATTTTTTTCATCCGTATGAAGGAAAGGGGAGTTGCTGATCATGGTGCTGTCGCTTCGCAAATGGGTTAGCCGCATCGTTTTCGCCATTATTTTCTCGATGCTGCTGATCCTTGCAACCGGCGGGTATAGCTGGCTGGTAGACGTAATCTCGCCGGTGCATCCGTATCATAAACCGAAGGGTGCCGCTATGAAAGTATTTCAAGCCGATCCGATGATTCCGGGCAACGGAAGCTTAGCGGACCGGCTTCGCTGGTTTTATTGGTATGGCGAATAACAGGCGGGCATCCGGTCGAATGTTTGCTTAAAAGCAGGATTTGCACGGCTTGGCGTGGAATATATGGATAGCATTTTGATAGGCCATAGGAACGCCAATGAAAGGAATTGCCAATTGCAATGGATGATCAAGTACAGTCGTTTATTCGGCATTTAGCGGTGGAACGTTCATTGTCGCCTAGCACGCTTGAATCGTATGGACGTGATTTGAGCGGCTTGGTCGACTACTTGTCACAGCTTGCTGTCAGCCGTCCGGCTGATGTACAGCGGCATCATCTGTCGCATTATATGCTGCAGTTGAAGGAGACTGGGCGCAAAGCGGCCACTCTGACAAGACATATCGTATCGATCCGCGCTTTTTTTCATTATTTAGCGCTGGAAGGCGTCATTGCGCATAATCCTGCAATCTATCTGGAATCGCCCAAGCAGGAGAAGAAAGCGCCAAGCGTTCTATCGGTGGAAGCGGCCGGTTTGCTTCTGGATGCCCCGCAACCGGTTACGACGGCAGGCATTCGAGATAAGGCGATGCTGGAGCTGCTCTACGCGACGGGCATTCGGGTGACGGAATTAATTATGCTCAACCTTGATAGCGTCAATCTTCAGCTCAATATTATCAGGTGCGTGGGGAGCGGGATGAAGGAGCGGATTATTCCGTTTGGCCGGATGGCCAAGGAAGCGCTTGAGCATTACTTGGAAGCTTCCCGGAGCGAATTGCTGAAGAAGTCTCCCGGTGAGGAGGCTTTGTTTCTCAATGTGCTGGGAACGAGGATGACGAGGCAAGGCTTCTGGAAAATGATCAAAAAATATGCGAAGGCAGCAGGCATCGAAGAAGATATTACGCCGCATACGCTGCGTCATTCCTTTGCCGCGCATTTGCTGGATAACGGCGCCGATTTGCGGGCCGTTCAGGAGCTGCTCGGACATGCGGATATATCGACAACCCAAAGATATACCCGGCTCGCCAAAGTGCGGATGAAGGATGCCTATACGCAGGCTCATCCACGCGCTTAATACATATAGAAGGGGAAGTGAAGTGCCTATGCCGATGAAATTCGACCGTATCGCATTAATTGTACTGGACAGCGTAGGCATCGGGGAGCTTCCCGACGCTGAATCCTTCGGGGACAAAGGGTCTCATACGCTCGGGCATATCGTAGAACGAGTGCCGGGCATTCAACTGCCGAATTTACGCAGATGGGGGCTCGACCGCATTGCGAAGATTAGCGGGTGGGAGCCTTCTGAAGGTGAAGCGGAAGCTTATTTTGGAAAAATGGCAGAGGTTTCCGTCGGCAAGGATACGATGACCGGTCATTGGGAGCTGATGGGTCTGAAGCTGACGGTGCCGTTTCAGACTTTCCCTGAAGGCTTTCCTGAGGAGCTTATTGCCGCATTCGAGGAACGTACCGGACGTAAAGTGATCGGCAATAAGCCGGCAAGCGGGACAGATATCTTGGACGAGCTTGGGGCACAGCAAATGGAAAGCGGCGATTGGATCGTTTATACGTCCGCGGACAGCGTCTTTCAAATTGCGGCGCATGAAGATATCATTCCGCTTGAGGAATTGTACCGCGCCTGCGAGATCGCCAGGGAGCTGACGCTGGATGAACGTTATGCAGTAGGCCGCGTGATTGCCCGACCATATATAGGGAAGCCTGGCGCTTTCAAGCGGACGCCCAACCGCCATGATTACGCCGTTAAACCGCCAGAGCCTACTGTATTGAACGCTTTGCAGAATGGCGGCTACGCAACGATCGCCGTTGGCAAAATTAACGATATTTTTGATGGCGAGGGCATCAGTGCGTCGACGCCGACGAAAAGCAATGCCGATGGCATCGCTAAAACGCTGGATGCGCTGAATGAACCATTCCAAGGACTTCTATTTACGAATCTGGTCGATTTCGACTCGCTGTATGGCCATCGCCGTGATCCACAAGGCTACGCAGAAGCACTGGAGCAATTCGATCTCGCCCTGCCTGAGCTGGAGAAGAGGATTGGGGTACGTGATCTGCTAATCGTGACGGCCGACCATGGCAATGATCCCGTCCATCCGGGGACAGATCATACGCGTGAGTATGTGCCTTTACTGCTGTACAGTCCGGCTTTTAACCAGCGAGGTCAACTTCAGACTCGAGTGACCTTCTCCGATCTGGGCGCAACAATCGCCGACAATTTCGGCGTGCAGGCTCCGCCTAACGGGACAAGCTTTCTGGACTTGTTGATCACCGATACGGACTGAATACAGAATTACTCTGCAAATAAGGGGAAAGGAAAGGTGAATGTGGTGCAACCATTGACAGCAGTGCAAATTAAGGAGGCGGCAGCCTATATTGCAGCCCTAACCCCGCTTAAGCCAGAGATTGGACTTATCATGGGCTCGGGTCTCGGTGTGCTTGGCGATCATTTGGAGGAGGCCGTTGTCATTCCTTACGAGAGCATTCCCCATTTTCCGGTGTCAACCGTTGAAGGGCATGCAGGAGAACTGCTAGTAGGGATCTTATCGGGCCGGCCGGTTGTGCTTATGCGCGGCCGTTTCCACATGTATGAGGGGTATGGCCCTGAGTTGACAGCTTTTCCGGTTCGGGTGATGAAGGCGCTGGGCGCAAAATCGCTGCTCGTGACGAATGCCGCAGGCGGCGTTAATACGAGCTTTGAGCCGGGCGATTTGATGATCATTTCCGATCACCTGAATCTGACGGGCAAAAATCCGCTGATCGGCCCGAACGAAGACGAGCTTGGCGTACGATTCCCTGATATGTCGGAGGCTTACAGCAAACGGCTGCGTGCCGCAGCACGGGAAATCGCGGTGACGCAGGGGCTGACGCTGCGGGAAGGCGTATATGCCGGTTTGCTTGGGCCTAACTATGAGACGCCAGCAGAGATCCGGATGCTGCGCACGCTGGGCGCGGATGCGGTCGGAATGTCGACCGTTGCCGAGGTGCTTGCCGCCAGACATACGGGTCTTGAGGTGCTCGGCATCTCCTGTATAAGCAATATGGCAGCAGGTATTTTGGACCAGCCCTTGTCACATGCCGAGGTAATGGAGACGACAGAACGTGTGAAATCACAGTTTTTAGCGCTGGTTAAAGCCATAATTCCTCGATTTTAAGATTTTGTAACACAATTGTAATATTTGCCTCGACTTATTGTGACAGTTTTTGTGATGGCGGTCGTCGTATAATGTCCATGATTACAGAACGATGGAGTGAAGTGGACATGGACAAGCAATTGCTCTTCGAAATGGAGAAATTGCGCGGAAAAATGGTGGAAACAGCTTTATTAAAGCAAAATTTGCTGAATCGTGAGGTGCTTCTTTTGAGCCAATCATTGGACAAGCTCATTGTCCGGGCGCAAGTGGAGCAACGGGAATTAGCAAAAATGAGATGAGACTTGACTTCAAGTTCTGCGGACGGGAGAGAATGACATGCGCGCAGTGGATTTAATTCAGAAAAAGCGGGACGGCGGCGAATTGACCGCCTCGGAGCTTACCTTTCTTGTCGACGGCTATTGTGAAGGCGATATACCTGATTATCAGATGTCGGCTTGGGCGATGGCCGTGCTCTTTCGCGGAATGACCGCGGCGGAGACCGCAGCACTTACTTTAGCAATGGCGAATTCCGGCGATCAGGTTGATCTTGCGCCGATAGCCGGCATTAAAGTAGACAAGCACAGCACAGGCGGCGTGGGCGACAAAACCACCTTAATCGTGGCGCCGCTGGTTGCTTCCATAGGCGTTCCGGTAGCGAAGATGTCCGGGCGCGGCCTTGGACATACAGGAGGAACGATCGACAAGCTGGAATCGATCGCGGGTTTCCAGACGGAGCTTTCCCGTGAGAAATTCATGAGTCAAGTAAATGAGCTAGGCTTATCCGTTATCGGACAAAGCGGCAATCTGGCTCCGGCGGATAAAAAGTTATATGCTCTCCGTGACGTAACGGGAACGGTTGAGTCCATTCCGTTAATTGCAAGCTCGGTAATGAGCAAGAAGATTGCGGCGGGAGCCGATGCAATCGTGCTTGATGTAAAGACAGGCAGCGGAGCTTTTATGAAGACTTTGGAGCAATCCGAAGAATTGGCCCAAGCAATGGTCGCGATCGGTACGAAGGTAGGCCGTCAGACGGCGGCCATCATTAGCGATATGGACCAGCCGCTTGGTTTTGCAATCGGCAATGCGCTCGAAGTGAAGGAGTCCATTGAGACGCTGCAGGGAAAAGGGCCGGAGGATTTAACGGAGCTTTGTCTGACACTTGGCGCGCATATGACGGTGCTGGGCGGCAAGGCGGAAAATGTTGAGGAAGCGAAAACACTGCTTCGTTCCCAACTCAATAATGGCGCTGCACTGGAGAAGTTCAGACAGTTCGTTGCCGCACAAGGCGGAGACGGCTCGGTGGCGGACGACCCATCTAAGCTCCCAGTCGCTCCAGTTGTTATCGAGGTAAAGGCGACGGATAATGGCTATGTAAAAGCGATCGATGCCGAGCGTCTTGGTACGGCAGCCATGCTTCTTGGAGCAGGCAGAGCAACGAAGGATGCTGAAATCGATTATGCCGTTGGTATTGTCATGACGAAGAAAGTCGGGGATAAGGTTCATGCAGGCGAGACGCTTGCTGTTCTTCATGCTAGAAGAAACGGCGAGGCGGAGGCAGAGGTCGCGGAACAAGTCCGCGGCGCATATGCCGTCGATTCGACCAAGCCAGACTTGCGGCCGCTGCTGCTGTCGATTGTGACGGCTGATGGCGTTACACGAACTGAATAAAGAATTGCACAAAAAGCAAAAGAGAAACCAACGTTTGTGAAAACGTGAGGTTTCTCTTTTTGCTTTTTGTTCTATTTTCTTTTCCTTTTGATTTTCAAGCTTTAATGTGGCAGGCGCAGCTGGTGATTTGTTCCTTCGCTAACCTGAAGTGAAACAACAAGGTATGACCGCCGACGTGCGACCGAGCATCGCGTGACGCGATGGCACCGCGCGCCGGGAGGCACGCACGGTAGACATCTTTGTCGCCTAAATGTGCTACGTCTCTCACAAACTTTCGTTAACGGGCAGGCTGCATCACACTCTGAGCTGCAAAATAAAGCGAGGTTGTAATGAATCGTGTAACTATATACAACTAGCTGTCGAGTCTGCTCTCCACTGTATCAAAATGTAAAAATACATGTTGATGTGCCTCAAAAGGCCCAAATTATCGATCAAAATGCAAAAATACATTTGAAATGGTCGATTTTAGCTTTTTCCAAGCATTTTAGACTAATCAACCTGCACTTTTGCATTTTGATTCATTTCTATCTTTCTTAACTTAGCTCTCAACGAGTAAATGAGAGTCAAAATGATGGTATCCGACCTCTAGCGTACCTGAACGCTACCACTACGCTATTAATTAGTGTAACGCTCAATCCTGCTGTATTTAGTAAGCACTGAAGTGTTTATTTTGTGTGCCACTTGCGCTCAAGGTGAGCGGAATGTTGCAGATTCTATCCATTATGCATCGTGAAAGCGATGGGAAAATGGGATCAGGATCGGCAGCATGGACCAAAACATGCAGTGATCCCGGGTTCTATTAACTATCAGAGGTCCGGCTATCGCTCTTTGAATTGATTATTCGGCTGTGAGATGCACACAGGGTGAGCGGAGTGTTTTGAGTCCAGGATGACATTTTGCAGATTCTATCCATTATGCATCGTGAAAGCGATGGGAAAATGGGATCAAGAACGGCAGCATGGACCAAAACACGCAGTGAGCCCGGGGTTTGCTTTCTATCACTCCCTCCAGCTCCGGATATTATTTCAAAGGTGGAATAATTTTCTACAAACAAGCCGACACTGTAGAGGAAAAATTAGCCGAATTGCGGTCAGCCTGACTGCATCATCTTTGGAGGGACCTGCCATGAAAAAACGATGTATGAAACTATTTCTTCTAGTAGCCGCACTAAGTATGGCGATGCCTGTCGCGGCATTCGCTGAAGAGAAAGCACCGGCGAATGCGGGTTCGGCCGCCGACCTGGCTCCTTCCGCAAGATCTGCGATTTTGATGGATGCAGACAGCGGTACAATCATCTATGAAAAAAACAGCAATGATAAACTGCCGCCTGCGAGTATAACGAAAGTTATGACGATGCTTCTTATTATGGAAGCCATTGACGACGGAACGATTAAGCTGACGGACAAAGTCCAGGCCAGCGAATACGCTTCCTCTATGGGCGGCTCGCAAATTTTTCTCGAGCCCGGCGAGGAAATGACGGTAGACGACATGATTAAAGGGATTGCGCTGGCATCCGGCAATGACGCCTCTGTGGCAATGGCGGAGAAGCTCGCCGGCACCGAGCAGCAATTTGTGGCGAAAATGAATGAAAAGGCTCAGCAGCTTGGGCTAAAAGAAACTCATTTTGCCAATTGCAACGGCTTGCCGACAACGGATCACTACTCTTCCGCTCATGATATTGCTGTGATGTCGAGGGAATTGCTCAAGCATTCGGAAATTACGAAATATACGGGACTGTACCAGGATTATCTCCGGAAAACTTCGGAAAAACCGTTCTGGCTTGTGAACACGAACAAGCTTGTCCGCTTCTATAGCGGTGCAGACGGTTTGAAAACCGGCTTTACCAGCGAGGCGAAATTTTGCTTGTCTGCTACAGCTAGACGCGATGATCTGCGGATCATTGCTGTCGTAATGGGCGAGCCGAATACGAAAACAAGAAACAACGAAGTAGCTCAAATGTTTGATTACGCTTTTGCCCAGTACATGACCCATTCGATCTTTAAAGAGGGCGATACGATGGGCAATGTCAACATCGAGAAAGGTACTGCTTCTCAGATGCCGATCGTGGCCAAACATCAATATAGTGTGCTGTTGAAAAAAGGAACGCCTACGACAGATATCCGCTATGAGCTGCAGCTTGAACCGTTGAAAGCGCCGGTGAAAATCGGTCAGCCGATCGGCAAGCTGATCGTTTTCCAAGGTGACCAGGTGCTCAAGGAGTTTCCTGTAGACGCGCCGCAGTCGATTGATAGAGCCGGCTGGTGGAAGATGCTTCAGCGCTCTTTAGGCGGATTGTTCACATAGTTTCCGGGCAAAAGGCCAGCGTAATTTGTCGCCTTCTAGCGGTATGCTTCTAGTTTTGTCGCCTTGCAGGAAAGCGGCTTCCGCTTGGAGAAATGCTAGTTCGATCCAAATGCGTAGCAGAAGGAGATGAACAGCGATAATGAGTTTGCAAGCGGAATTGGAGCATTACCGGAACGTGCTCATCGTACGTCTCAGAGGAGAGCTTGACCATCATACCGCCGATGTCGTCCGGTACAAAATGGAGGAAGCGATTGCTCGCGGCTCGAGCGTTCATATTCTCTTAAGCTTGAAAGAGCTGCAATTTATGGACAGCTCCGGGCTCGGCGTCATCCTCGGCAGGTACAAGCAGGTGAAAAGCAAAGGCGGCAAGATGGTCGTCTGCGATGTGAATCCGAATGTGTATCGGCTGTTCGAAATGTCAGGCCTGTTCAAAATATTGGAGATCCATGACAATGAGCGAACAGCGATATCAAGCCTGGAGGTGGTCTCGTGAACGGACGGAATGAAATGACGCTGACCTTTAGCGCGCGCTCTGAAAATGAAGCTTTCGCGCGCGTTGCCATCGCGTCCTTCGTATCTCAGCTTGATCCGACATTGGAGGAGCTGAACGATTTGAAAACCGCAGTGTCGGAAGCGGTGACTAACGCCATTATTCATGGCTATGACAGTGACCCTTCTGGAAAAGTAACGATTGAAGCCTCGATCGAAGGTGATTCCGTATCGCTGATCATCAGTGACAACGGACATGGAATCGAGGATTTGGATTTGGCCCGCCAGCCGCTTTATACGTCGAAGCCGGAGCTCGAGCGCTCGGGCATGGGATTCACGATTATGGAAAATTTTATGGACCGTTTCGAGGTTTCCAGCGATCTTGGCGGGGGCACCCGTCTCTCGATGCTGAAACGAATCGAATCGAAAAAAGCGCTATACAACTAGCGCATAGGGGTTGAACCTCATGGATGTCGATTTGAAGAAGCAAACGGCTCAGCCGTATTTGGATGACGCGGAAGTAAAGCGGCTTATAGCGCTAAGCCAGTCTGGCGATACGTTGGCAAGAGATACTCTCGTACATTGCAATATCCGGCTCGTATGGTCGGTCGTACAGCGGTTTATCAACCGCGGCTACGAACCGGAAGATTTGTTCCAGATCGGTTGTATCGGACTGCTGAAGTCCGTCGACAAGTTTGATTTGTCTTATGACGTGAAGTTTTCCACCTATGCCGTCCCGATGATTATCGGAGAAATTCAGCGGTTTTTGCGCGATGACGGCACGCTCAAGGTAAGCCGGTCGCTGAAGGAAACGGCGAACAAAGTACGGAAGATGAAGGATGAGCTGTCCAAGACGCTTGGCCGTCTGCCGACGATTAGCGAGGTAGCGGAGCGCCTTGGTATCACACCGGAGGATGTCGTCTTTGCTCAGGAAGCGAATAAGCCGCCAACCTCGATTCATGAGACTGTATTCGAGAATGACGGAGACCCCATTACGCTGATGGACCAGATTGCGGATGATTCGCAGGAGCGCTGGTTCGATAAGCTGGCGCTGGTGGAAGCGATCGAAGGCCTCAATGAGAGGGAACGGCTGATCGTCTATTTGCGCTATTACCGGGATAAGACGCAGTCCGAGGTTGCCAGCAGGCTTGGCATTTCCCAAGTGCAAGTATCACGTCTGGAGAAAAAAATATTGCAGTCCATTCGAGACCAGATCGCCCAATAGGCGGTTTGGTCTTTTCAATTTTTTACCTTAGCAAGCATGACTATCCGCCGCCGCCTTTTCTCATACTAAAAGGGAAGTGAATCCAATACGTTAGGAATGATGACAGATGGACGTACCCCGTCAATCGGCTCTCTATCTGCGTCTCAAAAAACGAATTACGATTCGTCCCAGACATAAAGTAACGTTAGGCCAAGTGGCCAGGCTGCTCGCTGCTAACGATGAGCAGGAGCAGCGTCTTGCGGACCTTGTGCTGTATCGTCATGCGAAAGCGGACGGCAACCGGGTCGTTATCGATCTGCTGCAGATTGTCAAAGCGATTCGATTGGCAGAGCCCTCACTCACCGTCGAGGCTTACGGCGATCCGCAGGTGCTGATTATGGTATCCGAGAAGCCTGTGAAACCGCGTATTATCGTGCTGTTGTTCGCCTGGCTGCTGCTGTTTTTCGGTGCGGGGCTGGCGATTATGAATTTTCATACCGACGTCAGCATGCGGGAGGTTCATATTCGAATTGTTGAGCTTATAACCGGAGAAAAGACAGAGCATCCGCTCTGGTTTCAAATTCCTTATTCGCTCGGCATCGGTCTAGGGATGATTTTGTTTTTCAACCATTTGTTCCGCAAGCGTTTCAATGAAGAGCCAAACCCGCTTGAAGTGGAGTTGTATACGTATCAGGAAAATGTGAATGCCTACGTCATCGCTGACGAAATGCGAAAAAAAAACAGTTCGAGCCAAGGACATGCCGGCGATGATAATTGATTATGCACGCAATTTGCTGGCTGCTTTTATTGGCTTGTCCGGCGGGTTGGCCGTAGGCAGCGGGTTGGTTGCGCTGCTAATCGTATTTGATCTGGTTCCAAGGCTGGCGCAGGTGGCGAGAGCTTACCGGATGTCAGCTTGGTTCGAAACCGCGATTGTCGGAGGGTCAATGTATTGGACATTTGCCGACTTTCTCGATTGGGAACTTGCTTTGCCGAAGATTTCAGTCCTGATCTTCTCGGGCTTGCTGGACGGAATCTTTGTCGGCATGCTGGCGGCAGCACTTACGGAAGTGATGAATGTACTGCCTATTCTAGCCAAACGGATGAATCTCTCCGACTATTTAGTCAGTCTTGTTATGGCAATGGTGCTTGGCAAAACGCTCGGTTCGCTATTTGATTGGCTCTATTATCAATGGTAATTTACACGACGACGAAATGAAGGGGGCTAAGCGGATGACGGATTTCGATAAAGAGCGGCAGGGCAGCGATGGGGGGCCTATGCCGCCGGCAGGCTTTGTGCCTAAGGAACGGTTGAACGAGGAAACCGGTTTGTCGACGGGGGAGGCTCCAAATCCAGAAGCCGGGCATAGGCAGGCAAGCTACTCATCCGAACGGGGGAAACGAAGCAGCAACAAAGAGCAAAAAAGTTCAGCGATTCCCAGCAGCCTGGATGACGTGCTGGAGAGATTGACCCATGATATCGGTTATAAAACAAGCTTTGACATCGTTGTCCGTGAGATGACGTTTGGGGAGCATCGGACCGCGATGTTTTTCATGAATGGCCTTTCGCAAAGCGTACTGTTGACCGACATTTTGAAAAGGCTGACGTATTTGCATCCGGATGAACTGTCCGGCCATGCGTTCCGCTCCTTCTTCGATCTGTATGTTCCTGCTGCCCAGGTGACGCCTGTTGACGATTGGAACGAGGTTTTGTCCCATGTTATGTCCGGCGACACCGCTTTTTTCATCGACAACGAATCCACTGCGCTTGTTATTGACGCCAAAAACTTCCCGGCGCGAGGCCCGGAGGAGCCGTCTCTTGAGCGTGTTGTGAGGGGGAGCAGAGACGGATTTACCGAGACGCTGATGGTCAACATTTCGCTCGTGCGCAGAAGGCTGCGTGATCCTCAGCTTCGCTATGAGCTCATGAAGGTGGGGGAGCGGACGCAATCGGATATTTGCATCGCTTATATCGATGATTTAGTCGACAAGGAGCTGCTGAAATCGATTAAAGACAAGATTAGCCTCGTCGATATCGACGGCTTGCCGCTTGCGGACAAGCAGTTGGAGGAGGCTACCGTGAAGCGGGGCTGGAATCCTTATCCGCTGGTCCGCTACTCGGAGCGGCCAGACGTTGTCGCTGCTCACTTGCTGGAAGGAAACGTTTCTGTCTTTGTCGACACGTCACCCAGCGTCATGATTCTGCCGACGACTTTCTTTGATCTGGTGCAGCATGCGGAAGAAAACCGTCAGACGCCTTTTATTGGAACTTATTTGCGCTGGGTTCGTTTTCTCGGTATTTTTGCCTCGCTGTTTCTGCTTCCGATGTGGCTGTTGTTCGTTATGCACCCGGAGCTCAAGCCTGCGGTTCTTGCTTTTCTTGGTCCGCAAAAAACAGGCATGATGCCGCTCGTTCTCCAGTTTCTGCTCGTGGAGATCGGTGTCGACTTGCTGCGTATGGCTTCTGTCCATACCCCAACCTCGCTGGCGACTGCAATGTCATTGGTTGCGGCGATTATGATCGGCGATATCGCGGTAAAAACAGGGTTGTTTATCAATGAGGTAGTGCTCTATATGGCGATCGCAGCCATCGGCATGTTCGCTACGCCGAGCTATGAGCTGGGTCTTGCCAACCGTATCGTCCGGCTCGTTCTTATCGTTGCCGTGGCTGCCTTTCAGGTGCCGGGCTTCATGATTGCAACGACTGCTGTATTATTGGTGCTGTGCATGGAGCGCTCGTTCAACAGACCTTATATGTGGCCGTTCATTCCATTTGATCCAAGGGCAATGTGGAACATTATCGTACGCCAGCCGGTGCTGAAAAACCGGACAAGGCCAAATCTGCTTCGCCCGCAGCAGATGGATAAGATGCCGCGGCGCTAATAAAAGGCTAAAAAAATGCAAATGAATTGTGAAATTATCCATTTCTCTCGGCGATGGATTGCGATATACTGTTGGTATTCGTTCGAATCGTAATGATTCGTGCTCTATCATTGGGATAGAAGAACTCCGAGGGGGATAATTTAATGTATTTGCATGGAACTAGCAAAATCAATGCCAAAGGGCATTTGGAAATCGGTGGTGTCGACACGACCGATCTGGCAAAGGAGTTCGGCACACCGCTATATATCGTTGACGAAGCGCTTGTACGCCAGCGCGCATCCGAATATGTGGAGGCGTTCAAAGCTTCCGGACTGAAATTCCAAGTCGCTTACGCAAGCAAAGCGTTCAGCGTTATGGCAATGTGCGCGATTGCCGAGCAGGAAGGGCTGTCGCTTGACGTCGTATCCGATGGTGAGCTCTATACCGCTTTGCAAGCCGGCTTCCCTGTGGAGCGTATCCACTTCCATGGCAACAACAAAACACCTGACGAGATCAACATGGCACTGGAAGCAGGAATTGGCTGCTTCGTAGTCGACAACTTTGTCGAGCTGCACCTGCTCAACGCACTGGCTGCGGAAAAAGGGCTGACTGTGAAAATTTTGCTCCGCATTACGCCGGGTGTAGAAGCGCATACGCATGATTATATTTCGACGGGTCAACAGGATTCCAAGTTCGGCTTTGACCTTGCGAACGGCGCTGCTAAGAAAGCGATTCAAGAAGCTATTGCACTTGCCAACCTTGAAGTGCTAGGCGTTCACTCGCATATCGGCTCGCAAATTTTCGAAGTGGACGGCTTCCGTATGGCTGTAGACAAAGTTTCGCAATTTGCAGTTGAAATCCGCAAAGATCTGGGTCTGACTTTCCAAGTTATCAACCTTGGCGGCGGCTTCGGTATTCGTTATGTAGAAGGCGATACACCGCTTCCAATTGCACAATATGTTGGAGCCATTACCGATGCCATTATTTCGAACTTCACGGCAGCGGAATTCCCGCTTCCTGAAATTTGGGTAGAGCCGGGCCGCAGTATGGTTGGCGACGCAGGTACGACGCTGTACACGATCGGCACAGCGAAGGAAATTCCGGGCGTACGCAAATACATCGCTGTTGACGGCGGTATGACGGACAATCCGCGTCCGGCATTGTATCAGTCCGAATACGAAGCGATACTTGCAAACCGCGCTAACGAAGCGAATGAAGAGACTGTAACGGTTGCAGGCAAAGCTTGCGAGAGTGGCGACAAGCTCATCATCGACCTGGAGCTGCCTAAAGCGAATATCGGCGATTTGCTCGCTGTATTCTGCACAGGCGCATACA
Organism: Paenibacillus radicis (ex Gao et al. 2016); assembly: GCF_014641555.1. GTDB lineage: Bacteria > Bacillota > Bacilli > Paenibacillales > Paenibacillaceae > Pristimantibacillus > Pristimantibacillus radicis. The sequence continues at coordinate 882,977 of NZ_BMHY01000001.1, forward strand.
ACTATGCCATGGCGAGCAACTATAACCGCATCCGCCGTCCGGCAGTCGTATTTGTCAAAGACGGGCAAGCCGACCTGGCTGTTCAACGCGAATCACTCGACAATATTGTCGCTAATGACGTTATTCCAGCACGCCTTCGCAAAGCAGAACTTGCGAAGTAAGGGCGAAATTTGGTAACGTAGTGTTATTCGATGTAGAAAGGTTGATGTTCACACATGGCAAAACAAGCAAAAATCACATTAGAAAATGGCGCAGAGGTCGTAATCGACCTGTTTGATCAAGACGCTCCCAACACAGTAGCTAACTTCGAGAAGCTGGCTAACGATGGTTTCTATAACGGTCTCGTATTCCACCGTGTTATTCCGGGTTTTGTTGCTCAAGGAGGTTGTCCAAACGGCACTGGCACCGGCGGCCCTGGGTACCAAATCAACTGCGAGATCAACCCGAACAAGCATGAGCGCGGAAGCCTTGCAATGGCACATGCTGGCCGTAACACTGGCGGCAGCCAGTTCTATATCGGTTACCAGCCGCAGCCGCACCTGGACGGTCAACATACCGTTTTCGGTAAAGTAAGCAAAGGCATGGAGCATGTTGATGCATTCAAAGGCCGCGATAAAATGCAAAAAGTTGAAGTGTACGAAGCTTAATTCACTTTAACGGACGTTTACCTTAAGACTGCGATGTGAAGGGACAACCCTTCCGTCGCAGTTTTTTTGTTGGCTGCTAAAATTTCGAGGGATGAAAAACCTTGCATTTTCATTTTTACAGTGGTAACATTTCATCAATGTAATCGTTCTTGTTGCAGTTTGACTTTAACGCTGCAGGAAGGCATGATTGAAACATTAACAGTAACCATATAAAATAGCAGTTTTCCTTCGGGGTCGGGTGAAAGTCCCAACCGGCGGTGATCGGGCGATACCGGCATTTGAGGTCAACCTCTATGCGGCAGCGCTCGTCAGTCCGTGACCCGGGCTGTACCAGATTGGAGCGCTAGCGCGCACAGCTGGCACGGAACGGTGGACCTGGTGCAAATCCGGGACCGACAGTAAAGTCTGGATGGGAGAAGGAGATCTGATTCGTATGCATATCCACTCATGCTTATTTGCTTGTGTCTGTTTTCACAAGGAATATAAGTTTGTTTGAATTGATTATTCGTTATGCAATCGAAGCAGTCTCATCACCTATCACCCCGTTGGCAAACGCAGCCGATTGGGGTGTTTTTGCGTTTATGGAAGTTTTGAATGATTCTTACTATATGGGTCTTGCGCTTGAGCTGGCTGCAAAAGCGGCAGGACAGACCGGCATTAATCCGGTCGTAGGCTGCGTAGTTGTGAAGGAAGGCCGAATCATCGGGGTGGGCACGCATTTGAAACGGGGAACCGGGCATGCCGAGGTTCACGCTCTGCAAATGGCGGGAGACGAGGCAGAGGGAGCGACCGTCTATGTGACGCTCGAGCCGTGCAGCCATTTCGGCAAAACGCCTCCATGCTGCGAACGGATCATCGCGGCTAAAGCTGCTCGCGTCGTTGTCGCCGCTACGGATCCTAATCCGCAAGTAGCAGGCCGCGGACTGGAAAGGCTGCGGGAGTCTGGAATTGAAGTAACTGTAGGCTTGCTGGAGGAAAAATCTCGTTCGATGAACGAGAAATTCAACAAATATATTACGACGAAGCTGCCTTTCGTCACGTTGAAGACAGCAAGCACGCTGGACGGCAAGATCGCTTCCCGCACAGGCGACAGCCGCTGGATTACCGGCGCTGCAGCCCGGGAGCAAGTTCATACGCTGCGTCATCAGCATGAAGCGATTATGGTCGGCATCGCAACGGTGCTAGCCGATGATCCGATGCTGACGACAAGGGCGGAAGTACCGGCGATTCATCCGGTACGCATTATCGTCGACAGCAAGCTAAGGCTTCCGCTAGACGCAAGAGTGGTAACGGACCGTTCGGCACGTACCCTGGTACTGACGACAGAGGGTGCGGATCAAGCCAAGGGCGCCGCGCTTGAAGCTGCTGGAGTGGAGCTCGTGAGAGCCGGCGCAGGCGAGCATGTCGACTTGAAGGAAGCGATGAGAAAGCTAGGCGAAGCTGAAATCGGTTCTATTCTGCTTGAGGGCGGAGGAAAGCTGAACGGAGCGATGCTGGAAGCAGGACTTATCGACAAAATCATGATTTATATGGCGACCAAAATTATCGGCGGTTTGCAGGCTCCAGGAACCTTCACGTTCGACGGCTTTGAGAAAATGGCGCAAGCTATCGAGCTGGAGCGTGTAGCCGTGGAGATGGCGGGCGAAGATATATGCATTGCCGGATATCCGGCGTATAGTCAACACTAGTTAGGAGGGCTGCCCATGTTTACGGGGCTTATCGAGGAAGTTGGCACGATGCGTCAAGCTTCGAAGCGGGGCGAGGCGATGGTGCTGACGATAGAGGCATCCGTCGTAACGGACGGCGTGGCTCTAGGTGACAGTATATCGGTCAACGGTGTCTGTCTGACCGTGACGGCTTACGCCAAGGGCTCTTTTACGGCAGACGTCATGCCGGAAACGTACCGCAAATCGAATTTGGATCGTCTTCGTCCCGGGCAGGCTGTCAATTTGGAACGCGCGATGCTTGCGGGCGGCCGCTTCGGCGGACATATCGTACAGGGGCATGTGGACGGAACCGGTATCATAACGGGCCGGGAGCCATATGCGAATGCCGTCGTGTTCACGATTCGGCTGTCTGACAATGACATGCTGCGCTATATCATTCCGAAGGGCTCGGCCACGATTGACGGCATCAGCTTGACGGTCATTGACACCTCCAAGGATGGCTTCTCGGTATCCATCATCCCGCATACGCTTAAGGAGACGGCGCTTCTCGGTAAAAAGCCGGGAGAGACAGTCAATATCGAATGCGACATTATCGGCAAGTATGTCGATCATCTGCTTCATTTCGGAAGACAATCTTCTCCTGGTGAGGCATCTCCGGCAAAAACCGGGAATGGAAAACTGACGACTGCATTTTTAAGCGAAAACGGATTTATATAAGAGAGACGGGTTGCAGAAGATAGAGGGATGAGGAGGGATGCAGAATGAGCCGACAAGAAGAACTGCTGCAAGAAGGCTTGTTTGATACGATTGAAGCGGCATTAAAGGATTTGCTGGACGGCAAGCCTGTCATCGTTGTCGATGATGAGGATCGCGAGAATGAAGGCGATCTGATCGCTCTGGGCGAGAAAGCGACGCCGGAAGTCATTAATTTTATGATTACGGAAGCAAGAGGGCTTGTGTGTGTTCCGCTTACACAGGAACGCGCTGAACAGTTGGATTTGCCTCCGATGGTCGCTCGTAATACGGATTATCATGGTACGGCCTTTACCGTATCGGTCGATCATATTTCGACGACGACGGGAATCTCGGCGTTTGAACGTTCGGAGACGGTCAAATCATTACTCAATCCAGCGACGCAAGCCGGCGATTACCGGAAGCCGGGACATATTTTCCCGCTCATTGCGAAGGCTGGCGGTGTGCTGAGAAGAGCCGGCCATACGGAAGCTGCCATTGATTTGGCTAAGCTTTGCAATTCCGAGCCTGTAGGTGTCATCTGTGAAATTATTAACGAGGACGGCACGATGGCCAGAATGCCTCAGCTTGCCGCGTTCAAAGAAAAGCATGATCTAAAGCTTATTACGATTCAAGGGCTGATTCAATACCGCAATGAAACAGAAAAGCTTGTCGAGCGTGCAGTGGAAGTGAACTTGCCAACCGATTTTGGCGTATTCCGCGCCGTCGCTTTCACGAATGAATTAGACGGGAAAGAGCATGTTGCGCTGGTCAAGGGTGAAATTGATGGTACAAAGCCTGTGCTCGTCCGTGTTCATTCGGAGTGCTTGACCGGAGATGTCTTTCATTCGCACCGCTGCGATTGCGGGCCGCAGCTTGACGCTGCACTGAAGCAAATCGATGAAGCGGGCTCGGGCGTACTGCTTTATATGCGCCAAGAAGGCCGGGGCATTGGCTTAATCAATAAGCTGAAAGCTTATGCGCTGCAGGAACAAGGTTTGGATACGGTTGATGCGAACCTGAAGCTTGGATTTGCGCCTGATTTACGGGATTACGGCATCGGAGCGCAAATATTGAAGGATCTCGGCGTGCGCAAAATGCGGCTGTTGACGAATAATCCCCGCAAGATCAAAGGGCTGGAGGGCTACGGCCTTGAAGTTGTAGAGCGAGTGCCAATTCAAATGGAAGCCAATGAAAGCAACAATGGCTATCTGCGCACCAAGCAATCCAAGCTGGGGCATTTGCTCCGTTTCGAAGGGCAAGAACAGCAATAACGACAACTGCAATAACCACAATAAAAGAATTGACTAATGGGAGGAAATTAATTATGCCGCATGTTTACGAGGGACATTTAGTATCGGAAGGTTTGAAATTTGGGGTTGTAGTAGGCAGATTTAATGAGTTCATTTCCAGCAAGCTGCTCGGCGGAGCGCTTGACGCGTTCAAGCGTCACGGCGCGCAAGACAGCGATGTAGAAGTCGCTTGGGTACCGGGAGCGTTCGAAATTCCGTTGATCGCGCAAAAAATGGCGGAAAGCGGAAAATACGATGCGGTAATAACGCTTGGCGCCGTTATCCGGGGGTCAACTCCGCATTTCGATTTCGTCTGCAACGAAGCTGCGAAAGGTGTTGCGGCGATTGCACTGAAGACTGGCGTACCGACGATTTTCGGCGTCTTGACGGTCGATTCCATCGAGCAAGCCATCGAACGTGCGGGCACTAAAGCCGGCAATAAAGGCTATGAAGCTGCAGCATCTGCAATTGAGATGGCAAATTTAACGAAAATGCTGCATAATTAAGGGATAGACGATTGCCGGGAGGAAATACGAAGTGACAGTGCTTTACAAGCTTGAATCATTCGAAGGGCCGCTCGATTTGCTGCTGCATCTCATCGACAAGGCTGAGATTGATATCCATGAAGTATCGATCAGCGAGATTACGGATCAATACATGGAATATTTGCATGCAATGAAAGAGCTGGAGCTGGACGTGACGAGCGAATTTCTTGTGATGGCAGCCACGCTGCTGTCGATAAAGAGCAAGCAGCTGCTGCCGAAGCCTCCCGTATTTGAGGATGAATATGAAGATTGGCAGGATGACGGACTAGACCCGCGTGACGAGCTGATTCAGAAGCTCGTTGAATACCGGAAGTTCAAGCAGATTGCCGAACAGCTCCGGGAGAAGGAGCTGGAGCGGAGCCTCGTCTATTCACGCGAGCCTGACGATATGACGCCCTACTTGAAGAAGGAGGATGTGAACCCGCTTGAAGGGCTTCACGTCTCCGACATTGTCGCCGCGTTCCAGCGTGCCATACGCAGAGCGGCGCGCCGCAATATCGTAGCGACTGTTCAAAGGGATGAAATATCGGTCAAGGACCGTATTCGCGATATCGTTGAGGTGCTGCGCCAGTTTGAGACGGTGCGATTCTCGAAGCTTATCCGGGAGAACATGGACAAGCATGAGGTCGTCGTTACGTTTCTAGCCATTCTGGAGCTGATGAAAATGAAGCATATTCGCTGCTTCCAGCACACTTTATTCGAAGATATCGTCATTCATTGGAGAGGGGAAGCTGCGGACAGTGGATTATCCGAAGTTGAAGTCGATTATTGAGGGCTTGCTCTTTATGGCTGGCGACGAGGGATTGAACAAGCGTCAGCTGGCTGATATTATGCAGCTGGACGCCGATCTGGCGGCCGATCTCGTGTACGATCTGCACCGGGATTTGGCTCGGGAAGAACGGGGCATTCAGGTTGCGGAGGTTGCGGGTTCCTATCGGCTTACGACGCATCCCGACCATGCCGAGTATTTCGAACGGATGGCTTACACGCCTACCCGTTCTCAGCTGTCGCAAGCGGCGCTGGAGACGTTGTCGATTGTAGCCTACAGACAGCCGATTACGCGCATCGACATCGAAGAGATTCGGGGCGTTAAGAGCGACAGAGCGATTCAATCGCTTGTGTCCAAAGATTTAATTGAAGAAGTAGGAAGGGCAGAGGCAATTGGCCGGCCAATTCTATATGGAACGACGAAATCATTTTTAGATTATTTCGGCCTGCCAAGCATTAAGTCATTGCCCGAACCGAAACAGGTGGACATGGAAGAGGCGCTGGAAGAGCAGACTCAAATGCTATTCGAGCGTCTCGGTGAAAGACAGACGACGATTGATGAATTTATACCGATTTCCGAAGACAAGCCCGCTGAATAAAGCGGGCTTGTTTTTTGTCATACTAAGAAAAATCCAATTTCGGAAAACGGAGGAAGCATAGATGTACGGTTCCCTTTACGGCTGGATTGCGGCGGCCGTTCTTTTTTTGCTGCTCCTCATGACGATTGTGTACGTTTCCCCGATCGTGATCCATGGGCATATCCGGAAGACAGGCAGCAATGACGATATTGAGTTGGATGTAAAAGGCTTATTCGGACTGGTCAGCTATCAAATGCATATCCCGACCGTAGAGTTTTACGGCCGCGTGTTTAAGCTGCATCAGGAAATGACGGGCAGCGGGGCTGGAATGACCAGTAAGCAGGAGCAAGACAACGAAGTTGGTTTCGAACGGGTAATGAAGGTTATAGATACGTTTAAGCAAATCATCCAATTGACGAATCACTTGCCAAGCTGGGTAAAGCAAACGTTAAGCAAAGTGCAGTTGAAGCAATGGAACTGGTCGACGGAAGTCGGCGTCGGAGATGCAATGTGGACGGCTATGGCGACAGGGGGAATATGGTCGTTCAAAACGACGATGATTGGCGTCATGTCTCAACTGATCCGATTGACGGCCGAACCGCAGCTGCAGGTGCAGCCGAATTACAGTAAAGCTTCATTTTCTACAGAATGGTCTTGTATGGCCCAAATCCGGTTCGGTCATGCTATCGTTGCCGGTATGCATTTGTTCAGAAATGCGAAAAAGTCAAAAGGCGGCATGAAGGAGTGGCAGAATATATTGTCCAAGGCTTAATCGCATACGTACATACTCCGTCCCAAACTGCGCACAATACAAAAAGCGTAGGTAAGTCCTTATCCTATAAGCGCAAAGAGGAGGCTTCAACATGGCTGCTGAACATCCAATTCAAGGCTTGATGCAAACAGCAATGGAAAACATTAAGGAAATGGTGGACGTAAACACGATTGTTGGCGATCCGGTACAGACGCCGGACGGCAGCATTATTATGCCGATCTCTAAGGTCGGATTTGGATTTGTGGCTGGAGGCAGCGATATCCGCATGGACGGTTCGGAGGGTGCTTCGCATTCCGACGGGAATAACCATAACGCTTCTGTTTCTCTTCCTTTTGGCGGGGGCAGCGGCGGCGGCGTATCGATTACACCAATCGCTTTTCTCGTCGTAGGCACACAAGGTGTAAGGGTTGTACCGCTTGACAATCAAACGCATTTGCTGGAGCGCATTATCGATTCTGCTCCGCAGGTGTTCGACAAGGTCCAATCTATGATGAAGTCGCCATCCAGTTCCCATGATTATATATCGGACGGAAGCGATACCCTTATCTAAAATGAGGGAATGACTGCCCGAAAGGGCAGTTTTTCATTTCCAGATTGCTGTAAAGTCTGTTTTTGCCCCATAACGCATATAGATGTACAAGACTGTTAATCTTGCATCCAGAACTGACAACGAAAGGAGCTGCAATATCATGTTACGAATGCGACGGCTGCCCATTTTGTTTCTTGCAGCGCTGCTTGTCGGGACAAGCTTCCAGAGGACGGCAAATGCTGAAATAAAACCGCTCAAGACAAATGCAAAGGCTTCCGCTTTGATAGATGTCAATTCAGGGAGATTGCTTTACAGCGTAGAGGGAGATAAGCAAATGCGCATCGCCAGCTTAACCAAAATCATGACGGCGATCGTTGCGATTGAACATGGCAAGCTGTCTGATACAGTAAAGACCAGCAAACGCGCAGCGCATCGGGAAGGTTCTTCGATTTATTTGGAGCTGGGAGAAGAAATGACGCTGCTTAATATGCTGTACGGGCTGATGCTTCGTTCTGGCAATGATGCCGCAACAGCGATAGCAGAGCATGTCGGCGGCTCCGAGGATGGTTTCGTATTGCTGATGAATGAGAAAGCTCAAATGTTGGGATTGGAAAACAGCCAATTCAAAAATCCGCATGGGCTGGACGAGGAGGGGCACTATTCCTCTGCTAATGATTTGGCCAAGCTGACGGCGTATGCCCTGCGTAATCCTGTGTTTGCTGAAATCGTTAGTACGAAAGTGAAGACAGCGCCTAACCCGCATGATAATTGGCAATATAGCTGGAAGAACAAAAACAAGATGCTGGCTATGTACGAAGGCGCTGACGGTGTCAAAACCGGATACACGAAGCTAAGCTTTCGCTGTCTGGTTAGCTCCGCAACGCGAAACGGACAGCAGATTGCTGCAGTAACGATTAATGATGGCGATGATTGGAATGATCATAAGGCGATGCTGGATTGGGGCTTTAACTATTTCCCGCTTGTAGAAATCGCCAGCAAAGGGCAAGAGCTTGCCGGTTATCCCTATATAATTGGTCAGTCCTTCAAATATCCGCTGGCTGAGAATGAAAGTCTGCAATCCAAGCTTGTTGTAGAGGATACAAGTACGACGCGTTTTGCTCTGGGGGAAAGAGGCGCTATTGAATGGTATTTGAACGGGGATAAAGTCGCGGCGATTCCGATCTATGAGAACGGAAGCAGACGGCTCAATTTGCCGGAAAAGCAGCCGATGACCAAATCTGCACTAGCGGATTATAAGAATGCTCAGTACAGCAGCGAGGGGAAACCGGCTTTTATACAATCGCTGGCATCTGTAGTTAACGCATTATTCGGCTAATCGGGGGAGGCGGCCACAATGGTAAACTGGATATGGTTGTTTTTTATTGTAGTAAGCGTGATAGCGGCGGCGGCGAACGGTCAGATCGACGCCGTTACGCAAGCCGCGTTCGATGGCGCGAAGTCAGGTGTCACGGTAAGCTTCGGGCTTATCAGCATCATGGTGTTTTGGCTAGGCATGATGCGTATTGCCGACGATGCAGGGCTGCTTAAAAAGCTGGCACGGCTGCTCAGCCCTGTCGTCCGGCTGCTGTTTCCGGATGTTCCGAAAAACCACCCTGCTCTGGGTTACATTATGAGTAATTTGAGCGCCAACTTATTTGGACTTGGCAATGCGGCTACGCCGATGGGAATCAAGGCGATGCAAGAACTGCAAAAGCTGAACCCGGATCCTCAGACCGCCACGCCTGCCATGTGTACGCTTCTTGCACTTAATACTTCAAGTATAACGCTCATACCGACCACATTAATTGCAATACGGATGAACTATGGCTCCGCTAATCCGACGGAAATTGTCGGTACAACGCTTGCTGCCACGATTATCGCAACCGGAGCGGCGATTGCTGCCGACCGTTGGTACCGCCGCCGCAGTAAATCGGCACCGCCGCCTTCAATCAACAAAAGGAAGAGAAAGACGGACAAGACGCATGCTGTAACGCATCCGGCAGCCGATAGTCTGTCCGCCGTCTCACCGGGAGGTGGACCTATTGCTTGAGCTTTTTACTCGCGCTTCTTCTTGGCTTATCCCTGCTATTATCGTTTTTATTCCTTTATATGCAGCTTTTCGCAAAGTTCCGGTTTACGAAACCTTTGTCGAGGGAGCCAAAGACGGCTTCGGCACGGCGATTAATATTATTCCTCATCTAGTCGGCATGATGGTTGCCATCAGCATGTTTCGTGCATCAGGCGCGATGGATATGATGCTGGGGGCCGTTCGGCCCCTGTTTGACTGGCTGCATGTGCCTAGCGAGATCCTTCCGCTTGGCATTCTTAGGCCGCTGACAGGAGCAGGATCGCTTGCTTTCACAGCTGATCTTATTCAGACGTATGGCCCCGATTCAATGATCGGCCGTATCGCTTCTACGATTCAGGGAAGCACGGACACAACATTGTATGTCTTAACTGTTTATTTCGGAGCGGTCGGCATCCGAAAATCTCGGTATGCATTAAAAGTTGGTCTTTTTTCCGATCTGGTCGGATTTATTGCGGCAATTATGATTTGCTTATACATATTTGGTTAACGGTGCTTGTGCTTTGCTCTCCATATCGGTATGATGGAGGTTGAGGTGAAAGCATTGGAACGTTTACAAAAAATATTAGCGCAAGCGGGCATCGCATCCCGGCGTAAATGCGAAGAAATGATTTTGGCGGGCCAGGTGGAAGTGAACGGAGAGAAAGTAACGACCCTTGGCGTCAAAGCGGACTCGGCAACGGATGTCATTACCGTTAATGGAAAGCCGATCCGAAGCGAGAAAAAAGTTTATTTAATGCTCAATAAACCTAAAGGTGTCATCACAAGCGCAAAGGATCCGCAAGGGCGCAAAGTGGTGGCTGATTTTTTGCCCGGCATTAGAGAGAGAGTCTATCCGGTAGGACGGCTCGATTACGATACGGAAGGGCTACTGCTGCTCACGAATGATGGCGAATTTGCCAACCTGCTGACGCATCCAAGCCATCACGTTCCGAAAACGTATTATGCAACGGTAGAAGGCGTACCGCATGGTTCTCTGCTTGACCAGTTGAAGAAGGGCGTTATGCTCGAAGATGGCATGACGGCACCTGCTGAAGCGGAATACCAGGATGTTGATCCTGAAGGAAAACAGTCCACGATCCGAATTACGATCTATGAGGGACGCAACCGTCAAGTTCGCCGTATGTTTGATGCCATCAAACACCCTGTCATTCGGCTTCGGAGGGTCAAATTCGGAGATCTGGGCTTGCACAATATGGCTCGCGGACAGTTCCGCCACCTGACTCCGGTGGAAGTGAAAGAGCTGCGGGAAGCCGCGCGCAAGACACATAAAGTTCATAAATAGTAAACGGCGGCAACGGCAATTGCCGCCTGATTTTCGTTATAATGGAACTATTCAAAGCTGACAAAGAATGAAATGCAGGTGAAGGCAAGATGGGCAAGTACCGAAGACCCGTTCAAATCGTTATTTTGCTTGCCGTATTGATAGTCGGAGGTTATGCGATCGGCACGAGCCTGTTCGCGGCCAAAGAGGACGGCATCCCGAAGGTCGGCGGAACGCCGCCAGACTTTACGCTTGTCGATTTGCAGGGCAATACGCATCAATTGTCGGACTATAAAGGCAAAGCAGTTGTCATCAATTTCTGGGGCACATTTTGTCCGCCATGCGTAAAGGAGATGCCGGAGTTCGAACGGCAATTCGCCAAATGGAAGGACGAGGGTCTGGAAATATTAGCAATCAACTTGAGCGAGGATACGTTGACGGTTAACAATTTCGTCCGCCGGTTCGAGCTGAACTATCCCATCTTAAGAGATGTCAACAAGAAGACGGAACGCAGCTATGGACTAAGGTCGTATCCAACGACATTTTTCGTGAAGCCTGACGGAAAGATCATGGAGATCAAGGTAGGCGGCATGACGGAACAGGATATCGATGAGCGGGTTATCGAGCTGCTGAAGTATTAGGAGGTTTCACTGTGTTATCGCTACATAACACGAAATGCGAATGCGGGCATCAGAATGCCGTAGGCACGGTGCTTTGCGAAAGCTGCGGCAAGCCTCTGATTGAGAATGCCGAATCGGATACGCCTCTTGAAATGCGCTACGACGGGGTAGCCCGCCGTTCGCAGAAGAGCAATCCAAGCATCATCGACCGGGTATGGAACTTTTTCTCCTCGGTCAAAATCGCCGTCTATTTAATCGTATTGACGCTGCTGTCTGCAACGCTTGGTACGATTTATCCGCAAGAGGACTCGTTTCTGAACAATTTCGATGCAACCACCTACTACAAGGAACAATACGGCCTTCCCGGACAGATTTATTATACGCTGGGATTGTCCCATACTTACGAATCTTGGTGGTTCATTACGCTGCTCGTCATGATCGGCACCTCGCTGGTCATTTGCAGCCTCGACCGCGTTCTGCCGCTGTATCGAGCGCTTAGCAAGCAGCAGGTTCGCAAGCATCTGCGATTCATCAATCGTCAAAAGACGGTATATACCGCTCAAATTGACGGCAGTGCAGAAGAGTGGGTGCAAAGCTTTGGCAATCAGCTAAAGCGTAAGCGCTACCGGATTTTTTCCGACGGGACGGCGCTGCTGGCGGAGAAAAACCGTTTCAGCAGATGGGGACCTTACATTAACCACATCGGCCTAATCCTTTTCCTGTTGGCTATTCTGGCAAGGGGCATTCCGGGCTGGCAGATGGACAGTTATGTAACGATACCGGACGGTGACACCGTACATATCGACGGAACGAATTACTATGTAAAGAACGAGAAATTCACGGTGAACTATTATTCGGATGATGAATTGCCGGAAGAGCTGAAAGGTAAAGCCCGCGCTAAGCTTTATGAGACGAAAGCGGTGCTCTATACCTGTGTCAGCCAATGCAGTGACTCTTCGGTAAAACCTGAACTGGTTGAGGTTGACCGCCATGATATTATCGTCAACAGCCCGCTGAATTACAAAGGGTTGAAGCTCTATCAGTTCGACTACGACGTTACGCCCAAGCTGAAAGGGGTCAAGCCGGTTCTGATCAATAAAGCAACGGGGGAAACGTTTGGACCTTTTGAGCTGCCGATGAAGGACGCGCCGATTGATTATGATCTGGGTGCCTATCATTTGAAGCTGGTTGCCAATTATATGGAGTTCGCAGTAGGCGACGACGGCGAGCCGGTAACGCTCAGCCGCGAGCCAAACGCTCCAGCCTTCATCTTCTTGATTACTGGACCTGATCTGCCGGCGAAGGGACAACCTTACATGTACTTCCCGATGCAGAAGGACAAGGAAAAGTTCGGCCAGGATCAGTTGAACGCCTCAATTGCGGACAAGCTGGAAATCAAAGTACAGGGTATGGAAAATGTTGATTTTTCGGAGGCTTCCACCTATTTGAACGTCCGTATGGACAAGGCTCTGCCGTACGTATGGATTGGCGCGACGATTTCCATGATTGGATTGCTGATGGGCTCATACTGGCAGCACCGGCGCATTTGGCTTCGCATTGACGACGGCGAGCTGTCGCTCGGCGCGCATACGAATAAAAACTGGTACGGCATGCGCGCGGATCTCGCGGCTGCACTTCGCCAGCAAGGCATTACTGTAGATCCAAAGTCGCTTGATAACGGAGGGAATAACGCGTGAGTTTAATCGATTTCAGCAGCGACGCGTTTGTCGTTGCATTCTTCCTTTACTGCTTTGCATTTATGTTCTATGTTATTGCAATAGCAGGCAAAAAATGGAGCAACCGCGACCCTGAGAAGCATGAGAAAAAATGGGGGCTAATCGCCTTTGTTACTTCTTCGCTTGGTCTGGTCGGCCATTTGACCTTTTTCTTTACCCGTTGGATCGGCAGCAAGCAAATTCCAACGAGCAATATGTACGAATTCATTACTTTCCTAGGTATGGCTATCATGATCGCGTTTACGATCGTGTATGCGATTTACAAGAAACCGCTGCTCGGAATGTTCGCGCTGCCTCTGACCGTTATAGTCGTCGCTTACGCGGCGGTGTTCCCGCAAGAGGTACAACCGCTAATTCCGGCACTGGACGACATTTGGCTGAAAGTACACGTTACAACAGCTGCACTGGGTGAAGCCTTCTTCGCTGTCGGTTTTGCAGCGGGTCTTATGTATTTGCTTCGCGTTATCGATTTCAGCGATAAGTCGAAAAAAGGCAAGCGCGGACAGTTTTGGTTAGAGTTTTCCCTTTATACGATTATTATCGTAGTTGGTTTCGTCATTGCAGTGTTCGCTTTCAGAGGAATGGGCTATGAAGCGCATTTCGTACAAGAGAAGTCGACGATTGACAGCAAAGGCGTTGAATCCACCAAGCGGGAGACGGTTGACTATACGCTGCCTCCGATTGTGAAGCCTTACAACAGTCAGGCTGAATCGGTCGATTCTTTTTTAGGAATGGATCATGCGGTATTTGAAGCACCCTATTGGATGAACGGTGTTAATGCCGGACGCAAGCTCAATACGGTAATCTGGTCTGTCATTGCAGGTTCGATTCTTTACGGTCTGCTTCGACTGGCTTTCCGCAAGCCGCTTGCGGCTGTCATCCATCCGCTGATGGACGGCATTGATCCGGAGGATCTGGACGAAATCAGCTATCGCGCTATTGCAATAGGTTTCCCGATCTTTACTCTAGGTGCTCTGATCTTTGCGATGATATGGGCGGAGAAAGCTTGGGGCAGGTTCTGGGGCTGGGATCCGAAAGAGGTCTGGGCACTCATCTCCTGGCTGTATTACAGTGCTTATTTGCATTTCAGATTGTCGCGCGGCTGGCAGGGGAAACGTTCCTCATGGCTGGCGGTTATCGGCTTCGTCGTTATTTTGTTCACACTGATTGGCGTCAATTTAATTATTGCAGGCTTGCATTCCTATGCAGGCGTATAACACTTACAACTAACTTGAGAAGAATGGAAAGGAGCATTCCAATATGTCCGACTTTGCCAGCCGTATTTTGGTCGTCGATGATGAGGAACGGATTCGCCGCCTTTTGAAAATGTATTTGGAGAAAGAAGGCTATGTCATTGATGAAGCGGAGGATGGAGAAACAGCGCTGCGCCTTGCAACAGCAACGGATTACGCCCTCATCCTGCTTGACGTCATGCTTCCGGGCATTGACGGTGTGGAGGTGTGCTCCAGGTTGCGTCAAGTAAAAGCGACTCCAGTCATCATGCTTACCGCAAAAGGCGAGGAAATGAACCGGGTTCAAGGCTTTGAAGTAGGCGCTGACGATTACGTTGTGAAGCCTTTCAGTCCTAGAGAAGTGATCTACCGGGTGAAGGCGATTTTGCGCCGCTCTTCGGCTACCGCTTTCTTGACCAAGGAGATCAACTCCAGCAACAATATTGTATTTCCGCATCTCGTAATCGAGCATGACGCCCACCGGGTGACGGCTGGAGGCCAAGAAGTGAGCCTAACGCCTAAAGAGTATGAGCTGCTTCATTACTTGGCGGTATCTCCGGATAAAGTATTCTCCCGGGAAGAGCTGCTGAAGGATGTATGGAACTATGAGTTTTTCGGTGATCTTCGCACAGTGGACACCCATGTGAAAAGGCTTCGCGAGAAACTGAACAAAGTATCCGCGGATGCAGCCTCGATGATTACGACGGTATGGGGCGTCGGCTATAAACTTGAGGTTCCAAAGTAATGGCGTTTTTCCGAAAAGGCTGGCTAAGCAATTTGCTGCATAGCGTCGTGGGTAAGCTGTGGGGGACGATTATGCTGCTCGTCGCCCTCGTCCTCATCATTCTCGGCGTGTTCTTGCTGCAGTATATCGATATTGCGTTTGTGGAAGACCAGCGGAAAATTAAAGTCGTCTTTATCGTAGTCGGCATTATTGGCTTTCTATTGTCGACTTTCTTTGCTTTTTTTCTATCTACCAAAATCCAGCAGCCTCTCCTTCAACTGAAGAAGGCTGCTGATTCCATTTCGCAGGGCGATTACAGGACTCGCGTAAACATCGTCTCCTCCGATGAGATAGGGCAGCTTGCCAATACGTTTAATCATATGACTGGACAACTCGATAAACTGATTCATGACTTAAGCCATGAGAAAGAGCATCTGTCGAGCATATTGCGCTCGATGGGCGATGCAGTCATTACATTCGACGCAGAGGGGAAGGTCATACTGACCAATCCTCCCGGACAAATGCTGCTCGGCAGATGGTCCGATATCGAACGCTCCTGGCATGATGACATGGAAGACGGCGAATTTGCCGATGTGCCGGGACCATTGCGGGACACGTTCCAAACCGTGCTCCAAGAGGGGCGCGATGCGGCCGATAAGGTTCAAGTCCATAACAACGTATGGTCAGTGGCGATGGCGCCTTTGAAGACAGACGGCATTAGCCGAGGCGCAGTCGCCGTTATCCGCAACGTGACTGAAGAGCATAAACTCGAGAAGCTGCGGCGCGATTTCGTCGCCAACGTATCGCATGAGATCCGAACGCCGCTGTCCATGCTGCAAGGCTATAGCGAGGCGTTGCTGGACGATATCGTCGTTACACCAGAGGAGCGGAAGGAACTTGTTCAAGTTATCTATGACGAGTCACTCCGAATGGGCAGACTCGTCAACGATTTCCTTGATATGGCGAGAATGGAAGCCGGTCATGTTGAGCTCAATTTGCAACAGGTCGATTTGCGGCAAATTGTAAAAAGGGTTCACCGCAAATTCCAGGTGTACGCCAAGGAGAGGGACGTTTCCCTAATTGCGGGCTTACCGGAACAGCCGCTTGCTGTTATGGGCGCGGACGAGGACCGGATTGAGCAAGTGATGACCAATCTGCTGGACAACGCATTGCGGCATACGCCTCCCGGCAAGTCGATTACGATCTCGGGCGAGCAAGCGGACATTAACGGACTCGGTTATGTGCTGCTGAAGGTGAAGGATGAAGGGCAGGGTATTCCAAGCGAGGACGTGCCTTATATATTCGAGAGGTTCTATAAAGCCGATAAAGCCCGGAAACGGGGTTCATCGGGCGGTACGGGCTTGGGGCTGGCAATCGTTAAGAACATTATTACGCAGCATCACGGCCGTATTGAGGTCGACAGCATACTTGGAAAAGGTACGACCTTTACGCTGCTGCTGCCTGTCGAAATTAGACAATAGCTGTCATTGCGCTCCTTTCGAGGAGCGCTTTTTTGTTGAAACAACAGAAATAATCTTGTTGTTCGTGGAACAAACTTATTCAAGCGATGTGACAGAGTGTCGCAATTTATGAACAAAAAACATCCCTCGCACAGGTCAGCTTTATCAGCTTGACTCATGCGAGGGATGTCTCGTCATGCAATCTATTCAATCTCGATTAATTCAGCGTAATTTCTTTCGCCGAGTTCAGGTCGGACAAGGATACCAATTGCTCCAGAATCGCTTTGTCAGCGCCTTTATCGACAGTCAGAACCATGATAGCGGATCCGCCGGCAAGCTGACGGCCTACTTGCATCGTCGCGATGTTCACGTCATTCGTGCCCAGCAGCGTGCCGACGCGGCCGATGATGCCCGGTTTGTCGTTGTGCGAGATCAGAATCAGGTTGCCTTCCGGCGTAACGTCGACAGGGAACTTATCGATCTGTACGATGCGCGGACCGTAGCCAGTCAGCAAAGTGCCTGCTGCGTTGCGTTCTTCTTTTTTCGTGCGAAGCGATACGGACACGAGGTTCGTAAAGTCTTTCGCGGCATGCGATTTATTGATGACGATGTTCACGTCACGCTCTTTGGCCAAATGCAAGGAGTTGACGACGTTGACATTCTCAGCGCCAAGATGATGTGAAAGCACGCCTTTTACAATATAACGAGTCAGCGGCTGCGTATCAACCTCTGCAAGCTCACCGGAGTAGCCAACCGTAATTTCTTGAACAGGGCCGTCCGTAATTTGAGCGATGAAATTGCCCAGTTTCTCGCCTAACGCATAGTAAGGCTGAAGCTGGCTTGCAAGATTCGCTGGGATCGGAGGCATGTTGACAGCGTTGCTGAACGGCTCGTCACGCAGAATATGAAGCACTTGCTCCGATACGTCGATCGCTACATTTTCTTGAGCTTCAACTGTCGATGCGCCAAGATGCGGAGTCACGATGATTTTCGGATGCGACAGGAAAGGATGGTCAGCGGCCGGCGGTTCAACTTCGAACACGTCAAACGCAGCGCCAGCTACAATACCATTGTCAACCGCTTCTACAAGCGCGAGTTCGTCAATGATGCCGCCGCGTGCGCAGTTAACGATGCGCATACCTGGCTTCATAACTTCAAATTGTTTTTTGCCGATCATATGGCGAGTCTCAGCCGTTAGTGGCGTATGCACCGTCATAAAGTCAGCATTCCGTACGATTTCATCAACAGATGCAAGCTTGATGCCAAGCTTCTCTGCGCGTTCTTCTGTCATGAACGGGTCATAGCCCAATATTTCCATACCAAACGCTTTAGCGCGAAGCGCAACCTCGCTGCCGATACGTCCCATGCCCAGTACGCCGAGCACTTTGTTGCGGAGCTCTACGCCGAGGAAGGATTTACGATCCCAAACGCCGCTTACCGTTTTTGCATAAGCCTGCGGGATGTGGCGGGCAACGGCCATAATCATGGCGAAAGTATGCTCGCAAGTTGTAATCGTGTTGCCGTCAGGGGCATTAATAACGATGATGCCGTATTGCGTCGCTGCTCCCAAATCGATATTGTCGACGCCAACGCCAGCACGTCCAACAACTTTCAATTTTTTGCCGGCTTCCATGATTCGCGGAGTAACGCGCGTCTGGCTGCGAACGAGCAGAGCGTCATAGTCACCAATAATGGCGACAAGCTCGTCTTCGCTTAGTCCTGGTTTTTTGTCGACAGTGACATCCGCTGCTTCAACAAGCTGTTGAATGCCTAAATCGCTGATCGGATCGGATACAAGTACTTTAAACATATGCAGATTGCCTCCTAAACGTTTTGCATGAGCAAAAAATTCAAATTAAAATCATATGAAAGGCGAGAAAACAAAAAATCCCGTCTCTGCACGAAAGTGCGAGAGCCGGACGAAAAGGTTCGCCTTAAATAACCGTCATAGTTCGACTTAAATCGTTATGGACAACCTTTTCTATTTTATAGCAATAGGGCGTTCAATTGCAATGCTCAACTTGCTCAAAAATGAAATTTTCGTTATGATTCAACCATTATACCTCTAAGAGTTGAAAGGAAGTGACGAAATGAATGAATGGCAAGATATAAGCGCTGACGAGCTGTTGAAGCTTATGGATGAAGGCAAGCTGCAGCGGGAGCAAGTGATCGATGTGCGCGAGCTTCACGAATGGGAATATTATCATTTGGAATCGTCGCTTCTCATTCCGATGAACGGCATTCCGCATCGCCTTGGCGAGCTGGATGATGACAAACCGCTATATATCGTATGCGCACACGGTGTGCGCAGCACGGCCGTATGCCGCTACTTGCAAGAACAAGGCTACGGCAGTCTCCACAATGTTGAGGGAGGAATGGCTGCCATAGCCTTGCTTCAAGGATTTCAGTATGATTAAGCTTTATTCAGTCTCGGCATAAAAGAAAGGCAGCTGCGGAAGCGTTTCTTTCTCGTATTGCGCAGCTTTGCTCGCGGTAAAGTCGCCGCTGCGGACCGCCTTCGTATTGACCATCAGTTCTACGATTGCAGAGACGGAACGAACCTTCATCTCGGATTGTTGACCGGTTTGAATAAATTCGTCAACACGGCTGGTCAAATCCTGCGGATAAAATGCCGCCAGCTGTTTCCGTTTCTGAAGATGATCGGCCATCAGCTTGTTTTTTACGATTAACGGAAGCTTCTTCCATTGATTGATCTCCATAATGTTCGGAGAAGTGTAATCACCCGGGATGTCCGGATTAACCGTTGCACCCCATTTCAACATAGCAGCATAATAAGCCTGTTGGGCGTCGAGCATACTATTTACCGCGTTTTGGTAGGAAGCTTCTTTTTCAATAGCTTCGATAAGCGGTTTGTTCTTTAACGTTTTCGCATGGGCGGCCGCTTTGCCGGCAGCTTGCTCGAACTGCTCCAGACTGCGAATCATGCTGGCTTGCGCTTGTCCAAGCAACGGTGATTTTTGCATATCAAAGGAAGAGACTTCCTTGTTTTTACGATTTGCGAGCTCGCCAAGCCCTTTGAAAATAGCGACCGGTTCGGTCAACTGGCCTTGCTGCAATTTGTTGATGGATTTGATCCATTCCGTTTGAAATTCACGGTAAGGCGAAAATACGGTATGATAGAATGATACAAGGTCTTGCTGCTGATAAGGTACTGCACTTTCGCTCAACTGACTTTTCAATTGCTTCATCTCATACTTGGTTTCCGCTTTGTCCGTTCCAATCTTCAATCCGAAGAAGAAGGCGCCGGCAGCGAAAGCGACCATAAACACGAAGCCAACGCTGAAAAACATGGCGGTTCTCGTTAATCTTTTTTCCATCACAAATCTCCTTCTATGTAATAAATGGATGCTGTCGTTTGTGCCCTACCAGTATAGGCGAAATGCTCATAAAAGGAAATATGAACCTTCAAGACAGGCGGGAAGACATGAAAAAATTTGACATCCGTAAAATACGCGTGCGCAAGGTGAGCGTAGATGAGCTTGACGACCGTATGCTGCTCATCAATTTGTACATGACCCAGGCACTTACTCTTATTATCGGTTTGATCTGGGTATTATTTCAGCGTCAGAACATAATTCATTTATTTCATATCCCGCAAAACCTTCAATTTGTGTGGTGGGGCCTTGGTTTGGCAGGGGCTGTAGTTGCAGTTGACCTGTTAATCTCCAGATGGGTGCCTGAGGAAGCAGGGGATGATGGAGGCGTCAACGACCGGATCTTCCGTTTGCGACCTGTCTGGCATATCGCCGTAATATCTTTTATCGTCGCTGTATGTGAAGAACTGTTATTCCGGGGGGCCATTCAGCATTCAATAGGGGCCTATTGGACTAGTATTGTATTCGCAGTCATCCATATCCGGTACCTGAAGCACTGGATACCAACGGGACTTGTTTTTTCGATCAGCTATGGGTTAGGCTGGATTTATAATATGACGGATACTTTATGGGCGCCAATTATTGCGCATTTTATGATAGATTTCATAATGGGGCTCATTATTCGTTTCAGG
>NZ_BMHY01000001.1:903677-1200162 GCF_014641555.1 Paenibacillus radicis (ex Gao et al. 2016)
AGGGAGCAAGAATAGCAGTCATGAGCAGGGTAGAAAAATTCGGGGGGTCAAGGAGAAGACAACAGCATGAGAAGGCGGCAAAGCCGCCTGGCAACGACACCGTAACGAATGCCGAGGCGCAACTGCCGCCTAGAAGAAATAAATTTCCTTCCCAAGCTCCAAAGATTACGAAATGGTATTATAATGTATTGTTTATTTTATTCGTGTCGCTAGTGGCCGGATTGTTCTGGTACGGCATCAAATATACGCAATAATCAGGATTGCGCCGGCAGCTCAATGGTTGCAGGATCAATGAAGCCGTATCCTTTATCCTCTAGCTTTGTCAGCAGCCCGTCGAGCGCTTCCGCCGTCCATTTCAGTTCATGCATTAATATATTTGCACCGGGATGGAGCTGCTCCAGCACGTTGGCGATTACTTTATCGGGATCGCCAGGCGACTTTTGTTCCCAATCCAGCGAGCCATTCGACCACGTCATGAACAGCAGGCCGTGGTTTTTTGCTATCTCTTTCACTTTATCTCCTCCGGATCCGTAAGGGGGACGGAAGAAGCGAGGCGGTTCGCCTGTGATGTCTTCTACATCTTTTTGCACATCACCAATTTGCTGTTCGATTTTTGCTTCGTCTTCTTTCTTTAGATCGATATGGTCCCAAGAATGGTTGCCGATCGTCTGGCCCCGCTCTTGTATGAGAGTCAGCAGCTCGGGATGATCCTTCACCCGGTAACCGTTGACGAAAAATATCGCTTTGGCATGATGCTTATCCAGCGTGTCGAGCAGACTGGTCAACACTTCTTTGTTATGAGGACCGTCATCGAAAGTGAGCAAAACGACTTTTTTCTCCGTTGTCTCTTCGATCGGAACGAAACGGTAAACCTTGTTCATTTTGTACAGAGCTTTAATCTCTTCTGCGGCGGCGATCGTCTCAAGCGGCGTCGCTGCAGGCGACGGCGGCGGAGAAACAGTCTGCTCCGGGGTGGCAGTTATGGCTGGGACGGCGTGAGTTGCGTTGTTGTTACCCGATACCGCGCTGCTGCATGAGGCAAGAAAAAGGGCCGCTGCGGCCGCGGCCGTTATAGCTCCAATCGATTTTATTGCTGCATTCATAACTAATGGATCCCTCCGGTGCTTGTATAATCGATTCCATTGTAGCATATTCGAAATTCGATGCCGTTACGCAAGTTTCCTTTATTTAAGCAGGATGGCCTTCAGCCTTGACGGCAAAAATATCGGGTGAAACGATATTTATAAGGAGGTTTGCCTAATGAGGCTAAGGGGTTTTATAGTCGGAGGCGCAATTGGCGCAGCTGCGGCGCTCTATATGGCGCGTAAGCGTCCAGGTACAGCGGCATGGCTGTCAGCAACGATGTCGAACGGGCTCTCGAAGCTCGGACGGAAATCGTTCTCGATAATGATGATGAATGATTGGAAGACGAAGGCGGTTGTTTCCGCCCCAAAGCATACAGACGGTACCGCCGCAAAATCAGAAGGAAATTGGGAACGGATTGAAGCGATTATCAACAGCGATCCCAAGCTGAAGGAGCAAGCGAATCAGGTTATGGCGGAATCGTCGTCCCGCATGCATTAATTTAGGTACAGGAAGAGGGGAATCGCTTGAACGGGCAACTATGCTGCACGTTTCAACCGATTCTTTTTTTGCCTATTTTAGGTGCAATCCATGTTTATACATGATAAAGTAGTTACATAGCACGATTTGATCAATTTGATCACATCTTCTCAATAATTTCATACGCTGTTACAACAGATGCTGCAGAGGAGGATCCTGTCATGAAAATCGAGCGGCTAAGTCAGGACAAGATTCGGATTTTCCTGACGTTCGACGACCTGCTGGAACGTGGGATCCAGAAGGAAGACATGTGGCGCGAAATTCCAAAGGTACACGAGCTATTCAGCGAAATGATGGACCAAGCATACAGTGAACTTGGATTCGATGCCAGCGGCCCATTAGCGGTCGAAGTATTTGCCTTGCCTGCCCAGGGAATGGTTGTCATTGTAACCCGTGGCAAAATGAACGGTCAATCCGACGAGCGGGCAACCGACGATGAAGACACGGAAGACGAGATATACGAAATGGAAGTGACGATGGAGCAAAGCGACATCGTAATGTATTCCTTCCGGGATTTTGAAGATGTCATCAGCGTTTGCAAGCAATTGCAGGCTGCCAGTCTGACGGAGGATGGACGTTTGTATTCCTACAACGGGAAATGGATATTGGCGCTGGAGCCAGCCCTAATCGATTCTTCCCGCCACAATGCCGTTATTGCCTTGCTGGCAGAATACGGGGAAGCGACATCCGTTACTTACGCGATGCTCGAGGAGTATGGAAAGGTCATCATGCCGTCGGACGCTGTACGGGAAATTTGCACTCATTTCTATAATTGAGAAAGCACATGGAGAAGAGCATCGGAGGGCCAAATTTGTCCCCCCGATGCTCTTCTTGCTTTAAAAAATAAAATAATCGAATATGGTCGGGGCTGCTAGTTCATATTACATGTAGACAAAGGCGGTGAGCTTTCATCATGGCGGATATACATGCACATGATATTTTGAAGTCTACACAAATTGTAATTGAACAAGCATTGCGCAAGCTCGGACATCAGGATTCGATGATCGAGCTGCTGAAGGAGCCGATGCGCATCTTGACGGTACGCATTCCCGTCAGAATGGATGACGGAACAACGACCATATTTACCGGTTACCGTTCCCAGCATAATGATGCGGTTGGGCCAACCAAAGGCGGAGTAAGATTTCATCCCGGCGTGACCGAGCCGGAGGTTAAGGCGCTATCGATCTGGATGAGCCTCAAATGCGGCATTGCCGATCTGCCTTACGGCGGAGGCAAAGGCGGCGTTATTTGCGATCCGCGTAAAATGTCGTTCGGCGAACTGGAGCGGGTAAGCCGCGGTTATGTTCGTGCCGTTAGCCAGATTGTGGGGCCAACTAAGGATATCCCTGCGCCCGATGTAATGACCAATTCGCAAATTATGGCTTGGATGCTCGATGAATACAGTCGTATTCGTGAATTTGACTCACCTGGTTTTATTACGGGCAAACCGATCGTACTTGGCGGCTCGAAGGGTCGGGAGACCGCTACCGCTCGAGGCGTCGTTATTATGATTGAAGAGGCGCTTGCGCTTCGGGGTATTGAGATCAAAGGCGCGAGAATCGTCATTCAAGGCTTCGGCAATGCGGGCAGTTATTTAGCCAAATTTATGCATGAGGCCGGTGCGCGCGTAATTGGTATATCCGATGTGAACGGGGCGTTGTATAATGAAGAGGGACTGGATATCCCTTATCTGCTTGACCGCAGAGATTCATTCGGCAATGTAACGAATTTATTTCCGCAAACCATTACGAATGATCAGCTGCTGGAGCTGGATTGTGACGTGCTAGTACCGGCTGCAATCGAGAATCAGATTACGGAAACGAACGCCCCGAATATTCGCGCCTCCATTATCGTCGAGGCGGCCAACGGCCCCACGACGCTTGAGGCAACGCAAATATTGACGGATCGTGGCATTCTGCTCGTACCCGACGTTCTGGCCAGCGCTGGAGGCGTTATCGTCTCTTATTTCGAGTGGGTTCAGAACAATCAAGGCTACTATTGGGATGAGAACGAAGTGGATACGAAGCTGCGGATTATGATGATCCGGGGCTTTAAGCAAGTATATGAAATTCATCAAACGAGAAATGTCGATATGCGGCTTGCCGCTTATATGACGGGGGTTCGCAAAATGGCGGAAGCGGTTCGTTACCGCGGCTGGGTATAACCCGGCGCTTCGCCGCCATTAGGTGTGGCCCTATGCTGGAGGTGATCAACGAAATGTTCTTGTTTTCCGTGTTAACGGCAGCGGTGGCGCCCGGCGTTTCGCTGCTCACCTATCTATATTTGAAGGACCGCTACGATTCCGAACCGATTCATATGGTCGTTCGAATGTTTTTGCTCGGCGTCCTGATCGTAGTACCCATCGTTGTTATTCAACGCGGACTGCAGCTCTGGTGGGGAGAATCGCCGCTCGTACTCGCTTTTGCCGAATCGGCAGGTGTGGAAGAGCTCGTGAAATGGTTCGTGCTGTATCATATTATTTATAACCATACCGAATTCGACGAGCCCTACGACGGTATCGTCTATGCAGCCTCCATCTCGCTTGGCTTTGCAACGCTGGAGAATGTTATGTATGCCGTATTCTCGCCTGCAACATTCGGAACACTGCTCATGCGTGCGCTGCTTCCGGTATCCGGACATGCGCTGTTTGGCATCATGATGGGCTATTACGTAGGCAAAGCCAAGTTTGCGATTAGTAAACGGAAGCGCAATTTGTACTTGGCCATTTCACTGTTGCTGCCTTTCGGACTCCACGGCACATACGACTGGATTATGATTACGCAGCAGCAAAACTGGATGTATTTCATCATTCCGTTCATGGCAGCGCTTTGGGTATGGGGTTTGCGTAAAATGCAGCGTGCCAATGCAAGATCGCCATTCCGGTTTCTCGCCCGCGAGGATGAGATTAAATTGTAAACGATCCGTCCATACTGACTTCTAAAAGGCCAGTTAACGCTTAGGAGGTAAGGATGGAAGCGAGAGTGAAGGTAACGATCCGGTGCAATGTATGCGGAGAGAAGTTCGTGCTGCGCGGACGGCGCGAGAAAGGCTCCATTGACACTGGCTTCAAGCAGTGCATTTGCAACAACAGCAATGATCTCGATGTCGAAGAACACAGTATTTAGAACAGATGTATAAAGCTCCCTTCCTGAAACCAAACTAACGCTAGGTTTCGACAAGAAAGGAGCTTTTCTGTTATGTACAAACGACTCAGCGCTGTGCTGTTCCCCATCATGACCCTCTTATTGATCGGGGCCGCTTATTGGGGCTATCAAGAGCATCAAGAGAAAAACTCGATATTGCTCAAAGCCGAAAACCAATACCAGCGGGCTTTCCACGATCTCACCTATCACGTTCAGCAGCTGCACCAGCAGCTAGGAAATACGCTGGCCGTGAATTCGACTTCCCAAGGTTTCCACCGCAAAGGGCTCGTCAATGTATGGCGGCTTACAAGCGAAGCGCAAAATGAGATCAATCAATTGCCGCTGACGCTGCTTCCGTTCAATAAAGCGGAAGACTTTTTATCGAGAATCGCAAATTTTGCTTACAAAACTTCCGTACGCGATCTGACGAAGCAGCCGCTGTCCAAGGACGAGTTTAGTACGCTGAAGACGCTTTATGCGAAGTCGGAAGAAATATCGAATGACCTCCAGACGGTTCAGGATCAAGTGCTGGGCACCAAGCTGCGCTGGATGGACGTCGAGACCGCTTTGGCTGCGCAAAATTTGAAAGGCAGCAATGGCATTATCGACGGCTTCAAGACGATGGACAAAAAAGTTAGCGAATATCCCGAAATTAACTGGGGGCCGTCCGTCAGCAGCATGTATCAGACCCGATCGGTCAAAATGCTGGGCGGCAAACTCGTTACCGCCGATGATATCAAGAAGCATGTAGCCGAATTTGTCGGCCAAAATGCTGGTGAAATTAAAGTGATAGAGAACGGTAAAGGAACCCAATACGCGTCTTACAGCGCTTCGGTGACGGAGCCGAAGAGCGGCAAAAAGCTGCAGATGGATTATACGCAAAAAGGCGGCCAGCTGATCTGGTTCATGGATTCCCGGGACATCGGAGAGCAGCGGCTTGATACGATTAAAGCGAAGGAAGCTGCCGATAAATTTCTGAATGATCACGGATTTAAAGGCATGCAGGCGGTCACCTACGACACCTTCAACAACGCCGGAACGTTAACATACGTTGCAAGCCAGAACGGCGTGCTTATTTATCCCGAGAAGCTTACGGTGAAGATCGCGCTCGACAACGGCGAGGCGGTAGGTCTTCAGGCCAATGACTACGTCTATGAGCATCATGCACGGAAAATTCCAGATGCGAAAGTTACACAGGCGGAGGCACGCAAAGCGCTCAACCCGGAAATGAAAGTATCCAAGGAGCAAAAGGCGATTATTTTGAACGACCTAGGTGAAGAAGTGCTCTGCTATGAGTATACGGGTAAAATAAACGGAAGTATCTATCGTATCTACATTAATGCAGAATCCGGCGTGGAAGAATCGATTGAGGAGATGTCTCCGCAGGATCGTTCAGCAGCTGCCGCTAAATAATGATATGGCTCCCCTCAAATTGAGTGTGATATAATGACACCATTATGGGAGGGGAGCCAATTGTTGCCTAGAGTAAACCAAATGTTGTTTTTCGAGATCGCTTCCTCGGATGAAGCGGAAGCAGCCGTTGAGTACAAGGCGAGAATCGCCGATGAGCTTGAGGACGGGCTGTTGATCGAGACTCCGTTGAACGAAAGTACCGGCCGTATGAAGAGACTTTATCTGGGGGACGAGCTTTCCGTTCATTTTGTGACGGAGGACGGCATTAAGAACTACTTTGATTCGCATGTCATCGGTTTTCGCGAGGATACGATTAAGCTGATTAAGATCCGCAAGCCCGATCCAGACCGAATCACGAAAGTACAGCGCCGTCATTTTCTGCGCGTGCCTGCCGAGCTCGAAATTTCCGTTACTGCTGTGGGGCAGATTCGTTTCGTGACCCATACGGACGACGTCGGAGGCGGGGGCATCTCGTTTCTTTGCGACGGCAAATGGGCGATCACCCGTGAGATGGTACTGGATTGCTGGCTGCTCGTCCCTTACAAGAACGGTTCGCTGGAGCATGCTTCATTCAAGGCGGAGGTTGTTCGAGTCGTTGAGCATACGTCGGGGCGGAAGCAGGTCATGATTAAATTTGTGAGCATCAGTGATTCCGAACGGCAAAAAATCATTCGTTACTGCTTTGAAAGGCAGCTGGATTTTCGTAACCGGTAATGAATAATCTGCAGGCAGCATAGGCATGCTAACTTGATAAGGGAAATAAAGGAAGTGTGCCGCATGCCAGACAGAAGCCATAGAACAAATGATAGGACAGGCCCTGGAAAGAAGCGTGGATTTCGCTATTTCCGCGACTTGTCGGACGCTGTCAGCAGCAGGCTCGCCAAGCTGGCGATCCTGCTGCTGATTGCTGTCGTTTTATCGCAAATCGCGCTGCAAAACGACACAGTAAGACGTTGGATGACCGATGTAGAGCGCTTGGAAGGGACGGCTCCGGAGTAATGGAAGCCTTTCGTTCTTTTGCATCTATGTCCATAGTGTGGTATAATTTTCACGTTCGCAGGCAGAGCCTGCTTTTTTCTTGAGAGGTTTGAGTCGCAATTGCTTCAAGCATCGGCCAACCGTCTCTATTAAGGGGGTTGACTGTTCGTGATGCAGCAAGACGGTGACAGCGACCGGATTAACATTGCTATCGACGGCCCTGCAGGCGCAGGGAAAAGTACGGTTGCACGCAAGGTTGCCGAACAGCTAGGGTACATTTATATCGATACCGGGGCTATGTATCGGGCCGTGACGCTTAGCGCGCTTAGGGCTTCCATCGAGCCGCAAGACAGCAGGGCATTGGCAGCGCTGGCAACATCGCTGGACATTGAATTGCTTCCCGGTGACAAAGGGCAGACGGTGCTGCTGAACGGCGAGGACGTAACGGATTCTATACGCTCCCGTGAAGTAACGCTTATCGTCTCCTTAATCGCAGCGAATGAAACCGTAAGAGAAGTGCTGGGCGCCATGCAGCGAAAGCTTGCTGCCAAGAAAGGCGTTGTCATGGATGGACGGGATATCGGCTCGCATGTGCTGCCGAACGCGGAACTGAAAGTTTTTCTGACCGCAACCGTTGAAGAACGCGCATCTCGCCGCTTCAAGGAAATTTCGGGCAAACAGGACGTAACGCTGGAGCAGTTGGCTCAGGAAATTGCTGACCGCGACCGGCTGGACGAGCAGAGAGAAATCGCTCCGCTCATTTGCGCATCCGATGCGCTCGTCATGGACAGTACCGCAATGACGATAGAAGAAGTCGTTGAGGCAATTGTCAAATTAAGCCGAACCAAATTGGCGGAGGCGAAGTAAACTATGTTATACCGCATTTGCAGATTTCTTCTCCTCGTCATCTACAATGTAATCTTCCGGCTTGAGGCGATAGGCAAGGAGAACATACCGGCCGAAGGCCCGGTTGTGCTTGCCTCGAACCATCTAAGCAATTTTGATCCTCCAACCGTAGGCATTAAGTTGAAGCGGAAGGTTCATTATATGGCGAAGCAAGAGCTGTTCGATGTTCCGGTATTCGGTCCATTGATACGGGATCTTGGCGCTTTTCCCGTGAAGCGGGGCGGCGTTAGCAAGGAAGCCATTCGTTCTGCCATCGGACTTCTTCAGCAAGGCGAAGTGATGGGCATTTTTCCCGAAGGAACGAGAAACAGCGCGGAAGGCGCAGCAGCCAAGAAAGGTGCTGCCATGATCACGATGCGCAGCGGAGCGACAGTTGTTCCGGTAGCGATTATCGGGAACTACAAGCCTTTTCGCAAAATGAAAATCATTTACGGCAAACCGGTTGATCTTACTGCATTCATTAATGATTCATCACCGGATATGCTTGAGCGTGTGACAGAGGCTATTATGGTCCGAATCCGCCAAATGATTAAAGAAAATCAATAATTCCCGTCAGGGAACGGCGAAAGCCATTTACGTTGTTTTAAATGCTGCACGCCGTCAGGGACGGCTGCGGGTTTAAATAAAGTTGGGGTATGAATTGAGGAGGTTATTTCAAATGTCAGAAGAAATCAATGTTCAGGACTCCGTAGCTCAAGAAAATCAAGAGGCTATGGACAATTTTGTGTCTTTGAAAAAAGGCGATACCGTTAAAGGCACGATCGTCAAAATCGAAGATAACCAAGCTTATGTAAGCCTTGGATATAAATATGACGGTATCATTCCGATTCGCGAGCTTTCCGCTGTTCAGCTTGAAAATGCAACTGATGCCGTTCAAATCGGCCAAGAGGTTGAGCTGAAAGTCGTAAGCATCGACGACGAGAAAGAAAAACTCGTTCTGTCGAAACGCCAAATCGACGGAGACCGCGCTTGGGACGTGCTGCAAAGCCGTTTCGAAAGCGGAGAAGTATTTGAAGTTGCAGTAGCTGATGTTGTTAAAGGCGGCCTTGTCGCTGACGTTGGCGTACGCGGTTTCATCCCTGCTTCCATGGTAGAGCGTCATTTCGTTGAAGATTTCAGCGATTACAAAGGCCGTACGCTCCGCGTGAAAGTAAAAGAAATCGATCGCGAGAACAATAAAGTGATCCTGTCCCAGAAAGAAGTTCTGGACGCTGAGTTCGAGCAAAGCAAACAACAAGTAATGAGTTCCCTGCAAGTGGGCCAACAACTCGAAGGCACAGTTCAACGCCTTACGCCATTCGGCGCATTCGTTGACATCGGCGGCATCGACGGTCTGGTACACGTATCGGAGCTTTCATGGCAGCATGTTGCTCATCCGAAGGATGTTGTATCCGAAGGTCAAGCGGTAACAGTTAAAGTGCTGAAAGTTGATCCGACTGCGGGTAAAATCAGCCTGAGCTTGAAAGCTGCACAACCAGGTCCTTGGGAATCGGCTAACGGCCAATTCGCAATTGGCGATATCGTAACGGGTACAGTACGCCGTATCGTAACATTCGGCGCATTCGTTGAAATCGCTCCTGGCGTGGAAGGTCTTGTGCACATTTCCCAAATCGCACACCGCCACATTGCAACGCCTTACGATGTTTTGAAAGAAGGGCAAGAAGTACAAGCGAAAGTATTGGACTTCAACCCGGCTGAAAAACGCGTAAGTCTGAGCATCAAAGAAACAGAAGAAGCTCCTGAGCAACCGGCTGAACAAGCACCGCGTTCGAACAAACCGCAACGCGAGCGTTCGCCTAAGCAAGAGGATCTGGGCAATAACCCGAATGTTAGCTTGAGCAACCAAAGCATGAGCTACTCCTTGGCTGAACGTTTCGGCGACAAGCTGAGCAAATTGAAATAATAAAGGTTTGCTAATTGCATAACCTGCATATGAAGAGGCTATTTCTGATTTCATAATCAGAAATAGCCTCTTTTTTCGTGCAACAATCCTGCTTTACGGCATAGTGTTCCATGCTTGGGTGCATAATAGGCCGATGAGAGGTGATGGACTTATGAATCCTGGATATATGACACTATGGATCGTAATGATCTTACTAATATTAATAGCAACAGGTTGGTCAGAATGGGTTGGAGCAGCAGCAGTCAATAAGCGAAAACTAACGATAATTGCGGCGGGCTGCATCGTGCTTCAGCCGCTTCAGCATATGACAGCATTCGGGGCAATTAGTGTCGAATGGCATGCCAGCGCGGTCCTACTTATGCTTGCAGCCCTATCGGCTGTTCATGGACAAAGCTTGGCTGAATCGAAATGGTATTTGCTTCTTTGCGCCTTGCTGACGGGTGTCATTTGGGGTTGTCTGCAAAAAATGTATTTGGCCGATCCGGTGTTCTACTGGCTGGACCCAAGATGGGATGCTCCTTTGCTTGGCGGATTGTTGGCAGCTGCTTTCTCCTCCAAGGCAAAGCATCAATTTGCTGTGCTTGTATTTTCCGCTGTATTTGCAGAAATAAATTTCGCGGTGCTGAGCGGAGGAAGGTATATCGGAGCAGTTGGCGAATTAGCATGGTGGGACGGCTTATGGATTGCATTCGCAGCAGTTAGAATTATAAGTTTGTCCTTCGCCATTTTACGATCGATTATGGAAAATTTAGCTGTTTTCTTCATGAAAAACAAGCGGAGCAGCCCAGAATAAAGATGAAAAGTTAGCCAAGTACGTCGTTTTTTGCTATGATGTTAGACGTGAGTATTTCTGAAGGAGTGAACATCAACTATGGCAAGACCCGTTATCGCCATCGTCGGGCGTCCGAATGTGGGCAAATCAACCATATTCAACCGTATAGTCGGCGACCGGCTCGCAATTGTAGAGGATAAACCGGGGGTTACCCGCGATCGATTGTATAGTGCCGGTGAATGGAACGGCGTCGCTTTCAGCATCGTAGATACCGGGGGTATCGAGATCGACGGCGAAGATGAAATTATGAAATCAGTCCGCATGCAAGCGGAGCTGGCAATTGAAGAGGCGGACGTCATTATTTTTATGGTAGACGCCAAAGCAGGCTTGACGCATTCGGATGACGAAGTGGCGCAGATGCTTTTCCGCTCCCGCAAGCCCATCGTGCTGGCTGTTAATAAAGTAGATAACCAGGATCGAATGGATGAGGTATACGAGTTCTACGGCCTCGGTTTCGGACAACCGATGGCTATTTCCGGTTCCCATGGCATCGGAATAGGCGATCTGCTTGATGCTGTCGTAGAAAAGCTTCCGATTATTGAGGATGACGGTTATGACGATGATGTGATCCGCGTTGCGCTCATTGGGCGTCCAAACGTAGGCAAATCTTCGCTCGTCAATGCCTTGCTCGGCGAAGAACGCGTCATTGTGAGCAATGTGGCGGGAACAACGCGGGATGCGATCGATACGCCGTTCGAGCGTGACGGTCAGCGTTACGTCCTGATCGATACTGCCGGTATGCGCAAACGCGGCAAAGTGTATGAAACGACGGAAAAGTATAGCGTTATGCGCGCGATGAAAGCGATTGAACGGGCAGATGTCGTGCTTGTGCTTATTAACGGCGAAGAAGGCATCATTGAGCAGGACAAACATATTGCCGGTTATGCTCATGAAGCGGGCAAAGCTTCGATCTTTGTCGTCAACAAATGGGATGTCGTCGACAAAGACGATAAGACGATGAACGCTTTTACGCAAAACATTCGCGATCATTTTCTATTCATGACCTACGCACCGGTCGTGTTTTTGTCGGCGCTTACGAAATCGCGTCTGCATAAGCTGCTGCCGATCGTTAATCATGTATCGCAACAGCATGCGATGCGCATTCAGACGCATTTGCTGAACGATGTCGTTGCCGACGCGGTTGCTTATAATCCGCCGCCGACCGACAAAGGAAGACGTCTGAAAATCAACTATGTAACGCAAGTGGCGACGAAGCCGCCGACGATCGTTATTTTTGTCAACGATCCGGATATGATGCATTTCTCATACGAGCGTTACTTGGAAAACAAAATCCGTGCGGCTTTTGACTTCGAAGGCACGCCGGTTCGTCTGTTTACACGGAGGAAGTCTGACGAGGATTAGGGGAGAATGATTTTGCTGAACGCTATTATTGCGGTTGTCGCCAGTTATTTATTAGGTTCGATTTCATTCAGTATCGTAATTGCAAGATTGGTTAAGGGGATCGATATCCGCGAGCATGGAAGCGGCAACGCCGGAGCAACGAATACGATTCGGGTATTGGGCAAAGGGCCCGGGCTGCTCGTATTCGTTCTGGATATCGCCAAAGGTATCGCAGCTGTACTGATCGGGCGGTTGCTTGGTCCTGATGATCTGGGCGACTGGACGGCAGTGCTTAGCGGTCTTGCCGCTATTGTTGGGCACAATTGGCCGATATGGTTCCGCTTTAAAGGCGGAAAGGGTATTGCGACTACCGTCGGCGTCATGGTGACATTAGCTTTTGTACCTGCGCTGATTGCCGGCGTTATCGCGATCGCATCTATTGCCATCACGCGTTACGTAAGTTTGGGATCTCTGCTGTTTGCGGCTTTTGTACCGCTTTTGATCGGCCTCATTCATTATTCATTGCCTTTATTGCTGGTTAGCTTATTGCTTTGCGTCTTTGCTTTCGTCCGCCACCGGACCAATATCGTCAAGCTTGTGCAAGGAACGGAGAACAAGCTTGGCGCCAAAAAAGGAGCATAACAAGATGACGGAAACAAAAGCGCAGGCGGGGCGCCGCGCGGCCGTATTCGTTGCCGGCAGCTGGGGCACGGCTCTGGCTTCCGTCTTGGCGCAAAACGGATTTGACGTGCTGCTCTGGACCCGGAATGCCGATCAGGCAGAGCAAATAAATACCAAGCACGAAAATTCGAAATATTTGCCCGGCGTAAAGCTGCCGCAATCGCTGCGGGCGACGACCGAAATGAAGGAAGCACTGCAGAATGCCGAGCTGGCTCTGTTTGTTGCGCCTTCCGCCGCGATGCGCGAAGTGGCCAAGCAGGCTGCACCTTTTATGAAGGAAACGACATTGTGCATCCATGCGACGAAAGGCTTCGAGACGGGTACGCTGAAAAGAATGACAACGGTGCTTGCTGAGGAGCTTGGCCGTTCACCGGATCAGATTGCCGTATTGTCCGGTCCAAGCCATGCGGAGGAAGTTATCCGCAAGCAGCCTACGACGGTCGTCGTGGCTTCTGCCGATCTGGAAGCGGCTGAGCAGGCTCAGGACGCGTTCATGAATGCGTACTTCCGGGTTTATACAAATCCTGACGTCGCCGGTGTAGAGGTTGCAGGCGCGATCAAGAACATCATTGCGCTTGGAGCCGGCCTATCTGACGGCTTAGGATTTGGCGACAATGCCAAGGCCGCGCTAATTACGCGGGGATTGGCCGAGATCAGCCGTCTTGGCACAGCGATGGGCGCTAATCCGCTCACATTCGCAGGCTTAGCTGGTGTTGGCGATCTTGTTGTCACCTGCACAAGCAAGCACAGCCGCAACTGGCGTGCCGGGTCAATGCTTGCCGACGGCTCACCGCTCGACGATGTGCTGGAGCGAATGGGCATGGTCGTAGAGGGTGTAAAAACGACCCGTGCCGCCTATGAGCTTGCAAGCCGTTATGACGTGGAGATGCCCATTACTGCGCAGCTCTATCAAGTGCTGTTCGCCGGCAGCTCGCCGCGTACCGCTGTCGAGAATTTGATGGGCAGACTCAAGACGCATGAGATTGAACAGATCGAATAGTCCCGTTCAGGCGGTATGATCGCCTACACCAATCCCAGGCCCCTCTCATATGATGGTTTTAGGCAATGCTTACGAGTTAGGTATGCTGAAGCGATCGCTGCGGGAGGGGAGAAGCATGGAAAAGAAAAGTCTTTCCAAAGATGTGCTGGGGGCAATCAACAAGAAAACAGGTAAAAATATTACCGAAAGCTCTGTGAAAAAGCTGGCCAGCGGTGTTACCGACTCAACGATGCAGAACGAAGCGGAGCTGCGCAAGCTTATTAAGCAGGTATCGGAGATGGCCAAAGTTCCCGTATCGGATTCGACAATGAATGATATTGTCAAAGCGGTCAAGGCGAGCGGGATGAATATGGGCAACATCGAATCGTTAATGAAAATGATGATTAAACGATAACGCATGATCGGATAAAAGCAATGGCGCTGCGGACGAAATTTGCATTTCATCCGCAGCGCCATTTTCCGTTTTTGTCCTTTTTTGCTGTCGATGCTATAATGGATTTTGCAAGATTTATTCTTTTGTAGATTAGGAGAAGATAGACACATGGATCCAATGTCGAAAATGTGGGTTTCTTTTATCGGTATCGGACTGATGGCCATTGCCGCAGTCATCATTACATTTGCCCGTTTGAAGACCAAGGGCGTTGTGAAATTTATATTGTCGCTGATTGCGTTCTTAATGCTCGTATTCGGCTTTATTTACGGTCTTTTTTCCATCATATAAGCAACTAGAAGAATGCCATACATAAGCAGTAGAAAGGATTTTTCGAAATGATCGAGCTGAAGGGAAGAACAAAGACGGCTGCCGTTGAATCAGAAGCGGGCGAGACGCTGCTTCGTTTGGCGCTCAAGCATAAGGTCGATTGGTCCTCTTCCTGCACGCGGGGCACCTGCGCGCGCTGCCGCTGCATGGTAACGGAAGGTTCTGAAGGGCTTGAGGGCATCACAGATGCCGAATGGGACCGTCTGGAGCCGGAAGAGTTCGAGGAAGGCTACAGACTTGCTTGTCAGGCTGTCATTAAGGACAGCAGCATTGTCATCAAAGCGTACAACAAACCTTATTTCTAAAGGAAGTGCCAATCATGAGCGTAAAAGGACGAATCGAAAGCGGTTTGGCTGCCGTTGCGCAATTGGGCAGCGGAATCGATTGGGTTGTCGGGGGCAGCACGGGTTTAATGCTGCGGGGACTGCCGCTGACCAGCGAGCCTAGAGATTTGGATCTATACATCGATGACGCCGATTTCGATCGTCTTTACAATCTGCTGCGTCCTTATGCGGTCGATAGTCCCGTGGTGAGCGTGACGGACATATACCGTTCGACGTTATGCCATTTCGAGCTGGAGGGAGTTTCCGTCGAACTGGTCGGCGGATTTGTCGTGAGCGCACACGGATGCCGTTATGAGACAAAGGTATCAGAATTGTTGAAACCGCTAGCAGAGCGGGTCATTGTGGACGGCAAATATTTCGTTCATACGGTTCCTCTCGCTCATGAGCTATGGTTCAACGTGCTGCGGGATCGTCCTGATCGCTATCAGCTCATTATGGATGCTTATATACAGGATGAAGCGAGGCATGAGGAAGCGCTGAAGCAGCTGGAATCTCATAATACGTTTACCCCAGAGATGGTAAAGAAGGTACATCAGATGATTGCGGATAAGCGGACGGGTGTGCTGCGATGAACGGAGAGGTGCGGTTTTTGCCATCCGGCAAAACGGTAAAGGTAAGACGAGGAACAACGCTGCTGGACGCAGCGAGGCAAGCAGGCTTGACGATCCGTACGAGATGCGGCGGCAAAGCTGCTTGTTTTATGTGTAAAATGAGCGTGACACCGGACAGCGAGCTGCTGCCGATCGCAGACAATGAGCGGCATAAGCTGGCCGGGCTGGAGGGCGAGCATATTCGATTGTCATGCCAAGCTAGAGTCGCCGGAAAAGTGACGGCGGAAATTCCGCCTGATCCGCTCCGCTCTGCTGTAGAGAGGCTGCTGGCAAAGCAAGCGGAAGAGCAGGACGACAAGCTGTGGTAAGTTTTATCGGTGGTTGCCAATTCCGAAATTAGGAGGACAACGGAAATGATGAATCATTCAATGCGGCGCGGTATCCGTTCCACGCTGCTCATTATGGCTGCTGTGACGCTGGTGGTGCTTAGCGGCTGCATGTATCCTAAGAAACAGTTGAAAGAAAATCAGATCGCGCCAAAGGAAGCAGTCCGCAATGTTCAAGGGGCAATCGACCAGTATCAATCCGAGACGGGAGTGCTGCCAATCAAGAACAGCACACCGGATACTCCAGTGTATGAGAAGTTCCAAATCGATTTCCATCAGCTTCAAACGCAAGGCTACATAAGCGACATTCCTTCAGCGGCTTTTGAAAAGGGCGGCAATTATTATTTTCTGATTATTAATGAAGATACGGAGCCTGCGGTGAAATTGATGAACTTGGTCAATTTCCAGCAGCTCGTCGATATTCAGACTGCGGTGCGCACGTATTCAAGCAGCCATAACGGCGAAGTGCCAAAAGGCGGCGAGGCTTATCCGGGTTTTCACTATATCGATTTTGACGCTCTGAAGCGGAAAGCGCCTGATCTTCGCAGCGAATTTTCCGGTCAGTCTCTTACCTTGATGACGGACGAGCAGGGCAATGTGTACGCTGATTACGGCCCCGATCTCATGCAAGCGGTACAGAAAAGCAGCGTCGAACCTGCTGCAGGAACAGATGTGCGAGAGATGCTCGTAGCCTCGAATTTGTTCGTGCCAGTCAAATCGCCTGTCTACCATTGGAAGGACGGCGAGCCGCTGGCAATCGCTCCATAGCCTATGAAAGTGAAAATCCTCATTGACCCCTGCGAAGGGTGTTAATGAGGATTTTTTGGTATAGAAAACCTTCCATCCTCATATAACTCAGTCTTGGAAGGGCAAGAACGTGACCCGATTAAAAAGATTTCTAGTAAGAAATCGGCATAATCGGAGAGTATGGACAATATGCTATTACTAGTCCAAAAAGCTGTACGAGTTGCGTCGCTGGCCTGCCCTCTTGTCCGGTGGAAGGCGGCGAACCGGAAAATCAATTGGGAGGGGATATTCAGTGGAGAAAGTGGACATTTTCAAGGACATTGCCGAACGTACCGGCGGGGATATTTACCTCGGGGTAGTCGGGGCGGTCCGAACGGGCAAATCAACGTTTATCAAACGGTTTATGGAGACAGTCGTGCTTCCTAACATTGCTAGTGAAGCCGAGCGGGTCCGTGCCGTTGACGAACTTCCTCAAAGCGCCGCAGGTAAAACGATCATGACAACCGAGCCAAAATTCGTGCCGAATCAGGCTGTCCAGCTGCGAGTCAGCGAAGGCCTTGAAGTTAATGTGAGGCTGGTTGATTGCGTAGGCTACGCGGTAGAGGGCGCCAAAGGCTACGAGGACGAGAATGGACCTCGCATGATTACGACACCTTGGTTCGATGAGCCGATTCCGTTTCAGGAAGCAGCTGAGATCGGCACTCGCAAAGTGATACAAGAGCATTCGACGCTGGGCGTCGTCGTGACGACTGACGGTACAATTGCAGAAATCCCGCGCAGTTCTTACGTGGAAGCGGAAGAGCGGGTTATCAGCGAGCTGAAGGAAGTCGGCAAGCCGTTCGTGCTGATCATCAACTCGACACGGCCGCGCAGCGAGGAAGCGCTCAATTTACGCGGCGAGCTTCAGGCCAAATACGATATTCCGGTCATTACGTTGAGCGTCGCTACGATGGGAGAAGAGGAAGTTGTCTCCGTGCTTCGCGAAGTGCTCTACGAGTTCCCGGTTCATGAAGTAAATGTGAACCTGCCAAGCTGGGTTATGGTTCTGAACGAGCAGCACTGGCTGCGCAGCAATTATGAAAATTCCGTTCGCGATACGGTTAAGGACATTCGCCGTTTACGGGATGTCGATCGCGTCGTCTCGCAGTTCATGGACTACGACTTTATCGCAAGAGCCGGCCTCAGCGGCATGAACATGGGGCAAGGGGTTGCGGAGATCGATCTGTACGCACCGGACGAATTGTACGATCGCATCTTAATGGAAGTCGTTGGCGTCGAGATTCGCGGTAAAGACCACTTGCTGCAATTGATGCAGGAATTCTCGCATGCCAAGCGGGAATACGATCGCTTCGCCGAAGCGCTCGAAATGGTGAAGGCTACGGGCTACGGCATCGCTGCTCCTACACTGGCGGAGATGGCGCTCGACGAGCCTGAGCTGATCCGTCAAGGCTCACGCTTTGGCGTAAGGCTGAAGGCGACTGCGCCATCGATTCATATGATCCGGGTGGATGTCGAGTCCGAATTTGCGCCGATTATCGGCTCGGAGAAGCAAACGGAAGAGCTGGTGCGTTATCTGATGCAAGATTTTGAGGCTGATCCGATTAAAATTTGGGAGTCTGACATCTTTGGCCGTTCGCTGCACTCGCTGGTCCGGGAAGGCATACAGGGCAAAATCGCAATGATGCCGGACAACGCACGCTACAAATTGCAGGAAACACTAGGCAGAATTATTAATGAGGGCTCCGGCGGCCTTATTGCCATCATCCTGTAAGACAATGAATAAGGGCTGTCCCAGACGTCTGAAAAGACGATGGGACGGCCCTTTTGTTGAGGCGGCAGACCTCTAATAATCATCTGCTAGAAGGGCAGTTGTTAAAAAAATGAGTTGTATAACGACTCACATCGGTTTTATAATGACATATGTTGCTGAGATTCGCTATTATTCGACATCATATTTATGATATCCTGAAATTCCGATTGACATAGTAGGATAAAATGATATGATAGCAAAAGAATAGCAATTTATTACTAGGTAAATAGTAGGGGAGAGAGAGTTTAATGAAGAAACAGAGTAAAGTTTATTTAACGGTTCTGCTTGCAGCGATGCTGTTGGTCTTGGCAGCTTGCGGCGCGAAACCGGCCAACGAAGGAAATAACAAGCCAGCGGCTACAGATCCAGCAGTAACGGAGCCGGCAGCGAACAATAATGATATCTCTGCATTGAAAGGCAAGAAGGTTGCACTCGTTATGCAATTTAATACAGGCACGTTCTCTTCGCAATATGTAGAAGGCGTGAAGGATCAAGTGGAGAAGTTCGGCGGCAAAGTAACGGTATTTGCTTCGGATAATGATCTGGGTAAAATGGCTTCCAATCTGGATGCAGCAGTCAACCAAGGCTTTGACGGCATTCTGATTGACCATGGACAAGCATCTGCGCTGGAAGCAGGCGTTAAAAATGCGATTGCCAAAGGCATCTCTGTTGTTGTCTTTGATGCTGACGTGAAAGTTGAAGGCGTACCTGTGCTGCAGCAGGATGATAAGAAAATGGCAGAGCTTACGCTGGAGCAGCTTGCTAAAGATGCTGGCGGCAAAGGAAGTATCGTAAAGGTATGGGTTGCAGGATTTGCGCCAATGGAACGCCGTCAAGTGGCTTATAAAGAATTCCAAAGCAAATATCCGGAAATCAAGGAAATCGTAGCGTTTGGCAATGCGAACAATCCTGCCATCGATACGCAAGCCCAAATGGAGGCTGTGCTGAAGCAATATCCGAACAAAGGCGACATTACGGCAGTATGGACTGCATGGGATGAATTTGCAAAAGGTGCTTCCCGCGCTATTCAGCAAGCAGGCAGAACCGAAATTAAAGTATACGGCATTGATATGAGCGATGAGGATCTGCAAATGATTCAAGATCCGGCGAGCCCATGGGTAGCATCGGCAGCAGTAGATCCGAAAGATATCGGCCGCATTCAGGTGCGTACACTGTATAAAGAATTCAAAGGCGAAGAGAATGAGCCGGTTATCGTTCTGAATCCGGTCTATGTTCAACGCGACGCTTTGCCGACAGAGAAAGTTAACACGACACAGCTGGCACAGTATATCGAAGGCTGGGGCAGCAGCGAGCAAGGCTACGAAGATTGGATGAAAGAGCTGGAAGGCGCGAAGTAAACCCGGCTAACGGGACGTTGGAGAGGTGCGGCTGACGAAATGAGTACATCGAAGCAATTGCAAATGAAGGGGATCCGGAAAGCTTTTTCCGGTGTCCCCGCCCTCCGCGGCGTTGATTTTACAGTACAAGGCGGCGAGGTACATGCGCTGCTTGGCGCTAACGGAGCGGGCAAAAGCACGTTGATGAAAATATTGTCCGGAGCTTACACGCAAGATGAAGGAGCCATCATTATTGATGGTTTGCAAGCTAATATTGCTTCGCCTGGGGATGCCAAAAAATTGGGCATCCATTGTGTTTATCAGGAGGTAGATACCGCTCTTGTTGCGGAGCTTAGCGTTGCAGAAAATGTCATGCTTGACCGTATCTCGGCGAAAGGCAGCCGGTTATGGATCAATTGGGGCAAGCTGGAGAAAGAAGCGGAAGCGACGCTTGCAAGATTAGGTGCTTCTATTCCGGTGCGCAAGAAGGCAGGCGAGCTGAGTTTAGCTGAAAAACAGCTGGTGCTTATTGCCCGATTGTTGACGGAGCAAGCGAAATACGTGATTTTTGATGAGCCGACCGCCCCTTTGAGTCTGGATGAAGCGGAGCGGTTGTTTCACGTCATTGAGCAGTTGAAGGGGGAAGGAATCGGCATTGTGTTCATCTCTCACCGCCTGCCGGAAGTGTTCCGGATTTGCGATCGGATTACGGTCATGCGGGATGGCGAACGGGTGTTCACGGAGCCGACTGCCGACACGAATGTAGATGAAGTTGTCCATGCGATGCTGGGCCGTGTATTTGAGGAGGAGTATCCGAAATCGGATGCCCCAATCGGTGACATTTTGCTTCAGGTGGATGGACTTGCTAGAGGCAGAAGCGTGCGCAACGTCAGCTTTGAGGCACGAAGCGGCGAAATCGTAGCGATTGTCGGTTTAGTAGGTGCGGGAAAAACGGAGCTGTCGCGTCTTCTGTTTGGCGCTGACCAATCGGATTACGGAACGGTGAAGGTGTCGGGCCGTGAAGTTAGAACGAAGGAGCCTGCGGATGCAATTCAAGGCGGCATTGCGCTAGTGCCCGAAGAACGGAGAACGCAAGGTATTTTGGTAGGCGATTCGGTACAGCATAATTTAAGCTTGCCGCTGCTCAACGCCTTTTCCCGATTCGGCTTTATGTCAGGCAAGAAGGAATCGAATAACGCGCATGCGGTTATCGGCAAGCTGGGCATTAAAACCTCTTCGCCCCAGCAGCAGACCGCTTTCCTTAGCGGCGGGAATCAGCAAAAAGTGTCCATCGGCAAATGGCTGCCGACAGACGCGTCTGTCTATTTGTTCGACGAACCTACTAAAGGTGTCGACATCGGTGCGAAAAGCGATATATTCCGCATTATCGGCCAATTAGCGGAGCAAGGTAAAGCAATCGTCTATTTAACATGCGAATTTACCGAAGCGATCGGCATAGCCGACCGGATATTGGTCATGTGCGACGGGGCGCTGGTGAAACAATTTATGCGCGGCGAAGCGACGCAACAGCAGCTGCTGCTGCATGCCAGCGGCGGCAAGGGGGAGCAAGTATAATGGATAAGGCATTGCATTTTATTTTTAAATACGGGTCGCTGATCGTGATCGGCCTCGTCATCTTATTTTTCTCGCTATGGGACAAGCACTTTTTTACCTATGCGAACATATCGGACATCTTGCGTTCGATTTCGATCGTTACGTTTGTGGCAATCGGAGTAACGTTTTCTTTAACGGTTGACGGCTTCGACTTGTCGGTTGGGTCCACGGTGTCACTGACGACCGTTCTAACGGCTGCCATGATGGTGTGGTATCAGCAGCCGGTCGTATTCGTCATCCTGGTTGCGCTCGCTTCCGGCGCCGTTGTAGGGCTTCTCAACGCGCTGCTGATTGTGCGTGTTCGAATTCCGGACCTATTGGCTACACTCGCTGTCATGTATATTGTCGCGGGAATTCACAAGACGTATACGAAAGGCTACTCGATCTACAATAATATGCCGATGCCTGACGGTTCGACGGCGCCAGGCACCTTCGACCCTGCATTTCTATGGCTTGGTCAAGGCA
Source organism: Paenibacillus radicis (ex Gao et al. 2016) (assembly GCF_014641555.1). Classification (GTDB taxonomy): domain Bacteria; phylum Bacillota; class Bacilli; order Paenibacillales; family Paenibacillaceae; genus Pristimantibacillus; species Pristimantibacillus radicis. The sequence continues at coordinate 925,512 of NZ_BMHY01000001.1, forward strand.
AGCTGCTTGGGGTGCCGGTACCGGTTATTCTCATGATTGTTGCAGTAGCAGCCGTACATCTTTTTTTCAAATATACGAAATGGGGACGGCAAATGCATACGACGGGCGGAAATGAAGAGGCGGCCCGGTTGTCTGGCATTCGAGTTCGGCGCATCCGTACGTTTGCCTATATCGCTTCCGGCGTTTTTGCAGCAATTGGCGGGATTTTGTATGCGGCCCGGGTAGGTACCGGACAAATTGACGCAGGTGCTCCAATGATGATGGAGGCGGTTGCTGCGGTATTCGTCGGGTACTCTGTATTTGGCGCAGGCAAGCCGAATGTAATCGGTACTTTCTTCGGAGCTATTCTGATCGGCGTTCTCTTAAACGGAATGACGATGATGAAAGTGCAATACTACGCGAATGACATCGTGAAAGGAACGGTGCTCGTTCTAGCGCTTGCGGTTACCTTTATCCATCTGAACAGACGGCGAAACGGATAGCCCTTTCTACTGCAAATCAAATGAAAACAGCGGAATCCGATTAAGCTACTTGAAATTGCGAATCGGCTGTATTACTATAAGTTTGTTCAAGAAAGGTATATTTTTGAAGTTTTCAGTTAATAAGAGGGATAAGATGACTCTTTATTGTCTATTAGGGAGGTGATACAATGAACAAAACTGATTTGATCGCCAAAGTGGCTGAACTGTCCGATCTCTCGAAGAAAGATGCGACTAAAGCAGTTGACGCCGTATTCGACGCTATTTCCGATGCGCTGCAAAGCGGTGATAAGGTACAACTGGTAGGCTTCGGGAACTTTGAGGTTCGCGAGCGCCAAGCCCGTAAAGGCCGCAACCCGCAAACCGGCGAAGAGATTGATATCGCGGCAAGCAAAATGCCTGCATTCAAACCGGGTAAATCTCTTAAGGATCTCGTTTCCAATTAAGCATAAACTAGCAAGCTAGAAAGCGTCCGGACCTACTGTTCGGGCGCTTTCGCTGTCTGGAGCCGCTGCTTAGCGCTCCTTTACAAGTAGATAGCTCCCTCTTATAATAAATAAAGCATTGTTGTTGCATGTACATACAAGTTTTACTTCGTAAAACAAAGCGTATGCTTACGAAGCAAGTTTTGCTTCGCAAAACAAAGCGTAGGCTTTCGAAGCAAGTTTTGCTTCGCAAAACTTTAGGAGGAACCAGATGGAAACCAATTCTAACGCGAATAACAATCACGGCGAATACATCGTGATCAAAGCGAAAGACCATGGCGTACAAGTCATCGGCCTGACGCGTGGACAAGATACAAAATTCCATCATACCGAAAAGCTGGACAAAAATGAAATTATGATTGCCCAGTTTACGAATCATACCTCGGCGATAAAAATTCGCGGCAAAGCGATTGTAATGACGAAGTACGGTACGATGGAGACCGATCAGTAAGATGAGCCGGCTCCCTTTCTGCGAATAGGCGGAAAGGGAGCTTTTTCGTCGGCAGCCAGCTTGCGCACGGCAGAAACATTCCCTTTATACCTTGCCTGTCTTGTATTAACAGGCATAGCCTGGCTCATTTGTTTGTAGAATGGGGTATGAGGTAATAGCGGATCGTCCAAACTTGAAGTACAAAGCGGATGTATCCCGCAAGGGAGGGAACGGCGATGAACATGAGGATGGCAAAGCCCTATTTGGCAGGCTTGCTTGCAGCGCTGGCAGTTACACTCGTATTGGCCTGGCTGCCCCATTTACATAAAGAAACGGGCAGGGACGTGTCGGTTTTTCATCCGACTCCTGCTACGAAGCTAACAAACAGCAATCTCGTGGATGCCATGGTAGGCCTGCAGCTTTCCGGGCAATTGGCAAAGGTAGAATGGAATCATGCGATCTTGTCGGTTGAAATGAAATTGTCGGATGACGCTGGACAAAGCCAGCGTTGGGCGGAAGATATGGAGAAGCTGATCCGCCTTTCTTTTCTGCAGATGGACAATGTCAGCCGTATTTTGCTTCGATACGTAGAAGGCAATGACCAGAACACATCTCGTTTGCTGTTCGCTATAGATGTCAGACGAGGCGACAACTGGCTGCTGGACGAAATCGACAAATTGAGTCAAGCTGATCCCATTCATGACGAACGCTGGAGAGAACGGCTCCGTATCAGCTTTACATCAGCATGGGAGCAGCGCTTTGGGCCTGCCGACAGCTATACTGCCGTACCGCTCAAGAAGCAAGGGGCAGCGGAGTAGCGGACGGCAGCTTTGCTTTGCTCGCAATCGTATGCTCATTTCTAAAGTTGTGCTATAATAGTTTAGATTATTAAGCGGACGTTTCGGTTTTCAATACGTGCTGCAGGGAATATTAACATTTTATTATCGGAGATAAGAAACAACTTTGCCGCAAAAGGCGGCATAATGTTAGGCTTGGGAGGCTTACCCCATGATACCAAATCGTATCCATGAAATCGCGAAGAAATATGTCGAATACGACATGATTCAAGCGCATACGGAATTGCCGGCTTTTCCCGATTTGCGGGTGCGATTGCTTTTCGCAATTTTGAATCAACAAAGTCCGCCGGTCGCCCAAAGCGAGTTGTATGCCTTGGTCGTATCGCTTGTCCAGCTTGGTATGGACACCCATGATCTGATCGATCTTGAAACGAATAAACGATCGGAGAGCGAAATGCGTTCGAGGCAGCTGAAAGTGCTGGCTGGCGATTATTTCAGCTCGCAGTTTTACCGCTTGCTTGCACAGGCTGGGCAGACGGATATGATTGCTGCCATTAGCGCTGCAGTATGCGAAGTGAACCGAATGAAAATGAAATTATACTTAATGATGAGCCGGCTGGATTTGACGGCAGAAGATTATTTTACTTGGATGGCTGGTATGAAAAGCAAGCTGTTCGAGGTGTTTGCGGGCAAGATGGCAGGTCAGGCTTCGAGCCATTGGCCGGTGTTGCTCCAAGGGATGTGCCGATGCGAGGTAGCTCTTGACGAAATGGAAAGATGCGAGTCGCCTACCCGGTTTTATCAAAGCTGGGCTTATTGGCATGTCTTGGAGAACGGCACGGAAGAGGAGCGTCAAGCGCTTGAGCAGCAGGATTACGAGCCGGCGTTTCTTTCTAATCTTCTGAAAAAATACGAGTTTCGAGTCAAGCTCGGCGCGCTGCTGCAGGAAGCTGCTGATGAAGTTGAAGCAGCGGCAGCGGGGCTGGATGCGGACATGCTTGTGCAAGAACTCCTCCTGACACTGGAGTCGCACACGGGCAGATTGGCGGGAGCGGTTCCCGCCCTTAACGAAACAAGATGAGGGGACGAGAAAGCGATGGAAGCAGATTCCAAACAGCATGTACATGCGGTATTTGAAAGCATTGCACCGAAATATGATTTGATGAATGATTTGTTAAGTATGCGCAGACATAAGGCGTGGCGCAAATTCACGATGAAAAAGATGAATGTGCAGCCCGGCCAGACAGCGCTGGATCTTTGCTGCGGAACATGCGATTGGACGATTGCACTGGCTAAGGCAAGCGGAAGCGGCCAAATTACCGGATTGGATTTCAGCCAAAACATGCTGGATGTCGGTGCAGCCAAAATCAAGGAGGAGAATCTCGAACGCCAGATCAAGCTCGTTCAAGGCAATGCGATGGAGCTTCCCTTCGAGGATAATTCATTCGATTATGTTACGATCGGCTTCGGTCTCCGGAATGTGCCCAATTACTTGCAAGTGCTTAAGGAAATGGAACGTGTCGTAAAGCCAGGCGGTCAAGTCGTATGTCTCGAATTGTCCAAGCCCGGCTGGCAGCCGTTCAAAGCGGTTTATTATTTGTATTTTCAGCAGATTCTTCCCTTGCTCGGCAAGCTCGTAGCCAAGCGGTTCAAAGAATATAAATGGCTTCCGGATTCTTTAAAGCAATTTCTCGACTTGAAGCAGCTAAGCGAACTGTTCCAAAAAGCAGGACTGCATAACGTAAAAGCATACGCCTTGTTTGGCGGTGTCGCCGCGCTGCACATCGGCAAAAAGGAGAATAACTAGCAATGATCCGCAAAATTCGCATTATTTTGGAAATGATCAAGTTTGAACATACTGTATTTGCTTTGCCGTTTGCCTTTATGGGCGCTATTCTGGGAGCGGTTGTGATGGAAGGCCATCTGCCATCATGGGCGCAAATCGGCTGGGTTACCCTCGCAATGTTTGGTGCACGCAGCGCTGCCATGTGCTTGAATCGGTTGATCGATAAAGCGATTGATCTGCGTAATCCACGGACAGCTTCTCGTGCGCTGCCTGCCGGATTGCTAAAGTCGGCGGAGGTGCTGCTGTTTACGATTGTATCCTTCGCCATGCTATTCATCGCAACAGCCAATCTGGCTCCAATTGCCATGAAGCTGATGCCCATTGCAGTCGTATTGCTTGTCCTGTATTCCTATACGAAAAGATTTACTTGGCTTTGCCATGTGGTGCTGGGTTTAACGATTGGTCTCTCACCGCTTGGCGCATGGGTGGCTGTAACTGGTGAATTCCATCTGGCGGCTTGGCTGCTTTATATAGCTGTTGCCTTATGGATCGCCGGCTTTGACATCGTGTATGCAACGCAAGATTTCGAATATGACCGCAATGCGGGGCTGCATTCGATTCCTGCCAAATTCGGCATTGCCGGTGCATTGTGGATTGCGCGTTCCTTCCATCTCGTAACCGCCATTTGCTTTATCGCGCTGTTTTGGACGACAGGTTTAAGCTGGGCGTATTTGGCGGGAACGATTATCTCCATTGCGATTTTGTTTTATCAGCATTGGCTTGTTCGTCCAAATGATTTGTCCCGTGTTCAAATCGCCTTCTTCGGGATGAACGGGACGTTAAGCGTCTTGCTGTTTCTGTTTGCCATTGCAGATTTGGTGGTGCTGCATCAATGGTAGATACAGCGGCGAAGAAAAAAAGATGGGTCGTTGGCATTACCGGTGCGAGCGGGGCCATCTATGGCATTCGATTGATCGAAGAGTTAATTAACGCCTCCTATATCGTCCATCTTGTCGTTACCGAAGCCGGCTGGCGGGTGCTTAAGGAAGAGCTGGGCTGGGAAACCTCACGCAGACAAGCAGCGCTTGAGCTTCGTTTTGCCGAAGAAATGGCTTCCGGCCAGCTTGTATTCCATCCGAACGCCGACATTGGCGCGACGATTGCCAGCGGCTCTTATCGCGTGGAGGGGATGGTCATTATCCCTTGCTCGATGGGCTCGCTCGCCACGCTTGCGAACGGGATATCGGATGATTTGCTGGCTAGGGCTGCTGACGTGATGCTGAAGGAAGGGCGTCCGCTGTTGCTTGTGCCGCGCGAAACGCCGCTTCATGCCATTCATTTGGAAAATATGCTGAAGCTGTCGCGACTTGGCGTTCGCATCATTCCGGCGATGCCGGCTTTCTATTATAAGCCGCAATCGATGGAGGAAATGGTCAATTTTCTAGTCGGCAAAGTGCTGGATAGCATGAACATTGAGCATTCGTTGTATAGAAGATGGGGAGATGAACAGCTTGAACAGCAAGAGCACGCGGAACGAAACGGTAAACTTAGGGAATCATAAGGAAACACTGACGGTAGGAAGAATCGATTACGCTAATGCATGGCCGCTGTTTCATCATCTGACAGCCCCAAACATGGAGATCGTTTCGAGAGTGCCATCGGTGCTGAACCGTCTGCTGCAGGAGGGCGACATTCAGGTGTCGGCCATTTCCTCTTTTTCATATGGAGTCAATGCGGACAAGTACTTGCTGCTGCCGCATCTGTCTGTAGGTTCCGAAGGCAAAGTCAATTCGATTTATTTGTTCCTCAAGGAACCGATTGAGAAGGTGCAGCCGAAGCGAATTGCGGTGAGTACGACCTCTGCGACCTCCGTCAATCTGCTCAAAATCATTATGACGAAGCACTTCGGCTTGGAACCGGAATATGAAGCCGCCGAACCGGTGCTGGAGGATATGCTGGAGCATGCGGATGCTGCTCTTTTGATTGGCGATCCTGCCATTCATGCTTCCTGGGAGCAAAATGGTTTGCACCGCATTGATCTAGGCGAGCTTTGGAATGAATGGACCGGTCTTGCGATGACGTTCGCTGTCGTTGCAGTCCGTAAAGAAGCGGCCGAAGCGGCCCCAGAAGCGCTCGCTGCGATTTATAAGGCGTTTCTCGCCGGCAAGCGGCAAAGCCTGGCTGACTTGCAGCCGTTGATCGATAAAGCCTGTGCTGAATTGGGCGGCGATGCTGCCTACTGGCATATGTATTTTACAAGTCTCCAGTACGATTTTGGACCAAAGCAGCAAGAGGGTTTGACTTTATATTTCCGATACGCGAAAGAGCTTGGGCTGCTGGAGCATGATGTTGAGTTAAGGTTTTATCAGTATGATCAATCTGCCGAATAGGTGAACGCATGAAACTACTAGACATTTTTGCAAAATTAAAAGGGGATATTAACCAAATTGAGCGGGAGCTTGAGCGGAGCGTCACGTTTGACGACGAGCTGCTGAGCGAAGCATCGCTTCATTTGCTTAAAGCAGGCGGGAAGCGGCTTCGTCCCGTATTTGTGCTGCTTTCCGGCAAGTTTGGGCATTATAACCTTGACGTTCTGAAAAAAATAGCGGTACCGCTTGAACTTATACATATGTCTTCTCTCGTGCATGATGACGTGATCGATGATGCCGCTACCAGACGCGGCCAGCAGACGGTAAAGTCGAAGTGGGACAACCGGGTGGCCATGTATACGGGCGATTATATTTTTGGCAAGGCGCTGACGATTGCAACGGAGCTTAACAATCCGTTTATTCATCAGATGCTGTCCAAGGCGCTCGTACAGATGAGCATTGGGGAAATGGAGCAAATTCGCGATTTCTTCAATACGAAGCAATCCATTCGCAACTATTTGCTGCGTATCCGGCGCAAGACGGCGCTTCTGATCGCAATCAGCTGTCAGTTGGGCGCCGCCGCCGCGGATGCGGACCGGCAGACGGTGAACCGGTTGTACCGGTATGGCTACAACGTCGGTATGGCGTATCAGATTCGCGACGATTTGCTTGATTTGTTCGGAACGGAAAAGCAAATCGGCAAACCGCCGGGATCGGATATCCGTCAAGGCAATATTACGCTGCCTGTCATTCTAGCACTCAAGGACGATAACGTCCGCGATCCGCTGCTGAAGGAAATCGATAACATTATGAAATCCAATGGCACGGCGGACACCTCGGCTGCGATCAAAATGATCAAAGCAAGCAGCGGTATTGAGCTCGCAGACAGGCTCGCTAACCGCTATATCGAAAAAGCGCTGCATGCCTTGGAGGGATTGCCTAGTATCGGGGCGAAAAAGAACTTAATCGATATCGCGTATTTTACGGGTAAACGAAATTACTGATAAATAGAGAGGGATGGATGACGATGGAAAGAACTTTTCTGATGATTAAACCGGATGGCGTACAACGCGGATTGATCGGCGAAATCGTAGGCCGATTCGAGCGCAAAGGGCTGAAGCTGGTCGCTGCAAAGTTTATGCAGGTCGACCGCGAGCTGGCAGCCAAACATTATGCCGAGCATGAAGGCAAGCCGTTTTATCCGCCTCTGATTGATTTCATTACCTCGGGTCCCGTATTTGCAATGGTATGGGAAGGCGACAACGTCATTGCCTTGACGAGAGCGCTAATTGGCAAGACGAATGGCGTAGACGCTGCGCCGGGTACGATCCGTTCGGATTATGCCGTTCATACGAACTTGAATCTGATTCATGGCTCCGATTCGCCGGAGAGCGCCGAGCTTGAGATCAGCAACTATTTTGCGCCAAATGAACTCGTTAGCTACGAGCAGACGATTCAACGCTGGGTTTGATCCGCGCCTCGAAAGCCAAAGGCATTATCTACATAACAGGAGGCGGCTATGACCGAGGATCGCGACTTTTCTTTGTTTATTCAACGCATGAAGGATAAGACGAAAATCGATTTGGCTCAATATAAAGAAGCGCAGATGAAGCGCAGGCTGACAACGCTGCGAATGAAGCATGGTTACGATACGTTCGAGCAGTATTGGGCGGCCATCGAGCAAAACCGTACACTGCTGCATGAATTTCTCGATCGGATGACGATTAACGTTTCTGAATTTTGGCGAAACCCGAACCGGTGGGAAGTGCTGCAAAACCGCTTTTTGCCCGAGATGCTGAAGTCTGGCGGACGCTTGAAGATTTGGAGTGCCGCTTGCTCGACAGGGGAGGAGCCGTACACGCTCGCTATGATCTTAGCGGAGATGGGCGTGCTCAACCGGGTTTCGATCGATGCGACAGATCTGGATGCCATCGTGCTTCAGAAGGCGATGGAAGGGATATATCTGGAGCGTTCGCTGCGGGATGTTCCAGCCGCCATGCGGCAAAAGTATTTCAAGTCCGACGAAGGAGCTTTTGCCATCGCGGAGCAATTGAAGCAAGGCATTCGCTTCAAGCAGCAAAACTTGCTGCATGACACGTTTGATGAATCCTTCGACCTTATCGTATGCCGGAACGTTATGATCTATTTTACCGAAGAAGCCAAGCACTTATTGTATCATAAATTCGCCAAAGCGCTTCGTCCTGGCGGCCTGCTCTTCGTGGGCAGTACGGAGCAGATTTTCTCGCCGGCGCAATACGGATTTGAAACGGCAGATACGTTCTTTTACCGCCGATTGCCTTAATGATGTATACCGTTTTCCATCTTCTCCTATACTAATGACAATGGACATGTTTAAAGAACGGGAGGATAAGGATGGATAAGCGGAAAGTGATTCACGCATACCGGAGCGGTTACATATCAATTCAGGAATGCGCGCAAATCATCGGACTGGACAGCCGTCAAATGCCCGGACTCATGAGCGGCATGCCGGCAACTGATGAGCAAGCGGGCAGAAGAAAGATTCCGGTAACGGGAGCCACAGGAGCCACCAGCTAGAGAAGCAGCTCGGGAGTTCTGGAGCGGATTAGGCGGGATGCGATGCATCCCGTTTTTTTATGGGGAAAAAGGGTCTGATACTCAAGCCGCGTATGGGCGCGGCGATTGTCAAACCGGCAGTGCTGTACTATAATGAGCAAAGATGTTTAGGCTTTTTACAAGCAATGGGAGAGATAAATTATGAGAGAATTAATGGTTGATTTAGGCGAACGCTCTTATCCGATTTATATTGGCGAAGGTCTTCTTCCGGAGGCTTCCTCCTATTTCTTGAAGCACGGAATCAGTACGAAATCTCCACTGTTGATCGTGACGGACAGTGAAGTTGCCTCCCGTCATTTGAGCACGCTGGAGAACAGCTTGCGCAGTGGCGGCTTCACGGTTGCCAGCGCAATCGTAGATTCGGGCGAAAGCTCCAAATCGTTGGCCGTACTAGAGAAGCTGGTAACGAAGGCGCTGGAAGCGGGGCTGGACCGCAAGTCGACGATCGTCGCGCTTGGCGGCGGTGTTGTCGGCGACTTGGCGGGCTTCGTCGCTGCGTCCTATATGCGCGGTGTGAAATTCGTTCAAGTACCGACGACAATTCTTGCGCATGACAGCAGTGTCGGCGGCAAGGTAGCGGTCAATCATCCGCTGGCGAAAAATATTATCGGCGCTTTCCATCAGCCGGAGCTGGTGCTGTATGATCTGAATACGCTTCAGACGCTTCCGCCAAGAGAAGTGAAAGCGGGGCTGTCCGAGGTCGTAAAGCATGGGCTGATCTGGGATGCAGAATTCGCGCAATGGTGCGAGGATCACGCGGAGAAGCTTCTTGCGCTTGATCCGGATTCACTCGGATATGCGCTCTATAAAGGCTGCAGCGTTAAGGCAGCCGTCGTTTCGCAGGATGAGCGGGAGAATGATCTTCGCGCTATACTTAATCTCGGCCATACGATTGGACATGCGCTGGAGGCCGTTGCCGGCTACGGCGAGCTGCTGCACGGCGAAGCGATCTCCATTGGAATGATCGGCTCCGCGAGACTGGGACTGCGCTATGGAGCTCCTGAGGAAGTCTATACGACAACGAAGCGGGTATTGTCCAAATGCGGTTTGCCGGTGAAGCTGCCGGAGCACTTCGATGTCGATGCGATTATGGATGCGATGATGCATGACAAGAAATTCAGCGAGAAAACGATGGTATTCGTCGTGCCTACAGCGATTGGGACGGTCGAGATCAAGAAAGACGTACCGACCGATTGGGTCCGGGAAATTGTCGAGCAATTGAAACTGGAGGCGTAAACGAGATGAATGTCAGAGGAATTCGCGGCGCGATTACGGTTGATGTCAATGAGAAGCAGCCGATTTTACAAGCGACGATTGAACTATTGAACGGAATTGTGAAAGAAAACGGGATTTTGCCCGAAGATATTTGCAGCGTGATGATTACGGTTACTCATGATCTGGACGCTGCTTTCCCGGCGGCTGCAATTCGTCAGCTTAGCGATTGGGAACTCGTGCCGCTTATGTGCGCACTGGAAGTGCCGGTAAAGGGAAGTCTGGAGCGTTGTATCCGGTTTCTGCTTCACGTTAACACCGACAAGACACAGGCCGAAATCAAGCATGTATATCTCGGCGGCGCGCAGGTGCTCCGTCCCGATTTGTCCAAAACATAAAGTTGACGCAGCGCCGTCACTTATTGTATAGTGAAATCAGTTAAGAAGAGTGTAGATTAGGTTTTATAGTGAAGAGTGAGCGAGCAGGTTTTTAGTTGAGTAGAGTCGAGCAGAGTAGAGTTGAGCGTAGTTGAGAAGAGAGTGAGCTCCTTGGGGAAGGTTTGTTTTGCCTTGTACCCCGATGCAGCTTTATTCCTTATTCACTTGCCTTCCATTTCGGCGTACTTATTTCAACTAATCAAGCCCCTGCTGCTGCAGGGGCTTTTCTTATGTCTCTCCCGCAACGCTCGTTGTTGTTCCACCCATCCCACAACGAAAAAAGGTTATGCTTTTGCATGGCAGGCGTCTGTGCGGAGCGGAGGAGCGGGCTGATCGTTCTGAAGAAGCGTAAGCGCTCGTTTTTGTGAACAGATTGGTTTCCGGTTATCCGATTAGGATAAGAAGGAATCTGTGAGCAATACGATCGGAAGAATGATCAGCCGGCGCAGCCGAATCCCGCAGATAGCATTCATGCAGTGCATCACATTTAGGAGGCCCTCTATGTACAGTGAAATTCAGCAAGTTAAAAAACTGGCAGGCCAATACAATCTCATCCCGATCGTCCGTCAAATCATGGCGGATACCGAGACGCCAATCCGGCTGTTCCAGCATTTTGCCAAGGAAAAACACGCCTTTCTGCTGGAAAGCGTAGAGGGCGGCGTGAAATGGGCGCGCTACTCGTTCATCGGAACGGACCCGTTCATGATGCTATACGGCAAAGACGGCAAAATGGTGCTGGAGCATAACGGCACCGTCGACACTTTCGACGATAAGCCAATCGATTTGCTGAAGGCGCATCTGCGCTCCTTCCGCAGCCCGGCTATTCCGGGATTGCCGCCGTTCACGGGCGGAGCGATCGGATTTTTCGGATATGACCTTCTTCAATATTATGAGAAGCTGCCGAAGCACCGGATCGACGATCTTCAAATGAATGATCTGCAATTTATGTTCTGCGATCAAGTGATCGTCTTCGATCATTTCAAGCAGCAGCTGCAAATTATCGGCAACGTTCATATCCCTCAAGTCGCGACAGATTCTGCTGTTGAGGAAGCTTACGCGGCTGCGGCGGCTAAAATCGACGAAACGATCGAACGATTGCAGCAGCCGATTGCCATTCCGGTTATGTCCGGTGCATCAGTAACGGTTGACCCGGATCTCGGCGACGTGCAGTCGAATGTGACGAAGGAGCAATTCATTGCCAATATCGAGCGGTCGAAGGAATATATTCGCGCGGGCGATATTTTCCAAGTGGTATTGTCCCAGCGCTTCAGCATTGAAACGGACATCGATCCGCTGCATGTGTACCGCGTTCTGCGCACGATGAATCCTTCTCCTTATATGTACTATTTGAAGATGGGGGACGAAGTGATCGTCGGTACGTCGCCGGAGGCGCTCGTGAAAGTAACCAATGACAAAGTAGAGACCCGTCCAATCGCCGGCACGCGCCCAAGAGGGAAGACGCCGGAAGAGGATCTGCAGATGGAGCGGGATCTGCTGGCCGACGAGAAAGAGCGCGCGGAGCACCTGATGCTCGTTGACCTGGGGCGCAACGATATCGGCCGTGTATCGGAGTTCGGCTCAGTTCATTGCGATTCCTTTATGGAGATCGAACGGTATTCGCATGTGATGCATATCGTCTCCAACGTGTCCGGCAAGCTTCGTGAAGACAAAGACTTCTATGATGCCTTCCTTTCTTGCTTGCCAGCGGGTACTGTATCTGGAGCGCCTAAGCTGCGGGCGATGGAGATTATCGCGGAACTCGAAAATGAAGCCCGCGGCGCTTATGCCGGCGCTATCGGCTACTTGGGCTTTGGCGGCACGCTCGACACTTGCATTACGATTCGAACGATTATTTTCAAAAACGGCAAAGCATATGTGCAAGCAGGGGCTGGCATCGTATGGGATTCTGTACCGGAGAGCGAATATTTGGAGACGGTCAATAAAGCGAAAGCCAGCTTGAAGGCGATTCGCACGGCCGAGCAAATTTTCGGTACGAAGCGTTCCCAAGAGCAAAGTGCAATCAATACCGATTATTACGTCCAGGCGGGAGAGGGGAAAGGGCAATGACATTCGTAACGGAACCGATGACGATGCAAAGCGCGCTTAATCAATTGATCGGCGGAGAGGATCTGTCGAGAGCTACTGCGCGCTCGGTTATGGAAATTATTATGAACGGCGAGGCCACTCCCGCTCAGATCGCCGGTGTCGTAACGGCTTTGCGGATGAAGGGCGAGACGAAAGAGGAAATTACAGGCTTTGCCGAGGTGATGCGCGCTTTCTCCAGTCATGTGCAGACGAGACAGGAGGGGCTGCTTGATACTTGCGGAACCGGAGGCTCTGGCATTCATAAATTCAATATTTCGACGGCTTCTTCTATTATTGCGTCTTCAGCAGGCATTCGCGTAGCGAAGCATGGCAATCGGGCGATGTCGGGCAAGGCGGGGAGCGCTGACGTGCTGGAGGCGCTGGGCGTGCAAATTACACTGACGCCGGAGCAAGCCTCGGAGTGCTTGAACCGCATTGGCATCTGCTTTATGTTCGCGCAGCTGTACCACCCGTCGCTGCGTCACGCCGCTGTGCCGCGCCGTGAGCTGGGCGTGCGTACGATCTTCAACATGCTGGGCCCGCTGACCAATCCGGCAGGCGCTGATCGTCAACTTCTTGGACTATATGACCGGACGAAAACAGAGACGATTGCATCTGTGCTCAGCGAGCTAGGTGTGAAACGTGCCATGGTCGTGAGCAGCAATGACGGCTTGGATGAGATTAGCATTTCCGCTCCAACGCGAATTTCGGAGCTGCTGGACGGCGAGGTTCGCACGTATGAGCTGACGCCGGAGGAGCTGGGCCTCAACCGCTATCCAATCAGCGAAGTCATCGGCGGTGATCCGCAAGTGAATGCGGCGCTGATCCGGAACATTTTCAGCGGTGAGCAGCGAGGCGCGTATCGGGACATCGTGCTGGCGAATGCCGGTGCTTGCATCTATGTAGGAGGTTTGGCTGCATCCCTCCGCGAAGGAGCGGAAATCGCAGCCGAAATGATCGATTCAGGTAAAGCGGAGCAGCAGCTTCATTCGCTTATTCAAACGACAGGAGAGTTGGCGCATGTTTCTTGATAAAATTGTAGCAACCAAACGGAATGAAGTGGCGGCACTAGCCCGGCAGTTTCAATTGGCGGAGTATGAAAAGCGGATTTCGGAGCTCAAGGCATGCCGCGGCTTCGAGAAAGCTTTGAATGCGGGCCGCAAACGGGATATGGGGCTTATTGCTGAAGTAAAGAAGGCATCACCTTCGAAAGGGCTTATCCGGGCGGACTTCCATCCGGCGGAGCTTGCGACAGCCTATGAGAAAGCGGGAGCGGACTGCATCTCTGTGCTGACGGATCGCGACTATTTCCAAGGCTCGAACGAGTATCTGACGCTGGTGCATGAGACGGTTGCCGTTCCTCTGCTCCGCAAGGATTTCATTATCGATTATAAACAAGTGTATGAAGCTCGCGTAATTGGTGCGGATGCCGTGCTGCTGATCGCCGCGATCTTGACCAAGCAAGAGCTGAGCGAGCTTTATGATATCGCCAAGTCGCTTGGGCTGGACGTATTAGTGGAAGTGCATGACCGCCAGGAGCTGGAACAAGTGCTGGAGCTGGACAAGGCATCGCTCATCGGCGTTAACAACCGCGACTTGAAGTCATTCGTAACGGATCTAACCACGACGGAGCAGCTTATCGCACTGATGCCGGAAAACGTGACTGTCATAAGCGAAAGCGGGATTGCAGGCCGCAAAGATATGGATTATTTGCAGTCCATAGGAGCGCAAGGCGTGCTGATCGGCGAGCATTTCATGCGACAGTCTGACGCCGGAGCCGCAATCATCGATCTGATGGGTCCGGTGAACGCGTAATGAACGATCGGCCACGAATCAAAATTTGCGGGTTGAAGGATGCAGAGACGATAGGTCTTATGGACGGCTTGCCGTTTCATGAAATAGGCTTCGTCTTCGCAAGCAGCAAACGCATGGTAGCCCCGGAGGCGGCTGCCTTGCTCGTCCAGGCAGCCAAGCAGCTTCGTGCCGCTGACGGTCAACCGCCCCAAACGGTTGGCGTATTCGTCAATGCCAGCGCGGAGGAACTGCGGCATGCCGTAAGCACCGCAGGATTGGATGTCGTTCAGCTGCATGGCGAGGAGTCTCCCGGCTTTTGCCGCAATGTCAAGCAGGAGCTCGGCGTGGACGTGTGGAAAGTGTTCTCGATTAGGCCCGAAACAACTGAACCGCCTCAGTCGGCAGAAGAGAAGCTGGCGCCATACAAAGGCGTAATCGATGCGGTGTTAATTGATACGGCTGGCGGCGGAACCGGAGTCGCATTCGACTGGCAAGTGATTGCCGAGTACCGTGCTGCGGCAAATGCGATAGGCGTTCCCTTATATGTAGCGGGAGGTCTTCATCCGGACAATGTAACTGAGCTGCTGGATGGCTATATGCCAGATGGCATCGACGTATCCAGCGGCGTGGAGACGGAAGGGCACAAAGATATCGATAAAATCAGATTATTCGTTAGAAAGGTGATAGAGCGATGAACCAATTACCCGATGATAAAGGGCGTTTTGGCAAGTTCGGCGGACGTTACGTTCCCGAGACGCTGATGAACGCGCTGCTTGAACTGGAAGAAGCATATAACCGCTATTCGAAAGATCCGGAGTTTCAAGAAGAGGTCCGCTATTTGCTTCATAAATACTCGGGCCGTCCAACCTCGTTATATTATGCAGAGCGTCTGAGCAGCCATCTGGGCGGCGCGAAGGTTTACTTGAAGCGTGAGGATTTGAACCATACCGGCGCTCATAAAATCAATAACACAATCGGCCAGGCTGTCTTGGCCAAACGTATGGGCAAGACGAAGATCATTGCTGAGACGGGAGCGGGCCAGCATGGCGTTGCATCTGCAACAGTAGCGGCTCTCCTTGGTCTCGAATGCAAAGTGTTTATGGGCGAGGAAGATATGAAGCGGCAGCAGTTGAACGTGTTCCGGATGCAACTGCTCGGCGCTGAAGTTGTTCCGGTTACTTCCGGAACGAGAACGCTGAAGGATGCCTGCAATGAAACGCTTCGTTATTGGGTCAGCCATGTCGAAGATACTTATTATATTCTAGGCTCGGCAACCGGCCCTCACCCGTATCCAAAGATTGTACGCGACTTCCAGCGTATCATCGGCGATGAGGCGCGCAAGCAGATTGTTGAGAGTGAAGGCCGCTTGCCAGATTATGTCGTTGCAGCTGTCGGCGGCGGCAGCAATGCGATCGGCATTTTCTATCCTTTCGTAGGAGATGAATCGGTTCGTCTGGTTGGAGTAGAGGCAGCTGGACGCGGCGTGGATACAAATGAGCATGCAGCTACGATGACGAAAGGCAGCCACGGCGTATTCCAAGGTTCTTTGAGCTACTTGCTGCAAGATGAATTCGGTCAGGTACAGCCTGCTCATTCGATTTCGGCCGGACTTGACTATCCGGGTATTGGACCGGAGCATGCTTATTTGAAGGATTCGGGTCGGGCGCAATACTTCCCGATTACCGATGCCGAGGCACTGGAAGCGCTCCAGCTTCTGTCGCGTACGGAAGGCATCATTCCGGCGCTGGAGTCGGCGCATGCTATCGCACAGACGATGAAGCTTGCACCAACGCTGTCGAAGGATGAGATCATTGTGGTCAGCTTGTCCGGCCGCGGCGACAAAGACGTAGAAGCGATTATGGGTTATCTCGGAGGTGAGCAGCATGAATCTCATTGATCAAACATTTGCCAAATTGAAGGAAGAAGGCAAGACGGCGCTTATTCCGTTTCTGACGACGGGGGATCCCGATCTGGAAACGACGATCGCTATCATTCAGCAGCTGGAGCAGTCGGGTGCCGATCTCATTGAGCTTGGCGTTCCTTACTCCGATCCGCTCGCCGATGGACCGGTCATTCAAAGGGCGTCTGAGCGGGCTTTGGTGAATCGGATTTCGATCCGGGATTGCATCGATACAGCGGAAAAAGCTCGTCAAGCCGGCGTTAAGCTGCCGTTCATCCTGTTTACTTATTTCAACCCGGTACTGCAATTTGGTCTGGAATCGTTCATGGAGCTTGTAAAAGCGAAGGGAATCAGCGGTCTCATTATTCCTGATTTGCCGATGGAAGAGGATGAGGAGGTTCGTGCGCTGGCAGAAGCAGCAGATATTCACCTAATTCCGCTTGTTGCACCAACATCGAAGGACCGCGTCGTACGCATTTCACGCAAGGCTAGAGGTTTCGTATATTGTGTATCCTCGCTTGGCGTAACGGGCGTACGCGCTGAATTCCATAGCGGTATTGACGACTTTCTCTCCACCGTGCGCGAAGCGACTGACTTGCCGATTGCCGTAGGCTTTGGTATCTCGAGCCGCGAGCAGGTCGAGCGTTTCTCCAAATCCTGCGACGGAGTGGTAGTGGGAAGCGCCATCGTGCGCAAGATCGAAGAGGCGCTGCCGCTGCTGGCTGAAGCAAGCAGCCGGGAAGCGGGACTTCGTCAAATCGGCGAGTTTGTGTCCGAATTAAAGGTTTAATCGCATGAGACTGCCCCGAAGGTTCGGAAGAACCCCGGGGCAGTCTTTCTTTTCTAATGCGAACCCTTTCAAACGGCAGGAAGATGTGAGACAATAGATGACATGCAATAGACAGTTAATTCGATGAAGAGGTGAACGGCACATGCAGCCAAAAAGCAATATTGTGCATCTTCCCGTCTACCAGCCGGGTAAGCCGATTGAAGATGTGAAGAGAGAGCTTGGTCTAACAGAAGTTATTAAACTTGCTTCCAACGAAAATCCGCTGGGCAGTTCCGAGCTTGCTCGGGCGGCAGCGATCCAGGAACTGGGGCAATCTCATATTTATCCGGACGGCGCAAGTGTCGAGCTGACCGCTGTGCTGGCTGAACATTTGTCCGTTCAGACGAATCAGATTATATTCGGGACAGGCTCCAGTGAAATTATTCTGATGGCTGCCCGCGCTTTCCTCGCTCCGGGCGATGAGACGATTATGGCGGACGAGACATTCTCCCAGTATAAACATAATGCCGAAGTCGAGAACGCCAGATTGATTGAAGTTCCGCTTGCAAACGGCAAACATGATTTGCCTGCAATGCTTGCGAAAGTGACAGAGCGTACAAAAATCATCTGGGTATGCAACCCGAATAATCCGACTGGTACCATTGTAACGAAGGACGAGCTTGTATCCTTCCTCGACCAAGTGCCTAAGCATGTCCTGGTTATTCTTGATGAGGCGTACTGCGAATTTGTAAGCGACCCTGACTTCCCGGACGGTCTGCAGCTGCTGGACCGCTACCGAAATTTGCTCGTTCTGCGGACATTCTCGAAAATTTACGGACTCGCTTCGCTGCGGATCGGCTACGGCGTCGGGCATCCGGACGTCATCCGGTTTATCAATCAAGTTCGCGAGCCGTTTAATACGACGCGTATGGCACAAGCTGCAGCTAAAGCGGCAATTGCTGACCAAGATTTCATTGACCGCTGCCGTAAGGAGAATGCAGAGGGCATTGCCTTCATGGCAGGCCGCTTCGACGCGCTTGGCCTTTCTTACTTCCCGGCGCATGGCAACTTTATTATGGTAGACGTGAAACGTCCATCAATGGAGATGTTTGGCGCACTGCTGCGCAAAGGCATTATTACGCGTGCGGGCTGGACTTATTACCCCACTCATATTCGCGTCTCGATCGGTACGAAGGAACAGAACGAGAAGTTTATGACAGCTTTGGAGCAAGTGCTTCAGGAATCGGCGGTGCACGGATAATTTTATGGCGAAAATAGCGATTTTTGGCGTAGGCTTGATCGGCGGCTCATTGGCATTATGCTTCAAGGGAAAACCGGAACTTACAGTAGTCGGTTATTCCAACCGCGAGTCGTCGGTACAGAAATATATGGAGCGCGGTGTCGTCGATTATGCGACGACCTCGCTCAAGGAAGCGGCAGAAGATGCTGACTTTATCTTTCTCTGCGTGCCGGTGGGCATGCTGGAGCAATACGTAGATGAACTGGGTAAGCTTGATTTGAAGCCCGGATGTATTGTGACGGACGTTGGCAGCACAAAGGCCTCTGTTGTGGAATGCGGCCGCCGGCTTAACGGGCGGGGCGTATCGTTCATCGGCGGGCATCCAATGGCGGGCTCGGAGAAATCCGGGGTAGAGGCGGCTACGAGCATCCTGTTCGAAAATGCTTATTATGTACTGACACCTGATGCCACAACGCAGCAAGAAGCGTTGGACAGGCTGAAGGCGCTTCTCGTGCATACGAAGGCGCATATCGTGTCGGTGGATGCGGAATCTCATGATGAGATTGTCGGTGCGATTAGCCATTTGCCTCACATCATTGCTGTAGCGCTTGTGAATCAGATTCGCGGCTACAATGAGGAGAATGGACTGTACGAATCGCTCGCGGCAGGCGGATTCCGGGACATTACCCGAATCGCGTCCAGTGATCCCGTCGTATGGCGGGATATACTCATTAACAATCGGACGGTGCTCTTGAAGCTGCTCAAGGACTGGCAGGCGGGTACGGAGAAATTCGTACACATTCTGGAATCCGAGAATGGCGAAGCGATCGAGGAAGAATTCAAGATCGCAGGGGAGTTCCGCGGCCGTATGCCGGAGCGCCGCAAAGGCATTATTTTATCGACCTACGAATGTTACGTCAATGTAGCGGATCATCCTGGCATTATCGGTTCGATTGCGACAGAGCTTGGCAATGCCCGCATCAATTTGAGCAATATTCGCATTATCGAGAGCAGGGAGGATGTTCCCGGCGTGCTGAGATTGTCTTTCCGCACCCAGGAGGATCTGGATCAAGCGCTCGTACTGCTTTCTCCAAATTACTCTGTTCATCTGTAAAGATGAACAGAGTAATCGTTTTCAAAAAAAATGAAAACGCTTATTGACAATTTGGAAGCGTATACATATAATAAAAGTACAGTATGGTTTCTCTCCACTCCTATCCAAATCTATAGTGCTCATCATGAGCGCTGACCACTCCTCTGGAGTGGTTTTTTTTTTGATTACCTCAATGTCATGCTTGCGATGATTTCGCTGGACGATTTTGCCTACTTGTCCGGCGGGGTGGGACAAAAGACGAAATGTTGCCCGACAAGAAGGAGAAACAGTGACCACGGTAGAATGTAGTGACAAACAACGTATCGCATGAAGGAGAGATTTGATGTTCACCTCATCACGAAAAGCGGCGAGAGCTGCGCAGACGCCAGCTGCGCAGCTATGCTCCGCACAAACTAAAAGCGTTGGGGTGAGTGCAGGGCTTACGCCGTCCAGCATCGTGCAGATGCAGCGAACATTTGGCAACCGTGCAACCATGCAATTCATCAAGTCGAATGCACAAACGCCCGTTAAGCCACGGACCACTGGCAAAACCGGCATACCAGACGAATTGAAAACCGGGTTGGAGCACTTGTCGGGCATGGACTTGTCTGATGTGCGCGTGCATCGCAATTCGCCGGATCCGGCTAGGTTGAACGCGCTCGCATACGCGCAGGGCAGCGATATCCATCTGGGCCCCGGTGAAGAAACGCATCTTCCGCACGAAGCGTGGCACGTGGTTCAGCAGCGGCAAGGCCGCGTAACGCCATACAGGGAGATGGGTGGCATCGCGGTCAATGACGACGCGTCATTGGAACAGGAAGCCGATACAATGGGAGCCCGGGCGAGTGCGATTGGCATGGAAGGTGCGTCGCCTTCCGGCAAGGGGACGGCCGACGGAGCTGATAAGGACGAACCGGTGACTGTGCAGGCTCAGGTAAACGGACAGGCGACGGCTCAGTTGATGTGGAACGGCCTGGGCAACAAAAAAATCGAATCTTTGGCCGACCTGAATGCTGAACTGCGGCTGCTCGGCGAGTCGCAATTGACACTGGCTCATTTCAACGGGGCAACACCCGCTGCCGTCGACAGCTTCATTGCCGCATCCGATATGAATGCCTATGCGGTGCAAGATGAATTGGCGGGTGCCGTTGCCGATCATTTTGTAAACCCGACAGATTGTACGCTGGAAACGCACGCCGGCGTGAAGGCTTGGGTGAATGCGACCAAAAAAAGTGTAACGCCCAAAGCATTGAATGATTTAATCGACATCGCGAACGGCGACAAAACCAAAATCCACCTGTCGACTAAAATGAAAGGCGCCGACATTAATACCCCGTATGTACATGATTATGGCAGCAATTACATATGCACCTTCACGATGCTTGGCATCAACTGGGACGGGCACCCGATCATCCAGGTTGATTTGGAAGGCAAGGTCAAAAATGGACTTCATGACTTCAGTTAAAGGAGCAACCGTGAGGACTCTCTTCCTTAGCGGACGAAACGTTGCATTTTAGCCATACGGAAATTCGCTAGCGTTAAGCAGTAGATATTGTTGCTTAGTTGGCAATGGAGGTATACTAAACAAATAGGTGCACTAAAGAAACTTCTCTGCAAATGCTGGAAGGCTCCCTTTTGGATGATGAATAAGCTAACTAAGCTAAAAAGTTACGTGAAATATTAAGCGGAAAAAGTACAGTTTCAGGATAGGACTCTCCACTCCTATCCAAATCTATAGCGCTCATCATGAGCGCTGACCACTCCTCTTGGAGTGGTTTTTTTTTGTGTGAAAAATAGCACCTCAGATTTGTTCTCAATGAATTATTCAGTATTGAGTTACTATCTAGTTCATACTAGAAAAAATCGCTCTTTGTGACAGTGAGACTTGCTCTATTAGAGTCTTTTTTACGACCATCAGAGGAATTATGTCGAACTGGATCATGATGGAGCAATCATTCTCTTCATTTTATCGAAGGATGTTACCCAATCGGTCGTAATGATGCTTCCGATGTAGCCGTCTGGTCGAATCATAACCAACGTGTCGCAAAAAATACCGTAATTGCTTGTTAGATTACCAGTTGTGTCCTTGAGGCACTCGTGTTCCACTTGATGCCCTGTACCCACAGAATAGCGGCGTAATTCGGCTCCGCTGTTGGGCCAGCTCAATTCAGAGAGAGCCATAGAGGCATGGGTACCGAAGGCCAGCAGCGTGAAATGCGACCCCTGAAACACGTCGAACAATCGTTTAATCCCACCGGGTCCTGTACAGGTCGCATCTGGTGCTCGGTCTCCTACCTTTAGGGTCTTGGTAGCAGAAGAGGTATCGATGCGGGCAAGTGGGCCAGCGTGGTAAGAAATTCCGAGTTGTCGCTCCTCATCTCCACGCTTGAGGCTGGAAAGACGTTGCTTATCGAGACCGGAGTACAGTTCGCTGGACTTCCCAAGGACGCGTGCCGCAATTGGCTGTCGTTCGGCCTGATAGCTGTCGAGAAGGCTGTCGGGTGCTCCTGCGATAACCTGTCCAAGTTTCCAACCGAGGTTGTAAGCGTCCTGCACCCCGGTATTGAGGCCCTGCGCGCCAGCGGGGGTATGAACGTGTGCAGCGTCGCCGATTAGAAAGACACGACCCGCACGGTAATTCTCGACGAGCCGGACATTAGGCCGGAATACCGACGTCCAGGTAATATCATGGAGCTTGTAGCCAGTGAGCGTCTTGAACTGAGCAGCCATAGCCGCTTCGTCAAGTTCTGATGATTCATCTGTATTCAGACGTATCATGACTTGGAACTGATCGGAGTGGGGCAGTGGACATGCTCCAACCGATTTGCCGTGTGTGCGTGGCCACATATGCCACCGATTGCGTGATAGTCCGTCAATCGTGCCGTCGATAATAAGTGTACGATCGGAGTTGTCGGTTTCTCCTACGAACCGTATGCCTGCGCCTTTGCGGACGGTGCTCGAGCCGCCGTCGGCCCCGACCAGATATCTGCTGGTGACCGTTTCTCCTGAAGAAAGTGTCGCCGTTACTCCATCTGCATCCTGTTCGAAACTAACTAATGCTGTGTTGAACTCGATACGCAAGCCAAAGCGAACCAGCAACTGGTGTAAGATGGCGTCGGTGCGGTGCTGAGCTAGCAGAAGAATATTCGGATATGGCACGTCGGACGTAGCTTTGTTCTGCTTTTGCATCCGCCAAGGTATGGTGAATGGTCCAAGGTGGAAGCCCGCGAGAGGGTATGGGGCACCTTCCGCATGAACATCATCTAGGATGCCGAGATCTTCGAAGACTTCTTGAGTGCGTGGCTGGACTCCCTTGGCACGTGAGCCCTTGAAGGCATGCGGTGCTTTGTCAATCAGCCGAACTCGAAGTCCACGCCTAAGTAGGTCTGCTGCTAACGTGGAGCCGGAAGGGCCGGCTCCGACGATAAGTACATCAATGTCGTGTTGTATTGTCATGTAAATCGACCTCCAATGGTCTTGATGATAGTGACTACGTTTATAGTAGCCACTATCTGATTTTATTGTTTTAAAGAAACAATAAGTTTCCTTGAAATAATAATGAATGATTCGCCTTCACTTGTCAATATTGTTTCGAGGAAACTTTAGTTAAGGCTTTTCCTTTGGTATACTGATATCAAATCAACTACCGGAGGGGAATTAATCATCCATCATTCAATAGAAAAGCAGAATTTAATTAAGGAATTTCTGGGAACTGCGAATGAAATACAGCGTAGATTTCAAACGGAAGACGATGAAGAGAAACAATGGATGATCCAGAATAGTCCTAATCCAGGTATTGCAGAGTTAATGAAAGAAATGACCGTTTTGAGTCTTCATGTTCTGGATGCAATTGGCAAGCTCGAGCCTGTAAACGGCAATACGATCTCAAAACAATTCGGCATTCCCAAAGGGAGTGTCTCCAAAATTACGAGAAAGCTGGTTGATCGACAAATCATCCTAATTGAACATCTGCCGGATAACAAAAAAGAAGTTTTGTTTCGGACTACGTCGTTGGGCAGAGAGATCTATCTTTTGCATGCAGCTCTACATAATCAAATTGATAGTAATGTGAATCGTTTCATGCAGCGTTATAAAGAAGATGAATTGAGACTTATTGTGAATTCTCTAGGAGAAATTGCCCGTACATCATGGATTCATCCCCATACAATTGTTGAGTCGAATACGATCGGTCAAAAGGATTCGCCCACAAACGAAGATATAGAAACGAATTTAAATCTTCATTCGTTAGTGGTTGACAAGGAAATGAACGAAATTATGGTTATGCTTGGCAAGTTAGATTCACGAAGCTTAAAGAAGGCGAAAAAGATTCTTAACGATGTGTTTTTTACCGATTATGAGGGTTAGAGTCACGAAAATCTAAGCTAAACTGAGTTGCACATTAATTTAAATAAAAGATAAAAATTCAAGTAAGTGACGGCCTTTATAAAATAACAGCAGGATTCTTGTATAGACAAGAACCCTGCTGTTTTACATTACGTTTTTCATAAAATCATTCGCATTATACTAGGAGACCACTCCTGTAGCGCTACAGTTAAAAGTAACTTGAATGTGGTGAGAAGACTCAAGACCGTTATATTTGATCTTACCGCTTGATGTTACATTGAAAGTGGTATCGGTATAACTGGTAGTCCAACCTGTTTCAATAAACGATCCAAGTGACGATGTAGTTGACATGCTTGCAATTTGTCCTGTAAATACTTGTCTACCTGAATTTGTATTAAGTGAGGTATAGAAAGCACCAAAAACTGTTAATGTGACGCTCACACCGTTTGAATCCACAGTCCTACTTTTAGTAGCGCTACCTATACTTCTTGGTCTAATCCCACCTTGGTCATCAGGGACAAGGTTAAAGTTCACGCCTGATCTTGCTATTGCGAATTCACGGAATTCAGATACACTACTGAATTTTTCAAAAGGGAATTCCTCGAATGGGAAAATTCCCAGTGTTGATTGAGGCTCATTATTGTTGATTTCATTTACAATATTTTCGAAAGTTTCATATAGTTCGAGCTTTTCTTCATGGGATAAAGTGGAAAAATTTGATTGCTCTTTAGCATAAATTGAAGTTGTGCCTGACAAAGATGAAATGAGTAGAGCGAGTGCAATTCCTAGTACGCCTAGAGTGCTTAGGATTTTACGTGGTTTCATTCAATTCTCTCCTTCATTCTTTTGTAGTTTTAATGTGCCTACGCTTAGAAACGATAAGCTGGGGATGTTCGATTTTTGTGGCACCTTGTCATATCTCTCCTTCCATAAAATTCATCCCGTTCCCAAATTCTAGCATATAAGTATTGAAACTAGCAATAACTTTTCCGATAAAAATAGTAGGTTATATAGCTGCATATCGGGTTTCATTAGTAATAACGTCTTGGTTAGTTGAACTTTGAGCATTAGCTACAAGAGGAATTGTAAGAGCGCAGATAAGGATGATTGATGTTTTGTTATAAGCTGGCCAGCTGTACAAACAAAATAAGAAACTATTGTTTCAGGTTTCCCATTCTTCGACTATAACTTTAAAGATATCATCAAAGGTATGCTTCTCAGCAATTTGCTTTTCAGAATTAAAAAGAAAATAAGCAGGGTATTGTTCTGTTGACAACTTCTTAGCAATTTTTTTTCCTTCATCTGTTTGAAGTCGTAAATCATTGAGTCAACATTATGAAAGTATGGTGCAATTTCTGTGATTATTTCATCTATTGTTGTTTGCACCTGATTGTTGGCTAAGACTATCAAACGTAGCACTTTGGGATCTTTGCTGTAAAATTCATTCTTTGAATGGTTTGAACATGCGATAATAAGAAGGAATGTTAGGATTAGAATCAAAAATAATAGACGTTTGAACATATTTTCCCTCCATTAAAGGGCTTGCCTTAAATTTGGACTTGATATAAATTTTATCTTACTATCCAAGTCGCATTAAGTTTCCAAGGAATTATTTTTCAAAAAAGTTTATTGATGTAATCTGTCTCTGGGTAATCAAAGCATGCTTTTGACATTGCGATAAAATGCTAGTTAACTTAATGTAGGAATATCTCATTTCCAAGTTACAAGTATTGAAACAAACTAGGGTTTGAAGGCCGTGGCGGGTAACGCTTCAAGCTTGAAAATTGAAATAAGGAAGTGGCGAAATGTCAAAAGCACGATTGGATACGCTGCAAAGCTGGTATGCTGACGATCAGCACGACAAAATTGTTGAAGCGATCGAGCAACTGCCAGAATCGGAGCGGGACTACGAAGTGGTGGGTCATTATGGCCGAGCGCTTAACAACTTAGGGCGTTACACGGAAGCGTTGCAGCAGCTGCTGTCAGTAGAACATCAAGGAATACAGGATGCAACGTGGAATTGGCGCATCGGCTATTCTTATTTTTACTTGCATCAATGGGAAAAGGCGCTGTCCGCATTCGAGCAATTTGATCGTTTGGAGCCTGGCGATGCAGATGTGAATAAGTACATAGAGGCATGCAGCGATTTTATGGTGAGGCAAGCTGCGGCGATCAAGGAGATTGCCCGTGTTCCTTTTCGCGAGCGCGACTTCAGTCAATTCTGGGAAACCAGCGATTATGCAGACAAAAGTTATGTAGAGGCACCGCCTACTGCCGAGATGATTGCTTCTATTGAAGAGGAACTGGGGTATAAGCTTCCGGCAGACTATATTTGGCTGATGCAGCAGCAGAATGGCGGCGTACCGGTCAATACTTGTTTTCCGACTGCCGTTTCGACCTCCTGGGCGGAGGACCATGTAGCCATTACGGGCATTATGGGAATCGGGCGCGAGAAAGATTATAGTCTGGGCGGCAGTTTGGGCAGCCGTTTTATGCAAGAGGAATGGGGCTATCCTCCTTTTGGGGTTGTCCTGTGCGATTGTCCGTCAGCAGGGCATGATGTCATTATGCTGGATTATCGTGTATGCGGCCGGGACGGCGAGCCTGCAGTTGTACATGTGGATCAAGAGGCTGGTTATTGGGTTACTTTCCTTGCGCCTAACTTTGCGACTTTTATAACTGGGCTGGTCAATGAGGAAGTATTCGACACCTCGGAGCAGGACAAACTCCATGATTTGGACAAGGTGAAGTATGCGCAATTCTCATCTTTATTGCAATCTTTATGTGAGAAGGCCGCTGGAATAGAGCGGATTGAAGCGGTCATTCGCAATATCTGCACCCGGATCGTAGATGGAAAAGGCTATTTCGCTTTTCATGCGGACGAGTTGTCGATGCTGATGTATGATATTCAGTTCTGGTTGTACACCGGGTCAAACCCGGAAGTAACGCGAGCGCACTATTTAGCGGAATATGAAAAGATGATCGCTTTTGCGCAAGGCTTCAGTACTGGGGGCTACGCGCCGGATTTTGTTTCGGGTTGGCTGGATGAACGAATCAAGCAGGGAGCTATTGTAGACAGGGCAGGTGTGCTGAGCTTTACAGCGGTTGCAAGGGAGCAGCTAGTGAATAAGCTAACAGCGATCGAATCCGGCTTGGGTGATTAAGGGGGAACAACTACAGATGACAGAAAACACTAATAATGAAACCTTGCATCATGCTTGTTATAACCAAAATGTGGATCGGGTACGAGAGTATGTCATGAACGCGAAAGCGAATAGCCTAAATAAAAAGCTAACGGATTATTCGAATCCGGTAAATGGAACCCCTTTGCAGATCGCGTGCAGAGTAGGGAATTTGGAAATCGTGAAGCTTTTAATCGAAGCAGGCGCGGATAAAGAAATGAAGGATGTCGGCAGACAATCGCCCTTATCCATTGCCATTAGTAACAATCACTTTGAAGTAACTTGCTATTTAATTGAAGCAGGGGCCGATGTCCATTCGAAAGGGCCGAACAATCTGCAACCGATACATTTTGCATGTCAACGTGGAAGTAAAAAAATGATTGAATTACTATTATCGCAAGGAATTGATATCAACCAGCTGGATAGTCTCAAAAGCTCACTGCTTGATTTCACAACAAATCTGAGTGGTGGGAATTTGGAAGCGGCAAAAACGCTTATCGACAATGGAATCGATCATAAATATATGTCTGCAGCGTTTAAATGGGCTTGCTGGAGAAATAATGTGGAACTCGCTGCATACTTACTCGAAAATGGAGCGGATTATGAGAGTCAAACAACCCCGAAGTCCGAATTGTTGTTTTGGATTTGCGGGTTAGGATACAAAGAAATAGTGAAGCTGTTGCTTGAAGCGGGTGTCGACTTTACTACCCCGGTTAAATTTAAGGGTAAAATGCGGTCCTATAATGGCAGCCCGTTGGAAAGAGCTATTGAAACCCAACAATATGAAATTGTAGAAATCATTAATTCTTTTAAAAGATAGTAAAATACATGATCGGACCTGTGCATTTTTTACAGGTTTTTTTGTCGAATTTCCATCGAATCTCCTAGATAGCGTTATAAAATCCATGATACAATTATGCCTAGTTTTGTATCTAAGAACAAGAGAGGTGACTAGATGAAGCTGTACACCAAGGCAACACCATCTGATTGCTATTATGGATTTGGCTCAGAATCTAGAAAGTAATTTATAATTCATAACATACTTAGGAAGGTGTATCAATTGTCAACAATGATATCTTATAAATTACCCTGTGGTTCAAAAATGAACTACCCTGAAAAACTAGGGTATCTGACACGTAAAGGGAATTTAGTGATTTTCCATAGTACGTCTTCAAAGGATTATGAGTCTTACCTAATAGTACCTGCAACCAAAGGTATTCATATAATTAAAACGGGTTCAATGCTTGAAATCGCATTACTATACGAAAACTTGCCTTTAGAGGAGTTTGAAGTCAGAGACTCTTCTGGTGGGTTTAATTATAAACTTGGGACAACACTTGAGGAACTTCAAGACTTGTTGGCTCAATCTACATCAGACTAGAATATTCATCCGGCCAATGAGCCGGATTTTTTTGTATCTTGCTTAAAATTGTTGATCTTTATCGTTTTGGATTCTATAAAACGATCGCTTCCATTTAGGTGGAGGCGATCGTTTCTATTTTACTCTAAAGAAATGCAAATTTTTCCGAAGTAATCTTTGTCTTCTAAATATTTAAATGCATCAACTGCATTCGCAAATGAAAATACGCGATCAATGACAGGATAAAGAGCATTATATTTAATAGCGCGATTCATCGCTTCGAACATATCGCGATTACCAGTTCTAACTCCATGAAGCCGTACTTTTCTTGTGAAAATAGGTAAAAGTGAGAGATTTTCAACTTCCTTGCCCGATAAAGCACCAATCAGATTAATTTGTCCATTTTGTCGTACTGCTTCGATTGAACGATTCAATGTGGAACCGCTAACTTCAATAATAAGATCGGCACCCCGATTATTTGTATACTCTAGGACGGCTTTCTCCCAATCAGGAGTTGTCTTATAGTTAATGGTATGATTAGCTCCTAAGGCCTTCGCTTTCTCTAGTTTATCATCGCTGCTGGATGTAATAATAACATTGGCGCCAGAGAATTTGGCAAACTGCAAGGCAAATATGGATACACCGCCAGTACCTTGAATCACAACAGTATCTCCAGCTTTAACTTTTCCATCTTCAACTACTGCATGCCAGGCTGTAACTGCAGCACAAGGTAATGAGGCTGCCTCCACATAAGATAAATGTTCAGGAATACGAACTAACCCTTCTTGTGATAACACGACATATTCAGCAAGCAATCCATCTAATGATCCGCCAAGTTCACCATCATTGTATTCCGGTGACATCTCCCCAGTAATCCACTTTTGATTGAATATCCCGGCAACTCGATCACCAATTTGAAATTTGTCAGCCTCTTCTCCTAAAGCAATAATCTCCCCGGCTCCATCTGATCCAGGTATGAAGGGGGCCGTTGACTGATTATTGAAGTAGCCATTTAGTGCAGGAATATCTCTTGCATTAAGGGAAACTGCTCTCATGCGGATCAGAACTTCGTTTTTGCCAGGAGTAGGTACCTGAAGATCAACTTGTTTCAAATAATCAATGCCAAGTCCATCTTTAATAACATATGCTTTCATAATTATTTCTCCTTTATTATTGTATGAACTGGCAATAACTTTATCATTGACTATACATAACGTCTAATACATAATTCGAATATTAATAATAAATACTAATTATGAATTGCGAATTGTGTGGAGGTAAAGATGGAGTTAACTCAGTTGGAATATTTTCTTACAGTAGCACGTTATCAACATATGACAAGGGCTGCTAAGGCTCTATCCATTACGCAGCCTGCGCTTAGTCAGGCAATATCCAAATTAGAAAACGAGTTGGGCGTTCCATTATTTGAACGTAAAGGAAGGAATGTTCAACTGAGCCGTTATGGCTCAATGTTCTCCGAAAATGTCGAGCGAGCTATGCGGGAGTTGGAGCACGGAAAAAAAACGTTAGAGGAATGGTCGAATCCGGAGACAGGTCTAATTAGCATCGCCTTTCTCAATATTTTGGGAGCGGATCTTGTGCCTAAGCTTGTAAGGGATTACCAGAATATCTATCCCAAAATCAAATTTGAATTGGAACAGGGTAACCATGAGCTTATTGATGATGCTTTAAATCATGGAAAATTCGATTTGATTATAACTTCTATGAAGCCTAAGTCCGAGGAATATAGCTGGATAACATTGGAGAAGGCCCCGCTTTATATTATCGTTTCTAATAATCATAGACTTGCTAACACATCAAATCTTAGCATTCATGAATTGAAAAATGAGAACTATATTGGACTGAAAAGCAGTTGCGGTCTAAAGGTTTTGCTGGACGCATGCATCATCCGATCCGAAGCGGAATTGATTCAAGTTTATGAAGCAGAAGATTTGACTACTGTTGCAGGATTTGTTGCCGCCGGACTCGGTGTTTCGTTGGTGCCTAGAACTGCAGGACTGCTGTTAGAGGGATTGACTTGGATACCCATCCAAGAAAAGCACTGGAATTGGGAGGTAGGGTTGCAGTGGCGAACTGACCAAAATCTATCACCAGCAGTTAAAAAATTTATTGATTATGTAAAACGGACATCTGAAAAGAGTAATGAGTCGTTAGTTGAACTAAGCTGAACGTCTACGAATAGTTTATCCATGTACAAACAGGTACGAATGAGACAAGCTGGCACACGATACCGTGTTGGACAAATTCCATGAATGAATTAATATTAAAAATGCTGCCACTATTAAAGACTTGAGGTGGTCTGATATCTCTATATGAAACTGCTCAAGCACTCGCAATACGGAGTGCTTTTTCTAATGTGTAAAATAATCAGGATATTTAAAGTGGAGTGGAGCAGAGCGATCATACCGCTTAAAATCATAACAATTATTTATTAATTAAATTCATAAGGCGAATTAGACGCTAATTCTCCTCAATGATAAAGTTAAGCCCAGAAACAATCTTATTCACTCGCCGGTAATCCTATTTTATTGGCGAATACAATGGATTGACTAAATAAGGAGGGAAAAAATGACAACTCTAGATCAACTTAATGATATGGAAGAACTCAAGCGGGTCATGGCACGCTATGCCCGATATGGTGATACACAGAATTGGGAAGAATTCCGCAAGCTTTTTACCGAAGATGCGGTATTCTCCTTCGAGGCTATGCCTCGGGCAACTAAAGATGAACCACAGAGCGGCCATTTCACAGAGGGGCGCGATGCATTCATTGGGGGAATGGGTGAACTGCTTAAGGGGGTTCAGACCTATCACAATATGTATCTTCCGGACATTAATATTACTGGGCCAACGACCGCAACCGTCATCTGGGGCCTCCACGATCTCGTGAAGCTGCCAACCTGCATATTCAATGGCTACGGCCACATCCACCAAGACTATGTTAAGGTCGATGGACAATGGAAAATTATCAAGAGCCATACTTCACGCACCTTTGTCGAGGAACAATGGCTTTGAGATTAATAGGAGGAGCAGAGACTTTATGACAACATGTAAAACATCTCTTTCCATTATGGATGCCACTGGGGTAATAAACGGCGAAACACCGACGGATACGTTTCACAATTCCGTTGATTTGGCGCAGCATGCTGAGAAATGGGGATATCGTCGCTTCTGGCTTACTGAACATCACAACATGCCGCATATCGCTAGTGCGGCAACTTCGATTGTGATTGGACATATCGCAGCTAATACTAACACGATTCGTGTCGGCTCTGGAGGCATAATGCTGCCAAATCATGCGCCATTGGCAATTGCCGAACAATTCGGCACGCTGGAATCGCTGTTCCCAGGGCGTATTGACCTCGGACTAGGCCGTGCACCCGGAGCGGAGCAATCTGTTTCGCGTGTACTGCGCCGAGGCTCGTTAAGTGACGATTTTCCCGAGCAGGTAAATGAACTTCGCTCCTACCTGAATCCGACTCTTGGAGGCGCAATGCCTGGGGTAAGAGCTATACCTGGAGAGGGCCTTGATATTCCGATTATTATACTTGGTTCCAGTGACTACGGAGCTAAACTGGCTGCACAGCTTGGACTGCCATTTTCATTTGGTGGACATTTCTCCCCTGAGTATGTACTTCCGGCGTTGGAGCTATATCGTCGTAATTTCCGTCCTTCGCTGGTATTAGATAGACCTTATGTCATTCTAGCTATCAATGCAGTAGTAGCTCCTACAGATAAAGAGGCGGAGTGGTTGTTCACGACGGCAGAACAGGAGTTTTTGAACGTTATTCGCGGTAATCATGATGCTTTACTCCAGCCTCCTACAGATATCGATGCTCTGTGGAATCAACAGGAGAAGGCAGTTATACGCGGCAGAATGCTTCCCTACGCTGCCATTGGCAGTCCAGACACCGTTAAGGGCAGACTTAAGTGGATTTTAGAGCAAACACAGGTAGATGAACTTATGATTAGCGGAATGCTATACAATCATGAAGCTAGGCTCCGCTCATACAAATTGCTGGCCGACCTGTTCTACTAAGCAGCTTGATACGTTTTTGTGAGAAGCATTTCCTTGTTTTGTATAAGATAATATTTCAAACTAGCAGAGCAATGGCAACCTCTAGAAATCTTCAGATATATTAATGAACAATTTAAGTGTTGAGATCACTTATTAAAAAAAGAAAATCAGTATGTTTTATTGCCGGACAATCACTATCATTTAAACCAATTTGTATACTATGGATTGAAGGCTTGCTTTTATTCAAGACTCATGTATTATTAAATCAAATTCCCGGCACAAACAGAAGGTCGGAACTATGGGAGGAATGACATTGAACTACACGAGGCTAGGTGGAACCGGATTGGAAGTGTCTAAGCTTTGCTTAGGATGTATGAGCTACGGTGTGTCCGATAGAGGGACACATTCTTGGACTTTGGATGAAGAGACGAGCCGTCCTTTTATCCGCAAAGCGCTGGAACTGGGAATCAACTTCTTCGACACGGCCAATGTCTATTCCGACGGAACGAGTGAGGAAATCGTCGGTCGTGCCTTGAAAGATTTTGCGCTGCGCGAGGATGTCGTTATTGCAACTAAAGTACATGGTCGTATGAGACCGGGTCCGAATGGTGCAGGCCTATCCCGTAAGTCAATTCTCGCTGAAGTAGACAACAGCCTGCGAAGATTAGGTACCGATTATATCGATCTGTATCAAATTCACCGGTGGGACAATCACACTCCGATTGAAGAAACGATGGAAGCACTTCACGATATCGTCAAAGCAGGGAAAGCCCGCTACATTGGAGCTTCATCGATGTTCGCTTGGCAGTTTCTAAAGGCGCAGCATACGGCAGAGATACATGGCTGGACGAAATTCATCAGCATGCAAAATCATTTAAACCTGCTGTATAGAGAAGAAGAGCGTGAAATGCTCCCGCTCTGCGATGATCTCGGTGTCGGTGTCCTGCCGTGGAGTCCACTGGCACGAGGCCGCTTAACTCGCGATTGGGACGAGACAAGCGCACGCTCGGAGAACGATGTATTTGGCCAAACACTGTATGCTTCCACTATCGATGCGGATCGCCAAATCGTAGAGCAGCTTGGAAAAATCGCTGCCGAACGCGAAGTGGAAAAGGCCCAAGTCGCTTTAGCTTGGGTGCTCAGTAAATCCGTTGTGACCTCCCCGATTATCGGAGCAACGAAGCCTCATCATCTTGACGATGCCATTGCTGCACTAACACTAACTTTAACGCCAGAAGAGCTTACCTCGCTGGAAGGGCCGTATGTCCCTCACCCTGTATTGGGGTTCTAAAGGTGCGATGACTATCATTGGGGGATCAGAATTGTAAGGATCCCATCAATTAACTCTGCCTCTTTAGCTTAATGGAAAAACGATCCCCCAGGCAGAGGAGTGCCTTGGGGATCGTTTTTTGCGCTTGGCAGTATCACTTTTAGAAACACGATCGTAAAGTTGTAATAATCACTTGGCTCTCAGTCAAACCTAGCGAAATTTTACAACCTCCTGGATCGGACTCCTATCCATTCCATGGCAAGTGAGGTCAGGACTAAAAATACGATCAATCCAATCAAGACAAAAGATAAAGATTCGTCAAAGGCAACGCGTCCTGCCGTCTTTAAGAGCTCTGACGCATGGGCTGGCAAATTTTCCGCAAAGAACAGTGTTTCATCCAGACTGTCTTTTACATTAGCTGGTACTTGGATTCCTTTAGGAATATTCATGCTCAGTGTGTACATTAGACCGGATAAGCTACCTACAATGGCAATACCAGTTGCCCCTCCTACTTCATAGGCTACATTTTCAATTGATGCTGCCATTCCCGCTTTTTCAGGTGGTGCAGAGCTCATGATGGAATGTGAAGCGGCTGTCATGCCTGCTCCCAATCCTCCCCCCAATAGAGCCAGTCCAATGATTTGACCCAAAATTCCGGCATCAAATTGCAAGAGATAAATGATTGTTCCTGCGGCACCAATAAGAAGGGAGACACTCATGATGCGTATCACATTGTAACGATGCATCATCTTTCCGACTAGCGGCCCCGCGACAAAAGCTGCAGCCGGTATGCTAAATGTAATGAATCCCGCTTGCAGCGGACTTAATTGTTCCACCAGCTGAAGCCGCTGAGTTACGATATACTGAATGCCAAGTTGTCCAAAGAAGCC
This sequence comes from Paenibacillus radicis (ex Gao et al. 2016), assembly GCF_014641555.1. GTDB lineage: Bacteria > Bacillota > Bacilli > Paenibacillales > Paenibacillaceae > Pristimantibacillus > Pristimantibacillus radicis. Next base: position 960,068 of record NZ_BMHY01000001.1, read on the forward strand.
GACTGCAGCTGTAATACATCCTACAGTAAAGGGGGATATTTTAAAAAGCGACAAGTCAAGCAATGGTTTGGAGCTTCTCAACATGCGGCGAATAAAGATCAATAATACGACAATTCCGATAATGGCGCTAACTGAAGCAAGCTGCGGAGATCCATCGCGTTTTGCAAATTCTTTGATGGCAAAAACAATTGTTACCATCGAAATCATAATCTGAACGGAGCCGGTAATATCCCATTTTCTATCCTTGTTGCCCTCATGACTGGGGACATATATTAGAGTCAAAATAAATGCCAAGATTGCGATTGGTATATTAATCAAAAAGGCGGCGCCCCACCAGTAGTGCTGTACAAGAAATCCGCCTACGATTGGGCCAATCCCCGCCCCTCCGGAGGCAATAGCGGCCCAAATCCCTATTGCGAGTCCAAGCTCGCGCGAATCGGTAAAGGTCACTCTAATGATGGACAATGTAGCAGGCATCATCATTGATGCTCCAATCGCAAGAAGCACCCGCCCCACTATAAGTACAGTCGGGTTTGGAGCAAATGCTGATAAAAGGGATGTTGCAGTAAAAGCAAGCAATCCAATAGCAAATATTTTTTTGTGGCCGTAGCGATCTCCCAGCGTCCCCATCGCTGGAAGCAGGCCTGCCATAATGAGCGAATAGCCGTTCAGAATCCATAATTTTTCTGATGCCGACGCGCCAAGGTCATGGGTTAAGCTTGGTAAAGCTGTATAAAGGATCGTCGAATCCATGACAATGAGCAAAAGTGCACTCGATACGACGCCCAAAATAAGCCACTGTTTGAAATTAAACATCTGTGTGTTTCCCTCCATGTTCTTTTAATATAACTTTATGAAATTGATTCTAAACTATCGGGTTACCCTATAGTCAAAGCCTAATTCTCAGTGGTAAAATTTAGTAATATAAATATATGGTTTTTGAGACATTAAGTCAGGAGGAACAATTCGTGTCGGATAATGACAATAGATACTTCACAACTAGCGAAATGGCATCCATAAGCGGCGTGACAAAGCATACCCTTTTTCATTATGACGAGATAGGACTTTTAAAGCCCGAGTTCATTCACGCGAACGGGTACCGCTATTATTCGCTTAGGCAATCCTATATTTTGGATATTATTAGTGTTCTGAAAAAGGCAGGCAGCACACTGCAGGAGATCAAAGGGTATATTGAGAACCGGAACGGCCTGAAGCTCGAGAATCTGTTCAAACAGAAGCAGAATGATCTGGAGAGGGAACTACACAGAATCAAACGGATGCAGGTTATTATGCAAAATGCCATTCAAATGACGAAGACATCAATGAAGGAGCTCCGGACTGAGCCATTAATAGAAGAATGTCAGGAGGAGTATTTGATTGCTACACCGCTTAAACAAGGCGATAGAATGGAAATTAATTCGAAGTTAAGTGAGCATCGAAAATATTGCGAGAAGAATTTGATTAATCATGAGTTTTTAACTTGGGCAATTGTAAGTAAAGAAACATTTGTATCGGGCGGCTTCTCTTGGAGTTATGTTGCAAATAAGCTTAAAGCCCCTATAGCGAGAAATAGAATGATTACCAAGCCGAAAGGTTTGTATGTGGTTATGGATTATATAGGCTCTTACGAATCTTTGCCGGAAGCCTGCGTAATGATTAAAATGTTCATCGAGCGCAAAGGAATGAAGGTATGCGGAGATGTGTACATCATGGACCTGCTGAATTATTTCTCCGAGATCGATTTTGATAGCTACGCAGTACGAATTTCAGTCGAAGTCTCGATTTAACAACAGAAATAATGTTAATGGGGGAGGAGGCAATCGCAGATCTAACTGTGAAGAGTGGTTTTTCGCACCGTTAACTCCGAAAATGAAGGAGTGATGAATTTTGTCAAATATACAACCCCAGTTTTTTAGCACTAATGAGATGGCCAAAATATGCGGAGTCACGAAGCACACCCTCTTTCACTATGATGAGATTGGATTATTAAAACCTGAGTTTATTAACGACAAGGGCTATCGTTATTACACTACTAAGCAATGCTACACTTTGGATATTATCAACGTACTCAAAAAAGCGGGAAGTTCCCTTGAAGAAATCAAACAATTTTTTGAAAATCATAATACAGAGAAGTTCGTAAATCTAGTTCAACAGAAACAGTGCGAGCTTGAAGTAGAGCAGCTAAAAATAAAACGCATGCAAAATTTTCTCAGGAGTGCAGTCGAGATATTGAAGAATGTGAAGAATGATTCGAGGGATACTCCAGTGATAGAGAGATGTGAAGCGTATTACTTTATCACGACGGCTGTGGGTGATCAAAGTAACGATCATGAATATGCTAAGAGACTAAGTGAGCATCGGGATTATTGCGAGAAAAACATTATTATGAATGAATTTTCATTGTGGTCGATTATAAATAGGGATAACTTTATAGCTAGTAATTACTTTCCAAATTTTATAGCCAATAAACTAATTGTTCCAATGGATGGAGACAAGGTAGTGGTAAAACCCAAAGGCACTTACGTCGTAATGGATCATAAAGGATCATGTGAAACGAAATCTAGCACCTATTCGAAAATAAAACAATTCATTAAAGAAAAGGGGCTGATTATAAGCGGGGATGTATATGAAGTGGAAATAATGAATCATCTCGCAGAAGAAAATCCGGATAAATATGTGATCAGAATTTTAGTAGGGGTCTCTTGAAAATAAATATTTCGTTTATCGTCTATAATTTGCTTATTGTTTTTGAATTGGAGACAAAGATCGGCATCATTTATTGCTATTTACAACGGAACGTATATCTACTACAGCGTAAACCGCGAAATAGCTTGTTGGAGTAATTTTTTTTTGATTTTATTTCTATGAATTTAGAAGTATAGAAATATTTTTAGTGGAGAGAGAAGTTTTACTTTATAGGTCGAATACATTGAAAATTTATATGCTGGCTCCTTTTTTAGATAGGTCTGTTTACACAATTATTGTACTCAGAAAAAAAAAATAAATGTAGACGCTTGGTAGTGGCCTATAAAGCTCGGGAAAGGGCATCTAGAATAACAGGTTGCCGAATTTCTCGGTGAGGTGTTTGTTAAATACACGGAGCTCATCATTATGCACCCTCGCATACAAACCTATATCGATCGCTTTGGGTCTAAAAGACAGTTACCTGAAAACGATATAAATGGTAATATAAGTTATTGGTAGGAGGTTGGTTAAATTGGTATGTTCATCAGATTTCATTTTGATGGCTTTTGCGAAAAGGGAGGGTTAGTTTGAAAAAAATAATAGGTTTGCTTGGTTTAGTATTCATGATGATTCTATATAGCTGTGTTGACAATTCCCAAAACAAAGAAATACACGAATCTAAACAAACAATTATCCCGGGCACTACGATTTCAAATGAAACCATTTCGATTTATGACATTCACAATGCAAAAATCGGAGAAATTGAACGTTATGGAATCTTAGTGCTAACCGACGACAGCATTATTTACAATAGGATTCCGACGGGGTCTGTTGACTTGATAACTGAAATGGATTATTATCGGTACATTTTTGCAACAAAAGAAATTATAAAATTGGGCACAGTTGAAAATTTTTCATACGAAGCTAAGTATGACACAACAGTCATTGGCAACTCATTATACATGATGGTCACAACGGGTGAAATATCAGAAATTGAAAACAGAACGCTTCATCTTTATAAAGTGGACTTAATCAGTAACACGATGTCAGTTGTTTTTTCTGAAGAAGGCGGATTTCCCTACAATACCATGACAGCTGTAGGGGATAAATTGTTCATGATCAGAGTAAACCCTGCCGGCGGCTCTGAGTTAGAAGTATACAACACAGAAACGAATGAAAGAAAGATTGTAAAGAAATTTGAGTTTAATGACAAAGCAAATATAGGAGAAGCTATCCGACAGATCACTTCTGACGAAAAAACAGTTTCATTATTACGGTTGAAAATGGAATCTGGTGAAAAATCACGGTTGTACCTGGATGTATACGACCATGATATGAATTTCCTGCGGTCTGTTGATGTGTCAACGATTCCATCTCATTCTACTGACTCGCCTGAAAACGAATTACGTCAAGGCGTATCCAATTTTGTCATTGCAAACGATTATATCTACTATGCGAATTTTAGCATTACAAGATTTTTGGGGGAAATTGAAAATGACTCCCTACGCTCTATTATGGATGTTAATCCGGAGTTCGAAATGGCTTCAGAATCTGTGAAAAGCAAATATTCGGGTTTATTTTATCAATCGTTTAGCAAAGACAATGACTTATATCTACTAAATTACACAGATGGCAAGCTAAGAAAAACGACGTTTAATGCGGATGACGAAAGGTATTATATCGTCAACATTTCGAGAAATACAAATGACAATCTCTTAATTACAATGAAATACAGTCACCCCGACACAGGAGAGGAACTTGAGCCCAAATTATACTATGTTAATTTGTCAGAGTTAGAATTTTCATAGGGTTACTCCTTCATTAATTCAATAACTAGCGTTAAGCCCCTGTTAAAGGGGCTTTTCCAATATGCTCGACTTATACTTTAGCTGTCTCTGGCCGCTTAACTTGAAGCGGAGGAAAGATGAGCCAGCCTTTATCTTTAAGCAGATCCAGTATTTTAACGCCTTGAGCGGCCTTGGCGAGATGATATTTAGCAAACAGTGCGCCAATATCTATTCTGATCGATTGTCCCATAGCTTGGCTGCATGCAACGATACCCATGGATGTATCTGTGGCAATTTTTATAGCGATCTCAGGATCAGTAAATCTTGCACCGGCTGGAATATCTTCAAGTTTAACTGATGGTCTTTCCGGCATAGTAGGAGCGGGAGTGATGCCATTGTTAATGAGCAAAGCATCAAGTTCTTTACTTTCTGACTTTGCTTGATCAATAAGGTTCTCGAGAATTTTTTTCAGATCCTTGTCGCCAGAGTGATTTAAATATGCTTGGTAGCACGATATAGCGCCTTTAGCTGCTGATGAGGCCATAAATACATTAGAAATTTCGCCATAATGCATGGGCTCATCTTTAGGATTGCCGCTTAAAATTCCCATTTTTTTTAGCTCCTTTGTTAGATAGGTCTGTCTACACAAGATTATTGTGCTCAGGAAAATAAAAAAAATGTAAGACGGTTTTTCCATACTAATGGCGTACACCAAAGATACTCAAATGCCGTTGGAGAGTAAAGGGACTTATCCCTACTAGATCCCGTAGCATTCGATGTAAATAGAATAGTTCTGTAACCCAGCTAGCTTAAGTAAGAAGGATCGGTGGCTTGAAACAACGTGAAACATCTATAGTATGGATTGGTTCAAGTAATTAACGGATTACTTTCACGACCATGAACGGCTGTCTGGCTGCAAACTCTCAGAAGCAGATTTCTGCACGGTTTTAATATCCTGAAGAGGAGGGAGACCAAACTGCCGCCGGTATTCCCGGTTAAATTGTGAAAGGCTTTCATAGCCCACCTCTAGTGCAGCAGTCGTGGCATCCATTGTGCCGCTTAACATCAAGCGCCGTGCTTCTTGAAGGCGAAGCTGCTTTTGATACTGCAGGGGACCCATAGATGTTATGATTTTAAATTTATGCTGCAGTCCCGATACACTCATGTTCGTATAACTAGCTAGCTCATGAGCAGTAAAAGAACGTTTAAAGTTTTCTTTTATCCAGGCAATAGCTTTTCCGATACCGTCGGCTTGCTGGTCAAAGAGCACTTGTTGAAAAAACAAATGCCCGTAGTCGCCCGACAATAATCGGAAGATCATTTCTTGTTTGATTAGAGCGGATACAAAAGGTGCTTCTGCCGGCTTGCTAGTCAGTTTCAAAAGTCTAATTAACAATTCTAAAAAATCGGCATTGTATTTGCCAATGAACGCTCCGGTACTCAATTTTTTATCCTTAGGTTTAACTTTAATTCCGGCCGAGAGCATGACGGAGGCGATCTCCTGCGTCGTAAAGTCGATGCGCAGACCGATAAAAGGCGACTCCTTCGTAGCTTGGACGACTTGTGAGGTTCCAGGCAGATCAATTATAGAAGCTAAGAAATCACCCGGGTGCGCATAAAATATGTTTTTTCCAAAATGGAGCTTCTTCGTTCCTTGAAGAAAAAGACAAAAGGAGGGCATTAACAGGCAGGGAATCGGCGGCCTCTCATGACTGTGCCGGTCAATGATAAGATAGGGGATGATGGTTCTCGTACTTCCGTCTGCGGTGGTAATTCTCTCGGCCAGTTCAATGAGCTGGCCTAAATTGTTCTCAAGATTCGAGGGGCTTCCTTCGGTTGACATAGGGGCTGTACTCCTTTCTATGACATACGAATGCAAATGCTTCTTATCTAATTTGGCTCTACATTTACATTGATGCAGTATACGTCAAATTATACGTTTTCCATATTTGAGCACAATTACAAATACGATAAAATGCAGTTTTAGGCAAATTTCATGCAGGATTGGGCTCATTTAGCTTTTCTTTTTAACAGATAATTGGGTTAAGGACTTCTTGAAAGAATTAGTTACAACGGAAGTATAAATCGGCTGCAGATTGTAATGTAAACGAGAGGAGCATGTACGATGTCAGAAAATAAGAACCCTTTAGTGCTTGTAACCGGAGGTTCAGGATTTATCGCTGTTCATATCATTTTGAAGCTGCTGCAGAAGGGATTTCATGTGCGGACAACACTTCGTACGATGAGCAGACAAGATGAAGTAAAAGCTATGTTAAAGTCAGGCGGCGTGACGAATTTTTCAGGCCTGTCATTTATTCAAACCGATTTATCATCAGATAAGAACTGGGGGGAGGCTGTCAAAGGGGCAGAATATGTCATCCATGTGGCTTCACCAACGCCTAATAAAATTTATAAAAATGAGAATGAAATGATTCAGCCAGCTCGTGAAGGTGTTTTACGGGTGTTAAGTGCAGCACGTGATGCAGATGTCAAACGTGTTGTCCTCACTTCTGCATTCGGAGCAATTGGTGTGGGGCATCATAATCATAAAGGACCCTTCACGGAGGAAGACTGGTCTAATATCAATGCCAAAATTCATCCTTATCAAAAATCAAAAACGATCGCTGAACAATCTGCTTGGGAATTTATCCGCAAAGAAGGTAATGGACTAGAGCTTGCTGCAGTAAATCCTGTTGGTGTGATGGGGCCTATTCTAGGAAATGACTATTCTCATTCTAATGACAGTGTTCGCCGAATGTTGGAAGGCAAACTAAAGTATGTCCCCAAAATTTATTCTGATTATGTGGATGTCCGAGATGTTGCGGATTTGCATATTTTGGCCATGCTGCGTCCCGAAGCGAATGGAGAGCGTTTTATAGCTTCTAGCTCAGAAAATATTTCGATGTTAGAGGTCGCTAATATTTTGAAGAAACATTTAGGGGACGATGCTATAAACGTTCCTAAGGGAGAGCTTCCTAATATTTTGGTTCGTATGCTGGCGATTTTCAATCCGAAATTAAGAATGATTGCTTCACTATTGGGACTAGATATGTCAACGAGTAACCAAAAGGCCAAACGGATATTAGGCTGGAGGCCTCGTTCAGCAGAAGAGTCAATTGCAGCAACAGGCAAGAGTATGTTGAAAATTATGAAAGGGCAGATGAAGTAGACTGCGATCCTGCTTAAGTAAAAACTCATGAAGCATTAGTCTAATAAATATCTTTTGAATGGCAGCCGGCTCGGCTGCCATTTCTGTTTATGATAAATATGAAAACCAAGGATAAGAACACTTTCTATATATACCCGGTATCGGGTAAAATTAATGAAAAGTACTTGTACCATTGAATGAAATCGATTTCATTTAATTCATCTTCTTCCAGATCACTTTTTACTGTAAAGTGAAGTGTTGGAGTGGAGAAATGTACAATTTGAGCAGTAGCCCAGACACTTTGGTGCTGTCATGCTGGGGAGAGAAAACAGAACCCATCCATTGATAAGGGGAAAAGGAGATTAAGATGACAGCAACTAAAGTCGAGGTATGGTGGAGCTCAGAGCTGGAGCCGAGAGATCGCAGCTGGTTTTACGAATCTAAGGATATTGAGTATAAAGGTGAAGCAAGGCCTCCTCTATGGACACATGCTCCGCGTCCGGAGAACCGGACAACCATTACAGTCTTCCCGGAAATGAAGTACCAGGAGATGCTTGGGATTGGCTCCTCCATGGAGGAGAGTACAGTATATAACCTGGCACGTATGTCTTCTATTAAGCAAGAGGAAGTCATTTCCTTTTTACTTGATCCGGTAAACGGCGCTGGTTTTTCGTTTGTACGGCTTACGCTCGGTACCTCGGATTTTACTGCGCAAACCTTTTATAGCTATAACGATCTGGACGAAGGAGAAACGGATTTTACGATGGAGCGGTTCTCGATCCGCAAGGATATAGAGTTTGGCATTATTCCGACGGTTCAGCGCATGTTGGCCGTTAAGCCGGATCTGAAATTTTTCGCATCCTCTTGGTCACCTCCGGCCTGGATGAAGACCTCGGGCAGTTTGTGGCGTGGAGAGCTTAAGGAAGGAAAGGCCTATATCGACGCTCTGGCTCTTTATTACCGTAAAGCTATTCAGGCTTATAAGGAGCAGGGGATTGAGCTCTATGCGATTACGGTACAGAACGAGCCATTGCTGGAAATCGATTATCCAAGCTGCTATATGAGCCCGGAACAGGAGAGGGAGCTTATTATCGCGCTCCGGAAGGAGCTGGACGAGCATCAGCTGGACACAAAGATCTGGATCTTTGATCATAACTTTCAGGATGCATGGATGTACGCCTGTCCGATTCTTAACGATAAGGAAGGCCGTACTGCCTCGGACGGCATAGCCTTTCATGATTATGAGGGTGAGCCCTCCGTCATGACCGAGCTGAAAGCGGCGTATCCCGATCAGACCATCCATATGACAGAGAGATCAATCTGGGGGGTGGCTGCAGCAGACCGGATTGCGCAATATTTCCGCAACTGGGCTTCCAGCTACAACGCATGGGTGACCATGCTCGACAGCCGGATTGGCAAGCATCAGTGGGTAGGCATTCCAGATCCGACATTGCTGGTGCAGCATGCGGACCGTCCGGATGAATATTGGATGACGCCGGAGACTTATATGACAGCCCAGTTTGCCCGATATATTCAAAGAGGGGCTTGGAGAATTGAAAGTAATTATGGCTCTCACGAAACGGTAACGAATGTGGCATTCTTGAACCCGGATGGTCATGTTATCGTAGTTGTCATTAATCAGACGCTGGAGGAGCAGCCCATACGTGTTGTATGCGAGGGCAGGCAGTTTGAGGCCAATGTCCCGGCCAAAAGTGTGGCGACTTACCGTTTTTCGCAGCGTTGATTCGAATAAACTGCATAACGTAATTTTTCAAGGGCTGTTCCCTAACTGGGATAGCCCTCTATGCTTTAGAAAGCGGTGACTTCAGTCTGCCAGGAGGAATTGTAGGATGTTGATTTCGTTTCGTTCCCGCAAATATTTGCAGCGAATCTTATGGTCTCTAATTGCTTTTATTGTCGCTATTCTATGTGTATTTGCTTCTACTTTATATTGGAATATGAAGAGTTCGACGCTCCGTATCCAGACCGAGGCGAACCGCAAAGTCCTAGCGCAGGTCAAGTATAACGTAGAGTACATGGATGAAATTTTGAAAAATTTAATGATGTCTCTTTACTTCGACAATGAGGTCATCCCGATTTTATATAGCAAGACTTTCAGCTATGAGGATATTGCCATTAAGCTGGCGAAGCTGGACAAGGTGGCGGATTCCTCTACTTATCTGTACTCTATTATTCTGTATAACTGCTATACCGATACTTATCTATCTACTAACCGCAAATTTCAGGATAATCTGAACGGCGAGATCGAGCGGTTCGAAATGCAGTTGGGCAATAAATCTAATCTGCAGAAAATGCGGCTTGTCCCGATGAAGATTACGGGAGATTCGCAGGCAGCCATCGATTTCTTCTCGTATATGATGTATGACGATAAGGCCAATCAGACGGAGCAGAGCAAGCTGATTCTGAATGTAAAGCCGGAATGGATTTTTAACAACATTAAAGTCATTAACGATCTGGCCTATGACAAAAGCAGCTCTGTGCTGCTGATGGACGGCAATGGCTCGCTTTATTCCAACGATAACCGGCTGGCGGATTATCTGCCTGATCGTATTAACGAACGGATTCAGAATAGTGAAGCGGAGTTTGAGACGTTCACCTATGGCCGGGGAGACAATAAGTCTATCGTGACCGTCATGTCGCTTGGCAAATACAACTGGAAGGCGATCAGCATCCAGTCCTATGATTATGCGTTCCGCGAGCTGTATGGAGTCCGCAATATGCTCATTATTGTAACCGCTTTATTTTTGCTGCTGTCAGCGATTATTGCTCTTATTATTTCAACAAGGCTTTACCGTCCTGTTGATACGATGGTGAGGCAGGTGCGGGGAGCATTTCCTCCTGAAGCCAAATCCGGTCTGCAAAAGGATGAATGGTCATATCTTGCCGCCAGTTACGCATCTATGGCTGATAAGGCGGATAGCGCGGAACGGCAGCATACCCGAAACCGGAAAATTATTGAGGATTTCCACATCCGCAGTATATTGAGCAGAGGCTCCGGGCTAACGGAAGAGAGATTCAGACAGCTGCTTGAGGAGTATCAGCTTCCGCTGGATGCAGAAGGGCCGTTTCTCATCGGAATTTGCAAAATTGATCAGTTCGAGCAATCGATGCTTCAGGCAAGTACGGAAGAGCAGCGAATATACCGGTTTGCGCTGGGCAATATCACCGATGAGCTGCTGTCCCGGCATGGGAAGCCAGCATGGATTGAGATGGGGGATAACCAGTTTGTTTTTATAGTCTCTCTATCAAGACCGGCAAATGCTATAGAACCGATTAAAGCGGCAATTAGTGAAATGCAAGCTGTCATTCAAAGCTATTACAAGCTGTCTACGACGGTTTCACTTGCCCGTCCATTTGAGAGCTGCACGGAGATAGCGGGGGCATACCTTGAAGCGCAGCAATTGATGCAATACCGGATGCTGCTGGGCAGCTCCGTCCTTATTACGGCAGATCTAGTGAAGGCGGAGGAACGGCATGAGGATCTGCATCAGGCGACTCACATTGAAAAGCTGATGACCGAGCATCTCCGTATGGGAAACAGCACGGAGCTGGCCAAAGATTTTGACTCTTATTTCGCATACGCTTCGATTCTGACCTACACGCAGTTTATGAACGCTGTTATGCATATGACGGTGACTGTGACAAAGACGATTAGTGAAATGAACGAACACAGGCTGCGGCCTCTCGAGATTGATATCCGGGCTTTCCACCAGGAAGTGCTTAAGCAGGAAACGGCGGAGGAGATCAAGGCTTTGTTCCAGTCGCTTGCGCTGCAGCTGTCCGAGCAGGACAATCCGGCAGAGGCGGAAAAGGCCGATATTCTGGCCCGGACGATGAAGGATATGATCGCCGAGAATAGTATGGACCCGGACTTCAGCCTCCATGGGATGGCTCAGCTGCTTAAGATGTCTTCCGCTTATATCGGCAGGCAGTTCAAGCAAAGCACGGGTATGACCGTTACCGAATACCTGAATGATTTCCGTCTGGAGCGGGCGCTCGAGCTGCTTGAGACGAAGGATATCACCATTAATGAAGTGATGGAGCAGGCGGGCTACCGCTCGCAAAGCTATTTTTTCAAACTATTTAAGAGCAAATACGGTACTTCACCGAAAAACTACAGGCTCCGCAAAGTCATAGCGCCTGATAAATAACGGTCTGAAAGCTCTGAATCTCAATAGAAACGCGAGAATTCAGGGCTTCTTTTTTCCCCTCTCAGGTGATAGGAGAAATATGCCGATAGTGCAAGCTAAAATAGAGAAAAGTGCAATATGTTCAGTAGAAGAGAAGCCTTCCCGTCTGCTTAAATGGGCCTATGACAGCTGCGACTTTCAAATACGGCAGCAAGGGGAGGTGAATGTAAAACGTGAAAAACGAAGCGATCATACTCAGCAAGCCCAATAAGCCGAATCGCAAAAGATATTTTCGCAGGAATAGGGATCTCTTTATTCTGAGCCTGCCGGCGCTGCTGTTTAAGTTGATTTTCAGCTACTTGCCTTTGATTGGACTCATTGTTGCGTTCAAGAAGTTCCGGTTCGACAAGGGGATTTTCGGGAGCGAATGGAACGGCCTCGACAATTTCCGTTTCTTCTTTGTTTCCGATAATGCGTGGAGAGTTACCCGTAATACCGTGTTGTACAACAGCGGTTTTATTCTCATTACATTAGTGTGCGCATTACTATTGGCCTTGCTTCTGAATGAGATGAGCGGCAAGGCGGTGAAGTTCTACCAGAGCGCGTTGTTCCTTCCGTACTTTTTGTCCTGGGTGGTTGTCGGCTATATCGTGCTGGCTTTTCTCGAGCAGGACCGGGGGCTGCTGGATCATATATGGAGGCTGTTCGGTCATGAGCCGATCAACTGGTATCAAGAGCCTGACCGCTGGCCGTATATTCTGAACGCCGTTAACTTATGGAAGACGCTAGGCTTCTCCACGCTCGTCTATTATGCCGGAATGATCGGAATAGACCCGAGCTATTATGAGGCGGCGAAAATCGACGGAGCGAACCGGCTGCAGATGATCCGCAAAATTACATTGCCATTACTGACGCCATTAATTGTCGTATTGCTAATCGTGGCAATTGGAGGCATGTTCCGGGCAGACTTTGGCCTATTCTATTTCATTCCGAACAATTCCAGTTTCCTCTATTCGACGACGGATGTTATCGATACGTATGTGTTCCGTGCGTTAAGGACGGTTGGCGATGTCGGAATGTCGGCGGCAGTAGGTCTGTACCAATCGCTTGTAGGCTTTGTGCTTGTCATTGCAGCCAATACGATAATTAAGAAATCGAATTCGGATCACGCATTGTGGTAGGGGTGTTCTTATGAGAAAAAATGTCGCTCGCCTGTTAAGCCATGCCGTTCTGGTGATCGTGGCTGCCATCATGATCTATCCCTTGCTGCTGGTTGTATCGATTTCCTTCTCGGAGGAAGGTTCCGTGGTCAAGCATGGATACCGGTTTATCCCAGAAGAGTTCAGCCTTGACGGATACGCAGCTGTATTCAACAACCCCGGCATTCTGCTTAATGCCTACAGCATAACGATTGCAGTAACTGTTCTCGGAACAATAGTTGGTCTGCTGCTTACAGCCATGATTGCGTATGTCATGTCCCGCAAGGAGTACCGCTATAGAAAGGCGACAACTTTATTTGTTGTATTTACGATGCTGTTCAACGGAGGTCTTGTTCCATTCTATATTCTCGTTGTGAAATATTTGCATCTGAAGGATACGCTGTGGGTACTCATTATTCCTTATTTGATAAATCCGTTCTACGTCATGATTATGAAGGGCTTCCTTGACCGGATGCCGGCGGAAGTCATCGAATCTGCCAAGATAGACGGGGCCAGCGAGTATCGCGCTTTCTTCACGATCGTATTGCCGCTGTCCACTCCGGCGCTTGCAACGGTTGGCTTGTTCATCTCTTTCATTTATTGGAATGACTGGTGGCTAGGGCTGTTGTTCATCGATCAGGATCGTCTCGTTCCGCTGCAGCTGCTCTTATACCGGATCATGAGTACGATTGAATTCTATGCCGTTCATTCACAGCATCTTAGCGGAAGTGTGGATGTCACTAAATTTCCTAGCTTGACAACCAGGATGGCATTAGCGGTTCTTGGAGCGGGACCGATGCTCTTTATTTTCCCGTTCTTCCAGCGTTATTTTGTCAAAGGGCTGACTGTCGGCTCACTTAAAGAGTAAACAGCTTTAGCACGGGGAACACACGGCTTGGGCTTGACCATGGCTTGTCCATAGCTGTATTCCATAAATAGTTAGGGAGGTCGTCAATAAAGATGGGGTACAACAACAGAAAAGGGATACTTGCGCTTTTGATTGGGTTAACGCTAGTGCTGTCTGCATGCAGCAGCGGAGGCAGTACGGGCAATAACGGAAACAACAAGCCGGCAAACAGCACGCAGACCGCAGCGGAATCAGAAGGCACGAAGCTTAATCCGGTACAGCTTACCTGGTATTACCCGCAATGGAGTATGCAGCCGGGTACGAAGGAAGTAGAGGATGCTATCAATAAAATTACACAGGAGAAAATGAACGCCACCATCAAGCTGATGCCGACAGACGGAGGAAGCTATGAGCAGAAGCTCAATACGATGGTTGCCGCCAACGAGGAGTTCGATATCGCTTGGACCTCGTTCTGGATGTTCAACTATGCGCAGAATTCGCGGCGCGGCGCGTTTGTCGAGCTGGGGCCGCTGCTGGAGAAGAATGCACCCGAGCTGAAGGAACTGTTCCCGGATATGGTATGGGAAGCGCTGAAGGTGGATGGTAAAATCTACAGCATTCTGAACTACCAGACGATTACGAACAAAGAGGGCTTCCTCATCCAGAAGCGCTTCGCGGACAAGTACGGCCTCGATCCAAGCGCAATCAAGTCCATTAAGGATATCGAGTCATTCCTTGTGAAAATCAAGGAGAACGAGCCGGACATCATTCCGTTTGGCATCACACGCGCCGGCAACTTCGAGAATATGAAGACAACCTACAACAACATCGAATATATCTCGAATGAAGCTATCGTGGGTCTCTATCGGGATGACGCCCAGTCCAAGGTCATGGACGTCATTCAATCACCGGAGTATAAGGAATATCTGACCCTGATGCATGACTGGTACAGCAAGGGCCTAATTAATAAGGATGCGCCTACGGTTAAAGCGCTGGATGACCGGAAGAAAGCAGGCCAGATCGCCGTATCCTTCCATAACGTGCTGAAGCCGGGCCGCGAGGTAGAAGAGAAGAACGCTTCCGGCGGACAGGATATTGTCATCGTTCCTACTTCGGAGCCGTTTGTCGGAACCAATACAATTATTCAGTCGATGCAGGCCATTAGCCAAACATCGAAAAATCCGGAGCGCGCTCTTATGTTTCTGAACCTTCTCAATACAGATAAAGAACTGCTCAATTTGGTGAGCTATGGAATTGAAGGCAAGCACTATACCAGAATTTCGAATGACATGATCAAGATGAATGAGAACAGCAGTTATAACCCGAATATCACTTGGGTGTTCGGCAATACGTTCCTCGCAGATATGCAGGAAGGACAGGATGCAGCGGTGCGCGAGCAGACGCTGAAGGAAAACAATGAAGCGAAGTCATCCCCGATTCTGGGCTTCACCTTTGACCCGGAACCGGTGCAGACGGAAATTGCCAATATTCAAGCCGTTAACGACGAATTTGGACCTCCGCTGAACACGGGTGCCGCAGACGTCGAGCAGAAGCTGGCTGAATATATCGAGAAGCGCAAAAAAGCAGGTATCGAGAAGGTCGTAGCAGAGGTACAGAAGCAGTTGGACGACTGGAAGCAAAAGACGGGCAAATAAAGCATCAACGCTTCTCAATCATTTGCAAGTAACAAACAAAGGAGGCAATAAAATGGCTAATTTGTTTAAAGGCATGGCGGCCGCAGCACTGGTGACTTCACTGCTGGTAACTTCGTTATCGATTGCAAAGCCGGAGATAGCAGCTGCTGCAGGAGAAACGGTGAGCGTATGGCGCACGAATGAATCATTAACGGAAAAGCTGGCGCCCCAGAGCAACCTGACATTTGCAACGGACACAGCCTCGAGTACAAATACAATCTTTGTTGATGAAAATTCGACGTTTCAGACGATTGACGGCTTTGGCGCATCTATTACAGACTCCTCTGGTTATCTGATGAATCAGAAGCTTACAGCAGCCAATCGCAATACGCTGATGACGAATCTGTTCAGCCCGACAAGCGGGATCGGGATCAGCTGGCTTCGCCAGACGATGGGAGCATCCGACTTCTCTCATGTAGGCAATTACAACTATAAGCCGACACCAACTTCGCCTTTCTCCATTGCGCAAGACGAGATTGATATTATTCCTCTACTGCAGCAGGCACGGACATTGAACAGCAATCTGAAGATTGTTGCCAGCCCATGGAGCCCCCCTGGCTGGATGAAAAACAATAATTCCATGCTTGGCGGAGATACAGCTACTTTGAAGCTAGAACATTATGGTGATCTTGCCACCTACTTTGTTAATTTCATCGATGCCTATGCGGCCAAAGGCGTGCCGATCTATGCCGTGACCCCTAATAACGAGCCGCGCTGGGCTTCAACAGGATATCCGGGTTTGTATATGACGCCGCAGGAACAGGCCAATTTCGTGAAAAATAATTTGGGTCCGGCGCTCAGCGGCAAAAACGTCAAAATTTTCGCCTTTGACCATAACTGGGATATCGATTTTGTTCCTGCTTACTATAGTGATTCGGCTGCCGCAAGCTACACTGCGGGTACCGCATGGCATTGCTACGGCGGCGAAGCGACGATTATGTCCACCATGCATTACTTGTTCCCGGCCAAGGACACCTATGAGACCGAATGTACAGGCGGTACTTGGACGGATACCACAACGGGACAGTTTGACGTGGATATGAAAAACTTGACGAAGACGCTTCGTCACTGGTCCAAAAACTTTATTGCATGGAATATGGCACTGGATACAGCTAATGGTCCAACAAATGGCGGCTGCACAACCTGTACAGGACTGGTTACGATTAACCAAGGGACAGGTGCAGTAACATATGGACCTTCGTATTATGCAATGGGCCACCTCAGTAAATATATCGTTCCAGGAGCGGTACGTATCGCTTCCACCGGCTATGCCAATGGCATTCATAACCTGGCAGCGAAAAATCCGGACGGCAGCAAAGTGCTTGTCGCTTACAATGAAACGACTTCTAACAATACCTTTAAAGTGAAATGGGGCGGCCAGTCTTTTACTTACACGCTGCCTGGCAAATCTGCCGTAACCTTCAAATGGTCCGGAACGCAGTCGACAACACAAACGATTATTCCGAACACGTACGGGTTGAAGGCCTCGGCATATAACGAAGCATTCTCGATCAAACCGGAAGCAACAAGTGATACAGGCGGAGGCCTGGATATCGGCAATGCATCCAACGGCAGCTGGATTATGTTCAAAAATGTAGATTTGAACGGGGTAACAGGCGTCAGCGCACGCGTTGCAAACGGTTATACAACCGCAACATCACTTGAGATTCGTACAGGAAGCCCGACAGGAGCGCTGCTCGGAACGGTGCCTGTAGGCGGAACTGGCGGTTGGCAGACTTGGGCAACGAATAATGCAGCGTTGACCGGAGCAGGTGGTACACAGGATGTTTACGTCATCTACAAAGGAGCTTTAAACCTGAATGGCATTAGCTTTACGGCATCCTCTTCAACGGCGAATCTGCTGCTTAATCCGGGATTCGAAGCAGGAAGCTTGAGCAATTGGAGTGAATGGCGTCCGGCAGGCCAAGCCGTTGCGCAAAGCGCAGATACAGATACTCCGCGTACAGGCTCCTATAAGCTGACGCACTTCGCAGCAACCGCTTATCAGCAAACCACTTTCCAAGCCGTATCGGTGCCTAACGGTACGTACAAAGCATCGGTATGGGTCCGCTCCAGCGGCGGACAAAGCGCCCTGCGTCTGGAAGCAAGCAACTATGGCGGAGCTATTCTTTACAGCACGAACTTGACTACTGGTTCGACAGGTACTTGGGTGGAGCTTGTGATCGATAATATTAATGTAACGACAGGCACGATTACGGTCGGGGTTCACTCCAATGCCGCAGCAGGCAATTGGGCTGCATTTGATGACTTCACGTTAATTAAAAAATAATAAAAAAAGCAGCTGATTCTCATGAATCGGCTGTTTTTTTCTGTTCCGTTTTTGAGAGATAATCAGCAAAGGATGGACGAACGGACTTTCACACAGAATGGTATTCCATAAATGGGTTATGCTAACAAAACAAATTAAGGAATGGGCTGTAACTTGTAATGCTAAGCTGACAGGGGGAGTGCATTATGGCTAAGGGAGAAAACATTCATAGGAATGACGCATTGCCAGAGCAGCAATTAAATCCCTCGCTTTACCAAAATGAAGCCTATTTGAAAGAGATTTTTCAAAACTGCTCGGATGTCGTATTTCGTCCTCTCCATATCGAAGGCAGAATGCATGTGCTGATCATTTATGTAAATGGTTTGGTGGACACAAAAGGATTAGAAGAGATGCTCCTGCAGCCAATTCTCACAGCATGGCATAATCCAGAGCTGGACAAGCTTTCTTATTTTAAAGAGTTAATTGCTCAGCAGGCGCTCGCAATCAGGCAAACTGCTCTGGTTAACGATATTTCACAAATCGTAAAGGGAGTTCTAAATGGACAAATTGCCCTGCTTACCGAGGGAGAAACAGAAGCGCTGCTTGGCAACATGTGTGAGTATGAGAAACGCCCGATCGGGGAACCGGGTACGGAATCCGTCGTTCGAGGTCCAAGAGAAGGGTTCACGGAATCGATATCTACCAATATAACGCTAATACGTCGCAGAATGCGCAGCTCAAAGCTGAAATTCGAAATGACCACTGTTGGTGAGATGTCGCAAACCGGGATGTCCATCGCCTATATTGAGGGGATTGTCAAACCCGGCATATTGCAGGAAGTACGCAAGAGGATTAATGGCATAAAGACGGATGCCATATTAGACTCGGGATATATTGAGGAATTTATCGAAGATACGCCGCATTCGCCTTTTCCTTTAGTTCAAAATACGGAGCGTCCGGATGTTGTTGTTGCGAGCTTGCTGGAGGGCAGAATTGCGATAATGGTTGACGGCACGCCCTTTGTGCTTATCGTTCCGATGACCATCTGGTCTGCGATCCATGCCGCTGAGGACTACTATGAGCATTTTATTTATACAAGCGGGATTCGATTACTGCGCTTTATACTGCTAAGTGTTTCCTTTCTTCTTCCGTCTCTTTATGTCGCGACCTCAACCTTTCACCCTCAGCTTATTCCAGAGGCACTGCTGTTAACAATCGCTGCCGCTCGTGAAAATGTTCCTTTTCCGACTGTAGTGGAAACGCTTCTAATGGAAGTTATTTTTGAAGCACTGCGTGAAGCGGGAATTCGGCTGCCTAAGCCGGTTGGCTCTGCTGTAAGCATGGTTGGGGG
Source organism: Paenibacillus radicis (ex Gao et al. 2016) (assembly GCF_014641555.1). Taxonomy (GTDB): domain Bacteria; phylum Bacillota; class Bacilli; order Paenibacillales; family Paenibacillaceae; genus Pristimantibacillus; species Pristimantibacillus radicis. The sequence goes on from NZ_BMHY01000001.1 coordinate 979,199, forward strand.
GCTTGTTCTTGGAGAATCTGCAGTGCGTGCAGGGATCGTATCAGCGCCTACAGTAATTGTGGTTGCTTTTACCGGGATTGCATCGTTCTCTTTACCTCGATACAATCTGGGATTAGCATTTCGGTTGTTGCGCTTTCCGCTCTTACTGCTAGCTGGCAGCTTGGGCATTTACGGAGTGGGTTTTGGAGTTATTGCACTCATTATCCATTTAGTAAATCTCACCTCGTTTGGAGTTCCCTACTTAGCGCCTGTTGCCCCTAACTTATCCAGCAATATGAAAGATATTTTTATTCGTATGCCTCGTTGGACCATGAATAAAAGGCCTGCCTTTCTAGTTGATGAGAACATGGTTCGTACACCGGCAGGGCAAGATCCCGCTCAGAATAAAGAGAGCCGAAAATAAAGCTAGGGTGCTAAGTAACATCAAAGGGAGGGGAATAGTTGAGATGCAAATATCTGGAAGGCAGTTGTTTTGGCTCGTTTTCAGTATCGAGATTGTACTGACAATGCTGTATGCGGTATCTGCCGCAGCGATAGAAGCGAATCAAGATGCATGGATTTCCATGCTGCTTGCCGGACTCATGGGATTCGGAATTGTATTCCTGATTGTAAAATTGAGCATGAGGTATCCTCAGCAAACCTTTGTACAATACAGTCAGACGATTTTGGGCAAATGGGGGGGCAAAATCGTTATTTTACCTTACTTTATCATGTGGGTGTATTTGAATAGCATGGCGCTGCGTAATTCCGCGGATTTCGTCTACTTAACCTTGTTTACGAAAACACCGTTATACGTCATTATGGTAACCTTGCTTATCCTTGTTATCTATGTGATTTTCGTTGGAGGGCTGGCTGGCATTGCTCGCTGCGGGGAGCTGATGGGCCCCATCATTTTAGTCGTTATTTTGGGTACATGCATGCTCAGTATCAATCATTTGGACTGGCATCATTTGACACCCGTATTCGTAGACAGCGGTTGGAAGAACATCATGCAGGGATCGATTTCGGGCGTTGCATTCTATGGCGACATCATTATGTTCACTATGATTTTTGCTTTTATGTCCAATTCGAAGCAAGCATTATCGGTAACGATGTGGGGAATGGCTCTTACAGCTGTGTTGGTTGTGGCAGCTTCAATGATGGTTATTATGACATTTGGGTCTATTTTACCTACGCGTATGTGGGCGCCTTTTTTTGGGATGACCCGGTTTATATCGGTTCTTGGATTTATTCAGAATGTCGATATTCTTTTCGTTATTATTTGGCTGTTTTCCGCTTTTATCAAACTTTCGTTATTTCTATTTATAACTGTGTATGGTACTGCCCAATGGCTGAACATAAAAAACTGGCGAATCTTATTATGGGTTTTTGCTCCAATTACACTAGTACTTGCGCTGCTGCCTCAGAATGCGACGGCTCCTATAAAAGAATATGTCCAGCATTTCTGGATTCCGTTTGTCATACCGGTCAATGTGATAGGCATTCCGCTGTTATTATGGCTGGTTTCCGTTATACGCGGCAAGAGTATGCAGAGAAAGGATGAGTTTAATTAAAGCGGGCATGCGATGGATGATTCTGATCATTGTTGTATTACTCCTTACAGGATGCTGGGACCGCAGGGAGCTGAACAATCAAGCGCTCATATTTGCTTGGGGAATGGACTTGAAGGAGGATGGAAGTTACCTGGCTACAGCGCAGTTTCCGATCCCGCGAGAATTGGGAGATAGTGAATCTGCGGCCCGGAAAGCTTCATTCACCATTACGGGAAGCGGGAATAGTGTCTATGAAGCAGCTAAAGATCTTCAAACCAAAGTATCCCGGGCCTGGTTTGCCGGTCATCGGCGTGTCATTCTTATTGGTGAAAAACTAGCAAAGAAAGGGCTGTCCAACATCATTGATGAATATAGCCGCAACCCCATTGTTCGTCTGCGTACGGATATCCTTATTGTTAAGGGAGGAACGGCTGCGGAGCTATTATCTTTATCGTATCCATTGGAGCAGGTTCCGGCTAATGCTTTCTTTAGAATTCATGAGGCAGCAGGTACGACTCCCGATTTAACATTACTGAAGTTCTTAATGGCAAATGCTAGTGAGGAAAGCTGTCCGGTGTTGCCCGTTATCACAGCACAAAATGATTCAAATTCGAAGCTGAAGCTGTGGGGAACAGCCGTTTTTAACAAAGATACCAAACTAGTGAATTATTTGACCTTGAAGAAAGGCATGATAGTGGAATGGATTAAAGGAGAACTGGACGGTACAATTCGCACTGTCAAAATTCCTTCTGAAGAGGGAAATATGGTGGTAGAAATCAATCATTTATCGACTAAAGTTAAAACTTCTGCGGATGAGAATGATAACATTCGGATTCAAGTTGTGCTTGGCGCTAAAGGCGTTTTGAGAGAAAACAACACGCATCTCGACTTATTTCAAACGAAAAATATTAGTATGGTGCAGCAGTATATGAATGATCAAACCTCAACTGAGGTCAAGCGTGTAATAAAGGAAATACAAGCGCGTGGAACTGATATCCTCGGATTTGGATTGTCGGTACACCGTCAACATCCTCAACAATGGAAAGTATTGAAGGAGGAGTGGCCGCAGCATTTTCAACAAGCAAAGGTAGAGGTTGTGGTGAAAATCAATTTGGAGGAGTCAGGAATGACGGGACCTTCGATTGGTCAAAAGAAAAGTGAAATTCGATCTTAGGCTCAGGTCTAAGTATGGGAAAGGGAGGAGGGGCCTGAGGGAGGCACCCTGTGAGCTTTTTCCATGCATGCATGATCGAATTAGTGTTTAGTGTCAATCAAATCATTAAGGTGAATAATCATTCAAGAGATGGGTAATATAGGTCTAATTCAAGGTTGTAATAAGTGTATTAAATGAAAGGAGTTAGAACATGAACTTAATTCAAACCTTTAGCATTCTCACTATTATTATGACTTCTGTAGCCATAATTTGCTTGATTATGTTACATGTGCTTCCAACGGGGTATACTCCAATTCGAGATGCCGTTAGTGATTATGGTGTCGGATCCTATCGTGGCTGGTTTTGGCTGCAAGTCGTTGCAGGCGGCCTGGCTTGTTTGTTTCTTGCGATTGCCCTAAGCCAACTGCGTCCTTTTACTCCAACGAACGTTGTCATTGCTCTGCTCGTGACCACAGTGTCGCGGATTCTCCTGCCCTTTTTCGCTACTGACCAAGGAGGCAGTCGATTTCAGACGATACAAGGGAGTATCCACATGATTTTGGCCGTTTTCAACTTCGGAGGACTTGTGTGGGCAGCAAAAGCACTGTGGGCGACACTAAGTCATTACCCTGTCTGGCAAGACGCTGAAAGCCTGCTCAATATTTTAGCGAGTGTCATGTTATGGTGTGTTATTGCCGTCGTGGTGGGGCTCGTAATCCCTTGGTTTAAAAATTTCTTCGGGCTATTCGAGCGTTTGTTCTTACTCTCCACCTACCTCTGGTTCTTCTTTATTTCAATCGAACTCGTAAGGTTGGGATAAAGTTCAAAGCTAGAGAAAGCGGCTCATCCTGATTTAATAAACGAAGTTTAAAAATTTACAGACGGGGTAGTTTTTAAGGCTCATATGAATGAATTTCTGTTGACAATTACACCTCGCCCCGATACGATGCTGTTAGTTATTAAAGTCTAGAAAGAGAAATGCCGCAAGGCTTTTGTACGTGTTTTTTAGGAAGGGGGAAACTATAAATATGAATCAAGTCATCAACAAACATGTTTGGTTTATACGTCTTCTGGTTCCTTATATGTTATTTTTGTTTCTTGCTCTCACACTTGGCTGGTTAATATACAATAATACGCTTGACCTGCTTGATAATGAAGCGAGAAGAAATAACCTGCATATGCTTGAACAGGTCAAAACGACGCTGGATGGAAGATTTACTGAAATCGACACGATTGTAAAGAAAGCGGCTAACGATCCTAAGCTTCTTCGTTTTCAGCAAGTTAAAGAGCCATTCGAAGGAACGAATACGTATAAACTGCTCGCAACACAAAAGGATCTTTATAATTTCAGTATTTTTAACAAATTTATTGTGAATTACATGATTTATTATCGGAATAGCGATATCGTAATTTCACCTTCCCAATTGTACCAAGCGGATCAATTTTATAAGCAAGTGCTAAATTATGACGATATGAGCTACGAACAGTGGCATCAGTTATTTTTTGAAGGGGAGAATAGTAAGCGCTTTCTTCCGGCTGCAGATGCGCTCTACCTTCACAAGTCAAAATCGATTATCACCTACAGCTACCCCTTAGGTCTCATTCCCAGCTTATCTCAAGGAAGCATTGTCGTTCTTATTGACAACAACGAGATCTTGAAGCTTCTAAGCGGACTGGACATTAAGGACGGCGGCTGGGCTTATATCGCGGACGATAAAGGTAATATTATTTCTTCGACGGGTGAATACAACAAGCTGGACCTTTCAATGTTTAGTCAGAATAAAGGATTCATTACCGAGTCGCAGCAAACGGGGCAGAAAATGATAACGTATGTTCATTCCTCTGCAAACGGATGGTATTACGTGCTTGCTCAATCTCCACATGTCGTGCTTGAGAAAGTAAATTACGTCAAACGAATCACTTTTGGCTTTACGTTGGCTTTTTTGGTGATTGGAGTCGTTGTGGCTTACTTCTTTACCTCGCGTAATAGCCGAAAAGTATCGCATGTTCTTAACAACAATCAGGCGCTTCAAGAAGAAATAGAAAAGCAGGCTCCTTTACTGAGAGCAACCTTCTTTGAACGGCTATTGAAAGGCGAGCTTGTGTCAGGACATGAAATGGAGGCTATGCTGAAGCGTCAGCATTTATCAGCGCAAATTAGTTCCTCCGCCGTAGTGATCGTGCAATTCTCTCCTGCTAATCACTATGAAGAAGGGGACCAATTGAAGGAATTAGACCGTCAGCGGGTCATAATCAAGGAGACGCTTCGGGCGAATAATCAATTTCCTATTCATTATCATGATGTAGCTGAGGATAAAATTGCATTGTTGTTTCTGGAAACAGATATAGATTCAGATGCTTGCAAACAAAAAATTCGATTTGTTGCAAAAGAATTAACGGATGCTATGCTTCAACAGTTCCAGATTACGCTGAACATCGCCGCAGGCGGGGTGTACGAGTCACTGCTTGACTTATCCCGATCCTATGGGGAGGCCAAGCATGCCTTGCATTTTTCGTTAAGATTGCAGCAGCAAGGTATTGTTTGGTTCAGCGAGCTTCCTCAGCAATCAGATGTCCATTATTATCCGGGCGAACTCGAAACACGGCTGATGAACCATGCGAAAAATGGTGATGTGGATGAGGTAAACCTGTTGTTAAACGATATTTATGAACGGAATTTCGTTCAGCGCAATTTGTCACCTTCGATTCAAAGGCTGCTTATTTACGATATGGCAAGCAGTCTATTGAAGCTAAACGATCAGTTGTCTCTGGAGAACGAGACGGATATTTTATCCTTGCTCGGCAAAGCCGACAATTCCGACGACCTGGCAGCAGTCTTTCGGTTCTCCCAGCGTTTATATGGCGACATTTGCGAATGGATGCTTGAGAGAAAGATGCGTTCGAATGTCAAGTTGCTCGAGAACATCCTTCACTATCTCCACACGATGTATAGGAATGCCGATTTGAATTTGGATACAGTCGCGGATCAAGCAGGAATTTCTAAGGTTTATCTGTCTCAATTATTTAAGGAGAAAACCGGCAGCAATTTTTCGGATTATTTGGAGAGCTTGCGTATGGAGCAATCAAGGAAACTTCTATCGGACACCACATTATCTGTCAATGAGATCGCTGTTCAAACGGGCTATAATTCCACGAACTCGTTTTGCCGGGCTTTCAAGCGAATTAACGGGATAAGCCCGACGGCATACCGGAATTTTACACTCTAATGACCGCTATTTCTTAATCGTTGTATAACCGATTAGCAAGTGAATAAAGCCAAATGATAACAAAAGTATACAACAATATGGAGTGTTGATATCATAATTCGCCCCCTCCCGGTAAAGTGAAAACAAACGAGAGGGGGTGAAAAAAATGAAAGCGCTACAATTAAGGACGCTGACGAAACGTCCTTCTGTTCCTTCTGCTTCACCAATCCGGAAAATGCTGCGTGTCTGGCAGTTGTACGTTCTCATTGCTCTTCCGCTCCTTTATATTGTTGTATTCAAATACATTCCAATGTACGGAGCGCAGATTGCCTTTAAAGATTTTATCGTGACTAAGGGGGTCTGGGGGAGTGATTGGGCCGGTCTGAAGCATTTCGATCGATTTATTCATTCCTATGAATTTGGGAAAATAATGAGAAATACGCTTGTGCTCAATTTCTATAACCTGCTTGCCGGTTTTCCTTTCCCGCTTATGCTTGCTCTTAGCTTAAACTATGTACGGATTCGCTGGTTCAAAAAAACAGTTCAAATGGTAACTTATGCACCTCATTTCATCTCTACGGTCGTTATGGTCGGTATGATGTTTGAACTGCTGAACCCGCGAAATGGGCTCGTCAACAACATCCTGCAAGCGTTCGGTTTGGATGCCATCAACTTTATGGGTAACCCTGATTTGTTTCAGTCCATTTATGTATGGTCTGGAGTATGGCAAAGCGCAGGCTTTAACTGCATTATCTTTCTAGCGGCACTCTCAAGTATTGATCCTTCTTTGCACGAGGCTGCTGTTGTGGATGGAGCGAGCCAGCGTCAACGCGTATGGCATATCGATTTGCCGGGCATTTTGCCTGTTGCGATTATTTTGCTCATTCTGAATATGGGAAGTATGCTGGATGTCGGATATGAGAAAGTGCTGCTGATGCAAAATCCGCTTAACACTCGTACTTCAGAGGTCATCGATACCTATGTCTACAAGGTCGGTCTGGTCTCGCAAGCTATGAATTACTCCTACTCGGCGGCGATTGGTCTATTCAAATCCGTCATTGGTTTCATTCTCATCCTTACAGTAAACCAGATCGCTCGCAAAGCAAACCAGACAAGCCTGTGGTAAGGGGGTTTTTACGAATGGATTATACCAGCATTAAACCGTCATTTGGCGATCGCATGTTTACCATCATTAATTACTCGCTGCTGTCGTTGTTTTTCCTGATGGTGCTTTATCCATTGATCTTTATTTTAAGCGCTTCCATTAGTGATCCGTCTGCTGTCGTTGCAGGAAAGGTCTGGCTGTGGCCAGTCAAACCCAATCTAATGGGGTACGAGGCAGTCTTCAAGCACAAGCTGATCGGTTCCGGCTTCCTTAACTCACTTTATTATACGGTGCTTGGGACGATCATTAATGTTATTATGACGCTGCTTGCCGCTTATCCGCTTGCTCGCAAAGATTTTTATGGCAAGAACGTCATTATGCTCCTATTTGTGTTTACGACGATGTTTTCCGGAGGCCTCATCCCTGGTTATCTGATCGTCAAAGATTTAAATATGCTGAACACGGTATGGGCCATGGTGCTGCCAGGAGCGCTCAGCGTCTGGAATGTTATCATTACGCGCACTTATTTCCAAACTTCTATTCCTCCGGAGATGCTGGAGGCTGCACAGATAGACGGGTGCAACGATTTTAAATTTGTCTGGAAAATTGTTATTCCGCTTTCGGGTCCTATTATTGCGGTTATTACTTTGTTTTACGCTGTCGGACATTGGAATCAATTTTTTAGTGCCTTGATTTTCTTGGATAAGCAGCATATGTACCCTTTGCAGATCATTTTACGTGACATTCTAATTCAAAATGATGTAAGCGCAATCATGCTCAGCGATATTCAGGATGCTGCGAGGCGGGAGGCGCTTCGCGTCCTGTTGAAATATTCGCTGATCGTCGTCTCAACGGTACCGCTTATGCTCGTTTACCCATTTGTACAAAAACACTTTGTAAAAGGCGTCATGATTGGCTCACTGAAAGGTTAATTCGAAAAACCTAGGAGGGGTATTCATTGAAACAGAAGGTCATGGCATTTTGTATAATGTTCCTGCTTGCCACTACGATTCTTAGCGCGTGTTCCGGTTCGAACAGCAATACTAATGGGGAAAATAACACCAATACAAGCCCAGCACCAGCCTCTGGCGCGGATAATGTTACACCAGCGGGTCAGTTGCCGATAACAAAAGAAAAAACAACGATTCGCGTTATGGTGCCGGCTAATGGAATCGTTGAAGATTTTGCGACCAATGAATTTACGAAGTATTTGGAGGAACAAACGAATATTCACATTGAATGGGATATCGTGCCGAGCACATCATCCGCGGAGAAGCTGAATCTCGTCTTGTCGAGCGGTGAAGATTTACCCGATGTCATTATGGGCTTCGGGGTGTCAAACACCCAGCAAATGATATTCGGCAGCCAGGGGATCTTCCTGCCGCTTAATGATCTTATCGATAAATATGGTTTTGAGACAACGAAGATGTTCGAGGCGATGCCGGTAGTAAAGGATACAATTACTGCACCGGACGGAAATATTTACGCGCTTCCTCATACAAACGAGTGCTACCACTGTACGCTTCCACGCAGAATGTGGATCTACGAGCCGTGGCTTGAGAAGCTTAATCTTTCAATGCCTACAACAACAGATGAATACTACAACGTGCTCAAGGCGTTTAAGGAAAATGATCCTAATGGCAATGGCATTGCTGATGAAATTGCGATGTCGGGCTCACCAACAGGCTTCTATTCCAGCATTGATTCATTCATTATGAACGCTTTTATTTATAACCCGGGCGGCGATCGTATCTATTTAGATCATAATAAAGTGGTCGTACCGTTCGACAAACCGGAATGGCGGGAAGGGCTGCGCTTTCTAAATAAGCTGTACAAAGAGAAGCTGCTTGATCCACAGTCATTGACTCAGGACGAGAATCAATTGAAGCAGCTCGGCGAACATCCTGATTACGCTATTCTAGGCGCTACTGCAGGCATGCATATGGGTGTGTTTAGTGAATTTTACGGAGCAAGCAACCGTTGGATGGAATATAAGACAATCCCTCCCCTTAAGGGACCAAATGGTGTTCAAATCGCACCCTATGAGGCGTATCATTTGGTTGGCGTCGGTGCTTATTTGATCACAAAATCAAGCAAGAACCCTGAGGCGGCATTCCGCTTAGCCGATTATTTATATAATCAAGAGGTCACTCTTCGATCGATAATTGGCCGTCCAGGAACGGAATGGGTCAAAGCAGAAGAAGGCGAACTTGGAATTAATGGCAAGCAGGCCATATGGAAGCAAATTGCAGATTGGGGACAGGTTCAAAACTTTAACTGGGGTCAAACGGGTCCGTCTCTCAGAACGAATGACCTGAGACTCGGAGAAGTGGCGAACAAAGATAAGCCGCTCGAGATTATTATGTATGAGGAAGCGAAAAACAAGTACGAGCCTTATATGCAGAAGCTGGAAAACGTACTGCCACCAATGTTTTTCACCAATGATCAAGCGATTGAAATTGCCGACTTTTCCAAAACAATTAATGATTTTGTAAATGAGATGGTCGCTCGATTCGTTATTGGAGATGCTGATCTGGATAAAGAGTGGGATAGTTATCTTAACAATTTAAAGAAAATGCAGTTGGATAAATACTTGTCCATTTACCAAGACGTTTATGACAGCAAATACAAAAAGTAAAAAATATCGTTTAAGTGGCCTCCAGCCAAATCGTGAAGGTCATACGTGCTGACCACTCTTCGGAGTGGTTTTTTTTTGTGGGAAATTACAATTTTATTGATAATTGACAGAGGGGTGTTGGTGTTAGGTCACGAATAGGATAGATGTACCAAATTTTTTACAAATGCTTGAAGGGGGACGAGCATGACTGCAGCGTTGGAAGAAAAATTATTAGATTTGACCGCGAACATCGAAAACTATGTATCCGCAACAAGTGATGGATTATCTTTGTACCAAGGGCATCATCTTGATAAAACATATGTGCTTACTCCTCGAGCCTATAAGGTGCCGATGAGAATTGAAGCAGTAGCCCGGACAGATTCCAGCAATATCAGGCTTAAGTATGGAAAAGGGCAAATTATTTTTAACTGGGAACGAAATCATGATTCCTTGCGTTGTGGGGAGCCGTCAAAAGGCGGGGCCTACAATAATATGAATGGGCGTATTCCCATCAATGAATGGAATCATTTTGTGTGGGAGATTGAGCCGGATTTCATGAGGGTGACGGTAAATGGAACAGAACGGTTGTTTCTGAAAGGGAAATTCTCGAATGTGAAGGGTCAAGCTGGAATTGGCTCGGCGTTTCGATCGAAAGTGGACATTAAATCGTTCCGTGTTGCGGGTGAGGAGACAGATCCGCCGCCTGCGCCCCTAAAACCGCTGATGTTCGAATACGACGAAACACATATCTCTGTCCCTCAAGGCTCGCTGGAGACAGCGGTACAATGGTACTCCCATCATCTTGGTCTTGAACCTAAGCTCGGCTTTGGTCCTTGTTCACTTCATCCATCGATGAAAGGTACCCTTATGCAGTTTCCGAAAGGACGAGGCTCTCTATACTTGATAACTGTATCGGAGGAACCAGAGCATTTCCAAGTGAATAGAGAACAAGCGGATCATTTTCACCTGCAGCTCATGGCAAACGATGTCAAGGTTGCATATGACTACGCCAAAGATAACGGTCTCCATACAAGCAGTCTGTTCGAGGAGCGTGGGAAAGTATGGTTTCATCTGTACGACCCCTATGGCAACCGACTGACTGTAACGCAAGGTAAAGACTCCGATGGTGAGTCCGCAGGATCAGGAATTTATGGCTGTGTCATGCCGATTGTCACAGTCAGCGACCTGGAAAGGTCTGTAGAGTGGTATACCAAGGTGTTGGGTTTGAAGAAATCTGGCCGTGGTTCTGGCGATGGGGATGTGCTGCTGCGCGGGATTAACCGGCATAACGGAGCGAATGTGAACATCCTACAGCTTGTACATGACCCCAATTGCTCCAATCCTACTGCCTGTAGACCAGGAATACGACAATACTTTTTTGTGGAGCGGCATAACCTAAAAAAAGCCTATCAGAGAGCGCAAAAATGGTGTCCTCTTATAGCTCCGCTTGAGGATAAATCGTTCCATTTCTACGACCCGGACGGCAATCGGATCAATGTGCTTTCATAGTTGATGTAACATAAGCGCTTTGATACACTATGAGGACAGAACTAGAACGGTTCATCCATACTATTAGAGATTGGTTAGGTGTTCGAAGTAATGACATCGCGTAAATCTGCGCGGGAGCGCATCCTTGAAGTGGCTTGCGATATGTTTTATCACAAAGGTATACGTTCGGTAGGTGTAGATACGATTGTTGAGAAATCCGGAGTCGGCAAGGCGACGCTTTATCGCCATTTTCCAACCAAAGATGATTTAATTGCCGCCTATCTCGTGGAATCGGATAAACATGATTGGAAGCAATTTGATGACATAATCGCGAAGTATGAGGGATCCCCAAAAGAGCAATTATTGGCTTTTATTGATACAATTACAGATACAATGGTGGAGCCTGATTTTCGTGGATGTGCTTTTTTAAACGCTCTTGCGGAATTTCCAGAAGAGAGTCATTTTGTTAAAAGAATGACTGTTGAATACAACCATTCATTGCGTTCACGCTTGAACCGGCTGACACAGCAGGCAGGTGCAAAAGATGAAAGTTTAACGGATCAGCTTATGCTTGTAATCACTGGAGCATTGTCGTTGGCTCATGCACTGGGCTCAGCAGGTCCGGCATCTCAACTTAAAGCACTAGCGGCACATTTGATAGATGTGCATGTAGCCTGAGGCAGTGATTGTGAGAGTGAAAAATACACCCTTTAGAATAAACATTGGACCTAATGTTCATTCTAAAGGGTGTATTTTTTATAAGGATAATTTTTTCGTATCTCTTGACATAGAACTAAATAATGTTGTATCTTAAAACGGAACAGAACAGTTCTGTTCCGATAAAATACGAATTAAAGGGAGAGAATAATATGTCAACACCAATTTCTGCAGCGCAAGCTGGTACCATTTCAATAGGTGATTTCACAGTCAACCGGATTGGCTTGGGCACAAACCGCATCACCAACACTCCGGAAGCACATGATTTACTTAAACGAGCCCTAGAACTGGGCATTAATTTTATTGACACCGCACATCTCTATGGCGATGGAGAGAGCGAGAAAGGCATCAGTAGTGCAATTGCGCCATATGGAAACGGTGTTGTTGTAGCCACAAAAGGTGGCGCGAATGGGAATGACCCGCAACAATTACGTCGTGAGTTGGAAGAAAGTTTGGAGAGACTTCAAATAGACCGGATTGACCTTTACCAACTCCACCGTGTAGATGAGAATATTCCGCTGGAAGAGACGATGCAATTGCTTAAAAGCTTTCAAGAAGAGGGGCTTATTAGACACATCGGCTTGTCTGAGGTAACGGTTGATCAGCTTCAACTGGCCATGCAAATCGCACCGATCGTGAGCGTTCAGAACGAATACAATGTGATCAACCGCAAACATGAGGCACTTGTGGACTTTTGTACCCAACATCAAATTGTCTTTATTCCTTGGTTTCCGTTGGGTGGCTTGTTTGGAGATACGGCCAAGGTAGAAGAACGGGTAGCAGACATTGCACGCAAATTGAATGTTCCAACCCGTCAAGTGGCATTGAAATGGCTGCTTCAGCGCTCACCTATCATTCTTCCAATTCCAGGGACACTTTCTCCTGCTCACTTGGAAGACAATTTACGTGCAGCTACTCTGGAACTAAGCCAGGAAAATTATGAGGCTCTAACAAACTAGGGGATTCCTTATGAATAGGAGTTGTCCAAAGGTCCATTAAAGGACTTAAGGCAACTCCTTTTCGATTAAGATCGGGATTTTATTGCTGGCACCGTGGCGATTATTAGGGTGCGTCTGAGAACTCTGAGGGCAGCAAATTTTGCCGAATTTTCGTTCCATGCAAGGCGCGTTTGTGAAGGCGTACCCGGGGGTACGTCAAGCAAACGGAACGAAGCAGGGGGCGGAAAGGCGGTGAAAGGTGCCACTGAACGAGTTTTCAGACACGCCCTAGTTGATAATGGTACCAAACTTTTTCATCAAGTCTTGAGATATCTGAATGGCTTCTTCACGATCCTTCGCAGGAGCGGTTATCATGAATCCATCTGTGGGTGTCCATTGTTTATTCCAATCATTCGTTAATGCTATGGTGAATTGATTAAAAGCAACGTTAATATATGCAGCGCCGTAGAAATAGATATCTGCAGTGACACTTCCATGCTCATCTATAACTCTAAAAGGTGATATTATTGAAGTGAAATTATTCCCAGAATACTGCAACACTAATTCAGATCGATCTTTTGGAATCTGAGAAAAGTTATGGGCTATAAAAAAGGAGGTCTTTAGGTGATATACGTAGTGAGACATGGAGAAACAGATCTGAACAAAGAAGGAAGACTTCAAGGAAGACAAGGAATGCCATTAAATAAGCACGGAATTGAACAAGCTGAATCTTTAAGAGAAGGCCTTAAAGCTATTCATTTTGATTATATATATTCATCTCCACAAGAAAGAGCAATTCAAACAGCGGAGATAATTACGAATGTAAAAGCAATAATTGATGCGAGAATAGATGTTTTTGATTTAGGAGAAGCGGATTCGTTGAAAAAAAGTGAAGTTAAGATGGCCGGAGCCGTTCCTGACTCTAACCTGTATAGAGGCGTTGAACACATTCAACGTTTCATTAAGAGAGTATTTGATTTCATGAATGAAATCAAAGAACATCATGGGGGAACTGAGGTAAACATCCTATTGTCTGGTCATAGATGTACAACGGGCTGTATAGGTGCATATTTCGAAGGAATTCCGAAGGATGGAAATTTACTGAGGTTCTCTTCTGATAATGGGCAGTACAAAGTGTATGACTTCAAGTAGATTAAGAGTATTACTTTCGTTAAATTAATGAACCGCCCTTATCTGAGGGCGGTTAGATGAATTAAGTAAATCTTTCTTTTGCTATCCTCATTAATTCAGACACGGCCGGAGTCGAGTATGAATCTTTACGGCGAATGAATAAAGTCGCGGTTTTGAATGCTTTCTCTGCTATTTTTTGAATATGAAGATCATAGTGCGCACTCGCTCTCTCCACGACTGAACGGGGTAATAGTGAGATGCCAAGTCCCGCATGAATACATCCAAGGATGCCGTCAACTGTACCGAACTCCATTATTTTGGAAGGACGGAGGCCTTTGAGACCTAGCCAATCTTCATATTTCTGACGGTAAGAGCAGCCAATTCTAAAAACGAGCAGCGTTTGATTTTGTAATTCTTCAATTTCCCCAAGGAATACATTTTGTCCTCCTGTTACGAGCACAAGCTCTTCATCACCGATCTTCGTTGTTTCTAACTCTTCATGCTCAATTGGTGCGGATACGAATGCGCCGTCCAATTCAAACTTCAGGACTAATTTAGTTAGTTCATCCGTAGTGCCAGTTTTCAATGTTAAATCGACCTCTGGATAGGAACGATGATAATCGGCGAGAATATTCGGTAAACGAATGGCAGCTGTCGTTTCAAGGCATCCAATGCGCAGTGGTCCTTGTGGTGTTGATCGATCCGATACTACTTGTATAGCTTCTTGCGTGAGCGATAAAATTTTCTCTACATAAGATTTAAGGATCTGTCCTGACGTAGTAAGCTGAACGCCTTGACGCTGTCTAATAAATAGAACAGTATGAAGTTCATTCTCCAATTGTTGTATACGTATGCTGATGCTCGACTGAACGTATTCTAATTTCTCAGCGGCTCTTGTAATACTGCCTTCGTTTGCTACAGCCAAAAAAATATGCATGTCGCGGATCTCCATAACCATTCTCCATTTCAAACATTGATTTTATTAATGTTAAACATTATTTAGCTTCATTTTACACAATATCATGCTGGCGTTACAATTGAAACAGAAAGGGGAGTTTATTGCTGTTATTGTACTAATAGCGGGCAGTATGATGTCCAATGTTGAAAGTCTAATTGTAAAGGAGACGATCTAAATGTTTGAGACGGATCTCATACGCCGATTAAATATTCAATTTCCAATCATCCAAGCTCCTATGGCAGGCGGTCCTGCAACATCTAAACTAATAGCAGAGGTTTCAAATGCAGGGGGGCTGGGCAGTCTGGGTGCTGCCTATTTAACACCAGAAACACTCCGGAGCACCATACAAGAGATCAGGCAGCTTACGAAGCAGCCTTTTGGAGTTAATTTATTTGTACCGGAGGATGCAACTGAATCTCAAGCAACAATTGAAAAGATGACAGCCTATTTGAACAAATATCGGACGGAGCTGGGGATTAAGGAAAACCCGTCAATTAATATCGCGACTGAGTCTTTTGAAGAACAAGTGCAAGTATTAATTGAAGAAAAAGTTCCGGTTGTCAGTTTCACATTCGGTATACCTTCTAAAGAAGTGATTCAGGCACTGAAAAATCAGGGAACCCTTGTAATTGGAACAGCGACTATTGTTGAAGAAGCCAAGCAGCTAGAGTCGGCAGGGGTAGACGCAATTGTAGCGCAGGGGAGCGAAGCGGGAGGGCATCGAGGAACGTTCCTGAGCAATAAGGCGGATTCTTTAATCGGAACGATGGCGCTAGTTCCTCAGATTGTGGATCAAGTATCTATTCCTGTCATTGCATCAGGCGGAATTATGGATGGAAGAGGCCTTGTAGCAAGTCTTACATTAGGAGCATCTGCCGTACAGATGGGTACTGCATTTCTAGCGAGTGTGGAAAGCGGCGCTCACCGTGTGTATAAACTGACCATTTTATCAGCAAACGAAGACAGCACTGCAATCACGCGTGCTTACTCAGGTAAAGCGGCTCGCGGTATCCAGACTACATTTATGCAAGAGATGGATCAATATGCAGGAGCAATTCCAGCGTTCCCCATTCAGAACGCGATGACAAGAGATATTCGCCAAGCAGCGGCCAAAACGAATAATCCGGAGTATATGTCGCTATGGGCGGGGCAGGGGCTTCGATTAGCTACCGATCATTCTGCAGGTGCAATTGTTAAACAGACGATGTCTCAAGCGCATGCGCTTCTTGGAAACATGCTTAAGCTTAAGGATAAATCGGAGGAAATATTATGACGACATATCATGCTGTAGAAGTAGAAGGGTTACAAGTGTTTTATCGTAAGGCGGGCAATCCGGATAAACCAGTTGTTATTTTACTTCATGGATTTCCGACTGCAAGTCATATGTTCAGAGATCTAATGCCTGTATTAGAAAAAGACTACTATTTAATCGCCCCTGACTATCCTGGTTTTGGTCATTCATCATCACCTGACAGAGACCATTTTCAATATACGTTTGATCACATAACTGACATAATGGAAGCCTTTATTAATGAACTTAGGCTTACTAAATACGCATTATATGTCTTTGACTATGGAGCACCGATTGGCTTTCGTTTGGCTATGCGCCGTCCAGAAAATGTAACAGCAATAATAAGTCAGAACGGCAATATTTATCGTGAAGGGCTTGGCGGGAAATGGGCGGCCCGAGAAGAATATTGGCGTAATCCAACACCAGAGAAACGAGACAGTTATCGGATCGCCTTTGCACCTGATACAATAAGGAACCAATATGTGGATGGCACAAAAGTGAATCAAGTTTCCCCAGACGGATATACTCTTGATATTGCGTATATGTCCCGACCGGGAAATGATGAGAAACAACTAGATTTAATTTTTGACTACCAAACTAATGTGAAACTGTATCCAGATTTTCAAAAATATCTTCAAGAACACCAGCCGCCTTTATTAGCGGTTTGGGGTCAAAACGATATTTCTTTTATTCCGGAAGGTGCTAAGGCTTTTAAGAAGGATTTACCAGAAGCTAGTATTCACCTGTTCGATTCAGGTCATTTTGCTTTAGAAACACATGCTAAAGAAATTGGGGAATTAATGTTGAGTTTTTTGAAAAAGGTTGGGGTTTGAATCCATCATCAGGGATGAAAAAAACCGTAAGTGCTGGGGTGCCCCAGCGCTTGCGGTTTTTGTTTTAGCGCAGCTTTTGGTTCCATCATGCGGTGGAAAATTAGTTGGACTTTGCTTCACACAAAGCATACTTGTTCGCTCTCGCTTAATCTTAGTCGGTAATTGTAAACATCGTATCATTTTGCTCGAAGTGCTCTATTTTTGCAGAATAATCTTGTTCTGCTTCCGTTTCCGTCAGTATTCCATTAGAAACTAGCAAGTCATAAAATGACTGTAACATCGTTGCTGATATATTGGACAATTTCTTGAACGTAATCATCATTCGATGACCATCAAGCAGAACGGAAGCGACTTTTTCAGGCTGAACAAGCTCAATATGTATACCGTTCTGGTCAGTAACCAAATACATTTCTTTTCCGTTCCCGAAGACGATATGTTTGACTTGTGCTCCTTCTTTGAGACGGCTCTGCATTTCTTTCATGGAATAGCCCGGAATCGGATCGTTTATGAGAAGCCAGTTAGCGAATTCTGTTGCGTTGATATCATCGGCATCGTACAGGCTCCAATTCGTGCCACTGTCCTTGCTAATCAAGATGGAGTTATCTTTCGTTACACGCAGGTACACCTCGTTGTCCATATAAACCGCCCTATAATTTGAAGCGTTAAGTCGGTCAATCAACATCGGTACATCCGCGCTTGTGAATGTTAGATCAATGGGCATTAAAGCTGTCGTTGATTGGCCTTTGCCTTGATAGACGACCTTAGCGCCGTCAGAACCTGCGTGTTCAACCGTATGATCAGGAGCAGAGGTCGCAAAAACTGTAACAGATCCGGCTACAATGACAATTGCGAGCAGCATGGCCGTAATCGAGATTTTCTTTGTTTTCATAATGGCAAGAATCCTTTCTTCAGTTGAACTTTGGGAAAAGTTATTGACCATGGGAGACAAACCGCTTTTCTTTTCTTCCAAACGGACTAGCGCCATCGCATAAGCAGACTTCATGCTTTCACCAAATGTCCGAATCACCTTTTCATCACAGGATAGCTCAATGTCACGGTTGGCAAGGAAGTACATGACCCATACGAAAGGGTTAAACCAATGGATACACACGCTAGCGGCGAGCAACCACTTTTTAAGGGTGTCAAACCGTCTAATGTGAATATATTCGTGGGTAAGAATTAGGCCAAGCTGTTGCTCGTCCTCATAATCGATTTGTTTCGGTAAAAGTACTACAGGTCTGATAATACCATAGGTGAGCGGAGTCAAAATTTGATCGGATTGACGAATTTGTACCTTACGCCTTAAAGAATTGGTCTGCTGCCATTCTCTTATGTAATTACTTTCAACCGGTAACGACATTTTGTAACGATTTCGGCTTCTTAAATGCGGGATGATGAAAAACAAAGCGCATGCAATAAAACCAACAAGCCATATCAGCACATAAGGCGAAAGTGGTGAAGCAGCCTGTACGGGTACGGCTGGAATAGCTATGCTATCCGATTTTGGCTGCATGATAACCGTATTGTCATCTAGTAAGGAGGAGCTTCTTTTCGAGAAGGCAGCGTTTTCTGGCACTGTAACCACCATTTCCTCCAAATAGCTAACTGCTGTAAAAATGCTAAATGGCGAAGGAACGGAAAAAGGAACAAGCAGCCGAAATAACACGAAGCTCCAAAGAACGACAAAGGTTAGTTTGGGCACTTTATGGATGAGGAGGAACCGAAAGATCATGATGGCGACAATGAATGTAGATGCCGATATAGTCATTTCAAGCAAGGACATTTATTCAGCTCACTCCAAACTCTCAATAAGCCGTTTTAAACGGTTAATTTCCTCAATCGTCAGTCGTTTCTGCCCGAGCAGGGATGCAATTAATCTGTCCGGGGCCCCATCATACATCTTATTAATCAGTTCGGTTGTTTCTTGCTCCTGAACCTGCTCCCGCGTAACAAGCGCATGGCAGACAAAATGGGGCTCTTGTCGTTCAATTGCTCCTTTATCCAGACATTTCTTAATAATGGTATAGGTCGTCGTTTTACTCCAGCCGACCTTTTCCTTCGTAATTTCAGCAATCCTCTTTGCCGTCGTATCGCCGTCTCTCCACAAAATTTCCATAATATTGAGTTCGCTGTCGAACAGCTTAATTCCCATAACAAAACACCTCATTTCAGACTTAATTCTACTACAGTAGAACGATGTGTTTATATTCTACTGCAATAGAATGCTTTTGTCTACACTTCGTCTGCTTATCATAGAGAAAAACGGCGATGCAGATGGAACTGCACCGCCGTGTAGTTAACGAACAGGGAAGTCGAGCTAATAACAAAGGCATGTAACCATGCCAAGCCTGAAATCATATACTGGGGATTATCAAGATTTAATGGGTGCATAAATAACCAGCATAATCCAATGGTCGCTTAAAAACCTCGAACTGGTTGAGGAGGCCATCATATAGTTTCTTTTGCGGTTGTCCGTTTAGTTCAATGATCCACAAATGTTCGTTGTTGTCTAACGTAAAATCCACACTGAACTCACCTAAGTGGTAGCTGGTGTTTGAATCGATAATTTCAGCTGCCCTTAAGCTTAAGTCATAAACAGAACGGATAATTGCATTAACTTTATCTGGCGGGTACAAACAATTAAGAACTTCTATTGATAAACAAACCTTTTCACAGATACTTGTATTATAACTGCCTTCATAAGCAATTCGGCTGACGATATTTGTAATAGACCATAAGCCTTCTTCATTTTTTTGCACGAGAGCTCGGATATCAAAGTTTTGTTCGTTTATTTGTAGGACATCCACACCTTCTTGAATGATATAGGGGGTGGAGCCGATAAACGTTTGAATGCTCTTCTGAAATTGTAAAGGGTCTCTTACTATTAATGTGGGTGAGAAATAATGATGGCAAATGTGTATTTCCCCTGAATCTTTCAACTCCGCGCGATAAACTCCTTTCCCTTTATGTCCATAGAAAGGCTTAAGATATAGGGTTTTATGAACTTTTAGCAATTGGACAGCTTTCTCTTTGTCATAGGCAACGGTCTCTGGTAAATAATCAATGAGCAATCTGCTTAAATTATTATAAATCTCACGTTTGTTAAATTGATTGATATGGTTGAAACATTTTTGACTCCCAATTACCGCTCCCAACCGTTCAATGATTTTTTGATTTGTGTCGTAACATCGGTTGTATACAACCTGCGGGAAAGGAAATCTGCTTAGCATCCATCTCCCTTTTGAACGATGAAGTCCAATCACACTCTTGTTTTTCCATTTAATAGACGAGGGGGTAAAACAAAATATTTTCAATTTGGCTGCATTATGTTGAAGATATTGCTTAAGAACATACTTTCTTTGACTACGGTTTGCAACTAGAATGCCTACCAAACCGTTGTTATTGTTCATTATATGCCTCCATTATTATTAAAGAGAGTCGTAATAATAGAGTATGTAAAATAAAAGGAAGCGTATGGACAACAATACAACTGAAACAAAAAAAATTTATCATAGACATTTGCACTAATTGGTATCCGTAAGAATAACATGGGTTGGAATACAAAAGAGTGAGTTATCATTGTGTATAATCAATGCAAAAAACACCAATGATCCTCAGTCAATAAAAAGGATTGTGTGTTCAAAGATGGGTAGTTTACCTGGGCCTCCAGGCCCTCCTGGCCCACAAGGACCTCAAGGTCCACAAGGCCCGCAAGGCCCGCAAGGTCCACAAGGTGTATGTCCTCCATGTCCGCCGGGACCACAGGGTCCTGCAGGTCCTGCCGGTCAAACTGGCCCACAAGGACCTCAAGGTCCACAAGGCCCGCAAGGACCTCAAGGTCCTGCTGCAGTCACTTCATTTGCCTTTCTGTGCAGCACTGTGGATCAAACTGTTGCAGCAGCACCAGCTCCAGGCGGGCAAGGCGGGGCGGTTACCTTTGATAATTCTTTGATCAATTCAACAGCACTTTCTTTCACAGCACCATCTACAATAAATATCTTAGAAACTGGATTCTACCACATTAGCTGGGAAGTGTTCCCTACGGCGGGGAACTCTGCTTTTGGGTTATTCTTTGATCCGGATGCTGGAGGTCCTATTGCAGCTTCATTGGTTCTTTGCAGCAATTATGGTTCAGGAGCAGGAAATAATCCGTATCAGGGTCAAGTCATTGCACAATTAACAGCCGGAGGAACGCTGACCTTAAACCGGATTGATAATATGGGGGCTCAAACCTTGCAAGCAAGCATTGGCGGAGGAACTCCTACTGTTAGTGCATCAATTGTCATTGAAAAATTAGCATAGAATAAGATAGTAGGGCTGCCTCCATAAGATTGGAAAATCTTAAGAGGCAGCCCTACTTTT
Organism: Paenibacillus radicis (ex Gao et al. 2016); assembly: GCF_014641555.1. Lineage (GTDB taxonomy): Bacteria > Bacillota > Bacilli > Paenibacillales > Paenibacillaceae > Pristimantibacillus > Pristimantibacillus radicis. The sequence goes on from NZ_BMHY01000001.1 coordinate 1,000,530, forward strand.
TATTGTTGATTGTAAATATGGACGATTTTTTTGAGGTACATAAAGAATAGCAATCGGAGGACAATCAAAGTTGTTGAAATATTGTAAAGGAAATTCAAGCACATAAGCCGGATACTTACAGTGTATATTGCACTTTCTGGCTGGTATGATAGATTTAACAAAACGAAGAGAGGGCGACAAAGAGTGGATACGTTCAACGACATCGTTGCAGAGAAGCGTACCTATACAGCGGCACAGGTGACGCATTCTCATCACCATGCTCATTTAATTATGCCGCTGAGCGGAGAGCTTACGATAGCGACAGAAGCAAGTCATCACCGGGTGAACGAGCAAACTTTGCTGTATGTTTCGCCCAACTATGAGCATTGCTTTTATGCAACAACTAGAAATGAGTTTTTGGTGCTTGATATCCCAAGCGGGATGGTCTCTGCAAGCGAAATGCCGGGAAATAGCGCCGGCTGTAAAGCTCATGCATTAAATAATCAATGGAAAAGCATTCGGTATTTGCTTCTGCATGAGATGGAGCAGCATCATTCCCGTTCGTCGCTTAGGGATCTGTTTCCTTACATTTCTCGCTGCTTGCAGCAAGAGAAACGAGGACTGCCCCGATCCATTCAATATATCCATGAAAATTACGACCAGCCGATTTCGGTTCAGAAGCTTTCTGAGCTTGAAAATTACAATCGCACCTATTATTCGAACTGGTTCCTGAAGGAAACAGGTAAAACGCCTTCCGTCTATATACAGGAAGTCCGATTGAGCGAAGCAAAGAAGCTGCTGCTCAGCAGTGACATGTCTTTGCTGCATATCGCCATGGAGGTGGGGCTGGAGCATCAGTCTTCTTTGACAAGGCTGTTCGCCAAGCATGAGCAATTGACACCGAGCCAATACCGCCAGCAATATAGAACTTAGTCTTGAACATCCGACAATAGGTTAAAATAACCTGAATACGAGTCAAATTCCCTTTGCATCCAACCATTACAATGAATGAACAGCCTGTCCAAGTGAACCGGTTGTGAATGCATGACATGATGTTGATCGCTAAGGGGATGTGCGCAATGAAAATATTGTTAGGCTTACTTTTTACTCTACTATGGTCATCTGCGGCAATAGCAATTAAGCTGGGGCTGCACGCGACTACTCCGCTGCTGCTAGCTAATATTCGCTTTCTTATAGCCGGCGCCTTGCTGTTTATCTACGTGTATTGTATAAAAAGGTCTTATCGCTGGCCGCGACGGGAAGAATGGCGTCCGCTCATTATTTTGGGAACGCTCAATACAACGTTGTACTTAGGGGCAACAAGTCTAGCTCTGGATAAAGTGTCTGCCGGATTATTCAATTTATTCGTGACCGTAAATCCTTTTCTGGTTGCCTTGCTTTCGTCGGTCTGGCTAAAACGAAAAATAACGGGCAAAGAGTGGATCGGCATGATTATCGCGGCTATTGGCTTGTTCATTGCGACTTGGCCGGCGCTTGCCGACAGTGAATTTCAGTTTGCGGGAATTATAATCGTGGCGGCAGGCATGACGGCGATGGCGCTGGGAAGTGTATTTTTTAAAAAAGCTAATTTAGCGCTTCCCGGCCTTGTCATTAATACTTGGCAGCTTGTAATAGGCGGAGTGCTTTCCTTGCCCATTACATACTTCTTCGAGCGTGATAAGTATGTTCTGCACTTTAATTATTATTTGGCAGGGTCGCTTTTCTGGCTTGTCTTCGTAATATCGATCGCTACGATGCTGCTCTGGTTCTACTTGCTGAAGCAAGATGCCGTTAAAGCAAACAATTGGTTGTTTATGACCCCGATTTTCGGTTTTATGCTCTCTGCTGCTATATTAAACGAATCAGTTACCACATATGATTGGATAGCGACTGTCTTTGTGGTGGCGGGACTGTTGATCTCGGGTAACATCGCGGTACAACGGGTTGGGAAAATGAAGCTGAAGCAGTGATTCGTATACTGCTTGAATCTCTTCAATAACGAAAAAAAACGCCGTGATGGCGTTTTTTTTCGTTGAACATTGAAAAGCGATCAAGCAATTAGCAGTTAGGTCCAGCTGCAACAGCGTTAACTTGTTTGAAGGTGATGAATACGATGGAGCCTGGTTGGAAGAGGTGGTGCTGGCGATCACCGCCAGATCTGCCGCCAGATCTGTGATTTTCGACAATTGTCATTTCAAAGCCGTCACCGTCAACACTGATAATACGGCCGCGAATGACGAATTTGTCAAGAACTACAGTAACGATTGTGCTAGCTTTAGCCCAGCCTCTCAGACGTTGAGCAAGAGAAGGTCCAAAAAATGGGTCATTTCGTCTGTCATCTTGTCTGTTAGAAGAACGATGGCAGTTGTTGTTATTGTTGTTGTTGCTATAACCTCCAACACTCCCGCCATAACCTGAGATTTTTACTTTTCCTTTAGCTGCAACTTTAGCTGGTGCGTTTTTAACGATAGAAGCATAGTTTTTCACTGTCATTTTTTTCATTAAACTTTCATCCCTTTCGATTGGTATAAGACATTCTATGAATTATTCATAGAAATGGTATAGACTAGTAGCTTTATAGATTAGCGGAGTTTTAAATGATAGAAACGAGCAAAGCGGAAGCAGTTATTTGGAACTGAATGGAGGCTCGGGGGATATGAAGGTATTTGGTGCAGCAGCGGACTCAAGCCGTAAAAAAAGAGAGATCAGCGCAAGCTGATCTCTCTTTTCGATGTTACACAATAAAAACGAGCAATAAATTGATAGCAGAGAAAGCCAATACGGAATAATCACGGCGATGCATCTGATATAACCGGATCGGTGTACGCCCTTCATCGCCTTGGTAGCAGCGGGATTCCATCGCTACAGCGAGTTCCTTGGCGCGCAGGATGGATAGTACAAAAAGCGGCATAAGCATCGGGAATACACCGCGAAAGCGCGAAGATATGCCTTTGCGATGGAAGCCGCCGCCTCTCGCCATTTGAGCCTTGCGGATTTTATCCACTTCTTCAATTAGAATCGGCAGAAAACGCAGGGCAATCGTGAACATCATGACCATTTCATGGACGGGCAGACGCAGCTTCTTGAACGGCTTTAGAATCATCTCCAGTCCTTCTGCCAGAATGATGGGCGAGGTGGTGCGCACGACTAAGGATAAGAGCAGGACAATGCCGGCAATTTGCTCGCACATTAGGATGCCATCGATGGCTCCTTGCTGAGAATAGGTTAAGGCTCCAAGGTGAATCAAGGTATCTCCGGGATTTGTAATGAGCATGGACCGGTAGATCATCGTCGAAATAAAGAAGATCGTTAAGCTCAGCAGCGTGAATACGAGTGCCCGCCAGGACAGCTTGGCCACCCACCAAAGCGCGATCAATAGCACAATCTGAGCGGTCTTTAGAATCAAGTTATGGTTCAGCAGCAGGCTTGCAGCAAATATAAGGCTTACCGTAATCTTCATTCGCGGATCCCATTGTTCCAGCCATGTATTTTGTTTTTGAAACAAAAGAAAGCTGTTATTTGCCATAATCGTTCCTCATTTAGCTAGAATTTGTTGCTGGTTTAGTGCTGTTGAAATGACCGCTGCAGCTTCTTCCGGCGATAGCTTACCGTTGCCAGAGGATATTCCAAGTTGTTCAAGCAATCGGGACACGACTAATGCGGAAGGTTCCTCCCAGCCGAAGGCATCCAGCAATACAGGGTCGGAAAGCGTTGCTTCAGGTGAACCGTCTGCAATGAAGATGCCATTCTTTAAGGCCAGCAATCTGGAAGCGTGGTTGACGATTTCGTCGAGCTGATGGCTCACCCAAATAATCGTCAGACCTTGCTTCTCGTTCAATTGATGCAGGAGCTCGAACAACGCAGTTCGGGATGGAAGATCCAGCCCAGCTGTTGGTTCGTCCAGAATGAGCAGCTTTGGCTCCAGCACAACGACGCCTGCGATAGCAACCCGTCTTTTCTCACCGCCGCTTAGCTCAAACGGACTGCGGTCTTTGAATACCTCATAATCCAGTTCAACGGATTCCATCGCTTTGCGAACCTTCTGCTCGACGACTTCTCTAGGGAGCTTGGCACTTTGCAGCCCAAATGCAATATCATCAAATACGGTGGTAGAAAATAATTGATGCTCCGGGTATTGAAAAATAAAGCCAACCTGATCGAATAGCTCCGGCCGCTTGGAGGTGTTGGGATCAACACCGTCCAGTAATACGCTGCCAGTTGTCGGAGCGAGAAAACCTTTGAGCAGCTGCAGAAAAGTAGACTTCCCTGAGCCGGATTTCCCGGCAATCGCCAGCATCTCGCCGCTATGAATCGTAACATTCAATTGTTTCAGAACAGCAGGGGCCAGGGCAGATGCTTTCTTCTTTTTCTTCTTCTCATAAATGAAGGAGACGTCGCTTAATTGAATCTGCATAACAAATCCCTCAATTCTTCTATCCCTAGCGAAGCAGGAACAGAAACTCCTTTGGCTTGCAGCGCAAGCGCAAGGGCATGATAATATGGCAATTCCAGTCCGCATTCCGCCAAGAGCGCCTCATTGTTTAGAAATTGAGCCGGCGGGCCGTCTAGATGAATACGGCCTTCACGGAACAAAACCCAGCGATCTGCTTCCAGTACCTCTTCGAGATGATGGGTAATATAAATGAGCGCAAAAGGATGACGTTTGCGCGCTTCGTGAAGCGTTGCAACAAATTGCTTTCTGGCCAAAGGGTCCAGCATAGACGTGGCTTCGTCCAAAATTAAATATTTTGGAGACAAGGCCAATACAGAGGCCAGAGCGAGCTTTTGCTTTTCACCGCCAGAAAGACGGGTTACGGGACGATCCTCATCGGCATCAAGACCAACAAGGTCAATAGCCCAAGCAATGCGTTCTTGCATTTGCTGCTGCGGATAGCCAATATTCGATAGACCAAAAGCGATGTCTTCACCAACCGTCATTCCCACCTGCTGATTCTCAGGATTCTGGAACACAATTTGCACCGCTCGACGGATTAACGGAAGACTCGGGGAATCATGCGTGAATCGCCCTTCCACCTGAACCGTGCCTTCAGATGGAAGTTCAATTCCGTTAAGCAAGCGAGTGAAAGACGACTTGCCAGATCCATTACGTCCAAGCAAGGCTACAAATTCATTAGCTGCAATGCTTGCAGTCACTTGGTGAAGCACGCGAGAAGTGTGCAGCGTATCCTCTTCGTCCTCCCAATCCGTGTAAGAGAAGGAGGCGTTTCGAATATCAAGCATGACTACTTCACCGCCTCGTTATCTTTCTCGGTGGATGGTGACACCGGACCAAATACGCTCTTAGGATGATTAGGATCGAATTTACCGGTTTTCGTATTCGGAATTTGCCAGAAGAAATCGATATTTATTCCAAGCTCAGCTGCAAGCTGGATTACGTCCTTCATAAATATGCCTTTACCCGGGTCGCATGATGGGCTGTCTTGAATGCCAAGACCTCCGACAATGTCGTAACCGTGGTCCTGATACACTTTAAGCTGCTCCAGATACGGAAGTAATATTTTACGATTATGGGCATGAAATTCTGGCGTATCATATTCCTCAACGGTCATTGGAGGACGCTCAGGACCAAGAAAAGTAAACTCGGGGCATGGCAGCTGGAACACGCCATACCCTTCCTTGTAGGACCAGTCAACTGCCGCTTTCATGATGCCTGGGCTACGAGCTTCTCCTTCTACGACTGCGTTCTGATTAATGACGCAGTGCGAAACGACAAGAAGTTGTTTACTACGCTTCAATGGACGGCGCCTTCTTTTTATTCGACCTTTTAATCAGAGATTGCGGCAGGTTTTTAATGACAAAGAATACCAGAATGGCAGATAAAATTTTATCGACTAAGTTTTCAGCAAGACGCGGCAGAAAAGCTGAGGTGAACAAGCTGCTGCCGGCTTGTTTGAGCCAAAGAATAGCTACGTCATGCGCTCCGCCAGTTAATCCTCCGAACAGACCAATGGCAATTATCGTACCGATCGACGGGCAAAGGACGGCCAGAATGGCGCCTGAAGTAAGAGCTGTCGAGAAGCGATATCCTTTTTTTCTAGCCAATAGGCCAACGACTAGACCAACTACCGCATTAACAAGTCCAAACGGAATGGAGGTGTAACCCGAGGTTACGCCTAGAACCAAGTTCGTAACAACCCCGACTAGAATGCCCCATACCGGGCCAAAAATGGCGGCGGTGAAAATCGTGCCGACCGTATCAAGGAATAGGAATGGAATTTTTAAGCTTCCCACAATCGTACCGGCAATAACGTTAATAGCTACAGCCAGTGCACTGATTGTGATGATTTGAGTTTTTTTGTTCATCTCGTTTTCTCCTTAAGTTTGATTGTAAAAATAGCATACTCATGTCTTGCAATTACGGGTGAAACTCAAGTATTGTGAAATCCCTGAATGAATCGGTCTCCTCCTTTGTACATAACGAGATGTTTTCTAAACTGTGCAGAAAAGAGGGACAGCGAAACATCTACAGACGATTCAAGTTCAATCTCTACTAAAACCATTGGTTTAGTAAATTTTATTCTAGTTAAATTTCTGTATCTGTCAAGATAAATAATTGATAGCGAGTTTTTTGAGTTGTTTACAAGCTTGGAAGTACAGCGTACAAGCGGGTTTGAACAGTATTCGTTTCCAGAAAGTGCTATGAGAATGCATAACTATCACTTAGAAACGAGAGAATTTTTGTACTGTTCGGAGTATGAAAATTAGATATTTGCGGAGGAATTGAAAGAGGGATATAATTTATATTTAGGTTAAATATGTATTTAAGATCGTTGAGAGAGAAACGCTAGAATGGGCGGTTTTCTTCTAAAGCCGGTATATTCATGCAAAAGAATCGCTACTTCTATAGCGGTTCTTTTTTGCTGCGATTGCTATTTCAGAGCGAATATATTATATTGTAAATGCAACAAAAATTGGAGGTTGTATATGAAAGAAATTCTTCGTGAAATCGGAATGATAGCCAGAGCATTCGATTCCATCAGCAATATTGAATTTAAAGAATTGGATTTGACGAAAGGGCAATATTTATATCTGGTGCGGATCTGTGAGGAACCCGGGATCATACAAGAAAAGCTCGCGGAAATGATTAAGGTTGATCGTACGACTGCAGCCCGCGCGATTAGCAAGCTGGAGATACAGGGCTTCATTGAGAAGAAAAAGGACGAGGATAATAAAAAGAACAAAAAGCTGTACCCGTCAGAGAAGGGGAGGGAGGCGTACTTATTTTTAAAAAGAGAAGCTGATTATTCCGATCAGGTGGCGTTAGCCGGACTCTCCAATAAAGATAAGGAAGCACTGCTTAAACTGCTTCATAAAGTACGAACCAATATAGAGGGCGATTGGGAATTTGTTAAAAAGGGGGGAAAAAGAAATTATTAATTCTGTCCCAGGAGAATGAACAACTTAAGGAGTGAACAGCATGGAGCAGCTTACTTTACAGATTGTAGATGCGTACAATGAAGATTTACGAGGCTTGATAGCTAAGCTGGATAACTATTTATTCGCCCTATATCCCACGGATGAAGTACATGGTGTTGAGTTAGAAAATGCTGAGGCAGAGCGTGTTATATTTGTCGGTGCATATTTGGGCAAAGCTGCTGTCGGATGCGGGGCGTATCGTCCGTTTGATGAACGGTCTTGTGAGCTGAAACGGATTTTTGTGGATCCCGCCTATCGGAACAAGGGGATTGCATCACGTATTTTATCGTTTTTGGAGCAGGAGATTAAGCATGCTGGATATCATTCGATACTCCTCGAAACGGGACTTGTGCAGCCTGAATCCATTGCATTGTACAAAAAGTTTGGGTTTGTTGAAATCGAACGTTTTGGACCCTATATCCATTGTTCCAGCAGCTACTGCATGGGGAAGACGTTGCCCTCATCCTCGCACCTTGCATAAGAAAAATGCAGATCACAATGGGGGAGGGAAATGAGATATGGAACAAGTCTACTGGCATCAAGGATTAACCATTCGTCAGCTTGGTCACAATCAAGTTCCGCAAATTCACGAGCTGATGCTGGACGTCGTATCGAGGCTGCCGGATGATGTTTTATTTGCTGCTGACGAAGAAAATTATTTTCATAAGGTGATGCAACAGAATGGAGAAATTTACGGGGCATTTGAGAAAGATAAAGATAAGTTAATGGCCTATACCGTACTAGCATGCCCCGGAACGACAGAAAACAACTTAGGCAGAGAATTTGGTGTGCCGGAAGAAGAATTGTCAAGAGTATGGATCCTTGACTCCACAATCGTACATGAGTCTGTTCGCGGCCGAGGCTTGCAGCGTTATTTCAATCAGCTGCGTGAAGAGCGTGCCAAAGCTTTGGGCGGTCTGTATCTTTATTCAACGGTTCATCCGGATAACAAAGCGAGTATTCGCAACTTGGAGGCCGCAAAGCTCAAGCTGCAATTTTCGAGACCGATGTATGGAGGCTTGCCGCGTCATTGTTTTGCAAAAAAAACTTTAGCAAAAAAGCCTGATTTCCCTCTGCGGAAATCAGGCTTTTGTCATCGTTCAATGCGGTAGAGAGTTCGGAATTAGGAAGGATACAACAGTACCTTCTCCAGGCTTACTATTAATTGAAAGACCTTGTCCATACGATTGAAGCAATCGGCGGTGAGTGTTGGCTAATCCAATACCGTTATTGCCCTTAATAGCAGGCTCTAATAATGAAGAGAGCGTTGCCTGATCCATCCCTTTACCATTGTCCTGCACTTCAATGAGGACTGAATCGTTCTGAGCTGCAACCCGGATTTGGATGGTGCCGCCTCTTTGACGAGTGAGCAGTCCATGCTTAACCGCATTTTCTACAATCGGCTGAATCGATAGCGGCGGTATAACAATGTTAATGTCGGGCTCTACCTTCCAGACGACGGCCAACCGCTCTTCGAAACGTGTTTGTTCAATATGCAAATAAGCTTCTACCAGCTCTAATTCATGGGACAGCTCGACTTGCTTTCCTGTATTCAGGAAGTCGAAGCTAATTCTGAGAAAGGAAGCAAATGCACTGACGAGATCCTCAAGCTTTCTCGTATCCTGATGAATGAGTGCCGTAATGGAATTCAGGGTGTTGAATAAAAAATGCGGATGAATCTGTGCTTGCAGATAAGCAGCTTCCAGTCGCAAACGTTCATTCATCGATTGTTTCATAGCCGTTAAGGCACGAATACGGTATTTGAGCTCCATCGCATCTACAGGCTTTGTTACATAATCATTGGCACCCGACAAAAATCCGGTGTACATATCCTCCGGCTGACTGCGTGCGGTCAGCAGCAATATGGGCAGCTCGGATAAGGAGTAGCGCTCCCGCACCTTTTGAGTTAATTCATAACCGGACATATGAGGCATCATTACATCAGCAATTAGCAAGTCCCACTTCTTTATATCCAGCCAATTAAGCGCCTCTAAGGCCGAATTTACTGCTGTAATGGAATAGGATTCACTAGACAAAATCCCCTTGAGAACGTTCAGATTAACCGGATCATCATCGACGACCAGAATGTTCACCTTAATATCCGTCAAGAGCGGGGGGAGATCCTCATGAATAACTGATCTGCTCGTCTCATACTTAATTACCGTCCACTCTGCCATCCGGTCAAACTGTTCCTCAGCCGCCGCAATCAAATGGGAAGACTCTGTAAGTATCGTCATCGCTTGCGGACCTGCTAAATCGGCTGCGAGCGGCAAATTAAAGCTGAACACGGTCCCTTTGCCGAGCTCGGATTGAACGGATAAGCTGCCTCCATGGAGCTCTACTAATTGCTTGCAAATGCTGAGTCCCAGCCCAATGCCGCGTCCGTCTTGATGGCCGCTTGGGCCTTGTTCATAGGGAAGGAATACCCGCTCTGTCGTTTCTTGTGTCATTCCTATTCCGGTATCTGTCACATGAATAAAGACAATGCCATTCCGTTCCTCAGCTGAAACGGTAATAACCCCTTTTTCCGTGTATTTAAGCGCGTTATGTACGAGGTTATATAAAATTTGGACCAGCCTTTTCTCATCTGCAAGAACAGGAGGCAAAGATTCCGGAATATCCATCGTCAACCGTATCGGCTTACCCTCGATCATATAGTTAAGCATGCCAATGACGCCGGGAACAACGGATTGAATAGCGATAGGCTCTTGCTGCAACGTAATGCGATGCTCCTGAAGCCGAGCGACATCCAGCAAATCACCAAGCATACGGGACATCCGGTGGCTAATCGTAATTAGCAGTTCCATATCCTCTCGGCTGCTCTCGTATAGTCTGCCTTCCTCTTTGGTCACTACATTTTGCGCGATATTCATTATTCCGTGAAGCGGTGTACGCAGTTCATGAGACGTATTGGCAAGAAACTGGTCCTTCAGCTTGTCTGCTTTTTTTAACTTCTTCGTTAAATCCATAATCTCTTTGACATTGCGGAAATATTTTTTGAACCAATACGCCGAGAAGCCTACGATGGCAGCTATAATATCGAGCGGGTAGTAGACGAGCAGAGATTGTCCGTTATAGTTCCAAAAGCTCCATATCAGATTAGAGATAATTGCTGCCCCGGACAGGAGCAGAAAGACGACATCCTTATCTTCTTTTTTCTTAAATAATAAACTTCCCAAGCTATAAATCAGCCAGATGAAAGGGATATACTGCAACGCTTGGACGATACCCAAATCATTGAATTTACTTACAAGCGAAGCAGGGGAGATGACGATAAATACGGAATAGAGATAAAGGCATCCCATGTATAAGCGTAACCCATAGTTAGATTTAGAGTTGGAAATGAATTTCCGGAAGACAAGCAGAATAAAAAGGTTCTGCCACAAGAAAGCAATCAAACGGATCTTCATAGCCCAAGTATAATTAATCGGCAGCAACGTCAGCAGCAGGCTGTCATTCCGCGCCATCAGGATTGCAGCTACCGAAATCGTCATTAGCCCAACCAAAAACAAAGCACGCTCTTTAGCATTAAACAGGTAGAGAATATAGGCATAAAGCCCATGCAGCAGCAGAATAATGACGGTAATCATTAGAGTGCCGACGTTATAAAAGTAGGTCTGGTCAATAACTGTCTGAGAGCCAAAGAAAATAGGTCCGGCAATGCCGCCTTTATTTGGTTGATCAAAGTTCGCTACATGAATAAGCACTTCAATGACGGTCGTTTCTTTCGAAAAATATGACGCGGTATACGAAGCGGTATTTGGTTTATAGTCCTCCGCATTTAGCGAAACTTTGCCATTCGCAGGCACGGGCGTTCCATTGATCTCGACTGAGGAGGCAGATTGGATTTTATTGAACCATAGCGATATGGGCTGCTGAAGCGGGTCGATCAAAATTTGTATCCGGTATGTCCCATAACCATAGGAAGATGTGCCGCCCGTTTCGAATGCATCGCTCCAATCCCCGGGAACTTGAAGAGGGACCGAAGAAGAATCGGACATTGATAATAGATCCTTGTTAGAAATGAATTGGGAAGGGTAAAAACGCCATTCGCCATCTATTCGGAATAGACCGGAGTCCTCCAAATTGCGGTCACGCAAATCCATCACACCATTGACCACAGGAATAGGCTCTGATTTGGAAAATAGGTTTTGCCAAGTTAAGCGTAAAGCAAATAAAACAACAATAAAGAGCAAAATAATGATGATTTTATGGAGAACGGTATTTTGTTTCATACTGGTATCATAACAAAATCTAGTATTGTTTTCTAATCCATTTCATGATGCAGGGTGATAGGGTGGGGGTTGTTTATCTCGACGGTTTGACCGCAATTCTAGTGAAGGCTATCGCCTTCCATGTCAAAAGTACAGGCCGCATACTCTTTCTGTGAATATGATGTGTTGTATTCAAAAAATGGAAGGAGATTGTTAATTTGAAACGTAACGGTTACTATAATGTGGGCAATGAAATGAATGAGGCTGGTTTTTGTCCGGATTGTCCAACACAGACGATTTACGATCCTCCAATTGTCCAATATGAGGACTACTTCCATCCGCAAATTGTGAATGTCGTGCAAAACATCGAAACGATTAAGCAACATCACTGTTGTCCGGTATACAAACACTACTACACGCATACGGAAAAAAATGTGATGGTTTCGAGCCGGAAACGCGGCAGACAGACGAAAACATCCTCCAAGAAACGGTCTAAAAAATAGTTCCTGAAATGATATAATGACCTGTAAGAACGACCACTTCTGCAATGGAGTGATTATCTTACGGGTCATTCGTATGTTTATTGGAGGGGGGATTAATATGACTTGGCTAGCTGTCCAGCCTTATTATAAGATTCAGAGAGAAATCTCACATGCAGAGCAAAAAACAGTCATGGAAGAACGGCAAATGTATTTATACAAGGATAGAATTGAGACTAAATACCGGATGTTTCAAATTGAAGAGATATTCGATTTATCTTATAAGCGTATAGGCGGCAATCAAGGCTTCCTCTACTTACATACGCAGCAAGGTGTATTTTCATATATGGTTTTTGAAAATCCGCAGACATTCATTGGAGCCTGTAAGGCGCTTATTTTAAAGAAATAATCTGCTCGGTATGCCGTTGTTCGTGCATATACAGCAGCTCAATCCATTGATCTAATGGCAAATCGCCAAACCGCGGATGATTTACCGCTATTTCTTTAAAAATAGAAGGATCTTCGATCCCATCAAGCAGTTCAATCAACTTCATTCTTGATTTGTGTAATTGTTCAAGAATCTGCGGCAACTGGAAAGGGCCCGAATCAGGCCTTGCAACTTCAGGCGCTTCATACTTTGTAGCCATATCTAACACAATTTCAACGTTTTTACGTTCGGTTTGGAGGAGAGGTTTACGCTTAATCCCAAACCTAATGGCTTTGATGAATAGAGTTTCCGTCAGCCATAAGTGATGGCAAACCTGTGCAATACTCCACTTGTCCGGTTCAATTATGCGATTAAACACTTCGTCATTTAGAGATGACAGCTCGTGCAGCAACCGCCCTCTGGCTGCAGCCAAATGCGCCTTTACCTCATCCATTCAATCCCCTCCAATTAATGGTAAGTACCTCCTTCATTATAGGCCAAGATGCTATGAATGCGTGAAGTAAATTATATTCTCCAAGATAGTTGAAGATGAGTAATACGCAGTACGTATATTCCGCTAAAGCGGCGGGATGAGTCTGATGTTTTTAAATTGGCTAAGCATATGATATTCTCTTTTAATAAGGTTTTGTAAATTTATTAGTTGTACCAGGAGAAAATGCAGGTTCCAAGGAGATATTTATGAATTTGAAGTTCGTCTTTACAGCATCATTTATTATTAGCCTAATTGGGGCTATCGGCTTTGCCTTAATCGCTGTTTTAATTGGAAAAAACAATATTGAATGGTTCGACAGCCAGATTATTACTTTTGTGCAGCATTGGGAGAGCCCTTGGCTTACATCGGTTATGAAAGGATTTTCCTTAATCGGAGCAGGTACGTTAAATGTAATCATTACCATCCTCATTATGATCATGCTCTATTTTGTATTTAAGCATCGCTGGGAGCTGCTTTTCTTAATCGGTGTTATAGTGGGGTCCGCTTTGCTGAATGTCGTGCTGAAGGCGATTTTTCATCGCGCACGCCCGACGCTTCACCGCCTTGCGGATGCAACGGGCTATAGTTTTCCGAGCGGACACTCGATGGCCGCTTTTGCACTATATGGTGTGTTATGTTTTCTGTTATGGAAGCATGCTCGAACAGCACTGACCCGGACTTTGTTGATTGTTGGCGGCATCGTTATGATCGCGGCTATCGGGATTAGCCGAATCTATTTAGGGGTGCATTATCCAAGCGATGTAATTGGCGGTTATCTGGCAAGCGGCACATGGCTCGCCGTTACAATCTGGTTTTACCAGAGATGGCTGGAAAGACGGAGTACCCGACGGGTGTGAAGCGTTTAGAAACAATAAACAAGATCAGTCAGCTTTCAAGCAAAGCATGATACTGGTCTTTTTTTTTTGCATCAAAAGACTAAATCAATACAGACTATAAAACAATCAATCGCCTTGTTACGAATGATAGATCGAAATCATATATTGTCTATATCTACAAGGAAGGGGATTTGCGAATGTCACAATTTATATCATCATGCAATACAGGAGGCAGCCGTACAGGAGGCAACCGTACAGGAGGCAGTCGTACAGGAGGCAGCCGTACAGGAGGCAACCGTACAGGGGGCAGCCGTACCGGAGGGAACCGTACAGGAGGCAGCCGTACAGGAAATAACCGCCCGTATGATCCTAATCATTCACATCACTCTCAACGTTCCAATGGCGATTCGACGCAAGCTGAACAATTCAATAAAGACTCGGATGACGATTTCGAATAAAATAAACGGCACATAAACAGACGGAGCGCCTTCAATGTAGAAGGCGCTCCGTCTGTTTGTATTGCATATTTGGTGAAAGAACCTTTACATCCTTCTTAAAGAGGTCATAAAGGTTCTTTTTAACCGTTCTGCTTATTCATTCTATACGCATAAAGTTGAGCTTTCATGTATTCACTTTCAATGCTGGTATCATACCATTTCTCCTTAAAAACATACCCATATGCGGGATTCTTTTGACATAGCCGATTTAATGCATCTGTTAATTGAATTTCTCCTGCCGCATCTTTCTCTATATGATCAAGGGCAGCAAATATATCGGAGGTTAATATATATCTTCCCATGATAGCGAGAGTAGAAGGCGGATTAATTATAGGTTTCTCAATAATAGAATGGATTTGATATACCTCATCTTGAACTTGTTTGCCTGAAACCACACCATAATTTTTAAGCAGTTCTTCCTTAACTGAATGCAAGCCGATAATTGGACTCTTATATTGCTTGTACAGCCTGATCATGTTCGATAGCGGGGGCGGCTGATGTAAACATAGTTGATCCGGCAGCATAACGACAAACGGATCACTTCCAGCGAATGATTTTCCCATTTGAATGGCATGACCAAGCCCCAGAGCCTCTGGCTGTCTTATATATTGAATATTTATTTTTGGAGGCTCAATTCCTTGGATTAGATTGCTTTTATGATGCTTGGTTAAGTACCACTCCAGCTCGATTGAGCGATCAAAGTAATTCATAATTTCTGTCTTGTTGCGGGAAAGAATAATTAATATTTCTTTCAAACCAGCGTTAATTGCTTCTGAAACAATATAGTCTATCACTGGCCGATCATGAATAGGAAACATTTCTTTAGGAATGGATTTAGTAACGGGTAAGTTGCGGGTTCCATATCCAGCAGCAGGAATGACAGCTTTAAGTACCAAAAGAATCACCTCTTTGCAAAGAATATCCAATATCTAGTAATAGTATATTGCCAAAAATATTTTTGAAGCTTGTCCTCCATGATAAATAGGTGAATCCATCAACCCATTTAATAGTTCTATCCTCATTTAATAGATCATAATAGCCGTGACCTTTATTAATAGAATCTTAATATAGTAGTTGTAGTAGCGTCGAAAGGGGTAGCGAGGAATGGATATTTGTATAATCGGAGCGGGTTATGTCGGTTTGACTACAGCAGCTGTATTAGCGGACATCGGTCATACCGTATATTGCACAGATGTGGATGAAGAAAAAATCAAAAAGCTTCAGCAAGGGATCATCCCCATTTATGAACCGGGATTAACTGAAATGATTGCGAAAAATCAAGAGAAGGGCAAGCTTTTTTTCGATACAGATAGTAAAAGGTATATGGCGGATTGCCCCTGCATTATGATTGCGGTAGGCACCCCTTCAGCTAAAAATGGCAGTGCCGATATGGTTTACGTGAAAGGCGTCATAGACGCATTATCGCAAACGATTCGTACTCCAAAAATTATTATTTTGAAAAGCACCGTTCCGCCTGGCACCGCAGATTGGATTGAAGCCGATTTGCAGCGGCAAGGAGTTGACAAACGTTTATTTGAGATTGTCTCGAATCCGGAGTTTCTTCGGGAAGGTACTGCTATCGAGGATACGGTTCATCCGGATCGAATCGTTATTGGTGCGAAGCAGAGCGAAGCGGCATTGAAAGTACAGGAGCTCTATCAAAATTTGCAGACTCAATTTCTAATAACGGATCGCTTGGAGGCTGAATTAATCAAATATGCTTCCAATGCATTTCTAGCAACGAAGATTTCTTTTATTAATGAAATAGCTCGAATATGCGACGCATACCATGCAGATATAATGGAGGTTTCGAGAGGGATAGGCATGGATCGGCGTATCGGACCCAGGTTTCTGCAAGCAGGCTTGGGTTATGGCGGGTCCTGCTTTCCTAAGGATGTGAACGCCTTGAATTATGTTGCGGCAGCGAAGGATATCCAACTGGATCTGGTACAGGCCGTTAAGAAAATCAATCGTTCACAAGTAGACATTTACCTGAATAAAATAACTCATTCTTTGGGCAAACGTTCAGATAAGCCGCGTATTGCTGTATGGGGGGCGACATTTAAAGAAAATACGGATGATATCCGCTATTCCCAAGCTATCGTTTTAATGAAAAAGCTAATACGTAAAGGGTATCAAGTGTATGCGTATGACCCGCTTGTATCACCTAAGCTTTCTTCGGTTGTCTGGTGCTCCAATCCTTATGAAGCTGTAGAACAAGCCGATCTATTAGTCGTTGCAACTGCCTGGTCTGCCTTTCTTGAAGCGGATTGGGACAGGGTGAAAGCGTTGATGAAGCGTCCCGTTATTGTCGATGGACGAAATTGCTTGAATAGAAAAACGGTAGAAATGTACGGATTTGAATATGTTGGCGTTGGTCGGCCATGAAAATCGTCGTAACTGGGGCAGCAGGGTTCATTGGATCACATCTTTGTGAGCATTTGCTTGCGAGCGGTGACCATGAAGTAATTGGAGTCGATGCTTTTGTTCGCGAGGAATTGCAAGTAATTGGTACTAAAAATATGGAGGGTTTTTATAACCATCCTAATTTTCAAATGATTACAGCGAATATACTGAACATCGACTGGCACAAAACGCTTGAAGAGGTTGACATTGTCTTCCACCTGGCTGGCATACCGGGTGTTCGATCGAGTTGGGGAGCAGATTTCCGCAATTACGCAGATACGAATATACTTGGCACACAACGGCTGCTGGAAGCTTGCAGTCAATCATCGCTCCAAAAATTTGTGTTTGTATCCACCTCATCCGTTTATGGAGAAACGACAGGGAAGGTGTCTGAGGACAGAAAGCTGGCACCGTTAGCGCCCTATGGTGTCAGTAAATTAACAGGTGAACATCTATGCCGCGTCTACAGCGAGAAGGTTCCTATCGTTATTTTACGCTACTTTACGGTGTATGGACCGCGCCAACGCTCCGATATGGCGTTTCATCGTTTCATTAGACAATTGTTGAATAACGATTCCATCACCTTGATTGGCGATGGATCGCAATCACGGGACTTCACTTATATAAGTGATTGCGTGGAAGCAACCGCAGCAATCGTTAACGCTCCCAGCGTAATCGGAGAAACCATTAATATTGGCGGTAAAGAGAGATCCACCATAACAAATGTTATTCGCAACTTGGAGCTTTTGACTGGGAAAAAAGCGGATATTATTCAAAGCGGCAATATGCATGGAGAGCCTATGCACACTTGGGCCGATATATCCAAAGCCAGCAAGCTTTTGAAATACGAGCCCAAAATTAGTCTAATGACTGGCTTAGCTAGGGAAGTTGAATATTTCAGCCACTATTACAAATGACAGGAGACTATCCTCGCATGAGACTGGCATTCATATGCACGGAAAAACTCCCCTCACCCGCTATTAAAGGGGGGGCTATTCAAATCATGATGGACGGGATATCGCCTATGTTATCCCGCAAACATGATTTAACGATTTATTCCATTACAGATGAAACTTTACCCGATCAGGAAATACGAAACGGTATTCAATATATCAGATTTCCCAAAGAAACCTATGTGAAAGAAGTGAAACGATCGTTGAAGGCTCATGCCTATGACGTCGTTCATGTATTCAATCGACCTAAGAACATTGCGCTTTATAAGGAAGCTTCTCCATCAAGCCGTTTTGTCGTCAGCTTGCATAACGAGATGTTTGAAGAGAAGAAAATATCGGATACAGAAGCACAGCTTTGCGTCCAGTATGTTCACAAACTAACGACCGTCAGTAAGTATATCAAATCGACGATAACAAGACGTGTTCCGGCGGCAGAGGATAAAACAGAAGCGATTTACTCCGGATTTGACCCCAATAGCTACTACCCGATTTGGACCTCCCGTGGAATGAACATACGAAATCAATTACGAACGCAATACGGCGTTCAAGACAAGAAAGTTATTTTATTTGTCGGGCGGCTCAGTGTCAAAAAAGGCCCTCACTTGCTTATCCAGGCGATGAGCAGAGTGCTGGAGAATCACCCGGATGCCGTCCTAGTTATTGTGGGGGGCAAATGGTTCAGCGATAACACGATTGACGGCTATGGGAAATGGTTACTGAAGCTGGCAAAGCCTTATGGCAACAAAATTATATTCACCAAGTTCGTCCCAGCGAATGAAATCCAAAACTATTTTTCAATGGGCGATGTGTTTGTTTGCAGTTCTCAGTGGCAGGAGCCTTTGGCTCGTGTTCATTATGAAGCGATGGCTGCGGGGGTTCCGGTTATTACAACCGATCGCGGCGGGAATGCAGAGGTTATCCGGCATATGTGGAACGGTTATATCGTTCGTGATTACACGTCTTCGGACTCTTTTGCCGAGGCAATCCATTATATGCTGACCAACAAGGAGGAGGCTGGTGAAATGGCTTCCCGAGGCAGGCAAATGGTCAATGATTTCTATACATTCGAGCACGTAGCAGATCGGCTGGATAAAATTTATATGGAAGCTTACAATAGTGAGCCAACGCCTTTGTCAAACGTTACTGTATCTAAATACAAACGAATAAAACAAAGGGGCAGATAACGATTATGCAGACGATATCCGAATTAATGGCCCAATATCCGCTTCAAATGAAGAGTATCAAGCTGATATCGGATAAAGGGAAAAAGGCGACGTGGAGCTTAGAGACGAGCGAAGGCAGTAAAATATTAAAAAAAGCGCCCGTCTCCAAGCAAAGGCTGCTTTTCCTTATTCAGGCGATCAAGCATCTGCAGCAAAACGGGGCACCTATTCCTGAAATGGTCGCTACAACGACTGGAACTTATTATTCAGAAGACAGCAAGGGGAGCTGCTACGTATTGTCTGACGCTGTTCAAGGTACATCGCCAACCTACGGAGCGGCAGACCTTATCGTCATTATGAAAGAGCTTGGCAAGTTTCATATGGCTTCCAGAGGTTTTTACTCTCAGCATCAATCGGCCAATGAGAGGGAGCATCTTGGCGGATGGCAGCAAAGTTACATCAAGCATCTGGATCAATTAGAGGCTTTTAAAGCGTTAGCCCGAAGCAGCGGCGAATTCGATAAGCTTTATCTTCTTCATGTTGATCACTTTATCGATCAAGGCAAAGAAGCGCTGCGATGGATTCAGGGGAGTTATTACACAGATTGGGTGAATAAAGTAAGGGTGCAACGAAACCTTTGCCATCAAGATTTTGCGGCAGCTAACTTGATTAAATCGAAGCAAGGACTAGTCATTATTGATATGGATTCTTTGACCTTCGATTTGCCGGCAAGGGATATACGTAAAATATTTAATAAGGTGATGAAAAAACACGGGTGGAGCTCGGATAAAGCGATTACGATGTTGAAGGCGTACCGCGAGGTCCATCCATTAAGTGCGGAGGAATGCAGCATCATTTACGCCGATTTGATGTTTCCTCATCTCTTCTATGGCCTATCCAGCAAGTATTTCAATAAACGACTGGAATGGGATGCTCCTCAAACGCTGAAGAAGCTGAAGTCTTTAATAATGTCTGACAAAGAACGCCAGCAAGTTCTTGCATCCTGGAGCAGCATTATCCAACAATCATAGACCGAGGAAAGTAACGAAGATAGTAGTTAGCAGCGTGAAATGCGTTGATAATTGCTATTTTTTTATGGTTTCATGCAGACCATCAACAAAGGAGTCATGTAATTGCGGTTAAGAAATCTGCAAATAGGTGTTATAAAACAGTCACGGATACCGTCTTACATAAATAAAGAAGCAGACAACAAAGGAGAATGTAATGGAAGCTAAGCATCGCAAGCTGATTTGCCTCATCACGATTTTGTACACAATTGCTGTTTTGTATTTTATGTTTCTGGGCTTCAACAGACCGGGAGCAGCTAAGCACACAGTGGGCTACACATTTTATTTCATACCAGATGTCGTATTTAAGTATCCGACGGGATTTATTTTTCGTTCCTTTACGCTGATGGACCTGGTGGGCATCGGAAATCTGGCCGCTTTTGTGCCCTTTGGCATTTTCATTCCTTTATTGTTCCGCATTCGTTTTACCGTATTTATATCGTTGTTTTTCATGTCCATCTTGGTGCTGGAGACACTTCAAGCCATAACGCTGCTCGGCAGCTTTGATATGAATGACGCATTTCAGAATACGATAGGTGCAGCGGCAGGCTTTGCCGCTTACAAGATCGGCTTTCGTTCCGCAAACTTTTGGAGAAACGGCCTTGTCACGATTTTGTCCGGCATTTTCCTCGTCCTTGTGATATTAGGGTTGTCTCAGCTGATCGACAAAGCGTTCTTCACGAAAGCTGAAGGTCCGGTGCTGGCTTTGACGGAGAAAAAAGAGCAGAACGGCCATCTTCCAATGGAACATTTGAAATCGATGGAAATCGGAGGCAAGCGCATAACGCCACAATTCAATTTTTATAGCAGCGACGGGAAGCAAACTGAAACCTATCAATATTCATTCAGCAATCATACGACCATCATTGAAGGATACTGCGGCATACCGGATGGAGCAGACGCTGCCAAAGCGGGAGTTGTTTTTACCACTGAAGGCTTTGAGGAGAACTATACGGAATTTTGCCGTCCTGCAGATGGTGAACAGCAAGAACCTTATTCGTTTTATGTGCATCTCGACAAAGTGAAGAAACTGACGATAACGCTTGAAGGCAGTCAGATGTTGTGGGATGTTACGTTTAAAGAGATGAAATACAAATGGGCACCATAAGAGATTTTAGCTGGCATTAGAAAACCCGTGAGGAATGATCCTCACGGGTTTTTAACAACTATTTAATCTCTTTCATAAAAGCTCTAAAGTCTTCGGCGATTTCTTTGGATTTGGTATGATGCAAATAGTGTTCCCCATCCATTGTGATTACTTTTCCATGAACAGAATCTTTAATTTGCTCTTCATGCAGCGGTACCCATGTGCTTATTACCGGGTTGTTTGCTTGGATAAAGAAAATAAGCGGAAGCTCTTTCGGGAATGTTAAGTGTTGGGCTGCTTGGAAGTTAGGATAAATGTTTACCATTTCATTCAAGTAGTTGGATGTGTAAGCATTTCGGAGCGTAATCAATTGTAACTGCTCCTTTGTTTTATCGTCATACGGCAATCCATCATAAGCGCTGCCGCCTATCTTCAACAGCAATCTGCCGAAACCGGATTCTCGGAGCAGTTTTAGTTTGCCTGTATCAAATTTAACATCCATACCTGGCTGTGTTGGAACACTGCTGTCAATTCCGGCAAAAGCGATCACTTCGTTCTCATATTTATTTACATAATCGATTCCGTAAATACCGGCAATGGAGTGACCCATTAGAATGTAACGGTCAATTTTCAGCGCCTGTAAAGCTTCATGAACTTCACTGACAATATTGGCCGTGTTCCTTTCTTTATCCGTCATATCACTTAGTCCATAACCAAAGGGCTCAACGACAGCGACTCTGTAATAAGGTGCCAGCTCTTCAATTAGCGGCTTGAAGTCAATGGCGGGCGCGGCTGTTCCAAAACCAGGAAGGAGCACGATTGTTTCTTCGCCTTCCCCTTGAATCGTAACGTTCATTTTTTTACCGTCTACCGGAACGAGCTGACCGTAGGTTTCAATTTTCTTCTGGTCCGTTTTGTTGCTGATTACATTAACGATATATACAATAGCTATAAATAGTAAGATTGCTATCGCGATACCGCCTACAATTTTAAGCAGGATACGAAGCGCTTTGTTTTTCTTCGTGCCTTCTTTTTGTGTCATTCTCATCTGCTCCTGTCTCTATCTATATATTGGGCTGCCTTACAAGCCGTTAATGAAACATTACACGACGAAAATGTACTCCTCATGACGCCAATATGAACGGAATATGAACGAGCAAAAAAAAGCTGCATCGTCACATGCACAGAAGTTGCGTTTGCATGTGACGATGCAGCTTTTATTAGGAAACATTTGCTTTATTACAGTTAATCGTGTGGCGCAGCAATGGGCAAAGTGATGATAAAGGCCGTTCCTTGCCCGGGCTCGCTTTCCACTCGAATGTCGCCCTGATGAAGCGATACGATCTGTTTAACGATGGCCAGTCCCATGCCGCTGCCGCTATACTTGCGGCTATGTGAACGATCAGCCTTGAAAAATCGTTCGAATATACGCTTCTGGTCTTCCTGGGTAATGCCAATGCCTTTGTCCGCTATTCGGATGACCACATTTTTAATATCTTGCTTCATACTGACGGCAATGACGCCGCCATCCATCGAAAATTTGATGCTGTTGCCGATGATATTCGTCCACACTTGATTTAATTGATCATGATCGGCTGTTAGCTTGATCGCTTTCAGATTAAGTTCAAACCGTATGTTGCGGGCCGACCATTGCGGCTGGATCGCCACAATGACCCGTCTGATCTGCTCATCAAGGCTTAATGTAACCAATTGCAACTGCTGGGATGGCGATTCAAGCAAACTAAGCTTTAACAGGCTGGCGCTCATCTTCGACATCCGATTAGCTTCAGCGATAATAATATCGAGATAACGGCTTCGATCGGCAGCAGAGATGTCAACTTGCTTGAGTGCCAGAGCATAACCGGATATCGAGGTGAGCGGGGACTGCACTTCATGGGACACATTCGCTACAAATTCCCTGCGCATATGCTCAAGCTGCTGCAAATCGTACATCATCTCTTCAAAGCTGCGCGCCAACGTGCCCAATTCGCCTTTTTGCTTAATATTGAGCTTGACGTTGAAATTTCCATCTGCAATATGCCTTGTCGCAATTGTCAGCTTCTTGATCGGTCTGACCAGGAACACGGCAGCTATGACAATAATGAGACTTCCTGTTATTAGCGAAAGGGCCGAAAAGTTTAAAAGCCACTTGACGACAAAAGAGGTGGAAGGAAAAGCTCTCGGTTCCACAAAGATCGCTTTTGCTCCCGAATCAGTAGTCAATCGCAGTCCTAACAGAGTAGTGGATATACCAGTTGGATTGACATGTACAATTTCCCCGTTCAGCACTCGATGTATTTGTTCCTTAGACACAGCAGCAGCAGTACGTCCGTTAAGTGTTCCGAAAGACTGATACTGGCCGTTCTCATCAAACATTCGAATGTGATAGGAATTGAGCTGTTGCATTCCACTTACATAAGCATCGGCTTCAGCTGAAGGTAATGCCTCGTAAATCCGGGCGACGTCCTGGGCGAAGTAGAGCAAGGGGAATTTCAAATTTTCGTTCAGTTGATCTTTGTATGCCCAAGTGGCCACAAAATAAGCGATGACCGTGCCCGCGGTGACCGAAATAATAAAGGTCAATACGACTCGTGTATATAAGGATCGGATCATTCGTCGACCTCAAGCCGATACCCAAGCCCGCGTACCGTCTCAATCCGAAAATCAGGCGTCGACGCGAATCGTTCGCGCAGACGTTTAATGTGCACATCGATGGTTCGATCATCTCCAGCATAATTGATGCCCCATATCTGATCGATCAACTGCTCACGGGTATACACTTGTCCAGGCGTTCCAGCCAGCTTGTACAACAGTTCAAACTCCTTAAGAGGCAGCGTGAGCGACTCGGACCCTCTCATTACCTTATAAGTTTGACGATCCAGCGTGACATTGCCGAATTGAATCGTCTGCGTGGAACCGATGCGGTACCGCTTCAGCAATGCTCGAACGCGTACCGTGAGCTCCAATGGGTCAAATGGTTTCGTCAAGTAATCGTCCGTTCCCAGTTCGAATCCTTTTACTTTTTCCCACGTTTCGCCTCTAGCCGTCAACATAAGCAGCGGAAGATCCGGATTCGCTTTTCTCAATTCCTTGCATAACGTCCAGCCATCCATAATCGGCATCATAATATCAAGGACGACAAGATCGACTTGAGTGGAGGCATACACGGTTAAGGCTTCCTTGCCGTCTTCGGCTTCCACCGTTGTGAAACCATCATTTCGGAGAAATAAGCAAACAAGTTCGCGAATGTTCGCATCGTCGTCAGCAACCAGTATCGTAGGCATTCGTTCCCTCTTTTCCTGTTGTTCATTCTCATCACTATACTATAAATCGCCAACGTTGCATAAATCGCACACGATGAAGTCAATAATTTTGTGAAAACCGCCATCTGTAGATCGAATGCTGGTATAATTTAACTATTATACAGAAGATATGGGGGATTCCATTGAAAAAAACAGTGGTCAGTTCGATTATTCTTGCATTATTTTTCACGATGTTAATGCCGCTTGCAGCCTTTGCCCATTCCGGGCGTACGGACAGCAACGGGGGACATAACTGTTCGGAAAAGTCCAAACGAAAGGGGTTATGTACCGGCTACCATTACCATAATGGCGGTAAAAGCTCGGGCAGCAGTTCCAACAGCAGTTCCAGTTCGAGCTCCAGATCAAGCGGCAGTTCCAGTTCATCCAGTTCCAGCTCGAATTCATCGTCTTCTGCTCCGAAAGTGAAAGTAATTTATAATGAAACGGCTCCGTATCCTCATTGTAAAAAAGTGAAGGATGTTTATCGTTCCAGCAGCGGAAAGTATGTCTACTACGACCGGGAATGGGATTGCAATAAGTATACGGAAGGCGGCGCGGTATATACGAACAGCAGCATGAGTTTGTATGTAAACGACAAAAATTTTAGCCTGCAGCAAGGCTTTATTAGTATTAAGGATTCAAGTTATATCTATATAAGAGATTTCAGCCAGGCGTTTGGATTCCAGATCGAGATCGATAAATCGAAAAACGTTAGTTTAAAAGCAAAAGATAATACGATTAAGATCTATGCGGAGAGTAAAAAGATTTATTTGAACGGGGCCTATACCGGCTTCAATGCGGTTAAGGCTGACGGACAGTATTATCTGCCGTTCCGAGCGTCCGTGACGTGGGCCAAGGCAAAAATCGATTCCATAGACAGCTCTGCTGTTTATGTCTCCAAATAGCTGGCGGCGATCAGAATCCGCACTGAGGAGGATTTTTTGCTCGATGTACGACGAAGAAATACGCCGTTCAATTCTCGGAACTTCGTTTTCACCGTTTTCACGGGTATGTTGTGAATGTGCTCGAAGCAGTGGAAGTATCCAAATCGGCAGCTATTCGTAAATGGCTAGAGCACTTGAATATTAGCGAGAAGGAAGCGATCGCCTTCGGTGATGGCGGGAGGGAAAAACAGCCGAAACGCTAATGCTGCCGAAGTTGACAATTTACTTACTGGATGGTAGGTTTTTCGTATGAATACGAAAAATAACACTCTGCAAAGTATTATGGATAGTGGCCTTAGGCTCGTTCAGGAACGCGGATATAATGGGTTCAGCTATGCGGATATTGCGGAAGCCGTCGGTATTCGCAAGGCGAGCATTCATTATCATTTTCCTGCGAAGCAAGATTTGGTACAGGCCGTGCTTATTCGATATCGCATGGACTTTGTCCATAAACTCGAACAAATAAATCTTCAGCTTATAAATGGAAGGGAGAAGCTGCAGCTTTTTTTCAATCTGTATCGGGAGACGTTGGAAAACAACACCAAGCTATGTTTATGTTCCATGATGGCAGCCGAGCTGAATTCTTTTCCCGAGGAAATTCGAAATGAACTGAATGTTTTCTTCCGGGCTAATGAGAAGTGGATAGAAGATGTTCTGGAGCAAGGGAAAAAAGAAGGCGAGTTAGACGCGTCAATGCATGCGGGTGAACAAGCCAAAATTCTCATCGCTTTTGTGCAAGGCGCTCAATTGTTATCCCGAACTTCCGGCGAGATGGGCTACTATGATGCTTTGGTTGCGAATGTGATGAGCAGCTTGAAGTGATGCACTAGCCCCGGGTTCGCTGCGCATTTTGGTTCATGCTGTCGTTCTTGATTCCATGATCTCATCGCTTACACGATGCAACATGAAGAGAATCTTCAAAATGCCATCATGAACTCAAAATGCTCCGCTCTCCCTAATGCACGCAGCACCAACTGAGCAAGCAAATAGTTGCCGTGCAAACACAAGCCGTGCAAACAAATGCTGTGCATTCACAAAGTACGTGAAATACAGTACAAGACTGTACAGCAAGTTTGGGGCATCTAGACAAACATCTAGAGTCTAGTCAAATATAACGAGTTTCCACACTCAATTAGCGCTTGTGGCAGTCCTCAAGGGTAGTCAGGTTTTCGCGTTATAAAGGCAGCATTTCGAATCAAAATGTAAAAATACATGCTGGGAGCCGCTTTTTCGCCGATTTATCGCATCAAAATGCAAAAGTGCAGGCTGATCTGCCTGAAAAGCATCAATTGGGCAAAGTTGAAGCGTTTGAAATGTACTTTTGCATTTTGATGACTGTTTTGAGCGATTTGAGGCTCGTCAAAATGTACTTTTGCATTTCGAACCGCATTAGCACATCAATTTGCGAGGGGAGATCAGCGGCAGCGAACCGTTTAATGAGAGGAAATTAATATTAATTTCTGCTGCGGACAAACAGAGCGGGTAGGCAATTGATTTGGAAATTGATGATGGCGGATCGGCCGCATTAGCAGCCATTTTACCGAGAACTGTTCGCTAGAAACACGCATAGCTGCGGCCATAGCTCGGCTTTGAGCATTAGCGCTTTCTATTCTGTTTTGAAGCTGCGGCGGTCCATCAAAAAATGAAAAGTACGTTGTTTTCTCTGCGTTTTTCTATACATTCTAACCACCTTGAAAAAGGTGGTTTTATTTTTCTCATTTTCAGGACGTATTAAGGTTGCTATGTTACAATACTTAGGAATGCTTTGTCTGTAAAATAATGGGTGACCGACCATCTGTCGAAGCTAGCAGGAATTTGATAGAGTAACTCGAATAATTGGTAATAGGCCGATATCTTGCCGATATCGTCTAACATATAATCATTTTTTTAATCTAATGACCGCAACTTTTCGCTTCCGGTTCGGTACAATGATACATAATCGAACTGGGAAGAAGAATTCGCAGGTGAGGAGGTTCGCCTGTCATGACTGATTCCCAATTAATAAGAGAAATTAAAGAAGGCAATATTGAGCTGTATTCCGAGCTGATGCGCCGATATCAACGCAAGATTCTATCATTTATCTATCATATGCTCAAGAGCGCAAAGCTGGAATTGCTGGCGGAAGACTTGTGCTCGGAAACCTTTTATAAAGCTTATCGAAGCTTGCATTCCTTTCGTGAAGTGGATGCTTCTTTTTCCACGTGGCTATATACGATTGCACGCAACACGGTGCTGAGCGAACTCCGGAAGCAGAAAGCAGCTAGTTTGCCGCTGGAGGAATCGGGACATATTCCGATTGCCTCGCCCGAGTCGGCTCCCGAGCATCTCGTATTGCGCAACGAACGTATGGCGATGGTTCGCGATGCGATCAACAATTTGCCGGAGAAGCAGCGTTCGGCATTAATTCTTCGGGAATATGACCAATTAGACTATCAAGAGATTGCCAACATTTTAGGACAGACGGTCAGCTCCGTGAAATCGCTGCTATTCCGGGCAAGGGCGAGCGTCAAGACGCAGCTTGAGCCTTATTTCGGCGATACGCAGATGATGGAGGAATTCGAAGGGATGAAAACGCGATGAACTGCGAGGACGTTCAACACAAATTCAGCATGTATTGGGAATTGTCCGAGGAGGATCCGATAAGGGAAGAGATGGAGGCCCATCTGCTGGAGTGCGAACACTGCACGGAGCAGTTTCGTCTTTGGGAAGAGAGCGAATCGCTGATTCGCTTCATGCCGGAGGTGGAGGATGAGGACCATCTTGGCCCGATCGATCATGTGAATCGGAACGTAATGGATCGGATTTATGCGGAGCAGTCATGGCTCATGCCGGTTGCTCAGAAAAGTTACCATTTCTCCAAGTCTTTCCGTCGCAACTTGGCTATCGTGATCGCCGGGTGCATGGCGATGTTTACCTGCGCCCTCATCTTTTTCGTGATCGACTACGATAACCATCCATCTGACGAGAAGATGGCTCAGTTGACGGGGCTAATGGACACAGCTAATGCGTCCGGCAACGGCCTTGTCATTAGTGCAGAGTATGAGGTTCCCGTAGCAAGCATAAGCGATCCCTTCGTGTTGAAAGTCGTCCCTGCATTCCCGCAATATTGGGCCGCACTGGCTCTTCTAGGCATTATTATTACAATGCTGATCTTGAACTGGCTGTCGCGAACCCGCAACTGACAACTGAACATGCAATCTATAGACGAATGAATATCCACCGTGAAGCCGATCGGGCGAAATAACCCGTATCGGTTTTTTTGCTGTTCCTTCGTTTGAAAATATAAATTTTTCCCCATAATGGTACTAATTCACGAAGATGCAGGCATTACTGAGAGGGGGAGTGGCGATGAATTTTTCAGATATGCTCGGTTACGCCGATATTGGCCAGCTTAGCAGAATTGCTTCCGTGTACCGCTGCGAATGCAACGGGCACTCGAAAAATGATTTAATTCAATCGATTCTCTCAACACTCAGCCGAAACGATGTATTCGAAGCGCAAATCAATGGAATGAATGTTGAGGAGCTGCGCTTTCTGAATTCATTAATGTTCGAGACGCGGGATTCATTCAGTCTGGAGGAATTAATCGCACGCGTACAGCAGAGCAAGTTCGGAGAAACCGAACCGCCGGTCACGCAGGCCGAGCAGCAGGAACCGCCGGTCAAGCCGAAACGTTCCCGGAAAAAAAGCGAACCGCAGCCGGTAAAGGAAGTAACTCCACGGGATATTATTGCACGGTTTAAGCATCAGGGCTGGTTATTCAACGGTTTTAGCGGTCCCAACCGCTACTTGTTTCAAGTGCCGCATGATTTACGCACCCGGTTTCGAGATACACTTAAGCGCAAATATGCGGCCCAGCTGCAATATACCGATGAGCCGCATATGTACAGAGATGAACAGCAACTGATGTCAGGCGATATTCGCCAGACGCTTCACTACATTCATCACAATGATGTCCAGCTTGCGGCAGACGGCTCCATGTACAAACGTTTCAGTATGCAATTGCTCGACAGCTTTGCCGTTCGCGAAGAGCTCCCCGCGAAGGGAGAATGGCGATTCGGCTACGGACGGCATTTCCATCACTATCCGAACCGGATGTCATTGCTTTTCGACTATTGCAGGTCCATGCGTTATTTCGAAGATAACCAGCAGACGCTTGTGCTGACAACGGCGGGACAAGAGCGGATGGCGGGCGCTCCGGGAAATGAGACGGAATTGCTTTATAAACTTTGGCTGAGGCTGTACAAACTACCGATTCCTAATCTGATTGCGTTATCGCAATGGATTAACGGTTTGGCGGAGCAATGGGTTACGCTGTCCTCGCTGAGACCCGTGCTTATGCCACTCATCAAGCCTTACTACTATGACGACGCCAACAAAATATTGGAGCATCGCCTGATTGGTATGATGGTACATCTTGGGTTGCTGAGGATCGGCGATCATCAGGAACACGGGACCGTCATTCGTATGACGAAAGCGGGAAGAGCAGTTATGGCAGGCATCAGTTTGGAGAACAACGATAAAATGTTTCTATTATAAGTAGCTTCCGGTATAGGCTAGAGCATATTCGGAGATAGGAAGGGCAATCGCACTTTACTGCTTCGATCCTTCTGAATATGCTTTAGTAGGAGCCGGATATGGCATCGGAGCTTTGAAAATAAAAAATCGGGGAAATTACGAGCACCGGTATGGAGGTGTATCCTATGGACAAAATGAAGGTAACGTATGAAGCCATGTTAGGGCTGGCGGCTGAAATGGTTCTGGATGAAGCCGTTCTGAAATTTCGCACGGAACAAACGTATAAAGCGATCGACCAGGCGCTAGCGTCCGGGGACGAGGATACGTTCTACCGCTTGGCGAAACAATTAAATGAAATGAAGCGATAAATGAAATGAATGTACAACTTCCGCAATGCGTGCAGGCGACCAGCCTTAACCGCCAGCGGAAGTTTTTTTGTTGGCGGAGATTGGCAATCTGTCCGATTGCGGTTAACATAGGTAGAATAGGCAAATAATAAATCACTGCAAGAAGGAGTCAATTTTTCATGAAATTCAGCGATATTGCAGCAGACCAGTGGGAGGAGCTCAAGCCATATCTGGATACCTGCTTGCTTCCGGTGACCGGAATGACGGGAAGCGAACAGCCCTATGAGGCGACTCAGGCGCTGGAAAAGCTAAGGGACATAATGGATTTGATCGAAATCCCGTTTAAAGGGAGGGTAGTTACGTATCCGGCATTGCATTACATAGAAGAAACGGATAAATCGGCAACAGTGGAGAAGCTTTGCGCAAGAATGAAAGACATCGGCTTCAAGTTCGTCATTCTCGTATCAGCAGCCGAGCAGACCAATTTGAAATGCCCGAGTGCCGATCTGTTGTTCACACCCGATGCGTCGGGAGCCATTCCTGCAGCGTCGACAATCGCCGCGGCCATTCAATCGGCTTGGATTGCAGGAAAGGTTAAGGACAATTAAATAAGATTTGTATAATAAAATAGGCTTTTGGGGAAAACATATGGCATACAAGGTCAAATGTGACAATTTGACAACAAATTTATGAACGACATTTTATAGGTAAACAAATCTCCAGCCATATTCTTGACGCTCCCAAGCACCTAGGCTATTATAGTTATGTCCTAGTTCGTCATGTGTTTTATCGATGGGTAAAACACGAGAAATGGTTGGCAAAGGGGGTAGAACAGAAGATGAGTAACCACGAACATCACGAGACCGCGCATCGACCGGTTCAGCGCAAAGAGATGTCCCGGCGTCAATTTTTGTCGTATACGCTCGGTGGTACGACTGCATTTATGGTGGGCGGCGCGGTTTTGCCAATGGTCCGTTTTGCAGTAGACCCGCTGTTAGAAAAAAAGGGCGAAGGTACTTGGGTTAAAGTAGTAGAGGCATCAAAAATTACGAATGAACCGCAAGAATTCAAGTTCCAAATTCATCAGGTCGATGGATGGTATGTAAGCGATCCGGAGCTCGCAGCTTGGATTTCCAAAGATGCGAACGGAGAGATATTCGCACTTTCGCCGGTATGTAAGCACTTGGGCTGTACAATCGGTTGGAATACGAAGGGCAAGAATGAATATGATTGCCCATGCCACGACGCGCGATATACGAAGGACGGCAAAAACCTTGCCGTTGCCCCGAATCCGCTTGATGAGTATGAAGTGAAGGTTGAAGACGGAACCGTTTACGTAGGTCCAATTAAAGCGAATTCACGAGTATAGGAGGGCGTATTTCAGATGTTTAAAAACGTTTACAACTGGATTGACGAGCGTCTTGATATTACGCCGCTATGGCGGGATGTCGCGGACCACGAGGTGCCTGAGCACGTCAACCCCGCACATCACTTCTCCGCCTTCGTTTATTGCTTTGGCGGCTTGACGTTTTTTATTACTGTAATTCAAATCTTGTCCGGCATGTTTCTGACGATGTACTACGTACCGGATATCCTCAATGCTTATGCAAGCGTTGACTATTTGAACCATAAAGTTGCATTCGGCGGAATCGTTCGCGGCATGCACCATTTTGGGGCAAGCTTAGTAATCGTTATGATGTTCTTACATACCTTGCGTGTATTCTTCACCGGCTCCTACAAAGCGCCGCGCGAAATGAACTGGGTTGTAGGGATGCTGATTTTCTTCATCATGTTGGGTCTTGGTTTTACAGGTTATCTGTTGCCATGGGACAACAAAGCTTACTTTGCGACTAAAGTCGGCGTTCAAATTGCGGAGTCGGTTCCTTATATCGGCCCTTATATCGCCCAATTCCTGTATGGCGGCGATATCGTAGGCGCGCAGACGTTGACTCGCTTCTTCGCGATTCACGTATTCTTCTTGCCTGGCGCGCTGATCGCTATGCTTGCGGCTCACTTCTTGATGATTCGGAAGCAAGGCATCTCGGGACCACTTTAAGCGAAGGGAGGACTAACTATGGCGCATGGTCATAAATCAAACGAGAAAGTCGTTTTTGTCGGCGATTCTCGTGTTAAGAAGGGCGCAGGCGTTCAAGTTCCGCCTGACTATACGTCCTATCCCGGTAAATCGGAAGCGTTCATCCCGAACTTCTTGCTTAAGGAATGGATGGTTGGCTGCGTGGTGCTCGTCGGCTTCCTCGTATGGACGATTGCTGAGCCGGCACCGCTGGGCTACCCTGCGGATCCAACAAACGCATCTTTCATTCCGATGCCGGACTGGTACTTCTTGTTCCTGTATCAATTTTTGAAATATCCATATGTATCACAAGAATATATCGTACTCGGTACGATGGGCATTCCGGCTGTTCTGTTCGGAGGCCTGCTGCTCGCTCCTTTCCTCGATACGGGCAAGGAACGCCGCTTCTACCGTCGTCCGATCGCTTCATCGCTTATGTTCCTTTCACTGATTGCTGTCGTGTATTTGACCGTCATTTCGTGGGATCACTACACGCATCAGCTCGAAATTACGAATACGATTCCAGAGCATCATGTTCGGGAAGAGAAAGCGCGTGAAGCAGCTGAGAAAGGCCAAGAACCGCCTAGCACAGTTAAAAAACCGGCTGCAGCGGTTGCTATCGTTGATGCTAAAGATCCTGCAATGGATATCATTAAGCAAGCACAATGTATCGGCTGTCATGCGGCTGACTTGAAAGGCCAAGGAAGCTTCCCAGCTCTGACCGGCGTAGGCGACAAGTATTCGAAAGAAGAACTCGTCGATATCGTTACTAACGGTAAGAGCGGTGGAATGCCTGAATTTGGCACCAAATTGTCGGCTGATGAAATCGATCAGCTTGCAACATGGCTCGCTAAGCAAAAGGCTCCGGCCAAATAATAGCTGCAACTTCAAAAAACCTGATCGTATCTGCGGTCAGGTTTTTTCTCGAATTTTTACAGAGCTTATGCAAAGGGAGAGTACGACGTGAATCTATCATGGTTTTGGAGCCGCTCTTTTCTCATGAACCGGGGGATGCTGTGGCTATTGTTTGTCGTGAACCTGCTTGGCACGATTTACGGTTATATTTGGTACGGCAATCAGTTGGAGGATACACTTGCGCATAACCCGCTTTGGCAGATCGTATTCGTGCCGGACAGCCCGACGGCCAGCTTGTTTTTCACGCTAGTGCTGCTATATTTCTTGTTCCCGCCGAAATCATCGTCCAAATGGATTAACGGTACCCGAATGATCATTGAAGGATTGGCTGTTGTCACCTCAGTCAAATACGGGATTTGGGCCGTAGCGATGATCGTTGCCGGCGGCTGGCAGGGCGATCCGCTCAATTGGCAGCATGGGATGCTGAGTGTCTCTCATCTAGGCATGGCGCTTGAAGTGCTGCTGTACGCGAGATTCATGAAGGCCGGAGGCATTGCGGCATTTATCGGTACGTTATGGCTGCTTCTGAACGATACGGTGGATTATCAATTTGGCGTTTTCCCTTGGCTGGCAGAGCAACTGATGGATGACTTGCCCCAAGTCGAGCTGTTTACCTATTGTTTGTCGATATTCAGCTTCATCGTCGGTTGGCTCGCGTTGCGAGCAAGAAAACAGGTCTAAACATGGACATCCCCTCATAGAGTTTTCTATGGGGGGATGTCCATGTTCATGAAGATACGTATCGTCATACCAATGCTATTCTGTATCGCCATGACGATCGGTTCTGTAACGTCCGTTTTTGCTGCGCCTGCGCCAATTCGGGCAGTTGACTATACGACCGCTGTTAAGCAGGAGCTGTTGAAGCTGGACGAGACAGCCGACTATTTGTATGAGGCCGCTTATACGAACAACCGCCAGGCGGGATTTAAATATGCGCAGCAGCTTAAGAGACAGATGAAAAAGGACGAGCTGCACCGTTTCGGGCAAACGGCAGGCTGGCGTCTACTAGAGGATAGCGTGCAGTCGGTAGAGAAGACGCTGCGAAGCGGTCAGCCAGCGACAGATTGGCTGCTTGCGTCGGCGCGCATCCACTTGACAACGGATGCTTTGCTGCGCCCGCAGCATGCGTTATGGCTTCAATACGAGAAAGTGATGCTGGAGGATTTGCGCAGAGTGAATCAGGCATGGAATCGGCAGACCGGAGACGGAGCGGTAGCGGCAAGGGCGGCAATGAACAGCTTTACCGATCATTTATCGAAAATCGAGGCGGCGGCTGCGATGCAGCGGCCAAACGAACGAATTACGGAGCTTAAGGAAAGAATGAAATATACGAATGTACTGCTCGAAGCGGGAATGAAAGGGCAGACGAAGCAGGATTGGACGGGCGACTCCATTCATGATTTGCAGTCGGCATTGGCTAATTTATTTGCTGACCGGCTGGCAGCCAATGACGAGCCTGTATTCGCGCCTCCTGCCGCCGCAAATCCGATTACCTGGAGCCTCCTCCTCGGTGCTATCATTACGGGGGCGCTTACCTATACAGCATGGAAGAAGTACAGACATGTGCCTTATGGCGTGAAAAAGCTGTAGTTGGTTCGTTTCACTAATATTTAATTCTTACTCACTCTTCCTTAAAGCCTTCGCCTAGTACATCATGCACCTCGCTGATGACGGTGAAGGAACGGGGGTCGATACTGCGAATGATCGATTTCAAACGGCGCATTTCCTGCCTTTGAACGACGCAGTATACGACCTCTTTTGCATGCCCGGAGAAGGCACCCTTTGCAGGCATCAGCGTGACGCCGCGTTCAAGCTCCTGTGCAATTCGGTCGGCCATTGCCGTGCCGTGATCGGTAATGATCGTGAATGCTTTGGCGGAGTAAGCCCCGTCTTGTATAAAGTCAATCAGCCGGGAGGCAACAAAGACGGCAACGAGTGTGTACAATACTTTTACGGTTGGGATATAGAGAAGCGCCGCGCCAATAATAATCACATCGAAGCCCAATATGACTTGCCCCATGCTGATCGTTTTTTTGCGGGAAGCCAACCGGGCGATAATATCGACGCCGCCCGTCGTTCCGCCAAAACGAAATACGATGCCGAGCCCGGTACCTAAAGTAACGCCAGCGTAGAGGGCGGCTAGAATATAGTCCTGGGATGTGTGAAACGGAACAAGCCAGCCTCTATGAATCATTCGTTCAAGCAATGCGAGAAAGAGTGATAATGATCCGACGCCAACGATTGTGTAGGCCATTTCCTGGCGACTGAGCGTTCTCCAGCCGACGATAAATAACGGAATATTAAGAAGCAGCGTGGATAGAGACAGCGGCCAGCCCAGCGCATAATTAAGCAAGACGGCGATGCCTGTCACGCCGCCCTCCGTTAATTGATTCGGGATGACGAAATAATGCAGTCCAAACGCGTAGATAGCGGTGCCGACCAGTATAGGGAGGATGATCTGCAATTGGGCAGTCATTTTGCGTAGCATAAATAGGCTCCTTTTCGCCTGTGATGACGTATAATGGTTAGTATGGCTCAAAACGAACCATCTCAAAAAACATTGTTTTCATCGTCTCGATAAGTTAACATATGAATTGTTATATGTTGTTGAGAATAGTGGAGAGGGATAGACGCAATGACCGAAAAATCGTTAGCTGATATTCAGCGTGAAGTGGATGCATATATTTCCCAATTCAAAGAAGGTTACTTCAGCCCGCTTGCTTTGATGGCTAGAATGAGCGAAGAAGTCGGGGAGCTCGCTCGCGAGGTTAACCATTTCTATGGGGAAAAGCCGAAAAAGGCCGATGAAGCCGATAATTCGGTGGAAATGGAGCTTGGCGACATTTTGTTTATTTTATCTTGTTTCGCCAATTCGTTAGGCATTGACCTAACGGAAGCTCATAATAAAGTAATGAATAAATTCAATACGCGGGACGCGGATCGGTGGACGAGAAAAAACGCTGAACAGTAGACTGCCTCTATACATATGCTGTACCATCACCCTGTGTACAAGGAGGATGGGCAGATGGACGGCGAAAGCTGTGTGAAAAAGGCGTATGAGCATATTCTGAACAGTGATTTCGAGCAAGCGATTGAATGGTTCGAGCAAGCGATTGCGGCGGACCCGGGCAATGCCGGTTATCATTATAAATGTGCGATTTCCTGCTCACGAAGCGGCAAATGGAGCAAGGCGCATCGTTATGCCATGCTGGCCGTCGAGCTTGACGGCAGCCATCCGGAATACGGTTTTTATCTGCAAACGATTGAGGCGAAGCTGAATGTGATCGCCGCCGAGCAGTTCATTAAAGCGATACCGCCGCTTCATGCGGAAGCTTTACCTTTGCTGCGGCTAGCGGCGGAGAAGGATCCTTTAAGTTTTGAGGCCTTTTTTCTTATGGCAATGATTTATGCCGAGCTGGGTGAGCTGGATGCAGCAGCCGCAAACGCAAGGGAAGCGATCCGGATCGACCCGGGCCATTCCGCTGCGCGGCGTTTATTCGCAGATGTAAACCGGAAACGGCGCGCGCTGCGCGACGGGATAAAGGAAAGACATCGGAAAAGGAACAGGTGAATGCAATGGAAAAAATTAAAGTAGCAGTTGCAGGAGCAAACGGAAGAATGGGCCGAGAGGTCGTGAAAATGGTGCTGGAGGATGAGACACTAGAGCTCGTCGCCGCTGTGGCTCCTTCAGCAGGCGCTGTGGACGCTGGTATTTTTGCTGGCAAAGGCAATACCGGCGTCCTCGCCAGCACGACTTTGGAAGAAGCGTTAAACAGTGCTAAAGCGGATGTGCTGGTAGATTTCACTGTACCTCAGGTAGCCTATAGCAATACCAAGACAGCGATTGAGTATGGGGTTCGTCCAATTGTAGGCACAACAGGCTTTACACCGGAACAAATCGAAGAGCTGGACAAGCTCAGCAAAGAAAAAGGGCTAGGTGCTCTGATCGCTCCGAACTTCTCGATCGGCGCTATTCTGATGATGCAATTCGCGGCGCAAGCCTCCAAATATATGCCACACGTTGAAATTATCGAATATCATGGCGATCAAAAGCTGGATGCTCCGTCAGGAACATCGATCAAAACGGCGGAATTAATCTCGCAAGCGCGTGAGGAGCTTCGTCAAGGCAATCCGAACGAGCATGAGATCATTGAAGGCGCCCGCGGCGGTTACTACAACGGCTTCCGTATACATAGCGTCAGGCTGCCAGGCGTTTTCGCTCAACAGGAAGTCGTGTTTGGCGGATACGGACAAACGCTCAAAATTCGCCATGACTCCTACGATCGGGCAGGCTATATGCCAGGCGTCAATGTTGCGATTAAAAAAATAATGACCTACAGCGGTTTAATTTATGGCTTTGAGCATTTAATGGATTAATAAAGAAGCAGTTAGAGAGGAGAACAGCATCGTGTTGAACATTGCATTTATCGCTCATGACCGTAAAAAAGAGGAAATGGTCAATTTCGTAATCGCATATGAGCATGTTTTCTCGCCTCATCGTCTTTATTCAACCGGTACGACCGGCACGCGCATCATGGAACAAACAAAGCTAAGCATTCACCGCTTCATGTCGGGGCCTCTGGGAGGCGACCAGCAAATTGGCGCTTTGGTGGCGCAAAATGAAATGGACTTCATCATCTTCTTGCGTGATCCGCTGATGGCGCAGCCTCATGAGCCGGACATTATCGCATTATTGCGTCTTTGCGATGTTCAAGGCATACCGGTGGCTACAAACGTTGCAACCGCTGAGCTGCTCGTTAAAGCGCTGGAGCGTGGCGACTTCGGCTGGCGCGAATTGGTACATAAATATAAGCCAGGAGAGCCGGTCTAATGACACAGCTTGATATTCTTATCTTCGGAGCGCATGCCGATGATGCTGAGATTGGAATGGGCGGGACGATTGCTAAGCATACAGCAGCAGGTCTTCGCGTTGGCATATGTGATCTGACTAAGGCT
This sequence comes from Paenibacillus radicis (ex Gao et al. 2016), assembly GCF_014641555.1. Lineage (GTDB taxonomy): Bacteria > Bacillota > Bacilli > Paenibacillales > Paenibacillaceae > Pristimantibacillus > Pristimantibacillus radicis. The sequence continues at coordinate 1,038,624 of NZ_BMHY01000001.1, forward strand.
GAAATGTCATCTAACGGTACAGTTGAGCTAAGGCTGCAGGAAGCGGAAGAAGCTTCCAAGGTGCTTGGCTTGGCTTCGCGTACCAATTTAGGGCTGCCGGATCGCGGTTTAACTTTGTCTCGTGATCATATTGATGCCGTAGTGGCTGAAATTCGGCGCACAAGGCCGCGTATCGTATTTGCCCCATATGGCGTAGACCGTCATCCGGATCATATCGCTTGCAGCAAAATCGTCGAAGAGGCGGTATTCAACGCTAAGCTTCGCCGTTACATGCCGGAGCTTCCAGCCGTGCAGGTGCAGCAGTTGATCTATTACTACATAAATGATGTGGACGAGGTATCGCTGGCTGTAGATGTATCCAATTACTACGAGGCTAAGCTGGCCTCACTCAGCGCCTATCGCTCGCAATTTCAATCGGCCTCTGAAGGCGACCGGGTTGCAACACCGCTTACCGACCGCTATATTGAGCGGGTTGCGGCGCGAGATTTGCTTCTTGGGCAAACAAAGGGCTGGAAATATGCGGAGGGTTTTGCGATCAAACAACCATTCGCCGTCGATTTGTTCTAGCTTCCAAGCCTTGGGGGCTTGATAACGCGGCATATTATAACGAATAATAAAATATACAATGTAAAGCAACATGTGAAAACGGAGGTGCGACAAAAGTGGCGCGAAAGTTGAAGATTGGAATTACCTGTTATCCGACCCTGGGAGGCTCGGGCGTCGTCGCCACCGAACTGGGCAAATTGATGGCCGAACGCGGCCATGAAATTCATTTTATTACCCACAGCATACCGTTCAGGCTCGGTAAATTTCATAAAAACATTTATTATCATGAAGTGGAAGTCAATGACTACTACGTTTTCAGATATCCGCCGTATGATCTGGCATTAGCAAGCAAGATGGCTCAAATTGCCAAAAGGGAAAAGCTGGACCTGCTTCATGTTCATTATGCGGTTCCCCATGCAGTCTGCGCTCATCTGGCTAAGCAAATGGTCGGAGATGACTTGAAAACCGTTACGACGCTGCATGGCACCGATATTACGGTACTTGCGCAGGATGAGTCGCTGAAGGATCTGATTCGTCTTGCCATTAACCAAAGCGATGCCGTTACGGCTGTGTCCCAGGATTTAATTAATGAGACGAGATCGCTGCTCGATATTACAAAACCGATTGATCTGACTTATAATTTCGTCGACAAGCGTATTTATTATCCTCGTGAAGCTGCATCGCTCCGGGCGGATTACGCAGCGCCGCACGAGAAAGTACTTATGCATATTTCCAACTTCCGTCCCGTGAAGCGGGTCGGAGATGTGGTTGAAATATTCGAGAAGGTTGCGGCACGTATGCCTGCGAAGCTGCTTCTTGTCGGAGAAGGACCTGAACTGTCGAAAATTCAGTGCCGGATTACGCAAATGGGTTTGGAGGACCGCGTTCATTTCCTTGGCAAACAAGAAGATGTGGCTCAGGTTATATCCATTGCCGACTTGCTGCTGCTTCCTTCGGAGAAGGAGAGCTTTGGACTAGTTGCTCTGGAAGCGATGGCCTGCGGCGTTCCGACGATCGGTTCGACGGCAGGAGGCATACCGGAGCTGGTTACGCACGGGGAGACCGGCTACTTGTGTCCAATCGGCGACGTAGAAGGAATGGCAGGTTATGCCGTTCGTCTGCTCTCAGACGAGAAACTGCACGCAAGCTTCAAGGAAGCGTGTATTCAGCGCGCGCGATATGAATTTTGCAATGATAAGATTACGACAGAATACGAAGAAATCTATTACCGCGTGTTAGGTATTGAAGCTCAGCTGCCTGTACCGGTATGCGATTAACAACAGAAAGCTAAGACAGAACAGGCAGCCAAACCAGCTGCCTGTTTTGTTGCCTGTCGCTGGGCAGAGCGAAGGAGGCGGATGATATGACGGAAGGCAAGTGGCGTGTAATGCCCGAGATGATGGCGGGTGCGCTGCCCGTATTGGAAAAATTAAATTCGCAAGGCTTTGAAGCTGTTTTCGTAGGGGGCTGTGTACGCGATACGATTATGGGGTTGCATATTCATGATGTTGATATCGCTACCGCTGCTCTGCCAGAGCAGGTAATGGAGATTTTTCCGGACAGCATTCCAACGGGTCTGCAGCATGGAACGATAACGGTCCGTTTTCAGAACGAGCTGTATGAGGTAACGACTTTTCGAACAGAATCGGAGTATGAGCAGCATCGCAGACCAGCAGGCGTTCGTTTCATAGCAAGCCTGGAAGGCGATTTGCTGCGCCGGGATTTAACGATTAACGCGATGGCGCTGATGGCGGACGGCAAGCTGTATGACCCCTTTAAAGGCTTATTGGATATCGAAAGGCGGTTAATCCGCTGTGTGGGAGATGCGGATGCCAGATTCCAAGAGGATGCCCTTCGCATGCTCCGGGCGGTTCGATTCGCTGCTAAATTCAGCTACTCCTTCGCCTATCGGACGTGGAGGGCATTGCGCAGCCATCATCATTTGCTTCGCCATATTGCGATGGAGCGAGTGATGGCTGAGCTTGACCAAATGATCGAAGGACCTCGTCCTGCGGCGGCCATGAAGCTGCTTGGAGCTAGCGGCTTACTGCAGCACACGGCCAAGCCTCTTCCCGCATTGACGGATATTCAGAAGAATATGCGATGGGACAAGCTGGCAGAGCTTAAGCCTAGTCTTCGATGGGCGGCGCTGCTGGCTTATAGCGGAGCAACGGTCGGACAAACGGAAACGACGATGGAATCGCTTCGTTTTCCGGGCCGGCTTAAAGCTTCGGTTATGGCTGTTATCCGTCTGCAATTACAGATGAAGCATGCGCTGGCTGCCCGTTCATATAGTGAAGAGAATCAGCTCAGAAGAGAATGGACCATTTGCGTGTTAGAGTACGGCGCTGAGGCAGCTGCGGACTGGCTGGAGATTCTTATTCTCGAGGAGTCTTATCCTGACTTTGCAATGACATTCAAGCAATGGCTGGAGGAAATGCCGGCAACCGTATTGAAACAACTAAAGATCGATGGACATGCCTTAGCACAAGGCGTGAAGCGGCAACCGGGCAGTTGGATGGGATCTGCGATGAAGCGTCTGCTGCTGGCGGTTGCGATGCAGCAATTGCCGAACGAGCCGCACAGGCTGCTGGAGCAAGCTAAACTATGGATAGCAGAGGATATGACAAATGACGATGAGTAAATTGCTGGAGCTGTTAGTCGCCCATTCCGGACAATATGTTTCCGGAGAGATGATCAGCCGTGAACTAAACGTTAGCCGGACTGCGATTTGGAAGCAAATTCACAAGCTGGAGGACCAAGGCTATGAGATCGAAGCCTCAAGACGGCTCGGTTATAAACTGATCTCTGTGCCGGACAAGTACTCCCTTGACGATCTCAACGAACAATTGCAGACTGCTGCTTTCGGCCGCAGCATCCATCTGTTCGAGCAAGTGGATTCGACGCAAAATGTCGCTCAAAAGCTTGCAGAAGAAGGAGCGCCGGAAGGTACGCTCGTCATTGCAGAGCAGCAGCTAAGCGGGCGAGGACGAATGGGACGCGCCTGGATGTCGCCAAAAGGCAAGGGCGTATGGATGAGTCTGATTATGCGGCCTACCATTCCTGTTCATTTCGCTCCCCAATTGACTTTGTTGACTGCAGTAGCGCTTTGCCGCAGCTTGGCGCGACTGACCTCATTGCCAATCGGCATCAAATGGCCAAATGATCTGTTAATTGACGGGAAAAAAATTAGCGGCATCCTGCTGGAGTCGACAGCCGAAGACGCCCGTCTGCGCTATGTCATCGCAGGGGTAGGAATTAGCGTCAATCTTGCGTCTTCCGATTATCCGGAAGAGATGCAGGAACGCGTCACTTCCTTGCGTATCGCTTCGGGGGAGCGGCTTAGCCGGGAAGCGGTCATTGCCGCTTTTATGCTGGAGTGGGAGCAGCTCTATACGCTGTATCAGGCGGAAGGCTTTGCCCCTGTCGTAACGCTATGGGAAGCTCTGTCCGTTTCATTGAACAAGCCAGCCCGTCTTACCACGCCACAAGGCATCATAGATGGCACGCCGGTTGCGCTCGATGAGAGCGGAGCGATAGCCGTCCGATTGGAGGACGGAAATGTTGTTCTTGTCTTTTCAGCAGAAATGGGTGAGCCTGTAACGTAATCGACACATTTACGAATGTTTGTTTTTTTGGTACTATGAATGTAGCAGACGGCATTCTCATGGAGGAGCTGTACTCGCTGCATTCAGGCAAGCAAGGTTTGACAAGCAAGGCAAGCAACACTCTGCTCTGAGCCGTAGGGACCGAGACAGAAGGAAGCCAATAATAAGCTATCGTTTCCTTTTTCGTTCGAGGACCTTTTTAGCAGCGGCTAAAAGGTTTTTTTGTGTTTATCCTAAGCACTGAAGGGAATGAAGCGTAATGAGGAAACGGTTAACGATAACCGCATTAAAGACCATGAAGCAAAAAGGCGATCCGATTTCCATGCTGACGGCTTACGATTATCCGTCAGCCATTTTGTCGGAGGAAGCGGGAATTGATGTAATTCTTGTCGGCGACTCGCTGGGCAATGTCGTTCTTGGCTATGACACGACGATTCCTGTAACGCTGGAGGATATGATCTATCATACGAAAGCGGTCATGAGAGGGGCCAAACAAACGTTTGTCGTTACCGATATGCCCTTTATGACTTATGGAATCGGACGGGAAGCGACGATGCGCAACGCGGCCAGACTGATGCAAGAAGGCGGTGCGCAGGCGCTTAAGCTGGAAGGCGGAAGCGAGATCGCCGATGATGTGTCCGCTTTAGTTCAAGCCGGCATTCCGGTAATGGGACACATTGGCTTAACGCCGCAGTCCGTTCACCAGCTTGGAGGGTTCCGCGTTCAGGGCAAACTGGATCGCGAAGCGGCCAAGCTAATGGAAGATGCCAAGGCGCTGGAGAAGGCCGGGGCATTCGCAATCGTGCTGGAACTGGTTACTGAGCCGCTAGCGGAAGCAATCAGCAAGGAGCTTTCCATACCGACAATCGGTATCGGAGCAGGCCGGGGCTGTGACGGACAAGTGCTTGTCTACCATGATCTCATTCAATACTCATCGCCTTATTACGAGAAAAAAATGGTTAAAACCTATACAAACGTAGGGGAATCGATTCGCAATGCAATCAAATCCTATGTGGATGAAGTGAAAACAAAAGCATTTCCCGCTGAGGAGCATGCGTTTGGCGTCCTGAACGCTGACAAACAAGAGCAAGTAACGCAACTTTATGGCGCCGCTGCCGCATTCAAGGAATCCGAAGGCGACGTCAAAGGAGAGGGGCAAGACAAGCGTGATCGTGTGCCGAACCATAGCTGAGCTGCGTACTGCTCTAATTGAGGGCAAATCGCAGTTGTCCGGAGGCAATGCATCCGTAGGGCTTGTGCCTACGATGGGGTATTTGCATGAAGGGCATGCTAGTCTAATGAGAAAAAGCGCGGAGGAAAACGGATTAACCGTTTTATCTATTTTCGTCAATCCGCTGCAATTTGGGCCTAACGAAGATTTTGAGCGTTATCCGCGCAACGAGGAGCGGGATTTGGCATTGGCGGAGCAGAATGGTATCGACATTGCGTTCCTGCCGTCGGTCGACGTCATGTATCCGACCAAACCGTTAACAACCGTTCTTGTGAACCAGCTTACAGACAGGCTCTGCGGCGCTTCAAGACCCGGACATTTCGATGGCGTAGGTACCGTTGTCAGCAAGCTGTTCCATCTGGTCCAGCCGGATCGCGCTTATTTCGGAATGAAGGATGCACAGCAGGTTGCAGTCATTCAGCAAATGACTGATGATTTGAATTTTCCGGTCACTATTGTGCCTTGTCCGACGCTTCGTGAACCGGACGGTCTGGCGCTTAGCTCTCGCAACGTCTATTTAACGGCCGAGCAGCGTCAGCAAGCGACTGTATTGTCGCAATCGCTTGATCAAGCGGGGGAGTGGGTTAACGAGCCGGAGATGAACGCTGAGGAGCTCGTTAAACGCGTGACGGACAAGATTCAACAAGCCCCGCTGGGGGAAATCGATTATGTCGAGTGGCTCCGGTATCCAAGTCTTCAGCCCATGGACTCAACTGAACCGATTCGTTTGGAATCGGAGCGTTATATTTTGGCGTTAGCCGTAAAGTTTGGATCTACCCGATTAATTGACAATCATTTGTTTGGTTCCTCCGGAGGTGACTACCATGTATAGAACGATGATGAAATCGAAGCTTCACCGCGCCACGGTAACCGAGGCGAACTTGAATTATGTGGGAAGCATTACGATCGACGAGAATTTGATGGATGCAGCCGATATATGGGAAAATGAAAAGGTGCAGATCGTTAACAACAACAATGGCGCGCGGTTTGAGACTTACGTCATTACCGGCGAACGAGGCTCCGGCGTTATTTGTCTGAATGGCGCAGCGGCCCGCCAAGTGCAGCCTGGGGACCAGGTGATCATTATTTCGTATGCTTCTATGAGCAATGAGGAAGCCCGCAGCCATAAGCCGATTGTTACGATTCTGGACAGCGACAACCGTCCGCTTAAAAGCTTGACTGAAGAAATTCACGCGACCATCCTTTAATACCTTGAAGCTGGCAAAACAGCTTAGTTCCAGCACTATGTAACGGCTGGCACCGGGTATGAAAAGCCCCCCCGAAACAAAGAATGAGCATATCACTCCTCAATTCTTTGGTGAAGGCGGGATGCGACCATGTTTCAACATCTATTCGATACGATGAACGAAATGCTCGATCAGCTCATCTGTAATTATCCGAATGCCGTAGGTGCGCAAAAGCTTCAGTATGAAGAGCAAATTCAAATGCTGAAGCAAATGAGCGATTCGCTCGTGGAACAATGGATCGATTTCGAGGAGAAGCTTTCCGGTTTGTTGGAATGGGATCAGAATACGACAGAAGCAGGCATTATGGCTGCTTCTGCAGCAATCCCGGCGATGGCTGTCTATGCACAGCCGCTTGCCGTTGCCACTGTTGAAGCTGGCGTCGCTCCCGAAGCCGGGAATGCGAGCGACCAGCAGCTGTATGACGCGGAGTTGAATATGGAGGTTCCGTACGAAACGGCGGAGCTGCTTTCCAAAGGACAAGGCTATTATAAACTTTTTATGTTTACCCACGCGGCATCACAATTTCAAACGGCGGTTAGTCAAATCCCGGAATGCAATTTGGCGCGCTTATTCCTTGCGATGACTTATATGCATCTTCAAGAATGGAGCGAAGCGCAGCGGCATTTCCAGCTGTTAGTTGCATTAACGGACTATCCCAAATGGCGTGCTTTAGGCTATAATGCCCTTGGGTGCATTCAAGCGGTTCACATGAACCTGGAGCATGCAGAGCAATTTTTCTTGAAAGCTCACGAGACATGCCCAAGCTTTAAGGATTCGCTCACCAACTTGAAATGTTGTAAAGAAACGCCGCAGCAATTGTCTTTGTTTTTTGGAAGCACCGAGCTTTGCTGCTTGTGAGGAGATCGGTCATTACAATGAAATATGCAGTATTAGATCTGGAAACGACAGGGCATAGCATAAGCGATGAGATTCTACAAGTCGGACTCGTCATTGTCAATGACGAGCTCGACATTGTAGACAGCTTCAATTCATTCGTGCGCCCAACCATCGAAATACCTGCTTTTATAACACAGCTTACCGGCATAGATGCCGGGCTTGTAGCAGATGCGCCAGAACTGGATGAAGTTCTGATGCAATTGATTCCTTATTTGGACGATGCGGTATTGGTTGCCCATAACGTTAACTTTGACGCAGGTTTTCTTAATCAGGCATTGGACCGCTGCGGCTATCACACTTTTGCAGGCCGCAGATTGGACACCATAGAACTGCTTCGCATTTTATATCCTTCCATTACGACGTACCAGCTTGGTGCGGTTTCTGAACTGTTTGGCATTACGCATGACCAGCATCACCGTGCTGACAGCGATGCGATGGCCACGGCAAAGCTATTCGCCGAATCGGTTCGGAAACTGCGCCGATTGCCGCTGCTTACTTTGCAGCGGCTATCTTTTCTTGTAGACAACGGCTCCGATTTGAGCTGGTTTATCGCCTTGACGCTTCAGCAAGCCGAGCAGCAGTCTGCTATTGATTTGAATGCGTATCAATACTTCAATCAGTTCGCTATGAAGGCTGGAGAATGGACGGAAGAACAGCCAGCTCGTACCGATTCTATTGAAGACGCGCTTAGCGATATGTCATTCGAGCAATATCTGGACAGCATTAAGCAGCGCTTTATTGAAAAGTTCCCGAACTACGAAGAGCGTGAAGCACAAACGACGATGTTCCACGAAGTATTCGAGTCCCTGCAAAGCGACCGTCATTTGCTGATCGAAGCAGGCACTGGAACAGGCAAATCATTGGGCTATTTAATTCCTTCCCTCTATTATGGCGTGAAGGAAGAGAAAAAAATCGTGGTCAGCACGCATACCATCAACTTGCAGGAGCAGCTTCGCCATCGCGACATTCCTTTGCTGAAAGATGTGCTGCCGTTCGAATTCCGGGCTTCCATCTTCAAGGGCCGGGGCAACTATTTGTGTCTGCGGAAATTTGAAAGTAAAATTAATGCAAAGGATATGGCTGCTCCTGTGGATGACGCCATTACCGCATCGCAGATGGTAGTTTGGCTGGGGGAAACGGAAACGGGCGATCAGGAAGAGCTTAATTTCGGCGGCAAAGGCGCCGATTTCTGGTCGACGGTTGCAAGCGACGCAGATTCCTGTCTGAATCGCGCTTGTCCGTGGTTCAAACGATGTTACTATCATCGCGCCAAGCATGAGGCTAACATTGCCGACGTATGCATTACGAACCACTCCATGCTGTTTACAGACGTGCAGGCCGATCATCGCTTGCTGCCGACCTATAATCATTTGATTATTGACGAAGCCCATCATGTCGAGGAAGTGGCAAGCAAGCATCTGGGTATGCAGATCAATTATTTCTCTTTGTCTCATACGACGACACGTTTGTTTAAAGACGCCCGAACCGGACTGCTGCCTACTTTGCGTCATCGTCTTCAGCAGGAAGGGCATGAACGTTCCGAATCCTGGGCAGAAACGATTGATACGATTATTCCCGTATTCTCCGAAATTAAGGAGCATTGGGAGAAGCTGTTTGAGCTGATGTACAGCTTTGTCGGCACAACCGTAGAAGGCAATACGGAGAACGGTCAATCCGCTGTTTGCCGCCTGCGCGGTGACAGCTTGCCTTCAGGCTGGGAGGATACCGTTACCGTTGAGGACAACGTTTCTTCGGAGATTAGCCGCGTGATTCGCTTGGCGGAGAAAATGAGCTCCGACATCAAAGATAAAATCGATGATACCGGCATTCAAGGCCTCGTCACCGATTTGAACGGCGCATTGCGTGATTTGACACGGATCAAGGACGATCTTAAGCAATTTATGAAGATCGATCAATCGACCGATGTCTTCTGGATTGAGGCGAGTGCCCAGTACCGCTACAGATCCGTTCAATTATATGCGGTACCGATCGATGTGAGCCGCCAGCTTCAGCAATATTTCTTCAATGTTAAAGATAGCATTGTCATGACGTCGGCCACTTTATCCGTGCAAAAATCGTTCCAGTATGCGGAGGAGCAGCTGGGGCTGGAAGGCTTTGAAGCGAGCAACCGGCTCAAAACGGTTCAGCTGCCATCGCCGTTCAACTACCGGCAGCAGGCGCTAGTTATGATCCCGCGTAATTTCCCGACGATGAAAGGCGCCTCCGGCGATCCTCAATTTGTCTCGATGCTCGTACAATCGCTAGCGGAGACGGCGATCGAGACGAAAGGCAGAATGCTCGTCTTGTTCACTTCTTATCGAATGCTCAAGCAAACCTATGAGCCGTTGAAGGAAGCATTGACCGGCAAAGGCATTCAGGTCATTGGCCAAGGAATTGACAGCGGCAACCGGACCAAGCTGACAAGGAGATTTACCCAGCAGCCGGAATCGGTGCTGCTCGGCACAAGCAGCTTCTGGGAGGGCGTAGACATTCCAGGGGATGCGCTAACATGTCTAGCGATCGTCAGACTGCCGTTCCAGCCGCCGAATCATCCACTTGTTGAGGCGAAGTCGGAGCTGCTGCAAAAGCAGAAGCTGAATCCGTTCATGAAGCTGTCCATTCCGCAGGCGGTCATTCGTTTCAAGCAAGGCTTTGGCCGGCTGGTGCGCACAGCAAAGGACAAAGGTATCGTTATTTTATACGATACTAGAGTTATCGACACTTATTACGGCAAGCATTTTCTATATTCGCTTCCTGGCCCGAAAATCGAAACGATGCATACCGATTTGATGGTGCCAAGAATTCGGGAATGGCTGGCCGGATCCGAAGCTGAGATGGAAGGAGCAAGCAAATGAAGCACACGAAAATATCGGAAGCGGTCGTTCGAAGGCTGCCGATCTATTTGCAGGTGCTGAAAGAGCTTCAGCACCGGGAAATCCAAACGATTTCCTCGCAGGATCTAGGTCTGAAGCTCGATTTGAATCCTGCGCAAATACGTAAGGATTTAGCTTACTTCGGCGATTTTGGCCGCAAGGGTATCGGCTATGACGTTTCCTATCTGATGGACAAAATCAATCAAATTTTAAAGCTGGACCAAGTGATTAATGTCGCACTTGTCGGAGCGGGCAACTTGGGCCACGCTCTATGCAATTATAATAAATATTCGAAAGACAACATGAAGATCGTCGCTGTCTTCGATGCCCATCCGAGCAAAATCGGGAGTCAAATTAACAATTTATCGGTGCTCCCGATGCATGAGCTCAAGGCGACAGTCAAGCAGCTTGGCATCCGAATCGGTATCATTACCGTACCGGCTTTCGAAGCGCAAAACGTAGCCAATCTGTTTGTAGAGGCAGGCGTCGAAGGGATATTGAATTTTGCACCCGCTATTCTAAAAGTGCCGGATGAGGTTCGAATTCATCATGCCGATTTCACGCAAGAGCTGTTAAGCCTTGCTTATTATTTGGAACGAGAGAGGAACGGGAACGATGAGTCAAATTTGGATTGAAAACGGATTGTTTATTCCGATGAACGATAGCGCCTTGCAATTTCGCGGTCATATGGTCGTAACGGATGACCGGATCTCCTATATCGGTGCAGATGCTCCTAACCCGGCCGAGCTGTCCCCGAACGCCGAGCGAATCGACGGCAGCAAGCTGGCCTTCATGCCGGGCCTTATCAATACGCACGGCCATGCAGCGATGACGCTGCTTCGCGGTTTTTCCGACGATCAGAATCTGCAGGTATGGCTGGAGCAAAAGATGTGGCCGATGGAAGCCAAATATGTCGACAAAGATACCCGTGCGGGAAGCGCGCTTGCCATTGTTGAGATGCTGAAGAGCGGAACAACGGCTTTCGTCGATATGTATGACCGGATGGATCAAGTTGCGCAAATGGTGGAGCAATCGGGCATCCGCGGCGTTTTGACGCGAGGCGTTATTGGCCTGTGTCCGGAAGACGTTCAGCAAGCGAAGCTGGCAGAAGCGATCGCTTTCGCGCGTGACTGGAACGGCAAAGCAGACGGCCGGATTACGACGATGATCTCGCCGCATGCTCCATATACTTGTCCTCCAGCATACATTGAGAAATTTGTTCAAGCGGCGCATGATTACGACCTTCCGCTACATACGCACATGTCGGAGACGATTGCGGAAGTTGAGCAAAACGTACGCGAGTATGGCTTGCGTCCGGTTGAACATCTGGACAAGCTGGGCTTCTTTTCCCGTCCTTCGCTTGTAGCACATGCTGTACATTTGACGGATGACGAGATCGCTTTGCTCGCCGACCGCAACGTTGCAGTATCCCATAACCCTGTGAGCAACCTGAAGCTGGCGAGCGGCGTGGCGCGTGTGCCGGAGCTTCTCCGCGCAGGTGTAACCGTATCGCTTGGAACCGATAGCGTGGCGAGCAACAACAATTTGGATTTGTTCAAAGAGATCAAGTTCGCTGCTTTGCTGCATAAAGGAGTAAGCGGAGATCCGACGGTCATTCCGGCAATCGAGGCTTTGCGCATGGGTACCGTATACGGCGCGAAATCGATCTGGCAGGAAGGTCAGCTTGGCGCTTTGTCCGAAGGGATGAAGGCGGATTTCATCGCCATCGATTTGGAGCAGCCGCATTTCTATCCACAGACTGACATTGTCTCTCACCTTGTATACAGCGGCTCTGGCCGCGATGTGAAGCATGTATGGGTCGATGGACGCCAAGTTGTTAAAGATGGTCAATGCACACAATTGGACGAGGAAAAAATTCGCTACGAGGCGGCAGCCAGCTTTGAGCGGCTGCTGAATGGATAGATGAGAGCTGTAACGAAAAAGCGCAAGCCGATTATGTCGGCCAAGCGTTGGCTGACCCTCTCCATTCTCCTCGTCATTGCCTTGCTTGCAGCTGTATTTATTTATTATCGTTCCGTACAGCTTCCGTACTGGTCGCAAGAAGCTTCTATCCGCAATGAGGCGGTCGAAGCCGCGCAGTTGAAGAGTGTAACGAAAGCAACGAAGCATGTATGGGATCGTGCGTATTGGATCGTCGAAGGGACTGACGAATCGGATACCGATGTGTATGTGTGGATAGCGGCCAAAGAAAAGCCAGATGCGAATGCAGAGACTGGCAACGAAGCAACAAGCGATACGACTAATGCAAATACAATACCGCCGCTAATTATTAAAGCCTCAGAAGCGGCAAGCAAAGACGCTATTCGTGAAAGCTTTCTGCAGGCCAAGCCGGATGCCGAGATCAAGCGGTTGCAGCCGGGTATGCTGAATGGCGAGCCCGTCTGGGAGATTTACTTTTCCCGTGAGGAGCATACAACGAAATACTACTATGAATTTTACTCATTCCGTGACGGATCATTCATAACGGAATACCGATTGCCAGCGCGGATTTCCGCCTAGCAGGGTCTGTTTCCTGTTTTTACACCCCCTAATCAACGCTAATCCATGATATACTTTCGTATAGCAGAAATGATATACGTGTCGTATAACATATAGCGTTGGAAGGGGGATTTTTCATTGTTGCAAAAAATTAAAATCATTCCCGTGCTGCTTACTGCCGCGGCTACTGCACTTGTCTTGTTTGGCGGATGGCTGCTCTATAATAAAGTTGCGCTAGAGGCGCCTTTGGACAAAGCAGTTAAAGGTGTACCAGGCATTGCATCGGCGCAAGCTCCTGTTATTGACCGGGACCGCATATCGATCTCGTTGACGCTTAAACCAGATGCCAGTCTGAAGCAGGTTTATGATGCCATTCAGGAAAATGGAAAAGACGTAATCGGCAGCAAAGAGCTGAAGTTGAATATAGATAATGCGAAATCAAGTGATAAGCTGGACAAACTATGGTCGACCGTTCTATTTGACGTCGCACAGGCGATGGAGACGAAGGCCTATTCGGATATCCCGAAAGCGATGGACCGGATTTCCCAGGAGCATGCAGGCATCACTTCGAATACAGAAATGGACGACAATAACGTCTATATTACGATTATAGACGGTACAAATCGCAAGTATATCGTATTGCCTCGCACGCCAGTGATGCTGGAGGTGTCCGCTCATGCGTAAGTATTGGCTGGAGCTGGTTATTGGCTTTGTACCTGTGCTGTTGGTGTTCTTGATTGTTGCAGGTGTTAATGTAATGCCATTCTTGCTGCTCGCCGCTTTGGCCGCGGGCGTTGCGTTTGCTTATCGAGGGCGAGGCCGTATGGCTGCCGCACAGGGCGGCAAGCAAAGAATGGATCTCTCCAAGTCCACGATGAGCTTTGAACAGATCGGCGGGCAGGAGCGCGCCAAATCGGAGCTGATCGAGGCGCTTGACTTTCTGGTCAAGCATGAAGAAATCAAGAAGCTTGGCATTCGTCCGATGAAGGGCATATTGCTGACCGGTCCTCCCGGAACAGGTAAGACGCTGCTGGCGAAAGCGGCGGCTACTTATACGGATTCCATCTACCTGGCTGCTTCCGGCAGTGAATTTGTCGAGATGTACGTAGGTGTCGGCGCTGGCCGTATCCGCGATATGTTCAAGGAAGCGCGTCAAAAGGCGAAAAAAGCCGGCAAAAGCAATGCCGTTATTTTTATCGATGAGATTGATGTTATTGGCGGGAAACGCGATGGCGGGCAGCACCGTGAATATGACCAGACGCTGAATCAGCTGTTAACGGAAATGGACGGCATTCGTTCGGATGAAGCGCCGCGAATTTTAATTATCGCTGCAACGAACCGCAAGGAAATGCTCGACAGCGCTTTGCTTCGTCCGGGCCGCTTCGACCGCCATATCGGCGTAGAGCTGCCGGATAAGAAGGGCCGGCTTCACATTCTGAAGCTGCATGCAGCGAACAAGCCGCTGGATCCGGCTGTTGATTTGGAGCGGATCGCTTCCGAATCATTCGGTTTTTCCGGTGCGCAGCTGGAGAGCGTCATGAATGAAGGCGCGATCTATGCGATGCGCGAAGACAGCGCGCTTATTAGCGAGCAGCATTTGGCGATGGCGATTGATAAGGTAATGATGGGCGAGAAGACCGACCGCGAAGCGACAAAAGAAGAGCGTGAGCGTGTCGCCCTGCATGAACTGGGACATGCCATTGCGGCGGAGCTTGTACGGCCGGGCAGTGTATCCCAAGTGGCATTGTCGCCGCGTGGACAGGCGCTTGGTTATGTGCGGCATAATCCGCAGCAGGATAAATATTTGTATACGCGAGAGTTTTTGGACAGCCAGATTATGATCGCTCTTGGCGGGGCAGCCGCAGAAGAAATTTTTTACGGCGGTCGTAGTACGGGCTCACGCAATGATTTCGAGCAGGCTATGGGAATCGTGCGGACGCTTGTGGAATCGGGTTTGACTGAGCTAGGTATCATTGATGCGCAAATGATGACGCCGGAAAGCTGGGCGAAAGTGAACCGTTCGATCTTAGATGAGTTGATGGCCCGGACGAAGGACATGCTAACGGCAAAACGGCAGGTTTTCGTTGATGCGCTGGATGTGGTCATACGTGAAGAAACGATAAGCGGTGACGATTTCCGCAGCTTGCTCACCAAACTGTCGCAAAGCGCGTAACTATTTTCAACAATTTGAAGGCAGACGCCCCGTCTGCCTTCTTTTTTTACTAAAATTCGTTATAATGAAAGGTGGCATACATATGCCAAGAAAGAAGATGAAGATAAAGGCTACCCCACAGCTGCGGACGAAAGCAGCTGCGAGAGGATAAAGCCAAACAAGGAGAGAACTATGTCAATTAAAAAAGTTGGAGTAATCGGTGCCGGCACAATGGGCCAAGGCATTGCCGAGATGCTCGCGTCAAACGGGTTGGATGTTTACCTGATCGAAATATCATCCGAACGATTAATATACGGCAAGGAAATGATCGAACTTAGCTTGGACAAGCAGATCGAGAAATGGGCGCTCACACAAGCGGAGAAAAAGTCCATCTTCAATCGTATTCAGTTTGGCGAAAGCTACGACGGCTTAAAGGATTGCGAGCTGGTTATTGAGACAATTACAGAAGACTTGGACAGCAAAAAAGCGGTATTTGAGCAGCTTGACCGCATTTGTGGTCCTGACGTCATTCTGGCCAGCAATACGTCAACGCTCAGTTTGACGGAGCTCGCAAGCGTAGCCAGCCGTCCGGAACGGGTCATTGGCTTGCATTTCATATATCCGGTATTCAAGATCAATATGGTTGAGATTGTACGTGGATTGAAAACTTCCGAGGATACGTTTGCCCGTACGAAGTTTTTTGTAGAGAACGTTATTAACAAAAAAGGTGTTATGGTATTTGAGTCACCAGGTTTCGTCACCTCCAGACTAATCTGCCTTTTCATCAACGAAGCGCTTCACGTTCTTGAAGAAGGGGTTGCCTCAGCAGAGGATATCGACAGTGCAATGCGCATCGGTTATTCATTCCAGCACGGACCTTTCGAAATGGCTGACCGTTTCGGCCTTGATTCGGTGCTGGCAGCGCTTGAGCGCATGTTCCGCGAATACGGCGAGCTGAAATATCGTCCGTCCATCGTGTTGAAAAAGATGGTCCGCGCAGGCCACTTAGGCGCTAAATCAGGCGTAGGCTTTTTTAAATACGATAAGGATGGAGACCGACTGCTATGATGAAAGTACTTGTAATTAATGCCGGGAGCTCCTCGTTAAAATATCAGCTTTACAATATGGAAGATGAATCGGTGCTGGCAAGCGGCCGCGTTGAGCGGATCGGCATGGACTCTTCGATCGTGACTCATGAGCCTGTTGATAAGCCAGAAGTACGCACGGTCGATGAAATATTGGACCATGTCTCAGCGGTTAAAAAGGTGCTGGCTGCGCTTATGCATCCGGAATACGGCGCACTCAAATCGATGGACGAGATTCAGGCTGTAGGCCATCGTGTTGTACACGGAGGCGAAGTGTTCAAATCCTCCGTACTCGTTACGAATGAAGTGAAGCTGGAAATCCGCAATCTGTTCGATTTGGCGCCGCTTCACAATCCCGCTCATATGATGGGGATTTTGGCAGTGGAGACGAATATGCCGAACATCCCGCAGGTCGTCGTATTCGATACGGCCTTCCATCAGACGATGCCGGAAACTTCTTATTTGTATCCGATTCCGAAGGTGCTGTATCGCCGTCATAAAGTGCGACGCTACGGCTTCCACGGCACATCACATCAATATGTAAGCGAGCAGGCTGCCGAGTTTCTGGGCGCTCCTCTTGAATCGCTCAAGATCGTATCTTGCCACATCGGCAACGGTGCAAGCTGCACGGCGATTAAAGACGGCAAATCATTTGATACGAGCATGGGCATGACACCGCTCGAAGGCTTAATGATGGGCACCCGGAGCGGTGACCTTGACCCTGCAATCGTACCTTATGTTATGAACAAGGAAGAGCTGACGCTGAACGAAGTTAACTCTATGTTGAACAAGCATAGCGGCATGCTGGCGATTTCCGGCATCAGCAGCGACATGCGAGAGGTGCAGGAAGCGATAGCGGACGGCGATCGCAACGCTAAGCTTGCTTTCGATATGTACACGTATCGCATGCGCAAATACATCGGTGCTTACGCTGCTGCTATGAATGGTATCGATACGCTTATTTTCACTGCGGGTGTTGGCGAAAACTCCGCTGTATTGCGTAAGGCGGTTTGTGAGGGTCTAACGTTCCTTGGACTGGAGCTGGATGAAACCCGCAATGCCGAACGGAGCAAGCATGCCCGTTATATTTCGACCGACAGCTCGCGTATTAAGGTGCTGGTCGTTCCGACGAATGAAGAGCTGCTCATCGCGCGGGACACGTACCGGATCGTGCAAGCAACAGTATAGTTATAGAGAGGATCTGAGGACATGAGCAATGACGATATGTGGAAAGCGTACTCGAGAGGAATGGCTGCCGTATTGAATGAAGGCGGTATTCATGTATCGGCGCTTTTGCTGCGTTCCTATCGCCAGTTGGGACTGTCCGATACGGAAGCGATGCTGCTTCTTCAACTGATGCTGTTCAGGGACAATGAAGGGATCGAATTTCCGACACCTGCCCAGCTCGCAGACCGGCTCGGCATAACGGGTCAGAAAGCGGAACAGCATTTGGGTAAATTGATGAAGGAAGGGTTTCTGGCCATCGACGATCAGATCGATTCAGATACCGGTATTCAATCCGAGCAATACAACTGGAGCGGCTGGCTGCTGAAGGCAGCCGAATGGGCTGCAGGCGAGAAGAGGGACACGAGACGGGCGGAGCGCAAGACGCCGAAGCGGTCTGTGGATCCTAAAAATCTGTTTTCCGTCTATGAACAGGAGTTCGGACGGCTGCTGTCGCCGATGGAATGCGAGACGATCAGCACTTGGCTCGATCAGGACCGGTATTCGGATGAGCTGATTCGTTTTGCATTGAAGGAAGCGGTGTTTGCAGGGAAGCTCAACTTGCGTTATATTGACCGGATTTTATTCGAATGGGGCCGCAATCGCGTAACGAATGTGGATGAGGCGAGAGCTTTCACCCAGAAATTCAGAGGCGGCCGCGGTTAGTCCGAATAAACCGAAACATAGAAACATAGTAAAGCCCTAGCCTAACGGCTAGGGCTTTACTGCGTATAGCAGCATGAGGCTGCCATCCAGTGCTTCCGTAACGATGGAGTAGTTATGGTCTTCCAGCCAGCGGCAGAGAGGGGAGACCGTGTCTTGGCGGTCGGTGATGGCTAGCCTCCCTGCGGGCAGCAGGACGCGATCCGCTTCCATAAGTGCAAGCAGCTGCTGATTGGGCTCCAAGTGACGGAAAGCGAAGCTGGAGGCGATGAAACGATAAGAGGGACCAGAGACGGGAAGCGCGAGCAAATTGCCTAACCGGGGCTCTACTGCAGGCAGTCTCGCTCGAAGTACAGCGAGCATCTCCTGTGACTGCTCCACAGCGGTTACAGTGGCACCCTGAGCGGCTAGAAGCGCTGTCAGGTTTCCAGTACCCGCCCCTAGCTCCAAACCTGGCTCCTGCGGTCTGGGATCGAGCCATTCGACAGTCTGGAGCAATGCGCTTTCGTATTGCTCTTGGGTAAGCTCGCTGGCCAGTGCTGCAATAGGAGCGTCTTGGCCGTGAATGAGAGCCAGCTCGTCATAATGCCATCGATCGCTCCAAGTCATCCGCTCGATTCGGGATTGTTTGAGCTGCATCGCATTCGCCTCAGCGGTTTGGAGCCCAGGGGAGGCTTGCTGGGTTCGCCAGACTGCTATCGCCCTGTCCAACGCCTGCAACCGCCGTCCTTGCTCGGTCCATTCGGCATACAACTCGGCTCGCACTTCATCCGCTTGCCTGATAAAGCTGTCTTTGCCCGCTGGGGCAGTACGCTCCACGTCCACAGCCAAGGCGGCTAGTACTTTGCCGACGGCCGTTAAGGGAAGGCCAAGCTCTCTAAGCGCAATGATCCAGCGCAACTGAGTGATGTTATCCTCGCTATAATCGCGATAGCCGTTTTCTTCTTCTTTTCTAGGCTTCAGCAGCCCTTTCTCTTCGTAAAAGCGCAATGCGCGGGGCGTGACGCCAAGCTGTTTTGCCGCTTCATGTACTTTCATTCCAGCTCACCGCCTTTTCATCCTTCACTATATACATTAACGCAGCGTCAAGGTCAATGTTTGAATGATTTGATTGGAGGGAGTGCTGCCTCACAAAGAACGAAATCGGCCCCTAACGCAAAGAGCGGTAGGGGCCGTGCCGTTTTTATTTTTTACCGTTCAGAAGCTCCCAGCGGTATACATATTCAAAGAGGAACTCAAACGATTCCAAGTGGCGTTTCGCTTCGAATGCATTGGCGCCCCAAGCATAAATGCCATGATTGCGGAGAAGAATGCCGGGAATTTTCGGATCGAGCCGTTCGGTTACTTCCGGAACGATTCGCGGAATTTCTGCGAAGTTGGAAACAATCGGAATATCGATTTGCACGTCCTCTTCCCAGATGTTTAACCCTTTAATGAGCTCCACCGCTTTAACCGGAACGGCTTTGCGATCCCAGAACCACTCGGAGACGATGCTATTATAGATGGAATGAATG
Organism: Paenibacillus radicis (ex Gao et al. 2016); assembly: GCF_014641555.1. Lineage (GTDB taxonomy): Bacteria > Bacillota > Bacilli > Paenibacillales > Paenibacillaceae > Pristimantibacillus > Pristimantibacillus radicis. The sequence continues at coordinate 1,058,163 of NZ_BMHY01000001.1, forward strand.
TGGAAAATAGCTCCCGCACCCGTCAAACGGTAAATTTCTGTATGGATCAGTGTTTCGGCGGAAGGGCGCAGCGTTGTCGCTTCAACGGGCTTGCCGTCTTGATCAACGATCAAATAGTCTTCCGGAGTATGGACCGTCTTGTCCTTGCCGCTGGCCGTAACGGCGAATTGAAAATCATTGGCGGCATAGTCGCCAACGCGAACGGACAGATTGCCGCTTGTACCGGGAAACCAGCCGCGTGAAGCGAATAATTCCTTCACTTCCCGCAGTTCCGCGAATGCTTGTTGTTTCTGTTCCAAAGTTACGTTTTGATAAGCCATGCTAGAGTTACCGTCCTTCCTGAAATCGAACGCTATGTGTATGCCTCTCTGTGGAAGAGAGGCGGATCGTTAGGCTAGCTTTAATTGCTTGATAATATCGTGGAAATCTTGAAATTCGAAATGCGGCAAGCCAAGCTCGCGGCATTTCTCGGTTAGAATGGAGCGGGAGAACACCGTATCTGCCAGCTTAGCTCCTTCAAAATCGGTCACGCTGTCTCCGATGAGAATCCGCTCGTATTCGTTAGCCGGGAAGCGGCGCATAATCGTCGTCTTGCACATGCCGCAATCATTGGTGCAGTGACCGTCGCAAGGATGCGGCCATGTAATTTCGATCTGCTCGCCGCTAAAGTCGCTGCCATTGCAATAAATATGATCTTGCGGAATGCCGAACGGCTCCAAAATCGGATAAACGAAAAATTCGATACCGCCGCTCGTTACGTAAAATTCAATATCGGCTTCCTTGCAGTAAGCAAGCAGATCAGCGAAGCCTTCGCGGATTTTGGCATTCGTAATGCCAAATTCGACAACTTCCTTCTGCATCAAAGAGGGCAGGAGCCGGAACATTTGCCCTACGCCGTCACGGATAGAAATCTCTTGCCCGATGACCTTGTTCGCAATCGCTTCCCAACCCGGCGGGTTAAAGTGGCGGATGATGGCTACGATATTGTCGTTCACCGTAATCGTACCGTCAAAGTCGCAAAAGATGATGCGTTTCTTAGTTGTATTGGATGATGATGTCATTATTCTTTTACTCCCCATGCGTCAATTGCCGCCTGCAGCGGCTCATTGCCAGGCTTTGCTGCCGCCTCGCGCAGCGGTGTGCCGTTAAGTGAAGCGTCGATAGCGATGCGGAACGCTTGTCCGCCCGCTGCTGTGCCCATCGGATGGCCATGAATGCCGCCGCCGGCGTTCACAACGACGTCGGTGCCGAAGTCACGTAGAATAAGCGGGACGAGTCCCGGATGAATGCCAGCCGACGGAACAGGGAAGCTGGTACGCAGCTTGTCCGATGGCGCCAGCAAAGCGTCTTTGACTGCCAGGTTCTCTTCCTTCGGCATCACGACCGAGCCGTAAGGAGAAGGGAACAGAACGAGATCGGCGCCAGCCAGCCGCATCAGCTTACCAAGCAGCACCGATGCGCCAATGCCGTAATGCGGCGACGGGTAGAAAGCGCCCGCCATAGCCGGATGTGCAGCGATCGGAACGTTGATGGAGCTGTCTTTGCTCAGCTCATGCAGCACATCGTAGCCGTAGGCCAGCACGTTGAACAACAAGGCGTTGGCACCGGCGTTGATCGCTTTGCGGGCATTGTCAGCGAGCTGTGAGGTTGGCCCTGTCAGGTTGACGGCATAAAGCAGCTTCTGTCCCGTTTCCTGCTGCGCACGTCTTGCAGCCGCCATACAGACTTCAACGCGTTTCTCCAGGGGAGTCAGCGGGTTTTCGAACAAAATTTCATCGTCTTTAATCAAATCCACGCCACCGAGCGCCTGTTTGAAAAATTGATCCTCCAAGTTAGCCAGATCATGGCCGACTACCGATTTGAAAATGCTCATCAGGAGCGGGCGGTCATGAATGCCTAATGCATCGCGGACCCCCTGCAAGCCAAATGTCGGGCCCGGGAATGCCGATTGGAATTGCTCCGAGACGTCCAGGTCGATGAGCTTGATCTTACCGTCCATAGACAGCTTGCCGAATATCGTGACGAGCAGCGCGGGGATATCCCGGCTAAAGTTAATGTCGGGGTAAGCGATCCGAATATCCGCATAACGATCACCGCCAGCCAGTTCATGAACATCAACTGACAACACTTTACCCAAGTGTTTTTCCATATCCGCTTTGCGGGCTTCCGGCAAATCTGTCCAGCTGCCGACTGTTAAGCCAACGGCAATGGATTGCGCTTTTTTATGAAAATCCGCTTTGTCATCGTAGCTGCGGTAGGTAGCAATACAGACTTGACTCATTTCATGATGCTCCTTTCGATTTCAGCACCCAATTCTGCAGCGCGTTCTGAGGAGCGGAGCATGCCTTTAATGATTGTCTCGGCTAATTGGCCGGCCGCCATCGTTTCAATGGCTGCTTGGGTGGTACCGTTGGGCGATGTGACTTTACGTCTCAGCTCCGCGGGTTCCTCTCCCGTTGTCCGGACCATTTCGGCTGCGCCAAGCACCGTTTGTACGACTAAATCTTTAGCTGCTTCCGGTGCGAGTCCAAGCTTCTCTGCGGCAGCGAGCATAGCTTCCATAAAGTAATAGACATAAGCCGGACCGCTGCCGGACACGCCAGTAATGGAATCTTGAAGCGGTTCTTCTACGACAGCAGTAATGCCCACTGATTGGAAGATGGTTTCCGCCAGCTGACGCTGTTCTTCCGACACGGTGCTGGAGAAGCTGATTCCAGTCGCACCGAGCCCAATGGTGCTGGACGTATTCGGCATCGTGCGAACGATCGGAATTTGTCTGCCGAGCAGCTTTTCAATCGATGCGATGGAGATGCCGGCAATGACGGATACGATAAGCTGCTTCTCATTGACATGAGGGCGGATGGCTTCGATGGCAGCTACAGCGTCTTTAGGCTTCATCGCCAGAAAGATGATGTCCGCTTGCTGCAAATAGTTTTCATTCGTGGAGCCTTCCAGCGTTGTAGCGATACCGTAGCGCTGCGAAAGCTCGCGCAGACGTTCTGTATTGGAACGGTTCAGCATCGAGATTTGGGAAGGGGCAGTCAAGTTTTGATTCAAAATGCCGCGCATGATGGCTTCAGCCATCGAGCCGGCTCCGTAAAAGCTAAGCTGCAGCGACTGTATTGCAGCCGCTGCGCCGTTTGTTGCTGATTCAACCATAGTGGCAACCTCCATCTGTTTTATTCATGTCTGTATGTTCGTATAAAGTTAACCGCGAATTTGTCCGTGTCCGTAAATGCGGTATTTGGTTGAAGTAAGAGCAGGCAGTCCCATTGGACCCCGTGCATGAAGCTTCTGTGTGCTGATGCCGATCTCTGCGCCGAAGCCGAATTCAAAGCCATCCGTGAAGCGGGTGGAGGCGTTGTGGTATACGGCTGCCGCATCGACTTCCTCAAGGAAGCGTTCGGCGTTTTTCACATCTTCAGTAACAATACATTCAGAGTGCTTCGTACCGTACTTGCGGATATGATCAAGCGCTTCGTCCAGATTCGAGACGATCCGGATATTCAAGATATAGTCGCTGTATTCGGTCGCATAATCCTGCTCGGTAGCGAGTACGGCTTGCGGCAGCAGCTTCAGCGATCTAGCGTCGCCCCGAAGCTCTACTCCTGCTGCCGTAAATTTATCAGCAAGCTGGACGAGGTAACGCTCGGCAAATGCTTCATGAAGAATAAGCGTCTCCATGGAGTTGCAGACAGAAGGGCGTTGTACCTTTGCATTGAAAGCGATATTGGCCGTCATCTCGTAATCAGCGCTGCTATCGGCATAGGTATGGCAGATGCCCGCACCCGTCTCGATGACAGGGACAGTCGCATTGTCGACAACGTTGCGGATCAGCGAAGCGCCTCCGCGTGGAATAACGACGTCAAGCAAGCCGTTGAGCTTCAGCATCTCATTGACCGAAGCGCGGTCGGAATCCTCAATTAACTGAATCGCGTCAGAAGGGAGGGCTGTGTTAGTCAATGCTTCTCGCAGCACCTTCACAATTTCGCGATTGGACTCCAGTGCTGCCGAGCCGCCGCGCAGCACAACGGTGTTGCCGGTCTTGAGACATAGGCCAACCGCGTCTACCGTAACGTTAGGACGAGCTTCATAGATCATGCCGATAACGCCAAGCGGCACTCGTTTTTTCTCGACGCGAAGTCCGTTTGGACGGTCAAATTGCTCCAGCAGCTCCCCGACTGGGTCTGGAAGCTCCACCACTTCCCGCAATCCGTCTGCAATAGCGGCTACCCGCTGTTCATTCAAGGCAAGGCGGTCGAGCAGGGAAGAGCTTGTGCCTTGTTCTTTGCCTCTTTGAAGGTCCAAACCATTTGCTTCAATAATGGAAGCCTGATTGGCTACCAAAGCATCGGCCATTGCATTCAGCGCGGCATTTTTTTGTTCCGTTGTCGCTTTGTTCATGAGTCCCGTCGCATTTTGGGCCAACGTCGCTTTTTGTCTAACTTCGCTTATCATATCGAAAACCTCCGCTCTTTATGTTGAATTCATAAGTATTCTTTGATATTAATTGATGCTTATCGCAAAGAAATCCATTCATCCCGGTGGATGACCTCGATGCGGGCAACGTCAAGCCGGCGCCGCACTTCTTCGGTGCTGAGTCCCGCTGCCGCTTGCACTTGCCATGCGGCATAACTGACAACGCCGCGGCCGATCGTTTCGCCGTTTTCGCTAACGACCTCTACAACATCTCCGGGGTGGAACTCTCCTTCTATGTTACGGATGCCGGCAGGGAGGAGACTTTTGCCGCCGCTTAGCAGCGCATGCTCCGCGCCGTAGTCGACGATGATCTTCCCCTTGGGCATGGAGTGGAAGCCAAGCCATTGCTTCTTCATCGGCAAGCTGTCAAGCAGCGTATCGAAGTAGGTGCCTCTGCCGTTTCCTGCGACCGCAAGCGCCAAATCGCCGGGGTGCTGCACTTTGCCGATAAAGGCGTGTACGCCGCCACGCATCGCGATTCTCGCCGCTTCGATTTTGGAGCGCATGCCGCCGGTTCCGACGGAAGAGCCGGAATCTCCGGCCAGCTTCATAATTTCTTCAGAGATTTGATCGACCCGCTCGATTTTGACAGCTTCCGGATTTTTACGCGGATCCTCCGTGTACAGACCGTCCATATCGGTTATCATGACGAGTTGGCCGGCTTTGGTCATCGCAGCGACGAGAGAGGACAAGTAGTCGTTATCGCCGAACTTAAGTTCATCGGTTGATACGGTGTCGTTCTCGTTAATGATCGGTATCGTCCGCAGCCTGAGCAGCTCCTCAATCGTCATTAGCGCGTTGGATATCCGCTTGCGATTGGAGAAGTCAGCACGAGTCAGCAAAATTTGAGCGGCAATGATGCCATACTTGCTCATTGCCTCCTGATAAGCTTGCATCAGGAGCGCTTGGCCTACAGCTGCCGCGGCTTGTTTCTCATGAATAACCTTCGGTTTGGCAGGGTATCCGATTTGGCGGAAGCCTGCGGCTACGGCGCCGGATGTTACTAGTATGACGCTTGTGCCTTGCGCATGCAGGGCAGCAAGCTCTGAAGCGAAGTAAGCAATACGTTCGCGGTTCAAGCCGCCTTCGTCTGAGGTAAGCGAGCTGCTTCCGATTTTTACAACAATTCGTTCCGGCATCATGTGTCTCATCCCATTTCATGACAAAATAAAAAGGCTCTCGTCCATAAAGGACGAAAGCCTGTGCTTCCGCGGTACCACCTTTGTTGACTGCCGGTTATGCATCTATCGGCTTGCGATAGGCATAGATGTGCAGTCCTGCTTAATGCCTCGTAACAGGAGGCGCTGTCCGGCTCATCGCCGACCGTTCAGGGGCTGGTTCGGCGAGCGATCGAGGTAAATTCTTGCAGCCTAAGGAATTTACTCTCTGTACACGACCTGTTCAAGCTTACTATTCCCGTCATCACGTTACATGTTTAATTAAGGAATAGCATATCATGATCCGGCATTGCTGTAAAGCAAGGCAAATGAAGCATTTACGCGATATTTTGCAGCAAATTGCTCCTGAAAACAAGGCGTTTAGAACAGGCCTAGCTTGCCGATCCGCTCGACGGCCTCGATGAGCCGCGCTTCACTGGTCAGCAGGCCCAAACGGACATAACCTTCGCCATTTGTGCCAAAGCCAACGCCAGGTGCAACGACGACATCCGCTTCTTGCAGGACAAGATCGGCGAATGATTCCGAAGTGTGGCCTTCTGGAACAGGCAGCCAGCAGAAGAAGGAGCCGCCAGGGCGCTCCGCTTTCCAGCCGATGCGTTCAAGTGCGCCAAACAGCGCTTCACGGCGGCTTTCGTACGTCGCATTGAGATCGGCTACACATTGCTGCGGACCGGTGAGCGCTTCGGCTGCCGCTTCTTGAATACCGCCGAACAGACTGCAATAGTAATGATCCTGAATCAAATTGATCAGGGAGACGATTTGAGGATTGCCGATGGCAAAGCCGACTCGCCATCCGGCCATATTGTAAGACTTGGACAGCGTATAAAATTCAACGCCAACCTCTTTGGCACCCGGCGTCTGCAGGAAGCTGATTGGCCGTTTGCTGTCAAAGCCAATCGCGCCATATGCGAAGTCACTTGCGACAACGACGCCGGACTGGCGGGCGAAAGCAACCGTTTCTTCATAAAAAGCAGAGGTTGCGACCGCTCCGGTCGGATTGTTCGGGTAGTTCATGAACATCAGCTTAGCCCGTTTCAACGTTTCTTCGTCGATTGCGCTGTAATCCGGAAGGTAATTCCGGTCAGCAGTCAATGGCATGAAACGCATTTCGGCGCCTGCCAAAGCGACGCCAGACCAGTAATCCGGATAGCCGGGATCGGGCACGAGGCAGACATCACCGGGATTGAGCAAGCATTGGCTAATTTCGACGAGTCCTGTTTTGCCGCCGAATAGGATAGCAACTTCAGTCGCTGGATCTACGTCGACGTTGTAATCTTCTTTATAACGCTTCGCTACGGCTTCTTTCAGAAAAGGAAAACCGCTGAACGGCGGGTATCGATGATATAACGGATTGGTTGCCGCTTTCTGCAGCTTTGCTACAATATGCGGAGGAGTCGGCTGATCCGGATTGCCTTGGCCCAAGTTAATGACATCGCGGCCTTTGGCCATTTGGGCATTTGCTTTGGCCACTAATTTGGCGAAAAATTGCGTCGGCAATCCCGTCATCCGCTCCGCGGGTTTAATTGCATGTTGACCGATTTGCGTTTCCATTCCCTCACACTCCACAAATAATTGCTTCTCTCATAAGATCGACATTAAAATTAATGTAGCATGTGAAAACCTTATATGTCGAGTATATTAGTCGGCATGATGGGGAGTAGTGTCAGCGGCATCCGCAATCCGGCCGTATGATCGGCCTGGGTTATGGCAGCCCGATTTTCTGAATGAACGGTTTGATGTCGGCACTGAACAGCAGCAAGTACGGTCTGCGCTGCTCGTCGAATACGAGTAAAAGCGGCGGCTTTTCATCGCAGTAAAATAGAAACACGTCTTCTGCGGCAACCTTGATGCCGTTCACTTTAATCGTTGCCGGCTTCTCTAATGGAATCCGGTAGACATAGCTGCAGCTGTCATCATTTTTGAGCTGAGGGGCGAGACCCGTTACCGAACCGATCCAGCTATGGGCAAAGCTTTGGAATTGCTTGTCATTGGGAACGCTTTTTACAACTTTTCCTGCTTTGACATCAAATACTTGAACGGGCTTGAACGGCTCATTATTCGGAGCCTCGGCCGATGCGGACATGGCAAAACCAAACATCATGCCTACTGCGAGCAGCATCGCTGCTAAACGTTGGAGCGGCATTAACATCTCTCCTTTATAATTAGGGAATCGGGTCGGGCATCAAAAATTAGATTCCCCAACTTGACAGAGAACCATGAGAGGGTATCATTAGGGAAAATAATAATGATTTGTGAAGGGAAGTTTTACCGATGACATCATCATTGCGGATCGCGCTTCTGCAAATGCATATCGAGGTTGGGCAGCCGGAGGCCAATTTCGCCAAGCTTACAAGCATGCTGGAGGAGGCGGTTGCCGAGCCCGGCAAGCCGGATGTGATCGTTTTTCCGGAAATGTGGAATACCGGCTATGCGTTGACGGAAATCAACGAGCTAGCAGATCCTGAGGGAGAGCGGACTAAGGCTTACATTTCGGCATTCAGCAAAAAACATGCCGTTCATATTATCGCAGGCTCGATTGCGGAGCAAAAAGCCGATGGCGTATACAACACGATCTATGCTTTTGACCGGGAAGGCCGGGAAATCGGCGACTATTCCAAAATCCATCTGTTCCGCCTTATGGATGAAGAAAAGTATTTGGCCGCAGGCGACAAGCTGGGCCAGCTGCAAATCGAAGGCCATCAAGCCGGAATGATGATTTGCTACGATATCCGGTTTCCGGAATTGTCCCGGAAGCTTGCGCTTGAAGGCGCGAAGCTGCTGTTCGTTCCGGCGGAATGGCCGCATCCGCGCCTCCATCATTGGCGTACGCTGCTTACGGCTAGAGCGATCGAGAACCAGATGTACGTTATTGCTTGCAACCGTACAGGAACTAGCGGGGATACATCGTTTTTCGGCCATTCCATGGTGCTTGATCCATGGGGTGAAACGATCGTCGAAGGCGGCGAGGAAGAGGCGATACTCTACGCCGATATCGATTTGTCGCTAGTCGATTCGGTAAGAGCGAAAATTCCGGTGTTTGAGGATCGCCGTCCAAAGCTTTATTAAGCGGTTGGCGAGTTTGAAGTTAGTGCCGAGCGAGGTTCTCCTGTATAGGGAGAACCTCGTTTGCATTTTGCGTTATGGGAAAGGAGGGAGGAGGAGATATAGCAGATAAATTGGTTAGAAGCGTGGAGTATGTGCAAAAGAGACGTTGGTTGGTTCATTCGTGTGCAGTCGGCCTATGGTGATGCAAAATTGGCTGCGAGCGCTGTACGAATCAAAATAGAGTAAATTGACAGAAGGTAGTTTCCTCGCAGCTATCGATTAACGAACCAGATTCGCTATTTAACGGAAGTAACTTCACACCAGATGCCGATCTTTTGGCGATTTTGAGCCAATTAGGGTCAATAATGTACATTTTTTCTCAATAAGGAAATGCGTTTACACTATAGAGAAAAAACATGCGCTATAGACGTTTTCAGGCCGAAGGCAGGCATGTAGAACGAAAAAAGCTCCGCTTTTTAGCGAAGCTGGTTCGTTATAATTACACCAGCTTAATACTGGCTCATCGTGTTGTTCATCGTTCGGATGAAGGCGTCTGCCGCTTTCGAAAGGTAGCGGCCCTTCCGGTAGGCGATGACAAGCGTGCGCGAAGGGTTGTCAGCCAGCGGCAAGTAGCTGGGCGCGAATTCACTTCCCCGGTAGCGAGTCAGCATGCGAGGGACGAAGGCGATGCCCATGCCGCCGGCCACGAGCGATTGAATGGTCTCCATGTTGCTGCTTTCGAAGACGATGTTGGGCGTGAAGCCGGAGCGCTGGCAGAGCTCGACTGTAATTTGCCGGAAGCCTTGCCCCTTTTTGAGGCCAATGAATGATTCGTCCTTCAACTCTCCGATCCTCAAAGGAACGTTAGTTCCGGCAAGGCGATGCTGAGGAGGCACGGCTAAGCAGATTTCTTCTTCCATTAATACTTCCCAGGCAAGGGAGGAGTCCTCCAAAGGCAGGGAGAGCAGGCTGATGTCGGTGCCGCCGCTTGCGGTAAGCTGCTCAAGGCGGGCAGAGGTTTCTTCCATCAATACCACTTCAATTTGCGGATACAGCTCGCCGAACACAGGGAGTACGAGCGGCAAAATATGGGCACCCGTAATTGGCATCGTCCCGACGACAAGCCGGCCGCGCCGCATTTGCGCCATATCGTCCATTTCTTGCTTCAATTGCTCGACAGCGTCGAGAATAGTCTGCGATTTGTTGATGAAAACTTCGCCGGCCTGCGTAAGCTCGACGGAATTGGTCGTACGCCGGAATAATAGCACGCCGAGCTCCTGTTCAAGTTTGGAAAGCTGCTGGCTGAGGGAAGGTTGCGCGATGTGCAGTTTTTCGGCGGCACGGGAGAAGTTTTTTTCGAGTGCAATCTGTTTGACATACTGAAGTTGTCTAAGTTCCATAGCGGAAATATTCTCCCTTTCAAAAATAGGTTTTCTCTCTATTCTCACTGATAGATGGGGTATTCTCATTCATGCGCGCTTACGCAACTTCTATAGTTGATACCTATAAACGTTATAGATATTATATCTTAGATCAATCAAGAAAGAAATGCTATGCTAGTTCCATCTTAATAAAAGCTAAAGAGAAACATTGATAAGACGGGGTGAACATAATGACGAAAAGAACACTGTTTGAGAAAATTTGGGACAATCACGTCATTCATCAAGAGGAAGGCCAGCCAAGCATCATTTATATCGATCTTCAGCTGGTGCACGAAGTAACTTCGCCGCAAGCTTTCGAAGGACTTCGGCTGTCGGGGCGTAAAGTGCGCCGCCCGGATCTGACTTTCGCTACGATGGATCACAATGTACCGACGAAAGATCGTTACAATATTAAAGATCCGATCTCCAAGCAGCAAATCGACACGCTTACGCAAAACTGTAAAGATTTTGGCGTAAAGCTGTTTGATCTTGACAATATCGACCAAGGTGTCGTTCACGTTATGGGCCCTGAAATCGGCCTGACACACCCTGGCAAAACGATCGTTTGCGGCGACAGCCACACTTCGACTCACGGCGCGTTTGGCGCACTTGCTTTCGGTATCGGTACATCCGAAGTTGAACACGTTATGGCTACGCAATGCTTGCAGCAATCGAAGCCAAAAACGATGGAAGTTCGCTTCAAAGGCAGCCGTAAACCAGGCGTAACAGCAAAAGACTTGATCTTGGGCGTTATCGCACAATACGGCACGGACTTTGCAACTGGCTACGTTATCGAGTATACAGGCGAAGCAATCCGTACTTTGACTATGGAAGAGCGTATGACGGTCTGCAACATGTCGATCGAAGGCGGCGCGCGCGCTGGTCTGATCGCACCGGATGAAACGACTTTCAATTACCTGAAAGGCCGCGAATATTCGCCGGCTAATTATGAAGAGGCGGTTGCAGAGTGGAAGCAGCTGACGACTGACGAGGGCGCAACCTACGATACGATCGTAGACTTCGACGTAGACTCGCTGATCCCGCAAGTAACTTGGGGCACAAGCCCGGGTATGGGTACGGACATCACGTCCAAAGTGCCTTTCCCTCAAGATCTGCCTACGGAAAACGAGCGCAAAGCAGCAGAAAAAGCGCTTGAATATATGGATCTGAAGCCAGGCACGCCGATTACTGAAATCGAGATCGATTATGTATTTATCGGTTCTTGCACAAACGGCCGGATCGAAGACCTTCGCGCCGCAGCTGAAATCGCTCGTGGTTACAAAGTCAGCGACCGTGTAACGGCTATCGTCGTTCCAGGCTCTGGCCGTGTTAAAATCCAAGCGGAAAAAGAAGGCCTCGACAAAGTGTTTATCGAAGCTGGATTCGAATGGCGTGAAGCGGGCTGCTCCATGTGTCTCGCGATGAACCCGGACGTGCTTCAACCGGGCCAACGCTGCGCATCGACTTCCAACCGTAACTTCGAAGGCCGTCAAGGCCGCGGCGGACGTACTCACCTTGTATCGCCAGCAATGGCAGTAGCGGCAGCGGTTAACGGACGCTTTACCGATGTACGCGACTGGAACGTTAAATCCGAAGTGTTGAACTAATTGAACGTGTGAGAGAGGGGTATTACCGATATGGAACCATTCAAACAACTAACGGGCATCGTTGCCCCGGTCGACCGCGTAAATGTCGACACGGACGCTATCATTCCTAAACAATTTCTAAAACGCATCGAGCGCAGCGGCTTCGGCCAATTTCTGTTCTTCGAATGGCGTTTTCATGAAAACGGTGAAGTAAACGCTGAATTCGAACCAAACAAACCGCGTTATCAAGGCGCTTCCGTCTTGATCTCCCGTGCCAACTTCGGTTGCGGATCTTCCCGTGAGCACGCGCCTTGGGCGATTTTGGACTACGGCTACAAAGTCGTAATCGCGCCTTCGTACGCGGATATTTTCTATAACAACTGCTTTAAAAACGGCATTCTGCCAATCAAACTGAGCGAAGAGCAAGTCGAAGACCTGTTTCAACGCACAGCGAAAAACGACGGCTACAAGCTGACTGTCGATCTGGAAAACAAACGTCTTACTGACGACTACGGTCTGGAGCTTCCATTTGAGCTCGACGAGCATCGCCGCCAGTTCCTGCTGCAAGGCTTGGACGATATCGGCCTGACGCTGAAGCATGAAGATAAAATTACGGCATATGAGCAAAAACGTGCCGCTAAACTTGGTTAATACACAGCTATGAGAAGACGGTCCTCCCAAACAGGGGGCCGTTTTTGTTTACAATCCCTAATTAATGGGTAAGGAACCAGTGTGAGCAACGATTTCCGGCATAGGAAAGAAAAACCTAAAACATTGGCCAAGCACGCAACTTTTTCTGTCGCCATGCGTCTAAAAATTGTCTGGTTAAGTCGAATGAGCACATTCGATGCGGGCAATTTCAGTCATCGAGGTGGAAAATGAAGAAGTTTGTACCCATTTTGTTGTTTATGTCGGTATTGTTCACTTTATTTGCCGGTGTCGGACAAGCTGCTAGCGCGGTTGTTGTTCCGAAGCTGTATTTGAACGATCAGCTGTTGAAGCCTACAGTAGATCCACAGATCGTTCAAAAAGGGTATACGATTGTTCCGATCAGACTTGTATCCGAAAGCATTGGTTACAAGGTAACCTGGATGGAAGAGTCGCAGACAGTCATCATACATAGTGAAACTGACGAAATCATCTTGAAGATCAACGACAGCATCGCATTGGTAAACAATGAAAAAGTGCAAATGGACACGCCTGCAGTCGTGCTGAAAGGAAATACCCTTATCCCTCTCCGCTTCATTGGGGATAATCTTGGCATTAAGGTCGTATGGAACAACGACTCCAAGTCCGTGTACATGTACAAGGACGACAAGCCGGTAGATCCTACGGAGCCTTCTACGCCGCCAACAGATCCGCCAGCTGGTACCACAGGTAAGCTGACTTCCATCCTGTATGATGGGATGAACGGTATCGTAATCAATTATGAAGGAACAGTAGCGGCAAAGACGCCGTTCAAGCTGGACAACCCGAAGCGGATCGTTATTGATTTCCCTAACGTAGGGTATTCAAGTGATCTAGCCGCGCAATTCAGCGGTGCTGAAGGAAAAATTCCGGTTACGGAACATGCAACGCTGCAGCAGATCAGATATTCCCTGTTCACTAGTAATCCTGCAACTGCACGCATCGTGCTCGATTTGTCAGCTGATGCAGGCGTTGAGTTGACGCCGGGTACCAATGAACTGCGCATTAGCATGACGGATGGTACGGCAACAACACCAACTGATCCGACAACTCCTACCGACCCAACAACGCCAGTGGATCCGAATCCTCCAACGAACAAGGTTTACACTGTGGTCATCGATGCAGGGCATGGCGGCACCGATCCGGGCGCTCAAAGCATTTTGCCAGGCAAATGGGAAAAGGAATTTAATCTATCGCTTTCGCTGAAGGTAAAGGCGCTGCTCGATAAGGAAAAATCGATTAAGACGCTGCTGAGTCGGCCAGACGACAAATACGTCACTCTTGCCAACCGCGCCCTTTTTGCAAATAGCAATAAAGCGGACTTATTCTTATCTATTCACGCAAACAAAGCCGGACCAACTGTAACGGGTACGGAAACTTACTATTACCGAGATGACAGCAAAGCATTAGCTAACGTTATTCACAAATATTTTGCGAAATCGACAGGCTTTAAAGACAGAGGCGTGAAGAAGGAAAGCTTCCACGTTATTCGAGAAACGAAGATGCCCGCTGTATTAGTGGAAGCAGGCTTCTTATCGAATGTGTCGGATGCTACCGCTCTGTTCAACGACGCTGCCCAGAATAAAATGGCCCAGGCGCTCGTAACCGGCATTAAAGAGTACTTGAAACTTTCTTAAAGAAAGCGAGTGAGTAACATCATGCGTAAACCGATCAAGTGGGTACTACCACTGCTGCTGTTGATAGCCATTACAGCTGCTTGCGGCAGCAATTCTGCAACGAAAGGCGGTTCGGCTGCGACGGAGGAGCCGTCAGCAACCCCTTCGGCTACGCCTGAACCGACGGAACCGGCTAAAAAAGAGGCAAAGATTGATGTCTTTTTTGCCGATAAAGAATTAAACGCTGCTATTAAGCAGCAAGCGGATATTGCTTACAGCGATGATGCCGATTTAGTGGAGCAGGCCGTTAAGGCACTGCAAGCGGAAGGCGAAGGTGAAGCCCAATCGCTGTGGAAACCTATTGAGTTATTATCGGTCAAGCTGGACAACGGGTTGGTAACCGTCGACATTCATCTGCCGGATGAAGCGAGATTAGGAGCGCCAGGTGAAGCTATGGTGCTGGACAATTTGGAGCAAACGCTGTTTCAATTTGATTTTGTCCAATCTTATGATTTGCTGGTAGACGGTCAGCCTGTCGAGACGCTTATGGGCCACATCGAGCTGGAGCATCCGACTCTGCGTTCCGCACAAGAATAAATCATAGACGAGTTGCCGATAGAAACAGGAATATTATAAGGAGGAAATTCATTCATGCCATCGCAATCTTCCCGTACAAAATTAGTAGCTAGCGCGCTAGCCTTCACTTTACTTGCCGGCGGTGTACCGGCCATTCTTCCCGCTCAATCGGCTTATGCCGCAGCAATCGGAAATACGCCTTTTACTGATGTGAGCGCCGGCCATTGGGCTGAGAAGCATATTGCCAAGCTTGCGCTGCAAGGCATCGTAAACGGTTATGTGACGGTTAATGGAACCTCGGAATTCCGTCCGGCCAAAAGCGTAACGCAAGAGGAAGCTATTGTAATGGCGCTTCGGTTCGCTGGACTTCAAAACGAGGTTCAGGTCGGAGGGACGGTAACGTTCCCGGACTCGTTCAAAGTGAGCGCGTATTTCAAGCCTTACGTGAAGCTTGCCTTGGATAAAGGCATTTTGGACGAGAAAGAAGAGTTTGCCATCGCTGCAGGCAACGGCGGCAAAGGATGGGGCGATATTGCTGCATCCAGAGAATGGATAACGAAGCTGCTTGTACGTGCAATCGGCGAGAACAACAAAGCGCTTCAGCTCGCCAATACGAAATCGGCCTTCAACGATGACGGTCAAATCGCATCGAATTATCGCGGATATGTCAATGCGAGCGTATCATTAGGATTGGTAAAGGGTGTAACCGCTGATAAATTCGATCCGAAGGCGCCAGTCAACCGGATGAGTCTGGCAGCGTTGTTCAGCCGTGCGGAGGCTCTTTTTCCGGTGCAATACGAAGGTCAAATTAACGGTATCGTTACGAAGCTGAGCAGCAGCTCTGTTACGGTGTATAACGGCGGTACCGAGCAGACCTATACAGTTGGTTCGGACACGTTGTTCTATCGTGCAGATAGCGATACGGCGATAAATGCTTCCGCTATTAAGCTTTATACGAAAATTTCTGTTATTACGAAATTGGGCAAAGCGGTCTATTTAGAGTCGCTTAGCGATGAACAGCAGATCGAGACGATTACAGCCAAGCTGGACCGCGTGAACGCAGCGGGCAAATATATTTACGTATGGATTAATGACGAGCCGGTTAAAATCAATTTCGGCGACGATCTGACGATTCTCGACGTGTCGGGCAATACGATCAAGCTTGCTGATCTGAAACGCGACAGCAGCTTGACGATTACGCTCGATAAATTCCGCGATCAACGGCTGGCAGTCAAGCTGGTTGCCGATCAGCAGACGGGTGCCGGAACGGTTAAAGGCCAGTTCTTCAACGCGGACAATACAATTATTACGTATATGGATGCGAACAAAGAGCTCGTCACCAAGTTTTTGGCCAGCAAGGTTGATGTGACGATCCCTGGCATTAACTCGGCAACGATCGATGATCTGGTGAAGGAAGCCGATGAAATCGAGATAACACTGAATGACAATGACCGGGTTACGGCCGTGAAGGTCGTGAACCGTAATGTGGAAACACTGAACGGCGCTACGGTAGAAAGCTACTCGCCGGATAAGAAGATGATGGTAATCATTGATGCTTCCGGCAAAAATGCTTCCATTATTTACTTAAACGATAAAACGAAAATCGATTATAACGGCAAAGCGATCTCGGTTGCGGATGCAGCTGAGTATTTGACTAAAGGGCGGAAGCTCAACATCAACGCGTCGGGACAAGCCGCGATTTCGGTTCAATTTATTTATAAGCAAACGGGCGTCATTACTTCTATTAATACGTCCAGCAGTACGCTCAGTATAAATGACGGCAAATCGATAATTAGCGTGCCTTACGTCAGCGGCCCGACAGTTGAGCTGGGCGGTCAATCTTACGGTACTCTTACCGATTTGAAAGTTGGCGATACGGTAACGGCGCTTCTGGATTCCAATCAAACGAGAGCATCGACGATCCAATTGCATAAAACGTACCAATATACAGTTACCTCGATTAACAGCCAGAACAAGAGAGTAACGGTATCAACGGGAGTTGGTTCTGCAACTCGTGATCTCGATCTGTCCGGTATTGATATTACGGATGAGAAGGGTACAAAACTGTCGGTCGACAAGCTTTCGCTTGGCACGAATATTAACGTCGCGTATATCGGAAAAGCGATTCAATACGTGAAAGCGATCGAATACACGTATGGAACGATTCAATCCGTTAATACAACAGGCTTTGTCGTGGGCTTTAAGAACGGTACGACTAAGTCTATTTCGGTAGGCGCTAACTTTAAAGTAAATAAAGGGACTAGCTCAGCTGCCAATTTGTCGCTGCTGCAAGCAGGAGACATTGTTGAGGTGTACCTCGATGCAGGCGATACTGTCATCGTGAACGTTGCGGTAGGCGAGCAGCGTACATTCACTTCGTACAGTGCATCAGATAGCACGCTTTGGACCTTAATGACTTCCTCGGCTGACAATGCCAACTTCTTCCGGGTAACGGAGGAGACGAAAGTGACCTATAAAGGCGATAACATTGCAATCAGCACGCTGAAAAGCGGGGATGCGATCATCGTTTATGGGTTCCGCAATAAGGCCTATGAAATTAAAAAAGTGTAAAATCGTAAGGTTATGTGAAAAAACTGCCCATTAGGGCAGTTTTTTTCTTTATTTACCGCTTATAATGGTTGCGCACCGTGACAAATTTCGCTACACTTTGAACGATAGTGTTTGGATGGGGGAGCGAAGGACGATGAATGCGAAGCAGAAGATGCGCCATATACTGGATACATTGGCAGAGATGTTCCCCGATGCGCATTGCGAGTTGCGTCATAGCAATCCATTCGAGCTTACGATTGCGGTATTGCTCTCCGCGCAGTGTACGGATGAAACCGTTAATAAGGTGACTGTATCTCTGTTCGAAAAGTATAAACAACCGGAAGATTACTTGGCTGTGCCGTTGGAAGAGCTGGAGCAGGATATTAGGAGAATTGGCCTATTCCGCAGCAAGGCATCCAACATACAGAAGCTTTGCCGCATTGTGATCGACAAGTACGGCGGCGAAGTGCCGTCCAAGCACGAACAATTGGTCGAGCTTCCGGGTGTAGGACGGAAGACCGCCAATGTAGTCGTCTCCAATGCGTTCGGTGTACCGGCCATTGCAGTCGATACCCATGTGGAACGGGTATCAAAACGGCTCGCTTTGGCTAAACCGGATGATACAGTGCTTGAAGTGGAAAAGAAGCTGATGAAGCTGGTACCGATGGACGAATGGACGCTTACGCATCATCGCTTGATCTTCTTCGGCCGATACCACTGTAAAGCGCAAAATCCGCAATGCCCGATTTGCCCGCTGCTGGATTTGTGTAAAGAAGGCCAGAAACGTATGAAGCCGGGCATCGAGAAGAAAACTAAAAATAAGGCAATGAAACCGAAAATAGCCAATGAAGGATGATGACGATGAAATGCATTTCCGTTTATACGAACAATTTTGAACTGTTCTCCGATATTTATGAGCAGGTGCTGGAAGCTCCTCCCCAAGAGAACGAAGACATTCTTGTAGAAGGAATTACGGTTAGCGGCTCCGGCGACGTGCCTGACCAATACATTGAGCGCATGCGCCAAAAACCAGAAGTGGTTGTTATGAAGGAGAAAGAACGCAACATTATGATTTTGCAGCATGGCAACGTATTTGAAATTTGCCTGCCTGCCGAAGAGGAAGCTGTATAAGCCATGGTAGAAACGACGCTCAAAAGCATGGCGGATGCTATCTCCTTTGCGGCAGACCAGATGGCCGCAGCCGGAGATGCGCTTCATGCCAGCCAAGCGTTGGAGCTAAACAGTAAGCTGACCGAGGGTCGGCTTACTGTTGCTTTTTGCGGCCATTTCTCCGCCGGCAAGTCAACGCTGATCAACAGGCTGTGCGGTGCGCAGCTGCTGCCTTCAAGCCCAATCCCGACGAGCGCCAACGTCGTCTCGATTCGTGGCGGGGAAAAGGCGCAGGCTAGTATTGTGCAAATACAGAACGGAACGAGCAAGCAGGTAGAAGTACCTCTGCACGAGCTTGACGCTTACTGCAAGGACGGAGAAGGCATCGCTTCCGTAGCGATAACCTATCCGACGGAACGTTTGGGCAATCATACAGTGCTGCTTGATACGCCGGGGATCGACTCGACGGATGATGCGCATCGGATGGCTACGGAATCGGCACTTCATTTGGCTGATGTCGTCTTCTATGTGATGGACTATAACCACGTCCAATCGGAAATTAATTTCGCTTTCGCCAAACAGTTGAAGGACTGGGGCAAGCCCTTATATTTTATTGTGAATCAAATTGACAAGCATCGTGAACGGGAGCTTTCTTTCGAGCAGTACCGAAGCAGCGTAGCAGAAGCGTTCCAAGCTTGGCATCTTGAGCCGGCAGGGATCGTTTATTTGTCGTTGCGCCAGCCGGACCATCCGCATCAGCAATGGGATGAGCTCTTGACGCTCCTGAGCCGTTTGGCGGAGCTGGGTGAGCCTTTGGCTGCTTATAGCGTTGATGCTTCGCTGCGGCATTTGCTGGCACAGCATGCCAAGACGCTAGAGCTTAGAGCGGAACCTGAGCGTGAGCGTCTGCTCGCAGAAGCTGGCGGCGAAGAAGCGGCCGCACAAGTGCAATCACAAATTAACGGGCTTCGGGCTGAAATGGAGCGGCTTAAGGCTGAGCCGGATGCCGTACGAGTTGAGTTCCGGCGCCAATTGCAAGTATTAATCGATAGCGCAATTATTACGCCCGCGCCAATTCGCGATAAAGCTCATGCGTTTCTGGAGAGCCGCAAGCCGGGCTTTAAAGCGGGCTTGTTATTTGCAGGGGCGAAAACCGCTGCCGAGCAGGAACGGCGTATGGAAGCTTTCCGTACTGATTTCAGCGGTCAGGTGAACGCGGCCATCGATTGGCATGTGAAGGACTATCTTCGCAAGGCTGCTGAAGGGATTGGCTTTGCAACTGATCGGCTGGAGCCTTTGCTTGAACAAACGTTCGACTGGCAGCCTCAGCCGCAATGGCTGATTGACCTTGTTAATACCGGTGCCGTATTCGGCAATGAGTATACGATGACATATTCCCGTGAGCTGGAGAGCCAAGTGAAAAGCTTATATCGCAAACGCGCGTTTGAGCTGGTCGACGAGCTTGTCCAGTACGCCGCGACAGCGAGCGGAACGGCAGCTGCCGCAGCGCAGGAGCAGCTTGCCGCATTAGGCTCGCAAGCGGGCGCCTTGGCGCAGCTCGAGGCGCTGGAGGCGCTTGCCGCCTCGCACGCAGCGCGTCTCGCCGATGCGCTGCCGCCGCAGGCGCCTCGCCCGGCGCTGCCGGCGCCTAGCGCAGCCCGCAGTGCTGCTGCCGCGCAGGCACAGCAGCAAGCTGCGGACGCGGCAGCTGCGCCAGCGCCACAGGCGCAGCAGGCTGCACGCGCGCCGCAAAGCGCCGCAGCACGTGCCAGCGCTGGCGCAGCGCTCGCCGGCGGAGCGGCGCTTGCGCAGCAGCGCGGCGCAGCCGAGCGGCTCCAGCGCGCGGCTGCGCTGCTGGAACCGCATGCGCTGCTCGCAGCCGCGGGCAACGCTATGCGCGACAAAGCGAACCGGCTGCAGCAAAGCCGGTTCACAATCGCGCTGTTCGGCGCATTCAGCGCGGGCAAATCATCGCTCGCGAATGCGCTGATCGGCGAGCCGGCGCTGCCGGTATCGCCGAATCCGACGACCGCGGCGATCAACCGGCTCGTGCCGCCTACGGCGGAGCACGAGCATGGCACAGCGACTGTCGTGATGAAGTCGCGTGACGCCATCATCGAAGATTTGCGCTACTCGCTCAACTTGCTTGGCGAGGATGCGGCTGCAGGCGCGCTGCCGGACGCTCCGGCGATTATGCGCGCGATCGACAAACTGTCGCCTGACGCTATTCACGCGGGCGGCAGACCGCACTACAGCTTCCTGCGCGCCGCGCGCAGCGGCTGGGACCGGCATGAGGGGCAGCTGGGACAGTCGCTGACTGTATCGCAGGCGGAATATGAGCTGTTCGTTGCGGAAGAATCCCGTTCCTGCTTCGTAAGCGAGATCGAGCTTTATTACGATTGCCCGCTGACACGGCAGGGGATCGTACTCGTCGATACGCCGGGAGCGGATTCGGTCAATGCCCGCCATACAGGCGTAGCCTTCAATTATATTAAAAACGCGGATGCGGTATTGTTCGTTACTTATTATAATCATGCCTTCTCACAGGCGGACCGGCAGTTCTTAATGCAGCTCGGCCGTGTGAAGGACCAATTTGAATTGGATAAAATGTTTTTCCTCGTCAACGCCGCCGACTTGGCTGCAGACGAGGAGGAGCTGCAGGGCGTGCTGAAGCATGTGGGGCAAAATTTGCTGCAGCATGGCATTCGCAACCCCCGTCTCTTCCCGGTAGCCAGCCTCGACGCCTTGGATGCGAAGCTAGCTGGAGACGAAGACAAGCTGGAGCATTCCGGTGTTGCCGCATTTGAGCAATCATTCCTTCATTTTGTGCAAAATGATCTCGGGAAACTGGCTGTCGACGCAGCGGAGCAGGAAATTGCCAGAGCTGCCGCGACCGTGCAAGGCTGGCTGAACAGTGCGGCAGGGGATGCCGCTTCCCGTCAACGGGAAAGTGCGCTGCTTGCGGAGAGACAGACAGCAGCCGGAACAACCGTCGAGGCGTTCAAGACGGCAGCGGCGCCTGCTCAACTGACGCAGGAGCTGAATGAGCTGCTGTACTACGTCGTGCAGCGTATCCAGCTGCGCTTCGGGGAGTTTTACAACTATGCGTTCAACCCCTCGACGCTGCAGGATGACGGCCGCGATTTGCGCAAAATGATTTGGACTTCATGGCTGGAGCTTCAGCGGCTTGTGCAAATGGAGCTGTCGCAGGAGCTGCAGGCAACAACTCTGCGTATGGAACGCAATTTGAACAGTCTGCTACAGAAGCAGTACGCGGGCTGCTCGGAAAAGCTGGAAGAGCTCATTAACGGCTATTCCGGCATTCCTTACGAAACGGCGAGTCTGCCGACGCCGGATGCGGTCGTCGAATGGACGCCTTCGGCAGCTATTGATGCCAAATGGCTGTGGGGCCGCTTCAAATCGCCTCGCCAGTTTTTTGAAGGCGAAGGCAAAGCGACGCTGCGCAAGGAGCTGGAGCCATTCGTCACGCCAGCTCTGCAAGCGTGGATGAATACTCACAGCGAGAGCTGGACGGAGCTTTATGGTGAATGGTGGTCACAAGCGGCGACGGCCGCAGGTGACGCGCTGTTATCCGATTTGTCCAGTTTTGCTGCCGGCATGCAAAAATCGCTGGCCGATAATGCAAACGTAGAAGAGCTTCAGACGCTGCATCAACAATTAATTGATATCCAAATGTAAACGATCTTTCATTATCTATATCGCAATTCGCTTAATGAATCCAGCCGCTCACAAGAGCGGCTGGATTCATTTTTTTATGGACAGTGTGATTCTGTGCAAAAATGGAGCAATACACACACCTAAGGGACGATTTTGGACGATTTGGGAGCATTACCCCCTTCACTGTTCTTATTCGCCAAATTGGGCTCATATAGTCAAATATTCGGAAATTTCTACAGTTTGCTCCTCCCAGATGATGCTGATAATATTCAACTCATACTTATAAAAATAGAACGGGGAGATGGATTTACTTGGACGTCTTTAGACAGCTAAAGCGATTTTATTGGGTAGAACGAAAGTTTCTGCTAACTTCCATCATCTGTCTGATGTGTGCGACTGCGCTCGGTCTTGTTTATCCGAATATGCTTCGCATTCTAATCGACGATGTCATCAAGGAAAGTAAGTTCGAAAAGGTGCCGGCGCTGGCTTTAACAGTCGTTGCTGTCGTTGCCTTCAAAGGCTTTATGCAATTTTTGCACGGATTTTTTGGCGGCCGGCTGGGCAACCGGGTTGCGCTGCGTCTTCGGAACGCTTGTTACGACAAATTACAAACGCTTTCTTTCCAATATTATGATAAAGCGAAAACAGGCGATCTGATGTCGCGGCTGACAGCCGATCTGGAGGCCATCCGCAACTTTATCGGCTTCGGCTTTGCGCAAATTTTGAACGTAGTGCTGATGGTGCTGTTTGGCGGGGCAATGATGATGTCCATCCATTGGCAGCTCACGCTTATTACGCTGGTGACGATTCCGCTGCTTGCCTTCTCGGCTATTCGCTTTGAGAAGAACATTCATCCGGCCTTCCGCGAAATGCGGAAAGCGATGAGCAATCTGACGACCGCGGTGCAGGAAAATATCACCGGCGTGCGTACGGTTAAATCCTTTGCAAGAGAGCCGCATGAAGTGACGAAGTTCGCGGTACGCAATGAAGCGTATAAGACGAACCAGATTGGCGCCGCGACGATTTGGGCGAAGTTTTTCCCTTACATGGAGCTGTTCGCCAACCTGAGCGTCGTTATTCTGCTTATTGTAGGCGGATCTTACGTCATGAGAGGCGATCTGAAGCTCGGTGAGCTTGTAGCCTTCTTCAGCTTGATCTGGTACATTATCGGTCCGATGTGGGGGATTGGCTTCCATATCAACAACTACACGCAATCGAAAGCTTCCGGCGAACGGGTGCTGGGTCTGCTGAACGAGCATGTCCATGTGAAAAACATCGAGCATCCCATCGTGCTGGAAAGCGAAGCTGTTAAAGGTCATGTCCGGTTTGACCGCGTAACGTTCAATTATCCGGATAAATCGCCAGCTTTGACGGATGTATCGATCGATGCGCCTGCCGGCTCGGTTATCGGCTTGCTTGGCGCTACGGGCTCAGGCAAATCGACGATTATTCAATTGCTGATGCGTGCTTATAACGTTAAGAATGGCACGATCACGCTTGACGGGATCGACATTCGCAATATGGATACGGAAAGCTTGCGCAGCCAGATTGCCCCTGTATTCCAGGAAACGTTCCTATTCTCGGCTTCCATTCGCGCCAACATCGCTTACGGTGTTCGTGATGTGACTGAGGAGCAAATTATTAAAGCGGCGAAAATGGCGAAAGCGCATGATTTCATTATGGAGCTTCCGCTTGGCTATGACACTATCGTAGGCGAACGCGGCATGGGCTTATCCGGCGGCCAGAAGCAGCGGATTGCGATCGCCCGAGCTTTGATTAAGAACCCGCGCATCTTGATTCTCGACGACGCGACAAGCGCGGTCGATATGGAAACGGAGCATGAAATTCAAGCCGGCTTTAAGGAATTGATGGAGGGGCGCACAACGTTCATCATCGCACACCGGATATCCTCCTTGCGCCATGCCGATGAAATCATCGTTCTCGATGAAGGTCATATCGTGCAGCGCGGCACGCATGAGCAGCTGCTGAAGCAAGCAGGGCCTTACCGCGATACTTACAATATCCAATATGCGGATCATCCTTATATTGATCAGCAGCTCTCGGAGTCGGAGCGGAATAGGAGCAGCGTACAATGAGTGCCAAGAAATCGAATGTAAACGATAAAAACGCCAGGTTTATTTACAAGGACGATGATGCGATCGAAAAGCCGTTCAACTGGGCTCAGGTTCGCCGCCTGCTCATCTATATGAGCCCTTATAAGAAAGAGCTTACTCCCGTCATTATTATGATGATTCTTGGTACATTGACCCGACTCGGCATTCCAGCGCTCGTCATTCTCGCGATTGACCAGGCTATTGCGCCGGATAATGGAAACGGGCCGACGAGCTTTCCAAAGCTTTATCTGATCGCCGCAATCATGCTCGTGTTGTTCATCGTGCAATGGGCGTCGAATACGTACCGGATCAAATATACAAACATTATCGGCCAGAAGGTTATTTACGACCTGCGCCATCATCTATTCCAGCATATTCAGAAGCTTTCATTCCGGTTCTATGACAAGCGGCCTGCCGGTTCCGTCCTTGTCCGGGTAACGAATGACGTCAATGCGCTGCAGGATCTGTTCACGAACGGCGTCGTCAACCTGCTTATGGACTGTGTTCAGCTCGTCGGGATCGTCGTCATTCTGCTCGTATGGAACTTTAAGCTGGGTCTGGCCATCATGATTACGGTGCCGCTCATGTTCATCGTATCGACGGCGCTTCGCAAACGAATCCGTTTCGCTTGGCAGACGGTGCGGATGAAGCAGTCCCGGATCAATGCTCACCTCAACGAGAGTATTCAAGGCATGAAGATTACGCAGGCTTACGTGCAAGAGAAAGACAACATGAGCTTTTTCGAAAATATGAACGAAGACAACTTAAAATCATGGAACAAAGCATCTGCGCTTAACCAGATGTTTGGTCCGATTATTGAGGTCACCTCGGCCATTGGTACGCTGATCTTGTTCTGGTACGGTGCACATCTCATTCAATCGAATGAAATTACGATCGGTGTTCTCGTTGGTTTCGCCAACTACATCGGCAACTTCTGGGACCCGATCAACCGTCTGGGGCAAATGTACAACCAATTGCTGATCGCCATGGCTTCCTCGGAGCGGATTTTCGAATTTATCGATGAGGAACCTACCGTAGGCGAGCAAGGTTCAGCGAAACCGCTGCTCAGCATCCGCGGCGATGTGAAGTTCGACAACATTCTGTTCGAGTATGAGAAGGGAAGACCAGCGCTCAAAGGGATTAGCCTCGACGTGAAGGCAGGCCAGTCGATCGCGCTTGTCGGACATACAGGCTCGGGCAAAAGTACCATTATCAATCTGCTCTGCCGGTTCTACGATCCGGTGGAAGGGCGCGTGCTTATCGATGGCAAAGACATTCGCGACGTGACCATCGACAGCTTGCGTTCGCAGGTCGGTATTGTTCTGCAGGATACGTTCATTTTCGCCGGAACAATTCGTGACAACATCCGCTATGGACGACTGGATGCGACGGATAGCGAAATTGTTGAAGCAGCCAAAGCGGTTCACGCCCATGACTTCATCATGAGTCTGCCAGACGGCTATGACACCGAAGTTGAGGAACGCGGCAACGTGTTGTCCATGGGACAAAGACAGCTGCTGTCCTTCGCACGGGCGCTGCTCTCTGATCCTCGCGTTCTTATTCTGGACGAAGCGACGGCAAGCATTGATACGGAAACAGAGCTTCATATTCAGGAAGCGCTCAAGACGCTGCTGGCTGGACGCACATCCTTCATGATTGCTCACCGGTTGTCTACAATCCGCAATGCTGATGAAATTGTCGTACTGGATCATGGCCGTATTGTCGAGCAAGGCACGCATGATCAACTGATCGCTAGAGGCGGCGTTTATAACGGTTTGATCGAAGCGCAATATCGATTCTTGTCGGCTTAACTATTGATTTTTGCAAAAAGAACCTCCACAATGGAAGTAAAACTTCCGGGAGGTTCTTTTTCGTTATGTATGGATCACCATTGTCATCGCAAGCTCGTAAAATGCTGCTGCTAGGCTCAGGAGAACTAGGTAAGGAAGTCATTCTGGAGGCGCAGCGGTTAGGCGTCGAGACGATCGCGGTCGACCGGTATGCGAATGCGCCGGCTATGCAGGCCGCACATCGGTATCATGTCGCCGATATGCTTGACGGGGCAGCCATTAGACGCATTATCGAAGAGGAGCGTCCGGATTATATCGTACCGGAGATTGAAGCCATCGCAACGGAAACGCTGCTGGAATTGGAGCAGGAAGGCTTCCGCGTCGTACCGACGGCCCGCGCGGCGAGGCTGACGATGGACCGCGAAGGCATCCGCAGACTTGCAGCGGAGACGCTAGGCTTGCCGACAGCACCTTATCGCTTTGCCGATTCGCTGGACGAGCTGAAGACGGCCGTCAAGGAATTGGGCTTGCCTTGCGTCATTAAGCCGATTATGAGCTCCTCCGGCAAAGGACAAAGCATCTGCCGGACAGAGGAAGATATCGAGGCTTGCTGGGAGTATGCGATGGAGGGCGGACGCGCCAAAAAACAACGGATTATCGTTGAAGGCTTCGTTACGTTTGAATCGGAAATTACGCTGCTTACGATCCGCTCGGTATCGGGAACGAGCTTCTGCGCACCAATTGGCCATGTGCAGAAAGACGGGGATTATATCGAATCTTGGCAGCCGCATGCCATGACGATCGAGCAGATAAAAGAGGCGGAGCATATCGCACAGCGTATTACCGATGAGCTGGGAGGCCACGGCCTGTATGGCGTTGAGCTGTTTATAACGCAAGACGGCGTGCTGTTCAGCGAAGTGTCGCCTCGTCCGCATGACACCGGAATGGTGACGATGGCGACGCAGGATTTGTCGGAATTTGCGCTGCATGTCCGGGCTATTCTCGGCTTTCCGATCCCGACCATCAGGCTGCTGTCACCGGGCGCATCCCATACGCTTAAAGCGGACCGGGAGCATACCGAGTTCAATATCGGCGGAGTGGAGAAAGCATTAGCGCTGCCTAATACGCAGGTTCGCGTGTTCGGCAAGCCGGAGACGAAGGTCGGCCGCCGGATGGCGGTTGCCTTGAGCACAGCGGAAGACGTCGAGCAAGCCCGTGAGGTTGCACGACAGGCGGCGGAATCGCTGTGGATTGAATACAAGCAATAAAGAGGCGGTATAGGATTGTCTAGGCCTCATAAGCAAGAAGCCTTCACATCCGCGTTCGATGCGCGGAAGGAAGGCTTCTCCGTTTTTTTTAACCTGTTATTCGGTATTTACTTGGTTTTACGCCAGTAGATGCCGGTGATGTCGATAGGGATGATGGGATCAGTAATGTTGTGAATAGCGCGGAAATCATGGACGGCCGCAGCGCAATAACCGATCGAATAGTCATCAACGATGAGGAATCCGCCGATAGAGAGTTTAGGATATAAATTGTTTAAGCTGTCCATCGTAGAGGAATACATATCGCCGTCGAGCCTCGCGATCGCCAGTTGGGTGATCGGAGCGACAGGCAATGTATCTTTGAACCAGCCTTTCAGGAACGTAACCTGCCGGTCGAGCAGACCGTATTTGCGGAAATTGTTTTTTACTTCCGGCAAGCTTACGCGCAGGAAGTCTTGCGTATGAAACGTAGAGGTTGCGTCAATCGGATATTGGGGATCAGGCACAGGCAGTCCTTCGAATGAATCGGCGACAAAGACGCGCCGGTTGTTCATGCCATGCGCCTTCAGAAAACCGCGCATAAAAATGCACGCGCCGCCGCGCCAGACGCCGGTTTCGATGAAATCGCCGGGAATGCCTTCGCGCAGAACCGTATCCATGGCTTCATGAAGCTGATTCATCCGCAGTCTGCCGATCATGCTATGGGCGATATTCGGCCAATCCAATCCTTCCCAACGGTTTGTGGGGGTTGCGTTGCCGCCTTCATGTTCCAGCCAAATTTCGAATAAGATTGTTTTTTTGAGCAGTTCCAAATATAATTGCGTTCCCGCGTCACTCGTCATTGATCGCTTGCTCCTCACATTGTCTTATTAAACCTAATATATTGAGAGGCGAGCAGGGTGGTGTGTGCATACGCCGCAGCAGGCGTTACCCAAAATCAGCCAAATGAAGGAGGAACGTAAGGATCGGCAGGCTTATAATTTGAATTTACGGAAAAACTGATGCTTACAGCAGGTTGAAACGCATCTATTTCGGGCGATCCTATGGGCCGCCTTCGAATTTATCAATCTTCTTATCCCTTGCCGGGCTTAGGGTTCGGGCGATTAACGTATGCTTCGTTCGTGAAGATGTCTTTACTAATCGGGACAATTTGCATTAAAATACTTGAAGTATGGAAACGCAATAACTAAGGAGGGCCAGGCCCTATGGCAGAACAACTTGATTTTCCCCCGAATTCGACAGCGGCTGATCGCAATTATGAGGCTGATGATATACAGGTTCTGGAAGGATTAACGGCTGTGCGCAAACGGCCGGGCATGTATATCGGAAGCACCAGCAGTTCAGGCTTGCATCATCTCGTTTGGGAAATTGTCGATAATGCGGTGGACGAGCATTTAGCCAAATTTTGTTCGGCTATTGACGTCACCTTACATAAAAACGGTTCTATAACGGTTCACGACAATGGCAGGGGCATTCCGACAGGCATGCATAAAACAGGCATTCCAACCCCACAGGTCGTTTATACGATTCTTCATGCAGGCGGAAAGTTCGGCGGATCGGGCTATAAAAAGTCCGGCGGCCTTCACGGCGTAGGCGCATCTGTAACGAATGCGCTGTCCGAGTGGCTGGAAGTTGAAATTTTCCGTGACGGCAAAATACATAAAATGCGTTTTGAGTATTGGGTAGACAAAAAAGGCAAGGAGCATGTCGGCGAGCCTGTAACCGGGCTGGAAGTCGTCGGCTCTACGAACCGGACGGGGACGAAGGTAACGTTCAAGCCCGACGTGCGCGTGTTTCAAAACGGTATTTCGCTCAACTACGATACGCTTGCGGAACGTTTGCAGGAGATCGCCTTCCTCAACTCTGGCTTGAAGGTGACGATTAAAGACGACCGCAGCGGCAAGCAGGACGTGTTTCATTACGAGGGCGGCGCCAAGCAGTTCGTTGAATATTTGAACGAAGACAAAACCGTGCTTCATGACGTCATTCACTTTGCAGGCGAACGGGACGACATCGAGGTTGAAGTCGCACTGCAATACAATGACGGCTACACAGAAACGATTGCTTCCTTCGTCAACTCTATTCCGACACGCGGCGGCGGTACGCATGAGACCGGCTTCAAAACGGCGTATACGCGGGTTATGAACGATTACGCCCGTAAAGCAGGGCTGCTGAAGGAGAAGGATAAAAACCTGGAGGGCAATGATTTGCGCGAAGGGATGATGTCCGTCATCAATATTAAAATGGGTGAGGTCGAATTCGTCGGGCAGACGAAGGATCAACTCGGCAGCGCTTCCGCAAGGAGCGCGGTAGATGCGGTTGTAACGGACAAAATGCAGGTTTTCCTGGAAGAAAATCCGCAGGTGGCGCAATCGTTGCTTAAGAAAGCTGTGCAGGCCTCAAGGGCGCGTGAGGCGGCTCGTAAAGCGCGAGAGGAAATTCGCAGCGGGAAGAAAAAGAGTGAAAGCTCCAATCTGAACGGCAAGCTCACCCCGGCGCAATCGAAAGACTTTACCCGCAATGAGCTGTTTATCGTCGAAGGCGATTCGGCCGGCGGTTCGGCCAAGCAAGGCCGTGATTCGAAATATCAGGCGATCCTGCCGCTTAAGGGCAAGCCGATGAATCCCGAGAAAGCGAAACTGCTCGACATCTTGAAGAACGACGAGTATAAAGCCATTATCGCTTCGATCGGAGCAGGCGTCGGTCCGGAATTTGACGTCGAGGAATGCAACTACAACAAGATTATCATCATGACCGATGCGGATACGGACGGCGCGCATATCCAAGTGCTGCTGCTGACTTTCTTTTACCGCTATATGAAGCCGCTTATCGATACGGGCCGGATCTACATCGCACAGCCGCCGCTGTACAAAATTTCCCGCAAATCCGGGAAGCTGGAGACGGTGCGTTATGCCTGGACAGACGAGCAGCTGCAAAATTACTTGAAGGAATTTGGCAAAAGCTTTGAGCTCCAGCGCTATAAAGGACTTGGCGAGATGAATCCGGAACAGCTGTGGGAGACGACGATGAATCCCGAGACGCGCACGCTGCTGCAAGTGCAGATTGAAGATGCGGCGAAAGCAGAGCGCCGGGTTTCCGCCTTGATGGGCGATAAAGTCGATCCGCGCAAACGGTGGATTTTGGAAAATGTCGACTTCACGGAGTATGAGGAATAGGGGGCAACGACATGGGTATGCTCGAACAGTTTTTACCGGCGTATTTGGAAGAGGTCGTCGGTGACCGATTCGGACGCTATTCGAAATATATTATTCAAGATCGTGCCATTCCCGACGTTCGGGATGGCCTCAAGCCGGTTCAACGCCGGATTTTATACGCAATGTACGATTCCAGCAACACGCCGGACAAACCGTACCGCAAGTCGGCGAAAACAGTCGGCGATGTAATGGGCAACTATCATCCGCATGGCGATTCTTCGATTTATGAAGGTATGGTGCGTATGGCGCAGCCTTGGAAAATGGGACATGTCCTCGTAGACGGCCATGGCAACTGGGGCTCGATGGATGATGATCCGGCCGCAGCTATGCGTTATACGGAAGCTCGTCTGTCGCCAATCGCCATGGAGCTGCTGCGCGACATCGAGAAACGAACCGTCCAGTTCAAGGACAACTTCGATAACACGACGAAAGAGCCGGTCGTGCTGCCGTCGCGTTATCCGAACTTGCTCGTGAACGGCGTATCCGGCATTTCCGCTGGTTTCGCAACAGAAATTCCGCCTCATAATTTGCGTGAGGTCATTGATGGCTGTATCGCGCTTATGAATCGTCCGGATATGCAGCTTGAAGAGCTGATGACGATTATTAAAGCGCCTGATTTCCCAACGGGCGGCGTTATTATGGGCGAAGAAGGCATTCGCGACGCTTATGCAACGGGAAAAGGACGGATTTATATTCGTTCGCAAGTAAAAATCGAAGATATGCGCGGCGGACGCCAGCAGATTACGATTACGGAAATCCCGTATCAGGTCGTGAAATCACGGCTTGTGACCGCGATGGAAAATATCCGCTTGGAGAAGAAGGTAGAGGGCATTGCAGAGGTTCGCGACGAAAGCGGACGCAACGGCCTAAGAATCGTTGTCGAGCTGAAGAAAGAAGCCGACGCAAATGGCATTCTCGCTTATTTGCTCAAGAAAACCGATCTGCAGGTTACTTACAACTTCAATATGGTAGCGATCGTTAATAAAGCGCCTCAACAGCTTGGTATCAAGCAAATATTAAGCGCTTATATTGAGCATCAGAAGGAAGTTGTAACGTTCCGGACGCAGTATGATTTGGAGAAAGCGGAAGACCGTGCGCATGTGGTAGAAGGTCTCGTCAAGGCGCTGAACTTGCTTGATGAAGTGATCGCGACGATTAAAGCGTCCAAAAACCGCGCCGACGCACAAAACAATCTTGTTGAAAAGTATAGCTTCAGTGAACGTCAAGCGGATGCCATTCTGACTTTGCAGCTGTATCGCCTGACTAACCTGGAGATTACGTCGCTGGAGAAAGAGCTCAAGGAAATGATGAAGAAGATCGCTTACTTGCGTTCGATCCTCGACAGCGAGAAGAAGCTGCTATCGGTCATCAAGGAAGAGCTGGTTGAAATCCGCGATAAATACGGCATCGACCGCCGCAGCGAAATTCGCGGGGAAGTCGAAGAGCTTAAGGTGAATCTGGAAGTGCTTGTGACACCAGAGGATGTACTGGTAACGCTTAGCCGCGAGGGCTACATGAAGCGGACGAGCATGCTGTCCTTCACGCGCTCCGGGGGTGAGCTGGATAACGCCGGAGTGAAGGAAGGCGACTTGATCAGCAGCTTGTACGAAGTCAATACGATCGACAACCTGCTGCTGTTTACCCGGAAAGGCCAGTATTATATGCTGCCTGTCCATCAAATTCCGGAGTTCAAATGGAAGGACACGGGTACTGCAATCGTCAATATCGTACCGATCCCGAAAGATGATTCCGTCATCAGTATTATTCCGGTCAAGGATTTCAACGCTTCTGAGGTGTCCCTCGTCTTCGTAACGAAGCGCGGACAGGTTAAGCGTACGGAGCTTAAGGAATATATGACGACGCGCTCTACGGCGATTACAGCCTGTAAGGTAGCGGATGGCGATGAAATTATTCGCGTTGGAGTCAGCGACAGTTCACAGCAGCTGCTGCTGGTCAGCAAGCAAGGGATGAGCATTCGCTTCACAGAAAGCGAAGTTAACCCGATGGGACGTGTGGCGGCAGGCGTTCGCGGCATGCAGCTTAAGGATGATGACGAACTTGTTGCGGCGGAATGGGTCGCAGACGATGAAGGCGAACTGCTCGTCGTAACTGATATTGGCTATGCCAAACGGACGCTGCTGCTCGATTATCCGGTCCAGGGCCGGGGCGGCAAAGGCGTACAGACTTTTGAATTCAAAGAAGGCAAACGAGTGAAGCCAAACGGCGATGTGCTCGTTGCCGCATTGTATTGCAAGGAAGCATCCGATATTATTGCGCTGACGACATCTGGCGCACATCTATCGGCCTCCACAGAGAAAGCACCGATCGAAGACCGTAAATCAATCGGAAAGCTGCTTGTGCCGGTAGAGAAGAACGACACGATCGCTTCGATCATTATTCGTCCGGCGCTCTCGTCCCATCAATCGTAAGGACGGTTCGGCGGATCGAAGCGCTCGATCAATTTGACCATCGCGTCAAGCATGACCCACAATGGCACCAGCTCATCCGGGCGGTCCAGCCATTGTGGGTCTTTTATGATGCCATAAGCTTTTATTTTCCGAATGATTTCCGCTTTGTGCTCTTCCATGGGATCACTCCTTCAATCCGGCATTAGGCAATACATTGACAAATAGGGAGATCGCCTATGCTCATTGTATGTCTAGTCTTGTCAAAACGTTCGGAACTATCGCGATTAATGACTCAAATTATTAATCGGGTTAACCTTTTATTCGACATTGCCGTTTGGTATAATTGGTAATAAGGAGAAAATCGGACAGGAAGCGGGTGTCGGTATGGTTTCTGAAGAATTTACTCGATTATGGACGAAGTTGACGAGAGAGTGGAAGATGAGTCTGGAAGAAGGGTTGGCCCCTTTGACGGAAGGCCAGCTTAACGTGCTCGAACTGATGCTGCAATTTGAGCCGATGAAGCCATCCGATTTGCTGCAGCATTTGTCCACGACGCCAGCGGCAATTACGACGCTGCTTGACCGGATGGAGCGCAATGAGCTGATCGTGCGTACACGGGACGACAATGACCGCAGAATCGTGTGGGTATCTGTGTCGGAGAAGGGACAAGCCGAGGCAGAGCGGGGCAGAGAAATCCGCTCGAAGCTGTTTGAGGAATCGCTGGACCGGATATCGGCCCACAATCAGCAGCTGCTCGTTTATTTGCTGGGCAAAGTGGCAAACGCATAAAGGCAGCCAGAAGCTGCCTAAACCAAGCCGGCCACCCGGAATGCATCCCTGTTGGGCTGTATTCCGGGTGGCCGGCTGTTTAGAATTGTTATTTCATTGTGGAAAGCCGCTTTCTCAGCTGCTTCAGTGTATTCTCCATCGCATTGTAATCAGCGGTTGAAAGCAGGACATCTTTCGTTCCGGAGGCGAATGCCTCTAATGTCTGCTCCACCGGCAGAATGCGGTAGCGATAGTTATTGTCCGGCTGATAGCGGTGGACCCATGTAGGAATGGCTTCTATTTCGCCAAACTGAATCGTATGATCGGCGATATTTTTACGAATAAGAACTTTATAAATAATGCCGTAATCTTTCGTGTCGTCGCGCTGATTAGAGATGAAATTGCCCATAGAATAAATGATGAGTCCTTGTCTAGTCTTGCCTGCTTCATCGGTCGTTTCCAGCACCTCGTAAGGCTGGATGACATGAGGGTGGGAACCGGCTATAATGTCCGCGCCCGCGGCTACAAGCTTGCGAGCCAGCCGTTTTTGCTCATCGTTAGGCTGCGTTTGGTACTCGATGCCGAAGTGGAGTGCTATTGTGACGAAATCGGCGCCCGCCGCTTTCGTTTTTGCGATGTCCGCCACCATCTTCTTCTCATCAATTAGCGATACCATATAAGGTTTCCCTTGCGGCAGCGGGATGCCGTTCGTACCGTATGTATAAGAGAGCAGCCCCATCTTGATGCCATTCTTCTCGATGATCACATTTTTGTCAGCCTCTGCTTGAGAAGCAGCCGTTCCTTTGATCGCGAACTTGTATTTCTTTAAGTTGTCCAGAGTTCGCAGCAGCCCTTTACCGCCCTTATCGAGCGAGTGATTGTTCGCTGTCGTCAAAATGTTAAAGCCTGCGTACTCCAGCGCATCCAGCAGCTCGACTGGTGAATTAAAGCTTGGGTAGCCGGTATAGCCGTAAGAGCTTCCCGCCACCGGAGTTTCCAGATTGGCCAGCACCCAATCGCCTTGTGATAGAATCGGCTTCACTTCTGTGAAATAAGAATTGAAATTATAGGTTTTGGTCTTGGCATCGTAAGCCCCGGGAACTTGCGGTTTATGCATCATAACATCGCCGACTGCAACCCATTCCGCTTCAATAAATGCTGGCTCTGGTGAAGGAGATGGAGAAGGAGAAACGGACGGTGATGGAGATGGTGTTACGGTGGGTGGAGGGGTTGCAGCAGCTTCAGGCTCCTGTATCCCTATCTTAGAAGTGGTATCTGGATGTTTGTCGCCAGGGGAAGCGGTTTCGGCTACTTGGCCGTTCGCAGGCTTGGCGGGTGTATCGTCCATCAGTGTAGCGATGATGATAAAAGAAACTCCTGCTGCCGCAAGGAGCAGGAGGATAAAGCTGAGAAAAACAGGTTTTCGTTGTCGCTTTCGGCGCATCAACAATTCATCCTTCCTTTATAAACCAATTGGCCGCTTGCTCCAATTGGGAAGGTGTCCACCACGTCCATGCTGCCGAGCCGTAAGGAAGCGAGCGGAACAGCGTGCTTTCTTTGCTGACTGGATGAGGCACGGATATAGAGGTTGACCATAAAGCCGGGTCTGATACTCCGCTAGTAGCAGGGGCGCCATATTTGCGGTCTGCAACGAGCGGACAGCCGATATGGGCCATCTGAGCGCGAATTTGATGCGGTCTGCCCGTATGCAGGCGGATTGCAACAAGCGAGCGGCTGCCTTGACTGGCGACGACGGCGTAGTCCAGAATCGCTTCTTTCGCTTCAGCGGCAGGGGCGTCAAATACGGTCACCTGATTGCGTTTTGCGTCTTTGCGGATATAATGGCGCAGCTGCGCCTCAGCGGCAGCAGGAACCCCATGCACGACGCACATATAGGTTTTGCCGAAGCTGCGGTTGCGCACCGATTCGGACAATCGTGATGCGCCTTTGGAAGTTTTGGCAAAAACCATGACACCGCCAACTTGCCGGTCCAGCCGATGAACTAGGCCGAGAAACACATTCCCCGGCTTGTTATGGCGTTCTTTCAAGTCTTCCTTAATGAGCGTCAGCATGTCCGGGTCGCCAGACTCGTCTTCCTGAGAAGGGATGCCGGGCGGCTTCACGACCGCGATCATGTGGTTATCCTCATAAAGAACCTCTATGGATGGCAAAGGCGCTTTAGAGGCGGCCATTACTTCGACTCCCAGCGGCCTAGTATACCGCAAGGCAGATTCAGTCCGGATGCTGTAATCGGCAAGCCGATTTCACCGCAGTTAATGTCTCCGCCGTATTTGCCCTTCATCGTCATATGAAGCAGGTTGTGCAGAACGGAGGGCGAAAGGCCTGTCGTGTAAGAGTTAATTAGCATAAAGAGAGGGTTGTCCGATAAAATCGACGTACAGAACTCAACGAACGGGTAGAGGTTCTCTTCCAGCTTCCACGTCTCGCCGTTAGGACCGCGGCCGTAAGAAGGAGGGTCCATAATGATTGCGTCATATTGGCGCCCGCGGCGCTGCTCGCGTTGCACGAATTTGAAGACATCATCCGTAATGTAACGAATCGGGGCGCTCTCCAGGCCAGACAATTGGGCATTTTCCTTTGCCCATTGAACCATGCCTTTAGAAGCATCAACATGAACGACTTCGGCACCTGCTGCAGCAGCGGCTACTGTCGCTCCGCCGGAGTACGCGAATAGATTAAGGACGCGAATTGGACGTCCGGCGTTTTTAATTTTGTCCATCATCCAGCTCCAGTTGACGGCCTGCTCGGGGAACAAGCCGGTATGCTTGAAGTTGGTCGGTTTAATGTGGAACTTCAGATCGCCATATGCAATTGTCCACCGTTCAGGCAGGCCGGGTTTGAATTGCCATTGGCCGCCGCCGGAGGAGCTGCGGTGATAGTGGCCGTCTGCTTGCTTCCACAAGCCGCTCTCATTGCTGATTGGCCAAATAATTTGCGGGTCGGGTCTGCGTAAAATATGGGAGCCCCAACGCTCGAGCTTGTCTCCCGCCCCTGTATCGATTAGCTCGTAATCATTCCATTTATCTGCAACGTACATGAATATAGCAATCCTTCCTAAATGCAATTTTTGTATTATAATGAGGTCATCAGATAATTATAGCGAAGGTGGAAGGATGAATCAATTGAAAGCAGGCATTTCATCACAAATTACATAGGCTTTTTGGGTGGAGAATCGTACGTACCGTTTCGGGTAAGGGGAGCTTGAGCTGAAGAGGAAATAATACTTGATACAAATTGTATCTAAATAGGCGGAAGTATTGGTTGAGGAACGCCCAGGAAGCCGTGTCGGCTGGCGACAACGGCTATTCGGCCTCGCGGATGACGTCCATCATTTTATCAATCGACTGCTTGCGTTTCGTGTGGTCCATGTTGTTCAATAGACGAATGATTTCAATTGTATCCGCCGGAGCTGCATGGTTCTGGTTCTCGCGGGAATCGCCATGTATAATATAGTCTGTCGTCACATGGAAAAAGCCTGCAAGTTTGATCAACGTATCGTAAACGGGCTGCCGATTGTTGATCTCATAATGACTGTAGGCGGAACGGGTAATACCGATAATACGGGCAACGGCTTCTTGCGACAAACAATTGCGAATGCGAAGCTCCCTTAAGCGATCTCCCATCGTCGTGGTCATTTTCCCATAGCCCCTTACGTTTTTTAATACACCTACTATTAGTAATTTATGATACGAATTGTATCGTTGTCAAGCGTTATCTAAAATTATGACTAAGAAATGAGGTTTTTTTAATGGTTATGAACTTTGAATGTGAATGCGGCAATCGTACGGGATTGTTCGCGACGGGAGACCAGGATGAGAGCGGAAGAGAATTTTTGGAGCTGGAGGATGATGATAGTATGACTTATATCATTGGAGAAAACAGTGTTCTGTTCAAATGTAAATTTTGCGGCTATACCTACCGGCTGGACAAGCTGTAGATTAAAAGGTGAAAAGTGAACAGGCTTGGACCGATCGGTATTGATCTGTGCCCAAGCCTGTTTGTTTATTTTACATTGTGAATCCTAACCGCTATGATTTAGCAACTGCATTGGAACGGCTGCTATTCTTGCTTTTCCGGCTCAATATATGTTGAATGGAGTAGACGATAAGGAAGAGAACCATCACGCAAGCGGCGTATCTGTACATCATCGAATAGCTGGTAGCCGAGGCGATAATGCCAAGCAGCATAGAACCGGCAGCAACGCCAAAGTCCGTTGAATTGTAATAAAGGCTGTTAGCCGTACCGTGGCGCTCTGGTGAAGCTTCGCGCAGCATCCAAGCTTGTGTGGTCGGCTGGATTGCGCCAAAGCCAAGGCCGTAGAGCAGGGCGGATACGATAACGAGCGGCATCGAATTGGCATAGGAAAGAATGAGCATACTTGCGATGATGATAATGGCGCCGGGTATCAGTACGAGGGCTGGACCCCTGCGATCGAATATACGGCCCGAAATCGGGCGGATAATGAGCACCGTACATGCGATGAACAGAAAAAATAAACCGATTCCGTCCAATTTCTTTTCTTGGCCGAACAGCGCCAAAAAACCAAGAAGTCCGCCGTAGGAAACCGACATGAGCATGTTCAGTAAAGCAGGTACGAGCATGTTGCCCTGTCTATCTTTGCTGCCGTCGCTGCTTATCGCAGCTGTGGCCTTGCGTTGAGTTGATTTCGGCTTTTCTGACTGTGCAGGAATGCTTCGTGTAAGGAGCAGCAGTGGAATAATAGCAAAGGCTGCAACAGTTCCAATCATCGAAAGAGTCTCAAACCCGTAGTTTTTAATGACAGATAAGCCGATCATTGGACCGATAGACATCGCTAAGCTGGTCGATAGCCCGAAATAGCCGACACCTTCACCAAGCCGTTTGTGCGGGATGATTTGCGAGACGAGTGTAGGAAGCACCGTACTGGTCATCCCGAAGCCGATGCCGAATAATACGCGCAGCACAAGAAGTTGGGTCATCGTAGCCGCATAGGGATACAGGAATGTAACGGTGGCCGCCAGTACGATCCCGAAGAGCAAAATCGTATTGCGGTGTATGAAGCGCAGCAGGCTAGCCGTTGCAAAGCGAGTAGCAATGGCGGACAATGCAAACAAGCTGGTCACTAGACTGACTGTGAAGTTTCCGGGATGAAATTGCTCCTTGGCATAAGCCGGAAAGGGAGACAGCAGCATTTGCAAGCTTAGAAACAACAATAAGTAGCTGACGGTCAGCATAATAAAGCTTTTCGTCCATAGTTTTTCCTGTTGTATGTTCATTGTGTCATTCATTTCCTTACTCCTTTTCTTGCTCAAGCAAATTCGCTGCGTGACTGCTGAGTTTGTTCAACATGTTGATCATGAGCGTGTACTCTTCATCCGTTAACACTTCCGATACGTCACGCAGTACTTGATACTCGATTGGCTCAATTTGATCAGCAGCTTGTATGCCAGCTTCGGTAATATGCACATGATAAGAACGGCGGTCGTTTTTGCCGATTTTTTTCGTCACATAACCTTTCGCTTCGAGCGAATCCAAAATCCGGGTCGTCGTAGGTTTGTCCTTGCCTGATTTCTCTGCGATATCTTTTTGAATCATGCCATCTTGCTCTCTAATCCGATAAAGCACTGACCACTGTTCTGGCGTCAGATCATAGGATTTAATGCGCGTCATGAACAATTGGTTCATCCTG
Organism: Paenibacillus radicis (ex Gao et al. 2016); assembly: GCF_014641555.1. Taxonomy (GTDB): domain Bacteria; phylum Bacillota; class Bacilli; order Paenibacillales; family Paenibacillaceae; genus Pristimantibacillus; species Pristimantibacillus radicis. The sequence goes on from NZ_BMHY01000001.1 coordinate 1,097,338, forward strand.
CGGTACGATATTCCCATCACAAATCCGATGGAATGGTCTAACCCTTTTTGCCGCATCGTCTTTGCCTCCGTTTCTACATTAGTTGCTTAAACAACTATAAGTGAGGCAACTTTATTTGTCAATGACTTCTGCCATTTATACAATGGGCCGGCATGGGGAAAAGTAAAGGAAACATAATCATGGAGAAGGGGAAGATGAAGATGAAAAAGGCAATGCTCCGTTCCTTCTGGATTGCGGCGTTTGTATTCGTATTATCGGTGGGGACGGCATTTGGCGCTTCGGGAGCTTTTCATTTCGGCTTCAAAAAAAGCGTAGACGGACAGCTGCCATCCATTAATGAAGAAGGATTCAAAGATATCGTAATGAAGCATGGCGCTATCTTTTTGGGCAATACGGAGCAAAAAGAACTGTATTTGACGTTTGACAACGGTTATGAGAATGGATTTACGCCCCAAGTGCTTGATGTACTGAAAGAGAAGCAGGTGCCTGCGGTATTTTTCGTGACGGGGCATTACGTGAAGGATAAGCCGGATTTGGTGAGAAGAATGGCGGCTGAAGGACATTTGGTAGGGAATCATTCATGGAGCCACCCGGATATGACGCAGCTGTCGGCAGAGCAGATCCGGAGTGAATTGGAGAAGGTAAAGGAGAGTGTAACCGCATTGACCGGTCAGCCGGCAATGTCGTATTTAAGGCCGCCAAGAGGCATTTTTAACGACAATGTGCTTGCAGTAAGCAAGGATTCGGGGTATACGAACGTATTCTGGTCCGTTGCTTATAAGGATTGGGATGTGAACAGCCAAAAAGGCCCCTCCTACGCCTACGAGCAAGTCATGAAGCAGCTTCATCCTGGTGCAGTCATTTTACTGCACACGGTATCAAAGGATAATGCCGGGGCGCTCGGTGCGATTATAGAAGAGGCCAGAAGGCAGGGCTATGTGTTCAAAAGCTTAGATCAGATGGAGACTAAGACTTATGGGACTGAGCATTAACCGCTGATACGCCGGTTGCTTCCCGGTCGTCTAATGTAAGAATCCAGCCGAACGGATCCTCTACTGTCCCTTTTTGAATGCCAGTTAAATTGTCGTACAGTTTGGCGGACAGCTCGCCGGTCTCACCGTTGTTGATCGACAGCTTGTGACCGAGCCAGAGCAATTCACCGATAGGCGAAATAACGGCGGCGGTTCCCGTTCCGAATGCTTCAACCAGGGAGCCGTTGCCATGCGCTTCAACAATCTCATCGATCGAAAGCGCACGTTCCTCAACCGGAATATTCCAATGCTTCAGTAGTTGAATGATGGAATCGCGGGTAATGCCGTCCAAAATGCTGCCGTTCAGCGCTGGCGTTACAATCGTTCCGTTAATGTTGAAAAATACGTTCATGCTGCCTACTTCTTCGATATATTTCCGGTGAACGCCGTCCAGCCACAATACTTGCGAACTGCCTTGCTTCGTGGCGTTCTCTTGCGCTTTCAATCCCGCCGCATAATTGCCGGCGGTTTTTGCGTTGCCAACGCCGCCTTTAACAGCTCGTACATATTCGGATTCTACGAAAATTTTAACCGGGTGGATGCCCTCAGCATAATACGAACCGACAGGCGACATGATGATCATAAATTTATATTGCGTAGAAGGATTGACGCCAAGCGCAGCTTCCGTTGCAATAATGAAGGGACGAATGTACAGTGAAGTGCCTTCTGCGGATGGAATCCATTCCCGGTCGGTCAGGATAAGCAGCTTAAGCGCTTCCAGTGCAAGCTCTTCGTCGAGATGCGGAATGCTGAGACGTTCATTGGAGCGGTTCAGCCGCTCGAAGTTTTTACGCGGACGAAACAGCCGGATCGGGCCGTCTGCCGTTAAATAAGCTTTAAGTCCTTCGAATACAGTCTGGCCGTAATGGAAAACTTTTGCGGCAGGGTCAAGCGTGATCGGTTGATAAGGAACGACACGGGCGTCATGCCAGCCGATGGATGCGTCATAATCCAATATAACCATGTGGTCGGTATAGTATTTGCCGAAGCCTAGCTCAGACACTTCTGGCTTTTGCTTTTTATTTGTGGACAGTTCGATACGAATTGCGTTCATCCCAACACATCTCCTCTGCGGATACTTAGTTGAATCGTAACATTACATTAGGTATATTAAAAATATCAGTTTTATCGGAGAGCCATACCTTATGGGTATGGGGTGGAGGTAGAGATGGATATTCGGCAGCTGCGTTACTTTTTGGCGATTGCAAATGAAGGACAAATTACGAGAGCGGCCAAAGCGCTGAACATGGAGCAGCCTCCGCTTAGCAGGCAGTTGAAGCTAATGGAGGAAGAGCTTGGCGTCACGCTGTTTGACCGAAGCGGGAAAGGATTGCTGCTCACTCACGCGGGCGAATTGCTGCGGGATAAGGCGGAGCAGCTGCTTCATCAGTTTGGCGAGACGCTTAAAGAAGTGAAGGAACTGGACGAAGGCGTGCAAGGCGTGCTCGCTATTGGCTCTGTCGTTTCTTGCATTTCCTTGCTGCCGCCGACGATCGAGCGTTTCCGCAAGCTTTACCCGCAAGTTACGTTTAAAATCGCCGAAGGCGATCATTACTTGCTTGGCTCTCAGCTGGAACGCCGCAGCATTGAGCTGATCGTTGCGCGGCTGCCTTTGGAATCCTCTCCTGAGATGAAGCCGCTGTCTGTGCTGAAGCTGCCTTCCGACCCTTATGTAGCGGTCATGCCGGCGTCTTGGGTTGACGATCCGACCAAGCATTCGATGAAGATGAGAGAGCTGGACGGGCTGCCGTTTCTTACGTTGAAAACAGACCGGACAACCGGCATGCATCATCAGGTTATGGTGGAAGCCAGATCGCACGGCTTCGAGCCGAAGGTCATTTGTGAATGCTCCAGCGTTGCTGTAATTATGGCGCTTGTAGCCGCAGGTATTGGTGCAACCGTCTTTCCGAAGTCCGTTATGGCTTCTTTCCCGCTGCCGACGATTAAGATGCTGACCATCGCCGATGCTGATTTTGAATCGGATGTCGGTATATTGTGGCTTAAGGACCGGTATTTATCCAAAAGCGCCCGGCATTTTATTGAGTTGTTTATGAATTGATCAAGGTAAGAAGATTAAAGTATCAATGATGGAAATACGAAAAAGCGAAGCCGGGTTCAGGAAAATAACCAGCTTCGCTTTCTTTCTGTACTGCTGTAGGAATTAAACTTTAATTTCGAGTAGTTCGTATTTAATATTGCCGACCGGAGCTGCAACGTTAATCGCATCACCGACCGATTTCCCGATCAAGGCAACGCCAAGCGGGCTTTCATACGATATTTTATTATCTAATACATCAGCTTCTGCAGGGCCGACGATTCGGTATTCAATTTTCTCTGCCATCTCAACGTCATTCAACACGACGATGGAGCCAATTTGTACCTTGGACGTACTGGAGCTTTCGACGACACGGACTTTTTTCAGCATCCGTTCAATCGTCTGAATTCTCGTTTCCATAAACGCCTGATCGTCCTTGGCCGAGTGGTATTCGCTGTTTTCCTTCAGATCGCCATAGCTGATCGCTACTTTAAGACGCTGCGCGAGCTCCGCCCGCTTGACTGTTTTGAGTTCCTCAAGTTCTTGCTCCAGCTTGGTCAAGCCTTCTGCGGTCAATAAAACTTCATTAGACATATGTTTCAAACAGCCCCTAACGTTTTAATAGATCAATCTTACACTAAAAAGCCCGGGGATGCGAAAAAGATTGAAAAAAGTTGTTTCCAATGATTGATATTTGTATAAAAAAGCGATTGATCGGGGGTTCCGACCAATCGCTTGGGTTATGTTTATTTGTTTTCGTTGTCCTCATGGTTAATTTGCCATTGAATGCCGAACTTGTCCGTCAGGTTGCCATACAATTGAGACCAGAACGTTTCTTGAAGTTCCATCCCGATCTTTCCGCCTTCTTTCAGCTTGTGAAACAGCGACTTCAACAGCTCGATATCCTTGCTGACGATTGCTAAGGTGATGTTGTTGCCAACCGTATGTGGCATACCCGGAAATACGTCGGAGAACATGACATTGCTGCCCATAATGTTCAATCGCGTATGCATAACCAAGTCTTTCGCTTCCTCTGGAAGCGGATAGTTCGGATCGGGTGGCGTTTCTCCGAAAGTCATGATCGAAGGGGGTTCCGTTTCAAACACCTCTGCATAAAATTCGACCGCTTGACGGGTATTTCCGTTGAAATTCAGATAAACGTCAATTGACATTCCATTCACTCCCTGTCGTTAATTGGACTGGCACGCCTATTGTAGCATGTTCTAATGTCTATATCGAGTGCCCGGTGTTATTGTTGTCAAATCTTTAGAAACTCATTTCTATAGTGCGGCTTATATTCGTGATCCTGAACAAAACGAAGGCAAAAATTTAGGCGATAGTGACAATATGATGCCAAGACGATTCCCAAAGCTTTAGCCGCCATATAATATGAAGCAAAGTCGTGTTAGATAATCTAACGTGTTTTCTGATTGGTGTAGCGATCATAACTGCTGCCTCATCATGTCCCGTTCCGCCCCTGAATGTCATTGTCGAAAGGTATGATGCGGATGAGTTTGGAGCTTTTGAATGAGCGTGTGAAAAGGGATCTGGCTTATCTGGCCTATGGAGGTGCGAATTGGGTTCGTCCGGTGCGACATACTGAAGGGCATGTGTACGATGTTATTATTGTAGGAGGGGGGCAAAGCGGACTTGGCATCGCTTTTGGCCTGTTGCGTGAGCGCATAGCTAATATTTTGATCATAGACGAGAATAGCGAAGGTGAGGAGGGGCCGTGGGAAACTTATGCCCGTATGCGAACGCTTCGGACGCCCAAACACTTAACCTCTGTAGACCTCGGCATTCCTTCGCTTACTTTCCGCGCTTGGTGGGAAGCACAGGCGGGTCCTGAGGGTTGGGATGCTATTGTGAAAATCCCGCGCGGCGATTGGATGGAATACTTGCGGTGGTATCGCAAAGTGCTGGATCTGCCACTTATAAATGAAGTGAGGCTGGAGCGAATCGAGCCATCGGGAGCTGGGGTGCATCACTTGCAAGTCAGTGGCAAGGGGGCGTTGTCAGAAACGCTGCTGGCAAGGAAGGTAGTGCTCGCTACGGGGATACAAGGCGGGGGCGAGTGGCATGTTCCAGATATGATCACTAATAACTTGCCTGAGCGTCTGTACGCTCACACCTCGTCGAGGATCGATTTCGAGAATTGGAGAGGAAAACGGATCGCGATATTGGGCGGCGGCGCCTCAGCCTTCGATAATGCGAGCTACGCATTGAGTGAGGGAGTGGCGGAGGTTCATGTGTTTGTCAGGCGCAAGGAGATGCCGCGGATTAATCCCATCCGCCAGATGGAAGCTTCAGGAATGATAGAGCGATACGCTGCCTTGTCCGATGCAGAAAAATATGCAGCGATGGTTCATTTTTTTCAGCATAATCAGCCTCCAACGAATGATACATTTGAACGAGCGGTTGCTTGGCCCGGCTTTCGCCTCCATTTGGGGACGCCATGGCTGAGCGTAAAGGAGGGCGACGGTGGCGTTCGGGTGAAGACGGCGGATGAGGAGCTTCATTATGATTTTCTCTTAATCAGCACCGGCCTCTTGACCGACCCGGCGCTTCGTCCCGAACTGCGGCAAGTGGAAGCTCATATTGCCCGATGGAGTGACCGGCACCGGGCTCCTGCAGGCATGAATAACCCGTTGCTGGATGCGCATCCTTATCTGACGCCCGGTTTTGCGTTCACGAGCCGGACGGATGAAGGAGCGGCGCTGCTTCATGGATTATTCGCATTCAATTATTCCGCACTTATTAGCTGCGGTATTTCCGCATCGGCATTGTCCGGAATGAAATACGGCATACCGCGTATCGTTACGGCCATTGCGGACCAGCTCTTCTTGGATGACAGGGAGCAAATAATGGCCGATTACTTGAGCTACGACGAGAAGGAATTTATTGGCGAGTGGCCGATAGCGGTAAAGAAAGCGTAAGGTATGATCGGGTCGCATGCTAATTCCGTAAGTAAATAAACCGAAAGCAAATGAACCGCATCCATAGGACGCGGTTCATTTGCTTTCATATGCGGGCGGGGATGAAAGGAGAAAGCCTTCATCACCCGTTTTTTTAACGAGCGTTAACGTTAAGCAGGCTTATTCGTCTTCTTTTTAACGCTGCTGTTGTCCTGCGCATTCAGCGCAGAAATCAGCTTATCGCCTTCCACATCCAAGTTCGGCAGCAGGCGGTCCAGCCATTTTGGCAGCCACCATGCTTTATCTCCGAAGACCGCCATGACGGCTGGAACCAGCGTCATACGGACGATGAAAGCATCGATAAGTATGCCTGCAGCAAGCGCGAAGCCGATCTGTTTGATCATAGCATCCGGTGCGAAGATGAATCCGGCAAAGACGGATACCATGATGACAGCAGCAGCTAGAACGATGCGGCTAGCTAGGTCATAGCCGTGAACGACACTTTCTGTTCCTCTATGGCCATGCACATAAGACTCGCGCATCGAGCTGACAAGGAACACTTGATAATCCATCGCCAGTCCGTACAGAATGCCAGTCACAAGAATAGGCATAAAGCTGAGCAGCGGGCCGCCAGTATCAAAGCCGAATAGGGAATGCATCCATCCCCACTGGTAGACGGCTGTAGTAAGGCCAAACGTTGCGAGTATGCTGAGAATGAACCCAACCGTCGCTTTAATAGGAACAATAATCGAGCGGAAGACGAGAAGCAGAATAATGATAGACAGAATGACGATGATGCCGACGTACAGAGGGAATGCCTCCGCTAACTTAGACGACATATCAATGTTAATTGCGGTAAAACCGGTCACGCCGAGCTTCATATCCAAATTTTTCGCAATGCTTGAATCAGCGGCACGCAGATCGTTGACCAGATCCTTCGTCGCAAGGTCGGTAGGTCCTGTTTTGGGGATAAGGCTAACAATGGCCATATCACCCGTTTTATTCACACCGATCAAAGAGACGAGCGAAACATTCTCATGCTTTTGAAGCTCTTGAACGAGACTGCCGAGTTTTTCAGGCGTAAATTTGTCGGAAGCGTTTTGCGGCTCGCCCACTAGAAGCAGAGGGCCGTTAAAGCCTTCTCCAAATCCTTTGGAAATCGCATCATAACTTTGTCTAGCCGTCGTATCCAAGTTTGCTGAGGCGCCGGAAGGAATTCCGAGCTCCATTTTCGTAACCGGAATGGCTGCCGTGCCGAGCACGATGATGACTCCGATAATGATCAGCCAGCGGTATTTCACCGTTCCTTTAGCCCAGCGAATGGAAAACCCTTGTTTCGCTTTGGGGTCTGAGCTGCTTGCTTTCGTGCGGGCTTTGGGCGAACAAATTCGTTCACCGACAAATCCAAGCAGGGCAGGAAGCAGGGTCAAAGCGAGCAACACAGTGACGAATACGGTGATACCCGCAACTATTGCCATTGTAGACAAGAACTCAATGCCGATGACAAGCATGCCGAATAAAGCAATAATAACGGTTAATCCGGCAAAAAATACGGCGCTGCCAGCTGTGCCCACAGCTCTTCCGGCTGCTTCGCGCGCACTTAATCCCTGATCCAGAATCATGCGGCGCTGACGGTTCACGATAAATAGGGAATAGTCGATGCCGACAGCAAGACCAATCATGACAGCCAAGATCGGCGTAATGTCATTGATCGCAATGAATTTCGAGAAGGCGAATGCGCCGCCGATACTGATCGCTACACCAAAAATAGCGGTAAGCAGCGGCAGGCCTGCAGCAACAACAGAACCGAGCGTAATAATAAGTACAACAGCTGCGACAAGAATCCCGATTGCTTCTGTGGAGCCTATGGCAGGTGTGCTTTTGAGCGTATCGCTAGGTATAGTTGTGATGCCCGAATTGTTCTGCTCGGCAGCCATCGCAGCGTCGATTACGGCGTCTGGAACGGATTTAGGCAGCGAAGCCTGTTGAACAGTAAATTGGAATTGGAATAGGGCAAGAGCTCCATCCGATGAGAGCAAGACGCCAGGTACAGGTACGCCATTTACCATCAAAGGCCCATAAGGAGGCATTTCCGCTGGGCTTGCCTGATTCGTCTCTGTACCTTGAGCAGATTGTGGGGCAGTAGCGCCCATCTGGCTAGCATCTGATGCTGAAAAACCAGCTTCCGCAGCCAATTTGGCAGGGTTAATCACATATTCTACATTATAAACGTCTTCAATAGCTTTCTGGATCAAAGCCAAACGTTCGGGTGTGTCCAGGCGCTCTCCGTCTGGAACCGTGAATGCAATACTGGCTTGTCCGCCAGATGCTTCTGGAAGCTCTTTCGTTAGCTGATCAAGTACCTTTTGCGATTCTGTGCCTGCAATTTTCATCTCAGAACTGGAATGTATGCCGTTGACTCCAATCAGGGTACCGACGATTCCAAGAATGACGATCCATGCGATTAGAAATTGCCAGGGCTTGTCATAAGCTGATTTCCCTAATTTGTACAAAAACGTTGACATGTAATGTTTCTCTCCTTTTGTATCGTGATGACTGGTAAGGATTGCTGGCTAGACTAGAAGCCGTTTCGCAAATACTCGAACATCGCGTTCAAATATTGATCGAACGGAATCGCATCTGTCGGTTCAGCTTCTGTCTCTCCCGGCAGCAGGACATTAAGGCTGCCATCCAGTATGGGCACAAACGCTCCATAAACCGCGCCAGCTAGAAGATGTGTATATCCGGCTTTATAGCGTCCGCGAGTGAATGGTTCGAGTGCTTCTTGAGCGGATATTTGCAAGCCGCGGAACACACCCAGAATATAAGGCTCGAGCGTAGGATACTGTTTCGAGAGGGAGACGAACTGACGCAATTTAAGCAGAAACTCCCCGGTAAACTGCATCTTCATCAAGCTGTACAAAACATCAAGCGGTGTTGATTCTTGCGGCAAGCTCGTAATTAACTCGTCATATTCCTCTACACTCGTATAGGGGACGGCAACGGCAGCAACGGCTTCTTCTTTACAGGAGAAGTAGTTGGCGAACGTTCGTCTAGAATAACCGGCCTGCTGTACGATGTCGTCAACAACGAAGCCATCCAAACCTTTTGCAAGCGCGAGTTCGAATGCAGCTTCGGATAAGGCAGATGCTGTGGCTTCTTTCTTCTTGTCACGCAAGGTTTGTTTAGCAATCAATGAATATACCTCCTTATTCAATTCGTATAGATGGTAAAAGTTTGTTCGTAAACATCTGTCATTAATATCATTGCCCAAAATGCAAAGATGCACAATGGGCAAGTTTTTCGATATTGTGAACTTTACAATGAAACAATATCCGCAGACTGGTGTCTAGATAGGTGGAGGTGAATCTCAGGTACAACAGGGATACCTGTGATGCAAAGCAGTTACTGTTGGGGCAAGCTGGGATGTGCAGATTATGTAGGCGGAAAAATGATATTGAGAGGAAAAGAACCAACCGTTGTCGCTGCTGGATCAGACATCAAGGTCTCCTATAACTACAAACCGGCTCGGGCCCACATCGCTATAGAGCAATTTCAAGAAGACGATAAGTCGGTCGAGATTGTATTGCAAGATGGAGTTTTTCAAGCTCCCAAGGAAAAAGGCATCTATTACTACGGTATCTTTGCTAATTGGCTATCGCCTGATGGCAAGTATTCAGAAGGTGATACTTCATCGGTTTTTGTGATCGGGGTGCAGTGAGGAGAGACGAGGTGTAGAGCAATCTGGAGGTTATCTGGTGATAGCGAACCAGCTTCGCTATATAGTGCCAAGAATTTCCTTCATACATACAAACCAAACGCATAATGCCTCCATTTTGGTCAATAAGGACAAAATTTTCTCTACTGAGAAAATGGTATCCACTATAGCGAAAATGAGTGCGTAAATATCATTCATAAACAGATGGAGCCGAATCTCAATGAGATTCGGCTCCATCTGTTTATGAATTTTGGTACTTGAAGAAGGTAGGGGGTGAGCGGAGCGATTCGAGTTCATGCTGACATTTTGAAGATTCTATTCATCGCTATAGTCGCGGAGCGACAAATAAGATGGAATCAAGAACGGCAGCATGAACCGAGGCGCGCAGCGAGCCCTTTCTTTGCAAGCCGAAGCCTCATTCGGGATTATAATCATATTCCATAAGCGATGCTGTCCTCAGCGCTCTTTCCGCACCTAATAACCGTCCTACAACATACAAGGACATATCGATTCCTGCAGATACGCCCGCCGATAAAATAATTTTGCCGTTATCGACGTAACGCTTATTTTCGACAATTACTGAGGATGCCGGAGCTGCAGCTTTCAATTCCTCGATGGCCCGGTGATGTGTAGTGATGTTCAAGCCTTCCAATAGATCAGCTTTTGCAATAATAAGTGCGCCTGTGCATACGGAAAGAACAAGCTCAGCTGTTGCAGCAGTGCTAGCGATCCATTCTGTCAACGTTGAATTGTTCTTTTCTGTTCTTGCGCCGGGGCCGCCTGGGACGATAATCAGATCAGGAGTAGGACAATTGTAAATCGTGTAAGCGGGATTTAAGCTTAACCCGCCAAGTGCAACAACTGGGCCTTCATGCGGTGCGACTGTGAAAATTTGAAAGTCTTGCCCGCCGCCGCTGCTTGTTAGAAACACTTCGTAAGGGCCTGCAAAATCAAGGGCTTCGATCTGGTTGAAAACGACAATCGCTACTTTTCTTGCCGGGCGTGCCTGATCCAATCGACATCTCTCCTTTGAAATGAAAAAAAAGCATTTGGCCGAAATCGACCAAATACTTTTGCCCAGGCGTACGGCTCTATGGCCATGTGCTTCCTCGTGGTTATCCACGTTTACGCCAGTCACACACAGGTTTTGCTTAATCTGTTTATATCAAAAATTACATAAAAAGGCAACCACTCTTTCTCCACGCTACACCGTCTCCAGTTTGTAAGTCTGCCTGTACTTGAGAGGCGACAACCCCGTCATTTCTTTGAAAATACGGCCGAAATGCGTCATGCTCTCGAAGCCGACCCGCTCAGCGATATCGGATATTTTCATAGTGCTGCCAATCAATAGCTGGCGGGCTTCTTTGACGCGGACATTGTTCAAATACTCGGTGAACGTAAATCCGGTATTCTCGCGGAACATTTTACAGAAATAAGAGGGACTAATAAAAAATTTGCCGGATACGTCTTGAATCGTTTGCCGTTGATCGTAATGCCGGTTCAAATGGTCTACGATTTCGAAAATCTTCTTATGAATCGGATTGCCGCCCGACTGCTCTTCCGCAGGCAATGACTCCGTCTTCCTATAGATAAAGATGAGCAGCTCGAACAGCAGTGTTTTGAGATAAAATTCAGAGCCCGGTTGCTGTTTGACAGACTCATGAATCATTTTGTCAAACAGCTTCTCGACGAAGCTTTGCTCTTGGCCGGTCAAGCGCATGAAGTTTTTGCCGGAAGAGAAGCTGGCAAGTACGTCAAAGGAATTGTTGTAAGGAAATAAATCCTGCAGAAATTCTTCTTGAAACAGCAGTGTAATCCGCTCAAAGGATTCCCCGCTCGCGTTCACCAATTTATGGATTTCGTTCATGCCGATGATAAGCAGCACGCCGCCGACTACTTGGTAGCTTTTATCCTCAATAAAGTAGCTGATATCGCCTGAAACGAGATAAAAGATTTCATAACCGTTGTGATAATGCCGGGATGGCATGCTTGTGTCATGTTTTCTCTCGCGACTGATGTCGAAATTGGAAGCTTCATAGAAATTTGATTCCATTTTAAATGTAACCTCCGTGTCAGTTGTGTCGAAGAAAGTTAAAATAAGATATGTTGAAAAACGAGAAAATAGATAAGATATGTGCAGATAATTCATAATATCATGTGCTATATTTGTAGGCAACAAGGCAGAACAACAGTGGGTGATGCGTAGCGGAGATGCTAAGTTGGCAAGTGAAAGTTGAATATGAAGTTAGTTTTATTAACATTTTGTAAACGTCTGTGAAAATGTGAAGCGGGGGTTATCCTTTGAAAAACGTAATGGCAACTTTGGCAAGTGTCCTTCTACTATTCTCTGTAGCAACAGCCTGTGGAAATTCAGCGAAATCGACTAATACCGATAACGTCTCAGACAAGGGGAAGGAGAAGGTTGAGCTGGTATGGGTAATGGCAGCCGACCCCGATAAAAAAGCTTGGCAGGATGCGATGATCTCTACCTTCGAGGACAGCCATCCCAACATAAAAGTAAGGCTTGAAAACATCCCTTACGATCAGTTCGATCAAAAGCTGACGACGCTGATCGCCAGCGGCAAAGCACCGGACGTCTGGAATCCGAATCAGGCCGACAGCGGATTTGCCACCTATATGAAGATGGGTGCGCTGAAGGATCTGACCCCTTACGTCGAGAAGGGTGCGCCTGAACTGGCTACGATGGACCCGAACCTGTTGGACGTTTATAAAATCAATGGTAAAAACTACGGCGTACCACTCGTCAGCAACGCTACTTACTTGTATTACAATAAAGATTTGTTCGATCAAGCCGGTCTTCCTTATCCGACAACGGACTGGGACGACAAGTCATGGAACTTCGATACGATGCTGGAAACGGCACAGAAGTTGTCCCATGATGTGGGCGACGCCCGTAAGCAAGTGTTCGGCTTCTCCAGCGCGCTAAGCGCAAATTCGATGACGTGGCTGTTCGGCGGCGACTTGTTCAAGCCGGAGGCTTATACAACCGGAGTAATGGGCGAGCCCGATCTGATGAACCCAACCAATATCGAAGCGCTTCAATTCAATGTCGATCTGATCAATAAATACAAAGTAGCGCCTAATGCTGAAACCGTAGCGGCTTCCGCTCAGCTTGGCGACCCGTTTCTGACGGGTAAAGTGGCGATGTACATTTCTGGCGGTTGGGGGCTGGGCTCCTACAAACAGGCGGATTTCAAATGGGGAGTAGCTGCCGTTCCTTATCATGAGGGCCGTAAAGTAACGCTGTACGTAGATCCGTGGAGTATCTCGGCAACGAGCAAGCATCCCGACGAAGCATGGGAATTCGTACGGCATCTCGCCAATCCTGCAGAAGGCGGCGGCGCATACCGCTATATGAATGAAGTAGGCAGAACTCCTGCCGATGCAAGTCTGTTCAAGCTTTGGTATGACAAGATGGGCGGGGAGATCGGCATGGACCCGGAAGCGTTCAGACAGGTTCATGAAGGCTCGATCAAATATGGCCGTGAAGCGGAAAACCATCTCATCGTCAAATACAATACGATTCTCGATACGATGAATCAATCGCTATGGTCGGTGTGGGACGGCAAGAAAAGCGTGGAAGACGGCTTGAATGTGCTGAAAGGCAACCTCCTATCACTTAATCTGGACTAGTTGCAGCTTTTTAACTTGAATGCAGCCGGGCGGGCATCTCTTTCCAAGTATAGCGGCTCGCCCGAATGTTGGAGGGACTCAAATGAGAAAGTTATCGCTAGCAATGAAGCGGGAGGAACAGTCGTTTTGGTTGTTCATCGCCCCTTGGTTTATCGGGTTCGTCTGTTTTACCGGGGGTCCGATACTCTTCTCGCTGCTGCTTAGTTTTTCAGAATATAATGTGATCTCATCGCCAAAGTTTGCCGGAGTCAGCAACTACAGCCTGCTCTTTGGCGACCGTCTGTTTTATAAATCTTTGTTCGTAACGTTGTATTACAGTGTGATGGCAGTGCCATTTACAATATTGACCTCATTGATTGTCGCCGTGCTTCTGAATCATCGGATTAAAGGGCAGGCCGTGCTGCGTACCTTGTATTATGCGCCTAGCATCATCTCCGGCGTAGCCGTGTCTTTTCTCTGGTCTTGGCTGCTTAATCCGCAGTTTGGCGTCGTCAACTCAGTTCTATATGACTGGTTTGGCATCCAGGGTCCGGGATGGTTCACCAGTCCGGGAACGGTCGTGCCTTCGATGGTGCTGATGCAATTGACGGCATCGGGAAGCACGATGGTCATTTTCTTAGCGGCGCTGCAATCGCTGCCTGCAGATTTGTTCGAAGCGGCATCGATTGAAGGCGCAAGCGGGTTTACGAAGTTTCGCAAAATTACGGTGCCGCTGATCTCGCCGGTTATTTTGTTCAATACGATTATTAGCATGATCGGCTCACTGCAAATTTTTACGGAGGCCTATGTCATTACGAAGGGCGGTCCGGACTGGAATTCCTATTTCTATGTGTATTACCTGTTCGATACCGCGTTCAAGCAGTTCCGGATGGGCTATGCCTCCGCGCAGGCCTGGATTCTATTCCTGCTGATCTTTGCCTTGACGCTCGTATCGTTATGGGGCTCCAAGAAATTCGTCCATTATGAATATGATTCGAAGTGAAAGGAGGCGCTTGAATGAAACGCAAGACATACAGGCATGACAAGCTCTCCCTCGTAGAGAAAATAATCATTTATGTACTTCTATATGGCGGTGTTCTGTTGTTTGCCTTTCCTTTGTTCTGGATGCTTTCCACTTCGCTCAAGACGATGGGCGAGATTCATCGCGTACCGATGACCTGGCTTCCTGCATTCTGGCAATGGAACAACTACAAGCAAATTTTCATCGATGCGCCAATGAGCCGTTTTCTGTGGAATTCTCTCTGGTACTCGGGCGTTACGGTAGCGGCAGTCGTCTTTACTTCTTCGATGGCGGCATTCGCTTTTGCCAGATTACGTGCGCGGGGCAGTCTGATTTTATTCGGGCTTGTATTAAGCACGATGATGATTCCGTCTCAAGTTACACTGATTCCGCAGTATTTGCTATTCAATAAGCTTCACTGGACAGGGACGTATTTGCCGCTCGTTATTCCTGCCTTTACAGCCAGCTCCTTTACGATCTTTCTGATGCGTCAATTTTACTTGGGTATAACGAAAGAGCTGGACGAAGCGGTCAAAATCGATGGCGGCAGCCATTTCACGATGTATTTCCGAATTCTAATTCCGTTATCTATGCCGGCCTTTGCCACTGCTGCCATTTTGGAGCTGATCTCGCGGTGGAATGATCTATTTGGCCCGCTTATTTATTTGAATGATATGACGAAATATCCGATATCGCTTGGCTTGGCCAATTTTACGGCTGCTTACGGGGCTACACCGTGGAATTTATTAATGGCGGCTTCGCTGGTAGCGATTTTGCCGCTGCTGCTTATTTTCTTTTTTGCTCAAAAATATTTCATTCAAGGCATCGTCGTCTCCGGCTCTAAAGGGTAGACAACATGCACGCTATAAAGATACTAACGGGGGTATGACATGAAGTTTGATTTCCATACACATCACGAACGCTGCGGACATGCGTCAGGTTCGGTGAGAGACTATATAGAAGCAGCAAGGAACAACGGTTTGCACATGATCGGAATCTCGGATCATACGCCCTTTTTCGCAGCCTCGGAAGATCGTCCATCCTTGACCGGAAGCATGGCCAAGAGCGATTTTCCAGGCTACATACAAGAAGTGCTGGCGTTAAAGAAAGAATTTGCGGGCAGTATCGAAGTGCTGCTCGGAATCGAAGCAGATTTTTTGCCGGAGCATCTCGATTTGTACCGGGAAGTTATCGCTTCCCATCCCTTTGACTATGTGATCGGCTCGGTGCATGATTTTGCAGGCATCGGCATTTACGATTCAGAGTATTGGGAGTCCTTGAGCCCGGAACGCAAGCTGGAAACAAAAAATCTGTTCTATGACTATATCGCGCAATCTGCAAAAAGCGGCTTATATGACATTCTCGGCCATGTCGATTCTTTGAACCGTTATTTCTACGGCTATTCCGAGCTCCGCACGGAAGCGGCTGATCGAACGTTGAAGACGATTGCGGATAGCGATGTTGTAATTGAGATCAATTCCTCCGACGACAACTGGGTGCCGGACGGCTATTTTCTGGAGCGGGCTTTTCACTACGGAGTGAAGGTTACATTCGGCTCAGATGCCCATGAACCGGAGCGAGTTGGCGAGCATTTTGAAGCGATTGGCAAGCAATTATATGATATTGGCTACCGGGAGTGGGCAGTGTTCCGCAACCGCGAACGTTTTATGGTTCCGATTGAGCGATAAGAATACTGGGATCACTCTATAGATTTGCAGAAAATGCTCTTTGGCAGACTGATG
This sequence comes from Paenibacillus radicis (ex Gao et al. 2016), assembly GCF_014641555.1. Taxonomy (GTDB): domain Bacteria; phylum Bacillota; class Bacilli; order Paenibacillales; family Paenibacillaceae; genus Pristimantibacillus; species Pristimantibacillus radicis. The sequence goes on from NZ_BMHY01000001.1 coordinate 1,113,433, forward strand.
ATTCAGCTGTCGAAGGGCATTTTTTTAAGCGTGCTGCTCTTTAGAGGAAAAGAATAACGAATGCTTTGCTTGAACCTGTTAAAAGACGCTAATAGAGAATATGGCCAGCTCCTGTTAAAATAAGAGGTAGTTCACGTTGATTACGATTAGAATGGGGAAGCAGGAATGGCTGAGACGAAAACGAATGCGATGCGGATGCTGGACAAGTCCAACGTACCGTACCGTATCATGACCTATGACAATGAAGATGGACAAATACATGGCGCAGCTCTCGCCGAAAAAATCGGGAAACCCGCAGAAATCGTGTTTAAAACGTTAGTCGCCCATCAAGGCGCGAGCCTCTTCGTGTTTGTAATTCCTGTGGCGGAGGAGCTGGATTTGAAGCTGGCGGCTAAAGCGGCCGGGGTGAAAAAGATCGAAATGCTTCCCGTCAAAGAACTGCTGAAATGGACGGGTTATGTACGCGGGGGATGCTCGCCGATAGGGATGAAAAAGCTGTATCCTACCTTTATCGATAGTGGAGCGGAGTCATTGGCAACGATGCTGGTGAGCGCAGGGAAAATCGGCTTCCAAGTGGAGCTTGCACCTGAACAGCTTGCTGAACAGGTATCGGCAGTATTCGTTCCGCTCATTAAGGCGGACTCATGAGCGAGAAACGCAAAGTAACGATTGGACTGCTGGCTCATGTCGACGCGGGGAAAACAACTTTTGCAGAGCAGCTGCTCTTTCATACGAACAGCATTCGAAGCCGCGGGCGGGTCGATCATCAGGATGCTTTTCTCGATAGTCATAAGCTGGAGAAAGCCCGCGGTATTACGATATTTGCCGACCAAGCGGTGATGAGCCGCGGCAACACGGATTATTATTTAATGGATACGCCCGGCCATGCGGATTTCTCCGCAGAAATGGAGCGGGCGCTTCAAGTGATGGATTATGCCGTCATCATCGTTTCTGCGGCAGAAGGAATCGAGGGACATACCGAAACGGTGTGGCAGCTGCTGAAAAGCTATGGCATACCGGTGTTTTTCTTTATTAACAAAATCGACCGAAGCGGAGCGGACGGGGATGCCGTTCTGGAACAAATCCGCGAACAATTGACGAAGGATGCCGTGGAAATGAGCGGCAGTTTATCGGAAAACTTGCAGGATTCGCTAGTTTCATTTGCGGCAGAGCGGGATGACGAGCTGCTGGAGGTTTATCTCGAAGGAGACGCAGAGCCGGATAAAGTGGTTGCTTCGCTTCGTCAATCGATTAAGCGCCGGCTTCTTTTCCCCGTCTTGCGAGGATCTGCTTTGATGGATATCGGGATTGCTGATTTTCTGACTAATTTCGAGCTGCTGGCTGAAACGGATTATGAGGATTCCGCTCCTTTGGCTGCCAGAGTATATAAGGTTCGCCACGATCATCAGGGCACGCGCTTAACCTATATGAAGGCGCTCCGGGGCAAGGTGACGGTTCGGGATGATATTCGCTATATCGATCGAAGCGGAGAAGTGAGACAGGAGAAAATTACTGCGATCCGAACGTTTAACGGCAGCAAGTCCACGATAGTTAATGAGGCCTCGGCCGGTCAATTGTTTGCCGTGACCGGGATCACTTCTTTGGCTGCTGGAGACGGTCTAGGGGAAGGGATGGAACGCTCCCATTACGAGATTGTACCGGCGCTTCAGTCCAAGGTGCTTTTTGATAGTGCAATTCCGCTCAAGGAAGTGCTGCGTTGCTTTAAGCTGCTGGATGACGAAGATCCATCGCTTGGCGTCAGATGGGATGAATCGCTGCAGGAGCTTCATGTTCATGTAATGGGCATCATTCAACTGGAGGTGCTGGAGCATGTGGTGAAGGAGCGGTTCCAGCTTGCTGTAACCTTCGGTGAACCCGAAATTTTGTATAAGGAAACGATCGGCGGGATGACGATAGGTGCCGGTCATTTCGAGCCGCTTGGACATTATGCGGAGGTTCTCTTGCGAATAGAGCCGGGAGTGCGGGATAGCGGCGTGGAGTTCCGGAATGAATGCCATGTCGATGAGTTGAGCATCGGCTACCAGAACCTGATCGGCCAGCATGTGACAGAGAAGGAGCATCGCGGACTGCTGACTGGATCGCCGCTTACCGATGTTGTGGTCACCTTGCTGTCTGGCCGTGCGCATAACAAGCATACTTCCGGGGGCGATTTCCGTGAGGCAACGCTAAGAGCGCTTAGGCAGGGGTTGGAGAAGGCGGACAATATTTTGCTTGAGCCTTATTATGCCTATCGTATAAAAGTCGATATTGAGCATGTCGGAAGAGTGATGTCAGACATCCAAACCGCCCACGGCAGCATGGAGCCGCCGGAAATCCACGGCAATGTTGCAGTTTTTACGGGATCAGTCCCCATCTCGACATTTATGAACTATGGCACAGAGCTGGCTTCGTATACGAAAGGGAGAGGTGTGCTGACGCTAAAGCCGGATGGATATAGGCCATGTTTTCAATCTGAGAAGATTATTGCGGATCGAGGCTATGATAAAAATGCGGACCCGGCCTACACGTCTACGTCAATCTTTTGCGCGAAAGGGAAGGGCTTTAGTGTCGCTTGGGAAGAAGCGGATTCTTATATGCATATTGAACGGAATAAATAGATGGCGAGAGTTAATATTGATAAAATCTATTCTAACGATAGAAACGATCATATAGACCTATGATAAGATTGCTGATTACAATGGAATGATAATTTAGAGGCAATGGAGTGATAGGCTCGTGGAGTTTAGACAGCTCGAATATTTCAAATTGCTGTGCGAAGAATTGCATTTTACGAGGGCGGCGGAGAAGCTCGGCATTACGCAACCGACATTGAGCCATCAGATCAAAGCGCTGGAGGATGATATCGGTGTCCCGCTTTTTGACCGGATTGGCAAAAGGATTGCCGTCACAGAGGCAGGGGGCATTCTCTATAAACAATGCAGCAACGTATTTGGCTTGCTTCAAGGCGCGCGGGATGAAATTTCGGAGCTGCAGCGGATGGAGCGGGGCTCGTTGTCCATTGGTGCGCTTCCAGGCGAACTGAATCATCTGGCTTCTTCGCTGCTCGTCCGGTTTCACCGCAGCTATCCCGGCATTCGCATCAAGCTGCACAGTATCGAGGACAGCGTAGAGCGGATTCTTGCCAATGAGCTGGATCTGGCTATTACGATTTTGCCGCAAGAGGATGATCGGCTGCGGAAAACGACGCTCTACCAGGAGAACTTTTATTTTGTATGCCGATTCGACCATCCGCTTGCTTTACAGGAATCGCTGAATCTTGCAGACATTCATAAGCAGCCAATCGTCATGTTTCCGGAGACGCATCATTGCCGCCAATTGATTGATGGTGTAAGCAGCACAGCCGGTCTGCAAATCGAGCCGTTAATTGAAACGGCTTCTATTGAATCCTTATTTAGTTTGATTCGGTCGGGGACAGGTTCCTCCATATTGTCCAAGACGTTAATCGAAATGCAAAATGATCCCGAACTGAAGGCGATTCCGATCGATCACCCGAGTCTGCGCCGGGAAGTGGGCATTATTTTTCATAAAGATAAGTATATAGGGAAAGCCGCTAAAGGGTTTATCGAGTTGCTGACGGACTATGTGCGAGGGTTGAAGTTCCCGGAACAGGACTGATTGCGCTGGGAGCGGTCATAAGACCCTCCGAGGGTCTTAAACCGTGGAAAATGAAGCATTGCGAGTGAGCTAAGACCCTGGAAGGGTCTTACACTGGACGAAACAAGCGAAATCGCGGTAGAATACTAGCTGGTTAGTGAGGTTAAGACCCTGAGAGGGTCTTATTCTATATAAAGTGGAGTGTTGAGAGCGAGTTAAGACCCTGGGAGGGTCTTATAAGTTTGCAGTGTTAAGCATGCTGCAGCGAAGAATCAAAATGCAAATCTGCATGCTGATATCCATTTTTTTGCGCGATTTATCGCATCAAAATGTAAATATGCAGTTTGATGGGCTCAAGAAGCCTCCATTTCTTGAAATGGAGCGATTTAAAATGTACTTTTGCATTTTGATAGCCATTTTAAGGCTTTTCGGGGCAATCAACATGTACTTTTACATTTTGTTGCTCTTTTTAGCATGTGCACTAAAGCAAACTTCAAAGAAGGAGTTAACACCATGAGCAGTCAGACTTACTGGAGCAAAATGAAGGGGGCGGGCAGAAGCCCTCTTAAGGTATCAGCAAAAACAGCAATAATTAGCGCGGCAGGAGGGTTTATTGCGATCGCGATACTGGCTTGGCTTACTGGACTGACCGGCCAGCCTTGGATTATGGCGCCGTTTGGGGCAAGCTGTGTATTAGCGTTTGGTGTATGGGAGTCGCCGTTATCGCAGCCTCGAAACATTATTGGCGGGCATTTCATATCGACGATGACAGGACTCCTTTTATTTCATTTATTCGGACAAGGATTAATAGTTCTTGCTGTCGGTGTTGCGCTTGCGATTTTGTTCATGATGCTGACCAAAACGACGCATCCGCCAGCTGGAGCTGATCCTATCGTCGTTATTTTAGCGGGGAGCGGATGGTCTTTTCTCTTCACCCCTGTGCTTGCAGGATCGGTGGTCATCGTGCTTGTAGCCCTGCTCGTGAATAATGCGATCCGTCAGCGAAGCTATCCGACTTTCTGGCTCTAACATGCGGCGTTGGCTTGAACTGCTGCATCTAATCGAGGCACAAAGAGCCCAATATCACGCCAAAAAAAGACGGTTTTGCCCTCAGGGCAAGGCCGTCTTGCTATGCGTACAGCGGGTACTAGCTTGCAGAGCGAGGATTATTTTTCAAACAAGACAAATCCCATAATTAGGTAAAAACGTACAATCCGCTCCTTGACTTGCTTCTGTTTCCGCTTGATAATAAGCGATATGTTTACACTACTTCCTTGAGGATGGATTGCTATGGCGTTTCTTAGAAGATTGTCCATTCGTTCGCAGCTGCTGATTTTAGCGGTCTCGACCGTACTGGTTATCTTGATTATCGTGTATCATACTTACTCCACGATGTCTGCGATGGTCACTCGCAACCATGAGGAATACGTCCAACAGACCGTCACGGAGATTAAGAAGAACGTAACGTCGAACAAAGACGTGTTGTTTCGTCTTATGCAAACGATTTCTTATAATGCGGATGTTCAAAGCTATCTGATCGAACAAAATGCGATTACCCGGTTTGAGATGTTCAAAAAGCTGAATGTGCTCATTTCGAACCAGCGGGAGCTGAAGGACGGCATTCTCGATATCGTCATCTCCGGAGACAATGGCTTCTCGGTTGATATTAACGGGGGAAGTCCTTATGCCGCCGATCTGAAAAAACTGCTGCCTGGAAAGGTAAACGCTTACTACGCTGGCATGCAGCAATTCGGAACGCTGTACGGCTCTGCGACAGGACTGGTATTTGCAACGACCATCTCTTATGTGCAGCAAGGGGAATCTTTTAATCAGAAATTAGGAACGCTGTTTTTCATTGTCGATCCCAAGGCGCTGGTGGGAGAGAAGGAGTACGACTCCAAGCAGACCAATACGCAAATCTATTTGCTTGACCGCTCTAATAAGATCATAACGAGCAATACGTCGTCCATGACGGGCGAACAAGGGCCGGAACTGGAGACGCAAAGCGCAGAGGGCGGCAATCAGAACGTATTGTGGCAGGGGAAACAGTATGTATCCCAGACGATTCTCCTGCCCGACATGGATGCGAGAATCGTCAGTGTCGCGCCGAAGGACGAGCTGCTCCGGGACTTGCTCGTACTGCGGCGGCAGGAGCTGATCATTCTCGCCGTTGGTTTATTGATTCTCGCCATTCCGTTCACAATGATTATGAACAACATTCTGCGGCCGCTCAAAAAGATGATCTTCTTCATGACCTCAGTAAGCCGCGAGGACAATTTGAAATTCAGCAAGCGTATTTCGCTGAAAGGCTATATGGAAATTAGCACGATGGCGGATGAGTTCAACAGTATGCTGGATGAGATTGAACGCTTGTCCCATAAGCTGCTGGAGACGAACACTCGGCTCTACGGAACGGAGCTGGAGAGACAAAAGTCAGAGCTGGCCTTCTTGCGGAGCCAGATCAATCCTCATTTCCTGTACAACACGCTGGAGGTCATTACCGGCATCGCGGCAGTGGAAAAGCAGGACAAAATTAAAAAAATGACGCGGTCATTGTCCAGTATTTTCCGCTACAGCATAAAAGGTACGGATGAGGTTGAGCTGGGACAGGAAATTCAAATGATTAAATCGTATGTTCAGATTCAGCAAATCCGGTTCGCCGACCGGTTCACGGTCCATTACAGCTTCACGGATGAGGCACTGCGGCATAGCGTTCCGAAAATGATACTGCAGCCGCTTGTGGAAAACGCTGTTTATCATGGGATCGAAACGACGCTCAAGCCTTGCCGTTTGGAAATTGAAGGCTTTGTGGAGGATAGTGGCACCTTGATTATAGACATCAAGGATGACGGCGTTGGCATCGAAGCGGAACGATTGGAAGAAATCAGAATGATGCTCAGCCAGCCGCGTTCCAGCTTCGATGATCCTAAGGGCTGGCAAAGCATTGGTCTTGTGAATGTCAATAATCGCATACGTCTCATGTTTGGTGAAGAGTACGGCATGCGCATCGATAGCACTAACGGCGAAGGTACGCATATCCGGTTGAGGATCGGACAACGGAGGGATAACATAAATGTACAAAGTATTGATCGTGGATGATGAGAGCTGGGTTGTTGAGAGCTTAAAGGATTTGGTCAACTGGGAGCAGTATGGCTTTGAGGTCGCCGGTCAAGCGGCTAATGGCGGCGAAGCGCTGACTGCGATAGAAGCCATGAATCCCGATGTCGTGTTCACCGATATTCGGATGCCGGAGATGAATGGATTAGAACTGATCCGGCGAGGGAAGACGATGGGCAAAACGATTCGTTTCGTCGTTGTGAGCGGTTACGCAGAGTTTGCCTACGCCCAGAAAGCCTTATCTTACGGCGCGGCTGCCTATTGCCTGAAGCCTTTTGATGAGATCGAAATTGGGGGCGTGCTGGCTAAGCTGAAGGAATCGTTAGATAATGCCCGTCCGGTTAGGGAGGACATGATGCAGCTGCTGCTCGACGAATCGGGCGGACGCAATGAGGAGAAGCTGCTCGGCATGCTGGGCGAGCAAGGCATTTTGCAATGGATTGAACAAGGGATCGTTCCGGTGGTGGCGATTGGACGGTCTGAGCTGCCGCTGCCTCCGGGCCGAGTGATCAAGCTGATTACTGGAACCGCTAAAACCGCCTACCTGATGAGCGAAGAGCAATCGAAGGCGATGCTTGGCAAAGGGAAGGAGTTATGGCCGGAGGATATAATGGGCATCGGGCTGGGGAACCGGCTGACGGACTGGAAGGAAATTAAGGGTGCCATCGAAGAGGCGGATATTGCAGCGTACCAATGCTTTATAGCGGGCAAACCGGGTGTATATTCGCTGCCGCATACGAAGGACACGGAGCTGAAGAGCTGGATGGCGGAAATTCATGCGGCGATCGGCAACAAGGACAGTGAGATTGTTCAGTACAATCTGGACCGGATCGAAGCTTTGTTCGAAGAGGGAGCTCTGACGATCCGTCATGCCTTCCAAGTCTATAATCTGACCATTTCATTCTTGTTTGATCTGGGAAGGAAAGAGACGATACTATACAGCTACGAACAGCTTGTACGATTATTCAAGAATGTTAGCGAAATGATGACAGAACTGAAATCGCTAGCGGATCAGTACGTACAGCAGAAGTCTGCGCATGCGCCAGAGTCGAAAAATCAGACGTTTAACCCGATTCTGCAATTCGTCACGGAAAACTACAGAAGAGATCTATCCTTGCAGGATTTGGCCAATCAGTTTTTCATGAATCCGAGCTATATTAGCCAGCTGTTCAAAAAAGAGGTCGGCGAGACGTTCACTGCTTATGTAGCCAAGCTGCGTGTTGCGCAAGCTTGCGAGCTTCTGGAGCGCGGAGACAGTTCGATTCAAGACATTGCGGAGAAAATCGGGTACCGCGATTATTTCTATTTTACGCGCATTTTCAAGAAATTGACGGGTCAAACGCCAACCCAATATCGCGAAACGCATCCTCGTAATTGACGCCATGCATTAATTTTAGATGTTTATGGATTCATTTTAGAAAACCTCCATTGGGGGTTTTCTTTTTTTATGTTAGCGATTTCATTTTCTATAGATTTCAATAAATTCCGTGTATACCTCATCGGTTCATGTAAGCGCATAATAAAGCCTATCAAAAGAAGTTAACGCTTACAGGAGGGACATTATGAGAACTACGCTAGGGAAGGAAATTTACAAAAATAAGTATTTATACATTCTACTCCTTCCGACGCTGTTTTACTTCGTGATTTTTCAGTACTTGCCGATGTACGGCGTTCTGCTGGCCTTTAAGGAGTATCACATTCGCGAAGGCATACTGAACAGCCCATGGAACGGTCTGAAAAACTTTCAAGAGGTTGTTGGACAAAGTGATTTCTGGAGAGCCTTTTGGAACACGATTATTATCAGCGTAGGACGCATCGCGTTGGAGTTCCCGGCGGCAATCATTCTTGCACTATTGATCAACGAGGTCGCAAGACAGAAGCTGAAAAGACTATATCAAACGGTCTATACATTTCCGCATTTTATTTCATGGGTAATTGTAAGCGGAATCATGTTCAATTTTCTTAGCAATGATGGCGTGCTTAATCAAATTTTCGCCTTTCTCGGCTATGAGAAGATGACATTCCTAACGAATCCCGACTTGTTCAGACCGATTATTTTCCTTTCGAATATATGGAAAGAGGTCGGCTGGAGCGCCATTATTTATCTGGCTGCGATTGCCGGCATTAATCCGGAGCTTTACGAGGCAGCTCGCGTCGATGGCGCCAGCCGGTTCCAGCAGCTTCGTGCCATTACATGGCCATCCATTCGCGGCACGGCGGGAATTTTGCTTATCCTGGCAGTCGGCAGCACGATGAACGGCGGCTTTGAGCAAATTTTCAACCTGTATAATGCGGCTGTATACAGTACGGGCGATATTATCGATACGTATGTGTACCGGTCGACCTTTGCGGAAGGAAGCAGCTTTGGCGTATCGACGGCAGTCGGCCTGTTTAAAGCGATTCTGAACTTCGCTTTGCTGTACTCCGCGAACTACATCGTCAAAAAATTAGGGGAGGATGGGCTGGTTTAATGGATACGATCAAACAAACAACGAAGATGGAACCGCTGTCTCCCTCCGTCAAGAAACAAAAGAAAAAATTCAATGTCGCAGATCTGATTATTCATTTGATTCTTATTTTCCTTACAGTATGTACAATTTTTCCATTCTACAACGTACTGCTGATGTCGTTCAGTAACTCGGTGGCTATTTCCAAGCAAGTCGTGTACTTGATTCCAACCACCTTCGACATCTCGGCTTACAGCTACATTTTCAACGAGCCGCGGTTTTTGAAAGCATTCCTCGTCACCTTGTTTGTCACAGTAGTAGGCACGAGCATCAACCTGTTTGCGACGCTTACCGGTGCTTACGTATTGTCTAAGAACGGCTTTCCGGGACGCAAGATCGTCATGTCAGGCATCATTTTCACCATGTTCTTCAATGGCGGACTGATTCCGTTCTATCTGACGATGAAAAACCTTGGCTTGATTAACAATCTGTTCGTCATGGTGCTTCCCGTTGCGATCAATACGTTCTACATGATTATTTGTATCTCCTTTTTCCGTACGCTGCCAGCCGGGCTCGAGGAATCGGCCAAAATTGACGGCGCTAACGACATTCAGGTTCTTTATAAAATCATTTTGCCAATCTCAATGCCTATGGTTGCAACGATTACGTTGTTCTACGCGGTTGACCGGTGGAATGAATGGTGGCATGGGGTGCTCTTCATGACCGATATTAACTTGCTTCCATTGCAAGCGCTGTTAAGGGAATTGTTAACCAATTACCAGCAGGTATTATCCAGTATTTCGACTAACATTATCGTTCAAAATACCGGACTCCATCCCGAAATGCTCAAAATGGCCGTGCTGGTCGTGAGCGTATTGCCGATCGTCTGCTTGTACCCTTTCATGCAAAAATATTTTGCTAAAGGCGTTATGATCGGCTCCATCAAAGGATAATAGAAGCAAAGCCGCTTTTATTATAGAATAACAACATAAGGGGACATGAGAAATGAAGAGAATGAAGCTTTTCGCATCAATCGGTCTGTCCGCGGTTCTCATTGCTACGTTGCTTTCCGGTTGCGGAAGCAACAAGTCGAATGGCGGCTCATCGAATGATCCTGGCAAAGCAGTAGATCCAAGCAACCCGTATGCGGAGCATATGGACATCTCGCTTTCCTGGTGGGGAATCGGCGTCGGCTTCGAGCCGCATGACGAAGTGGTTCAAAAAATCGAGAAAGATTTCAACGTCACGCTGAAACCGGTTGATATCGGCTGGGACAATTATAAAGAGAAATCCCAGGTCTGGGCAGCTGCCGGACAATTGCCTGACATTATTACGCACAGCATTACAAGCGACACGCCTGCCGTATACAATGAGTGGGTGAATCAACAGCTGATCCATGCGCTTCCTGAAGATATGAGCAGCTACCCGAACCTGAAAAAAGTGTTTGATGTAGAAGGCGTAGACGGAATCAAACGTGACGGCAAATTGTATGCCATTCCGCGGATGACGTTCCCGACTGACGATATGTGGGCAGTATGGGCCGTTGACGGCGCTGTATTCGTTCGCAAAGACTGGATGCAGAAGCTGGGCATCTCCGATCCGCAAAACTTCGATGAATTCAAAGCGATGCTGAAAGCGTTTGTTGAGCAAGATCCGGACGGCAACAAGAAGAACGACACAACGGGTATTGTTATGAATACGTTTGGTTATTTCAAAAACGTATTCGCAGCAACGTTCCCTGAGTTCGGCAACAAAGGCTGGGTGAAGGAAGACGGCAAATGGATTCCGTTCTATGCTTCGTCGAAAATGGACGAGGTGCTGCGCCAAGCTCGTGCACTCTACAAAGAAAAAGGATTGGATCCTGACTTTGCAGTAGCGAAAGCCGGCGAAAGCAATCAAAAGTTCTACCAAAACAAAGCGGGCGCATTAGCCTTCACAACGAACAGCGTATTTGGTTCAACTGGCGTTAAAGCCGAGTGGGAGAAAAACAACCCGGGCGAGAAGTTTTTCGATCATGTTAAAATTTTGCACCCTTGGGCAGACGCAAACGGCGTGAAATACCGCAACGTAAACAGCGCTTGGTGGTCGGAGAGCATGATTAACGCCGACGTTGACGACAAAAAGCTGGACCGCATTTTGCGCATCTACGATTACCTGTTGTCCCCAGAGGGCAAAGAGCTGTTCGACTATGGTATCGAAGGCAAAGACTACACGAAAGACAGCGCAGGCAAAGTGACGATTACTCGTCAAAAAGAAGGCGACCAATTCGTCGATCTGAAAAAGTTATATCCGTCGATGGATATCGTTTCCCAGCTAGCTGCTTGGAGAAACGCTGCAATTCTGGAAGACAACGAAGCAAACAGAGCAGCATTTGGCAGCGAGTCGGTTGAATTCGTTCAAAACGAACTGAAGTGGATGAAGGACAATACCGAGGCAATTCCAACTGCATTCGAAATTGCAACGATGAGCACACCGGCGAAAGACAAGCTGTCGACGATTAATTTCGATGACGACTTCACGCGTGTTATTCTCGGCAACGAGGATCCGGTGAAAATGTGGCAAGATGTGTTAAAGGTGTATAACAGCAAGGGCCTTCAGAAAGCAATTGACGAAGTAACAGCTGAGATGGCAAAATTCAATAAGTAAGAAATAGGTAACAATCGTATATCGGATGCTCCGCCTGCAATTGGGCGGAGCTTTCCGTGTATCGTGGGAGAGGTGGAATTATCTAATGGCAGCAGACATTGCAACATTATTATTCAGCACATTCGGAGGGGTTCCCGATACGGGAGCAGACTCGACGCCAGCTATGCAAAAGGCGCTTAAAGCCGTTAGTGAAGCAGGAGGTCCTGCTAAGCTTGTTGTGGAACCGGGCAGGTATGATTTTTATGCCGAAGCGGCGACACGAGAGATGTATGCCATTACGAATACGGCAAGCGAGACGGAAAATCCGAATCCGGTCAAAACGATCGCGATTTTTATGAAAGGATTGACCGATTTTACGCTTGAAGGCGGCGATGCGCTATTTATTTTCCACGACAAAATGACTCTATTTGCAATTGATGAATGTGAGCGGTTGGAGATCCGCAATGTGCGAATGGATTTTGCTTGGCCAACCGTAACGGAAATGACGATTGTGGAAAAAGGAAGCGCCTACATGGATTTCGAAGTCCACGCCGACTCCCGTTATGAAATTCGCGAGGAGAAGCTGTTCTGGGTTGGCGAAGGCTGGAGCTTTCATGACGGCCCGGTGCAAGCATGCGACACGGTCCGCAATATAACTTGGCGTATCGATAATGTGATCGAACTGGCTTTAAAGGCTGAAGAGCTGCAGCCAGGAAAGATCAGACTTCATTATGCGCAAGTGCCGGATTTGGCAGTAGGAATCGTCCTGCAAGCAAGAGACGGCATTCGGGACCAAGTGGGTGCTTTTATTCATCAGAGCCGTGATATTCGCCTGGAGCGTGTAGCGGTACATTTCATGCATGGACTTGGAATTGTAGGCCAATTTAGCGAAAATATAACTTTACATGAAATAAATTTATCACCACGTAAAGAAACGGGACGTACGGTTGCAGCTTTCGCCGATTTTGTCCACTTGTCGGGCTGTAAGGGGAACGTTTCTGTTACGAAAAGCTATTTCTCAGGGGCGCATGACGATGCGATCAACGTCCACGGCACATACTTGAAGCTTGTCGGGACTCCATCCTCACATGAGGTGCTCGTTCGATTCATTCACCCGCAAACCTTCGGCTTCAAGGCCTTCCATTCCGGGGATGAGATTCAGTTCGTTAAGCCGCATTCGTTAATTACCTATGGAGCCAATCGGGTGAAGGAAGCGAAGCTCGTGAATGCTAGAGAAATGCTGCTGACACTGGACGAGCCGGTTCCCGCAGAAGCTGTGCTGGACGACGTTATCGAGAACATCACCTGGACGCCGGAAATTGAAGTGGCGGACAACCATTTCGCCCGGATTCCGACAAGAGGCGTGCTGGTCTCATCTCCGCGGCATACCGTTGTAGAACGGAATCTCTTTGAACGGATGCAGATGAGCGGCATACTTGTATCGGCCGATGGATCGTCCTGGTACGAATCTGGTGCAGTGAAGGATCTGACCATACAGGGCAACCGGTTTGTAGAGTGCGGCAACGAAGAACTTCCTGTCATCTCGATATTGCCGGAAAATGAAGAGGCCGATTCTGATAATCCCGTTCACTTTGGCATTCGAATTGTCGATAACAGTTTTGAGATGGGCAATTCGCTGATCATGCATGCGAAAAGCACGCGCTCGCTTACATTCAACAACAACGAGATTACATTCAAAGGCGAAGCACCCGCTTTAGAGGATGCGATCCGTTTAACGGCTTGCAGCGATATCGAATTGGAGAGAAATATCGTTACTTCGGGCAAGTAGTTCCGCAATAAAGCCATCTTTTACAAAATTTTATTAAACAGAGGTGTCGTCTATGAAACTGCAATTTAACAAACCCGCTGGCATTTGGACGGAAGCGCTTCCGCTGGGCAACGGCCGCATAGGTGCCATGCAATTCGGGGGCGTCGAACGTGACCGTTTTGGCCTGAATGAAGATACGCTATGGTCGGGAATGCCTCGGGAAACGAATAATGTAAACGCGCTGGAAGCGTTGCCGCTTGTAAGAAGTCTGGTTAGAGAAGGCAAATATGTCGAGGCGGACGAAGCAAGTAAGGCGATGTTCGGTTCGTTTACACAATCTTATCTCCCGTTCGGTGAGCTGATCCTGAACTTTGGTCATGGAGATTTGGCTAAGGATTACTCCCGTTCGTTGGATTTGGAGACAGCGATATCGAGAGTGGAGTATCGCATTGGCGAAGTGCAATATACGAGGGAGACGTTCATTTCACATCCGGATCAAACGATGGTCATTCGCCTTGAGACCAGCGTTCCAGGCATGCTGGAAGTGCATGCGAGGCTGGACAGCACGCTGCGTCACCAGTTGTCGGCGGAAGGGGAGCGCTTCTTGCTTCGCGGTATGGCGCCTGAGCATGTGTCGCCGAACTATTACGAGGTGAATCAGCCGATCGTCTATGGCGATGAGCAAACTTCAGAGGCGATGCGCTTTGCCGGGTATATTCATGCCGAGACAGAAGGCGGAGCAGTTCGTACCGATGCAGGAGGCATTCATGTAACGGGAGCTGACCGCGTTACGTTATATTTCAGTGCAGCGACAAGCTTCAACGGGCAAGACAAGCTGCCATTCAGCCAAGGCAAGGATGCGTCTGCATCTGCACTTGCTCATCTGGAGGGTGCGCTTGCCAAAAGCTATGATCAATTGCGGGCTGCGCATATTGCGGATTACAAAGCATTGTTTGACCGGGTCAAGCTCCAGCTTGGCGAGTCGGAAGCAGCCGATACACTGCCAACCGATGAGCGGCTTACACAGTATGGTGCTAGCGATCTGTCGCTTATCACGTTATTATTCCAATATGGCCGTTATTTGCTGATTGCAAGCTCGCGTCCCGGAACGCTCCCGGCTAACCTGCAAGGGATTTGGAATGCGGCAACCCGGGCGCCATGGAGCAGCAACTGGACGTTAAACATTAATGCACAAATGAATTATTGGCCGGCGGAAACGGCGAATTTGGCTGAATGCCATGAGCCGCTGCTCGACTTTATCGGTCAGCTTGCCGTAACAGGCAAACGAACAGCCGAGATGCATTACGGAGCCCGCGGTTGGGTCGTGCATCACAACACGGATATTTGGGGACATACCGCGCCTGCAGGCGGCTGGGGCGAAGGCGATGCCGTATGGGTTTTATGGCCAATGGGCGGAATTTGGCTCGCTCAGCATCTATGGGAGCACTTCTCTTTTGGAAGAGATCTTGATTATTTACGGAAACAAGCTTATCCTACGATGAAGGAAGCTGCTTTGTTCTGCATCGATTTCCTTGAGGATGACGGCCAAGGCCGACTCGTGACGAATCCGTCCACTTCGCCGGAGCACAAGCTTCGTTACGGCGACAACCTCGCCGGAATCAGCAAAGCTTCTACGATGGATATGTCCCTGATTTGGGATCTGTTCACGAATTGCATTGAGGCTGCGGAATGGCTAGGCGAAGACGCTGCGTTTGCTGCGGAGCTGCAACAATTGAAAGACCGGCTTTACCCGCTGCAAATCGGCAGTCATGGCCAGCTTCAGGAATGGTCCGAGGATTTCGAGGATCAGGACGTTCATCATCGTCACGTTTCCCATTTATTTGGCGTATATCCGGGAAGACAAATTACGGAAGAAAGCACGCCCGAGCATTTCGCTGCCGCAAGACGCTCTTTGGAAAGACGGGGAGACGAAGGCACAGGCTGGAGCTTAGGGTGGAAAATCGGTTTTTGGGCCCGTTTCCGCAATGGCAACCGTTCACTGCAGCTGTTGACCAATTTAATGCGGATTGTGCGGGAAGACTCTGAAAACTATGAAAAGGGCGGCTTGTATCCTAACCTTTTCGATGCGCATCCGCCGTTCCAGATCGATGGCAATTTTGCTGTTACGGCCGGCATCTCCGAAATGCTGCTGCAATCGCATCAGTCTTTCATGGAACTGCTACCGGCGCTTCCAGACACATGGCAAGCAGGCAAGATTGAGGGATTGCGCGCCCGGGGCGGATTTGAAGTTCATATTCGCTGGCAGGACGGCAAGCTGGAAGAAGCAGAAATTATATCGCTGCTTGGCGAGGAATGCCTGCTGGCATCCGCTGCTTCATTGACCGTTACACAGGACGGCTCCGAGATTGAAGGGGTACTGTCTGATGACGGTGTATTACGATTTGCAACAAAGGCAGGACAATCATACAAGATTCGCGCATCCCGGTAGCCTGATGTCGTCAGGCGACTGGCGATTGCGCACTTGTATTAAACCGGTTTAATACGGTTTGTAAGTCGCTAGACAAAGACATCAGGATAGTTGGAGGTAGACGAGAGAGCATGACAACGACTAAAAAAGTACATGTTATTTTCAAAACACATCTGGATATCGGCTTTACGCATCTGGCTGAGCACGTAACAAAGCAGTACATGGAAGAATATATTCCGAAAGCAATTGAGCTGTCCGAGAAGCTGGAAGCGGAAGGCGCAAGCGAACGCTTCGTGTGGACGACAGGATCATGGCTGATTCATCACTATCTGGAAGTATCCTCGCCCGAGGACAGAGCACGGATGGAGAACGCGATCAACAAAGGACACATCGCTTGGCACGGCTTGCCTTTCACGACGCATTCGGAGCTGATGGACCCTGAGCTTCTGCAATTTGGCCTTTCGCTGAGCCATGAGCTGGACGAGCGTTTCGGCAAAAAAACGATTGCTGCGAAAATGACCGACGTGCCAGGGCATACGCTTGGTATGGTGCCGTATATGCAGCAAGCGGGCTTGCGCTATATGCACCTCGGCGTCAATCCGGCTTCGACACGTCCTGACGTGCCGCGGTTGTTCCGCTGGCAAGCGGATGACGGTTCAGAAATTATTATCAACTATGCGGGAACCTATGGTGAAGCGGTTGAAGTGGACGGCTTGAACGATGTACTCGTCTTCGCTCATACAGGCGACAACTGCGGACCTCCTAGCACAGATGAAATTCGGGAGCAATTCGATCAATACCGCAAGCGGTATCCGGGAGCGGAAGTGGTCGCATCGACGATGGATGCATTCGCAGAGCGTCTGCTGGAAGTGAGCGGCAGCCTGCCGGTCGTCCGCGAAGAGCTGGGCGATACGTGGATTCACGGCGCAGGTACAGATCCGCTCAAGCTGGCTCGTTACCGTGAGCTGCTTCGCTTGCGCAAGCAATGGCTGGCGGAAGGCCGGATCAAGGAATCCGACAAAGCCTACAAAGAGATGAGCAAAGCGCTGCTGCTGGTTGCTGAGCATACTTGGGGCTTGGACGTGAAGAAATGGCTGCCTGACTTCCGGAACTATTCCAAAAAGGACTTCAATGCAGCCCGCGAAAAAGATATTATCGACGTCAACGATCTGCCTGCTAAGTTTGCTTATATCGGCGCATTTGCGATGGATGAATTCGATAAGCATTCCAGCGATCTCTTCGCTGCTGAGCAAAGCATCCGCTCTTATTCGATGATCGAGAAATCATGGGCGGAGCAGCGTCAATATATTGATCAGGCTGTTTCGTACCTGGATAAAGATTTGCAGGAAGAGGCGAAACGCGCGCTTGATGGTCTGACACCGGCCAAAACGGATGTAACAGGCTTCGAGTCCCGCAATACTCGCACAACGTATCGCAGCGGCGGCTATGAGCTCGCTTTCGGCGAAAACGGGGCATTGATTCGTCTTGTCGACGGCAACGGTAAAGTTTGGGTTGACGAAGCGCATCCGTTTGGCGCTTATGTGTACGAAAACTTCGGCACAGACGACTACAACCGTTATTTCCGGACTTATATGCAAAATCTGCCGGTGACGCATCCATGGGCAGACGCTGACTTCAGCAAGCCGGGCTTTGAATTTGTACGGCCGCTTCCTAGCAACAAGAAGTACCACTCGCAAGTGACTGACTTGAAATGGACTGGCGGAGAGTCCGTTGAACGCTATGTATTGCGTTTGCGCATGCCGGAAGAGTCCTATGAGCTATATGGCGCGCCGAAAGAATTGGAGCTTGAGTATGCGTTCAGCAACACAGGCGAGATTGATGTTACGCTGCAATGGTTCGATAAAGACGCGAACCGTCTGCCTGAGGCGAGCTGGTTCGGTACATCGCTGAAGCTGGATAATCCAAACCTGTGGACGATGGATAAGCTTGGCTCTGCGATTTCGCCATTGCGGGTCGTAAGAGACGGCAACCGCAACCTGCATGCCGTGAACAACGGCGTTTCCTACGAGGGTACAGATGGTTCGGCGCTTATTTCGCCGATTGATTCCGCTCTTGTTGCTCCTGGTCACAAAAGAATGCTTCAATTCGACAATTCCTTCGTATCCTTGGATACAGGATGGGATTTCAACCTGCACAACAATAAGTGGGGAACGAACTTCCCGATGTGGTATGGCGATGACGCTAAATTCCGCTTCGAGCTCCGCTTGAAATCCAATCTTAAATAATAAAATTAATTTGAATAAACTGGCATACCAAAAAGCAACCGCCTTGGGATTCGATCCCGAGGCGGTTGCTTTTTTTGGGGCATATTAAAGCTCGGCAAGCAATGCTTTCATCCGAACCGGAATTTCCTTGGTCAGCTCCGTCCATGTGACGAAAGCGTCCGAAGACCATGTATGCGGAATATAGTCGAACGAAGGCTGGAAGCTGAATTCGCGCAAATGCTTTTCGGAGCGCTCATCGATGTCGTCGCCGAATTTGAATTGTCCGCTGAACATATCAGGTTCCAATGTGCCGTCAACGCCGGCATCCGCTTGGCAGCAGCTTTCCACGTTAGGAAGCAAACGGAAAAAGTCCGCAATCGGAATCATCGCATGCTTGCCAGGTTGAACGAACAGCTTGACCTGGCCTTGCTCCGTTAAATTGCTGCGGTCCGGCAGCAGGCTGAGGAAGTACCGGCCATGGAAGCTGGCTTCGGCGGATACGACTTGACCTTCATGGTCAAGGTATACCCATACATGCTCCAGATCGTAAATGTGCTGGATGTCGTAGTCATAATAGATCGCATATTCAATGACGGTGCCTATGCGGGATGTATCAAACTCGATATTGCGATCGAATGAGGGAGATGGGCCTGGGGCATCGAATACAGTAACGCCTACGCGTATCGGCAGGAACGGCTCCAGACGATCCAGGTACAAAATCGGTGAAACTCGAAGCACAGTATCCCAATGCAATTGAGGATCGGAAATAGCCATGTAAGAAAATTCCTCCTTAATTTGTGATTGATTTGCGTAACGCTTATGTGTAAAATAAGGATTAAGCGCTTTACCTATTATTATAATATAAAGTGTGTGCGTTTTGGAAGCGTTTATTAAATAAGCGCTTAACTCAGTAGTCGAGGAGGATACTATGAGCACAATCCGGTTAACAATGGCACAAGCCTTATTGAAATTTCTCGATCAACAGTACATTTCCATTGACGGTGTGGAAACGAAATTCGTAGCCGGTGTGATGGGTATTTTCGGTCACGGCAACGTTACGGGAATTGGTGAAGCATTGGAACGGAGCCCGGGCAACCTGGCATTCGTACAAGGCAAAAACGAACAAGGAATGGCGCACGCGGCGACGGCTTATGCCAAACAATTGAACCGCACAAGCATCTATGCTTGTACGACTTCAATCGGTCCAGGCGCTTTGAATATGGTTACCGCAGCTGGAACAGCGACGGTTAACCGCATCCCGCTGCTTTTGCTTCCGGGAGACAACTTTGCATCCCGTCAGCCCGATCCGGTGCTGCAGCAGGTCGAAGCGGGACATGATTATACCATTTCGGCAACGGACTGCTTCAAACCTGTCAGCAAATATTGGGATCGCATCGTGCGTCCTGAGCAACTGATGACTGCAGCTCTTCAAGCAATGCGCGTATTGACGGATCCGGCTGATACCGGAACGGTAACGCTGGCGCTGCCGCAGGATGTTCAAGCAGAAGCTTATGACTATCCGGCATCGTTCTTCGACAAGCGTGTACATGTCGTAGATCGTCAACAGCCATCTCCGGATGCTGTGAAACGTGCGGTTGAACTCGTTGCAACGAAACGCAAACCGCTGATCGTAGCAGGCGGAGGCGTGCAATATTCCTTCGCAGCAGAAGCGCTCGCGGCATTCGCTGAGAAATTCGGCATTCCAGTCGCTGAGACGCAAGCGGGCAAAGGCTCATTGCCTTGGGATCACCCGTTGAATGTCGGCGGTGTGGGCGTAACTGGCTCATTAGCAGCGAACAAGCTGGCTAAAGAAGCCGACCTGATCATTGGTGTTGGAACGCGTTACTCCGACTTCACGACATCATCCAAGTCGGCCTTCCCTCATCAGGATGTCCAATTTCTCAATATCAACGTCAACCGCTCCGATGCGGTTAAGCTGGAAGGCACCGCACTTGCAAGCGATGCGAAAGTAGCACTTACTTTGCTTGCTGAAGCGCTTGAAGAAGCGGGCTATGCTTCCGGTTATAAAGACGGCGAAATCGCAGCTTTCAATGCAGAATGGAATGCTGAGATTGACCGCCTGTACTCGCTGGAGCGGGAAGACGGCTTTGTGCAAACGCAAGCTCTTGGTGTCATTAACGAAACAATTGATAAAGATGCGGTAATCGTCTGCGCAGCAGGCAGCTTGCCGGGCGATCTTCAGCGGTTGTGGCGGGTTGGCTCGCCGGGCGGCTACCATATGGAGTACGGTTTCTCCTGCATGGGCTATGAAGTAAGCGGCGCGTTTGGCGCAGCCATTGCTGAGCCTAATCGTGAAGTTTACTCCGTAGTAGGTGACGGCAGCTATCTGATGCTCCACTCCGAACTGGTAACGAGCTTGCAGGAAGGCAAAAAGCTGACGGTGTTGCTGTTTGACAACCATGGCTACCAGTGCATTCATAACCTGCAGCGCGGAAACGGAAGCGACGGCTTCGGCAATGAATTCCGCTACCGTGAGCAGCCGACAGGCGGTTATACAGGTGCACCATTGCCAATCGACTTTGCAGGCCATGCACGCAGCTTGGGTCTGGCAGCTTACAAAGCGACTAACGCGGAAGAGCTTCGCGAAGCGCTGAAGCAGGCGAAAGCAGAGACGCGCACAACGCTGATCGAAATTCCGGTTCTGGCCGGCACGAACACAAACGGCTACGAATCCTGGTGGAACGTTGGCGTTCCGGCTGTATCCGAAAGCGAAAAAGTCGTTGCTGCACATCACGAAATGAACAAAAAGCTGGCACAGGCGAAGGCCTACTAGAATTAGGAGGAATTAGAAATGGCGTTGTTTCCTTTTCATTTAGGCGTTCATCCGATCAACTGGGTCGGCGAAGACGTGAAGGAGCATGGCGATAACACGACGTTCGAACAAATCGTGGACGATATTCAGGCGCTTGGCCTGAAAGGTACGGAGATGGGCAGAAAGTTCCCGACTGACATTGAAGTTCTGAAGCAAGAACTGGCGAAGCGCGATATTCAGCTCGTCTCCCAATGGAAATCGGTATTGTTCTCCGATCCGGCTTACCGTGAATCTGAGCTCGCAGCTTTCCGCAAGCATGCACAGTTTCTGCAGCAAATGGGCAGCAAAGTAATCAGCACTTGCGAAGTTGGAGGCTCCTTGCACTTCGACCCGCGCCGTACACCTAACGAGACCGAGATCATTCCTCTGGATGAAGCGGGCTGGGCGAGTCTGGTTGAAGGACTGAATGCAGCTGGTAAAATCGCGCTGGAGTACGGTCTCAAGCTGACGTATCACCACCATGGCGGTACAGCAATAGAAACGCCAGAGGAAATTGATAAGCTGATGGCTTTGACAGATCCGAATGCGGTGTTCCTGTTGTTTGACTCCGGTCACGCGCTCTATGGCGGAGCGGAGCCAGTAGAAGTGCTGCGCAAGCATTATGACCGTGTCGCTTACATCCACTTGAAGGATGTGCGTACGGATCTGCTTAAGCAAGCGAAAGAGTCCGGCGTTGATTTCGTGACTTGCATCCGTAATGGCGTGTTTACCGTTCCGGGCACGGGCAATATCGATTTCCGTCCGATCGTAAATGAGCTGCTGGATCGGAAATATGACGGCTGGGCGCTTCTTGAAGGCGAACAAGACCCGGGCAAGGCTCCGGCTCGCGAATACGCGGCCAAAGCAATCGAGTACCTTAGCTCCTTAATTAGTGAGAAGGAGAGTGAATAAATTGTCTACCATTTCTTTCCCAACTGGCAGAAAGTTTGATTTCACGGCTATCGGCCGTCTTTGTATCGATCTCAATGCCAACGAGATCAACCGTCCAATGGAGCAAACGATGACGTTCACGAAATATGTAGGCGGTTCGCCTGCAAATATCGCGATCGGCATGAGCCGTCTGGGCAATAAAACGGCGTTCATCGGCAAAATTGCAGATGACCAAATGGGCAGATTCATCCAGAGCTACCTTGAAAATGAAGGCATTGACACCAGCAACGTCGTGACCGACAAAACGGGTGCTGTTACAGGCCTTGCTTTTACTGAAATTAAAAGCCCGTCGGAATGCAGCATTCTCATGTACCGCGACAATGTTGCCGACCTGCTGCTTCATCCATTGGAAGTAAATGAAGCGCTGATCGCAGACAGCAAAGCGCTGCTTATCTCCGGTACAGCTCTCGCTTCCAGCCCTTCTCGTGAAGCGGTGCTTCTGTCGCTGGATTATGCGCGCAAGCATGGCACGACTGTCATTTTTGACATCGACTACCGTCCTTATACTTGGGTTTCTCCTGAAGAAACAGCCGTATACTACAACTTGGCAGCCGAGAAAAGCGACATCATTATCGGAACGCGCGAAGAGTTCGACAGCATGGAGCGCTTCGAGAACAACGTTGAGCACAGCGACCGTTACACGGCTACAAAATGGTTCGACTATTCCGCGAAAATCGTCATCATCAAGCATGGCAAAGGCGGCTCAATCGCCTATACGCCGGACGGCTCCGAGCACCGGGCGAAATCTTACCCTGCTAAAGTCGTGAAAACGTTTGGTGCAGGCGACTCCTACGCTGCTGGCTTCATCTACGGCATTATGTCGGGTCTGACGCTCGAGAAAAGTATGGAATTCGGAAGCGCTGCTGCTTGTATCGTAATCTCCAGCCACAGCTGTTCGGATGCTATGCCGACTGTAGAGCAAGTTAAAGATTACATCGAACGTTGCAATCGCGGGGAAATTACAGCTAACTAAACTGTCTTTCATTTAATCGCTTTGCAAATTTTTCAACTCCAAGAAACGAGGGAATTACACATGACGACTACACTTAAAAACTGGATTGGCGGACAATGGGTCGAGGCTACTGGCGACAAGTTCGACAACGTTTATAACCCTGCAACTGAAGAAGTATTGGCACTAGTTCCGCTTTCCTCTGAAGCAGACGTAAACGCAGCTGTTGAAGCAGCAGGCAAAGCATTCGAAAGCTGGGGCAAAACGGCGGTTCCGAAACGCGCACGCGTTTTGTTCAAATACCAACAGCTTCTCGTAGATCACTGGGATGAGCTTGCTCGCCTGATCACAACAGAAAACGGCAAAAGCTATGCCGAAGCTTACGGCGAAGTACTTCGCGGCATCGAGTGCGTAGAGTTCGCTGCTGGCGCGCCAACGCTCATGATGGGCAAACAGCTTCCTGATATCGCAACAAACCTGGAGTCGGGCATGTACCGCTACCCTATCGGCGTTGTAGGCGGCATCTCGCCATTCAACTTCCCGATGATGGTTCCTTGCTGGATGTTCCCGCTTGCGATCGCTTGCGGCAACACATTCGTACTGAAGCCATCCGAGCGCACGCCGCTGCTGGCTAACCGTCTTGCTGAGCTGTTCCACGAAGCTGGCCTGCCAGCTGGCGTACTGAACATCGTTCATGGTGCACATGACGTTGTTAACGGCATTCTGAAACACCCGAATGTGAAAGCTATTTCCTTCGTCGGTTCGCAGCCGGTTGCGGAATATGTATACACAACTGGTACTTCGTACGGCAAACGCGTTCAAGCTCTTGCTGGCGCTAAAAACCACTCCATCGTTATGCCGGATGCGGATCTTAACCTGACTGTTAAAGAAATCGTCAGCGCAGCATTTGGCTCCGCAGGCGAGCGCTGCATGGCTTGTGCGGTCGTTATCGCTGTTGGGGATGTGGGCGACGAGCTCGTGCGCAGACTGTCTGAAGCTGCAGACAACATTACAATCGGCAACGGTCTGGAAGAGGGAACGTTCCTCGGCCCAGTTATCCGTGGACCGCATAAAGAAAGAACGATCGGCTACATCGAATCCGGCGAAACAGAAGGCGGAGTACTCGTACGCGACGGCCGTAAAGACGAAGCGACTGCTTCTGCAGGCTATTTCGTAGGACCAACAATTTTCGACCAAGTCAGCTGCGAGATGAAAATTTGGAAAGACGAAATCTTCGCTCCAGTTCTGTCCGTAATGCGTGCAACAACGCTGGAAGAAGCAATTGAGATCGCTAACCGTTCGGAATTTGCTAACGGCGCTTGCTTGTTCACTAGCAGCGGCGGCAGCATGCGTCAATTCCGCGAGACAATCGATGCAGGCATGCTGGGTATCAACCTTGGCGTACCGGCTCCAATGGCGTTCTTCCCATTCTCGGGCTGGAAAAAATCGTTCTACGGCGACCTTCATGCCAACGGCAACGACGGTGTAGAGTTCTATACTCGCAAAAAAATGGTAACGGCTCGCTGGTAGTCGCATCCTAAGCTTGGAGGCTGATCCGAAATGACTTTAGTATCGATGACTGACATGCTTCGCACGGCCAATAAGGGCGGCTATGCCGTCGGACAATTCAATTTGAACAATCTTGAATTTACGCAGGCAATCCTGACTGCTGCTCAAGAGGAAGCTTCACCGGTTATCCTCGGCGTCAGTGAGGCTTACATTCCTTATATGGGCGGACTGCCTTACATTTATGGCATGGTTAACACTTTGATCGACCATTACGGCATTACAGTGCCAGTCGCTTTGCATCTGGATCACGGCTCCTCTTACGAGGTATGTATCAAGGCGCTTAAAGCAGGCTTTACTTCGGTCATGATCGATGCTTCTCATCATTCCTTGGAGACGAACATTCAGACGACGCTGCGTGTAACGGAGGCTGCCCATGTGCTGGGCGCTTCTGTGGAAGCAGAGCTCGGCCGAATCGGCGGACGCGAGGATGATCTGGAAGTGCTCGAGGCAGAGGCTTCCTATGCGGAAACAGCGGATTGCGTACGGATGGTGAAGGAGACGGGCATCGATTGCCTGGCTCCTGCACTAGGCTCCGTACACGGCCCGTACCGGGGACAGCCGAAGCTGGGACTGGACCGGATGAAGGAAATTCATTCGGTTACAGGTTTACCGCTTGTTCTTCACGGAGGAAGCGGCATTCCTGAAGCGGAAATCCGCCAGGCTATCGCTTCAGGCACGGCGAAGATCAACGTGAATACCGACAACCAAAGCGCCTTTACACAGGCGATCCGGGAGTTTTTGAACAACAATCCGGAAACGTATGATCCAAGACATTATTTGAATCCGGCGCGCGAAGCGATCAAGGCTGCCGTGCGTGATAAAATGCGGCTGTTTGGCAGCACGGGACAAGAGAAGGGCGGATAAGTATGAAGAAGATTAGAATCGGCATTATTGGCGCCGGCAGAATCGGCAAAATCCATGCCGACAACTTGAGAAGACACCCGCAAGCAGAAATCGTAGCAATCAGCGATCTGTTTGCAAGCCCTGAATTGCAAGCATGGGCGGATGAAAGAGCCATTGCTATCGTAACGAAGGACAGCAATGAGCTGTTGAATAACCCGGATATTGATGCTGTGTTCATCTGTTCTTCTACAGATACGCATGTTCCGCTTATCAAGCAAGCTGCGCAGCAAGGCAAGCATATTTTCTGCGAGAAGCCGGTTAGCATGGACATTCGTCAAACAGAGGAAGCGCTGGAAGAGGTTCGCAAAGCAGGCGTTCAACTGCAAGTTGGCTTCAACCGCCGTTTCGACCATAACTTCAAAGCAATCCGTGAGCATGTAAAAGCAGGTTCAATCGGCGAGACGCATCTGATTAAAATTACGTCCCGCGACCCTGAGCCACCGCCAGAAGCTTACATTAAAGTATCGGGCGGCATCTTCATGGACATGATGATCCACGACTTCGATATGGCTCGTTTCCTCTCGGGCTCTGAAGTTGAAGAAGTATACGCGCAAGGCAGCGTCCTTGTTAATCCGGTATTTGGAGATCATGGCGACGTGGATACGGCGATTGTTACGCTTCGTTTCGCGAACGGCGCGCTTGGCGTTATCGATTGCAGCCGCAAAGCCGTTTACGGTTATGACCAGCGTGCTGAAGTATTCGGATCGAAAGGTTCTGTAGCTTCAACCAACGACCAAGCGAACACAGCTGTACTTAGCACAGAACAAGGCGTTATTAGCGAGAAGCCGCTTCATTTCTTCCTTGAGCGTTACAACAATGCTTATATTGAAGAAACAGAGCAATTCATCAACGTGCTGCTGCAAGGCGGAGAAGTTTCCGTCAGCGGCGAAGACGCTTGCCAAGCGGAACGTATCGCACTGGCTGCAAAAATTTCCCTTCGCGACAACCGCAGCGTGAAGCTGTCGGAGCTTAAGTAATTGAAAGAGAGGATGTAATCGAATGAGCAAATTGATCGTAAGCCCGCAGCAGCAAGCAGCGGGGACGGATCCGGTACTTTCGATTACTCCGGAATCGGCAGGCTGGGAGTATGTCGGTTTCGAAGTATACCAGTTGAATCCGGGAGATAAGCTGAGCCGTGAAACAGGCGGCAATGAGGTTTGCCTCGTCCTGCTGGGCGGTCTGGCGAATGTGACGACGGCGAAAGAGTCTTGGAGCAATATTGGCCAAAGAATGAGCGTCTTTGAACAGACGCCTCCATACTCCGTCTACGTTCCGAACGATGATCGTTATGAGCTGGAGGCTTTAACCAAAGTAGAGCTGGCAGTATGCGAAGCACCAGGTAAAGGCAATCATGCTGCGCGCCTGATCGCACCTAGCGACGTCGGCGTTGAAGTTCGCGGCACAGGAACAACGCAGCGCTTCATTCACAACATTTTGCCGGAGCAAGAGCCTGCCGACAGCCTGCTGGTCGTAGAAGTGTTCACGCCAGAAGGACATTGGTCGAGCTATCCGCCGCACAAGCATGACCGTGATGCGCTTCCAGAGGAGTCGTTCCTTGAAGAAACGTACTACTTCCATGTGCAGCCGGAGCAAGGCTTCGCGATGCAGCGCGTCTATACCGACGACCGCTCCCTGGATGAGAACTTGGCCGTGAAGGACGGCGAAGCGGTGCTTGTACCGAAAGGCTACCATCCCGTTTCCGCGCCTCCGGGCTACCAGGTCTACTATCTCAACGTGATGGCCGGTCCGCACCGGGTCTGGAAGTTTAACAACGATCCGGATCACGCTTGGATCGCAACGAGACAACAGCCGTAATCTCCGTAACGATTTACAAATCGTTTGCAAATCGAGCGGATAAATCGGATAATATCCGGGTAAGGGGGCGTTTGCCTGTCCTTAACATCCGACGATAATGAGGTTGGGCATGAAAGCGACCACGATATATGATGTTGCCAAGGAGGCGGGCGTCTCCATCGCGACCGTCTCCAATGCGATAAACGGCAAGGGAAAAGTAAGCAAGAAAAAGCGTGATGAAATATTCAAGGTGATGGAGCGTCTGCAGTATCAGCCGAGTGTGATCGCCTCGGCTCTGATGGGCAAAAAGACGTATACGATCGGGCTGCTAATTCCCGACGTATCCAACCCCTTTTTCTCCGAGATTGCCCGTACGGTAGAGGATTTGGCGCATTCCGAAGGGTATAGCGTCATCGTCTGCAGCACGGACAACAAAGATGACCGGGTAGAGAAATACATCCGGCTGCTGGAGCAAAAAAGTGTGGATGGCATTCTAATCGGTACCGGCGTGGAAAATGCGGATATTTTGACGCAGCTGGCAGAGAAATCGCTGCCGATCGTCATGATCGCAAGGGAAGCTGTCGCGATGCCGGTTCACAGCGTACTAACGGACGACTTCAAGGGCGGGGCGCTTGCTGCCGAGCATTTGCTGGGCGGCGGCCATCGCCAAATTGCGGTACTGTCTGAGAATTTTAAGGTCACGAGCAGCTATGAGCGGGTCAGAGGCTTCCGATTCGCTTTGTTCGAGGCAGGCATTGCCGTCGATGATGAGAGCATTATTTCATGCGATTCCAGCATCAAAGACGGAAAACGGGCGGCAGCGGTGCTAATCCGCGGGGAAAACCGTCCGTCGGCGATATTTTGCTGCAACGATCTGCTAGCGATCGGGGCATTGCAAGCCGCCAAAGAAGCAGGAGTACGGGTACCGGAGCAGCTGTCGATTATCGGCTTTGACGATACGATTCTGTCTACCGTGACGAATCCGGCGCTTACAACCGTTGCCCAGCCGATGGACCAGATGGTCAAGCTGGCTTTCGACTTGCTGATTCGCAGCGCAGAGAATACAGATGAAATTAAGCAACGGATTGTCATGCAGCCGGAATTGATCGTTAGAGAATCGACAAGCACGCCGGCAAATTAATTTGGGGGAAGGGTGTTTGGCACAATGGAAAAAAGATTGATCGTATTTTTTGATAGCGGAGACACAATTGTCGATGAATCAACAGAAGTAAGGGACGAAGAGGGAATCGTAATCAGCGCAGATCTGATTCCCGGCGCGGACGTTATGCTCAAAACGTTGATTGAGAAAGGATATACGCTGGCGCTGGTTGCCGACGGCGACGCGCAATCGTTCAAGAACGTATTTAAGCAGCACGAACTTTACGATTATTTTACGGCCATGATCTATTCCGAAACTATAAAGGCATCCAAACCGAGTCCTCGAATGTTCAAAGCTGCCGTAGGCGCTTTGGATCTGTCCGAGGCTGATTACCCGCGAATCGTGATGATCGGCAACAATTTGAGCCGTGATATGAAAGGCGCGAATGCGCTGGGCATCACAAGTATCTTCCAAAGCTGGACGCCTCGCTACCCGCATACACCTGCTGACGAATCAGAGCGTCCTACTTATACCGTTAAGGAGCCGCTTGAGCTGATCGAGCTTCTCGATCGCTTGAATGCCGAGCTTGCTTAAATGAAGGACTTCTGCCCTTATACTTAGAACTTAATCCGACTTACGATAAGCCCCTCAGGCTACCTGAGGGGCTTTTTTGCTATGGCTGCAACTGGAGGCAAAAGGGTATGAGGGAAGGGGGGGATGGAAATAATGGAATCAACTTCATTGAGAGAGGGTCGACGATGGATGAATGGCTCCAAGAGCAGAGGCGGCAGTGCACAATTCAATAGATACGACCCGGAATCGATCATCAAAAGCATTCAGGAGGCACTCGGCAATCCTCCGGATCTGAACCGCCATCCATTCGCGCTGTCGCCTGACAGGCAAGGGCATTGTTTATTTATCAACACACTAGTAGACAAAGGTAAAATCGAAGATACGATTTTGCGTTTTTTTTCGGAAAGAATTGCGACAGCGGAAGCTGCCAATTGGACGATAGACGAATTGCACGTTCAGATTCCAGTCTCGAATTCTTCGAAGATTTCCGATCTTGATTCCTGTGTACTAGCGCTGCTGGAAGGGAATTGCTTGCTGCTGCTGAAAGGTGCGGACGAGATTCTGCAGCTGGATGTGTCCATGCAGTCGCAGCGGCCGATTCCGAAGCCGGAGACGGAGATGACTGTACGCGGACCGCAGGAAGCATTCAACGAGGATATGGCGACCAGTCTGAGCTTAATCCGCAAACGAATCCGGACGGCGGATTTGCGGTTTGAGCAATTTACGATTGGCTCCAAGACGGAATCGCGTGTCGTTATTCTCTATATGGGGGAACTGGCGCCAACGGAAGTCGTTGACGAATTTCGAAGGCGGTTGAAGGCGATTGATACGGACAGTATTCTGGATGTTTCCTATGTCGAGGACTTTATTTCCGACCGGACCTTTATTCCAATGCCGATGATGCAGAAGTCGGAACGTCCAGACGTTACCGTCTCCCATCTGTTAGAGGGAAGGGTTGCTGTCATGGTGGACGGCAGTCCGCTTGCCTTAATTGGCCCCATTACCTTTTTTCAGTTTTTTTCCTCACCGGAAGATTATTTCCAGCGTGCGGATATCGCAACGTTCATGCTGTGGATTCGCTTCATTTCTTTCCTGCTGGCGATCTTCGTCCCTGCGCTCTACATCGCCGTTACGATCTTTCAGCAAGGCCTGCTGCCTCCTTCGCTGTTAATTAGCATCTCCGCACAAAGGGAAGGCGTACCGTTTCCTTCCTATATCGAAGCCTTCTTAATGGCGGGAAGCTTCGAGATCTTGCGAGAAGCCGGTCTGCGGATGCCAAGAATCGCTGGACAGGCCATTTCTATTGTAGGGGCGCTTGTTCTGGGAGAGGCGGCGGTACAAGCCGGCTTGGTCTCGGCAGCGATGGTAATCGTCGTTGCGGTTACCGCCATTGCGAGCTTCGTAGCGCCTTACTATAACTTTGGCCTATCGCAGCGTTTTCTCCAATATGCCTTTATGCTGCTTGCCTCCTTTATGGGCCTGTTCGGCATATTATGCGGGGCGCTATTTACAGTCATCCATTTCGCTTCGCTGAAGTCATTCAGCGTTCCCTTTCTCGCGCCAATCGCACCTACTTATCTTTCGGACTGGAAGGATGTTCTTGCGCGCCGGAGCCGGTCGAAAATAAAAACCTATCCCGTTATGAACCGAACGAAGCGCAAAAGAAGAATTCCGTAGACATGCGACCCAGACACTAGACCCGGAGAGGTGAGCAGCATGAACGTCAAACGCCGGATATGGAAGCATAAGCTCGTCGTCAGTATAACGGCGCTGCTCTGTTTAACGGGCTGTTGGGACATGATCGAAGTGAACCAGCTGGCTATCGTCAATTTCGTCGGTATGGATCTGAATCCGGAGCAGGGCGGGAGCACGTTCTATTATCAGATCATTAATCCAACGGGCATTGCGGCGCAAAAAACGTCCGGTATCAATGCCCCGGTCTACACTTACAGCATTCGAACGTTTGATTCAACGGAAAATCCGTCAAAGTTAACTGACGGTATTTCAAAAAAGCCGTTTTTCGATCATTATAATGCAATGGTAGTGACGGAGCGTGCAGCTCGGAAAGGGCTAATAGACCAGCTCAATTTCTTGGAAAAACAGAATAATCGGCAATCGACGATTCCGATGATTATAACGGATTCACCGCTCGCGGCTATTATGCGGACCTATACCTCGCTGGAAAGACTGCCTGGACGCAACGCCCGCTTGATTATCAATAACGGCACCTATCAGACGGGTGAAGCCAGTCCGCGCTCTCAGGTCAAGCATGTGGTCGAGAATCTGGAGAGCACCGTACTAACCGTTTTACCTATTATCTCGCTGTCCGGTGAGGATGTGGCCAGCACCGATACGAAAAAGTATGAAACGATCGACGCGAATAAAGGCAGCTTTATATTGAAGGGAGGGGCATTAATCAAGCAGGGCAAGATGATTGGGAGGCTGAAATCATCAGAAATGCCTTACTACAATTTGCTGAATGGGCAGATTCATATGTTCCATCAGTCTGTTCCGTTGAACGAAGGGCATGTCGATTTGCGTTCGGAGGATTTTACGATTCGTAAAAAACTGGTGATGGAAAATGGCAAGCCGGTATTGCGCATTCAATTGAAAGCCGAAGTCCATATGGAGAACAATACGCAGAATGCAAAGCTGGATGAGGCGAATTTGAAGGAAATTGAATCGCAGCTCGACAAGGCGCTGCAGGATAAGTGTGCGCGACTGTTCGAGAAAACCAAAAAAAACGACTGGGATATAACCGGACTGGAAGCGATGATTAAGCAGAAGCGGGGGCAGCAATGGGCGGCAGCAAAGCGCAACCCCGAGAGCTGGAAAGAGACTCAACTGGTGTTGACCACACAGTTCATTATCCAAACGTTCGGCAATACATTGGATCCGTATAAAACAAGGTGAGTGGTACATTGAAGGAGCACATAAGCGGATGGCAGTTTTTCCTGATTACCGTTAACTATTCTCTCGGAACGGCTTTTTTTATCCGGCCCGCAAGCATTATCGCTACTACTAAGCAAGACGGATGGATGATTCCGCTGCTGGCAGGCGCTTTTACACTTGCAGCTGTATGGATATGGATGGGAATGTCGAAGGTATATCCGAATCTGAGTATCGTACAGCTGGCTGTCGAAGTGGCAGGCAGGCCGGTTGGCGGGCTTATTGCTCTGCTCTATATTTGGTACTTTATTCAGACCTCAAGCTGGGTAACACGTAATTTGGGCGATTTCATGAAGACGATTCTAATGCCAAATACGCCGATTACCGTATTTCACATTATGTTCTTAGGTATTGCCTGTTACGCGGCCATAAAGGGCATCGAGACCATCGCCAGAACGAGCGAAATACTAACTCCTCTCGTCATTTTTGTTATGGTGACCATTTATTTATGCGCCATGAAGGAGTGGGATTGGAGCAAGCTAGAGCCGATGTTTCAGACGAGTTTTGCCAAGCTCGTGAAGGATTCCGGGCCGGTGATCGGCTTTCCCTATCTGGAGACGGTATCGATCATGATGCTTGCTCCACATGTCAAAAGCCGGTTGAGAACTTCGCTGCTCCTTGGCATGACACTAGCAACGCTGCTGCTGTCCGGTATCGTTCTGGTGACAGTGGGTGTCCTAGGTGCTCCTCGCAGCGGGCATTTGCTATATCCTTTGTATACGATTGTGAAGGAGCTTCAAATTGCCGAGTTTATCGAGAACCTGGAGTCTACAATCGTCATCGGCTGGACCGTCTGGATCTTTCTAAAGCTTTGTATCGCTTATTACTGCGCTGTAATCGGTATTTGCCAGCTGTTTAAGCTTAAGAACAGAGCAGGGGCGGCGATTCCGCTTATTTTCTTGATTGCTGGCATCGCCATTACATTGAATGACAATGTCATTGGCAACATCGTTTGGGATAAACGTTACATTTTCCAATATTCATGCTTCTATGGGATGGTACTCCCGCTGCTGCTATGGATGCTAGGGAAGTTCAAGAAACGGAGAAGGAAGGGGCCGGCCGCATGATCAGATATATGTTGCTGATTTCGGGAGGGCTTCTGATTGGTCTTGTCTATATGATTGGGAGCCGCAAACCGATGAAGGAGATTGCCGTTTATTTGGTGTTGTCGCTGCTTGCCTTAGCCAGCTGGTTTGATATTTTTGCCGGCCATTTATTCAACCCTAACCGCTGGATTGGCTGGGCAATTACATGGATGGGACTGTAATCGGCAGTCCCTGCTGCCGGTGCGAAGAAACAGCCGAAATCAGGAGATTCTCCTTTTTTCGGCTGTTTCTTTGCGGTTATACTTATGAGAAAATGTAATTTGAGGGGGATGAAAATGGACATTATTCAGGCTATAACGAGGACGGAAAATCGGAAATGGCTCTATCATTTCACGCGAGCGTCGAACTTGAAGGCAATTGCGGCGCTGGACAGACTGCTGCCAAGCGGTGTAATCCGGCCCGAATTTAGCGGCGAGCGGCGGACGGAACAAATGCAGAGCGCATACGAGGGCCTTATTATGACGTTAAACGCTCATCTTCGAATTCCGGATAAAATGATGGCTGCCTCCACCACTCAACAGCAATTCAGAGCACACTTGGATAGCCATGTGTTTTTCTGGCCGACCTTAAGAGATTGCAGAAAGATGCTGGAGATGTATACGAGAAGAGAACCGGAAGAAAGCTTTGCTGTGCTGGCATTCGATGCGCAGTCTTTGCTGCGGGCAAACGCCGGGTCTGTTTTTTTGACCAAATATGATTCAGGCAGCTCTCCAAGATTTCCAGACCGCTGTGGATATAGGAAAAGCTTGGACATGTTTTTGCCGGTGGAGCAGTTAGGTACTGTTAATCGGTATGATGTTCCGGCAAAGGTATCAGATATTAAGGAAGTGCTTGTAGCGGATGGGGTGGACTCGATCTCATTGCATTTGACAGCGTTGTATGCCGACAATTCTACAGAGGATATTCCGGAACGTTGGCGGGGGATGCAGCGGCCTCTTTCCATGCTTGAGACGCCAGGGAACCTTGTGTGAATTGCAAGGTAAATACATGAGGTGTCCTCTGTTATAGGAGGGGAATCGGCAGTGATGAATGTTATTAAAGTTTAAGCGCTTTAATATTTTGTTGACAATTCATTTACTTGAACACTACAATACAGGTGTAATGAAGCCAGCATCAGGCATAGACTGGACTAATTGGGATAGCGAATAGTTTCCGTTCAGGAGAGGAGGGACGCAGCCGCTATTGCATTTGACTTTGTCATGCCCTAAAGTTAAAGCGCTTAAATTAATGCTTTCATCCTCCTGAGAGGCTTCTGTTACCTATTCCATGAAAGGCAGTGATGAAAGATGAATACCGGTAGTAAGCCTTTTCCAAAACTTACCTCATTTCTAATTGTCGCTCTTATTCTTGTGTTTGTTCAAAGTCCAAGCGGACATGCAGCTGGCGCAGCTGCTGCCGAAGCATCCTTAAGGCCGTTTCCGCAGCATATGACTTATGCAGCAGGCTCCATTAAACCAAGCCATGTAACGCAGAAGCAGATGGATGCCGAGGTTGGCTTGCTTTATGATCAGTTCAAGAAAAAGTACATAAAGGCCAATCCTTATGATGCCAGCCAATATTACGTCTGGTACAATGACGGCGGCTGGAACGATGATGCGATTACCGTATCTGAAGCGCATGGCTATGGAATGATGATTACGGCGATTATGGCTGGACATGATCGCGATGCGAAAAAGCTGTTTGACGGCATGTACCGGTACTTCCGCGCACATCCAAGCAGTCTGCATGCCGATCTGATGGCCTGGCAGCAAGCGGACCGGGATGGCGCAATCATTGATGTCAACGGAACGGATTCCGCAATCGACGGCGATATGGACATCGCTTATTCGCTATTGCTTGCCGATAAGCAGTGGGGCAGCAAGGGCACAATTAATTACCGTGCCGAAGCTGTCAAAGTGATTAATGCCATTATGGAAGGCGAAGTTCATCCCGAGCATTTTCATCTGCTGCTGGGCGATTGGGTGCTCGGCTCTGACAGCGATCCAAGCTTCAAGCCTGCTACCCGGCCTTCCGATTTTATGCTGCAGCATTTGAAGGAATTCCACAAAGCGACTGGCGACGACCGGTGGCTGAAAGTCATCTCCACTACGTATGGCATTATTAATGAACTGCACAAAAATTACAGTCTGGAAACGGGTCTGCTTCCGGATTTCGTCTACCGTGATTCTGCAGACGGCAAATATAAGCCGGTCTCCGAGTTCGAGTGGAAGACCGAAAGCGGCCACTTCCTGGAATCGGAATTTGACGGTGCTTACAACTATAATTCCTGCCGCACGCCATGGAGAATTACGTCCGATTATTTACTGACAGGCGATAAAAGCGCCTATAATCAGCTTGCTGCCTTGAATGCATTCGTTCAAAGCAAGCACGATGAACCGAGCGCAATCTGGTCGGGTTATTCGCTTGACGGCAAGACGAAACTGAGCGAATGGGACGGCAATCTGGAGTTTACAGCTCCGCTCATGGTTGGTGCAATGATCGACAAAAGCAGTCAGCAATGGCTGAACGACCTGTGGGATTATCATACGGAAGAAGCCAATTCAACAGCATTGGAATATCGCTATTACTACGGCAACTCCATTCGCTTGTTGAGCATGATCGTCGCTTCCGGCAACTGGTGGTCGCCTACGGGCATTGCTGCAACCGACATTTCAGGCCATCCTGCCGAAGCTGCGATTCAGCAGGCACTGGCAGCCGGGATCGTTAACGGCTATCCGAACGGTACATTTAAGCCCGAGGAAGCGGTCACGCGTGCTGAGTTTACGGTAATGCTGGCGAAGACACTTAAGCTGGACGGGGAAGGCGCAGCTCTTGCCTTTACCGATGCCGCTTCTATCGCACCATGGGCATACCGTTCAGTTGCTCAAGTCGTGCAAGCAGGATGGACGGAAGGCGTATTTACAGGCGAGTTCCTTCCAGGTCAGAAGCTGACGAAAGGCGAAGCGGCTGCCATCATCGCCTTGGCGACGAAGACTGCGGCTGTGGAATCCACTAATGCAGATGCCGTCGTGACGCGGGCAGATGCGGTTTCACTGCTTCTAAGTTTGAAAAAGTAGCAGTTCGCTAAGATTAATAGCAAATGTAAGAGAGGGGGTGTCTATCAGCCATCAAACAGCTGGTAGGGCACTCCTTTTTTAGTTAGCAATCATGAATCAGATTGACAATAATGCTTATAATGCGATAAATAGTATAATACTGTCATTTCATCAAATAAACTTCGGGATGTGAGCATGGAATGGAAAAAATACGGCTTCGTGCTTGTGCGTTAGTTATTGAGCATGATGCGATTCTGCTAGTAGAATTCAAGAATGATAACGATGATGGCGTGCACTATAATCTGCCGGCTGGCGGCCTGGAGTTTGGGGAAACTCTCGTTGAAGCGGCTATACGCGAAGCGAAAGAAGAGGCATGTGTAGACATCGAAGTGGGCCCCGTCGCGTTTGTATATGAGTACCAGCCTATGAAAAACAACAACCTGTACGGGGAGAAGCATGAGGTTAGCGTCACCTTTTCTTGTCGATTGAAAGCAGGGTCTACACCACAACTGCCTGCCAATCCGGATCCCAGCCAAATTGGAGTAAAGTGGATTCCTCTTTCCGAATTGTCTCTCATTCAACTCTATCCAGAGATTAATCAAGATATTATCGATTACTATAATGGCTCTTCCTATCGGAACTATGTAGAAGAATATGATATTCAACTTGGCAAGCTAATCCACTGACAGGCGGGACATGATAGACCCAACAGTACAGGCACACCAAGCATGTCGCTTTATGCAGAAAAAAAGGGGGCGATGTTCGATTGAAGCTGCGGGATAACGAGACTAAGCCGTTGCTATACAAACAGATGGTTGTAAAGGTGCTGGAGCTGATTCGAAGCCGAAAGCTAAAGGCGCATGATCCCGTTCCGTCGGAGGGGGAATTGGCCAAGCTATATGGGGTGAGCCGAATGACGGCCAAGCTTGCGCTCGATATTTTGGTCAAGCAGGATATTGTCTACAGGCTGGCGCGCAGGGGAACGTTTTTATCCGCCCGATATGTCGAAGGAGCAGAGGAACTGCCATTGCCGAGAGCAGCTGCACATGCCGAGAAGCCAGCCAAAAGAAAGATTGCCATGGTCTTTCCGAACATGGATGATTATACGGCACGTATTATCGCCTCGGCAGAGCAGGAAGCCCGCAAGCTGAACTGCCAGCTCCTTATTCGGATTTCATTGGACAAAGACGATGAGAGCGAATGCCTGCAGGAGCTGTACGAGGACCGGGTGGACGGCGTTATTTTATATCCGAGGGGACGCATTGCTTGCAGTGAGAAGGTGCTGGAGCTGAGCCGGCTTCGTTATCCTCTGGTCATTATCGATCGTATTTTTCGCGAGGTGCAAATCGATTGCGTCTATCATGATCACTACCAGGGCGCCTACAATCTCGTGCAATACTTAATTGGCCGGGGTCATAAGGAAATCGGCTATATTTCTATGTCATTTGATGGGGTTACAAGCCGCGAGGACCGCTATAAAGGTTATTTGCAGGCGCTTCGGGATCATAAATTGACGGCTAATGAAGGCTATGCGCTGCTGCATTGTTCGGAGGATTACATGAATCGGCTGAGTGAGAGTAACCTGCAGCTGGAAGCTTTTATCGGGAGTAATCCTGCTCTGACGGCGATCGTCTGTGCGGATGATTATTTGGCTACCTCCTGTCTGTACACGGCTCTGAAGATGAACGTACCGGTGCCTGATCAGCTTTCAGTCATCGGCTTCTCCGATATTCAATTATCGAGTTTGCTGCCGATTCCGCTGACGACCGCAAGGCAAACGACCGAGCAAATTGGCCAAGCTGCTATTAATTTGTTGTTCAAACGAATGGATAAATCGAGAGAAGGGGCAGTCACGATAAAAGTGAAAACGTCGATTATTGAACGAAGCTCTGTCAAAACGATTGATTGAATATGTCAATGACATACCCTATGATTTGATTTGTGCCGCTGGCAGCACGGTTAGAGAGAAAGGAGGGTTTAATTTGAAAGCGCTAACATGACGGAGTTGAACATTATGCAAGGAAAGGCAAAGCGTTATGAAGTGAAATCTAAAAACGAAATGAGGAGCTCGATTATGAAAATATTCAAGTTGTTTGTTTTAGTTTCACTATTGGCCTTAACTGCACCTGCATTTACGTTCATAACACCTGCGGACGCAGCAGGACAGTCTCCTGTAACCGCCTATAGGGACGGTAATTTTACCGGTGTCACGCAAGATTTCGAAACGGGACTTTACAATGTTGATCAGATAGGCACCGTGGGCAACGACAAGATTTCCTCGATCCGGATTGCACCAGGCTACAGAGTCACCTTGTATAAGGATTATAATTTCTCCGGTTCCTCCAAAGTTTTGTATGCCGATACAGCCTGGCTGGACGATTTCAACGATGAGACATCGAGCATGAAAGTCGAACTGATCGGCGCGGCCCGCATGCCAGTGACAGCTTACTCGAATTCGCCTTACGGCGGTTTGGAGCAGGCGTTCGGTGTAGGCAATTATGATTGGGCGGAGCTTCAAGCGGGAGTAGGCAATGATTCGATCTCCTCGATTCGGGTCGCTCCGGGCTACAAGGTTACGCTGTACAAAAACGCCAATTTCTCCGGTGCTTCCAAAGTGCTGACGGCAGATGCGATTTATGTGGGCAGCGACTTTAATGACGCTGTGTCGAGTTTGAGAGTAGAAGCGATTTCGCCTCTGGATGCGACGAGCGTCGCCGTTCCGAACAACGCTTATACGGATGCTTCCAAGCGCCAGCTGCTGGAAACGTTCGCTCCAAGAATATGGATGGCACAAGGAGAATCGTACTTCCCGTCCTCCGTCGAATTTACTTTTCCGCATGTTGACCGCTACTTGAATCCTAGCTCCGGCAAGTATGAGATCAAGACGAAGACGCCGCTTGATCCTTATACGCTTAAGCTTCCTTACTTCTCTGGAGATTTGGCGAATGCGCCGATTTATGCTTTCTGGGTGGAGAAGGATTACAACAACGTGGACATGGTCTTCTTCCAGTTCAGTCCTTATGATTTGGGGAAAACAGTATTCGGCACAGAGGT
Source organism: Paenibacillus radicis (ex Gao et al. 2016) (assembly GCF_014641555.1). Taxonomy (GTDB): domain Bacteria; phylum Bacillota; class Bacilli; order Paenibacillales; family Paenibacillaceae; genus Pristimantibacillus; species Pristimantibacillus radicis. Next base: position 1,152,452 of record NZ_BMHY01000001.1, read on the forward strand.
TGGCGATCACGTCGGCGACTGGGAGCGCATTACGGTCCGTCTGGCAAAGTTTGTCGACAATAACACGAACTACTTGAAGCCGGTTCAAGTGTTTTATGGCGCACATTCCTTTGGCACCGCTTACAACTGGGATGAAGTGACGAAAATCAATCAAACGCATCCGGTAGGATACACTGCATTCGGTTCACACGGTATGTGGAAGGATGCGGGAACTCATGTGTATCAGGAGCTTGTTGTCACCCAGTTGACGGATGTAACGAATCAGGGAACGGCATGGGATACTTGGAACAACGTTCAAGCCTTCCAGTATTATCCGCATTTATCGACGGGCAACGGTTTAGGAAACCCTTGGCCGACCTGGCTGGATAAAGATTATACGAATCCGAACAGCGATGCTGTCTATCGGTTCGGCAACCCTGCACAAGGCTCGTTTTTCGGTCAGCCTCTGCTTGCGGGCGGACCAACTGGACCTCAGGAGAAAGGCGCTTTGACGAATGATGTTGTTCTAGATTAAAGGTTGGACATGGATAGGGTAGAAAGAGAAATTTGAGCGGTACGAAGCCATATTTACGGAGGCAGGACAACGAATGAAAAGCAATAGAACGGTTCACGTCGTCTTTAAAACGCATTTGGATATCGGATTTACACATTTGGCTGCCCATGTGCTGAAGCAATACAAAGAGGAATATATTCCGAAAGCAATTGCGCTCGCCGAGCAGCTGGAAGCGGAGGGCGGAGCTGCGCGCTTCGTGTGGACGACAGGCTCGTGGCTGATTCGCCATTATTTGGATCATGCCTCGCCAGACGAGAAACAAGCGATGGAAAAGGCGATAAGAAGCGGGCATATTGCTTGGCACGGTTTGCCCTTTACGATGCATACGGAGCTGCTGGACCCTCAGCTGCTCCAGTATGGCTTGTCGATCAGCCAGGAGCTCGATCAGCAGTTCGGCAAGATGACCATCGCTGCCAAAATGACCGATGTTCCAGGTCATACGCTGTCTATGGTTCCTTATATGAGCGCAGCAGGCATTCAATATTTGCATCTTGGTGTCAACCCTGCCTCTAAGCGTCCCGACGTTCCGAGGCTGTTCCGCTGGCAAGCGGAGGACGGCAGTGAGATCATCGTGAATTACTCAGGCAGCTACGGAGAGGCAGTAGAAGTGGATGGCATGGACGATATCCTTCTGTTTGCCCATACCGGAGACAATTGCGGTCCTCCAAGTGCCGAGGAGATTCAGGAGCAGTTCCGGGACATCCAGCATAAATATCCTGACGCGAAGATCATCGCTTCTACGCTTGACGCATTCGCAGAACGATTGGTTCAAGTACGCGAGAAGCTGCCTGTATTGCGGGAGGAAATCGGAGACACCTGGATTCATGGAGCTGGCACGGACCCCTATAAGGTTGCCGGTCTGCGAGAGCTGCTGCGCTTGCGCAGCGAATGGCTTGCAAGCGGGAGAATGACGGTAGACAGTACCGAGTACAAAGGGATGAGCGATGCGCTGCTGCTTGTGGCTGAACATACATGGGGGTTAGACGTCAAGAAATGGCTTCCTGATTTCCGTAACTATGCGAAGGCAGATTTCAATCAAGCGCGAGAAGCTGACGAGATTGATATCGACATAATGCCGGCCAAATTCAGCTATATTGGCGCTTTCGCGATGAATGAGTTCGATCTTCATTCCAGCGGGTTATTCACGGCTGAGCAAAGCCGTCGCACCTATTCAAGAATGGAGAGCTCTTGGGCGGAGCAGCGAGCGTACTTGGAGCAAGCGGTGTCCGGTCTGGATGCCGGTAAGCGGGAGGAAGCGAATCACGATCTAGCTCAGCTGCGGCCGTCGCGTTTGGCTGAAGCAGCTAACGAAGAGTGTATCAGAGCAGGTGAAATCTATCAGACGAGCGGAGGCTATCAATTGGCTTTCTCCGAGCAGGGGGCCCTTGTCCATTTAAGCGATGAACAGGGCAAGGTCTGGGCTGATGCCGAGCATCCATTTGGCGCTTACAGCTATGAGACATTCGGCACGGAGGATTATGCGCGGTATTTCCGCACCTACATGCAGAATCTGCCAGTGACGCACCCGTGGGCGGATGCTGATTTCAGCAAACCGGGCTTTGAATTTGTTCGTCCTTTGCCTAGCTACCAATCCGTCAATCCAATCGTCTCTTCCATGCACAGAACATGCGGCAGCAGCGAGGACCGGTACGTCATTCGAATGAGAATGCCTGCCCATACCTCTGAGCTCTATGGAGCACCAAGGGAGCTGGATATTGAGTATACGTTCCAGCATCGGAGCGGGAGTATTGATGTTTGTCTGCAGTGGTTCGATAAGGATGCCAACCGTTTGCCGGAGGCCAGCTGGTTTAGCTGCGGGCTTAAGGTCGACAATCCGAACAATTGGCAGATGGATAAACTGGGGTACGGAATTTCTCCTCTTCGTGTGGCAAAAGGCGGAAACCGCAATCTTCACGCCTTGGGACGGGGTGTATCCTATGAGGGGGCAGACGGCTGTGCGAAGATCGAGACGCTGGATGCTGCACTGGCTGCGCCCGCTGAGCGAAGGCTGCTGCAGTTCGATCAATCCTTCGCATCCATGGAGGGCGGCTGGCATTTCAATCTGCACAATAATATCTGGGGGACCAACTTTCCAATGTGGTACGGGGAGGACGCCAAGTTCCGTTTCCGGCTGCATTTGAAGTCGAACGTTATGTAGCTTTAAATCAGATTAGAACAATATTTCAAATGTCAATAGAAAAATAAATATTTACAAAATCTTAACAATAGGTATTGATTACAAGATATATCCAATGTATTATACAAATAAAGCGTTTTCATTAAGCGCTTACATTTTTACCGAAGTATTAAACCGGTTTAAACATCACGAGATCGTCAATCTACATAATCAAGGATTTATTACAATCCGCTTTTAAACCGGTTTAACAACAGAGACAGAAGTTTTACAGCTTTAAAGATGTCAATTCAACTACGGAGGGGTTAATTTGAAACGAAGCAAAATGATGTTAATGCTACTCGTTGTAATCGCGGTTATCGCCGCAGGGTGTACAAACGGCAACTCGACACCTAAAGCAACGGACAAACCGGCAGAAACAGTAGTACCTGTCGACAACAACCAATCAGGAGCCAAGGAAGCTCCGGCACTTGCGGCACTTGTGAAAGACGGCAAATTGCCGAAGCTGGAAGATCGGATGCCGGTAGCGGCAGATATCAAAATCGAAGACGTATTTGAAGAGATCGGCCAATACGGCGGTGATTGGAAAATGCCTTGGAACGGTCCTGCTGACAAATGGGGCGTAGGCCAACCAACGGAAGAGGCGCTTTTCCGCTTCAACAAAGAGGGCAATAAAGTGGAGCCAAACGTAGCTAAAGGCTACGAGGTCAACGAAGATTCGACTGTCTTTACGATTCACCTTCGTGAAGGCATGAAGTGGTCGGACGGCGTACCATTCACAACTGACGACGTTATCTTCTACTGGGAGCACATGCTGAAGAAAGAAACGTTCGGCAAAAAAGTCTATGACGCTTACTACTCGGTAGATCCGGTAACGGGCGAGAAGGCATTGGCCGAAGTGAAAAAGGTTGATAACTACACGTTCACCGTTACGCACAAATATCCAAGCGTACAGTTCCTGGAGCGTGTGGCCATCGACAATAAATGGTTCTTCGCACCGAAGCATTTCCACGAAACGATTCTTCCTGAATTCGTAGGCGATGCGAAAACGCTGGAAATTACGAAAGCATGGGGCTACGAGGATCCTAAAGTGTTCCTGGTAGAAACCGGCTACTACGACTGGCTGCACAAAGAAATCCCGACGCTTAGAGCGTGGGTACCGACAACGGATCCGAACAGCGACCAGTTCGTTATGGAACGCAACCCTTACTTCTGGAAAACAGATGCTGAAGGCCACCAACTTCCATACATTGATCGCATCGTAGCGACGAAGATTCAAGATCCAAGTCAGAAAGTGCTGGGCACATTGGCTGGGGACTACAACTTGGTTACTTTCGATGCTAGAGACTTCACTGTGTTGAAAGAAAACGAGAAAAAAGGCGGCTTCCGCATCATTCCTTGGACGCAGCCGGCTTGGACCAGCGCAGGCATCCAATTGAACCAAACGACACCAGATCCGAATCTGCGCAAGCTGTTCCAGGATATCCGCTTCAGAGAAGCATTGTCCATCGGCGTCAATCGCGTAGAAATTTCCGAGATCGTAACGAACGGTTTGGGCGAGACGATTCAAGCTTCCGTACCGGAAGGCGTAATGGGCTATCAAGAGGGCTGGAAAGATCAATGGGCGGAATTCAATCCGGAGCGCGCGAATCAAATTCTCGACGAATTGGGATTGACGAAGCGTGACAAAGACAATTTCCGTATGAACGCAGATGGCTCCGAGCTTACGCTCACCATTATTGAATCCAGTACAGACTCCGCTCCATTCTTGGAACTGTTGAAAAAATATTTTGAAGACATGGGCTTGAAAACGAACTTGAAGGTTGTTGACGGCGGCACGCACTTCGATATGAAATATGCGAACCAAATTCCGATCACAACAGAGAACATCTCTGTAGCGAACGTAGCGTTCCGTCCGGATACACTCGTACCGCTTCGCGTTATTACGCCTTGGTTCGGCCACTACGGCCTGTACACACAATCGGGCGGCAAAGAAGGCGTGAAGCCGGAAGGCGACGTTGCTAAAATTCTCGAGTATTGGGATAAAATCAAAGCGAGCAAAACGCAAGAGGAAATCGATCAATACGCAGACGAGATCGTTAAGCTTCATATGAAAAACCAATGGGTTATCGGTTATGCAGGTCCTACACCAATGCTGATTGCTGCAGCGAACAACATTCACAACATTCCTGGCAACATGGTTTGGGCAGATGAATATCGTTCTTTGGGTCAAGGTCATCCATCGCAATTCTTCATTAAATAAGTAGATGCAGTAAATGACGGCGGCAATGGCAGGGAAGCAGCTTCCCCGCCATTGCCGCAATAAGATTCAGCTTGTAGCGGAGAGGAACGGATATGAGATGCTTCAATATATAATAAGACGAATTCTGTTGGTCATACCCGTTGTTATATTTATTTCCTTTGTCGTCTTCTACATCATCCAACTTCCGCCAGGCGATTACGTATCCAGCTATTCCGCAAAAATGTCGGCAGCAGGCGACGTAATGACGCAGGCAGAAATGGATGATATGAGATCGAATTTAGGTCTGGACCGTCCGGTGTACGAACAGTATTTTGTATGGGTGAAAAAAATCGTACTGCACGGAGACTTCGGCTTCTCGTTTAACTACAACAAGCCGGTTCTGGCAGTCGTGAAGCAATACATGGGTCTAACATTAGTAGTGTCATTAGTTACGATGGTCTTTCAATATCTCATTGCAATTCCAGTCGGAATCTATACGGCTGTAAAGCAATATTCGGCAGGGGATTACTTCTTCTCCGGACTGAGCTTTATTGGGATGGCAACGCCTAACTTCTTGCTTGCGATCATCTTAATGTTCTTATCCTATACCTGGTTTGGAGATCCGCTGCTTGGCTTGTTCTCCAATGAGTACGTCAACGCGCCATGGTCGATGGACAAAGTCGTCGATTTAGCGAAGCATTTGGTCATTCCGGTCATCGTTATTGGTCTGGCCAGCACCGCCGACCTGATTCGGGTCATGAGGGGGCAAATGCTCGACGAATTGAACAAACCAAACGTCGTGACAGCTCGAGCGAAAGGTGTATCTGAAACCAAAATTTTGCTCAAATACCCTACGCGCGCCGCTTTGAATCCAATTGTCAGTACGTTCGGCTGGTCGTTATCTTCTGTTTTCACAGGATCGACCATTACTGCAATTGTACTGAACTTGCCGATTCAAGGGCCGGTTATGTACAATGCCTTGCTCGGACAGGATATGTACCTTGCAGGTTCATGGCTCTTGTTCATGGCACTGTTGACCGTCCTCGGCACGTTGATCTCAGATATTTTACTCGCATGGCTGGATCCAAAAATTCGTACAGAATTCAGGGGAAATTAATACGATGAGAACATTACCTGCATTCAAGAGACAAACGTCGGAAACCACTAGTCCCAAAGTAGAAAAAGATGCCAATTACAGCTCGCAATGGCAGCTGATGTATCTTCGATTTAAAAAGCATAAGTTAGCGCGTATAAGCTTATTCATCTTGTCTTTCCTGTATATTATTGCGTTGCTGGCACAATTCATCGCGCCATATGGGCTGCAAAGCTATGACAGCAAATACGTCAATGTACCGCCAATGGGCCTCAGATTTGTGGATGCGGACGGCAAGTTTCATATCCGGCCATTCGTCTACGAATTGAAGTCGGAGCGCGACCCGGAGACGATGCGGAAAGTATTCGTTCCGGATACAGAAAAGCGGCATAACCTGAAGTTCTTCGTCAAAGGCGAGGAGTACAAGTTTCTCGGCACGTTCAAAACTTCGATTCATTTAATCGGCGTTAACGAACCGGGACGCGTGTTCTTGCTAGGAACGGACGGCATGGGCAGAGACTTGTTCTCCCGGATTGTACTCGGAAGCCAAATCTCCCTTAGTATTCCGCTCGTAGGCGTAGGCATCAGCTTCGTCATCGGCTTGATTATCGGGGGCATTTCCGGTTATTTCGGAGGCTGGCTCGATTCATTTATTCAACGGATTATTGAAATTATCCGATCTTTCCCGACGCTTCCGCTGTGGATGGCGCTGTCTGCTGCCATACCGCCGCGAATACCCGTCGTTACGATGTATTTGTATATCGTAATCATCTTCGCCTTTATTGGCTGGACCGACCTCGCGAGGGTAGTGCGGGGCAAGTTCATCTCATTGAAAAATGAAGATTATGTCGTTGCGGCGAAAATTGCCGGCGTCAGTGATACGAAAATCATTATAAAGCACTTGCTGCCAGGCTTTATCAGTTATTTGGTCGTGGCGACAACGCTTGCCATTCCTGGCATGATCCTTGCTGAGACGGCAATGAGCTTCCTCGGACTGGGTATTCGTTCGCCGGCAACAAGCTGGGGCGTGCTGCTGCAAGAGGCTCAGAAGATCGAGAACGTCGCTTTGTATCCTTGGAAGCTGTTCCCGCTCGGCATCGTCGTACTGACAGTATTAACTTATAACTTCCTCGGCGACGGCTTGCGTGATGCTGCCGATCCTTACAAGAAATAAGAGAATGCATTCGTATAAATAAATGGCAAGCGAGGGGATAGCATGACGACTCAAGCTGCTCAGAAAGAGCAACCTTTATTGTCCGTTCAAAACTTGAGCATCAAGATCAAGATGGACAATGGGACCATGAACGCGGTAGACGGGGTCGATTTCGAGATTTATAAAGGCAAAACCTTAGGTCTTGTTGGCGAATCGGGCTGCGGGAAAAGTCTAACAAGCCGCTCGATTATAAGCATCAATCCTAAAGAATGCGAAACGACCGGAGAGATCGTATACAACTCGGATTCGGAAGCTTGGCTTAATCAGCTTAATCTATTGTCGCTCAAGCCGGCGGGCAAGCAAATCCGTTCCATTCGCGGCCGGAAAATCGCAATGATTTTCCAGGAGCCAATGACGGCATTCTCGCCGATGTACACGATCGGCAATCAAATGATGGAAGCGATCCGGATTCATCGTACGAGAAACAAAAAAGAAGCGAAGAAAATCGCGCTTGAAATGCTCGCCAAGGTAGGCATCTCCGATCAGGAGAAGCGGTTCGACCAATATCCGCATGAATTCTCCGGCGGCATGCGGCAGCGGGCGATGATCTCGATGGCTTTGTCCTGCAACCCGGAAATTCTCATTGCCGATGAGCCGACGACAGCGCTTGATGTGACCATTCAGGCACAAGTGCTGGAATTGATGAAAAAGCTGCAGTCCGAGTTCGGAATGGCCATTCTGCTCGTCACGCATGATCTGGGTATCATCGCGCAAATGTGCGACGAGGTGGCTGTCATGTATTTGGGCAAAATCGTCGAGCAGGCGCCTGTAAAGGAAATCTTCGCGAATCCGAAGCATCCGTATACAAAAGGGCTGATGAAATCGATGCCGCGACTCGGCGGCGGCAAGACGAAGCGACTGGATTCCATTGAAGGATCGGTTCCGATTCCAATCGACATGCCGCCGATGTGCGGGTTCTATGACCGCTGCAAGGATCGAATTGAAGGCGTTTGCAATATGAACACCGTGCCGAAGACCCGGATTTCCGACCAGCATTCCGTCCGATGCTTCCTGTACTCGGACCAGCGTGAAGGAGAATCGCAATGACCAAGCCTAAGCCTATTCTAGATATCGTCAATATGAACAAGGATTTTCAAGGGAAATCCAAAACCAAGCTCTTTAAAAAACCAGCCCCAGTACGTGTATTGAATGATATCTCCTTCGAGCTTATCGAAGGAGAGACGCTCAGTATCGTGGGCGAGTCCGGCTGCGGGAAGACGACGCTTGGCCGTTGTATCGTAAGGGGGATGAGTCCTTCTTCCGGACAGGTTCTCTACCATACCGAAGACGGGCAAGAGATCGATTTCCTGAAGCTGAAGGGAAAAGGCTCGAAAACGTACCGCAGAGAAATACAAATGATTTTCCAAGATCCGTATTCCTCGCTCAGCCCGCGGATGAGCGTATTCGATATTATCTCCGAGCCGTTAATCGCCAACTTCAAGCTCAGCAAAGCGGAAGTTGAGGAGAAGGTTACTCAAATCGCAGCGAAGACAGGTTTGAACGTAAGTTATTTACGACGTTACCCGCATGCGTTCTCCGGCGGACAGCGTCAGCGGATCGCTATCGCACGGGCACTGATTACACAACCGCGTCTGATCGTATGTGATGAAGCCGTATCGGCGCTCGACGTGTCGATTCAAGCGCAAATTATTAATTTGCTCAAGGATTTGCAGGAGCAATTTAAGATTACGTATATTTTCATCTCGCATGATTTGTCTATCGTACAGAACATCTCGGACCGGGTAGCGGTTATGCATCTGGGCCGAATCGTTGAGCTGGCTACGAGTGAATCGTTGTTCGGCCAGCCAAAGCACCCGTATACCGAAGCATTGATGTCCGCTGTACCTCAGCCCGATCCCGATTATAAAAAAAGCCGGATCATATTAGAGGGAGAGGTGCCGAACCCGGCAAATCCGCCTAGCGGCTGCCATTTTCATCCAAGATGCGCATATCGCACTGAAAAATGTGTGAAAGAAGTTCCCGAGTTGCGCGAAGTAGGCTATAATCATTTCACAGCCTGTCATTACGCGGAGGAATTAAAGCTGAAGGGCGTTAATAGCGAACTCGCAAATTAGGGGACCAGGTTTAGCATGCCGTGAGAGGATGTTAATGCAGAGATGGCAAAAATCGATGATGTCGCTCGTCTGGCGGGCGTCTCAAAAGGCACGGTTTCCAATGTATTCAGCCAGAAAAGACCCACAAGCAAAACCGTAAGGGAAAAAGTACTGCAAGTTTCCCGGGAATTGAATTATGTTCCAAACCATATCGCAAGAAGTTTGGTCACCAAGAAAACGATGGCGATCGGGCTGACGATCCCGCACGGCAATTTCTTTTTCAGCGTATTCCATAATCAATTTATTAACGGCGTTGTGCTGGAGGCTTCTATTTACGGCTATCGCGTCCTATTGGACATGATTCCTGTCGAGGAGGTCAAAACCCCGTCCCTGGCCAGCTATCCGATCGACGGCGCTATCGTGCTCGGTCCTACGGAAGAGGATGAACGAATCGATCTGCTGCATCAGAATCAAGTTCCGTTCGTGACTGTCGGCAAGATTATTAATGAAGGCTTGTACGACGCGACAACGGTCAACAACGATAATGACCAGATTATGCGGGATATATGCGACTATTTGGTCGGTTTCGGGCATCGCAATATGATGTTTCTAAACGCCGGGAGGCACAGTACCGTTTCCATCGAAAGAACGGAAGGGTTCGTCCGGGCGCTTCAGGAGCATGAAATTGAGCTGCAGCCGCATATGGTACATTATAAGCCCGGCATTCATTCCGACCAGTATATGACTTATGGCTACGATGAGACGATCCGGATTTTGGGCGAGCGCAAGGAAAGGGTAACGGCCATCATCGCCGATGATGACCGTACAGCCTTTAGTGTAATGAATGCTATTAATGAGCTGGGCTACAGCGTCCCCGATGATATTTCGCTATTCGTTATTTGCGGCGATTTGTCGATGATGCACCAAGTAACGCCATCTCTGACCGGTATGGACTTGCAGCCTTCGGAGCTGGGGGCGCAATCGGTCAAGCAGCTCATGCATAAGCTAGGAGTGCTGGAGGGCGAATACCCGGACAACTGTATCGTAAGCAGTACAATTATTGAAAGAAGCTCTTGTTCGCCGGTCTATAGCCGGAATGAGAGTGTTTCAACGTAAAAGAGGCGAAAGGGCATGACAGCATTTATTGATTTTATCTGTAATTTTTTCACCCAGTTTGAAATTTATTTCCGTATTCTCATCAGCGCCATACTTGGACTGCTGATTGGGTTTGACCGCACGCACAAGCATAAACCTGCTGGTGTAAAAACGTATACGTTTGTAACGGTCGCTTCCGCGCTTATTACAATCATATCGATTGAGAGCGTGGAAGTATACGGTCATATGCATGACCGGACGATGATGGACCCGATGCGTTTGACGGCTCAAATCGTATCCGGTCTCGGCTTTCTCGGTGCCGGTCTCATTATGAAGACCGGATTCGAAGTAAAAGGACTGACTTCCGCCGCGATGATCTTGTTCGCTGGCGGAGTGGGTATCGGGATCGGAGCCGGATTCTACGGCATCGTTATTTTCACAATCGTTACGGCCTTCTTCTTTATTCGGGTGGGCGGCTGGATCGAGAAGAAAGAGCAGAACAGGCTCCACGCGAAAGACGATATCGATCTATCGGCATAGCCGGAAAGGAATCCTGATTACTGAAAAGTGCTTGCTGCGCTTTTCTGGTGATCGGGATTTTTTTATGTTGACATCGCAGCGTGTTGTGGTTATTATTTCCATAAAGTATGTGAAATGGGGTAGTCGAATGTATAATTTGATATGGAAACAACCTCATCACCATGAGAGGCGTTAACACGTTCCTAAAAGACTAGGGATGGGTTAACGCTCTTCGCGCTTCCCATCCTGCGATACTGACGCGCAGGACCAATGGGGCTTGCGCGTTTTTTTATTTTCAGCACAAAAGAAAATGGAGGGCTAAAGAAAAAATGGCAATCATGACCGATGCGAAAGGTAATATTTTTTTAGAATTCATAGAGATTGAAGAGAGGCAGCTTGAGGAGGCTGCCGCACTGGATGCCCCTTTGACACATGCTTTAATTGTAGTGGAATGTCAGGGAAAGCACCTATTCATGCATAATAAGTGGAGGAATAGCTGGGAATTGCCTGGAGGCATTATGGAGGCAGGTGAAACGGCCCGGCAATGTGTAATTCGAGAATTGTACGAGGAAACCAATCAAACGATTGTGGAGGTCAGCTTCAAAGGGTTAATGAAATTTAGACTTCAGCCAAGCTTTCATGGCCCTGAAAGGACAGAGTATGGCGCTTTATTTGCAGGTAGACTAAATCAGCTTAATGATTTTGTTGAGAATGAGGAAGCGAAGGCGATTATTTTGTGGGACGGTATATTAGAGATTGGAGAGATTGCAGAGATAGATAGGAAGCTGATTGAGTTTGCTTAAAAGTAAAATTGTGACGCGGTGGTATAAGCGGTTATACTTTATCATTAAAAAAGTATACTTATTTACAAAAATAATAATAGTCAGAGCACTTTTACCGCTCGACTATGAGTGAATTTGAAGCAATATTACGAGAACTACAATCAGATGATGCAGAAGATTACATGAGATATTTTTCAGAACAAGAAGTAACAAAATATTGGGGATATGATGCTCCGAAAGATGTAAAAACAGTTGTAAGTACCTTTGCTCGATTTAGCAATGCTTTTAAGCGGAAAGAAAGAACTGTTTGGGGAATATCTTTCAAGGAAACTGATAAGATTATCGGAACGTGCATATTTGGGGATTTTGTTAGGGGTTCAATGGCAAATATCAACTATAACTTATCAACAGAACATTGGAAAAAAGGCATAATGACCGAAGCGGTAGGAGAACTAATTCCTTTTGGTTTTAATAAGCTTGGATTTCTTCTGCAGTTTGAGAAGATCAAGGAACAGTCTTGAAAACTGGGAATGATATACAACTTGACTATAGAGAACCGTGTCATAAGTAGTCACGATCAAGAAATACGATCAGACATTTGCACAATTGCTTTATAATTTGCTCGACGCTTTCAGAAGAGGCAGCGTGATTTCTTGGCAAAGCGCCGAGCTTCTTTTTATGTGCTGGAGTGTGTTTTAAGTGTTTTCTAAGCCGTGTCTGGCCACTATTTGCTCGCTTTGGTTGGGCTGGCCCTTGCCCTTGGTGATCAAGTCGTGAAGGCTGCCGCTTATGTAGATACCCCAGGAGTCGGTACAGATGGCGTAGCATTCATACGCGGGAACGAGGCCTACATGCGTAAAGCGAACTTCTGTTTTGTCTTCCTTTTTGGTGATGTCAAAGACTATGTCTGTACCCGTCCACTCACTCTTGTCCTCGACGAAGTTAAAATAGTTGTCTACAATGTGCCAAACAACCTTTTCATTGGGAACTAGCTCTGTGATATTGATGGTGCTGCGGTGAATGTCTTGGTAATGGTACTTAAATTGGCCAAGTGTGTCGGTTCTGCCCTCCACTTCTTCTGCCCACCATCCGCGAACGTTGAGGATAGCGGCAAAAACTTCTTCGGGACTTTGGTCTACCGTAAAAGAAAGGCGCAAATTTTGATCCATATAAGGAATCTCCTCTCGGTATTTGTTATCTTTCATATCGAGTATAGATTACGATACATACTTGCGAAATGCAAGTACGAATTTGAGGTCATGTCCACGGTAAACTTGCAGAATGCAAGTACAGATATTATAATATGCTTATGAAAAAGCGAGCTTCCACAGTTTGTCCAATCGTATATGCCCTCGACATATGGGGAGACCCATGGAGTCTAGTCATACTTCGTGACGTCCTTATTCATAACAAGCGACATTATCGCGAATTTCTTGCTTCACGTGAGCAAATTTCAACCAATATTTTGAGCGCACGACTCCAATCACTCGTTGAAGCAGGTATTCTCGTCAAGATAGAAGGCGAATCAAACCGTGCACAAACGATGTACCGGCCGACACAAAAGGCACTTGATTTATTTCCAGTCGTATTTGCCATTATGCACTGGGGCCTTAAATACAATCCAAATACCGACATGAGTATTCCGATCATGCAGGAACTAACAACAAACGAAAAAGGGCTGGAGCACCGCCTTTTGAGTAATTTCGACGATATTCAATCATAATAGAGGTAATGAGAAAATTTTATAAAAAATGGAAACAGCGGGCATTAGCCCAAGGGGCACTCATTCAGATGCCCCTATTTCATTTGAAAAACACCTTGTGGAGTACGGAAATGTTATCTTTGAAAAATCGAAACGATGCGATCGCTGTATCATCAATGAGCTCTACAACCGGTAGCTAGTGTCAATTACTTGTTTTCAACACATCTAATCTCCCCTGAAATCTCTTCACAACTTCCTTCGGAATTACTCTGATCTTGATATCTTCACCTAAGAAAAGCAGTCAAAGAAAGCAAATCAAGAGAAAATTTATAGTATGAGGGTGAGTTATAATGACCAATATTATATTTTCGGAAGTTAATCTCGACAAATTCGATTCTTTTATTCAAGATGAACTGGTTGCACATGATAAGTTCTCTGGTTCTGTGTTGGTAGCTAAACATGGTAAAGTTCTTTACAATAAAGCTTTTGGAATGGCACATAAAGGGTATGGAATTGCAAATAGGACGGATACCAAATTTAATCTTGGCTCAGTAAATAAAATGTTTACTGCCGTATCTATCATGAAGTTAGCTGAGGAAGGTTTATTAAAGATCGATGATAGGATAGGTAAATACTTGCCTAATTTGCCGGAAGAACTAGCGAATAAAGTATCTATTCATCAGCTCCTTACACATACTGCAGGAACAGGTCTCTACTGGAACGATAAATTCAAAGCTAAGTTTACAGAACTTAAGTCGGTTGACGACTATTTTCCACTCTTTATTAATGACCCTTTGCTATTTGAGCCAGGTACAAGTTGGGCATATAGCAACTCTGGATATATTATACTGGGTGCGATAATTGAGTCTGTATCAGGTAAAGATTACTTTACATTTGTAAGAGATACAATTTATACCCCTGCCAATATGCTTAATACGGATTGTTATGACTTGGAGTATGATGTACCCAATCTAGCAATCGGATACACGCGTCTGGGAACGGAAGATGGGGGGCCTTGGCGTAATAATACATTTCTTCATGTTATTAAAGGAGGTCCCGCAGGCGGGGGATATTCTACTGTTAATGATTTACTAAGTTTCGATATTTCTCTCCGAAATAACAAACTCCTAAGCAGGGAATGGACATCTCTTGCTACAACAGATAAATTTCTTTCGCATGATAATCCAGAAATGAGAATGCAGTATGGTTATGGATTCATGGATGTTAGAATGCACGGAGAAAGGATTATTGGTCATAATGGCGGATTTCCTGGTGTTAGCGCGTTATTGAATATGTATTTGAATAGTGGCTATACTCTGGCAGTATTATCGAATTACGATATAGATCACGGTATTATGGGAGTACATTTGAAATTCGATGAATTGCTTTTTGAAAATCAGAGTAGTGCGGGTAGCGATTTAACTAACGAGGAACGATAGTTCAAATAACACCACCTTAACTCTGAGGTGTAAAATGCCATTGATCCTATCAGGAAAGGGTATGAATCCTTTAATAACGGGGATTCGTAATATGCCTATGGAAAATCATATGAATGTCTTAGTTGAGAGAACAGAAACCTGAGAGCATGATTTCGATCTTCATTCCTGAGGACTATGAGGACTATTTGGAAAACAATATTTATCCTAATTGCTCGATAAAGGTGCTTGAGCATCCAATGTCAACGGAAAGCGTCAAAGATAGTTTTACTAACCCAGGTCTTATCAAGCATACAATTTTAGACGGGGCACTAAGCAAAGACGAGAAATCAATGGATCAGTCTTTTCTAATTAAAGTAGGGGGAAACCCGAGACTTATCCAAAATGAAGATTATTATTTTACGAAGTTTATGGAGGAGTCATTTTCTTTTCTATTTCAGGTAGATGAAGATGTTTACCCGAAACCTTGCTTCACGATGATTACAGTTATCCTTTTGGTTATGGGTCTCTCTATATTTTCGCTAAAATCGGGACGGATGAGATACAAAATCCAGTAGCAGGTTTTTGGCAATTCTCATGATTTAGCGCAGGCGCGATTGTCGCCGACTTTCAATAGACGCCCTTTGGGGAGGAACTACTGTATTAGCAGTGCCTTCTCGAGGGCGTCTTTTCTTCAAGGTTATATAACAAACTAAAGGGCTTTTTTCAAAGAGCGGATGACTTTGCATGGATTGCCGACAGCCAAACTATCTGGCGGAATGTCCTTCGTAACGACACTGCCGGCCCCAATCACGCTGTTCGCTCCGATCGTCACGCCTGGCAGGACTATAGCGCCTGCGCAGATCCATACATTATCACCAATATTGACTGGATGTGTGTATTCTAATCCCGCTAATCGTTGCTCCACATCCATAGCGTGTTCTTCTGTTATAAGGCAAACGTTGGGCGCAATAAATACGTTGTTTCCAATTGTAATTTTTCCGCTGTCCATGAGCTTGCAGTTAACATTGAGAAAAAAATTGTCTCCTACCGTGGTATTGTATCCATAAGTACAGAAAAGCGGCTGCTCTAAAACGCAATTATCTCCGGTCTTTCCCAGCAGCCCGCGAATGGCAACCTGTCGTGCTTCGTGTTCCAACGGGTGTATATTGTTATATTCATATAACTTTTTCACGGTATCAGCACGATCTGCGACAAGCTCTGGATCGCCAGGTTGGTATAACATGCCAGCATGCGATTTTTCTTTTTCGTTCATACCATCAACTCCTCCTTTATCCATAACAGCGAAAGTTTAATATAAGGGGCGATAAGAATCAACTATGAGATTGCGACATGGGCATGATTGAAATCATATAAGTGAGGGATGGCAGGATGTGGTCTCTTGTTATGGTGTGAGAAGCATTAATTAATGGGCATCACACGGTTGAGGACGTTGGAATATGCTTAGGGCAAGCAATCAAAAAGGCTATAGGGGATAAAAGAGGCATAAACCGTTATGGCAGTTCGCGTATACCTGTGGATGAGAGCTTAGCATTAGTAGATTTAAGTATAGCTAATCGTTCTTTTTAGTATTTAACGTAGAAATGCCGTCTACGAGAGTTGGCGGGTTTGAAACCGAATTAACCGATTTGGAATACGGGAGAAATACACACCATTTATCATTATGAAAAAATATGTATAGATGCTTACGTGTAAAAAAACGATAGTATAATAAAGGAAGGTTTGTTTAAAAACCCACGAAAAACCTTGATTTCACAAGGTTTTTCGTGGGTTTAGCTTTCTATTCTTGAACTTATTTCGTCCCTGTTGCTCCCACCTTAGGCAGAATACCAAGTGCTGCAACCGCTCCAAACAGGGAGAGAGCGATGGCAATCCACCATCCGTTTTGGAAAGTTTCAAGAGAGGGTGCCGATGAGGAGCTAAGGGCGATGACCAGCAGCGTCGTTCCAAGAACAGAACCAATCTGCCGGGACATGTTCACCACTGCACTGCCGGTTGATGCCTGCTGTCGAGGCAGTTCGGAGGTAGCCGATGCGACCATAATTGGTAGAGCAAATCCGTAGCCAATGCCGATTACGAGCCAACCTGGCAAAACTTGCAGCCAGTAGTTCGGCGTGGTCTGTACCGACAAGATAAACAGCAGCGGTCCTACACCGATCAGCAAAGTGCCAATTGCTGCAAGCTTATTAATTTGAATATATTTAGAAAGTCGTTGAGCAAGTATTGCTGAAGGCCATACTAAACAAGGACCTATCGTTAGAGCAAGACCAGTAGCGAGAGTAGACCAATTCCATACGTCTTGGAGATACATAATGACAGACAGGAGTTCAAGCGCAAAAGCTGCATTAATCAGTGCGGCAGCTACGTTCGACCTAGTGAATGGCCTGCTGCGAAATAAGGAAAACTCAATTATAGGGAAGGGATGTCTCCGGGATTGTAAAATGAACCACAGCAGAGTCACCGCAAATACGATAAAGCTGGCCCAGGTATACACATCGCCCCATCCCCAATCTGGCGCTTTGTCTAGCCCCAGTGAAAGTGAGCCAATAGAAATAATCAGCAAGAGACCGCCCCAAAGGTCAGGAAGCCGTGAAGCCTGATTCGGTTTATCCTTGGGAATATAGCGAAGCGCAGCTAGTATGGTAAGAATGCCAATGGGTACGTTGACCACAAAAATCCACTCCCATGAGAGCTCCAGCAAAAAGCCTCCAATAGCCGGGCCCGCGGCAGCTGCAAGTGAACCGCTGCTGGCCCATATCCGGACTGCACGTTTTTTGTGTTCGTCAGGCATGTTCGTTAGCAGCAAACCTAAGCCGCTTGGCGTTAACATTGCACCCCCGGCAGCCTGAAGGCACCGGAACATGACCAGCAGCAAGAGATTACCGCTTAGTGCTGCGCCTAGACTGGAAGCTGTAAACAGTGCTATTCCCCAGATGAATCCGCGCTTTTGTCCATAACGGTCGGCTAGTTTCCCGGCAGGAACTAACAGTGATGCATAGAAAATGGCATAACCGTTAAGCACCCAGCTGAGATTGGACAGTGAGCTTTCGCCGATGGATTGTCCGATATTGTGCAAGGCCACATTGACGATAAAAACATCCAGACTAGCCATGAATACGGTGATACAAGTGATAAACAATATGAGTTTATGTGAGCGATTGTACATTGTGTCTAACATCCTTTTTTATAAAAAATAAGAAAGATTACGTTTCACATTCTTTATTATTGAATGCTTGGTCAATAATCTGGTCTAAAAAAACCTCTGCTGGAGAGGCGGTTTAAATTAAAAGCATTTCAATAGCTGTATCCAATTGGCTTTGCAACTGCTCTTTGGGGGCTCCGGAACGCACCAGTACTCTTAACCCAATGATCGTATTTACCAGATGATTTGAGAGTTGCTCACTAGAAAGCTTCAGAATAACGGAGCCTTCTTGTTGGCCTTTTGAAATAACAACCTCAAGCATCTCCTTCATCCGTTGAAACATATGGTCAAACTCGAATTTGACGCTGCTGGATTCTGAGGAGTTCTGCAGCTCTAGCGTTGAATTTACAATCAAACAGCCATACCTGTGATCGTAATTGGAGGGAAGAAAATGCTGCTGCCAATAGCGCAGCGTCTCCAATGCGGTCGTACCATGACTCAGTAATTGCTGAAACCGTTCCAGGAAATTTGCATTGTACAGTGACAGCGACTTGCTGAATAAAGCTTTTTTATCACCGAAGGCGCCATAGAGGCTCTGTTTGTTCAGCTTGGTTCCTTTCGTTAGGATGTCATACGATGAAGCGTAATAACCATATTCTCTAAAAATGTCTATTGCGGCGTGCAGCACGGTATCATAATCAAATTCTCTTGGTCTGCTCATGGATACATCATAATCATTATGGAATGCGTAGTCAATAACTGTTTTTTTACTTTGGCGTATGATTGGGAGTTGGAGACGGGGTGACTTAGTTGTGCTCCATAATTTTTGAAAATATACGGATGGGAGCTTAGAGCGGGGGAAGCATCAATCCATTATTTGACACACAGGAACATTTGTTCTAATGTTGGAACTAGCATCTTGTGATTCCGAGAAAACATAACGTATTAAAATAAAGGAGGTTCTTATGTGATTAAAGTTGGAATATTAGGTACGGGATTTGGAAGACAGCATGCAGAGTTATATAAAAGAATGACAGGTTTTGAGGTGGGTCTAATCTATGGGCGGGATGAAAATAAATTAAGAGAAATAAATAAGACACTTAATATTGCTACCACAACAGATATATATGAAATCTTAGAAAATGAGGAAATCGACTTAGTTGATATTTGCTTACCATCTTCTCTCCATGCAAAGTGGTCAATTGAGGCACTAAAGCATCATAAGCATGTCTTTTGTGAGACCCCATTAACATACAGAATTGATGAGGCTGAAGAAATTTTAAAAGTTTCAAAAGAGTATCAAAGAAATGTATTTGTGGATTTGTTTTTTAAGTTTTCGACACCGCATCATATCACGATAAACAAAATCAAAAACGATGAGTTAGGTGAGGTGAAATCATTCCGTTCATATAATAAAACTGCTCCGAATTGGGGTAACTTAGGTTTGCAAAAAAACGTTTCCGATTTTCACATCCATAATTTTGATTTCTTGTTGGAGATCTTGGGAATGCCGAAACATCTCCTTTCAAATGGCATAGACTTTGGGGACCAATCAATCGCAATCACAACGTTAAACTATGATAATAAATTTGCGATTGTTGAGAGCTGTACAAATCTGCCTGCAAATTCTCCTTTTTATGTAGGATTTGAAGTTGTTTGCGAAAAAGGTTCTATTAAGTTTGATGCTGAATATGGGATGAACACTAGAGAAGAGTTTGTGATTTATTAAAGTGACGGGAGCAAAGAAGTGTTAGATCCCCTAATGAAGGATGATTATGAGCAAGTCATACATCATCTTAAGGATTGTTTGGACAATAACCAAAAAAGTGAGTTTCTCGATATTGCATCTGCCATTCAGGTGATAAAAATAAAGAACGCCGTACTGAAATCCTTAGAAGAAATGAAGGCGATTCACGTCGAATGATATACATATTGCATAAAAAAATAAATATCAGATGACGAAGAAGAAGTGTGGATCAACTCTATCAAAGGCTCTTTAATCTTGAGCTGCCGCCAAATAAGCAAGAGTAAGAACAAGCCGCCTAGGGCAATCAAACAGTAACTCCCAAGACCCGCCAAGGCAGCAGTCTGGCTGAAACCGTAGGTGATACAACCAAACCCGGCGGTGGACATAACAATGGATAAAGATCGACCCTTGGCTTGGTTATTTCTGTAACATTCTTTAAGTAAATGAATGCATAAATAACCGAAACAATGCGACAGGAATCACCATGTAGAACAGCCATCGCCAGTGTAAGGTGTCGATAATCAGCCCCGACAAAGCTGGCCCGATGACAGGGCGACCATGATGACAAGCCCCATGAGACCCATGGCAGCTCCCCTGCGTTCCGGAGGGTAGAGAGAAAGAATCGTATTCATCATCACATAAACATCTGGCGAGTCGTGAACCATTGCTGCAGCAGTGCGGTCACCGGTACCAGTATACCGATCATTAACATATAACCGGTTGATAGCCATTGTATGCTTGAAGCAGCAACGTTGAACTCGCGCATTAGTGCAGGAAAAGTATTGGTAAGTAAATCTTCTACCTCCTGAGAATATTCATTGCGTTCTTTTTGACACCGAATCCTCACCGTCTATCGTGTCGTTATCCCACACCATCACTTTCTAATAAGGAGTAAAAATTATCGCGGTCTTCATTATCGAATTTACCAAGCGAACGCACTCTAATAAATTCATGTCCGCCAAACATGTCGATTTCTTCGCCGTAACTATTGTAGAGAGCGATCATCATACCATCCTGATTCAGCTCCATATACCCGTAACAAGTTGTCTCGGGAGCTTCACCGTAAAAGAGTAAAAATCTGATTTTGTCCAAGCTGTTCATGCAAATCTCCTTTCCTTATTCCTTATCGATCTGAAGAATATTTTACGTGACACCGGATGAATTGGGAAAAGCGATATAGACCTGCATACTCGGAAATTCATTCCTACTTAGAAAAGATAAGGGGGGTTACCCTATTTGTCGCTCATTTGCACATTATCTCTTGACGGGATGCGATTTGGGGATTATGATAACGTGCCAGTTAACTTAACGGGGTAAATCAATTAAAATTGAACACTCATTACTTATCGTGAAAGAAGGTTAAGCAATATGGTGACAATTCAAGAGGTGGAATATGACAGGAAATCGACCTTGAAAAATCTCCTAGAGCTTTATAAATATTGATTTTACGGAGTTTGATCCTGAGGATGTAAATTAAAATGGTTTATATGACTATAAGTACCTCGATCATTATTGGACGGAAGAGGGGAGATATCCATTTTTATTCGCGTAGATGGAAAGCTACCGGATTTGCTTTAGTACGAAAGCTGGGAGTGGATAGAGACAACAAGTCCATCTATTCAATTGCTGAGTTCTTTGTAATGAAGAAATACAGACAATTAGGAGCAGGTCAAGGTGCAGCTTATGAATTATTTAATCGATTCAGCGGAGTGTGGAAAGTTGCTCAAATAGAAGAAAATAAACCTGCACAGCTTTTTTGGAGAAAGATAATTGGGAAATATCCAAATCACAGCTATCAAGAAGTTAGAGAAGCGGACTGGGATGGACCGATTCAAACATTTTCGACTGAAACTATAAGAGAGGATTGGTTATAATGTTGAAAAAAATTGATAAGCTTCCAATTGATAAACGAATCGCTGGTGTGCATTGCGTACCACTTTTAGAAGATGGTTCAATAGTCATGGTGTGGGATAAAGACGAACAAGTTTTGACGACCATTGGCGGGCGAATCGAAGGTAGTGAAAGCATCGAAGAAGAAGCGTTGAATCGTGAAGCAATGGAAGAATCGGGAATTATCTTAGAATCAAATCGAAAACCTTTTGCATCATGGTATTGGAACGAAACGGATACCTATACTATTTATTTTCTTGCCAAGGTAGATCAAATGTTTGAAATTCCAGAAGGATTTGAAAAGACAGGACGTGTTACTTTCAATTTTGAAACTGCACGTCAAATTGTAACCAAGGTTGAAGGTCAAGGAGAACGGATTCAGATTTTAAATTATGCGGAAGAAGCAGCAGAAACGTTTAAATAAGTTCTATATAAAGAAACCTCTCCTATTAAAAGAATAAACCTCCGGCGATAGTGCGGGAGGTTTCTATGTTTACTGCCGATTGTAATCCTCGATGATGGTGTCCAACACACGCTTCCCCCAGGTTGATGCTTCCGAGTCCTTCTCATTCCATGCGTAGGTGATGAGTGCTCTCCACAGAGCCCAACCGCGCGCACGATCAATGGTATCCTGATCAACGTTCATAATGCTTAGAAAGATATCGCGGCTTGTATCGTCAAAAAAATTCCATGCCATCACAAGATCGCTTGAAGGATCGCCCACGCCCATCGTTCCAAAATCGATAACGCCGGACAGTCGTCCATTTTGCACAAGCAGATTGCCTACTGCAATGTCACCATGCAGCCATACCGGAGCCGATTGGTAGCTCGTCGCAAGGGCAAGGTCCCATATTTTCGTCAGCAGTTGTTGATCGTATAGGCCGGAAAGCGTTTCGATGATCGACCTTGTATCAGGATCATATACGACAAGATTTCCCCCGCGGTGAAAATTTTGGACGCCTGCTGGTATGCCGCGACGTGCATCGATCGCCTCCAACTCTTTCAAAAATCCTGCAAGGTCTTCGGCAAATTCGTTGAGATCGCGTATGTTGCTAGGCGTGACGGTATCGCCGTCAATCCATTGGTTGACGGACCATGGAAGCGGGAATTCGTCCGTAGGTTCACCTTTTGCAATGGGAGCCGGGATCGGTAAGGACAGTAGAGGTTTGAAAATCGGGAGCCACGTCAGCTCTTTCTCAATCGCGGAAGCGTAGCGTTCATGACTCGGCAGACGAACGGTCATTTCGTTGCCTAGTCGGTATGTACGGTTATCGTGTCCGCTTTTTTCTACTGGCCTTATCGTGAGATGTCTCCATTGCGGAAACTGGCTGGCAATTAATCGGTATACCAGTTCAGTCGTAATCTCCATCTGTTCCGTACCCCTTTCCGAAAATTAGTACCTCTACCTTATCTTTTTCCCGAAATGCGGTCAATGCAAAGAACAACTATAATAATCTTTTCTCTGAAATGATAGTTTTTAGCTCCTGAAAAGAAAATACCCCACCAAAAAGGGGGCTTGGTACCAGTTCACGAATATAAGAAGAATGATAACTGAAAGAAGGTATAACAGATGGGGATTACCGTTGTATCAATTAGTGGGCCATCAGGCTCAGGTAAAAGTAGCTTAGTCAATACCATTGTTCCGCAGCTACGGAATTCCATATCACTTCATTTTGACGATTATAAAAATAGCACAAGATTCCCTGAAGATTTATCACAATGGGTAAAGACTGGCTGCAATCCAGATGAATTTGAAACTCCAAAAATGATAGAGGACCTGAAAGCTTTGCGCAATGAAAGTAAATACGACTGGGTCATTGTCGAGGAACCTTTCGGCCGTGGACGAACAGAGATAGCTGAGCTTATCGACTTTGTAGTTTGCATTGACATTCCACCGGAAATTGCTCTAGCCCGGACAATCAAAAGAGCGGCTCTTAACGTCCCGGAGAGTATTGAAACTTCAGTTTTATTAAGCAGTATTATTGAGTTTATTGATCAATACCTTCAAGTCAGTAGGGATTCCTATGCAATTGTGAATGGGAATGTAAAGAAGGATTGTAACCTTATCATAGATGGAACGAGAGACACCGAACTTTTAGCTAATGAAATTATTACCGCTATCACTCAAATGCATTGAAGAAGTAGTTGAGTATCAAATATTTAGTTCTATTGCTAGGGGGATTGATTAACATGACTACGCAGAATGTATTGAAGCAAATCGTAAAAGAAACCATTGCTCCCTTGTTTAAGGCAGCAGGGTTCAAGAAGCAGGGCAATAACTTTGCTCAAGTATGCTCTGACTTCTCTGCGACAGTGAACATTCAGTCATCGAAGTGGAATACACAAGATGAAGCTGAGTTCTTTTTCAATACAGGCATTTATATAGAGGAACTATTCGGAACAGTTCATCTATATCCGAAATCAACTTTTCCAATGGAAATAGACTCCGTTTTACGGATTCGTGGCACTGAATTAACGAAAAACGATAGTTGGTACAGTTTGACAACCGATACTAACGTTGAACAACTTAAACGAATGATAATGAAAGATATTACAGAGTATATACTCCCTCACCTTAGGCAATTTGAAAGTATCAACGATGTTATTAGAGTAATGGAGTTGCGTGAGAAAGATGGGGTTTACGATAATCCACATCACTTAACGGTACTCTACTGCTCCATAGGTGACTTGGAAAAAGCACGGGCACGCATGGCAAGAGTGTATAACGAATTGAAGCTAGACTCTCAAAAAGAGTTTGCTATAGGATTGGCTAATCGACTAGGTCTACGAGTATAATTTGAAAGCAAGAAACTACTCTATTATTATGATGTGAGCCCGAGAAGTTAGCGATACTTCAAATTCGAAATAAGAGCTAAGAGCTTGAAGAAAAAAATAAGAAAAATTAATGTGGGAGAACAGCAATACGTATTTGTGATTAACCATAAGTACAATCAAGGTGTTAGCGAAGTTTCTCTTTCAATATCATTAAAGAAACTGAAAAACAAAACCTGTTCATTCTATTTTTTTACTTGGGATGACTCAATCATAGGAAGCCCTCTTTTAGTTGGTTTCCCCTTAAAGGAGATAACGACAGGCAATATTGTTAATTTCAACTTGCATTACCCAAGAATAGTTAAGCAATTTATTTTGTATGGTTTGGGAACTGGTTGGAATGGAGCAACTAGGATAGTTTTTAATAATGGGCTGGAAATACTCAGTGAGCTAGGATACGACATTGCACCTCTAAAACCATGACAAGTACGAAATCATAAATAGGATAATATAGATTCAAAGAAACCTTACAAAGCGATAGTGGATGTTTATTATGAAGGAGCTATAAATTGAAAAGAAAATACATAAGGATAACAAAAATAAGTATTTTTATTATTGTTTTGCTTCTTGCAGTCGGATTGATTTTTCCAACATGGACACCTCGAATTGATGTTATTCTCTATTTAAAAGGAGTTTCATTATCGCAAAAAGTTTTGTTGGAGGAAGAGTCGGAAAAAAATATTACAAGCATTGTCGATAAAGTAGATATACCCGTATATTTTGTAATGGGACAATATGATTATATGACATCTGTAAACGCGGCAAAAGAATACTTTGAAGTACTGGAAGCGCCGAAGAAGGAATTTGTTATTTTCGAAAAATCCGCTCATTATCCTCAGTTTGAGGAGAAAGCGTTTTTTGCTGAATGGTTGAAAAAAACAATGGTGTCAGTCAAGATAACTTAACAATATGGTTGATCGTAAGGAGAAGAGCAATGAATATAACCAATGATTTTATTGATGAACAATTCAGAAGCTTCGTATTAGAAAACTTCTGCGAAAATCGTGAATGGATTCAAAAGAGCGATGTAGGTAAAATCAGATCACTAAAAATTGCTAACAAAAATTTCTACAGTTTAAAAGGAATGGAACACTTCGCATCGATTGAAGAACTGGATTGCTCATTTAATAAATTAACTGAGCTTGATATTAGTAAAAATGTAAACTTGATAACGTTGGAATGCGGGGCAAACAAATTAACTTCACTGGATGTGAGCAATAATTCAAATTTGAAAAAGCTGTCTTGCAGATACAACCAGCTTATCAATCTTGATGTCAGTCACAATCTATTATTAGAAGAGCTTGATTGTAATAAAAATGAGATTCATTCCTTAGATTTAACGGCAAACCCAAAATTAGAAGTGTTGGATTGTGGCTTTAACCGAATTAGAAATCTTGATGTCAGCCAAAATGCCATGCTCACTAAGCTGGAGTGTTATTGGAACATCATCTCAGAATTGAATCTCGAACAAAACACAAAATTAAGCGAACTAAACTGTAATCATAATTCAATATTTAGTTTGGAACTTGTTCAAAACTCGCGGCTTACTCACCTGGATTGCGGAAGCAATTATTTGATAAGTCTTGATGTGAACATCTGTGTTAACTTGATTGAGCTTCGCTGTGATCATAACCATTTAACAAAGCTGGATGTAAGTGAAAATACGGCTTTGCAGAGTTTAAGATGTTTTAATAATCATATTTTAAAGCTGGATATCAGCAACAATCCGCATTTATTCGAGCTTTATTGCTCTGAAAATAAAATCTCGATACTGGATACAAATCATAATCCAAAGCTGAAGAAGTTAAATTATTCAAATAATCTCATCACGGAACCTGATCATGCAGTTGAGGGTGTGGGAACCTTTCAATATGATGGTTCACTTTCTTACTATGAAACAAAACTCAGTTATCAGGGGAGCGAGCTTTCTGTTTCCGTTGATAGGCCTACCAAGGCTGAAATGAATCGGTTATCACCTACAATTAAGAAAGCCTGGGATAACTTTAGCGAGCTTAATAAAAGAGCATTAGACCATATTGCACAAATGAATCCCGATGAAGATGTGACCGAATTGGTCCTAGCTAATTTAGTATTTGAAGGGGATACTTCGATTAAGGTTGGTTACGATGCAGGTGATACTCCTGCGGGACAGCTTTACATTTATGTGGAGTTTAGTGAGAAGCTAGAAATGAACCCTGAACTCATTTATGAAACTTATTAAAGGAGTATACAGCTAGAGGTGATGCTGAATGATTGAGGAGGCTCAAAACATGTTAAAACGCTACTGACATAACGTTGTCAGTAGCGTTCTTTTATAATCGGGGATGTAATCGTAAAAGAGTGGGAAGATAAATGCGAAGCTTCGCGGGTTCTGGCCCACGATACGATACAATACGGTATTGTTTCGTTTATTATAGAAAGGATGATAGTTTATGAATTTTGCTTCTGTACGCATCATTACCGACGACGTGGATCGTCTCGTCGAGTTCTATGAAAAAGTCTTGAATGTTTCAGCGGAGCGCCCTGCGCCCGTTTTTGCTGAACTCGTTGTGCCATCATGCACCCTGGCAATCGGCCACTCCCAGACGGCGCAATTATTCGGAGCTGGTTCTGTTGTGGCGGCCAGTAATCACACTGTTATCATCGAGTTCCGCGTCGACAATGTCGAAGCCGAATACGTTCGCTTGAAGTCATTTGTGGATGATTGGGTACAGGAGCCGACCACGATGCCGTGGGGAAACCGTTCTTTGCTTTTCCGCGACCCCGACGGTAACCTCGTTAACTTCTTTGAGCCGGTGACCGAGGAAGCGATCAAGCGCTTCAGCGGTAGGCTATGACGGATAGTTAAGTGAGTTTGAACCTGTTAGAACGTCAGTGGTTTGCAGGGAAATGATCTCTCCTAAATGTCTTTACAGATTGGGGATTCGTGGTAATATTAACTTCATTATTGAAAGGAGGCGTTCTCTTATGAAAAGAAACATTATAAAAAGTAGGGCGCAATTTAATAAGGGGAAAGCGTATATGTAGCCCTGTAAACTACGTAATTCCCCAGAATTCGAGAGGGAATTGAATGGATCATCTATCTTCTAAAACAGTTGTTTTTTCTTTCAATGATGTTATTTTTCAACTTCAAGAACACCATGATTTTGAATGGTTACGGTCTCTTGGCAATGTGTTCTGTGTATTTGACCAACAAGACTCAGGTAATATCTGTTTTGGAATTGAGAAGGATGGTAAGAAAAGATTCGTTAAATATGCAGGAGCCAGACCGTTGGAGTTTTCGGGAAATCCTCAAGATGCCGTGTCGCGGCTGTCTGATGCAGTTTCATTGTACCTAGCCTTAAATCACTCGCACCTTATTCTAATGATTGATCATTTCCGAACCGATAGCGGATACGCAGTAATTTTTGAATGGTTCGAAGGTGAGTGTCTGCATTCACATTGGAACTTTGCAGAAGCACCAAAGCACACTCACCCTGATTCACCGTTCTACAAATACAAACAAATGCCAATTGAAAAACGATTGAAATCCCTAGATGCTATTTTTTCTTTTCATGCCTACGTTGAATCAAAAGGCTATGTTGCAGTAGATTTCTACGACGGAAGTATTCTTTACGATTTTGCTAACCATGTGACGAAAATATGTGACATCGATTTTTACCGAAAAACACCCGCTGTAAATGATATAGGGGAAAAATTCTGGGGGGCGAAAAGATCAAAAGCGCCTGAAGAGTTCGAGCTAGGTGCTCAGATTGACTCAAAAACCAACGTTTTCACAATGGGTGCAATCGCATTTGGTTTGTTGGGTGGAGAAATGGATCACTCATTCTCTAAATGGGAAGCAGGGAAACTGCTCTACGAGGTAGCTTTACGAGCAGTTAGTGAAGATCGTGAATTGAGATACGAAAACGTTAACACATTCAAATCTTTTTGGGATGAAGCAAAAGATTTTTAGACACATTAAGAAACTCGTACACAGTAACGGGCCATCCTGCAAAGGATGGCCCTAAAACTTGCTGTTTTCTTAGTAGTCTTTAAACCGGGAGAGCCGGCAAGGGTCTAATTCATTTCTTAAATCCCGATGGATCATTTCACTTGCAGCCAGACGCGCAATCAACGGTGACAGTGTAATCGCAGAATGCATCACTGCTAGATAAAGTCCCTTCATATGATCATGGAAGCCCACAATCGGGTAGCCGTCTTCAGGCATTGGTCTTAACCCGACCTTGATGCTTTCCAGTTCTAATTGATTCCCTCCTTTCAGACTGCGACGCAACGTCTCGAACGCTCGCTTTCCGACTGTCGCTGGTCCGTTTTCCTCCGATTCGTCAATATAATCTTCCGCTGCCAGAAGCGTATGCTCCGTCGGTTGACGCGCTTCAAACTGCGCATTGGAGATTAATGTGCGTATCAGTTTATTTGCAGTTTTCATTCGAATCAGAATGGAAGGCGATGGCTCCACTGGAACGGGAAAACCTAACGGGTTGCAAAGTCTGGGTACACCCATACCTGCAGCTAGTACCACGATATCCGACTCCACAAAACCTTTGGATGTATGAACACCGACCAAGCGGGAATCTTCCTGCTGCAGTTGTGTAACATTGGTATCGAACTGAACCTTTGCTCCGTATTCCTGTGCTTTGCTCAATAACAATTCCGTTAACGCTATCGGGTCAACCGCACCTTCCTCACTGGCAAATATCGCTTCATTCGGATAGTCCTGCAGATTCGGTTCCATTTCCTCGATCTGCTGTCTGTTTAATTTTTGTAAGCGGTGCGGTTCTCTTAGTGCAGGATCACCCCAAGTCAGCGCTCCGTGCCATTGAATAAACAGTTCGGGCAGCTCTTGCTGAAGCACATGATATTCTTCCACAGCAGCATCATACAAATGCCAGTATTCGGGGGCCACACTATGCGTTGTATGGATCCAAGCGAATGATTTTTCCGTGACTTCAAGCGCCGAGGCGGGGTGTCGTTCAATAACGGTTACTTCTTGATTTTGTTTGGCCAGCTGATAAGCTATGGAAGCCCCGACAATCCCTGCGCCAATAATTACGATCTTTTGTTTTCTCAATGATTACTCCCCCTGTCCATTTTATTGTAACATGGACCTCATGATAATCCTCTGACCTAAAGATTAAGAAGGAGTTGGTGGAAACACTATAGAATTTACATGAAGTATGATTAATGAAGTGAATTGCCAATTCACAAATTGGAGGTTATAAATTGAGCAAAAATGCCGCAAATGAAAAGCTCCACGCAAAGTCTATATTATAACTATGGCGGTTGTTTGTGTGGAGCAAAATAAAATAATCGCCTATTTTCTTTCTAGCTTGTAGGGGGAAGCAGTTTATAGTATAGGTTTTGCTACCTTAAAATTTATTCGAATTTTAAGGAGTAGATCTACTTTGAAATATATAAGTGCTGAAACTATACTCCCAGAAGACTTGCTAAAAGAAATACAAAAGTATGTGCAAGGTCGAATGGTTTACATCCCTAACTCAGCAGGGTCACGTAAAAAGTGGGGCGAAAAATCAGGGAATAGAGAATACTTGAGGGTTAGAAACGGTCAAATCCGTCAAAAATTTGATGAGGGTTTATCAATTGAACAGTTGTCCGAATTATTCAGCCTCTCGCCCGAGAGTATCAAAAAAATTGTTTACTCAAAAAAATACTAGATCACAAGGTTTGTCGGGATGTCTCCGATAAGCCTTTTTTTATGTGCAAAATGAGTAGTAAATGTTCTTTATATATCATAATTAGAAGCGAATTTTATAATTAGGTTCATAGATAGGATTTAAAAAACTGACCAGACCATAGAAAGCAGGGGTTCAATTTGGAAGGTATCTTTGATTTAAATAATTTTAATAGCGAGGAAGCAACGATACTAGAGTTACAGGCTGCATTAGATAGTGGAGAAGTTACCTCACGGGAGCTAGTAATGTATTACGTGTATCGTATTGCCATGTTGGACCAGAGCGGACCCATGATAAACTCGATTCTGGAAATTAATCCAGACGCGATTTTTATCGCGGAAGCATTGGACCAAGAAAGAAAATTAACGAGTGCAAGAGGCCCTCTTCACGGCGTACCTGTGTTATTGAAGGGGAATATAGAAACAAAGGATAAAATGCATACAAGCGCAGGAGCATTAGCCTTGGAACACCACGTAAGTTCAAGTGATGCTTTCCTTGTCCAGCAACTAAGGAATTCTGGTGCTATTATCCTTGGAAAAACAAATATGACAGAATGGGCAAATGGAATGTCATCATCCATGTGGGCGGGATATAGCTCGATAGGGGGACTAACTAAAAATCCATACGGGGATCATTTTCCCGGTGGATCAAGTACGGGATCTGCCGCATCCGTCGCTGCGAATTTTACTACTGTCGCAGTGGGGACGGAGACCTCTGCCTCTATTTTAAGCCCCGCAGTGCAGAATGCTATTGTTGGTATTAAACCAACCGTAGGTTTGATAAGTCGGTCAGGAATCATTCCGTGGAGCTATTCTCAGGATACAGCTGGACCTATGGCAAGGACTGTGACCGACGCAGCTATCTTATTAAGTGCTCTTGTAGGAAGAGACGAGAGCGACCCTGCTACGTGGAAGAATGAACATTCTAATTTTGATTATGCAGCATCCCTGGATAAAGACGGATTACGTAATGCAACCATAGGAGTTTTCAGAAGCGCGCCTCAAGAGAAATACCGTGACTTTGGTGAATATGATGATAAATTATTTAACGGTGCTGTGGCCATTCTTAAGGAATCTGGAGCAAAAGTAATAGATAATATTGAGATCCCATCGTTCAATAGAGAGTGGGGATATAATAAAATAAGCCACGAATTTGCTTATTCCGTTGAACACTATTTGCAAAGTCTCCCTGCACATCTTCCTGTTCATAATCTTAAGGAATTGATCAAATGGAACGAACAGAATGCAGAAAAGGCTTTAAAATATGGACAAGATTTATTGGAATACCGATCACAACCATTAAAGAGTCAAAAATACACATTAGAGTCTATTACTGATTTGTACTATTCACAAAATATGGGTATCGATTATACTTTGAAAAAATATGGATTAGATGCAATTCTATTCCCCTCTTATGTGGGTGCTGATCTAAGCGCTAAAGCTGGATATCCGTCGATAGCAGTGCCCGCGGGCTTCCAAGAGAATGGCAGAGCATTCGGAATTACATTTGCAGGAACAGCATTTAGTGAATCGACGCTTATTCGAATTGCATTTTCATTCGAACAAAAAACGAAACACAGAAAAATGCCGAATCTTTTATAGTTGAATAACTTCCTAAATAGCAGCTGGATTTCCTGATCCAATCCGATAGTTGGAGTGATTGGATTAGCTGCGAGGAGAATCAGGCGATGGAAGCTAGAGAAGTTAGACTAACCGTTTTTAGAAATACTACAATACAGATACCACAACAATAACAATAAAGAGTGCGAGCTCTTTTGGAACATTTTTACCCATCCCCGGCTGCAAAGTCTCTTTTATTAGAGCTTTCTGGCCACAATGAAATATTCCTGAGAGCATTTCTTCAAATAATCCGCTTCAACAATTGAGAAATTTCCTTTCTCAATTGTATCGATTAAATGGGGGATTTTAAAAGATTTTATGCTGGGCATTACGCCGATTTTGCCTGCAAAATGCAGGAAGCGTCCTAGAACTTTCTTTTCTCCTACACAGGGGGTTGCAGAAATGAATAATGCTCCTGGTTTTAACAGTTCGTTTATTCTTTGCAGAACAATATGTTCATCTTCCAATAGATGCAGAACATGAAAGGCCAAGATGACGTCAAATGATCCTTTTGTAAACCTTTCATCGAAAATGAGCGCATGAGCGTAATTTATATTTGTGAGATTACGTTCATTGGCCTTTTTTTCGGCAATTGCGATCATATTAGAAGAGATATCAATGGCATGAATTGTTTTGACATCTGAGGCAATTTCATTGGCGATTAACCCCGTTCCACAGCCGTAATCCAGCAGCATGTCGTTTATGTTCAGATGCGATGACGTTCGTTGTATGAGCTGGAGATAGGTATCTTGATCCGTCTGCTCCATTTGATCATATTGACTTGCAGTTTTGTCCCAAAACCGTTCTGATTTATTCATGACCGTTACACCTCTTTTAAGAGTATTTTTGCTGATCGCTCATATTTTGTTATACTGACAGATGGTGTATACCGCCCCTCTTACTAATTGTTAATAGGAGATGTTATTCGTGATCATCAAATTCATTCGTTTACGTTAATGGAAGGTACAGATTAATTATACTCTCGTCATTTTTTTAACGATGACTTGGGTTTATTTAACTGTGCCTTTTTCATTTACTAAAACAAATGAATGAGGTGTTTTTATTTTGTCTGAAAACAATTCCAAAATTACAATCGCACGTCTTCTCTCTGAGTATGAAGACATTTTTATATGCCCAATCTGTTCAAATCCAGTTGAGGTAGTAAATTTAAGAAGTCTAATTTGTTCCAATCGTCATTGTTTTGATCTATCTAAGCGGGGATATATTAACTTATTGTCACATCCTCTTCAAACAAAATACGATAAAAAACTGTTTGAATCTCGAAAAGTGATTAGTCAAAGCGGCTTTTTTTCTCCATTGATTACCCGGATTAGTGAGAACATGTTAGAAGAGCTGAAGCCAGAAAGTAAATTAATAAAATTATTAGATGCTGGATGCGGTGAAGGTTCACATTTGGCGGATATACAGCAAAGGATAATTGAACAGGCGCAATGTGATTCGTTGGGGGTAGGTGTAGATATTTCTAAAGAAGGAATCAATATTGCCTCAAAGGGGCCTTCCAGAACAATCTGGTGCGTAGCGGATCTCGCAAATTGTCCATTTGCTGATAAACAATTCAATTTCATATTAAATATATTATCGCCATCCAACTATTCAGAATTCCATAGAATGCTTGCGGATGATGGAATGGTTATAAAGGTTATCCCCGGAAGTAATTACCTGCAAGAGTTAAGAGCGATATTTTATAAGCAAACAGATAAATCGGAACATTCAAATGAAAATACAGTAGAGCTTTTCAATCGTAATTTTGATCTTGTTGCCATCCAGCATGTTCAGTACGGTGTAACAATGGAAAATAAGTATATTGAACATTTGGTCCGTATGACCCCTTTGTCTTGGGGAGCATCGGAAGAACTTATACAGCAAGTTCTCGGTAACGATAAGTTAGAAGTCACGTTTGACTTTACCGTCTTGCTGGGGAAGAAGATGAATGCCCATAGAACCAATTAATTAGAAACTTATGATCAAAGAAGTGTGTGATAGAACGATCCGCTTTGCATAACCTTGGTGGATCGTTTACTCACACAATCGATTTGAACATATGCTCGTACTAATTTTTGAAGATTGTGGAATTTTTTTAATTCTTTTATTAAATATTATGTTACTATAAAATTGCTTCAGTTAGTAGAATATGAAATATAGGAGTTGGCAGTTCAAATCATGATCCGATCATTGCAAAAAACCATGTTAATTGTATGTTTGTTGCTATTATTACCTCAATCAGTATTTGTAGAATCAAATCATCCAGCTAGGGCTGCTTCCTCCGACAGTACGTCCTCGAAAGTGGTATTTCCGATCGCGTTCAAGCGAGCCACGGGCGACAGTATTATATCTACGGCAGCAGATGAGAAGGGCACCATCCTTATTGTGACGAATAAGTTTCTTAATATTACGCATGATTATGGGAAGACTTGGGTATCTCATTCCCTCCCGTCATCCGGCATGTATGCGGTCCGCTATTTGAAAGGGAAATTCTATCTATCCACCATGCATGTCGACCAGCAGTACTCGGTGATTCGTATCTATGTATCGAGCAATGGCGGTGACGAGTGGACGAAGATGACGCTAGAAGCCAAGAGCGGTGGACCAATCACGATTGGCAATCTGCAATATTTGAAAGGCAGCTATATTCTGCTAGGCAAGCAGATGCTCAATGAACGTACACCAGTTTTTACGTCCACGGACGGCATAACTTGGACAGAGTTGGGCTCCATGCCGTTCGGCATTGAATTTCTGACCTGGAATGGGATTCGTTATACGGCCTATGGTGCGGGGTATCAATTGTCTCCGCGGGACAAAGGTCAGAAGCTAGCCCGTAATCAATTCAAACTGAAAAATGGAAATTGGGCCGAGCTTATCATATTTACTTCTAACGATCTGCGTGAATGGACGATGCAATCCGGTGCGATCAAGAAAAACTTTTATTATGATTCAATGTATGTCAATAACAAACCGATTCCTATTTACTACTACGAGGAAGAGCAGCCGGTTACGAATGGAACGATCTCCTTATTTGATTCCTACGGGAATACGTTGAAATCAACCAACGGCATTACGTTCACGATGGCTAGCCGTCACGATCTGTTCCCAACGAATGATTATCGCTCACCGATGTATAAGGTTGGCAAGCAGTACATGATTTTCACCCAGTATTGGTATGCCTCTGGTGTTATGCGTTTAAATGTACTGACTTCCACGGACAAGGTGAAGTGGAAAACGACTAAGCTGAGCCGCAATACCGATAATATGTACGTCTCACAAGCGGGAAGCATGCTGCTTGGTATCGCTGATAAGCGTGTTGTGCTATCGAGCAACGGCATTGACTGGAAGGTCATTCGATAAGTTGTAGAGAGTTAGAGAGTTAGAAAAGAGCTGTAAATGAAGTGGCGATTGCATCCCTTATTCAATGAGGGAGCGATCGTCTTTTTTTTGTGAAAAGGTCTCGCGGGGTGCAGCACTTAACAAACTTTAATCAAACGCTCTGCTTCAATTATACGGTTTGGCCCCGCTAAATGTGGTTTCTACTTTGGTCTCAGCACTCGACACATGTGTAGTGCTGAGTGTTGTTGGAGAGAAGTAATTGATATTAAGCCACATTTACCTATTTGTAAAAAGTCTTACTGCCTAAACTCAAGAGAATTCGGGCAGATAATATTGGAGAATATTATGATACAGTAATAAATTCTCAAGAATATTTTCCAGAATCAATATTTTATCAGTTTATCGGTCAACCGGACAATATATTATAAAAAACTGGGTTTTCGAAGAATACTAAGGTTGAGTGTATAGCGACCTGATTAGATCACTCCGTTTGATGGAGTTGTTAATATTTAGCCGTAGCACACAGCACTGATAGATTCATAACTTTATCCGTGATAACGATTCAGGCCATGTGGAGTCGGTCATATTGATGGTTCTAAATTAAATGATGAGATGTGACAGTATCGCGCTTAACGCGTGGTAAGTCTGACCGGAAATTGTAGAAAAAAAGCAAAGAACGTTGATTTGTCCAACTCAAATTATTATTTTTTGCTTTTTTTCGCTATGAAATAAGGAAGGATTCTATTGTATTAGGTAATTAGGAGGAAGTATTATGTAATAATATAGATAAATTTAGCAGTGAAAAAGTAACATAAATACGGAGGATATATATGTCTACTGGCTTAAGAGAAGTCTTGCAATATTTTATCCGATATGAGGATTACTCGAGGTTCATGAATACCTCTCTTAGTTCAATAGATGGTGACCACCTTTCTGAAGAGACGTTAATAAACGTACAAGAAATCAAGGGCACGCTGGATCGAAAACAAAAAGATGCTATATTACGGAAACTGGAAAGTTATCGTGATATCAGAAAAAAATCAAATAAGATCATGTTGAGCAGATGGAATGAATCTATAAAAAGTGTTCTGTCTGGAAAAATTGATATTGAAGATTTTATAACCGATCTTCCCTTTCAGTATCCAGATAATCGTGACCAATTCAAATCATATGTGAATCAATTAGTTACCGAAGATGAATTTACGATTTGCTATCCATTAATGATTAAGGACTTATCTACTAATAAGAGAGATAGGTTAGTCAGACCTGTTATTACCTTTAAAAGCAGATTAACAGAGGATGGAATACAAGTAAGTTCCTTCGTTATAAATCGTGCAAGTTTAGAAATTATTTTGGCTGAGGCGGAAGGCTGCCCAGTTGAAGATGTGCGTGTAATTGCAGATAAGACATATAAAGACCTCTGTACAAAAATTGATAGTATAGAATCAACGCAGCTTAATCAGATTATTTCTTTGATTGATCAATGTCTTAATGAACAGATAACGAAATGGAGTTATAAAAGTTTACTGGACTTTAAAACTTATAGTGGTTGGTTAATGTCTAGACGATTGTTTATTACTAAAGAAGGTCTTAAGGAAATGAAGGAAACTATATTTAGAAGTGAGCTAGAACGTCTCCTTGAGAGGCAAGCCAACTGCACTTCCTCCATCTTGGATAAGTATATATTTGGAAACAAGCTCGCTGTTGATTACACCTTAGAACCTAGTGAAACTTCTCACCATTTAGGTAGTTATACAGCTGAATACCCAGTAAATAATAAACAATGGAGAATTATTCAGTCTCTACAAAAATCCCAATTGCTTGCTATAAATGGACCACCTGGAACTGGCAAGACAACTTTAATAAAGGAAATGATTGCAGATGCTATGGTCAGAAAAGCATGTTTATTGATAAATGTGTGGGATCAACCTTGGGAACTCATCGATGAAGGACAAATAAGGGCCTATTATCAATCACCACTTGCGGGAAAAAATCCATTTTCAATGGTTATTACGAGTACAAATAATAAAGCTGTAGATAATATTGGAACAGAGTTAACAAATGACGTGAATTTCCTGAATGCCGTAGCTTTGCTCGTCGATAAGGTCCTTGATAATGATATCCTATCATCCAAGGTTTCTAGTGATGAAGAAAGTGGAGAATATGGCGAGGAATTAAATTTTGTTAGTGATGATGAGGAAGAAGGAACAAATTCAAAAGGATTTATGATCTCTGATCGGACTAAGAATGAATCTAAAAGTCAAGGATTTTTCTGTGCTCGTTTAGGAAACATGACAAATATGAATGAGTTTCGGAGTAATATGTTTGAGGTGCTTACAAAGGGGCTAAAGCATCCTCACATTACTTCTTTGGAAAATGAGGAAGTCCGGTTCATGTTTAAGTCATCTCTAACCAAGATTGAAGAAATCCATAAGTTAATTGATCATTTTTGGAAATTGCTATTAATATGTCTCGAAAATGGAGATCTTGATGACGAAAGAGATCTTCTTGCAAGCATTGAAAATAGAAAAAGAGAAGTCGAGAAATTAAATGAGGGATTCAATGATCAAGTATTTAATCAAGGAGAACTAATTCAAATCAAGCTTGAAAGAGAAGATGATATTTTAAAGTTAGAGAAGCTAATTTTAGAACTAGAGTCAGAGCTAAAGGCGGGTGAGGAAAATCGTCGACAAGCATATGCGGATAAGGAAATCTTGACTAAGTGGAAGGAATTTCCTCAAAAATTGCTTAGTTTTTTACCGAAGCGGAAGTTGTTCTTAATTGCAAATCCAACGCTAGAATTCATACAAGACGCTCGTATTAATCCATTAACGCAGGATATTAAAAGCATTGTGGAACGTTTGAAGCATTCACAATTTCAGATCACCAATTACCGATCAGATTTATTATTCGTAAATGAG
The DNA here is from genome assembly GCF_014641555.1 of Paenibacillus radicis (ex Gao et al. 2016). Classification (GTDB taxonomy): domain Bacteria; phylum Bacillota; class Bacilli; order Paenibacillales; family Paenibacillaceae; genus Pristimantibacillus; species Pristimantibacillus radicis. Next base: position 1,190,464 of record NZ_BMHY01000001.1, read on the forward strand.
CAACTAATTGATGTAAGTCAAAGGCTCGAGTTGCTAGATCAGAATAAAGGATTGTTACAAAAAAGTTTGAGTAATTTGGAAGTGTTATTTAAACAAGAACGGGATCTAAAAAAAGAATTGCAAATAGAGAAAACATTAATTTCATACTCATATTTTGAGTTAGCTAATGCCCCTATAGTAGTGGATTTAAGGAAACGATTATTTGAGGAGGCGCTAGCTGTTAATGAGCAATACGTCATTAAGTATAGTAACGAAATTGTATTTAACCTAGAAAAGATGGGGGAGCAACAGAGGTGGTTTAAATCATTTTATAGCGATAAAGGGAGGAGGTTAGATCAATATCAGAAAGGTATTCGTGCAATATGGGAATCGTTCTTTCTTTGTTTTCCTGTTGCGACAACGACCTTACATTCTTTTTCTGAACGGTTATTTCAGTCTCTCCCGGGCTTAATTGATACATTGTTTGTAGATGAAGCTGGACAAATTATGCCTCATTACTTGTGCGCGCCATTATTTCGGTCGCAAAAGGCAGTTGTTGTTGGTGATCCGGAACAACTCGAACCTGTGCGGACTTTTTCTCTAAATCTTATTGAGGAGAGTAACGTAAAGGAAGAGCTCCAAGATACTATTTGTATTTTGCAAAACAGTGCCCAGGATTATGCTGATCGTGGAAGTGAATTCTTTGAATATATGGGAATGAAGAAAAAAGGAATTATTCTGAATGAACATAGACGTTGTGAATCTAACATTATGAGATTTTCAAACTTCCATGTTTACAATGAAATGCTTTCATTAACTAAAGAAGATAATGTAGACAAACTTTTTGGAGGGAATCTAGTAGCTTTTGATATTCGAGGTTTAAAGGATAGCTTTCTTCATCGCAATTTTTCAGAGATATCTGCATGTCATAAGATTGTTAATTTATTGGTGCAAAGATATGGAACACAGGTTCTAGGAGATATCGGAATAATTACTCCCTTCTCCTCTCAAGCTAAGGAATTAGCTTCAGTTGTTACTGGTGTAGAGGTAGGGACTGTGCATACTTTTCAAGGGAAAGAGAAACGATTTATTTTATTCAGTTCTGTTATTGATGGTATTCACACTAAGAACGCGGGGCTTTCATTTGTAATAGGTAGTAAGCCTAATATGTTAAACGTTGCTTTCTCCAGAGCCAAGGAGCAGTTTATTTTTGTTGGTAATCTAGAAACAGGATTAGCAAGTGGCAACTATCTTGCCAAAGCAATTCAGATGATTCAACAACATGGTGTCAGTTACAGCTTATTTAACGGGGAATATGAAAATGAAAAAAGTACTTCTAGACGAAGTGAAGCGTACGCAGTTTATCAAGATCATCATGAAACTAATGGTATTGATTCAAGTTTTATCGATTCTGTGAATGATCTGCTTCATGCTAATATATTATTAAGCCCTAAACGTCATCATGTTCTAATGATTAAAGCTATTGAATATTGTCGAAGTTCTCTTGGTATTGTTTCACCCTGGGTGAACAGTAATGTAATGAATGAATCCTTCTTTTTGTTATTAAAAGCCGCAAAAGATCGACAGGTAGATATAAGAGTAAGATTCGGGTATTCGAGCTCAAAGTTGACTATTAATGAAATTGACAAAATTGTAGAGCGAGATAATTTTAGTTATGGCAATAAGGAATCTATTAAGGCAGCTTTAAAGGAACTTTACGGTCAACTGGGTCAAAATCTCGTTTATATGCCACCACTTCATACAAAAGTGCTTTTAATAGATAATAAAATTCTTTTTATTGGTTCATATAATTGGTTATCGAATCCCGGCAAGCTTGCTCGAGAGGAGATAAGTTATCTAATTACTGACAAACAAGCAATCGACTATGTTAAAAAAAGATTTGGATTATAATTGGATATGAGTAGTGCACAACTGTGATTGGAGGTTCTTGTAAATGCCGGTTGAAAGAAGTTTACCTAATTATTATCAGAGTTTTAGTAAGGAGTTAGACGTTACAAAAGATCGAGTAAGGAACATTATTGGAAAAGCTCACTGGGTATCCGATGGAACGCATAAAGAAGCTATATTACAAGATGTGTTGAAACGATTTATCCCTCAGAAATATGCAATATCGAGCGGGTTTATCCTTTCAAATGATGGATCAACCTGCAGTAAACAATTAGATATTATTATCTATGATCAAGCCTCGCCCCTATTGTTTAATAGTTCAAATTTTGTGATAATCCCAGATCAATATGTTAGAGCAATAATAGAAGTTAAAACCAGTTTAAGCGTGGGAGCGAAGCTAACAGATGCCTTAGAGAATCTGTACAATGTCCAAACAATAATGGATCGAGATTCGGATAACGTTTATTTTGGGATATTTTCATTTGGTTATCAAGATTATAGTAATATTGGTCCAGAAACAGTTGCTCAACGATTATTTGCTCAAATTGCGAAATTCTATCAAAATAAGAGATTACAAGACACATACTTGTCTAATCTTGAGTACTTGCAGAGACGAACATTAACATCTTTATGTATGAATGGGCAGCTCTATGGTCTTCATTGGAACGATAGCTCTCAAAGGGATCCTGAATTTGGATTCTATAATACAGAACAGCAGTCTTTTAATTTTTTTGTATCCAATTTATTAAGTACGCTAGATAATAATGCAATTACTCTATCTAAGCCATTGTGGTTTCCTGAATCTAAACAATCTAGAGTACTTTTAAAAGAAAGGATAAGCCTTTAGTATATCTAAAAAAGCTTGTTGAGTGCCTAATATTGATGGTTCTGAATGAATAGATGAGATATGACAGTATTGTTCAAACTACAAGCGGTGCACCGTGCCACAAGTGACGGCTAAAATTTTGGTATTATCTTCCGATCTTTCAACTTCTGGATTTGAAAAGAGCCTTTGAGGGCAGAATTTTTTCAAGCACAGATAATTGGCAGTAATCGACATATCGTTTTTGTCACAAAACGACTCCTTATCTCGTTTTATGTGCAAACTTAATGGCAGCAAATAAACGCTAATTTCATAGGAAGCCTTACTAAGCTGGGCTTTTTCCTTTTTATACTTTACATTCCTATCGCTCTACTTAGATTGACAGAATCAGCTGCCAGTGCTATTGTCCAATTAAGCGCTTTCGAAAGTTTCGGCATAGTAATGATCCAGGATAGGTTGATCCTTAGTTGATCCTTAACAAAAGAATGCAAAAGAAAAGCTCTTCGCAAGAAGAGTTTTTTCCATTTCAACGAAAAGAATGTGATGGTTGTGAGTCAGGCTCGAATACGAACGAGAACAGAATTTTATTTGAACAAATATTTAACCGGGGAGTCGATGGATTACCGTCAAATTTTGGCTTTGTTTTTCCCGATCCTGATCGATCAGGCTTTCATTGTCGGTCTCAATCTGGTCAACACGGCGATGATCAGCTCCTCAGGGGTATCGGCTGTCAGTGCGGTTAATATGGTGGATTCGCTTAACATTTTTCTAATTAACGTCTTTGTTGCCGTCGCCACTGGGGGGACGGTCGTGGTCGCGCAATACAAAGGAAATGGAAACAACCAGATGGTATCCCGCGCCACAGCGGGCAGCATTACGTCTGTGTCGATGATTGCATTAGGCATTGGCTTGCTGATCATTGGATTCCATAATCCGCTGCTTCAGCTGCTATTCGGATCCGCTTCGCCGGAAGTATTGGACAGCGCCAGAATTTATCTAATCGGCAGCAGCATTTCCTTTCTTGGTATTGCAATCGTTCAAGCGGTTTGCGGCGCGCTGAGAGGTGTGGGGAAGAGTAGGGCATCGCTGTTTCTATCGCTGATCATGAATATTTTGTATGTGCTGCTCAATATCCTTTTCATTAATTTTTTACACATGGGCGTAATGGGGATGACAATTGCCATTAATATTGCCCGATTCGCAGGGGCCGCTTGTGCGTTGTATTACTTGTTCAAAATGGATGAGACGCTGCATATTCGCATCCGTCATTTATTTCATGTCCCAATTGCGATGCTGCGGAAAATATTGTTTATCGGCTTACCGTTTGCCGCGGAACAGATGTTTTTCAACGGCGGTAAGCTGTTGACGCAAGTGTTTATCGTCAGCTTGGGCACGTATGCGATTGCGACGAATGCAATCGCGTCATCACTGGCCGGTGTTTTCCAAATTCCAGCAGCTGCTCTGTCTTTAACCGTCGTCACTGTCGTCGGTCAGTGCATCGGACGCGGAAACGTGGAGGATGCCCGTAAGTTCGTTCGCTCGTTTCTCTGGCTAGGCTCCATTTTTTTGACGGTTGTCGGATTGGTGATGATGCCGTTTTTCCATCTGTTGGTCGGTTTGTTCTCGCCTCCAGCGGAAATTGTCGGCGATATTTTTTGGGTGCTGCTCATGACGGCTATCATTCAAATTCCGCTATGGTCGGTGAGCTTTATTTTGCCTTCCGCGCTTAGAGCGGCCGGGGATGCTAGGTTTACTTCAATTACGTCTATGCTGACGATGTGGCTGTTCCGTGTCATACTCGGCTATATACTGGGTATCACGCTTGGCATGGGTATTTTCGGCGTATGGCTTGCGATGAACAGTGAATGGGGTGTGCGGGGAGCAATCTTTATGTGGCGCTTCAGAGGGAAGAAATGGTATAAGCATAAGCTCATTTAATAGGAAAAGTACCCATACACGCCACAATTAGTTGTGCCGTATATGGGTACTTTTTTTAGTTGAACGTGATGACAACATTTCCTTTTTTATGACCTTGTTCAACATAGGCATGGGCATCGGCTATTTGCTCAAAAGGATAGCTTTTATCGATGACTGGTTTGAATAAGCCCGATTCAACAAGCTGTTTTAACAATAGTAAATCTTTCAGGTTTTCACTAGCTAATCCGCTCTTAACCGAAATAAATGTGCCGCTCTCTGTTAGGGCAGCTTTGCTGGCGGATTTTGAGCTTTTGCCAACGGCATCAAAGATAAGATCATAGCGCTTGCCGGACTTCGTAAAATCTTCCTTCGTATAGTCAATAACGTGGTCAGCTCCCAATGCTTCAACCCAGTCCATATTGCTGCTTCCGCATACGGCGGTAACCTCAGCGCCAAAGTGCTTCGCAAGCTGAACGGCAGTAGAGCCTACGGAACCGGAAGCTCCATTGATGAGGACGCTCATCCCTTTTCGAACATTACCTTTTCGGAGAAAATATAAAGCAGTAGTGCCTCCAAATGCAATCGCAGCCGCTTCTTCATGGGTAATCGAAGCAGGTTTTATTGCTAGCACACCATGCTCGGGCAGCGTTATATAGGCAGCGTGAGCCCCTAATTTCATCCCTTTATAGGCAAATACTTCATCGCCTTTTTTGAATTTCATGACGTTGCTGCCTGCTTCTTCAATAGTGCCAGACAGCTCACTGCCAAGTATCTGCTTTCTCGGTTTTCTAATTCCAAAGAACAGCCGCATAAGGAGCATTTTACTGGATCGAATAACACAGTCCCCGGGTGTAACGGTTGCAGCATGCAGCTTTATCAATACTTCATTGTCCTGAATAGACGGCTTGGCTATTTCTTGAATTTGAATGACATCCGGCGGACCATACTTGGTGCATATCGCAGCTTTCATCAGCAGTCCTTCTTCCATGTGTAAGATTGCTTACTGTTCATTGCCCGGATGAAAAGTGAAAATTTGCTCGAGCGGTACTCCAAACACCTGGGCTATAAGAAAGGCTACCTCTAGAGAAGGCGAATATTTTTCCTTTTCAATCGCGACAATCGTTTGTCTGGTGACGCCAACTCGATCCGCCAATTGCTGCTGCGTCATTTCATTATGCATGAATCGCAATTGCCGGATGTTATTCGTAATCGAACTTTTCTTCATTTCAAAATCCTCTCTGATAGTAGAAAATAAAAGACAGGTTCAAGACTAGACCTGAAATAAAGAAATCAAAGGCGAGAATTTGAAACATGGCGGACAACGGCTGATGGAGCATCAATGCCCCCATGGCGACAAAGAAACCAAAACAGAAGATGAAGCAAAAGTTTCGTATCGCTTTCAGCTCAATCCCTCGATCTCGTTCGTCGGCAAAGGAAGGCGAGCTTTCATTGGTGGCCAGTTTATTAATGAGATTAAAGATCATAATAATGATGATATTTGCAACCACTTCAACTACAAGCAATTTGATGAAAAAAGCTCCCCAAAGGCTTGATAAAGTGTCCAGCCCCTCATTTGCAGCTCCTTGCATGCCCGTGTATAGAAAGAAGAAGACGAGGATGGATGTCCCGACAGAAACCGAAGCTTTCTTAGCATGATAGGTCATTATGCATCTCCTAAATGTAAGAATTAATTTACTTGATGTAAAATATTATATACACATAGTAAATAATTTTTGACATCTAGTCAAATGTTTTTAAATTGAACATGTCCATTTTTCATAGGGCTGAGGTTGAGAGGAACAGCAAAACAGGATAGCCTTTCTCGAATAAATCGAAGAAGGCTATCCTGTTTATAAGAGATGCATGATGATAACGACCCACTAGAGCTGCTGTAAATATTGATCAATATGCTCGTAGGCATGGTGAACATCCTTGCTGTGTGTAATGCTGACAAGCACTGGCTTCAGTTCTTTCACAATTGCGCCGCTAGCTATCGCTTCACTCATATGGGGTGTAAACATCTTTGCAGGCTTCTGCAGCTTGCCTCGCTTGGAGGTGAACAAATCTCCGCTTATTAATACGGAATCTTCGGGGTGATAATAGACCACATGTCCAGGGGAATGTCCGGGTGTAAGATACGGAATAAGTCCTTGTATTGGCAGTAACTGATGGTTCTCATCTGTCGGCAGCGGCTGTACGAGACCAATCTCCACCAAATTCTCAAGTTTCTTTTTGCCGGGGAAAGGTTTGACTCCCTCAATGTATGGCAGCTCTATCTTGTGTGCAAATACAGGAATGCGCTCCTCTTTAGCAATATAAGACAAGCCCCCAACATGATCTCCATGTCCATGTGTGAGCAACACAGCCTTTATCTTTCCAAGTTTTCTCGCTTCTCGGAGAATAGCCTTTCCCATAAAGGGCAAACCCGTATCAATAATCGTCACACCGTCTTCAGCTTGTATAAGCCATGCGCTGAATTTGATTCCTATCGATACCTCAAGCTTCGTAATATGACTGGATATTTTCCTTACCTTCATGATTGTTGCCACCTCCATATAATTTGAATAAGTCAGCTGTAAAAAAATTTATATTAAGAATTAGCTTCGCTGCTCATACTGCTGTACATTTCAGTGAATAAATGACGGAGCATTTGCTGATTTTTCTTATACTGTCCTTTTTCCATTAAGCTTGTGACCAGTTCTAAAGCCTTTAGTGCTGACTGATAAAATACAACTTGCTGTCTGATGTAATCCATTTTGACCGAGAACATCGTCTGCGAAGTAAAATCGCATTGTGCAGAAATCGGATTTTGCTCAAACTGCAGCATCGATTTTATTTCCTGTAAGGAAAATCCTAATTTCTTCAGCACGATAATAAACTTTATGGCTTGCTCACAGTCTTCATCATAATCCCGATATCCGTTCTCCAGACGAAGCGGCTGCAGCAGGCCTTCATCCTCATAGTATCTGGCTGTATCTCCGGAAATCCCATATTTCTCGGTAAATTGCTTAATTCGCATTCAAGATTCCTCCAATATGATTAAAGCTTTCGCTGTTTCTTGTTAACTATGCATGACCTTATGCATCTAGCGTATCATTGGAGCATACTCCAAGGTCAAGCATCAAATACGTCAAGTTGAAGAGGCTTCTGAAAAGTCTGCTCTCTTTCTAGGGCTCGTTTTTGTATCGGGAAGCAGGTCGAGTATGTAAAAATCTTCTGAAGTATGTCATTATCGCCTCCATTACTGCATATCCACTTGCCAGACGTAGAACAAGATGGAATAATTTTATTTATACCTGTATTACTAGTCGTTGATTTTGGGACAGATACATATTGGTATACCGGATTTATTAGCGATATTCCGAAGAAGCATGATAGGCGGGAGTTATAGACGGCTGCTAGTGAAACCGATTACAGTGACTTATTTATTATTAAATGTATAGCCGACGTTGTCATTAGATTAAGCGCATCGTCAGGCACTAACGGAGGCAGACAGCTATGGAGCGACAAAACAGCACAAGATGGACAATTGGCAAGGATGAAATTGTATGGGAGGTTGCGGGAAGCAGCCGACAACCGCATGGAGATCATCTGGAGATGAGCGGCAAGCAAGTCTCGATGATTGTACATTACGGCGTGGATGCGGACGGCAAACTTGTATTGTCCCGCACAGTCGTTTGGCCGGGGCTGCGAACGATTCCGAATAATACGCATGGAAGTCTTATGCAGGATTTTGGGCAGGAGGCTGTTCCCTTCCTACGAATAAACGGTAAGCAAAGTGTAAACGAGCGTCCACTTCGGTTTAAATTTGACGGTCTGCTTCATATGGAAAGCGAAGCCGAGGACGGTCTAGTCATTGTAAGGACGTTGTTCCCGTCAACGGAAGCGAAAGCGGCGCTTGAGAAAGTGACGCTGACAAATACGTCAGACAAGCCGGTGAATGTGCAAGTTGTCGACCAGAAGGAAAGAACATCTGTGAAGGGGGCTTACGGCATTTATTTAATCGCTGCAGCTCATGATGCTGAAGATGGCGAGCAAACGATTGAGCCGGGGCAGTCGCTGCAATTTGGCATTCGAATCACGGCAAAGACGGTGAAGGAAACGGACAATCTGATCAATATTGCCGATGAAGAAGGCAAGCGGCAGCAACTGATCGGGCAGAGCCGCAGACATCTGCGGTTGGAGACACCGGATACGGTGCTGGATCAGATGTTTGCATTTGCTAAGCTGCGAACGGCAGAAAGTATTTTCGAGACGAGAAACGGTTTGATGCATAGTCCAGGTGGGGGGCATTATTACGCGGCCGTATGGACGAATGACCAAGTCGAATATGCAGGACCTTTATTCCCTTATTTGGGATATGCGCCGGGTAATGAAGCGACGCTGAATGCGCTCCGGCTGTACACCAACTTTATGGGACCGGATTATCAGCCGATACCAAGCTCGATCATTGCCGAAGGAATTGACATTTGGGAGGGCGCAGGAGACCGCGGTGATGCGGCGATGTACGCATACGGAGCTTCATTATTTGCTTTGTCGTCAGGGGATCTGGCGATTGCTGAGGAATTATGGCCTGCGATCGAATGGAGCTTGGAATTCTGCGAGCGGCAGAAAACCGAAGCAGGCGTCATCGCCTCCGATTCGGATGAACTGGAGAACCGATTCCCGAGCGGTTCGGCTAATTTGTCCACCTCATGTCTGGCATATGCCGCTTATCAGCATGCTGCGGATTTAGCTGGCTCGCTGGGCAAGACAGAGGCTCAGGCTGCGTATACAGTTGCGGCGGAAGCACTGTATGCCGCGATTGAGAACTATTTTGGCGCTACGGTAGAAGGGTTCGAGACTTACCGGTATTACGACGGCAATGACGTATTACGGTCATGGATTTGCATTCCGTTGACGATGGGAATTGAGACGCGCAAGGCTGGAACGATTCAGGCACTTCTATCACCAAGGCTTTGGACGGAAGACGGGCTGGCGACGGAAGCGGGAGATACGACGTTCTGGGATCGTTCAACGCTGTACGGCCTGCGCGGCATGTACGCCGCTGGCGAGACAGAAATTGCGACCGC
>NZ_BMHY01000001.1:1200194-1208992 GCF_014641555.1 Paenibacillus radicis (ex Gao et al. 2016)
AGCGTCCTACTCGGGCCGGCGTTTGCTTGGCGATCACGTTCCTTATCCAGTGGAGGCCTATCCGGAAGGCAATCAGCGTCATCTATCAGCGGAAAGCGCGCTCTACTGCCGTATCGTTACGGAAGGATTATTCGGTATTCAACCAATCGGACTATCCGCGTTCAACTGTGTTCCAAGATTGCTGGAGGGCTGGAGCACGATGGCTCTTCGTTCCATCCAGGCGTTTGGCCGTCAATTCGATCTCGTCGTCAATGCGCTTCCATCAGGCATAGAGCTGGTTGTCTCCGATGAGAACGAAAGCAGACGTTATTCGGGAGAGAATGGCGAAGCTTTTGAAGTGAAGTGGTAAATTTGGAAAGTTGATATCCAGGTAAAAGAGGGAAGCGGAGGGCAATGTCATTAAGTTCAAATCTGAACCGTCAATGGCAAGTAAGCGATACCCGCGGTAGTTCCCTGCGATTCCAGAAGCTCCTTATATAGGCTGTTGCCGACCATTGAGATCAGGAGTTGCATGACCGTCTCAAAGGGCAACTTTTTCTTTCGGGTTTTTAGGGTTTTTGATATAAGGTGCTGGGGTGGCTGACATTTCTCGTATGAGGAATGTCAGCATTTTTTTTAATGAATCTGCGTACGTATTCATCGGCGTAACCTCCTCGTTTTTTCAAGGGGCTACGCCACACATTTGCATCTACTTGTCAATCGAGCTGCTCTTTTTCGTAATTTTTGACCCTGTGCTTAACTTAATGACATTGCCCGCTAAGGGCGCTCTTTGTTTCGACAGGGTGTCGGTATTATTTGCGGAGCAGCTGCTCTCTGAATTGGGAAGGGGAGGAACCATGGAACTCGGAAAATACTTTAATGAAATGACTGCTGCTGTAGTAGCCAAGCTGCTTGGCGATATCTTGAACCCGCATTGCCGGGTGTTCAATTAGCAGCTCGTTAGCCTTGTGCATCCGGATTTGCGTGATGTATTTCGAGAAAGTAACACCGCATCGTTTGCTGAACAGCGTGCTCAAATAATTGGGCGTAATATGAAATTGTGTCGCCAATTGATGGATGCTGATATCGTCCATATAATGCTGCTCGATATGGCGAATGACTTGGTTGATAAGGTCTTGATGGGCCTGATCTTTGTTAGCCGAAGCTGGCAGCAGCTTCTCGCCTAGCTCGCGAAGCTTGCCGATCCAGCTTTTCGCAGGCAGATCCGCATCGAGCACCTTTTTCATATTCAAGTTGAAGAAAGTGATTAAAGCTTGCCCCGTCTTGAGCTGATGCGGGGGAAGAGCGAGCAGTTGACGTTCCAGCCCATCAATCTCCTTCTTATAGACGAGATAATCATTGCTTTGATAGGCTCTGACGATACGATCCGCTGTTTTGCCAATTTCCGCGAGAGTCTGATCCTTGGCCTGATAATAGTCCAGCTCCTTCTTAAGCCACAGACGGGTTTCTGGCATTATGGCACGGAGCGAGGCTGCGGCCAGCATGGCGTTGAACTGTTCCACCAGTGATTCCAAGTTGTCGCAAATATCGCTTTGCAGCGCCGTCAAAGCGAAGTATTCCGTCCCATACTCCATCATCTTAGATTCAATAAAGAGGTTCAGCTCCGAACGAAGGACTGCCATTGCATCGTGATGCGGCGGACTCCATGCCGTAATGATCGCGTCTTCTCCGTTGCGCAGCGTAATTCGGGCGTAGCGAATCTCTTTATGATTCATCGCTTTGCGCATATAATCATGCAGCTCTTTCAACCACGTCTGAATAAGCTGCAGCTTTAATGATTCTGATAGGGAGCTGTCCATACAGATTAGTGTGCCCGCATAGCGATAGGACGGGAGCTCGGCCAAATCCTGCAAATTGCGGTTCCCCCATACATAAGAGGAAGTCAGAAATTCGAATTGCTCATTTCCTTTCACGAGGTCTTCATTGTAATCGGCTAAAATCTCTTCGACACAGGCTGATAGAGAGGAGGAATCCACCGGTTTAAGCAAATAGTTTTTGACGCCCAATCGAATGGCTTCCTGCGCATATTGAAAGTCGGCAGAACCGGATAGAATGACCCATCTCGTTCGTGGAGATACGGTTCTCGCTGCGCGGATGGCGGCAATGCCGTCCACCTTCGGCATGTGAATATCGATGAAAGCAAGCTGGGGCTGCAGGTTTTCTGTCATGGCAATCAGCTCTTCGCCGTTGCTGGCCTCGCCAGCAATTTCGAGCGGAATGTCTAGCGTCAATAACATGTTTTTAATGGCTGTCCGTACCCAGGTTTCATCATCGGCAATAATAACTCTCATAGCTGCGCTCCTTTTAGAGGGATGGTAATATAGACACTTGTTCCTGAGCCGGGACTGCTCTCGATTCGGAATTCGGCTTCGTCATAGAGCATCTCCAAACGGGTCTTCACGTTAGCAATTCCGAGATGCTGTCCGGCCGAGGGAGCTGCTTCGAGCTGGAAGCCAACCCCAGTGTCCCGTACTTTAATCCGAATATATTCGCCTTCTTCATCAACATAAATAAACGCTTTCACTTCTACGAGGCAAGGGGACTCGCTAGGCTCAACGCCATGAATGATTGCATTTTCCACAATCGGCTGAATAAGCAGTTTAGGAATGGAGAATGATCCGACCGATTTCTCGAAATGGATATCGAGCTGCAGCTTCTCATCGAAACGCAGCTTCTGCAGCAGTCCATAGCCTTGTAAAATTTGAAACTCCTGGGCAATCGTCGTATTCTGATTGTCAGCCAAAATATAGCGTAGCATGCCGCTTAAGGCGAAGATTGCATCCTCCAGCTTGCGTTTCTCCCCGGTTTGATTCAGTCCGATAAATCCGGTCAGCACATTGTATAGAAAATGGGGCTGAATCTGCGATTGCAGCGCTTGATATTCCGCCTTTTTCAACGATAGCGCCGTTTTATATTCCCGGTTAATCATGTCGTCGAGCTGATAAATCATCTTGTTCAAGGATTGGCCGAGCAGTGAAATTTCGTCCTTGCCGACCGAGGTGAACCGAGCCTGCAAGTTGCCGGTCCGGGCTTGCTTCATCACCTCGATGATGCGCTTGAACGGCGTTACGATCCATCTTGTTAAATACATAAAGAGGATGAAGGTAATGGCAATGCCTCCGGCGGATACGATGACGGCGACGTTGGAAATCCAGCGGATTTTGCCATTCATTTCGGATTCCGACAGCAGCACAATAATTTGCCAATCCGCAGACGTTAAATTTTTGGTCAGCGATACATATTTCTGATCGCCAATCGTTATTTTTTGATGATTTTTCAGCTGGGATTTTAGCGAAATCGGCACTTCTTTATTGGAATATACCGGCTCGCCGCTCTCATCCATAATGACGATCATCGACCGGCTGCTGAATGCGATGTCATCGATGATTTTATTCAGAGCACCATAGTCGGCATCGGCAATAATGACGGATATCGGCTGCTTGGAATCCGGATCCTTAATGAGACGGGCGACTGAAAAGACGCGCCTATTCATCGTGTCCGACAAATAATCCTGTTTATGCGAACCGATGAAGGCCGCTTTGCCATCGGCTTCGACGGCTTTCTGGTACCAGCTTTGCTCCTGGTAGGGGAACCCTTGTACAAGCTTATTCGCTTCGAATTTGCTGCTCAAATAGCCTTTTCCATCTCTAGTAATCATTACGGTGTTTATAATTTCTTTACGCGTATTGAGCAAGTAGCTAGGCAGAGTTCCGTTGAGCGCCCGATAGGTTTTAAGTTTGGTATAATCATCAAGGCTCGACTCGGATTGGTAGGCGGTAATTTTGAGCGCTTGGATCAGTTCATCATTATAGTAGGGCAGTAAGGTCAGGCGATCCAAGTCATCCAGATACGTCTCAATGTTCCGGGATAAAGAATTCATGGCACCGGATGTAACATTTTGAGTTTCTTCGCTGATCAGTCCTTTGAAATAGGTGGGCAGAATGATCGCCAGCGTGAGAAACGGCAAAATGATCGTCGCGATAAAAATGACCATTAATTTATTGCGAAGCGAGAAACTGAACGGCATGCCAAAGCCTCCTGAAAGCAGTTGAATAACAACAAGCATAATGGGAGGTTGCGCGCGCGTCAATGCAAAATGAGCATTGTAGAAAACCGCATCTAGAGTGTAGATATCCATCATTGTAAACGCAATCATGCATGTTACGATGATTTTGTAAGCCGTTACATTATAGATTTCAAGGGGGAAACAAGAATGAAATTCATGAAATGGCAGTCCCTGTTAGTCGTTATGATCGTCCTTGCCGGCATCTTGTCGGCATGCGGATCCAGCAATCAGGGCAATGAAAAGAAACCGGCTGAGAACAACGGGAACAAGCAGGCAACCGAGCAGGATTCGGGCAAAAAAGTAACGATCAGCGTAGCGACGAACGTTGTCGGCGAGCAAGCCAAAGTGCTGCAGGCGATTGCGGATAACTTTATGAAAGAGAATCCGACGATTAAGGTCGACTTCAGCGCGCCGGGCAAAGATTACGAGAATATGATGAAAATCAAAATGGCAAGCAATGACTTGCCCGATGTGTTCTCGACGCATGGCTGGGCTAAGCTCCGCTACGGCCAATACCTGGCGGACTTGAAAGACGAGGCTTGGGTAGCGACGCTGGATGAAGCGATCAAGCCTGCTGTAACGGATGATGCCGGCAAAGTGTACGTATTGCCGATGGATCAGGATAAATCGGGTATCGTCTACAACAAAGACGTGCTGGAGAAATACAACATCGCGATTCCGCAAACCTATGCACAATTGATGGAAGCGGCGGAAACGATTACGAAGGAAAGCGGAGGCGCTGTCGCTCCTTTCCATATGGGCGGTTCAGACAACTGGCCAGTGGGTCAATACTTCGACTACTTTGCCAATCCGCTGTATATTAGCGCAGCACAGAATCAATCCGCACAGCTGCTCGACGGAAGCTTCGACTGGAGCAACTGGGATCAATTTGCGGAAATGTTCGCGGATCTGCACAAGAAGGGATATTTGAACAAAGATGTCCTGACTGCGAAATACAATGATGACGCGAAAGCTTTGGCAGAAGGCAAAACAGCGTTCCTGTTCTACGGAGCATACGCAATTGAAGAAGCGAAAAAAATCAATCCGGAGCTGCATGCAGGCTTTATGCCGATTCCATCTATCGTAGAGGGTGACACGCCAACCTTTGTAGGCGGCGAGAAAACGACTTGGGGCGTATCGAAAGACTCGAAGAACATTGAAGCGGCTAAAAAGTTTGTCGCTTACTTCGCAAAACCGGAAAATGCGCAGCTGGTTGCGGTCTCCAACGCTTTGCCTTCCGGCATTAAAGGCACCGCAGTTGATGCAGGTGATCTGAGCACTTATTACGAGCAGTATAAAGACATTCGTGTATTACCGTATTTTGACCGCGTCTTCTTGCCAAACGGCATGTGGGATGTGATGTGTAAAAACGGTCAGGATCTCATCTCCGGCGGCATTACCGTCAAGCAATTCTCCGAGAATATGGAGAAAGAATACAATCGTCTGAGAGCGGCTGCCGTTAAGTAGCTTTTCATAGTCAGAGTCATAAAGGATAACCTACGGCCCTTATCTTCAGCAGGATCAGGGTGGGGGCCGTAACTTGTTCAGCTAGAAGCGTTTTCCGGAAGGAGAGAAGGAAGTTGAATACTGTAGAGACAAAGAAAAGCGTGAACGCGAACCGAATGGCACTGCGGCAGCCAAATGCGCTGCAAAAGGTATTTCTATCGCCGAAAGCATTAAATCTGATGTATGTGCCGGCGCTGCTTCTGTTCGCTTTGTTTATTTTTTATCCGATGGTGAAGGGCATTCGTATTTCGTTTACAGATTGGGACGGCTATTCACCTTCATTCAATTGGGTCGGCTGGGATAAATATACACAAATGCTGACCGATAAGAAAATCTTTATTACATTGAAGAACACTTTGATCTACGGCTTTGGAAGCACAATATTTCAAAACCTGCTTGGTCTCATCTATGCCTTGTTTCTGGATCAGAAATTACGCGGCGTTGGTTTGGTGAGAACGATCGTCTATCTTCCGGTCATTATTAGCCCGCTTATTATGGGCTACATTTGGTACTTCTTTTTCCAATACGACGGCGGAGCGATCAATGATATCCGGATTTTGTTTCATATGGCGCCAAGCGACTGGCTCTCCAGCGGTCCTGTAGCTGTAAATATCATTACCTTCGTCAATACGTACCAGTTCATGGGCATTGCGATGATTATTTATTTGGCAGGCTTGCAGTCGATTCCGAAAGACTATTATGAGGCCGCTTCCATTGACGGCGCACGCTGGTTCGACCGCTTCAAGAGTGTCACATTGCCGCTGCTTATGCCTTCGATAACGATTAATGTAGTCGTCAACATTATCGGCGGATTGAAGCTGTTCGACGTTATCGTCGCGTTGACGAACGGCGGACCCGGTTACGCTTCGCAATCTTTATCGACGATGATGTACAACTTGTACTTCGCGAGGCAGGATGCCGGTTATGCGGCCGCACTGGGCAATGTCATGTTTATTCTAATTGGTATTGTCAGTCTGACCTTGTTAAGAATGCTGCGTAAAAGGGAAGTGAGTATGTAAGATGGGGAAGAATCTGCTGAAGTATATCATCATCGGTCTCATCGTCGTCGTTCATATCATTCCCTTTTACATTCTGATCAACTTGTCCTTCAAGGGCGCAGGAGATGTCGGCTCCAAATGGATTCCGGCTCAATCCTTGGACTTTGGCAACTTTATGGACGTCTGGAGAGAAGCCGGGCTTGGCAAAGCGATCCTGAACAATGTGATCATTACGGGCATCGTATTGCTGCTTGTTATCGTTATTGGCTCGATTGCCGCTTATCCGCTTGCCAGACGAAGAACAAGATGGAATAACTTCATTTATACCGTTTGTATCTCTTGTCTCATTATTCCGCCGCTTACGATTTTGGTGCCGCTCTATAAACTGGTCGTCGATCTGGGCGGCATTAATACGTATTGGGCAATCTCGCTGGCGCAAGTGACTTTTGCGCTGCCGATGACGATCTTTCTGTATACCGGATTTATTAGCGGTATTCCGAAGGAGCTTGATGAGGCGGGAGTCATAGACGGCTGCAACCAATACAGCATCTTCTTCCGCTTAATCTTTCCGCTCGTGAAACCGATTACAGCTACTATCATTATTTTGATCGGCGTTCAAGTGTGGAATGACTACCAGTTCTCTCTGTTTTTCCTGCAGCAGAAAAGCATTCAGACAGTGCCTGTCGTATTGTCGATGTTCATCTCGCAGTTCCAAAGCAATATTAACTGGGTGGCGGCAGGCTGCTTGATCGGTATGCTGCCGATAACGGTCGTCTATTTATTTCTTCAAAAGTTTTTCATCAAAGGCATGGCCGACGGTGCGATTAAAGGCTAAGCGCATCGTCAGACACTAACGGAGGCAGAGACAGCTATGGAGCGACAAACAGATGCAAGGTGGCAGATCGGGCAAGACAATATTATGTGGGAAGTTGCAAAGGATCGCATGCAGCCGCATGAAGATCATCTGGAGATGAGCGGCAAGCAAGTTTCTATGATTGTGCGCTATGGCGTAGACGGGGAAGGCAAGCTTGTATTGTCCCGCACAGTTGTCTGGCCGGGGCTGCGGACGATTCCGAATAATACGCATGGAAGTCTGATGCAGGAGTTTGGGCAGGAAGCGCTGCCGTTCCTTCATATAAACGGAAAGCAAAGCGTCAATGAGCGTCCCGTCTGGTTTCAGTTTGACGGCATGCTTACGATGGAAAGCGAAGCCGAGGATGGACTTGTCATTGCAAGAACGCTTTTCCCGTCTGCTGATGCCAAAGCCGCGCTGGAGAAGGTAACGCTGACGAACATGTCGGACAAGCCGGTTAAGGTGCAGGTTATCGATCGCAGTGCAACAAATTCTGTAAAAGGCGCCTATGGTATCTATTTAATCGCTGCGGCTCATGATGCCGACGGAGATGAGCATACGCTTGAGCCGGGGCAGTGGATGCAATTCGGTACTGCCATAACAGCCAGAGCTCTGAAAGAGCAGGAATATGGCATGGACATGAAGGAGGAAGAGGGCAAGCGGCAGCGGCTGATTGCACAGAGCCGCAACCATTTGGTTCTGGAAACACCGGATGCGGTGCTGGACCGGATGTTCGCGTTTGCCAAGCTGAGAACATCGGAAAGTATTTTCGAGACGAGAAACGGTCTGATGCATAGTCCAGGCGGCGGCCATTACTACGCGGCCGTGTGGACGAATGACCAAGTCGAATATGCAGGACCTCTATTCCCTTATTTAGGATATGCGCCGGGTAATGAAGCGACGCTGAATGCACTTCGGCTGTACACCAGCTTTATGGGCCCGGATTATCAACCAATCCCAAGCTCTATCGTTGCCGAAGGCATTGATATTTGGGAGGGTGCAGGAGACCGCGGCGATGCCGCGATGTACGCTTATGGCGCTTCACTGTTTGCTTTGTCGTCAGGGGATCTGGCAATTGCCGAGGAATTATGGCCTGCGATCGAATGGAGCTTGGAATTCTGCGAGCGGCAGAAAACCGAAGCAGGCGTCATCGCCTCCGATTCGGATGAACTGGAGAACCGATTCCCGAGCGGCTCGGCTAATTTGTCCACCTCATGTCTGGCATATGCCGCTTATCAGCATGCTGCGGATTTAGCTGTCTCGCTGGGCAAGAAAGAGGCGCAGGCAGCGTATACAGCTGCGGCGGAAGCACTGTATGCCGCGATTGAGAACTATTTTGGCGCTACGGTAGAAGGGTTCGAGACTTACCGGTATT
>NZ_BMHY01000001.1:1209034-1220968 GCF_014641555.1 Paenibacillus radicis (ex Gao et al. 2016)
TGTTTTACGATCATGGATCTGCATTCCGCTGACGATGGGAATTGAGACCCGCAAGGTCGGAACAATTCAAGCGCTTTTGTCTCCAAGGCTGTGGACGGAAGACGGGCTGGCGACGGAAGCGGGCGACACGACGTTCTGGGATCGTTCAACGCTGTACGGCCTGCGCGGCATGTACGCCGCTGGCGAGACAGAAATTGCGACCGCTTATCTGGCGTCATATTCTATCCGGCGTTTGCTCGGCGACCATGTTCCTTATCCGGTGGAGGCTTATCCGGAAGGCAATCAGCGTCATCTGTCGGCTGAAAGTGCGCTCTACTGCCGTATCGTTACGGAAGGATTATTCGGTATTCAACCAACCGGACTATCCGCATTCAACTGTGTTCCAAGATTGCCGGAAGGCTGGAGCGCAATGGCTCTTCGTTCCATCCAAGCGTTTGGCCGTCAATTCGATCTCGTCGTCAATGCGCTTCCATCAGGCATAGAGCTGGTTGTCTCCGATGAGAACGGAAGCAGACGTTATTCGGGAGAGAATGGCGAAGCTTTTGAAGTAAAATGGTAAATTCGGCAAGTAAATGACCAGGTACAAGGGGGAAGCAGTATGGGAGCAAGGCAGAAGGGCAAGACGTGGAAAAGGTTGTTGAGCTTTGCGGTTGCAGGCACTGTTGCATCATCGCTTGTCGTATCCTCCCCAGCTTATCCGCTATCGGCTGCTGGAACCAACAGCGTGCAAAATCCGGGCTTTGAAGCCGGCAATCTTTCTGGGTGGGCGGACTTCTCTGGCGCCAATGTCGTTACCGCATTCGACCAAGTCCGTTCCGGCAGCTATGCGGTTCGTACCACCGGTTTAATAGAGCAGACAATTGGCGGCTTGTCGCCTAACACCACCTATATGCTGACGGGATGGGCTAAGGGAAGCTCGGTCAATGTTGACGGCAGAATCGGCGTTAAAGATTATGGCGGCAATGAGCTTCAGAAAGAAATTAGAAGCGTTTCCTATACGAATGCGGTGCTTGTCTTTACGACGGGTCCGTCGGACACGAGCACGAAAATCTTTCTTTGGAATGCCAATGGCGTTGGAGAGCTGTACGGTGATGATTTTACGCTGGAGCAGGTAACCAACTACGCAGTCAACGGCGGCTTCGAGAGCGGTTCTGCTGCGCCTTGGAGCTCTGGTGCTGCTATCGTCAGCAGCGGTCAACGAACTGGAGCGAAAGCGGTATCGACGAGCAACAGCGCCGAGCTTACCGTTACCGGTCTGAGTCCGAATACGATGTACTCGCTTATTGGCTATGCGAAGGCGGGATCGGCCGGCGTCACAGCCCGGGTCGGTGTCAAAAATTACGGCGGCAGCGAAAATAATTTACCGGTAACGAGTACCGGCTGGACGCAGGTGTCGATTCCTTTCCTGACGGGCGGGTCTAATACGAGCGCAACGATTTATTTGTGGAATCCGGCCGGTTCAGGGACTGTTTTTGGAGACGACTTCTTCGTTACGAGAGTGAAGACCGACTACAGCACGCCGAACCAGGATATCAGCTTCACTTCCTCGGATTCCGTTCTGAACGACAATTTCGCCTGGGCAAAATCACAAGCAAAATCCTATATGACCTCCGGCCTGGGCAATAACTTTGCTTCCTATTGGAACGGATATACGTTCCGCTCTGCGCTCTATTCCCGAGATTTCGCCCATGCTTCCTTGGGTGCTCATCTGCTGGGAATGGACGCGGAAAACTATCAAACGCTGCAAAAGTTTGCCGCTTCGGCGAATGCCAGCCGCAAATGGTATCCGCTGTGGGCGTTGAACTTCAGCGATGTTGTCCCATACTATACCGACTATAATAGTGACACCAGCTTCGTGAGAGAAATTCCTGCCGTATTCGAGCTCACGGAAAAGGGCTATAAGCAATATTTGTGGACAGGGAATACGGACTATATTAACGATCCTGCGCTAGTAACCTATTACGAGAAGTCGGTTAATGATTTTATTGCTCTTCATGATGCGAACGGCAACGGCATTGCTGACGAAGGCGGAACAGGGGATATTTTCAAAGGGACGGCTACATACAACGAGAATCCAAGCGCTCACTTGAAAGAGGCGGGCGATGCCATCGGTTCCCAATATCAAGCGCTTCTTGCCTATTCGCAAATTCAGTCCGCTCGCGGCGATTCTGCAGGCAGCGGCGTAACAGCAGGCAAGGCGAGCAGCTTGAAGTCACTGTTCAACTCTACCTGGGTGAATACGTCGAGCAACCGCTTCATTCGCGGCTGGTATGACTCCACCAAATACGATAACTTCGGCAAAGAGAACAGCTGGTTTATGCCGATGAAGCTGATTACGAATCCAGGCAGCACAAACAACAATTACTTGGATTACATCGATAGCCAGGTGAAAGGTTTAGCGCCGTTCAATATTGAGGCCTATACGTACTTGCCGGAAACCTTTTTCCCGTATCAGCAAAACGACCGCGGCGTCTATTGGCTGAAATATATCGGTAACAGCCGCAGTACCTATCCTGAGGTAGGCTTTACGGTTGTCGGTCATACGGTGGAAGGTTTGATGGGTGTTGTTCCAGACGCGCCGAATCATAAGGTCGAGACGTTGTCGCATTTGCCGGAGTCGGTCACTTGGGGCGAGGTTAATCATGTCGCAGTTGGCGATCATGACTTGAAAGTGAAGCATGAGGGCGTAGGTCGGACGACCTTGACGCATAACTATGGCTCACAGCCTCTTCAATGGGAGGCGACCTTCCCCGGCACGCACAGTCAGCTGTTCATTAACGACGTTGCACAGCCGGCAAGCACCAAAGTCGTCAACGGCGTTGCGGTTAGCTCAGTTACCGTTAGTGTACCGGTTGGTTCTTCCATCGTCGTAAGGGCTAACATCGCGGCGAACTTGATTAAAAATGCCGGATTCGAAGCAGGAACAGCGGATTGGACCTTTACCTCCGGTACGGGCATCGCATCGAACATTCCGCATAGCGGCTCCAAGCTGGCGTACCTGGATGCAGGAACGGCGAAGCAAATTTCGCAAAGCTTTATGATTCCCGAAAGCGGCACCTATACGTTAAAAGCATGGGTAGCGGCGGGCGGCTCCGGCGGCGTGCTAGGCGTCAAAGTCAATGGGAGCGCGGCAGGGAGTGTTGCGATTCCTAATGTGACGGCCTACAACGAGCAGTCGATTACAGGCATCGTCCTTAATGCCGGCGACAGCGTTCAGGTATACGTAACCGGCCCGACTTCCCAGTGGATCAACGTGGATGATTTTAGTTTTACAAAGCAATAAGGCGGGGTAGGCGCGGTATTTGTTAATTGATATCCAGCCTCCGATAGCGCGGATAGCAACTATCAGCAAGACGGGATAGGCGCAGTCTGCGACTATGATCATTATTCGTAAAAAATAAGCAACTCTGTTCCAAGGCTCGGCTGATTCAATCAGCGGCGCCTACGGAGCAGAGTTGCTTTTTTGTTTGCATCGAGAGAAACTACCATTCGCTAAATAGCGAAGCTGCTTCATTGCTCGACTTCGCTTATGCGTCGAACGAACTTTCCCTTGCTAGTAACGAACCTGCTTCGTTGCTCGACTTCTCATATGCGCCAAACCAACTTGCCTTTGCTAGTAGTGAACATGCTTCATTGCTCGGCTTTACATATGCGCCGAACCAACTTGCCTTTGCTAGTAGTGAACCTGCTTCATTGCTCGGCTTTACATATGCGCCAAACCAACTTGCCTTCGCTAGTAGCGAAGCTGCTTCGTTGCTCGGCTTTACATATGCGCCGAATGAACTTGCCTTTGCTAGTAGTGGACCTGCTTCGTTGCTCAGCTTTACATATACGCCGAACCAACTTGCCTATGCTAGTAGTAAAGCAGCTTCGTTGCTCAGCTTTACATATATGCCGAACGAAGCAGGTTCGCAATATTGCGAAGCTGTTTTCGCTATTCAGCCCCAACAAGCATGTCAATCTGCAATTAGCGAACTCAATTTCGCTATCCGTGAACCTAGGTTCTCCAATAGCGAAAATGAGTTCGCTGCAGATGAGTAGCACAATCGTCATGGGCTGCAGAGCGAACTTGTCTTCGCTAAATAGCGAACCTGCTTCGCTGTATCGCTTCATATACGCCGAACGAAGCAGGTTCGCAATATTGCGAAGCTGTTTTCGCTAATTGGCCCAAACCTGCATGCCAGTCTGGAATTAGCGAACTCATTTTCGCTATCCGTGAACCTAGGTTTTCCAATAGCGAAATTGAGTTCGCTGTAGGTGAGGAGCATAAGCACCATCGGCCGCAGAGCGAACTTGTCTTCTCAAAATAGCGAACCTGCTTCGCTGTGTGCCCTCGCATATGCGCCGAACGAACTTTCCTTCTCAAAATAGCGAACCTGCTTCGCTGTTCGGCATCGCACACGTGCCGAACGAACTTTCCTTCTCAAAATAGCGAACCTGCTTCGCTGTGTGCCTTCGCATATGCGCCGAACGAACTTTCCTTCGCAAAATAGCGAACTTACTTCGCTGTCCGATTTCACTCGCGCATCGAGCGAACTTTCCTTCGCTGTTCAGGTTGCCCGGCTCCGCTGGGCAACGACCGAATCCGCTTAGCGCCCTACTGCTCCACGTAAACGCCATACGTACTCACTATCCCATCCGCAACATTATTGTTGCAATTTATTGAACATGGCTGGTGGGACTTTGGCACTCAGCGGCTGGTGACACCTTGGTGGTTCTCTTATAAAGTGAGGAGGATTCAAGAACCATGGAACCGGATAGGAGCTGAACTCAACAATGAAAGTTACGAAAGCCGTCAGACGGCTGGCCGCCCTGCTTGCACCGGTCATGCTTTTACTTGCCGGATGCACGGACAATATGGCGGTGCTGGACCCGAAAGGACCGATCGCGGCGCAGCAGCGGGATTTGATGATCATTTCGACGATATTATGCTGCATCGTCGTTGTACCGGTATTGCTGTTAACCGCATTTATCGTATGGCGGTATCGCGATAGGGAAGGCCGAAAAGCGGCATACACGCCGCGCTGGGAGCACAGCTTCAAATTGGAAGCCATTTGGTGGGGCATTCCGATTGTGATCATCCTTATTTTGGCGGTCATTACGGTAAAAGGCACGTATGCGCTAGAACCGTCCAAACCGCTGGAGTCCGCGCAAAAGCCGTTAACCGTTCAGGTAACTTCCTTGAATTGGAAGTGGCTGTTTCAATACCCGGAACAGGGAATTGCAACGGTTAATGAGCTGAAGATTCCGCAAGGCGTACCAGTCCGGTTTGAAATTACAGCAGACTCGCCGATGAATTCCTTCTGGATTCCGCAGCTTGGCGGACAGATGTATGCGATGTCCGGAATGGCTATGACACTGTATTTGCAGGCCGACGAGGCAGGAGAATATTGGGGCTCGGGAGCCAATTTCACGGGCACTCATTTTTCCAGCATGTATTTTGACGTGGAATCAACAACACAGACGGAATTTGATCAATGGGTCAAAGAGGTTCAAGCGAAGTCGCCTGCACTTACCAGCGAAGGGTACAAGCAGTTGGCGCAGCCTTCAACGGAGCAGAAATTGACCTTCTCTTCTTTTCCGGAGGGGCTTTTCGAAAGAACGGTAACGAAATACGCTTCCGGTCATCACCATAGCCCGCAGCTTAAGGAGCAAGAGCCGGCGGACTCGAAGACACCGAAGCCAGCCTCTCACAGCGGACATTCTGCAGAAGAACATCAATAGAGAAGGGGGAAGATTGCGATGAGGGAAAACGTAAAAAGCTTTGCGTCCGAGTTTTTCGTAACGGGCGATCCATTGATTTATGGAGCCGACGTTAGTATTGGACTGACACTTATTGCAGTGGTCGCCGGCATGACGTATTTCAAGAAATGGAACTGGCTGTGGCGGGAGTGGCTCACTACCGTCGATCACAAAAAAATCGGAATCATGTATATCCTATCAGCGTTCCTGATGCTGTTCCGCGGGGGAGTCGATGCGCTGCTGATGCGGACGCAGCTCGCCATGCCGGAGCTTAGCTTCCTGGAGCCGGATCATTATAACCAAATTTTTACGACGCATGGCGTCATTATGATTTTGTTTATGGCGATGCCGTTTATGTTCGGCTTGTTCAACGTTATGGTGCCGCTGCAAATCGGGGCCAGAGATGTGGCCTTTCCGTTTCTGAACTCGCTCAGCTTCTGGCTGTTTTTCGCCGGGGCGATGCTGTTCAATTTATCATTTGTCATCGGCGGTTCGCCTGATGCAGGCTGGCTTGCTTATCCGCCGTATTCGGAGCTGATGTACAATCCGGGCGTCGGACAGGATTTTTATATTTGGGGCATTCAAATTTCAGGGATTGGCAGCTTGATGACCGGCATCAATTTCATCGTAACGATTCTGAAAATGCGTGCGCCGGGCATGAGACTGATGAAAATGCCGATGTTTCCATGGTCGGTTTTGTCCAGCTGTATTGCGATCATTTTTTCGTTTCCGATTTTGACGGCTACGCTTGCGCTGCTGTTTCTTGACCGCTATGCCGGGGCGCATTTCTTTACGCTGGACGGCGGCGGCAACCCGATGATGTACATCAATCTGATCTGGATGTGGGGACATCCAGAGGTATATATTATCGTACTTCCGGCCTTCGGCATCTTTTCGGAAATCGTATCGACCTTCTCGAAAAAGAAGCTGTTCGGCTACAAGTCGATGGTGTACGCCATGATGATCATCAGCGTCCTGTCGTTTCTGGTCTGGGCGCATCATTTCTTCACCATGGGCTCGGGAGCAGATGTCAACGCCTTCTTCGCCTTAACGACGATGCTGATCGCCATACCGACAGGTGTAAAAGTGTTTAACTGGCTGTTCACCATGTTCAGGGGCAAAATTACGTTCGAAACGCCGATGCTATGGACAATCGGTTTTATTCCGTGCTTTGTCACAGGCGGTCTAACCGGCGTACTGCTGTCGGTAGCTCCAGCTGATTTTCAATTCCATAACAGCTACTTCCTGATTGCACACTTCCACCATGTTATTATCGGCGGTGTCGTATTTGGATATTTCGCAGGTTTATATTACTGGTGGCCGAAGTTATTTGGCTTCAAATTGAACGAACGTATCGGCAAGTGGGCGTTCTGGTTCTGGAATATTGGCTTCTATCTGTGCTTCATGCCGCAATATGCGCT
The DNA here is from genome assembly GCF_014641555.1 of Paenibacillus radicis (ex Gao et al. 2016). Taxonomy (GTDB): domain Bacteria; phylum Bacillota; class Bacilli; order Paenibacillales; family Paenibacillaceae; genus Pristimantibacillus; species Pristimantibacillus radicis. The sequence continues at coordinate 1,216,198 of NZ_BMHY01000001.1, forward strand.
TGGACTCATGGGCATGACGCGGCGTGTCGTCTCCTATAGCTGGGATAAAGGCTGGTGGGAGATGAATCTGGTGTCCACGATCGGCGCTGCTTTGATGGGAATTGCGTTTCTGTTCCAGGTCTGGCAGATCGCGCATGGCGTAAAACATAGCGCAGCCAATCGCGATACAACTGGCGATCCATGGAATGGCAGAACGCTGGAGTGGTCGATTCCTTCTCCGGCGCCGTATTACAACTTTGCTGTTTTGCCAAATGTCAGTAGTCAGGACGAGTGGTGGGAAGAGAAGCAGCGAATGGAGCAAGGCGGAGCAGCGGCACAGTCTCAGCTGTATACAGGAAAGCTCGAACCGATTCATATGCCTAAAAATTCAGCCATTCCGATACTAATGTCCGCTTGCTGCTTTGTCGCGGGCTTCGGGTTTGTTTTTCACTGGCAATGGTTTATCATTGCGGGCATCTCCGGCCTTGCGATCTGCATGCTCAAACATTCATTCAATCATGATACCGATTATTATATTCCCGTTGAAGAGATTAGAAGCTCTGAGGCGAGTAAGGGCAGGTGGACGGTCTAATGGCTTCAATCCATTCCGCGGAACCGGCACAGCATGCCAATATTCCGCAAGAGCAGCATCATGATCATCCGGATCTGGAAGGGATGCGTACCTTTGGCTTCTGGATTTACTTGATGACCGATGTTCTTATCTTCGGTACTTTTTTCGCAGCATATATCGTTCTTCGCGGTAACACGAACGGCGGTCCAGGACCCGCTGAGCTGTTCGAGCTGAACGGCATTATCGTCAGCACGTTTCTGCTGCTCGCCAGCAGCTACACTTGCGGACTGGCTGTATTAGCGATGAATAAGGGGAAGAAACGGGCACTTATGGGCTGGCTAGCTTTTACGGCTATTCTAGGCGCAGCCTTTATCGGTCTTGAGATTACTGAATTTACACATCTGGTGCAAGAAGGAGCGACGATGGGAACGAGTGCGTTTCTATCCGCCTTTTATACGCTGGTGGGCACCCACGGCTTGCATGTATGCATCGGACTTATTTGGATGGTTGCGGTCATTCTTCAATTGGCGAGCAAGGGGATTACGCCAGTTATGAAGCGCAAAGTCCAGACGATCAGCTTGTTTTGGCATTTTCTAGATGTTGTCTGGATCTTCGTATTTACAGTCGTTTATCTAATGGGGGTGAGCTAAATGGCAGCAAGCTCGAAAGCGAATCATCCGGCAGAAGATACGCATGGCTCCTTGCGATCTTACACGATAGGGTTTGTGTTCTCGATCGTGCTGACGGTTATCCCCATTGCAATTGTACGGAGTGACTGGCTGGAAGGGACGGCCAATGCGGTCGTATTGATGGGAGCAGCTGTACTGCAGCTAATTGTTCAGCTGTTGTTCTTCATGCATCTGCGTGAAGAGAAAAATCCGCGATACAATCTGCTGTCTTTAATATTTGGACTTGTAATTTTGCTAGTTGTTGTAGCGGGGTCCATGTGGATCATGATGTTCAACCAGGTTGCTGGCTAGGCATTAGCTTGAAAATAAAACAACCGCGAAGGCTTCATTGATTGAAGCTTTCGCGGTTGTTTTGTTGTATGCATTGCATTGCTTTATTGAGCTGTGTTCAGCAGGCTGCGCAAAGCTTCGGCAAACTTGGCTACCCCTGGGGCAATTTCTTCGGCCCGCGCTCTTGCAAAGGTAAACCGGACATAGCCGGATTCTGAACCATAGACACTCCCCGGCACGAACACGATACCCTTGCGGATCGCCTCGTCCAGCAGCTTGCCGTCATGAACCTCGGGCACAAGCTTGCACCACAAATGCAAACCTCCTTGAGGCACGCTAAAAGTAATCAAGCCCGGAAGTTCTTTTCTCAACGCTTCAATTAACAGGTCCCGCTTGAATTGAAGCTGCATCCGCAATCGATTCAAGTGCGGATCGAAGTATGCGGAATTCAGAAATTGAGCGGCTACCTGCTGCGGAATGACGCTTAATCCAAAGTCCATCTGCTGTCTGGCATCGGCTAGCCTTTCGACAATAGCATTCGGAGCAACCATCCACCCGATTCTTAGACCAGAAGCCGCAATCTTAGAGAAGGAGCCGATATATAAAATCGAGCCAAGCGGGTCCATCGATTTGAGCGGCGGGGGAGGAGAATTCTCATAAGCCGTCAGGCTGAAGGGATCGTCCTCGACAATTGGCAGCCCCAGTTCGCTGGCAGCGGCCAGCAGCTGATTGCGGCGTTCTGCAGTAGGAACGCTTCCCGTCGGGTTTTGAAAATTCGGGTTCAAGAACACCATCTTGATCCGATGTTTTTTGTACAACGAACGTATATCCTCTGAACGCGCTCCGTACTGATCGACCGGGAGACGGAACAGCCGAAGTCCCGCAGACTGGAATAAGGGCAGGGAGTAGCAATACGACGGATCTTCGATTGCTACGGCATCTCCTGGTGACAACAGGCATTGCGTAATTAAATAGAGGGATTGCTGGGAGCCGGACGTAATCAGAATGGAGGATTCCGTCGTTCGAATTCCTCTTTGCCGCTCCAGATGGGAGACGAGCGCTTCCCGGAGAGGCGTGTAGCCTTGAGGATTGTCATAGCCCAAATACGAGGTATATCGATGCTCGCCCATTAACGCCGTTATTTCATCGATGGGGGCCAAATCCGCGGCTAGTTCACCGCTTGCCATATCGATTAGCGAAGGCTGCTGCGCCAGCGACTCGCGGATTTTTCGCATGAACGGCAAATTTGGCAGGAAGCTTCCGCCTTCCGCATAACGGCTCCAATTCGGCGTATGCTTGGGCGTAGCCTCCCATTTGCTGGTGCTCACGCGCGTGCCGCTGCCTGTTCGGCTTTCAATAATGCCCATCGCCCGAAGCTCTGCGAAAGCTAGAATGACCGTGCTTCGATTAACGCCTAATTGCTCAGCCAGCTTCCGTTCCGAGGGAAGCAGACTGCCTGGCGGAAATTCTCCGTATGAAATTCGCTGCTCCAGATGATCAGCAATTTGTTCGTAGATCGGTTTTTTAACTTGACGATCGGGTTTCCACATAAATTCACCTCATTGTTTACTGCAGATAGACATATTGCGATTGTTATCATACCACCGATTTTACAAAAGGAAGAAGCAGAAATGCATCCTTGCCTTGACAAATTGATTTCGAATCCATGAACATGGATGGTCATCTCCGCCGAAAATCGGATGGTTGCAGGTTCTTCTCTCTCTTTCATCCGCAAATTGGATGGTTTTTATTCATCCGATTTTGGATGGTTGTTTTTGATGCTTTATCTTTTATGATCATGCTTAAGATAGTTTGAGTAGAGAAAGGGATGATGGGATGAAGAACAAACAAGTTCATGTAGCTGTGGTGCAGTCTGCGCCCCAATTATTCGACAAGCAATCCGCGATGGACAAAATCGTAAGCATGACGAGGGAGGCCGCTGGACAAGGCGCGCAGCTAGTCGTTTTTCCGGAGGTTTTTCTGCCCGGTTATCCGCGTGGCTTGAGCTTTGGCGCTCGTGTCGGCAGCCGAACGACTGAGGGCAGAAAAGACTTCGAACGTTATTGGGAAAGTGCCATTGAGGTGCCGGGAGCCGAAACCGACATTTTTGGGGAGTTGGCGAAAGAATTAGGTGTGTATCTCGTTATCGGCGTCGTTGAACGTGATCAGGAATATAGCAAGGGAACTTTATACAATACGATGTTGTACGTTGGGCCGGAGGGCGGGCTGCTGGGCAAGCATCGCAAGCTGGTTCCGACGGGCTCTGAGCGTCTATTATGGGGACAAGGGGACGGCAGCACGCTGACTGTGATTGATACGCCGTTCGGAAGAATAGGCGGACTGATCTGCTGGGAAAATTATATGCCGCTCGCCCGGACAGCCATGTATGCGCAAGGCATTGATCTGTATATTGCTCCCACTGCAGATGCGAGAGACACTTGGCAGTCTACGATTCGCCACATTGCGTGCGAAGGCCGCTGCTTTGTCATCTCCTGCAACCAGTATGCAACCAAAGCCTCTTATCCGGATGATTTGTCCTGCTATGCAGACATTGAGGATGATGAAGAGATTTTGAGCCGAGGGGGGAGCGCAATCGTAGGACCGCTGGGGGAATATGTCGTCAAGCCGTTGTATGATCAGGAGGGCATTATGATGTCGACACTTGATCTATCGCAGATTGCACAAAGCCGGTTCGATTTTGATGCGGTTGGGCATTACAGCCGGCCTGATGTTTTTCAGCTGGTTGTGAATGATAAAAAGCAGGAGATCGTGAGGCGGGCGACGCAGATGTAGAGTTGTGCATGAAGTCCGGGGCCGCTGCGCGTTTTGGTTCATGCTGTCGTTCTTGATTCCATTAGGCCATCGTTTACACGATGGCCTAGTGGAGAGAATCTGCAAAATGCCATCCTGAACTCAAAACGCTCCGCTCACCCTGCCTCAAGCTACGAGGATGAAGGTGGGGAAGAGGGCCGAACATATAGAGTAACAGCGAGCCCAGCATAGGACGAACACATAGTGCAACTGAGAGTCCAGCACAGAACTGAACACATAGAGCAACAGCGAGCCCAACTCGACCACAGCCCGACACAGTCAACACAACTGCTTTATTACGATATACTCAGGGGTATTACATTAGAGGAAACTGTGATATTGGAGATAGGGAGCAGTGTTTGCCAAAGCCAAAGCCAAAACCAAAACCAAAACCAAAACCAAAACCAAAACCAAAACCAAAACCAAAACCAAAACCAAAACCAAAACCAAA
>NZ_BMHY01000001.1:1221055-1246445 GCF_014641555.1 Paenibacillus radicis (ex Gao et al. 2016)
ATTGCTATAGCCAAAGTATTCTGAAGCTCATTTACCTCATGTACAACGACTGGCATCTGCTTTTTTGTGAGACAGGTTGGCTAGGAGCTGTGAGATAAGGAATCAAAATGCAAAAGTGCAGGTTGAAAGTCGTTTAATCGACGATATATCGCGTCAAAATGTAAATGTGCAGGTTGATTGGTCTAAAAAGTGTCGAAAGGGCCGAATTGGGCGATTTCAAATGCACTTTTGCATTTTGAGGGCGGTTTGAGGTAGGTTTGGGGCATATCAAAATGCACTTTTGCATGTTGTTCCTCATTTTGCGAGGTGAGGCGGTCTTGTACGGGGTGTCTAGTAAGGCGGATGCTACCTAGCAGTATAAGAAGAGTTTCAAATGATGTGATCACCCATTAAGCTGAATGTGCGTGCGCGTGCTAGTACTTGTAAAGGTAATAATATATCAACCATCATGAAATGCAATACGCTTACATGTTGCGTACACGTAGATTTTCTTTATTTTCCATTAAACGCCAATTGGCGTTTTTTTTTATTGCGTTGAGAGAGAAAGGAACTACGAAAAACATAAAAATTACCGGACTAATTATCAAATAATTGGAGCGCCGGACAAATACGATATTGAACGCAAGTGTTACACTATTGTTGTCATTAACACGATTATCGCATCTCAAAATAGCGGAGTATTTAACAATACTTCGGAATGGATTGCAGCGGCGGTAACATGCTTGATCATTAGATTGTGCTGCCCTGCTGCTCACATGCCAATCATTCATTGTGAAACGGAGGTTTTAGGATGAGGCTTCAAGGAAAAGTTGCTCTTGTAACCGGAGCTGGCTCCGGTATCGGACGAACGACGGCTGAGCTGTTTGCCCGGGAGAGCGCGGTGGTCATCGTCAACGATATTGATGAGCTGGCAGGTAAAGAGACACTCCAGCGGATCAATACCGCAGGCGGGCAGGGGATATTCCTCCAGGCCGATGTGACGGATTCGGATTCGGTGAAAGGGATGGCGGAAAAAGCAATCGAGGCGTACGGCGTGATAGATGTGCTGTTCAACAACGCCGGCGTCAGCGGCGTGGGCGCTATTCACGAGCTGGAGCCGGAGGCATGGGACCGGGTTATTCGCGTGAATCTGCGTGGCGTGTTCCTGCCTTGCAAACACATCCTGCCCTACATGATGGAGAGAAAATCAGGCTCTATCATTAATATGTCCTCATGTGTCGCGGAGATTGGGCTTGCCCGTCGTGCATCGTACGCGGCTTCCAAGGGAGCGGTGCTTGCCTTGACCAAATCGATGCAAGTCGATTATGCCAAGTACAATATTCGCGTCAACGCGCTGCTGCCCGGCACGATCATGACTCCGTTTGTTGAGCAATATTTGCAGAACGCTTATGATGATCCGACTGCCGCGATCGAAGCAATCAAGACAAGACAGCTCAGCGGGGAGCTAGGCAGACCCGAGGACGTGGCGAATGCGGCGCTATTTCTGGCATCGGACGAAGCTTCGTTCATGATGGGCTCGCCGCTGTATATTGACGGAGGCGTCGTCTTTGGCAAGGATGCTTAACCTTATCAATTAATTGAATATTCAAACGATAGGATGTGGACTAACAATGAAGCTGGTAACGATTGAACGCAACGGAACAAACACACTGGGGGTTAAGCTTGATGAAGGGATCGTCGATATCCAATCAGCACTGCAACACCTGCCGGCAAACGGAGTATCCTCCGATGTAATGGACGTCATTGGCGGCGGAGAAGCGGCACTTGCAACGTTGAAAGACTATTTGCAGCGTTTGCAGCTGACGAATGAAGGCAAGGAAAATTGGCTGTTGAACGAAACGGATGTTTCCTTCGGTCCGTGTGTCACGAAACCGGGCAAAATTATCTGCGTCGGCCTTAACTACCGGAAGCATGCAGCAGAGACGAATGCAGCCATCCCCGAGTATCCGATTCTGTTCAATAAATTTAATAATTCGCTGACTGGCTACGGAAAGGACATCGCGTTGCCTGAACGTGTGACGAGCGAGGTCGACTATGAGGTTGAGCTTGTTATCGTAATGGGCAAACCCTGCAAGTATGCAAGCAAAGACGAAGCGCTGAACCATGTTTTCGGCTATTGCAACGCCAACGATCTTTCGGCGAGAGATTTGCAGATGCGGACTCCGCAATGGCTGCTGGGCAAAACTTGCGACGGCTTTGGCCCTGTCGGCCCTTACTTAGTCACAGCGGACGAAGTGCCGAATCCGAATGACTTGGAAATGAAATGCACCGTGAATGGCGAAGTGAGGCAGCATTCGAATACTTCGGATATGATTTTTCATTGCGATGAAATCGTCAGCTACATTTCCCAGCATATGACCTTGGAGCCTGGCGATTTAATTTTAACCGGAACGCCTGAAGGCGTCGTGCTTGGTTATCCGGCGGAGAAGCGGGTTTACTTGAAGCCTGGCGATATCGTCACAGTGGAGATTGAACGTCTGGGAACGTTAACGAATCGCATGGTCAGCGAGCAGGAACTGGTATAAGGGAGGCTTCAGCATTATGCATATCCTCATTACCGGAGCAACGGGCTTTATTGGACAACGTTTAATTGAGCATTTGGGGAATGGACATGACATTACGGTCATGAGCCGCAGTGCAATTGAAGGTATTGGACGTATAAAAGTCCGGCAAATTATAGGCTCCTTCGACCAGCCGGATACACTGCGGAAACTTGATAGTATACCGGTCGTTGATGCAGTCATTCATCTCGCGGCGGTCACAGGCGGCAGCGACGAAGAAGAAGCATTAGCGGTTAATGTAGCGGGCACGAGAAGACTTTATCGTTACTTGCTTGACCACGGCTGTCGAAAATTTATTACGGCCAGCTCAATTGCAGCCGCAGGCGTGCTGGACCCTGCTTTCACTCCATTAGAGCTTCCCATTCAGGATGATCATCCGTGTCTAGCAACCGATGCATACGGTTTAAGCAAGGCAATGGTTGAAGAATTGACTCGTTACTTTCATCGGACATCGCCCGATACGGATTTCATCAATGTAAGATTGGGAGCTGTCGTGCCAGATGAGAGCTTTGAGCAGCCCAAGATTGATACCGAGACTGAACTTTCCGTTCCTTACGTAGAGCTCGGCAGAGTCTATGCGAGCGACGTTGTGGATGCATTCGTACGTATGCTGGAGGCGCCTTTTCAAGTCCGATGCATAACTTGCAATCTCGTTGCTCCCGACAGCGGCGCAGCCATTCCGACCATAGAGCTGCTTTGGTCCTGGTACGGCGTTCAAACAAACCGCGATAAACTTAAGGGATACATGGGGAAAGAAAATACCTATAAACCTCTTTACGCGATAAATCGCTTGGAATCTGAATTTGGCATCATTCCGAAAAAAAGGCTGCGGCCGCTGATTGATAGCGCCATGGAATAAAAGAACCGTCTCCGATATCGGATACGCATTCAAATCGGAAGGAGGAACAATATGACTGTCCAAACTTTACGAGTGGCCTTAATTGAAGGCCCTGCGTACAATCCGCTCTACCAGATTTTCGAAAAATTCGAGAGGGATACAGGCATTCATGTAAGCGTTTCATTTCTGGGGGCGCATCCCGATCTTAACCGCCATGTAGGCGAATTATTCGATTCCGGCAAATGCAATTATGATTTGATATCCACGCATACGAAATATGCACCATCGCAAGCAGCGTATTTAATGGAGCTGGATGATTATTTTATGGCGGAGGAATTGAATGATTTCTCGCCTGCGCTGATCGAGCTGGCCCGTGTACAAGGAAAGCTGAAGAGCATTCCCCGCAATTTCGATGCCCGGCTGCTTTTCTATCAAACCGATAAACTTCAGCAATTAGGATTAGACGTTCCGCAAACCTGGCAGGAGCTGTATGAAGCAGCTGTAGCGGCGAAAGAGCAGGGCTGTACCGGATTTGCTTATCCGGGTATGGAGTCGGGTCTATTCGGAACCTTCTTCGAGCTGTTGGTTAGCAGAGGCGGGGAGTTGTTCGATGAACGGCTGCAGCCAGCATTCGACAGCGAGGCGGGCAGAGAAGCGCTGCATTATTTGAAACGAATGTACGAACAGGGACTTACACCGCAAAATCTGCCAGACATGCATTATGACGAGGTGTCGCAATGCTTCCGCGATGGCGAGTGCATGATGGTCACGGATTGGCCTGGCTATTACCAATTGCTGCTTGATCCATCACGGCCGGCAGCCGGGCGCTTCGGACTTGCATTAACGCCTGCGGATGCCAGCGGTAAAAGATCCGTCTACTGCGGCAGCCATTCCTTTGCCGTAACGGCTTCAACGCAGAAGCCGGAGCAAGCGGTCTCTTTATTAAAATATTTAACCTCGCAAGAGGCCCAAAGCATTGATGCCGTTCATGGTCATGTACCGGTTCGGGGATCGGTGCTAGACTCGCAGAAAAAAAGCGCGCCAGCCGGTTCGCTGGAAGCGCAGCGCTGGTCGCTGCTCGATGAGACGATGGCGACATGCGTCATCATCCCGCCGAAATTTCCGGAATATCCGGAAACGGAGGATCTATTATGGAAAGCGCTGCAGGACGGCATAACCGGCAAGTTGCCGGTTGAGGATGCGCTTAAGGGCGCTGCCGCCAATATCGGGCGTATTGTCAGTCGATATGCGTAGCCACTTAGTGAACACTGCAATGGGGAAGGACGGATCGGAATGCTAGTAGAAGGAAAAGTATGCCTTATTACCGGAGGCGGCTCTGGGATTGGAGAAGTGACGGCACTGCGGTTTGCTGAAGAAGGCGCCCGCGTTGTCATTGCCGATATCGATGCAGCGGAAGGCCGGAGAGTGGCTGAGGCCATACAGGCGGCTCATGGCGAGACGGCAGCAATGGCTGTTCAGGCAGATGTTTCAGCCGAAAGTGAAGTGCGCAGCCTGATCGAAGCTATCGCCAAGCAATACGGGAGACTGGATGTGCTCGTCAACAATGCGGCCACGATATTGCCGAAGCTGATTGAGGACGTGGAGGAGCGGGAATGGAACAAAGTCATAGACGTCAATCTGAAGAGCGTCTTCCTACTTACGAAACATTCTCTCCCGCTGCTCAAGCAATCGAAGGGTAGCATCGTTAATATGGCGAGCTTAAACGGACTAGTCGGCCAGAAGCAGAATGCGGTATACGCTTCGACCAAAGGAGCGATCGTCGCCATGACGAAATCGCTGGCGCTGGATTATGCGCCCGATGGCGTACGGGTCAATTGCATTTGTCCGGCAGGCGTGTCCACGCCGCTGCTGGAGAAATGGACGGAGGAGCAGGATGATCCTGCCCGCACCCGCGTCATGCTGGATGATATGCATCCGCTTGGCAGACCAGCTAAGCCGCATGAGATTGCGGATGCAGCGTTGTTCTTCGCGAGCGGCTTGTCGCAGTTCGTAACCGGCGTCGCGCTTCCTGTTGACGGCGGTGCTTCCTTGGGCTACTAACCCTGCAAAACCTGTAGTCTATGACAATCATCAATCATTACTCACTAATCATCGCTGAATCTAAACGATCATATGGAGGAATCGGAATGAAAATCACGAAAGCTGAAAGCTTTATTTTACATGTGCCAATTACCCCGCCAATCACAGACGCCATCAATGTTGCAACGCACTGGGGTGTAACGGGCGTTCGGATCGAGACGGATGAAGGCATTACTGGTTACGGCTATACTGGGACATGCGCCAAAGGTGATGAGATGATTGCGGACACGATTGACCGCTACTACGCCCCGGTCTTAATTGGCAAAGATCCGTTTATGGTCAAGCAGCTGTGGGAAGAAATGCGGTTCGGGCCGATGCACTGGATCGGCCGTGCCGGCGTGACCCATATGGCGCTTGCTGCAGTCGACATTGCGCTGTGGGACATTATGTCCAAAGCGGCCGAGAAGCCGCTGTGGCAGTATTTGGGCGGACATAAGCCCGAAGGAATCAAGGCGTACAATACGAACGGCGGCTGGCTGAATTGGAGCAAGGAACGGCTGATCGAGGACATGAGCGCGATATTGGACCAAGGCTTTACCGCTGTGAAAATGAAGGTCGGCAAGCCGAATCCAAGAGAGGACTATGAGCGGGTCGAGGCGGTTCGCCGGGCAATCGGCGATCACACCGGTCTGATGATCGACGTCAATCAGCAGTGGAATATTACGACCGCTATGACATGGGGCAAAAAGCTGGAGCAATTCGATCTCATCTGGCTCGAAGAGCCGCTTAATCCCGATGACATTGCGAATCACAAAAAGCTGGCCGATGAGCTGAACGTGCCAATCGCCTTAGGCGAGCATGTGTACAACAAATACGCGTTCCGCGATTACATTGCGCAGGGTGCGGTGGAATATGTGCAGGTGGACGTAACCCGCGTAGGGGGAGTAACGGAATGGCTTCAAGTAGCCGGGCTTGCAGCAGCTTATGACTTGCCGGTATGTCCGCATGTCGGCGACATGGGTCAAATCCATCAGCATCTTGTCGCAGCTACTCCGGGAGCGGTCATGCTGGAATACATTCCTTGGATTCGCCATATTTTTGAGGAGCCGGCCACGGTAAAAGACGGCTTCTACGTTCTTCCGCAGCAGCCAGGCGCGTCGACGACTATTATCCCGCAATATTTTGAACAATACCGCGTTCGATAACAGATAACGATCACAGATAAGAGGAGAGCGATAATATGAAAGCCTTACATCCAGAAGCACAGTGGTTTGATGAAGCAAGATTTGGCGTATTTATCCATTGGGGACCTTATGCGCTGCGAGAAATTGAAGCCTCATGGCCTCTAATGCCCCATTTTCATCAGCACACGGACATGGAAAGCTATGAAAGTATGGCCGATGAGTTCAATCCCGAGCTGTATGACCCTCGTGAATGGGCGAGAACGGCGAGGGAAGCTGGTGCCAAATATATTGTCCTGACGGTGAAGCATCATGATGGTTTTTGTCTCTTTGATACGAAGACTACCGATTATAATGCGGTGCAGCGAGGTCCGAAGCGGGATTTGGTCACGCCGTTTGTAGAAGCGGCAAGAGCCGAGGGGTTGAAAGTCGGGCTTTATTTTACGACGATCGACTGGTATGATCCGGATTTTGCTACCATTCCAGTTACTTCGCACATTCAATCGCCTAAACCTAACGTCTATGATCCTGAGCGCTGGTGGGAGTTTCACAAGCGTTTCGTGGAACAGCTTCGTGAACTGTTGACGAACTATGGACGAATTGACCTGATCTGGTTCGATGTTCCCGGCTTCGGTGCCGATCGCTGGAGAAGCAGCGAAGTGAAAGCGATGATGCTTAACCTGCAGCCTCATCTGATCATGAATGACCGGCTGCCGGAAGCAGGCGATTATGAAACACCGGAGCAATTCGTACCGCTTCATCCGCCGGATGAGTGGTGGGAAACCTGCATGACGATGAATAATCAATGGGCCTATCATTCCGACCCTGCCGCTTATAAAAGCACGGTTACGCTGCTGAATACGCTGCTGGAGGTTACGACGAAGGGCGGCAATCTGCTGTTGAATGTAGGACCACGCGCAGACGGAACTTGGCCGGAAGAAGCGAAGGAGCGCTATGCGGCGATCGGCAGCTGGCTTTCCCATTCGGGAGAAAGTATCTATGGAACGAGCCGCGTTCCGGAGCATTACCCGCCATGCTTCTACGGACCGATGACGACGAAAGAGAACACGATCTACCTGCATGTCCGCGATGTGCCGCGTACCCCGGTGGAGCTCCGTGAGGTGGGTGGTAAGATTAAAGGCGTTCGTTTGCTGAAATCGGGCAAGGAGCTGGCTTACCGCGTAGAAGAGACCCACGGTTTCTTCGGCGGTGTTGACGGCGATTACTGCGTAAGCCGTGTATGGATCGATCTTGCGGCAGAGGATTGCGATGAGTGGAACAGTGTAGTGGCCGTCGACTTCGAGACGGCTCCAGTGTGGCCGGGACGCAGATAACACGAGATGTAAAAAGCCTAATTGCTTGAGATTCGGGCTGACCCCAGTATGTGAGAACAGGGGTCAGCCTTTCTTGAGCAGTTAGGCTTTTTTAGGTTCCAGCTTTCTACTTGGAGGTCTTAGCATCCCTTAATAGAAAGGAAGGTACTAACCGGATATAAAATAGTTCAGCGATGAGCTCCACTATCGTTTGAGTGACGATAACGGCTGCCGCAATCGTCGCCCACTCTCCTGGCAGGGCAAGAGCAAGCGGAAGGACGACGAGGGAATTCCGTGTCCCTGAGCTGAATAGGACGGCTCGTCCTGCGCCTGTATCGAGCCGAAACCACTTCACAACGAGACGGGAAAGCAATGGCATAACGAGATGAAATCCGACGTAGATGGGAATCACTTTAAGCAGGAGGTCAATGTCATCTATAATTTTTCCGATTTGCGAAGCGACAACGACGACGAGCACCAGAGCCATAAAGGGAACCGGCAGCCAAGCGGTTGCTTGCAGAAAGGCCGTTCCGGTTGACCGTTTGTTTGCCCATAGCTGTGTAGCGATCGCAAGCAGAAGCGGAATGACGATCAGGTAGAAGAAAGCTTCAGCGAACGGACCGGCTTTTACGATGACGGCCGTATCTTTTCCAAGGAACAGCCATAGATAAAGAGGCAGGAGGGCCATCTGAACGACGAATAAAATCGGTGTTGCGGCGAGCATAAGCCTTTCATTGCCGCGTCCGAGCTGCGTAAAGACGATGACATAGTCGATGCAAGGCGTCAGCAGCACGAGAAACAATCCGGTGAGGACGGCTTGTGATTGTGGAAAAATTTGCGTCAATGTCCACACAACGACAGGGACGACGACAAAATTGGATACGAGCAAAGCGCCGATAAATTTGGCATTGGATAAGGACTCCCGCAGCTGCAGGAATGGAATTTGGGCGAACATGCTGTATAACAGAATGGCGAGCAGGGGGGAAATCGCGATATGTAGTGCAGAACCTGCTTCCGGGCTGAATGCCCCGTAAATGCCGCCGATGACCAGCGCAACGACATAGACCCAGATTTGTTGCTGTTCTAGCTTCTCTCTTGTAATCAAAACGTTGAAACTCCTTTTTAAACTAAATTATACCATGAAAAGAAACAGGGCGTTCGCGGGTTTCTGCAACTTTAATGCGGCTGCTGTCGTTTCTATTATATGTAAATTCATGAAGCGAAATGTAATCATGTGCAAGTATCCGTAAAACAAGGAGGGATCGTATGCGATATTTTGTTAGTCTGATCGTCGTAATGTTCGTATTGACGGGATGTACGAGTACGGAACAGCCTCCCGTTAACAAAATTTCTGACATTAGTTCTGAAGCTGCAAAGGCAGCTCCGTCTCCGTCCCCATCTCCAGATAAAGCAACAATACAACCGGACGAATTAGTTGAACCGTCTTTATACTTCGAGCAGTTTGAAACGGTACCCGAACATCAACGGGTTGTCATGGTAAGGTCGAATGTGGATATGCAGAAGGACTCGTTCAATTGGGTATTGGAGAGTACCTTGAAGAAAAGTGATGAGAAGGCTGAGCTGAATTATACGCTAGAATGGGAAACGCCGCGATTTTTGCAAATCCGTTTTCAATATGATAAAGAGGCCCTTACGTTTATGTTCAACCTGAACGAGGCCAAAACCGTCGATGGAAGGACGTTTGCCCGCAAGGATCAGCCCAATAGCAATAAAGTAATCGTACGCTATAATGGCAGGCAGTCTAGCCTTATATTGAAAAATCCGCTTACCAACAAGCAAAGCATCATCCCGGTCTGGGATACCAATTGGATCAAGACGATCAAAGCGAGCGGAGGAGCTGAGGCATCGTATTTATTTTACGGGAAAGACCAGCATCATTTGTTCACCATCTCGAATCATAAAACGTTGGAGCTTCCTGTCGTACTAGATAAGCATAAGGATGGTTACGGCAATGATTATGGATACAACGATATGTACTCCGATCAATTCTATTCGGGGTACACCTACTTGATACAAGACAATAAACGACTTTACAAAGTAGGGCTGAAAGACGGGAAACGCGAGCTTCTGTATAAGTTCGACAAGCCTGTTTATGGCTTATCCTCATCACCCGACGGGAAGAAAATTGCCGTGTTATACGCGCATGACGATTTGATTGGTCCAGTTGCCGACTTGAAAGTGTTTGATGCAAAAGGAAAGCCGATCTATACGTTGGAAAATGCAGCTCATATGTCCCACAGTGGCGGATTTCTATTCGTCTACCCGCTAAGCTGGGCGGATAACTCGCATCTGATTCTTCCAGCAGACGTTTGGGAAGAAAATCCTCTAGGCAGAATTGTGCTGGATTTCGGAAGCAAAAAACAATCGGTTCTCACAGATAAGCGTCTGACGAAGCAAGTGATTGCCGATCTATTCGCTCATGAGAAAAACGAGGATTACTACGCTGTATCTACGATCCGCTGGTCTCCAGATAGCAAGCTGGCAGCTTTCCAAATAAGCGATGGTCAAATCTGGATCTACAACACGAAGGATCGATCCTTCCAATTTGCCGGAGCAGGCACACTGCTCGATTGGACGCCGGACGGAAAGCTGGCGTGGGCGAATACGCTGAATGTAGCCTACCGGTTCTGAAAATCAACAAAAAACAGGCCGCCTATTTCGATCATCGAATAGGCGGCCTGTTTCATTAAGAGCTAGACTTACAGCCCTTCACCGTTCAGGTAGTTGAAGAAAGGACCGTCAACCCAGAAGGTGTAAGTTGTTACTTTAACAGATGGATCTACAGTAGCAAAGCCTTTTGCAATCGCATCGGTTTTGTCTGGCAGGGAGAAGGTTTGTGCATAGTAATGGCCGTCAACGATTTTGTTGTTGGCAATTTCCTTGTAGCCTTCCGTTTTTGTCAGCGAGTAGTAGAGCGGTTGGAACCAAGAGCCGGCAATAAGACCTTTTTGACCAGCCGCATCTTTCTTCGCGTAAGACCAAATGATTTTGTCGAACTTCACTTTGTCAGTCGTGTTCGCAAATTCAAATTTAATATCATATTCTTTGGCATAGTTGATATAGTTGCCGTTTTCCGTCAATACCGCTTGGTTGGTATCGTCAATTGTTGGCGTGCCCCATTCTTTCATATGAATGAAAGCGGACGTTTTTGGCTCGAATTGTACTTTCGCATCAATGCCTTCGCTGCGAAGCAAGCCGATCAGCTGAAGCGCATGCTTCACATTGGAGTGACCGTAAGTAACGGACAAGGATTCAACAAAGTTCGCGTCAAAACGGGAATCTTTCAAGTTGTAGCCTGTCACGATATCTTGTTTCAGGGCACGGTCTACAACCTCTTGCAGTTTAGGGATTTGAATGATGTTGGAAGTCGTGTAAGCCGTATAGAACTTGGAGTAAATATCAGCGTCGCTGACATAACCGATATACTGCTTGTATTTGCCGTTAATCGTCAACACTTTGCCAAGCAGCGCTTGCGTCAAAGCGGTGGAAGCAGCGGCATTGGTTTTGAATTCACCGTAAAATTCAGTAGGGATAAGTCCAGTATCCACTGCAGCAGCAAGCTCTTGAGCAGTCGTGCCAGTTACCGACTTCGTCGATACGCCGAGCTTAACGAGCGCTTTGTCCACTTTATCCTTCGGATACGTAAGAGCCAGCTCTTGCAGATTAGCTGCACGGAGCGAGATGAGTGCTGCAACCAGCGGTTTCAGCTGTTGCTTAGGCTCAACGGTCGTTCCGCCAAGAATTCCTTTGCCATGCAGTGCAGCAGCACTTGCATAAAGCGGGTCAGCGGCAGGAATGTCTGTGAACGAAACTTCTTTATCAGCTTTCGGGTTGCCCAGAATAGCAGCTGTGTATTGAATGAAATCGCCTTTCGTTGCTTTAGGGGCGACGGACAGGTTGTACTTGTCCTTGAGGAAAATGCCGTAGTCCGAAGCGGTTTCGGTTTTTCCGGCAGCACCAGCAGGTAAAATTGCGGCATTGAGCAAAAATGCTGCTGCGAGTAGAAAGGCAACCAAATACTTGGCTGTAGGTGAAACTGATCTTTGCATGATAATCTCTCCCTTTATGAATTCCGACAATTGCAGTCGACATTAAGAGAGATACTAGCATTGGAATGCCTGATGTGTCAATAGTTTTGCAGGAAATAATGAGTAGATTGCGAGATCATTTCCTCTCTAGTTGAAGTTATGGATTTTATCGTTTTTTCTGGTGGGATAAAGGAATCTATTACTTTTATATATAGATCGTAGAAATCTTATATTATTCATCATAAAAATGTATAGGTATACTTAGGTTGCAAAGGAGGCTATGACATGAAGAAAACGATCATTGGAATTGCCATGCTGCTCATGACATCCGCATGTTCTATAGCAAATGATGAACAAAGCGGCAACCGTAATAATGGGGTTGAGGTGGAAGTGAAGCCGGTTCAGCAAGTGCTTTTGCCAGGGCGCGCTATTCTGGTAGACGCTCATGTTACACAGGGGAACGAAAACGTTGCAGATGCGGAAGAAGTACAGATTGAGATATGGAATGAAGACCGCACGGCGCATGAAGTAGTGATGGCATCTCATTGGCGGGATGGCGTGTACCGGGCAAAAACGATTTTTGCAGAAAGCGGAACTTACTATATAAATGCTCTTGTGAAGGATAAAGACGGAAGCGCAACCGCTCCGCAACAAGAATGGGTTATTAATAATATCGTGGGTGAACCGCAACAGTCCTCATAATGGAATGTACTTGAAAAAAAATGCCGTCCCTTTCCGTATTGTTATGACGGATCGGGACGGCTTTGTATCGACTTGTCTTTTCGAACGATGGATATGAAATCTTTAACAAAAGCCTCCAGCTTGTCCTCTTTGTGGGCACAGAGCAGAATCGTGTTCGTAAAACGCACCCTTGGCACATCGACCTCCGCAAGCTCGCCCCGTTCAATAAAGGAACTGGATACAAGCGAGGATACAAAACTGACTCCATATCCGGCCGCAACGGCTTGAATCGTCTCATTCAGTCCATTGAACTGCAATTCGATCTTGGGCGGCTCCACGTTGTTGTTATGGCAGATCTCCAGAAGCCTCATCTTCGTAGCACTTCCTTCTTCCCGCATAATAAACGGTTCATTCATCATCGCCTTCATTGAAACCCTCTGATTCGCGTACTTATGTGCGGGGGCGACCACAAATCGGAATTCATCCCGGTACAGCTCTAAGCAGTAGAGTGATTGATAATCTTCATCGGTAATTTCACTGTTGCCGAAAATCGCGATGTCCGATTCGTCGTTTTTCAAGCTGTTGAGCGCTTTTTGCGAATTGACCGTTGAGATCTCTACCTCAACATCAGGGTATCTTTGCTTGAACAGTGCCGCCCATTTCGGAATAAGCACACTTGTCGCCAAATAATTGCCGATAATTCTCAGCTTGCCCCGAGGATGGTTCTGATAGTCCGCAATCATATCCTGAATTTGCTGTTCCAAATCAAACAGCTTCGAGGTTGGCTTTAACAGCTTTTGTCCAAAAGGGGTAAGCACAAGATGTCTTCCTTTTTTCTCAAACAGAACAATATGATGCTGTTTTTCAAATTGCCGGATTTGCGAGGAGATGGCTGGTTGGCTAATGGCAAGTCTTTTGGAGGCCTCGGTCACGCTGCCGGCCAGAGCAACTTGATAAAAGAGCATTAAGGCATGCAGATTAATGGACATCAGGACACCTTCCACAACTTTCATTACTACTTATTAAAGTGAATGACGGATCATCTTTTTATACATCGAATTCGCAAAGTATGCGGCTAGAACTGCTTAAATATGGTTTACTATCACGGTTTGCTCCGCTGCAACATATTCTGTATGAGAATTTGGGGAGGGGCGATTGTTTGGTGTTAACTTTGGAAGCAGCAAAGCATTTGGCAGAAGCGGCAGAGCATAAGGCCCGTCAAATGGGATTAAGGATTTCTGTTTCAGTAGTGGATGACGGAGGGAATTTGCTTGTCTTTCATCGGATGGAGCGGGCCCGGATTGCCGGCATTGAAATTTCGAAAAACAAAGCTTGGACGAGTGTCAGCATGCAGCAGCCAACCGCGAATTTGGCACAGTCGGCACAGCCGGGGGGACCTGCATTCGGAATTAATACAACCAATGAAGGCCGAATCGTTATTCTTGGAGGCGGTATTCCGTTAATGGTCGGCGATCATATCGTTGGCGGGGTTGGGGTAAGCGGCGGGAGCGGCGCTCAGGACATTGAAGTGGCAACTGCTGCCGTTCAAGCCTTTGAAGCGATGGTTGCGGGGATGTCAAATGGAGCCAACGTAAATGCCCGAATCGGTTCGTACCGATATTAGGGGGAAGAGGAAATAGCATTTGAAGACCTTCCGGATAACCGGAGGGTCATCTTCCGCTTGTCGGCGGGACAAGCCATTATTTTCAAATCTGATGCTGATATGTTAGACTGAAGGGGAGTAGCGAGCAATATTTTTGCCGGACTCTTCACATCCTAAGAAGCATCGCGTGCGATCATATAGCTGTTGACCGTTCAAACGGAAACATCCCGAATGCTAGTTGGGATGTTTTTTTTATTTTATTGGAGGAGGAATAGAAATGACGAATCATGATGAACAGCATACACCATCGCTGGGGGCTTTGTTCCAGCCATTTGCAGCAGCAGGACTGTCACTGGCGAACCGGATTGTAATGGCACCAATGACGAGGGGATTTTCGCCTAACGGCATACCTGGTGATGATGTCGTGGCCTATTACCGCAGGCACGCAGAAAACGGGGTAGGATTAATTGTAACCGAAGGGACGTTAATACAGCATCCTTCTGCCTCAGCCAGCCCGAACTGGCCTCATTTTTATGGAGAGGAATCACTCAACGGATGGAAAAAGGTTGCTGAGGCCGTGCATGAGGCTGGCGGTAAAATTATTCCCCAGCTGTGGCATGTCGGTACAACGCGCAAGGTTGGAAGTCTTCCTAATCCTGAGGCGCTGCCAGTGGGCCCTTCCGGACTGGACGACTCCGGCAATCAGGTCAATGAGCCGTTGACGGAATCGGAAATCGCCGATCTAATCTCGGCGTATGCGCAAGCGGCAACTGACGCCAAAGCAGCTGGCTTTGACGGTATTGAGCTGCATGGCGCTCACGGCTATCTGATTGATCAGTTTTTCTGGGCACAGACAAATCGCCGTACCGATCAATACGGAGGCGACTTCGTTAGCCGCACACGATTTGCAGCAGAGGTAATCAAAGCCAGCCGTAAGGCGGTTGGACCGGATTTTCCGATTGTACTGCGCTTCTCACAATGGAAGGGCGGGCATTACGACGCGAAGCTGGTGACGACGCCCGAGCAGCTCGAACAGTTTCTCGCTCCGCTAACGGATGCGGGCGTAGATATATTCCACGCTTCTACCCGGCAATATTGGGTGCCAGAATTTGAGCAGTCGCATTTGAACTTGGCGGGCTGGACGAAGAAGCTGACTGGCAAGCCTGCCATTACGGTCGGTTCTGTAGCGCTTGAAAATGACTTTGCCAACCATCCATCCCGGATTGGGCGGCTCGCTGACATTTTGGAGCAAGGCGAGGCTGATCTGGTCGCCATTGGCCGGTCGTTGCTTGCAAATCCGGAATGGGTAAGCCATGTGCGCAGCAATCATACGAAGGATTGGACGAGTTATGACAGCAGCATTTTAGCCAATTTGAATCCTTTGCCGGAAAGAACCAATTAAGATGGAAGCTGCCTTATTATATGTTGATACATTGAAGGAAGAGCTGATTGCGCTTCGCCGGGAGTTCCATCAATATCCCGAAACTTTATTTGATGTGGACCTTACAGCGGGGAAGGTCGCCCGTTATTTGAAAGAGCTTGGGCTGGAAGTTCATGAGCAGGTAGGCAAGCATTTCGGCAAAGGGGTAGTTGCTGTGCTCGACAGCGGCCGCCCGGGCCCGACAATCGTATTGCGCGCCGACATGGATGCTCTGCCTATTACGGAAGAGAATACTGCCGTCTACCGTTCTAAGCAAGACGGCGTCATGCATGCTTGCGGGCATGATGCACATATGACGATGCTGCTTGGCGCGGCCAAGGCGCTCAGCCGGTATCGATCTGAAGTTCAGGGAATTATAAAATTCGTTTTCCAACCCTCCGAAGAGAGCGCAGTGGTAAGTCCCATTGATGGACGGATGATCAGCGGCGGACGTGATATGATCGAAGCGGGGGTGCTGGAAGGTGTCGATCTGTGTTTTGCCATCCATGTATGGCCGGAGCTGCCGAAGGGCGTGGTCGGCATTCACCGGCGCGAGGCGATGGCCGCTTCCTCTCACTTTCGTATTGCCTTTAACGGCGTCAATGGACATCACAGCACGCCGCATCTAGCCGTGGATGCACTCTCTATGTCCGTTCAGTTCATTACTGATGTGAAGTATGCGCTGGCGCTGGAGGTCGATCCGTTCCAAACGTCGGTTCTTTGCTTCGGAACGCTGCATGCCGGAACGGCGACAAATGCTATCGCCGGAGAAAGTGAGCTAAGCGGGACCTACCGCGTCTTCGATACGGAGCTAACGGCAAAAATCCACCGTATACTGGAGAGCAGGGCAGAAGCAATAGCGAGTACCTATGGCGGAGGCTATTCTTCGAACTACCGGCTCGGCACTCCGCTCATTAACGATGCAAGAGCAGTGGAGATTACGCTGCAAGCCGGCAGGCAGGCGCTCGGTGAAGATCAGATCATTCAATTGGAAAAACCAAGCTTGGCTGGAGAGGACTTCGCGCTCTATTTGCAAGAGGTGCCTGGCGCATTTGCTTTTCTTGGTATCGCTAATCCGGAGAAGGAAGTAACCTATCCGCTTCATCACCCGAAGTTCGATATTGACGAAGACATATTGACTAGCGGGTCGAAGCTGTTTGTCGAGTGGGTCAGACAGGCGCAAAATCTGATTAAATAAACGTTGAGCCTTGAGCTTCTGCCGGTCTTATTGGCAGAAGCCTTTTTTTAATTAGCGGCTTAATTGGCTATTTTCTGCGATCTCATTAAGCTCTCGCTTCACTTTTTTTGTTTGGACTCCAGTTTTGCCATTGGCTGCGACGAATATCGAATCAAAATGTAAAACTGCATGTTGTCACTCGCTTTTTAGACGATTTATCGCATCAAAATGCAAATGTGCATTTTGATTGGCCTAAAAAGGCTCTATAGCATAAAATCGAGCGATTTAAAATGTACTTTTGCATTTTGAACCCCTTTTTGAGCCTTTTGACGCTCATCAGCCTGCACATTTGCATTTTGTTTATTAGGGAGGCTAGCGTATGAAATTGGTTTCGATGCTGCTTACAAGGGAGTGACGGTAACGAGAGAGAATTGGATGGAGACGGAGATCGGAAGATCAAGAGTCTATGGTGAGTTTTTGAGAATTCGGCATTTAGGAAAGATAGGGCATATCTTGCCGTTAGAGGAGCAAGTGATTGGGTTGGATTTGAAGGCAGAAGGATAAACGTAACTGGCCTAAAAGATCGTCCTTTTCATGCATTTCATGCAGCATGGAAGGACGATTTTTTCATACATGGTCACTTTAAAAACGCTCATCTTTTATTTGACAAGATGAATATAGCTTTCTTTATTTTCTACAATAAAATCTAGAAAGCATCTCACAGCGATTGAGGCTTGTTTTCTGCTTTTTATGGCTATTCCAATGCTTCGGGAGAAGCTAGGGGATGTTTCTTTGCTGAGGATATTGTACGGGATTCTTTTCAGAATAAGTTCAGCTAATATGCTTATCCCGAGTCCGTTTTCCACCATTGAAATGATCGTATAATCATCATCGAGGCGATATTCAATCTTAGCTTTAATGTGATGTTGGCGAAACATTTCTAACACTTCTTTTTTTGTCCCTTCTTCCAATAGGATCATAGACTCCTGCTCAAAAATACTTAAGGGTACAATTTCTTCATGGGCGTAAGGATGGTTTGCAGGCAGAATTGCGAGCATCCGGTCCTCCATAATTGGAATCACTTCAAATTCTTTTAACGTAGGCAAAGACAAAAAGCCGAAATCAACCGTTCCTTCCGAAATCCAAGTTTCGATCTGGCGGTAGTCACCTTGAATCAGCTCGAATTTTATATTCGGATGCTTGGCTTTAAAGTCCTTTAGAAGCGGGGAAAGCAGATGACACGATATACTGGAGAATGTGCCGATCCGAATAAGGCCGCTTTCTATTCCATGCAATTCAGACACTTTGTCTGAAAGCTCATTATAGGCTTGGCTTAGCTTTTGAATGTAAGGCAGCAGTTCTTCGCCGTCTGAAGTAACAGAGACACCAGCATGACTTCTATTCAATAGTTTGATCCCGAACTCGTTTTCCAAGGCGATAATAATTTGGCTTACAGCTGATTGCGAATAATTGCAATAATCGGCAGCCATATTCGCTTCTCTTATATGTTGGGCATGAGTAAGATATTGTTCATGATGCAACAATGGGGGAAAAGGTAAATGGAATGACACAAAAACAAGCAAATTTAGTTTTAGCTACGGTATCGATAGCATGGGGCCTGTCTTATATTTTCATGAAGCTCGGCATTGACGGAATGCCGCCGGCCAGCATAGTGGCGTTGCGTTGCGGCATTGCTTTTATTGTGACAGTTCTGATTTTTGGTAAAAAAAAATGAAAATCAATAGGAAAATTTTGAAATATGCTTCGATCTCCGGTGCTTTGCTGACAGGCATTTTTGGCATGCTGTTATATGGTGTAATGAATACATCTGCGACCTCCGCAGGTTTTTTGACGAGCACGACTGTGGTAATGGTTCCGATCATTCAAGCATTCCTCGAACGAAAGCTTCCATCCCGGAAAATCATTGTGGGTGTTGGGATCATAACCATCGGACTGGTGCTTATGACCGTTCGCGATCAGTTGACATTTGATGTAGGTGCAATCTACTGCTTGATTGCTGCATTGCTTTATGCTGTCCATATTATGGTTTCAAATCATTTTGTACAAGAGGTAGACGCCTTACAATTGGGGATTTTTCAACTTGGTTTCTCTGCCCTTTATGCCGCTATCTTTACCTTTATGTTTGAATTGCCGCGTTTCCCGGATAGCTCAATCCATTGGTTAGCTATTCTTGGTCTAGCCCTTATATGAAGCGCTTATGGTTTTGTTATGCAGTCTGTCGCTCAAAAGTATACGACGGCAGTGAGTGTAGCGTTTCTGTTCTCGCTCGAGCCCATTTTCTCCGCGATATTTGCCTTCCTATTCTTGAAGGAGATAGTGGGACTAAACAGTTATATCGGTGCGGTATTCATCATTATGGGGGTTTTTATAGCGAATCGCAGATAGCTTGCAATTCCCATTAGAAATTAATCATTGACATCTCATTGGAAAATACTACAATTACTTATAGACCGACCGTCAGTCTATAGAAAGTGGTGAACATTTTGCGAGTGGTAAAAGAACCGGAAGAGCGCAAAAGCGAAATTTTAGATGTGGCAGAGGAGCTTTTTTTCACTAAAGGTTATGCAAGGACGACAGTTAATGATATTTTGCAGGCAATCGGTATCGCCAAAGGCACCTTTTACTACTATTTTAAATCGAAGGAAGAGGTCATGGATGCGGTTGTCACGCGGTATATCGACACCGGGGTTGCAGCAGGAAAGCAAATTGCAGCCGACGAGAAGCTTTCCGTCCATGAGAAGCTGCTGCAAATTATTATGGCGCAAAAGCAGGATACGGATAAAAAGGTTCAGTTGATCGAGCAATTCCATCAGCCGGAAAATGCGGTCATTCACCAAAAGAGTCTGACCGAAACGATTCTCAAGTTAACGCCCGTCTTAACAGAGGTTGTAGAGCAGGGGATTCAGGAAAAGCTGTTTCACACTCCATACCCCAAAGAGACGATGGAATTTCTGCTCATCTCTTCGCAGTTTATGTTCGATGAAGGGATTTTCAAATGGGAGCCCGAGGAAATTGCTTATAAAATCCAGGCTTTTATTCATGTCATGGAAGTCTCGCTAGGCGCGGAACAGGGCAGCTTTGCTTATGTCGTCAAAATGTTCGAGCAACTCAGCAAGGAGTAGAGAAACAGCTTTAATAAGGGGGAATAGCTGCCAGATGCTGTTGAAAATCGTAAAACGAGATTTTCAAAGGAATAAAATGATTACGTTAGGACTTTTTATTTTCATCATGCTGTCGTCTCTGCTTACTGCAAGCAGCGCCCATGTCGTGATGGAATTAACTCATTCATTGGATAACCTGCTCGTTAAGTCAAACGCCCCTCATTTCGTTCAAATGCATGCCGGGCCAATAGACAACGAAGCTATTGCAAACTTTGCGGCTGCCAATTCAATTGTGAAGGAACAACAAACGGTTGAAATGCTCAGCTTGGATGGATCGCAAGTTACGCTAGGCAGCAGCATGAAGACGGAAGCTAACAGCGTGATGGATATCGGCTTCGTGAAACAAAATCTTCAATTCGACTTTCTGCTCAATTTGGACAATGAGATCATTCAGGTATCTGAAGGAGAAATTGCAGTACCGATCTACTATATGAAGCAGAAAAATCTGCATGTTGGAGATCAGGTTAGTCTGTCAAAGGGACAATTTCAGACTTCATTCACCATCGTTGATTTTGTCCGCGATGTTCAAATGAACCCTTCTATCGTCAGCTCCAAGCGATTTGTCGTTAGTGATGCGGATTTTACAGCGTTGAAGAGTGAATTTCGTGAAATTGAATATTTGATCGAATTTCAGCTTACCGATCTAAGCAAGCTGAGTGAATTTCACAATGCCTATCAAGCATCGAATCTGCCGAATAAAGGGCCAGCCATTGACCTGCCGCTCCTGAAAACGCTCAATTCTCTAACAGACGGAGTCATTGCTGTTGTCATTTTACTTGTAAGCCTGCTTCTTATTCTGATCGCTATCCTGTGTCTTCGATTTACAATGCTTGCAACGATAGAGGAGGATTACAGGGAAATAGGCGTCATGAAAGCGATCGGAATCGCTCAGCCCGATATTAAGAAAATTTATTTGGCAAAATATTTCGTTTTAGCAATCTTGGCTGCTATTGGCGGATATCTGCTTAGCTTAATCGCGATGAAATGGTTTACAGCCAATATCAGCCTCTATTTGGGCGCTGCGCCAAACAGCGTGCTGCAGCATGCCGTTCCGTTGCTGGCAGTCTCTTTGATCGTCGGGATTGTGGTACTCTTTTGCAGACTCGTTCTGAGAAGGTTCAATCGAATTACGGCAGTCGACGCTTTGCGTACGGGAGCTTCACCTGCGCCGCCATCAAGCACAAGCATTCTATCCCTTAGCAAGCGCAGGCTCTTGCCTGTAAATGTATTTCTTGGTCTTAAGGATGTATATGGACGGTTCAAGATGTTTGGGATATTGCTCTTTGTCATTCTGGTGGGACTGCTCATCATCATTGTACCCGTCAACTTCATGCATACGTTGCAATCCCCGCAGTTTATTTCATATATGGGGGTAGGGCAAAGCGATATTCGAATCGACTTGCAGCAAACGGCAAATGTGGATCAGAGGTTTGAGAAAATGATTGCTTCCCTCGAAGAAGACAACGACGTTGTTAAGTTGTCGCCTCTAGTTACGAGCCGGTTTAAAGTGCTGGGCAGTGACGGAGCTTGGGAAAGCATCAACGTGGAAAGCGGTGATTTTTCTATTTTTCCACTGTCTTATATGGACGGAGCCTCGCCGGCAACTGCAGGGGAAATTGCACTTTCTGATCTGAATGCCAAAGACCTGAATAAACAGGTCGGAGATACGGTTCAATTGTTGATCGGCGACAAAGAACAGAACTTGACAGTGAGCGGTATTTATCAAGACATTACGAACGGAGGCCGGACGGCAAAAGCACGATTGCCCTATAACGAGGAGAGTGTGCTCTGGTACGTTGTCGCTTTGGATGTGAAACCGGGTGTTTCGGTCCGCGACAAAATGGATCAATATGCAGAAGCCTTTTACCCTGCAAAAATCACGCATCTAGAGGACTATTTAGCTCAGACTTTAGGCAATACGATCAAGCAGCTCAAGCTGGTTGTCCTGCTCGCTATTGTGATTTCAATTGCGATAATAGCACTTATTACATCGTTATTTTTGAAAATGCTGCTTGCAAAGGATGCTGCGCAACTGACCGTTATGCGAAGTATCGGTTTTAAGAATAGCGATATCCGAATCCAGTATCTAGGCAGGATACTGCTCGTCTCGGCTATTGGCATCCTTATTGGAATCTTAACCACCGGTACAATCGGACAAGGACTAGTTAAAGCGCTAGGATCATTCATGGGCGCTTCCAACATTCAGCTTGTTGTTCAGCCTGTGACTGCGTATTTGATTATTCCGGCTGCCGTTATGACCATTGTGGCGATCACTACGTTCGTGACTACTTTGTCCATGAATAAATCCAGAATTGCGGAGCAGATCGGGAAATGAGGAGGATGGAGACATGCCTGTATTGGAAGCAAAGGGCTTGCATAAAGTGTATTCAACCGGCGAAGGCAACGAGCAGGCCGTACTGCTGGATATCGATCTGCAAATGAGGCAGGGCGAATTCGTAGCGGTGATGGGACCCTCGGGCTCCGGTAAATCAACTTTGCTCTATGCCGTCAGCGGCATGGATAAACTGACAGCGGGAAGCGTCATCTTCAACGGACTGGACATTACGGGTCTCTCCGAGGATGAATTAGCGGGGCTGCGCCTGAGGGAAATGGGATTTATTTTTCAGCAGATGCATCTTCTTAAAAACTTAAATATTATCGACAACATCATATTGTCCGCTTATCGTGCGAAAATCAGCAATCGAAGAACGATCAACAAGCGAGCAGCGGAGCTTATGGAGAGAACCGGAATTACTGCACTTGCAGATCGTGACATTACGCAGGTGTCAGGAGGACAATTGCAGAGAGCGGCAATCTGCAGGGCGCTTATTAACGAGCCGGCTATCCTTTTAGGGGACGAGCCTACAGGCGCGTTGAACTCTAAGGCTGCTGGCGAAATTATGGACATTTTGGAGGATATTCATCATACAGGAACTACAATACTACTAGCCACACATGATGCGAAAGTTGCTGCCAGAGCAGAGCGTGTGCTCTATATGCGGGATGGCCAAATTGCTGCCGAGCAGCATCTTGGTCCATATAGGAGCGGAACTAGTGATCTGAAGAAGCGGGAAGAGATGCTTTCCTCATGGCTTAGTGGCATGGGCTTCTAAGTGCTTTGGCGAAAATGAGATAACAGCAAAAAACAGCAAAAAACTTCTGCCAAGTGGGTAGAAGTTTTTTGCTGTTGTTGGGGATGTGCCGAATCAAGAGAGGGAAGGGAAAACCTCATTTTTCTCGTACAGCTTCCGAACTTGGCTTGCCATAAAATCCGGAGAATGCGGCATTTTGTTGCGAATCCACCACTCAAGAATGCCAGTGAAAGCTGACGCCATAAACTGTGCATTTAATTCATTGTCGATCTCCGGCTGCAGATCCTGCTTACCGAGCTTTTCTTTAATGTTGATCGCTACAAATTGCAGCAGACGTTCCCGGAACAGCGACGCTCTTTGATTGGAGAAAATAGCGGTGAAGAACAGTGCGTTTTCTGCAAAGTAGTCGAATACCGGCTTTAGATCGCTGACCATCGATGTTAGTTGAGCATTCGATTCATGCTCGCCGCAAAACGCGATCAGTTGGTGGATATGCTCTTCGATGCATTTATCCAGCAGATCATATTTATCTGTATAGTGCAGATAGATCGTACCGCGATTTACGTTGGCTCGCTCCGCGATATCGTTTATCGTAATTTGCTCCAGCTCTTTTTCGGAAAATAACGTTAAAAAAGCTTTGTTTATCGCTTCCTTTGACCGAATAATTCGTCTATCGAGTTTAGCTGTTGTCTCCATTTCGAATACAGCCTCCAGTTAATGAACAATGTGATGGCATCTGTTGCATATGTAACAAATGCGCTTGGATTAACGATTGAATGATGTCATGATCTCTATATAATATAAATCAACGGCCGTTATTTAATCAACATGTATTCAATAAAATACACGAGTTCATTAAAAGGAGAGATAACGAAATGGAAAACATTAAAGATAAAGTGGTCATTATAACGGGAGCGTCGAGCGGAATTGGGGAGGCAACAGCCAAGCTGCTTGCTCAACGGGGCGCAAAAGTTGTATTGGCGGCAAGAAGAGAAGAGCGGCTGCAAACAGTCGTGAAAGAAATTGAGCAAGAGGGCGGAACAGCCGCATATATTAAAGCCGACGTTGTTTCATCCGAGGATATGCAAAAGCTGGCACATTTCGCTTTGAGTCAATATGACCGCATTGATGTATTGGTGAATAACGCAGGTATTATGCCGGTTTCAAGACTTAATGAACTTCGGGTAGCGGAGTGGGATCAAATGATCGACGTGAACATCAAGGGCGTACTGTATGGCATTGCTGCAGTTCTTCCAACGATGCGGGAACAGAAGGGCGGACATATCATTAACGTGTCGTCCGTTGCTGGCTATGAAGTAAGCCCGACCTCCGCGGTATACAGCGGTACGAAATTTGCTGTTCGTGCGATTTCGGAAGGTCTTCGCAAGGAAGAGTCGCCTTCCTCCAACATTCGCTCCACCATTATCGCTCCGGGCATGACGGAGACGGAATTGCTTAATACGGTGAGCAGCCCTGAGGTACAAGCAATAGTAGCTCATATTGGCGCGATGGCGATTTCTCCATACAGCATTGCAAGAGCCATTGCTTATGCGATCAATGAACCCGAAGATACAGGGGTTAGCGAGATTATTATTCGTCCGACTGCGCAGCCTTAATCGGAAACAACGTGTCGATGTCAGAGGAGTTGTCTACCTCTAAGGGAGGCTGTCGAGAATTTCTCGACAGCTTTTCTTAATGATGAAATGCAATATCGTGGCTGTAGTGACACCCCGGGCTCGCTGCGCGTTTTGGTTCATGCTGCTATTCTTGATTCCATTGTTCCCATTGCTCCCGCAAAGGAAAATGGATCGAATCTTCAAAAAATCATCCTGAACTCAAAACGCTCCGCTCAGCAACCCAGCAACCCAGCAACCCAGCAACCCAGCAACCCAGCAACCCAGCAACCCAGCAACCCAGCAACCCAGCAACCCTTCAGAACGCTACAATTTTAGCTGCCCTTGCTATTACTACAGCTATCATTGTTTAGCACATATATAGCGAAGTTAAGTTCACTGTTTTGCGAAACAG
This sequence comes from Paenibacillus radicis (ex Gao et al. 2016), assembly GCF_014641555.1. Lineage (GTDB taxonomy): Bacteria > Bacillota > Bacilli > Paenibacillales > Paenibacillaceae > Pristimantibacillus > Pristimantibacillus radicis. Next base: position 1,246,221 of record NZ_BMHY01000001.1, read on the forward strand.
GTTCGTTGGAGGGGGAGCATTACCAATCAAAATGTAAAAGTACAGGTTGTCAGCCGATTTTTCGACGATTTATCGCTTCAAAATGTAAAAGTACAGGTTGATTGGCCTAGAAAGCCCCTCTAAGGCGGAAATGGGCGATTTAAAATGTACTTTCTCCAAGGCCCCCTAAATAAACTAGAGTCTCCCTATCCAAATATATTAAAATAAAGAAAAGGGAGATGATTC
>NZ_BMHY01000002.1:0-283808 GCF_014641555.1 Paenibacillus radicis (ex Gao et al. 2016)
ATATGCTCTCATAGCTCAGTAGGTAGAGTGCATCCATGGTAAGGATGAGGTCACCGGTTCGATCCCGGTTGAGAGCTCCAGGACATCTTTTACATATGGCCCGTTGGTCAAGGGGTTAAGACACCTCCCTTTCACGGAGGTAACAGGGGTTCGAATCCCCTACGGGTCACCAACAACTTCTTATTAGCAAAGCGCCTTTGGAGGCTTAGCTCAGCTGGGAGAGCATCTGCCTTACAAGCAGAGGGTCGGGGGTTCGATCCCCTCAGCCTCCACCAGTTAGCCGATGGGGATTAGCCAAGCGGTAAGGCAACGGACTTTGACTCCGTCATTCTCAGGTTCGATCCCTGAATCCCCAGCCACTTTTAATAAGAGCCATTAGCTCAGTTGGTAGAGCACCTGACTTTTAATCAGGGTGTCGAAGGTTCGAGTCCTTCATGGCTCACCATTTTTATCCTAGCTTCACCCATGCGCGTATGGCGGAATTGGCAGACGCACCAGACTTAGGATCTGGCGGGCGACCGTGGGGGTTCAAGTCCCTCTACGCGCACCATATCATGAGAAAACCCTTGTAGCCCAAGGGTTTTTTGCTGTTTAATAATCTATTTCAAGTGTGTTAATTAGGAACCGACATAGGCAGATACTCATATACTTTGTATATACTATTGTTGGGGGGACATAAACTTGTATCAAGTACCTTCATACTGGGGAAATCCATACTATATAAGGGCCGATTTTGTACCTATTTGGAGCATAGGATTTCCAGAAGCATTACAAATGATAACGCAAGCGGTACAAGGGGAGCGTAACGATGAGCTGTTCTACGATGAATTGATCAATCTGGCTCCGACAAAAGAGCAGGCGGCCATTATCGAAAGCATCCGTAATGATGAGCGCGTCCACAATAAAATGTTTCGAGAGATGTATCGGGCTTTGACGGGACAGGAAATTGCAGGCATCAGCAGTGAGCAATATGAGCGTGTGCAATTCTATACAGAGGGTCTACAGCGCGCCTTGATGGGGGAATTAAGCGCGGTGGAAAACTATCGTAAGATATGGTTCGGATTGCCTGCCGGCATTTATAAAGATACGGTTTACGGTGTCATATTAGATGAGCTAAAGCACGCTGCGAAGTATAATTATCTGATTACATTGAATTTAAGTTAAATTAACCCTCTCTACTTGTTGTGCGTATCGTATCATGAGAAAACCCTTGTAGCCCAAGGGTTTTTTGCTGTTTAAAATATCTAAAGTTTTTTGGAAGTTATTCGCACCAATAACCTATAGGGATAAGGGCAAAAATGTATGTGGGCAAACCCCAATAGGAGGTCATACACATGAAAAAAATGATCGTTGCAGTTGTATCCGCATGTATGTTGCTTTCAGCAGGCTCTGCAGCATATGCTGCTGCCCCAACGACTGAGAAGAAGCATCATGAACAAAAAGCACACGAGAAGAAAGTCCACGCTAAAAAAGTGCATGCGAAAAAAGTACACAACAAGCATGTTAAGCAATTGCATGCAAAAAGCGTAAAAAAGGCGCATAAACTTCATGCTAAAGGAACAAGTGAAGCCAAAAAGCTGCACGCAAAAAGCTTCTCAACAAAAGCGACAAAAATGCCGAAATCCGGTTTCGGCGGTGCAAGTGAACAAACCGAATAAGGGGAATAAAGAGAGGGTCATACCCCTCTTTACTTTTATCAGATGAATAATAAATGGATTGCATATTTACTGATGTTAATGATTGTATGCATAGGCAGCAGCTCCTGTTCGAGTCCGGCCAAACCTCCTTTAAACCCTCCAGCCAAGCATCTAACCGAGTTCAACAAGAGTGCTTCACCACCAGCAGCTAAGCCCCAAATACCTCTTGTTATTAAGAAGCGAGCTCAGAATATAACGCTCGCAACCGGGATTGTACCAGTTGAATTGTTTATTCCAGCGATTCAGCTTCAAGCGCAAGTCGAGCCAGTATCCGTTCTGGAGGATGGTCAAATGGATATTCCCCAAAGTACGGATAAGGTTGGCTTTCTCAGCACGGGCATTTTGCCAGGTGCGACCGGTAATGCGGTTATGGATGGACATGTCGATAGCTATACAGGGCCAGCTGTTTTCTTTAGATTGAAAAAGCTGAAGCCGGGCGATGAAGTGCTGATTAGGAATAAAAGCGGTCGTGTGCTTCAATTTAACGTAGAATCAGTTGAAACCTTCAAAACGGCCGATGCGCCGGTTCAAAAAATATTTGGACCTGCAGATGGTGCTCATTTGAACTTAATAACGTGCACTGGAAAATACAGCAGAAGCAAAAAGGAACATGAGGCCCGGCTGGTTGTATTCACAAAACTGCAGGAAGTCCGTTATGGCCAATAGGTTGTAACGGATTTTTTTATGCGGTGAAGCCTTGTTGATTCAAGCGGTCGAGCACTAAATGAACGGCAATGGCGTCGTCCAGATAGCCGATTGGAAAGATATAGTCAGGGATGATGTCCGCCGATAGAATAAAATAGAGTAAAGCGCTGCCGAGCACGGAGCGATCATGTCCTAGCGTATCTTCATTGCAATATTGCATATACATTTTTTTCAGATGCTCGATGAATGGCCCTGCGCCGTTAACTTGTTTGACTTTCGCATGAAATTCATCACAGATCATACGATGACCTTCTTCAGTCCGTGCATATTGCTCATACTTATCCAGTTCCTGCGCGATCCGTGCCGTTGTCACATCGGGATCGTACAGATTGGAATTTCCGAGCATGTCTTTTATCGCATGAAGCGAATCGAAAATTCCGGTATCGCTTTCGTTTTTGTCACCCGTCATCTCATAACCGGAAGCCTCTAGTAGTTTTTCGAGCGAAATTTGCAGATGCTCCGAAAAAGCTTTCAAGTGAATCAGTTTAGGCTGTTGTTTGCCATTCACAATTCTCGATATGGTTGCGGTATCGATTCCGCAAAGACTGCCAAGCTTGCGCATGGAGAGCGAATGCTTCTTGATCAAGTATTTGAGCAAGTCTCCGAGAGCATGTTCCTTCGATTGATCAAACCCATCCATTCTTATCCCTCCAGTTTTTCTTCTTTCTATAGTATATGAGGTCATTTTGAGAAATTTACCATGCATTTATTCATCAACAGGCAAAGGGTTGTTGAGTTTTTCTCAATGTACATGCACTTAAATCTCAACACTTCATACATTGATAGCAAATAACAACTTGAGGTGATCACATATGACGTGGCTGCTTATTCTTGGTTTTACCATTTCATCTAGTCTAGATAATTTAGGTGTAGGACTTTCTTACGGCATTCGAGAAATACGAATTGGATTCCTTTCAAATTTACTCATTGCTGCCGTGTGCTTCCTATTTAGTTATTCGGGCATTTGGTTTGGAAAATGGATTTCTGCCGTACTCCCGGGCGTGCTTCCCGTCTTGCTCAGTGCATTTGTTCTTCTCATTATAGGACTTCGTATTATCCTGTTATCAGTCCCGCGTAAAGTGGAGGAGACAGCGGAGCAACCAGGTCTGCCGGAGCAACAGGTTCAGCAAGGGCAAGAGGGTGGGCCAGCAGCAGTATCTGCAGTAGTGCCTGCATCAAGAGTAGGAGGGCTATCGGCGATTTTACGAAATCCGGAAAGTGTGGATCTGGATAAATCGAAGCATATCGGAATATTCGAATCATTGATTTTAGGAGTCGCGCTTTCGGCTAATGCAATGACTAACGGACTGAGCGCCGGATTGCTCGGCATATCGCCACTGATCATTTCTTTAATGGCTGCAGGCGGCAGCTTCCTGACTGTATGGCTTGGGGTATGGGTAGGCTGCAAAGTTGCAGGGGTACGGATTGGACCCTTTACATTAGGGCAGTTCGGAACAATGGTAAGCGGCATTATTCTATTATTAATCGCCGTTAATAGCTTCTTCTAAGACTTAACGGACACATCCATGCCAAACACAATTCAACCAACTCTAGCATATTCTATTTAGTAGATTCTGCTTGTAGTAGATGAGAGAGGGGGTTGAATGATGCATTGGATTTCAATTGTAATGATCGGTTTTGCTTCCAATATTGATAATCTGGGGATAGGCGTATCGTTTGGAACACGCTCGACCAAAATTCCGATCCTATCAAATCTGTTAATTGCTATTGTGGGTATGACTGCCGCCTATTTAGCGATTACGATGGGTCATCTCATATCGGGGTATATGAGCCCTAGGTACGCTAATCTCATTGGCGGCATTATTATAATGGCATTAGGCGTAAGCAGCATCCGGTTTAAAGCTTCGGCGAAAGTTGAGTCAAGCCCGCTTGTACTTGGCGATTACCAAAAACAAATTTCATGGCGTGAATCCATTTCGTTAGGTCTGGCACTTTCATTAAATTGTTTGGCTACGGGGTTTGGAGCAGGGGTTAGCGGTGTTTCTCCTGTTATGACGGCCATCTCGGTCGGGGTGTTCTCTCTGGTAACGGTGGCTCTTGGGGTGAGTATCGGGCACCAGATTTCAAGAACTTGGATAGGCAAATACTCGGCTCTGATCGGCGGGTTGATGTTAATTGCTATCGGTTTGTATGAGGTGTTTGTGTAATGGAACAACAAAAAGCGACCTGTCCGGGCCGCTTTTTGTTGTGTTAGAGCGCTCCATTAACAGGCAGTTATACTTCTACCGCGCCTGCTGCTCTGAATCATTAGGTTGAAGCGAAGCAGCGCCTAGCAAAAGCTGGCCCTCTGCCTCAATTGTCTCGAGCGCTTGATTCAACGTTTTGTTGTGATCCAGCACTTCTTTGAATTGCGCTCTCTTAAGTGCACCATACTCCCTTAGGAAGAGCTGAAGGTTCTCTTCGGGATAGGAGAAGCTTTGAGTAAATTTCAGTTTGTAAAACGGCTCCAGGCTGTGACCATTCTTTTCATTCATCGTACCTGTGCGAGACTGTAGAAAGAAATTGCTCTTGGATTTCAACTTTGCTAATGAATCGCTATTGGCGAACTGAATAAATTGCCATGCGGCTTGCTGATTAGACGATTCCGCATTAATCGCGAATATTTTGATAAGGGAGAAGGATACCGCTTGATCCGGAAATTGCGGATTGATCGGTTCCGTGACCATATCCCATTGCATCTTATTACCGTTTTCGGCTGTCAGTCGGACAAGAGTGTTAAAAAAAGTAAAGCTGCCTAAATACATAGCAGAGTTGCCGGTGATAAACGGTTCTTTTTCGACATCGTCGCTTTCAATCATTCCGTTCTGGATTTCATAATAAGGGATGACCTCTTTTTCAAAAAGTGCCACTGCTTTTTCTGCATTTTTGCGATTTGCATCCGTTTTGATTAATATTTTTTTCTGTTTGAAATCATAATCTGCTAAGCCTTCTATACCGTTAAGCCGTTCAAGCAAGCCGCTTGGGGTAGATTCCCAAAACTGCAGCGACAATCCATAAAGGTGTTCGCCTGACTCATCCTTGCCCGGAAAACGCTGCGCTAATTGAAGTACTTGATCCCATGTCATTTGATCGGTTGGATACTCAATGTGATAGCGGTCAAACAGCTCTTTATTATAAAATAAAGCTGATGCATCAAAGATAGGCGCCAATCCGAACAACTCTCCGTCTCCCATTTGCTTTAAGATATCTAATATCCCTGAATGGAAGCTATTCAGCGAATAATTGGAGGTCTTGATTAAACCGTCCAAAGCCGTCAGCTTTCCTTCCCGCAGCAGCTCTTTATATTGTTCCGGAGTCAAGTACAGCACATCTGGTTTTTCCTGCTCCAGCTCTTTCTTCAGTTTATTGATTCCACCAGGCTCATACTGACCGACTGTAATCTCTGACACTTCAAGCTCTATATTCGGATGTTCGACAGCGAATACGTTACCGTATTCGGATTGGAACGAATATTCATTGTCATACATCACTTTAATTTTAGTCTGTTCAGTCTCTGCCGTTTGCGTACATCCGGTAAATAAGATAGCCAAGATGATACAACAGGGAAGCAGGCGGAGAAAAGCATTCATTAAAGTCCCTCCTCTGAATTAGATTAAGTAATCAGCATAAGCAAAGCCAACCGCTCGTAATATAAGTAGAATAATCGAATAGAGCGGGCAAGTTGTCTATTAGCCAGTGAATCCGTATAAATAGACATACTTAAAGTAATATTGATAGAGGTGCGGGATGAACCATTCCAATGATTATCCAAGCGGCGGGACGACGCGGTGGTCCGTTCTGATCGCTTATGCGTGTCTCGCGGCGGTGACACAGCTTCTATGGGTCACGTACACGCCAATTACAACAGCAGCTGCGGAAAGATGGGGCGTTTCGATCGATGCCGTAGGCTGGCTTGCACAAGTGTTTCCGCTCCTGTATGTTTTACTGGCAGTACCCTTTGGTTATTGGGCGGATCGCCGTTTCAAAAGCTCCTTAGCCGTTGGAATAGCTGCAACCGTGGCAGGCGCTGTACTGCGCATTCTGCCCGGCTACGGGTGGGCGCTTGCTGGACAAATTGTCATATCGATTGGTCAGCCGCTCATCCTTAACGCGATTAATAAGCTGGCAGGTCATTACGCGGCTCCTTCCAAACGCCCCGTTGCCATTGCCGCCGGGACAGCGAGCTTGTTCGTCGGTATTCTTATCTCAACGGTGAGTTCGCCATACCTCATGGAATGGGGAGGGCTTATTTCCATTCATCTTATTCAAGCATCACTCGCCGTTATTGCAGGCATCTTATTGCTCTGGGCGCTTCGCGCTCCAGCAATGTATAACGATCACTCGAACGCTGGCACGACAGTTTTTACATCTATTCGCGCGGTATGGGCTTATCCATGGGTGCGGTTATATAGCCTGCTTTTATTCGCCGGCTTTGGGTTGTTTGTCACCTTGACGACTTGGCTGGAAGTGTTGGCGATTCCGATAGGACTTGATTCGGCCCAAGTAGGGCTTGGCATTGGCGGCATGACGCTTGCCGGTATCGCCGGAGCGGCTTTCATTCCCGGCTGGGCTGCCAAGGGGGGAAGAGCGAGAGGAGCTTTACTTATATCGCTATTAGTTAGCGCGGCAGCGTTGACTGCTCTTGCACGAGGCGCTTCATTTCCGATATTTATCGGAATGTTCGCCGTAACAGGCTGTATGCTGCTTGCCAATCTGCCGGTTATTCTCTCCTCGGCGGAGAAGCGGGCTTCGCTTCGCGAGGCAGGTACGGTGGCCGGTCTGCTGCTTATGTTCGGCAATCTTGGCGGCATCGTGCTGACGCTCGCAGTTCAGCTTCTGCTGGATCATCGTATAGCTGCTATCGGTCTGCTCATTGCGGTCGTGCTGCTGGCGATACCCATTGCCTGGCGTTTTCCAAAAGAAGAGGCAAGTTCACTCCCTTGAGAATAAAGGAATAATGTGCCGTTTCTAGTCATCTTATAAAAACCGGATATATAGCAAATTTTACTTATGTGGTATGATGGCTATAGGGCTAATTGTGGTCCGAATGCAGCGAAAGACCTATTATTATTTACTAACGAGCGCAGCGAGGTAAGCTATGGATCAAGTATTCGCAGACGGAACCGAAATTATGGTGAGCGTGGCCTCTCAGCCGAGAGACGCGTATGTTAAAGTCATTGAACAATGGTACAAGAGTCCAAGCGGTTTTCTTGTGCAGGCAACGGCTTCCGGCATGTACATTAAATTTACGAAGTATTTAACCAAACAACAGAAAGCCGAGCTGTTGCAGATTATACGGGATCTGAATTACTCTTCATAGACTAGTAAGGAATCATTTGTCCCATCATAGGGGGAATATGATTCCCTTTTTTATTTTACAACCGATCGAGATCTTCAGGCACATAACGGTATTGATCGAGATCGATCCGGCCGTTCCGATAAAACTCCACGCCTTCACTCTCTAGATAAAGCATCTGAAGCGAGCGCGACTCGTCATCCATGACCGCGACCTCACCTTTGGCGTTAACAACCCGGTGCCAGGGGAGCTTATGCGCTTTACTCATCGAATGCAAAATCCGTACGACCTGTCTTGCCCCTCTAGGGCTGCCGGCAACAGCCGCAATTTGCCCGTACGTCATCACATAACCTTCGGGTATTTCCTTAATGATGCGAAGCACCCTCTCCGTAAAAGGCTGCAATTTGCTTTCCGTTCCCATCACCATTCTCCTTCTTCTCTTTATTGCTTTCTCTAAGCATAGCATAGCGATTAATCGAAATAGATATCTTTGCGAATACCGGCTTGCTCCCTCTGACGCCATTCTCCTGGAGACATACCCTCAACTTCTTTGAACACGCGGGTAAAATGGTAAATCGTCTTGAACCCGACCTGCCAGGCGATCGTTTTCAAGCTGCCGGGCGTCCCGGTAATGAGCTTTTGCGCTTGTTCAACTCGCACTTGGCGCAAATACTGCGAGAAAGTCACTCCATAGCTGGCGCGGAATACCCGTCCCAAATAACTATTGCTGTAGCCGATCTCATAAGCCGCGTCATTCAAGGAAATATCCTGTGCAAAATGAGCTTCGACATAGGCTGCCAGCCTTTGCGCCGCCTCTTGCGGCTCGTAGGTGAGCCCCTTATCTTGTCCCGCTGCAGACGCTGCATCCGGCTCAGCTAATGTCCGTTTCCTTGCCAGGTTATAAACCAGCTGGCTCAACATCAGCGCGGATATCGCCTGATAATAGGGCTGCTTGCCGTCGCCTTCACTCCGGATCTGTTCCAGCAGCGGTTTTATTTGCCCATCTTCGTCCATAAAAGAGCCTGCACAGCCAAGCGCAGTGTCAATCAGCTCATCGTCGTATAGATTAAACTTCAGATCAAGCGTGCGGCTGGCCCGGCCGCCTTGGGGGGCGAAGCCATGCATAACGCCAGGCGCAATTAGAAAGAAAACGCCGGGAGAGATCGGAACGGCTTGCTGATCCAGCGTAAAGCTGCCGCTTCCGTCGACGAAATAAATTAACTGAAAGAAACGATGCTGATGGGGCTCCAGACGATCGCCCCGCTTGTATTCATAGCGGGCGGCCCATTGAATTTGCAGTCCGTGATGGTTCATGCCAACAGCCTCCTGAATTCATTCGCGCTTAGCGACAAAGAAAAGCCGCTCCCGGATAAACCCGCTTCATCGGGCAGTATTACAATGAAGGGGAAATTACATTTTTACATTCCGCCATATAAAGGAGTTATGCCCCTTGATCATTAGTGAGAAATTTCCACGCTATACCGGCTTTGATCCGCTTATTCCCGTATGGTGCCTGACGCCTGACAGCAAAGGCAGCTTTCACCGTTTTTTCGATACCTCGGCGGTAAGCCCATCTGGCCGCTATGTCGCTGTGCTGCAAATGCCGCAGGAGGACAGGCTGCCAGAGCCGGGAGAGACGGCTAACGTCGCCGTCATCGATCTCCATACCGGCGAAGAACGGATCGCCGCGAGCAGCCGGGGTTGGGAGCCTCAGCTTGGCGCGAACATGAACTGGGGTCCAACCGATGAGACGCTGTATTATAATGATGTCGATACGGCGATATGGGAGCCAATCTGTATCGAGCTTAACTTGCTAACGGGACATAAGCGCCGCCTTGAGGGCGGTATTTACAAAATATCGCCGGATGGCCAGACGATCATCTCCGCTTGTATGAAGCGGATGCGACGGACGCAATTTGGCTATGGTGTCATGGTACCGGATGTTTTCGTTCCTCGCAATACCGGGTTTCCAGACGATGACGGCCTTTATGCGACCGATGTACAGACGGGAAAGCGGAGGCTGCTCGTTTCATTGCGGCAAATCGTGGAGCGGGCGAAGCCTGCTATCGATTGGGAGCGCTACGCCGATGGCGAGTGCTATGGCTTCCATTGCAAGTACAACCCGCAGGGTGACCGGCTCATTTTCACCATGCGCTGGTTCAAAACCGATGAAGAGCAGCCATGGAATATGCTGCACAAACAAGCGTTGAAGTTCTGGGTGTTAACGATGAAGCCGGATGGAAGCGACATTCATGTAGCCGTCGGACCGGAGCAATGGGACAAGGGAGGCCATCATATCAACTGGTTCCCGGACGGGCGCAGACTATCGATGAATTTGTGCCTGGACGGCGACAAGCAGTTGTACTTGGTTCAGGTTAATGATGATGGTACGGAGCTTGTCAAAATAACGGAAGCCGTGCCCGGCTCTGGTCATCCCACCGTGCATCCGAACGGAAGGCATATGCTGACTGATGCTTACGAGAAAGAAAAGGTCGCGTTTGACGATGGCTCCGTCCCTTTAAGATTCATTAATCTGGAAAACGGGACAGAAAAGCTGGCTATTAGGATACCGGTCGGCAACCCCGGAACGAGCGTTACGCCGGTTCTCCGGGTGGACCCGCATCCCGCCTGGGCGCCCGATCAGCGCCATGTCGTATTTAACGGTTATGTCGATGGCACACGCCGAGTCTTTCTCGCCGATTTCGGCCCCCTCTTGAAATAACGGAAGGCCCCTTGCCGTAAGAAGGCAAGGGGCCTTTCGCTGTCTTATCCTTTTCTTGCGGCGTAGGCGGAGTTCATTTCATCGATGACCTTCATGTAGCTGGCATCGGCCTTCAACGTATCAACATAACGGTCCCAAGCTTCAATCGATTCTTGGCCCATAATGATCTTGGTTTTGAGATCATTCATCTTTTTCGTATAGTCCGGTCCGATTTTGAGCCATGTATCGGAGATTAGGCCAACGCTTGGATCGTCGACGGAATGGGAAGTCCGCTCGTCTACGATTTGTTTGTTGCGCTCGAAGAGCTCCTTTGGCATGCCGGTACGGTACGCCCACAAGTAGGGATCGGAACGTTCAAACACTTTGCCGAACGAGCTTTGGGATACGCTATCCTTGAATGCTTGATCGGTGGCGGTTTTGAAGCCGTCTTCGCCTACTGTATAATGCACGCCTTCGATACCGAAGCACGCGAGCGTGAAGCCTTCCTCGGAAGCGCCGTAATCCATCAGTGCCAGAATGCGTTTCATTTTATCCTCCGGCACCGATTTCGGGATGAGGAATACGCCGCTGAAGCCCGGCGAGGATGGGGCATACGTGCCTGCGTCCGATTCCAAATAACTGAGCGGCAGGAAGTTCGCTTGCGGCTCCGTCTTAATCAGCTCAGCTTGGACGCGCCAGATCGCTTCGATTGTGTTGGGATAGATACCAACTTTGCCCGCTTTGGCTAAGTCTTCGGATTGCGTTTCCTTCATAATGGCGTAATCGGCTGGCATATAGCCGGCTGCGAACACTTTGTTCAGCCAGACAAGCGCTTCACGCGTGCCGGGCTCGAAGGTTGTGTCGATCAGCTTGCCGCCGGTTTCCTTCCATTTGCCATTGCTGTGATTGAGCACGCCTTCCGCCCAGCCCAGATCATTGCGGGGAAGAAGCGGGATTGTGTCTGCGACGCCGTTGCCGTCCGGATCTTGCTCAGCGAAGGCTTTCATGACGTTGAACAAATCATCCAGCGTGCGAGGCGTCTCCAGTTTGAGCTTCTCCAGCCAATCCTGACGGATGATCGGCAGCCATGGACCGCCGTGGGACGGACGAACGGAAGGAATGACGTAGTTTTTGCCGTCGATTTTCGTCTTTTCCCATGTCGCCTCCGGATACTCCATCAGATGCGGATAGTCTTTCAAGTACGGGCTCAAATCCCAGAACGCGCCTTGCTTGATCATTTGACGCATCAGCGAGTTGTTGAAGTCCAGCACTTTGACTAGATCGGGCATTTCGCCGGATGCCAGAATGAGATTGATTTTATCGCCGTAGCTGTTAGGAGACGTCCACATGATGTTCAGCTTCGTATTTGTCTTTTTCTCGAATTCCTTCAGCACGGGATTGTCCGGTCCCGGCGCTTCCGGTGTATTGAATTCGGTAATAATGCTAATCGATACCGGCTTATCGCCGGAGGCATCCGGGGACGATTTGCCGCCTTGGCCGGATGATGGATCGGATGAATTGGATGCGCAGGCCGAGAGCAGTGTAACGGCGAGACAGGCAGTAAGCATCAGCTTCACCCAATGGTTGATTTGCTTTTTCATAGAAAGAAACCCTCCCTTTATTCTTTGACGGAACCGAGCATAACGCCTTTGGCAAAATGCTTTTGCAACAGCGGGTAGATTAAGAGAATCGGCGTTGTCGCCACGACTACGGCAGCCATTTTCAACGTTTGAGCGGGCAGCTGCTGTTCATTCATCAGCTCTGCGGCGCCCGCGCCTTGCGATGAGGTGGACGATTCGATCAATATGTTTTGCAGCAAAATTTGCAGCGGCCATTTCGTAGAATCATTAATATAGAGAACCGCGTTGAAATAGGTGTTCCAATAGCCGACGGCATAGAAGAGACCAAATGCGGCCATAGCGGGCAGCGACAGCGGCAATATGATGCGGAAAAAGATGCCGATGTCATTGTAGCCGTCCACCATAGCGGCTTCCTCTAGTGCAGGCGGGATGCTGTCGAAGAAGCTTTTCATCAGGAACACATACCAGCCGCTGCTGAGTACAGGCAAGATCAATGACCAGATGTTGTTGATCAGATGAAGATCGCGCACGAGAATGTAATGCGGAATGATGCCGGGACTGAACAGCATCGTGAAGAGCACCATCAGCATGAGCGGTTTACGGATTTTTAAGCGCTTTCGGGAAAGTCCGTAGGCAAGCGTAGCCGTAACCATGAGACTAAGCAGCGTACCTACCGTCGCAAGAAACGTGCTGACGCCCGTTGCGCGGATGTAAGATGCGGTGGACAGGATGTATTTGTACGACAGCAGCGACCATTTTTCCGGAAACAGCACGAAGCCTTGCTTGGTGATATATTCGGCGGGATCGGTGAATGAGACGACAAATACGTAGTAGAGCGGGAAGAGCGTCACCAGTCCGACCAAGGTCAGAATGAAGATATTGATGAAATCGAACAGCTTGCCTTCTTTCATTAGTACAATCCCTCCTCGCCGAATCGTTTGGCCAGCTTGTTGGCGCCGATGACCATGAGCAGGCCGATGACCGACGTGAACAAACCGACGGCGGTGCTGTAGCTGAATTGGCCTTGCTGAATACCGTTGCGGTAGACATAGGTTTCGAACACGTCCGCCACATCCGTAACTGCGCTGTTCATCATCAGGAAGACTTGCTCAAACCCGACGTCCATAATGCTGCCCAGCCGCAGGATCAAGAGCGTGATGACGACGTGGCGAATGCCGGGAAGCGTGACATGCCAGATTTGCCGGAGCCGGCTGGCACCGTCGATTTTAGCGGCTTCATTAAGCTGTGGATCGATGCCGGCCATTGCCGCCAGGAAGATGATTGTGCCCCAGCCGGTCTCCTTCCATATGCTCTGCACGGTGAGCAGCTGCCAGAAGATGCCGGGATTCGTCAGGAAATTGTACGGCTCGAAGCCAAAGCTGACGAGCAGCTTGTTAATGATGCCCCCGCTTTGGGACAGCAGCAGAAACGTAATGCCCGAGATAATGACCCAGGACAGAAAATGGGGTAAATAAATAACGGACTGGATAACGCGTTTATACCGTTTCAAGCGAAGCTCGTTCAGCATAAGGGCAATAATGATCGGCATTGGAAAATAGAACAGAATGTTCATCAGGCTGATCACCATCGTATTGCGGAAAATCAGAAAGAAATCTGGATTTTTGAACAAGGTAACAAAATGCTCGAACCCGACCCAAGGGCTTTTCCACATCCCCATATAAGGCGAATAATCTTGAAATGAAATGATGATTCCCCACATCGGAACATACTTGAACAGCAGGAAATAGATGACGCCCGGTAATATAAGCAAATATAAAAACAGATCTTTCCGTATGCCGGTTAGAACCTTCATAACCTCGTTCCTCCTAAAGCCGTTACTCAGGTGCATGCTTCTCACGGTATTGTCCAGGCGTGAGGCCTTCGTGTTTTTTGAACGTACGGTTGTAATAAGCAGGCTGATAGCCGACCTGTGCGGCGATCTCGCTAATCTTCAAATGCGTGCCGACAAGCAGTTCCTTTGACCTGTTTAATCGTAAACGGGTTAAATAATCAATGAAGTTAACGCCGGCGTATTGCCGGAAGCTGACGCTGAGCTTCTGCGGGTAAGTACCGAATCGTTCGGCGCAATCCTCCAGTGACAGATCCTGCATGTAATGCTCCTGCATGAGGGCGATCACTTTCTCTACCGTCTGTTTGATCTCCATATCCTTATGCGACTGCATTTCCTCCATGAAAGGCGCGAGTACAGACGCATTGAACCAGTCCAGCATGGCAGAGGGCTCACGGAGCTGCAGCAGCTGCTCATACAGATTGATCCCTTTGTATAGTTGCTGAGGATTGCTGCCCATCTGAATCATCGTAAAAAGAACGTTGCCCAGCAATTGCAGCATGCCCTGCTGAATGGCGTACGCATTGGACGATTTGGCGCGCAAGGCGTCCATGAAAGCCTTGGTGTGCTGGGCAGCCTGCTCCTCCATGCCCGATTGCAGCGCTTGGAGAAGCAGGTTTCCTTGAAGGAAAGGATAGATGGAAGCGGGCTCGCCTGCCGGCGCCAATGCTTCTGTATCAATCACAGAATCGTCCGTCTCGGTTCCCCGGTGACGCATTGCCCGGCGGGTATCCTCCAGCATGATGGACAAATGCTTCACCGATGTAGTCACCCGGCTGACGCCGACGGTTGCCTGGAGCTTCAGATACGTTTGCAAAGGTGCGATCAGCTGCCGGCCAAATCCCGAGACGGCAGCTTTGATCTGCTCCTTGGCTAACTCGTCAGAGTGGGTGAACAGCACCCCGATCGTCAAGTCTTGGAAGTTAATGACGAGTGCAGGCATGGACAGTGGAGAGTGCTCCGACCGTTGCTGCTCTTGGAGCATCTCCTCCATAATGTTGGCAGCCGCGAACGTAAGGAGCCGGTCGTCGCCGCTCGCCAAATTGCCATAGCGATTGGTAAAGCCGCTTAGCTCCACTAGCAGCATGGAATAGCAGACATTGTCCGTCGGCAGCTCGTATTGTTCGAATTGCTCGCGGATCCGGTAGTCCGGCAAGGCATTCAGATGCCCCTGCACGAGCTGCAGCACGAATCCGTCTCGCAGGGCGGGCATTGCCTTTTCCAGCTTGAATTTCATATCTGTCCTTTCCCGGAGCAGGTAGTTCCATCTGGACTCGATGAACTGCACCTCATTCCTTCTGGGCGCATCGACGGCGGACGCTGGATGATCATGTCCAAACACCTTCGTCAAATAGAGCAGAGGCCGGTAAAGCTGCTTTGATGCGAGCCATGACAAAATAAAGGCAATGACCAGTCCCAGTATTCCTGCGAATAGCGGCAGCTTGAATATTCGCTCTACCGGCTTGATCAGATGGGACAGCGGTGTTGCGCAAACGTAGAGCCAGCCTGTGCTTTTCAGATGACCGTAGGTGACGACGTACACTTCCCGGTCCGCAGAATAAGAGAAGGAACCGGAGCTCTTCCCGCTGTTCTGCACAGCAGTGAGAATGGCATCATTCAGCTTGGACTTTGTATCATCTTCTCCGGCGGGGTGCGCCGCGCTAGTGACCAGATAACCTTGATCCGGATTGAAAATGAATGCGCTTCCTTTTTCCGGCGGACTAAGCTGCTCCAATAAGGAGGCTAGCTCCCCCTTATTAAGACCGACAATAATTGCACCGTAGGCGGGGTCGCTTAATACGGGAACCTTTTGCACGAGTGACAAGCTTAGCGTGTTTTTTGTACGGTTCTCTGTTGCTGCTAGCCGATCGGTCCAAAAAATCATTTGCTGCTGTTCCAGCAGAGGGAGGTAGCGCTCCGTGAACAACTTTTGCGGAAGCGGGAGGCTCCCGTCCTCTCCGTCGATCAGGAGCGGCTTGTCGCCTCCAATCAGCAAGGAGACTTGGCTAATAAGCGGGTCCGATTGCTTCATCACGACCAATTGATTGAATAAATCGAGCGTATAACGGACATCTTGCCCGATCGAGTGGTTAGGCAGCTCCATGATGAGCGGATTGTATGCCCATTGATTGACGGTCATTTTTAATTGGGTGAGCTGGGCATCCATCCTCTCTGACACTTGCGCATACTGAAGCTCCTGGGTACGGCCGACCTCCCGTTCAATTTCGCGAACCCCCGTATAGTAGGTAAGGATAGCAAGCGTAATTAATGGGATGCTTGAGATGAGCAGCGTGATGATTAAGCTCTTATGGAAGAAGCTGACGTTGTTCCGGGGTCTGCCATTTTTCATTCGATCGAATCCCTTTCTCCGTCTGCATATCCCCACTATAGGAGGGCGTATCCTTGCAGACAATTAGACATTTTTATAGTGATGCGCTAAGCGTATTGGATATTTTTCGCGCAAACCATTGCACTTTTTTAGCAAATAGCCAGAAACCGCGGCGTATCGCTTTATTTTACACGGAAGAGGCAATTTGACACAGGGGCTGGAGTCGTTCTCCTGGAACGTGCTAGTATGGGGATGGGGATACACGGAATGAAGAGGAGGGACAAGCTATGAATGAAACGATTCAAGTGATGCTGGGGCATCGTTCGATTCGGAAGTTTAAAGACGCTCCGGTCGCTAAGGAGCAGTTGGATGTCATTATAGAGGCGGCGCAGCATGCGTCCACTTCGAGCAATATGCAAGCTTTTACCGTTATTCGCATTACCGATGCCGGGTTGCGGGAACAGCTTGCTGTGCTGGCGGGCAATCAGGCATATGTGTCGCAATGCCCGGAGTTTCTAGTATGGTGCGCCGATTTGCACCGGTATGAGCGGGCGGGTGCTAGAGCGCTTCCCGAAGGCGAGGAGCCGCGCAGCACGACGGAAAACTTCATCGTCGCTACAGTCGATGCAGCGCTGGCCGCGCAAAATGCGGCTGTTGCCGCCGAATCGCTGGGGCTTGGCATCGTCTATATCGGCGGTTTGCGTAACAATCCGAGGCAAGTGTCGGAGCTGTTGCGATTGCCGCAGTATGTCTATCCGGTGTTCGGCATGTGCATTGGCGTGCCGGATCAGGAGCCGCTTGTACGGCCGCGGTTGCCGAGAGAGGCAATTCTTCATGAGAACGGCTATTGCGAGGAACGCATTGACCCAGCGATTGATCAATATAATGTAACATTGAGCGATTACATGAGCGAACGGACGAACGGGAAGGCCGCTACGAGCTGGTCACAGGCGATGGCAGCCAAGAAAGATGCGCCGAGGCTGCATATGCGTGAGTTTCTGTATGGACAGGGTTTTAGGCTGGAGTAGGGCAGGGGAGTGCGCATTGGTTTTGGCATATGAGGCGATGGCGTGAACAAAATAAAAAGGATTTTAGAATTAAATTGCCCGTGGCATTGACATCAAAGGTGAGAACTATTATCATTAAGTAGTGCTAATGATAATTGTTATCATAAAAATTTCACCAAATAGATGATATCCCGGGAAACGGGCCTGGAAGGAGCGTGCAAGTCAAATGATTCGCCTTACAACTTCGAATCTGGACATTGCTTATGATGATCGCCTTATCGTTCAAAATCTAAATATCGCTATCCCGCAAGGAAAAATTACTGCGCTTGTGGGTTCAAACGGATCGGGCAAATCGACGATTCTAAAAACGATGGCACGCTTGATGAATCCTTCAGGCGGTCAAGTCATGCTGGACGGCAAGTCCATCCATAAGCAATCGACCAAAGAAGTGGCGAAGCAGCTTGCAATCCTTCCGCAAAACCCGACTGCACCGGATGGCTTGGCAGTAGCCGAGCTTGTTTCTTACGGACGTTTTCCTTATCAGAAGGGCTTTGGCTCGATGACGAAGGATGACCGTAAAATCGTAAGCTGGGCGATCGAAGCGACGGGAATGACCGAATTCGCTGATCGTCCTGTCGACCAACTGTCTGGCGGCCAACGCCAACGTGCCTGGATCGCAATGGCATTGGCGCAGGAAACGGATATTTTGTTCCTCGACGAGCCGACTACATTCCTCGATATGGCGCATCAGCTGGAGGTTCTCCATTTGCTGCAAAAGCTGAACGAACGCAACCAGCGTACCATCGTTATGGTTGTTCATGATTTGAACCATGCTTCCCGTTATGCGCATCATATGATTGCGATTAAAAAAGGAACGGTCGTCGGAGAAGGTTCTCCAGTGGAAGTTATGACGCCGGACATTATGCGTGAAGTGTTCAATATTGAGGCTGATATCGTACCGGATCCGCGTACGGGCGTACCGCTTTGCCTGCCGTTTGCGCTGGCTGCGGAGCCGGTAGCAGATAAAGCGATGGATCAGCTTGCCCCTGCTCCGGCCATGTTGGCTGCTGCTGGAGCATAGCTTATACGACGGAGAAAGCTGTGCCGTTGCCGGCACAGCTTTCTTTTTTTGAAAAAAGTTAAAATAACAGTTGCATTCCTTTCGCAAAGGTGATATATTATTACTTGTCGCCGCGATGAAACAATCGCCGAAACGACGAATGAAACGTGCGGAAGTGGCTCAGCGGTAGAGCATCGCCTTGCCAAGGCGAGGGTCGCGGGTTCGATTCCCGTCTTCCGCTCCATAATTTTTTTGCGGCCTTAGCTCAGCTGGATAGAGCGTTTGACTACGAATCAAAAGGTCAGGAGTTCGAATCTCTTAGGCCGCGCCACTTTTACTTACTTAATTGCAAATGTCGGGATGTAGCTCAGCTTGGTAGAGCACCTGGTTTGGGACCAGGGGGTCGCATGTTCAAATCGTGTCATCCCGACCAGTTATTTTGCGGGTGTAGTTCAATGGTAGAACTTTAGCCTTCCAAGCTAATAGCGTGGGTTCGATTCCCATCACCCGCTCCATCTAATTAAATTCCGAAAGCCTTGCGCAGCAAGGCTTTTTTTGTTTTTGTTTTTCTCGGCGGCATATATTATGCCCTTTTCTGGGGCAGTTTTGGGGCGAAACCTTGTAAAAGCCCGGCCAGTATTGGCAAATACCGCTACTCAGTTGTCAATCTGGGCGGCGCTTGCTAGAATATAAAGATGTCCGTTAGCCTGTGCGTACAAGCTCAAAGCGCATAAGCGGCGGGAAAATCCCATACAGCATGGTAGTTGGAAAGGATACTTAAAAATGAAATTAACATGGAAGCGTACAGCGTTAGCTTGCGCGCTGGTTGTATGTCTCGCACTGAGTGCCGGTTGCGCGAAAGGCAGCAGCAACAGCAGCAATGGAGGCGGAATACCTACTTTCACGGATATTGATAAAGTGAATACGGGTGATGAACAAGTAGTCGGCAATCCGTTTGAGGCAGCCGGAGTAAGCGATCCTATCGCGTTTGGTAAAATGTTTCGGGACGTTCGTGTTTCGGTTATGATTCATCACAAGGAAAAGCTGGCTGATCTCATTCTTTATCCGTTAATGGTTCATGACGGCAAAGAAACACGTACAATTGAGGACAAAGCTCAATTTCTTGAGGAGTACGATACAATCATTACAGCCGATGTTGAGAAAGTACTGAAGGATCAAAGGGTCAATGCCTTGATGGCAACAGAAGAGGGTGTAATGGCGGGAAGCGGCGAAGTCTGGTTCCGCGCTACGAAGGATAACCCGCAGAAGTATGGCGTATTCGCTATTCTTACGACAAAAATGAAGTAATTGGTTAGTAGAAAGGTATCCAACCGTTCCGACGGGGGATATCTTTTTTCTTTCTATAGCCTTTAGAAACAGACTCCGGTTTACGTTTATCCCAAAAAAATCGTAACGTTTCTCCATTGTTTCAAGGAGTAATCTTTATTATGATTCACAATAGATAATGATTATCATTATCTTATAATAAATCATTTATTGGGGGAACTAAAATCAGATGCATACGGTACGAAAAATTGTCGTCACTATAGCAGCAACAGCGTTGACGGCCGCTATGCTAGCGGCTTGTGGCACGAAGGCCAATGGAGGAGTAAATACGGGGAGTTCGGCCACGATAGAGCCAAGCGCAAGCCAAACAGAAGCAGCCACTAGATCTGTTGTGGATTCAAAGGGGCATACGGTTGAGATTCCAACTCATCCTCAAAAGGTTGTATATACAGGAAGTGATCTGGGAGATGTACTGGCACTCGGAATTAAACCGGTCGGTGCTGATCTAGAGGTAATTGCTTCACAAGTAGTATTTCCAGACTTGCTGACGGGTATCGAGGACGTTGGCGAAGCAGCGACAAATCCAGAGAAGATACTTGCACTTGAGCCAGACCTCATTTTTATGGATAGCGGCAGTACCCTCTATGAACCTAAAGATTACGATGTGCTTAATAAGATTGCACCTACCGTTACCTATGACAGGCTGACTACCTTTGAGCGATTGCTTGCAATCGGAGATCTGCTGGGCAAGAAACAAGAAGCCGAGCAATGGATCAATGACTTTAAAGGGAAAGCAGAGGAAGTTAAAAAACAGCTGGATGTAAAAGAAGGCGAAACAGCTGCTGTTTTCATTCGGCTGGGTAAGCAATTTTATGTCATGGGAGATAGCGGCTTCGCCAATATTTTGTACGATACGCTTGGATATGCACCTACGCCAAAAATTCAGAAGGAATTGATTGATACCAATGAAAGATTCACGGATATATCGAACGAGGTTTTGCCCGAATACTCCGGAGATTATCTGTTTATACTCACGGATGATGACGAGGCGGCAAGGGCGGCTTCCGAATCTTTCACCCAGGATAAAGTGTTCAAATCCATTGAAGCGGTAGCTAACAAACGAGTTTATTATATTGAAACGAAATGGAATTTTGATGATCCGGTTACGAAGGACAGATTGCTGGATGAGCTGCCGAAAATTTTGAATTAAACCAGACCGGTTCGTTGGCGTCCTATTGCTGTGAAAGTAAGAAGCTTGCAACTCCATGTTGCTAAGCTTCTTTTTATTTTATACAATTATTATACAAATGATAATCGTTCTCAAATACGTCATTGGCGGGAGGACCCGTATTGGAACAGAACGAGCAGGAAACGCCATCACTTCTTGATGTTAGATTTGCTATCGATAAAGAGGGTAAATGGGACAGTCATAGACATTCAATAGATGCTAGCGTGCTGGAAGGACATCACGCCATAGTTGTATTTGCGAAAGGCAACGGCATTCTGCTCGTTAATGGAAGGGCGGTGCAGGTTAGATCTGGCACAGCTGTAATCGTAAGGCCTCAAAGCCAATTGAAAGTGAAGCAACTGAGTGACAGTGACTTCCTCCTCTCTGGCTATTGGATTACTTTTAATATATACAGCGGTAGCACACTTGTATTAGACATGAAGGGGTGCTTAACATACGAGCAGCCGCTCGCCCCAGCTCCGTTCATTAAAGTGGTAGATCTGCTGGAGCAGCTTATTAATAAACGACCTAATACGGGTAAGCTGGCGTTATTTAAACAGCAGATACGCTTGCAGGAACTTCTATTGCTATTACTTGAACATCATGATGAGGCTTCGCAAAGCGTTAAGGATGCCATGCGGGCTGTAGAGCGCTCGGTTGCTTTTATGAAAGAGCATTATGGTGAAAATATTACGGTAGAGCTGCTGGCCAGGCAGGCAGGCGTGCGGCGCGCAGAATACAGTTCTTTGTTTCAACAGCTTACAGGTAATAAGCCTTTGGATTACTTAACAGAGCTGCGGATGAAGCGTGCCAAGGAGCTCCTGCTTCTATCCAATGGGCCGCTTCGAGACATTGCACATCATGTCGGTTTTAGGGATGAGTATTATTTCAACCGCAGATTCCGGCAGTCTATGGGTATTTCCCCTAAACAATATGCACGTACTCATCCAAGCAAGCTGAATATTACGGATAATCAGGGCTTGAAGATTGAGCTCCCGCTCCAGCCGCAGTATTCCAAAATTGTCGTTGTTGGTTTTCCATTAGGTCATCTAATGGCGCTCGGGGTGAGGCCTGTAGGCGCTGATATGACTGTAATCGGCAAACAGGTCGTGTATCGGGACAAGCTTCAGCATATTCATGATATTGGTCCAAGTGAGGATTATGCAAAAATAAAAGCGCTTGAGCCTGACTTCATCTTCTGCTGCAGCACTGTGAGTTTGACAGAGGTTCCGATATCCCGTATTGCCCCTACTTTGGTCATTAATAGAGCAGATTCGAGTTTCGAACAGCTGCGATTAATGGCTGCTGTTGTAGGGAAGAGTCCCTATGCCGAGAAGTGGATTAAGAGCTATAAGACGAAGCTGAAGGCGATGTGGAGCCAATTACGGCTGGATATTGGGGTTAATGAAACGGCAGCTGTTATTGTCATCGTTGGCGGAGAGCTGTACGTGATGGGCACCAATGGACTAGCCTCCACTTTGTATCATCCGCTTGGATTTAAGCCCTCTGAGAAGGTTAGAGAATTAATTGAACAAGGGATTGATTTTCAGGGTATTTCTGTTGAGATGCTGCAGAATTACACCGGGGATCGACTTTTTTTATTGATTGGTGAGGATCAGGTCTCCTTGGATGCAGCGGAGTTGCTAGTAAAAAGTCCGTTTTGGCAGGAGCTATTGCCTGTACAAAAAAATCTTGTTTATCGAATGCATGCCAAATGGAACTACGATGATGCCATCACATTGGAACAACTGCTGACTGTATTACCAGGTGTTTTGCACAATAAGATCAGCTTGCGCTCGTTGGAAAACAGCCGCTCCTAGGAGCGGCTGTTGCTTATTTCAGTTACGTTCTTTCCCGGTTGCGGCTGCGCATCCCTGCTAAGCCGAACAGCCCCAGCAGGCCAAGCCAGCCCCAGCCTGAGCCTCTATTAGTAGCTGTGGTTGTGGCAGCAGTAGCTCTGTAACGATTGCCGTTAACAGTTGTATCATAAGAACCGGCGTTATGGTTATTGTAGGAGTAGCCTCTGTAATTGTTGGTACCCATGCCTGTACCAGTACCAGTGCCGTATTCCGAGTAAGTGCCTAGACCGTTTCCGGTCGAAAAGCCTCTTCCGGTACCGTTATAGGTGCCGTTGTTATAGGCACCATAGGTTCCGGAGTTGTTCTGGTAATTGGAGTATGGTGTTATCGGCGACGAAGAAGTGCTATTGCTGTTCATCGAGCTTTGATTGGCATAAGCCGAAGCCGATATGGTCAGTGTCAGGCATGTAGCTAACATAAATCCAACTGTCTTTTTCATTGGATAATCCCTCCTGATTTTTGGATGATTTTAGTCGGAAAAATACGCCTTAGGCTTGTATAGTCTTATTGGAAGCCTCTTAGGTTATGATTTTCGTAATGGCTGTGTTGTTGTTGCTGATGCTGCGGCTGGAAGCTGTTCATGGAATACTGTTGTTGTTGAGCAGCAGCGGACTGCTCCAATTGACGGCAAATTTGGGTCACTTGCTGCAATTGTTGTACAGCTTGCTGATGACCATGCAGCGCAGTTTGTATGATTTGAGCGGCGCGCTGCTCTTTTTGAGCGATTTCCTCAAGTGTTCTCGCGTTTTGCTGCTCTTGCTGCAGCAATTGCTGATACATTTGAGATGCTTGTTGAGTTTGTTGGATCATTTGTTGTGCGATTTGCTCGCATTGATTGATCTGACTCGACAAGTTTAAGTTCTGGTACATGTATTCAGCCTCCAGATAAGTGAATTGAGTACCCACCTATTGTCTTCACATTCGGCAACCATATGCTCCTTGGGCAGCACAATAATAATGGGAAAATGAAAAAAAGAAGCCATAAAGCCAGCGTGTTGTACGCTTTCTTTATGGCTTTGTTCAATTTAAAGGGCAGTTGGGGTCGTTAAGGCCCTGCGAGGGTCTTAAGCCTTGAGAAGATCACTCATTCTTCGCAGTTAAGACCCTGTTAGGGTCTTATTCAATGAAATCGGCTCATTTTCTCGGCTTTTTTTGCCTCATGTGAGTCGTTAAGACCCTGCGAGGGTCTTATGCATCGTGATAGCAGGCGGCGTTGACGCAATAAGGCCCTGTCAGGGTCTTAACTCATCCTGACACGACCCTTATAAGGCGCCGGAGCAACAGCGTGCCCAGCACCCAACTGATTACACTGGTGATTCAAGGGGCGGCTTTATGGTTAAATGTTTACATGCAAGCGAGATAACTAGTCTGTAGGGCATTATTTTGCAGCGGAGTGTCATTCCATTTAATCCCAGTAACAACAAAAAGGGCAAGCATATAAATCCTTTCATCGAGCTTGGTGATCAGTCGAGAGGTCATAAGTGTCAGGTCAGATATATTCCGTTAAAGCGGTTGTTCTGGCTCTGTTTTCAAGTTGTCTATCCTCGTGCTTGGCCTTGATTTCGGATCGTTATCCGTATCCTAAATGGAGCTAAAAATGGCATCATCATGCTGGAGATGGACTTCCGTGTGACTCGGAGGTGTATTTTTGCTTGTCGACAGGGCTTCAACCCTGCAACATTTTGTAGTATGATGAAATGAGTTGAAATCGCGTCTAAGACGACGCCCACAGGAGGAAAAGTATGTCGGACCAAGCTACATCAACGTTATCGGCCAACCGGCCGCAGGCGAATAACCTGCTGCGCAGGGATGTCCGTTTCCTAGGCAATATACTCGGAGAAGTGCTCGTGCATCAAGGTGGACGAGAACTGCTCGATATCGTCGAACAAATTCGTGAGACGAGCAAATCGCTTCGTGCCGAGTTCGTTCCTGAGCTGTTTGGGGAATTTAAATCGAAGATCGCTTCCCTTAATCCGGAAATTCGTCATCAAGTCATTCGCGCATTCGCTATTTATTTCCAACTGGTGAATATTGCCGAACAGAACCACCGTATCCGCCGCAAGCGCGATTACGAGCGTTCGGCTGGCGAAGGCGTGCAGCGCGGCTCTATCGAAAGCGCTGTACAAGACTTGAAAGAGCGCGGAATCGCGATTGAAGACGTTCAGCAAATTTTGAGCGGCATTTCACTTGAGCTGGTTATGACCGCTCACCCGACGGAAGCGACGCGCCGGGCCGTCCTTGATATCCACAAACGGATAGCCGAAGACGTGATGGAGCTTGACAACCCGACGTTGACTTACCGCGAGCGCGAGAAGCTTCGGGACAAGCTGCTGAATGAAGTACTCATTTTGTGGCAAACTGATGAGCTTCGTGACCGCAAGCCGACCGTTATTGACGAAGTCCGCAATGGCTTGTACTACTTCGACGAGACGCTCTTCGAAGCGCTGCCTGCCGTCTATGAAGAGTTGGAGCGTTGTCTGGACAAATACTATCCTGGTGAAAACTGGCATGTGCCCAGTTATTTGCGTTTTGGCTCCTGGATCGGCGGAGACCGCGACGGTAATCCGTCCGTAACCGCTAAGATTACATGGGAAACACTGACGCTAAACCGCCAATTGGCCTTGAAGAAATATGAGGAAAAGATTAATGAGCTGGTCGACCAGCTCAGCTTCAGCACGAATATCGTCGAAGTATCAGAAGAGCTGATTGAATCGATCAAGCAAGATCGTCAATTCGTCGATGTGAAATGTGTCGAGCTGTGGCGCAATGCGAAAGAGCCTTACCGCATCAAGCTGGGCTTCATGCTGGAGAAGCTGGCTAACGCCCGCGACGAGGCGCTCAAAGGCTCACCAATGCGTTACAACGACGCGAGCGAGCTGCTTGCGGATCTGGGCGTTATTGACCGCAGCCTGCGTCATCACTTTGCAGACCATGTAGCCGATACACACATCGGCAAGCTGGTGCGTCAGGTAGAGTTGTTCGGCTTCCATCTGCTGCAGTTGGACATCCGTCAGCACAGCCAAGAGCATGAGAATGCGATGAGCGAAATTTTGACCAAAATGAACATTGTGTCGAATTACGCCCAACTGTCCGAAGATGAGAAAATCGAGCTGCTTCATAAGCTGCTCAATGATCCGCGTCCGTTGACATCCAGCCATCTGGATTATACGGAATCGACACGTGAATGTCTGGATGTGTACCACACGGTTTATCGTGCACAGCAGGAATTTGGCGTCGACTGCATCTCCAGCTACCTGATCAGTATGACACAGGGCGCAAGCGATATGCTGGAGGTTATGGTATTCGCGAAGGAAGTCGGCTTGTTCGTCAAAGATGTGGACGGCACGGTTCGCTGCACGCTGCAATCGGTTCCGTTGTTCGAGACGATCGACGATCTTCATGCCGCTCCTGGCATCATGAAGCAGCTGTTTGAGCTGCCGATTTATCGCCAAGCGGTAGAAGCACGCGGCAACCTGCATGAAATTATGCTGGGCTACTCTGACTCTAACAAAGACGGCGGAGTAGTAACGGCGAACTGGGAGCTTCGCGTTGCACTGAACGAGATTACTGCGGCAGCGGGCGAGCATGGCGTGAAGCTGAAGTTCTTCCATGGACGCGGCGGAGCGCTCGGTCGCGGCGGCATGCCGCTTAACCGCAGCATTCTGGCACAGCCTCCACATACGGTTGGCGGCGGCATCAAAATTACCGAGCAAGGCGAAGTGCTTTCCTCGCGTTATTCGATGCAAGGCATCGCTTACCGCAGCTTGGAGCAAGCGACATGGGCGCTTATCACGGCTGCACGTCTGGCGAAATATCCGCAGCAGCAAGAGCAGGATATTGTAGCGGAATGGAATGATATCGCGCGCTCCATCTCGGAGACGGCGCTTACGAAATATCAGGATTTGATTTTCCGCGACCCAGGCTTTATGACTTTCTTCAAAGAATCGACGCCGCTTCCGGAAGTGGGCGAGCTTAACATCGGCTCCCGTCCGTCGAAACGGAAAAACAGCGACCGCTTTGAGGATCTCCGTGCAATCCCTTGGGTATTTGCATGGACGCAAAGCCGTTACTTGCTGCCAGCTTGGTATGCGGCAGGTACAGCGCTGCAAACCTATGCAGGCGATGATGAGAAGAAAATGGATACGCTCAAGACGATGTATGAGCAATTCCCGTTCTTCCGTTCTTTGATCGACAATTTGCAAATGGCGCTTGCCAAAGCCGATCTGTTGATCGCAAAAGAATATGCAGATATGATCTCCGATCAAGAGATTCGCGACCGGATCTTCACGCAAATCGAAGAAGAGTATAAGCTCACTTCCGATCTGATTCTGCAAATTACGGGTCAAGAAGAGATTCTGGACAACGTACCGGTTATTCAAGAGTCGATCCGACTGCGCAACCCGTACGTCGATCCGCTCAGCTACATGCAAGTGCAGCTGCTGTCCGAGCTTCGCGCGATTCGCGAACAGGATGAGGATGCACCTGAGCTGCTCCGCGAAGTGCTGCTCACGATCAACGGAATTGCAGCCGGCCTGAGAAATACAGGCTAATAGGCTTATATAACAGGAAACCGAGCGAGGCGAATGCCTTGGCTCGGTTTTTTTGTGCCTGCGCACAGCATAATCTGTCGTCAAAAATCCATAAAAGGAACGGTTTTACAATTCATTATCGCTATATAATGGTAGCAAATAATGAAATATTCGGTCCAGGGAGGTCTTGCTATGGTCTCACCCTTAAAGCTGTCTCGTTCCACGTATTGGTTCATCGGAGCTGCGCTGCTTATTTTAAGCGTAGATAGCGCTGTTGTGCATACCTTGAAAGATGAACCGCTCCTTGCTTACGCGATTCTTTTTGACTTTATTCTGGTTGTACCGCTTCTATACTGGCTGCTTGTTATCCGGAGATCCGGGCGCAAGCTCAAGGCGCTGCTGCCGCTTCCCGTGCTTGGGGCATTGGCAGCGTGGTTCATACTGCCTTCGTCGCTGAAAGGAACAGTATGGCATACGATCTGGCCGATCGAGCTGCTGATCGTGACGGCGGAGGCTGCGATTATATTTTATGAAGCGAGGTTAATTGTTCGTGTCGTGAAGAAGTTTAGACTCATTAGGCGGGCGGAGTCTAATACAGGAGAGGCGATCCGGCTTGCGGTGCAAGAGGTGCTGGGGACCGGAAAGCTAACTTCGGTTATAACTCATGATGCGAGTATGATCTACTATTTGTTCTTCTCCTGGGGTGCGCGCAAGCGGATGCTCCTGCAAACGGAGGGGGAAGGTTATTCCTTCACTTATCATAAAGAGACGAATCAAGTGATGATGGCCGCGTTCGCGACCAAAATCATTGTGATGGAATCCGTCGTCGTCCATTTGCTGCTGGCGATGTGGTCACCTCTGGCCGCATGGATTGTGACGATCTCGGAAATCTGGCTGCTTATGCTGCTGTGGGCCGATACACGCGCGGCTGTTCTTCAACCGATTCGTATGGACAGTAACGGGCTGCGGCTTCGTTATGGTCTGCGTCTGCAAGGCGATTTGCAGTGGAGCGACATCTCGTCCATCGAATGGGCCAAGGCGGGTTATGAGCTGGATGATGCGGAGCGCAAGCGTTCTGCCGGACCGGTATTAGGCACGCCTAATGTGAAGCTTGAATTGCACCGGGAGAAGCGGATCGAAGGATTGTTGTTTCTGCCCAAGCAGACCCGCATCATTTATTTAACGGTCGATGAGCCGCAGAAGCTGGTTGAGCAAGCGAGAGTGTATACAGCGCAATAGCCGCTTGTCCAAGGTTTTATTTATTTTTATAGTCCTCTTAAGTTTGCTTTAAGGTGCGTCCTTCATGATGAAGACATCAAAGCAAACGACAACGACGAAGCGGCAAATTAGCCGAATGAATCGAAGGAGGGCATCATCCATGAATTCATACGACGATAAGGAAACAACGCAATCTGACGCTCAGGGTAAAGAGTCAACCACCTACACATACGGTCCCCACCAGTCGGCGATGGACATGAAGTCGAATTACGAGAGGCAGCTTGAGCTGCTTCAGGCCAGCGGTTATTTGCCGGAGGAGCCAGGCGACGGGAACCATGAACCTAAGCATGGTGGCAGACGCAAACGGAAGGGTTCGCCGACAGCAATGCTGGCTGCTTTTCTAGTAGGAGCCGTCGTCATTGGCGGGTTCATGTATACAGCAGACCGCAACAACTTGTTTACCGGCGGTACCGAAACGGCATCTGTCACGCACGTAGCTGATAAGGGCAATGCAGGTGCAGGGGTGAAAACGGCGTCTACTTCGGTGGATCAGACCATCTCCAGCATTTACGCGAAAGCATCCCCGGCCGTCGTGAAGATTGAGAATTATGCAGCGCCGAAGCAGCCTTCCGGCAGAGGCGGAGCGGGATGGCCGTTCGGCGGCGGCATCTTCGGACAAGACGAGGGGCAGGGATTGAACCAGCAAGAGAATCAGGGACAGCAAGGTCAGCAAGGTCAGCAAGGTCAGCAAGGACAAGGTCAAGGGACGAATACCTCTGATCTTCAACTGACCGGATCGGGGACAGGCTTTATTTTCGACAAGGCGGGCTATATTCTTACGAATGAGCACGTCGTATCGGACGCCGCCCAAGTAAAGGTGACAGTGGAAGGACATGACGAGCCGTTTATTGCAACCGTTGTTGGAGCGGACAAAGACCATGATTTGGCGGTGCTGAAAATTGAAGGCGGAGGCGATCTGACGACATTGCCAATCGGCAACTCCGACGAAAGTGCTATTGGCGACTGGGTCATTGCGATCGGCAACCCGTATGGCTTTGACCATACGATGACGGTGGGCGTATTGAGCGCTAAGGAACGTCCGATTACGATAGCGGACGAAACCGGCAATCATGTGTACGAGCATTTGCTGCAGACGGACGCATCCATTAATCCCGGCAATTCCGGCGGACCGCTGCTGAACGCCAGGGGCGAAGTGATTGGCATTAACACAGCCGTCAATTCGGAGGCTCAGGGTATCGGCTTCGCGATCCCGACTAGCACAATTAAGGATGTGCTCAAAACCATTATGGGGAGCAATACATTATAATTAGGCATCATTATTAATGGTTGAATATCATTCGGCAAGAGAGGCCGGTACCGGGGGAATTCGCCTCGGAGCCGGTCTTTTCTCATTGTGGTGAATACAGGGGATATTCGCAGCGAATCCTTTGCCATAGCCGGGCAAAAACTATATAATTAATTCCGGGCTTTTCATCGCAATAGTATTGCTTTTTCAGTGCATGTGGATTACGATTTTGCTAGCGTATTACAAGCTGAAATAAATGTCGAATCTTGATTTTGTGATTTTATAGGTTTGTGGAAGCGGCAGCCGGACGGTCTGCTGCTGAACGGAGCCGCAGGGCTGGAAGCGCGATAGAGCTTGGTCGGACAAGCGCAGCTCCGGAAGTCTATATAGTCGTCAATGGAGCGGGAATTCCTTGGCGGTATTGTCGCCCCTATGTTGGAGCCGCGGCAACAATCCGTTCAAACGGAAGGTTTGGAGGAGTAATAGTGAATCTACTGGAAGCTCGTCTCGCCCGATTAGCGTTAAAAGGCGATCAACGGGCGTTTGCTGAGCTTGTGGAGCTGTATCAAGATAAATTGTTCCATATGGCTTATCGCATGCTGAATAACCGCCAGGAGGCGGAGGACGTCGTACAGGAAACGTTTTTGCGCGTCCACAAAAATTTGGAACGTTATGATGAATCATTGAAATTCTCGACCTGGATCTACCGGATTGCTACAAACCTGTGTATCGACCGACTGCGGAAACGCAAGCCGACTTACTCGCTGGATGCCGAATCCAATGATCACGAGGGGCTGGACGGCTACTCGATGATTCCAAGCGACAACCGGACACCGGAGTCGGAGATGCTGCTCTCCGAGACGCAGCGTATTATTCACGAAGCGATCGATTCGCTGGCGCCGAAATACAAGACAGTCATGATGCTGCGCTATATTCAGGAATTGTCGCTGCAGGAAATTAGCGATGTGCTGGATATGCCGGTAACGACGATCAAAACGCGGGTTCACCGCGGCAGGGATTTTCTGCGGAAGAAACTGGAGCATAAGCTGTAATTTCTAATATTTTAAAAAAGTGAAACATCCTGTTCGGCGCAACGTATCCTACTAATGAGAAGAGCTTATGCGCGAGCAAACGAAAGAAAGGACTGGCTGATATGGAATGCAACGTCGCCATAATTGGAATGCATGATTATTTGGACGGCGATCTGCCGCGCGAGGAAGCGCAGCAACTACAGGCTCATTTACGCTCATGTCCTTCGTGTATGGCCCGCTTTGAACAGCTGGAGAGAACCGAGGCGTTATTATATAACGCGTTGGAGCATGCGCCGGCAATTCCTGCCTATGATCAGGCAGCTTCAGCGAAGCTGACTGAACGAATAATGTCACAACTGCCGAAGGAGAAGATTACGCGGCAAAATCGACGCGGAGCGTTGCGCTACCTGTATAAATATCCGGGTCTAGCGGTCGCGGCCCTATTCGTAGTGGTGATGCTTGGCAGCTTCATCTCGATGTGGCAGCAGGATTCCAAGCTCGTCATATCGGGCGAAGGTGAAGTTCTTCAGCAGGTCGTTATCGAAGGCAAGAAAGTGACGATACCTGAAGGTGTACATGTGAAAGGCAATTTGATCGTTGAGAATGGAGAGGCCGATGTAAGAGGCGAAGTGGAAGGCAATGTGACCGTCATCGACGGCTCGCTTAACCTCGCTTCGACAGGCTACATTACCGGTCAACAGCGAACGATCGACCAAGCGCTGGATTGGTTCTGGTTTAAAGTGACGCAATCGTTCAGCGGATTGGCTTCTTAATGTCAACTGCCTCCCTTGAAGGGGGCAGTTATTTTTTTTCTTTCAAAAAAAAGGATTTCCAAACCCAATTCTAGAAAATAATAAGGTTGTTAAGTTTCGCATTTGATTTTAGAAGACAGCATATAGGGCGAGACTGATATAGCCTATATAATTAAAAATAGTGGCTGTCGGTTGTTTGGGGGTTTTATATTGAGCTACTTTACCGATTTGAATTGGAATGATTGGGTTAAAGACGTTATCGATGTAGGTATTGTCAGCTATATTATCTATAAAATGATTTTGCTCGTACGGGGAACGAGAGCCGTTCAACTGCTGAAGGGGATATTCGTCCTTGTCGCAACCTGGGCGATCAGCACCTGGCTGAATCTGTATACGCTGAAATGGCTGATGAATCAGATGTTTACGTTCGGCGTCGTCTCTGTGCTTATTATTTTTCAGCCGGAGCTGCGGCGCGTGCTGGAGCAACTGGGACGGGGCAAGCTGTTTGCCCGAACGTCATCGTTGGAGAAAGATGTCGTCAGCGATCAGATTGAAGGCGTCATGCGGGCCGTGCAGACGATGGCGAACCGTAAGGTTGGCGCGCTGATCGTATTCGAGCGGATGACGGGCGTCAATGAGCTGATTGAATCCGGCATCCAGATGGAATCCCGCATTACGTCGGAGTTGTTAATTAATATTTTCACACCAAATACACCGCTTCATGACGGAGCGGTTATTATACGGGGCAATCAGATCATGGCGGCCGGCTGTTATTTGCCGCTGTCGGAAAACCCGTTTATCAGCAAGGAGCTTGGCACGCGTCACCGGGCAGCTATCGGAGTGAGCGAGGTCAGCGATGCGGTTGCGGTTATTGTGTCCGAGGAAACGGGACAGGTTTCCCTTGCATTAAATGGTATGATCGTGCGCGATATCAAGGAAGAATCGCTGATCTCCAAGCTGTACGAGGAACTGACGCCGAAGCAGAAGGAAGCGGGCAAGGAGCAATCGGCCTTCTCCTTCTTGAAGCGGAAAGGGGGTCGCAGCGATGGATAAGTGGCTGAGCCATCCGACGGCGCTGAAGGTGCTGTCGGTCATTATTGCGCTGCTGCTGTGGGCAGTCGTCCATTTCGACCCGGAGAAGACGCCTGCAACGGTCACGTCCAGTCTGGATACGAAGGCCTATGAGGCGCAGTCTGTCATCCCCGTTGGACTGGATGAGGAGCATTACGCGCTGGTGAAGCTGGAACCGACGGTCGTCCGCGTCGTCGTGGAAGGACGCCGGGCCAACTTGCTGGGCTTGAAAGATGAGAATATTGTACTTAATGTCGATTTAAGCGGCATCAAGGAAGGCGAGCATGTGCTTCCGCTGACCTATAAATTGCCGAAAGGCATCGAGCTTGTCGAGATGTCGCCAACAACGGTGACGGTTGAGCTTGTCGAGATTCAGACGAAGGCATTTGATCTTGGGGTCAAAATCGAAGGTACGCCTGCGAATGGTTATATAACGGGTACACCTAACTTTGTGACGACGGGCGGCGGTCAGGTCAAGGTCACGCTTCCGAAAGAAGAGATGGCCATTGTTGGGGCTGTCAGCACGAGCATCAGCGTAGAAGGTGCGGAGAAGACGGTCGAGGAGAAGAAGTCGAAGATCGTCGTCTACGATACGGAAGGCCATCCGATGGAGCATGCCGTTATTAATCCATCGACGGTTGCGGTAACGGTGCCGGTGACGCCGCCGTTCAAGATGCTGCCGCTGCAGCTTAGCTATACCGGTACGTTGCCGGACGGACTTAGTATCTCGGCCGTCAAGCTAGAGATGGATAAGGTAGCTGTCTACGGTGACCAGAAGCTGCTTGATTCGCTGCAGTTTTATAAAGGGGTAACGTTAGATCTGTCGAAAATCAAGGGTACTGGAACCTACAAGGCGAAAGTCACTGCGATCGATGGCGTGAAGATGGTAGAGCCGAACGAGATCAACGTTGAAGTAACGGTAGTTGATTCCGAGACAAGAACCTTGAGTCGCAATATCCAGCTGGAAGGATTAGCTGACGGACTCGAAGCAACCGTTACGGCTGAGTCGGAGGGCGCATTCGCATTCGATGTGCTTGGAGCGACTAACGTGCTCGACGCGCTGAAGACGGACGATATCCGGCTGAGTGCAGATCTTAGCGGATTAGCGCCGGGTACGCATACGGTTGAGCTGAAGGTTGTCTTGCCGCGTTTCGTGCAGCTTGCCGGCGGGACACTTACGGTGACGATAGAAGTTAAGGATAAATCGGTAAGTACGGGAACGGACCCGACGGGAGAGCCGGGCCATCCGACCGGTCCGCCGACGGAAACGCCGGACGGACAAGGTACGCCGCCGCCTGAAGAGACTGCGAATTCAGGGAATTCGGGCGGCGGAGGGAATACGAATACGCCGGAGGATGAAGGCCACGAAGGGCCAGGCAATAGCGACGGAAGCAACAATAATTCTGCCAATAAAGGCGTGTAATTGACACGCCTTCGAAGGCTTGCTTTGACGCGCGGCATGTTCATCCATTACGATAGATGACAATATACTTGCTTACATTCAAACAGAAGGAGAATTACAATTATGGGGAAATATTTTGGAACCGACGGTGTGCGCGGCGTGGCAAACGCCGAGCTTACACCTGAATTAGCTTATAAAATTGGCCGCTCTGGAGGCTATGTACTTACTGGACAGGCGGATAAGCCTACGGTTGTAATCGGGCTGGATACGCGGATTTCAGGTCCGATGCTGGAATCTGCACTTATCGCAGGCTTGCTGTCCATTGGTGCCAGTGTCGTAAGACTGGGCGTCGTGTCGACACCAGCAGTGGCTTACATTACACGTGAATTGAAGGCGGATGCAGGCGTTATGATCTCTGCTTCGCATAATCCGGTACAGGATAACGGCATTAAGTTTTTCGGCGGCGACGGCTTCAAGCTGTCGGATGAAACCGAGCTTGCGATTGAGCAGCTTATCGATGCTGAGACTGATGAACTGCCGCGTCCTGTGGGCGGCGATATTGGCTCTGTATTCACGGATGAGGATGCGAAATACCGTTATTTGAACTACCTGAAGACGACGATCAAGGGCGATTTTGCCGGTCTGAAAATCGTACTCGACTGCGCAAACGGCTCCGCATATGAGCTGGCGCCGAAAGTGTTCGCAGAGCTTGGTGCAACGATTATTACAGTCGGTGCGGAGCCCGACGGACGCAATATCAATGAGGGCGTCGGTTCGACGCATCCGGAATATGTTCGCGAGCAAGTGCTGGCGTATGGCGCTGATTTGGGCTTGTCCTTCGACGGCGATGCGGACCGTCTAATCGCGATCGACGATCAAGGCGAGGAAGTGGACGGTGATTACATTCTGGCGATTTGCGGCGATGCGCTGAAGCGGGCAGGCAAGCTCAACGGTGAGACCGTTGTGACGACCGTTATGGCCAATATCGGTTTCTTTAAAGCAACGGAGCGAATTGGCTTGAAAACAGCACAAACGGCCGTAGGTGACCGTTACGTCATGGAAGAAATGCGCCGCGGCGGATTCAACCTGGGCGGCGAGCAGTCCGGCCACGTTATTTTCCTTGATCACAATACGACAGGCGACGGCATTCTGACTGCCTTGCAGCTCGTGGACACGCTTGTTGCGTCGGGCCGCAAGCTGAGCGAGCTGAAGACGCTGATGAGCAAGTATCCGCAGGTGCTCATTAACGTTCGTGTGGCTGATAAGAGCTTGTACGCAGGCAATGAGGCGATCGCAGCGGCTGTAGAATCGGTGGAAACGGAGCTTGGCGACAATGGCCGCGTACTCGTTCGTCCATCTGGTACGGAGTCACTGATCCGCGTTATGGCGGAGGGTCCGGATAAGGACCAGATCGAAGGCTATGTTGCGCGTATCGTTGACGTCGTGAAGCAGCAGCTCGGTTAAGTATTAACGGGCAATACCGTTAATGAAGTGTAGGATGCCGCCGCCTTGCCGGGTGCAAGGCGGCTTTTTTCACGATGGCGGGAAGTGCTTTAAGACTACGTAAAACGGACTGCAGCCCTGTTTTTATGGACATGTTCGTTAGTGGGCGCCAAACTAAGCCTAAAGTATAGGTTGCGAAATGAGTCGAAAATGAATATGATAGAACATATCATTCCAGCAGGAAAGCGAGGACAGAGGTTACAACTTGTAAGATAAGCGCCAGAGCTTGCGTGATGAGACGGTTCGATTCTTGAGAATTCGGTTGATGAATCAAGAGAGGGACGTCCATACGGGAAGCTGACGAGGTGAAGGTGTTCGAAATTTCGGCGGGGACCTTCCGGTTATTGCAGACCAATCGAAAGCCGACAAGCAAAAGAATTGGGCGACCGATTCCACAAACTTGCGGCAGGCTGCTCCATAGTTTTTTATTTGAGGAAGACAACATTAGCTCCCGTATGTCTACGATGCCGCTTGCGAAGCGGGCATGGGCAGAAGGGTTGCGCATTGCAGATGCAGACTTGCATAATAATGACAACCGAATAGCGCTTGTGCTGCGCATAAGCTGGCATCCGTACGGGTAATCATACCGATAACGGAGGTCTATATAATTATGTGTGGTATTGTTGGATATATTGGTAAACGCGACTCTCAGGATATTTTGATCGAAGGACTTAAGAAGCTGGAGTATCGTGGTTACGATTCTGCAGGCATTGCTGTATTTACGAGCAACGGCCTGGAAATTTCGAAATCGAAAGGCCGTTTGGCGAATCTGGAGGATAAACTCCGCACGGTGCCGCTTGCTGGTTCTGTTGGCATCGGTCACACACGCTGGGCGACACACGGCAAACCGTCTGACGTGAACTCGCACCCGCATACCGACAATTCAGCGAAATTCTCGGTCGTGCACAACGGTATTGTCGAGAACTACCTGGACTTGAAGGATGAGCTGATTGCGAAAGGGCATAACTTCGTATCGGAGACGGATACGGAAGTTATCTCCCACCTGGTTGCGGATGAGTATGACGGCAACATCGTTGAAGCCGTACAACGTGCGGTAAAACGGATGCGCGGCGCTTACGCGCTGGGCGTTCTATCTGAATTTGAACCAGAGAAGCTGGTTGCGGTTCGTTTTGCAAGCCCGCTCGTTATCGGGATCGGGGAAGGCGAGAACTTCATTGGCTCTGACATTCCAGCCATTCTGGAGCATACTCGCAACGTCTATATTCTAAACGACGGTGAAATGGCTGTATTGACACGTGATGCTGTCGAATTGATGACGACCGAAGGCGAATTTATTTCCAAGGAAATATATCATGTCGATTGGGACCTCGTCACAGCGGAGAAAGCCGGATTTGATCATTTTATGCTGAAGGAAATTTACGAGCAGCCTAAAGCGTATCGCGACACCATGCTGGGCCGCATCGCGGACGACGGCAAATCCGTTAACTTGAAAGAGCTGTCGATGACAGCGGATTACATCAAGTCGATTAACAAAGTGCATATCGTCGCTTGCGGTACCGCATCTCATGCCGGTATGGTCGGCAAGACGGTTATCGAATCACTGGCTCGCATTCCAGTGGAGACGGATGTTGCATCCGAATATCGTTACCGTTCGCCAATCATCACCCCGGAAACGCTCGTTATCGTTGTGAGCCAATCAGGCGAAACAGCTGATACACTTGCTGCGCTGCGTGAAGCGAAACGCAATGGCGCTCGTGTACTCGCGATTACGAACGTAGTTGGCAGTTCCGTTGCCCGCGAAGCGGATGACGTGATCGTAACTTGGGCGGGTCCTGAAATCGCCGTAGCTTCGACAAAAGCATACACGTCGCAGTTGATCGCATTCTACCTGTTCGGTCTGCACTTGGCAGGAACACTGGGTACGAAGCCTGAGAGCGAGATCGAAGCGATCATTACGGCAATGCATGATTTGCCAGAGCAAGTAGAAAGCATTCTGGAGCAATCGGCTGTACTGAAGCAAGTAGCGGAGTCGATCTCCTCGCATAAAAACCTGTTCTTCATCGGCCGCGGTGTCGACTATGCAGTCGCACAAGAAGGCTCGCTGAAGCTCAAAGAAATCTCGTACATTCACTCCGAGGCTTACGCGGCAGGCGAGCTGAAGCACGGCACGCTGGCGCTGATCGAGGATGGCATCCCAGTCATCGCACTCGTGACGCAGGAAGAGTTGTATGAGAAAACGCTGAGCAACATTAAAGAGGTTAAAGCGCGCGGCGCTCACGTACTGGGTATCGTGAACGAAGGCGCTCAGAAGGAAGTGGGCAAATCCGTAGATGAGCTGTTCGCGATTCCACGGACGCTGCCTCTGCTGACGCCGGCCCTGTCGGTCGTGCCGCTGCAGCTCCTGAGCTACTACGCCTCGCTCGCGCTTGGGCATGACGTTGATAAGCCGAGGAATTTGGCGAAGAGTGTTACGGTGGAGTAGTGGATAATAAAGTAAGTAACTGATAATAGAAGTCTGTAACTTATCTATTGGGGCTGTCCAAAAAGGGGAAGCCCGAGTGAGAGAATCCCATAATATGTGCAAAAGAACCTTCAAACCACGAAGAAAGTGGATCTGAAGGTTCTTTTTACGTGAATGTTATAAAAAGTGGGGGCTAATTTTTTTGGAACTGCTTTTGGGACAGCCCTTTTTATTTCAGGGTGTTGTATTTAAAAGTTAATGACCGATGGAGTACATGTCTAAATGGATTTTAAAGGGTCTTAACAGTTATAGGCTGTAGATGTTCTTAAGATTTAAATTAAGCCTTCTAAGGAGAGTCTAAAACCCTCAAACAATTAACCTCCTAAATGAAATGTTGTTCAACATACGGGTAGGGATTTTCTGATATATGGTATTATTATGTTTTGCTAAAGACTTAAATACTCTTGTTATCGAGAGGAGAAACCATTTGAAAAGGAAATAACCATGATCATAGAAATAAAGACAAAAAGCAAAAGCTCTCTTAGGTCTTGGAGCAAGTTAGTCCTCCTATTCTTTTTGTAAGGGGCAAGATAACATAAAAAACAAATGTTATAATGAGTACAATCTTTTGAAAGAAGCCGAGGAGTGTTGTAATGGAAGATAATAAGTATCCAGAGAATTACTTTGAACACTACATTTTTAGTTTTTCTAGTACGAGTCAAACACTAGATAAAACTGGTTTCGAGAATTTAGCAAGGTTGTACATAGATATTGAAGGCTCTGACACATTTTCAGAATTGATAAAAGAAATTCAATTGATTAAAGAAAATGATGATTGGTCTTACTTTGAAGAGGTAGCTAGAAATTTTGAAATAAAGGACTTATCTAATGATAAACTAAAGGAAATGGCTGAAGTAGCAATAAAAGTATCTATAGATATGAACTATTGAAATTTTGTGTAAATGGAGAGTTAGCAGCACTGAGCTAACGGGATGGAAAGTTTATTCGTGCTACACAGTTGTCGACTTTCTGGTGAGCAGGTCTCAGCGCGACAATAACCCGTTTGACCACAATAAGCAGTTTACGTTGTAAGACAAAGGTATAATTAATATTGTCTAAATTACATAATTGAGAACAGATGTCTGATCGAAAGCGTGCTTGTCGTTCTGACTTAAAAGGGAAGAACTGCTGCCATGTGATGATTCCAGAGCCAGGAGATCTGCCTGTTCTGACAACACTGCTGCTACGGGAGATAGGAAGGTGTTAGAAGAACCGTCATAATTCTAAAGTAAGGAGGTATTCCAATGACCTTGCAGCAATTGAAGTATATTCTGACCATCGTAAGCTGCGGCTCCATTAGCGAAGCGGCAAAAAGACTGTTTATTTCGCAGCCGAGCTTGTCCAACGCGGTCAAAGAACTTGAGGCGGAAGCCGGTATCGAAATTTTTCTTCGATCGTCAAAGGGGATCGTGCTGTCGAGCGACGGGGCGGAGTTTCTATCCTATGCTAGGCAAGTGGTGGAGCAAGCCGAACTTCTCGAGCAGCGGTACATGAATCGTAAGCCTTCGAAGAAGCTGTTCTCGATCTCCACACAGCATTACGCCTTCTCTGTGCAGGCATTCGTCGGATTGCTGAAGGAGCTTAATGTGGACGAGTACGAGTGCACGCTGCGCGAAACGCGTACCTACGAGATTATCGAAGACGTACGGAATATGAAAAGTGAGCTTGGAATCATCTATATGAGTGAATTCAATCGAAAGGTGATTCAGAAAATATTAAAGGACAACGAGCTGTGGTTTCACCCGCTGTTCCAAGCAGAAGCGCATGTATTCATCAGTGAGGAGCATCCGCTTGCCTCTAAGTCCCTGCTGGATATCGAAGATTTGGTCGACTACCCTTTCCTGGCCTTCGAACAAGGCGACTACAATTCCTTCTACTTTTCGGAGGAAATTCTAAGCACCAGAACGAATAAGAAGAAAATACTAGTCAGTGACCGCGCCACGCTATTCAACCTGCTGATCGGGCTCAATGGATACACGATTAGCTCGGGCGTACTGAATAAGGATCTTAACGGAGAGCAAATCAAATCCGTAAGGCTTCGTACGGACGAGAGCATACAGGTAGGTTACATCGTGAATCAGAAGGCGAGCTTGAGTCAGCTGGCCGCAGCCTATGTTCTGAAGCTCAAAACGGTCATTACGGATTTCGGTTATCCGATCATAAAACAAGAGGATGAGCTCGTTTGAGCTCATCCTCTTGTACGTTATTACAGTGTTGCCCGTACTTCTTTAGCTGCTTGAACGAGATTCTTCAAGCTTGCCCACGTTTCTGTAACACCACGAGTTTTCAGTCCGCAGTCCGGGTTAACCCACAGCTTGGAGACCTCGATTTTGTCCAGCATGCGATCAAGTCCTTGTTTAAGCTCTTCGACGCTTGGAATACGAGGCGAGTGAATGTCGTATACGCCTGGTCCGACTTCAGTACGGAAGCCGCATTCGTTAATCGCATCGATGATAGCTAGATCCGAGCGCGACGCTTCGAACGTAATAACATCGGCGTCCATCGCATCGATATCGCGAATGATGTCGCTGAACTGGCTGTAGCACATATGGGTATGAATTTGCGTTTCGGCTGTAACACCGCTGTGAACCAGTCTGAAGGCAGGAATCGCCCAGCTCAAGTACTCGCTCTGCCAGTCGGAATGACGCAATGGAAGCTTTTCTCTTAATGCCGCTTCGTCGATCTGGATAATTTCGATACCGTTGGCTTCGAGATCGAGTACTTCGTCACGAATCGCAAGACCGATTTGAAGAGCACTTTCCTTCAGGCTAATATCTTCGCGAGGGAACGACCAGTTGAGGATCGTTACCGGACCCGTCAGCATGCCTTTGACCAGCTTGTTAGTACGGCTTTTCGCGAACGCCGAGTATTCTACAGTCATTGGCTTGCTGCGGCTAATGTCGCCCCATACGACTGGAGGTTTTACGCAGCGTGTTCCGTAAGATTGTACCCAGGCTTTCTCTGTGAAAATAAAGCCATCCAAGCATTCACCAAAGTATTCGACCATGTCATTACGCTCGTATTCACCGTGGACGATAACGTCAAGTCCGATTTCTTCCTGTTGTGCGATGCACTCTGCGATTTGGTCAAAGTTGAATTGCTTGTATTGTTCCTCAGTGATGCTGCCTTTCTTGAAGGCTGCACGGTTTGCACGGACTTCAGCCGTTTGCGGGAACGAACCGATCGTCGTCGTAGGCAGCGCCGGCAAATTGAATTTCGCTTTCTGAATGGCTTCCCGCTCAGCGAACGCAGGTAATCTCGTGAAGTCGGCGTCCGTCAAGCCCGCCACTCTCTTTTGTACCGAATTATCGTTCGTGAGACGCGATACGGTGAACAGCTTCTCATTCTCCGTATAAAAAGCGGAGGCTTCCGGACTTGCTTGCTCCAGAATCGACTTGAGTTCTGCAAGCTCGCTCAGCTTTTCTTCTGCGAATGCAAAATATTGCTTATTCGCCGCTGTCAGCTTCGTTTCGTTTTTTATCGTATATGGAACATGAAGCAGAGAGCAGGATGTGCCGAGCACGACTTGGCTTGCATGCTTGCTGATCTCTTGAATGAGAGCAATCGTCTTTTTATATTGGTTTTTCCAAATGTTCTTGCCGTTAACTACACCAGCGAACAGCACTTTGTCGTTTGCGAAGCCATGCTTGCGCACCAGGTCCAAAGACTGCTTGCCCTCTACGAAGTCGATACCGATTCCGTCGAACGGCAATGTTTGAAGCAATGGATAGCAGTCACGAATGTCTCCGAAATACGTTTGTGCGACAACTTTTACGCTGCCTTTAGCGGAGAGGATGCCGTTATAAAGCTCAGTGAACAGCGAGATATCTTCAGCAGTCAAATCGGTTACGAGCGCAGGCTCATCCACTTGAAGCCATTCTGCGCCAAGCGTGTTCAATTGGTTCAGAACTGCCGTATAAGCTTCGACAATGGCAGGCACGAAATCTTTCGCTGTCTTCGAGCCGGTGAATCTTGCGAGCTTGAGCAGGGTGAATGCGCCAATTAGTACGGGCTTGGTTGTGATGCCCAGTTGTTTTGCTTCCGTAAATTCATCGAACAGCTTCGAGCCTTCCAGACGGATGCTTGTCGAATCGTCGATTTCAGGAACCATATAGTGATAGTTCGTGTTGAACCATTTTTTCATCGCCAGCGCTTTAACGTCGCCTTTGTCGCCTTGATAGCCTCTCGCCATTGCGAAATACGTCTCCAGCGGGCTTAGGCCGAGCGCCTGATATCTTTGCGGAACGATTCCAAGCAAGACAGCTGTGTCGAGTAGTCCGTCATAAAAGGAAAACACGTTGGACGGAATGAAATCGACGCCGTTCTCCTGCTGAAGCTTCCAGTGTGCCGCTCTAAGCTGAGCCGCCGTTTGCTGCAGTTCCTCTACGGGAAGTACGCCTTTGAAGTATTTTTCGGATGCAAATTTAAGTTCTCTAAGCGAGCCAACTCGCGGATAACCGATAATGGATGTTTTCAATTGTAACAGCTCCTTGTGTGATATGTTGTTTTCATTATAGGGTCTGGAAGGTGCTATCAATAAATACTTAAAAACTATATAGAGATATAGTTTTTTGCTATGGCGACAAACAAAAAACAGTTAGAGCTAAAAGAATTATTTTTTGGAGAGCTGGTCCGATGATGAATGACATTGTAAAAATCTATTCAAATGAAAAGGCACCGCTCCGCGCCTTTTTTCTTGTATACTTTAAGTGACACGTCGTAAGGGTGAAGACAGGCAGGAGTAGTAACGAAGTAACAACTAAGGAGCGTACAATATGGATTCAATATTATTTATTGCAACATGGGCAATTGTTGGGATTTTTATTGGTGGGGTAATCGTGCTTATAAAAGCGAAATTCAAGAAATAAAAGATAAGTCTGCCATAATCCCGCCATCGAAGATAGAGTCTGGAAAGTATTTGAAATGCTTTCTCGGACTCTTTTTTTTATGGGGATCCTTTTCTACCTTTCAAAAATGACAGCTTAATGTCATGAACTTCAATAGGGACTGTCCTTTGCGTTAATTATGGATTATTATCCGTTGGATTATTCTTGCTATCCTTTGTGCCTTACGAAACTGTATCTGAGACCATACTGATGCTCATGGTTAACTCAGACTTCTTATTCATAACCGTCATTCCATTCATCCTGTTATATAATGGAGAAAGAGGTTTAAGTAACAGATTTGCTAAGTATCTATTCTCCGTCTTTTATCCTTTGCATTTGTGGATTTTAAAAACAGCGGAATTCATATGGTAGACAGGTATGGCCTAAAGTCCTGATGAGAATAAATCATTGGGACTTTATTTATATCTAGAATGAATTAAGATGTATGTTATGCTTAAAATAATGCGGTAATTCCAACATTAGAAGGGGAGAAAGTTTTGAACAAAAGAATAAAAATCTATTTTAACTTTGCTTTACTTTTAGTTTCTTTAATATTAGGAACGAAAGTAATAATGAATCAAATTGAAATAACCTCTTCTAATAAAAAGGTAGATAAGATATTTAATGAATTTAACGAGTGTAAAGAAACAACGATATTCCCTCCTAATGCTTCTGGAGATGCAAGTTATTATGTAAACGCATGTGATACAAAGTATATCGTTACATTTAATAATGGGAATATGATAGTGAAACAACACGATTTCGGCATGGGTAGAACTATGGTGTTGAATAGAATAATTGTGGAATACTAATATTGCAGGCTTAGTTTTGGTCTTTATTTGCGATATTCTACGAAACTTGTAAGAAAGACGAAAGGGTGAGGATTCATTTATGGAAGCTAACGTATTAGAACGTTTACCGGAACCGATCATTTTAAAAAGGCTAATGAGAATTCAAGCAGCTCTAAATATTATTCTTTGTCAGGATGAATGGCTTCGTTACCACAGCTTTGTTCCAGAGTGGGATGAGGGAGTTGGCATGGCAAAAATAGATAATGGAGCGGGTGATCATCTCCTTATTTTATTTTCCTCGGCAGGCTGTATAATAAAAGGCTTCGATCATGAATCTGAATTAAGCCCATATGCCCAAGATGAACATAAAGTATGGCAAGGGATTTATGATGATGCTCCAAAGGAATTGCTGTCTTTACTTAATGACGATGCAATTGAACAAGATGATGTGACGTTTTGCATTTGGCGTGAAACTAGTGATACGAACTGGCACAAAGGAAAAGTTGAAGTTCCAGAAGGAGCAAGCGATGGTACCGATTTTCTAATCGGTTGTATATTCCATACACCTGAGGATTTTGCGGAATTCGCAAAAGGTTATTTTGAATTATCGCTATCATTAGATATTGTTGCAAAAATTTATGAT
The DNA here is from genome assembly GCF_014641555.1 of Paenibacillus radicis (ex Gao et al. 2016). Lineage (GTDB taxonomy): Bacteria > Bacillota > Bacilli > Paenibacillales > Paenibacillaceae > Pristimantibacillus > Pristimantibacillus radicis. The sequence goes on from NZ_BMHY01000002.1 coordinate 44,213, forward strand.
GATGCCCCCATTACGGCAGAGATGATCAAGTTGTTAAATCCCGACTGTGATGTAAAGGAAGTTCTTCAAGAATTGAAGTCATTGCACTTATAGCGGAAGGATCAATGATTAGACTAACGGAGAACATTAATTTCACGATAATCAGAAAATACCCCCGAACAATTTTCGCGGGTATTTCGCTGTTTCCTAGCCGAGAAATGACAACAGCCCCCAACCTTCATTAGGTAAGGGGCTATTTGCGTTAGTGTATCTATTTATTAGAAGTCCTAGTTGCTTAAACCTGTACGCCTGGCAAGCCAGTCTCCCAAGATTCGATCCCTAACAATTTGCTTCCTAATGGGGAGAGATGTGTCCGGAACGGTTTTGCATGCCAATACTGCAATCTTTCTTGTAGGGTCACTTCATCGAATATGTTAGCGGGGATCATGGTCAAGGGGAACCAAAATGAATCCAAGTCTGAATCAAGGTCAAGATGACATCTTTCCACATCGAAAATAATGAGATCGCACATATTAATTTTCTGATTGCTTTTATGAATCATTGTCTCTGTTTGCAGACAAACCATACCTTGAATGTTAGGAGTCTCCTTCGGATTGAGACTAACCATTAATGCCTGATTGCCGAGAACTTCGCTGAAGGCATCATAGACAGACTCATACATTCGAATATCCCATAACGATTGATGATGCGTTGAATATTCGGCATTCGTTCCGCCTCTTATTAACCATTGTAGATAACGGAGAACGTAAAAGTGAGTCACGGCATTCGGATAGACAACAAAGCCGTGTTCTAGCCAGTTGGAAGCATTCTTTTCTTTCGCTAGATCCAATGTTTACCTCCGCCTTTCATCACCATACATACGGAACAGTAAGAAGTTGTGATCATTGTAGCAGATGATGCCTTAAAAAAACAAGTTGAAATTGCATGATAAATGCTTATAATGACTTATGAACACTTAAATATCTGCAAGAGGCAGGTGGGGAGATTGTATCAGGAAGAACGTCTCAACAATATAGTTGATTATTTAAAGCAACATGGGCGTATAAGCATTCAAGATATTTGTCATTTTTTCGAAGTATCCCGAGACACGGCCCGTCGTGACCTTTTAAGAATGGAAGAGACAGGTCTAATCATTAGAACGCATGGAGGAGCCATTCTCCCTAAACAAGCGAATAAAGTTCATGAATACAGAGAACGTCTGGTACGTGAATCCGAAGAGAAGCACAGGATTGGGGTCTTTGCGGCCTCTCTTGTTAACAATGGCGATTTCATTATGATGGATGCTTCAACGACGGTCCAATTTGCGGCCGAACATCTCACTGCTACAAATGTAGTTGCGGTTACGAATTCAATCGATAACGCGGACGTACTCTCCAAAAAGCCTGCTGTTCGAACGTATTTGCTTGGCGGAGAACTGCATCCTCAGCATCGATTCTTATTTGGGCAGGCAACGATTGAGAAATTAAGGGATTATCAAGCAGACAAATTGTTTCTCGGAGCTTGCAGTATTACGCCTGATGGACTCTTTTACCTCAATGAAGAAGACGGCTTTGTCAAACGTGAGATGATCAAACGAGCAGGTCAAGTTGTCGTGTTAGCTGACCATACGAAATTCGGAGCACAAATGTTCTATCGGGTCTGTGGGCTTGAAGCCATTGACTTGCTCATAACGGATAAACAACCTGAACAAGCGTTTGTAGACATTCTTCAACAGAACAATGTTGAGCTGTTAATTGTTTCAGAAACTGAAAATTAAGTTAAACGCATGCCCACTTTCTAATTTCATTTAAAAGGCAACTCGGAATGTGTCCCAACGCATTTAGTAAGGAGAGGAGGGCTAGTAACATGAATCACGCATTAACGAACCGCCAAATTTGGCTGTGGCGTCTCGCTATCTATTTCATCTTTGCTTTGCCAGGGTTTACGATCTCCTCTTGGGTATCACGTACACCAGCCATCCGGGACGCTTTGGAAGCGACCACATCACAGATGGGCTGGATCATTTTGGGGATGTCTATTGGTGCTATCGTCGGCCTGACGAGTGCTAGTCATCTAATTGCACATAAGGGCGGACGTTTTGTCATGATAACGGGTCTGTTCATAAATGCGGTTGGGCTTCTGGTTGTAGGGATAGCGAGTACGGTGCTTGCAAACAGCATTATGTTGTTTGCCGGATTGGCTGTTTTCGGATTCGGACACGGAATATGCGATGTCGCAATGAATGTAGAGGGAACGGCAGTTGAGAAGGCGGCCAAAAAGTCGTTATTAACTGGCTTTCATGCCGCATTCAGTTTGGGAACACTGCTGGGTTCTTTAGGGGGAACAGGTGCTGTTAAGATAGGGATGTCGGTCCCTATTCATCTGACGCTTGCGGTAGCGATTGTTCTGCTCACCACCTTATTTGTATATCGACTCGTACCAGCAGGCACGGCGAAGGAATCTGCTCATTCAAAAGTGCCGTCAATGAGCACCAGAGAACGTTTGGCTATATGGAAAGAACGGCGAACGCTTTTGATAGGCATCATTGTACTTGGAATGGCTTTTACGGAAGGTTCGGCAAATGACTGGCTGCCGCTTCTCATGGTGGATGGCTATAACGTTACGCCTGCTATGGGTTCATTCGCTTTTGTCGTCTTTGTGACCGCGATGACCCTTTGCCGTATAGTCGGGGGCAAGTTGTTAGACCGGTTCGGCAGAGTTGTCATCCTGCGAGCATCCGCGATTTCCGCCATTACAGGACTGCTTCTCGTTATATTTGGACATAATCACGTCATCGCGATTGTTGGGATTGTGTTCTGGGGATTTGGCGCGGCATGCGGTTTTCCTGTGGGACTGTCTGCAGCAGGTGACGATCCTCGCGGCGTTGCCGCAAGAGTCGGAGCTGTATCGACGGTGGGCTATATCGCTTTCCTTGTGGGTCCCCCTCTATTAGGGCTAATCGGCGAATCCGTTGGATTACTCCGTGCTCTAATTGTAGTGTTAATTACAGTTGCTGTTGCTGGATTACTATCGCAAGCAGCCAAGCCACTTGGGGCACAAACAAGGAAGGCGAACGACCCGAAGACAAATTTTGAATCCTTTTCCTAAGCTGATTGTATCCAATGATAGGGAGATGAACATATGACGGAAGAAGAACGCATTTTTAAGGGGATTTTATTTAGCCCTGGTAATCCTGAATTAAAGGCTATAAAGCTCCGTGCACATAACCTTAGCAGTCAATATAGCCGTACTTTTGAGGATCAGACAGAGGAACGCGAAGAGATACTTGAACAGCTGCTTGGCAAAATGGGGGAACGCGGCTTCATCCAGGGGCCCATTTTCTTTCATTACGGGGTTCATACAGAAATCGGAAATCATTTCTTTGGCAACTACAATCTTACCGTACAGGACGATGCAAAGGTTACGATTGGGAATAATGTCGCTTGTGGACCTAACGTAACGATTGTTACACCTGTTCATCCGTTTATCGCCTCTGAGCGCAGGCAAATGCTTGACCAGAATGGTGAAGTTAAGTCGCTATGTTACGCAAAGCCTGTGACGATCGGAAATGATGTGTGGCTCTCAGCCAATGTAACGATATGCGGCGGTGTTACCATTGGAGACGGATGCGTTATAGGAGCAGGCAGTGTGGTGACTCAAGATATCCCGGCAAACTCCTTTGCTGCAGGTGTTCCATGCAGAGTCATTCGCGAGATTACAGATGCGGACAGTATGCGATATAAACCGGAAGTGCTGGCAGATTGCCGTGTGATTCCGGATTTAGAGTCCTAATACACGGTAAGTATAAGTATGTAAGCCCACACAAGCCAACCATATTACAATTAATGAAGCATGTACAAAAAGATCGTTCTGAAAATGCATTTTCGGAACGATCTTTTTTATAGGGTATTTGTGGTGAGACAATCGAAATTTACTCCAGCCGATCTGCACCAATCCAGCTCATTTCTTCTATATCAAGGATACCTTTAAATTCTTCTACAAGCTGATATTGATTCTGAGGATTTGATAGGTTTTCTAATTCCAACAGTTGCCTCAGTTGCTCAAGCTGGTCGGCTCTAAGTTCGAATAGAGAAAAGGCGGTTACATCAAGCCTGTTGATTAACGCTTTGACCCGGTCTTCCTTGCTTCGCAACTGCTCCAATTCCTGCACCATGTCCTCTTTGAAACTATCCGAATCGGGACTTAGGTAAAGAAGCTCAATATGATCTTGATCTGGAAATTTCTCTTGGACGTATTCCATCAATTCAATTTCTTCCTGCTCGTAGGAAAAATCGAACGTTGCAATCACATCTCCTCGTTGCACAATACTGAATCCCCAGCCGTGATCTTCAAAATTGTAAAAGTACAAAACAGGTGCTTCTTGCGTAATGTCCATAATATCTTCCGGAACGGCTTCACTGGCACCGGTTGATTCGGTAATAAATACACTCCACTTATTATTCAGTTCTTCTACATGGATAGTATTATGCTTTTGGACTATATGTTTATATGTAGTAAGAATTAAGTTTCCCGAAGTAAATTCGCTCATTTATAGTTCCTGCCTTTTTGTGAAATAAAAACGATGTTCAAGCCATATAATTCTACTTCATCATTTCATATTCCTTGCTGGATAAAGTTTTTAGAGAAAAATAATAGGAAAAAGTAGGGAACGGATGATATTTGTCGAAATAAGGCTATAACCATGTTGAAGACGAAAATTACAGGATTTTATTACATAACAACGATGAGGTGTACTCGTGTCTAAACTCGCAATACGCAGCTTCTTATTATTAAGTATCGTGTTACTACTGCTAGCTTCCAATCAAGTTTATGCTCAGGGCACATTGAAGCAAATTCCAACCAGCCAGTTTACCACGTTAAAAATTAACGGGCAAAATCATGGACAGTTTCGAGGAAGCCTATCCTTTAAGTTTAATAGCCTTTCGCTAGTGACTCAGCCGAAAGACCTTTATTATTCACCTAAGACAAAACTGACTTATAGTCTGGGCAACTTTAATGTATTCAAGAATGTTAACGAGAACGTTCTGAAAGCTTTCGATACATCGGGTAAACTGAAATGGAAAGTTAATATTCAGGAAGAAGGGTATCAATCGTTGATTTATGGCGAAGAAGATATCTTGTTTGTGCACGTGACACCTTTAAATATGATTAATCGGACAGAACCGAACGTACTATATGCATTCGATTTAAATGGACACATGAAATGGAAATATATTTTCCCAGAAGCGCAACAGATGTTTTTGCCAATTTGGCATGTGGGGCCAAAAGGTGCATTTTATACAATAACAAATGATGCGATTGTGTGTATACAGGACGGGAAGATGAAATGGGAAGTGAAAATGCCTACGAAAATCAATGAATTAGATCAAATGCATACGTCAATTGTATCTATATTCGTCGATGGGACTGGGAACTTATATACGAAAGATGTAGAGGACTGGGTGGAGAAGAGGGATCCGGATCATCGTCTTGTCTGGAAAAGAAACCTAGGTTCAGGTCGCCTAGAGCTGGTTGGAGGGGATCAGTACTTTCTATCAATTAAACATACTTCTCTTCGTTACTATAGTACCAAGACAGGCAACTCAGTAAACAGCCCAGTTATTGATTACAAAGAGTTTGACGGTGATCGGATTCCGAATGATACAAAAGGCGGGTTCTACGCAGCGGAGAAAGAGGATTCAATTGGACTGTCCTCTGGTAATGGCGTTGTGAAGTTTAATGAAAAGGGTCAGATTCTTTGGCATTATAAAATGCGTTTCAACGGGTATGCTTCGGTAGCTACTGGTTCTTTAAGGAGTGATAGTCAAGGAAATGTATATTTTCTTGATAACGGGGGACGTCTTTACTCACTAGATTCAAATGGAAATGAGCGATTTATCGTATTAACAAGGGATATAGGCGGGTCATTTTCTCCACTGTATGTAAGTCCTGATGGCACTGCAGTTTCATCTAATGGAGATGTTGGGACATACATGATTACATCCATTAAGAAGTCCTAGATTACGTATCGCAAGGAGAGTAGAAGTGACAGCAGCATTAGATTTGTATTTGAATGAAAAGTTTCTGGGGCTGAAGCTGGAATCTCCATTGTTTTATAATGCAGATGTCGGCATTCGTTATGAAATCGGGAATCCGGATCCTTCCGTTTCAGATGAGAAGTACAGAGAGCAAGTTCATTATCGTTCTACCACTCTATTTAAAAGTTCACATCAGCCTAGTGATGAATTATTTATTGTGTTATTCCTGGACGTTCAAACGACAAGAAAACCTTACAAAATAAATGTCTTTAGAAAAGGCGTCAAACACAAAAACACATTAAAAAATCTAAGCTGCAGCAGCGTAACACTAACGGATGAAGAAGAGGCGGAGGGATGGGAATCCTACCGATTCGTATTGAGCTGCAAGGCATCAGATATTAAGCCCATAACGTTCCTCTTTTCGGATTATAGAATTTTTATCGTCAATCAAACACGAGATACCATCTTTTATTTGTATGACAGCAGAGGTTTGGATATCGTCTCCAATGCTGCCGCTCCCCTCAAAGAGCTATACATTCGTTATAATCACTGGATTTTAGATTATGACAGAGCGCATATCGCTTCCATTTTCAACAACGGAAATTCCAATCTTTAACCATGTCACTAACCATGTTATTCCAAAAGAAGAGGGAGAAGCGCCCTGACGCTTCTCCCTCTTTTTTGCTCCCCAGCTTATCGCGTCAAAATCGCATCAACGTCTTTCTTCAGCGCATCCAGACTTTCCTGGATGTTCAGCTTATCCGTCCAGATGTCGCTAATGCGAGTAACCAGAAGGTTTTCGACTTCGTGGTAAACGCCGTTTTTAGGTCTCATTTTACTGAACTTCAGCTCATCGATCGCGACTTGGTAGCCCGGAAGCTGTGCTATCGTGTTTTTCATAATGTCAGTGTCGAGTGAAGAGAGTCTTGTCGGCAAATAGCCGGTGTTGACTGAAGCATAGGCAGCCTGATCCGTATCCGTGATCCATTTCATAAATTCGAACGCAGCGGCTTTTTCAATATCAGTGCCAGTGTTAGCCAGGTACACATTAGATCCGCCAACAGAGACGCCTCGTGTTCCGCCTTCACCGGCAGGAATCATAGCGACACCGAGCTCTGTTTTGGTTTTGGCTGCAAGGCCCAGAAATATTTTATAGCCCCCAATGCTGGAGAAGGTAAGGAGAGTGTCCGGGCTGGAAACAGCGCCAATGAAATCATTTTGCTGTGTGGCGCTCAGCACTTTGATATACCCTTTGCTAATCAGATCATTCAAATAGGTAATGAGGTCGACAGCGCCCTTGCTGTTGATATTGGCAGCTGTTTCGTCTTCGTTCAAAATCGTAGTGTTGGAGTAGGAGTACAGCAGCGCCTCCATCACCCAGAAGTCGTTGTTAAACAGATACATAGGCGTTTTTCCAGTCGCGTCATAGGAGGCTTTCAAATAGCTTTCCAGCTCGGCAAAAGTTTGCGGTCCTTTCTCGTCCATGCCCACTTTTTTCGCCAATGTTTTATTGATATACATAACAGGCAAGCTTCGCATATGAGGGAAGGCATACATATCTTCACCGACGTAGAGGTTGCCTAAATCTCCAATTTTAAAATCTTCTCTATCGAAATCACTCGCTTTCATGTAAGGCTCCAGATCGACAATTGTATCGTTATCGGCAAAGCCTTTCGTCATTGCAACTTCATCGATGAAAACATTAGGAAGTGTATTGGCAATCGCTGCAGCATTGATCTTTTTCTGCGTTTCCCAATAATCGCCCTGATACTCCGCATTAACATGAATGTTCAATTCGGCGCCTTTTGTTTTATTAAATTCATCGACTAGCTCCTGATTGACTTTCTCCATGGCAGAAGTCCAGAACTGGACTTCAACGACTTTGTCTCCCTTTGTATACGCAACCGCAGTCTCATTCTGAGCAGCTCCGGATTGTCCGCAGCCGGCTAATAGAATCGTGGTTGCCAGTATAGCTGTTGTGAAAGGAATAAGTCTTTTTTTGATCGATTTCATTGGGGTTGTCATGGTGTTCCTCCCGTTAGTTGCGTTCTTATTTGACGCCCGAATACGTAAAAGCTTTAATAATGTGCTTTCTAGCAAAGGAGAAAATGATTAAGACTGGAAGAATCAGCATCATGTTGCCGGCCATTACAATGTGAGGGTTTAACCCCTCGGCATCCTGCAGTTTTTTCACGCCAAGCGGCAAGGTACGGACAGCATCGGTTGTCGTCCATGCCAGCGGGAAGAAGTAACTGTTCCAAGTCCCGATAAAAGTAAGGAGCGCTAGTGTAGACAGCGTAGGAATAGCCATCGGCAGCATGATGGTGCGGATAATTTTAAACTCGCCGGCGTTGTCCAGTCGTGCAGCCTCCAGAATCGAATCCGGAATTTGCATAAATGTCTGTCTAAGCATGAAGATCGCCATACCGCTTGCGATAAATGGGACGATCAAGGAAATATAGGTGTTGAGAAGTCCGGTCTTGGCGAACATGACGAAAATCGGAAGAAAAATGAGCTGTCCTGGAATCATCATTGTAAAAAGTACCAAGCCGAACAAGACGCCCTTGCCCCTGAATTGATATCTGGCAAAAGCATACGCTGCAGGTACGACAACGAGAATCTGGCCAATTATCGTGCCTGCCGTAATGATGATTGAGTTTTTGGTATAGTGCATGAAGTTGATTCTTGTAAAAGCTTGCTGGAAGTTCACCCACTGCAGCTTGTCCACCCAAAATTTTGGCGGAACAGCAATGACCTCATCCAATGTTTTGAAGGCGCTGAGGAACATCCAATAGAATGGAGCCAGGAAAACGATGATGAGCAGCAAAGAAAGCAATAGCCGGATAATGAATTTAGGGGTTCTGACCCAGTCCTTCATTTCAGTTGACCCCCCTTTTTAACGGTAATGAACACGCTTATTGAGTACTCTGAAGTAGACCAAAGTGATTAGCCCTACAATGGCCATGAGCACAACGGCGATAGCCGACGCGTACCCGACGCGATAGTACTCAGAGCTCTGCTTATAAATGCTGAAGATTAGCGTATTGGTCGCATTGGATGGACCTCCGTTCGTCATGACGCTGATCGTTTCAAAAGCTTGGAAGGAGCTAATGATATTCATCAGCGTGAGAAAGAACAGGGTAGGCGAAATCATTTTCAGCGTAATTTGAAAAAAAACAGAGCGTTTGGACGCGCGGTCCAGCGCTGCCGCCTCATAGAGATAGGGCGGAATCGAACCAAGCGCCGAGAGAATAATTAACACATTAAACCCGACGGATTTCCATACGGACACAAGAACGATGGAGAACAAGGCGATGCGCTTATCGGTCAACCAGCCTACAGCATCTCCCCCGAAGAGCGAGAGAATGTAGTTGAATAGCCCTTTGTCGGTATTCATCAGCCACATCCAAATTAGTGAGACAGACACCAGCGATATAATATTCGGCGTAAAACTAATCGTCTGAATAAACCGGTTGACCAGGGTGTTTTTCTGCAAAAATAACGCAAGCAGCAGCGCAAGTACGATAACTAGAGTGACCTCCATTACGGTGTACCAAATGGTGTTCATCAGCGTTTGCGTAAAGTCATGGCTAGTGAAAAGCTCCGTATAGTTTTTTAATCCGATAAACTTCATCGGCCCCCGCATATTCCAAGAGAAAAAGCTCAAATAGACGTTGTAACCAATCGGATAAACATAGAAGGTTACGAGAATAAGGACGGCTGGCGCGACCATCAAATAAGGCAGAAATCGCCTTAATGTTCCGCTGCCGCTCATGATCGTTCACTCGACAATTCCGATGATTTCGAAGTGCTGTTTGTACCATAAATTCGCTTCTCATCGTTATCGAAGAAGGCTAAATGGGTTGGTTCAACATACATTGTCGTTTTGCTCAAATCGCGCTCCAGGCTGTCGAAGCATTTAATAGCAATGTTCTGGCTGCGGTCAAGGTCAGCCTTATAGATCGTTTCTGCGCCTAATATTTCGCGCGCAGTCAGAACGCCTTCAAATGCAATAACGCTGTTTCTTGCAGCGGGCTCAATCGCATCCAGGTTGAATTTAATCTTTTCCGGCCTGAATCCAACATACTTCGCTCCCTTGGGGGCGAGCTGCTGCAGCGCGTTCTGACTGTATTGGAGCTCCAAGATGTTCATAGCAGGCGTGCCGATAAATTTGCTGGAAAAGATATTATCTGGCTGCTGGTACATACGGCGAGGTGTGTCTTCCTGCATCACCTTTCCGCCGTCCATCAGTACAATTTTCGTCCCCATGCTCATCGCTTCAACCTGATCATGCGTTACATAAACAAAGGTCGCTCCGAGCTTCTTATGCAGCTCGATCAGCTCCGTGCGCATTTGCTGTCTCAGCTTGGCATCCAGATTGGACAATGGCTCGTCCATCAGAAAGATAGCAGGCTTCTTAACCATCGCTCTGGCAAGAGCCAGCCGCTGCCGTTCTCCGCCTGACAGAAACTCCGGTTTCTTGTGCAGATGCTTGGTGATCCCGACAGTTTCAGCAATATCTTCAATCAGGCGCTTTCGCTCCTCTTTGGGGACCTTGTTGTTTTTGAGACCGTACTCGATGTTTTGCTCGACCGTCATCGTCGGATACAAAGCATAATTTTGGAACACCATGGCTAAATTCCGCTTGCCGGGCTCCACTTTATTCATGTTTTGACCGCCAATGAATATCGTCCCGCCGGTATTCTCCTCGAGCCCCGCAATCATGCGAAGCGTGGTCGATTTGCCGCAGCCGGACGGTCCAACGAGGACGGTAAAGCTGCCGCTTTCGATTGTCAGATTGAGATTTTCAATGATGGATTTATCTCCGTACTTTTTCTCTACATTTTCCAGCACGATGCTGCTCATATCCATTTCCTCCGTCTAGCTGTCATTCTCTTAAGTCTGATTTTTACTGTATCTGAGCCGGCAGTTATGCCTGCTTCGATTCTCGAAGACGATAAGCTACATCCGGAAAGTCCGTAATAATGGCATCAACGCCTGCATCGATCATTTCTTCCATAACGGCAGCCTGATTAACAGTCCAGGCATTGATCTGAATGCCTTGTTGATGCGCCTGCTCGACAGTGCTTTTGTCGACGATAGAGAATAAGGGGTGAAGCGCATCGGCATTGGCCGATTTCGCATATTCCTCGCCTTGATACAGCTTGGAGAAATGCAGCAGCCCGGTTGAAATTTCTGGACAGGCTTGCTTCAGCTCGACCATGGAGCTGTGGTTGAAGGAGGAGAAGATAACCTGATCCACCAGCTCATATTCTTGGACCAGCTTGGCGGCTGCAACGTTCAGACCATCATATTTGCCGACGTTGGTCATAATGTCCTTGATCTCGATGTTCAGGTATAAATTATGCGTCTTCACCAGTTCCAGCACCTGACTGAGCGTCGGGATTTCGGCTGTCGCATACTCTTGCTCAAAGCCGGCATTGTAATTAAACTGCTTCAGCTCGGCAAGTGTGAGATCTGTCACATTCCCGGTGCCGTTGGAGGTTCTATCGATCGTATCGTCATGGATAACGACGATTTCTCCATCCTTCGTAATATGAATGTCAATTTCGAATCCGTCTGCATGCTGCTGAATCGCGAGTCTGAAAGCTTCCATCGTATTCTCCGGAGCATAGCCGCTTGCTCCGCGATGACCCAGTATTTTAAGTTTTTCCATCTCGTTATCCTTCCTGACTTTGGTTTTTTGCCATTTTGGTATACAAGCTTTGCATAAAAGAATAGGACTTTACTTCGTCGTAATTGGCTCTAAACTTCTGATCATCCAGATCTTTGCGTGTATGGATGTCCATATCCCGAAGATCGGCGCAAATGTCTGGGCAATCGGTAATGATCACATCTGCTCCAACCTCGATCATCGATTTAACGGCAGCGACCTCATTGACGGTCCATGCATGGATACGTATTCCTGCGTTATGAGCCTTTGTCACCATGTCAGGCGTCACGCTGATGAAGAAGGGATGGAGGGCAGAAGCGTCCGCTGTTTTGGCATATTCCCCGCCGTTATATAAGCCTTCCAAATAAAGCAAGCCCGTTCTTATTACCGGAAAAGCTTGCTTGATTTGCGCCATAGAATGATGGTTGAAGGAGGAGAAGCTCACTCGTTCAGTCAGCCCGTATTCTTGCACCAGCTTGGCGGCATCCAGACTGATTGTTGTACGATCATGATCGGAAAAGATGATGTTTTCTTCGATATTCAGCTCGAGTTCACACGCCTTTACAAGCTCCAGCACTTCATGAAGTGTTGGAATTTCGGTGCGGCTATATTTATCTTCAAAGCCGGCATTGAAGTTGAATGCTTTGAGCTCGGCGAGCGTGTAGTCGGCAACTTCTCCCTTGCCATTGGAGGTTCTGTCGATTGTATCGTCATGGATGACGACGATTTCCCCATCCTTTGTGCGGTGAATGGTTATGTCGAGCCCGTCGGCATGCTGCTGCACAGCAAGCTCGAAAGCTTCCATCGTATTTTCAGGAGCATATGCGCTTGCTCCGCGGTGTGCCCAAATTTTTAACTGCTCCATAATCAACTTCCTTTTCGTCTATTTTCAACAATAATTGGACGATGGTGACAGATAATTCGGAATTCTCTGGATGTTAGATGGAGACCCGGTTATGAATAAGCATTCTCCTTTATTTGTTTGCCTGAATTCCCCTACATACTAGATAGCGTTTGTTTACGGAATGATAAAATGATGCAAATGTTATGTAAATGTCTTAGTGCTAAAACATCTCGATTTATTTTCTTACATTAGTGCGCGTCAGCAGATAACGGGAAAAAAAAATTTATCTTTTTGTTGAACCGCGTATTTGACATCGTATTTGAATCTTAATGGATCAAGGTTTTGTTAATTTTTTTAAAAGCTCTTGACTTAAAGTGAACTTTAACGTGTAGAATAGGGGTGATCAAGCTGGATAATCTGCTGTAAACGGGAGGAGACCGATCATGCACGTATACGATAAGTTTTATATAAACGGACAATTTGTGAAGCCATTGGGTACGGAACAGATAGAGCTCATTAATCCTGCCAACAAGCAAGCAGCCGGTAAAGTTGTGCTGGGGAACGTTGAGGATACACAAAAAGCAATTGAAGCGGCTAAAGCCGCATTTAAAACATATTCCAAAACGAGCGTTAAGGAGCGCGGGGAAATTCTTTCGCGGCTGCATGAAGCGTTATCGGATCGATCTGACAGATTAACGGAGGCAACTGTTCAGGAATACGGAGCGCCGGTGTCAGTAGCCACCATGCTGACCAAAATTGCGGTTGATGCATTTTCGCACATGAAGGAAACGATGGAGTCGTATCCATTCATACGTACGGCTGGTACAGCAAAAGTCCGGATGGAGCCAGTAGGTGTCGTGGGAGCCATTACGCCATGGAATGCGAATGCAACGCACATAGCGAATAAAATTGCGCCAGCACTTGCGGCCGGCTGCACTGTAGTTGTGAAGCCAAGCGAATTCAGCGCGGCGCAAACAGAAATTTTTATGGAAGCTGTCCATGCGGCTGATATTCCCGCAGGCATTATTAATATCGTTAACGGCAAGGGAGAAGTGGTCGGCGAAGAGTTAACCCGCCATCCGGACGTTACCGGTATAACGTTTACAGGCTCCACGCTAATCGGAAAACGAATTGCGGCAGGTGCGGCGGCTAACTTAAAGCGGGTTACGCTCGAGCTTGGGGGAAAATCGCCTACTGTCATTTTGGATGACGCCGACTTAACGAAAGCCGTTCCGCTTGCGGTAGGCGCCGGATTCATCAACAGCGGTCAGGCTTGTCTGGCTGGAACAAGGGTGCTCGTTCCCGAATCGCGTCTGGAGGAGGTCAAGCGTTTAATGGCTGAGACCGTCGAAGCGTTAAAAGTAGGCGACCTCTGGAATGAAGCTGCGGTGATTGGGCCGATGGTCAATCAGAAGCAATTCGAAAGGGTTCAGCATTATATTAACCAGGCAATCGAAGATGGAGCTGAAGTGGTTGTCGGCGGCGCAGGCAGTCCTCAAGGGCTCGAAGACGGTTACTATGTGAAGCCGACGGTGTTTGCAAATGTGACGAATGATATGACCATTGCGCGGGAAGAAGTATTTGGCCCCGTCTTGTCGATCATAACTTATAAGACCGAAGATGAGGCCATTGAAATCGCCAACGATACACTGTATGGCTTACAGGCGTTCGTCTTCTCTGGAAGTACGGAACGTGGCAATCGTGTAGCGGAGCAAATTGTGGCCGGACGGGTTTCGGTTAACGGCTTGCACGATGAACCAAAAGCGCCGTTTGGCGGATTCAAGCAATCCGGTATAGGCAGAGATCACGGCACCTATGGAATCGAAGAGTATTTGGAGCCGAAGTCGATCCTGGGCCACAATGCCGTTTTATAGATGTTATTTCGTTTCGGCACCGATCAAAATGTAAATCTGCATGTTGTAAGCCGCTTTTCCGGCGAATTCTCGCATCAAAATGCAAATGTGCATTTTGATTGGCCAAAATAGGCGCAATTGGGGAGAAAACGGCGATTTCAAATGTACTTTTACATTTTGAACGCTAGTTTGTAGCTTTTGACGCTCATCAGCCTGCACTTTTGCATTTTGTTTCTTGTATAGCGTAGAGTAATCCAATATGCTGATTTATTTGACTATGTATCTATTGTTCTCAAATTATATCAAGCTAATAAAATGAAAATGGTCCTCTCATTTGGAGAGGACCTAAACAGTAACATATCTAACTGAGTTAATTAATCTTGATTAGTTCAGCAATGGAAATTAAATAATCCAAATCAGCCGCGCCCCCTGGTGAGGCAACGGTATAGAATTTATTATCTGTGATAAGATGAACAATCTTTCTTTCAAGTGCATTTTCAATGACCGCCGTATGCCCGTTAATTTCTTGGACAGACAAATTACTAGCTGCATACCAAGTTTTCGTATCCTCAACGGCCTTTTGTTCATCTCCATAGATATTAGACGATTGAGATATAGTTATCATATTTTTTTTGTCAGCCAATGTATAAATCACTGTTACTATTTCACCTGAAGTGTCCTTTCTTGCTTGAACGTGAGATTTTTCAAGGATTGGGTTTGAAGTCAAATTGTTATTCTGCAAAGCGGAATCCTCTGCAAGATCTAAAGGAATATTAATATCTTCCTCTAGGGAACTTACATCAACTCTTGTATTCGCAGATTGATCTGCTAATGGAGGAAGAAGCACTTCTTCTTTGGTTACAGCAGTAGATTGATCTAAGGATGGAGTGTTTGCCTCTATATTTTCACTAGCAGCAACGTAAGTATGATTGTACAAAAGCGTAGAACCTCCGATAACGACAGAAGCAGCCAATATTGAAGCAAAAATAACTTTTCTATTCACCATATAATGAAGTCTCCTTTTTTGAGTTAATTAATCTTGATTAGTTCAGCGATGGAAATTAAATAATCCAAATCAGCCGCCCCACCTGGTGAGGCAACGGTATAAAATTTATCATCTGTAATAAGATGAATATGTTTTCTTTCTGATGCATTTTCAATGACGGCCGTATGCCCGTTAATTTCTTGGACAGACAAATCACTAGCTGCATACCAAGCTTTCGCATCCTCAACGGCCTTTTGTTCTTCTCCATAGATATTAGACGATTGAGATATACCTATCTCATGTTTTTTATCAGCCAAAGTATAATACACGCTTACTTCTTCACCATAAGTTGTCTTTTTTGCCTGAATTTCAGCCTTTTTAATGATTGGATTTGAAGTCAAATTGCTGCTCTGCCATGCGGAATCCTCTGCAAGATCTAAAGGAATGTTAATATCTTCCTCGAGAGAGCTTACAGCAACTCTTGTATTCGCAGATTGATCTGCTAATGGAGGAAGAAGCACTTCCTCTTTGGTTACAGCAGCAGGTTGATCTATGGATTGTGTGTTTGCCTCTACATTTTCACTAGCAGCAACGAAAGTATCATTGTACAAAAGCGCAGATCCTCCAATAACGACAGAAGCAGCTACTAATGACGCAAAAATAACTTTTCTATTCACCATATAGTTAATTCCCCTTTTTCCGTAAGTTTATTATTTAAAGACCACATATGCAGTAAAGCTGATTGGGCGATTAGAAATCTCACTTTTCTTTCAAATACATGCTATACTAGTAGACGTATATAATAGTAAAATGTTTCCTTAAAAGCTAAAACGGAACAAAATATCCATCCCAAACATAAATCAATGAAATAACCCAGAACAGCTAGACGAGGACCATGGTGATCACGCCATGGTCTTTCTTGTGATTGAAAAGGAAAGGAATGATCTTATCATGTGGCCATCCATTCGAGCTTTTTTGAATATCCCGGAGAACCTTACGGGGAAGGGGGTTAATATTGCTGTCATTGACAGCAGCTTCGCACAGCATCCAGATATCACGTCCAATCGGCAGCGGAATACTTACCTTATACAAACTTCAGAGCCTGATACACAGCCTGTGCTATTGCAGTCTAATGAAGGGCCTTGGAATAAGGGGCTGCATGGACTTTGGAGTGCCACAGCTGCAGCCGGATCTGGGATGCTTTCCAATGGCTTTTTTACGGGGGCAGCGCCGGACGCAAATCTCTATTTGCTGCAGACTGGATCGTTCTACACTTCTAATGATGCGGAAGAAAAAATCGGCAAGGCTCTGGAGTGGCTCAAAGCAAATTGGCGCAGCTCTAACATTCGTGGCGTCGTTCTCACAGTCACTGCAACTCGAGATACTGGATTGCTGCCTTGGCAAGCTGATCCTGTTCGTATTCTATGTGAGGAACTGATGAGTGAGGGTCTCTTGATTGTATCCTCATCTGGAAATACGAAAGAACTAACCTGCGATGGTCCGTCAGCATCTCCCTCTGTACTGTCAGTTGGCGGTGTTATCGTCCCAGTAGATGGAGATGCTCTTCATGCACAGGCTTATCATGGGTGCAGAGGAAATACATTTGATAACAAATGGGTTCCAGAAATCCTTGCTCCTGCGGGAAATGTAGTGCTGCCCATGCCGTTTCAGTCCGAGGAGGAACGGCTGCATCACTACACAGCTTCCTACGATAATTTGCCTGATGGTTATGCCAGAACGGAAGGCACTTCTTATTCAGGGCCGATCATACTGGGGGCCGCAGCATGTATTTGGCAGGTGAATCCGTTATGGTCTGCCGCCAAAGTGAAGGAAGCGATCTTGAGGAGCAGCACCCATTCCCCTCATGTATGGAACGAGCTTCGTTCCGGTCTAGTGAATGTTTCTGCTGCGGTGAATATGAATGTATCATTCGATGATGAAGGATTCCTCGCTACCACTCCTTTTTTGTTATGGAAGAGCTGGAAAGAAAGAGAGCATACGGAAAGTTTAGCCGCATTAAGGAGCGGGGATGAAGAGGAAACACTCGCCGCGCTCTTCTCTTATTTTTCAGAGCCATTATCGATAGAAATGTTTCATGATATCCATCCCTTACTGCAACACTCTTCCTATAAAATTCGTGCGGCGGCAATTATTCTTTTGTCAGAATGCCCTGAGACTATTTCAATAGAGGATTTGCGTCCATTATTCAAAGATACCAGCAGCTACGTGCGAATGGGCGTTCTGTATGCATGCGGCAAATGTCCAGACTTATGGGAGCAACTGCTGATCGATATTGCTGCACTATTTTCAGATATGGATTCAGATATCCAATACGCTTCATTAACACTTGCAGCGCAAGTGAAACATCCTTTCTTTATCTCCCCGATCATTGCAGGGTTAATGGATGATGCGGTAAATCAAAGGGTCTCGACCTTTAGTCAACGATGCCATGCGCTTGAACAGATTACGGGGATACAGTTCGACTCGGAGCCAGAATGGCGTGAGGGCCAATGCTGGTATTCGGCAAGAAGTACGGAGACAAGAGTAGGCATTGCGCGAAAATGGATAGCGTGGCAGTCAAGCTGAAGTGTGGAAATAAAATAGAAATTCACTTATTCTTTGATAGAGGTTATGATAGAATTTAAATGTAAATATTTTGAAATCGCATAAGGGTTATAAAATTAAATAGCTCTGGAAGGCGACTTGATCCTTACCAGATTATGAGTTGCAATGATGCAGTCCAATCAAAAACTCAACTGTTTGCTTGATTCGGCTATCGTTTTATCGAAGGCAGACATGGCCCGTTTATCCGCTGGATATAACGTGGAATTGTTTTCTCCACATAACCCGAACGAAGAGCAACTAAGCAATTGTGATGCGGTGCTTCTCCATAGCCGCTTGTCTCGAGACTCGCTTTTGAAAATGTCTAAGTGTAAGTATATTGGGATTCGTGCCCATAATACGGATTATATTGACCGGAAATTGGCTGAGGAATTGGGGATATCCTATAAAGGAATTCCTCAATTAAGTCAAACCTCAGTAGCCGAGCATACCTTTGCTTTGATTTTCGCGGTGACGAAACAGTTGAAATTCTCTCACAACAATGTTATTCATGGTAATTGGCGAAGCGGATTAACTCCAAATTATGAGCTGGCCAGCAAGAAGCTGGGGATTATAGGAAACGGTCAGATTGGGAAGCAAGTAGGAGCAATCGGCCGGGCGCTTGGCATGGAGATTCTAGTCGCTTCTAAGCTTGGAGAAGAAAAAGAAGGAGAGTTGCCGCTCGGGCAAGTCATTCAGCAATCGGATATCCTTACGCTGCATTTATCCACTAAAGGAAATAGTGTATTTTTTGATAAAGAAAAAATCGCACGGATGAAGCCAAATGCTATTCTCATCAATACGTCCAGAGGAAGCTTGTTGGATTACAAATTTTTAGAAGAGAGCTTGCGCGCAGGAAAGCTGTTCGGAGCCGGGTTGGACGTGTTTCCCGAGGAGCCGTTAAAAGAAACTTCACTATGTGACCTGACTAACGTTATTTGCACACCACACGTTGCTTATTATACAGAGGAAACGATAGCATCAATGAACGAAACGTTGATCACAAATCTTGAGGAATTTCATAAGGCAGTGGAAGACAAGGAGAACTAGATACTACCGTCAAAAAACCGGCAGCGTTGTTAACCTAACAACGCTGCCGACTTCCTTTTATCCCCCTAATTCCACCTCCACGACACCCGTTGGACACTCCCTGAACGAATAGCCAATCCCTCTCACAGTCGTAATCATCGCGCCTACTTCAGGCGATATGGCGGACAGCTTATCACGAATACGCTTAATATGCGTATCTACTGTGCGATGGTCATAGACATCAGCCTGTCTCCATACGGCGTCCAGAAGCTGGGAGCGGGTATGCGCGATGTCTGCATTCAGCACCAGATAATAGAGCAGATCAAATTCTTTTAGAGAAAAATGAATGCTGCGATCATCCACCACAACGCGGTGAGCGGAGGGATTAATGACAATTCGCTTGAGCTGAATCGTTCGATACACGGTTCGGCTCACGCCCTTTAGAATCTGCGCCGAGGTCCGCTTAAGAATAGCGCGGGTTCGCAGCACCAGCTCCTTATAGGATAAAGGCTTCTCCATACAGTCATCTGCGCCTGCTTCAAAGGCAGCCAAGCGTTGATCCTCCCGTTCATTTGGAGTGAACATCAGGATAGGAATTTGCAGCTTTTTCCGGATCGATAAGCACAGTTGAATATTGGTCATTCCTCCAGTCAGTTCGTCGATTATTATGAGGCTATAATGGTCGGGATTGGATTTGAACAGGGTATGATTCGGACTATACGTACTTTCGGTGACGTAGCCTTCTTTAAGAAATAAGGATTTTAATACCACATGGACATGCTTGTCCGGACTCACGATCAGAATGACGCCTTTCTTTTGCTTCAAACAAAAGTACCTCCATTTATGTTTTTGTTGAGCTGAAGCTAATGGTCATTTTTTAGGCAACACTTGCCCCTTAGCACCCCATACAAATAAAGCAGCAACAGCCAGAGCCACGATTAGAAGCGGAGCGACCATAATGAGTACAAATTCCATTGTCCATCACCAGCTTTCTGAATTATTTCGTGTTTCCTTTGATGTATGGCGTGTTGAACAGGAACAGCTTCATTAATAGATACAACGATGGAATGAGCAGCAGCAAGCCGAGTATGAAGGCGACAATGAGTGCAATCGCCATGGACGGGCTGGTGAAATTATCGTGTATCGTCAAGTACGGATAAAGAATGTAAGGCAGATGGGCAGAGCCATAGCCGTAGAAGGCGAACGCAAATTGTAAAATGACACAAATAAACGATAGGCCCAGCCGTTTCTTTTTCCATACGAAGTAAACCGCAATGAGGAAAAAGACGAAGGATAGGGCGAACATCCAGGACCGGTCCAGCATGTTGTTGAAATGCTCCCGATTGTGGTTGTGAATGGCGAAAAAGACGAGAAGACTGCTGATAATCGTTGGCAGGCTCCAAGCCAGCGCATATTTCCGGACGACCTGGAAAGCGGGGATATCCCCGGCTTTATGAGCATAGAAGCTCAGAAACATCGCGGAAATGTACAAGACGCTAACCAATGCGAGCAGTACGACCGCCCAAGAATAACTGCTGGTGAACAGCTCCTTGGCTAAAAACACTACTTTGCCGTCCTCGCCGACCTGGATATATCCGCCTTCCGATATGGTCAATACCGTGGATAGAGCTGCGGGGATGAGCAGACCGCTCGCGCCATACATCAGGGTATAGATTTTCCGGCTGCGGGAGCCGTAATGATTGAAAGCATAATAAGCTCCGCGCACGGCTAACAGAACAATGGCAATGCTGCCGGGGATGAGCAGCGCTGTCCCGTAGTAGTAGGCCGTATCCGGAAAGAAGCCGATAAACCCGACGAAAAAGAAGACCAGAAACACATTCGTCACTTCCCATACCGGTGACAAATAACGATTGATAATGGCATGGATGACATGCCTAGTTTCGGTGATGGAGCTGTAGTAGCTGAAAAATCCGGCTCCGAAATCAATCGAGGCGACGATGAGATAGCCGAACAGAAACGTCCACAATACGGTTATGCCTACCACTTCATAGCTCATAAGCGTTAGCTGGCCTCCTTCCCGAGTGCGGCCAATTCATCCTCCGCATGATTGTTTTTGAACATTTTCAGCAGCACCCGGACCGACGAAATGCCTAATCCGACATACAGCAGCGTGAACAGCCATAGCATTAAGTCGACATGCTCGGAGGTTGTAGCGCCTTCTGTCGTGCGCATCAGGCCCCGCAAAATCCAAGGCTGTCTGCCGACCTCGGAGAAAATCCAGCCATGCTCGATCGTAAGCATTGCGATTGGTGCGGCAGCGACTACGGCGAAAAGCAGCCATCGGCGATAGACATTGCCTCTTTTTCGAACCATCTCAATGACGAATAGGAGCGAGACGGCTACCATGAAAGCGACGTAGCCCATCTTAATATCGAATAAATAATGAATCCACAGCGGCGGCCGTTCGTCCTCTGGGAAATCATTCAGTCCCTTGACGACGGCAAAAGGGTTGCTATGGGCCAAAATGCTAAGCCCGTAGGGAATTTCCAGCCCATATTTAATCTCATTGTTGTCAGTCAGCACCCCGCCGAGAACGAGCGGTGCTTTAGCCGCCGTATCGAAGTGCCATTCGGCAGCCGCCAGCTTCTCCGGCTGATACTTAGCCAAATATTTGCCCGAGAGATCGCCGATCAGCGCGGTGGAAATCATAAATATGAACGCGCTGACCATCGTAAGCTTTAGCGCTTTTTTGTAATAGATATGGTCTTTCCCTTTGAGCAGCTTCCAGGCAGTTAATGCCGCGAGTACAAAAGCGCAGGTCAAGTAAGCGGAAGAAAGCACATGAGCGACCTTGGTCGGCATCGCCGGGCTCAACATGGCGGCTATCGGATTTACCTCGGAAATGAGTCCATCCGTCAGCTTAAAGCCAACGGGATAATTCATAAAGGCGTTGACGATCGTAATGAAAAACGCGGAGGCGGATGAGCCGATTACAACCGGGATGAGCAGCAAGAAGTGGGTCATGCGATTTTTGAAGCGATCCCAGGTGTAGAGATAAATGCCGAGAAAAATCGCCTCGAAAAAGAAAGCGAACGTCTCCAGAAACAGCGGCAGTGAAATGGACTGTCCCGCAACTCGCATAAAGCTTGGCCATAATAAACTGAGCTGCAGGCCGATTGCTGTACCGGTCACCACGCCAACGGCAACGGTAATGACAAAGCCGCGAGCCCAGCGGCGTGCAAGCAGCAGATAGTGCGGGTCATTCCGCCTAATGCCAATCCATTCGGCCAACGCGATCATAAGTGGAACACCGACACCAATGGTGGCATAAATAATATGAAAACCGAGCGTTAATGAGGTTAACATTCGGCTGTAGACGACGGGATCATAACCATTTAGCAGCATAAAATTGCTCCTTCATAAAATTAGTTTGTACGTGATGTTTACTGGGGCTAAGCTAACTAAAAATTTTGCGAGCAATGGATAACAGCATAAGCAGGGCGACTACGGCGCATAGCACAATCAATTTCTTCTCTTGCTGGACGGGATTCTTCTCTGATTTCATCAATTTCCTCGCCTTCCTACTATGTGATGTATTTCACAATGGTGATCTGGATTAAGTATGCGCCTTGCAAAGCCGAAGTGAAATAACTCGATAGGGCTATAAATGTCACGAATTATTGAATTTATATTTGAAAATGTGAACATAAAAATCCACCCCTAACGTGACGAACGAATCACATCTTGGGGTGGAGATCTGCTCATCTATTTGTTTTACCTATAAAGTTTATCTGAACTATATATTAGACCAATAATGTTTTGCCGCTATATGATTGATTTAAATAACAACGAGGAGGGAATGATTGGATGTCTATTTATGATTTTCAAGTGATTACAATGGACGGCAAGCCCGTTGAATTATCATTTTATCGCGGACAAGTTCTCCTTATTGTCAACACGGCAAGCAGATGCAGTTATTCCAGCCAATTTGCTGATCTTCAACAGCTCTACGAAACGTACAAGGATCAGGGGTTAGAAATTCTCGCTTTTCCTTGTAATCAATTCAACGAGAAAGAGCCAGGAAGCAACTCGGAGGTGCTTGAATACTGTCAGAGCAGCTTCGGCATGAAGTTTCCGTTATTTGAGAAGATTGAGGTTAGGGGAGCAGGTGCTCATCCTTTATTTCAACACTTGACGCAGAAAGCGCCGTTTCGTGGTTTTGATCCGCAAATCGCGAACAGTCAATGGATGCAGAATTTCCTTCAGGAAAAGTATCCGGACATTTATGCGGGTGACGGGATCAAGTGGAATTTCTCGAAATTTTTGATCGATCGGAACGGTCATGTTTATGGCAGATACGAGCCTACGACCGAACCGTTAAGCATAGCGCAAGATATTGAGGCTCTTCTGTTACTGCCCGGATGATGAACAAATAAGCATCGTTAGCAGCTAAGCTAACGATGCTTATTTGTTTGGATTTGCTGATAGAGGATTTCTATGCCCTGTTCAAGCTCGGCATCGGAGCCATAGGCGAATGACAGCCGGATATGATGAGCATCATTGGCAGCATAGATGTAGCCGGGATTAATGAGCACCTTATTCTTCAGCAGTTGCATGAATAAGTCGGTAGTTACAATCGGCTCGTGAAACTTTATCCAGATATAAAAGCCGCCTTTCGGCTTTTCCCAAGAAGCGATGGCTTGAAAATGCTGCTGTAATAAGCTGTCCATCAGCTCTGCACGGCGCTGGAGTTCTATTTTCAACTGCTCGATATGCCTTTCATATAAACCGGTTCGCAGCCAATGCTCGACGATTTGCTGAGAGATCGCGCTTGAGCCGTAATCCATCTGCATTTTTATATCAGCCAATCGTTGAATGACGGGGGTGGATGCAATGACCCAGCCAATTCGAAGTCCAGGACTTAACGTTTTGGATACACTGCCGATATAGAGTACCCCGCCTGTTTGGTCAAAAGCTTTCATTGCAGGCGTTGGCTCCTCGTCGAACAGCAATTCACAATAAACATCATCCTCAATGATCGGCAGCTGCGCCGATTCGCAAAGGGCGTACAATTCCTTTTTCTGTTGGATCGTCATGCAGTTTCCGGTTGGATTGTGGAGTGTCGGTATCGTATAGAGAATCGCTTGCCGATTTCGACGAATTCGCTGGATCATGTCTAACGTATATTGATGCTCGGATAGGCCATATAGATGCATCCCAAAGGATTGAAACGTGTGGATTGAATTCAAATAAGAAAAGCGGTCTTGCAGCACGAAAGAGCCGGTTTCAAGCAATCCTACTGAAATTAGTTGAAGCGCTTGAAGAGCGCCGGAGACGATGCAAATGTTCTCAGGAGAGGTTACGATGCCTCGTTTTTGCACATAACTGCAAATTGCTTGCCGCAGAGACAAGCTTCCTTGCGGGGAAGAGTAGCCGATTGTTTTGCCGTCCAAATCGAGCCCGCTGAGCGAAGCATGGATCGCCGCTGATGGCAATAACAAGGGGTTTAGCTCGCCTGTGCCTAATCGGATGACGGAATCATCCTGCTCAAATTCATTAATGAGCTGAATCGTTTGGAAGTTGGATTTATGAATACTCGCCTCAATATATTGCTGCCAATTGGTCTGCTTCTGCTTCACTAGAACATTCCATGAATCATTGGAGACATACGTAGCGGAGCCAGTCTTGGAGGACAAAAGTCCATTAGCCTTCAGTTCGTCTATGGCTTCTTGCAGCGTACTGCGATTCACACCAAATGACAGGGCAAGCTTGCGCTGCGGCGGGAGCTTGGTGCCGATGGGCCACTCGCCGCTTTCAATTTGTTCCGTCATCCACTGCACGATTTGTTTGGATAAACTAAGAGGTAACGAGCGATTTGGTTGCCAGTTCATGTGGACTCCTTATTCGGAAAATTGGGTGGAAAATCAGCCATCCAATTGGACCTTTTCTCTATTTATAGCACAGGTAAGATAGAGAAGAAAGGAGTGGAACGATGGAAGCGGTACTACATGGAATTATGCTGGCTTTTGGACTTATTTTGCCGTTGGGGGCACAGAATGTATTTGTCTTTACGCAGGGCGTTACGCAGCCCAGCCTATTAAGGGCTTTGCCGGCGATGATCACAGCGGCTATTTGCGATACGGTGCTCATCGTGCTGGCCATTCTGGGACTGTCGTTGATTGTTCTACAGTTTGAGTGGCTGAGATTTGTATTGTTGGCGGGAGGAATCCTATTTCTTGGATACATGGGCAAAGTGATTTGGTTCTCGGGGGCTGCGAATATGGATAGGGCAGAAGCGATGCCACTGAAAAAACAGATCGTTTTTGCGCTTTCGGTCTCGCTGTTAAACCCTCATGCCCTGTTAGATACGATTGGCGTCATTGGCACAAGTGCTGTGAAATATAGCGGACATGAACAATTACTGTTCACCTTTGCTTGTGTGTCGGCATCTTGGATTTGGTTTTTCGGCTTGGCGACAGCCGGTTCAACGATGAAGAAGATGAGAATTTCGAACCGAATATTTATTATGATTAATAAATGCTCCGCCTTGTTTATTTGGGGAACGGCTGTCTATTTGCTGATAAGTTTGTTCAAATAGTTGGAAAGTGGCAGCTGCTATTTCTAACTAGCTCGTCTGTTTCATGAATCAGTTCATGCAACAGCTCGAAAGCTTTCTCCAATACGGCTTGATCCTCAGTAACTAAAGTCAATATGTGATTTATTCGATTGGAGTAGCTGCTTGGAGCCATGCTAAATGAATCGGCAATAGCAACAGCACCTTTTTCATTCATCCCGTACGTTTCGTTAAGTGCAAACAAAACCTGATTCAAGCAGGAGACTGACCTGAAGATACATCCAGCAATGTAAGATAAGTCTTTTTTATAGATCCCTTTTTTCCCGATATCAAGGGAGAAGGCGGCTTCCCATAGAAATTTTTGAATCGTCTCTTTTTTCAAAACAGCAGGATATGGACGGGTTCTGGACTTCATTTCTCCAATAAGACCTGAGGGGTCCCACAACACCTTGCACAACGCTATTTCGGCTAAATAGATGGAGTTGATAAAGCCATGGGGATGCCCGGGCTGATAGTCGATTGTAATATCCCCTGCGAGACATTGGTTCATTACTTGCGACACCTTTGTAAGGTCACGATACAAGAAATCGACCGGCGTTTGATCCACTTGTAACCAGCCGCCGCCATTAATCCATGGACCCCAGCCGCCGATTTCGGTCACTAAATGTTCTCGGCGATTGTCATCCAAGCTAGAGGCGATTTCATTAAGCCGGGCAATGTCTAAGCCGTTGCTGGTATTATAATAAATTCCGATATCAATATCGGAGTTGGGATTTTCAGTCCCCCGGGCTCTGGAGCCGCCTAAAACGAGAGCACTTACACCATCGATTTGCTTTAGCTCATTAATGATTTTAGAAATTGTAGCGGGCACATCCATTTTTTTATCACTCCGTTCTGGCTTACTAGTAGAAACGCACGCAGCATCCAGCACTTTGTTTAGATTGTAAAACAGCTCTAAGCTTAAGAAAGGGCTGTCGGTATTCGATGGCAAAATGAAAAAAGCGACAAAGGCGTCGCTTTTTTCATATATCTCATCACTATTCTTGCTTACATATGGGCATCCGCATCTACATCTTGGATCAGTTCGACGGTTTCTCCTCCAGGCGCATTCAGAAAACCGTATTTCATATGAACAACCTGGCCGGAACGGGTAGGAATGTGGGAGATAGCAGGCATGGAGGCGACTGTGGCTCCGCATGCGATCGCTCTTTCGAAAGCGGCTTCGATGTTGTCGGTCCAAATCGCGACATGCTGCCACTTACCAGTGGCAAATGGTTCGGAAGTTCCGAATATTTCTAAGTAATCACCAGTACCCAGATCCAGAATAAAGGCGTGATCTTCTTTCCCTTCCGCGCCCCATTCCGCAACCAGCTCGGCATCAAAGGCGTTTCTGTAAAAGTTTGCGGTAACATGTAAATCAGGTACGCGCAGACAAACGTGATGAATCCCTTTTTGTTTTCGTTTTACATACATCGGCTTAACACCCTGCCTTTCTTATCGTCTGTGGTCCAGATTTTCGCGGGCATCGCGGGGGAGGTAACCGTCGGCCGATGTCGGAATCGTCATATCGGGACTCGGAGCCATCCATTTTGCGGCATTGCGCAGCACCTGATGGATTTCCTTCTGGTACAGAATCGGAAACGTTTCATGTCCCGGAGTAAACTGGAACAGTTTTCCTCTTCCACGGTAATACACGTTGCCGCTGCGGCAGACATCGCCGCCCTCCCACCAGGCAATAAAGACGGTCTGATCCGGTTCGGGAATCAGCTGAGGCTCGCCGTACATTTCATCCGCGGGAATTTCGATGCAATCGTTAATGCCATAGGCGATGGGATGGCCGGGATTGGTGACCCAGACGCGTTCTTTTTCCCCCTTGGGCATGGTACGAAAGCGTCCCCAAAGACCGGCATCATAATAGATGCCGAGCATTCTTTGCCAAGGCTTCGAAAAGATGGCGGAATGAAGGGCGATAAAGCCCATTCCGCGGTTGACGACATGATAGCAAATACGGTTAGCGATCGTATCATCAAAGGCAGCGTTATCGATGTGGCTCCACCAGATAAGGACATCGGTAGCCGCCAGAATGTCTTCGGAAAGCCCATGGGAAGGCATATTCTGGGTGGCAATCGTCACTTCAAAATCATCATAGCCATGAAAAGCCTGGGCGATAGCGGCATGAATGCCATCGGGATAGACTGATTTTACGGGCTCGTGGCGGTCCTGGTTGTGCTCGTTAAAGATGGTCACCTGAATTTTTCGTTCCATATAGGAAGCTCCCCCTTGCGCTTTTCGTTCGGGTCGATGGCCTGGCTGCTATTGTTGGAATTGAATACCGAGATGGGCACCGCAAGATTCACGGATGATTAAACGGGGCTGATGAGAAATGCTGATCCCTTCCGAATCATTATTAATCGCGTTTATCAAGGTCATGATGGACATGCGCCCCAGGTAGCTGTTCTGCTGGTCCAGCGTTGTCAGGCGGGGGCTGGTATATTCGCCGGAGGGAAACTGATCGCAGCTGGCAACGGAAATATCTTTCGGAACACTCAGTCCTTTGTCATTTATCGCCCGGATGGCCCCCTGCGCTACCGCATCGTTCATGCATATTATGGCGGTGGGGGTCGTTTCCGGTTGTTCCAGCAGCTTGGCCATCGCTCGATAGCCGTCCGGTGCATAATAATTGCTTAAAGAGATTAGGGAAGAGTCAAAGGAGATTCCCAGATTCTTCAGCGTCTGCGTATAGGCGGTCAGCCTGGCCGTGGTTGTGCGAATCCCTTCCTCGCCTCCGACAAAACCGATCTTGCGGCGGCCCAGCGCCAGCAGATGATGAATCAGAGCAGGTATGCCGCCGCTTAAATTTCGGTTCAGGAAGATACAATTGCAATCCGGAACGGATTCTCCCAGAATGACGACCGGAATTTGCTTGCCCATACGATTTAAGGCTTCTTTATAGGCATCCGAAATGTGATCCCGGTCGATCTCGCCACCCAAAATCAGCACACCGTCTACCTGCTTATCCAGTATCATCTGGAAATAGGTATTTTCCGGTATGGCATCGGAAACGCCATGGTTGGACCCACCGTAAAAGGTGTTGCATAGAATGATGGAATACCCTAAATCTACCGCGTAGCGCTGGATCTCCAAATACAGCTCGCTGAAGTAAGGATTCGTAATATCCGATACGATGACTCCGAGTGTCTTCGTATGGTTGCTCGTCATGGCACGGGCCAAGGAGCTTGGTGAGAAGTTGTGTTTATTAATGATATCCGTCACGCGCGCCTTGGTCCTTGCGGAAACGTAAGGGCTGTTGTTGATAACGCGGGATATGGTCGAAACGGACACTCCGCTTAACTCCGCGATTTGATAAATCGTAAGCTTTTTCCGATCATCTGGCATAGAAAAAAATCCTCTCTTCTATAACATCTATACAGAATCGCCAGCATATGTTATTGAAACCGGTACCAAGATTGTGCAAGATGTGAACATAAGCTTAAAGAACAGTAAATACAGGTATAAACAGGAAATATCTCAATTTTCTTAATTGTATTATGGTGAAAATTAAAAGTCAACGAAGTTCACATAATTTTGGTACCGATACCAAAATGACAGATCTGCACAGAAAATGTAAAAATAAATCGTTGGAATTGAGGTTGACAAGAATGAATTGTTTAATTTATAGTTCATGGTAGGAAGTGGAAGTGCCAAAACGGATAAACGGGCAGGTACTTTATTTTTTATTCGGTTTTGGAAGCGGTGCCAATTGGGGGTGTCGAAGTAAATTTAATGTTTGACAAAAAGGAATTGTATAATTTATAGTTCAAGTTAGGGGTTGAAATTCCAAAAAGGTTAAACGGAGAGGCTGCTTATATTTTTTTCTTTCATTTTGGTACCGGTACCAAAATGACTTGAACTAGGTGATATTCGTACCGATAATGATGGAATGAGGTTGATTATTTTTTTTGAATCATATTGGTATCGCTTACAAACTGTCGTTAGGTCAATTTGGAAATGAAATACCCTTAAAAATAAGGTTTTGGTATCGATACCAAGAGTAAAGGGAGTAGATGCGATGCGTGCTGTAACGCGTGGTGTATTCAACGAGTTGTACAAACACAAGACTTTATATGCAATGACGCTTCCGGCATTGATCTTTTTCGTGATTTTCAGCTATATCCCCATGATGGGTGTGTACTATGCATTCATCGATTATGACTTCGGCAAGGGGATTCTTCACAGTCCGTTCGTAGGACTGAAAAACTTTCAGTATTTCGTTTCAGGCGGATGGGATGCACCGATCGTTTACTTGACCAAGAACACGATTCTTTACAATCTGGTGTTCATTCTTCTGGGAAATCTCATGCAGTGTATATTTGCGATCATGCTTACAACGATTGTCGGAAGGCTCTTTAAGAGAACATCGCAATCCATTATGCTGCTGCCGCACTTTGTTTCCTACGTTATCGTAGGTACGATTGCTTATAACATTTTCAACAGCAACTACGGTGTACTCAACTCGCTGTTGAAGGCTATGGGCGGGAATGGGGTCAGCGTGTATATGATCGAATGGATCTGGCCGATTATCATTACGCTTTTCTTCTTGTGGAAAAGTACGGGGTTCGGGATGGTTGTCTATCTCGCTGCGATCACGGGCTTTGACCGGGAAGTTTATGAAGCGGCCAAAATCGATGGTTGCAACCTGTTCAAGGAGATCAGGTACATCACACTGCCGATGTTAAAGCCGACATTCATTATGCTGGTGCTGTTCAGCCTGGGCGGTATCATGAGAGGGCAGTTCGAACTGTTCTATAACCTGATTCAGAGAAACGGGCAGCTGTTCTATGCAACGGATGTTCTGGATACTTACATTTACCGTGCGATGACGGTCAATTTCAATCTGGGTACTTCTACGGCAGCTGGTGTTTACCAATCCGTATTTGGCTTTGTCCTTGTGATCACCGTTAACAGGATCATACGTAAAGTGAGTCCGGAAAACGCCTTATTCTAGAAAAGGAGAGTCGAAAACCATGAATACACATAGGCTATCTGCCAGCGAAAGAGGATTAAAAATATTTTTCTATATCGTTCTTTCAATCGTGTCCATCATTTGTGCACTGCCCTTTATTCTGGTGATTTCCGGTTCTTTTTCAGACAGCGCGCAGATTCTGAAAAGCGGTTACTCCATTGTGCCTAGGGGATTTTCGCTGGATGGCTACCGCAGTATTTTCCTGTTCCCTGCGCAAATTGCCAAAGCTTATGGCGTGAGTCTTTTTGTAACCGTGGCGGGAACCGGGATCGGCCTGATGGTCATGACCCTCTGCGGTTACGCCATTTCCAGAAGTGAATTGAAATATCGCAATGTGGTCTCTTTCATGATTTACTTTACAACTCTTTTTTCCGGCGGCCTGGTACCCTGGTATATCGTGGTTACCAAGCTGGGATTAAAGGATAGCATCTGGGCGTTGATCATTCCGGCCATCTGCAGCTCGTTTTATATCTTGCTTATTCGTAATTTTATGAAAACTATTCCGGAAGCCCTCGTGGAATCGGCCAGGATAGAAGGAGCCGGGGAGTTTCGTACGCTGTTGCAGATTGTCGTGCCGATGTCTAAGCCGATCCTGGCCACCATTGCTTTGTTTCTGGCGCTTTCCTACTGGAATGATTGGTACCTGGCTTCCCTTTATGTTACGAAAGCCGATTTGTGGCCATTGCAATACCGGTTATACAACATTCTGAATGCCGCCTCCAAGATCGCTTCAGTTGGTGCGGAGAACTTTACCGGTAAAATTTTGCCAACCGAGACGCAGAAGCTGGCGAACGCAATCGTGGCGACGGGACCCATCATTTTCTTATATCCTTTCCTGCAGAAGTACTTTGTTCAAGGGATTTCCATCGGTGCGGTAAAAGGATAAGTACACAGCGGTAGTAATGAAAGTTACTATATAGGTCTACTTTTTGTAAATTGGGGAAAGGGTCGAAAAGCAGGAACGATTCCTATTTAAAAGAGGAGGAAAGTGTAAGATGAGAAAGATAATGAAGAAGCTGACAGTGGGGTTAGTGGGAGCGGCAATGATCTTCGGCACCGTGGCATGCAGCAGTGAAAAGGCGCCGGCGGAGGGCAAGGCGAACTCGGGTTATACAGGCGATCTGGATTACGTGAAGCTCAAAATGTATGCGATTTCAGATGCGCCCAATAACACGGATCTCTCGAAGCAGTACTGGGAAAAGCTTAATACCGTATTAAAAAAGGAACTTAATACGACGATCGAGTTCACTTACGCGGCAGGCAACGACTACAAAAACAACTATGCCTTGGCTATTGCTTCCGGAGAACCATATGACCTGATGCAGGCGGCTCCCGGCTGGTTGGATTATCAAAGCTATGCTGCCAAGAATGCATTTATGCCGCTTGACGATCTGCTGCCGAAGTACGCGCCTTACCTCTGGAGCAAGGTTCCGAAGACGACGTGGGATGCGGCAACCGTTAACGGAAAGATCTACGGCGTTCCCGGTTTGGAAACGGGCGTAACGGCACCAGCCTTCGTATACAGAGAGGATTTAAGAAAGAAGCATAATCTGCCTGAAATCAAGTCCATGGATGATATCGAGACGTATCTGCAAGGCATTAAGGACAAGGAGCCGGATATCATCCCAAGCGATGACTATCAGAGTCAGGTATACGGGACTTCCTGGATCTACACCACGCCTTATATCGGCATCGACGAAATTCACGACAGACTGTACAACTTTGTTTATGACCCGAGAAATGGTGAAGTGCGCAGCGTTATCGAGACACCTGAATTCAAAGAATACATGTACAAAATGAAGGATTGGGCCGACCGCGGCTTCTGGTCCTCCA
Organism: Paenibacillus radicis (ex Gao et al. 2016); assembly: GCF_014641555.1. Taxonomy (GTDB): domain Bacteria; phylum Bacillota; class Bacilli; order Paenibacillales; family Paenibacillaceae; genus Pristimantibacillus; species Pristimantibacillus radicis. The sequence continues at coordinate 76,607 of NZ_BMHY01000002.1, forward strand.
GCGTTCTTACCAGCACGAACTGGGGCGTATCGCAGGTGCTTAACGGCGTAGCGGCGGCATCCTTCAACGAACAGCTGCCTGGGTATAACAACCATGCGACGCAGGTGAAAAATGAACATAGCGCAGAAGGCTGGGAATTGAATTACTTTATGTATTTCGAAGCAAATCCGGACTCCGTTCTTCATGGTTCCACGACCAGCAATATGGCGGCTGTTTCGACGAATGCCAAGAATCCGGAAAGAGCGCTGATGGTACTGGATTATATCCAGCAGCATGAAGAGCTCTGGGATCTCATTACTTACGGTACGGAAGGCGTTAACTATAGCCTGACTTCCGACGGCATGATCGATACGTCTAAAATTGCGGACGGCGCATCCTTCAACTATTTCCCTAGCGGAATGTTCGGCAACGCAAACTTCAAGAAGCGCAAGAGCGATGCTTGGGAGCATTATGACACGATGATGGAGAAGATCAATAATAAAGTGGTTCCAGACATTTTCGAAGGCTTTGTCTTAGACAAGAGCAGCATCGAAACGGAGTATACTGCGCTCAATGATGTAAATAGCCAATTCGGAATTCCGCTGGAGGCAGGCCTTCTCAGTGATGTGGATAAGGCATACGACAAATATGTGGAAAAAGCCAAAGCTGCAGGTCTCGATAAGGTTAGAACGGAAGTGGAAAAACAAGTCAAAGCTTGGCTTGCATCCAAAAAGTAAAAAATTAACGTCCCGTCCCTCCCGCAAGGGAAGGGACGGAATTATAAAAGATGGCGAGGAGCGAAGTGTTATGAAGAGCAAAGTATACATTATTCGCGATGATATTAACCATCCGAAGGAAGTCATCGATCCGGTTATGGAGAAGGTGTTCGATGCGGAGCGGTGGGAGGTTGTCCTCACGGATCGGGCGAGAGATTTGATCGAGACCGAGGAAGCGGCAGATTTAACCCTGTTCTTTACGAACGGAAGACCCGAAGGCGAGGAGAATCTGAGCCCGGAAGAGCAGCTTCAGATTGTCCAGAAGGTGCGCAGCGGCATGGGCATGATGTTCATCCATGCAGGGCTTGTGCTAATCGAGCCAGACAGCCCGTTCTATGTGGAGCTGAATTCCGGCCGCTTCGTCGAGCATTCTCCTTATCACGTAGAGGTGACGAATAATCCGGTGACTAGCTTCAAACACCCGATTATTGAGGGCATCGAGCCGTTTACCGTTCTTGACGAGCACTACTACTGTCAAGTGGACACAACAAGAACCGATGTGATTCTGTTCAGTACTTCCCAGCATGTGACGGCAGCAGGGGGATGGGCACATGGGGTTGGGTCAGGCAAAGTTGTGGCGCTGACTCCGGGGCATAATCCGGAAGCGCTGGGTCATCCTCAAATGATTCAGCTCATGAAGAACGGCGCGGATTGGGCTGTTCGGCAGAGCTAGAATATAACAAGGGAGCGATGTGTCGGTGGGTTCGATATCGGTTGCATTAGGATTGTATTCGGTATACAAGGAGTTTCAGAGAGACCTGGAGTCGACGCTGCGCAGAGTCAAGGCTATCGGCTATGATGGGGTGGAATTTTACGGCCCGTTCAGTCATGAACCGGAGAAGATTAAAGCTTTGCTGGAGGAAATCGGACTATTCAACTGTGGCTGGCATACGGAATGGAAATTGCTGCAGGCGGATACGATTGAAGCAACGCTGGATTATCATGCCCGCGCGGGAACGACCCGTATTATTATCCCGGCCTTGGGCGGGCCTTGGGAAATCGGACATAAGCAGAGCGAGGATTGCGCGGAGGTGTGGGTACAGTACGCAGCCCGCATCAACGAACTTGCGAAGCTGGCAGAAGAGCGGAATTTCAGCATCGGCTACCATACCCATGCGCATGAATTCGATACACATTTCGGAGAGTTGACACCGTGGTCGATTCTTAGCGAACATACCGATTCCGGCGTCATTCTAGAGCTGGATACGGGCAATTGCATCGAAGCGGAGGCCGATCCGGCTCAGGTTATTGCAGATCATCCGGGCAGAGTAGAGCTTGTGCATTGCAAGCCGTTCTCCGGCAAGCTTGGTCACGAGACCTTCATCGGCAGCGCTACGGATGACAACGACTGGCCGGCTATTCTTGAGGCATGCGTCCGCTCGGGAACCGAGTGGCTGATCGTAGAGCATGAATCGGAGACTGAGTATCCTCAGTTCGATGGCACGGAACGGTGTTATGCCGGAATGATGGAGCAGCTGAGCCGGCTTCAGGCGGCTCAAGACAGAGGAATTTAGCAGAGTATAGATGTGACATTTAGAGGCTAACAAGCCAGTGGGAGAGGTTACGGTGATACAGACAAATCAAGCGATCAGATTCACGGGCAAGCAGCAAGCGTCGCTTGTGCAGTGCGATTGGGATCCGTCGCCGCTTGCTGATGATGAAATTATAGGAAGAACGATCGTATCGCTCGTTTCGAACGGCTCGGAGATGGGCGCTTATAAGGACTATACCGGGGGAATGAAGTATCCGGTGGAGACCGGCTATGCCGCTATTCTCGAGGTGCTTGAGGTCGGGAACGCGATTACGAATGTGAAAGCGGGCGAACGCGTTCTTGCGTTGTCCCCGCATCAGGCGTACAGCCGGGTCAAATTCAATGATTATATTCCCGTGCCGGAGGGAATGAAGCCGGAGCATGCCGTGATCGGCCGATTCCCGGCCGTCTCGATGACTTCCATGATTCATTCCAGAATCCGTCCTACGGAATCGGTTATGGTAACGGGACTTGGCATCGTGGGCCTTATGTGCGCTCAAGTCATGCAGCATTGCGGCTATGAGGTTTATGCCTTCGATCCGAACGAGGGCCGCAGGGAAACAGCCCGCTCTTGCGGATTGCGGCATGTCCATGCCTCGCCGGAAGAAGTGCCCGTATTGAAAGGAACCGCCGGTTTAGCGATAGACTGCTCAGGCAGGGAGGAAGCAGTGTATTCCTTGCTTGACAACCTGCGCAAGGGCGGTGAGCTGTATTTGGTCGGCGTGCCATGGTTCCGTTCGACGGACAAGTTTGCGCATGATTTGCTGCGGAGCATTTTCTACGGATACGTACAGGTTAATTCGGGCTGGGAATGGTCCCTTCCGCGACATTCTTCGGAGTTTCATCCCAACAGCAATAGCGGCAGCATCAGGAAAGCCATGGAATGGATTCGCGATGGGCTGATTCAGGTTGAGAACATTTATGACATTTATGCGCCAAGCGCATGTGGAGAAGTGTATGCGGGAATCGCCGACGGTACATTGACGAAACCCTGCGTTATTTTTGATTGGAGCTGAGACGATGTATACGACAACTAAAAAGCAGGGTATCCATCATGTTTGCTTAAAGACGAAGGATATAGAAAGTACAGTCAAGTTTTATATGGAAGGACTTGGCGCGCGCTTTGTTGTGGAATGGGGCAAGGACGGAGAAGAGGATCATGCGGTGCTGGTGGATCTGGGTGACGGGGACTTTCTGGAAATCTACGAAACGAAAAGGGAATTCGTCGATGGGATGTGGGAGCATCTGGCAGTGCGCACAGCGGATATAGAGGAATCGGTACGTCGGGCTGTGGCGGCGGGAGCAACGCCTCTTGGCGTTCCGCGCCATAGCAATATTCCAACCCGTTCGGGAGAAATCGTCAGCTTGAGCTTCTCCTATGTTCGCGCGCCCGGCGGCGAGCTCGTCGAGTTCATTCAGGATGACGCTTAATACAGGCGTTCGCAGGAGGAAACACCATGGAGAAGTCTGTACTGGCTATTGATTTGGGAGGAACCAAAATCTTGATCGGAGAAGTTTCGCTAGGCGGCGAAGTGCTCGGAAGCAAGGTTTATGAATCAGAGGTTGTATCGCAAGAACAAGTGTTTGAGACGTTAACGGCAGCCCTCGAAGATTACATCAAGGAAGTGGGGCTGCAACGCGAAGCTGCGGCAATCGGTATCGGTGTAGTAGGACGGGTCAATACAAGCGAGGGTATCTGGTTTGAAATCGATCCTTCCAGAAGCCGGCCGATGGAGCTCGCTCGGAGAATCGGCGAGCGATTCGCATTGCCGTGCACAATCGGCAACGATGTCTACTGCGCAACGCTTGCGGAGCAGGAATGGGGCTGCGGCACCTATTCGGACAATTTTATTTATATGAATATCGGCACGGGGATTGCTGCGCGTAGCGTAGTAAACGGCAAGCCGATTATTGGCGGGCATTTCAATGCAGGCGAGGTTGGGCATCATGTCGTAGATAATAATAGCGATGTTCAATGCGTATGCGGAAGAAAGGGCTGCGTGGAGCCGCTCGCTTCCGGTCTCGGGATGCACAATCGGATCGTTGCGATGAAGCCGTCTTATACCGATTCGATCATTGTCATCCCCAGCGAAGGCCGGGTAGACGTTGCAGAGATTTTTGCAGGCTACGATCAAGGCGATCGGCTCTGCATAGAGGTTGTGGATACCGCTCTGCAGGCTGTAGCAGATACGATTATGAATATGGTCCGCTTCTCCGATCCGGACACTGTCGTGCTTGGCGGCGGCGTTGTTAGCGGGAGCTGGTTTGTGGATAAGCTGCAGTCCCGGCTGCAGGCGAAGACGATGCGTTTCGTTATTAACGGCGTGAAGAAATCAACGATCGACGAGGCCTTTATCGGATTGAAGGGTGCCTCAAGGCTCGCTATACGATCGATGACCATGCAGCAAGCTTAACAGGGGGAGGGATAACGAAATCATGGCAACGAAAATAGCACGTGAGCTTGAACGGTCTAATCTGATTCACAGACCGCTCAAGGTGGATGAGAGCGCGTCATTGGAAGCAGACAGCTTGAAGAAGGAAGTGCTGGACAGGATAGTCATTCTCGATGGGGCTGCGGGGGGCGATTCCTGGACGCATCGCGGACTTGGGGCGTCAAGCGTGCTTGAAGGCGGGCTGTTGCAGCTGACTTCCCCGTTTGTCATGGATACATGGCCGGAGGGTTCGCCCAGTGACGGAGATTACAGTACTTACGGGCATGTAGGCATCTATCGGACGTTCGAGCATGAAAACTGGGAGAGGTTCAACCGGATTTCCTTCGAAATTTTCCCGGACTGCAGCGGGATGTCCAACCCGCATGTTAGAGTCAAAATTAAAAATGACGGTACGATCAAAATCCCTGATATTTATAATCGGGAAGGGTCCAATGTGATCAATTTGAAAAATCGTCAGTGGAATGCATGCTCGATGGAAATTCCAGACCTGCCCCGGGACGGGATTACCGAGCTTGAGTTTGGCTACGATATGTACGGCAAAGACCGTGCGAGCGGCGATACGATGAAATATCTCATTCGCAACGTTTATCTGGAAAGAGTTGCCTACCCGAATATTTCGAAAGGATGGCAGCCGAGAAGTAAGGATATCATTTTTTCTCACAACGGCTACAGCGTGGACCAACCTAAAACGATGATTTTGGCGGAGCAGCAGACTTCGGCTTTCACCGTTATCGAGCTCGAGACGGGAGAGGTGAAGTTCACCGGTCCAGTTAAACATATAAGCACCTCTATCGGCAGCTTCTCCGTCGTGGACTTTTCCGCATGTAAGGAGAAAGGGAAGTATATTGTCCGGGTGGGGGAGCTGCTGACAAAACCTTTCGAGATTGGCGGAGCGGCGGACCGATGGGAAGATTCGATCTGGAAATCGATCAATTTTATCTATTGCGAGCGCTGCGGCTGTCCGGTACACGGCATTCACGGCAGCTGCCATGACGATATTCTTGCCCGGCATAACGGCGGCACGATCATTTTCAACGGCGGATGGCACGACGCGGGCGATGTATCCCAGCAGTTGGTGCAAACGGCAGAGGTGGCAAGCGCCCTCTACGAGATTGCCCATCAGGTGAAGGAGAGCAACTATCCGCTGTACCTTCGTCTTGTCGAAGAGGGAGAATGGGGAGTGGACTTCATTCTGAAAACCCGTTTCGGCGACGGCTACCGGGCTACAAGCGCAGGGATCCGAATCTGGTCAGACGGCATCATGGGCAATATGGACGATATGACGGCCCGCGTACACAACAACCCGTATGAAAACTTCATCCTCTCCGGCATCGAAGCGCAGATTGCTTTGTTCATGGAGGATGGGGACCAGCTTCGGGATAAATTAACGGCCTGTGCGGTCCAAGACTTTAACTATGCGGTGGAGCAATTCGAGCTTAAAGGCTTCGCGCCGAAGCCAATCTTCTGGGAGCATACCTACATGAGCTCGGAAAGCTTGTTCATGGCCACGGCTTCCTGGTCGGCATCGCTCCAATACCGGCTGACGGGCGAAGCTTCCTATGCTGGCAAGGCTGTCGAATATTTGGACTATGTAATTGATTCGCAAGAGCTTGCCGGCATTCGAACCGACGACGGCCAGACCGTAGCCGGCTTCTTCTACCGGACGCCGGAGAAGAAGGTTGTTCAGCATTTCAATCACCAGGCTAGAGAGCATCTATATTTGCAGGCTTTCGACGAAATTCTGAAGACGCAGCCCGGGCATGCCAAGCGCGACGGCTGGGTGGAATCCGTACGAAGCTACGGGGAATATGTCAAGTTTCTGACCGCCTTTACCGCGCCGTATCCTATGCTTTCAAGCGGCATTTACCGCGTGGACGAGAACGAAGACAGCGAAAGCTTCGCGCTCCAGCATTTGCTGGTCGGAGAAGAAGCGAAAGCGTGGTATACGGAGCAATTGAAGCGGGGCGTCCCTCTGAACGACGACTATTACTTGAAGCGGTTTCCGGTCTGGTTCTCGTTCAAGGGAAATACAGCGATCGTTCTGTCTACGGGCAAGGCCGCGTCATTGGCGGGCATGCTGCTTGAGGATCGGGAGCTGATCTCGATTGCGGAAAGTCAGCTGCAGTGGGTAGTAGGCAAGAATCCGTTCGGTCAATCGCTGATGTACGGCGAGGGCTATAACTTCGCCCAGCAGTACAGCGTGCTTAGCGGAGAAATCGTAGGCGAAATTCCGGTAGGCGTACAAACCTTCGAGAACGAGGATATTCCGTACTGGCCGCAAATGAACAATGCCACCTACAAGGAAGTATGGGTTGGTCTTGCGGGCAAATGGCTGTCACTGCTCTCCGACTTGTATGCTTATGACAAGCGGAACGAGGCTTGAGCAGCACCATAACGCGACTGACTTAGCGAATCTATACCCAGATGTGCTCGAGTGCGGGAACAAATGCACCGAACCTTCTAATAGAAAATGCCATTGATTTCAAAAGGGAAGCAAGTTTGGCGGCTTAATCCTTTTGAAATTCAATGGCTTTTATTTTTGTTTTTTTGAAATGGCTATCAGCTCCGGCATAAGCCTATTTATGCTCGAACATTCCTTCAGAGAAGCATCCAGCGATAGTAACCTAATCAGAACCTTCAAGAAAGTGTTATTATCTTTTGAGGAAGATGGATGAAATTATAAACGATATAATGAGATAAACTAAAAGTCACAAAAAGGATAAAAAATGGGAGGAAGCAGTGATTCTGCCGACAAAATAAATTAAAGTTAACAGGGAGGAGATCTGTTAGTCATGAAAGCTATAGTTATCGATGCATATAAAAGGCCGCTACGTTTCGCAGAATTACAGCTGCCTGAGCTTGGCGAGCATGACGTTCGTGTTGAAATCTATGCAGCAAGCTTAAATCCGATTGATTACAAGCTGAGAGATGGACTGCTGAGACTGATACAAAAATATGATTTTCCATTAATACTGGGACATGATTTGGCTGGTATTGTTACTGCAATAGGATCTAAAGTTAGTAAATTCAGCGTTGGCGATGAAGTATACGGCAGACCTCGCGGAAGCCGGATCGGAACGTTGGCGGAATATATTTCGGTTCATGAGGACGATATTTCGTTGAAGCCTCAGAATGTAAGCTTTGAAGAAGCGGCTTCGATTCCGTTGATTGGGCTGACGACCTTTCAAGCTTTTACAGGAGTCATGGCGCTCCAAAAGGATCAAAAAATACTGATTCACGCGGGAGCGGGCGGCATCGGTACGTTTGCGATTCAATTGGCGAAAGCAATGGGGGCTTATGTGGCCACGACAACTAGCGAGAATGGCTATGATTTGGTAAAGCGACTGGGCGCTGATCTTATTATTAATTATAAACAGCAACCGTTTGAAAATATCATTCAAGACTATGATGCGGTGTATGACACGTTAGGCGGAGACGTCTTGAAGAAATCTTTTACCGTATTAAAGCCTCATGGCAAGCTAGTCTCGATTGCAGGGCTGCCTGGCGGCAATTTTGCGAGAGAAGCGGGGCTAGGTCCTCTGAAAACAGCGCTATTTTCCATCGTTGGCAGAAGGATGACTGCATTAGCGGCAAAAAATAATGTCGATTATGACTACCATTATATGAAGCCGAGCGGGTTGGATCTGTCCTCTATTAAACAGTTGATTGAAGCTAATCAAATCAAACCTGTCATCGATAAAATCTTTGATTTTCAGGATACGGCAAAGGCGTTTGCCTATTTGGAGACTGGCCGAGCTAAAGGGAAAGTTGTAGTGAGCGTGAAGTAAGGCAATGTAAATGGAATAGGAGTGCGGGTTGTGTACGTAATATTAGACTCGAATATTTTATTGCAGGATTTGGAGCTGAATAATGAGCAGTTGAAAAAATTAGTTTGGTTTATGGATCTTATGGGCTTAAAGATTGCGATAACCCAAATTACACTCGATGAATGCTTTGGTAATTTCAAAATTAATAGCAACAGAGAAATTAATGAAGTTATTTCAGCCTATAAGAAATCCCGGAACCTCTATTATAACAAGGATAGGAAAAAGTCTATTCAAACCATCGAGGAGGGACTTAGATTAGACGCGAATGCAAGGCATCAATTGTATCAACAAAATATGCATGAATTTATAGCTAATCATAACATTGAAATTATTGATTACCCGAGTGTTGCCCATGAAAGCATAATACATAGGATTTATGATCGGAAATTTCCTTTTAAAGACGAGAGCTGCAAGGAAAAAGGGTACAAAGATTATTTAATCATTGAAGCCATTAAGCAATGGATCTCGAATCGGAACATTCAAAAAGTCATCTTTGTTACTAATAATTTGAAAGACTTTGTCGAAACGAAAGGCAAGAATTCTCTGCATAAGGATTATGCATGCGAAGAAATTGAAGTATTTTCAAACATCAATGAAGTGTTTGACGAGCATATCGATAAGATTACATTTCAGCGAGAAGGCTCTGATTTGAAATTCGACGGCCAGCTATATTCAACTAAGCTGCTTAATTATATTAGAAATAGCGAAGTTGCTCAGTGGGAGCTGCTGACGGATAGCATTTTGAGTGATATTACTTATGACAAGATTAATTTAATAAAAGTGGAAAAACTCGAAATCTCAGAAACTGATAATATATTTTTCATTGAAGGAAGCTTTAAATTTGAGCTGTCTATTGAGCTCCAACTTGGTGGTTTCACTTTAAATCTGTTAAATCAGCTAAGGGGAAAAGTAAATCAAGTTTTAGAAGAGAAGGGAATCACTTTTAGTGATGATCTGTGGTTAGAGAATGAACACAGTTTGAAAGTGAAACTGAATGTGACAGCTTCAACTCAGCATTTGGTCAATAAAGAAGAAGATTTTAAGATTGATTGGTTTTACGACATGGAAAAGGGATTTATATCTGTCTATGATAGTAAGGTTTTGGAGTGATAGGAAGAATTGACGGGGGATGATCAATCAATTTGTCCGCGAAGTGCTCTTAGTGCTAAGTGCTAAGGGGGCTTCGCGGTTCACGGATGCCATGTGGCCGGATTTCAACGAACAACTCAGTCGATTCTGGATTATCAGCAGCGGAAGATGAGGGCGTAGGCCTCAAGACGTTGCCGCGCCATAAGGATTAAACTTGTATCCTAGCCGATTCACGGTAATGATATAAACAGGTTTTCCCGGATTGCTCTCTATTTTTTTGCGAAGATTGTGAATGTGGACTTTGACGGTTTCCTTAGCATAATTGATTTCGTCTTTCCACACGAGGCGATACAACTGTTCGGGATCAAAGACTTGATTGGGCTGTTTAGCGAATGCAATGAGCAGTTGCAGTTCTTTGGCCAATAAATCTACAGGCTGCTGACGTAGCATGACCGTTTTGCGTTCCAGATTGATCTGCAGTCCGGGGAAATTCAAAATTTGAGCGGTTTTATCGCTTTCTTCAAGCAAAGCACTCCAACGCAGATTAGCTTTGACGCGCAGAACAAGGTCTAGCGGATCGAACGGCTTAACAATGCAGTCGTCTCCGCCTACTTGCAAAGATTTTACTTTGTCTTCATCCTGCTTGGTACCGGTAATGAACAAAATGGGGCGGTGGTATTGATTCCGGATATGCTTGCAAAATTCAATCCCATCCATATCTGGCATCATGATATCCAATAAAATGAGATCGGGTTCCTCGAGCTCCAAGTGAGCAAGCGCTTCTTTGGCATTGAGCGCATTGCGGACGACGTAGCCTTCCCGAACCAAGAATGCGGTTACAAGCTTCTGGAAATTTGGATGATCATCAACAACCATAATGACTTTCGAGTCCATCGTATACCAACCCCTTAATTTGACAAAAAGCTGCACAATTCGTTTTATTTTAGCATTTTAATAGCGGTTTATTCAATCAAAAAGATGACCCCAGCCGATAGAATGACCCCCATCTGTCTTGCCATACATACCGAACCACGTGCTTATTTCTTAAGCTGTGATAGTATCGATAGGCAGCTTAAAGTAAAATCGGCTGCCGCTGCCTGGCTCACTCTCCACCCAAATCGTGCCGCCATGAAGTCCGATAATCTCTTTCGCGATGGCGAGCCCAAGACCGCTCCCGCTCTTAGGGTCAGCCGGGTCTACCTTATAAGCCCGGTTGAAAATAGAATCCAGATGCTTCGCAGCTATCCCTCTTCCTTCATCCCGCACGCACACCAGCACATGCTCCCTATTAGAGCTGGCCGATAAATGAATGGTGCTTCCGGCCGGCGAGAACTTGCACGCGTTGTTGACCAGATTGGTCAGCACGCGCTTAATTTGATGCGCATGAATCTTGGCAACAGCTTGCGGAGCAACTGAAAATGAGCATTTCATTTGATGACCAGCCAATTGAATGATGGATTGAAGTGAATCCGTTTGGCTTGAAATCCAGCCCGCGAATGGAAGGGATTCCAGCACCGACGATTCATGTGTTTGTTTTAGAAGACTCAATTCAAACATCTGATCTATGAACGTGTTAATCTGGAGCACTTCGCCGTACATCGATTTCAGCATCTTGTCATTCCCGTCTGGTTCGATCTCGATACCGTGGATCATCGCTTGAATGCCGCCTTGCACGATTGTAAGAGGCGTACGAATGTCATGGGAGATGTTCTGCAGCAGCTCGTTGCGTGCTTGTTGAATTTGCTCGTTCAAATTCATTTCCTGAACGGCATTCTCTTTATCCAGGCGAGCTTGCCTGATTTGATAGGACAACGCGATCGAGAACATGAGGAACTCGGCAATCGAACCAAATTGAAAACCGTAATGGGTTAGAAAGCTCTCTTGCATCAGGCTGTACGTATTTAATATGGTAGGAGCAGCCAATCCAAGGAAAGGAATCGCTGCGAGAACGACATACCGCGCTGTCAGATTTCCTCTGTACATGCACCAAAACGTGCTAATCACAAGCAGTATCGCCAACAGAGATTCGTATAAAATAACTAGTATTTCATAACCCGGTAAATGGAACAAAGAAGCTGCAACAACAATAGGCGACATGATGATTAGTGCCCGGTATACGATCATCATCCGCGGAGCGTAAACTTCGATTTGAAGAATTTTGTTCAGGAACAAGACACCGAACCATAGAGCCAGATTAAAGAAGAAATAATCAATGCTCTCGTGATTGCCGAATAGACGAAGCAAGCTCGCCAATGCCTGACTGTCCGCTCCTAGAAATTGCTGCAAGAGTCCGTTCCACACGAGCTGCGATATGCTGAAGCAAATGATATATAGCGAATAATATAGATAAACAGACATGCGGTTGAAAGCATACAAGGATAACATATAGGCTGCCATCAACAGAACAAACCCGTAATAGATGCCGAAAAATATATATTCGTTTTTTAGTTTTCCAAGGAAAGTGTTGTTGTCCATCAGCTCGATCGGAATAATCATAGAGCCGTTAATGACAACTCTCATATAGATAGTCATAGAATCGTTCGTAGGCAGTTGAAAATAGTACGAGTAGAAGTGTTCATCGGTTTTTTCGACGATTTGGGAGTTCATGGGACTTTCAGATTGATCGTGGATAATATACATATCGAACTGTTCAATGACCGAATTATTCAGTCGAATAATCCATTGCTCAAGCGGAGATTGGTTGATGACTGCAGTTCGGATCCAGTACGTTCCGGCTGTTAGGCCGAAAGCGGATTTCCCGGATGCAGGCTGAAATTGTGCATGGACCTGAGGAGACTGAATGTCTGGAAGCGTCCGGCTCCCATCCTTATCGACAAGAAATTCCATCTGATTGTTTACGTTATATACGCCTTCATTTTCGTGTAAAACAATTTCATCCCCAGAGGCCGGCGCGTACGCTGCAGGAGCGAATAGTCTCCAGACGACGGTGACACCCAAGATGAGTAATAGGATGGCAAAAATGAAAAATCGATTGTTTGCAATAATTGTTTTGCTCGCCATTGCGGCGAATCCCCCTCTGCAGCGCTTTCTCCCCTTTATTCTATCAATTCTCTAGGAATAATACGATTTTTTTTCGCGTAGAATCTTCATAATAAGACAATTTTCGCAGATGAATGACGATAATGACTCATACCTTTACTATAAATCCACATAATGAACGACTTTCTCTGACAAACCCCCTTTATAATTTCCCGGGTACAATCAATTTCATTGAGGGGGTTTTAAACTTGGTTTATACAACACCAAGGATGAAGAAATGGATCATCAGCATGATGGTGGCACTTATGATGGTGACACTTGTGCTGCCGGCAGGCATTGCGCCGAAAGCGCTTGCGGCCAGTGATCCAGTCGTGCTGGCAAAATGGGATCATTTTGGTGCAGCGCCTGCTATCAACTTCCATCCGACTGACGGATTAAGTGATAATTCGGAGTTTGAGCTGAGAAAAGCAGGCGAGCAGGTTACATATACGACACCGGCAAGTCCGATAAGGGATAAAACGTCGCTTAGTGCGGTTAACTGGCAGGTGGGAGAATATTGGACAACCTCGTTCCACGCAAGCGGGTACAAGGAAATTACAGTAAGCTCCAGACAATATAGCTCAGGCACAGGACCAAAGCATTATGCACTGCAATATCGTATTGATAATGGTGCGTGGGCAGATGTGCCAAGCGGAAGCATTGTGGTTGGCAATGCGAATTGGGAATCTGGCGGCAGCCTGACCGTATCACTGCCTGCTGACGCAGATGGTCAGGCACTGGTTTCACTGCGTTGGCTGCTCGTCAGTGACGAATCGGCAAGAAATGCGGCAGGCAACAACGAGAAGATTAGCGCTTCCGGTACGAACCGGATCTACAATGTTGTCATTTCGGGCACACCGCAAGGTGAGACTACCGATCCGGTTACTAGCAAGCCAGTAGCCAGCAAAATTATTTTCTCAGACACTGGAGCTGTAACGGGCTTATCCGGGGCAGTGGCTGGTCTGGCTGACGTTAAGCTGTACGACGCACAATCTAGCCTGGTTGGAGGCGTGACGGCTAATGAAGATGGCTCCTTCCAAGCCGTTGTTACAAGAGATATCGGCACACAGGTATGGGTTACGGCGACTGAGCCAGACAAGGCTGAAAGCAGTAAAGTAGAGGCTGCTATCGCGGTAACTGCTGCGCCGGAGCTGTCTCTGATTACATTTAATGGAGAAGCAGCAGAAATCACAGGTTTGGCAGGGGCAGTTGAAGCGAATGCATCCGTTATTGCCTACTGGGACAATCAGACTCTGGCTGGCAGCATCCGGGCAGAAGCGAACGGCTCGTTCCGTTTAAAGCTTACGGATGCCGGACAGCACACATTTGTGCAATTAGCTGCGAAGAACCCGGACAAGCTGGAGAGCGCTAAAAAGCAGCTTTCGCTGGTTGCTAATCCGCAGCCTCAGGAAGTGAAACCGGGCGACGTCGTGATTAGCCAGCTTTATATAGCTGGCGGGAACAGCGGAGCTATTTTCAAAACCAAGTTCGTTGAGCTGTACAATTCCACCGATCACGATATTGATTTGACAGGCTGGTCCGTACAATATGCGGCGCGTACAGGCAACTTTGGCACGGGCAATACAGCTTATAAAAAGCTGGAGGGCCTCATTAAAGCACATAGCTATTATTTGGTGACAGGCTCTTCAGGAGAAAACGGACGGGAACTGCCGGTTCAGACCGATCTCGTCTCGGGTCTTAATCCGTCACAAACAGCGGGTAAAATTGCACTTTCCAAGTCATCGGCCGCATTGAGCGGCAAGGCTGACGTTCAGGCAATGGATTTTGTCACATGGGCTGATGCGCAGACTAATCTGCCTAATGATTTTTGGGGAAGCCCGATTGTGGCTCCGGTTGACCTGGCTGTAGAGGCCTTTAAGAAGGGGACGCTGCTGCGCAAAAGCGCAGGCGGTGATCCTAGAGAGGTAACGGGAGCTGGCAACGGCGTATTTACGAAAGACAGCGGAGCTGATTTTGTCATCCATATCGCTGCGGATTCGACAAACCCGGCTGAAACTATTAAGGTGCGTAATTCGCAAGCTGCTGCAGAGCCTATGCTGATAACGAACGCACCGGTATCTTCTTTGATCCAGCTGCGCCAGGACGCACAACAAACCGTAGTTGGTGTTGCAGGAGCGGTTGACGGACGGGCAGTTGTTCAGATTTATGCCGTATCCGGCGGAACGCTTGTACCAATCGGCAACGGCACGGCGGGCAGCGACGGTTCGTTTGAAACAAACGTCATTTATCCTAATCAGCTAGAGTCGGTGTATATCGCTGCGCGCAGCGGAACGTACAGCCTGAGCCGTCTTGTGCGAGTGGATGCGGCCGGGTTCGATGCAGCAGCAAATCCATTGCCGATAGCTGAGCTTCGTGTTAATGATGACAAAGGGATGCCGATTAATAGCGGAGCCCGTTTGAAGGTATCTGGCGTTGTGACGGCTGGCAAAGGAGAAGTTGGCGCACAGAACCTCTATCTTCAGGACGCATCTGGCGGTATTCAAGTCGTTGTGCCAGTTGGCAATAACACAGCCTTTTCACGCGGTGACAGCTTGACCGTAACGGGTACTGTACAATTTATTAATGGCACAACATCGCTTGTTGCGGATGTGCTGACGAAAGAGGACGGCAGCCAGCCGATTCCGGAGCCGCAAACTGTTCATGTACAAGACTTGCTTAATTATGCAAAAGCTGAGCGGCTGGAAGGTCAACTGGCTGTACTTTATGGCAAAGTAACCTCCATCACGGAGCAACCGGATGCTTACCGGATTGCGATCTCGGATGAGACAGCATCTGCGAAGGCAATCGTGATTGCGAAGAGCAGCGGACTGCCTGTACGCGATAAGCTGCAGGTCGGAAGCACGTACCGTTTTACAGGTCTGGTCGGACAATACAAGACATTTGCGCCGTATACGGCCGGATATGAGCTTTATCCGCGTTCCTTGACGGATATTGTTGGAGCGCTTGAGCTGATTCATGTACCGGTAACTTCCGGTCATACCGAGACAGATCTCTTGTTTGAAGCGAAGGCTAACAATGCCGACTCCGTCATTTTCTATTACCGTGCAGCCGGTGCCACTGGCACCTCATACACTGCACTGCCAATGACTCAAGATGCAGCGGGCGTGTACAAGGCGCTGCTTGCCCAAGCAGCTGTACCGGGCGAACAATTTGACTATTATATTGAAGCTCGCAGCGCGGATCAGACCCGGCGCGCCGGTACGCCGGAGGAGCCGATTCACATTGTGCTGATTGCGGATTCGGAAGGGCCGCTCTATACAGATGAGCTGCCGTTGAAGAACGCTAAAGTAGAAAATAATCGTCCTGAAATTTCAATTAAAGCTTATGACCCTAGCGGAGTTAATCCGGCATCCATTCGCTTCACGCTGGATGGAGCAGTGATTAGCGCTTCTTATGAGGAGTCGACTGGCCGCATTACCGCGAATGTGCAAGCTGATCTTGCAGTAGGAGCGCATGTGGCAGAAATTTATGCCAAGGACTTGAAGGGCAATGAGAGCAGCTTCAGCTGGTCTTTCGATACGCTTGCTGCGTTTGTTGGCGGCAATCACTATCGCGGTACTACGCATAATCATACAGGCATCTCTCATGATGCGAAGGGAGAACCTGCGGAGGCCGTTGCTGCTGCCAAAAAGCAAGGGTATGACTGGTTCGCTTTTACAGACCATTCGCATGATATTGATAAGGACAGCCGCGGCTCCGACACTGTGGATCACGGTGGCATGCCAGAGCGGACAGGCAGCCCTGACCTCAGTACTTCACAATGGCAGAAGCTGAAAAATGCATCAAAGGAAAATACGGTTAACGGCCAATTCGTTGCAATGCTTTCCTATGAAATGACTTCTACCGTATGGGGTCACTCCAATATTTTTGGCATGGACAACTTTATTGATCGGATTCAGGATAACGGCATTTACCAGAACCTGAATAACTTCTACAAATGGGCGGGTACACATACCGACATTGTGGCGCAGTTCAACCACCCGAACTGGGGAGGAACAACGCCGCCGTTTAACAGCTTCCTGCCATACAACAAGGATATTAACAAGCTGTTTACGATGTTCGAGGTGGGCAATGGCTCCGGTCAATATACGTATTCCAACATTGAGGACCTGTATTTCCGTACGCTTGATTTGGGATGGCATGTCGCGCCTACCTTTGGCGAGGATCATCACAACGGGCAATGGGGCGAGACGATGCGCCGTACAGTAATCGTGGCCGAGGAGCTTACCACTGAGGCGCTGCAGCATTCGATGCGCAACATGCGTGTCTATATGTCCGAGAGCCCTCACTTTACGCTTGACGTATTGGCTAACGGCTCCTATATGGGATCGACGGTCGACAGTCAGTCGCTGAATTTTAAAATTAGCGGCAAAGACGAAGGCGGGGCTTACACGTATTTGCCTCCTGGTTTTGTCCCTAATGAGCGGATTAAATCGGTTGAATTGATTACAAACGGCACGGTCGTTCAAGCTTCAATTACACCAACGGCTAATCCGTCTTATTTCTCGGCAGATGGCAAAAGCTTTGATTGGACACCAACCCTGGATGCAAAAGGCGGACAGCAGTGGTTTGTCGTTAAGGTGACGCAAATGGACGGCAGCCGCACCTATTCCTCGCCAATTTGGAGCAAGGAAATGGATGTGGACGTGAAGATTCAAGGCATCGAAGCGGTTGGAAGCAGCGTTATTGCTGATAATCCGGCAGATATTGAAGCTTTGATCGGCAACTTTGGCGTCGAGCAGTTGAACAACTTGAAGGTAGCTTTCTATTATGACGAAGCTATTCCTGCCAAGCTGATCGGAGAGACGGTTATTTCCTCGCTGCCGACGAAATCGACTGCGCGTGCCAAGGTAACTTGGAGCAAGCCAATTGGAGGCAAGCATAAGCTGATTGCTGTCATTACGAATCCTCCAGCGGGCAACCCTGTATCGAACAATCGTTATGAGACGGAGCTGGATGTGAAGGAGCCATTTGGCATCACGATCATGATCGATGCTTCGCATGGCAATGAGAATACATCAGAGGATACAGGCACTTACAAGGATAATCTGGTTTCGCTGACGAAATTGCTGCGCAACGAGCGTTATACGGTCATCGAAAATAAGACGGCCCTGACCAGTGACGTCTTGGAGGATGTCTCGGTGCTGATGATTTCCCAGCCGAATGCAAGCAAGCCATACAGTGAGGCAGAAATTAATGCGCTGTCAGCCTTCGTTGCTGGCGGAGGTTCGGTAGTACTGACCGGCAAGAGCAACAACAGCGCCAATTCGCAGATGAATAATACGTTGCTTGCGCAGTTGGGTTCGGTCATTCAATTCAACAATGACGGTGTGTATGACGGCAGCAAAGAAGGAAACTTCTGGAGCAATCCGTCAGCCAGCCTATGGTCTGTACGCTCACACCCTGAGCCGACACGGGATTATATGACTGATTTTGTACGCAAGGTTGATTATTACAGCGGTGCCAGCCTGATGGGGCTTAATAAGCAGGCCTTGACGAATACAGACAAGGTAACGATTCTGGCTTCGGGCAATGTCACTAGCTATCAGTTTAATTTGAAGGATGGCGGTTTTGACTATCAAGCGCAAGCCGGTGCGGATAATGGTGCCGTCATGCCGCTAATTGCGTCTGAGCAGATTGGCAAAGGCCGGGTCATTGTGTCGGGCATGAACGTCTTCAACGACCGGCAGCTTGATTTGACGGAGCAAAACAATGATAACGTGCGTTTGTCTAAGCAAGTATTTAACTGGTTGGCAGGCCGGGGGACAAAAGTGCTGTCGATGGCTGAGGCACGCAAACAGCCGGTAGATACGGATATCGTTGTAGAGGGCAAAGTAACGAGTGCTGCTGGCGTATTCTTTGATGCCTTCTATATCCAGGATGAGACTGGCGGCATCATGGCCTTTAATGAAGTGCCGGCTGACTCGCTGCAGCTTGGCGACACGGTTCGTGTGTACGGACATGTCAAAATTTTCGAGAACAACCTTGAGATCATGTTCGACAACTTTGATAAAAATGTACTCAAGCTGAATAAGGAGCCAGAACAAGCCGTTCAGCCTAAAGCCATTAAGACAGGTCAGGCGGCAAGCGATAATGTCCAAGGTTTGCTGGTTAAGCTGACCGGTAAAGTTACCCGTCTGGCCAACATTCCGGATCATACGATTTACGTGGATGACGGATCAGGCGAGGCACTGGTCTTTATTGACGGCTATATTGCGAATCAAAGCGGTCAGCCGCCGGAGCTGAAGGTTGGAGATACGCTCGAAGCCATTGGACTTGCGGGCCAATTCTCTGGCGGATATTGGATTCGGGTGCGCGATACCAAAGAATTGAAGCGTGTAGAAGGCGGTACAGATCCGGGCAATGGAGGAACTGATCCGGGTAATGGCGGAACTGATCCTGGTAATGGTGGAACGAATCCAGGAAACGGCGGTAACAACCCGGGCAATGGCGGCGGCTCCAAGCCGGATGATTCTAATGTCTACCACGTTCCGGCTGACAAGCTGAGCGGAAATGCTGCAGACAGCGTGCTCAAGGTGCCGGTACCGGCGCAGGCAACGGAGGTTGTTTTACCAGGTCAGACACTAGAACTGTTGAAAGAGCGGAATCTGGAAATTCAAAAGGACAATGTAAGCATTGTTATTCCTAACCGTGTGCTGCGTCAGTTAACCAGCAAAGTAGCGGATAGTCAGCTTGCGGCAGCTCAAATATCGTTAAGTCTGATTCCGCTTGGCGATGATGAAGCGAAGAAGCTGGCGCGAGGAGCAGAAAGCACGAATCGTTCCGTCATTCAACTGGCCGGACAAGTCTATGAATTGAGCTTGTCCATAACGGCTGGCGGAAAATCAGAGAAGCTGACGCAGTTTGAGACACCACTCACGATCGCTTTCCGTATTCCGCAGTCCATGTCGTCCAAGCTGCTGGGCATTTACTATGTGGCGGATAATGGCAAGCTGGAATACGTTGGCGGACAGATTAAAGATGGAATGATAACGGCACAAGTGTATCATTTCAGCAAGTATGCGCTGCTGGAGGTCATCCGAACCTTTAACGACGTTGCACCTTCACACTGGGCATACGGGGTTATCGGCACAATGGCGTCGAGGCAAGTGGTAACGGGCATCAGTGATACACAGTTTGAACCAAACCGTGATATTACGAGAGCGGAGTTTACAGCCTTGCTTGTGCGTGCTCTTAACCTGAAAGACAAGTCGGCTATTGCTTTCCAAGATGTGTCTGCTAATGCGTGGTATGCAGAGCCAATTGCTATTGCGTATAAAGCGGGGCTAATTAAAGGAAAGAATGAGACGAGCTTTGATCCAAACGGACGAATTACGCGGGAGGAAATGGCTGTAATCCTCGCGGCAGCCTACGAGCTGAGCCATTCGGCGGGACTAAACGGGCAACCGGCTGTCTTCGCTGATGCGGGCAAAATAGCTCCTTGGGCCGTTAATGCGATTCGTACCGCTTCCCAAGCAGGCTTGCTGCAAGGCAGAAACGGAAATATGTTTGCACCTAAGGGATTGTCCTCCCGTGCGGAAGCGGTGCAGGCAATTTATAACCTGCTGAGCAAGAACTAATTTGAAGGAAAAATAATGGAGGCATTTGCTAGCATTTTAGTCTATTTCCAGTGGCCGTTGAGGTTGAATTCGGCGCTGGAGACGGACAAAATGCTGGCGAATGCCTCTTTTTGTTGCGGTCTTTCCATTTCCATTTCTTATATTTCACATAAAAGATTCTCCACATATATTCCCGCGTCCAATACATGCCAGTCCGCTTCACGCCGCCCCGTTAACTGCATACCGATTGGTATGCCCTCTTGAGATAACCCAATTGGCAGTGTGAGTGCAGGCAGTCCCCATAAGTTGGCGAGTGGCGTGAACTCACCGTTTGCAGGCCTGCCCGGAATGAGAGCATCAATCGGGCCGGCCGTAACTGGGCAAGTTGGCGTTATTAGTACATCAATGTCTGCAAATAAGTGATCTATGATGTGCACGGCAGAATCACGCCAGGTCAGGCAATCCATATACTCCTTATCTGTAACAGCTTCCCCCGTACGCAAGTTGCTTCGCAACGGCTCGCTGTAGCCCTCCGTCCAATCCTGTAAAAGATTGCGATGCGTCGCATGCGCCTCATAATGGAGAATCGTCCATGTCTTTTCTTTAATGTCTTGAATGGGTACCTCCGTATCAAGCCACTGCACAGAAGCGCCTTGTAATTCAAGAGCATGAACGGCATTCTGTATCGCGTCGCGGACTTCCGGTTCGGTTGTTACTTCCAGATAGGCGAGAGAGACGCCGAACCTCGGCTGCACAACAGCATGCTGCTGCTTGGCATGACCGGAGCCCGAATCCAGCACTTGGAAAAGCAGAGCAGCATCTTCGGCATTTAGTGTGATGACACCCGCATGATCCAGCGATGGCGCGAGCGGTGTAATGCCTTCCAGACTAATGCGGCCAGGTGTCGGTTTGAAGCCTGCCGTCCCGCAAAAGCTTGCCGGCACCCGGACGGACCCGGCAGTATCTGTTCCGATGGAGCCAAGCGCGAATCCGGCAGCAACGCCTGCGGCGGAGCCAGAGCTGGAGCCGCCCGGTAATCTGCCTATATCGTAAGGATTTTGCACCGCTCCGTATGCCGGATGATGCTTCCCGTAAGCAAATTCATGCAGATGCGATTTGCCGATGATGACGGCGCCTACCTCAAGCAGTTGTTCCACTAAGTAAGCATGTGTGTCGGGTATGAATGGAGACTTGCGTCCCGAGCCGTTGGACAGCGGCACACCTGCATATCGGATCAAATCCTTGACCGATATCGGAATGCCGTGCAGCGGTCCGCGATCGAATCCGCTCTCCAGTTCTTTTTCCGCCTGCAAGGCCTGAGTACGCGCTTCTTCCGCCATAACGGTAATAAATGTGCGGTAGCGAGGCTCGTCCTGCGATATTCGCCCCAGTAGTAAATCCAGCAAAGCAACGGGCGAGAGGCTGCCGTCCCGAAACGCTCGCCCCGCACTTGCTATCGTCCATTGAACCATTCCGAACCTCCTCCTTCTTCAATCCAGCATAACCGAATAAAGCGGCAACAGGTTGAGCAAAAATTGCAGCAGGTTGCGATCATTGTCATCCCTTGTTTAAAAGTATAATGGTATTGCGATGTTGCTATATCCAACTTTACAACTCGGATAACCCGTACTATGATAGCAGAAAAGCAATGCTATTCCTCGTTTTGGTCGTTTCTGGCACTTCCCCAACTATAGGGGAAATGCCCGCTCATATCGTTTAGGCCGTCAAAAATAAGCACAATTAAATACAATTTGCTGTTCCACTCACTCAACAGGTTTATGAATCCGTTCAGAAAGAGGCGATAGACATGAAAAGCGGTTCTCCGAATGCATTTATCGATACACTGTACAAAAACAAGCTGTCCCAGGCATCCCATTTGCCGGAACCTATTCTCGAAGAGGACAGGCAGCGCCGCCGGGAAAGGCTGGCTGACATTCTTCGCATTCCTTTTTCCCGCTGGAGCGTGCCGCCTGCCGCAGAAGAGTCTGGAGGGAACGTGCCTGCTGCTATACGGACGGAACTGACCGATTGCGGCGATTATGTGCGGGAGAGAATCGAGCTGGAGACAAGGGACGGTTTGGTTATGCCGGTCTACGTCCTGCTACCCAAATCTGCCTCTGCGGACCAGCCGGTGCCGGCGGTGCTGGCCCTGCATGGACACGGCTACGGCAGCCGCGATCTTGTTGGCCTGACGCCAGACGGCAAGGATGTGTCTGAAGGAACGGGCATTCACAAGCATTTCGGATTGTCGCTGGTCAAGCGCGGGCTGGCGGTCATCGTACCGGAATTACTCGGTTTCGGAGAGCGAAGGCTGACCGAGGACAGTGAACTGGACGAATCCCCTGAGGATATGAAAAACTCCTCCTGCTATAAGCTGTCATCTTATTTGATCCATCTCGGAGAAACGTTGGCAGGCGTCCGTACGCTGGAAGCACTCATTGCTGCAGATTATGCGCTTGCCAGACCCGAGATACAAGGAGACGGTATTGGCGTCATGGGCTTATCAGGCGGCGCGTTCGTCGCCTATTTGGCCGGAGCACTGGATGAACGGCTGAAGGCCGTCGTGCTTAGCGGGTACACGAATACGTATGAAGACAGCTTCTTTTTTACCAAGCAGCATTGCTTATGCGACTACATCCCGGGCATTGTTGAACTCGGTGATATGCCGGATCTGATCGGGCTGATCGCTCCTCGCTCCTTATATCTGGAGGTCGGAAGGACGGATCATCTATTCCCGGTAGAAGGGGCGAGCAAGGCAGCGGATACGCTGAGCAAACATTATGAGCGTCTTGGCGCGGCAGACCGCTTCAAGCTCGACATCTTCGAGGGCGGACATGAAATTAGCGGCCTCCGTTCCTTTGACTGGCTGCACAAGGAGCTGACCGGGCAATGAGCCGCCTCGTCAATCCGGTTCCGCAGCTGGTCGAGCATAATTATCTGTTTCTGAATCGACATGAAACCCGGGAGGGCTACATGGAGATCATCAATGCCCATCAGGGCATCGAGATGGTGCTAGTGCTGGAAGGACACGGTCAGCTCATTCTGGAGCAAAAGGTGCATGCGATCGGTCCTGGCACGCTCATTTTCATACAGCCCTATCAGCTTCATCATTTTAAAATGGAGCCGCCCTATGTGCGGACGCCGATCATCTTTGATCCCTATTTATTCGACCGTTATGCGGCGATGTTTCCGGCGCTGCATGCTTTTTTCCAGCGCATATGGAAGGGCAAGATGGAGCGTCAAGTCTTCTCATTAAATGAGGAGGAGCTGCTTCGATTCGACTCGCTGTCCGGGCAATTCGAGCAGCGTCTGGCGGAAGTGGCGGAATACGAGCGTCAGGAGGAGCTGCTGCTGTTCCTGCTCGATTTCATGCGGTCGCTGCGCAAAATGTATGAACGAGCAGAGAGGCACCGGCAGTCCGAAGTAGTCGACAAACGCGAAGGCCGACATATCGAGCATATGATGAGCTGGATCGAGGAGCATTATCATGAGGAATTTTCGCTGGAAAAGCTGGCCGAGAGTCTGCATGTCTCGCCCTTCTACGCTTCACATTTGTTCAGCGAGGAGACCGGTTGTACACTCAGCCAATACATTATTGCCCGCAGGCTCCGCGAGTCCTGTCTGCTGCTGGCGGTGACAGACCGGCCCGTCGTACAGATCGGCAAGCTGACGGGGTTCAATAGCAGCGCGTATTTTTGCAAAACGTTCAAGAAGAAAATGGGACTGTCGCCGCAAGCATTCCGCAAACGGTCACGCCAGGTCTAAATTGAATATAGAGCGTTTCAGTTATGGAAAACGCCGGTGGTAAGCGGAGCAACGCAGCTCTGCACCGGTTATTTCCGCCTGCCCAATTTTCGCATCAACTGGCAGCTATTTTTGCAATAGAACCTACAGGGAGGAAAAGGGATGAAATATGCATTTAACACAGCCTCCGCCCCGCATCTTTCGCTGGCAGAGTTGTTAGAGGCGGCACGCCAATATGGATATGACGGCTTGGAAATCCGTAGCGGGGCCGGTCATGCTCACGGCATTGAGACGACAGCTGACGCAGAGCGTCGTGCGGAGCTCCGGTATGAAGCGGAGGAAGCGGGTGTAGCGCTGACAGCGCTTGGCATCTCCAGCCGATTCACAACTGCGGAAGATCAGGAAGACCAAATAACGGCGGCAGCTCAAGCTATTTTGCTGGCAAGGGATATGGGCATCCCTTACGTACGATTGTTTTGCGGCAGACTCGTTCCGGGAAGCGCATGGGATGAATCTTTGAGCAGAGTACTCGTCGCTCTAGAACGGCTGGCACCGATTGCGGCTGACGAAGGCGTCATGCTGCTTCTGGAAACCCATGATGACTGGTCGGCCCCGCATGTACTTGCCGATTTGCTCAGGCGCGCTAATCACCCGAGTCTGGGCGTTCTGTGGGACGTGCTCCATACGCAGCATGAAGGCAGAGCTTTGCCGGGAGAGGTCGTGCGGATGCTTGGTCCATGGATTAAACATGTGCATGTGCATGACGGAGTGGCTGGCTCAAGGGCGAACGGGCATCCGGATTACCGGGCGATCGGCAGCGGGGACATCCGGCATGCCGAAGTCATTCGCAGCTTGCGGGCTATCGGCTTTACCGGTTATTTAAGCGGGGAATGGTTCCAATGGGAGCCCTATGACATTCATTTGCCTAGGGAACGGGAAGCTTTGAGGCTCGCAGAACCATTGTCCAAGGAGGGAGAAGCGGATGGCTTTTAAAATATGTGTCGTCGGCTGCGGCGGCATCGCTTGGCGCGGTCATGGACCAGCGTACCGTCGTTATGCTGCGGAGCATCCGGTTACGGAGCTGGCAGCCTGCGTAGATATTGACCGGGAGAAGGCTTCCGCTTTCGCGGAGGAATTCGGATTCGCCCGGACCTACGATCAAGTGGAGGAGGCGCTGGAGAAGGAGCGTCCAGATGCGGTTTGTCTGCTCGTGCCTGCGCCGTATATTGCGGCGAGCGCCGCGGCGATTTTGGAGAAAGGGTATCCGCTGCTGATGGAGAAGCCGCCCGGTGTATCGAAGGAGGAAGCGCTGCAAATTTCCGCCGCTGCACGGCGTTCAGATGGAAGTGAGATTCCGAACCGGGTGGCGTTTAACCGCCGGTATATGCCGATTGTAGTACAGGCACGCAGTCTTGCTGAGCAATGGATGGACGAAGGCCGGCTTCATCATCTGGCGTACAATATTGGCCGGGTGGGCCGGACGGATGATGAGGACGCTTCGGTGACGCTCATTCACGGAATCGATACGCTGCGCGAGCTTGCAGGCTCAGACTATCGGGATATTCGTCTGCGCTACAGAAAGCTTCCTCATTTGGGAGCGGGCGTAACGAATGTGGCGCTGGCAGGAGAGTTTTGGTCGGGCGCTACGTTCAGCCTGAACTACTATCCGGTTGCAGGGGCAGTCTATGAGCGGGCCGAGCTGCTGGGCGAGAACGTGACGCTGCGGCTGAAGCTGCCTTTCTGGACCTCATATGACTCGCCGGGCAGCGTCGAGCTTTGGTCGGGCAATGGGCGGATAGCGGATGATGAAGGTGCTGCGGTTGCCGGACTGGAAGAGCCGTACGTCGTGAACGGTTTTTATGAGGAGAATGCCAGCTTCTTCAATGCCCTTCGGGCTGGAAGGAAGCCGACAGGCGGGATTGTCACGGCCATTCAATCCGTTGAAGTGGCGGAAGCAGTCTATCAAAGGGCGACCCGATACACGGGAGCGCTTATAGAGAGGGTTGAGGCGTAAGATGAACAGAAAAACGGCATCGTACGACGTCGTTGTGATCGGCGGCGGATTGGCCGGTCTTAGTGCAGCGATAGCGGCGGCCCGCGAAGGAGCGGCAACGGCTTTGCTGCAGGATCGCCCGGTACTGGGCGGCAACAGCTCATCGGAGGTTCGTGTAACGCCGCATGGCGCAGGGCGCTTCCATGCGTATGCCCGCGAGACGGGAATTGTGAGTGAGCTGACGATTGAGGATCGCGCGAGCAATCATGAGCAGTTTCACAATAACGGCTGGACGAACAGCGTATGGGACATGACGTTATACAATTTGGCGGTCCAGACCGATAACCTGACCCTTTATTTGAATACCGTCATTCGGGAGGTGCATTTGTCCGGAGAACGTGAGATTGCCGCTGTATCCGGCCATGTGCTGGGAACGGAGACGGAGCTGCGCATTGAAGGGCGTGTCTTTATCGACTGTACCGGCGATGGTACCGTTGCAGCGATGGCGGGCAATGAATGGCGAATGGGCTCGGAGGGCCGGGATGAGTATGGAGAGCCGCATGCACCGGAGTTGGAGAGCGGCGATACGATGGGCAGCTCGATTCATTTTCGGGCGCGGGATACGGGCAGGCCGGCTCCTTACCGAGCGCCGGAGTGGGCAGCGAAGTATGATGATCCGTCTTTCTTCTACAAGCATAATCGCAAGCCTCATGATATCCAGGCCGGCTACTGGTGGTTTGAACTAGGAACACCGTGGGATACCATTCATGACAACGAGACGATTCGGCATGAGCTTACGCGGCATGTTCTGGGCGTATGGGATTGGATCAAAAACAAAGACCCGCTGACTCGCGACAAAGCGGCGAATTACGCGCTCGATTGGATCGGTCAGGTGCCGGGCAAAAGAGAGAGCCGCCGCATTATGGGGCGTTATCTGATGACTGAGCATGATGTGCAGCAGGGGACGAAATTTCCCGATGAGGTCGCCTTCGGCGGCTGGTATCTGGATTTGCACATCCCGGGTGGGCTGCTGGCGCCGACGAGCGACTTGCCGGGCGCAAGCGAAATCATTAGTCCATACGGAATTCCGCTGCGTATTCTGATCGCCAAAGATATAGACAATCTGATGATGGCTGGCCGCAACGTCAGTGTGACGCATGCAGCTTTGGGCACGGTTCGCGTCATGTCTACGACCGCGATTATTGGGCAAGCCGCTGGAACCGCTGCGGCTGTTGCGCTGCGGCGGGGAATCGCCATTACCGATGTGCCCGAACTGGCGATCGCCGAGGTGCAGCAAACGCTGCTTCGGCGCGGATGCTTCTTGCCGAACGTCGAGAATGCCGATCCGATTGAGCTTGCCCGCTTAGCCGAAGCTGTCGTCGCCAGCAGCGAGGACTTGTTAGCGGAGGTGGAGCCGGATCATGGTGCTGCGGATTCGCTGGATATCCGGCGGAGTCAATGGGTGGCAGTGCGCGGCCCGCTTGAACGAATCGGGATGTGGATTAAGAATGAAGCAGATCAGCCTCAGGAGCTTAGATTGGAGCTTCATCGGTCCGAGCATATTTGGGATTATGAGGTGAAAGGGAGCGGAATTGTTGCGGGGGAGGACTTCACGGCTGAGCCGGATACCGAGCATCAACCGTTGGCTGCTGCCCGGCTGGAGGTTCCAGCAGGCTATGCGGGCTGGCAGTATTGGCCGCTGAAAGCAGGAGGCGATGATCAGGGAGGTTTCCCTGATGAAGGATATATCCGTCTTGATCTGCTCGGAACGAAGGAACTGTTCTGGCATCACGCAGCAAGCGTACAGCAGGCGCTCCCTTCGGCAAGCGAGCTGGAGCCGGGTCGTCTGCGGAGCCATGCGGATGGACTTACGATGAGCTTTGCAGTATCACCGCCACAGCCGGTGTTTGCTGCGGCCAACGTGACGAACGGCGTAGCCCGGCCGCATCGGGCTGCCAATTTGTGGCGCTCGGCGAAGGGGCAGCCGCTGCCGCAATGGCTGGAGCTGCGCTGGAGCCAGCCGCAGCGTATTGGAACGGTAGAATTGACGTTTCCCGGCAGTCTGCTGCAGGACCATAACCGGTATCCTGCTTTTTTCCGCGAGCCCGATTGTCCGCGTAACTATAGCATCGAGGCGTGGGACGGGAAAGGCTGGCGGACAGTGCTGGAGATTTTGGACAATTATCAGCGGCATGTCTCCCACCGTCTGCCGGAACAGATAGTGACGGAACGGATTCGGATCGTCGTACACGAGACGAATGGCGGTACAGAAGCTTCAATATATGAGGTACGCTGCTACGAAATATAACGGGATTGTCATCCCATAACAGTATATTGGCATCCTTTAAAAACCTACTTTACAGCTAGGTTAACTAAGTAATATGATGTGGGCATGCGAGAGGCCACGCGTAATTAAACAGCCAAGGAGCGATTGAAATGTTGAAAGTAAAAGGCATCTTTATCCTTACCGTATTAATTCTGGCGTTAGCCGTATCCGGCTGCTCTAGTGAAAAAGACAATAAATCCGAGGGTTCGCCATCCGCTAGCCCGGCTGCAGCCGAGAAGACCTCGCTGGACAAGCTGAAGGAAAAAGGCGAATTTATTATCGCAACTACGGGGACGTATCCGCCTTATGCTTTTCACGAGGAAAGCAGTGACCGTCCGTTGACGGGATTTGATATCGAGCTGTTAACTGAGGTTTGGAACCGGGTGGATGGCGTGAAGGTGACGTTCAAGGAAGCGGAATGGGATGGCATGCTGGCAGGTCTGGATGCGGGCCGCTTCGATTCCATTCATCAGATCGGGGTAACAGAGGAGCGTAAGGCGAAGTATGATTTTGCCGATCCGTACCTGATTTCGTACCCGACGCTGATCGTGCTGGACGAGACGAAGGATATTAACAGCTTCGAGGATTTGAAAGGGAAGAAAGTGTACGGCAACAATACGAGCATTTACGGCAAGCTGGCCGAATCCTACGGCGCGGTGCTCGTTCCTGAAGGGGAGAGCCTGGAGCTGCTCAAAACGAAACGGGTTGACGCAATCATTTTCAACAATTTATATTTCCTTGAACTGAAGAAAAGCCGTCCGGACTTGAAGCTGCGGGCAGCCGACGAAGCAGACACACAGGAGATTGTGGCATTGCCGCTCGTGAAGGGCGGAGACGGAACGGTTGAAGCGGCCTTTAACGAAGCGCTGAAGGGCGTCAAGGAGGACGGCACGTACGAGAAGCTGTCGGTCAAATGGTTTGGAGAAAATGTATTGAAATAAGCAGGAAAGGGGGGAAACGGCATGAGTCAGGAGCGCGCAGAACGATTATGGGACGTTTTCCTCCACTCCCTGTGGCCGCTGCTGCAGGGAATGCTCAAATATACGATACCGCTGTCGATTCTTTCGTTTGGGCTGTCGCTCGTATTTGCACTGATTATCGCATTGGCCGGATTGTCGTCTAAGCCTTACTTGCGGGCGCCAGCCCGGTTCTACGTGTGGATCGTCCGCGGAACGCCGATTCTCGTGCAATTGTTCATTATCTTCTACGACTTGCCAAGCGTGGGCGTCGTGCTTCCGGCATTTCCGACAGTCGTTATCGCACTTACCGTATCGGAGGCCGCCTATAGTTCGGAAATTATGCGTTCTACGATCAAGTCACTGTCACAAGGGCAATGGCGGGCAGGCTATTCCTTGGGGATGACCCCTTTCCAGGTGCTGCGTCGGGTCATCCTTCCGCAGGCCGCCCGGATTAGCATCCCGCCGCTAGGCAGCCAGTTCATCAGCTTGTTCAAAACCTCGTCGCTTGCAGCGCTTGTCACCTTGCCGGATTTATTCGGTGTGGCGAAGCAGATTGCAGCGACTACGTTCGAACCGATGCTGCTCTATATCGTAGCCGCCGCCTACTATTTGGCGATTTGCTCTGTACTGACGATCGGACAGCATCGGCTGGAGAAGAAATTCGGGAAGTACTCCCTATGACAGAGGGGAAGGAAGGAGGAGGATACTGCTATGTTAACGATCTCGCAGCTGCGTAAAAGCTTTGGAACGACTGAGGTGCTTCGGGGCATCGATCTGCATGTTGCCAAAGGGCAGACGACTATTGTAATCGGACCTTCCGGTTCCGGAAAGTCGACGCTGCTGAACTGTGTCAATTTGCTTGAAATTCCCGATGCCGGCAGGCTTGAATTAGACGGTCTGGAGATGGGTTTCGGAGATGGAGGAAAGAAACGAATCCGCGAATTGACCCGTTTTCGGCAGAAGACCGGCATGGTGTTCCAGAGCCATCAATTATTTCCTCACCGGACCGCGTTGGAAAATGTGATGGAGGGACTCATCGTCGTTAAACGATGGAACCGCTCCGACGCCGCGCAGCGTGGCAAAGCGCTGCTTGCCAAGGTGGGGCTAGGCGAGTTTGCCGACCGCTATCCGGCGCAATTGTCCGGCGGCCAGCAGCAGCGGGTGGGCATTGCCAGAGCGCTTGCGATGGAGCCGGCGATTCTGCTGTTCGATGAACCGACGTCAGCGCTTGATCCTGAGCTGGTCGGCGAAGTGCTGCTCGTAATGAAGGAGCTGACCCGCGAAGGGATGACGCTGATCGTGGCGACGCATGAGATGAATTTTGCCAGAGAGGTCGGGGATCGTGTCATCTTTATGGAGAATGGCATGATCTCCGACGAAGGGACGCCGGAGTATATATTCGAAGGGAGCCGCAATGAGCGGGTGAGGCAGTTTTTGAGCCGCTTCGATCGGGGAGCTGCAGCTTCCTCCTCTGACTCTGTGCTTACTGGAAACTAAGCGTTCAGTCGAATACGGGAGTATGAGCTGGAGTTGAAGCTGAAGGACAACTACGACGAAATGGATGGTGATAGCAATGACGTCCAAACGCAGACAAATTAAGCTTGGTGCGATGATACACGGCGTCGGGTCCAGTGTAAGCGCATGGCGCCACCCCGATGTCCGGCCGGATGCGAGCATTACGTTCGATTTTTACCGCCGGGAGGCTTTAATTGCGGAAGCAGGCAAGCTGGATCTTGTGTTTATCGCCGATGTTCTGCATATTAACGAGAATTCGACGCCCCACTTCGTCAATCATCTGGAGCCGTTGACGCTGCTGTCTGCGCTGGGGGTCGCTACCTCGCATATTGGCTTGGTCGGCACCTTGTCTACGACATACAGCGATCCTTATACAAGCGCTCGACAGCTCGCTTCCATCGACCATATTAGCGGCGGAAGGGCGGGCTGGAACGTCGTAACTACCGGCATGTCAGCAGCGGCGCTTAACTTTGGCAAGTCGGAGGCGGAGCATCCGGGGCATGATCAGCGCTACCGGATGGCGGCGGAGTATTTAAACGTTGCACGCGGTTTATGGGATTCGTGGGAGGATGACGCGTTTGTAAGGGACAAAGAGAGCGGTGTCTTTTTCGATGCGGACAAGCTGCACACGCTGAATCACCGCGGGGAGTTTTGCGCGGTGAAGGGGCCGCTTAACATTAGCCGATCGCGGCAGGGTCAGCCTGTTATTTTTCAAGCGGGCTCTTCGACGGACGGGCAGAACTTCTCGGCGGTTCATGCCGATGCGGTCATGCCGGGCATTACCAATTTGGAAGAAGCTCGGCGGTACTATAAGGAACTGAAGCGCAAGGCTGGTAAAGCGGGACGTGACCCTGATCAGTTGATCGTGATGCCTAGCGCAAGCATCGTGGTTGGCCGGACGAGGGAGGAGGCGGAGGAGAAGTACGCTAAGCTCGCTTCATTAAAGACGTTCGAACAGGCGCTGAAATACTTTGCGCAGTTTTTCGATTTTTACGATTTTACGCAATATCCGCTGGACGGCCCTTTCCCGGATGTGGGGGAGCTGGGGCGCAAAAGCTTCCAGAGCTTCACCGACCGCGTGAAGCGGGAGGCACGGGAGCGCGGCTTGACGCTGCGCCAGACGGTGCTGCAGTTCTCCGGCTCGAAGCCCGAATTTTTCGGCTCGCCGGAAGAAGTGGCCGACCGCATGCAGGAGTGGTTCGAGACTGGGGCTGCCGACGGATTTATTTTGCATAGCGATGTACCAGGCACGCTGGCCGACGTAACGGAGCTGGTCGTGCCGATTCTCCAGCAGCGGGGATTGTTTAGAATAGATTATGAGAGCGATACGCTGCGAGGGAATTTGGGGTTGAAGGTGCCGGTGAACCGGTATGAGCGAGGATAGAGGGAGAGTGCCTGGGTTTTTTTGAGTAACTATAGAATTTATTTCGTTAAGTGCGGTAGTGATTCTTAGGGGGAAATCTGGAATATCAGGCTCCTACTTTTTTGTGTCTGGTTTGGGGAACTAGGAGATTAATTAAAGTACCTTCCATAATAGAAAGATTATCGTTCTCTTGTGGAATATATTGAGTTTAATTACGGTTTTACCATGATGTTAAACGATCTATTGCGATTTAATAAAGAAGTTCTATGGTGGTAGGGTAATACTTTTATGTTACTGAAACTATGACTATTTATCAGGAGTAATAGTAATCAACTAGAAATATGTGGTGGTTTAGTGTGGCAACCACTAAAATAATAATAAGATCTCAATTAGTGACATAAAGTTGCTGGGACATAGCGAACATTCTGAATAATGAGAAATGAAAGAGTAGCTACATTACAATTGATTGTTTGATAAATTCGGAAGGGGGTTGCAAAATTGGGTAATAATGCAATATCTATGAATGTGAATAAGTCAGTACTTATCAATGATCTGAAGTTAAAGCAGTTTAGTAATACTACAATATTTAGAAGAGATAGGATTTTCGTCCTTTCGCCCTCGTCACAGAATGAATATCAATGGTTTGATATCCGTCGGGCTAATTTGAATCGGTACATAGCACAAGAGATGAACGGGCACTTAGTAGTCAGATTTAAAGAAAATTTATTATGGGCAAACCTAAGTCTTTTTGTTAATTCGATGATTACCGAGGAAAGCATTGTATATACTTCTAGTATTCGAGAGCACTGGAAGTTTAACATTGTAATAAGTGATGAACGATACTTAGCAGTAAATAGAAAGAGTAAACAAATATGCGAACTATCGCTTCTGTCTGTTCAGCAACTAAAAGATAAAGTGTACTAGGCTGGAATATGAAAAGACCCTAGAAGGTTTCCTTCTCAGGGTCTTTCGTTTGCTGAATACTACACTAACATAGTGAATTATACTGTAAAGAATAACCTAACGAAAATAATACTGATTACAGGTGCATTTTTTGATAGAATAAGAAGACATATAACTATTGAAGGTGATGCGTAAATGTACAATATAATCGATTTATTTAGTGGCTGCGGAGGTCTATCCTATGGATTTGAACTAGCTGATTATCAAACTCTTCTTGGCTTGGACTTTGATGAAGCTGCGGTTAAGAGTTTTGAACATAATCATAAGGGATCGTTAGGAGTTCATGGTGATATTACGCAAATAACGGCAGAGGACATTTATGGGAAAATTGGCGGCAAACAAATTGATGTGATTGTAGGCGGCCCGCCATGTCAAGGAATGTCGTTATCTGGCCCTCGAAAATTTCACGATCCTAGAAATCAACTTTATCTATCGTACATCAGACTTGTAGCAGAAATTCAACCTAAAGCTTTTGTTATTGAAAACGTACCTGGTCTTATAGGGCTTTATAAAGGTGCTATAAAAGAAAGTATTCTAGAGGAGTTTGCTAACCTAGGTTATACTGTTTCTTACCAAGTCCTTAATGCCGCTGAATTTGGCGTGCCACAAGCACGGAGAAGAGTTTTCTTTGTCGGAATTAAAGGCAGCGATAAGAAGTTTCAATTTCCAATACAAACACATTTCTTTGAGCATGAATGGATTACTGCTGAACAGGCGATAAGTGATCTCCCTCTGTTAGAAGACAGTTTTGGAAACGAAATAGAGCATTATATAAGTAAACCAATGAATGAATTTCAACAATATGCACGCAGGAATTCAAATCATGTGCTAAATCATCAAGCTACGAACCATAGTGAAGTAACTAAAAAAATAATTTCGCTAGTTCCTGAGGGAGGTAATTATAAAGATCTTCCTGAAGAATATAAAGGTACACGAAGATTTAATGTTGCTTGGACAAGATATCATAGCCAAAAACCAGCGCCTACAATTGATACGGGACATCGGCATCATTTTCACTTCAAGTGTAACAGAGTGCCAACTGTGAGAGAAAATGCACGATTTCAATCATTCCCTGACGATTTTGTATTTTTAGGCAATCGAACTCAACAATATCGTCAAGTTGGCAATGCAGTGCCTCCATTATTAGCAAAAGTAATAGCTGATGCTTTAAAACCATATCTTTCGTAACAGGAGATGAATTAGATTGTATCAGATACCCAATCAGTTTTTCCTAAGATTACATCATCCCCGTCCAAGATTTAAAACTGAAATTGAGGATGTACTCATCTACCTTGCTACTGAGATAACTGCAATTGGAAAGCAACGTAATGAGGTGTTCAAACGTGCGTTAAATAATGCAATAAGAAGATATGGCGAAAATATTACCAGTAAAAAGAAAACAGTTGATAACTGGAGGACAGAAATCGATGCACTCTTTGGCTTCATTATTGATGATGGCGAGTTCTCTATTCCAAGTAAAAGAGCTGTTGAACTTGCAACTCAGCAGGATTTAGTTAAGTTCTTTAAGTTGTTCTGCTATCACTTTCAGTATCCTGGAGGTTTTGTAAAGCCTAAGAACAATCTTGAATTTATAAAACACGAGGTGGATTTTAAACCTGTTCACTACATTCTTAATATGCTGAATAGGGCTGAACAGGACACTGGAAAACGCGCAGGTATAAACAAGGCAGAGGCTACACATTGCATATTTAATGATCTCCGAGTAACTAGAGACAATAGAGAGATTTTAGATACATGGAAATTGATTATGGATAATCGTGAAGTCGATATGCTGTATAATTGGAAAGGAGATGCTATTCGATACGCAGGTGACATCCTGGACTATGCCGTTCAAGCAAACTTACTCGTCAAGCGGCAGAATAACATGTATTACATCAATCATGTTGAAGATCTAACCATTCAAAGATTTCTAAGTCCAGCACCTAGCGATCATTTTGATTATTATGCTCAGTTGCCATCAGTCAGTAGTGTCACACTAGAAGATGTGAAAAAGCTTGAACTGAAATGGGTTGAGTACTTTAATACAGACAGAGAAGACTCATTTTTCGATACTGATATTCTTGCACTTATTTCAGATGGATCTACTGAGAATTATGAAGCATTGAAGCAAAAGGTTGAAAGTATTGATGATATCATCGAAGCAGGAGAAATGAGTAGTACAGGTGTTATCGGATCGGTTGGAGAGAGCTTAATCATTCAGCACGAACGAATTAGGATATCGAATGAAGGACGGCCTGACTTAAAACACTTGATTAAGTTAATCCCCCCTGTTTATGCTGTTGGATACGATATTAATTCAGTAGAAGCTGATGCAGTAAAAAGATTAATTGAAGTTAAGACAACTGCTAGCCCAAAGCCAGTTGACTTCAAACGATTTCATCTTACGCCTAACGAGTGGGATGCAGCGAAGTCCTACGGTGAGAAATATTATGTATATCGTTTGATGGTTACAAAAGGAAGTATAAAACTTAGATTGATTAAGGATCCAATAGCTCAATACAAATTAGGGAATATTGACATTTCAGTCAGAGACGGTGTAGATGTAACTATTGATCCTAGTAAATGCGGTCAGGAAGTAGAACTACTAAGATAGGATGATGTATTATGTACACCCTTGCATCTTTATTTACAGGTTGTGGCGGCGGTGACCTTGGCTTAAAGGGCGGATTCACTTTCATGAAAAAGAGATATTCTCGCTTACCCTTTAGTCTTGTATATGCGAACGAGATTAACGAGAAAATTGCTGATATTTTTAATGGAAACTTTTCTGCCGAGGCAGATGTGCGTGACATAAGGAATGTCAAGGATCATGAGATTCCAAAACATGATGTTCTTGTAGGCGGATTTCCATGTGTTTCTTTCTCAATTGTGGCACAGAATCCAAAGCGATTAGGTATAAAAAATGATGAATCAGGAATGCTGTTCTTTGAGATGTGCAGAATACTTCGTGATAAGCAGCCGAAAGCTTTTATCGCTGAAAATGTGAAGGGTCTCCTATCTGCTAACAAAGGGGAAGCGATTTCTTTAATTATTGATGCGTTTTCGAAGTGTGGGTATAAAGTAAAGTATGAAGTACTAAACGCTGCTGACTACGGAGTTCCTCAAAATAGATACCGTGTAATCATTGTAGGTATTCGAAATGACATACAATCAGAGTTTTCTTTTCCCGAGCCTACGCACAACCAAAGGGGAGAGAATAATCGGAAGAAGCACATTCCTTTAGGTGATATAATATTTTCAGAATCGGAAGTTGATGAGAAGTATTTTTTTAGTGAAAAGGCTGTGCAAGGTATGTTAAACGCCAAAAAGGATATGAATAAAGGAAGAGCGCAGGAATTGGATAGACCGTGTAATACAGTTGGAGCTCATTTAGCTAAAGTAAGTTTGAACAGCACGGACCCTGTTCTTATGATAAACGGTAATTATCGCAGATTTACTCCGCGAGAAGTTGCGCGTATTCAATCTTTTCCTGACTCATTTCAGCTTGTTGGATCTGAAGGTACACAATATAGAGCTCTTGGTAACGCAATACCGCCTGTTCTTATGTGGCAAGTTGCAAAGGAACTTGCTGAGACCTTAAAAAGAGCAGAAGAATGCAATGAAGTAGCATTAATCAAGATAAGCTAATTTTTTATTAAGAAGTGAGAATAGAATGGCTGATAATCTCAGTACGGGTGCCAGAAGTGAAAATATGCGTGCAATACGTTCTAAAGGAACAACTCTTGAAAACAAAGTTGCAAAGGAACTGTGGCAAAGTGGGATAAGATACCGCCGAAATGTAAAAGATTTGTACGGTAGTCCTGATATATCAATAAAAAATATAAGCTCGTTATTTTTTTGGATTCATGCTTTTGGCATGGTTGCCCAATTCACTATAGGTTACCTAGTACAAATGTAGATTATTGGTCAAATAAAATAAATAGAAACAAAGTGCGCGATGTTAAGGTGACTAATTACTACAAGGATCGTGGCTGGTCAATACTTAGATTCTGGGAGCATGAAATAAAACAAGATATAACATTAGTAATTGATACAATTATTAAATTGATTGATAATGAGAAGCAAGTAAAGGGTGGCTTTAATGGCAAAGCTTGAATTGTATTATGAGAATAAAGGTATTAAGAGAATACCTACATGTTTATTATTGAAAACTGAATCAAAAGAAATTGATAGTACTACCAATTGTCTCTATTTTAACTACAGTGAATTTGAACTTAAACATATTAGTAATTTAAAAGAAGATTCAAAACGAATTACCGTAGAACCTGAGGATATTAAGAATTACAGATGGGATTCAGGATACTTAGCTTTAAGTATTCCTAGAATATGGGGTCGATTGAACTCTATCATGTTAAAGGAAAAAAAGACTGTACTTAGGTTGTATGAACCAACAGAATTTCTTCTGAAAATTGATGATGTTAATGTAGTTTGTAATAAGGAGGAACGTGAGTGGCTCAACATCTGAAGAGAAGTAGAATAAAACAGAGGTTGTCTTACTCAGTTTGCTTGATATTAATATTGTGAGTACACCCTTAGAAGTGTAGCGAAATATTTGGACAAGGGGACCAATCGCCTCACCTCCGCCATGTAAAATTAATCCGCATTGAAGTGACCCCATAAAGATAGACATATTATAAAGCTAGGCGATTAGCTGGGAGTGTGTGCGGTGTTGTACCGGACTCATGCCTTTTAATGTGCGATACCTTCAAATTTTTTGAAAACAGAAATTCAGATTTCATGATGCCAAGAAGTTCTCAATGACGGCGTTGTCTTAGCAGTTGACTTTACGGGACATACTTTACTTGATACCGATATTTCTTCATATGTACCACGCACTTTAGGGACAGGGAAAAGTTGATTTGCATATGAAAATGGTTAACAAGTATCGTGCAGATGCACATGCAAAAGAAATAGCAGATGATGACTTTATGTTGTTTAGAGTTTGTGTTAAATGGCTTGAGGAATATACTGATAACTTTCTAGATTGATGATAATCATATAACTATTAATAAATGGCGTAAATTGACAATCTGTCTCCACCATAGAAATCCACAACTGTCAGAAGTTGTGGATTTTTGCGATTTACCGTTTTCAATCATTTGGAGAATTCGAGCCTCTCTTCATATGAAAAGAGGACAGAAGGTTTAGGGTCGATGCATATAATTAACTCTGATACTTTCCTTTTTCTTATAAGCATGTTGTTCCGGATATGTATGATTATTACCTATCGAGGCGACACAAAATTGGGTGGTGCCACGTGTGCCCACAAAAAAGATGGGAAAAATGTTTATCGGTGGGGCGTGGTCTTCAGGCAGGCTCCTCTACAGATGGGTAGGGTTTAATATATAGAATTGTGTATTAGTTATAATATTATCGCATAATAGAAGGACGTCTTAATTAGTTAACTTTTAATATAAGGAGAAAAACATTGGCTTGGAGCAAATTGAAACAAAATCTAGAAAGCTTTCTCTGTCCTGCGTTATATGGAAGGGTGGAATACCGTGCAACCAGCTATCGTTATTTACTTGATAAAGCGGGAATTTGTTATATTGCTGTAGATAAGAAGAACGTACTCAATATGAGTGATGCAACGAATCCCATTAGATGGTATCAGACGGAGCAGGATATTAAAAATGACCCGGATATCCAAATTCCTATCAATAGTGAAGAGATTGAAGCCGTCAGAAAAGATACCAAGGGGACTGTTCCGGAGGATCGCCTAAAGGTAATTGCAAGAAATAGAAAAATACAAGTGCATGCCAAGGAGCTTTTGGCCGCACAGTCAACACTGAGTAAATCAAACTTTATCGTTGTCGCGACTAAGTTTCTAGCCAGTTCTATCGAAGAAAGCATTGAGAGCGATGATATCTTATTGAACGTTCTGGCTTTAGTTGACAGGCGCGTTGGGAAAAAGCGGATTTTGAACATGAGAGATAAGATGAAGCAGAAGCATCCCATTGTGCAGTATTTTTATGAGCTACGGGTGAGTACGTCCTGAAGATAAATTAACACATTCCCTCGTCAGTATACGCCGCTTTTTCTGTTGCTCTGTCCATCGCTCCCCCTTGACTTCCCCGCCCCCAATCCCTTATAATCCCAATAACTTAAATATTCAGAAAAAAGCGATGAAGAGAAAGAGTACCAAGGCGAAGTCTTTGTACAGAGAGCCCCGGCTGCTGAAAAGGGGTAAAGAATAACCTTGGGAATATGGTCTTGGAGCTGCGCATCGAAACCTCATGTGGTTGTAGGCTGCGCCGGAACCCCGCACCCGTTAACGTGCTAGGGTATAAACGCGAACCGCGTCGTACCTGAAGAGGTCAATGTCGTAAGGCATTTGATAAAATTGGGTGGTAC
The DNA here is from genome assembly GCF_014641555.1 of Paenibacillus radicis (ex Gao et al. 2016). GTDB lineage: Bacteria > Bacillota > Bacilli > Paenibacillales > Paenibacillaceae > Pristimantibacillus > Pristimantibacillus radicis. The sequence goes on from NZ_BMHY01000002.1 coordinate 116,119, forward strand.
CGCGTGAGTTCAGCTCTCGTCCCTTTGGGATGAGGGCTTTTTGTTTTGTCCACAAAAAAGGAGGGGCTTACATGGGAAAAGTATTTATCGGCGGGGCATGGCCTTATGCCAACGGTTCATTGCATTTAGGGAGGCTGGCAAGCTTATTGCCGGGAGATGTGCTGGCGCGTTATTTTCGTGCGAAAGGTGAAGAGGTGCTGTACGTATCAGGCAGCGATTGCCACGGTACGCCGGTTGCCGTTCAAGCCATTCAAGAGGGCGTCTCTCCAGGAGACATCGCGGACCGGTACCATCAAGAGTTTGTAGATTGCTTTCAGCAATTGGGATTCACTTATGATCTATACACGCGCACGGATCAGCCTTTTCATCATCAGGTCGTGCAAGAGCTGTTTCTGAGCTTGCTGAATAATGGATATTTGTATAAAAAGACGGTCCTGCAAACATATTGTGAGACCGATCAACGTTTTCTGCCCGATCGATACGTGGAAGGGACATGTCCAGTATGCGGCAATCGCGCCAGGGGCGATCAATGCGATTACTGCTCGACGCTGCTCGATCCGTCTGACCTGACAGACAAGACCTGCAAAATCTGCGGCAATCCTCCCGTTGATCGTCCGACTGAGCATTACTATTTGGCGCTCTCCCGATTTCAAGCGGAATTGACGCAGTACGCGGCCGAGTCGCAAGGCTGGAAGGATAATGCCTTACAGCTGACCCGACGCTACTTAGAGGAAGGATTGCAGGATCGCGCCGTTACCCGTGATTTGACCTGGGGTGTGGACGTTCCGGTTGAAGGCTTCGAGGATAAAAAAATCTACGTCTGGATCGAAGCCGTCAGCGGCTATTTATCTGCCAGTAAGCAGTGGGCTGCCGAGACAGGCGGCAGCTGGGAGGACTTCTGGTCTCTAGATCAGACTGAGCTGACCGCTTATTATGTGCATGGCAAAGATAATATCCCATTCCATGCGGTCATTTGGCCTGCACTGCTCATGGGCGCTGGGGAACTCCATTTGCCGGATCGAATCATATCCAGCGAATATATGACCCTTGAAGGAAAGAAGTTCTCGACCAGTAATAACTGGGCAGTCTGGGTGCCGGATATGCTGAGCCGTTATCAGCCAGATTCTATCCGTTACTTTCTGATTGCGAACGGCCCTGAGAACCGGGATACCGATTTTTCATGGCGGGAATTCATTCATAGCCACAACGGTGAATTGCTTGGCGCGTTCGGCAATTTTGTGAATCGTACGCTGGCCTTTATCGACAAGTCGTTCGAAGGGCTTGTTCCGGATGGCGAGCTCAGCGAGGAGTGGGAAACCGCAATCGAGCAGCTTTATGACAAGTCCGGAGCACTGATCGAAGCGGGGCGGTTAAAAGAAGCCATTGAGCTTATTTTCAGCTCCGTTCGGCAGGCTAACAAATTCTTTGACGAGCAAAAGCCGTGGGTTCAGATCAAGGAAGGCCGGGCAACATGTGGCATCACGTTGAACGCTTGCGTGCAAATCATAGCGAATCTGGCCAATCTGCTTAATCCGTTTCTCCCCTTTGCTTGCGAACAAATTAGAGGATTTCTCAGCCTGCCGCAGCCATCATGGACGACAGTCTCGGTTTCAGCCCACCGCGAAATTCATAATCTGAAGCTTTTGTTCGAGCGGATCGACATCGGCCGAATTGAGGAAGAAACCGCCGCATTGGAGGGGCAAAAGCGATAGTCAGTTCAATACAACGGGCCATCTCTCAACGATGGCTCGTTTCTTTTAGTTTCTCTAGGACAGCGTGATACAGCTATTCCACATGAATTGAATTCCAAATTTAGGGGATCATAACACGGAATTTAGTGGAAAAAGAGACGAGGTGGCAGTATGGCCGAGTTCACGGACAACAAGCGAATAACGGACTATACAAGCCAGCTTGAGACCTTGTCTTCGGCTATCCCTGTTCACGTTCAAGATGCCGTTAAGCAGCTGAAGGCCAGCTATTTTCAACATGTCGATGATCTCTTCGTCCGTTATGACAACACCGGCTCAGCACCATCCGCCCTTGTGTATATCCATACCATTGTAAACTCGAACATCTTGGAACGAGATCTGCTTCCATATTTGAATCAGGCAATCGAACATGAGGACACAGACAGGGAGTTGTTCGATCGGTTGAAGCAGTGCATTCCGATTGGACAAATTAAACAAACAACCGACATGGCTCAGGTCGCCTACATGCTTCTGCAAGGAGAGGCAGTTCTCTTTATCGAAGGAGAGACGAATGCGTATTTATTCCAAACGAAGCTCGTTTACCAGCGGGCCATCGAGGAGCCGTCTACTGAACCAAGCACCTCCGGCGCCAAAGAAGGCTTTAATGAAAGTCTGGATACCAATGTAGCCCTCTTGCGTCAGCGCATTCGTACTCCGTTGTTCAAGAATAAGAAGTATACGATCGGCAATTTGACGCAAACGCGCGTTGTTGTCGCTTATATAGAGAGTGTTGCTAATCCGGCCATTATTGAGGAGCTCGAGAAGCGTATCGGGACTGTTGAACTCGATGCCCTTCAGTCCAGCCATCAGCTGCTGGAGTTTATCCAAGATCGGCAGTATAGTTTGTTTCCGCTTATGGCTAAGACGGAGCGTACGGATCGAATCGTTCATCACCTGCTGAACGGCGGATTCGCGATTATTGTGGACGGGACGCCATTTACGATCTATGGTCCCATCAATTTCTTGGAGCTGCTCCATGCTCCAGACGATTATAATTTCTCAGCTTGGGCGGGTACGTTTTTTCGGATGCTGCGGTTTACTGCGATGCTGATTTCAATCTTTATGCCTTCGCTTTACGTCGCCCTGAGCAGCTTTCATCCCGACTTGCTCCCGACTTTCCTGACCTACAGCATTATTGCCGGACGTGAGCGGGTTCCGTTTCCTTCCATCGTCGAAGTGCTTCTTATGGAGGGCACCTTCGAAATCCTTCGGGAAGCGGGCATTCGTCTGCCCAAAATCGTTGGCAGCACCATCAGCATCGTGGGTGCGTTAGTTATCGGAGAGTCCGCTGTAAGCGCAGGCATCATCAGTCCGCAGATGGTTATCATCGTATCCATCACCGCCATTTGCTCGTTCACGATTCCTAACTACAGTTTGGGTATTGGTCTCCGTGTAATCCGGTTCATCTTCATTTTGCTTGCGGGTTTTTTAGGTTTTTTCGGTATCGTCTTCGGCATGATGTTCCTATACTTGCATTTAACCGGTCTCAAATCGGTCGGTGCACCTTATTTGACGCCGGTGGCGCCATTTCGCAGAAAAGAGATGCGGGACACGCTGCTGCGTTATCCCGCCCCCAAGCTCAACAGTTATTCCGAATATCTGGCGGAAGACAGCAGCCGGCTTCGATTTCCTGACTCTCCACAAACACCACCTAACAGGAAGTGATTAGAATGGACCTTTCTGATAAAATGACGCCGTTGCAGGCAGCAGGCCTGCTCGCATTGCTCATCGCGACCCAGAACTATATATTTGCGCCTGCGATCATGGCTCGTTTCGCCCATGAGGACATGTGGATCTCATCCTTGCTGGCCGCCTCGGCCGCATTTCTCTTTTGCCTATATGCGGTCTGGCTGGCTGGTCAATTCCCGAATCGCACGCTGATTCAATTTCTGTCCTTCTTGCTCGGCCGCTGGGCGGGGAAAGCCATTGGCATCTTATACCTGGGATACTTTATTTGCCTGACCGTAATTTATGTTCAAACGCTGGCAACCAGCTTCAAGACACTCTTCCTGCCAATGACGCCTCTCATTGTGTTCATTGTTCTTATTGTTTTGTTTTGTATGTACGGGGCAGCGCAAGGAATCATTGTTTTAGGAAAAATGAGTACGTTGGTCATTCTTGCGCTGCTTGTGACATTGCTGCTTTTGTTCGCGGGCACGCTTCCGAGCGTTGAGATGACCAATTACCTGCCTATTGGGGAAAACCGCTGGTCCAATACTTTTTATGCCTCTCTGTTCAATCTGACTTCGTTCACCCAGAGTATCGTGATTACGATGCTGTTTGCATTTGTTCCGTCTGACAAGATGAAATACGCTAAGAAGTATGTGGTCTGGGGAAGCATGCTCACTTTCGGTGTGACCAGCTTGATCGTGATCGAGGAAGTCGGTGTTTTCTCACCTAATCAATTGGAATTGCTTACGTTCCCGACGGTTGAGCTCATTACTTTGTTTAATTTCGGCACCTTCTTCGAGCGAGTAGAGACGATATTTGTATCGGTCTGGGGAGCTGCAATGTTTCTGGTTATCGGTATTCTGTTCACAAGCTGCCTGACCGCTATCCGTCACTTGCTCGGCCGGTCTGATGGATCAGATTCCAAATGGCTCGTGCTGCTATTCGGAGCCGTCATTCTTTTTCTAAGCTTGTTCTATTTAAACAATACACAGAAGCTTTCCTATTTCATGCTGCATTATTGGACTTACTTGTCGCTGGTATTCCAGGTCGGGATCCCCCTTCTTCTAGGGTTAGCCTGCTTAATTGCGAGAAGGAGAATGTCTTATGCGGACAACGCGAATGCTTAAAATTGCGTTGCTGATATGCGGATGTCTGCTCATGACGGGCTGCTGGGACCGCAGGGAAGTTAATGAAACTGTCTTTTTGACGGCTTTATCGATCGATAAAGGGAGCCGGCAGAAATACGAGGTCACCTTTCAATGGGCGAATCCGGAAACCTTCTCCCAGTTTCCCTCTGATCTCACCAAGACGCCGATTACAGTCTACACTATCGAAGGAAATTCGATCGAGGAGGTAGCGGGCAAGCTAACCGAGATTTCCTCCAGATCGCCAAGCTATTCGCACTTGGAAGCCGTCGTAATTGGGGATGAGGTTGCGCGCGAGGGCATTCACGAGATTCTCGATAAGGTCGGAAGAACCTTTCAAATCCGCCGGACAAAGTTTCTGTTGGTGGCTGAGAAGAAAGGAAAAGACTTGCTGCAAGCTAAAACGCTCTTTTCCATTCCTGCTTTCGATTTAAGGGAAGTTCTCTCAAGCAGTAATCGGGCCTCTACATATACACAGGTGAGTTATAACGAATTTATGCAGTTCTACAAGGCGGAGGAGATGACCTCATTCCTGCCCATACTGCATGCTGTCTCCTCCAAGGAAGACCGTCCCTCTAAGAAAGGTGTCCAGAACACGCTTCTGAAGGTTGAGGGGATGGCTTTCTTTCAAGGTGATCGTGTTGTCTATCAGCTTGATGGGCAACAAACGAGATTGTGGCTGTGCGTTCGAGGGAAGCTCCTTCAGGGAACGCCACTCCTTTGGAAGGAAGGCTCCCGAACGGTTGCGACCTTCAAAACCGTCTCGCAGTCGAGCAAGTTCAAATTAAATTCATCTGTCTCTGCCGAAATTGATATCCATGTCACGGTTAGCACAGACGAGATCTATAGTGACGTGAACGAGTCGGGCAAGAAGGAGCTTGAGAAGATGAAGGCCGGCCTGGAAGAGACGTTAGAACGTGAGATCAGCCAGTTAATCGTGAAAACTCAGCAAAGCAAAATAGATATATTTTTATTTGAGAGAGACATTCGGACCCGGTATCCGCAGAAGTGGAAGCAGTTGAAGGAGGACTGGGAGGACACGTATTCATCGATTCCGATGAAGGTGAACGTACAGGTGAAGATCGTCAATTCTGGCATGCTGACGCGTAATGCGCTGGATTAATGGTTATAGCAGATGTGCTATGCGAAATAAACGGGAGCTGCTTCATGACTCTCCTGAGGAGGATGGCTTCGCCCGGCAGTCGGAGCCATTCCTTTTCTAGGGATTTATTTATAGTGGGGTATTAGTTGGTTTTAATATGTGGAAAGTAGAGCGAGATTTTTAGGATAGAATGCCGTACAATGTTTAAATACAAAAGATAGACGAGGAAGTACATGTATTTCATAGGCTGTATTTGTTATTTTCACAGCAGCTAGTCATATTGAGAGGAGAGAGTAGGCAGTGGACATATCGATTAGCAAGCGGCACATCTCCCTGCGGGAAGCGGAGAGCAAAGCGGAAGAGCTTTTCCGGGCGATCGAAGATCAGGGGATTATACGTAGTGAGGTAACCGAAAAGCAGATCAATCGCGAAATCTATAACTTGGCGTTCGAGATGTTCGGGATTAAGAAATATTGGCATAAACGGATCGTACGTGCGGGCAAAAACACCCTGCATCCCTATAGTGAAAACCCTCCGGATTTGATGGTGTCCAAGAATGATATTTTATTTCTGGATTTTGGCCCTATCTTTGAGGATTGGGAAGCGGATTTTGGAAGGACGTTCGTACTAGGCGAGGACCCGGCGAAAATAAAGCTGACCCATGATATCGCGGAAGCTTGGAAGGAAGGGAAACGCTACTTCCAGTCTCAGCCGAACATTACAGGCAGCGAGCTGTATGCCTACGTGTATGATCTCGCCATCCAATATGGATGGGAGTTCGGAGGTCCGCATGCCGGTCATCTGATTGGCGAGTTCCCTCATGAAGTCATTCAGGGAGACGACGTGGAGAACTACATCCACCCGGATAATCATATCCCAATGAGAGAGCCTGATGGGAACGGCAATCCTCGGGACTGGATTTTGGAGATTCATTTTGTAGATCGGAAGCTTGAAATTGGCGGCTTTGTCGAGCAGCTGTTAACGGTTGAATAAAAGCATATGGCTCTGTCCCCCAATGGAGAGGACGGAGCCATTATTCCTTTTCCCCACATTTCTAATAGGTGATTCGTGCGTTTTATGAAGTGTAGTTTCTCCCCAGACCCAGCTCAGTGAGCAGCTGTCTATATGCGATGGATGTACGGTCAGCCGGAATATGAGCTTCAGCCATCAAATCCAGAGGCAGGTCCTCGGGCGTTTGGGCTTCAACCATTTCCCGGTCCTCTTGGAAAACCTGGAGATTAAATTTGATCGTGTCCTCGATTGGTGCGGTTTTGTCAAAGTTGCGGGCGATGGGGCTGAACAACCGGGTGTAGCGTGCGGAGACAGGGGAAGCGCAGTTCAAAATCATCAGCTTTCCGTCATTCGGAAAACTTACCGTAAGCGAGGCGGCGAATGGTGCAAATACGCGGAATGCCCGCAGCCACATAAAACCTTCGGGAGCCGGATTTTCTTGCCCTTTGCCATAATTGCTGACCGTGCTCCAATAATCGGCAAGCAGCTCAGTACCTTCTCGCGTTACTTTGTACTGTGGGACTTCTGTATTGTTGCGGTCGCCGAAGGTTTCGGTATGCACATAAGCGAAATGGGATACATCCAGAAAACCTTCTAGCTGGCGTCCAGCCGAGCCTGCAATATCGAAGCTTGGCGGCAGAATGTTAATATAATCGGGATCCTCCCAGCCTGGAAAATCGGGAATTTGTTCTTCGGCAGCAGCCAGCGAAACCCAGATGAGTCCGTAACGCTCAATAGCGGGGAAAATGTTTAGCTTCAGTTTTGGCGATATTTTACCGCCGGGATGAGCAGGGACGGCAGTACAAGCCCCTTCACAATTGTAGCGAAATCCGTGATAAGGGCATACGATTTCATCATTCTCGACCCAGCCTTTGCTTAGCGGCGCGCCGCGGTGGAAGCACAGATCTTGAGCGACGACGACCTTGCCATGGCTGCGATAGCAGACGAGTTTGACATCCAGCAGCTTAGCGGCGACCGGCTTTTCCCTTACTTCCTCGGCAATGGCCACGGGATACCAATATTGGGCAAGGATATGCCAATCGCTTGGAGTGAAGGTGCAGTCACGCGGGAGTTGCAGGGCAGCTGTGATCATTTTAGCCATATGGAATCGCTCCTTTGAAAATGAATGAATGTGCAAACAAGAAAACCCCAGGCGCAAGAGGCGCAGTATGAAATAGATCTTAGCCTCTCGATACAATCGAAAGATAAGACAGGGATCTCATCACGTGCAGCCTCTTGTAGCCTGGGGCAATTTACGGTCGCCTGGTCGAGACGCTCACTCCAATTAATGAGCTTATACAAGAGTTTAATGAATTTTGTGTTAGGTTATCTAACGCTAATGTTATGGATTATTTTATTCCACGATCATTTGGTTTGTCAATGTTAGAATTCATTTCATGTAATCAGGGGGATTTCGCGTGAAGTTTGTATTTGATTTGGACGGCACGATTTGTTTTAAAGGGAAGCCTTTGGGAGAAAAGATGGTTGCCGCCTTGGATGCCCTTTTGGAAAACGGACATGAATTGATATTCGCCTCGGCTAGGCCGATTCGTGATCTGCTGCCGGTATTGCCGTCTCATATGCACGGGTTCTCGTTGGTTGGCGGCAATGGCGCCTTTGTTGTACCGCAGGGCGGAGAAATCTCGACGGTCCATTTCGAGAAATCGATCGCCGATGAAATCGTCAGATTGATAGAGGTCTACGAGGCCGAGCATTTAACAGATAGCGCATGGGATTATGCGTATACGGGCAGTCACGAGCATCCGATTAGACGGAATATTGATCCGGAGCAAAGAGCCCGCAATGTCAGCCTTCATGAACTGAATGAGATGGTAAAAGTGGTCATTCTCAATAGCCGCAATATGAGCCAAATCGAGGAGGAGCTGCAAAAGCTGCCCGTCGTCATCTATAGGCATGGCTCTGAACAGATCATCGACATTAGTCCCAAAGGGGTCGATAAATGGACAGGTCTGCAGCGGCTCGGATTGCAGCCTCAGCAATTTATTGTTTTTGGCAATGATGCGAATGATATCGCGATGTTCCGGCAGGCGAAGCATTCGATTTGTGTAGGCGAGCATGCGGCGTTAAAGCAGCTTTCGTCGGAGCAGGTAGATAGTGATGAAGAGCAAGTGATTCGTAAAATCATTGAGATTGTGGAAGGGCTTAAATAAGGGATAAGGGCGGTTTCTGGAAAAGGCAGCATGTTCAGAGTCATTTGCGGCAACCTATCCATTATGCAAACCGTGCGCTGTCAACTGGATCGCTCGAAATAAGGTTATTAATGATTAGCTGGATGTATATTTAATCCTGTTACCTATTAGGATACTTAACTTCCGAGGTGAAGAAGTGATCGCGGTGCGGGATTGCATGACAGTGATCGGCTAGATGATCCCAGGCCCGGCATTTTGAAGGTTAGCGAAGCTGATTCGCTATCTTATGGAAGAAAATGCGTTAATATCGGGATATGGGTGGTTAAAAGCAAAACAAAGAACTTATTGCTGCTATTGTGGAAATCATTTTCCTTATAACGAAAATAAGTTCTTTGTTAGGTTCATAGCCTCCGCGTGCAATGTGGCATTATAACATGCTGATCCAGAGGATAAGGGGGGCAGCCCAATCAAAATGCAAAAATACATTTTGATCGTCCGAATTTAGCTGTTTTTATCCATCAAAATGCAAAAGTGCAGTTTGTTGGGCCGAAATCAGCCCATTTCGACACTTTGGGGGCAATTCAAATGCACTTTTGCATTTTGAAGCCCGAATTCGGCCGATTTAGCCGAATCAACCTGCACTTTTACATTTTGATCATCCAGAGGGTAGCCCCGCAGCTTATTTTGATAGGTTGTGTTGTCCTTATTACGAGCTAGTAAGCTGCTTCAATTAAAACTCTGCGTTTAGCATCCACGGCTATCCAAGCGTTACACTAAGGTTGCTTGCTGCCCAAGAGCTTTTACTCTATAGAGTACGTTCCAGTCCATCACAGCAAGTCGTCCGTACGGAAAATGCGTGCTTGGAGGAGCGCTAATGCATCTTTAATCACACTCAGCCAATCTCCAGCACGTACACGCCAAACGGCTCCAGTTCGACTTCGCCGGCGGAGAGCGTGGTACCTGTCAGCAGCTCTTTCATTGGCTTCTTCAGCGTAATCTGTGCTGCTGCTTCGCCGTAGTTGAGCAAGAAGGCGAGCATTCCCGACGCGCCAGCGCGAATCGCCAGCTCAACCTGCGCGGGCAGCTCGGCCCAGTCGGCAGCAGGCGAGCGAAGCCCCATTAGCTCGATGATCTGCCCAGCGGCGTCTTCGTTAAATACGGCGCCGTAGTACCATACCGCCCCAGCTCCAGTCTCAGCCCCGTCAACACCATCGCCCCCGAAAGTATTGCGGGTTACCGCTGGTTTCCCAGCGTAATAGTCCGATGCATATTCGGCCATTACCTCAACCGTCCCGCTAGCGGTCACCTCCAGAATATCATTGAAGTCCTCCGCAGCAGTCACCGGCCCGCCATCATGCTTCCATTGCATCAGCGCCGGCTTCCGGTTGCCGTTCAGCTTCGTGAATTCCTCGACGCGGATGCCGCACAACGCAGCGGCCGCGCCCGGTAACGGCCGCATATAACAATGGCCGCGCTCATCCTTGTAGCCAGTCCGGCAGCCGAAAATAACGGTGCCGCCCGCCCATACATATTGCTCCAGCATGGCCGCTGTCTCATCGCGCATAATGGCCGGATGCGGATAGACAAGCACCCGGTAACGCTTCAGCTCCTCAGCTGTCGTATGGCTGCGCAAGTAGACGACATCGCTCGGGATATGGCGCTTCTGAAGCGCCTTGAACCACTCCTTACCGCTCTTCCAGCTGTACGGTCCATGCCACACATCGTATTCGCCGTCCCATTCATTGTCATAGTCGCGGACAATCGCGACGTCGGCCTGGAAGCGGCTGCCCACGATTCTATCACCTATGGCAGCAAGCTCCGAACCGACTTTTCCCGCCTCGCGAACCCGGCGGTTCGGGCGGTTGTCGTAGTCGTGCAGCCCATGCCAATACATCTCATTGCCGAACGTCGCTGTCCGCCAGCGGAAGTAAAGCACCATGTCGGCGCCATGCGCGATGGACTGATATGTCCAGAGGCGCATTTGCCCTGGCTTCGGCGAGGGCATGTCGATGCGGTTGACCCAGCCGCCAGGCCCAGCTTGCTGCTCCATAATGGCAAAGTTCGGCGAGATCGAACGTACGGCGCTTAAGCTCAGACTCCAACCGCGATCGGCGAGCGGATTTTGCTCATTGGCATCGTAGAATATCGTGGAGAACTGCGGATAGGAATCATAGCTGAAAAAATCCAGCAGCTCATCGTTCATCCGGTGATTGTCCAAATGGCCAAACATCCCGTTTGTCGTTACCCAGTGGCGGGGTGCATGCTCGCGCAAAATATCAGCCTGAATCTTGGCGAAGGCTATCGTATTGTCCGAGATGAACCGCTTCTCGTCGAGCGCTTGATGCGGATTCGGCTGATAGCCGACAGCGGTAGGGCGCGGCAGGAATACCTGCTCCCAATCCGAATAGGTCTGGCTCCAGAACACCGTTCCCCACGCCTTATTCAGCGCATCCAGAGTGTCGTATTTCTCCTTCAGCCATTGCCGGAAAGCGATATGATCGGCATCCGCATAGAAGACACTGACCTCGCAATTGAACTCATTGTCGATCTGCCAGCCGATGATGGCCGGATGATCGGCATAATGCTTAGCCATCTCCAGCGTGATGCGCGCCGACAGCTCCCGGTATTTCGGACTGCTGTAATTGTTATGACGGCGCAGGCCGTGCTGCAGCGTAACGCCTTCGAAGGTCGCATTCAGCACCTCCGGGTATTTATGGGTCAGCCATGCAGGTGGCGTCGCGGTCGGGGTGCCCATAATGACCTTCATCTCCAGCTTGGCAGCCAGCTCCAGAAAGCGGTCGAACAGGTCGAAGCTGAAACGGCCCTCCTTCGGCTCGAAGATGGCCCATGCAAATTCCGCTATGCGAATAATCGAGAAGCCAAGCTCCTTCATCCGGAGCAAATCCGCTTCCCATAGCGATTCCTCCCAATGCTCCGGGTAATAGCATACACCGAGCCGCAGCTCGTCCAGCGGGTTAAGTTGTTTCATTGTCTGAACCTCCAGTCGACCGAATAATAAGATATTGCAGAATAAGAGTCTTATCCATTATTCTAGGAACAACAATACCAACAGTAAATAATCGAATATTGCACTTCGATATGAAAATATTGCGATTTTATCACTCGTGAGAGGAGAGCGGCCGACATTCGCACGCATTATTATTTGCCGGAGCCTTCCGGCAGCAAATACGTTTGTTACCCGGAATCGCTAGGCCGTTACAGCGAGTTTCCGCAGCACCGGGAGCATCGTCCCAAGGGGATGATGGGTTATTATAATCTCCATCTCGTGTTTGAAGGACAGGGCTATGTCGAGCTGGATGGCGAGCGTATCCCGCTAACCGAGGGAGAAGGCTTCTTGTATCCAAAAGGAGCGGAGCAGCAATATGGGGCCAACCCGGCTCAGCCATGGGATGTCAGGTGGATTCATTTCAGCACGGCGATGCCGCTTCCGATGCTGAGCAGTGCCGATGAATCTGGCGTCTGGCTGTTCTCGATAACGGACCGGAGACGGTTGGCGTCGCTGATGGATGAGATGTACACCATCAGCAGTCATTTCGAGACGCGGTACGAGCCCCGGCTCTCAGCTCTGCTGTACGAGCTGTTGGCCGAGCTTGCGCATAATGCGGTATCGCTGCAGGACGATGCAATTCCTCGGCATAAGCAGGAGCTCATCCGTGAAGCGGCCGACCTGATCCGCAACCGCTGCAGCGAGTCGTGGACATTGGAGTCAATGGCCGCCTTGTCCGGCTACAGCATGTACTATTTTCTCCGCTTATTCCAGACGATAATGGGGAGGACGCCCAACCGCTACTTAACCGAATGCCGTATGGCGGTTGCCAAGGGATTGCTTGTTGCGACCAGGCTCCCGATTAATCAAGTAGCGGAGCGGGTCGGCTTCACTCAATCGAGCTATTTTATCCGGGTTTTTCACAGTCAAGAGGGAATGCCGCCGAAGGCATACCGGGAGTTGTACGGTTCATTGGCCTAATCGTGCAGCCGCGGTGTATACTGTCGATAATGACGTAAGGTTAGAGTGAAGGGGAGGGAAGCAGCGATGAAAAACTACGACAGCCTGACTAGCTATATGTCTCCGCCTTACGGGACGATCTTTGCCGGACACTTCAAAGAGGATGACCGCTATGTGACAAGCCGGCCGTCAGGCATGACCGATTGGCTGATAGCCCTTACGCTGGAAGGCAGCGGCTATTTCCGTACACCTGCAGGGGAGCGTGTCACCCAGGCAGGCGATATCGCGCTGCTGCGGAGCGGAGTTGCCCATCAATACGGGACGGTACCCGGCGGCAGCTGGACTTTTATATGGGCGCATTTTCCGAAGCTGACGGAGACCGGTTTCCTCCCTAACGAAGAGCTGATCATTCAGCAGATTGGCAATGATCCGATGAAAACCCGGATTTACCATGCGCTTCGCAACGTGCTGCATGATTCCCGGGAGCAGCGTCCGCTCTGGCAGCCGATTTGCGAGAATGAGATTCGGGGCATCCTGCTGCTTATGGCGGAACGGGAGCAAGGCCGGGTCGACCCGCGTATCGAGGAATCGCTGCACTATTTGTCCAAGCATATGAGTCAGAACATCCGGATCGAGGACGTTGCCAAATCCATCGGACTCTCGGAATCAAGGCTGTCCCATTTATTCAAGCAGGAGACGGGTGCGACCATTGTGGAGACACTGAATGCGATGCGTATTCGCCAAGCTGCGATGTTGATTAAGCATTCGGGACGAACTGCGTCGGAGGCTGCGCTTGATGTCGGCTTTCAGCATTACAATCATTTTGCCGTCTTATTCCGCCAGCAGCTTGGGATGACGCCAAGAGAATATCGCCGCCAGATCGAGGAGCCGGATCCGAGTTAACGGAAGCCATAAATAGATTTGTAAATAAAGGTCATTTTTTCCCTTGTCACGAACCAAATACGGTTGTTAAAATAAGCAGACCAGTCGCAAGTTTTTCGGAAAGCGCTTACAGGCAGAGGAGGAATGAAATTTGAAAAAAAATTGGTACTATCGCTTGCTGTTCTCTTACATGCCTGTTTTTTTTCTAATGATTTCATTTCTGTTTTTTATCTTCTTTCAAATACTAACCGACCGTGCCCAGAAGGATACGGCTTATATTTACGCGGGCATTAACAATCAGATGCTGCAAAGCGTCGAGCAGCCGCTGCAGACGATCGACCATATGATGGTGACGATCCAGACCCGCAACAAATCCTCCGAGTTCAATCTGCTGGATTACTTCGACCAGGAAGGCCAGCCTTCCGTTTATTTCACGTACCTCATGTCCAAAGAGTTCAACAATATGAAGCAGCTTAATCAGATTATTCACTCCATCTATTTGGTGCGCGAGCGGGACGGTTATGTGCTGAGCTCGAACACCGTATCGCCGCTGGAGCAGTTTCCGGACCGGGATTTTATTAAGGAGCTGCAGAAGGACGGCTACTCCTATCATTGGACGAATGAGCGCCAGTTCAAGGAATTCCAAGCCTCAAGGGAGGAGTCTGTCGTGTCGCTCGCCCGCAAATATTTGACCAGCCGGGGAGAGAGCGGGCTCATCATTGTGAATGTGCGCGTAAGCGCATTGAAGGATTTTGTCGCGCAACGTACAGATCAAACGTCCAGCTATGTGACGATTACCGGCAAGGACGGCAAGCCGATTCTCGCAGCCGAAGATACAACCGCAGGAAGCAAGACGGCGTTTTCGAACCTCGTATCCGACTACACCGGATGGTCCTATGAGAGCGGCCTGCAAAAGGAAAGCCGGTTCACGATCGTGCAGACATTTTCCGACGTATGGATCGTGCTCGCTCTAATCATTGCTGTATTGGGCCTGTTGGCTATCGTCTATATGACCAACCGCAACTATAAGCCGCTCCGTGCACTCATTACGAAGCTGGACAACTTGTCCCAGTCTTCAGGAGGCGAGCAGAGTGACGGGGACCGGAATGAATTCCATTACATCGAATCAACGGTTGATTCCCTCGTCCAGCGCTTTAATTTATTTAAATCGCAGTCCGACTTGAACATCGGGTATCGTAAGAAATCGATTTTTCTTGAGGTGATGAGCGGCTCCAGATCGCTGGCGAGCGAGGAATGGAGTACGGAAATGGAACGCCACGGCTTTATTGGCGGGTTCCAGAAGGCGGTCGTCATCGTCATCTCCGTCGATAAGTACTCGGACGTTCTCTCCCGTTACAAGGAGCAGGACATGATTTTGTTCCGGTTCATCATTCAGAATATGTATGTAGAGCTGGTGCAGAAGTTCGGTCTCCGCAGCTGGAGCGAATGGATGAACGATAAGGAAATGTGCGGTTTTATCTACGTACAGGATGAGAATCAGGCGATGCTGATGGACAATATCCTCAAGCTATCGGACAATGCGCTGCAATGGATTCGGTCTAATCTGCCGTTTACCGTAACCGTCGGCGTCGGCCAGTCGACCGATACAGTATCCACGCTGAAAGCTTCCTATAAAGCGGCGATTGAAGCGGTCAATTATCGGGTCGTACTCGGCAACAACCGAATGATCGGCTATTGGGAGACGGAAACGGGCACCTCTTTTGAGATGTATGACCATTTGGAGCGAATCCGCAGCCTCGTCTATGGCTTCCGCTTAATGGACCCTGAATGGCGGGCGAAATATGCGGCACTTTATGAGCAGTTCAAGCTGAATAAGCTGAAGCGGGATGATATCGTTAATCTGCTCAATTATTTCGCGTATTATCTATTTGAACAAATGCACGGCATCATTCTCAATGATGAGATGATCGAGACGAACCGTGAGATTATGAAGGACATCATCGACCAGTTCGAGGCGCTGGAGGATGTGCAGGAAGAAATGCTGGGCATTATGGAGAAGCTGGAGTATGCGGTCGCCGAGAAAGCGGATAGGGGAGAAGCATCGGAAATCGCGGTGCTGATGAAGCAATACATTAACGACAACGTGCATAATCCCGATTTGTCGCTCGTTCATCTCAGCCAGCAGTTTGATATTCCTTCGAAAAACGTCAGCGCCTTGTTCAAGGAGCAATTCAACATTAAGTTTATCGACTACCTCATTAACCGGCGGGTTGAACTTGCTAAGCAGCTTCTAACGGACAAGGATACGGAGCTGAGCATTCAGGAAATCGGCAAGCGTGTCGGTTACTTGAACCCGATTTCCTTCAATCGGGTGTTTAAGCGGATTGCCGGGGTCACACCGGGCGATTACCGGAAGGAGAAGTAAAAGTGAAGAGCCGGAAAAAGGTTTAGAATAGCCGGAAAACCCAGTCGGATTGCGCTCTGCGAGCGTAATCCGATTTTTGTTTACCGCCAGAATCTTGTAAATTGCCCGTCCCTGCAAGGCTGCGGTATAGTTGGCCCAACAACAAATCAGTAGCTCACAGGGAGGCGTTTACGGGGATGTCCAACAACATCATAACCGAAGCATCAAGAACCATACCGGCAACCAGACGGACGGGCCTAAGCGAAGCGATGCGCAAGATGCGCAGACACTGGCAGCTTTACTTTCTTATTTTGCTGCCGCTGCTTTATTTCATTCTATTCAAATATGTTCCGATTCTCGGCATTCAAATCGCCTTTAAGGATTTGAGTCCGAAGCTGGGCATTTGGGGCAGTCCTTGGGTCGGCTTCAAACATTTCGAAGCATTTTTCAATCATCCGAACTTTTGGCTGCTAATCAAAAACACGCTGTTCCTAAGTTTGTATGCGCTTGCAATCGGCTTCCCGGTACCGATCATCCTGGCGCTCATGATTAACGAGCTGCGGGACGGCATCTTCAAGCGTACCGTTCAACTGGTCTCGTATGCGCCTTACTTCATCTCCACCGTCGTTATGGTATCGATGATTCTCTTGTTCCTCGCACCGCGAATTGGTGTCATTGATCACATTCGCACGGCGCTTGGTCTGGATTCCATTAACTTTATCGGCGAACCGTCGATGTTCAAATCGATTTTCGTCTTGTCGGATGCGTGGCAGTATATGGGCTATAACGCCATCATTTATATCGCTGCTCTAGCGGGCGTCAATCCCCAGCTCTACGAAGCGGCCAAGCTGGACGGCGCAAGCAGGCTTCAGAAAATCATTCATATCGACCTGCCGAACATCATGCCGATTATGGTGCTGCTGCTGGTGCTGAATATGGGGCAATTGCTCAATATCGGCTTCGAGAAAGTGTATTTGCTGCAAAATCCGCTAAACACAAGCTCGTCGGAGATTATCTCCACTTATGTGTACAAGGTTGGGCTTGTTCAAGCGAATTACAGCTTCTCGGCTGCCGTCGGACTGTTTAATTCCATCATCAATCTGGTGCTCATCCTGCTCGCCAACTTCGGGGCAAGACGCGCTACGGGATCGGGGTTGTTCTAACATGCAGAAAACGAATGCCATCAAAGAGCCAGTGTCGGACAAAATCCTGCTTGGCATCATCTACACTGTACTAATCGCTGTCCTGATCGTGGTGCTTTATCCGCTCATCTATATCGTCAGCTCGTCATTCAGTTCTCCGCAAGCGGTTGTGTCGGGACGAGTGTGGCTGTTTCCGGTCGAGTTTTCGCTCAAAGGCTATACCGCCGTATTGAATAATCCGCGTATCTGGTCGGGTTATTATAACTCGCTGATTTATATGGCTGTCGGCACGCTGATAAGTGTCTCCTTAACCTTTGCGCTTGCTTATCCGCTATCCAAGCGTACGTTCTACGGACGCTCGCCGATCATGTATATGATCATTATCACGATGATCTTCAGCGGCGGCTTGATTCCTTATTATCTTACGGTAAAAGGCTTAGGCCTCATCGATACGAGATGGGCGCTGCTGCTGCCTCAGGCCGTTGCGGTCTGGCAAGTGTTTATCGCCAAAACGTTCTTCCAAGAGAGCATCCCGGAGGAATTGAATGAGGCGGCAGCCATCGACGGCTGCTCCGATCTCCGGTTTCTATGGTCAGTCGTGCTTCCGCTATCCAAGCCGGTAGTTGCCGTACTTGCCCTGATGTATGCGGTAACCGCTTGGAACGCGTACTTCGATGCTTTGATTTTTTTGAAAAACGTCGATCTCTATCCGCTCCAGCTTATCCTCCGGGAAATTCTGATTCAGAATTCCGTGGATAACTC
Organism: Paenibacillus radicis (ex Gao et al. 2016); assembly: GCF_014641555.1. Classification (GTDB taxonomy): domain Bacteria; phylum Bacillota; class Bacilli; order Paenibacillales; family Paenibacillaceae; genus Pristimantibacillus; species Pristimantibacillus radicis. Next base: position 134,064 of record NZ_BMHY01000002.1, read on the forward strand.
GATGATGGTAGACATTCGAACAATGGAAGCCAGACAAGGGATGAAGGATCTGCTCAGATTCTCGCTCATCGTCGTCTCCAGTCTGCCTGTCCTCATCATATATCCATTTGTTCAGAAGCATTTTGTAAAGGGGGTCATGATCGGTTCTCTTAAAGGTTAAAATAGACAAATATTTGGCGGGGAGAAGCCGAGATTATACAAGACAACTTATAAGGGGTGCTTGAAAATGAGACAAACGTGGAAAATATCGCTTGGCATTATTTTATCGGCTATGCTGCTGCTGAGCGCATGCTCCAATAACGGCGGATCAAGCAAAGGAAGTAACGGGGGCGACAATGGCGAAAGCGCCAAGCCAGTGAAGCTGTCTGCTTTTATCAACCAGTCTCCTAACCTTTCAACGCTGAAAAATCCGTTCACGAAGCAAGTTGAAGAGAAAACGAACGTCCAACTGCAATTCATCGTTGGTCCTCCTAATGACAATAACGATAAGCGTAACGTGTTGATGGCGAGCGGCGACTACCCGGAAGTGTTTCTGAGCGGCAACTTTACGCCGGCAGAGCAAATGAAATTCGGCAAGCAAGGCGTCTTCCTGCCGCTGAACGATCTGATCGATCAGTACGCTCCGAACATTAAGAAAATTTTCGAGGAACGTCCCGATTTGAAGACGGCAGTGACCTCTGCGGACGGCAACATCTACGGCATGCCGCAGGTTAATGAATGCTACCACTGCTGGTACGCGCAAAAGCTATGGATTAACCAGAAGTGGCTCGACAAGCTTGGACTGGATATGCCAACGACGACGGAAGAATTCGCAAACGTGCTCAAGGCGTTTAAGACGCAAGACCCGAACGGCAACGGCAAGGCGGATGAGGTTCCGCTGAGCGGCGCACTTTCGACTTGGCACGGCGACCTTACAGGCTATCTTATGAATGCCTTTATCTATAACAACGGGGACAATCAACCTTATTCCTACATCCGGGTAAAAGACGGCGAAGTGCAGCTGTCGGCCAGCCAGCCGGAATGGAAAGACGGACTTGCCTACCTGGCTTCCTTGTATAAGGACGGCCTGATCGACCCGCAAGCTTTTACACAAAATCAAGAAGGACTGCAGCAGCTCGGCAACAATGTGGGCGACACCATTCTTGGCGCATTTACAATCGGTCACGCGCAAATGGCGGTAGCTTCATCAGACCCGCGCAACTTAGACTATGTCGCAGTACCGCCGCTGAAAGGGCCAAACGGCGTCCAACTGTCCGGCTACTATAAATCGGTCGGCAACCAAGGCCGTTTCGTCATTACGGACAAAGCAAATGAAGAGCAGCAAATCGCTGCGATCAAAATGCTCGATTATCTCTGGACCGAAGAAGGAACTTGGGGTCAAGTCTTCTCCGTTGAAGGCACCTCGTGGAGCAAAGCAAGCCCGGATCAATTGAACGTCAACGGCAAGCCTGCAAGCTATCAGGTAGATCCTTCTTACCGCAGCGAGACGATTCATAACGACGGCTGGGATCAAGCCGGCCCGGATTTCCGCCCAAGAGAACGCTTTGAATCTGAAGCAGTCTCGCAGGATATGTTCTCCCCAGAGGGCTATGAATTGCGCCTTGTGACAGAGACGAAGAAATATGAGGGCTTTGAGCCGAAGGAAGCCGAGCTGTTCCCAATCGATATTTTCATCAGCGCCGAAGACAGCGAGAAAGCCGCTCAATTGAAAGCGACGATTGAAGATTACGTGAAATCGAATATGCTGCAATTCATCACGGGACACAAAGACGTGGAGAAGGATTGGAACAGCTATGTTCAAGGCTTCGACGGCCTCAAGCTGAAAGAGTATCTGAGCATTCTGCAAAAAGCGTATGATGCGAACCTGAGCAAAATGAAATAATCGGATCATTCCTGAGTCTCAATAGCGGCCTGCGGCAAAAGCGCTGCGGGCCGTCCGTTTATCAAGTGTAAAGGAAGTGAGCGTTATGACAACCTGTAAAGAGCCGTTACGCATCCAAAATCCGATTTTGCCCGGCTTTAATCCCGATCCGTCTATCGTAAGGGTTGGAGATGACTATTATATCGCCACGTCGACGTTCCAATGGTTCCCCGGCGTTCAAATTCATCATTCTCGCGACTTGATCCACTGGCAGCTGTTGACTCGCCCTCTGGACCGTGCAAGCCAGCTTAATATGCTGGGCAACCCGGATTCGGGCGGCGTATGGGCGCCTTGCCTGACTTTCCATGACGGATTGTTCTATCTGGTATTTACCGATGTGAAAAGCCATGCCGGAGCGTACAAGGATACGCATAATTACGTCGTTGTCGCTTCCGACATTATGGGCCCGTGGTCGGACCCGATCTATCTCAACAGCGGCGGCTTTGATCCCTCGATGTTTCATGATGATGACGGGAGAAAATGGATCGTCAACATGCAGTGGGATTTCCGCAAAGGCCGCGATCCTTTTAACGGCATCTACTTGCAAGAGTATTCGGTGGAAGAGAAGAAGCTGATCGGCCCGTCGCGGCTGATCTATACCGGCTCCAAGCTGGGCTTGACGGAAGGGCCGCATCTCTACAAGCGCAACGGCTACTACTATTTGATGGTTGCTGAAGGCGGAACGAGCTATGAGCATGCGGTTACGCTGGCGCGCTCCAAGACGATAGACGGTCCTTATGAGACCGATCCTGAAGCGCCGATGCTGACTTCCTATCACAATCCGGAGCTGACGCTGCAAAAGGCCGGTCATGCCAGCCTCGTGCAAACGCAAAGCAATGAATGGTATATCGTGCATTTATGCGGACGGCCGCTGCCGACAGAAGACCGGCGCTGCAACTTGGGCCGGGAAACGGCAATCCAGCGCTGTGTTTGGAGCGAAGACGGATGGCTCCGGTTGGATGAAGGCGGCAATGAGCCGCAATTATGTGTGCGACCACCGGCACTGCCAGAGCACCCGTTCCCGGAGCGTCCTGTCGTCGATCATTTCGACGGCGGAAAGCTCGACTTGCAGTGGCAGTCGCTGCGGCAGCCTTTTGCCGAAGATTGGCTGTCTGTCACGGAACGGCCTGGCTATCTCCGATTGAAGGGAATGGAATCGCCGAACTCCAGATTCCGTCATAGCCTGATTGCCCGCCGTCAGCAGGCATTTCATTGCGAGGCGGAAACCGCTGTTGAATTCGAACCACAAACCTATCAGCATATGGCAGGTCTTGTCTACTATTACAATTCTCAAAACTACTACTACTTACGCATCGGACATGATGAAGAGGGCGGCACGAATGTCGGAATCATCGGCAATGACCACGGCGTTTACTTTGAGCATACTGAACCGCATGTCTATATTCCGTCGGGGCAGCGCGTTTATTTGCGTCTTCACTTGGAAGCTAGCAATCTGCAATTCTATTATTCGCTTGATGGAGCGGAATGGAACACCATCGGTCCAGTGCTGGACGCCAGCAAAATTTCCGACGAGTACGCCACGCATCTCGTTGACGGTTATTTCACGGACTGGGGCTTCACCGGCGCTTTTATCGGATTATGCGCGCATGATTTGTCCGGCGGCCGCCGCCATGCCGATTTCGACTATTTCCGTTATGAGGAGAAGGAGTGAGCTTCCATGGAAACATCCAATGATTCGTTGAAGGGATACCGCCTCGTATTCGTATGCGGCGAAGACGAGTATGAATCGGAGAACACGATGCCTCGAATCGCCGAAGAGGCTGCCCGGAGGCACGGCGCTTCTGTCACTGTGCTGACTGCATGCCCAAGCGCTGCCGATCCGGAAAATATTCCGGGGCTGGAGGCGCTGCAAACGGCCGATCTCGCGGTTTTCTATATTCGCTTCCGGCAATTGCCGCCGGAGCAGTTTCAATATATTAACGACTATCTGGAGGCAGGCAAGCCGGTCATCGGATTGCGCACAAGTACGCATGCCTTTCAATATCCGGAAGGCCATCCGCTGGCCCGCTGGAATGACGGCTTCGGCATCGATGTGCTGGGTGCCCCGTGGATTCGCCACTTCGGCCATTCCTCGACGACAAGTGTATCTGTCGCTTGGGGAGCGGGCGATCATCCGATTCTAAGCGGCATTCCGACGCACTTCGAATGCCGTTCCTGGCTCTATCAAGTGCTGCCTTATCCGCCGAAGGGGGATTCGACGCCGCTGCTTAATGGGGCGACCGTTAATCCGGAGGACAACGGCTGGTCGTATACGAGCGAGACGCCGCGCGTACATCCGGTCGCATGGACCCGTCGCCACTTCGGCGGGGGGCGTGTATTTACAACGACGATGGGACATCCGGAAGATTTCGACCTGCCGGAATTCCGGCGTTTGCTGCTGAACGGCATCCATTGGGCCGTTGGCGCGGAGCATTTAATAGAAGGAGGGACAGCGCAATGAAACAAGCGGCGATTACAGGAGTGAAGCAAGCGGAATTGCTGGAGCGGGAGACACCGGTATTGAAGGAAGGATGGGCGCTGGTCAAGGTGCATGCAGCGCCGATGTGCGCGGAATATAAGGGGTTCGTCCATGGCGACCACTCCGATTGTCTGGGACATGAAGCGGCAGGCGAAGTGGTTGAGGTAGCGCCGGGCAGCAAAGTGAAGGTAGGCGACCGCGTCGTCGTCATGCCGCAATATCCTTGCGGAGTGTGCGATATGTGCATCGCCGGCGACTTCATCTATTGCGAGCATAATTTGTATCACCATGAACCGACGATGACGCAATATTTGTCCAAGCCGTCCTGGCTGCTGGCCCGGATTCCCGATGGCGTACCTTATGAGAAAGCTTCGCTCGCCTGCTGCGGCTTGGGGCCGTCGCATGGCGCGTTCTCGACGATGGGTGTTGACGCCTTCTCAACCGTACTTATTACGGGCCTTGGGCCGGTTGGCCTTGGCGCAATCGTCAATGCGAAGTTCAGAGGAGCGAAGGTTATCGCCGTCGAGATGAATCCATACCGGGTTGAGATCGCGAAAAAGATGGGCGTGGAGCATATTATCGACCCGCGCGATCCTGATGCGGTGCAGCAGATTAAAGCGTTGACCGGAGGCAAAGGGCCGGACTTCGGACTCGACTGCTCCGGCGTCGTATCCGCGCACCGCTTGCAGATCGATGCGCTCAAACGCAAGGGGAAGGTCGCCTTCGTCGGCGAGTGCTTCACCGAGACACCAATTAAAGTGAGCGATGACCTGCTGCGCAAAGGCATTCATCTGATCGGCTCCTGGCATTACAACCTGAATGAATTTCCGCAGCTGATGAAGGTGATCGAGCAGTCGCCGCTGACGGATCTGCTCATTACCCATCAATTCCCGATGAGCCGGATTCAGGAAGCGTTTGAAGTGTCCGCGTCACAACAAAGCGGCAAAATTATTTTGAACCCATGGGAGTGATTACGCGATGAAAGTAGGCATGAACCTGTTGCTATGGACGGATAAGCCGAATCCTTCGGAGCATCTCAAGCTGCTGCAATCGATCAAGGAATGGGGCTTTGACGGCGTCGAGCTGGCCGCAGACAGTATGGATGCGGGCGATGCGAAAGCATTCGGGCTGATTCTGAAGGAGCTGGGACTTGGCTGCACCGCCATTGCGGCGCTGGACGCTTCAGTGGCCGATCCTGCCAGCCGCGACTCCCGGCTGCGGGATAATGCGCTGGCGACGTTGAAGCAAGCCATCTCCAATACGCATCTGATGGGTGCTGAGGTGCTGTGCGGTCCGCTGTTTCAAGGGCTTGGCCGCTTTACGGGACAAGGCCCGCAAACCGACGAATGGAACTACGCGGTAGAGACGCTTCGCGAAGCAGGGAGGTTCGCTGCTGAGCTGGGAGTGAGGCTGGCGCTTGAGCCGATCAACCGGTTCGAGATGTATCTGGTCAATACGCTGGAGGAGGGCGTCCGCTTCGTGAAGCAGGTTGGGCTGCCTAACGTCGGCCTGCTGGCGGATACCCATCACGGGAACATTGAAGAGCTGAACGTGCCGGATGCTTGGCGGCAAGCAGCGGCGCATATCATTCACGTTCATATTTCCGAGAACAACCGGGGCGTTCCGGGCAGCGGCCATGCGGTAACGGAAGAGATTTTCGACGTGCTGAAGGAAATCGGCTATGACGGCTGGCTGACGATCGAGGCATTCGGCCAGCAGGTGCCAGGCCTTATCTCCCGTCTGCACTTATGGCGCGATTATAGCGAGCATCCGGATGACGCAGCGCGGCTTGGCGTTCAGCATATCCGGAAGCATCTGGCTTAAAGCTTAAGGACAAGGAGGATGGAGCATGCCTGTCATACAATCGAACGGAATTGAGCTTCATTATACAGAACGGGGACAAGGCGAGCCGTTAGTGCTGCTTATGGGACTAGGAGCGCCAGGGTCGGTGTGGGAGGAGCATGTGCGGGCTTACGAGCGGCATTTCCGCTGCATTCTCGTCGACAATCGGGGAGCTGGCGGCACCGCTAAGCCGGAAGGACCCTATACGACGAAAGTGATGGCGGCCGATACGATTGGCCTGATGGATGTGCTTCATATCGATAAAGCCCATATTTCCGGTATATCGATGGGGAGCGCAATTGCGCAAGAGGTTGCGCTGGCTGCTCCAGACCGGGTCATAAGCCTGTCGCTCAATTGCTCTTGGCAGCAGTGCGATACCTATACAAGCAGCGTGTTCGAGACGCTCGGCAGCGGTTATTCCCATATGCCGGCCGATGAATTTCAGAAGCTGCTTCAGCTCATTATTTATACGCCAGCTTATTATAACAATCATTTCCTCAAACTGGATGCGGCCCGTGCGGCAGCGCTGTTGGAGGAGAATCCGATGCCGGCGCATGCGTTTCTAGCGCAATGCGACGCCTGTACATCCCATCAGACGACGGGACGGCTCGGAGCCATAACAGCTCCTACCCTGATTACAGTAGGGGACAAGGATATTTTTACACCGATTCATTTATCTCTGGCCATTGCGGGAGAGATGAAGCACGCTGAGCTGCAAGTGTTCGAGGGCAGCGGCCATACGCATCACTGGGACCGGCTGGACGATTTCAACCGGATCACCTTGGACTTTTTATTGCGTCACCGACATTTAGGTTAAAGAAGGAGCGATCGGGATGAATCCTAAACTATCTATCGGCTCATGGGCGTTTGCCTTTGGTCCTTTCGCAGCATCGCCTTGGCCTTTCTCACGCATTTTGCAATATGCCAGCGAGGCGGGCTACGACGGTGTAGAAATTAACGGCTTTGCGCCTCACCCGACGCCGGAGCTGTATCCGACGAAGGAGAGCCGTCAAGCGCTGCTGGAGGAAATTCAATCCTATGGGCTCGGCATCTCCGGTTACGCGCCGGACTTTACGGCAGTTCCACCGGCACAATGCGAGCCTGCTGACTATTTGCAATTGATGGAGTCCTATATTCAATTTTGCGTGGATCTCGGTATCGATACGATTCGGGTCGACACGGTTAGCCCGCCGTCTGCCTTGGAAGAGACGGAGTATGAGGAACAGTTCGCCCGGCTTGTTTTTACATGGAAAGCATCTGCAGAGCTGGCGGCAGCGTCCGGCATTCGGATCGTATGGGAGTTCGAGCCGGGCTTTTGGCTGAACAAGCCTTCGGAAATCAAACGGCTTGTCGAGACGGTGGGCCATCCGTCGTTCCAAATTTTATTCGATACGAGCCACGCTTATATGAGCGGAGTAGTCGGCGCTCGTCAGCCGGGAGAGAAAGAAGTGCTTCCCGGAGGGATCACGGAATTTGCGAAGCTGCTTGACGGTCATATCGGACATTTCCATCTGATCGACTCCGATGGCACGCTGCATGACGAGGAAACGAGCACACATGCGGCGTTTGGGGCTGGCGATATTGACTTTACCGCGTTTCTCAAGGAGCTGAAGCCGGTCGTGGCGGACATTAACTGGTGGTGCGTCGACTTTTGCTTCAATGCTGAAGTGGAGGAATGGGGCCGTGAGGCAGTGCCGTTCATCCGTAAGGCGATTAAGGAGGCGGATTAGACGATGGCAATGAAGTTTGGCTTTCAGACGTATACGTGGCAGATGTCTTATGAGAAGCATCGCGACAAGCTGGAGCACATTCTGGATATCGTACAGCAAGCGGGCGGCGCAGGCGTAGAGCCGGAAGTTTGCATGCTTGGGCCTTATAACGACGATCCGCAGGCGCTCGTAAATGCGTTAGAGGAAAGAGGCTTAAAGCTGGGCGCGCTTTGTCTGGCTCTCGATTGGCGCGAAGCGGGCGAGACGGTTGAGGAGAAGGCGGAAGCCGACCGGATTATCCGGTTTCTGAAGCATTTTCCGGGTACGCTGCTCACGCTCGTACAGCTTCCCGGCAAGGACAGAAGCGAGCTGGCTCTCAGGCAGCGGAATGCTTTGTTAAGCATCAATGCGGTAGCCCGCCGCGCATACGAAGCAGGTATCGAATGTGCATATCATCCTAATTCGCCAAGCGGCTCTATTTTCCGCATTGAAGAGGATTACCGGGTGCTGCTGGACGGCATTGATTCCCGCTATTGCGGCTACGCCCCGGATACGGGCCATATTGTGAAGGGCGGCATGGATGCCGAGACGATATTCCGGACCTACCGGCCGCTCATTCGCCATGTCCATTTCAAAGATATGAATCTAGTAAGCGGGCAATGGTCTGCACTTGGACAAGGATCGATCGATCATAAGGCCATCGTCCGTTACCTGCAGGAGACGGGCTATGACGGCTGGGTAATGGTCGAAGAGGAATCGCAGGAAGCGGAGCTGCAGCCCGACCGGGTGACGCTTCAGAACGGAATCTACGTTCGGGAAGAGCTGGCGATACTCGCTTAAATATTTGAAAAATCGGGGTGAATCGCATGACCGGGCAATCCAGCTTAAGGAGAAGCATTGAGCAGTCGGTCGTGCCGGCGCTTTCGGCAAGGGACCGCTTCCGTCTTGTCATCCGCTACATGGAAGACAATATGGGCGAGAAGCTGACTCGCCAGCAGCTGGCCGGCCTGCTTTTTCTTCATCCCAGCTACTTCAATCGCGCTTTCAAGCAAGTCTATGGCATGTCCTCCATTCAGATGCTCCGGACGCTTCGGCTTCGCAGGGCGGTGCAGCTGCTGGAGGAGTCCGATCATACGCTGGAGCAAATCGCCGCAGCATGCGGCTTCGGGGAAGCCAATTATTTCAATAAAGTGTTCAAGGAACGGGCCGGGCAGACACCGGGAGAATATCGGAACAGGATGAATTTGAACAGGAGTGTGAACGAATGAAGCAGCGCATTTATATCGTTGGAGCGGGCGCAATTGCCGGCTACCACGCAGAAGCGATCGAGCGTTACGCCGAGTCGGAAGAGAGTCGTCCATCGCTTTATGTGACGGACGTTAATCAAGCGGCACTTGCGGCCTTTGCAGAGCGGTTTCCATGGGCGACGCCTGTCGAGCAGTTGGCCTTGATGCTGGACGAGCCGTCCAGAGAGGATGATATCGTCATTGTTGCGACGCCGCCTGTCACGCACGCGGATATTTCCATTCAAGCGCTTCGCTCCGGCCGTCATGTTCTATGCGAGAAGCCGCTGGCCATGAACCGGGAAGAAGCAGATCTGATGCTGCGGACGGCGGAGGAGACGGGCAAATGGATCGGCTGCTGCAGCTCGCGGTTTGCAGGTCTGCAGATTACGGAGGAAGTCAAAGGCTTGCTGGCGCACGGTACGCTTGGCGATGTCTATCAGGTGCAGTGGGTACAGCGCCGCAAGCGGGCAAGAACGGGGATCGAGTATCAGCCGCAGAGCCGCTGGTTTCTGAATCGCTCGGTTAGCGGCGGAGGCACGCTTATGGATTGGGGGCCTTATGACATCGCAAGCTTAACCGAGGTGCTGCAGCCCGAGCGGGTAGAGGTGCTTCATGCCTGGATGACGAACCCGGCAACAGGGCATCCGATTGAAGCGGAGGCGAACTCCGAGGTGGAGCAGCATGTAGGAGCGACGATGCGGTTTCATCTGGCTGGCGGAGCAGCGGTGACCGTGCAATACGAGCGGGCTGCTTGCTGTCATGGCGAGGAGCGGAGCTTGGCGGAGATCGAAGGAACTGGCGGCGCTGTTCATTGGGATTGGCTGTGCTTCGACGGTCATGGTGAGCTCAAGCAATTTTACGATGTGAACGGCGAGGCGGAAGCCAGTCAGAAGAAAGTGGAAAACGCACCGCTAGGCATGATGGATAAGCCGATCGTCTATTTCATGCAGGCGCTGGCCGGACAGCAAACGCCCGCCATTCTTAACGAGCAGGCGGTGTTCAATTTCAGCATTCTCGCCGCGATATACGATTGTATCGCGACCGGAGAAGTCCAGACGATCGTCAAAGCTGAGGGGGCGCGAAGATGAACCGGATTTATGGAATGGATACTTTTTTCTACAACAACTTAGGCAATTATCCCTTCAACACCCGTTGCGAGATGCTGTCCGAGCTTGGCTATGATGCGGTCTACTTAACGTTATGGGATGAGGATGAGCAGGCTTGGAAGGACCTTGAGCGGCTGCCGGATGTGAAAGCGGAATACGGTCTTGATGTGGCTGCAGTCTATGTAGTACTAGATTTGACGTTGCCGAAAGATCATCCGCATGTTACTAGAATCTTCTCGATGCTGGAGCAGCTTCAAGGCTGCAGCCGGGTTGAATTGGCGCTGACAATGGGCGATTCCGGCATGAAGCCATCGGACCCGGAAGGCGATGGATTAGCGCTGGATCGGCTGTCGGAGCTGCTCTCCGTTGCAGAGCGCAAAGGGATTCAAATCTCGCTGTATCATCATGTTTACTTCTGGTTGGAGCGGTGGGAGGATGCGCTGCGGCTAGTGAAGCAGCTTAACCATCCGCTGCTTGGCATCACATTCAGCTCCTTCCATTGGTTCGCTGTGGACGGCAGCAATTTGGACGGCGCATTGTCTGCTTGCGCGCCTTATTTGCATGCCGTCAACCTTTGCGGCAGCCGCAAGCAGGATAAGGGCTTGCCTGCTTCAATCGAGTGTATCGATGCGGGTGAGCTGGATATTTTCGCTGTATTGGGTGTATTGAGAAGGCTCGGCTATGACGGCTTTGTTGGATTCCAAGGCTATGGCATGGGCGGAGATCCATACAGCCGTCTTGAGCGGAACCGTGACGTATACCGCTCTATGCAGGAGCGTCTGGAGCGTCATCCTTCATGGGCGCTGCTCTCTTGATGTGATGTGATGGTAACCATTTGACGTTTTGAGGAAAGGCGGGTATGTGATGGATTTGAGAAATGCACTAAACGACGGTACAGCAAACGCTCCAAGACTAGAGCTTCAGCAGTCGTGGTGGGCGATGATTGGGCTAGGTGAGAACGGTAAGGAATGGTCGATGGAGCAAAAGTTCGAGAAGATCGCGGAGGCGGGTTATTCCGCGATCAGCGCCGTAATGCCGCCGCTTGAAGAAGCGGAGGAGTGGCAGCGGCTCTTGGAGCGCTACAAGCTGGGCTTTAATACGATGGCTTTTCCGACGAAGGTGGAGGATATCCGCACGGTGCTGGAGCAGATCCGGCAGTTTGGGCCGGTTCAGTATTTGAACCTGCAGGTGATGGATGGCTTTGTCATTGGGAACGAGGCGATTGAGCTGTTGTCCGGCTTGCTGGCGGAAGCAAAAGCGGCGGGGGTAGCGGCCTTTATCGAGACGCATCGCGGCACGGTGACGCAGGATTTGATCCGGACGGGACAATATGTCGGGGCGCTTCCGGACTTAAGGCTGACGATCGACCTGTCCCATTACATCGTAGCGGGGGAACTCAATGGCCCGCTGGATAAAGCAGAGCCGATATTTGATGCTTTGCTGGAGCGGACTTCCTGCCTGCATGCCCGGGTGTCGAACGGGGAGCAGGTGCAGGTTGACGTTGGGCCGGTGGGCGATCATCCGATGCTGCCTAACTTTGAACGCTGGTGGTGGAAGGGAATGACGAACTGGCTCCAGCAAGCCAAGCCGGGAGACGTACTCCCCTTCGTTACTGAGCTGGGGCCTCCGAGTTACTATGCTGTTACTAAGCGGGATGCCGTAAGCGGGCAGGAGCTGGAGGTGTCGGACCGCTGGCAGCAGGCGCTGCTGTTCAAGGGAATCGCAGAAGCACAGTGGCAGCGTGTTGTGGCGGAGCATAATCAGCGTAAATAGCGGCAGGCTGCTGACGCAAGGAAAAAAGGGCTGGATGGAGATTCGAATCTCCATCCAACCCTTTTCCATATCTCGACTAAACCGTCAGCAGTGATTTGAGCTTAATGTCCGGCGCTGCAAGCTGCACGGGATCAAGAGCGGCCCGGGATGCGATCAGCATCTCCGCCAGACGAATGTCCTTGGCAATACCGTTTCGGCCGATGGCGCTAGCGGCTGCGAGCCGGTAATCGTCCGTGAGGTGGAAGTACAAGTCGCCTGTTGCGCCAAGGCTTCGATGGACGGTCGTGCGGGCGGTATGCGGCAATCCGGTTACCTGGAGCGTCAAGTCATATTGATCCGACCAGAACCAGGGAACGGCGCTATAGGCTTCAGTGGAGCCCAGCATGCTACCTGCTGCATGTGTGCCTTGCTCCTGCGCGTTGCGCCAAGCTTCCAGCCGAATTCGCGTTCCGCCATAGAGCGGATGGGGGAATGAGCAGCAGTCCCCTGCGGCGAAAATATCGGGATCGCTCGTATTCAAGCGCTCGTCAACGGCGATGCCGTTCTCGATCGTGAGGCCGCAGCCGGAGGCGAGTACCGTATCCGGCACCGCTCCGATACCTGCCAGAATGACGTCGAAGCCGAGCGTTTCTCCGTCGCTGAACGTGATAATGCTCTCTGATTCTGAGCTTTCGATCGCTTGAATACTGGCATTCAGCTTGAAGGAGACGCCCTCTGCCCGGTGACGGGCTTCTATGACACGAGCAATCGCCTCCGGCACACCGCGCATGAGAATGCGCGGGCCAGCTTCGACAACCGTAACGGCACAACCCCGGTATCTGGCGCTTGCCGCCGCTTCAAGGCCGATGAAACCGCCGCCGATAATGGCAACCCGCTGGCCGGGCTTCATCCGGCTGCGAAGCGCAAGCGCATCCGCATAGGAACGAAGGTAGCGGATATTCGGGGGACGGATGAACCCGTTATCCGAATCCGGCAATTGAAGCGTGCGAGGGCGGGCACCGGTTGCCAGCAGCAGCCGCTCGTAGTGGAACTGCCTACCGTCTTCCATTGCAACGAGATGCTTGCTCCGGTCGATGGAGGCTGCCCTGCTGCTGTGAATGAAGTCGATGCGAAGCTCCTTCAATTTTTCTGCCGTGACGATATAAGCCGGCGAAGGTTCGCCGGCCTCTTGAAGCACTTGCTTGGACAGGGGAGGGCGCTCATAGGGGGCGTGAGATTCCTCGCCAATGAGGGTGATTGCTCCCGTCCAGCCCCGATCCCGAAGCTCGGCGGCGGCTCGTGCACCCGTCTCGCCTGCTCCAATAATGACCATTGCGTTATCCGTCATTTTAAAGCCTCCTTAGCTGATTTTGATCCAAATTTGTCCGGCTTCGTTTTTCACAGGATAGGTTTGGAGCGCATTGCATACCGGTGCGCGTTTCGCTTCGCCGGTCGTATAGTCGAACCGTCCGTTATGCTTGGGGCATTCGATATGCTTGCCCATGACGAGCCCGTCGGACAGATGGAATTTCTCGTGCGTGCAATAGCCGTCTGTGGCGTAATATTCGCTTTTATCCGAGCGGTAGATCGCGAACGTCCGGTCCTCGTAATCAAACCGGATGACGTCTTCCTCGTCGATATCCTCGGCATCGCATGCTGCAATCCAGCCTTCGTATGTCATCATAAGCACCTCTTTTTTTATTTTGGTTAGTCTGCGGCAGCCGCGGCTGCTTCCGGCCCATATTCGTAGGGAGCTGCCGTGTCAGGGAGCGGTTTCACAATCGTATAGGACGGGTCCTTCCGCTGCCGGACCAGCGCGGTGAACACTTCTTTCAGCGCTGCGGACAAGCTTGGGGAAGGCTCCGGACAATCATGCTTGATCGCTTCATGAAGCTTAGGAAGCGCATGGTAAGGCACCATCGGAAACATATGATGCTCGATATGGTAATTCATGTTCCAGTACAGAAACCGGACGATGGGATTCATATAAGTCGTGCGTGTATTCAGCCGATGATCCAGCACATCCTCGTACAGTCCCAGATGCTGCGACAGGCCGGTCATCAGGACGAGAAAGCTTCCGAAGAAGGAAGGAAGCACGATGAACATCGCCGGCTTTATCGTTCCGTAGTAGAAGCAGGCTGCAATGACGATTAGGAAAATCAGGACATAAACGCGCGATTCCCAGCACGTCTTGCGAACCTCGGAGGCCGGAATATATTCCTTTTCTTCAGCATCCAGCTTGCCGAAGCAGTGCATCAGCATCCGCCATACATCACGCGGGCCGCCGTACAGCTTGAAAAACTCCATCGCGATGACATGCCAGACCGGAGGACGGGGCGAGACGATTTCCGGGTCGCGTCCCACGATGATGGTATCGGTATGATGTCTGGAATGGCTCCATCTCCATGGTGTAGCCGGTCTTAAAATCATGAAGGATGCAATCTGGTAGACGGCCTCATTCATCCAAGCCGTCTTGAATGCAGTGCCGTGGCCGCATTCATGCCAACGGGAGTCGGCAGGCGAGGCATACAGCACGCCGTATAAGGCGAAAGCAGGAACCGCCCACCAGCTTCCCCATGACCAGTAGGCCAGCACACCGGCTGCGGCAAGCGCACAGAACCAGATGATCGTGTCGCGTATGGCCGGTCCGTCTTTTCGTTTCATAAGCTCTTTCATTTTGGTGCGGGGTATCGGGGTCGCGTACCACTGTGCGGCGACGAGTCCCCTTTGCTGGGCCCGCTCGCCTTCCGGTCCCGTCAGGCTGTAGTCCCGCTTGCGGATGTCTTGGGTCGGCACTCGTTGTTCCTCCTTTAGTTCGTTTCATAAATGAAGCTTACACAAACGCCAGAGGAGGGACAATGCGCGGAATTGATCTATTTTTGTCTGTAATTGATATTGTTTGAATGGGGACCGAAGGGAAGGGGAACGAAGTGAGGATAAGAGAAGCTTGTTTAATTAAGATTCAGCTATAAAAAACGGCAAAAAAGCCCATTATAGCGCATATTTTCTAAAATGATGGGAGTCACCATGTGAAGGAGGTTCTTTTAAAACGGTTGGGGTTTATCCGGTTGTGTAATTTTATGTGTCCAATAGCGGCGTGACAGATGCGGGGTGCAGAGCGTCCAGAGAGGATGGGATCTATGTTGAAGGTATTGTTGGTGGATGATGAGGTGTATGTGCGTCAGGGACTTCGGCAGCTGATCGATTGGAAGGCGTGCGGCTTCGAGATCATTGGTGAAGCCGCAAACGGGGCTGAAGCATTCGAACAGGTGAAGGCAAGCGGGCCCGATCTGGTCGTAACGGATATCCGCATGCCGATCGTTACCGGTCTGGAGCTGATCGGCAAAGTGCGGGAAGCAGGTATGGAGCGAATCGCCTTTATCGTATTAAGCGGATACGAGGATTTCAAATATGCTCAGCAGGCGATGCGCTATCAGGTGCAGGACTATATTTTGAAGCCCATTGACGAGGATGAGCTGAAGGCGGCGCTGAGCAAGCTGCATGGGCAATTGGAGGCAAATTCCCCGTCTGGAGGGTTGTCCCCGGAAGCGGATTTGCCGCTGGTGCTTGCGGTGACGGATCGGATGGAGGAGAACGATCCAGAGGCGGTACGCCGTGCGGTGAGGCAGTTCATTCAGGAGCTGGAGAGCCGGGGAGCGGATGCCGCGGCAGCAGGACGAACGGTCGGTCGGCTAGTTGCCAATGTGAAAAGAATCATTAGCGATATGGAAGGAAGCTTGGCGCTTCATGGACTGGACGAGCTAATCGGCTGGAGCGTTGCCGGCAAGGGCGGCTTCGAAACATTGGAAGAGCGTTTGATGGGCTTCGCATTGGAAGGGGCGGTGCAGATCGGGGAGCTGCGCAGAGCGAAGCTGCAGGGCAGCATCCATCAAGTGAAAAGCTACATCGAGGCCAATTTTAGAGAAAATATCAGCTTGAAGGGGATGGCCTCGCAGCATTATATGAACCCGGTGTATATGGGCCAGCTGTTCCGAAAAACGTACGGCATGTATTTCAACGAGTTTCTGCTCGGAGTCCGAATCCGGGAGGCCAAGAGGCTGCTGCGCCAGACGGAGCTGAAAATCTACGAGGTGGCCGAGAAAGCCGGGTTCAGCAGCTCCAACTATTTTATTACCCAGTTCGAGAAGCTCGAGCAGACGACGCCGGCTGAATACAGAAGCCGATTGCTGGAGCAGACGGGCGGAGGGCCACATGGATGAATAATATCCGGCTGCGCAACAAGCTGCTGCTGTTTTATTTTTTAGCCGTGTTTATCCCTGTATTGTTTACGAATCTTTTTTTCTATTCGGTAACGACCCATAGCGTCCGCAAGCAAAAGGAGCAGGATATTTCGCTGGAGCTGGACCGGATTCAGAACGCTTTTCGTGCCAAAATCGATGCGGCAGTTGGCGTATCCTCCATCGTCTACGCAGACGGGTGGATGAATGAGTCGCTGGAGCGGGAATACCCCGATTGGGTCGAGTACTTGGACGCTTATGATGCCTATATCCGTCCAACCCTTAACCGGTATGCACCGTTGGACAGATCGATTCAAGACCTCACCATCTACACAGACAATCCGACGCTGCTTGGGGCAGGAGGAATCAGTCCGCTCACCGCTGATGTCAAACAATCGGCTTGGTATGACGCGGTCATGTCCGCTGCAAGCAGCGATGCCCCTTTGTTCGTTCATACCCGGAGCGGCAGTACGGGGAGCGGGGACGGTGCTTACAGCTTAATACGCAAGCTGAATATGCAAGCGTCCAACCGTTATGCGAAAATATTAAAAATCGATTTTCATCCCGATACGTTCAAGCAGGTGATGGACAACCGGGCGCTGCAGGGCGACTTGTATTTGGTCAATCAGGAAGGCGTGATCGAATTTACAACGGCATCCAGTAACGATTGGCGGCAGCAGCCGATTCCGTTTGCGTCGGTGGACAAGCCGGAGGGAGCGCTCGTCTTTACGAAGACGTTCCCCACAGTCGATTATTTGCGGGGCTGGTCGATTATCGGCATCATGCCTGAACATCAAATCCTTGCGGAAATTCAGAAGTCGCAAATGGCTGTCGTTTATTTGGCGCTGGTCAATCTGCTGCTTCCGACGCTCATTATTATCTGGATCGCCAAGTCGCTGCATGATCGGCTGCTGCGCATCCTGAAGCAAATGAAGCAGGTCAAAAACCAGCGATTCGAACCCATCGATCATGTGGAATCGACAGATGAAATTGGCCAATTAACCGTTGAATTCAACCGAATGACGGGACAGATCAAACGTTTGATTGATGATGTGTATCTCGCGGATATTCAGGCCAAGGATCTGGAGCTGCAGCGGAGAAGGGCGCAGCTTCATGCCTTGCAAAGCCAGATCAATCCGCATTTTCTGTTTAATGCGCTGGAGGCGCTGCGGATGCGAAGCCTGATGAAGCGCGAGGAGGAGACGGCCCGGATTATTAGCAGCATGGCTAAAATCTTCCGCAAGTCGCTTGCTTGGGGCAATGATTGGGTGACCGTCCGGCAGGAGACGGATCTGATTGGTTCATTTCTCGAAATTCAGCAATATCGGTTTGGTAAAAAGCTGGTCTACAGCATTGAGGTGTCGGAAGCCGCGGCGCTCTGCCGTATTCCGAAAATGATTTTTGTTCCTTTTGTTGAGAATGCGAGTATCCACGGCATTGAAGCAATCCATGAGCAGGGCGTGATCCAGCTGGAGGTTTCAGCAGAGGGAGAGGAGCTTGTTTTTCTGCTGCGGGACAACGGCATCGGAATGGAGGAGGACAAGCTTCGCTATGTGTTGTCGGAGAGAAGTCTGGAGGAGGATTCTGAGGAACATGTCGGTATCCGGAATGTGATAGCGAGACTGCAATTATTTTATGGCGATGCCGCCCGTCTGGACATTGAAAGTACACCTGGAGCAGGCACAACGGTCAAAATGCGGCTGCCGCAACAGCTTAATTTTTCGAAATAAAAGCTAAAGTTTACGAGATGACCGGCCCTCGGCGATTGATTATGATAAAAATGAAAGGGCTTTCAAAAATCGATCCTTTCAAGAGGAGAATCCATCGATATGAAGATTTCACAGTTATCGTACGTTCTGCTTTCCGTTTCTTTAGTCTTGCTGCTGGCCGGCTGCTCTGGCGCTAACAGCGGCGGCAAGTCTTCTGCTCCGTCGGCGTCTGCGGACCCGGCTGCGGGGGAGAAGAAGACGCCAGTCACCTTCACGTATTTCAATGCCGCGGTTGCCGGCAAGGATGCCAATACGAATGAGACTGTGCTGGGCAAATTGCTGGAGGACCAAACCGGCGTCAATTTTAAAATGGAGTATTTGGTGGGCGATCTGAATACGAAGCTCGGCGTTATGATTGCCGGCGGTGATCTGCCGGACGTTGTCGTGCCCGACAGCGGCATCGATAAGATGCTGGATGCCAAAGCGTTCATTCCGCTGAATGATCTGCTTGACCAGTATGCGCCGAATTTGAAAAAGCTTTATGGTCCGTATTGGGACCAGATGGCCTCCGAGGACGGCAACATTTACGTCATCCCGTTTGCCGCAAGCAACGGCTTCGTACCGGATATGTACCAGCCTGGCGCCTTTTATATTCAGCAAGGCGTGCTGAAGGAATTTGGCTATCCGAAAATCCAGACGCTGGATGAATATTTCGACCTCATCAAAAAGTACAAGGAAAAGTATCCGCAAATCGACGGTGGGGATACGATCGGCTTCGAGACGCTTACCGACGACTGGCGTTTCTTCACGCTGACGAATCCGGCTCCGAACCTGAACGGTCTCCCGAATGAGGGCGAAGTTTTCGTCGATATGGAGACGAAGAAGGCTGCCGTAACCGGTGACAAGGATTTCATGAAGCGCTGGCTGCAGAAGCTGAACGAAGCGAACAGCGAAGGACTTCTGGATAAAGAATCGCTTGTCGCCAAATACGATCAGTATATTGCGAAGCTGTCCAGCGGGCGGGTGCTCGGCTTCTTCGATTATGGCTGGCAGATCGTTCCCGCTGTGCAAAATCTGGTGCAGGCCGGCAACGACGACCGCAATTTTATCGGCTTTCCGCTCGTGTTCGAGAAAGGGACTAAGGATCAATATTTGGACCCGCCGACGTTCGTGACGAACCGGGGTATCGGCATTACGACAAGAGCGAAGGACCCGGCTCGCATTATTCAATATTTCGACAACATGGTTAAAGAGGAAAATCAGAAGCTGTTGTTCTGGGGAGAACAGGGCAAAACCTATGAGGTGGACGACAAGGGCCGCTTCTATCGTACGGAAGAACAAATTGCACAAATTCAAAATCCGGAGTTCCAGCAATCGTATGGCTTCAGCTACTTCAGCTATTACTGGCCGATGGGAGCGGGTCTGTTCGAGGATGGCAATGCGTATTTCCCTGACCGCCAGCCGGAAGTGGTAGAGAAAAGCTATACAGAGGGCGACAAGCGTATTCTGGAGGCTTACGGCTTGAAGGTATTTACGGACGTATATAGTCCGCCGGACGAGCGGAAATGGTATCCGGTCTGGTCGGCGAACAAGCAGCAGGGCTCCAAGGAGCAGTTGTTTGAGCAGAAAAAAATGGACTTGCAGCGCAAATGGTTTCCGAAGCTGATCCTGGCCGCACCGGATAAGTTTGACGCGATGTGGGGCGATTACGTCGCTGATTTCAATAAGCTGGACGTCAAAGCCTATGAGGACTGGGCGAACAGCGTCGTGCAGGATCGGCTGGCTGGCAAGAAGAGATAGAAGAGAAGAACGATAACGACGATCCAAGGGCAGAGGGACGGGCAGATCTTGCAGCGCAGCAAGCTAGAGGGCTGGAAAGCCGTAAGTAAGCGGGCAAGACTGCCCGTCCTTCCGCGCATGGGCTGAGAGGAAGAGAGAGCGATGGCAAGAAAGTCATGGTTAGGCAAGCTCGCGGAACAGAAGACGCTCCTGCTGATGTCGGTGCCATTCGTCCTGTGGCTGCTCGTTTTTCGATATATTCCGGTATGGGGCTGGTCCATCGCATTCCAGCAGTTTCGGCCAGGTACCAGCCCTTTTGACCAAGAATGGGTGGGCTTCCGCAACTTTAAGTTTCTGTTTCAAGACGAAAACTTTTATCAGGTGATGCGCAATACGCTGGCAATGAGCCTTATTAACTTGGTGCTTGGCTTCGTTACCGCGATCGTGCTGGCGATACTGCTCAATGAGCTGCGCAGCGTTGTTTTCAAACGTACCGTTCAGACAATCAGCTACTTGCCCCATTTTATATCCTGGGTGGTCGCTTCCAGTATTATCGTTACAGCGCTGTCGACGGAAAGCTCCGGTATCGTCAATCTGGTGCTGATGAAGCTCGGCATCATTCAAGAGCCGATTTTGTGGCTGGCGGAAGGCAAATACTTTTGGGGCATTCTCGGCATTTCCGAGGTGTGGAAAAATCTCGGCTGGAACACGATCATTTATTTGACGGCGATTACGACGATCGATCCGGCGCAATACGAAGCTGCGGAGATTGATGGCGCGAACCGATTGCAGCGGATTTTGTACGTGACGCTTCCGGGATTGAAGTCCGTTATCGTTATTTTGCTTATTTTGAATCTCGGCAACATTCTGGAATCCGGCTTCGAGCCGCAATATCTGCTTGGCAACGGCTTAACCGCCGAATATTCCGATAACCTGGATCTGTTCGTGCTGAAATACGGCATCGCGATGGGCAACTTCTCGTTAGCGACGGCCGCCGGTGTGTTCAAGACCGTCATCAGCATCATCCTGTTGTTCGGCGCCAATCATATTGCCAAGAGACTGGGTCAACCGAGATTGTTCTAGGAGGCTGCCAACATGAAAGCATTAGCTCGTCGCCGTTCGGCAAGCGATCGTATTTTTGATTTTTGCAACATCGTCTTTATGCTGTTTCTTGCGGCTGTTACGCTTTATCCGTTTCTGAATATGCTGGCGGTCTCGCTCAATGATGCGATGGACGCCTCCAAGGGCGGCATTTTCCTGATGCCCCGCATTTTCACTTGGTACAACTACGAATACACGCTTCGCGAAGCCGCGATTTTTCATTCGATGCTCATCTCTTTTTTGCGTACCACGATCGGCACTGTCGTTGCTGTATTTTGCTCCGCTATGGTTGCCTATACGGTGAGCCGGCAGGAGTATGTGCTGCGCAAATGGGTTGCGCTGGCGTTCATTCTGACGATGTATTTCAACGGGGGCTTGATCCCGACTTACTTGCTCTACAAGGAGCTTCATCTGCTCAACAACTTCTGGGTTTACATTATTCCCGGCATCATTAGTGCTTTTAATGTCATTATCATTCGGTCGTTTATCGAAGGCATTCCGGAAGGCATTATCGAATCCGCCAAAATCGACGGGGCCGGCGACTTTACGACGTTTATGCGCATCGTGCTGCCGCTTTGCACGCCCGTGCTGGCAACGGTATCGCTATTCGTAGCGGTATGGCAATGGAACTCCTGGTTTGATGTGTTTCTGTACAACTCTTCGAATATTAATCTCAGTACGCTTCAGTACGAGCTGATGAAAATATTGCAAAGCTCCGGCGGGTCCATGACACAGAAGACGGTGGGCGATGTGTTCAGCAATACAGGAGGTCAGGCGATGAACCAAGTGACCCCGGCTTCGATCCGTGCCACGATGACCATCATCGCAAGCTTGCCCATCATCATGGTCTACCCGTTCCTGCAAAAATATTTCGTCAAGGGCATGACCCTTGGCGGAGTGAAAGAATAGAGTGGGCTAGAAGCTGATACAAAGAAACACCTCACACGAGGTGTTTCTTTGTATCAGGCGCTGCATTAGGATGGGGGGAGACAGTCGTCGCTTGGCTGGTTAAGCTTTGCGCATGCCGCTCCAGGAAAGCCGGCGAATCTCCGAAGCGGTGCGGCCTGTCGTCTGCTTGATCATCCGGGCAAAATGATGCGAAGTCTTGAAGCCGCATCGCTGTGCAATTTCCGTTACGTTGAGGCCCGTACTGGTCAACAGCTCGACGGCCTTGGACACCCGGTAATTCCATAGGTAAGCAATTGGCGTCGCTGATTCGTGACGCTTGAACAACCGCAGGAGATGCTCGGGGGATAGCCCAGCACGATCTGCCAGATCAGCCAGCGACAGGTCGTCCATGTAACGTTCATGGATGTAGGTCAGAACTGAATAAATAGCAGGATGCTTCTCTTGCCGGAGCAGCGCCCTTCTGGATTCGGTAGGGTAGAGGTGGAGTGCGGCCAGCCCGAGACTAATGACGGCCTGATCCTCGAAGGAGGCGAAGCGCTGGACGTTCAGCATCAGATCCAGCAATCGGTTCATCTCCTCCGTTAAGGGCAGGCACTCGGGCAGCTGCTCCAGCTCTTCCCGGATTTCCTCGGTCATGTCGTTCAAATGAACGGCAATCCACCGATGCCAGGAAGGTTCGGTTTTGGAGAAGACGAATGTCTCCTCACAACCCGGCTTTAGCAGGATGACATGGCCGGGCGCAACTGGCAGCAGCCGGCCGTCGATCGTTACATTCATCTCGCCGGTATAGAGCATAACGAGCTGAATATCCTGCTGAATGCGGGGGCCGAGACGGCCGCCGGGCGGGTAAACGATAGAGCCCGCGGTAGCATGTTCAATTGTGTTGATGGTTAGAGAGGCAAGGGAGTTGGACAAGGCGGAAGCCTCCAATCACTGGAATGAATTTATTTGTAGGGATATCAATTTTAGATACATATTTGCTTGTTGCAGCCATTGTGTAAGCGGATTCGTTAACGTATTCTGAAATCATTATAGATCATTTCTTAGTAAAGGAGAATACTGAATGAATAACACTTACGTTAGTCCGACGACTCCCCTTACCGAAGAACAAATTGAGTTTTTTAAGGAAAATGGTTATTTCCTGTTTAAGAAGGGGATGTCCAGCGATTTAATCGATGCCTTTAATGGACACATCTACGATATTCGCAATCAGAATCCGATTCCGGAATGGGCAGCTTGCGATGAAGCGAAGAAATATTCCCTGCGTCTCTTTAATCCGCATAAGCATGACAGCTTCTCTCGCCAGCTGATGAAGAACACAATCGTACGAGGTGCGCTTGCCCAGTTGATGGGAAAAGAAGCAGTATGTGTGCAAAGCATGTACTTCTACAAGGAGCCGGGCTCGCCGGGGCAGGCTTCCCATCAGGATTACTACTACATTAAAAATGATCCGATGACGATGATCGCTGCTTGGACAGCTATGGAGGATTCCATTGATATCGAAACTGGCTGTCTATGGGTCATGCCGGGAACGCATAAGCTGGGCCTGCTGCCGCACGGCGCGGTGAAGGATATCGAGGAGCATGAGCATTGGACCGAGGAGACCGAAGGAGTCGATACGAGCCGCCAAATTCCGGTCGAGATGGAGAAGGGCGATATTTTGTTCTTTAGCGAGCTGCTCATCCACTCCTCCAAAAAGAACCGGAGCAAGGACCGCTGGCGCCGCTCCTACGTCTGCCACTACATTCGCGAGGACTCCAACGTGCTTCACCGTGAAGATCTGCGCCAGAAGTTCCCGCTGTATTAAAAGTCATAGCGAACCAACTTCACAATATTGCGAAGCAAAATTCCATAATTCTA
Source organism: Paenibacillus radicis (ex Gao et al. 2016) (assembly GCF_014641555.1). Taxonomy (GTDB): domain Bacteria; phylum Bacillota; class Bacilli; order Paenibacillales; family Paenibacillaceae; genus Pristimantibacillus; species Pristimantibacillus radicis. The sequence goes on from NZ_BMHY01000002.1 coordinate 157,755, forward strand.
GCTAATACGTGCGATTTTCTCTCCATAAGGCCACGTAACGCACCTTTTTTCTCTATAGTGTAAATGGATTTCCCAATAGAGAAAAAAGATGCGTTATACGCGTCATACGGGTGAAATTGCTCAGAATTCTGCCTCTCCTGCGAAAAAAGCTACGTTATTTAGCGAAGCCGCTTCGTTAACGCACCGCACAGCAGTTGGCCAAACACCATCACACTCAAAAAAGTAGGGGCCGCCGCCCAAGCAAATTTCGCTTGGACTGCAGCCCCATTATATTAAATATTGAATTTCGTTTTCATATAGGAGATCCATTGCTCACGCAGCTCGGATTCGGAACGCTTGAAGATGCCGTTGAATTCATGGGGATTGCGGATGACCTGATTCAGCGTATCCAACCCGTAGCTTTCCGTAATGAACTCTACGATCAGATACGAGTATTGGAAGCCCTTCATCGTCTCGAAATCCCACGTATCGTTATTGAATTCAAGGAATTCCGGAATTTCCCCTCGACGAACTGCGTCTGCTGTTGTGTTCGCGATGAACTCCTCCGTCATTTGCTTCGCTTCATAGCCGCCAATTCCTTGACGCACCCACTTAGGTGCTGTGGCGTTAATGTCCTCAATCAGCCACATCGTATACAGATGCAAGGTCGATTTGATAATGGACTCATACGTATGCTCCGGTCCTGGATTCAGAGGAGATACGATTTTCAAGCGATTGCCCTCGTACGTGCCCATGAACCAATTCGGTGCGTCGGCTTCTCCGACAGCTTGGTGGAAGGTCGGAAGATCGGGATAAATTTCGATAATGGTTTTGCATGAAGGACGGTGCTTGTACTTGGATGCGATCCGTTCCACATTTTCCTTCAGTGTACGGAATAGATCCTGGTGGACCTTTTCAAAAGGATCTTTCGATCCGGCGGCTTCATTTTTATTTACGATTGATATCATGTCTAGAATTGACATAACAGCAATGTCACCCCATTCTTTAAGTTCTGTGCGTAGCTTTTCTAATGAGCGATAAAGCCTGTTTTTTACCGCGCTTTCCCGCATGCCGACGATATTGGCGATTTCGGACAACGTGCAATCGAGGAAAAAACGCAACGAAATAATTTGCTGGTCCAATTCCTTCAGCTTGTTTAACGCCGAGCCAATATCGATGCGGATCTCGACATACTTGGCAAAATCAAGGGAGACCGATTGCGATTCATAACTTGTAAAATCGTAAGGCATTTCTTTTTTTCGGGCTAAGCTCCGATATTCATTTTTCACCGTATTTTCGGCAATTTTAAAAATCCAGGTAAAGAAACTGGCGTTTTCTTTGAATGAATGCAGGTTTTCGATGGCTTTGAGAAAAACCTGCTGCGTCAAGTCATCCGCTGCTGCAGCATTTGTTTTGAGCGAAATGTAGCTGCGGATTCGGCTGCGATACTGTTCATAGCATTGTTCGAACTTTTCAATGGTGCTCTGTTCATCCGGATAAACAGGGCGGTTGTCATAAGCGCCTGACATCGTTGACCTCCTCTTGATCTTGCATATTTATAGACACCGGGGAGGGGGAAAAAGCCACAAAGGCATTAAAAAACTTTTCGCCACCGCTGATCCTCCAAATTTTACAAAACATAGTTAATTAGATGATATCATGTTCTATAGAGATGAACGGCAAAGATTATGAAGCGGAGGGATCGGCGTGGAAGCGTGGTTTCGCTATAACTGGATGGTCAGGGACCAGTGGTATCAATGGTGTGAGGAGCTTCCTCATGAGGAGTTAATTCGTCAGCGGACAGGCGGTACGGGGAGTCTATTGAAGACGTTTTTCCACATTGCGGACGTAGAGTGGAGCTGGATTCAGCAATTGCAGGGAAAACCTGATGAGCTGGAGGATTACGAGCAGTATCAAACGCTGGAGCGAGTAAAAGAATTGGATCGGCGCTTTCGAGCGGAAGTCGAGCCTTTCGTGAAGGAATGGGAGGAGAGCATGGAGACCCGGCCGCATTATAGCGGCAATGCTGAGGGTGATGCGGATATTTACAGCTGGGGAGAAGTGATGCGCCACATTATTGCGCACGAAATTCATCATATCGGCCAATTGTCGGTGTGGGCCAGGGAAATCGGCAAGCCGCCGGTCTCGGCCAACTTTATTGGCAAAGGACTCATTAAGCCTCGGGTTTAATGAGTCGGGCCAAGCCTCATATAGATACTTCTTTCTCTAAATCCAAGTGACTTCCAAAATTCATATCCAACCTCATTTCCATGCAGCACTTCTATACCTTAACAACACTCCTGTAAAGTCATCATCCCGCTGTTTGTAAAAGATTACTTTCACTTGCTCACTGCCCTTGTTTAAGTAGAGAAGAAACGGATCGACGTCGCTTGCCCAGTCGGAACTCCACTTTTTGTCGTCTGCAGTATCTTGAAACCATGTCATCGTGTCGTATTGATTCATTGAAACCCTATAACAACGCCCTCCCTCGTCAAGCACGATAGATGGACATAATGCAGTATCCTCTTTGCTTCCTCGGTAAAGGGAATTGTACCTTGCTGCTGCAAGCTGAGCCTACGACTATGTAAAGAAGCAGGATTGTGTCAAAAGGATCTTGCTCATCCTAAAGCCCTCCCATATAAAATTCATGTGTCTCCCTAGCAGTTAACTTAATTGACGTTAATAGCTAGAGAAAGTCGTATAGGAAAGGAAATATTAATACCCACTTATCTACTAAGAATAGTTAGTATTTTTCGTTGACGCTGTACCGTCTGGACTGTATAGTAAATATTGGGGGTGAAATAGTGGCACAACAATCGAAACGCTCTGCCATCTTGCAAGTTGCTTGCAAGCTCGTCAGAGAAAGAGGAGCATCCCAGCTTACGCTCGACGCCGTCGCGAAGGAGGCGGGTGTTAGCAAGGGTGGCCTGCTCTATCATTTCCCGACGAAGGAAGCTTTGGTTCAAGCTGCATTGGATGATTTTCTGAACCGATTTGATTCCAGCACAGAAGAGGAAGCCTCGCGTAATACGAAGCTCAACAATCAATGGGCGCAAGCCTACCTGATCCAGACCTTTGAAATTAATAAAGAGGATCTGGAGATGAGCTTCGGCATACTGGCAGCTGCTTCAAGCAATCCGGTTCTGCTCGAGCCGATGCGTCAGCGCTATGTCGAATGGCAAAGCCGGATGGCCGCCGAGTGCAAGGACCCGGTGGAAGCGACAGTCGCTCGCCTTGCTGCTGACGGACTGTTCTATTGTGAACTGTTCGGGTTCGCTCCGCTTGAGGACGGACTGCGTAAGGATGTATTGTCCTACTTGCTGGATATGGTTAAAAACCGGGATGTCCGATCCGAAGGAAGCCCAAGCAACGGCGCGGTACAGGTTTAGGCATAATAAGCCTGTCCTCGCTGGAGATGCACGACCCGACAACGGGAGAATTGGATGAAATCGTAGGTTAGGAAATACCGGGCTGCATAGGCAGCTCGATTTTTCGACAATAAAACCTACTATTTCTATTTATATAGTTATATTTAAAAAAAGCGAGGTGCCGGGATGCCTGTAGGCGCACAACGAAAACCCCGTAAACGAAAAAAAACAAGAGGCAATGCGTTTTATCTAGGCATATCGGCCGTATCTGTCGGAGCTGTCTTGACGTTATGGTGGATCGCAAGCCGCAACGCATGGGTCAATCCGCTGTTCCTTCCTACACCGGCTGACGTATGGTATGCGTTCGCAGATATCGCCAAGGAAGGCTACAAAGGTTCCTCCTTGCCCGCACACATTGCCGCCAGCTTGCGGCGAATTTTTATCGCGTTGGCATTCATCTTCGTTACCGCCGTTCCGCTTGGCATTATTTGCGGAAGAATCAGGTGGATTCAAGCCATCTTCGACCCGTTCGTCGAGTTTTATCGGCCTTTGCCGCCGCTGGCGTATTACTCGCTGCTCGTTCTCTGGTTCGGCATTCAGGATACGTCGAAAATCGTGCTGCTGTTCCTTAGCGGATTCGCACCCTTGTTTATTGCCGCTGTACACAGCAGCCGCAGAGTACCGGTCGACCGATTTAACGGAGCAAAATCGCTAGGCGCGAAGGGATGGCGCTTGTATGTTTACGTCATTTTTCCATCCTGTTTGCCCGATCTGTTGACCGGCTTGCGCACAACTGTAGGCATCACTTATGCAACACTGGTTGCGGCAGAAATGATTGCTGCCGTGTCTGGGGTCGGATGGATGGTGCTGGATGCCAGCAAATACTTAAGAAGCGACATCATTTATGCAGCCATCATTATTATGGGAGTCATCGCCATTCTAATCGATACGGCGCTCCGCTTGTTGATCAAGCGGGTATCTCCATGGGTTGAAAGTTAAGGAGCATAATTATTAAGGAGGCTAATTCATGACAATTAAGAACTTATTTTTTAATACGAGCAGAAGTCTGCTGATGTTAACCCTTGCCGGGCTTTTAATGGTATTGGCCGCTTGCGGAGGAAATGGAGGAAGTGCAGGCAAAGAGACAGCAACGCCTGCAGGCGGCGGAGACTCTGCAAGTCTGCCGAAAGAGATTCGCATCGGCTATCAGGTGTCGCCGAACGGAGAGTTGACAGCGAAGGCGCTTGGCTTGGCAGAGAAAAAATTTCCTGGTGTAAAAATCTCATGGTTGAAGTTCGAGTCCGGTCGTGACGTGAACACCGCGATTGCGAGCGGGAGCATCGATTTCGGACTAGTGGGAACACCGCCAGGCGCATCCGGTGTTGCTCAGGGCCTTCCTTATCAAATCTATTATATCCATGACGTAATAGGAGAGAGCGAGGCGCTGGTCGTTCAAGAAAATTCCGCGATCCAGTCGCTTGCGGATTTGAAAGGCAAGACGATTGCGACGACATTCGGCTCTACATCCCATTTCAGTTTCTTGTCCGCTCTGAAACAAGAAAATATCGATCCTTCCACGCTCAAAATCATCGACATGCAAGCGCCCGATCTTCTGGCTGCTTGGCAAAGAGGAGATATCGACGGTGCTTTTACCTGGCAGCCGGTACAGTCTAAACTGCTTGCCCAGAAGGGCAAGATTGTCATCACCTCCAAGGAAATTGCTGAGAAAGGCGCATTGACGGGGGAGTTCGGTGTCGTACATAACGACTTTATTACGAAATATCCGGACGCTGTCATCAGCTACATTGAAGTATTGGATGAAGGAACGAAATATTACCGCGACCATCCTCAAGAGGCTTCCGAAGCGTTGTCCAAGGAGCTCGGTTTGACGCCGGAAGAAACGCTGAAGGCGATGAATGAAATTACGGTACTGGACGCCGCCCAGCAGAAGGATGCCAAATATATGGGGACGCCTGACCAGCCGGGGCAGTTTGCCGCTTTGCTGAAGGCGACGGCCGACTTCCTCGTGGAGCAAAAATCAATTAAAGAAGCACCGGACGTTACTGTATTCCAAAAAGCAATCCGCAATGACCTGTACGACAAATTCTGATAGGCATAAGGGGGTTTGGCTATGACTGTCGAAGGAACATCGGCTTCCATGCCGCCTCGTGGGGCGTGGACATCCGCTCCTTCTGTGGATCGCTCAAGCGTGACGACGGAGACAGAGGGGGCAGAGGGGGCAGAGGGAATTAAGCTGGATGGTATCAGTCTGACGTATAATCAGCGGCGTTCGCCTGTTCATGCGCTGAAGGGAATTGACTTGGATCTGGCTTCCGATGACTTTGTCTGTGTACTGGGTCCTTCCGGCTGCGGAAAATCATCATTGCTGAACATTATTGCCGGTTATTTGGAGCCGACAGAAGGCAGCGTATGGATCGGCGGCACCGAGCATATCGAGCCTAACGCGCAGGTTGGCGTCGTATTCCAGCATGCCAACTTATTTCCTTGGCTGACGATTGCCAAGAACATTGAATTTGGCGTGAAAATGGCCCGGCTGCCGCGTGAGGAGAGAAAGCGGCGGGTAGATGCCTACTTGGAGCTGGTTGGCCTTAGTCATGCAGGCTCCCAACTGCCGCATCAGCTGTCAGGCGGCATGAAGCAAAGGGCAGCAATTGCCCGGACCCTTGCGACCGATCCCAGCATCGTACTGATGGATGAGCCTTTCAGTGCACTTGATGCTTTAACTCGTGAATCGATGCAGCTGCATCTCCGCAGCATCTGGCAGAAAACGCGCAAGTGTATCTTTTTCATCACTCATGATGTGGATGAAGCGCTTTTGTTAGGGAGACGAATTGTGATCATGCACCCGAATCCCGGATGTATTGTACAGGATTTCATGAATCCCGTATTCGTACCGGAGGGAGAGGTGTCGTTTAGCGATGCACGGGCAGGTAAAGAGTTTGTGGAGCTGCGCCGGTTTCTAATCGCCCAGATTGCTGTAGGAAGCGAAAGTGGAAGTGAAATAGAGAACGTTAGCAGAAGCGGAGCCGATAAGCGGACCGCGTTATTATAAGGGGGATTTCAGGATGGAAATATTTTGGTATTTGCCGACTATGGGAGACGGAAGATATTTGGGCACGACGCAGGGTGCGAAAGTAACCGATCTTCATTATTTCCGTCAAGTCGCTCAAGCCGTCGATCGGTTAGGCTATACGGGCATGCTTGTGCCGACGGGACATGCTTGCGAGGACGGCTGGGTTGTCGCATCGGCGCTGCTGCCCGCAACCGAACGGCTTAAGTTTCTGGTAGCGGTGCGTCCAGCAGGGGTTTCGGTCACCATTGCAGCTCGTATGGCTGCGTCCTTCGACCGTTTATCCTCGGGCCGGCTTCTGGTGAATGTCGTTACCGGAGGGGACCCTTTGGAAATGAAGGGGGACGGGATTTTTCTTGACCACAAGGATCGCTATGATGCGACCGACGAATTTCTGACCGTATGGCACCGGCTAATGGAAGGGGAGGAAGTCACCTATACAGGCAAGCATATTCAAGTCGAAGGGGCTAAGCTGCAGTATCCTCCGTTCGAACGGAAATCTCCGCCATTGTTCATTGGCGCTTCCTCGGCGCCGGGTCATCAGGTTGCAGCCAAACATATTGATACTTACTTGACTTGGGCGGAGACGCCGGAGATGGTGGCTGAGAAAATCGCGGATGTAAAGGCATTGGCGAAGGCTCAAAACCGGGAGATTGAAATCGGGCTTCGGGTGCAGATTATCGTCAGAGAGACGGCGGAGGAAGCATGGGCGGAAGCACATAAGCTTGTGCAGTATGTTACGAAGGAAGATATCAATGAAGCCCATGCCGTCTTGGATCGCTTCGATTCCGTCGGTCAACGGCGGATGACGCAGTTAGTCCGCGACAATTTGCATCAGTTAGAGATTAGCCCAAATCTGTGGGCGGGTATCGGGCAAGTCAGAGGAGGCGTAGGCACAGCCTTGGTAGGCGATGCCGATTCCGTTGCCGAGCGGCTGAAGGAATACGCGGCCTTGGGCATCGACCGTTTTATTTTATCCGGTTATCCTCATCTGGAGGAAGCTTACCGCATAGCCGAGCTGCTGTTCCCTAGATTGCCTGTCACCTATTCGAAGCCGCCTAAAGCGCATGAATGGACAGCTATGGGTGAGCTTCTAGCAGAAAATATCGCACCAAAGTGATGTTTAACGTGGTTGAAAAGAAAGAGCATTTCCCGTATGCGGAAATGCTCTCTTTTTTATTCTTTTATCCAACGCACCCCGGAGTCTGCGAGCTGTTCCATAACCGCTGGGTCGGCTGAGGTGTCAGTAATCACGTTAACATGGCTCTGTATGGGCGCGATTTGAATCAAGTCTTTCACGCCTAGCTTGCTGCTGTCGAGCAAGTAATAGACATCATCGGCGATTTCGATCATACGTTTTTTGACGGAGGCATGCGCCTCGTTGGAGTCGCTGAAGCCTCTGTCCGAATGCAGACCGGTACAGGACAGAAACGCTTTATGGACGTGATACTCCTTCAATATTCGCTCGGTCAGCGATCCGTGGAAGGAATAGGACTGTCTGAGGAAGACGCCGCCTACGGAAATGATGTGAATGTGCTCGCGGCTGCTTAATTCGAATGCTGTTTTCATGGAATTGGTGACGACCGTAAGCGGAATGTCTGGCATGATTTTGGCCAGGTAGGAGACCGTCGTGCTTCCATCCATTGCGATCGTATCATGGGGCTGAATCTGGCGAAGCGCGATGTCCGCGATCTCCTTTTTCAACTCGGCATGGGTTTGTTCCCGTTCCAAGTGAGGCGACAGCATCGGAACCTCCGGCAGTGGGAGTGCCCCGCCATGGGTACGCTGCAGCTTGCCGCTTTCGCTAAGCGAGTCGAGATCCTTGCGAATCGTCTCATCCGTCACGCCAAGCAGCGTACTTAGTTCCGTTACCCGGACGTTGCCGGTTTGCTGCAGCAAGTGCAGTATTTTTAATTTGCGTTCAGAAATGCTCAACTTGCTCACCTCGATAAACCGGTATTTTCTTCATTATAGCTAGCCGCCAAAAGATAGACAATGAAAACCAACGATAGGAGTAGGTTATATAAACTGAAATGTTGGTTTTATGTTTGTTTTATTTGGTTTATTTGATTAAAACCAAATAAAATGATAGACAAAAACAAAAGAGGAGCCAATAATGAAGGAAAAGCAAGAGGGGAGTTTTGCGGCGATGGTGATGGAGCAGGGGCGGAATTGGGAGCGTGAGCAGGAGGATCAAGGGCAAGTACGGTCACATGGACCAGGTCAGGGACAGGAGCAAGGACAAGAGCAAGAGCAAGAGCAAGAGCAAGAGCAAGAGCAAGAGCAAGAGCAAGAGCAAGAGCAAGAACAAGGACATTGTCAAAGGCAAGAGCAAGAACATAGACTTGCCCATATTCTGGGCGGCTATGAGCAGCAGCCGCTGGACCCTCGTCTGTATTTGGCAGTCGATAATTGTTTCGCCTCTAAGCGGTGGACGAGGCCAGCCGAATGGTTGGGTTCGCTTCAGGCGATGGGTGTACATTACGCCGAGGCTAGTGCTGACAACGAGATTGATCCTTTGTATATGGGGGAAGCCTACATGAAGCGATGGGCCGAGGACGTCAGGAGGGAAAGTAAAAAGACAGGCGTGCAAGTTGCCAATCTGTATTCCGGGCACGGAACGTACGCGACGTTAGGGTTGGCTCATCCCGATGAATCGGTCCGCGACCGGATACAGCGGAGGTGGGTGGAGCCGATGGCAGAGCTTGCTGCGGAACTGGGGGCCGGACTTGGTTTCTACTGTCATGCCTTTTCTGAAGCGGTGCTCCAAGATCCTGATGCCTATCGGATAGCAGAAAACGAGCTTTACAGACGCTTAGCTGACATTGCCGCTTCCTGCAAAAAGCTTGGCGTTGTTACGCCGGGCGTTGAACAAATGTATACGCCGCATCAAATTCCGTGGACGATTCAAGGTGCTAAGAAATTGCTGAGCGAGGTCGGCCGATTGGCAGAAGCTCCGTTCTATTTGACGCTGGATACAGGACATCAAAGCGGCCAACGTAAATTTTTGCAGCCGGACGGGGCAACAATTGAAGCATGGGCGGAGGATTGCCGTCTAAGGGGAGTTTCCATAGATTCATCTCTATGGCTGGGGCCGCAATCGGCAAATAAGCGGTTCGCAGAGCTGATCCAAGCAACGGGAAAAGAGCGGACAGCTATTATGGAACAAATAGCGGATGAAATAAACCGCTATCCTTATTTATTCGCTCAAGCATTCGATGGTGATACGTATCATTGGCTTTCCGAGCTTGGCTGTTATTCCCCGATATTGCATCTACAGCAGACCAATGGGATGTCCTCCTCCCATCGCCCGTTTACGGAGGCTTACAATCGTGATGGTATTATTTTCGGAGAGCCTGTATTGCGAGCGCTAGAGAAAGCCTACCAAAATCCCGCAGAACCGGGGATGCCGCCAAAATGCGAAGCGATCTATTTCACTCTGGAAATCTTCTCCGCTACAAGCGATACTCCCGCGGCTATTCTAGACAACATGAAGCAATCGGTTGACTACTGGCGGCAATTCATCCTGGAAGACGGAATCAAGCTTAGTGAAGCGCTCAGCAGGTTGAACTAAGAACAGAGCAAATTCTGCAAGCAAGCCAATCTGGTTACGGGCAGCGAACTGAACAGAGCAGAGCGGAGATATGAGCAAGTTAGGGGCTAAGCCGCCAAACTAAATCGGGCTGGGCATGCTCATGCATGCTCAGCCCGATTTAGTGCAAACAGCAGCTAAGTCTGTTGGTCGTTCAGGTATGTTTTAAGCGCAGGCGGCTCGTACGTGTAAAATTGCTCCAAAAGCGCTGCCGGATCCTTATCCACGAGCGTCATTCGGCGATACTTCTCATCCATGAATTGTTCCGCAGTCATATGATTGAACAGCTCAATAAGCGGATTGTAGTAGCCATTAATATTTAAGAGGCCGCAAGGCTTTTGATGAAGGCCCAATTGCGCCCAAGTGAATATTTCAAAAAACTCTTCCATCGTACCAGGACCGCCCGGCATCGTAATAAATCCGTCGGACAGCTCCGCCATTTTTGCTTTTCTCTCATGCATGGATTCTACGATAATCAGTTCGGACAGAGACTTGTGGGCAATCTCTCTTTTGTCGAGAAAGGCAGGCATGACACCGATGACGCGTCCGCCAGCTTCCATAACGGAATCTGCCACCGCACCCATAACGCCAACGCTAGCTCCGCCGTACACGAGTGCAATATCCCGTTTGGCGAGCTCTTTGCCGAGCGCTTTTGCTCCTTCTACATAAACCTCGGAAGCTCCATTTCTCGATCCGCAAAACACAGCGATGCTTTTCATTGTTCCAGCTCCTATTCTCTCTTGCTTGTTATTCCATTCCATCTATCTAGACGGGCCTCAAACTATACAATACACGTGAGCCATGCCGAGGTCAAAGGCTGCTTTTTATCATTTTTAAACTTTTTCTTCCAGAAAAATTGTAGAATTTTACTAGTTCTACTGTCGATTCAGCCAAAAGAAAGGTAAAATGAAAAGCTGAAAGAAGCAGTTTCTAGCAGGGAATCTATATGACATAGATAATTTCCGGGGAGGAAAATATTACATAGATGAGTACGTTACCTCATGAGGCGTCCACGTCGTTTCATCAATCCATCGTAGAGTTTAATCCTTTTGCGGTCTTGGTTTTATCCAAGGACGGTCAGATAAGGGAAGTCAATCATGCGGCAAGCGAAATGTTCGGGTATGCCAGGGCGGAATTTCCGATGAATGATTATATGGATATCGTCGTTCCAGAGCATCGGGACACTGTTCGCCGTCATCTCGACACGTTAACCGAAGGGACACCTTCCATATACGAAGCTAGGGCCTACCACAAAAATGGCGCCCAACTTGATATTCATGTTACGACAATTCCATTGGTTAAAGAAGGCGATATGTACGACGTTTTTTGCCTGATTCAAGATATAACGGAGTCGATTAAGGAAAGGGCTGCACAGGAAGAAAGGGAGGAGCGCTTGAAGGCGGTGTTCCACTCGACCTCTGCAGCCATGTTTATATTGGATTTGGGCGGTCAGGTGGCGGATATTAATACAGCTTTTGAGGAGACCTACGGTTGGAAGCGGGAGGAAATGATAGGCAAGCCGCTGCCTATCATCCCGCAAGCTTTTGCAAAAGGGCATCAGGAGCAAGTGGAGCAGGGCAGAAGGGGAGAGTGCTGTCAGGGTTATGAGACCATTGGTCTGAAAAAAGACGGTACATGCATCGAGGTCAGTTCAAGCTTCTCTCCGCTTCGCAACGAGAAGGGCGAAATTATTGGCATTGTAGGCATGACAAAGGATATTTCGGTTCAGAAAAAGCTGGAACGGTCATGGAAGGAAAGCGAGGAGCGGTACCGCAAGCTTGTCGAGCTTTCTCCCGAAGGAATTATGGTCCATCGTGAGGGTGAGGTTTTATATGCCAATCTCTCCGCAATGAACTATTCGAAAGAAAATAACCCTGAAGGGGTCAGCCTATATTCCTTTATCCCGGAAAAAGATCATGAGATGATTCGGCAAAGGGTGCAGGAACTGAAGGAGGGGAAAGTACTTCCTTACATGGCAATTGAGGTTACGCGCCGAGACGGAGAGACAATCTTTATCGATACGAACAGCATCTCGATTACGCATGATGATCAGCCGGCGATTCTAACAATGTTCCGGGATATTACACAAAGAAGCAAAGTGGAGGCTGCGTTAAAGGAAAGTGAGAAACGGTACCGGATGCTTGCGGATAATTCGCTTGATCTTATCCAGTTGGTTCAACTGGACGGTATTGTGACGTACGCTTCGCCCTCCCACCAAACGGTGCTTGGCTATGATCCAAGCGAGTATGTTGGCAAAGGTGTCTTTTACCAGCCTGATGGAGAGGTAGATGACGCTTTTCGCGAGGTATTTATGAATATGGCGATAACCCAAAGGCCGTTTTCTTGTGAAATTCATCGGCAGCATCAATTGGGCTATGACGTGTGGGTGGAATTGATCGGGACTCCGATGTTTGATGAAGAAGGCGGTTTTACCAACATGATGCTTGTCGGCCGTGAAATTACAGAACGGAAAAAATACGAGGAGCATCTGGAGCATTTAAGCTATCATGATCCGCTGACAGAGCTTCCTAACCGCAGACTGTTTAACGCGCTGCTGGAGCAAGCGCTGCTGGAAGCCAAGCGCAGCAAGCGGTTACTGGGTGTCATGTATATTGATTTGGACGGCTTTAAACAGATCAACGACAATTTTGGACATGATGCAGGGGACGAACTGCTTCGACAGTTGGCTCAGCGTGTGAAGCCATGCTTGAGAGACATTGACAGGGTAGCAAGGATGGGTGGCGATGAATTCGTCATTGCCCTTCCTGAACTGGAGAGCAATTCGGAAGCAGCGGGTATTGCCGAAGAAATTCTTTTGTCGCTGCAGCAGCCTTGGCTTGTGATGGACCATGCGTTTACCACGACATCCAGCATCGGGATCGCCTACTATCAAGAGGGTGACAAGCTGCAGACGCTATTGAAAAAAGCGGATACCGCACTCTACCAGGCCAAATTAGAAGGGAAAAATACGTACCGCATTTATAGCTGAACCTCCTTTTAAAATGATAGACTAGATAGCAAGAAGCTTCATCGGCTTTATTCCTTGTTATGGGAATGGGGAAGAAAGGGGAGTGAGCAAAAGGCGTGTACACGGTACAACTAGGAACCTTCGTGTTGAATTTGGAAATTGTCGTCTATATTCTTTGTGGTTTGGCAGGCGTAGCGGGGTTATCGTTAAAAGCGAAAAAAGGCCAGGTGGAGGCCAGCTTCGTTTCAGATGCCATGAATGCTGTGTTGCTATGGATATTCGTTTGGAAAGCCAGCCTAATTATAGTGGATCCTGTGACTGTGTTTGAAGATCCTCGTTCATTCCTATATTTCAGCGGCGGGATTATCGGGGGATGGCTTGCAACTCTCGTCTCTTGCGGTTTTCTTCTGTATAAGGGTTTACGGACGAATGCGGGAATCAAAGCGGTTGTCGTAGGGATAAGTACGATGCTCTATGGCTGGATTACAGTATGGCTGTTGGCGCAATGTCTGCTGGCTGATACGTCTGCGGAAGTGTGGAAATATGCGTTGTCGACTGTGGTGTCGGCTTTCTTGTTTGTGATACAAATCAGATCTGCAAGAGTGATCGAATGGAGAAGGCTTGCGGCAAACAATGTATTGGCAGCGGCCGTACTTGCGGCTATTTTGCTGGTCAATTACGGTAGTGCCTCTGCAGAGCTCCAGGCTGGGGCAGGTTTAGCGGAAGTTGGACTGAGCAAGGGGCAACAGGCGCCTGATTTTAAGCTGGCTTCGTTGGATGGCAGTGAGATTAGCCTCTCAGACTACCGCGGGAAAACGGTATTCGTAAACTTCTGGGCTTCCTGGTGCCCGCCCTGTAAAGTAGAAATGCCGCATATGGAGAAGCTGTATGCCAGCTATCGGGAGCAGGATGTCGTGGTTTTATCCGTCAATATGACGTCTACCGAGAAGAGCGGCAGCAACGTATCGTCTTTCGTTGAAGCTCGCGGCCTGACATTTCCAATTGTGCTGGATGAAAAGGGGGCCGTGATGTCGCAGTATCGCGTACGCAGCTACCCTACAACTTTTATTATCGACAGTGAAGGCATTATCCGCGATCGTATGCTGGGAGCAGTTGATTTTGCGGGAATGGAGCGGCGTTTGAAGGACGTGCTGGAATAGTTGAATCGGTAAGGTGAATGGAGGGGCATGTCGCCCCTCTTTTTGTCTTGATTTTTATAGTAAATCTAGTAATATTGGATAAAACATGCAGATGATGAAGACTTTCGAAACTAAGCAGGAGGGGATATCGTGAAACTGGTAATCGTGTTTGGACCGCAGGCCGTCGGTAAAATGACGGTAGGACAGCAGCTTGAGCAAATTACAGACTTGAAGCTGTTCCACAACCATATGACGATTGAACTGGTCAGCCCCTACTTCAACTATGGAAGTCCGCAAGGTAAACGACTGGTCGGATTATTCCGCGAGGAAATATTTCAGGAGGTAGCGAAGAGTGACTTGGCAGGATTGATTTTCACCTACGTGTGGGGATTTGATCTGCCCGGAGATTGGGAATATATTCGGCATGTCAGCGAAATTTTTGAATCACAGGGCGGCACCGTTTATTACGTAGAGCTGGAGGCTGATTTGCAGGAAAGACTGGAGCGCAACAAAAGCCCGCACCGACTGGAGCATAAGCCCACCAAACGCAATGTGGAGAAGTCTGAGCATGACCTGATTAGTACGATGGAGAAACACCGGCTAAACTCCCATGAAGGAGAGATCCAGAAGGAGCATTATCTTCGTATTAACAATACGGAAATCGCTCCTGAAGAAGTAGCTAGAAGGATTAAAGAACACTTCCAGCTATAAGTATGTGGAGGAAGTTTGGGGTTCGCTAGGTTTCACTAGCGAATCTTTTTTTTGTTGCCTAGCTCGACTCTTGCACTAGTATGCCGGTTGCACTCTATTGCTTAAATGAGCAGTCTAATGCTAATGCATCGTATAAACCAGCCAATCCACGGCATCTTTCGCAGCAAGCCCCTTCCGGCGTTCGTTGCTCGGTTACACGTAGGGGATCCAATCTCTTAGAACAATCTGCTGCACAACTGTTCCTCTTCAGGCGTAATTGCCCTTCATACACACACTATGCTTCTGCCTTGTATCGTTGTCGCTTTGGGCATACGCAAGAATTAACTTTGATGCTGCTTCTTGAAAAGTAACATTGAGTTTGGCTCGAGCGAAGCAGATTCGCAAAATAGCGAAGCCAAATTCGTTGTGCTGCCCTCGTGCGACCTGCTCCAAGGCTGCAGCGAACTAATTTTCGCTAATCGAGAACCTAGGTTCTCGATTAGCGAAGCTAGCTTCGCTGTAGGCTGGCAGCCAAGCTGCTGCCTCTAGCGCAGCGAACTTGCCTTCGCAAAATAGCGAAGCCAGTTCGCAAAATGCTGAGACCCGTGCGCCAAACGAACTCAGCTTCACTAATAGCGAAACAAGCTTCGCTGTAGACGAGCAGCTAAGCTGCTGCCTCTAGCGCAGCGAACTTGCCTTCGCAAAATAGCGAAGCCAGTTCGCAAAATGCCGAGCCCCGTGCGCCAAACGAACTCAGCTTCGCTAATAGCGAACCATGCTTCGTAAAAAGCTGAGTGGTTTTGAAAAGTAACATTGAGTTTGGCTAGAGCGAAGCAGATTCGCAAAATAGCGAAGTTAAATTCGTTGTGCGGCGCTCGTGCGACCTGCTCCAAGGCAGCAGCGAACTAAATTTCGCTAACCGAGAACCTAGGTTCTCGAATAGCGAAGCCAGCTTCGCTGTAGGCGAGCAGCCAAGCAGCTGCCTCAAGCGCAGCGAACTTGCCTTCGCAAAATAGCGAAGCCAGTTCGCAAAATGCCGAGCGGCGTGCGCCAAACGAACTCACCTTCGCTAATAGCGAAGCTAGCTTCGCTGTAGGCGAGCAGCCGAGCTGCTGCGCCCCAAATTTTCCCGTGTCCCACCTCACCAACCCCCATTTTCCACCCCCCAAGGATCATATTGTTAATCCAATTATCGGAATCGCATATAGGAACTGTATGCAACCTGAGCTATTATATAGGGAGTCTTTCTTAAGGGGGCAGGGGAATGCATATTTTAATTGTCGACGATGAAATGATTATTCGGAATGGCCTGAAGCATATGATGACCACGTACAGCAAACCGTTCACGAGTGTGCGCGTAGCAGAAAACGGTGAGGAAGCGCTCGCCCGGATCGCCGAGTATCCTCCTAATATATTGATTACCGATATCCGGATGCCGAAGATGGACGGACTGGAACTTTGTAAGCGGATACAGAAAACTTACCCCTATATTCGCGTTGTCGTGATCTCCGGTTTTGCCGAATTTGAGTATGCGAAGCAATGCGTGGCGTATGGCGTAAAGGAGTATATGCTCAAGCCTGTTGTGAAGGCGGACATCCATGAAATGCTGGACCGGATACTGCCTGCGATGGAAAAGGGAGTCGTTACGCCAACGCAATCGAAGCAGTGGCTCGACGACATAACGGAGCATATTTGGCAACTGCGGATCGAGGAGTTGGACAAATGTCTCGACGAGTGGCTGCGTTATTGCGCCGAACGAACCGATCATCCGAATCAGCTCAGAGAGCTGCTGAATGATTCTTTCCAAGCGGTGCTCGACCGACTCCAAGCGAAGGGCCACAATTATTCGGAGGCCAAAACGAGTACTCGAACGGCTGAATCCGGCTCTGGCGACACCGAAAAGTATGGCCTCAGCGGTATTCAAGAGCAGTTCCGCCACAAGATTCATACGGTAACTAATGAGCTCGCATTGCGAAGAGACGGCTTCAAGGACATGATGTCGGAGGTTAAAGCCTATATCGAACAGAACATCGCGAGGGAAGTCACACTGGAGGAGGTCGCCAATCTAGTAGGACTCACCCCGAATTATTTTAGCCTCTACTTCAAAAAAACGACCGGCGTCACCTTCATCAATTACCGCATTGCCAAACGAATCGAATTCGCCGAGCAGCTGCTCGCTTTGCCGCATTACCGGATTGTGGACGTTGCTCACGAGATCGGCTACGAGGATTATTCGCATTTCGCCAAAACGTTCCGCAAAGTCAAAGGGATCACGCCGACCGAATACCGCAGCAGTCTGGGGATTAAATAGATGGCGGGACATAAGCGCAGGAAGGGGCTTTTCGTACGGCTGTATACGTATTTCGTCATCGTCATTTTCGTGCCGCTCGCCGCGCTTGGGCTGTATACGTACTATGGAGCGACAGACAAGCTGCGCGCTCAGGCGGAAGCGAACATGGCCCAGGTCGTCAACATTGCATCCTATCATTTGGAGCAGTATATCCACAATTACGAGAATTCGACCTTATCCTTGTTGTCCAACTCCGATATTAAGTCGTTTTTAGAAATCGATCCCGATAAATATTATGAAAAATATTACTACACGTCCACAATCAAGACGAACGCGCTGGAGCCGATTATGATCCGCCATCCGGAGGTGATGGCCTTGTACGTGGTCGGCCAGGACGGGCGAACCGTCAGTGTCAATAACGGCGCATCTCTTGATTTTACAAGTCCATCTGCCAAGGCATACGTGGACAAGCTGTTCGCAGACATTCCGGATAACGGTCAGATTATGCTCCTTAACGCCAGCATCAGCCCGGGTCAGCAGGGGCAGACCATTACGCTCGCTCGCAAAGTCAGAGCGCCTCGGTCGTTGACCTATAATGGTGTGCTTGCCATTGAAGTGCGTAGTACTGAATTATCGGCTCTGTGGCAAGGCATCGATTTGGGGCCGCGGGGTTATTTTCACATCGAGGACAGAGAGGGTAAAATCGTCTACCATACCGATGCCAGCAAAATTGGACAACAGCTGTCCGCTGCCGACCGGAGAGGCTTGTCCGACGGGAAAACCCAGTCGTTCATCGGCAAGGAGGACGGCGAAGAACGGTTCACGATCGCCCGCCACTCGTCCTATACAGATTGGAATTTGCAGATTTCGATTCCGATGGAGGATTTGCGCGAGCCGATTATCGGCATACGCACGAATATTTTTTGGATCGGCTCGATTACATTGGTGCTTGCGCTACTGCTCGCTTACCGGTTCGGCCACTCCCTCACAAGTCCCATCCGCAAGCTGAGACGGGGAATGAAGCAGGCGGAGAAAGGCGACTGGAACCGGATTCCGCTCAACGGCACGCAGGACGAAGTGGACGAGCTTATCGTCAGCTACAACTCGATGGTGAACAAGTTGTCCGATATGATCGAGCAGGTCTATACGGCCGAGAATACGAAGCGGGAAGCGGAGCTGGAACGGCAAAAGGCCGAGCTTCAGGCGCTTCAATTGCAGATCAATCCGCATTTTCTATATAACACGCTGGAGACGATTGTCTGTTTCCCTGCCGTTCAAGACTCCGATGAGGTGTCCGAAATTGTGAAAAGCATGGCCCATATGCTGCGCTATGCCGTTCAGACGAGTCTGGAGGAAATTACCGTCGTTAATGAGCTGAAGCATGTGCTTAATTATATGGCGATCCTGAAGCATCGCTACGGCAAGGATTTCGAGATTGAAGTCGAGATTCCGTCGGACTTCCTGCTGAAGAAAATGGTTCGGCTCACGCTTCAGCCGCTGATCGAAAATATTTTTCAGCATGCCTTTTTCGAAGGGCTGGAGGACGGCCATCGGATTCAGATTCAAGCGACCGAGACCGATCAATACTTCGTCGTATCCGTTATCGACAATGGATCGGGGATGAGCGAGTCCGCGCTGCTGCAACTAAGAAACCGGCTGGAGACGAAACGTCTGACGGAGGCGGAGGGCAAGGGCGGAATTGGTGTCCTCAATATCCACCGCCGTATTCAGCTTGTATTTGGCGACAACTACGGTCTCGAAATTGAGAGCAAGCTGGGCGAAGGAACGGTCATGCGCATGAACATGCCTAAATCGTAAAAAAAGCCATACCGCCAAAAATCACGCCATCGTAAGCGCCCGGCGCCATAGTGTACGATTGTCGTACAAACTATGCAAGGAGTTGACTCCCATGGCGAAAAGCAATATCGAAGCGGAAATCGGCCCGATGCGATTTCGAACGGCCAAAGAACGATGGGCCTATCTAAATAAGTATAAGGCGCTGTATTTTATATCGATTCCCGGCATTCTTTATTTCTTGCTATTCAAATACGTGCCGCTGTTCGGCTCGGTCATGGCTTTTCAGGACTACAATATTTTCAAGGGCTATCTGGGAAGCCCGTGGGTAGGGCTGGAGCATTTTCAGAAGATGTTTCAGTACACTGACTTTTTACGGATATTGAAAAATACGCTCCTGCTCGCCTTTTACAGCTTGGCTATCTCGTTTCCCGTACCGATTATTCTTGCACTGCTGCTCAATGAGATCCGCAAGGTGTTTTTCAAGCGGGTGCTGCAGACCGTCTTTTATATGCCGCACTTTCTGTCCTGGGTCGTAATCGGCGGTATCGCGATTGAGATTTTGTCGCCGCGTAGCGGAATTGTGAACAATATCATTACATCAATGGGCTTTGAGCCGATCTACTTTATGGGCGAGGAATCCTACATCCGTACCATTCTCGTCAGCTCGGGCGTATGGAAGGATGCAGGCTGGGGCACGATTATTTACCTTGCTGCGTTGACGAGCATCAACCCGGAGCTGTATGAAGCTTCCGAGATTGACGGAGCGGGGCGCTGGAAGCAGACGTTGTCCATTACGCTGCCTGCGCTGATGCCGACGATTACGATTTTGTTTTTGCTGCAAATCGGTCATTTCATGGACTTTGGTTTTGAAAGGGTCTCCATCTTTTTGAATACGCTTAACTCTGGCAAAGGTGAAATCTTGGATACGTACATCTATACCGTGGGCCTTCTTGATCGGCAATACAGCTATACGACAGCCATCGGTCTATTCAAATCGGTAGTGGGGCTTGTCCTGATTATGACGGGCAACACGCTAAGCAAGAAAATGACCGGAGAAGGATTATATTAAGGAGGAGAGCCCATGGTAAGAACAAGCATCACTCAACGTTGGTTTAATGTATTTAACTATATTTTTCTGATCGTATTAGGCTTAAGCATGATATTGCCAATCCTGCATGTCCTGGCGCAATCCTTCAGCAGCAACGCAGCGATTAACAGCGGCAAAGTGTATCTGTGGCCGGTCGATCTTACCCTTACGAATTATAAAGCGGTTATTGGCGAAAAGCTGATCTGGCGCTCCTTCGGAGTGAGCGTGATCGTGACGGTGGTCGGTACGTTTATCAATCTGGCGATGACCTCGTCGCTGGCTTATCCGCTGTCGCGTTCCGAATATGTCTATCGCAAACCGGTACTCATTATGGTGCTGCTGACGCTTATTTTCACGGCTCCGCTTATTCCGAACTACTTGCTCGTTAGAGGGTTAGGACTTCATGACACGTTATGGTCATTGATGATTCCCGGTGCAATTAGTGCGTTTAACCTGTTTGTTATGCGTTCGTTCTTTATGGGACTGCCCAATGAGCTCATCGACGCTTCGCGAATCGACGGGTGCGGCGAGATGCGGATTCTGTGGAACATTATATTGCCGCTTTCGAAGCCGGTTATGGCGACGCTGGGAATTTTCTATTCCGTAGGGCATTGGAACAGCTATGCGAATGCGCTCTACTTTATCAACGACCGGATGCTTTATCCGCTGCAAGTGAGATTGCGGGAATTCATCATTACGGACAGCTCATCGATCAATGTACCTGCTGAGGACGCGCTGATGTCTTCTCCTGAAGGGATCAAAATGGCGGTTGTTGTTATTGCCACTATACCGATTATGATCGTTTACCCGTTCCTGCAAAAGTATTTTACAAAGGGAATGATGGTCGGATCCGTCAAATCGTAATAGCGTAAAAAAAACCATTGCGCCATAAATGAGCCCATGTGAACGGTTTTTATACCGTGATAAGGTAGTAATTGTAAAATGTAAGCGCTATTACAAAATGAGGGGGATCTAGACATGAAGAAAAGTATGATCAGCTTATTATGCGTTATACTTCTCGCTGGCTTGCTGGCGGCTTGCGGAGATGGCGGCAAAACGAAAAATTCGAATGCGGGTACGGACAAAGGCAACGGGAAAGAGGCTGCTGCTGCGCCAACCAAATTCACGATGGCTAAAGGCACGCTTGCTATGAAGGCGATCGAATCCGTCGAAGATTTAAATAAAGACAAATGGGTTCTGGAGCTGGAAAAACGGACGAATACCGATGTGAATATCACGCTGATTCCGCATAAGGATTTTGGGCAAAAGGTTTCGCTGATGTTCGCGGGCGGCGATGTGCCGGACGTATTGGTTGGCAATACGACACCGTCCAGCAATGCGATGAAGGATGCCGTTGATGCGGGCGTATTTATGCCGCTGGACGATATCCTCAAGACCCACGGTCAAAACCTGCTGAATTCGATTCCGAAGGAAGCTTGGGATTCCGTTACGTATGACGGCAAAATTTACTCTATTCCGCAATATTTGAGTGTACAGTCACGCCGTGCAACATTTGTACGTGCTGACCTGCTGGAGAAAGCGGGAATCGAAGCACCTAAAACGATCGACGATCTGCTTCCGATGCTTCGCGAGTTTAAGAAGCTTGGCGTGGAACAGCCATTTGGCTTCCGCGAAAACTTCAAGTATGCAGACTTCATCTTGGGCGCTTATGACGTCCTTCCTTACAGCACGATGTACGAAAAACAAGGCGATCAGATCGTTCCGAAGTTTTTCGATAGCGAAAATATGATGAAAGCACTTGGCGTCTACAAAGCCATGTACGACGAAGGCCTGATGGCGAAGGATTTCGCAACGATTACAGGTGCAATGTGGACGAAGGGCCGCGATTCCGGCAAAATCGGCATCTACAACGCCAATGCGAATCAGCTCGGCATCTATGAAGCAGAATTGAAAAACGCAGTACCAGACGGCAAGCTTGCGATGATTGCATCGCCGACCGGTCCTGACGGCAAAGGCGGCATGATGCTCTACAACAGCACATTGGAGCAGGCTTATCTCAATGCGAAGCTGAGCAAAGAAAAAGCGGAAGCGATCGTGAAGTTTTTTGACTACATGGTGACGGAAGAAGCGGCGACGTTCTTCTCCTTCGGTATCGAAGGCGAGAACTACACGAAAGAGGGAGACAAAATTAACTACAAGCTCCCTGAAAGTGAAGAAGATCGCTTCTCCGAGCAGCGCCGCGACTGGCTGTGGCTCATTAAAGACGGTGCATACAACGCAGATAAACTTCCATTGGAGCCAAAAGGCGAAGAAATGCTGAAAAGCTTCGAATCGATCTTGCCGCATGAAGGACGCGGCGGCTTCTCCTTCGCACCAGAGCTGAAAAGCTATACGCAATACCCGGATCTGGCTCCAAAATTCGATGAGCCTTCGAAGTTCATTCTGGATCACATGATCAAAATGATCTACGGCAAAGAGAACATCTCCGACTGGCCGAAGGTTATTGAAGAGTGGAAAGCGAACGGCGGCAACGAAATTATTAAAGAAGCAACGGACCGCTTCAACAAACAAGAAGGCGTGGAGATTGGTCCAGGCGCTAACGTACAATAAGCGGATTAAGCAAGAAGAGTTGGCGCTTAACAGTACGAGTACGATGACTTAAGCGCCACGAATGATGTGATAGCAAGCCGAAGAGCGTCCGCGAGGGCGCTCTCACATTTTCAGAAAGATTGGAGAATGTACGCAAGTCCTCTGATCCACGCGGTACATGGGCAACAAAATGTAAAAATGCAGGCTGATGAAGCCAAAAAGCTCCGAAATCGTGATCAAAATGCAAAAGTGCATGTGAAATGACCCGATTTCGCGCTATAAGGCCATTTTTGACCAATCAAACTGCACATTTGCATTTTGAAGCGCTAAATCGTCGAAAAAGCGGCTGACAACCTGTACTTTTACATTTTGATTCATTGCAACTGGCCCACAGCAGACTATTCGCAGACGTAAAAGTGACCTGGGAGCGGCGAAATGATGATAGCGGTGGTTAACCAGCTAAACGTTTAGTTAAATAAACTTTTTATGCAATTGGTCAAAAGCGTTTTATTTGTTCCTGAACATGCTAGCTTTCCTAGTAGTATTGCTCTATCTGCATTGCGTGAAATGGGAGTGGAGCGGAGCGTTTTGAGTTCAGGATGACTTTTTGAAGATTTTATCCATTTGCATCGGAAAAACGATGAGGTAATGAAATCAAGAATGGCAGCATGAACCAAAACGCGCAGCGAAACTCTTTTCTCGACAGTGGAAGAGCATCGCGAGGACGCTTTTTTTGAAGATTTTATCCATTTACATCGGAAAAGCGATGGACAATGAAATCAAGAATGGCAGCATGAACCAAAACGCGCAGCGAAACTCTTTTTTTTAATAGACAGAAGATAGGAGAACAACGGCATGCATAAACAGAGGCTCATAGATGGATGGCAGCATTATACCGGCGGTCTCGGCGGCGTCTGGGAAGTATGGCGCAGCGACAAACTGAACAATCATTACAATGTCCCCTGGCAGGAAGTGACGCTTCCTCACAGCTATAATGCTTATGATGTGATGGACCCGGACCGGACGTATTATCAAGGCCAAGGCTGGTACCGGCTTAAAGCGAATATCGATAATCCTTATCCGGGCGGACGCACCTTGCTTCACTTCGAGGGGGCTGGTCAGCGTACGGATGTGTATGTATATACCAATAAAGCAGGCTCGCATCTTGGCGGCTATGATGAATTTACAGTGGATATTACGGATGCAGCGAAGGAAGCCGCCGGAATGGAGCGTTACGCCGGTAGAGTGCCGATAGCGATTTGCAGCGACAACAGCCGTGATCTGGAGACGATCCCGTCGGATGCCAATGACTTTCATGCGTACGGCGGTGTTTACCGGTACTTGAATCTTGTGTATGTACCGGCCATATCGATTGAACAGGTGCAGGTGACGACGGAATGGACGGGGGTGCCGGAAGAGGCGAAGGCAGGCAGAGGCCCGGTAAAAGTGCGGGTTAATGTCTCTTTATATAATCCCGAGCAGCATCAGGAAGAGCTGACTGTTGCAGTTATTCTCCGTAATCCACAAGGGGAGGAGGCAGGGTGCGCCACGATTCATTCCAAGCCTTGGGAAGGAACGCAGCCGATTATAGAATTTGAATTAAACGATCCAGATAGATGGTCGACTGATACGCCTAACCTGTATTCGGTTACGGTCATGCTGGAGAGCGCTCATGGGCAAACCGAGCTCAGCGAACGCTTTGGCTTCCGTACATTCGAATTCGTCGAGCACGGTCCTTTCCTATTAAACGGCGAACGGCTGCTGCTGCGGGGAACACATCGGCATGAGGATTATGCAGGGGTTGGACCTGCTATGACCGAAGCGATGATTCGTAAGGAGCTGCAGGTCATCAAGGATATGGGAGTGAACTTCATCCGCTTGGGGCATTATCAGCAATCGCGGATCGTGCTCGACCTGTGCGATGAGCTGGGCATCTTGGCTTGGGAGGAAATCCCGTGGAGCCGTGGCGGCTTGGGCGGGGAAGGCTACCGCCAGCAATGCCGGGATATGCTGGAAGCGATGATTACGCAGCATCGGAATCACCCGTCCATAGTGCTCTGGGGCCTCGGCAACGAAAATGACTGGGAATGCGATTTCGATTACTTCGATCAGAATGAGATCAGAGCTTTCATGAAGGAGCTGCATGAGCTGTCGCATCGGCTGGATCCTTCCCGGCTGACGGCTATCCGGCGCTGCGACTTTTGCAAGGATATCGTCGATGTGTATTCACCTTCTATCTGGGCGGGCTGGTACCGCGGCATTTACACCGATTATGAAGAAAGCTGCAAAACGGCTGCTGCTGACGTTCGTTCGTTTTTCCACGCGGAGTGGGGAGCAGATAACTTGGCAACTCGCCATGTCGAGACACCGTATACTGGCTTTGCTTCCATAACAGGCGGAGCGGGCAAGACGGACGAGCGGGACGGGGACTACTTGCTGGTTGGCGGCGAGCCGCGGGTCTCGCGTGACGGCGATTGGTCGGAGACGTATTTCTGCGAAATGATCGACTGGTATTTAAGCGCGCAGGAACGGATGGATTGGCTGACCGGTGCGGCACAATGGGCGTTTAAAGATTTTGCGACGCCGGTTCGTCCCGATTCGCCAATCCCCTATTTGAACATGAAAGGCGTCGTAGAGCGCGACCTGACGAAAAAGGATGCTTATTACGTTTTTCAGTCGTATTGGGCTGTAACACCGATGGTACATCTGGCCGGGCAATCGATGCCAGTGCGGTGGGGAGCGGCGGGAGAGCGCAAGGTTGTGAAGGCTTACTCCAACTGCGGGTCGGCTGAGCTGTTCTTGAACGGTATTAGTCAAGGAACGAAGCGGCGGGACTCGAATGATTTTCCGGCGGCAGGCTTGCGCTGGGAGGTTCAGTTTGCGGCAGGCGAGAACCGTTTGAGTATCGTTGCGGAACGTGACGGCGCGGTCGTCCGAGATGAGCTGGTGTTCCGCTATCAGACGGAGACTTGGGAGGAACCGGCTGAAGTCCGGTTAACGGCTGAGCGGCAGGATAAGACGGGGCTATATGAGGTAACGGTTAAAGCCTATGACCGGCATGGCGTTTTTTGTCCCGATGCAGCTGGTTTTATCCGTTTCGGAGCATCGGGAGACGGCAAACTGCTCGACAATCTCGGCACGGTGCGAGGCTCAAGACTGGTGCAGCTTGCCAGCGGCCGGGCGAGCATATTCGTGGATCCGCATGGAGCACCGCCTCCGCGTATTGCGGTAGAGGAATTTTTCACTGCCGGAGGACCAGCCTCCTCTTTGCAGCAGCATAAGAATACCCAAGGTCAAATATCTCATACGATCGTCAGCGCAGCCTGTGATGGTATGGCAACGGTATTTGCAACCATTAGCGCTAGCCGTGAAGGCATCAATGGCAATGAGGAAGGAGAGTAGAAGATGACGGAGCAGCAGGTATTTGATTTTAAGAAGCCATTTGCGATGAT
Organism: Paenibacillus radicis (ex Gao et al. 2016); assembly: GCF_014641555.1. Lineage (GTDB taxonomy): Bacteria > Bacillota > Bacilli > Paenibacillales > Paenibacillaceae > Pristimantibacillus > Pristimantibacillus radicis. The sequence continues at coordinate 183,758 of NZ_BMHY01000002.1, forward strand.
TTTGGATAAAACGGAACGTATGATTGCGCAAATTGGAGATAAATCGCCGCATGTAGCCAAAGCAGACGGACAGTATGACGATATGCGCCACGATTGGTGGACATCCGGTTTTTGGCCAGGTATGCTATGGATTTTGCATGATATGACGGGGAAGGACATTTATAAGAACGCCGCATGGGGCTGGGATGAGAAGCTGGAGCGCAAAATGATGCAGCCAAGCAATTTCCACCATGACGTCGGCTTTCAATTTCTTCCGACTGCCGTTATGAAGCATAAGCTGACTGGCGATGAGGACGGCTTGCGTAGGGGATTGTTTGCCGCTAACTTTTTGGCAGGCCGCTACAATATTGAAGGCCGGTTTTTGCGGGCGTGGAATCAGGAGAAGCTGGGCTGGTCGATTGTCGACTCGACGATGAATCTGTCTCTGCTGTTCTGGGCTGCGCAAGCCTCGGGCGATCCGCGCTTCGCACATATCGCGAAGGCGCATGCGGACACGGGCGTGGACCGGTTTGTCCGGGCGGATGGATCAGTCCGCCACATCGTCAGCTTCGATCCGGAGACGGGCGAATATTTGGGAGCGATCGGCGGGCAGGGCGCCGGCCCGGATTCGGCTTGGAGCCGCGGTGCAGCATGGGCGCTGTATGGCTTGGCGAACACCTACCGCTATACGAAGCAAGAGAAATATTTGCGCGCTTCCCAGCGGGTCGCCAATTTCTTTCTCGCCAATCTGCCAGAGGATTCCGTTCCGCATTGGGATTTCCGTGCGGCGGAAAGCTTGGAGCAGGAACCGAGGGACAGCTCAGCCGGTGCTTGCGCTGCGTCGGGATTGCTAGAGCTTGCCTCTCATCTGCCTGAAATTGAAGGCGGTATCTATCGCAGCGCGGCAGAACGTATGTTGAAGTCGTTGCATCACAATTACGCAACTTGGAATCAGCCCGAGCATGAGGCGATTTTGCTGCAAGCGACGGGCAACCGTCCGGCTGGTGTAGACGTGAACGTGTCGCTCATCTATGGCGATTATTTCTTCGTCGAGGCGATTGCCAAGCTGAACGGCTGGACGAATCGGATTTTCTAGACCTCTTACCCGAAGGTGCTAGGTCCATCAATCAGCAATGGTAAATAAAGAAACTGCTTCTATCGTAAAATCCAGCCATCATTTTACGAAGGAGCAGTTTTTTTGTTATGCTCTGAAGGAACGAGAGATGGTGTATTGCGTGCTTGTGTAGCGAAGCGTCTTCGTAAAATAGCGCAGGTAGGTTCGCTCATAGGTGAACGGTGAGTTATAGCAAAGACAAGTCGGCTTGTGGGAGAGCTTGTGTCTCATAGCGAAGCGTCTTCGCAAAATAGCGAAGACAAGTTCGCACGTGGGAGAGCTTGTGTCTCATAGCGAAGCGTCTTCGCAAAATAACGAAGACAAGTTCGCTGACAGGCGGCGAATTGCAACGCTAAAGTCGATCAACGAACCAAATTTCGCTATTGGAGAACCGAGGTTCGCGAAAAGCGAAATTCTCTTCGCTCCGAGCAAGCTCGTATGCTGCATACTGGAGCTACAGCGAAGAATGGTTCGCAAAATAGCGAATCAGGTTCGCTCGGGAGAAGAGCGAGCTGCCGGAACGAACCCGCCTTCGCAAAATAGCGAACCAGGTTCGTTCGGCGGAAGAACGAGATGTCCAAACTAGCGAGTATGCGCCACATGCAAACAGCAGCAGTTTGTCAGGCTTCCAATAAGAGTACTAGAAAGGATGAAGAAGCGAACATGAGCAAAACAATAAATATTATTGCAATCTCGGGAAGTTTGCGGCAGAAGTCATCCAATACGGCATTGATGAATGCCATTATTGGCTTGGCTCCTGATTCTATGAAGTATACGATTTATAACGGGTTGGGCGATCTGCCGCATTTTAATCCTGACTTGGATACGGATGAGGGGCCAGAATCGGTATTGTATCTCAGAAATCAGTTGGAGGCAGCAGATGGCGTGCTGATTTGTACGCCTGAGTATGGCAATGGTGTGCCAGGTGTGTTGAAAAACGCGCTGGACTGGCTCGTATCGTCCACTGTTATGATGAATAAGCCGGCAGCGGTCATTAGCGCTTCACCAACCCCAATGGGCGGGGATAAGGCGCATGCTTCATTGCTATTGACGCTGAATATGATTAATACAAATGTTGTTGAAGGCGGTAAGCTGATCATTCCCCACATTAATTTAAAGCTGAACCAGGAAGGTGCAATCACCAACGCGGAGCTGGAACAAGAACTAAAAGCGGTGCTTAAAGCGCTTGAGGAAGCTTGCTCTTGATGGAGTCCACTTGCCATAAGGCAATCATCCTTTTTTCAATGCAATAATCAAAAAGAAGGTTACCTAAACCATTCTTTTTGACTTCTCAGACTGTAATCGCTTACAATATAGCTACGCTTAGTTTTCGGCCACCCGGCCGAGAAGCGGGGGAACCAGTCAATTGGGGCGAATCATTCGTGAATGTAGGGTACCATCTTACCCGAGCCCGTCAGCTAACCTCGTCAGCAGTGGATGGGTCTGCTTCTAATTGAATGTGATCAACCAGAGACCCTATTTTTTATATGGGTCTCTTTTTGTCTTTTTTTGGACCCTGCTGGCGGCACACTGGCTTCTTGACACAAAAGGCTCCCTTTATTCTCACATTATGGGACGAAGGAGAGAGATATGGTGCAGAAGGTACGGTACATTACAGATGTTGCGAAGGTTGAGATGTTGTCTGAACGCGAGAAAGAGGCTTTGAAGCCAATTACGGACAAATTCGTGTTTCGCGTCAATGATTATTACCTCCAGTTAATCGATTGGAATGATCCTCATGATCCGATCCGCAAACTCGTCATTCCTAATGAGGGAGAACTGTCCGAATATGGACGCTGGGATGCTTCTGATGAGGATACGAACTATGTGGTCCCCGGCTGCCAGCACAAATACCGGACGACGGCGCTGCTTATTGTCTCGGAGGTATGCGGATCTTACTGCCGCTACTGCTTCCGCAAGCGGTTGTTCCGCAACGATGTGAAGGAAGCGATGTCTGATGTAGCGCCAGGTCTTGCTTATATTGCTCAAACGCCCGAGATTAACAATGTGCTTCTCACCGGCGGGGACAGCCTCATTCTGGCAACCGCCAAGCTGCGTACGATTATTGAAGGACTTCGAAGCATCGACCATGTCAAAATCATCCGGCTAGGCTCGAAAATTCCGGTGTTCAATCCGATGCGGATTTACCAGGATGAGGAGCTGCTGGAGCTGATCCGGACGCATTCGACAGAGGAGAAGCGGATTTATGTAATGGCGCATATCAACCATCCCCGTGAAATTACGCCCGAAGCTAGAAGAGGGTTCAAGGCTTTGCATGATGCAGGAGCGATTGTCGTGAACCAAACTCCGGTTCTTAAGGGCATTAACGATGATCCGGCTGTATTGGGCGAGCTGCTGGACCAGCTGTCATGGGCAGGCGTTACGCCTTACTATTTTTTCGTAAATAGACCTGTGGCCGGCAATCGTGAATTTGTGCTACCGCTTGAGCGGGTTTACCAGATTGTAGAGGAAGCAAAGGCGAGAACCTCCGGTTTGGGCAAAAGAGTACGTTTATCCATGAGCCATACATCCGGCAAAATCGAGATCTTGGCGATTGAGAACGGCAAAGCCTATCTCAAGTATCATCAGTCAAGGGACGAGGATTATGGGAAGTTCATGATGCTGGATTGTCCGCCCGATGCCGAATGGTTCGACGATCTCCCGGGCAGTGAGCACTATTGGACGAAGCCGGTGAAAAAGAACGATTCTATCATTTCTGTTAACGAACTAGCGAGCAGGCAAAGCTGCGCAGCTTTTGATTAAATGAATTGAATCTACCAATCCGCAGGGCAGCAAAGTCATTTTAGGACTTTTGCTGCTTCTTTTGTTTTCCAATTATTGATAAAGTGGTAAACTGGAAGGTAAAATGTAGCAAATTGGAAAAGAAAGCGGAGAGATCAGATATGAATAGCAAAATAGTAGTCAAACTGACAAATCTAGTTGGATATACGGCGAGCATTTCGACGATTTTATTATGGATTATTTTTGTATGGGTGAATCCGTATGGTCCTGGAATGGAAAAAACGAGCGCATTTATTACATTTATGATGCTTGTGCTTCCTGCTGTTATTTTTGGAACGGGTCTCATGCTGGAGAGAAGTATGATTTTATTAGCAGCTTATATATGGAGTTTTCCGTATAGTATATATATGGTTGTTACGCCAGGCGTGTTTATGCTGTTTGGCATGACAAGCTTTATCTATTTTATTTGTTTTATGATGTATCGGTTTCGCGGAGTCAAATATTGAGGCATCCAGAGCAATAAGAAGAGGGGGCCCAGCATGAGAAAACGGAGTTTTACTCTATTTATTCTGATCGTTCTAGCATTGGCAGGGTGCTCGTCAGGCAGCCGGCTCATTTTTGAAGATGAGGATATTAAAATAAAACTAACAGCTTTCCAAGTGAAAGAGGACTATACCGAATATGAAATCGAGGTGAAAAATGACGGCAAGGTCGAAGTGAGAAATCTCAATTTCTATCTTTCTTTTCCTGTGATTACTACGAGCGGAACAAGCGAAAATCCGTTCAAGCTGGAAGGTAGAACAGGCCGAGATCGGCCAGTTGTACTCAGCCCGGGCGAAAAAACCATATATACGTTTAAAGCGCCGATTCAAAAGGTATTCGGAGATTCCAAGCTCCTTAACTTCAATCAGCCTTTCGTCGATTTAAACGGTACGATTTTATATAAGAAGAAAGAGATTCCTTTTAGTAAGGGAATGGGCTTGGGGCTCGTCGAGGACAGCGATAAAGAGAGCAGCAGCCAATAACAATAAAAATAATTTCATCAGGGGGAATGCCCATGTGGCTGATCATTGGCTTAATATTTTTTGTTCTATGTATCTCAAGCATTATAGGCAACCAAGTGGTCTCTTTGCGAAAAATGGATGACATGCAGAAATCGCTGGAGGAGCTGAACCAGAGTCTCCGGGAGTTGAACAGGAAGCAAGAGCATTGATGGAAGGGAGCGGCAGCTTAACAGCCAGCGCATAAATTTTCATGCATTCGACAGGGATTACTGCCCTCCTTTCGTTCTCAGAATTTCTATATTTCTAGATACATAGAATCAATGAACGAAAAAAATTACTCCAGCAAATAAGGTGCGTATCGTTGCGCCACTTCGCGGTTTACACGGTAGTAGATATACGTTCCGTCCTTGCGTTGTTCAAGCAACCCGCAATCTGCCATTTGCTTCAAGTGATGTGAAAGCGTTGAACTAGCTACCGTTACGAGTCTGGTTCCAATATCGGTGCAGCATAAATCGGCCTCTCGCGTAAGAAGCATAGCGATTTTGATCCGGGTAGGTTCTCCAAGTGCTTTATATACTTTAACAGCTTGACGAACGTCTTTATGTTCTCCTGCCATCGTAAATTCACCTTTTTTCAACCGTAATATTTCTGAATCCGTAGAAACAAAATAGCATACCTAGTAAATACTTGCAACTTTTCGTTTATCTATTTTCTCTAAAAGCCCGCCTCGGGCTTTTTTGTCGTTTCTATCGTTTTCTCCAATCAAATTGATGAAAAACCAATCGTTGTGATATGGTTCCGCTTTCATTTCCTCCCTATACTTTTAAACAAAGGGGTGACACGATGCTTGCAAGTCTGAGAAAATACCGCTGGCAGTACATGATGATTTTACCGGCCTTCGTACTTTTATTCCTATTTAATTACGTACCGATGACCGGCATACAAGTGGCATTCAAAGATTTTCACATCGGCCTGACGGTATGGAACAGCCCGTGGGTCGGCTTTGAAAACTTTGCATTTTTGAAAGATGAACAGTTTTGGATTGTGGCTCGAAATACGATCTACATCGCGGCGCTAAAATTTGTGTTCGGTTTCCCGGCACCAATTCTATTGGCATTGTTGATCAATGAAGTTCGCAACAGCGTCTTTAAGCGGTTTGTCCAATCGGTCAGTTATTTGCCGCATTTCTTCTCATGGATTGTTATTGCTTATATTCTGCAATCCCTGCTTACGCTCGACGGCGGATTGGTCAATCAGCTCATTACGAATCTGGGCGGCGATCCTGTTTTCTTTCTAGGTTCGACCGAATGGTTTCGGCCAATGATTGTCGTAAGCGGCATGTGGAAGGAAGTAGGCTGGAATACGATTCTGTATTTGGCGGCTATTACGACCATTGATCCGCAGCTGTATGAAGCGGCTAAAGTGGAAGGTGCCGGCAAGCTGTCGCAGATTCGTCATATTACGATACCAGGCCTGATGCCTACAATTACGATCATTCTCATTCTGAGTATGCCAAGTCTGATTGCTGTCGGAATGGATCAGATTTATCCGTTGATGAATCCGGCGAACCAGCCGGTAGCAGACGTACTCGATACGTACATTTTACGCAGCGGCTTGCAGCAGGGCTACTTCGGACCGGCAACGGCAGTGGGCCTTATCTCTTCGCTCATCAGTCTGATCCTCGTCGTAACGACCAATAAGATATCCAACAAGATGAACGGGGAGGGGCTCTGGTAAGCATGAAACTTTCAACTGGCGAAAAGGTAAGTCAGATAGTTATAGTTGTGTTTCTGGGCCTGCTATGCGTATCTGTTATTTATCCGTTTATGTACATGCTGGCGATATCGCTAAATGTAGGCAGTGATGCTGCAAAAGGCGGTGTATACTTATGGCCGCGGGAGTTCACTTTGTACAATTATGAAGTCGTTCTTGGCAATTCGGTCATTCAGCACGCTTATATCATTACGATTCTCCGCACGATTATCGGCACCATTTGCGGTTTGTTTATTACATTGATTGCAGCATTTGGCCTGTCCTACCGGGCGCTGCCACTGCGGAATACGCTGCTCGGCTACATTCTGGTCACGATGCTGTTCAGCGGCGGTTTGATTCCGTTCTATATTCAGCTCTATAACTTAAATCTGATCAATTCATTCTGGGTCTATATCATTCCAACTGCTTTCTCAGCCTGGAATATGTTCGTTATGATGAAATTCATTCAAGGCATTCCGGATGCGCTTATCGAGTCCGCTGAAATCGACGGCGCCAACCCGGTTCGCATCCTATATTCGATCATTATTCCGCTTTCTAAGCCAATGCTGGCGGCGCTTGGTTTGTTCACCGCCGTTATGCACTGGAACGACTGGTTCGCAGGGGCGTTCTACGTATCCGACCAGACGCTGATTCCGGTACAGACCTTCCTGCAGCAGCTGCTTTCCGCCCAGGATATATCGGTCGTACTTGGCTCCAATAACAATCAGGAAGCGATCGCCCGGGGCTCGATGTTATCCAACGTCACTCTGATGTCGATCAAAATGGCTACGGTCATGGTCAGTGCGCTGCCAATCCTTTGCGTCTATCCGTTCCTGCAAAAGTATTTCGTTAAAGGTGTATTAATCGGATCGGTCAAAGGGTAAGCCATAACTAACGGGTATAGGGCACTACAAAATACCAATTACAAGAAGAGAGAGGGGAAGCATGACATGAAAGTACAACGGGGAGCAAAAGGATGGGTCGCTTTAACGCTCGCAGCTTTGATGCTCGTTCTTGCAGCTTGTTCGTCAGGCGGCGGGGGCAAAAAAGAAGAGGGAAGCCCGAATGCCGGTGCTACAGCAGCAGCAGGAAACGAATCCAAAGCATTTAAGCTTTGGCTGGGCTGGACGGCAACGATCAATAACGACAGTATGGTACAAACGTATTGGAGAGAGAAAGAGCCGGGCATTAACGTTCAAATCGAGGCTACGCAAGGCGATGCCATGACGGCGCTTAATCTGAAATTGAATACAGGCGGATTCGAGGATGCGGCGATTTTTGGCCGTACCGATATCGTCACTTCCGCTATGATTAAATCCAATACGGTTCTGCCGCTGGAGCAATACTTCGATATGCCGGATAAATATCCGGGTCTGGCTGCCATTCCTAAGGTTTATCTGGATAAGATGAAGGATAAAGACGGCCATATCTGGTCGATTCCGGCTTGGTTTGACCAAAATCCGCAAGACCCTTGGCCGGGCTGGGCTTCACTTGGCTGGTTCGTCCGTTCGGACGTGCTGGAGAAAACAGGCATGACGGTGGATGATCTGAAAACGATCGACGGCGTTGAAAAATATTTGAAAGCTGCTTCTCAGCAAAAGGATGCTTCCGGCAAAAACCTCATTCCGCTCAGCTTCTTGTCTGACGCGAACGATGAGAATGTCATTCTGAGCACCTTCGGCGTGACGGTTGCATCGGCAGGCGGCGTCGTTCCAGTTGAGAAAAAAGGCGACGGCTTTGAATTCATCTACGATAATCCGCAATACAAAGCTGCTTACCAATGGATGAACAAGCTGTACCGTGAAGGCTTGATGGATCACGAGGTTATTACCGACAAGAAAGAACGCTACAAAGAGAAAAACAAAACCGGTCGTGTTGCATTGAATGCCGGCGGATTCTTCAATATGGATGCTCAGCTGTGGGAAGTACTGGACGGTCCAACAGAACCGGCTTGGTACTATCAAGCGATTCCTTACCCGCAAGTAGAAGGCGTTAGCAAAGTGGGCGCGAATCAAATCGTTAACCCTTACCCTGCCAACGACATCTTTATCAATAAAGATACGAAAAATCTTGGCGCTATCTTGAAATTCTTTGATTACACGCTGACGCAAAAACCAGAGCAGCAGCAGGTTGTAAGCGAAGGCCCTCCAGGCGTGTTCTGGGATTGGGTTGATCAATCGCTTGGCAAATGGACATACACGGATGAGAAATACCAACAGGCACATGATTCCGGTGATGCAGCGAAGGTTGCAAGTACGAACCCAGGTTTGTACGGCGCTGCGTCTTACAGCAATGAATGGTACCCGTGGTGGAACTACGGCGTAACGAAGCCGGAAGGCCGCTTGAAAACGATCCAATTCACGGAGAGTATCGGTAAAATGGGCGGTATCCGTGTCGCTGAATCCTACGATATGGTGAAAGCAGAATCGGGCGGCTTGTGGGAGAAATATTTGCCTGAGCTTGAGAACGTAAGAAAAGAGTTCAAAGCTAAGCTGTTGATGGCTAAGGACGACGCTGCGTTTGAAGGCGCATGGAAGGACTTCCAAGCTGCTCTTGAGAAACGCGCGCACTGGACGGATTTGAAGAAAGAATGGCAAGCAACGCTTGATGCAACGAAAGCTTAATGGAATAAAAAAAGGGACAGGGGAAGCCGCATCGCGGTTTCCCTTTCGTTCCCGTACGGCGCGCGTGCTATACTGAACGTGTGAAAGGGGTCAGGCACCGTGAGATTATGGCTGGAGAAACAAGTGATTCGCTTCACCCGTGGAATGAACCTGCGCAGCAAAGTGCTGGTTATGTACGGGCTCATTTTAGTTTTGCCTACTTTAGTGTTAGGGGGCAGCGCCATTTATTTGGTCATTCAAAGCTTTCATCAAAGCTATTTGACGACGGTAGATGAGGCTGTAAGACAAACGGCTCAAAACGTCGATTTTGGCAAAAAAAGCTATGATTTGCTCGCTGTTCGGACGGCGACTGATGGTGAGCTTATATCCAGACTCGGGCGCAGTTACGCCGATATGACTGAAATATTGGATACCGTCAATTATGTGGACCGCACATTCCTTATTACGAGCAAGTATTTGCCGGGAATTGCGGATTTTCGCATTTATCATACGAATGAAACGCTGGTGCAGGACGGTCAGCTGCTGTGGCGGCCAGAGAAGCGGTCGCTGGTTGGCATGGATGAGCAGACTTGGTATGAAGAGGCGGCCAGCAGCGATCAAGCGCTGCGCTGGAGCAACGCGCCAAGCAATCCGAAGCAAATTGTCATTACGCGCAAAATTATGGGTGCCGACGGCAGCCTGCTGGGCATGGTCTACATTTTACTCAATTATGACAGCGTTTTCGGCGAATTACTCGATAAACCGTTCAAAGGTGCGGGAAATTTATTTGTTGTCGATAGCAGCCGGCATGCGATTGCGGCGACGGAGACGGCGAAAATCGGCAACCGTATCGTCACAAAGGAATGGCCGATGAGTGACACGGAGGAAGAATCGGCAGCGGAGACGGATGGCTCGCCAGCCGTGTATGACCTCACTCCAACTAAAGAGCTGTTGATCGCCAAGCCGCTTTCCTCTGGCTGGGAGGTCGTCGCGCAGCTTCCAATGCAGTACATGGACAGTCAGAACCGGAGGATCTTGTTGCTCAATGTTTCGATAACGGCGCTCTTTCTTTTATGCTCGCTATTTCTGATCATGACGATCGTCAAAAATATGGTATGGCGGATCCGCAAGCTGGGGACGCGAATGAGCGATCTATCGCGCGGACAGTTTGAGGTCAGCGTTCGCCATAATAATAACGATGAGCTGGGCGACCTTGAGAGCATGTTCAATTCGATGTCCGAGCGGCTGGGCAAGCTGGTGGAAGATATTACGAAGGCGGGGTTGATGGAGAAGGAGCAAGCATTCAAAGCGCTTCAAGCGCAGATCAACCCGCATTTCATTTACAATTCCTTGAGTCTGCTTCGCTGGCGTGCGCTGGATGTGCAGGATGAAGGGCAAATTCAGATCATCGACGCACTGACGACCTTTTACCGGCTGGCGCTCAATAATCAGATTAGTGTCATCCGTATTCGCGATGAGCTGGAGCATGTCAAAGCCTACTTGGATATTCATCAGTTCCGCTATCCGGATCGGGTTCGGGTGGAATGGGACGTTGACAGTTCCGTGCTCGACTTCTATACCATTAAGACCGTGCTGCAGCCGATTGTTGAAAACTGTTATTTACATGGAGCGATTACTCGTAAGAAGGACGCATTCATTCGCGTCTCGGTGAACCGAGAGGGCGATAATATTCGAATGTCTATCCTTGATAACGGCAATGGCATTGCTGAGGACGTTCTGAACGGAATCGAGGCGGGAACGCATATAGGAAAAGGCAATGGATTTGGCACGGCTAACATTAAGGAACGGCTATCGCTTTATTTTGGCAGCAGGGCTTCATTCATCATAGAAAGCGAGGCTGGCGAATGGACGCGGGTAAGTATCGTATTTCCGGCATCCGCGGAACAGCCTGCCATTAGGAGGGAAATATAACATGCTAAACGTGATGATCGTAGACGATGAGCCTTCCAACATTCAAGGACTGGTCCGTTATATTAAGTGGCAGGATCATGGGTATGCGCCTCCGGTGACGCATGAATCGGGAGAAGAAGCGCTGGAGGCACTTCAAGAGACGGAGTTTGACGTTCTTATTTCCGATGTATCTATGCCAGATATGAACGGTATTGAACTGGTAGCAAGAGCCAAAGCGCTTTATCCACATATTCAGGTTCTGATGATTAGCGGCTACAATGAATTTGAATTTGTTCAGGATGCCATTCATGTTGGTGCTCAAGCTTATGTACTGAAGCCGCTGAAGTTTGAGGAAGTGACGAGCCGTCTGGATACGTTCCGGGCTACGCTTGAGAAAATGCAGCAGATTGTCGAACAGACGAGCGAACTGGAGAAAAAAGTATCCGGCAGCCTGAAAGTCGTCAAGGAACGTTTCGTTAACGATCTGATCGCTGAAATGGTGCAGACCGACGACATGCTGCTCTCGTGGAAAAGTTTGATGGAGCTGCCTCAGATTGCCCATGGATTGCGAGTCATCCTGTTTGGCCTCGATCATTTCTTGTCCTTAAGCAAGGATGCCAAGGAACGAATGGTGCTGGGGAGCGGTTTCCGCAAAACGGTGGATGTTGGCTTATCCGATCTGGAATCGCTGTATGTGGCGCAGACAGCTCCGGATGAAATAGCGGTGCTGCATGTCAATCCGACGCCGGAGGAAAGCGCGGCGTTAGAGAAGCAGATGGTTTTCATCCAGCGCATGATGGAGGAGCAGTATGGATCTACCGTAACAGTCGGTTTAAGCCGAACGGGTGACGGCTGGGTGGATGCGCCGCTCTGCTATAAGGAAGTAAAGTTCAAAATGGCTCAGGCGCGGCTCATGTCCGACGGTCAGATTGTCCATTACGATCCGACGGACTCGCATGAGTTCAAGGAATATCGGCTGCGCGAGGAATTTATGCCGAATATCGTTAAGCTGATGGAGTCAGGAGACCGGGCCAAAGTGGGCGAATATATGAACCGGGTATTCGACTTGCTGCAATCCCAGGAGCCGTTCTCTTTCTCTTACGCTCAAGCGTTTGGCATGAGCTTTCTTAGCGAACTGATCCGCATTTTGAAATGGCAAAACGGAGCAGAGGGCGAAATCAATATTTTAATGTGGCGCAGAATGCTCGATTGCAGCAGTACCAGCCAAATTATCGAGCTGTTGGTCGAATACGTAGATCGCTATATGCTCGTTGAGAAAAAAGAGCAAGGACATCAGCTCCATAATCTGATTCGACAAATTGCCGCGTTTATCGAGGAGCGTGTCCACGAGAGCTGGACGGTGAAGCAGCTTGCCGAACAGTTTAATCTGAACGCCAGCTATTTAAGCGTGTTGTTTAAGAAGGAGATGGGGAAGACGATTTCCGAGTTCGTTCAGGAAACCCGCATCCAGCTGGCGAAGCAACTGCTTCAGGACCCGGGCATTAAAGTGTACGAAGTAGCAGACCGGGTGGGCATTCAAACCTCAGCCTACTTCACGTACCTGTTCAAAAAGATGGTCAACTGCACCCCGCAGGAGTTCAGGGACCATCACTATTCGGTCGATGGATCGGGAAGCGGCGGCGGAGCCAGGCCGGGGGCTGGGCGTTAGGGGCTGGCTTTTCCTTACGGCAAGCGGGAGGCTTGAAGCAATTCATTCGTTTGTATGCGTGTAAGTAGCGAATGAGGAAGAGCTCGATTCTTTTTCGTGAATTAAAAGATAGAGAGTTTATCCGCATGGTATCACGTTGGAAATATCCAACGTAGAAGCGGGAAAGCAGCAAAGAATGCGCCTTACGTTGGAGAAATCCAACGTAAAGGCGGGTAGTGCAGCGGAAGAGTAGCCTAACGTTGGATATTTCCAACGTAGAGGGGGGAAAGCAGTAAAAAATGTGCCCTAGGTTGGAAAAATCCAACGTAGAGGCGTTAAACTAGCAGAGAATAAGCTCTATGTTGTAGGAAGTACATGTTGATTGGCTGCAGCATTTTGATAATCCTTAATAGCTCCAAAGCAACGATCAAAATGCAAAAGTGCATTTGAAAAGCCTCCATTTCGCTCTATCGAGGCTTTTCAGGTCAATCAAACTGCACATTTACATTTTGAAGCGATAAAGCGACTGAAATATGGATATCACATTCAGTTCTACATTTTGATTTCCTAGCTCAGCGGGAGAGTACTATTGTGACAGGGTAGGGGTCAGAAGTTAGATGGCAGAAAAGAGCAGACGGACTCGCTTCAGCGAACCGTACTGCTCTTTTCTTATTCTGTGAGCATCGTTTCAGAGCGTATTTCTAAGAGGATAATGTGTTTTTTTATCGAGTTTGATAAGGGACATTGTTGACTTGAAAATGGAGTGATAACCTGATTTTGTAAGATTAAATTTACAATTAAAGGAGGAAGATGACACAAATTCACTGAGGTTGATAGGGCAGTGTGTAGGCGGCTTAAAAACTCAAATGGAGAAGGAAGTGTAGATCTTGAAATTGAAAAAATGGCTGGTTGCTTTGATTGCCCTTATGCTGCTGATTCCGGCGATGTCGGCTAATGCGGCGACAGGAGCTTATGTAACAAACGTCACTTCCAATTCATTGACCTTGTTGTGGACGCTTCAATCTGGAGAAAATTATGTTCATGTTTATAAGGACGGGACCTTTTATTCCACAATGGCGGGGAATGGCATCAATGTTACGGGGCTCAGCCCTTGCACGACGTATAATTTCAATGTTGTCAGCGGCCAAAGCGGGTATTCCAGCACGTCGACATCCGCAACTACATTGGGCTGCGATCCGACTCCAACTGCTCCAGTCATTACGTACACAACCGGCCCTTATTACAATATCAATCTTTCATGGACTGCGACGAACGCGACCAGCTATGACATTTACAAGGATAATGCGTTTGTGGCCAACACGACAAATACGTCTTACACGATTTCGGGCTCAATGAGCACGACCCATGCGATTAAAATCGTCGCCAAAAATAATACGGGACAGTCGGCCTCTTCAACGATTTCTGTCACGACCCCCGGCTTCTCCAATTCATGGACGGCAGCATTGAACGCAGGAAACATCAGAGTAGGTACGGCAATAGCTAACCAAAGCTATACGTCTTCCACGACCATGTATATGGATCTATATCGCGTAACGGCTTCGGGAGACGTATTTGTAGCGAGCACTAGCGTATATCTTAACCCTTCGCAATCGACAGGAGGCTGGTACAATCTTGCCTACGGTCAGCCTGCGGGAACATACAAAGTGACGCTCCATTCTACTTATGCCAGTACATCCGGAGCTTCGTTGGGGAATTTCTAAGGACTGAAATGACAGTAAGGAACAAAGAGCAGACGGGATCGCTTCAGCGAAACCTGTACTGCTCTTTGCTTTTTTTTGAGAGCATTGCAGCAAAGTTTAATTGATAGAGGTTCTACAGCGATAGTTTGTGCAATGAGGGAGCGGAGCGTTCTGAGTTCATGATGACTTTTCGCTGATTCGCTCCATTTTGCATCATGAAAGCAATCGGAGATATTTTTTTATTCTTGTTGTATGTTATAATGCACATATGTATTGTATAACGCACATTCATAATCAAGGGGGACCATCATGCATCCCATTAATATTAGCATTAGCAAAAATGTATTAAGGATAAGGAAGGACCGAAAGCTCAGCTTAGATCAAGTTGCAGAACTATCAGGGGTCAGTAAAGCGATGTTAGGTCAAATTGAGCGGGGCGAGACGAATCCTACCATAACAACGCTCTGGAAAATCGCGAACGGGCTGCGTATTTCTTTTTCTTCCCTGATCAAGGAAGAGTCAGCGCTGGTTACCATCATGTCTAAAGAAAGTGTAGTTGCGCTTACGGAGGATGAAGGAAAGTACCGCGTGTACCCCTTGTTCCCCTTTGATCCCAAGAAGCAGTTCGAAATGTATGCGATGGAAATCGACCCGCAATGCTGCCATGAATCAGAGCCTCATCATGAGGGTGTAGAAGAATATATATCGGTAACCGAAGGGACGTTAGAGCTATTAATAGAGCAGGAGCTATTCATAGTGAACCCAGGCAGCACGATTCATTTTCAAGCGGAAAAACCGCATGCCTACCGAAATTCGGGAGAATCAACGGTCAAATGTATGCTTACGGTTCATTATCCGGGCTAACGGCTAGAGGCAAGTTAGACGGTTTAGGAGGGGAAATAGAGACTTGGAAGCTCACAAAGATTATATTCCAGCACCTGCACATGCAGTAGAAGTAACCGAGGATACTTTCCTTCAGGGGATAAAAGATTGTATTCCAACTCTGCTCGGTTACTTAAGTATAGGATTTGCTGCAGGTGTTGTTGGTCATACTTCAGGCTTAAGCATCGTTGAAATTACGCTAATGTCTTTGCTGATCTACGCCGGTTCTGCGCAATTTATCGTTGCCGGAATGCTTGCGGCACAAGGATCGGCGATTGCTATTATCGCGACGGTATTCATTGTCAATCTTCGTCATATGCTGCTTAGCGCAGCTTTATCGCCTTATTTTCGCCAATTAACTCCCTTAAAGACGATGTTAATCGGCTCGTTGCTTACAGATGAGACATTTGGCGTTGCAATCAATCAGACGGCGAAGAGAGCAGCTCTTAGTGCGAAATGGATGAATGGACTTAATTTGACTGCTTATCTCAATTGGATTGTAGCCACAGTAGCCGGAGCTTTTTTCGGTCAATGGATTACAGATCCAGAGAAGTATGGTTTGCACTTTGCTTTGCCTGCCATGTTTATCGGTCTTCTCGTCATTCAAATCATGAGCCGGGGCAAAATTCGTAAAGATCTGGTTGTCGCAATCAGTGCAGGTGTCATCGTTATCGGAGCAAGCTTTGTGCTATCTGGAAGCATGGCTGTCATTGCTGCAACTGTTGTTGCCGCAACATTAGGAGTGGTGGTGGAAAAGTGGAAGTAAGAGGGGATGTGCTGCTGGTCATTATTGGTGCAGCTCTTGTCACGCTAATTCCGAGAGTAGTGCCGCTTATGGTACTGAGTCGCATGAGGATACCGGATTGGGTCATGCGATGGCTGAATTATATCCCGATAGCCGTCATGGCCGCATTGGTGGGGGAACAATTAATGACGGCAGAGGGCGGCCTTTTTCAGAATAAGATAGAACTGCTTGCAGCGCTGCCGACATTTGCAATGGCCATACTTACACGCAGCCTATTAGGAACCGTTGCGGTTGGAATTGTTTCAGTGATGGTGCTTCGTCTTCTTTTATAATCGGTAGCTGCCAAGACTAAATTTCGAATTTGTAAAATAAGGAACATTTTTACTTCGTTTTTTGATAAAATGAATAGATACTAACGCTAATACGACAACATACGACTCTGCCTTTAGGATTGATTATCTTAGGTAGGGTCGTTTTTTCATAGGAGGGAGGACCTTGCATGGAATATCTATTTATTGCAGTTGTGGTGTTCTTTATCATCGCATTGGGGGTTCGCGTCGGAGTGGACTCTTCTAAGAATGCGCAATATACGAAAGAGTTATTGAAAGAGTTAAGGGAAATGAAAGAGCTACTGCAAAAAGGAGAGTAGACCATTCATGCAAAGGTATAAGTCCGAGCGAGGCCGTGAGCTTATTTATGAATCGTATAATAAACTGTTGGCAGCATGGGGCGTTGCCTATGAAGAAGCCGATATTCCGACTACATATGGGAGCACACATATCATAACGGCAGGCTCGTCTGCAAATCCTCCATTGCTGCTGTTGCACGGTACGGCGGATAACGCTGCTATGATGTGGATTTACAATATTCAGCCATTGTCCGAGCAGTTTTACATCATCGCCATTGATGCGGTGGGCGGTTCGGGAAAAAGCGAACCGAATGCGGCTTACAAGAAGCAGTTTGATCAGGCGGTGTGGCTGGATGAAGTGCTGGATGCTCTGGCAATCCGTCAAGCCGATATTGCAGGCGTATCCTATGGTGCTTACTTAGCCTATCATTATGCGATCATGCGTCCATCTCGAGTGGATAAAATCGTCTGCATGGCGGGAAGAGTGCCAAGCAGTCAGTTCGAGGTGATGGGCAAAATGATGAAAGCCTTTCTGCCAGAAGCCTTGTTTCCTACCGAAGCCAGCTGCAAAAGACTGCTCAGAAAGCTCAGCGGACCCAACTATGCCGTCTTTGAAGACAACAAGGAGCTTATGCAGCATTGGTTTTATTTGTTGAAGCACTTCAACAACAAATCGATGATGCAGCATAAAATAACGATTTTTCAAGCAGAGCAGCTTGCATCTATTCGGGATAAGGCACTGTTCTTAATCGGCGATCAAGATAGGTTAAGCTACTATCCGAAGGCCATCACCAAGCTCGAGGAGCATCGTTTAACGTATAAGATCATTCCGCAAGCGGGACATGCCATCAATCATGAACAGTCGGAGCAGGTGAATGCCGAAATCATCCGCTATTTAATCGGTTAAGCGATCTTTATATGTCCGAATAATTACACATTGATACATATTATGACCTTTTGTCTAGACAGAAGGTCGTCTTTACGTTACAATCTCCTTGAAATGGAATGATATGGAGGAGATCGGATGTACAAAATCGATGATTTGGCAGAACTGCTGGATATGCATACACGAACCATTCGAAGATACATTCATGAAGGAAAGCTCAACGCGATGAAGGTCGGCGGAGAATGGCGAGTAAGTGAAGAGGAGCTAAACCGGTTTATGGGCAAAAAAGTGCAGCAGCTGCATGAAGAGTCCCTGCAGCATGTTGATGAGTATTTGGGCAAAGGCACGTCTGAGATTGACGGGATCTATCAGGTCTGCTCCATTATCGATTGCTACGTTGATGGCGCTAAAGCGGCATTGATCTCGCAGGAGCTGATTCAATTGCTGAATGCCGATGATCCGGAGCGGGGAAAAGCCAAGTTTCAGTACTTTTATCTTCAGGAAGAAAAGAAAAGCCGGTTCATCGTATGGGGAAAACCCGGATTTATGGGCAAGCTTCTGCTGACAATCGAGACTTTATCCAAGCTTTAGTAAACTTATGTACTTTATCTAAACAAAAGCGCTTTCTCCCTCGTCTATGTAGAAAATGGAAGAAGAGCGGAGTTGAACGTATGAAATATCGGTATGTTTGGATGAAGATGGCTGCGATTGCAATGCTAATGTCAGGCTGTGGCACCACGGAGCCGGAGCCTATACCAGAGCAGCCGATTAACGGGCAGCAGCAGAACTCGTCTGTGACTGTGCAAAATGAAGCAGCATCCGGCGATGCCGCTGAAGAGGAACAGGCGCTCGATGCTGCTGATATATTGTCCCCGTTGCCCGACGAATTTAGCTTGTCATTCGCTGCCTTGCAGCTGGAAGAGCTGCAACAGGGAGGGCCGGATGAAGAATGGACGCTCATGCGGTCGATTCCTTTCGGGAAAATCAACAAGCATGACGCTGTATTGAGTATCTATGAGGAGAACCGGGAAAATGAGATGCTGCCCCGTTCTTATTCCGGTGTGCTGCTCGTCAATAAAACCTCTTATTGGATTCGAGACGTATCCTCTTCTCTAGCAGTGGACAATGAAGAGGCAGATCAAACCCGTCTCTTCCAGCGAATGCTCCCTGGTCAAACTCGCTATGAGTTGATCGGAGGATTGGAGCTGTTCGCCAACGGACCCGGTCGAGCACTATACCTGATTTACGATCATGAACATAATCGGCTAACAAGCTTCGAGAGTTGGGGCAAGCCCGACTTTATCGACCTGGATGGAGATGGAGAGGATGAATTCTTCATCGAGTTTCAAGGTCTGCATTTATCTTGGCCGGATCTATCCATTCTGAGAGTGAATAATGGAGTTATTGAGCTCAGCTCCTCTGTCGTCGATCCGATCAGACGCAATCAAGGCGACTACGCCGCTTTAATAAGGGATCAGCAGCCGCCTCTCATCCGATTGTCCAATATTCAAAACGAGGAAGTAATGGATGACTATTTATATTTGAACGGAAAATTAATCAGGAAGCCGCTCAACCCCAGTCCATAAGTTGCCCCTCACTCACACTTCATCATAACCAAGAATCGCTTTCGCCTCGACATGCTCCAGCAGTCCATAAACACCGGAATCTCTTCCGATCCCGGATTGCTTGAACCCGCCGAATGGTGCATACGGGTCGTCATGAATACCTTTGTTGATGAGCACGCGGCCGGCTTCCAATCGGGAAGCAACCTCTCGTGCTCGTTCTAAGCTCGAAGAGCTGACATAAGCCGCCAATCCAAATATCGTATCATTGGCAATCGCAATCGCCTCTTCTTGGCTTGTATAGGAAATGACGGAGAGTACAGGCCCGAATATCTCCTCGCGAGCGATTGTCATCTGATTCGTAACGTTAGCGAAAACCGTCGGTTTAACGAAATAGCCGCCCTCCAGTCCTTCGGGATGTCCCAAGCCTCCGGCAACGAGCTCCGCGCCTTCATCCAGTCCGGATTGAATGTAACGCTGCACAGTATCGAATTGCTTCTGATTCACAAGCGGCCCCAAGACGGTATCTTTTTCAGCAGGATAACCTAACTTCATGGAGACTACGGCTTTTTGAATCAGTTTTTTCGCTTCCTCCATAAGATGCTCCGGAATGAGCAGTCTCGAACCGGCATGGCAGGCTTGACCGGTATTGCTGAAAGCAATGCCCATAGCCATCGGAATTGCCGTCTGCAAATCAGCGTCATCGAGGATGAGGTTCGGCGATTTGCCGCCTAGCTCCAGCGTCAGCCTTTTGATCGTATCAGCAGCATTTTTACTAATTAACCGGCCGACAGCTGTAGAGCCGGTGAACGATATTTTGGCAACATCCTGATGACGAGTCAATTCAGCGCCAACGACGCTGCCTGTCCCATTCACGATGTTAATGACACCTGCAGGAATGCCAGCTGCATTGATGCACTCCATTAACAGCTGCGTCTGTAACGCGCTGATCTCGCTTGGTTTGACGACGATGGTGCAGCCTGCGGCCAGTGCCGGCGCTATTTTACCGCAAATATGCGTATAGTTGGCATTCCACGGAGTGATCGCGCCAATGACGCCCAGCGGCTCCATAACGATTCGGGTGCTGCCCGCTGTTCTCTCGAACTCGAAATCCTCCAGCGCTTCTTTGGCATGTAGGAAGGTTTGAGCAGCGAATGCTGCACGTCCGTAAGAAGCCGCAGCCGGAGAGCCGTATTCTTCAACAGATGCAGCGGCGAGAACTTCCGCTTTGTCCATCACGGCGTCATGGAGCCGCTGCAGCATATCGCTTCTCTCTTCCACCGATGTTTTGGAGAAGGCTTTGAGCGCTGTTTTTGCCGCTGCTACAGCCAGTTGGGTGTCCGCCTCATTGCCTAGCACTACTTGGCCGATAATCTCCTTCGTTGAAGGGTTGATTAAAGACTGAACCTCAGTGCCTTGGGCTTTCACAAAACGTCCGTCTATATAATGCTGATCTATGATTCTCATTTGTCATGGCCTCCTATTGGGTGGATTATCTTCAGCGGCGACAAACCATATAGCCAATCAGCGCTGCATGAACAGCATAAGCCTTAAAGCGTACTTGAAAGCAAGCTGGGAATAGATAGGCTTTTTTCTGTACGAAATGCTTGCGTTAATGCTCGGTTTAAGGTGTATACTAGTTTAAAAAATATGCGGATTTATTTCCTAAACAACTACAGAACTGGCGGTGAAACCGATGAGCTTTTCCATTAAAGAAGCTTCGGAGCGGCTGGGTTGTCCTGCCCATACGATTCGTTATTATGAAAAAGAAGGTCTGCTGCCGTTTATTAAGCGCGATGAGCACGGCAACCGTCTATTTGAGCAGCAGGATCTCCATTGGATTAAGCTGATGACCTGCTTCCGGGCAACTGGCATGCCCGTCGCCGCTTTGAAAAAAATCGTCGATCTCGCCATAGCAGGTCCGCAGACGATTCCGGAGCGGAGGCTGCTTCTGGAAAACCATAAGCAGGAGCTGAAGCGGCGTCAGCAAGAGCTGGATGATGCGTTCGAAGCGGTAGACTACAAGCTGTCCGTCTATAACGAGATTGAAAACGGCAAGCTGGATGCAAAGCATGGGGATTTTAAGATGGATGATGGAACGCAATAATAAAAATTCGCCATATAAGGGAGAGGCGTTAGAATGAACAGCAATTCCGATACGGACAAAGAGCAAGTGACACCGCGGCGGGCGTTGGGCCAGTTGAAGCCCTATACAGCCGGCAAGCCCATATGGGAAGTACAGCGGGAATATGGGGTGGAGCGGGTCGTTAAGCTCGCTTCCAATGAGAATTCGTTAGGTCCTTCGCCCAAAGCCGTGCAAGCCATGCAAGAAGCATTAACAGAACTGCATCGCTACCCGGATGAGCGGTCTTCTGGTCTGATTAGCGAATTAGTCCGTCAATATGACCTTTCGGACAACCATTTCATCGTCACCAACGGAGGCGACGAGCTTATTCTGCTCATCTCGTAAGCGTATTTGGAGGAAGGCGATGAAATAATTGTGCCCGAACCGACGTTTAGTGAATACGCATTTGGCGCTCATCTTATGAACGGCGCTGTCGTAAAAGTTCCTTTTGACGAAAAATACAGCTATAACGCCGATAACTTGCTTGCGGCAGTGACGAGTAAGACGAAATTAATCTACTTGTGCTCGCCGAATAATCCGACTGGCACGTATTTACCGGAAGCGGATCTCCGCCGTCTTCTGGAGCGCCTACCGGCACGAGTGCTCGTCGTGATCGATACCGCTTACCGGCATTACGCTACAGCTTCCGACTATTCGGATGGTGTGGAACTTATCCGCGAGGGCTACCCGCTGCTGGCGCTGAATACCTTTTCGAAAATATACGGTTTGGCCGGAATACGCGTCGGCTTCGGTATCGCGCCGGAAAGTGTCATCCGCACGCTGTTGAAAGTGAAGGAGCCTTTTAACGTTAACGCTCTTGCGCAGGCGGGAGCGCAAGCCGCTTTGACCGACTATGAACATATCGAAGCTTCGCGTGCAATGAATGAGGCAGGCCGGGAGCAGCTGTATAGCGGATTACGGAAGCTGGCAATTCCTTTTACGGAGAGCATGGCAAATTACGTGCTGGTAGAGCTTGGTGAAGAAGCGGACCGCATCTACAATCAACTGCTTCAACGAGGGATTATTATTCGGTCAGCCAAAGGCTGGGGATTGCATCAGCATGTGCGAATTTCGGTAGGTACGGAGAAAGAAAATCACATCTTGCTAGAGGCATTGGCGGAGTTAGTTTAACGCTGAATAACGTATTTCAATAATAATAGAGGACAGTTGAGCCGGAGGGTTCAAGCTGTCCTTTTTTGCTGTTTTCCAGTTTTTTTGTAATGTTATAAACTGTTGGAGATTAGGAAAGGGGAGGTTTGAAATGGACATTTCAACAAACAGCATACCAGAGGCAGCGATTCGGGGAACGTTGCCATCACATTTTACCGCCCATCCCTTTCCTTACCGACAGCGTGAGCAGAAGCAGCAACGGTACAAATATCATAAAGATGGTCGAAAAAGGGGACCAGTTTTTGGATAAAAAGTCTTGTATGAAGATCGTATTCGGGTAGCATAGCAAGGCCATTACAATCATGCCGAAGCCGACAGGGATTACGAGTGGTTTCGATTCCTTTAATTTGCATACCTGAGCCAAGCCGAGAACGGCGGCATCAAAGGTAATAATCACTTTGATCACAATCGAAATGATCCATATAAACATCATGACACCTTCAATCCGCTCTAGAAAATGCCCGATGCTTATTTTTTTGGCAAGCACATAGGCTGGATACAACTGGTTGGATGTCACCAAGGAACTCATGACGCCGATGCAGCAAGCCGTAGTAATAATGAGGAAGATACCGCCAACCATTACGCCGCCGACAAATGCGTTTTTACGGCTGCCCGAGCGCTTAACATAGGGGTACAGCATCAATAGGACGATAATTTCCTGCAATCCGTAAAAGGAAAAGCCGCCCTTCAGTACCGGCTTTAATCCGAACTCCAATGCAGGCTGGAAATTCCGAAAATCGATAATATGCAGCATCGACATAATAAGTAAGCTGAACATGAAAACCAGCAGCGGAAAAAAAATTTCGGCCGCTCGCGAGTAAACGACCAAGCCGGCCCGTATGACGGCAACGACGACGGCAACGAATAAAATTTGTAAAATCTCAATCGGGGTCTCCGGCATAATTTGCGTCGTCAAGAAAAAACCAAGATCCCCAATCATTAGCGAGGCAAGTATAAAGAAAAAAACGATATAGCACAAGGCTAGCAAGGCGCCCGCCCATTTGCCGAAAGCGGCAAGACATAGCTCAATCAGCGTTTTATGTCCAAAACGCTCTCCGAGCATAACGTAGAGGAGCGCCAGCATGCAGTCAATAATGACGCCTGCAATGGCTGCGATCCAAGCATCTTGTTTTGCTTCATTAGCAAGTCCTGCGGGGGTAATGAGGATTGAGGTGCCAATCATGAAAAAAATAACGAGTATCGTAAATGTGCGGACGTTAATCATAGGATTTGTCGTCATTGCTTGACCCCCTTTCAGGAGAGTAGGCTGTAAATGGCTTTGGAATAAGGTGAGATTGCCGATTCGATCCATTTCAACGGATTTGGCGGATTATTCATATACATATAAGCAAGACTTCCCGCTGTAAAAACGGCCATTAACAGAAGGTGCAGCAGCAACGCTCCTCGTTGCTGCTTTCTGATGAGTTCAGGTATATCCTTAAACCCTGACCAAAGCCATACGCTGATTATGCCTACCAGCAGCCACAATATCGCTCGTCTCCTTACCGGGTCTCTTTCTCCAAGGAATGAACCGTTGTACCGATTCTCCGAATCGTAACTAAAGACCGCACATGGATTTCTACATTTTCAAACGTTTTGTTCCAATTCTTGATCATGCGCCACTTCTTGGGGGAGGTGCGATGCAGCACATCGCCGAACCCGTATATATCCACCTTAAGCTCCTTCTGTGCTTTACGGATCGATCGTTCTAACAGCTTTTCGAACTCCTTCTGGGCTTTCTTCTCCAGCTTTTGCACGTTAGCCGGCTTGGAGATGTCAAAATCGCAGCCGACATCCCTGATGTCCTGCTCCGTTTTCAACAACACATCAAAAACCGGCTTGCCATTCTTATACTGAACGTGAATATTAGCATGCGAGTTCACGATCTGAAGCGTAATCAAGTCCTCCGAATCCGGACACGTCATTACGGCAGTCGTTTGTGAAATGTTGTTATGGAGGTAATTGAGCACTTTCGTATCGTTCTCGTTAAGCCAGCCGGTCATTTTATCTAAGTTGAAAGCGGCCATGCCAGAGTACTTTAATGTAACGGTAGGGTCGATATAATTCGCATCCGCATAATTGTCGCCCTTGGACGGTTTTCCTATAATTTCAAGAGCCGTCAGTGAAGGCGCTTTGCCTTGTTTGGACAAGTCTTGAATAAGCTGATCGAGCGTGATTTTGCCAGTGGCTGCCCACATCTTGTCGGACGTTTCCAGCTTCGTGAACAGATTGTTGGAAGGGATGGGGTCCATCGGGCTGTAGGTTTCCAAAATCTTATCCGCCGTTGTATTTCTCGCTACGACAAGATAAAAGTCAGTTCGCATTTCCCGGTTTCGGGCGATAAAGTCGAGCGGCTTGCTAATGCCTGCTCTCGCAACCTCCTCTCCAACAATTAAAATACGCAAATGGGAGAAATAGAGCTGACGAGCAGCCTTAACGGTCATTCGGCTCAGCGCCTCCGGAACGGTAGCACCTATGGCGTCATAGGTAACGACCGGACTAAAGTTTTTACCGCTGCCTTGCCGGTTGCTTACTTGGCTGGGATTGACGATTTGGGCGCTTACTTTGTATTTCTCTCCCTTTTTATCAATCCCCAGACCAACGACGATGCTAATATCATTCAGCTCATGACGGCTCCAGCAAGAGGATAATAATCCGGTGCAGCAGGCGACAGCAAGGGTGACAAGCAGGAAGCGGGTTATGCTGCGGATGCGGCTCATGATTTTTTTTGCCTTATAAGCTCTTTAGGATTCAGGCTCTTTGGTCTCGTAATCAGTCTTGGGATCGGGAAGCGAAAGAACGTATCCTTCTGATCGGTTAGTTTGAAGGGAGCTAGCGGTGCCATATAGGAAACCCCGAAGGAGCTGAGGCTGCATAGATGAAACACGATTGCGATCACTCCGATAAATACGCCGTATAAGCCGAAGGAAGCAGCTAGCATCATCAATATAAACCGGATGATACGAGCGGCTATACCTAAGTTGAAGGCTGGCAATACGAAATTTGAAATGGCGGTAATCGAGACGACGATAACCATTGCGGCGCTGACAAGTCCGGCTTCTACCGCCGCTTGTCCCACGACAAGAGTGCCTACAATCGAAATCGATTGCCCAATCGTCTTCGGCATCCGGACGCTGGCCTCTCGCAAGATTTCGAAAGTAACTTCCATAATCAGCGCCTCAATAAAAGCCGGGAAAGGCACGCCTTCCCGCTGACTGGCTAAATTATAGAGCAGCGTAGTCGGCAGCATTTCTTGATGGAATGTCGTAATCGCGATATAGAAAGAAGGCGTGATCGTAGCGAGGAAAAAAGAAACGAAACGAAGCAAGCGGATCAGCGTGCTGAAATCCGATCTTTCATAATAGTCCTCGCTGGATTGAAAAAACTGCGTGAACAAGGCAGGCACAAGCAGCACAAAGGGAGTTCCGTCCACCATAATGGCTACCCGGCCCTCAAGCAGTCCGGCTGCGATAACATCCGGTCTCTCTGAGTTAAAGATCGTCGGAAATGGGGAGTATTTCTTGTCCTGAATATGCTCCTCCAAGTAATTGCTCTCCAGAATGCCGTCGATATCGATGGTTTGCAGCCGCTCGCGGACCTGCTGGAGCACGTTGTCCGCAACAATATTGTCAATATAAAGGATGGCTACTTTGGTTTTCGTGATGCGCCCGATTTGGAGCGACTCTACCCAAAGATGCCTGCTGTTGATTTTTCTCCGGATCATGGCTGTATTCCAGCTAATTACTTCGGTAAAGCCTTCCCTCGGCCCGCGTACGACCGATTGGACATTGGGTTCTTCGACGGAACGGGCTTTTAGATCCCGCGTAGAGACGCCAAGAGCTTGGGAGCAGCCCTCTAATAGCAAGATAGTGTTTCCGGTAAGGAGCAAATCGTACATATCATCAAAGGTATGGATATCCTGTACGGAGCCTTCCGTAATGACGGAATCCTTGCAATAGTTCAGCAGCTCAGCCGGGGTTTTACAATGGTTGTTATCATCGCTGCCGGCAAATATCGATTGCAGCATGGAGGTGGAATTCGACAGTCCGTCCATATAAAGAATGGCGCCCTGCAGAGGCAGATCATTGGCTAATTTTACTTGCAAGTAGCGGGTAATCAGGTCGGGACTGTGTCCGATGCCTTCGTTGACTTCATCAATATTTCGTTTTAGCTCGCTATATAAGGAATTGCCGGTAACCTTTGTGTCGGCCTTCTTCACCATCGTTGTCCCACCCGATTCCGCTTCGAAATAAAACCCGTTTCATTAAATTGTCCAATGTGTCCAAAAAAATACATTTAGGGAATCGCTCCGCTATCATTCAAAACATCTATAAGAACGATAGACAAAACCGTATTGATGAATAAAGACACGTATCACTACAATAGAAACAATTAATAATTAACGAAGAATGTGGGGGAGCAAAATGGGAAAACAGATTGTAGATCTTAGCCATACCATTGAGCATGGCCATGTTACGTATCCGGGAATGCCGGCACCGCAGGTATCCGATTTTTTAAGCTTTGAAGACGCGATGGGAAAATATGCGCCTGGTGTCGCATTTAACATTGGCCGTATCGAGATGGTTGCCAATTCGGGGACGTCCATTGACAGTCCCGCCCATCGTTATGAAGGCACGGACGATGTAGCTGAATTGCCGATTGCTGCTATTGCAGATCTTGAGGGGGTTGTCATTCGACTCGAAGGATTTAAAGAGCGAGCCGTCACTCGTCAATACTTAGAAGGACATTCGATTCGCGATCGTGCCGTATTAATCGAGACTGGCCGGGGGCAAGCTTGGGGACAGTCTGGCTATTTTGAAGATCATCCTTATCTGACAGAGGATGCGGCCGCTTATTTAAAGGAAGAGGGTGCGCTTCTTGTTGGTATCGACAGCCATAATATTGATGACACGTCTGATCCGGTTCGTCCTGTTCATTCAATCTTGCTTGCAGCAGCAATTCCGATCGTCGAAAACTTAAACAATCTGGAGCAACTGCCCCTCGAAGGCTTCTATTTCACGGCTGCGCCAATGAAAATTCGAGGCATGAGCGCTTTTCCGATTCGGGCATGGGCAAGATTGGATTCGCATAACGGTTAAGATGCTGGGGCATTTTATAGTGACAATGTTAGGGATAGGTGGGACTATAAAATGAAATGGCTATTGGCTTCGTTGAGCCTTGTTCTTTTATGCGGCTTTCAAGCTCCTGTAGAAAAAAAGGATCGCTATTTTTACGAAAAAAGAGGAGAGGTCATCTGGGAAGTGCCTCTGAATGAGAAGAAAATCGCACTAACCTTTGATGACGGCCCCAATCCGGAAACGACCGAGCCGATATTGGATTTATTGAAGGAATACGATGCGAAAGCGACCTTTTTCGTGCTAGGCAACCGGGTCCGCAAATATCCTGATCTGATCCGCAGGGAAGCGGAGGAAGGGCATGAAATTGCGAATCATACCTTCAACCATATTTATTTCAAAGGCAATACGACATTGGTTACGATCGAAGACGAAATTGTTAAAACCGAGGAGCTGCTCGTTGAGTTAACGGGAAAAAAACCGATCCTGTTCCGGCCCCCCGGTGGATTCTATAACGATAATACGATTCAAGTAGCGAAGAAATTAGGGTATAAGACTATACTATGGTCTTGGCATCAGGATACGAATGACTGGAGAAAGCCGGGGGTCAACAGCATCGTCCGGAAGGTGCTGGGCAATGCAAGGAATGGAGATATCGTATTGCTGCATGACTTTACGCCAAGCTCGACCCAGACCGTAGCAGCGCTGCGTACGATTTTGCCCGAGCTGAAAAAGAGAGGTTTCAAAATCGTTACGGTTTCTGAATTAATCGACGGAGAGCCGAATGAAGGCATTCCGCTTCAGCAGCAGCATGACGATGCAGAGCGCTCAAGCACCGAATAAGAAGTTAACAACATTGAGAACATAAGAAAAAGCATGCGATTAGGGAAGGCTCAATCGCATGCTTTTTAATTTCAGTGCCGCCGCTGTTACTGTTCGAGTCCCAGCAGCATTTGCTGCTTCTCATCCGAGTTCTCATAAGCGTCCAGAATCGATGTGAGCAGGCCGGGAAACCGGATTTCTAAATCATCGGTTCTAATAGATATGAGACGCTGGGTGCCAAGACTGCGCACGTTAACGACCCCAGACTCTCTTAGTGTTCGGGTATGATGGGAAAGCGTTGATTTGGCAACGGGTACGTCAAAATCACCGCAGCTTCTTTCTTGATGCTTGCGCAACTCGGATAGAATGAACAGTCGTACGGGATCGCTTAATGCATATAATACGGAGGACAAATGGATATCTGCCCGGTCGGGATGATGTAATATTTTCAAGCTAAAGCCTCCTTTGAAAAAGTTCAAACGGATGATTGCATTATAACATAACGCATGCTATGATTCTATTGTTCGATTATGATCGAACTTTAGAACTTTGGAGGTGGAGAACCCATGACAGCCGAGACTTTGAGTCAGGCTAATAAGCCGGCAGAGCAAGCAGCTATGAAAGAAGGCACGGTCATTGGCTTGTTAGGATTAACGATTGTTCTTGTCATCATGAATACGATGATGTTTAATTTGGCTTTGCCGGACGTTGCGGAATTATTTCAATTATCCGCTTCCTCCACTTCTTGGATCGTGACCGGGTACTCTATCGTATTCGCGATCTCATCCATTACGTACAGTCGATTGGCCGACTTCGTGCCGATTCGCAGGCTGTTCATTATCGGGATCTTATCGCTTAGCTTAGCTGCGATTGCCGGTATTTTCAGCAACAGTTTTATTATGCTGATCATCGTCCGCATTTTGCAAGCCTCAGGGGCAGGCGCGATTCCATCGCTTTCACTCGTACTCATTTCAAGGTACGTTCCGCTTGAACGCCGGGGCAAAGCGATGGCGCTTATTATGTCCTCGGTATCCCTTGGGCTAGGTTTGGGACCGGTTGTAGGCGGAGCGATCGTCGAATATTTGGGCTGGCATGTCTTGTTCATCGTAACGGCGGTAACGCTGCTGCTCGTACCTTTATTTGTATCGCTTATCCCTAAGGAGAAGCCGCAAAAGGGCTCATTCGACGCGCTGGGCGCTTTATTCATAAGCATAGGTACAACCGGACTGCTTCTGTTTCTAACGAACCAATCCTGGCTGGCGCTTATTATCGGCCTCGTATCGCTTATTTTGTTTATCATACGCATACGTTCGGCCAAAAATCCTTTCGTGCTTCCGTCCTTATTCCGGAACCGCTCGTATTTAATATTAGGCAGCGTCGGGATTGCCGCGTATCTATGCAGCTTTGCAACGCTGTTCCTGATGCCGCAAATTTTGGTTAAGCAATACGGCTTAAGTGCAATTCAGGCCGGTCTTGTTATTTTTCCGGGCTCGATTCTCGCTATGTTCGTCTCCCGTAAAGTAGGCCGTTATATCGATACGTACGGGAACGGCTCGATTATCCGTTATGCTCCGCTGCTGCTGCTGGCTGCGGTCATCCTGTTTGCCTTATTCGAAGGGGTATCCTATTTCGCGATATTGTTTATCTACATGCTGTTAAGCACGAGCTTCACCGTTCTTACGAGCAGCGTGTCTAATGAGATGTCCCGAATATTGAAGCCTGAGCAGATCGGCTCGGGGCTTGGCTTGTTCCAACTGCTTCAATTTTTCAGCGGCGCGTTTGGTGTAGCGGTATCGGCGACTGCCCTCGTCTGGCAGAAGAACCTTACGCTTGCACATGCCTATAGCAATATCTACTGGGGTTTGACAATTGTTGTCATACTGGCAATCGTCTGCGCATTGACTTACTTCCGTATGGTGCTCAGCAGACCTCAAACGCCTTGATATAGATTCTCTAGTACAGCCTCAGGACTTTCCATAAAAAAGCGCAAGATGCCATCCTCGGCATCTTGCGCTTTTTTACGTAATCAGCTGGCTATCGTGTGGAACCTGTCCGTTATCTAACCAACGCTCGATCATTTGATTGAAATATGCGGGCTTCGCCAAGGAAACGCCGTGGCCGATGTCCGGTATGACCACGCCGATGCAGCCGGTATTGCCTCTAACAAGAAGAGCTACCGATTTTTGCATGACGGATTTTTCTTTTTCTCCGACGGTTACTAGCAGCTTGCTTTGTGCTTTATGGAAGCCGGCAGGCAGTTCGAATGACATATTTTCTTCCAATATGCGTACGAGGGAATCCGGCTTCATCCGGCAGCTTTCCTCATAATAGTTGTTCAAATGATTGCTGCTCAAGTAAAGTTGTTTCGCTTGGAGCTTGGAGAAACTCCTGTTGCGGATAAGCGGAAAGGTTAGACGAACGGACAGAGGAATCCACCGTTTCATCGAAGGCATGGGGATTACGAGCGCACTGTTGATAATGGCGTAATCGATGAGGTCTGGGCGCATGCTGACCATCTGTACCGCAATTTGAGCGCCCAGAGAAAACCCAATTATAATGACTGTTTTTCCTGCTCCGATCGCTTCGATCCGCTGCAGCAAATACTCGGCGCTGGCTCTGATGGAGAATGGGGCATCACCTAGACTTTGTCCGTGTTCTGGCAGATCGGGTACGACGCAATGATAATGAGGCGAAAAATGCCGGATTTGTTCGTCCCACATCCAGCCGCTGACGCCGCCGCCATGGATAAAGAGCATCAGAGGGCCGTCCAGATTTCCATACTGTTGTTGATGCATAATTGGGTATTCACCTCTTTCCAATAAGTATTGTTATTTGGATAATTATAACATAGGAGGATGCTGGCAGACGGCTTGTGCAACAAATATAGCCTTTATTCGCGTCATGATAGGGATGAGATGCTCTACCACAGTATGGGACTCGCCAATTGTTTAATAGAAGGATTTTAAGGAGGAATTTATAGATGCCTTGGCCTATGGTGCATTTTGCGGTGGCGGAAGAAGTATGCACAGCGGAGCCTTCCCCTCATTTTTTACTAGGAAGCATAGCTCCAGACGCTATACATAGAAGGGAAGCGTCTACCCGAGAAGATAAAAAGTTTACTCATTTGTTCGAGTCCGGCAAATTCTCCACTATCGAGCGGCTTAAGGATAGATGCTTGCACTATTGGGTGCAAAATACTGATGCGGAGTGGAGGGATTTCGTGCGGGGCTATTTCGCTCACATCTACACTGACATAAAGTGGACGCAGACGTTGTACAGCCCATTCGCTATAGAATATCAGGGAGAGCGCGACGAAGCGAAACGCGTTTACTATAAAGAAGTGAGCCAACTGGAGTTTATTCTGCTGCGGAATGAAACTTGGGGAGCAAGTGCCCTTGAGCGATTGCGGCAAGCTTCCGGCTATGGCATCGAGCCGCTCGTCACACAGACGGAGGTGGAGCAATACCGGGACGACAAGCTGCAATGGTTTGCAGATCAGCATAATGAGCCGGGGATTGAGCTGGTTTTTTTTACGGAAGCTAAGGTCAAGCCATTCGCCAGCCAAACCGCAGCCGAGCTCCGTCAGTTCTATAAGGAATGGGGGATGGATAGCTCGACTGGCCTTTAATCGCGTTATCAGATTTTGACCGGCAAGTAGCTAAACAGGTTTTCTGTTTTTGCAAATGCGCAGTTTCACTTTTGGAGACAAGATGAACAAAATGCAAAAATACATTTTGATCAGCTATAAACAGCCCGAAACAGCCATCAAAATGCAAAAGTACATTTGAAATCGCTCAATTTCGCCCATTTGAAGCTGTTTAGCCCGATCAAACTGCACATTTACATTTTGATGCGAAATATCACCTATAATATGGGAATCAGCCTGCACTTTTGCATTTTGATAGGAAGGATATGCCCCACAACAAACCTGCTTCGCTAAACAGCGAAACAAAGTTCGCTATTACGACAACTGAATGTTAGCACTAGTGCTGCAGCGAACCAAATTTCGTTTTTGGAGAACGCAGCTTCGCCATTTGCGAAAATCTCTTCGCTAATGGCTGCAGGCTGCTTGATTCGGCATATTTAAAGTGAAATTTACGAACCACTCTTCGCTATATAGTTACCCCTGATAAATGCCTTGATTTTTTCAGGGGTAACTATATAGCGAACCAGGTTCGTTGTCCGTTCACATTGAGCAGTTTTGATAATTAGTTGAGGTATCAGAGTGCATGACTGCTTTTGGGTGTTTGTTTTGCAAGTATTCGCTTTAATACTTGCCTCGATAAGCATTGCTCAGCATTGCATAGAGCTTCATTAATTTATTTACTTTTCTTGTAAGATGTAATGGTGTGCGTGCGGGATAGGGTGAGCGGAGCGTTTTGAGTTCAGGATGACTTTGAGCAGATTCGGTCCATTATATTTATCGTGTTAGCGATGGGGGGAATGGAATCAAGCATGGCAGCATGAACCAAAACGCGCAGCGACCCCGGCTGTTCGGAACATACAGAGTTACTGATGCTGTATCGCATTCAAATCAAAGCGCCGCATTTGCAGCGCTTTTTTTGCTGCGTTCAACTGGCATAACGCACTAGCAGCTGCATACTGACCGCCAATCCGAGTTCCAAATCCGCGCATAAGTTTCATATCTGCTACCATTCCGAGTCCCAGAAGCGCGCAATCGCCCAATGTAGCAGGATTAGAACTATTCACAGCCGCTCCGATTCCTTATCGTTAGAGGCAGTTGGAGCCAACGTCAACGGAAATCTGGGAAGGAGCGATGCGCTCATGGGATTCATCAAAGAGATCATGAAAAATCGCCAGCTCTACACGCTGGCCATTCCAGGAATCGTATTTTTGGCCCTATTCTCCTACATTCCCATGTTCGGGCATTTGATTGCGTTCGAACGCTTTCAGCCTGTTAAAGGAATATGGGGGAGCGAGTGGGTGGGGCTGGACAACTTCAAGTTTTTTTTCGGGAGCCAGGATTGGCTGCGAGTAACGTTTAACA
This sequence comes from Paenibacillus radicis (ex Gao et al. 2016), assembly GCF_014641555.1. Classification (GTDB taxonomy): domain Bacteria; phylum Bacillota; class Bacilli; order Paenibacillales; family Paenibacillaceae; genus Pristimantibacillus; species Pristimantibacillus radicis. The sequence goes on from NZ_BMHY01000002.1 coordinate 217,114, forward strand.
CGGTATATCTAAACGCGTTGTTTCTTATATTCGGCATCGGAATTGCGCTGTTGCTCGCGATATTAATTAACGAAGCAACCTCGACGCTGCTGAAGAAAATAAGCCAGTCGCTTATTTTTCTCCCTTATTTCATCTCCTGGCTGGTCGTCAGTCTGATGATTATGGCGTTTATGAGCACGGACGGTTTATTGAACCAATGGCTCGGGCAACTGGGCATTTCGGAAGTTAACTGGTATCAGAACGCCAAGCTATGGCCGATTATACTGACGCTAGTCTATGTGTGGAAGTTTTCCGGCTATTATTCCGTAATCTTTATGGCTGCAATCGTCGGCATCTCAAATGAGTACTACGAATCGGCGAGAATCGACGGTGCGACGCGGCTGCAGCAAATCCTTCATATTACGATTCCGTCGATTCGATCGGTCATCGTCGTGCTTCTATTGCTGGGCGTCGGCCGGATCTTCTTCGGAGACTTCGGGATGATCTACGGCATCATCGGCGACAACTCGATTCTATTCCCGACGACGGACGTTATCGATACGTATTCGTTCCGGGCACTGCGTCAGCTGGGCAACTTCGGAATGTCATCAGCGGTCGTCCTGTATCAGTCGATTATGGGCATTGCAGCCATCCTCATCTTCAATAAAATCGCCAAAAAAATCGATCCCGAATCGAGACTGTTCTAGGAGGTAGCTTAGCTTATGACGAACCCATCCATGCCTGTAACCAAAGACAAGCCGAAGCCGAAGATGAAGCGGAACAAAATTAAGAATGACCAATCGTTTGGGGAAAAAGCATTCCTTACTTTCACGTACCTCATCATCGTGGTGTTTAGCGCCGTCTGCGTCATCCCGTTCTGGATCGTACTAGCTGATTCCTTCGCCTCAGAGGCCAGCTTCTTGAAGAACGGCTATCAGCTGCTCCCTAGCGAATGGAGCCTGGACGCCTACATTTATTTGCTGCAAGGCAGCCAGCTGCTAACGAGCTATAAAAACTCGCTGATCGTTGCCATTGTAGGCACGCTGCTGGCGGTCGCCATTACTGCGATGTTTGCCTACGTCATTGCACATCCGAGAGTGAAATACCGCAACGTGCTTGCGTTTCTGACTTATCTCGCGATGGTGCTTGGCGGCGGATTAGTCGGTTTCTATATTATGATCGCCAACTGGCTGCATCTGAAAGATAGTATCTGGGCGCTCATTCTGCCATACCTCATGAACCCGTTCTATGCGTTCATTCTGGTCGCCTTCTATAAATCACTGCCTTACGAGATCAACGAGGCGGCGACGATTGACGGAGCAGGAGACATCAAGCTATTTTTCAAAATCATACTTCCGATCTCGACGCCGGTTATCGCGACCGTATCGCTCTTTTACGCCATCCTGTATTGGAATGACTGGTATTTGTCGCTGCTCTTCATCGATGACCATAATCTGCATCCGCTGCAGCTGATGATTCGTCAGTTAATCTCGAATCTCAACGTAGCCGCCTATGTCGGCGGGGGCGCAAGCTACCAGGTATCGGCACCATCCAACTCGATTCAGCTGGCAACGGTATGCTTAACTATTGGTCCTATCGTCCTGCTCTATCCGTTCCTGCAAAAATATTTCGTCAAAGGTATTACGATCGGCGCTGTTAAGGGCTGATATAGGCTTGATTTATCCGAGTTTCTCGGTTAAATATAACAATAGATACAGGAGGTCATGTGACAATGAGAACGAAAAAAGGAATTGCCGCTATTCTCTCCATTATTATGCTCGTAGGTTTGCTCGCCGCTTGCTCCGGCAAGACAGAAAACAATGCTCCGTCTGCTAGCCCCGATGGTGCAGCTGCTCCGGAAGCAAGCACAAAGCTGGACCCTGTAACGCTGAAAATTATGATTCCCGGCGACCGCCCGAGAGATTTTGATGCGGTTGTAGCGGAAGCGGAAAAACGGATGGCCGGCACTTTGAACGTGAAGCTGGACGTCGTATTTGTACCTTGGGCCGATCTGGCACAAAAAACGCAAGTGACGCTGTCCTCCGGCGAGAATATCGACCTGATTTTTGATGCGCCATGGCTTCACATTACCCAGCAAATCGCTGCAGGCAGCTATGCGCCGCTTGACGATCTGCTTCAGCAATACGGACCGAATATATTGAAAAACCGTCCGCAAGCCATGTGGGACGCCAATAAATTTGACGGTAAAATTATGGGCATTCCGAATGGTATTACGTTCGTGCAAGGCCGTGTCTACTACGTCAGGAAGGATATCCGCGAGCAGCTTGGCATCGCGCCGATCCAAACCTATGATGACCTGATGAAGTTTGCCTATGCGGTGAAGGAAAAGGTGCCAAATATGACACCAATGATCCCAGCCGGTCAGGATGTAACAAAGGGATTGTCGGAAGCCTCCTTCCGCCATTATTGGAAGGACAATACGGCGAACATTACGCCTAGCCCGGCGTTGTCGGAATCGCTCGTCCTGTACACGAAGAACAACGACGGTAAAGTGTACAACTTATTCGACGAGATGGAGCCGATGGTATGGTCGTGGATCGAGAATTCCCGCAAGCTGTATCAGGATAAAATCATCCACCCGGATGTGCTCGCAATTAAGGATACGGGCGAGCTGGCGAAGCAAGGGAAAGCCGCCATTATTCCGAACAATGATTTCGGCGTGAAAAATGATGTGCAGCAAGCGCTCAAGAGCGTAGATCCTAACGCAGAATTCGAAGCCGTAACGCTAATGAATCTGGATAAAGGCGCTGTGCTGACCAATGCACTGCAATACAATTTCATCAGCGTACCAGCCGTGAGTAAAAACAAAGAGCGTGCCATTCAGTTCCTGGACTGGGCGAACCAGAAGGAAAACTATGACCTGCTCGCATACGGTGTGGAAGGCAAGAACTGGGAAGCGGTCGGCGACGACCAGTACAAGTTTTTGAATGACGGGTATACGTGGTTCCCGTTCGCCTGGATTTGGAATCCGGCGACCGATCGTCAAGATGCCGGACAAGATGATGTGACCAAGCAGTTGAATCAGTGGGGAGCGGACGTTAACAACTTCACGCTCGATAAGCTTGCTGGCTTCACTTTCAACAATACGGCAGTCGTGAACGAGATATCCCAGTACACCAGCATTGAAGCCAAGTACTATACCGCAATGTTCAACGGCGTTGTGGAACCAAATGAGTATTGGGCGAAATTCAAAGCGGAAGCAGCGCCGCTGGCGAAAAAAATTCAGAACGAACTGCAAAAGCAGATCGACGCGTTTCTCGCTGCGAAATAATTAAAAACTTAGCGCGACTCCAGTCTTTATAAGGCTGGAGCCGCGTTTTTTGACGTTGTCGGAGGCAGCTACTAGCGGATTTGATACCTCATAATCAAAATTCGAACAACCTGAATTGCAAAATATATGTTTTAATGAATGGGAACAAGAACAGGAGAAGGGGAGTTCGGATTGCGACGACTGCTGCCTAAGAAAACATACATTCGAAATTTTCTAATTATCGGAATTTTGTTCACCATCATCATTCTTCTGTTTTCTTATTTATTGAGACAGCAATATGCGAATCAGGCTTACGACGATGTGAATCATCTGATGGAGATTAAGACGACCAGCGTCAGTCAAAGCTTTGAGTATCAATTGGATCATCTGCGTGCTTATGCGCTCACGATCTATCAGGACCCTGAAATTTTCAACTGGCTGATGTCGGAAGACGGCGATCCGCTGGTTATGTCCTCGGCGTTGAAGTCGGTATCCAAGTTTATGAGCCTGCAGTCCTTCATCGACTCGACTTATTTGGTCAACATGAAGTTGGAGAAAGTCATTCATTCCAGAGATGGAATCCATACGTTTACGGATTTCATGGATCAGGATATGCTGGATCAGCTGCAGCATCATCCGCCTTCCACCTTGCGGTTTTTCAACCATACGAATAAAACCGGCTCTTACCTTGCGCTTATTGCGCCTGCCTATTATTCCAAAGTGGCCAGCCAGGGATATATCGTCATTTTATTGGACAAAAGTCTGCTGGAAAAATATTTGCTGCAAAATTTAAATGATTCGACGACGAGCATCATGGTGCTGGACGGGGATCAGAACGTCATTCTCGGCGGCTCAGACGACTTAGACGTCAAGCAATTGATCACACAAAACGCACAAGTGAATGATAACAATAGATATTTAATTCATTCTCATGCGTTTAATATTGAAGATTGGAAGCTTTATTCCACCGTTAAAGTAAAGGACATTAGCAAAAATATCGATAAAATCATGTTTAGGATGTACGGCATGTGCTTCTTCCTGCTGCTCATACTATCGGCTTTGACGTATTGGAATTCACGCCGTCAGTTTATGCCGATCAGCCAGCTTGCGGGGCAAATCCGCAAAACCGTCGCCACTGGTGCTGCGAATGCCGAGCAAAGCTCTAATTCGGAATTTGCCATTATTAAAACCGGCGTGGACCATATGGTAAAGACGATGGAAGAGATGAACAGCATGATCCGCAATCATCAAGAGGTTGTCAAAAATGAGGTGCTGCGGCAATGGCTGCTGCAGGGCACCTACAATAACGCTATTCAGGAGCTTGGCAACGGGAACGTATCGCAATTGCTGGCGGGTAATATCCGGCTGGCCGTCATCCGGATCAACCGGTTCCAATCGTTTTCGGAGCGGTATGCCTATGCTTCCAGAAAGCTTCTCTTGTATGCGATGGGCAATATTGCAGGAGAGACGCTGGGCAATCAAGGCTTCGTTACCGAAAATGTCGATCTCGGCAGCGATCATCTCGTCATTCTGATCGGGGGAGGCACAGCGGATCAGAACCCGGCTCCTGCTCTAGAGGAAGCTCGGTTAGCCATCGACAAATGGCTTCATATCCAGGTGACGGCGGCGGTCAGCCATCAGACGGCGATCGACGAAAATATGCGCAGCTTGTATGATCGCGTCTGCGATCTGACGCTGCTGCGGTTTTTCGAGACGGAGGAGAAGGTTTACGTCGAGGGAGATCTGGGCGACTATTTGCCGGAGCGGCAGTGGGATTTGGACGAGAGCCGGATTCAGAAGCTGATCCAGGCGGTCCGCAAATCGCAGAAGGAGCAGGTGCGCGAGCAGCTTGATCTTATTTTCGGCCAACTGCAAAGCTTGCCTTATTCGGAATGTCAGTTCCAACTGAAGCTATTGTTCTTCTATATTGTGAAAGCGTTTAACAAGGTGATGGGTGAGCAGGAGCAAGGCGGCGTTGATCTGCTGCTGCAAAAATTTGATACGCTGATGGATGTCCGGGATTGGCTCGATAATCAGTTCATGCGGCTGATCGACAATGTGGCGCAAAGCCATACCGCCTCCAACCGCAAGGAGGAGCTGGCGGCGGAAATTTTCGACTACGTGAAGCGGCATCTTCATGATCCGATGCTGACGCTGGAGAGCATTGCCGATTACTTGGTGCTTTCCGTCAGCTATGTTCGATTGGTGTTCAAGGAGACGTATCTCATTACGCTGTCTGGTTTCATTCATCAGGAGCGGCTGGAGCAGGCGAAGCAGCTGCTCGTATCGACGGATTGGCCTGTACTCGACATAGCGGAGAGATCCGGCTTCCAGTCGAAAACGACGTTCTTCACCTCGTTCAAGAAATATACAGGGCTGACGCCGAACCAATTCCGCGAGCAAAATAGCAATACCGGTACAGATTTTTAAAGCTGTGCCGGCTGCTGGAAAGCAAGCCGCTGCTTAACTATATATTATTGCGCCAGCTGCTCTAAATCCGGCTGCAGTTTATTCCGCAGCACATAGAGCATGACCGCCCCGACGAGGAAGGCAACCGCATCCGCTATGACGAGCGACCAGACAACGCCGTGGAAGCCATTCAACAGATTCGCGAGATACAGAACAGGGATGAGCGTCACACCTTGCACAATTGACATGACGAAGGCGGCTGTTCCTTGACCCGTCGCTTGGAAAATTCCCGTGAAGAGCGTTGTCGTCCCCGAAATGAATAGAGACAAGAAGGTGACATGCAGGATATAGCTGCCTAGTTCAATCATTTGCGGGTCGTTCGTGAAAAAGCCGATCAGATGATCCGAAGTAAAATAGACGATAACGCCGAAGACAACAGCCAAAGCGGCAACGATCTTGATCGTAAAGCTGATCGTTTTCTTCATCCGCAGCTTATTCGCAGTGAAGGAAAAGGCGATAAGCGGCACAACGCCTTCACATAGCCCCATCAGTATAAATTCAGGGAGCTGCAGGAGCCGTGATGAAATGCCGTATCCAGCAACGGCTTGATCGCCATATTCGATAAGGTAATGGTTGAAGATAAGTCCCATTGCACCTAGAAAAATGCTCATAATAAATACGGGAACGCCAATTTTGAGGATGTTGCTTATAATTTCTTTTGATGCTTTGAACCATTTCAACGATACACTGAGAAATGCACTTTTTCTTCCTATATAGATAGCGAAGAAGACGCTTGCCGCCACGTTGGAAATGACAGTTGCTATTGCAACGCCCATCACATCACCATGCAAAACAAAGATCACGAATGCATCAAGCATAATATTGACGATAACGCTTAGAATCATCCCGATCATGGAGATGATTGCGGACCCTTCAGCACGGACAATATTCTCCAGAGTGAAAAATAAAACGACAAACGGAGAACCGATGAGCATTACGGTGACATAGTCTTTAGTGAATGCAAAGGAGCCGGCCGTAGACCCGAGTCCATGAACAATCTGGTCGATTAATGGCAGTCCGGCAAGCATTAACAATAAACCGAGAACAAGACTGGAATAAAAGGCGAAGGAGGACACGTGCTTCACTTTATCATAGCTTTTCTCGCCTAATAATCGGGATATGAACGTACCTGCGCCCATGCCGATCAGATTGCCCAAAGCCATAATCGCTGCGAACAACGGCAGGGTAAGAGCCAGCGTTGTTAGCATTTCGGTATTGTGTAACGTGCCAAGGAAATAAGCGTTAAGGATAGAGTAAATAACACTCATCGACATACCGAGCATCATCGGAACAGCGAAATGAGCGATCGCTTTATAAATCGGTGCTTTTTCGAAATAATGGAGGTTATCCGTTTCCATGCGGGTCACCACTTTCTTAGGTTTGGAATGTATTGTTTACTCTTCATTACTTAGAATTCTAAGTAAATGGTTAGAGTTCTAACTATATATCGATCATAACCCCTTTGCTTCATTCGGAAGCTAGGGGACTACGAGAATTTGCGGGAATTAACGTCTGTGGTCAAAAGTTATCTTATCTTCATTGATATTGTCTTCGATGCGTTCAAGAAATCTAAACAGCAGGTTTGCTTCATCGGGTGTAAAGCCGTTCAGCAGCGTATGCTCAAACTGTTCAAAATATTGATCAAACGCTCCGACAAGCTCTTTCCCGGCGGGGGTTACACGCAGTAGCTTGCGGCGCTCATCCTTCGGATCAGCCTTCCGCACGACTAGAGCCTTCTTCTCCAAATTGTTGACCAGACTGCTGATCGAGGAGCCCTTGCGGTTGAAGCTGTTTTCTAAATCCTTCTGGGAAAGTCCGCCTTCTTCATGTCCATCAATGTACCGGATCGCCAGTCCCTGCTCTATCGTAAGCCCTAGCGACTCCAGCTTTTTATCGGCGCTGATCTTCATCATTAGGCCAATCATACGAAACTGATGCTGCAGGTTGCGCTCTTGCTGCATGCTTATCACCTTCAATCTGATCGATTCGTTAGAGTGCTAACTAAATATAACGTGACGGATTTTGTTTGTCAAATCGTTTTTCTTTACAGCTGCTTTCAAGGACTAGCTGTCGTCTTTTGCTGACCGCCTAAACCGGCTACAAATGCCGAAGGCGTTGCGCCAAACGTTCTGCGAAACAGGCGGGTGAAATAAACCGGCTCCATCCCGACATGAGCGGCTGCTTGCCGGATCGTCATTTCCGGATGCCGTTCCAGCAGCTGGATGGCGGTATGCAGCCGAATTCGCTGCAAATATTGAAGCGGCGTCGTGTCCAGCGATTCTCGGAACAAGCGGGTAAGCTGTTTGGGCGAATAGCCGACATGAGCGGACAGCTCGGTTACTGTAATCGGCCGCTGCAAATGGTCTTGAAGAAAACGAGTGGCCTGACTGACGACCGAATGGGGGTAACGCGACGCTTTAGACGTCTCTGGGAGCTTCCCGGCAGAGCCTTCTTTCGGCACAGTCTGACGTTTGATCTCCAGACAAAAGGCGAACAACAGCTCTGCTGCCCTCCAAGGATCATAGTCGGGCCCTGAATACTGCCAGATCTGGTGCAGAAGTTCATACAGCCGCCCCGTCTCCTGCAGCTCGGAACGTAAGAACGCAGCACCGAAGCCGTATTGCTCCAGCAGGCCGTAACTTTGCTCGACAAACGTAACATAGCCGATCATCCAGGGCTCCTCACCGATTGGGCCGTACTCATGGGGCAGCCCTTCGGGAATATAAAGGAGCGTCCCCGGAGGAACGAGGCTCCATTGATCAGAATTCGAGCCGGAATCGGAATCCGAGTTCAACAGCCGAAAGTGGCCAGTCCCGGAAAAGGTGAAAAAAAACTGATGGGCCGAATAGCCCTCCAGACGTGTCATCAGCGGCTGATTTTCCGTTCCGACCGTATACACCACAAACGGTATTCCGGGGTCCATAGGTATGGAGGATAGATTGCTTCGAAGCTGTAAAATGTTCATGCATTCACCTCGAATGTCCGTTTTGTACTAGATGTTGTTCGCTTTGGTATCTAGGAGAGTGGTGCTTGTGATTTTATAATTTTAGCATAGGCAACTGATTATACAAGCTGGAAAGCGAGCGTGAGCGATTTGTTCAAGAACAATCCTTATTGGGAAGACTTAAATGTACTGGAAGTGAACAGGGAGAAGGCCAGAGCTGCTTATATCCCTTATGCGGATGCCGCAAGCGCCAAATCTGGCGTAAGAGGCCGCTCGCCTTACTATCAGACCCTGAACGGCAATTGGAAATTTCAATATCACGAGACGGTTCATGCCGTAGAGGACGGCTTCTATGCGGAAGGTGCAGATGTGGACGGCTGGGATGATCTGCTTGTTCCATCCTGCTGGCAGCTTAAAGGGTATGACCAGCTTCATTATACGAATGTAAATTACCCGTTTCCTTGCGATCCGCCGTTTGTGCCGGATGCCAATCCTGCCGGTCTCTATGTGAGAGATTTTAATGTACGGGAGCCATGGTCGGACAAACGCCAATATATCGTTTTCGAAGGCGTCAATTCCTGCTTTTATCTATGGGTAAACGGCCAGTTTGTCGGCTATAGTCAAGGCAGCCGGGTTCCGGCTGAATTTGATCTGACGGACTATCTGCGGCCGGGCAGCAACCGGCTAGCGATGATGGTGCTGAAATGGTGCGATGGCACTTATCTGGAGGATCAGGATGCGTGGCGTTACTCCGGCATTTTCCGGGATGTGTATTTGTTGGCCCGTGAACAGTCGCATGTAAGCGACGTCTTCGCAAGACAGCAGCTTGCGGAGGATTACCGCTCAGCTCAGCTTGTAGTAGAGCTGGAGACGAAGGGAAGCGGCCCTGTCGGGACGAAAGCAGAGCTGCTGGATGCCGGAGGCAAGGTTGTCGCTTCTGCTTTGGGAGCTGTGGACGGCCAAGGCAGTCTGGTGCTTTCACTAGACCAGCCGACTCTATGGAATGCAGAGCGCCCCTACCTGTACCAGCTTCTCGTATATGGCGGCGGAGAGGTCATTCGCTTTCCGGTCGGCTTCCGCCGTATTGCAATCGAGGGCGGTGTGTTCCGTATCAATGGTCAAGCTGTAAAGCTGAAAGGGGTGAATCGGCATGATTCTCACCCTGAGCTAGGCCAGACGATTCCGGTCGCGCATATGCGACAAGATTTGGAGCTGATGAAGCAGCACAATGTGAATACGATTCGGGCCTCGCATTATCCGAATGATCCGCGCTTCCTCGATCTGTGCAATGAATATGGCTTCTATGTCATCGATGAAGCCGATCTCGAATGCCACGGCATGGGCATCGCCGAGAGCTGGGCGGATGGAGCCGTGCATAAGCTGTCCGCGAATCCGGACTGGCGTCCAGCATTCATCGACCGGGCGCGGCGGATGGTGGAGCGCGACAAGAACCAGCCTTGCGTCATCATTTGGTCGATGGGCAATGAATCCGGCTATGCGGAGAATCATATCGCTATGGCGGAATGGACGAAGGGGCGCGACGACTCACGGCCGATTCATTACGAGGGAGCGGCGCCAATCAACAAAGGGCTGGACAATGATGATTGTCTGGACATGGTGAGCCGGATGTACGCATCGCCAGCCGAGATGAAGGCTTACGGCGAGGACGAAAGTCTTAATAAGCCGGTGTTCCTGTGCGAATACAGCCATGCGATGGGCAACGGTCCCGGCGATTTGCAAGATTACTGGGAGCTGATTTACCGCTATCCGAAGCTGATGGGCGGCTGCGTCTGGGAGTGGTGCGATCATGGCATCGCGACGGTAACAGCCGACGGCAAACCATTTTTCGCTTATGGCGGAGACTTCGGCGATAAACCAAATGACGGCAACTTCTGCATCGACGGTCTGGTCACGCCGGACCGGATTCCGCATACGGGCCTGCTGGAATTGAAACAGGTGATTGCGCCGGTTCGGATTGACGGGCATGACTTGCAGTCCGGCGTTGTAAGGATTGCCAATCTCTATGACTTTATCGACCTTTCTCATCTTGCGATTCGCTGGAAGGTAGAGCAGGACGGGAAAATCCTGCAGCAAGGCACCGTCTGGCAGCTGGAAGCAGGACCGCATGGAGAGCAGCTTCTTCAGCTTCCTTACAACTTCCCGCCTAAGGGAGCGGGCTCACAGCTGCTGACCCTGTCTTGCTGGACGAAGGAAGAGACGATTTGGGCGGAAGCTGGCCACGAAATTATGTTCAAGCAATTTGAGCTTGCGGCTGCAGCTTCTGAGGAGCAACCAGCGGAGGCACTGACAGACAGCGCAATGCATTGGCCTGTACAGGCTGCAGAGAACGATAAACAACTGACAATCGAAGGCTTCGATTTCCGTTATGTTTTTGATCTGCAAGGCGGTGCTTTCGTTTCGCTGCACAAGAATGGAGTTCCTATGCTGGCAGCTCCTTCGGCCATTAGCATTTGGCGGGCGCCAACAGACAATGACATGCAGGAGAAGAAGCTGTGGACGGACCAGGGGCTGGATCGGGCCCAGATGAAGGTGTACGGGGCAGAATGGTCGTTATCGGGCGATCAGACGGTGAAGATTGCCGTTCAATTTTCCCTTGGCGGCTATATCCGTCATCCTTATTTGCACGGAGAAGTGTTATGGAGCATCGGTTCATCCGGGGTCATTGAGCTGTCGGTAAACGTTAAGGTGCGCGAGGATTTGACGTTCTTGCCGAGATTTGGCCTGCGGCTGACGATGCCGGAGGGCATGGAGCAAGTCGAATATGCCGGCTACGGTCCGCATGAGAGCTACATCGACAAGAGGCAGAGCGTTCGTAAAGGCGTGTACCGGCTCACGGTCGATGAGATGTTCGAGGACTACATTATGCCGCAAGAGAACGGCTCCCGGTACGGTACGGAATGGTCGGTTGTCACGAATGCGCTGGGTATGGGGCTGGCGTTCCATGCACCTGAGGCGTTCTCGTTCCACGCGGGTCATTTTACACCGGAGGACTTGACTGCTGCACTGCACTCCCATGAGCTGAAGAAGCGGAAGGAGACGATCGTCCATCTCGATTATGCGATGAGCGGTGTAGGCTCCGCGTCCTGCGGGCCGCAGCTTCTGGAGCAATATCAGCTCAATGAGAAGCAATTCGAGTTCAAGCTTGGAATCATTCCTGTTTTCCAGGAGGACGAGAAATAAATAAGACTTTTACCCTGCTATAAGGTCCTTCACTCCGGTGTTCCTCCCCTCTAATTAACGGTAAATTTATAATGTAATCTTTATTAGCTGCCGGCTAGGAGAGGATAGGAGGAGACCGGATGAGACAGGCGACTGCCGAAATGCCCGGAGCAACGAAAGCAAAACCGGCTGTACGCGGGGGCGTCAACCTATTGGCAAGGAGAGTATGGAAATATAAGCTGCTTTATGTGCTGCTGATTCCGGCAGTGTTGTGGGTATTGCTGTTCGATTACCTTCCGCTGTACGGAATCAGCATCGCATTTACCGACTTTAACGCCATTCAAGGACTTTCCGCTAGCAAATGGGTGGGATTCAAATACTTTGAGATGTTGTTTGAATCGGAGATGTTCCGCAACGCGTTCCGAAATACGCTGATCATCAGCCTCTATAAGATGATAAGCGGCTTTATTTGCCCGATATTGTTAGCGCTTGCATTAAACGAAATTCGAACGGCCTGGTTCAAAAAAACGCTGCAAACCGCCGTTTATTTACCCCGGTTCGTCTCATGGGTCGTGTATGGCGGCATTATCACGATTCTGCTGTCACCAGAGACGGGAATTATTAACAAGGTCATCGCTTTCTTTGGCGGAGACCCGGCTTACTTGCTAGTGGAGCCCGCCTATTTTCGCGCCATACTCGTTATTACAGATGCGATGAAGGAAATGGGCTGGGCAGCCATCATTTACATCGCGGCTATCGCCGGGCTTAACCCGGAGGTGTACGAAGCGGCCATTATGGATGGCGCCAGCCGGTTCCAGCGCATTATCCGCATTACGCTGCCGGGCATTACAAGCACCATCATCGTCATCTTCATTCTCAGAGTCGGTTATATCATGAGCGCAGGGCTGGATCAGGTTATTAACCTGTACAATCCGATGGTCTTCGAGGTAGGGGACATTCTCGATACGTACATCTACCGCGTCGGCATCGAGCAATTCAGCTTGAGCTTGGCTGCCGCAGCCGATGTGATCAAAGGCGTGATCGGACTTGTCATGGTGCTGGTCGCCAACCATATCGCCAAGCGCATCAATGATTCCGGTATTTTCTGACGAGGGGAGAGAGAGCGAATGAAGCTTTCGAAAGGCGAGAAAGTGTTTGTATCCGGCAATTATATTGTTTTAACGATTTTGACCATCATTATTGTGCTTCCGTTCTGGTACGTCATTTCCGTATCGGTTACGCCTTATTCGATCTTTAGCTCGAAGGATGGCATGGTGTTGTTCCCGAGCACGATCAGCTTTGATTATTATGAGTATTTGCTCAAAAAGGGCTCGATGATCTATACCTCTTACGGGAATACGATCCGCAATACGGCGGGCGGCGTAGCACTTGCCCTGTTCCTGACCGTAACGGCGGCGTATGCGCTGGCGGAGAAAAGGCTGCCTGGCCGAAAAATACTCGTTCTGTTCTTCGTCTTCACGATGCTGTTCAGGGGCGGGATGATCCCAACCTATATTACGATCAAAGAGCTGGGGCTCCTCAATACGAACTATGTGCTGATTCTCATTATGGCTTTCAGCGCCTTCAACATGATCATTATGAAATCTTTCTTTGAAGCCATTCCGGAAAGCTTGCGTGAATCGGCAGCTATTGACGGGGCATCAGAATTCAGAATATTGTGGCAAATCGTTCTTCCGCTGTCCTTGCCGGTTATCGCAACGGTTGGATTGCTGTATCTGGTCGTCTACTGGAATGATTTCTTCAACGCCATGCTGTATGTGACGGATTGGCATAAAGCGCCGGTGCAGCTCGTTCTCCGAACGATTATCGCCAGCTCCAGCTTGCCGCCGGAATTGCTGGAGCAAGCAGGCTCCGCTCCGCCTCCGACCATCGGCATTCAGATGGCGGCGATCGTTATCGTGGCGCTGCCAATGCTGATCATCTACCCGTTCGTTCAGCGCTTTTTTGAACAGGGCATGCTGATCGGTTCCGTTAAGGGTTAGAACTTTGGTTTATCCCCAACAGGGTAAATATAATCAAGCGAATCTAAGAGGAGGTCAGTGGTACATGTTAAAGACAAAAAAAGCAGGCGTGTTCGCCGCATTATTGGCAGGGATCATGATGGTGACAGGCTGCAGCGGATCAAATAACGGAGGCCCGTCCGCATCACCGGCGTCTTCGCCCGCAGCAACGGAGACGGCTTCGGCATCACCGGAGGCGGAAGCGCCATACACGTTCAAATGGTTGAAGGCACAGGACATCTCCAAGCCGTATGACCCGGCGAAGGACGTAGTCAAGCAAGCGATCGAGGAAAAGCTCAACATTAAGATTATCCCGGAGATGGTCGATGTTCAGCAGTACAAAACGAAGCTTAATCTGAAAATGTCCAGCGGCGACATTCCGGACGTTGTCCGCATCGATTTTGTCGATGACTTCCAGAAGTATGCGCAGCAAGGCGCGTTTGTTGATCTGACGGATCTCATCAACGAGCAGGACACGCCGAACATTATGCGTGAAGTGCCGAAGGAAGTATTCGAGCAAGCCAAAGTGAACGGCAAAATTTACGGTATCCCTTATCAAGGCGGACCGGGAGCGGGCTATCGCTGGGATCTGGTGATGCGTAAGGATTATCTGGAGTCAATCGGCACACAAACGCCGCAAACGCTCGATGAGTATTACAATGCGCTCAAAAAAATAAAAGCAGAGAAGAAGGACGTAATTCCTCTCGGCGGCTATACAGCGCAAATCGGGGAGCAAAAATACGCCAACAACTCCTTTGACCATATTTTCGGTGCGTTTGGCGTAACGCCGGGCTTCTTTACAGAGACGGATGGCAAATTCAGCAATTATGATATCGATCCCCGAATGAAAGATGCTTTGCTGTTCCTGCAAAAAATGTACGCCGAAGGCTTGATCGACAAGGAGTTTGCGACGATCAAGGAAGAGCAGCTGCGTACGAAGCTGTACAACGGCAAATTGTTCTCTTGGATGGGTTGGTGGTCGACGGCCAATGGCTACGACACGATGGTAGAGACGAGCGAGCTGGTTAAGAAAGGCGAGCTGGCGGCTGACGGCACGCTGCCGGATCAAAGCACCGAGCCTTACAAATATTTGACGCTGACAGGTTCGCTTGTTGGAGCCGATGGTACGGCAGTAGCGCCAATGGGTGCGCCATTCTCGCAAATAAACGCGATCAGCGCGAAAACGAAAGATCCGAAAAAAGTGCTTGCGATCATTGAAGAATCGCTGTCGGAAGAGAATCAAATGCTGACGGTATGGGGCATTGAAGGCGCCGACTACAAGCTGGAGAACGGCCTGCTGAAATCGGTAACCGATCTGGTTGATCCGCAGACGATGCAGGATAAGGACGGCAACTTCCGCGGCATTCAAAGCTACTTGTTCGCTCCTGGCTTGAAAGGCTGGCCGCGTTATTTGGAATCGCTGCCGCTGAGAGCCTCCGAGGCGCTTGATGTAGCGATCAACAACAAGTACCAAATTACGGACGCCTCCAACTATTTGGAATCGCCGACGAAGATCGCCAAGCTCGTGGAGCTGAACACGATGCGCGACTCCGTATTTACACAGATCATCATGGGTGCGGACATCAAAAAATTCGACGAGTTTACCGTCAAATGGAAGTCCCAAGGCGGGGATCAAATTTTGAAGGAGCTGGAAGAATCGTTTAAGAAAAAGGCGGGCAACTAAAACGTCTTGCAATCCGAATCGCTTTAGCCTCCTTCCGTACTGCAATTGCAGGCGGAAGGAGGCTCTTTGACCAATCTCGGGGGTGAATGATACGTGAGAAGAAGCCAAAAATGGTTAACCATGCTGCTTATTGTTGCGTTAGGCATACAAGGCTGGCCGGGGCCAAGTCCCGCAAGCGCAGCTAGCGAGGCAAGCACGGCAAGTGCGGCTGTGCAAACTCCGCTTGTGGATGAGGGCTTTGGACAGGGTCTGGGCAAATGGGATTTGTTCGGCAGCACCGCTTGGACGACGCAAGGCAGCGGAGAGGCCGCACAATTGGTCGGAACGACAACCTCCACGGCTCCCCAGCGCGCCGTGCTGAAGCCGTCGGTATTCCCTTATACAACTCAGGATTATGTGATCGATTTCTCGGCTAAGGGAGACCGGTTCCGCTCGATGTTCCGCTATTCTTCAGGAACTAGCTATTACTTTCTGGAATTTAAAAACACGAGTTTTGTAGAGCTGTGGAAATACCCGAATTCATCCGCTTCCGTTATCGTAGGCGCACCGGTCAATATCGCGGCCGTCCTGCCTGGCTTCAACTTGACGAGTCAGCATGCCTATAAGCTGGAGGTTGTTGGCGGGGAGTTCAAGCTCTCTATCGACGGCAGCTTGATCACAATCTTCCAGGACCCGGACCTGACAGCAGGGGGAGTTGGTTTTTCGGTCAAAAGCTTAACGGCGGGCAGCGCGGTTTATTTGAACGTTGACCGCTTAACGATAAGTCCGCCGGCCGATGCGCCTGCGGCATTCACGATCGGACATAGTGCGGCTGCTGCCGTTCCTTATTATGCCGATCTGCCTGTATTGTTCACTGCGGAGGAGCGTGATACGACGGTAACGGCTTCCGTCTATTACGCTTACGGAGATGATACGTCGGCTAGTAAGCTAGCGGCAAACCGGATTGGAAGCGGGTCGTACTCGGCAGTCATTCCTGGTACGAATGTGGCGGATCAGATACGCTATCACATTGAGGCTGAAGACGGGAATGGCAACACGGCCCGTTTTCCTGAAACCGGGGAGATCACCGTAGCCGTAAATGCGCTGGAGCCCTATTGGAATGATTTCGAGGATACGCAGGCGAATACAGCTCCTGCAGGCTGGACGATTGGCGGGAATACGAAGGTTATCGCACTTGAGGATGGCAACAAAGTGCTTAACCTTAACGGTTCGGGCAGCGCCAGACTTAATCTTCCGATGTACCAGAACGCAGATAACTTTGTCGTCAAATTCCGGGCGAAGTATGAGCGGACCAGTGATGCCGTACAGAACACATGGCGTTTCCGTTATCGGGCTCTGGATGACATGAACAACAACGCGGTGGAATGGGCGACCCATAATTCGAAATATTTTATTATGCGCAAAACGACGCTAGGCGGCAACTACTATATTGCCAACTATGTGAAGTCCATGCTGGATGAGTGGCATGATTACGAAATTTATGTAAGCGGTATCACGCATAAATTGTTTATCGACGGTCAAGAAGCGGCGGGCGGAGACGACTCCGATTCGCTCGCGCCAATCAAAGGCTACTTCCAATGGAATGTCGTTGGCGGAATCAATCTGATGATCGACCAATTTGCCATCGAGCCGATTTCGGCGCCTTATGTCATCGATCTTCAGCCATCTGGCAGCTACGCAGGTATTTACTCGCTGTCGGAATCGCCGGGGCTGATGCTGGCGCTCGATGCAGGCTCAGGAGCGCATCAATTCCGGATGGATTATACGGTTCGGCGCGCAGACGGCAGCAAGGAGACGGTCGCTTCAGGCACGAAAAGCTATGAATTGAACAGCCATGAGAAGCTTAGCGACACGGTGGATTTTGGCTCAGGGCTGAACGGGATTGGCACCTTCGATGTCACTGCGGAATTTGCAGTGGACGGAAGTTCTGTTCCGGGCAAGACGAAACGGATGCGGATCGTGGTCGTTAATGAAGCGGCTCCCGTTCAGGGGCTTGATCTCGACAATGAAAGCAAGTTTGGCCTCAATACCCATTATTCCTTGAACTGGAAAGACGATATCATCGATGGTGCCCGCAAGCTGGGCGCCCGCCATCATCGATCCGGCATTACATGGGAAGAAGTCGATAAGAACAAGAAAGATGCTTCGGGCAATCCGATCTACGATTACAGCGGCGTGGATGCCAAGCTGAATAAGCTGTTCTCCTATGGCTTTAACCAGATTACGGGACTTGCGATCGACCGCAATCCTTATTATCAGGAGGGAACGGTGAATACGACCTCTGGCTTGAAAGCGATGGGCGACTTCGTCTATCAGACCGTCAACCGGTATAAGGATCAAATCCGGCAATGGGAGATGCCGAACGAGCCTGAGCTGTTCGCGAAGCCGTACATTCCTGCCGAATTCGTACAGTTGCAGAAGATTACTTATTTGAATATGAAAAAAGCCGATCCGAACGCCATGCTGCTCGCAGGCGACCACACCTCCAGCGTACTCAGCGTACTGCCGAAAGAGCTGGAGCTTGGCTCCTTCGACTATGCCGACGCCTATTCTTACCATCCTTACGTGTACAATTCGATGCCGGATGGTAATCTGCAAAACTTAATGAACGGTGTTAAGGATCTGGTTAACGCTTACGGGGGCTGGAAGGATTATTACTTGACAGAGGGCGGATGGCCGACTGCGAATGCAGGCTACCCATCGGTATCCGAGGCGGTACAGCGGGATTATATCGTTCGGGCTTTTCTAAACTATATGATCACCGATCAAGTGAAAGCTTACGAGTACTACAACTACAAAAACGACGGTACGGATGACCGCTACTACGATATTTTCTGGGGGATTACCGACAATGACGGCAGGCCGAAGCTCGCTTATGCCGCAGTCAACCAGCTGATGACGAAGCTGGATAAAGCCCGGTATCTCGGTACATGGGATGCAGGGGATGCGAAGGTTGCCGTGCAGCTGTTTCTGAACGGAGATGAGCCGGTAATTGTCGCTTGGAAAATGGCGGATCACAAGGATAACCCTGCTGTGAATCCTCCTGTTAGTACGGTTGCGCTTCCTTTCGGCGCATCTGGACTGGAGCTGACCGATATTAACGGCGCATCAATCCCGGCCACAGAAGCAGGCGGAAAGCTGCAGCTTACCGTATCTGGTTCGCCGCTTTATATAACGGGTGCCCCAAAATCATTCGTATTGGGCGCGGCCGTCCAACTGTTGAACGGCAAGAAAGCGGAAGTAACCGCTAAGCTGAATAAGCTGCGTACAGAGGACAATGGAGCGGAAATCAATGGCTTTCTGACGGAATTGAACCGGATAGCAGCGCTGCTTGGAACGGCGGCAAGCAACGGTGGTCAAACGGCTTCAATGGAGCAAGGCATAACGGATAGTTACGGATTGATGGCGGATATCGCGGAGGGAGTCAAAGCCGGTTCGCTGGCTTCCGCTCCAGCTTATGTGGCGCTGGAGGCGCTTTACAATATGGCGGAAAGCGCCTCAATTATGCTGAGTTATGCTTTGGAAGGCATTAGCGGCAACTCGCTGGACAACGCGTCTGTGGTGCAGCAAGCCAACAACGCATTCTATTCGAAAAAAGGCGAGTACGGCATCATGCCCGTCTCATCATCGGCTGTGCTCCGCTTGAATCGCTATAGCAGATTGGCGCAAGCCGCCTATGATCGCGGCAGCTTCGCTGAAAGCTATGCGTACAATTTGTTAGCCCGCCAATTCTCGGGAGCTGCTGAGGCGATGATTGAATCAGAGCCGGCCAAGTTTATCGGCGTGATGGCCAACGTCGTGCCGACGCAGGCAAACGGAGAAGCCGGTTATGCCAATACGCTGAATCTTTCGCTCGTCAATGACACGGATGCAGCCCAGGAAGTGACAGTGCGGTTGAAACTGCCGGCAGGCTGGGAGGCGTCTCAAACCGGCATTTTATCCGAGCAGGTCACGATCCCGCAGCGTGGTTCACTCGAACGTGCCTATCCGGTTCAGGTGCCGGAGGACGCTCTGAAGGGACGATATGAGCTGACGGTGGAAATCGAATACAACGGCGTCGTATTCGATTCGAAAAAGGTGCAATTAACGGTCGAGGACGGGCTTGACGTCAAGGTTATTCCGGTGAAGAAACCGGTGGATGAGCTGGAGATGCTGTCCGTCCGGCTGACCGGTACGTCTTCCTTCGAGAAGACGGGCAAGGTGTCTATTATCGGTCCGGATGGCATCGCACTCGAGCCGATCGGAACGGACAGCTTCAGCGGGTTGCGCAAAGGCGATCAGGTTCAGCTCAATTTCCGCTGGACGTACGGTGAGACGCATGCTTTCCATCAGTATACAGTCGATTTGAACGTCGAGGACACGGTCCACAACAAGACGATCTTCCATGATACGGAGCTTCCGGTCGATTTCAATCTCGTTCAGCGCAATAGCGGAATCGTAATCGACGGGGACCTCTCCGATTGGGCCGATGCGTTCCCGATTCATCTGCGCACCAAGGCACAGAACGCGACCGGATTCGCTGACCCGGACAATCTGGAAGCGACGGCCTATGCCAAATGGGATGAACAAGGCCTGTATTTCGCGATTGCCGTAACGGACAACATCCATAAGCAATCGGAAAATGCGGCGAATCTATGGAAGAACGATTCCGTTCAGATTACGCTTGATCCTTTGAATAACCGGGAGTCGCCTTACGGCGCAGATGATGTGGAGTGGGGCTTTGCTCTGGCGGATGACGGCCGGCTCATGCTGAACATATTTAGCTCCACACAGCCTAATCCGAGCGGAGAGATGAACAATATCCCGATAAGCATTATCCGGGATGAAGCCGCGCATAAAACCTATTACGAGCTGCAAATTCCAGCTGCTTATGTCAAGGATCTCGCTCCGGCGCTGGGAGGGAAAATCGGCTTCAACATAGCGGTGAACGATGCGGATTTCCAGAATGGCAGAGACAATTACATTCAGTGGACCAAAGGGACGGCCGATTCGAAAAACACATCGCTGTATGACTCCTTTGATTACGTAAATATTGTGCGAGTGCTTCCGCCTGATCCGGGCACGAACCCCGGCACAGATCCGGGCACTGGCCCAGGTACGGGTCCCGGCACAGATCCGGGCACCGGTCCAGGAACGAATCCCGGCACAGATCCGGGCACCGGTCCAGGAACGAATCCCGGTACTGATCCCGGAACAGGCCCCGGCACGAATCCCGGAACGAGCCAAGGAGCTAATCCCGGTACCAATCCAGGCAATCCCCCAGCCGCCACGCAGCGATTCGCTGATCTGGCAGCGGGACATTGGGCTTTTGAAGCGGTTGAAGCGCTGTTCACCAAACAAATTATTCAAGGAACGGGGCCGAAGACGTTTGAGCCAAACCGTGCGGTTACGCGAGCTGAATTTACGGCGATGCTCGTTCGGGCGCTAGGGCTTACAGAGCGAAGCGACAACCATTTCGCTGACGTTGCGGAAGACAACTGGTACGCGGACTCAGTTGCCGCTGCAAACAAAGCCGGTATCGTCTCAGGCAAAAGCGAAACTGCGTTTGATCCCAGCGGTCCTCTTACGAGGGAGGAGCTCGTTACGATGCTGATGAAGGCTTATCGGCTCCATGCGGGCGAACCGGAGGCAGCTGCTGGAGCGGCTTTCGCAGATGAAGCGAATATTGCGCCATGGGCTTTGCCGTATGTGAAGGAAGCGGCGGCGCTGGGCTGGATTCAAGGCCGTGGAGCGGGATTATTTGTACCTCAGGGCATTACAACGAGAGCCGAGGCTGCCAAAGTCATCTATCAACTTATTAAATAATCGCAGGAAGGGAGAGAAGGAGATGGCTGTGCGCCTGCGCAAAGGGAGATCGGGATTGCTGTCGCGGCTGAATATGCCGATATTTTTGCTGATCGTCGTCATTATCGCTTTTTTTGCAACGGCGTCCAGTTATATTCTCATTCGGGTCCAGAACGGCCATACGCTTCAGCTTGCAGAGCAATCGATGAAGTTCGTCTACCGCAACCTGTGGTATCAATTCGATACGATGAACAACGTCTCGGCGTTTATCGTCAGCAATCAATCGATCGAAAACTTGCTGGAGAGCGCTCATGAGGAGCCGTACGAGGCGGTTGGCGATTATTTCACACTGCAAACCAATCTGCAAAATCTATCGCTGCTATCGCTGCTCAATGACTTTGGCTCGCGGGACGCTGCGCAGCAATCGTATACGGTATCGCTGGCGCTGGAGCCGGAGAGCGGTCTTTACGGATTGGCGACGGAACATTTCGACCCGGTGACGGGCATTTTCAAAGCCGGCGATCTGCATAACCAAAGCTGGTACCGCAGTCTGAGCAGCGGTGAGCAGCAGACCGTCTGGTGGGGGCAAGCGACAAGCAGGCCTAGCGCTTCGATGATTTATTCGGCAAGGAAGAAGGCTAGCATCAAGGACGGCAGAAGCGTCGGCACGGTCATTATCGGCGCTAATGCTGGCAGCATCAGGAGTGTCTTTAACAATGCACCTATTGATAAGGGGTACCATCTGTTGCTCGATGAGCGCAGGCAGGTCATTGCAAGCGAGCGTTATGCCTTTCTAGAGGATGTCAGCGGGCTTCCGTACGTCCAGGCTTCGAGCGCAGCCAAAGGCTCGATCGTCATTCGCATCGATGGAGAGAAGCATCGCGTCATGTTCGATACGCTGGCAAACGGATGGAAGCTGCTTACGGTCGTCCCGGAAAGCCATTTCAGCAAATATACGCTGGCGATATCAGGAATCGGAGCGGCGACAGCCGTCGTCGCTCTGCTGATCGCTGCATTCTGGGTTCGGCGGATCGTCGTGCGGGTGACGGTTCCCATTACAAGGCTGGTTGCAGCGATGCAGCGTCCGGAGGTTGCGGCGTTCAAGGAGCCGCTGCCGCATCCGAATACAGGAATTTATGAGGTTGACGAGCTGAATCAGAAATTTGCATCCATGCTCGTTACGCTTCATGGATTAATCGAGAAATCTTTCGAGGAGGAGATGGAGCGCCGCGCACTCCAACTGGAGCTGCTGCATGCGCAGATCAATCCTCATTTTCTATATAACACGCTGGATCTGATCAATTGCCGCGCCATTATGGCTGGCGATAAGGAAACGAGCCGCATCGTCCGCTCCTTGGCTAACGTTTTCCGATATGGCCTCAACCGGGGTCAGACGTGGATTTTGTTGAAGGAGGAGCTCGCGCAGGTGCAGTCTTATCTTCATATTCAGCAAATGATGAACGAACATCTTGTCGTGGAGCTGCTTGTCCCGGACCGCTTGTTGTCCGCCAGCATGATTCATCTGACGCTGCAGCCGCTCGCGGAAAATGCTATCATCCACGGCTTCGCCCAAGAGGATTCTGAGTGCCGCATCACGATCTCCGCCCGCCAGGACGGGACGAAGCTGATTCTCCAGGTGCAGGACAACGGCATCGGCTGTGATGTGCAGCGAATGAACCAGCTGCTGCAGGAGCAGGCGCCGGGAGGCGAACGGCTGGCCGATGCTGGCTCCAGTTCCGGCTCCGGCTACGGGACGCTGAACGTACACCGCAGAATTCAGCTTCATTGCGGCAAGGCTTTTGGTCTGCGCTACGTGGAATCAGTCAAAGGCACTTGCGTCGAGGTTGTACTGCCATTGTCATCAGAATCGACAGACAGCATAAGAAGAGGAGGCTAGTCCCATGTTAAAGCTGCTTATTGCCGAAGATGTCAAAACCGTCCGGGATACGCTCGTCTGCTCCATACCTTGGCAGCAGCTGGGCATATCGCTGCTTGGCGCTGCGGAGAATGGGGAAGAGGCGCTTGCTTGGCTGGAGAGAGAAGGGGCGGATTTGCTGCTGACCGACATCGGCATGCCGAGAATGAACGGTCTGGAGCTCATCGCCGAAGTGAAGGCGCGGCAGCCGGAAACCCGCTGCATTATTTTATCCGGGCTTAATGAATTCGAGCACGCGCGGCAAGCGGTAAAGCTGCAGGTGCTGGACTATGTGCTGAAGCCGATTGACCCCGATGAGATTGAGAGGGTCGTATCGAATGCCGCCGGCCAGCTGTTGAAAGAACGGGAAGGCAGGCGGGAAGCCGCTTTCGCTTTGCAGTCGGCTAAGGAAAAGCTGCCGAACCTGCTGGATGAGCTGCCGCCGGAGGAGTGGGCGGGAAGCTTAAAGAAGAAGAAGCTTGCCGAGCAGGCGCTTCGGTATATGAAGGATCATTTTACGCAGGGCGATTTATCATTGTCGGATGTAGCTGAAGCGGTGGGTTTAAGTGATAAATATTTGAATTTAATTGTGAAGGAAGTTACCGGGCAGACGATTACGCATTGGATTATTCGTCTTCGTATGGAGGAGGCAGCCCGGCTGCTGGAGGACCCGATGATTAAAATTTACGAAATATGCGAGCGGATCGGCTATGCGGATCAGGATTATTTTCGCGAAAGCTTCAAGAAGCAATACGGCTTAACGCCGACTGAATTCCGCAACCGTTTTTTGTAGCTAAAGAAGGAGAATGTGCAAAATGAACAATAGGAGCAGAACGGATATACAGGAAGCGGCGCGTCGTGTCTATCACTTTATGATGCACAGCAAGCCTGAGGATTGGGGCGGCCATGTCTGGACCGACTGGGCGATGAATATCGATAAGTGGGACTGGAACCCGGGGGTCGGGATTATTGCGGCTGCGGAATATGGCAGAGCGACAGGGGATTCATCCGTTTTGCAGGAGGTGGAGGGCTGGGTACGG
The DNA here is from genome assembly GCF_014641555.1 of Paenibacillus radicis (ex Gao et al. 2016). Lineage (GTDB taxonomy): Bacteria > Bacillota > Bacilli > Paenibacillales > Paenibacillaceae > Pristimantibacillus > Pristimantibacillus radicis. The sequence goes on from NZ_BMHY01000002.1 coordinate 241,401, forward strand.
CGCAACCGCGGGCAGTCCGAGGAGGTTCGAGTCATCAATTCCATGGCGCCGTATGCCATTTTTCCGCAGCTGTATAAGGCCACTGGAGACGTTTATTATTTGGAAAAGGCTGTGGAAATTGCGGAGTGGATGGTGGAGCAGGCTCCCCGTACAAGTGAAGGGGCGTTTGAGCATACCGTGACGGAGAATGCCCGGTTCAGCGAGCAGATTTGGGCTGATACCGTATTTATGGCGGTCTTGTTTCTAGCGCGTACAGCACGGCTAACAGGTAACCGCAAGCACGCAGAAGAAGCGCTGCTGCAAGCGCTGCTCCATCTTCGCGCCTTGCAGGACGAGGATACGGGGTTGCTCTTCCATGGCTGGGACGGTTCAGCCGGCAATTGGATGTCGGCAGCCAGATGGAACCGGGCGAATGGCTGGAATGCCGCCGGCATTCCGATGATTTTGGAGGAAGCGGAGAAGCTTTGCCGGGATTCGGATTTGCTTCATGAGCTGAAATACCGGTACGGCAGACTCATCGAGGCACTCGCTGCTTGCCAGCTGCCCGGAGGGATGTGGCCAACCGTGCTGGATCGGCCTGGCTTTTATGAAGAAACATCGGGCTCCGCAGCTATTGCTTTGGGGTTGTACAAGGCTGTCCGCATGGAACTGGCCTCTGAACAACTTCTGCCTTACGCCGACCGGGCACTAGCTGCAATTGTGCCGATGGTAGCGGCAACGGGAGCGGTCTCGGGCGTATCCGGCGGCACGCCGGTACTGGAGAGCGAAAGAGCGTACAATGAGGTGCCGCTATTCCCTACACTGTATGGGCAAGGGCTTGTATTGCTGTTGTTGTCAGAAGTAATCGAACAGCGATAGCAGAAAAAAATGTTTGTTTCAAACAAAGTACTAGTAGACAATTTGATCGATTCATCCGTATAATAATGTTATAAACGAACATTATTCTGTTTGTTAATAACACAAAAGGGTGGATACCGATGACAGCAGCTGCACGTATGGCAAGAATGTTCAGTGAAGAAGGCAAGTGCTTTGACGTTGCGATTGACCACGGCTTTTTTAATGAATATGGCTTTCTTTCCTCGATTGAAAATATGAAGCAGGCAGTAGAGACCGTCGTGAAGGCCAATCCGGATTGCATTCAGCTTAGTCTGGGTCAAGCGAAGCATTTGCAGCAAATTCCGGGTAAAAGCAAGCCCGGCCTTGTATTGCGTACCGATGCGGCGAACATCTACGGCTCGGAGCTGCCGCATTTTCTATTTAGCGAAATTATCGATAACGCCGTCGAGCATGCCGTAAGATTGGATGCTGTTGCGGTATGCGTCAACCTGCTGCTGCTGCCGAACCAGCCGGAGCTGCATTATCAATGCGTCAAAAATATCGCCAAGCTGAAAACCGAATGCGAGCGTTATGGCATGGTGCTGATGGTGGAGCCGCTCGTTATGCTTCCGAATGATCAGAAGGGCGGCTATATGGTAGACGGGGATATCCGTAAAATCATGCCGCTCGTCCGTCAAGCTGCAGAGCTTGGCGCTGATGTCATCAAAGCGGATCCTTGCGATAACGTAGAGGAATATCACCGCGTCATTGAGGTCGCATCCGGCGTACCTGTTCTCGTAAGGGGCGGGGGCCGCGCTTCCGATGAAGAGATTGTGGAACGTACGGTGAAGCTAATGGAGCAAGGCGCATCCGGCATCGTATATGGTCGCAACGTTATTCAGCATCCTCAGCCTGCGCGGATGACCGAAGCCTTGATGGGTATTGTTCATAAAGGCCACAGCGCAGCAACGGCATTGGCTGTTCTGAATGGGGGGAGCGTTTCCCATGTCTAAAAAAGAAATTCGCTTCGGTCTGATCGGCTGCGGCTTAATGGGCAAAGAGTTCGCGAGCGCTGCCGCCCGCTGGTGCCATTTGAGCCATGTTGACTTTCAACCGGTCATTACGGCTGTATGCGATGCTAACCCGGAAGCCGCTGCATGGTTCGAGCAGGCCGTTCCGAGCGTAAAACGGACGTACAGCGATTACAAAGAGCTGTTGGCTGACCCGGAGGTGGACGCTGTCTATTGCGCCGTACCGCATAATCTCCATGCCGAAATCTATGCCGATATTATTCGCGCCGGCAAGCATTTGCTGGGTGAAAAGCCGTTTGGCATTGATGAGCAAGCGAATGCCGTAATCCGCAAGGCCATTGCTGAGCACCCCGAAGTTATCGTCCGCTGCTCTTCAGAATTTCCGTTTTTCCCCGGCGCTCTTCAATTGTCCAAATGGGTGCAGGAGGGCCGCTTCGGTAAAATTATCGAGGTGGAAGCGGGCTTCTGGCATTCCAGCGATCTTGATCCGCAAAAACCGATCAACTGGAAGCGGAGAATCGCAACGAATGGCGAATATGGTTGTATGGGCGATTTGGGCATGCATGTGCTGCATCTCCCGATGCGCTTCGGCTGGCATCCGCAAAACGTAAGGGCACTGCTGACGAAAGTCGTAGAGGAGAGACCGGACGGCAAAGGCGGGATGTCGCCATGCGAGACTTGGGACAATGCCATTCTTGCTTGTGAGGTTAAGACGGAGGAACAGCAGTTTCCGATGGTGCTGTCCACCAAGCGGATTGCGCCAGGCCATTCCAACACTTGGTTCATCAAAGTGCAAGGAACACGCTTGTCTGCCGAATTTTCGACCAAAAATCCGAAGCAGCTTTCCTCGCTGCCTTATGAACCGGGCGGAAGCCAGGCCTGGCATGTAACGGATGTTCCTTATCAGTCGGCTTACGGCACGATTACCGGAGGCATCTTCGAGTTCGGATTCTCCGATTCCATTCTGCAGATGTGGGCGGCTTTCTGCGACGAGGTCGCAAACGGCAAGGATGGAATGGCGCAGCCTTTCCGCTGCGCAACGCCGGAGGAAGCGTCCGGCAGCCATCGCGTCTTCACGGCTGCATTAGAATCCAATCGGACAGGAACGACGATACCAATCAACTGGGGGAGCTAACTTGGACAACGGAGCAGCACCTTATCCCATCATCGTAGGCGGGCATATTTGCCTCGATATTATTCCGGCTATTCCCGGCGGTCCGTTTAGTATGGCACCGGGGAAGCTGCTGAACATCGGTCAAGCTTCGCTGTCAACCGGCGGAGCAGTGGCCAATACAGGACTGGCTTTACAGCGGCTTGGCCTGCCGGTGAAGCTGATGGGCAAAGTAGGGGATGATTTTTTCGGGCAAGCGATATTGTCTATCATCGGTGATCGGCAGCAAGAGCTGACTGAGGGGATGATTGTAGCGGCTGGCGAGGCTAGTTCTTATTCGATCGTCATCAATCCTCCTCAGGTCGACCGGATGTTTCTGCATTGTACAGGAGCCAACGATACGTTCAAAGCTGAAGATGTAACGGATGAATCGCTAGAGGAAGCGGGCTTATTCCATTTCGGTTATCCGCCGCTCATGCGCCATATGTATGAGAATGGCGGCGCCGAATTGGCGGAGCTGATGCGCCGGGCGAAGGCAGCCGGAGTGACGACTTCAATGGATATGGCGAAGCCGGATACGGATGCGCCATCAGGACAAGTCGATTGGCGGGAAATTCTTGCCCGCACGCTGCCTGACGTGGATCTGTTTCTGCCAAGCGTTGAGGAAATATTGTTTATGCTTAGAAGAGACGTGTACGATGGAATGATAGCGTCGGTAGGCAGCGATCAATTATTATCGCATATCGATGCCGCAATGTTGGAAGCGCTGTCTTCGGAGCTGTTGGACATGGGGGCGGCAATCGTGGCACTCAAGCTTGGCGAATATGGCTTATATGTCCGGACGACTGCCTCGGAGGAGAGGATGGCGAGATTAGGCCGTTATCAGCCGCGGCAGGTCGCTTGTTGGCTCAACCGGGAGCTGTATGTGCCATGCTTCCGCGTGGAGGTTGCAGGTACGACGGGGGCTGGCGATTGCACGATCGCCGGATTTCTGGCCGGCTTCGTTCAAGGACTGAGCCCGGAGGACACGGTGATTGGGGCGGTGGCGACAGGGGCGTGCAACGTCGAACAGCCCGATGCCACAAGCGGCATACCGGCTTGGCGCGATGTACAGTCGCGTCTGCAAGCGGGATGGGCAGCGTACCCGCCGAGAGCGGATTTTTCACATTTTCATGTCAGTAGTCAAGGGAATGCGGTTATTTATGATGGATCGGCAGTTGCCGATTTCAAATAAGCAAGGGAGGCGGAAAGCATGCTGACTCGCAATCAAGTGAAGGCGGCTCAGGAACGAACGGCAGAGCTGCTGCAAGGCGCCGGGATTATATTGTCTGAAGAAGAACGGGCAAATATCGAGGTTGCAGCCTTCGGTTTGGATGAGCTTGAGATTCAAGGGCTGGAGCTGGTTACCTACGTAAACAATGACCGTTATTGCGCCAAAGAGCTTGCGCTGTTCCCGGGGCAGACTTGTCCCGAGCATCTGCATCCTCCAATTGGTTCTGACCCTGGCAAAATGGAAACGTTCCGCTGCAGAGCGGGCAAAGTGTATTTATATGTGGACGGCGAGCCATCACAGCCAATAGGGGCAACAATTCCGCCGGGCAGTGAGAGCTGCTATACGGTCTTCCATGAAATTGTCCTGCTGCCCGGACAGCAATACACGATTCCGCCCGGAACGCTTCATTGGTTTCAAGCCGGCGATGAGGGCGCGGTCGTCTCGGAGTTCTCCAGTACGAGCCGGGATGAGCATGATTACTTCACCGACCCCCGGATTCAAAGGGTCGCTGTTTTGGCTGAGGAGTAGCAGGCATGAGGTTATACGGCCGGGAGTGGACGCGCAGACAATTGGAGGCGCATGTCGGGCGAGTGGAGCAAATCGGCGGCATCCGCCGGTTTACCGGAGTTGAAGGCCGGGAGCAGGGGCTGGAATTCATAGAGATTCGTACCGGTGCTGGCCTTGCATATACGATAACACCGACTAAAGGGCTTGATTTTTCGCTGGCGGAATTTGGAGGCACGCCGATCAGCTGGCAAGCGGCGGGCGGCGACGTTCATCCCATGTACTACGAGCCGGAGGGAACGGGCTGGCTGCGCTCCGCTTCCGGCGGTCTGATGATGACTTGCGGACTGACACATGTCGGTACACCCTCTGCTTACGAGGGGAAAAGCTATGGCATGCATGGCCGTGCGCATCACCTTCCGGCAAGGCAGGTGGCTGCGGAGGGACGATGGAACGGAGACGAATATGAGATGGTCATCCGCGGCATCGTGGAGGAAACAGCGATGTTCGGGGGCCATCTGCGGCTGCATCGCGAAATTCGCTCCTGGCTGGGCGAGAACCGGATTACGGTAACAGACATCGTCGAAAATGCGGGCTTCGAGCCCTTGCCGCATATGCTGCTCTATCATTTTAACTTTGGCTACCCGCTTATGACGCCCGATACGCGAATGCAATTTCCTCCGGCTGCGATAGTGCCGCGAGATGCGGGGGCTGCGCCTGTGGGGCTGAAAGGTATGGGGCGAGAGGGACAGATTGTGCCGGAACGAGTGGAAGGAATGAAAGGGCTGGGCGGGCCTGAAGGTTTGGAAGGCCCAGACGGGCTAGAAGGGGCGGAATGCCTCAACGAGCTGGAAAGTCTGGCAGGTCTGTATGGTCTGGATGAATCGGGACGAGTGGAAGAACTGAAACGGCAAAAAGCGGTGGATGGTCTGAGTGTGCTGAATCAGTGGCAGCTTCCCGAGCCGGGTTGTGCAGAAGCTGTATATTATCACGAGCTGTTGGACAGGGACACGGCTGAGGTGAAGCTGCACCAGCCTTTTTTTCCGCAAGCTGGGGGCAGGTCAGTTCCTCTTACGGTGTCGCTTCGCTGGTCCTCGCAGACGCTACCTTACTTGGTGCAATGGAAAATGCCCGGAGCGGGTATGCATGTTCTTGGCATAGAACCGGCCAATTGCCGGGTCGAGGGCATTGCGAAGGAGGCCGAAGAGGGCCGGCTGGTTATTTTGCAGCCCGGTCAAACCGTCGATTATAGCTGGGAGTTGAACATTGACTGATCCCTTGCAATAATAGGGTGAGGGATTTGCAATATCGTAATGGGAGTTGCTCGGGATGACCAGCGAATGGAATGATAGACAACGGCAAATTAAAGAACAATTGGATATAGACGGTGAAGTAAGAATCGCTGATCTGAAGGAGCGGTTCCAAGTCACCGAAATGACGCTCCGCAGAGACTTGGAGAAGCTGGAGCAGTCCGGCCTTATCCGCAGAACCTTTGGCGGAGCGATTCTGCTTGGCAAGGATATTGCCTTGAAGGACCGTACGGGCATATTGGCCGAAGAAAAGGCGAGGATCGGCCGGAAGGCTGCGTCCTATATTCAGCCGGGAGAATATATATTTCTGGACGGCGGAACGACGACGATTGAAATTGCCCGTGCATTAAAACCGGGATTGGCGATAACCGTCGTGACGAACGCGCTTAATGTCGCAAGCGAGCTTCAGGAGAAGCAAATACCGACGATTGTATCGGGCGGAATGATTTTGGAGACGACCTCGACGCTGTTTGGGCCCTATGCCGAGAATTTGATCGGCTCCATGGCTTATACGCGGGTGTTTCTGGGTACGACCGGCATTTCGGCGCAGCATGGTTTCAGTAATTCGAATATGTATGAGGCCGAGATCAAGAAGGCGGCGATCCGCCAAGCCACGGAAGTTACGATCGTTGCCGATCACTCCAAATTTGGAGCCAAGGATTTCATTTCATTCGCTCATCTGGGCCAGGCGCATCGCCTGATTACCGACAGGCTGCCGGAAGCTCCTCTGCTCGAAGCTTGCAAGGAAGCAGGCATGGAGACGATAGAAGCTTCCTGACAGATAGGGAGGAATACGCGAATGACTATTGAACTTGTGCAGCAGTTGGAACGCAGCGAAACGAAGCTCGTCGGGTACACTGTTGCGGTGTCTCTAAATCAGGATCTTGCAGAAGGCATTATTATACAATTGCGAGAGCAGTTGAAAGCGCAACGGCATTATATCGGGAAGCAGTGTGACGACGGCGTTTATTTGGTTCAGGTCTATTCGGAGGAGGAATTTACGCCGGATACGCCGTTCGAAAGTATCGTTGCTGTAGCAGTCAGTGAATTTGGTTCTCTTCCTGATGGTATGGTTAGCCATACGCTGCCTGCAGGAGTTTACGCGAAAGTGATACATACTGGGGATGAAATCGACATTGGCGATGCGTATGATTTCATTCGTGATCAGGAAATTGCGAGCTTGCGCCCCTTCGATTTCGAATATTGGGCTGACTTGAACGCGATTGAGCAAGGGGAAGGCGCGATCGAGATTTATTTGCCGCTCGAGGTGTGAAGCGGCCGGAGCGGGCTTTTGCAGATCCTAAGTGAATAGGAATTCTAACCGCAATATCGCGGGTACGGGTACGGGCTGTCGAGACTGATTCGGCAGTCTTTTTTATTTTAATCGGCTGGTTAGATGCTCTGCGGGGATGGAAGGGGTCATTGTCAAAATGCAAAAGTACATTTTGATCAGCCTCAAATGGCTCAAAACAGCGACCAAAATGCAAAAGTGCATTTGAATACCTTTGAAATGGCCCTAAAAAGGCATTATAGGCCAATCAAACTGCATATTTGCATTTTGAGGCCTTAATTCTTCGAAAAAGCGGCTAACAACCTGCAGATTTACATTTTGATCATTGTGGCGGAGGCGCGGTGGCGGTGAGAACGGTGAAGTTTAGACGAAAACTGCCTCAAAAGCCTCAACGTGCAGCCTGAATTACTTAACTTCGTACGAACAACTCGGCCAGAAGCTGAAAGTGCATTGTTTTCCAATTATGGAGGAGATGGTAAGATGATAGAGATGAAGAAAGGAGTGATGCGGTATGACAACAGACAGGATTAAAGGGATGACAGATAGCATGAAGCATGGTGCAGTTGAAATTGGTTTTATTCAAGCTTTTCAAGGTGACATTCAATAGGCGGCAGAAATGACTCGGACGGTCTTTTCTGTCATAGAGGAGGAGTCCGTTATTATTCGTTTAGAACAAATTAATCGCTCCAATTGGGAGCATTGCATCCGGTTGAAGCTCAAGGAAGAGCAGCAAACGTTTATGGCTTCGAACTTATATTCGATTGCCGAGCTGCAATTTCTGCCTGGATTTAAAGCAGCAGCAGTCTACCTGGACGATCGTGTAATCGGTTTTGCCATGTATGGTGTTGACCCGGATGATAGCAACTATTGGATCTACCGGTTTATGATCGATGAGAGTGAGCAGGGGAAGGGCTATGGCACGGAAGCGATGAAGCAATTAGTCGGGATGATCGGGAGCGCTTTTGATCGAACGGACGTCATCATGCTTGGCTACCATCCGGACAACGAAGGCGCCAGAAGGTTGTATAACCGGGCTGGATTTCAAATTGAAGGAATCGCGCCTTGGGGAGAGGAATTGGCGAGTTACCGATTCTGACGGTCACTCCACACGCGTGCTGGGAGCTGTATACGGTGAAATCGATAAGGAGGGTGACAGCTATGTCGCTGGAGCAAATTATTCCGATTTTTCGGATATTTGATCAAGGTAAGGCGAAGGAATTTTATATCGATTATTTAGGTTTTCAAATTGATTGGGAGCATCGGTTCGAGCCCGATTTTCCTTTGTATCTCCAAATTTCAAAAGGTGCAGTTAAGCTGCATCTGAGTGAGCATTACGGCGACTGCACGCCGGGTTCGGCTATACGCATAGCGGTTAATGGCATTAAGCAGCTGCATGAGGAGCTTATTTCGCAGAAACGTTCTTTCTCAAGACCCGGCTTGGAGCCGATGCCATGGGGCGGCGAGGAATGTATCGTTACCGATCCATTCGGCAACCGGATCGCGTTTTATGACACCGGTGATGCAGAGGCTTCAGACTAGCTTCTATGATGCGAAATGAGGGGAATATTTTATGCCACTAATTACTAGCGAAGTTCAAGCCATTATAGATGAATTACGTGATTTGAAAAAGATAGAGGCCATAACGAGTATGCAGCCGTTGAAGGGAACGACCGACGGACTTGTATTTCTATTAGAGGATATCAATCAAGCCCGGTATATTTTGAAGTTTGACGACCCCGAATCTATGGGGCTGGTCAGCAGTTTTTTAACGACGTATGAGGATGCATCGTTATTGCCTCGTCTTCTCTATGCGGACGATGGTAACCACTATATGCTGTACACTTTTCAGGAAGGCACGACCCATGTTAACCGCGGAACGAAAAAGGCTTGGCTGTCGCTGCTCGTTAAGGAGCAGTTGAACAAATACGAGCCTTACACCGGGGATGAGCAATGGGGAAGATTCCAATGGCCTCGCGAATCTTGGCTCGAATTCAATGAAATTAGCTATGAACAGTGCAAAGCCAATATTGCGGACGTTTTGCCCGAAGAGGATCATCGTTTCGTAAAAGAGCTAATTCCAAAACTCTACGGCAACGCTCAGTTGGATGAACGCTACCTGCTGCATGGGGACACTGGCATTCACAACTTTGTATTCCGCGACAATAGGCTGGTAGGCGTTATTGATCCATCGCCGATGGCGGGGCCAATTCTCTATGATTTTTGCTATGCGTTTTGTTCGTCGTCCGATGATATCAATGAGGATACGCTATTTACTGCACACGCTCTGCTGGAGCGGGGCGGAGTGGAGCATGCGCAGTTAGTGGAGGAAGTTGCTTTCCAGCTCTATTGCAGAATCGGGATTTGCCTGCGGCATCATCCGGATGACTTGCCAGGGTATTTAACGGCGTGGAGCGACTGGAAAAAGGTTTTAGCGAAGCAGATCCGTTAGGTTAGTTGCTTTGCAGAGTGGAGAAGAGGTGAGGGCACTGAGGAAAAAGGGCAAGTGGATCGCAATTGCCGGTCTTGCGGTTCTCGTAGTGTTCTTAAGCTTATTTGCAGCTGCTCAAAGGCCGCTTAAGGCAGATGGCATAACCACGATTGCAGAAAGTGAGACGCTTATCATCGGTTTAGTTAATCACGGATTTTGGGATATTAAGCTGACCGATGTGGCTGTAAACGGAAAATGGAGGCCTGCTCAAGAGGTGCAACTGATAGTTAGCTATACGCTGCATTTGGTCGCAGGCAGCGGACTTGAGGAGGACCCGAATATCAAGTTCGTCGCGATGGATGCGATGAAAATCCACCCGAAGCTGAGCACGGAAGAGGTTCAGAAATATAAGGGAAGTACCGATACCCCAATAGGCTATGGAATTCGGATCAGCTCGGAGGACAAGATTGAACAAATAACGATCAGGTACAACTATATGGGCCTTCCTTTTACCAAAACGATGACTGTGGACCAATGGCCTGCATCTAACTTTTAGCTTACACTGGATTGTAATTAGGGCAGGAGTTGATCGTTAAGATGAATATCGAAACAGCAATTTCCATTGCGTTGCAAGCACATAAAGGGCAAACGGACAAAGGTGGCATGCCATATATTTTGCATCCGCTGGCGGTCATGAACCGAGTGAGTGCGATGGAGGAGAAAATAGCAGCTGTTCTTCACGACGTCGTTGAAGACAGCGATGTGACGCTCGAGCAGTTGCGCCAGCTGGGTTTTTCCGCAGAAATTGTGGAGGCAGTGCAGGGACTTACCAAACAGGAGGGTGAGAGCTATGATGCCTTTGTTGCTCGCGCCGCTGCCAATCCTATTTCCAAAAGGGTGAAGATTGCCGATATCCAAGAAAATATGGATTTGTCCAGAATTAAGGAGCCGTCTGCGGAAGACCTCCAACGTCTGGAAAAGTATCGGGCGGCACTCGCGCAGCTGCAAGGATAGGCGAAGTGGCGGGGCTAAGTGAAGCTGGCTTCACTTGGCTATGCGCAGGAGCGTATAGCGAAGGTAGGTTCGTAATATAGCGAAGCAGGTTCGCTCGGCACCGGTCTGGGCAGAATAGCGAAGCTACTTCGCAAAATAGCGTAAATAAGCTCGTTGCGGGGCGACTATGGCCAGTGGAGCGAAGCAGGTTCGCAAAATAGCGAAGTCAAATTCGCTCGGCGGCGTCCAGTTGTGGAATTGAGAGCTACAGCGAACTGATTTTCGCAAATGGAGAACCTAGGTTCACGAAGAGCGAAAATGGGTTCGCTACAGGCCATCAGCCTACCCAAATAGGTGCGCATAGCGAAGGTAGGTTCGTAAAATAGCGAAGCAGGTTCGCACGGTACCGGTCTGGGCAGAATAGCGAAGCTACTTCGCAAAATAGCGTAAGTAAGCTCGTTGCGGGGCGACTACGGCCAGTGGAGCGAAGCAGGTTCGCAAAATAGCGAAGCCAAATTCGCTCGGCGGCGTTCAGTTGTGGAGTTGTGAGCTACAGCGAACTGATTTTCGCAAATGGAGAACCTAGGTTCACGAAGAGCGAAAATGGGTTCGCTCCAGGCCGAAGGCCTGCCGAAATAGATGCGTATAGCGAAGGTAGGTTCGTAATATAGCGAAGCAGGTTCGCACGGTACCGGTCTGGGCAGAATAGCGAAGCTACTTCGCAAAATAGCGTAAGTAAGTTCGTTGCGGGGCGACTATGGCCAGTGCAGCGAAGCAGGTTCGCTCCGCATCGATCTGCGGAAGGGGATGGGATGCGACAGCAACCAACCATCCTCCTCATTGACTTTAACCGAACGATTGTTTATTATAGGCGCATGAGACATAAAGACGAGAATAAAAGCGAAGCCATATTCCATGCAACGATACAATTGCTTAATGAGATTGGGTTTTCGGACATTTCGATGTCCAAAATCGCCAAGCGGGCGAGCGTTTCCGCAGCGACGATCTACGTTTATTTTGAGAATAAGGAGGATATGCTGGTCAAGCTTTACCTGAGGGTAAAGGAAGCGATGAGCAGAAGATTCATGCAAGGCATTCATGACGGACTGAGCGTAAAAGCTGCTTGCGAGCTGTTCATGCGCAATTCTATGGGCTTCATAATGGAGAACAAGGATTATTTCATGTTCCTTGAACAGTTTTCGACTTCGCCTCTGATGCAAAAACTATGCGTAGAGGATACGACGCCGATGTTTGCACCGTTGTTCGACTTTGTAGAAAAAGGGAAGCGCAACGGCGAGCTGAAGCCCGTAGAGACTACTTTCTTGCTTACTTATTGTTATTTTCCGATCACGCAGTTGGCTCATGCGCAATTTAAAGATCAACTGGAAGTGACAGAGGAAAGCCTGCAGCAAGTTATTGGAATGAGCTGGGATGCGATTAAAGCCTAATGAGTGGCTTTATCCTTCTTTTTATAAATGATTATTCGATTATTAATTAGCTGAAAAAGGGGAGATCAATAAAAATGAAAGTAATCCTCACAGGAGCAACAGGTATGATTGGGGAAGGCGTTTTACATGAATGCCTTCGCTCTTCCGAAGTGCGGGAGGTGCTGGTTATCGGCCGCAAACCCAGCGGGTTGAGCCATCCCAAGCTAAAAGAAATCATCCATTCCGATTTCCTGGATTTGTCCTCCATTGCTGAACAGCTTGCCCCCTATGACGCTTGCTTCTTTTGCCTAGGCGTTTCGTCAATCGGCATGAACGAGCAGACATACAGCAAAGTCACTTACGATCTGACACTCCATATGGCGGAGACACTTATTGCACGCAATCCGGGTATGGTGTTCAGCTATGTGTCCGCAAGCGGAGCAGATTCCTCTGAGCAGGGCAAGAGCATGTGGGCAAGGGTCAAAGGAAGAACCGAAAACGCCCTGATCCGTCTGCCTTTCAAGGGAGCCTATATGTTCCGTCCAGCCTATATCCATCCGACGAAGGGGTTGCATAACGCCCACCGCTTCTATGCTGCGATTACTTGGCTTTATCCTGTAGTTAGGCGGCTTATGCCTAGCTATGCAATTTCGCTAGAAGAGCTGGGTCTCGCGATGATTCATACCGTAACGAAAGGCTATCCATCGGCTATTGTAGAGAGCAAGGATATGGCCAAGCTGGCGAAAATATAACCAATGAAGCATCAGAGCTCCAAAAAAAGAGGGTGTCCTCAGCAGATCATTCTGCCGAAGGACACCCTCTTTGTACATTTATATTATCGCTTGAAGGCTCGCTCGTATTGAACGGGAGGTTCGCCAGCCCCGGCGATTTGCTGAATCGCATGAAGCGCCCAGTAAGGGTCGCGCAGCATGCCGCGCCCTACCGCAACGAGATCGGCATCCTCATTAGCCAAAGTGGCCTCGGCCAGTGATGCATCATCCAGGTTGCCTACGGCAATGACCGGAACGCCAAGCGCTTTCCGATACGCGCGAGCATAAGGAACTTGGTACCCAGGGTGGAATCCAGGTTTTTTGGCTCCGGGAGGCGCCTCGCCGCCGGTCGATACATGGAATAAATCAACGCCCGCGTCCCGATATTGTTTGGCGACCTCAATGGAATGCTCCAAATCATAGCCGCCGTCCATATATTCAATAGCCGATATACGCAGGAAAAGCGGCATTTCCGCAGGCATAACGCTGCGTACGGCTTGAATCACCTCTACGCCGAAACGGGCATAGTTTTGGCCATATTCATCGGTACGGTTATTAATGCCAGGGGATTGGAATTGATGGATCAGGTAGCCGTGTGCACCGTGAAGCTCAATCGTATCGAAGCCGGCTTCGACTGCGCGTCTTGCTGCCTCTTTATATTTAACCACAATCGCTTTTACTTCATCCGTGCTCAGCGCTCGAGGCGCTTTACGGTTTTCTCCTTGAATCGGAACGTCAGAAGCGCCGACAGGTTGTGCCGCGTCCTCAGCTTTACGTCCTGCATGGGCAATTTGAACACCGATTTTGGCTCCATATTTATGAACCTCATCCACGATTCGTTTAAAGGCTGGAATATGTTCATCGGACCACAACCCGAGGTCCTTGTCGGTAATTCGGCCGTCTGGCTCGACGTCGGTCATTTCCACGATAATGAGACCGGCACCGCCCACTGCTCTGGATACATAATGAACGAAATGCCAATCCGTTGGAATACCGTCTTTGGCAGTCACCGAATATTGGCACATTGGAGGCATGACAATCCGGTTTTTGAGCGTCAGCCCCTTCAAAGTAAAGGGCGAATTTATTGTTGCCATCGTTGAAAACTCTCCTTTTATGTGACGAATTTACAGCCTGGTGCATAGCTGCATTCTGAATGGTCGTTTTGAAAAAACGTAAGCTAATCATAAAAGCATTGACCTTGCAAAACAATAAAATATCTTGGCTTCATTTAAAGAAAATATTATAGATATTGCTTTTTGATGTCCGGTGCGATTTAATGGAGCAGTAACGAACGCGGTACATAAAAGGAGCACCGGCGAAAATGGCAGCAGTGTCCCCAACGTTAGTCTACATTGGTAAAATAAGCGGAAATCCGAAGTGGAGCTTTCCGAGCCATCAGCATAAGGATCTCAGCGAAATGGTGTTTATAGCTGAAGGCGAAGGTGTCATCAAAATCGACGGACAGCCGTATGCTGTCCAGCAGGGCGATCTGCTTATTTATAATCAGGGGGTCCTTCATGAGGAATGCTCCTCGCCGATTTGCCCGCTCACCCTTTATTATTGCGGTGTAGCCAATCCCAATATCGAAGGTATTTGCGAGCATGATCTCATCCCGCGCAATGCCTCGCCGCATATTAAGACGAGGGAGTATGCGGGGAAAATCAGCATGATATTCGCATCGATACATGAAGAGTCCTCGCTGCAGGAACGCGGTCACAGCATTGTTTTGCAAAGCTTGCTGGTTACGCTTATTACCTGGATTCAGCGGCTGGTTCAGATCGATCAGACTGCCGTCAAAGACCGTGACCCCGATTCTCTGGCGGTCCAGATTAAGGAATACCTTGACTTGAATTACTTAAGACATGTGCAATTGAAAGATATTGCGGAGCATTTTCACATGAACGCTTATTATCTTTCGCATGTGTTCAAACATAAATACAATGATTCGCCCATCAACTATATGTTGTATCGGCGCATGGGTGAGGCGAAGCGGCTGCTCGTCAACACCGAGATGAAGGTAGCGGAGATTGCCGGTTTTTTAGGCTATGAGAATGCGAATTACTTTACTATTCTGTTCACCCGTACGATGGGGGAATCTCCGACGCAATATAAGAAGAACGAGAGCAGGGAGCGGGTTAATCTGCTGGAATCCTAAGCAGCAATGCCTGATAAAGCGTTTGCCCCAATTGTAGTGCGAATCGCGGAACATCTAATTTAATGCCTTATAGAAGTACAGACGGCCGGCAATGATACGAATAAGCGGATTAAGAAATTAATCGAGCCGCTAATAAAAAGCAGATGAACAGCTTATAAACAAACCTGTAAATAAATAAGCTTATAAAAAAGAAATAAAACACCCCTTGAAATACCCCAGGGGGGTATGGTATATTTATTTTCGAAAGGAGGTTATGCAGATGGCGCATCAAGAGCTTGATGAACAGGTTGAAACGTTGGAACAAGCAAGCTGCCATACAGGCTCTGAGCGAAAGAGCCACCATTCGGACAAAACGAAGAGCAATATGGTTTCCAGGCTGAACCGGATTGAGGGGCAAATTCGCGGTGTTAAGGGAATGATCGAGAAGGACACCTATTGTGACGACGTCCTTAATCAGATCGCAGCGATACAGTCAGCACTTAACAGCGTAGGAAAGCTTCTTCTGGAGAACCATTTGAATAGCTGTGTAATCGAACGGATACAAGAAGGCGACAATGACGTGATTAGAGAGCTTATGGTCACGATGAATAAACTAATTAAATAATGGGAGGCTATTAAAAATGACGACAGCAAATTTGAAAGTACAGGGCATGTCCTGCAATCATTGCGTAAATTCGGTGGAGGGTGCCGTTCAAAAGCTTGGCGCGACCGGCAAAGTCAATCTGTCGGCAGGCTCTGTTGCAGTCGAATACGACGAGTCTAAAGTTACGCTGGATAACATTAAAGCGGCTATCGAGGATCAAGGCTACGACGTAGTCGGTTAACACCGAGCCGCGCAAGCGGCTCTTTTTTAAACCAATAGTGATGAAATTAATATGCAGCATATTTTTTTTGAATCAAATATACCCCCTTAGGGTATGTGGAGAGAGGTGATTGCTTTGGAACAATCCACTAGACAGGAACAGACTACGCTAGATATTGGCGGGATGACTTGCGCAGCCTGTGCTAACCGTATAGAGAAGGGCTTGAATAAGCTGCCTGGCGTAACGAAAGCTACCGTCAATTTCGCCATGGAGACGGCACATGTGGAGTACAATGCAGCGGAAGTAAGCAAGCAAGCGATGACCGATAAAGTTGTGCAGCTCGGCTATCAAGCGGTCGTGAAGGAAGAGGGCAAATCGGGCGAGGAGAAGAAGCAAAAGGAGCTGCGTGACAAAAAGCTGCAGCTGCTCGTATCGGCCGTCCTATCTTTGCCGCTGCTATGGGCAATGGTGAGCCATTTCTCATTCACATCATGGATTTACTTGCCTGATTTTCTGATGAATCCGTGGGTGCAGCTGGCGCTGGCAACGCCTGTGCAATTCGTCATCGGCGGACATTTTTACACCGGGGCTTATAAAGCGCTGCGTAATAAGAGCGCGAATATGGACGTATTGGTTGCGCTGGGAACGTCGGCGGCTTATTTTTACAGCCTGTATCTGACGTTTCAATGGAGCGCAGCGGCAACGACGCACGGGCATGGCGGCGGTGCTCCCAGTCTCTATTTCGAAACCAGTGCAGTTCTAATTACTTTAATTATATTAGGCAAGCTGTTCGAAGTATTGGCGAAAGGCCGGACGTCGGAAGCCATTAAGAAGCTGATGGGGCTTCAGGCGAAAACAGCTGTCGTCATTCGTGACGGGCAAGAGCTGGCTATACCAGTCGAGAACGTACTGGTCGGTGATATGGTACTAGTGAAGCCGGGCGAGAAAATTCCGGTTGACGGTGAGGTTGTTCAGGGGGCTTCGGCTGTGGATGAGTCGATGCTTACGGGTGAAAGCCTGCCGGTTGAGAAACAAGCCGGAGATACCGTAATTGGGGCAACGGTTAACAAAAACGGCCGGCTTACGATAAGAGCAACACGGATCGGAAAAGAAACAGCATTGGCGCAAATTATTAAAGTCGTTGAGGAAGCGCAGGGCTCTAAGGCGGAAATTCAGCGTGTTGCGGATAAAATATCAGGCATTTTCGTTCCGATTGTGGTAGGTATCGCCCTTCTGACTTTCCTGATCTGGTTCCTGCTTGTTGAACCAGGAGAATTTGCAGGTGCGCTTGAGAAAGCTATAGCCGTACTCGTAATTGCTTGTCCATGTGCGTTAGGGCTGGCAACACCAACGTCGATCATGGCCGGTTCAGGCCGTGCCGCGGAGTTTGGCATTTTGTTCAAAGGCGGAGAGCATCTCGAGGCGATGGAGAAAGTGCAGACGGTTATCGTCGATAAAACCGGCACCGTTACGAAGGGTAAACCAGAGCTGACGGATGTATTCATTGAAGGGATGGATGAAGCTGAGGCGCTTGGCTTAATCGGGGCAGCGGAGAAGCAATCGGAGCATCCGCTGGCGGAAGCGATCGTTGCAGGCATAGCGGCAAAAGGTATCGTGCTGCCGTCTATCGAACAATTTGGAGCGATTCCGGGCTACGGCATTCAAGCTGTTGCGGCTGGAGGAGCGAAAGTGCTCGTGGGGACGCGCAGATTGATGCAACGGGAACAGATCGACTTCGGAAACGCTGGCGAACGCATGGAACGATTGGAATCCGAGGGGAAGACCGCGATGCTTGCGGCTATTAACGGCCGGTATGCCGGGATCGTTGCTGTCGCGGATACGGTAAAGGAATCGTCCAAGGAAGCCATTGCGAAGCTGAAGCAGATGGGCATTGAAGTCATTATGATTACGGGCGACAACAAACGGACGGCAGAAGCGATTGCGCGTCAGGTAGGTATTGAGCGTACGTTGGCCGAAGTGCTGCCGGAGGGTAAAGCCGAGGAAGTGAAGCGGCTGCAGGCACAGGGCAAGAAAGTGGCCATGGTCGGCGACGGCATTAACGATGCCCCAGCGCTGGCAACGGCGGATGTCGGTATTGCCATCGGAACCGGTACGGACATTGCGATGGAAGCAGCAGACGTTACGTTGATGCGAGGCGAGCTTACAGGTATTGCTGATGCAATCTATATGAGCCGGAAAACGATGGCCAACATCAAACAGAACTTGTTCTGGGCGCTTGGCTATAACACGCTGGGCATTCCGATTGCGGCGATTGGTTTGCTGGCGCCTTGGGTGGCGGGAGCTGCAATGGCACTAAGCTCCGTTTCTGTTGTGTTGAACGCGCTGCGGCTGCAGCGGTTAAAACGGTAACGAATAGATACGAGCAGGAAAGGCGAAGCTGATGCAGAGAAATGACGAGGAGGACGCTATGAAACGAGTAATATTCATATCGACGCTGGCAGCTGTTCTGCTGCTTGCGGGATGCGGGCAATCCGGAGGCAAATCCGACGAGCCCGCGATGAATCATGGTACAAGCCATAGCAGCGGCAATAGCGAGAGCAGCGGTCAGCATGAAGGGCATGAGGAAAACGGCGGTTCGGAAGAGGAGGCCATTTCCAATGCTCAAGCACTGTTTTCCTACTCGAATGATTCTGTTCAGCCAAATGAGGACTTCGTCGTCAAGATCCGGATTCAAGCGCCCGATGGTGAGCCTTACGATGCTTTTGATACCGTGCACGAGAAAAAAATGCATCTGATTATCGTCAGCAAGGATTTATCCTACTTTAGCCATATTCACCCTGATTATGAGGGCGGAGGCCAGTTCAGTATAACGACGAGCCTGCCTGCTGCCGGTGAATACAAATGGATTGCGGACTTTAAGCTTCAGGGAGGCAGTGCGCTTAACCGGAGCGAGTGGATGACTGTTCAAGGCAAGGCGCCTGCGCTGAAAACAATTGTGCCGGACGAGCAACTGGTTAAGACAGTGGATGGCAAGCAGGTGACGCTCTCGATAGACCATTTGATGGCGAATATGGAGCTCAGCTTGAACTTCCACATTGCCGATGCTACCACCAAAAAGCCGATTGATAATCTGCAGCCTTACTTGGGTGCGGTAGGACATGTCGTTATTTTAAGCGAGGATGCAGAGCAATATTTACACGTTCATCCGACGGAAGAACAATCGTCAGGACCGGATGCCGTCTTTAAGACGACATTCCCGCACAGCGGCGTGTATAAAATATGGGGGCAATTTCAGCAGGACGGCAAAGTATTCACCGTGCCGTTTGTCGTGAAGGTGCCTTAAGGACCGAATCATCGCTAACAATTCGTTTCGGCTGCATGAATGGGCAGGGTCACAAATCAAAATGTAAAAGTACAGTTTGTTTGCCGCTTGATGAGCGATTTATCGCATCAAAATGCAAAAGTGCAGGTTGATCGGCCCCAATAGCCTCTTAGAGGCGAAAATAGCGGATTTCAAATGTATTTTTGCATTTTGACAGCGATTTGAGGCATTTAAAGGCCAACCAAAATGTACATTTGCATTTTGATTAGCATACCGCGCGGCTCGGAGAGCCACTTCAGAGGATTATTCAAAAAAAGAGAGGCGTCCCTCTATTAACTTGGGACAGTCTCTCTTTCTTGTTCCGGGCAGCAAAATTCGTCTATTTCAATTTCCCGATGGAAATGCTGATTTTATAGTTGCCGTATTGCAGCAGCTCGTCCAAAAAAGCGGTTAAGGCTTCTGTTGAAGCGGCCTGCGCACGCAGCCAATAGCAGCCTTCCCCGCTAACACGATGTGCCTCCGTAATCCAATCGGTCCGCTGGATATATTTTTGCAGCGATTGGTGGGCCTCAGTTGACTGCAAAAATACGATAATAAACGCAGAAATCATAAGTCCGAGCTTTTCGGGGTTCCACCTTAACGTATAGCCTTCAATGATGCCCATGTCCTGAAGCTTGCGGATACGGGCTCCTACTGCTTGACCGGTCAAATGAACAAGCTTGCCGATTGCTTTATGGGAGCGGGTCGCATCCTCCAGCAAGCTGTTCAAAATCCGAAGATCAATTTCGTCTATGGTTGGTTCGGTGCTTGGCATACTTGAATTCCTTTCAGCGTGAAAGTCATAACCGGCTAATTGTTTCATGAGGTTATGTAAGCCTTATTGCCTCTTATTTTATAATGAGATCAGAACGATAATCAATGAAATGACCAACTATAGATGAAGAGGTGTAGTACGATGAAGCTGCAATTAATCCGGAATGCCACGTTAAGGCTGCAATATGCAGGAGTAGAACTGCTGCTCGATCCGATGCTCTCGGAAGCGGAATCAAGTCCGCCTATTATCAATACGGCAAATGACCGGAGAAATCCGTTGGTGCCGCTCCCTGCGGCTTATGAAGCGGATGCCCTGCCGGACGCTGTACTAATTACGCACTTGCATAATGATCATTGGGATGAGGCAGCAAGGCAAGCGATTCCGCACGCGACTCCGATTTTATGCCAGCCGGGGGATGAAGCAGCAATCACTGAAGCAGGTTTCGGCCATGTTACGCCAATTCAAGAAACGGCAAGCTTTCGGGGTATTTCTATCCGACGGTTCGGAGGGCAGCATGGCACAGGCGACATTGGTAAAATGATGGGTCCGGTGTCAGGCTTCCTGCTTCAAGCAGAAGGCGAGCCTTCCATCTATATTGCGGGGGATACGATCTGGTGCAGCGAAGTGAAAGATGCGCTTCACGGTTATCATCCCGATGTAACGGTTGTGAATGCCGGAGGCGCCCGATTTATAGAAGGCGATCCGATTACAATGGATGGGGCTGATGTTGCCAGCGTTTGCCGTCACGCACCGTATACGAAAGTCGTTGCCGTCCATATGGATGCGATCAACCATTGTTATACGACGAGATCCGATTTGCGAACTCAGCTGGAAGGGGAAGGGCTGCTGCATCAAGTTCTTATACCGGAAGATGGCGAATGGCTGGAAGAGTTGTAAGCTGGACATCTGCATAGCGATGAGAAAAAGACCGGGGTTTCGGCAACTGCTGCCGAAACCCCGGTCTTTTCAATCATTAAGCTGGCGTAATTCGGATCGTCTTCACTTCGAATGGCGTGAAATGCAGCGTCGCTTCGTTGGCCGAAGCATCGAAGGCAAGCGGCTTGATGCCGGCCGCAACGTCACCCGCCGCTGTCTCCAGACCCTCCAGCATATCGGTTTCCCGGATATCGGTAAATCCAAAGCTGGAAGTAATGGAGCTGCTCGTCGACATGCCCTTGCATTCATAGAGCCGGGCGATGATCGCTCCGGAGCCATCCTCGGCCATTTTGACCGTATCAACGATAATATTCGCTTTCCCAGCCAATACTAGTCCGCGGAAAATGCCTGAGTTGCCAGGCATAGAAAGCACAGGAGCGTTGAGCTCCGCCGCTTCCCGGATTACAGGGTTGCTGGCAAAGCCTTTATTCCACACATGGAACGAGTAAGTGAAGGTATGCATCCCTTGATCGGCGAGTCCGTCCGGATAGTCCGGGGAACGGAGCAGCGTCAAATTCATTTCTTTTCCCAGTGTATTAATGCCGTATTTGCAATCATTAAGCAGTGCGAAGCAGCGGTCGCCTTCGACAAAAGCGGACCAACGATGCTGACTCACTTCATAACGGTCCGCGTCATGCGGCCTCGAATAGTGGTTCGGACGTTTAACATGCCCGAATTGGATCTCATGCAGCGCTTCTGTCGTATGCAGATTAACGTCAAAGCCAACCTTCAGCAGCTTGTGGCTTTCTTTCCAATCGATCGAAGTATGGAATTCGACGCGGCGGCTGTCTGCATGCAGACGAACGGTCTGGATGAGCGTGGACTCATTCAGCTTGCGCTCGATCCGGATTTCGGCGAATAGCGGCCCGTTGCCGGTTACTGTAATATGAGCCGGTTCGGGGAGTGCCATCTCGGCGTCCCTATACCGCCGGTCCAGCTCCCACGCATCATAGCTCGATGTTTGATCTCGGAACATGCGGAACCGGTTGCTGATCCCGTGTGTCCACTCGGATTGGCTCTCTTTGTCCCAAATACGGATGATTTCTCCGCGATCATTGAATGTAACGAGCAATTGATCGTTTTCTAACCGGTCAGCAGCAGCTTGAACAGAGCTTGTTTGAGCGGCGGAGCCAGCGTTCACAGAAAGACCAGCAGCGGACTCCAGCGAAATATAGCCGCTTGCCGGCAGCTCTGCCCGCACGTATAGCTTGCCGCCATCGCTTTGAACGGGGAGCATACGGCCTAGACTGTCCGTCGCGCCGGAGAATTCGTCAGGCAGCTCGGTTATCTTCGTCCGGTCCCATGGGAGCACATTGAATAACGTGACACTTTCGTTCGTACGAATGCTGCTGTCAGCCCGTTCAGCATCCATAATGGCTTTTGCTGCGGAATGGCTGATTTCAGCAATCGATTCTAGCAAAGCCTCATAAGCTTTCTCAGCTTCCTCATGCACCCGGCGAATGGACGTACCCGGTAAAATATCATGGAATTGAAGCAGCAGCAGCTCCTTCCATGCTGCATCAAGCTGAGCCTTCGGATACGGCGTGCGGCCAGAGAGAGCAGCAAGCGTGCTCATGTGCTCGGCTTCCTTCAGAGCAGCTTCCGCGGATCGGTTGCCCTGTTTCATTTTCGCCTGGGAAGTAAACGTACCGCGATGCGCGGAATAATAAAGCTCTCCCACATAGCGATTAGCCGGCATGCCGCGCTGCTCCAAATCCTCGAAGTAATCGATCGGCGAGCTGATTGCCGTACGCGGCACGCCTTCGAGATCCTTCATCCGTCTTAGAAATTCAAGGTCATTGCGGTTCGCGCCGCCGCCGCCATCCCCGTAGCCGAATTGCACAAGACGGGTCGATATGCCGTATTTCTGTACGCGCTCATTCCATTGGAAGAGGGCGTAGCTGACGTCCGCCGGATTCGGATACGGACCGTAGTCGAGCAAGTGAACCGGTACGGTCGAGCCGTCAATGCCTTCCCAAGTGAACGTGTTATGGGGAAAGGTGTCTCCGACGTTGTCGTAGGTTTGAAACATTTTGACCGAAGCGAAGTAATCGACGCCGCATTTTTGCATAATTTGCGGCAGGTTGCCGGAGTAGCCAAACACATCGGGCAGCCACAGCATCCGGCTGTCTACGCCAAACTCCTCTCGTAAAAAGGCTTTGCCATAAAGGAACTGGCGAACGAAGCTTTCGCCGCTAGGGATGTTGGCATCGGGCTCCACCCACATGCCGCCTTCCATGATGATGCGGCCTTCCGCGACGTAACGCTTGATCCGTTCGTACAATTCGGGATACAGCTCTTTGGTCAAATGGGTCAAATACGGCTGGCTTTGCACATATTTGTATTCCGGATATTCCTCCAGCAACGCAAGCTGGTTGGACAACGTACGGGCAATCTTCCGCTTCGTCTCCTCGATCGGCCACAGCCAAGCGATGTCCAGATGGGATTGCCCCATCATGAACAGCTTGGGCGCCGTTGAACCGTTGACGCATGCCAGCAGCGGCTCCAGCACTTCCCGGCCCTGACGGGCAGTTGCTTCAAGCTCATCGCCGCTTCTGCTCCAGTCTAGTTCAGTAATGAGCCGGTCGAACGCTTTATCGATTTCGCTCGCCCGCAGCGGGGCGGAGCCGATGCCGGTTCGAAGCTGATACAGCGCCTCCAAATCGATGAAAAACTGATACAGCTCCTCGTTAAGCACGGCGATACGGGATTGCTGATATACAGGCAGATCCCGGTCATGCCCCGCATAAGCTTCCGCAACGATCTCGTAGATATCGCCCGGGACCGCTTCTCTTGCCAAGGTAATGGTCTTATGCTGGAGATCGATAGCTCCGGCAAGTTTGCCGTTTACATAGACGGTGGTCTCGGAGCCCAGGTTTAGCCGGAGCTCGACACGCTTGCCCGCAGCTTCTCGCGGAAGCTGAACTACCGCTTTAAACCAGCCGTACTGCCATGTTTTTCCCCATTCTGTCCGGGGTTGAATCGCTTCATAAGGAAGCAAGCCGGCATCCTCAAGAGAAAGCCAGTTGTCCGATGGCGAGTAGGTGAAGTCGACAGGGCCAAGAGGGCGGTACAGCAAATTCTCTTTTTCCCTCATCCATTTTTCAATATGAAATAATCTCTCTTTCTCGTACAAGATGAACGCCTCCGGAAACCTGATGGGCAGGTATGATAGTGGAATGAATCGAGTGCTAGCCTTTGGTTGCGCCGGCGGTAAGACCTTTAACGAGCGCTTTCTGGAAGATGACGAATACGAGCAGGACAGGCAAGGTCGTGACAATTCCCGCTGCATTTAAAGGGCCCCATTGGATGCCGGATTTCGTAATGAATGTGTTGATGCCTGCAGGCAATGTACGCATCTGATCCGAATTGATAAAGGTCATGGCGATCATCATTTCTTGCCAAGCGGTGATGCAGACGGTCAAGCCTACTGCTACCAGACCAGAACGGGCCAGTGGCAGTACCATGCGGAACAGGATGCCCAGCGAGGAGGAGCCGTCGATTTTCGCCGCTTCGTCGATGTCTTTAGGCACGCTTTTGAAATAGCCGGTCAATAGCCAGATGGCCATCGGCAGCAAAATGGCACAGTTGGTAAGTATAATGCTGGCATGCGTGTTGAGCATGTTCAGCTTGCCCCACATCACATACAGCGGCACGATCAGCGTCGTGAGCGGCATGATTTGAGCGAATAGGATAACGGTAAAATAAACCAGCTTCCCCTTAAACGCATAGCGGGTCATGCTATAGGCTGCAAAGCTCGCGATGACGAGCACGATGAGTACGGTGCCAGCCGTATTAATGACGGAATTAAGAAAGTAGGTCGGAATAGCCGAACCTTGAAACACGGCTTTGTAATGCTCAAAGGTGAAAATATTCGGAATCAAAGTTGCGGGATCGCGAAAGATTTCATCGGATTTTTTCACCGAAGTAACGAACAGCCAATATAGCGGAAATAAAATGATGACCATAATGCCGGCGATAATTACTGTATTCCAAATGTTCTTTATGGCTTTCATGATGCTCACTCCTTAACCGATCTCAGCATGGCGCGCATATAGGGCGAGCAAATAATGCCGATAATGACCAAGCTGATCAGCGCCATGGCTGAGGATTTACCGAAGTCAAAAAACTCAAAAGCGAGCCGGTAGGTGTAGATGGGAAGGGTAGAGGTCGCATCCATTGGGCCGCCTTTCGTTGTCACCCAGATCAGATCGAAATAATTCAGCGTCCAGATCGTCGTAATGACGCCGGTTGCTCCGATTATAGGTGTCAGATGCGGCACCTTAATGTAGCGAACGATGCTGAACCAGCGGGCACCGTCGATGCGGGCTGCTTCGAGCTGGTCGTCCGGAATGTCCTGAAGCGCGGCAAGCAGCATGAGGAACCAGAACGGAAACGCCTTCCAGGTGTTGACGAAAATAAGGGTGCCAAGCGCCATATCCGGCCCCAGCCAAGATATATCTTTATCAATCAGATGCAGGTAGCGGAGAATATCGTTCACGATCCCCATATCCGACTGGAGCATCCAGCTCCACATTAAAGCGGTCACGACGCCTGGCAATACCCAGGGCAGAAGGAGCACGGAACGAAGAACACCTTTGCTTCTCCTTCTCTCGTCCACGAATAAAGCCGACAGCAGTCCAGCCGCCATCTGCAATATAACGCCGCATACCGTCCATATAATCGTCGTTAGCAATACATGCTTGAATATATCGTCGGTGAGAATATCCTTGAAGTTCGCTAAGCCGATGAACGGCTTGTCGGGCTTGCTTAGCTGCCAGCGATGAAGGCTGACGTATAAATTGTAAAACAAGGGATAGGCCAACAAGCTGACGATGACCGCCAGCGAAGGCAATAAATAGAGGTAAGGAACAAATTTGCGAAGCAGCCGCTTATCTGTCATATACATGTCTCCTGGCTTCTGGCTTTAGGGAGAGGGGGAGAGGCGGGTTAACGCGCTCTGCCCCGTTCCGTTTATTTTTGTGCTGCAATTTCTTTGATTTTGTTCTCAAGATCAGCGATAGCTTTATCAATTGCTAGGTTGCCGACGATTACTTTCGTCACGGTGTCGTAGACAGCCGAGTCGATTTCTTTGTAATAGAGCGTTTTTGGCTGTGATTGTCTTGCGAACTTGATTTGTTCTTGAAAAATCGCATAGGCCGGATCGGTAGCAAATTTAGATACGGCAAGCGATGCGTTGTTGGCCGGCACGTCCGTCATGGTCCGGGCGTTGAAGTCAACCGAGGTTAACATTTGAGCCAGCTTGGCAGCCGCTTCCGGATGCTTCGTATTTGCTGCTACGGCGATGCCGAAGCCGCCGCCAAACGAGCCGTCCGGTGCATTAGCATCCATCTTCGGAACGAGCGCTTGCCCGTAGAAGTCTGCGCCTTTCAAATCCGGGTTCTGATCGGTGATCCAAGTGCCTGCGATGACCATCGCTACCTTTTTCTGAGCGAACAGCGTGCCCAGCTTCAGATGATCCAGCGTCGCATAATCCGCTTCGTAAGAAGGCTTCATATCAGCCAGCAGCTGCAAGTAGCCTTTGAACTCCGGCGTATTGACGTTTGGCGTAATAGCGCCGTCCTTCACTTCAATAATGGAGCCAGGGGATGCAGTGAACAGGCTTTGGGACGGGAACTCCTTCAGACCAAGATCCATGCCGAAGCCCGCCACTTTCCCGCCAGTTGCTTCTGTAATTTGCGCAGCGTATTGTTTAAGCTCGCTCCAAGTGGCTGGCGGTTTTTCCGGATCGAGTCCGGCTTGCTTAAATATTTCTTTGTTATACCAGAGAACGCGTGCATCGGTCGTATACGGAAGCGCCATATGCTTGCCGCTCCAGTCGTACATGGACAGGATGCCAGGGAAGAAGTCCTTGAAGGCGTCTTCGCCGAGCGATGCGCCCAGATCAAGCAGGTAGCCGGAATTGGCGAAAGCCGGGAAATCCGGATTGTTGACGATGAAGACGTCCGGTCCGTTGCCGCTGGCGAACATGACTTTGTATTTCGTTTCCCAGCTTCCCCATGGGTCGCTTTGGAACTCTACCTCGTAGCCTGGATTCTCAGCTGCAAACTTCGTTTTCAGTTCCTCCAGAACGGGAGCGATAGCCGGATCAGCTGTCCATTCGGAAAATCCATAATAAACGAGCTTTTCTTTTTTACCTGAGCTTGCGGGTTCCTTTCCTTTCGAATCATTCGTTTGCGCAGGCTCGGAAGAACTGCCGCCGTTTCCTTTGTTTGACCCGTTCCCGCAACCTGCAGCAAGCGCTGTCATCATAATGGACACCAATAAGATCATAAACACCTTGCTATACCGCTTTTGCACTGCGTTACCCCCTTAATGATCATAAAATATATTGCAGGCTTCGTTCGAAAGACGAACGATAGCGCTTACAATTGGAGCAATAATCGCGGACTAGAGGCAAGCTAATTCATGATGAGCGCGATTTTCAATGTGTTATTGTATCAACAATCTGATACAGATGAAGAAAAGTTGTGTTATTTGACAGCCTTATCATAAATCTGAATGATTTCTGTGTCAATAATTAAATATAAATATTAATTATAGTAATACAGATGATACAAAAAGAGACCGGATGATAATCCAGTCTCTTTCATGGTTCTATTGATATGAGCTGCTTATTCGCGGGCTGATTGCAGCGCCTTGCCGATAGAGCTTCCTTGGTTAAGCTCGCCTTTGCATATTTGACCAAGTACAGACAGATGCTCCTTGCCTTCGAGCAAATTCATCAGTTGAAGCGCAGCTGTACGCCCCATATCGTAGAAGGGCTGATTAACGCCGGTAATGTCCAGCTTCAGCTTTAAGTTGAGATTGAGCGCATCATAGGTCACTAGCGAGATATGCTCAGGTATGCGCAACTTCAGCTTGTCCAGAGCGGAAATCGCTGCTTCGGCCAGCTGGTCATTGGCGGAGAAAATCGCCGTACAGCCGCTTTCGGTAATAAGAGAAGCCAGTTTGGAGCTGTAGGTCTCGAATTCATCGGCGAAGTTCTCAGATTGGGTTGGCAGCAGGACATCCAGTGCAGGGTCGAATGCAATGCCGGAATCCAGAAAAGCTTGCTTCACGCCAAGGAGACGTTCGTTAAATGTGCTCAGATCGGAGTTGCGGATAAAGAGAATGCGGCGATGTCCTTTATCGATAAGCAATTTGGTTAATTGGTAGGCGCCAGCCGCGTTGTCACTTGTGACAAACGGGATGTCGCTATTGTACATATAGCGGTCGAGGAAAATAACTTTAATGCCGTTGTTCTTCAGCAAGTCATACAGACGCTGGTTGCGCTCCTCGTGGTTATGATCGTAGATGGGACTGAGAATAACGCCGTCTACCCGCTTGGCTACCGCACCTTTGATCAGCGATTCCAGCTTGTCGAGGTCGCGGTCATCGCTATAGCTGAGCAAGTGAAAGCCTCGCAGCTGCAGCACATCTTGAATGCCTCTTAATGCAGAAGCCCATAGCGGGTTGTCGATGCCAACGACGGATGCGGCTATAAGTCCGGATCGGCTTTGCCCCATTGGGGAGGAGACGCCGTTCTCGATATAGGTGCCGCGGCGCTTGTCTCTTCGCAGCATGCCTTCCTCGCATAGCTCTTTAATCGCCTTTTCCACCGTATTGACGCTAGATTTATAGGCTTCAGCGAAATCGCGGCTGGATGGCAGGCGCGTATCGCCAAGCCATTCTCCTTCTAAAATTCTTTTTTTAATATCTTCTTTAATGCGGAAATAAGGATAAGTCGACATGGAATTCCTTTCTATCGAACAGAATTTTATTACGGTATTATTTGTTTACATTGTATCAACTGTATCAAGAGAAATGCAATATAGAAGTTGAAGAGAGAGTGAACGTTGCGAAAGGAGGAATTGGCGGGGTGAGGTGGAATGGATAATAATGGACTGGAAAACGCTGATAGCTAGATATAGTGCAAATATAGCGGCCAATCGCTGGGACGCCGAGGATCTGTCGCAGGAGGCATCGCTAAAGCTGGTTGAGGCGGTTCGGAAAGAGCCGGAGCGTGTCGTTACGAAAGCGTACTTGTATCGAATCGTAAAGCATACCTGGATCGATCGGCAGCGAAAGCAAAAGCAAAAGCAAAAGCTGCAGACCATACCGCTTGTGCAGCGGGAAGGGCAGGGAGAGGCAGATTCGCAGCTTTCGACTCTCGAACTGTTGGAGCTTCTCGTTGGGCGGCTTGCGCCTCGGATGGGTGTCATTTTGCTGTTGATGGATGTCTTTGAATTTACGGCTAAGGAGACGGCAGCGTATGTGCATATGAAGGAGTCTACCGTACAGGTCACACTGGGGCGGGCGCGGGCAAGGCTGAGAATGCTGGCTGGACAGCAACGAGAATCGCCGGAGCCGGTCGCATCGTCGGTTGTTGTTAACGGAGGGACTTCCGTACGAATTGATGCGCTGGTAGACGCTTTCCGCAAGCGTGATCCGGAGGCGATTTGCCGCGCTTATATCGGGGTGAACGAAACAGGGCTGCGACTTTCCCGGCTCAAGCGCGTTGGGGCGGAATTGCAGTTTGTATTTCGTGATCCCGACGGCAATGGGTTTAGCGTGATATCACGCGAATAAATAATTCTGGAGGTTCTGTTTGGTTTTTGCAAATTGCTGCGTTTATTAAGAGGTAAAGATATGAATAACGGGTTAAGAGGAGCGGATTGCGATGACGGAGCTTTCGAAAGATGGATGGAAAAATGCAATGAGGGCGGTCTGTTCGGTTTATGTGCCCGTAAAAAATCCGTTAGATTCAGCGGCATGGTGGCAGCGGCATTTTGGGCTGGAGTGGGCGATGCCCTACCCTCCGGGAGGCGAGCACGCTATTTTGAAGCTGGCGGAAGGGCAATGGCTGCATCTGGTTGAAACGGAAGGCGACTTCCACAGCCAATTCCGCGATAAGCTAGGATACGAAATGTTCCGGTTTACGTTTGAAGTGAGGGAGATTGAGCATATCTATGACCGTCTCCGCACAGGAGGCGTTAACGTTCAAGAGCTTCAGGACCGAGGAAGCTGCGGCATTAATTTTGTGTTCTATGATCCTGACGGCAACAAGTTTGATGTCAACGAAGTCGTGCAAGCTCACCGTTCACCGGAGGAAGCAGCAGCGGTACTGAACTATTTATTCGCTCCGGCGAATGGTTAAGGTTTAACGAAGAGTGGGCGAGCGGAAAACGGGGCTTTCCCGGAAGTCTAAGCTTAACTATAGCGTCAGCTTGAACTCGATATATTTCGCTAACGCTAATCGTGGTATCCTGCAATATAGTGAGATCAAAATGCTGGTTCGGATAACTGGAGATAACGCACTGGAGTCAATTGCTGTGTCAATGCTGCACACAATTAATGGATTGGCGTATCAAAATGTAAAAGTGCATGTTGTCAGCCGTTAAATCGGCGATTTAGAGCATCAAAATGTAAATGTGCAGGTTGATCGCTCTAAAATGCCTCAATAAGGCAAAATTCAGCGATTTCAAATGTACTTTTGCATTTTGATAGCGATTTTATGGCCTTTTAGGGTAGATCAAAATGCACATTTACATTTTGAACCTTATCTGGCTAGAGGAAGGGTATAGGAGCAACGGCGAGCAGCTGCGCTTGAATCGCAAGTCAAAAAAGGCGTTGCAGGGAGGTTATCCGCCCTGCAACGCCTTATTATGATCATTACATCGTATTAGTCTGACGGCTACGGCCTTTGCCGGCTCTAAGGGACAAGAAGAAGCAAAGGATAAGAATGATTGCGGCAGAAATGTATGGGAAATTCAAATTCACGTCGAACAGGAGCCCGGCGACGATCGGTCCGGCAATATTGCCAAGGCTGGTGAAGGCCGAGTTCAGACCGGCCACATAACCTTGCTGCTCTTGTGCCATCTTCGACATCTGGGTGCCGATAGCCGGACGCAAAATATCGATGGACAAGAAGACGATGAACGTGACGGCTACGATTAACAGATAAGTGTGAACGAACAACGTAAGAAGAATGAACAGCCCTGCCATCAGCAGACAGAAGGAGATAACAGCTTTTTCGCCAAAGCGGTTTAATATCCGTCCGAACACGGTCGCTTGGACGACTGCTCCGGCAATGGAGCCAAACGTAATAATAAAGGCGATATCTTTCGGTGTAAAAGCGAATTTATGATCGACGAACAAGCCGAAGATGGTTTCATAATTCGCCAGGCCAAAGGACATGACGAAGACGATAATGAGACTTAAAAAATAAGGCTCACGATAGGAGTGGGTCATTTGAGATACCACACCTGGCTGTTTCGCCGCTGCCGGAGCCAGTGCTTGATTCGCGGCGTCCGAACTAGCGGTTTTCTTCGCTTTCGAGGCTAGTGATTCCGGCAAGACGAGAATCGTAATGATTGCGGAGAACACTCCGGCGCCGGCTGCAGCGTAGAAAGGCACGCGCATGCCGAATTCAGCCAGGTAGCCGCCGATACCGGGGCCAATGATGAAGCCGGTCGTAATCGCGGCGTTGATGAAGCCCATACCGGTTGCCCGTTCTTCTACTGTTGTCATATCTGCGGCATAAGCCATAACAGATGGCATGATTAGAGCGGCGCCAACTCCGCCGAGCATTCTGGAGACGAATAGCAGCCAAGGCGAGCTGACAGCTCCGAATAGCCATTCTGATGCGGCAAATACAAGCATGCCTGCGACGATTAATTTTTTTCTCCCGAGCGTATCGGACAATCTGCCCGCAAGAGGGGAGAATAGCAGTTGTGTGACGGAAAAAGCGGCCACAAGCATGCCGACTAGGCTGCCGCTAATGTGAAGCTCGGTCATATAGGTCGGCATAATTGGAATAACGAGACCTACTCCGGTAAAGACGAGAAAAATATTGAGCATGAGGAGCAGAATAGCTCCCCGGTTTTTCAGCAATAAAGACATGGATGTAAGCCTCCAAATTTCTACATAAGATGTACGGGCCTGCAAGCTTTTGGAGGGTATAAACCCTCATGCGGTGCAGAAAATAAATCGCAATACTACTATCGAATAATACTGAACGTTCGTTTTGTAAAAGTTGTGTAAAAGCTATTCGTTTAATTGAGTAAAAAAATTAAACGGTGGGTTTAACGATACCGATTAGCAGCGTCTCAATCGCTGTTTTGTAAACACCGATCGCATCATCGGACGTTTTTTTGCGCAGCATTTGTCCAAGACCGAGAATAAGGCTCTCCAGCACGATAGCGTGCTTCTCGACGTCGATCGCTCTAAATTCACCGCTGTCGATCCCTTGCTGCAAGAGCTTCTGATTGAATTTAAGATGTCCGGAGACGAGCTCGTCGATTCGTTCCTCAACATCATTCGCTTTCTCCTCATTGTTGAAAAACTCATCCGCCGCTTTAGTTAGCGGGTGATTCAAGTCCTCCAGAACGAGCTGCTCCCCTAAGCCATAAAGCTTTTCAACAGTCGTCTGGTACTGGGACTCACGCTTCAGCCAGCTCTGTTCCCAATCCCGTTCCCACTCATCCAGCAAATAGAGGAAGAGGCCTTCCTTGCTCTTGAAATGGTAATAAATATTGCCTTTACTGCTGCCGGTCGCCTCCACGATTTCTTCAATAGAGGTCGCCTTATAGCCTTTTTTGACAAACAATGCCCGCGCGGCGTCCGCCACCCGTTTTTTCGTCTGCTCGCTTTGCAATTGTTTTTTATTCATATGACAGCACTCCGATTCAAAGATCGTGCGAGGTGAAAATTTACCCTCAATAATACTGAACGTTCGTTCTGTATTCTATCAAATGAAGAGTAAGTATGCAACCCCGAAAGCCTCTTACATAATTGTCTTGTATTAGCCGGGAGGGCTCTGTTTAAGCTAATTATGCCGGAGCATAACGCTAATCTTCATTTAATTGCCGGCTAACCTTTTGCAGCAGAAATATAAGCTGTTCCTCTTCATCCGAAGACAGATTGGAAATTAAGTTCATATTCGTTTGTTTCAAAATGGACTTCAAGATAGGGTGAAATTGCTCCGCTTGGGGTGTTGGATACAGCAGATGGGAGCGTCTGTCGTTAGGGTCAGGACGCCGCTCAATGTAGCCGGATTGCTCCAATTGCTTAACGGATCTTGCCGTTGTCGCTTTATCGAACTTCAATAACTGGGTGAGCTGGTCCTGCGTCACGCCGGGCGATTGAAGAATGGTCTTCAGGAAACTATGTTGTCCGCCGCTGCCGATGCCATAAGGGGCCAGTGCTTTGGATAGAATTTTTAAGTTCTGCCGGTGAACGTAAGAAATGAGCTTGCCGATCGGCTCTTTTTTCATAATGGAGCCTCCTTTTTCTCATCGTATCGTAAAGTTGTTGCGCGCGCAACTAAAATGACATACACTGAGGTTGTCGTTTTAGTTGCGTGCGCAACTAGAATAAGGATTGGAACAATTGAAAGGGGGATTCCCTTGCACGCTAACGTGAGTACGTATCAGGAGGATAAGGAAATCCAGGGCAGACGCTGGATCATTCTTATCGTTATGAACCTGTTTACTTTTATGGCAACGCTGGACGGGAGTATCGTCAACATTGCGCTGCCGGTTTTATCCAAGGAGCTGGGGCTGCCGATTGCTCAGATCGAGTGGGTGACGACGGCGTATTTGATGTCAATATGCGCAGCCATTCTGTTTTTCGGAAAATTGGGCGACATTGTCGGGAAGATTCGGATTTTCAAAATCGGCACTATTATTTTCATTTTTGGATCGCTGTTATGCGGTTTTAGCGAGTCATTGCCTTTGCTTATCGCATCCAGAGTCGTGCAAGCACTGGGCGCTTCGATGACGATGGCGAACAGCCAAGGGATCGTCACCGATATCTTTCCCGCTAACGAGCGGGGCAAGGCGCTTGGCTTAATTGGCACCTTTGTTTCCCTAGGCAGCATTGCCGGACCAAGCTTGGGCGGTATTATCGTATCCACATTGGGCTGGGAATATATTTTCTGGGTCAATGTGCCGATCGGCGTGGTCGCCATTATTATGGGCTGGAAGCTGCTGCCTCGTGATCTCATTAAAGTGAAGGCGAGAATTGACGTGCCGGGCAGCGCATTATTTGCAGTGTTTATTGTAGCGTTATTCGCTGGACTGCTGCTCGGGCAGCAGACAGGCTACAGCAATACCGGAATCATTCTTTCATTAATTGTTGCGGCAGTGGCGTTCGTCTGGTTTCTTGTCGTTGAGAAAAGACGCGAGCATCCGCTCATCCAGCTGTCGCTGTTCAGCAATCCGTTGTTTTCAGTGAGCATCTTATGCGGATTTCTCGTTTTTACCGCGAATTTTACCTTTAATATTATTGCTCCATTCTACGCGCAAAACATGCTCGGCTTATCTCCGTTTGATGCTGGATTTCTGCTTATGCTTTTGCCGATCTGCATGGTTATCGTCGCACCGTTAAGCGGGGCTTTGTCGGATAAAATAGGGTCCGAGCTGCTGACCTTTGCTGGACTGATCGTGATGGTTATCGCGCAATTTGGTTTTGCGATGCTGCATGAAGGCAGCTCCGTTCCAATCGTTGGACTATGGATTGCCATGCTTGGCATCGGCGGCGGCCTGTTCCAATCGCCCAACAATTCGCTTATTATGTCGCAGGTTCCGCGTACGCAATTGGGCTCAGCCGGCAGCGTGAATTCATTGGTGCGGAATGTGGGGATGGTTGTTGGCATCACGCTGGCTACGACAATATTATTCCATGTAATGAGCAACAAGGCGGGTCATCGGGTAACCGGTTTGATTCCGGGACGTGATGATATTTTTCTTGCTGGCATGCATGTCGCGTTTACGACATCCGCATGTATCTGCTTGGCAGCGGCTTTGCTGACAGGGTGGCGAATGTACCAAGCGAAGGTCGTGAAGCGCCGCTCGGAAGCGAAGGCTTGATGGGTGAGAGCTTAAGGCGGCAGTTCGGACGAAATGAAGAAAGTAACAACATTTAACTGGGGAGAGACGAGTGCGTCTCTCTTTTTTTGCGTGTGCAGGTTTAGTATCCGATTAGTTTTCCGCACTGCGCTGCTACCGAAACTGTAGTGTTCAGTCACACATCGGCGGTTACCAGTGGTGCGAGGGAAGTATGGTGAAATGAAATGCTATGGGATGTGATGTGATGGACAAAGTTTGTTGGAATAAACAGTAATGCTGAGTGAATCTTTCAAGCTACAGCGATGGGAACCCACACAGCGAAGCTGGTTCGCTATATAAAGAAGCGAAATTCGTTATAGGAAGAGGCGTGCGGTTCGATATATAAGATAGCGAAACAATTTTCGCATTTCGTGAACCTAGGTTCTCCAGTAGCGAAATTTAGTTCGCTGCTGCTCAGTGATGCCATCGCAAACATCGGAATAGTGAAGTTAGATTCGCAAAATAGCGAATCAGGTTCGTTATCCTGGATAAGGACAGAGTGGGGAATGAATATCAAGCAACCACATAAAAAGTTAGTTGAAATATGGAGTTAGGCATCGCTGAAAACGGAAGGATCGGTGAATGAGCTGCACCAAACGACAGCATTCGACAAAACGATTATTTTCGTGGCGATATTTCGGTTATAATGTAGTTTAAGTTTCGGTTTAGGTCGACTTATAGATTTAAGTTTGGTTGAGCAGGAGGTGCCGGTATGGCATTCACATATTGCAAGGTATTAATTGTAGATGATGAGGCGTTGATTAGACAGGGAATCAAGCACTTTATGAACTGGGAGCAAGAGGGCTTTCAGATCGTCGGAGAAGCCTCGAACGGGAAAGAGGCGCTAGAGCTGATTGCTGAGCTGCAGCCGCATATCGTGTTGACGGATATTGTCATGCCGGTGATGGACGGGGAAGAGCTCACCCGGCAAATCAAGCTGCATTATCCCGAAATTGAAATTATCGTACTCAGCAGCTTTGGGGAGTTCGACTACGTGCGGTCGACATTCCAAAGCGGCGTGAGAGACTATATATTGAAGCCAAAGCTGGATATCGCTCATTTGCTGAACGTATTAAAAGACACGGCGAGCAAAATCCCTTCGCTTCGCACGCAGCAATCAGCAGGCGATGCGAAGGTTTCGGTGGAGCTGTTGCTGGAAAAACTGTTGTCCGGATTCGAAGCCGAATACGACGAGCAAGAGCTCGCCGCTGAGTTTCCTTACCGCTGCTATTGTCTCATTGGTGTCGATCTTAGGGGACGCAACCGGACGAAGCATCAAATCATCGGCCTGACGAAAAGCTTGCAGGACGAGCTCGATGCCCGGACAGCTGCGGCTGAGGTCGTCTATCGCATACTCCCGACCGATTTGCCGATGATTGTCTTTCTTCTCAATATGGACCACAACGGTCTCGCTTCCCTTCCCAGCTGGGCGAGGGCGATGACAAGCGTGCTTGTGGAGCATCATGCGGATACGGCCATCGTAGTAGGCGAACCGTTTATGGATATTGCCGAGCTAGGTCACATTTATAAGCAAAGCCTGCTGAAGCTGATGGACTATCATTTTTATTTTCCGGGCAAACGTCTGCTTGTCTATAACAACCTTCCGGAAACGCCGCAAGGCCTAGAGCCGTTTAATCTGAACCAGTTCACGGAGGAATTCAAACGGGAGCACTTTGATGCGGCTTTCAACTATTTAAAGGAGCATGTGCAGGCGATTACAACCAATTATATGACCGATGTGTTTGAATTCAAATCATTCCTCGGTAATTTAATCTTCAATATAACAGTGCTTCTAGGCAATATGGATTACAACATCCAACAGCTGGAGGGTAAAAAGTACTTTTATTTCAAAGCAGTTGAAGACGCCCGTCATGCGGACGAGGCGGCGGAGGTGCTAAGCGCGTTTATTGAAGAGGCGAAGCAGTGCATTCAGGACCGAGTCGAACAAAGCGGCAACGTCAACATGAGAAGGCTGCTGGATTATATCGATGAACATTACGCCGAGCCGCTTAATTTGACGGAAATGGCTAAGCATTTTCATTTTAACCCATCGTACTTGTCGAGCTATTTCTCTACGCATCATAGCGAAGGCTTTATCGATTATCTGCATCGTGTTCGTACGAACAAAGCCTCCGAGCTGCTGCGGGCGGGCTCGGCTCCGATTTCCGAGATTAGCGGCTTAGTCGGCTATTCGGATCATAGCTATTTCTGCAAAGTGTTCAAGAAGCATACCGGCTTGTCGCCAAGCCGTTACCGCCAACAATATACGAGATAGGTGAGTTATGAGACGACTATTGGACCGGTTTAAATATAACGGGCTGTTTGTAAAAATGTTCATTATTATGGTTGCCAGCATCGTCGCCGTGTCCATCCTTGTGACATGGACGACGATTAATGTGTCGGAACGGGTGTTTATGGAAACGTTCAGTATTACGAACTCCAAAGTTATTGAACAAATCAACAGCCGTATTGATTCCTTCAATTATTCCATCGTGCTTACTACGAATAAAATTGCGCAAAGCGGCACTATTCGTCAGTTTCTAACCGAGAATGGCGGTACGTCGAGTGAAATGAACCAAGCTTTTTACAGAATGGGGCAGCAAATGAACCGGATCAAATCCGGCATGGATGTCTATGAGGTAGGTATTACGGTAACGGGAATTAACGGCAGAAGCTACGCGACGGTAGACCGTACTTACTGGCCGGTGCCTGACAAGGAGCTTAAGGACCATCCGATTACGAAAAAAGCGCTAGAGCAGCCCACCAAGCTTATGTATTTTTACGATGATGCCAAGCGTTCGGGCAAGCCGTATATGGAGCCGACGATTATCGCGGCCAAGACGCTGCTCGACCGTTCCGGAAAAGCATACGGCATCGTTTATTTTGCGATTAGAGAGCGGGACTTCTCTCAGTTTTATGACGTGAACACGAGCCAAGCGAGCGATGCGATTGTTTTGGATAAGGATGGTCTGATCATTTCCGCGAACCGTAAGGAATGGATCGGTGAAACCTCAAAGGAGCTCCTGACGGATGTGGAGCAAATCGAAGAGCGTTCGCTCGACTACAAGAACGCCCATCTCATGGGCAAAGATCAAATTGTACTATCTGAATATTTAGCCCCATTAGATCTTTATATGGTTAATTTGATCGATAAAAATGCGGCAATCGGCCAGTTGACCGACACGAAGAGGATCCTTCTCATCGTGATGGCGATTGTGGCGGTTGCCGTTATTATTGTGTTTATTATCTCCAGACGGCTTACGAAATCGTTGACCCGCCTTGTGAAGCAAATTTCGAATATATCCAAATATGAATTCGACCGTCACGTAACGATCGGTGGCAGTTATGAAACGAAACAGCTTGGCATTGCTTTCAATGCGATGATCGATGAACTGAATGATTACGTGGGTGAACTGGTGGAGACGCAGAAGCAGCGGCGAAATGCCGAGCTTGAAGCGCTGCAGCAGCAGATTAACCCTCATTTTCTGTACAACACACTGGCTTCGGTTAAGTTTATGGTTCAGCAGGGCAGCAAGGATAAAGCGGCTGAAACGATTAATGCCCTTATTTCATTGCTCCACAACGCAATCGGCAATATCAGCGAGACGATTACAGTCAGCCAGGAACTGGACAATATGAAAAACTACGTGTTTATCAACCAGATCCGTTATGGCGAACGGATTCGGGTCAGTTATTTCATCGCACCGGATTGTTTGGACTATCACGTTCCGAAGCTTATGATTCAGCCTTTTATTGAGAATGCCTTTTTCCATGCGTTTAATATTAAGCCGGAGGGGCATATCTACATTATGATCGGGCAGGATGGCGATGCGCTCATGTGCGAAGTTGTAGATAACGGGGACGGTATGGAATTATCTAGGGGAAGCAAACTGCCAAATTCATCAAGCAAACGGCAGCTATTCAGCGGAATTGGCGTACGAAACGTAAATGACCGGATTAAATTGCTTTACGGAGAAAGCTACGGCGTAACGATTTCAAGTGAATTGGGAGAAGGAACCAGAATCAAAATCCGGATTCCGCTCTTGAAAATCTAATAATTATTCAAATTTATATAAATCGTCCAAATCGAATGCAAATGACCAAATCAAGTCATAATAATTGAACAACTCGTTGTAAAGATCGTTCTAACGAGAGAGAAACGCGGGATGATACACTGAAAAAGTAAGTGAGGAAACGCTTACAGGAATGCAAACAAATAAATACGGAGGTCTTGTAATGAAAAAATTACTCGTATTACTTTTTGCTACCGTACTGGTACTGTCGGCTTGTTCGTCCAAATCGGACAACGGCGGCAACAAAGGCGGTAACGCGGCTGATACAAGCAAGATTACGGTCTGGGCTTGGGATCCAAACTTCAACATCAAAGCTTTGAATCTGGCTAAAGAAGATTATGCAGCAAAAGATTCGAAACTGACCGTTGATATTATTGAGAACGCACAGAACGATATCGTTCAAAAGCTGAACACGGGCATGAGCTCGGGCACAACGAAAGGTCTTCCAAACATCGTATTGATCGAGGATTATCGCGCGCAAAGTTTCCTGCAAGCATATCCGGACATGTTCTTCGATCTGAGCAGCTACTTCAAAGCTGAAGACTTCGCTGACTACAAACTTGGACCTACAAGCGTAGACGGCAAACACTACGGTCTTCCATTTGACTCCGGCGCAGCAGGCGTGTTCGTACGTACGGACTACCTGAAAGAAGCGGGCTACACGCTTGCAGACATGCAGGACATCACTTGGGAACAATACATCGAAATCGGTAAAAAGGTTAAAGAAAAAACAGGCAAAAACTGGATTTCCCTTGACCCTACCGACCTCAGCCTTATCCGTATGATGACGCAATCGACGGGTGCATGGTACCTGAAAGAAGACGGCAAAACAGCTAACATCGCTGGCAATGAAGCGATGAAAGAAGCGTTTGAAGTTTATGAGAAAATTATGAAAGCCAACATCGTGAAACCGCATGCGGACTGGAGCCAATTGGTAGCTAACTTCAACTCCGGTGATGTTGCTTCTTATCCGACAGGCAACTGGTTCATGCCTTCGATCGCGGCTGAAGCTTCGCAATCCGGCAAATGGGGCGTTGCACCATTGCCAAAACTGTCGAAAACACCTAATTCCGTACACGCAGCAAGCATCGGCGGCAGCTCGTTCTATGTACTGAACGTTCCTGGCAAAGAAAAAGCAGCTGAGTTCCTTGGCGCTACTTTCGGTTCCGATTCTGACCTGTACCAAAAACTGATTACAGAAGTAGGCGCTATCGGCACATACAAACCGGCTGCAGCAGGCGATGCTTACAAACAGCCAAATGAATTCTTCGGCGGACAAAAAGTAGTTGAAGACTTCGCGAAATGGACAGCTGAAGTACCAAAAGTAAACTTCGGTATGCACACTTACGCAATTGAGGACATCCTCGTTGTTGAAATGCAAAACTTCTTGAATGGCAAGAAGCTGGATCAAGTGTTGAAAGATGCACAAAGCCAAGCAGACGCACAAATTAAATAATTAAAAAAAGCAACAGACAATGACCTTGGACACCCGTCCGCCAGCGACGATATTGTCGATGGCGGACAGAGTGTCCTTAGGTTGTTGCCATAGTTGCAATAAAAAGAAACCAAGAAACCATACATGTTAGGCTGAATTAAGGAAGGAGCTGGCGAAGCTGTGAAAGAGGCAAGAGCAGGCATGGGCATCAAAGCAAGAACGAATGCCGTAAGTTGGGCATTTATTGCGCTAGCTGTCGTTATGATTTGCATATTTTATTTTTATCCGATGATTCAGGCGCTCCTGATGTCGTTTCAATCGGGAACAGGTACGAACCTCTCGTATGTGGGGACGGAGAACTACACGCGACTTTTCAAGGACGCGACCTTTATTGCTGCATTGAAAAATACGTTTATTTACTTAATCGTGCAAGTACCGATCATGATCGTTCTTGCTATGTTTATTTCTGTATTGCTTAACGATAGAAATTTGAAATTCAAGGGCTTCTTCCGGACGGCAATTTTCTTGCCAGCCGTTACATCCCTCGTTGCTTACTCGGTTATTTTCAAATATTTGTTCGGAAATGAAGGGCTTATTAATACGATGCTGCTGAAGCTGCATCTGATTGCCGATCCGATTCTTTGGATCAGCGACCCGTTCTGGGCTAAAATTACGATCATAGTCGCCATTACTTGGCGTTGGACCGGATATAACATGATTTTCTATTTATCGGCTTTGCAAAATATCGACAACTCCATATATGAAGCAGCACGCATTGACGGCGCATCCGCATTCCGGCAGTTCACCCAGATTACGATGCCGCTACTCCGGCCGATCATTTTGTTCACGTCTATTACGTCAACAATCGGTACGCTGCAGCTGTTCGACGAGGTTATGAACATTACGAAGGGTGGTCCAGGTAACGCGACCACGACGCTATCGCAATATATTTACAACCTTTCGTTCAAATATACACCTGACTTTGGTTATGCGGCGACTGTCTCCTATGCCGTCGTTATTCTGATCGTTATCTTCTCGTTCCTTCAGTTCAAACTGGCAGGTGATAAAAATGGATAAATTGAAAAAGTTTTTAACTTACTTATTCTTAAGCGTTGCTGCGGTCGTCTCCATCTTCCCATTCTTGTGGATGATCTCCAGCGCCACGAATAAATCGGTTGACGTGACGAAGGGCAAGCTTATGCCCGGCGCTTTCCTGGGTGAAAACCTGAAGAAGGTCCTCGATACCATTGATATCGGACCTGCACTTTGGAATTCGGCTAAAATATCGGTTACCACAACGATTATTGCGCTGCTAATTGCTTCGCTTGCAGGCTACGGCTTTGAGATTTTCCGCAGCAAGGCGAAGGATCGGATTTTTAGCATTCTGCTTCTGTCGATGATGATTCCGTTCGCGGCAATCATGGTTCCTTTGTACCGGATGTTCGGCGGTATTTCCAAAGTTATTCCGGCAATCGGTATCGATACAATGACAGCCGTCATTTTACCGTCAGTTACGACAGCGTTTCTCATATTCTTCTTCCGGCAGAATACAAAGATGTTTCCGAAGGATATGCTCGAAGCAGGCCGCATTGATGGTCTGAATGAACTGGGTATTTTCTTCCGCATTTATGTGCCGACGATGAAAACGACTTATGCAGCAGCTGCGATCATTACGTTCATGTCCAGCTGGAACAACTATCTGTGGCCGCTGGTCGTGCTGCAATCGCCGGAGAAAAGAACGATTCCGCTGTTGATCTCGAACTTGGGCTCCAGCTACGCTCCGGATTACGGCGTAATCATGCTCGTTATTCTGATTGCAACATTGCCTACGGCGATCGTGTTCTTCCTGATGCAGAAGCATTTTGTGGCAGGTATGACAGGTTCAGTAAAATAATCATCTAGATCATGAATGTAGATATGAGGGGGCATTTGGGCATGAAAGCAGCAAGCGCCAGCTTGGACTGGCTGAGCGACGCAACGGTATACCGGGTCAACCGGCTCGACGCGCATTCCGACCATCGATATTACAAGACCATGGATGAAGCGGAACGCAATACGCCGAT
>NZ_BMHY01000002.1:283833-333264 GCF_014641555.1 Paenibacillus radicis (ex Gao et al. 2016)
GACGATGCGCAGTAGTCTGAACGGCAATTGGAAATTCAGCTATGCGACCAATGCCGCCGGCAGGATCGAATCGTTTTACCGCACGGACTATGACTGCCATGGTTGGGAAGACATTCAAGTGCCGGGCCACATCCAGCTTCAGGGCTGGGGTGGTCCTCAATATGTAAATACGATGTACCCTTGGGACGGGCTCGACGGCGTTAGGCCGCCGGCCATCCCGGAGGAGTACAATCCGGTCGGCAGCTATGTGAAACATTTCCGCTTACCAGAAACGATGACGGGGCAACCCGTTTATATTTCGTTTCAGGGCGTGGAATCGGCTTTCTATGTATGGCTGAACGGGGAGTTTGTCGGTTACGCCGAGGACAGCTTTACCCCTTCGGAATTTGATCTTACTCCTTTTCTAAAGGAGGGCGAGAACAAGCTGGCAGTTGAGGTGTATCAGCGCAGCACAGGCAGTTGGCTCGAAGATCAAGATTTTTGGCGATTCTCCGGCATTTTCCGCGAGGTATATCTGTATACGGTTCCCCAGCATCATGTTCGCGACTTGCGGGTACTGGCAGAGCTGGATGATTCCTATACTGCGGGCCGTCTGACCGTTGATCTCGAGCTCTTGAAGCAGGGAATCTCAGCATCGGCAAGCGTACTTATGGAATTGAAGGATGCCAGCGGCGAGGTTGTGCTTGCCGAGCATGGCCACTTCGATGAACAGGGCAAGCATTCTTTCGCTGTAGATGCGGGTATTGTGAAGACTTGGAGTGCGGAGCGTCCTTATTTGTATTCGATCTGCCTGTCTGTAATGGATGCGGATGGCGTGCTAGTGGAAGCGATCGTGCAAAAGGCAGGTTTCCGGCGCTTTGAAATGATCGATAAAGTAATGTGTCTTAACGGCAAACGGATCGTATTCAAGGGCGTTAACCGTCACGAGTTCAACAGCCGCCGAGGCCGCTCGATTACGAAGGAAGACATGTTGTGGGATATTAAAACGATTAAGCAAAACAACATGAATGCGGTTCGCACCTCGCATTATCCGAACCAGACGCTGTGGTACGAGTTATGCGATGAATATGGCATCTATGTCATTGATGAAATGAATCTGGAATCTCACGGCTCCTGGCAAAAGATGGGCGCAGTCGAGCCATCATGGAACATTCCGGGCGATCATCCGGAGTGGCAGGGCTCGGTCATGGACCGTGCAGTGTCGATGCTGGAGCGGGATAAGAATCATCC
This sequence comes from Paenibacillus radicis (ex Gao et al. 2016), assembly GCF_014641555.1. Lineage (GTDB taxonomy): Bacteria > Bacillota > Bacilli > Paenibacillales > Paenibacillaceae > Pristimantibacillus > Pristimantibacillus radicis. The sequence goes on from NZ_BMHY01000002.1 coordinate 285,064, forward strand.
ATCAATCCTGATCTGGTCCTGCGGCAATGAGTCATACGCAGGCGAAGTGATTTTGAACGTATCGAATTATTTCCGCGAGACGGACCCGGGCCGCTTGGTTCATTATGAAGGCGTGTTTCATAACCGCAAATTCGATGCGACAAGCGATATGGAAAGCCGGATGTACGCTAAACCAGCCGATATCATCGAGTATCTGGAGAGCAACCCGGGCAAGCCGTACATTAGCTGCGAGTATATGCATGCGATGGGCAATTCCATCGGCGGCATGCACAAATATACAGAGCTTGAAGATAAGTACAAGCTGTACCAGGGCGGCTTCATTTGGGACTATATCGATCAGTCGCTGGTGAAAAAAGACCGTTACGGCCGGGAATATTTGGCCTACGGCGGCGATTTCGACGATCGTCCGACGGACTATAGCTTCTGCGGCAACGGGATCGTATTCGCCGATCGAACGGTGACGCCGAAGATGCAGGAAGTGAAGTTTCTTTACCAGAACATCAAGCTCGAGCCTTCCCGGTTTGGGGTCAAAATAAAAAACGGCAATCTGTTCGAGAGTACGGAGAAGCTTGCTTTATCGGTGAGACTGCTGCGCAACGGTCATGAGGTCTATTCTTGGCTAGGCGAGGCGCGTGTCGAAGCGGGCGATGTAGCAGTCGTGCCGCTGGAGCTGCCGGACAGCTCGGTACACGAAGCAGGGGAATATGCTATTCATGCGGCATTGGTGCTGAAGGAAGCTGAATTGTGGGCCGAAGCAGGCCATGAGGTCGCGTTTGGTGAAGCTGTATTTGAGGTTTCGAGCGCTGCTAATGCTTCTGAGGTCTCGCCGATTCCGGCAGGATCGGTTCGCGTCGTTGAAGGAGATGTCAATATTGGGGTCTCGGGTAACGGCTTCTCGATCCTGTTCTCCAAGCAAGTTGGCTCTCTCGTATCGGTTCGTTACGGCAATCGCGAGATGATCGCGGTTCCGCCGGCTCCGCTGTTCTGGCGGGCAGCGACCGACAACGATAAAGGAACGCAGCTTGGCTATGAAGCGGGCGTTTGGTACGCTGCCAGCTTGGCACGTAGATGCACGAATGTTAAGCTGACGGTGGACGATGAAGGAATTAGCGGGATTACAGCATCAGGAGCTTACGCAACGGTTGCCTTCGATTATGCGTTTAGCGTCAGCGACAAGCTGCAGTTCCGCGTCGCTTACACCGTCTATGCCGATGGAAGCATTCGCGTGCGAAGCGGTTATAAAGGTGTGCCAGGCTTGCCGAATTTGCCTATTGTGGCGTTATCGTTCAAGCTGTCTGCAGATTACGACCATACCGAATGGTATGCAATGGGGCCGGAGGAAAACTATATCGACCGTGCCTTCGGAGCAAGACTGGGCGTGTTCAGCCGCAAGGTAGAGCAATTGCCTTCGCCGTATTTGGTGCCGCAGGAATCCGGCAATCGCACCGGCGTGCGCCGCTTGGCGATCACGGACAGCCGCGGACTGGGGATTTCATTGACTGCAGCGCCTTCCGCGCCTGTGGAGTGCAATGTATCGCCGTATACCGCTTTCGAGCTGGAAAATGCGGCCCATGCTTGGGAGCTGCCTGCTGTACATTACACGGTAGTAACCGTTGCCGGACGCCAGATGGGCGTAGGAGGCGACGACAGCTGGGGAGCGCCGGTGCATGACGAGTACGTCATCCCATCCGACTGTGAAATGACATTTGAATTTGTTCTTTCCGCGGTTGACCGTTCCGCAGAATAATAATGGAGGCTGATGCTTACCGGGGGGAGTTTGAACCCGGGGTGTCGGCCTTCTTTTTTTCTGGCGGAGAGGCCGTTTATTTCATTATGAATCATGCTACAATGGTACATAACGATTAGAGAAAGGCGGAGATTAGATGGCTTATCCATTTGCAATCGAACCTGCTGATTATACGGGATTTGAGAATGAGGCTGCCCAGATCAGCCAATGCAAAGAATGGGGCTTGCTCTCAGACAAAGCGACGAAGAGCAAAGTCTTTTTCTATAAAGGAAATGGCTTGAATGAGGCCGTCTCCATTATTGGCTATGTTGACAAATTAACCGCTGTTATTGAACTGGGTGATGGCGCTGTGCGTCATTGCATTCATCCTTCTTATTTGAAGGAGATGCAGGCGGCCAACTACAGCGGCGTGAAGGCGGCTGCAGCAACTGAGGCTGATGCTGGCGAAGACGGGGAAGCTGCAGAGTCAAATGAGGCTGCTGAGGCGGCAGCGCAGCCGGTGTCCGGCGGTGGCGATGGGGAGCAAGCAGATACTGCTGAGGTTGCCCAAGCAGGCGAAGCTGCGGCTGATGCGGCGGCGGAGTCTGTGAAGGCAGCTGACACTGCTGCTGGCGGCAGCGAGGAAGCGCCGGTGTCAGCGAAGTCTGACGCTGCAAGTGATGCGGACGAGCCTGCTGCGGAGGAAGCTGAGGTGAGAGCAGCGGCGAAGCCGAAAGCGCCGCCGAAGGCGAAGAAGGAGAAGGCGCCAAAGCTGGAGCTGCCTGAGGAGAAAGTCAAGCTGACGGCAATCGTGCAGGAATTCACGACCGTTCCGAACCATTTCTCCGATACGGATGACGAGGTTATCATTTATGAAGCAGTGGCGATTCTGGAGTCTTCGACGGATATCGGTCTGGCCTGGTCCAGTCATAGCGCGACCTTGAAGAAGCTGGAGTTGGAAGTTGGCGACAAGATTCAGTTTGATGCAAAAGTCGTAGCTAAGAAGCTGACGAAGCATCCGGTCCCTTACAAAATCAACAACCCGGCGAAAATTCAAAAGGTCGAAGAATAGCAGCGGGTATGCTGGAGCAGTGAGTGTGGTCCTGCCAAGGGGATGTCCCAAAAGGGGAAGTCCGAGTGAGAGAATCCCATAGTATGTGCAAAAGAACCTTCAAAACCACGAAGAAAGTGGATCTGAAGGTTTTTTTATCGCACATATTACACAAAAAGTGGGGGCTATTTTTTTTGGAAACTGCTTTTGGGACGGCCTCTTTGTTGTTGAATTTGGGGTGGTACTGCCTGACATTATGTATCATAGCGATTTAGAAGCTGCTGTTTTGAATGGTATTGCTTGAAAGGAGGCAATGAAGTCTAGTGTATTCTTAGGCCTTCTTTATTGTGTACCCTAATCGTTATATCGCTTATGGCTTCGTCACTTAGTAAATAGTTCAAATCCTGTTCGGACATCGCTGGGGAGCGGAGCACGGTTGCATTCGACACAATTTTCTATGAGGTTGGTCCGCTTTCCAGCAAGGTGTAGTCCTTCGTATACCCAGATTCATTAACCCCGAGAATCTCGGCTGTTTTACCTGTATAATGCAGTCTAATTTCTAGCTCATGGAGCTGCTCTGCCGGTACGTGCTCGACCAAGGCGGTAATGTCGTACTGAACACCTTTATAGGGCTGGCCATCTTCCTCGAAGGAGGTTAATCTAGCCTGAATGTTTTGGACGGTGAAGGATTGAGGTTTAACTTCATTGATGGTTTCAACCGTTGTTTCAGCCGGTTGACCGACAGTACAGCCTGCGAGCAACGCAGAAGTAAGAAGAAAAATAGCTGCTGCTTTAGAAAAGTACATGTTGCACTTCCTTTCCTAGTGTTGGTGATCTGTGAAGGAGTGGATGCTATGCGGGCGCTGCAAGGTTTATATAGGCGATATTTGCGGGTCACGGCGGGCATTAACGAATCAGCTTCGCAATATTGCGAACTGAACTTCGCTAACGTAACTACTTTCTGTTCAGAGTCGGGCATTAGCGAACTGAATTTCGCTGTTGGAGAACCTAGGTTCACGAGTAACGAAGCTTGGTTCGTTAATTGAAACGGTGACTGCCGTATGCAGCTAAAGAGCGAACCCAGGTTCACTATTTAGCGAAGCAGCTTCGTTGCTGCTGTTGGATGGAGATGGATTCTGGAGGTGTTTTACATAATTATACATTGTCAAAGCGAGTGTAACCATCTTTACTCAGCCGCATGGCTGTACAATGATGAGCGCTGATCCAATTTGGTCAAGGCTGCCCGCAACTCTCTCTTGTCAACCACATAACCACATGAAATAGCAAAAAGACCGTCCCACGTTTCCTAATTAGGAAAAGGGGCAGTCTCTTTTGCGGGCTTCTGCTAGTTTTCACCGGGCGATCCGGCTAGCTGCAGCTGGTGGTATTGTTTTTGAATAGCTAGTTGGTTTAGTGCCAGCTCGTTTAAGTAGGTTTGGATATTGGACTCCAGTTTATGGATGATTTGAAGCTTCATGTCGTGGATATGGTCTTCTCGGCAAAAGACGGAGCAAGAGAGGAAGCCATGTGCAAAATGTTTGCTTTCTTCGCAAATGGTGTTTAGCTTCTCCTTGTAGAGCCGTTTGACGGCCCCGGTCTCCGGTTTAATCTCATAATACCGATTTGTCTCAATCAACAGTTTCCACTTGCCTATTCTGAAGAGGAGCTCTCCGTTATTCAAATCGCCGGTTACTTTGCAGAATGTCGTTGCCTTCGTCATGTTGTCCGCAATCCTCTCGTTCATTCATGCATGTCACGCTAATTAATCCACGATGACGATCATGGTGGATATGGAAATTATAGCATAAAATGCGACTTAGAAACTATGAATAATATGTGAAAAATAATTCTTAAGAACTATTTTTATATAGGAGTGATTGCAGTGTGAATTGCTGTACTAGCGAATCATTTGAACATGTTTCATAATAGGGAATGCGCTAGATTACGAGTGTAAAGTCGACGGAGGCATGACGGTGAAAACGATACTACAGTTGAACACGATTTTTTTGAGCATGATTATGGAGGCTATTCCATTCGTGCTGTTAGGCGTCTTGATCTCCGGCTTTATTCAAATTTTTTTAACCGAAAAATGGATCGCCCGCATGATGCCGAAAAATCGTTTTCTGGCGTCTTTGTTCGGCTGCGGAATCGGGATTTTATTCCCGGCCTGTGAGTGCGGGATCGTTCCTATAACGAGAAGACTGTTGAAAAAAGGAGTGCCGCTGAACGCAGGCGTTGGCTTCATGCTGACAGGTCCGATCATTAATCCCATTGTATTGTTCTCTACCTATATCGCTTTCGGAAATGACTGGAAAATGGTTGGCATCCGGGCAGGAATGGCTATCGCAGTCGCTTTGGCCGTTTCGATTATTGTAGGCTTTCTGTTTCCCGTTTTGCCGCTGCGCCAATCTGTTGCAGAGCAGCAGGCTGCAGCCGCGCTTGCCGTCTCAGATATCCAGTCAATGACGGTGGACCCTCCAAAGCCTTCTTTAAAGCATCAACTGATGGATGTGCTTAGCCACAGTGTGGAGGAATTTTTCTCAGTCGGAAAATATCTCGTCTTAGGCGCTTTTATTGCCGCATGCATGCAGACCTTTATTCCGACCTCAACGCTGCTTCATTTGGGCAGCAATCCGCTGACGGCTTCCTTGATTATGATCGGGCTCGCTTTTACGATGTCCTTATGCTCGGAGGCAGATGCGTTTATCGCTTCATCCTTCCGCAGCACATTTTCGACAGGCGCGCTGTCGGCCTTTCTCGTCTATGGCCCGATGATCGACATTAAAAATACGATTATGCTTCTCGCGTCGTTTAAAGGGAAATTCGTAGTGGTGCTTATCGCTTTGGTGACGCTGTTTACCTTGGCCGGATCATTGGTGGTAGGGAGGTTGTTCGGATGACACGTCTTTATATTTTGATCGGATTTATACTGATGTTCGCCCTGATGCATAGCAGCGGCGACTTGAACAAATACATTAATATGAAATACGCGTATCTCTCTATTAGCGCGATTGTTTTGCTCGCCGTGCTCGCCATTGTCGAGTTTGTCCGAATCTACCAAAAGGAGGGGGCGGAAAAGGCGAGGGCGGAGGCTGCTGCCGCTGCTCATGCTAAGGAGCATAGTGACGAGCCAGGCCATGCAAGCAGTCACGGTGATGATCATATCCATGATGATCATGCCCATGGTCATGATCATCCCCTTCACGATCACCAGCACGAGCACGATCCCCATCATCATCATCATGATGGGGATGACAGTCATTTTGGCCATTCGCATGAGCCCTCCTCCAGATGGAAGCGGGTCGTCGGCTATTTTATTTTAATCGTGCCCATCCTTACGGGTATTTTCCTCCCGGTGCAAACGCTCGATTCCAGCTTTGTGAAGGCGAAGGGGTTCTCTTTTCCAACCTTTGAGGAAGCGGAAAATAATCCAGGACAGCATCAATTTCTGAAGCCGGATTCCAGCGTGTTTTACGGTAAGGAAGGATATGAGAGCCTGAAGAAGAAAGAGCTGTCTGAGTTTGCAGGCATGCGGCAAATCGAGTTGACTGACAGCAATTATTTGAAGGGTATGGAGGCGCTGTACAACAATCCGGGGCAGTTTATGGGGGCGTCCATTAGCTTTGACGGTTTTGCCTACAAGGGTGAGCAGGTAGATGGCAATCATTTCTTTGTATTTCGCTTCGGCTTCATTCATTGCGTGGCAGATTCCGGTGTATTCGGCATGCTGGTCGATTTTCCGAAAAACACGGATTTGAACGATAATGATTGGATTAACGTAACCGGCAAGCTTACTTGGGAGTTCTACCAGCCCTTTAAACAGACCATTCCAGTGCTGCAGGTGACGTCATGGAAGCCGATTTCTGCACCGAAAGATCCTTATGTTTATCGGTTATAATTATTTTTGAGCAATTGGGTTGCAATTCGTCGGCGTCTAGCCGATAGTAGAGTTATTACTATGAAGGAGTTGACTTACAAGTGCGTATTGGAGCGATTGAAGCAGGCGGGACGAAGTTCGTCTGCGGCATCGGCAATGAAGAAGGCGTTATTGAGGATCGCGTAAGCTTTCCGACGGAAAATCCGGAGAGCACGATGGCAAATGTCATCGCATATTTCGAGGGCAAGGGAGTCGAGGCAATCGGGATCGGCACGTTTGGCCCCATTGATATTGATAAAGCAAGTCCTACTTACGGTCATGTGACGACGACACCAAAGCCGGGCTGGTCGGGCTTTGATTTTCTAGGAACGATGAAGCGTAATTTCGATGTTCCTTTTGGCTGGGATACCGATGTGAACGCCGCCGCTTTCGGCGAAGCAACATGGGGTGCCGCTAAAGGGCTCGACAGCTGCGTTTATTATACGGTTGGTACGGGTATCGGAGTAGGCGTATACAGTGAAGGTAAACTGGTTCACGGTCTTGTACATCCGGAAGGCGGTCACGTATTGACGCGTCGCCATGCTGATGACGACTATGAAGGCTTCTGTCCTTACCATGGCGATTGCCTGGAGGGGATGGCTGCTGGTCCAGCACTGGAGAAGCGCTGGAAAGTGAAGGGCAGCGAATTGGCGGTTGACCATCCGGCATGGGCGCTGGAAGCTTATTATCTTGGACAAGCAGTCAGCAACGTTATTCTGATGCTTTCTCCGAAAAAAGTAATTCTCGGCGGCGGCGTTATGCATCAATTGCAGCTGTTCCCGATGATTCGCGAAGAAGTGCGCAAGCAGCTTAATGGCTACGTAAGTGCTAAAGAGATCGTAAGCGGTCTCGACAGCTTTATCGTACCTCCAGGTCTTGGCGACAACGCCGGCCTTAGCGGTTCGCTCGCGCTTGGCTTGGACGCGCTTAAAGGCAAATAAGCAGTATGAATAAGAGGCGGTGCAGGGATTAATCCTGCGCCGTCTCTTTTTTTGGATATGGAGTATGGAGGTGCTTCACATCGTACGGCGTTAGATCGTAAGGGAGAGCACCCAGAGGATATGGCTGGATTTGAGGTTAAGACCCTCGGAGGGTCTTAACGCGCTAAAGTGAATGAATAATTAAGTGGATAAGACCCTGAGAGGGCCTTAAGGCAGCTGAAAAACCTGCGAAAATGCGGTCAAGAGTATGATTGGAGACAGTTAAGACCTTTTGAGGGTCTTAAGGTGAAGATACGTCACTATAATTAGATAGATAAGACCCTGCGAGGGTCTTATCATGCTGGTTGGTCTTTAAGAAGATAGTTCCAAATCGCCGCAATTAAATATCCAGATGATCACACGCCCGCTCGAAATAAATATTCGACAGTAAGACACTGCAACGTAAAAAAGGACCCCGGAGGGTCTTTTTTACGTTGCAGTGTCACCAAGACAGCGGCACCAAGCATCTATCTCCATCTAATATAGAATTTTTCAATGGATTATAGAATAGTATTATAATAGGAATTGTAAGATTTTAATTGCCCCAGGTAACCGGGCGTGCTAGAATAGTTCAAATTAATGGAAAAGCATAAGGAAACGGAGCTGAAGGTCATATGAAATTCGCATTGTTCAGCATTATGATGAACGTCCCTAACGCGGTTAGCGGGGAGACACTGACTTCACAGCAAAAATTTCAAAATATATTAAAGCAAGCGGCATTAGCCGAAGAGGTTGGCTTTGAGGCATACGGGGTGGGAGAACGGCATGGCGAGCCGTTTTTGTCTTCCTCGCCTCCCGTTGTATTGGCCGCAATAGCTGCCCGAACTTCCAAAATCCGCTTGCTGACGACGGTTACGGTACTAAGTATACTCGACCCGGTAAGGGTCGCTGAAGATTATGCAACGCTGGACCATCTTTCCGAAGGAAGACTGGAGCTGATTATTGGCAAGGGCAATGATCCCCGCCACTATCCGCTCTTTGGCATCAAGGAGGAGGAACAATGGGAATCGCTTGCCGAACGGTATGCCCTTCTCAAGCAGCTGTGGAATGAGGAGAACGTGACCTGGCAAGGGAAATACCGGCCTGCGCTTGAGGGTGTGACGACTTATCCAAGGCCGTATCAAGTCTCTATTCCAGTCTGGCACGGAAGCGCCTCGAGCACCAATTCCACCGAGCTGGCGGCGAAATATGGCGAGCCGTTGTTCTCCTCGAATACGTTTCACCCGCAAGCAAAGTATAAAGCGTTAATCGATCACTACCGGGAACGTCTGGCCTACTACGGACATGATCCGAAAAAAGCCATTGTCGGCTCAGGAGCGGGCAGCCTTTATTTGGCTAATACCCGTGAAGAGGCGATCAGCCGCTTCCGTCCTTACTATGATGCGTTTCAAGGTACGGGCGCGGCGCTTCACAACAATTCTCCATTTACCGGGCTTGAAGACAGCATCGAAAACGGGCCTACGCTGGTAGGCAGTCCCGACAGCGTCATCGAGAAAATTTTGAATTATTACGAAGCGTTCGGCAATCAAGTGCTAAGCATTTCAGTCGACGGATTGACCGAAGCTGAGCAGCGTGAGCAAGTGCAGCGTTTTGCGGACGAGGTTGCTCCAGTGCTTAGAAGAGAAATCCCGAGCGACGTATGGGAAACTGTTAAGCCGACCTCATCCGCCTCTCTCGCGATTTAAGCGCCGTTTTTTAACACTTGGCTTTCTTCCGTTGCCACGCTATTACTAATGCTGCTCGAGCGGGAACGAACGGATCGGCGATATGCAATAGTCGTAATGCTGACGGCTACAGCAACCCCAACGGCGCCGATCCAGCTTACAGCATGCAGCGATCCTTGCTCAACGATGATACCGCCGAGCCCTGCGCCAGCAGCCATGCCTAGCTGCAGCACGGAGCTGTTTAAGCTGAGCATGATACCCGTTGCGCCTGGAGCCAAGCTAATAAGGTTATACTGCTGCGTCGGACCCGAGGACCAGGCTGAGAACGCCCAAAGCATCAGCAGAGGGAACATTAGAGCTGCGGACTGACCTGCGGCTGCAAGCAGCAACAACGCAATAATATGCAGCGACATCCCCCCAATGAGAGTTCTAGGAGCTCCCCATCGATCTGTGCTGAAACCGCCCAGCTTGGAACCAAACAGGCTGGCGATGCCGAAGGCGAACAGGCCGATGCTGACCCCTTGCTCGCTCATCCCGGTAACTTCCAGAAGGAACGGTGAAATATACGTATAAGCGATGGAATAACCGCCGATCCAGAAAAAGGTGACAATTAAGGCCGCCGTAATACGCGGCTCTTTAAACAGCTTAAGCTGGTTGCGGAGCGGCACAGGCTCCTCGCCATTCATTTTCGGAATAAAGAAAGCGATAAGAAGCATGGAAAGCAGCCCCAGTACGCCGATTCCCCCGAAAATCATTTTCCAGTCATAGACGGATGCGATGACCCTGCCCAAAGGCACGCCCACAATGAGAGCGGCGCTAAAGCCCATTACGACAGTAGCGATCGCGCTGCCTTGCTTCTCAGGCGGAGCCAGTGACGACACGACAGTCAGCGACGTTACGACGAATACGCCAGCGCTAAGCGCCAGTATAATTCGCGATATGATGAGAAATTCAAATCCGGACAATACTGCAGCAATGCCGTTGGCTACGGCGAATATAGCAAGCGAGTAGAGGAGAAGCTTCCTTCTTTCCATCCGGGAAGTGAAGGCAATTAGAAAAGGCGTACCGAATGCGTAAGCAATCGAGAATACCGTAATAAGTTGGCCGGCTGCTGATACGGATACGTTGAGATCTGCGGCAACCCGGTCCAGAATACCTGCGATGATAAACTCCGAGGTACCAACAAGAAAGCTGATGACAGCCAGCAAGTAAATTTTCCACACTTGCGACATAAATGAATTGCTCCTCTCTCCACTCCAATAAATCTTTATATTTTATATTTCTAAATATATAGAAATAACAACGAAAAAAAATTACTCCAGCAAATAAGGGGCATATCTCCGCGCCAGCTCGCGGTCAATGCTGTAGAAGATGTAGGTGCCGTCTTTGCGCGTATGAAGAAGCCCGCATTCCGTCAACTGCTTCAAATGATGAGACAGCGTTGAACCTGCTACTTTCTCGAGTTTGCTCCCGATATCCGAGCAGCACAAATTTTTCTCATCCATAAGCAGAAGAGCGATATTAATCCGGGTAGGCTCTCCCAATGCTTTGTATACTTTTACGGCTTGACGTACTTCCTCGTTATCCCCTGCCATCGTCCCTCACCTTTTTTTGCTGCGTCATTATTTCGATAACTGTGGAAATAAAGATAGCACACCTTTTCAGGATTGTAAATGGCATTTTTTCGTTTGCTGATTTCCGCTTAATTGTGCTAATTATGAAACCATTGTCTTTTTCCAGCGTCTAAACTTAAATATAAAATGTTGGAAAACGGAAGGGGAGGGAAGATGCGGAAATATGGATTGAGTCTGTTATTGCTTGTCATAGCCGCTTCATGGGGCGGGAACCTTTGGTATTATAAAATGCAAAAGCTGGAACAGCCGATTTTTCTGCAGCATTATTACGAAATGCCGGCATCCTTGTTCCAGAATACAAGTCTATACTATGTGATGAATAAGGATGATCTTAGAGAGCCGGTATATTTTGAGCTGCCAACTGGGCAATTGTTACAGGTAGCGCATATACAATCCCGCGATGAGCGAGGTCGGCTCCAGTTGAAGGAGGCGATTGTCTCACCCGCCTTTATAGACGATTTGAAGCAGATGAAAGAGCCGCTAACGATTGATCAGGTGAAGGTGCATTATTCAACAGGAGGAGAGACCGAAACGGTATCGATCGGTAAAATCATCGTGTATCCGGATCGCAGAGAGGAGCAGGCTTTGGAGCAGCAGTCGGTTCATGCCTCATCGGGCGGGACCGGTTCAGCGAGTTATACAACCACTCGAGACTTAACAATTGCATCTGTTGATTATAGCTTTCCCGAAATGCTCCAAGGGATAATGAAGGTAAAAGTGAATGGAATAGATGCTGCAGACGCAGCTTCATTTCCGATTCAACTGAAAAAAAGGGCGGGCTTTCATGTATCTTACAACAGCTATAGCCTGCCTAAAAATGATGAAAGACGATTCCAAGCTTTTATTGTCCGGATTAATTATTGGGACGAGAAGGGCGATTCTGTGGGAGATCAGTCTTTTTATATTCAGCCGCAGCTTTATGCCGGCGACCTTCGTTCCTACGTGAAATCGAGGGAAGGAGACGATAATCGTGAGTAGAGCCTTTTACCGAATGAGCTGGGGCCTCTTGCTGACAATAGTGGATATTCGTCTTGGCTTTTTCGATATTTTACCTGATTTTATCGGCTATTGCATGATATGGAGTGGCATTCAAGCGCTTGAGAACTACGAAAGCGCTTATCGCAAAGCGAAGCCGTTTGCCATTCTATTGACGATTGCTTCGTTGAGCGAGCTGCTGCCGTTTTGGTCAGGCAGCACTATTCAACTAACTGCTAATGAAGTAGTCTTTTCCCTTCCTAGCCTGATTTATTCGGGTGCAATGATGCTATCGCTGCTGCTTATGCTGGACAGCCTACTCTCGGTGCTTCATAGGCATGCTTTTCAAGAGGGGTATGTGGAGTTTGCCGGTAGCGTTAGAGGAAGAAGGCAATTCTTTACGTCCGTATCAGCAGTTACTTTGATCGTATTCCCGTTCAGCATGAATGCGTCGACAGATGTGCTTCTCGCGATGATCCCTCTCACGCTTCTCGGGATGCTTGCGTTAATTATCGTATTCTTCACCTTAAGGAAGGCGGGGAAAACTTGGGGCTATACTGGCAACCACGAAAATAATCCCATGTTGGTGGAAGAGAGAGATACCCATGCCCAAGCGGAAAATGAAGAGATTGTTGCTGAGGATGAATCCGTGGAAGCCTCATTTGCCTCGCAGAATGAGGGGAACGACAAGACGTAACATTGGATGCGGAGGGCGAGCGTAAATTGCAGCCTAAAAGTAATAATAACAATCGGAGCATTCCTTGATAGCAAGGGTGCTCTTTTTGTTGCCGCCCGCCGCAGCCCGCGAGCGAAGCAGCTTTGCAAAATAGCGAAGCAAAGCTCGTTGTAGACATCTGGAGGGGAACTAGCTCAGGATTTACGAACTAAAATTCGCTATTCGTGAACCTAGGTTTGCGAGTAGCGAATTTTAGTTCGTTGTACCTCGGCGGCCAAACGGACTGGCCTGGTGCAGCGAAGAAAGGTTCGCTAAATAGCGAACTTGCTTCGCTCAATTGAGCCTCCAGATCGAGTCGCTCAAGGAAATAAGACCCAGCCATATTAGTGCTATAGTAGTGTCTCTCTTCCGGCGTCCTTACTGGGATTTCAACGCCTCCTTGGCCTTTACAATAACCTATCACTTCGCGTAAAAATATCATGCTAAACTAATGGCGGATTCAAACTACGTCTATCGAAAATTAGGAGGCATGGGATGAGAGGGCTGGAGTTTTTTAAGAAGAAAGGTTTAAAGCTGGCGATCCTGTTATCACTCGTACTGTCGATTCAAACCGGATTAATCCGCAATTATGACACAGTGCATGCAGAAGGGCCGGTCGATCCGGCACCGTATATTGAAGCGAAGGTTGTTAATGGCAATGCAGGCAAAAAAGTATTGTTCGACAACACGCACGCCCAAACATCGGGTGCAGCAGACTGGGTTATTGACGGCGGCTTTTCCGACTTTGGACAAGCACTTGCAGCAGACGGTTATTATGTAAAAGAGCTGCGCAAAGCTTCTCCTTTCAACTTCAATGATTTGAAAGATTATGACGTATTTGTTATCGCGGAGCCGAACATTCCGTTCAAGCAAAGCGAGCAAGCCGCTATGGAGCAATATGTGCAAGGCGGCGGCAGCATCTTCTTCATCGGCGATCACTATAACGCCGACCGCAACAAAAACCGCTGGGACGGCTCGGAAGCCATCAACGGCTACCGCCGTGGCGCTTGGACCGATCCGGCTAAAGGCATGAGCGCTGAGGAGAAGAATTCTGCCGCCATGCAAGGCGTAGTCAGCTCCGACTGGTTGAGCGACAACTTTGGTGTCCGTTTCCGGTATAATGCGCTGGGTGATCTGGATGCGAACAACATCGTAGCACCAAGCCAAGCCTTCGGCATTACGCAAGGCGTGAATGCTGTCGCGATGCATGCCGGCTCGACACTTGCAATTACAGATCCGACGAAAGCCAAAGGCATCGTATACTTGCCGAAAACGAATGCGGCTTGGGGCAGCGCAGTTGACCAAGGCGTCTACAACGGCGGCGGCGTTGCGGAAGGTCCTTATGTAGCCGTAGCCAAAAAAGGCGCGGGCAAAGCTGCTTTCATCGGCGATTCCTCGCCGGTTGAAGATGCAACGCCGAAATATTTGCGCGAAGAGACAGGCGCTAAGAAAACGACCTATGACGGCTTTAAGGAACAAAATGACGGCGTACTGCTCGTCAATGTCATTAACTGGCTCTCCAAGAAAGAGAGCTATACTAGTCTGGATCAAGTGAACGGCTTGCAGCTCGATCAGCCGACAGCACTGCTTCCGATGGAAACGCCGGCTTCGTCGACGGAACCTCAAGCAGAGCCGTGGTCCGCACCGGCAGCAGGCTACAAATGGTATGACAGCTCGACGTTTAAACTAGGCTCCTATGGCGGTCCGACATCAAGTGCTCCTGCTGCCTACAGCTTTGTAAACCAGGCGCAACTTCCGAATGCACAAGACTTTCAGATTCGGGTTGTCGTAACGAATTTGGCTCCGAATACGACCGTATCCGGTTTTAGCACAGGTATTTATTTGACTGGCGGCACTCAGGTGGCGTTGTTCCAGAAGGAAGACGGCACATGGCCAACGGCTTACGGCTACAGCTCGAACTTCAGCGTTACTTCGGATAGCAAGGGACGTGCAGTTAAAGATATTACGGTACGGATCAAAGCGGGAACGGTCAGCAACACGGCCAGTTTGCGTCTCCGTCTGAACGGCTCGAACTTAATCACGAATACGGTGTCCATCGCGGATGTGCCGGCTGAACCGCTGCCGGTAGAAGAAGGACCGATCCCGGCGAAAATAACGGTAGCAGAAGCACGAAGCAAAGCAGAAGGTGCGACGGTTACTGTTGAAGGCGTCGTAACGACAGAACCGGGCGCATTTGGCGGCCAAGCATTCTACCTGCAGGACGCTACCGGAGGCATCTACGTTTTCCAATCGCAAAGCGGGTTCCATCTTGGCGATGTTGTGAAGGTTACCGCGCCGCTTGCGCTGTACAATACGGAACTAGAGCTGGCAGATGTTGCTGCTATCGAGAAGACGGGAACAGCATCGATTCCAACCGCTGCTCAAGTTAGCGCGATTACGGATAGCCTGCAAGGGCAGCTCATTCAACTGAATGATGTGAAAATCAGCAATATCATTACAGCAACGCCTGCCGGCTCCTTTGAATTTGATGTGGTGAAAGGATCCGTAAGCAACCATATTCGAGTTGATGCACGTACGGGTCTGACGCTTGCGAACTTCCCTTACACAGAAGGCGATGTCGTTGATATTACCGGCGTAGCCGCTATTTTCAAAGGCGTTAATCAGCTTAAGCCTAGAGGCATCAGCGACTTCCATCATCAAGCAGATAGCGCGGCTCCTGTAACGACGGCAGCTCTGTCGGCTGAACCTGCAGCCGGAGCAAACGGCTGGCACAAGGAAGCAGTGACAGTTACGCTGAAGGCAGTCGATGATCAACCGGGCATTATCAAAACGTACTATACGATTGACGGAGGCAATGCAGTACTTTACAACGGTCCAATTGCGATCAGCACCGAAGGTGTTCATTCCCTCCGCTATTATTCAATTGATGCGGCCGGCAATGAAGAGTCGACGCACACTTTGGAAGTGAAAATGGATGTAACGGCTCCAACTGCAGTGCTGACACAAAACGGCGGAGCAGTAAGCGATGTGACGGATGCGGCTCAACTGACTTTTGAATTAAAAGCAACGGACGCACACTCCGGTATTGCTTCAGAGAGCTTGCTGCTCGACGGAAAAGCAATTGTCAGCGGTCAATCGCTGAACGCAGCTGCAATCGGCGCAGGCAGCCATACGCTAACGTATAAAGTGACGGATTTTGCGGGACATTCCTCGCAAGGCAATGCATCCTTCAAAATCACGGCTTCGGAAACGCCAAAGGCAACAGGAGCACCTGCTAAACCTGTCCTGTCCGACAACAATGGGCAAGCAAACGGCCTCCGGGGCGGCAGCTATACGGTCACAATGAATGTATGGTGGGGCAACAACGGTTCGGAATTCAAGCTGTATGAGAATGGCGTACTAATCAGCACGAAACGCGTGACGGACAACTCGCCTGCGGCGCAAACGGCACAAGTTGACGTTTCCGGTAAAAAGAACGGCACTTACGTCTACGTAGCCGAACTGACGAACCGTTATGGAACGACAACAAGTGCACCGCTTGTTGTTAATGTAACGGATGCGGCGCCAGGAAAAGCAGTATTGTCCCACAACAATTGGAGCGGCAGCGGAAGCTACCTCGTTACGATGAATCTGTGGTGGGGAACGAATGCTTCCGAATACCGTCTCTACGAGAACGACAAATTAATCGATACGAAAAGTCTGACAGAAGCTGCCCCGAATGCACAAACGGCAGTAACGGCAATCGAGGGCAGAGCACCGGGCCGTTATGTATACCGCTGTGAGCTAGTCAATGCGGCAGGGTCGACTTATAGCGAGACGATTACGGTACAGGTGAAATAGCAGCAATAAACAAAAGGACCTCACTACCCGCTGTAAAGCGGGGATGAGGTCCTTTTTCTAACAAAGCTCAACACGGCATATTAACCGGCAAGAACGATGTTGAAATCTTTCTTCAAATACTTATGAATCCGTTTGAAGTCTTCCGGAGTGAGCTCCTTCAGCCTTTTTTTACCGGATTCACGGCCGATAATGATGCCGATCGTTTGAGCTGCTGTAGCTGTATTTGGCATAATTCTGGCGCTGCCGTAAGCCTGGATCGATGCACCGACGTTTTTGCCTGCAACAATGACATTCTCGTAAGCCTTAAGCTCGAATGATCGGAGCGGCATGCCGTAGCGGTCCGTTAGGCCAAAGCCGATGCCTGTCGGAATCCGTTTCGTTGCCTGCAAGTCCATTCCATATCCGCCGATGCTCACATTATCCCAGAACATCTTGTTCGACTTTAAATCTTCTTTCTGGAGAATGTGCTCCGTTTCAAAACGGTTATAATCTCTGATATAGAGGTAATCCGGGAAGCCATCGAGCTCTGCTTTGGCGAAGCCGGGAATGTTCTGGCGCAAAAATTTCAAAATATGCGGTGCTTCAGCCGATGCTTTTGCGATTGCGGACTTCACTGATTCCGGTTTGGACGGGTCCACGTCAAAAACAAGCAGGGCGTTCATAATAGCGCGGCCGTTTTTCTGATTGAGCGTATTCATGCCCCTTAGCACCAATTGAGGATCCGTTGGTTTGTACTGATTGATCAAATTTCCGAAGCCAGTCGCAATCGTCCAATCGACATAGGTGTTTGGACCGTACTTCTTCTGAACATTCGTCAGCGGATAATCCTTCAGAATCGTCTTATGAAGCTTGGACCAGTCGACGTTTTTGAACTTGATCATCAACGTGGCGGACATATATTCTGGCGTGGGATCTTTCTTGGAAACTAGGCTTTCCATTCCCGGTATCCGCTTAAGATCAAGCAGGCTAGTAAGGGCGTTGAAGTCTGTATTTTCGACCCAGTAATTGGCTTGCACATTACGGGTTGCTCCGTCTTGCGTTTTGTAGGTGATCGATTTAAGCGATTTTTCTTTTGCTAATGGAACTGTTTCTATCGTCTGAATCTTGATGCCTTTTTCAATAGGAATTCCCCGGACTAATTGATTGAAATATTGATTGAATTCATGTGCTTTGCGGATGCTTCCTGACTTATAGGCGTCAAATAGATATTTAATTTCGCCCTGCACGATGCTTTTGTTTTTCCGGTCATTAGGAATATCCAGAAACTGCATTTGTCCTTGAATGAGCTCTCCTCCAGTTTGAGTGCGAGGATCAAGAATAAGAACGCTTTTACGTGCTTTACGCACTTCTTTCGCCAATAGAACGCCTTGAATTTCGCTGCCGATGACGATTACGTCATAGTAGCTGCAATCTTTGCCGCAGGACGGCTCTGCTTGCAAATGCGGTTCGAGTGAGCTTGGTGCAACGAGTTGAAAAACAATCGAGAGCATGACGAAAACCATAATGATACGAGCGGTTTTAATACCTTTTAATCGATTAAACAAAGCTGTTTATCTCTCCTCTGGAACAATAATGGATGGAAATATAATATTTTCCATACAGAAATATAACAACCTTGAGGGTAACATAGAATGGTGAATCTATCAAATCCTAATTATTGTAGAATAAGGCGGCCTTCTAGGAACTGATGCTCAGCTCGAAGAAGGCACGCTAAAGAGGAAATAGATGAACGGGGATTTATTAAACAAGACGTTTGCGGATCAAGCCGGAAATCGCGTCGATCGCGGTAATCATAACGATGATGCCGAGCAAAATAATGCCGACACGGTCCCAATTGCGTGTGCTTAGTGCGAAGATCAGCGGCGTACCAATGCCGCCGGCCCCGATAACGCCGAGGATGGTGGCGGAACGCACATTAATCTCGAACCGGTACAGCGTGTAGGATAAAAAGCCAGGAAGCACCTGCGGAATAACGGCGAACCATAGCAGTTGAAGACGGTTCGCTCCTGCTGCGGTCAACGCTTCTAACGGTCCGCGGTCGATATTCTCAATTTCATCGGCAAACAGCTTGCCAAGCATGCCCACGGAATGGAGGCCAAGTGCCAGTACCCCAGCGAAAGAGCCTGGCCCCACTGCCTTTATAAATAAAATAGCCATGACGATCTCAGGGAATGTACGAATCACGCTCAGCAGCAGCTTGCCTGAACCGGATACCGCACCTGAGCGGCTCATATTGGTCGCCGACCAGAAAGCGAATGGGATGCAGATTAGCGTGGACAGGAAGGTGCCGCCAATCGAAATGGCGAGTGTATCCAGCAAGCCGCGCAGCAAATCCTCGCCGTCGGGCAAATAGACATAATCCCAGTCGGGGGAGAAAATCCCGCTAATAATCGCTTTCGTAATTTGAGCAGCTGTTTCTTTAAAGCCATTGAACGGAATGCCGGCAAGCGTCCATGCATAGACGGCGATAAGCGCAACGAGAATGAGCCAGCGATAGCGGTTTCTGCGTGGTTTGGGAACAAGAGTGTCCCATGATTTAGCCGCCGGCACTGCCCGATTGGACTTGTTTGTTGAATTCGAGTTTGTCGTCATAGCAGCTTCTCCCGCAGCTTCGTGCTTGTATAATCAATAATCAACACGATAGCCAATGTGAAAATAATGATGGTGCTTGTTTTGTCGTATTCGAAAAAACCAAGCGTTACTTCATAATAATGTCCGATTCCGCCGGCCCCTACGAGGCCGAGTATTGCCGCGGCGCGGATATTAATCTCAAATGTGTAAAGCGTATAGGACATGAAGTGGGCCTGAATTTGCGGAATGACGCCGAAAATAATTTTTTGCATCCGGTTTGCGCCAACGGATGTCATCGCTTCAAGCGGCCCTTGATCGATTGTCTCCAGCGCTTCATAGGTCAGCTTGGCGATAAGGCCGATGGAGAAGACGGTCAAGGCAAAGATGCCGGGCAGCGGCCCAAGGCCAAAGATCGCGACAAACAAAGCTGCGAGCAGCAGGTCAGGTATCGTCCGTATGAGATTCAGCAGCAGCCGGATCGGGTAGAAAATCCATGCGCTGCCGACCATGTTGCTTGCGCAGAGCAGGGCGATCGGCACGGCCAGAATTGCGCCCGCCGTCGTTCCGATGAGCGCCATGCGGATCGTCTCCAACATCGCATCTGTAATTTTTTCGAAGTAGCTCCACTTTGGAGGGAACATCTCCCGCAGCAAGTCCATCATATTGGGCAGTCCGCCGATCAGCTCGCCAAAGTTGGCTTCCGTCTGAAAGAAGCTGCCCCACAGCAGAACGATGAGCAGTCCTCCGGTTATATAAAGCTTCAGTTTGCCCGGCGGCTTCGGCCGATTCAATTCGGTGTTCGCTTTCATCCTTCAAGCTCCCCTAGCAGCTCGTCCCGCTTGATCGGACGACCGTAGATTTCAGCGAATTTTTCATCCGTAGCCTCTTCCACCGGCCCGTCAAACACAACCTGTCCGGCGCGCAGACCGATAATTCTCGTTGCATATTCCCGCGCAAGGTCGATAAAGTGCAAATTGACGATCGTTGTGATGCCCAGCTCTTGATTAATGTTTTTTAAATCGTCCATGACCTGCTTTGTAGTAAGCGGGTCGAGCGATGCGACAGGTTCGTCAGCGAGTATGATCTTGGCTTCCTGCGCAAGCACGCGAGCAATTGCGACCCTCTGCTGCTGGCCGCCGGATAGCTCATCTGCACGGGCATACGCTTTTTCGACAATATTAACGCGATCAAGCGCCTGGAAGGCAAGCTCGGTGTCGCTTTTCGGGAACAAGCCCAGTAGCGTCCGCCAAGTAGAGCGGTAGCCGACCCGGCCGGCAAGCACGTTCCGCAGAACAGAGGAGCGTTTGACCAGATTAAAGCTCTGGAAGATCATGCCGATATCGCGGCGGATAAACCGCAGCTTTTTCCCGGAAGCTTTTGTAATGGACGCGCCATTAATGAGAATCTCGCCTTCGGTTATATCATGCAGCCGGTTGATCGAGCGCAGAAGCGTTGATTTTCCGGCTCCCGACAAACCGACAATAGCAATGAATTCCCCTTTATTGATCGTCAGGTTAATATTGTTCAAGCCTTTGGTTGCATTGGGGTAAACTTTAGATACATTGCGGATTTCGATCATCTTCATGTGGATCCTTCCTTTTCGCTTCATAAAAAGTACAGCCAGTACGGGCTATGCCCACACTGGCTTATTGCCTAGCTGACTATGCGATTGTCCTTACAAATTGCGGCCTATTCCGTTTTTACTTTTTCGCCGTATTCGCGGACGATGTTGAAGATGCTGTCGTCGGATTTTACATAGCCTTCATGGGAATAGATATCTTTGATGATGGTATGTCCTTCTGGATCATTGCCGATATCGATGAAAGCTTGTTGCAGCTTAGCAACCCACTCTGCGCTCATGTCGGAACGGACGGAAATGGTATCGTTAGGGATTGGCTCCGTGAACGTAAGGACGCGAGTATCTTCAAATACTTTCGGATAGTCTTTGCTTACAATGTTGCGGGCATCTTGGAAAATCGCTGCAGCATCGACATCACCATTCAATACAGCGATAACGCCTTGGTCATGACCTTTAACCGTTACAGGTACAACGTCTTTCAGCGGATCAATGCCGTTCTCCAGCAATTTGCCGGCAGGCCATACATAACCAGCGGAAGAAGTTACGCTTTGGTAAGCGATCTTTTTGCCTTTCAGGTCGGCAACGGTTTTAATTGGCGAATCTTTTTTGACGATAATCATCGATTTGTAGAAATCGACCAGATCTTCTGTTGGCGCTCCAGTCTCATCTTGTACGCCGAAACGCTGCGCTTGAAGGATAACTTCAGCTGCGCCTTTTTGTTTAGCCAATACATATGCGGATGGAGGAAGGAAACCGACGTCGACTTTTTTCGAAGCCATCGCTTCAATAATTGTGTTGTAGTCCGTCGAGATGCTTACTTTAACGTCAATGCCGAGTTTGTCGCTAAGCAGCTTCTCAAGCGGCTTAGCCTTTGCTTCAAGCGTATCAGCGTTTTGCGAAGGTACGAATTGTACCGTCAACGTTTTTGGCTCATAGCCTACTGGTTTAGGAGACTCAGTTGCCTCAGGTGTATTTGTCGCTCCGCCATTTGCACCGTTGTTGGCCGGTGAATCATTTTTCGCGCCGCAAGCGCTCAACAGGGATACGGACACTAACAGAGATAATACGACTGCCGTCATTTTTTTCAATTCCAAAACCCTCCAGAAATAGTTTGTTTTTTGGTTGCTTGTTCACTATAGGCAATGTTTATTAGCTGTCCGTAAACGGCGGTATAAGTATTTGTAAATGTCGGGGACAGGCGTTAACAAAACGGAATTTCCTGTTAAACTAGCCTTGCGTTACTGCTGAATATTAAGCTGATGTTGGGAGATTGGTGCAGACAATGAATAAGATAACAACAGATATGTATCGCTTTACGATTCTGGCGACGAGCGATGTACATGGTCAGATCGTGCCGACCGATTACCGGACGGGCGAACATAGACCTGCGGCACTCGCTTCTTTGGCCTCCATTATTCGTGAACAAAGAGAAGCTGCGCCCGAGCTGCTGCTTATCGACAATGGTGATGCGCTGCAAGGAACGCCTTTGGCTCATTACGTTTCGCGGATGAGGGAGGGGGAAGCTCAGACTCATCCTATTATTGCCGCAATGAACGAGCTTCATTATGATGCGGCGCTGCTTGGCAATCATGAATTTAATTTCGGAAGAGAGCTGCTGGACAAGGCGATCGGCCAATCGGCATTCCCTTGGTTGTCTGCAGGCATTGTAGATCAGACAACGGGCGAACCGGCTTTTGGCAAACCCTATCTCATTAAAAGGTTGAACGGCGGCTCCATTAAAGTTGCACTGCTGGGCGTGACGACGCATTATATTCCGAATTGGGAAAATCCGGAGCATATATCCGGACTTGTATTTCATGATGCATTGGAATCGCTCCTGACTTGGGCTGCGCGCATACGGGAGGAGGAGCAGCCTGATTTGATTATTGCGGCTTATCACGGCGGATTTGAGCGGGATTTGGCAAGCGGTGAACCAACTGAACGATTAACAGGCGAAAATCAGGCTTACGCGATGTGCCAGGCCGCGAAGGAAGCCGGAATTGACGTACTTATAACGGGCCATCAGCATCGGCTTATTGCGTCACAAGCAGCAGGAGTAACGGTAGTCCAGCCCGGTACGGGCGGACAAGCGTTAGGGAAAGTAGAGGTTGTATTTGCGCTGGAGCAAGGGAAATGGACCGTGAAGGAGAAACAAAGTGAGCTTCTGCTGCCAGACGAGCGGACGGTGCCGGATGCCAGAATACTGGAAGTGATGGAGGAAGCGGAGGCTGGTACGCAAATTTGGATTGATCAGCCGCTTGGCTATGTGACTGGCGATATGTCGGTTGGCGATCCGCTGACGTGCCGGCTTGCGGATCATCCGTTTCTATCTTTCGTCCATCGGGTGCAGCTCGAGGCATCGGGAGCCGAGCTATCCGTTGCAGCGCTGTTGAGCGAACAGCCCTCCGGTTTTGGAGCGAAAGTAACGATGCGTGATGTGCTGGCGAATTTCATGTTTCCCAATACGTTGACGGTGCTGCGGCTGTCCGGGCGCGATATCCGGGAAGCGCTAGAGCGGACGGCTGATTATTTCCGGCTGGGAGACGACGGAAGTCCGATCGTTAATCCGGCTTATAGAGAGCCGAAGCCACAGCATTACAATTACGATATGTGGGCCGGGATTGTCTATGAGCTGGACATTACGCGTCCCGTAGGTGAGCGAGTTGTCAAATTGGAGCGTAATGGGAGTCCGGTAGTGGAGGGGGACAGCTTCGACGTTGTCATGAACAATTACCGGGCAAGCGGTGGCGGCGATTACGAAATGTTCCAGGGCAAGCCTATAGTGAAGGAGATTATGGCGGAATCGGCTGAACTGGTTGCCGACTACTTCCGGCGATATGAGACTGTGACGGCTGAATGCGATAACGGCTGGCGGGTTATCTATTAGATTAGAGAGGCTTCTCTTGCCGTTAGCGTCATTTGTTACTAGGATAGAATGTAGAGTTAATCCTAGGGCAAAGAGCTAGATGAAGGCAGGCATAGGGGAGTGGCAATCAGAATATCCCGTGCAGGCGGCAACCTTTTCAAAGTATACGTATTTGGCTTGATGTGTTTCCTAGTATTAGAGTTTGGATTTATTATTTCTGATATTGAAAAAGCTGTATGTTTTATTCGTTATAATGACATATTGTTCTACGAAGTTTAAGAGGCGTCTTGCGATCGCCTTCTTTTTTTTATGATGAAATAGGCTGAGTAAATTAAATAATGTAACCAATTCTATCTATTAATAGTATAATGTAAAATTAGAAAAGTTTACTTATAGCTAAGGAGGGGTAGCTCGACAAATGCGACATAAACTGAAAAAAGCCTTACATATAATTGATTTTCTTATTCCAGAAATTCAGCTTGTCAAAATGGTTAAACAAGAGGGATTCATCGCTCCACCGGAAACCTCAGAGTATATGGAATGGCAAGCGCAAATGCAGCAAGCATCAAGTTATCCAAATGCAGGTTCGTTTGCAACAGGCCAGCCACAATATAATGGACAAGTGGATGGTACAAAGGACTTGTCTACGAAAGAACTGGATCAGCTGTTCCAGGAGACTGAGAAAGAAATTAACAGAAAAATCCTTGGTCAGCAGCCCTTCGTCAAGGATTTGGTCGCAAGCTATAAGCAAGGCTATTTGACTAGCAGCAGTGCCGCCGCAAGAAACGTTATCTTACTGGCTGGGGCTGCCGGAACGGGTAAGAAGACAGCACTTGAGCAACTGGTTTTGGAGATGTCTTTGCGTGGGCTAGGCAGCTCCTCAGATGTAATTGATATTGATTTGAGTCGCTATGAAGAGGACGAAATATCAGGTAACTTTATTGAGGATATGTCTGAAGCTTTCCAGGAATCGGAAGGGACGGTTCTATTTCGCAATGTGAAGGAAGCAGACGGCGCTATTATTAATTTATTAGGACAGCTTGTAAGGGAAGGAAGCTTTAGAACCAAAGAAGGAATTCGTGTAAGCGCGGAAGGCTATTATCTTATTTTTTATCTGGATGAACCAGTAAATAGGCAAGAGGCGCAAGGTATAATACCGCCTGCACTAACGAACAAGATCCCGTCCTCCCTCCTGCAGGGCATTAGAGCAATAGCTATATCATCTCCGTTGGACAGCAAAGAAATGGTACACATTGCATCGATTATGCTAGATGAAGCAGTCGCTGTATTAGCGAGTGACATGCAGACCAGAATTGCTATTGATTCTGAGGTATATGAGACGTTGGCTGGTATAGGAACGGAGAACAGGACATTTGGTGAGACTGTACAACAATGGATCGATAAGGAGCTTATACCTGTAATCTCTAGTTTATGGGCCCGAAACGACATACGTCGCGGAGATAAATTGGAGATTAGGGTTAGCAATGGTGTATTCTCGGTTGGTACTCGCTTCAATACGTTCCCGATTAAAGCGGTATCGTTCGTCCGTCAAGAATCAATTGAAGACATTTTGAACGAGTTAAACGCATTAACAGGCCTTGAGTCCGTGAAAAAGTTTGTCCATGAGCTTATGGAGACAGTGCAGGTAAATAAGCTTAGGGCGCGCGGTGGGGAAAATGCTGTCGCAATGGCTCTGCATATGGTATTCACAGGCAATCCAGGAACGGGCAAAACGACAGTAGCCCGTTTAGTCGGACGTATTCTTAAGGCGTTAGGTCTTCTTTCTCAGGGTCAATTAATTGAAGTTTCCCGGCAAGATCTTGTTGGTCAATATGTAGGTTCAACTGCTCCAAGGACAATGGCGAAGGTAACGGAAGCGCTCGGCGGAGTTTTGTTCATAGACGAGGCGTACACACTCGCTCGTCAAGAACATGATACCTTTGGTTTGGAGGCCATTGATACCATTGTCAAAGCGATGGAGGATCACAGGGATAATCTCGTTGTTATTATAGCTGGCTACACTCAAGAGATAGAAGTGTTCTTACGCTCTAATCCAGGATTACGCTCCAGATTCCCGTTCATTGTAGAGTTCCCTGATTATTCCGCACAGGATATGCTGGAAATTATGCTTCGTATTTCCAAAGCGAATCATTTCCGCATCGATCAGGAGGCACATGACGGACTAATTGAACTTTTTGAACAGAGACAAATACCCGGCCGCAATGACAGTGGAAATGGTAGGCTTGTCCGTAATTTGTTCGAGGAGGCTGTTCGTAAGCAATCTACCCGTATTGGGGGAACACTCGCAAATGGAGGCGGAGATTTACAACTCTTAATAAGAGATGACTTTGGTATCGGGAAGAAGGAAGCTTTTAATATCGAGAATGAGCTTGCTGCTATCGTTGGGCTGGACAAAGTAAAGACGTTCGTGCGTACACTGGAGAAGCAGTTGATTGTAGACCGGAGGAGGAAAGAGGCTGGCATTCATGTTGATACAGGACAAATGATCAATATGGTCTTTTCAGGAAATCCAGGTACGGGTAAAACGACGATGGCACGACTGCTCGCAGGTATGCTGCGCTCTATGGGTTACTTAAAGACGGGACATCTAATAGAGGTAGATCGTTCAGATTTGGTTGGCGAGTATGTAGGCTCGACGGCAAATAAGACGAAGCTGGTAGTTGAATCCGCTTTGGGCGGCGTGTTATTCATAGACGAGGCTTACGCACTGGCTCAGGATGGCGTACAAGGAGGAGGCTTCGGCAAGGAAGCTATTGATACGCTCGTGAGGTTAATAGAACTGCATAAGAACAATCTAGTTGTAATCTTAGCGGGATATACAGAGGATATGCAGCGTTTCATCCAAGTGAATCCTGGGATGTCTTCGAGGTTTCCGCTTCAGATTGAATTTCCGGATTACTCTGCTGAGGATATGCAGAGAATTGCTTCCATTATGGTTAAGGCAAGGGGCTTTACGATGGCCGCTGATGTGGATAAATTGCTTTTAACCTACTTTAATGAGAAACAAATACCAGGTAAAAAAGATGGAGGCAATGGACGTCTCGTCAGAAATACATTGGAGGAAGCTCTTCGGAGGCAGGCGGAGCGACTGGCAGATCAACCGGATGTCGGTAAGGATAGACTGAATGAACTTACAGCTTCTGATTTCGGTATTGCCTCAGCCTTGGAGGCAGCCAGTGGTCGTGATAATTCATTAAATGCTTTAGACTCAATCGTTGGTCTGACATCGGTGAAAGAGTTTGTTAGAAGCCTCTCCGCTCAGATTGAAGTTGCTAAGCGACGCGAGCAAATGGGGTTGCCTAAAGCATCAGCTCAATCTCTGCATATGATCTTCAAAGGGAACCCGGGTACAGGTAAAACAACGATTGCTCGCATTCTTGCTCAACGGTTTAAA
This sequence comes from Paenibacillus radicis (ex Gao et al. 2016), assembly GCF_014641555.1. Lineage (GTDB taxonomy): Bacteria > Bacillota > Bacilli > Paenibacillales > Paenibacillaceae > Pristimantibacillus > Pristimantibacillus radicis. The sequence goes on from NZ_BMHY01000002.1 coordinate 311,957, forward strand.
GAGTTGGGTGTAATCAAGATGGATACGCTGGTAGAGACCGACCGCTCCGGTTTGGTTGCGGGATACGTGGGTCAGACAGCTCTCAAAACCCGTGAGGTGATCGAACGTGCGTTAGGCGGAGTACTGTTTGTTGATGAGGCTTATGCACTGGCAGAGGGAGATCAGTTCGGACAGGAGGCCATCGATACGCTTGTCAAAGCGATGGATGATTATAGGGATCGACTTATTGTAATTCTGGCAGGCTACGATAACGATATGGAGAAATTTCTGAATCGGAATGCAGGCCTGAGATCAAGGTTCCCTAATAATATCACATTCGAAGATTATTCCGGAGAAGAAATGCTTCAAATCGCATATATGCAAGTGAAAGCGCAAGGATATGTCTTGACCAATGAAGCGGTGGACAAGCTGCGTTCCATTCTTGAAAGCTATCAAGGAGATATAACGGCAGGTAATGGTCGTTTGGTGCGTAATTTAGTAGAGAAAGCGATCAGGGGACATGCTTTACGCATTAGTCAGCATGTGAATGTGACTGCGGAGGATTTATCAACAATTACACCTGAAGATTTTGAAAGGTAGAGAGGAGAAAGTGTTTCGATGAAATGGCTATTGGCAATTGTTTTTTATCATATTGTTATGATCCCGGTTGTTATTATGACAATCCTTTTGCCTTTTATTCTTTACAAAGATATCAAAACCATATTAATTAATGAGGTTCCCGTCTCTAATGGAATGGATGCTGTCTTAGCTATGTTCTCCTTTTTTATTTATTTAGCAGTAAGAAGCAAGTTTTTGGGCAAGCCGTATCGTAAAATAACTATACTTCTTCCTCTTCTTCAAATGTTAATTTATACGAACGGAGCTCTTGTTATTGGAATCGTGATCCTTAATAAATGGGCAAATGATGGGCTTTACTCCAAAGGATGGGCTATCGTCTTTGCATGTTTAGCTATTGTTGCTATAAGACTGCTGATGTCGCTTTTTTATAGAAAATTTCCGATTGTCCAAACAGATTATCGCTGAAGGAGGACCGCATGAATAACAATTATAGGGATAAAAATCGACAGAATCTATCGAGTTTGGGGCGTACAAGGAACTCTGGTGAAGATTTGGCTAATAAACTGAAAGTAAAACGTGCAAAATCAAAAAATATACATCGCACTGCAATAGGATTGACGGCTCTAGTTATTTTTTGTGCAGCAATTTTTTTGAATAATTCTTCAGTTAGCACGGCTGATGTAACCAATGTTAAAGAAAATGGAATCGGAAAAGGTATGAAAGCGGGAACAGTTTTAGTAGCAGCAGATGATTTGGGACTTCAAGCGAAAGACTTCAACGTTGAGATGAAGTCAAACGTGAAAACAGGCCGGTTGTTAATATGGGACTACGCCGCTGAGGATGGCGATGTGGTGACCGTAAAAGCTGATGGCAAAGTAATTGCAGAGAACGTGGGAATTTTGCATGAACCGTTTTCATTAGATATACCTATCCCTAGTGTAGTTGAAGTGGTAGGCATCAAAGATGGAGGCGGAGGTATCACCTATGGAGTTAAGATTCCAGGGGCGGTAGGCAATAGCGTTTTTTTTAACGCTGCTCCGATTGGTTCCGCTAATAAGTATACGATAACAGGCCCGGTTAAATAGAGCAGTTTATTGAAAGATACCGTCATCCTGGACTGGGTGACGGTATTCTTACATCCATTGGCCCTATTTTGTATTCGGAAAATGATGACCGCTTCTGATTTCACATATTTTGTATATCTGGTGCGGGGTAACATACAGGTTCTATAAAAGTTAGAACTTCCAGATTATGGAATAGATTGTTACGATTGAGCCGTAATCCATTACTTTAATCGGGGATGATCGCTCATGGCTCAGTCGTTTTGGAAAAAAAGCTTCACTTATTTATCTGCCAAACTAGCGGCATCCGGCGGACTGTTTTTGTTGTTTGTACTCGTTACCTCCGGCCTTGATCTGTATAGATGGGCGGAGGCGGCGAGTTTTTTGTTTTTTTGGATATTGTTTTACGGGTATGCCTTCTGTTTTTCAATCACAGGAGATGCCGTCTTGCTTATAACTCGCGGTTCTGAAGGCTGGTTTGTGCTGCTGAAAGTCATGCTGCATATCATTGGAGGAGTGCTGCCTTTTATGGTACTGGGCGGAGGATTCACGGCTGGGGAAAATGAATCTTGGCCTTTCATCCTATTTTTTGGGTTTTTGGGCGCGATTTGTGCAGTGATTTATGATGCTATTTTCTTTTTTATGCGGTCGAAATTTCCCTATACGGCTATCGTAGCAGTGACACTGCTGCTTTTATTTATCATATTGTCGAAAGCCGATATGACTGTGACGAGAGATTGGAAAGAGACGCAGATGGATGGGAGCTATGAGGCGAGCTTCGATTATTTTCGCGGGAAAAAGGCGATTAAGGTCGAGTTGGAGCAAGATCAATCGCTGCGCTTTTCAGTTGATTGGTCGCCGGAAAATAGCGGCGGGTACGGACATCATGTATTGGATAAGCACGACAAGCTGGTACCGCAATATGACACTAATGAACATGGAGGTACGATCAGAGCAGAACAGGCCGCCCCATACCGGATTGTGGTAACGGGCGATAAATTGAAAGGTGCGGTATCGGTGCACTGGAGCGTTGAATAGTGCGGGGGGATAAGTAACTTGGTTTTCGCTATATAGCGAAGCGGATTCGCAAAAGAGCGAACGGATTTTCGCTAATTCGAATGTACAGTAAGCTGAACTGCACCATAGCGAAACAAATTTCGCAATAGGAGAACCCAGGTTCACGATTAGCGAAGTTAGGTTCGTTGCAGCAGAGATGGCGCGGCTGGTGGGTCTGAACAAGTAACTTGGGTTCGTTAAATAGCGAATCAGGTTCGTTGTAGTAGAGATGGCTCGGCTGATGGGACCGTAAAAGTTACTTGAAGTTAGTGGTAGGGATGAATATTGGAGTCCTACGGGTACGAATACGAAAATAGCGAAGCAGGTTCGCAAAAGAGCGAATCAAAGTTCGCTAATTCGATGCTGTAAACAGATGGACTGTGCTGCAGCGAATCAAACTTCGCAATTGGAGAACCTAGGTTCACGAGTAGCGAAATTCAGTTCGTTGTAGCAGGGGAGCTCGGCTGATGGGTTCGTACAAGTAACTTGGCTTCGCTAAATAGCGAAGCAGGTTCGTTGCGAGCAAAGCATGCTCGAAACGATAGTGATAGCAAGTCCACATTAGCGTCCAAAGCCCGGTAACTCGCACCAAAAACGAATTCCAAAAAAAGGGTTGATCACCCTTAGAAAGAGTGCTATTATTAACCATACAATTCCGCTGGGAATAATTTATTTAGAGCACGACCGGATAACCGGAGGCTTCGTCGCTGCAGAGCAGCACGGGGCCTTTTTCTGTACTTTGGGCGTCCTCGAATACCATTACAAACATGATCTTTACCGGACAGCCGGAGAGGTCGCATCATGCGACAACTCTGGCTGTTTGCTATTGTAAAGCGCATCGGTTGAGCCGCGTCCAAAAGCGCGGAAGCCGCATACGCTTTAAGCGCAGCTGGATGGCGAACAAGATATGCTTGAAGCCAGCGCTGCGCCATTAAAGGAGGCAGAGCGAACATGGCGATTACATCCGAACAATCGCAGCAACAACATGAACCGGAGAAAGAGGAGACGACGTTCCCGGGCGCAGCATACGCGAATGCGGTGCTTCAGCCCGCTTACGATAATGCGAAGCAGCATTTGCTGGAGCCGATGCTGGCTATTCATAAAGCTCATCTCATTATGCTGAGGGAGCAGGGATTGCTGCGGCAAAAAGATGCCGAGCTTACGGCAAAAGCGCTGCTTCAGCTGGATTCCGGCAAGCTGCGTACTGGCACGTATAGCGGGAAATTCGAAGATCTTTTTTTCGAAGTGGAGCATCTGCTGCTGGAATTGTCAGAGGAAGCGTCCGGTAATTTGCATTTGGCGCGGAGCCGCAACGATATGGGCATCGCTATATATCGCATCGTACTCCGAGAAAAGCTGGCGGCCGCACTTGCAGAGGCGCACGCGCTACATGAAGCGCTTCACAGCTTTGCGGTCCGGCATGCGGAGACGATTATGATTGCACATACGCATACGCAGCAGGCGCAGCCGACGACGGTTGGTCATTACATTGCGGCTGTAACGGATTCGTTATCCCGCGATATCCGCAGACTGAAAGCGGCTTATGAGGGATGCAATCTTAGCAGCTTGGGAGCTGCAGCGCTAACGACGTCGGGATTCCCGATAAGCCGGGAGAGAGTCGCCGAGCTGCTTGCCTTCGACGGATTGATCGAGAACAGCTACGATGCGGTCAGCGGTGCCGACTATGTTGGGGAAGCGGCAACAGCTGTCCAACTGGCGGCTATTAACTTAGGGCGGTTCGCCCAAGAGCTGCTGCTATGGTGTATGCAAGAATTCGCCATTGCCCGCGTAGCGGCGCCTTACGTACAGATCAGCTCCATCATGCCGCAAAAGCGAAATCCCGTTTCTATCGAGCATGTTCGCTCGCTTCTGTCCAGCGCCGCTGGCGATGCGCAGACGGTGCTTACGATGATTCATAACACGCCTTTTGGCGATATCGTCGATACGGAGGATGACTTGCAGCCTTATGCATGGCGCAGTCTTGGAACGTTAGAAGCGGTTTACAGGCTGCTTGGTAAGGTCATCGCAACGCTGGAAATTAACGAAGAGGTGCTCCGCCAACGTGCGGCGAGCAGCTTTGCCACTGTAACGGAGCTGGCAGATACGCTGGTCAGAGAGGAGGGGCTCAGCTTCCGGACGGCCCACTCTATCGTCAGTAAGCTGGTCACTTTGGCTGCAGAACGAGGAGCCAGCGTAGCTGACTTAAATCTAGCCAGCCTGAACGAAGCTGCTGCCGCAGCAGGACAGAACCAGCCGCTCAAGCTCTCTGCCGAGGCGCTGCGTAAAGCGCTCGACCCCGAACATTTCGTAAGGGTCCGCACCCTTCGCGGAGGCCCTGCGCCAAGCGAGCTGCGCCGCGCGCTCGGCGGTCAAAGCTCGCGGCAAGCTGAGCTTAAGGTTTGGCTGGAGGGCAGCAGGCATAAGCGGCAAAAAGCGCTCAACCATCTGGATTTGATTTTGAACGAATGGCTGGCCGAATCAAGCAAACCCGAATAGGAGAGGTGACTGCAAATGTTCCGAAATAACTTTCAGGTGTATGACATCCATGGACATTTACCGTATCGCATTCAAATCGGCGGAAGCTGGAGCAAGCATGAGCTGATAGACCGCTACGGCAAAGAACGGGGGGAGCGGTTCCGGCTGACCTGGGATTTTCCTGAAGGCGGCGCTGCCGGCTCAGCGGATGATACAACGCCGCTTATTGATCGCTGGGTGCAGGAGCTGGACAAATACAATATTGGCGGCATGAATTTTCTGACTGCGCTGGACAACGACAATATGGCGGATCAGCTGGCGCATTTTCCAGATCGGTTCACAGGCTTTGCCTTCCACCCTATCGAGGCTCCGGATGCGGCGGATGAGCTAAAGCGTGCGGTCAATGAATTGGGTTTGAAAGGCTATAAGCTGTTCGGGCCTTTGACGAAAATTCCGTTCGACGACCCTTCGTTGAAGCCGGTATGGACCTTTTTAGCGGAAAAGAAACTGCCTGTTCTCATCCATTTCGGCATGCTCGGCCATGCAGGCGGCATCGTTCACCACCCGAATATTAACCCGCTGGCGATCTTTAATACGGCCCGGGAATATTCCGATATTCCGTTCATTATTCCACATTTTGGAGCGGGTTACTTCCAGGAGCTGCTGCATTTGTGCTGGAGCTGTCCGAACGTCTTGATCGATACTTCGGGCTCGAATCAATGGGTGCGCTGGATGCCATATGAATTGACGCTGGAGTCGCTGTTCCGCAAGACGTATGAGCTGATCGGGCCCGAGCGGATCGTATTCGGAACCGATGCAAGCGGCTTCCCGCGCGGGTTTCCGTACCGATACTTGCAAGATCAGGTCCGCGTGACGAGAGAGCTTCGGTTTAGCGAGAGTGATATTGAACTTATTTTCGGCAATAACGCAAGACGGCTGCTGGGACTTCCGATTCCACAGGAAGCGGGGCCGGAAGCAAAACAAACGAAATAAAGGGAGGAATTTGGAGATGAAAAAGAGACCGATACTGGCAATTGCTGCGGCGGCGCTGGCGTTTACACTGGCTTTGACTGCATGCGGCAATGGCAATAACAAACCAAATGAGAAGGCGGATTCTGGCAATAAAGAAAAAGCGTCAAACACACAAACGGCCGAACCGCCAAAGCTTGACCCGAACGCAAAAGTGACGATCGAATACTGGCAATATGAATTTCCTGCCAAGGTCGAGCTCATTAACGAGCTGATTACACAATTCCAGCAGGAGCATCCCAACATCACGGTCAAACAGACCAATTTCCCTTACGATCAATATAATCAGAAGGTAGCGACGCTCGTTCCGGCAGGCAAAGGGCCGGACGTCATCAATTTGTACTATGGCTGGCTTCCTAAGTATGTAGCCTCGGGCTATTTGCAGCCGCTGCCGGAAGCGGATTTCCCCGCTGCGGAAATTGAAGCGAACTTCTTCCCGTTCGTAGAGACGGCTAAGCTGAACGGAGGCTATTATGCGCTGCCGACCGGCGTGCGGACGCTGGGGCTATTTTACAACAAGGATTTGTTCGTCAAAGCGGGTCTTGATCCGAATAAGCCGCCTGCCACTTGGGAGGAGCTTGTTACTTATACGAAGAAGCTGACGGAGCTGGATGACAAAGGACAATTTGTTGTAGAAGGCTTTGGCTGGGAGCCGGGGTCGCAGCTGCATCACTGGTTCCGCGACGGGCTGCTCTATCAGGCTGGAGCACAGGATACGAGCGAAGACCGGAAAAAGCTGCTATGGAATGAAACGCCGGCTGGACTCGAAGCTTTTAAATACTTAATTGATTTTGCCAAGGAACATAAAGTCGGTATCAACGGTTTCTACACCGATGACGCGAATGCTTTCAAAACAGGCCATGCGGCTATTAACGTAGACGGCTCTTACCGGCTTAGCTCCATTAAGAAGGACGTTCCGGATTTGAACTATGGCATCGCGCCGCTCCCTTCCTATAAGAACAAGTCGACGCAAGCCTCATTCTGGGCGAATGCGATTCCTTCTAATGTGAAGGGCGATAAGCTGGCTGCTGCTGTCGAGTTTCTGAAGTTTTTAACGAGCAAGGGCGTTCAGGAGCAATGGGTAGAGAAGATCGGCGAGCTGCCGGCACAGAAAGAGGTTGCGCTGCAGGACAAATATATTAATGACGAGAAGCTGGGTCCGTTTATCGCACAGCTGCCGGACGGCCGCGCGCATTTCTTCATCGATGAAACGCAGGAGCGTACGCTGTTTGTCGAGGCTGTGGATCAAGTGCTGCTGAAGGATGTGCCGATCGAGAAAGCTTTCGAGGATTTGATTACGAAGACGCAGAAGCTCTATGACGACTATTGGGCGAAAAAATAACGCCGGAGCGGCGCAAGGAAGGTGGTGACGTATGGAGCGGGTCATCGATTCGACGCCTGTGGAAAGCGGAGGCCGCACGGAACCAACTCCGAAAGGGTCCCGTCAACGCCAACGGCGCCTGCCCTTAATTGGCGGTGTCCGATTAGGGCTGCGGGGCAAACGGTATTTATTTATCTACGGCTGTCTGCTGCTCCCCTTGCTGTTCTTTGCCGCCGTACGGCTGCTTCCCATTCTGTATTCGTTCAATGTCAGTTTCCGGGAGTGGGCGATTCTATCGCCCGACAAGCCGTTCGTCGGGTTCGCGAACTTCGCATCGTTGTTCCAGGATGAAGTCTTTCTTGGGTCGCTTCGCAACACGGCGGTCTACGTCATTGTCGGCGTGCCGGGGCAGATCGTAGCGGGGCTTGCCGTTGCCCTGCTGCTGCAGCGAATTACGGTGCTGCGCACCTTTTTTCGCACCGTTTATTTCATTCCGTATATTACGAGCGTCGTTGCCGTCAGTTGGGTGTTTCGCTGGATCCTAATGAAAAACGGTGTCGCCAATGGGATTTTGCTGGAGCTTGGCCTTGACCCGCAGCCATTTCTCTATTCACCGTCGCAATCGATTTTTTGGATTATTGCAGCGATGATCTGGCAAAGCATCGGTTTTCAAATGCTGGTGTTTCTAGCCGGATTGGAAAATATTCCGCGTCTCTATTACGACGCGGCGTCGATTGACGGAGCAGGGAGCTGGAGCCGGTTCCGCCATGTGACAATTCCGCTGCTTAATCCGGTGATATTGTTTTCCGTCGTTATTGCCAGCATCGGATTTCTGCAATCCTTCACGCAGGTGCTTAATATGACGGGCGGCGGGCCGCTCAACTCGACGAACTCGATTGTGCTCTATATTTACAATACGGCCTTCAAAAGCTTTGAGATGGGGCGCGCTTCGGCGGCGACCGTCATCCTGTTCGTCATTATTTTAGCGTTTACCGTCCTGCAGCTTAAAGTATTGGACCGCAAGGTAGAGTATTAAGGAAAGGGGCGGATACAGCGATGAGCAAGACGGTTTCTGCCGGAGACGTCACAGGCAACAGCCTTGGCGCAGCCGGAACGAAGGGGTCGGTCAAACGCCGTTCGGCCGCGGTGTCGGCAATCAGTTATCTGCTTCTGACCGCAGGGCTGGCCGTCATGGTATTTCCGTTCATATGGATGATCGCGACCTCGTTGAAAACGCCGCAGGAAATGTATTCCCTCAGTCTGATTCCGCAATTGCCGGCTTGGGATAATTACAAGGCGTTATTCACTGGCTCGCCTTTCGGAACCTGGATCATTAACAGCTTCATTGTGGCGGTAATCGCCACGGCGAGCGTCTGTTTGTTCGATACGATGATCGGCTACATATTGGCGAAATTCCATTTTCACGGTAAAAAAACGATTTACCTCTTTATTCTGAGCACGCTGATGGTGCCGACGGAAATGCTGATCATACCGTGGTTTCTTTATTCCTCCAAGCTGGGCTGGGTGGATACGTATTGGGGCATTTTATTTCCCGGCCTGATTACGGCCTTTGGTATTTTTCTAATGAGGCAGTTCATGGAATCGGTACCGTCCGATCTGCTGGATGCTGCGCGAATAGACGGGATGAGCGAGTGGGGCATTTTGTTTAAAATCGCCTTCCCGCTTGTCCGCTCAGCTATTGCGACGCTGTGCATTTTAACTTTTCTCGGAAGCTGGAATTCCTTCATCTGGCCGTTAATCATTACGCAGACGGAGGGACGGTTCACGATTCCAGTCGGTATGGCCTTCTTCTCTAGCGAAGCGAAGGACAGCAGCAATTGGATTCAGATTATGGCGGGAGCCACAGTCTCGGTGCTGCCACTGTTGCTTGTGTTTGTCGTATTTCAGAAGCAGATCATCCGCGGTATTGCGACGACAGGGTTAAAGTAAAGTAATATATAGAGGAAAAAGAAAAGCGGCATCCGGCAAATGAGCAGATCATTTCTGCTCGGCCGGAGGCCGCTTTCCGCGTTTCAGTTCAGCGATGGAATACCCAAAGTCCATCTGGAGATGCGGGTAATCCCGGAAGTTTTTCCAGTCTCCGCCCCAAATGAAGCCTAACTTTTTAGCAATCGCTACAACTTCCATCCAGTCCGCTTTGCCATTTCCGTTGCCGTCATATTCCATATCCCAGACGACGCTGTTGTCCTCGACTGTCCGCAGTGCAAAATCGATAGCGAGACCGTAATTATGATACGACTCCCCTCCCCGAACGTTTGTCACGATCGGTCCGCTCTTGCTGCGGCCTTGCTCGTAAAGGCGATCCTGCTCCTCACTCGTTCGCATTCCGTCCGTAATAAGAATCGTAATGCCGATCTTTGCCGTTTGTGCGACAAGCTCATCCTTCTTGGCAGCTACAATGGGATGCAGCTTTGGAATTTCGCCGGCGGGAGCTGTTTCCCATTTCGATACGGTGTCTGGAGTGGAAAGCAGCCGCTCAAGCACATTCAAACCGCTGATGCTGCTCCATAGCAGTGCAGCAATCATAGCTAGAATGAGGGCGGTCATGAACGGATTTCGTTTCGGTTTTCGTCTTGCTAAAGGCTGACCATGTCCGATAGCGTGCTCATTTGGCGACCATTGATTTTGAGGTGTCATATTCTAGTAATCTCCTAAATTTGACTCTATCATACTAGTGTAGCATAGAAGTTTCCCCGTCACCCCCGACCTGAGTTGGGGTTAGCTGGTTTGGAGAGACAGACGGGGATGGCGATTACGTTGGCAGGTGATTGTCTTTGCCGCCTACACGGGCTTTGGCGGTGCGGGCATATTCCGATGGAGACATGCCCGTCGATTTCTTGAAATCGCGGGAGAAATAGTGGATGCTGCCATAGCCAAGCGCAGCCGCAATTTCCGTATAGTTAAGCGCATGCTCGCGAATAAGCGTTTTTGCTTCCTCGATCTTCAGCAGCTTGAAATATTCGATCGCTCCCGTTCCTGTCTGGGAGTGGAAAATTTCCTTCAGACGGCTTTTGCCAAGATGCGTTTCCTTGCACAGCTGTTCCAGAGTTAATGGCTCGGAAAGCTTCGATTTCATAAAATCGATGATGCCCCCCACGATGCGCTGCTCGGCCTTCTCCGTCTGAATCGATGAAGGTCTGCGTACTCCGGCAGCGCGGCTCTGTTCAGCGGACCTCTCCGCATCCATGCCGCGTACCAGCCGGATGAGAAGCGCCTCCAAGTAACCCTTCATCGCTTGTTCGCTGGCGAAGGGGGCATCCGGATTCCGGATCAGCTCATGAACGGAAGGATTATCGTAGGGAGGAAGAAAGGAATGGAAGCCCTCCTGCAATAGCAGCGACAGCAAATTGCGCTCCGGTGTTCCAAGCGGCAGCAATAAGTTGGCAAAACGGTCCATGTAAGCCGAACGGCATTCAAAGGCCAGCACGATCAGATTCGGCGGTTTATGCCCGTCGCCGACCCGAACGGTATGAAATTCGCCGGGCTTATGGAATATAATCATCCCTTGAGTAAGCTCGTAGGTCCGATCGTCCGCACGCACCTCAACCGCACCCTTATCCACGTAAAGCATTTCCCAGAAATCATGCTGCTCCCCTTCGAACACATACCCTCTTGTATATTCAAAATAATGAAATGAAATCAGTTTATTAACCGTGATTACTTCCTGAAGCGTTAGCCGGTTGAAATCCATCAAGAGACATCCTTTCCCGGTACCTGCCGGTTATAAGATTACGCTTGCAATTTTATCATACTTCCATCCCGCATTGTGCAAAACGTCCGGCTGATTGGCTAAAGTCGCAGGGCCAGCTGTCCCTCTATAATGGGCTTACAGTTGAACGAGGAGGGCATGCAAATGGCGTTAAAAAAAGGAATTAATGCGTGGTCGTTTCCTGCGGACCTTAGCGTACGGGAGAGCATCCTGCTGGCTGCGGATGCAGGCTTTGACGGTATCGAGCTGTCGCTTAACGCGACTGGCGAGCTTAGTCTGGAGAGCACAGAGGAGCAGCTTCGTGAAATCCGCAGTATAGCGGATGATGCTGGCATTGCACTGACAAGCCTTGCGAGCGGCCTTTACTGGGATTATCCATTGACGAGCGCCAATGCTGAAACCCGGCAAAAAGCGAAGGACGTAGCGAAAAAGCAGCTTGAATCGGCAGCGATTCTTGGCGTAGATACGATTCTTATTGTGCCCGGCGCGGTTGGCGTCGATTTTATACCGGGGTCTGAGGTTGTGCCTTATGACCAAGCCTATGATAATGCCCTAGAGGGCTTCCAGTCGCTTGCTCCCCTTGCGGAAGCGGTCAAAGTTGCGATCGGGATTGAAAATGTATGGAACAAGTTTTTGCTGTCGCCGCTGGAAATGCGGGGCTTCATCGACGCAGTAGGCTCTGATTATGTCGGCTCGTACTTTGACGTCGGCAACGTCGTGTATGCGGGTTACCCGGAGCATTGGATTTCGATATTGAACAAGCGGATTAAAAAAGTGCATTTCAAAGACTACCGCAGACAAGCCGGAGGGCTGCACGGTTTCGTTGATCTGCTTGCCGGTGACGTCAACTATCCGGAAGTGGTGAAGGCGCTCGGCGAGATTGGCTATGACGATTATGTTATTGCGGAGATGATCCCGCCTTATACGCATCATACGAAGCAAATCATTTACAATACATCGGCGGCAATGGACGCTATCTTGGGAAGGACGGAACGCTAATGCTGCGAATCGGATTGATTGGACTAGGTTTTATGGGCAGATCGCACCTGGAAAATTACCTTCGTTTGGAACGGGAAGGCGCGGAAATTGAAGTGGTAGCGTTATGCGATATGGACGCCAACAAGCTGGCTGGCGGCAGTGCGGGAGGCAATATCGATACTTCCTCAGAGAATGAAATCGATTTTAACCGGTTCAGCAAATATGCCTCTGTTCAAGACATGCTGGATAAGGAGCAGCTTGACGCTGTCGACATTACGCTGCCGACTTTCTTGCACCGGGAAGTAGCGGTTCAATGCTTGAACGCGGGCTTGCATGTACTTTGCGAGAAGCCGATGGCCATGAACGCTGAAGATTGCGATGCGATGATTGCGGCTGCTGAGGCGAACGGCAAGCAGTTGATGATTGGCCACTGCTTACGCTTCTGGCCGGCATACGTTTATTTGAAGGACATTGTAACGAGCGGCAAGTTTGGCAAGGCAACGAGCGGCGTCTTTTACCGCGGCGGCGGCACGCCGAGTTGGGGACCTTGGGTGCTGCAAAAAGAAAAGGGCGGCGGTGCTCTGCTCGATATGCATGTACATGATACGGATGCGATCCACTGGCTGTTCGGCAAGCCGGAAGCGGTATCCTGCAGCGGCAAGAACGTAATTGTAGGAAGCGGCTATGATATCGTATCGACCAACTATCGCTATGAGGACGGCAACGTCGTTAATGCCTGCGTAGACTGGACGCTGAATGGTGATTTTGGCTTCGAAATGGGCTTTAGAGTTAATTTTGAAGGCGGCAATATCCAGTTTAATGGTGATCGGGTAAAAGTTAATCCAAATGACAGCGCAGGCTTCGAGCCGCAGCTGTCGCCTGATCAAGGCTACTATTTTCAACTAAAATATTTTGTCGAGACTGTTGCCAGCGGCGGTCAAATTGCGGAAGCGACTTCCGTAAGCGCAAAAGGCAGCATTCAAATTATTGAAGCCGAGCGTGAATCGGCCGATAATCGCGGGGAATGGGTAGCTGTGAAATAAAGCTGCGGCAATCGCAGATCTAAAAGAAAGAGTGAAACCTCTCCGGTTTAGGGGAGGTTTTTCATTTCCATTTGTTCGGCTGCTTTGCTGCTGGATTAGGCGCTATTTTCCAACTGTTGCGATATAATAGGAAGGGCTGTGCTGTAGATATCGTTCGTTAGAAGGGAGCTTGGGCGATGCGTTATGTATGCAGGAAAGTAGAAGGGCCGATTGAATCGGTGAAATGGGACGGGCTGGAGGCTGTATCTCTCGTTCAAGTAGTGAGCGGTGAGGCCGCGAGGCTGCAAACCTCCGTTAAGGTGTGCTGGTCGGAGGACGCTCTCATGGTCCGCTTCGATTGCGAGGACGACCACCGTGTAGCGACGATGACGGAGCGCGATGCTCCGCTTTACCAAGAGGATGTTGTTGAAATTTTTCTGGATGCTGCCGGCAAAGGCCGCCAGTACCGGGAATTCGTCATCAGTCCGCGCAACATCGTGTATGATGCGTCGATCGGCAATGATGGTGAAGGAAATATCGATATAAATGTGGGGTGGAATGCAGAGGGCTTGCAGACCTCGGTTATTGAAGGGGAAAGTGGAGCTTGGGCTTGCGAGCTGTACATCCCGTTCATTAACTTCGACGCTGTGCCTGTTGTTGGTACCGAGTGGCGCAGCAACATGTACAGGATTGACGATGACAAGCAAGGCAACCGTCATTTCTGGTCATGGTCGCCGATAGGTTCGGTTCATTTTCATCTGCCCAAGCATTTTGGCACGCTAGTATTTGCGGAATAATAGAAGTCTCATAAATTTCGAGATGAAAAGAACCATCAATTCCACTTTAATCGTGGTTTTGAAGGTTCTTTTTCTATATTATCGAATTCTCTCAGCAAGGTTTACCCTTTGGGGCAGCCCCATCTTTAAGTTTTTCCGTACCGTACGCCTCCCGGCAGGCGGTGCCATCGTGAAACGCGGTGCTCGGTCGCACGTCGGCGGTCAAACCTCGTATTGTTAGCGAAGCTCGTTCGCTTTTTAGCGAACTTAACTTCGCAGTTGCCCCTCTCGCGGCGGGTCACTTTCCCATTAACGAAGAGCTTTTCGCTATTCGTGAACCTGCGTTCATGAATAGCGAAATTTGCTTCGCTGTTTTCAGAGGAGGGTCCAAGAACACCCTCTTACAGCGAAACTGACTTCGCTATTTTGCGAACCCGCTTCGCTCTAGTGCTCGTATGATACTTTCAGCCCCTGGGTTCTATAGAACTTAGAACTAACGCTATTTTTTATGATTTCTTATACTGAGATCAACGGTACTAGAAATAGCGTTAGTTTGGGGGAAAGTCATGTTCATTCGTAAAATGGCAACCGCATACGTCACTGTAATGACGATTGTTTTGTTTTTTGCATGGCAATATAACGGTCTGTGGACTGAGGAGTGGGAGGCGGCATCTGACTTTGCAGGATGGGCTGTCATCGTCTCGATCTACGCGTTTCCCGCTGTTTTCATATACGGTATTGCCGTTTCTATATGCATTGAAATTATTATGGCAAAGCTCACCATTCATGCTGCGTTCAAATGGGTGGTTTCAGCAACTTTGCACCTGAGTTTTGGCTTCTTATGCTCGCTTCCTTTTCAATCTGTTTTTTTCGGTTTCATTGGAGCAGGGGCTGCCTTTTATTTTTTCTTAGTGGACCAATTGGTCATTTGGTGTATTCGCAGGTTGAATCGTCGTACTCGCGTGACTCTGCTCGCCGTCCCATTGGTCTTATTTGTATTTAGCTATGCCGCACTGCTAATCGACTCGCCTGCAAAACCGTATACACCCCCTTTTTCTGCTGAGGAAGCCGTTCATTTCGCAACATCAGGCAGCGGTTCAACTATTGATAATTTTCCTAAGGAGATTGGTACCATGCAGCTTGAAATTCAGGGCTACACGGTGGAGAGGGAGACGGCTGTTACACCTCTTGGTACGAAGGAGCAGTACCGGGTTGCATTCATAGAACGATGGATGAAAGGGAGCGAAGGCGGTGAGCACCGAATGTACTATACAGTCACTAGAGGTTCATTGGAGGCAGCTGGAAGTGACGGGCCACGGCCGCCCTATCATTAGGTTTATAGAATAGAGCGTGAGTTCAAGAGCTAATCCATTTACCAATAACTAAGCAATGCCGCATTGACCGGCCTTTGTTACGATATAGAGATTGCAGCTCTTCCAATCTAGCGGATCAACTTATCTGTTAGAAGAATCGAAGAGAAGGGGGATCTCGATGTATTGGAAAATGGGGAAATGGACCATAGTACTCTTCGCGCTCACTCTTGTTTTTTATACAACTGAGGGCGTACAGCCCTTGTCTGCTGCCAAGCTGCTGACGGCATTGACGGCAGAGAAGGATAAAAAGCCGTTTAACGATATTTCCGGGAGCTTTGCGGAGGCGGCTATCATTCGTCTTAATGAGAAAAAGATTTTACAAGGCACAGCGGAGCATACTTTTTCGCCTAAAAATCCGGTTACACGCGCGGAATTTATAACGATTGCAGACCGAGTATTAGGGCTGGAGCAAGCGCTAAGTCCCATTCAGCCGTTTTCGGATATCGCTGCGAATGCCTGGTATACCGGTTATATTCAAGCAGCGGTGCAGCTTGGTTTAGCCGACGGTACAGGACCTCGGACCTTTGAACCGGCCAAGCCGGTAACGAGGCAGGAAGCGGCGGCGCTGCTCGTTCGCGTGTTTAAGCTGACAGAGGCTAGCCACGGCACGTCTCCTGCATTTAATGATGCCTATCGCATTGCCGATTGGGCCAAGGACGTTGTTGCGATTGCGCAGGACGTTGGCTTAATGAAAGGCGACGATAACGGCAAGTTTCGTCCTGATGCGCCGCTTAGCCGGGAAGAGACGGCCGCGATTCTGGATCGCGCGCTTCAGAACAAAGAGTGGGCAGCCGACTTGGCAGCCAAACCGCAGGCACAGATCCAGCTCGGCTGGCAGTATGCACAAACGACAGAACAATTCGAGCAGTCGGTGCTGCGCTCGAAGACGGTTAATACACTGTCGCCGCGATGGTATTTTACCGATAAAGCGGGCAATCTAACCGATAATACCGACTCATCACTTGTAACGTGGGCTTCCCGTAACGGAAAGGCAATCTGGGCAATGGTCGGCAATCGCTCTAACTTGGAGGCGACCCATCAAGTGCTATCCAGCGCCACGACGAGAAGTAAGCTTGCTGCGAATCTTGCCAATGTTGTTCAGAAGAATAAGCTTGCCGGACTCAATGTCGATTTCGAAAATGTTGATCCTCAGGATCGAGCTAATTTTACCGCATTTATAACCTTACTAAGCAATAAGTTGCATGCAATCGGCGCTGTTCTGTCTATCAATGTATCGCCGGATTTAGGGACGGATTGGACGGAAGCTTTCGATTACAAGGCGCTTGGCATGCAGGCTGACTATATCGTAATGATGGGTTATGACGAGCATTGGGAAGGCGGCTCCATTGCAGGCTCCGTTGCCTCTTTGCCTTATGTGGAGCATGCAGTGACGGTGCTGCTGAAGGCCGTTCCTGCGGAAAAAGTCATTCTTGCGCTGCCGTTCTATAACCGCGATTGGACGCTGAATAAGAATGGGAGCGCCGCTTCATCGGCGGTGCTGTCGCTCGGAGAACAGAACAGCTTGGTCTCGAAGCGGTCGATCAAACCGCTGTGGGACAGCACCGTCGGCCAATATACGGGCAGTTACCTTCTGCAAAACGTCCAGCATCGCATATGGCTGGAGGATGGGCGCTCGCTTTCCGCCAAATATAAATGGACAGTAGATGAGGGATTGGCAGGAGTGGCTTACTGGTACATTAGCGGTGAATCGTCGGATATATGGAGTAGTTTGCGCAACGCCGAGCGATTTTATGGGATGAGTCTAGGATCAACAACTCCATAGTTTCTGGCATGTACTTTGGCATGACGAGCCTATAGACGGCAACTGGTCCAATGGCTTGTATTCAGTTAGAACCACGAGACGTTTCAAAAACGTCTGTCGTGGTTCTTTTTTTGCCGCCCTAAATATGACATGATAGAGCAAGGAGGTGATGGGGTGTACGCTGATATTAAGATTGCAGACGACCGGCCGGTATATATACAGGTTAAGGATTATATGAAGAGACTGATCCGGAGAGGCGCTCTGCAAGGTGATCAGAAGCTCCCGTCTACCCGAGAATTAAGCGCATTAATGAAAATCAGCCGGAACACTGTTGTCACCGCTTATAATGAGCTGGAGGAAGAAGGCTATATATACGCCGTGCAAGGCAAGGGCAACTTCGTTGCTCCGGGGGCGGCAGGAAACGTCAGCGAGCTTTCTTATGAAGAAGGGGAGTCCGGGTTCGAGGACGATGGCGGGCATATCGATTGGCGTCAGCGCATAAGTCGTTATGCAAGCGAGGCGGAGCGGTTGGATCTTATGAAACGAGGCATCCGAGCGGAAAAGGGTTCGATTTCGTTTACGAGCATCGCGCCGGATGAGAAGCTGTTCGATCTTCACAATGTGAAGCGGGCGTTTATGGACCGGATGTCTATTGAAGGCGAAGTACTTCTTAATTACGGATATGCCAAAGGCTATAAGCCGCTGATCGATTTTTTACTTCGCTATATGGAGAATAAGGGCGTTGATCTGACCGGTAAAGATATTTTGATTACAAATGGATTTACCGAAGGCTTCGACATCGTGTTGTCTGCACTCGGCAAAAGCAGCGGCAGAGCGATTTGCGAAAATCCTACGCATAATACAGCGCTCAAAAATATGAAGCTGCACGGCTATTCCATTACCGGCGTAGATATGGAGGCAGACGGTATCGACCTGAAAAGGCTTGAGACGGAGCTCGACTCCGGAGAGTTCGATCTTGCCTATCTGGTTCCGTCTTATCATAATCCAACGGGAATCGTCATGTCGCCGGAGAAACGAATCGAAACGATTAGGCTGCTGAGCAGCCGCGGAATTCCGATCATTGAGGATGGCTTCAATGAGGAGCTGCGTTATTCCGGCTCTCATGTCGCGCCGTTGATCGCATCGGCAGGACGAAGCAATAACGTTATTTATTTGGGCAGCTATTCGAAAATATTGTTCCCGGGCCTGCGCGTAGGCTGGGTGCTGGCGGACAAAGAGCTGATCGGTTATCTGGAAAGCATCAAGCGATCACGAACGATTCATACCTCGACGCTGGATCAGTCCTTACTGTATCAGTACCTGCATAACGGCAACTTCGAGAAATACTTGAAGCGGGCAAAGGCGGAGTACAAACGGAAATACGAGCTCGCTATCGAAAGCTGCAAAGCTTACCTCCCGCTTCGGAAGCTGTCGGGCGATGGAGGTCTTCATTTGTTCATCGAATTTGATGAAACGCTGCCGACGAGGATATTGCTTGAAGCCTGCACGCGCAAAGGCGTCGTGTTCACACCAGGCGACAACTTTTATGTGGAGGAAGGGCAAGGGCGGCATACGATGCGGCTCGGCTTCTCGAGAGTAGCAGATGAGCAGATCGTGCAGGGGATACGAATTATTGGCGATACAGCAAGGGAATTGATGGGCTAAGCCACAACGGCAACGGAAAATGGTAAGGCAACCGGAATTCACATACATGGGGAGCGTGCGAAAATGAAAGTCGGAGTTATTATGGGCGGCGTATCATCGGAGAGAGAAGTATCACTGTTGACGGGTAAGGAAATGATCGCGAATTTGGATCGTGACAAATACGAGGTTGTACCGGTCGTACTCGACAGCAAGCGTGATCTGATCGAAAAATCGGCGGGCATCGACATCGCCCTGCTTGCACTGCACGGCAAATACGGGGAGGACGGTACCGTTCAAGGTACGCTGGAATCGCTTGGTATTCCTTATACAGGCTGCGGCGTGCTGTCGAGCAGTGTGAGTATGGATAAGGACTTGTCCAAAAAACTGCTCCGTTTCGAAAACGTGCCAACGGGCAATTGGATTCAGGTTGAAAGCTTGGAGGAGCTGTCGGTTGACGATGTAGAAGTTCAATTGGGACTTCCAGTCGTTGTGAAGCCGAATTCGGGCGGCTCCAGCATCGGGACGAAGCTGGTGAAGACGAAGGAAGCGATCGGGGAAGCGGTGCAGGAAGCGCTGGAATGGGACCGTTCCGTTATGATCGAGCAGTTTATCGGCGGACAGGAAATTACCTGCGCCATACTGAACGGGAAGCTGCTGCCGATCGTGGCGATTAAGGCGAATGCCGAGTTTTTCGACTACACATCGAAATACGAGGATGGCGGAGCCGACGAGCAAGTTATTGAGCTGCCGGCAGAGGTGCAGGCGCGTGTCGAGGCGGCAGCGCTGGCGTGCTACCGGGCATTGAAATGCAGCGTGTACGCCCGTATCGATATGATCATTACCGAGGAAGGCATGCCGTTTGTGCTGGAGGCCAATACGCTTCCGGGACTTACGAAAAACAGCTTGCTGCCGAAAAGCGCGAGTGCGGCGGGCATTTCTTTTAGCCAGCTGCTGGACAGCATTATTGAATATTCTTTGATCGAAAGAAAGCGTGAAAATAAGGAGTAGAGTGATATGAGAACGGTAAGCGAGTACTTGTCGCCGGTTGTGAGGGAGATTCCGCCATCCGGCATTCGAAAGTTTTTCAATGCGGCGGAAGCGGGCCGCGACATCATTTCGCTGGGAGTGGGCGAGCCTGATTTCACGACGCCGAAGGCAGTTCGGGATGCGGCTGCGCGTGCGCTTGACCGGGGTTATACGAAGTATACCGAAAACGCAGGGATACTGGAGCTGCGGGAAGAAATCTCGGCATACTTGGATCGTGGTTTCGGTATCCGCTATGACCCTGCCAGTGAAGTTCTCGTCACCGTGGGCGGAAGTGAAGCGATCGATCTCGCGCTGCGGGTGCTTCTCTCTCCCGGCGATGAGCTGCTCGTTCCCGTTCCGAACTATATCGCTTATTCCCCGATTACGAAGCTCAATGGCGGCGTAGCGGTGGAGGTAGAGACATTCGCTTCGGACGGCTTCAAGCTGACAGCTGAGGCACTGAAGAAACAATTGACACCACGCTCGAAGCTGTTGTTGGTTAGTTACCCGAACAATCCGACCGGAGCTGTTATGACCTATGAGGATTGGCTGCCGATTGCTAAGCTGGTGGAGGAGCATGACCTCATCGTATTGTCCGATGAGATTTACGCTGAATTGACCTACGGGCGGACGCATGTCAGCTTCGCCTCCTTACCGGGGATGAAGGACAGAACGATTGTCATCAGCGGTTTCTCCAAGGCGTTTGCCATGACCGGCTGGCGCATGGGCTACGCTTGCGGTCATCCCGACTTGATCGGCGCAATGTGCCGCGTTCATCAGTATACGCTGCTGAGCGCGCCGACGCTGGCGCAGATTGCAGCTATCGAATCGCTCCGCCATGGGCTGGGCGATAAGGATGAGATGATTATGTCCTACAACCACCGGCGTAAAATGTTCGTGCAGGGACTGCGGGATATCGGCTTGTCCTGCCATGAGCCGGAGGGCGCCTTCTACGTATTCCCGTCGATTGCTTCGACGGGGCTAAGCTCGCAGACGTTCGCTGAGCGGCTGCTGCAAGAGGGCCGCGTAGCAGCGGTGCCGGGCGACGTATTCGGCCCGGGAGGCGAAGGCTTCATCCGCTGCTCGTACGCCGCTTCGGAAGCCAACTTGCTCGGCGCGCTTGAGCGTATGGACAGCTGGCTGCGCACGTTGAACCGCGTCGGCGTATAGCCGGTGCGCAGGAGCCGCGGGGGAATATGCCCCTGCGGTTTTTTTTGCGTTGAGGTTGTTACAGGCTGAGAGAAAGATTTCGCAAAAAGCGAAACCAGGTTCACTGCAGGAGTGCGAACAGTGCAAATTGAACCTGCAGCGAACCAGATTCGCTAAATAACGAAGCCAAGTTCGCTGCACGGAGTACAACTGGAGCTCATCGAACCTACAGCGAACCTAATTTCACTATCCGTGAACCTAGGTTCATGAATAGCGAAGCTAGGTTCGCTCTGGCGGAGTGGATGCTCAAAATAGTATAAAATCGCTGAAAACAGCGAATTGAAGTTC
>NZ_BMHY01000002.1:333303-333613 GCF_014641555.1 Paenibacillus radicis (ex Gao et al. 2016)
CTTCGCTGCGAGGAGTTTGAATGATGCGCGAACAGGGCGTTCCGGGAAATAGCGAACCGATTTCGCTATTAGCGTATCCAAGTTCTTTGTATGAGTGTAAATAGTGCAAAATAAAGCTGCTACGAACCAGATTCGCTAAATAACGAAGCCAAGTTCGCTGCACGGAGTACAACTGGAGCTCATCAAACCTACAGCGAACCTAATTTCGCTATCCGTGAACCTAAGTTCATGAGTAGCGAAGCTAGGTTCGCTCTGGCGGAGTGGATGCTCAAAATAGTATAAAATCGCTGAAAACAGCGAATTGAAGTTC
>NZ_BMHY01000002.1:333657-444995 GCF_014641555.1 Paenibacillus radicis (ex Gao et al. 2016)
GTTCGCTGCGAGGAGTTTGGATGATGCGCGAACGGTGCGTTCCGGGGAATAGCGAACCGATTTCGAAAAATAGCGAAACAGGTTCCCTGTGCTTGGATGATTCGAACTCCGCAGCGGTAATATGGCAATAAAATATAGGGACGCTTCTAATTACAGCTGAAATTTGCAAATGTGCCATAGTAGATCCACAAAAGTTAGTTTAAACTTAAGTAGACAGCCTGTATCGCGCAATAAACCGAGAGCTAGCTTGAGGTTACCTCGAATGAGCCGTAAGCGCCTTGAAGTAGACCAAAGTTAGTCTAACTTAGGTGGGACGAGCCTGTACCCCGCAATAAAGCGAGAGCGACTTGGTGTTACCACAAATGAATGCCGTGGCCCGAAAAGATGAACGGCAGCAGGTTCCGTGCTATAATGATTCCAGCGTTATACAGAGTAGATCGTCTTCTGTCAGAAGGCGGTCTATTTTCACTTAATAGACCGCTTGAAGAGGGAGAACAACATGACTAAAATTATTGCCAAACCGTTCAATGAAGAAATGCAAGCTCAGCTGGGACAGCTGGATTCCGGCTATCATGCCGGGGAACTGAGCCTGAAAGCACAAGCCGAATTGCCGGAAGAAATCTACATTATCGATGCCGAGGATGAAATGGTCGGCTATGCTGTGATATGGGAATACGCAAATGAGAAGGCCTTAATTCACAAGGCGGAACGGGATTATTTTCATATCGATGAGAAGTACCTGGAAAGAGATTTCTATATCGATATCAAGAACGAAAGAAATTTCATTTTTATTGAAGCGCTGGACGTGCTCAAGGACTATGAGGGCAAGGGCTATGCCGCTTTTTTCATCAATTGGCTGAAAGCGAAATACCCGAACAAAAAAATGTACGTCTACTCGCTGGATAAATCACGCAACTTCTGGTTTAAGATGAACTTCGAGCCAGTGGGCGATACGGTGTGGATGTCCTTTAACTAAATAGGAACGCAGCGCGGACAGGCATGTTAATTCCCCGTTCAGTCCCCCGACTTATGAAGCTGAGTGAGCTTCTGCATTTTGTACTCCTTGGCGCTGATGCCGCATAGTTTGCTGAAGTAGGCGGAGAAATATTTGTAATCCTTGTAGCCTACGAGCTCTGCGATTTCATAGTATTTGAGATCGCTGTTCAGAATGAGCTCCTTCGCTTTTTCGATGCGAATCCGGTTCAGCCACTCTTTAAAGGAGTAGCCGGTTTCGTGTTTGAAAATCCGGCTCAAATAGCCGGTCGACAGGTAGGCGGCTTTGGCGACATCAGCAAGCTTCAGGTCCTCGTTATAATTCCGGTTGATATAATCCAGCGCGGCAGCAAAATGGACATTTTTGGATTCGCCTTCTTTCACAGGCTTCGCCAAGCTTAACACCAGCTCTATTATTTCTTCGGGTGTCTCGGTTTCCGCAATAATATCGATCGTCTTATGAGACTCGGACTGCCGGTCCATAACCGCTTCCATAAGGACGGCGATGCGATTGACCGATTCCAGAAAACGGGAACGCGAGACCGAATTCTCTTGCATGAATGTAAAATAGTTCAGGAGCGCCTGCTCCATTTGAGCAGGGTTTTTGGACAAAACGGCGGAGATGACCTTGCTCTCGCAAAACTGCGCTTGCCCAGGCTCGCTGCTGGTGAAAGTGTCGTGAAGCGAGACTTTCGTATATTCCTTCTCCGAATGCCAGAAGCAGCCGTCCAGCGCTTTGTCCAGCATCGCATAGCAATCTGCGAAGTTATCAAGCGCATCGATCCGGTTCATGACAACCAGACTATTGCCGAATATATGCGGTTTAAGACCGGGAAACGCCTTGTCCATCGTATCGTCCGCTAACCCCTCAGGCCCAACATTCAAGACGGCGACAAGCCTCGTCCTGTCGATAAAAAACACAAACGGCTGGAATTGCTCAAATGCCCGTATAAATAGGTTGTGAACGATCCAGTTGTCGTTCGTCTGGCAGCTCGCAACCAGCAGCGAGTAGGAGGGACCAGGCAGCGGAATGTCGAGCTTCTCGGCTCTTTTCCGGAATTTATCCAGCGGGACCTCGCCTTTAAAAAATTTCGCGAACAAGTCGGATTTGATCAGCTGCTGGTTTTCATTGTAAATGGTTTGAATGAGCGCATTTTGCCCTTGCGTCTCATATTCCGCCAGGATGCTTTCCTTAACCCGCAGCGCGGACTCCAATATCTTGCCCGAATCAGCGTTTTTGAGCACGAAGGAGC
The DNA here is from genome assembly GCF_014641555.1 of Paenibacillus radicis (ex Gao et al. 2016). GTDB lineage: Bacteria > Bacillota > Bacilli > Paenibacillales > Paenibacillaceae > Pristimantibacillus > Pristimantibacillus radicis. Next base: position 335,904 of record NZ_BMHY01000002.1, read on the forward strand.
TCACCTTGACTTCAATAGCGCTGGTGAAGTTTTCTGTGTTGCCATACGCTGACAGGATGATGACCTTGGTGCGCGGCAAATATTCGTTTAATTTACGGGCCAGCTCGATTCCGTTCATCACCGGCATTTGAATGTCGGTAAAGACGATGTCCGGAGCCAATTGGATCGCCAGCTTCAAGCCATCCTCCCCATTAGCCGCTTCGCCCACAATTTCCATACCATGCTCTTCCCACGGAATCGTATGGCGGATTCCTTGACGGATAAAGGCTTCGTCGTCAACCAGCAATATTTTGATCATGATGTCCTCGCCCCCTTGTTCATTCTTTACCTCCCGCACCATCCAGCAACGGCAGCTCCTCCTCTGAGCCATCCGAATCCTTCCTCAGCTTCTGTGTAATCTGGAAGACGGTAATCCCGTCGCGCACGTAGCAATCCAGATGAAAGCCGTGCCCGTTCTTCAGTGCAAGACGTTCTCTGATGTTCCGCAGTGCAAAGCCGCGAATACCGCTGCCATCCTCCTCCAGCAGCCGCTTAATCTCGGCGACGTCCGCAGGTGTTCCATCGTTCATAACTTCATAAATAAGCGCATCCTCAACTGAGTAAATCTTCACCTTCACCATTCCGCTCGTGCTGTCCTTCAAGCCGTGAACGAGAGCATTCTCTACAAGCGGTTGAAGCAGCAGGCGAAGCACATAGCAGGATTTCAAATCCTCCGGGCATTCGATCGCAAATACAAACTGATCACCGTAGCGGATACGCTGAATATTGATATAGCTGCTTAGATGCTCCAGCTCTTCGGACAGCTGCACCATATCGCGATTGTTGGGTGAGAGCGTCAGCCGCATCATTTTCGACATATTGGATACCATGAGGCTCACGTTCTTCGTGTCACCCATCTCGGACATCCAGTAAATCGTATCCAGCGTGTTATACAAAAAATGGGGGTTAATCTGCGCCTGCAGGGCATGAAGCTGCGCTTGCTGCAAATTCAGACGGCTCATGTACACTTCTTTATATAGAAAATCCAGCCGCTCCGCCATCCGGTTGAAATTGTTGGCCAGTACCGATAATTCATCATTTCGCTTCACATCAATGCGAACGGAAAAATCCTCATTCGTAATCGACTTCATTCGTTTGCCCAGTTTGACGAGCGGGGCGGTTATGATCTGGGAGAACGTAGCGGATAATAGAAGCGCAAATATAAACACCAGCAGGGCAGTTAAAGAAAGACCTTTAATAAGGGTTTCCTTAATGATTGTGAGAATATTCGGCTTGACGACGCTGTACAGAATAAACGGCGTTCGTTCTATTTTATGGGCCGAAATATAGTAGTGTCCGCTGATTTGAGTTGAGATTGCCTCCCTGTCCGCCAGCTGCAGCAGATTGTCGTAAGAGGTTTCTGGCCCCAGCTTGAAATCGCCCGCATCTCCCTTCGTGTCGACCAGCGCTTTATTCTGTTCATCAACGATGAAGTAGGCAATATCATGATCAATCTGATCCGCCAAAATCGTCTCCGCAAGCTGTTGCCTGCTCATCGCGATTTTGATATAGCCGATTTCTTCGGATAAATTGCTCGGATTTTTTAACATTCGGGTTACGAAAATATGGTTGTACGCTTCTTGCTGTGCATCCTTCAGCCCTGAGACATCGTGATATTCCCAGTAAGGTCTCGATTTTAACGCTTTGGCAGCTTCGATTTCATCCTTGGTCAAATTAAGATTAATGCCGGCGTTAATCGGAATCTGGTTGCGCGATAGAAGCGATACCCCTCGTATGCCGTTGGAAAAGCCGTAAGGCATAGACATCAGAATGTTGTTGGCATTGCTGATGAGCTGAAAATGGTTTTCGCTCTGCTCCGGCATGCTTAAAAACGCTTTCAAATTTGTTTCCATAAGAGGATAGGTGGTCAGATCAAGCGCATCTGTAAAAAAACGCTCGACGTTTTTCCCGACCCCGTGAATGTTGTTGGAGAAACGCATTTGAAGATCGGTTTTTGTATTGTCATAAAAGATGCTGATGGCCACGGAATAGATCGTAATAATCGGGATGGCGACAAGAAAGATAAAAAACAGCATAATCTTTTTGCGCATGCTCACAGGCTCGCGACCTCCCTTGATGTTATGCAATCATTCTGTCATTGCGAGTTGTGCGTGTCAAATCCGTTCCGCGAAATCGGCAAAGAGGACATTTTTTTCAGATAAAAAGCAAATTATAAGGATAAAAATCAAATCCCGGTTCGTCAGATAACCGTCAAATCGTCCAAAAAGGACAAATAAAAGGGATAACGAGGTAATGAAAGCGGATTCAAAAAGAGGGTGCTCAGCGTGTAATATTGATCTCAGAAAGGCAAATACATTTTTGGGGGGACAACATGAAGACGAACAAACGGCTTACCGTCATCTCATTATTATTGGTTTTGTCCATTATGCTTGCTGCTTGTGGAAGCGGTAACAATGGCCCGAAAGAATCCAACGGCTCAAATGGCTCTAGCGGCTCGGGGAAAAAGGTGGAATTAACGTTCTCGCATTATTATTTGGAGGAAGAGCGTCCTACAAGCGCTGAAATGGACAGTTACATGACGCTCGTAGAGAAATGGGAGAAGGATAATCCCAATGTGAAGCTAACGCAGTCGGTGATGTCGCAGGCCGATTATTCGACGAAAATCCAAGCACAGGCGGCAGTGAACGAAATGCCGGATATCTTTTTCCTGAAAGGCTCGTGGGTAGGCAACTTCGCAAGCAACGACCTGCTGATGCCAATCAATGATGAGCTGGACAAGTATGAGTTCAAAGACAAGTTCCGCAAGGGCGCGTTTGACGCAGCTACGCAGGATGGCCAAATTTACGGTCTGCCTAATCAGCTCTCCATTACTTCTATTGTCTATTACAACGAAAAGATGTGGAAGGATATCGGCTACGACAGCTTCCCGGACAACTGGGATGATATTAATAAAGCTGCTGCCAAGTTCAATGAAAAAGGCATTGCGGCGATCTCTCTTGGCAATAAGGATAAATGGCCGGCGGAATCGACGATTCTATCGACGATGGGTGACCGTTTCACAGGTGCTGATTGGACAAACTCCATTATCAGCCGTGATGGCAAGGCGAAGTTCACGGATCCTGAGTTCGTCAATGCGCTGGATATGATGCAGAAGAGCACAGCAGCGAAAATTTTCAATCCGGATTTCAACGTCATCTCTAATGCACAAGCAGAAGAGTATTATGCGCAAGGCAAAGCGGCAGCTACGATCGACGGCCACTGGGCAATCAGCTACCTGCTAAACAATGCGTCAGAAGATGTGCTGAAGCAGACGAAAGTAGCAATCCTTCCTCCGGTTGACGGCGGAAAAGGCGAGGCAAACACCATTTCCGGCGGAGCCGGCTGGTATGTAGCCATCAACAAAAACCTGACAGGCGAAAAGCGGGATGCCGCTATGGATTTCTTGTTCAAAACAGCAGGCTACGATTTCTCCAAAGTGTATATGGAGAAATACGGAATGGCGGGACCAAGCCTTGTTGATGGCGTGGATATGACCAAATTCCCGCAGCTTACGCAGGATTTCGCTAGTCTGACTAGCAAAGTAACGTTCACGCCAATCTATGACATGCTCATGCCAGGCGGCATTATTGAAACGATGAATACAGGCTTGCAGGAAGTGCTCAACGGTACAAAAACCGGCAAAGCGCTGGCCGAGCAGCTTCAGTCCGCTCAGGACAAACTGTAGCAGCCGCAAAGATTGGATAGCCGGCACCAACGGCGTGCCGGTTGTCCGATTACGTATTCGGATGGAGGAGGAACTATGAATCAAGCTATGCGTCCGTCCAGGAAGTCATTCGCCATGTACATGCTGCCAGGGTTTTTCTTATATACCTTCATCGTGTTCGTCCCGATTGTGCTTGCCTTCTATTACGGATTTTTCGACTGGTCGGGCGGAACCAAGATGACTTTTATCGGTTTCGACAACTTTACTGCGCTGCTGAAGGATAGTGTCTTCATCCAGTCTTTCTACAACAACATTTATTTGACGGCGCTTTGTGTCATCGGCCAGGTCGGCATCGCGTTTGTACTTGCGCTGATGTTGCATTCAAAGCGGGTCAAGCTCAAGTCGCTGCACCGGACGATGTCTTATTTTCCATCGGTGCTGTCGGCAGTTGTCATCGGCTTTATCTGGACCATGCTCTATGACTATAACTACGGTCTTATTAATATCATTCTCAAGCAAATCGGCTGGGGACAATGGGCACAGCCTTGGCTGAACAATGAAAGTCTCTCGCTGACACTGGTAGCTATTCCTTTGATCTGGCAGTATATCGGCTACTACATGATTATCATTCTGTCGGCGTTGTCCGCAGTCGATCAGCAGGTGCTGGAGATGGCGGAGATCGATGGAGCCAACAGCTGGAAGAAAGCCGTTCATATTACACTGCCGCTGATTAAAAATACGCTGGCCGTATGCGTCACGCTTTCCATCGCAGGTACGATGAAGGTGTTCGATCACATTTATGTCATGACTGGCGGAGGTCCGGGCACGTCAAGCAACGTGATGGCTTTAAACGCCTATAAGACTTCTTTTCTCACATATAAGATGGGTTATGGCAGCGCGATGTCGATCGGCGTCTTGATTTTAAGCTTAGTTGTAATCGTTGGAACCCGCTGGATCATGGGAAGCTTCACGAAGGAAAGGGAGGTGCGCTAATGGCAAGAGCCTACGCAAGAGGGCGGTTTATGTCCGGACTGGCGCCTAACCTGATTTTGCTCGTATTTTCGATTTCCTGCATTTTTCCTGCGGTATGGCTGTTCTACTCTTCGCTGAAAGGGAAGTCGGAGTTTTACGCCAATCCGATCTCGCTGCCGCATAGTCCAAGCGTTGATCAATATGTGGCGATTTTTACGAAAAGCAAAATTTTGCTCTGGATGTGGAATACGACACGGAATAGCGTGCTATCGCTGCTGATCATTCTTGTTCTTGGCTTTATTATCGGTTATTTTCTGTCCAGGTTCCGGTTTAAAGGCCGCAATGCCCTTTACAACTACTATCTCTTAGGCATGCTGGTTCCGATCCATGCGCTCATGGTTCCGATGTATGTGCAATTCACGCAAACCGGAATGAGCGACAAATGGTTTACGCTCATATTGCCCTATGCAGCCTTTGGGTTGCCCATTGCGATTTTTCTGGTAGACAGCTATGTACGAAGCATTCCGATTGAGGTGGAGGAAGCCGCTTGCATCGACGGGTGCAGCTTCCACCGGACCTTGTTCAGCATCGTACTTCCAATATGCCGTCCCATTCTTTTTACCGTCGGTATTATTCAGTTTTTCGTAGTTTGGAATGAATTTACGTTTGCACTTATTTTGAATAGCAAGGATTCACTCATGACCGTTCCCGTCGGCATCACCTTGTTCAAAGGACAGTTTGTGACGGACTATCCGAAAATGATGGCTTCGATGCTGATTGCGATTTTTCCCGCGATGATTTTGTACTTCGCTTTTTCCAAACAGATTATTAAAGGCATGGTTGCCGGCTCGGTCAAAGGCTAAGGTTAAGGCGGAATTTATTCTAACAGAAGGAAGTGTATGGGGATGAAAATAGTTGGGTTGAACGAAGCATGGCAGGTTCACGAGGCGCCTCTGCATTGGGGCAGAGAAAGCTTGGCAGCGGTAAAAGCGCTGAAGGAGGGCTGGTACGCCTGCACGCTTCCTTCCGATGTTCGCATTCCGCTGATTGAGAACGGAATCATTAAAGATCCGGTTCTATCCGATTATGCGCTGGAAAGCGAATGGATCGAGCAGCGGTCATGGTGGTATATGAAGGAATTCGACGGCTCCGGCCTCGATTTCGACAGCGATATTATCGAGCTGGTCATCGAAACGATTGATTCACATAGCGATATTTTTGTAAACGATCAGCATGTAGGCAGCCATTATAACGTTCATTATCCGTTTGTACGCAATGTGAAGGATCAGCTGACGCCGGGCAAAAATACGATTGCCGTTCGTGTAACGACCGGCTTGGAAAGCGTCTCCGAGAGCAACTTGTCGGAGCTCAATTGGGCGACCTGCCGGGAGTACGACAATGGCGGCAAAGACCGCGGCGACTATCGCCGATCCTTCGTAAGACGGCCGCAATATACGGTTGGCTGGGACTGGGGCCCGCGTGTCGTAACCTGCGGATTGAACGGCAACGCTTATCTTCGCTCCGAGAAAAACATCGCCGTCCGGGAAGTGAGTGTGGTTACTCTCGGCATCGGTGAGACTGCCAGACTCAAAGCGACGGTCAACATCGAGAATCTCAATATTGTCGGCACTGCCAGCGGCGACCTGCTCGTCGAGATTTCTTATAAGGGCAGCGTCTGTGCTTCCAAAAAGCTGGACAACCTGCTGCTGACTTCGGGCATCAATTACTTTGACCTCGAATTTGAAATCGAGAACCCGCAGCTTTGGTGGCCAGCCGGCTATGGTGAGCATCCGCTGTACGACGTAAAGGTAGAGGCGGTATCCGGAGACGTTACGACTGAATTCCCTTCCTTCCAATTCGGCATCCGGACGATCGAGCTGGATACGACGGTGCTGCAAGGAGAAGACCGGAACTTCCGATTGATCGTCAACGGGCTGCCGATTTTCAGCAAGGGCGGCAACTGGATTCCGAACGATTTTATCTACTCGCGTGTACCTGAGGAGAAATATGTGACCCTGATCCGCGAAGCGGTGGAAGCGAATTTCAATATGCTGCGCATCTGGGGCGGCGGGCTGTTCGAGCGGGATATTTTCTATCAGCTGTGCGATCAGAACGGGCTGCTGATCTGGCATGACTTCATGCTGGCATGCTCCACCTACCCGGATCACAGAAGAGAATTTATGGACGAGATGCATGACGAGATGGACTATCAGACCAAACGTCTTCGCAATCATGCTTCGATCGCTTTATTCTGCGGCACCAATGAGGTGCACTGGATTTTCAATAAAACGGACAATCCAAGATGGAATATCGAATTTAAGCACGAGAAGCAATACGGCTTGTATATTGCCAATGTGCTTGCCAAAAAAGTACTTCACAACAACTGCCCTCATATCCCGTACTGGAACAGCTCGCCGTATGGAGGGGCACTCCCGAATGCCGATACGGTCGGGGACGTTCACCGCTGGCATAATGCCTTTATGAGTCTCAATCTGGAGGAACGGATTGAGCCGATGGATTTCGATAACGTTGAATCTAAATTCGTAAGTGAATACGGCTATGTGGGGCCTTGCAATCTGGAGAGCACGAAGGCGTATTTGGACGGCGGGGAGATCGATTTTGACAGCAGCGTCTGGGAAATGCACTGCAACGTATTTGAGAAAGGCACCGTTGCGGAGGGGATTTGGAAAAGCTACCTCGACCGGTCTGACAAGCTGTCGGTCGACGATTATTTGCTCTACGGCGGTATGGTTCATTCGTTGATGCTCGAATACTCGCTAGAGGCAATGCGCTTTAAGCCGGACTGCTCCGGCGCGCTGTTCTGGATGTACAACGATGCTTGGGGCGAAGTGGGCTGGACGATCATTGACTACTACTTGCGCCGCAAAATTTCGTATTATGGCGTGAAGCGGGCGCTTGCCCACACCAAGCTGACCTTGCGTACCGTGGACGGCAATGTCGTGCTTCAAGGAATCAATGACAGCACGGAGGCTGTGTCGTTCCAAGCGGAGTTTGGCTACATTTCCTTTGACGGAGATACGCGGGAAACGAAAACGGTGAGCCTGACGATAGAGCCGCATAGCCGCAGCTACTTGCTTACGGAGGAACTGCCGGACCGGGATTATACGAAGGGTACGATTATGGTCATCCCTGCAACCGATGCGGTGGATACGGTATCACTGCGAACTGGCGATATGAAGACGCTTCGGTTCGACCGCTCGCCGATTGAAGTCATCCGTGATGAACAGACAGGCGCTGGCCGCAGCATCACGCTGCGGAGCACAGGGTTCGCCCACGGCGTATACGTCTCTGGCGGCTATGACTGCTCCGATCTGTACTTCGATTTGCTTCCTGGCGAGACGAAGACGATCACGGTGTATTCTGCCGGCAGCGAGCCGCTGTCATTCACTTCGGTCCGATAGTTTACGGCAAGATCGCAATAGAAGAAAGGGAGGCAGTCTCCGTGAGAATAGAAGACTATCAGCATTTTAAACCGCTTATATTGGATTACTATGATAAGGCGCAGATCGTATTAACGGAGCAGGAGAAGCTAAACTTGGAGCTGGCCGATTTCGGGCTGAACGAGTTTGCACAGATCGGGCTTTCTCTCGTGACTTTCATTAATACAGAGCGCTGCTGTGCCAAGGAAATGGTGCTTTTGCCGGGACAAACCTGTCCCGAGCACCGGCATCCTGTGATCCCTGAGCTGGACTATCCCGGTAAAGAGGAGACCTTCCGCTGCCGTTCCGGCATGGTATACTTGTACGTAGAAGGGGAGCCGGCCGCTGAGATTTACGGAATGCTCCCGGAATCCGGCAAGGACTATTATTCGGTATTTCATCAAATTGTGTTGAGAGAAGGGGAGCAGTACACCATTCAGCCCAATACGAAGCATTGGTTTCAAGGGGGTCCGGAGGGTGCGGTCGTGTCCGAATTCAGCACGAAGAGCTTGGATGAATACGATATCTTTACCGATCCCCGCATCGACCGGATTCCTCGTATCGAAGAATGATCATCTGAAAAATAGCGGATTATTGGAGGCGTTGGCGTTGATCAATCGAGCAGCATTTATGACAGGACTTAACAAGCTGGAAATTCGCGAGGTTCCGGTACCGGAGCTAAAGGCGTCGGAGGTGCTGGTCAAGCTTGATTACGTCGGCATTTGCGGGTCTGACGTGCATTATCTGGAGCATGGCAAAATCGGCGATTTCGTCGTGAACGGAGATTTCATTCTCGGCCATGAGTGTGCAGGCACCATAGTCGCTGTCGGTTCGGATGTTAGGCAGTTGAAGACTGGCGACCGAGTGGCGCTGGAGCCCGGGGCTACGTGCGGTAAATGCGAGTTTTGCATCAGCGGCCGCTACAATCTGTGCCCGGACGTTCAATTTCTGGCGACGCCGCCTTTCCACGGCTGCTTCGCGAATTATATCGCCTTCCCGGCCAACCTGGCATTCAAGCTCCCTGACAGCATCAGCAATAAGGAAGGCGCGTTGATTGAACCGCTGTCGGTTGGCATGCATGCTGCCAAGCAGGGCAGCGTTACACTTGGCAGCTCGGTCGTCATCCTTGGCGCAGGCTGCATCGGACTGACGGCGCTGCTGGCGTCCAAAGCGTATGGCGCGCTGGACATTACAGTAGTCGATGTCATTCAGAAGCGGCTGGACAAAGCGCTGGAGCTGGGCGCTACGAGAGTGATCAATGCGGCACAGGAGGATGTTCTGGAGCAAATCAGCGAGCTGACCGGCGGTGAGGGCGTGGACATCGTGATGGAAACGGCCGGAGCCGTTAGAACGACCCAGCAAACGCCGCATCTTGTGAAGCGCGGAGGGACGATTGTACTCGTCGGCATGCCCCCGCAGGACATTATCGAATTCAATTTCGCCAAGCTGCTGAGCAAGGAAGCGGAGATTAAAACCGTATTCCGTTACCGCAACATTTATCCGCAGGCGATTAAGGCGATAGCGGAAGGTGTTATTGATGTGTCCGGCATTGTAACCCATGAATATGGGTTCGATGATATTGCCGAGGCATTCGACGTCAACATCAACCGGAAAAACGAAGTTGTCAAAATCGTCGTCAAAATCGACTGAGTCCTAATAAACAAAGGAGCGCTCACCCGGCCATTGGCTAGAGTGAGCGCTCCTTCGTTTATTTCAGCTGTTTATTTCAGCCGCCAGCCAAAAATCTTCACATGGACGAGCAGCTTTGTCAGCCAGTGTGTGGCGATATATAGAATGATGAAAACAATCAGCAGCGGCTTGAACAGGATCACGGCCAGCATCCAGCTAACAAGGATCTGCCAAGGCTTTAACTGCCTGATCAGTTTGACCGGGCTAAGTACAATTCTGTACAGCTTGTAGTTTTTTTGCAGTGCCTCCAAGTATTCATCACGTATTTGCTTCTCGTCCGGAGCGAGCCGGATCGCGTTGCCCAGCAGGATGATCTCCTGATCATAGTCTCCGCGCCGCGAGGCAGCCCAAGCGAGATAAAGGAATACGTTGTCCGACTCGGATTCGAGACGAAGCGCCTGCTCTTCGAGCTCTTTTGAGACGCGGAAATGACCCATTTGCGCTTCGATATAACTCATTAGCGCCAAATAGCCAGCATCTTCCGGGTTCAGCTCCAATGCTTGCAGCAATTGCTCTTTTGCTTCTTGATACCGGCCCTTTTGGTTCAAGATATCAGCTTGGAGATAATAATAGAAAGGTTCGTACGGATCGACACGCATCGCTTCAGCAAGCGCGGGTTTGAGCTCATTCCACTTCTTCTGTTCATAGTACGAGATACATTTTACAAACCAAGCCAGTTGGTTTTCGGGATCGCGCCTCAGTGCTTCCCCGCACCAGTGGTGGGCTTCTTCATACTTATCCATTTTCCAAAAAACCTGGGCAAGCATCGAGTAGGCATCTGCATCCTCAGGTTCCTCGCGAATAAGAGCCATAGCTTCCTCAGAGGCTTCTTTGTATTTTTTCCATTTGAGCAAATGCTGGATTCTTTCGTATCGTGTGGAATAGGTATCGAGCTGTATGGACATGGCGTTACCTCAACCCGTGGGCTTTCATATATTCCAGTACATTCTGGTAATCTTGATTCACGTCGCTGAAGGTCGCGTAGTTTTTAGCAGTAGCAAACCAATCCAGCGTTGTTGCTTTGCGGTTTTTGGCCGCTTTTTTCAGATCATCCTGCGTAATGGGCTCGATGTTGCCGCTTTTGAGCATTCGCTCTAGCGCAGACTCTACGGAATCCCTAACGATTTGCTCCAGATCAGCACCGGAGAACATCCGCGTATCCTTAGCAATTCGCTCCAGCTCCAGCTTGCCCATCGGCTTGCCGGCCAGCTTCAAGCCGAGAATTGTCTCGCGTTCCGCTTCTTCCGGCGGCGGCACGAAGATCAAATGATTGAACCGGCCCGGTCTTCTGAGCGCCGAATCGAGATACCAAGGCGTGTTGGTGGCGGCGATGACGAATACTTGATCATTGAAGCTTTGCAGGCCGTCGAGTTCAAGCAGCAGCTGATTTACGAGCATCCGCTCGTGATGCTGCCGCATCTGATTGCGGTTGCCGCCAAGCGCGTCCAGCTCATCAATAAAGATGACACAGGGCTTGTTCTCACGCGCTTTTTCAAAAATATCATGCAAGTTATGCTCGCTTTCGCCGACATACATGGACAATATCGCTTGCAGCTCAATGTGCATGAAATTAGCGTTAATTTCGCCTGCGACAGCTCGTGCAAGAAACGTCTTGCCGCAGCCGGGAGGACCATATAGCAGCAAGCTGCCTCCAGCTTCCCGTCCATAGGCGGCGAATACCTCCGGCTGCTGAAGCGGCAAGATGAAGTTAAGGCGGATTTTTTTCTTCACTTCTTCCAAACCTCCGACGTCGGCGAAGGTTTCTTTCGGTTTATCGGTCTCGACAAGCTTGTTGTCGTCTTTGTCAAACCGGATAACCTTAAGCTTGTTGCGGCGATGCTGATCCAGATCGTTGCGGTCGGACAAGGGGACACTTCCTTTCATTCCTATTCTATTGCTAAATTATATCAAATGAGGAAGCTTTAGTCCTCTCAGGTTGTTATATATTTTTGTCCGGCTTGAAGTCCTCCCAAACTATTTAGTATAACTGGTATAACGCAAGGAAGAACGGAGGCTGCTGAATGGCAATACATATCGGATTGGCGGGCTGGGGCGATCAAGACCGGCTGTACGGACCCGGGATAAAGGCGAAGGACAGGCTGCGGGAGTACGCCAATCATTTTCCGCTCGTTGAGGTAGACAGTACGTTTTATGCAATCCAATCGAAGGAGCGTTTTGCCAAATGGACGGAGGAGACACCGGAGACGCTGCATTTCATCGTAAAAGCTTACCAAGGCATGACCGGCCATCAGCGCGGCCCTGCGGCGAAGGACAATGATCCTGCCGCGATGTTCGGCGCATTCCGGGAGTCATTGGAGCCGGTAATTGAAGCGGGACGGCTGCAAGCGGCTTTGTTCCAATACCCGCCCTGGTTCGATTGCACGAGGGAAAATGTGCGGATATTGCGCGAAGCGAGGCTGAGGATGGAAGGGATTCCGTGCGCTCTGGAATTTCGGCATCAAAGCTGGTTTGCGCCGGAATACCGGGAGAAGACGCTTGCTTTCATGGAAGCGGAAAATTGGTACCATAGCGTCTGCGACGAGCCGCAGGCAGGAGTTGGCTCCGTGCCGACAGTGCTGCGGGCAACGCATTCGGAGGTGACTGTCGTTCGGTTCCACGGCCGTCATACCGCAGGATGGAATCAGAGCAGCGCGCCGAATTGGCGGGATGTCCGCTATCTGTACCGTTACAGCAGCGAGGAGCTGCGCGAATGGGCTGGCATGCTGAGACAGCTTGAAGAGCAAAGCAAGCAGGTATGCGTCATCTTCAACAACAATTCCGGTGGAGATGCGGCGGATAATGCTAAGGAAATGATGGCGATGCTGCGCTTGCTTCGTCCTGACGGCCGTGATCCGCAAGAGCCGATGGAGGAGCCCAAGCCGCCGCCATACGAGCAGTTGGATTTGTTTTGACGCTGATCCGATTATTGATCGCGCACAATGGAGTGTTATCAGAAGGACGGTTCCTCATAGGCAGTTAAGGTTTGACATATAGAAGTTACAGATGTAAACTCTATTTAAAGTAAAGTTTACACCTGTAACCTGTATGGGAGGCTGTTCGTATTGAAATCATCCATTTCTAAAATTACCGATTCCGAACTCGAAGTCATGCGCGTGCTTTGGGAGGCTGGCCGAGAGCTGCCCATATCCGAAATCCGGCGAACGCTGGAGGCGTCCAGCGACTGGGACAGCTCAACGATCAAGACGCTGCTGCGCAGGCTTTGTGAGAAAGGAATCGTCGAGGCAGTCAAAAAGGAAGTGTTTTATTATACGCCGCTGTGCAGCGAGCAGGAATATAACGAGCATACGACGCAAAGTCTGATTGACCGCTTATACGCCGGCAGTGCCAAAAACCTCATCGCTTCGCTCCTGGGAGGCAATAAGCTCAACGATAAGGATATTCGGGAGCTGCGGGACCTGTTTAAAGTAGGTGACGGAGATGAGTGATGCGGTAAAGCTCCTTCTTTCACTTTCCATCTCAGGCACGTTGATGGCAGGACTACTTATTCTATTGAGGCCGCTGCTGAAGCACCGGGTATCGAAATCGATTCAATACTATCTGTGGCTTATCGTTTTGCTGCGTCTGGCAGTTCCTTTCTCGCTAGAGGAGAGCATGATGAATCAGCTGTTTCATAAAAAAGCCATTACTGCTGCACCGGTCATTTTACATACGGACAGTCCCATAACTAAAGAAGAACAGGATATAACTTCCGGTCCCGGTGTCTATCCTGCCGTGAGAAATGAAGCAGGGAAACAAAATGATACTGTGCCAGCGGCCACTCAACCTTCGATTCCAAAACTGTTCAATCAATATGCAATCGGACTTTGGCTGCTCGGTGTTGTCTGTTCACTTGCTATAAACACAACGGGATACTTAAGATTCAGCAGCAAGTTGAGGACTGGAGGACGACCAGCCGAACGCTGGGAGGCCAGCATGCTGGCAGAACTGCTAGGCAGGAGCAGCCGCTTCCAGGTCAAGCTGATTCGCAGCTCTGCGGTTGCTTCCCCCATGCTTATCGGGCTCTTCCGTCCAATCTTCGTTATTCCTGACACGGAATACAGCGAAACACAGCTGCGCAACATCCTGCTTCACGAAACGATTCATTTGAAGCGCTTCGATATCGGCGTGAAGTGGTTCACAATGATCGTCGCTTCGGTGCATTGGTTTAATCCGTTTATGTACGTTATTAAGAAGGAAATGAATCGCGCTTGTGAATTGTCCTGCGACGAGGCGGTAATCCGCAGACTGAATACAGCAGAGAAACAGCAGTATGGCGAGACGTTAATTTCAGTAGCTTCACAGCAACAATCGCCGAAAGGGGTATTGCGGGCTACTTTCAGCGAGGAGAAGAAGCTGCTCCGTGAGAGGCTGATCGCGATTATGAAGCATGGCCGCAAACCTAAAATAGCTGCTGTTGTCACGATTAGCGTATGCGCGCTAATTGTATGCAGCGCCGTTGCTCTTGGAGCAAGCGTTGGTCCGGCAACTCGCAGCAGCACCGCTGAAGTCGGTCTGCTTCCAGTTGAGCCGCCTGTAATCAGCGTGACTCGTGAGAGGGAATCGGAGCCAATCGGCAATATATTAACACGGAAGGTGAGCTGGGACGGCATTAAATACGACCAGATGTCATTCTATCAGACCGCTTGGAAAAGCGAACCGTCCTTGTTGACCGGCCTGCATCGGCCGCTGCCGGGAGAACTGTTCTCGATCGATTTTGGCCCTTACACACCAGACAAGGTAGAAGTGCAAATGGCTTACTTGACCGAAAGCTACGAAGAATCGATGCTGCCGATACTGAATGTTCCAGTTCAGAAACAAAATAACTCTTATCAATTTATTAATCCTCAGGCTTCGACGAGCGATATACCAACCACGGGTAGAGTGTACAGCATCACCGCTGAATGGGGCGTGAATAGAAGCGAATATATATTTGCTGCCGATGGCAAGTTTGATAACTGGGATACTCCGCTCAATTATGAAAACGATGACTATAGCTTTACGCTAACGCTGCCAAGCAGCTGGGCCGGTAAATACCTCCTTGAAGAAAGGGAGGAAGATGACAAGGTCAGCTTCGATTTCATAAATGGTCTTTCGAAATCTGGCCTATTATTCTCTGTTACGGTATGTCCGCGGGAAACTTGGGAGCGCTTGAAGGAAGAGGGGCAGGCCAACCTTACGAAAATCGGGGAAAAAGAAAATAACGTCTACTTGTTTCAAACTCCTTCTGATGTACAGTATGACACTGCCAATGAGCGAGTGAAGGAAGATTACGACTCGATGGTGAAAGATTTAGGGGCGATTCAGGCGACATTTAAACTGCTAGGATAGACGTAATCGAGATAATTCACATGGAGAGAGGATCGGGGCGAGGATGAGCTTGCTTCGATCTTCTTTTTGTCCATAAGTTATGAGGCAGTATTTATACCTATGTCTGGCAGGGAATGAGCGCCCATATCCAGAATAACCGTTAGATAGGATACTGTATTTAATAGTAGCTAGGAGGAGAATGATGCCCGATTCAAAAATTAAGATGGACGGAACAGGCGGATGTCTGTGGGAGCCGATGTGGCAGCTTCATACAGGGCTGGCTCCGGTCGAAAGGGAGCTGCTGCAGTCTAGTTGGGTAAGGAGGCTGCATCTGATCCATCATTGCGGTCCGATGTATTTGAATTCCCAATTGAATTACAGCCGATTGCAGCACACGCTGGGCGTGTTTTCGACGATCGCCTATTTTCATCCCAAGGATGCGGAGCTGAGAGCGGCTGCACTGCTGCATGATATCGGTCATGTACCGTTTAGTCATACATTGGAACGGATAGAGGGAATCGATCATCACGCAATTACACTGGAGCGGATTCAATCCCCGGAAATCGTAGACATTTTGGCTGCTCATGGTCTGGATCAATCCCGCTTACTGAACTTGATAACAGGAGAAACGGCAAGCTTGCTCCGTAATCCTAACAATAAGCTTCAATTGGATCATTTGGATTCTTGGGTGAGAAGCGCGTATTTCAGCGGACGATTGCCGGTGATGCCGCAAACGATATTGTCCCGTACGGAAGAGGACGGCGGTTATTTGTATTCCGATCTGGAGACGGCCAAGCTCCTGAAGAGACTTATTGTGGAGGAAGCGGGTATTCATGCTTCTACAGCGGATATCGGTCCGAGTGCTTTGGTTTTGCACTTGGTGCAAATTTTGATCGACCGTGGACAATTGTCACAAACCGAGCTGATCGGGATGACTGACGATATGATTGAGCAAATGCTGCACAATAGCGAGTGGACAAAAGCTGATTTCTCCCGCTTTATAGACCGGCCATGGGAGTTAAAGGTAACTCGCGGCGAGGGTGACGAGCCCATTCCAGAACAAAGCTTCGAGTGGACGGTCCGTAAGCTGTATTTGTCGATGCCGCTGACCAAGGATGGTGCGAAGGATACTTTTTACGCGGAAACAGAGGAAGCCTATCGGCTGCTGCAGCCGCTGATCGGCACCTATTGGACCTATTGGCAAGATGAAGATTAAGGCTAATCATACTTTTCCTTCCCGTTAATTTCATGTAAAGCTGGAGAATAAGGGCCCTGATACGATAGAATGGGGTGGAGTGCAATTGAAAAGCGCAGGGAGTGTTATGAATGGTGTTGAAATGGGACGGGCATACGCATACCCGTTACTGCTATCACGGCAGCGATGCGGCCGAAGAGCAGTATTTGGACAGGGCGATCGAACTCGGTTTTGAGCGTTATACGATAAGTGAGCATCCGCCGCTCCCGGCGGGTTTAATAGAAGATGCGGCGCTGTTCCGCGAACTGGCTATGCCGCCTGAGGAATTGCCGCTTTACATGAATTATGCCAAGCAGATGAAACAACAATATGAAGGACGTATTGAGGTTACGGTCGGCTTGGAGCTTGATTATTTGCCGGGCCAGCTTGATTTTACCGAGCGGATTGTTGATCAATGGGGGCGCGACCTGGAAGACGTCGTCTATTCGGTTCACTATTTGCCGGGTATCGGCGGTACGCGCTGTATTGATTTTACGGCAGACTACTCGAGAGAGTATTTACTTGGGTATTATGGCACGATGGAAAAGCTTGTGGACGCCTATTACGATCATGTCGAGGGGGCAATTGCTTTCGCTGCCGGGCTTCCGATGCGCAAGCGGATCGGCCATATCAATCTGATTGAGAAGTTTGCCAAGGCGCTTCCTCCAATTGAAGAAACCCAAATCCGTACAAGGCTGGAAGGCATTCTTCCGCTGCTCGCCAAATCGAACGTAGGCATTGATGTCAACACAGCCGGACTGCGGGTGGAAACCTGCGGCAAGCCCTACGTGCCGGAATGGTTTATTGCGGCCTGCCTGGAACAAGGCGTTGAATGCGTATACGGTTCGGATTCTCACAAGCCCGAGCATGTAGGAACAGGCTGGGACTGGTTCGAAGCGCAGATCCGAGGATAAGAGGATAATGGCAGGACATATGGAATTGGAGACTTGGGAGAAGAAGCCGTTACGCTTGCTTGCGTGTTAGGCTTCTTTTTTTCATGCAGAAACATTAAGTCTATATTATGCGTTATAAAAACAGAGATTTTTAACCAGAATGGATAGGAGCATCTGACCGGAATTGACGAAAGGGATTAGGAGTATTTGAAGTTGTTGTACGCGAAATAGGGAAGAGGGTCGTAGGATGAGAGATCAGATGAAAAAGATCATTGGCACAGCTGTAATTATGCTTTTGCTAGCAGGCTGCGGAAGCACGGCCGCTCAGCGGACGATGATCGATTCAAGCGGGACGGCAAAAGAGACGCTGGAGGCAGCCGCTCAGACTTCAGACAGCTCTAGGATGCAGCACCTGACGCTGGAGAGTGAGGCGCTGGGCAAGGCGATGAAAGTAAATGTCTATTTGCCGGAAGAATATGCGGACGGAGCAGGCGGACCGTACCCGGTTCTGTATGCTTTGCATGGCAAAAACGGCAATGAAAACAGTTTTTTCTCCAGCGGTTTGAACATCGGGGAGCGAGCGGCGAAGTTGGTCAATGAGGGAAGAATCGCGCCGTTCATTATCGTCTCTCCCCAGCTCGATAACAGCTATGGCGTCAACTCCTCCGAAAAGCTGGACAAGCGGCATGAATATGCGCTCGGCAGATATGAGGACTATTTGCTGAAGGATCTCATACCGGCAATTGACGCCAATTATAATACGGTGGCCAATCGTGAAGGCCGCTATATCGGGGGCATTTCAATGGGCGGCTATGCAGCGCTGCATCTTGCTCTTACCCATCCGGATATGTTCAGCAAGGTCGGCGGCCACAGCGCAGCAGTATGGAAGGAGACACCGGACTACTTGGCTTGGCTGTATCAGGGTGATCAGCCTCAGGAAGAGGTGGACCCTGTAATGCTCGTTGGCAAGGGAGCGGCTAAGAAGCTGGCGATTTACCTCGATCATGGGGATAAGGAGCATGAATCTATCGCCGATGGCAATCAGGCATTGATGGAGGCGCTGGATAAAGCCGGGGTGAGCTATGAGTACCATTCGAGCCCAGGGGGACATAATGATAAATATTGGGCCGCGCATATGGACGATTATTTGCAGTTTTACGGGAACAAGGGTGAGGAAGGGAAGAAGTAGCAGGATTTCTGTTAAGGAGAAGAGAGTCATAGAAGAAGCCGTTTTATGCGGGCAAAGTGAGAAGGCAGGAAGAGCTGCAGTTCTATGCGCGCAAAGACGGTAAAGCTAATACATAGCAGCTGTTCAATGAGAGCAAAGTCAGCAAGGGAAAAGCTGCTAAGGGGTGTCGTTCTGGAGGGGAACTGTCGGGTAGACAGTTCCTTTTTTTTGCGCTCAGCAGGACTTGCCGTACAGCCGCCGTTTCGCGAAATGATGGACCTGCTTATGATAAAGGAGGACGTGCAAGGAAAGGAGCGCTGTGATCGATGCAAGCAAGAAGCGGAGGCAACGCGCAAGGTATTGATGTTTCACGTTATCAAGGAACGATAGATTGGAAAAAAACAGCGGCAGACGGCATTTCCTTTGCATTCGCAAAGGCGAGTGAAGGACAATTCTACCGGGACCCATATTTTGCAGGCAACGTGTCGGGAGCCCGGGCGGCAGGCGTGATGATCGGAGCCTATCATTTCCTCAATGCGGCTTCGACGGATGCAGCGAAGAAGGAAGCGGCTAACTTCGCGAATGCGATAGCGACGGTAGGCGGGATAGGCCAGCTCGATCTTCCTCCCGTAATGGATTACGAGAACAATCCGAGCAAGCTGAGCAAAAGCGCGATCAACGCGGTTGCAAAAGCTTTTTTGACGGAGCTGGAGCGGCTTACCGGGGTGAAACCGATCATTTATACCGGCAACAGCTTCGCTGCAAACTTTGACGCATCGCTTGGAGGCTATGAACTGTGGGTTGCGAGATACAGCACGCAGCCGCCGTCAAACGTCACCGCATGGAGCAAATGGAGCTTTTGGCAATATAGCGATGGCTCTACAGGCGGAAGCAGGCCAAGCGGCGGGCGCAAGGTGGCAGGTATCAGCGGACCGGTTGATCTCAACGAGTATGCCGGAACGGTAGAGGAGCTGCGGGCCAAATATACGGATCAGGAGGATGAGCCGATGACAGAAGCGGAAAAACAAGCTTTTAACGAGCTGCAAACCAAAGTTGCTAATCTGGAAAAGTATGTGAATATCTCGGGCAATCAGACGCCCCCTGCGTGGACGAAGCCTGCGCTAGATGCTGCTATGGCAGCTGGCGTTATTACGTCTACGAATGACAAAGGGCAGCCGGAGTTTGTGTCCATTCAGATGCTGTATAACGCGGGGTTGCTGAACAGCGAGCTGATCGCCTTTTTCAAAGCTTTTAATGCTAAGACTCGCGCGGCGATCGAGCAGCTGCAAAAAACGGGCGGGAAGTAGTAACTAACGAAGGCTCCCTCCATGATCAAAATGCAAAAGTGCAGGCTGAAGGGAGCTCCTACCGCCGAATTCTGGTGTCAAAATGCAAAAGTGCATTTGAAATGTCCCAAAAGCGCCATTAGGGGCTGATTTTGTCCAAACAAACTGTACTTTTGCATTTTGAGGGGGAAAACCAGCTGAAAATGGCTAATCAAACTGTATTTTTGCATTTTGATTGGCTACACCAGCCGCTGATGACTTAAGCTCCAACTGCCAGCAACAAAAGAGGGAGAGGAAAGCGCATGCCTCAGCATGAACACTTTCCTCTCCCTCTTTTGCACTCACCGCGTAACCTCCAGCTCCGACATCAGTAGCCGAGCTTCAATATCTCTTGTCCGTCAGAGAATGTCGTCGTGTTGAACAGCAGCAGCACATCTTTAATGTCGTTTTCCTTCATGTAGCTGGAGATGTTGCCGTTGTAGTAGCGCAGATCGATCACATGAATTTCCGGTACATGCATCGCTAGAAAAGGCAATACGCTATGGGCGTAGGAATCTTTGATGACGAGCAGTTTATCCAAGTCGACATCATCCGTAGGCAGCTCGGTTTTAATCGTCATTAATGCGTGAACACCGCCGAGAAAATAAGAGTACTTATCTTTTTTCGCCAAGTAGCTGTCTTCGTACAAGCCTTGAACAGTCGTATCATCGTCGAAAATATACATTTCCGATTCAACTTTGTTTTTCGGCAAATACGCTTGAATGGAATCCGGCTTCAACCCATTGAACTGGCTGCGTGTATGGAAGCTTCCCAGAAAGCTGTTCGTCACCGTGCGAATATCAAACTCGGATTCCTCCATAGGCGGCCAGCCCATTTGCTCCGCATAAGCCCGGTAAGCCAAGTACGCGCCGTATGTCGTCCAGTGGTGATCGGTACGGTAGTACAAATCTCTATCTGGCTTCTTCTCAGCCGCAGGCTTCAGAAAATCAAATCCATTAATAAAGCGGACATGCTCCCT
This sequence comes from Paenibacillus radicis (ex Gao et al. 2016), assembly GCF_014641555.1. Taxonomy (GTDB): domain Bacteria; phylum Bacillota; class Bacilli; order Paenibacillales; family Paenibacillaceae; genus Pristimantibacillus; species Pristimantibacillus radicis. The sequence goes on from NZ_BMHY01000002.1 coordinate 356,614, forward strand.
CACTTGCTCCATTATGGTGCCGTTTACGATAGACTGCGGATAAGCAGAAGCCAGCCATGGCAGCCGCTCCGGATAAACACCGATGGAGGTTGGAGCGAGCAGGAAGCTGATGTTCGCATGAGGATTTTTATACGCAAATTTGTTCACGGCCTCCGCGAATTTAGCTAGATCCAGCGGTTCCGGCTCGGCAAACTGTTCAAATAGAAAGCCGTCTTTACCTTTATAAATCCCGTTGTTCTCTTGCTGAAGCCGCAATTGCTCCATCGTCGATTTGACGGCAACCCATTGATCCCGCAGCGGAAAATGATCCGTAACGAAGCTCTCCGTCTGTTCGGAAAAGGTTTTGTCCAGCAGCTTCTCCCAGGTGAGCTGAGGCTTTTTTTGCAGGCTGCGATTTTCCATCTCGGAGAAGGCTTTTTTCGGCGTGAAAAGAAACAGCAGGCTGAACGCGAACAGAAGGACGGCGAAGCCGGCAACATAGATGCGGTCTGTTCGTTTATTCATGCAATTCAAGCTCCTTCTCGCTTTAGGTTAGAATCGGAAATATAAAAACGGATTAAACGTCGCATCGACCAGATAGGCAATCGAAAGCAGCAGCAAAGCGAAATGCCAGCTTAGTTTGAGGATGGGCATCTTGTCCGCTAAACGCAATTGGCGCTTAGGCATAGACGCAATGATGAGAACGACGAGCAGAATCGCGTTCGTATAGAGCAAATACAGCGTCTCATCATTCCAAGCCGGCTGGCCGTTGGAACCTGCCATTGCCAGCAAGTATTGACCGATAGAAGGAAGCTCTTCGAAAGCGAAAAACACCCAGCCGATCAGAATGAGCAATAGCGCATACACATGCCGTACCCAGCGCGGCAGCCGTTGCAGCAGCTTCAGCAGAAACATTTTCTCACCGATCAGTAAGACACCGAAGTACAAACCCCAGAGCAGGAAGTTCCAGCTTGCTCCGTGCCAAAAGCCGGTCAACATCCAGACGATGAGGATATTTCTTAGCTGCATTAACAATCCGCGGCGGTTGCCGCCAAGCGGAATGTATACATAATCCCGGAACCAGGTGCTGAGCGAAATATGCCATCGTCTCCAGAAGTCGGTAATGCTCTGTGCCGTGTATGGCCGATTGAAGTTTTCGTTAAAGCGAAAGCCAAACATAAGCCCCAGACCAATCGCCATGTCCGAATAGCCGCTAAAATCAAAATAGATTTGGAACGCGAACGCAACAATGCCCAGCCACGCCATTAATGCGGGCATCATAAGGGGATTGGTGCCGGAAATCGTATCCCATAGCAATCCGATATTGTTGGCGAGCAGCACTTTTTTCGCAAGCCCAATTGTGAAGCGCCGAACTCCTTCGGCGAAAAGCTCCGTCGTCACCTTGCGGTTCCGAAGCTGCTCCGCAACTGTCGAGTATTGGACGATCGGACCGGCGACAAGCTGCGGGAATAAGGAAACGAAGGTTGCAAAATCAAGCCAGTTCCGCTGCGCCTTCACGGTTCCCCGATAGACGTCAATGATATAGGACATCGATTGAAACGTGTAAAACGAAATGCCGATCGGCAGCGCCAAATCGGTTAGCGGGATATCCGTGCCGAGCAGCGCATTCAAGTTGCCGATGAGAAAATCGGCATATTTGAAGTAAGACAGCAATGCCAGATTGACGGCAATCGATAGAGCGACAACCGCTTTGCGTTTGCCTGCCGATAAGCCCGGCCTGCCGAGCAGCAGGCCAAAGCCATAGTCCGTAACGGTAGACAGCAGCATGATGACAATATAGACAGGCTCGCCCCATGCGTAGAAAACTAAGCTGGCTGCGAACAGGACGAAGTTTTTAATCCGCCAGGGCGAGATGAAATATAGAGCTAATACAGCAGGCAGAAATAGAAACAGGAACAGCAGGCTGCTGAATACCATGGCTGGCGTTTATTTAAAGAAAGCGTCGAAAGCTTGCTCGAGCTCGTCTGCATTTTCAGATATGATGAAAATAACGTAGTTGCCCTTTGTTACGAGTTTGTAGTTTTTGGCATTTTCATATTGATCCGGCAGGTAGGTTTCGAATGTTTTTTGCACGTCTTCAGCGCGTTTCTTCACGCCTGCTTCAACAGCGGCTACGTCTTTGGAATCCTTCACCTTCAGAACGGCGATTTCATTCGTCTTCACATTCATCATCGGCGTCATGATCGTCGATTCTTCAAGAAGGGCAGGATCGAAGTGATACATATCTTTAACCATCGTGCTCTCGAGTTCCAGCAATTTTGGCTGCTCATGCGCTGCAAGCACGCTGTCTACCATTTCTTTAGTCGATTTCGCAGGAACTTTGGCCGATGAATTTTCTTCTTGGGAAACGTTTGAGGAGTTGTTCGAATTGTTTGTTTTGCCGGGATCATTCGTATTGCCTGCTCCCGAGCATGCTGATAACATAATACCTAGTGCGATAATTAGCGTGGTTAGTCCAAGTTTTTTGTTCATTTTGTTCATGATGTTATTCAATCCCCTTGATGTTTTTTATGTGCACACACTGTAGAAAACGAACTTAATTTCATTAATGTTGCAAATGCACGGCTTGGTAATTTCTTGTTAAGCATGATTATGTAAATGAGGTGTACGTATATGTCGGGTAAAAAACAGCTGGTTGATCTGCCGAAAGTTCCGGCTTATCTGGAGTCTTTGGAGTTAGATATTAACGATTTGGGTCAAGATTGCGAGTTTGTAGACAGCATCGTTCAGGATTGCGAACTGTCTGGAGAAGCGCCTTACAAGGCTTGCTTCGACCGCATGAAGTTTACGAATGTGACGATGCGGGGAGCGCGGATGCGCAAATCGGAATTTACAGATGTGATATTCGAACGCTGCGATTTGTCGAATGCCGATTTTCAGGATGCGATCTTTCATCGCGTTGTGTTCAAGGATTGCAAGCTGATCGGAATGGATGTTAGCAGCGGTATGCTTCGCAATGCCAGCTTTATTGATTGCAATGCCGAATATGCTGTTTTTCGCATGATTAATGCGAAGCGGATCAATCTGCAGGGCGGAACATTTGCATACGGGGATTTCTTTAATTCAAATTTGACCGAGTTTTATTTGACGGAGACGAAGCTGGATCAGGCGCAGTTCTCGCAGACGAAGCTTGCTGGTATTGATTTAAGCAGCTGCGAGTTTGATAATCTTGGCGCCACGCTGCCTGAGCTGCGTGGTTGTATCATTTCACCGCTCCAGGCCGCAGCATTTGCTGGGCAACTCGGCATGGTTGTGAAACGCTGAGAAGGGCGGCTGCCTTGGAGCGCCGTTCCCCCTTTTTCTATGATTCTCCGTTTTGGCGAGTACCAATCTATCAAATCCGCATAGCATAGAAGCAGGATACATCACGCTATGGGAGGCGATCGGATGGGTTCGATAGCAAAAGGAAAGGCAATTAGGGAAAATCAGGTTTACTCAAATCGTGTCGTGCGATCGGAGTTTGACCGGCATTGGTCAACCCGAATTTCGCAATCGGGCTACGTTATTTACACAGCCAAAGCGAACAGAGCAAAGGTTGTTGTGCTGCTGGCAAACGGGCAAAGCAAACTTATCGCTTTTCCAAATTTTGTCGGAGGCGGGGGTACGAGCCATTACAGTAAGCCGCATTTCGTGAAAAACGTATAGCACGCGCGTAAAATTGCCGGCATCAGGGAACCAATAGTAGGGAAGCGACTACAATTGGGGGAAGTTGGCGAACTTGGCAATGGAGCAAAACAATTGTGATTTTTCACCGCTTAAACAGGAGATCAAGCAGGAGCTGCTGTCAATGAAACAGTCATTCGTCGATTTATTCCATCGGCTGGATGAAGAGAACAATGACTGCATGCTGAATGAATTTGAGCAAATCAAGAATAAGGTCGTGGAGCTGGAATCGCTTGCCGCGGCCTATTACTTGAGATGCTTTTTGTCCAACTATACAAATAAATTCGTGGAGCTGTCGACGACGGTTCGTCATTTGTCTCAGCGGCGTCACGGAGCGCTGCTTGTCGTGCAGAGGAAGGATCCGGTGCTCCCCCTCATTACGAGAGGCGTTCATCTGAACGCCGAGCTCACACCGTCGCTGCTTGAGACGATTTTTGTACCCGGCGGGCCTTTGCATGACGGAGCGGTATTTTTGAGCGAAGATCGGATCGTATCGGCTGGCAATGTGTTGCCTTTGGCAGTTGTGGAAACAGGCGAACGCAAGCTTGGCACGCGCCATCGGGCTGCGATGGGGCTGACGGAGCGAAGCGATGCGCTTGTGTTGGTCGTATCGGAGGAGACGGGGCAATCCTCATTCAGCGTGGAGGGCAAGCTATACCCGTTTGCCGCGTATTAGATGGGCAATAGGGATGGTCGGCAGGTTCGGCGAAAGCCAGAGCTTGCCGACTTTTTTGTCTGATCGTTTGCTGATCTAGTACACCAACTGAACGCACTGCTGAAAAGCAGCCAAACTAACTTATGACCACTTGTGAAGCTCGCGTGATCCGGAGGATGACAGACTAGACACCGCGCATCACAACGCCGACACGGTACACCGCACAGGGCAACACCGCACAGGGCAACACCGCACAGGGCAACACCGCACACGGCACACGGCAACACCGCACACGGCAACACAGCACACGGCACACCGCACACCGCACACCGCACACCGCACACCGCACACCGCAACACCGTACAGGACAACACCGTACAGGACAACACCGCACACCGCATGTGGTTACGCCTCGGCACCGTGGAACGAAGCGGGTTCGTAAAATAGCGAACCTGATTTCGCTGTAGAGGTGCGGCGCTGAGCTTCTTCCCACTGGAGCGAACCAAATTTCGCTACTCAAGAACCTAGGTTCACGAATAGCGAAATTTAGTTCGCTGTAGGTTTGGCCCCACCTAGTCAGGCCAGAAAGAGCGAATTTGAGTTCGCTATATAGCGAATCAGCTTCGCTGGAGCAAATTAAGCTCAAAGTTTTGTTAGTTTTGAGCGATACATTGCGCTCAGCACCGTGGAACGAATCAGGTTCGCAAAATAACGAACCTGATTTCGCTGTAGGGATGCGGAGCTGTGTTTCTTCCCACTGGAGCGAACCAAATTTCGCTACTCAAGAATCTAGGTTCACGGATAGCGAAATTTAGTTCGCTGTAGGTTTGGCCCCACCTAGTCAGGCCGGAAAGAGCGAATTTGGCTTCGCTATATAGCGAATTAGCTTCGCTGGAGCAAATTAAGCTCAAAGTTCTGTTAGTTTTGAGCGAAACATTGGGCTAAGCCCCGTGGAGCGAATCAGGTTCGCAAAATAGCGAACCTGATTGCGCTGTAGAGGAGCGGAGCTGTGCTTCTTCCCGATGGAGCGAACCAAATTTCGCTACTCATGAACCTAGGTTCTCGGATAGCGAAATTTGGTCCGCTGTGGGTCGGGGCCCGGCTGGTCCCGCCAGAAAGAGCGAATTTGAATTCACAAATTAGCGAATCAGCTTCGCTGGAGCATGTGATGCCTAAAAACGGCTTGTTATGGTTTATGGCTGAGCATACTACGATAATCAGAAGTATGCATGCTAGCGAGTGTCAAAAAAAGCCGTGAATTGTCTAGAAGCATAGACGATTCACGGCTTTCAAGTTTACTTAGTTTTATTCAGAAGCTTGTCGGCGACAACGGCCGCCATTTCGCGGGTTACTAAAGCTTTCGGACTGAAATATCCGTTCGAGCCCGTCATAATGCCTTGCGAGCTCACCGCTTGCACGGCTTCCAGCGCGGAAGAGGCGATGCTTGCCTGATCTTTATAGGCAACTGCATCAGTTCCTCCTGTCAATTTGAAGGCTCTTGCAATCATGATAGCCATCTCTTGGCGGGTAATAGCCTGATCCGGCTTGAATTCCGCAGCGGAGATGCCTTGAATAATACCTAGTTCTTTCGCTTTCATTACGCTGCCATAGTACCAGCTTATAGGCTTCACATCTTTGAAAATTTGCTTCGCGTCGGCAGATGGTGTCTCATTAAGCAGGTTTAATATTAACTTGGCAAACTCTGCTCTTGTCATAGACTGCTTAGGAGCAAAGCGCAGCTCGGTATCGCTGACACCGACCATCACTTTGTCCTCAAACACACGATGTACAGCTTCCAGCGCCCATGCCGAGATTTCGCTCTCATCTTTAAATATTGGACGCGGCGTGTTCAGCTTGCTGCGGTCGATAACGGCAAATTTGGTGAAGTGAGTCACTTTGCCGGTAATGACGCCTGTTTTCAAATCTAGCACGGAAGGGATCGGAATCCACTCGCCAGTGCGCTCATTCAGCCAGCAAATGACCAGGTCGTCAGGGTTCGATGTTTGAACGGGAACTTTAAACTGGACGTACACAGCTTTGCCGAATACGGTATCCTTCGGCGTGAATTCAAAGACTGATGTAGCAATTCCAAGACGCTGCTCCTTCAATTCCTGAATAGAAATTGTAATCGGCCCAGTTGTAGCGCCACTTGGAACGATAACTGCAGCTTCTCCCAAGCTATCGGAGATGACCGTTTCCTTGTCGGCTGATGTTGTTTTGCTAACCGATACCAGTTGTGCGAGCAATGCTTTTGCCAGATCTTCGACTTGTTGTTTGCTCATAGGATTGTTGCGGTTCAAAATTTCCGTCGTTCGGCTCGTTTGCCCGATCGGCAGCGTATTGTCTGCTTTGATGGTCAACAAGCTGAAAGCTTGCTCCAATTCCTTGCTAATAGCCGATGTTGCAGCAGGCATGCCTGCGTTAAGATCCTGACCAAGGTCCACGGTATAATTCCAGGTCACCTTGTCCTTGTCTTTCAGGGTATAGATGCCGGCGCTGACTTCCGGATAAATACCGTTAACGGCAAACATCCAGCCGCTTTTTGGCCCGCGGTCAAACTCGGCAAGTCCGTCAATAGCTGAGACATAGATGGAAGGACCCGAGCCTGAATAGATCACTTTCGACCCCAGTTCGCGATGGAGTACGGAAAATGCGGTGTCTCCATCAGCAAGCTCGATCGTTTTGTTGCTGACGATCGTGCCCTTCTGACTGTCGCCAACGACAGAAAGCGTGACGGTGCGAGTGACTGGCTCCACATTCGCAGATAGTATCGTAACCGGACGGGTGTCGCGGACGAGCGCCGGTCCTTGGTTTTCACGCAGATGTGTAATGACCGCTTCATATGAACCGGCAGCCGGAATCCCTCCCGCAAAGCTTGCGACGCCGCTATTGTCGGTGACGGCCGACATACCAGCTATCGTTACCGTTGCACCTGCCGCTGGTGTTATGAGATCTGTGTTATTATCCCAGTCCCATGTCCACTTAGTGACGGAAACGGTGAACGCTTCACCTGCCTTCGGCTGTGCCGGAGACAGCGTAACGGATTGCACGAGCTGTGTATCCATTCCTCCATAATAAATCAGCAACTGGTCGTTTTTATTCAGCTTAAAGCCCGCCATACTGACTGACGGTATCACCCATTGATTGTCACGCTTGACGACAAACATCCATCCGTCAAAACCGCCGTACAAACCTTGTGCAATGCCTTTGATGCTGGTTACGTATGTGCCGCTGTTATCAAGTCCGACTTCAATATCATTTATGTCTGCTACTTGGAACAGCGCATCCATAGCGGTAACGCCATGCGCAGCGCCTTGGTATATTTGCGCTTCAGGACCTTGAATAACGGTATTGACCGTTACGCCAAATTCGACCCCTGGAAGATCAGTCTGTGTATAATCGTAAAGTCTTCCGTTGTTTTCCGTATAGAGCTGATAGGCAACCAATGCCTGCAGCGCTTGCTCGGTGGAAAATGCGTTGCTGGAGCCGTCGGACAGCTTATGGCTGTAGCCTCCGTCCGCTTTGCGGAAGGAAAGGAGACGACTAACCAGACTTTCCCCGTCTTTCGTATAGTCGGTATCAGTCGGATCAAAGCCAACTGCTGTAAGTGCAATGATAGCTTGGGCTATGCTTTCGCTGCTGTCGTCATAGCCGCCATGAGGCTGCTGCTGCGTGGAAAGCCATTGTACAGCAAGTTCCCCGGCAGTTTTGGCCGGCTCTTGATCCATGTATGGAGCCAGAGCGATAAGCGCCATAGCGGTCATGTCCGGTGTGCTGGTTGTTCCAGCATACCCGTACCCGCCATCTGGATTTTTGTACTCGATTATTTTATCGATTAAACTATCGCGCTTCCACTTTGCATCGTTCGGAATCGAATAGCCGCCAGAGTCAAGCGCAATGAGACCATAGATAGGGCCGTTTACGCCTTGAGCTGTAATATTGTTGAAATTATAGATTTTCTCGATCAGATTATGTGAGGCAAAGTCCGTTGCATCGTAGCCGAGGGCTGTAATGGCAAGGGAGAGCCGTTCATAATCGGTAACGTTAGCAAAATTGCCGTTTGCTTGGGTGATGCGCTCGATTAGCTTATTGTAGTAATTCTCGGGTACTTTATAGCCGGTTCTTGCGAGTCCTGCTGCTTCCCAGTCCGAGGTGACACCTTTATTCAAAATCTGTCTCGCGGCGGTTTCAATAGCAACATCTACTGATTCGCTGCTCGGCTTTGATACTTTGCCCTTGCGCAGGCTCAGATAATAAATAACAGGCTGTTTTTCTCCGTCTTGGGCAATGACCCGGACGAGCCGGGGTTCTGAATCGCTTAGCGTAAGCACTTTGTTAATCGGTGCATTAGCTGTACCTCGGGTATTATTTACGTAAATATTTGCGGCATCGCCGTTAGCTGTAATCTTGATGCTGTTCGCATCCACGACGATGTCGTCATAAACATACTGTCCAGACGTTAAATGCCAAACCTGCGGCAAAGCGCCAGGCGCGGTGCTTGTGAACGACAGCGTATTTAAATCGTCTGTGACACCTGTTTCACTGCTAACTGGTTTAGCAGGAATGAGTCCGCTGACTTCGGTACTGACTTCGCCCAATGCGCCGCCGTCGATTTGAACGGCTGTATATACTTTGATGAAATCGACGGATTCCAGATTGGCGGGCTTTCCGTCTTCGTCGACAGCCCATGCGATATCGATAGGGTCGCCATTTGGGGCTGACGCTGCATAGGGATTTCCGAGTACATCATACGGCCCATTCCCCATGGGATGGCTGTCGGCATAACCGAAAGCATTATTTCTAACATTAATATTAACGCCAGAGTAACTGTAGCCTGTGTTAGCAAAATCGGCAGGCCTTAACGGATAATTATTTGGGATGGGATAATAGGGCCTTAAATGGGAATTGTTAGTTTTGATCTGACCGGTATTTCCTTGATTATCCGTCCAAGGAATGTTGATGCCGTTGGTTATGGCAAAGTCGGGGTCCGGGTTTGTATAGTTGGCCTTGTAGTCCCATATCGCTGCATCCTCATAGTGCTCGGAGCCGGCGATATTATACCATTTTCCGGGTTTTCCTGTACCGTCATCTTGGGCTACGGCAATTGCGCCAGGTTCAAAAAAGCCGGTAAAAGCATTTCCGTATACGTTAAAGTCAACCCCATAAGGGTGGAGCGGACTGTCGACGATCGGCTCGTCCATTTTGAAAATTACATAGCCGCCAAATGCGCCGAGCGGCATAATTTTGCTCAAATTATTGTTCCATTCCGCATTTGGATCGCTCATTAAATAGGTGTTGGAGAACTGTCCTGGCGCTGGCAAGTACTCGTAGATAGTGAACGGCCCTAGATTCGGATTGCTGCCCGAAGCCGCATAAGCTTTATGCCCTGTAAAAGGGGCGATGCTGAACATAGATAGAAAGACGAGTAAGGATAATGCCAAAGCCGTCCATTTTCGAAACAAATAAGATTTCACTAGTAATCTCGCATCCTTTCATATATAAATAGAAAATAAAAAAATCCGCCTCCAAGCAGGGGCGGTTTACCAACAAAGATCAGCAGATGCAGACGCATAACGGCGTCTTCCGCAAGCTGCGCTTCTCTTTTCTCACCTCCCGAAGAAAAATAGAAACATCAGAAAAGGCAGGTCTCCTGGCTCATGAGTCTTCGCTTCCCTCTGCCTTCCCGATCGCAGGGCAATCAGTGGCTTAATAAAGAGTCGCTCGTCAATTACAGTGGCGGGACCGCGCCGGATCTGCACCGGCTTCCCTTTTAAGCGTTCGATCGGCATAAAGCCCGGATCGAAAGCACCATTTTCTGTGAAATATGAAATTATCCGTTTTGATCATACTCTTTAGCTATATCTTTGTCTATGAATTCGCAATAATGATTGTTATTCCGCTAATTCGTAATAAAACACCTAGTCCGTTTAGAAGCACACCTCGTCCTGTAAGCGGTTGCAATCTATGATGGAAAGGAAAGGCATTTATTCCATTCCATTGAGGAGGATCCGATTGATGCGGAGGTCTACTGCAAGGTGGTTATCCTGTATGCTTGCAATGCTGCTGTTGCTGACAAGCATGCCGATTTACGGAGCGGCGGCGGAAGCGCCGGAAGCGGGGACGGAAGGACAGCCACCGATCGAAACGGTCGTTGAAGCGGACGATACGGCGCTCGCAGCCAGTTTGGCAGCAGGGGGCGATTATGTCCGGTTGAAGAACAAATGGCAGCATAATTATTTGTACGAGGATTCAAACGGCATCGTGCGTTATGGATTCACAAACATAGCGAACGAGAGCTCACACTGGCAGGTAGAGGACTATAACGGCAACAAACGGTTGAAAAACCGGGCGACCGGCCACTATCTGACGCTAGCGGAGGTGTCGAAGCGCAGAGATGCGGTGACTAGCCGGGAAATTACAGCAAGCGCGGCGACGGATCAATGGTCCTTCCATGAATCGAACCGTCCGGGCTATATCGTGATCAAGAATGCTTCAGCTCCTTCGGCGTCCAATCTGGTTCTGCACGTTGAGGACCAGCTGGGCTTTGCGGAAGCGAGCAGTGATATCAACATTACATTTGAAAGCCCGCAGTGGAAGCTGGAGCCCGTATCGGAGCTTCTGCCGGTACGTATCGGAAATCAGTATCGGGATGGGCAATATTTGTACGAGGATGCGAAAGACGGTTCCATTAAGTATGGTCCTCTAAGCGCAGCTGATCCGCTTTCGCATTGGTACTTGGAAGAGACGACGGATGGCAGCGGCGGTGAAAAGGTCCGTCTCCGCAATCGGGAGACGGGGCATTATGTGGTGCAGGGCACAGACCCCGACGCAGCTCTGCTCGCTTCAACGGATGGCAGCTCGGCCAGCGGCGAATGGAACAAGCTGAGTGCAGGCAATAATTTCTACAATTTTACTAGCGCCAATCCGGCTAATCCGGCTGCCTATATTCTGCATGCTGAAACTGGCGGCGGAATCGTATTTTCCAATACAGGCGTTCAATTAGGCTGGGGAAGCGCGCAATGGAAAATTGAAGGGGCTTATGACATTGTGCCGGTTCGGATCGTCAATTTCACAACGGAAAAGATCGGCACTTCTTATTGGTATGAAGATCAAGGCCAATTGAAATCCGGACCACTGGGTCAAGCCAACGCTCAAAATAAAGCGTATCAATGGCTGGTGGAGGACAATAACGGCGTGAAGCAATTCCGCAACGCCGGAACAGGCAATTATGTAGCCTTGCCAGGTGCGGAAGAAGGCGCTGGATTAAAAGTAGTTGAGTCTGCATTGGAGACACCGGCGGAAAGCTGGCTCATCTCCGATTCTACAATCTACGATGATTATAAAAGCTTCCGGAGCGTAACGGAATCGACGTATTATGCTCATCAAGCGGATGATTCCGATCTGGTACTGGGAGGCGTTGCCGATCCAGAAACCGATGCAGCGCAATGGCTGCTTGAGGATTTGAACATAAGAACGGACGGAAAGCCGCAATATGTTCGAATTTCAAGTGTATGGCAAAGTATGTTCCTTTACGAAGATGAAGCTGGTCGTTTGAAGTATGGTAATCCGAAACTAGACGATCAAAGCTCACACTGGCTAATTGAGAAGTTCAACGGCCGGAAGCGAATTCAGAACCGGGAGACGGGACATTATATCAATCTGGATTCAAATGGCGGCGGATTGAAAGTTTCTGAGGTGGAGGATGATAACAGCGGGGCGATTTGGGTTATTAAAGACTTCACGGGTGTGAAAGTCATCCATAGCGTATTGGATAAGAATGATTATAACAGCCAGCAGAAATATCTTAATATTGAAGGTTTAAGAAAATATGTTGACTACAGCTTGCTTTACCCGTCTTGGTCGAGTGCGAAATGGACGTTCGTACCGGTATCGGATGCGATGCCATCTTATATCCGACTGAAGAGCAAGGATAGCGGCGGGTACCTCTATGAAGTCACGGAGCCTGGGAATGACCTCGGTAAAGTGAAAAACGGCAATGTCGGCGTGGACAATAAAGCTTCGGTCTGGTTTGTGGAAGGTACGGATGCAGCGGACCAATTCCGTTTGAAAAACCTTGCAACCAGTCAGTACATCACGATGGAAGATATCGGAGCCGGCGAGGATGCACCGGATAAGCAAGTGAGTACCTACAAGGATATTTGCTTATGTTGGGGAAGCGCGAAGTGGAAGCTGCAAGAATCCGATTCTGAAGGATTTATCAACATCGTTAGCGCCTGGGATCGTCATATCCTTTATACGGCAGGCGATTATACGAAAATTAGCCGGCTCGTAGCTTCGGAAGATGCAGCAAAATTTGCAATCGAGGCTGTGACGGTTGAGCAGCCGCTTCCTGAAGAGGCGATTCGAATTAAAAATTCGGCCAATGGCCAGTATTTGTATGAAAACAAGGGTGGCATCATTATGTATGGTGCAGTTCAGCCATCAAATGGTTATTCGCACTGGTTCATTCAAGACGTTAACGGCCGTAAACAGATCGTGAACAGGGTAACCGGCCATGTGCTGACAACGCAGCATGATTATACGTATATTACAGCCGAAGAGCGGGCGGCGAATTCTGCTGCGCAAAGCTGGAGCATTGAGAACGCTCCTGCACAAGGCAGTTACTTGGTACGCAGCCTTAATGGCAGCTACAACGATGAATATTTGAATGTACAAAAAGGTGCAGGCTATGTTGAGCGCGGTCTCTATCCGGATTCTTTCGGATCGCTCCAATGGAAGCTGGAGCAAGCACCGGAACAGTTTGAAGCACCGGATATGGGCGAGGCGCGCAACGATGTGACTTCGACGCCAATCTTTAGCGATACGCACTATATCAACATCCAATCCAAGGCAACAGGCGAATTGCTTGTTGAGCAGAACGGTACGGTGTCTACACAAGCTGTTAACAGCAGCAGCAATGCTGCACAGTGGCTGCTGCAAGAATTTAATGGCCGCAAGCTGCTGCAGAACCGTCAATCCGGCCGCTACTTGAGCGCAGAGCTGACGACAGCAGCGTTAGAGGCTGGCAACAATTCTATTCAGTGGACGCTGGATGAGAGAGGCGGCTACGTGACGGCAAGCAGTGCTGCTGACAACAATGGCCTGCTCACAGATTCCGCATCCGGCACATCTTATGGCGTTCCCGCAACAGTTGACGCTTCCTTATGGAAGCTGAATCCGATTGCAGCCGACGTAGTCTATGAAGCGGAGGAAGCATTTATCGCAGGCGGCGTTAAAGTGAAGTCGGCGACGACTGGCTTCTCTGGCGAAGGCTATGCGGATGAGTTTACGGCTGTGGGCAGTAAAATTACGTTCACCGTCAATGCGCAAGCTGCTGGCAATTACGAAACAGCAGTTCGTTACAACAATGCTTCAGCAGAGGCAAAACGTTTCAACGTCTATGTGAACGGTCTTCTATCGGGACATGTCGAGCTTCCGGCTGCTCAAGGCTGGTCAACGGCGGAGCTTGACCTTGCACTGCGTGCGGGCATCAATACGGTGTCTCTGCAGGTGGATGGGGCAGGTGATGGCGGAGCTGCGATCGATAACCTGGTTGTGAAGAACAGCGTAGGCAAAGCGTTCCGTGGAGCAACGCTGCCATATATTACGTATGAAGCGGAGCATGGCAAGACGAACGGTACGCTTATCGAGCCTTCAAGATTGTATAAGGAAGTAGCCTCGGAAGCTTCAGGCCGTCAAGCGGTAACGCTGGCGAATACCGGAGAATATGTGGAGTTTGAAGTTGCTGAGGCTGCTAACGCGCTGACGCTGCGTTTCTCGATGCCGGACAGCAGCGACGGAACAGGCATTGACGCGACATTGGGTCTTTATGTAAATGGTGAGCTTCGTGAGCGCTTGTCGCTTACCTCGAAGCACGCTTGGGAGTACGGCAGCTACCCTTGGTCTAATGACCCATCGCAGGGCAGCCCGCACCGTTTCTTCGATGAAGCGCATGCGCTAATCGGCGATGTGCCTGCAGGATCGGTCATTCGTCTGCAAAAGGATGCGGTAGACACAGCCGATTACTATACAATCGATCTGATTGATTTGGAACAGGTTGCTGATGCATTTGCCCAGCCGGCCGATTTCTTGTCGGTGACCGATTTTGGCGCGGTTGCTGGCGACGGCAATGATGACACTGCAGCTCTGCTTGCAGCGATCGCTGCGGCGAAAGCGCAAGGCAAAGGCGTATGGTTCCCGCAAGGCGTATTCCATTTTACAGGCGACAATATTACGCTGGATCAAATTACAATTCGCGGAGCGGGCATGTGGCATACGACGCTGATTGGCGCCCGTTTCATCGGTAAAGGGGCGAACATTCAAGTCTATGATTTGCTCATTGACGGCGAATTAAATATTCGTGACGACGAAGCTTCGACACATGCATTCGAAGGCGCGTTCGGCAAAGGCTCGGTCATTCAGAACGTTTGGGTCGAGCATTCCAAAACGGGCTTATGGCTGACGAAGGTGAAAAACCGTGCTGTGCCAGGCGAAGTTTATTTTGACGAAATTACGGACGGTCTCCATATGGTTGGACTCCGCCTGCGGAATTTGATGGCTGACGGCATCAACTTCTGCGTCGGAACGCAAGACAGCATGATGGAGCAATCCGACATTCGTTATCCAGGCGACGACGGCATCGCAATGTGGTCTTACTTGGTGCCAAGCATTAACAACACGGCTAGATTCAACACAGTGTCGCTGCCATGGCTGGCCGATAATATCGTTGTTTTTGGCGGACATGGCAATAAGATTCAAGACAATGTAACGAGCGATACGATTACGAATGGGGCAGGCATCGCAGTCTCCACCCGTTTCAACCCGGTACCGTTTACGGGCACGACGATTGTGGAGCGCAATACGCTCATCCGCAACGGCAGCTACGATACAGGCTATCAGGTTAATCTGGGTGCGATCTGGATTTTTGCTGGCGAGAAGGATCTGGACGGCGAGGTAATCGTACGCAACAATACGGCGCTCGACAGCACGTATTCCGGTCTCATCGTACACGGTGACTTCCGCGTCGATAAAGTGAAGCTGATCGACAACGTTCTGGACGGAATGGGAACGAGCGGCGTCGAAGTGACTTCAAGCGTAAAAGGCTCTATTGAGATCGACAATGTAATCGTTCGCGGAGAGCGGATTACTCCGGTTACGAACAGTGCTGAAGGTTTTGTCTTCAAAGAAGTAAATGAAGGGTTTGCTTCGCTGCTGAAGCCTTTCCATATCGATTTTGGAGGCAGCACCGGAAAGCTCACATTAAAAGCAGGCACGTCCAAGGCACTTGTCGTCCTGAAGGCGAATGGCGATAATGTGACACCGCAAGCGGCAATTGCGACAGGCAACAGCTCGATCGCATCCGTGAGCGGAGGCAATATTATTGCGGGTATTGCTACAGGAACGACAACGATTGCAGTAACGGTAGACGGTACAACCCGCACATACACGCTGACTGTAATTGCTGGTGACGGCAATGGCAGCGGTCCGGGAACTGGAGGCGGAGGCGGAAGCGTACCTGTCGACAACGGTGCTGCCACCTCGGCTAATGACAACAAGCTGAAAGATGTGTTGAAAGACAATCCATCCTCGGTCAGCTTCACGGCTGGAGCGAATGGCGTGTCCTTCTCGGTTCAGGCTTTGCTTGAAGCAGAGAAATCGAATCCTAACGCTATTATCGTTGTAGAGAGTGGCGGGGCAACCTACCGTTTCCCTCTGTCTCAAGTAGATAAGGCATTAAAGGATTCCGGTATTACGGCTACTGCCGATGCCGTATGGACATTCGCCATTAACCGTTTGAGTGAAACAGCAGCAAGCGAGCTTCGTAAGCATGCTGCTGAAGCAGGGCTGGAGTTGAAAGGCGAGCCTGTCGATTTCAGCATTACGGTGAAAACGGGCGATCGTACCGTTCAGGTAACGAAGCTTGGCAATGTCTATGTTGCAAGAACAATTATCGTCGACGGGAAGCTGGATAGCAGCAAAACGACAGCACTCGTTTACGATCCTGCAACCGGTCAATTCCGTTATGTGCCTGCTTTGTTCGAGGCGGTGAACGGAGATAAAACGCTTGTGACGATTAAAAGCGTCAGCAACAGCATTTATGTCGTAGCGTCCTACTCCAAGACATACGCCGACATTGCCGGGCACTGGGCAAAAGCAGATATTGAGCTATTGTCCGCTAAACGAATTTTGAACGGCGCATCGGCGGATCGTTTCGAGCCGAACAAAGCGGTAACGCGCGCTGAATTCGCGGCAATGCTCGTTCGCTCGCTTGGTCTGCCTGAACAGGCAGGCGGTGCAGCTTCTGCATCGGGCTTTAAGGATGTGAAGGGCGGCGAATGGTTTGCGCCAGCGGTAGCAACAGCGGTTCAATACGGATTGCTGAAAGGCTATGACGACGGAACCTTCAAACCGAACCGCACCATTTCACGCGAAGAAATGGCGGTTGTGGCTGCAAATGCGCTGAAGCTGTTCGGTTCGAATAAGGCAACAGGGGAAGCTTCGGCTGCTGCTGGTGTATTCACGGATGCGAATACGATATCTGCCTGGGCTGCAGAGTCGGTGAAGCTTGCGGTGAGCGAAGGTATTATCAATGGAATTAAGGCGGACGTATTCTCGCCGAAAGAGAATTCGACCCGCGCCCAAGCGGCTGTCATCTTGAAACGGCTGCTGCAAGCATTGGAATTGCTGAATAAATAATAAGCAGTTCGATTACGAGGGCTGCTCCACTTCTCGCCTGCAAGGCGATAGTGGGGCAGTCTTTTTTTTTCGAAACCTTTGAGGAGTGCCAAAAGTAAACAGTACTAATACGGGCAGATAATAGATTTAAGCGATTCTCGTTTTATTTTCCGAGAAAGGTGGGAATACTAGTTTCATAGATTGCGTGTGAATGAAAAGGGAGGATTATGATGAAATCAAAAACAATGGTCATCGTCATGCTGCTGGCTCTAACGGCTTGGGGTTTGTCGGCATGTGAAGGGAAAGCGACGACGGCTCCAATTGAGGAGAACGGCAATCGCGGAGAAAGCCAGCCCGGGTTTACCGTTCTGGCAGAAAAACTGAAGGTGCCATGGGCGCTTGATTTTGACAAAGATACAGCGTATATCACCGAACGCGGCGGTACGATTGTGAAGCTGGAGGGCAAGAAGCTAACCCGTGAGACGGTGGAGCTGTCAAAGCCTCTTTTTGCTGAAGGGGAAGGCGGACTGCTTGGATTTGCACTCGCAGCTGATTTTCCGAAAAGCAAACGCGCCTATGCTTATCATACGTATAAGGAGAATGACGCGGTAGTCAATCGGGTTGTCGTGCTTGAGCATACGTCCAAGGGCTGGAAGGAAGTGCAGTCATTGCTGGAGGGCATTCCCGGCTACTTTAACCATAACGGCGGCAGAATTGCGCTTGGTCCGGACGGCAAACTCTATGTAACGACAGGCGACTCGGATCATCCGGAGCTGGCACAAGATCTGAACAGCCTGGCGGGCAAAATATTGCGTTTGAACGTAGACGGTTCTGTTCCGAAGGACAATCCGTTCCCAGGTTCTTATGTTTACTCATATGGACATCGGAATCCGCAAGGCATCGCTTGGAATAAAGCAGGCGAGATGTATAGCACCGAGCATGGGCCTTCGGGCGATCCCGGCGGACATGACGAGGTCAACCGGATTATCGCGGGCGGCAATTACGGCTGGCCGGACATTATTGGCGACGCCGAGAAGGAAGGCATGATCGTGCCTCTCTATCATACGGGCGATATAGCACTGGCACCTTCCGGCGCAGCTTTCGACGATAACG
The DNA here is from genome assembly GCF_014641555.1 of Paenibacillus radicis (ex Gao et al. 2016). Lineage (GTDB taxonomy): Bacteria > Bacillota > Bacilli > Paenibacillales > Paenibacillaceae > Pristimantibacillus > Pristimantibacillus radicis. The sequence continues at coordinate 374,720 of NZ_BMHY01000002.1, forward strand.
GCAAGCTATTGTTCGCTGTGCTGCGTGGGGAAGGCTTGTACCGGTTTGATCCGCAAACGAATGGTGTGGTTCAAGTGCTCTCCGGTCAAGGCCGTATGCGGGATGTAAAGGTGAAAGACGGTCAAGTCTATATACTGACGAATAATACGGACGGCCGCGGAACGCCTTCTAAGGAAGATGACCGGCTGCTGCTTCTGGAAGGATATAAGGATTGACAAGAAACCTTTTGGTTTCCTATAATGAGTAATGAGAAAAGGAAACCTTATGGTTTCGTAAGTTGTCGAAGGAGCCAGATCCATGAATGAAGCTTTGCTGAAAAAAATGCACTACAAACAAGGAAGTGCAATTGTGCTTCACGCCCCGGAAGGCTATGTTCTCGGAGTCGAGAGTGATGACGGGCAAGCTGGTCCGTATGCGTTCATTCAGCTCTTCGTGAGCAGCCTGTCGGATGCGGCAGAAAAAATACCGCAGACGCTGCCGTTGGTCGCTGAAGACGCAGTATTTTGGATCACATACCCGAAGAAGGGTCCGAAAATAAAGCCCGATATTAATCGTGACAGTCTGGCGGCGCTGGTTCAGGAAACAACAGCTTACCGGCCTGTTAGCAATGTCGCGGTGGACGAGCAATGGTCTGCGCTGCGTTTTCGACTGAAGGAAAAAGTAAAGTCCGTCAAATAAGCGGAAACATCATGAGGAGGAACATTGTAATGAGCAACGCTGCGAATCAATTGCCGGACATTCGGCAAACACTTGTAATGAAGGCTCCAATCGAGAGAGTATGGAAGGCTGTAGCGACAGCTGAAGGAATTGCGGCTTGGTTTATGCCGCCGGTCAATTTTGAAGCCGTTATCGGCCATGAATTCCAGCTTGAAGCCGGTCCTTTCGGCAAATCGCCTTGCAAGGTTACCGAGCTGGATCCGCCAAACCGTCTTTCTTTCAACTGGGGGAAGGATTGGACGCTTTCCTTCCAATTGAAGGAGACGGGGGAGAAGGAAACGGAATTTACGCTTGTACACAGCGGCTGGACAACAGATTCCGTCACTGAGTTTGGAGAGGCGCACACGCTTGTCCGGGAGAGAATGTCCGGAGGCTGGGACAAGCTGGTGCTGGCACTTCAGAAATATGTCGAGGCTTAATAATCAGTCGAGGGCTGCCGAGCCGACTCAGGACGTGTTCCAGGCAATTGCCGATCCAACTCGCCGCAGTCTGCTGCAATTGCTTGTCGATCAGGAGCTTCCGGTAAATGTAATCAGCGGCCATTATCCGATGAGCCGTACCGCCGTCTCCAAGCATCTGCGTATTTTGGCCGAAGCGGGACTGGTGAAGGAGCGGAAGGTCGGCCGGGAAACCCGGTACCGGCTGGACGCCGAGCCGCTGAGAGAATTAAAGCGTTGGCTCGCTTACTATGAACGCTTCTGGGAGAATAAGCTTGGGGCGTTGAAACGGCTCGTGGAAGAAGACGAGGATGAGAACGGCGGCAGCAGCTAGACTTTGATATCGGGTTGGGTGTAAAAATGGCGAAATAGCGTCGCACAGCGGCGATATTTCGCCATTTGCTATTTTTGACTGGAAATAGGCGAGCAGGGTGGCATACAATAGGGGGATAGTTAGGCTGAGCGAGGAGTGAAGGCGTGTGCACAAGAAAAAAATTATGTTTACAGGCGGCGGATCGGCAGGGCATGTGACGGTCAACCTGGCGCTTATTCCACGTTTTGTGGAGGAAGGCTGGTCTGTCGATTATATAGGCTCAGAAGCGGGAATAGAGCGGCAGCTGATCGCTCCGCTTCAAGAGGTCAAATATTATGGTATCGCTACGGGAAAGCTTCGTCGCTATTTGGACTGGCAAAATGTAAAGGACCCTTTCAAAGTCGTGAAGGGTGCTTTTCAAGCCTATCGGATTATTCGAAAAGAAAAGCCGGACGTTCTGTTCTCGAAGGGCGGCTTCGTCTCGGTTCCGGTGGTGCTGGGTGCCAAGCTGAACAGGGTGCCCGTGCTGATTCACGAATCTGATCTGACGCCAGGACTGGCGAACCGGATCGCGATTCCCCTTGCAACGGGAGTCTGCACGACGTTTTCGGAGACCGAACAATATTTGCCTGCAGGAAAAGCCCGGTATGTCGGCGCGGTTATCCGCGAGCAGCTGAAGCAGGGGAACGCGTCAAGAGGCCGTTCCTTCTGTAGCTTTTCCTCATCGAAGCCGGTGCTTCTCATTATGGGCGGGAGCCTCGGCGCTCGCAAAATCAACCAAGCGGTTAGATCGGCGCTTGGCCGGTTGACTGAGAGATTCCAGATCGTCCATCTATGCGGCAAAGGGCAGGTAGAGCCTTCCTTGGAATCACCGTATTACAGACAATATGAATATATAAATGAAGAGCTGCCCGATGTGCTGGCGATGGCAGACGTGGTTATATCGCGGGCGGGTTCTAATTCGATTTTTGAATTTTTATATTTGCGCAAGCCGATGCTGTTAATTCCGCTAACAAAGGAGCAAAGCCGCGGTGATCAACTGCTCAATGCGCGCGCGTTCCAGCAGGCGGGTTATAGCGACGTTCTGTTCGAGGAGCAGATGACGGCGGAAACGCTGGCAAGCAGTGTGGAGGCGCTGTATGCGAGCCGCGATAAATATGTCGAAAGAATGGAGCAGGACGAACGCAAGGACACGCTGTCGGTGCTGTTCCAAATGATTAAAAATACGGCGAAGCCAAGCCGGAAATAAGGAAGCGCTGTGCGGCTTTCACAGGCAGCCCTTTTCCTTAAAAGACGGCTCCAGCTCAAGCAGGACAAATTACTGCTTGAGGTTGGAGCGGTCTTTTTCGTATAATGGGGGGAAGCATAGGCAAGGTTATTGCCTTATTCGGCAGGACATGTGCGTTAAATTGCAGGAGGGAATCGAACATGGAATATATCAGTACCCGAGGCAATGTCGGGAAAATCGGATTTATTGACGCGTTTTTGATGGGCTTGGGAGATGACGGAGGTTTGCTTGTACCAAGCGAAATCCCTGCTATTTCCGCAGCAAAGCTGAAGGAATGGCAGAATCTCAGCTATCAAGAGCTGGTTCTCGAAATCTTTTCCTACTACACGAACGATGAAATTCCGCAAGAAGATCTGAAGAAGCTTGTCAATGACAGCTATTCGACGTTCCGCGATCCGGAGGTAACGCCAGTACGCAAGTTGAACGACAGCTTGTATTTGCTGGAGCTTTTCCACGGGCCGACTTTTGCGTTTAAAGATATCGCCCTGCAGTTTATGGGCCAGTTATACACGTACGTATCCCGCAAGCAAAATAAAACGATCCACATCCTTGGCGCAACTTCCGGCGATACGGGCGCGTCGGCGATCGAAGGCGTACGCGGCAAAGAGGGCATTAAAATTGCCATCCTTCACCCGAACGGCAAAGTGAGCAAGGTGCAGGAGCTGCAAATGACGACCGTTCAGGATTCGAACGTACTGAATTTGTCGGTGGAAGGCAACTTCGATGATTGCCAGCGCATCATTAAAGATTTGTTCGCTGATCTGGATTTCAAAGCGAATAACCATCTATGTGCGATCAACTCGATCAACTTTGTACGCATCCTGGCGCAAACGGTTTATTACTTCTACGCTTACTTCCAGGTTGTTAAGCAGACAGGCAGCGAGCAGCCGCTCAACTTCAGCGTGCCGACGGGCAACTTCGGCGATATTTTTGCCGGTTACTTGGCGAAGCGGATGGGGCTTCCGGTCAACAAACTTATTCTTGCAACGAACGAAAACAATATTTTGGAGCGCTTCATTCAAGAGGGCGTGTACAAGCCGGGCGGCTTCCGTTCGACGTACAGCCCGTCAATGGATATTCAAGTTGCCAGCAACTTCGAACGTTACCTGTACTATGTATTGGATGAGAATCCGGCGCAAATCCGCGAGCTGATGGACGGCTTCAAACGTGATGGCGAAATCGTCATTCCTGCTGATGCGCTTGCCCGCGTGCAGGTGGAGTTTGCTGCCCACGGCGTGCAAGGTCAAGAATGTCTGGATACGATTTCGAAATACAAGACGGAAACCGGCTATCTGCTTGATCCGCATTCCGCATGCGGTGTAGCGGCTTCTGACGTACGCAGCGGCGCACAGGAAGTAACGATATCACTTGCGACGGCACATCCTGCGAAATTCAACGAAGCGATTGCGCTTTGCGGTATTGAGCAGCAGTTCCCAGAGCAAATCGAAGCGTTGTTCAGCAAGCCTCAGCGTCAGACGCAAGTGGACGGCTCAGCGGAAGAAATCGTGCGCGAGCTGGTTCAATTTTATAACGCGTAGGGGGACCGCCCCGAAAAAAACCTTCAGACATCGCTTAGGCGAGTCTGGAGTTTTTTTTGTATGTGGACGCCGTATTCGCAATGAAATTGCATAACAGGGGCTGCTGACTGTACAATTTAAGGCATGTAGATCAGCTATTCATACATGGAGGAGGGGCAGGAGGATGAAGTATTCAAGCAGCATTGTCCTTGTGACAGGAACTGGACAAGGCATCGGGCGGGCAGTTGCACTTGCTTACGCTGCGGAAGGAGCCAAGGTAATTGCAGTGGACCGCAACGCTGAAGCCGCTCTGCAGACCGTTCGCGATATTCAGAAGGCAGGTGGGGACGCAGTCTCCTATACTGTTGATCTTAGCCGTCCGGAAGAGATCGAAGCTATGTTTGCTGATGTGCGTCAGCAGTATGGAAGACTGGACATACTGATCAACAACGCGGGGCTTTCCTATTGTAAGTCACCGTATGACATAACGCTGGAAGAATGGGATTACGTGCTCCATACAAACTTGCGCGGAACGTTCCTGTGTGCGAGGGAAGCGGCCAAAATCATGCGAGAGCATGGCGGCGGTGCAATCGTCAATATGGCTTCGACGCGCGCGATGATGTCCGAGCCGAATTCGGAAGCGTATGCTGCTTCGAAAGGCGGTATCATATCGCTGTCGCATGCGCTCGCCGTATCGTTTGCAGCGGATCGCATTCGCGTCAACACCATAAGCCCAGGCTGGATCGAGAATGGGGATTATTCAGCGCTTCGCGAGCAGGATCATACTCAGCATCCTTCGATGCGGGTCGGCCGGCCAGAGGATATTGTACGTGCATGCTTCTATTTGACTGAACCGGACAATCACTTCGTCAACGGGATCAACCTGGTCGTAGACGGCGGGATGACGCGCAAAATGATCTATGAGGAGTAAGGCGGGACCGAAGAAGTTGCTCTACTGATATTAGGAGCAGTATCTCTTGATGCGCTATCCTCATGCATTACGCCGCATAAAGGGAGTGGATTTCTGCCTCCAGCGAAGCTGGTTCGCTAAATAACGAAGAGTGATTCGCTGATTAGTCGGTATAGAAGCGGCATCCAGCATGGTGTGACTATTTAGCGAACCTAGCTTCGTTTTCCGTGAACCAAGGTTCACGGAAAACGAAGCTAGGTTCGCTATAGACGTGTATGCCAGCGTCTTACCTCGATATAACGTATCTAGCTTCGCTATATAGCGAAGCTGCTTCGCAAACGCCCCCTCAAAACCCGCTGAACTAAAGAGCCACCGCAAACGCCCCACAAACTAACTGAAGTAGAGAACCGCCGCGAACGTCCACAAACCAACTGAAGCATAGCGCCCTCCGCAAACGCCGACAAACCAAAACTTAAGTAGAGCCCCACCGCGAACGTCCCCAGAACCGCTAAACTATAGCCCGACCGCGAACGCCCTGAAACCAACTAAACTATAGCCCGACCGCGAACGCCCGACAAACCCGCTGAACTAGAGCCCGACCGCAAACGTCCCACAAACCCGCTAAACTAAAGCCCGACCGCAAACGCCCGACAAACCCGCTGAACTAGAGCCCGACCGCAAACACCCCGCAAACCCGCTGAACTAGAGAGCACCACGACAACCCCCTCGCAAACACGCCCAATAATAACATCTTCAACACAAGTAGGTACTGGTCTTACATTGCAACTTGAAGTTTACTTCACATTGATACAGTTTACTTTGCGAAAAAATCAGGTTTTTGTTAGTGATCGATCTATAAAACGATAATAACTAACGTGTACATTACATATTAATAACCTAAACAGTTATGTTTGTGTTATTTGTTATTGATTATTTCTTAAATTAATTAAATTTTGTGTCAATTAAATTGACACACAAAAAGAGCCCATGCTAGTATACGGTCAAGAAGTTAATTAAACAGTTAATAAACATTAACCAACCGTTTAATTAACAGTTCAAAACGTTCTCTCAATACAACGACAAGAGTGGTGATCCTGATTGTCTTACATCAAAGTGGAAAAGGTATACAAACGATTTATTCGTCGGGGACAGCAGACGGAGGCGCTTCGGGACATCAATCTTGAATTGGAGCAAGGCACGTTCGTCAGCCTGATTGGCCCTAGCGGCTGCGGCAAATCGACGCTCTTGCGTATTATTGGAGGCTTGACCGATTCCTCTGAAGGAATCGTATCCGTCGGAGGCCAGACCCCGCAGCAGGCGCAGTCGGATAAACAATTCGGCTTCGTACCGCAAGCGGCGGCGTTATTCCCTTGGCGGACGGTGCTGCAAAATATGAATTTGCCGTTCGAAGTGAACAAGAAGGCAGGTGCCGCTTTGACAAGCGAGCGGGAGGATCCAGTAGAGCTGCTGAAATCGGTAGGCTTAGGAGATTTCGTTCATGCTTACGCCAAGGAGCTTTCAGGCGGGATGCAGCAGCGGGTCGGCATAGCCCGTGCTTTCGGATCGGGTGCACCGATTCTGCTCATGGATGAGCCGTTCTCGGCATTGGATGAAATTACGCGTGAAATGCTAAGCTACCAGCTGCTCGACATTTGGGAGACGCATAAGAAGACCGTTATTTTCGTGACACACAGCTTGCGTGAGGCAGTCCTTCTCTCTGATAAAGTCGTCGTCATGTCGAGCAGACCGGGTCGAATATCGCAAGTTATCGACATCGACCTTCCGCGTCCCCGCAGGGCGGAAATGGAAGATACAGAAGAGTTCCATCATTATATTAGCCTCGTTAGAGGGCAGCTTCGGGAAAGGTGGGGATGACAGATGGGCGAGAGTATTTTGAAAAACGCCAATGAGACCGGCCCTGAGGTGCAAGCCGTGCTTGCCGTACGCAAGGAGGGTGTCTCGGGAAGAGAAGCTTCAAGAAACCTTGGGCCTTCCGGCGTACAGCGGTTGAAAAACTGGCTGGCCAACTCAGCGGTCATGCCGCCGCTTCTCGCTTTTGCAGGCCTGTTCATTTTATGGGAGCTGCTGGTCCGGGTGCTGGGCATCGAAGCGATTACGCTGCCGGCTCCCTCCTCCGTATTAAAAGAGCTGGCAACATCATTTGTTTTCTACTTGCCGCATGCTTGGGTTACTTTGTACGAAGCGGTTATCGGATTCCTGCTTGGAACGCTTGTTGCCTTCATCGGCGGTGTGCTGATGGCGCATTCAAGGTTGCTGGAAAGAACGCTTTTACCGATAGCGGTATTGGCGAATGTGACCCCAGTCGTCGCAATTGCTCCGCTGTTCATCATCTGGTTCGGGTTCGGGGCGCTTCCGAAAATACTTATTTCGGCGATTATTACGTTTTTCCCGATGCTGGTCAATTCCATTATGGGCTTCCGCTCGGTTGACGAGAACAACCATGAATATATGCGGTCGCTGCATGCTAGCAAATGGGAGATTTTCATGAAGCTGCGACTGCCGAACAGCTTGCCTTATCTATTCTCGGCGGCTAGAACCTGCGTCAGCCTTAGCGTCATCGGGGCCGTCGTTGGAGAGTGGAGCGGATCGACCCAAGGGCTTGGCAACATCGTCATGATGGCGAGCAATTACATGCAGATGCAGCGTATGTTCGCGGCCATTCTTATGCTGGCGATTATGGGCATCGCCCTCGTCAACATCGTTCGTTTCATCGAACGGAGAGTACTATCCTGGCATGTATCCGAGCAAAAGCAAGGCTGATTGCCAGCGAGAGCAAGCGTGCAATCAAGTGCGGCGTGAGTTCTTCTGAACGCGGCGCAAGCAATCATTCCGTTGTGTTTTTAGCAAAAAAACATAGAGATGAGTGGAGGTCTTTACGATGAAGAGAAAGATTTCGTGGATGTTACTGATTGCATGCTTACTAGTGGTGGCTGCGGGGTGCGGGCAGAACAAGGACGCGCCTGCGGCAAGTCCAACTGCGGACGCAGGTACGAATGATGGCGGAGACGGTGCTTCGATCGATTGGGAGGCGCGCAAGGCAGAGAACAAGAAGGCCGGAAAAATCACATACGTCACAGGCTACTATTACGCAGCATCCCCTCCCGATATTGAAGCGGTCATGGCGGACGAGCTTGGCTACTTCAAAGAGCTTGGTCTGGATGTTGAGATTATGCCAGGGCTGGATTCGGAGGGCATGAAGTTTTTGGCGGCGGGACAAGCCCAATTGGCTAGTGCCGGCGTACCGAGTCTCGTCATTCAATCGGTAGCGAATGGTGCTCCCATTAAAGGGGTAGCGACATTTGGCGCAACGGGAACAAGCGCAATTATGGTCATGGATGATTCAGATATTAAGGAGCCGAAGGATCTGGAGGGCAAAACGCTAGGTTTCCATGGTGCGCTTCCAGCCAACATTTCGGCGATGTTCGAAAAGTCGGGCGTCGATCCGCTGAAGGTTAAAGGAGTATCGGTCGGTTATGACCCGACTGTGCTAAGCCAAGGCAAGGTCGATGCGCTGACCGTGTACAAATCCAACGAGCCTTACATCATGGAACAAGCCGGCAAAAAGGTAAGATTGATCGATCCCGGCCAATTTGGTGCCGAGACCTCCTTTGGCGTCATTGCTGCCAACAATGATTTTGCGAAAAAGCATCCGGGTGCGGTAGAGGATTTCCTTCGTGCCGTCTCCAAGGCGCATGACTACGCGGTGGCTAATCCCGACGAGGCACTGAAGGTGCTGCAAGGCCGTTCCCAATCGACATACGATCTGAAGGCTGAGACGAACCGCTGGGCGGTTGAGCGGGAAATCGTGGAGACGTCGCGTCTGAAAGGGAAAGGTGTCGCCGTCCAAACGAGTGAGCAATGGCAGCGGGAGATTAACATGCTGTTTGCCTCCAAGGTTATTAGCAAAACGATAAGTGCCAACGATGTGATGGACAATTTGTTTATCGAAAGTATTTATAACGGTGAAACGCTGATCTGGCCTTAATTTTTGTCTCTAATTGCTAGCCCCAGTCTTTAGCTCTTAATGGTTCAAGTTTAGTTTTCTTATGGAATGCGATCTTTTCTCTTAATACCACTATTAAAATTCATTGGAGTGAAGCAGATATGACGACAGCAATCGACTACAACCACATTGATTTTGGCGTATTCCTGCCGGTTACGAACGGCGGATGGATAATTTCCGAAACCTCGCCGCGGCTGGATGGCAGCTATGAGCTGAACCGCAGCGCAGCGATCATTGCCGAGGAGAACGGCCTCGATTTCATTATGTCGATGGCGAAATGGAAGGGCTACGGCGGTACGACCGACCACTGGGGCACTTCACTGGAGTCGATGACGATGATGGCAGGCCTTGCCGAAGCGACCTCCCGCGTAAAAATATATGCGACGGTTCATACGCTGCTTTTCAATCCTGCGGTAGCGGCCAAAATGTTCGCGACGCTGGATCAAATCAGCAATGGACGCGTCGGCATGAACGTCGTTTCCGGCTCTTATGCCGGCGAATTCTCGCAAATGGGCATGTGGCCGGAGCATTTGAATCATGATCAACGCTATGATCTGGCCCGCGAATGGATGCAGGCGGTCAAGCGGTTGTGGAGCGAGGATTCGGTTACTCACGAAGGCGAATACTTCAAGCTGACCGACTGTACGTCTAATCCGAAGCCGCGGCAAAAGCCGCGTCCTGAGATTATCTGTGCGGGACAGTCTGAGAAGGGTATGGGCTTTACCATTGAGGAAGGCGATGCCTGCTTTATCGGCGGCAGAGACTTGGAAGAATTGGCAGCTGTCAGCCGCCGGGCGAAGGAAATGGCGGCTGAGCGGAACAAGACAATCAAAACCTATGCGATGTTCTCCATCGTGCCTGCGGAAACCGATGAGCTGGCAGAAGAGCGAATGAAGCTGTATCAAGAAGGCGCGGATATTGGAGCCATAAAAGGTATGTTGAGAAGCTATGGTCTGGAGCCAGACGGCCGCGAGAATTCGATGGTCGCGCGTGCCAAAAGCGCATTTATGTGCGAGACGATCTCCGGAAGCCTAGAGACGATTGTGGCAAGAATTCGCGAAATAGTGGAAGTGACGGGCATTGACGGCATGATGCTGACCTTCCCGGACTATATTGAGGACCTCGCTTATTTCGGCAAGCAAGTGCTGCCGGCGTTAAGAGGTACGAAGTAATGGACAGCTCTGTACCGAAGGGGCAAACGGCGCTGCTGATCGTTGATGTTCAGAACGACTTTTGTGCAGCGGACGGCATGATGGCGGGTTTCGGCGTGGATTTATCCACGATCGACCCCGCAGTCAACCGCATCGAACGGCTGGCCGCATCCGCGCGGCGCAGCGGTGTTCCGGTCATCTTCATCCGGCTCGTCACGGCGCCGGAGACCGATTCGAAAGCGCTGCTTGCCTTATATGCGAGACAGGGCATCGGACCGGAGGGAGCGGCTGTATGCCGTAAAGATACCGCAGGGGCAGATTACTACCGGGTATTCCCTCAGCCAGGAGACAGGGTTGTGGATAAGCAGCGCTACAGTGGTTTCGCAGATACAAATCTGCAGCTGTTGCTGTCGGCAGCGGGTATCGTAAGTCTTGTTGTAACAGGCGTGACAACGGAATGCTGTGTCGATTCGACGGTGAGAGACGGCTTCATGCGCGATTACGAAGTGTTCGTCGCAGCTGATGCGTGCGCCGCCTATGAACCGGATCTGCACGATGCATCATTGAAATCATTAGGCTTGAACTTTGCGACGCTTCTATCAACAGAAGAGGTGCTGGCAAGCTGGGAAGAGGCTGACATTGGCTGATTAAACAGCCGGATTCAAATGTTGAATGGGATGGAGAGGGCTCATATGAATAATTCGCAGCAGCAGAACGATTTATCACAGCTAACATTGGAAGAGGCTGCCGAAGTGATTCGAAGCCATGTCGACCGGGAGGAATTGACGGCCCTTATATTGGAGCTTTGCAATATTCCAAGTCCGGCTGGATTTGAGAAGGCGGCCGGCGATTACGTCTACGAATGGATGAAGAATGAAGGCTTCGCTCCCAAACGGGTAGGCATGGTCGAAGACCGCTTTAACGTCATCGGCAAAATCGGCGGCGATAAGCCCGGTGAAGGTAAAAACCTGTTGTTCACGAGCCATCTGGATACCGAGGGCCCTCAATACAATTGGCGCGATAACTGGAAGTACCGGCCCGGCTCCGTCGAACGCCCGGAATGGCTCGAGGCGCGGCTTGAGAACGGCGTGTTCTCCGGCCGTCCCGTCGAGAACGACCGGGGGCCGATGGCCTGCTTCCTGATGGCGGCCAAGGCGCTAAAGAAAGCGGGATTGCCACTGGCTGGTTCGCTTTATCTGACCGCCTGTCCCGCTGAGATCGGCCCGGAGCATGTAGAGGAATTTCAGGGCCCGATCTACCATGGCAAAGAAATCGGCGCGCAATATATGATGACGCATGGCGGAGTTGCTCCTGATTACGCGATTGCGGCGGAAGGGACGGATTTCGGCATCTCCTGGGTATCCTGCGGCCATGTCAATTTCCGTATCGAGCTTTATGGAGAAGATGTATTTACGCCGCTGCTGGAGCATCCGCCTTTGCTTCGAGACCACCCGAGTCCGCTCGTCATTGTCGCTCCGCTAATCGAAGCGATACAGCAATGGGCTGTCGTCTACGAGAAGGAGAACACGTATCATGCACCGGGAGGCACAGCCGTACCGAAGGTGCAAATCGCGGCTATCCGGGGCGGCGACCCGCATTTGATGGGCAGCGGGAGCGAGGTGTGCGCCGTCTATTTGGAAGTGAATTTGACGCCCCGGCAATCGGTGGCTGACGTTCAGCGGCAGCTTGAAAAGGTGCTCGCTCAAGAAGGCTTCGAAGGAAAAATCGAGCCCATCGTTTACCGCCAAGGTTTTGAGGCAGATGCGGAGCAGGTACAGCCGTTGAAAGCGGCCATCGGCTCGGCGAGCGTAGCAGCTCGCAGAGGGGAGACGGAAATTGCTCACCCGATCTATTCCAGCATGTGGCGGGATCATAACGTGTTCAATATGTACCATATTCCGGCTGTGACCTATGGACCAAGCCGTTTCCGCCCAACCGTGGACGATATGGTCGACGCGGCTATCGCCTACGCGGTTACCGCATGGCAAATTTGCAATCAAACGGAAGCCTAATACCGGCAAGGAGGCCAATCAAATGGATGCGATGAATTGGAGAAGTACAATGGGCAAGTTTGCAACGGGAGTAACGGTTATTACGACTGTGGATGAAGCGGGCAATCCGCTTGGCATGACGGCAAATGCCTTCACCTCACTGTCGCTGGACCCGCCGATGGTCTTAATCTGCGTCGATAATAAGAGCGATACGCTGACGAAGCTGCTCGCCTCCAATAAATACGGCGTGAATATTTTAGCTGATCATCAGGAGCCGCTGTCGAGAGCGTTCGCCAGAAAAGGCGGCTCGGAGAAATTCGAAGGCATTGCTTATTCAACAGGGGAGACAGGGGTTCCGGTTCTTTCCGGCTGTCTAGTCAGTGTGGAATGTATCGTGAAGGAAGCGGTGCAGGGCGGCGATCATATGATTTTGCTTGGCGAGGGCGTACGCATCCATGAGGAAGCGAGCGTAACGGAGCCGTTGTTGTTTTACAGGGGCAAATACGAAAAATTGAATGGCATAGGAGCATAATCACTTGCAAATTACAGCGATTGTAGGAAATCCGAAACCGTTATCGAAAACGTATCATATCGCCATGGAAGTCGTATCGCAGCTTTCGGGTCTGGCGTCGGAGCAAGGCCGCTCCTCAGAGCAGTTGGTTATTGATTTGGCCGACTATGCCGGCGCCTTGGTGCAGTGGGGAAATCCTCAGGCGGAAAAGCTGCTTGAGCTCGCAGCGGGAGCAGACATTCTTTTATTCGTGAGTCCTACTTATAAAGCGACTTACACCGGACTCCTGAAGCTGTTCGCAGATCAGATTCCCCAGAACGGATTGGCGGGAAAAATAGCAGTTCCGGTTATGGTAGGGGGATCGCCCCATCATAGCTTGGCAGTCGAGCATGCCATGCGTCCTTTGCTGGTCGAAATGGGTGCGAGTTGCCCAACGAAAGGCTTGTATGTGCTGGATTCGCAATTTGATGAGCTGCCGGCTGTCGTGGCCGGCTGGATTGAACAATCGCGCTGCGGATTATCCCGGATGCTGTAGCCGCTCCGCTCCTTTCCTTGCAGGAAACGGAATTCCGCGGATGGTTAGTTGCAGGGAAAGCAGCCAAGCGGGATAACCGTTAGATAAGGAATGGAGGAGCGCTATTGTCGCAAGCAATCGGTACGGAAGAAGGAAAAACGACGGTACAGGAACGAATTTTGAATGCGGCCGAGGAGCTGTTCGCCAGGAATAGCTTCGCCGGTACGCGGATTAGCGAAATTGCCTTGAAGGCGGAAGTTAATCAGGCGATGATTCATTATTATTTTGACTCGAAGGAAAAGCTTTACCAGGAGGTGCTTGCGCGGCTGTTTCAGCATTGGGAGCAGTACGTGCGGTCGATCTCCTGGGACGGCCTGGAGCCGGAGTCTATTATCCGGGAATATATTAAAGTGCATTACGAGCTTAAATGCCAGATGCCGAACCTGTACAAAATTTTTCATTGGGAGGCGCTGGAGGGCGGCGAGCTATTTAATAAATATGCTTCCTCCACCTGGGTTGAGGATTTTCTCGACAAGACACAGCTGTTCAAGGAGTGGAAGCAAGCCGGTATCGTAGATGCGAATGTGAACGAGACGATTTTACTCTTTTCGCTCTGGGGCATGATGAATCAATTCTATTATCGCGACCACAATAATTTGACGATGATCGTTGGCAAAGAAGGCTCGGCTGAGCAATTGCAGGCGGAGATCGTGGAGCAAATGGTACAGCTTACGCTGCGCGGCGTCTTAGTGAAGCATCAGCTGCCGACCGTTTCGGGAAGTGCAGAGGCGGTGAAGAACGTTGTCGTTCTGCTGCCGGAAGCAGCGGAGAAGGGCGAGAACGCGGAAGCGATGAAGCTGCTGGACAAGATGTCCTTACTGCCGGACTGGGAAATGAAGCCGACAGCTGATGCTCAGCAGGCGCTGGAGGATTGCCGCAATGGTGCAAGCTTATTTGTATTCGCTTCCACGAAGTTTGGCGAGGTGCCGGCGCGGATTGTGAAGCTGTTGCATGGACTTGAACAGGATACGGCTCTGGCAGCCGACCGGTTTGTCGGTCTATGGGTGACCCGCGACAATCCCGCATCCGAGTCGCTTCAGCGGACGCTGGAGGATGCCTTCAACCGGCTGGGCGCATTCGCAATCGCAAGAGTATCGGGGCAATCGCCGCGGGACTATATGAAACGTTGTGCCAAATGGATTGGAAAGTGATAGAAGCCGCAAAGCGCAGCAGGAGTAGGTGATGGTACATGACAACGGAATCGGACAAGCTTTCGAAATCCCGTCTTAATTGGATGATGGGGGCGCTTTTGGTAACTATTTTTTTAACCCAGCTGGATCAGACGATCGTCTCGACGGCGCTGCCGACCATTGTTGCGAAGCTGCAGGGCTTTGAGCATATGTCATGGGTGTTTACGGTTTATATGCTGGCCTCGACCGTCATGATGCCGATCGCAGGCAAGCTGTCGGATTTGTACGGCCGCAAAATCTTTTTCATGCTTGGGCTGTTATTGTTCATGGGAGGCTCCGCTTTATGCGGGGTGGCAGGGAGCATGCTGCAATTGGTGCTTTACCGGGGCATTCAAGGGATCGGAGCGGGCTTCCTGCTGCCGGTTACGTTCACGCTCGTCTTTTCCATTATGCCAAAAGAGCGGGCGGGCATCTATCAGACGCTGTATATGGGGGTATTTGCCCTTTCTTCGGTCGTTGGACCGGCGCTCGGCGCGGTCATTACAGCATTTTTGGATTGGCGGTGGATATTCTTCATCAACCTGCCTTTTGGCATCGCCATCTTTTTTGTCATGAATCGGCTATTGTCTGGCGCGAAACCGAATGTCGGGCGCAAGCCTTCCGTCGATTGGGCAGGCGCGGCGCTCTTATCAGTCTCAACGCTTGCTCTCTTGCTTGGACTAAAGATGGGCGGGGAGGAATACGGCTGGCAATCGGCTCGGGTCATTTCACTGCTTGCTCTCGGTGCCGCCGCCGCCGTGTGCTTCGCTGTCGTGCAGCTTCGGGCAAAGGAGCCGATTTTACCGTTTGAGCTGTTTCACAGTAAAGTCATATCGGGTACGCTGATGGCGACCTTTGCCCAAGGCATTATGATGTACGGTGCGCTTGTCTATATTCCCCTATTCGTACAAGGAAGCCTGGGCGGCGACGTCAGCGATTCCGGCGGCGCACTGACTCCGCTTATGTTTTGTGTGATGGTAGGGGCAACCTTCAGCAATTCGCTTATTAAAAGATGGAGCTGGCGATTCAATATCGCGCTCTCGATGCTGTTTACCGGAGCGGGTCTGCTGATGGTCATCTACATGCCCTATGACGTGAACCCTTGGCTCATGCGCTTGATTATGGCGCTGATTGGTATCGGCATCGGCATTATGATGATGGTCGGGCAGATGGCGGTCAGCATGAGCGCCGACGAACGGATCAAAGGGGTTGCGACCTCAACAGTCGGATTTTCCCGCTCGATCGGCGGAGTGTTCGGCACGGCAGTGCTAACCTCGATCGTTAATAGCCGTCTCTCTGCCCTTTTGATGGAAAAGTCCGCGCAGTTGGAGCTTTCCCCGGACGGCGTGGAGCGTCTAGCTGACCCGCAGGCGCTGCTGCAGGCTGATTCTGGTTTGCCAGCCGAGACGCTGCAGCTGCTGCGCGCCACGTTGGGGGAGTCGGTGCAGTTCGGTTTCTGGTTTCTCGTAGCGGCAGCGGTGCTTGGTATAGCCGCTGCGGTCTGGACGGGTTCGGCAAGGTTCGAAGCCGGCAGAAGCAGCGTACAGAAGCCGGAGAAGTTAGCTGGTCCTCATATGCTCTAGGCGGTGCATTTGTGTTAGCGTAAACTTTTTTGTTAGGTTTTGTTATTTTTTGCTGCCGGGTGTCGTCTTTCTTTGAGAAGAGTTATTTATCGCTCAATAGAGAGGCGGCGTCAATGGTGGGATTGGAGCAGGATCGTAAGATAGATAAGCTAAGAGAATTGGAAATTATCGGCTATCGGTTGTGCTACGGCCTGCTCCAATCCGAGCGGCTTGCGCATGAAGCGGCAAAGGAGCTGCTGCTTCGTTTGTTCCGCGACAGCCGCATCTTTGCCGGAGCTGCTGCGGGATGCGAGGCGAAGCTGCTTCGGCGGGAAGCGGCGGAGGTATGCCGCCGCTATAGGAGTCAGGCGGCCGGACATTAAGCGTCGTTCGTCTCATAAAGCGGCGAAAACCCTGCATCATGCGCCTGGGCGGCGAGCGATGCAGGGTTTAATGTTGTTTACTGATTATCCGGCAAGCCAAACGCTTCGGCCAGCAGGCGATAAGATTTCACTCTGGCCTCGAAGTTATGGATCGAGCTCATGACGAGCACTTCGTCTGCCTGATATTGCTCGGCCAGACGGAGCAGACCGGCTTTCACTTGATCGGGTGTACCGATAATGCGGCGTTCGCGCGCACGGTTGATCCGGTACAAATCATTTTCCGTGTACGGATAGTCTAACGCTGTCTGTACCGAAGGGAAGGCATGTTGGTCGACGCCGTTCTCTAGCAGCAGGAAGAATAGATCAGTACTCAGTGCGAGCTGGTTCGCTTCTTCCTCGGTGTCGGCGCAGATGGCAAGCGCAGCGACCATCGATTTCGGACGATCATTGGACAGAGAAGGCTGGAAATGCTCTTGATAATGCTTCATTGCCGTTTCGCCGCCCGGCGTGCCGAAAAACTGGGCGAATGCGAAGGCCATGCCAAGCTGTGCCGCGATGCGCGCACTCTCGAAGCTGGAGCCAAGCAGCCATACCTCCGGCGGCTGCGAGATGGACGGGGCAGCATGCAGGCCGGAGAAAGGATGGCCCTCTGGCAGCTTGCCGTTCAAATAGCCGACGAAGTCCATAATCTGCTGCGGATATTTGTTAATGTCGACGAACTTATTTTCTTGCAGCGCGCGAGTCGCAAGCGGCATGCCGCCGGGTGCACGTCCAAATCCGGCATCGATCCGGCCGGGATACAGCGCTGCTAGCAGCTTGAAGTTTTCGGCAACTTTATAAGCACTATAGTGGGGGAGCATAACGCCGCCAGAGCCGAGGCGAATTCGACTCGTGGCATTTGCCAGATGAGCGATCAATATTTCCGGAGTGGAGAAGGAAAGCATTTTGCCGGCATGATGCTCGGATATCCAATAGCGGCTGTAACCCAGCTTTTCGACTTCCTGAGCCAGTCTCGTCGTATCCGCAAGCGCATCGGCTGCTTGCTGGCCTTCCCCGATATGAGATTGATCCAATATACCTAATTTGATCACGATCAAGCACCTCCTATGATGAAAAACTGCTAACTGTTATTATTTTGAGTACATTTATTATTATACCGATAGTGGACTGGAAACATCAACCTGACGCTCCGGAGGGCTCAAAATCGGTGCAAATATTGACTTGAAGCGTTATTAAGGGTATTATTACACAATCGTGAATAATGAACAGTAAGGGTGAAAATCTTGAATTCGAAACTGCAAATTAAGAATGTAACCTTGGCGGACAAAGACATGAAATCCGGTTTGTTCCAGTACATTATGACGCTCGGCGACGGTTCCAGAGCGCGGTTGTTCTACAGCAGCACTCCCGAATGGAAATTGACTGGCGTTACCCGCATGCTGAACGTACCTTGCCCGCTTTGCCGCAAGGACTACTACTGCGGATGCTTCGAGAAAAACGCGGATTTGTTTGACCGTCAAATCAACGATCAAGACCTGATCCCGGCTTCAATGAGAAGCTAATTGCCACTTTAGACGCTTAACAGTAGAAACGGCTCCGTCCTGATGGACGAAGCCGTTTCTTTTTTTGTGCTGAGCGAAGCTGCTTCGCAAATTAACGAAGCAAAATTCGCTGTTTGGGCTTTGAAGGCGGGGGATATATGCATTAGCGAATCTGCTTTCGCTTTTGGAGAACCTGTGTTCACGGTTAGCGAAAATAGGTTCGCTGCATAAGTAATCTCAGCTGAAGCAGCGTTCTACAGCGAAATCGCCTTCGTTAATTAGCGAAGGCGATTCGTTGTAGAGGGATTATAGGGAAGCTAAAGGTTAAGTTACAGATGCGAGTGCAAGTGCAAGCGCAAGGTACTTAGGCGGATAGTTGGCCTTGAGATTACCCGTCCCGTTATGAAGTGAATTTTTTAAGAACGATGACGGCATTATGGCCGCCGAAGCCAAACGAGTTGGACAGTCCAATCGTCAATTCGGCTTCACGCGCTACGCCTGGCACATAGTCCAAATCACAGTAAGGATCTGCTTCCTCCAGATTGATTGTCGGCGGAATGAGATTATGCTGCATGGACTTGACTAGAGCAACAGCCTCGACGGCGCTGGAAGCGCCTAGAAGATGGCCCGTCATCGATTTATTTGCGGTGATGGGAATCTGGTAAGCTTGTTCGCCGAACAGCTTTTTGATCGCCGCAGTCTCGGATTTGTCCCCGACAACAGTGCTCGTTGCATGAGCGCTAATGACGTTCACTTCGTCCGGACGGATGCCTGCATCGGCAAGCGCAGCGCGCATAGCCTGGAAAGCGCCGATTCCTTCAGGGTGGGTGGCGACCATGTGGTAGGCGTCGGAGCTAGCGCCGTATCCAATCACTTCCGCGTATATATGAGCATTTCGCTTTTGGGCGTGAGAGAGAGATTCCAGTATCAGAATGCCCGCGCCTTCCGCCATGACGAAGCCATCCCGGCCTGCGTCGAATGGACGGCTGGCATGAGCGGGATCATCATTGCGTGTGGAAAGCGCCGTTGCATTGCTAAAGCTGGCAAGCGAGATGTCCACAACGGCGGCTTCCGTACCGCCCGCAATTACCGCATCGGCGCCGCCAAGACGAATGAGTCTTGCCGCTTCACCGATCGACGTATTGCCGATGGAGCATGCCGTTACCGGCGAGAGAGTAGGACCCGTAGCGCCGTATTTAATGCTGATCATGGCGGCCGCCATATTCGAGATCATCAGCGGCACCAGCGTTGGGCTTACCCGTTCCGGTCCCCGTCCTCGAAGGATGTCGGACTGATCAAGCAGCGTCTGGATACCCCCGACACCTGAACCGACATAAACGCCCAAGCGCTCGAAGTCCAGAGGCGAATCTGGAGCGCCCAAGCCGGAATCCTCCCAAGCCTGCTCAGTGGCAGCCAGCGCTAGTTGGCAGAACCGGTCCATTTTCCGCGCCTCTTTTTTGCCGAACACAGCTTCTGCATCGAAGTCTCGCACGAGACCCGCAATTTGCGATTTATGCCGCGACACATCGAACGTATCGATCTTCGTAATGCCCGATTCGCCGCGCTGCAGCCCTTCCCAGAAACGATCTACTGTATTGCCGAGGGGGGAGAGCACTCCCATACCCGTAATAACGACTCTTTCCATCTATATTCCTCCTTCAATTCATCCAAGCTTACTAATTCTTAGATGCTATCTTGTCATGTTTGATATCCTATTACAAGTTGTAGATTATAATAGTATAATGACTACTAGGATAAAGTATGCTAAGGGTGGGATCAGCAAATGAATCAGCAAACTAGACTTCAGGCGTTATCCGCTTTTCTGAAGCAGCAGCGCTCCAAAATCGCACCAGAGTCGGTTGGACTGGCGGCAGGAACCCGCAGAAGAACGCCTGGACTGCGCCGGGAGGAAGTTGCTCAGTTGGCCGGAGTAAGCACCACCTGGTATACCTGGCTTGAGCAGGGACGGGATATCCGGGTGTCGTCTTCCGTACTGGATTGCGTGGCAACCGCCTTGCAGCTCAGCGTCGATGAACGGAAGTATTTATTTGCGCTTGCTCTGGAAACGGGCGGACAAACGGCTCCAATGGAAGGGCAGGCACAGCACGAAATCAGCCCGTCGCTGAAGCGGATTTTACAGGAGCTGCGCAATTGTCCCACGATTATTACCGACCGCAGATATGATATTGTCGGCTGGAACGAGGCCGCGGCTCATGTCTTTCTCGACTTTGAACGGATTCCGGCCGATCAGCGCAATATGATCCGGATGCTGTTTACCCGAAAGGAGCTGCAGCGTCTCGCCGTGAACTGGGAGCATTTTACGAGCGGCTTTCTTGCAATCTTCCGGGCCTATTACGGGCAATATGTGGAGGACGATTGGTATGAGCGGTTTTTGGAGGAGATGAAGACAGCGCATCCGGACTTTGAACGGCTCTGGAGGCAAAGCGAGGTAAAGTCGGCTCCGGAGGTACTGATCGAGTTCCGTCATGCGAAAGCGGGCAAAATGCTGTTTCACCTTACTTCGCTGCAAGTGCAAGGAAGCGCCGATTTGCGCTGCAGTATTTATACGCCTGCTCCAGAGTCTTCCACAGAGTTTAAGCTGAGACAGCTGATGGAAAGGCAATAACTTTTGAGAAAGCGGCTTACAACACATAGAGTAACTTGCTCCCTCTCCGAGTATTTTTTACATCGTCTGGACATAATCTGACAGGTGTAACTATAGGTTCTGGAGGCGGAGCAAACGTGAGATTGAAGGATAAAATAGCCATTGTGACTGGCGGAGCAAGCGGCATCGGTGCGGAAACCGTCAAACTATTTGTCAGGGAAGGTGCGAAGGCGGTCATTGCCGATTTTTCTGACCACGGGCAGCAGTTGTCGGAAGAGCTGAACGGTGCGGGACATGATACGCTATTCGTAAAGACTGACGTTACAAAGAGTGAAGACGTACAGCGAATGGTAGAGGAGACGGTCCGCAAATACGGTCGAATCGATATTTTGTTCGCCAATGCGGGCATTGCTAAAGATGCGGCTGGTCATGAGCTAAGCCTAGAGGCTTGGCAGCGTACGGTAGATATTAACCTGACTGGTGTTTTTCTGAGCGATAAGTATGTGATTGACCAGATGCTGAAACAAGGCACCGGCGGCGCTATCGTCAATTGCGGCTCAATCCATAGCCATGTGGGAAAAGGCTCTGTGACGGCTTATGCAGCGGCAAAGGGCGGCGTGAAGCTGCTGACGCAGACGCTTGGCATCGATTATGCGCCCAAGGGTATCCGCGTTAATGCGGTATGTCCAGGCTATATCGACACGCCTCTGCTGGCAGGCTTGAACGATGCAATTAAGCAGCATCTGATCAGTCTTCATCCAATTGGCCGGCTCGGGAAGCCTGAGGAAATCGCCAAAGCGGTATTGTTTCTGGCGAGCGACGACGCCTCTTTTGTTACCGGGACTACCTTGCTTGTTGACGGCGGTTATACGGCTCAATAAACTTGTGTTGCAGTATGCAGCGGGAGGCCTTCAAGAGGCCTCCCGTTTTCCATTTATATCTCAACGGGTGTGCGAATACCGAGCAGATGCAACCCTTCCTCCAAGCAGGCTCCAGTTGCCTTCACGAGCTCAAGCTTAGCCGTTCTTTCAGAGCTGTTTTCTATAAAAATACGCTGATGGCGGTAAAAACGGTTAAAGGCCTGCGCACACTCAATCAAATATCTTGCGAGTACGGAAGGCTCACTGCGTTCGGCCGCTTGCGCGAGGGCCTCGGGATAAGCGACAAGATGCTTGAACAGCTGCCAGCTATAATCGTCTGCTGCTTCCTGAAACGAATAAGTTGTGCTGTCCGCCTGCTGTTGTCCGTACTCTAGCTCGGCGCGGGTGAGCAGCCGCTGGATTCTAGCATAGGCGTATTGGACATAAGGCCCGGTTTCGCCTTCGAAATTGACTGTGTCCGCCAAATTAAAGTCGACGTTCAGTATACGGGAATGAAGCAGGTCGCCGAACACGACTGCCCCGATGCCGATGGCTTCCGCCACCTCGTGCTTATCAGCCAAATCAGGATTTTTCTCTTCGATTTTGAGCAGCGCATGCTGTACCGCCTCGTCGAGCACTTCTTCCAGAAATACGACTTTCCCTTTGCGCGTGGACATTTTTTGTCCGTTCATCCGCATTAAGCCAAACGGCACATGCTGCAGCTGCTTAGACCAAGGCTTGCCCATCCGCTCCAGCACCAAAGCGATTTGGCGGAAATGCAGCGTTTGCTCGGAACCCACGACATACAGCAGTTTATCGCCGCCCATCACATCGTGACGGTATAGCGCAGTAGTCAAATCCCGGGTCGCATAAATCGAAGAACCGTCCGATTTGCGGATGATGCAAGGCGGCAAGCCTTCATCGTCCAGCCGAACAACCATCGCTCCGTCGCTTTCCTCCAGCAATCCCAGCTGTTCTAGTTCTTCTGCGACGGCTTCCATTTTATCATTGTAAAAGCTTTCACCAAGCACATGGTCGAAGCGTACGCCAAGCCTGTCGTACAGCCGCTGAAATTCCGTTTTGCTGTCGGTGATGAACTTATTCCAGTAATTCAGCGCGGTCTCGTCGCCGGCTTCCAGCTTGGCGAACCATTCCCGCGCCTGCAGCTCCAGTTCGGGCCGATTTTCGACTTCCTGATGGAATTTCACATACAGCGACAAATACGCTTTGATCGGATCAGCAGCAATTGCCGCATCATCGCCCCATTCTAAATAAGCGACAATTTGTTTGCCGAATTGTGTGCCCCAATCGCCCAAATGATTAACGTTGACCGTATCATACCCGATTTTTCTTAAAATATGGTATAAGGCGTTGCCGATCATCGTCGACCGCAAATGTCCGATGCCAAAAGGCTTCGCAATGTTGGGGGAGGACATATCGATAATGACGCGTTTGCCTTGCCCGATATTAGGTGCTGCCGTAAATCCGGCTCCGTCCCGGTTGCTTGACATGTACTGCTCCATCACAAGCGGACGATTGAGCTTGAAATTCAAATAAGGGCCGGCTGCCTCGACCTCCCAGTAATCGCTCGTCAGCTTGGGCGCCCATTCGCCGGCGATTTGCTGCGGGTTTTGCTTCAGCATCCGAGACAAAATAAAACAAGGAAGAGCCAGGTCGCCATGATTCTCATGGGCCGGAACTTCAAGAGCTTGGAAGATTTCCTCTCCGCTGAGCGGCAGATGGGATGCCAGTTTCTGTGCAATACGTTTTTTCAACAATGTGATCGACCTCCTGTACGGTAAAATGAACGCATAAAAACCCCGTCTCGGAAGAGACAGGGTTAAATTCCCGCGGTACCACTCTTATTGCCCGAATGATGCATGGCATCATAGGGACATCTCGCCGTTGTAACGGTACTGAACCGGGCCAACCTACGACGATGACGCTGCAACTTAATGCTGCGCTCGTATTCGGCAAGCCATCTCCCGGGTCCGCTTCATCCATTCGGTCATAACCGGCTCCCACCATCCCGGCTCGCTTGTTATGACAGGAGCAGACTACTGTCCCGTTCGTCGACATTCGTTATTAATGTCAGCTATCATAATGAAAAAAGACAGAAAAGTCAACTAATTTGAAACGTTAGAATAAACAAAAGACCCGTTTCGGGGTCTTTTGTGATTCGGAATCGTCGAACGATGGTAAGCGCAGCTCTATAGGTTTGGTGAGCATTAATGGCCTGTTTACTGTGTCAATTAGCGCGATTATTAGGGCTAAGAAAGGGATTAGCTTAGCAACCTTTGTTCCAGCCGCCGAAACCGCAGCTGCAAGCGATAATCACCAATAGAATGAAGAGAACCAGAATAACTCCCGTGTTCGAAAAAGCACCACCTACGTAACCGGACATTTTGAAATGCACCTCCTCACGTATTGAGTACACGATATGATATGCATGTCTGTCACAATTTGCTTGGGTGTTTGGCAGGGGGCGAATGGTTAGCGGGTATTCGTTGGTGTGTGATGGGGAGGGTGGAGTAAAGCGAGAGTGATGCGAGAAGCAACGAACGATTAGCTAGTAGGTCGCCAGCTTTAAGCAACAGCGAAGCGTCTTCGCTAAATAGCGAAGGCAATTTCGTGAAAGGGCGGCTTGAGAGCTAACTTTAGGCAACACCGAAGCACCTTCGCAAAATAGCGAAGACAATTTCGTTAGAGGTAGCGAACGAACTCCGGCTTTGAGCTCCAGCGAAGCAAGCTTCGCAATTCGTGAACGTAGGTTCACCAACAGCGAAGCAAGCTTCGCAATTCGTGAACGTAGGTTCACCAACAGCGAAGCTTGCTTCGCTATTTTCAGTTTAGGTTAGTTAAAGGCTACGTGCAGCGAAGTTAGGTTCGTTAAATAGCGAATCCGGTTCGTTGGAACAGCAACTGGAGCCGAGGTAGGAGTCAGGACGGTACGGATACAGAATAAGTTGGGGGGCGAGGGTCGCTTTAAGCAACAGCGAAGCACCTTCGCAAAATAGCGAAGACAATTTCGCTGTAGGTAGCAAACGAACTCCAACTTTGAGCTGTAGCGAAGCAAATTTCGCTATCCGTGAACGCAGGTTCACGAACAGCGAAGCTTGCTTCGCTATTTTCAGTTTAGGTTAGTTAAAGGCTATCCGCAGCGAAGCTAGGTTCGTTAAATAGCGAATCCGGTTCGTTGGAGCAACGGTAGTCGGAGCAAGAGACCGAGCGAAGCACCTTCGCAAAATAGCGAAGACAATTTCGCTGGAGGAAGCGAACGAACTCCGGCTTTGAGCTGTAGCGAAGCAGATTTCGCTATCCGTGAACGTAGGTTCACCAACAGCGAATCCGGTTCGTTTGAGCAGCAGGGAGAGCCGATTATGGGTCCATGACCGGGATCAGAGCCCGGTATAGGAACGGGGATACAACAAAAAAGCAGCCCCGATGCAGGGCGCTTCGGCCTGCATCGGGGCTGCTTGGTTCTAACATCATCGCCTTCGGCTGATCCGGCCGGAGCCTGATCGGATTTTCGGGTACGTTTTCTTGGGCTTTGTGAAGACGGAGCCCGATTTGCTCGAGCTGCTTTTCTTATCGCCCGTAATGATCGTACCTTTGGAGCCGCCGGACGAGCCGGAGCTGCCTTTTTTGCCGCCCATAACTGTGGAATCGGCGTTTTTGGAACGTTTGAAAATAGTGCCCGTCCGGTCAACCGTCATCGGCGGCGCCTTTTTCACGTCCTGGTCGCTAGGCTTTCGGTAGGTGCCCTGCGGCTTGTAGACGTCCTTCGAGGAGTAGCCTCTGTAGCCGCCGTTGCCGTACCGTCCGTTATCGAACAGGTCGCCAATCAGGCTGGCCAGCAGGTAGCCCTCCAAGAAGCTCATGTTATAGTTTTGCCGGACGTATTCCTTGGAGTCGACCTCAATGAGTGTATCCTCTGGAGCGTCAGGCGCTTTTTGAATATGGATGATCTCGTCGGAATAGACGAGGAACATTCGATCTGTGCTTTCTTCGGACTTTTCCTGCGGCTTTTTCTTCTCGATCAGCTGCGTTGCTACTTCCGGCACCGTCTGATTTTCCGCCCGGTACACGTACGAGGTTGAGCTGCCGGAGCCGTTGACCGATTCAAGCGGGTATTGCTCCTTCACCGTATCCGAAATCGCACAGGCGGCGAGCATCGGGACGACAAAGCTAAGCAACAGTAAGATTTTTATGCCTTGCAGCCACCACTTCTTCTCCATGCTGTGTCCTCCTCTACGCATAAGTCAGCTCATCATGCAGCTGTCTATACGCCTCTCAGAACGTGAACGTCTGCCGGCAGCACAGACTCACCAGTGTAGAGCATGAATCGGCCGTCCTGCCACTCTACGCGCAGCAGTCTCGTATCGTCGGACTGGTACTGCCAGACATGCTGCTCGCCGCCTTGCATAAACGGCGTTTTGCCGCTTGCCATAATCATGCCCGAAAAATGCTCCTCCATATGGTAGGCGCGGTCGTCGAGCTCAAGCGTAGTTGGGACCTCATCGATTTCATCGAGTCGCCCGTCAATTTGCTCGTACAACGCAAACACCGTGCGCTCCCGTTCTTCAATGCACAAGTAGCGAATGTCCGTACCGTCCTGAAGGGTCAGCACGACCGCGTTGCGGCTGCGATTTTGGGTGCGGCCCGTCACTTGATACGTTACGAGAGAAACCTCGCAAACATCGCCTGCGGTTAAGCTTAAAATGCTCTTCTCCGCTTGGACGGGAGCCGGCTTCGCCCAAATATTTTTAATTCGTTTGAAAAGGCTCATCGTTATGTTCCCTCTTTCTGCTCACAGTCGTTATTATACCGATCCAATAATTAGCGCTCCGGCAATATGAAGCGATCCGGCAAGAAGTGCATAGCCGATCTTTCCATCGTGAATGCCTTGCTCCAATTGAATGCCCGCAGTTGCCGCGAAAATCCGGCGAAACAGCCATTCCAGCACGAGCAGCGTAATGAAAGAAGCAACCGAAATTACAAGAGCTTCCCACATATAAGTCGCTTGCCCGATCGATTGGGCCAAAATATACGCTTGCGCGCCAAGCTTCATGACAAAACGCGTCGTTACTGCGATATTGCCGTCTTTCATTTCTTGAAAATCATGATATTTTGTCGTCAAAGAGTCCAAATACATCAATACGAACAACAATATCGCACCAGCTGCGGTCCACACCGGAATTTGCAGCAAATCCGTCCAAGTCATGCCATCGTTCCCCCGATATCGGTAAAATAATTGCAAAATCCGCCGGTTTTGCGATCGGGTATACCGATCCCAAACCCCGGCGGACAGGGCGCTTTAAGCTGCGCCGTTGCTCACTATTCCTTCTTCTCGTATTGCTTCAGAAGGGCGGCAAGCTCATCCTCAACCGCTTTGTCTTTACCCAGAGCTGCGAATTCATCGTCAAGCGATTTGCCTTTGTTTACCGTCAGCTCGTTGCTTGCTTCTGCGCGAGCTTCCATCTCCAGCATTTTTTCTTCCATGCGCTTCAGACCTGCACTTGCAGAGTCCGTACCGAAGCCGGCGATCGACTTGTTGATTTGTTCTTGCGCTTTTGCAGCGTTGAAGCGAGCAGCAATTGTCTCGCGTTTGTTTTTCATGTCGGTGAGCTGTTTACGCATTTCATCAAGCTTGCCGCGAAGATTGTCGGCCATTGCTTTGTTGCTGTCATAGCTCGTTTTGTACTCGGCCGCTTTCGCTTCAGCCGATTTTTTCTCTTCCAGCGCACGGCGGGCAAGATCAATGTTTTGGGCTTGAGCAGCGACATGCGCTTGCTCACCGCGTTTTTCAACGAGTTGAGCTTGCTCCTCGTACAATTGCTTGAATTTTTTCTCAAGGGCGATTTGAGCAGCTACCGCTTTTTCAGCATCTGCCAAGTCTTCGGTCATATCGCGAATATACTGGTCAGTCAGTTTAATCGGATCCTCAGCCTTCTCGATCAGGGCATACACGTTGGATAGGGTCAGGTCACGCAGGCGTTTGAAAATAGACATTTGTACAGGCCTCCTAATTATGTTTGGATTGAGTATTTATCGTCGGTACCGAATAGCTCTATTTACGATTATAACCCTCAAATAGTTTCAAGTGCAGATGAATTTAATAATCTATTTATAAATTTGGTGAATGTTGGAGTGAAAACCGGCCAAAGAACAGCATTGAAGGACTTTGCGGATTCTTATACAATTTGTTTATACATAGCGTTCATTATAGGAGGAAAAAGCAATGGCACTGGTTCAATGTGATTATTTCTCGGAAACGTTAGGCATGAATACGTCGATGACGGTCATTTTGCCGCAAAAAACGGTATCGCAGATCGGCATGGAGGGAGCAGGGGGGGCGGATAAGCATCCGGTTCTATATTTGCTTCACGGATTATCTGACGATCATACGATCTGGCTGCGCCGGACATCGATTGAAAGATATGTAGCATCGCTAGGGCTTGCTGTCGTCATGCCGAACTTGCATAAGAGCTTCTATACCGAGATGGAGCAGGGAGACCGGTATTGGACATTTTTGACCGAAGAGCTGCCTGTTGTAGCTCGCTCATTCTTCCCGTTGTCGGCGGAACGGGAGCAAAACTTTGTGGCCGGCTTGTCCATGGGCGGGTATGGTGCTTTTAAATGGGCGTTGAATTATCCCGAGCGGTTCGCAGCGGCGGGAAGCTTGTCTGGTGCGCTCGATATGCACGGACACCGGGAGAAGCTGAAACCGGGCGAAGGGCTGTATGTTCCGATTAGGAAAGCTTTTGGGGAGAGACCGATTAAAGGAACGATTGATGATTTGCTATGGATGGCAGAGCAGGCCGATAAACAAACGGGGCCGAAGCCGCTGCTGTATCAATGCTGCGGTACGGAAGATTTTCTTTATCAGGACAACCTCAACTTCCGGGAAGCTTGTCTGCGAACGGATTTGCAATTGACTTACAGCGAAGAGCCGGGAGCGACGCATGATTGGAACTACTGGGACAAAAAAATCCAGGATGTTGTGAACTGGCTGCCGCTTAAATAGACAGCAGCAGGGCATGGAGAGTGAAGGCAGAGCTGCCTTGCTCTCTATGCTCTTTTTTTATAAGTATTGAGACTGTTTCTGGAAGGATGATTCGGTAAAAAGAAAATAAGGATATCCACAAACTTGTGCACACTATCAACATGATGTTTTTAAAGTATAGTGTGGATCTTTGGAAGTTATCCACAAAATTAGTGAGTATCTTATCCACAAAAGAGATCATTTACAACCATGGGGCTAGGTGTCATGATAGGTGAAGTTGCAGAGTTCGTATCTATCATGATGGTAAAGACGGGAGAGAGCTTTAGATGGTCTGGCTTTTATTTTCAATTCTTGCTGCTTGCAGCTTTGGGCTGCGGGGCATTTTATATCATTGGACGAGTCAAAAACCGCTTAGCCGCAATGCGCTGTTATGCGGGACATTTTTCTCAGGGGCGCTAATTACGCTGGTGTGCGCAGTAGTAACTGAGCAGCAGTGGACGACGTCCGCTCTGATCGGCTTGCAGATGGGACTGTTCTCGTTTGGCGCTAATGCCAGCATGTTCAAAGGCTTTGCGGTTGGCAAAGCGTCGCTAGTTGCGATTTTGACCGCATTGCCTTCGGTTGTTGTCGCTATAGTGGCATACATACTATGGGAAGAGAAGCTGAACGGCATGCAATTTCTCGCGTTCGCCGTCATTATCACCGGCATATTGCTTGTCCGTTACTCAAACGATTTGTCCTGGTCGAATTTGCAGGGAGCACAGTGGGGACTGCTGGCGATGCTGCTTTTTGCCGGCAATGACCTATCGGGTAAATGGTCAACGATGATGGAAGCGCAAATGTTCCCGACACTCGTCTGCATGTTCGCCATGGGCAGCTTATGCTTTGGCTTATGGTGGTTAAAGGATTTGCGTGGAGAGAGGCTGGCTGCGGAGAAAGCAGTTGAGATTGGTGCAGCCAATGAAGCTGGGACTATAAGGGGAAATGGCGGAGCAAAAGCCAGAATAGCTTCTGCTGCAGTATCTTCTGCTGGAGAAGAGGCCGCTGCGTTGTCGCGTGCAGGTTGGGGCGGCAAACGGACCTTTTCAACGGGACTGGGCATCGGCATTACAAATGCAGTTGGTATGATGCTTATCATTACCGCTTTTGATCACGGCAAGGCTGGACTAGTGTCGGCCGTAACCGCGCTCAACGTGCTCATCGTATTGCTGTATACCCGATTTGTGGTAAAAGAAAAGTTCACCAAGCTGGAGACGATTGGTATCGCCACAGCTTTTGCGGGCATTTTATTGATGAGACTGTTTGGCGGCTAGTTGGCTAGTTGGAAAGTTGGAAAGTGGAAAGGTGCACCCCAAGCAGCCGCTGGCCGACTCTTGGGGTGTTTTAGTTGCGTCTGGGATTAAGTGCAAACGAGCTTTTTTTTCGCATAAAATTGATTTACGAGCTCAGGAGCTGCTGAAAAAGGAATGTATTTAAAGTTGTTAATTGATTGCTCAGGGTGTCATGCCGTATCGTGCAATCTTTAGGTTATCTTTCATTAAAGCTTATAGCGGCATCGTCCATACGATTTCTGCAATTCGTACGCATGCCTGACGGCTGTGTAATTGGAGGAGCACATGATCTGGTTTTACGTCAATAATGCTGCCTTCGATACCGCCTCGTGTTGTTTCCAGCAGTACGCAACGGCCAATTAGGCGACATAAAGCCTCGACTACGTAAGGGTCAATGGAAGAGATGGTTTGTACTTGGCTGGGACTGAACGGTTCGGTTTTGCCGTACTGATTGTAATAATTTGCGTGATACAAATGATCCACTCCTTGGAATATAGATTCGAACCCATCATATGCAGATGCCTAGTTGTCGGAATGGGCTCCCCTCGATGAAATAGCGCAGAGAACCTCGTTGTAATAAACAACGAACCTGATTTTAATGAAATTGGTGCACCGAGCTTCGATACAGCTAAATAATGAACTTGCTTCGTTAAAATGGCGCAACGAACCTCGATACAGCTAAACAACGAACCTGCTTCGCTATTTAACGAAGCCAAATTCGCTAATGAGCGGCAAACTGGCGGGGATTCGCCTACAGCGAACTAAATTTCGCAATTCATGAACCTAGGTTCATGGATAGCGAAATTGGCTTCGCTGCAGCAAAATAGTAACTAATGCGTTGGGCGTACAACGAACCTCGTTGCGCAAAATAACGAACCTGCTTCGCTAAAGTGGCGTACCGTGCTCCAACGAACCTGGATACAGCTAAATAACGAACTTGCTTCGTTGAGGTGGTGCACCGAGCTCTGATATAACTAAATAATGAACTTGTTTCGTTAAAATGGCGCACCGAACCTCGATATAACTAAACAACGAACCTGCTTCGCAATCTAACGAACCCAAATTCGCTAATGAGCCGTCAATAGGGCGGGGATTCGCCTACAGCGAACTAAATTTCGCAATTCATGAACCTAGGTTCATGGATAGCGAAATTGGCTTCGTTGCAGCAAAATAGTAACTAATGCGTTGGGCGTACAGCGAACCTCGTTGCGCAAAATAACGAAGCTGCTTCGCTAAAGTGGCGTACCGGGTTCCAACGAATCTCGATACAACTAAATAGCGAACTTGCTTCGTTAAAATGACATGACGAGCTCCAATACTAAAACGTTGCAACAACGAACCCTGATGCACAGATTAGCGAACCTGCTTCGCAATATAACGAAGCCAAATTCGTTAATGAGCGGTTAAACTGGCGGGTAGTCGCCTACAGCGAACTGAATTTCGCAATTCATGAACCTAGGTTCATGGATAGCGAAATTGGCTTCGCTGCAGCAAAATAGTAACTAATGCGTTGGGCGTACAACGAACCTAGTTGCGCAAAATAACGAACCTGCTTCGCTAAAGTGGCGTACCGGGTTCCAACGAACCTGGATACAACTAAATAACGAACTTGCTTCGTTAAAGAGGCGCACCGAGCTCCGATATAACTAAACAATGAACCTACTTCACTAAAAGCACAATTACCTGGAGCAAACGCGCGAGAACCATTTTTTTCAGGCGAAAAGAGAATTGTAAATACAAAACAGGCTTTGCCGCTAAGACGGCAAAGCCTGTTTTGTTCTGAACTGGTTGAGGTTGTGGGCAGTAGGGAAGCGGAGTGTTTCGAGCTCAGGATGACTTTTCGATGATTCTATTCATCTGAAGATGCGAAGCAACAGGAGATGGAATCAAGAATGGCAGCCTGAGCCGAAACGCGCAGCGAACCGGTTTTACCGCAGGTACTGTTGTTCCCAGATTAACCGATTCCCTCAGTCAGTCAGCCTGAGCTCCTCCGCTAAAACGCCCAATTGCCGTTCAACAGCACGGCCTCGCGCTGGCCATCCGCGGTGATGCCGTGAATGTTCAGCTCGCCCGAACCGACCATGAAATCCGTATGCGCCATGCTGCGGTTCAGTCCTTTCGCAGCCAGCTCTTCCTGCGACAGCTTGGCGCCGCCCTCCACGCAGGAGGCATAAGCGCTGCCGACAGCCAGATGGCAGGAGGCATTTTCGTCGAACAGCGTTTTATAGAACAAAATATTCGAGTCCGAGATCGGGGAATGATGCGGAACGAGCGCCACCTCGCCCAAGTAATGCGAGCCCTCGTCGGTCTCGATCAGCCCTTTGAGCGCTTCCTCGCCCTGCTCGGCAGATACGCTTACGACACGTCCGTTCTCGAACGTGAACGAAAAGCGGTCGATAACGTTGCCGTTGTAGCTCAGCGGCTTCGTGCTGGAGACGGTACCGTTAACGCCCGTGCGGAGCGGGGCAGTGTAGACTTCCTCCGTCGGCAGGTTAGGCACGAATAGGGTGCCTTGCTCATTGCTTTTGCTGCCGCCCAGCCATACATGGCCCTCCGGCAAAGCAATCGTCAGATCCGTGCCAGGGCCGGTATAGTGAAGCTCTTTATAGCTCTTTTCGTTCAAGTAAGCGGCTTTCTCCTTCAGCACACGGATATGAGCTTCCCAAGCGGCGATCGGATCGGGCTGGTCGGCCCGCACCATGCTGAAAATCGCATCCCAAAGTCTGTCGATTTGTTCCTCTTCGGGAACGTCCGGAAATACTTTTGCTGCCCAAGCAGCGGAAGGCGCTGTGGCCAGCGACCAGCTGAATTTGAATGCTTGCGCGTATTGGCGGTATTTCTCATTCGCTGTACGGAGCACCCGGTCGGCGCTGTTGACGCGTTCAATCGGCACGCCGCGAAGCAGGTCAGGATCAGCGGTGCTGATCGTAATCGATGCCGCGCCTTGCTCGGCCATCTCCAGCTTTTCGCCGGCCGACCATTTCGGCTCCTCCAGCAGTGACGCTTCTGGTGCCATATCGTATTTGATGCGCGAGACGGCATCGTCATGCCAGCTTACTTTTACCTGATAAGCGCCGACTTCATAGGCTTTCTTGACGACGAGCCGCGTAAGCTCGATCGCCTCCACTGATGCATTCACCATAACGGATTGCCCCTGCTGGACGTTGGCTCCGATACGAACGATCAGCTCGGCGTAATTGGACAGTTTTTGCTCAAAACTCAACATGAAGATCATCCTCTCGTTAACAATTCATACCTCCATTATACCTTGCCGGCAGGGCGAATATAATAGGAGCGGCGCGAGGAAACGGGCAAACGGTTATGCTACAATGAAGAAAGCCGTCCTGCGACGAAGCGTTTGCGGCAGGCAACCGCAATGCAATACCGCGCTGTGCCCTGCAAGCTGCGCATTGCCCAACAAACTAACCAACCACACAAAACCATGATGAAAAAAATAAAGGGGGAACCACAATGACTGGACAATCTGTCTGGCAGTCCCGAAAACAAAGCTTGCTTGCTTATATGCAGCAAAATGCAATCGATCTGGCGATGATAACATCGCCTACGAACGTTTATTATTTTACCGGCTTCCATTGCAATCCTCATGAACGTTTCTTAGCGTTTACTTTAGACGCGGCTACGGGCGAGGAGAAGCTTTATATGCCGCTGCTTGACCTGCCGGAAGCGGAAAAGCATGCCGATTCCCGCGTGGCGGTGCCGATCTCCGATACGGACAATGCCTATGAAGTGTTGAAAAAGTACACCACGGGCAGCGAGCGCTCCATCGGCATCGAGAAGGAAGCGGTGTCGGTTGCAAAAGCCGAACGGCTCCAATCTGCTTTTCCTCAAGGAAGCTTCGTTGATCTGGAGGCATTTATCCTGTCGCTGCGCATGAAAAAAAGCGAGGAAGAAATCGCCAAGGTGCGGACCGCCGTTCACATGGTGGAGCAGGTAGTGGCACATACGGTCAGCAGAGCTGCCGTGGGCGTAACGGAAATCGAGCTGACGGCCGAGCTTGAATATCAGATGCGCAAGCTTGGAGCTGACCGGCCAGCCTTCGAATCGATCGTGCTCACAGGCGCGAGATCGGCGCTGCCCCATGGCGTGCCGGGACCCTATAAGCTGGAAAATGGCCATTTTCTGCTGATTGATATCGGCGTGCAGGCGAACGGCTATTGCTCAGACATTACGCGGACCTTTGTCATTGGCGAGCCATCGCCGGCACAGCGCGATATCTATGATGCAGTGTTGACAGCTAACAAAGCAGGAATAGCAGCGGCGCGTGCCGGCGTCCCATTGTCAGCGGTCGATCAGGCGGCGCGGGATGCGATTACGCAGCGCGGCTTTGGCCCGCTTTTTACCCACCGGGTTGGACATGGCTTCGGGATGGATGTACATGAGCAGCCTTCCGTCTCGGGGCAAAACCATACGATTATCGAGCCGGGATTGCTGTTTACGGTAGAGCCAGGCGTCTATGATCCTATAGTCGGCGGTGTCCGGATTGAAGACGATGTCTATATCCGCGCTGACGGTACGGCCGATGTGCTCACGAGTTATCCGAAGGAACTGACGATTATCGGCGGTTGATGATTAAAGATAGGAACCTAATAAGGCCATGAAACGGTTGCCCGCAATGTAGCGGAACCGATTCATGGCCTATTTTGGCTTAGTGGAACATATTTTTTAGAACCAGCATCAAGTTCGCCGGCTTCTCTGCAAGCCTGCGCGTGTAATAGGGATACCACATGCTTCCGTACGGCATGTAGCAGCGTATCCGGTAGCCTTGTTTGGCAAGCGATGCTTGCTCGTTCGACCGCAACCCGTAGAGCATCTGAAATTCAAAGGCGGTTTTCGGCAGCCGGTTGCGGCGGGCGTATTCTTTTACCCAATTGATGATGGTATCGTCATGTGTCGCAATCGCGGTATAAATGCCCTGATCGAGATGAAACCGGATGATTCGCTTGAAGCTGGATACAACGTCGCTCTTACGTTGGTAGGCAATGGAGGCGGGCTCCTTGTAAGCCCCTTTTACGAGCCGGAGCTTGACGCCAGCCTTGGCGAGCGTGCGGACATCGTCCATCGTCCGGAACAGGTAGGCTTGAACGACCGTGCCGACGTTCGTTAATCCATCGCTGTGCAGACGGGTGACGAGATCGATCGTGCGCTGCGTGAAAGGGGAGTCCTCCATATCGATACGGACGAAAATCCGGTGCCCGGCAGCCTGCCGCACGACCGCACTGATGTTGCGGTAACACGCCTCGCCATCAATCGCCATTCCCATTTGCGTCGGTTTGAGCGATACATTGGCATTGACCTTGCGTTCTGCGATCCCGTCAACGAGCCTAACGTATTCATCCCGGTAGCCCTCTGCCTCATCCAAATGCGTAATGCCCTCGCCAAGATGATCCAGCGTAACCATAATGCCGCGGCTATTCAAAATCTCGATCTGCTGCAGCGCATCCTCCAGATGCTCGCCGGCAATAAATTTTCTCGCCAGCCTTCGTCCGTACTTTAACGAAAGTCGTTTGACCGGCTTGCTGCCGGAAATCGTGAGCATTACTTTCCGATATAGCTCCGTGCCGTCCACCATCCTCTCCCCAGTCCTTAATTAACAGCTGCTCATCACTATGTTATTCCGAAGGAGGCTGTTCCTATTATGCGAATTCCGTTTCAGAATGAACCGTTTACACCATTTAACGACGCTGGCAACAATCGTGACTACGATGCCGCGCTGCAAGAAGTCCGGTCGAAGCTTGGCCGGCATTATCCGCTTGTGATCGGCGGCGAACGAATCGAGACGGACAGGAAGGAAGGCTCAATCAACCCGGCACGTATAAAAGAAACCGTCGGCATCGTCTCCCAAGCGGATGTTGGCCTAGCGGAAAAAGCGATTCAAGCCGCGGCGGCGGCTTTTGAAAGCTGGCGGTATGTAGCACCGGAGGAACGCGCCCGATACCTGTACCGGGCTGCGGCAATCATGCGGCGGCGTAAGCATGAGTTCTCGGCGTGGATGACGCTGGAAGCGGGCAAAACGCGAACCGAGGCAGATGCCGATACGGCGGAAGCGATTGATTTTATGGAGTTTTACGCGCGGGAAATGCAGCGTCTCGCCTTGCCGCAGCCATTGACGGCACTGAGAGACGAGGAGAACGAGCTCAGCTATATTCCGCTGGGCGTCGGCGTCGTCATTCCGCCATGGAACTTTCCTCTTGCCATCACGACAGGCATGACCACAGCTGCAATTGTTGCAGGCAACACGGTCGTATTAAAGCCGGCCAGCCCGACGCCAGTCATAGCAGCCAAGCTGGTCGAGCTGCTGGAGGAGGCAGGCTTGCCGCCCGGCGTCGTCAATTATTTGCCGGGGCCGGGAAGCGAGATCGGGGATGTGCTGGTTGATCACCCGCTGACCCGATACGTCAGCTTTACCGGCTCCAGGGAAGTAGGGCTGCGTATCAATGAAAGAGCGGCCGTGACACAGCCCGGGCAAAAATGGATCAAGCGCGTTATCGCCGAAATGGGCGGAAAGGATGCCATTGTCGTCGATAGCGACGCCGATCTGGAGCTGGCTGCCGAATCGATTACGGCTGCTGCTTTCGGATTTTCCGGGCAAAAGTGCTCCGCCTGTTCGCGGGCTATCGTTCATGAAGCGGTCTATGATACGGTACTGCAAAAGGTAGTTGAGCGTACTCGGCAGCTCGTCATGGATGATCCGGCTTTGGCAACTGCGGTGTTAGGCCCAGTTATTGACGAGAAGGCATATGCAAGAATACAGGAATACATCCAAATCGGCAAAACAGAAGGCCGCCTCATAGCAGGAGGAGGTACCGGGAGCGCTGAGGGCTATTTTATCGAGCCGACGATATTCGTCGATGTCGACAGCTCCGCCCGGATTTCGCAGGAGGAAATATTTGGGCCAGTCGTTGCTTTTACGAAGGCGGGCTCGTTTGAAGAGGCAATTGCGCTTGCTAATGCGACCGACTACGGGCTGACGGGCGCAGTCATCTCGAATAACCGGTCGCATCTGGAGCTGGCCCGGCGTGAGTTTTTTGCAGGCAATCTCTATTTCAACCGCAAATGCACCGGCGCTTTGGTGGGGGCCCATCCGTTTGGCGGCTTCAATATGTCGGGTACCGACTCCAAAGCGGGCAGCCGGGATTATTTGCAGCTGTTTATGCAAGCGAAGCTGGTGTCGGAGCGGTATTAACGGCAGGCTCACATGTGTTTTTTTAGCAAAAGGCTATGATCCCGTCCATAATGATGGTTAAAATAGAAGTATTGAAATGGATGAAGTCATGGATGGCGGGGAGCGATGGCAGGTGTCTTTTTTCGGGCAGCCGATCATGCCTTCAATACGAGGGTGGAAAGATTTCGAAGCGCTAATCGCTTCGTCCTATACCTATTTGGTGCTGCTCGACAGCCAGATCGGACAGTTGAAAAGCATTGTGGATGAAGCGTCGAGGCATGGCAAGCGAATATTGATTCATGCGGATTTGATCGAAGGGCTGAAAAATGACGAGCATGCGGCGCAGTTTTTATGCCAGCAAATTGCCCCGGCAGGCATTATATCAACAAGAGCCGGCGTCATTCAAAAGACGAAGCAGAATGGCTTGATTGCGATTCAGCGGCTTTTTCTGCTGGATACGAACGCGCTGGAAAAGAGCTATGCCGTCATTGAACGGGCGCAGCCGGATTTCATCGAGGTGCTGCCCGGCGTTATGCCGCACATGATTAGAGAGGTGAAGGAAAAGACGGGGACGCCGGTTTTGGCCGGCGGCCTCATCCGGACCGCTGATGATGTCGAGGCCGCGATAGCGGCAGGTGCGGAGGCGGTAACGACCTCTAGACGGGAGCTTTGGAAACGCTATGCGCCAGGGCAAGAGGGCTGATTGCTTTATGATTGTGTGCCGCTTGTGCTGGATGCCTGCGGTTTTGACTTAAGGTAGGCTTGGCAACGGCAACGGCAATGGCAATTGCATTAGTTCTGGATTTAGATTTGGATTGGTTAGACATTTCTGATGTGAAGAGGGGGGATGACGGCATGGAGCAGCAGGAGAAGTTTATTTTAGCCTTGGATCAGGGGACGACCAGTACGCGGGCGATATTGTTCAACCATGCGGGCGAACCATTTGCGGTTGCTCAGCAGCCCGTCACCTGTTTGTTTCCGCAGCCCGGCTGGGTGGAGCAGGATGCGGAGCAGCTGTGGGAAACGTCGCTTACGGTCATTCGCGAGGTGTTGGCGAAGGAAGGACTGACTGCGGACCGGATTGCCGCCATCGGCATTACGAATCAGCGCGAGACGACGATCGTCTGGAACCGGGAGACGGGCAAGCCGATTCATTCCGCCGTCGTCTGGCAGTCGCGCCAAACCGCCGAGTTATGTGAAACGTTGAAAAGCGCAGGGCATGATCAGTTGATCAGGGAGAAAACCGGGCTGCTGATCGACCCTTATTTTTCCGGGACGAAGGTAAAATGGCTGCTTGACGAAGTAGAAGGGGCACGCGAGCAGGCAGAAGCAGGGCAGCTGCTGTTCGGAACCGTCGACAGCTGGCTGATCTGGAAGCTGACAGGTGGAGCGGTGCATGCGACCGATTATTCCAACGCTTCGCGTACGCTGCTCTACAATATTTATGAGCTCGGCTGGGACAAGGAGCTGCTGGAGCTGCTGGACATTCCGGAATCGATACTGCCGGAAGTCCGTTCTTCATCTGAGGTATACGGAAGAACGGATGCAGCGCTGTTCGGCGGTGAAATTGCTATTGCAGGAGCGGCGGGTGACCAACAATCAGCTCTGTTCGGACATGCCTGTTATGACAAAGGAGAAGCGAAAAACACGTACGGTACAGGCTGTTTTATGCTCATGAATACAGGCCCGGAACCGATTCAATCGGAGCATGGGCTGTTGACGACGATAGCTTGGGGCATCGACGGCAAGGTAGATTATGCGCTGGAGGGCAGTGTGTTTGTCGCTGGCTCGGCAATTCAATGGCTGCGTGAAGGGCTGGAAATGATCGAGACGTCGGAGGAAAGCGAGCGCCTTGCGGCATCGGTGGAATCGAGCGAGGGCGTCTATGTTGTGCCGGCGTTTGTCGGACTTGGCACGCCGTACTGGGACAGTGACGTGCGCGGTGCGGCATTCGGTATGACGCGGGGAACGAAACGCGAGCATTTTGTCCGCGCTACGCTGGAATCCATCGCTTACCAGGTGAAGGATGTGCTGGAGGCGATGGAGCAATCCTCTGGTATGCAGCTGAAATCGCTATGCGTCGACGGCGGCGCGATCCGCAATGATTTGCTGATGCAAATTCAAAGCGATCTGCTGCAGGTACCGGTAGAACGGCCGGCGATAAGTGAAGCGACTGCGCTTGGCGCCGCTTATTTGGCGGGCCTCGCTGTTGGCTATTGGGACAGCCGCGAGCAAATTGAAGGGCAGCGCAGTACGGAACGCGTATTTGAGCCCGCGATTGGTGCTGAGCGTACCGCTGAGTTGTATGAGGGCTGGAGGAAAGCGGTCAAAGCGGCGATGGCGTTCCGGTAGGGAGGCAGCGGTTGTGGAAGGTGTGATCAGCCGCTTTCAGTTCCGATAGATAACGACTGCAAGATATGGATGAGCACAGTCATGTAGTCGCCTGTCCTGCTGTACACGAAGCTGCGCGCGATGAGATCCGGGCTGGCTTTTGCAAGACGTTGTGTGGTAAGATGGCCTTACAAGTTTATAATCGGTCGGAGATCAGGAGAAACCGTAATAACCTCTCGTTTTTGCGCAAGCAGAAGCAGGAGGTATTTGCGGCTTCTCCTTTTTTGCATTCCGTCACTATAGAAGAAACGGGTGATTGATAATGGGAAATGCAAGCGAAAAGGCTCGTAATGATGCAACAGCTTTTAATGCTCTTTATCGGGCAGACGTGTGGGAACGGATGCAGGGAAGTACTTATGATCTGCTTATTATCGGCGGGGGAATAACAGGAGCTGGCATTGCGCTTGATGCGCAGTCACGCGGCTTGCGGGCGGCTCTGATTGATATGCAGGATTTTGCGGCGGGTACGTCTAGCCGTTCGACGAAGCTGGTTCATGGCGGCTTGCGTTATTTGAAGCAGCTTGAAATCGGTGTTGTAGCTGAGGTCGGCAAGGAGCGGGCGATCGTTTATGAGAACGGGCCGCATGTGACGACACCGGAATGGATGCTGCTGCCTTTTTACGCGGGAGGCACTTTTGGGCGGTTCAGTACATCGCTTGGACTGCGAGTGTACGATTTTCTGGCCGGGGTCAAAAGAAAGGAACGCCGCAAAATGTTGAGCGTTGATCAGACTCTGGCGAAAGAACCGCTTCTTAAGCGCGAAGGGATGAAGGGCGGCGGCTATTATGTCGAATACCGTACAGATGATGCAAGGCTGACGATTGAAGTGCTGAAGAAAGCGGTCGAGCTGGGGGCGGATGCAGTACCTTATGTGACAGCGGAGTCCTTCATCTACGATGGGGATGGGAAAGTCGTTGGCGTACGGGCTCACGATAACATTTCCGGATCGGTCGGGGAGCTGCGTGCGAAGACGATCATCAACGCGGCGGGTCCATGGGTCGATAAGCTGCGCGAGAAGGACGGTTCGAAAAAAGGGAAAACGCTGCATTTGACCAAAGGCGTTCATCTTGTGTTTGATCAGAAGCGTTTTCCGCTGACACAAGCGATTTACTTCGATACGCCAGACGGCAGAATGGTGTTTGCCATTCCGCGTGAGGGCAAGACGTATATCGGTACGACCGATACGAACTATAAGTCGGATATTGCTCATCCGCGGATGACGTCTGGTGATTTGCGATATATTTTGAACGCAGCAAACGACATGTTTCCTGCGCTGGGATTGGGGCCGGAGGATGTGGAATCAAGCTGGACCGGGCTGCGGCCGCTTATTCATCAAGAGGGCAAGGACCCATCGGAAATTTCGCGGAGGGATGAGATTTTTGTCTCGGATTCAGGGTTGATCTCGATGGCAGGCGGAAAGCTGACTGGTTACCGGAAAATGGCCGAGACTGCCGTGGACAAAGCTGTCGGCCAGTTGGCGGAGAAAGGCTTGAGCGGGATCGGGGCGAGCCGGACGAAGACGCTTGCGATGTCAGGCGGGGAGGTTGGCGGTTCTGCCAGCTATGAAAGTTATGCTGCAGGAATGGCTAAGGCTGCCATGGAGAAGGGATTTGCAGCGGATGAGGCTAAGCGGTTAGCCGGGCGGTTCGGCTCCAATATGGAATTGGTGTTGAAGCTTGCTGAGGAAGCGAAAGCAGAGGGAGCGAAGCGCGATATTCCGATGGGCGTCATGGCGGAATTGCTGTACGCGATTCGCTATGAGATGACGGTAAAGCCGGTCGATTTTTGGATTCGCCGCACGGGCAACTTATTATTCGACCGGGCGAGGGTCACTCGCTGGAAGGAAGCCGTCCATGCTTACATGGCCGAAGTTTTCGGCTGGTCAGAAGAGCAGGCCGCAGCCTACACCGAACAGCTGGAAGCTGAGCTCGACCATGCTGTTGTCCCGGTCGAAGCGGATTAGGCGTAGTGTGGCTCGAAGGACGAGTGGAGAAAGTTCGCTGGTTGGCAGGGTAGAGATGTTGCGTGCGAGTGCATGATGCGTATCGGCAGAACGTGTGAGGGTTTTAACTAACATTTGTTTGGCTACGTTGTTATGCTCCAGCAAGTCAGAGGCACCAGCGAAGCAGGTTCGCAAAATAGCGAACCCAGTTGCGCTAAAAGCAACGTGGAGAGGTTAGTACAGGGCTACAGCGAACCAAATTTCGCAGTTGGTGAACCTAGGTTCACGAGTAGCGAAGATTGCTTCGCTGTTACAATTGGCACCCAAGCAGACTGCCACTGAGCGAAAATGAGTTCGTAAAATAGCGAAGCAGGTTCGTTAGAGGAAAATAGTGCGGTCGAGTGTAAGGATGCGCGGTGGCGATAGGATGAAGGCTGGTTTTCAACTAACATTTGGTTAGTCTTTCAATGCTACAGCGAAGCAGGTTCGCAAAATAGCGAACCCAGTTGCGCTAAAGGCGACGGGGAGAGGTTAGTACAAGGCTACAGCGAACCAAATTTCGCAGTTGGTGAACCTAGGTTCACGAGTAGCGAAGATTGCTTCGCTGTTATAATTGGCACCCAAGGCAGACTGCCACAGAGCGAAAATGAGTTCGTTAAATAGCGAAGCAGGTTCGTTATGAGGAGCAACCGAGGTTCCAGTTGGGCTAGAGCGAAAGTTGGTTCGTAAAATAGCGAAGCAGGTTCGTTGTGAGAGGCAACCGAGGTTCCAGTTGGGCTAGAGCGAAAGTTGGTTCGCAAAATAGCGAAGCAGGTTCGTTGTGAGAGGCAAACGAGGATAAAGGTGGCATCAGAGCGAAATTACTTCGCAAACCAGCGAAGCAGGTTTGTTATAGACGGCATAAGGAGATACAGGCGGCTTTCGCTCAAGCTCCTTTCGACATCAAACGAGTAATTCGTTTGATAGCTAAATTCCCAAAAGAGGTCCGGCGTTTCATACGCCGGACCTCTTTTTATTGTATAAAACTGTCGGACGCAGGAGGGTCGAAGGAATCATTTTTTACAGCGTGTTGCACCGGCAGTTAAGTTTTATATGAAATTAGACTCATATTTTACTGATTATGGATGTTTTTATCCCTTTAGCGTCTAAAGTTATCCTTTTAATAGATGCTGCGATTTTTGATAATAGGGCTGAGAAGAGGGGTGATGACACACAGGATTACAGTATTTTCGATGCTTAT
Organism: Paenibacillus radicis (ex Gao et al. 2016); assembly: GCF_014641555.1. Lineage (GTDB taxonomy): Bacteria > Bacillota > Bacilli > Paenibacillales > Paenibacillaceae > Pristimantibacillus > Pristimantibacillus radicis. The sequence continues at coordinate 417,366 of NZ_BMHY01000002.1, forward strand.
CGTATCGAAAATTTTTTATATCAAACCAACTTTTATAGGGAGGTAATAATGTGAAAACAGGCGGTTTGTATGTCATGAGGCGTATGGTGCTGTTTGCTATTCTATTGGCTCTAGCATTGTCGATTGCACCGATTCCGGGAATAGGCGCATCGAAGGCGGAGGCGGCTGACGCATCGTCGTACAAAATCATCGGCTACTATCCGGCATGGGGAGCCTACGGGCGCAATTATCAGGTGTGGGATATGGACGCTTCCAAGGTGACGCATATCAATTACGCATTCGCGGATATTTGCTGGAACGGCATTCACGGCAATTCATCCCCTTCCAGTCCGAATCCGCAAACCTGGACCTGTCAAGACGAGAACGGCGTAATCAATGCGCCAAACGGAACGATTGTAATGGGAGATCCTTTTATCGACGCTCAAAAAACGAATCCAGGAGATAACTGGAATGATCCGCTCCGTGGTAATTTCAAGCAGCTTATTAAGCTGAAAGCGGCCAATCCCCAGTTGAAAACAATTATTTCGGTTGGCGGCTGGTCATGGTCGAACCGCTTCTCGGATGTGGCGGCCAGCGACGCTACTCGTGAGGTTTTCGCGAATTCAGCCGTTGACTTCCTGCGCAAATATCAGTTTGACGGCGTTGATCTGGACTGGGAGTATCCGGTAAGCGGCGGTCTTGACGGCAATAGCGTTCGCCCTCAGGATAAGCAAAATTATACGCTTCTGCTTAAAGCCATACGTGCAAAGCTGGATGCGGCAGGCACACAGGACGGCAAATCGTATTTGCTGACCATCGCATCGGGAGCGAGCCAATCCTTCGTCAGCAATACGGAGCTGAGCGAAATTGCGAAGACCGTCGATTGGATCAACATTATGACCTATGATTTCAACGGCGGCTGGCAAACGATTAGCGGTCATAATGCGCCGCTCTACAATGATCCCGCAGCAGCAGCTGCAGGCGTGCCCAACGCTGCTGTCTACAATGTAGAAGCCGGGGTTAACGGCCACTTGAATGCAGGGGTGCCGCCAAGCAAGCTCGTCATGGGTACTCCGTTCTACGGACGCGGCTGGCAGGGCTGCCAAGCAGCGGGGAACGGACAGTATAAAAACTGTACCGGACCGGCTTCAGTCGGCACGTTCGAGGCAGGCTCGTTCGACTATTCCGATCTTGCAGCCAACTATATTAACAAAAACGGCTATACCCGTTACTGGAACAATGTAGCGAAGGTGCCTTACCTGTACAATCCGAGCAATGGCCTTTTTATCTCTTATGATGATGTGGAATCATTCGGACATAAAACTGATTTTATTAAAAGCAAAGGGCTTGGCGGCGCAATGTTCTGGGAGTTTTCCGGCGACCGGCAGTCTGTGCTGCTGGCTAAGCTGAAATTCGATTTGCAAGGCCCGGCTGCTCCGCCGGACACGATTGCCCCAAGCGCTCCATCCGGACTGAATGCGGTCAATGTAACGTCGACGAGTATTACGCTCAATTGGACGGCTTCGACGGACAATGTAGGGGTCAAAAGCTATACCGTCTCCTACGGCAGCGGAACGGTTTCTTCAACTGGAACTTCTGCAACGATTAACGGTTTAACGCCGAATACGGAATATACGATTACGATTACAGCAACGGATGCGGCGGGCAATATCTCGGCGCCAAGCGCAGCGCTCAAAGTAAAGACGACAGCACCTGTTGTGGACACGACACCGCCTAGCGTACCTGCGGGTCTAACCGCATCGGGAGTAGATGCAACGAGCATCACGCTCAATTGGACGGCATCGACAGATAATGTCGGTGTAACGGGCTATACGGTCTCGTATGGAGCAGGCAGTACGGTGCAAGCAACAGGAACATCGGCAACGATCTCCGGTCTGACAGCCGACACGCAATACACGTTTACGGTTAGAGCGTCAGATGCGGCAGGCAACGTCTCGGCGGCAAGCGCAGCGCTGACAGTGAAAACTGCTGCAGTACCGGCTTGTACTGCAACACCTTGGACGGCAACTGGAGTATTCCCAGGCGGACAACGGGCATCGTACAACGGACAGCTTTATGAAGCGAAATGGTGGACGCAAGGCGACCGTCCTGATCTGAGCGGCGATTGGGGCGTCTGGAAGCACGTTGGCGTATGCGGCAGCAGCGGCGGCGGTGGAGGCGGGGGGACGGCGGATACTTCCGCTCCATCCGTACCGGCTGGACTGCAAGCTACAGCCGTAACAACAAGCTCCATTACGCTCAACTGGAACGCGTCTACCGATAATGTCGGTGTGACGGGCTATACGGTTTTTTACGGCAACGGGCAATCAGTTGCAGCAACTGGAACGACAGCAGTCGTGAACGGCCTCACCCCGAATACCTCGTATACGTTCACAGTTACAGCGAAGGATGCGGCAGGCAACGTATCTGCAGCCAGCTCGGCGCTGAGTGCAACGACAGCGGCTGATTCCAACAGCGGAACTGTGGCAGCATGGGCAGCCGGCAAAGCGTATAAGCAAGGTGACGTCGTCTCCTATGGCGGCAAAACCTATACTTGTCTGCAAGCCCATACTTCTATTGTAAGCTGGGAGCCGGCTAACGCTCCGGCCCTATGGCAGCTGAAGCCTTAAAATAACAGCAATGCAAAAGAACCTTTTCCGCTATGCGGGAAAGGTTCTTTTGCATTCTTTATACGGTTGTTGATTTTATATGTTTCTATGCACTTTGACGAACGGCAATGGGCAGCCGTTTGCGGCGGGCAAGCAGCAGCAACGGTAACGCAAGCAGTACGACGAGCGCACCGGCGACAAATACATCGTTGACGCCCATCGTGAACGACAGCAGCCGCACCGAATCGGCTGATCCCGTACCATTAGCGCCTCCCGCACTAATCAGCTCATGAGAGTGGAAGGCCGCCCGGCTCGACAGCATGGAGGTAAACATTGCAATGGCGAAGGAGCTCAGCACATTGCGTATCCAGTTGTTAATCGAGGTGGCGTGACCGGACCATTCCGGCGTAATTTCTTCCATGGAAGCAGTGCTGCTCGGCACCGAAGAGAAGCCGATACCGATGTTGCGAAGCACCATCGCCCACAGAATAAAGCTGTACGAAACATCAACTCGAAGCCAGCTCATCAGGAACAGGCCGGCAAAGATGAAGACGATGCCGAGCGTAATCATTTTGACCGGTCCAAGCTTCGGATAAAGCTTGCCCGCAATGGGGCTGAGCAGCGCCAGCAGCACCGAAGAGGGCAGCAAAACAAGTCCGGTTTCCAGCGGCGTTGCGCCTCTTACGGTTTGAAGGAACAGCGGGGCGAGATAGGTCCCGCTATACATCGCGACTGTAATTAAGCTGTAAATGGACAGCATAATCGTGAACCGCCGATTGCGGAACACGCGTAAATTAAGCAGCGGCACTTCCGCCGTCAGCTCACGCCAGATAAATAAAGCGAGCAGCACGACTCCTCCTAGGAGCAAGCCTAACGTTTTTACCGAACCCCAGCCCCAGCTATGTCCTTGACTGAACGCCGTCAGCAGCGCCAAGCTGCCAAGTACGACCGTTAACAGGCCAGCTACATCCAATGATTTCGGGACGTTCATCCGGTAATAAGGTATTAAAGTTTTTGTTAAAATGACGGCAATCATACCAACCGGAACATTAATAAGAAACAGCCAATGCCAGCTTGCGTTCTGCAGCAGCCAGCCGCTGAAGGTCGGGCCGATAGCTGGAGCGACCATGGCCGATAACGACCAGAGGCTTACGGCAAAAGGGCGGCGTTCCTTCGGAATTACTTGAAAAATAATCGTCATCGTGCTGGACATGATCAGTCCGCTGCATGCCCCCTGAAGCATGCGAAACACGATGAGGGACGGTGCGCTCCAAGCAACAGCGCATAGGAAAGAGAAGAAGGTAAAACCGACGAGCGCGAATAAATAAAGCCGTTTGTAGCTGAATCTTCCGCCCAAATAGCCGGTTAGCGGGGCCGTTACGCCAGTGGCCAGCATGAAGCCGGTGACCATCCATTGCATCGTGCCTAATCCAGTATTAAAATGATCCATTAAGAGCGGAACCGCGATATTAATCGTTGTGGTCGCTAACACGGAGACGAAGGTGCCGAAGAAGATGGCGATCATGATCGGCCAGAAATGAATGCTTGAGGCTGAATTGCTGTTGGACACGAAGTTTTTCCTCCCTGACGACCTGGTTGATGATATGTCTATTTATACATATAATAAAGCTGTATCTATCGTAGTCCTGTACGTTCTTTATGTCAATTTTGACATATGAATATAATTTCGCATGTAAACGGATTAATAAGCATGGGAGGCTCTCTAACGAATGAATACTCTGTCTTACGGCCTTCTGGCGTTGTTAAGCGTTGGGCCGCGCACCGGCTATGATTTGTCGCAACGGGTCAAACCGCTTTGGCAAGCGGGCCATAGTCAAATTTATCCGCTGCTGTCGCAGCTGGAGCAGTCCGGCTATATTACGTTTGAGCTGATCGAGCAATCGGACAAGCCGGACAAGAAGGAATATACGATTACGGAATCGGGGCTGGCCGAGTTAAGCGAATGGGTTGGCGATTCTGCGGGGAAGCCGGTGCTTAAAGATGATCTGCATATTAAGCTGTATGCCATCTGGCTGGCTGAGCCGGAGAAAGCGAGACAATTGCTTCAGGCACGCGCCGCTTTTTGCTTGAGCGAGCTGGAACGCTATCAGCTGCTGATGGATAATGTGGAGAAGGATCGATCCAGCGATGGCGGTAAAAAGCATTTTGGACGTTATCTGCTCATTCGGAAGCGGGTCATGGACGTGGAAGCGAATCTTCAATTTTGCAAATGGGCGTTAAGCGAGCTGGGCAGTTAACAGTCTCGCTTTTTCTTTTCCCGGAATATTTTTAAGTTGCCGCATGATTGCCGAATGCTATAATAAAAGCGCATACATTACCAAACCGGAACCGAATGACGGGGGAATGATCGTGTATAAAATCGTGCTGGTCGATGACGAGGCGGTTGTGCGTGTGGGCATCCGCGACAGAATAGAATGGCAGTCGCTTGGCTTTGAATGCGCGGCGGATTGCGAGAATGGCGTGGAGGCTTTGGCGGCCATAGAACGCATACAGCCCGATGTCGTATTGACCGACATCAATATGCCGTTTATGGACGGGCTTGAGCTGACGCAAGCGGTCAAAGCGAGGCATCCGGAGATGAAGGTCGTCATTTTGACCGGCTACGATGATTTCGACTATGCGCAGCGCGCCGTTAAGCTCAAGGTGAATGATTTCATTCTAAAGCCAATTACGGCTGCTGAATTAACGGCTGTGCTGCAAAAAATAAAAGCAGAGCTTGATGAGCAAAGAAAAGATAAAGAGGAGCTGGATCGGCTGCAGCGCCAGCTTCGGGAAAGTATGCCTGTACTGAAGGAGCGCTTTCTGGATCGCTTGGCAACATCTACGATTCGTGAGGGGGAGCTGGCAGAACGGCTTGCCTTTTTCGAAATTGAGCTGCCTGGTCCAGATTATGAAGCGCTCGCGATCGACCTGGATTTGCTGGAGCGGGGAGCCGGGCCCACTGCGGCTGCCGATCGGGAGCTGCTCCGTTTCGCCATCTATAATGTGACGCAGGAGCTTCTTAGCGAGGATTACACGGTATCCGAAGTTTTTCGCAGCCGCGAGGAAAAGGTGATGGCGATACTATCGGGCGATCAGCCAGAGCTGCATGACCGGGCACAGGAGCTGGCTGATAAAATTCGGCTTGCTGCTGAGCAGTTCCTGCGGCGAACGGTATCGGTAGGCATCGGAACGCCTGCGGTTAGCCTCCGGAATATTAGCGAATCCTGCCAAGCCGCCGTATCGGCATTGGAGTACCGGCTGCTGCTTGGCGGCAATCGCGTAATTAGCATTTCCGACATGGAGCCGCGGATTGGACGCAAGGCCGATTATTCGCAGGAATATGACCGGCGGCTGATCGCGGGCATTAAGACCGGTACGGCAGACGAGGTGGACCACGCTGTCGATACGGCGATTAACCGGCATCGAACGGCGATGCTGACCATCGACCAGAGCTATATCCGGCTGCAGCGGACCCTGATTGCTGTCATGCAGGCGCTCGAGGAATTAGGCTGTGAGGAAGCCGACGTGTTTGGCTCCGGTGTCAATCCTCTAACCGCGATCTACTCCTTCCGTACCCTTGATGAAATAAGCGATTGGCTCAAGGAAGCGTGTCGCCGGGCGGTGAACAGCGTAGCGGAAGCACGCGACGATCAGTGCAGGCAGCAGATGAAGGAGGCGCTCGCTTATATTCACGATCATTACGGGGATAGCGAGCTGTCGGTTAAAACGGTCAGCAAGCAAGTGCTTATGAGCGTCAGCTATTTCAGCGCTGCATTCAAATCCCATACCGGCAAAACATTCGTCGAATATTTGACAGCGGTACGGATGGACAAAGCGAAGGAGCAGCTGAAGTTCACCGGACTGCGAACGTATGAAATCGCGGCGAAGTCCGGCTACCCCGACGCGCAATATTTTAGCGTATTGTTCAAAAAGCATACCGGCGACTCCCCGACCGAATATCGGCAGAAGACGTCCGCGGAACGAGCGTGATCGGCGGCTATGGATATTTTTAAATTTAAAAGCATCCAAACGAATATTGCCGCAGCAATCGCCTGCCTGATTTTACTGACAGCCGTCCTGCTTGGCGTCATGTCCTATCAATTGTCAGCTTCTTCCGTACGAGAGACGGCCCAGGACTATACAGCCGAGCTTATCAGGCAGGTTAATGCGAACATTCAGACCTACATTACAAGCATGGAAAATATATCGCAGCTGGCGCTTAACAACGAAGACGTCCGGGCGTTTGTCGCGGCCGACAGCAGCGCCGCTGAGATCAGAGAAAGCAAAGTATCGGACTATTTCCAATCTATTATCGTCTCTCGTAAGGACATTGCCTCCATTAATGTATTTGGCTATAACGGCCGTTTCGTCTCGGACCGGAAGGATGCCGAGCTGAATCCGAATATTTCGCTGCAGGAGCAAGAATGGTACGTGAATGCGCAAAAGGCGGCGGGCCGGATTGTCGTCTCTTCGTCGCATGTACAGCCTGTTTTTAAAGATGAATACGGTTGGGTCGTCTCGCTCAGCCGCGAGCTGTGGAGCCAGGATCAGAAGAGGGCGCTTGGCGTGCTGCTCGTCGACCTGAACTTCAGCGTCATCAACGATACGTTGAACAATATCGATCTTAGCAAGCGCGGCTATGTCTTTATCGTCGATTCCGCTGGCAATATCGTCTATCATCCGCAGCAGCAGCTGGTGTACAGCAATTTGAAATCGGAGAGAATCGATGAAGTGCTGAAGCAAGGCAGCGGAAGCTTCGAGCTCAAAGAAGGCGGGCAAAGACGCATCTATACGGTGCAGGATACCGGCTTCGGCTGGAAAATCGTCGGCGTCTCCTACACCGCTGAGCTCATTGCGAATGAGCGGGAAATGCAGCTTTCTTTTGTCGCGGCGGGTATTTTCTGCTTGCTGGTCGGCTTGCTGCTTGCCTACTTTATCTCGCGAAATTTGTCCAAGCCAATCAAGCAGTTGCAGGAGCATATGAAAAAGGTCGAGAAGGGAACCTTCGACATTCGTGTTCCGATCGAGAACCCGAAGGAAATTGCCAGCTTGGCCCGTTCGTTTAATTTGATGGTCGTCCGCATTGAGGAACTGATGAACCAGGTCGTCCAGGAGCAGGAATTTAAGCGGAAAAGCGAGCTGAGCGCCCTGCAATCGCAAATTAATCCGCATTTTCTATACAACACGCTCGATTCAATCATCTGGATGGCCGAAGGGAAGAAGTCCGAGGAGGTGGTACTGATGACCTCCGCATTGGCGAAGCTGTTCCGCGCATCGATAAGCCGGGGGCAGGAGCTCGTGTCGATACGTACGGAAATCGAGCATGTTGCCAACTATTTGACGATTCAAAAGATGCGCTATACCGATAAGCTCGACTTCCGCATTGATGTTGAACCGGGCATTATGCAATACCGGACGTTGAAGGTGCTGCTGCAGCCGCTGCTGGAGAACGCCATCTACCATGGCATTAAGAACAAGGTCGGGACAGGCGAGATCATCGTCTCTGGAGGCGAGAGCGAGGGCTCCATCTGGTTTCGGGTCAGCGACAACGGCGTTGGCATGGACGGTGACACCCTCCGTACGATTCTGGAGCCGAGAAAAAGCGATCATGAAAGCAAAGGGGTAGGCATCGTGAATGTGCATGAGCGGATTCAACTCTATTTCGGCAAGGAGTACGGATTGTTCTACGAGAGCAGGCCGGGGGAAGGAACGACCGTCCTCGTAAAAATTGCCGTCATTGACGCTTCCGCTGGGAAAGGGGGGCAAGCGCAATGAAGCGCATAACACGGATTCCGCTGGCGGTGATTATCGTCATTCTTGCGCTGGCCGCCAGCATTGCGGTGTACGCTGTGTTTCAATGGGCGGTCAACGTCAAGCCGGAACGGCCGCCGCAAATTGTCGTTTCGATTAAGGCGACCGACCAGGTCGTCGATTTCTGGAAGGTGCTCATCGATGGAGTTAACGACGCGGCAAGCGAGTTCGACGCCAAAGTGAAAGTGATTGGACCGCCGATAGAGAGGGAAATTGACGTCCAGATTGCCCAGCTGGAGCAGGCGATTCTCGACAAGCCCGATGCGATCGTACTGGCCGCAACCGATTATAATCAGCTTATTCCTGTTTCCAAACGAATTGTGGCGGCGGGCATCAAGCTGATTACGGTCGATTCCAGCATTAACAGCGACGATGCGCTGAGCTTTATCGCTACCGACAATCTAGCTGCCGGACGGAAAGCGGGTGATGAGCTGGCCAAGCTGTTCGAGGGTGATTCGAAGGTTGCCATCATGAGTTATATTCAGGGCACTTCGACGCAGCTGGAGCGGGAGCAGGGCGTTCGCCAGCGACTGGCGGAAGAAGGCAGGTTTGACGTGATTGGCACTTATTACAGTGATGGTCTGGTCGACAAAGCGTACACAATTACGAAGCAGCTGCTTACGGAGCATCCCGATCTTAAAGGCATTGTCGGCCTCAACGAGCCGTCTACCGTTGGCGTCGGTTTTGCGATCAAGGAGTTTGGTCTAGGCGGCAAAGTAAAGCTGGTCGGCTTCGACAGCTCCATCGATGAGGTGAAGCAGCTGGAGGAAGGGATTATTCAAGCGACGATCGTACAGAAGCCTTATAATATGGGTTATTTAAGTGTAAAAGCAGCGATCGAAGCGGTAAACGGCAAACGGATTGAAAAGCAGATCGATACGGACTCGGTCGTTATTACGAAAAGCAATATGTATACAGAGCAAAATCAAAAGCTGCTTTTCCCCTTTGTGGGAAAGTAGCTTTTTTTGTACATTTTTCAACTATAACGATACGATATTCGATTCTGGCAGGACAGGCCTTCGCCTTACAATAAACACAAGCAAAGCAACATAGGCCGAATGTACAGTTCGCTATTAGCGACGTGCGGGGTCAAAGCGATGAGGTGAAGGCAATCATGGGTGAAGTGCTCATACAGATGGAGGGCATCGACAAGCAATTTCCCGGCGTACAAGCGCTCAAAGACTGCCAATTCGAGCTGTTGAGCGGCGAGGTGCACGCGCTGATGGGAGAAAACGGCGCCGGTAAATCGACATTAATGAAAGTGCTTACTGGCGTATATCAGCGGGACGCGGGCACGATGACCTTTCATGGCAACGAGCTTGTCGTTCCAAACGCAAAGGCGGCGCAAGATAAAGGAATTGCGATTATTCATCAGGAGTTGAATCTCGCCCCGGATCTGACGGTGGCGCAAAATATTTTCATCGGCCGCGAGCCGAGAGTCTTGGGGATGTTCTTGAAGGAAAATGAGCTGCATCGCAAAGTGAAGCGGCTGTTCGACCGGCTTCATCTCGACCTTGATCCCAATGAGCTGGTGGCCAATTTGCCGGTGGCGAAGCAGCAGCTCGTCGAAATTGCCAAAGCGCTTTCGTATGATTCTGAAGTGCTTATTATGGATGAGCCTACGGCAGCGCTTAGCGATACGGAGATTGAGGAGCTGTTCGTGATCATCCGTCAGCTTCGCAGCAGCGGGGTTGGCATCGTCTATATTTCCCACCGGATGGATGAACTGAAACGGATAACGGATCGGGTAACGGTTATGCGGGACGGCTGCTATATCGGGACGGTTGCCACGAAGGACGTTACGAACGATCAAATTATATCGATGATGGTCGGCCGGGAAATTTATGATACCTCGAAACCGGCGAGACATGCGGGCGCTGCAGAGCCGGTGCTTGAGGTTAGCGGTTTGAACCGGAAGGGTGTGCTGAAGGACGTGAGCTTCCGTCTTCACAAGGGAGAAATTCTTGGCTTTGCAGGACTGATCGGAGCGGGCAGAACCGAGGTGGCGAGAGCGATTTTTGGCGCTGACATGTTCGATTCCGGTGAAATTACGGTCAAGGGCAGGAAGCTGAAGCCACAGCAGCCGCATGATGCGGTTAAAGCCGGAATCGGCTATTTGTCGGAGGATCGCAAGCGCTTCGGCTGTATCGTCGATATGGATGTGAAGATGAATGTAGCGGCGGCTTCCATGAGCCGGTTCACGAACCCGGTAGGGTGGGTCAGGAAGAAGCGAATTGCCGAGGCAGCGGACGGTATTGTGAAGATGCTGAAAGTAAAGACGCCTCACATCGATCAAGAAGTGAAGTTTCTGTCTGGCGGCAATCAGCAAAAAATCGTCATCGGAAAATGGCTGACCAGAGACTGTGACATCCTTATCTTCGATGAGCCGACACGCGGCATCGATGTTGGCGCCAAAAGCGAAATCTATAAGCTGCTCAATGAGCTTGCGGCCAGCGGCAAATCGATCATTATGATCTCCTCGGAGCTGCCGGAGGTTTTACGGATGAGCCATCGTGTCGTCGTGATGTGCGAGGGCCGTATTACAGGAGAACTCAGCCAAGAGGAAGCGACGCAGGAGCGCATTATGCACCTGGCTACGCTGCGGGTCTAGCAATAGCGGGAGAATCAGCAGACAGATGGAAGATTCGGAGGGGTAACACATGAAAATTCAAAATGATACCGGAGCTGTCCAAACCGGCGGAAAGCGGACAATGCCCATCATTAAACCGGGAGCGATGCAGCAGGTGCTTGCATTTGCCAGTCTGGTCATCCTGGTGCTCGTATTCTCGTTCTCATCGCCTAATTTTTTTCAATTTACGAACATCGTAGGCATCCTGTTATCAACAGCCGTCATCGGTGTTCTGGCGCTTGGCTCAACGTTTGTCATCATTACCGGAGGCATCGATCTGTCTGTCGGAACGGTCATGACGCTGAGTGCAATTATGACCGGCGTATTTATTACCTACTGGGAGCTGCCTGTGCCGCTTGGTATCGTTGGCGGCATTATGACCGGTGCCATATGCGGACTTCTATCCGGTACGATTATATCGAAAATGAAAATACCGCCGTTTATCGCGACTTTAGCGATGATGATGATCGCCAAGGGACTTGCGCTAGTTATCTCTGGTGCCAAGCCGATTTACTTCAAAGAAGAGACGGGCTATTCCAAGCTGGCGCTGGACTCTGCAATCGGCAAATTCATTCCGGGCTTTGACATTCCGAATGGCGTCCTGATCTTTTTCGCGGCAGCGATTATCGGCGGCATCATCCTTTCGAAAACGATCGTAGGCCGCTACAATTTCGCGCTGGGTAGCAATGAAGAAGCGACGCGTCTATCCGGCATTAACGTGAATTATTGGAAAATCGTGATCTATACGATTACGGGTACTTTTACCGGACTTGCCGGCGTACTGATGGCTTCGCGTCTGAACTCGGCGCATCCGTCACTCGGATCGGGCTACGAGCTGGAAGCGATCGCGGCCGTCGTTCTCGGCGGCACGTCACTGAGCGGAGGCAAGGGAACGATTGTCGGCACAGTAATCGGGGCGCTCATTATGAGTGTATTGACCAACGGCTTGCGCATCCTCTCCGTTCCGCAGGAATGGCAGACGGTCGTCGTCGGCATCGTCATCGTATTGGCTGTGTATGCGGACATTTTACGCCGCCGCAAGAAGTAATGACCACCTCGTTAGAATCGTCGCTATGAGGCGCATCTACAGGTAACAGGTGCCTCGGGCAGACCGCTTCTATAGATAATAAAAGATGAAGGGGAGATTTCGGTGAAAAAGATTACAGTAACGATGCTGGTTATGCTGCTTACGATTGCAATGCTTAGCGCTTGTGCTTCCAAGGGCAATGACGGCAAAGGCGGAGAATCGCCTAGCAAAGGATCAACGAATGCCGGTGCGGAGAAAATCTACATTCCGATCATTTCGAAAGGCTTTCAGCATCAGTTCTGGCAGGCGGTAAAGGCTGGCGCCGAGAAGGCGGCGAAAGAGTTCAACGTAGAAATTACATTCGAAGGACCGGAAACCGAATCCCAAGTTGATAAGCAAATCGAAATGCTGCAAGCCGCTCTAGATAAAAAACCAAGTGCGCTTGGTTTCGCAGCACTGGATAGCCAAGCTTCGATTCCGCTGCTTCAAAAAGCGAAGGATGCCGGCATTCCAGTCATTGCCTTTGACTCCGGCGTAGATAGCGACATTCCGCTTGCGACGGCATCTACCGACAACTTGGCGGCCGCTGCTCTCGCTGCCGATAAGATGGCGGAGCTGATTGGCGGAGAAGGCGAGATCGGCATGATCGTTCATGACCAGACGAGCGTAACCGGTGCGAGCCGTCGCGACGGCTTCAAGAAGCAAATTGAAGACAAATATCCGAATATCAAAATCGTCGATATTCAATACGGCGGCGGCGACCACTTGAAATCGACCGACCTTGCTAAAGCGATCATTCAAGCTCATCCGAATGTAAAAGGTTTCTTCGGCGCTAACGAAGGCTCCGCGATTGGCGTCATCAACGCCGTTACCGAGCTGAAGAAGGAAGGCAAAATCGTAGTTGTCGGCTTCGACTCTGGCAAACAACAAATCGATGCGATTAAAAGCGGTAAAATGGCTGGCGCCATTACGCAAAATCCGGTTGGCATCGGCTATGAAACGGTGAAAGCGGCCGTGCAAGCGATCCGCGGAGAGAAAGTAGAATCGGTCATCGATACCGGCTTCTACTGGTATGATAAATCGAATATTGACAGCGATGAAATCAAGGCCGTTATTTACGAATAATTAACAGGAGGAGGGGGTGCAGCGATGCACTCTCTTTTCCTATTAAATAGAGTAGGCGCTGAAGTCCCTTTTTTTGAAAAAAATGACCTTCTGTGCTAGTCTTATAGAAAAAGCACGGAAGGACAGAGGAAAGAATGGCGAAAGTGCACCGGAAGATATCAAAGCTAGAATTAATTAAGAGAATCGTATTTATTACGATCGGCGCCATATTAATGGGCGTAGCTTTGGAACTATTTCTCGTCAATAACAGCGTCATCGACGGAGGCATCACCGGCCTTGCCATTATGGCCTCCCATTTGACCAAGCTGCCCTTGGGGCTATTTATTCTTATTTTCAACTTGCCATTCTTGTTTATCGGATTTAAGCAAATTGGTAAAACCTTCGCCTTTTCGACCTTGTACGGTATCGTGGTGATGTCGGCAACGACGCAGCTGCTGCATCATGCACATGCTTTCACAGAGGAGAAGCTGCTAGCTGTATTGTTCGGCGGCATTATTTTGGGAGCAGGGGTAGGGCTTGTCATCCGTTACGGCGGCTCGCTGGATGGTACGGAAATTGTCGCGATCCTCGCCTCGAAGAAGTTCGGCATGCCTGTAGGGCAGATCATTATGATCGTCAACGTCTTTATTTTCATTCTGGCAGGCTTTGTGTTTGAATGGAATTCGGCGATGTACTCTATGGTTACCTATTACTTGGCGACCAAGGTGATGGATATCGTGGTCGAGGGTATCGAGGAATCGAAGTCCGTGACGATTATCTCGCAGGATTACGAGGAAATTTCCGAGTCGATCATGACGCGTCTTGGCCGCAGCACGACTTACATACAGGCTCGCGGCGGTTACTCGCGTGAAGAGACGCAAATGGTGTATTGCGTAGTCAACCGTCTGGAAGTTGCGAAGCTGAAGAGTATCGTTCAAGAGATCGATCCGAAAGCTTTTATCGCAATTGAGCATGTATCAGACGTGCTTGGCGGCAATTTCTCGAAGCGGGAAATTCATTAATAGATTTCTAATTCAAAACCTCCATTCAGCGGCCCATCGAGTCGCTGAACGGAGGTTTTTTTGTTTCACTGGCCGGAGGAAGCAGCCCCTGCATCAGTAATGGATGGCTCCAGGCCGCTTGGCCGGGACAGCCCTTTATCCTTGACACCAAGCAGCAGAAGGAGCGCAATCAGCATTCCTGCAGAGGCGGTATAGAACAGTGCCGAGTAGTCGAACAGATCAACCAGATATCCCATCAAAGGGGGAGAGGCGATAGCAGCGAGTGATGATACCAGATAGTACATTCCGGTACGCGTTCCGATGCTTTGCTCCTTGCCAAGTCCGATGACGAAGGGATAGGAATTGATATTAATAAGCGCCCAGCAAATGCCCCCTGCAACTAGCAGCAGCCGAAGCGGCAGCAGCGTCTCGACCAACGTAATTGCGGCGAACACAACGATGATACCGGAGACGCCGATGACGATAATTTTCTTTTTCCCGAACCGGTGTCCCAGCCAGCCTGCCGGTATCGCGGCAAGGACAAACATGAGCGAGAAGAAGGCGAGCGAGAAGGTTGCGTCACTCTCTTTGAGCCCTAGATGATGTTTGCCGTACAGAGAGAATAGAGCTTCAACGCCCTGATAAGAGAAAAACCAGAAGAATACTGCTGCAAGCAGGAAGATCGTCGGGCGCGTCCATTCACCTTTGAACGAAAAAGCTGACTTTCCCACCGTTGCTGTGTTGTAGGACAGGGCATCCCGTTTCTCGCGAATTGACCGCATTAGAATGAGGAGGCAGATAACTGTAAGAACAGCGGCGGTTAAGAAAGGCAAGGCAGGATGCGATTTGTATAGAAAGGAACCTCCGGCAAAGGCAAGAATGGACCCGACTCCGCCCATAAAGTTGATGATGCCGTTCGCTTTCGTGCGCTGAGGCTCAGGCGTAATATCGGGCATAAGCGCGACCGTTGGCGAACGATACAGACTCATAGACAGATTCATGAGAACCATGAACAGCACAAGCGTGATCAGGCTCGTATACCACGGAATAAGCGCCACGAACAGCGCTGCGAGCGGCATGCCGATTAATAAGTAAGGCATTCGCTTGCCGAAGCGGGTATGGGTGCGGTCGCTGCGGCTGCCGATCCAGGGCTGGAGGAACAGGGCGAAATAGTTGTCGATCGTCATCATAAAGCCAATCAACGCTGTACTTGTAATAAACCGGTCAAGAAAGAATGGTACAAAACCGTTGTAAAGCGCCCAAGTAATGCTGATGCTGAAAAATCCGAAACCGAGCAGCCACGTTTTTTTCATTCGCCACCAGTGCCCCTCTCACTACAACGTTTCTATAATAATGCGTTCAGCCGATCTGGAAAGTCGGTAATGATTCCTGCTACTCCAGCCCCAATCAACCGCTTCATTTCTTCCGGTTCATTCACGGTGAACGGATTATAATCGATGCCATTGCGCGAGGCTTCCGCCACCCATTCCGGCAGTACGGCATATCTTGGCGCATGCAAGGCGTTTGCCCCAATCGATTGGGCGTAACGCCAAGGCTCATATAGTCCTTCCATATATAAAATACCGGTCTTGATCTCTGGGGCGAGCCGCTTGCACTCTACCAGCGAATAGTGATTAAAGCTGGAAATAATGACCCGGTCGGACAGGTTATATTCTCGTACTGTTTCGATTACCTTCTGCTCCAGTCCTTGATACTGGACGAGTCCGTTTTTGAGCTCGAGATTAAGGATGGTATCCGTTTGTTTCACTAGTTCGAGAAGCTCCTCCAGCGAAGGCACGGTTTCTTTTGCAAATTCGGGACTATGCCAGCCGCCTGCATCCAGTTTCTTCAAATCACTGTAATCGATGGAGGCGAGGTAGGCATCTAGTCCCGCTGTGCGGGTTAGTTTCTCATCGTGGATCAGGACAAGCCGCCCGTCCTTCGTCATTTGGACATCGGTTTCGATACCGGTCGCTCCAAGCTCCAGTGCTTTGGAGAATGCCGCCATCGTGTTTTCCGGACAGTAGCCGGATGCTCCTCTATGGGCGTAATTAATTAGCTTCGTCAATGGGTGTTTCCTCCTCATAATGAAGTAATTCCGTACGGTTTCTACCTGCAAATAATAGCATCCATTTGTTAACAGTGTATCATGACGGGATGGGGAAGCCTATCGAATCGTCTGGAGATGAGATGGATTTTGCAGTAAGAATATTCAGATGGTTTACTGTATTAACTGTATTATTATAAATTAATAATACAAAAGGTATATTGACACTAAGCTGGTTATCATTATAAAATGGCGCTACAAATGATACATATTATATAATCTGTATCAATTATTTAATACAAATCAGTGCTGGGAGCAAGAAAATTTTTTCAACCTGATTGTAAGCGCTGTCTTTCGTAACGCGCGACGAAAGCGAGTGTTGCAATAATAGCAGCCAGACAGAAGCCAGTATTACTTCTAGAATGGGGAGGATGAGTCGAATGAAACGAATGAATTTGTTAAAGCGGGCACTGCCGATAGCGTTATCGGTTTGCTTGGTAAGCGGGGGATCGGCATGGGGAGCGCCTGGCCTGGAAAGGGCTGTACAGCAAGAGGAGGATTGGAGTATGCTTCAAACTATGATATCTAAATACTATGGCGAATGGACGGATACTTCCTATGATGGATTATTCGTCTCGACGATGCCCAAGACGGCGTTGTTAGGGAATGGCGATGTTGGCGTAACTTCCGGCGGAGATGGCGAATCGAAAACCTTTTATATTTCTAAGGGGGATTTCTGGGCGTATAGAGGCTCTCCAATGCCAATTGGAGGCATCACGATTCAGAAGAAATCTCATGGTACGCAAGCGCCTGATCCGCAAACGAACTCGCTGGCTTATCAGAAACCGGTAACCTCGAGCGCCGATCATCCGGGATTTTCTGCTGATCGTGCAGTGAACGGACAGTGGAGCGGCGGCTATGAAGGCTGGGTATCGCCAGTAGGCAATCCGCAGTGGATGGCGGTTGATTTGGGAACGGAGACTACCTTCAACCGTTTTGTTGTACGTCATGACGCGGCTGCGCGGCCCAATGAAACGGCCAATGTAACGCAAAGCTTCAAGCTGCAGACAAGCGCTGACGGCTCCAACTGGACAGATGTGTATACGGTTACAGGCAATCACGATGCGATTACCGATATTACGCTCCCCCTGCCCGTTACGGCAAGGTATGCGCGATTGTACATTATGAAGGGAACGCAGGAAACGACATCGGACTCGATTCAAAATCCAAGGACCCGGATCGGTCAGTTTGAATTGTACAACAATCCCGATTTGGTCGATCAGCAGAATACACCACAGCAACCTGAAGAGCAGGGCTCGCTCACTTTGAATAAGACCGTTACGGCTAGCGGATCGCATTATACGCTGACCCCTGACCGGGCGATCAATGGAGCATGGAGTCCTAATTCCGGCTATGAGGGCTGGACCAGCGGCTATCATGGCGACGGTCAGCCGGGGCCTTGGTGGCTGGAGGTCGATTTGGGCGAATCGAAAGTCTTCAACCGTTTCGTCGTTCAGCATGACGGGGCGGCGCGTCCAGGTGAATCTGCCAACAATACGAAAGACTTTGAGCTGCAAACAAGGAACTCGGCAGAGGAAGAGTGGCAGACGGCTTATCAAGTGGAAGGCAACACAAGCGCTACGACGGATGTCAGACTGGATGAATCGGTCACAGCACGATATGTCCGGTTGTACATTACAACTGGAACGCAGGGAACGACTGACGATTCGGCTAATTACCCAAGAGCGAGAATTGGCCAGTTCGAACTGTTCAATGAGGAAGCTGATGCAGGCGGCGAACAGCCGCAGGAGCCGGAAGAGAATTTCAAGGTTTACGATCTTGGCGGCAGTTTTGATTTATCCCGGTATGTCATCCGTCTCGGACATGCTTCATCTATCGGAGTGGAAGCAAGCGAGGATGGAATTTCATGGGCGAAGATTGGAGAGCAAATCGGCAGCAATGGCAAGAAGGTCATTGATGTAACGACTGATTCATTCACAGCGCGTTACATTCGGGTAACAGCGGATAAGGCGTCTACAATTTCGCAGCTGTCTGCATTTGAAACGCCGGGATTAAATCGCTTCAAGCCGGAAGGCAAGCTGCATGAGATTCAGAACATTCTGGATGCCCAAGTGCAGACAGAGATGGAGATCGCCGGTACTCCTTTGTCCATGAAGACGTGGACGTCGGCAACGGAGAACGTCATTATAACCGAACTGACGTCGGAAGGTACATCACCGATCGATGTGCAAGCTCAGTTATGGGCGAAGTCTGGAAACGCTCAGCTTCCCGTAACGGCAACAAGCGATGGCAGCAGCGTTACGGTCACCCGCCAGACAACGATTGACAGCAGAGATGCCGAGGATGCTAATGCTCATGTCTCGAAAGCAGCATTAACGACGAAAGTCATCGGCGCAGACGGTGTCGCGGTAAGCTCGGATGCAGACAAGGGAGAAGGCACGATTGAGTTTGCTCTTGCTCCTGGTCAGACCGTTTATCTCGTGACGGCAGTCGGGGGAGGAGGACGCACCTATAATAGCGATGGCGAGCTGCTGCAAGCTGCCGAACCGGAGGTTCAAGCCGTTAATCTGCTTCACGATATTGCCGGCGCAGCCGATATTCAAGCGCTGCATGGCCAGCATCTGGATTGGTGGAAAAACTTCTGGCTAACCTCTTATATCACCATGGATACTACCGATCCGAAGCTGGACACGCTGATGAAATACTATTATGCTGCGCAATATGTGCTCGGCAGCAGTATTCGCGAGGATAAGGTCGCTCCCGGCCTATACAGCATCTGGCATACGACGGACGGCTCGCAGTGGAGCTCGGACTATCATATGAATTACAATTTTATTGCTACGTTCTATGGCGTCAATTCCAGCAACCGGGCGTGGATGGGACTTCCAGCAATCGACGCAATTCTGGATTACGCCGGCGAAGGTGCAAAAAACGCGGCTTCGACGGACCATCTGCTGAATCTCAGTGAAGGGGAACACGGTGAGCAGGTCCGCCATTTCGTAGAAGCCAAGATCGCCAAAGGAGATATTGATCCAACCAATGGCATTGCTGACGCTTTGCTTTATCCGGTAAGCATTGGCCCATGGGGGATGAAGCTGGAAAGAAGCTACAGCTATTACGGGCAGCTGCTCGACGCGATTTTCAGCACTTATACATTGATTGAATACTACGATTACACGCAAGACGAAAACTTCCTTCCGGTCATGTATGATTATTTGAAGCAATGCCTAGCATTGTATGAAGCATGGCTGGAGAAGGAGGACGGCAAATACGTTCTTTACAGTGCGTATAATGAAGGCTCTTGGGGCAGAAATTCGGCGGTAGAGCTGGCTGTGCTCAAAAATACGCTTTCCCACGCGATAAAGGCAAGCTCGAAATTGAACATCGATGCGGGCAAACGCGAGCAATGGCAATCGATACTCGATAATCTTGCGCCGCAGCCAACGGCAACTTACGCGGGCAAGACGATATTCTCGCTGGCCGAAAAGCATTGGAACAACAATCAATGGGAAGACCTTGCAAGACCAATCCCATGGGATGGCAACATTTTGCCGATGGAAAATGTCGTGCCGGGTGATCAAATCGGCTACTACTCGCCAAATACCGACCTGCAGGTCGCACACAATACGATCTCGGTATTTGTGGACGAAGCGATTGGGGGCGGGAAAAATGGCGCTTGGAGCCAATACAACAACTTCCCGAAAATTTTCGCCAATGCGGTGAAGGTAAGATATCCGGCGCAGGAAATCGTCGACAATTTTGCACGGACGATTGAAGAACAAATGAAAAACAACTTGACGATCACAGACGATTCAGATTTTCACGGTGCCGAGAAAAGCGGTGCTACGGAAGCGATTAACAGCATGCTGCTTCTCAGCAATCTGGGCGTTATGAAGGTATTCCCGAACTGGCTCGAAGACCGGGATGCGGAGTTTAAAAATCTTCGTGCCAAAGGCGCCTTTGTCGTATCATCGGCCTATCGGGCTGATACGCAGTCTGTTCAGTACGTCGATCTGACGAGTGAAGCCGGTCAACCGGTGACAATCGCTTCTCCTTGGGAGAGCGGAATTGTCGTGAAAGATGCAAACGGCAGTGTTATTCCGACGGCAGCGGGCACGGCGCCTAACCATGCTGAAGAGATAACCTATACCTTCAACACGACGAAAGGCATGAAGTATCATATTGTTGCGGCTGGAAATGATTCAGAAGGTCCGGGAGGCCCAGTTGAACCGAACCCAGGAACAAATAACGGTAGCAGCGGCAATTCCGGAGGTCCTGTAACTGGAGGCGGAAATGGTGTCGTAAAAGCGCCAGAACCAACTGTAGATGCGGCTGGACTTGCAACGACAAGTATTGATGCGGCTGCGTTCCAGAAAGCTGTTGAAGCGTCTAAGTCGGTTCGCATCGAAGTGCCGGCTAAAGCCGGGGCTAAAGGTTATGCTGTCAAACTGCCTGCGGGAGCTTTTGCCGATGGGGCATCTGCGTTAAGCATAAAGGTTGCAACTGATACGGGAACGATCCAGCTCTACTCCGATATGCTTAAGGGTGGAGTGCCGGCAGGCAGTCAGTATGTAACGCTGATCTTGAAAAACGCCGTGCAGGAAGATATCGGCAACAGACCTGCAGTAGAAATAAGCATTCAAGTAGACGGGGCTGCTGGAGCCTGGAGCAATCCGGATTCACCGATTGCTGTATCGATACCGTATGCTCCAACAGCAGCGGAGCTGGCAGATGCAGAGCATATCGTCGTATGGCAAATCGACGAGGACGGTAACCGGCATATCATCCCGACAGGGAAGTATGATCCGGCGACAGGCAATGTGACGTTTAAAACGACAGTGCTAGGCACATTTGCAGTCGGCTTTGTTCATAAAAGCTTTAGTGACCTTAACGGCTATGGCTGGGCTCAGAAAGCCATTGAAGTGATGGCGTCCAAAGGGGTCATTAACGGAGTGTCTCCGGATGCGTACATCCCTTCGGCATCCGTCAAACGGGCGGACTTCATTCTTTTGCTGGTGAGAGCGTTGGGTTTAAGCGGTACAGCAAACGGCGGCTCGTTCACGGATGTGCCTGCGGATGCCTATTATGCAGACGCTGTAGCTATCGCCAAGAAGCTGGGGATCGTAAATGGCGTTGGCAACGGTCAATTCAATCCGGAACAAACCATTTCTAGGCAAGATATGATGGTGATGATTGACCTTGCAATGGCTGCTGCAGATCATGGGCTGGAGCCGGGATCAGCAGCCGATTTAACAGGCTTCAAGGATAACGGCAGCGTAGCTTCCTACGCAGCGCAAAGTGCAGCAACGCTCGTGAAGAGCGGTATTGTAGAAGGCTCCGGGGAGCAGATCAATCCCCGCGGCATGGCTACGCGAGCAGAAGCGGCAGTGCTGATCTATCGAATTTATAACGCAGCTTTCTAAACAGGGGCAGGGCTCCTTTGCTTTCACGGAATAATTTGATACAATGACGACAACGTCTGATGATTTTATGGGGATGTCTCTTGTGAATGGCTGCTGATGCCAGTTCACGTACAAGAGGCATCCTTTTCTATTCCTTTTACAGGGCAATCGGTCGGCAAACTGCAAAGGATAAGTCGTAAAGTCAGTAGCGGAAGCTTGAGAGAAGCGCTATCCTATATAAACTAACCGGATTAAAGATGAGGATGAACGGTAAATGGAGGAGACAGATGCGAAAAAGGCTGTTGGAGCTGCCATGGAATTCGCTTAGATTTAAGCTTGTGCTGGGCCTGTTGGGCGTGACGGTTCCGCTGATTGTGCTGCTTCTTGTTAACAGTCAATATAGCGTCAATGTCGTACACCAGCAGGTAGCATCGTCTAATCAGAACCTGATATCCATTTATATGAAACAAATTGACGGACAGCTTGCCGAGGCCGAACGGCATATAGCCGGACTGGCATTTTCGGAGACGAGTGTCCAGCAGATGAATGCTCCAAGAACAGAGGATGAATATATGCTGGCGAAGAGCGGCGTGTCACGACGATTGAGCGCGGATCTTTCACTTTACCCTGCCATTGATGGTTTCTATGTCTATTCGTCAACCAAGAATGATGTTGTGGATGCCTACCGGCCATCTATGTCTTACGAGAATCTGTCCCAGTTACGGGAAATGTTCACGTCGGCCATTCGCGATCTTGAAAGGCTGCCTTCGCAGCGCACTAGCGGATGGAAAACCATACGGGATGGTGACGATGCGTATCTGCTCCGTGTGATTAAGGACGGAAATTTATATATTGGAGCTTGGTCGAAGGCAGGAAGGCTGCTGGGTCCGCTGGATTCCGTTCAAACCGGACCGTCTGGCGCGGTGCTTCTGGTAGATGGGGAAGGGGAACAGCTTGCTGCAACACGGAAACTGGATGCGAAAGGACTGAATTTCAAGAACGACTTTAACCGCTATTACTTATCTGGAGACAAGAAAGATTTTCTCGTAGTCGGTCAGATGTCGAGCAGAGGGGACATGGCTCTTGTCGCGGTTATGTCGGACAAGACGCTTCTGCAAAATTTGCCTTACTTGAACAAAGCGGCTTCGCTAGTCGTGCTGATCGCGCTGTTCATGCTTCCATTAAGCTATTGGCTGTTGCGCAGAGTGCTGCTCCTTCCGCTTTGGCGTATCGTGTCCGCAATGCGGAGAATCGGCGAGGGGAATTTTAATTTTCGTATGGAAACAGGGTCGGCAACGGATGAATTTCGTCTTGTTAACGAAACGTTCAACCGGATGATTTTGCAGATTGAGGAACTGAAAATTCATGTTTATGAGGAGCAGCTCAGCAAGCAGAGGGTGGAGCTGAAGCAGCTGCAGCTTCAAATTAATCCGCATTTTTTTATGAACACGCTTAATATTTTGTACACGCTAGCCCAGCACAAGCGATATGAGTTGATTCAGGAGCTGACAATGTATCTCGTTCACTATTTCCGTTATTTGTTCCAGAGCAATCATCCGCTTGTACTGCTAAAGGATGAATTAGCGCATGTCCGTAATTATCTGAACATACAGCGCTTGCGCTTTCCTCATTATTTGAACGTCGATATACAGGTGCCCGATTATTTGGGGAATACGCCGATTCCTCCGCTCATGCTGCAGACGATCGTTGAGAATTCGATTAAGCATGCGTTGAAGACGGATAAGCCCATTACGCTTTCTATCGAAGCAGATGTAGACGAACTGGCAGAGGTTCCGATGGTTTGCCTTGTTATTAGTGATAATGGTGAAGGCTACTCGGAAGAAGCGCTGGAAGCCATCCGTTCAGGAGAACGGCTAGTGGATAATAATGGCGAGCATATTGGCTTATGGAACGTACGCGAACGCCTCCGTCTTCAATATGGAGAGCTGGCAAGGCTGGACTGTTATAACGATGACCCTCATGGTGCCGTTACGGAAATTACGGTTCCATTAAACCCGGTACAGGAAGAAAAGGAGATGACTTCCCATGCGACGCTTGCTGATCACGGACGATGAATTCATTACTGCAGAAGGAATCAAGCATGCGGTTGACTGGACTAGACTGGGCATCTCACATGTGTTCACTGCATATAGCGCCCCGCAAGCTAAGGAGATATTTAATCGCGAACCGATCGATATTCTATTATGCGACATTGAGATGCCGCAAGGTAACGGACTGCAGTTATTGGAGTGGGTTAGGGAGCATCATCCTGCTGCCGAGACGATCTTTCTTACCTGTCATGCTGACTTCCATTATGCCAAGCAGGCGATTCAGTTAGGCAGCTTTGATTATCTGCTGAAACCGGTGCTATATGCTGATTTGGAAGCCGTAGTAAAGCGTGCACTGCAAAAAATTGATGAAAATCAGCGGTTGAATGAATTCAGTCAGTTCGGGAAATATTGGATGCAATATCAGCCGCTGCTTATCGAGCGATTCTGGCTCGATATATTGAAGCAGTCAATCCCAAGCGATCCCCGCGAAGTGGCCAGAGTTGCCGAGGAGCGCAATATTCCGTATTCCGAAGACATGCTGTTCCTGCCTGCCTTGATTCATATTCGCCGCTGGCACAAATCCTATTCGCTTCGGGATGTGAAGATCATGGAGTATGCGATTAGGAAATCAGCGGAGGAGATGGTCGTCGTAAGACCGGACAACGGGCTGGTAGTCTCTATCGGAGACGGATTTCTGCTGGCGCTGCTCAGCGGAGAAGCCAATCAGCCCGAATCCGCTTCGCTGAATGAGCGCAGCGAGGCGTATATTACAGCTTGCCGCGATTATTTTGCATGCGATGTATCCTGTTACATTGGTGAGATTGTGCGCGGGCACGAGACGGCAGCCATGTACGGCAGACTGCTGGCGCTTGACGCCAACAATGTTGCTTATGACAGCAAAGTCTTTCACCTCGGGCAGGCGCGAGTCCCGGCACTCTCTATCCAGCAGCCGATGCTGGATATGACCGTATGGGCAGCGATGCTCGAAGGCGGCTCAATAGAGAAAGTGCTGGCGGAAGCGGAGGCTTATATCGAGAAGCGCATTCATTCGGATGAGCTGACACCGGAGTCGTTAAATCCATTCCTG
Source organism: Paenibacillus radicis (ex Gao et al. 2016) (assembly GCF_014641555.1). GTDB lineage: Bacteria > Bacillota > Bacilli > Paenibacillales > Paenibacillaceae > Pristimantibacillus > Pristimantibacillus radicis. The sequence continues at coordinate 442,137 of NZ_BMHY01000002.1, forward strand.
CAGGATGTGCAGCAAACGGTCTATTATGTGCTTCAAGTAAAAGGCATTCAGGCGCATCAGCTGTTTGGGGATCGTCATTCCATGGAGCTGAGCGCAAGAGCGACCCGTTCGGCAACCGATGCGCTTTCATGGCTCAAGCATCTGATCAGCACTTCCATGACCTTCGCAGCCGACGTGGAGCATTCCCCTAACGTTGTTGATAAAGCGATTGCGTATATTCACCAGCATCTATCGGAAGTTATTTCGCGTGAGGAGATTGCCAGCCATGTATTTCTGAACCCGGATTATTTGACCCGCCTTTTCAAGAAGCAGACCGGACTGTCAATATCGGAGTATGTGCTCAAGCATCGGCTTGGAATTGCTGCAGAATTGCTGGGCAGCACAGAGATGTCGATCAGCGCAATTGCGGGCAGGATCGGTTATGCGAACTTCTCGCACTTCTCCCGGATGTTCAAGAAGTATATGAATATGAACCCGCTTGAATATCGGCAGGAGCAGCAGGAAAGAAAGAAGTCCAAAAGTCGGGAAAGTGGCAGTGAGAGGTCGTGAACGGGGCAGTTAGGTGCACCTATTCTTTCTACAATGAGATTAGGCTTTACTATTGCATCCTAATAAAAAGCGGGGGAATTTCAATGAAGAAAGTTCGTTTTACAACGTTAATTTTGCTGCTTGCCTGTTCGCTGGCTTTGACAGCCTGTGGAAGCAACAACAAGGGCGGTACAAATGACAGCCAATCTTCGAAAGCGCCGGAAGGCAAGGTTGAGGAACTGACAGTAGCTTTCCCGATGGTCTCATCGGCACAGCAGGACATTCAACTCGTTGAAGACGCAGTCAACAAGATTACAGAGCAAAAAATCCAAGCACGAGTCAAATTTCTGCCGATCAGCGCAGGGGAATGGCAGCAGCAGACCAATCTGCTGTTCACGAGCAATGAGAAGCTGGACTTGATGTTCGTTAACGGAAGCCTGTACAGCGGCATGGTAGCCAAAGGACAGCTGGTTCCGATTGATGATCTCCTCTCCAGATATGGCGGCGGTATTACCAAAGCTCTGGGCGACTATCTTCAGGTTGCGCGATTAAAGGACGGTATTTATGCCGTGCCGACGATCCGTGATCTGGCGACCAGCTATGGAATCACCTTCCGCAAGGATTTGGCAGACAAGTACAGCATTGACGTAAGCAAACTGAATACGATGGAAGATATTGAGCAGGCGTTCAAGACGATTAAGGACGGAGAAGGCGGAGATTTCACCCCGCTTATTCCTTCCGGAGTCGGCGCAACGTATCTGGAGAACTATTTGACCTATGATCGTCTTGGTGACGGCATCGGTATTCTTCCGGACTACGACAACGGCTTGAAGATTGTTAATTTGTATGAGACAGATATGTATAAAGAGCAGCTGAAGCGTATTCGGGACTGGTATTTAAAAGGCTATATTATGAAAGATTCTGCGACGAACAAGCTGTCGACGTTCGAATTGCTAAGATCCGGCAAGGGCTTTGCTTATTTCGCAGCGCTGAAGCCGGGCTTTGAAGAGCAGGAGTCGCAAGCTTCGGGTGTTCAGGTCGTTACCAAGGAATTGCTGCCGGCGATCGCAACAACAAGTACGGTTACTGGCGCGATGTGGGGCATTCCCGTCAATACGAAGCTGGAAGGCAAGGCAATGGAGTTCCTTAATCTCATGTATGAAGATAAAGATATTATCAATCTGTTCGATTGGGGCATCGAGGGCAAGCACTACGTGAAAGTGCCGGGAGAAGACAATGTCATCGACTATCCAGAAGGTGTAACTGCGCAGACAACGGGCTATAACATGCCGCTTGGCTGGCTCTTCGGCAATCAGTTCTTGTCGTACGTAATGAAGGGGAAAGATGCGGATATTTGGAACAAGATGGATGCATTCAACAAAAATGCGGCACATTCCAAAGCGCTTGGATTCAGCTTTGACGCTGCCCCGGTAAAAACAGAGTATGCAGCGGTCATGAACGTAATTACGCAGTACAAGCTTGCGCTTGAAACGGGCAGTGTTGATCCTGACAAGGTGCTTCCTGAATTTATTAACAAGCTCAAATCAGCTGGTGTAGATAAAATTATTCAAGAGAAGCAGAAGCAGCTGGATGCCTGGGCGCAAGCTGGCGGAAGCAAGTAAGGTCTAACGAGTTCAAATACGATCAAATCCGACCAACGCTGTTGGTCGGATTTTTTTGTCTCTATTTCGATTATTGCGTGTATGCGAGTAGTCGGCAAAACGCATAACAGAGGTCGGATTGGCGGTAGTGGCGACCCTCAGATATTAGCTAACATAAAGGAAGAACACGGCGCTTAAAAGCCGCACAGAGAAAGGGGAGAATGCCATGAGCGCGCTCACGCAACGCAGAAAGTGGATGAAGATTTGGCGGTATTGGCCGCTGTACCTGATGATGTTACCGGGATTGGCATACATGGTACTCAACAATTATTTACCGATGTTTGGCTTATCGATCGCCTTTAAGGATATTGACTACCGCAAGGGCATCTGGGCAAGCGATTGGATCGGTTTTAGAAACTTTGAATTTTTGTTCAAAACCGATGATGCCTTCATTATTACCAGAAACACGCTGCTGTACAATGGGGCCTTCATCGTATTAGGGCTCGGAATTGCTGTAGCGATTGCGATTTTGCTGAACGAGATTCGCAATAAGTTTGCTGCAAGGCTGTATCAGAGCCTGATCATTTTGCCGTTCCTGATCTCCATTATTCTGGTCAGCTACCTTGTCTACGCGATGCTTAGCATCGACACCGGCTTCGTCAACAAGACCTTGCTTCCGATGCTTGGCATCGATTCAATCTCCTGGTACAGCGAGCCGAAGTATTGGCCA
>NZ_BMHY01000002.1:445024-454641 GCF_014641555.1 Paenibacillus radicis (ex Gao et al. 2016)
TACATCCTGACGTTTATTCATTTATGGAAGGGAGCGGGATACTCCTGCATCGTCTTCCTGGCCGCTATTATTGGCATTGATCCTGAGTACTATGAGGCTGCAAAGCTGGATGGAGCCTCCAAGTGGATGCAGATTCGCACGATTACGCTGCCTATGATTACACCCGTCATCACGATGCTGGCGCTGCTTGGTGTCGGACGCATTTTCTACTCCGACTTCGGGCTGTTCTATCAGGTGCCTATGAACTCAGGGGCGCTTTATGAGACGACGAACGTTATTGATACTTACGTCTTCCGCGGCCTCTTGCAACTGGGTGATGTCGGGATGTCGTCAGCAGCCGGATTTTATCAATCGGTCGTAGGCTTCATATTGGTGCTTGGTGCCAATGCAATTGTTCGGAAATTCAACAAAGAAAATGCCTTGTTCTAAGGAGTGATTATTGTGGACAAAGAAAATCGAGCATGGCAATGGGCGTCCCATATCATAATGATTGCGTTGTCCTTATTATGCGTATTGCCGTTTATCCTTCTCTTTATGGCGTCGATCACAGACGAAAAGGCTATCGTCTCCGAAGGATATTCGTTCTTTCCGACGCAGTTCAGCTTTCAGGCCTACAAGTATTTATGGATGCAGGCGGACCAGATTTTGCGTGCATACGGAATTACGGTTATCGTAACCGTCATCGGAACGGCGAGCAGCCTTCTGGTAACTTCCCTTCTCGCATATCCGTTGTCCCGCAAAGATCTGCCTGGCGGCCAGACGGTTGCCTTCATCGTATTTTTCACCATGCTCTTTAATGGCGGCCTGGTCCCGACCTACATGGTGTACACACAATTGCTTGATGTGAAAAACACGCTGTTTGCATTGATTGTTCCGTGGCTGTTAATGAACGGTTTCAACGTGCTGCTGATGCGGACCTTCTTCAAAACTACAATTCCAGTCGCCGTACTGGAATCGGCTAGCATTGACGGTGCGGGGGAGTTCAAGACGTATTTCCGAATTGTCATGCCGCTGTCGCTGCCTATTCTCGCTACCGTAGGCATGTTCCAGGGGCTCGCGTATTGGAATGATTGGAATAATGGCTTGGTCTTCGTCACGAAGCCGGATCTATTCAGCCTTCAGAACATGCTGAACCGGATTATGAGTGATATCCAGTTCCTAAGCGCCAACAGTAATGGCAATGTCAGCGAGAGCCTATCGCAGATGCCAAGTGAGACGTTCCGCATGGCCATTGCGGTTATCGGTGTAGTGCCGATTTTGGCCGCTTATCCGTTTTTCCAGAAGTACTTTGTCAAAGGGATGACAATCGGTGCTGTTAAGGGATGACTCGCATCCCTTAATGCTACCTGTGATAAACAAAAGAGGGGGAGCGTCATGATCGGATTATGGCATGCCATGATCGAAGGACCCGGCATGAAAATGAAAGTACAATTCAAGCTGGCGAAAAAATCATCGTATACGTTGGATGTTGTTTGCGCCCCGCTGCCTCTGCCGCTGAAGGTTACGAGCATTGAGGTAGAGGGAAATATAGTTCGCGGCGTTGGCCATGTGTTCTGGAGCCCGGAAGAGAGCTGGAGCGTTCAGCTGGCGTTCGGAGAAGAAGCCTTCGAGGGAGAATTATATGTGCCTAAATTCGGCAAGTTCCCGCTGCAAGGTCTGCGCGGAAGCGGTCCCATGCTGTCGGAAGCGATTATGACGCAGTTGGAACCTTACCGGCGCGTCTCTCCCATTCCCGAACGCTCTGACGAAGATATACGTCTGGCTGTAGATGAACTGCTAAAGAAGCTGTCGCTGGAAGAGAAGATAGGACAGATGTTTCAATGCATGGCGTCAAATTTCTCATTTGGCGGCGCCATCGCCTCCGACCCGCCGGAGAAGCTTGTGAGCGAAGGTAGAGTGGGTTCAATTTTGGGGGCATTTGATATCAGTCGCGTATTCGAGCTGCAGAAGCTTGCTGTTGAGCAATCTCCGCATGGCATTCCGCTCTTATTCAATGCCGACATTATTCACGGCTCGCAGACGATTTTCCCCGTGCCGCTCGCATGGTCCTGCAGTTGGGATGAGGAAGCGATTCGCCGCGCTTGTGCAATATCTGCCAAGGAAGCAACGGCGTCCGGCATTATTTATAATCACGGGCCAATGGTTGATGTCACGCGAGATCCCCGGTGGGGGCGTGTTGTTGAAGGGGCCGGCGAGGACCCTTATCTCGGTTCGGTAATTGCGAAAGCCCAAGTGGAAGGCTTCCAGGGTGAAGGCTTGTCCGATCCGGAGACGCTTATTGCCTGTCTCAAGCATTTTATCGGATATGGAGCAGCGGAAGGCGGCCGGGATTACAACACCGTCGACATCTCGGAGGGGACATTGCGTAACGTTTACTTGCCGCCGTTTCGTGCGGGTATCCAAGCTGGAGCCGGCTCAGTGATGAATGCATTCAACCTTTTTCAAGGCGTACCTGTTGCAGCAAATCGTTTTGTCTTGAAGGAGCTGCTGCGAGATGAGCTGGGCTTTGATGGTGTACTCATATCGGATTACGGTTCGATTGATGAGATTGTACACCATGGAAACGCCAAGGATAACGAAGAGGCTGCACGGCTTGCAGTCAATGCCACGATGGACATCGAGATGGTGACGCGCTCCTTCGAGGCGCTGCCGAGGCTTGTTGCAGAGGGTAAACTGTCCGAATCGCAGATTGAAGAGGCTGCCCGTCGTATTCTGACGCTCAAGTACAAAACCGGTATTATGGATGATCCGTTTCGCTATATACGTCCGGAAAAAGAACAGGAATATCATTTCCACCCCGATCATCTGATGGAGAGCCGAGAGATAGCACGCAAATCGATTGTGCTGCTGAAGAATAACGGCGTTTTGCCTATGACAGCTGGCAGAGGAAAGGTCGCGCTTATCGGACCTTTTGCAGATAGCCGTGACTTGCTTGGACCCTGGCAGTTCTCACGCTATGAGCATGAGACTGTCACCCTATATGAAGGTCTGGAAGGCAAAGGCTTCGGTACGAATCAGCTGCTCTACGCCCAAGGGTCCGAGGTGAATGCGCCTCTCGAGGGCGGAATTGAAGAGGCTGTTGCTAAAGCTGAGCAGGCCGATATTGTTGTATTGGCGCTTGGGGAGAGCAGCTCGATGTCGGGAGAAGCGGCGTCGCGGATGAGCATTGAGCTTCCAGAAGCTCAAATGCGTCTGGCGGAGGCAGTAGCAGCTCTCGGAAAACCGACGATTCTAGTGCTCACCAATGGCCGGCCGCTCGTGCTCCAGTGGTTCGAGACGCACCCTAATGTCCATGCCATTGTAGAATCGTGGTTCCTTGGTTCTCAGGCAGGTCATGCTATCGCAGATGTACTGACAGGCGGCTATAATCCATCGGGAAGATTGACGATGAGCTTTCCTGTCCATGGAGGCCAAGTGCCGGTCTATTACAATCATTTCAGCACGGGACGCCCAGTTACAGCTGCGAACAAACAGGAGAAATACATTTCCAAATATATCGACGGGCCAAATGATCCGCTTTATCCATTTGGTTATGGACTTAGTTATACGCAATTTGCTTATTCTGATTTGCGGCTTTCCTCGGACAAACTATCGGCCTCTGGAGAGCTGCTAGCGAGCATTACCGTTACGAATCAGGGGAAAGCAGCTGGAGAAGAAACGGTGCAATGGTACGTGAACGATTGCTATGGAAGCGTCGTAAGACCGGTCAAGGAGCTCAAGGGATTCCAGAAGCTTGCGCTAGAGCCTGGTGAAAGCAAGGAAGCTGTACTCCGGATAACATCGTCTGATCTGGCATTCTGGTCAACGGGCGAAGGAGAAGTTGCAGAGAACGGATCATTTGTACTGTTTGTTGGCCCTAATAGCAGAGATACATTGTCAGCCGAATTTGAGCTGCATGACTAAGTAATGTGTGGGAGGATATGGAGAATATGAGCGAACAACGGGATATTAAAGAAATTATTGTACAACTGACGCTGGTAGAGAAAGCGAGCCTTTGCTCGGGTGCTGACACTTGGCATACCAAGGGCATTGAACGATTGGGCATTCCTTCCGTAATGGTAACAGACGGTCCGCATGGGCTGCGCAAGCAGCAGGCATCGGCTGATCACCTCGGTCTGTTCAACAGTGTGCCTGCTACTTGCTTTCCATCTGCCGCCGGGGTAGCGAGCTCTTGGAACCGCGAATTGATTGAACGGATGGGCCGGGCGCTTGGGCAGGAATGCCAGGCGGAGAATGTGGCAGTATTGCTCGGTCCGGGTACGAACATCAAGCGTTCGCCGTTATGCGGCCGGAACTTTGAATACTTTTCCGAAGACCCTTATTTGTCAGCAGAGATGGCGGCTCATCATATATTGGGCGTACAAAGTGAAGGAGTAGGCACTTCCTTAAAGCATTTTGCCGCGAACAATCAGGAGCATCGCCGAATGACATCCGACTCTGTCATAGATGAGCGCACATTGCGCGAAATTTATTTGGCAAGCTTCGAGGGAGCAGTCAAAAAAGCGCAGCCGTGGACTGTTATGTGTGCGTACAACAAAGTGAATGGCGAATTTGCATCCGAAAACGAGAAGCTGCTGACCGATGTTCTGAAGCAGGAATGGAACCATGACGGATTCGTCGTGTCGGACTGGGGAGCGGTGAACAAACGGGCTGCCGCTTTGTCAGCAGGCCTTGAACTGGAGATGCCATCGAGCTATGGAGCGGGTGAACAGCAAATTATTGAAGCCGTTCAACAGGGAACACTGCCGGAGGAGAAGCTGGATAATGCGGTTGAACGGCTGCTTCGAATTATATTCAGATCGGTGGATGAACGAAAACCGGATACGATCGTAAATTATGACGCTCATCATCAATTGGCGCGTGAAATTGCCAGAGAGAGCATGGTGTTGCTGAAAAATGATGACAGCGTTTTGCCGCTTTCCCGTGGCGGTAAAATTGCCGTCATTGGCGAATTTGCCAAGCAGCCTCGCTACCAAGGCAGCGGCAGCTCGCAGATTAAGCCAACCCGGATTGATGACTTGATCGAGGAGCTCGTTCAGTCTGCTGGAGCCGGTACAGAAATTGTATATGCACAAGGTTATGCACTGAACCAGGAGCTTGCCGATGAGAAGTTGACAGAGGAGGCGCTCGCGATCGCGGCAGAGGCTTCAGCAGTCGTATTCGTTGCAGGATTGCCAAGCAGCTACGAATCGGAGGGCTTTGATCGTAAGCATCTGCGAATGCCTGCCAACCAGATTGCACTTATTGAGGCAGTTACCGCCGTACAGCCTAATCTGGCTGTTGTGCTGTGCAACGGAGCACCGGTCGAAATGCCGTGGCTAGACAAGGCCAAGGCGGTGCTGGAAGCGTATTTGGGTGGACAAGCGCTCGGTGGCGCGCTCGCCGATGTGCTGCTGGGGAATGCGAATCCATCAGGCAAATTGGCGGAGACGTTCCCGGTACAGCTTAGTGACAATCCGTCCTATCTATTCTTTCCAGGCGAAGGTGACCGTGTTGAATACCGGGAAGGCTTGTTCGTCGGATATCGCTATTATGATAAAAAACGTCTGCAGCCGCTTTTCCCGTTTGGGCATGGCCTTAGCTATACGACATTCACTTATTCGAACTTGCGGGTAGACAACACCTCGATTACGGATGAAGACACGGTGTCGGTACAGGTTGATGTGACAAACTCAGGAGCGGTTGCCGGACAGGAGATCGTACAGCTTTATGTGCGCGATGTAAGCAGCCGTGTCATTCGGCCTGAGAAGGAGCTTAAAGGCTTTAGCAAGGTTGAGCTTGCACCGGGTGAGACAAAAACAGTGAAGATGGTACTGGATAAACGCAGCTTTGCCTATTATGACGTGGAGGCTTGCGATTGGATTGTGGAATCGGGCGAATTCAAGCTGCTGGTTGGGCGTTCCTCGTCGGATATCGTTCTGGAAGAAGAGATTACAGTGCGTGCCGTTCATCCTTTCCGAAGAACGTTCGATCGCAATTCTACGCTAGGTGATTTGAATGAAGCTGAGGGCGGCAAGGAGATCGTGGATAAGCTGATTGCCCAACTGCCGTTTGCTGCTGCGCTTAAGGGCGAGCACGAGGCGATGGTCAGAGCGTTCTTGGACCAGATGCCGCTTCGCGGCATGACGTCATTCAGCAGCGGCGCGATCACGGAGAAGGATATTGCAGATATTCTGGCAACGTTAAGCGGGCCGGATACAACTCTCAATTTAGGAGGGAACTAACATGTCTATACTGAATAAGCTCTACCCGAGACCTCGCGGGTTTCAATTGACCGGCGGCCGTTCAAGTCTGGGAACGGCATTTGCTGTGACGGCGCGGGATGAGGAAATGAAGCGTTGGGCTGATGGGATTAACATGGAGCGCCGTTTGTCGGCAGCGCTCAATCGGATTGCGGGGGCAAGTATAGGTCAGACCTCTTCAAAAGACGCTGCCGTTACCGTTACAAAGGTAGAGCTTGCATGTGTGTCCGGTATTCATCCGCAGGGCTACAGCATGACTTGGGAGGGGGGACTGCTGCGTATTGAGGCAAGTGCAAGGATTGGTTTGCACTATGCTGTGCTTACCGCCGAGCAATTGCTGGAACGAAGCGGACTGGAATGGGAGCATTTTCATATCGAGGATGAGCCGGATTTTCCGGTGCGCGGCTTTATGCTGGATATCGGACGTAATAAAATTCCTAAGATGGACACCCTGTTCGGCCTTATAGACACCTTATCCGGTCTTAAAATCAACCATCTGCAGCTCTATATGGAAGGCTATCCCTTCAGCTACTCAGCCTATGCCGGGCTGTTCCCGGATGCGACACCGATTACGGCGAAGGAATATGAAGAGCTGGATGCCTATGCAGCGAGCCGATTCATCGATCTTGTACCGAATCAGAATTGCCTGGGTCATATGGGAGATTGGCTGGCGAAGCCGGAGCTCCGTGAGCTGGCGGAACATCCGGATGGCATGTCACCGCCGATTCCGCTGCCATTCAAACTGCCGCCTACTACATTGAACCCAACCGATGGCCGATCGTTAGAATTGGTTAAGACGATGCTGGACGAGCTGCTGCCGCTGTTTTCCTCAGCGTATGCTAACATCAACATGGACGAGCCTTTTGGTTTGGGCACCGGCAGCAGCAAGGCACGCGCCGAGCAAATTGGCGTTGGCAAGCTTTACATGGAGTATGCAGACAAAGTGATCGGGCTTGTCCAAAAGCATGGCAAAAAAACGTTGATGTGGGGCGACATCATAGCGAAGCATCCGGAGACGCTGCCGCTTCTTCCTGCAGACGTTACCGTGCTTGATTGGAACTATGATAACTATCGTTCCTTCGAAGCTAGCGCCAGAAGACTGCAGGAGAGCGGGGTTCCGTATTATGTTTGTCCGGGTACGAGCACTTGGGCAGCGATCACAGGCCGGACAGACAATATGCTGGATAATATCGCTGATGCAGCACGCTGTGGAGCAGCTTTCGGTGCTGGCGGTTTTATCATTACAGATTGGGGCGATTCCGGGCACTGGCAGACGCTGAATGCAAGCTATCCGGGTATCGTATATGGTGCAGGCGCCAGCTGGCAAGCTGAACGCAATATCGAAGAAATAGAAGGCGCAGAGCAATATATTTCGGATGTAATTCTGAAAGACAGCACGGGCAGTATCGGCAAGCTGCTGTTCGAGCTTGGGCGATACTACCGCTTGGAGAACAGTTCGCTGGACAATATGACCTATACGAGCTATTTGTTGAACCGCGGTTTGTCAACGCAGGAGAAGCTGGAAACGGAAACGAACGCAATGATGGAGCTGTACAAGGAAATTGGCGCTCGCGGGGGGCCTTTCCTGCTTGATTATCGCTATGCAGAGATGCTGAATTGGCTCTCCTCCCGCAAGCAGCAATTGGAGCAGGTCCAGCTTAACCTGCCAGATGCGAATACGGTAGTGGAGGAGCTTAAGCTGTCCGTTGCTCTTATTGAGCAGGGGGTTGGCCTTCACCGCTGCGTTTACCGGATTGAATTGCCGGACGATGCGGCAGAGCAAGCTCTGGTCGTTCAGTTGAAGGAACAGTTGGAGCAGACCATCCATGAATTCGAACGTCTGTGGCTGCTTCGCAACCGTGCAGGAGGTCTTGCCCGCAGCACGAAAGCCCTTTATAAACTGCTCGGCCAATATGAAGAGAAGCTGAAGGCTTTTGCTGAAGCTAGTCAGATGGAGTAGCCCGTATCATCGTAAACCAAGGTTTTATAGAAGAGCAGCTTTCCTGAGTTCAGGGGCTGCTCTTTTTTTGCGTGAAGGTGAAGCAACGGATAGAGATAGCATAGCCAGAGGCAGGCCGGTGCACCCTACATTTATTGAGAGTGAGTGCAAGATGAATCGAAGGGCGGGAATAGCGAGTGGAACAGAAAGTGGTATCAATACTAGACGATAAAATAAAACATATCGGCAGCGAAAAGGGCGAAATATATTTAGTTGGCCCGATTCAGCTTCCCATTAATTTGGACGGCGAGACGGCGATTTTTCACTGGTACTGCTGGCTGTTGTGTAAAGAGGATTTAACCGATATCGAAGGTATTATCCATAAGCTGTCATCGGTCAATCTGGCGGAAATGCAGCAATCCAGCGTACTCGTTTATGGAGATTTCGAGAAGGCGGAGGATGCATATATTCGGATGCACAGCATTTGCCACACCGGCGATATATTCGGCAGCAAGCGCTGTGATTGCGGCTTCCAGTTGCATCAGTCTTTGAAAATGATCGTGGATCACGGTACGGGAGCTTTGTTCTACTTGGCAAATCACGAAGGACGGGGAATCGGGCTGTTCAGCAAAGCGATGGCCTATTTGCTGCAGGAGCGGGGGTACGATACGGTAGAAGCAAATCTAAACCTTGGTTTTGTGGACGATGCGCGCAACTATGGGGATGCGATTCGCGTGCTGCGAGCGCTTAGAGAGAAGCAGGTGAAGCTCATTACGAACAATCCGAAAAAGCTGGACGCGATGCGCTCGGCCGGGCTGGAAGTAGCAGGGCGTATAACACTATGGGGCGATGTGTCGGAATATAACGAGAACTACTTGCAGACCAAGGTCAACCGCTCCGGCCATTTACTGAGCGGCTGTCCGAATGAATAAGGGCTAAGGAACCCAAGTGACGTGAGACCCCGGCAGGGGTCTTTCTTATGTAGGGTCACAGGTTACAGGTCACACTACACACTGCTTCCAAGCCTCTCCCATACTACGGAACCAAACAAAATGCAAAAGTGCATTTTGATGACCCTCCAAACGACTCAAACAGAGGGTCAAAATGTAAAAATACATTTCAAATCCCTCATTTCTGCTCAAATGACACTCTTTGAGCCAATCAACCTGCACATTTGCATTTTGAAGCGATAAATCACGAAAAAAACGACTGACAACATGTATTTTTACATTTTGATATCTGAGTCACTCCCTCTAGCATCCTGGCTCGCCCACGAGCCGAGGAAAGTATTGTACAACGGCTGATGACCGCGGCACGAATCAAATTTCGTACCAAACGTAAACGTCGCACGATAGCGCAAACTAACTAACTAACTAACTAACTAACTAACTAACTAACTAACTAACTAACTAACTAACTAACTAACTAACTAACTA
>NZ_BMHY01000002.1:454663-484012 GCF_014641555.1 Paenibacillus radicis (ex Gao et al. 2016)
TAACTATTCTATCCTATGCTAGTTGAAATCAAGTACAGCAGCACGATCCAAAACGCGCAGCGAGCCGCACTAACTGCCTGCTTGAAGAGCCTGCAAAGGTTGAGGTTGAGGTTGAGGTTGAGGTTGAGATTGAGGTTGAGGGTAAGCGGAGCGTTTTGAGTTCAGGATGACATTTTGAAGATTCTATCCATTATCATCGTGCAGCGATGAAGTAATGGAATCAAGAACGGCAGCATGAACCAAAACGCGCAGCGACCCTGCACTTGATCCAACGCGCAGTGACCCTGCACGTGATCCAACGCGCAGCGACCTCGCCCCCCAGCCTATGCTTTCTTTACCGTTTTGGCATAATTTCGGCCAAATAGGTAAACCTAACCGCAAAATCCGACAGTAGGTGAATTAAGGATGCGAATCCGATCAACGGCCAAAGGAGATGGCCGGCTGGATTATAACGCGATCAGTCAGCTGGAGCATTTGCGGATCGAGAATACAGTCAAAGCGAACCGGAAGATGCTGGAGGAGCTGTTCGAGGACAGCTCGGACATTGTGATTCGCGAATTTCAGATTGAACATGGCCCCAAGGCATTAATGTTTTTCGTAGACGGCATGGTTACTTCCAGTATGGTGGACGAGGCGATGCAAGCGCTGATGGTTTTTGAAGGCGGTGCGTTTACCATCGATGCGATATGCGAGCAAACGCTGCCTGTTGGTCAAACGCTGCAGGTGCAGTTTTATTCCGAGCTGCTCGTCAACGTCCTTTCCGGCGATTGCGGACTTTTCGTAGAAGGCGGAAAGACGGCAGTTTGTCTCGGACTGAGGGGCGGAGAGCGCCGCTCGATTACGGAACCCGAGACGGAAACTGTCGTTCGCGGACCTCGCGAAGGCTTCAATGAGCGTTTGCGCACCAATACTGCATTGGTACGAAGCCGGATTAAGTCGCCGCGGCTTAAGATGAAGCCATTCGTAATCGGCACAGAGACGAATACGAACGTTGTTGTGACTTATATGGCGGGCATTGCCAACCGGAAGCTGGTAGAGGAAGTAGAGCGAAGGCTGAATGCCATTGATATTGATGGCATTCTGGAGAGCGGTTATATCGAGGAACTCATACAGGATCAAGTCATGTCGCCTTTTCCGCAAATTCAAAATACGGAAAGGCCGGATACAGTAGCCGCGGCCGTTCTGGAAGGAAGGGTAGCCATACTTGTCGACGGTACGCCGTTTGCCCTCATTGCACCGTTTGGATTTTGGCAATGGCTGCACGCAAGCGAAGACTATTACGAGAGATTTATCGTCGCGACGCTGACGCGGATGCTAAGAATGGTGTGCCTGTTCATCGCGTTGATGGCTCCGGCCATTTATATTGCGGTCTCGACCTTTCATCCTGAAATGATTCCGACAAACTTGCTGCTAAGTATTGCCGCTTCAAGGGAAGCCATTCCGTTTCCTGCCGTTGTAGAGGCACTTATTATGGAGCTATCTTTCGAGGCGCTGCGCGAGGCTGGGGTTCGGCTCCCGAAGACAGTGGGTCAAGCGGTCAGCATCTTGGGGGCACTTGTCGTGGGTCAAGCAGCTGTTCAGGCCGGTATCGTGTCGGCAGCGATGGTTATTGTTGTATCCATGACAGGCATCGCCTCATTCACACTGCCGAGATACAATGCGGCAATAGCGATTCGTCTGCTTCGTTTTCCATTAATGCTGCTGGCTTCGATCTTTGGTTTGCTTGGCATTATACTCGGAGTCGTCGCAATCGTATCGCATCTGTCCAAAATCACTTCATTTGGAGTACCTTATGTGGCTCCGGCATCGCCGATCTCGGCCTCAGATTGGAAGGACGTTATCTTTAGAGCTCCTTGGTCTAAAATGAAGCGCCGTCCGGCCTATTTGTATCCCCAGGATAGAACCAGACAGAAATAGCGAATGGACGAATAACAAGAAAGGAGGCGGCTGCAATGAAAAGGAGCTGGAGAACAGGCTTATGCCTAACGATGGTGATGGCTTGTATCAGTATGCTGCTCACCGGCTGCTGGGATCGCCGTGAGATCAATGACGTGGCCTTCGTACTCGGCAGTGCTTTAGACATTACGGATAACGGCGATTTCGAGGTATCCGTTCTTATTCCTCTTCCCGGCAATATGGGTGGTGCGGTAGGAGGCGGAGGTGGCGGGTCGCAAAAGCCGTTCACGATCAAAACGACACGTGGAAAAACGATCAAAGAGGCGATAGACATCCTGCAAAAAAGCCTTCCTCGCTGGCTCTATTTCGGGCATCGCCGCGTCCTTGTTATTAGCGATCGGCTGGCACAGACGGTTGGTTTATCCCCGATCGTTGACGCTATTACAAGAATGCCTGAAAATCGGTTAACTGCTTTTGTAGCCATTTCAAAAGGATCTGCGCTTGACGTGTTGAATGCAGACGTTCGGCTTGAGCGTTTTTCAGCAGAGTCGATAAGGGAGGTATTGCAGTCCGATTCCAGCATACGAGTGTCATTGAAGGATGTTACCTCCAGTATCGTTGCGGTAGGAGAAGATGCGATGCTGCCTTACTTGCAGAAGAAGCAAACAAATCTGAAGGGACAAGAAGCCGAAGACATCGATGTAATCGGGTTTGCGCTAACACATAACGGAATTATGAAAGCGGCGGCAAAGGATGATGCCTCCAACGGTATCCGACTGCTCAGCAATCAATTCCGGCCATATCGGGAGACCATAGTGGATGGTAACCATGCCATTACGATTGCGGTCAATACTTGTAAGTTAAAAGTTAAATCCGTAATGATCGATGGAATTGCCCGTTTCGATATCCAATCCGATATTCAATTCAGTATTAATGAGGATTCAGATTTGAATCGAAACTATAACGACATTGGTCAGAGAACGCATATCGAGAAGCTGTTTGAGCAAAAAGCAGAGAACGATATTAAGAAAGCTATCGCTATGATGCAAAAATCCAATTCCGATGTGATCGGATTTGGCCGGTATTTAAACCGTGCATACCCGGGGAAATGGAAAAATGAATGGAAATCGCAATGGGAAACCGTATTTCCGAAATGCGATTTTACTGTAAAAGTAGATGCTGACCTTTTCCGGATCGGCATGAACCGTGAAAATTTAGCGAAGAAGGATAAGGAAGACAATGGATAAAGCCTATGCGTTGATCATTATTGTCTTTGTCGTCATTACAGTAGCGGTGAAGAGAAAGAAGCTTCAAGGCTGGGCTAACAAAATGTTCTTTTACCTGTTGGCCTGCCTTTCCATTGTCGTACTGGTACTTCACGAGATGGAGCTTGAAATATCGTTGATGGAAAATGCTATCGTCTACAATTGCGTGAAAGAGATCATGAGACTGATGAAGAGGTGACCCCAGATGAAAGACAAAATGACGATATCAACGATGCAATTGATGCTGCTCGTCTGCTCGCTGCTTGTAGCCTCTAATATGACGAGCCTGCCAATGGCGTTGACGGAAAGCTCTCGTCAGGATGCATGGTTCTCTTTTATATTGCCGATTCCATATGGGATAGGTATGGCCTATTTATTTTGGCGGCTTGCTAGGGCTATGCCAGGTAAAAATGTATTTGAAATGACCAAACTCGCTTGCGGTAAATGGCTCGGCGGTTTACTGAATGCAATGCTGATCGGCTATTTGGCACTTGATTTGATTAGCCAAATTCGGTTGTACAGCGATTTTTTCAGCGCATCGATATTGCTCCGCACGCCTTCCGATTATGTCGTGCTCTTGACGGTTGTGCTCCTGATGTACATTGCGACTGGCTCGTCGGAGCATCTTGCCCGCGCGAACGTCGTCTTTGTCGCCGTCTTCATCTTGTTCTACATATCGCTGCCGATTCTACTGCTCAACGAAATCGATATGCAGAAGCTTGAGCCGATCCTAAGCAATGGCATTCTTCCGCCCCTTAAAGGAGGGATGTTATCCGTAGGTCTCTTTGGCGACTTAATCGTGATGGGCGCATTTTTACACCATGTCAGGAAGCCTAGAGATATTTATTTTGCCGTCAAGGCAGGCGTCATTTTCTCTTCGTTTATGTTAACGGTATGGCTGTTTTGCGTCGTAAGCGTACTTAGCCCAATCATTGCATCGCGGATGATCTATGTAGGGTGGATTGTTGTCCAACAGATTCATATTACCGATTTCCTGGATCGGGTCGACTTGTTTCTCATTTCGCTATATGTGCCTGTCATCCTGATCAAATTCGCTATTTTATACACGGGCATGTTGACCGGTTTAGCTTCTTATACGAAAAAGAAAAATTATGATTCGATCAACGTATTAACAGGCCTGCTGATTGCCATGCTAACGGATATACTTTTTAGCAATATGGATGAAGTGGTCATGTTCAACAATTATGGCATTATGCCGATTTCGATCGGCGTGCAGATCGTATTTTTCGGCTGTTTGGTCATTGCTTTGGCCACAAGACGATCAAGCACGAGAAGCATACCGGATGACAGACAATCAGGCGGTTATGGGATGGGGGTATGGATCGGATTAATTGGTTGTTTGCTGGCGATAGGTTTTGGAGCTTTTTACGGTCATGTGAGAGGTTACTATGGCATTGTAAGCGGAGTTGTGTACGCGTGTTTCCTATTGATGTGCATTTACTTCAGCCTGCGAGAGTACAGGCAAACCACGCTGAAGGAAGCTTAAGTCCGTTGAACTGAAAAAGAGGCAGAATTGGATAACGGCACCCGAAATACGGATGCCGTCGATTGTGACTTATATTTAACCGATGCCCTTCCAATGAGCGGGAAGGTTCGTGTTAGAAGCGATAACGCTTGATACCCCTTGTTAATTATGGCTAGAGGAGCAAAGCTCTTGCCATCAAAATCTTCGCATACTTCAAAACAACGGAAGCCCTACCTCTCTTCCGTCCTTACGGCTCCGATGACCGCGCCAGTGTGAATCAAAGAAACTGCTTGCTGGATTGAACATTGTTGTGAATTAACGGAAAAGAAAATCAAAATCCGTGGAATTAATCTAGTTTTCTTGAGGGATATGCGAGGTTAAATATAACACAAAATCTAGTATAGCACACTAGGAGGAGGAATTGCAATGCCTGATTGGTTAGAAATATCGCTTCGTACGTTATCGTCGGTTGTGATACTGTTCATTATTACGAAGCTGCTTGGCAAAAGACAAATTTCTCAACTGTCTCTATTTGAATACATAACCGGTATTACGATGGGTAATATCGCCGCCTATATTTCCCTTGATCTGGACAATGACTGGTATTTGGGCATCGTCTCCTTGGCCGTCTGGGTTGGCATCTCCGTTGCAATGGAGTTTATTACATTAAAGAGCAAATCGATCCGCGATGTTGTGGATGGAAGAGGGACGGTGCTGATCGACAAAGGTGTACTGCTTCGCAAAAATATGCGTAAGGAGCGAATTACGCTCGACGAGATGCTGGAGCAGCTTCGGAAAAAGGATGTGTACCGTGTAGCTGATGTGGAATTCGCCATTATGGAGCAAAGCGGAGAAATCAACGTCATGCTCAAAAAAGAACACCAGCCGCTGACTCCCGATATGCTGGGCTGGCGTCTTCCGCAAACCATTGAACCGCAAACGGTTGTGATGGACGGGCATGCCGTTGATAGGTCGCTTGAGGTTGCCGGCAAGGACCGCAACTGGCTGAAGAGGGAGCTTGAGAAACAAAAGGTTAAGATGGAGGAAGTCTTTCTTGCTCAGATCGATTCGCAAGGAGAACTGGCCATCCAGACCGGTACGGAAAGCAAGGCCCATAATCCGTCGACGAAGCCGAAGGATCAAATTGCGGAGCTGCTGAAGCAATATGAGGACGAGCTTTATATGCTGGAGAGATTTGCGATGAACGAAGATGACAAACTGGATTACCGCGATGCTATTAATAAGCTGAAGACGGCGATGCATTTCTACCCGCCGCCATCTTAAAAGTAAGAAGGCGGACGCAACGTAAAAAGCTGTTTCCCAGGTCTGAACAACGGACCTTGGGGAAACAGCTTTTTTGCAGCTAATTGAATCGGTAATAAGGCTAATCCTAAATATGCGCTATATAATAGGAAGAGATTTTTTCGAAATTGCATTTTTTGTCATAAAACTTGATATCACCGTCAAAATTCTCTATCGCGCATAAGGGATGATCGACTCTCCGCGACGGCTTTTTGCGCGCATATTTTCATACTCGATAATTTGCGAAGGCATTTTGTCGCCGCCGGCAAATTGATATTTCACCAGGTTGTTGAAGTCCTCAGTCCAAGGAACGAGCGAGCGGTTCATCCATGCTTGCTTCGCATATTCATTCAACTGGTTCACGAAATCCATATTAGCCGAAATATGCACCTCTTGCACAGTAGGAGCGTATTCCCTAATTCTCTTGGCGACGGTCTGCTTCAGCTCATGGGAAAGCTGCGAATGGTCATTGACCGAAAAGTAAGAGTTATAAGGTGTAATCAATTGCCGGTTGTCCCAGTACTGGCTGCCTGTGTCCGTATTGTATACTGCGTCGCCATTACTCTGCTCATTGGTGCGGCCCGTGCTTTTCGTTCCAACAGCTGTCCAGTCCAGTGCCAATCCCACATAGGCATTCTTATCCGTAAGCATCACGATGGCGGTGCCAATGCCGTTCAATTGAGTCACTTTGTTGGAGAGTGTATTGCTGTATTCGAAAAAGGCGTTGTCGTGCTGCTTGAGATTGTTTTCGCCGCTAGCCGATCCATACATTTTGGCGGTACGGGCGTTTTTGGGATCGCCAGCCTGACGGCTGCCGTAGTCGTGGTCGCTGTTCTGAATGCGCTTCTCGTAGCCGCATGCAGTCGTTAAAGAGACCAGCAGCAGCAGAGTGAGGGTGAAAGTTCCGGCTACACGTTTGTTCATTGAAAGTCAGCCTCCATTCGGGCAGTTATAGGAATAGGTTCTGTAGGGAACGATTAAATATACGCTCGCGGTCCATACATAATTGACCATGGGTTTGGTGCACAATGTAGGATAGGAATTCACATCATGCGCAGGAAGGCGCGCGGGATGCCAAAAACGATAAAAGCAAGTCCTTCGAGAAGCAAAAAAGCCTTGAAAATGAACGTTTTTGACAGCTTTGCGAACAATTTGTGAACTCTCTGTGGAACATTGACAAATAGGGGCTTCAACTTTATATTTAATAAAGTGATTTAAGTTGCAGGAGTTGTCATAACATCTGTGAAAACACGCAGTTTGTCGCGCCTTTAAGCGAATATTTCAGCTGCGAAAACGTCAAAAGTGGGGTTGATTATTAATGAATCGGTGGCAGTTTGTAAAACGGCTTGCGCCGCTTCTGGCCTTGATGGTGCTGGTGCTGTCGGCGTGCGGACGAAGTGACTTGTCCACGTTGAATCCCCAAGGTCCTGTAGCGCAAGAGCAATTCGGACTGATGAAGCTGGCGATTTCAATCATGTTGATCGTGATTGTAGTCGTGTTTGCGATTTCTTTCTACGTAATTATTCGTTTCCGCCGTCGTCCCGGAGACAAAACGATTCCAAAGCAAGTGGAAGGCAGCCACAAGCTGGAAATTATCTGGACGGTAATTCCAATTATCATGCTTATCATTCTTGGCGTGCCGACGGTACAATCGGTATTTAACTTAGCCAAGGATTATACGAAGGACCCGGATGCGGTTAAAGTAATCGTGACTTCGCACCAATACTGGTGGGAATTTGAATATCCGGAGCTTGGCATTAAAACTGCGCAGGAATTAATCATTCCTACAGGTAAAACAATCTCGATCGAAGCGAAATCGGCAGACGTGCTTCACTCGTTCTGGATTCCGTCGCTTGCCGGCAAGATTGATACAAACCCTGGCGCGAACGTAAATACGATGTACTTCTCAGCTCCAAAAGAAGGCGTTTACTTGGGCAAATGTGCTGAGCTTTGCGGACCTTCCCACGGCCTGATGGACTTTAAAGTAAAATCGGTGGACGAGTCTTCGTTTGATCGTTGGACAGCAGCTTTGCAAGAACCTGTTGCTCTTCCTAGCGACCCTGCCGTAAAAGAAGCTTTTGTAAGCAAATGCTTGACTTGCCATGCTGTAGGCGATCAAGGCGGTCCTGCTTTCCCTAACCTGACAGGTATCGGCAGTCGTCAGACTGTAGGCGGTATCCTTGTCAACACCGACGATCCTAAATATTCCAACGAAGGTTCGACTGAAGAAAACCTGCATCGTTGGATTAAAGATCCTCAAGCTGTCAAACCTGGCAACCAAATGCCTAAAGTCGACTTGACAGAACAAGAGCTCGATGGCATTGCAAAATATTTGTCTGATTTGACGCTTGACTATCAACAATAAATCATCGGTGATTGAAGGAGGTACCTACCTTGGCTCATGGACATGCGGTTAAACGTCATACCGGCCTGATGGATTGGCTGACAACGGTTGACCACAAAAAAATCGGCATATTGTATTTGATCGCCGGCGGTTTTTTCTTTCTCGTCGGTGGATTGGAAGCCTTGCTTATTCGGATTCAATTATGGAAACCGCTTAACGATTTCGTAGGCGCGGATACATACAACGAACTGTTGACGATGCATGGCACGACAATGATCTTTTTGGCAGCGATGCCAATGCTCTTTGCTTTAATGAACGCGATTGTGCCGCTGCAAATCGGCGCACGCGACGTTGCGTTCCCTTTCGTTAACGCACTTGGTTTCTGGACTTTTTTCTTCGGCGCAGTATTGCTGAATGTCAGCTGGTTTGCAGGCAGCGCGCCTGAAGCTGGCTGGACGGCATATGCTCCGCTTGCCGGAACGACATACAGTCCCGGACATGGCATGGACTATTATGTCATAGGCTTGCAGATAGCCGGTATCGGTACGCTTATCGGGGGCATTAACTTCCTCGTTACGATTATCAACATGCGTGCGCCTGGCATGACTTTCATGCGTATGCCGATGTTCACTTGGGCGTCGTTCATTACTTCGGCGCTGATCCTGTTCGCTTTCCCTGCCTTGACTGTAGGTTTGGCGGCACTGATGTTCGACCGGATCTTCGATGCGAATTTCTTTGATCCTTCCGGAGGCGGCAACAGCGTACTATGGGAGCATATTTTCTGGATATTCGGACATCCTGAGGTGTATATCCTCATCTTGCCGGCGTTCGGTGTTATCTCTGACGTCATTAGTACTTTCTCCCGGAAGCGTTTGTTCGGATACAGCTCGATGGTATTCGCTACAATTTTGATCGGCTTCTTGGGCTTCATGGTATGGGCGCATCACATGTTCACAACAGGTCTTGGACCAATAGCGAACTCGCTATTCTCCATCGCAACGATGTTGATCGCTGTACCAACTGGTATTAAAATCTTTAACTGGCTGTTTACGATGTGGGGCGGTTCCATTAAGTTCACGACAGCGAATCTGTTCGCAGTCGGCTTTATCCCGACCTTCGTAATGGGCGGCGTTACCGGCGTTATGCTGGCAGCTGCACCTGCCGACTTCCAGTACCATGACTCGTACTTCGTTGTCGCGCATTTCCACTACGTTATCGTAGGCGGTTTGATTCTCGGTATTTTCTCCGGCCTGCACTACTGGTGGCCGAAAATGTTCGGACGCATGCTGAACGAAACAATCGGTAAATTGACGTTCTGGACCTTCTTCATTGGTTTCCATATGACGTTCTTCGTTCAACATTTCCTCGGCTTGCTCGGCATGCCGCGTCGGATTTGGACGTACCTGGACGGACTGGGCTTCAATGAAATGAACTTGATCAGTACAATCGGCGCGATTCTGATGGGCTTTGGTACAATCTTCTTCCTTCTGAACGTGACGATTACAGCTTTCAAACCGAAAAATGCTGTAAACGATCCATGGGAAGACGGACGTACGCTGGAGTGGACGATTTCTTCGCCGCCGCCAGAGTACAACTTCCAGCAAACACCGCTCGTTCGCGGTTATGATGCATTCTGGAAAGAGAAAATGGAAGGCAAAAAAGGCATGACACCTGCCGAGCCAATCGGTTCGATCCATATGCCTTCACCATCGATTCTTCCGTTCTTCATGTCGCTTGGCTTGTTCATTACAGGCTTCGGCTTGCTCTACTCCGACGGAACTTGGGGCAGCGTAGGCGGTATCGACACTGGATACATTATTGGAGCAGCTGGTTTGCTCGTCACATTTACATGCATGATCCTTCGTTCGTTATACGACGATCATGGTTTCCATATCGAGCCTGAAGATCAGCATGACGGGGGGGTAAAAGCATGAGTGCACATGTAGAAGGGCAATTGCCTCATGAGCCCGAAAAGGCGACCCTTGAGGGACGCAATAAAGTACTTGGTTTCTGGCTCTTCCTTGGCGGTGAAACGGTATTGTTCGGAACGCTGTTCTCAGCGTTCCTGGCTCTCCGCCATCAAGTTCTTGACGGGCCTCCGGCTCATGAGCTGTTCTCGCTGCCGCTCGTAGCGATTGCAACAGCGCTCCTGCTTACCTCGTCGTTGACGAGCGTATTCGCAACACAAGCGCTGCACCGTCATGACAACAAAAAGCTGATCACTTGGCTTATTGTGACCGTCTTGCTAGGCTTAGGCTTCTTATGCCTAGAGATTTACGAGTTCTACCATTACGTAAAAGAAGGCCATGGCTTTACGACGAGCGCATTCAGCTCCTCATTCTATACGCTTGTCGGCTTCCACGGCGCTCACGTTGCGCTCGGTATCGTGTGGATCTCGCTTCTGATCGGCCAGCTGGCCAAAAAAGGCCTCACGGTCGTTACTGCGCCTAAAGCGTATGTGGCTGGTCTGTACTGGCACTTTATCGACGTTGTCTGGGTATTTATCTTCACCGTCGTTTACTTGATGGGAAAGGTGGTTTAATCCATGTCAAGCAATCATTCCGCTGAAGAAAAACGCCCCGTTCGTCATAAGCTTGAGGGGCCGCAGAAAGCGATCGTATCGTTTATTCTATCCGTCCTGCTGACGCTGATTGCCTTCGCGACAGTCGCTTCCGGCGGGATTAACACCGACTTTATCTACATCATTCTTATCGGTTGCGCGATTTTGCAAGTATTCGTACAGATGGCTGTATGGATGCATATGAAAGACCGCGGTCATGCTTATGCAACCGTTGCGATCCTGTTTGGGGTATTCATCGTATTCACCTGTGTAATTATGGCTGAATACTGGGCTTGGTGGTAAGAAATATAACTAAAAAGAGGAGGGTCCCTAAGGCTGGGTCCCTCCTCTTTTGCAAGATGAGTGTGAAAGGAGCTTCCACATATGCTAGGCTTACAATATTTCAGCTTTGAAGAAGTGTGGACCCCGTGGTTTCTATTCGGAATGACGGCTCTCGTCATTCTGTACTTCTATGTAATAGGGCCATGGAGGGAGAAGCATGCGGCTGCAGAGCCTTCAGCAACGGTGCTGCAAAAGTTGATGTTCGTGACGTCGGCGCTCTTGCTGTATCTCGCGCACGGAGGTCCATTGAACCTGCTGGGGCATTTAATGTTTACGTTCCATATGGTGAACATGTCCATCTCTTATCTTATTGTGCCACCGATGCTGCTGCTGTCCATCCCGGCTTTCGTATGGCGCAAGGTGTTCTCGCGTCCGGCTTGGCGCAAATTAAAGTTTCTGATGAATCCAATCTCGACGCTCATTCTATTCAATTTGCTGTTCTCCATTTATCATGTCCCTATGGTTCATGATTATGTGATGACGAATTTCTTCGTTCACCGGTTGTACTATTTGATTCTGTTTATCACGTCTTTGATGATGTGGTGGCAAATCGCTTGTCCGGTGCCGGAATGGAATCGCTTAACAGATTTGAAGAAGCTGGCCTATGTATTCGCCAACGGCATTCTTCTGACGCCTGCCTGTGCATTGATCATTTTTGCCAGCTCGCCGATGTACGCGATTTATAGCGATCCGTTAGTTTGGGTACAAGCTATGGGCTATTGTGTTTCGGGAGATCCTTCGAGATTATTGGATCTGTTCGACGGACCGCAGTTCTTCAATTTAATGAGTCCTGTCGAGGATCAACAGCTCGGGGGCATTGTGATGAAGCTTGTTCAGGAGCTTATGTACGGGCTTATCTTAGGCTATATTTTTACTCACTGGTTTAAACGCGAGCATAAGGATGATGAGCTTCCGAACTCCAACCCGGGCACGGCGTAGTTTATTTACAATAATTATCGGTACAGGTGGGATGAACTTTGGATTGGTATTTTATATTCCCGACAATCAGCACTTCCTTCATCGTTATAAGCGCGGTGCTGGTTGCCATCGGTTGGGGCCTCGCGATCAGGCGCCGGCTCGATGCACATAAGAAAGTGATGATTGCTGCTGCAATCGCAGCGATTATCTTTTTTATTATCTATTCTTCCAGAACGGTTATCATCGGCAATACGTCCTGGGGCGGTCCGGATAGCTTGAAGCCTTACTATATAACCTTTTTGATATTCCATATCGTGCTTGCGACAGTCGCAGCCGTTTTTGGCATCACGACGCTCGTATTGGGCTTTAAGAGTAAATACGCCAAGCATCGCAAATGGGGAAGAATTACTTCTATCATTTGGTTTTTCACAGCGATTACAGGCGTTGCCGTCTATGTATTGCTTTATCTGATGTATCCGGGCGGTCATATGAAACCGCTCATCCATGCGATACTTGGTTGGTAAAGAAGTTCAAGAGCTTTCCTATAAGCCGTTATTCGGCGGTTAGGAAGGCTCTTTTTTTATGTGGGAATAAGCTTGAAAAAACTTTTATGGAAATGGTTGACACTATGTGGAGGTGTGATTATACTGTGTATAAAGATATATACAGTATATACACGGTAATGCAAGTCGGGAAGGGGAGAGCGGATTGAACGCTTGGCAGGGTGCATGGCACATTGCGAAACATGAGCTGTTAAGAGATAAGTACGGCCTTCTGTTCACTATCGCGTTTTGCGTATACATGGCTGTAGTTACAATGGGATTTTTTCAATTTGAGGAAAAAATACCAGGTTCATTGATTTGGTTATTGGATTTTGCATTCATCCTCATTTTTCCAAACTTTGCTTTCGCAATGAACAGGACGACAATGCGTGCATGGAAAGAGGATGGCTTCACTGAAAAGTTGGCGGAGTGGAGGTCGATGCCCATTCCATTGAAGGAACTGACGTTAGGTCGGATGATGCAGTTGTTCATTATTTTGCTGCCGATGATCGTGTTGTTTTTCTCCATTCAGTATTTGTCCATAGCGAGCTTGCGTGAACATATCGATCTTGGCACCTATGGCTTGTTCGCATTGTTTTGGTTCTTCTATGCTATCGGAATTGCTGTCACTTTCATTTTCTTCGAGCTTGGCCATTCCAGCAGGATGTACACGATTTATTGTTTTGTATTTATGATCATCGCGGGGGGCTTATTAGTAGCGATTAAGCTGACCGGTGTCAGTGTTGTTCTCGGGTTGCTGAGAGAGCTTCAGGCCGGACATTGGTGGTATACAGCTGCTGCGATGCTATACGCCATAATATCTCTGGCAGCGGGCTACACCATCATTGTGAAGAGGCTCAGGAAGCGGAGCTTTATTACTAAGGGGAGCATTAAGCTGGGCTAATCTCATCAATAACCGGAAGTGGTTAGATTGAATTAAAGTCTTTATAAAAGAAGGTGAAGCCGTGTGGCTGCCGATACAAATTAACGAACAAAGCGCCGAACCGCTTTACTTTCAGATTGAGGTGCAGCTTCGGGCATTAATTGTGAGCGGACAGCTTTCTGAAGGAACGTTGCTGCCATCCATACGGGAGCTGGCTCAAATGTTGAAATGCAGCGTCATTACGGTTCGCCGGGTTTATCAGGATCTGGAGTCGGAAGGGTTGCTGCGGACAAGGCAAGGCACCGGAACGTATGTAGCAAGGGTGGAGCAAAGAGAGATGGACCGTCATCGATTGGAAGCTGTTATCGAAGCGATTGAAGGAGCGGTAGCTGCGGGGAAGCTTGTGCAGTGCTCGAAAGAAGAGCTTGCGGATTTGTTTCGTGAGGCTTTGGATAAACACTATGGGGTATAAAGCTAGACAGGATAGGAAGAGGTGAAGTGGATGTCGGAGGAAGCTGCAATTCGTTTGAGTCATGTCGAGCAAAGCCGTCCTCATTTTCAGCTTGGGCCAATTACGCTGGAAATTCCGAAAGGATATGTAACGGCAATCGTGGGTCCCAACGGTTCGGGAAAAAGCTCAACGTTCCGTCTCTTGCTTGAATTATCGAAGCCGGATAAAGGCGAAATTACGATTCTCGGCCATCGGCTCGGGGATGGTGATGATACGAAGCTGAAGCAGCGAATTGGATATTTACCGGAGCTGTTCGGCGTACATGACAAGAGCATGCGAGGCTCCTATAAAACTGCTTTCAATAGACGCTGGTACCCGGATTGGGATTTGAACCGTTATCGCGAGCTGCTGCGTGTATTTGAAGTCGATGACAGCATTCGTCTTGGCAGTATGTCCAAGGGAACACGACGCAAATATGAGCTGGCTCTTGCGTTAGCCCATCATCCGGAGCTGCTGCTGCTCGATGAGCCTTCATCCGGACTTGATCCGCTCGCTTGGCGAACGATGCTGGATGTGCTGCACCGCTTCATGGACAGCGGAGACCGGACGATATTAATGGCTTCCCACATCGTGGAGGAGGTAAAGCGGCTCGCCGATTATATCGTATTTATGGGGCATGGGCGGGTGCTTGGCGTATACGAGAAGGATGAATTGTTCAGCAATTGGCATGCCTTTTACATTCATAGTGAACGGTTTACAAGAAAGGACGCAGAGGCTATTCCGGGCCAATGCGTAATCGAGGAGACCGGCGGAGGTACGATTCGAGTCGTTACGAAAGAGGCTTTTGCCGCCGAGCAATGGCTGGAGAAAGAAGAGGTTCGACTTGCCGGCCGCCAGTCTCTAAATCTGGATGATATTCTAGCGGTGCTCATTGAGCAGGAACGGCTGCGTGTAAGGTCATAACAGGATGTATTCATTCATTTTATATAGAATGCTGAGGGGAGATTTGAGATCATGAAGCCTTTAAAGGTCGATCAAATTTACAAGCAATACGGGGAAAAAACAGCGGTAAACGGCATCAGCTTCGAGGTTGGGCAAGGGGAAATATACGGACTGCTGGGCGCTAACGGCGCAGGAAAAACAACGACGATGAGGATGGTCCTCGGCTTGATCTATCCAGATGGAGGGGAAGTTCTCTATAACGGCAAGCCTTATTCCAAGGAACTGCTGCAATCGCTAGGTTATTTGCCGGAAGAGAGAGGCTTGTATCCGCGTATACGTGTTAGTGATCAGCTTATCTATCTGGCTGAGCTGCGCGGCATGAGCAAGCGGGATGCAGACAGCAACCTGAAGCGCTGGCTAGAGCGATTCGAAGTGCCGGAGTATTACAACAAACGGGTAGAAGAGCTTTCCAAAGGCAATCAGCAAAAAATACAGTTTATCGCTTCGGTTATTCATAATCCGCAAATCGTCATTTTGGACGAAGCCTTCAGCGGTCTTGATCCGGTCAACGTAGAGCTGCTTAAATCTACCGTAAAAGAGCTGCGCGATAACGGAACGACGATGCTGTTCTCGACTCACCGTATGGAGCATGTCGAGGAGCTTTGCCGGAACATTACGATACTTCACCGCTCCAATGCTGTGGTGCAGGGAAGCTTGAAAGAAATCAAGAGCCGTTATCCGCGTGAACGCGTCATTCTGAAAACAGAGGGAGACGTTAACGGACTGGATGCCATCGGCGGCGTAACGAAAGTCAATCGCCATGAATATGGCTATGAGATTCATATTGCGAAAGAGGAAGCGGCGGGAGAGATTTTGCGTCTAGCTATTGGACAAACGGACATTCAACGTTTTGAAGTGCTGGAGCCAACGCTCAACGAAATCTTTATAAAAACGGTAGGTGAGAGACATGAATAAATTTTGGACAGTTGTCGGTTTTACGGTTCGCAACAAGCTTAGAGCCAAATCTTTTCTCATTACAACGCTCATTATGGCAATTATTATGTCGATCGGGGTTAATCTTCCGGCTATTATTTCTCTATTTGATAAGGGCGACAGCGGCAAAACGATTCAAATCGGTTACGTGGTGCAAGCTGATGACAGTGCAGGAACGAAGCTCTCCGAGCAGTTGAAAAGCTATTTTGCCTCCCAGGAGAAGCCTGGGGTAGAGTTTATTGAAATTGCGAAGGCGGCAAATGCACAAGAAGCCGAAAAGGCTTTGAAAGCGGCTATTGCCGATAAGAAGATCAAAGGCTATCTGAGCTTTGGCGAAGTGACGCCAAGCGGACTGCCTAGCGTAACGTACAAGTCAGAGAAGATGCTTGAAGGCTCAACAACATTGAAGCTGGAAAGTGCTTTGCGAAATGTGCGGACGGAAAACATTTTGAAGGATGCAGGTGTGTCAGAGGAGCAGAAAGCACAGCTATTCGCTCCGGTTGCAATTGAGTCGGTACAAATCGCGGCAACCGATGGAGCCGGCAGCACGGCCGGAGGCAAAGACGCTAGCGAGCAAGGCATGGCGATTGCACTCGTTACCATCATTATACTCATTCTGTTCTTTGCCATTATGGTGACGGGACAGATGATCGCTTCAGAGATTACATCGGAGAAGAGCTCCCGCGTCATGGAGGTTCTGATTACAAGCGTGGCGCCGCTGACGCAAATGTTCGGTAAAATTTTCGGCGTATTCATAGTTGGCCTGTCACAAATTATCGTATATGTATTGGTTATTGTAGCGAACGCCAGCATGCCGCATAACTCGGATGCATTCAAGCAATACAATATCGATCTGTCGACAATCGACCCGATGCTGCTCGTATACGCGCTTATTTACTACTTGGCTGGTTACTTCCTTTACTCGACACTGTATGCTGCAGTTGGCTCGATCGTCAGCCGGACGGAGGATCTGGGTCAAGCGGTAATGCCGATTACGCTGCTCTCAATGGCGGGCTTCTATATCGCAACATTCAGCCTCTCCAACCCGGACAGCATGCTGGTGACCGTTGGCTCTTATGTACCGTTCTTCTCGCCATTCGTCATGATGCTCCGCATTGGCCTGTCGAACCCGCCGGTATGGCAAGTGCTTACTTCGCTCGGTATCCTGTTCGTCAGCATTTACCTGGCAGGCTGGCTGTCGGCTAAGATTTACCGCACGGGCGTATTGATGTACGGTAAACGTCCATCATGGAAAGAGCTGAGAAAAGCGATGAAGGCTTATAAGATTTAATGAGATAGCAAAGTGCCGAAAAGTCTAAAGACTTTCGGCACTTTTATTTATTAATAGGTAATTTTTACCGATGATATAACAGATGATTATTTTTCTAAATGAGAATAGGAAGTGGAACGATGAAAGTATGGGAACTAGAATCAGACCATAGAAGTTTTTCGTTTAATCTTACTAATTTTGATGAGGATATGGAACAAGTTGATAGCTTACTTGAAGGAGTTTATGTTCCAGAGTGGAGCCCTTTGAGAATGGAAGTTGTCAGAAAGGGGAGGAAAAGTGATTTGCCAATTTTCTTTCCTGGGCTGCTTGTATTCTCTAAAAAATCAGTCGATATATTGGATAACTACATAAATAAATATGTGCAATATTTATCAATTGATAATAATGACCATGTACTAGTGAACATAACTAATATTGCTGACTGTGTTAATTATGATCGATCAACAAGCTTTAAAGATCGTCATGGGGAATTTGCAGGGTTTGATAAGCTTTATTTTATGGAAGATAAATTGGAAGATCAGTACATTTTTAAAATTAAAGAGCATGTTAAAAGTAATATCTACGTAACGGATAAGTTCAGGGACCTTGTGCTTCAATCCAAACTTAAGGGTTTTTGTTTTATTGAAATATGGGATTCGGAGATAACGGAAGAAATGGAACGAGCCAAACAACAGAAATACGAGAAAAGATTGCTGGAGATCGAGAAAACTAAGGGAACTGAGTATAACTGGTCAGATGCAATTGGAAAAGTGGAGACTGGTAAAGCAATGATTAGTGGAACTTGGAAAATACAACAAAATGAAAAAGGTATTATAATGCTTGGTCAATTGTTGGAGGACTTAAGCTATTTATGGATCGAACCTATTTATTATCCTCCAATTTTACTAGATTTGAAATGGCAGGAAGCAGAGGTATCGGATATTTAACCAAAGAACTATAATTGAACAATCTAAGAGCAGCTGCCACGGCAACTGTTCTTTTTCTTTATGACCATATCTCGCGTCTAGTACTAGAAAATGATGGTACTATTTTTAATTTATTGCTGTGCTACTCTGAGTACAAGAGTGAGTGGAAATTATATCATTTAGTGAGGAGGAGAAGCCTTGAAGCTATGGCAAGTGCTTTACATGATTGCTTGCGCTGGAGTAGGATTTGGATGTTTCATGGCTGTATTCTTTATTTCTTTCAATTTAGAGGACGGTTTTATGACTCAAGATAATAAACCTTTGGCAGCTTTAGTAGCTGTTACGAGCTTACTTGGCCTTACCGTATTCTTTTTTATAGGGAAAGCGATATTTAATTCAAATCAGTTTCTAGGTCCTGCCATAGTTATAATTATAATCAGTGCAATTTTTTCACTGCCTGTAATGGAATTGATTACAGACTTATTGTAGTGATTTAAGCACTGTATTTTTGTATGGTGAATCTAATTAAATGGTGCAATTTGAAACGTGCTGAATTGTCAGGGAAGTAGAGAGTTAGAGTTTAGGGTTGCTGTGAAACAGCAACAAGCAGCCGATGACGGCTGCTTATTTGTGTTCGAAGAAATTGAAGGATGTTTATTTTTTCGATAATTGATTGATCTGTGAAGTTAAGTAATCAATTTGTTTTTGCATATTTGACATTTTCTCATCCTGAATCCGTTGATTTTCCTGGTCGAGAATCTCGCTGGCAGCGATTTCTTCCAGTGCGATTACAGCTGCAATTGTCGTTATTAAATCACCAAACGTAGTAACGGCGCTGCCTATGAGGGCGAGTTTAGCGGCATTATTTTCAGATTTGCTGAAAGATTGCCCCGTGTCCATGGGTTCCGGTTTATTTTTACTCAATGCTTCGCCTCCTCATGACGCTTAGACGTAAAATGTGATCTTTATGCCCCCAAACGGCGGACTGGTACAAAGCTGCAGGAGTTCATCCCGTTGTTGATTCATTAGTATATAAAATATGCTCAAACCGGGCAGCGTGTGTATATCGCACAGGAGTGGAATTGCTGCAGTGTAGGAGCTTGTTTTAGCTCATAACAAAGTACTTTATATGCCATATGCCCTTATGTCTCTAACGAAGCAGGTTCGCAAATTAGCGAATCGATCTTCGCAGTGGAGCTCGTTTTTCGAAGGCGGCTGGACGGAGCGAACCTTTTTTCGCTACTCGTGAACCTAAGTTCATGGATAGCGAAAAAAGATTCGCTGTAGCGGGAGAGTGCTACGGCTGAGGGGCGAAGAGCGAATTTGCCTTCGTTAATTAGCGAAGGAGGTTCGTAATAGTGCTAGAAGGGGAGCGTTGTACATGGAGCTTTTAATGAGACTAGTAATGCAGCAGATGAAGCTGAGTTACGCCTACTCGTTCCTGTGCAATTGGAGGTGACAAAGTTAAGCTTTCGATTTAGCGAAGGCAATTCGCTGTTTCACTACAAGTTAGGATGGTTCTCTCCCACACAACTCATTCCAGAACGCGATACCGCTGTTCCCGATAAGCCGTTGGCGATGAGCCGATCACCTTTTTGAACATTTTGGAGAATAGCAGCGGGTCGTTGTAGCCGACGGAGTGCGATACGTCCGTGATCGACAGCGAGGGATTCACCAGCAGGTCGCAGGCTTTCTGAATTCGGAACTGCAGCAAATACTGCTGCGGTGAGAGTCCGGAGCTTTCCTTGAACAGAGTGGACAAGTAAATCCGGTCGATGCGGATGAACTGAGCCAGGCTGGAAATCGTTATTTTCAAGCTATAGTTGGTATGGATGTAATCCATCGCTTTGCGAACGTAGACATCTTTAGCCCGGAAACTGCGGGGCGTTTGCCGGTCGGCAAGGAGCAGGTCTGTCCATTCCGCCAGCAGACGAAATAGAAGGCTTTGGCAGTGGAGCTGGCCATTCAGGTCGCCGGTATCCATATCCGTTAATTCTTCCAAGTAAGCATCCACCTTATGCAGCGATGAGAAAGAGAAGATTGGATAGTCGGGCGTTAACTGAACCTGCTCCAACAGCTGCTCTACATCATCCCCTGTAAAAGCAAACCACGAGTATACCCAAGGATCATCATGGTCTGCTTTCATATAACAGACGGTATCGGCAAAGACAAGAAAGCCTTGGCCCTTCTCTAGGGCATAGGTCTTGTCGTTGAACCTATAGATCCCTTTACCTTTATGAATGAACATAATTTTATACTGCTCTTTGTAGCCCGGTCCCCAATAATAGCCGGGTTCGCAATCTTGCTTGCCGTGGTAACGATATTGAATATTCAATTCGACGATCTCCTTAACAGGTAAATATATAACATAATGACATGCAATAACTACATGCCGACATTTAATAGACTTGATAGAATGGCATATAATTAGGGAGTCTTCAAGCTTCTGGTTATAAATTATAACATACCATAAGCTTTGCTGCTTTATTCAGTCTCAACTAACGAAAAGAGGAATGCATCATGCCTTATCAAGCAGATGATCAACGGTATTCACAAATGCAATATAAACGCAGCGGTAGAAGCGGGTTGAAATTTCCAGCAGTTTCTCTAGGGCTATGGCAAAATTTCGGCGGGAATAAGCCGCTGGAGGACTCGCGCGCGATGATACGAAAAGCGTTTGATCTGGGCATCACCCATTTCGACTTGGCGAATAACTATGGCCCGCCGGCCGGCTCTGCGGAGGAAACCTTCGGGCAAGTATACAGCAAAGATCTGAAGCCGTACCGTGATGAGCTGCTCATTTCGACGAAAGCCGGGTATTACATGTGGCCAGGCCCTTACGGTGAGTGGGGCTCCCGCAAAAACCTGCTGGCAAGTCTGGATCGCAGCCTTGAGCGGATGGGGCTGGATTATGTCGATATCTTTTATCACCATAGACCAGACCCGGACACACCAATTGAAGAGTCGATGAGCGCCCTGGCTCAAGCTGTTCGTCAAGGTAAAGCGCTTTATGTGGGTCTATCGAATTACGGTCCAGAGGATACGCGAAAAGCGGCAGAAATACTGCGTGAGATGGGGACGCCGCTGCTTGTTCATCAGCCTAATTATTCGATGCTTAACCGCTGGATTGAAGACGGCTTGCAGGATGTGCTGGAGGAGCAAGGCGTCGGTTCGATCGCCTTTTGTCCACTGGGACGCGGACAGCTGACCGGCAAATATATCGATAAGCTTGAAGCGGAGATGAAATCCGGCCAATTGACTGTGAAGCCAGAGGCGATTGCGCCGGAGCGAGTGGAGAAGTTCCGCCAGCTTGAAGCATTTGCCAAAGGACGAGGTCAAAGTCTCGCGCAAATGGCGCTTTCTTGGGCGCTGCGAGCTGGAGGAGTAACGTCGGTTCTGATCGGAGCGAGCCGTGTAAGCCAGATCGAGGAGAACGTACAAGCAGTTGGCCAAGCGCCGTTCACGCAAGAGGAGTTAAAAGCAATTGATGCAATTCTGCAAGATATCGGGGACATTCCTTGGTAAAATGCTGAACGAGGCTGCTTCCGAGTCCATGGACTTGGGAGCAGCCTCGTTCGTTTGCAAAGCAAGCTATCGTTTTTTTAACTTTTGCTTACCGAACGCTTTAGCTTTGGCAGGCCTTTTGGATGGCCCTCTTGCCCTAACGACCGGAGCGCCTTCTCCTTCGGGGTCGGCTTCATCGCTTTCCACCGTATCCGTTTCGACTTGTACCGCTCTGCCAAAATTTATCACGCCTTGGTTTTTGACGATAATGACCTTCCCGACACAGCACCACATAAAGGAGCAGCATCCTTCCCTGAAATAAAAGATTGGCAATGGCGAAGCTTCGCCGAATGCTTTTCCTCTATTTTATGGCGGACCAGCTTCCCGGGAGCGGCCGTTGTACAGGTCAAAAAGCCTTTTTAAGCTCCCGGCTCGGACTCGGAGCCGTTATCAACGTTCCCTGTACCTGGAGCTCCCGGTTCCCAATCGAAATAAACGCCTCTCTCCAGATCATCAACAAATTTATGCAGCCAATTGTAATAGCTTTCGGCATGCTTCAGCTTGTGCAGATCCTTCAGTCCTTGTTCCCGTTCTTCTTCGGACGTCCCGACCTCGAGAATCATCTCGGACAATGGGGGAATGACTTCGACAATCGCCCCTCGCATCACATCGATTTCCCGCCGCAGCTTCGTGACGAAAAACGCTTGAAAGGCTTTAAAGAAATCTGTTTCCGCTGCATAAAGCTCTTTGCGGTCCTGCTTCTCGTTCAGCTTCGAGACCATTTTCGAATCGATCAGCGAACGTACAGCGTAGCTCATATTGCTCTTGCTCATATTCATGCTCGTCTGCATTTCTTCGAGCGTCATTGGCCGGTCTTCAAAAAACATAATGCCGTAAAGCTGTCCGAATGAATAGTTTGCTCCGTATAAATCCATCGTCTGCGCGATCGCATCAATGACCTTGACCCGCAGTTCCTCTCCGACCGTTTCCGGCTCCTTCATCTTTCCAGAGTTCTCTTTCTTCACGATATAGCCTCCGACTCAAATCGAAAATTTACATAATATCCACTTAAATTTGATCTTGCGTTAACCATACGATAACGAATCGAACGTACAATATTTATTGAACAGAGGAAAGGAATGATCTTATTCTTAATCATTATAGCAAAAATTCAATTAATATTGAACATTAGAAAAATGCTATTTAAGCGGCTTATTGAAGAGGGAGGACCAATGAAACGATCTGCGATTGCCCAAGAATTCAAAGCTTTGCTTTTCACATTACCTGCGATGGTTCCATTGACTGTATTCT
Organism: Paenibacillus radicis (ex Gao et al. 2016); assembly: GCF_014641555.1. Lineage (GTDB taxonomy): Bacteria > Bacillota > Bacilli > Paenibacillales > Paenibacillaceae > Pristimantibacillus > Pristimantibacillus radicis. Next base: position 477,599 of record NZ_BMHY01000002.1, read on the forward strand.
GGTTTGCACCGCTTGTCTACGTTATCTATCTCAGCTTTATGGAATGGGATTTTATGAATCCTGTCAAAGTATTCGTCGGGTTTGAAAACTATCAAAACTTGTTCAGCAACCCGGCCTTTTATGAATCGCTGAGAATTTCCATACTGTTCTGCCTGGGCAGCGTGCTGCCTGTCGTCATTGTTGGATTAGCTCTGGCGATGCTGCTAAGCAATAAATTTAAGGGAGGCGCGTTGTACCGGACCTTAATGTTCTCGCCTTGGGTTACGCCAACGGTTGCGGTCTCGATCGTCTGGTCTTGGATTTATGAGCCGGATGTTGGCCTCGCGAACAACCTGCTCCGCTTCATCGGCATTGACGGCATCCGATGGCTGGAGGATCCCAATTGGGCCTTGATCGGTGTCCTGATCGTAACCGTATGGAAGTCGGCTGGCTGGTGTATGATTTTTTATCTGGTAGCGATTAAGAACGTACCGCCGGAATTGCTGGAGGCTGCTGAACTGGATGGTGCAAGCGGCTGGCGCAAATTTACGAATGTAACCTTGCCGCTTATTTCGCCGACAACGTTCTTCCTGATCGTCGTACAGACGATTCAAGCGCTTCAAGCCTACGACCAGATCAATGTTCTGACGCAAGGCGGGCCGGCGGGATCGACGCGCACGCTGCTTTATCTCTACTATCAATCGGCATTCGATTCCTTCCAGATCGGGGAAGCTTCTTCCGTTGCCATTACGCTTATTATTGGATGCGTCGTGCTATCGCTGTTCTCGTTTGTAGTAGGACGCCGCAATGTACATTACAACTAAGGGAGAAGGAGGACAAGGATCATGCAAGGGTTAAAAGGGGTTCGGACCATAGTCCGTCATGTAATGCTGGCGGCAGCAGCTCTTATTATCGCATTCCCGTTTTATTGGATGGTTACGAATGCTTTGAAAACGAACGACGAAATTTGGCAGTTTCCGCCAACGCTATGGCCGCATGCGCCATTATGGAGCAACTTCGCGGACGCCTGGCATGCCGCTCCATTCGCACGTTATATTGGCAATAGTATTTTTGTAGCCGGCGTTATTGTGATTTTGCAAGTGATCAACTCCGGGATGATGGCCTATGCTCTCTCCCATATGAAATTCCGGTTAAAAGGCGTTTTCACCGCCGCTGTGCTAGTCGGGTACATGGTACCAGCGACAGCCGTCTATTTGCCGAGCTATATCATTCTAGGTCAACTTAATTTGCTTAATACTTACGGCGGGCTTATTCTATCCAACTGCGTTAGCGTGTTTTCGATCTTTTTGATCCGGCAGGCCTTCCTGCAAGTGTCGCATGACATGGTAGAGGCCGGGATGATCGACGGAGCGTCGCATTTCCGGATTTTATGGACCATTCTCATTCCGCTTACGCGTCCTTCCTTTGCTGTGCTGGCTCTGATTACCTTCATCGATCAGTACAACAACTACTTCTGGCCGATGCTCATTACGAAAGATCCGAGCATGCAGTTAATCTCGGCCGGACTGCGGAGCTTCTTTGTGGAAGGGGGTGCTTACGGACTGAAATGGCCTTTAATTATGGCAGCCAGCGCCTTTACGGTTGCGCCGCTGCTTGCACTGTTTCTGCTTACGCAAAAGACCATTATCAGCAGTGTCAATCTAACGGCAGGCGCAAGTAAAGGATAACGCTTTACGATGTAGAATCGATAAATGGAGGGAAACAACAAATGTTGCACTGGAAAAAAATGTTGACGGGGTTTGGCGTATTATCGATGCTGTTCGTGGCCGCTTGCGGTTCGACGACGGGTACAGGTACTAACGGAAGCAATGGGGGCCAAGCTCCTGCAAACGGCGAAGCCACACAATCGCCAGCAGCAGCTGAGCCGGTAACGATCGAATTCTGGTACGGGCTTGGCGGCAAGTTGGGCGAAAACATGCAAACGTTGATTAATAATTTCAACGCTTCGCAGAGCGAAGTAATCGTGAAGCCTGTCGTACAGGCGGATTACTCCGAGACAGAGAAAAAACTGCAAGCGGCGATCGCTGGAGGCAAGGTGCCAGCAGCTGTTCTTTCCTCGAACGTAGATTGGGCACGCAAAGGCTATTATGCATCATTGGATGAATTAATCGCTGGACAAGCCGATTTCAATGCGGCGGACGTTATTCCGACGTTTCTGGAGCAAGGCAAAGTAGACGGCAAACAATATTTCCTGCCGATGTACGGTACAACGCAAGTGATGTACTACCGTAAAGACGCATTGGAGAAAATCAACGTGAAACCAGAGGACTTGACCACTTGGGAAGCACTGGCTAATGCGGCTAAAGAAATGACAGTTAAGAACGGCGCTCAAACCTCGTTCTACGGCTGGGAGCCAATGTGGGGCATGGAGAACATGATGGACGCGGTATTCGGCAAGGGCGGTTCTGTCCTTAGCGAAGACGGCAAAACCGTTACGATTGACTCCCCGGAATGGGTGGAGACATGGGATCAATTCCGCAAATGGATTCATGAGGACAAAATCATGCGTATCCATTCGGGCGGACAAGGCTGGGAATATTGGTATAAAACGATTGATGATGTGATGAAAGGCCAAGCAGCAGGTTATACAGGTTCCAGCGGTGACCAAGGCGATCTGGATTTCAGCATTTTGGGCGCAATGGAACAACCAGGCTGGGAAGGTAAAGGTCCGGGCAAACCAGTCGCAAACGCGATTATGGCGGGCATTCCGGCAGGTGCAAGCCCTGAGCAGCAGCAAGCAGCGTTTAAGTGGTTCACTTATTTCATGAATGCTGAAAATACGGCGTTCTGGTCCATGAACACTGGCTACATCGCGGTTCGTCAGTCCGCACAGGATGACCCGAAATTTGCGGCCTTTACGCAAGAAAATCCGCAAAGCATGGTACCACTGAAGCAAGCAGCGCATGCATCGAAGCCGTTCCAAGATCCAACTGGCGGCAAAATCACCGACGCGCTTAAAGTTGCAGCGGACAAAGTTCAAATCAGCAACGTACCGGCTGCGGAAGCACTGAAGGAAGCAAAGGAAAAAGCACAACGAGAACTAGACAAATTGAAGTAAGCAGGAGGGTTTGCGAATGGCTGAATTGACGATAGCGGGTGCAAGCTGCCGAATCGAAGGCATTTTATTCGACAAGGACGGTACGCTGATGGATTTTATCCATACGTGGGGATATTGGGGCGAGCGTCTGCTCGCCCGGTTCTCCAGCCTGTTGGAGGAGAAGGGGCTGTCGCCTTTACCCGCCAAGGATTCGCTGCTGGGAACGTTTGGCGGCGAGACTGGCACAATAACGGATTATGACCGGAACGGACCGCTAGCTATGGGGACGATTGAAGAACAGATTGCGATTATGGCTTGGCAAGGCTATCAAGCGGGCTTGTCTTGGGCGGAGTCGAAGGAAATGGCTTATGCGAGCAAAAGCTTTGCGGACCGGGCATTGGATGAAGCCCGGCAAGCGCGGATGCTTCCTGACTTGCTTCCGTTTCTGGAGCAATGCCGCGATAACGGATTGAAGCTGGCAGTCGTAACTGCCGACGATACGGAGCCGGCGATCCGTCACTTGGAATGGCTGGGCATCCGCGAATATTTCACAGCTTGCGTCGGCAACGACGTGGTGGGACGGGGCAAGCCGTTCCCGGATATGGCGGAGCTCGCTTGCCGCGAGCTGGGACTTTCCTGTTCGCAGGTGGTCGTAATCGGCGATACAAACGGAGATATGCGGATGGCGAAAGCAGCAGGAGCCGCAGCAGCAATCGGGATTGCTGCGAGCGATGCCGCATCGGCCTTAGATTTGCTGCCAGACGCAGACTGGACGATTACTTCCTATCGGGAGCTGGCGATTCGAGGCGATAGGGAATGAAAGAAGGCAATGGCATCGGCTGGCTATTTCTAAGCATGGCTATATTGCTGGAAGTGCTGGGCACGATGTCGATGAAGTGGTCGGAAAGCTTTACCCGGCTGCTTCCATCTATTTTGATGTTTATTTTCTATGGCGCAAGCTTCACATCGCTTAATTATACGCTCGGCTATATGAGTGTAAGCACCGTTTATGCTACATGGTCCGGGGTCGGAATCGTACTCATATCGTTGATCGGGTATTTTATTTTTCAAGAAAAGCTGTCGATAGCCTCGGTTTGCTGGATCGCTGTTATCGTCATCGGCGTAGTAGGTTTGAATGCAAGCACCAAAGGCCATTAGCCTGAACGGAATCAATAGAGGAGGTTGTCAAACGTGGAGAACGCAATCGAATACAAGCAGCTGCCGCTTCTCTCCTTTCAGGTCATAACGGATACGCATATTACGGCTGACCCGGAGCATACGCATAACCGCAATTTTGCCAGAGCGCTTGAAGATATTCGGGTGAATGCACCAGACAGCGTTGGCATCATGCATGCCGGGGATGTTACGGATCACGGATTTCCTCAAGAGTACGAGGAGCTCCGCCGTCTGCTGGGAGAGCGCGGCGACTCAGCGCCGGAGATTCATTTTACGATGGGCAACCATGATGTAGCTTTGGGCGAATGGCGAAGCCGGATCTCTAATTTCAATGAAGCGACCCGGACGGCGGGCTCCTATCATGACCATTGGATCGAAGGCTATCATTTCATTTTTCTCGGGACGGAGCAGGGATTGGAGCTGTTCTGCACACTTTCTGAGGAGCAGCTGGCTTGGCTGGATGAGAAGCTGGGTGAAGATGCGTCGCCGGATCGTCCGGTGTTCGTATTTCTGCATCAGCCTTTAAAGAATACCGTGGCCGGTTCGTTTGAGGAACAGAATTGGTTCGGCGTGACTGAGGACGATGAGCTGCAGGCCGTTCTGAACAAACATCCTCAGGCGATGCTGTTCACCGGACATACCCATTGGGAGCTGGAAGCCCGTCATACCGTTCATCATTTGGAAGAGAAGCAGCCGACCATGTTTAACGCAGCATCAGTTGCTTACCTGTGGACGGATGAAGATGAGCATAAGGACGGCAGCCAAGGCTACTATATTGAAGTGTACGGTGATCGGGTACTCGTCAGAGGGCGCGACTTTGAGCGCGGTGCTTGGATTGAAGCGGCTCAATATGAGGTAAAGCTTTCGGTTTAAGGAGCGAGCGCTATAATTTTTTGAAGAAGTATGACAGAATGTTGTCATACTTCTTTTTTTATAATAATAGCAGCACTTGTAGAGTTGGTCAGTTGACTGAGCACTCATAGTTGAGTGCTCTTCCATTTTTACGGTATCATGGTCACAATTACTCTCCCCATTCGAAAGGAGAATGAACATTTCTATGGAAATTGAAAATTTACTTCCGGTTACTTCGAGAGAGGACTTAAGGAGTTGGCTGGAGGAGCATAGCAAGACGGAGAAATTTTGTTGGGTCATAGTCAGTATGACGCCCAAGCCGGACACGTTGCTTTATTTGGACGTGGTTGAAGAATGTTTATGTTTTGGCTGGATCGATGGAATTAAAAAGGTGCTAGCTGGAACGGGGACGGCGCAGAGACTGTCACCTAGAAGCAAAAAAAGTTCATGGACGGAATTGAATAAAGAACGTGTCCGCCGCCTCGAAAAGCTGGGCTTAATGAGTGATGAGGGCAGAAGAGTGCTTCCCGACATGGATTCTTTTAAAATAGATAGTGGAATCAAAGAAAGGCTTAAAGAGGATAGTCAAGTATATGCGAATTTTTTGGCTATGCCCGCTCTTTATACGCGAATACGGATCGACAACATACAAAGCATCAAAGACCAGACAGAGCTGTTTCAGAGCAGACTAGACAAATTCATTGCAAACACTAAAGAAAATAAAATGTATGGTCAATGGCATGATAATGGACGGCTGCTGGAGTATTGAGTTGCGCAGCGCTGCCGCTGGATTAGATAGAATTGAGGGCTCGAACCCACGAATACTCAAGCGCGTCTTCGCTAAGCTATTCTAACCCCAGCCCACTCATCTTCGCCCTGGCCATAGATTCGAACTTACGAATCTTTGAGCATGCCTTCGCTAAGCTCTTCGAACCCTCTCTAGAAGCGCCGCCTATCACTATTCCGAGCCTCTAACTCCCCAAAGCCTCGTCACCGCACTGCCGAACCGCCACGCTCCAGTAAAATAGTTCTTTTGGCTGCTCCAACGAACCAGCTTCGCAAAATAACGAAGCAAACTTCGTAGTTAGTTGGTTGAGTGGACTGCAACGTTGACACAGCGAAGCAAACTTCGCAAATGGAGAACCTAGGTTCACGAAAAGCGAAAATCTCCTCGCTAATTTGCAAATGCCGCGTCACGACAGGCAGGATAGCGAAAGGAGCTTCGTTAAACAGCGAAGCCGCTTCGCTATAGACTGCTGGTGCTAAAACTCTGCTGCTCCAACGAACCAGCTTCGCAAAATAACGAAGCAAACTTCGTAGTTAGTTGGTTGAGTGGACTGCAACGTTGA
>NZ_BMHY01000002.1:484050-598427 GCF_014641555.1 Paenibacillus radicis (ex Gao et al. 2016)
TTTCGCAAATGGAGAACCTAGGTTCACGAAAAGCGAAAATCGCTTCGCTAATTTGCAAATGCCGCGTCGCGACAGGCAGATTAACGAAAACAGCTTCGTTAAACAGCGAAGCCGCTTCGCTCTGGCTGGTCAGTGAAGTTGCCCCGCACCCTCTCGCACCTCGTGCTGCTGAGTCCACCGTCCTCCTAATTCGCCGCCGCATTCCACTAAAATTGTTCTTATGGAAGCCCAGCGAACCAGCTTCGCAAAATAACGAAGCAAACTTCGTAGTTAGTTGGTTGAGTGGACTGCAACGTTGACACAGCGAAGCAAACTTCGCAAATGGAGAACCTAGGTTCACGAACAGCGAAAATCGCTTCGCTAATTGGCAAATGCTGCGCCCCAAAGAGGGAGATTAACGAAATTCGCTTCGTTAAACAGCGAAGCTGCTTCGCTATAGCCCGTCCGTCGGGGATACTAAGCTTAGCCATTCCCGGAGTCTCGAACGCTGCCCCGCCAACACTCGTCCTGTACCCTACACACCAACACACCGGCCCTGACCACTGCTCTCGAACACCAATTCCACGCCCCCCGACTAATACCCCGACCCTCGCTAGTATAAAATATTGAACATCAAACCGACAAAAGACTAAATTGTGGCAGGTACATGCGAAATGTTACAATTATGAGCGCAAAACGCGCTGCGTTTTAAGCAATCATTACGATAAGCAGTGACATCATGACGGGGGAAGTGGCATAACGCATGTATAAATGGCTTTTCGTGAACCGAAGCATTCGAACGAAGATCGTTTGGAGCAGCGTCGTCATCTCGCTTATTCCGCTGCTGGTGCTGTCTTTTTTGTTTTACCGCAGCAGTAATCTGTCGCTGGAGAAGGCGATGGTTCGCAGTGCGGATCAGAACGCGGCTTATCTCTCGGATGATTTGGATGAATATTTTCGCAACTTCACTTCCTCTGCTCTTCAGGTATACGGCTTTAGCCGGATTACGAACATGATGGCGCATGGCGCAGATTACAACAACGCGGATGTTATCAACCTGCGAGAGTCGCTGGCCAGCTATTATCTGCTTGTCGTCAATAAAAACACGGACATCATTAAGATCATGATTTATGGTCAAAACAACGAGCTGCAGGATACTTGGTCAAGGGCGTCAAGCTACAATACGATTCGGCTGGGACCGGGCACTCCCCACTTCAAGGAGATGCTCGATTTGCCGTTTCAGCATACGTTGATGTATACCTACCGCGAGCCGGCGCTGAATCAAGACTTATTTGTCTATTCCATTACGATCTACGATCCGTTTTACCGAAAAAAATTCGGTTCCATGGTGTTTTTCGTGCAGCATAAAGAACTGGCCAAAAAAATTGAATCAATGAACCGGCCTCCAAACGTCATCTCGCTGCAAAATGCTTTCGGCGAGACCTTTTATCGAACGAACGATGCTTACCCGAATGAGGTGCAGCCGTATACAAGGCCCGATGAACCGCCAGTCGAACGGACGAGGGAATTGTATTTTTCGAAAAGCAAGGATTTGCTTGTGAGTCAATCTCAGCTTGATCACGCAAACATTGGCCTTACCTTGCTTTATCCGGCAACCGAGCTTGCCCAAAACCGCAAAAACACCATGTTCATCATTATCGGCGCGGTCGCCTTCGTTATGATTATCGTTGCGGTGTGCTCCATGCTGGTACAGAAGTCGATTACGAAGCCGATACAGCTGCTTGGAAAGGCGATGAAGTCTGTGCGCGGGGGCGACTTCCATGTCACCTTGGAGCCGAGGCGCTATCGGGACGATTTGTCAGAGCTGATGCGCAACTTCAATTTCATGACTGATAAAATCAGAGAGCTGATCGAGACGGAGTACCAGATGCAGCTCCGCAATAAAGAAGCACAAATTTTAACGCTGCAAATGCAGATTAATCCTCATTTTTTATACAATACGCTCCAAACGATTGGCGGCAAGGCGGTGCTGATCGGCGAATATGATATTCACGAAATGTGCCGGGCATTGGCTGATATGTTCCGTTACAGCTTTTACGAGGGCAATATGGAGTCGACGATTACGCATGAGCTGGCTCATGTGAACAACTATTTGTACATTCAGCAGCTTCGGTTTGAGGAATCGATCTCGACCGAATTTGAAATTGAGCCCGATCTGATGGACGTTTCCATCATCCGCTTTGTCATGCAGCCGATTATCGAGAACGTCGTCATTCATGTTCTGGACAAGCATAGTGAAGGCCAGCTTCGGATACGGGTAGCCGCGTTCCGCCAGAATGAATCGGTCGTCATTGAACTTCGGGACAACGGCCCCGGCATTGAGCCGGAGAAGCTGTCTGCCTTGCAGCGCAATCTGGAGAAACGTTCCCTTGAGGTGCTGTCGGGCGTCTCCATCGGTCTGAAAAACGTACATGAACGCATCCGGCTCGTCTATGGTGAACCGTACGGACTGGAAATAGACAGTGAGCTAGGGAGAGGGACGACGATTCAAATACGAATCCCCTATAAGAAAAGAGGGATAGATCATGTATAAAATTATGGTAGTCGACGATGAGGCGCTAAGCCGTAAAACGATTGTCAAAATGATAGACGAGCTCGGGCTGCAGACGGAAGTGATCGCGGAAGCGAAGCATGGCGAAGAGGCGCTCCAGCTCATTCAGATCAATAAGCCGCATATCGTCGTTACAGACATGAACATGCCTGTGATGAACGGACAACAGTTTCTGGAGACGCTGTATCGCGAATTCAGTGAGATTAGAGTTATCGTCATCAGCGGCTACTCACAATTCGAATATTTGAAGGCGGCATTGACCTTCCAAGCTTGTGAGTACGTGCTGAAGCCGGTAGCCGTTACAGAGCTGCGCGGGGCGCTTAATAAAGCAATTGAAGCGGTGAGCGAATATTCCAGCAGGCAGCAGGAGCGAAAGTCCTCCCGGGAGATGATGAAGCTGCGCCGTGAGGATTTTCTTCAACATGTAGCCAACAAGCGGATTACGAATAAATTCGATATTCAATCGCAAGCGGAGGAGCTTGGGCTCGCACCGGTGCTGTCCGCAGGCGGCTACCGGGTTGCGGTCTGCGTCATTCGCCAGTTCAAAGAGATATCGCGTACTAAATTTCATGGCAATGCTGATCTATTTATGTTCTGTCTCGAAAATATTATGTACGAGCTATTGCCGCAGGAAGAGTGTGCATGGATCTACAAATCGGATGACCGGTTTCGTCTCTGTCTCATATTGCCCGTGAATGCCTTTCAAAAGAAGCGTACCGAGGAAACGCTGCTGGCCTTTCACAAGGCCGTCCATCAGACACTTGGCGGAGACGTGGCGGTGGGCATCAGCCCCGAGTTCAGCGGATTAGAGAAGCTGCCAGAGGCATACGGCACAGCGATTGATGCGTTTGAGCATAACCCGTTCGCGGGCAATGGCTTGACCGTCCGTCATGCGGAAGCCGGGGGACGGGCAGCAGAGCTGGAGCTGCTTGCCTCCTTCGATCAGAAGCGGCTTGGACAGGCATTTGGCTCCGGCAAAGCGAAGGATATGCGGGGCATTATGAGCGATTTTGTACGGAAGCTGGGGCAGCATGCCGAAGCGGCGATTCGTGACGTGCACCGGGAGCTGTTCAAAATCCGGCAAACGGCCATTTCGGAAATGAACGGCATCGCGACGGCGGAGCCCTCTTTATTCGATTCGCAAGCTGTGGAGGCCGTGCTTAGTCCGCTCGAGCTGCGCTCCTTTCTCGATAAGCTGGCCTCGGCAGCAGAGGATTTTGGCAAAAATCGCGATATGCCCGAATCGGTTCAGACCGTCCGGCAAATCGCGCAATATATGGATGAGCATTACTTCGAGGATATCGGCTTGATCGACATTGCGACGCGTCATTATATGGACCCCGCTTATTTAAGCAAGCTGTTCAAGGCGGTAACCGATGAGAATTTTATCGAGTATCTGACGCGCAAGCGGATGGAGAAAGCTTGTGAGCTGCTATGCTCACCCGAGCGGAAAGTGAATGAAATTGCGGAGCTGGTCGGCTATGAGAATCAGCGGTATTTCAGCCAGGTGTTCAAGAAATTTACCGGCCGTACACCCTCCGAATACCGGGAGGCATTTGGCCAGCTGTAGCCGCGATTTCAAAAAAATAAACATGAGGCTCACAATAAATTGGATTACCGTTCCTCCCGGCGATTAGTAAGCTAGGTTCAGAACATGCAAGTTGTTCCCGTATAAATCGAGGAGGGGTTACAGAATGAAAAAAGCTTTTAGCCTGATCATCGTATCGGCGCTCCTGACACTGCTTCTGGCAGCATGCGGCTCCAGTAACGAAAAGCCGGCAAACACGGCCGCACCGACAAACGGCGAGAATCAAGGAGGCAAACCGGTCACGATTTCATTCATGCATTTCAAGAGTGATTTCACCGACGGCGTAGCGAAAATCGTCGAGCAGTTCGAGACTGAGAATCCATTGATCAAAGTCAATGTACAGCCAGTCAAATATGATGATTACTACACCTTACTGAAAACAAAGCTGGCGGGCGGAGACATCGTAGACGTCTTCACGCTGAATGCAGGTGCGCAAACGAAGCTGTTCTCCGACGGCGGATACCTGGAAGATTTGACAGGCAAGCCGTTCCTGGCAGACTTCGAAGAAGCTGTACTGAAGTCGCAATCGACTGACGGTAAAAACTACGTTATGCCGATTAACGCCAACCCGATCGCGGTCTTTTACAATAAACAAATTTTCACTGACCTCGGCATTGAAATTCCACGGACGTACGACGCGCTGATTGAAGCGGCGAAAAAGATCAAGGAAGCGGGCAAAACGCCGTTCGCCTTGGGCTGGAAAGATCCATGGACACTGAGCATGTGGTTGTCCCGCGATCTGCCAAGCAACTCCGCACTCGTTAACAACCAGCCGGATTTCTTCGAGAAGCTGGAGACGGGTTCCGTCAAATTTGCCGATAATCCGGCGACAAAAACGATGATTGAGCATGCGCAGCAGCTGTTCGAACTCGGCAACAAGGATCAGCTCGGCGTTGATTACAACGGCGCAGTCGATCTGTTCGCCAAAGGCGACGTTGGCATGATGTACATGGGAACATGGCCGCTTGCCGATATTCAGAAGAAAAATCCGGATCTCTACAACAACATGGGTTACTTCCCGTATCCGTTCAGCAACGATGAGAGCCTGAACAAGCTGGAATTCAACCCGGACGCTTCCATCGCGATCAACACGAAATCGCCGAACAAGGAAGCAGCAGAGAAGTTCCTTGCGTTTCTTGCCAGCAAAGAAGGCGGAGACCTGTGGGTTAAAAACCTCAATTCCCTTAGCTATGTAAAAGGAACGGAAACGAACATTGCGCCTGCAGTCAACGATCTGAAGCCGTACTTTGACAGCGGGGAGCTGTACGATTCCCAGCTTTACCTGGCTAAGACGACGATTGACTGGGGTACACCATTTACACAATCGCTGCAAAAGCTGTTTTTCAAGAAATCGACTGTAGATCAAGTCATTCAAGAGATGGACGACTGGATTGCGAAAAACCATAACTAACGCTCTTTAATAAGCAAAGAAGAATGGCACGGGGAAATTTCACCTGTGCCATTCCTCTTCAGAAAGGGAATTTCTATGACCAACATGAAGCGAATTCTCCGTGGAGAAGGCTGGTACCTCTTCTTCCTTTTGCCCGCCGTCTGTCTGTTTATTCTGGCGGTTGTTGTACCTTTAGCGATGGGAGCACGCTATTCCTTTTCCAGCTGGGATGGTGTATCCACTACAATAGCTTACAATGGTTGGGACAATTACGTGAAAGCTTTCCAGGACAAAGATTTGTGGAGAGCGTTATGGAACACGTTTAAATACGCCATCATTTTAACAATTCTGATTAATGCACTATCTCTTTTTCTTGCTTTGCTGCTCGATTCCTATCTTAAATTCAGAAACGTATTCCGTACGATCTTTTTCCTGCCAAGCGTTATCTCTATCGTCTTGTCGGGCTTCGTATGGAACTATAACTATAGTCAGGGCTTTCCGAAGCTGCTCGCTTATTTCGGCGTCGACATGACAAGCCCGCTGGGCAATCCTGATTATGCGATGATGGGCTTAATTATCGTTGCTCTGTGGCAAGGCATTGGCTCGCCGATGATCATTTATATTGCAGGCTTGCAAGGCATTCCGGGCGAATTGCTGGAGAGCGCCAAGATAGACGGGGCTACGACGTGGAAATCTTTCCGCCACATTACGTTCCCGCTGCTTGCGCCTTCGTTAACGATTAATTTGCTGCTCGTCATGACGGGCGCGCTTAAGGTGTTTGATCTGGTCTATGTAACGACGAAAGGCGGCCCGGGTTTTTCGACCGAGGTGATGTCGACGTACATTTACCGCACCTCATTCGATAACTTCAAGGCGGGGTACGGCATGACGCTGTCGATGATATTCTTCCTCGTCCTCGTAATCGTCACCGTTGCACAAGTCGGAATTTTCAGAAGACGGGAAGTGGATTTATAATGAAAATAACCCGAATTTCGGTTTTTGCCTTAGTTGCTCTGCTAGCTGTCTTGTTCATCTTTCCGCTGTACGTTGCCGTATTAATGGCGTTCAAATCGGCGAAGCAAACGTTTGATTCCTTTTACGCGTGGCCTTCGAGCCTCGATTTCTCAAACTTTGTTCAAGCCTGGAACACCTCGGACTATCCGAAAGCGATTTTTAACAGTCTTATCATTACGATTATTTCGGTGGCGCTCATTATTATCGCTTCCGCACTGGCAGGCTACTCCATCGCCAGAAGGAACAAGCCGTTCTATAACGTTGTCTTTCTGTTGTTTCTATCGGGGATGATGGTTCCTTTTCAGGTGACGATGCTTCCGCTCTATAAGCTTGGCAAATCACTGCAGCTTGTGGACAGTCATTGGGGAATCGCGCTGATTTATGGCGGCTTTGGCGTTCAGATGGGCGTCTTGTTCTTCTCCGGCTTCGTGCGCGGCATTTCAAGAGAAATCGAGGAGGCGGCACGGATTGACGGCTGCTCCACTCCCGGCATCTTTTTCCGCATCATTATGCCGCTGCTCAAGCCCGTTACCGCAACGGTCGTCGTATTGAACGTGCTTTATATTTGGAATGACTTCCTGCTGCCGCTCTTGTATTTGCAAGGCAAGGATTTCCGGACGATTCCGCTGCAGCAATACTTTTTCTTCGGCCAATACAGCAGCGATTTGAATCTGGCCTTCGCTTATGCCGTTATGGGCATGGTACCGATTGTCGTCTTCTTCCTGTTCATGCAGCGGTTTATCGTCAAAGGAATTGCGGCAGGTGCGATCAAGGGCTAACAAATCCGAATATAGTCCATGATAATCCGAATTCAGTCAATTGGCTCCTGGACCGTTTCGGGATAAAGTGAAGCATACGTTCAAATAGCAGCAACCCGCAATGGAAGGTTAACGAAGGAGGATGACAGCGATGACGATTAAATATTGGGAGAAGTCCAACCTATTCGAGCTTCGTACCCACAATACATCTTATCTTTTTGGCGTCAACGAGAGCGGTACGCTTCAACATATTTATTGGGGAGCGCCCGTTCATGCGGAGGAATGCGCAGGCCTGCTCCGGGCACGGTCACATAGCTCGTTCGATATGGCTGTTGACCGCGAGACTGAGGAGTATGGCGGCCGGGGCGGCGCAGGTTATGCCGAGCCGGGCTTGCAGGTCACTTTCGCAGATGGTGTCCGCGACTTGAGGCTTGTCTACTCCGGCTATGAGCTGGAAGGCGACCGTAACCTGACGATCAAGCTGGCCGACGAGCATTATGCACTGAAGGTGGAGGTGAGCTACACTGTCGTCTCCAACCATGATGTAATTGAGCGTCAAGTCAAGGTGACGAACGAGGAAGAGCAGCCTGTACGTGTTGAGCAGATTATGTCTGCGCTGTGGTCGATCGGCGAGCTTCCGGACTACCGGCTGACTCATGTAACCGGCCGGTGGGCTGGTGAATATCAATTGCGCTCTAATCTTCTGACAGAGGGAAAAAAAGTGCTGGAGTCCCGCAGAGGCTTCACGGGCCCGCATGCTAACCCTTGGTTTGCCGTTGACGATGGCAGTGCACGGGAAACAACCGGCAGCGTATGGTTTGGCGCGCTCGCTTGGAGCGGCAACTGGAAGCTGGTGCTGGAGCGGACGACGTTCGGCAAGCTGCGGATTGCTGGCGGCATCCACGATTTCGACGGCTCGTTCCTGCTTGCTCCGGGAGCATCGTACGAAGCTCCCGTCTTTGTTGGCGGATTTACGGATGGCGGATTTGGCGAGATGAGCCGGATTTTGCATCGTTATGAGCGAAGCGAGATTATTCCGGCGACAAAACTGCGCAAAGTGCTATACAACTCCTGGGAGGCGACGGAGTTCGACGTTACCGTTCAAGGGCAGCTCGCGCTTGCTGAGCGGGCGGCAAAGCTTGGCGTGGAACGCTTCGTCGTGGACGACGGCTGGTTCGGCCAGCGGCACAGCGACCGGGCGGGGCTTGGCGACTGGTACGTCAATCCCGAGAAATTCCCGAACGGCTTGTCGGAGCTCATCGATGAGGTGAAAGGCCTTGGCATGGAATTCGGCCTTTGGGTAGAGCCGGAATCCGTTAATCCGGACAGCGATCTTTACCGCAAGCATCCGGATTGGACGTACCATTTTCCAACACGTGTAGGCACGGAGCTTCGGAATCAGTATTTGCTCAATTTGGGCAAGCCTGAAGTTAAAGCGTTCGTCTTAGACTTTATGACGGAGCTGCTGTCTACGTACGACATCTCCTTCATTAAATGGGATATGAACCGGACGGTAACAGAGCCTGGCGAAACGTCTGGTCCGGGGCAGGACAAGTCGGTATGGATTCGTCATGTGGAGCATCTTTATGAGATTTGGGCCGAGCTGCGCCGCCGTTTCCCGAATGTCGAATTTGAGACTTGCGCCGGAGGCGGAGGCCGGATCGATCTGGGCATCCTTCGGTATGCGGATCAGGCATGGATTAGCGACAACACGGATGCGAGAGACCGGCTGAGCATTCAAGAGGGCTTCAGCTATGCATACAGCCCGTCTGTCATGATGTGCTGGGTCACAGAATCGCCAAATGGATTTAACGGCAGAAGCTTGCCGCTCTCCTATCGCTTCCATAGCGCCATGATGGGCGGACTTGGCATCGGTGCGAACATTGGCAAGTGGTCGCCGGAGGAGATGGAGGAAGCGCGTAAATTCGTGGAGCTGTACAAGGAGATTCGTCATGTGGTGCAAGAGGGCGAGCTGTACCGCTTGCAATCGCTGCGTGACTCCAATGTTTCAGCTACTCAGTATGTCAGCGCGGACGGCGGGGAAGCCGTTGCGTTCGCCTTCCTGCAGTCGCATCATTTCGGCAATTCGCTGACGATGCTTCGCCTTCAAGGGCTGGATCCAGAAGCAGCCTATGAAGTATCGGGGGCTGCCGCAGAAGGAACAGGCATCTTCCATGGCTCGAATCTGATGCAGATCGGCTTGCCGATTTCTTGGAGAGGCGACTATGCCAGCGTCTTGATCCGCTTAAAGCGGGTATAAGAGCGTAAGGGATAAACACTTTGCGTAAAAGGGAGGCGGGTGAACGAGATGACAGGCAAGTGGAGCAAGGTGCAGGAACAAGGATATGAGGCTTGGACGGGCAGCAGCGATCGCCTGTCGATCACCGTCATCCCGGCCCTTGGCGGCAAGGCGGTATCACTCCGCAATCTGGCTACGAATCGTGAATGGTTGTGGACCAGCGGGAAGCCGCTCGGCAACAATGGCTTTGGTTCCCCGTTCGGAGAAGGGGACGAGAGCGGCTGGGATGAGATGTTCCCCGGCATTAATGCATGTACGTATGCGGAGGAGCCATGGCAGGGACGCTCTGTCCCGGATCATGGAGAGGTGTGGTCATTGCCTTGGCATGCTGAGGAGAGCGAAGGCTCTCTTCATTGCCAAGTAGAGGGACGTAATTTTCCATATACATTGGAAAAAACGTATACGTTCTCCGGTCCAGACACGCTTCGCATCGACTATGTGGTGACCAACAGGGGAGAGGCTTCGCTCCCCTTCCTTTGGGCTGCGCATCCGCTTTTTCAAGCTCCTGAAGGATTGCAAATTCGCGTTCCCGAAGGAATGAACGCTATTGAGGTTTCCTACTCCGCCGATGAACGGCTGGGCGTATTCGGTGACCGGCGCAGCTGGCCGATTGCCGGGAACGGAATCGACTTGAGCGTTGTGGAACCGGCATCGAGCCGCTCCGCTGAGAAATATTACTTCGAAGGAAAGGCACCGGAGGGCTGGGCGGAGCTGCATGATCCCGGAACGGGAGAAGCGGTCAGGTTCCGCTTTCCGCCGGATAAGGTTCCTTATTTGGCTGTCTGGGCGAATAGCGGCGGCTATGGCGGGCATCACCATGTCGCGCTTGAGCCTGCAACAGGCAGGATGGATGATCTTGCTGTTGCCATGGAGCGGGGCGAAGTCGCCGCCGTAGAGCCCGGCGGCAGGTACGAATGGTATTTGGAGCTGCAGGTGAAGTAATAAACGAGCTCAGCCCTTTGGGGCGCTGCGGTATTCCGTCGGCGACGCACCCATTCTTTTTTTGAACAAGCGGGAGAAATAGTAGGGGTCCGACACCCCGACGGATGCGGCGATTTCTTTCACCGTAAGGCTGGTCAAGCTGAGAAGCTGACCGGCCTTTTGCATTTTCATCCGCAAAAAATATTCAATCGGAGGGAAACCAGTCTCCTGGTTGAACATGAAGATTAAATGCTGCTTGGACAAACCCGTATGCGCAGCCAGCTCGGGCAGCGTGATAACGTCAGAGAGCCGCTCGCTCATGTATTGAATGGCGCGCTCGAGATCCTGCCGCTTCTTGCGGTCGCGTGCCGTGCCTCCCGAGCCGAGTCCAATCCGTCCAAGCAGCTGGCCCATCGATTGCGAGACATGCACTTGAACGGGCATCGAATACGGCTTGTCCGTCAGCAGCTCGAAGCAGCGGGAGAAATTATCGGCCCATTCGGCGTAAAGGGCTGCCGGGAGCGGCAAGGGTCCAGAGTCAAGACCGTACAGCTGGATATAGTCTGCGACATGTTCGCCCTTGAGATGGAACCAGTAGATGCTCCAGGGACGAGCGGCGGATGCGCCGTAACGATGAGCCGCTCCTGCTGGAATGACCGCCAGATGATGCTCAGGCACCGGCACCGTCCGGCCATTCAGCTCAAGCCAGCCTTCACCCCGCAGGCAATAGATGAAGATATGGGCATCGCAGCCATCCGGCCGTTCCCGGTAATGATATTGAGCCTCGGGGAAAAAACCGATATCGCTCACGAACAGACCGCGCGTCAGCTCATAGCGGGACAGCTCCTCGATATGATAGGCGGGAAGCACGAACAGCTTCTCCTCCTCGAACCCTTCAGACTTTCTAAGCTCATCCATGTCATCCGCACCTTTTCAGAAAATCATTCATCTGTTCATTATATTGCTTATATTTATAAACCAAACCGTATTTCATAAATAAGAATATAGTCCATTATAAACCGAATTCCGTCAATTGGCACCATACTCATTTCAAGATAAAGTGTAAGTAATCAGCAAAGGGGGAATGACAAATGGCTCCATCGCAAAAAAATGCCGGCTCAGCCGTGCGCATTTGGGAAGAGGAAGTAACGATTCCGACTTACGGTATTGGCGCTCCCGACCGCAACCCGATGTTTTTGGAGAAACGCGTCTATCAAGGCAGCACAGGCAAAGTGTATCCGCATCCTGTCGTCGACAAAATCGAGGATGAGAAAAAGGATCAATCTTATAAACTTGCTATTCTGGAAAATGAATACGTTCGCATCGAAATTATGCCGGAGCTTGGCGGCCGGATTTACCGGGCGCTGGATAAAACCAACGACTATGATTTCGTTTATTATAACCGCGTGATCAAACCTGCACTTGTTGGACTTGCTGGGCCTTGGATTTCCGGGGGCATCGAGTTTAACTGGCCGCAGCACCATAGACCGAACACGTACGGACCGGTCGAATACCGGTTGACGGAAGGCGAAGACGGCAGTGCGACAGTGTGGATTAGCGAAATCGACCGGATGTACGGAACAAAAGTGACGGCAGGCTTTACGCTTTATCCGGGAAAAGCTTATCTGGAGGTGTCCGCACAGCTGTACAACCGGACGACCTTGCCTCAAACCTTCCTGTGGTGGGCGAACCCGGCCGTAGCCGTCAACGACGATACGCAATCGGTATTCCCTCCTGACGTTACCGCGGTATTCGACCATGGTAAACGGGATGTATCTCGCTTTCCTATCGCTACAGGCACGTACTATAAAATGGACTATTCCGAGGGCGTCGATATTTCGCGCTACCGCAATATTCCAGTGCCGACCTCATACATGGCGTATAAGTCGGATTACAATTTCGTAGGCGGCTATGATCATGGCGTACAAGCCGGACTGCTTCATGTGGCCAACCATTTCGTATCGCCGGGCAAAAAGCAGTGGACTTGGGGAAATGGCGAATTCGGACAGGCATGGGATCGCAATCTGACGGATGAAGACGGACCGTACATCGAGCTCATGACGGGCATGTACACGGATAACCAGCCGGACTTTACATGGCTGCAGCCTTATGAAGAGAAGACGTTCAAGCAATACTTCATGCCGTATAAGGATGTAGGCGTTGTGAAAAATGCCTCCATCGACGCCGCGGTCAATCTTGAAGTCGACGAGGAAACGGGAAAAGCAACGGTACTCGCTTACGCGACTTCGGTGTTCACGGGCGCGGTAATTGAGCTTAAAGGAAGCCGTCGTTCTTACTTCCGTGAGACGGTAGAGCTGTCTCCGGTATCGACGTTCAAATCGGTGGTTGCGCTCGACGAGGGCGATCTGCCGCATGATCTGATCGTTTCCATTCGGGACGCAAACGGCAAGCTGCTTATTTCCTACAGACCAGCTAAGCCATCTATTGAAGAGGTTCCGGACGCCGCTCAGCCGCTTCCAGAGCCGCAAGAGCTGCGTACGAATGAGCAGCTTTATCTGGCAGGTCTGCATCTGGAGCAATACCGCCATGCTACTTTTGAGCCGGCATCGTATTACCTCGAGGGTCTGAAGCGTGATCCTTCGGATATTCGGATCAACGTTGCCTACGGTACGCTTCTGCTCCGCCAAGGGCTGTTCAAGGAAGCGGAAGGGCATTTGCGCAAAGCTATAGCTTCTATGACATGGCGTAACCCGAACCCTTATGACAGCGAAGCGTTATATCAGCTGGGCCTTGCGCTGAAGCTGCAAGACCGGCCGGAGGAAGCATTCGCTGTCTTCTACAAAGCGGTGTGGTCGGCTGCATGGCAGGACGCAGGTTACTTTAATCTGGCCCGTATTGCTAGCGCGAACGGCTCATTTGCAGAGGCGCTTGAACTGGTAGACCGCGCGCTTATTCGTAACTCGCGCAACTACAAGTCACGCCATCTTCGTGCGGCACTGCTTCGCAAGCTGGGACGCTTAACCGAAGCTGTTGCTTATGCGAAAGAGACGCTTGGTATCGATGTCGCCGACTTTGGCGCTGCCCGCGAGCTGGGTCTGGCGCTGGCCGAGCAGGGGCTGTCCGCAGAAGCGGACGCTGCCGTAGCGGAGCTTGGCCGTCTAATGCGGAATGACCCGCATAACTATTTGAGCCTGGCTTCCGATTATGCGGAAAGCGGCTTGTATGCGGAAGCGATCGATGTGTTGAACGTACTTGTCAGCCAAACGCCGGCTGCGGACGTTTACCCGATGGTTTACTATACACTGGGTTATTTGCATGAACGTGCAGGGCAGCCTGAGCAAGCGGCAGTTGCCCGTAAAGCGGGACAAATCGCGAAGCCGGACTATTGCTTCCCGAACAGCCTGTTTGAACTGCTCGTGCTGGAAAGCGCGGTTCAGGCTGATTCGAGCGATGCGCGCGCACTTTACTATCTCGGCAACCTGCTGTACGACAAGAAGCGTCATGGAGAGGCTATCGCGAAATGGGAAGCTTCCCGCACGCTGAATGACGGGTTTGCAACGGTACATCGCAACCTGGCACTCGCTTACTTCAATAAGCTTGGAGACAGTAAGGCGGCATTGGAATCGCTGGAGCAGGCTTTTGCTTGCGGACCAGAGGATGCCCGCGTCTTCTACGAGCTGGATCAGCTTTATAAAAAGCTCGGCTACGCGCCTCAAGTGCGTTTGAACGGTCTGGAACAGCATTTGAATCTCGTGCAGTTGCGGGATGATCTGTACTTGGAGTACGTTGCGCTGTTCAATGCGCTTGGCCGTCATGAGGAAGCAGCCGGCAAGCTGGCTGCGCGGAAGTTCCATCCTTGGGAAGGCGGAGAAGGCAAAACGACTGGCCAGCATGTGTTGAGCCGTGTTGAATGGGCGAAGCATGAAATCGCCGAAGGCCGCTACGCCCATGCTGCCGAGCTGCTTCAAGAAGCGCTAGTCTACCCGGAAAATCTGGGCGAAGGCAAGCTGGATGGAGCGCAGGAGAATAACGTGCATTACCATCTGGGACGCGCTTACCTCGGTTTGCAGCAGACAGAGCAGGCGGAAAGACATTTCCGCATCGCCTCGCAAGGGCTGGAGGAGCCAGCCAGCGCGATGTACTACAACGACCAGCCGCCAGATATGATTTTCTATCAAGGCATGGCATGGCAGCAGCTTGGCGACCTCAAGGAAGCGAAGCGCCGCTTCAACAAGCTGATCGATTATGGCGAGAAGCATATCCGCGACGATGTGAAATTCGACTACTTTGCCGTATCGCTGCCTGACTTCCTTGTATTCGAGGATGACCTGAACAAGCGGAATGAAATTCATTGCCGCTACATGATCGGCCTCGGTTTGATCGGTCTTGGCCGCTACGCCGAAGCTCGCGTTCAATTGAACGAAGCGCTGGCGATGGAGCCAAACCACCAAGGAGCCAAGCTTCACCTTGGCTTGTGCGAATAAAGCAAGAACCAGAGAGCCCGCGTATTCCGCGGGCTCTTTGGTTGTTTAGAAAGCACTGTAACGTGAATGGATCCCCGTTGAGGCTCCAACCAACGCAGTACAGCTAGTAACCCGAGCACCGCCAGTAACCCCAGCACCCAACATCCCAGTAAACCAGCACCCAACATCCCCAGTAACACCGCAGCACCTCCAGTAACTAAGCCCTTTCGCGAAAAATGATGGAAGAGCGTCATAACTAGGGCGCCATCACCGCCCGATGGATAAGGGCCAACACGTTTAACAGTAACAAAATGTAAAAATACATTTTGAAAAGCCTCAAATTACCTGAAATCACCTTCAAAATGCAAAAGTGCATTTGAAATCATAGAATTTGGGTTGATCGGCCCCTTTTGGCCCGATCAACCTGCACATTTGCATTTTGAAGCCACAAATCGTCGAAAATTCGGCTTCCAACCTGTATTTTTACATTTTGAATGGCTGACTTATCGCTTCTAGCGAATCTTTTTCGCTAAGAGCGAATTTAGATTCGTTATTCGAGTTTTCTAGAGAGTTAGGCAGCAGAATGACCGACATGTAGTTAGTTTGGACGTTTTGCGATTGGTGGGGAGAGCGGAGCGTTTTGAGTTCAGGGGGACTTTTTGCAGATTCTATCCATTATTCATCGAGAAGCGATGAGGTGTTGGAATCAAGAACGGCCCCATGGACCAAAACGCGCAGGGAACGAGTCTGAGACGTAAGCGTGACTGACTGCTGGACTATTAGTTGGTTTGGACCTTTTGCGATTGGTGGGGTGAGCGGAGCGTTTTGAGTTCATGGGGACTTTTTGCAGATTCTGTCCATTATTCATCGAGAAGCGATGAGGTGTTGGAATCAAGAACGGCACCATGGACCAAAACGCGCAGCGAGCCCGGTATCTTACACGCAGCGAGCGAAAATAATAGCGAGCATAAAGAAGGAGAGTCCGCACCAACAAAGAATTGATAAAAGAGTATAAAGCGTTTACATGGTTTTGCTAGATCATTCGCTAGCGCTTCAGAGTACAAACGACAAGGGGAGATTATACATGTCTGCTGTTAAAGGGATTTGGAAGGGATATGAGCGTTACGATTTTACCGTCAACGGGCGTGAGGCGCTGGTTGTTACCCCTAAAGAGGTGGCGCCAGGAAATCCGTGGGTATGGCGCGCCGAGTTCTTTGATGCGTTCAGCCAAGTAGATATGGCGCTGCTGGAGCAAGGCTGGCATTTGGCCTACTGCAACGTTAGTGATATGTATGGCTCGCCAGAGGCGATTGAACTCATGCGTCCGTTCCAGCTGCATGTCTGCTCAGAGTTTGGGCTAGCGGATAAACCGTCTATTTTTGGCTTCAGCCGGGGAGGCCTATACACAGTAAACTACGCCCTGAAGTATCCGGAATCGGTCTCTTCGCTGTATCTGGACGCGCCGGTGCTGGATTTACGGAGCTGGCCTGGCGGCAATGGCAGGACGGATCAGTGGAAAAAGGAATGGGAGGAATGCAAGCGAAGCTACCAGCTCACGGAGGAGCAGTTTGCAGACTTCCGCGAAAGCCCGCTCGACCGCGCTGCCGAGCTAGCGGCTCTGCAAATACCAGTAATCCTCGTAGTCGGTGATGCCGATGAGGATGTGCCGTTTATGGATAATGGGCATCCATTTGCTGAACGCTTTGCGGCAAACGGCGGACAGATCGAGGTAATCGTAAAGCCGGGTGTGGCGCATCATCCGCATTCGCTTGACGATCCAACTCCTGTTGCAGAATTTATTCAACGCGTTTTTAACGGTCAGCAAGAAACTGAATCGATTGGAGCAGAGTAAACCATCATGAATGAAAATACAGCGAAGAGAATTGTATTTCTAGGGGACAGCATTACCGACGACGGCACCTATATTTCTTATTTGGATGCTTTTTTTAGAGAGCAATTTACCGAGCAGCCTTATACGTTCATTAACTTGGGCGTCAGCAGCGAGACGGCTTCCGGTCTAAGCGAGCCGGATCATCCGTTTCCACGCCCATGCATTCATGAACGGCTGCAAAGGGCGCTGAGCGAAAGCCGTCCGGATTGGACGGTTATTTGCTATGGCATGAACGACGGCATTTATTATCCGTTTTCGGAGGAACGGTTTGCGGCCTATCAAGATGGTATGCACCGCTTGATTGAGGCTGTACGTGCGACGGGCTCCAAGGTCATTGTGATGACACCGCCGCCTTTTGATGCCCCTTCGCTAAGCGGTGCAACTCTTCTTCCCGAGGGGGAAGAAAAGTACAGCTACATGACGCCCTTTATCCGTTATGACGATGTATTGGAGCGGTACGCAGAATGGGTGCTTGGACTTCAATCGGCGGCGGTTGACGCCGTTATTGCCATTCGAGAGCCGCTCTTGCAGCACATCGCGGAGCAAAAAAACAGCAACCCCGACTACCACTATGGAGACGGCATTCATCCTGATGCGGGCGGGCATTGGGTCATTGCGCAGACGCTGCTTCGCCAATTGTTCAAGCAAGATGTGGAGCAGGCGCCGGATACATGGCCGATTTATCCTTTGGTCTACGAGCGCCATCGCTTGTTAAGCGCTGCTTGGAAAGAGCATGTCGGGCATACGAATGAAAACAAATCGGAGGCTTTGCCGCTGGATAAGGCCCTCCAACATGGTGAAGTGCTGGAGCGCCAAATTCAAGAGCTGCTGCAAGCCTAACTTAACCGACAGCTGCTGTAAAATAACAAGAGGCGATGGAATCGATCCATCGCCTCTTGCTTTACAATACTACATCATCCGCCAAACAGCGTCCGATAGACGTAATTGCTGACGAAGCGCAGGAGCTGCCGTATTTTGATCGATGACGACAATCTCTATCCCCATCCATTCTGCAAAATCGGCGAGCTGCTCCGTCGTAACCGAGTAGGAAAAGACAGTGTGATGTGCGCCTCCTGCCAAAATCCATGATTCAATTCCATCCTTCATACTAGGCTGGACCTTCCATAATACGCGGGCAACAGGCAGATGGGGCATGGCTTGTCCAGCTTTAGGCGAGACGGCCTCGACTTCATTGACGAGCAGCCGGAAACGGTTGCCCAGATCGATAATCGAAGCATTTATCGCGCTGCCGGCCCGGCCATTGAATACGAGTCTAGCCGGATCAGCTTTGTCTCCAATTCCGAGCGGATGCACCTGTATGGCAGGCTTGCCGGCTTCAACGTCTGCGATGGTAGGACAGATCTCCAGCATATGCGCCCCCAATACGAGCTCATTGTCCGGATCAAGATGGTAGGTGTAGTCCTCCATAAAAGACGTACCGGCGTTGCCGGACATGATTTTCATCATGCGCAGCAGCGCTGCTGTTTTCCAATCGCCTTCGCCGCCGAAGCCATAGCCTTGTGCCATCAGACGCTGAACGGCTAGCCCGGGAAGCTGCTGCATCCCATGCAAATCCTCGAACGTCGTCGTAAACGCGCCATAGCCGCCTTCCTCCAGAAAAGCCTTCAGCCCCAGTTCGATCCTCGCCTGGTACCGAATCGATTCGCGAACTGCTTCATCGGCCAGCGATGGAATTTCATATAGCTGCTCGTAGACAACCATCAGTGTATCGACTTCCTCGTCCGCTATCCGTTCCATCCGCTCAACGAGATCGCCGATGCCGTAGCCATCCACCGTCCAGCCCAGCTTGATCAATGCTTCGACCTTATCGCCTTCCGTAACGGCTACCCCTCGCATATTGTCGCCGAATCGGGCTACTTTGAGGCTGCGGCATTCGAGGCAGGCTATAGCCGTTGCCATCCAATCGCTAATCCGGCTGCGCACCTCCGGGCTTTGCCAATGGCCGAAAACAACCTTACGGGGCAGTCTGAGCCGTGTGTTCACAAATCCAAATTCGCGGTCGCCATGCGCAGCTTGATTTAAGTTCATAAAATCCATATTGATCGATTGCCAAGGGATATCCCGGTTGAACTGAGTGGCCAGATGGAGGAGCGGCTTTTGCAGCCGGGTCAGGCCTCCAATCCACATTTTGGCCGGGGAGAAGGTGTGCATCCATGCAATAATGCCGGCGCATCGTTCATCTGTATTCGCTTCCGCCATGACGCGGGTGATTTCATCTGGCGTCGTCACGACGGGTTTGAACACGATTTCGAAAGGAATAGAAGAGTCCTCATTCATACCCGCTGCGATCGCGGTAGAATGTGCGTTGACCTGTTCCAATGTTTCTGGACCGTATAAGTGCTGGCTTCCGGTTACAAACCAGAATTGATAGGCTCTAGTCGTCGGCATACCGATAACCTCTTTCCGCATCGGGCTTAGTAATGTTTTTTTAGATTTTTAAGCCGTTTCATCACATCATTGCCGCCGCGGCCAAAATAATCATGCAGCGTCACATACTCCTGATACAACTCCTCGTAGACGGCCGCATGTTCGGGATTTGGCCGTAATGCTTCTTCGCGTACCCGGGCCATATTTTCCGCGGCTTCAACAATAGTGGCGTAACCGCCAGCTTCAGGTCCCGCCGCTACCGCCGCGAACATGGCTGCTCCGACAGCTGGAGTGTGCTTGGAATCGGCGACTCTGATTTCCATATTGGTGACATCGGCATAAATTTGCATCAGCAGCCGGTTCTTCTGCGGCAGTCCGCCGCAGGCGTAGAGCGTGTCGACAGCTACGCCACTGGAACGGAAGGCGTCGACGATTTTGCGGGTGCCGTAAGCCGTAGACTCTAATAAAGCGCGATAGATTTCTTCAGGCTTCGTTAACAGGGTGCAGCCTAACAACAGCCCGGTCAGATCGGTGTCGACGAGAGTGGAACGGTTGCCGTTCCACCAATCCAAGGCGAGAAGCCCTGATTGGCCCGGCTGCTGGAGCGCCGCTTTCCCCTCTAACCATTCATGAACGCTCACACCAGCTTGCGCCGCTTCTTCCTTCACATAAGCGGGGACCGCTTCATCCACGTACCATTCGAAAATATCGCCAACAGCCGATTGACCCGCCTCATAGCCGTAAAAGCCCGGAATGATGCCGTCTTCTACGACGCCGCACATGCCTTCGACTTCTTTCTCCTCATCGCCGAGCAGCATATGGCAGATGGAAGTTCCCATTGCCATAACCAGCTTGCCTGGCGTAACGACGCCAACGGCAGGCACAGCAGCGTGAGCATCTACATTGCCGACAGCGACGGCGATACCTGGGCGGAGTCCCGTTAAAGCGGCTAGCTTTTCGTTCAACTCGCCAGCCTTTGTGCCAAGCGGGACGATGTCGCCTCTGAGCTTCGTATCGGCAAGCTTCTCAAGTCTTGGATCAAGCGAAGCGAGGAACGCCTCGCTCGGGTAGCCGTCCTGCTTATGCCAGATCGCTTTATAGCCGGCTGTGCAGCTATTCCGCGTTATTTGTCCGGTTAATTGAGAAATGACCCAGTCCGTTGCTTCGACAAATTGATCCGCAGCTTCATAGATTTCAGGAGCTTCATTCAGTATTTGCCATATTTTCGCCAGCATCCATTCCGATGAGATTTTGCCACCGTAGCGGGCCAGCCATTTCTCACCGCGCTTCGCGGCCATTTCATTGATAAGATTGGCTTCGTCTTGGGCGGCATGATGCTTCCATAACTTAACCCAGCTGTGCGGGTTGTCCTGGTAGGCGGGCAATGTGCACAGCGGCTCGTGAAGTTCTGTAATCGGAAGCATCGTGCAAGCTGTAAAATCGATACCAATACCGATAACGTCCGCCGGATCGATGCCGGATTGCTTCATCACCTCGGGAATCGATGTCGTTAACACTTCGATATAGTCGAGGGGATGCTGCAGCGCCCAATCGGCTTCAAGCGCTTCACCGGAATGGGGCAGACGCTCGTCGATGACATGATGGGCATACGGGGTTACATGATCCGCCACTTCATGACCGTTCGACAAGTCGACGAGAACCGCCCGTCCGGATTGGGTGCCGTAGTCGACGCCAATTGCATATTTTCGATTCATCGTTTATTCCTCCTTAAGGGCAGCAGTCTGACCGTAGTAAGCGTTTGCACCATGTTTTCTCAGAAAATGACGGTCAAGCAGCGTCTGCTGCATAGCGGCTGTCTCTTGGTTGATGGCATGCGTGCGCGAAGCCATTTTGGCGACTTCCTCCAGCACGACGGCGTTATGAACCGCTTCATGCGCGTTTTTTCCCCAAGTAAAAGGGGCGTGGCTATGGACGAGAACGCCGGGAATTTGCAGCGGATTGCGGTCACGGAACGTCTCTACGATGACATGTCCGGTTTCTTTTTCATATTCGCCTTTAATTTCGGCTTCCGTCATCGCTCTAGTGCAAGGGACATCGCCGAAAAAATAATCCGCATGCGTCGTACCGAGTGCCGGAATATCCTTGGCTGCCTGCGCCCAGCTTGTAGCCCAAGGGGAATGCGTATGGACGATGCCGCCGATCCCCGGAAAATGACGATACAAAACCAAATGTGTAGCTGTATCCGATGACGGCCGGTATTGGCTGTCCACGACATTGCCTAATAGATCGACGACAACCATTTTATCCGCTGTCAGTTCTTCATAGGGAACGCCGCTTGGCTTAATAACGACGAGTCCTTGTTCACGGTCGATGCCGCTAACATTGCCCCAAGTAAAGGTGACGAGCCCATACTTCGGCAAATCCAAATTTGCTTGGAGTACGTCTTGTTTCAATTGTTGAAGCACGATTATCACTCCTCATGCTGTATAAAGTAAGTACAAGTTTTTATTTTATTATAAACATGTACGTACAAGTTGGCTATATTTTTTTTATGGGTGATGAAAAACGGCCTTGATGCTGCCTGTAAGCTGCTTATTCAGCAGAATGGCAATCATCAAAGCCGTTTTGAAGTGGAGCTTGGGTTAAACTGGTGAATCAACAGCGGCTGTGGAGCTTCGAATAATCAGTTCGGGCTGGAAGACGAAATCCTCCGCTTTTGATCTTTTCTCGATTAGGTCAAGCAACAGCTCGGCTGCTTTCTCTCCTAGCTCCGCCTTAGGGTGGGACACGGTCGTTAAGCCCATCGCAGACGCGATCGGGGAGTCGTCGAAACCGACTACGGAAATATGCTCCGGCATCTTCAGATGCAATGGCTTGAGTGTCTCTTGCAGCTTCATTGCGAGCTCGTCATTGTAGCAGACCAGTGCGGTTGGACGCTCGGCGGTATCAACCTCCAGCAGCCGGTTTGCAGCAGCAGGAACACGAGTATGAAGCTCTTCCGTCACATAGTGGACGAGCCATTCCGGATTGACCGCAATGCGGTATTGCTGATGGGCGCGAATGAAGCCCTTCAACCGGTTAACCCCCTGCAGGTCATCGGTTTTGAAAAAACCGGCAATACGCTGGTGGCCCAGCTTGATCAAATGCTCCGCCGCGAGAAATCCGCCCAGCTCGTCATCCACTTTTACGACCGGACAATGAATTTCAGAGTAACGCTCATTGATCATCACGTAAGGGATGTTCAGGTTCGAGAGGGTCAAATAGAAATTGAGATTCAAATTAGTCTGGGCGCTTTTCGTAGGCTCGATAATGAGTCCGCTTAACGGCTGCTGGATGAGCAGGCTTAAGCTTTCCTGTTCCCGTTCTTTATCGTTATCTGTGCTGGACAGCAGCAACTGATAGCCCCGTTCCCGGAGCTTGCTTTCCGCGCCGCGGACGATATGCGGGAAAATATAGCCCGAAATATATGTTGTCAGCATGCCGACAGCCCGAATGGACTTATCCTCGGGGGATGACGGATGCGCTACGAATGTTCCTTTTCCTTGGATACGGTACAGCACGCCTTCCGTCTCCAATTCGCCCAGCGCTTGCCTTACCGTCTGACGGCTCATCTGGAACAATTGGGTGATCTCATGCTCGGACGGCATTTGCTCATCGGGACGAAGTTTGCCCGTCTGCACCCATTGAAGCAATTCCTTTTTCAACTGCACATATTTCGGCAATCGCTTAGTCATCTTACACCCCGTACTCCTCTAGTCTTTCATTCATTATAGCAGTTTCGGTTGGCGCGGCAACCGGGCAAATCCAGATGTTGGCGCATGCGTGCGAAAAGAAGATATGGCTCGCGGCGGCAATTGGACAGATGGAATTAGTTCGAGTAAAAGAAGAGAGGGCCGAGCGGTAACTGCACAGCACGCAGGTGGAAAGGAGATAAGAATTTGACAAGGAGGCTGCAGACTGTTGAAGCATATTCTGGCAGCGCCAGTCGGAAAGCGAACCTGAAAGCGAACTTGAAAACGAACCTGAAAGCGAACTTGAAAGCGAAACCCATCCTGAAAGTGATGGCCACCCCCGTCTACATGGCTCCCTCGTGCTATATAAAAAAACAAAATGCAAAAGTGCAGTTTGAGGAGGCTCAAAAGCTCCAAAATCGCGTTCAAAATGTAAAAGTACATTTGAAATCGCATGATCTCTCTCTATACAGGCTTTTTAGGCGAATCAAACTGCACCTTTGCATTTTGATGCAAAAAATCGACTAAAAAGTGGATAACAAAATGCAGTTTTACATTTTGATGCTATGCGGTATGAGTGGATGATAGCTAAAACATCCGATGTGGGCAGGGATAAGACCCCGAAAGGGTCTTATCTCTTGAAAAAAGCACCGGGGAGGGCGTGATAAGACCCTGTCAGGGTCTTAAAGCCGCCCACCGTGCAGAAAATTACCCGCTGGACATGCTCCAGAGAAGAGATAAGACCCCGAAAGGGTCTTATCCCTCGAAAAAAGCACCGGGGAGGGCGTGATAAGACCCTGTCAGGGTCTTAAAGCCGTCCACCGTGTAGAAAAAAGCTGGCTAGATAAGCTCCAGAGAATAGATAAGACCCTGAGAGGGTCTTATCCCTCGAAAAAGCACCGGGGAGGGCGTGATAAGACCCTGCCAGGGTTTTAAAGCCGTCACTAAGTTTCTCGAAGACCTAGCCTACTCGCCTGCCATTCCGGCTAACGCACGAAATCCAAGCTCCTACTGTCGCTATGTCTAACCACCTTGTCGCCATACCGCTGGAGCTTAGCCTCGAAGCTTGCCCGGTTTGCTTCAAAATCCGCAGTCCACTTGTACATCATTCGCAGCATGGTGAGGTCAGGTGTGTAATGACAGGCTTCAATGCCGAGCTTCTGCTTCACAAATCTTACGAAAATGCGAATGCGGCGCTTCCATAAGGGGGGATCTAGAAAGATGATCGTATCGGCCATCTCCAATAAACATTGATACGACTCGCGATCCGTTCCTTCGAAAATCCAACATCCATTTGCGTTCCGGTCAATCTCCTTAATAACTGCCACTTGCTCATCCGCCGTCCGTTTATGTCGCCCGTCTGCTGTCTGATGATGAACGATGCTGTCGAGCTCATACCAGGGGGTGTTCAACGTATCGGATAACCGTCTAGCCAATGTCGTCTTGCCGCTGGCGACGATTCCGATGATTAGAATTTTCTTCATGGACTCTCCTTCGCATGCTGCTCAATAATTTCGAATGGATAATAGATATCCAAATATGGCGTCGCATGCCCGCAGATGAAAGAACTCTCGCTGTGTTTACCTCTATAGCAGCACACTGTATATATTTGTTTCCTCTACTTATGAGGCTATCAAATGATAGGCCTCTTCACAATATTATTAGAGCCTAATCCTTCACTTTCAATGTCCAAAATCCATGCACAACAGCACAGCACCTCACCATAAATAACGTCTGAAAACTTTTTTAGTGATGCGACATTTTATGTCGTACCACCTCTTCTATAATGGGGACTGTAAGACAACGCAAGGTGAAAACGATGAACAAAGGAGCATTAGAGAATGTCTAAAACAAAAAGGGGACGGGTATTGTGGAATCTGCCTTCGCGGGGGCGGGGCACTTGCCCGGTTTGCAATATGACACGAATCAAACTGCTGTATTCCCGTTCGAAAACAGACGGAACCGTTCTAAAAGTGTGTAAAAGATGCCAAGGTGCGGTTCAAAGCAGAATCGACGCCGTTACGGGATCATAGTCCGAGCGTACGTAAAATCCGTTCCGAGGAACGGATTTTTTAATGGGGAGGTTGCATATTTTTCCATTCAGATGGTGTAATAAGGAAAAGTACTATTTTTCCGGAGGGGAATGCATTTGAGCAATATGCACCGGATCCAGTGGTTCGATCAGCAAATAAGGGAAAGCCGCTATCCGAACAGCAGCCAGCTTGCGGAGAAGTTTGAAATATCGAAGCGTCAGGCGCAGCGCGATATTGAATATATGAACATTACGCTGAGGGCTCCGCTCGCTTATATCGCCAAGCATCGGGGCTATATGTACGAGGAACAGACGTATATTCTCCCTCATCTCTACATGACGGAGGACGAGAAGCGAATATTACAGTTCCTTATTCACCGTTACCGGCAATACGATTACGACAATGCGGATGCGGCGAATCGAGTCGCTTATTTGCTGGAACGCTTTACGGATGCGGAGGACGATTCCAGCCACAACAGGCTGCCTGTATTTGAATTCAATCCGAAGCTGATGCAGACCGTTCTGCTCCTATCGGATGCGATGAAGACAGAGCGGGCAGTTGATATCCTATATGAGGGTGAGCGGCTGCACATTTTCCCGGTCAAATTCGAATCCCGCTACAACATCGATTACATCGTCTCCTATTGCGAACAGAATCAGAAGCAGCGGATGCTCCGCCTCGGCGCCATTGAACAAATCGAGATCGCCGAGCAGTCCAAACGCAATAACGGAGTCATGCCGGTAAAAGCCTATCCCATTGATGAACCTTGGCGGCCCATCCAGCAGCCATTCACGGCGAAAATACAGCTAATGCAGCAGCCCGGCCCATCCTGGGGCGGCTTCACAGCAAGACCTGCTGCAAATTCGTCCGATCTATACGAAATCGAATTTTATGATACGGAGGCCTTCCTCCGGCATTTAATGACAAGCTCTTGGAGTGCGCTGCTCGCTCCGAAATGGCTTCGGGAAAAGCTGCATGCGAGATGCGGCAGCATAATGAATCGATTAAACGGGGAGGAAGACGAATGACACGCGTTTATTTGGAACATATGCCGATGAAGCGGGAATCTAAGGCTTTCACGGACAGTCTTTACGCTGTGCTGGCCGGAGCAGGGCTGTTCGAGGGCTCCAAGACGTGGCTGTCGGGCTTGAGCGGGCTGGCATTTAAATTTAGCGTCCATAAAAAGCTGCTTCCGATGTCGGTGTCGGCCTACGGACAATTTGGAACCGAGCATCATCGTGCGATCGACAACTTGGCTATTTTCACCCAATCCGACGGCGGCCGCACTAGACATGAGACTTTTCGCAGATATCAGCTTGATGCTGTGCAAGGCGTGAAGGAAACCCTGGATAGAGGCATCGGCGTTATTTACTGGATACCGGAATTTGGTGTCATTCGCGGTTATGACGATGAGGATGGCATTTTTTATGTACAAGATGGCTGGAATTCCGAGGATCAGATTGTGCTGTATGACAATTTTGGGCTTAATTTTACTCCGTTCTGGAGCGTTCACTGGATCGGGGACAAGGTTGAAGTGCCGGCAGAGACGATGGTGCTGGGGTCACTGCGGCTAGCGATTGAGGATTGGGACACACCGTTCAAAACGCTGCCTGACCGGGAGATTGCCTCCGGCAAGCTTGCTTATACTTATTTGCTGGACGGGTTGAAGAGCGGAGATTTCGATGAGGGCGGAGCCAGGTACATTATCGATACCTATTGGTATGCGAGAAGGGAAATTAGAGATTATTTGGCTGCTGCCATGGAACTGCTCCCCGAACTAAAGACGGCTTATGCGAAATATGCGGAGCTGACAGAGCTGGCACCTGCGGAGAACGGCAGTCGCAGCTTTGCTGTGGAAGCGGAATATTTGGCGGCGGCAGAGCCGCTTGAGCATGCGGCGATGGAACAAATTCGCAAAATATGCGCCGACAATGACACGCCAGAGCAGCACATTTTTACCGAGATGGGGCGCTCATGCTCCAAGATAAAGGGGGAGAGAGTAGATGTCGGACCGGCTTTTGAGCCCTATCACTATGAAAGTAGAATCACGGTCGTATATCGACGCTTTTCATGCGGTGCTGCAGCATCAAGGGTGGTTCACGCGGAGCAAAGCGATGCTGTCGGGCATGACGGCCTTCGGCTTCCGGCAGTCGGTTCACCGGCAGTTAAAGCCCGAATCATCGACCGCTTACAATTGGATGGCGGAAAATTTTCTCGCGGCGGACTTGATCGGCGTAACTTCATCGCAATATGCCGGGTTTACATTTTTACGGACCTTTCCGCTCTACCGTGAATATGTGATCGGGCAAATTAAAGCTTCAATTGACCGCGGTACTCCGGCTATCTTTTGGCGGGACAGATTTGTCGTTGCCTGTGGTTATAACGATGAAGCAAAGCGTATTTATTACAAAGACGGCATCCATGATGATGTTCAGGAGCTTCCATACGATGAATATGGTTCTCCTCCTTACTATCATTTGCAAGTGCTGGAAGAGGGAATGAAGCTCGATCCGGCAGCAGTTTATAAGGAGTCCTTCCTGCAAGCCGTCTACAAATGGGAGGAGCACGAACTGATGCTGCCTCGTGAGGAATACGCTTGCGGCGGCGAAGTCTACCAAGCGATTATTGATGCGCTGGCAAGCGGGGATTACGATGCTGACGGAGCTGCAACTACGCTGGAATGGCTGGCTGCGACGAAGCGGGATTTAGCCGATTATATGGCTGAAGTACAGCAGGAGTGGAGGGAAGCGGGGAAGGCGGCGGTACATTACCGGGCGCTTGCCGGTCTTATGGAGCGTGTGTCCGCAAGTGAATCCACGGCGCTGCGAATAAGGCTGCTGCAGGATGCTTTCCAAGCAGAGTCGTTGGCGATCCGCGAGTTAAGCTTGCTTGTAAGAGAAGCGGCCGGCAATCGATTCGATTATGTCGGTTTAAGATAAACGAGCTCAGCCTTCCAGCAGGTCAATGAAGCCGGAAGGCTGAGCTCGTTTTTTAGTTCTGAGGCATCGCTTCCCGCAGCACCTCAATCACCTTCGATAGATGCTCGTCGACCAATTGTTCGGCCAATTGCTTATCGCCGCTGGCAATAGCGGCGCAGATTTGCCGATGCTCATGAAGAAGACGCGAAGCGGTCGCCTTTTCCTTGTAAAACCACAGCTCCCACGTTTGCCGGATGGAGCCCGCAAATCGTTCCGACAGTGACTCCATCATATGGATCAGCAAGGAGTTGCCTGAAGCGGCCACAATTGCCATATGGAACTGGGTATCGGCGCTTTCGCTGCCGGAGATGTCCTGCTGTTCAAGGCTGCGCTCCATCTCATGAAGAATCGCCTCAAGCCTCTCCAAGTGCTGTGCGCTGCGGCGGTCGGCAGCTAACGATACAGCGCCGATCTCCAGCACTTTGCGGACCTCCAGCAGCTCGATAAGGGAGTCGGCATTCTGAAATAAACCGTCTCCGCTTTCTGCGGGAAGGGTTGTTTTGACGAAAGTGCCGCCGCCATGGCGAACATCCAGCCAGCCTGTCGCTTTGAGCGCGCTGACCGCTTCTCGAATGGTGGAGCGGCCGACACCGTATAATTCCGCAAGCTCGACGACGGACGGGAGACGTTGACCCGGCTGCCACGCACCTTCGCGAATTTGTGTGAGAAGATGCTCCGCCACAAGCTCATGGCCTTTTGCGGTAGTAATTTTCAATGGAAAGCCTCCCGGGCGAAAATGTAATTCGGTATCTATACAATAGCCAAAGTATAGCATATAATGATGTCAAAAGTCATCAGATGACCTGACTACTATTCGACTGCTATGGGGGCGAGGGATTACATATGATAGATGCGGTTTTAACGAAACGGCTGCGGCAAATCGTGGGCGAGAACAATTATAGAGATGATCAGGAGGCGCGGATTTCCCATTCCTATGACGGCACGCCTATGCTGCAGTCACTGCCGGACGGCGTTATTTATCCGAGCAGCACGGAGCAAGTTTCAGAAATCATGAAAGCGCTGGCGGCTTATCGGGTACCGGTCGTTTCCCGAGGCTCAGGCTCCAACCTGTGCGGCGGCACCGTCCCTGTAGCCGGAGGCGTTGTGATGGTCATGCACCGGATGAACCGGATTTTGGAGATTGATATGGAAAATTTGACGGCTACCGTGCAGCCGGGAATCATTACGGGGGAGTTTATCGCCCATGTCGAGTCACTTGGCCTTTTCTATCCGCCTGATCCCAGCAGTATGAAAATATCGACGATCGGCGGCAACATAGCAGAATGCTCCGGCGGGCTGCGCGGCTTGAAGTATGGTACGACGAAGGACTACGTTATCGGGCTGGAAGCGGTGCTTGCCAGTGGTGATATTATCCGCACAGGCGGCAAGCTGATGAAGGACGTCGCCGGCTATGATTTGACGAAGCTGCTCGTTGGTTCTGAAGGTACGCTTGCCATTATTACCGAGGCGACGTTGAAGCTCGTTCCGCCTCCGGCAAGCAAAAAGACGATGCTGGCGATGTATAAGGATCTTTATGGCGCGGCAAGAACGGTTTCCCGCATTATTGAGGGGAAGATCATTCCGGCTACGCTGGAATTTATGGATAATCCGACGATTCGCGTCGTTGATGATTTTGCCAAGCTGGGGCTTCCACGGGATATGGAAGCGATTCTGCTGATCGAGCAGGATGGCGATTCCGAGACGGTGGAGCGAGACATTGCGAAAATCCGGGAAATATGCGAGCTGGAGCAAGCCGACCGGATTGAGGTAGCTGAAAACAGGGAACAGGCGGAGAAGCTGCTGACGGCAAGACGAAGCGCCTTTACTGCGCTGGCTCGTCTTCGCCCGACGACGATGCTGGAGGATGCAACCGTTCCCCGATCTCGGATTGCCGAGATGGTGCTGCGAATTAATGAGATTGCCCGCAAATATGATGTTGCGATCGCCACCTTTGGCCATGCGGGAGACGGGAATCTCCATCCGACGGCGACGACGGACGCTAGAGACAAGGAAGAGGTTCACCGGGTTGAGCAGGCGTTTGAGGATATATTCCAGGCGGCTATTGAGTTCGGGGGGACGATTACAGGCGAGCACGGCGTAGGACTTGTTAAAGCCCCTTTTCTGGAATGGAAGGTTGGGCCGGCAGGGTTAGAAGTAATGAAGGGGATCAAAAATGCGTTTGATCCGCATCACTTGCTGAACCCGGGCAAAATTTTCGCAAAAGAAACGAGAAAAAGGGTGGTGATCGAACGTGGCTGACTCTCATGCAAATGCAATGGCAACGCTAACGCCAATGGGCAAGCCTAATATCGAGCATGCCAATCCGCTCGCCAGAACGATGCTGGCTAAGCTGGATTACGACCAGTTGACCAATTGCATGCGATGCGGCTTCTGTTTGCCTGCTTGCCCGACTTTCCGGGAAACCGGCCTGGAGCCGGAGTCACCGCGCGGACGGATTGCCCTTATGAAAGCCGTTGCGGACGGCCTTATGGACCCGGATCAGGTGTTTCAGGATCAGATGAATCACTGTCTTGGCTGCAGGGCTTGTGAGCCGGCTTGTCCGGCGGATGTCAAATACGGTCAGCTGATCGAACAAGCGAGGGATGCGATAGAGGATCATGCAGAGCATCCGGCAGCTGTCAAAGGACTTCGCAAGCTGGCATTCAAGGGCGTATTTCCTCATCAAAGCCGGATGAAGTGGGTAGGAAGATCGCTTGCCGCTTATCAGAAATCCGGGCTGCGAAGCATCGTTAGAGGAAGCGGCCTTATGAAGCTGTTTCCTGCGCATATGCGGGATATGGAGCGGATTTTGCCCGATGCATCCGGCAAGGGCGTCGTTGAACGAGTGGGCACGCTGTACCCGGCCAAAGGGGAGAAAATTGCTACGGTCGCGTTGTTCCGCGGCTGTATTATGGATGTGATGTTCGCCGAGACGAACGTGAACACAGTGAAGCTGCTCGCCGAAGCAGGCTTTGAGGTCGTTATTCCAAGCGAGCAGGGCTGCTGCGGAGCGCTCCATGCCCACAGCGGAGAGATGGAGCAGGCGCGAGCGCTGGCGCGGGCCAATCTGGACGCTTTTAAAGCAGCGGATGTTTCCTATATCGTCTCTAATGCTGGAGGCTGCGGCGCTTTGCTGGTGGAATACGATCACCTTCTGAGCGAAGATCCGGAATATCGCGAGCTTGCCGCATGGTTCGCCTCCCGTGTGATTGACGTGAGCCGGCTGCTTGCAGAGCAGGGACGCCTTCCGGTATTTGAAGAGACTGATGAGCATGCATCAACCGGGCCAATCCGCATCACCTACCAGGATTCCTGCCATCTTCGCAATGTCATGAAGAGCGGCGATGCGCCAAGGAAGCTGATGCGACAGGTGGCGAATGTGTCATTCATTGAAATGAAGGAAGCCGACCGCTGCTGCGGCTCAGCCGGTATTTACAACTTGACGCATCCGGAGATGGCGGGGCAGATTTTGGAGCATAAAATGGAGCATGCCAACGATACCGGCGCCCGCTATTTGCTGACCAGCAATCCCGGCTGCCTGCTGCAAATGAAAGCAGGTGTTGAGAAGCACGGTGCAGGGGAGCAAATGGAAGTGAAACATGTCGTCGACTTCCTGTACGAGCGAATCGCTGAGCGGCAAGAATAGATTTGCCGGAATTATTGAGGTGATGTGCTTCTGACCGACGTTTAAGCAGCACGGTTTTTGAACAAAACTAGTGCAAAGGCCGGAATATTAGGCCGCTCG
Source organism: Paenibacillus radicis (ex Gao et al. 2016) (assembly GCF_014641555.1). Taxonomy (GTDB): domain Bacteria; phylum Bacillota; class Bacilli; order Paenibacillales; family Paenibacillaceae; genus Pristimantibacillus; species Pristimantibacillus radicis. Next base: position 515,723 of record NZ_BMHY01000002.1, read on the forward strand.
CTTGAACGGAACGGAGGGGAAGCGAAGAAATGGAACCGAGAACGGAAAAAGAAAAGATGAGGAGCGGCGAGCTCTATCATGCCTCCGATTCACAGCTTGCGCTGGATCGGCAAAATGCCAGCAGACTGCTGCGGCTCTACAATCAATCGCTGGAGTCGGAAAATGACCGTCGAACGGCGCTGCTCAAAGAGCTGTTTGGCTCAACAGGAGCAAGGCTGTATGTACAGCCGACCTTCCGCTGCGATTACGGCTACAATATTCATGTCGGCGATGGCTTTTACGCCAATTTTGATTGTGTGATTATTGATGTATGCGAGGTTCGGATCGGCGATAATTGCTTGATCTCGCCGGGCGTTCATATTTATACGGCCAGCCTTCCTCTGGACCCTGTTGTACGGGCTTCTGGAGCGGAGTTTGGCAGGCCGGTTACAATCGGAAACGATGTATGGATCGGCGGGAGAGCAATCATTAATCCGGGTGTTACGATTGGCGATAATGCCGTTATTGCCTCCGGTGCGGTTGTAACCAAGGATGTGCCTGACAATGTCATCGTTGGGGGAAATCCTGCAAAAATAATGAATACTTAATTGACAGGCATTATGCATTAAAGAAAAAGCCGTTCCGGAAACGGGTCATGGAATCTGACCTGCCGGAACGGCTTTTATTTTGCTAATCTTACAGATATACGGCTTTGCCTGTTTTCGCCGATTCGTAGATTGCTTCAAGAATTTGCGACACAACGAAAGCTTGTTGCGGTGTAACGACTGGCTCCGTATCTTCTTCAATCGCTTTGATCCACAATTTCATTTCCAGATCAGCCGGGTTCTCCGAGCTGCCCTCGTAGAAGGCAACGCCGCCAGCACTCAGATCGACATCAGTCGTGAAGAGACGGCTATGCTTCTCTCCGTTAATGCGCAGACCGTTTTTCATATCCGCTCCGCCTTCTGTACCGGAAAGGGAGCATTTCGCCTCGTCAACTTCAAGCGTATTCAGCGCCCAGCTGGATTCCAGCGAGATTGTTGCTCCGTCTTCCATTACGATCATGCCGAAAGCGGAGTCCTCTACTGTAAACTTCGCAGGGTCCCAAGGGCCCCAAGCATTTGCGGCATTCTCGCGCTGCGAAAGCTTGTGATAGGCAGTACCCAGTACAACCTTCGGCTTGTAGTTGTCCATCATCCAAAGCGTCAGGTCAAGCGCATGCGTACCGATATCGATCAGCGGGCCTCCGCCTTGTTTTTCTTCGTCGAGGAATACACCCCAAGTTGGTACGGCGCGGCGGCGAATCGCATGCGCTTTCGCGAAATAAATGTCGCCCAGCTCGCCGGATTCGCATAGAGCTTTCAGGTGCAGGCTGTCAGAGCGGAAACGGTTGTTGTAGCCAACGGTGAGCTTTTTGCCCGTGCGTTCTGCAGCTTCTACCATCCGTTTTGCATCATGGGCTGTTTTGGCCATCGGCTTTTCACTCATGACATGCTTGCCTGCTTCAAGAGCGGCGATGGAGATGTCAGCATGCGAGTCGTTTGGTGTACATACATGCACGACTTCGATGGAGGAATCCTTCAGCAGCTCAGTGTAATCGGTATAGACGCGAGCGCCTTCAGCACCGTATTTAGCAGCTGCTTCTGTTGCACGCTCTTCTACGATGTCGCAGAATGCGACGATTTCAACGTTGTTCAATTTGCTCAGGCTTGGCAAATGTTTGCCGTTGGCGATGCCGCCGCAGCCGATAATAGCAAGCTTGTGAACTTTAGACATAGGAAAATACCTCCTGTAAGATGTTGTTATTTTTTATTTCATAGTCAGCGGCTGCTGCTCATGCTGTTTCCGGTATTCCGTTGGCGTAAGCCCGAACTTCTTGCGGAAAACAGCATGGAGATAGTTGCCGCCGGTGAAGCCGGTTCCTTTGGCGATCTGTTCGACGGATTGATTCGTTTCGAGCAGCGCCCGGCAAACGGCCTCTAGCCTTATATCTTCAAGAATCCGGCTGAAGGTTTGACCGTCGTGCAGCTCCTTGAACAAGCGCTGGATATGGCGGGTGCTCAAATTGAGCCGGTCCGCAACATCCTCTAGCGTTATTGCACCGTCATAGTTGGCGTGAATATGCTCCATCGCCAGACGGAAACGGTACGCTTTCATATCCCGCAACGGAAAATGCTTATGCTCCTTCGAGGCGTCATAGGCCCGAACGGAGCGAAGCAAAATCTGAATGACCGATTGCTTAATCGTCGTATAGCTGCCGGTAAAATTATCGCTGCAAGCTTGATACGCCTGCAGAAAGTAAGGCATCGCCTGATGAATATCTTTGGCCGGATAAAGCGGGAGCGCTTTCAGCTTGGTGATGCAATCTCGGGCTTCGGCCGCTTCCCAGTCATCGTAAGACGAGGAATCGTCGCCGCCTTCCGCCGTACGTTCAATAATATCGACATGGAGGCAGAGCTCTTCCATCGCCTCGGCAGCGTCCGCTTCCTGATAGTGCATAATATCAGGACCGGTCAGGTAGAACATGCCGGATTTTAACGGGTACTCCTGGTCGACAAGAATAACCTTTCCTTTGCCTTGCGGGATGTAGTGCAGCTCGAACTCCGCATGCTTATGAAAGCTGATGACCCGCCCCGGCTGGAACGTCGTCAGATGAAAGCGAAGCACATGGATGTCATAGGGACCCCATTTGATCCGCAAATCCAGCCGTTCCAGCGCATCCGGCCGTTCTCTCATATCCTCGTAAGGAAAGCTTGCCATGTCGACTCCTCCTGTCCGTTAAGCCATCCATCATGTGCGATGCCGGAAATATGAATTAGCCTTCCAGCTCGTCGAGTCGGATGTTGCGATTTTCCTTGGCTGCCAGATTTGCAGCTTCCATCAGCTTCGTCAGATCAACGGCCAGAGCGATATTCTCATCCGCCGTCGTGCCTTCTTGGATATGGCGGACCCATTGGTCAAAGGCGCTTTCCCGGCGTGCAGGGAGCGGGATCTCCGTCCATTGCTGGGCAGCATCTCCAGTTGCAACAGAAGAACGAAGCAGCAGCTTGTCTTGCGGAGTTCCGTACAGCAGCGAGCCTTTGGTGCCGTGTATTTCAATCGTGAATGGCGAATGGTCGTTGACGAAGCCCGCCTCGACGATGCCAACCGCTCCGGAAGCTGTTTTCAGCAGCACAGCAGCGTTATCTTCCACTTCTTTGCCGGTTACATAGCTGAATTGAGCCGATACTTGCTCCGGAAGCTCATTCAGAAACAGTCTGGCCAAATACATCGGGTGGCAACCGAGGTCGATGAGCGCTCCGCCCCCGCATTGCTCCAAATTATAGAAATGCTCTGGCAGCCAGTTGGCAGTTGCCCCGTTATGTGAAAGACGGGCGCGAACGAGCGTAACTTGTCCAAGCAGCCCTTGCGTCAGCACGTCGCGGATCGCGAGTGTGTAGCTGTCATTCAAGCGCGGAAGCGACACGGTCAGCTTCACTTGGTTTGCCTTCACTTCGTTTAAGACAGCGTTTACTTCTTTCAGCGTAGCTGCGATTACTTTTTCGGTGAAAATATGTTTGCCGGCTTTTGCTGCGGCTTTCATAACCTCTTCATGCATCGAGGTTGGCGCGTCTACGATGACCGCGTCAATATCGTCGCGTCCGAGCATTTCATTCAGGTCAGTATAGAAGGGAACGTCCAGTTTGGCAGCAGCCTCTTCTCCGCGGGCAGGGATCTCATCCCATACGGCAACGATTTCAGTGTCCGGGTGCTCTTGGGCTTGTTTCGTATAATCCCAAGCATGGACATGCCAATAGCTTATTTTTCCAATGCGAAGCATAACTTGCTCACTCCTCGTAGGTTCGATTATTAAATGGTTATGATCACTATAAAAATATGACAACATGTTTAATCTAACATATTTAAATCTTTATTTTTAGTGCGAATTCATGACTTTGATACTATGATATTACGACATTGAGTGAAAAGATAGTTGATCCATTGACATAATAGCGCTGCATGGTGAGGGATCGACTACCTGCAAGTAACGCAGCAGCGCCTTCCGGGAGTCAGGTTCTGCTGCAATAAATTGCACGGCAACGGTGAGTGTGAATAGTAAAGCTGATGTCATCCGGCTTGACGAAAGGGGAATGGAGAACGTATACTGTTGTTAAACGTAATAATTACGATTAAAGAAACGGGCGCTATGTATCTGGCCTTATGGTCGGATTTTTTTATGATACATAATCGTAATGATTACGCTTTGTTGATCGGTGTAGAACATAAAAAGAAGATTGAGGTGGCATTGACATGACAACGAATAAAATTCCGGTAACCGTATTAAGCGGTTATTTGGGAGCCGGCAAAACAACGATTTTAAACCATGTGCTTCATAATCGGGATGGCATGAAGGTAGCGGTCATCGTTAACGATTTGAGCGAGGTTAATATCGACGCTGAGCTTGTGAAGAACGGTGGCGGATTGTCGCGTACTGATGAGAAGCTGGTGGAGATGTCGAACGGCTGCATCTGCTGCACGCTGAGGGAGGATCTGCTTCGCGAGGTGGAACGGCTGGCGAAGGAAGGCCGCTTCGATTACATTCTAATCGAGTCGACGGGGATCGGCGAGCCGGTGCCAGTTGCCCAAACCTTCACCTATATTGATCAGGAGCAGGGCATCGACCTTACGCAATGGTGCAGGCTCGATAGCATGGTGACCGTCGTAGACGCGTACCGGTTCTGGCATGATTATTCTTCGGGCGAGACGCTGCTGGACAGAAACCAGGCGGTTGGCGAGGATGATGTGCGCGAAGTCGTCGATTTGCTGATCGACCAGATTGAGTTTTGCGACGTGCTGCTGCTGAACAAGTGCGATATGGTCGGCGAGGAGGAACTGGAAGAGCTTGAGGGCGTGTTGCGTACGCTTCAGCCTCGCGCCAAACTGATTCGGACGGTAAAGGGTCAGGTAGCACCATCGGAAATATTGAATACGGGGTTATTTGATTTTGAAGCGGCCAGTCGTTCGGCAGGCTGGATTAAAGAACTTGAATCGCCAGTGCATAAGCCGGAGACGGAGGAGTACGGCATCTCTTCTTTTGTCTATCAACGGGTTAAACCATTCCATCCGGGGCGTTTGATGAAATGGATGGAGCAGTGGCCAGAGGATGTCGTCCGGGCCAAAGGGATCGTGTGGCTCGCTTCCCGCAGCCGTCATGCGCAAAGCTTGAGCCAGGCGGGTCCTTCTATTCAATTTGGTCCTGCCGGCTTGTGGGCGGATGCTCTGCCTGAAGAAGAAAAGCTTCAATTGCTGTCGGAAGAGAAGGACCTGGCGCAGCAATGGCATCCAGAGTACGGTGACCGGATGAACAAGGTCGTGCTGATCGGTATCGGACTGAATCGTCCGGAGCTCGAAGCTTCGCTCGATGATTGCCTGTTGAATGAGGACGAAATGGGCAGTGACTGGAGCAAGCTGTCCGATCCGTTCCCAACCGTGCCGGACGAAGCTTATGCGATCCAATAAGGAGGTGACCCCGCTATGAGAGTAACCGTAACGCTTGCGTGCACCGAAACCGGTGACCGTAACTACACAACAACGAAAAACAAACGCACAACGCCTGAGCGTCTGGAGCTGCGCAAATACAGCCCGCGCCTCAAGCGCGTCACGCTTCATCGCGAGACAAGGTAAAGCGGAGGCGGCGCTTGCGCCACCCTGCAAGGGAGCGGCCGATGAGGTTTCCACCGTAGCCCTTGTAACTCTAAACAGCAAACTTCGCTGTCCGCTCCTAGTAACTTAGACAGCAAATGTAACTCTAAACAGCAGATTCTGCTGTTCCCTATCAAGTAACCTTAAGCCGTAAACTCGCTGTTCTACTCTAAGTAACTATAAACAGCAATATTCCCCACCCCGCTCCAAGTAACCTAGTTTAACGAAGCAGCTTCGCAAATTAGCGAAGCTGTTTTCGCTGTAGTGGCAATTCTTCTAGGCAAGTTGAGCTACAACGAACCTAATTTCGCTATTGGCGAACCTAGGTTCATGAATAGCGAAGTTTAGTTCGCTGCGATAAAGCAGGGGAGGCGCAAGTGACTGAACAGCGCAACTTGCTTCGCTATATAGCGAAGCAGGTTCGTTAAATTGTGTTTAAGGTTTGGCAGTGGAAAGTAACAGTGTTTTAATCAATTACGTTTGAGCTGCAAAGTATCATCTACCGGATTGCTTAAGTAACTCTAAATTTCGCTGCTACTCCAAGTAGCTTTAAACAGCATCGTACCCCGCCCCGCGCCAAGTAACCAGATAACGAAGCAGCTTCGCAAATTAGCGAAGCTGTTTTCGCTGTGGTGGCGATTTTGCTAGGCAAGTTGAGCTGCAACGAACCTAATTTCGCTATTGGCGAACCTAGGTTCATGAATAGCGAAGTTTAGTTCGCTGCGATAAAGCAGGGGAGGCACATGTGGCAGAACAGCGAAACTCACTTCACTATATAGCGAAGCGGGTTCGTTAAAAGGTGTTTACAGGTCGGCGGAGGAGAGTTAACAAAGCATCTTCGTTAAAAGGTGTTTAGGTTGTGGCGGCAGAAAGGAACAGCGTTGTAGTCTTCTATAGTTCCCCATAAGCAATGACCTCATTACTCACGGTATCCCACAGCCTCGGGCGAGTGTCATTTTCGGCTAAGAAAATGACGTTGCCTTCCCGGTCAAAAGCGTATGCGATCGGTATTGAAATCGTACTGTCGCGATAAAATCCATCCGCATGGCTGACGCCAATCATACAGGTGCGATAAGTTCTGGCGATTTGCTGAGCTGCGGCGGTCCATTCATCGAACTGTTCCTTACTGAACATGCCGACGCCGATACAATGGACGATTAAATCAGGGGATGGAGCTTCTTCGCTTCTAACGCCTTGTAAAACCAGTTCATCGCACAAGACGATGCCAATTGTAAGCCCACCTTGGCTGACAAAAGCTGTATCACTATATTTAACCCGGTCCATGACGATCTCGCCTGACCGTCCCACGATAATGGCTTGATCTTTGGGGCGCTCCTGAAGCTTCCGGTATCCCCCGATTAGTATGACCCCGTGCTGGCGAGCCAGCGTTCGCGCTGCCTCTACGTTTTCATTCAAGTAGCCCTCCGGAAAAACAACGGCATCAATGCCGGGATAGTCATGCAACGTCTCCCTTAATTGCGATAGTGTATTTTCAAGCCTAGGCTGGAGCATCAAAATTTTCATAAAATAGTCGGCCTCCCCGAATTCATTCATAGAACCATGCTCTATTATCCTAATCCTGTAAATCCGATCTGCGCAACCGCTTATTTGCCGGCCGACAGAGGGCAGCTCGGTATATGAGAAGCCCGTCCCTTAACAGAGCGTCCATTTAACAAAATGACAAGAAAAAACCGCCAGCCTCCTCAATGAAAAAAGAAGCTGGCGGTTGCCTAAGAACGCTAGGACAGCGTCGTCGAATTGTTTTTTTCCTTCCGGGGCCATAGCGTAAAACTAAAGCTGTACAGGAAATCAACGGCGGTAATGATCGACCACACCTTCACGGTCCCCATTAATGCGTCAGTCCGTTCAGCATCACCGATAAAAAATATCATAGCGAGCAGAAGCACACAGCCGATGACATAAGCGGTAAAATAACGAAACCAGGTGACACGCTCATGCCGTGCATGCGCCTGACCGTATTTCGGCTTGTGCTTTGGTTCCGGCTTCGGACCGCCTACAAAGCGATAAGCAAATTGACCGTCGGCCCACTGGATCATCCGATGTCCGAATACGATGGAAACGGCGATATAAATGGCCGCCAGGCCATGGATGAAGGAAGCGGTCTGACCGTTTCGCAGGTCAATAACGGTTGCGAACAACAGGATCAAATCGACAATTGGCGTACACAGCAGGAGGATGGCTCCTGTCTTCTTCATCCGGAAAATATAACGAAACAGCAGACCGGACAGGACAAACAGCCAAAATCCGATCTCGCATCCGATAATAAACGCAGCGATTATAGCGTCCCACTCCTTTTTATAAAATACAATTGTATTAAAATAAAGTTAATGTTATTTTAGCATGGTTGTATGATGAAAAACAACTCTGATACACTAGAGATATGCCAAAAATAGTCGATCATGATAGGCGCCGGGAACAACTGGCGGAAGCGGCTTGGCGAGTGATTCGCCGGGAAGGGATGGAAGGAGTGTCGGTGCGCAGTGTTGCGGAGGAAGCGGGAATGTCTCTCGGTTCGCTGCGGCATTATTTTGTCACACAGTCCGAGCTGCTTGCGTTTTCCATGCAGTTGGTGTCCGAGCGCGTGATGCGAAGAATGAAGGAACTAAAGTTAACCGGGGATCCCCGTCAAAATATTGAGCTGATCGTTGCTCAGCTTGTGCCGCTGGATGAGGAACGGCTTGCGGAGTCGGAGGTATGGCTCGCTTTTATGGGCAGGGCTGTCGGAGATCCCTCTATCCGCGCTTTCAGTCTTCAGGTACATGACCAACTATATAACGGATTTCTGTCCATTGTCAGCGGTATGGTTGTACAAGGATTAGCCGCAGGCGATTTGGACGTTGAGCTGGAAGCGAAACGGCTTCATGCGCTAGTTGACGGGTTGGTCGTACATGGAGTTACACGTCCAGAGCGGCTGACTGCAGCGGAGATCAACCGTGTGTTGTTGTATCATCTGGATCAGATGATGGGAAAAAGAAGCTAAGCAGCACGCAGATACAGATGATTTATAGAAGGAGGATGCGGAAAATGGGAGCTTTTCGCGCTTATGTATTGGAACGTCAGGAGGACGGGCAAACGTCTTTTTCGTTGAAGCAGCTTGAGAAGGAGGCTCTGCCGGAGGGAGAGGTTGTTGTCCGGGTAGCCTACTCCAGCGTGAATTATAAGGATGGCATGATAGCCATTTCCAATCAAATGGTCAAAAGCTATCCGCATATTCCAGGCATTGATTTGGCCGGGACGGTGGAGCAGTCGAGCGATCCTCGCTTCCGCGAAGGTGATGCTGTTATCGTCACAAGCTATGGGCTGGGCGTATCGCAGCATGGCGGCTTTAGCGAGCTGGCACGGGTGCCGGCAGATTGGGTCGTTCCGCTCCCCGAAGGGCTCTCGCTGAAAGAGGCGATGATACTTGGAACGGCGGGTTTTACGGCAGCGCTGTCTGTACAACGGCTTGAGGATAACGGGCTGCATCCCGGCAAGGGTCCGGTCCTCGTTGCTGGAGCGACCGGCGGCGTCGGCAGTGTTGCAGTCGATTTGCTTGCGGGGAGAGGTTATGAAGTGACCGCAAGTACCGGCAAGGCGGAGGAGCATGCGTATTTGCGGGAGCTTGGCGCCGCGAATATCATCGGCCGTGAAGAGCTGGCAGACATAGGACATAAGCCATTGCGCAAGGGGCTGTGGGCGGGAGCTGTTGACCCTGTTGGCGGACAAACGCTTCAATATATTCTGAGTACGATGATGTATGGCGGTTCAGTTGCGACTAGCGGTTTGACTGGCGGTCATGAAGTGGCGACTACCGTCTATCCGTTTATTTTACGGGGCGTGAACTGGCTGGGTATCGATTCGGTCGAATGTCCGATGGAGCTCCGCCGCCTTGTGTGGAACAGGCTTGCAACCGACTTGAAGCCAAAGCATTTGGGCGGAAGTCTAGTTAACGAGATTCGTCTGGAGCAGCTGCCCGAAGTGCTGCAAAATATTTTGCAAGGCAAGGTGCGCGGACGCACGATTGTTGCCATGTAGCTAGAGATAGGAAGTGGAGGCTTTCTTTATAAGCTAGAAAATAGCAGATCAGATGGCTGTCCAATGCAAATAAGACCCTTACGAGGGTCTTATTTGCGTTAAGCTTCAATTTGGGAAAATGCCGCTTGCTCAGCGGTTAAAGCGCCGGTATTGCAAAATGCGCCGATACATCGTTTTATCGGGCAAGCGGGTGAAGGGAATGGACTCAGGTCGTACATTAACTTCCAGAACCCAAGGATGGAGCTTGCTGTCGAGCGCAATATCAAAGCCGAGTTCGGTCAAGTAAGGAAAGTTTCGCCGCAGCTCCAAGGCAGCCGACAAACAAAGCTGTTGCAGCGTTGCTCTCGTGCGGGTCTGTGAGGCGCTCCCGGCATGTGCGGCAAGCACGGAATCGACAGGATGAATCGATGCGCCCTGCGCGCCGTTCGTTACGGCTCTGCCATGCTTTGCTACTCTAGCAAGCATGCCGGTCATGCGCCAACTCTTGCTGCGATCAAGCTGTACAACGACACGCAAGTCGAAAATACGTCCGCGATGCTTCAACATCGCTATGCCGCGCTGCATCAGATAGGGTCTTCTGCCCGTCTTTTTGCGGACGATTTGCAGCAGTTTGTTCAGCGGCAGGCTGCGCGTAATTACGCTGCCGTGGTGAAGCGAATAGCGGGAACCGGTTCTTTCAATGCGCATGATTCCGTCACCATGTGAGCCGCGTACCGGTTTTACATAGACGAGATGGTAAAACGTTAGCATGGACACCAATGCATGGCTGCTGTATAGCCGGGTCGGCGGGATGAAGCGGCGCAGCGTTTTTTTTCTTTGGAGAAGGATCGTTTTACGCCATTTGCTGGATGCTGCCCGGTATTGCTTTTTCGTCAATTTGCCGGTCATTGCGCTGAGTTTCCCTCCCATTGGTCTAATAGAGCTGGATGTTTTAATAGCATATGCTTGCCCATTAAGCTGCGAATGGACTTATGCGGACAGGATATGGGGGACCCTTGCTGCAAAATCGGCATAAGATGAACGACGACGGTTTTATGGGGGAATGGACATGCGCATATCAATTGAAGATGGGGCGGTTCGCGCAAAATGGGAGGAAGTGCGGCGGATGTACCCGTGGTATGCCAAGCTGGCGCAAGCTTCCGAGCCGGCGGAATGGGAAGATGTTCCGCTTCTGACGGCTGAGCGCTTGAATGATTATTATAATAGAGGGGACGGGGCCAACGATCCGGAGTGGAATGTATACCGGACATCGGGCACAAGCGGGGGAAGGCGCAAGGCCATTTATTATGACGCAATCGACGAGACGTTCTATGTGATGCAAAAGGTCGCGTTGTTCGGCAAGCTTCTGGCCGGCACCGACGGTATAGAACGCGTACTTAGCGATATGGGAACGGGACATGCCGAAGCAACGGCGAAGCATATTTTTGAACAGCTGGGCTATGAATGCGAATCGGTTCCGTTTGGTTTGCCCGCGGCGGTACATTTGGTCCGCATCCAGCAGTTTCAGCCGGATGTGCTGTATACGATGCCATCGCTGCTGGATGGTCTTTTTCGTGCTGCTCCTGTCCAATTTGCATGGGGGCTTAAAAAAATAATCCTCGTCGGTGAACCAGCTCCTCCTGAGTGGAGAAGGCGGGTTGCCGAGCGGCTAGGCATAGCAGCTTCAGATATTATCGATACGTACGGCAGTATCGAAATTGGGACGATCGCTTATTATGATGCCGCGATGGATCGTTATGTATTGCTGGAAGGACTGTTAGCGGAAGGGGTTAGCCCGGGTGAAATCGGCTTGCCGGATATTGGGCTGCCCGAAGGAGAGCAAGTGCTGGCGCTTACCTCTTTTCAACGGCGCCGGTTTCCGGCTCTTCGCTATGTGACTTACGACGTCGTGAGGGATTTACGTACAGAGGTTAGCGAAAACGGTGAGACGCTTATAACCTTCGAAGCCATCGTCAAGCGGATCGGGCCGGAATTGAAGCATGGCGAGAAGATTAGCGTCTATGATGTGGAGAATGCCGTATTTAAGCATATCGGGCAAGCTGAAGTCCGGGTACAGGTTAGCGGAAATCGTCTGCAGGTCCAGATTGCTACTGTGGACGAAGTGGATGAAGAGACAGCTGCAGCCGTCCGTGCCGAGCTGCAAGGAGCGATTCCGGAAATCGGGGCGATGATTCGCGGCGGCTTGCTGGAGGAGATGAAGGTGGAATTCATTCCGGCAGGTTCTGAGGCAGGCTGGGGCGGAGTCCCTGCGGCAGAACAGCGTATACTGGTAACAACTCCAGCACCTGTTCCCGTCAAGCGGAAGAAGCTTTACCTCTCCGACGAGAGTGATAAAGGCAAAGGCAATCGTATAGATAGAAGCGGATCGCAATGAGCCTTCATAAAAATATTTTGTCAGCGATTGGCTCAACTCCTGCCGTACAATTGAAAAAACTATTCGCCCACGCACCGTTCAGCGTATACGCCAAATTGGAAATGCTTAATCCCGGAGGCAGCATGAAAGACCGCCCAGCGAAGGAAATGCTGATGGCCGCCTTGGAGCGGGGGCTCATTGGGCCAGGTTCTACCGTTGTGGAATCCAGTTCGGGCAATTTGGCGATTGGTTTGGCGCAAATATGCAATTTGATCGGCTGCCGGTTCATCTGCGTTGTCGATCCGAGAACGACAGAGACGAATTTACGCATTTTGCAAGCCTATGGTGCGAGAATTGATATGGTTACGAAACCCGATGCCGCTACGGGCGAATTTGTTCCCGCGAGGTTGAATCGTGTTCGCCGCTGGCTGAGGCTGCTGCCTGGCGCTTATTGGCCTAATCAATATGCTAACCCGAATAATGCGCTGGCCCATCAGCAGACGACGATGGCGGAGCTTGCGGCGGATTTGCCGGAGCTGGATTATTTATTTTGCGGTGTAAGCACCTGCGGCACGCTTAAAGGCTGTCTAGACTATATCCGCATACAAGGGCTTTCGACGAAAGTGATAGCGGTTGATGCCGAGGGCAGTCTTATTTTTGACCGAAACGGAACTGGCGCAGCCCGGCTGCTGCCGGGACTGGGTGCCGGAAGGCGGCCGGAGCTTTGCCCGGAAGAGGGCGTACACGCGGTCGTTACGGTTAGCGAGACGGAATGCATCGAAGCCTGCCGCGCCCTTGTGCGCAGGGAATCGATTCTGGGGGGCGCATCCTCTGGCGGAGTCATCTCGGCTGTAGAGCGATATCGGGAACGGATCGAATCGGGCGCTGTGTGCGCCGTTATTTTGCCGGATCGGGGGGAGCGGTACTTGGATACGGTTTATGATGACGGATGGGTGGAAAATATATACGGTCTCGAATTTGTGGAGCAGGTCCGGTCTAGAAAGCGGGTGCGCTCATGCGATATTTAAACGAGGCGGATATTAGGCGAATCGGCATCGATTGGAAAAAGCTTACCGCCGTCATTAAGGAAGCGGCGGATGCTTATGCGAAGGGCGAGTATGCGCAGCCATTGAAGCCTTATTTGAAATTCGGCGATGCAAGCAACCGGATAATTGCAATGCCCGCTTATGTAGGAAAGCCGCAGCGTGCTGCTGGACTGAAATGGATTGCGAGCTATCCCGGCAATATTGCGGCTGGAATGCCCCGCGCACATAGCGTAACGGTGCTGAACGATCCCGATACAGGGGAGCCGACCGCCCTCATTCGGGGCGGTCTTATTAGTGCGATCCGAACGGCAGCGGTAAGCGGTGCGGTGCTCTCAGCACTTCTTAGCTCACGCTCCCGCCTTGCTGGCAGCAGGCCTATGGAAGCAGCTATTATCGGAATGGGGCCGATTGGCCTCACCCATGCGCAAATGCTGAATGCGCTATTTAGCGATCGTGAAATTACCCGGCTTCGTCTCTACGATCGCAGAGATGTTGACCTGAAATTATGGGAAGACGACTCGCTTAGCACGATACAAGTGGAGAGGGTGTCCTCTTGGCAGGAAGCTTACCGGGAGTCGGACTTAATTCTCACTTGCACTGCTTCACCGGAGCGTTATATCGATGAGGCTCCGTCAAAGACCAGTAGCATACTAATGCATGTATCGCTTCGCGATTATGTATCGAAGGCGCTTGCCGGAGCGGGAGCTGTGATCGTCGACGACTGGCTGGAAGTATGCCGTGCCGACACCGATATTGAGCGGCTTCATCTTGAGCAGGGCCTGCAAGCAGGCGATACGGTTGCGCTTGCCGAGGCATTGGCTCAGCCAGACGCTGTTCTGACCGTTGCTGGTGAGCGGCCGGTTTTGTTTGCCCCGATGGGAATGGCCATCTTCGATGTCGCAGTTGCCGCGTACTACGTCGCTGAGGCTGAACAGCTTGGCATCGGCAGGCTGCTGGATTGAGCAATCTGCTAGAGATGATGCTGCATTAGCATAAACAGCAGAAAGTAAACAACTCTTAGGCAGAACAAGTGGAACATCAGTTAGCTGGTGCATTAACGCATACACGATTCAACCCGCGCTTTATTCCAACCATAGAAGACGTGGAATAAATACATCTACTGATGCATTAGCGCAGAAGAGAAAGTAACCACCGCCTATTTCATTCCAAGCTCAGAAGCTGGGAGGCCAGTCGACTGATGGGTTAGCACACACCAAAAAAGTAACCATTCCTTTCTCTAGGGGGGAGAGACGTATTTGCTCGCCTCCAGCGAGCCTATTTCGCGATATAGCGAAGCCAAATTCGCTAATCGGGCTAACTTCAGCATATGATTAAAGAACAACGAAGAGAATTTCGCTATTCGCGAACCTAGGTTCATGAGTAACGAAGCTAGCTTCGCTCGAGCAAAAAGCTGGACGGATGAATGCTCCCGCAGCGAATCGGGCTTCGCAAAATAGCGAAGCAGCTTCGTTCTAGAAGAAGCTGAGCAGATGAATGCTCCAGCAACGAACCGAGCTTCGTAAAATAGCGAAGCAGCTTCGTTGTAGAAGAAGCTGAGCAGATGAATGCTCCAGCAACGAACCGAGCTTCGTAAAATAGCGAAGCAACTTCGTTCTAAAAAATAGTTGAGCAATTAATATTGCTCCAGCGAACCTGTTTCGCAATATAGCGAAGCCAAATTCGTTAATCGGGCTAACTTCAGCGTATGATCAAAGAACAACGAAGAGAATTTCGCTATTCGTGAACCAGAGCAGAACCCCCTTCCTTGAACAAACGGAAGGGGGTTCTTTTTCGAGCAATCTTCTATTTCAGCAAATGATCATCCTGCTGTACTTGAATCGGGGCTGGTTGAGGAGCAGGGTCGTCGGCAATGCCTTTTGTCGAGTTGCGGAATTCACGCAGCGTATCGCCGAACGCGCGGCCGAGCTGAGGCAGCTTGGCCGGCCCGAAGACGATTAAAGCAATGGCGAAAATAATGATCAACCCGGAAATGCCAATATTGTTGAACATCGTGTAGCACTCCTTTGTATGTGAGAATTGTTAGTCCAATCCATCTATTTCGGTCATCAGGTCGGATTTGGAGTTGGATTGGTATTGCTATTGTTCAGGGCTGCCAGCTTCCTTTTCTTACCGAGGGAATAGCGCCAAGAGACGAATACGCTCACTTCAAACAAGATGAGCAGCGGAACCGTCACGGATAGATGCGAGACGAAATCCGGCGGCGAAATGCAGGCACCGAGGACAGCTAGCGCGACGTAGGCGTACTTTCGTACAAACCTGACGCGGCCTGGCGTCAGTACGCCGATTAGCGTCAGGAACAGCATGACGAGCGGCATTTCGAAGGCGATACCCATCGGGAACAGGAAACTAAGCAGAAAAGAAACGAAATGCTGCAGCCCGTATACTTCATTCGCGCCGATCGTATGATTCAGCTTGACCATGAAGCGGATCATCATCGGCAGCGCCACAGTATAGCCGAACAAGACGCCAAGGGCGAACAAGACGGCCGAGGCGGGAACGAACCATAAAGCGCCTTTCGCTTCACGCTCAGTTAAGCCGGGGCGGGCAAATGCCCACACATGATAGAGCAGAAACGGAAGGGTAGCCGCAAAGCCGAACAGCATCGCGCATTTCATGTAGACGAGCAATCCGTCGGACAACGCGAATACGCTCCACTGCACATTTAAGGAACCAAGGTTCGATTGGATGAAGCGCAGCAGGTGCGGCGACAGATAGATGCCGAGGCCCAGTGCGCCCAGAAACCATCCGGCTACATAAATTAGCCGTTTGCGAAGCTCGGTCAGATGAAGGACGACATCCTGCTGCATATCCATCTAAGCCAGTGGTCCCCCTTTCTCCAAATATTTAAGGATGCCTTCTACCGCACGGTACGCGAGTGCGCCAATGGTAGCAGTCGGATTGTAGCCGCTGTTGTGAGCGAACGCCGAAGCCCCAACGACAAATACGTTGTCCGCATCCCACATTTGCAGGTAGTTATTGACTGTTGAAGTAGAAGGGTCTTTACCCATAACGACACCGCCCGTGTTGTGGGTTGACTGATACGGTACAATGCTGTACTTCGATATTTGGTTGCCCGTCTCGACGAAGCTTGGCTTCATCGCCTCGGCAATTGCCTTCGTCTTCTCTGCAATGTAGGAGACGAGCTTCTTATCCTGATCCTCGAAATCGTATGTCAAACGAATAAGCGGGTCGCCGTAAATATCTTTATAGACCGGATCGAGATCAAGATAATGGTGCCGGAACGGCATGTTGGCGCCTTGAATGCCGACGCTTAGCGTTCGATTCGCATATCTGATCGACTTTTGTTTAAAATCCTTGCCCCAAGATGGCGTTCCCTTTGGCGTTGGGTTGGTCGCAATTGGCCGGTTGCCCGTCTGGGTTAGCCGAATATTGCCGCCATGGAGAAAATCGAGTGAGCTATGGTCAAAATTGTCACCGTTGAATTCGTCAATGGAGTTTCCGAGTGCTCCGGCCCCCATGAACGTATTGAATTCTTTTTCTTCGAAGAACGCGGTGGACGAGCCGCCGACGATTTGATAGGCGTAATTGCGTCCAACGACGCCGGTTCCCGACTTCGGATCATAAGGCTTGCCCAGCTTGGACATTAACAGTAAGCGCACGTTCGAGAATACATAGCTTGCCAAAATGACAAGGTCAGCCGGCTGCTCGAATTCCTCACCGGTTGGTGTATTCACATACACCACACCCGTCGCTTTTCCGTCCTTGTGGAGAACCCGGGTCACATTGGCGTGAGTGCGAACCTCCAGCTTGCCGGTTTTTTCAGCAACGGGAAGCACGGTTACAACCGGATCCGCTTTAGAGCCGTATTCGCAGCCGAAACGCTCGCAGAAGGCGCAATATTGGCAAGCACCGCGGGAGATACCGTCCGGGTTCGTATAGTTCTCCGATAAATTTGCCGATGCAATGACATAAGGCTTGTATCCCAGCGATTTGGTCGCGTCTTCGAACAGCTTCATGGCCGGCGTTTTTTTCATCGGCGGCGTCGGGAACGGCTTGGACATTTTACCGATAAACTCGACAGTCTCCTGCTCGCCAGAAATGCCAGCCATCGCTTCAAACTTGGTGAAATAAGGGTCCAGTTCGTCGTAAGTAATGCCCCAGTCCTGGATAATCATGCCTTCCGGGATTTTTTTCTTGCCGTAGCGTTCCACGGTTTTCGAGTAGATCTCGAAGTCGTACGGGAGAAAACGGTGATACTGGCCGTTCCAGTGGACGCCTGCCCCGCCTATGCCGTCGCCTAGAAGGAAGGAGCCGTATGTGCGCATGGGCAAGGAGCGGACTTTCTCATTGGAACGGAAGGTCACGGTTTCCTTAGACAAATCCTGCATCAGATCATAACGCTGCGAATAGCGCAGCTCGTCATGAACGTGGAAGTAATCTTCTGTTTTTCTGGATTTGCCGCGTTCGAGCGCGACAACCTTATGACCGGCCTTCGTCAGCTCGGCGGCAATGACGCCGCCCATCCAGCCTAAACCGACGATAACGATCGGCACCTTGGGCAATTTTGTAGCCATCTTTGCTCTCTCCTTAACCTATATTCAGATGATCATGCAGGCTTAGCGGATCGATCTTCTGGAATTCGTCTTTGTCGATCACATCATAGTAGCTCATTTGGTTGCCCGGATAGCTGCGCATTTTCCAACCGTCCATGTTGCGGTTACCGCTGTAGAGAGGATCGGCGTATACCCCTTCGATCGTCAATTGGCGCAATAGGCTGAAGAAGGTTCCTGCAGGAATGCCCTTGAGTGAAGCATCGCTTTTCTCGAAAGCAGTTAATACCGCATCTTGCTCTTCACCGCTTAGCTCTGTAAATTTTTTCTGATAGGTTTTTGCGCTGTACTCTTGCATGGATGCCAGCCCCATCGTAAACAGCTCATGCCGTTTGAAGCCAAGCTGGTAGCCTTGTTCTGCATCCGCTTGATAGAAAGGACCCTGCATGTAGTCGCGGGCGTTGATGCCGTAAGCCCCTGCGAGCTGATGGTCGACGAAAAAAGCGACGCCAAGCGCTTTTGCACCCGGTCCGATATCGTCCTCAGGAAAGATGCGTTCAACGGCTGCTTCTGTTATTTGAAATTGATCCTGCGTCAAAAACATTAGCGCTTCGTTAAAGTTTTTCGTGGTCTTCTCCGGAGTGCCCGGTTTGACGCCCGATTCCGGCTTCTCCTTGCCTTTCATCGAATTGCCGATGACGCCGCCGATCAGGCCGCCTACAACCGCACCGCCCAGCGCGGTACCGGTATATTTCATGAAATTACGCCGTGACGTGTCCTGCGGCTGTTCCTTGGAGCCCTTGTTGATATTGTTATTGTTGTTGTCAGCCATAGATCTCGTTGCCTCCTCATTCGCTGGCTATTTATGACTTTTGCTTAACGGAAGTTTTTCCTATTTTCCGAAATTCATCCACAAATGCTGAGAAAAATATGATGGATAGACTTCTTCCGTCCAATGATGGAAAATAAGGGGGTAACGAAATCGCAGCGAATGATGCATAAAGGGGGATTATCGGATGTTGAACTTGAATTTATCGGGCTCCATTGCGCTCGTAACTGGAGCGACCGGAGATTTGGGCCGTGTGATGGTACGTACGCTGGCCGAATGCGGAGCGGATATCGTCATTCATTATTTGAGCAATGAAAGCAAGGCTTTGGAGTTGAAGCGGGAAGTTGAGGCGCTAGGCCGCCGGGCCATTGCGGTTCAGGGGAATGTCACGAAGCAAGACGATATCGAGCGGATCAAGACGGAGGCTGCCGAGCAATTGGGGACAGTTAATATCGTTGTTGCAAACGCTGTCATCCAGTACCAATGGACAAGCATTCTGGAGCAGTCGGCTTCCGATTATGAAAGCCAGTTCGAATCCTGCGTCATGCAAAGCGTATATTTGGCGAAGGCCTTCGTGCCGGCGATGATCGAGCAAGGGAAAGGCGGCCGTTTTATCGGCATTAACACCGAGTGCGCCATGCAAAACTTCCCCAACCAATCCGCCTATACGGCAGGCAAACGGGGAATGGACGGTATTTACCGCGTTCTTGCGAAAGAAGTTGGTGCCCACCAAATTACCGTTAATCAGGTGGCACCTGGGTGGACCATCAGCGACCGCGACCGGGAAGCTCAGTCCGAACGCAATGAGCAATATGAAAGCAGCGTGCCGCTGAAGCGCCGGGGAAGCGATCAAGAAATCGCCAACACGGTTGCGTTTCTCGCATCGGATCTGTCGAGCTTCATAACGGGTGCTTATATCCCGGTCAATGGCGGCAACGTGATACCGGCGATTTAAGGGTTGTGAACTATTTTGGACTATATGGAGTATCTAAGTTCTAATAGTGAAGTCATTCAGTGTAAAGTTGAAAATGCTCTTGAAAAATATCGAGCTGAACCAGTCGGAGACGGTTACATTGATATTATTACGGATTTTCAATTTGTAGAGGGATTCATACTTGAACTTACAAGTATCGGTATCGCTATTAATAGAGTGACTTGGTGGTGTCATTGCTATAACGAAAAGAAAGGTTGCCCTCATGGTATGGGAGGACCACAAAGTCAGTACAATGAAGGATGGTATAGCGAATTGGGGAATGACATCGATGTTATTGAAATTTCTCAATCCAGCTATGAACTACTGGAACAGGAAGTATCGCTTGATAGAGTCAAAGCAATAAATGAGACCATTCTGAACGGTCTAATAAAATATTCAAAAAGCGAACGTTTTAGAGATTGTGATACGCCGGCATTATGGCTCCATGTACCAGATGAATGGAAAAGATTGAACACTATGAAATAATCTCTTTATAGGGAGTTAATCGCTCCATTCACAAACTAATCTTCCTACGCTGAACGAGAAACAAAATGTAAAAGTGCAGGTTGAAGAGCCCAAAATGATCCGGAAATAGCTATCAAAATGTAAAAGTGCATTTGGAATGCTAGAATTTCGACCTTTTGGGGCTTTTTAGACCAATCAGCCTGCACTTTTGCATTTTGAAGCGATAAATCGTAGAAAAACGTGCTTACAAACTGCAGTTTTACATTTTGAGTGCCGAATAGTCCTTAGTCTGCTTTATGCGCGCAGCGACCCCGGCGTGAGCTGCATGCCATCAGGGTAAGCATAGCGATACGAGTTCAGGATGACATTTCGCAGGTTCTATCCATTGTTCATCGTGTAGACGATGGGAGAATGGAATCAAGAACGGCAAGAACGGCAGCATGAACCGAAACGCGCAGCGACCCCGGCGTATGATGCGTGTCACAGACTCACAGTATGATCACTTAATGAAAAAAAGGCTGCCGAGATTTTCTCTCGGCAGCCTTTCTGCACACTAAATTACAACTGAACGACATACAGTCGTCCCGACTGCTCCCAAATACCGCCTGGCTCAAGCGAGACCAAGCCGGTTTGCTCCGCCGGAAGATCAACGTTTGGCGCGTTGACGAGGTTCAACTGCGGCTCCGGGCAAAAGAATTTGCCTGACGGATGCTGATTCCACACCATCCATTGCTTGTAACCAGTACCCACATCGTAGACGAGCTTGACGTTCTCGAGGCTGTCAGTCAGCTCCATCCGGTTGCTGCCGTTACGGGACTGCGCCGTGTAGTGATTGTCCATAGGCGCCCAGAACGGGTGAACGCCAGTCGTTTTGAGCGCTTCCTCTTCAGCAGTCAACGGCTGGAACTTGCCCGTCGGCAGCATACGGTCGCTGAGCTCCCAGCGCTCGCCGACTGTTATCGTAATTTTGCAATCGTCAGCAGTGCTGTTTGGCGCGAATGGCGCATTGATCGCTGTATGGAAGCCAATCATGTTAGGCATCGCTTCTTGGCCTTCATTATGTACCGACACATGCTGCAGCAGTCCATCGCCGTTAAGCGAGTAACGCAGCTTGATGGAGAACTGATGAGGCAGGTATTGGAAAATCGAGTGGCTTTCGTCGACAGACAGCTTCAGTACGACAAAGCTTTCCGTTTTCGTTACGCCGAAGTCCTCAACGCTCCATACAGCCGTATGTGCAAAACCGTGCAGGGAGTTTCCTGTCCGGGGCTCATTAACCGGGAATTGGTACGTCCGTCCGTTCCATTCAAAGCGTCCGCCATCGTAGCGGTTGGGAGGGAACAGCAGCGGAATGCCGTGGATGCCGGGATTCGCTTTGAAGCCTTCCATTTCATCGGCTGCCGGCTCATGCAGAAAACGATAGTTTTTGTCCGTGTCGCGGAATGCGATAAGATTGGCTCCTACTTCAGGAAGTACGGCCGCCTGGTAGCTGTTCCACTCCAGCCAAACCGCTTTTTCACCATTGAAGTTTTGTTCATATGCTTGTCCTTGTGCGCTCATTATGGACCTCCTAGTTATGAATGCGATATATCTCTGCCTAGAATAACAGGATCACCCGCAACAAACAACCGCCGCATTCCGTTAGGGACGGAACGCGGCGGCTTCGGGTATTCACTATGGCGTGATGCGCAGCTCACTTTCAATCGCCCGCTGCATGAACAGCTTCTGAATGACATATTGCTTTCTGCGCGGTACCGGCAGCTGCTTGCATTCGGAGTGCTCACCTCCGAAATAGACAATTCCGCCAGCGATCGATTTGATCTTGCCAATGTTAATGTAGATATTGGAGCTTACCTGGAAGAAGCTGCGCTCCTGCGTAAGCTTCTGAATCTGTTCGGCAGTCATTCTTTTCTTTATATTGTAGTTTCTGCCGTGAAAGCTAACCAACTCAAGCGAGCCGATCTTAAAGAAGAGCACATCTGATTCCAAATCGAAATCCTCATATACATTCCTTCCGCTCAGCGTCGAATTCATCATTCCGCATTCCCCCTTTTGAAATGTGAACCACTGAAATGTTAGCGCTTACATTATATCACGCCATTCGGCCTTTGAAAAGCATTTTTTGGGCTTTTAATTATAATTCCCCTTGAATTGGGAATCAGGCAGGCTTATGCTAAGAGCATCGCTTTGCAAACTATTCGAAACGGAGTTGTTTGAACATGACGAGAAAGCCATATGAAGGCCTTGTATATATTGGTTCCTACGGAACTGCGGAGCAAGCTACGGTCCGCGTTGGCCGGTTTGACGGGGCTGCAGGAACGTTGACGGTGGAGCAAGAGTTGTCGTCGGCAGAAAACGCATCCTTTCTTGCGCTTCATCCATCAGGCGGACAGCTTTATGCCGTAAGCGAAACGGCAGAAACAGACGGAGCTGTAGGAGGCTCAGTTATCGCTTATGCCGTTGATCCAGCGAGTGGCAAGCTTACGCTCATAAATCGCGAGTTGACCCATGGCGCTCACCCGTGCTACGTCAGCACGGATGCTGCAGGCCAGTCCTTGTACATAGCCAACTATTCTGGGGGAAATGCCGTCCGCCTTCCTATTCAAGAGGATGGATCATTGGCTTCGAATACGGCTTTGGTGCGTGAAAACGCGCAATTAGGGCCAAACGCGGCTCGCCAAGAGGCTCCTCATGCACACGCCATCGTGCCAAACGGCTCTTTCGTCTATGTAACGGATCTAGGCACCGATTCGATTCATATTTATAAAGAAGAGAATGGCGGGCTGTCCTATCTGTCCGCAGGCAAGACCCCTGCAGGAGCAGGCCCGCGCCACATCGTATTCCATACCGATCTTCCTTATGCATACGTAATTAATGAGCTTGACTCTACAGTGACGATTTTTGAGGCGGACGGGTCTAACGGTCATTTAACCGCGATTCAGACTATTTCTGCGCTGCCGGCCGACTACACAGGAAAAAGCGACGCGGCAGACATTCACTTGTCGCCGTCCGGCCGCTTCTTGTATACCTCCAACCGCGGCCATGACAGCATTGCCGTATTTGCAGTCGATCAGCAAACGGGTTTGCTGACGGCTGTCCAGCATGAGCCTTGCGGCGGCCAAACGCCGCGCAACTTCGCCATCACGCCGGACGGGGGCCAACTGCTTGTTGCGCACCAGACGACAGGCTCCATTTCTTTGTTTGATATTGACGAAGAGTCCGGAAAAATCACGTTCCACGGCAAGCTGCTTGATGTGCAAGCGCCGGTCTGCATTCGTTTCGGTAAGGAAACGACGGAATCATTTTGAGAACCTAAAGGAAGTGTTGGGTAGTGTCCGCTCAGTCATCGCCATCGGCATCTGCTGCCGTTAAGCAAAGTACTGTTTTTTCCATTCTTGTCGCAATTAGCTCTGTTCACATGTTGAATGATTCGATGCAATCGGTCGTATCTGCGCTTTTTCCAATTGTGGAAAATTCGCTTGGCCTGAAGCTGGGGCAGATCGGCTGGATCGCTTTTACGCTTAATATGACTTCATCCGTGCTGCAGCCTGTCGTTGGTATTCTGTCGGATAAAAAGCCTGCTCCCTGGATGCTTCCAGTCGGGATGGCTTGCAGTATGGTGGGGATGGCGGGACTTGCTTATGCCCCGAATTTCTGGCTGCTGCTGCTCGCCGTCGTATTCGTCGGCTTAGGTTCCGCAGTCTTTCATCCGGAAGGTTCCCGCGTCGTGTACTTTGCAGCTGGAGGAAGAAGGGGTCTGGCGCAATCAATCTATCAGGTAGGCGGGAATTTTGGTCAGGCATTGGCGCCGCTTATGACGATTTATATTTTCGTACCGTTAGGTCAACGGGGGGCTGTGCTTGGTACCTTCCTTGCGATTGCGGCGATTCTCATCCTGCTGCGGGTCGTTCCGTGGTATTCGGTTCAATTGGCTGAGAAGGGCAAGCCCGCGCCAAAAGCAAAACCGGGCGGAGGGACGACTGTCAGCTTACAGCCTCCTCTATATAGCAATAGAACGATCGGTTTTGCGCTAAGCCTGCTGCTCGTTCTCGTATTTGCAAGATCGTGGTATGCGGCCGGGATTGGCAGCTTTTATCAATTTTTTCTGCAAAGTGAATATGGTTTGTCGATCAAGCAGGCGCAAGTGCCGTTGTTTCTGTTTATGGCTGCGGGTGTTGCGGGTACGTTTTTCGGAGGCATCTTGGCGGACCGGTTTGGCCGCAAGCAAATGATGCTCTTCTCCATTGCAGGCTCGGCGCCGTTTGCGCTGCTGCTGCCGCATTTGCCTATCGAGTGGGTGTATCCGATCATTTTCGCCCTTGGATTTATACTGCAATCCGGCTTTGCCGTCAGCGTTGTTTATGCCCAGGAGCTTATGCCTGGTAAAGTGGGGATGGCTTCCGGGCTCGTGACGGGTCTTGCATTTGGAATGGGCGGTCTGGGTGCTATCGCTTTCGGTACTGCGGCGGATCATTATGGTCTTGCGGATGTCATGGTGGCATGCAGCGTGCTGCCATTGTTCGGACTACTGTCTATTATGCTGCCGAAGGACCGTCGGTAATAGTATAGAAGAGCTAGGAGAAGGGAGACGAGTAGTGGCAGGCGGATTGGAAAAGAAGGCTCATACGAAGGAAAGTTTCCTTGTTATTGTAGTATTAATTGTATCGCTTCTATCTTTCTGGCTTCTCTATAAGCTGGTTATCTACAAATGGTTTGAGCGCAGTCATATGACATTAGAATGGTATGCAATTGTCGTTGCCTTGCTTCCCTTTCTAATCCTCGCTCTCGGGTTTATCGTATTTAATTACAGAAAAGCGGCAATTCGCGCAACTAAAATAGAGCTAGCCTTTTTAATCGTATGGATTTCGATCATTCCGTTTCCTTCAGCAGCGCTGCTGTTCGAAAATGAAAAAGATACGCGGTATACTTACAATCGCTGGGTTAGCGAAGTAGAGTCTCGCGAGATGATGCTTCCCGATTTGCTCAAACAGAGAGATTTAATCGGCATCGATCGTATGAAGGTTGTTGATCTTCTGGGCGCGCCTCATGATCCTTACGATTATCAAGAAGGCGAAAAGTTTATTTATTGGATGGGAGTAGAACGAGAGACGGAGGACAGTGTCTTTCGGAAGCAGCTAGTCATCCTGTTTGACGAGAAAAATAAATCCCGCGATTACGAAGTGAATGTCGTGGAACGGCCCAAACCCTCTCCTCCAGCCTAGCTGGAGAAAGAGGGTTTTTCTTATGTTGAAATAAAACAAACAAAAGTGTATATTGTTTATATAATAAATAGACGTTATTGTGAGGTGTTTGTTTTATGGAGATGACAGAGTTGTTCTGGACCTTCAGTTTAGAGGAGATTAAGAAAGGGTATGCCTATATCGGGGAAAAGGGGCATAGCCGTTGTCTGATCTGCGGCGAGCAATTCGAAGATGGGGAGGTATTCCGGCTGCCGGGGGAAGACAAATGGTACGATGCCCGCAAATATGCCGCTTATCATGTAGAAACGGCGCATGGTTCCATGCTCGGCTATCTGCTTGGTTTGGATAAAAAAACGAATGGATTAACCGATCTGCAGAAAGATCTGATCCGAGATTTTGCAGCCGGTTTGTCTGATGCAGAGATTGTTAAGAAAGCAGGGAGCGGCAGCGCTTCGACCATCCGCAACCATCGTTTTGTGCTGAAGGAGAAGGCAAGGCAGGCGAAGCTGCTGTTGGCTGTTATAGAGCTGATGGAGGAAGGCGCGCCGCTGGAAACGCCGAAGTTTGTGCCCGTTCACCGCACAGCAACCCAAGTTGACGAGCGGTATGCGATAACCGAAGCGGAACAACAGTCGGTGTTGAAGCAATATTTTCCGCAGGGGCCGGACGGTCCGCTTACCCATATTCCGCGTAAAGAGAAGAAAAAGATTTCGATTCTTCGCCATATCGCTTCTTATTTTGAACCGGGACAGAGGTATACGGAGAAGCAGGTAAACGAACAGTTGAAGAAATTCTGGGAAGACGATTACGTGACGCTGCGCCGTTATTTAATCCAGTATGGATTTATGGACCGCGAGGAAAATTGCAGCGAATACTGGTTGAAGGTTTAGAGGAACAGGCGAAATTCAGATTGCGATGAGAGGTGTCGTAAATGAAAAAAGATGTGAAGAAGCAGCTAGCTGCCGACTATATGGAGCAGGAACGGGTTATGGGCGTGTATCAGATTGTGAATCAGACGACCGGACGGATATTTGTCGGATCGTCTTCGAATATGAGCGGCGCATGGAGCCGGGCTCGTTTTGAACTGGATATGGGGATGCACAAATGCAAGCCGCTTCAAAACGATTGGAAAAAACAAGGCTTAGACGCCTTTACCTTTGAGATAGTCGATCGGCTGAAGCTGGAGGAGAAGCTTCGCTTTGATTATAAAGATGTTTTTTCGCTGCAGCAGGAAGGGCAAGCCGCTCAGCAGATCCGGCAGTACCGGAAGGATACACAAAAGCTGGAGCAGGTATGGTTGGAAAAGCTTCAAGAGCAAGGGATCGATATCTATAATGAGTAACTGCTAGACGATCATAGATTTGTAATTGACAATAAAAGAAAAAAAAGGTAATATGTAAATAATTTAGTAGCGAAGCACGCTAAAAGCCTAATTGGTTTTTTTGCGTGCTTTTTTTGTTATCCGGGAAATGATGAGGATTTAAAGATAAACAACGATGAAAGAGGGACTTTTCTATGAAAAAAGTATGGATCGGTTTATTGAGTTTAGTTGTAATTGCTGCTCTATTGACGACCACTAGTTTTACTCAAGAATCGCGGGTGGATGCTGCTGCTCCGAGCTTTAAAGATGTAGCGGGCCACTGGGCGCAATCCTCGATTAACGTTGCCGCACAAGCCGGTATCATTAACGGTTATCCGGATGGCACGTTTAAACCGGATGGGACGATTACGAGGGCTGAGATGCTGAAGGTGATGGCTTTGACGGCACATATTGAAGTTGGCTCGGCGACGGCAGGGAAGCCATGGTATACGCCGTTTCAAACGGCTTTGACGGATGCTAAGGTGTATGCGGCTGGAGATTTTTCTGGTGATATGAATAAGCCTGCTACTCGCCTTGAACTAGCCAAACTATCAATGCGTGTAGCAAAAGCAGATTATCGCGGCAAAAAGCTTACGAATGACGAGCTGTTGTTCAGAGCGGTTAATGTCGGGTTGCTATCACGTACGGGTGCAAAAGCAGAAACCATCGATCCAAACGGTACGACAACGCGTGCGCAGGCTGCCGTGCTAGTTACGAGATTGTTGAAGCTTGAAAAAGGCGAGAAGCTAGCTGTTGACCAAGGCGCATCGAGCGCAGCGGAGATTACATGGCATCGGCATAATATGATCACGATGTTCGATCAGGAAGATATGGTAGAACTTCCGCATTCACTCACGATTAACCCTAAATACAAAGTTTCTATTGAACAACTAACGATCCTTGATCCAACGGATAAGAAGGGGTACTTGGTGGAGTATTTGGAGGGGGCAAAATACTTCGGTTCTGCTGATCCCACAAAAGGATACATCTTTGCTTATAAGCTCAAGGGTGAAAGTTTAGCAGATAGTCCGAAACAAAATCAATCAATCGCAACCAGTTTTTATATGTATACGGAACAGGATAGTGGGTCCATATCTTTAAACAATAAATACCATCACATGGACGATAAATTAATTGATAGACCAGGGCTATACAAAAATAAAATTATATTGAGTCTTGCTAAGAAAGGGAATAGCGGTTACGACTACATTTTCCCTTATGTAAGCAAGGCATACGCTCAAGAGCAAGTGAAAAGATATGGAGCATTTCCTATCCATCTTGAAAAATTTGGAGGGGTTCTAGGTTCTAGTAGTAATCAATTCTACTTAACGGCGGTGAAAGATCATTGGGCAAAAAAATAACCAACAAAACTATACTATCATGCCTTCTGCTCCTATCTATGTTAACGGAAATGTTCCCTCAAATCAGTTTAGCCGCAGAAAGCAATACGATCACTAATACCCAAAACATTCGCTTTCTTGCAAGCGAACGATTTAATCCATCACCAGCACTTTCAAATATCAAAGTAGATTTACAAGTTCCTGAAGGATATAAGATAAAGGAAAATTCATACCAATTATGGATGAGAGTTTCTAGTGGGAAAAATTTATCACTTAACCAACGAGGAACAACCTTCTCTTTATCGGGTAACACCTTGATTGTAAATAGTGTACCTGGTACAAAGGTTAATTTAGTAGCTAGTGGCCATACTTCAGATATGTATTATGTCGTAAATAGACGAACCAACGGTACAGAATGGATTGTTGGACGAAGCAGCAATGGAGGAGGAACTTATTATGTAACTCCTTCCAAAACAGATGTTGATTCAAAAGATTGCTGGCAAGGCAATTTAACTGTTTGTCCTGGTTTGTTGTCTACTAAAGATAATGCAGGTACAACAATTGATTCATTGGTTCGAAGTTCAAAAACCATAAACGGAGTAAAAACATTAGGTTATGCTATCGAAGATAGCAAACAGTTTCAAGGTCCTGCATACTATGAGTTTATATATACAGGTAGAGAAAAGGAGAATGTTTATAAAGGCGCTGCGATTGCCAATTCAATTAATATTACAGTAGCAACCCCATTTGCGGGTCACCATCAAGTTTTAGATTATGGTAAAGGGGATGTTGGTTTCGGCTGGGTCCAAGTTGCTGTTCCATTAAATAATTCGGATTATGAAACAATAGAGTGTAATGGATGTTCAGGTAATGCTAAAGCACTTAAATATACTATGCTAACTAAAACCGATTGGTCCGCCGAAACCTACTATTACGAAGGCGAAGTCCGCGTCACCTACGAAAAACTCCCTCCCAAGGACAAGCCTCTCGTAGATTGCTCCTGCGCAGCCGATCCGTCCACAGTTCAATTTGCAGATAGGGACATCGCTGCAACATCAACCCTAACGGCCGCAGTTGCTCAAAAGGGTAGTCTGCGCGTTAAAGAATGGAAGCTCTACGGCCGACTAGCAGACGGTACACAGTTGCAGACGCAAACGCTAGGCGCTTTGGACAAGGTGACCTATAAATTTTCTTTCAACATTCCAAAGGCAAAAATGATAGATGTTGATACCTATACCGAAACCTACGTCATGCGCGCCGTCATTTATTTCACTGATGGCAGCAGCGCCGAGGATGTCATTGAGTGTTCGACGGTGATTAGCAGACCGGGAGCGCCACCGCAGCCCAGTCCAGGAAGCACACCAGAGCCGACGCCTAAGCCAAAGCCCGTTTTGAAAATCAATGCGAATTGGAGTCCGGTATCGATCTTCACAGGCGAAACTTCAACGCTGGATGCAATGGGAGAAAACTTCAATGACTGGTCTTGGACCTTTAGTGAGAATTTAGATCCAAAAATTATGGATAAAACAGGCCTCCAATATCCACAAATAAGATTCGATGAACCAGGTACATACACAGCGGTGATCAAGGCAACAAATGAATACGGGGATGAAAAATCAGCCACGGCCATTCTTTACGTCAATGATCCAAAGCCTGTCGCCATCATTTCCGGGGTTACCCGATGGATTCAAGGACGCCCGTTTCCAGCTCCGCATCATTTAAATAATTCTTATACACCGCTGTCGTCGAAAGGTGTCACCATCGATCACAGCAAGTCGGAAAAGAAGTACAAGAAAAACGATGAAGCTTATTATACGGTTGCTCCATATCTTGCTGTTGCCCCTATGGAGCTTGGCAATTACACGCTTGCAGGAAAGGTTTACGACTCGGAGGGCCGTACCAGCGAGTGGACGACGTATCCGCTGGAGGTCGTACCGGATGAGCCGCCAACGGTCGAAATTTTTGCTTCGGAAACGGGTATTCGAAAGTCGGATCTGCAGTTAATTATTAACGCTCAAAGTCCGGACGGGGACACTATCACGCGCTTATCGGTTGAAGAGCGTTATGATCAGAATAATGACGGCAATTTTGAAGATGAAGCATGGAAAGTCATTTATAACGGTGTGTACAAAGAATCTGTCAATGTACGATATACAACCTTGGGCCATCGGCAATATCGGGCCACGGTAACCGAAGATTATGGACTAACTGGCACATCCAATATTGCTCATACTGAAATCATCAACCTTGCTCCAGAAGTTGACTTTACGGCAAATGGTATTACGCAGCAACCGGACCAAGGGGAAGAAAGTACAGTGCCGATCATCAATTATTCCCCTCAATCCATTCTGCGCTCCTGGACGTTGAAAAGGCCGTATGTCGGCGGATCAGAGAATAAGGATGGCTGGAAGATTGATGGCAACAGCTTGAAAACTCGAAATGCGGTTTGGGCTAGCTTTGATAAACCATACAACCTCGCTGCCAACTTGAAGAAGCAGCCTTTTTGGGAGATTCCAGCGAAACCAGTGGGAATGTATGGATGGACAGTTCCCGGAACAGCATCACAAGTTTTCCCGGGCTATCGCATGATTTTGCATTATACAGGCTCGTACAATTCATACAATCAGGATGAGTCCGATGGTTATCTTGTAGAGGTAGATGCGCGAACAGGAAAACAACTAGCTGAGCATCGTATACCTGGCAGATATTCCGTCAATCTAATCGATTACGATAGCAGCGGCGAGAAATTTTATTCGTACTTCGATAACAATCTTTATTTACTTAATCTCGATGGTCAAATTTTAGACATATACCCGTTATTTATGGTACATGGCCAAGATAAAAGCGTCACTAGCGGCTGGGGTGGACCAGGTATGCAATTCAATTTCTCAAAAGATAAAAAAACGCTTTATATGGCCTATGGTGTTACAACAAAGGAAAGTAATGTTTATAGTCAAAGACGTTCCATCTATGTCATAAAATATTCGCTGGCACAGAAAACGCTATTGTGGTCATCTATCATTTATCAAGATGACCGAGAATTGACGTTGACCAATGTAAGGGGTATTGCCGTAAATGATAGTGGTGATGTGTTTGTCACCTACCAATATGCCCCTGTTATGTTTACCAAACAAGCGTATATGAATGGCTTTGCCGCTTTAAATGCGAATGGCATCATTAAAAATAGTTATCAAGGGCCGATTGGGGGGATATCTCCGCCTGCAGTATCTGATGATGGGCAATACGTCTATATGTCAGGTGTAAATGCTCACAATCAATCTAGTGATATGTGGCTTTACTATTTTGGATTATTCGTCTACAACAATGCCACCAATCAATTTTATTTATCACAGACCAATAGCCATTCGGCCAGTGGTCCTCATGTATCTCCTACCATTTATCAAAATCCTGTTGTACGGCGAGACGGCACGGTATATAGCCCAGCATACGGTACGTTTACGAAAACAGGCGTGCGTATAGTAGGAATTGATATCTTAAATTATAACGTAGGTAACGACCCTACTGATCCGCCTGAGGCGCTGCCGAATGAGTTCGAAATGAATAAATCGTCTTACGGTGCTAACGCTTACCTGCAAGCTTTTGAACAACCAAACGGTAAATTAGTGCGAATGGAAAACTGGATAAGATGGCAGAAAGGTAATAATTCCGGCAAATACTATACGCCATTTTTTGCCCTAGCTAATGGAGCTGATGTAACTTCTTTTTTAGGCGAGAAGACGAATCAATATTACAGCAACCATGATCTTTTCGAGGGATCGACCTATTATTATCAGGCTACAACCTTTAATCGCGCTAGCAGGGTAGCACCTGACGGATCTGTTTATTTAAGTGCTACGAGGACGAAATTATCAACCACTACTGTAGGGCAAATTGCAACATCAGTTATCGTTCCATTTATAGGTGAATCATCCGGCGAGCTGCCGCGTTTAATTGATGACAACACTGTCGAGATTGATAGCGAAACTTGGGGCGGTTTGCTCTTTGATCCAAACGATAAAATGCGTAATCAGGTGCTTGAATTCGACGTCTCCGTAGGTGGTCTAAATAATGACAAATCCATCGGTGCGGCCATTCAGATCCAGGACGAGAAAAACATGTACAGCATGGAATGGAGCCCAAGCAAGCTTAGTCTGTTCAAGGTCGTTAATGGAATTAAGACCGAGTTAGGCAGCACAACGATGGTGCGCGCATCTAGCGTACCTTACAAATTCAAGCTGGAAACCATCGCCGGAACGATCCGTTTATCTGTGAATGGCGTCGCAAAGCTCGAAGCTGTAGACAACAAGTTTGTGCGCGGATCAGCGGGTATTATGTCCCTCGGACAACAGCAAGCTGCATTCAGCAATGTAAAGCGAACCAACTACGGAACGACCGTTCCGGAAGAAACGTTCGAAGCCGTACTGATTGGCGAGCAGATTGACTATAAGAAACTGTTTAACGACCTGGAGGCCGATCCGAAAAATGCTGAGCAATGGATCTACAAGCATGATCCGAATTATTTTGCCAATTCGCTCGGGTTAAGCCAATATGTCGGGAAAACGCTGCCTCAAACTTTGAACAGTTTGGACAAGCCGGGTTTATATGAGATTACGTATCGTGCGCAGGATAAGCTGCCTTCGCCGTTTGGTTCTTATCAGTTATTTTCCGCGCCGGTGAGGAAAAACTTGTATGTACACCGCAGACCAATAGCACAGCCGAATGTAAAATTCACTGGTGTTGTTTATCCCGAAGGGGAAGCACTGGATTATCTTGCAAACGATGCATCCTATGATCCAGATATCCCGGATCGGCTAGCGGACCGGATATTCCGGACAAGATGGGCGGATCAGCCGACTTGGACAACGGGTGAAAGATTACTGTACAGTCGGCCCGGCGTTGAGCTTATCGTTCAAGAGCAGGTCAAAGACTTGCACGGCGCATGGAGCTATTGGGGCGAGACTCGCGTATATAAAGACGCGCTGCCGCCAGTCAATCAGACTAAACCGCGCATGACCATTACGGTGCCGAATGGGACGCTGGCTAAGCCAACTGTTCTCATCACCGATCCGACTGTGAAATGGATCTACAAGGATGACGAGAACGATCCGCAAGAGCTATACCGATTGATCTTCACTTATGTCGATAACGGCAAGCAAGCGTTCTACACGCAAGGCATTGGGGATGATGTGACCTATGAGGTGCCGATAGGAACGATAGATGAAGGACGCCTTGTCAAAATACATGGCTACGTGTATTCCAATGGTGTATGGTCCGATGCCAGCAATACGGTCTATTTCATTCTAGACTTGCCGCCTATTACAACGCTCTTGAGTTTCAACGGGCCCAAAGCCTCTGAACCGGTCTTTACGAATAATAACCGGCCAGAGCTGCGCGTTCGTGTTACCGATCCGGAAAATCATCCGATTGCAAGCATTGATTATGAGGTGTTTTACAACTCCACGGGTACACAAGTCATCGATACCAATGCTTCGACAGCTGCCACTAGCTATAAACCGCCTGCCGGCTTGCAGGAAGGGCTGCATCATTGGCGGGCAAGAGCGAATGACGGCTATCTATGGGGGCCATATAGCACCAACGGTTATTTCTTTGTCGACACCGTGCGGCCGGATGATGTTGATGAGCAATTGGACATTAAGCCAACCTCCGTTATAGTCAAATGGAATTCATTCCGCGATGCGCAGCCGTCGTCGGGGCATGCCGCCCGAACCTTTTATATGCAGAAAGTCAACCCGGACCGTTCGGTTACAGCCATCGATCTGAATGGTGACGGTACGCCGGAGTATAGTCTGCCGTTGCCGAAGACGACGAATTCTTATCAGGTAAAAGGACTGATTCCGGGTCAGGAGTATCGATTGACGGTAATTGACCATGATGTGGCCGGCAATGAAGGGCAATATGCGTATATTTATTTCAAGACCAATTCCCCGCCAACCGGTGATTTCAAATGGTCGCCTGATCCTGTTTTTGAAGGGGATACGGTCCGATTCTACTCTATCGTTAGTGACCCGGATCGAGATAATTTGGATGTTGTTTATGAACTGACGAGTCCAAGAGGGGTCAAAAAAACATTTTCCTATGTGCTGGGCTATCCGTACGCGGATACCGGTCCAACCTATCGGATGCTGGATGTTGGGGAGTGGACAATCAAGCTGACGGTAAGCGATAACTTGGCTCCGCCTGTTGTCGTTACGAAGAAGCTCATGGTTTATGAGCTGAAGCTAAAAGGCTTCGTTAAGCACACACCGCTTTGGGAGCAATATCGGCAAGCTTATAACGATGCAAGGAGCCCCAATGATGCTTTAATAAGGCCGCCGCATATGTTTTGGGCTGGTGAGAAGTTTATGCTGGAGGCGGAAACTTCTGATACACGAACGGATACGTATGCCGAGCGGGTGGAGGTTAAAATGCTGCGTTACACATTGGACCTAACCAGCCAGAACGGGGCTAGCACTCGTTGGAAGGGCGAGCTGTGGGAGGAGTCTTTCGAAAAGCTGAAAAACGGGACGATTACGTTTGTATTCACCGTCTATTACAGCAACGGGATTGTGAAAACCGATTCTGTAGACGTCGAAATCTCAGGAACGGTCTATGATTATCTCCAAATTCATCGGGTAAGATAACGAACAAAGGGGAATCGGCTAGCGCACACTACAGGCGCTGCCGATTCCCCTTTGCCATTTAACTGGTGCGCAGCTTCTCAAGAAAGCGGCTGATCGCATAATAGGCTGCGCCGCGAACAGCTGACTGGTCCTGCAGCTCGGCGAACAGCAATTGCAACCGTTCCCGGTGATAGGGAAGAGTACGTCTTGCGACGGACTGCTGCACCGCTTCCTCCAGCCAAGCCTTTGCACGGCTCATACGGTTTCCGATAATGACGACGTCAGGATTAAACACATTGACGATGTTGGAAATGCCGGCTCCGAGATAATCTCCGATAGAGTGGAAGAGCTGCTTAACCTCGTCGTTCCCTCCCTCTGCGGCTTGCAGCAAGTCTTCGAGATTGTCGAAGCCCAGCGGCTTGGCACGTTCGAGCAGTGCATTTTCCGAGGCATATAGCTCCCAGCAGCCTTCGTTGCCGCAGCGGCAAGGTTTGCCATTGTATTCGATAGAAAGATGGCCGAGTTCTCCGGAAAAACCGGATGCGCCTTTATAAAGCTCTTTATTCAGTATGATGCCGGTGCCAATGCCAATGCCGACACTGACATAAATCTGATGCGCGATGCCGCGGCCTGCACCATATTTCTGCTCGCCTTGAGCACCCGCGTTCGCTTCATTGTCGATGGTGACCGGTACTTGAAAACGCTCCTCAAGGATGTTCTGCAGTTCAACCTGTTTCCAGTCCAAATTGGGAGCGAAGAGCATGGCGCCTTTATCGTCGACAATGCCAGGGACGCCAACTCCGATACCAACAATCCCGTAAGGACTGCCCGGCGCTTGCGCCCTAAGCTCGTCGATACACTGGATTAATTGCTCCAGTGTGAAATCAAGTGCATGTTCTTTCAGGCTTCGCTGCGATTCTCTCAGCACTTGACCTTCGAGGTCGGTCAGCACACCGCGAATATAGTTGACGCCAAGGTCGATGCCGATCGCATGTCCTGCTTGTCCGTTAAACAGCAGCATCACCGGCTTGCGTCCGCCGCTAGATTGTCCCGGTCCGATCTCCAGCACAAGATGGCTGTCGATCAAGTCTTGTACGAGACTGGAGACCGTTGCTTTATTAAGTCCGGACAGCTCCGAGATTTGCGCCCGGGATAGCGGAGCATTCCTTCGTACAGCGTCCAAAACGATAGAAGTATTTATTTTTTTTATCAGGGTCAAGTCGCCTGTCGTAGTCACTTTCAAGAGCAGATAGCCTCCGTCCGTTAATCCATTCATCGTCATTGTACCACGAAATAAGATATAAACTGCGTTCATGCAGCTTGAAAAAATTATAACATAAATTCTTTGTTTGTTTAATAGACAAACTAAGTTTCGGCATGTTATGCTCTAAGTGAGCGTTTTCATAAACTAATTCATCTACCTTTAAGGAGGCCACTTATTCATGACTTACTTCGCGAATATCGGCAAAATTCAATTCGAAGGCAAAGGCTCCGACAATCCGTTTGCATTCAAACACTACGATCCGAACCAAGTTGTACTGGGCAAAACGATGGAAGAGCATCTTCGCTTTGCAGTCGCTTACTGGCATACATTCAACGCTAACGGCACGGACCCGTTCGGTGCGGCTACGATGGTTCGCGGCTGGGATAAATATGATGGCCTGGACCGTTCGAAAGCCCGCGTGGAAGCGAACTTCGAGTTCCTGGAGAAGCTGAACGTTCCTTACTTCGCATTCCATGATGTAGACATTGCTCCGGAAGGCGCAACGCTGCAAGAAACGAATAAAAACCTCGACGTTATCGTCGCTTTGATGAAAGACAATATGAAACAATCCGGCAAAAAACTGCTGTGGAACACGGTTAACATGTTCTCCAACCCTCGCTTTGTTCACGGTGCGGGAACAGCCGTTAATGCTGACGTATATGCTTACGCTGGCGCACAATTGAAAAAAGGTCTGGAAGTCGGCAAAGAGCTTGGCGCCGAAAACTATGTATTCTGGGGCGGCCGCGAAGGCTACGAGACGCTTCTTAACACAGACATGGGCTTCGAGCTCGACAATCTGGCACGCCTGTATCATATGGCAGTTGCTTACGCGAAAGAAATCGGCTTCGATGCGCAATTCCTGATTGAGCCTAAGCCAAAAGAGCCAACCAAGCATCAATATGACTACGATGCAGCAACGACGATTGCATTCTTGCAAAAATACGGCTTGAAGGATCATTTCAAGCTGAACTTGGAAGCCAACCATGCAACGCTGGCTGGCCACACATTCGAGCACGAAATCCGCACAGCTGCAATCAACGGCATGCTGGGATCGCTTGATGCGAACCAAGGTGACCTGCTGCTCGGCTGGGATACGGATGAATTCCCTACCGATCTGTACTCCACAACGCTGACGATGTTTGAAGTGCTGAAAGCAGGCGGCATCGGCCGCGGCGGCGTGAACTTTGACGCGAAAGTTCGTCGCGGTTCGTTCGAAGCGGATGATCTGTTCCTCGGCCATATCGCAGGTATGGACAGCTTCGCATGGGGCTTGAAAGCAGCTGCAAAACTGATTGACGAGAAAATTCTCGACAATATCGTCGACAACCGCTACCGCACGTTCAAAGAAGGCATCGGCGCTGATATCGTTGCCGGCAAAGCAACGCTTGCTTCGCTTGAGCAATATGCGCTGCAAAACAATCCGATCAAAAATGAATCCGGCCGTCAAGAGCGGATCAGACTGATGCTGAGCGAAGTTATTTTCAGCGTATAGTCGAGAGGAGCTCATCTTATGAGTTATGTCATTGGAATAGATCTCGGTACGAGCGCCGTTAAGGCGCTGCTCGTCGACCGGAAGGGAACGGTGGCTGCGGAAACTTCACGCAGCTATCCGCTCTTCCACGAGCATTCGGGCTGGAGTGAGCAAAAGCCGGATGACTGGGTAACCGCAACGATAGAGGCGCTTCGCGAGCTAGTGGAGACGGAGGGCGTGACGTCCGAGCAAATTGAGGGCATCAGCTTTTCGGGACAAATGCACGGTCTAGTGCTGCTTAATGAAGCGGGCGATCCGATTCGCAATGCGATATTGTGGAACGATACCCGTACAACGGAGCAGTGCCGCGAAATCGAGCGCACGCTTGGCGACACGCTGCTTACCATTACACGGAATCCGGCGCTGGAAGGCTTCACCTTGCCGAAAATTTTGTGGGTCCGCCAGTACGAACCCGAAGCATTCAAGGAAGCGAAGCTGTTCCTGCTGCCGAAGGATTATGTGCGCTACCGGTTAACCGGCGAGCTGCATATGGACTATTCCGATGCGGCGGGCACGCTCCTGCTGGATGTTGCGGGCAAGCAATGGAGCCAAGATGTGCTGAACGCTTTTGGCCTGCCAGCTAGCTTCTGCCCGGCTTTGGCCGAGTCTCATGCTCTGACGGGCACATTGCTTGATGATGTAGCGTCTGCGACAGGCTTGCTGCCTTCAACCAAAGTGTTTGCCGGCGGTGCCGACAATGCTTGCGGGGCGATCGGCGCTGGCATATTGTCCGAAGGACTGACGTTGTGCAGCATCGGTACATCAGGCGTTATCCTATCGTATGAGAACGATAAGGATAAAGATTTCCGTGGCAAGGTCCATTTCTTCAACCACGGCAAGGAAGATTCATTCTACGCAATGGGCGTTACGCTTGCTGCAGGCTACAGCTTGAGCTGGTTCAAAAAGACGTTTGCAGCGGGCGAGTCGTATGACCAGTTGCTGCAAGGCGTGGGTGAAGTGCAGCCAGGCGCAAAAGGCTTGCTCTTTACGCCATATCTTGTAGGTGAGCGGACGCCGCATGCCGATCCATCCATTCGCGCCAGCTTCATTGGCGTGGACGGCTCGCATGAGCGGATTCATTTTGCCCGGGCGGTTATGGAGGGGATTACGTTCTCGCTGAACGAGTCGGTTGATCTGTTCCGCAGCGCAGGCAAAACGGTTGATACAATCGTATCGATCGGAGGAGGTGCGCAAAACCCAGCATGGCTGCAAATGCAGGCCGATATTTTCGATGCAACCGTCGTTGCTCTTGAGAATGAACAAGGTCCGGGTCTTGGTGCAGCGATGCTCGCGGCATACGGCTGCGGCTGGTTCGACAGCTTGGAGGCTTGCGCTTCCCAGTTCGTCAAACATGCGTCCTCGTATGCGCCTCAGCCTGAGGCTGTTGAGACCTACAAAGGTTTATTCCGTATTTACCAGCAGGTTTACGCGCAAACGCGCGGTCTGAACGAGTCTCTGGTCGCTTACCGGAGCTAGTAATTGCAGCAATGGCTGGATTTGATTTAAACAAAAGCGAGTTGACACCGTTCTTCCTTCATTGGGGGAACGGTCTTTTTTTGCAAAAAAATGTCGATTATTAAAGAGATTGAACTTTTTTATGGAAATTAAAGGAATGATGGATTAATTAGGCTTGCGGACGAAGGAATGCATGTTTATCCCCTCTAATAAGACTTTGGTCGTTACACCCACGTAAAGTATACTAACATTACGCATGGATACAGTAGTCCAAATGGCTTAGGAGGGGACAGAGATGAAGAAAAGATGGCGTTTATCCGTAGGTCAAAGACTGACTGCGTCCTTCTTTGCGATAATCGTCATACTTGCGGGAAATGGTGCACTTAGCCTGAACATGATGAGCAATCTCACGGAGAATGCCCGGGAAATTTCGCAGGTTTGGCTATTGAATGTTAAGACGATCAATGAAATTAATTATTTGAATGAGCATATGCTTGGGCTGCAGTATAAATTGGCAGAGGAAACCAATGAGCTGAAGCGAAAGCTGTTGGAGGAGGATGGCGAATACACAATCTCCGTTATGAATGATAAATATAAGCTATACCTTTCCTCCATGAGCACATCCAATGATATGAATGCATCCCGGTCGCTGGAGGGCGAATGGAAAGCGTATCTCGCGCTTTACCGCAATGTGGTTCAGCTTTCCGGGCAAGGTGCTGGTACCGAGGCTGTCGTCAATGCTTTAAAGGAATCCGAGCAATCCTTCAGTGTCATGCAGACCTATATTAATACGCTAATCAGGTTGAATGAAGAGGGCGCGGCCCAATCGGAACAGTCCAGTCAGCATATCTATAAGCAAGGTGTGGCGTCCATCGCATGGAGTATCGGGACGGCAGTCTTGCTCGTTATCGGTATCTTGTTCTACATACGCCATACGATCTCGCAGCCGCTGCGCAAATCGGCGGATGTGATGGCTCAAATCGCTGGAGGCACATTGTCGGTCACAATCCCGAAGATAAGAACGAGGGATGAGATCGGCTCAATCGTCAAAGCATTGGGAGAAATGGTCACATCGTTAAGTGGTACATTGCAAGGTGTCCGGGGCGCATCCGACAATATCGCCGCAGCATCGCAGCAAATGCTTGCCGCTTCCGAGCAAAATGCCAGCTCTGCGGGACAAGCATCGTTGATGCTGAAGGAAGCGGCCGCAGGCTCGCAGGAGCAATTGCAAAGCTTTGAGGAAATTGAGCGGTCAACGGAGGAGATGGCGCAAGGCACGCAGCGCATCGCCGAAAGCAGCTCGAATGCGGCTGAGCTCTCAGCCATTGCGGCAAGACAAGCTGAGCAAGGCGGCATGACGATCGAGGAAGCGGTTGTAGCGATGGGGACGGTCGACGAGACGGTTCGGGAGGCAGCCGAGTATGTCGCTTTGCTTCAGAAGCATATGAATGATATCGGTAAAATTACCGAGCTGATCGGCAATATTTCGAAGCAGACGAATCTGCTTGCCTTGAATGCGGCTATTGAAGCGGCTAGAGCTGGAGAATCGGGCAAAGGGTTTGCAGTCGTTGCAGAGGAGGTGCGGAAGCTTTCTGCCCAAACAGCGGAATCGGCATCGGATATCGCTTCAGTCATTGCTAGAATCAAGGGCGATACGGAGACTACGGCGGGGAAAATGGAGTCCGGCCGCGAAGGGACGGCAAGAGGAATGGAGAGAGTTCAGGCTGCGGGAGAATCATTCCGGCAAATATCGGCAGCAGCGGTTGACGTATCGGTCAAGATCGAGGAAGTTGCCGCGGCAGCGGAACAGCTGGCTGCAAGCTCCGAGCAGGTCTCAGCTTCGATAGAGCAGTTGACCGGAATTGCGCGCCGCACGAATGAAATTGCCAGTTCAGCAGCGCAAGGTGCTCAACAGCAAACCGCCTCGGCGGCAGGGATAGCATCCTCAGCTGGCGGTTTAGCCCATGTAGCGGTTAATATGAATGAGCTCGTTATGCGATTTAAATTGTAGTCTTTAGATACCGGAGGGCTTCAGGCGGTTAGCGCTTGAAGCTGCTCCAGATCGATTCGGGTTTAACCCCCAGCTCTCCGGCAATCAATTCAGCCGTGAGACGTTGGGGTTTTTTGATTTTACCATTGCGGATTTTCGAGATGGTCGTCAGCGAAATGAGCGTGGATTGGGCAAGCGAAGTGGCCGAAATATTTTTGTTGAGCATGAGCATACGAAGCTTGTAAGACGAATCTTCATCCTGCGCATGCAGATTCAGTTCTGTAATGATGATCGAGAAGCTCCGAAAGGTCTTATTGCCGTAATAGAAAGGTTTAATGAGCGCCGAAGCCAGGTAGGTTTTGTCGTTGATCGACATTCGAAGCTCCATTTGTTCCTCGATGCCATTCTTCCGGGCATTGTCCATCACTCGCCGCAGCGGTTTGACGCTGTCCTCCGCTACAAAATCGAACATGCACTGATTGACCAGACTCGAAGTCCGCTGCTTGAGTGGCGTATAGTAACGTTTGGCGTCCATGATCCGATACTGCTCGGATACGCTCAAAGTCATCACAATCTGATTTTCTTGGGCAAAATCATCGATCCAATTGGGCTCGGACAAATCTTTGCAGCTGACGATATAGCCGGTAAGGCTATCCTCCTGCAGCTTGCGGCATGTCAACTTCACTGGAATAGGCGCTGTTAATCGCGCAATCAACTCCCATTCGAAGGAAGAGTCTCCTTCCTCTTCAGTAAGCAGTGTCATGAGATGATGGAACGGGAGGCCGTCCTTCAAGAGGCTGTCCGGATCGATATCGGAGAGTTCATTGTTCTTATAGCCGGTCAGCAAGGTAAATGCATCATTGACATCGCGTACGTACCAACGGTTGTGCTCGAATTCGACGATCATCATGGGGTCGTCTAGCATATAAAAAATGTTGTACATCTGGATGGCACCACCTTGGCGTATATTGGTCTTAAATGAATGTGATATGTTATTTCACAATTAGAGTGAAGAAATCTAACATAAAGTTGATACTTTAAATTATAGTAGAAAATAGTGAAATGACAATACATATTCGCATAATAGATATGACTGAAATTAGGACAAACTAGAAGCGAGCCCCAAATTGGCATGCAAATACGTTCAGAAACAGGAGATGAATGCGGGTGAGTTCAGCTATTTTATTTGATTTTGCCGACGCTGCAAGCGCCTCGGTGGCTTGCGACACGCTTCAGGAGTTAGGTTATGAACCGATGCTTCATGAAGGCAATCGGGTCCATATTCATGTGGACGGCGAGGATTTAACTTCGGCGCTGGAAATCGCTCAGACCTATGGCGGGAAGTTGGTGGAACAGGCATCAATCAGCTCAGAGGCCGTGACGAATACCGCTTATTCGCTAGATGCTATCACGATTCCGGCACATGTCGTCAACGAGGATCTGAATGCGCAAGATGAATTAGATGAAGAACTGCATAATTGGAATGACGATGCTGACGAATATCGGGATGAGTTCAAGCCCGATGACGGCAGCTATAACCATTTCAGCGGCTAACTGTCTCTTCTTCGTTTGGTATTGGAAAAAAGGCGATACAAGGGCTGGCCGGTTTTTCGGCTGCCGAAGTATCGCCTTTTTTGGCGTGGAAAATGTGGTCTGGCGTGCATTAGGGGCTGTACCAAACAAACAAAATGTAATAGTGCATTTTGTTTGGCTTAAAACGGCCCATAATGTGCGTCAAAATGCAAAAATACATGTGGAATCCCATGATTTAAGCGAAATTAACGGGTTTAGGGGTAATCAAAATGCACATTTGGACCTCTGTCAAGAAAGCAGACATTGCTTAAGTGTATCAACTTACTTTTTTGTAATAATTCAACTCAAATTGATTGGGTGATAAATAACCCAATGAACTATGAATTCGTTTTCGGTTATAAAACAGTTCGATATACTCGAACATCTCTTGTTGTGCCTGAGCTTTTGTATTGAATTTGGTGCAGTATACGAACTCTTTTTTCAGTACACTGTGGAAGGACTCGATACAAGCGTTATCGTAGCAATTCCCTTTACGGCTCATACTTGCTTTCATTTTGTACGTCTTTAATCGCTTTCGATAGTCCTCAGAGGCATACTGCGAACCTCGGTCCGAATGGTGAATCAGCTTTTTCTTTGGCTTCTGTGCTTCGTACGCTTGATCGAGGGCTGCCAGGACAAGATCTGTCGTCATTCGGTCAGCAAGCTTCCAACCCACGATCTTGCGTGTGTACAGATCGAGGACACTGGCTAGATACATGCGGCCTTCACGGCAAGGGATATACGTGATATCGGTTACCCAGACTTTGTTTGGTGCTGTCGTCTCGAAGTTTTGGTTGAGCAGGTTTGGTGCAATCGGCTGGTCATGATTGGAGTCTGTCGTATTTACCCGATATTTCTTGGTTACACAAGAACGCAACCCGTTCTCTTTCATGAGTTTGCCTACGAAACGCTCTGAGACCTTCCAGCCTTCTTTGCGAAGCAGAGAAGTGATTTTCGGACTCCCATAGCGATCGATTGAATCTAAATGCAATTTGCATTTTGAAGGCTTGTTTCGACTAAAAACGCTCCATCAAAATGCACATTTGCATTTTGATGGAGCGTTTTGGTTGCTCAGCAGGCCAAATGTGGCCCATTATGAAAAAAACTCGCATGATACAGTCCCGCCCTGTCAGCCAACTCTGCCTCAAACGAACAGCGCTCCTGCTCCTAGCGGGCGGAGATAACAGCAGCGGCGGCGCTTTTGCCGGCGTTGTAGCCGGTTGAGAAGGCTGCGGTAATGTTGTAGCCGCCAGTGTAGCCGTGGATGTCGAGTACTTCGCCGCAGAAGTAGAGGCCTTCTGCCAGCTTGGACTGCATCGTTTG
This sequence comes from Paenibacillus radicis (ex Gao et al. 2016), assembly GCF_014641555.1. Lineage (GTDB taxonomy): Bacteria > Bacillota > Bacilli > Paenibacillales > Paenibacillaceae > Pristimantibacillus > Pristimantibacillus radicis. The sequence goes on from NZ_BMHY01000002.1 coordinate 559,273, forward strand.
CGGGTGGATCTCCTTCAGATGAACGCCGCCGCCAGTGACGAAGGCTTCCTCAATAGATAATGTGCCGTTCACGGCAACAGGGAAGTTTTTTATCCGCTTCGCCAGTTCCAGCCACGGTCCTTTTGGAATATTGTCGTAGGTAATGTCGCCGTTAATGCCGCATTGCTGCAAGAGCACCTCCAACAGCCGTTCTTGCACATAGGTACGGAGCACATTTTTGACTGCTTTTTTTGATTCCTGACGGGCGAGGCTTAACGTCTCTTCATATACTTCAGCTTCCGAACGCCCTGGCATCAGGTCGATCGTAACGAGTACCGTCGATTTTGCGTCACTGCCTGCGTTTTTCTTCAATTCCTTAACGACGAACTGGCTGCAGCGCAGCGCCGCAGGACCGGACAGCCCAAAGTGGGTAAAAATCATATCGCCGTCATGCGAGACCAGTTTTTTTCCTTTGGCGTTCCATACCGTTAGAGTTACGTCCCGAAGCGATAGTCCTTGAAGGACGCGATTGTGAATCCAAGGCTCCTTGGAGGTTAGCGGTACTTCTGTCGGGAACAGTTCCGTTATGGTATGGCCAGCTTTTTTTGCCCACGGATATCCGTCGCCGGTTGAACCCGTGTGCGGAACCGATTTGCCGCCTGTTGCAATAATAACGGACTTCGCCGCAATTTTATCTCCAGATGCCAGTCGTACTCCTTGAACAGCACCATCTTCGTAAAGAACCTCTTTAACCGGCATATTGACCCGGATTTCAACACCTTGATCCCGTACTTTGCGAACCAGCGCATCGACGACGGTTTTAGCTTTATCGGATACCGGGAACATACGGCCGTTGTCTTCTTCCTTTAATGCGATACCCATTCCTTCGAAAAAAGCGATAATATCGCGGTTGCCGAATTGATTCAGCGCGCTGAACAAAAACTTACCATTGCCGGGAATATGACGAATCAATTCGTCCATTTCCTTGACATTGGTAACGTTACAGCGTCCGCCGCCGGAAATGCCCAGCTTGCGGCCCAGCTTGTCTCCCTTATCGATGAGCAGGGTGCGGGCGCCCTCTGCGCTTGCCGCAACTGCGGCCATTAGTCCGGAGGGGCCTCCGCCAATTATAATGACATCAAACATCGTTCACTCAGCCTTTCTTTCTTAACTGTTGTCTATTGTAACATTGATTGGATTGAGATTTGTACAGAACCTTCTATGGTAGCGCTTGCAATTGCGGTTTATAATAAAAGAAACATACGAACGGAAGGAAGAAGGAAGCAGGAAGAAGGAAGCAACAAGCAAGAAGACAAAGAAAGCAGTCAATCAACAGGCAGTCGTATAAACAAGCAAGAATTCAGGAACAAGAAGTAAGAACCAAGAACCAAGAACCAAGAACCAAGAAGTAAGAAGCAAGAAGCAAGAATCAAGAAGCAGAAGAAACAATCAACCAACCAAGCAGGAAGGGCGGGAAAACAATGGAACGTGTAGAATGGGAACTCATCGGATCGGATGGCACTAAGCTCTTCGTTAGGGAGTGGAAGCCGAAGCTGGATCAGCCATCCGTGGAGCGCGGCGTTGTCTGCCTGCTCCATGGCATGGGAGAGCATGGGGACAGATATGCGCATGTTGCCGCCAGATTAACAGCGGAAGGTTTTGCAGTGCTTGCCATGGACCAGCAGGGCCATGGGCGTACAGCAGGCAGCAGAGGGCATATGCCGTCCATTGAGACGACAGTCAGTCATGTCGGCACGCTGCTGGAGGCAGCTTCGGAGCGCTATCCCGGATTGCCCCGCTATTTGTACGGCCACAGCATGGGTGGAAACGTCGTCTTAAACGCTGCGATTCGGTTAAAGCCGGACCTAAATGGCGTCATTGCTTCAAGTCCATGGCTGCGTCTGGCTTTCTCTCCGCCTGCGGCCCAGCTTTGGGTAGGCCGCATCATTGCCCGTGTCGCTCCTGGCCTGCCGCAATCGACCGGTTTAAAGCCGGAACAGCTTTATCGGCAGGGATATCCGCATGTCTCGCCTATTGAAGGGGACCCATTGAATCATACTCGAATAACAGTGAAGACCTTTCTTGAAATTCAGACTGCCGGGGAGTGGGTATTGAATCACATACAGGAGTTGAATATACCGCTGCTGTTGCTTCATGGCAATGCGGATCAAGTCACTTCCTATGCGGCTAGTGCAGAGGCAGCGAAAAAGCTAGGAGACTGCTGCCGTTTCATAAGCTGGGACGGGGGCTTTCATGAGCTGCACAATGATCTTGAAGCCGAGCGTGTTTTGGATTCTATAGTGGAATGGTTGAATCACTAATTGTAAAAAGATGTCGTTTATGTTTTAATCGGACTACAGAACAATAATCAATGTTACAATACCTGCCAAACGTCGAAGCTGCGGCAATCCATCCGGAATGCGATTAGAGGGAGACTGATCGTCCGTGTTGAAAGAGATGCTGGTCCAATTTCTTATTTCATTGTTGCCTGTGTTTTCGTATCAGCTCTGGAGCAATCGTGGAAAGAGCTGGAATGGAGTACCTGCCTTTTTAAGTCTGTTCAGCGGTGTTTCGGTTATTTTATCCATGCTGGCCAGCTACAAGTTTAACGATTATGAAATGAATTTCAGAATGATACCTTACCTCATTGGCTGTTTGTATGGCGGGCCCTATGCTGTGCTTGGGCTGTCTGCCATTTATACCATATTCCGTATTCCTACTCTGGATACAGCATCGGAAGTGGTCTTCTTTATAGCTTTCATGGCGGCATATATTCCAATTATGCTATTCCTATACAAACCGTTTCAGCGGTCCCCGCGTTACAAAAAGCAGCGTATCGTCATGTTTTTGATGATAGCCATTCTGCTGTTTTTTATAATTACCATCGCATATCACAGTTTCGAGCATAACATCGCTTGGACTAACCAAGTCGTTCTCTCGATTGCATTGTCGGTTATCGGCTCACTTGCTTCAATATGGATCTCTATATTCGTAATCGAGAGCTTGAAGGAAAACCAGCAGCTTCAATATGAAGTACATCGGGTGTCCGTTAATCACCGGCGCGAGGTCGAGAAGCTTCAGCAATTTATAGACGAGACGACTTTTGGCGTCATTATCGTTAATCATCACGGCCGGATTACACATTTGAACGAGATGGGCTATCGGCTTTTTCACAAGCGGGCGAACATTTCCGAACGTACAGAAATCGTCGGCAAATATTATTCCGCCTTCCTGCACGCCGACAATCAGGCTATTGACATTCAATTGCTTCAAGAAGCGTTGAAGGGGACGAAAACAAGCCTCGAGCCGCTCATGGAGGAGGGGCGAATGCTCGTGAAGACGGCATTTAGCATCCGTAATCTGACTAGCGGCGCGATTACTGGTGCAGCGCTAATCGCGCAGGATGTGACAGAGCTGAACTTGCTGCGCAATGAAGTGGGCAGGATGGAACGGCTTAGTCTCGTAGGACAAATGGCAGCGAGCATTACTCATGAAATTCGCAACCCTATGGCCGTCATTCGCGGTTTCGTTCAGTTAATGAAGGAGCGGATGCCAGGGGAGCAGCAGCAGTATTTCCGCATTATTATGGAGGAGCTGGATCGCGCCAACGCAATTATTAGCGATTTTCTATCCTTGGCACAGAATCGCGCATTGGCTATGGAAATGAGCTCCCTTCATGAAATCATCGGCGAGATGGCGCCGCTATTGGATGCCGATGCGAACATGAGGGGCCAGTCGATTGAAGTGGAGCTTTGCGATTACATACCGCCGTTGATGCTGAATAGTAAGGAGATCAAGCAATTGCTGCTCAATTTGGCACGCAACGGAATGGAAGCAATGGGTGACAAAGGCGTGCTGCGGATGAAGACCGAATATGTGCAGGAAAAGGAACGGATCGAGCTTCGCATTCAGGACCATGGAGTCGGCATTCCGCAGGAGCAAATGCAGCATCTGTTTGAGCCGTTCTATACGACGAAAACTCGCGGGACAGGACTGGGACTGCCGCTTTGCCTCAGTATTGCCGAGCGCCATAATGGTAAAATCGAGGTAGAATCGAAGGAAGGCGAAGGCACGACTTTCATCGTCTCTTTCAACAGAAGCGCTTAGGGCAACATATTGGCAAGAAGGAATGTACATACTATCGTTGGCGAAACTTTACATGATTCAGGAGGGATGTCAACGATGGCTAAAAATAAGGATAATAAAAAAGCTGCCAGAAGCAAGGGAAGAGAGAGCGTTGCGCCGGAGACGGCAGGTTTTGATAAAAAGCTGGACGGGCCTAATCGCCCTTCTACCTAAAGCAGGGAAAAACGGTGATGATCGGCAAGGATGATCCCGGTCTGGATCCTTATGAAATCGCCTTTCTTCCTCAGTTTCGCAAGGGGAGAGGGGAACGCGAGCCGTTCGTAAATGAATACGGCGTCGTAATTGGCGATCATGATACGATTGCCGGCGAAGAGAAATATGAATCGTAACAAGCGACCGGGGCGGAACTGCTCCGGTTGCTTTATTTCCGGAAATGGCGCCAGCCGTTTACACTTAACACAAGGGGGGGTATAATAGTAACTAAATTTATGTAATTAAAAGGAGTGTGTTCATATGTCGATGTCTTTTGAGAGATATATGTTAGATATGGTACAACCGATGCGTGACGATTTGACTCGTATTGGCATTCAAGAGCTGCGTACGCCGGAGGAAGTAGAGGAAGCGATTCCTAATGCAACAGGCACAACGCTCATCGTTGTTAACTCTGTTTGCGGATGCGCAGCAGGCCAATGCCGTCCTGGCGTTGCCGAAGCGCTGCAGCACGCTGTAACGCCTGATCAACTGTACACGGTATTTGCCGGCCAAGATAAAGAAGCTACGGCTAAAGCACGCGAATATTTCGCACCTTATCCGCCGTCTTCCCCTTCCATCGCACTGATGAAAGACGGAGAGCTTGTTCACTTCATCGAGCGCCACCAAATCGAGAACCGTTCCGCAGACGATATCGCTGCTGATCTGACTGACGCTTTCGACCGATTCTGCAAGTAATAATAGGGGGACCCTATGAGCTTACAACAAGAAATTATTGAACGGCTGGGCGTAAAGCCTGAGATTGATCCGCAGGCAGAAATTCGCCGCCGGGTCGACTTTCTGAAGCAATACGTCAAGCAATCTGGAACTTCCGGTTTGCTGATCGCGATTAGCGGGGGCATCGACAGCGCAGTTGCTGCAGGGCTATGCAAGCTTGCAACCGATGAGCTGTCGGAGGAAGCTGGCCGTGAATACATGACGCTGGGCGTATTCCAGCCTTACAGCGAGCAAACTGATATTCACGACAGCTACGCGGTTGCGGAGGCATTCAATCTGAAGCACCTCGTCGAGACGAATATCGGCGAGACCGTTGATGAGATTGCGATCGAAGTCGAGCATGGCTTCAAGAAACTAGGCATGCCTCGTCATTTGAGCCGCGGCGGCAAGGGCAACGTAAAGGCAAGAACACGCATGGTCGTTCAATACGCGCTCGCTTTTGATCTCAACCTGCTCGTTGTCGGAACTGACCACGCTTCGGAGGCCATTACCGGCTTCTATACAAAGTGGGGCGACGGCGCAGTCGATATTACACCGCTGAGCACACTCAACAAACGGCAGGTTCGCCAATTGGCAGCCGAGCTGGGCGTTCCACAAAGCGTGCTCGACAAAGCGCCAACAGCCGGGCTTTGGGACGGACAAACCGATGAGGGCGAGCTGGGCATTCTGTACGATGAGAATAGTGCCTATCTCGAAGGTAAAGACATCGGTGCGGAAGCGAAGGAAAAGCTGGAAAAGCAATACTTGAAGACGGAGCATAAACGTTCTCCGATTCCGGGTATTTAAGAGAAGAAGCTGAGCTGAAAGGTTATCCAATGACCTTTCAGCGACGGCTTCTTTTTTTGCGGGCGAAGGAAAAGAGGCGCTTTTGTCGAAAACAAGGAGACAGGAATGAAGCCAAATACCGAAAGGAGGGGCGGCAATGGTGATTTATGCAATCATGGCATTCGCTATGTGGGCCATCGGTCTCGCCGTGCTTAGCCTTGTTATCCGCTCTGCTATCGACAATTCCCAAACTTCGGCAAAGCTAGATATGCTGACGTATGAGTTAAAGATGGTAAGGAGAGATCTTCAACAGCTGAAATCAGGGCAGGATGTCTCTGAGGGCCGAACACCTGAAATCAAACATATTATCAATCATAAAATATAGGGTGAATCAAGGAGGAGCAAGGAATGACGCAGCATCTTACCGCATTGATAACGGGAGCGGACAGGGGAGTTGGCCTCGCGCTGGCTACACAGCTTCTTCAAAAGGGCTGGCAGGTTATTGCCGGGAGATACCTGACGCAATGGAAGGGGCTTGAAGAGCTACAATCGCAATTTCCAAATCAGTTGCGAATCGTAGAGCTTAACGTTGGCGACGACCAGTCGGTAGCCGCCGCTGTCCGGCAAGTAAGCGAATGGACAGATAAGGTGGACATGCTCATTAATAATGCAGCTATTCTGGGCAATATTGAGACCACAATCGGTGATGAGCTGAATTTTGATGAAATGCTTCAAGCTTTCAACATCAATTCGCTTGGCGCGCTTCGTGTGACGAATGGCTTTTTGCCTCAAATTTTACGGAGCGACAGCAAGCTGATCGTCAATATTTCCTCTGAAGCAGGAAGCGTCGCCAATTGCTGGCGGACAGGCTGGTTCGGGTATGCGATGTCCAAGACGGCGCTGAACATGCAGTCCATGCTCGTACATAGAGGCTTGAAGGACAAAGGGGGAAGAGTGCTTCTTCTGCATCCTGGTCATGTGCAAAGCTATATGCAAGGCGAGCTCGATAATTCTGGGAAATATACGCCGGAGCAATCGGCTGCTGCTATTTTGAAGCTGGCAGAGCGGCGCCTTGGCGACGAATGGAATGGGGAGGAGCTTGCACTCATCGATCCGGAGGGGCAAGTCATTCCTTGGTAATTCGTTTTGACTTCAAAGCATTAATCTGATAATGTCGGCATCATATAAGAATGCGAGAACGGGTGTGGGGAAGATGATCGTCGGAATCGGGCATGATGTGACGGATATGGGGCGGATTGCTGCATTGCTGGAGAAGAAAATCGGCGGCCGGTTTATGGAGCGGATTTTGACGGGACGAGAGAGAGAGCTGTCCGCCTCCTACGCAGGCAATCGGCTGATTCAGTTTGTCTCCGGCCGCTTTGCCGCCAAAGAGGCTGTCGTAAAGGCGCTCGGCTGCGGGATAGGCGAGACGGTCGGCTTTACCGATATTGATATTTTGCGGGATGAGCTTGGCAAGCCGATTTGTGAGCTTTCAGAGGCGGCGTGGTCGAGACTGGCGCTTGACCCAGAGCGGCTGCGTCTCCATGTTACGATTACGCATGACCGCTCTATCGCATCGGCCGTTGCTATTGCCGAGCAAGTTAAGGAATAGAAAAAGCCGATAACGGCTGCGCTTTGAGGTTAAGAGCGCGTCCTTATCGGCTTTTTCGTTTATTTTTTCGCTGCTAGCCATGCCACTAATCCGGCGATCTGTTCTTCCGTCAGCCGATCTTTGTACCCTTTCATCGTTCCGTTGTTCGGAGAGCCTTCTTCAATTTGCTTGCGAATATCGATTTCGTTCATCCTTGCGCCGACTTTCTGCAAATTCGTTGCATCGCCGATTCTTCCTTGCAGGTCCGAGCCATGGCAGCTTACGCAATTGGCTTTGTATACGGCAGCGGTATCGCCGGCAGCATCCATATGAGTTTTGGCAGCAGAACCGCTGCCGCTCGAGCTTCCGCAGCCTGCTAAAAAAACTATCAAGGAAATGACAGCCATAATTGATAGATTTTTCAATAGTTTGTTGAATTTCACCGTATGCTCACCTTTTCCATATGATTTTTTACGACGAGTCTATATAATAGAATATGGTTTAATAAGATTATACAGGAGCAACAATGAAACCTACAAATGTACGAATTTTGCAGCATCAGTTTACACAATACCATGCTGAGGTCATTATGGCCGGGCAATCCGCATTTGCGGCGCGATGGTCGGACAAACGGTCCCAGCACAATTTTTTTCGCTTATGTTATATCGAGAGAGGCAGTGCCCGATTGGTCATAGACGGTCAAAGCCATACGCTGCAGCCGGGAAAGCTCTATCTGCTGTGGCCGGAAGTCGAGCAAACGATCGTCAACACGGGAAAAGGATCGTTGAACGCTTCCTGGTGTCATTTCCGCTTAACGAATCAAGAGCAGCTTCCCGCTTATCGGATGCAGCTGCCGCTTTGTACGGATGTCACGGACGAGCAGCAGGTGCTAAGCTTGTTCCGTAAAATGGTTGCGGCACAAGCCTCGTCCACCTTCTCCAAACAGCTGGTTATGCACGCTGCGCTGCTCGAACTGGTTGCCTGCTTTTTAGATGAGAGCATAAATGTATTCGATTCCATTAAGATTACCCCTGATACGAAAAAGTGGCAGGAGGTTATAGATTACATCGATGGCAATTTGCACCGCAACATTCAAATCGAGGAATTGGCGAAGGTTGCCTACTTGCACCCTAATTATTTCATTACGGCGTTCAGAAGTCTGATGGGCTGTTCTCCTATTCAATATGTAACGGAGCAGCGGCTTAGCTTAGCCAAGCAATTGCTGGCCGATACAAAGCTTCCGATCGCCGATGTAGCTATCAGGGCAGGAATGCTCAATCATTATTTGTCGAGGCTGTTCAAGCGGCGGACCGGAATTACTCCAATGCAATACCGGCGTCTGATGCAAGGCTACAAGCGTAATGCTGAAGATCTAAATATGGATTCAACTGCAGAAGGAAGTGAAGGACGATGAAAAGCGAAGCGGAGCAGCATTTCAGCCGGGAGCTGCTATCTTGGTATCGAGCGAACAAACGAACGCTCCCATGGCGGGTCAACCGTGATCCTTACCGGATTTGGGTATCGGAGATTATGCTGCAGCAAACTCGGGTGGATACGGTCATTCCATACTATGAACGATTTATGGATCGTTTCCCAACGATTCGTGCGCTGGCGGAAGCACCGGAAGCCGAAGTGCTGAAATGCTGGGAAGGGCTCGGCTACTATTCTCGTGCCCGAAACCTGCAGGCTGGCGCTCGCATGGTCATGGAGCTGTATGGCGGCGAAGTACCGGATGACAAAACCTCCGTTGCTGGGCTGAAGGGGGTCGGCCCCTATACGAGCGGAGCGATTATGAGTATTGCCTTTAACCGGGCGGAACCGGCTGTTGACGGCAATGTAATGCGGGTGCTGTCCCGTTATTTCTGCTTGGAAGAGGACATCGCTAAGCCGAAGACGCGGATCGGTATCGAGAAGCTGGCCGTCTCGCTCATTCCGGAAGGAGCGGCCGGCGATTTCAATCAAGGGCTGATGGAGCTGGGTGCGCTCGTATGTACGCCAAAGTCACCTAGCTGCCTGCTATGTCCGGTTATGGAGCATTGTGCCGGCCGTATCGCGGGCAAAGAGCATGAGCTCCCTATTAAGACGAAGGCCAAGCCGCCGCGTCCTGAGCATCGCGTTGCCGCGATTATCGCCGGATCGGGCGTAAACGCTGGCAAGGTGCTGGTTCGCCAGCGGCCGGAAACCGGGCTGCTGGCGCAAATGTGGGAGCTGCCGCATCTGCTGCTGACGAAGGAACAATCTTATCTGCTGGCAATCGACGGTGCTGCTGCGAATGAGCAGGCAGTCGCAGGCGAGCTGCTTACGAAAGCTGTGGAGTCAGAGTCGGGTCTGCTCATCCGTCCGCGCAAATGGTTTATGGATGCGGAGCATGTGTTCAGCCATATTCACTGGACGATGCGCTTTTATCTCGCTGATCTTGGCGCGGAAGATTACAGCATTGCGGCTGAGTCGGCCGCAGCTTATGAGACGGGTGGCATAGACGGCAGCGGCGAATCCCCTTCGGAGGCTGTAGAGCAGCCTTATCGCTGGATTGGACCGGAGGATATGGAGACGCTCGCTTTTCCGAACTTATTTTTACGTATTTTGCGAGAGTATTGGGACTAGAGTTAGGAAGGGAACGGGGAGCGAAATGACAACGGGAACAATGTTGGACCAGCTGTTGGAGCATAAAATCGTCGCGATTCTTCGCGGTATTGAGGATCGCCATGCTGATGCAGCCGGCCAAGCGCTAATTGACGGCGGTATTCGCCTGATGGAGATTACGATGAATACGCCGGGAGCAAGTGTGATGATCGAGCGTTGGCGTATGAAGTTCGATGGCAAAGCTTTTATCGGTGCGGGAACGGTGCTTGATCTGGAGATGGCGAAGGTCGCCGTGGACGCGGGTGCGCAATATTTGATCACGCCGAATCTGGATGAAGCAGTTGTCGCCTATGGCCGCGAGCGCGGGCTGTCGGTATGGCCGGGCGTGATGACGCCAACGGAGATCGTGAAAGCTTGGAAGGCTGGAGCTGACGCTGTGAAAATTTTTCCGATGGGCACGCTGGGTACGAAATACTTAAGTGAAATTCGCGGTCCGCTTGATCAGATTCCGATGATGGCGACAGGCGGGGCTGATTTGAGCAATCTTGCCGAATATTTCAGAGCCGGCGCTAACGCTGTGGGCTTGGGCAGTAAATTAGTGAACCTGGAATGGATTCGTGAAGGGAAATACGATCAGGTGACGGAGCGGGCGCGGCAGTTTGTCGATGCCGTTCAGGACCTGTAAGGAAGAAGGGCGCAATCGATGATGGGAGCGGCAGCTATCGGCGTGACAGTCGCAGCAGCGATTGTGAGTGCAGCAGCGGCAGGCATATGGCGAATCGGAGTGCGGAGTCAAAGCCCGAAGCGTAAAGAAGTGACGGGAATTGAAGATTCCCGGTTGATCGTGGACGATGTTGTCTTTGAAAGCGCAGGCTCGAAGCTGGCTGGATGGCTGATTCGTCTGCCAGCAGCGGATGCGGATTGTCCGCTGCCGGTGGTCATCGTTGCCCACGGCTGGGGCTCGAACCGTTCGAGAGTGCTGCGCTATGCGAAGCCTCTCTATGAAGCGGGCTATGCGGTTTTCCTGTACGACGCGCGAAGCCATGGCGACAGCGAAGACATTAAAGCCCCTTCCGCGCTTATGTTCCGCGATGATGTGCTTGCAGCTGTACAGGCTGTGCGCAGACTCCCTCAGGCAGATAAGGACCGGATAACGGTACTGGGTCATTCATTGGGCGGTTTTGGTGCTGTTTTATCGCTTGCACAAGGGATGAAGGTACGTGCTGTCGTGACGGACTCGATGCCGATTCATTTCGATACGATGGTCCGGTCGCAGCTCAAGGCAAAGGGGCTGCCGTTTTTCCCGCTGGGCTATTTCATTCCTGCGATATGGCTGCTTCGCGCCAGAATTCCGCGCTCCGTCGTTCGGGCGGCTAATATCCCCGATGTCTTACGGCAATATGCGGGAATTTCCGAAGCGGCGGCACTACATAAAACGCCAGTCTATATGGTTCATTCGCTAGGAGACAGCTTTATACCGGCGAAGGATTTGAAGAAGCTGAAGGATACGCTTGCTCCAGGCACAGTCGATACGCTGTTCGTTCAATCTGACGGGCATAGCGCTTCCGAGCGGGACCCGCAGTTCTGGAAGCATGTACTGCCCTTCATTGACCGCTATATGAAATGAATAGGACCCTATAAAAACAAAGTTGCCTGCGGCACGGGGCCGCAGGCGCAAGAGAGAATATATAATAAAGGGGGGTCATGTGTCTATTATAGAAGCGCAAGATGAAGCCAAGCTGAGTGGAATGTTACAATTGGATTACAAAGTTTATAGCGCTTACAAAATAAATGTGCTACCGGCATAGGAATTGCTAACCTTGTATGATGAATCTGGTGAGCTTGTATTCTAAACGCTAGTGAGCCTGAATATACTATATTGAACAGAATACTCCTCATGGGAGAGGCGGGTCCGGATGAAGAGTCATCTTATCAGGATCGGAGGAGATGGCATGAGCTTTCTGGAAATCCTTGCATTGCTCACGCTTCTATTAAAGATCATTGAGTTGACTCAGAAAAAGGACTAATTATTTTGTTCAAAAAATGGAGGGGCTTAATAGAGCCGCCTCCATTTTAATTTGTAATCGTTTTGGGCGTATGGTCTAAGCTGTCATCATTATGATGACGGCCTATTTACCGTTTCATCCGCTGCCGTCACTCTTACCCGCAGTAAAGGCGGCAAACCGATCAAATAGCTGGTGCTGACAGCAATGGTGCACAACCCCAGAATATAATGGAGCCAGGTGATTGTTATGAAAGCAGGGAAGGCGAGAGCGACAAAGCCAAGCGCGAGGGAGTGACCGAGCATCATAACCGGCTCAATCAACGCATTAACTTTCCCTATATTTTGCGGGGTAACGAGCTCAGGCATCCAGCTTCCGAGCGCTATATTGACTGGTGCAATCGTTATGCCGGCCAGCAGCACAATCGGCAGGTAGGCCCAGATGGCATTCATAGAACCAAGCGCAATAATGATGATGCTGGACATAAACAGTCCGGCGATCAGGACATTGGCCCGTGAGAACCGCTTGATAAATAATGGTCCAATGATGCTGCCGATTAAAAAGCCGATGCCCAGAAAAATCGTAATGAGCGAGGAATGAACGATATAGTTATCCGGACTAAGCTTATATTTCATCGTAAAGATTGGTAGTACGGCAAATACGCCGTTGATGATGCCAAAGAAAAGAAAGCCGGAGACGAGCATAAGGAGCAGCTTGAACTTGAGGATGTAATCCAGCCCTTGCCGGAAATCTTTGATCAGCATCGGAATCCGCAAATCCCGGAGCCTCTTCTTCCCATTAGGCATAAGCGCGGTCTCTGGAAATTGGCAGAGCAACAGCAGAATGCCTGAACCGATAAAGCTTAAGCAATCTACAATAATCGCGCCTTCGATTCCCATATAATAATAAGCCGTCGCCCCCAAACTCATACCAAACAACAAGAACACGCCCGTAATCATCTGATTGAGTCCTGAAGCCTGAACGTACTGCTCCGGTCCGATACTTCCTTGTAAAAGGCCCATCTCAGCTGGCCCGAAAAACTTTGACACCGCGCTGCGCAGAAATAGGATGAGGAAGCACATGAAGATCACATCATAGTGCACAAACAAGAGAAGAAGAAGCGTTAGCCCTGCGCGAATCCAATCGCTGTTGACGGCAATCCATTTCCGGTTAATCAAATCCGCGATAACACCTACAACCCAGAACACGGCCAACGTGGGCAATGAATACATCAGCTCCGCCATAGTCGCATAGGATGGACGCGTGCTGAACCGGTCGACTAAGTAGTAGGCGAAAGCCATGTTCCCCACGACGGTGCCTAGCTGGGACAGGAAGTTTGCCGCAAATAGCTTGGAGAATATAGGGTTGCGAAATAAGGCGATCATCTTCGAATTTCCTCCTCATCGTCTCAATTGCTTAGCGGACCTGAAGCAGCTGCTTCAAGTACCGGATTAACTCTTCCAGTTGCATCTCCGTGTTGGCGACTTGCGGGCCGACCGAAATGGCATACATGACAATTCCCTCCTGGAAGGAGGCGATTAACCGGACTATAGCATCAACGGGCAGAATGGGGGTAAACTCTCCGCGATCGATACCCAGCTGCAGCAGCTTCGCTAACCGGGCAATGCCAGCCTCATACCGTGCGGTCAAAGTTTTCCTACGTGCAGCATCGCGCCATCCCGTCAGAAAATATTCGTAAAAAGGGGGAAGAAAGCTATCCTTAACGCTAATAAGCGGCTCCATCTGCTGCGGTGAGTAAATCACCATCAAGACATCCCAAACGGAAGAATGACGAGCCAGAAGCTCCTCCAAATATTGTTCATGATACAAATCCGACTGCTGAAGCAGCGCTTCGAATATCTCTTCCTTGGTCTGAAAATATAAATAAATCCATCCCCGGCTCATGCCTGTTTCTTCCACGATATCTTTTAAGGTAGCAGGCTCATAGCCTTTTAGAACAAAAACCCGCTTCGCGGCTTCTAAAATTTCTTGCCGGCGCTGTTCTTTTTGCTGATTGGACATTTTGGGCGACAAAATGATGCCCTCCTCTTTTTGTTAAAATGAACCAGGTGTCATTTTTGATTATAATGACACGCGGTTCATTTTACAATAGCAAAAAGAAAATTCTACCTTATTGGATGGCGCTGGGATACAATATTACAAGATATTATGGCATTCGACATCATGCTGTCCGGGAGTTAGTTGAGATGAACAAAAGCTGGATTTTTAAAATAGCGGTTTTGCTGCTCGCCATTAGTTTGCCGGGTTATTTTTTGGTTCAATTTGCAATGTCCGGGGCGAATACGAAGGTTGAGGCGAAGGAAGGCTTGCTTGATTTAAGCCGTTGGAGCTTCCAGCAGGAAGGCAGCGTCGAACTGAAGGGCGAATGGGCCTTTTATTGGAATGAGCTGCTCACGCCAGAGAAGGTGGAGTCCGTGCTTGATGGGCAAGCGATGATTCAGGTGCCCGGGAAATGGAATGATTATTTACGGGAAGTGGAGAAGGTTGACCGGGGAACCGGCTACGCTACTTATCGTCTCCAAATCAAATTAAGCAATGATCAGGCGGGTATGTACGGCCTTCGAACGTCGAACATTAGGATGGCCAACCGTATTTTCGTAAACGGTCAGGAAGTTGGAGCCAGTGGATCACCATCTGTCATTGAACGGGAGAGCAAGCAGGGGAACGTACCCTACACCCGCTTCTTCCCGCTAACGGGAGGAACAACCGATATTCTGGTCCAAGTGTCGAATACGAAGTATTCGAGTGGAGGGATGATTTATCCCATTACGTTTGGGGATCAGGCCTCTATCTTAAACATAAGAGAGCACGCTGTATTTAAGGAAGCGATCATGATCGCTGGTTTTTTGGTGCCGGCTGCTTATTTTCTAATTTTGTACCAGCTCAGGCGGCAGGAACGGGGAATGCTGTATTTGGGGTTGTACTGCCTTGTCGTCCTTCTCTACATTTTAACCCATGGCGAAAAACTGCTTGTCCTGCTCGCTCCTTCCTTTTCCTATATGGTATTACTGAAGCTGCAGTTTATCTCATCAACGCTCGTATACTATTTTCTTCTTTTAGCTACCGTTGCGCTTGATCCTAAAGCGGTACATAAGAAGGTCATGCTATTTTTTCATGGTCTAGCTGCATTGTTGCTGTCGCTTGGGGTATTGCTTCCTACGATGATTTTATCCTTATGGGAGCTAGAAATTATCGGTGCCGGATTTTTGATGCTTCTGTTTCTGATGTACGTGATGATCCAGGGAATGCGCAGCAACAAAACGGACGCCTTGTTTATGCTCATGAGCATGCAAAGCATTATTGCGATTATTGTGGTCAGTGTTTTACAGGTGCTCGGTATCTATAACGATCAAGTGCTTATTCCCTACGAAATGCTCGTATTTGTTATTGCGCAAGCCCTTTTGCTCGCTCAGCGCTTCGCGGGCTCCGTCCGCGATGTTGAAGAGCTTTCGAGCCGGCTGATGACGCTGGACGGGCTCAAGGATGAATTTATGGCCAACACATCGCATGAACTGCGGACGCCGCTGCATGGGATGATCAATATCGCGCAATCCATGCTAGAGGGTGCGGCAGGAGCTGCCGGCAGCCAGAAGCATGCGGACAATTTGGCAATGATCGTGACGACGGGTAAGCAGCTCTCTCTATTAATTAATGATATTCTGGATTTCTCCAAGCTGAAGAACGGTGAGATCGAGCTGCAAAGACGCGCCGTGCATTTGCCGTCCGTTGCCCAATCGGTGTTGGAGGTCATTCCTTATTTGCTGAAAAAAAAGCAAATTGAGATCGTTCAGCATTGGCCGGATCATTTGCCTTTACTAGATACGGATGAGGATCGGCTAAGACAAATTTTGTACAACCTTCTAGGCAATGCTGTGAAATTTACGACGAAGGGGCAAATTACCCTTTCTGCCCGGGAAGCGGGCAGCTTCATCACCATTATGGTTGAGGATACGGGTATCGGCATTGCGGCTGATCGCTTGAAGACGATATTTAATGCCTTTGAGCAAGAAGGCTACGCAACTAATCGTGAGTATGCAGGAACGGGGCTTGGACTCAGCATTACGAAGAAGCTGATCGAGCTGAACGGAGGGCGGATTAAGGCGGAGTCGACGCTTGGTCAAGGCTCTCGCTTCATCTTCTCTTTGCCGGCTGCGAAGCTGTCGTCGCTGCCTGCACCGGCTGATCCAGAAGGTTTACAGCAGGGGGCTGAAGCGGATCACTCGGGCATGCAGCAGCAAGCCGGACTTGCGCAGATCATTCAGGAATCAGAGGAGGAGCCATCTGTTCGGAAACGGAGCAATGATGGCAACGAGTTCCGGGTGCTGGTCGTTGATGATGATCCGGTCAATTTGCAGGTGCTCATTAATTTGCTCACGCTGGAGCAATATGAGGTGACGGCAGTGAGCGGTGCGGAGGAGGCATTGGCGTCGCTTGCCGGTGCTCAGAGCTTTGATCTGGTCATTACCGATTGGATGATGCCGGGCATGTCGGGGCTGGAGCTTTGCCGCAGCATTCGGGAGCGGTTTATGCTGTCGGAGCTTCCCGTACTTCTGTTGACTGCAAGAAGCCGGCCCGATGATATCCGGACAGGCTTTGAAGCGGGAATCAATGATTACTTAAGTAAGCCGGTAGACGCGGGCGAATTGAAGGCGAGAGTTCGGACGCTGCTTGAGCTGCGTCAATCAGTTCGAACAGCGGTACAGTCCGAGCTCGCCTTTTTGCAGGCGCAAATTAAGCCGCATTTTTTATATAACGCACTAAATACGATTATCGCCTTCTGTCCGACAGAGCCGTATAAGGCGATGGACTTGCTTATCGAGCTGAGCCAGTATTTGCGCAGCAGCTTTGACTTCCGCAATCGGGACCGTTTGATAACGCTGGATAAGGAGCTGGAACTTGTGCAATCCTACTTGGCTCTCGAAAAGGCGAGGTTCGACGAGCGGTTAAGGGTGGAGCTTGATTTGAATGCTGACATGCATGCACTTATTCCTCCATTATGTATACAGCCGTTAGTGGAGAATGCAATTAATCACGGTATTATGCGGAAGGAGCTTGGCGGCACGGTGAAAGTTAAGGTCCGCCAAACGGACAGCGTCATCAGTATTGAAGTCTCCGATAACGGGATAGGCGTGGATGAGGAACGGCTGTCTCAGGCTCTATCTGATGGAGGAAGCAGCAGGGTCGGGCTTAAAAATATTAACCGCAGGCTGCTGATGCTGTACGGCGAGGGCTTGCATGTTGAAAGCCAGCACATGCAAGGCACGACAGTCAGCTTCCAGATTCCGATGATGCTTAGGCATTAAAAGCGGCTGCACGAAACGGACAGGAAGAAAAATTTCCCATTTGTTTCGTGAGGCGCAAATTTGTGTGCGTCATTTCCTTATTATGGAGTTTGTAGCGCTTCTTCAATTACTTCTGTTGCGATGTTCCCAGCCGCATCTTCCGCATTGTAATGGATGTAATAGGTGCTTGGTACTGTCGTGTCAATGCCGGTTACAGAGCTACCGTCTTTGGTGCATGTGACTTCGGTCGTTAATCCCGTATCCACATTATCGGTGACGGTTGCGCCGGGATCTGCAAATTCGGCTCCGTACTTTACCAATAGTTCCATAGAGCCGTTTAGTGAAATAACAGGCTTTTCGGTGAAAGGAGCATGGCTATCGTTATATTCCGGGGCTGCCATGATATTGTTGCTAAGAGCAAGGTAGGCCTTTCCATTAGGCAAAAAAACGATTGAGTTCAGGGAGGCAATTGGCGAAAAACTTTTCTTAGTGATCTGACTGCCATTTGCATTTACCATGTAGAGGTGCAGATCATTTTCGCCAACGATATAAAGATTGCCGCTAGGACCAACGCTTAAGCCGTATAAAGGTGTACTGAAATGATCTAAAATTTTTGTCGCTTGGCCTTGTCCTTGCGTGAATTTGTAAATGCCCTTGCTGGTATAGTCGGTAAAATATAAATTGTCTTCTGCGTCAAAGCTCATTCCATAAACATAACTTAAGTTGGTTGCATAATAATTTGTGCTCACAGCAGCAACTGTGGATGAAGAAAGCGGCAGGCTGGTCAGATCACGATTGGCGATTTTTTTGATAACTGCTCTGTTACTATCAATTGTATAGAATAAATCTCCCGCTTGATTGAGAGCGACGGACATGATCTTGTTTAACTCTAACACTTTCGTCACCAATCCAGTATGGATATCTATCCGGTAAATGCCGCCCGGATTGTCTCGTTGTGCCGCATAAATATAGCCATCATGGTAAGTAACTGCTCTCGCACCGGTGAGTTGTACGCTATTGAACTCGCCTATAGGCGATGGATCAGGCGCCGCTAACGTGCTGGACAGCGGAAAAGCTCCAGTGAGCATTAACAAAATCAACAGCACAGCTGTTATTCTTTTCATGCCAAGTAATCCTCTCCTACTCGTGGTTGTTAGACAGAAACGAATCTATCGTATACAACAACGCTGAACCGATTCTGAGCAATTTCGACATTATTAAACAGTATTCAGCATAATAAAAGTCCGGCAGCGGGATAAGACATCACACTGCCGGACTTTTTAATTTCTGTTAGGTAAACTTAATTTTGTATGAGGTTTTGATAGAGGGCTGTCGTCTCCCGATCGGGCTCAGTGCCAAGCTCCTTGTTCAAAAGAGTTGTGAATGACCGGTAATGGCGTTGTACCGCTTCCATATCGTTCAATCTGGCGCAAGCTTCTAGAAGATGACGGCATATTTCTTCCGAGTAAGGATCTCTCTGCTGGGCGGCCATCAGCCGGTTTATAGCATGTGTCTCACGGCCTGCGCTTGTTTCCTGTCTGGCAATCGCGAGTACCAGCTCCATATATTGACGCCGCAGCTGTTCCTGTCGGGGTTTGGCCCACCAATAATCATGCTCCTCCAGATAGTGGCCGGTATACAGACGAAGCATGCTGTCGTAATGGGGGTGTGCGGCTGCCAAAGAGGCAGAATCGCCAACAGGTGCACTGGTTTCCATCAGAGCCTTCTCGAACAGCTCGACATCGGTGAATGCCCCTTCACCTGTAAACGACAGCCGATAGCAGTCTTGTGAGAAATCAATGACGGCCTCCTCACTCCATTCCCGCAGCAGCTTGCGAATCTGATAGATAGAAGTATGTAAATGGGTCATCCCTTTATCGGGAGGATAATCGGGCCATAAACAATCTAGCAATTGTTCCTTGCTGATCCATTGCTCTTTCAGGTGAAGCAGATAGGCGAACAGCTCTTGTGCTTTGGAAGTCCGCCACTTGAGCTTGGCGCTTGGAGTCTTATTGCCGCGAAGCTCCAGCCTGCGAAAGCAGACGATTGCCGGTTCATTCTCAATTCGGGCAGCGGGCTCTGGCGGCTGCTTTCTGTAATTCGATAATTCAATCATACGATTGACCGTTTTGGTGAAGCGGGCTGAGCTGACCGGCTTCAACAAATAATCAAGTGCATTAAGCTCGAATGCATCAATGGCATATTCCGAGAAGGCAGTTACATAGATAATCCGGATGTCGGGATCTAGCTGCAAAATATATTCCGCTGCAGTCAGGCCGCTCATCTCAGGCATGCCGATGTCGAGAAAGACAAAGTCGGTTTTGGACGTGCTCAAATGCTCCAGGCTTTCTCTAACTGTCGTAAAGGCCCCGGTTACTTCAATCCGTCCGTCGTCCTTTATTAACCGTTCCATCTGGATTAATGCCGCTTTCTCATCATCGATTAATAGAGCTTTCATTTGTCTGAAGGAGGCTCCTTCCATGAAGGGATAGTTTATTTATTTATAATTGCACTCCCGTCCCTCTTTTGTCCAGAAATGGTTCATTGGTATTTTGTATACTAATGGGAAAATGAACGAAGGCGTGGAGGCTGAAGCTATGGCGAACATTGTAATTGCCGATCACTCGAATGAATCCCGAATGATGCTGAGAAACCTGCTGGAGCATGACAATCACCTGATCGTTGGCGAAGCTGCCGACGGAGAAGAAGCATATAGAGAATACGAGCGTACTAAACCTGATTTAATCATACTGGAAAGTGAGCTTCCAATCTTGGACGGAGTGGCAGTTTTGCGCAAAATTTTGTATTTCCATCCGCATGCCAGCATCCTGATGATTAGCACGGTCAATGAGGCGAGCACGGTGCTTCGCGCCATTCGGCTCGGGGTGAAGCAGTATATCGTCAAGCCGGTTGAAGCCGAGTCTTTGCGCAGAGCGGTGCGGGAAACGCTGGAGCAGTTGGAGCAGCGACAGGACAAGGCGGAATCGAAGCTGGCTGCCTTTTTGAATAGTTTCGATTAGCACCAGTCTGCCATTCGCTAGTTCTATAATATTACCGAAGCAAGAAACAAAGGCGTCAACCTGCGGGTTGGCGCCTTTGGCGTTTTATAAATACTTTTCCATATATTGCGCAAAATAAGGTTGGTTCATTTAGCGATCATCCATCCTAACCATCCGGAGGTGCGCATGAAAAAGTCCAACTGGTTGAAAAAAATACTGCTAAATACGGCACCGCCTGATTCGGCAGCCGAAGACAACAGCCCGCCGGAAGCGAACGTAGCTCCTACTCTTGCACATACGCTTAAAGAATTTGAGGATTGTGCTGATCTGACTCACCGCCATTTCGAGAATCCGGATGTAGATCTGATTTTTTTCGAGCATTTAATCGATCAATTGAAGTTCAACCGGGAGATCCTTGCTCCGCTGTTAAGCAGCGACGGGGAAGCGGTAGCCAATCTGCTCCAGCAGATGGATTCTTTTATCGTCCAGGATTCCAAGGCGGTAGTTCTCGGCATATTGTCGGGCGGAATCGCGATTTTCGCAGAATCGAAAGCCTATCTCTTCAACGTGTTTGGTCTTCAAACTCGCGCTGTATCCCAATCAGAGACGGAAACGGTCATTACAGGGCCCCATGATGCGTTTACCGAGCAAGTAAGCACGAGTCTGTCGCTGATCCGTTCCCGGTTGAAAAGCTCTCATCTTAAAATTATGAAACTGGCGGTCGGCGAGGTAACGAAAACCGAAGTTTACCTGCTGTATGTTAAGGATCTCGTTAACATGGAGTTTGTCCAGGAAACGGAACGGCGAATTAAGGCGATTGAAGTAGACAGCATGCTGGATACGAATATGCTCATTCAGTATATCGATGACAACAAGTATTCGATTTTCCCGCAAATTCTAACGTCAGAGCGCCCGGATGCAATCGTATCGAAGCTCGTGGCGGGACGTGTGGTGGGCATTGTTGACGGAAGCCCCTCGGCTTTTACGGTACCCACCTCATTCTTTGAATTTTTCTCGTCATCTGACGACTACTACCAGCGCTGGATTCTGGGCAGCGCCATTCGGCTGCTGCGTTTTTTGGCTTTTATAATAACGATCAGCTTCACCGCAATGTACGTGTCCGTTACGACCTTCCATTACGAAATGATTCCGGAAAATCTGCTGATGACGCTGACGGAGTCTCGCAGCCGCGTACCGTTTCCTCCGCTGTATGAAGCTTTGCTGATGGAAGTGACGATCGAGCTGCTGCGGGAAGCGGGGGCGCGATTGCCGACCAAGATCGGTCAGACGATCGGCATCGTTGGCGGTATCGTAATTGGTCAAGCCGCCGTGCAAGCCGGGCTGACGAGCAATATTCTGATTATTGCAGTCGCATCCTCTGCGATTGCTTCCTTTGTCATTCCAAGCTATGTAATGAGTGCTTCGATTCGGCTTATCCGGTTTGGGCTTATACTCATGACTGGTTTATGGGGCAATCTTGGACTTGTAATGGGAATATCGGCTATCGTCATTCATTTAAGCGGATTAACCAGTTTGGGGACATCTTACTTGACGCCGCTAGCGCCGTTCAAATTTAGAGACTGGCGGGATATTTTTATTCGCGCGCCTTTCAGCATGCTTCGGGAGAGGCCAACTCAGAGCGAGTCTCCCAATCCGATCCGAAATCGAACCAAGAGGTGATGCTCGTTGGAGAAAACGAAGGAAAAATTAGCTCCGTTTCACGTGATGATCCTTATATTTATGACGCAAAGCGGGGTTATGGCGTTCATCCTTCCCCAACTGCTGGCGGACAATTTCGGAACGAACGGCTGGGCTTCTCTCATCGGCTTCGGGCTGCTTGCTACGCTGAATGTCGCTCTGATTGGACTTGTTTATAAGCTTGGAAAGGGACGGTCGATCTTCGTCATATTGGAGCAGGCGTTTCCCAAATTTCTGATATTCCCGATTTATGTGGCTGTAGCCTCATTATGGACGATGATCGGATGCCTGGCCGGTAAGGAGTATGTGATGATTTTCCAGATGTTTGCGTTTCCGACGACCAACCCGATGCTATTCAAATTAGTGCTGGATGTGCTCGTTTTCTGGCTGCTGACGAAAGGAATCTACAATATCTCCAAAGCGGCGACGATCTTTTTTTGGCTGTTTTTTTGGATGGTCTTCTTGCTGTTTTTCTTTTACGGAGAGTTTCAGTGGGCCAGGCTAACGCCGTTTCTGTTCAAGGGCGGGAAATATGAATGGATGAAAAATGTAGATATCTACTCGGCGTTTCTTGGCTGCGAGCTAAGCATGCTGCTGTTCAGCTATTCGAATAAGCGGACTAAGCTCATTCAAAGTACAATGTGGGCCAACCTTATAACGACTGCAAGCTATGTATATATGGCGATCATGCTGTTCGGCATTTATAGTCTGAAACAATTGCAAACTAAAAATTTTCCGGTGCTGGATGCGCTGGCTTATATCCGATTTCCCTTCGTGGAGCGCGTAGAAAATTTATTTTACGGCTTTTTTATGTTCTCCGCGATCTTCTCTGTGCTGTTGTTTGTTTGGTCGGCCAAAGAGATGCTTCATCAAATTGTACCCAAGGTGAGGGGAAGTGCGATCGGATTTATAATTATGGCCGCTGCCTACTTTATCGCGATGATCCCGGACATTTTGAATGAGGTAGGCGAATGGCTCAGTATTCTCAGTCTTATTGAAATAGGCGTTGCCTTCGGTCTGCCAGTTGTCCTGATTGTCGTGCTTCTTATACAAAACAATGGAGGCAAGCAAGCCTATGAATAAACGGATTTGTTTCCTTCCAAGGGGGATTGTGCCGCTGCTGCTGCTATTGCTGCTGTCTGGCTGCGGTGATTATCGCATTCTGGAGCGGATGGGCTTCACGAGCACAGTCGGTTTCGATCTGCTGCCCAAAGGGGAGATGGAAATTACGGCAAGCATTCCGAGAGCCGAGGCGTTTACACCTGTCAAGCGGGAGGTATTGTCGACAGTTTCCAAAAGCTCCAAGGAAGCGAAAATCAAGCTGGGACGCGAGACGAACCTGATGATCGTGAATGGCCAATTGCGGGATGTGCTGTTCTCTGACCAAATGGCCGAAAAGGGATTGTTCGAGCATATCGATTCAATAAGAAGAGATACCTCGGTTTCTCCGCAGATCAAAATCGTCATCGTCAACGGCAGCGCGAAGTCGCTGCTCTCCAAGGATTACAAGCAGCATCCGATGACGGACCGGTATATCGATCGCTTATTGGAGAAGGAGGCTGTTGGTCATCTCGTGCCCAAAACGACGCTGTATGACTTCGAGCGGGATTATTATGATGATGGCATCGATCCGGCAGTGCCGATTCTTAAAGAAGAGAGCGACCATATTTCAGTTGATGGGATCGGTCTGTTTAAGGGCGGCCGCTATGTGCTGAGAATCCCCGCAAAAGACGCATTAATCTATTCTTTTCTGCAGGGCAACTTCAAGCAGGGGGAAATGAGTCTGGAGCTAGCGGACAAAGGGGGAGGACATGATATGGTCATGTTCACTTCATTGATCAGCAGCAAGAAAGTGAAAGTCCGGCAGCAATCCGGGCAGAAGCTTAATGTAAGCATCGATGTTCAGATGAAGGGCTCTATTTACGAATATACGGGAAATTTGAAGCTAAGCAATGACAGCGACCGGCATAAGCTTGAGAAGCAGGTATCCGACCACTTAAATGCAAGGGCCAATCAGATGGTCAAGCGGATGCAGGACAAGGAGGCTGACAGCCTTGGCATTGGCATGTATGTCCGCAACGGGATGAGCTATAAAGCGTGGAAAAGCATGGATTGGAGCGAGTCATACGCCAAAGCGAATATCAAATGCAATGTCCACTTCAAAGTGAAGGACTATGGAAGCTTGCAGTAACAGCGCAGCATCGGACGCAGAATACAGCCTGTTCCTCAATTCCTAGCGGGAAGACTAGTTAGCATCTTGATTAATCGGGTAGAATAGATTAAGAAGAGAATGTTTTCCAGTTAGCCATCGTTAATGGTGAAGGGAGGGCGGCACATGCGAAAACATGGAGGCAAGCTGCTTGCCTTAACGCTTGTCGTAATTATCGCGTTCAGCTTGGAGAAGAAGCTGGATTTGTTCTCAGTTATGGCCGATGCCGGTCAAAGCTCGACGATGGGCCAGCTCGAATCTGCGATGGCGAAGCAATTCCAGAGCCGGGCAGAGCATTTTACACTGCAATATGCGGGTGACAAAAAGCAGCTTTCCGACACACTGCAGACGACGATTCGAAGCTCGCTTGCCGAGGATGATTATGTGGCCTATATCCTCGATTCCTATCTGTATACGATCCGCAGCTGGGGAGACCGTTCAACGATAAAGATAGAGGCAAGATACAGGGAGACACCGGAGCAGACGGCGCAGGTCGATGAGACGGTTAAGCACGCACTGGCCGAACTGCTGACTCCTTCCATGAATGATCATCAGAAGGTGAAGGTCATCCATGACTGGATCGTGACCAGATTGGACTATGATCAATCGCTGACCCGTTATACCGCTTATGAGGCATTAGCCACAGGCAAAGCAGTATGCCAGGGCTATTCGCTGCTTGGCTATAAAATGTTGAAGGAAGCAGGCATACCCGTACTAATTGCCGAAGGAACGGTCAAGACAGGCGATCATGCTTGGAACATGGTGCAGCTTGACGGCCAGTGGTATCATCTGGATCTGACCTGGGATGATCCCGTTGTGCAAGGCGCGGAACAAACCGGAAGCGCTTCCTCCCGGATGCAGCCAATCCGCTATACCTATTATTTGAAGACGGATAAGGAAATGAAAGCCGATCATGATTGGGTGAAAAGCTATCCGCCGGCAACTGCAAGCTACGGTGACAAGCTGCGGGAGCTGGGAGATGGAAGCCGGCCGGATGCGAAGGCCTACATCCAGTTGAAAGAGGATATCGGACTGGGCTGGCTCGAAGCCGAGCGAACGATTGCCGACCGTAAAGCGTTGTCCCAAACCGTATTGAAGCAGCTTGCGGCAAAAAGCGTGAAGTTCCAGTTCCGTTACTTGCCCGGAGAGCGTTTGTCGGAAGATTTAAAGGCCGCATTCCTCGCAGCGAGCATACCAGTCGGATACTCTGCCAGCTATGAGCCTTACGGTAATGACGGTTCGATGCTTGTTAGCGTTGAGGTCAGCTATAGCAGTTGAGGAACAAAATGCAAATGTACATTTTGATTCCTTCCAAATGGTCCAAAACAGCATTCAAAATGTAAAAGTGCAGGTGAAATGGCTCCATTCCGCCTTAGAGGCTATTCAGGCCAATCAAACTGCATATTTACATTTTGATGCGAGAAATCGCCGGAAAAGCGGCTTCTAACATGTACTTTTGCATTTTGATTTGTGATGTTAATGGTGGTCGGTCGAGTCCTTAATCGACAGTCAAAAGCCCGGCACGATTGACGTGCCGGGCTTTTTGTTGAGGCTAATCGGTCTTGGATCGGCCTATTAACTGCTATTGTTGCTCGCGTGCGCGGGCTGCGGTCATTTGCTGCCAGACGGACCCGGCAGCTTCTTCGCCGCGTTCGATCCGCTCCAGCGCCATTTGCGCTTGAAGCTGAATTTCGAACTCGGCGTCTTGTGCTGCCAGACGAAGCGCTTCAATCGCACTTTCGTCGCCTATTTCATAGAGGAAACGGGCAGCGCGCCAGCGGACAAGCTTATTCTTATCGCGCAGCGCTTCAATCATCGGGCCGGTTGCCGCCGGATTGCCCCAATCGGACAACGTGTCGCCAGCTGTACGTCTAACGGCGGCGGATTTGTCTCGCAAAGCTTCGATCATATGAGGCATTGCCTCCGGCGTATCGCGAAGGTCGCCGAGATAGACGACGGCGAGCCTGCGTACCGACATGTTCTCGTCACTTAGTGCTTGTGCGAGAACAGGAAGCAGCTCAGGCTCGGCATTGCCGATGCGTTCCAGAGCCGCGTAGCGAACCTGCCATTCCGGTGATTGCAGCCGTTCAGCAATTTCTTCCGCTGAGAGTGGCGCAGGTCTTGCCGGAACGACAGGCTCCTCGCCAGGTCCAAGCGCTTGCGCTGCTTCAATTAATGCGCGGAGCCGTTCTTCCGTATACGCAGCGTCCAGCTCCTTCACGATATCAGCAGCGATCTCTTCCAGCTCGCCATAACGTACGCCGAGCTCCTCCAGCCGCCGTTTACGAATCATTGAGGCGCCAGCGGCTTCCGCAACTGCCTCGCCAAATTTCGGCGGCAGGGCGGAGCGGGCTTCGCGCTCTCCGGTTTTAACCCGCACCTGCATCGGAATGCCGCGGAACATTTGGACGAATACATGTGCTTCACCGTAGCTCTCTGCAGAAGGCACGGCGGTGTCCGCTTCGGCTCCCGCCTCGCCGCCGGACAGAAGCGAACGGGTCTCGGCCAGAATACGGGCCCAATCCGCATTGCTTACGCGATCCAGCGCGATAAAATCAGCCGTGCGGAACACGCTTCGCACGCCTTCGATGGCAAGCAGGCTGCGCAGCGGCTCAGGCGCGCTGTCAGCTTCCTTTTTCGTATACGATTGCTGCAAACCGCGCGGAAGCGGCTCGTCAACATTAAGTTTCATGGAATTAGGACTTGGTGTTGGTTCAATGGAAATTAGCTTCATAGCTCGTTGATAACCTCCCATTCAATAAGCGATATGCATATAAATAGTGTACACAATTAGTGTACATGAAATCGCGCTTTGATGCGAATTGTGATTCCCTTGAAGAGCTGTAGTCTGATCGTCTTGTTGCTTCTGTCTGGCGTAGTTGATATCTTTACAGTATAGCTTTTTTCTGCAAACAAATATTCCGACAGCGATATCATGAACATCTACAACTAACGCAAATGAAGCGAGGGATGCAGCATTGAGGCCTAAAAAATTTGTGAATATCGAGCCGATCGAGCAGCACAATTCGTTCAAACAGTTTACCAGATGGCGTCAGGAACGGATGAACCGAGTCAAACAGAAGGATTACTCCTATACGGTTCCAAACGTCAAACCGGAGCTTTCTTTTTTGCATAATTGCCGCAGCCACAAACAGCCTTCCATTACGTGGGTAGGCCATTCCACTTTTCTCCTTCAAGTGGCCGGGCTTAATCTGATTACGGATCCGGTATGGTCGGGACAGATGGCTTTCCAAAAAAGGCTGGCACCGCCGGGCATCCCGATTGAGGATGTACCTCCGATTGACGTTGTCTTAATTTCACATTCCCATTATGATCATTTAAATATTCAATCGCTTCGCCGTCTCGGCGGACGCAAGCAGCTGCTCGTCCCAGCGGGCCTAAGCTCCAAGCTCAAGCTGAAGGGATTCGCCAATGTCAAAGAGCTGCACTGGTGGGAATCCGTTCATATCCATGGTGTAAAATTCACATTCGTTCCCTCGCAGCATTGGACCCGGCGCAATCCTTGGGATTCGAATAGCTCCCACTGGGGCGGATGGGTCATTGAGCCTTATGCTTCGTCTATGCCGAATTCGGCGGGTTCAACGGACGAAAGCGGAGCAGGTCAGGCAGCTGGCGCAACAGGCCGGCCGCTTGTTTGCGAGGCGCCGACGATTTATTTTGCCGGGGACAGCGGTTATTTCCAAGGCTTTAAGGAAATCGGCCGGCGGTTCGATATCGATGTAGCACTTATGCCAATCGGCGCTTATGAGCCGGAATGGTTTATGGGGCCGCAGCATGTCACGCCGGAGGAGGCGCTGCAGGCTTTTGAAGATACAGGAGCCAAGTGGTTCGTTCCGATGCACTATGGAGCGTTCAAGCTTGCCGACGATACGCCGCGAGAAGCGCTTGACCGGCTTGAAGCAGAGCGTGCCGCCCGTGAGATTGAGGAAGAGAGAATTGTCGTTCTTCCGCACGGAGAGACATGGAAGCTTGCCGGTGGTCTAAATCATCAGCGCAAATGACAAATAAGAACAAAGCCGAGCCAAATGCGTTCAATGACAACTGGCATGGAGAGCGATATACTAACAGCAATGGCAGTTATTATGAAGGAGGCCTTTTCATACTATGAGTCAACCAATTCGTATTGGCATAATTGGAGCAGGAGCCATCGGCAACGTTCATATGACGACTTTTGCTAAAGTAGATACTGCGGATATCGTTGCTGTAACTGATGCTTACTTGCCGCTTGCGCAGCAGCGCGCGGAGGAGCATGGCATTTCAGTCGTTCATGACAGCCCTCAAGCTCTTCTTGAGGACCCGACTCTGGAAGCCGTAATTATTGCGGTGCCGAATCAATTTCATGCATCGCTTGCAATCGAAGCTTTGAAGCAGGGCAAGCATGTATTGCTGGAAAAGCCGATGGCGATTGATTCGACTGCCGCCCGTGCGATTGTGGAAGCGGTAGAGCAATCCGGCAAGGTATTGATGATGGCTCATCAAATGCGCTGGAGCGGGTTGGGACGAGCGATTAAGGCTCGTATCGACAATGGCGATCTCGGCAGCATTTATAATGTAAAAACCGGCTGGATGCGCAAAAAAGGCATTCCGGGCTGGGGCTCTTGGTTTACCCGCGCGGACCAATCCGGCGGCGGCCCGCTTATCGATATCGGCGTTCATATGCTTGACCTGTCGCTCTACTTGATGGGCAATCCGAAGCCGGTATCCGTATATGGCTCCACTTACGCGGAGTTTGGTCCGAGAAAAGAAGGGATCGGCAGCTGGGGTACGCCAAACTGGGAAGGCTATTATGACGTTGAAGACTTGGCGTCCGCACTCATTAAGCTCGACAACGGCGCGACGCTGTCGCTGGATGTAAGCTGGGCAGCCCATTCCGCTGCGCTCAGCGAAGATCCGTTCATCCATCTGATGGGAACGGAAGGCGGCGTATCGCTGGTCGGCGAAGCTGGATCCTATGTGACCCACCAGGATAATGAAGTGGTGAAGTCGGATATCGAGCCGCTGGATGGCGAAGAGGACCGAGTTCTGCTGAGCAAGCATTTCGTAGAATGCGTCATCGAAGGCAAACAGCCGATCGCACCTGCGCTGTCGGGCTACACGAACATGCGTATTCTTGATGCAATCTATGAATCCTCCCGCACCGGCAACGAGGTTAAGCTGAACTGGGACTAAGAAAAGGTATTTGACGTTTCTCTAATTTCTAAATTAAATATATACATCGAAAAGCTCTCACTTCCGCACAATGAAAATCATGCGAAGCGGGAGCTTTTTTGCTAGCGGTCGTCTTGAAAGAAAGGAGCAGCGTTATGAAAAAGACTGCGGCGCTACTGCTGCTTATTGCGCTTTGCATGTACAGCTATGTCAGTACGGCGGCGTCAAGTCAGGATCCTTTTCTCATTACCGATTACAGCAGGCTGCATCCCGTCAAAGTGAATCGCGTCGTTGAGAGCAAGAAGGAAGAGCAGTTATTGGCCTTACTGGAAGACGCGAAAGCGAAAGGGCTTACCGTGTCTATAGCTGGCCAGCGTCATAGTCAAGGCGGCCATACTTATTATAAAGATGGCATCGTGGTCGATATGACGAGTTATAATCGGATACTGTCCTTCGATCAAGCAGCCAAGCGCATTACCGTTCAGGCCGGGGCTACTTGGGAGGATATCCAAAACAAAATCAATCCGTATGGACTTGCGATAAGAACGATGCAATCTCCAAATTTATTTACAGTGGGCGGTTCCATCAGCGTCAATGCGCATGGCCGAGACATCCGCAACGGGTCGATGATCAAAAGCGTAGAATCATTCCGGCTGCTAACGGCCGATGGTATCATTCGTAATGTTAGCCGCGAGGAAAATGAGGAGCTTTTCCCGTTGGCATTGGGCGGCTTTGGTCTGTTCGGCATCATACTGGACGTTACGCTTCTGCTTACGGACGATGAGCTTTACGAAGAAAAGACGATTACGATGGAGATGGGTGCGTACGTCGATTATTTTCGCAAGAAAGTGATGACCGACCCTGACATTCGTATGCATATTGCCAGACTATCAGTCTCGCCAAAAAGCTTTCTGACCGAAATGTTCGCTAAAAATTACAGCATAGTGCCGCAGGCGACGGAACCTCTTTCCAGCCACAATAAGCTGACGAAGCGTGAGCCTTGGGTAGTGCCGGGGAAGCTGTTGTTTAATGCGAATCGTTCCTTCGATTGGGGCAAGGAGCTGATGTGGAATTTGCAGACTGATTTTTTTACGATAAATTCCGGTACATATATTAGCCGCAACA
This sequence comes from Paenibacillus radicis (ex Gao et al. 2016), assembly GCF_014641555.1. Taxonomy (GTDB): domain Bacteria; phylum Bacillota; class Bacilli; order Paenibacillales; family Paenibacillaceae; genus Pristimantibacillus; species Pristimantibacillus radicis. The sequence goes on from NZ_BMHY01000002.1 coordinate 589,770, forward strand.
ACACGATGCGCGCTGCATGGCGGTTAATGGAGTTCAGTGAGCCTAGGAGCAATGATTTGCTTCAAGAATATTTTGTGCCGCTCGATCAGTTTGAGGTGTTCGTCGGGGAGCTTCGCCGGATCGTCACGGATGACGGGATGAATCTGCTTAATGTGACGGTCAGATATGTGAACGAGGATGAAGAAGCTGTATTGTCCTATGCTCGAGGGGACAGGCTGGCCTTAGTTTGCTTATTCAATGTTCCTCTATCAGAGAGCGGGCAGCGGAAAATGAAGCAGTCGGTGCAGGCTATTGTAGATGAGCTTCTCGCCGTGGGCGGTTCGTATTATTTGCCATATGCAGCGTATCCAAGCAAAGAGCAGTTTCAAGCGGCATATCCGAGCTATGAGCTTTTCTTTCAGAAAAAACATCAATATGATCCAGATGGTCTTTTTATGAATTATTTCTATGAGCAGTATGGTGATTCGGGGGTATTAAAGGGGGAGCAGGAATGAAGTGGAGAGGACTAATTCGTTCGCAGAGCCTCGTCACGCTGGCGGCTGGCATGATCTTTCCGTACTATTTGCTTTTTTTGAAAAATCTCGGCAACAGCTTCGCCAAGTACGGCCTCGCGTTTGCTGTGTTTACGATTAGTTCAGCCTTGGTGTCACAATGGGTTGGACAAAAGCTGGACAAGCATAGTCCGTGCATTATGCTGCTCAGCTCGCTTGGGATGATGGCGGCCATGCTGGCTTTTCCGTGGGTGATGTCGTACGGATGGGTGCTGGTGCTCCAATTGCTGATGGGAACCTGCAGCGCTATGCAGAAAATGAGCGAGAGGGTGCTGCTGGCAGATCTGACAGAGCCGGGTGCTCGAGGAGGTATGATCGGCTCCTACCATTTCTGGACGACGATAGCTTCAGGCTTCGCTGTAATCATTGGGGGTTATGTGATCGATTGGCTGACAATCAATGCGCTATTTTATGCAAGCGCGCTGCTGTATGGAGTCAGCGCCTTCGTAATGCATCGCTCTGTAAGAGGAAACCAGTCGCAGAACAAGGCAGCCGGCAGCCAAATTTCGCAGCCGGTTGGTGTGGAGTAACCTAGCTTCTATTAGCCTATAGTCCGCATTCCAACGTAAAAAGTAACTAGTTAGCGGGTCGTAAAAGTAACATTGCCTTTGAATGGTTCGGTTGGAGGGACTAGCGAAGCCGATTCGTTAGCCTATAGTCCGAAACCCAACGCAGACGCAGAAAATAACTAGCTAGTGGGTCGTAAAAGTAACATTGTCTTTGTATTGCTCGGTTGGAGGAGATAGTGAAGCCGTTTCGCTCTACAGCGGATCTAGATTCGTTGTAGAGATGCTAGAGCGAGACAGGATGGTCTCCAGCGAAGTAGGTTCGCTAAATAAGGAACCTAGATTTGCTGTTGAATAAGGTGGCGAGGAAAGTTGCCTCCAGCGAAGCGGGTTCGCTAAATAGCGAACTGAACTTCGTTCGTACTATGATAGAGTGAGGCACGTTCCACTCGCAGCGAAGCAAACTTCGTAATTCGCTAACCTAGGTTCACGAGTAGCGAAATTAGCTTCGCTAATGAAGAGAAATACCCCTAAGCAAGAGTGAATAGCGAAATTCCCTTCGCAAAATAGCGAAGCCGCTTCGCTATCAGCCGTAAGGGAAGGTGACTATGGCTCGCGAGACATCGAAGCACATCAGTCCGAGTGCGTAGAGCCATACTTCATGCTCATCCATAAAAGGGGGACAGTCTGTCGCGAACAGCATCCTGTCATCCTGCAGCGCACCTAAGCGCGGCCGGATAGAAAAAACGGCTGCGAATGCGCCCTCTATATGGGAAATGCCTGCATTTTTCAACCTGAAAATCGGATTGCGGCGTTCGTTTCCGGTGTAGACTGTGTTATAATGGTTCGAGATATTGAGTATGGAAGAGAAGGACGGGTTGCGAACAATGATTAGTACAAGTGGCATAACGCTTCGCTACGGGAAGCGCGCGCTTTTTGAAGATGTTAGTATTAAGTTTACGCCAGGCAACTGCTACGGTCTGATCGGAGCGAACGGCGCTGGCAAGTCTACGTTTCTGAAAATATTGTCCGGTGAAGTCGAGCAGTCGCATGGCGAAGTGCATATTACACCGGGTGAGCGTCTGGCTGTACTGAAGCAGAACCATTATGAATATGATGAGTTCGCGGTACTGGAGACGGTTATTATGGGCCATAAAAGTCTGTATGAAGTCATGAAGGAGAAGGATACGCTTTATGCCAAAGCCGACTTCACCGATGAGGACGGCATGCGTGCAGGCGAGCTTGAAGCGGAATTCGCCGAAATGAACGGCTGGGAAGCGGAATCGCAAGCGGCGGAAATGCTGAACGGTCTTGGTATTACAACGGAGCTGCATGATAAGAAAATGGCGGAGCTGGGCGGCAACGAGAAGGTACGCGTTCTGTTGGCGCAAGCATTGTTTGGCGAGCCGAACATTCTGCTCCTCGATGAGCCTACCAACCATTTGGACATTGAATCGATCCGTTGGCTGGAAGATTTCTTGTCCCGCTATGAAGGCACTGTTGTCGTAGTCAGCCATGACAGGCACTTCCTGAATACCGTATGTACCCACATTGCGGATATCGACTTCGGCAAAATCCAGATGTATGTCGGCAATTACGACTTCTGGTATGAGTCCAGCCAGCTGGCGCTTCAATTGCAGCGCGGCGAGAACAAGAAGAAGGAAGACAAGATTAAGGAGCTGCAAGCGTTCGTTCAACGTTTCAGCGCCAACAAATCCAAGTCCAAACAAGCGACTTCCCGTAAGAAGCTGCTTGATAAAATTACGCTCGACGACATTCGTCCGTCGAACCGTAAATATCCGTTCATTCTGTTCAAAGGCGAGCGCGAGGCTGGTAAATCGCTGCTGCTCGTTGAAGGGCTGACGAAATCGATCGATGGCGAAAAAGTAGTCGACAACTTAACGCTGACGATCAACAAAGGCGACAAAATCGCTTTCGTTGGACCAAACGGCCTGCCGAAGACGGTATTGTTCCAATTGCTTATGGGTGAACTGGAGCCTGACGCCGGTTCTTACCAATGGGGCGTTACGACGACCCAAGGTTATTTCCCGAAAGACAATGCCCCTTACTTCGATGGCGTTGAGCTGAACCTGGTGGAATGGCTGCGTCAATATTCGAAAGACCCGGACGAAACGTTCATCCGCGGTTTCCTCGGCCGTATGCTGTTCTCGGGCGACGATGCGATGAAGAAAGCAAGCGTATTGTCCGGCGGCGAGAAAGTCCGCTGCATGTTGTCCAAAATCATGCTCAGCGGCGCGAATACGTTCATTCTCGACGAACCAACCAACCACTTGGATCTCGAATCCATTACGGCGTTGAACAACGGTCTGACCGATACGGACTGCACGGTGCTGTTCACTTCGCATGACCATCAGTTCGTTCAAACGATTGCGAACCGCATCATGGAAATTACGCCTAACGGCCTGATTGACCGGATGATGACTTATGATGAATACCTCGAGAGCGAAGAAGTAAAAGCGCTCCGCGAGCGTATGTACGCTGTCTAATAAGCAGCAATAAAGAAAGAGGCTTGGCATCGCGCCAAGCCTCTTTCTTATATTCCCTTATACTTTGAAACGGCTGATTAGCGTCTTTAATTGCTGGGACATAAGCCGTATGGATTCAGAAGACGTGCTTACCTCCTGCATGGCCTGAAGCTGTGCATCGGAGGAACCGGCAATTTCTTTAAACCGGTCGGCGAATTGCCGGGAGATGTTCTCCATATCTTCCACAGACGCCGATACTTCCTCGGATCCTGCGGAGAGCTGCTCAGATGCAGCAGATACATCATGCAGCCTTTCGTTAATCGTCTCCAGACCGCTGCGAATGACGAGAAAGGAATCACCGGCCTGCTTCACGGTTTCCATGCCTGCCTGTATGTCCTGCATACTTGCCGTCATTGTGACGGACAGCTCGGCCGTCTGCCGGACTATCGCTTCAATCAGCTCAGCGACTCGTTTGGAGGACTCTTCCGACTGATGTGCAAGCTTTCGTACCTCACCGGCTACAACTGCAAAGCCGCGTCCATTCTCACCGGCTCGAGCCGCTTCAATACCGGCGTTGAGCGCCAGCAAGTTCGTCTGTGTTGCGATACCGGCCATCATGGAGACAATCCCGCCAATCTGTTCGGAATAACCTTCCAAGGCATGGGCGACATTCGCAGCTTTACCGGAGGAGGCATGAATGGCTTCCATTCGTTCTACGGCCGCTGTAATGGATGCCGTTCCTCCGGAGGCATTGTTGGTCGTTTGCTGCGATACATCGGCAACGATTGAAGCGGCTTGCGCGATATGCTGCATGCTGGTTGTGACCTCCTCCATAGCCGAGGAGACTTCCGTTGACCGCAGCACCTGCTCGCTTGCTCCACGAGATGCTTCCCGAATGCTGCCGGAGATGAGCGTGCTTGCTTCTGCGGTTTCTCCAGCATGGAGCGAGACGCCTTCCGCCGTTGCCAGCAGCTTGCTTGAGCTGTCGCTAATGCCTTGAATAACGGTTCTCGTATCGAAGACGAGCTGCTTGAACGCATCGGCAAGCTGTCCAATCTCATCACGGCGTTCTATGCCTAGTGCGTCTGCCAATGTCAGATCACCCTCTCCGACCTTCGCAACCTGAGCTTTCAGTTTTTTCAGCGGATTGGTCAAGTAGCGCGCCAGCGCATAGATGAGCAGCATACTGGCAAGCAGAATCGCTAACGATATCCAGATCATATTGGTACGGCTCGACTTCATAAGCTCGTAAATTGCTGTAGCGTCAAGATCGGCACCCATCACTCCAATTAGTGCGCCATCCTCCGTTACTATCGGCACATAGGCCGAAATCGTCGCCCCATAGTCGTCATTAGTCAGATCTCCAATCTGCGCCGTCCCTTCTGTAAAAGCACGCATCATCCCTTTATAGGGATTGTCTTCCTTAGTGCCGATGGGCGAAAAATCATCTTCGGCAACATCTTGCGGCGCGCCGTCCACGATATAATAATAGCCTTCTTGCTCGCTATAGCCGAGCGTGTATAAATACTTCAAACCGTTTGCTGTCCGTACTTCGTTTAATTGTTCTCTCAATTGCTTGTAATAATCCGTTTCGCCGGAATCGGGTCCGAGCTTGGCATACGCATCTATCGAAATTAACGTTTTAGCCCTCTCGGCAACAGCTTTCGCTTGCAAGCCCATTGAATCCTCGACCAGCTTGGTTGAAGAGTGGTAGATCGTTAAGCCAATTACGGCCCCTCCCAGAAGCAGAATACCGGAAAAAAAGACAAACATTTTCGTAACCAACTGGTTCATAAACATGAAACGATGTTTCCCCCTCTTATCTGTAGAGCGTGTATGAAGCCGCGAGTCATATTATACCATTTTTGAGAAGGAGGCACGCAGCGCTTTTTAACGAAAGTGTTGCATTTATGCATAAAAGCAAGACTGAGGTAAACACTGTTTCTCTAGACCCACTCGTTTTCGGTCGGTTATGATACCGTTATAAAAGAAATGGAAATGAGGGAAGGAAACTGGTTCAATACGAGGATATTAAGCAGGGCGAGAAGGGGGCCTGGGTTAGCATTACGGCCTATCTGGTCCTATCGGCGTTGAAGCTGGGGGCAGGTTATTGGTTCGTCTCCGGGGCTCTCGTTGCGGACGGGTTCAATAACCTGACGGACATCGTAGCCTCAGTGGCTGTATTGATCGGTCTCCGTATTTCACAGAAGCCGCCGGACAAAGACCATCCCTACGGACACTTCAGGGCCGAAACAATCGCCGCGCTTATCGCTTCCTTCATTATGGCGACCGTCGGCATTCAGGTGCTGATTAGTGCGACCGGCGATCTGATTTCGGGGAAGGGGCATGTACCTTCATTGATAACGGCCTGGGTTGCGCTGTTCGCAGCCGTCTGCATGGCAGGCGTATATATGTATAATCGAAGGCTGGCGAAGCGGATTAACAACCATGCGCTTATGGCTGCAGCCAAGGATAATTTATCGGATGCCCTGGTCAGTATCGGGGCCGCAATCGGCATCATTGGCGCACAGTTTGGTTTGCCATGGCTGGACCCGGTTGCTGCGATCACTGTAGGCTGCATTATTTGCAGAACGGCCTGGGGAATTTTTTATAGCTCTACGCATGCGTTGACGGATGGATTCGATGCAAATGAGCTTTCATCCTTGCGGACAACGGTGGAGAGCACAGCGGGAGTCGAGTCGATCAAGGATATTAAAGCCCGTGTACATGGCAGCAACGTATTGATCGACGTGATCGTACAAGTGAATCCGCAGCTGTCTCTGATTGAGAGTCACCGGATCAGCGACGAGATTGAGAAGCGCCTTGCAAGGAGAAGCAACATTATGAGCGTACATGTCCATGTGGAGCCGCTGGAGCTTTTGGAAAGCTAAAGAAGGCGAAAAGTTGCAGATTTATGGCCTTAAGCTAGCAAGTAAATGTTGGAAACAAATCCAGACGCAGAATAAATTGGTTCTAAAGGCTCAGTCATCCATGGCAAGCTTGCCCTAGTTATGAGCGGAATGGAAAATCTGCCGCAAATGCAGTGGAGGCAACAGGTTCCGCATATTTCGCTATTGAAGCGTTCCCCGCAGGGGAACGCTTCTTGGCGTTTATTTACAATCCTCCTCTGAAACCATGTGCCTAGATGGGCGAAAGCGCCAATTAGGAACATCGGTCGATGCTTGAAGAGCGGGTCGATTCTACAATGGGGACAGCGGCGTGTTAGAGGGCCGCAAACAAGGAGGCGTACAACTATGAATAACAGGATTCGGGCAAAGCTCGTAACGACAACTCTTTCAGCTGCGTTATTGTTTAGCGCTGTCTCGGCTTCAATCCCAGCAGCATGGAACGCACAAACGGCATCGGCCGCAGCCAGCACTTCATTATCGGCAGGCCAAGCTTTAATCAAGGCTTCTGTTTCTTTCCGGACAGCCCCTTCGACATCGGCATTGCGTATTAAATATTTGAAAAAAGGCGAGCAGGTATCCGTGCTGTCCCAGCCGAACAGCTATTGGTACCAAGTGCAAGATTCGACAGGTACGACCGGCTATGTCAGCTCGCAGGATCAATATATTACGGTAGGCTCCCTGTCACCCGGCGGAGGGAATACCACTAATCCGAGCAATCCGGGTAATAGCGGGGGCAGCGGTTCCGTTCCGTCATCAAGCTCGGTTGAAAAGGTAATCGCAGCGGGGATGAGTTACTTAGGGACACCGTACGAATATGGCTCAGACCGCAACACGACAAAGACCTTTGACTGCTCGGATTTCGTTCGGCAATCGTTCATCGATGGAGTTGGACTCAAGCTTCCAGCAGATTCGCGCGGACAAGGAAGCTATGTGAAAAACAAAGGCAACGCAGTGACCGACTGGCGGAAGCTGAAGCGCGGCGATATTATGTTCTTTATGTCCTACAAAGGAACGAAAGCATCTGCATATTCCGGTGTGAACAAGTCGACTGCGGCCATTTCCCATGACGGCATCTATCTGGGAGACGGCAAAATTCTACATACGTATTCCAAAGAGAGCGGCGGCGTTACGATCAGCAGCATCGAAGGAACGCATTGGGAATATCGTTTCCTATACGGAGGAAGCGCGCTAAATTAATTAGAAAAAGGGATGTACCCGCGACGGGCACATCCCTTTTTTTCATTCATAACGATTAGTGGAACTTACGCAATGATTCCAAAAACTTATTGGCCGTAATTTTCGGCGATCCCGCATTGATGCGGAACACTTCATCAGATCCGGCTTTGTTGATACCCGGCCGCGTCGTGAAGAACAAGGAAACGCCTTGCTCTTTCTGAAGCTTTTTCACTGTGGAGTTGAATGAGCCAAACGGGAAAGCGATCATTTGGTACTTGTTGTCCAGTTCATCCTTCAGCTTGCCTTCGATTAAGGAAATATCGTTTGTGACTCTAGCGGTATATTCCGCTTTGGTCTCCAGCCGTTTTTTGTCTTTCAAATAAATACGGTTGCTCAGCATCGGGCCTTTCTTGCTGCCGCTTTCGTTCAGCTCCGCGTATTTATGCAAATCATAAGTATGGCTGTAAAAGCTGAAGCCTTCTTCTTTTAGCTTGCGCATCGTATCCCAGGACAGGTGCTTCGTCGATACGTTTTGCTTGTCGCTGCTTGCGCCGATAATAAAATGAGTAGCGACAAAATCATATTTTTTCATAATCGGGACAGCATACTGGTTGAAGCTTTCGTAGCCGTCATCAAACGTAATGACAACTGCATTGTCGGGAACCGTTCCCTTCTTCTGCATGAAATCAGCGAACTGCTCCACACTGATTACGTTATAGCCATAATCTTTCAACAGCTTCATATGCGTACCAAAACGGCCTGGCGAAATCGTTGCTCCGCTTTCTTTGGTATCGATGTGATGATACATCAGCACGATGACTTTGTTCTTATAGTAAGAAGAGGAAGCATTCAACTGGCTGGAGGATACCGGCCAGACGACCGCAAGTGCAATAACTAAAAGTAAAGCAATAGCTTTCATTTTCAAAAGTAATCCCTCGCTATCGTGAAATATGTAAACCTAGGCGTCCAGCTGCCTTTCCGTTCCGGATGGAGAAGCAGGTTGTTTCTTCGGCTTCGGAAGATTCCCGAA
>NZ_BMHY01000002.1:598452-614083 GCF_014641555.1 Paenibacillus radicis (ex Gao et al. 2016)
GATGACCCATGAGAATGGGATGAAACGGGCGACAAGTGAGACGACAATCCACGATGCAACAAGAGCGAGCAGGAAGCCTCCCAAATACCATAAGTGCAGTAACCAAGCTGTGCCCGTATGCAGCGGATATTGGCGGTATACGAGCAAGAAGAACGGATGAATCAAATAAATGCCGAATGATAGAGCGCCTAGCCTTGAAAGCAGTTGAGGCAGCTTGAATGGCAGCTTTCGGTATAAAAGATGAGCGAGCTGCAGCAGCACAAGCGCCGTAAGTAAAGCGTGTATGTTCCAAATCAGGTCAAACAGCGTCGTATTCGCCGTATAGATATGTTTGCGGTTCAAGTAGTAGATATAGACATGCGACAATCCCGCGGCCAGCCAGAGCACCCATAGCGTCAGCCATACGAAGACACGGCCTGCTGTAGCATTTTCCTTAGCCATTACGATCCAGGCCTTCAGCTTCGGATAATAGATACCGAGTGCTGCGCCAAGCAAGTAGTAGGAGAAGTAGGCAAGCGCCCAGCTGCCCCGGTTCGGAACCGGCGTTTCAAGCACATACTTGTTCGATAGAATGAATGCCCATTGAATAAGAATGCCGGCTGGAATCGCCAATTTGACGAGTATGGGAAACTTCTTCATCAGCCAAAGGAAAAGCGGGAACAAAATATAAAACTGAATGCTGATATAAACGAAATAGAGATGCGTATACGCTTTTCCGGTAATTACCTTGCTCCAAAAACTTTCTAATGTTGCCGATAAGGAGCGGTCCGGGTAATAGAGGAAATGCAACAGGGTAAAGTAAAAGACCGAAAATACTAGATATGGAATGATAATGTAAAGCAATCTTTTTTTGTAAAACCCGCCTATTAGTTTACCTGTCAATGGACGTGAATAATAGTTGTAAAATAAGACAAAGCTGCTTAAAAAGATAAAGGTTGTCGTCCCGAACTTCATAAAAATATTAAAGAAGTTATAAAGGAAAAAATAGTTGGAATTGACCATATCAATAGTGGCGAATGAGGTCGAGTGGACCGAAAGCACACCAATGATCGCAATTGCCCGGACGAGCTGCAGTTCAGGAATGTTCTCCTTTTTTTGCAAAGCGGCACTAGCCATTAGTCGGGTACACCTTCTTTAGATTTAATTAGAATTATGAAACTAGCAACCTAGCCATTATAGTATAAAGGTCTTCCTTGGCACAATATGTATTAAAATACCAAACATACGCAATTGGCTCTCATCCCTTGCGGGGTAAGGAAAGCCAATTGCTTCAGGCTGGCAATTTTTTTTCCAAATGGTTATAAAGCAGGATTAATCACGCGTTTTTCGTCTAGCGACTCCACTTTGTCTAGCCGCCTGCATGACCCGCCGGCGAACCTCTTCCACAATACGGGTATTGAATACGCTTGGAATAATATACAATCGGTTCAACTCGTCTTCACCAATCACGGAGGCGATCGCTTCTGCTGCCGCCAGCTTCATTTCTTCATTAATAGTTGTTGCTCTGCTGTCGAGAGCGCCGCGGAAAATGCCCGGAAAGCATAGTACGTTATTAATTTGGTTGGGATAATCCGAACGCCCGGTTGCGAATACCGCTACGATATCCTCTACAAGCTCCGGCCGGATCTCCGGCTCTGGATTGGCCATGGCGAAAACAATCGGGTCGGCGGCCATCGATTCGATATGAGCTCTTGTCAATATGCCGCCGGCAGAGACACCAATGAATACGTCGGCATGTTGCAGCGCATCAGCAAGCCCGCCATTTACGCGCTCCGGATTCGTATGCTCGGCATACCATTGCCACATCGGATTGCTGTATGTGCGGTCGGCAGTTAGGATGCCTTCCCGGTCGACGCCAACGATATGCTTGGCTCCGCCGGCAAGCAGCATCTTTGTGCAAGCAGTGCCTGCTGCGCCGATACCACATATGACGATTTTTGTCTCCGATAGGTTGCGATTTGTTAATTTTAGGGCGTTCAGAAGACCGGCGTATAAGACGACGGCTGTTCCGTGCTGGTCATCGTGAAAGACGGGGATGTCCAGCTCTTCGCGCAGCCGTTTCTCAATTTCGAAGCAGCGCGGGGCAGAGATATCCTCCAGATTGATGCCGCCAAAGGCAGGCGAGAGTTGTTTGACTGCGGTGATGATCTGTTCTGTGTCCTGTGTATCAAGGCAAATGGGAAAGGCGTCGACATCGGCGAACTGCTTGAAAAGCATCGCTTTGCCTTCCATCACGGGCATGGCTGAGTAGGGGCCGATATTGCCTAGTCCAAGCACAGCGCTTCCGTCTGAAACGACGGCAACTGTATTGCGCTTTATCGTCAGCGTATAAGCTTTGGACGGGTCCTCGTGGATAGCTTGGCACACGCGGGCAACCTCTGGTGTGTAGACGCGGGAGAGGTCATCACGGTTCTGAATGGGCGTCTTGGGCTGAATCGAAATTTTGCCGCCCAGATGAAGCAGAAAGGTGCGGTCGGATAAATGCTGAAGCCTTACGCCGGGCACCGATTGAAGCGCTTTGGTTAAGCTTTCCGCCGTTCCCGCCGCGGTCGTCTTTACCGTTAAGTCGCGAACGCTGTAGTTTTTGTCAGTATGGATAACGTCAATAGCGATAATGTCGCCGCCTGCTGCTTCAATCGCAGTAGCTGCTTTGCCGAATTGAGCTTGCTTCGTGTCGATTTCAAGCCGGAGTATGAGTGTCTTGCCATCCATGCTTCTTTCCTTCATGGCGATCCGCTCCCTTGCATTTCATATGGTCTAACTATATCCTATATCCTGCTTTGCTATTCGATACCACGATGGAACTTTGGGCAGGGGCGAAGATAAAAACGCCGTCACTGCATGAGACGCAGGACGGCGTTAGGACAATTCTGTGGATCATATTGTTGATTGCGTTTCGTAAGAAGCTGACTGCGGTATTGGCCTGAAGTATAAGGCTCCTGGATGAGATTGAACCATTTCTCCACGACAGCGGTGGAATCCAGCATTTCACCAAAGCCGTTCTGAATAAAGTATTCGCAGTTTTCTTCCTCTTGGCCTGGAATCGGCTCGTAGAACAGCATCGGAATCCCTTTGCTCATGCCCTCCGTGCAAGTCATGCCTCCTGGCTTGGTGACCAGCACATCGGCGACATCCATTAATTTGCTGATTTCCTTCGTAAAGCCAAGCACGCGAATGTTCTCATGCTGGAACAGCGGATGAGCAAGCATTTTATCGCGGACCTTTTCGTTATCGCCTACGCAGAAAATAAGCTGAACGGTTTCCCGCCATTTCGTCATATATTCGAGCAGATGGTCTTCAATTAATCCCCAGCCGCCGCCCATAATCAAGACGGTAGGCAGTGCACGGAGCCCGAATTGCTTACGGATTTCTTCCTTATCATAGGTAGTCCAAAAATTCGGATGGACAGGAATACCGGTTACCTCGATGCGGCCTGCGGCTACGCCGCGATCCGTCAGCTTTTTCTTCACAAGGGAAGTGGATACCAAATATTTGTTGACTTCCTTGTTCACCCAAGAGCCGTGGGCATCGTAATCGGTAATGACCGTACATATCTTCAAATCAAGGCCAAGCCGTTTAATTCGGCTGACGACAGCATTCGGAACCGGATGGGTGCATACGATAAGATCCGGCTTAAGCTGTGTTATTACCTGCGCAGTATGGGTGTAGAACATCCGGTGAAGCGCAAGCTGCGCGAAGCGGTTGAGCGATTTTTTATAATTGCTGCGATACATCAGTCCAACCATCTTTGGCTGTTTGCTGACCGTCTTGCGATATGCGGAAATAATTAAAGGCCCTAGTATCGGATTAAGAAAACTGCCCAGCTCAATAACTTTGGTCTGTATATTGTGATCCAGCTGACGCAGGCCTACCGCTAACGCATATGCGGCTTGCGTGTGCCCCGACCCGAACCCCTCGGAGAGAAGGAGCACTCTTTTCTTACGCATAATGTCACCTACTTTTCTAATTCCATATTACGACGCAAGTGAGGTTTACACAAGTTATTCCAACATGCTTTACAGCGGCCTCTCTCTATTTTATTAGGAACTTGTACAATTTAAGACTAGCTTGCTTCTTTAAGGAAATTTAATTTATGCTGAAGGCAGTAAAAGAGTTCCTCCAGACCTGATTCAAAGGAAGCCTCTTTATATAGTAAGAAGGCATGTAATCCAAGCCTTGTTGATCGCTGTAAGTATTTTAACACAATTGGAAGGAATAGGTGAAACAAAATGGAGCAGGATATTAAAAAAACACAATCGTATGCAGTAGGCGACATTGTAAAGGCGGAAGTACGGTCCGGACATTACGTCGCCGAGGTGATGGAGCTGAACGGCCCGCGGGCGCTGGTGAAAATATTGGCTGTACTGAAGCATCCAGAGCAGGGTGATCTGCATTCGCCTTACAATCCTGATGTGCCGATGTTTCATGAACGGAGAGCTCTCAGCTATACGGAAAAAACGACCGTTTTGCTTCGCGCATTGTCCGTATATGGGAGCAGCACGGTTCCCGATTACAAGCAATCTTTGCTTGCGGCAACGGAAACAGCGGCGGAATCGCTTGACCAGCTGAAGCGGTGGGCGGAAAAAAGTTTAATTTTAATAAAAGAGCTTGAAATGGATTATAACAAGTGATAAACTGAACGCATGAACAAATGACCGAAACGTTATTTTGGTCAGTTATATAGAAAGGAGGGAATGCAATGGCAGCGGAACGCAAGCCGATCGACCGCAGAAAGCAAATTATTGACGCCGCGTCGAAATCATTCGCGATGTTCGGCTACAAGGCGACGACGATGGAGCTCGTTGCGAAGCTGGGCGGCGTTGGCAAAGGAACAATTTATACGTTTTTCGCTACGAAAGAAGTGTTGTTTGAAGAAATCGTTAAGCAGATGACAGCAGAGATGAAGGCGATAGCCAATGCGTCCATCGACCGGAAGAAGCCTTTTTTCGATAATTTGAATAGAGCGCTCCACGGCGTATTGCAGTTCAGGGAACAGCATGAGCTGTTCGTCAAGCTGAACCAGGAGCTGTGGGAAGTAAGGACGCCAACGGTTCAGGACGGCTTGGCCCAGATCGAGAGGGCGGTTGTGAATTTTATCGAACAAGAGGTACGCATCGGCATCCAGCAAGGCGAACTGCGGAGCGACAATCCCGAACTAACCGCTTATCTGATTTTCCGGACGTACATTGCGTTAGCGGTCGAGTGGGGCAGAACGCGTGAGCCATTGAGCAGAGAAGCTGTGAGCGATCATATGACGACATTGTTCCGGTATGGTTTGAGCGGAGAGCCGGAAGCTACTACTTAATGAAGCAAGACGATGGTAAAAGTGAATGACCGTTTATCGGAGCTCCGGCGGATGACGGTTATTATTTTGGAATGAATTGACCAAATGACTATTATAGTTAAATGGTCACTAAGAACGAGAGAGATGTTTACGATACGAAGGAGTGGCTGAAATGAAAGGGTTGCGTCAATTCGGCAGCGAGCTGGCTGCTATTATTAAAAACCGTAAAGTGCTTATTCCGGTAATCGCCATATTAATGGTACCAGTGCTTTACAGCGGATTATTTCTGGGGGCGTTCTGGGATCCGTACAGCAAGATGGATGAATTGCCTGTAGCGGTCGTTAATTCCGATGCGGGCGCCGAACTAAACGGCAAGCAGCTTGCGATCGGCGAGCAGTTCATTAATAAGCTGAAGGATAATCCAAGGTTCAAATGGGATTTCGTCGATAAGGAAGCAGCGGAGCAAGGCTTGAAAGATAACCGCTACTACATGGCCATCGAAATTCCGGAGAACTTCTCCGCGCAAGCGGCGACATTGACCTCCGATAAACCAGCACCTGCTGTTATCCGCTATTTGCCTAACGAGAGCCTGAACTTCCTCTCGGCGCAAATCGGGAACACAGCCATTGAAACGATGAAGGCGCAGCTGAATAAAGAGGTTACAAAGGAATATGCACGTACCGTATTTGAGCAGGTGACGGTGCTTGCAGACGGACTAGGCGCAGCAAGTGACGGCGCAACGAAAATTAACGACGGAACGTTGACGGCCAAGGATGGCGCTGCTACGATAGCGGCGAATCTGGCTAAACTTAGTGATGGTTCCCTATCCGTTAAAAACGGCGTTAATCAATTGGTTGCGGGAAGCTCCGATCTGGAAAAAGGGGCAAAAGATCTGAACAAGGGCGTTGGTTCGCTTAGCTCAGGCCTAAATCAGCTGGCAGGCGCGAGCGGTCAACTGCAGGACGGCGTTGTGAAGGCGGATAAAGGGGCAAAGCAGCTGGAACAAGGCCTCAAACAATCGGCTGCTGGATCTGCTCAAGTAGCGGCAGGAGTTGATCAGTTGTCCCATGCGCTTGAGCAGTATGCATCGGCGGTGCCGGGACTGGCTGACGATGAAAACTTTAAGCAAATGGTCGAGCAAAGCAAAAAGCTGGCTGCTGGCGCCAAAGCGTCGGCGGATGGACAGCAGCAATTGAGCGGCGGCGCCGCTTCGTTGTCCAGCGGTCTGGATACGCTGAACGCTGGGATGGACACATTCGGCTCCAAGCTGAAAGAGGCTTCGGCCGGCGGACAAAAGCTGGCAGCAGGATCAAGCTCACTGCAAGCAGGCGCAGGGAAACTGCATGGCGGGTTGAACCAATTGTCGGCAGGCGTAGCGTCGGTTGCGGACGGCTCCAGCCAGCTCGCGACAGGAGCGAATCAGCTTAGCAGCGGATTGCTGCAGTTGACGGATGGTACAGGCGAGTTGTCCAGCAAGCTGAGCGAAGCGGCAAATAAGACTTCAACGCTTCATGCAGGTGACGACATGTTCGATATGTTTGCAAGTCCGATTGACGTTGAGACCGTTATTCATGACGGTGTTCCGAACTACGGTACCGGCTTTGCACCGTACTTCATTTCTCTAGGCTTGTTTGTCGGCGCATTGCTGCTGACGATCGTATTTGCAGTAAGAGAGCCGGCAGTGCAACCGGCAAGCGGCTGGAGCTGGTTCGTCAGCAAGCTGCTGGTAATGGCTGGAGTTGGCCTTATTCAGACCGTAATCGTGGATGCGGTATTGTTGTACGGATTGGATCTTCATGTTCAAAATGTAGGACAGTTCTTCCTGTTCAGCTTCATTACAAGCATCACCTTTATGAGCTTGATTCAATTCCTGGTCACTGTATTCGATCAGCCGGGCCGTTTTATCGCCATTGTCGTTCTGATTTTCCAACTGACGACTTCGGCCGGTACGTTCCCGCTGGAATTGATCCCTGGCTGGATGCAGGCATTTAACGCTTGGCTGCCGATGAGCTACACCGTTTCGGGCTTTAAAGCGGTGATTTCAAGCGGCGACGCTTCGGCACTATGGTCCAATACGGGCGTGCTCCTCACATTCTTTGCTATCTTCAGTTTGCTGACGCTCGCTTACTTTGTTATCGTTCATCGCAAGCAAGCGGGAGGCAATGAATTGACGGCTGCCTGATTATAAAAAACGTCTGGAGTGAATGTTAACTCCAGACGTTTTTTTTATGGAGTGGCGTTCGTTTGCATGATTTTTCAGATAAATGCGCAAAAAATCGCGGCAATGTGACAAATGATGCAAATATAACGCCAAATCGTACATGGACGCATCGGTTTGTTTTTAGCATAATGGTGTTTAAAAACATTCGAATCGGCTGCGGAAAAGTTAGTTTATTTATTGATAAATACGGTTTGCAGTTGGTCCCTGTATACGACCTGAAGACCAAGCGAATCGGATAGAGCAGCCAGCGGCAAATAAGTCTTTCCCGCACTCCCTTTCTCGTCGCTCAGAAATGCTGGCGGACTCTTGAGGTCGGTTCGGACTCCGTCGACGACAACGTATTTCGATCCGATGGCGAATTGTACGCGATGTCCATTGTATTCGATGGTTGCAGTTTGCGAGGACGAGCTCCAGCTTAGCTTGGCGCCCAGCGCGTCTGCGACGTCACGCATGGCGACAAAGGTGCGGCCGTCCCGAATGATCGGTTTGGTGGCCGTCACCGGCAGCTCTTTGCCCGCTATGACAACGGAAACGGGTACGTTCGCCGCTCGCGGCCGGACCGTGCGGTAGCCTCCCCAGATTGTTTTGGAGAAAGCCCGGCCGATAGCTGTATAGCCTTGACGGTTTGGATGAACGTCTCCGTCTGCGATGGAAGTGAGCTTCATCTCGTTTCCGAGAAACGGCGCGCTCATATTTACGGCTATAACATGGTCACCTTCTTTATTCAATCTGGCGACGATACCGTTCAGACGATCGTGTAACTGTCCCAGTCCGGTCAGTAAAAACTGACGCTGGATTTCCGGGAACAACGGGATGGTAAACGATCCGACCTTCAGAGGGGCTGGAATAGGCAAATATTGATCAGCTACAGCGATCTTTGCGTTTGGATTCAGCTTCACGATGGTCCGTAGCGTCGCTTCGAGCTCTTGCTCGTAGGTATTCAGCTGGCTTTCGAGCAGTGCATTTGCTTCTTCAATGGGTGCTTTTTGCTGGAGCTTGGCCAGCACATCAAAAAGGTCGTTGCCGCCGATTGTCATAACAATCAAGTCGGCTTGCTTAAGGGAGGCATTCAGCTCCTTCGTCCGGGAGACGATTTCCTTGACCCTTGGGTCAGGAAGCCTTTTCTGAATGTCATCCGGAATGACCTTCCGCCCGTCTGCAGCCGCTTGAACGAATGCATGCAAGCCTGTCGTCCGTAAGCCGAGAATTCCGTAGTTCGTATAAGCCGTTCGATTGCCGAGAAAGAGAGATTGCTCGAAAAGATGCTCAACATAGCCGTATGGAATCGAATGTTCGGAAAAACCGTGTTCGTAGCCCGCAGTTATTGAATCGCCAAGGGCAACAATCCGGTAATAGGTGCTCTGCTGAGCCGCTTTGTCTGTCGCACTGCCTTGAGCGGAGGCGGTCTCGGAAAAGCCTGTCCAAGCTTTAATTGCGAACGTTGCGCAAGCGAGCAAAAGTACGGCAGGCCTGATGATTTTATCCCTATATTTTCTATACACCACAGTCACGTCCTTTTGTTAAAATAATTGAAGAAGCAGGTGAATAACCGAACAATAAGGTGCGAACTAAACTTTATCACAATCATAAAAAATATTAAATTGCTTCCGTTTTGGCATGATGATAAGATAAATTACAAGCCGAAATGGCATGATACCGCTCGGGAAAAGGTCAACCCTGGTCGATATTGGCGCAATAATGACATTTTCAATGCAATACGAACAATATCCTTTGTTTGGTAGGAAAAAGTTTGGATTCACGTTGAAAGGCTGAATATTCGCGCGATTTCGACAAGGATTATTAGAGAACGGCTTGCGGCTCGCCGAAGTGCTTCGCCTGCACCGTTCCATGCAATCGTCAATGAGTCCATTTATAGCGCACCGTTCGCTCGAAGAAATGGCTTGGTTTCACAATGCTTGCCCAAAAATCTTCTGTAAGAGAGGTAGCACAGGATGAAAGAGAAAATTTTTGGATTACCGCCGAAACAAGGACTTTATGATCCGCGATTTGAGAAAGACGCATGCGGCATGGGATTTGTAGCAAACATCAAAGGTAAAAAATCGCATACCGTCATTCGCCAAGCGCTTACGCTTCTGGAAAACATGGAGCATCGCGGCGGTCAAGGCAGCGAACCAAACACGGGGGATGGCGCGGGAATTTTGCTTCAAATTCCGCATGACTTTTTTGCGCGGGAATTGAAGAAGCAAGAGATTCAACTGCCGCAAGAAGGAGAATATGCAGTTGGCATGCTCTTTATGCCGCAAGATGAGCAAATCCGCAACGGCTTCGAGCGCGACCTGGAAAACATTATTAAAGAGGAAGGCCAATCGTTAGTTGGCTGGCGTACTGTTCCGACAGACGACGGCAAGCTCGGCGAATCGGCACTTTCCGTTAAACCATATGTGCGTCAAGTATTTATCGGCAAAAACGAAAGCTTGAAGGATGTTCTTGCTTTCGAACGCAAACTGTACGTCATCCGCAAACGCGCGGAGCTGGCTATTCGTTATTCCGGCAAGGAAGGCGGAGAGATGTTCTACTTCCCTAGCTTGTCGAGCAAGAAGATCGTTTATAAAGGAATGCTCACGACGGAGCAGGTTCGCTCCTTCTATCAGGAGCTGAACGACGAGTCTGTCGTATCGGCTATGGCGCTTGTTCACTCCCGTTTCAGCACGAACACGTTCCCAAGCTGGGAACGCGCGCATCCATTCCATTATTTGATTCACAACGGTGAGATCAATACGCTCCGCGGCAACGTCAACTGGATGCATGCCCGCCAGACACTGTTCGAAACCGAATTATTCGGTGAGGATATGGACAAAGTGAAGCCGGTTATTAACCCGGATGGCTCCGATACAGCGATGTTCGATAACTCGCTCGAATTCCTCTTCCTGTCGGGCCGCTCGCTGCCGCATGTGGCGATGATGATGGTTCCGGAGCCTTGGTCGAATGATGAAGGCATGGACGATGATAAAAAAGCGTTCTACGAATACCACAGCACACTGATGGAGCCATGGGACGGACCGGCAGCAATGGCAATTACAGACGGCTCAAAAATCTGTGCTTACCTTGACCGGAACGGACTGCGTCCTGCGCGCTACTATGTGACGAAAGACGATCATATTATTCTTGGCTCCGAAGCTGGCACCGTGGACATTCCGCCGGAAAACATTTTGTACAAAGACCGTTTGCGTCCAGGCAAAATGCTCCTTATCGATACGGAAGAGGGCCGCATCATTCCGGATGAAGAAGTAAAAGCAAAGGTCGCTTTCGAACAGCCTTACCGCGAATGGCTCGATGAGCACCTCGTTGGTCTGGAAGAGCTGCCTGACGCGCCGGAATTGCCTGAATTGGATCATGAGACGGTGCAGCAGCGCCAGCAGGCATTCGGCTATACATTTGAAGACTTGCGCAAAGTGCTGGAGCCGATGGCGAGCAGCGGCCAAGAGCCGATCTCATCGATGGGTTACGATGCTCCGCTTGCGATTTTGTCAGAGCGCCCTCAGCGCCTGTACAACTACTTCAAGCAGCTGTTTGCTCAAGTAACGAACCCGCCGATCGATGCGATTCGTGAGGAAATTATTACGGCTGTCGGCACGACGATCGGACCGGAGCGCAACCTGTTGAAGCCGGAGCCCGAAAGTGCGCGCCACATCAAGCTCGATACGCCAATCTTGTCCAACGAGCAGTTCGCGAAGCTGCGCCATGTTCGCCGTGAGGGCTTCAAGTCCATCACGCTGCCGATCTTCTTTACGGCATCCGAGGGCGAAGAGGGCCTCCGTTCCGCGCTTGATCTCATGTGCGAGGCGGCAGACCGCGTTATCGACAAAGGCCATAACATTCTGATCTTGTCCGACCGTGGCGTTGACCGGGAAAATGCGGCGATTCCGGCATTGCTTGCCGTATCTGCGCTGCATCACCATCTGATTCGCCAAGGCACGCGTACGAAGGTTGCGATTCTGCTTGAGTCGGGCGATCCGCGTGAAGTGCATCACTACGCGCTGCTTCTCGGCTATGGCGTGAGCGCGGTCAACCCGTATCTCGCGTTCGAGACGCTTGACGATATGATCCGTCAAGGGTTGCTGCGCAATATTTCGCATGAGAAAGCGGTCAAAAACTACATTAAAGCAGCGACGAAGGGCGTAACGAAGGTTTTGTCCAAAATGGGCATTTCCACTGTTCAATCGTACCGCGGCGCGCAAATATTCGAAGCGGTTGGCTTGAAGGAAGAGCTGATCGATCAATACTTCACATGGACACCATCGCGTATTGGCGGCATCGGTCTTGACGTTATCGCCGAAGAAACGCTGAAATACCATGACAAAGCGTTCGCTGAGCAAGAGGGCGGCGAGAAAGAACTGGATTCCGGCGGCGAGTATCAATGGCGGAAAGACGGCGAAGAGCATTTGTTCAGCCCGCAAACGATTCATACGCTGCAAATGGCGTCCCGTGCCAACGATTACAAGCTGTACAAGAAGTTCTCGTCCCTTGTACAAGGCGAGGACAAGAAGCATACGATGCTTCGTTCATTGCTGAAATTCAAGGACGGACTGCAATCCGTGCCGCTTGAAGAAGTTGAATCGGTTGAGTCGATTCTGAAACGGTTCAAGACGGGCGCTATGTCCTTCGGTTCCATCAGCAAGGAAGCGCATGAAAGTCTTGCGATTGCGATGAACCGGATCGGCGGCAAATCCAACACGGGTGAGGGCGGCGAAGATCCGGCGCGCTTCATTCCGGATGAAAACGGCGATTCCCGCCGAAGCTCCATCAAGCAGGTTGCATCGGGCCGTTTCGGCGTAACGAGCAACTACTTGGTTAATGCGGATGAGATTCAGATCAAAATGGCGCAAGGGGCTAAACCTGGCGAAGGCGGACAGCTGCCTGGCCGTAAGGTTTACCCATGGGTAGCTGAGGTTCGCGGCTCTACGCCTGGCGTAGGCTTGATCTCGCCGCCTCCGCATCACGATATTTATTCGATCGAGGATTTGGCTGAGCTGATCCATGACTTGAAAAATGCGAATCCGCGCGCTCGTATTAACGTGAAGCTCGTATCTGAGGTTGGCGTAGGCACGATTGCAGCAGGCGTTGCTAAAGCACGCGCTGACGTTATTATGGTCAGCGGCTATGATGGCGGTACAGGCGCATCTCCGATGAACTCCATCCGCCATGCGGGTCTGCCGTGGGAGCTGGGGCTTGCTGAAACGCATCAAACGCTGATGATCAACAACCTGCGCGACCGCGTCGTTATTGAAACGGACGGCAAAATGATGAACGGCCGCGATGTTGCAATCGCTGTGCTGCTTGGCGCCGAAGAATACGGCTTCTCGACGGCTCCGCTCGTTGTATTGGGCTGTGTGATGATGCGTGTCTGCCAATTGGATACTTGTCCGGTCGGCGTCGCTACGCAAAACCCTGAGCTGCGCGCGAAATTTATGGGCGATCCGAGCCATGTCGTGAACTACTTGAAGTTCGTTGCGGCAGAGCTTCGTGAAATTATGGCGGAACTGGGCTTCCGCACGATTCAAGAGATGGTTGGACGTGTTGACGTTCTTGAGACGAAGCAGCTTCTGAACCATTACAAAGCGAAAGGTCTGGATCTTTCGCCGCTGCTTCACCAGCCGGAAGTGCCGCAAGATGCTGCACGCCATAACGTGCAACAGCAAAACCACGGCCTGGAGCTGTCGCTCGACATGCAGCAACTCGTTCCTGCGGCGCAATCGGCGCTGGAAAGCGGCGAGCGTGTACGCGGCTCATTCCCGATCTGCAACACGAACCGCGTTGTCGGTACCGTGCTTGGCAGCGAAGTAACACGCCGCTACGGTGCGAAAGGACTGCCTGAGGATACGATCTCGTTCCACTTTGTCGGTTCAGCTGGCCAAAGCTTTGGCGCATTCGTGCCGAAAGGCATTACGCTTTCGCTTGAAGGCGACTCCAATGACTATGTGGGTAAAGGCCTTTCCGGCGGCAAGCTCATCGTTGCTCCATCGCCGAAGGCGACTTTCGTAGCCGAAGACAATGTTATTATCGGCAACACGGCGCTTTATGGCGGCACCGATGGCGAAGCTTACATCCGCGGTATTGCCGGCGAACGCTTTGCCGTCCGCAACAGCGGCGTCAAAGTCGTCGTGGAAGGCGTGGGCGACCATGGCTGCGAATACATGACAGGCGGCCGCGTCGTTGTACTCGGCAGTACGGGACGGAACTTTGCAGCCGGTATGTCCGGCGGTATTGCCTACGTCTATGACGAGCATGGCGAGTTCTACAAAAACTGCAACATCGAGATGGTGCTGCTGGAGCGCGTAGAAGAAGACGCGGACGTTGCCGAGCTGAAAGGCTTGCTTGAAAGACATGTCCAATATACGGAGAGCGGACCTGCTTCCCGTGTGTTGAACGATTGGGATGCTTCGCTTAATAAATTCGTCAAAGTCATTCCGAAGGATTACAAAAAAATGCTGGAGCATATCCGCAAAGCCGAAGATTCCGGCCTTGCAGACGACGCAGCGCTTCTCGCCGCGTTCGAAGCCAGTATGAAAGAGCTCGCCCGTACAGGCGGCTAATGAGTTTATAGTGGAAGGACTGTCCTGGGTGCCAGGACAGTCCTTCTTTGCGTTAGAAGGGCTGTGGAGCGGTCTGAGAAGGTATGTGGCTGTATAGTAGGGGAGTCTTGAAATCGTATTATGGCAGGGGAGACATAAAGACAAGTGCTGACACTAATTAAACGTATGCATTCCGCGCATGGCGTTGCTTCAAAACGCATGCATGATATCATTTATCGCCCATAACGTGCCTAATTAGCTGCTATACGTATTCATTTGACTAATCATGTACTTAATAGCTAAAAGTGCTCAGACGCCAAACAGTACGTTTAAGCTGTTGCCTCTG
The DNA here is from genome assembly GCF_014641555.1 of Paenibacillus radicis (ex Gao et al. 2016). GTDB lineage: Bacteria > Bacillota > Bacilli > Paenibacillales > Paenibacillaceae > Pristimantibacillus > Pristimantibacillus radicis. The sequence goes on from NZ_BMHY01000002.1 coordinate 612,837, forward strand.
CATATCGACCGATGTTTAACTAGCTATTTTCTCAACAACGTTGCTCTTACGCCGTATGGTGTGTTTAAGCTGATGCCTCTGCATATCGACCGATGTTTAACTAACTATTTTCTCAACAACGTTGCTCTTACGCCGGATGGTGCGTTTAAGCTGTTGCCTCTGCATATCGACCGATGTTTAACTAACTATTTTCTCAACAACGTTACTCTTACATCGGATGGTGTGTTTAAGCTCTTGTCTCTGCATATCGACCGATGTTTAACTAATTATTTTCTCAACAACGTTGCTCTTACGTTGGATGGTGCGTTTAAGCTGTTACCTCTGCATATCGACCGATGTTTAACTAACTATTTTCTCAACAACGTTGCTCTTACGCTGGATGGTGCGTTTAAGCTGTTGCCTCTGCATATACGCAAAATGTAAACAAACTAATTTGATATTATGCTATCGACGATCCCCCTCTAGCTGCTGGTGCTATTGTCGCCTGCCTGGTAACTAAAGAATAAAACTTCGCTATTAAGTTCAACTTTTTCTCTATATTTTAGCCTTTTGTTGGATTTAAGCTGATTTTGGGCAAATAAGTACAATTTTTTCTCTATTGAGAAATCAAATTCCTCCCGTGTGAACTTTCTTACATAAAGCTAACGAAATTTGAATTCGATTAGGAAATAGAGAAATTCCATGCTGATTTAGCGAAATTACAAGCGGTAGATTGCTGATAGTTGTGGAGGTGTTTTTTAGTGGAGCTGAAGGAAGGAGCTTCACAAGCTTTTCAAGGTGTGAGAGCGAAACGAGCGTGCAAGTTCAGTCTGACTTTTCGAAGATTCTCATCCATCCAGTTCGCACAGGCGAACGATAAGATGGAATCAAGAATGGCAGAATGAACCGTGACGCGAAGCGCTCGCATGCACTTGAACAGCATCTTGAGAGACTGAAAAAGGTGTGTGAGAGCGAAGCGTAACGAGTTCAGTCTGACTTTTCGAAGGTTCTCTCCATCTAGTTCGCACAGGCGAACGATAAGATGGAATCAAGAACGGCAGAATGAACCGTGACGCGAAGCGCTCGCATGCACTTGAACAGCATCTTGAGAGACTGATAAAGGTGTGTGAGTGGAGCGAGCCCATGCTCTTAAACTTCCACCCCGCAAAAAAAACGGGGGAGACATATTGCGAAGTAAAAAAGGTGTGTGAGAGCGAAGCGTAACGAGTTCAGTCTGACTTTTCGAAGGTTCTCTCCATCTAGTTCGC
>NZ_BMHY01000002.1:614113-655048 GCF_014641555.1 Paenibacillus radicis (ex Gao et al. 2016)
GCAGACGAACAAAGATGGAATCAAGAACGACAGAATGAACCGTAACGCGAAGCGCTCGCATGCTTTTAGCAACAAGCAAATGCCCCCACAGTTCCAACAAAAAAGAGCTGCAGCCTCATCAGCCACAGCCCCGCTATTTAACTTTCAATCGCCGGCACAATAGGTCTGTCATATTAGGACCCGGCCAAGCATATAAAATGAGTATAGAAAAAAAGCTTGACTCATTGACAAATTCAATAAGACTAGAGGATTAATTTCGACAAAAAATTATCAAAAAAGAAGAAAGTCGCTACCACCATCCGACATATTCCCGACTAATCATTAGGTATAATAACGATGTTGTAGTTTATTTATAATAGATTAGGAGTCGGATATGATGATAGATGGAGAGAGAAACGTTAATACCGATGATAAACGCATCGAGCTGAACATCAGAGAAATTCTTCAGCAGCTGGAAATCCCGCAGGATAAATGGCCGGCTGAACTTATTGTTCCGATTTCGATGAACCGTTAGTTCATCATTCTCTCTGCGCGAACAAAGGCAATAAATCGTTTCGTCTCTTCGGCGGTAAGCTTTCGACCGTCTATGCTAAGGTTATACTTTTGCAAAATTTCATCATCAGATAATTCAAGATGATCAACAAAATCACGAACGTCGTCGCTCAAGGCTGACTGAGGATTCATCGTCCTGCCGACTAAATAATCGATCGTAACTTGATACAGGTCTGCAAACTTTGCTAACGTCTCGCTGTCTGGCTCTCTACGGTTTTTCTCATAATGAGAAAGTGCTGCTCGAGATATGCCAAGCTTGGCTGCGGTTTGCTCCTGTGTCCAACGTTTTTCATCCCTTAATTGAGCAATTCGGTTTCCGATACTCATCCTTTATCCTCCCAAATTAACCGATTCCCGCTACACCTATATTAATACGTAAATGTTAAAAAAGCATTAATGTGCAACGAAACGTCGCAAATAACGGCGTTTTTTTTATTTTTAGTTGACATGTTACAAAACGTAGCGTAAAGTAAAGGTATTATCTGATACATAATGTATCTCGTAAAAGGATTGACCAATGCTTTCTTATTTAAACGCGGTTGCATTGGTCTCATTTCATATAGGGAGCGGAATATGGAGACGAACAGCGAACTGCAGCGGGCTTTTTTTCGAATGCGCTTAAATGAAGGCATAAAAGCTGAAATGCGTCTGCTTGATCCGCTTGGGCTGCTGCTAAGCCGGAATGTTGCGCATGTTCTGCTGCTTAATATTAGCCAGGAGGGCCTTTGTTTTTTGTCCGGACTCAAGCTTCCGGTCGACAAGGGCTATTTGGTCGATTTTCAAATTACGTTATCCGGCGTCTCGCTCCAGTTGCGTGGTCATATCGTATGGCGGGAGCAACGGGACAATCAATTTGAATATGGCGTCGCGTTCCATCCTCCAAACCGGATGAAGCCTATCATGATTCGTTTGTTGAATCAGGAGATGCTTCGTCAAAGTCCCAATCAACTAAAAATCCATCAATTGTATCGAAAGCTAAGGAGCCGGTCGACATGAAGCCTTGGGTGAAAAAGACATTAATAGGGGCGGGTGCTTTCCTATTACTCGTTGTGGCAGGTGGCTTAGGATACAGTTGGTATCTCTACCACCATGTCAAACAAACGGCTGCTGCAATTTACGAGCCCATTCAGCCTATTGAATATAAAAGCAAGGACCCTGAGGTAAAAGCGAACAAGACAACTGAGCCTGCCGTTAAGGAACGAATTGAGAACAAGCATCCGTTCACTGTTCTGGTGATGGGCGTCGATGAACGCGGCAACGATAAGGGACGTTCCGATACGTTAATTGTAATGGCAGTCAATCCTAACAAAAAGTCGATCCTCATGTTCAATATCCCTCGAGATACGAGAACCGAAATCATCGGTCATGGCACGACGGATAAAATCAATCACGCATACGCTTTTGGCGGGGCGGAGATGTCAAAGCAAACGGTGGAGCACTTTCTTGATTATCCGATCGATTATTATATTCGAGTGAATATGGAGGGCTTCGCTAAGCTAATTGATGTAATCGGCGGGGTACAGATCGATAATCCGTTTGCTTTCTTTTATGAGGGGCATCAATTTGATAAAGGAGCACTAAAGCTTGATGGCGAAGAAGCGCTGCTCTATTCCAGAATGCGGTACGAGGACCCTCGGGGTGATTTTGGCCGGAATACGAGGCAACGGGAGATTTTGAAGCAGGTGCTGAAGCGCGCGCTGACCTTCAACAGTATCAAGCAGATTGAGAAAATACTCGATCAGCTGGGCAGCAGCGTGAAGACGAATATTTCATTCGATGAGATGAAAACATTCATAACCGACTATCGTTCGGATTTGGAGCAGGTGGATACCGTTGAAATTAGCGGCAGCGGATCAACGATCAATCGTGTCTGGTATTACATCGTCGGCAACGGCGAGAAAGAACGAATCCATAATTTGCTGAAAAATCAGATGAGCGGCGGCGATGCGCAAACCAAGCTGTAGCATCTATTAGGAGAGCGAGTGATTGGAATGAAAGAAACGGAGTATTTTTACTGCGTGGGCTGCGGCACAATGGTTCCGGCTGAGCAGGCGAAGGAGATTTTTCGGACCGGTTTTTTCCGGGTTGTACAACCGCTTGGCTGCTGCACAGCATGTATGGGGGATGAACCGGACGAGGAGAGCGGCATCACACTTGTTATATGAAGATAAACGGGGGGAAGAGATAAGCTACGACAGATAAAAATAAAGATAAATATAAAAATGAAAGGGCTCCCTATACTGCGGGGAGCTTTTTACATGAACATCGTATTGAACACGGAGCTTTTGGTACCCTGGTTGGTTTCAATTGATGTTACCGTTGGCTATAATGAACATTATGTTTAAATAGCGAGGAGGTTTTCTTTATCTCACAGCCAATCGTACAGCTGCAAAATGTAACGAAACGAATCGGGAAAAAAACGATCATTAATGACTTATCCTTAGACCTTCCGGCAGGGGAAGTATTCGGATTTCTGGGGCCAAACGGTGCCGGCAAAACAACGACAATACGAATGATGGTCGGACTCATGTCACTGACCGGCGGCGAGATCAAGATCGATGGATACAGCATTACGAAGCAATATCAGAAGGCTATCCGCAATGTAGGCGCGATCGTGGAAAACCCGGAAATGTATAAGTATTTGTCCGGTTATCAAAACCTTATTCACTTCGCACGTATGATTCCGGATATCTCCGATGAAAGAATTGAGGAAGTCGTTAAGCTTGTCGGATTGGGTGCGCGCATTCACGACAAGGTGCGAACATACTCGCTCGGCATGAGGCAAAGACTTGGTGTGGCGCAAGCCATTCTGCATAGGCCAAAGCTGCTTATTCTCGACGAACCGACGAACGGGCTGGACCCGGCGGGTATTCGCGAGCTTCGCGACTATCTCCGGCAATTGGCCAAAGATGAGGGCATTTCGATATTCGTCTCCAGTCATTTGCTGGCTGAGATGGAGCTCATGTGCGACCGCGTGGCCATTATTCAGAACGGCAAGCTGATCGACGTCAGATCAATTAAACAGCAAAGCGATGATCAGGCGGAGAGCAGACGTTTTATTTTCGAGGTGGGCAATGTGGTTGAAGCGATTGCGATTATGGCCCGGCTCGGCCATCCTGCTGAAGCAGATGGACAATCAGCAGCAATTGCCGTTGAAGCTGATCGTGAGCTGGTTGCGAAGTTGAATGCAGCTTTTGTAGAAGGCGGCGTTTCCGTATATGGTATCCGCGCACAAAGCAAATCACTCGAAGATCAATTTCTGGAGATGACGGGGGGCGAACAGATTGTTTAATTTTGCAGGGCTCGTCATGAATGAAAATATGAAAATATACCGTAGAGCTCGCACCTGGGTGATGCTCGGGATTATGCTGCTGCTCGTCCTTTGTATCTCAGTCGGCACTCGGCTAATAGCTACTAATCTTCCATCCATGTGGTCGGTGTTTAATTGGGAATCGGTAGTGGGATTCTTGCTTATTACAGTATTTACTACGATAGTTGCAGCTGGCAGCGTTGCCGATGAATTTACGACCGGTACGATTAAACTGCTGCTGATCCGGCCATGGTCGCGTTCGAAAATACTGCTTTCCAAATATATTTCCGTTTTGCTGTTCGCTTTGCTGCAAACCGTTTTGCTCTACCTGTTCTTGCTTGCTCTAAACGCTTTATTGTTCGGTTATGACAACAGCGCAGCGTCCGATTCCATTGCGCCTTTTTATAAAGGTACGGCTGCCGTTTATTTCATTCAATACTTTTTCTACCACTTTATCTCGCTTATCGTAACGGCTACAATGGCTTTCATGATATCCGCAGTGTTCCGCAGCGGGGGACTCGCGATCGGATTATCACTATTTCTAATTCTGATTGTCAATTCCTTCGTTGGGCTATTTGCGATACTTAATTACGCATGGGTGGATTACTTGCTGTTCATTCATCTGGACCTCGTTCAGTATTTGAATGGAACGCCGTTAAGGGAGGGCATGACGCTTGGTTTCTCCCTGGCGGTATTGGGTATCTATTACGTGGTGTTTGTGGCGCTGACCTGGTTTGTCTTCAATAAGCGCGATGTAGCTGCTTAAATAGTTAGCCTAAGCCAATTGCCTGTACAACCCAATAAAGCCGTCCGAAGGTTCCCATTGTGCATAGGGGAAAGCTTCGGACGGCTTTTTTTATGGATGGTTGGGTAGGTAGGGGTTACCCCGCTTGCCTTGCTTTCTCCTTTTCCTTATGGGAGGAGTCTTTCGTTGCTGTTTGGTTTGGCACGGCAGCCTCAGTCTCCGATAGAGGACGGGTTTTGTTCTCGTGAGCGCGTTCCATATGGCAGCTGCCGTTCATCAATCCTCCGTCGTGGATAATAAGCGATTGCGCAGTAATGCTCCCGATAATTTGACCGGTTGCAGTCACTGTAAGCCGTCCTTTGGCCACGATATCTCCAAATACTTTGCCGGCAATCGTAATTTCCTTCCCCTGGATGCTGGAGCGGGCAATTCCGCTTTCCCCGATGATGACATCGCCTACGCATTCAATATCGCCGCTGTATTCACCTTCAACCCGCAAATTGGCTTCGCAAATTAGCTTGCCCTCCATATGCGTGCCTTGGCCGATCAGCGTATCGGTTGCGGAAAAACGCTTGCTTTCCTTGAACATAGCCATTTAATCCTCCTTTACAAGAGATAAGTAGTTTAACGGGTTTACCGCCTCATCTCTCTGCATCACTTGAAAATGCAAGTGGGGACCGGAGCTTCTGCCGGTAGAGCCGAGAAGTCCGATTTTTTCGCCGCGGACAATCGTATCGCCTTCACGGGCTTCGATCTGATTTAAGTGCATATAGACGCTTCGCAAGCCGTTGCCATGGTCGATGACGACATGATTGCCCTCCGAGCTGCTATAACCGCTTTCCTCAACGATACCGTTTGCCGCGCTAAAAACGGGATCTCCGGTTTTGCCGGCAATGTCGATTCCCGCATGAAAGGTCGCCTTTCCCGTAAACGGATCCTTCCGGTAGCCGAAGCCGGATGTCATTTGATGCGAGTTCGTTGGCCAACCGGAAGGGATAGCGTCGAGCTCCGCTTGGCGCAGCTTGAACTGCCTAAGCGAGTGTGCCATCGTCTGCTCCATCTCATCAACCATATCGCTTACCGCATGAAGGTCGAGAGAAGTGCTGCCTGCCAGTGCAGCCATTCGCTTCAATTCAGGCGAAGGCTGAGACGAATAGGCCAAGGGGACGATGGACGACGTCTTGCCCCCTATGGAGGCAGAGAGCGACTGAACCTCACCACGGGGAACTGTGGAGCCTGAATTGCGGGTTGAATCGCTTGATCCCGTGATGGCTCCGTATTTCTCAATAAACTGCTGCAGCTTGTTCTCCAGCGCCTGCAGGTCATTCATCCTCGTCTCCATATCCCGTGTCTGCTGGGATAGGAGGGCAATTTCTTTTTGCAGATTCAGGATAGCCTCATCTTTGGCGGATACCGTTTGCGTGAACTGGGAGGTTTGCTGCGAGAGCTGATCTTCCAGGTGGCTGATCTTGAAGGCAGACTTCAGTTGGAGCCCGCCGATGCAACCGGAAACAGCAAGTACGGCTACAGCGGGAGCTGCAACGACCGACCGTTTTGAAACATGGAACTGTCTGACCGTCTTGTCAGCGCCGCGCAGCAGCATGAAAGACCATCCAGCTTTCCGTGCTCGATTCAATAGTCGTTCTCCTTCCGGCCGTTAATCAAAATCAGAACGTTCTAATGCTATTTATTCTAGGAAAGAGCGAAACATGCCATTAAAAAAATGAGAGTAGCGAAAGAAGGCAGTAAAAAAGCGCCCTGATGGGGCGCTTTATGGGAGATTGCAATGTTATTTGAGATTTTCGATCGCTTGTACAGTTTCAGGCGTGAAGCTGAAGGAACGGCCTTGCATTTGTTCAGGCGGCAATGTCGCCAGTTGAGCAGTTCTACGCTGTACCTCGGCTTCCAGTTCAAGGACGCGCTCACGGTATTTGTCTTTATTGGCTGCATCTGAAGTCATCGCGCCAATATTGGCATTAACCGCTTTTTCGTAGAACTGGATATCCCATTGGAACTTGGAGACGCCTTCGTCGAGAATGGCGAGTTGTTCCGAGAGATTTCCATCCTTTTGGAAGGCATCATTCAGCATGAGCAGAATAGAGCGGTTGTAGGGATCGTGTTTCTTTGCGTCTTGAAGGGTTGCTATGCCTTCTTCTAAATATTTACGATCTTGGGTTTGATCAAATGCTTGTTTAAGTACTTCATATTTCGTTAAGGAGTATGCGGATTGATTAGGTGATTTTTTAATGACTGAATTCAAGGCAGGAAGAACATCACCAATCGACATCTTACCGGTAGACGCATTGTCCATCGTTTGATCAAAGGTGCTAAGGGTGCTGACATTACGAGCTGCAAAAATCAGCATGAAAACTGCCAGCAGCCCGAGAGTCGATGAATAAATAATTTTGCTGTAAGGAACGGGCTTCCGTTCTGTCAATCGCTGAATCAAGAGTAATCTTCCATATGGAGCAATCATGCTGCCTAAGCTAATAAATACAACAGCACTCAAATAAATGTAGCTCATATCGAAATCAATAGCGCTATGCAAGAGCAGGGTCAAAGAAATGATAAAAAAGATGAAATGACTTCCCCGGCGCTCTGGATAACGGATATAAGAACGGATGTAGAGCCAGTAAATATAGGACAATAGACCGATTAATAACAATAAGCCTAACCAACCGACCTCAACGAGCGTCTGAATAAAGTAGCTATGTGCCTGACGGCTCCAGTACGGGTTATGCTGATATTGCTCATAAAGCGCCTGCCAGCCACCGCCGCCGGCGCCAAGAATTGGATAATCTTTCGAGACTTTTACGCCATCCTCGTAAAATGTCCAGCGCTCCAACACGCTATGCTGCTGAAGATTAATGGTTTCGAAGCGGGCTGCGATCTTGTCGGGCAGCAAGTCTCTTACGCCGCTGCTTGTGAGCAAGATAACGACTGCAAGAGATCCAATTACAATAATTGTTGCAGGAACAGCAGCGAATGACCATTTGCGTTCAGCTAGCTTTTTCGTTTTCGTTTCCAGCCAAGGATAGAGTTTTTTGTGGATGAGCAGTATAAGTCCAGCATTTACAAGTGCTGCAACCCCTAACAGCAACCAGCTTTGAAAGGGCAGTGAGTCAAACATAGAGATCGGACTTGGAGCTTTCGTCTCAGTAGGCTGAACAATGGCTGCAATTGCATCGGTGTTAGCAGTCAACTTGCCCAGTATGACAACTGATAACAGAGCTGTGAGCCCTGCGTACACAATATAAGCGATTTGTTGAGCGAACCGCAGAAACGGAACGATAATAAGAATTACGACGGGTATAATAACGATTGCGCCGCGAGAATAGGTTAACAGGAATGATATGAAAATAGGAACGAGCATGATTGCATTCGCCAGACGCATATACCAGCGGGTACAGGTTGCCGCGTAATAAACAGCTGCTAGCAGAATTGCACTAAGGAAACCTGCGTACGTGTTGGAATATTGGAAGACAGATGCCAGACGATAGCCATCATGTGCCAGCCACATTCCGTCCCGGAAATACTCCTGACCAAATAAGATAAGCAAACCGTAAAATACGACTATGTAGCAAGTAAGCATGGTAGCATATTCAACGATCTTTCGGGCAGGCAGCCGCTCCCCTGCATAAATTGCTGTTAGAAATAATGCTGCCATTAGAAACATGACTTTTACCATAAAGCCAGCATAGTAGCTGGAAACAGCCTGCATGGATGAGAGCCAATAAACGACAGGAAGCAACAAGACGAGAATCGACAAAATACTGCGATGATTATTGAGCTTCCAGCCAACTCTGTAAACATAAATAGCAGTAGCGGCGAGTAGTACAAAACCGTAAATAGCTGCACTGTAAATTGCGGATTCAAAGCTGTACTCGTAACCGTTGAATAGTGCTTTGTTGTAAGGGAAAATAATGATAAATAGTGCTAATCCGATTGTAAGAATCCAGTGTAATAGCGGTGATTCCGCAGCAACAATCGTACTGCGCATTTCTTTTTTACGTGCGCTCATGTATGAACTCCTTACTCCTATTGATTCTACTCCTCTGTGTATTTTAACAAATGAGGAAATAGATTACTATACGGAAACAAGGGGGAGGTGAAATTTATAGGCTAAATATTAATTGGTGTAATTATACAAGAAATTACATGCTTCTTCATTACTTTAAGTGTTAAAATGGGTGGATTGTTTAGTTTATCTCTTTTCCTCGACGTAAGTACCGACATATCGTATAATTATTTCGACAGGCTCTTTCTTCACTTTCCCATTTACGACAATATATTCAACGCAAAGCATCTTTCTGCTTGTGAATTTTTTTTCGGTGGTGTTTGTAATAAAGAGAATATTAACTCGATTTATATTTGAAGTAGCGGGTGCACTAAAGCCTATAATTGTGAGTATAGTTCCTGCATCTATAAGACATTATGGTAAGAAAAAGTTGTTGAATATGATAAATCCCCCTTCAAAGGATAGAAGAAAGTTAATTAACAATCAAATTGAAGGAATCAACTTACTCGGTTATTCAAGAGCTGAGATGGGGGTTGGGGAATCCTGCAGATTAGCTGCAAATAGTCTGAATGCGGCAGACATACCATTTGGAATTCTTAACTTTTCAGGTATGAACAGTTCAAGAAAATCCGATTTAAGCTGGGTACATAAAGAAATTACTCATCCCATTTATAATATTAACGTGTTTCATATTAATGCGGAGCAAATCCCTGAAGTTAATGTGAAATATGGAAATATATTGTTTGATGAAAGATATAATATTGGATATTGGCATTGGGAATTACCCGATTTTCCAGATGAGTGGCTGGATAGTTTTAATTACTTAGATGAGATATGGGTACCATCAACATTTGTTGGGGATGCAATTGCAATGAAGAGCCCAATTCCAGTAATAAAAATACCACATTCTATAGAAGTTAAAATTTCTGATTACCGTGATAGAAGTTACTATAAGTTACCGGACAAATCCTTTTTGTTTCTAACTCTATATGATGTTAACAGCCTGCAGGAGCGAAAAAACCCTAAAGCTTCTATAGAAGCTTTTAAACTTGCTTTTGAGCCTAATGACATGTGTGTTGGATTGGTTATAAAAGTTAATGGATCTAAGTCTAATCAGCAAGAGTCAAACAAACTATTTGAATTAATTTCTGAATATGAAAACATATATATAATAGAAGAAACATTGAGCCGAAGTGATATGAACTCTTTAATAAATGTCATAGATTGTTTTATATCTTTGCATAGAAGTGAAGGGTTTGGTCTTGGATTTGCTGAAGCTATGTACCTTGGAATACCAGTAATTGGGACGAATTGGTCTTCTAATACAGATTTTATGAATGAGAAAAACGCATGTTTGGTTGATTATAAGTTAGTTCCTCTTGAAAATGATTTTGGACCATATAAATCTTATCAATACTGGGCTGATCCTAGTGCACAGCATGCGAGTGAATATATGAGAAAACTAGTTAATGACGAAGATTATCGCAGTTCAATTGCTTCCCAGGGTCAAGCCTATATCAAAGAGATGCATTCACCATCAGCTATAGGGAATTTGATTCGGAAGAGAATGAATTATATTCATAAATGGAAGTTTGGGGGATGACATGACGACAACTTGTGTAATTATGGCAGGGGGAAAAGGCGAAAGGTTTTGGCCGAAAAGTCGTACAAACCTGCCAAAACAGTTTTTAAACATATCTGGTAGTAAATCTATGATCCAGCAATGCATAGATCGGCTAGAACTGTTTATTCCTATTGAACAAGTGTTTGTAATAACAAACGAGCTATACGCTGAATTAATTAGAGCACAGGTTCCAACTTTACCCTCGAATAATATTATTATAGAGCCTGTTGGACGTAATACAGCCCCATGTGTTGGACTAGCTTCTATTATTATAGAAGAACAATACCCTGATAGTTCAATGATTGTATTGCCATCAGATCATATTATTAAAGATGAAGAGGAATTTATTAATATTCTTCAAACAGCCGTTGAGGTTAGTAGGCAGGGTAAGAATCTAGTAACGCTTGGAATCACCCCTACCCACCCGGAAACTGGCTATGGCTATATTGAAAGTGCAGGTCTCTCGGCTCAGATGAATAATTTAACAATAAATAGAGTAAATAAATTTGTTGAAAAGCCGAACTATGAGATTGCGACTGCTTATGTAGAAGCAGGTAATTATTTTTGGAATAGTGGTATTTTTGTATGGCGAACATCAGTCCTTAGGGAGTACATTCAAGACTTGATGCCAGAAATGCATGATCTGCTAGAAACAATGAAAATTGGGTTTACTCAATCAGATCGTAATGCAGTGATTAGATCAGAGTTTCACAAGATGCCAGAGCAGTCAATTGATTATGGTATTATGGAAAAGGCAAGTGACATTTATGTGATTCCATGTACTCTTGGTTGGGATGATGTAGGCAGTTGGACTGCATTGGAACGAATCGATGATCTTGATGAAAACGGAAATGTAATAAGAGGAAATACATTAAACATTGACACTAAACGTTGTATTATTGAGAGTAATGGAAAGTTAATCGCGACATTAGGTGTTGAAGATCTTATTATCGTAGAGACAGATGATGTGACTTTGATTTGTAAAAAAGAAAAGGCGCAGGAAATTAAGTCTTTGATAAAAGAACTTAAGCTTCAGAAGTTGGAACAATACCTATAGAAGATCGCATAACTATAAAATATTTTTTCTTAAGGAGATATACAAAATGATTAAAAGCGCATTGATTACAGGAATTACAGGACAAGATGGTTCTTACTTGGCGGATTTACTACTTGAAAAGGGATATAAGGTTTATGCTTTACGGAGAAGAACGAGTGTACCTATTATGGAAAATATTCAGCATATAGAAAATGAGATTGAATTCATTGAAGGCGATCTGCTTGATTTAAGTTCTTTGATTAACGCATTGAAAATTTCAAATCCAGATGAAGTTTATAATTTGGCTGCTCAGTCATTTGTAGGAACTTCATGGGATCAACCAATACTTACTGGACAAGTAACTGCACTTGGCGTTGCGAATATGTTAGAAGCAGTACGAATTGTAAAACCGGATGCTCGCTTTTATCAAGCGTCAAGCAGTGAGATGTTTGGAAAAGTTGTTGAGACTCCGCAAGTTGAAACAACTCCGTTTTATCCAAGAAGTCCTTATGGAGTAGCTAAAGTATATGGTCATTGGATGACAGTGAACTATCGTGAAAGTTTTAATATGTTTGCTTGTTCAGGCATACTATTTAACCACGAATCGCCTCGCAGGGGGATAGAATTTGTAACAAGAAAAATCACAAATGCGGTAGCTAGAATTAAGCTTGGGCTGCAAAATGAACTCAGATTAGGTAATCTGGATGCATTAAGAGATTGGGGTTTTGCGAAGGATTATGTTGAATGTATGTGGTTGATGCTTCAACAAGAGAAACCGGATGATTATGTAATTGCAACAGGCGAAATGCATTCGGTAAGAGAGTTCTGTGAGATAGCCTTTGGACATGTAGGTCTAGATTATAAAAATTATGTTGTTACAGATCCGAAATTCTTTAGAGCTGCAGAAGTGGATTTATTGCTTGGCGATCCTGCCAAAGCTATTAGTACATTAGGTTGGAATCCACAAAAGACAACCTTTAAAGAACTAGTGCAGTTAATGGTTGATGAAGATATGAAGAAAGTAAAACAGCAGAGTAATAATATAATGTCTGTAGGAAGCAGAGCTTAGAGAAAGTGAGTCTTAAATGAGAGCCCTTATAACTGGAGTAAGCGGTTTTGTTGGAACCTTTTTGTGCGAAAAGTTGCTAGCGAATAATTACGAGGTCTTCGGGTTGTCAAGGACTCAGCCGCATAATAAGAGTATTACTTTTTATTCTTGTGATATTACAGACTCCTTAAAAGTTGAACAGGTGATAGATGATGTAAGACCTGATGAGATTTATCACCTGGCAGGCTCTGCATTCATTCCTTTTTCCTATAACAACCCATCGGAGACTTACAATACTATAGTTAATGGAACAATGATATTGTATGAAGCTTTGAGAAAGTTGAAAATCGACGCTAAGATTTTATATGTTGGATCGGCTGCAGTGTATGGAGATGGAAAGAGTATTCCAGTTAAGGAAGAGGATTTACTACATCCCAATAATCCTTATGCAGGGGCCAAAGCTTGTGCAGATATTATAAGTGAACAATATGTAAGAACCTATGGGATGAAAATAATTAGAGCCCGATCGTTTAATCATACTGGGCCTAATCAATCATCTAACTATGTATGTTCTAATTTTGCTAAGCAGATTTCAGAAATGGAACATAATGACCGCAACATAATTCGTGTAGGAAACATTAATGTTAAGAGAGATTTTCTAGATGTGAGAGATGTTGTTAGTGCTTATTATTTATTAATGAAGCACGGCAAAGTAGGAGAAGCATATAACGTTTCTTCCAATAAAGCAGTAGCTATTTCTGAAATATTAAACTTATTGATATCCAACTCAGAACTAATTAATCCAAAGATAGAAGTAGATACAAGTAAATTAAGAAAAAATGATACCTTCGTTAGACTGGGTGACAATACTAAACTTAAAGTGGATACTGGCTGGTCCCCTGTTTATGATCTCAATGAAACAATGAAAGATTTACTTCATTATTGGCGGGAAATCAGTTCAAAACTTTAAAATTAGGAGTATATATGCAACGGGATAAAGTAGTGATCATAGGCGGCGGAGGGCACGCGAAAGTAATAATTGACATTCTTAATAGTTCTAATCGATATGATATTGTTGGATTTACCTCCCAGTCAAATCATCAACAAAATCTATGTGGTGTACAATATCTTGGAGATGACTCGATATTATCTTCTCTAATGCTAGAAGGTATAAAATATTGTAGTATAGCAATTGGAGATAATAAAATAAGGAAGAAATTATTCGATAAATTAGTTAAGGAAGGATTTACTCCAATCAATGCGATAAGCCCATCTGCTTATGTATCTTCAAGTGCTCGAATAGGAAATGGTGTTGTTATAATGCCTGGTGCAGTCGTAAACGCATCGGCAATTATCGAAGATAACGTTATTATTAATACTTTAACTGGTATAGATCACGATTGCACAATAAGTGCACACTCACATATTGCACCGGGTGTTTCTTTGGCAGGTGGAGTATTTGTAGGGGAAGGGACATTTATTGGTGTTGGCAGCAGTGTAATTCCTGAAGTCAAGATTGGTGAGTGGACAGTAATTGGAGCGGGCTCTGCAGTTGTAAATGATATATCATCGCATGTAACCGTAGTTGGCGTGCCGGCCAAAAAATACATATAAAAGGATGAGGGTTAAAATGAAGGCACTGAAGCATATTTCATTAGCAGGTCCGGTATTGAACGGAAATGAGAAAAAGTATGTTATGGATTGTATCGATACAGGATGGATTTCATCTAATGGGAAATATGTAACCGCATTTGAGGAGAAGTTTGCTGAATTTTGTGGAGTACAAGAAGCATTATCATGTGCTAATGGGACTGTGGCTCTTCATTTGCCATTGCTGGCGTATGGGATTGGTCCAGGGGATGAAGTTATTGTTCCAACATTTACATATATAGCAACTGCAAATGCAGTAAAATACTGTGGTGCAACACCGGTATTAGTTGATTGTGAAGAATCAACTTGGAACATGGATCCTAGTCTAATTGAAGAGAAAATAACTGAGAAAACTAAAGGTATAATAGTAGTACATCTTTATGGGCATCCAGTTGATATGGATCCAATCATGGAAATTGCTCGCAAACATAATCTGTTTG
This sequence comes from Paenibacillus radicis (ex Gao et al. 2016), assembly GCF_014641555.1. Classification (GTDB taxonomy): domain Bacteria; phylum Bacillota; class Bacilli; order Paenibacillales; family Paenibacillaceae; genus Pristimantibacillus; species Pristimantibacillus radicis. The sequence continues at coordinate 628,537 of NZ_BMHY01000002.1, forward strand.
TAATCGAAGATGCTGCAGAAGCTCATGGCGCAGAATACAAAGGGAAAATTGTTGGATCAATAGGCGACGTAGGCACATTTAGCTTCTTTGGCAACAAAATCATATCCACTGGAGAGGGTGGAATGATTACTACGAATAATAAAGAACTTGCTGCAAAAATGAGACTTCTTCGTGGTCAAGGGATGGATCCGAAAAAAAGATACTGGTTTGATGTTGTTGGATATAATTATCGGATGACAAATATGCAAGCTGCTATTGGTTTAGGACAATTGGAGAATATCGATTGGCACTTAAGTAAACGTAAAGATGTGGCTAATGCATATATTGCACAATTCTCAGCTTATTCGGAACTTTTCACATTACAACCTGAAATGCCTTGGGCAAAACATTCCTACTGGATGGTTTCTATTCTATTATCAGATAAAATCAAGATTAGTAGAGATGAATTGATGAATCTTCTTGCTGTTGATGGTATTGAGACAAGACCGTTATTTTATCCAATGCATCAGATGCCTCCCTACTTCGAGGAGTCAACGTATCCTTCAGCAGATAAAATATCGGCAAGAGGGCTCAACATACCTACTAATGCGGTACTAAGTGATGCAGAGATTAATTATATTTGCGATAGACTAGTTTATCATTGTAACAATAATATTTAATTTTGGAATCGTAAGACCTTCGGAGGTATATACAATTGAATGAAAATTTAATTAAAGTCTACCGTACCAGATATTTTTGGTTGCATCTTGCAAGAGCTGAATTGAAAAACAAATTCAGACGTTCGAAATTAGGGATCTTATGGACATTTATGAACCCACTTCTTCTTACATTACTAATGTCAACTGTTTTCGGAACTGTTTTTAACATGTCCTTTACTGATTATGCTCCTTATGTGTTATCTGGATTAATTGTGTGGGAACTGATTAGTTCTTCATTTATTGGAGGGGGCTATTCTATTTTGACTGGCGAACAATATATTCGTCAGTTCAACCATCCAATTATTATATATACACTAAGGTCTGCATTAGTCTTTACTACTACATTTGCAATTGCTATGACTTCACTAATAATATGGATGCTCTTCATGAATCCTGAAAATGTAGTAGTTGGCCTGGTAACCCTTCCACTGACTACTGTTTTGTATTTTTTTCTTTCTTGGGCGATTACTACCATTGCTGGTTTTACAAATGCAAAATATCGAGACTATCCTCAGGTGATGGCATTAGTAATTCAAGCTGTATGGTATGTTTCTCCTGTATTCTTTAAGAAAGAGATGTTTACATCAAATCCGGCTTTAGAGTTGTTCTTCAGTCTTAATCCTATAACACACATACTTGCTTTAGTTAGAGAGCCATTACTCAATGGTTCGATGCCAACATTGAATAATTATTTATTTACTGTTGTAACAATAGTAATACTTGCATTCGTGGCGGCTTGGATTAATAAAAATAATCAAAATAAAGTAATCTTTTATCTATAAGAGACATGAGGAATAATATAATGGATAAATGCTATATTAATCTTGATAAAGTGGATTTATACTATCCTTCCCATATCTATAACGCAACAACTTTAAAACAAGAGATATTTTCACTATTGAAATTACAAAAAAAGAAAGAAAAGCTCGATAATGTACATGCGCTTCGGAATTTTAGTTTGAAAGTTAATGAAGGTGAAAAACTGGGTATAATTGGTCATAATGGTGCTGGGAAAAGCACACTATTAAAGACAATTGCGGGAATATACCCGATAAAATCGGGTTCTTTGAAAGTTAAGGGGGAAATCCGTTCTTTATTCGATTTAGCTTTAGGATTTGATTTGGAATCAACTGGTAGAGAAAATATTATGTATCGAGGACTACTTTTAGGGGAGACTCCGAGTTCAATAAAGAAACATGAAGAGGAAATTATTGATTTTGCAGGGCTTGGTGAATTTATTGATTATCCGATACGATCTTATTCATCAGGGATGTTGGTGCGTCTTGCATTTGCTATTTCCACTTCGATATCTGGAGAAATTCTTTTATTAGATGAAATTATCGGAGCAGGGGACGCATCTTTTGCTGCTAAAGCCAAGGAAAGAATGTCGGGATTGATGAGTGAAGCTAAAATACTAGTATTAGTATCACATGATCTTTCCACAATAAAAGAGGTTTGTAATCGTGTTATCATGATTAAGCAAGGACAAATTGTGAAAGATGGTAAACCAGAGGATGTAATTAAATATTATCAGAATTCAATATAATTATGTATTGAGGGGTTTATATGAGAGTGAAAAGAATTTTATGGTTATTGAACCATGATACTTTAAGTAAATTTGAGCTGCCTTTAATAAAAGATTTAGGTTTTGAGATCTTCACTCCAAAAAGTGCTCTTAAAGAAATCTTTCAATCAAGTGGTTCAATTACCTACGAGTATGATCATACATTAACGATTCCTAAAGATGATTTAGATTTATTGAATAATTATGATTTTTTCTCCAAAATGAATATGCCATTGCGTATAAAAAAAATAATCAATAGTCATTTTGAAATTGCATTCACATATACAGATACTTCTTTTCTAATTCTCAAACAATTAATACATAATTTTGAAGGTAAAATATTTTTTAGAGCTTTTGGTGTAGGTCCATCTAATTTTACTAACTACACAGACCTAATTGATTACTTTCTTGGGGAAAGTGATAAGTTAAAATTAAAGCAATTAGGTAGTAGATTTGTTTTTTCACAATGCTACCCCAATCTTTGGGAGATAGAAAACGATTTTCTTAAAAATAACTCTGTTTATATGCCATTAGGATTACCTTCTGAGTTTTATGATATAAAGGATCAGTGGGTAGGCGATCTGAATAAAATAATGTTTTTTTGTACAAGAATCAATTACATTCCTGAATCCAAAAAAATATATAATAGTTTTAAAAAAGATTTTAAAAATTTTGATTATGTTATTGCAGGAAATCAGCCAGAACCTGTGGATGATGATAAAGTTTTGGGCTTTTTAGAAAGAGAAGAATTGAATGAATATTATAAAAAATGCAAGGTTATGTACTACCACTCTACACACCCTCGCCACTTACACTATCACCCATTAGAGGCAATGATAAGCGGTATGCCAGTTGTTTATATGGATGGTGGGCTTCTAAGTATTATTGCAAAAGGTAAAAGACAAAGCGGATGTTGTAAAAGTATTGCTGAGGCGAGAAGTAAGATACAAAGGATATTTGAGGGTGATATAAAGTTAATTAATGATATAAGAGAAGATCAAGAGCAAATTCTACATAGTTTTTCATATGAGTATAATCTTCAACAGTGGAAAGAAAACTTTCTTCCAATGGTGGTGGAAGGATCTACTAATGGCGTTAAAAAAGGAATGTCGATAGCAGTATTTAATGCGGATACTATTTCACACTTTCATAAAAATGATTATATTTACTTGATGAATGCTTTAAGTAATGGTCTTAAGAAAGTTAATATATCACATAGTATTAATTATAATGTAATTGCAAACCAATATGATTTGGAAAATGAATATAAAAATCTAATAGAAAATGGTGTAGCAGTAAGAGAATATAATTTTGTATCAAGTTCAAAAAAGGACATTGCTGGATCTTTGGAGCTAATGTTCAAACAAGAGTTAATGTGGTACGGTGAGTATTTGTTTCCTAGTGATCATGCACAAAATTATGTCGAGAGTGACTATTGGCTCTTTCTAAATGAAGATAAAATAGATAAACCAATTGCTCCAATCAAGCCTTTTGGACTTTATGTTGAAAGTTTAGGTGACCGCTATCATCAAGAAATCTCAGCTAATCGTATATCTAATTTTAAAAACGCTTCATTTATAATAACATATTCAGAGCAAACAAAAAATGACTTGATAAAGCATTTGGGTTTAAGGGAAGAAAGTATTTTTATTATTCCTTTTCTATATTCAACGCCTGTTTTAAATAACAATTTATTATTGGTGGAGGATCATATTGTTTTAGAATTAGATGCAAGTAATCCTAACTTTATTAAGAAAATTATTCAAAGTATAAATGACTATTATAGTCTATATGTTGGGAATTACAAAGTAGCAATTAATATTAATGAGTATAATGAAGATGAACATGGAGACTTGTGGAATGAACTAGTTAATATTGTTCATAAATCAAAATACATTAAAGATAAAGTAACTCTACATAAAGAATTAGGTGTGAATGAATATAATTTACTATATTCGCACTCAAAAAAGATAATAATACCGCGTTATATAAAAAATATAGGGTTTAAATTAGCAAAAGCAATGTATTTTAAAAAACATATTATATTAAATGAATATCTATTCAATAGAAAGTATGAAGAGATCGGATATACTATTGAATATAAAAAATTCTTTGAAAAAGAAAACGATTTATTTAATGCTATTTCAGAGCCAGTGAAGCTTATAATATATGCAATCGAGGCTGAAGGTTTAACTGAACCTAACGCGAACGAATTATCAAATTTTTGGGAGAAAATACTATGAGTAAGCTAGCGATTTTCCTTGGTTTTCAGCCAGGAGTTAAATTAACAAATGAAGGAATCGGTAGATTGTTAGCGTTTATTTTGAAAGAAAAAGTAAATGAAAGTGATTCTGTTGTTCTTGTTAGTCCCGCTTGGCTAAATGATTCTATAGAAAGTTTATTGGATGATAATAAGATTTCAAAAGATAAATTTGAAATTCTATCTACAAGAAAAGTACCTCTCGGTGTAAAGTTTAAGAGTTGGATGGAAAATAGAAAAAAACAAAGCAGAAAAAAATCATGGATAATGTTAAGACTAGAGAAAATGAGATCTAAAGTTTACAAAATTATCGAAGAGCGAACTTCGGATTATTTTAGTACACCTTTTGGGATATGGTTATTTTTAAAATCTTTTCTATATTTAATATCTGGTTTAATTCTAGCTCCTTTTATAATATTTTGTACTGTTTTATATTTGTTAATTAAAACACTTAAAATTATAAAGAGAGTATCCAATCAGACCTTCATTAAATTATTGGTTAAGTCTTCAATATTAAAAAGAGTGAAATTCATTTCGAAAAACGGGCAACATAAAATATATCAAATTGTTATTGATAATGAACTCAATAGACTAGTTGATATAATTAATAATAGACAGGATATTAAAGCAACCTTTATACCTTCAATGATTTGGCCGCAAATTAAACGATTAAAATGCAAAAAGATATTAGCTGCACCGGATATTGTGTTTTATGATTTCCCCACTCAATTTAGTGGCGTATCCGAAATACATAGTAGAATCCGGCAAAGTGTTGATTCTGCGGATCATCTAATTAGTTACAGTGAATTTGTGAAAAAACAGCATCTCATAGAAAAATGCGGGGTTGATGAACACAAAATAACGGTGATTAAACATGCCAATGTAGACATGAGTGAACATCTGAAATTGAAAAAATCATTAGAGAAATATTATTCAGGTTCACAAAATGCTCGTCAGATTGTTGAAAAATATATTCACAGTAATTATCAGCCTAATCATGTACTATATAATTGTAATATAGAAAATATGGATTTCATTATTTTCTCGTCTCAATGTAGACCACACAAAAATATTTTTAATCTTATTAAAGCTGTTAATATCATCAATCGAAAATTATATGGGAATGTTAAGCTTATTGTAACTGGTGATATTTCTGGAGTAAATCAGATTCAAAGCTATATAGACGAAAATCATATGCGGAATGATGTTTTTATGATGTATGGTCTATCCTCAGAAGTATTATCAGCATTCAATAAATTAGCTAAATGCGCAGTAAACCCAACTCTCTTTGAAGGTGGATTTCCCTTTACATTTTCTGAAGCTTATTCTGTTGGAACTCCTTCAATTATGAGTAATATTCCTGTAGTGAATACTGAAATTGATAGTTTAGAGCTCAAAGATTTAATGTTGTTTGATCCATATAATCCGTATTCTATTGCTCAAAAAATTGTATGGGCTATTGAAAATCATCAATTATTATACGAGAAACAGGAAAAGTTATTTGGGAATTTCGGTATAAGGGATTGGAAGGTTGTTGTAGATGAATATAATCAAGTGTTTAGAAAATTTATGGTTTAATTAAGGTGGAGACATGAAAAAATTCATGACTATGATGTTTATTATTATGTGTTTATTGTCTATTAAAGCTACAACGATTTATGCAACCCCTTCAGAAGATGTCAATATTATTGTTAATTCTGAGAAAGATCAATATTCGAAAATGTTTGATGTTGATTTGACGGTTCAGTTTAATAAAGAAGAGCTTTATAATGATCAAGTTTATTTAGCCTATCACCTGTATGATATTAATAATAAGGAAATATTATGGGAAGGTCAGAGGTTTCCAATATCAGTAAATGACAAAGGAATCAGTTACGTAAAACAAACTATAAATTTAGAATCAGGTTTATCTTCCTTAAAAGATAATTATGTGAAAGTTGTATTTGATTTGGTAGATGAAAAGAATACTTATTGGTTTTCTTTAAATCCAAAAGTGAAAGTTTCTTCAGAAGTAATAATTTTTAATAATGATTATTTTAAAAAATTTGTTGGTACACTGAAGCTTTCGTTTACAAACCATCCCGTAATTTTCTCGGTGAACGCAGCTTTTTTCGTATTATTTATTTTTTTCTTCTTTAGAATCAGAAGAAGTGAACTGTTTTCTAATTGAGAAGAAATGAGGTTTCCAATGAAAGGCATCATCCTAGCCGGGGGTACAGGTTCACGCTTGTTCCCTCTAACTAAAGTTACAAATAAACATTTGTTGCCCGTCGGTAAGTATCCGATGATCTTTCATTCTATCGCCAAATTGAAAGGATCAGGGATCACGGATACCCTTATCGTTACTGGCAAAGAACATATGGGTGAGGTAGTTAACCTATTAGGCAGCGGCAGAGAGTTTGGCATGTCTTTTACCTATAAAGTTCAAGATGAGGCTGGAGGAATTGCGCAGGCGCTCGGAATGGCAGAACAATTTGTGAATAATGACCGAATGGTTGTTATACTAGGAGATAATGTGTTTGCTGATGGCATAACAAGCTATGTTGAATCATATAGTCAGCAAACGTGTGGGGCAAAGATACTGATTCAAGAGGTTGATGACCCACAGCGTTATGGTGTGCCAGAATTATCTGGTCCGAAAATCGTATCTATTGATGAAAAGCCACTAATACCTAAGAGTAACTTTGCTGTTACTGGAATATATATGTATGATAACCGTGTGTTTGATATTATCCGTTCGCTACGACCTTCTAGTAGGGGGGAGTTAGAGATAACGGATGTTAATAACGCCTATATTGCATCAAATGAACTGACATATGATGTATTACAGGGCTGGTGGACAGATGCGGGTACACATAGTTCCTATAGTAAAGCTAACGAACATGCCAAAGATGTTGTTTATGGTGACGAATTTGGACAGTTCAAAATGTAATTGGTGGTGATAAGCAATGAATATTATTGACACAGCGCTCGCCGGGGTAAAGTTAATTGAGCCCTCTGTCCATGGAGATCAACGAGGATTTTTCATGGAGAGCTATAATGAAAGAGATTTTCATGAACAGGGATTGTTAAATAGGTTTATTCAAGATAATCATTCTTTATCTGCAGAAGTAGGTGTATTAAGAGGACTACATTATCAATTGAATCCTAAAGCTCAAACCAAACTAGTTAGAGTAACTGCAGGAGAAATTTATGATGTAGTTGTCGATTTAAGAAGAGGTTCTTCTACATTCGGACGATGGCAAGGGTTCCATTTATCAGTATCTAACAAGCTGCAGCTGCTTGTTCCTCAAGGCTTTGCTCACGGCTTCTGCACACTCACCCCAAACACCGAAGTCCAATACAAAGTCGACGAATACTATTCTCCCGAGCATGATCGAGGTATCGCATGGAATGATCCTGCTCTAGCTATAGACTGGCCGACGTCGACGCCAATCCTATCGGATAAGGACAGCAAGCATCCGCTGCTTGCTGATGCCGAGAATAACTTTGTATATGAAGGGTGAGTTGTACGCGTGAAACTACTTGTTACTGGCGGTGCCGGATTTATAGGAAGCAACTTTGTACTGTATATGATCAAGAAATATCCCGAGTATAAAATCATTAACGTAGATGCACTAACTTATGCGGGGAATCTTGAAAATCTCCGTTCAATTGAGGGGCATACTAATTATTCTTTTGTGAAAGCAGATATCGCCGATAAAACTGCTTTGGAACCATTGTTTGCTCCAGGAGATATAGATGCTGTATTAAATTTTGCAGCGGAATCACATGTGGATCGCAGTATTCTGCATCCGGAGATTTTTGTTCAGACGAATATTCTCGGAACACAAACGCTGCTTGATCTGTCTAAGCAGTATAATATCAACAAATTTGTGCAAGTATCGACAGATGAGGTATACGGCACGCTCGGCGACACAGGTCTCTTTACAGAAGAGACACCGCTTGCGCCGAACAGCCCTTACTCAGCAAGTAAAGCGGGAGCAGATCTGCTCGTTAGAGCCTACCATGAAACCTTTGGTCTTCCGATTAATATAACACGTTGCTCCAACAATTACGGACCTTACCAATTCCCAGAGAAGCTTATTCCGCTTATGATCCAGAATGCACTTCAAGATAAGCCGCTTCCAGTGTATGGCGACGGTCTTAACGTTCGCGACTGGCTGTATGTAGAAGATCATTGCAGCGCTATTGATCTGGTACTTCATAAAGGCCGGAATGGCGAAGTATACAACGTTGGCGGCAACAACGAACGGACGAACGTCCATGTTGTCAAAACGATTCTTGAAGAGTTGGGCAAACCGGATACTTTGATCACCTATGTGAAGGATCGTCTTGGTCATGATCGCCGTTATGCGATTGATGCCGATAAAATCCGGAATGAACTGGGCTGGCAGCCGCAGTATCCTTACGAAAGCGGAATTAAGGAAACGATTCGCTGGTACCTGAATAATACCGAATGGATGGAGCAGGTCGCATCCGGCTCCTATCAGCAATACTATGATACGCAATATAAGGATCGCCTGGAGGCGAAGTAATGACAGTTGCAAAAATTAAAATTGTCGTAACGGGAGCAAACGGCCAGTTAGGCCGTGAATTGGTTGAAGGTAAGTTTGAAGAAAATACGGTTGAAATCATCGGTTTCAGCCGTAACGAGCTGGATATTACGAATTTGCTGCATTGCCGGGATGTATTGGCAAAGCATCGTCCTGACATTGTTATTCATTGTGCGGCCTATACAGCTGTCGATCAAGCCGAGTCCGAACCGGATGAGGCTTTTCGTGTAAATTCGGCAGGAACACGAAATGTTGCTGTGGCTGCAAGAGAGATTGGAGCAAAACTTTGCTATATTAGCACGGATTATGTGTTTGATGGAACAGCAACGGTGCCTTACAATGAGTTTGATCGTACCCATCCGCAGACGGTATATGGAAAGTCGAAGCTGGCAGGAGAATTTGCCGTACAGACGCTTCATGACCGTTTTTTTATTGTGAGGACGTCTTGGGTATTCGGCAAGTACGGCAATAACTTCGTAAAGACGATGCTGAGGCTGGGGAAAGAAAAGGATCGCTTAAAGGTTGTCGCAGATCAAATTGGTTCTCCAACGTATACGTATGATCTTGCGGCCTTTCTTATCGAACTTGTTCAAACGGATTATTACGGAATTTATCATGTATCGAATACAGAAAGCTGCTCATGGTTTGGCTTTGCAAAGGCAATCTTTGAAGATAGTAGTACTCCGATACATCTTGAGCCCTGTACAACGGAGGAGTTCCCGCGTCCGGCTCCAAGGCCATTCTTTTCAGTTATGGACCATAGTGCTATACGCAGCAATGGATTTACTCCGCTTAGGCCGTGGAGGGAAGCGCTGCAACATTTCTTGAAGGATTGTGAGTGATGGCTGGAATGGCAACGGTAAGCGTTTGTATTGTCACGTATAACAGCGCCGAGGATATTGAAGCTTGCCTTGATGCCGTATGGAGTCAGGTTCATCCGATTGAGCAGATTGTTATTGTAGATAACGCATCGGCAGATGGTACAGCGACACTTATAGAGCATTATGGTGGCGATGAGCGAATCTTCCTCGTGAAAAATGCAATTAATAATGGCTTCGCAGGAGGGCAGAATCAGGCGATAGGTCATACGGATTCCGATTATGTTCTCGTATTGAATCCAGATGTGACGCTGGACCCTGGCTATGTGTCAAATTTAGTCGCTTTCATGGAAGAGAATCGGCAGGTCGGCAGCGCTACAGGAAGACTGGTGCTGTCGGCCGATCTGTCCATTATGGACAGCGCAGGTCTCGGTATGCGCCGGACAAGACAAGCCTATGATCTTGCGGCAGGGGAGCCTGCACATAACTGGTCACAGCAGCAACAGGTGTTTGGGGTATCGGGAGCGGCTGCATTTTATCGGATGGATATGATCCGGGATCTCCAAATAGATGGTCAATTTTTTGATGAGGATTTCTTCGCATACAAAGAAGATGTAGATGTGGCTTGGCGCGCCAAGCAATTGGGATGGGTATCCTACTATATTCCAGAAGCAAGGGCCGTTCATCATCGGGGATGGAAAAAGGGAGGGCGGTCTACGATTCCTTTATTTGTGCGCAGACACTCCTATCAAAATCGCTTCTTCACGCTCTTGAAAAATGAGCAAGCCGGTTGGCATCTTCTGAAGTTAATTCCTTTGCTTGCAGCGGTTGAGACAGCAAAATTGTGCTATATTATACTTAAAGAACCAGGATTATTACGATGCTGGCCAGTCATATTCCGTTCCATGCCGGATATGCTTCGTAAACGAAAATTAATTCAAATGAAAGTAAAACAAGGCCAAATGCAACTAAAACCATCTAATAAGCGTTAAAGAATATAGACGTTGGTACTAGATGGGGTTCACCTATCTCCTAAATTTTGTTACAATGCAAATAGAATCGAAATTTAAGAGAAAGTAGTGAAAGCGGTCCTATGATTCGACAAAATCAAAAAATATTAACGCAATTATATGTACTATCGGATCTGTTGTGTACGTTGATTGTGTTTTTAGCCGCGTATTGGCTTAAATTTCATAGCAATCTGCTCCCCTATCAACAGGGGGCGCCGTTCTCCACCTACCTTCTCTGGGGAACCATCTATTCATTTGCAGCCGTAGTAGTCGGTTTCTATCTCCAGTTCTATGCACCGAAGCGGCGAAAGCGTTATACGCTTGAAGTTTTGAAAATCCTACAGATCCAGACGATCAGCTTTCTCGGTCTGCTCAGCTTGTTCTACATCACGAAGGAAGTACATATTTCCCGGGAATTTCTCGGTATATTTTTTGTTATGAACGTGATGGTCATAACGATTTATCGCTTTATGGTGAAGAAGACGCTTTCTGCCTTCCGGCGTCGCGGCTTCAATAAACGGTTTGTGCTCATATTGGGTGCGGGTTCGGTAGGGCGAAGCTTTTATACCAATCTCCGCAACTATCCCGATCTTGGTTATGAGGTCGTAGGTTTTCTGGATGATTACCAGTCGGAGCATGCTTCGGAGTTAGCGAATATGAAGCCGATTTTAGGCTCGTTAAGTGATCTTCAAGAGCAGTTGAGCCGGCATCCCATCGACGAGGTCATCATTGCCCTGCCGCTGGATGCGCATAAAAAGTATGCGGAAATCATCGAAATTTGCGAGCATGCAGGTGTGAAGACACTGATTATACCGGATTACTTCGATCTGCTGCCAGCAAGGCCATATTTCGACAATTTTGCAGGAATTCCGTTGATTAATGTTCGCGATGTGCCGCTAGACGAGTTGAGTAACCGAATGCTGAAGCGGACGTTCGATATCATTTTCTCATTGATCGCGATATTAGTAACGTCGCCAATTATGCTTTTCGCCTACATCGGGATTAAGCTGACGTCACCTGGACCTGTGCTCTTCAAGCAGGAGCGGATGGGGCTGGACCGCAAATCATTCTATATGTATAAGTTCCGCTCTATGCGGATATCGACGGATAAAGTGGCGGATACGCAGTGGACAGTTCAAAATGACCCGCGGCGTACGAGATTTGGAAGCTTTTTGCGCCAGACGAGTATTGATGAGCTGCCGCAATTTTTTAATGTGCTGTTTGGTCATATGAGTGTTGTAGGGCCAAGGCCGGAACGTCCTTTTTTCGTGAATCAATTCAAAGAAGAAATTCCGAAATATATGATTAAGCATCAGATTCGTCCGGGCATTACAGGCTGGGCGCAGACGAATGGATTACGCGGAGATACATCGATTCAAGACCGTATTGTTCATGATTTATTTTATATCGAGAACTGGACTTTTCTATTCGATTTGAAAATCATTGTGAAGACGGTCGTGAAAGGGTTTGTCAACAAGAATGCATACTGAGTTTACCGAAAATGCTAAAGTTTCCGTTATTATACCAACTTTAAACGCCGGGGCAGCATTTCAAGGTCTGCTCTGGCAGTTGCAAAATCAATCGCTACCGCCGCATGAAATTATCGTGGTCGATTCGGAATCCTCGGACGGTACGGTGGAGCTCGCACAGAAAGCGGGCGCTAAAGTGCTGCGTATTTTGCGAACGGAGTTCGACCATGGCGGCACACGTAATTTTGCGGCATCTCAGGCGTCCGGCAATATTTTTGTATTTATGACACAGGATGTCATGCCGGCTAACGATCGGCTGCTCCAGGAGTTAGTCTCCCCTTTAATGGCAGACGAGCAGACGGCGTACGCCTATGCCAGACAGATTGCCTATCCCGATGCTAATCTCATCGAGCGTTTAGCCCGGGAAAATAATTACCCGCTGCAGGCAACGGTGAAACGAAAGGACGATATTGAGCGTTTAGGTTTAAAAGCCTTTTTTTGTTCCAATGTCTGCTCTGCCATCCATCGGGAAGTGTTTAATGATATGGGGCGATTTCCAGCGCCAGTTATTTTTAATGAAGACCTGTTTATGGCCGCGAAATGTATGCTCGATGGCGGCTATCAAATTGCTTATGCTGCAGAAGCTGCTGTATATCATTCGCATAATTACACGATTAAGCAGCAATTCAAGCGGTTTTTCGACAATGGCGTATCGATGCGCCATAATGAGTGGATTACGAAATACAGCGCCGTTGGCCGGGCAGGCTCAAATTTAGTTCGTACCCAACTAAAAGGGATTGCTTCAGCACGAAAATGGGGATTAGTCCCGCGATTGATAGCAGAATCGGCAGCTAAGCTGATTGGCTATAAGCTGGGACTAAATTATAAACGGCTGCCTCTCGGACTAAGAAGAAGATTCAGTATGCATAAGTTAATTTGGACGCATATCGAAGCATCCCGCCCATCCTCTACTAATAGCAATAATTTTTAGGCTCCATTCTTTCCTCCAAGGAAGAAGGGGCCTTTTTTATTTATGGAAGATGCCTGACAAGTATAGGTTTACCCTCCTCAGGGATACACTAGAACCACTTCCCTTGCTGATACGAGCGGCAGGATGTTCAAAGGTGTGATGCAGGAAATGACAGGATGGCTTACGGCAGCGGCCGTCTTTTTTTTCGGTTTAATCATTCAATCCGCCATCATTATAGGGATGGAAAGAAAGCGTCCGGCGAAGCTGGCAGCGTGGCTGACGATCTCGTTGCTGCTGCCTTATGTCGGCTTCGCGGTAAGAATGCTTCTTGGCCGCACATTAAAGTCCAGAGATAAGACGCTGTTGCAATATGAGTCCCAAGGCTGGCTGGCAGCCCGAAACAGCTCTCTCTGCGCGCAGCAGGCAAGCGATATAGGCAACGTTCATTTCGCCGAGGAGACGAAGCTGTACACGCTGCTGACAGCGGAGCCAGGTCAGCAGATTACACTTCGCAACCGTACGAAGATACTTACGAACGGTGAGGCCAATTTTGACACGATATTGACCTCGATTACGAATGCGAAGCATCATATTCATCTCGATTATTACACGATAAGGGATGACGAGATCGGCCGTCGTTTTCTTGGGTTGTTGACGGCAAAAGCGAGCGAAGGCGTCGAAGTGCGCATTCTCTTCGACGGCGTGGGCAGCTATCGGCTGAGCCGTTCCTACGTGAAGCAGTTAAAAGCGGGGGGCGTACAGGCGTTTTGTTTTCTCCCTCCCTATAAAGCGATATTCAAAAGGCTTCTCAACAACCGCAATCATAGCAAAATTGCTGTCATTGACGGAACCGTAGGCTTCGTTGGCGGAATGAACATCGGAGACGAATATTTAGGCAAGGAGAAAAAGCTAGGCTTCTGGCGAGATACGCAATTGCAGTTGGAGGGAGACTCTGTCTACTGGCTGCAGGAGCTGTTCTTGAAGGATTGGGCGTTTGCAGCAGGGGAGAGACTGAGTCCAAGCCGATATATGCCGTACCATGAACAAGGAGGGCCGCAAGAGGCGGTACTGATCGTCTCCAGCGGTCCTGACCGAAGCGGAGCTCCTATTCTGGAGACCATGTTTGCGGCAGTCTCAGCAGCTAAATCACGAATCTATTTGACGACACCATATTTCATCCCTGATGCCAGTTTGCTCGCGGCGCTTTGTACCGCGGCCAAAAGCGGGATAGACGTGCGTGTCATTATTCCAGGTGTAGCCGATACGCAGCTGGTGTTATGGGCAACTCTGTCTTATATAGAGCCATTATTGAGTTCTGGCGTAAAGGTGTATCGTTATCAGAAAGGGTTCATTCACGCCAAGGTTCTTCTAGTCGATCAAATGGTTGCCTCAGTAGGCACAGCGAACATGGACATGCGCAGCTTTCACAGCAATTATGAGCAGAATGCAATGCTATTCGATGAAGCGGTCATTGCAAGGCTTGACCGTGATTTCGCACAGGATTTGCTCGACAGTGAGCAAATCACACTGGAAAGCTTCCAACAGCGGTCAAAAACAGAAAAGCTGAAAGAAGCGATATCTCAATTGCTGTCGCCGTTTTTATAAACAAGAAAGGGAGCCTTCCAAAGGGCTCCCTTTCATTGATGAGAAGCGACAAATTGAAGCACCGAATCGAGCTTTTGCGGGGGCACGCTATCCATTAAATCACCGTACGATTGCAGCCGTTCTGTTATATTAAGCAGGTTGAAATCGCGAGGGCGGTAACGGCCGCTATGCACTTCGTCCCAAGTTAGAGGCGTGGAGACGGGGGCGCCAATTCTTGCTCGCGGGGTATAGGGAGCGGCAATCGTTTTGCCTGCGAAATGCTGCAAGTAATCGACATAGATCAGGTCGCCGCGATTTTTCGTCAACCGTTCTACCGTAAACAGCGCCGGATGAGCACGGGATAGAAAATCGCCTATAAATTGTCCAAGCTGCCTTAATTCCTCGAATGGACGGGGTTCAGCCAGCGGGACAATAATTTGCAGGCCAGTAGCTCCGGATGTCTTCGGCACAGACTGAATGCCAAGCGACTGCAGCAGCTTTCCGACGATTCCGGCTGCTTCCATTATGCGAGGCTCTTCCTTCAAGGTGGGATCGAGATCGAGCACCCATTCCGGGGCATACTCGGTATCGCCGATAAGATCGAAGGATGCATGGAATTCCAGACAAGCCAAGTTGCCGAGCCAGAGCAGCGTAGGCAGCGAATCGAGCCGGACGTAGGAGATGCCGTTGCTCTCGGCGACCTGTACGAAATCTGGTTTAGGCACGGGACAATTTTTTTGATAAAACGATTTATCGCCTATGCCGTGAGGGAAGCGAATGGTCGTCAAATAGCGGTTCCGGCAATGCTTGATTAGAAAAGGGGACAGAAATGCGAGCTTCTCCATATATTGGAGCTTCGTTATCCCATCCTCCGGCCACAAAGGCTTGTCCGGGTTAGTTACCGTAATTTGCTCGCCTTCAATCTGGAGCAAGGCTGGCTTTGCCTTTTTCCATTGGCTCGAAGTTGTGCGGGGCTCATTCATAAGGGAGCCCCCGGGCGCCCGAAGGAGACGAGCTTGGGATGCCGCAGCAAACCCGCTGAAGTGATCTCCAGCCCCGTTACACGGCAAGGCATAGGAGCGGGAAGCCAAATAACCTCTTCGCCCTTCAGCTCCGCAGGCAAGCTGTCAAACGGCATCGGCCAGGAAGGGGGACTCTCGCTGCGCAGCTGGAGCATTTCACCGATCATCCTCCTCATTTCATCATCGAGCCCAAGTGAGACGCTGCCGAAGAAGCAGCCGCTATCCGGATCGGCCATGACGAGACTGGCGGCGCGGCCTTCGCGGCGCTTCACTCCAACGATCCCGACATCAAGAAGCAGCGCCGTTTTTTTCTTCAGCCAATCGTGATGCTTTTTGCCTTCACGGTAGGGACTATCCGCCCGCTTGCTGACGACGCCTTCCCATCGGTGCTCGACAACCCATTTCCATAAGGCTTCTGCATCAGAGAAAAGATCCGTCGTCATGATCCGCTCGGAGCGAATTGAACCAAGCTTGGCTGCAAGCCGTTTATGACGCTCATGGAACGGAAGAGGGCGCAGATCCTCTTGTCCGTCCTGAAGCAGATCAAACACGACGTATAAAATTCGTCCTTCACCTTTGTTGTTTTCGTTAGACGTAACGCCGCCAATCCGTTCTCGCTGCAGCACCTTTTGAAAATTAGGCCGAAGGCCGTCCCAATAGACGACCTCACCGTCGAGCACGCAGGAGCCAAGCTCTTTCGTAAGCATGGTGAGCGCACGAACAATTTCCGGGTAGACGGCTTCCTTACGAAGCAGCTTCCGCGAGTACAGCTGGATGTCCCCGTTGCCGTCCAGCAAGGCGATCATTCGAACGCCGTCCCATTTCAATTGATAGACCCACCCCGGTTCCTGTGGCAGCTTGTCTGTGCTGACGGGGATCATCGGCTCGCTTATAGAAATTGCATTAGCGGCAATCATCAGGAGACAGTTTCTTTCTTCGTTTTGGACGATGCTCTAGGCTTGCGCGGTTTAGGAAGCTGAGCTTCGCCAGTTTCTCCACTTCCCGTCCCACCATCGGCTTCTGCAGTCTCTGCTCCCGTCGACGCAGCAGGTTTAACGCCTGCTCCCGTGTCCAATCCTGCGGCACCTTTAGGCGGCAGCTTGGCTGCCTCCAAGCTCGCTTGCAGCGCTGCCATCAAATCGATCACATTCGTTTGCTCCTGCTGCGGAGCGATGCGAATTTCTTCGCCTGCGATCTTGCTGTTGATCAGATTGGTCATATTGACACGATAATCGTCGCTGTACTTTTCCGGCTCAAACGGGGTAGACAGCTGTTCGATCAACAGCTTGGCCATCGTCAGCTCTTTGTCGTTCACTTGAACAGCGTCTGGCAGCCCAGGTACCTGAGATATCGCACGAATCTCATCGGGGTAATAGATTGTCTCCATTGCCAAGCAATTATCAATAACGCGAATAGCAGCGAGGCTGCTTTTGGAGCGGATAGATACTTTGGCTATGCCGATGCGGCCGGAGTCTGACATTGCCTTCAGCAGCAGGTGATAAGCGTTGCCGCCTGCCTGATCAGGGGATAAGTAATATGTCTTTTGAAAATAAATCGGATCGATTTCCTCCAGCGCAACGAAATCCAAAATTTGAATTGTGCGGGACTTTTCCCCGGCAAGCTGGTCCAGTTCTTCTTTTTCGAACAGGACATAGCGGCCCTTATCATATTCGTAGCCCTTCACGATATCATCCCAGTCTGTCTCGACGTCGCAATTGTTGCAGCGCCGAACATAGCTGATGGGACCGCCGCAGGTTTTATGAAGCATTCGCAGCGAAATATCTTTGTCTTCCGTAGCCGAGAACATTTTAACCGGTACATGCACGAGACCGAAGCTGATTGCGCCCTTCCATACGGTATGCATACGATTCATCCTCTCCATTTTGGTTGTTATTATTGTTGCCGGAATGCATGGAATCCAGTCAGAACGGGCATATTTTGCTGGAGTACACCAGGATGGGAGGAGGCAAGCGAATGGCAGACGAGAAAAAAGCAGCCGAGGAATGTACAGGCGATGGTTGCCATGAAGGCCGCAACGATTACTTCATGGATATCGACCGAATGGTGAACGAGGGACTCGGCGGAGGTCAGGTAACGATGCATAACGGGCTGATTGAAGAGACGACGACCGATACGATGGACTTGGAGCGCAAGGCTCCCGATAGCGTAGCTGTAGAAGAATAATTCCTTACCCAGCGCCAAATACCACCTTACATGCCGAAAGAAGGTTTTGATCCATTATGGAAGCAACGAGAGCGAAGCAAATTTACGAGTCCAAGCAAACGATCGGCGTGCAGCTCGACGGTGAGAAGCAGGTCTGGATCGAAAGCGTCGACGAGGCCAATGGGATGGCAACCGTCCAAGTTGGTTCCGACCCGCTCAATACGCACACGGTGTCCGTGGACAGACTGAAGGAAGAGACCTAATGGCTCATTAGACTAAAAAAAGAGGGCTGTACCCGCAAGGTCTATTCTGCTTGGAGCAGAGCACAGACCTAATGGCGGATACAGCCCTTTTTCTCGAGTTGCTATTGCTATCTTTCCTTGCATGGCTGAACGTTTCATCTACATTCCGCCGAAAGCTTCGCGGAACGCCTGGCTCAGGCGGGCCGGATCGACCTCCCATAGCTCGGCGATTTCGGCGCTAACTTGTTCGTCCCACCAATCGGAAAGCACTTTGCGGTTGCTCTCATGCTCGGCGATCCAAGTTAAATTCAGCACGACTTTTTTATAATACAGCGCTTCGGCTTGCTCCATTTTGTCCTTTGGCACCCACAGCTTGAGCCGCTTGGTGGTGCGATACAGCTCATTGCTGCAAGCACGCCGTATTTTTCGCGCGGTTGGGAGATTGGAGGCATGCTTCTGGGCGGATGGCTTCATCATTGACCAACTCCTCTCTACCCATATGTATGCGATAGACTAGGGGAAGGTCACAGCCGTCCTAATCGACGACAATATAGCCGACCATCGGCCCGCTGTGACGCATATCGGTGTGGGACAGACATATAATCGGATAGGTGCCCTCGCGGTCAGCGGTAAAACGGACGACGGTCGTTTCTCCCTTTTTCACTTCACCCTTTACGCCAAGTCCTTCGATAACGAAGGGATGGCTTTTCCCTTGAAAACCGTTGATACGCAGCTCAATAGATTCACCTTTTTGAACGATAATGGTACCCGGATCCCATCGATACACCTCCTGCTCTTTCCCGTCCGTTCCAGTTGTTTTGAATTCAACGGTTACGAGCTCAATGGGACGGGGCTCCGAAGAATTGCCGCTGGCTGCCTTGGAACGGTCCCAGCTCCAGAACGCCATGGCGAGAATCAGGATCAGTGCAACGAATGCAAGCCATTTCAAATGCTTTTTTTGGACAAACAGTACTTTAGACATGTTCGGCAGCCACCTCTTTTAATTCGATTTTCTGCTAGTCTATGCGAGGGCTTGTCTGTACATGACTTACAGGCGATGGCTGTCTGTGCTTGGATATGGTAGAATACAGGCGGGAAACAAACGATAGAGAGGCGGATGAACGGATTGATGGAATGGATTTCTGGCGTACTGCATGACCTGTTGTTATGGATCGAGAGTCTTGGCTATTTTGGTATTTTGATTGGACTTTTAATTGAAGTTATACCGAGTGAGATCGTGCTGGGTTTTGGCGGTTATCTGGTATCCAAAGGAGACATTTCGTACATAGGGGCAGTTATATTCGGTACGATTGGAGCCGTTGGCCAGAACTGGATTTTGTATGCGTTCGGCCGCTTTGGCGGACGTCCTATTGTGGAGAAGTATGGGAAGTATATTAAAATAAAACCGAAGCATGTGGACCTTGCCGAAAGCTGGTTCAACAAGTATGGCTCCGGCATCGTCTTTACGGCTCGTTTCGTTCCCGTTATGCGCCAGGTCATCTCCATTCCGGCCGGTATGGCCAAAATGCCTTTCTGGCTGTTTACGGGGCTGACAGCGGCCGCTTCGCTGCCATGGTCGCTTCTATTTGTCTATTTGGGCATGAAGCTCGGCGATCAATGGGAGACGATCGACCAGGAAGCGGGCAAGTACGTGCAGCCGGCGATTCTGATCGCATTAGCGCTATTGATCGTGTACGTCATCTTCAAGATTGTGCGTGCACGCGGTAAATCGGTATAATTGAAAGACGAAATAATTTTTGCAAATTAGGAAGGATGGATTCTCGTGACGAAAAGCATAGCGGAAAAACAAAGCAAAGGCATCAGCCCGCAGCAGTTTATCGATGGCATGACTAAAAACCAGGAGGCCTTCCTCGGCTGGTCCGACAAATTCGTCTGGACAAGTGATGAAGACCGTACTTTCTTTGAATCGCTTAAACAACGCGATGACTTGCGTGTTCATATTCTTATGGCGGACTGGTGCGGCGATGTCGTACGCAACATTCCGGTTGTATTCAAGGCGCTGGAAGCTGGCAGCCTGCCAGTAGAAGTACTTATTATGGAAGAGCATCTGGACACGATGGATCAGTATTTGACAATGGGCGGACGCTCCGTGCCAGTCGTTATTTTCGCTAATCCGGAAGGCAATGTTCTTGGTACATGGGGTCCGCGTCCAACTTATATTCAAGAGCCGATGGTCGCGTTCAAGCAAGCGAACCCAGACCGCGAAGCGGCCGACTATCAAGCGAATCTCGCAGAGACGCGCCAAGAAATTATGCGCCGTTACGGTGAGGGAACGGAATATCAAACGTTAATTATTAAAGAACTGCGGTCTCTTATTGAGTCGTTCTGAATCGGATAGGAGCCTGATTAATGATGCGTATTGAATCCTTCGTATTGGGACCATTACAGACGAACTGTTATTTACTTACAAATAAAGATGAAGAGAGCGGTAAAGAGCGCGGCATCATCATCGATCCCGGCATGAATCCGAAAAAGCTGCTGGAGCGGATCGCCAATGTTCACATCGAGGCGATTTTGCTGACGCATGCCCATTTCGACCATATGGGAGGAGTCGCCGAAGTTCGGGAAGCGGCGGGTTGTCCCGTCTATATTCATGATCTGGAGGCGGACTGGCTGACCGATCCGAAGAAAAACGGCTCGGCGCGGTGGCCGGACGCGACGCCTCCGCTTACGACAGAGCCAGCGGAATATGCGCTGGACGAAGGCATGACGCTGAAGCTGATTGGCGAGACCTTCAAGGTTATGCATACACCGGGACATTCGCCAGGCAGCGTCAGCTTCCTGAACGGAAAGGATTTATTTTCCGGAGACGTGCTGTTCCGCTCGTCAGTGGGGCGGACCGATCTGCCGGGAGGCCGGGAACGTGATTTATTTGATTCAATCCGAGTGAAACTTTATGCGCTGCCGGATGACGTCACCGTTTATTCCGGACATGGTCCGAAGACGTCGATTGGATTTGAAAAAGTAAACAATCCGTATGTGCGCCCATAAGCTCTCATAGGGACGAGAATATAAGAATGAAGAGGGACGGTGCATCGCATTTGGCAGGAACGACGGCAAAGCATAGCGAGGTCGCAACAGAGGAAGCCTCGGGCAAAACGGTACGTACGGCGGAGCAGATTGCAGCCGAAAATGAACGCATTATAAAAGGGATGGCGTCCTCCCTCTCCATTCCGCTATCAAAGGTGAAAGCCGCGGTATCGCTGCTGGACGAAGGCAATACGATTCCGTTTATCGCCCGTTACCGGAAGGAAATGACCGGAGAGCTGGACGAGAATGAATTGCGCTCTATAGAAGAGCGGCTGCAATATTTGCGTAACTTGGAGGAGCGCAAGCGTGAGGTCATCCGGCTTATTGACGAGCAGGGCAAGCTGACGGAAGCGCTGCGGGCTTCGATTGAGGCTTCGGTTAAGCTTCAAGAGATTGAAGATTTATACCGTCCTTACCGGCAAAAGCGGAAGACTCGCGCTAGTGTAGCCAAGGAACGCGGCCTGGAACCGCTAGCCGATTGGCTCTGGTCGCAGCCGAAGCAGGGCGAGCCGCTTGCAGAAGCCAAGCGTTATATCGATGCGGAGAAGGGCGTTGCAAGCGTGGAGGACGCGCTGCAAGGCGCGATGGACATTTTGGCCGAAAATATTGCTGACGAGGCTGTAATCCGCGCCTGGGTGCGTAAGCATACGTTTGATCAGGGCTTGATTCAGACCGCAGCGAAAAACAAAGACGTCGAATCGGTTTACGAAATGTATTACAGCTATGAAGAACCGATTCGCAAGCTGCCTCCGCATCGCGTGCTGGCTATTAACCGGGGCGAGCGGGAGGATATATTGAGGGTGTCATTTGCGATTCAGGCGGAACGTATCCACGATTATATCCAGCGGAAAATACTGCGCAACTATACAGCAGCTGCCGTACGCGAAGTGCTCGTAGCCGTTACTGAAGATGCGTACAAGCGTCTTATAGCTCCGTCGATTGAGCGCGAGGTGCGCGGCGAGCTGACCGAAAAGGCAGAGGAGCATGCAATTTCGATCTTTTCGGAAAATCTGCGCAATCTGCTGCTGCAGCCGCCCGTTCGCGGCAATATTGTCCTTGGCGTCGATCCGGCCTTCCGGACAGGCTGCAAGCTGGCGGTCATTGACGATACCGGCAAGCTGCTTGAGGTAGCGGTATCCTATCCGACACCTCCGAATAACAAGGTCAGAGAAGCCGAGCTGCTGATTAATGGGCTGATCGACAAGTATAAAGTCGAATTGATTGTCATCGGCAACGGTACGGCGTCCCGCGAAACCGAACAATTCATCGCTTCTCTTATTGGCAAGCGGAAAGAAGCCGGATTAGCCGGCAGCGGTGAGCTGAAATATATTATCGTCAGCGAAGCCGGAGCAAGCGTGTATTCGGCATCGAAGCTGGCTGCAGAAGAGTTCCCGGAGCTGGATGTTGCGGAGCGCAGTGCGGTATCTATTGCCCGGAGGCTGCAAGACCCGTTGGCGGAACTTGTGAAGATTGAGCCGAAGGCCATCGGCGTCGGGCAATACCAGCATGATGTGAGCCAGAAGCGGTTGGACGAAAGTCTCGGCGGCGTCGTGGAATCTGCGGTTAACCATGTCGGCGTAGACGTGAATACGGCGTCGGCTTCGCTGCTTTCATATGTAGCCGGCATCAATACGACGATCGCCCGTAATATCGTCAAGTACCGGGAGGAGAACGGACGGTTTGCGAAGCGCGGACAGCTGCAGAAGGTGCCGCGGCTGGGCGCGAAGTCGTACGAGCAGTGTATCGGCTTTCTGCGGATACCGGAAGCGGCTAATCCACTCGACCGGACGCCGATTCACCCTGAATCGTATGACGTCGTCGATAAGCTGTTTGCCGAGCTTGGCGTTAAGCCGAAGCAGATCGGCACAGAGGAGCTGAAGGAAAAGCTGACGGCTGTTCAGCCAGATGCTGTTGCTCCGGCGCTTGGCGTAGGCGTTCCGACGCTTAAAGACATTATCGATAGCTTGCTCCGCCCGGGACGTGATCCGCGGGAGGAGCTGCCTGCTCCGATTTTTCATACCGATGTGCTGAACATTGAAGATCTGACGCCGGGGATGGAACTGCACGGGACTGTCCGCAACGTTATCGATTTTGGCGCTTTTATCGACATTGGTATCAAAAATGATGGACTCGTTCACATTTCACAAATGAGTGACAAGTTTATTAAACATCCGATGGATGTCGTATCTGTCGGTGACACTGTGACGGTATGGGTATTAAACGTCGATCTGAAAAAGGGCCGCGTAGGCTTGACGATGCGCAAGCAAAGTTAAAATAGGAATCAACTGGGCTTGCCTGTCAAAAGGCAAGCCCTTTATAATGAGTATAGAGCCCTCTAATATCCTTTAAGGGAAGGAGAGAGTGCATTTATGCAACCAGAAAGTAAAATCGATAAAATCGCCAAATGCGTCGTATCGCCAAATCACAAATGGTTTGGACTATCGCTGCAAGCTATGGTCGTTTTATCGCGCAAGAAGCAGGCTTGTTCGAGCAATGAGCTGGCCGGGTATTTGAAGTCGGAGGCAACGATGCTGCGGCGTGTCCTCGCGAAGCTAGCCCGTGAAGGGCTGCTGGAGACAAGAGAGGGGCGGGACGGCGGTTATCGTTTAAATCGTTTGCCAGAGGCAATAACGCTTGCAGACGTCTATCTCGCGCTTAAGGTCGGAGAACCGCTTTGCAACGGGATGCTGGATACAACAGGCGTGCACGAGTTTGGACAAGAAATGAAGCAAGCCTTTGTTGAGATCACCGATGAGGTGGAGCGTAAAACGGTTGAAACGCTGCAGCAGACTACCATTCTGCAGCTAGCGGAACGCGTATGCGCATTGAAACACTTGAGCCAGGAAGAAACGGCTAGTCCAGCGCTGGGAACATAGTTATTTTTACCCGATTGACAGAAGAGAATTTGGGATTTATACTGAGCTTAAATTCGTCACAGTTACTATGATTTAAACTGTGAGAGATTGTACACAGTAAACGTTGAATTTTTTTGCGTTAAACTGAGCAAGATGTAGCACAGATAAAAATTTGGAGGGATTCCATAATGAGTACTCAAACAGAAGCACAAGTAAACCAAGCATTTTTAGAAGTATTAGAAGGCCGCCATTCCGTTCGTCACTACGATCCGGAATTCAAAATCGCACAAGAAGAAATTGAAGAAATTTTGAAGCTGGCAACGAAATCGCCATCGTCCTCGAATACACAGTCGTGGCGTTTCCTCGTTGTAACGGATCAAGAGCTTAAAAAACAACTGCTGCCAATCGCCAACAATCAGCAGCAAATTGTAGACTCTTCGGCCGTTATCGTCTTGCTTGGCGATTTGGAAATGTATAAAAATGTGGAGAAAATCAATCACCTCGCTGTAGAAGCGGGTTATATGACAGAGGAATTCGCGAAGCAATTTACCGAAAACTCGGTTAAGCTGTACACATCGATTCCGAAGGAGCGTCTGCACGAAGTGGCGGTATTCGACGCTGGTCTTGTCGCGATGCAAATCATGCTGGTTGCCAAATCGAAAGGGTATGACACGGTACCAATGGGCGGTTATGACCGCGAGAAGCTGAAGGCGTTCTTCAACATTCCGGACCGCTACGCACCAACGATTCTGATTCCGATCGGCAAAGCAGCGACTGAAGGCCGCTCGACTGCACGTCTGCCTATCGAAGACGTAACGTTCTGGAACAAAATCTAATAACCGGTAAAAACCCGCTAGCCGAATCCGGCAGCGGGTTTTTTGTTTGTGTATCAAGCTGTAAGTATCTTATAACGCTATTAATGAAGCGTAGTCAGCTCGGAGCCGTCTTCTTCACCTTTGGGACTTTGTCTGTTACGGTAGAAATACCAGCATTCGTTCAGCAGCTTGATCTGTCTGCGGTCTTTTTTCAGAAAGGCACGCATCATTTGGTTGCATAGCCATTGCGGCATACGGATCGTCCTCCTCCCGGCCTAACATGATGTATTACTACCATATGGAGGAGGGCGAATATCCGTGCAGGTCCTAGATCAGCTCTTCATCTTCATACCATTGCTCAAGCTGGGCTTGAAGCGCCCGGATTTCAGTCAGTAAGGCGATCAGCGGATAGGCGGATTCCTTCACACTGGCGAAGTCACGCTCCAGTTGGTTAATGTAGTCCAGACCGGAGATAATCGCTAGCGAGTCATCGTGAAGCTCGACATTATCGCATTCTGCGACAGCGTAAGGCAGCTGCGGAATGCGGTCAGCGGTAAGTTTATCGATCTCTTTATGAAGGCGCAGGTTTAGCGCGCTTAATTGATAAGCGTGAGTTTCCGGCATTTCTACGAAAAACAGGCTTTCCTTGTCCTTCATGATTACATAGCGCATAGTTGGCATCTGAAAATAAGCTCCCCTCGGTTCGATCCATGGCGCGTATTCGCGCGGCAAATCGCCGATCGAAATAATTGCTACTTGAAGTGTAGCGTATGAACGCTTTAAAATTCAAGTAGTGGGGGAGAATACGATGACATTATTAATGAATGATCAAACGCTGCAGCTTTGGGTGGAGCGGGTGTCGCTGGAAAGTTTCGGCAGGCCCTTTAAGCACAAGGCCACGTTCAACCGCAGGCTGAAGGCAACTGGCGGACGTTATTTTACTAAATCGCATAATATAGAAATCAGTCCGCATCAGCTCGAAAACTTCGGGCAAGAGGAAACGGAAAAAATTATTAAGCATGAGCTATGCCATTATCATCTTCATATTATGAAGAGAGGCTACCAGCATCGCGATCAGGATTTCAAACAGCTGCTTGCCCATGTAGGCGGATCGCGTTATTGCAAGTCGCTTCCTGAGCGGGCGGAGCGCAAGCCTGCACCGTTTCGGTACAAGCTCGTATGCGGCAATTGCGGCATGGAATACCCGCGCCGAAGAAGGCTAAATCCGGCTCGTTATGTCTGCGGAAAATGTCGTGGAAAATTATTTTTAAAAACGCTTGACCTCGTGGAGAAGCCGTGATATATTATTACTTGTCGCCGCTGAGAAACACGACGGCAAACGAATTAAAAAATTAGCACATATTCCCTGATAGCTCAGTTGGTAGAGCACTCGACTGTTAATCGAGTTGTCACAGGTTCGAGTCCTGTTCGGGGA
>NZ_BMHY01000002.1:655078-713963 GCF_014641555.1 Paenibacillus radicis (ex Gao et al. 2016)
GGAGAGATACCCAAGTGGCTCAAGGGGACCCTCTGCTAAGGGGTTAGACTGCGTAAGTGGTGCGAGGGTTCGAATCCCTCTCTCTCCGCCATATTTTTTCTAAGTGATTGTGACGGAAAGGCCGTTCAACAGCTGGTCTTTTTTTTACGCCTCAAATAAGCAAAAGATGAATCAAACCAATAAATGGATTGAAGAAATCGAAAAAAAAAGCTTGTACTGAAGCGGAAAAGATGTTACAATAACAAACGTCGTCTGAAAGACGATGGTTATATCAAGGCCCGTTGGTCAAGGGGTTAAGACACCTCCCTTTCACGGAGGTAACAGGGGTTCGAATCCCCTACGGGTCACCATTTTCCTCAATGTAAGTGAAGCAGCTCTCAAGAGTTCGTTTTACAATCATGAGAGCCATTAGCTCAGTTGGTAGAGCACCTGACTTTTAATCAGGGTGTCGAAGGTTCGAGTCCTTCATGGCTCACCATTTTCTTTAAAAGGTTTTCCCCTATACGTGCGGTAGTGGTGGAATGGCAGACACGCTATCTTGAGGGGGTAGTGGGCGTACGCCCGTGGAGGTTCGAGTCCTCTCTACCGCACCATAACCTAACATTTAAACCCTTGCGGCGCAAGGGTTTTTCTTATGTTTACATACCTCTCGCCATTTAGATAATGAGGAAAGTAAAGAATTCGATTATTCTTTACTCGCGTCAGTTGTCTG
Organism: Paenibacillus radicis (ex Gao et al. 2016); assembly: GCF_014641555.1. Lineage (GTDB taxonomy): Bacteria > Bacillota > Bacilli > Paenibacillales > Paenibacillaceae > Pristimantibacillus > Pristimantibacillus radicis. The sequence goes on from NZ_BMHY01000002.1 coordinate 655,791, forward strand.
CCATCTATTCGATCGGATTCTTAATTAATATGTAACAGGCGGGTTAGTAGGGAACTGAAATGCGGTTAAACCTTGCTTAGCAAGTTACCTAATGCCGCTACAACGGCTATAATTACAACAATAATGCCAGCAAGACCAATGACCACAACTTTAGATTTTTTCATGTGACCTCCCAGAGCCTAAGAATAAATTCTATTATACTACGATAACGATGCAATGTTAACGAAGCAGGTTCGCTATATAGCGAACCTATTTTCGTTGCAGCGGGGAGACCGGCTGCCTGTAATTGATTCAGCGAAGCAATTTTCGCTTTCCGTGAACATAGGTTCTCGAGTAACGAAAATCACTTCGCTATAGGGCAGAGTTGGGTTCAAACCGAGCCGCCCAGCGAAAAACGATTCGCTAAAGAACGAACCAGCTTCTCTATATGCAACTGCCCAGCAGGGAGGATGCATATTATGCATATCAATGGCTGATCAGGCTTGAAGCAAGCAGGTTCCTGTCCCCGGCCCCAGCCTCAGCCTCAGCCCTTGCGTCAGCCCCAGCTCATCCGGCATTCACACGCTATTACGCTCATCACGCACGCATTAAAAAAAGGAAGGGCGCTTATCCAAACGCTCTTCCTTTTTCGTCCTTTAGGAACTTGTTAACGTATACTTCATAACCAGCCACACCATCGTAATGACAATGGCGACGCTGGACGCGACGGATAGCCATTTGAAGAACCAATACGATTTAGGGTTTTTATCCTTTATGCGATCCACGCTCCTCTCGCTTCCGGGGTGAGGCGTATTGACTCGACACGTATGCGGACAACGCCCGCTGGGGTCTCGACGGTTACGACATCGCCAGGCTCAGTCAGCAGCAGTGGATAGCCGACAGGCGACAGAAACGAGATGCGATTATATTCTGCGTTTGCTTTGTTAGGAAAATCGATCGTGAATGATTCCGATTGCTCCGATTGTTCCGATATATAGGATATTGTAATTTGGCTGCCGATGAGGACAACGTTATTTAATAGTTCTTCGTTGTGTTCGGCAGACTCGAGCAGTTTTTCCACCGCCCTCGTATAGTTGGAAAGGTAGCTGTTCATCTCATTTCTTTTTTTGCCGTAAACCGGAAAGTAATTATCGAGAAACTTTTTCTTTTCTTCTCCTAATACGACGAGCTGACGGACGAGCCGAGACTTCAAGCCTGACTCCGGGATACTAAGGTTCATAGTAGATTTCACCCCCGGTCCGAACATGATTGTGCTCTACGGGTTTGCTTGCGGTTGTTGTTGCCATAGCAGTCACTCTGATCTCCTCCTAATAGTAATAAAGACCCCTTAGTTAAAGAGGTCTTGATGCTACTCTAACATAGATTGCCCATAAGAGCCAGTGTAAGCGCTTTACTTCCTGCACGGAAAAAGTTGCACGGTTTAAACCGAACCGTCACAATAGAGGAAAAGGAGGAGATCAAGAAGATGGATTTGTTGACCTATAAGGAAACGGACGGCCTTCGTCTAGGCGTACGAACAGCTGCAGGAGTTTTGGATGTCGGGGCGGCTGCCGAGAAATTAACGGCAAGCCCCCATACAGCAGCCCCTGCGACGCTGCAGCAGTTGTTTGACGGCGGTGATACTGCACTGGCTTCTTTGCAGTCTCTCGTTAATGAAGCAGAGGGAGACCGCTCATTATTTAAAGAAGAGGCAGGTTTAACCCTAGGGCCATGCGTGCCGAATCCCGGCAAAATCATATGTATCGGCCTCAATTACCGCAGGCACGCGGAGGAGACGAATATGCCGATTCCGGCTTATCCAATCCTGTTCAATAAATTCGCCAACGCTCTAGCGGCGCATGGAGAGGACGTACCCTTGCCCCGCAGCAGCGAAAAGATCGATTATGAAGCGGAGCTCGCCATCGTTATCGGCAAGACGGCCAAATATGTAGGTAAAGATGAAGCCCTTGATTATGTATTCGGCTATTGCACAGCCAATGATTTGTCGGCCCGGGATTTGCAAAGCCGGACAAGCCAGTGGCTGGCCGGCAAGTCCTGCGATAAATTTGCGCCGCTTGGACCGTATCTCGTGACGAGAGACGAGGTTGCAAATCCGAATGATCTGGCTATCAGCTGCAAAGTGAATGGCGAGCTGCGCCAAAACTCCAACACCTCGGATATGATTTTTAACTGCGAAGAAATCGTGAGCTACATTTCCCAGTGCATGACGCTTGAGCCCGGAGATGTTATTTTGACAGGTACGCCTGAAGGGGTTGTGCTCGGCTATCCGCCGGAGAAGCAAGTGTACTTGCAGCATGGAGACGTCGTGACGATCGAAATCCAGCGTCTTGGCGCTTTGACGAACCGGATGGTTACGGAGTAATGCCATATCGCATCAGCGACTTTTGAGCAGCTTCGTACATACGCTTCCGTAAATAGTCGCCTTCCGTGACGAGAATACGCTTGCCAAGAAAACGGATGCGGGATAGCACAAAATCGCTCTCATCTCTTAAGTAAATGAGTGTAATCCGGTACGTATCCGTTGACTCCTCATAGCTTACCTCTTTATCGAAGCAGGAGAACGCATATAGAATGCGGGACAGCTCCCGATTAAACTGAGGAATGATTTGGATGACCGCCTGCTGCTGCTTTGAGGCATAGTAGGCGGTCATCTTTTTTTCCGCCGCTTCCGCTTGTTGCGCTGGAATAAGGGCTTCAGCCGCCTCTGCAATGTTTTGCAGCTTGGTTACCATCACGCAACGTCTGCGCAAATGGAACCAGAGCAAATACCACTCCCGTTTGACCATGGAATATTCGAGCTTATACGGATAACCGTGCTGACGCATTCGGACGGATCCGTCTTTCACCGCATAAGTCAGCTGAAGACCGAGCCTGTTGGTTAACGCTTCGCGAAGCGGCCGCAGCAGCGGGTGATAAAGCTGGCCTGTCAGACTGGCTGCTTTTTCTAAAATTTCTTCCGCTATATGCTCACTCTCATCTATCGCTCTGTCCCCATCCCGGTTCATCAGCGATCGAAGCTTGACCAGTGTAGACGGAGAAAAAGCGTGCTCGGCCTCCGGCCGGCGCAGCATAGCAGACAGCCATTCGCGTTCTTGCGCCGTAACCGCAACAGCTTCGGCATCCTCTAGACGGGCTATCATTTGATAATTATAGATTTTCTCGAACAGGCTCATAGCCGGCGGCCAGCTCCTTCCATTCTTCAATGAACTCCTGTCTTAATGAGCGGGGCTCGAGCACCTCGCAGCTGGAGCCAAAGCTCCGCAGCCAAGGCTTAATCTCCATTGTTCCATTAACGGATATCTCATAGATGAAAGTCTGATCACTTTCCTCCGTAACCGTTCCCCATTGTCCTTGCAGCCGCACCCGTTCTCGAATAAAATTCGAAGCTGATCCTTCGGGATGATAAAATCGCGCTTTTACCGTCACTGTTCTGCCGGTGTCGACGAGCCAGCTAAAACGAATTTTCTGCTGCAAAGCTTGCAGCTTTTGTTCAAACTCCGTTTCCTCTACGGCAGTACTCTCCTGCAGCTGTGTTAGTCCTTCCATTCGGTAAATGGCTATTCCTTGACGGCTGCTATGACAAAGCATATACCAGCGCCCATATTGATGGTCGTAGGCGACACGCAGAGGCAAAGTGGTGTGCTGACGCCCTTCGGATTCGCGCTCGAACAGCGGATTCGTATTTTTGGAGCCATAGCTTTGCGGAGCTTTTGGGGTGAAATAAAGGAAGCTGAGTTTTTTTCGCTCGCGAATCGCTTTCAAAATCGTATAGAGATGCGATTCATCCAATATACGAGAATGGTAATGGTATTTATAGAGGAAGGAGCTTTCCGGAATCGAGCGCTGCTTTAACGTTTTTTTCAAGCTGTCCCGCAGCAGATAGCCTTGCACGGATGGAATTTGCGTATTCGCCATTACATCAATAAAGGCATATAAATCGCTCAGCTCCGCATCCGACAGCTCCGTTATGAACCGATTGTCAGCCGTGTAGCGGTGTGGTCGCGAGCCCGATTCCTTGCGTATAACTCCTGTGCCTTCCAAATATTTGAGGTCGCTGCGGATCGTTTTTTCGTCAGGCATAGCCATATCCTCAGGCATCCCGTCGCAGCATTGCTGGAGCACCTCGGCAGCTGTTAAAGACTCTCGCTGCAGCGCGATGATGATCTGCGACAGCCGTATGCTTTCCGATTCTTTGACCGATTTGGAGCGGAATAGAAACAGCAGCACCGGATCGGCGGATTCATAATAGCTGCTTCGAAGCAGCTCAGCCAATGGTAGGCTTTGTTCCTCTTTGGGCTGCTGCCACGCTGTTCCCGCAATTTCCTTTAAGCGGCGCATCGTTTTGTCGAAGGTGTGCACGGAAATGCCAAGACGATCGGCAAACTGCTGGCGGCTGTATGCCCCGCTGGTTAGAGCGAGCATGCGCAGAAACTGTATCTCTTTATCAAAGCTTTCCCTTGCCAATCTTCCGTTCCCTCCCATTCCATGATTAAACTCTATTGTAGCAAGAGTAGAGTGGGCGGAGTGAATTTTTATGGAAAAAGACAGAGTCGTCATACTTTTACCATGTTCTGCATGAAGCTGGTGCGTAATAATAGGGAAAGCGAGAGGGGAGCTGGCCCGGACCCGGGCAGGGATTTCATTCCACAGGAATAATCCCGCAGTGCCGGCGCGGTATCCGCGCAGGGCGTGCTGTCTAGGAGCAAAGCATTCTCGCTGAAGGGGTTCGAATCCCCGCTCGCTATCTAAGCGATTCATTGGTGAAGAGTATAAGCATATTCAAACAAAATCAGCGATTGGCGGCGTTGCTCAGCAGGCTCAGACAGCTGCACCGCAGCCCGGCTATGCAACCCGCGGATACCGAATGACTGCCGTGTCAACCATCTGTTGTTCCGGTCTGCCTGACTAGCAAGCCCAAAGCAAGCAAGGCTTGGACGTAAGGCGGCAAAGAGCGGCGGTATTGGCCCGAACGCCATTCTTAAGCCGGATTCCGCCGAGGAAGCGGGAGCGGCGCGGCCAATCGCAACAACCGTAATTAACTTTATTGTGACAGCAATAAATGAGGAGGATATACATATGAACAAATGGACCATTCAAAACGATCAAAGAGGGCTGCTGTTTAAGAAGGGCAGCTACGTTCGTCTGCTGACACCTGGGGACTATCGGTTCCTGCCTTGGGCAGGCTATTCCGTTGAAGTGCTGGAGCTCGCAATGCCTTTCCAGGTGCCAGGCAAAGACTTGGAGCTGTTTATCCATGACAGCCGTTTGCTCGAAGAGCTGGTCATCGTCGATGTGCAGGATGATGAATATGTGCTGCATAACGAAGACGGACATTGCAAAAGCATACTGATGAGCTCCGGCAAGTACGCCTTCTGGAGAGGCTTGAAGCAGCATACCTTCGTCCATTTCGATATCCGGCAGCCGGAGCTTCCGGCTAAGCTGAGCGCAGCCGCGCTCAAAAAGCTTACTGGACTCTATACGACGCATGAGGTTGCCGATCAGGAGATTGGCTACTTGTTCTACGACAATGTTCAGCAGCGGAAACTGGGGCCGGGCAAGTACCGTTTCTGGAAGGGACCGGTTTCAACGTCAGTGCAAACGATTGATACTCGCCGCCAGCAGCTTGATCTAATCGGCCAGGAAATGATGACGGAGGATAAAGTGACGCTGCGGCTCAACTTCGTCTGTCAGTATAAGGTGACAAATCCGCTTAAAGCATTGGAAATCAAGGGATTCGAGGATCAGCTCTACATTCAGCTTCAGCTAGTCTTGCGAGAGTATGTTGGAACGCTTAAGCTTGACGAACTGCTGCGCACGAAGCAGGAGATCGGAACGTTCGTGCTGGAGAGAATGCAGCAGAGGAGCGAAGAGTACGGCACTGAGTTTTGCTCCGCGGGGGTTAAGGACATCATTTTGCCCGGTGAGGTTCGAGACATTATGAATACCGTGCTGCTCGCTGAGAAGAAAGCGCAGGCTAACCTGATCACTCGCCGTGAAGAGACGGCATCGACCCGCAGCCTGCTTAATACAGCCAAGCTGATGGATGAGAATGCGACCCTGTTCCGGTTGAAGGAGCTTGAGTTTTTGGAAAAAATAAGCGACAACGTCGGCAGCGTCTCGCTTACGGGCGGCGGCAACCTGCTGGAGCAGTTGAATCAGCTGTTGGCAGGCGGCAGACAGGCCAAGCCCATCGAATAGATTCGTAGAAAGGGGGAGATAGACGATGGAAAAAGATTATACCCGCTTAATTCAAGATGAACTGGCGCGGATAGAAGAAGAGGAAGGCGTCCGGATTGTGTATGCTTGCGAATCGGGCAGCAGGGCTTGGGGCTTTCCTTCGCGGGACAGCGATTATGATGTCCGCTTCCTCTTTATTCGTCCGGTAGAATGGTATTTGTCCATTACGGAAAAGCGGGATGTGATTGAGCGGCCCATTAGTGATTTGCTTGATATTAACGGTTGGGATTTGCGGAAAGTGCTCCGGCTGTTCCGCAAATCGAACCCCCCGCTGCTAGAGTGGCTGCAATCGCGTACCGTTTATCAAGAAACCGGCTCGGCAGCGGAGGCGCTGCGCAGCTTGTTGCCGCTTACCTTTTCCCCAAAATCATGCATGTATCATTATTTAAATATGGCGAGAGGTAATTATCGTGATTACTTGCAGGGCGAACGGATTCGGCTGAAAAAATATTTTTATGTGCTGCGCCCAATATTAGCTTGCGGCTGGATTGAGCAGCATAACGAAATGCCTCCGATCGCATTCGAGGAACTGATGAAGGAGATTTTGCCTCTAGACGGCGAGGTCGGCAAGGAAGTCATCAGCCTATTGGAGAGGAAGCGCGCAGGCGAGGAATTAGACAGCGCTCCGCCTCTGAAAGCGATAAATGATTATTTGGAGGAAAAGATTGTTTATTTCGAGCAAGCGGCATCAGCAGCACCGGCTGTTCATGAGGATACCGAACAAAAGCTGGATATTCTCTTTCGCGAATTGTTGACCGAAGCGTGGCAAACGGATTGAAATGGACTGTAAATAAAAGGATTGACAGCCATTCAAACAATCGTTACACTAATCACATATATCCGCTAGGATTAATTGGTTATTGAGATAATTACACATTTATAAATGCGAAGCAGTTCACCAGAACACTGGAGACTGATCGGATTCCGTATGGAAATCCGTCAGTCTCTTTTTTATTTTTCCACGGAAAAGGATGGGATGGAGACATGGGAGAGCAGGAGAAAAAAACATGGAAATTCGATACGCTGCAGGTGCATGGAGGACAGACGGCAGATCCGACAACCGGTGCGCGGGCGGTGCCGATCTATCAAAGCACCTCCTTCGTCTTCAAGAGCACCGAGCATGCGCAGGCGGTCATCAACTTCGATGAAGCCGGTAATACGTATTCCCGCATCGGCAATCCGACAAACGAGGTGCTGGAGCAGCGGATTGCAGCGCTGGAAGGGGGCGTAGGTGCGCTAGCTGTAGCTTCGGGCTCAGCAGCCGTTACTTTCTCTATTATCAACATCGCCGAAGCGGGCGACGAGGTGGTGTCCGCCTCTACGCTTTATGGCGGAACCTACAATCTATTTGACGTTACGCTGCCTAAGCTAGGCATCCATACGACCTTCGTCAATCCGGACGACCCGGAAAACTTCCGCCAAGCGATCACGGAAAAAACGAAGGCGCTGTTCGTAGAGTCGATCGGTAATCCAGGCTTGAACATCCCTGATATTCAGGCCATTGCCGACATCGCTCACGAGCACGGCATTCCGCTTATTGTCGACAATACGTTCGGTTCGCCGTATTTGATCCGGCCATTCGAGTACGGCGCCGACATCGTCGTTCACTCTGCTACCAAATATATTGGCGGCCACGGTACGACGATCGGCGGACTTATCGTCGATGGCGGCCGCTTCGATTGGGAGAACGGCAAGTTCCCCGGCTTCACGAATCCGGACAGAAGCTATAACGGCTTGAAGTATGTCGAGAAATTCGGAGAGCTGGCCTATATTACGAAGGCTCGCATTCAATATTTGCGTGATATCGGCGCATCGCTGAGTCCGTTTAATGGATTTCTGCTGCTGCAGGGGCTAGAAACACTTTCCTTGCGGGTTGAGAAGCATATCAGCAATACGAAGCAGATTGTGGATTACTTGAACGGTCATCCCGAAGTCGCTTGGGTCAATTATCCGGGGCTGCCAGACAGTCCGTATTACGAGCTGTCGCAGCGGTACTATCCGAAGGGGCCGGGATCGATTTTCACATTCGGGTTAAAAGGCGGATACGAGGCAGCCAATGTATTCATCAACCATTTGCAGCTGTTCTCCCATCTTGCCAACGTGGCTGACGCCAAGTCGCTCGTTATACATCCAGCTAGTACAACGCATGCACAGCTGTCACCCGAGGTGCTGCTGCAGACGGGCGTCGGACCGGATTTGATCCGCTTGTCGATCGGAATTGAAGATCCCCAGGATTTGATCGACGATCTGGAGCAGGCGATTCAGGCTGCGGCGCAGTCAGCTGCGGACAGCGTTGCAAATTCAGCGGGAGCCGCAGGCTAAAGGGGGCGGAAAAATAACGGATGCCGGAACTCGCACAATGGCTGGAAATAGAGCAAGAGCTTGATGTCCCGGTAACGATGCGGGACGGGGTCAAGCTGTCAGCCGATATCTATCGTCCCAAGAAAGGAGGGCCTTACCCGGTTCTCCTCATGCGAACGCCTTATAACAAATCGGATGCGCAGACGATGAACTATGCGCATCCCTCGTGGTATGCCAGGCATGGCTACATCGTCGTCATTCAGGATACTCGGGGCCGATGGCGCTCGGAAGGAGAGTTCCAGCCCTATGAGAAAGAAGCGGATGACGGCTATGACACCGTGGAATGGGCGGCTTCCCTCCCGAACGCTTTACCGAAGGTTGGCATGTACGGCTTCTCCTATGTCGGAGCTGTCCAATGGCTTGCGGCGGTCAACCGTCCGCCCCATTTGACATGCATCGTGCCCGGCATGATCGGCTCCGATGCCTATCAGGGCAAAGCTTACCGGAATGGAGCTTTTGCATTAGCGCTTTCGCAATCCTGGGTGCTGTTCGCAGCGCAGGATACGGCGCTTAGGCGCAACCGGCTGGATTGGGCAGCGGAGCTTGGTGCGCAATATGCCGGGATACATAGCGTCTACCGCAAGCTGCCATTGACAGCTTTGCCGGATGCCGTAAAGGAGACGGCGCCCTATTATTTCGAATGGTTCGATCATCCGACCCGCGATGATTATTGGACGCAGCTGTCGCTTCGCGAGCAATACGAGCGGGTTCAAGTTCCGGCGCTTCATATCGGGGGCTGGTACGACATTTTCGTCGACGGTACGATCGATAATTTCAATGGCGTCCGGCAGCATGGCGGCACGGCTGTCGCCAGAGGCCATCAATATTTGCTGATCGAGCCATGGTTTCATATGCCTTGGTCGCGATATGTCGGCGAGCTTGATTTCGGGGAGGAAGCTTCCAACCGAATCGACGCGCTGCAAATCGAATGGTTCGATTATTGGCTGAAGGGGGAGCACAGCAATCGTTTCGAGCAGCAGCCGGCGGTTCAATATTTTGAGATGGGCAGCAATCGTTGGCGTGTATCGGAAAACTGGCCGGTTCCCGGAACGAAAGCGACGCCTTACTTTTTGCGCAGTACGGAACGCGCCAACTCTATTAATGGCGACGGCGTACTAAGTTTGACCGCGCCCGCAGCGGAGCCGCCGGACGTCTATGTGTACCATCCGTCGATTGCGGTGCCGGCTTTGGGAGGCCGGTCGGGCGCTGTCCCTGATCTAACCCCGATGGGGCCGAAAAACCAGCTTCCTGTGGAAATCCGCAATGACGTGCTCGTATATACGTCGGCGAAGCTGGAACGGGAGCTAGTTATAGCGGGAGAGATTACGATAGAGCTGTACGCAGCGACCAGCGCGGAGGATACCGATTTTGTCGCTAAGCTCGTTGACGTCTATCCCGACGGCAGAGCCTACAATATCGCAGAAGGCATTATCCGCGCCAGCTACCGCTATGGTCTCGACAGGCGGGAGGCGGTGCCGCCAGGAGAAGTATTAACGTATTCATTCTCGCTTGGTCCTACAGCCTATGCTTTTAAACCCGGGCATGCCATTCGGCTGGATGTGACCAGCTCTTTATTCCCGACCTTCGACCGGAATCCGAATAAACTGGTCAACCCGGGCCAGGCGACCGAGGCGGACTTTGTGACGGCGACGCAAACGATCTATCACGATAAGGAGCGTCCATCCAAAGTATGGCTGCCTGTCGTCCAGCGCTAGCAAGTGAAAAGACAACAGCAGGAGCAGCAGGAGGTAAACATGCAGAAAAAGTATATTTGGTTCGACTTAGGCTACACACTTGTCTATCAGAATCGAGAGTCGCTCTATCAACAGTTTTTATTGGAAGAAGGAATAGAAAAACCGCTGGAGGAAATTGAAGCAGCCTATCATTTAACCGACAAGCTGTTCATGCGGCAGTATCCAGGAGCGCTGGGCAGGGGGCTGCATACCTTTTACCCCTGGTATATTGGGGTGTTGAACTATTCGCTAGACGTCCGGTTCGATCTTCATACGCAAGCAGCGAGGCTGATTGAACTGCAACAGGGGGATGGCGGGCAGACGTGGCGGGCATTTCCATTCGTCCGGGATGTGTTTGAGGCTTTAAGAGCCGAGGGCTGCGGCATCGGTCTAATCAGCAATTGGGATACGGGCTGTAAAAGCGTTCTGGCAGCTAACGGCTTGATCGATTATTTCGATGAGCTTATCGTCTCCTCTGAGGTTGAGCTGGAGAAGCCGGATGAACGCATTTTTACGCTTGCAATGGAGAAGGCAGGTGTCAGTCCAGAGCAATGCGTCTATGTCGGCGACAATTACTATGATGATGTGGTTGGCAGCGCGAAGGCCGGGATGGACTGCTATTTAATTAACAGATTCGGAAGATTGGGAGTCGAGGAGCTGAAGTATGACCGGCTAATTACTTCGATTCAGGAACTTCCTGTACTGCTTAGGCAAAGTAGAAACTTAATTCAAACCTATGACTGAAGGGGATAGAAACATGTTGAACAACAAACGTCATTATTTATGGGTATCGATCATTTTATTGCTTTCGCTCGTAACGGCCGCATGCGGCAGCAGTAATAGCGGCGGCAATAAGAATAACAGCAGCGGGAAAGAGACGGCTGCTCCAAGCGCAACTGCTGAACCGAAACAGGAGGAGAACAAGCCGGAAGGCGGCAAAGTCGAGGGCGGCAGCGTCGTCGTATCGATTCCGCAGGATTTGGACTATCTGGACCCTCATTTGGCGGTAGCTGCAGGCACGCAGGAAGTATTGTTCAACGTGTTCGAGGGGCTGCTCAAGCCGAATGAGAAAGGCGAGCTGTATCCGGCAATTGCAGAATCATACGAAGTGTCGCCGGATGGGCGTGTCTACACGTTCAAGCTGCGCTCGGGCGTGAAATTCCATAACGGCAATGCAGTTACAGCGGAGGATGTGAAGTTCTCGTATGACCGTCTGGCAGGAACGGCAACGGGCAAGCCTCTGTCCCCTGCATTCAATAGCGTGGAGTCCATCGAGGCACCTGATGCGGCGACCATTATTATTAAATTAAAGGAAAACAATACCTCTTTCTTGACCTCTCTTACGGCAGCCGTTATCCCTAACGGCTATGAGGACAGCAACAAAAACCCGATCGGCACCGGGCCGTTCAAATTTAAGGAGTATTTGCCGGGTCAACGAATTAGCGTGGAGAAATTCGCGGATTACTACGTAAAGGGCGTTCCCGTGCTGGACAAGGTTGAATTCCGTATCATTACCGATCCGGAAGCGTCGCTGCTCGCATTGAAATCCGGCGAGGTCGACATTTATCCGCGGATCGGAACGGAGAAACTGGAAGAGCTCGGCGATAAATTCCAGGCGGTAAGTGCGCCGCAAAATCTGGTGCAGCTGGTAACCTTCAATATTGACCGTAAGCCGTTCAACGATATTAAAGTTCGCCAGGCGATTAATTATGCCGTCAATGTCGATGAGATCATCGCCGGGGTAGCGCTGGGCAAAGGTACGAAGCTTGGCTCCAATCTCAGTCCCGTGCTGGCGAAGTATTATCAGGAGGGACTGGAGGATACGTACGCGACGGATATCGAGAAGGCGAAAAGCCTGCTTGCCGAAGCGGGACTCAAGGATGGCTTTGAGACGACACTATCTGTCCCTTCGAACTATCAGTTCCACGTTGACACCGCTCAAGTTATCGCACAGCAACTGGGCAAAATCGGCGTTAAAGTGAAAATCGAGCCGGTCGAATGGGCCGTGTGGCTGGAACGCATTTATAAAGGAAGAGATTATGAGCTGACGATTATCGGCTTGGACGGCAAGCTTGATCCGTATCAGATCTTGAATAAATATTTATCCGACTCGCCAAACAACTTCTTCAATTACAAAAGTACAGAGTACGACAATACGCTGCAGTCGGCGGTTGCCGAGGTGGATGACGCCAAGCGCGTAGAGCTGTACAAAAAAGCGCAAACGATACTGGCTCAGGACGCGGCGGCAGTGTACATTATGGACCCGAATCTGAATGTCGCGTTGAACAAAAAGCTGGCCGGCTATAAGCAATATCCGCTGTATGTGCAGGATCTGTCGACCGTTTACTTTACGAACTAAGGGAAGGAACTGCGAGGATGAATTACTACGTGCGGCGGCTCTTAACGCTTCTATTAACGGTGTTCTTTGTCGTTACGCTAACCTTTGCGGCTTTTCGAATCATACCGGGCAATCCGGCGCTCACCATATTGGGAACGGAAGCATCGGATGAGCAAATTGCGCTGCTAGAGGCAAAGCTCGGCATCGACCGGCCGCTGCCGGAGCAATTTGCCGATTGGCTGAAGGGAGCGCTAGCGCTTGATTTCGGACAATCGCTGCGTTTCTCCGAACCGGTGCTGAAGCTGATTCAGGACCGGTTTCCCGTTACGATCAGTTTGTCGTTGCTTGCTCTGGCAATTACTGTTGCAGCAGCCGTGCCGCTCGGTATTGCGGCAGCCCGTTCGAAGGGGAAAGTGGCGGATATGATCATCTCAATCGGCACACAGCTTGGCCTTGCGATTCCATCCTTCTGGATGGGAATTGCACTCATTCTCGTGTTTGGCCTAGCGCTGCGCTGGTTTTCGGTCAGCACTTACGTGCCCTGGTCGGAGAGCCCCTATTTAGCTTTGAAGTCGCTGCTGCTGCCGGCGATCGCGCTTGCGGTACCGCAAATTGCAATCGTTGTGCGCTATTTGCGTACGACGCTGCTGGAGCAGTTGAATCTGGATTACGTCAGAACGGCGCGAAGCAAAGGATTGAAGGAGCGTTCCGTGCTTTTTCAGCATGTGCTGCGCAACGCCTTGCTTCCCGTTATTACTGTCGTCGGTATCAACTTCGGAGAGCTGCTTGCCGGCAGTCTCGTTGTGGAGCAAGTGTTCACGCTGCCGGGGTTCGGCAGCCTGCTCATTACGGCGATCGGCAATCGCGACTATCCGCTGGTGCAGGGGATGGTTCTTCTGATCGCTTTCATCGTCGTGACGGTGAATTTTATCGTCGATTTATCATATCGTGTGCTGGATCCAAAAATCAGAATGAAATAGGGGCATTGCGATGAATAAAAAAGCGAGCTTCAGCCTGTTGCTCGGCATAAGCTTTGTCGCGCTGCTGCTGGCCGTTATGCTGATCAGTTTGTTTTATACGCCGTATGAGGCCAATGAAATGAATATCGCCGAACGGCTGCAGGCGCCTAGCGCTAAACATTGGCTCGGCACCGACAATTTCGGCCGTGACGTGCTCAGCCGGGTTATGGTAGGGGCACAAACTGCGTTTCTAGTCGGTTTGCTGTCGGCGGGTATTGGGCTGGTGTTCGGTTTTATTATCGGTACGGCAGCCGGTTATACCGGCAAATGGCTGGATGAGCTGCTTATGCGCGGTATAGACGGGCTGTTAGCTTTTCCGGGTATATTGCTCGCGCTGCTGCTTGTCTCCATCTTCAAGCCAAGCATGTCGCAAACGATACTAGCAATTGGCGTTTTATCGATTCCTTCCTTTGCTCGCGTCGTGCGCAGCGGTGTGCTTCAGCAGAAGGAAGCGGAGTATGTGAAGGCGGCCAAAGGGCTTGGCGCAGGCCATTTGCATCTTATTTTCAAACAAATATTGCCCAATATCGTCTCGTCGATTTTGACGACCGCGGCGCTCAGCTTCTCGGCTGCTATCTTAATTGAAGCAGCGCTCAGCTATTTGGGCTTGGGCGTACAGCCGCCCGATCCGAGCTGGGGACGGATGCTGAACGAAGCGCAAAGCTTTATCGGCAAAGCGCCGTGGTTTACGTTGGCACCGGGTGTATTTATCATACTGACGGTGCTTGGCTTTAATCTGTTAAGCGATGGTATTCGAGATTTAAGGGATACCCGGCAATGATAGGGAATTGGGAGGTGACGCGATGAACCCGCTGCTCGACATTCGCGATCTGAGGCTGGAGCTGCAGCGCACGCGCAAGGAAAGCGTCGCCGTATTGGACGGTGTATCGCTTTCGGTCGGAAAAGGAGAAACCGTTGGCATCGTTGGCGAATCCGGCTGCGGCAAAAGCGTGCTGTCGCTATCCATCCTTGGTTTGCAGCCGAATGCAATGCGCATTACTGGCGGTGAGATGTGGTATAAGGAGGAGCATCCGCTGCATGGGCTGAAGGAACATGAGATAAGGCGTTACCGGGGAAGCGAGATAGCGATGGTGTTCCAGGATCCGATGAGCTCGCTGAACAACGGATTGACGGTAGGCGCTCAAGTAACGGAGATGTTCCGGCTTCATTCCCGTTGCTCTCGCGCGGAAGCGAAGGAAAGGGCTATTGCGTTATTTCGCAGAGTTGGCTTGGCCCGACCAGAAGCTTTGCTCAAGGAATACCCCCATCAGCTGTCTGGCGGCATGAGGCAGCGGATCATGATTGCGATCGCGATCAGCTGCAATCCGGGCTTGCTTATTGCCGATGAGCCGACGACAGCGCTGGATGTTACGATTCAGGCGCAAATTCTCGATCTGATGCGGCAGATCCGGGAGGAGAACGATACGGCTATTATGCTCATCTCGCATGACCTGGGCGTAATTGCAGATATGTGCGATCGCATCGCCGTCATGTATGCCGGACAGATTGTCGAAGAAGGGCCAACTGCTGCGATCTTTGAGGATCCGCGCCATCCATATACGATCGGTCTGCTGCAATCGATACCTGCGCCGTCCAAGAAGCGGGAGAAGCTGTTTTCAATTCCCGGGACAGTACCGGGGCTTGCTGAGCGGCAAAGCCTGGGGTGCCGTTTCGCGCCTCGCTGCGGATTGGCTACGAAGCATTGTTACACAGAGGCGCCATTATTATTCGGAGCATCCGCCGGTCATGCGGCAAGATGCTGGCTGCTGGCCGAAAGAGGAGGGCAGACCGATGCCGTCGTCAGTTGAGCCGATTATGGAATTGATCGATATTCGCAAACAATATGGAAGCGGCGTTTTGAGCCGAAAGCACGCGGTTCGCGCTGTAGACGGCATATCGCTGACGATTAAGCCAGGGGAAACGCTGGGGCTTGTCGGCGAAAGCGGCTGCGGCAAATCGACGGTTGGTCAAATCGCCGCGAGACTGCTGGAGCCAAGCGATGGCAATCTGCACTATAAAGGCCAGACGTTAGCCGGGCATAAGGGAGCGAAGCGGCTGCGCCAGCAAATTCAATATGTATTCCAAGATCCGTACACCTCGCTTAACCCGAGCCATACGATCGGAAAGACACTGGAGCAGCCTCTTATTATTAACCGTCTGGGAGGCGATAGCAAGGGAAGAAAACGTCTCGTTAAGGAGATGCTGAGCAAAATCGGTTTGGATGATTGGCATGCAGACAGCTATCCGCATCAGCTTAGCGGCGGACAAAGACAGCGGGTTGGCATTGCCCGTGCGCTTATGCTGAATCCGGAGTTCATCGTACTGGATGAACCTGTATCGGCGCTTGACGTATCGGTGCAGGCGCAAATATTGAATTTGCTGAAAGAGCTGCAGCAGGAGCTTTCATTGACTTATTTATTCATCTCGCATGACCTTAACGTCGTTCATTATATGAGCGACCGGGTTGCGGTCATGTACTTGGGTCAAATCGTCGAGCTAGCCGACGTTCAGCAATTGTATGAGCGGCCGCTTCATCCCTATACGCAAGCACTCGTATCGGCGATTCCGGCGGAAAGCAGACATACGAAGCGAGAGCGAATAGTACTGCATGGCGAGCTTCCAAGCGCCTCCGAGCGGATGAGCGGCTGCGCATTTCGAACGAGATGTCATCATGCGCATGAGCGCTGCGCTGCCGAGCAACCGAGTCTGGCCGAACTGGAGCCGGGTCATTGGGTCCGCTGCCACTTGCATTCCCTTGCCTGAATAGATGGAGCTAACAAGGCTGAGATTCCCGGTCCATGGGGAATTTCAGCCTTGTTTTCCTCTTTTGCACAAGCGGTGTATAATGGGGAACGAATAGGCAGATCGGTATAGTAAAGGAGTTGATGGGGATGTCTCGTGAAATTCGCTCGAATGAGCTCGTGGCATTAAAGGAAATTGCGGAAATGCTCAATACGTCGAATGAGATGGATCTCATCCTTAATGATGTGCTCGTTAAACTGCTGCAATTAACCGGCTTTTCAACGGGCTGGATTTTTATGATCGACGACGATACGCCCGGCAACGAATGCGCGGCGTCGCATAATTTGCCGGAAGCGCTGACTGTTGGCAACTACGCGCTCATGTGCGGCGAGGATTGCTGGTGCGTGGAGCGCTACCGCGAGCATGAGCTTCATCAAGCGGTTAATATTATTGAATGCAGACGGATCAATTACGCCGTTTCGCTTCAAATCGGAAGCACAGAGGGCATTTCGCATCATGCGACGGTGCCGCTGACAGCAGGCAAAGACCGGTTTGGACTGCTTAATGTAGCCCAGGCAGGCAAAGACTTTTTCAGCGAAGAGGAATTGGCGCTGCTGCAGGCGGTCGCGTTCCAGATCGGAACTGCGATCAAGCGGATTCGGTTATACCAGGCGCAGGAGAAAAATGCGATGCTGTACGCAAAGCTTGGCGACGTTATCCAAAAGCTGAACGCGATTCAAAACGGCGATCAACTGCCGCTTCAGGCAGTAAAGCTGATCGGAGATGCATTTAATTGGCCGCATGTGTCTTTCTTTATCTATGAAAGAGATTTGTCGTTGCGGGCTCATTATACGAATGGCCGGGTCAACAAGGATTGGCGCTCGCTTAAGCTTCATGAGGCGGGACCAGTCAGTATGGCCTTTCAGGAAAACAGACTTGTAATCGAATCTAACGGGGCGGTTGAATCCTGTCATTCGCTGGCTGCAATCGGCATTCCGCCCTACGCATCAGCAGCGGCTATTCCGCTCCGGATCCGGAACCGGACGATTGGGGTGCTGTTTGTCAGCAGTCCGGGCAGCAAGCAATTTGACGAGCTCCATGAGGACTTTATGTATTCGCTTGGCGACCATTTCACTTTGAGTATGGAAAACCTGCGCGTCTACGAGCAGCGGCGTGAACTGGCTCGCATGGAGGAGCGGAACCGGATGGCACGTGATTTGCATGATTCGGTTATCCAAAAAGTATTTTCCCTCTCTTTCCTCGCGAAAGGAGCGGAGACGGTGCTGTCCGAGGGAGCCCCTGTCGTAAAGGAATCACTACAGGAAATTCAGCAATTGGCTCAAGAGGCGCTCAAGGAAATGCGCGGCCTGATCTGGCAGCTTCATCCTCCGGGTCTTGAGAACGGTCTTCTTCCTGCCTTGAAGCAATACGGGCAAGGGATGAACCTCGACATATACACTCAGGTTGACGGGGTGAAGGAGCTTCCGCGTGCCGTTGAAGAAGCGTTATGGCGAATTGGTCAAGAGGCGCTTAATAATGTAAGAAAGCATGCGGGAACAACCGAAGCTTATGTTCATCTCGTAAAGACGGATATGATGGCGACTCTGGAAATTATGGACAGAGGCCGGGGCTTTTCGATGGAACGCAAAAAGTCGGACTTAACGATGGGCATGATGTCGATGAGGGAACGTGCGGAATCGCTTAATGGTCAATTGACGATTCGAAGCGGCAAAGGAAAACCGACCATTGTGAGAGCTGAAATTCCAATTACGGCAGCGGAAGAAATCTGCAGCGAGAATGAGGGTTTAGTGTGAAAATAAAAATATTGCTGGTCGACGACCATCAAATCGTGCTGAAAGGCATTTCCTTTTTTCTAAGCATGCAGCCTGATTTTGAATTGGTTGGAGAGGCGCAGAACGGCAAGGAAGCAGTAGAAAAAGCAGGAGAGCTGCAGCCGGACATCGTATTGATGGATTTGAATATGCCGGTTATGGATGGCATTGAAGCAAGCGCTCAGATAGCGGAGCAGCATCCTCACATTAAAGTGCTCGTATTGACGAGCTTCTCGGATCGCGGTCACATCCTGCCTGCGCTCCAGACGGGAGCCGTCGGTTATATGCTCAAGGATGTGGAGCCCGAACAGCTGGCGGAAGCGATCCGCAGCGCTTATATGGGCAATATTCAGCTTCATCCCGATATTTCGGCTGCGCTGCTTCATCAATTGCAGCCGCAGTCCACGCAAGCTTTGAACAGTGGAGCGGCTGTTATTCCGGCCCAGACGGGAGCGGAAGCGATTGAATCGTTAACGCCGCGGGAGCAGGAGGTGCTGCAGCTGCTTACGAAAGGGCTCAGCAACAAAGAAATTGCGCAAACGCTGGTCGTAGCCGAGAAAACGGTAAAAACGCATGTGAGCAATATTTTGGGTAAATTGCGTCTGTCCGACCGGACGCAGGCGGCGCTTTATGCCGTACACGCTCTTCATCCGCAGGAATAGCTTTCTTAGAAGTGGTCTTACGTCTATAGTCTTACGACTAGTCCTCCGTCTTCGGAGGACTTTTTTATGCGATATTTCCGTCTAATTACCGATGTGCCGCTGCTCTTTTCGTACTAAACTACAGGTAGTTACAAAAAGTTAGTGCAACTATTGCTAACTACAATAATTGCTTGAGGCAATAAAAATTAAAAAACATTATGTGGAGGGAATTACTATCATGAGTACTGTACTTTTCGTTAAAGCAAACGACCGTGACATTGAGCAAGCGGTTAGCGTTAAATTGTATCACGCATTTTTGGATAGCTACAAAAAGAGCCATCCTGAAGATACAGTAATTGAGCTTGACCTGTTCAAACAAGAGCTTCCTTACATGAATGCCGACATGATCAACGGTAATTTCAAAGCGGCTCGCGGTTACGACCTGACGCCTGCTGAGCAAGCGCAAGTTGAAGTGGCTGGCAAATATATCGATCAATTTCTGGCGGCAGACAAAGTCGTATTCGGCTTCCCGCTTTGGAACCTGACGATCCCTGCTGTACTGCACACTTATATCGACTACATCTACCAAGCAGGCAAAACGTTCAAATATACCGAGCAAGGTCCAGTTGGCCTTATTCCGGACAAAAAAGTCGCATTGCTTAACGCACGCGGCGGTATCTACTCCGAGGGTCCAGCTGCTGCAGCGGAAATGTCCCACAACTATGTGAAAAACATCATGAGCTTCTTCGGCGTAACGCAATTCACTGACGTTATCGCAGAAGGCCATAACCAACTGCCAGCACAAGCGGCTGACATTGTTGCAAGCGGCGTTGCTGCTGCTGAGAAAGCTGCAGTAAGCTTCTAATTGACTATTCATGAACGGATAATAGCAAGAAAAGACAAGCGGGTATATTTTATATACCTTGCTTGTCTTTTTTCCGCTTTAGGAGAACGGAGACGATCAATGGAGCTCGGAGACGAGGTTGATGAAATGGCGTCCCGCTTGGGAGAGGTAATGATCCTTGAGCCAAATGAGGCCGGATGTTGAGACATGCGGCGATACTTCAATCTCATAGGCATGAATGCGGGGCGTATGGTGCAGTTTAAGGACGGTAGCCGGAACAATCGATGAAGCGAAGCCTGTGGAGACGAATTCCATTAGCAAGGCGATGTCGGAGCATTCGCCGAGCAAACGGGGCGTAATTTTGACGCTGGCGAATTGTTCGATGATACGGTGGTAGATACCGAGGCCTTCTGTGCTTGGCAGCATAAGCGGGTAAGGCTCAATCGTCCGGTAGTTTACCGGTTTGCCCTCCAGTCCGCTTGGATCGGAAGTGACGAAGTAGAAGGGCTCTCCTTGGAGATGCAGCACGGAAAACTCGCTCAGCTCCAGCGGCAGCCGGACGATCGCGAGCTCGATTTCTCTTGATCGGACGAGTCTGCATAGCTGGGATGATTCATTTTGCTGAATTTTGTACGTAATGTTGGGAAACTGCTGCTTATAGCGGAGCATGAGCTCCGGGAGCCGGGCATCCGACAGCGTATTGATTCCGATCGTCAGCTTTCCCCGGACGCCTTGTCCCGTTTCTTGCACTTCCTTCTGGCATTCTTCCATTTCTTTCGTAATCTTAAGCGCTTGCCGGTAAAGCGTCTTGCCTGCATCCGTCAGTTCTATCGTTTTTCCGATACGGTGAATGAGCTGTACGCCAAGCTCATTTTCCATTTTTTTAAGCTGCTGGCTCAGCGGGGGTTGTGCCATATGCAGCTTTTTAGCTGCGGCAGTAATGCCTCCCTCTTCTGTAATCGCAATAAAATAACGCAGCTGGCGGAGATCAAGTCCCATTTTACGCGTCCTCCAATCTATACAAATCCATATGATAAAAGTATGCAAATTCAATTTTAATAATATTTTTCATATTGTGATGCCTATGGTAGCATGGTTGCAGCATAAAAACAAAGGGGCGCTTCGCCAGTATGAGACATCTTATGAATAACAGCTTGAGCACGCTGCAATGGTTTATATTTATGATTACCAGTTCGATTGCGCTTCCGATCGTTATCGGCAGCGCATTTCATTTGTCTGCGGGAGAAGTGGAAGGGCTTGTGCAGAGGACGCTGTTCATCGTTGGCTTGAGCTCGTTTCTGCAAGGATGGATAGGTCACCGCATGCCGCTGATGGACGGGCCTGCGGGCTCCTGGGTCAGCGTATTTGTATTGTTCGCGGATGTTGCAGTTCGCCATGGGCAACAGCCCTCGCAGTCGCTGCAATTGCTGGAGGGCGGATTGCTCGTAGCCGGTGTGCTGCTAATTCTATTGGGGGCAACGGGAGCGATTTATAAAATATTGCCGTTGTTCACGCCGCTCGTTACCGGCTCATTCCTGCTGCTGCTCGTCGTGCAGCTTAGCGGTGTTTTTTTGAAAGGGATGCTTGGCATTCATGGGGAGACGGACATACCGAATTATGGTGCCTCCCTTATCGCTTTCGGCATTTTTGGTCTCGTCGTCTGGCTGTCGTCGAAGGGAAAAGGATGGAGTAAAACCTATGCGATCCTAATTGGAATAGCGGGCGGCTGGATCATCTTCGCTTTGATAGGCAAGGCGCCGTTTGCGCTTTCGGCTGGAGATACGCCATTTGTTAAGCTGCCTGAGGTATTCGCATGGGGCCCGCCTGAATTTAATGCCGGTATCGTGACAACGGCGGTGTTGTTTACGATTACGCTTGTATCGAATACGATAGCAGCGGTAACGGCGGTTAGCGAGCAGCTTCCCGAGGCAAACAAGGATATAATGAAGAGAAGAATGAACAGAGCAAGCTTGATTGGCGGCGTCTCTCATATGCTGACGGCATCCGCTTCAACGGTAGGAGTCGTACCCCTCCCGGTATCGGCCGGTTTCATCCGGATGACCGGGCAGCGGTCAAGAGGACCGTTCCTCGCGGCTTGTCTGCTGCTGGTGGGAATTGGGACTCTGCCTGTTGTGCTGCGTATGCTGTCGCAGGTTCCGGGGCAGGTGGCAAGCGCTGTGCTGCTGGCTTCCTTCGTACAACTGGCAGGCATATCATTCGCAAGCTTGTCCAAGGAAACGAACAACCAGCGCGGGTTGACGATTCTAGGCGTTGCCATGCTTGTCGGGATCGGCATTATGTTTCTGCCGCCAAATGCTCTGGCTGGACTGCCGCCTACTTTACAGGATGTTGTCGGCAATGGTCTGCTCGTGGGCACGCTCATCGTAATCGCCTTGGAGCGGCTTTGGAAGAAGCCGGCTGCTGTCCTTAATAGCGGGCCATGAGGTGCGGGAATTGTGTAGATCGACAAATTTTGACAACAGTAGTTCTGAAGTAGTACGATAGTAGTCTAATCAACCTAGACGGCTAACGGAGATGATAGGGATGGACAAACAATTTTTTGATGAAATGAGAAAAATCAGCCATGAGGATGAGCTGCGATCGAAGCTGCTGATGCATGGCATGAAGAGGCTGCTGGAGGAGAAGCAGGAGAAGAAAGTGTACCGCGGACCGCTCGCCTTTTGGGCTCGCCGAAAGGCGCTGCGACAGGCTGAAACGTATGTCGCACCGTGGAACCCGAGCGACTCCATGACTCCTTAAAAGCACGGCCGTTCAAAAAAGTTGTGACTTTTTGACTGCGAATGCGTATACAATCCTATAAATATCCAATCGAGGGGAGATATACGTATTGAGCAACTTTGGGTCGCAACCAGATTTGGAAGCCGTTAAGCCGCATACAAAGATGGGCGGGAACGGGCCGATGAAGCCGGGGACTGTCGTTAAAATCATCGTCGGCATCGTCGCTGCCATCATTATTGTGATGGGAGTGTTCACGTCATTTTACACGGTACAGGAACAGGAGAGGGCGGCGATTTTAACCTTCGGCACCTATACGGAGGAGAAGACCGCAGGTCTTCATTTCAAATGGCCTTATCCGATTCAAGACGTCGTAATCGTACCAGCAGAGCTTATCCAAAGCATTACGATCGGCTACCGCCAGCAGGGCGACAAGGTCGTTCCGATTGATGAAGAAGCGATCATGATTACAGGGGACGAAAATCTCGTATCTGCAGACGCCGTCGTCCAGTGGAAAATAAGCAATATTGAAAAATACTTATTCAATATGGATAAACCCGAGCAGTTTTTACGCAACTCGGCATCGGCTTCCATCCGCTCTGTAATTGGCTCCGAGAAGCTGGATTACGCCATTACGGACGGTAAAACCGTCATTCAGGAGAAAGTGCGTGAACGGCTGGTTGAGCTCCAGGCTAAATATGATACAGGCATTCAAATTCTCGGCGTGAAATTCCAGGATATCGAGCCTCCAAGCGGTCAAGTGGAGGAAGCGTTCCGTGAAGTTACGAATGCGCGCGAGGAGAAAAACACGAAGATCAACAATGCCGCAAAGTATGAAAACGACCGGATTCCGAAAGCAAGGGGCGAAGCCCAGGCGCTGATCGAAAATGCGGAGGCGGAGAAAAAATCACGGATTTTGAACGCTCAGGGTGATGTGGCGAAATTTAATGCCATCTACAGCGAGTATGCGAAAAATCCTTCTGTAACAGAAAGCCGGCTTGTACTGGAGACGCTGGAGAAAATATTGCCGAACGCGCAAATTTTCATCACCAATACGAACAGTGATACCGTCAACTACTTGCCTTTGAATGAATTGATGAAGCCGAAGTCCGGCTCGCCAGCCTCCAATCAGGGAGGTGCGGCACAATGAAGAATAAACACTGGTTTATAGTAGCCGGTATCATTATTATAGCGATCCTGTTATCCGGCTCGATGTTCGTCGTCAAGGAAGGGCAGTACAAGGTCGTGCTCAAATTCGGCGAAGCCGTCCGATATGCCGAAACGCCAGGTTTGAAATTCAAGCTGCCATTTATTGAGAACGTCGTCGAATTGCCAAAGTACCAAATGACGTACGAGAGCAGTCCGACGAACATGCTGACGAAGGATAAGAAGCCGATCATCGTCGACAATTACACGGTATGGAGAATTAATAATCCAAAGCAGTTTAATCAGAAAGTAAAATCGGTGGGCGTCGGCATCCAGCGGATCGATGAAGCCGTGTACAACTCGGTGCGGCGTAAGCTGGCGGAAATCAACTTCGATCAGATCATTAGCGAGAACACGGCCCGCGGCAATATTAATGACGAGATCACCAAAGATGTAGCGGATGCGCTTACTCGCGATGAATACGGCATCGAGATTATCGACGTTCGGATTAAACGTACCGACTTGCCGGAGAGCAACAAGCAAAGCGTATTCAATCGGATGATTTCCGATCGTCAGTCGATCGCTGCACGTTACTTGTCCGAAGGGGACGAGGAGTCGCGTAAAATTACGTCGAAGGCCGATCGTTCGGCGACGGAAATTATGGCGCAGGCGGAAGCAGACGCGAAAAAAATCATAGCCGAAGGCGAGAATGAAGCAGCAAGAATCTATAATAACGCCTACGGAAAAAACCCAGAGTTCTACAGTCTGTACCGGACGCTGGAGAGCTATGTGACGACGCTGCAAAATGAACCGGTCATTATGCTCCCGATTGATTCGCCTTATGCGAAAATATTGTTAGGCAAGTAACAATCAGTCAGTAGTCAGCATTAAGTTATCGGCATATGGCCGATAATAGGCGGTCTGCCCCGAATGCAATCGGGAGCAGGCCGTTTTTTTTGTACACTCATAATAAAATGGACGGGCTTTAGAACAACCACAGTTAAATGAGACGTATAATTGGCTCATTTCAATCAAGCGCTTTCAAAGGCTGCATGATACAATAATACATAAGAAAACGGATTAAATTCGAAACAGGAGAGGGTGTTCGAGTTTGGCTACATTTAGAATCGGCTTGGTCGGTTTAGGAAATATGGGTACGGGACATGCGAATTATTTGATTGAGGGCGGCATTAAAGGGGCAGAGTTGACTGCCGTAACCGATGTTCGTCCAGAGCGTTTGGCGGAAATTGCAGAGCAATGGGGCGAGCATATCCATCGCTTTGAGTCGCCTGAGGAGATGTTCCGTTCGGGAACGGTCGACGGCGTTATTATCTGTACTCCGCATTATGATCACCCGGCACAGGCGATTTCGGCATTTGAGCACGGACTGCATGTACTGATTGAGAAGCCTGCCGGTGTCTATACGCGCCAAGTGCGCGAGATGAATGAGGCTGCTGCTAAGAGCGGCAAGGTTTTCGGTATTATGTACAATCAGCGGACCAATCCGCTGTATGCGAAGCTGAAGGATCTGATTTCATCAGGCGAGCTGGGCGAGGTACGCCGTACAAACTGGATCATTACCGATTGGTACCGGACGCAAAGCTATTACAATTCCGGCGGCTGGCGTGCAACTTGGGCAGGCGAAGGCGGCGGTGTTCTCATCAATCAAGACCCTCACCAGCTTGATTTGTGGCAATGGACGACTGGCATGATGCCAACCCGTGTACGCGCATTTTGCCAATTCGGCAAGCACCGCGATATTGAGGTGGAGAATGATGTAACCGCCTATGTAGAGTATGAGAATGGAGCAACGGGCGTATTCGTCACGTCTACGTTCGAATCGCCGGGCACTAACCGCTTTGAAGTATCGGGTGACCGCGGCAAGATCGTGATTGAGAATGGCAAGCTCACCTTCTGGCGTCTGCGGACCCCGGAATCCGAATTCAATGCCAACTTCAAGAGCGGCTTCGGGCAGCCGGAATGCTGGAAGTTCGACATTCCAATTCAGCATGGCGGCGGGCAGCATAAGGAAATTACGGAGAACTGGGTGAGCGCAATCGTGAACGGCACACCGCTGCTGGCTCCGGGCGAAGAAGGCATCAAAGGCTTGACGCTGTCAAATGCCATGCTGCTGTCCACTTGGACCGACAGCTGGGTTGACCTTCCGATCGATGAGGATTTGTTCTACGAGAAGCTTCAAGAGCAAATCGCCAAATCGGATTCAGCGAAAAAAGCCGATCATTACGAAACGTTAAGCGTGAAGGGCACGCATTAATAGCTAACATCGAACCCAAGCAAGAAGGCTGTTTCAACACTATGCTGACGGACTCGTGTCGGCACCGGGGAGGAAATTCAAGCAATGTCCACAGCAAACGGAATGAACTATGCACCGCAAGGCAAGCCCCGTCCTGTCGTAAAGGCAGGCGAGTTCCCATTCGCTGCCATGTCGCTTGACCATGGCCATATTTATGGCATGGTTAACGGTTTGCGGGAAGCGGGGGGCACGTTGAAATGGGTTTACGACCCGGACCCTGCGAAGGTAAAGGCATTTCAGGATGCCTACCCGGAAGCGCGAGCGGCCGAGTCGCAGCAGCAGATTTTGCAGGATGCTGAGATCCAATTAGTCGCAGCGGCGGCTGTGCCGAATGAAAGAGGTCCGCTTGGCATTAAAGTGATGGAAAGCGGCAAGCATTATTTTACCGATAAGACGCCGTTTACGACGCTGGAACAGTTGGCTGCAGCCAAGACAGCGGCCAAGGCGACGGGGAAAAAATATGCGGTTTACTATAGCGAACGGCTTCATGTGGAAAGTGCGGAGTTCGCGGGTCAGCTTGTACATGACGGGGCGATAGGCCGAGTTATTCATGTCATGGGGCTGGGCCCTCACCGGCTGAATGCAGCGATGCGTCCGGACTGGTTTTTCCAAAAAGAGAAATATGGCGGTATTCTATGCGATATCGGCAGCCATCAAATCGAACAGTTTCTCTATTATGCGGGCTGCAAGGATGCGGTTGTCCAGCATAGCAAGGTAGCCAACTACAACAATAAAAATTACCCGGAGCTTGAGGATTACGGCGATGCAACACTGGTTGGCGACAACGGTGCGAACAATTATTTCCGCGTAGACTGGTTCACACCGGACGGGCTGTCGGCTTGGGGCGACGGGCGTACGATGATTGTCGGCACGAATGGTTATATCGAGCTGCGTAAATATGTGGATATCGCCCGCAGCGCATCGAAGGACAATTTGTATCTCGTCAACGGGGAAGGCGAATTTAAAATCGATGTGCAGGATAAGGTCGGGTTTCCGTATTTCGGAGCGCTAATTCTGGACTGCTTGAACGGCACGGAGCTGGCGATGACGCAAGAGCATACGTTCAAGGCGGCAGAGCTGTGTTTGCAAGCACAGAAGCAAGCGATCCGGGTGGAATAGCGAAGCGAATACGAGAAGAGGAGAATGCCCAATGAAGCTATCCGTATTTACAGTAGCGACCCCGGAATTGACTCCGGAGGAGCTTGCGGCTGCAGCACGTGAAGCCGGTCTGCACGCAATCGAGTGGCGGTATAAGGATGCGCCGGAGGGCGCGGAAGGGATGCAGCCTTCGTATTGGGGACATAATTTGAGCACGCTGCTGCCATCGGGCGGCGACGCGATGATCGATCGGCTGCGTCAGGCAGCAGAAGCGAGCGGGCTGAAATCGATCAGCGTCACACCTTATCTGCAAGCGGGCGATTTGGAAGCGACGGAAGAAGTATTGAAGGCGGCAAACCGGATGGGTGTGCTATATATCCGTCTCGGGGTGCCGGGCTATGACCGGAGCCGGCCGTTTGGCGAGCTGTTTGAGCTGGCCCGCCGCTATTTGCTCGAATCCGAGCAGCTGTGCAAGAAATATGGCGTCAAAGGGTTGGTTGAGACGCATCATCAGACGATAGCGGCCAGCGCATCTGCAGCATATCGTCTAGTTGAAGGACTCGATCCGAATCATATCGGCGTTCTGTATGATCCTGGCAACATGGTTCATGAAGGCTATGAAAACTACCGGATGGGCATGGAGCTGCTGGGGCCATATTTGGCTCATGTTCATGTGAAAAATGCCAGCTGGAAGGAAGACGGCGTTTCAGAGGACGGCAGCGTTCGCTGGAAGTCGGAGTGGTGCGGGCTGAAGAATGGTGTTGTGCCGTGGAAACAGGTCATCGATGATTTGAAAGCGGTCGGCTATGAAGGCTATCTTGGCGTCGAGGATTTCAGCGGTCAATTCCAGCAGTCTCTGGACATGCTGCGGAATTTCACCGAATATGTGAACGGACTGCTTCAGGAGAGCTAGTCGTATGATGGATTATGGATATCGCTCGGAAGGGCCGATTGAACCGATCTTTCATTCTCATACCAATTACGAGGTATATTACTTTCATGAAGGCCAATGCAACTACTTGATTGGCGACAACATTTTTCATATGGCTCCAGGCGATTTGATCATAATGTATGGCATGACGCTTCATTGCGCCAAAATCGATCCATCCTATCCCTATGTCAGGTCGATCATTCATTTCGATCCCGGGATCGTAAGGCCCTATGCGGAATTGCCGCATGGGGTCAATTTGCTGGAACCCTTCGAGCAGTTGAAAAACTACCGCCTTCGCCTTCGCGGTGAAGATAAGGCGGAGGTAGAACGAATATTGGAGCTGATGCGTGTCTATCAGCTTCGTGAGGATGCGATCGGCGAGAACAGGTTTCGGCTTGCTTTCGTCGATTTGCTCTATTTTATTTTCGGATTATGCGCGTTGCCATTAAAGGAACGGCAGGAGTACTCTTCCGACAAGGAGGCGTCGGTCCAACGCATCATTTCACTTCTGGAACAAAGCTACAAGGACGATCTCCACATGGAGCAGCTTGAGGCGCAGCTTCATATGAGCAAGTCCTATCTCTCGAAGCTGTTCAAGGAAGTGACCGGCGTCACGATTTTTCATTATATATACCGGCGGCGTATTAATGAGGCGAAAATCATGTTTCTGATGGAGCCGGAGCTCTCGGTTACAGAAGTGGCATTCCGATTGGGCTTCAAGCATCTGGCCCATTTCAGCCGCTTGTTCAAACAGTTCGCGGGAATAACACCGGAGCAGTTCAAGCGGGGGAACGGTGAAGTGCGGGCTGTTGAATGAGAAAGGCTGCATGGCCAGCCGATAGGACCCTTTTTCCTGTAAAGGAGAAAGGGTCCTATTCATGCTGCCCTTGTCATACAAATGCTTCAGTTTGCAGGAATGCAATGAGTAGTCGAACCTGCCCGTCTAGCCCGTGGATGGGTTGTTCGGGGTATGGCCCTTTTGGTTCCGGTTAACAGCAGCAGAAGCGGCTACATTGTTCTCTGCTTCGGCCGAGTTGACCCGGAACGCATGCATCTTGCCTTGGAAAGAACGTTTTTTGTTATGAGACATGGACGTTTCCTCCTTATGAAGCGATTGCCCAGACGAGCCGGGACAATTATAGAATGGCCTTTATGGACAGTTAATATCGGGGGTAAAATAAGTATGGATCGCCATTTCAACGGAAACGGGAAGTGATGTTTAATGAAATATGAACTTGGTCCTTGCTTGCTGGCCTTCCGATTGTCGGAAGCCGGAATAACGGTAGCGCAATTGGCGCAATTGCTGCAGTATAAGCCGGAGAGGCTTTTTGATTACATAGAAAACAAAAGAGTGATGCCTTTAAAAACGGCGATTGCCGTAGCCGACACCTTAGGCTGCCGTGAACGTGATCTTTATGAGCTAAAACCATACTAAAAAAATCTGTTGCAAAAACTAATGACATTAGTTAATATAAAACTAACGATATTAGTTTATTAAAGAAGGTGGTTAGCTATTGTGCGAATGACAAAGTCCAATCTGGTTTATCAGCTTACCTACTTGCCTAATATATTCCCGGTTAATTGTTACCTTATTGAAGAAGAGGATGGCCTTACATTAGTGGATGCTGCCCTCCCCAACAATGCGGAGGCGATTATGAAAGCGGCCGAAACGATCGGCAAGCCGATCGTCCGTATCGTATTGACGCATGCGCACAGTGATCATATCGGCGCTTTGGATCCGCTCAAGAGCCGCCTTCCCGAAGTGAAGGTTTATATATCCGCAAGAGACGCTCGGCTATTGGCAGGAGATGTCTCGCTTGACCCGGGTGAATCACAGCTTCCGATCAAAGGCGGAGTGCCTAAGCCGGGAGCGATTAAGACTGTGCCTGACGTACTGCTGCAGGAAGGGGACCGGATCGGATCGCTGCTGGCCATCTCGACACCGGGGCACACGCCAGGCTCTATGTCTTTCCTGGATACGCGCAGCCAGACGCTAATAGCGGGAGATGCGCTTCAATTGCGGGGAGGCATCGCGGTAAGCGGACAGCTTAAACCGTGGTTTCCGTTCCCGGCTCTAGCTACCTGGAACAAGCAAGCGTCGCTGGAGAGCGTTCGTAAGCTGCTGACTTATAAGCCTGCTTTATTAGCCGTCGGGCACGGGAATATGCTGCCTGACCCAATCGCGGCTTTAACAAAGGCAATTGCGACAGCCGAGCGGAAACTCACTTAAACATTACTGCAGGCAGAGAAGTACATTTCAATGAATAGAGGGGGATCTTATAGATGTCGCCACGACAAGGATTGGATCAGCAAACGATATTGCAAGCAGCGGCAGAAATAGCGGATGAGCGGGGGCTGCAGGAAGTAACGATGGCGCTGTTGTCGCAAAAGCTTGGCGTTCGCTCGCCATCGCTGTACAACCATGTGGAAAGTTTAAGCGGCTTGCGCTTCAAGCTCACGCTTCACGGGTTGAAATGCTTGAATGAAAAGATGCTTCGGTCGGCATTTGGCCGATCGGGTGACGATGCGGTATTTGCTTGTGCGAAAGCCTATATCGAATTTGCGAGGGAGCATCCCGGCCTGTATGAAGCTACGCTTGCCTCGCAAATTCATACGGATGATCCGGAGTGGAAAGCTTTAAGCAATGAACTGGTTCAGCAATTGATTGAGCTTTTGCGGGCTTATGATCTGGAGTATGAGGAAGCGATTCACCTCGTCCGCGGCTTGCGCAGCATTTTACACGGCTTTGCTTCATTAGAAAGAGCGGGAGGCTTCGGCATGCCGATCCATCTCGACGACAGCATTAACCGGGTGCTTAGCGTTTATTTGCGCGGCATTCATGTCGACAAGAAATAAATGCCTCTCTTTTCCGTCATATAACGTCACTCCTCTGCAGTAAGTATAAGAAGCAGAATGACTTATATCGATTGGAAAAGGGAGGCGTTTTGCCGTGAACAATTTGCCGCGAAATTCATTACTTTCGCTTGGAGGGCTGCTTTTCCCGATTATTGTACATGGCATCCATATGCTGCTGCCGCTTCTCGCAACGAGCGGGGCGACGCTTACGAGCAGTATCCATAAACACCAGAACGGCGGACAAAGTTTGCAGGACCCGTTCATGGACGGCTTAATTCTCGGTATTACGGTTATATCCACGTTATTTACGATCTGGTACCTATATCGGATTTGGACGCGCAAGGACTGCAGCCGCACTGCGGCATGGAGTTACACGGCTATATCGGTGTTCTGCTTTGGACTTATCCTATTTCTTATGTAATAAGTTTTGAAATAGCCAAATCATGTTCGTAAAATTGCTGTTGCACGTCCTGCCTTTCTCTGTTCTAATGGAGTCAAAACATATCACCTGACGAACGGATGGATTAGTAGGATGGAGACCAAAGGCAGCATTCACAGATTCGGCATGAACATGACGCCGCGCGTCTGGCACAACTCCAAAATCGATTTTGGAGCCTCGATTATTTTTAGCCTTTTTAATGTCGTTTTCAATCAATTTTTCGTCGCTTTCGCCCTTCAACAGGGGGCAAGCTCACTCCAAGTCGGGGTGCTGTCGGCGGCTCCGGCCATCGGGCTGCTATTCTCTCCTCTATGTGCAAGCTGGATCGAGAAGACCGGCAATCCCAAGCCTTTCGTTATGATACCGAATGCGATCGGCAGGCTGCTGCTTTTGCTGCCGGCCTTTTTCGCTTTTCCTTCCGTATATGTGGCAACGGCGCTAGCTATCCAATTGCTGATGGGGATACAAGCGCCAGCTTACGCATCGCTCGTATCCAGTATGTACCCTACCGAGGTGAGAGGGCGGCTGATGGGCTATGTCCGTGTTGCCATGGGCATGCTGATGATTCCGCTGGCTTACCTGGTCGGAAGCTGGGCGGACGCTGCCGGCCCCCGTTTCCCGTTAATTTGTGCGGCTGTAGCTGGCTTTGCTTCCATACTGCTGTTCAACACGGTGAAAATGCCGAAGAAACCCGCGGTAAAACCTATAGGTCCGCCAAAACGATTTTCATTTGCCGAGCAATGGAGGCTTGTAAAAGGCAATCGGCTGCTTGCCGTTATGCTTGGCGCAACGATGCTGGCAGGCTTCGGCAATATGCTCTCTAATCCGCTTTATCAAATTATTCAGGTCGAGGTGCTGGAACTCAGCAATTCGCAAATCGGCTTTGCCCGCGTCTCGTATTTTACGGCGCTGCTGCTGACGTATTTAATTGCCGGCTGGGCCATCGACCGTTTCAATATGAAATACGTTCTATTATGCGGTATTGCCGCCTACGCCATCGTCCCGATGCTTTACGGCTTTTGGGGCACCTATTCAGCCGTCCTGCTGGGCAACGGCATTCAAGGAATCGGCGAGGCGATTTGGGATATCGGCATTCTCTCCTTTATTTTCAGGCTTGCTCCGGGAAGAGAGGCTGCGGTCTTCGGCATTCATCTGATGCTGTTCGGCATTCGCGGTTCCATCGGCCCGCTGCTCGGCGCGGGCTTGTACGACAGCCTGGAGCTCCCGCTGCTGCTTGGAACAGCATCCGCCTGCGGATGGATCGGCACGATGATCTTTATTATCGGCAACCGCAATAAGAAAAAGGTCTCTATTCCGGCCAAGGCACCATCGCTATAGCGTTACTCGTTCTCGCGTTCATATGTCATTCATATTGCTTTGGTACAATCACTCCGCGATACCACTCGTTGCGACGATCCCCTGTCGTTCAACAAAGAGGAAAGGCGGTAGTGAAATGCAAATGAATAAATGGAAGCTGCTGCTTAGTGCAGCGGTTATTACAGCGGCTTTAAGCGGCTGCGGGGCAAATGCGCAAACGGACGAGCCTGTAACTGCTGCTGTCGGCGAGCTGCCGGACCAACAGCGTCCCGGAGGCATGATGCTGGGCGGGACGTTAGGGAAGATTAAATCGATTGATGGACAAAGTATTACGATGTTTGTCTCCTCGTTCCAGCCCGGCAATCGAAACGGCGGCGGTTTAGACGGAAGCGGTACTGGCGGAGGCAGAGGAGGCCAGCAGGGCGAAAGGCCGCAGCGTCAAGACGGGCAAGCTCCTTCGGAAGGCGGTATGAATTTTGAAGACATGTTCACCGATGAGACGACGGTAATTACGGTTACGGATGAGACAAAAATCGTTGCGACAACTTTCGAGAACAATGAGCGGAAGGAAACGGAGCAATCATTGTCGGATCTGAAGGCGGACGACGTCATTACGGTCACGCTAAAGGAAGGAACGCAGGAAGCTGAATCGATCCGGCTCGGCGGCTTTGGCGGCGGAGGCATGATGGGTGGCGGCCGCCCGCAAGGACAGCAAGGTGACGGAACGGCAGAGCAGCCTGCGCAATAGCCCCAGAAAAAACAGATAAGGCCTAGATTTACAAGAACAGCGGTTAGGTTGCCGCTTCTTGCAAGTCTAGGCCTTTCTCTCCTTATAAGGGACCATGGATTAATACAACGAAATCGTCAAAGTATCTTTTTCGTACAAGGAATGAAGCGTAGCTTCACTGCCGTTAATCTCGACGCTAATCAGCGAGAGAATACAATTCTTCAGCGCGTTTTTTCCGGTTTGAAGTTTGCGTGTAAGCACGTCCGTTAGCTTGTCTATCGCTTTTTTGTTCGTATCGGTCAGGTAGACGGGAATCGTTTTGTTATTGAACATTAGTGTCGTTTTCATCATTGTTCCTCCACTCTATATTTGGAATTATGTTTTACGCCGTCTGGCGCAAGATGGCTTTAGAAACGGTTTTACTTCTATACGGTCATAATAGTAAAAAAGTTTCGGCAGCCTGTGACAAACTTTTATGTGATTGTGATTATTCAAATTGCAGTTTATCTGATTGTATTGTACACGATAAAGATTAATCATTTCTTAAAAATAAATTAGATTTTGGTTACAAAATGATGTCTAGGCCAGTCTCCGCCCTATTTTCTTGCCGATTTGGACGAAATGACCGGTTTTTTCTAGGAGGAATGCCGTTGCCGGGGGATGAATGACAACGGTTATGAAGTTGAAATACCCCCAGATGACAGCCTTGAAACAGTCCAGAAAAAAATATTTGAGTCCACATTGTAAGGACTGAAAATGTATAAGGATTGCGCGGGTTTGTATACTAATGAAGGCTGTTTCCCCAGCCCCTTGCTCTTATTTATGGAAAGCCGGTATCATTGGGCTTGAAAAATCCCCTTAAAAATTAGGAAATGACAAAATCGCATATAAAAAGAGTAATAAATCACCTATTTTTTGCAGGAATAGAGTTTTATAATGAAAGACGAAAGCAAAAACAAACAGATTTTAATCGAAGTAAGGAGTGTATACGCATGGGAAAATTTCCAATCGGTCTGCAATTGTATACGTTGCGCGATGCAACAAGCGAAGACTTTGAAGGAACGCTGCGCAAAGTAGCGGCATTGGGCTATGAAGGTGTCGAATTTGCCGGCTACGGCGATATTGAAGCGGAAAAAATGCGCGATCTGCTGGAAGAGCTTGGACTGAAAGCAATCGGCAGCCATGTCGGACTTCATCTGCTCGAGGAGCGGATCGATGAAGAAATCGCTTATCTGAAAACGATCGGCGCCAAGTATGCGAGCATTCCTTGGTTGAACGAAGACCAACGGAGCGCTGAAGCTTGGGCGACCCATTTCGTCAAATTTGAGGAATATGGTAAGCGTTTCCGGGATGCAGGCATTCAACTTCTTTATCATAACCATGACTTTGAATTCGAAGTTTCGATTGACGGCCAATTCGTGTTCGACGCGCTCTATGAGCGTATCGGCTCCGATTTGCTGAAGGTTGAAATGGATATCGGCTGGGTTCAATATGCTGGACAGGACCCGCTCGAATATATCGCTAAATATGCGGGCAAATTGCCGCTTCTTCATCTGAAAGACTACCGCAAAACCGAGCAAGGCATCGATACAGTTGAGCTTGGCCGCGGCGAGTTGCCTTTGTTGCCAATTATCGATAAAGCGTCGGTATCCGGCGTAGAGTGGATTATCGTGGAGCAAGACAACTGTGCGAATCCGCCGCTTGAAGCTGTAGCGGAAAGCATTCAGTGGCTGAAAGACAACTATTTGAACAAATAATTTTATTTTAAAGGGGCAGGGGAAAATTATGAGTAAAGTAAGAGTAGCGGTTATTGGCTGCGGTTCGATTTCGAAGCACCGTCACATTCCAGAGTATGTTTCCAACGAGAATGTTGAGCTAGTTGCATTCGTCGATCCTGTAATTGAACGGGCTCAAGGTTATGCCGAGCAGCATGGCGGCAAAGCATTCGCCGATTATGAAACGATGCTGGCTGAAATTAAGCCGGATGCAGTTAGCGTATGTACGCCAAATGCAACTCACGCTGAAATTTCGATCGCAGCTGCAAAAGCAGGCGCGCATGTATTGGTTGAAAAACCGATGGCATCGACGGACGAAGAAGCGGCAGCTATGATCGAAGCGGCAGCAAGCAACGGTGTGAAGCTGATGGTAGGACATAACCAGCGTTTTATACCTGCCCACGTAAAAGCGAAGCAAATTTTGAAATCCGGCGTTCTGGGCAAAGTGCTGACATTCAGAACTTCCTTCGGCCACCCGGGTCCGGACGGCTGGAGCATCGACGGTGCAGGCAGCTGGTTCTTCCGTAAGAATGAAGCAATCATGGGCGCTATGGGCGATCTTGGCGTGCACAAATCCGACCTGATCCGCTGGCTGCTTGATGACGAAGCGGCTGAAGTTGCAGCATTCATCGCAACTTTGGACAAACCGGGAGATGTCGACGACAACGCTTCTGTACTTGTTCGTATGAAAGGCGGCTCCATCGGTACGCTGGTTGCGAGCTGGACGTACTACAAAGGCGAAGACAACAGCACGGTTCTCTGGTGCGAGAAGGGCGTAATGAAGATCGGCACGGATCCAGAAGATCAAGTTATCGTCGAGCTGCGCAACGGAACCGTTGAGAAGCATAAAGTGGGCGCGATCTCTACGAACGAGAAGCAGCTTGCCAGCGGCGTAATCGATGCTTACATCGATGCGATCGTAAACGACACAACGCCTGAAGTAACTGGTGAAGAAGGCCGTAAATCGCTTGCTGTTATTTTGAGCGCATTTGAATCGCAAGCTTCGGGCAAATTTGTCGAAGTGAAATAAATAGGTCTTAATCTCTCATACCTGCGACGGACTGAAAAATCCATCGCAGGTATTACTTTTAATTTAGTATTCTGTATTGTATAATAGTAAACAGTAGAGCATAGAGGGGCGTTGCGGATGAATGTGCAATTCAAGAAAGGCGTGCTCGAGGTCTGTGTACTCGTTCTTGCCTCAAGCGAAGACCGGTACGGCTACGAGCTCGCAGTGAAAATATCGGAGAAATTCGAAGTGGCTGTCGGCAGCGTATACCCGCTGCTCAATCGGTTGACGCAAGAAGGCTATTTCTCCACGTATTTGAAGGAGTCGACAGAAGGACCCCCGCGCAAGTATTATCGGTTGACGGAACAGGGCTGGCATCATATGCGCTTACTCATCAAGGAATGGTCCTCTTTCACAAGTGCAGTAAATGAAATTATTGAGGAAGGAATGAGACTGTGAGCAGCATAACGAGAGAGAGTTATATGAAGGAATTGGAGAGTCTGCTGCAGAAAGTGCCGGAGCCGCTGCGCAAGGAATGGCTGTATGACTACTACATTCATTTTCAACAGGCTTACGAGAACGGACAAACGGAGCAAGAGGCAGCGGCTGAGCTTGGAGATCCGCGGCTGATTGCGAATGAGCTACTGCTCAGCTACCGTGTCGCACAAGCCGAATCGAAAAACAATGTCGGCAATTTGTCTAGAGCGGTATTTGCAACGGCAGGAATGGGATTGTTTAATTTAATATTCGTCCTTGGGCCGTATATCGGAATAGCAGGCGTATTGTTCTCGTTATGGGGGACTACAGCGGCACTCGCTCTGGCAGG
Organism: Paenibacillus radicis (ex Gao et al. 2016); assembly: GCF_014641555.1. GTDB lineage: Bacteria > Bacillota > Bacilli > Paenibacillales > Paenibacillaceae > Pristimantibacillus > Pristimantibacillus radicis. The sequence goes on from NZ_BMHY01000002.1 coordinate 692,712, forward strand.
TGTAGCTACCGTCATCGACAGCCTCTGGAACGGAACGTTCTCCATCGGCCAGGCGGTATCACTAGGCATTATCTGCATATCGTTATCGATGCTGCTGGCAATTGGAATGCTCAAGCTGACGAGAATGTTTTTCGCAGCCACTTTAAAATATTTGCAATTCAATACGCGTGTTATTAGGGGGGCAGGCAAATGAGGAAATGGGTCGCCAGCGCTTTAATCCTATTAGGAATTGGAATCATCGGTGTCTTTCTGACGTTTGACCGCGACGAGATGTGGAACTTTGGTACAGAGCCCTATTCGAAAAGTGAGACGATCGATGCGAGCTCCGCCCGCAATATAGCAATTGAGACAAAGTCGTTGAACGTCAACGTCGTCAGAGGCACACAGAAAGAGGTCGTTGTCCGTCTGGAAGGCCGGGCAAGTGCGAAATACGCCGATCGCTTCGATATGGATGTTGAACAGTCGGGCGATACGCTGCACATTATAGGCAAATACAAGGATGCCCTCACGATTGGTTTTAACTTCGAGAACATCAAGCTCATTGTTGAGCTGCCGGAAAAGGCGTGGGATCAATTCGAAGTGAAGTCTGCCAGCGGCAATATTCGTTTAGCAGATATTCAAGCAAGCCAGCTTGAATTGGCGAACAGTTCCGGCAATATAAAGGTAGAGGATTATGCGGTTACACAGCTTAATTTCGCTATAGGGAGCGGTAATATCGTATTAGAGGATGGTACCGGCGAGATCAAAGGGGATACGAGAAGCGGTAATGTTCATATTGATTCGGAACAAATCTTAAATCCAATAACACTGAAAGTCCGCAGCGGCAACGTCAAAATAGAGAGCGAGAACGAGCCGGAATCCGCAAAAATTCAGTTCCGTACAGGTTCTGGCAACAGTAAAGTGAAATGGAGTCAGTTCAGCACAGTGAATAGTAATGACGGTGGGCTGGACGGCGTTGTTGGTTCCGGCAGCGGGAATATCGTGATCGATGTTGAAACGCGCTCCGGCAATTTGCGGATTCAATAAATAATGCAGCATGTAAGAAGCGGTTCCTGCGGTCATCATGGATGATCGGGAATCGCTTCTTTTGCGATTATGGCTTGGCTTGTTTACACTTGTACATCCGTAAAATGCTGTTGTAAGGCGGTTGAAACGCTTGAAAACGCTTTCTGAACGGATTCTAATCTTGCACATATGCTATACGCCGCGTATAGCAAGTTGAGATGCGTTTCGTTCAAGCTAGACGCAATAATAAGCTCAAATTACAAAAATGAGCGCATTCTCATAAAGGTGCAAAACTGCCGATTAAGCCTATGAAAACGCGCTTTTTACCAGTTTTTGAGCCGTGAAACCCCCTGAAGGCCATGTTACGATAGGTTGCGTCAGGAAGCACAGCAATCCACAATTTGCAAATCCATTGCAAAAAAAACATACAACCTTGAGGAGGATGATTTACATGAAGATGCAAACATTACGAGTGGGTGTCGCAAGCTTAGCAGCAGCAGCTTTGATTAGCGTAGGGGTAACGACTCCAACTGCAGGTGCAGCACCGGCTGTGAAAACAAACTCCAATGTCATTACTATTAATCAAGATTTTATCAATCAAATCGCGAAGCAATACGGTATTGATTTGAACAAAATTAATTTCGGCGGCATTACAATTAAGTTCCCAACGAACGGCGGAGACACGAACGGCAATTCAGGTTCGACGACGAAGCCGGGAACAGGCAACAGCGGTTCGGGTTCGACAACGAAACCAGGAACAGGCAACAGCGGTTCGGGTTCGACAACGAAGCCGGGAACAGGCAACAGCGGTTCGGGTTCGACAACGAAGCCGGGAACAGGCAACAGCGGTTCGGGTTCGACAACGAAGCCGGGAACAGGCAACAGCGGTTCGGGTTCGACAACACAACCTGGCACAGGTAATAATGGCTCCGCATCGATTTCTCAGTTCCAACAGCAAGTAGTCGATTTGGTTAATCAAGAACGTTCCAAAGCGGGATTGTCTCCATTGGCTGTAGACAGCTTATTGACTAAAGTTGCAACGGAAAAAGCAAGAGACATGGACGTGAACCATTACTTCAGCCATACGTCCCCAACTTACGGATCTCCATTTGATATGATGAAGCAATTTGGCGTGACTTATTCCTATGCTGGTGAGAACATCGCTGCTGGTCAAAGAACGCCGCAAGAAGTCATGACAGCTTGGATGAACAGCCCGGGTCACCGTGCGAACATTCTGAACGCTAATTACAAAAAAATCGGCGTTGGTTATGTCAATAACCAATGGGTACAAGAGTTCACTGGCTAATTTAATTGAGCATGGGCGTCATGCTGAATACATGGCGCCTTTCTTTTTATACGACATATAACGATTAGGGAATACCCTGTACTTAAAATACAAGTCAGGCTGTCATACAGGCCGGACATTAGGAGGATATATTTTGAAAAAATCCGCCATTACAGCAGCAGTTCTAGGTTTATCGCTTATGCTTGCCGCAGCTCCAGCTCATGCAGCAACAGAAACTTCTACTCATACAATCAAAGAAGGCGATACCTTATGGAAGCTGTCTCAACAATATAAAGTTAACTTCGAACAGCTGGTGAAAGCCAATGCGAAGCTTGATCCGCAAAATTTGGCTATCGGTTCTAAAGTTGTTATTTCTGCCGCAACCGAGAAGAAGGCAAGCAAGCCAAGCGCGAAATCGGAAGCAGCGAGCCAATCGGTAAAGGCGCAATCGGTTACAGCAAGCAATGGTACTGTCCATGCCTTCAGCGACAAGCTGCAAGTGAAAGCGACGGCTTATAGCGCTGCCGCTTCTGAGAACGGCAAATGGGGAGCTGTCGATTACTTCGGCAATCCGTTGAAGGTGGGGACGATTGCAGTCGATCCGAACCTGATTCCGCTCGGTACGAAGGTTTATGTGACTGGCTACAGCCACGACGGCCTGCCAAGCGGCGGTATGATTGCTACTGCTTCCGATATGGGCGGGGCAATTAAAGGGAACCGTATTGACATCTTTGTTCCTGGCAGCTCGTCGCAAGCCAGCACATTCGGTATTCAAGATGTGAATGTTTATATTTTGAAATAGTTTTCGGAATAGGAAAAAGGCGCGGAAGCTCTTGCTGGACAAGAGCTTCCGCGCCTTTTATTATTTTTGGTTTTTGTAGGCGGTCTTGCCGAGCAGCTCAGGCAAGGTGACGAATTCATAACCTTTTTGCCTGAGTGAAGAAATTAATCGCGGAAGCGCATTGACGGTTCCCGACAAATCTTGACTGGAGCCCCCGCCGGCATGCTGCAATATAATAGATCCGGGCTGAAGCGTTCTTCTTATGTTGCGTAACACGGTTTCTGTAGAAGGATTGTTTCGCCAGTCTACGGAATCGACATCCCAATTCACGACTACAAACTCGTTCTTTTTGGCCCAAGCCACCTGCGAAGGAAGGATTTCACCGTAAGGCGGCCGTATGTAGCGCGGATGATAGCCAATAATGCCGTGTATGATGGCATCTGTACGGCTTATTTGTTTACGGAAGTCTTCTTTGGACAGCTTGGACATTACGGCATGGTTATAGGAATGATTACCGACAGCATGGCATTCACGGTTCATCCGCCTTACAAGCTCCGGTTTTTGTGCGGCTCTAGAGCCAACCACGAAAAAAGTGGCGCATACATCGTATTTAGCCAATACATCCAATACCGCAGGCGTAAACCTTGAATCTGGCGCATCATCAAAGGTTAACGCTACTCTCTTCTTGTTCCGGGGACCGTTAATGACAAATGTGCCAGGAAACTGCTTTTGCAGCTTTGTCCAAGACATGTCTGCTTTACGCGGCTTCGATTTTTCTTTCTTTTTTGTTTTTTCATCCATTTCTGCTTCGATCTTCGCTTGATAGGAGACGGAGGCTGCTGCTGCACTCCCGGAGTTGCATAATTGGAGAGGAATGAGGATTGCCGTTGCCAATAGAACTAGGCACGAATATTTTTTGAAGTTGGAAGCCCGATCCAACGCCATCGTATGTATGTACCTCCCTTTATGAGCCTGCTTTGTTTCAGTTCATCAGAATACTGTCCGGCTATTGTTCCACCATGTCTCTCTTTCATTCATAAAGAGCAATAAGAAAGACCATCGTCTAGGGAAGACGATGGTCTTAGTTGAGACAAGTTTTATTTCATCTTGAAGACTTGAATTGTACGCTGCAATTGTGTTGCCATTTGCAGCATGCGCTCCGTCTCGACGACAACATCCTGTACGGACGAGATTTGCTCATTCATGGATGCGGATACTTGCTCCGTTCCAGCGGCGGACTGTTGAGTGATGGAAGAAATATTTTGAATCGCGTCGGAAATTTTTCTTGCGCTGTCCAGCATCGCATCACTTTCGTTAGCAAAAGCAGCAATCTGTTTCGTAATAAATTGTACGCTTTGTACGATTTCTACAAATACCTGCTCCGATTCACGAATGCGTTCAGTCTGCAGCTGTACGACTTCTTCATTGATTTTCATATTATCAATCGTATGCTTGATTCCTTGGTCGATGCTTTTTACCAAGTTGAATACTTGCTTAGTTGAAGATGTCGATTCCTCAGCCAGCTTGCGGACTTCTTGAGCAACGACAGCGAAACCTCGGCCGTGCTCGCCTGCCCGAGCCGCTTCAATGGATGCGTTCAGGGAAAGCAGATTAGTTTGCTCCGCAATGTCCGAGATCGTCTTCGTAATGGCAGAGATACCTTGCGCTTTGCGTGCCAGCTCAGTAATCGTCTCTGATACATTGGCTGTAGCTTCGACGTTGCGGCGCATCCCTTCGGATTGCACTTCCAGCGCTTGACGGCCTTTATCGACTAGTTGAAGTGTCAGCTCAGAACGTTCATTCATTTCCTTCGTGGATTGCGCATAGCCTGCAACCATTTTCTCAATCTCTACAATAGAGTCGCTCATATCCGAGACATCCTCGGATATTTCATTAGCCCCCGTAGCAAGCTCATTCGAAGAGGCTGCCACTTGCTCCATCGCTTCTTTAATATGGGTATTGCGCTCAAAGATGCTTCTGCTTGTTTCCGAGACATGCTTGGTAATGCTGGAGGTTTCGGTTAAAATGTCGCGAAGCTTGTCGATCATGCTGTTGAAGGCATGGCCGAGTTCTCCTAATGAGGCATTGGAAGTATCGATTTTTTGTGTAAAGTCGCCTTTGGAAATACGGAATGCGGCAGTGGACATATCCTCGTAAGCGCCGCTTAAGGAGCGCTCAATGAAGGCGATGAGCGGATAAGCAGCTGCAGCTAAGATGACCGCAACGATTATTCCCGCTACTACAGATCCGCCGGTAAACGAAAGCACTAGGACCATAGCAATGGTAAACAGCGCCAAAGTAAAGTAAGTCGAAATCAATAGCTTATTACGTACCGATAACGAATAGTACCATTGGATCATTATGTAAGCGCTCCTTTTAATTTAATATCCATATTATAGCACCGGTATGTCGATTGGTCTATAAATGAATGCCGTCAAATTTTCAATAATAATGGTGATTTCTGACGAGTAATGCTGTAAGACGATAACGTTTTTTATCGAATTATGCAATTTTTATTATTTACTATATTGTAAATTAATTGAAGGGGACATATAATCATACTTGAGAACTAGTTGTAAACATAAGGTTTAATTATAGAAAGGAGGAAAATTAGTATGAATATGGATGCTATGCCGTTGGCAAGGCAAGTCGATTTCGTATTTAAACAGCTGGAGGAAGAGCTGGTGAATTCACCTTCGGGTACCGTAATGATTCATATCCGTAACAATGCAATCGGAAAATTTGGCCTCCGCCAGAACCCGATCGAAAGCAAAAACGGGAGTTTTGAGAAGCGGGAGCGGGGGATGACACCTACGCAAGTACAAGCTTTTCGGAAAATGGCTATTGATGCTTTGCAGTTCAGACGCAATTGGACACATGGGGAAATAATGTATGATTTCGCTGTCAGGCCGAGTTCGGGGACTTGGTCGGCTAGCATCTGTTACGAGTCCAATTACAATACGTCGAATTGGAGCTATCGTTATCAGCCAAAAGCTCCATCTATGCGCGAGAATTACCGAGATAATATGGAATCCTAGTGGAAGAGAAGGCAAAAAGGACCGCTGATCCTAATCAGCGGTCCTTTTTGCTGTCATCTGGTTCTCTAATATGGTCTTGGCCGTGATCATGCGTATGCTGGTGAAAGGCGTGATCGTTGGCTGAGGTGGAGCTCGGCAGCAGATAGCCTAAAAGCAAAGGCAGCAAAAACAGTCCGTAAATGAGCAGGCTTTTAATTCCGCCGCTTGCATGAGAATGACCTTCATGCCCGTGCTCATGCTCGTGATGTTCGTGTTTATGCCCGTGATGATGGTCGTGCCCGCATTCACAGTCGATGACGGAATGCGTAGGGTCTGGCCGGAGTGCTTCATACGCTTGGTGAATAGCAGCTGCCAGCAAGCCAAGCGAGGAAAGCTTTACGTAAAGCTCCATACTGGGCTCTACGAACGAAGAAAGCTGCCCGGTATGATGAAAGTAGGCAATCAGCATCGCGAAGCCAGATAGCAATGCCGCTCTTATCCAGCGGTCATTCATAGCAATACCTCCATAAGCCAGGCTCCCGCCAAAACCAGGGTAAAGGTCAACGCAATGAGCGCGGCTACGATTTTGAGCTTAAAGGCGGAAAGCAGCATCATCGTATTTTTCAAATCGATCATCGGTCCAAAGACAAGGAAAGCCAGCAGCGGACCTGTACCGAATATGCCGTTGAAGGAAGCGGCGATAAAAGCGTCGGAAGTGGAGCACAGAGACAGCAGGAAAGCGAAGCCCATCATGAACAGATAGGAGAATAAGGGCTGATCGGCGACGGCGATAAGGACGCTTTTATTAATAAAGGTCTGAATGACTGCCGTTAGCATGGCACCGAAAATTAAATATTTGCCCATCTCGAAAAATTCGTCGGCGGCGTGTCCAAGCGTTGCTGACAATCGGGAACCCCAGCCATAGCGGACTGAATGGGATGTTTCCGAAGGTCCATGATGATCGGCTCCTTCATGGATAAATACCGATTTATGCTCTTCTTTAAGCGGGTTGGAACGCATGAAGCGATAGAAAAGCAATCCGATTATGACGGATATGACAAAAGCTAGTCCGATCCGGGAGTACGCGATGATTGGCGCTGAACGAAAGGCCGAATAAGTGGAAGTAAATACAATAGGATTGACGATTGGTCCAGCGACCAAGTAGACAATTCCGATATAGGCCGGCATTCCTTTCCGGATCAGACGGCGAACGACGGGAATCATGCCGCATTCGCATAACGGGAACAACAAGCCGAGAAGAGCGCCAAACAGGATACCAACAACAGGGTTGCGAGGGGTAAACTTTCGAATCATATCGTCGGTTACGAATACTTGCAGCAGCGCTGAGAACAAAACACCAAGCAAAATAAACGGGAAAGTTTCTAATATAAGGGATAGAAACAACGTTTTAAAGGTTTGCAAATTAGGATCGTGAAGCAGTGTTTTCGACCAGGGCTGGTTCGTAATCAAGAGCGACAACATAATGAGACAGCCTACACCAAGCAGCGGAGGCCCGAATTTTAAAACGAATTTAGTCATAGAACGACTCCTCTGAACCGGTGCGAATTAATTATTAATCAGTCTATGCGGGAGGAGAAGAGATAGGACAACTTTATCGGATATACGAATTTGGATAATTTTTCATATCCCTTGACTTTCCTTCTTGGGAAGGTATAATCGTTGTAAATGCGATGATGGGAATAAGTAGGCATAGGTGTTGATGCGTCCAGAGAGCCGGTGGTTGGTGCGAACCGGTGCAAGCCTAATGACTGAATGGATCCCGGAGCGGAGAGCGGAAAGCGGTATGATCGGTACCGTCTATGCTTATCCGGTTGTTCTCCGTTACGGAACAAATGAAGGCTTTTGCCAGTAGACGCTAACCACCGATTAGGCAGCGATACAGCAATAGCGAATTAGGGTGGCACCACGGTCCCTCGTCCCTTGCGGCGGGGGATTTTCTGCGTTTATAAACAGGTATGAACAGTGATTAAAAGTTTAAAAGGAGTCGATAACGATGGGTAGAGTATTGTCAGGCATTCAGCCAAGCGGTCAGCTTACGCTGGGGAACTATATCGGAGCGATGCAAAATTTCGTCAAGCTGCAGCATACAGAGGAATGCTTCTTCATGGTCGTGGATCTTCATGCGATAACAGTGCCGCAGGAGCCGGCTAATTTGCGCGAGCAAACGGAAGCGGTAGCGGCATTGTTTATTGCGGCAGGGATCGATCCGTCCAAAGCGAATGTGTTCGTACAATCACATGTTCCCGCGCATGCGGAGCTGGGATGGTTGTTGACGACGCTCACAAATATGGGCGAGCTTGAGCGGATGACACAATTCAAAGACAAGTCTGCTGGCAAGGATTCCGTTGGCGCCGGGCTATTTGTCTATCCGTCACTGATGGCGGCCGATATTCTTGTCTATAATTCGAATCTTGTGCCGGTAGGCGAGGACCAGAAGCAGCATCTGGAGCTTACTCGTGATTTGGCGCAACGCTTTAACTTCCGCTTTGGCGAATATTTCACAATTCCGGAACCTTATATGCCGAAAGTAGGCGCGCGGATTATGTCTTTGGACGATGCCAGCAAGAAGATGAGCAAGAGCAATCCGAACGCAGGAAGCTTCATTGCGCTGCTTGATCCGCCGGATGTCGTTCGTAAAAAAATTAGCCGTGCAACGACGGATTCGGGACGTGAGGTTAAATACGATCCTGCGAATAAACCGGAGATTAGCAATCTGATGAGCATCTACTCGCATTGCGCAAATTTGCCGATGCAAGAGATTGAAGCCCGTTACGAAGGGCAGGGCTATGGTCCGTTCAAAAAAGATTTGGCGGAGCACGTTGTCGCGGTGCTGGAGCCGCTGCAAACGAGGTACAATGAAATTCGCAGCTCCGGGGAAATTCATAACATTCTGAAGCAAGGCGCCGAGCGGGCAGCCGTTATCGCAAACCGTACGGTCGCCGAAGTAAAAGAAAGAATGGGCTTTATCGCCCCTAGATAGTGAATTAGAGAAAGGGCCGGCGCGAATATCGCGCCGGCCCTTTTCTCGTTATCCCCGCCGCCGCAATCTCGCTTTGACGATAAAGCCGCTGCCGATCATAAACAGCGTTAGAACGGCCATTAACAGAGCCAGCCAGCCGTTGATGGAAATGGATACGGCGGTTGCCAGCATGAATAGGACGGACAGGACGGCGAACAACAAAGACATCGGTTTGGACATGTTCAAACTCTCCTTCATAGCGATAAATAAAATAATTTTAGAATGTAGCATAGTTTGCGAATGGGTGAGCATAATAAGTTTGCAAGCTTGCAAAACACACAAAAGTTCCTATACTGAAAGGAGAAATTCCGCATGGCTAGCAACAAAAGCAGCAATCAATTGGTGGTACCTCAAGCTCAACAAGCTCTCAATCAAATGAAAATTGAAGCAGCACAAGAGCTTGGTGTGCAAATTCCAGCGGACGGTTACTATGGTAACGTTTCGACACGAGATGCAGGTTCATTGGGCGGATACATTACTAAAAAGCTTGTACAAATTGCCGAGCAACAACTGTCCGGCGGTTCCAGCAACCTTCGCTAAACTTTTCTATACACAATGAGTTTTACCTAAGGCTCAAGGGAAACCTTGAGCTTTTTTAGCTTTTATTCCGTTACACAACAAACAACACAATAAGAAAGCCCCTTTTATTGTCCATCAGGGGCTTTCTTGAGTCAATACCAATCATTTCTTCATTAATAAGAGTTCATCCGCAGCCGTTTCATTAACCGTTCATCGCTTAGCCAGCCTACATAGGAGCCGACCGTTTGATAGTCACGATCCATGAGAAGAACGCCAACAAACGGATACTGCTTGCGATGCCGGTAGCGCACGTCAGACCAGCGCACCTCATATCCCCAATTATGCTCCTTTACTTCGGCACATGCAAACTTGGTGAAGTAAAGGAAGGAGCGAATGGCCGGGTCATTTCTCGAGTTGGCGACGGCAGGGTGATCGGAGCATTTCACTTGGTCTACCCAATTTAATTTCCCGCCCCTGAGCTCGCCTATTTTATAGCTGCCGTCCTCAATATGCTTCACGACATTCCAGCCGGTGAGTGAGATGGTCGGAATCACGATATGGATGTCGGAAGCCTTTTTTTGCGAATCAAGCTTCTGAACCGTTCGGAGCGTCGATCGCTGCGCAACCGTTCGCCAAATGAAGTAAACAACCGTAAGAGCGTAGAGCGCGGTGAAAATTGCTGCGGCACTCCATAATCCTATTGCCCAAAGCCCGATGGCGACGATATGGGTGATGAAAATAAATGGATCGAAAATATGGATGATATTCCACGAAATCCATTTGTCAGTGAAGGGACGCATAGCCTGTGTGCCGTAAGCATTGAATAGGTCGGTGAATACGTGAACACATACCGCGAGCAATACCCAGGAACCGATATGAAGCCAAGGCAGGCTTCCTCGGTAGACCAATTGAAGAATGGCCGTAATAAGCACGGTCCATATGGCGATTGCGGGCAAGGAATGGGAGACGCCGCGATGGTTGCGGATGTAGCTGGCATTGCCTTTAAGACGCAGTATGGTATCGAAGTCAGGTGCTTGCGAACCGACTATGGTGCCGATTAAGACGGCAGTGTGAATCGAGGGATTGGAAGCAATAACGGGATCGACGGTTGCCAGACCGGCCAAACCGATGCCCATTACAAGATGCGTGCCTGTATCCACGGTGTGGTCCTCCTTCTTAGGTTGCGCTGCGTTGAATCCGCGAGTTAGATGTAGTATCAACGGAGAGAAGCGACTTTATCAATGGAACGGAAGCCAGTATAATTTGGAAAGGAAGGAGCTGGAGCATGATGCAATCGATATGTTTTGCAGAATACAAGATTGAAGAGCACAGCCGGGCAGAATTTTTAGCCTATACCGAGCAACTGCTTAAAGAGCAGAAACATGTACATTTATATGAAGGAACAGATCAAATAAATCTATTCGTGGAAATTTGGTATGCGGACAATGAGGCGGAAGCCGAGCAAATAAAAAAAGAACGCTGCAGCGAGCGTTCTCCTTGGTATCGCGTATCCGAATGGATTATCGGCGGTGCGGGCAAGATGCATGTCTGGAGTTTCAAGCCCGCTGGTACGCAAAGCAGTTAGATTTCTTCTTCACGGTTATTCATAGGCGTGGTGTTGGTGACTACGCCTCCTTCGAACGGATACTCGTATTGGATAGGCCCGTCAAAGGTTACATAATCCAGATTCAGCATCAGAAGCAGATAGCGCATTCCGGTCGACGGGTCGCTGATGATGATGTGATCACGTCCGGCAGCTTCGATAATGCCGCGGAAAATTTTAGCGTTCCACTCCCGGTTGTTCTCGTAAGTCATGTAGAAGCTAGCCATTTTGCCCCGGTTCAGGCGCAAAATATTTTCTACATACGATTCTTCCGCTACAGGAACCGCAACGATATTGCCCCCTTGAGAATTAATAAAGGAGCCGCTAGGCACCATAGGCGGAGAGGCTTGAGCCCCAACCATCGGAGCGTTTTTGCCCATCATCATGGGCATCATGTTCGGCATCGCATTTGGCATCATGTTTGGCATGGCGTTTGGCCCCATCGCATTCGGCATCATGTTTGGCATAACATTTGGTCCCATCGCATTGGGCATCATGTTCGGCATAACATTTGATCCCATCGCATTGGGCATCATGTTCGGCATAACATTTGATCCCATCGCATTGGGCATCATGTTCGGCATAACATTTGATCCCATCGCATTGGGCATCATGTTCGGCATAACATTTGATCCCATCGCATTTGGCATCCAGTTAGGTGTCATCGCATTGGGCATCATGTTTGGACCCCAGGAAGCGGGCAAGGTCGCAGGTGTATTAGGGGCTTTCGATGCCGGCAGAACAGCGGAAGCGTTAGCTTCTTTGGAAGCTGGCAGTGTAGCGGTCTGACCGCTCGGATAGCCATAGCCCTGTGTTGCTCCGCCCACATTTCCATAATTGCCGTATCCGTCTGTGTGGACTGGGCTTACCCCGCCTTTGTAATCATAACCTTTAGACATTCTGTTGTTCCTCGCTTTCGATCTTGGAAATGAAAAGGTTGCTAGTAAACGCTCGGACAGTCTTCTGGCGTTGCAATAAAGAAGCAGTGCGCTTTATAGCGTCCACTGTTCGCTTGGTCATACCATGTACCCGGGCAGCCTCCGGCCGGACGGAAAAACCAAAGCGCATTCGATGCCGGGTGTTGGCGCTCGCCGCTCATGCCCCATTGGGCGAAACGGATATCGCTTTCTCTCGCTTTTTTTATAATCCAAGCAATTGCTATAGCGTTGGCCTTTCACTTCCCTTCGCGTTCATACTGGCCGCTTCAAGCCGTTTTTATAGGCGTTAAACTACATACTCAGTGTATTGAGCGCCCAGCAAAAGGGTTCCAAATTATTTGTCACAATTTGAGTGGCGAATTGATGAACAATAAGCATGAACGTTGTCATTGCCATCTTTTTTCGGTATGATAAAGAACGATTCATCAATGAAATGTTTAGGCGCCAAACTTGCGTTTTGCGGCATACCTTAGGAGGCTCGCTTCGTGTTTAAAGACTTGATTGCATTAACAAAACCGCGGCTGCTCAGAATGAATGTTTTCGCCGCTATCGGCGGTTTCTGGGTAGCATCGAAGTGGAATATCGACTGGCTGGCGCTGTTGTGGGTCGTAATCGGATCTACGATTACAATCGCTTCCGCATGCGTCATTAATAATTACTGGGACCGGGAACTGGACCAGAAGATGGAACGGACGAAAAACCGTGCGCTTCCAACGGGGCGATTAACGCCGGGATTCGTACTCTCCTATGGCATCGCGCTTGGTGTCATTGGACTAGCCGTACTGTTTCTGCTCGTCAATCCTTTGACCGGCTGGCTAGGCTTTCTCGGTTGGTTCGTCTACATCTTCATCTATACAATATGGCTCAAAAGATCGTCGACCTGGAGCACCTCGATCGGCGGTATTTCTGGAGCTATGCCGCCGGTGCTGGGCTATTGTGCTGTAACATCGGAAGTGGATGCAGGAGCGTGGCTGTTGTTTGCCTTCCTGTTCCTGTGGCAGCCGCCGCACTTCTGGTCGCTTGGCATTCGCCGGGTGGAGGAGTATCGGGCGGCACAATATCCGCTTCTTCCAGTCGTCAAAGGCATCAAGCGGACAAAGCTGCAAATGATTCCGTACACGGTTCTGCTAATTCCAACCTGTATTTTGCTTTACACTTACGGTTACGCGGGTATCGTGTTCCTGATTATTTCTGTATTGGCGAGCGTTATTTGGGCCGTACACACAATAATGGGATTGAAAGCTGCCAATGATGAGAAATGGGCGAAAGTCAATTTTCTAATTTCGGTCAACTACTTGATGGTTGTATTTATTGTCATGATCGCCAATACGATTAAATAATGGTCTTACTGTGGGGAGGATAAACGAGGCATGTTGTTTTTGAAAAAGCACAGCTTCAAAATCGCCGTGTTGGCATTATGCGCGGCTATGGGTATTTATTTATCAGTAACCTATTTTGGAAATCAAAAAGAGTCGCTGCCTGTACTTCAAGCAGCGCCTGCATTTACGTTGAATGATATCGACGGCAATGAAGTATCGCTGGATTCGACAAACGGCAAGGCAAGGTTGGTTTATTTCTATTTCGCCAACTGTCCAGACGTATGTCCGCCTACGACATTCCTTCTGTCCGAGACGCAGGACTTGCTTCAAAAGGACGGCGTGCTAGGCAAGACTGCGGAAATGATGTCGATAACGTTTGACCCTGAGCGAGATACGCCGGAAGTGATTCGCGCATTCGCGGAACGTAATTTCGCGGAGCCGGGTGCAGGCTGGCTGTTTTTACGGGGGGAAGAAGCAGCAACAATGAAGCTTGCTCAAGATTTTGGCGTTGGTGTGAAAAAGGATGAGGCGAACAATTCCTTTATTCACTTTAATGTTATTACGCTCGTTGATAAAAAAGGCCAAATTCGCAAATGGATTAGCGGCAATGACGAAGAGTTGACGCCAGAGCAGCTCGCATCTGACTTGAAGCTGCTGGCTAAGGAATAGTAAATGGACATTTTGCTTCATATTTTATGGACAAATGTATTGCCGCTCACATTGATGATAGCTGTTGGCTTCACAATGCAGCGGCTTTTTTCTTTGGATATCAAGACGTTGTCGAAGCTTAATTTCTATGTATTTTCGCCGGCCGTTATTTTTAATTTGCTCTATACGACCAAGATTTCTGCCCAGTTGATCGGCAAAGTGCTGCTGTTCGCCGTTGTTTTTCTCGTGCTGCAAGGAGCCGTCGTCGAACTGGCCGTCAAGCTGAGAGGCTTGAAGGGCGGCATGAGAGGGGCGATGCGCAACAGCGTTCTGTTTTATAACAGCGCAAACTATGGCATTCCGCTCAACCAATTGGCTTTTGCAGCCAATCCGTATACACTGTCCGTGCAGATTATCGTCATGGTCACGCAATCATTGCTTCCGAATACATACGGCATTTACAGCGTCAACGCTCATAAGCTTGATCTGCGTTCGACGATGCGGACGATTTTGTCCCAACCGATCATTTATGTCATTCCGTTAGCCTTTATATTTAACGGCTTCGGCATTAAGCTTCCTCAGCCGGTGGAAACACCGATCGTCTACTTGGCGAATGCCTTCATTGGAACGGCGCTTCTCACGCTGGGCGTACAGCTTGGCAGTATGAAGTGGAGATGGGACCGGAGGTTATTCTCTAACGTCATTCTTTCCAACTTCTTAAGGTTAATTATTGGTCCGGCTCTGGCTGCTCTCATTATTTGGGCATTAAATGCCTTTATCGAGATTGATAAAATGATGGCCGCTGCTTTGATCGTGTCCTCTGCCGTACCGACCTCCTTAAGCAGCGTACTGTTAGCGGTCGAGTTCGACAATGAGGCGGAATTTGCTTCTCAAGCTGTCTTTCTATCGACCGTGCTGAGTATCGTGACGGTAGCCTTTGTCATCTATATTCTTCATATTTGATCCTCTTTGGTCCAACCAGGGGCGGGCTCAGGGTACATAATATGTTCCTCGAGGCCCGCTTTTTCTAATTGCTCGATTAAATAATCCTCCGGTGTATGCTCGACGCCTGGATAACCGCGGCGGGTATAGATGTGCTCGGCATCGGGAAACAAATCGCGAAGCATGCCCCGGATTCGTTTGCCGGAACTGTCATTATCGGTGAACAGGTATACCTGTTTATTTCCTGCTTGCTTGCGAAGGCGCTCTAACTGCTCCGGTCCCGGCGTTCCAAATGTGCAGTAGATGGGGACGGCTTCATGCAGCACTCTGCGTAACCGGCTTTTATCGTTTTTCCCTTCGACAATAATCGCGATTTCCATAACGCGTTCACTCCTTTGCAGCGGGGAATGCATTGCATTTATAGTTTACCATTTCCGCTCAAAAAAAAGCGTCCCTGCCGCTCCAATGAATGGAGCAGCCTAGGACGCTTCTTTTATTCAATAAAAGCAGGGTTAGCAGAATGTGCAGAAAATGATGACGAGCAGGATGAACAATACAAGTATGAGTCCAATGTTCGATTCACGATGGTGATGATGGTGGCCATGCTGGCCGCGATTATCGCTTTGATGTTGATGGTTGTTAGAACCGCCTACAAATTGGGACATTTTAAAACTTCACCCCTCTTTCCGATAGTCAGGGTCATTGGGCATTAGCTGCCGTTTGACATACCTCATTGTATGTATAGGAGTGATATTAGCCTTGTGTGTTTACCTAGTTTTGAGAAAAATGGGTGCGAGAGGTGTAAGGGCGCCTGGTGTGAAACGGCAATACCATTACGGCGATCATTAGAGCAAGGAAGGCGATATAGTAGGGCGATAGATAGTCCCGCAGCTGCCCCGCAAGCATAGGACCGATGAAGGCGCCAATGGAGTAGGCTATCGCGAGTACTGAGAAAGTTCGGCCATACCGGGCTCCGCCGCTTAGCTCAATGAGCAGCATAGGGATTGCCGGAATGATAATCCCTTTGCCCATGCCGACGAACAGCAGCATAAGGGCAAATGGAAGGGGCGTGCCTGCCGCAATGAGAAAATAGATGAGCGCCAGAATGAGCGAGCCCCATAACGTTCGATGAAATGCTGGAATCCTGTTCAGGAACAGCATGCTTAGCGTAATGAGCGCGCCGACGCTTACGACTGAGAAGAGTAAGCCGGTCGTCATCATTCCTTCTTTCGTACTGGCCATTAGCGGAAGCTCGAAGGAAAGGATGCCTTGCGCGCAACTGGTTGCAATCGGCAAGATGAAGACGAGCCATGGAATGGGTGCGGCTTCGATCCGCGTTACAATTTTGGATTTGCTGTTCTCAGGCGGTAATTCCTCTGCTGCGGCTTTAATATCTTTAATGAATATAAGCGCGCATATCGAGGTGACGATCAACACCCAACCCAGCATGTAGAAAGCTGTTGTGAAGCCGATCTTGGCGACCATGTAAGCTCCTGCGGCCGGCGACACGACGGTAGCCAGCGTATGCACGAAGCCGTTGCCGGCCATCAGCTTGCTCTGCTCGGCCCGGTTCGTTGTCAGCTTGGCAAGCAGAGCAAGGCAGGCAGGGGATAGAAAAGCGAGTACAAAGCCGCTGATGGAGCGAAGCAGCAGCAGCTGCCAAGGGTCTGTTACTTGCGATTGAAAAAGCAGGATGATGCCCGCTCCCATAAGGCTGAACACGATGAACAGCCGGCTGCCAAGCCGGTCGACGCCATAGCCTGCGATAATGTTGCCGGGAAGATGGGTAATCGAGTACATGCCCATCATCAATCCGATAAAGGACGGGGCGGCCCCAAGCGAAATCGCAAAAGGGGTGAGAATCGGATATTGCGCATGCAAATCGAAAAAGGCGACGAACAGAAACAAATAGAGCCATACAGCTGTTTTCACGGGGCGGATCCTCCTTGCGCTAACGTTCATAATCTACTTGTACGTCAAAGCTGGACAGGATATGTCTGCTAGATCAAGACGCTGGCGTTTACGGTAGATTCTGGGTGGGGTATAATGTTTGATAATGGGGGTTCGCCCGCGTTATAATAGGGGGGATTAGGTTGGATTTTTTGAATTTCTCAAGCTATGATTGGCACACTTGGAGCACGTTTCTGAAAGAGCACTGGCTATTGCTGGCCGTAGCGCTCGTCGTGCTGCTGCTTATCGTCCGCATCGTTAAGACCGTCGTCAAATGGGCGCTTGTTGCCGTCATCGTTGTCGGCATCGTCATTTACAGCGGATACAGCATGGACGATTTGAAAGCAATCGGCACGAAGGTAGCCGATAGTGTGAAGCAGGAAGCCGTAACGGCTATGGTCGGAGAAGTGGAGAAAGCGACCTTCACGACGAATTCCGACGGAAGCTTCACTGTAAAAACAGACAATTTGATTCTGACAGGCGAACCGGGAAGCGGTGAAGTAACGGTATCCTTCCGCAACACGCCGCTGGGCACCTGGAAAATTGACAATACGGTTCAAACATTAATTGACCAAGCGAAACAAAACAGCAAAGCGTAACCTGACGGAATAGCCGTCTGCTTAAGCAAGGAGGATGTGATAGAATGGATTGGGTTCGTACGCTATGGTCTTGGGAACCAGTCTCTCTCATCGTCCTCCTGCTGCTCATTGTTTCTCTTGCGCAAGGGATGAGGAGGGGCGCATCGGGTTCTGCGAGGCGTCTTTTCTATTTTGTATGGGATGGAATATGGATTGTTGTCTGCTTGCTGGCAGCCGCAAAGCTTGCAGAAAGCCTCTCGCCGGTTCTGGCGGAATGGCTAGCTGGCCGCGTTGAAGTTCCGAAGCAGGAGCTTGGCTCTTTATCGCGGATTTGGTATACATGGCTGACGAGCTTGAAAGATTTCGCGCTGCTCCGGTTTGGGGTATTATTCTTGGTTGGATATTTGCTTCTCCGGCTGATCGTATCTGTCCTGCTGACTCCTGTACTGGGCATGCTGCTCTCGGGATCAGAACGACAGGAACGTGGACGTCATGCAGCCTCGGGAATTCCTGGGGGAAGAGCGGCCAGCAGAACGGCAGGCGCTTTAATTGGCGCTCTGCACGGTGCGGGCCGAGCTTTCGTATTTATTGCTGCCTTATTTATTTATGTCTCTCTTGTACCGAATGGCATATGGACCGATGAGATTAAGCGGTCGCCGCTCTACAATGAAGCCGCCGCCGTATTGGAGCCGGTAGCCGGCGATATGCTGGCAGGTCAAGGACCAGTGCTGGCGAAAGCGGTGCAGGCCGAATTTCAGAACATTTTACAACGTAAATATGAAATCA
Organism: Paenibacillus radicis (ex Gao et al. 2016); assembly: GCF_014641555.1. Taxonomy (GTDB): domain Bacteria; phylum Bacillota; class Bacilli; order Paenibacillales; family Paenibacillaceae; genus Pristimantibacillus; species Pristimantibacillus radicis. The sequence continues at coordinate 711,123 of NZ_BMHY01000002.1, forward strand.
TTGATTACGCCATTCCCGCCGATATCGAGCAGGCAGCGCTTCAGGTTACGAAGTCTGCTGACGGTGATGAAGCGAAAGCACGAGCTCTGTACGAATGGCTCGGCGCACGGATTGCGTATGATTGGGATAAAGCCCGGAATTATGAGGAGAAGGGCATTTGGAAGGAACAGACGCCGCAAAATACGTTCGATACAAGGACGGGCGTTTGTATTGATGTGGCAAGACTGTATGCCGTTATGGCGCGCGCTTCAGGGTTGGAGGTCAGAGTAGTAACCGGACTCGGTGCCGATGGGCGGGGCGGCTTTGGGCCGCATGCCTGGAACGAGGTCCGGATTGGCGGAGAGCAGGGCAAATGGATTCCGCTCGATGCGACATGGGCATCATCCGGTGATTGGTTTAATTCGCCGGGCTTCGAACAGACACATATTCGCGAAGCATAACAAAAAATTGGTTAAAGGCAAGAGGTGAGCGCATTGCACGACGATCCGCAAAAGCGGGAGATTACGAATCGCCGTCATTTTTCGTTTCGGTTAAACTTTTTTTTCTTTGTTGTTTTTGCTCTTTTTAGCATCCTTATTATTCAACTTGCCATTCTTCAATTCGTAGATGGTCCTAAGCTTAGCGCTGAGGGCAGCAAGAAAAGCACGCGCAGTGTAAAGATTGCTCCGATCCGTGGCAATATCTATGCATCGGATGGTACGCCAATCGCCTATTCGACATCGACGCAATCATTGTATTTTACGATTTCGCCAGATTTCAAAACGAAAAACAATACCGAAGCTTTGGACATTGCTAATAAACTGGTAAAAGTTTTTGATGAAAAAGGTGACCCGCAAAAGGCGATGACTGTTGATGATGTTATTCGCCAAATGGACCTCGATTTCCGCCGCAATACGATTTCCACGCCTCGAAGGATAAAGTCAGGCTTAACCTTGGACGAAATCGCTTATTTTATGGAGCATCGCAGCGAATTTAAAGGCATCGATATCGTAGAGGAAAGCGTACGTAACTACAGTACTGATTCGGTAGCTGTGCAGTTGGTCGGATATTTGAAAAAATATAAAGGCGCGCGGGACAGCCTTGCGTTCTACGAAGAAAAAAAAGATGAGGAAGATGAACTTTATCAGTATTTGGATGATGAGGATGTCGGCTTCGATGGTTTGGAGTTAATGTACCAAGATGTACTTCGCGGAACAAACGGTTTGAAGAAGTATCCGGTTAACAATGCCGAGCGCATTATCGGTCCAATGGAAATTACGAACCCGACCAAAGGTTCGGATATTTATTTGACTATCAACCAGCAGGTGCAATTGAAGACCGAGGAAGCTGTCGTGAATCAGATCAAAAAAATCAGTACATCTGGATCTAGAAGCGAACGGGCCGAGTATGCCAAAATCGGCTATGCTGTTGCTATGGAGGTTGATACCGGCAAAGTTGTAGCAATGGCGAGTATGCCTGATTACGATCCCAATATATGGTCCGGCGGACGCATCAGTCCCGAGGATTATGCTAACTTCAAGACGGCATTAAGCAACGGGACGATCAGGGAGGTATATGCGAAATACGATACGGATAAAGAGCGGAGTAGACATCCTTCCTCACTCGTTCCGCCGGGATCGACGCTGAAGCCTCTCTCGGTTCTAGTCGGGTTGAATGAGAAGCTGTTTACAACTTCGAGTACTTATAACGATAACGGATTGTTCCTGTTCGGTAAGGAAGGCCATAAGGTGCCGATCAAGAATGCAGGCAACCATGCCTACGGCTTGCTAGATCCGGCGAAGGCGATTGAGAAATCGTCCAACCCGTTCATGGCAGCTATGGTCGGAAATCGCATGTATGAGAAGTACAAAGGCAAAGCTGGCGTAGACAAATGGGACAATTACATGAAGCAGTTTGGTCTTGGCGTGTTGACTGGCAGCGGTTTGCCGGGCGAGATTACCGGTACGGTCGATTACTATCATGAAGCCGAGAATGCGAGCTCGCAATCGGCACTTGTTCGTGCAGCCTTCGGTCAACAGGCTCGATACACACCGCTGCAGTTGGCACAATACACAGCGATGCTGGCAAACCACGGCAAACGAATGAAGCCGCAGTTTGTAAATGAAATCAAAACATCCGATGGCAAACTGGTGCAAGGCTTTAAACCGGAAGTGCTTAATACGGTAGATTTCCCGGATGCATACTGGAAAGAAATAGAGACCGGCATGTCGAAGGTTGGCGTGCAAGGGTTCGATGGCGTTTCCTATACATTTAACCGGAAGACCGGTACGGCACAATCAAGCGTAGCGGGACGGACAGCTGACAACGCTGTATTTATCGCTTACGCTCCTGCCGACAAACCGAAGCTTGCGGTTGCAGTCGTTATTCCGGACGGAGGTTTCGGCGGCTGGGGTGCAGCCCCGATTGCTCGTCAAATCTTCGATGCCTACGACTATGAAGTTGGCTTGAAAGGCGTCCCAGGCAAAAGCAAGGACACTGCGAACAACGCAGATGCCGGAGCTAATGGCGCTGACGGCACAAATGTTGCTAATGGCAATGCCGCGCAGTAATTGACCGCAGATGTAGGATGAAAGTGAAAAGCCCGTTAGTCGCTCCGTGCGTCTGGCGGGCTTTTTTATGCGGATCTGCTTCACATCTAATGGTCGTTCGATATTCGTGTCGAGTGGGCTGTTTTTTTACGCGTGGTACACCCACTGGCTGATCAAAATGCAAAAGCTCCAAGGCCCCCTAAATAAACTAGAGTCTCCCTATCCAAATAAATTATAATAAAGAAAAGGGAGATGATTCGGTATGGGTGGCAAAAGACTGAAAGAAGAAACACGTATGAGAATTGTTCGAGAA
>NZ_BMHY01000003.1:0-99011 GCF_014641555.1 Paenibacillus radicis (ex Gao et al. 2016)
GAACAATTCTCATACGTGTTTCTTCTTTCAGTCTTTTGCCACCCATACCGAATCATCTCCCTTTTCTTTATTTTAATGTATTTGGGTAGGGAGACTCTAGTTTATTTAGGGGGCCTTGGAGGTTTTGCCTGAAATCGGCGATTTTATCCGAATCAACCTGCAGATTTACATTTTGAGCAGCTTTTAGGGCGCAAAATACAAAATCAAAATGCACTTTTACATTTTGAGCTGCAAGCGACAGTATAGCGATGCAATCGTTGGCTGTATGAGCAGCATGGGTTTCATGTACATAACGGGCGTCATGATGCACACACATTGAGTTGCATGGCACATACAGTAAGTTACTTAACGAAGGCGTGACAAGGTACATTTTGCAGATGCAATGTGTGACTGAACAATAAGCAACAAAGCTACCGGTGCAATGAGTCACTATATTAGCACAGAATGACATGGCGGCGAATATGACCGTATATGTCCCAAACAGCAACTGTCCCGGCGTATCTGGAGAGCATCCCTCCATCACAAAAAGCACAAAGAGGACCCATTCAGCCGCTGTTAGCGGGAATGTGGTCCTTTTCTTTTTTTGTGACTCAGCAGAAATTAAGCGTAATCGCCCGGCTGCGTCTTGCTGCGCATCGCCATGCCGAAGTCGGTGTAGATCCGGTTGGTCAGGTCGATGCCGCGGCCTCCGGCAATATGATGGGCCAAAATCTGAAACGGAATGATGAGGGCAAGCGGCGCCTGGAATTCATCTAGCTCGACGCCTAGCCCCAGCGTACGCCCCTCCGAGGAAGCTGCCAGCTTAACCGTATACGTATACGGTGTAATTCGGCTTTCGTAGCTGCGCAGCAGCTCCAGCCTTTCCTTCACTGCGCTTTCCGTCTCTAGAAAGAAGATCCGGTGCTCGGGATTCACTTCCAAATACGGGCCATGCATGAACGCCTCCAGCTCGATGCCCTGAGACGGCATACGGACCGTCTCGCAAAACTTCGTCTCGATCTCTTTAATCGTTCCGACGACAGGGCCGCTGCCCACAGCGGTAAAGCGCGGAGCACTGACGAATTCGGAGCTGTAGCGCTCATAGAACGCTTCCGTTGCCGCAATGATGGACGGAATAGCGGCCGCCGTTTTACGGAAAGCAGCAATCTGCTGCTCCACCTCCGCTGCTGTCGCTTTCCCTTTTCGCTCCCCGAGATGAAGCCCTGCCAGCATGAGCGTCAATACGGTTCCTGTGAAGCCTTTAGTCACATACCCCACCCGCTCTTTGCCGCAGCCGATATCAACGGTCACATCCGCCGTTTCCGATATCGCGCTCTCCGTATCGCTCGCAAAGGCAATCGTGGCAATGTCCCGCTCCCGGCGCACGCGCTGCAAAGCGCCAATCGTCGAGGTGCTTTGTCCGCTCTGGGAAATGCCCAGAGCCAGATCGGTGTAAGGCGACAGCCGGTCGTAATGGGTGAAGTGGAATGGCTCCTTCACTTCGATCCGGACATCGGCCCATTTCTCGATATAATATTTGGCGCTGAGCGCCGCATTGTAGCTGGAGCCTGTGGCGAAAGCGAGCCAGTCCGTTTTGTCCAGCGCCGCATCCGCGAAAGCACGGACGTTGTCCGGATAACTCGCCAGAATGCTCTCGACCATCTCCTGCTCTTCCAAAATATACGTCATCATCGTTGGCTTCATCGTGATCCCTCACTTTTCTTGTCGATGGCATAAAGATCGGCTACGATCGACAGCCATTTGCCGGCGTTGCCTGTCCAAACCTCTTTATAGGTCGCATTGTTGAATTGGGGCCAATAAGGCTCATCCTCGTTGCCCCAGGTTTGAATGCCGACCGGAATTTCCCCCGTCATTTCTCCGCCTAGAACCGAATATTGCTGTGCGTACCGGTAGCCTTCGCCATGCATGAGCGACTGGGCGAACGGATTTTTCCCAACGATCCATTGAAGCTGACCCTCTGCGATCCCTATCAACTCAGCATCTCCCAAGTAAGCGCCCGCCAATGAAGCCGCCTTGCCCGTGGAGAGCAGAATCGCATTGTTGCCGCGGAAAGAGAACCATGCCGGGAAACGGCGCAAATAATAGGAGTCGTTCAGCTTAACGCCATGCCCCAGCTGTACACTGTAATCTTCACGCGCGCGTTCATCCGTCAACAAATGCTGGTAGCCGAAGCTTTTCTCATCAAGATGCTCATCAACGTGATAGATCCCGCTCGAAATCATCGGATAAGGCGCCGTATAGGCAGCCAGCTTTTTCAGATAATCGCCATAGCTTTCAATGGACTCCTGCCAGCGTCCAGCATCTTCATGCCCCGGCTGCGTCTCCCGAATCGCGACCAAAGCAAGCAAATACAAATGCTCCCTAGCTTGATGATTGAAATGCTGCACGACTTTCTTGTCCGGATTGCGGTAAAAGAAACCGGCTATCATCGTTCCGTTATCCAATGAGAGACCCATCAGCTCCTGGCTTTCCAACACATAGCTGATGAATTTCGCCGCATGGACAGCATAGCGCTCATCACCCGTCGAACGGTACAGCATCGAAGCTGTCCAGGAGGCAGTCGCCATGTACAAGCTCTCCGAGGTCTGATACGTATGCTCCCAAAAAATCGGCTTCTGGTCGATACCATGCTTCGCAAATTCCGCCATTGCAAATTCGAAATCCTCTTCAGCGAAACGCAGCAGTCGTTCAGACAAAGCCGGATTTACCGTCTTGATCCGCTTATGAATATAGGCTTCAATGCCGGCAAGGTAGAAGTTTTCATAGGCCTGATTGTGAACGCGCGCCGCCGCGTCATCCATATTGCCGATACGCCCGTCCGTCCAGCGGGTAATACCGGCGCTTGTCGCACGATAGCCGTCGCCAAAGCGTGTCTTCAGCAGAAAGTCCAGTCCCCATTCGCCTTCCTCGATCAAACGCAAATACAAGTCGCCGTCCAATCCTTCGACTTTCTCCGCCATCTCGAAAAGTGCAAACGCGACTTCGGCCGTCTGAACGGTTTGTTGGGATACGTCACCTGCATCATGCCAGCCGCCGTTATAGGACAACACAGTTCCCTCATGCTTGGCGACGATATCGGCATGGCAGCTGCCGTGAATGCCTGGAACGGGGTAGCCGCAACGTTCACAAAAAATAAAATTCAACGATTTCCATACCGAAGACTGCCAGACTTCCGCTGCGCTGCCAATCGCGAAAGTTTCTGTACGAAGGTCTCCGGCTTGCAGCCAGTACAGCCCGCTCTCGGAAAACGCGGAAAAGTCATACGTCGCAAAACGTCCTAATCCCGTATCGATATAACCGACTGCACTGGTAAAAGCGATCTCGTCGCTGCCAGCATGCTTCAAGTGGAAGCGGACTTCCTCCCGTCCTTCCCCCTCAGCCTCAGCCGCATTCGCATCCGCCGCCGAGAAAGCTGTTTTCGCCCCGGATAGATTGTAGCCGCTATGCGAGTAAATAATGTCGCCGGCCTTTGGCGTCCAGCCTTTGGAAATTTCATGTCCAGCTACTTTCTCCAGCCTTGCTGCACGAAGCGTCAGCTCCATCCGGTCGCCCGTCGCACGATCCTTTCCGTTCAGATAATAGCCGACTTCCAGCTCGGTAACGGCATCTCTGGGCAGCTCCCGGATTTCCAAATGGATGACGTTCCATTGCCTGTTTTTCAGATTGACGCCGTGATAGCCTTCGCGATGATAAATATCCGGTATCGCAATTGCGCCCTCGTTTTTAAATTTCATGAATAAGTACGTATTCGGTACACCGGGAAAATCGGGGTAAACCTCGATTGTAATCCGGTTGTAAGTCTCCCAATTAGCACGGTCAAACGACTTGACCATCGAAGCGATGCCGAAGTTGACGTAATCCCCATCAGCAGGGGCCCCTTCCGGCCAATGCGGCATCAGCGTTGGAGAGCTGAGCGTGACCGCTTGCTCCTTCGTGAAAGTTAAAGTGCCAGGTCCGCGGTGGTTCCACTCGGAATTCTCTCCTGCTGATTCTCCACCAAAAAGCGCAAGTTCCTCAAGTACCGGTTCGGCTTGCTGCTTATGCTCCAAGGAGCGTCTCTCATACAGCGGCAGCGGCCGATGAATGTAACCCGACCTCACAATATCCTCCAGAAGCTGCTTATCCATCACTCTTCATCCCCTCTCCATTTCGCTTGCTTGCCCGCCAGCCGGCCAAAGCGGCACCTGCCAATCCGACCTCTATCGTCGATTGCTTCGTCTGCACGAGCGGATGAGCAACGAAGCGCATCGTCTTCGGATTCAAGTACGATTGAATCCGTCCGGCAAAATAATCGTTTTTCACGACGCCGCCGCCCAGCACGATCGTATCCGGGTCGCTGACCCGCACCAAATTCATGATAAGGGCTGCCAGCGCTTTGGCCGCATCTTCACTTACTTTAAGCGCCAGTTCGTCGCCGCCCTGTGCAGCCTCGAATATCACTGGAGCAGCAACTCGTTCACCGCTTGCCGGTGACGGCAATGGCAGCGAGGTTTCCGGGTATTGGCTCCTAAGCGCCGTTACCCGCTCATGCAAGCCTAGGCCTGAGGCAATCCGCTCCACGCAGCCCCTCCGTCCGCAGCCGCAAACCACATCGCTGTCCATAGAAACGACCATATGGCCGATCTCCCCAGAGTTAAAGCTGGCACCGTTCACATATTGCCCTTCTGCGACCATGCCAGCGGCAATACCTGTACCGACGTTGAGGTAGATGAAATTTTGCGACTCTTTTCCCCAGCCAAATTGCTGTTCGGCTTTCGTGGCGCAGGCGACGTCATTATCAATGCCGCAGATCAGTCCGTAACGCTGCTCGATAATGCCTCGTACATCAAGCACTTCCGTCTTGCCAGGCTCAATTTCGATCCATATGCCCCGCTGCTCGTCTACCCGTCCCACGAGACCGATACCGATTGCGAGTTGTTTTTCCGCTTGAAATCCTATCGTCCCTTTATAATCGTCTATCGCTCGTATAATGGCTGCTAGCGCAACCGACTGTGTTGTCGTATCGCTGGGGTAAGCTTTGGTGCCCAGAACGTTTCCGTCTGGCGTAACCTCTCCTACAACGATGCTGGTTCCTCCAAGATCGACCGCCAGAACGGATTCCGTAGCCTCTTTCTTCAACGTGATGCACCTCCCGTTAACTTGGTAACGTTACCAAATGGAATGATGAAAATGCTGTCACTGCAAAGATTATCAGACGAAAAAAAGACTGTCAATCGTTATATTTATCGCCTTTCAAACCCAATCTCACAATCCATGCCTTTCTCATTGATCATTTGGCCGCCAATTTGGTATCGTTACCAAATACCTGTTGCAGACGCCGTCAAGTTGCGTTAGAATCGAAGCATCGGCAAGCAAGCTTAAAGGATGTGGCATTTTTGAAAAGCAAGATTACCATTACGGAAATCGCTGAGAAAAGCGGCGTCTCCGTCTCCACCGTATCGCGCGTGCTGAACAACAGTCCTTCCGTATCGCCCAAAAAACGGGAGCGGATTCAGCAGGTGATAGACGAATACGGCTATACACCGAGCATTTTCGCCAGAGGCATGATTAATCATAAAACGAAAAACATCGGGGTCATATTGCCCGACATTACGAATCCCTATTTCGCTTCCCTCTTCTTGCAAGTGGAAAGCTTTGCGCTTAAGAACAATTACGCAACCTTGCTGTTTAACACGATGTTCTCGCGGAACGCCGACCGCTACGACGAAACCATTGCAGAAGAGGATTATTTCAAAATCATTCTGGAGAAGCAGGTCGACGGCGTTCTCATACTAGGCGGCCAAATCGACAAGGAAGACGTTCCCGCCTCGTTCGTCGAAGCGCTCAACCAGCTCCACCGGCAGGTGCCGGTCGTCATTATGGGCTCTAAGATCGAGGGCTGCAGCTGTCTGTTCGTAGAGCGGAATTTGAAGCAGGGCGTAACGTCACTCGCCCATCACTTTATCGCGCTGGGCCATGAGCGTATCGGCTTTGTCGGCGGCGAGCCGGGCATTCGCATCACAACCTCGCGAATTGAAGCTTTTACACAGTCGATGAAGGCGCTGGGCCAAACCGTGCAGCCTTCTTACATCGTACCGTCCGATTATTATGCGCCCGACGGCTATGAAGCCATGATCCAACTGCTGGACAGCAATTCAGACCGTCTGCCAACGGCCGTCATCGCTATGAACGATATGGTCGCCATTGGCGCACTCCGCGCCCTGAAGGATCGCGGCTTGTCATGCCCGGAGCAAATTGCAATCGCAAGCTGCGATCAGTTCCAGCAGAGCGACTACAGCATTCCGCGCTTGACCTCGATGGATCAGCACAATGATTATTTGGGCCGGATGGCCGTGCTGCAATTGATCAGCGCCATCAACGGCTCCGATGAAACGATCAGCCTCAACCATTCGCCGGAGCTGATCGTTCGCGAATCCTGCGGCGCTGCCAACAAACGATAATGCCTTGGAATTCATTAGCCCGATAACATACAAGAAGCCGCCGGCGTCGCGCCAGCGGCTTCTTGTATAGATTCTGCCCTAGAGCAGTATTATGCTAATCGTTCAACTCCCGGACAAAAGCGAGTGCTGTCTGCATTTTATCCAGATAAGCAGGCTCATTGCCCGAGCTCATAAAGCTGACGCGGCCGGTTCCGTTATGCGCGATGCCGGATCTGGTAAGCAAGGCCGACAGCCTGCGAACGGTGCCCGCGTTGCCATCAACAATCTGAATATGCGGAGGCAGAAGCTCCCGCAGCACATTTCTGTAAAAAGGATAATGCGTGCATCCAAGCACGATAATGCCGTAATCGTCCAAATTGTAGGCGGACAGCTTCTCGTGGAAATATTGTGCCATCACTTCTTTATCGAACTGCAGGTTCTCGCAATAGCGAACCAGCTCCGGAAGCGGCAGCGAGTCCACGATGCCGCCCTCGTCCACGCGGGAGACGAGCGCGTAATATTTCGGCAGTTGCAGCGTAAGCGGCGTCGCGAATACGAGCACCCTTTTGCCCGTGGCGTGATTCATCTCTACTGCTGGCTTTACCGCCGGCTCCATGCCGACGATAGGCAGTGAGTAAACCTCTCTCAGCTCATTCACCGCAATGCTAGTTGCCGTATTGCAAGCAACGACAAGCGCATCAATGCCTCTCTCCATCATCATGCTGACGGATTCCATCACATAAGCTTTAACATCGTCTTTCTCTTTCGTGCCATAAGGAACATGAAGCGTGTCCGCCATATACAAATAATCCTGTGCAGGGAGCCGCCGCAGCGCTTCGGCAAGCACGGAAAGGCCGCCGATCCCCGAGTCGAAAAAACCGATTGTCATCGTATCATCGATTCCTAACCTATGTAGTCGCAAACTCTATTCCAGCATATTACGAATACGTCCATACGGCAAGACCCGACTCTTACAATTCCCATGCCAAATAAGGGGATTTGAAAATTCTAATTTAACGGCTAGTGTTAAAAGCCTGCACATCCGCCATCAGCGGCATGCCATCCTGCGCCCCAAACTTCGTAACCGCCAGAGCCGATACCTTCGATGCCAACGCAGCAGCGGCTTGAATATCCTCGCCGATCGACAGCGCATAAGCCAGACCAGCGTTATAGGCATCGCCCGCTCCCGTTGTATCGACAACCGGTACGGTATAAGCCGATTGGGAATGCAGCTTTCCGCCGCGCTGTTTGAAGACCGCTCCATCTCCGCCAAGCGTCGTTACGACCGTATCCGGTCCCAGCGCAAGCATAGCATCCATCGCCTGCTCCAGCTCGCCGTCCGAAGTCCCCAGACCCGTTAGCAGCTCAAGCTCGGAACGGTTTGGCGTGATCACATCGACGCAATCGAGCAGCTCTTGCGGCAGCTTTTGTGCAGGTGCAGGGTTTAGAATAACCCGCTTCCCGTGTTTTTTCGCCAGCACCGCTGCGGCTGTCACCGTCTCCAGCGGAATTTCGAGCTGCAGCAATACCGTGTCCGCCGCTGCAATGACAGGTTCCAGTGCCGCTGCATGCTCAGGCAGGCATTGCGCATTTGCCCCCGGTACAATGACGATCATATTGTCATCAGGCGATACCATAATAGAGGCAATGCCTGTCGACTCCCCTTCCAATTGCCGGACCTGACTATGATCGACACCGCTGCGCTGCAGCGACCCCAGCAGCTCCTTGCCGAATGCATCGCCGCCAACAGCTCCCGCCATTGTGGTGTGTGCACCAAGACGCGCCGCTGCAACGGCTTGATTCGCCCCTTTTCCGCCTGGAACAAAATGCGCCTCCCGTCCGGTCAACGTCTCTCCGTGCACTGGAAAACGATCCATTTGTACAACGATATCCATATTCAAGCTTCCTATTACTACAATATGTGGCTGATTCATTTTCATCCGCATCCCTTCTGCATCCCTGACAACATCTTGTATGTACAGCTTCATAGTACGAATGCCGCTAATGTTTGTCAAACGCCTTGTCCCTGTGTATAGTCTGCCCGCTTTTCTTGGGGCTCTTGTATAAAGCTATTAATTAGTAGAGCCAGTTATCCCTGTTTCTCCATCTATTCTATCAGAACATGCCTCCGCCTTTGTATGTTACACTAGAATCAACATGATAGATTGTAAGGAGACATGCGCGAATGAAGCTCGTATCTTGGAACGTGAACGGCCTGCGGGCCTGCGTCAACAAAGGATTCATCGATTATTTCAAGGAAGCGGACGCCGATATTTTTTGCGTGCAGGAGACCAAGCTGCAAGAAGGTCAAATCACCCTTGAGATTGGCGAGGAATACGAACAATTTTGGAATTATGCGGAGAAAAAAGGCTACTCCGGCACAGCCGTTTTCACCCGAGTGAAGCCCTTATCGGTAAGATATGGCCTGGAAGAAGACTACGAATCTGAGGGCCGAATCGTCGCGCTGGAATTCGAAGGCTTTTATCTCGTCAACGTGTATACGCCGAATGCCCGGCGTGATCTGTCGAGGCTGGAGCTGCGGCTGGAATGGGAGGACCGGTTCCGTGCCTTTTTGCTAGAACTAGACAAGAAGAAGCCGGTTATCGTCTGCGGCGATCTGAACGTTGCCCATGAGGAGATCGACTTGAAAAATCCGAAGCCGAATCTCGGCAACTCCGGGTTTACGCTGGAGGAACGCGGTAAAATGACCGAGCTGCTGCAATCCGGCTTCACCGACTCCTTCCGCCATCTCCATCCCGAACGGACTGACGCCTACAGTTGGTGGTCCTATATGCCGAAGGTGCGGGAGCGAAATGTCGGCTGGCGTATCGATTATTTCCTCATTTCTTCTCAATTGCAGCCTGCTATCGTTAGCGCTGATATCGAGCCTCATATTACTGGCAGCGATCACTGCCCGGTGACACTTACGATTGATCTATAGTTTTTGAGTGGGGACAGCTCCGGTTATAGCCGGGCTGTCCTTTTCTGTTGCCTCTTTATTCACCAGCCGGGCTGTCTGGATAACCTCCTTTCCTCTTCCTATTCTTTTCAGTAGACATCCCAATTGATATTTGTTATTATTCATTTGATAATGATTCGCAATATCATATATTGTGAAGTTCGAAACGGCATTCAATTGATAAACTGGAGGGTTTCACCTGTGCCAAACAAAAAATCTTTACTTACTCTCGCCGCTCTGCTGCTTGTGCTGACGGCCATCGTATCCGCTTGCGGATCGAACAATTCAAAGGGCAGCAGCACTTCTGCGAACAAAGCTGAGAGCACGGCTGCGCCGGCTGCAACTGATGCTCCTCAAGCCGAAGAGCAATTCCGTACTTATAAAACCGATAAAGGCGATGTTCAAATTCCGGTAAAACCGCAGCGTATCGTAACGGACTACTACGGCGGCGAGCTGCTGTCAGTAGGCGCCAACGTAGTTGGCGTAGAGCCAACTACGTTCGACAATCCGTTTCTGAAAGATTTGCTGAAGGATGCCAAAGAGGTTGGAGCTCCTGCTGACCCGGAAAAAACGCTGGATTTGAAGCCTGATCTGATTGTCGTTATGTATGATGAAAACTATGAGGCACTTTCCAAAATCGCGCCAACGATCCACATTCCTTACGGAACGACCAGCAATATTTCCGAAGCCGTAAAGCTGTTCGGAGACATCGTTGGTACCCCAGAGAAAGCCGATGAGTTCCTCGCTAATTTTGATAAAAAAGCAGCGGAAGGACGCGAGAAGCTGAAAGGCATCATCGATGAGAACGCAACCTTCGGCTTATACGAGCTGACAGATAAAGGCGAGCTGTGGGTATTCGGCGACAACGCCGGACGAGGCGGCCAAGCAGTCTATAATGCGCTGGGGTTAAAAATGCCGGAGAAAATCTCCGCGGATAAAGCGACGACGCAGCTTTCCCTTGAAGTGCTGCCGGACTATGCAGCGGACTATATGTTCCTGACGACTTACGATCCGGAGAAAAAAGGTGAAGAAATCGGCAAGCTGAAAAACTCCCCGGTATGGAAAAATCTTGACGCGTCGAAGAACAATACGATCTTCTACAACGATTTTGACACCTTCTACCGCTACGATCCGATTGCAATAACCGGCCAAATCGACATGATCGTCGATATGCTGATCGCCAGAAGCGAAGAAAACAAAAAGTAGAACTGTTCTACAGCAAAGAGGCCGCCCTAGGGACGGCCTCTTTGCTGTAGCGTAAAGCCGCACTATACGATGAACAAAATGTAAAAATACAGTTTGAAAGCCGCAAAAAGAGCCAAAACCGCTCTCAAAATGCAAAAGTGCACTTGAAATCGCTATATTTCGTCCTAGCGGGCTATTTTCGGCTAATCAAAATGCATATTTGCATTTTGAAGCTAGAAATCGTCAATTATGCAACTGACAAACTGCAGTTTTACATTTTAATTCAAGATGCAGCAAATTCACAATAAGAAAGACAGATTAAAAGACTGACAGCAGCAAGCCTCCAGACATTCCGCACAACAGAAAGGCCGCCTCCCCAGGATACGGCCTTTCTACTAAATATCATTTAAACAAACGGATTATAAAACCGGGAGCCATTGCTGACCGTTAGCGTAATCGACACTGCCATCACAATTAGAATGACAGCAAACGCGGCATAGTCACGAGCAGTGAACGACTTTGCGTTATACCAGGTTCTGCGCTTATGACGGCCGAAGCCGCGCAGCTCCATAGCCGCGCTTACTACCCCAATCCTCTCCACGCTGGAGAGAGTGAGCGGCAAGAGGATGGAAACGACATTTTTCAGCCTCTTGAACAGTTTTTCTTTTCGCGACGTATCAATTCCCCGTGCTTGCGCAGAAAAGGAAATATTCTGATAGTCGCGCTGAATATCGGGGATATAGCGCATCGCTAGCGCCACGGCGTACGAGATTTTATAGTTGACCCCAATCCGATTGAGCGACGCCGCAAACTCGCTTGGGTCTGTCGTGAGAATAAACAACAAAGCAATTGGAACAACGGTCAAATACTTCAGCATAATGTTGAATTGGTAGAACAACTGCTCCAGCGTCACACTATACCAGCCGATAATATGGAACAGTTCATGCGTTGTTCCGTATATTTTGACACCCTCATGCGGAGAAAATAAAAAGATAGCAATATGGTTGAGCAAAAAGAAAAACAGAATCAAATAGAGCACAAATGAATAGTCGCGAAACTTCACTTTTGATAGGGCGAACATAATCAAGCTGAACAGAAACATCGCAAGCAGGCTGCGGGTATCATACGTAATCATCGAAACAACGGACCATAGGGCGAAAAAAATGAGCTTCGTCGAGCCCGCCAGCCGGTGAATAGGTGAATCCAGACGCTTGTAGCTTAGCATTTGTACCTTCATCTGCCCCTCACCCTCCGGTCATACGAGATAAAACGGCTGACAAATTCCCGTGGATTGGCAAGTCCCGCCCGCTGCGCCAATTCAAAGACGGACGTCTCTTTTAAATCAGCGGCTTCCACAATGGAGGCATCTGTTAAAATATGAGCAGGCGTATCGTCGGCCAGCTTCTTGCCGTCCGCCAATACGATAGTCCGATCCGCGTACTCCAGCATCAGATGCATGTCATGCGTAATCATTACTACAGTCATGCCCTCCCGATTCAACGTCCGCAGAAACTCCATCATTTCGTTGTAGTGTTTAAAATCCTGGCCCGCCGTCGGTTCATCTAGAATAATAACCTCGGGCTCCAGGACGAGAATCGATGCGATCGTGACGCGCTTCTTTTGCCCGAAGCTTAGCGCAGATACCGGCCAATTGCGGAATGGATACAGTCCGCATATTTTTAAAGCCTCATAGACTCGCCGCTCAAGCTCCTCCCCTGTTACGCCGCGCACTTGCAGCCCAAGTGCTACCTCATCAAAAATTTGCGTCTTGGAAAGCATATGGTTCGGATTTTGCATGACGAAGCCAATGCGTTCCGCTCGTTCCTTAATAGTGTCGGAGCGCATATCTGCCCCTTGGTACTTCAGCACGCCGGAGCTCGGCCGGTAGAATCCGCAAATCAGCTTGGAAAGCGTCGATTTGCCTGCGCCATTTTTGCCAACAATGCTGACCATTTCCCCTTTATTAATGCGGAGGGAGACATGCTCCAAGATAAGAGAATCCGGCTCGTATCCAAAAGACAGATCTTCGATTTCTAGCAAAGGTGTGCCTTCCTTCAAACGATCCTCCTCTGGCTGAGCATCCTGCCAAGCTTGCAGCTCCGCCGAGCAATGCTCGACCCGAAGCTCATCGACCCGCTCCAATCTCATCTCGCCTCGCAACTGGCAGCCCGCATACTTTAAAGCGGTAATATAAAGCGGCTCGCGAATCCCCGTCTGCCCCAGCAATTCAGAACGAAGCAGCTCGCTTGCCGATTGATCTGCGATTATACGCCCTTCCTGCATGACGATAATGCGGTCAACGTCACGGTGCAGCACATCCTCAAGCCGGTGCTCAATAATGATAACCGTCTTATTCATTTCCCGATGTACACGGTCAATTAGCTCAATCGCAAGCTTTCCTGTATGAGGATCCAAATTGGCGAGGGGTTCATCAAACAGCAAGATGTTCGCATCGCTCACGAGCACCCCTCCGAGTGAAGTGCGCTGCTTTTGGCCGCCGGACAGATTTTGCGGAGCATCGCCCAAATGCTTGTCCATACCGACAGCTAGTGCCGCTGCCGCCACTCTTCGATGAATCTCGGCCTGTTCCATCGCTTCGTTTTCCAGCTTAAAGGCGATGTCCTCCGCTACCGTTAACCCGACGAACTGCCCATCAGGATCCTGAAGCACCGTTCCGACCAATTCGGAGAGCTCAAATATGCCCAGCTCTTTTAACGGCTTGCCCTGAATAGCAGCAGAACCACTAAGCTCGCCTGAATAAAAAGCAGGAACCAGACCATTGATGCAGTGGCCGAGTGTACTTTTGCCCGAGCCTGAAGGGCCAACGATCAGCACCTTTTCCCCCTCGTATATCGTCAGGTTAATCTCGCGGAGCGTAGGTTCGGATTGCGCCCGATACTGAAAACTAAAATCTTCAAATTGGATGACTGGTTTTCTCTCGCTCATGTCAGCTTCCTCTTCATTGTTGAAAAATAGGAAAGCCGGTGCAGCTCACCGGCTTTCGCGCTTAATCTATAACGTTCATAACGATCCGATCAGTCTAGACTTATGACGATAAAATATGCAGGTATAACTGATCGTTTACACTTCTTTGGTAAGACTTCCCTGTCTCGTTCTCGTCTTGGAATAGGCAAGCAGCAGCAGCGTACCAATAATGCCTACCGTTACAATATTAGCCGCTCCTGCAACAACGCCTTGGGCGAATACTTTGTTAACCGGCTCTGCATAGATGAAAATATCCAGGGAAGGCGCCACAACAAGCCATGCAATGACGTTGGCGACGATTTGAAACAGGTTGAATTTCAAAATTTGCCGCCCCCCAAATTGGCCGTCCTCAATCTTCAATCTGCCGGAAGCCAGGCCAATGATGAGTCCAACAAGGGCAGATGCGATGACCCAGCTGAACCACGGTGATCCATAAAAGATTGCATCCTTGAGCGTATGACCGATCAAGCCCACTAATACGCCAGCAATCGGCCCGTAAAGCACCGCTATCAGCGCAAGCAGTGCGTAGGTTGTCTCAATATTCGTATCAGGGAGACCCGATGGAATGGATCCGAATCTTCCCAGAATGACGAATAAAGGCGAGCCGATACCTACTGCAACAAAAGTGCTGATCGATATTCCGTTTCTTTTGGCCATTTACTATTCCTCCTAATCCGTGTATAAATACCTACCTATTTAATCGTCCATTTGTCTCTTGCGAGTTATTATATATCGGAATAGTCGGAATTACAAAGACTTTTTTATAGGGATTATTTTCAGCTCGTTAGTTGATCGATGCCCTATATTTAGCGATAGATTACATGACGCAATTTAGTTGATTTTTTTGATGAAAATGAACTATATCAAATTTCATGTTAAATAATCTAACATAAATATAATCATCAGAGGAAACAAGAGAAAAGAGTAGATTTTCAGAGAAAACGACAGAATTCATTCATTATTCTATTGAATTTAAGCATTGCCTATTCTATTACCCTTCTACTATAATCACTTTAATGTTAGATTATATTACATAAAGGAATGGGGCATACTTCATGAACAAACAACTAAGATGGACCCGGAAAGCAGCCTTTGCCATTGTGACAAGCGTCATGCTGGCGACAGCGCCACTCTCCGCATTCGCAGCAACACCCTCTACATCATCAGCAGCAGTCGCTGTATACACAGGGGATGCAGCTAAAGCTATCGCTCTTCAGTTTGGATCTGAAAGCAAAGCCAAAAACAAACTTGTTACTTCTTCCGAGCTGAGCACCATTTTCAACAAGGCTGCAAAAGCTGCCGGCGGCACTCAAAGCTTCAAGCTGAAAAACAGTGATTCCGTAACCCGTAAAGACGCTGCAACATTGATCGCAGGGACGTTAAAGCTGCCTCCTAAACCTGAATCCTACAAGGACGTGCCGGACAAAGAAGCCTATGCTTCGGCTGTCGGTGCAGTGTCCGCCTTCCAAATTATGACTGGCTCAACCGCGGATCGTTTTAATCCGTCTGGAAAGCTCACTTATGAGCAAGCTTACGCGCTCTCCTATCGAATCTATGATTATATTAAACCGTTCGAATTGGTAGAAGCGACGATCAGCTCCATCCAAAAAGCGGTTGACCAAGAGAAGCTGACTTACGAAGGGCTTGTTCAACAATATCTCGATCGTATTGCAAAATACGATGATCAGAACACATCGATCAACGCCCTTATTACGATTAATCCAAAAGCGCTCGAAATCGCGAAAGAACTTGATAAAGAACGCAAAACGAAAGGCAAGCGCAGCTCGCTGCACGGTATTCCTATCATCGTGAAGGACAACTTCGACACGAGTGACATGCCTACAACCGCTGGCTGCCTTTGCCTGAAAGATTCGATTCCTAAGGAAGATGCCGATCAAGTCGCACTTCTGAAAAAGCAAGGAGCGATCATCCTGGCTAAAGCCAATCTGCATGAATTCGCGTTTGGCATTACGACCGAAAGCTCGCTTGGCGGACAAACGCTAAATCCGTATGCGCTTGATCACTATCCAGGCGGATCGAGTGGCGGCACCGGCGCTTCTATCGCCGCGAACTTCGCACTTGCAGGACTTGGCACCGACACCGGCGGTTCGATTCGCATTCCATCTTCATTCAACAGCCTTGTCGGCATTCGTCCAACTGTCGGTCTGTCCAGCCGTGACGGAATCATTCCGCTGGCACTGACTCAGGACGTTGGCGGCCCAATGGCCCGGACCGTGACGGACGCTGCAATTCTGCTGGATGCTACAGCAGGCTATGACAAAGACGATGTTGCAACTGCTTATGCAGTCGGACACATTCCAAGCAGTTATACCAACTACCTCGATGTGAACGGATTAAAAGGAGCCCGCATCGGCGTAGCTGTAGAGTTGCTGCCGGAGACCGCAGCCGAGAAGCCGGTAACGGACATCGTGAAAGCAGCGATTAAAGATATCGAGAGACTGGGCGGCACGGCTGTTCCGATTGAAATTCCAAACATCAAAACGTTGCTGGGCTACCCTAGCTTGAGCGGCTACGAATTCAAGTTTCAACTGAATGAATACTTGGCCGAGCTTGGTGATAAAGCACCGTATCATACGCTGACAGAAATTATTGATTCCGGCCAAGTTCTTAAATCACAGCTGGAATCGATGAAAACCCGTAATGCTAGAACTGAGCTGGAAACCCAAGAGTACAAAGACATTATTTTGTACCGTACGAAGCAAAACCGCGATGCCATGCTGAAGCTGATGGCCGACAATAACTTGGATGCTATCGTCTACCCGTCGACGAGCCAAACGGCTGCTAAAATCGGCGAAGGACAAAATGCCGGCGTCAACAACCGTCTCAGTGCATTCACTGGCTTCCCTGCCATTTCCGTTCCGGCTGGCTTCACTCCGGAAGGTCTGCCAGTAGGCATCGAATTTATGGCCCGGTCTTTCGACGAGCCGACCCTAATCAAACTGGCTTACGCTTACGAGCAAGGCACGCATAACCGCAAAGCACCTGTACTGCTTCCTTAGAATATGAGGGAGTGTATAGCAAAAGAATAGGCCGGCCCAAAAGCAGTTTCGAAAAAAATTAGCCCCCACTTTTTGTGTAATATGCGCGTAAAAAAGAACCTTCAGATCCACTTTCTTCGTGGTTTTGAAGGTTCTTTTGCACATACTATGGGATTCTCTCACTCGGGCTTCCCCTTTTGGGACAGCCCCTTCTTAACTTATAGTCCGGTGTCTTGCTATCGAATCAGGCACAATTGGCCGTAGCTGTTTATTTTGGCTTACTGTTCCGCATTGCCGCCACTACAGTGACACTCTTGTCTTCCCCGCTTGCATACCGTTCATACTCGGGTGAACCAACTTCATATAAAGCCAATTTGCCCTCACCATTGAAGTGAATGCCCCAGCCATATTTTTTCGGCAGCATCGAAGCTCTCATACATGCCGTCGGCCGCTGGTAAAACTCATCTTTAAGCTGAGTTCCGTTCGCTTCAATTTCCTCTTGAGGTATCTCCTTATGAAGAACATGCACCTCGAAGAGCAGATCTTCCTGACTATATTCATAGGGATGATCAGCAACAAGCTCGAACTCAATGCCGGGCTTTGTCTTGCCGGTTTTCTTACTAGGCGGAACCAAGCCCTTCTCTGCAGGACAATCCGGCGCCACTTTGATAAAGGTATTGTAATAGTTCCATTCCATCTTAAGAACCCCTCCTATGATTGAACGCCTACTATCATCCATTATAAACGAACCGAGTTCGAGTTATAAGACGACTCCGGATTCTGCTAAAAGCATTCCAACTGCTGCCTCGTACCCTCGCATGCCGCGGGCAGCGAATTAGCGAAGCTGGTTCGTTGTTTAACGAACCAAACTTCACTATAGTTCCCCTCAAGGCGGGTCATTCTCTCATTAGCGAAGAGATTTTCGCTATCCGTGAACCTGCGTTCATGAGTAGCGAAGCTAGCTTCGCTATACCCTGAGTCGGCTCCATGCGCACCCTCCTACAGCGAAACTGGCTTCGCTATTTTGTGAAGCTGCTTCGTTATAGACCTTAATCCACGCATGCAGCGAATTAGCGAAGCTGGTTCGTTGTTTAACGTACCAAACCTCGCTATAGCTCCTCTCAAGGCGGGTCATTCTCTCATTAGCGAAGAGGTTTTCGCTATCCGTGAACCTGCGTTCATGAGTAGCGAAGCTAGCTTCGCTATGCCCTGAGTCAGCTCCATGCGCACCCTCCTACAGCGAAACTGACTTCGCTATTTTGCGAGCCTGCTTCGTTATTGCACTTGCATCAGAGTTCGCACTCCGAATCCAGCTTCAATGAAGAGTGAATGACGGCCTAATCCAGTAGCATAGTTAGTTGTTTAATAGCGGAGTTCCCCCACTGTGGCTGTACAGAGCAGGTTTAGGTCGTATGCATAAGGGTAGTGTTCTCTCAAGTCTCACTCTGATCATTTAGACATTGCTGCGCGACCTGGCGGGCCACATGAATGCCGCTCGCGGCCGCTTGCGACAAGGAGTGCGTCACGCCGGAGCAATCACCGGCGACATACAGCCCCGGGACGCGTGTCTCCAGCGACGCGTTCGTCTCTATGCTTGGCGCATAAAATTTGCCGTCGATGCCGTATATCATCGTATCCTCATCAATCGGCTCGCCAAGCAGCCGTTCCAGCGCTGTCAAAAAATCAAGCAGCGCCTTCGTATACAGCTCGGGTACCTCGTTCGCCAGCTGTGCAGGATCAACCTGCAGTGTTGGCGTTACACGGTTCCGCCGCATCGCCTCCGGCTCAGTCGCTCTGCCGAGCCGCAAATCTCCAAGCCGCTGGGCGGCAATTCGTTCGCCGCCGCGATTGATACCTCCAATAACGCCGCGTGCGAAGCTGTCGGCAGCCTCCATGGAACCAAAATATCTCGGAACGAACAATGTAAAGTTCAGATTCGCAGAACCTCCCTCATCTCGCTCCCGAAAATTTTGGCCGTCCGGCATGACCATTCCGTCCTGATGCTTGCGAATGACGCGACCGCTAGGATTCATACAATAGGTCGTCGCTGCATAGTCCTCGCCCACATATTGCAGCTTCGTCTCGAACGTTTCCCCGAGTATGGTATCCAATTGGTTGCCGCGCATTTCTACCCGCAGGCCAAGGTCAACTCTGGCCGAGTCTTGTCCAATACCAAGCGCCTGACATTGCGCTGCCATCCAATCGACGCCGCTTCGCCCTGTTGCAAAAACAAGCTTCCGCGTAGTGAGCGTCCGTCTTCCTTCCGCACCGTCAACGTCAAGCACAAGCTTGAAGCCGCCCTCCACCACATGAACCGCGGCTACTTCCGTCTCAAACGACAAAGCGATACGGCTTAACAAATAGTGCTGCAGCTTCTCCAGTATGACAGACGACAGCGCCGAGCCCAGATGGCGGGTTCTCGTCGTTAATACTGCTAGCCCGGCCTGTCGTGCACGTTCCGTTAGCGCCGGATTTTCCGTACTATAGTCGGCAGCGGCCTCCCCGCCATATTCGCAGAGCACCGCATCCACTTCATCCATTAAAGCCATAGCGGCCTCGCCGCCAACCTTTCTTTCCAAACCGCCGCCAAAATCATTCGTATAATTAAACTTTCCTTCCGATTTGCCCAATCCGCCAAAACCGATATATTTGGCGCAGGATACACAGTCACAGCTTTCTCCCCGGTCCAGCGGGCAGAGCCGTTCCTCTACTCTTTTCCCCTTGTCGATCAGTAAAATATTCAGTGGCCTCTGTTGCTGGCGCTCCTGCATCTTCGCCAATTCATGGGCCGCGAAGACGCCGCCGACTCCGGCGCCAATTATCGTTACATCATAATCCATATCTATCATCGTGCTCTTAGAGCTCCGAGGAATTGAAATCATATTCTTTTTCCACCTTGCATATTTTCACCTGATAGCTGGAGTACCATTGCTCCCGGCCGGTCCGTTGAGCGGTCAGATGCTCTTCATTCCGCTTCCATTCGCGAATCGCTTCCAGGCTGTCCCAGTAGGATACCGTAATGCCTGCTCCTGAAGCATCCCTTACACTGTCCACACCAATAAAACCGGGCTGCCGTGACGCAAGCTCATCCATTCGCTCCGCAATCTCTCCGTATCCATTATCGCCATCCGTTCGTTTGCTGATAAAAATAACGGCGTAGCGGCTGTCCAAACTCTCCCTCGTCTCCATTCGCTTTGCACCCTCTCCCACCTAATCTTTCTACATTATAGCGCAACTGCTTCTCAAGCAACGACAAAAAAAGCCCCGCCGGACTCATCCGGACGAGGCTTCCTGCTTTCCTTTATTCAAAAAGATCGGTTACTGCGCCCTTCGAAGCAGAGGATACCAGCCTAGAGTACTTAGCCAATACCCCTTTGGAAAATTTCAACGGCGGCTGCACCCATGCTTTAGCACGGCGCTCCAGCTCCTCGGCAGACACCTCGAAGCCAATCTCCTGCGTTTCACTGTCAATGACGACTTGATCGCCGTTTTGCAGCAGCCCAATCGGACCACCCACTTGAGCCTCAGGTGCAACATGACCGATAACGAAACCATGCGAACCTCCCGAAAATCTGCCATCCGTAATGAGCGCCACTTCTCCGCCCAATCCTTTTCCGACGATTAACGCCGTTACCGACAACATTTCCGGCATACCCGGTCCGCCCTTAGGACCGCAATAACGAATAACGAGAACGTCCCCTTTATGAATGTCATCGTTCAAAATCGCTGCCGTCGCCTCATCTTCGCTGTCGAACACTTTTGCCGGGCCTGTAAAACGAAGCTTTTTCATCCCCGACATTTTAGCAATAGCACCTTCTGGAGCTAAATTGCCTCTCAGAACAACGAGCGGGCCAGTTGGCTTGAGCGGCTGATCAAACGGTCGAATGATCTCTTGATCTGCCTGCAGCGGTTCCGCATCCGCCAAGTTTTCCGCCAGCGTCTTTCCAGTTACAGTCAGGCAATCGCCATGCAGCAGCCCTTGCTCCAGCAACAGCTTCATAACACCAGGCACGCCGCCGATATCATTCAAATCCTGCATAACGTATTTGCCGCTTGGCTTCAAATCCGCAATATGCGGAACATTCAAACGAATCCGTTCAAAATCATCATACGTAAGGTCGACGCCTACAGAATGAGCAATTGCGGTCAAATGAAGAAACGCATTGGTCGAACCGCCGAGCGCCATGACAACGGTTATGGCGTTTTCGAACGCTTTTTTCGTCATAATGTCCTTCGGATAAATTTCTTTTTCCAATAACTCCAGCACCTGCTTGCCCGCTTCGGCGCACTCTACCGCTTTGCCTGACGAAATTGCCGGCGTTGACGACGAACCAGGAAGGCTCATCCCCAGTGCTTCTGCAGCGGAAGCCATCGTGTTCGCGGTATACATGCCTCCGCAAGCGCCTGGTCCCGGACATACGCTGCATTCTACTTTATGCAGCTCCTTTTCGGTCATTTTACCGTCATGATATTGGCCAACCGCTTCAAAAGCAGTAACGATATCGACGTCTTTGCCATCCAACTTGCCAGGCTGAATCGTTCCGCCGTATACATATACAGCCGGGATATTCATTCGCCCGATCGCCATCAAGCAAGCTGGGGTGTTTTTATCACAGCCGCCAACAGCGACGAGACCGTCGAAACGCTCCGCGTTCGTTACGATCTCGATGGAATCCGCAATCGTCTCCCGGCTTGGCAGGGAGAACAGCATGCCCTCGTGCCCCATGGAAATACCGTCGGAAACGGTAATCGTGTTGAAAATAAGCGGTGCGCCGCCGCTCGATTGAACTCCCTTTTTCGCATGAAGAGCAAGACCGTCAATATGCATATTGCATGGCGTAACCTCGCTCCATGTACTTGCGACGCCGATCATCGGCTTCTTAAAATCTTCATCCTTAAATCCGACCGCCCGAAGCATCGCCCGGTTCGGCACCCGATTTGCGCCCTCGCTGATTACTTTACTGCGGATTCTTAAATCCTTTCCGGTTGTCATCCTAATCCTTCCTTTCATCATGATCTGCTTATTAATAGGACTACGCTGATTTTTATGATATATGCAATATATCGCATACATATATAGAATGCAAGAGGTATGTTTGCTTGCTTCATCTCAGTCCAGCTGCCGCTGCTGATACTACAGCTTATACCCCGTTATATTAAATTACACATTGCGGAAAATAAAAAAACGCCTTTCGGCGTTTTTAGTGTGATTCCTTTTCATTAAATGTAGATGGCTCAAATGAGTGAATACAGCTCATTCATCGGCCGGATTAAATTTTGCTTCATGATGGCGGAAGCTGCTTCGGCATCTCTTTTTTCCAATGCGGAAATTAAAGCGGCATGCTCCTCGACAGAGCCTAATGTAGTCGTGTTCGGCTGTTTAAGAAAGACATACTTGAATCTTCGAATATGAATCTGCAAGGATGCACTGAATGAAGCGATATAGGCGTTATCCGACGCCTCCACTACAATGTTATGCAGCTGCTCATCGATCTCCATCGCCTGATACGGCTGACCGCTATCGATTGCTGCACCGAATTGTTCATTTAAGGACTTCAGCATTTCAATCTGCTGCGGCGTTATAAGTGCAGCAGCATGTTCCGCGGCTAGAGCGTGAAGCACCGCCATCGTCGGATACATTTTCAAAATATCGTCCTTCTCAATAAGCGTGACCCGGGTTTCTTTTCCCGGATGCATGGAGACAAGTCCTTGTA
The DNA here is from genome assembly GCF_014641555.1 of Paenibacillus radicis (ex Gao et al. 2016). Lineage (GTDB taxonomy): Bacteria > Bacillota > Bacilli > Paenibacillales > Paenibacillaceae > Pristimantibacillus > Pristimantibacillus radicis. Next base: position 22,262 of record NZ_BMHY01000003.1, read on the forward strand.
CCTCTAGCAATTGGAGCGCCTCCCGGATCGGCGTGCGGCTAACTGCAAGAGATTCAGCCAGCTCAGCATCGAGCAATTTTTCGCCAGGCAGCAATGTACCCTCGATAATCCATCGTTGAAGCTGGGAGAAGGCCCGCTCTTTGGCCGTCATTCGAATCGGCGAAGCAAAATCTTTCGGTACCGGCATTTATCTCATCCTTCTCTATCTTTTTCTTCGCAATATATCGCATAAACATACAGAATGCAAGCCTAGCTCGAAAGACCAACTATGCCTGTGGTACAGCCGATAGTTACTAGAATATCTGCATGCTCAAGAACATAAAATGATACCAAATTAAGCACTTTAATGAAGAGCCTCCCGATATGTATAGCATTAGTGAATACAACCAAAACGATTGCTTTACATAAAAAATATCGTTGACATCCCCGCTTAACGGGTGATATATTGTTTTCATTCTAAAGCATAGTAATCAGGTCGGCTTTATACAAGTACTATGTTATTTCAAGAGAGGATGTTCATCATGGAAAACAATCTGGTCACCGCCTTTCAGGATAACTGGATTACATTAGGCGTTTCCGCAGTACTTCTTGCACTGCTTTATTTTATGGCTAAAAAACGTGTCGGCTTCGGCACACGGGTGCTAGTCGCACTTGGCCTCGGCCTCGTTGCAGGCGTTATCTTCAACAACTTCCAATTGAAGTTTGAAGGCGTCGGCACAATTGGCTCCATCTATGTCAGCTTGATCCGCATGATCGTTATTCCGCTAGTATTTGTACTCGTCATTAACAGTATTATTTCAATAACTAACATCGCTTTTCTTAAAAAAATCGGTATCAAGACCGTTGCCTGGTTCCTCGGCACGACTGGCGTAGCCGCTATTATCGGCTTACTGGTTGCACTTGCAATTAACCCGGCTGGTACGTTTGAAGCTAGTCAGCCTGAAGGCTTTGAAGCCCGCGAAGTGCCAAGCTTCTTCCAGGTTATTCTCGATCTGGTACCATCCAACCCGGTTAACGAAGCCGCTACTGGCAAAGTCCTTCCGGTATTGATCTTCGCCCTTTTCATTGCGATCGCAATCGTGAAAGTAGGCTCCAAAAAGCCTGAAGCCGTTCAACCGGTTAAAGCACTGTTCGCTTCCTTGACGGAAGTACTGCATCAGGTTGTAAAATTCGTCCTTCGCTTTACACCTTACGGCGTATACGCACTGATTGCCGTTATGGCAGCGAAATACGGCTTGGAAACATTGAAGCCGCTGGCAACACTCATTCTCGTCAGCTACATCGCATTGATTATACATTTTGTCTTCGTATTCGGCGGCCTTGTGGCTTTCGTTGGCAAGCTGAATCCGCTTCGCTTCTTTAAAAAGGCTTACCCGACAGTTGCCGTTGGTTTCACAACCCGCAGCAGCTACGCAACACTGCCAATTAACCTTGAAGTGATTACGAAACGCCTTGGCGTATCGCCGCGAATTGCCAGCTTTGTTGCACCGCTTGGCGCTACGATGAACTTCAACGGCTGCGGCGGCATCTGGCCGGCTATCGTTTCCGTATTCGTTGCCAGCGTTTACGGCATTCATTTAAGCTTTACCGACTACATCCTAATTGTAGCTGTCAGCATTATTTCTTCCATCGGTGTTGCAGGCGTACCTGGACCTGCCTCGATCTCCACAACTGTCGTATTGACAGCGCTTGGCCTTCCGCTCGAAGGACTTGCAATGGTTGTTGCCGTTGAGTCGCTGATCGACATGGGCCGTACTGCAGTTAACGCAACAGGAACAACGGTTACAGCTGTACTCGTTGCAAACTCCGAAGGCGAGCTCGACCGCGAAGTATTCAACAGCAATGACAACGATGAGTTGGAATTGAACCCGGCTTAATAACTGGCTTGTCAAAAACTGCCCCTGATCACCGATGGTGACGGGGCAGTTTTTTTGTTGGCTTATATGCCACTGCTTCACTGGCCTTCAGCGAAGTTTGCTTCGTTATTTAACGAAGCCGCTTCGCTGTTGCATGACTCTGTCCATTGCACCAGCATTGCTGGGTTTGCAATAGTGGTGTTACTACCACTATTGCAGACCTTAGACAAAGGGCTAGCATTGCCGCTAGCAGTAAAATAACGTCAACAGCGAAGCGGATTCGCTATTTTGAGAAATTCACTTCGCTATTGGCTGATATGCCCCTGCTTATTGTCGTACAACGAAGCTGGTTCGCTAATTTGCGAACCTATTTTCGCTCTTGCTTACCTAGCAGCATCCACTCCCTCCTAGAGCGAACCTAATTTCGCTATTCGTGAACTTAGGTTCTCCAGTTGCGAAGCTAGCTTCGCTATCAACTAATATGCCATTGCTTCACTGGCCTACAGCGAAGTTTGCTTCGTTATTTAACGAAGCCGCTTCGCTATTGCATAACTCTGTCCATTATCACCAGCATTGTTGGGTTTGCGAGAGCGAAGCGGATTCGCTATTTTGAGAAATTCACTTCGCTATTGGCTGATATGCCCCTGCTTATGGGCCTACAACGAAGCTGGTTCGCAGATTAGCGAACCTATTTTCGCTCTTGCTTACCTAGCAGCATCCACTTCCTCCTAGAGCGAACCTAATTTCGCTATTCGTGAACCTAGGTTCTCCAGTTGCGAAGCTAGCTTCGCTATCTGCTGATATGCCACTGCTTCACTGGCCTACAGCGAAGTTTGCTTCGTTATTTAACGAAGCCGCTTCGCTATCAAACAAATCAGAGGTTACTCTAAATAACGATAAAGTTAATTCTACCTCTACGCCCAATATCGCCTAATCAAGTTACTCCTACTTCCCATCCCCCTAGCCATACATCCATGCAACTAAAGAAAGGGCAGCCAATTGGCCGCCCTTTCTTTGATCTTTCTTATTTGCTGAGCAAGTTGTAGATGACTTGAGCTGCTTCTGCTCGAGTCGTCACGCCCAGCGGGTTAAGCTTGTTGTTGCTGCCGGAGACCACTCCGCCTTCAACCAGTGCTTTGAATGCTTCTGCAGCATAGCCAGCGATTTGGTTCGCATCCGTGTAGCTCGCAATCGTTGCGTTCGTTTTCTCGGCAGGAAGCTCTCCAAGAACCGTCAGCGAACGATGAAGCAGCGTAAACAGATCTTGACGCGAAATTGCTTTGTTTGGCTCGAATTGATTGTCGCCTGTGCCATTGGCAATACCGAGACGTTTGGCAGCCGCCAAGTATGGCGTGTAATACGTATTGCCTGCATCCGAATAGTTATCGGCAGCATTGCTATCGGCTTGAATACCGTACGCATTAAGCAGCAGAACGATAAATTGTCCTCTAGTAATCGTTGCATTCGGGCTGAAATGAGTTTCATCCGTACCGTTAGCGATTTCTCTCGCCGCCAAATAATGTACTGCATTGGCATACCAAGCAGTTGGCGCAACGTCCGCAAAGTTTACTGCGTTCAGACCGATAATGTATTGCGAGAAATGCTTCGTTGAAAACTCTACCGTTCCGGTCTCCGCACGATATTGGCCGCGGATCGTCTCCAGGCCCTCATCAGAAACGTAGTAAACGATAATTGCGTTAGCATCTTCTCCAGCTTTAAGCGTATACGGAATGCTTACATTAACGGTTCCGCCTCCGAAAGTAGTGATTTCCTTCTCGCCAGCAAAAATAGTCAAGTTATAAACCGGGCGGTCGCCCAGCACTTCCTTGCCTTCTGCTGTAAGCTCACCTTTCGTGATTCTTACGTTAATGTTGCTCGCACCAGCTTCTGCGCCAACGCTTTTGACAGCTGCTGCATCCAGAACAATCGTACCGACATTGGCAAAATCGAACTGCACAGCCGCTTGCGTGCTATCTCCGATTTGGGCGAAAGCACTGCCTGGAATCGTTACGTCTGCTGATTTTGTTTGTGCAGGCGCATCGATTTTGATCGATGCAAGAGCCGGTTTGCCTTCCGCTTCTGCCTTCTTAATGTTCTCCAGCAAGCCGTTCACTGCAGTTGTGGAAACAGTTGCACTTGTTGTACCCTCAGCTGCATTAGAGGTCGACACAGCCGTTATCGTTGTCGATACGGGAGTACTCGGGTTAGTCGTACCAGGTCCGCCAGTCGTTGGAGGCGTACCGCCGCCTGCGTTGCCGTTACCACCGTTACCGCCATCTCCTCCACCAGTTGGAGGAACGTATGCCGGAACGTCCAGTTTCACGGACGGACTTGCCTTGAAGCCATCTTTGGCTGCATAACGGATGTAGTAAGTGCCTGCTCCCAGACCTGTAATTGTAGTATCCGTAACCGGAGCGTATACCGTAGCTTGCGCTAGCTTGTACTCCAGCCCGACAACTGCACCTGTAATTTTGCCATCGTTATTGCTTGCTGACGTTGGGGCCGATGCCGCTAATGGCAACGAAGGTGCCGCTTGCGCCGATTGACCTGTTAACGTAGGGAAGAGATTGTCCAATCCTTCCGTGTAGTTGTTGTAATTTACGCCTGTAGCGCCGTTACGTACATAATTCGGTTGAATATTTGTCCACGAGTACATGAGCTCAACATGTCCCAGAATCGGAGCCGCTTTGCCTTCTCCGTCTTTATGGTCTTTATCATAAGTGAACAGGTATGGCACTTGAAGCTTGTTCGCTACAACCGTATTGTTGTCGCCATCCACGTAGCTTACATTGTTTCTCGACTTGTCGTAGAGCGTTACGATATTCGTTAAGTACTTGTTAACCAAATCTACGTAAAGATTCGCATCCGGATGGCCGGTTGCACGGACTTGAAGCCGGTTATTTGCGTGCGGGTCGTTCGTTGGGTCGGAGGCGTATACGCCTGCATCCAGCTTCGGATCCCACATGTAAATTTTATCGACATTATAGGCTTTGGCATATTTGTTGATGAATTTGATCGCCGCTTGCGTATTCGGGCACCATGATCCGCCGAACAAAATCGCGTACTTGCCTTCACTGCCTAGCAAGCCCAGCAATTGGTCGTAGGTCACATGCTCAAATACGATCGATTGGTCGGCGCTATCAAAAATCGTCGCTTTTCCGTTCGTATTAAAGGCTGTTGTAAAATAGTCAAAATCGTTAATCGTATCAATTTTAGCTGCTTTAACGCCTTCAACTTCCTCGGAAACTTGATCGAACAGCGCTTCTACCTGACTTCTGTAGCTGTCTGCTGCCAAATCACCAGCCTCAAGAGAAGCGATAATTGGAGCACGGCCGCCTTCCTCATCTACATGATCCTTATTGTAGATGAACAAGTATGGCTCGTTCACTTTAGGTGCAGTTACTGCTCCTACGCCAGCTTTATCATAGCTGACTACTTCTTCCGAAGTTGTCTGCAAGTTAGTCAAATACTTGTTCACCAGTTCCACGTAATAATCGGCAAACGGGTTGCTGCTGTCCGCAATATCAAGCGTTGCGCCATCCAGCTTGGTATCGAAATTGTAAATCGTTTGAACGCCATATTGTTTGGCCGTTTCATTAATAATTCCGATATGCTCCTGCGTGCTTGTACTCCAAGCCCCGCCAATCAGAACGGCAAAGGTGCCGGCGCTGTCAAACAGATGAACGATATCCTCGTAAGTGGCCGTTCTGAACACATGGTTCTCATCATTCAGTTCGCTGTATACGGAATTGAAATAGTTATAATGGCTGACTACGCTTCCTGAAGCTGCCGATGCACTTGGCGTTTGAAATGCCGGCACGAGCAGCAATGCGGTCAGAAGCAAAGCTACGATTTTTTTAGATTTGTAAGCTAGTTTCATAGTGCTTCGATTCTCCTTTTATTGATTCTGATTTGTCTAGGCTGGTTAAATCGCAATTAGCAAATTTCTTCGTCCGAACCCGAATTGGAGCCGGAAGAACCCGAACCCGAGGAAGAAGACGAAGAGCTAGAAGAGGAACCCGAATCCGACGAGCCGGAAGGTGCTGCTTTCTTTTCTTCCTTCTGAACGAAGCTGCCCGATTTCTTATCCTTTGGCTGAGCTGTTGGCGCAGGTGCCGGAGCTTCTTGTGCCGGTGCGCTCGCTTGCGGCTGTTGCTTCACTTCCGCAGCAGGTTTAGCTGTTGCTTGCGGCTTTGCCGGTTTCTCTTCTGCTTTAGGAGCAGCTGTCGGTTGAACCTGTTTGTCATCGCTTTTTGGAGCGGCTTGCGGCTGCTGCTTCGTCTCCGGTTTCGCAGCTGGCTCTGACGACTTCACTTCAGGCTTCGCAGTTGCCTCTGCCGCTGCAGGTTGCTGCTTCGTGTCCGATTTTGCTGCAGGCTCTGACACCTTCGCTTCAGGCTTCACAGCGGCGTCCGCTGCTGGCTGTTGTTTCTCTTCCGATACCGTCGTTGCTGCTGTTGTTGCTGCCTTCGGCTGCACGTCTGCCGGTGCCTCTGTCGCTTTCGGCTGCTCTCCAACTGTTGTCGCTTGCTGCGCTGCCGGTTCTTTCGTTGCAGCCGCAGCCGAACGATCTCCCGATCCGTTATTTGCAAATACCGCCGCATAAGTCACCACAAGAACGACTGCGGAGGCTACAATAATTGATGCCGTTAATTTTTTTGTCCCGAGCTTTTTCATGATATGAATACAACCCTTTCGTTTCGCTCTTTGAGCTTATTGTTTGCCATGACCCTGCTGTGTTCTTTTCTTTTTTGGATAAAAAAAGAAGACTCAACAAAGAGCACTTTCGCTCTGGGTTGAATCTCTGGCCGTCCAGTAGATTAATCATCCTATGTTATCCGATTAAGATGGTAAGCTTTACATCTTGTTTTTTTATATTAACGGCCTATTAACGCAGTGTCAATATATTATTTTATTTATCCTATCGTTTTTGTCGGATTTATATCTTTTAAAGTTTTAATTGACAACGTTTACAAACAAATGGTAATATCTTCTCCCTGTCAATTTACAATGTTAGGAGGGATTTACACTTGATTCAGGTAGAAGGAATAAGCAAAACCTTTCTGGTAGCCAAGCGGCCGCCAGGTCTTAAGCATGCGGTCAAATCGTTATTTCACCGGGAGTATACGAAGGTTGAGGCGCTTCAAGACATCAGCTTCCACATCCCGAAGGGAGAGATCGTCGGTTATATCGGCCCCAACGGAGCAGGCAAATCGACCACGATCAAAGTCATGAGCGGCATTCTGGTGCCGGATCGCGGCAGCTGCACCATTATGGGCCATACACCCTGGAAGGATCGCGTAGCTTACGTAAAAAATATCGGTGTCGTATTCGGACAGCGAAGCCAGCTGTGGTGGGACGTGCCGGTCATCGATTCCTTTGAGCTGCTTCGCGATATTTACCGGATTCCGCAGGGCGAATACAGCAGCATGCTCACTCTATTGACCGATACGCTGGATCTGGGCAGCCTTCTCCACATGCCCGTAAGGCAGCTCAGTCTGGGTCAGCGGATGCGCTGCGAAATCGCCGCCTCGCTGCTGCACAGCCCCGACATCTTGTTTCTGGACGAGCCGACCATCGGTCTGGACGCCGTCTCCAAAATCGCCGTACGCAACTTCATTAAGACGATCAACAGGGAAAAAGGCGTTACCGTCATTCTCACCACGCATGACATGAACGACATCGAAGCACTCGCCAATCGAATTCTGCTGATCGGCAAAGGCACCTTGCTTTATGACGGGAGCGTGCAAGGCTTGCGCGGCCGGTTCAGCACGAAACGGACAATTACAGCAGATTATCGCGAGAACACCGTTCCGCTCCAGCTTCCCGGAGCATCCATCCTGTCATGGACGCCGGACCGAGCGGTCATTAGCGTCGATACAGAACAGCTTATGATGGCAGAAGTGCTTACCCAATTGTCCAGTCAGGTCGAGCTGCTCGATGTCGCTATCGATACGCAGCCCATCGAAGACATCATCGTCCAAATGTATAAGGAGTACCAACTGTAATGAAGGCATACCTTTCTGTTTTTAAGATGCGCTTGAACAACGGCCTGCAATACCGGGCGGCAGCACTTGCCGGAATCGGTACGCAGTTCTTTTTCGGCTTCATCTTCATTATGATCTTCGAGGCCTTTTACGCCCATACCGTTACGCCTCCTGAAATGACGCTTTCCGAGGTGATTACCTACACTTGGCTCAAGCAAGCTTTTCTCGCCTTTGTTGTCCTATGGCTGCGAGACAATGAGCTGTTTCAACTCATTACAAGCGGGAACATTGCCTACGAGCTTTGCCGGCCAAGCGGCCTTTACGGACTTTGGTACGCCAAGCTGCTTGCGCAGCGCATCTCGAGCGCCCTGCTTCGCTGCTTCCCTATTCTTATCGTCACGCTGTTTCTGCCCGAGCCCTACCGGCTTAAACTGCCGCCAGACTTTCCCTCTCTGCTGCTGTTCCTCGCCGTGCTGATTGCCGGACTGCTCATGCTGGTTGCCATCTCTATGCTCATCTACATCTCAGTGTTCGTTACGATGTCTCCGGCCGGATCATTGCTCTTGTTCAGCGTCTTTGGCGAATTTTTCGCCGGTCTCGTCATTCCTGTCCCGCTTATGCCGGAATGGATGCAAAAAATCGTCTATGTACTGCCATTCCATTGGACGGCCGATTTTCCCTTCCGGGTATTTACCGGCAACATCGGAATCGAAGAAGCTTCAACAGGCTTGTTAATTCAACTCATCTGGTTAGCTGCCCTGGTTGCAATAGGATATTTTACGATGAAAAAAGCGCTTAGCCGCATCGTCGTGCAGGGAGGATAAGTGAGATGAATTTGTATTGGAAATACATGCTGATGTTGTTTAAATCGCAAATGCAATACCGCACCTCCTTCTTCTTCCTTGCAATCGGACAGTGCCTGACGCCATTTACGGTATTCGCAGGTATCTACTTCCTATTCGATAAATTTGGACAGCTGCAAGGATGGAGTTTTTATGAAGTCGCATTATGCTTTGCTGTTACCCATATCGCATTCACTATTACAGAATGCTTTGCCAGAGGTTTTGATTCCTTCTCATCGCTTATCGTAACGGGGGACTTCGACCGGCTGCTTGTCAGACCCCGGGGTACAGTCGTTCAAGTATTGGGCTCCAAATTCGAGTTTGCCAGGTTCGGCCGGCTGATCCTCAGCGGAGTTGTTCTCGCATGGGCCGTCTCTCACATTGGAATCGATTGGACGATGCTCAAAGCAATTGCACTTCTGCTCATGATAGCCAGCGGCGTCGTCATCTTCACCGGTATTTTCATTCTGGCCGCAGCAATCAGCTTCTGGACGGTACAAGGACTCGAAATCGTCAATATCTTTACCGACGGAGGCCGCGAAATGACGCAATATCCGCTCGACATTTACGCCAAGCAGGTTAGGCAGTTTTTCACCTTCATTATCCCTTTCGCCTGCTTCAACTACTTTCCGCTGTTGTACATTCTTGGCCGTACGGAACAAGCGTTTTATGCGTTCATCCCGCTGGCCGGGTTTCTCTTTCTTATCCCTTGCCTGCTTATGTGGCGCATTGGCGTTCGGCATTACCGCTCGACCGGTTCCTAGAACCCGTCTAGTGAGCCAACAAAAAATGGCGATCCGGTATTTAATCAAAACCTGCTCGCCATTTATTGACTTATCCCACTATCATCTCCACTAATATTTGCAATGTTTTTTCCATTTGGTTTTCGACCTCGATACGACACCAACGTCAACTGCCGTTATGGAAGAAAGCTTAATATAAGAGACGACGCCTTTCGCATTCAGAATGACGCATCCGCCCTCAACGCCAAGAAATATCCCGGTATGGGTAACCCCGTCAAAATGAATTCGAATATTCGGGGTGCCTACACCGATTTTTTTCAAAATGCATAGAGCGAAGCTGGCCGTTCCGCCGCTGCCATGCTGCCGGTTTTCTTCCCTTTTATCGTCGCCGCGATTTCCCCAGCTTTTCGCGTACTTGTCTCCACGGCTTTTGCAGCTGCATCTGCTGCTGCCACAGCTTTTACAGCCGCCGCTTTTGTCTTCATGGCCTTTACTGCCATGGCTTTTTTTTCCGCTGCTTTTTTTTCCGCTGCTTTTGCAGCCATAGCTATAGCAGCCAGAACTGCGGTCACCGGAGCTGCCTCCTCCTTTTTTGGACAATTCCATCACTCCTTCATTCTGTTGTTTCTATAAGATATGTAGAATGCTAGAGTCATGCTTGTATCTTTATACTAGATTGCAAGATTCATTGTTTTTTTAAATGAGTGCAAAAAAAGAAGCCCGGCCGATAATTGCGGGCTTCTTTCTTCGTGCAGATGCATACAAGCAAATGGCTCACAAGTATATCCCTGCTATGGGTTTGTTCCGTTCTGATCGTTCTGGCCGTTCTGACTGTTTTGGGCATGGCCTCCCTGTCCGCTCGCCTTCCCTTTGCCGGTAGCAGCAAGCACGGCCAGAACCACAAGCGGCACCCCTATGCAGAAAACAGTGTCGAACCAAGGATAGTAGTAAATGAGCAGTTTGTTATACTCCGAGATGTTCGGCGTACCGACTATCGTAGCGACAATCAGAATCATGCCATAAGGTATCGTCAGCATACGGCTTTCCTTGAGACCCAATACTTGTGCAGTTCCGGCCGTAAGCGCATAGAACAAGAGAAGCGTCTTATAGAAAACGGTAATAATCCAGATTAACATGAGAATAACCTCGAGCCGCTCTAAAAACTGTCCGATCGTAATTTTTTGAGCCAGCACAAAGGTCGGATAATATTTGGTTTCCATCAGACTAGGACCGAGCACAAGCACGCATAAATCGACCACGATGAACAGGATCAAGCCGCCTATGGCATAACCCCATAATATCGGTTTCGTGAGCTTGGCTTTCCCGGCGACATGAGGAACCAGCATGAGCAGTACGACCATTTCAGCAAATCCGGTTACGAAAGCGGGCATTACACTCATCATAACGGGAGGCAGCCCTTTTGCTAAAATCGGCTTCATATTGGAGAGATCCACTTGAGGCATCAGCAAAATCACCATAAACAGAAATAGAAACAGAAACACCGGAAAAAGCAGCTCGCTTACACGGGCAAACGATTCAACGCCATATCGGTAAGCGATAATAATCACCGCCATAAACAATAGCAAAATTGCATTGACTGGCGTTTCCGGCATCATTTGCGTCGTCATGAACTGGCTCATTTCACTCATCAGCGTAAGTGCGCACATAAAGAAATTAAACAGAAGCAGCAGTCCGACAAAGCCGCCAGCAGCCTTGCCAATTCGATTCTGCAAAGCGGTTATGGGACTTTGTCTACGCAAACGGTTAGCGATTGCTGCAAATACAGCACCCATAACAAGCCCCAGCAATGCGGCTATTGCCATTGACAGCCATGCATCCTGTTTGGAGGATGCCGCGACGATCGTCGGCATAATCAAGATGGAGTCGCCAATAACTCCGATTATAATGAGAATCGTAAATTGGCGAACCGATATTTTAGCATTAGCGAATTGTTCCATTCGTTTTTCCTTTCGGTTAGCGCGCCCTTTAGCCTGTCGTCCCTCCGAATGCAAGTTTCAATACGCCGAACGGGTTCGGAAGCTCCGTCTCCAAGGCTAGAGCAATGTATAGTGCAGAACCTATGGACAGAAGGATGAGAAAAACAGCCAGTTCCCGTTTGCGTTTCCGTTTAACAAGCCCTGGAACTTCCAATCCGAGGGCCGCCGCAGCTAACGCCAGCACGGCAAAGACTGATGACATGATCGCACCTCCCCCATTTCTACTACTTCAATGTCGAATTGCCCGTCGTTCCCGTTTTGCGGATCAACATCTTTATCTTATAGCGGATTTTCAAATCCGGCAGATAGGTATCGTTCCAATCTTTATTGACTTGCTTCCAGACCGAGGGGTGATCCTTGTTGAGCTGGGCGCCAAAGCCTAAAAAATCAGATTTCATCGACTTCGCCCGCTTCACTGCCGCCTCGGCATTGCCTTGAATAATCTCGTCGGCCTCGCGCTCCAGCTTCTCAATCGTCGCAGGATCGGTAATGTCCACATCTCTGCAACCCCTTTCGACGATGTTGCCTTCCGATCGGATATGTATCGTAAACTCCGGCTCTCCTCCTACTATTTTCGATTCGATACTCGAATTGGAAGAAGTAACCTCGATGCCGATAAACGTATCTTTTTTGCATGGAATTTCAATCGAAGTGCTTTGCAGTTTATCGGTAATGTCCGTATAGCCCTTGCTCTCGGTCTCATTCAACCAGCCAGCCAGCTTATCACCCTTAAAGGCCGCAATTCCCTTATAGCGATAGCGGCTTTGTGGAAGAAACGTCTCGACGTTTCTTTTCGACTCCGCCATCTCCTGACTGCCGATCAGCTTGATGCCCGTAAGAGCAAGCTCGGTTCCATCTGCAGACAGCTTCTTAAGCACATCATCCATCGTTACGGAAACGGTGGGCGCCCAGTTTTTCTCGGATGTCTCAAGCGATCTCAGCATACTGTTGGTCGGCAGTTTATCGAGCGGTGTATAAAGCTTCAAAATATCTTCAGCCCTCATCCCTCTCGCTACGACGAGTTTGAAATCCATTCTATGCTCGTTGTCTCGGAGAGCATTGTCAATAAAATCGCCTATCCCCATTCTTGCCAGCTCTTCGCTAATGACATACAACTGCAAATGTCCCATATATACTTTCCGCGGCGCTTCCGCCGTCAAAGAACGTGCGGCTTCCAGCATCGTCTTGCCTCGGCCTTGATACAAGGTGCTGGGCGGCCGCTCTCCGCCTCTTTTTTGCGCAGATATTTCACTTGGATTAACGACCTGGAACGATACGAGATATTCGCCATCCACCCAATCGAAGCCGATACCGAGTACAATAAGCAGCTCGTTCAGCTCCCTGCGGCTCCAACAGCCGCTAAGCATTAACAAACAGAGCAGAACTACCATCATTTTATAAAACATGCCGCGCCCCCTCACGGTTTACGAATCCTATCAGCACCACTGGACACGGATGTGCTGGGACGTCTGAACAGCAGCCATCGAGGCAGCCGCACAAGCGAATCCTCCATATCCTCCGTTTGCAGCGGAGAGATTGGAGACATATAGGGCTCACCGAAGGAACGCAGCGCGCATAGATGCAGCAGCAGCACGAAAAACGCCATAATAATGCCGAACAGCCCAAAGCTGGCGGCGACCATCATGAATACAAACCTCAATATCCTAACGGGAATGGACATGCTGTAAGCAGGTGTTGTGAAGGTGGAAATCGCCGTTACCGCAACGACGATAACCATTGCAGCAGAGACGATGCCCGCCTCTACGGCAGCTTGGCCGATAACGAGCGTGCCCACAACTGATACGGCTTGGCCGATCGCGCGCGGCATCCGCAAGCCGGCCTCCCGTAAAATTTCAAATGTGACCTCCATGGCAAATGCTTCAACGAATGCCGGAAACGGTACACCCTCCCGTTGTGCGGCCAGACTAATCAAGAGCGAGGTTGGAAGCATCTCCCGATGGAAGGTTGTAATTGCGATATACAGAGAAGGAAATAGAAGCGAAATGAAGAGACTGGCAAACCTCAGCATTCTAAGCAAGCTGGCATAAACGGAACGCTGGTAATAATCCTCCGTAGATTGAAAAAAAGAAACAAATTGCGTCGGAACAAGCAATACATTAGGCGTGCCGTCCACCAAAATCGCCACTTTGCCCTCCAGCAGCTGTGATGCGACGTTGTCGGGCAGTTCGGTATTGAACACCGTTGGAAAAACCGAGTATTTCCCGTCTTCTATCAGTTCCTCAATATAGCCGCTGTCCAGTATGCTGTCGATCCGAATCGCTTGCAGCCTGGAGCGGGCTGTATCGATGACCGATGTCTTTGCAATTTCCTTAATGTACATCATCGTAACATCGGTTTTCGTCACAGTGCCCAGCGCATAGGTTTCGAGCCTCAACCGGGGATCTTTGATCTTTCTTCTAACCAAAGCTGTATTGGTACGAAGCGTTTCATTGAAGCTCTCTCTTGGTCCGCGAACGGATGTCTGATTCGTCGATTCGGAAATATCCCGGCTTTTCCACTGGCGAATATCAGCAGAGTAGGCACAATCACTCCCTTCCAGCAAAATAACGGCTTCGCCGGAGAGAAGATTTCTATAGAAAGAGCCCATATCCGTCACCGTCCGGATTGAGCCAATTCCTACAAGCAGTCCCTTTGCCAGAGCAGTCTGATCCCCGCCCCGTCCCCGTTCATCCTGAGTACCCTCTAAGATACCTCTCATATTGCCGATTAGTACATCCAATATATATTGATTGATAATGACCGAATCCGACATTCCGTCGATATAGACGATAGCAGCTGCGGCTGTCTCCGTTCCTTCGAACGGAATTTCGCGAACGATAACATCGTCGCTCTCTCCTAAGTCGCGCCGCACTTGCTCCACGTTTTCCTCGATTGTACGTCTAATTGGAATATGGGCATACTCCGGATAAATTTGCGATGTATCGGGCTGTCTGGATTGAGGCGATTTCTTCCGTTCCATGAGGCTGTACCTTCTCTCTGCGTTGCATCTACTCCCCATTATGACCATTGGCAAAACCGGCTAAACGCGAACAAAGCTATAAGGAGACTTAGAATAAGTTTAGGGACTGCAGCAACACTGACATACTGCTGTCAGTCTTCACCCTCTACAATAAGAACATTCAAGCGGTTCAACCGGAGAGGAAGAAAAAAGAATGAATAAAACGAATACCAGAAACACAACGGGAATGGGATGGATTATAGCCGGATTGCTGCTCTCCCTCTTAATGGCTTCTATGGACAACACGATTGTTGCGACAGCTATGGGGACGATTGTAGGCGAGCTAGGCGGACTGGATCAATTCGTCTGGGTTACATCGGCTTATATGGTAGCGGAGATGGCCGGTATGCCGATCTTTGGCAAGCTGTCAGATATGTACGGCCGAAAACGATTTTTCCTGTTTGGCATCATCGTCTTTATGATTGGTTCCGCCTTATGCGGCACGGCAAGCTCGATCGCAGAGCTTAGTCTGTTCCGCGCCATTCAAGGCATTGGCGCTGGAGCGCTTGTTCCTATCACGTTCACCATTCTGCTAGATGCCGTATCCCCTGAAAATCGCGGCAAGCTTATGGGATTGTTTGGCGCCGTATTCGGCTTGTCCAGCGTATTTGGCCCATTGCTGGGAGCGTTCCTCACCGATTATTGGAGCTGGCAGTGGATTTTCTATATTAACCTGCCGCTCGGTGTCGCCGCTTTAATGCTTGTCTACAAATTTTATAAAGAATCACCTGCCCGTTCGAAACAGCAGATCGATTGGCTTGGCGCCCTATCGCTTATCGGAGCGATCATCTGTCTGATCTTCTCGCTTGAGCTTGGCGGCAAGCTGTTCGCATGGGATTCTTGGCCGATTATCGGATTGCTCGGGGGGTTCCTCATCTTGGCCGTCTTGTTCATCTTCGCGGAAAGACGAGCGTTAGAGCCGATCATTTCGTTCGCCATGTTTAAAGTAAGGCTATTTGCGAGCAGCACATTAATTGCGGTTCTCAGCGGAGCGGCTTTCATTGCCGCTTCAGTGTATCTTCCTATCTATATTCAGGGAGTGCTTGGAGGAACGGCTACCAATTCGGGCTTCATGCTTCTGCCGATGATGCTGGGTACGGTCGTAACGGCTACCCTTGGCGGCTTTTTGATGGCACGCCTGTCCTACAGAACCATTCTTGCCTCAACACTGCTGCTATTGGTAATTGGGCTCGCACTGCTGACGACCATAACGGCAGGTACACCTCGAATTGTCATCACCATCTATATGATTATTGTTGGTCTTGGCATTGGTGCGTCCTTCTCTGTGCTAAGCAACGCGGTGATTCAAGATATTCCGCCATCTGAGCGGGGATCCGCGACGTCGACGCTCAATTTCCTCCGATCATTGGGGATGATGCTGGGCATCACCACATTTGGCATTTTGCAAAATCATCTGATGACCCGCAAATTGACCGAAATGTTCCCAGGCGGCACAACGGATATTCCGCAAAATGTGAATCTTAAAGATCCCTATGTACTCATGGATCCTTCCGCTCGTGCGGCAATACCAGAGGGTATTCTGGATCGGCTGCTAAGCGGCGTCTCCTCCTCCATTACAGACATTTTCATGTGGGGGCTCATCCCCGCCGTTCTTGCTGTCTTAGCAGCCTGCGCTATGGGGCACAAAAAACATGACCCGAAAGCCGAAATGGAGGCCTACGGACATTAAGGATATGGGGCGAGCTATAAGAGGAAATCCCCTCTTGCAGCTCGCTTCTTTTTGCGAAAAATCGGGCTCCTTTCGTCTATATACGCTAGCCGGGTCCTTACATAAACTAAAGAAGAGAATGACTAGAGCGAGGTGAGCGAAAGACATGCAGCCTGAATCAACCCACGTTGCGTGGCATTCCTCCAAGGTATGCAAACAAAGCAGGCAGCTGTCCAACGGCCATGGCAGCTGTGTATTGTGGTTTACAGGATTGTCGGGATCCGGCAAATCGACACTGGCAGCAGAACTGGAGCTTGCGCTGCATGAGCTCCATTGCAGGAGCTATATGCTGGATGGCGACAATTTGCGCCTCGGCCTCAATCGGGGGCTGGGATTCAGCCAAACGGACCGATCGGAAAATATTCGGCGAATGGGTGAGACAGCCCGGCTGTTCGTGGACGCCGGCTTCATTGCACTGGCAGCAGCCATCACGCCGTATCAAGCCGACCGGGAGCTGCTTCGTTCCCGGTTCGAGCCGGAGGAATTTATTGAGGTGTATGTCCGGTGTGCTATTGAGGAGTGCGAACGGAGAGATCCGAAAGGGTTGTATCGAAAAGCGAGGGCAGGAGAAATCCGCCAGTTCACCGGCCTATCAGCCCCTTATGAAGCACCTGAGCATCCGGAAATTGAAATTAACAGCGAGAAGGTTTCTGTAGCGGAGTCAGTCTCTATTCTTCTTCGGTATCTTCGCAGCAAAGGTTATTTGCCGGCGGACAGAAAGGGAGGCAGCTAACCATGGCGAATACAAAGAAAAGGTCAGATGACGACAGTCTCTTGTTGTTCATGCATATTCCGAAAACAGGCGGAACTTCGCTTACGCAGGTGCTGCTCCATCAATTCCCGAAGCTTGTGTATTACTTTGAAGTCGCCGACAACCAGACGCTTCTGCTGGAAAAGCTTCGGGAAGCGGACGCCTTTTGCGGCCATTATCCGTTCGGCCTGCACAGCTTCATAGACCGTCCTTACCGTTACATGACGATGCTGCGAGATCCGGTAGAGCAGATCATCTCGTATTTTTATTTTAAATATAAAAATCCTGACTACCCCGAGTCTTACAATATCGGAATAACGCTGGACTATTTCGTCAACGATGACAATTTCGATCTTGAATATGTGAATTTACAGACTCGGTTCGTCAGCGGAGAGTTATGCGTCACACAGCCCGATCTGGAGCTGGCAAAAGCAAACCTGCGCCATCACTTTGACTTCGTTGGCATTACAGAGCGGTATGCCGAATCGCAGTTTCTGCTGTCTCGGCAGATGGGGTGGAAGCTGCAGCCATGCTCCAGATTGAACATAACGCCAAATCGCTTGCTGCAAATCGAATGCGCAACGGAGACGATCGATCGGATCAAAGCGAAAAACGCGGCTGATGTTGAGCTCTATCGCTATGCCCTAGAGCTGCTGGATCAAAAAATAGCGAATCTATCTCCCGCACAAGCCAAGGCGCTCCGCAAATTCATCAAAACGGCGGCTAAATGATACAAGAAAACCCCATCGGACCTGAGATATTCAGGACTCTGATGGGGCTTTCTACTCGCTTATCTTAATTTAAGATGTGCGCAGCTCCAAATGAAGCAGCGGGAACGGTTTGCCAGAGCCGTCCAGCTCCGAACGTCCCGTCTGGGTAAATCCGTAACGACGGTAGAACGTGCATGCTCCTTCATTCTGTTCATTAACGTCGACTTGAAGCACGTTGCCTTTCAGCTCTTCTGCATGCTTTAGCAGTTTACTGCCGATTCCTTGACCATGACGGACCGGATCGACAAAGAGCATTTCGACCTTCGTTCCATCGAGACCGATAAATCCGGTCGGCTTATTATTGTCATCATAATGGGTCCAAAGCTCAACCCCAGTCAGCGCTTCGTTTCGAACAATATCGTGGAAAAACTGAATATCTTCTTCCGTCAGAAAATGATGGGTAGCTGCCACAGCTCGATGCCAGATGTCGACGAGCTGCTCATGATCTTCTGCCCGGTAAGGCAGGATGTTGGTGCTCATGTATGTATGACTCCTTTCAAAAGGGCTTTTTCAAAACCCGCTTTATGCATCCGATTTTAGCATATTCATTCGACTCATATCAAAAAAAACCGCTGGAGGCGCATGAATGAGCTCCCTCCAACGGCTTATATTCTTATTGGCTCATTGCTTTACATAGCTGCGCCAAGCGTGTTTCGGCTGCCAGTTCAATAGCGCCTTCGCCTTCTCATTGCTCAGCAGCGACTCATGTCCTTCGAGCGGCTTGCGGAAGTCGTTCACCTCTGGATAGCGGGCAGACATCAGCTCCCGGCTTGGAATCGCCATACTGGAATCATCCGCCGCCAAATTCAACGCAATGCTGCCCAGTCCGTCGGCTTCTATTGCCAGTTGAAACGCCTGTGCCGCATCACGAGTATCGATATAGCTCCAGAGAATGCGCTCGCGCTGCTCAGGATCATGAATAAACTGCGGGAACCGTTCGTATGCCTCAGGTGAAATGACATTCCCAAGCCGGAACGATACGACCTGCATGCCCGTCCGTCTATTGAACATATCCGCCGTTTGCTCGTTGACGATTTTGGACAAGCCATAGCTGTCTTGCGGCAGCTGCGGATGCGCTTCATCAACGGGAACATATTGCGGACCAATCGAATGCTCCGCGAATACAAGTCCATATGAGGACTCACTGGAGGCGATAACCGCCTTGCGGATGCCAAGGCCTGCCGCTGCTTCCAATACGTTATAGGTAGACATTACATTATTGTGGAAAGTTACTTCATTCGGATGAGAGTAGGCTACGGGTATAGCCGCCAGATGGACCACGGCATCCGCACCCGCCAATATGCCATATACCTCACCCAGATTATTCAAATCAACAATGACCGTACGGCTAATCGGCTCTGCCGGATGCTTTACGTCAGCGTTCAGCACCTCATACCCCTGCTCTACGAAATGCTTCACTACCCATTTGCCCAGCATGCCGCTGCCGCCTGTTACAACTACCTTTGGCACTTGCAGTCACTCCTCTAGTCAGGTTGCGGGCATTAATTGCTGCCCTGCACTTCCATTCTAGAGAAGTTTGTCCGGATTTGTAAGTAGGGAAAACAAAGTCACTATATTATAGGAAGTGTAGTTAGTATACATTAGGTTACTAATGTTCAGCCGCTATATTCCAGTTGCCAGTCTGCTGCTGCAAATGCCAGAGCGTGAATACAGGCCCTGCATAGATAGCAATTGCTAATCAAAATGTAAATGTGCAGGTTGTCAGCCGATTTATCGGCGATCTATGGCATCAAAATGTAAATGTGCAGGTTGATCGGGCTAAAAAGTACCGAATGACCCTAAATACTAGGTTTCAACTGCGCTTTTGCATTTTGATCACTTTTTCAGACCTTTTTGGGCTCATCAAAATGTACTTTTACATTTCAAGTTGTTGTAGAGGGAGTCCCGATGAAAGGGCCATCCCCGTATAATCCGGCTACATCGCCTCGTTCAACGCGATAAGCGCCATGACGTAAATTTTCAATGCCGTTAATAAATTCGGTATCGACTGCGCTTCATCCGGGCCGTGAATTTGCCCGTGGCCGGCTGGCATGCCCAGCACGCTAATATCTGCCGGCAATCCGGGGCCAAAGGCAACCGCGTTCGGGATTTTCCGGGCGTACGTTCCGCCGCCCATGACGAAGGGCTCCGCCTGCGTTCCCATTACCCGGTTGAACGTATCGTTCAACAGCCGGACCTCGGCTGCCTCTTTATTACCGCGGTTCGCTTCATTAATATGAATGCTTGCCAGCTTGAAGCCTCCGGCTTCAGCCGCGTCACGCATCGTGGTCACTAAAGCTTGAGCATCGACTGTAATGGGATAGCGAATGTTAATCGCGAGACGAACCTCATCTGCTTCCAGCCTGCCGACTGCACCCACGCAAGTCAGCTCGCCGGATAGCTCGTCGGCACAAGCGATACCGAGCGCTGCGCCATCGTTGGTTGCGCAGATCGAGCGAATAAATTGGAACGCGCTCTCGTCTGCCCCATCTAGCAATTCCGCAGCCAATACAGCATCCAACAGCAAGTTAATGGCATTAACGGAACCCGAGGGAAACGCAGCATGGCCAGAGATGCCTGTTGCCGCAAGCTTCACCGCTTCGATCCCGTTTACCGTTGTCCGCGTGGTCACAATGGAATCTGGCAAATGCGCCAGCTTGCCGGCTAGCGTCTCATTCCAGCGCAGAATGATCTCCGCATCACCCGGCACGATGTTGGAGGCGCTGCCCGCTCGGAAATCGACTAATGCGCTGCTCCCGCTCTTCCAATCGGCGGAAGCCAGCTCCGCCTCGATGATGCCCTTCTCCCCGTAGCAGACTGGAAAGCCGCTATCCGCAACAATATTGAAATCCGGCACATCATGATGCTCAACAAAATAAAGGGCATCTCCCATGCCCGCCTCTTCCGAGCAGCCAATGATTTGCTTCACCTTATAGCGAAGCGGAATTTGCAGCTCCTTGATGCAGCGTAAAGCATACAAAACGGCGATGGTTGGCCCTTTGTTGTCCTGCACACCTCTGCCAATCAGGAAATCGCCCTTCCGCGTAGACTCGAACGGGGGATATATCCAATGCTCTCCCGCCGGCACGACATCGACATGTCCCCATATGCCCACGCTTTTCCCGGTTTCCAGCCCGCCTTCGATAACCGCGCAGCGATAGTCGGCATTGAACGTCCGGAAGCCATACTGCTCGCCGAGCGCCAGCATCGTCTCCAGCGCTTCCGCGCAGGTCTCGCCGTACACTTTCGGTTCAGCGCTTTCCACTGCAACGCTGGGAATCGCTACGAGCTTGCCGATATCGGCAAGCAATTGTTCCCGGTGCGCTTCGATCCACTCCTCAATTCGCGTTTCCAGCATAACGGCGGCAGCCCCTTTCTTTTTGCACAAATCAACCTTTTACCGCACCTTCGGTCAGACCTGCAATAATGTGCTTTTGCCCAAAGGCATAGACAAGAATAATCGGGAGCATCGCCATCAAATAGGACGTAAAAGCCATCGTATAGTTGAAGGAATACTCGGTTTTGAAATTGTATTGGAACAGCGGCAGCGTCCAAAACTCTTTTGCCTTATTGAGCAGCAGCAATGGCAGCATAAAGTCATTCCAGAACCACAGAGCGTCCATAATGACCAGCGTCACCAGCATCGGAGCAATCAGCCGCAGAATGATCGAATAGTAAATTTGAAACGTGCTGCAGCCGTCAATTCGAGCCGCTTCTTCAATTTCCGCCGGCATTTGCTGAATGTAGTTGACCAGCAGAAATACGCCCCTCGTCAAGCTGAGCGCTCCGTATAAAATGATAAGTCCAAACGGATTCAATAGATGAATCCCCGTCATAATCTTCGTAAGCGGCAGCATGATAACCTGAAAAGGCACAAACAAGCCCAGCAATAAATAGAAATAAATGAGCTTATAGTAGGTTTTATGCGAATTTCTCGCAATCGCATAGGATACGGTCGGGTTGATGAGCACGACCAGCAGAATAGCGAAAAAAGTAATATAGGTCGTATTCCATACATAACCCCAGTACTCGCCTTTGGATAAAAGCTCGGCATAGTTGTTGAAGTTCAAGCTTTGCGGCAGCGCGAAAAAGTTTCTTCCCGCTTCCGGCATCGTCTTGAAGGAGTTGACGAGAACGAGATAGAGCGGACCGAGAATGATGATGATGCCCAGCACCAGAACGACGTTGCGAAGTATTCTCCAGCCCAAGCCTTCGGATTTGATAGTCAGCCTCATTTTCCGTTCACACCGCCTTTACGGGATAGCCAAATCTGGACAAACGACAAGACGGCGATGATGACGAACAGCACGACCGACTCCGCATTGGCCATTGCGAATTTCATATTTTGGAAAGCATCGTTATAGATCATAATGCCAATCAGGTTGCTGGCTTTAATCGGCCCGCCCCCGGTCAGCGTATAGGCATAGTCGAAGGAAGTAACCCCCGCCTTGATCGCCAGTACCATGTTGACGGTGATCGTCGGCACGAGAAACGGCATCGTAATGAACCGGAACCGCTTGAACGTCGATGCGCCATCGATGCGCGCAGATTCATACAACTCATCCGGCACCGACTGCAATCCCGCGATGAAAATGAGCGTCGGCAGCGCTACCGCCTGCCAAATGTTGACCAGCACAATTGCGATCAACGCATATTTTGGACTTGCTAACGGGCTTTGAGACAGCGCAGCGATATTCAACGCTTCACCGATTTTCGGTGCGATCCGGTAAAACATCTGATCCCAGATGAGGGACAGCGTAACGGCGCTAATCATCGCCGGCAAGAAATAGACGGATTTGGTAAACGTCTTGAAGCGCTTGAGCGAATTCAAGCTGAGCGCCAGTATCATGGATAATGCCATCACGCCGATGACGAGCATCAACGCATATTTGCCCGTAACCTCAAGCGATTGCCAGAAGTTCGGGTTTTTGAACAGACTCAAATAATTATCAAATCCGATGTAGTTATAGCTTTTGCTAATCCCGTTCCAGTCCGTAAAGCTGTAATTGATGCCGACGATGACGGCATATACGAAAAAGAACGAGTACAAAATGACCGCAGGAAGCGAAAACAAGAAATAAGTATACCGGTCCAAGGAGAAGATCTTTTTGTTCATGCCGCACCTCTGTTCCTTCGGATAGAAATAGGAAGGGGACGATATTCGAATTGATGCCCTTCAAATGATCGTCCCCTGGCCTGCTTACGGCGCGTTTAGTTCGCGGCGTTTAATTTAATCGTAGCGTCTATATTTTTCAAATATTTCTCCACGCTTTGCTTCTCCAGCAGGAATGCCTGTGTTGTGCTGTACAACTCCGTTACGATATTGCTCGGAATCGTGGAAGCCATCCAGTCATGCACTTGGCCTTTGTCAATGAAATCGAGCAGCGGCTTCAAATTAGCGTCCTCATATACCGTGCCCTCGATAATGGAAGGCTCGCCGGACAGATCCGACCATTTTTGCGCAACTTCCGGACGTGCAAGGTAGCTGATGAACGTAATTGCCGCTTCTTTCTCCTCTGGCTTCGCTTTCGCCGATACGGAGAGCGCCGCGTTCACGCCGCTGAGTACATTCGTCGTCTCAACCGTATCATTCGGCAGCGGGAACGCACCGAATTTCAGATCCGGATTCGCCAGCTTAATGTTGCCGCGGCCGTAAGAGCCGGAAATAATCATCGCCACTTGGCCGTTAGCAAAAGCTTCTTGCATCATCGCCGTGCTGGCGCCAGCCGCGTCTTTATTGGCGTAAGTGAACAGCTCGTTCAGCTTGTTGCCGAATGCGAGGAATGCCGGGTTGTTCTCTACTTGAGCTTCGCCTTTCGCAACCTTCACCATTTCCTCTACGCCGCCTGGCACGTAGGCGATGTTCGTCGCTTGGAAAATGTGGCCGACGTCTTTAATCGGCAGGTAGAGCGGAGTTACACCGCTGGCAGCGAACTTCTTGCATGCTTCAATGAATTCGGCATACGTTGTCGGGATCGCAACATTGTTCTTCTCGAACAGATCAATATTGTAATAAACAGCCATGTAGTTACGGGCATAAGGAAGCGAATAGTATTCACCGTCGTCTGCAGGCGTCATTGCCAAGTACGATTTATTCACTTTCTCGATGAACGGCTGTCCGCTCAGCTTTTCGATGTAGCCATTTTTCACTTTTTCTTTAAATTGCAGTTGAGTCGGCCAGTCTGTGAACAACGGAGGAATATCGCCGGATGCTACTCTTGCCGTCAGCACCTTAACGGAGTCCGGTACAGTGTTCATCTCGATTTTGATGTTTGGATATTCTTTGGAAAAGTCCTCAATGACTGCCTTGTAGGCGTTCTGAATCGCTTCTTCCCCTTGCTGCTGGAAAAACTCGATCTTCACGACGCCGTCGCCTGAAGCCTTGCCGCCATTGCCGCTGCTGCTTTCGTTGTTCGCTGCTTTTCCGCAGCCAGCTGCCACAACCGTAAACGCAGCCAGCAAAAGGCAAATCAACGTAAACTTTATATTTTTGTTCATCGTCATTCTTGTCTCCATTCTAATTATGGTCTGGGATTAGCCTGGCCAGACAACTTCTCCGTAGCCTCGCTTCGGAAACGGGCCGCGCCCGCCTCCGGGGTGATCCGCTTGTACAAGATTTCCCGCTGCAGCGAGTTGAACAGCTTAACCAGTTCAGCACCGACCGCCGATTCCGGCGGATCAATCGGGCTTCCCCGCTGTTCCACCAAAGCGAGATAATCCAGTACTTTTCTTTGCGTTAAGGAAAGAGAATCTTTAATGCTGGCAATAACGGTAGGATTGTAAGGCAATCCGAAATAACCGCTTAACGATTTGGCTGCTTCGATATTGTTGGTGAAAAAGTCGATGAACAGCGCCGCTTCATCCGGATGTGTCGAGCTTTTCGCAATTCCGTGGTAGAAGGACGGCTTGATGTACATGCCCCGGTCTCCCGAGCCCGGATACATGGCGAGTCCGATCGGGAAGCCGAGCTGATTTTCCATAATATCGATCTGATTGCTCCAATACGTCTGCGCTCCGAACGCCGTCAAGCCTTTGGGAAACGCGCCGTCATCCAATCCCCTTGTGCTTTGCTCCAGAGCTGCGGGGCTGACAAGATCCTCGTCCATCCAGCGGAGCTGCTGCTTGAAGAAGGCGACGAATGATTCGTCATCGTCATACCCAAGTCCAGTTCGCGAGCTGTTGTAGAGCGATTTGCCCTGCTGTCTCAACCACACTTGAAAGTGCTTGAAGGTCAGCGTCGTATCCCCGTACACACCGGTCCGCTGCTTGATCGTCCGAAGATCGGCTTCGTACTGCTCCCAAGAATAATCGGGGCCTGGAGGCTCTACCCCCGCTTCTTCCAGCAGCTTCGGATTGTAAAACATGACGAGTGCGTTATTGCCGATATTAATGCCATAAGTGAGGCCGTTGACGGTTGCTCCTTGATTATGAACCGGATGGCTTGACCGCAGGTCAATCACATTCGATTCAATATACGAATTCAAAGGCAGCAGCAAATCCTTCTCGATATATTCCGAGATGTCGGCGTAGTCCATGCGGATGATATCGGGCAGGCTGTTCGTAGCCGCCATCACCGACAAATTGCCGGTATAGGCGTCGCCCCAGAAATATTCCGCCTTCACGCGGATATTCGGGTGGGCCTGCTCGAACAATCGAATGACCGCTTCATTCTTCTCGACGGTCAATTGGGAATTGGCCCAATAAGTCATCCTCAGCGTTACGGGCTCCGGACTTTCGGACGCACGGGTAGAAGACATGCGGTCTCGGTCAAATACCGAGCCCGTGCCCATTGCGCTCATGCATAGCGTCAGAACGACTGCCAGCAGCAGCAATATACCGATTCCGATTTTCCTCATGTCAACCATAGCGCTGCTTCCTTTACGAATAGACTTACTGCCCTTCCCTTATTCTCAATCCCAATCTTAGTCCGCTTCGGCGATGGCCCGATTGGCCAAATTCGTCAGTACGATGTCGTCCATCGGCGGATTATGCAGGCCCGCTCTAACGTCCCGGTACATGCGCTCCAATGGCAAGCTGCGGGACAGGCTCAAGCCTCCGACGATGCGCATCGCCTGATCGACGATACGAACGGCCGCGTTCGTTGCGATATATTTCGCCAAGCCAAGATCGGTTCGCAGAGAAGCCCGGTTTTCCGGCTCCTTGTCCCAGCGATCCGCCGTCTGGTACAGATAGCTTCGGGCGGTAATGAGATCGACCTCGATCTGCGCCAGCTGGCGCTTCACATTGGGCAGCTCCGCGATGGGAACGGTCAGCGAGTTTGGCTTATGCTTGCGGGCGAAGGCCAGTGCAAAATCCCGGGCGCCATACGCAATTCCGATATAGCAGGCCGGAATATGCAGCATCGTGCCTTCTGTCGGTATGGACGGCGTACCCGCCGCAGGCTGCTCCAGCCCTCGAATCGTCTCCGCATCCGGGACGAATACGTCCTGCAGCAGCACGTCATGACTGCCGGTCGCCCGCATGCCCATCGTATTCCACGTCTCTGCGACCTGTACGCCAAGCCCGCTTCGTACGAGAAAAGCACCGACCTTGTCGCTGCCCTCGATTCCAGCCGTTACGACAAACTGCTTGAGAATCGGACTGAGCGTACTGAACGTCTTGCGTCCGGTAATCAACCAGCCGCCTTCTGTACGGCTAGCCGTCGTCTCCGGTCTGCCACCGCGGGTCGGGCTGCCGGTCGCCGGCTCGCTTGCCAGCTCATTGATGACGACGCCGTCCTGCACGACATCCTTGCAAAGCTGGCCGTAGAGCGATTCCGGCCATGCGCGGGATAACCGCAGCTGCATCATCATATGAAGATGCCAGCCGACAGCAAGCGCCGTAGAGCCGTCACCTCTGGCAAGCCGCTCCTGCGACAATGCCATTTCGTAGGCCGATGCTTCTTCTCCTCCGTAGGTATGCGGAACGGTCAGCTTCAAATACCCCGAATCTTTCAGGTCTTCAAAGTTCTCAAACGGAAACGATCCCTCCAGATCATGCTTGGGAGCTCTCTCCGCGAATATCGACGCAAGCCGGTCAGCTCTTGCCGCGATTTCCGCTTCGCGTTCGTTGCGGATGAATGCATCTGGTGTACCGGGTCGAGTCATGTTCACCCCTACCGCCTTTCCTATATTTCTGATGAATTTACTGTGCTTTATACCTATATTAAGCCTAATACCTATTCGAAAATAGGTAAAAAACCGTACTCTTTGTTGTAAAAATCCGTTCTTATTCCGACACGCCGCTTATCCGTTTCCGGTATTCCGCAGGCGAGCAATCATAAATTTTCTTGAACACATTGGCGAAATATTGCGGGTCCTGCTCGAAACCGCACCGCTCCGCGATTTCATACATTTTCAATTGCGGCAGCGACTCGATCAGCTCCTTCGCCTTCTCCATCCGCATGACCGTAAGATAGCGGGTATACTTCTCCCCCGTCTCCTGCCGGAACAGCTTGCCCAAATATTCCGAGTTCAGGAACAAGTGATGCTGTGCCAGCCATTGCAGCGACAGCTGACGATTATCCAAGTGCTCGTCCGTTAACTGTTTAATCCGGGCGATGACCCGGGAACGCTTATCGGAGCGAAGCTCCCTCTGGCTGTCCATAATAGCGGAAAGCTCCTCCGTCATGTAGCGCTGAATCTCCTTCAGCGTCTTCATTTGCCAGATACGGACACCGTCACTTTCCTTCTTATAACCAAATGCAAGCGCCGCTTCCTTAAAGGCGGCGTCTAGCAGCTCCATGCAGCGTCCTGTCGCAAACTTCGCCTCCGGACGCTTCTCGAACAGGGCATGGAAAAATACGGCCAAGCCTCTCTCGAGCTCCGATTCTTCGCCGTTCCGGATTGCGGCCGCAATGGTCCGCACATATTCATCTTCTTCCGCCGACCAGACCGCTGCGTTCGCAGCAGCGCCCGGCACTAGCTCCGAATCGCTCGCCCCCCAGCCTTCGGTTGTAGCATAAAAGGCATTCGATCGGGCCGATTGACCGCTGCTGCCGGTCTCTGCCAGCTGCCGCTGCATCCCTTCCCATTGACGCTCCTTGCTACGTTGAGCCTCGAGCTCCGCCTTCACCTCATGCAGCACCTGTATAATTTCCTCTTCATTGCTGGGCTTCAGCAAATAATGCTTAACCCCGAATTTCATCGCTTGCGCGGCCAGCTCAAATTCTCCATAGCCCGACAGGACGATGAAGGTGGTGCCGGAAATTTCCGATTGTGTCTTCTGGATGAGCTCCAGACCGTTTAACTTCGGCATCTTAATATCGGTAATCACGATATCCGGGCGCTTCTCGATAATCTCCCTGTAGGCCGACAGGCCGTCCGGCGCCGTTCCCGCCAGCATGAGCCCAAGCGACCTCCAATCGATCATATCGGCGATCCCTTCCCGGATCATCCGTTCATCATCTACGACTAACACTTTATAATTACTCATCCCACTGCCTCGCTCTCCGTCATAACCGGCAAAGATACCCGTATCGTCGTCCCTTGATCCAGTCCCCGATGAATGCTAATTCCATATTGATCTCCGTATAGCAGATGAATCCGCTCGTGAATGCTTCGCAAGCCAAACCCTCCGCTAGACTTCCCTTGCTCTCCGGCACTAGTACGAACAGTCATACCCGATGATGATGACTGATTGCCTTCGACAGCCTGCAAATAACCGGCGTCCATCCCTGGGCCGCGATCCGTAATCCATAGATCCAGCCGATCGCCGAATCGCTCGCCGCTGATGGAAATCTCGCATTCTCCCGTCGTCTCATCGATACCGTACTTCATGCAGTTCTCAACGATTGGCTGCAGGATCATACTCGGCAAATACAGCCCCTGCAGTTCTTCGGCAATCTCAATCTCATAGTGCAACCGATGCTCAAACCGGAATTGCTGAATCGAAAAATAGTTATTCAGATGGGTCATCTCATCCCGGAGGGTGACGATTTCCTTGCGGCTGATCGTATTGCGAAGCATGTCGCCAAGCGCCTTGACCATTTTCGAGATGGCAGCTTGTCCATTCCGTCTAGCCAGCCAGTTAATCGAATCTAACGTATTATATAAAAAATGCGGATTCAGCTTCGCCTTAAGCGTCTCGTATTGCGACTCTTTCAGATGAATCTGCTTCACATAATTTTCTTTAATCAGGTGATCGAGCCGGTCCGCCATCTTCGAAAAATTGATCGTAAGCAAACCGATTTCATCCGGCTTCTTCACCGGAACGGTGTGAATGGAGGAGAAATCCCCCTTTTCTACTTTAGCCATCCGCAGCGTCAATTCCTCCAGCGAGCGGGTTATGCTTCTGGAGAAAATAAGGCCAAACCAGATGAGCACGGCGAAAATACATCCGTACAAGACGAGCAATATCCGCCTCATAAAGACCGCGGCTTCGAATAACGATTCATACGGAACAAGGTGGATAAACGTCCACCCCGTATAGGCAAGTGTTGAGTAGGTTGCTAAATATTTATGATTTTTCACGCTAAGCATGCTGTACGGCTCGGCACTCCCCTCTTCCTCCCCATGACGAAACCCTGCCGGCAGCTCGACAGCCAAAGCTTCACCCGTGTCGGAATAGACCGGCTTCTCTCCATCCTGGATAATGAGGGAGGTGTTGTAGCGCGTGCTCTTCTTATCCTTAAGGCTAACGATCTGGCTGGCTTCCACCCGGATAATAAGCGTGCCCAGCGGCTGCAAGTCCATATTCTGCACGGCGCGGATTTGCCGTACCGACAGAAACGTCATCGGCTCCTTGCCTCCGACCCAATAGCTGGCACCGGCTTTATCAGCGGCCAGCCGGATCATCTCCGAGTCATGCGCCGGCACCGGGGCATCAGCGAGCGAGCCCGCCAAATATTCATTGCCGCTCGTATCCACGATTACAATCGACTTAATCGAATAGTCGTGGAAAGGATAGGTGAGCAGCTTTTGCTTCAAGGCGCTGACCGCCGTCAAATATTCCAGCGTCCCCTTTTCATGCTTGATCTGCTTCAGCCGTTCTTGAATATCCGGGTCGCTGACGAGGGTGAGCGTAAACTTGTCGATCTCATTGAGCTTCTCTTCCATCCGCTCCGAATACAAATAGAGCTTGTCGCTCGCTTCCTCATAGACAAGCCGTTCATACAACGTCTGCATTCTCTGAACATAGAGCAGTCCAACAAAGCTTATTGCAACGGCCCCGATAATGACGAACAGCACCAGCTTGTGCCTCAGCTTGAGTTTCATGGCTCACCTTCCCGAATGATGGAGAAAAAGGCTTTCGCAGCAAGCCGCCGACATTGCCGCCCTTGCCGAAAAGCCCCAGCCTGATCCATTTTGCATTCCCTATTAATCCGATATGCTTTTAACATTAGCATTCTAGCAAGCTTCACTAGACGTGTCAATTTGGTAAGAGAACCCACCTCGAATCCATCCGTCACTTATGAAGCAACCCGACGGGCTCCACGCTCGCTAGACTTCATCCGAATAGATTTGCATCATTTTACCCAACGTCATCTTAAGCTCCTGACGCAAGCTCGCCGGCTCGATAATTTCCGCATCCTCGCCAAAGCTGAGCAGCACCCGAATGAGCCATTTGGTATTGTCGGCATCGCGAAGCTGCAGCTTGATCGTCATCGATCCGTCTTCGTGATACGTTCGTTCCTGGTTGTTGAAATGATCCAGCGCCAAGGCGAGCGATCGTTTCGTAAAACGCAGCAAAACATCAACAGACTCGGCGCCTTCATTTCGTTGATAGGGATCACGCTCTACTGGCGGCAGCTCGACTCTGCGCTGGAAGTGCTCCGCCAGCACCTTCATATCCGAAATACGCGACAGCTTGAATTCTCTGAAATTGTTCCGTTCTCTGCAAAAGCCGTACAAGTACCAGGCTTGCCTTCTGAACTTCAGACTCGCCGGTTCCACGCTGCGCTTCGTCCGCTCGTTCTTCCAGCTGATATAGTCGAATTGAATGACCGTCCTTCTCGTAATAGCCTCTCTTAAGTCACGAAGCAGTTGGTTGTATAACGGGTGGCCGCCCATCTCCAGATTGAGCACCGGATTGGCGTTATCCCTTTGAATCGTTTGCAGCTTGCGCACCGTATCCATCGCCTGCTCGTCCTCAAAGACGGTCGATAATCCGCTTAGTACGGTAATAAGCGTTTCCGCATCATAGGCATTCAGCAAGCTTTTGTCCATTTTATAGGAATCGATAATGCCGTAGCCGCCGTTCACACCCTGATAGGATACGACCGGAATGCCTGCCGCGCTTATCGCTTCAATATCCCGGTAAATCGTCCGCTGCGACACCTCATACTTGTCCGCTAGTGCGGATGCCGATATGACTTCATTGTTCAGCAGCATGTAAATCATCGAAATGAGACGCTCCAGCTTCACTCGTGTACTTCATCCTCCGCAATTGGCCCTCAATAGGCCTAATATTGAGGTTATTATACCATTTTATTGCTGCAAACCGGGGAGAAAGAATCCGCTGTCCATTCATGCTATAATGACAACAAAAAATAGAATTGAGGCTGACTTCGTGATTGTTTTCATTTCCCTGCTCATCTTGGTATTGATGGCGGCCGTCTTGATAATCTCCTTGTACCCTCCGCTTGGCAAAAGGCCCTCATCTCTGCTGCGCAGTCAGTATCAAAGCTATCCAAATTATAACGGCGGCAAATTTCACAATGAGATTCCGACTTCCAAAAGCATGAAGCCTTCCGAGATGGCGAAAGTGATGGCGGACATGGCAAAGGGCGATCCGTTGCGGAAGCCGAGCAGTCCCCTTGAAACGGTGCCGTTCCGTCCGGAGAAGACAGGCGAAGCCCGCGTCGTATGGCTCGGCCATTCGGCAGTCTGGGTTGAGCTTGCAGGCAAGACGCTGCTGCTTGATCCGATGTTTGGCCGATCCCCGTCGCCCTTCCCGATATTCGGCAACGGCCGCTACAGCCGTAACTTGCCGTTCGATATAAGCCAAATGGGCATAATCGATGCTGTCATCCTATCGCATGACCATTATGACCATCTCGATTACGGAACGATCCGCAAGCTAAAGGACCGGGTCCGGCGGTTTATTGTACCGGCGGGCGTGAGCATCCATTTGGAAGCATGGGGCGTGAAGAAAGCAGCAATTGAAGAATATGGCTGGGGAGAGACAACCGAATTTGAAGGCTTGAAGCTCGTATGCGCACCAGCAAGACATTTCTCCGGGCGCAACGTCATCGGCGAAAATTCCTCCCTATGGTGTTCATGGATCATCGAAGGCGGCGGAGAGAAGCTGTTCTTCAGCGGTGACAGCGGCTACGGCCCGCATTTCCGTGAAATCGGGGGAAAATACGGTCCGTTCGACCTGACGCTCATCGAATGCGGCCAATATGACGATCGCTGGCGCGACATTCATATGCTGCCTGAGCAATCGGTGCAGGCCCATCTCGACGTTCGCGGAAAACGGATGGTACCGATTCATTGGGGCGCCTTCACGCTCGCCGTCCATGACTGGCATGACCCGATTAACCGGGTCGTCCGGGCGGCTGAACAGCGGGGCGTAGAACTCGCTACCCCGCGAATCGGAGAACCGGTCGCCTTCCGCTCCGAACGTCTTCCCTCCTCTGTCTGGTGGAAATAAAAGCTTCGTCAGACCCTGAAGAAGGGGCAAAAAGCGGATGCAGCCATGATGGCGGGATATTAAACCAAGAAGCGGCCTCTCGCAGGCCTGCGTAAATAAAAAGCATCGATTCCTGGGGATTGCCCCGGAACCGATGCTTTTTTACACTTTTACAGTTATAAATGGCATTAATGTTTAACGGCAATCGTCACAATCTCGCAAGGCCCGACCGGCAATTGCACATAAGATTGAGCTCCGCCTTCTGCTTGAACAGAAAGGCTTTCGCCCGCCTGCTCCAGCACATCGCTCTTATAAGCTTCTTCAAGCGTTGCATAAGCCGCGCCCGACAGCTTCAGCTCAGCAGCAGAAGCATTCATGTTGAACCATCTCGCCATGTAATCGCCGGATTGCTCGCTTACCTTCAACGAGGTGAACGCCATGCTGCTTCCTTCCCACTGGAACAAAGCGCCTGCCGGAGCAAGCTTGCCTGAGTGAACGCCCGTCTGGCTAACCGTCCAAGGTGCTTGGAACTGATAAGCCCCCGCGTATGCGCCCGAAGCGGCACCGTCTCCGTTATGCGGCAAAATGATCAAGCTGAATTGCTGCTCACCCAGACATTGCGCTTCCGGCGTCGGGAATACGCCCCAGTCGCCAAGCTCGGCAACTGCACGAAGCAGCGTAACCGCGATGGACTGGCGTCCGTCGCGCAGCACCTCATACTCATTCAAGCCGAGGTTCGCTACCGTCAGACCGGCTTGTCCGTGACTTACGTCAACGAATGCCTGCTGATGCTGAGCGTTGCTTGGATTGCTCCACTCCGGCGCCGGCTCGTTGTCGCGGCGTACAACCTCGAAGATCGAATCCGCATGATGATAAGCCGCGGCAAGATCCGTCGGGAACAATACGCGAACCCGGTGATCCTTCGCCTGGTTGTTGAAGGAAGACTTCCACTCCAGTCCCTTGCCCTCGCGGCTTAGTGCGATTTCAGTACGGATAACAAGCGGAACCATTGTCTCCGTACGCTGAGATTTGCGGTCCGGGAAATAGACCGCTTCTTGTTTCTCCACCTCGAAATATGGCTCCGCCGAAGCAGGAATCGCCCATTCATGAATGATTTCGAAGGAAGCACGGTATGGCGTATCTTCAACTAGACGAATGCGGGCTGGCAGTCCCTTCGTCGTCAGTGCCTGCTCGCCATTCGGCTGCTTGTACATATATTCGTTGCCGATATCGCCAGTGTTCTCGTATACGCCAAGATCGGAGTAGATTTGGCCGTTGCGCTTGTCAGTCAATTGGAACGAGCCGTCGTTGCTGATGTCAACGCGGAGCCATTCATTCTCCAGCGCATTCGGGCCAGCTGCCAATGATGCCGAAGCTTGCTCTGCTGCTGTTGCAGCAGCTTTACGTACATAGCCATAAGCAGCCAGACCAAGCGCTGCAACATCCTTCGCTTCGAACGTAAGCCGTACTCTGCGAGCCATGTAAGGCTGACGGAACTTGTCGTCTGGCAGCTCATAGCCGAAGTGGAGTCCCAAATCGGCCATAGTGTGAGCAACTGCACTGCCGTTATGGTCAACAAGTTCCCGGCCCGTCACATCAACGGCGTACATCATTTGATTCATCGTGTCTAGCGAGTGGCCGTCGCGGAAGTAGATACGCTCGATATCAAGCTCAATACTCACGACACCGCTGCGGTTCCAGCCCGTCGTATTGTAGACGACGAATGGAATTGCAGCCTCGCCGTATTGCTCGAATACCGAAGTGTCGACAGCATCGGCGACGATTTGCTTGCTCTCGTCGATGATCGCTTCCGCCACATGGCGGCTCTTATCGAATCGGGTCACCATCTCACGGTGAACCTCATCGACGCTGCAGCCGCAAATGCTGTCATGCGGATGGTTCTGCATCAGCGTCTTCCACGCATAAGTAAACAAATGATGCGGATATTCATGGCCCAGCGAGTAAGCGAATGCGGCGAGCGGCTCTGCCACACGCTCCAGCATCGCTTGTCCCAGCTGATTCATTTGCTTCAAGTACACACGTGCGGATGCCGTATTTACAAGCGTGGACCAGCCGTCCGTACGCTGACTGCGAAGCTCGCCCTTCACGACGGACAGCTCGCGTGTCATCGATTCGTTCACGGAAGCCAAGTAGTCCTCGAAGTTGGAATGAACAAACTCCGTATCCGGGTAAAGCTTCCTAGCCATCTCCAGCGCCTCAGGCAAGTCCCGTTGAATGGGCTGATGATCGCAGCCGTTCATGAACAGCAATTGTCCGGTAGCGGCATATTTCTCCGCATCCGCAAGCTTACGCTCCCAATACTCCTTGGCGCTTGCTTCGTCTGCCGGCACTTCGTTGCCGTTGGAATACCAGTTGGCGAACAGGATGCCAAGTACACGGGAGCCGTCCGGACCTTCCCAGATCAGTTCCGAGAACGAGGATTCGTATTCGGAATCTGCTACCGTATTGTTGAAGCCGGTCGGCTTCACGCCTCGGCCGAACACGGCGTTGTCGATACCCGCTTGGCGCATCATTTGCGGCGCTTGGCCAATATTGCCGAACGTATCCGGGAAATAGCCCACTTTTGCTATAGTGCCGTAGCGGCTTGCATCCTGATGTCCAATCTGCAGGTTGCGAATATTCGCTTCGCTGCTCGTCAGGAACGCATCCTGCAGGATGTACCAGGGTCCGATTACGATTCGGCCTTCTTTAATATACCGTTCCAGCCGTTCCCGGTTATCCGGGCGAACCTGCAAGTAATCTTCCAGAATGATCGTTTGTCCGTCCAAATAAAAGCTTTTGAAATCCGGATCCGTCTCCAGTGTATGAAGCAGCGTATCCACTAATTTGACGAGCAGCACATGATGCTTCTCATATGGCAAATACCATTCCCGGTCCCAGTGGGTATGCGAGATGATATGGGCAGTCCGTTTGTAGGTCATCGTTCAAACCCCTTTCTATGCTGATTAATCCTTAGTTGCTTGGCGAGGTCACCGTAATGCTGGACTCGCGGGGCCGATAGACAGAAAGCAGCTTGCCTTGCTTGTCCACTGCAAACAAGACCGATCTTTCTTTCGGAAGCTCAAAAGCATATCCAGCTCCAGAAGCCGGATCCTTCACTTCAATGTCCGCATTGCGGCCAAACTCCGATACGAAGATGAACAGCGCGCCATCCCGGAACTGGAGCTTGCGCCCGTATACGCCCGGCAGTTCGCCGCCCTTCACCCACTCCAGCTCCTGCGTACAACCTGAGGAGGCCAACGCATACTTATACAGCGCTGTGAGCGTCTCGGTGCGATCGTTCAGCTCTACCGGCAGCGGACACCAAACGATGCGTCCTTTGCCAAGCGGCAGCTCTCTCAAATCATCTGCATCTGTATCGGTCTCGCCTTTGCGGGATTCCTTCCATACTTGCGCAATCCGGCGGCTGCCGTAAGAAACGGGCCATACCCGGTCGCCAATACGAAGCTGTTCCTCGCGTACGACGTTCTTAAGTTCTCTTTCTCCAAACAGCTCCGTATGACGGTCAACCGGCCGCCAATACGCGTCCAGACTCGTTGGTCCCGTTAACAGCAGCGTCGCTCCCGACCGCTCGATGCAGCCGAGCAGCTGCTCGAACTGTGCGTCATCCAGGTTATGGGCACTTGGCAAAATGACCAGCTTGGCAGGATTCGCTTCCAGCTCGTGCAAGTGGTATTCCGATACGCCGCGGAACGGCTTATTCAGTTCATAAGCAAGCACACGGGTCGCTGTCGTCGTTGCGTCAAAGGCCAGCTTGCGGTTGGAGAAATCATTGGAGTACGGGAATATGACTACCGTATCCTCCAGCTCCCTGCCGGCAAATAAATCACGGATTTCCGCCATAAACCGGCCGAAATCATAGGATACATCCGCCTCCGGCTTCTCCGTGCCGTCTGCGCGAACCGCTCCGATATGGGATTCATTAGCGTTGTCCATATAGAAGTTGGTGTTCCAGATCCATTGCACAGCGCCTGCACCGCCGGTCGAGAAGGCATACGCATATTTGCGCTCCAGCATGTTCCGCAGCTCAGCTTCGGAACGCTTCGCCCGGCCTTCCGGCGTCTCAACGTACATAATACCGGTTTCCTGCACGAGGTTCGGCTTGTCCGCCGTCTTGGCAAAGATGCCGTCCCAGACGAGATAATCATTCAGCCACCAGGAATGAACGGTCGTGTAATCCACCGCCTCGCCATAGAAGAACGGCGAAGGCCGCTGCGCGCCAAGCGCCTCGTCCTGACCAACCGTAACCATATGATCCGGACATTCCTCTTTGATGACATCGTATAATTGTTTAGCCCAGCGGTTGTGCATATCCATGGAGAACAGGACATAATCCAGCCAGCGTGTCCCTTTCTTGCCCTGGTGCATATCTTGC
This sequence comes from Paenibacillus radicis (ex Gao et al. 2016), assembly GCF_014641555.1. Taxonomy (GTDB): domain Bacteria; phylum Bacillota; class Bacilli; order Paenibacillales; family Paenibacillaceae; genus Pristimantibacillus; species Pristimantibacillus radicis. Next base: position 58,926 of record NZ_BMHY01000003.1, read on the forward strand.
ACGTCGAAGTTGATTTCTTCCGGCTCCGGCGGTACAGCTGATTCGAAATCCGGCAATTGCTCCGGCGTCATGTTCCATACTTTCTGAAGCCTTGCGATAGAGCCGTGCCGCTCCTTCAGCCATGCCGCATAGGCAGCCTGCTCGAACGAATCACGCGCCGATCTTGGCCCATCCGAGAAAATCCTTGGCGGATCGAACATCGAAGGCTCGTTGATCAAATCCCAATCGACATGCTTCGATTGGCTGTGACGGGAGACAATCGCCCGGATGAACCGTTTCTGGGCTTCCACGCTCCGCGGGTCCAGATACGGATTTTTTCCTTCCCAGGTTTCCGGAGTAAAGGAGAAGAACGTAAAGGTTACCTGCAGATCATGGCGTTTCGCCGTTAAGAGGAACGCATCGATTGCGCGAAGTGCCTCCTCCGAAGCATGACCGTCTACCTGCATCACATTTCGGTAGGCAGTCCATATGCCGGTACGAATCCAGTTGATGCCAGCCTTGCGCATTTGCGCCATATCACGTTCCCAGACTGACGCATTCGGCAGGAACAGAAACTTCCTTGCCACATCCGAAGTCATATAGGTCATGCCAACGACCGGCATCGGACGTCCGTCCTTGATGAAATAATCGCGTTCGCAAGTTACAGGGCTGCCTGCGGCCAACAGCTCGCGATCCATGCCCCAGAAGCCTTGACGAAGGACGCGTCGTTCACCCGTCGACGACTCCGCAATGCATTCTACGCTGTAATAGCCGCTCACAAGCGATAGCGTAACCGGCAAGCGCAGAATAAGCTGCCTGCTCGTCGCTTCCTCTTGCAGACGGCTCGACCAACGCTGCTCCGAATGGTTCTCATGCTCGACAGAGATGATGAAGCTCCAGCTTGCAGGAGCTTCATCAACGCTGGAATGTTGGCTAAGCTGCTGCATTTGCAGCGTCAGCATCGCCTGTTCACCCGGCTCGTAAGAAGCATAATTAGGCTTCACCCAAAGCTCCGTTACGCCTGCGCTGCAATACGCCGACCAGCGAAGCAGCTCTTGAACGCCTCCGCCTTGCCAGAATGCTTCGGTCAAGGGCAGGTTAACGAACAGCCAGCGTGCTCCCGCGAAAGCGCCCTTCGTGTTCTCCCACAGCAGAACAGGAGCGGCAACTTCTCTTCCTTCAGATGAAATACCTTTTAACAGCGGGTACAAATGAGCATCCATCGGACCTGCCGACCCCATTTGATGCGGCAAATCGCTGCTTTTGGATACATGAGGCACCAGATTCCACGTAGGCGACACTTCAAACAGCGATTCCTTGCCTGCCAGCAGCGGAATATCCGCCATGGCCGACAGCGTGCGGATTGGCGCAGCATCTACCGGCAAAGCTTCGTGAATTTGCAGCTCACGGTGGTAAGCCGTCTGCGCAGGTTCCGCCTCCCATACCCCAGCATCATTGCGCGATACCGGAATTTGAAACGGTGCTCCGCCAACGCTGATCAAGCCGCCGCCGCGACGTAAGTAAGCGATGATCTCGCTCCAGGCTTCCTTCGGAAAGTAAGGCGCATGCAGATTGACAAAGCTGCCGCCACCCGCAGCAGCGAGCGCTTGACCTAGACCGCTAGCATTAACGACAACCCCGCTCTCGGCGAGAAGCTGCTCCGCTGCCGGGTTTGGCCGGGATACCGCCGGAAACGAGGGATCATAGAAAATGATGGCGTTATGGCTCATAGCAATTCGTCCTTCATCGCCTGGTACACAAGCTGGGAGAACAGGCTGTTCGACCAGGCAAACCATTTGCGCGTAAATTGCGTTGGATCATCCGAATGGAAGCCTTCATGCATGTAGCCGGTATCCGCATCGGTTGCTTCGAGCATATCGATCAAAGCGAGCTTCTCTTCGCTGCTCGTTGCCGTTATACCTTGCATAGACAGCGCCATATGCCAGATATAGCCTGGAGGCGTATGCGGGCTGCCGATTCCTTTGGCCGCAGTGCCCTCGTAATAGAACGGGTTCTCCTTGCTGAGTGCGAACCTTCTTGTATTCTGGTAGATCGGATCATCCGCATTCGTATAGCCCAAATAAGGGATCGAGATCAGACCAGGCGTGCCAGCATCGTCCATCAGGCAATAGTTGCCGAAGCCGTCTGTCTCGTAAGCATAGATCGGGCCAAACTCCGGATGACGGTAAATGCCGTACAGCTGAATGCCGTGATCCACGTCTTCCTCCAGCTTTTTCAACTCCTGCACCAGATCCATATCACGGAATACCCATTCCGCAATATCTCTCATTTGACGGAGCGCGACAACCGCGAACATATTGTCCGGAATGTTGTAATGGAAATCGCATGCGTCATCACTGGAGCGGAAGCCCGACCAGATCATGCCGGTATAATTGACAGGCATGCCAAGTCCGCTATTGCGCAGCGAATCGGTAGGAATGCCGTTATCCCGTACGAAACGGTACGGGGACAGCTCGAAGTGACGCTGCTCCGTTTTCCACAGCGAGACGATCGTGCGCATCGCTTGCTTGAAGCCGGAATCGAAAATATCCGTCAGCTCCGTCTCTTTCCAGTAAGCATGAGCGAGACGCATCGAGAAGCAGATGGAATCGAGCTCGAACTTGCGCTCCCATACCCATGGGGACATATCGGTCTCGTCCGTCGTATTCCAATGCCAGTCATTGTCCGTCTCATTGAACGCATTCGCATACGGATCGATCTGAATATAAGCGATATGGCGCTTGATCAAGCCGCTCAATATACGCTGAAGCTCTTTGTCTTGCTTCGCTAGCGGAACATAATGAATAACTTGCTCGACGGAGTCGCGCAGCCACATGGCCGGAATATCGCCGGTAATAACAAATGTCGTGCCGTCCTCCATCAGCTTCGTTGTCGTTTCGAGCGTATTCGGAAAACAGTTTTTGAACAATTGCAGCAGCTTCGGACGATGCGCCAGCTTCTGTTCAGCCTCCTCCAATACGTCTTGAACGGCCTTTGGAAGCGTAAGCTCCGGCATCGGAATTTTCGGTAGTCTAAATTGCTCCATAGTAAGTAGATGCTCCTTTGCAGACAGATGAGTAACTATTCCTTAACGGCACCAACCGTCAAGCCTTGAATGAAATAGCGTTGGAAGAACGGGTATGCGAATACAATTGGCCCTGTTGCCAGCACAACCATCGCCATACGCGACGTATCCTGCGGCATCGATTGCAGCACGCCTACGCTAAGCGACGTATTTTGAGCGTTCTGCATAATGAATTGCATATTATTTTCAATCCGCATCAGCATGGACTGCAGCGGCACTAAATTCGGCGTATTAATGTACAGAAGTGCATTAAACCAGTCATTCCAGTAGCCCAGCGTGCTGAACAAAGCGATCGTGGCCAGACCCGGAAGCGCCAAAGGCAGCACCAGCTTGAAGAAGATGCCGAACTCCCCTGCACCGTCGATTCTGCCTGATTCGATAATCGCGTCCGGCACCATCGTCGAGAAAAACGTGCGTAAAATCATAATATAGAAGGCGTTAACCGCCAGCGGCAAAATAAGCGCCCAGATGGAATCTTTCAAGCCGAGCAATTGTGTAACGATAATATAGGTCGGCACAAGACCGCCGTTGAACAGCATCGTGAAAAAGGCGAAGAAAGCGAAGAAATTGCGGTATTTAAAATCACGGCGCGAGATCGCGTAAGCGAAAAGCGCGGTAGCAATGACACCGATCACCGTACCGATCACCGTTACGGCAATCGTTACGCCATAAGAGCGAAGCAATTGGTCGCCAGCCTTGAATAAATAGCTGTAAGCCTCTACGCTCCATTTTTCCGGAAAAAGGCTGTAGCCGTTTCTAGCGAGCGTATTCTCGTCCGTAAAAGAAATAATCATAACGAATATAAAAGGAAAAACGCACATCAGAGCAAAAATACCGGCCATCGCATGAAAAATGACGTTCCATACCGGGCCTAACTTATGAAAATCACGGCCTTTCGCCGATTGAGATTGAATTTGAGTTTGAGCGGACATAGCGGTTTTCCTCCCCTCGCAATGCTTGCCTGTTCAATTAGATAACCGGAAGGACTAGAACAAAGCATTGTCTTTGTTGAATTTGCGAACGATTCCGTTCGATGTAATAACGAGAATGAACCCGATAAGCGATTGATACAGACCTGCAGCCGTACTCATCCCGATCTCGCCTGTCGATTTCAGGCCGCGATACACGTACGTGTCGATAACGTTCGTTACACTGTACAACGTTCCCGAATCCCGTGGCACTTGATAGAACAGTCCAAAGTCCGCATAAAAGATTTTACCGATCGCCAGCAGCGTCAATATCGTAATGAGCGGCGTCAGCATCGGAATCGTAATGTTGCGGATTTGCTGCCATTTATTCGCGCCATCAATCATCGCAGCTTCATACAGTGATTTATCGATGCCCATAATGGCTGCCAAGTAGATGACGCTGTTATAGCCGACCGATTTCCACAAGAAGACGACGACGATAATAATCGGCCAGTAGGTCGGATCGGAATACCAGTTCACAGGGTCGATGCCAAATGATCCGGCGATCCGGTTAACGACGCCCCGGTCCAGGCTCAGGAAGCTGAATACGAAATAGCCGACGATAACCCAGGACAGGAAGTAAGGCAGGAACATACCTGTCTGATAAATTTTCGCCAGCTTCTTATTCGTAATTTCCGCCAGGACGATCGCCATCGCAACGGCAATAATAAGTCCCAGAACGATGAAAAACACATTGTAAAGTACGGTATTGCGCGTAATGATATAGGCGTCATTGGTGCTGAACAAGAACTTGAAGTTTTGCAGACCTACCCATTTACTCTCGATAATGCTCGCCAGAAACCCGTCCCGGCTGTAGCGGTATTCCTTGAATGCGATAATCATGCCGGCCATCGGCAAGTAGGAAAATAAGATAAACCAGAGTGTCGCTGGCAAAACCATAACCAGCATCGCTTTATTTTTGTTGATGTCTTTGAAAAAACGTCCAAAGGCTCCCATGTGATCACCTCTCTGCTGTTAAATGAATGAGAGAAGGTATGAATCGATAAACTGCCGACCCATACCTTCCCGCTTGATTACTTGTTGGCGGCTCTCCACTCGTCAAGCTGGCGCTGCGCTTCAGCCATAACTTTATCCAGTCCGGCTGCTTTGAATTTATCGTTAGCGCGCTGCAGGTACACATCAGGGTCAACTGTACCTGTCATTAATGCAGCCCAGAACTCTTGCTTCACATTGTTGACAGCTGCAATTTCAGTTGCAACTTTCGACGTATCGAAGTTAAAACCAAGCAGCGGAGCTTTCGTGCCCGCATCGTTGAACTTCTTGAACTCTTCCCACTTGTTCGCAGGGTCAGTCGTGTTCAAGTAAGTGAGCATAACATTGCCAAGTGCAAACGTCGGCATGTCGTAGTTTTTCGATTCATCCAGATTTTCCATTACGGTGTCATTTACTTTCTTGTAGTGAACGCCTTCGATACCGGAATCAACCATGTTGCGAAGAACCGGATCCGTGTTCAGCAGGTTCAAAAATTGCATCGCTTTCTCCGGATACTTCGTGTTAGCGGAGATTGCCTGCATCGAGCCCATTACCGACCAGTTGTAAATCAGCGGCTCGCTGGCTGGTGTCGATACGACCGGGTAACCGTAGCTTGCGGACCATAGGTTGTCTGCAAACGGCTGCGTCGTTGCACGATCTGTGAACCATCTGCCTGTTGCTTGCAGATCCGTCAGCGAATCGAGCGTTGCCGCTTCGGTAGGAATGTAGCCGGCTTTATAGTATTTGTGCATGGTTTTCAAAATTTGCTTCATCTCAGGCGTATCCAGCACGTTTACGATTTTGTAATCGGTTGTATTGAGCGGTACTGCCATTGGAAGCTTCTCAATGACGTAATCGTAAGGCACGTAAGGAACTTGGTTCTTATCTACAGCAAGCGGATAAATATCCGGCTCGCTCGCCTTGATCGTTTTGAGCAGCGGCTCTAAGCTTTCAAGCGAGTACACATTGGAAATGTCCAGGTTGTACTTGTCCAGCAGTTTCTTGTTGAAACGCCATACCTCTTGGGCAGGAAGCTCCTTGTTGGCAGGGATGCCATAGTTGTGTCCATCAACCTTGGAGCCTTCCAGGAACGCAGGATCAAGGGTATCTACGATGCCTTGGCCGTATTCTTTAAGCAGATCATCTGTCTGCAGGAATGCTCCTTTTCTAGCGTTCTGAACGTAATCAAACGCCCACGAGGATGTAAACATGATGTCTACCGCTTCCCCGGAAGCTGTCATGACTTGCAGCTTCTGTGCGTAGTCGCCCCAGTCAACCATGCTCATTTTGACCGTAACGCCAATTTTTTCTGCTGTATATTTGCTTACTTCAGCCATAACTTTGTCGACATCTTTCTGCGGCGTGCCAATCGTGTACCAGATCAGTTCAACCGGTTTTTCCGGTGTACCTTCTGCTCCGCCCTTGCCTCCGCAAGCACTTAACACAATCGTCATGACCATCAGCAGCGCAAGCGCCGGTATGAAGCCTTTTTTCTTTCTGCTCATCGTAATCCTCCCGTGTATATCGTAGTGCAAATCATTTTTATGCAGCCTTCGAGAAAGCGTTTAACCGACCGCCCTCAATTTAAGAATCCGTTTTCAAAGGCTAATATAAAAGTACCGGATGAAACGGTTTTCAAATAGAGAACAAAGTAAAGATATGATGTACAAATTAAAGAAAAGACCGCTCCAATCTTACATTAGAGCAGTCCTTTGTAATCGGTCGGAGAAATGCCGACGTATTTCTTAAACTGTTTGTAGAAATAGCCCGTCTCCCAATAACCAACCTGCATGGCAATCTCCTGCACTTTCAGCTGCGTATCCTTTAGCATTTCCTTCGCCTTGTCGATTCGGTATTTATTGATGTAGTCCGTGAACGTCTCACTCGTCTCCTTCTGAAACAGATGGCCGAGATAGACGGGGTGGATGTTGTACTGCTGGCTGAGCGATTTCAGCGACAGCGGCTGCGCATAGTTGTCGTGGACATAAGTAAGCAACTGCTGGATTATAGGGCTCTTCACGTCCCTAATGAGCGAATCCACCGTTAACGTCGCCGCTTCCTTCACGACGGCGGCCAGCTCCTCGATTTTATCCGCCTGCATGATTTGCACGAAACCGGCCTTGTACAATTCCGGCTGATCGGCGCGCTTAATCTCCTTCAGCTCCATCTTGAAGCGGATCATCATCTCAATTGCCATGCTTTGAATATAGGCGGGTGTAATGCCATCGATCATCTGGTATTGCTCAAACTCCGCTTCAATCGCCTCATGCAGCTGATCCAGCTCCTTCGCTTTAATCAGCTTGGAGAACGGCGCCCAGTCCAGAGCAAACGCGGTTTGGCTTCTATTCCCTCCCCGCTCCGCCAACGATTCGTAATCCAATACGACCGGTTCATCATGGAGCAGGAAATACTCCTGTGCTTCTTTCGCTTGTGCGTAGCTGACCGGCGCGCCTTCCTCCGTTTGCACCACACTGCCCAACGATATTCGCAGCGGATTGCCGCCGGATATCATTTCCTTCTGCAAGCCGTTAAGGATATCCAGCGCCTTTGCCTTGCCCTGCTCCAGCTCTGAGAACAGAAATATAATAACCTGATCCCCGTCGATGTCTACGAAAGGCAGCATCGACTTGTCCTCATCGGCCAGCTGCTGTAAGGCGTCATAGAATGGCTTAGCCGGGCTGTCCGTACGAAGCACAGCAATGGCAAGATACGGAGCATCCAAACGAATATCCAACATTTCCGTCCGTTCCTTCAGCTCGTTGGACGCAATCCGCCGGGTTAGCCAGCGATACAATATATTATCCCTAAGAATACGAATATCATAAGCGCTAAACATCCGATCCGGCCGGCTCTGATCCAGCTTGTCGATTGTATTGGCAAGCGTCTCCTGCAGCTCGTCGATATTAATCGGCTTCAGCAAATAATTTTCAACGCCAAGCTTTAGTCCAGACTTAATATAGTCAAATTCATTGTAGCCGCTCAGTATAATGACTTTTAATTCCGGATGAAACTGCCGGGCTTCGCGAATTAAGGTTAAGCCGTCCATAACCGGCATGGAGATGTCCGTTAGCAAAATATCGACCGATAGCCCCTTGAGCGCTTCCAGCGCATCCTTGCCATTTTCCGCGGAGCCGACGATTTCCAGCCCGTAAGCCGGCCAATCGATAATGTCATACAACCCTTCAATAATGAACGGCTCATCATCGACTATGAATACTCTATACATGCTATCCCTCCTGTTGTCCGGGAAAGTCGATGCTTACCTTCGTGCCCTCGCCCGGTGCACTCGTCATTTCAAGCCCGTACTCGTCGCCATACAGCAGCCTCAACCGTTCATGGACGCTTCGCAGTCCGAATGATTCTCCGGTCTCCTCCACCGCATCCAGGGAATGGCGAATTTGCGCCAGCCGCTCGGGTTCAATTCCGCTGCCGTTGTCCTCGATTTCCATGCGAATCCGGCCATCCTGCTCCGAGACACGAATTTCGATCCGGTTATCCGCTCTATGGGGCTGCAGGCCATGTACAACATAGTTCTCGATGATGGGCTGCAACGCCATCCTCATAATCTTTTTCCGGCCGAGGCTCTCCTCGCACTGGATGTCATAGGAGAGCTTGTCTTTGTAACGGATGCGGAACAGCTCCAGATAAAGCCGGGAAGTCTCAAGCTCCTCCTTAATTGTGCTCTCCCCTTTGGGCTGTACGAAGCTCTTGAAGAGAACCGAGAGGCTGTAGATCATTTCGCCAACGTCCTTCGCCCCTTGCGAAATGGCCCGCATGCGAATGACTTCCAGCGTATTGTATAGAAAATGAGGATTAACTCTCGCCTGCAATGCCGCTAGCTCCGTATGCTTCTGCTTAATCTCTGCAATATAGACGCGATCGATGTGACGGGCAAGCTCTTCCAGCATATCGTTGAAGCTTCGGGAAATTTGCCCTAGCTCGTCCTCCTTCTCATCATGGATACGAGCCGACAAATCACCGCTCTCCACCTTGCGCATGAAGCGGATAATTTTATTCGTTCGTTTCGCATAATTGATGACGACGAGAACCGGAACGAGCAGCACGACAGCGATGCAGATAGCGCTAATAAGCATGATGGTTTGCTTTAGTCCCTGATAGGAGGAAGCAATCTCTGCTTTCGGAGCGACTCCGACGACCATATAGCCCGCCTGGTTTTGCGACAGCGTCGTGACGTAAGACTCCTGCTCCAGCATCGCCGTATCATTGAGCGGATCGATTCGGTCTGCATATGGATATCGGGTGCCGTAATAGCTGTTAGACGAGTCGAACAGTACCTCACCGCTTGGTCCCAGCACCAGAATATAGCCCTTCAACTGATCCCTATAGCTATCCAGTGATTGCGCAATACTGTCGGAATTAAAGTAGACGAGCATCTGGCCCAGATTTTTCAGCGTGTTTTTGTCCGTGATCGGAACACGCATCGCATACAGCTTTGGATCATGCTGATCAATTGCTTGACGGACCCAGGCGTTTGGGACAGACATTGCACTACTTTCGAGCGCCATTGCATCGGGAATATACGAGCGCGACGCGTTAGTTGAGATTAATTTGTTCACATGTCCTTTTTTATAAGCAAATAAGAACTGTTTTTCCGAACTATATAGCAGAAGATTTTCGATATCACCGTCGTTTTCCAGCTTATTGTCGAAATAATCGAGTCCCTTCGGCACGTCGATATCGGTTCCACTTGTAAATTGATCAAGCTGATACTTCATATATTCCTCGAATGGATGCTGGAGAAAATAAGTAAGTTGAATCGATAGCGATTCATTCCGGTATACATCGCGCATAATCGACTGCACCGATTCATATTTGCGGGTCATATAGCTGTTGACGCTCTCCATCGCCTTTTTCTGATTTTCGAGGTCATTGCCAATGATCGACTGGGTCATCACATTGAACATAAAGTAGGAGAAGGTCACGATCGTTGCTGTCGTAATGAGTGCAAACAGCAGAATCATTTTCATAAACAGATTATTTTTGAGATAGCTGTCGTATAAGCCTCTGCCTTTCAAAACAAACTCCCTTCCCGTGAATATCACGATGTTCGTTACAACGTCTAATCATACTTCACGGCCATTTGCGGATACAAGAAGAATTCCTTTATCAAGTAGGCTTCCCAAATCGAGATTGGAATTAAACGCTTTCACGAAAGGAAATGTGACATGGGCTTGAATGCTGTCGCGGAAGGGGCGTATAATGTGGGGGTGAGGAAGAAGTGAAAGGAGTGATGATCGTATGACGCTGGGTAAAATGCTTCGCAATGTTTCTGTCGGTCTAATTTTCGGCATCATCGCAATCGGACTCCTGCCGTTTTTAGTCATTTTCAACTGGGTAGAACTGTTTAATGTGGCCGAAATCGAAGCCTCGCCGTTGTTCTTGATTATTGGACGGTTTGTCGGGACTGTTGCCCGCAAGGACAAGAAGAACGAACCGGATCAGTCGCAACAGCTCGACTCGTAGCCTGCTTTACCTTTTTTGTACACTTCATGACCCGGAGGCGCTTAGCCGATCCCGGGTCTTTCTTTTTAATTGCGCAGCAACAGCACTGAGCACTGAGCGTGCTGTAGTGCACAGCAAGGCGATGTTTTTCACCTCCGCAATGGCCCTTCATACAATGGTAGTGGAGGTGAATACGCGATGCTGCAAATGGCATGGTATTCCAAAGCATTGGGATTGGTCGGCCAGCCTGTTGGCGTGTCTCTAACGAATGGGCAAGGCGTCACAGGGGTGTTGTGCAGCCTTACGGGAGGCAGCGTTGTCCTGCAAGAATATTTGTATCAAAGTCAGTTCGCCACCAAGCAATACCCGTTCAATACCATCCGGGATATTAATGGCTTTCCCGGATGTGCGGTTCCGGGACCGCTTTTTTAAGGGCTGGGCGGGACATCGATAATGGTGGCTCGATGCTTTAATGAGCGTATTATTACCTTAATTTGCGAAGCTGGTTTGCTGCTCGGAGGGCTTCTTTCGCCGAACGAACCAACTTCGCTTTTTTGCGAACCTAGCTTCGTTAAATCGCCCATTGCTGCATGCGCCACGTCTGGAGCGAACTTAGCTTCGCTGTCCGTGAACCTTGGTTCTCCAATAGCGAAAATCACTTCGCTGTTGCCGCTCAGCTAGCTGTTACAACACTGCCGAACGAAGCTAGCTTCGCTATTTTGCGAAGCTGGTTCGCTAATTTTCCCTTTGCTGCATGCGCCCGCTTCTGGAGCAAACTTAACTTCGCTTTTTTGCGAAATCGGTTCGCTGCTCGGAGGGGCTCTCCCGTCGAACGAACCAACATCGCTTTTTTGCGAACCTGACTTCGTTAATTCACCCTTTGCAGCATATACCCGCGTCTGGAGCGAACTAAATTTCGCTGTTTAGCGAAATCGGTTCGCTGCTCGGAGAGGCTCTTTCGCCGAACGAACCAACTTCGCTTTTTTGCGAACCTAGCTTCGCTAATCCACCCTTTGCAGCATGCGCCTACGTCTGGAGCGAACTAAATTTCGCTATCCATGAACCTTGGTTCTCCAATAGCGAAACTTAGTTCGCTGTTGCCGCTCAGCTAGCTGCTACAACACCGCCGAACGAAGTTGGCTTCGCTATTTTGCGAAGCTGGTTCGCTCTAGGCACTAGCGCTTCCGCACAGCGAAGCTAGTTTCGCTAATTGCGAATGCTGGTTCGCTGCTCGGAGGGGCTCTTTCGTCGAACGAACCAACTTCGCTTTTTTGCGAACCTGACTTCGCTAATCCACCCTTTGCAGCATATACCCGCGTCTGGAGCGAACTAAATTTCGCTATCCGCGAATCTAGGTTCGCCGATAGCGAAAAATACTTCGCTGTTACCGGTCAGCTAGCTGTTACAACACCGCCGAACGAAGTTAGCTTCGCTATTTTGCGAAGCCGATTCGCTCTAGGCACTAGCGCTTCCGCACAGCGAAGCCGGCGCGCAGCAACGGCTTGCCCTTCGCATAATAAAACAGGCTTCGCTATTAGCGAAGCCTGCCTTGTCTTTCTGCTGCCTAGCGCAGCACGATCCTTTTATACAAATTAACCGTTATGAAATAATACGCGGAATAGATCACCGCAAATAGCAGGATCGGCAGCCAGAGCCGGTAATACGGCTCCGCCAAAATAAACGAGAAGAGACGCATGCCCACCAATACGTGCAGCAGACCGGCAATGCCCGGGAATAGGAAGACGAGCAGCAGCTCGGTGTAAATCGAACGCGACAGCCTCTCCCTCCGTACGCCAAGCTTATGCAGCATCTCATAGCGCTGTATGTCTTTCGCTGCTCCGGACAATATTTTGAACATCAAGCAGCTTGCCATCATCGCCAGAAAGGCGATGCCGAGGAAAAAGCCCATAAACATCGTCCCGCTTGAAATGCCCAGTGCCCGCTGATAGTTTTCATATTTGCTCCAGGTTACTCCCATCCCCTCGCTTTTCTCCATAGCAAGCTGGTCCAGCTTTTCCCACGAAGAACGGTATGCCAGAAAGTCATCCGTTCTTCCGATTACGACAATCTGCTCCTTCGCCTCCAACGCATCAAATTGCACGTTATCGGCCAAACGAACGTCGGAGTAGGACAGATTAGTAGGTGCGATTTGCCACAGAAAGGTTGTCCAATCCGAGCTTAGGCTCTCCCCATTTTCAATGCCACCAGCAGTTTCACCTTCAACTCCACTTTCAATCCCCGTATCAGCGCTCGCAGCAGTTCCATCCGCACTCTCCCCCGCCACTCCTCCAGCAGAGCTATTCGCGCTTTCCCCAGCCACTGCCTTCCCCGCAGAATCAGCAGTTGCCTTCGGAAGCGGATCTTCCACTCTCTTGAGTTGATCCCAATAATCTCGCCCTTGCTGCGAATGAACGAGCGGCCGCTGCGACTCCAAATCCTCCTTCGCATAATAGAGGATTTCATTGTCCAGCTTATAACGATAAGTGAACCTCTCTTTGAACGGGATGCCCGCAAGCACATTCGTCTCCGCTTCATTCGGATCATGGACGGTCGCATCGTACACCCGGTAAGTCTCGCCGCGAATGAACGCATCATTCCAGAAAGCCAGTCCGCCTGCGATTGCCCCTGCTCCAAGCGCAATGAGCATCGCCACCGTAGCCAGCAGCTTCGTCAGTTCATTAATCCGAAAACTAAGCTGACCAAACGTAAAGGCCCGGATGCCGCGCAATTGATGACTTTTCTTCAGCCTGGCAACAAGCGGAGGCAGAAACGCCATAAACAACAGATAGGTGCCGAGCGGCGTCATAATGGTTGCAGTAAACAAACCGATCTCCCGCAGCTGTTCCATGAACGTTAAGGACAGATAACCAAGCAAGATGGCGATAACGCCCACAACGACCATCACCTTTTTCCAGCCGCTGCTGCGCCAAGGACGGTCCGCCCTCATACTGCCATGCAGCAGCTGCAGCACCTGCATACGCGCCAGCTTCAATTGATTCCACAGCGCAGAGAAGATGAACAACGCGACGAAAAACAAAACGGTAAATCCGATTGCCGGACCGTATACCGGATAATAGCCCGTCAGATCTGCCTGGAGCTGCTGGGCCATGAGACGCCCAACCAGCGCTGAAAGACCGAAGCCAATACCGAGTCCAGCGGCCAGAGAAACCATACCGAGCACGATCGTCTCGATAAACATCAGCTTGCGTATTTTATCTTTTCTGGCTCCCAGCACCATATAAAGGCCAAACTCCCGTTGGCGGAGCGACAGTAAAAAGCCGTTAGCATACAAAATATAAAAAAATGTAATGGCTGATAACAAGATGGTTCCTAGCACATATACAAGCTGAATTGAATTGATGACCGCATTGTTCTCAGTAAAACTGCGGTTCCATGCCATCGTCTGAAACATATAAAAGATCGATATCGAAATGACAAGTCCGGCCAGCAGCACCAAGTAATCCTTCAGCTTGCTCTTCATGCCGGATAAAGCGAGTTTCATCAACATGATGCAAGCCTACCCCCTATCCTCAACAGCGGACAATTCCTTGGCAGCAGCTTCAGCGGCCGCCGCGCCGTAATCACCCAGCACATTCAGGATTTGCTTATAAAAAGCTTCCCGGCTCCCCAGCCGATAAAGCTCCTGCACCAATCGTCCGTCTTGAATGAACAATATTCGGCTGCAATAGCTCGCGCTGAAAGCGTCATGCGTGACCATTAGAATTGAGATTTGCTGCTGCTCGTTCAGCCGCTTCATTTGCTCCAGAAGACCAACCGCATTTTTCGTATCCAATGATCCGGTTGGCTCGTCACCCAGCAGCAAAGCAGGCTCATGCACAATAGCTCTTGCGGCCGCCGTCCGCTGCCGTTGTCCTCCCGATATCGTTGCCGGATACTTATCCGCAAGCTCGGCAATGCCGAGCTGCTCCAGCACTTTGCCCACTCTGTCCATAATTTGATGAACCGGTAAATCCTGCAGCGATAAAGGCAGGGCCACGTTCTCGTAAACCGTCAAATTGTCGAGCAGATTGAACTCTTGGAAAATAAAGCCGAGACGCTGCGCACGGAAATCCGACAGCTCCCGTGCTTTCATCCGCGTGATGTCCGTGCCCGCAATAGCGACAGTACCTTCCGTTGGATGGTCCAGCGTGGAGACCACGTTCAGCAGCGTCGTTTTCCCCGAGCCCGATGCGCCCATAATGCCAATAAATTCGCCTTCCTGCATCGTAAAAGATACATCATTCAGGGCAAAAACTTGATTTTCAGTTTTTCCCCCATATATTTTAGATACCTTGTTCATCTCAATAACCGGTTTTATAGCCATTCTAGTTGCATCTCCTTCTGAATGCGGAGCAGCGCATCGATCGCGTCAGTCGCCGCATTTGATTTATTCAGTATAAGGAAGACTGTTAAAGAGACTCTAATGTAACCTTTAAGATTTTCTTATTTTCCCGCCATCCAAATTTAAGAGATGGATACACGCAAAAAAAAAGCGGCCGCAATGGCCGCTTCCCCACTTACCTTACATCAATTCAACTAACTTCCAGTGCCTTGATACCGGTTCAACCCCGCATTCCACACTCGATATGCGATAAAGAATAGAATGAGGCCAACGACAGGTGTCGCATAAGGCAGCCATGAGACGAACAGCGAACCGCCTTCTTTATCGAGTATGAGCTGGGACGGATAGAAATTAACGAAGCCGTAAGGAATGATAAACGTCAATATGACTCGCAGCACTTTGCTGTAAATCGAAATCGGATAGTCGGCGAAGCCCCGGATACCGAAGATGACGACGTTCATGACCGCACGAGCGCGTACGATCCAAAAGCACATGGAGCCTGTAATGACAATGAAGGCAGCTTGAATCAGCACCGCTCCAAGCAGCAAGGCCACGAATCCAGCATATGCCGCCAAGTTTGGATGGAGATCAAGACGGCTGAAGCAGAACCCCAGCATCAGGATCGCGATCACTATGTCACCTAGGAAGAAATGACCGAAGCTGCGGATTATCATATGAATGAACGGATTGATCGGCTTGACCAACAGGCTGTCAAAGGAGCCCTTATGTACGTCCTCCTCGACATCATTCATTTGAAAAAAGAAGAATACCGCCGCGATCGCGTAAGTGAGCATATTGAGTGTATAAATGATCATAACCTCGTACATATTCCAGCCGTTAATTGTCTGAAAGCGGCTCATTAGCGCCCAGATTACCGCATAGCTCACGATATGAGAGAGGGCAAAGCCAACAAAGTCCATATAAAAGCCGAAACCGTGCTCTGTTTTGCTTTTGAAATAAATCGGAATAAACCGTGCGTAAAGCTTCAAGTATCTCATCTTATCCTCCCCTTAGCCTCCCTGAGCGACAAGCCGCCGAACGGCTTTCGACCACATCCACCTTTGCAGCAGCAGAAAGCCCACAATCCATGCCACCTGCTGAAGAACGATCGCGAGCAGCTCCTGCCAGCCCGTTACTTTGCCCAAATAGACAGAGATCGGTTCATAGTAAATGAGGCGAAACGGCAGGAAGTAGGAAAACTGAACCAGCGAATCGGAAAAGAACCAAATCGGAATAAACGCTCCGGAAAACAGCCGGATCAGCCCGTTAAGCACCGTGTTGATTTGCCAAATCAGAATATACCAGAATGCAATAAGTCCAATTGTATACGTAATGAGGAAATTAAGAATCAGGCCGTTGAAGACTAGAATCAGGAAAGCGATGCCGCTTGCAAGCGAAGGAAGCTGTACGTGGAAGAATAGCAGGCTGACAATAACGAGAGGCACTAATTCAAACAGCATCCGGTACATGTTCGTACCGAAGGTCTGGCAAAAGACGACGGACCGGAAACTCATCGGTTTAATGAGATCCATCGCGATCTCGCCTGAGGATACCTTAGAGCTGACTTTAAAAATAACGTCATTCGTAGCGAATACCGATATGACGGAGCTGATGACGACATACGTAATCATTTCCTGAATGGAAATCGAGCCGGCCTGTGAGGCCAGTTGGCCCGAGTCGCCGAACAATGCGTGCCAGATATAGACCTGCACGAATATTTTGAACAGCTGACCGAACAGGAACAGCAGTACCTCAGCCCGGAAAGCGAGATGCGTGCGGAAAGCATTCATCGTCATTTCCCGGTAAAGGGCGATTCTCATGCCATCACTTCCTGACGCGGCCGCTCTTCCTGACTGAAGCCTGCATACAGATTGCGAATGATCTCTTCAATTTCCGTTTCCTTGACCTTAAAGTCCCGAACCGAGTAGCGGTCCATAATCCATTTGATGACGGCGGAGGAATTGATATTTTTCTTGTCGTAGACGAGCTGGGTGCGGGCTTCTTCGGTCTGAGAGGACGTAATTCCCATGCGCAGCAGCGCATCGTCCATCACAAAAACCTCTTCCGTGTCCAGCTCCATCGTCTCCATATTGCCGTAGTCATTCTTCAGTGTAGTCAGATTCCCGTCATACATGAGCTTGCCGTGATCGACTACCATGACACGGCTGCACAGCTTCTCGATGTCGGACATATCATGCGTCGTCAAAATGACGGTCGTGCCTCTTTCCCGGTTGATCTCGCGAATGAATTCGCGAATTCTCTCTTTCACGACGACATCGAGGCCAATCGTCGGCTCATCGAGATAGACGATGTCGGGATCATGCAGCAATGCCGCACAAAGATCGGCCCGCATCCGCTGGCCCAAGCTGAGCGAACGTACAGCTACATTCTTGAATTCGTCCAGCCCGAGAATATCGCCGAACAGCGCCATATTTTGCTGATAGCGATCCTCCGGTATATCGTACATATACTTGGTCAGCCGAAGCGACTCAATGACGGGCGTATCCCACCATAGCTGACTTTTCTGGCCAAACACCGCGCCGATTCGCCGCGCGTTCTTAATCCGGTTCTCGAACGGCACCAGTCCGTTCACATGCACCGCCCCGCTTGTCGGGACCAGAATGCCGACCATCATTTTGATCGTGGTCGATTTGCCTGCTCCGTTTGGCCCGATATAGCCGACAATTTCGCCTTGGTCGATCGTAAACGAAATGTCCTCGACCGCCACCTTCTGCTCATATTCCCGGTACACCAAGCTTTTCATCAACGGCCAGAACCCGTCACGACGCTTTTGTCTTTTGAATTCCTTGCGCAGATTTTGTACCTCTATAAGCGGCATGAGTGACCCTCCCTTTATCCGTATCCGATTAATTGTAGAAAAAGGAAATAGATAAAGATATATGGGAATCTAGTCTTTTGCAGTACGGTATTAGCCGTTTAAGCTTCTACAACACCCAGCGCTTTGTTTTTCTCTTTAAATCTTTCGTTATGGGAGGACACGTAAGCCATTCTGGCAGCCTCTGGCTCCAGATACAGCTTTGCACTGTTCACAGCGATTCCTGCATCAGTGAAAGCACCCGCGATCAGGTTCAGCTTACTCTCAAAATATGCAAAATCACCCGCCGCAAAAATACCCGGCAGATTGGTCGCCAGCTTCGGACTTACGAACACATTCCAATCATCCATGTCCAAGCTCCAGTCCTTGATTCCGACGAAATCGGATTTCAATCCATGGTTAACGATCACTTCGTCCACGACGATCGTCTCGGATTCATCTGTCTCTGTATGACTGATCGTTACCTGATCGATCGCTTCTCCATTGCTGCTGAACAGCCGGCTAACCTCATACGGCGTACGCACGTCGGCCGAGGAGTTCATCATTTTCGCGATATGGCTCTCATGTCCGCCAAATTGGCTTCGCCGATGTACCACCGTCACTTTCTCGGCAATCGGCTCCAGCTCGTTGGCCCAGTCTACTGCTGAATTGCCTCCCCCGGAAATAAGCACCTTTTTCCCGCGGAAGGGTTCCAGCTCCTGCACCGTATAATGCAAATTGGATACCTCGTACCGCTCGGCTCCTTCCAGCTCCAGCTTCGCCATTTTCAAAATACCTCTGCCAATCGCCAAAATAATCGTCCGGGTCCAGTGCCTCTCCCCGCTAAGAGTTTCTAATAAATAAGTGCCATCCTCCCTCTTCTCCAGACGTTCAACCTGTTGTCCCAGCACGATTGTCGGCTCAAAGGTTTGTGCCTGCTCCTCCAGTGTCGCAGTCAGCTTCTCGCATAAGGTCGGTGCGACGCCGCCTACGTCCCAGATCATCTTCTCCGGGTAGATCAGCATTCTGCCGCCCAGCTTCTCGTTTGCGTCGATCAGCTTCGTCTTCATATCTCTCATTCCGCTATAGAAAGCAGCATACATCCCCGCAGGGCCGCCGCCAATAATCGTCACATCATATAAATCCAGTTGTTCCTTCACGTCTATCCCTCCATTGCCTAATTATGAGAGCGATTCTCAATAAAAATTGTAGACCGCAATCAAGGGCCGGGGCAATGGACAAACTGTAACGCTTTTTTGTAATTATACAAAGCCGGGAACAGCCAATAAGCCAATAATGAAACAGAAAATTTAAGTTTAGCTTCTAGGGACGGAGCGGCCATTGTTCTAAAATAAGGGCATTCATTACCGATCAGACAGCCCATCGCATAGTGTCCGATCCAGGTTGTTTGAGATAAGAGGAGGAAAAGATAATGTCAGCGATTGAAGGAAGAGCGGTACGAACAGCCGTTATCGGCTATGGAGGTGCATTCAATATTGCCAAAATGCACGCCGATCATATGCTGCAATGCGGCATGCAATTTGTTGCAGTCTGTGAAATGAATGAAGAGCGTCTGAATCAAGCGATTGGTGATTTTCCGGGTATCCGCGGCTATGCCACAGTAGAAGAGCTGCTGGCGCAACCGGATATCGATCTCGTAACCGTCATTACCCCGCATAATTCTCATTACTCGCTGGGTATGCAAGTGCTGGAGAGCGGCAAGCATTGCGTGCTCGAAAAACCGATGAGCATTACGGCGGAGGAAGGCGATGCGCTCGTTCGCAAAGCGAAGGAAAAGGATGTCATGCTCTCCGTCTTCCATAACCGGAGATGGGATTCCTGGTATTTGACTGCTAAGCAGTTAATTGCGGAGGGACGTCTAGGCGATATTTTCGCTGTAGAGCTCCACATCGGCGGACACGGCCATCCAGGTCATTGGTGGCGTGCGGACAAAAGCATTTCTGGCGGGCTCGCTTATGACTGGGGCGCTCACTACATCGATTGGCTGCTCGGCCTCGTTCCAAGCCGGATGACGACAGTCCGCGGCTTTACGCACAAGCTGAAGTGGCATGATGTGACCAATGAAGATCACATGGATATTTTCATCGGCTTCGAGAATGGAACTTCGGCAAGCTTGTCGGTCTCGTCACTTGCCTATGCGCCAAAGCCAAACCGCCGGATTCTGGGTACTAAGGGCGCGATTATCAGCAACGGCGATGAGGAAGTTATTTTATACGAGGATGTAGACGGAAAAAGGGTAGAAACAAAAGTAACTTCTATTCCAAGCAGTTGGATTAGCTACTATAGAAATATAGCCGCTCATTTGACGCAAGGCGAAGAGCTTGTCGTGAAGCCCGAGCAGTCTCGGCGGATCATCGCCGTGCTCGACACAGCCGGCCGTTCCGCTGCAGAAGGCAAAGAGCTGACTGTACCGTTCGAGTAAAAGATGAAGAGTGCCTAGACTACAATTCATTCGAAATTTATGAAATAATTTTCCAGATGACGATAGGAATGGGAGGAATCCCACAGTCAAAAGGCGAATATATATTCGCATTGAAATTCCTTATAAAGGAGACGGTTTACTGTGGCTCAGTCCCCCCTATCGTATGAAACTCAGCCTGTTCCTGTAGAGAATCGCGTAGCCTCCGTATTTGTCCATGTCACCGATTTAAGACAGTCCGCGGAATGGTATAGCCAATTATTGGGTCTTCCTCTTCGGGAAGAACGATTGGATGGACCCGTCTACTGGTTCGAGCTGGAAGGCACGCAATTGCTGCTCGACTCCAACGTCAGCAACCGCAGCAATCCGGAATGGCGCGAGGAAATGAAGCCGCGGCTGATGCTGGCGACGAATGATATCGACCAAGCTTACCGCTATGTGCAGCAGCTTGGCGAACCGTTCACAGAGCCGGAGCATCATGAGCCCGTGGCATTCTTCACCTTCCGCGACCCAGAGGGCAACTCGTTAATGGTCTGCCGCAATCTGGCGGATAATGAAGCGACAATCCATCCTTCAGCAGATAGCCCGGTATCGGGCATCGGAGGCGTTTTCCTCGATGTGAAGGAGATGCCGTCCGCGGCACGCTGGTACTCCAAGCTGTTTGGTCTGCCGCTGGAAGAGACCGGCATGCAGGCGCCGATCTATCCGATCCCTGTCAAGGAAGGAGCGGCATTGCTGCTCGATGGAAATCGGCATCAAAATCAGGAAGACTTCACTGAGCTGTTCTATTTCGAGACCGAGGATTTCGACCGTGCTTTGGCGTTCATTCAGGCGCATGGGATTGAGCTTGCAAGCGAGCCGCAGCACTTCGATGATCTATCCGAGGTTGCGATTCTGGACCCGGACGGCAACCGGATTGTTATCGCTGCGATGAAGCGTTAGATAAGAGAACCCCCGCTCTGGCTGCTGCCGGAAGGCGGGGGTTCTCTTGTTATGTTAAAGTTGCTGCAGCCTGGCGGAGCAGTGAGGATAGCAGTTCGAAATCGACCTGCTGATCCTTACGCAGCTTCATCGTCTTTCGCTCAGGAGGGCCGTCGAACAACCCTTCCGGTACCTTCAGGCTGCTCGTATTAAAAATCGTAAAGCTAACCGCCTCCTTAGAGGTCGAAATAACGGCCGCATATTTGCCGTCATTCAGAAAATGAGGCTTTTTATACTGCATACGTTCCTGGAAATCGGGGATCGTCTCATGGACCGTTGCCCGCAGGCGGCTGCATAACTCAGCTTGCCAAGGTTCCTTAACCGCATTAATAAAGTCTGTTACATCCTGATTCATAAACTGTTTCTCCTTTTCTATACCTGTATGTTTATTGGTTGATTGCTACTGCTTAACGATTTGCCATGTAACGCCGAATTTGTCCACAACCTCGCCATAATACGCTCCCCAAGGCTGGAGCTCGAACGGGTATTTGAAGCTGCCGCCTTCTCCGAGGTTCGTATAAGCGGTCCGCGCCTCAGGCTCATTATCGTAGGTCAACGACAGATTCAAGCTCCCCGTAAAAGAGACGGGGCCAAACGCATCGCTCATAAATATGCTGTTATTGCCCGCCGCCGTCATGCTCAAATGCATCACTTTTTCCTTAATGGCTTCCGGTGTACCCGGTATTTGACCATGCGTAGCCACAGACAAGACTTCTCCGCCCAGCGCCTCCTTATAAAACGCAGCCTGTACTCTAGCATCCTCCGATAAAATATACGGTGTAAGTTGTGCTCCCATGTTCATCAACCTTTCAATTTTAGTAGTAGTAGACGCATGCTGCGCGATTCTAAAAACCGCCCGTTCATTTCCGCCTCTATTCATACGACGAACGGGATCAGCCTAAATCGACAGCTGCTGAAAAAAACTTTTTAACTTTTTTTGAGCATGTCGATATGATCGCGAAGATCACTCTCGAGCCCTAGCGATTCCACTGGCTGGACAGCTGTTTTCCCCTCAGCCGCCGGCATGCTTTCACTGTCTCCGCTCTGGTGCGGTGTACTCTCACAAGCATGGTTCGGATTCAACTCACTTACACATCCTCTGCTTGAATTCGGGATATGCCCCTCACTTTTCAACCGTTCCGCAAGATGCCGGTCATCCTTCATCTTGAACCTATTACGCAATCGACCATCCCCTCCTTCTCAGGGCGCAAAGAAGACTCCATATCATTTCCGCCGCTAATGTTACGACGAATGAATGGAGCCGCAATCGACAGCAACATAAAAAACTGCAAATGCATACAGCATCCGCAGCCTCCATCGGGCAGGAGAAGAGTAGTTAAGGAAACAAAATGTAAAAGTACATTTTGATAAGCCTCAAAAGGTCCAAAAACGCCTTCAAAATGCAAAAATACATTTGAAATCGGAAATATTGTTCAAATTGATCCGTTCTAGGCCGATCCACCTGCACTTTTGCATTTTGATGCGATAAATCGCCGATATAACGGCTAACAAAATGTACTTTTACATTTTGGCTCGTTGAGTTTCTGCGTCTAGAGAACCCAGGGCTTGGTACAAGCCAAGTGTGCAAACTAGCAGGCGAGACAGTTGCAACGAATCAGGTACGTAACACATGTGGAGCCTGGTGAGGCCGAGCAACAAACCTCCGCTAGGAATACTAGCGATAACCTGCAATGCAGATAACCCGATATCGCATTACATAAAAAAAGCTGTCGAGATTTTCTCGACAGCCTTTCTTCAAACCCATACCGTAAACTGCTTAAACGTTCTGGAGCGTTGCAAACGCCCGGTCAAAGCCAGCCTTTGACCGCTCGAACGCCGCTTCCGTCGTTGCCGGAGCATCGGCATCTTGCGGCATCAGCACCTCTTGCGCAACGATGCCTGTATAGCCGATTTTTTGCAAGCTGCTCAAAAAGCCGCTCAAATCAATAACGCCCTCGCCCGGATAGAGCCGCTCATGATCGATCACTTGTTCAACCGGCAGCGGTTTGGCATCGTTCAGATGCACATAAACGATTTGATCCGCCGTCAATTTCTCCAGATCACCTGTCGTCAGACCGTTTGTATACCAATGATAGGAATCCATCAGCAAGCCAACGTTTGGTCTGCCAATCGCTGCAGCTAGCGCCAGTGTATCCTCCATCGTATGAATGAACGGATAGCGGAAGGCTGTCCGCCAATGATGCGGTCCAACGAATTCAAGCGCCAGCTTCAATCCGTGTTCGCCAATAATATCGGCGCATTGCCGGAGCCGGTTTACGGCTTGTACCGCCAGCACCGCAGGCGAATTGTCCGTTGAAGGCAATATATACGTGGTGCAGGTGTCGCCACCCAGTAGAGCAGCCGCTTTCGCACGGCGGCCAAGCTGTTCAAGCCCTGCCTGGAAGTCCTCCTCGCTGTTTCGCCAATCCAGACCCAAATCGATAGCGCCCAAGGTAATTCCGTGTTCTTGCAGTAAACCTCTGGCTCCATCTAATCCTTCTGACTTGATCAAACCTTCGGCATCAAGCTCCACCGCTTGAAAGCCATATTTCGAAGCAAGCTCCAGCAGCCGCTTATCGTCGCCAACATCACAGAGACCTGCACGGGTTAATCCTTTTAGCATCCTTTTCATCCCCATCTGTATATGAATAGAATTGATTAAGACCAATCGAATAGAACGCCGGAGTAATGCTCCTTGTCGTTGCGCAGCCCCTCATAAGCGGATGCCGCATCCTCTGGCTTCAACACATGGCTGATCAGCGGTTCGATGCTCAGCTTTTTGTCCGCCATCAATCCAAATACGATCTTCGAATTGCGCTCTAGTGAATGCTTAACAAATCCGTCTCTGCCAACCGGGTAACGCCATTCATGCGCCCCTTTAAACGTGATGCTGCCGTAATTCGCCAAATGAACATAATTGAATACTTCAGTCACATTCGCCTGATATTCGCCACGCGGACTGCCCAGGAAAATAAGCTCGCCGAACTTGGCGATGAGCGGCAAATTATCAATGGCTGCTTTCGGTACGCCCGTCGCCTCGATCAAGGTCGATACGCCTTCGCCGCCAGTCAGCTTCAAAATCTCTTCACGGACATTGGTCTGTCCCCCATGCAAAGCTGCGCGGATTCCCGTCTTTTCCGCCAATTTCAGCCGCTGCTCGGACAAGTCGATTCCGAATACATTCGCTCCCTGCAGCGTCGCCAGCTGCGAAGCCATATTGCCGATTAAGCCAAGACCTGTAACGGCCACGTTGTCGCCCAATTCAATTTGCGATACCCGTGTCGAGGTAAAGGCGACCGTTGCCATCCGTGTGAAAGGAACCCAAGCGAGCGGAATATTGTGAGGCGCTTTCAAAAACAAATCCCTCGTCGAAACGATTTGATAAGCTGAATGATCGCCATAATGGAATACCAAGTCACCCGCGCTAAATTCAGTAACACTTTTGCCTACTTCAACAATTTCACTTACCGCAGAATAGCCAGGTACGCCCGGCATGCCGAACCATCCCTCGTTGCCAGACAGGCAGGCAAGCTCCGTTCCGGGGCTGATAAGCGTATATCTTTTTTTCACCAAAGCATCATGTTCTCCAATATTGGCTGTAGAAATGGATGTGTCTTGCAATTCAACCTGCCATGGCGCCGTAAATACGATCTGTTTGTTTTCCATTATGAAATGCTCCTCTTCTTAACCATCCTTGCGGACCGTCGAATGGGCAGCGTAAAACTGGCTGGGCGTAATCCCCACAGTCGCCTTAAACGATCGGCTGAACAAATGAATGCTGGAGAAGCCAACCTCCTCCGCAATTACCGTGATCGTCTTGTGCCCTTCCATAATTTTCGCCTTCGCCTGTTCGATCCGCACATGGGTAATATATTTTTGAATCGTAATTTGCAATTGTTCCTTGAATAAAAAAGATAAATGATTCGTCGAGACACCTGCGTGTCCGCTGATCGTAGCATTGTCGAGACCCGAATCGGCATACCGCTCATGAATGTAGGAGATTGCTCTCTCGAGCACGCCCCATCCTTTGGTCAGTTTGCCCTCCTGCTCGTTGCGTCCGGTTTGGCCTTTGAGAAAAAAATATAAAAGCTCAATGACGATCGCTTTAGTCGCTAAATCGCGGTTCGCCTTCTCATCCAGAAACACCTTTTGCATAAGCAAAAATCTTCGTTTCACATCCATCCGATCCGCCGTCCGCAAGTGTGTGACCGGAAAAACGTTCGCCAGCGCCTGTTCCCTCTCGGGAATCTGCTTCGTCAGCTCATTGATCAGACCCGTTTCCTTCCACCCGCTCCGGACCCCATCGTAGAAAAGATCGAAATGGACGATGTATTGAATAAGCGGAACATCCGACGTTGTTCGAATAATATGCGGAAGCAGCGGGGGCATCAGAAAGAGATCGCCCTCTTTGGCCTGATATTTGACCCCGTTTAATATAAAATCGGCTTCGCCTTGCTCGATATAGGTAAAGACATGGTCAAAGTCAATCCACTCGCCAGCAAGCGAGGATGATTTTACGATTTTAACGACTCTCACAAAAGGGGAAATAGCATTCAACCAGGCTTCCATCCGTCGTTCCTCCATGCCGTTTAGATTATGCTCTTACTATAATCCATTCTCTGCATCGATCACAGCCCCGAAGCTCGGCCCTTCCATTCCTCCTTATCCCCTAACCGGTATACCCAATCTCTGCTCCACGAAATCTCTGCAAATCTCCAAGCTCCGGTAAGGCGTGCTAGTCGACCGGTCGATCTCAACCGTCAGCCAGCCGTCATATTGAATTTCGTTCAAAGCTTCGATAATAGGATCGAAATCGATTTTCCCGAGGCCAAGCTCGCAGAATACCGGCACATCATTTCCTTCCATTAACGGGAAGTCTGCCGCTACCGCGCCGTCCTTCGTTACATCCTTGAGATGCACGTAGGCAACTCTTTCACTGTAGCGCCGGATCAGTTCGGCGGGATTCATCCCCGCTCCCGTCAGTTGAGCTGTATCCGGCGCGAAAAAGACAGCATCAGAATTGCATAGCTCCATGATGGCATCGACTTCATTCTCATCCTGTATTTCTGTCCATAGATGCGGATGAAGACAAGCTTTAATGCCAAGCTCCAGCGTTCGTTCCGCCGTCTCAGCAATTGTTGCAGCGGCAACCTTGAGCTCCTCCAGAGTGGCAGGCCCTTTACGGGAACCAGGACCCAGCACTACATGTCCAGCTCCGCATTGTTTCAGTATTCGGGACAGCCGAACATTGTAATCTACAATATCCTGACGTTTCGACGGATCGGCAAATCGGCTGTCTCCCGGTACGCCTCCGTAAAGCGCTGTCAATTCCAAACTGTACTTCGCCAGCAATTCCTTAAACTCGCCGATATTATGTTCATATTGCAGCGCAAAGTGAGGCCATGGCTCGATTGCCCGATAACCGATTCTGGAAGCCTCTTCTATGGCTTGCAGATGGTTATCGCCCCAGGTAATGGCGTGTACCGCTACTTTCCCTCTAAATGCGTTCAACTGGCTTCACCTCCGCAGTAAAATAAAAAAATCCGGATATAACCCGATTATAGGGGTTGTATCCGGATGTAATCTTTAGCTTAAACCATTACTTTTTGTCCATAACACCGCTAAGTGCCATCTGTACCCAAATCAGCTGCACGCTGAAGCAATAATTCACGCTCAGGTACATTGCGTGCTAGTGATGCGGCGCGTTCAAATTCGCTGCGTGCTTCTTCCATACGGCCCAGCTTGACGAGTAAATCACCACGTACGCTGGGCAGTAAATGATAATCTTGAAGCGCCGATTCCGAAGCCAGCGCATCGACCAATTGAAGACCAAATGCCGGACCAAAAGCCATTGCGATGGCTACCGCACGGTTCAACTCCACAATCGGCGACGGCATGACGCGGGATAACGCCTCATACAGGGCTGCTATGCGCGCCCAATCGGTCTCTTGTGCGGTACGCGCCTCTGCGTGGCAGGCGGCAATTGCGGCCTGAAGCGCATAGGGACCGAGCGGACGGCCCTGCCTGCGTGCCCGCTCAAGCGCAGTTAAACCGCGGCGAATAAGCAGTTGATCCCATAGCGCACGATTCTGATCCATCAGCAGAATCAGTTCACCGCTTCCGCTGACCCGCGCCTTAAACCGGGAGGATTGAATCTCCATCAATGCGACCAGCCCGTGCACCTCCGGCTCCCCGGGTGCGATCTCCGCCAAAATCCGGCCGAGCCGCAGCGCCTCCTGACAGAGGAGCGGCCGTATCCAGCTGCTGCCCGATGATGCGGCATATCCCTCATTAAACATCAGATAGACAACCTCCAGCACCGAAGACAGCCGCTCGGCAAGCTCCACGCCTTCGGGTGCTTCAAAGGGAACCTTCCCCGCGCTCAGCGTCCGCTTCGCCCGCACGATCCGCTGCGCAATCGTAGACTCCGCCACGAGATAAGCCTGAGCGATTTCTTCAATCGTTAGCCCGCCTAGCAGCCGAAGTGTCAGCGCCACCCGTGCTTCTTGCGACAGACTAGGGTGGCAAGTCGTGAATATTAACCTCAGCAGATCATCGCCAATCCCGCCATCAAGCGCGTTCTCCACATCTTGCACGGTGTACAGCTCAGCCCCCCGGCCATACTCTTCATATTTCTGGTCACGCAGCTTATTCCGGCGAAGCAGATCGATTGCCCGCCGTTTCGCTGTCGTCATGAGCCAGGCACCGGGATTATCGGGAATGCCGCTCTCCGGCCATCGCTCTAAAGCGGTGACCAACGCGTCATGCGCCAAATCTTCCGCAAGGCCAACATCGCGTACGATACGCGCCAGCCCGGCAATTAAGCGGGCCGACTCGATACGCCAGATCGCGTCTATCCTTTCCGCGGCAGCCGTCCTCATCCGTTGTTAATCTGCTCCAATTGCTCCCGCAACGCGGCTTCCTTGGCCTTCGTCTCCGGATTGCCCGACAGATCCATCGGATCAAATACTTGACGGAGCTCAATCTGGCCTGCTCCATGACCATGCGGATCGGGCATGCGCATCGCCCATTCAATAGCTTCCTCCCGCGATTTCACCTCGATGAGCGTGTAGCCTGCAATGATTTCCTTCACCTCGGTGAACGGTCCGTCCGTAATTTTAGGCTTTCCTCCGGGCTCCGGGTAAGAGATGCGAATCGCATTCGAGCTGGCCATCAAGCCGTCCGCCGCAAGCAGCACGCCGGCTTTGACTAGCTCCTCATTGTAGCGCTGCATGGCCTCTACAAGTTCTTGGCTCGGCATAACGCCCGCTTCCGTATCCTCTGTCGCTTTTACAATCATCATAAACCGCATATTCGTTTCCTCCCAGTTATGGCCGATTACTATTAATGCTATTAAGGCCCCATATTTCCGCTTCAAATATACGACGAATGAGTGGAGCCCAAATCGACCGCTTTCTTGAAAATTCGATATAGCGGAGATGAATTCCTTTGCTGCTACGCCAGAACCTCTACAGTGAAACCGCCAGGTGCAGCGACGTAGAAGGTCCATCCATGCGCCCTTTTAGGCGGGGCGACTGTAAAGCCGTCATTTTTCAAGCGTCGATGAATTTCATTCACCTTCTCTTCGCTTTCCTGAACAAAGCCGATATGAAAGGTTTTCGGATAGCTGACCTGACTGCCCTTCATCAAAGTCAATACCGATCCGTCATCATCCAGTAAAGCAGCGAAAGAATCGCCTCTTTCACCCGCAACAGTCAGTCCGAAATAGGTTTGCAAAAAAGTTTGTGCAGCCTTTACATCTGTCACCGTAAGATTAACATGATTCAATTTCATACCATCCGCATCCTCTCTTTGACAACCGGTTATACATTCATAGTAGCACCTTCATGCAAATGATCATGTTACCGCAGACAGTGGTTGTTATTACTGAAATAACCCGTCACAGAGGTTGCAGCTATTACTTTTAACTTACAATGAAAAAAGCCGCATTTAGCGGCTTCTTCATCACAGACTGCTCTAATTACTAGCGGTCATTTATCATTTTCTGGACTTCTTTATAACGCAGATTCAGCTTCAGCGCCTACTTCTGAGAGTCCATTACCTTCTGCACAAACTCGTCAACCGCTTCATCAACCAAGTATGGCCCATAGTTCCATTTGTCGCGGGTCACATTGATAACCCTGTTGTTCTTGATCGCAGGAACGGCTTGATACAGCGAACCACTGAATAGCTCCGTCATGGGTCCCATCTCTTCATCTGTCATTTGCGTGAAGAAGTAGTCCGCAGGCCGGTCGACCAAAGCTTCCATCTGCAAGGCTGTTCCGCCATCTGCGTACTGCTTGAATTGCTCCGGCATTTGAAAACCGAAATCTTTATAAATCAGTTTTCCTAAAGTGCCGCCCTCGCCGCCCAACAGAACCTCACCTTTATAAAGAATAAACGTTGCGGCTGTTGTGCCCGGCTTAATTTTGACATCAATCTGATCCCGGATACGCTGCAGCTTTTCCTCAAACTTCGCAATCCACGCCTCCGCTTCTTCTTTCTTGTTCATAACATCGCCTATCGTACGAAGCGTGTTCACGACGTCCGGATCTCCGCCCCATGCCACTGCCACAGTCGGAGCAATCTTCTGATACTTTTCATAAATATCTGGACTATAAAAGTCCGGCAATATAATCAAGTCAGGCTGCAAAGCGGCAATCGCCTCTACTTCGCCTAACCCTTCGCCAATACTCGCTACACCTGCCATGTCATCGGGATACAGAGTAAGCGTCGTTTGATCAACGCCAACCGGCTTTAAGCCAAGTGGAAGCAAATAACCGCCGTATGAAATAACTACGGCAGCACTCGGTTCCGCTGGGATCTCCACTTGTCTCCCCAAACCGTCGGTAATTGTCTTTGTTTTCGACGGTGCATCGGTTGGCTGCTCGTTTTGCTGCTGGTTGTTTCCTTGTGCCCCCTGTTTCTCATTCGTTGCTGCTCCGCCGCATGCTGCCAGCAAAAGCGACAGACTAAACAATAGCGCCACTGCAAAAGTAGGTTTAAAACTTGCATTCATTTCATCCACATCCCAAGCCTTATATTGATAATGATTATCTTTATTAACAATATAGTCTGTACCTGCTCGAGACTCAATGAACGATTTGGGCATAAAATTAGTAGAAATTGAACTTTTCATCCCTAACTTATGCATTTTGAACTGCGCGGGCGTGATCCCCGTCTGTTTTTTGAACAGGCGATTAAAGTAATACATATCCGTATAGCCGACGCTTTCCGCGATATCGCGTACCGCAACATCCTCTTCAGCCAGCAGCGCTTTTGCCCGATTCATCCGGGTTTGAACTAAAAATTCGAGCGGGCTGCATTCATATTTGCGCTTGAATACCCGGGACAAATAGTGCGAACTGTAATGGAATAGATTCGCTAATGTCTCCATCGAGATCGCCTGACGATAATGGTCCTGAATGTACCGGGCAATTCCCTCTGCCAGATCGGTCGTTTCCGATTCCTCTGCTGAATCGAGTAGTTGGCGGAACTGCTCGTGAAGGAATTGATAGAACAATCCGGTCACTTGCAAACGTGTCAGATCCCCTTCTTCTTTCCATTGCATATGCATCTGCTCCAGCAAAGAAAGCAGCGCCCAAGGCTGCTTGGCCTGAAACATATAAGACTGCATAAATGGAATAGGACTGCTCACTGCCTCATACGGAACTTGAATTGGTGTGTGTTCCAATACTGGCTTATAGAAGATCAGATAATAGTCGAACGGCCGGTTGAAGCAGCTAATATTCAATAGGGCACCTTTTGCGCCATGGAGAAGTTGATTATTGGACGGCGACGTTTCTACTCCATCCAGAGACAGACTAGCCTCTCCTTGATTAGTAAAAAGAAAAGCGCTGGATGGGAAACGGTAGGACTGCAGCTTCTCCCCCGGCTTCATCTTTATATGCCGAATATCCAGCAGCTTGATCGGCGTTTGGCTCATTCTTCGGATCATCTCCGGCCATTTCATCAGAACACCTCGAAACTCTATAATGTCTCTTCATTATTTCAAATTTTGTATATAAAAGAAATGAAAATAGTCCGCTGCTGCCGTTGCTGTTGCCGCTTAGCATTCATGTCAGTTAGCGAAGCAGCTTCGTTAATTAATGAACCTGCATTCGCTAATGTTGCTAACTAGAGGGATACCATTGCTTCGTGCGAACCTATTTTCGCTATTCATGAACCTAGGTTCACCAGTAGCGAAGTTAGGTTCGCTATCCCTGGAATGGAGATTAAAACGCCTCTTACAGCGAAGTTCACTTCGTTAATTAACGTATCTGCTTCGTTATCCGGAGGAGCCAAGCTACTTTAAGCTCCTTCAAATTCAAACTCAAATTCCTCTATAAAAAGCACAAAAACGGCCAGCTTATACGCTGACCGCCTGACACATCCTCTATGCATTCGAAAACTTCTTCCCCTATTCCCCCAGGAAGCTCTTCACAATGAAGTCCAGCTGTCCTTCCAGGGAAATGGGGTCGTTGTAATAGGAGCCTTTTTCATGAATCCAAAAAACGCGATTGTCTTTAACGGCAGGGAGCGACTTCCACAGCTTGCTTTCGTACACGACATTGGCATCGCCGTCATCCCATCCCCAGTTGCTTGTGAAAATATAATCGCCAGCATACTCCGGCAATAATTCCAGCGTGAAGTCCGCTCCGAAATTGCTGCCGTCAATCAGCTTATCTTGGATGATTTTTGGCGCCTTCAATTCCAGGTCACCGTGAATGATTTCGCCGCCTCTGCCGCCTTTATTTCCCCAAGCGTAGATCCCTTTCGCATAAGGCTGAAGAATCGAAACAGTTTTGTCCCCCACCACGGCTTCAATCTTTGGCTTCAACTCGGCAATTTTCGCATTCCATTCTTCCACCCATTGTTGAGCGAGCTCTTCCCGGCCTGTTATTTTACCAAACTCGACCAATAGCTCTGCCGGCGTTCCTGCTCCGTATTTCAGACGGACAACCGGTGCGATTCGAGCCAGCTTCTCGTAGTCTGCTTCGTCAATATAATCAAACGCGATGATCAAATCCGGATTCAAATCCAGAATTGCCTCTGCGCTAGGCTCTTCTCCAATGTCGACAATATCATCCAGCTTGCCTGCGTGAAAAGGACTCTGCAGCGACTCGCGCGTAGCTGCTATCGGCTTAATGTCCAGCGCCAGCAGGTTGCCGATTGCGCTTCCCGTCAGGTCGATAATCCGCTTGGGATCAGCAGGAATCGTTACCTTCCCCTTGCCGTCTGTATAAGTTTTAGTAGCGGCAACTGCTTCGGTTGGCTTCGGCGTTTCCGCATTCGTTCCTTGTGTTGTCCCTGTCGTCGCTGAACCGTTGCCGCCGGACTGGTTATTAACCGAATTGGAAGGCGTGGAGCAGGCGCTAATTAACAAGGTTAAGCATAACAGCAAAGTTGCTGCAGCCATTGAAGTCGACTTATGTACTCTATTCACGGATAACCCTCTCCTCTTGCCTAACTGATAATCGTTCTCGTAGTCATTGACACTATAGCACCGGAAATCAGCAGCAACAAGGGCAGATTTCATACGGGGCTTGGGCAATTTTGATACAGCTTCTTTCCCTTGATATGCGGTTCTGAACTGAGTTGGAGTCATACCGTAGCTTTTTTTAAAGGTGCGGCTCAACGTATGGGCATCCGGATAGCCAGCAAGCTCGGCAATATGCTGAAGGGAGATATCGGTCATCGTTAAATAAGCTGCAGCCCTTTTCATGCGTATGTGCGTCAAATAACGGATTGGACTTTCATTCATTCGTTTTTTGAACAGCTTGGTCAAATAACTAACGCTGCAATCAAACAGCTCTGCCATCGCCTCTAAGGTAAGAGGCTCCATGTAATGATCGTTCATATAGCGAAGCACCTGCGCCATCAGGTCGGGATGAACAGGTCTTATTCCTTGCAGCTGCATCTGGGACAGAAGCTCATGAACGAATTGTTGAAACAACGTTCTTGCATGAAAAGCATCCAACGGATTCATCTTCATCCATTCCTCATACATATGCCTCAGCTTCTCTATCAAAGGTAAAGGATATAGTGGAACGAAGCTGTACTGGTATAGAAACGGATTTTCCATCTCGCCCTGCTGCCCTAACTGTTTCATAGACGAAGGCAGCATCATGACCGCCTTATATAAGACGAGGTAATACTCGAAGCGCTCCTCTGCTGTGATATGAAGGCGTGCGCCGCGACCGCCATGCAAAATATAATTCCGGCTCATGAACTGCAATTTATCATCCAACTGCACTTGAGCACAACCTTGCTGTATATATATAAATGCGCTGGCTGGCAACCGGTATTCCGGCATCTCCTCGCCGCTCTCCAGCGTCCCGAAGCGGATATCCAGCACCTTTATAGAAGCATGATTCCAATGCGCAATATGATCATTCACTTTCATTGCCGTTATCCATCCTCCTCTTGAAATGAGGGCTTTTTCCCTATTATATTGATAACGATTCTCAACGTAAAGAAAAAGAAGGGAGAGTCCGAGTTATTCGTTATTCAGAGGTTCACTCACTAATTGACCACATTCCACCAATCGATTACAATAATTTCAACTATTAGGAAAGTGAGTGATTTTCATGCAAATACACAAATCCAACTCCAAGATGTCCGTCTCTGAGGTACGGAAGGGATAAATCGAATAATCCCTTCCGCTAAATTTGTTAACACGCGGAGGGAAATCTATGTCTTTTAGCTACTATGGGCCGTTATGTACAGCGGTCTACGATCACACGAAAAAAGTCGGTCAATCATTCGGTGGAGATATCGAATATTACTCTGAAAGACTTAAGCATTGCAAGGGACGCATACTGGAACCAATGGTTGGATCTGGACGTGTCTTGATCCCGCTGCTTGAAGGCGGACTGCAGGTAGACGGAATCGACTATTCACCCGAAATGCTGGCATCCTGCAGACAGCGCTGCGAGGAGCGGGGACTGAAAGCCGAATTGCTTCAAGCCGATCTGCAACAGCTTTCTTTGCCTCAACGATATGAGGCGATTATTATTCCGGGCGGCTCTTTCTTGCTTATCGAAAAACGTGAGGAATCGTTAAACGTCTTAAGACGCCTGTACGACCATCTTCAACCGGGAGGACGCCTTCTTCTCGATCTGTTCCTGCCGGATTCCGCTAACGATGGCAGTCAATTTGGCGGGAATTCAACGTTCCACTTGCCGGACGGGGATATCATTACGATGGAAGGCAAGCTTGTGGAATTCGATCTATTTCATCAATATAAAATTTCCTATCTGAAATATGAGAAGTGGCGCAACGGCGTGCTGCTGCAAACCGAACTGCAGCGATTGGCACTGCGCTGGTACGGCGTAGAGGAATTTAAACTGGTATTGGAGAATATCGGCTTCACCGACGTCGTCATCTCGGCCGATTTCGAATACGGCAAAGCTCCTAACAGCGGAAATCAGAAGTTTGTATATGAAGCTGTGAGAAAAGAATAGCGATTCAGCCGCCAATAATATGGCGGCTTTTTTTCATGACTATAGCTCCATTATTTTCTCGTAACCGATTAACGTCATTTTATCGTTCACAACTTGCGAAAACTCGGTTCGCTTGTAGCCCATCTTTTCATAGAGATAGCAATTACCCGCTTCTTGCAGTACGGTCTCCAGCTCCCACCTTCTGGCATCGCTATACATCTGCTCAATGAGTGCAAAGACCTGTTGTGCAATGCCTTTTCCTTGATGATCCGGCACGATAAATAGCGGGCTGATCCGGTAAACCTGAATCTCTTTCGTTACGATTCGGATGGCGCCAACTGCCTCGCCATCATTTTTTATGAGGTAATACTGGGTGAAGGATTGATTAATACGGTTAACAATAAGGTCAATCGGTTCATTGGCCGGACTTGTATCATAATCCCGGTAGTTTTCCAGCAAAGGCAGAAACGCTTCAATCTGCATCGCATGAATAACTGCTGCATCTTCCAATCCGGACTTGCTCAAAGAAACACTCATGAAAGCTATACCCCCAATCGTTATCTCAGCATCAATGCTATACATCAGTTCGCTATTCGTGTTCATATCCCTTCCAATTTTGGAACCTCGCGCATCTCCCAGCGCGAGGTTCCAAATTAGGCAGCCAAATAGGCCGACAGCCTATTCAATAGGTGCCAGCCTGTTCAGGTGTAAGCTGCTTAGGACGCAGATTTGAATTTCACGATGTTTTTTACAGTAATCGCCGCTGAGCTTCCCTCGTCGTAAGCCAGCTTCATGTAATAGGATTTCCCGTCAGGACTCCAGTTCGTCACATCCCAAACGTGAGAGTACATGGAATAACCCCGCATCACGAAGCGTTTATTAATCAGTTGCCCTTCCTTAAGCTCCGCAACGGACACATCCTCATTTAATACATCATGAAT
This sequence comes from Paenibacillus radicis (ex Gao et al. 2016), assembly GCF_014641555.1. Taxonomy (GTDB): domain Bacteria; phylum Bacillota; class Bacilli; order Paenibacillales; family Paenibacillaceae; genus Pristimantibacillus; species Pristimantibacillus radicis. Next base: position 94,378 of record NZ_BMHY01000003.1, read on the forward strand.
CAGAATGCGGCTCTCATCAGGTGACAGACTAAAGGCATACGAAATCTTACCGGTTTCATAGTCCCCGCCGCTTAGCAGCGTGACACAATTATCGGAAGCAGGGTCATATAGAAATATGCCTTCTTTATTCTGAAACTGCCCATTAAACAATAGCTTGCCGTCAGACAGCGGCTGGTACCCGGCCATATACAAATCGTCGACCTCTATGACAGGTGCAAGCTTCCAGCTTTTCAAATCCAGCTTATACAAGTTCGCTAGTTTACCCGTTTTTACAACGATGGGCATATATAGCTCGTTTTGATAAACTTTAAAGTCATTTGTATATCCAAACGTTTGTAAAAAATCCTGCAGCCGGATCTGATAGATTTCATCAGTCAACGTATCGGTAATCGATATTTCACCTTCGTTTATTGTGTCTGCTTTCTCAAAAAGCACATAGCGGCCTTCCGTATCTGCAAATTTCATATTTCGATAGCCCATTGAATTTGAGGCCGGTGCGCCCCTTTTCTTATACAAGACTTCCTTGCTCTTGCCGCTCTCCAGATCAAGAAGATAGGGAGTCACGCCAACTCCATACAGCGCCTTTTTGCCATCCTGCGATACTTCGATTGCCGGTTTGTCCAGCAGACGGACCGGCGTCCGTTTCCCGCTTTCTTCAATATTAACGGCATATAGGCCTTGCTTGTTATTAAACAGCATGATGCCGTTTTGGATCGACAAAATATCATCGGAATGAAGCTTCTCGCTTAACGTCAGCAAATCACCTGTCAGCAATGGAGACTTCATATTGCGAATATCCGCCTTTACGTCTTCGCTTAACAGAAATGAGGTAGACTGCTGTTTGGCAGCACCTGCCGAAGAACAACCGCTTAAAGCTATCATTCCCGCAAGCAGACCTATCCACCAGCACAGCCTCTTCCTCATTCCTTTGTTCCTCCCTGCAACTGCTTCCGTATTCATAACCTTCTACACCCCTTTAGATCGTTTCTTACGATCACTATACCGAAGGGTTATGTCCAACTTGATGCCCTTTATTGCTAACTTATGTCCAGAGCGGCAGCTCAACCTGAACATGAACCTGCCTTCCCTCTTGGCGAAAAGCAATCATTCCCCTATGGCTGCCAATAATGGATTGGCAAATCGCCAATCCAAGTCCCATGCTCCCGTGATCCTTCACTAAGGAATCATTAACCCGGTAAAATGGTTCAAAAACCATCTGTTCGTCAATAGGCTGCTCCTGATCGCGTTCATTGCTCACTTGCACGACAGCACGCTCCGCTGTCAGAGCGGCCTTCACATGAATGCTCGTCCCTGCTGCGCCATATTTAATGGAGTTATCGAGCAAATTAACCCACACTTGCCGCAGCTCTTCCTGATGCCCAAGAACGGTTACCGCCGCTTGCAGCTCGCATTCCAGTTTCATGTCATACCGCAGAGCTTTGATCTCCATATCTTCACAGCATGCTTCGAGTTGAGCCGATAGATCGATCGGCACTACCGACTGCGGGCTATCCGTATCCTCCCTGCGGGCGAGCTCAAGCACTTGCACGACCATACTGTGCAGCCTATCGCTTTCCAGCTTAATCCGTTCAGCCGCCCGCGCCAGAAATACGGGATCATTGAAATCCGGCTTGCCGATAATTTGCGCATAGCCGGAGATTGAGGTCAGCGGTGTTTTCAGCTCATGTGTAATATGCTGATAAAATCGTCGCTTGCTTTGCTCCAGCTCCATCACCCGGTTACGTTCCGCTATAAGATGGGCCAGCTGGTCTTCAATTTGCCCCTTCATTTGCTCGAAGCTCAATGACAACTGCCCCACTTCATCGCGCCGGTCAATCGGCAAATACGCATCCGTTTGCTTGCCTTCGCCGAAGCCCCTCATCGCAAGAGACAGCTTAAACAAGGGACGCGTCATTCTGCTGGATAGAATATAGGTAAAGAGAGTGACCACGACAAAAAGAACGGCCGCGAACCATGAAAAGCTTCGCAGTATCGCATCGTTATGCTTGTAGCGGCTCGAATAATCACTGGTCATGCGAAAAAAGCCTTCATAACGGTCGTTCGAATAATAAGGAAAGGTCAACAGCACGAGATGCTTGCCGTTATTCTCCGTCATCGTAACGACTGATTTGTTGTCCAAGCTTAATGCCCTGTCTGCTTCAAAAGCATAGGATAGAATCGTAGAGGGCTGCAGCTCCAGCCGTACGCTGCCGTTTTTAGTAAAGAGGGTCTCGCCTATGAAAATCCCATCCTTATCGTAATAGGCGATAGGATGCCCTGTACTTCGGCTAATGCCATAGAGCAACGGAGTTATTCCGTCCTTCTCGATTTGCTCATTCCCCTGATTGACTAGCGCGTACTGCTGAATGTGATCATAGGCGAAGGACTGAAGCTTCTCCATGTCCTCTCGAATGGTCGCTTTCGTCTGCTCAGCCAATATATAGGACATGTAGAAATACAGGCAGAAGGTCGAGATTGAGAAAATGATGATAAACCCTACCGTGAACCTCCAGTTGAGAGGCAAAGCTTTCCTTCTCATCCTGCTCCACGCTCGCTCATTCGATAACCGACGCCAAATACCGTCTCGATTAATGCAGCGTTCAGCTTCTTGCGGATGCGCTGTACATGAACATCCACCGTTCTAAGATCGCCGTCATAATCCATCTCCCATACATGATCAACGATTTCTTCCCGTGAAAACACCCGGCCAGGGTATTCATGAAAGAGGAGCAGCAGCTCAAACTCTTTCGGCTTTAGCTTAATCTCTTGCCCATGCTTGTACACCGCATAAGCTTTCTTATCGAGCTCCACGCCTTCAGGCAGTTGTGCCCGCTGATTGCCGCTGCGATTGGCCGCTTTTTCCTTACGCCGCAGCAAAGCCTTAATTCGGGCGGATACCTCCCTCAGCTCAAACGGTTTGGTCATGTAATCGTCTGCGCCTAACTCCAAGGCAACGATTTTATCGATCGTATCGGTTCTTGCCGTGAGCATAAGGATAGGAATGGCGTATTTCTCCGACACTTCCCTGCAAATATCGAAGCCGTCCATATCCGGCAGCATCGCATCCAGCAGCAAAGCGTCGGGCTCCATTTGCCCGATCAGACGAAGCCCGCCTTTTCCTGTAGCAGCTCCAATCACCTGATAGCCTTCGCCTCTTAGCGCATAGGTCAATAAATCCCGGATTGATTCATCATCTTCTATAATAAGCAGCTTCTTTTGCTTCTGCTCTCGCATCGCGCTACCTCGCTTCCAGACTGCAAATCTATTCTTTCATTATAGCCCACAGTTGTTGCCATTTTGTTACCAAAAGGAGAGGGATAAGTAAAAAAGCCGGCAATCTGCCGGCTTCATCCTATTCTACCTTTACCTGCTCCATTTATATAGAAGCAGCTCCCGACTCTCACCCGTATTGTCACTCGTAATGCCGCCTTGAAGAATGAGCCGCTCGTATTGACCGGAACTACTTTTCACAAAAGTGAATTTCGCATCATGAGAGGGTGCATACCATTCGCTCTTTTTTCCCCTTCCCTGTATGAGTCGCAGTAATACTGCATTAGGGGGAGTATTAACTGCCGCATACAACGTTCCTTTATCGGCTTTTATAGTAAATTGAAGCTCTTTGTTCAGTTCATACGTCCCTTCAAAAACATTTAAAAATTCATCTGTAAAAGTAAGTTGAGCTAATTCAGCCGCTTTCGTTTTATAATCTTGGATCAGAGGCCCTTCTAATTGGCTAGCAAGTTGATGCAAGTTATAGCAGTGGTTGCCTCTCTGCAGTTCCTCCATCAGATTAAATTTAAAGCATTGCGTGCTTTCATGGAAATCATAAACGTACACTTCCCGTTTCGAAAGGTCATAGATATTGGAGTATTGAGTAGGGTTTTCCCCCGTTTGCAGACAGCTTTGCAATAGGCTCTCAAAAGTCGATTTAGACTGGCTATGTAACTCGCATAATACAGAATTAGCCGTATGATAGGCGTATCCTAGCGTCTGATGGCTTTTGCCATAATCGATATGAAGCTGTCCGTTCTCAAAACCGATAACGGCAGAGGCTCCCGCATGGTCCACATACATGACTTTGGCAGAAGTAAAGGAAGGTTCGTTATACTGCTCATACATCACAACAACTTGAGCTAGTAACGAGGCCTCCTCCATTATTTTCTCAGACAAATTCCCTGCAAAGTTGTATTTGTCCGGAGAAGACAGCCATTCCTCCTCATACCCGGACACCCAGTCAAAAAACAATCCGTGCTCATTCATACCGCCTTGAGCCCAACCATTGAAATATCCAAAATATACTCTTCCGTATTTGCCGTCCTGTGATGCAAGAAACCATACTTTTGTATTGGAATCGGAGTAGTCTTCATTGTTGCCTACCAGTGTAACTCCATTCTGTGTTGCTTTGAATATCGTACACATTTCAACAGCTCCTTTTACACTTCATCATTTTAATATTACTACAAATAGAAAATATTAGGGTTTTGGGAATGCAAAAAAAGGGGCCGTCCCAAAAGCAGTTTCCAGAAAAATTAGCCCCCATTTTTTGTGTAATATGCACGTAAAAAAGAACCTTCAGATCCACTTTCTTCGTGGTTTTGAAGGTTCTTTTGCACATACTATGGGATTCTCTCACT
>NZ_BMHY01000003.1:99060-327321 GCF_014641555.1 Paenibacillus radicis (ex Gao et al. 2016)
TCCCCTTTTTGCTCATAACTGACTATACGAAGGATCATTCGCTCAAAATCGCTTTGTTTTTCTCAAAAAAACGGGCATTATGAGAAGAAACGCCAGCCATATCCGAGGCTGTCGGCTCCATGTAGAGCTTGGCGCTGTTCACCGCAAGCACCGCATCATTAAATGCACCCGCGATTAAACGGACTTTACTGCCATACGTAATAAAGTCGCCTGCTCCGAATATGCCAGGGATGCTTGTGCGCATTTTCGGATCAACTGTCAGGCCGTAGTCTTCTTTCTTCAGTCCCCATTTCAACAGTTCGCCAAAATCACGGTCAAATCCATGGCTGACGATCACTTCATCGACTTCAATACGTTGAATCTCTCCAGTCTCCGAGTGCTCGAGCGCCACGCTGTCAAGCCGGTCACCGGAACCATACAACCGTGAGATATGATACGGTGTTATCACTCTGGCGGATGCTCTCATTTGGGCTACAGGCTGTTCATGCGCAGTAAATTGATCCCGTCTGTGGACAACAATCACTTCCTTAGCCAACGGAGTGATTTCATTCGCCCAATCCACTGCCGAATCGCCTCCGCCCGAGATGAGTACTACTTTATCCTTGAAGCGAGACAAGTCGGTTACCACATAATGCAGGTTTGTCAGTTCATAACGGCTCGCGCCTTCCACATCGAGCTTTTGAACTTGCGTCATTCCCCGTCCCGCACATAGCAGGATCGTACGTGTGTAATGACGTTCGCCTGTCTTCGCTGTTATCGTAAAAACCCCGTCTTCTCCTCGCTCCATATGAGCGATTTCTTGACCCAATACAATAGTGGGATCAAACGTTTTCGCTTGTTTCTCCAGTTTATCGATCAAAACCTCACAGCGAATAGGGTCAACTCCGCCAACGTCCCACACAAGCTTCTCCGGGTAAGTACGCATGAAACCGCCCAATTCTTCCTTGGCATCGATTAATTTCGTGCGCATCGCTCTCATACCGCTGTAAAAAGCCGCATACATGCCTGCCGGACCGCCGCCGACAATCGTAACCTCATAAATATCATCCGTACTCATTATGGCACCAACTTTTCTACAATGTAGTCAATCAGCATGCTTGTTCCGATTGGACCTTTGGCTTGAATGAAGTCGTTGGTGCGGAGCGGGAATATGCCTTTATTTTTGACGGCGTCCAAATGCTTCCACAGGGAGCTGTCTTCCAGTTCTTTCAACGAATCAGAGCTGTCGTAGTCTTCCATGCTTCTTTTTTCCAGGAATACATAATCCGGGTTAATCTCAGGCAGCAGCTCTAATGAGAGCGGTGTGAACCATTCCGTTGAATCTTTTATAAGCTCAGGACTTTTTAGCCCCAGTGTTTCATAGAAAAATTTGCTGACATCATCCTCGGATTTCGGTCCCAGATAACGATAACGCCTTGGCTCGACTCGTAATACAAGCACCGTTTTATCACCGATAGCTTGATGAATCTTTTCTTTGGCCTCTGCTGCCTTCTTATCAAATTCAGCCAGCACCTTATCCGATTCTGCTTTCTTATCGAATAGCTCCGCTAATTTGGACATCGCTATATGCATGCCGCTGTTCGCGTCCAAAGCGACGGTAGGCGCAATTTTCGACAACTCGTCATAGACGTTTTTCTCCATTCCTTGACCAGGAACGATAATCAGATCCGGCGACAGGCTGAGCAATTTCTCATAGTTGAAGTCATATTGCTGAGTTGTAATTAATTCAACGCCGTTCTTTTCCAAGTAGGGCTTGCGGTAGTCCGGCTCAATTTCAGGAACAACAAGGGCATACTGCGGGGCTACCCCCATTTCGATTAAATACTCGGCATAGTTCGAGCTTGATACGAGCAGATTTTTCGGTTTGACAGGAATCGTTACACCTCCGAACATATCCTTCATAACTCTAGTTTCACTTTGGTTTGCTGCAGGTGTTTCCTCTTGCTCTTGCTTTTGCTCTTGCTTCACGGGTGTGTTGGAGCAAGCAGCAGCAATACAAAAGATCAATGCTGCCCCCAGCAGCAGTGTGAATCGTTTGATCATCAGGTATTCTCTCCTCTTATTGATAATAATAATCACTATCAAAGATTATCAAATAAGGAGATGTCCTTCCATAGCAAATCGTGCCTATTCTATTGGATTATTGTGCGCTTCCTTCGGAGCCTTCGTCAGGCCGGACACAATTTGATCGATAATAAGGGTCTGCCCGGCAATTCCGCAGCCATCTACCCAAATTCGGGTATCGACGTAGAAAACCTGATCGTTCCTGACCGCTCTTAGGTTTGCCCAGCAGTTGCTCTCCAGCAGCTTCTGCATATTTTCTTCCGTGCTGAAGTTTTCCATGACGCGTTTCTCCACGAACAGATACTCCGGATCGACAGCAGCAAGCTGATCCAATGAGCAAGGATTGAACCAAGCCTTGCCCGCCTTTAAAGAAGGAGGGATCGCCAGTCCCAGCTTGTGATACAGCAATTGAGACACACCGCTGGAGTTCCCTCCCAAATACCGGTAGCCGAAGGGCTCCACGCGCAGTACCATTACGGGAGCCTTAGCTTCAATTACAGCCTTTAACCGTTGCTGCGCTGCGTTCATTTCATTTGTCATTCGTAGTTGATAGCTTTGTGCTTCGGCTCTTTTATCAAATAACTCAGCAAATCGAGTAAGCAGCGAATCGATATCAAGTGTAAGCCCTGTTAGAATCGGTCCGATTGTACGCAATCTCTTCTTCATGTCTTCCGTTAAAAAATGTCCGACAATGAGCGCAGGCTCCGCTTGCTCAATAAGCTCGACAGGAATAACATACTGTTGCGCTTCAAGAAGCTTCACTCGATGCTTGTCGAACAAGTCACGGTGATGCTCGGATAACAGCAGCGGAGTTACCATTACAGCATAAGGGACGATGCCTAATGCTATTAGCACTTCGGCACAAATCGGCGATAACGATACAATCTTACGCTGCTGCAGCGTTTGGGCATATTTTTTTGGCGACACACCTGTAAAATGTTTAAAACGGCGGCTAAAATAATGAACATCCTCAAAGCCTGTTTTTCTGGCAATATCCTGCGATTTCGCTGAGGTTAGCAAGAGTTCTTCCTGTGCGCGATAGATTCTGTAATTTGCCAAATAATCTGAAGGACGCTTGCCGCACCATTCGCTAAACTTGCGGGAGTAATGCCACGGGCTGATACCTGCAAGTTGTGCAAGCTGCTCCCGTGTGATTACCTCATCATAATGCTCTTGCATATAGGCAATGGAGCGTAAAATTCCTTTTTTGGTCGTCTGCCGGTCATCAGGCTGTTGTTGGTACAGGCTTCTGAGTAATCCATATAAAAAATACTGACGATCAACCAGCATCCCAATAGTCTGACCGGGCTGCTCCTCGTGCAAAAAATCGTTAATTCCCGTCAAAAAACCGCCTGTTAATTGCACCTGCTGAAAAGTATCTCCCGCTGGAACATGCCATTCGAAATTCTTATCTTCTGTTTCATTATTGTTTAAGACATAGGTATGAAATTGAATCTGCCAGCCTGCCAAATCCAAATTGCCACTCTCGATAACCTCGATCACTGAATTTGCTTCAACAGCGAATAACTGGCCGAAGGCTACATGTATAGGTTGTCCGTTGATGTTCCACACCGCTTGACCGTCTGTAATGAGAATGAAGGCCGGACAAGGAAGATAAAGAACTTCACCTGCGGCCATCCATTTATCTTCTAATGGTTGCGTGGAATGCCATTGCGCAATCCACTGCCGCCCGTCTTGTTGTCGTTCTATTCTGCTCACCCTTCCCTATGACGCATTCCATAACTCTTTCAATATTACCACGAAAAGAATAAAGGGCGTTGCCAGTCCGCTTCACAGCAGCCTGTCATCGCCCTCGATCTAACACAATCGGATATTAAGCTTCTTCTTTACGCTTCACCGGAATATAAATATCCATTTCCAGCAGCGTATTGCGATCGCGCCAGCATCGCTCGTCATAATACTCAAACTCCGCCGCACCCGCATGTTCATAGCTGGAGTGAGGAAACCATTCGCTAAATATAGCCGTCCAAGTATTCTGAATCGAATCGGTAAAATGATCGGAATCCGCCTGAGGCGTCGTGAATACGGCATACGTCTGCTCCGGATAGTGGCGGGTAACTGTACCTTCAGGCGCTTCCGCTCCCTCTTTCGCTTGGACACCGATAATATAGCTGAATTCTCCTGACTCCATATCAAAATCATCGCAAATGCCATACTCTGCATTTGAGCTGGCTTGTTCATACAAGCGCTTGCCCAGCCCCTCCTGCATGTAACGGCTCCAGAAAGCTGGAATGTCCCGAGTGTTCTGGCCGTCTGCATTCCGGGTACGGATCGAATAACCGATCACAGTAAAGCTTGGTTTCGTTACGATTTCATAATTCATTCGAATTCCTCCTAAATAGGGATTAAATCTCCGCTCGAGCACATTCACCTTGGCATAGACAGGCGGGCGAAAGCCGCGCTTTCTATATTCACTAGGCGTTATTCCATACATTTTGCGAAAAGCACGAATAAAGGTTTCCGGCGTGCCAAAGCCATAGTTTAGAGCGATATCGAGCAGTTTTTCATCCGTATGGGCAACGCTGTAAGCGGCATGAACCAGCCTGCGTTTGCGAACATATTCCATTACGGGCAAGCCTGCTATGGACTGAAAGACTCGGTGAAAATGAAAATCCGAGAAGCTCGAGAGCTTCGCCAGATCGGTAAATTTCAAATCCTCTCCCAATCTGACCTCGATCTCATCCACCACATGCTGAATGATACTCTCATATGTTGGCAACCGTTGACCTCCTCTCTTCTATTCCATTGTAGATCGATACAAACAGATGTTCTTGATCTTTTTTGCTCTATATGTGGAAAGAATAACACAAAAAGGACTGTAACGGCTTGCCCATTGGCAAGCTGCTACAGCCCTCAAACGTGCGTTCAGCACGGCTTAGTTCTCGATAATGATACCCGCCAACTTCAAATTCACCGGGTTTGCAAGCGTGTCCCCGACTGGGCATTTGCTTTCCAGAAACTGTACGAATTCTTCAACCTTCTCTTTCGGAGAATCCGTCTTAATGTGGAATGTATACCGGATATCAGAATAGCCTGGACGGACTGGGGCTTTGTCGAAAAACCCATCCAGATCCAACTCCCCTTCAACCTCTACACGGAAATCGTTCAGTTTGACACCGAACTTAGGCGCATATACTCTAGCAACAATCGCCTGGCATGCTCCTAGCGATGCAAGCAGAGCTTCTACGGGATTCATTCCCGTATCTGTTCCTCCCAGACTTGCAGGCTCATCGATGATCAGCTCGAATTGTCTAACATTCGTTTTTACTTTAACGCCATCCTGTAAATGCGCAGTTGCTTTGAAAGTGTTAACAGCAGCCATTGTATAATCCCCTTTGCATGTATGAATTTTCAAATAACCAACTTATTCACTATGTATTATGAGTATTATATATTTGGTATAGCATACTGTCAATCTAGTTAGCTACACGATAGAGATATATTCTAATTGTTTATTGCATCCGTACTTTCCTGATCGCTGATAGTAATTCAACAGAGCTTACTAGAGTAACTCTCTAAGCGTCAAATTGTAAAAGTGCAGGTTGTTAGCAGATTTATCGACGATTTATCGCATCAAAATGCAAAAGTGCAGGTGGATTGGCCTAAAAAGCCCCAATTCGATGAAATGGAGTGATTTCAAATGTACTTTTACATTTTGATGGCCTTTTTGACCGATTTGAGGCTCATCAAGATGTACTTTTACATTTTGGTTCCGCTGTGGGCGGAAGACGCGCGTGGAGTGGGTTGTTACTCAACTAAAAAAGCAGTGGCAGACTGCTCATCAGCAACCTGCCACTGCCCCAATTATGCTTCCATCTTCTACTGGTTCAACGTTACAATAACGCGGGATACGTTGGCTCCTCCGAGACCGCCATTTACTTTTATCGTGTTGTTCGCCCCCGCATTCAGGTTAACCAAACGAGTGACTTGGCCGGTGTACGCGCCCCAGCCGCCTGTACCAGGCAGCGTGACCGAGTAACCGTTCCCCGTCGTGTCGCCGCTCGTATTAATCTTAAACGTAGTTGAAGTATCTGCGGAAGCATAGACCAAAGTTACACTGGCCTGACCTCCTGTGCCTCCGTTAACTCCCGTCAGTTGGAAGTAAGAGCCCGCAATGTGCAAATTCTCAATATTTCCGCCCGAACGGGTCGCTCCCCCTCCGAAAGTAACATTGCTGCCACTCATCGGATATTCCGTTCCCTGAGGAGGCTGTGAAGGGATTAGCGATACGCTGACGCCGGATACGTTGGCTCCGCCCATACCGCCGCTAAGCTTAATGGTGTTAGCCGTGCCTGCGTTCAGATCAATAAGGCGGCTGGTCTTGCCGGTGTAATTCCCCCAGCCTCCGGTACCAGGCAAGGCAAGGAAATAACCGTCCCCAGCCGTGTCACCGCTGGCATTCACTTTAAAGGCTGTTCCAGCGTCGCCGGAAGCGTAATTTACGGTCAGAAGCGCTTTTCCGCCTGAACCGCCATTGATTCCGCTCAATTGGATATAGGAGCCTGAGGTATGCATATTCTCAATATTGTTGCCCGGTCTTGTTGCTCCTCCGCCAAATGTTACGTTGCTTGCAGTCATAGCGTAATCTGTCTTCTGAGTATATTGTGAATAGTTCTCGTTCACCAAGTCATAATACTTTGTTTCTGTAGCCCGGGAGCGCGGCCCTACTGCTGGAACGCCATCCGTCGTCTGAACAACTTTCTTAATCGTACCGTCTGCATTGAAATACAACTGGTCTACACAAACGGAACGCAGTGTACCGTTCGAGGAAATTTCGGCGTTATGGTAGAACATATACCAGTTGCCCTTGTACTCTACGATAGAACCATGCGACGTTCCGCTATTTTTGACAGGATCCAGAATGACACCCCGGTTCGTCCAAGGACCAAGAGGATTGCTGCTCGTTGCGTAGCGCATCTGATTGCCGCTAGGATTATTGTCGGAATACATCAAGTAATAGATGCCGTTCCGTTTAAACACCCAGCTGGCCTCATGGAAATCTGTCAGCCCAGTGAACTGTTGGAGCGGTCCGTCCAGCGACATCATATTGCTGGCAAGCTTGGCTCCATAGCTGTTGCCGCCTCCGCCGCCGTAGAGATAGTAGCTTCCATCGTCATCCTTGAATACAGCAGGATCAATAAAGCTATTGCCCGGCAAGCCGTTTATATAGCCTTGAACTGTGAAATCCGAGGCCGGCTTGCTGCTTGTCGCCACCCCGATTTTCCAAGTGTTATTCCAATCTGTTCCGCTCGGATGAGGGAAATAGAGGTAGTAGGTTCCGTCCTTGTATGCAGCATCAGGAGCCCACATAAAGCCGCCCTCAGGACGTCCCCAAGACACGTCGGCAGCACTGAGAATTTGACCCTCGTCCACCCAATCAACCATATTATCCGACGAGAAAACATGGTATTTATCCATTAAATCGCTGCCCCTGGAAGGGAAGATATCATGCGACGCATACACATAAATACGTCCGTCATTCCACACATGCGCAGAGGGATCAGCGGTAAAAATACTTGTGAAAATAGGATTGCCAGACTTGATGACGGGATCAGCAGCTGATGAAGAGAACCTGAATCCGACTAAAATAGACAGCAGCATAACTCCTGACAAAAACAGATTCATAACCTTTTTTTTCATTAGTGTTACCTCCCCATTACTAGTATCCGGAATGCGATCCCGGTATGACCATTACAGTAAGCCTGCCTCGATACAGACACAAAAAGCATCTATACGTCAATTTTCACCCCCTCGACAGCCAATATGTAAAAATTGTAAATAAGCAATGCAACAATAGTGTACAGCAAATGAAAGCGCTTTTATAGTGAGGTATTTATAAACTCTCTTAGTCATTATTAGCTTGTAGACAAACGCTGGACGGATATTCCACGAATCATCATTTAACGGTATAAAAAAATACACCGTCCAAGCTTGTCCGCTTGAAATGGTGCATTTATGCCTTTGCCATTTCACTCCGCAATTCCTTTTTCCTTATACGGAATCTCGTCGCTCCAGCAGCAGATTCGTAATCAGCTCAAGCTGAGCTTCAAGCGATACCGGGTCAAAATAAGAGAAACGTTCCTTATTCAGCTCAAAGACGCTATTGTTATTCACTGCCCTGAGCCGGTTCCAAATGTCTCTGTTCGTGATACATTCGATTCCTTCGCCTTCATTAATGACAAACAAATAATCGGTTGTTTCCGCATAGTCGGGCAGTATCGCAATCGGCATATTTTGCAAGATTTGCACCCCGCTATCGATTAACTGACGCACTTTAGCGGGCGCTTTAAGCCCTAGTCCCCGATATATCGCCCAACCGCTGCGTCCATAATTGTCGCCGAACACGGAGAATCGGCTTCCGCCTCCTTCGACCCGAATAATCGTTGCAGTCTGATTGCCTTGAGCAATGCCTGCCGCTGCGATTTTAGCCCGTGAAGCCGCCGCACTCCGTTCATAGCGGGCAATAAATTGCTCCGCTGCCTGAGTATTGTCGATCAAGCTGCCTACCAGACGAATATCCTCGTACACATTTCGTTTGCCGTCGTAGGGAATGACGACCGATGGCGCTATTTTCGAAAATTGATCATAATGCTGCAGATGTTGATCGTTCATCAGAATCAGATCGGGCTGGAGCTCCGCGATCATCTCCAAGGATGGCGGAGCTCCCACATCGACAACTTCCTTCTCCTGATCCTTTAGAAAGTCGCTGCCTCCCCACCAAGTCAAATTCGCCCCTACCGGCTTAACTCCCATCGACATCAGAATGCCGGCATAATACAGAGCAACAACCTTCAGCTCGCGCCGCCGCTTCGTTACAAAATGCTTGGGTGACATTCCGACCACCTGTTTGAAGCGTTTGCTGAAATAATAAACATCCTGAAAACCGGCATTACGGGCAATGATGTTCAACTGATCGTTAGATACGAGCAGTTGCTTCTTCGCCTCGTTCATACGCAGCTCCGTTATATAATCCACCGGGCTCTGACCGGTCTGTTCTTTAAATAGATAGCTGTATTGTCTAATGCCAATATTCGCTTTCTCCGCCAACTGCTTAACGGTTACGATCTTTGTGATATCGGCATGCAGCTCGTCAATGGTCCGGCTGACCGCACTTCGAGGGTCGTGTCTGGCATGCTGCATGTTCCGCTCGCACAAATAGTAGAGCAGCTCCTGCAGACGAATATGCTGCCGATAACCCTCTAATCCTGCTGTATGCTCCCGATGCAAATGCAGCTCGTCCAGCATGGCTGACCACTGACCGAACGGTTGAACACTCAGCTTGCCTCCCTGCAGAATCACTTCCTCGAATAACCCCTTAGCAGCAGGATGCCCCTCTGCGCTTGCTATCTGTTCTACAAGGAATGACAGCCGGTAAAACGCAAGCCCTTCCGCCTCAGCGCCATCCGTCTCTACTAAAACGCCGGGCGAAGCTATAAAGCAATTGCCTTTAACGAACCTGCAGCGCTTGCCGTCAATCCCCCCTGTTCCCTTTCCTTGCACGATAGCGATCAACGTATAATGATGCATAAACATCTTCAACGGTATGCTTTCAGCTTGATACTGAATGTAGTCCATCTCCGCAAATGTGAACAAACAAGACTGAAAAGGCAATCCCATGTCATTCATGAAGAATCAGCTCCTTGATGCAAGTAATTGAGAACAGTTATCATAGTTATGATAGGTTTTATTTTAACTAGAAGGGCATGTTCTAGCAACTACGAATCCGGGGGAAAATGCAAAAGACACCCCAGTCCGCTTGACATGCGGAGCTACGGTGCCTTTTCTGACTGGCTAGGAAGAAAGCTGTTACGAATGTTTAAGCAACAATTCGGTAATCAAATCGAGCTGAGCTTCAATCGATATCGGGTCGAAATAAAAGTATTGTTTGCCGTCAAGCTCGATTGCTTTATTGTTTTTGACAGCGGGAATCGTCTTCCAAATGTCGCGGTTTGCAAGGCTGTCTATGCCTTCACCCTCGTTGGATACCAGAACATAGTCGGCATCAGCCAAATATTCTGGAAGCAGCTCAATCGACAGCTTCTGAACGATTTGCGCGTTCTGATCGTTAAGCTCCTTCTCAATTTTAGCCGGCATCTTCAGATTGAGGCCTTTATAAACCGACCAGCCGCCTCGACCGTAGTTATAGCCGAAGATAGAGAATTGGCCGCCTTTTGCATCGATCCGGATAATGGCCACCTTCGCGTTCTCATCTATTTTTCCGGTGAGCTTCTCTCTTGCCGCTTTAGCCTTTTCCTCAAATTGCTTGAGCAGTTTCTCTCCTGCCTCCGGCTTGCCTAGCACCTCGCCAAGCAGCTTCGAATCGTCATAGACGCTGTTCGCTGGATCGTAAGGAATTAGTACAGATGGCGCGATTTTGGCATATTGCTCATAATCGTCCGCGTTGTTGCTATTCATAATGATTAGATCCGGGTCCAGTGCGGCTACCGCTTCCGGAGACGGCGGGCCGCCTACGTCTACGATTCCTTCCGATTCAAAGTCCTTCAGAAACGGGCTGCCTCCCCACCAGGTCAAATTTGCTCCAACCGGCTTCATATCGAAAGCGAGCAAAATATTATGATAATACAAAGCGACGATCCGCTTAGGTTCTGACGGAATTTCCACATCACCGTTCACCGTGCTGACAACATGGGTTTTCTCTTTCTTCTCGCTATTAGTTGCTCCACCACAGGCGCTGATCACAGCCGCCATAAGCACAAGAGCAACTCCCATCCAAACATATTTCATTCTGTGTGCTTGCATCATTGTTGACCCTCCATCTGTATGATAATAATTCTCAATTACATTCATTATAGGAGGAGGGAATGGCTCAAACAATAGATTTTTCGGATAAAAATAGTCCGATTTCGCCAAAACCTTGTTACTTTGTACGAATTTAAGAGGGGCTTTATCGTGCAAGCAGCCACTATCCTAGAATAAACGACATGTAAATTGCAGTTTGATATAATAGTCGTAACACGGCTAATCGGTGTAACCGGGAAGGAACTGCCAAGTTGCTTTCTGAGTTAGAAATTACAACGAGATGGAGTATTACGAATTTAAACGGAGGAAATACAGCTATGCAATTAATCGTTGAATCGAGCAATATGAATGACTATTTAATAGAGACGGAAGAAGTCGATCACTCTCATCATTCAATTGTAGAAAAGGCAGCTGAACTGAGTAACAACGCCCGGAGTGAAATTGAATTTGTACAGGCCGCTTTCGAATTTGTCCGCGATCAAGTCTTCCACTCTGCCGATATTGGAAGCTCTCGAGTCACTTACAAGGCATCTGATATCCTCCAGCACAATGAAGGATTATGTTATGCAAAATCGATACTGTTAGGGGCTCTATTAAGAAATAAAGGCATACCTGCGGGATTTTGCTACCAAAAGCTTGCCTACGGAGATACACCAGAGGCAGGCCATGCTCTCCATGGGCTAAATGCCATCTATTTGAACACATTAAACAAATGGATACGCTTAGATGCCCGAGGCAATAAAGCAGGGATAAACGCCCAGTTCTCTATCGATAAAGAGCAGTTGGCCTTTCCCATTAGAAGTCACTGCGGAGATATCGACTACCCGACTATATACATCCGTCCGAATCAAAACTTAATAACGATACTCAAGCAAGCCGCTAACGGTTCTGAGCTTCACTTGCCATCTGAATTAGTATAATATCCCTCATTGTAAAAAAGACTGTGGCAGGCTGAGATGATGCAACCTCAACCTGCTACAGTGAGAAGCAGCAGATTTCTATTGCCCGCGCGCTGCTTATAGCTAACCTCAAAAGCATGATTGACAACCAAGGGCTTCCACACTACAATACGTAGTATGATGGGATGTGATCATATGAGAATAAAAAAGCTGAATGTAAGCGGAGAAGGATTAAACCGTTTTTTCGGCCCGCTCGAAGCTAAAATTATGGACATTCTCTGGTCTTCCGACGGCATGAAGATTAAGGAGGTTCAATCGATTCTTAATCAGGAAAGTCCGATTTCTATCAACACGGTCATGACAGTGATGAACCGTTTAGAAAGCAAAGGTCATCTTACAAAAGTAATGACGGGAACAGGCAGAACCCAGGCTGCACAATTCAGCACTCTGCAATCAAGGGAACAGTTTCTTTCGGAGCAGACGAAAGCCGTATCGCAAGGACTTATCCAAGAGTTTGGCAGTTTGGTCGTAAGCCACATGATTGATGCGCTTGATGATGTCGATCAGGAGACGATTACGAAGCTGGAACAGAAACTAAATGAAATCAAACGGGGAAAAAAGAATGAGTCCTCCCGTTAAGCTGAGATGGATTCGTGTATTATTGGCTGTCTTCCTTGGTTTATTCAGTGCGCAAATGGTTTTTTTCGCCACCCGTCAAATAGATGGCTCGCAACTAGGAGCTAATCTGTTGATTTATATCGTATTCGATCTCGTAATCGGCTACACGCTCATCCGAGCAATCTGGCGAATCACTGCGCAGCTCTATTTATCTAGAAAATGGTACAAACGATTCACCTCTAATCAGCACCATAAACTAACAAAACAACTCAACTATAAATACCAGAGCTTCGGGACGAAGATCATTGTTGTGCAAGATGATACGTTCCTTGCACTGGCAATCGGACTGTTTAAACCGAGAATCGTGATCTCTACTCAGGTTCTCCACTTGTTTAGCGACAATGAAGTGAAAGCAATTCTTCTTCATGAACAGTTCCATTGCCGCAATCGCGATACACTAAAAACGTTCATGATGACCTTGCTGACGGACGCTTTCGGCTATTGGCCGATTATGATGCCGATATTCCGTTACTACGAGACTTGGACAGAACTGCTCGCCGACCGCTTTGCAATTCGTCAAATGGGGACAGAGCTGCCCTTAGCCAGCGTTCTTCTGAAGCTTGCAAAGTTAGGAAAGACGCAGCCTGCCGCAGCCGTTCATTTTGCCGCATCGGCGCTGCATTATCGGATGATTCAAGTACTAGAGCCGCATCAGACTGTTAAGGTAAAGATAGCATTGCTTCGGCCGCTGCTGGCATCTCTTTCGTTGCTGCTGTTGTTTATGTTAGGCGGGGATACATAACCCCCTTTTTTTACACGATTATACTACACATTGTAGTTCATTAGTTAATCTGGAGGTTGTTCGAATGAGAGTTGTTTTATTTACGATTGGGAATTATGAAGTCCATTCCTATGGAGTTGTTGTGGCTTTGGCTGTATTGCTGGCGTTAGGGGTTGCCCGTTATTTGGCAGAAGGAACACTCTATAAGGAGCATATAGGGAATATGTTGCCCTATGTTATTGCAGGCGCGATTTTATGTGCGCGTATCTGGCATGTTTTCTTTTTTCAATGGGGATATTATTCGGAGCATCCGATAGAAATTCTGTATATTGGGCAAGGCGGCATTGCGATTCAAGGTGCATTGATCGGGGGCTTCGCAGCCGCACTCTTTTACACAAGGAAGCATCGTTTGTCATTCTGGAAGCTGGCGGATCTTCTCGCACCGGCAATTGTTCTAGGCCAGTCGATTGGCAGAATTGCTTGCTTCCTTAACGGGGATGCGTATGGCTCGCCTACTGGATTAGGCTTCGGCTTAGTCTATCCTGAGGGCTCCATGGCTCATGACGTTTATGGCTCACAGCCATTGTGGCCCGCCGAAGTATGGGAAGGACAGTGGGATTTGATCGTATTCGTCATCCTCATTCTGTTGAGAAACAAGAAATGGCCAAGTGGCGTCTTATTCCTGATCTACAACATCATGTATTCCTTCGGCCGGTTCAACCTGGAATGGCTGCGGGGAGATTCGCCGCGCTATGCCTTCCATTGGACAGCCGGACAGTGGACCAGCTTCAGCGTTATCGCGGCCAGCTTGTGCCTGATTGTCTTCCTCGTTCAACGAGACCATAAGAAGCTGAATGAGGTTCCCGTCAGCCCATAGCTTTTTTTAAAAGGTGATATCGTCTTTCTTTATATAGTTGGAACGCTTATATGTCTTATGTGCCTGCTCCATTGAATTCCGTATTGAGGGCAACAAGATCATGTACATCATCTATAGTTGCCCCTCTTACATATATGCCCGGCTCTATCATATGTACCTCCTGATCGGCGTTATTCGAATACGACTACCCAATACTTCTCTCCGGGATTGCCTTCTTCCACGACTTTTTTACCGCCGTTATTATCGTAGAATTTCAAGGCTCTATCGTTTTCTGATATACATTTGAGCCTTATAGGCTTGTTCATGGTTTCGAGTGCATGATGGAGTAGCTTGCCCCCCACTCCCTTGCTGGTATAGCTAGGGTGTACGAATAAATTATGAATGAAGTTTTCCGGCAAGTAGAGAGAGGAGAAACCAACAATACGGGAATTGTCCTCTGCTACAATAATTTGTTCCTCAACTGTATCGCGATCAAAATCCTCCGACGCCATCTCACTTCTATTTACCCAGTGAAAGTTCTGCTGACGTGATTCAAGGTATATCTTTCTTAGCTCCGGGTAGTCTTGTTTACGTGCTTCTCTAATAATCATTGTGTTTCTCCTAACTTGTTAGTTCGTCTAAGTGTTCCTATCCGTTAGTGCCGGGATATTAATCTCTTTTACGCAAGCCGCTTTGGATAAGCTGACGACACATTTTACCAGAGCAACAATGTCCTGAAGTGGAATGCGTGTCCCATTATAAGCAGAAAGTGCACGTTCACTTCCCTCCTCATAAGGAATTTCGGCTGCCAATTCACCAGGATTAATACAAGTAACGGCGATGCCGTCATCTCTCGTATGCTCCCTTAAAGCCTCAGTAATTCCCCGAATTGCAAATTTGGATGCAACAAAAGCGACTTGCGTACTATTTGCATTATTCAAACCAGCAGTCGAGCCAATAAGAATGATTTTTCCGGCTGCCGATTTACGCAGAGAGGGTAATAACGCCTGCACGCATAAAATGGTCGAAGTGACATTCACATGAATAAGATGGCTTATATCAGCGGGCTCGTCCTTATCAAACGTATAGTGATCCTCAAAGCCCTCTTTTTCCCAAATACCAACATTGTATATGAGAACGTCCAGTGTCTCGTCACGCAATTGATCTGCAACAATTTTAGCGGAATCAAGCTCAGACAAGTCTGCCTGTATCCATATTCGTTGTATACCATCACTTAAATCCAAGCTATCAGGCTTGCTGCGGGATACGACCCAGACCTTATCGCCCTGCTCGGGCACTCCTCTGACGAATGCATCTCCCAAGCCTTTACTTGCACCAAACACAAGATATTTTTTCATATGTTAAACCCTCCTATTTTGTCTATTAGAGCATCCCTTGATGTGAGGAAGGCCTTATACTTCTACGTTTTGAAGCCATGCTTCCACCTCAGAGATAGTACTAGCATACCAAACAGATGCCCCGTCCTGCCCGGAATGAGAGAGCAACATTTCAAATATCGGCTGATGATATAGTAGCAATGAAATCAAACCGAGGAGATGAAAATATGCAAAAATTGATAGGTAAAATCGCTCTAGTAACGGGTGCAAGCCGGGGAATCGGCCGCGGTATCGCATTGCGTCTAGCTCAAGAAGGTGCAGTTGTTGCCGTACACTATGGAAAAAGACAGGATGAGGCTGCTGAAGTTGTTCGTGAAATTGAGCAAAGCGGGGGTACTGCTTTCACGCTTGGCGCCAGCTTCAATACCCTCAACGGCATTCATGATTTATATGCAGCTTTCGATGAAGCTCTACGGGAGCGTACGGGCGATAATCGTTTTGATATCCTTGTGAATAACGCTGGAATCGGCCAAATTCTAACCATGGAGGAAGCAACCGAGCGAAGTTTTGATGAAGTCATGAACTTGAATGTAAAAGCGCCGTTTTTTGTTACTCAACAAGCTTTATCGCGTCTCAAAGATGAGGGGCGTATTATTAATATTTCATCGTTTGTTACACGCGCAGCTTCCCCTAGTGTTTTTACGTACAGCATGTCCAAAGGTGCTATCGATACGTTTACCCTGGCCTTAGCTCAACAACTAGGGAGCCGGAATATTACGGTCAATGCGATTCAGCCTGGCATTATTAACACAGAGATGAATGCCGGCACACTTCAAGACCCCAATGGACAAAAATATGCTGCCGCCCTCTCGACCTTCAACAGATGGGGAGAGCCCCAAGATATTGCCGACATTGCCGCTTTTCTTGCTTCATCAGACAGCCGCTGGATTACCGGCCAATTAATTGATGCAAGCGGCGGATCTCATTTATAAGTTAAGTTTTGAACCTTCACACTGCTTCAAGTAGTGTGAAGGTCCGTTTTAGCTCGTATCGGCACAAAAATATCAGCGTTATTTAAATGCTGTTCTTCTCCGAATCGGAATACTTCCAGCGCAAGCGCCACTGGATTATGATCCAGATGATTTTCTTTCAAAAAAGCTTTTATTAACACATAAGGATCCTGATCTGCCGACCTTACCGTGGCATAAGATTGGCTGTCTACAGTGAAGCCGATCATGCCTTTCGGAACATCCTCAATACTCGCCACTTCCATACAGTAGATATAGGTAAAGAGTACTTCGTTCGCAAAATGGGGGCATACATACTGCTGCTCATTCACAATCCCTTTAATCTCGCTCTTTCTTTCAAGAAATAATTGATTTGCTTCGTTAATGATTCCCTGGTCGAATCTTTTAAAAACATTAGTCACGGGAACTCCAATAAAATGCTTCGTCTGAAGAGTCACGATCTCGATCAGATTGTTATTCATGAACCTCTCTCCTTGCAATATGATTTAGAATTTAGAATACATTACTATTGCGAAGAGGAATTAAACTGAAGAGCACCCCATAAATTCCCTTCTGTATCATAAAATTTGAGTACCCAGGCAAATCCGTCATTCTGATAGACTTGAATCCGGGTATTGCGCGCTGCCAGTTTATCATGAAGCTCATGAATCTTTGATGTACGAAATAACAAAACCGGGAAGTCTGCTCCATCCACCGTATAATGCGCATATGAAGCTTCATCATGCGTTTGCCATAGCATCAGGATAGGTCCCTCCGGCAAAGCAAGAAACGCGATGCGGTCCCCCTCACGGCTGTTTAGCTGAAACCCTAGCATCTCTGTGTACCATAAGATAGCCCGATCCATCTGACGTACCGGAATTTGCATGTGTTCAAGCGACGTAAGCAATACTCATTCTCCTCACCATTGATCGTTGAATAGTTTTCAATATATGTATATTTTACCAAATGAAATCTTTGAACACTATCATCTATTCGAGAAAAAAACACCGCTAGAGCTACGTTAGCTCAAGCGGTGTCGAGTCATAAGGCAGAAAGCTCCTGCTTCTGCTTAAGCTCAACGAGCAGCGCGTGCAGCTGCTCTGTCGCAAGTCCGTGCAGCACTAATCGAAATCCGGCTCTCAACGTCGACAGCGGTACCATCGGATGCTTGTTGTTAATGAGCGCAAGCCGATCGTTGCTGCCGATAATTTTCGAAGCGAGAATGCCAATCGTTTCGTCCAATTGCAAGGAATTGGTAGCCCTCCAGAAATCATTGTCGGTCAGGAACAACTGGTACACTGGCGTGAAGCACTCAATTGCCGTCGTGAGATCCATGAAGTTCGTCCAGCGCTTCGGCATCGGCTCAATGGGCAGTGGCGTTGAAGTAATGGCAGAGAAGTTCAGATGTTCCTGCTTGGTTACCTCGATCCCTTTATCCAGCAGCTCCTTATTCAAGTTGATGACGAAGTTGTACAGGTTTAGATCATGGATAAGGAATAAATCGTCCTTCACCGGTTCCAGATTCGTTGGTTTAAGCGGGTTCATCGTTATATTTGTGCCGGGTACATTGTCGCGAATGAACTGCAGTACCTCCGATCCGAGATAGAAGTGACGCAGAATCATATAGTTGGCGCTCGGACTAACGAACGTTTTCATACCCCAATGCAACACGCGGTGCAGCACCCGGGAAGACGTGAGTGCCTTCGGCACGATGATCTTGTAAATTTGCAGCAAAACGATCAGGAGACGGGCAAACGGACGAAGCAGCGGAAGCAGAAACTGCCGTGATCGGCTCGAGCAATCCTTTAAGTAGGCGGCCTTTGCTTCCTCATTGAACGGAATGCTCTGATCGAGATAGATCGCAAGAAAAGGGTTCGGGTCATCCCGGTCATGCGTCATATTGCGAAAATAGTCCGACTCACTCATACGTTATTCAGCTCCTCTAATTGCAGTAAATACAATCGCGCCGTCGTCTTGGCCGTCTTGACGATGCGGGCAGCGATGTCTGCCGTTAGCAGCGGATGCTGCACAACTGTCTCCAGCCGCTCGAAATGCAGCTCGTCGGAATCGCTATGGTAGAGCAAGAACGAGACCTGTTCGTCGTCCAGCCCAAGCTGATCGCGAATCATTTCTCCCCAATAACGGGCCATCCGGCAGCCAAGTCCCTCGATAATCCACATGGCACCGATGAGATCAACGGGATTATCGCGGCTCGCACGCTGGAACAGATAAGCGGACAGCGCTTCGCTGCCGATATTTTTCTCTCCTGCCTGAATGGCCGCCAGATCTCCCCCTACTGCTGCGTAATTACGCTCTAAAATTTGAAAATCACGATGCTCGTCGCGCGCATGGGCAATGAACGTCGATCGCAGATCGATATGCTCAATCGGAATGTAGGACGCTGCACGCGCGATCCATTGCGAGCCGTCGATAACTTGCTGGCGGATATTTTCCATCAATGACTTATAATCGTTCAGTGTGAATTTTCCGTGGTACAGCTTATGAATAATGGGAACGCGAGCCAGCTTCTGCTCAAAGTCTATCCATACGCGCACAAGCTGGCGGACGAGCTGAGCTTGCACATCATTCGCGCTATCATATTTCAAATACGGTGCTTCTGGCGCCCGCTCCTCGAAAGCTGACTTCCGCACCTCTTCCTTAGAGCCAACAACTGTCAGCAGCATATATGAGGTCTGGAATCGCCCGCTCTCCGGCACCATGCACAGTACGTGTTCACCCGGCGACAGCTTGCCGCTGCCAAGCAGCTCCTCCAGCATAATGTAGATCGATGCCGCTCCTGTATTGCCCCGCGTGTACAGATTGGTGAACCATTTCTCCTCCGGGATCGTTAAACCGCCAAGCTTCAGCAGACGGAATATTTCGTCGCGGAAGAAGTGCGAGGAATAATGGCATACCATCCAATCGATCGAAGCCGGATCAACCGCCCCCTCCTCCACAAGCTCGAAGAAACGGTCTACACCTACCTTCGGCATTTCATTCACAAGCCGGATATCCTGCTTCAAATTTACCGCGCCGTCATCGGCCGCATCATGTATAGTCGGGTAATCCTGCCAGCTGGCATGCTCCTTGTTATCCTTGTTGCTTCCTGCGTACATGCATACGTCATAGCTGTTCGCATAGGACTTGTTGTCGATCCACTCGATACGAAGCGACAAGCCGCTCGGAGCAGGACTGCTCTGCAAAATGGCCGCTCCAGCACCGTCAGATAGCATGAAGCGGAGAAAGTCCGTATCGAATGGCACCGCGCTGTCCCGGTAAGCCTGCTGTGCTTCGAATCGCGTATGCTTGAATACGCGGCTTGGAAACTCGCTAGCGCAGGATATAGCGGTGCGGCTCTCGCCAGACAGCACTTGCAGATAGGCATTCTTCATCGCCTGCATGCCGCTGGCGCATACGCCGTGATGAGTTGCGATTTCCATAACGGGCAGGCCCGTCTCCGCATGGACCATACTCGCAAAGCCGGGAACAAGCAGGTCACCTTGCGTCGTGCCCACCGCAAGAAAGTCGATGTCGTTCTCAGATGCGTTCGGATTGCGATGCAGCGCTTCGCGAATGGCCAAAGCGGCCATCTCTGCGTTGCTGTATAAGCTGCGCTGCTCCTTATCGATGGCATAATGGCGATAACGGATTTTATTTTGCTCAAGGATGCGTCTCATGGATTTAGAGCTCTTGCCGTTGATTCGGCCCAAGTAATCTTCAATCTCTTCATTGCCGATCGGCTCTCCCGGCAGGAACTTCCCCATGCTTGTCACGTATACGTTGTTCATCCGTGCACCTCCTGTAGAATATGGTATATATCCCATAATCTCCGATGAGGCTGTCTACGGATAGTTCCAACTTTTTATAGTACTAGTGCGTCATGCGTTCCAATATGAAAAAGCCAGAAAAGGCGTTAAGATGCCTCATGCTGGCTTTACAAATTCTCGAACAGGCTCCGCTTTAAGCACTTGCACGCTGTACGCGCTTGCCTCCGGTGAACATATTAAGCCCGAAGCACAGAATCAGAATGATTCCAGCAACGACATATGGGAAGTTCAAATTCACATCAAATAGCATTCCAGCTGCTATCGGTCCGATAATATTGCCAAGGCTGGTAAAGGAGGAGTTAAGTCCTGCCACATACCCCTGCTGTTCTTGTGCGACCATGGACATTTGCGTACTGATGGCGGGGCGTAAAAGATCAATAGCCAAAAATATAACAAAGGTAACTGCAAAGATCAGCCAATATTGATGGACTAATAACGTTAATAGGACGAACACCCCTGCAGCGAGCAGGCAGAGTGTAATGATCATCTTCTCACCCAGACGGTTCATGAGCCAGCCGAAAATGGTCAGTTGAATTAACGCACCCCCAATGGAAGCAAAGGTGAAGATAAAGGCAATATCCTTCGGTGTGAAGCTGAACTTGTGGTCAACGAACAGGCCAAAGACCGCTTCATAATTCGCAAGTCCAAAGGACATGACGAACACAATGATTAAGCTGATAAAATACGGTTCGCGATAAGAGAAGCGCAACTGCTGAAGCAGACTTCTTTTCGGTGCAGAATGAGACACTGCCTTTTCGTTATTGTTATCACCTTTCGCAATAGAAGGCAGCGATTCCGGCAATATAACTGTCGTAAGAATTGCAGCGACAAGGCCCGCAGCTCCAGCAGCAAAAAACGGAACCCGAATACCGAACTCCGCAATATAGCCTCCAATTCCAGGAGCAATGATATAGCCCGTCGAGATCGAAGCATTGATGAAGCCCATCCCTTTGGCACGCTCTTCCTCAGTCGTAACATCCGCTGCATAGGCCATAATAGCAGGCATAATAAGCGCTCCGCTAATGCCCCCCAACATCCGGGATACAAAGAGCAGCACGGCCGAATCAGCTAGTCCGAAGATCACCTCCGCACAGGCGAAGACCAGCATGCCAGCCACAATGATGCGCTTGCGTCCGAAGGAATCGGACAGCCGTCCTGCCAGCGGCGAGAAGACCAATTGTGTGAACGAAAAGGATGCGACAAGCAAGCCTGCAATGCTTCCGTTAACGTCCAACATCGTTATGTATTTAGGGATTACGGGTATAACCAGACCGATACCGGCGAAGACCAAAAACAAGTTAAACATCAGAAGCAGCATAACGCCCCTATTTTTGAACAATAAAGCCATCTGTTTGTCCTCCAACCCTCGCCAATTCTCATCATGACCACTTAGTAAACATAAACATATAAAAAGTATACTGTAAATGTAATGCACAGATTACCTAGTGTCAATATATACTTTTTAAATTAATATGTTTACTATATAGGGTAGGCATTCTAAATCCCTATAGCATGGCTAGAGGAAAAGGCGTGATCGTGAGAAACCAGATAATTCTAACGAAGCTTAATTAGTCAACACGGGTATCGATTCTAGGGTCAGTGTACTAATGGGATGGTTGATCTTGCTTTTCCTTGTTCTTTTTCTGCTCGATGTGATAAAATCCCCACCCGCACATGTCATTAAGAACGGTACTGAGCGTTTGTCCATGTTCGGAAATAAAATATTCCACTTTAGGCGGAATCTCCTGATACACCCTCCGAACGACCATGCCATCCCGTTCCAGCTCACGAAGCTGGCTGGTCAGCATCCCCTGGGTAATGGCTGGAATCATCCGTCTGAGCTCTCCGAATCGTTTGGTGCCTTCCGTCAGCAAAATATATAAAATAATCGGCTTCCACTTCCCTCCAATGACTTGGAGAGTTGCTATGACTCCATTGGTTAGATAAGAATTGTTTATATCTTCGGCCATCGATGATCCCTCAATTACTCATATTTTCTTGCGAATAATCGTATTGTAACAAACGTTTGGCGGTTAACCAATACACTGAAAAAATGTACTTAGTACGCTTTAGCATACTAATGAAAATTCGGTAACTAAGGTACTTTCAACCCGACTTAGTATGAAAAAACAGCGTACTTTACAGGAATTCTTTCCTCAAGAATAATGGAGCAGTCAAGCGCTGACACCATCTTATGGAGAGAGGAAGATTCCCATGAAAATTCTAGTCATTGTTACTCACCCGTCCTTCGATCAGTCTCGAGCCAACCGTGCTCTTATTAATGAACTGAGTCCGTATGATAATATTGATGTTCACAACCTTCACGACGAGTACCCGGATTGGAACATCGACATCGAGAGAGAACAGCAGCTGCTGACCAAATATGACCGAATCGTGCTTCAATTTCCTTTGTTTTGGTACAGTACCCCGCCGCTGCTCAAAAAATGGCTGGACGATGTGTTAGCGTACGGATGGGCGTATGGAACAGGCGGCGATAACCTGAAAGGCAAAGAGTTCATCGTGTCAACAACAGCGGGCGGCAGTGAACAGGATTATCGTTCGAGCGGCAGTTACGAGTTCACGATGAATGAGTTCTTGAGACCATTACAGGTCAGCGTCAAATATACCGATGCCATCTACCTGCCTGAATTCGTTGTATACGGAACATTGAAAGCCACAGATGACCAACTGAGTTCAGAGGCACGCAAGTATGTCGAACATATCCGTGCATCCGCAGATGTACTGGTTGAAAATACAAAGGCCTCTTAAGATAAGCAACTCCGTTCAATATTGACCAGAGAACAAAACAAACACACCGGTTCAAGCTGCTATAGCTTGGAGCGGTGTGTTCACTTTGTCGCGTTTCGCGGCCTCTAAATTTCGCGACTAGGATCAAGCACTAAAGCTTCTCCATTAACCTTGACGTGCTCTGTGATCATCGTGCCCCAATCTGGAAGATGTTGTGATTCCCCTAAAAACCTGCTTCCGGCTAAAGATCCGTTATCCATCTTTGCTCCTGCAAAGAGACATCCCTCGAATTTACAATACATGAGATGAGCACCGCGAAAGCTAGCGTCCGAGAAGCGGCAGCGGAGAAACGATACGTCTCTTCCCTTCGTATGGCTCAAATTGCTGCCTGTAAAATCACAATCCTCAAATTGCTCGCCAAACGCAGCATTCTTGAGAATTGCCTTATGAAACGAACAATGTTTGAATATCTTCGTGATGAATCTGCCATCTAGTTTAACCCCATCAAAATGGCAATTCGTAAAAGTAGAATAGATTAAGCCGCCGCCAGGCTCGAAAACTGCATATGATAAATCAAGGTTTTGTACAGTAAGATACTGCATGGACTCGGTCAGAACGACTCCTCGAAAATCCTCTAACCCGTCAGCGGTTTGGCCATAAGGCGACAGAGGGAAAGAGCGGTCTTTTTTATGCAAATTTTGTTTTCCAGTTACAGCAGCTAATGCCTTGTTGACGGCAGCGATCTGAGCTGGCTCCCACCTGGCAATCAATTGCTTTTTGTTCAATGAGTGAACCTCCTCACATCACAATTCATTTTAATTAATACTACCATAATTCGTAGATGACTATGATTATTTCCAAAATGCAATAGATCCTTTACATTTCACCAGACATAAATTACAATAACTTCTAATCAAGGACTAGAAGGGATTCTCTTATATGCTAGTGAATAAAGTTCGTGAACTGAGAGCCCGCTTCAGATGGTCGCAGCAAGACCTGGCGGATGCCATTGGAGCCACTCGTCAGACAGTAGGGTTAATTGAGAAAGGAGACTACTCCCCTTCCATTACGCTTGCGCTTAAAATTGCCGCAGCTTTCAAATTACCTGTGGAGGAAGTTTTTTATTTAAAGGAGGTGGAGGAATAAGATGTTAACACGGATTATACGCTCTCCCTTACTTTCACTCACCCTATTTCTTAGCACATTAGGTTTGGCTTATCTATTAAAGCTGATGCTGACAGGGGAACTTTCGACTACGACGGGAAGAATCTATTGCGCCATCTTCGTTATCCCTCTAGGCGTGCTGTGGGTGTTGCTTGTAAGGACTTATAATCGAAGAAATCCGAAAGACCGTATTAGTGTCTGGGCCGTAATCCCGTTTGAAATTCGGGAGGTGGATGAGGGACAGCAATGGATCTCATTCAAAGCTTGCCGGAACGTCTATATTTACTACGGCTGTGGTTTACCCTTTGCTGCAATAATCATCCTATTGATACCACCCAATGCTGTCTATACTTTAATCACCTTCGGCTTGCTCGGATTGGGCCAATTTCTTGTCTACGGTCTAACAATGTGGAAGTATAGCCGCGTCTAATTCTGCTGTGCGAATTTCTATCGAGGGGAGAGCAAATGCCTATGAATGCAGCCGTCAAGTTCATGCAAAAACTTAATGACCGCGATAACCAGAACAAGCTGAACGTCTATCAGGCCAAAGCTGAGCTCATTAGGGAGCGGAATTTGGAAGCATGGGATGATGGGCAGCTTCAAGCGGAATCCCTCCGTCTGCAAAAGGAAGCAAAGTCGGGTACATCATTGGATGGGCTGCTTATTGATGCTTATGCGTTAGTCTGCGAGGCAGCGAAGAGAACACTTGGCCTGCAGCCTTACGATGTTCAGATCATGGCTGCTATCGCTCTGCACGAGAGATTTTTAATCGAGCAGCATACCGGTGAAGGTAAAACGCTCTCTGCTGTTATGCCAGCTTATCTTAATGCGCTAACCGGCGAAGGCGTTCATGTGCTGACATTTAACGATTATTTGGCAAAGCGGGATGCGGAGTGGATGGGCCCGATCTATCGTTTTCTCGGGTTAACGGTAAACTCGGTTCAAGCGGGCATGAGCCTGCTCGAGAAAAGGGAAGCGTATGCCCAGGATATCACCTATGTTACGGCTAAAGAGGCGGGGTTCGATTATTTGCGCGACACGATCGCACTGGGCGAAGCCGATACCGTGCATCGTCCTTTCCACTATGTCATCGTCGACGAAGCGGATTCGCTGCTTCTTGACGAAGCGCGAGTACCGCTAGTCATCGCTGGCGAGTCGGGCTCTTCCGGCAATGAAGGTTTTCGCTTTGCTGAGGTGGCCCGGCAGCTTGAGCAAATGGAGCATTACGACTTCGACGAGTCCATGCGGAACGTTTATTTGAATGAAACGGGCTCTGCAAAGGCAGAATCGCTGCTAGGCTGCGGCAATTTGTACGAAAGCCATAATAATCATTTATTATCATCATTAAATTGCGCGCTGCATGTAGAAACATTATTGAAAAAAGATGTAGATTACATCGTCCGGGACGAGAAAATCGAGCTGATCGACGAATATACCGGCCGTGTGGCGGAGAATAGGCATTTGCCGGACGGACTTCAAGCCGCGCTTACGGCTAAAGAAGGGCTGCAGTCGACATCCGGCGGGAAAATTCTCGGGACGATTACCCTTCAACACTTCCTCAGCCTATATCCGAAGGTTTGCGGGATGACGGCTACCGCCTACGCTTCCGCTTCGGAATTTGAAGCTATTTATGAACTGCAGGTTGTGCAAATCCCGCCGAAACGGCCAAACATACGGATCGACCATCCGCGCCGGATTTATACGCATAAAGAAGCCAAACTTAAGGCGCTTGTACAAGAAATCTCGTCCGTCCATGCAACGGGACGTCCGATTCTCATTGGTACGTCTAGCGTCGAGGAATCTGACACACTGGCGGAGGCACTAGCAGCTGCCGGCCTGTCCTGCCATGTTCTGAATGCGAGAAACGATGCAAAAGAAGCGGAGATCATCTCCAAAGCTGGAGAAATCGGCGCTGTGACAGTGTCTACGAATATGGCAGGACGCGGCGTTGACATTCGGCTCGGCGGCGGCAACCTCTTGCAAGCAGAAGTTGTGGCCAAGCTGGGCGGATTGTACGTAATTGGTACGCATGTGAACGAAAGCGTGCGGATCGACAACCAACTGCGCGGGCGCTCTGCACGCCAAGGCGATCCGGGAGCTTCTATATTTTTCGTAAGCTTGGAGGACGAGTTGATGCTCCGGTTCGGCATCGATAAATGGGTTCGTGGTCTTAGGCAAGACGAGCCCCTCGAAGATCCGGTACTTCAGAGCAAAATCTCGCATATTCAGCGCGTTGCTATGGCTCAAAACTTCGATATTCGTCAGGAACTGAACTATTATTCAGATATGGTGGAGGATCAGCGGCGAATTTTATACGAGGAGCGGCTCGGAATTTTGAAAGGCGAGAAGCCGATGAGCCCATCGGAGCAACGGGTACGGCTTTTTTATATCGACGAGTTCTGGGCGGACCATCTAGTATACGCTTCTTACATTCGCGAAGGCATCCACTTGGAGAGCCTAGCCAGCCGCAATCCGATGGACGAATTCCATGCACTAATCACCCAAGCCTACGAGGAAATTCCGGCTAAAATAGATAGAGCGTCGGCGGATATGCTTGTAAGACTCGGAGGTTCGAATGATCCTGCCGAGTGGGAAAAGCTCGGTCTCAAGAGCCCTGCTTCCACTCGGACTTATATGATCAGCGACCACTATATCCAGAACAAGCGCAGCTCATGGACACCAATGACGGTAATGGCTTATTATTTACGTAAAGGCCTCAGGCTGGTTTTAATGCCGATAATCAAACTGCCAAAATATTGATATCGTGCAGTTTCATAATTTGTGAGAGGCGAGGGGTAATCCTCGTCTTTTTATCTAACCAATCAGTGGAAAACGAATGGCAACCATCGTACCCTGCCCTGCTTCGCTGCTAATACGGATAGAACCTTGATGCTGGTCGACGATCCAGTGTGCAATCAATAGCCCTAAGCCCGCTCCTTGATCCCATCTATCTCTAGCGTAATCACCCTTATAGAAGCGATTAAATACGAGCGGCAAATCACTTTTCAGAATCCCCGCTCCGTTATCCTTAACGGTTATGAGAACCGATCTCCCCTGCTTGACGCATCCCAGATCAATTTGTCCATGCTCCTGCGTAAATTTAATAGCGTTGTCCAATAAAATCATGAACAACTGCATGAGTCTATCCTCATCTCCATTCACAAGTAATTCTGCACCTTCAACATGGAGTTGCAGCTCTAGTTGCTATAATCCATTATCGGCTCTATGTTTTTGGCAATCTCTTTCATGATGTCATCAACTCGTACAGGTCTGCATGAGATGACTTCCTCGTGTGAATCGCCTCTTGCCAACAAAAGCAACCCGCTGACCATTTTGCTCATTCTTTTCGTTTCTTTCAGAATAGCTGCGATTGGAACGCTTTCTTCCTCGATCGTATGATCGGGATGACGCAGCAGTAACGTCACTCGCTTCTCAGAGTGCCCCGGAGCGTTAATATGGTGTTAGCCGAAGGAAGTTCTGGAAGCAGCCATTGCATTTAAAGCGTTCTCAAAATAGCTATATACTTCATCTGCAATTCCCAGAAACTCTTCAACAAGTACATTACTATCCAAGTAACAAGCATACAGATAATCAACTAAAGCGGAGTCAATCTCACAATAGTTTAATATGGCATTCTTCATCTTAATAATGTCATCTTGCCATACACCTGTATCTTCTAAAACCAAAGAGTATAATGCACGAATTAATCTCTTAGAGTAACCTTTAATATATCTAGTTTTCATTGTGTTATCACTAGCATTAGAAAGTAAACTATGTATACGATTTACTTCCTCCTTGGTCTCTGTATTTAAGTCTATAATGAACTCTGGAGAAATAATTATCGGTGGTACTTTTTCACCTACATCATGACCATATATGCAAACACAAATTATCTTTACCCAAAAACCCCACTCATTTGGTTTACTTAATACATCGTCAATCGAGCAAATTATAGTATCAATCTTAGTTACTATTGGATATTCTTCCAAAAGCCTGTCTTTAATATTTGACATTCTTTCGTAATCAATATCTTTGGGATTTTCACATACAATAGTAAAGTCTGCATCTGACTTAAAAGGTTTAGCAGTTCCTTTTGGAATCGAGCCACACATATAAATGCTATGAATCTTACCTTTAAATTCGGCCAGTATATTATCTATATACTTATCAACAAAATCCTTATATTCACTTTGTATTACAATTCTATTTATAACTTTTTCTAATATCATATAGACTCCTCCTAAACCAAGAACTTCTTTCGGCTAACGTCTTTTGCGAACTTCGTAAATTCGTCATGACTTAAATTATTCGCGAAACCATTCAACTATCCTGCCCGTTAGCGTAACGGCCTTTCTTTAAATACTACGTATATGCCTTGTCCGCTTGGATTTCCAGAATTTATAATTATTGTACACCCGGACGTTCAAGTGCTTCCTTCGGTTCCTCCACGACGAAGGCTACCTGCAAACCGACCTCGCCTCTCGTATCAAGCGGCAAAAGGTTGCAGAGGACACCATCGTCGCTTTCAAGAATGAGCAAGTGCTGCAACTGCTTGCCGCACCGGTCAGTGGGAGTAAACAGGCTTCCAGGACTATGTGTTGCTCACCGTACTTTTCGACACAGGACTGCGGATCAATGAGGCACTGAACCTGACTGTGAACGACTTGAGCCCAACCGACAAAACGATCACCGTCCGCAACAACGTTGCCAAGAACGGCAAGTCGCGCCTGTCTGTCGATGGACACAAGTAAAGCCACTAAGCGTTCCACAACCACCTGACCCGACCGTCTCGCTGTGGCTGATTCCGGGGTTCTTGCAACTGCTTTCGCTGGGTTCTTGTTTGCAAGCTGTTTACAGAAAAGCCCAAAGAGGGCTGCAACAGGTCATTTGTTACTAACCTGTCGCAGCCCTCCAACCCGCGTTCCACGCGGCCTTACGCCTTGCCTTCCTCCCCCGTCGCCACCGGATTCTCATCATACGAAGTCCAATCGCTCCAGCTGCCCACATAAAGCTTCACATCGGTATACCCAGCTTCCGTGAGCGCAAGCACATTCGGACAGGCCGTAACTCCGGCTCCGCAATAGACAATAATCTCCCGATCTAGCGGAATCGACTTAAAGCGTTCGCGCTGATGAGCAGCGTCAAGGAACACGCCCTCTGGAGAGCCGTCCTCCCAATAGTGATTAATGGCCCCCGGAATATGGCCAGCTTTCAAATACTTCGACGTATCCTCGCCTGTGTAACGCCCGTGAATACGCGAGTCCATCAGTACACGATTCCCAGCGCCGATCCCTGCCTTAACTTCCTCTATTGTCGCTTGAAGACTATCATTCACACGGGGAATGAACCTCTTAGCCGCAGGCTGAGCGATCTCCGTTGTAACAGGAAATCCGCTCGCCTGCCAGCCCGAGAAGCCATCGGCCAATAGCTTTACCCGCTCATGCCCAGCGTGCTTCAGCATCCACCATAACCGTGAAGCGATACTGCCTCCTTGATCGTCGTAGACAATAACTTCCGTATGTTCATCAATGCCTGCTTGGCCCAGCTTAAGAGCAAATAGATCTGCGTCAGGCAACGGGTGGCCTCCGCCATGCTCCTCCTTGGGACCCGAGAGATCATGATTCAAATCGAAAAAAACCGCCCCGGGAATATGCCCGAGCCGATACGCTTCCTCTCCCGCCGACGGCTGACCCAGCACGAATCGGACATCTGCGAATACTGTGTTCGAATCATGAAGCCGCTCATAAGCTTTGGAGGCAGAAATTAAATAAGACATTGGCGTTAACCCCCAATAGGTAAAATAAGTTCGGTAATATAATTGTCGCTGACCGTCGTGCTCCAGGGGTCGATAATATAACGCTCATAGGAAGCCCCTTGCAGCGGTATGCCTTGCTCTTTGGCCCAGTCCTGGACTTTGCCGTAAGTGTCGGAGATGGTCCGGTAATCGCCTTTATGGACGACGCTTAACGCCTCGAAGCCGCCGACCTCTGTCGTCATCGCTTCATTCGTCTCTTCTTCAATAACAGCGGTGTAACAATCGACTCCTGTGAAGGTATGATGAATACGCTGATCCACATTATCGAAATACAGCATGAACGGCCCGTAGGCGTAAATGTTATTTTTGTTGCATATTTCAACCAGCAAGTTGCTGTACAGAAATTCGATATCGACGTTTTGCGATTTCTCCAGCTCATAGTGGAACTTCAAGGTCCGATAGCGGGGAACGCTCGAAATTTCGATCTTATTTTCCCCGGTCGGTTCGGCAAGCAGTGTCTCCCCTTGCTCCAGCAGCCTTTGCCATTCCTTAATCGCAAAATGCTTCTTCTGCAGCTCCGCCATCTGCTTCTCGACGATAAGCAGCTCCTTGGCCATGTAATCTTCCAGCACGTCGAAATTAGACCGCTCCAGCATCCGGCTAATATCTTCCAGCTTAAAGCCAAGCTGCTTATAATATTTGATGACCGGTATTTTCCGCATGCCTTCGATGGAATAGTAACGGTAGTTGGTTTCAGGTGCGATCCGCTCGGGCTTCAGCAGGCCGATATCATCATAATAACGAAGTGTCCGAATCGGAATGTTGCATAGCTTCGCTACCTCTCCAATGGTGTACCATTTCATGCCGAGCCCCCCTTTTTTTGACCAATTAACCAACCCGCTCTACAAAAGCCCTTTAATCGCTTCTTTCATCATTAACAGCTCTGGATTCAGCAGCCTTCCCGGCTTGTTGCTGCGGTCGAATTCAACCGAAATCTCTTCCTTCACGACCCCAGGCCTCGACGACAGCACATAAATCCGGTCCGACAGCAAAATCGATTCTTCAATATCATGCGTTATAAAAAGAATCGTGACACCGAGCTCCTTCTGAACCTCAAGCAGCCATGTTTGCATTTTCCCCTTCGTTATGGAATCCAATGCGCCGAATGGCTCGTCCAGCAGCATAATTTCTCCGGAAGCAAGGAAGGTGCGCAAGAAGCTTGCACGCTGCTTCATCCCTCCGGACAGCTGGCTCGGATACCGGTGCTCATAGCCTCTAAGCCCGATCCGGTCAATCAGTGCATCCGCCTTCGCCCTGGAAGCCTTCTTATCGAAGCCCTTCAAGTCCAGCGGCAGCACAATATTGTCGAGTACGGTCTTCCATGGCAGAAGCAGATCCTTCTGCTGCATATAGCCGATTTCCCCGTTCACATGCAGCGTTCCCTCATCGGCCGGTACAAGTCCCGTGATGATATTGAACAAGGTGCTTTTTCCGGAGCCGCTTGGTCCAAGAATCGATACAAACTCGCCTTTGCTAATGTTCAATGAGACTTTGTTCAGTATCTCTGCAGAACCGTAAGACTTGCTGATACGGTCCAGCGTAATCAAGGCTTCATCGCCGGAAGAAGCCGGCACTTTCTTTTCCAATACCGCTCTATCCTGCATGGCAACCTCCGCTATTTCCAGTGAGTCGTTTTTTTGGCAACATAGTTAATCACATAAATGAAGGCGACACTGACGATGACGATGACCAAAATCGCCGCAAACACTTTATCCAGCGCATAAGCATTTTTAGTCCGCACCATGTAGACGCCGATCCCCTTCGTTCCGCCCTGCCATTCACCGATAATCGCCGCCATAATCATATAGGTTGCCGCGATTTTGAGCCCGGAGAACAGATTGACAAGCGCATAGGGAAGCTTCAAATGAATAAACGTCTGCAGCTTGGATGCTTTATAGGAATGAAATAAATTCAAGTAATCCTTGTCTACCTTCTCAAAACCGTCCACTAGACTAATACAAATGGGGAAAAAGCACACCATAACGATAATAAGAATTTTCGGCAAAATTCCAAACCCAAACCAGACGATAAGCAGCGGAGTAAGGGCGATAGTCGGAATGGTCTGAGAGACGATCAGAATCGGATAAATCGACTTCTTCACGACCTGGAAGCTGTCCATTAGAATGCCTAATACGAACGCCAAAGCGATCGATAGCGCAAAGCCAAGGACCGATTCATACAGCGTCGTGCCCACATGGCCTGCAATGGCGCTAAAATCACTAACGAGCGCATTCACCGTATCCAGCGGGGAAGGCAAAATATATAAGGGAATATGGGCCAGAGTAACAATCAGCTGCCACAGAATGACCGCAAGGAAAAGGGTAGCGATCGGATAAATCCTCTGGTCCAGTTTCTTCAGTCTGTTCATACGTAAGTCACGCCCTTAATCGCTTTGCTTTCATGTAATCTATTCAATATACTATAATTCCGATATGATTAATAATAAAATTACCAACATCCCGATATTCTGTCAACGGACAATCTTCGCCGTTCTAGCTGTGAATGCCATATCGCTGCTCCAGAAACGCAAGCAACTGCTGACCAGCAGGGCTTGCAAACCATTTTGCATGTCCCAATAAGAAGCTGTCGTAGGCAATATCTGCATTAGAGACCGACCCGACAATACCGGTAAAATAATCGATCTCCGACAGTGCAAATTCTACGTGTACCAGCGGAAGCATCGCTACGAGCGCTGCCGCCTCTTCACTGCTCAGGGGACGAGTCGATTCATAGCCGTCCAGCAGCGCTTTAAGCTGTCCATAATGAACGACATCCTGGCAATCGCTCTCTTCCAAGGCAAGCCATTCAATCGTATTGCGTTCAATAGCGGTAGCCAGATCATAGACGGCATTCGTCCGGTCTGCGAGGCCAAAATCCAGAATCGTCTCCACACTTGACGTCCCTCCGGCAAGCTCTGCATCGCTCCAAAGCAGATTGGAGGCATGCCAGTCATTATGGGTCCAGAGCGGTTCGAGCTTCCCAAGCCATGGCTCAAGGCGGGAATAGAGCGGCATGAGCACCGTATCCAAATCCTGCTCCAAATTTCGACCGCGGATATAATCCGATAACGCCGCCCTTTGACCCATGTAAGCAGCCATCGCCGCTCGCGGATTAGCCGATCCGAAGATCGAGAAGCTGGACACGAGCTGACGGCCCGCTCTTGGCGGGGCGTCGTAGCCCTCGGCAGCAAGATGTACTCGGGCTAATGCGTCTCCGGCTGCATAAGCATGAGCTTCCGACAGAAATGGACTCCAAGAGACGGCATCGCGGTACAAGTCCAAGCCCTGGGCTAACCGGTGTATTTCGTAGGTCCATTCTCCGATTTCGAAGGCTGTCTGGCCACCGGCTCCGGCAATGATATCGCTGACCGGAATTCCCCGATCCCGCAAATGCCGGATCAACCGGTGCTCTTCAGTCAATCCGGCCTTATCCCGGACGGAATGATGATGCCTTTTAATAAATAACGATTCAGAAGATGTTGCTGCAATTGTCGCACTGGAGAACGGGCGCGGACTGTGCCAAGTAAGGGCGGAAGCCGGCTCCAAATCCGGATACCGGCTAAGAAGCTGATTCGCCTCCTCCAGCGTAATTGGCGCCCAGTCCGGGCGGACAAGCGTCGTTCCCATTCCATGCGCTTGTACTTCTGCCGCTTTGATCTCGCTCATCATTATTCCCCCTGAGGCAGGAAGGCATTAGTATAGGCGCCCTTCCAACCATCGCGGTTCTTTAAGATGTCATGATCAGCCAGCCATTCCGCATAAGGGGCCATCAGCTCCGTTCTTTGCACGCCCCATACGCCGTTATGCAGCCATGTTGGTGCAATAAGCGGCAGCGATCGTTCGATGAGACTGGCAGGGAAATAAGGAATAATGCGTTCATATAGCGGTGCAGCCTTCAACGGCTCAGCTGCCAATGCCTGAAAGCCCCGTGCCGTAGCTGCCAGAAATGCGCGTACTGTCTCCGGATCCCGTTTCGTTGCTTCTTCCTGTGTGCCGAGCAAATAGCTGTGATAAGGCGGTGCGCCAATCTCATCTACTGGCCATATGATGCGCTCTTCGTCCGGCACTGCCGTATCCATTAGAATTTCCCACGCCCAGTAGCTGCCGAAGGTCGCATCCGCCGCTCCTGCTGCAATAGCATCTGGAGTTAGCTCTCGTGCACCGCTGTTCACGATAATAATGCCGTCCGGATCTCCGCCATCGGCTTTCACCAGCTGACGGATCATTGCCAGTCCTCTCGGCGTCGGATTCATCGCAACCCGCTTCCCGCTCAAATCAGCCGGACGCCGGATTCCGGTGCTGCGAACCGTTTGCACCGTCTCCATCCCCCGGTGGTTAATCGCTGCTACGCCGATAACGACAGGCAGTTTCTCCCGCTGTACGAGAAGCCGGTTGCTGGGGAAGATACCGAAATCGGCATCTCCTCTAGCCAGATACGCCAGTGTGTCTCCCCGTTCAGGGTCGTACACCGTAAATTCCACGTCCAGACCCGCTTCCTTATACCAGCCCTGCTCACGGGCATAATAGAATCCGGCGGCATTCGTCCAAGGATAAAAATATTCCAGCATCACTTTTACATTTTTCATACGGCAACATCCTTTTCTTTAAGGTCTGTTTCTTGGCATGCGATTTCCCTATAAAACGTCTATCTAATGGCGCTCCGGCTCGGCTGCTCACTTACTTCGGCAAAAACTCGTTTGTGAAAGCATCCTCCGGCTTCAAATCCGATTCCAGTAGTCCTCTGTTCTTCAGAAACTGTGCGTAAGCACTCCATACTTCCGTCTTCATCTGCCCCCAAGCAGGCGCATCTGCAATGTACTGAGCGGCTAGAAACTTCTGGCTTTCCACAGCAAGCTGCTTGTCGATCTCGGGCGCATGCTTCAGCAGCAGCTCAGCGCTCTCCTCCGGATGATCAATGGCGTACTGATAGCCCTCTTGTGTAGCCTTCAAGAACTTGCGCACTTTCTCTGGATCTTTGGCGATCGTCTTCGTCCCCGTGATCAGAATAGGTGTGTAATAATCGAGTGCAGGATCAAGATCCCTCGCCGGAATATAGGTCAAGTCAACGCCTTTCAGTTTAGCTTTCACGCCGGTCCAGCCTTCGAAAATCCACGCAAAATCTACATTTTTCAGCGTGGCGGCGAAGAAATCATCGTTGCCGATATCCACATGCTTCAGCTTGCTATAATCGGCTCCGTTCTTTTCCATAACGGCTTGAAGAATCGCTTCCTCAGAAGGGGAGCCCCAGCCGCCGTAAAATTTGCCTTCGAAGTCTTTGACGCTGTTAATATTTTTATCCTTAGGCGCCGCGAAGCCGGAGGTGTTATGCTGAATAATGGTCGCAACTGCCTTAATCGGCAGCGGATTTTTACTTGTTAATGCGAAGGTAACGTCCTCCTGATAGCTAACGCCAAAGTCGCCTTTCCCCGCTGCAATTAGAGTCGAAGTTGTGCCTTCGGACGGCTGCACAATTTCTACATCCAGCCCTTCATCCTTGTAGTAGCCCTTCTCAAGCGCAACATATAACCCGGTATGGTTCGTATTTGGCGTCCAGTCGAGAATGACTGTTGTTCGCTCCAGCCCTTTCCCTCCTGCACTTTCTTGCTTTGATTCATTGCTGCCGCAAGCGGATAATACCGCTATCGACACCATCCCCAAACTGAGCAGTAACAATAA
Organism: Paenibacillus radicis (ex Gao et al. 2016); assembly: GCF_014641555.1. GTDB lineage: Bacteria > Bacillota > Bacilli > Paenibacillales > Paenibacillaceae > Pristimantibacillus > Pristimantibacillus radicis. The sequence continues at coordinate 134,633 of NZ_BMHY01000003.1, forward strand.
GCTCCGTTTCATATCGCAATCCTTCTCCTCTCGTCGTTGCAAAAATAAATTCTATTCCGATAGATTTAATATGGTATGAAAAAATAATAACCCTCCATTCGACTGGAGGGTCAAGCGTTTTATTCGCTTTTATGCCAATATAGAAAGAGTTGGACTCATTTTAATGGAAGGCTAGACCACGAAGGAGGGAAAAACATATGCATATCGCATTGCTGGATTGGGACAATACGCTGCACCGGGGCTATACCATATATGGATTAGCAGATTATTTAATGGAGAAAGGAATCGTGACGCGCGAGCTGCTTCATCACTTTAAGGAGCTGGAACAGCTTTATTTGACCGGCGGCATTTCCTATGCCGAATATACGGAGCGGACTTGCGAGTCATTCGCCCAGGGTTTGACCGGCTGCTCTGCACTTCTTTATAAGGAAGCGGTGCAGTCCTATCGTCCTTTTAATGAAGCTGCCTTATATGAAGACGTCCATGCGTTATTTCATTTGCTTAAAAAGCACAACGTCCATACCTATCTCGTAAGCGGAGCGCCGTTTGACGTGCTGAACACCTATGCCGAGGAGTTTGACCTTCGAGGCATATTCGCCTTTCAGCTCGAAGTATCGGGCGATACGCTGACAGGTCGCGTCTCTAGCAACTATGGTCTGGACAAAGAGCGAATTCTAAGCCATCCGCTCTTACAAGCTCCAGGTGCCGTTCACCTGCTCAGCATGGGAGACGCCGTCGCTGACATTCCACTGCTTGATCACAGCCTTATTCCTATTGTTGTAGGGAAGCAGCGTCTAGCCTTGCGCCCGGATTCGGATGCTATCCATTTTACCGGGGAGAAGTGGAATTTGGAGCTGCTGGAGGAGCGGATTAGAGGAATTGGTTGAAATTGTTCGTTCTATTATCCATTGCAAAAAACATCGCCTAAGAGTAAATAAACCGCAGGCGATGTTTGGAGTTATGGGCCAATTTGCTGCCGAAAATTGCGACATTATTTTATCTCGTTAATTACATATTCATTTAGTTTGTTCAGTCTATCCGTTACAAACATAATCTCTCGATTTTTTATTTTCATTAGTACATAAAGCGGAGTTTCTACGACATGAATTCTTTTGTCTGGCATATCCATAACTCCAATGCTATACCCGCTTATCCGATGTTTCGGATCATTTATTTCTTCCATATATTTTTGCTGGAAATCTTCACTGTTGTTTGGAACGTTATAGACTAGGAGAGTGTATTTAGGCTTCTGATCGTAAAATGATAATAATAGCAGGGCACCCAAAAATGCGACTGCGATTGAGATGCCCAAATAAAACAAGTACTTATTAATTCGATTGGTCGGGTTATTCATCGCTTTCTTCTTCCCTCCATTGTTTATAGAATGCTTTGCAATATAATAGCAGTTTAGAGAAAGTTAATAACTTAGAGATTGAAAAAGACTTGAATCTTCAGCTACTGGAGATTGTAAGATTTGATTTAGCTAGCAGCTAGCAGCTTACTCAAATGTGGAGGTTCAAATCTTATGAGGTCTTTGGAAATTTTATTTATTGTCATTAATATTTTGCTGACGGGCTGGCTTATATTTGCTAAAAACAAGCCGCAGCGTTTTCTCCTAATCGGGTTCGGCGTTTCCGCCATCTTTATGCTGATACATGGGGTTATAGAGGGCATGCGCTTGCCGATGATTCCTGCTTATGTGTTGACGGCATTGCCTCTCATCCTTTTCGTTGTCAGATCAATACCCAAGTCCGGAAAAGCTGAAGAACGCACAGCCCGTAAAGGTTCAAAGCTAAAGCTTATCGCAATAACAGCACTGGCGGTTATTTATTCAGCTGTAACCGTAGCACTGCCAATCCTGATTCCGGTATTCACCTTCAATAAGCCGGCAGGTCCCTATAAAATCGGCACAGTGGCCTATGATTGGAAAGATAATTCACGGGATGAAATTCTGACGTCTGATCCGGATGATAAACGCGAGTTAATGGTACAAATCTGGTATCCTGCTGATGCCAAAGCAAAAGGAAAGAAACAGGCTTATCATACTAACGTCGATGCGTTCGCTGAAGGCTATAGTAAAATGTTTAGTTTCCCTAAGCTGCTGTTTACTTCTCTAGGCTATGTTAAAACGCATGCCATCGAGAAAGCAGAAATTTCTAATGCGGAGCCGTCCTTCCCGGTGCTCATTTTTTCACACGGCCTGACTGGTAATAAAATGCAGAATACCTTCCAGCTCGAGCAATTGGTTAGTCAAGGTTATATCGTAGTCGGCATCGACCACACCTATAGCAGCACCGCTTCGGTTTTCCCGGACGGTCGTGTGGCCGCTTTACAGCTGCCAGAAATTAAAAAATTCTCCGATTTGGATAAAGCAAATGAACAATGGGTTGAAGATGCCAAGTTTGTACTGGATCAGGTGGAGCAACTGGCGGCCAATGATCCGGAGAAGCGTTTTACCGGCCGGATGGATATGAATAATGTCGGCATGTTCGGACACTCCTTCGGCGGAGCAACAAGCGTGCAAGTGTTAATGACAGATTCAAGAATTAAAGCGGCGATCAATATGGACGGAGCGTTATATGGTGAACTTCGTATTCCGGAAGATGGGCTGAAGAAGCCGTTTATGATGATGAGTGCAGATTCCAGCGTAGAGAATTTGAAGACCCCGACAGGCAATGAGCTGGATATGTCGAAGGAAATTTGGCCGCGATTCGCACATATAACTACAGGCGGCAGCTACTGGTTGATTCTGAACAAGACGAATCACCTCAGCTTTACCGATATGGTCCTGTTCTCGCCGTTATTTCAATTGATGCAAGGAAGCAATATCCGGGAAGCATTAGGCCTCATTAACGATTATTCGCTGGATTTCTTCGATCATTATTTAAAAAACAAGCCAACAAGGCTATTGGAGCAAAATATCGGCGAACATCCAGAATTTACGCTGCAAAGAGGCTAAAAGACACCATACGAACAGCCCGTGAGCCTAGCTTTCGGGTTGTTTGTTTTCTTGTTCGGATTGCATCTTTCGCTGCAAGTTTTGAATAAATACGTTGTTTCCTTCTGCGAGCAAGTTTAACTGCGGGCTCATAATGGCACACAACCGGTTGACACGATCAATAAGAGGCGTACTGGTTAACTCGACATGTTCCATGTAAGTATTAAGGAACTCCAGGTTATAAATCGTTTGCTCCGTATTGCTATAGAGCGCCAGCGACTCCTCAATAATCGCCTGAACCTCGGGGCTGTCGGCAGACTTTTTGTTCTCCAGCGCTTTGGTCAATCGGACATAAAACTGATCCAGCTTCTTAATCCACGTATCGGCATCATAACGGGGCTGAAGCTCTTTCACAATGAACGAGAAGTCCGTGTTTTTTGTATCTTCAAGAAATTGCCGATCGTTAATAATTTCCTGCAGCTCATTCCAAGCCGCTATTTGTTGAGCGGTTGTTTTCTCTTGATTAACAATATATTTATTAAAGTAATGCAGCATCGGACTCTGCCATTCTGCAGGAACTCCGTTAAAGAGATCGCCAGCCTCCACTCTCTCGGCAATAAACCGGTTTCTCTTTTCAACATTTGATGCTTTGGCTTGGACAAGATCGTAAAGGTAACGCATCGAATCCCCTTCCCCTTGTCCCTGCTTCGCTTGCTGTAAAATCGAGATCATATTGGTTAACGCGCTGGCCTGAATCGAGAGCGATTCAATCTGCCAGTCGAGTGCCTTGTCGACCGATAAGTTTCCAGAGAACAGCTGGCTAATCTCTTCGATGCTGAAATCCAGGTAACGCAGTGTTGCCGTCAATTCCAAACGCCAAATATCTTCTGCCGTATAGAGACGATGACCTCCCTCTGTATGACTGGAGGGCTTTACTAACCCGATCTCATCATAATAACGGATATTTCTGACCTTGGATCCAATCATTTTGGCTACTTTCCCAATTGAATAGGTTTCCGGCGCCATGTCGTCGTTTGAGTGCAAGGAATCCGCCTCCAAAATAATCAATTACAATCTTCAGCTGCTGAAGATTCATTACAATTATACTGTGTGGAGGAGGCGATTGCCCAATAGTACGGAAGCGACTTTAGGCAGTTACAGCGGACAACATTCATATGGTAATATATAAATGAAAATTTTGGAAGTGATGTTCGGGAGGTACATGCCAATGAGTGATACTGCGAAGGGTCATCACAAGCACGGGGAGCAAGCGCATATCGATATGCTGCCGCTGTTCTCCACCACCGACACTGGCGTGAAAATGACTTCTCTCCTGCCAGGGAGCCAAGTCGGACGTGTGGCTCCGGTGCTGCCGTGGCTGTTTGCAGCCTCGGTACTGTGGGCGCTGACAGGCTCCGTGCCGTTCGGCGCCCTGCTTGGCCTGGCGCCGACACCGGAGATCAGCAAGCTCCTCGGTCATCCTGTCACGGTGGGCGTCGCCGTGGTGCTGTTTTTCGTCGTAATCGGCGTGACTGGCGGCGTGTACTCACGAGGGGTCGAGCAATTCGGACAAATCAGGGTCGCCGGCCTGTTTGCGACGCTGGCGATCGCAGGAGGTCTCTTCGCAGGTGCGGGAGCCCTTCTGCTCTGGACGCTGACAAACAATCCATCACGCCCCTTCGACCTCGAAGCCATAGTTACTTCCCCAACAATCCCGCCAGAGCTCGGAGCAGTCGTCGGGGCTTGCTTCGCCCTCTTGGCTGCCTACATGCTCTTGAGGCTGCCCGTCTCAATCGCCCACGCCCGGCGGCGTCAGGCGGACATCCAGCGGCTTCGCGCGGAAGGTTCCTCCTTCATCGGGACGTTGACCGCCGTGAAATTCACTAACAGTTGGCTCTTGAATTACCCTATGTTCAAGGTAAAAGTAAGTTATATCTCGAGCGGTGCTCCTCGTGTCGTCTCAGCGCGCATGCGCACCACCGCCGACCGAGTTCCCGTCATCGGCTCGCGTATGCTCGTGCTGACGGACAATCGCGGAACCACCCTAGTGGAGCTGGACCCCTCCAATGAAACAGCTTTCGAGGTGGACGCAGGCAAATACACCGCACCGGACGGTTAATTTTTTCTTCGGTCCTATAATACACAAAAAGTCACATCAGAAATTAATCTGATGTGACTTTACCTGATATACGTTTTGCAGGTTCAATCAAACCAGCAAAACTAGTTATTCATGCAAAACTTCCCTCTTCACTATCACTTCGCCCCAATCTCCCCCAGAACCCGCTTCACGAAATCAGCGACTGGCTGCTGTCCCAGATCGCCTTCCTCCCGCTTCCTGACCGACACCATTCCCGAGCTCTGCTCGGCTTCGCCAAGCACAAGCATATATGGCACCTTCTCCAATTGAGCTTCGCGGATTTTGTAGCCCAGCTTTTCTGTGCGCATATCCACCTCGACGCGAATACCTGCCTCCAGCAAGCCCTGCTTGACCTCGAACGCATAGTCATTATAACGGTCGGAGACTGGCAGCAGCTTCACATGCACAGGCGCCAGCCATAATGGGAATGCGCCGCTGTAATGCTCCGTCAATATGCCCATGAACCGGTCGATTGAGCCGAATATCGCACGGTGAATGACGACCGGCCGGTGCTTCTGACTGTCCTCCCCAATGTAAGAGAGATCGAATTTCTCCGGCATTTGAAAATCCAGCTGAATTGTGCCGCACTGCCAGCTGCGCTTCAAAGCATCCAGGATGTGAAAATCGATTTTGGGGCCATAGAATGCGCCGTCCCCTTCGTTCAACACATAGTCGATTCCACGCTTATCGAGCACGTTTTGCAGAGAAGCTTCCGCCTGATCCCATAATTCCGGCGAACCCATGAAATCAGCAGGCCTTGTCGACAGCTCCAGTCTGTAGGCAAAGCCAAACACCTCGTACATTTCTTCGATCAAAGCAATAACTCCGTTAATTTCCGCTTCGATTTGATCCGGGCGAACGAATAAATGCGCATCATCCTGACAGAATGTCCGTACCCGCATCATCCCGTTCAGAGCGCCGGAATATTCATGGCGGTGCACTTGGCCGAACTCCGATACCCGAATCGGCAGCTCCCGATAAGAATGCAGGCTGTTTTTGTAAATAAGCATATGCCCCGGACAGTTCATCGGCTTGAGCGCAAACGTCGTCTCATCTACTTTCGTGAAATACATATTGTCCTTGTAGTGATCCCAATGTCCCGACTGCTCCCACATCCGATTGTTCATCATCAGCGGCGAGCGTACTTCAACATAGCCCCGCTTCTTCTGCAATTGGCGAGAGAAATCCTCCAGCTCCGTCCGGATCGTCATCCCGTTGGGCAAATAGAAAGGCATACCCGGCGCCTCCTCGGAAAACATAAACAGTTCCAGTTCTGTTCCAAGCTTCCGGTGATCCCGCTTCTTCGCTTCCTCCAGCGCGTGCAAATGCTCCTTCAGCTGCGCTTCCTTCGGAAATGCTGTGCCGTATATCCTTTGCAGCATTTTGTTATTCGAGTCACCCCGCCAGTATGCCCCAGCTACACTTAGCAGCTTAAAAGCCGTAATTCGCCCAGTTGATGGCAGATGCGGCCCCCGGCACAAATCGCTAAACTCGCCTTGATCGTAGATCGTGAGCACGGCATCAGCCGGCAAATCGCGGATCAGCTCCAGCTTGAGCGGGTCCTCTAACTCTCCGAAAAAGGCTAGCGCCTCCTCCCGGCTCACCACTCGGCGGCGAATCGGTAAATCCTGCTTCGCTATCACTCGCATTTCTGCCTCAATAGCGGCCAGATCGTCTGCAGATAATGGTTTTTCCATGTCGATGTCATAATAAAACCCGTCCTCGATGACCGGGCCGATCCCGAGCTTTACTGCCTTTTGCCCGTAGATCCGCTTAATTGCTTGCGCCATCAGATGAGCCGTGCTGTGTCTGTAAATTTCAAGACCTTCCTGGCTATCGAGCGTAATGATCTCGATTCTGCTGTCCGCCTCAATCGGTCTGTTGAGGTCTACCGAAACTCCGTTTATTTTACCCGCAACGGCCCTCTTCCCTAACCCCGGGCTTATCGACTCCGCCACTTGGGCGAGTGTCGTCCCTTGGACATACTCCTTTACTTTTCCGTCCGCCAACGTAATCTGGATTCCCACGATAAAAACCTCCTTGGATTTTTTTGAACGCAAAAAAACGCATCTCTTCCCACATAGGGACGAGTGCGTTCAGCTCGTGGTTCCACCCTCATTCGATTTGCCCGTGCCACCTGAACATACAGTCAGCATGACGCGCAACAAATCCTTCGGTATCCGGTAACGGGGATAACACGGTGATGATTACTGCCGGGCATACAAATCCGCAGGTTCACCATCACAGCTGCAAAGGGGTAATTGCCATCCGGTCGCAGTAGAGGCTCTCAGCTTTCGCCCCTCTCTCTGTACAGCCCTTGACGGAAATCATGTCTTTGGTCTTCGCCTGATCTATAATGTCACCCATTATAGCCGCGGTTACCCGCTCGAGTCAATTGGCATTTTTACGGTTCTGAATTTGCCGGACAGCTCCTTAATCCCTTGAAGCCTCGTAAAGTCTCTGTGCCAGCAGCGCCGGCTGCGTGCGAAAGAAGGTCATATGATCGCCATGTGATTTTATTAAGCGAAACACCCCGAGACGGCTCGACATATGGGGGTGCCAGCCATAGCCTTCCCCTTGCGGCAGGACATTATCCTCTGTCAAATACAAATAGCTGCGCGGTATTTGCAAACGGAAGAATGTCTTCAAATCGAGCTTCTCGAACAGCGGCTTAGCGGGTTCTGGCCTAATCTCATTGTATAACTGTGATGCGAGGGCATGGTCGGCCAAATTGACAAAGGTTTCTCGAAACAACGAGAAGGGCAGCATAATCGTATCGTCCGTCGACATTTCTCTCAATTGCGTGAACGCCTCTTGTACCGGAGGAGGAAGCTGATCGGCAAGTGACTGGCCATCGGCTACTACGAATCCGTCCATAAATACGAGCCGTTTGATGCGGTCCGGAACCAGCTCAGCCACCTTCTGAATAACCGATCCGCCAAAGCTATGGCCGACAAGAATAATATCATGCAAGTTATGAGCGATAATAAAATCCGCCACCGCCCTCGAAATCATGGCATGTGTCACATTCGTATTCGGGTCACTTCCATGTCCGGGGTATTCCGGTGCATAAACGGTATGACCTTGCCTTCGAAGCTCGGCGGCCACGCCATTCCAGAAACTAGCGTTGGCCCAAGAGCCATGCACAAGAACAAACGTCAGAGGCTGCACAGCTTCACGCGGCAGCATCGGGTAATAGCCGTAAACGCCAGGCTGATTCATTACGTATCTATTCATATGGAATATCCTCTCTCATGATTATTAGCCTAGTTTATGATGAGAATGGGCAATTGGTTCAAGATCGGCAGCTACTTCATTTAAGTGTGATTATGTGCAAAAATAAATAGAGAGCGCCGGTGATACAAAGACCACCAACACTCTCTATTTATAGAGTTAAGTCTTACGCCTGAACGATAAAATAGTCCAGATTCGCGCCGGAATCGCCGCTATTCAGCTGCAGCTTAACGACGCCATTCGCCGGTATAGCGACAGCCGTCTGGGCGGTAGCATACACCCCGCTCCAAACTCCGGTAGAGGGAAAACTTACACTTTTGATAAAAGTGTTATTGACGTAAAGACTGAGCTTGCTGTTCGTATTGGCTGTTGTATAGCCAATAGTGAGCTGACTGCCAGCGGTTGGACTGGTGAATGCAACGGAAGAGCTGCCAGGTGTGGACAAGCCAGTCACTTCATAGCCCCCAGAAGCCGCTGTATCCGCCGTAACATTAACGCTGGTCAGCGTTCCGCTTTCGGCTTCGATCTTCTGATTTTGCGATTCCACGGTAATATAATCGATATTCGCTCCTGAATCGCCGCTGTCGAGCTGCAGTTTAATCGTAGCTCCAGCCGGTATCGCCACTGTCGCCGTGGCAGTGGAATACGTCGTATTCCAAGTCGAGGTGGACGGGAACGTAATATTGCCGCTGTCTACCCCATTAATATACAGGCTAAGCCTTCCCGGATTGTTCGCCGTGCAATAGCCGATTACAAGCTTCGATCCCGCCTGTACATTAGCAATGGACACGGAGTCGCCAGCATTGGAGAAATGATCCGTTGCCTTGCCGTTAGAGGCGGCGGCATCGTCATAGACGCCAACGGTTCCGGTTCTTGTTCCGTTCTCCGCCTCATATTTCACGCCCGCATTTCCGCCACTGCCTCCATCGCCACCCCCGCTGCCGGAGCTGATGACTACCGATGACATTTTGTCATTAGCATTAGGGTTCGTGCTGCTCGGAAAATCGGTATCCGCAGTAAAGATCCATTGCGTCCCCGTAAAGTTGTCATTATCATAAATCGTCACTGTATAGCCCAGTGGCACTCTGATCGAAGATACCCAGTTGTCCGGAATGCCTGCGGCAACAAGCTGCGCTGTCGTGTAGCTCCCCGGAGCAAGCGTCCTCGCAGTTCCCGAGTAATTGGAATCCTCATAGAAGGTTGTAACGGTGACGCGGCCTCCCGCCGCATCCAAGCCCAGCTTCGAGTTCGTACCGCTTAACGCCTTCACGCCTTGATTGGCCGTTCCGGTAAGCTGTGTATGCCCGAAGCTAGAGAAAGGCTTAGCCGTCCGCTCCACGATATAGACCGCGCCCGCTGTCGTATTAAACGTAAACTCGGCGCTTGAGGATGTGGAGACAACCGTATTGTCGGAAGCTCTCCGGACTTGAACGGCTTGCGTTCCCCACGGATTTACAACAGTGGCAGGTTTGCCGTAAAGACTCTTAATGCCGACATATTTAATCTCATTGGCCGCCTTCTCCGAGCTGACCAGGAAGCCGCCGCTGGCAAGCAGCGTAAACTTGCTTACGAAATTTGTTTCGGTCGGCAGCGCCGGGAATACCCGGATTTTATCGTTATAGCTTTGAAGCAGCGATTCATTCATCGCCGACAGATGAACGCCCATATATTCAAACTCACCGTTCGAATTGGTCGTTCTGCCGTTCGGGTATTGCTGATAGCGCTGCAGCATCATCTTCATGCCGAGATACGCCTCATTGCCGAGACCAAGGCGGGCAGCTTGTATCGGAGCCGGGTCCCACACATTGTTGGACGTATACGGATAAGGCCGGCTGTTGTAGTTGTTCACCAGCATCTGATAATCCGCCGATCCGATGCCGCTCACGCTGTAAGGCCATGCCAGCTCCAGCACAACATTCTCGTTGTTCCGGTTTTGCGAGATCGGCGGCGTATGCGGCGCATATTTATTCGGATCGCTTGGGTCAACCGGATAAGCGACCAGATTATTTAATACATTTTGCCATTCAGCACGAAGCGTGGCATCGACACCCAAGCTCGCACTCGTCTGAATCGAGACCGGGAATAATGCGCGGATTGCCGCCAGGTCGGTAATGGCATTTTTCACATTCCAGTGCTGCTCATGAGCGTTGGAAGAGGCCATGAAATATTTGCCGGTAGCGGTATCGTAGGAAAGCTTCTTGGCATAGAACTTAACTGCTTCCTTCATAAATGGATAAGCGGTGCTGCTCAAATAATTAGTATCATTCGTATACTTATATTGCGCATACATGTTCAATGCTGCTTCCGAGGCGGTAGACAGTGTATTTTTCGTATAGTCGCTATAAATTGTCCCCTCCGGACTGCCGTTCCAGCCCATCGTTTCCGGGACCCATATGCCGTCGATGCCATACCTTGTCATCGTATACGATTTCAGCGTGTTGAAGTTGCGGCTGTACAAATTATTGAACACGTTAACCATATCGGCATGGTTGGAGGCGAGGAAGGAATGGTACACATCCCGCTGATTCCAATACCAATAGGCGTTGCTCCATTTGCCGCTGTCATTGTCGTTAACGGCGCTAAATACACCATTAATAAAGTGGAACGGGTAGTTGCCGAAGGAGCCTGCGGCGATCATATAAGTGCTCAGATAATAGAAGCTCTCCATATAATCAGCATCGCCTGAAGGGTTGGAATACTGCACGAAGGATTTGGTCCAGAAATCATGCCACCAGTTTTTATAATTCGTTAAGGTGGTGTTGTAGCCCGTGCTCTTCACGGCGGAAAGCTGATTTTTGGCAGCCGCTACCGAATCATGCCCTGGAGCATTAAGCCGGCTGGCGCTGGAGATCCAAATGGTATAGCTGGAGGATGGTGTAATGTTCAATCGTACTTTACTGCCGCCAACCGCTTGGGTCGTAAAGCTCGCCCCCTCGACGGTAGCAGCCAGCGTGTAGCCAAAGTTATTCGCGTCCGTCTGCCCCCTGCTGAGTCCAACGACCGTCGGATCGACGAAGGTAGAGACGGTTCTCCAGGTGTTGATATCCGGCACATCGCCGCCGCTGAAATTGCTCACGTCCCATAGACTTAAATCCAGTGAGACGCTGGACAGGCCGGTACGGCTGTCTTCCACATGAATGCCCATCACTTCGGAATTGGGCGCGCCCATAATCGTTATTTTACGGTTGGCATCGTATTCGGTGGTCAGCAGACCGTCATAGAGCGAAAGCCGCTGCTTGTACGTCGTATAATTCGAATTCAGCCCCGGGTTCGTATACAGATTGACGAGCCCTTGCGAAGCAAAGCCTTCCTGCGAAGCATCCACACCGGATACTTGCATCGTAATGCCGTTAAGCGTATCCCACACCATTCCGCCTACCCGTCCGTTGCCGACGGTCAAAGCCCCTTTCGGATCTGACACCGGCGATTGAAAGACAACATCATGCTTGGACAAATACGAGGCATAGTCTACATCCAGTACGCCGGTTGACGTATTAAACGCTTGTGACGTGGCGCTATCCGCCGCCGATGCAACGCCGCTTGTTCCAATTAAAGCTGTGACGGAAGAAAACGAAAGACTTCCAACTACCAGTAGACTGGCAAGCATCTTAAAGCCACTCTTCTTCTTAAGCTTCATGGGCCCGCAAACCTCCATTAGGTTCATATTTTATAAACCAAACAATAAAGCGCTTACATTTCTGAGTATCATAACCTCCCTTATATCAACTTCACCCCCTTACTATTGATTATCTCTGTCTCAATCTGCCTGTACTGACATGACGCTCTCATGCTGTTTATACCCTAATCATAGTGCCTGACGCGTTTAAAACAATGGAATAATTTCCACAAATAGTCGAGAAAAATACAAAATGAGGACGTAAGCTGCAAAATAGACTGAAAAATGAGCAGGTGGAAATAAAAAAAAGACGCAGCGGATGTTCTGCCTTCCGCTACGCCTTGTATGCTTATACGTTAAAGAGCGATGCTGCTCCAATTAGTCCAACATCATCATTCAGACCTGCAGGCACGATTTCAAAAGTGTTCCGGTACGGAGCCATAACGAAGCGTGCCGTCTCTTCCCGCAGTTTTGGGAACAACAGGTCCCCCGCTTTGCTCACACCGCCGCCGATGACGATCCGGTCGGGGTTAAAGGTGTGAACCACATTGGCAAGACCGATGGCTGTATAACGAATCATCCGGTCAATTACTTCTGCAGCCAGTGCATCGCCTTGGCTCGCCGCCTCAAACACATGGCGCGAAGAAATTTCTTCCCCGGCCATCGCCGCAATCTCCTCAATAGCGGAGCCGCCGCCCTCAAGACGCCGTAATGCTTCGTTGCGAATTGCAGTACCAGAAGAGAAGGTTTCCCAGCAGCCCCGGTTGCCGCAATTGCAAAGCTCGCCTTCCGGATGAATAATCGTATGGCCAAGCTCGCCTGCAAACGACTTGCTGCCCAGCAGCAGCTTGCCGTCCAGAATGACTCCCGCTCCAATGCCGGTGCTCAGTGTCACATAAACCATATTTTGCGAACCGATGCCGGCCCCGCGGACATATTCTCCCCAAGCGGCTGCATTCGCATCGTTGACCACCTGCACTTGAACGCCGCCCAGGTCGGCTTCCATCCACTGCTTCAGCGGCACATTATTCCACTCGGGAAGGTTCGTACCGTTCAGCGCGATCCCCTCACGGCTATCCACCGCGCCGGGGGATGCCAGCCCTACTCCGCTCAGCTTCCTTCCGCCGGATACGCGCTCGATCATGCTTACCATGCTTTGCACGACTTCACGCGCTGTCGAGGCATCAGCCGTATCAATCCGCTCGCGGTTCAACACGGTTCCCGCTCCGTCAAATATAGCAGCGGCGATTTTCGTGCCGCCTAAATCCACTCCAACTACATAGTTATCGTTACTCAAAGCTGCTCACCTTTTTTCAACTCTATTTATCGCCATTAGGATGCAAAATGCCTGCCAAACGGCTAAGCCGTTCCGAATCGATCGCTGCCAGACCCGAGGATCCGACTCGTACCGCCGTGCCGAAATGCACCTCGGAAACGCCGGTAGCCGCCACAAATTCGCTGATCCCTTCGATCGTCAATCCGCTGCCAGCAAGTATGCGAAGCGAGCTTTCACGCGACGCTTCTTCCAGCGCTCGAATCTGATCCGCCGCTTGCAGGGCAGGCTTTAAGCCGCCGGAGGTTAGAACACGATTAATTCGGGGATAAGTCTGCAGTATCCGCAGACCCGCCAACTGATCCTCCAGCTCATCAAACGCCCGGTGGAAGGTTACATTCAGATGACCGGCCAGCGGCAGCAGTTCATCCAGCCCAGCCGTATCAATATGGCCTTCTTCATTCAGAAGACCGATTACGATGCCTGAAGCTTTCGTAGCAGCAATAGCCTGAATCTCCTCCGCCATCGTCTCCTTATCCAGCTTATCGTATACGAACGACCGGCTATGCGGTCTGACCATAACGTTAACCGGAATGCGAACCGCTTCCGTTACCTGCTTCACCATCCCGATGCCGGGTGTTAGCCCGCCTTCGGTGATGGCCGTAATTAATTCAATCCGGTCGGCGCCGTTTCTCTCCGCTTCCAGCGCATCCTGCACGCAGGTTGCGATCACTTCTAATCCTGTATGCCGGCTCATCCTTGGCTCGCCTCCGTATCTGCACTCGCATCCACACTCGCAGCATTGGCAGCATGCTCCACTAGAAAACAACGCTCCGCATAATCCGCCAGCAGCCGTGCCCCGTAGCCGGTTGCGCCGACGCCGGAATAGCCGACATCCGATTTATACTGAACGGTGCCCGCCATATCGATATGAACCCAATCCATCGAAGGCGCAACGAAGCGCCGGATGAACAGCGCAGCCGTAATAGCGCCGGCCAGCGTGCCAGTACCAACATTGCGCAGATCGGCATAGTCGCTGCGAAGCTCTGATTCGTATTCGTCCATCAGAGGCATCGGCCATAGCCGCTCCCCGTTCCCTTCTCCTACCGCAACAAGCCCCTGTGTCATCTCTTCATCGCCCCAAATCCCGGCGATACCAAGCCCCAAGGCTGCGCCAACATTGCCGGTCAGCGTTGCGATATCGATGACTTTAGCGGCTCCAAGATTCGCGGCGTGCAATAGCGCATCCGCAATAACGAGACGGCCTTCGCCGTCGGTATTGGCCACCTGAACGGTCAAGCCATTCGGATACCGAATGACTGACGACGGCAGCATTGCCTCCATACCCGGCAAGTTATCGACGACAGCAATTAGCGCAGTCACGTTTACGGCCGCGCCCGTTCTCGCCAAAATATCCATAGCGCCAACAACTGCAGCCGCTCCGCCCATGTCCATTCTGGCATCGCTGATGTCTCTTCCCGTCTTGACGTTCATGCCGCCCATATCGAACGTTACGCCTTTACCGATAAGCGCCAGCATAGGCTCTCCGGGCGCCCCTTCATAAGCCAGCTCAATGAGTGCAGGCTCATGCACGCTTCCCGCTCCTACTGCAAGGAGACCGTTCATCTGACGGTCCACAAGCTCTTGCCCTTGATAGACATGCAGCTTAACCGGCAAATCTGCGAAATGCCGCTGCACGACTTCAACGAAAGCTTCCGGGTGAAGGCCGTCCGGCGTCTCATTCACGAGATCACGCGTCAGCATCGTCGCTTCGGCCCGAATGCGAGCCGCGGCTATAGCCGCTTCGCACTCCGCCACAGATACGTCTGCTGTTGCTTCCTTACCCGGCGCAAGATAGAAATCAACCGTTCGATCTGATGCGGTCAGCCCTCTATATTTGTCATAGCGGTATAGACCAAGCAGCCAGCCCTCCGTCCAAGCTTGCAGACAAACCGAGACGCCGGCCTTAAACGCTCTCGAAGCCTCAGCCAGCGCTGCGATATCCAGTTCGCCGCTAGAGCGTCCTTCCTTGCGCAGCGCCCTTGCCGCATAACCGCCGGCCCGGCGAAGCTTTTCCAGACTCAATTCGTCCGCCAAGCCCATACCAAGCACGAGCACATCCGTTTCCTGATTCGTCCTAGCATAGAACCATGTAACCGTACCGGCTTCCCGGCGGTTGTCCGGCAGTTCATATTTAAATGGCTGGCCGGCATAAGCCAGCATGATCTGAATCTTGGAACCGGCAGCCGATTCTATTCGAATATTCATCGTTATCCCTTCTTCGCCTGAAGTTCAACCTCGATCTTATGCTTCGTTTAGTTCTTCGACATAACTTCCTCGTCATAGAGATGGCAAGCGACCTGACGGCCCGGCTCCACTTCTTGGAACACTGGAACCTTCGTCTTGCAGACTTCCATACAAGCCGGGCAGCGCGTATGAAAACGGCAGCCGGATGGCGGATCGACGGGACTTGGCAGATCGCCCTTCAGTATAATTCGCTCCCTTGCCATGCTTGGATCGGGAACGGGAACGGATGAGAGCAGCGCTTGTGTGTATGGATGCAGCGGACGCTCATACAGTTCATCCTTAGGCGCCGTTTCCACGAGCGAGCCCAAATACATAACCCCGATGCGGTCGCTAATATGCTCGACAACGCTAAGATCATGCGAGATAAAGAGGTACGTAAGACCGTATTGCTCCTGCAAATCTTGCAATAGATTCAGAACCTGGGATTGAATCGATACATCCAGCGCGGATACCGGTTCGTCAGCTACGATCAGGCTCGGACGAACGGACAATGCGCGAGCAATACCGATCCGCTGGCGTTGTCCGCCGCTGAATTCATGCGCATACCGCTCGGCGTGAAAGCTGTTCAGACCGACCACTTCGAGCAGTTCGGAAGCAAGTTTATCCCGCTCTCCTTGGCTGAGCTTCGTATGAATCAGCAGCGGTTCCGCTACCAGATCCTTTACCTTCATCCGTGGATTAAGGGACGCATACGGGTCCTGGAACACCATTTGCATTTCCTTGCGGATGGGACGCATTTGATTATCATTCAATTGCGTAATATTTTGCCCGTTGAACCAAACCTCGCCTTGATTGGGAGTCAGCAGTCTCGTAACGAGACGGCCAGTGGTCGACTTGCCGCAGCCGCTTTCGCCCACAAGGCTGAACGTCTCGCCTTTGCCGATGGAGAACGAAATATTGTTGACCGCCTGCAAGTATTTGTTGTTGCCAAACCAGCCTTTATTGACGAGAAACGACTTTTGCAGCCCTTTTACTTCGATAAGCGGCGTGCTCATGCGCCGGTCCCCCCTTTCAATTCCGTCTCCTGCGTCAGCCAGCAGCGGCTTTTGCGAGTGCTGTCGCCAGATGCAGCGAGCAGCTCCGGCTCAGCAGTCAGACATTGCGGCATCACATGCGGACAGCGAGGCGCGAATTTGCAGCCTGCCGGCATACGGGACAGATCCGGTACATTGCCTGGAATCGACTCCAGCCGCCGTACTTTCTGACGAAGCTTCGGTACCGAGCGGATCAAGCCTTGCGTATACGGATGCTGCGGGTTTTCGAACAGCTCCTTCACCGGAGCTTCTTCCACTACTCGTCCCGCATACATGACAACTACACGGTCGCACATTTCGGCCACGACCCCGAGATCATGCGTAATGAGCAGCATGCCCATGCTTCTCTCTTCCTTCAACCGCTTCATCAGGTCCAATATTTGCGCTTGAATCGTAACGTCCAGCGCCGTCGTCGGCTCGTCAGCGATCAGCAGCTGCGGATGGCAGGACATCGCCATCGCTATCATGACACGTTGTCTCATTCCTCCGGACAGTTGATGGGGGTAGTCATTCATAACCCCTTCTGCCCGCGGAATGCCTACCAGTTGCAGCATATGAATCGCATGCTCGCGTGCCTTCGATTTGTTATAGCCCAAATGCAGGCGGATCGGTTCTTCCAGTTGCTTGCCGATTCGCAGCACCGGGTTCAGCGAGGTCATCGGCTCCTGGAAGATCATCGCCAGATCCTTGCCGCGCACGCTGCGCATTTCCTTATCAGACAGACGCAGCAAATCTTTGCCTTTAAATTTCACGCTGCCTCCGGCATTCCTGCCCGGGGTTCCTTTCAGCAGCCTCATAATCGACAGGGACGTTACGCTTTTGCCGCAGCCGGATTCTCCGACGAGGCCAAGCACTTCCCCGCTGTTTATATGAAAATCCAATCCGGCGACGGCCATTACATTGCCGCCATCCCGCTTGAATTCCGTTTTCAGCCCTTCTACTTCCAGCAATTTATCCATCGCGGCCTGTCCCCCTTTAGTTTTTCATTTTGGGATCAAGAGCGTCCTGCAGTCCGTCTCCGACCAGATTAAAAGCAAGCACCGTAAGAAATATAATTAAACCCGGGAAATAAACGACATGCGGAGCAATGCTCAAGTAGTCACGCCCCATGCTTAGCATAGCGCCCCAATCCGGCTCCGTCGGCTTTGCGCCCATGCCCAGAAAGCTCAGGGACGATGCGGCCAGAATAGCTCCGCCAATCTTCATCGTAACGTTGACGATAACGCTCGGGAGCGTCTCGGGGAAAATATGACGCCAAATAATTCTTCTGTCCTTCGCGCCCATCGACCGTGCAGCTTCTACGAATAACGTTTCTTTGGCCGATAGTGTAACGCTTCGGATCATCCGCGCAAAGGACGGGATGCCGAATACCGCTACTGCGATAACGACGTTGGTCAAGCCCGGACCGAGGATCGCCACGATACCGATAGCGAGCAAAATATCAGGAAACGAGAACAGCACATCGCTGCTTCGCATAATAAGCCGGTCCAGCCATTTGCCGTAAAAGCCGCTAAGCAGACCAAGGATGGTACCAAAGAAGGCGGCGATAAATACAGCGCTCAGACTAACAGCAAGCGAGAGACGCGTGCCCTCAATCAGCCGGCTCAGTATATCACGGCCATATTCATCCGTTCCCGCCCAATGCTTGAGCGAAGGCCCGGACAGCATCGAATCATAGTCTGGCGCGTCTGGATCATATGGCGTCAAGTACGGGCCGAATATAGCGACCAGCAGCAGTAGAATAATAAAAATCCCAGCAACGAGCGAAAGCTTCTGCTTGCTGAATTTGCGAATAAACTCAGCCATTGCGCTTTTGCGCTTCGCAGGTGCAGCCTCCTGTCCGGAGCCTCCGGATGAGCGATGTTCTGCAGTTGTCGATTGTTGACTCATCTGTGATTCTCCTTCCTCTAGTTCGAATCGAATCTGATCTTCGGATTCAGTACGCCGTACAGCAGATCGACGACCAGATTAATCAGGATAAACTCGGTAGCGAACAACAGCAGCTCCGCTTGAATAACGGTGTAATCGCGGAAGGCGATGGAGTCGACGAGCAGCCGTCCGAGGCCCGGAATACTAAACACCGTCTCTACCATGACGGAACCGCCAAGCAGGAAGCCAAATTGCAGACCCGCTACTGTCACGACTTGAATGAGTGAGTTGCGCAGCGCATGACGTCCAACAACAACGAATTCATGCAGCCCTTTTGCCCGGCCCGTACGAATATAATCCTCGCGCATCGATTCCAGCATCGACGTTCTGGAGAATCGCGCAAGCATCGACATAATACCCGCTCCAAGCGTTAAGGACGGAAGTACATAACTGGACCAGGAATCGACGCCACCGGTCGGAAACCAGCCAAGCTGTACGGAGAAAACTTGAATAAGGACAAGACCGAGCCAGAAGCCCGGAACCGAAATACCGGATATTGCGGTAATCATCCCAACGTGATCCGGCCATTTATTGCGCTTGACCGCCGAAATGATCCCGATCAACACGCCGATGATAACTGCCCACACCATGCTGAATATCGTCAGCCAGATCGTCGGCATGAAACGGCTCGCCAGCATTTCGCTGACCGGCAATCCCGAGCGTATCGAGTTGCCAAGATCGCCTTTGAACAAGTTACCCATATAATCGATATATTGTCTCCATAGCGGATCATTGAGGCCCAGCTGTTCACGGATGCCGTTGATCTCTTCTAGCGTGGCGTCCTTGCCGGCAACTAGCCTGGCCGGATCGCCTGGAATAAGGTGAATGAACATAAATACGAGCACCGATACGACGAAGAGGAGCGGTATCACTCCCAGCAATCGTTGCAGAGCATATCTTCCCAAGCTGGAAACCTCCTTAGAAAAAAAAGAGAGGCCGCTTCAATAAACCCATGCTGAAGCAGCCCCTCTCTCTTATTATTGCTTCCTATTATTCGTGGTCTTGTTGAGTTATTGCTTCACTTCTGCTTCACGAACATTGACGGAACCATCCGGATAGACTTTTACGCCTTCCAGATACGAGCGTTTGCCCGAGATCACTTGGTCAACGCCCAGGAATGCCCATGGTGCGTCATTCCAGATTTGTTTTTGGATATCGGCATAGATCGATTTCGCATTGTTGGCGTCAATCGATTTATTCGCTTCCGCAATCCATTTATCAACGTTATCGTTTTTGTAGTACGCAGTGTTCGATCCTGCAGGAGGGAACATTTCGCTGCTGAACAAGCCTCTTGTAGCGCCGTCCGCATCACCGGAAGACGGCGACCAGCTTACGAACCACATTTGAATTTTTGCTTCTTCCGGCGTTTTAGCCGAGTTGATTTGATCGGAAAGCGTAGCGCCCTCCATCGATTTCACATCAAGCTTGATGCCTGCAAGCGCCAGCTGTTGTGCCAGGAACTGCATGCCTTTCATCGTCTCGGAGTCGTTCTCGCCCCAGATTTCAGCAGAGAAGCCTTCTGGATAGCCCGCTTCCTTCAGCAATTGCTTCGCTTTTTCCAAGTCATAGCCGTAGCCTTCTTGCTTGGAGTAATATTGTGTTTTCGAGGACATGCTGGAATCAAGCGCCGAGCCCAGTCCCGATTTTACAACTTTAATGAAAGCATCTTTATCAATTGCGTAGTTGATTGCTTGACGAACCTTCACGTCGTCGAACGGTTTTTTCATCGTATTCAGTGTTACATAACGCACGATTGTGGAGTCCGTTTTGTCGATCACGATGTTTTTGTCGGTTTCGAGCAGGTTAACTTGCTCAGTTGGCATCGGATAGATGAAGTCCGCTTCGCCTGTTTTCAGCATCGCAGTACGTGAACCGTTTTCTGGTACCGGTTTGAACGTTACGCTGTCGACTTTAGGAAGACCAGCTTGCCAGTAGTCAGCGTTTTTCTCAACAACGAGGCGGTCGCCTTCAACCCATTCTTTGAATTTGAAAGGACCTGTACCCACTGGGTTTTGACCGATTTTTTCACCGTATTTCTCAAGAGCAGCCGGGCTGATCATCAGGCCCATAGCCAGCTTGTTCAGGAATGCGTTGTATGGCTCGCTTAGTGTAATAACAACCGTATTTGCATCAGGTGTTTCTACCGTAGCTACTTTTGCAAAGCTTTTACGCATTCTCAGGTTGTTTTTCTCATCCTGGATACGTGCAATATTGATTTTTACAGCTTCGGAGTTGAAATCCGTACCATCATGGAATTTCACGCCTTGCTTCAATTTAATCGTGTAGACCAGACCATCGTCGCTGATCGAGTAGCTTTCTGCCAGAACCGGCTTCAAGCTCATATTCTCATCAAAGCCCATCAGGCCTTCGTACATGGATCTTGCACCGGAAATCGAGTTTGTGTCGCCTGCATTGTGGGGATCAAGTGTAATAAAGTTCGCATTCAGCCCGACAACTACGTTGTTGCCGTTTTTCGAGCCAGCTGCCGGTTTTGTGCCTTTGCCGTCTGTTCCTGCATTTGCTCCTCCGTTGTTATTGCCCGATCCGCAGCCCGCGGCTACTACAGCAACAATTACAAGAAGCATTAACATGGACCATGCTTTTCCTTTGAATTTCATTCTGCCACACTCCCTATGCTAGTATTGTGTATCTATTAGAATCACTTCATTCCGGCACCTTGAGGCTTTCCGTCACAAAGAATATTCTCTTGCCTTAGAGCGAGAAGACCGGCTTGCGTTCGCCGACTACCGTTCCCCCGTCATTCACGATGATGTTAGGTACGAGTTCATACAAACGGTCGATCGTCGAACGGTCGCTGTAACCAAGCTTTTCTAGAATCGTTGCGATAATGCACGGCCATACTTGCTCGGAGCCGTCGGATACCTTCAGGGAAATACCCAGTCTTTCCTTGCGGAGACCGATGCCATAAACCCCTTTCGCCCCGCCTTTCGCGCTAAGGTTGCTGTCTTTCAGCAGCGCGGAGCAGACAAATTTCGTATCGGCGATCATGTCGGGATTCTCATTCATCAGCTTCGCAATTCGAGCAGCAGCCGCTCTAGTATCGGCATCTGCAATCAAATCCGGGCAGGCAAGCTTCAAGTACACCAGCGCAATCTTATGAAGCGGAAGCGCATGAACCGGGAGACCGCAGCCATCAATTCCAACTGGAATAGACGACGCTGGCACCTCAGCCAGGTAAGCAAGCGACTCTATAATTTCCTGCTGCACCGGATGATCCAGCTCATAGTAGGTTTCCGCGTTCCAGCCCATGTGCTTGCTTAGACCGATCAAGCCTAGATGTTTGCCTGAGCAGTTATGGAACAGTCTGCGCGGAGCTTCATGGTTCTGATGCCGTTCCGCCTTCGCCTGCTCGTTGAGCGGGTAAGTCGAGCAGCAATGAAGCGTGCTCTCGGACACATCCATTTTGTTCAAAATCGATTCAAGCGCATCGATATGGAAAGACTCGCCGCGATGCGAAGCTGCGAACAACGAGGCTTCCTTGCCCGTCAAGCCATACACCTCGTCGATTTGCCGCTTCATGCCCGGCAGCGCTTGGAAAGGCTTAGCGGCTGAGCGAAGAAAGGTCATATGCTCCGGATTTCCTGTTTGATAAATGATCTTCCCGGTCTCGTCCACAACCGTTACTGCTCCATAATGGACGTTCTCGAGAACGCCGCCCCGATATTCCTCAACCAATGGCACAAAGCTGCTGCTCATGCTGTACTCCCCCTTAAGCTATATCGTTTATCTATCTTTCTATCTGACTCTGACTGTTAATCCAATTTGAAAAATTGCGTCTGCGCCAGCAAGCCGGAGCCGATCATTACACCCGCTACGTTCAGTTCCGACCTTACGAAGCGGAAGGAATCCTGCAGCGGTTCCCATACAAAGCGTGACATGCAGCGCTCCTTGACTTCCTCATATAAGTCCGGAAATTTATCCGCCAGCTCACCGCTGAAGATGACGCTGTCCGGGTTGTACATGCATACGACGTTATTGACTGTAATCGCCATATAAGTGAGTGCCCTGTCAATGAGATGAATCGCCCAGCGCTCACCCGTATCTCTTGCAGCGAACAGCTCCTCCACCGTCTGAATCGGTGCAATCTGATTGGCTTCCTGGAGCAGCGATGGAATCGTAATATAGCTTTGCAGGCAGCCAGCCTTGCCGCATTCACATAACGTACCATTCGGATCAACCGTTGTATGGCCAATCTCCCCGGCGCTGTTCATTTCACCGCGATAGATTTCACCTTCCACAATAAGTGCCGAGCCGACGCCATTGCCAAAGCCCAGCAGTGCCGTCCGGCTGGAGCCGATCGCCGAGCCCTTCAACTGCTCCGCCAGCGCCTTAACCTTCAGCTCATTGTCGACATTGACCTTCAGGCCGGTCAGCTTCTCGAGCGATTCGCCGAGCTGTACGTTCTTCCAGCCCAGCTGGACGGAGAATACAACGACCCCATTGTCATTGTTGACGATACCGGGAAGTCCCACACCAATACCGACGATTTGCTTGCGTTCGACGATGTTCCGATTCAGCATGCCGTTCAGTACATCAGCAATTCGTTGCACGGTGACAGCTGGCGTTTCCTCCACAGTCCGGTCATGCCGTTCGCTGTGGACCAGATTGCCCTGCAGGTCGACAACGCCTACGCTTATTTCATGACGATCCAGCTCCACTCCAATCGTGATGACTGAAGCGTCCACCATGCCAAGCAGCGTCGACTTTCGGCCCAGGCCCTCGGACACTTGCTCCGACTCCAGAATATATCCCTGCTCCGTCAACTCTCCAACAATACGCCCTACTGTCGTAGGACTCATGCCGGTCTGCTTGGCGATCATCGCTCGTGAAATAGGATTATGATTTTTTATCATTTCAAAAACGGTCAAACGGTTTTGCCGTTTAATGAAGTCCTGATCATGCTTCATACAATCATTCCCCTATTTAATTTCTTCATTGGATTAATTGCCGTGAAAAAAGGCATGAAAATGATGTTTTATCTGGTAAATTGGGGTTAAATTTAAGGTTTTACTCTTTATATTCTCCAGTGATGTTATTAATATAAAACATCCAATGGCCGTGTGTCAACATATATAACATTTTTCGAGTTTGATATTTTTGGCCGCTCGAAGTAAGCGCTTCATATTCCAGTAAAAGCATCGGATATAAAATATTACATCTAATTAGGCTTAACTCTTACATATATCTTACATAGAATCAGTCCAGTTAATATTTATATTGTAAAAAAGACCCGAAGCCGCTTCTCGCGAAGAGGCTTCGGGTCTCGTATAGAGATCGTTATAGACTTTGTTCACTTATTCCAGTGACTGGATCAAAGCTCAACATTTTCGTCCCGATTTTATCGATAAAGAACCTGTCATGACTGACCGTAATAACGGCGCCCGGGAAATGAATCAGCGCTTGCTCCATGACCTGGATGCTCGTTAAATCCAAATGATTCGTCGGCTCATCGAGAATAATGACGGCCGCACCGGACAGCAGACATTTCGCCAGCGCCACCCGGGCCTTCTGTCCTCCTGACAGACTGCTGATCGTCTTGCTAAGATCCATTTCCGAAAATTGCAGCATGGACAGGAACTTGTTGACCTTTTTCCGTGGCGCGTCCAGTCCAAGCCCATACGTATTAACGGAGTGGCTCACCGTATCCTTCGGATCAAGCTCCTCCCACATCCGGTTGAAGTAAGCATAGCTGACGCCCCGCTCCCAGACGACTTCTCCGGCTTCAGGCTTCTCTGTGCCGGTGAGCACTTTAATCAGCGTGGACTTGCCGCTTCCATTCGGTCCTGCGATCACCAGCCGGTCTTCCTTCTGGATATCAAAGCTGACATCCCGGAAAATCTCCCGGCCTTCATAGGACTGCCCGATGGCCTTCACTTCGCACAGCTTGTCCGGAAACCGCAGCCGCTCGTAAATATCGGTAATAAGTACGTTAACGGGATGCGGCTCAATCCGCTTCTTGTTGTCAGCCAATTTGCGGGATAGCCTGTCTTTTGCAAAAGACTTGCGGCTCACACGGCTGTCGATCGCTTCCGATTCCATAAGAAGCAGCTCTTCCTCCCACTCAAACTGACGGTCCAGCTCCTTCTTGCGCATCTTCTTTTTACGAATGTAGTCCGTATAATTACCCTCGTACTCCTGGAAATGATAGTTCTCGATCTCAATCGTCCGCGTAACGACTTTGTCGATAAATTCGCGGTCATGCGATACGAGAATCATAGCGCCTTTGAAGCGGTACAGCCACTGCTCCAGCCAAGCGATCCCTTCCAGATCCAGATAGTTCGTCGGCTCGTCCAGCAGAACGACATCCGGCTGCTCAATGAGCATCTTGGCGAGAGCCGCGCGGTTTCTCCAGCCGCCGGACAATTCATCGACCGGCTGATTGCGCGACCTGTCATTGAAGCCCAGCTTCGTAAGCACCGTGTTGATCTCCACAGCTACGTTCCAGCCGTCCAAATGATCCATTTGCTCGAACAGCTCTGCCTGTCTTGCCAGCAACGCTTCCATCTCGCCGTCGTCAGTGACCAGACCAAGCTTCTCTCCAACCTCCTGCAGCTCCCTTTCAATTAGAGCAACCTGCTCAAAGCTGTTTTCCAGCTCTTGTTGAACGGACAGATTGCCGCGCATTTCGGAAAACTGCGAGAAGTATCCGATTTTCACTTGCGGGTCAATCTCTACTTTGCCGGACGTCGGCTCATCCTTGCCCATAATCAGCTTGAACACCGTCGACTTGCCGGCGCCGTTGCGGCCGATCAATCCTACCCGTTCTCCTTGACTTAGGCGAAAATAAATATCGCGAAAGATCATAGACTCTTCATATTTCTTTGTGACGTTCTCCAACCGAATAACGCTCATGGCTTCACCCTTCTGCTTCCGTTAGTCTAGTTGATTATAACACTTGTTCGCGGGCATATGTTTGCTCAAAGCGCCGCTGCGCTGCTGCTACGAGCCGGTGCCAAGCCCGCCATAGCGTCTGATGTATTCCGGATAAGCACGAAGATGGATTTCCTTCGCCCGCTGCCGGGTTTTCTCCATCCATTCCGGCACGCCCTCTACCTCGACATAATCGGCAAGCACATCAATGACATCATCGAGCAGCTTTGCCCGGAAGTAAAGCTCCAGACGCTCGGAAATACCGGTGCCTTTGGCCGCAAGCTCTAGCTCTAGCGCTTGCTCCTGCCAACGCCGCCATTCCTCCGACTCATGCAGCGTCCACAGCAGCACGGAATAATCCATCGCTGCATCACCGGCTGCCGACATGTCATCCCAATCGATTATCCAGAACCGGCCGGAATCCTCTACCAAAATATTGTCCCAATGAATGTCGTTATGAACGACATCATTGGCGGTATGCTGAAATGCAGGATTGTCGCTGGCCAACTGGCGCAGCACTTTGACCTCACGGTCAAACCCGTCCAAATCCTGCTCCGTTACAAAATCCAAGCTTTCCTTCTCCGACCTGATCACTTCCATATCCTCTTCCAAGCGGCAAACATACTCTTCAATAAAAGCATCCGCATAAGAAGCAGCGGCATCCTCTTCAGCGAGAATTTCTCTAATCCGTTCATCCTGCTGCAGCCGTTGCAATAGCTCCAGCACTTTCATCGCAATGGGACCGGGATTTG
Source organism: Paenibacillus radicis (ex Gao et al. 2016) (assembly GCF_014641555.1). Lineage (GTDB taxonomy): Bacteria > Bacillota > Bacilli > Paenibacillales > Paenibacillaceae > Pristimantibacillus > Pristimantibacillus radicis. The sequence continues at coordinate 160,744 of NZ_BMHY01000003.1, forward strand.
CCGTTTCACTTAACGGCCTGCTTTTAATAAATTCAAATACAAGACCGTAGGAATAACCGGGAACGATCTCATCCTCGATTTCCGCGATCAGGCGCGGCGCATGGTAGCGCTCTGCCAGATCACAGCTTACTTTGGCCCAGCGCTTCAACCGTTCCGCCTTCTTCGGCGGCGACAGCTTTATATGGCGGGCCGTCTCGCCATCCGATACCCGGTAGGACATATTGCTTAAACCGCCGGGATTCCATATCGATTGAACCTCTATCCGGGTTGGATTCAGTCCTAGTGAGGAGGCATTGGCGATTGCCCAGCTTTTCACTTCTAATTCAGCAGCTTGCATGTCCATCTGGCCGTGTGCCCCTTTCAGGATAACTATGGAGTATATTTCATCCTAATAATTCTAGTTGAGGGCAGTTTATCCTTTATACTATTAAAAATGAACCTAATGGCCGTGTGCGTTGTCTGTTTGGTATGGAGGTGAGAAACGATTGGATTTTACATACTTGGAGACGCTCTCGGACGGTTATGACAAAGAACAAATTTTGAGTGATTTGATTCTGGCCTACCAGAACGAAGTTTGGGATTATGCGCTATCGTTAACAAGGAGCACGCATATGGCGGATGATATCGCTCAGGATGTCTTTCTGGCTGTCTATGAAAAGCTCCATACCTTTCGAGGTGAAGCTTCTATTAAGACCTGGCTGCTCCGGATAACACGCAACATTAGCTTTAACCGCAGGAAAAACAGCTTCGTTCGCCGCGTCCTATTAATGAAAGAATTGCCGGAGAGCGGCAGCAATTCCCCTTCTGCGGAACTTGAGGCGTTAGATAACCTAATGTCTTCGGAAGCCTGGCGGCTCGTTCTTCAATTGCCGGTTAAACAGCGAGAGGTGATGGTGCTGCATGCGCATCACGCCCTCTCTCATGATGAGATTGCTTCCTTGTTACGGCTTCCGGTCGGTACGGTGAAATCCCGTCTTCACCACGCGAGAATCAAATTAGCGAAAAGCTATGAAGGAGGTCAAGAGCATGACGGAGTATAATCTCGATTTGGAGCGGCAGCTGCAAGAACGTCCCCTTCCTGCCAAGCAAGTACAGGTATCGTTGGAAAGTATTACAGCAGAAATAAGGCCCAATAGGAACGGTAGGAGCAGATGGCTTCTGCTTACGTCGGCTGCAGCTATTGTGCTAGTTATTACGGCTGGGCTTTGGGCAGGCGATATGACATGGAAGCAGGTTGATCACATACCGCCAGCCGATAGCGAGAATCAGGCAGGTGTAGCGAATCAGCAGAATAGCAGCCCTATCAAAGACTTGATAGACTTGCATCGCCTGACCTCCGACGAATGGAAGTCGCTCCTCAGCGGCACTTCAATTGATCCTTCTATTGAACTGCTGCATCAAGAAAAGCTGACGGACGACACCAACGTAGTCTTTTTCATTAACCAGTTGAGCCCAAACTCCGAATATCAGATTGTAGTCGCAAATGTGCGGCAGAGCGAAGAAGGGGAATATAAATCAGTAAGTATGACGAGCACGAATGTATCGAAGCAGTGGACCCCAGGGCCCTTCAGCGAAGGCAACGCCTACTTTCTGCAAATGGCAGCCATCGGCAGAGAGGGCAGCGACCCTTTAAAAGGACAGCTGATCGGTATTATTAGGGATAGTAAGGTCGCCGCCATTCGGATGACCAATGAAGTTGGCGATCATGTGGATGCAGATGTCATTCAAAGCGCATCCGGCGACTCGTTCTTCTTCGGCCGCATACCGGATTCATGGCTTGAAGGACTCCGCAGGTATATGGATGTCTCGGCGCTCGACAATGATGGCGCTGAGCTCAAGACGGAGAAGCATTATTTGTAGTCGCTGCGCGTTTCGGTCCATGCTGCCATTCTTGATTCCATTTGCCCCATCGCTTACACGATGTACATGGAGTTGAATCTGCGAAAAATCATCCTGAACTCGATACGCTCCGCTCACCTTATGTGGCACAGACTGACCTAACCCCTTCTTTGTCTACTACGCTAGGTTCGCTGCGCGTTTCGGTTCATGCTGCCATTCTTGATTCCATTTGCCCCATCGCATACACGATGCAAATGAGATGAATTTGCGAAAAGTCATCACGAACTCGAAACACTCCGCTCACCCTATGTGGTACAGGACGGTGAGTAAGTTGCCGCCTTATGGTCTTCTAGCCTTTGTGTATAAACCACCTAATGCTATCAAACAGCGAATCGGCTTCGCTATTTAACGAAGACCGCTTCGCAAATTTTCCGAAATACATGCGCATTTAAGCTGCCCTTTAGCATTAGCGAAGAGAATTTCCTTTTTGGAGAAGCTAAGTTCTCCAATAGCGAAATTCTCTTCGCTGTAGCCTCTGTACCAGCTAAATAGCGGATGTGTAGCGAACCTGGATTCGCTTTATTGCGAAGCAGGTTCGCTAATGAGTTACTCAAGGGCATAATGCTGCACGCACATTTATGACTTTCATTCGCTGTTTTGTGAAGCAGGTTCGCTAATGAGTTACTCGAGGGCGTAATGCGGCATGTACGTTTATGATTCTCCTTAGTCGGTTTGCAAAGGAGGTTCGCCAGCGGAGCATTAGAATAGGTGTGAGATCACCTTTCCAATGCGTCTTAATACACAAAACTTTCTGAACATCATCGCGTACCCTTGCTACTCAGATGCGCGGCGCCCAAGCGATCGTGCTGCATTCAGCAGCGATTGTGTGTAGGGATGATGGCCGGAGGCATGGATGGCCGAGGAGGCGAAACGCTCGACCAACTGCCCTTCCTTCAACACCGCAATCTCCTCGCACAACCCGGCTAAGAGCGAAAGGTCATGCGTAATGAATAGAAGTGACAATTGCTGCTCGATTTTTAGCGTATGGAGCAACTCAATAATTTGATGCTGGTGCAGCAAATCTAAGTTCGATACGATTTCGTCGCATATGAGCAGCTTCGGCTTCACGACGAGCGCCTTGGCAATGCACGCACGTTGGTATTGCCCGCCGCTTAAGCGTCCTGGCCTCTCGGCAAGAAGATGAGGCGGCAATCCAACTTTTTCAGCATACTCCGCTATCCGCTCCTTACGCTCGTTTTTGCCCATGCCCGTAAACCCGGTCAGCGGCTCTTCCAGGCTTTGCGCAATTGTCATTCGGGGGTCTAGCGACGCCGTCGTATTTTGAAATACGAACTGAATTTGACGGTACCAGTCCTTGAAGTCTGAGGTTTTCTTGTGCGGAGCCGCTATACCGTTGAATCGAATCACACCCGAAGTGGGACGCTCTAGCGCCATAACGATGCGAGCGAGCGTTGACTTGCCGCTGCCGCTTTCACCAACAATGGCTAACGAAGCGCCGCTGGAGATCGACAACGTGATCCGGTCGAGCACCGTTTTCGTTCCGATCGTTTTCGATATTTCATCGATTTCCAACATATAAGTATGCACCCTCTTCTGAAGTAAATCGGAATGAGGAGCGGCAGTTCAACAATTGCTTCGTGTACGCATGCTTGGGCCGGTGCATCACTGCTGCCGCTGTTCCCTGCTCCACAATCTCCCCTTGCTTCATGACGGCAATTGTATCGGCGAGCTCGCCAGCCAGCAATAGATCATGGGTAATGAACAGCATGCTTAACTGTTCTTCCGCCACAAGCCCTTGCAGCAAAGCGATAATCTCCGACTGTGTCGTCACATCCAGTGCGCTCGTTGGCTCATCGGCTATAAGCAGCTCTGGTTTCAATAGAAGCGCCATCGCAACCATCACCCGCTGGTTCATGCCGCCGCTTAATTGGAACGGATAGCTCTTCATCAACCGGTCTGTGTCTTTCAGCGACACCTTATCCAGCATCGCCCTAGCACTAGCTTCTGCGGCATGCCGTGTCACCGGCAGGTGGCTGCGCAGCAAATCGACCAGCTGTCTGCCGATCGGAATGGCGGGATGCAGCGCTTGCTCGGGATGCTGATAAATGACGCCTATTCGTCTGCCCCTTACCTGCCTCCACTCCTTCTTGCCATACCCCGACATCACTTCGCCGCCAAATGATAGTTCCCCCGCCATCAGCAGCCCATCCGGCAGCATACCGAGCAGCGCTTTGCCCGTCAGTGTCTTGCCGCTGCCGCTCTCGCCGATGAGGCATAACGTCTCCCCCGCGTCTACCGAGAAAGAACTATCCCTGACGAGCACCCGATTGGTATCTTTCGCAGTTATCGTAAGCCCATGAACCTCCAGCACCTCTGCCACTCCCCTCATCCGCTAACTCAATTGAAATCGGCTCCGCAGCTTCTCTCCGCAAATCTGAAACGCGACAGCCGTCGCAAAGATCATCAACCCTGGAAAAAAGCCCATCCAAGGCGCAATTTGCAAATAGTTTTTGCCGTCCAGCAGCATCACGCCCCATTCCGGCGAAGGCGGCTGAGCGCCCAGTCCCAGAAAGGACAACCCTGACAAAGTCAAAATAACCCGGCTGACATCCAAAATAATCAGCGTCAACACCTGCGGCATAACGTTCGGCACAACATGCCGCCGTATCGCATGAAAACCGAAGGAGCCGCTCACCCGGCTGGATAGCATATACGGCTCTTTTTTCACATCATGAACGAGGCCGCGGATGATCCGTACATATTTGGCCCACCAGGACAGCAAAATGGCCGCATAAACATTTTCCATCCCAAAGCCTAAAAAACCGATAATGACAATAGTAAGCAGAAGATTCGGAACGGCCGTGAATAAATCTGCAACGCTCATCAGCAGCATATCCAGGCGGCCTCCGTAAAACCCGCTTAACGTTCCAAGAACGAGGCTGATGACCATAACCAGCCCAAGAACGATAAGGGCGGGAAACACCGAATAGGGAATACCCGCAAGCACTCGGCTCAACAAGTCACGACCCAAATAATCCGTCCCAAAGGGATGAGCAAGGCTCGGATGCTGCAGCTTGGCTTCATAATTAGGCTCGTAAGGATCAAATGGATGCAGCCAAGAAGCCAGAATGCCCACGATAAGCAGCCCCGTTAGAAATAGCAGCGCTGCCGTTGTCCATTTATTTTCAAACGCAAACGAAGTAAACCTCTTCTTCACAATTCCCACCTCTGCTTATCCAGCCTTACACGCGGATCGGCCGCATAATAGCCAAGATCGGTCACGAAATTCAAGACGAAGATTACCGCTGCCACCAGTAAGCTGCAGCCCTGTATAGCTGGAAAATCTCGATTGTAGATCATGTCCAGCATATAAGTTCCGAGCCCCGGAAAGCTGAACACATTCTCAATCATGACGGCCGCACCGAAAAAGCCGGAGAAGCTTGTTCCAACAACCGTTAGCACCGGAATCAACATCGACCTAAGCAGATAGGACGGGTACAAAATACGTCGCCGCAAGCCGCGTGCCCTCGCCGCCTCCATGAAAAAGGAATGCTTGTATTCCAACGTGAAAGAACGGATCATTCGGACAAAATATGCGCCTTGAATGAGACTGATTGCCGCTACTGGAAGGACGTAATGATTCGCCGAACCGCTTCCGATGATCGGAAACAAGGGCCATAACACGCCAAAACCGAGCATGAGCAAAATCGCCAGCCAGTAGAGCGGAACGGATAAGCCGAGAACGGAGCCTCCATAGACGATCCGATCGAGCAGCGTATTTTCCCGGATGGCGCTTACGATCCCAAGTGGAACCGAGAAAAGAACGGTCACGATAAAAGAACTGGCAATCAACAATAGCGTAGGCTGAAGCCGCGATGCGATTTCCTTCGTGACGGGCTGACCCGTTACAAAAGAAGAACCCAAATGGCCTTGAAGCAGTTCTAGCAGCCAAGTGACATATTGCTGGACGAATGACTGATCCAAGCCCCATTTATGCTCGTAGAGAGCAATCAAGCTCTCGTCGGGAACGGCACCGATACCCTGCAGCAGCAAAGCTGCAGGATTTCCGGGGGCAAGCCGCATAAGCGCGAATACGAATAATGTCAGCAAAAACAAAGTAAAGACAAGCAGGGCAAGTCTGCCGATCGCATAGCGCAGCATCTCTATTCCTCAATCGTCAGCTGATGCCATTTGACCGGATTGTCTTCAATATCGCCAAAGGCGAAGTTTCCAATCTTGCTGCTATGAATAAAGGTTTGCTTTGTATAGTAAACCGGCACGGTCATCGCTTCTTCATGCAGCCGGGCAAAAATCCGGTCGAAGATCGCCTGCTGCTCCGCTGGCGAAGTTGTTTTCGCGATGCCATCCAGTTGTTGCGTGAGGGCTGCATCCTGATAGGCGACGCCCGGCGTTTTATCCGTATGATAAAACAGGGATGTCAGGAAGCGGTACGGCAGCTGCGCATCGGTATACGTCCGATAGAGAAGCAGATCATACTCTTTGTTGGTCCACAGCGCATCATAATAGGCCGCACGCTCCAGGTTGGCAATCTCCACCTTGATGCCGATATTTTTCATCTCACTTTGGAAAATCTCGGCCATCTCTTTCCACTCCGGATATTCCTCTGTCTGGATGACTAAACGAAGCTGGATCGGCTTGCCGTCCTTCTCGTATTGTTTGCTGCCCGCATTCCATTGGAAGCCAGCTGCCTCAAGCAATTGCTTAGCTTTATCAGGATCAAAGCTATAAGAGGGCTGATTAGTAGGCGTAACGAAAGCGACCGTGCTCTGGAACAAGCCGGACACATCTGCGCCTTGTCCGTTCATCATTTTGCTAGTATCGGTTCCGAGATTAATGGCCTGACGGACGCTTTTATCCGCTAGAAATGAATTCTTCTGGTTGATGACCATGAAATAAGACATCGTGCTGGCGTGCTGCTCTATCTTGTATTTCGCATTGTTCTCAAAGATAGGCAGGCTCTCATACGGAATGTTCCCCACTTCTCCCCCGGCAATGTCGATCTCGCCATTCTGCAGTGCAAGCACGCGGGCCTGCGGGTCGGTAATGACTTTGAACACCAGCTTGTATGGAGATGGCTTCTCCTTCCAATAATGCTCGTTGGCGGTCAGGACGGTTTCCGCTCCCTCCTTGAAGCTGTCTAATTGCCATGGACCGGTACCGATTGGCTTCACAAACTCTCCATCCGCAGCACCTGCAGGATTAACCGCATTGGGACTCATGATCCGAAAAGGACGGGCTTGGCTGAGCTCGAGAAGAACCTGCGTCGCCATCTCCTTAAACTGGAGCACAACAGTATGAGTGTCCGGCGTCTCCACCTTGTCCAGCTTCCTTGCAATTTCTAGCGATGCATTCTCCTCATTTGCCACGGTTCGAGCCAATGAGAATTTGACGGATTCAGCATTAAACTCGCTGCCGTCGGAGAATTGAACACCTTCTCTCAGATGGAAAGTGTAGGTTTTGCCGTCCTCCGACACTTCCCAAGCGGTTGCGAGCCCCGGTCCGATTTTGCCGCCTTCGCCAAATTCCACGAGCGGGTCATAGATTGCGCTATGAACGGCTCTCGCCCCGTTATAGGTGGAGGCGTCGATTCGATCCCCCTTCGAATCTTGAGTAACCGCGACGGTGATGCGCTTGGCGGCCGGTGCCTCCGGTTTATTCGTTGATGCTGGTCCCGGCTCCGTCTGCGACGAGCAGGCCGCCAGCAATAAGAGAAGTATTGTACTGATTGTGATGGCCGATCTTTTGAATGATTTTGACATGATGCCCTCCCGGAAAATAGATATAAAATGCAGTTGAACAAGTATCGCTTGACTTCGATATCCAACTGATGATAGATTTTAATCGTAATAATTACTATTAGCAAGCATTATTTTTTATAACGATTTTATCCGAGATTTTTTACATGAGGAGAGATTTTATGACGATCAGCAAGGAGCAACAATTGGAGCATCAGCAATATTGGGATAAGGGGGCCGATATTTACGAGGAAATTGTGGAGCAGGAATTTACGAATGAGTCGGCCGATAAGTGGACGGCGATTCTGAGCAAGCTGCTTAAGGATAAGCAGGGGCTTCGAGTGCTGGACGTTGGCGCTGGCCCAGGCTTTTTCAGCATTTTATTAACGCGCTTGGGGCATCAAGTAACCGCCATCGACTCCTCCACGGAGATGATAGCCAAAGCGAGGAAAAATGCAGAAAAGCACGGCTGCGATATTCGAATCATCCAGACCGATATTTTGGAATATGAGCCGGATGGTGTGTTCGATTTGATCATATCCCGCAACGTTACCTGGTTTCTGCCGAATCCCGTTGGCGTCTACCGGAAATGGCATCAATGGCTGGCCGAGGATGGGCAGACGATTATTTTCGACGGCAACTGGAACTTGTTCTTGACCGATCCGAGGGAAGCCGCCTTGTTCCAAGCGGCTAAACAGGAAGCGATCGCGGCAGGCTATGTGCCTTATCGTTCGGAGGAGGAAATATCGGAAGGTGATCAAATCGCCTTAGCGCTGCCGCTAACCTATGTGAAGCGTCCTGCCTGGGACATCGACATGCTGAGCCACATTGGCTTCACCCATGTGACCGCCTGGCACGGATTCGATGCAGGGCTGTATAGCCCGGCTGAGCAGCTGCTGAACCGCCATCGGCCCATGTTCGCCATCGTGGCGAGTAAGTGATGGGAGGGCAACTTTGATTCGTTCTTTGCGAAGCAGATTCGCTATACGCCCTGCCTCTACTAATCAAAATGCAAAAATACATGTTGTCAGCCGTGTTTTCGGCGATTTATCGCATCAAAATGCAAAAGTGCAGGTTGATTGGCCGGAAACGCCTCAAATGGGTGAAATGTAGAGGTTTAAAATGTACTTTTGCATTTTGAGGGGTGTTTTGGGCAATTTGAGGCTTATCAAAATGTACTTTTACATTTTGTTCCACATTTAGCGCTGGAATGCGTGTATTTTGAGTTGGTCCGTTCAATTAGGCGTGGAGAGCGCTGGGATGCGCAATAAGGTGAACATAATTAGTTAGTCCATTCGAGTTGGCGCGCAGTACGAGCATTCAACGCACGAAGGTGTGCTTGGTAAGTTAGTTAGTTCGATTATACACGGAAGGCGAGCATTCAGAGGTCAGTACGCCGGGACTCGGAAGGCGAGCCTGAGGTAGGTTATTCACTAAGACACGAAGAGCGACCATCTCGTGGTTTCGCTGGGGAGGCAGAGGCGGGTTCGCTGGAATGCAGATAGGACACCACTCAAAAAAAGCCGTCAGTCCATGAAAATGGACTGACGGCTCTCGCTGTTAACCAACTGTGATCGTATGCGTCTCGCCAGGCTCGACCTCGACTTCGGCCACCAGATAGGTGCGGCCGAGTTCGTCGCGTTCCACAGACGGCTGAATGGCAAGACCATTATGGTTCAGCCCAGCAGTCTGCCCTTCCGCTGCTTCCGTGCGGAACTTCGCTTTCCAGCGCAAGGCTGCGCCGGAAAGATTGCTAAATTCCGTGTGCGTTGTACCCTGGTGCTTAACAGCAATCGTTCTTCCGAGAACGGGAACGAGAGACAGCTCTGCCCAAGTCAGCTCTCCCGCCAATTTCGATTCGGTCGTCACACCAGAAATGCCGTCTGCCGAGATACCCATCAGGCCAGACACTACCGCTCCAACTGCCGAATAAGAAACCTCAGGATACTCACGGCGCTCAAGACTAGGCTCCATCAGCGCTTTCAAGCTGCGAAGCGCCTCTTCGTCACTTCCTCCGCGATAGTACGTTTCCGGCAAATAGGACATGCCTTCCACATTGGAAGCGCCTCGCGCGATTGCTTCGCGCAGCGCGCCTTCCCGCTTCTCCGCATTATCGATAACGCCATAATAGAGCGGAAGGAATTGGCCTTCTCCAGCTTCAGATGCAATGAAGTCGCCCTTCTGGCTCAGAGCAATATAGAAGCAGCCGTTGCTCTCATCCCACCACTGCTCCTCCAGCCGCTTCCGCAGCTCCGAAGCTTTGGCCGAATACTCAGCGGCACGCGCTTCACCTTGCCCCGTTAACTTCACGATCTCGGCATATGCTTCATACCCGGCGATCATAATCGCAATGAGATCAGCGCCAATTCTCGCATATTCGCCAGCTTCATTATAAGAAGCTAAGCCGCGGCGTCCATAGGCCGCCTCATATTCAAGAATACCGTCTCCGTCTTTATCCCAAGTCTTCACATATTCCGTTACGGACAAGTCATAAAATTTACGAAAAACCGGATTGTCCAAGTAGGAGCGGTCGCCCGTCCACAAATATTGGCGGTAGCAGGCATCGATAGCATCGAAGTTCGCCGGCAGGTTGTACCAGAAATCCTGGTCATTCTCATAATCGACAGGAGCCGGAATATCTCCTCCTGTGATCTCCCAATACGTGCAATAGTCTCTCGTCTCGCTAATATTCTCCGCGAATTTCAGCATCATATTGCGGGTATGCGCCTGCAAGCCCAGAACGGCAGCGCCTAAGCTTTGATGGGAAACGTCCCGCATGCAGAATGCTTCTCTGCCCGGCAAGGCGGCCTCATACCAGAGGCCGACAGGATCTTCACCGTGATGCGCGTAAAAGAGCGCTTGGTCTTTCGCCCATTCAAATCCGGCATTCAGCGCTTCGTCATCCGATCGGAACGTAATTGCGCCTAAGGAATGGTTCTTGTTGTTCGTCATCATCAATTATCCTTTCACAGAGCCGATCGTCAAACCGCCGATAAAGTATTTTTGCAAAAACGGATACACAAGCAAGATCGGCACGGTAACGAAAATGGTTGTCGCCGCACGCAGCGTCAATGGCGTCATGCTTTTGAATTTTTGGAAAATCAGCTGCTGATCCATAATTTGCTGGGATGCTTCCACTTCCAGGAGCAACCGCCGCAAGTAGACTTGAAGCGTATCGAAATGACCGCTGGAATTGTACAGCACAACATCGAACCACGCATTCCAGTGACCGACAGCCGAGTAAATCGATACGGCAGCAAATACCGGCAGCGACATTGGAATAACTAGGCTTAGATAGATTTTCATCTCCGAAGCCCCGTCAATTCGCGCAGACTCGAACAGTGCATCAGGCAGCTCGGAAATATACGAGGACATGAGCAGCATGTAGTAAGCGCTGATCAGCGAAGGAATCCAATAGACGTGAAAGGAATCCGTCAGCTTCAAATTGACCATCAGCAGATAGATTGGAATCAAACCGCCGTTGAAGTACATCGTGACGAGAAATAGAATCCGCATGAACTTCCGGCCGGAGAAATGACGGATACTTACGATGTAAGCCAGCAGACCCGTTACGAACAAACAAGTAACGGTCCCTACAGCAACCCGAAGCACAGACCAGCCGAAGCCCTCCAGCAGTTTATCGTTTTGAAGCAGAAGCTTGTAGGCATCCAAGGAAAACTCCCTCGGGAAAATGTAGATCCCGCCCCTTGCCGCATCTGCCCCATCGTTCAGGGACAAAGCCAGCAAATTCAAAAACGGGTAAGCCATAATGATGCCAAACAGCAGTAAGACAACGACGTTCACGATGTCGAATAGCCGTTGAGGAATGGTTGTCGAACGTTCGCTCATCCTTATTGCTCCTTTCTAGAAAATCGCAGTTTGCATATAGCGTTTCGAAAGCTTATTCGCCACAATGACCAATGTCAGGCCGATTAAGCTCTTCATTAAGCCGACCGCCGTACCGTAGGAATAGTTGCCGAACTGAACACCAAACCGGTATACGTACGTATCAATAACCTCGTAGTAGTCCCTGGTTGTCGGACTGCCCAGCAGCAGCTGCTGCTCGAAGCCTGCGTTCAGAATGCCGCCAAGCGCCAAGATGAACAGCAGGACAATCGTGGAGCGAATTCCCGGCAATGTAATATGCCAAGCAAGGCCGAAGCGTCCTAGTCCGTCTACTTTGCCCGCTTCGTATTGCTCGCGGTCGATGCCTGCAATTGCAGACATATAGATGATAGAACTGAAGCCGACATCCTTCCAGACATTACTGGAGGTCAAGATGGCCCAGAAGTACTTCCCTTCTCCGAGGAACTGAATCGGATTGTGAATAAAGCCGAAACGCTGCAGCAAATCATTGATGATCCCGTCGTTGCCAAGCAGCGTAAAGGCAATGCTGGCGACAACGACCCAGGAGATAAAGTAAGGAATGTAAGAGAGCGATTGAATCGTTTTCTTGAACGCCCGGTTTCTCACCTCGTTAAGCAACAAGGCGAGAATGATCGGTGCGGGAAATCCTATAAGCAGATTAAGCATACTAATGACAATCGTATTGCGCATAATCATCCAGAAATCAGGTTCCTGGAAAAACCGAATAAAGTTGTCAAGCCCTACCCAGTTCCCGAACATCGTCTGTCCGGGAACGTAGTTTTGAAAGGCAATGATCAAACCGTACATCGGGAAGTAAGAAAAGACGAGCACCCACAGTATGATAGGCAAGCTTATCAGCCAAATTTGTCTCTCTCTGGAAAAGCGTCTAAGGTAGTTCATGATTCGGCTTCCCTCCAGCTATCCGTTTATTTCAACTTTGCAAGATTCTTTTTGTATTCTTCCGTGCGGTATTTCTCGATATCGCTCAAGCCGATTTTTTGCGCTTTGCTGCGCAGATCTTCGAAGTTTTTGACCGCTTCCGCTTCCGACTTCGACATCACGATTTTTGCAAATCCGGTTTTGATCAGCTCTTCGATTTGCTGGTTCTTAATCGTCAGCGGGTTGTCATTGGCAAAGATTACGCGGCGTTCTGTGCTTTCATAGATCGTGTCGCTGACATTGTCGAGCATAAGCTTTTTCCACTTGTCATCTGCGTTAAAGTTCTGGTCATACCAAGCCGTGCTCTTATTGTCGTCGCTGAGCAAGCCTTGCGGATAAGCCAGCCAGAAGATATTGCTGCCGTTAGCTGCTTCCGTTTTCTCATAATCCAGATCTCCTGCGAGCAATGCTTGCTTCGCAGTGTCATTGAACGACCACTTGCCGCCTTCTTCAAAGTTCCAGTAGGAATCAGTAATGTTCGGAATACCCCAGCCCATCAGGCGAGTACCCATCGGTGTCATTGTGAAATCAAGGAATTTAATAATTTCTTCCGGCGATTTTGCTTTATCCGTCAGAACCGTGTAATTCCAGCCATGTGTATCTTTTGGCGAGAGGTAAGCTTTTTCCGCACCTTCCGCTTTGAACGCAACCTGTACGTAACGTTTATCTTCTTTGTAGTTTGGATCTGTCGTACGCCATACTTCATGGCCCGCATTCCAAGACTGCCACCATGGACCGATATGTCCGGCAATCCGCTCGTTGGAGAATTTCGTTCTCCAATCCTCGAACTTGTTGACGAATGCGTCAGGGTCCATCAGACCTTCAAGGAAGAAACGGTTGTAGAACAGAGCAGCCTGTTTGCCCTCTTCGGTATTCAGCCAATGCGTCAGATTATGGTCGGCGTCTTCTTTGTAGCCGTCTTGCAGGCCCCAGAAGCCGATTGCATTGTTGACCTTCACATCCGCGTTCCAAGACAAAGCGTACGTTTTTTCGCCATTGGCGTTAGTTGGATGCTTAGCAACCATTTGCTTCAGCACATTGTAGTAGTCTTCCGGCGTTTTGATCTCCGGCGCGCCCATCTCTTGGTACCAGTCCCAACGGATATGAGCCGTGAAATCCGGAATTGGCAGGTAACCCCAGCCGCGTGGAATGCCCCACAGCTTGCCGTTCTCATCCAGATAGGAGGCATAACGGTCGCCCAGCGCTTTCTTAATGTTTGGCCCGTACTTATCTACGAGAGGAGCCAGGTCCATAATTTTGTTTTGCGCTTTCCATTGTGAAATCGCGGAATCATCCAGCCCTGCGATTACTTCCGGATAATCACCGGAAACGAGCATCAGGTTCAGCTTTTCCTTTGGTTCCACATCCAGCGTCGTCCGTTTCATATCAACGTTGAATTCCTTCAACAGGTAGTCGTGAAAAGCGGCTTGCTTTTTCTCGATTTTATCCGGGTTGCCTTTCTCCGCTTGGTAGAAGTGGATTTTCGTCGTTTTAGCCGGAAGCTGCCAGCCGAATGCGTTTACAGAAGTTTGCCCGGTAGATCCCGCGCCGTTCTCTGGCGTTGCTTCACCCTCGTTTTGATCTTTACCGCATGCAGATAAAATCAACACGGTTCCAACTATTATGGTCATCAGAAGAGCGACTTGCCGTTTCATAGATGAATCCCCCTAGTTAAATAGATATGTCCTTGCAAAAGCTATTGTAGTAAACCGGGAACCCGAAGAGAATGGCATTTTCGTTGCGTGTATGTCGTTTTCATTAGGAATGTTAGCGGTTTCATAAGTGCTGCATATTTTTTCGATACTCCGTTGGGGTAAGTCCGATTTGCCGTTTGAACCGTTTCGTAAAATGAGGATAGTCGGGATAACCACAGCGTTGACCCACCTCATACGTCTTCAAATCGCTATGCTGAAGAAGCTCCTTGGCATGCTCCATCCGGATATGTGTCAAATAAGCAATATAAGACATTCCAGTCTCCTCCATCAGCATGTGATAGAAGTGAGTCGGAGATATACCAAGGGGCGTCAGCACCTTTTCCAGATTCAGCTCGCTGTCGGAAAAGTTCTCCTTCAAGTAGTCGATTGCTTGCTGGATAACGCTGCGTTTCCCCCAATTTCGCTTGTCCCTGATTTCATGCAGCCCGGCCTCTAGCCATTCCGAGAACGATGCCGCAGCTTGTCCGTAGTCGGAGCCCTCGAAAGGAAAAGCCCAAGCGACAAGCTGATATTGCGGCTGCAATCGATTCTGAATCAAGGAAGCCGCATCACGAAGCAGCGAGATGCGTTCCTCAGCCGCCACATCGGAATCGTCGAGCAGCCGCAGCAGTTCGCTCACATCCTGGCGGACGCCTGCTTCGTTGACCATCCACAGCTCGTTGCCGATACGCTCCGCCGCCAGGCTGATCGGCGCGATCAGCTGGTTCTTGATCATAGCCGATTGACGCGACTTCATGAAACGATCGAAGCGCTTCTCTACCAGCCGCAGCACCTGCTCCTGGCGCATAGGCTTCAGAATATAGTCAGCTACCCCATGCCTTAGCGCTTCCTGCGCATATTCAAATTCCCCATAACCGGACAAAATAATAATATCCATCTCAAAGCCGTCCTGCCGCAGGCGTTGGATCAGCTCGATTCCATCCATGACCGGCATGCTGATATCGGTAATAATCAAATGGGGCTGCTCACGCTCAGCCACTTGGAGCGCTTCCGCACCGTCTGACGCTTCTCCCACAATTCGATAGTGCGGGCTTGCCCCCATCAAAATTTTACGCAGGCTTTTTTTGCTCATCGCTTCATCGTCAACGAGAAGAATTCTGTAGATCATCGCTGTCCGCTCCTTTGCTTCCATTCTGGTGCTGCTCCGATTCTAATGGCAATAAGATGTCGATACAGGTGCCGTCTTCTCCGGATGTTGAGATGAACAAGCCGTAGGGCTCGCCGAAAAGCATCCGAATTCTAGTATGCACATTGATCAGCCCGATAGACATTTTGCCATCCTGTGGCGGTTCATGATTCATAAGCTTGTCGAGCGGCAGATCGAACAAGTCATTGTATGCTTGCAGTATAGCCTCATCCATTCCCTTGCCGCCGTCCTCGATTGAAATCAAGCTGCCGGCCGCAACGTCCATCTCAGATATCCGAATATAATTCGGCGGTATTTTATGCTTCTGGAAGCCATGCTTAAAGCTGTTTTCCACGATAGGCTGTAGCATCGAACGCACGGCCAGCGTCCGACGGCCATACCGGTGCTGGATATCGATTGTATAATTCAAAGACTCGAATCGTTCGGACTGGATGGCCAGATACGCTTCAATATGCTGCTTTTCGTCCCACAGGCTGACGATATCATTCGGATTCTGAACGTTGTAGCGGAACATATCTCCAAGCGATACGATCATTCGGCTAATTTTATCGTTCCCTTCCACAATGGCGCTAGAGTTAATGAATTCCAGCGTATTATATAGGAAGTGAGGGTTAATCTGCGCTTGCATGGCATGGAGCAGCGCTTCCTTCTGCTTGACCTCCAGCTCCTTCTCCCGCAGCTCGGAGACATGCACGATCTCAACTAACCGCTTCAATTCCTCTACCATCTTGTTAAATCCGCGGTACAAGCTGCCTACCTCGGCGCCTTTGTTTTCCGGTGCACGCACGCTAAGCTCGCCTAGCTCTGCCCGCTTCATCAAACGAAGCATCGTCAGCAACGAATTGCTCAACGAATACATAACAGCACTCGCAATGAGCATGACGATGAAGAACAGGACAAGGAATAATATCGTTGAGAGCCGGCTAACCTTCAACAACGATTCGTTAAGCTCGCTGAGCAGCACCTCTGAGAACAAAGTCAGTCCGGTGCTGCTGGAGCGGAAGAAGACGACGAGCTTATTGCCTTCCTTCGTCGGCATCGTAAACGTGCCTCGCCGCTGCTCTCCCATCGCCTCCTGATAGGCTTCCGGAATCAATCGTTCCGCGCCGTAGCCGTTCGGGTGATAGGCGGTCTTCTGCTCCGGATCAGCAATCCATATAAAACCGGTTTTGCCGATGCGGACATTTTGGGTAATATTGATGACTTCCGTCAGCTTCAGATCGACAATGAGCATGCCGCTGCTGTCAGTGTTGCCGTTTAAGCCGTTGAACTTGAACGCCATCGCCAGAAAGGTCGGCCCGCCTTCTTCCTTTTCCAGCCCCATAATTGTGAATTTGCCGTTCTCTTTAATCCGGGAGTTATATAAACTGTATCTTCGTTCCGCTGACATATAACTGGAGGAAGAGACGGCGATCCCTTTGCTCGTTACGAGCGATATGCCGTGAATATCTTCCCGATTCGTCATAATCGGATTAAACAGCTTTTTTTCGACCTGTTCAGATATCTGAAAACGTTCGAATGATTCCGTCAACTCTTCATTGAGAAAAGTCGATGTCAGCTCATTGACCAGCAGCGGATACGTCCAGCGCTGCACTTCTTTGAAGTACGTATCCAGATGATCGTTAACCTGATTAACGAGCTGATAGCTGGAGCCGACCGCGTTCTCTTTAATCGCCTTGTACGATTTCTCATACCAGAATTGGCCGAGCAGCGGCAGTGGAATATATAGAACCATCATTAAAATGATTATTTTTTTGCGCAGCGATGCTTGTTTAAATATGGACATGCTTGTCCGCCCCTTCGTGCAGAAATTCATGCTGTCGTCTTATCCCTCTCATTATAGAGGATATTGCTGCGGACGAAATTGGATTAAAATCGTTTGAAAGCGATTGCTAATGATTTTGACATATTCGTGATGATTTAGACATACCGGGTAAAAAAACATTTTCAGCCCTGCAAAAGTGCATGAAAAAGCCGGACCCCAGCGGTCCGGCATCTTGTTTCCGCCGTGAGGGCGGCGCTATAGAAATGCGTAAAACTTTTTTACCTTTCACGGCTCAACTCTACTTGCTGACTGGTGATCAAACTGCAAAAGTACATTTTGACAAGCCATAAACTAGCCAAAATTGCCCTCAAAATGCAAAAGTGCATTTGAAATCACTTCATTTCATCCATTCGCGGCTTTTCAGACCGATCAACCTGCACATTTACATTTTGATGCGAAAAATCGTCCATAAATCGGCTGACAAAATGCAGTTTTACATTTTGATTCGTTGCAGCCTCTACAAGGCTATCAACGGACAGAGGCTGACAGGCAGATTGCCGGCAGCCTCCCCTTCCAAGCCCACGCAGTTACTTTGAAGCGGCCCACTCATCCAGCTGCTTCTGTTTCTCCGCGATAACCTTCTCGATGCCCGCCTTCTTCAAGGCGTTGTTGAACTTCGGCAAGTTTTCCGCAGGGTTCAGCGTTCCCGTCTCCAGCCCCATCGCATATTGCTGGATCACATTCTCGATGGCCGCAAGCTCCGTCTTCACAGGCTCCGGGTTGTACATGAAGCCCAGCGCCGCGGATTTCTCCGCTCCTCGGTTGAATTCATCCATCTTCTGCCAAATGTCAGGACTATCGGTTTTCCATGGATACGCCAGCAATTGGTTGCCGAACATCCAGCCCTGTCTCAAGTTGTACCCGCTATTGCTGGCATCTACGCCATCTGCAAAGTCGATTGTGCCGTTCTCGTTGACCTTGTAGTGCTTGCCTTCGATACCCCAATGAAGCAAATTAACGATTTCCTTATCCGTATACAGCAGGTTTAGAAACATCATCGCCCGTTCCGGGTCTTTGGATGTCGTCGCAATTGCGAGCATCGCATTCGTAATCGTCAGCGTATTCATCTTGGCCGGCGCGAGCTTCACTTCCGTCAGTTCCGTCCCTACCGCATTGCCTGTCTGGGTGGTAATGCCGGGCTTGCCTTTGTTTGGTGTGGAAAATCCGATGTTCGCCTTCATATAATCCCGGCCGGTTTGCGAAGTTGTAGCGATATCCTTCGGGATATAGCCCGCCTTATACCATTCGTGCAGCGTGCTGACAAACTTGGCGTACTCATCGCTTTCATACAGATTGACTACTTCGAGCTTGCTCGTATCCGTCAGTACGCCAATCATATCGCTTAACGGATCGATCGTGGTCAACAGCAGCGGATAAGCAATCGAAGCGCCGCCCGAGGCCTTGCCGATCAGCGACAGTTCTGGACGAGCCGCCTTCATCTTTTTGTAGATCGGCTCCATCTCTTCGAGCGTCTTCACGCCGCTGACGTCGATGTTGTTTTGCTCCAGCATATCCTTCCGGAACAACATCGTCGGATACGAGGCAAAGTCTCGGATACTCGGGATCCCGTAGGTTTTGCCGCCGATCTTGGAAGCGGCCAGTACGTCCGGATCAAATGCCGCTATGATGCCCTGCCCTGCCGTCTGCAGCAAATCGTCCATTGGAACGAGCTTTTTCTGCGCGACTTCCGAGATATACTGATTTTCCCCTGTGAAAATAATGTCCAGCTTATCATTGCCTGAGAACATCAGCACCTTCTGCTGCGTCCAGGCCGCAGGCTCGATTCGCTTCAGCTTAACCGTAGCGTTAATCTTCTCCTTCGTAATCTTGCTGACCGCCTCCTCAACCAGACCGAGGTCGCGCTGATTGTCTCCCCAGAACGCCAGCGTAATTTCATAAGGCTTCAATCCGCCTTCATCTTTTCCTTTCCCGGGCTTCTCCCCGCCTTCACTAGGAGAAGAGGAAGAGCTGCATGCGCTCAGAACCATACAAATCGACAGCATGAACAGCAAAGCGTGAACCGTTTTCTTCTTATACATCGTGTAAGACCTCCCTTGGATTTTCATAACAGGTGTTGTTGAATATCCTTGAACAATGGAGATGAAACTTGCCGATTCTCTTGCTCTTGCTCCTGCTCTTGCTGCCTGAAGGGGCGGCGGAAGCAACCCCAACCCCATCGGAATGAAGTATCGCTATCCGCCTTCTCCCATCCTCGTCATGTCAACTGAGGCTGTTTCCTCATTCTCAGCCACATGAACAAGAAACCAATAACACCGGCTACCGAAATAGCCGCGCATATTTGATACATCATCTGCGGCCCCAGATTGTCGAACATCCAGCCGCCGAATAGTCCCGCCACGATGCCGGAAATGCCGCCCCAGGTCAACGCATAGATCGCTTGGCCCGTAGCCCGGTATTCGCCCGGAATAAGATGTGCAGAAAGACTCGTTCCGACATAGTAATAGCCGCCAAACGTAATACAGTGAAGAATTTGAATGAAAATAATATGAATTGGACCTCCTACTACCGACATCAGCAGCCATCGGATAACGAACAAAATACTGATTAAGACCAGACAGCCCAGCATCATCTTCGTCGATTTTTTCAGGAAGCGGTCAAACAGCAGAAAAACAGGGATTTCAAACACAGCCGATAGAAACACAGACCATCCAATCAACTCATTCGAGCCGCCAAGATTGGATATATACAGCGACACGAAGGTCTGGTTGATGGAGTTAGGCACCGAGATCAAGACGCCCAGAATGACAAAGACGAAAAACACTTTGCTCGAAATCATGACCTTCCAGTAGCTTTGCCGCTCCCCCTTCGGTTTGGTCGTTACTCTGCCTCGCGGCAAGCCAATCGTAAACAGCAGGGTCACGACCATCATCGCACCGTACAGCACCCATAGATTAAGCAAGCCCATCCAGCTCAGCACCGGCCCCGCCAGCACCGCAATAATTGCCCAGCCGAGCGAGCCCCACAGACGGAAAGCGCCGAATTTATGCTTCGTATTCTCGATGGCGTTCAGAATGAGGCTGTTGCTCTGAGAGAAGGTCGGACTGTTGAAGAAGAAGAAAATAAGCATCAGTGCAAAAATCAACACATACGACCGGGTCTGAAATACGATCACCGTTGCAATCAAGTTGCCGATCAGCAGCAGGATCAGAATGCGCTTGACGTTCTGCGTCCGGTCGCTCCAATAGCCCCAGAATGGATTCGCAAAGATCGATATGAAAGGTCCGCCGGCCATGATCATGCCGATCTCGATTTTGCTTAAGCCGATCTCTTGAAAGTAGAGCGGGAAAAAGGAGGTCAGAATCGCAATCGTACCGTATAAAAAGAAATTAAATCGTTTCAGAACCGCAAGTGACTTATTGTTGCCTTCAATCGATTGTTCCGTCATCGGATGAATCCTCACCCCTTCCTTGCACGGATATTAGAGCGTAATCGCTGTCGTCAAAGAATGCTCTATGATCTCGTCGCCGCTTACTTCTCTGCCCAGACGATCTGACAAGTAGATGCCTTCACTGACCAGCATCGTCTGCAAAGCGATATGCGCCGTCGGCAGCAGTTCCACCCGGCCTTGCAGCGCCGCCACCCAATGATGCTGCGACGATTGATAGGCGTCATAATCCGGCTTCAAATGATTCCAGCGTCCGTCCATTTCATCGAGATTGACCATGCCGTTAATATCGATATCGCAAAGCGTCGTATGGAAACTGAACGGAGCGAGCACCGCTTGGTCGGAGTAAGCTGGCAGCTTCACGCCGCCTTTGTTGCCGACGATGCTGCAGCCCTCAATGCTGCCAAGATGAATGCTCCAGGCTTCATAGATGTCCAGCGTGGCACCGCCCTCGAACTTCACGAAGCCAAGACCAAGCTCCTCCACGTCGAATACCGCCTGACCGGCCCTTGTCGCATCCATATCCATCTCGCGGTAGCCTTTCCCGGATATTCGTTCCACCTTAGGCGTATCGAGCAAGTACAGCATTTGGGCAATATGATAGACGCCCATATCGATAAGCGCTCCGCCTGCGGCGATATCCTTATTGAGAAAAGCCGGCGTACCGTATCCGTCGATGAAGGGACGGCCTCTCCGGCGGTGACCGGTTGCCCGAGCGTGATACAGCTTGCCGAGCATGCCCCCGTCAATTAGAGCCTTCGCCGCTTTCGTTTCCTTGCGGTATAGCGTGCCGAGCTGAATATGGAGCTTCTTGCCATAGGCCTTGGCTGCGTCCAGCATCTGAACGCCGTCGCTGTAAGAGCCGGCAATCGGCTTCTCGCAATAGACATCTTTGCCGGCTTTGAAAGCAGCAATCGTTACCGGCGAATGCAGGTTGTTGTGCAGACAGACATCCACCGCTTCAATATCGTCCCGCTGCAGCATCTCCTTGAAGTCGGAGTAGACGTTCGGAATACCGAACTGCTCCGCCACCCTTTGCGCTTCCTGCACATTCACGTCGCAAATCGCTACGATTTCAGCATCTGCAATATTGGCATAATTCCTCAAATGCGCTTTGCCGATCAAGCCGGCTCCAACGATTCCGATGCGTACTTTTCTACTCATTCCACTCATCTCCTTTGGTTAGTTAGGCTTGCGGCTGGGGTTCGCGTACACTGGCCAAAATCCGTTTCACGGAAGCAATCGCCCATTCCATTTCCATATACTGATTCGCTGGCGAGTTGTATTCGATGCCCCAATAGCCGTCGTATCCAGCGTCCAGTAGCGTCCGGACAAGTGACTCCGCTTTATCGGATGCAACCGTTTTGCCATCGAAATGCGTATGATAGACCCACGGCGCTACAAGCGCATCGCCAATCTCCTCGTCCACTGCCCAGCGCCCCATATGCAGCAGAATGCCAAAGCTCGGATGGTTGACTCCCTCAGCCAATTGCTTCAAATAGTTCGGGTCCTTCGAGGACCCCATATGATTCTCCGGTCCAACGATCATGCCAAGATCAGCAGCAAGCTGGCTAAGTACCCGGAACTGCTTTATGTTATAGTCAAGCTGCTCTTCCGTTGACGGATCGGAGCTTTTGTCTCCCGTATCAATGCGGACCGTTGCGGCTCCAAGCGTAGAGGCAATTTTCATATAAGCCTCGGCGTTGCCGAAAAGCATTTTCCGCTTCTCGGGGTCCGCGTCCCAGAGATGAGCACCATCGACTGCGATGTTAATAACCTTCATGCCCTTTTCGTCGATCGCTTCGCGAACTTTCCGGATATAGGACTCGTCGGGCAGTGTAAAGATATCCTGACGCGCCTTGTCGAACGTTCCATTCCATAGGTCTACCGTGTCGAGCCCGTACCTGTATTTCGAGGATTCCAAATAGCCGAACGTATCCATCTTTCCTTCATTCATCGTGTTGTTAAAGGAATAGCCGCCAATGCTGATTTTCATATGCTTACCCTCCCTGGTCTGTTGTTGGAACGATCTTTCGGTTGATGCCTGCTTCCTTTCCCCCGGGCCGCCCGCCCCACCACCTCCTCTCCAAGCTGCCATCAATTTCTGTAACTAGCCTTTAATTGCCCCAACCGTTAAGCCTTTGACGAAAAACCGCTGGAAGAACGGGTAAGCAATCAGAATCGGCAGCACCCCGATGACCGCAATGGCAATACGCACCCCTTGCGTCGGAATCGCCGCACCCTCCACGCGCGTCGAATACTCAACATTTTCGAGCAAATATTGGACATTGAGTAAAATCGTATTGAGCAGCACCTGAATGCTGTACAACTTGCTGTCTGAGACGTAGATCAATCCATTAAACCAGTCATTCCAATAATTAATGACCTGAAACAATCCGACCGTCGCAATAACAGGTAGTGACAGCGGCAAAATCATTTGAAAGAAAATTCTGAATTCTCCTGCCCCGTCGATATGCGCAGATTCCAGTACGGCGCCCGGTATGGACACAGTGAAGAAGGTTCTTAGCAAGATGACGTAAAAAGCGCTGACCAGCAGGCCGGGAACGATTAAAGCGAGCAAGGTGTTGTCGATGTTGAATACGTTGGCGTAAATGAGATAGGTCGGTACGAGCCCTCCATTAAAGAGCATCGTGAAGAATACGAGAAAGGAGAAGAAACCGCGAAACGGCAAATCTCTTTTGGAAAGCGGATAGGCCAGCAGTGTCATAATCGCAAGGCTTGCGATCGTGCCGACGGTCGTCACGAGGAATGAAATGCCATAGGCATTGAAGATATCGCTTGATTTTTCAAATATAAACTTGTAGCTTTCCAGACTGTACTGACTTGGCAAAAAGGAGTAGCCCTCCCGGATAATGACCATTTCGTCCGTAAACGAGGCCGACACCAGCAGCAAAAACGGGATCAGGCAGAAGCCGGAGATCAATGCAAAGATGACATTGATAATGCTTTGCTCCACTTTGTTGGATCGCAAAGGTTACGCCTCCTTAGAACAATGAATTGTCCGGGTTTATTTTTTTGACCACGTAATTGGTGAAGATGATGAGCACGAAGCCGACAATCGATTGATAGAAGCCGGCTGCCGATGCCATCCCGATATCTCCGTTTTTCAGCAGCGCGCGGTATACGTAGGTGTCCAGAACATTCGTTGTCGGAAGCAGCGGGCCGGAGTCGAGCGGCACTTGGTAGAACAAGCCGAAATCGGCGTGAAAAATTCTTCCGATCTGCAGCAGCGTCATAATGACGATAACCGGTGTCAGGGCGGGCAGCGTAATGTGCAGCACTTGCTTAAGCTTGCCGGCGCCGTCAATCTTGGCGGCCTCGTAATATTCATGATCAATCCCGACAACGGCGGCGAAATAAATGATACACAGGTAGCCGACGCTATGCCAGATGTTCACAATCGTCAGGATGACCGGCCAATACTTCGGCTCCGTATACCACATGACCGCTTCCTTGCCGAAGAGCGGCATAATCGTATTGTTGACGAAGCCGGTCTCCATGCTGAGCAGCGAGAATACGAGATAACCGACAATGACGGTTGAGATCAGATAGGGCAGCAGAATCGCGCTTTGATAAAAACGCCTCAGCAGCTTGTTCTTCAGCTCATTCAAGAGAATGGCGAGCCCGACGGAAATGACGAGATTAAGCGCAATGAATACGGTATTGTACAAAATCGTATTTCGCGTAATGATGTAAGCCTCTGACGTCTTGAACAAATACTCGAAATTGCGAAAGCCCACCCAGTCCCCGCCGAAGACCCCCTTCGAAAAATCGATTTCCTTAAACGCGATGACGATGCCGAACATTGGGATGTAGTTGTTAATGAGCAAATACGCGACACCCGGGAGGAGCATGAAGTACAAAACTTTGTATTTTCTTAGCTTGCGAAAAGCTGCCTGATTCAACCTTGGCGTCATGGCCATTCCCTTCCTCTCAGTTTGATGGCTGATATGAAAACGGACGCTTTTGCGTTGAAATGCACCCCCTTTTAATTAATTGTTCCACCGGACGAATTAATTAATCAAAAAAATTTAAACCGCTTACTCTTATTTGAATTCATTATATTTTCGGTTAATATCGCTTGTCAATGACTAATGTTAATTTTCTGAAAATTTAATTATGTCTCTTTTTCGACAATTACAAGGTCTCCAGTTCTATCAAAAGTTGACAGTGGCCCCGAGCATTCAATATAATCGCTTTGATATCTCTTTACACTACCTATCCCCCTGCCGCAGAAAATATATGATATTGAATGGCCCTATCCTCCATAGGCACTCCTACCACCGTCTCTGTCCGCCTACCGGCTTTATGGCCGCGGACCGATTCCAGACTGGCTTGTTCAGGCCGTTCTAGCACGCCATCTAAATAGAATATGGAGAATTGATATGATAAAAATAGGAAACCAGCAAATGCTTCGGGAAATCAACATTTCGACGCTGCTTCATGCCATATTCGAGCACGGGCCGATATCCCGGGTCGAATTGGCGCGGAAAACCAAACTTAGCCCCACCACCGTCTCGGTTCTGATCGAGGATATGATTCGCGAAAAGCTAGTGCATGAGACCGGTACGTCCGGAAGCGGCGTGGGACGCAAGATGACGCTCCTCAACATTCGCGCCGACGGCGGCTATGTAATCGGTGTTGATCTGTCCAGCTCACCGGCTCGCTGTGTGCTTCTCAACCTGAATGGCGAGCTCATTGCCAACCAGACCTTCAAGCCGGTCATCGGCGAGGAGCAAATCCGCGCAGAGCTCGCCAATACGATCCGCACTTTTATCCGAAATCAGCAAATTCCATACGAGCTCATCAAGCGTATCGGCATTTCGCTTCCGGGCAGACTTGACGATACGCAAAGCGTCGTCATGACGTCCAATTACTTAAAGCTGGACCGCTTCCCGTTGTTGAAAATGCTTGAAGACGAGCTGTCGATCCCGATTCTGTTAACGAATGACCTCGATGCAGCTGGCTTCGCGGAGCGGTTCAGCGGTGCAGCTAAAGGTGATCATTCGATCATCTTTCTGATGATTGATTACGGAACCGGTGCAGGAATCGTCATTAATGGTCAAATCTATCACGGTTCCGGAGGATCGGCGGGCCGAACGCCTTTCTTCTCTCCCTATTGCACGCCGGTGCTGGCAGAGCGGTTAAGACGGGAAAATCCTGAGCCGTTCGAGGGGCAAACGCCCGAAGAGGTTATTCGGACCTTTGTCGCCCTGGCCTTCGATGGCGTTCAGCCCTATCACGATCTAGCCGAGCTTATGATTCACGAAATTAGTGATTATTGCGGCAAAGCGCTGTTGCTCGTCAATCCGCAGAAAATGATACTCGGCGGGTGGATTACAGACAATAAGCTGTTTTTCGACCGTCTCGTTACCGCTATTCACCAGGCTGAAAGCTCTCCGTACGGTGATACGCCAGTGCTGCCGTTTCATTGGAAAATGTACGGTGCGGCAATGGGCGCCGCCACGCTTGGCTTGTATGAAATCTTCAAGCAGAAGACCGTGCAATAACCTTGAATAAGCAAAGAACGCAACGTTTCCGGCTATGCCGGTCGTTGCGTTCTTTGACGTGGATTCCTTTGCGATTATTGCGTCAGCAGATTAACCGCATCATTCAGCTGCACTTCAATATCATGCGGCGTGTAGCCAAGCCACGTATCCATGCTGATTTTGTACACATGATTGTTTTTAACAGCCTTAAGGTTTTTCCACAGGGAACCCGCCTGAATCGTTTCAAACCGCTTGCTTGTCTCTTCCCCGTCCAGCAAAGTAACAAACACGTAATCGGCATCATAGTCCGGCAGCATTTCCAGTGAAATCGGTATTCCCCACAGGTTCGGGTCCTTGTCGATTTCCTTCTGCACAATAGCCGGCGGTTGCAAGCCTAGCGCTTTGTAAAGCGTGAAGCCGATATTGCGTACCCCGTATACGTAAAACTCTTTCGGATCAACACGATAGATAGCGACTGTCTGCCCATCTGCTACTTTATCCGCGATTTTAGCCTTGGCCGCTGCGAGCTTTTCATCAAATGCAGTCTTCCAGGCAGCAGCTTCATCCTGGCGGTTCAAAATATCTCCAATCACTTGAACGTGGCCGAACACATCGTAATCCATCCATGGAATGACTACGGTTGGCGCGATCTTGGACAATTTGTCGTAGACATCCTGCTCGACATCACCAGCAATAATCAACTCTGGCTGAAGCGACAAAATTTTCTCGAAATTAATATCATCAGGCGGCCCAATGTCTTCAATGCCTTGGAACGCAGGATCGGTTGTCTCCAGCAAATGGCTGGCTGCGCCGATTGGCTTCAGGCCAACGGAAATCATCTGGCTCGCATACTGCAGCGTAACGACTTTCTCCGGCTTCACCGGGATGCTCGTCTCCCCGTAGAAATGTTTGTATACGCGTGTTGCAGGTGCTGCCGTTTCGGTTTGCGGAGCCTCTGTTTCCTTCGGCGCGTTACTCCCGGAACTTGAATCTTTCCCTGTATTTCCGCAAGCGGCAAGCGTTAGTGCCAGCAAAAGCAAACTTATAGTGAGCAAATATCTCTTCAAAGCCATACTCCCCCAATAGATGAAAATCTTTATAATTCAGATGTACTTGACATCCATTGATAAAGATTATCATTATTGATTAGGGACGTCAAGAATAAAAAAAAGCTGCAAGGGGCAGTCTTCTATCCCCCATGCAGCCTACTTTGTTCTCTTTATCCGAACCATGCCAGCAGCAAACATAACAAACAGGCAGCAGCCGATAAGGGAGTCATGACAAGCTTCTCCTTCACGCTTTGTGATGCCATATTGCCCAGCGTATTCAGCGCCAGAAAAACGGCAAAGATCCAGAGAATTGTTCGCGTCGGCCAATCGGCGATGACGCTGAATCCAACCCCGGCATGGACCAAACAAACGGCTCCCATCAGCAGCAAAATAAAAACAGATACCAGACTCATCACCCGCAGCCGCACTGGCAAAACGCCAGTATGCCTGCCACCCCAGCTGTATTCCGCAAGAGGGGCGCCCAAAGATAGAAGCACTTGAAAAATAGCGACTGCCAATAGAATAACTGCTGCCACAATAGCCGTCAGTTGGATAACGATCACTCCCGCCCGGTTATTACTCAGAACCAGTAAGTACACCAACAGGATAATCAGATTGGATGATTTTGTAAAGTAATCAGCTGTATTCTTATCCTTTAATCGCGCCGATCATGACGCCCTTAACAAAGAACCTTTGAATAAACGGATAGACAAATAGAATCGGCAGTGTAGCAACCATAATCGTTGCATATTTGATCGTTGCTCCAATTTGGAATTGTTCGCCTGCAGCCGATCCGCCAGTCATTGAATCTGTCGAGCTTAGAATCAGCACCTTGCGCAAGAAAATTTGCAGCGGGAACAGATCGTGATTTTGGATGAAGATGGATGCATAGAACCAGCCGTTCCACTTCTCGACCGCATAGTAGAGCCCCATAACCGCAATAACCGGCAAGCACAACGGCACGATAATACGGAACAGAATAATAAAATGGTTCGCCCCGTCCATTTTCGCCGATTCCTCCAGATCCTCCGGAACAGCTGCAAACGAAGTTCGCATAATAATCAGGTTAAAGGTCGATACGGCAAATGGAAATATGGTCGACCAAAGCGTATTAGTCAGTCCGACCCCCTTGACAACCAAGTAAAGAGGAACCAATCCGCCGCTGAAAAACATCGTAAACGTAATGATAAACATGAACATATTGTTCCAATACACCTGCTTGCGGGACAGCACATAAGCACCAAGCGCTGTTAATAACAGATTTAGCGCCACCCCGACGATAACGATAAACAACGTATTCCGGTACCCGATATAAATGCTAGGATCGCTAAATACGAGCCGGTAAGCCTCCATACTGAAGCCAAGCGGCTTCCATAGCAATCCCTTATGGGCGATTATGGCGCTAGGCTCGCTGAAGGAGGCCAGCAGCACATGCAACAGCGGATACAACGTAATGATGACCAGAATAAATAGAAAAACATATAGGACGGATACAAAGGTTTTTTCGGATAACGTGGTTTTCATTCGTATAATACCTCCTCAATCTGCAATGCTTCGCAGTTCTTTTACCAGAGACTGCTGTTCGTGACTCTTTTGCTGATCCAGTTAGCCAAGATGAGCAGAGTCAAGTTAATGACTGAGTTGAACAGACCTACGGCCGTACTGTAGCTCCAGTTAAACTCCAGCAGCCCTTTCCGGTATACAAAAGAGGAGATAACATCTGCCGTTTCATAGATAACCGGGTTGTATAAGAGAATGATTTTTTCAAAGCCGACATTGAGCAAATTGCCCATTCGTAAAATAAATAGAATAACAATAGTCGGCAGCAGACCCGGGAGTGTAATGTACCATATTTGTTTCAAGCGTCCGGCGCCGTCAATACGGGCTGCCTCGTATTGTCCCTGATCGATTCCCGCAAGTGCGGCCAAATAAATAATCGATTCCCAGCCTGCCTTTTGCCAAATTTCCGACAGGATATAGATGGGGCGGAATAAACCTTCATTTTGCAGCATGGAGGTGCCGTCCCCGCCAAAATACATATAAATCGAGTTGAGTACGCCGCCGCTATCTGTGAAATCCCGAATCAGTCCGGCAATAACGATCATGGAAATAAAGTAGGGCATGTACGTAATGGACTGGACGACTCTTTTATAGGACCGGCTTCTCACTTCGTTAATAAGCAAAGCCAAAATTATCGGTGCGGGAAACTCAAAAAGCAGCGAGTACACGCTGATTAGCAGCGTATTTTTGAGTACCCTCAAGAAGTAGTAGCTGTTGAAAAAAGTCTCAAAGTGCTTGAAATCAACCCAAGGACTTCCTAATATCCCCTTCATCGGCGAATAATCCTTGAAGGCAATCAGCACCCCGTACATCGGTGCATAGTGAAAGATCAAATAATAAGCAAGAACAGGCAGCATCATCAAATACAAGTATCGATTTCCGACCAGATCCTTGATCAGAAACCGTCCAAAGGCCGGTTTGTTCATTCGTCTCACTCCTCGTGCAGCAAAATGAGGCGCAGCAACGCGCTGTCGCCTCATTCGCTTGTTGTCTATCTATCTCATCGATTAACGGCTATTGTAACGATCCAAAGCCGCTTGCTGAATTTCAATCACACGCTCGATGCCAAGGGATTTCAACTTGTCCATATAGCTGTCGTAGGCATCCACGGGCTCGTTGCCCAAAATGATTTTTAGCGTCATCTCATCGACAAGCGTATTCACATCGTTCATAATTTGCGCCAGCTCCGAAGCTTCTTCCGGTGTCGGCGTAATTTGCGGCAGCTTATGGTCACTGACATTCGTCTTCGTCCATTGCTCAAGGGCATTCTTTTGCTCCGGGAGTGCCAGGTACTGCGTAATATAGCGCTTATCTTGTACAAAAGGACCACCGTAGTTGGCACGGATGTACAAGGTCATAGCTTGCGAAGGGGATAAGCCTTCGGAGTTTTTCAGCAGCAGATCGGTATAGATTGGCTGATTGCTGCTGTCCAGCGTATAGCTTACGCCCTCCTGTCCAAAGTTGAAGTACATATGTCCTTCTTCGCTGTAACCCCAGTCCAGCATGCGCACGGCTAGCTCAACATTTTTGGCTTTGCTAGTGATCGCGACATTCGTTCCTGTCGTGTAGATCGGGTCCTTCTGACCCAGCATCGCCACATCTCCCTTATTGAGCACCGGATACGGAGCGCCAACAAGCTTGGCATTCGGGTTCTTCTCCTGCAGCAGCGGCGTCCATTTGCCGATACCGTTGCCGGAGTTCAGAACACTTGCGCCTGTTAGATTATTGGTAATGTTGGCGTCAAGCGCTTTGCCGTCGACATTGGCGATGTTTTTATCAAGCAGTCCTTCCGTACGCCATTGACGGAACGTGGACAGAAACTCTTTGTAGCCAGGCTCCATTGGCCCATATTTGACGACGCCATCTTGCTGGAACCAAGTGCGGCTTGCGCCAAAAGCGCCAATGAACGCGCCATTGTTCAGAAATTCAGGTGAGAACATGTAGGAAAGGGGAGCTTCTGCACCTTTTTTCTCCTTAAATGCCTTAAGCATGTCATGCCATTCTGCAATCGTCTCCGGTACATCCAGACCCAGCTCGGTCAGCCAATCCTGACGGATAATCGGTCCTTGGTACACTTGCAGCATCGGGTCTCCGCGCAGAAACGGGAACGTATAGTAGCTGCCGTTATCGGTCTTAATCATCTTGTCGACTTCCGGATGCTCCGCCAAGTATTTCTTCAAGTTTGGAGCAAATTGATCAATATAATCGTTGAGTCTCAAAATGTAGCCATCTGCTATAGCCTTTTCTGGTCCGCCAGGGAAATTGAACCAGTCATACTCGATCAAATCAGGCAGGTCGCCCGATGCAAGCATAATGTTGAGCGAATCCGTAGCTTGACCGGATGGAGGACTAATGAAGCGGAGCGGTACGCCTGTCCGTTTCTGCCACTCTTGGAAAAATGGAACTTCGCCGATTGAAGACATCGAGGAATTGTATTCGGCCCAGTAGGTCAGTGTATCTGTAGTTTGCAATGGATACGACGCTTCACCGGCCGGCCCCGGATTATTCGAATTCGCCGGTGATGGCTGGGAAGTCCCCTTATTGGTTCCATTGCCGGCTGAGCCGCTGCAGGCAGACAGTATAACAACCAGCATCATCATCGCAATTGCAGATGCGGTATAACGAATTGTGAACTTGCCTCTTTTTACTTTCATAATGACGTGTAACCCTCCTAGTATTGTTTATAAGTTATCACTGCATTTTCAATTCGGTCATGCATCGTACTGGTGGATAAGGGGCGCCCTTCACACTTTCGATTATCAGGCCTGAACAGCCCCTTCTCAATCCTCAAAACCGGAAAACGCATCGTGAAAGCCGTAAATGGCATCATCAAATTGCGGAATCGCGTCATCAAATACGAAAAAGAGGCTCTAGGAGCCTCTTTCAGCGTAATCTATATCATTTTTTGATATTGCCCAGGCGTCATGCTTTCATACTTTTTGAAAATACGGATGAACGTATTGATATCATGAAAGCCGACTTGGCCGGCAATCGACTTGATGCTGTGGTCTGAATCGCGAAGCAGCAGCTTGGCCTGCTCCAGACGAAGCAGGTTGAGCGTATCCAGCAGACCGCTTCCCGTCTGCTCCTTGAACAGCCGCGATAAGTAGGTTGGCGTCAGACCGAATCGCTCGCCGATCATCGCAATATTTAAGTTGGGATCCTGATAATGCTCGCCCAAATACGATTTAATTTCCAAGGATAGCTGCTGGAGCGTCCGGGTTCGGGAGCTTTGCTGCAGCTGCTTTTGCTTGTCCGCTGTATAGGCGCATACATCACTGACAATGATCAGCAGACGCTGTTCCATTTCCTTGATCGACTCGCCAGCCATAATATGTGCAATCCAATCCGGACTATTAACCGGCAGCACCTCATCATTGCTTCCGACCTCCGCGATGATGCGCACCAGCGTACTGATCAGATTGAGCATCAAGCATTTGAGCAAATCGGGTGTGAGCTGCTGCTCCATGCTATCTGAAATGATCGCATGAATCATCGCCTTCGTTTTATCGCCGTCTCCCGATTTAATGACGTTAATCAATTGCTGCTCTAATTGAATCGGATAGGTGTACTGCAAACCGGACTCCGGATTGCGTGCGATATCATCTATCATCAGTATGCCCGGTTGACCGACGACCATCATATATTCCATCGTATCCAGCGCCTCGCGGTAAGCGAGTGCAATGCCTTCTACAGACCGCTGAATGCGGCTGATCGAAATCTCGGACTGGATATTGAAGTGCTGCCCCAGAAACTCGCGTGCTTGCTCAGCAAGCTCACGAATCTCCTGCTTATGCTGCTCCGTCTCACCTTCGTTCAGACTAATCAAGCAAGCGATATGATCGTCAATTTCGCTCACGTAGCCGCGATGCGCAGCACCCGCCATATCCTCTACAATATTAGTCACGATGAACTGCATGAGCCTGGATTTATCATGAATGCCGGGCAACTCGTCCAGATGCATGCTGAACCGTTCATAATCCACATGGAATAGCAGTACTGCAAATTGATCAGATAGAAAATGGACATCAAAGGCGGACAACGATTCATCCAGACCGATCTGATGCTCCATCCTTCCCTTGAACAATCTTGAAAGCATATTAGAGCGGAGCAGATTGGACTGCTGTTTCATCTTGAACTGCGTTTTCTCCTGTTCATTTAGCGTATCGGAGATCGCCTGTTGTATATAGAGAAACTCATTGTCCGCGTTGGCCGTCTTACCCTGTGAATGTTTGAGCATGCGCAGCAGTGAACGCACCGGACTATAGTTGCGGTACAAAAAGACAAGAGCAAGCACAAGGCCGCCAATAACGCTTATGCCGAGGCCAAGGTACGTAATTTTGCGCAAGTAATCCGTCTTGTTCCAGAACAGATTGCTTGGGATGACCGTGGCGTAAATCAATTCGGAATTTTGCGATTTGATGTAGAGAAACTCCGATCTTTGTCCGTTCACCTCGGTGAAAGAGGTTCCCGAATCACCCGCCAGCTCTGGTCCTGGCAGGAAGCCTGGCCCGTCTGTCTGCTGCGTAGACAACAGAATCTGTCCATCGGGGTTGAGCAGCATCACTTGCCCGCTGCTATACTCGCTTACATTCTGGATAACCTCCATCAGCCTCGCTGTATCCAGCAGTATAACGGCTGTTCCAGGCGGCGGCTCCTGACGATTGCCAGGGAAGGACTGGATATAGGCCAGTGTACTGCCGGACTGATCTCTATTTTCCAATTTAATAAACTTACCCGCATTATTGCTTTGCATAATGTTGAGCCAGACCGGATAAGAAATCGTCTGATGCTCATGGACCGTTTCATAGGACAGACGGCTGCTGCGGTAGACACCCGGCTCCAGTACAAGATCCTGGTCTCTGAAATAGACATAGTAGGTTTTGAAGGAAGGATATAGCGATTGATAGATCGCCATCTCCTGAACGGTCTTATGCAGACCGTACAAGTCATTATCCAGACTATCGGGCGTCTTGTATTGATTGGAATAGAGATAGCCCCTAATGCGGACATTCCAAGTCAGTTCCGTCGTCAGCCGCTCCGCAAGCTGGATTTGATTATCTATCGTTTCCCGCACTTCTTTCAGCAGGACGTTGTTGGCGCGATAAATCTCGCTTTTCAGAATAGCCTGTGACTGCACATAAACAAAAATGCTTATTAATACAGGAACAGTCAGGATCGCCAAATACGATAGCAGCCATGTCATCATCACGCTTCTACGATGAACGATAAAGCGTTTCCACAACATAAGGCTCCCCCTTTTATATCAGCATAGTGTATTCGATTATAGCACAGGAAAACGATATTGAAACCGCTTCAATCCATGTCGTGAAAATCAGGAAAGTATTGCCTAAATAACAGCATCCACTCTATAATTGTATGAATTTACAAAATCGGATATTTCAAGGGGGTTCACCATGCTACAGGCCTATTGGTACATAACAAAGATGAGAATGCTCACCAATCTGGCTTACCGGTTTGAGGTATTCACTTCTGTCGGCACCAATCTCATCATTATGCTGGCATCCGTCTTCCTATGGCAGACTGCTTACGGAGGCGGTATCGGACAAGTCCAATCGCTCAGCCTGCAAGACCTGACTACCTATACCATTCTATCGATTATTCTCTCATCGATGTTCGTATGTGATGTTCAGGACACCATCTATTACAAAATCAGAGAGGGTCAGATCGTCACTGATTTCTATCGCCCGATCCCGCTGCTCGCCTGTTATTTGGCCGATGATATCGGAGGCAGCTTGAGTTCACTGGCGAACAAAGCGCTGCCGCTCATCGTATTCGCTTCCCTATTCTTCGGAATCCCTTGGCCTTCGTCCTTCCTGAACTTCCTGCTCTTCATCCCCAGCTGCCTGCTTAGTTACGGCATCCTGTGGCTGCTCAGCGCCTTGGTTGGCCTAATCGCGTTCTGGGTGATGGAGCTTGGCAATATGGGGATGGTCAAGGACAGCATCGTGCGCGTCTTGTCGGGCAGCATCGTGCCGCTCTGGTTTTTCCCGGAAAGCGTCCAGACGGTCTCCAAGTTTCTGCCCTTTCAGTATACCTACCAGACGCCGCTAGGCATCTACATTGGCAATGTCGGAACGAAGGAAGCTCTAGCGGCCTTAGCGGTTCAAGCGGTGTGGATCATCATCTTGTTCCTTCTGCTTGCAGCAGGCTGGAAGCGTACGAAGAAAAAAACTTTAATTCAGGGAGGATGAGACAGCAGCTATGATGTCATCAATCCGGCACTATGTATCCGTCGCATCCTGCTTCGCACGCCTCGCCGTACAGCGGCAGCTGGAGTATCCGCTGTTTCTGTTCAGCTGGCTGCTCATGATTCCGATTCAATATTTCTCGGGAATATGGATGCTCAAAATTATCGTCGACCGTTTTCAACCGCTTAACGGATGGGACTTCCCCGAGCTTACCTTTCTGTATGGGCTCGCTCTAGTCAGTCATGGCATATTCGTTGTCTTTTTCATCAACACCTGGCATATCGACAATATGGTCATTAATGGCGGCTTCGACCGTCTGCTGCTGCGCCCGATGAATGTGTTCTTCCAGCTCGTAACGAGCTATGTCAATTTCATCGGATTAATTGATTG
This sequence comes from Paenibacillus radicis (ex Gao et al. 2016), assembly GCF_014641555.1. Taxonomy (GTDB): domain Bacteria; phylum Bacillota; class Bacilli; order Paenibacillales; family Paenibacillaceae; genus Pristimantibacillus; species Pristimantibacillus radicis. The sequence goes on from NZ_BMHY01000003.1 coordinate 195,980, forward strand.
CATTCCGGGCATTATCATTTTCTTATACGGCTGTCAGCTTGTCGGCTTCGAATGGTCGTTCTTTAATATTGTGAAGCTGGTGCTTGTCTTGCTGGGGGGCGTCCTCTTGCGGGCTGCATTATTTATCAGTCTGGGCACCATTGCCTTCTGGACGAAACGAAACGGCTCTATGGTCGGCTTTGCCCTCTCCATGCTGGAGCGCGCCACGATGTACCCGCTTAGCATCTATCCCTTTGTACTGCAGGCATTATTCACCTTCCTGATTCCGATCGGGTTCATCAGCTTCTATCCCGCAGTCGAGTTTCTCGGCAAGGATAGCGGTATGGTCCAGCTGCCGTTCAGCTTGGCATTATGGACGCCTATTATCGGGCTGGCCTGCTTCCTGCTGGCGCACTGGATTTTCAGAATCGGAATGAAAAATTACGAGAGCGCTGGCTCTTAGACAAGTGGGGAGTGATCCGGCATGGAAGCCGTTATCGAGGTTCATGATCTGGTGAAAGAATATATTATTACGAAGAAAGAAAGCGGACTGCGGGGCTCGCTTAAGAGCCTGCTGTTCCCTCAAAAGACGATAGTGAACGGCGTGGACGGCATTAGCTTCTCGATCGGAAAAGGAGAAATCGTCGGCTATATCGGGCCAAACGGTGCGGGAAAAAGTACAACGATCAAGATGCTGACCGGCATCCTCCATCCGACCTCCGGATCGATCAAAGTATGCGGCATATCGCCGCAAGCAGACCGCAAATCAGTCGTACGCAAACTTGGCGTTGTCTTCGGACAGCGCACGCAGCTGTATTGGGATTTGCGGCTTGGCGAGTCCTTCGAGCTGCTGAGACGCATCTATCAAATCGATCTGGCCGCTTACGAGGAAACGCTAGCTATTCTAAGAGACGTGTTGAAGCTGGATGAATTCATGGACACGCCCGTTCGTCAGCTATCATTAGGACAACGGATGCGCGGCGACTTGGCAGCGGCCATGCTGCATGCCCCGTCAGTGCTGTTTCTCGATGAGCCAACTATCGGCCTTGATGCCGATGCGAAGCATGCCATTCGCAATTTCATCAAAGAAATTAACCGGACGCGCGGCGTAACCGTCATCTTGACGACTCATGATCTGGATGACGTGGAACAGCTGTGCAACCGTCTCGTTGTGGTCAACCATGGCAAAATCGTAGAGGACGGACCTATCGATACGATCATTCACAAATTGGCACCTTACCGTCTGCTCGTCGTTGAGCTGAAACAACCTTGCGAGGATCTCGTCCATCCGGCAGCGACAATTATCAAGCAGGATGGGCTTAAAATCTGGTACCAATTCGAGAAGAAGCGAATATCCGCAGCGGAGCTGATCTCCGATCTGTCACAGAAGCTGCCGATTCAGGATTTGAGCGTCAAAGAACCAGATATTGAAGACGCGATCCGCGAAGTGTATAAAACGACATCCGCCGTCTAGATCACCCTAAGCTGCCCTATTATTCTTCCGGATAATAGGGCAGTCTTTTTTTTCATAGAGCCGCTATTCATCTGCCATTAATTCGTATATTCTGTAAGTGATTCACACTTGTCCCATAAAGGAGGCATTATGATGAAATGGTTACGAAGAGGTGTTCTGTTAATGGCAATGCTGCTGGGGGTCAGTTCAATTCCGGCAATCGGATTTGCGCTTCCAGGAGAAATCTCGTATTACAGCGGCTCCACTCTCTTTACCCGCTACACCGGATCAGAGACGTTTAACGGCAGCGCGTACACACCTCATTCGCCCAACCGCTACAACAGCTATGAGAAAAGGTTCAAGCTTCATTTTGACAAATACCGTTATAAATTCAGAAGCTCCGGAAGCACCACCTTTTATTTTGCTATCGCCAAAATCACCCCCGAGTTCCCAGACGGTCAATCCATGTATGAGCAGCAGCTAAGCAGCTTTAGCTCCTATTCCAATTATTTGGATGGGGACTATTACATCTACATGTACGACTTTTCCGGAAACACGTCCAACCTGAATCTCTCTCAGCTCGAGGTCAGTGCAGTCACTCCCGGCGAAGTAAGGCTCTACAGCCCCGGCTCCTTCTCTTACACCTCCGGTTATTTCGCCGGCTCAGGCTCATCTTACCTGCTCAGAGGAAGTACACATACGATCGATGCTTATGTGGAGGGGGTACCCACCTCCGTTGTCGCTTCCGTCACGACAAGCACCGGCACGACGGTTCTCGGCAACCTGTCCTATGTTCCCGGTACAATCGGCCGCTATAAGCTGGACTATACGTTCAATGAGCATTATGACACCCGAAACGCACAGAAGCCTACGCTCAAAATAACGGCGACCTATCCGAACGATATTCGCGGCGCATCTGTCGTCGTCGCATCTCAGCCCATCTACGTAACAGAAATGGATTATAACTACTATCAGCGCAATGACTCTACATGGTACTACAACTCGCCGACTGACAACAGCTTTGCTGGCCCTGCGACGAGTGCATTTACTTGCTATCATTTCGTTGCGGATATTTCGGATACCTCTTACACCGGCTCACCGCAGCAGGGCAATGATGCCGATATTATCAACTTTATGAAAAAGCAGGGCGCTCACGCTTCCCGTCCTGGCATTAGTTATTCAACGGCATCGATGACGCCAATCGCCTTCCCTGATGCGATTTATTACACGAATTATCACTTTGCAAAAGTAACGAACTGGGATGCAAGCGGCAATCCGACGGAGATCGTCTCCAAGTGGGGCGGACTGGAGCTCATCAAGAGCACGTCTGCAGCCCCGTTCTCCAACTCGATCGCCACTTACGGTGCTCCGCGCATTTACTTTAAGCGCTAGTTAGAAGTGTCGGCGCGAAAAAAGCCAGTACCGGTATTGAACTGTTTTTCAGTTCACATCGGACTGGCTTTTCACTTGCTATCGTTCGCTAACCAGGCTTACTCTTTCCACGGCGAGTGAAGCACGCATTCGCAGAAGTTGGTAGGCTTGAAGCCGGGCAGCAGCATCGCGCAAACATCCGCTTTAATGTTGCCGAACGTCGTCTCCGGCTTATGCTTGAAGCCTTCCAGGAAAGCAGGCAAGATTTTGTTCTTAAATCCGTTACGCGGATAGGCAGTAACTACTTGCCCGCGTACTTCTTCGGTCAGGCTTTCGAAATTTTCACCCATGACGTCATAACCAACGCCAGAGTAGATCAAGGCTACTTCAGGCTCTTTGTATTGGGCTACGCCAATCGTTGTATGAAGCGCAATCGCATCCCAGACGAGACGGGACGATTCCTCGGGAACACCATGGCTCCGCAGATAATCGCGAGCAGCATTCGCTCCGTCTACCTCGAAACGCTTGTCCGGGCTGCTATAATGCTTCGTCAGACCAAGATCATGGAATAAAGCGCTAATGTACAGCAGCTCGCTGTCATATTTCACCCCGTTGTTGGCACCTTGCAAAGCTCCAAACAAATAGACGCGGTGTGAGTGGTTCCAGAGCAGATCATTACCGTGCTCGCGAAGCAGCTCAGCGGCGCCAAGCGCCAGCTTGCTGTCCGGAATTTTAATATCGGCGATAGTAGTAGTCATGTTGATTCCTCCCTGATTTTCAAATGGTGTGGCTGGTCAATCTTAGTGTTGCTGCTTGATGAACAAAGTATAGTCCGGACAGTATTATAAGTAAATATTATTGTTTCTATTATAATAATAGATTTCATCGATGTTAATGACATGAAAAAACAGGACTCGGTTTAGAGCCCTGCTATTGTGCTATATACGGGATCGCTGCGCGTTTTGGTTCATGCTGCTATTCTTGATTCCATTGTCCCCATCGCCGGCACGATGATAAATGGTTAGAATCTTCAAAAAAGCATCCTGAACTCAAAACGCTCCGCTTTCCCCCAGCCGTGCATCATCTCAGAGCAAGACAAACCAAGAATTAAACATTCAAAGCCATGCCTCATTCTTGATGACGCTACAACCGAACCCATTAGCACTCGAATCAGTCTCATGCAAGAAAGTAAACCCGCTACCACTCCGCTATCTGCTGCCTGCCGCGCGTCTGCAACGACTGTAAAATTGGTCTGCCATCATCCTATCCTGCATCGCCACGCCGCGCGCGGGAGGCACAAAATGTAAATGTGCAGGTTGTTAGCCGCTTTTTCGGCGATTTTTCGCTTCAAAATGCAAATATGCAGTTTGATTGGCTCAAAAAGACGCTATAGCGTGAAATAGAAGGATTTCAAATGTACTTTTGCATTTTGAACGCCATTCTGGACCTTTTGAGACAGATCAGCATGCACTTTTGCATTTTGTTTCTCATTTAGGCACAAAGAGTCCAGTGTGTGGAGCTGTGTGAAGCTGATTTCACAGCTTGGAGCTGTTGAAAGCGAATTGCGCCTTCTGCAGCTTCGGAAGGCATATCGCATCTTAACTAGCTGCTTGTATAGTCCTCACAGACCCATACTGCGACAGTTACCACCAGCATCCCTAAAAGTTACTTAGCAAATAGCTTTTCCGCGTCTTCCAGCGCCATAAAGTGGCCAATGGAGGAATAGTCCAGCCATTTTTGTCCATCGAGCACATAGACATGCTGATTTTTCACCGCTTTTAGATTTTGCCAGATCGGATTTTTGGCCAATTCATCGAAGGTGGCTTTGGCTTCGCTGCCTTTGCTTATAATGACAAAGATCGCATCCGCATCGAAGTCCGGCAGCACCTCTTGCGAGATGACGGCGTAAGGTTTATCGACGATTTTTTCCACACCAGCGGCTGGCGCAAGCTTGAGATCATCAAACATAATCGGCCCTAGCGGACGCTTCATCCCCATGACGCGCAGCTCCTTCGCCGTCATTCGGATCGCCATCACTTTGGCATCGGCGCCAAGCTTTTCGTGAATCATCGTACTTACATTTGCCGCTTTACTCTCATAATCGGCAATAAATTTCTCGGCTTCCGCTTTCTTGTCTACTTGCTCGGCAATTCTTCGCAGATGATCACGCCAGGTTCCTTCGTCCATATTAATGCTCACCGTCGGCGCGATTTTTTCAAATTTGCCCACATCTTCGCCTGTGTATACTTCATCGATAAAGATAACATCCGGCTTCGACGCCAGAACGGCTTCCATGTCGGGATCAGTTACGACACCATATTTGGCTGCACCCTCCAGACGATCTTTCACATGGGGGAGGAAATCTTTGACGTCACCGCCAATAACCGAGCCGATCGGCTTAATGCCGAGTGCAAGCAAGTTGTTCGTAATATGTATCGACATCGAGGCGATTTTGGCATCGCCATATTGACCCGTTTGTTCGACTTCACTAGCCCCCGTATTAGAGGAACCTTCTTTGGAGCCCGTACCTTTATTAGCTGCTTGCCCGCATGCAGATAGCAGCGCGACGAGCATAACAACCGTTAGCATAAACAATCCCTTTTTCAACTTCATCCATCTCCTGTTCAATCTTCTCTAAAATTTTGTTTTAAACAGCATATACAAAAAGTAAGGTCCGCCTACCATCGCAACGACGATTCCCGCCGGTATCGCAACAGGCTGCAAAATAGACCGGCCAATCGTGTCCGCCGTCACTAGAATAACAAGCCCTGTAAGGGCAGCTACCGGCAAAAAATAACGATGCTGCGGCCCGGCCAGCCGTCTTGCAATATGAGGCGCAACCAGCCCAATAAAGCCAATCCCGCCTGCCATCGCAACACTTGCGCAGGACAAGGCTACCGCTGCGGCCAGCATCACAATCCGGTTTCGAGTAACCCGGCTTCCGATTCCCGAGGCCAGCTCATCACCCAGCGCAAACAGATCTAGCTTCTTAGACTGGCTGTACAGGAATGGAATCAGAAGCGCGATCCAAGGAAGCAGTGTCCATACATGAATCCATTCCCTGCCCCAGACGCTTCCCGCCAGCCAGCGCGAGGTGAAGGAATAGGTGTCCTCGTCCAGCCGCAAGGAAAGAAACAGCGTAAAAGCCCCGATTCCCGCCTCTATGGCAATGCCGACAAGGATAAGCCGAATTGGCAGCAGTCCTTTAAACCGGTCGTAAGCAAATAGGAAAATAATGACGGCCGTCACCATACCGCCCGCAAACGTAAAGAGCGGAATAAGCAAGGCTGCCGGTCCCTCCATCGTCCGAAAGAAGGAAACGAATACGATTAGGCCAAATGCTGCGCCCGCATGCAGCCCCAGAATACCGGGGTCAGCTAAAGCATTCCGCGATACGCCTTGCAGCACGGCACCGGCTACACCCAGCCCCATCCCCGCAAGAGCGGTAATTATAATGCGCGGCAGACGATATTCGAATAAAATAAGCATCTGCTCATTTGTCCCGTTGCCCCATAGCGTGTTCCAGACTTCTGACGGCGACAAACGAATTGATCCTGTATTGAGGGCGATAGTCACGACCGCAATCGCAATCAGGAGCAGCGTAAAGGAAGCCCATAAAGCGTTTCGAAGCCGGCTCACTTGAATCCGGTCCATCTACAGCTCCCTCCTTTCCTTGCGAGCCAAATAGAGAAAGAAAGGAACGCCTACCATCGCCACCATGCCCCCAATTGCAAATTCACGCGGCGGGTGAACCATTCGCGAAGCGAAATCTGCCCAGACCAGCAAAATAGCGCCAAGTAAAGCGGCGAACGGAATTGTGATCCGATAATCTACACCAACTAAACGGCGAGCCATATGAGGAATAACAAGACCAACAAAGCTGATCGACCCTGCGACCGATACCGAGGAACCAGCAAGCACAACTGCAGCTGCCATTCCGAAAAAACGGATCCGCCCGACGCGAACTCCAAGGCCTGCAGCCGTCTCCTCGCCGAAGGCCATGGAAGTAATCGACCTTCCCATTGCCATGGAACCGCCAATCGTGAGGAGTACAACAGGCGCAAGCCACTTCAGATGCTCCCATCTGACCCCCGCCACACCTCCTGCATACCAGAAGGCCAAATCCTGGCTAAGGTCATAATAGATGGCGACACCGCTGCTTAATGAATGCAGGATAGCGGCAACGACCGCTCCGGCTATCGTAAGCTTCAGTGAGGTCAGTCCGCCTCGCGTGGCAGAGCTGAGTGCGACGATAATTAATGTACTTAACGCCGCTCCAATAAAAGATAAAATCATTAACTTTCCATAGGCAAGACCCGGCAATAGCGCAAAGGATAGCGCGACGACAAACGCCGCCCCCGCATTGACGCCCAAAATACCGGTATCCGCCATCGGATTCCGCGTAACCCCTTGCATTAATGAACCGGCCACGGCAAAAGCCATTCCCGTCAATACCGCGCCGAGGACGCGGGGCAGCCTTAACACATGGACGATTTGATGTGCCGTATCTTCTTTGTTATAGTGAAAAATCGCGGTCCATACCGTCCGCAATGTCAGCTCTTTAGCGCCATAGGAAATCGCCAGAAACATTGAGAGCAGTAAGGCCACAATTACCGCCGTAAACCATAGGCTTATCTGCCATTTTTTATTCCCGTTCATCTGTTTCGCGCGAGGATACCTCCGTTCCTATCAATAATATTGATAATCATTATCATTATCTAATTATAACCGTCCCTCTTTCTCCGTCCATGACATATTCCAAGCTTCGTTCATGGACAAATTCAAGATTTCCGGTTTCACTCGATATGGATTTATTCCCTTTTATTCATCATGCCTCACCTGACAGAAGTAAATACGCCTCTTCCAGCTGCCAATTGATCATTTGCGGCGAATAAAGAATCCACTTGTCCCAATCCACCACAAAAACACGCCCATTCTTGACTGCAGAATGCGCAGCCCAAGCCGGTTCCGAGACGATCCATTGCTGTACCCGCTCACGATCTTCGTCCGTCTCCACTGCGACCAACAAATAATCGGCTTCATAATTCCCAATCTCATGCGGAGCAATGCCTGTCCAATTAAAGCCTGTCCCTTCAGGATGGAGACTTAGCTGCTCCTGAATTCGCTGCGGCGGCTGAAACCCCAGTGACCGGTAAAAGACATGTCCGATATTTCGTGATCCGTACATGCGAAGCCCTTTAGCACGTGCGCTGCATACCGCGACGGTTGTGTCCGCAATAGCAAGCTTCCCTTCAAGCTTGCGGTGAAGCTGCTCCGCCTTGCTTTTATGCTCAGTTATCCATGCTTCGGCAGCCTGCTTCCGGTCAACAAGCTCCGCGATTGTGGTCAAATGGGCATAGATATCCTTCGTCGTCCATGGGATGGCAATGACTGGCGCGATATCGTTCACATTTTCCAATGCTTTACCGTGAACATTATCCTTGCACAGGATCAGATCCGGCTTCGCTTCCGCGAACGTTTCCCGGCTAATTTCCCACAGCTCCGAGCCATGCCGCGGCAAGCGAAGGGATTGCGGCGTCTCAGGCAAATAAGCATGAAGCTGCGCTGCGCAAGGTTTGATGCCAAGCGTGAGCAAGTGATCTGTATAGGGATAAGAAAGTGAGACGATCCGTACATTTTTGCTGCTCGTAAACATGGTTGGGGAGTAACCGCTCATTTCCTTAAAACGACGGCTGAAATAAAATTCGTCGCTATAGCCGACGTCCTGGGCGATTTCGCGTATCGACCTGTCGGTCTGCAGCAGCATTTCTTTGGCCTTGTTCATACGGAGATGCGCAAGGAAGGATACCGGCGTTTTACCCAAGTTGCGCTTGAATAGCTGGGAAAAATACGTCGGATGAAGCCCTGCCAACTCGGCAAGCTTGTCTACCCGAATTTCCTCGCGATAGTGGTTTTGCATATAGTGGATCGCTTGCTTCAGCCGCTCTTCGATGTCGTTCATCGCTACTGGGGCCGCGTGCTGCAGAATGCCTTTGAGCAAATCATACAAATATTGCTGGGCCTGAAACCGATTCTGCGCCTGCATCCGCTTGCCTTCGGCCTCAAGCAAATAGAAATACCGCTTAAATAGATGACTGCTGGCACGAATCTGCCCTTGCAGCGGGAATGTGGTTTCCCGGATAAAGGATCGGCTTGTATTGTTCTGAGCATGTTTGGTTAGACGGAAAATATCGAAGGTCAGCCAGCATAACTCTAGCCGTCCAAGCAGCCCTTGCCTCAGCTCAAGCCGGGTTCCGGGCGCAAACACATGAAGCGTGTCGCTCTCTAGTCTGGCTTCAAGTCCATCCACTTGAACAAGAGCATCCCCCTTCACCAGATATAGAAGAGTATGATGCTCCAACAGCAAGCTGCCGATCGCCCAATCGGGCGGTTCGCCGGATTTCCGGGCTTGTATGAGCTCAAACATCGTATCATTCAAAAACTGCTCCGCATTCATTTTGACCGCATCCCCTTATTAAACCAGCGCATCCCCGTGCCGCCCGCATAATTGTTTTTTCATTGTAGTCAACGAAAAGTGTTCCTGCAATAGATCACTTTTCACTTTCCGGCCGTCAGAGGCTGCCACGTATTGCATATAATCTGCGATATGCCGTAGGGGTCATCCCTTCGTGCTCCATAAATCGTTTGTTGAAATAGCTGACGCTCGGATACCCAGCTTCCTCGGCGATTTGTCCGATCGTGACATCCTCCCGCTCCAGCAGCCATTGCTTGGCCGCCTGCAAGCGGCAGCGAGTGATGAATGCCATTGGCGTCATTCTCGTCGCGCTCTTGAACAGTTTGCAGAAGTAATAGGTGGTAACACCAAGCTTATCCGCCCATTCATCCAAAATAAAAGGTTGAACCGCTTCTTGCTGCATAAGCGGCAGCAGCTCCATTATCCGGTCGGCAGAGGTGGCCGCCTTGCCGCGATTAAGCGCAGCAGCCTGCTCGACGAATGCGGTCAGAACGGCATACGTCAGCATGGACAAATGGCTGGGATGCAGCATGCGATGGGTCTCGGCTTCCACCAGCAGTTCTTCATGAGCCTGCACCCAAAGGGCAGGCTGCCGAAGCGTCCACAGCGGACTTTTGTGCAAGCCCTGCTCCAGCAAATAATCACGGAGTCCACTGCCTCCATAAAAATGCAGCCAACGAACATCCCACGGTTCATCTTGGCTGCTATAGTACCGCTGCTTCTGCAGCGGGAAATAAAGCACCGCTTCTCCCGCGCGCAGCTCGTGAACGACGCCGTCCAGCTCCACAAAACCTTTTCCAGAAACGACGTAATGGATATTAAAATTGTTAAGTGCCCCCGCTTCCCTCGATACGGTATGCTCTGGATTTTCACGATATTGACCCACCGATTCGGGGAAGCAAAAGTATGGCATAGCAGGTAACGTAAGCAATAAGCTATGACGCTGCATCTTTAAACACCTCAATGACAATATTGTTTCAATGTGAAGCAAAATAATATTATTTTAATTTTAATTCGCATCCCCTATAATCGCAATATAATCATAAACCAACAAACAAAGCGAGGGTGAATCATGAGCAAAAAGTTGAAATGGGGTATTCTAGGCTGTGCCGGAATTGCAAAGCGGGCTGTTATTCCGGGACTGCAATTATCGGAATTGAACGAAGCGGCTGCTATCGCGAGCCGCGATGGTGAAAAAGCAAAACAGACCGCAGAGGAACTGCAAATTCCAGTCGCATACGACAGCTACGAGGCTCTTCTTGCAGACCCTTCAATCGACGTGATCTATATCCCGCTGCCGAACCATTTGCACAAAGAATGGGCTATTCGGGCAGCCGAAGCAGGCAAGCATATTTTGTGCGAAAAACCGCTCGCTTTAACAGAATCCGAAGCATCGGAAATGGTTGAAGCGGCCGACAAAGCTGGCGTTCTGCTCGCCGAAGCCTTCATGTACCGTTATCACCCTCGCTATCAGACGATAAAAGATTTGATCGCCTCCGGCGCTATCGGCGATGTTCGCGGCATACGCGGCGCCTTTACGTTCAATAACGCTAAGGATGCAGCGAATGTCCGCTACCGCAAAGCATGGGGCGGCGGCTCGATCTATGATGTGGGCTGCTACCCTATTAGCGCGGCTCGCCTGCTGCTCGGCAAAGAACCGGAAGCCGTTACGGTGAACGCCCAGTTCTCGCCTGAACATGATAATGTCGACATGATGGCTTCCGGCCTGCTTGAATTCGAAGGAAATGTATCGCTGACTTTCGACTGCGGCATGTGGTCCGCCTTCCGCAACCCGCTCGAGGTGCTGGGCAGTGATGGCATCATCGAGATTCCTTCCGCTTTCGTAACACCTTCGCAAGAGAGCGGCACGATCTACTTACATGCAAACGGCGAACGCAAAGAAATCGAAGTGCCTTATGTCAATGCCTATACCGCACAAGCCGACCATATTGCCCGCTCCATTACAGAAGGTACCGCGCTGCCGTTCCCGGCCTCAGATGCGATTCTCAACATGAGAGTCATTGACGCCTGCTTGCTGTCGGCACGCGAGCGGACAAGAGTCGTATTGAAGCCGTAAGCGCTTGCGTTATAGCGTAACCACAGATAATGAATGGCAGTAATCGTATACCGAGGAGGCTATCCTGACTATGGAATATTTACATGTACAAGGACTCAATAAACCGGTGTCGCGCCTGATGAAGGGCTCCGACTATTTCTTTCATAACGTTTACGACAAAGCGGCAGCGAACTTGGATGCTTTCTTTGCAATCGGAGGCAATTCTATTGATACCGCTCATATTTATTGCGGCGGACAAAGCGAGGAAGTCATCGGCCGTTATATGAAGGAAAGGGGCAATCGGGAGCAGTGGATTGTGCTGACCAAAGGCGCGCATCATGACCAGAACGGCCCGCGCGTCAGCCGCGAGGCGATCCGCAGCGACTTGAAGGACAGCCTGGATCGTCTGCAATTTGACTATATCGATATGTATGCTCTGCATCGAGATGATCCGGCCGTACCCGCGGGAGAGGTCATTGAAGCGCTGAACGAGCATATCGCATCCGGGGCGGTGAGATCGATCGGGGTGTCCAACTGGAGCTGGCAGCGGATTCAGGAAGCCAATGAGTATGCTGCAGCAAACGGCCTGGTTGGCTTCTCCTTCAGCAGCCCGAACCTCAGCCTGGCGAAAGCCAACGAGCCGTTCTGGACGGGCTGCGTTTCCGCTGACGAAGAGACTTGCGCTTGGCATGAAGCAAATCAAATTCCTTTATTCTCGTGGTCTTCCCAGGCAAGAGGCTTCTTCACAGGAAGATTCTCGCCAGAGGATCGGACGAACGAGGATTTGGTCCGCGTCTTCTACAGCGAAGACAACTGGGAACGGCTTGAACGGGCCAAGCAGCTGGGTGAGCGCAAAAACGTAACAGCCATTCAAATTGCGCTGGCATACGTACTGAACCAGCCTTTCCCGACTAGCGCCCTAATTGGCGCACAATCACTGGAAGAGCTTCGCTCTTGCGACGAGGGGTCGCGTATTATTTTGACCAAGGAAGAGCTAGAGTGGCTGGATCTATCCTCGGATAAGAAGTAGAAGCTGAGAAAGGTCAATAGAGGGGCTAAGCAAACGCCAGCACCTCTATTGACCTATTCTTATTTTGAACTATTAAGAGATGTTCTTCGTTAATATAATTTCAAGCGGCTCGTTCTCCAGCAACAGGCATCCGGCGTCCTTATAGCCCAGCTTCCGGTAGAAATGCTGTGCTTCTTCATTGGCCAGTGTTGATGTCATCACGAGCTTAAAGCCCTTCCGCTTCATGTCCTCTTCCCAGAACAAGACAGCTTGCTTGCCTAACCCCTTTCCTCGGAATGCATCATCGATCCAGAGCATATTCATGAAGGGCGTATTGTCCCAGAAATAACCGTATCTCAACCATCCAAAGCTGTTGCCTTCCTCGCTGTGCAGCATATAAATTTCTTTTGCATCGATTTTGGATTCGATTAAATGCTGAAGCAAATGTTTATCTCTCTCCAAAATATAAGCATAGTCTGCCATAATGGCTGCCTCGATAATCATCAGCGATCCCCCCTTTTTCCGCCTCTGCCTCAAAGTGGTTTACTAAAAACAAAAATAATTGGATCTTTTTACAGTCCGTCTTTCACTTCTATACTGTTCATTAACGACATGAATGAAGAGGTGTATCGAGATGACGACAGATACTCTGCGACTGCAAGGAAAACGAGCAGATTTGCTTCGAATGGACGAGCACCATGCCAAGCCTTTGCTTGAAGCTGCACAGGAAATGGCGAGCTGGTCTCTTTACTTGAAACCTCTCCAAACACTCACAGATGTGCAGCATTTCATTGGTAAAGCCAAACAAGAGGAAGCAGCCGGTACATGCATTCCTTATGTCATCTGGGATCATACGGGGCAAAAAATCGTCGGCAGCACCCGTTTATTCGACCTCTCCGCGGAGCATCACAGTCTGGAGATCGGCAGTACATGGCTGAACCCTGCCGTCTGGCGTACTCGGATTAACACGGAATGCAAATACTTATTGCTGCGCGAGGCATTTGAACACCTCGATATGCTGCGTGTGCAAATAAAGACCGATCTTCGCAACCTTCAATCCCAAACGGCCATTGCACGCATCGGAGCTGTTAAAGAAGGTATTTTACGCAAACACCGTATTCTTCACGACGGCTACGTACGAGACACCGTCATGTACAGCATTACGAATGAAGAATGGCCAGGTGTCAAAGCCAAGCTGGAATCGATGCTGGAGCAGCAATAGCCGAGTAATTGTACTCTCATTATAAATAAATGCCTCCAGTACCTGACTTGAACTTCCTGCCATTCACCTTTTTTCTTTTCCCTATCAAAATGTAAATCTGCAGGTTGTCCGCCGCTTTTTCGACGATTTACCGCATCAAAATGCAAAAGTGCAGTTTGATCGAACTAAAAATCGGCTATAGCGCGAAATTCATTGATTTCAAATGCACTTTTGCATTTTGAACGCTAATTTGGACCTTTTGAGACTAATCAGCATGCACTTTACATTTTGTTTCTTAATTGACCTGGAGAGACAGCCTGTGGAGCATTACCGCTTTCGATTGGACTCTTTACTCCGTGATTTGACGCGCTTGAAGTCAGCCTGATGGTCCCCTCAATTGCTCAATTCTATATGCAAGTTTAGAGTTAACTAGATATGATCATCCAAAGCACGCAAGTTACTGAAAAATATAGGCCGCTCAGCATGTGCTAAGCGGCCTTTTTAGGTTGACGCTAATTTTGTTTAACGGATGCTGCTACAGCTTGAGACCGAGATCCAACGTTACATTCAACAAACGAAGAATCATAACGACGGATTCTGCACGAGTGGCTGTCGCATTCGGATCAAACTTGTTCTCACTTTTACCGCTAATGATGCCTGCTTCTGCAAGTTGGTTGATTTGGGCTTCCGCCCAGCTTCCCGTCACATCTTTAAACTTGGAATCGCCTGTAGCCTCACCCAGCTTCAATACCTTCGAGAGAATGGCAACCATTTCTGCCCGGGTGATTTCATTATTTGGTTTAAATGACCCGTCTTTATAGCCGCCAATAATGCCATTTGCTTTCAGTGTATTAATTGCACTGGCTGCCCAATGACCTTGGGTATCTTCAAAAGAAGCATCTCCCGTAGACGAAATTCCCAGTGCCTTGACCAGCATACTCGCAAACTCGGCTCTTGTAACACTTGCATCGGCTTGGAAGGTGCCATCCTCATAGCCGCTGACAAAACCGATTTTGGCAGCCAGTTCGATTGCAGAGGCGCTCCAGCTATTCGCATTAACGTCTGAGAATGAAACCGTGGTGTCTGCAGCAGCAGCTTTTTGAACCTTTTCCTTCACCACTTCTGCTTTGATAAGCTTCTCATCAAGAGCAGGCTTTTCTGGCTTCTGCGATGGTGTTGGTGTCGGACTCGGAGTTGGTGTCGTTACTGGTGGCGTACCGCCGCCAGTGCCACCGCCAGGACCGCCGCCGTTGCCTCCACCTCCATCTCCTCCACCATTGTTACCGCCGCCGCTTCCTGTTGCAACCATGTGAAGTGTATTCAAATTGTACAAATTGCCTTTCTCCACAGTGAATTGATCCGTAGTCAGATCTTTATAGCCCGGCTTTGTAATTGTTAACGTGTACGTACCATCCGGGATATTAATGAGAGAGAAAATGCCGCTACGCGGTAAAGTTGTCGTGACGGTATCTGTTCCGTTAACTCTAACAATAGCATTGTCTATGGCCTCATTACTCTCGTTCCGAACTGTTCCTAATACTTGTGAATAAAAAACATTAAAATCCGGTATTAATGTAACTTCATTCTCGTTAACCACATTGTTATCTGGTGTAGTATGAAATGAAACATAACCCGTTTTTTCCACTAATAAATGGAATAGTCCTGCAGGTACGTTCTCGCTTACAAATACGCCATTATCATCAGTTACTACCGTTTCGAACAAAGTACCAGGATATTCTCCGGTATAAATACTTACCGAAGCACCGGATAATCCCTCTCTCGTTTCCAAATCTCTAATCTTCCCTTTTACGGAGCCCGTCTTATGCGAGCCAGATGTCGTCATTACCACAACTGGAATAGAGACAGTTTTATCATCCAGTTTTGCTGTTACTGTAACTCCTTCTCCTTCACTCACTCCAATGATTTCACCAGTACTGGAGACATTCACAATTGAAGGATTCGAGGAGGTCCAGCTAACCTTTGATGTCACATCACCATTGGTTCCGTTACTGTAAAGAGCCCGGATCGATGCCGTTGCCGTTTTACCTACTTGAAGCTCCAATTGACTCGGATTGGCTGTCAAAAAGAGAATTGTTTTGGGATTCAACTCCCCCTCTTCTACAAGAACGAGATCGCTCGGATAAACAGACACACCTCGTACAACTGAAAAACTTTCTGTAACCAAAGGCTCGTATCCTTCCTTGGTAACAGTCAGCGTATGCATTCCAAGGGGCACATTATTCAGCTGGAAAAACCCTGATTGTTCTGGTGTAGTTACTTGATATTCAGTACCTGTCAGGGTTACCGTAGTGCCTCCGATTTCAAAGCCTCGTGTATCCCTGATTGAACCAGAGATTTGAGAAAATGCCATGTTATACGGCTCTATGGTTACGGTCTCATCGTTTATGGACTTCTTGTCAGTCATCCAATTGCCCGGAACATAATTATCTTTTCTAAACAATAAAAAAATTCCCCCTTCTGGTACATTATTGAACGTATATGTACCATCTGTATCAGTGACAGTTGAACCAACTTCAATTCCTCCACCGCCGGGAATATAAAATAATCTCACTTCAACCTCACTTAATGGAGCATTGGTTGCTAAGTCATTAACAACCCCTGTTACGGTTCCTGTTCCGATAGGTTTAGGTCTTGCAGTCACAACGACAGGAATCGTAACTTCCTTGTCCTCGAGCGCAGCCGTTATCGTCGCGCTTCCTTCTTTCATTCCAAAAACTCCATAACTAGCTGCTTCAACGACTGCAGGATTGGAAGAAGTCCATCTTACCCTCGGCGTCACATCAGCAGAAGAACCATTGCTATAATGAGCAGTGATAGTTACCCCTGTTAATTGACCAGCCTCTACCTCAATGGACTGCCGATTCGCAGTTAACTCTATGACCGTTTTAGGTGGAGGTGGAGTTTCACCATCAGCCAGAAGCGTAATATCACCTAAAGAGACCCTTGCTCTTTCACCCAGAAATACCGTAAAACTTTCTGTTAGGTCCTGGTATCCAGGTTTTGTAATGAGCAATGTATAAATTCCATGAGGCACATTTGAAAATTGAAAATACCCTGAAGTTTCCGGAGTAACAACATAATATGGCTGACCAATTATTTGAACCTCAACACCGCCGATTTCAGCGCCTTGCGTGTTTTTCACTATACCGTGAACCAGAGTAATCTCCATAAAATAAGGCATGACTGTAACAACATCACCTGCAACTGCCGTATTGCCATTTGGAATAAAATTTGAAGATAGATACCCTTCCTTCACAATATTCAAATAAAACTTGCCGGCAGGTACATTGTCAAACGTGTACACGCCGTCATTGCCGGTAACAACTGAGCCTACTTCTTCTCCCCCTGCGCCATCCCCACCGGTGAATATTTTTACCGCAACACCGCTCAAGGGGCTGTTGGTTGCCAGATCATTAATAACCCCGGTAACGGTTCCCGTATCAGGAGCTGCCGACACTGCACTGCTGCCAAATAAAGAAACTAGAAGAGCCACTAAAGTAACCATTGAAACAAACATTTTTTTTGAAGTTTTTTTGGACTTCGGTCTCATGCTATTACCTCCATTTTTATAAGTTTTTATAATAGGATAATTGGCCTACGCAATAATCTAAAAGACCCATAACATTGGCAAATTATTCAATATTAGATTCTACTATATTTGTAAGCAAATTGAAATGATAGAAATCCAGATCGTTTCAAGTAAATTCCGTAATAGCAGTTATCATGCTGAGCAAGCAGCAATTTTGTGATCACTAGCAGAAAATTGTAACCATTTGGCATGTATACGCATTTATTTTTATCATTTTCCAGCAAATCGACAAGATGAATCTCCCTAATTCGAGCTTTTCCGATATAATACAAATAAGAAACATGCTTATTCATCATTCATCTACTACATTCACTTGTTAATAAGGAGATACATATGACCGAAAACATCCTCGTACGAAATAACGTAAACGTGATAGGAACAGGTGCACAAACGATTGTATTCGCGCATGGCTTCGGATGCGATCAAACGATGTGGCGCTATATCGTTCCTAACTTTATCGAAGACTACAAGGTTGTATTATTCGATTATGTAGGCTCCGGACAATCTCAAATTAACGATTATGATCCTGTCAAATATAGTGATTTGCAAGGCTATGCCCAAGACGTGCTGGAGATTTTGGACGCGCTGGCGTTGAAAAATGTAATATTCGTCGGGCATTCCGTCAGCAGCATGATCGGCCTGCTCGCATCTATCCGCGGCGGCTCGGATTATTTCGAGCGCATCGTTATGATTGGGCCTTCACCGCGCTATATGAACGACCTGCCTGAGTACTACGGAGGCTTCGAAAAAAGTGATATCGAAGAGCTGCTGACGATGATGCAGTTGAATTTTATCGGCTGGGCCAGCTATCTGGCACCCATCGTTATGCAAAATCCCGAACGTAAGGAGCTCACAGAGGAATTAGAGCAAAGCTTTTGTTCCAGAGATCCTCGTATTGCCCGTCAGTTTGCTGAAGTGACCTTTTTATCCGATTGCAGAAGCATTCTTCCGGACGCAACGGTTCCGACGCTTATTCTGCAATGCTCGCAGGACAGTATCGCTCCGGTCGAAGTCGGGCAATATTTGCACGCTCATCTTAAAAACAGTACGCTCCAACAAATGACAGCAAAGGGTCATTACCCTCAGCTCAGTCATCCTGAAGAGACGACCCAGCTCATTAAAGCGTATTTGGCAAACATGTAGCATCTGGAGGATCGGCATATGGACATTCAATTAGATAAAGCTCCCTGCGGTTACTTCTCCATTTCAGACAGCGGCATCATCCTAACCGTGAATCAAACTTTGCTGGATATGCTGCTTTATGAACGTCATGAATTGCTGGGCCGGCATATTGAGTCCGTCATGTCGGTTACCAACAAGCTTTTTTTCCATACGTATTTTTACCCGTATATCCAGATGCATGGCCATGTCAATGAGATGTACTTCTCGCTCCGGACGAATTCACAGCAAGACTTACCGGTCCTTCTGAATGGAATTCGCCAACAGCGAGATGGAGAGACAGTTATTGATTGCGTTGCCGTCGTGATGCGCAAGCGGATCGAGCATGAGCGTGATATTCTCCATTCAAAAACAAAGCTCGAAGAATTATATCAGGCTACTAATGAGGCCAATCATAAACTCGAAGCTTTGCATGAAGAATACGAGGTTAAGCAGCAGGAGCTGCTGCGGATTAATCTGCAGCTGGAAACGATGGCCTCTACTGATCCGCTGACCGGACTGCATAACCGCCGGTTTTTCCAAGTCAGCCTGCTGGCTCTGCTTCTATCCTTCCGGGAAACCGAGAAGCCATTCTCGCTGCTCATCATCGATATTGATCATTTTAAGCGCATTAATGATACGTTTGGACATCCTGCAGGCGATGCCGTACTTGTCCATTTGGCGAGACTGCTGGAGTCGATGGCCAGTGACACGGACATTGTCGCGCGCTTTGGGGGCGAAGAGTTCGTTGTCATTCTTCCGGGCACAGATGAGGATACTGCTCTCTTAACAGCTGAGAGATACCGGTCTGCAATCGCTAACTCTCCATGCGGCGAACATAACATTACCGTTAGTATTGGCGCTTCGACCGTACGCCGTGGAGATACCGATGAAACGCTGCTCCATCATGCGGACACCGCACTTTACGCCTCTAAAAGCAGCGGACGAAATCGGGTTACTCATTCCAATCATCTAGTACCAGCCTCAGATTGACGCACTCACCACCAAACAGCCGCTCCTGCGAGAAGGAGCGGCTGTATTTTTACCGTTGTAAGAAGTCCTTCTCTATCCATGAAAGACAGCCAATAGCCGATATAGAAATGGTATCGATTCAATAAATAGGAAATAGCCTTGGCTATTCGAAGGGATGAACGTAACTCATGGTGAAACATCTGCGTATTGTTGCATTTCTAATCGCAGTTTCTTGCTTATTCAGCGCTTCAGCCGCCTATGCCGCGCCACTCAACCAAAGCGTGAACGAGGAGGACGATGGCGATGGAGTTGTGGTGTATGCGCCGGAAACGGATATTACGAACCACCCTGCAGAGCGTCTGTTCCAATGGGCTAAAATTCAGCGTATCGTTGACGGATATCCCGACTTCAGCTATAAACCCGATCAACTCATTACGGAAGCTGAATTTATTAAAATGTTATATAGAGCCTTAGGGTTCGCTATACCAACAGCAACTAGACCAGGACCTGGCTCAGATTGGACCGACGGGCCTTATCGGGTGGCAGCTAAATTCAATCATGCTCCTCAAGGTGCTTCAGATCAAAAGCTTAGATCGGAGCCCATTACTAAACTGCACGCAGCAGAAATCATTAGCTCTGCCAATGGGGTTCATTATAACGGCGATGACGCTATTGCCTATTTGATCGGATACGGAATGGCAAACAGCAGCGCCAAAACCCCAAACGACTTTCATGGCAACGATACCTTTACCCGAGCAGAGGCACTTCAGTGGATTCGACAGCTCTTGCTTAGAGGCATGATGTCCATTCAAATAAGGCCGAAAGCTCCTAGTGATCGTCATTTGCTTCCTTCCTTACCTGCTTCAGCGCTTGGAACCTTACCAGATTTCAGTAAAGTCCCGCTTGAAAGCGAAGATTTCAACCTGCTGGGAGCCGATCCATTTCCGACAGTGAGTTGGGGAGCATCCAAGCCATCCATCGATGATCTTTTCGGATATTCAAAGGAAAAGGATATGTTCTCACAATACAGTTATCCCGATTTCTCTGCCCACTTCAATAAAAAGGGACAATTGGATGCATGGTCTGCCGAATACTTCGAGGACGAGGACGAGGACGTCTCACATACAAATCCACGCTTGCGTACGAATAAAGGAATTATTTTGGGAGAGAGCACGTTAACCGATGTTTTAGAGGAGTACGGGACAATCGGATATATGCATAGAGGAATGGCTACCTATAGTTATTTAAAAAACGCAGACGGGTCGTTCACTCCAGTTGACGGTTACACCTCTGCGAACCAATTTAGGGATCTTGAAAACATGTATGTTCTTTCTTTTTCTTTTGACATAGACAGCCTGGCCGTCAATTCCATATACGCATCCACTGCTTCCTATTCGTTTAATCCAATGACGAATCCTAGTCATCTACACTAGCCGTTAGAAAATTTGCAGAAAAACAATAAATAATGAACAAAACGGCTGCTAAATTGGACATCCCATTCTATAGATGGTAATCTTCTGGAGTACGCTACTTATCTTATGAAGGAGGACTACCTGATGAAAAAGAGATCAATTGCGTTTTTATCTGCTGGCATCGGGTACTCTACCGCTGTTTTTTTCTAGAATTCATTTCGACGGGATAGGTCTGTCCAAACGAATGAAACGACTAAAATACAGCGAAATCATAGCGGTACAGCCGTTATGAGCTTCCTAATCGATAAGGAGACGTTATTACATGACAAATTCAGCTCATACAACCGTTCAAAGATATAATCCAGAAAGCCTTGCCAAGCCTGTAGGCAGCTATAGCCATGTTACCAAAATAAGCAGAGATGCCGAGATGTACGTTTTTTCCGGTCAAATCGGTATCGATCAAAATAATGTTATACCAAATGATTTCAATCAGCAGGTTACCCATACGATGGACAATATCGTAAACATTCTTGCTTCGCAAAAGTTAACGCCCGACCATGTCGTTAAAGTAAACATTTGGGCTACACAAGAAATCGACTGGGACCACTTTTATGAAATTTGGAACCGTGTATTCGGCCCCACCCCGCCATCCATGACGATCGCTTATATTACTGCATTGGGCCTGCCCGAGCTGAAAATCGAGCTGGATGTCTGGGCTGCCGGCTAATCCTTTATACTTCATATTAACGAGAGGATCATTCCTCTATCAAGAAAGAGCCTCGGAACCTACTCCGAAGGCTCTTTTTCCTTATACCAGCTGTATAAATTATTTAGCTGCTCCATAGTTTTGAATGTACTTCCCTCAGCATGCACAGTACACTGTAGATAACCAGAATATCTCAGTATTAGCCCTGAAAAGAGGATGCCTGCTATGAACACTATTAACCCTATACGGCACCCCGCCGCTAAATCCAATCCCTTATACGCATCTTTCTTCAAACAGCTGCTGCGCAACTATTTATTCGGCTCGACAGTAGCCGTGCTTGGCTTCGGCGGCGTCATTTTATTCAACACGCTGAACATACCGATGCGAGAACTAGCCATACTCAGCGGCGTTCTTCTTACTTCACTCACGTTCATGCTTATTTGTGAAATATTCGTATTCAACCGGCATCTGCAGCCGATACGAACAATCTTTCAAATCGCATCGCCAACTTCCGAACAGCTGAAAGCTGCTTACCAGCAAACCCATCGCTTTCCGATGCTTTCGGTTAAACGCACATTTGGGCCGCATTTTATGGGAATGTCCTTTCCAGCTATTATCTTATGCCTGCTGTTCATCCAACTCGAGTGGGTGTCACTCCCTTATCATTATCTCCTTATCGCAGGGGCAGGGGCATTAATGGTCGCCAGTATGCACGCGATGATCGAGTTTTTTTTGACGACAACAGCCATTCGACCTGTGGTCTCCCATATCCGCAGTCTCCATATCCAGCTATACGGACAAGATATTTCATTAGGCGGTGAGATTCTCGTCTCCATAAGGACCAAATTTCAGCTTAGCGCTTTTCTGATTGGGACACTCCCTTTGATCCTATTCACGTTGGCTTCTCAAATTCGTCTTGATAGTGCATCCGGTAATGGCAACGGCACTTACTGGCAATGGGCCGTCATCATTCTGATCATCGGCATTTCCTTCTCCATTCTGGGAGCCTCGCTGCTGTCCCGCAACATCCAGGACCCGATACATACGATTCAGACCGCAATGAGCAGCGTGCAGGCAGGCAACCTGAACACCCAGGCTGACGATATCTACTCTGATGAATTTTCCAAGCTCGTCGCCGGCTTCAATCATATGGTCACGGGGTTAAAAGAACGCGAAGTTCGCAACAACCAGCTGCTGCAAAGCTACTTCTTCACGCTCGCTGCCGCGCTTGACGCCAGAGATGCATACACGGCCGGTCACTCCGAACGCGTCGCCCGTTACTCCATGCAGATTGGCGAGCTGGCTGGCTGGGACGAAGCTCCCCTGCAAATTTTGTATAGATCCGCTTTGCTGCATGATATCGGCAAGATTGGCGTACGAGACGCCGTTCTGCTCAAAGAAGGCAAACTGACCGACGAAGAGTTCGATCAGATCAAGCAGCATCCCGTGCTGGGAGAAAAAATATTGAAGCAAATCGAGCCTGCCGACGCGATGGCCGACCTGCTCCCCGGCATCCGCTCCCACCATGAGCGTTATGACGGCAAGGGTTATCCGGACGGCTTGGCCGGTGAAGCGATCCCTCTAATTGGCCGTGTTATCGCTATTGCGGACGCCTACGATGCGATGACCTCCGACCGTCCCTACCGGAAAGGAATGTCCCGCGAGCGGGCGCTCGCTATTCTGGAAGAAGGCCGCGGCACCCAATGGGACCCGGAGCTAACCGCTCGTTTTGTCGCGTTTAAGCAAGCAACAGCTTCAGACAGCCTGTAAAAGCAAACAAAACGCTTCGCTCCCCTATGTGGAGAGCGAAGCGTTTTTTCCGGTTGGAGAGAAGTAACCGTATCTCTCAAAGATGTTTCAGTTCTGGCTCATATGATATGCAGGAGGAATATTAGACAAACATACGATTGTACAGTACAGGACCCAATGGAAAATCTCCTCTCACATATCCAAACCACGGCGTCAATCAAGAAACAAAATGTAAAAGTGCATGCTGATTAGCTCTAAAAGTCCGAAACTAGCGCTCAAAATGCAAAAGTGCATTTGAAATCGCTCCATTTCACGCCAAAGGGGCTTTTTCGGCCAATCAAAATGCACATTTGCATTTTGAGGCGATAAATAATCGAAAAAGCGGCTGACAACCTGCACTTTTACATTTTAATTCGCGATTTTGTACAACTAACGCCAAGCCCAGAAGTAGAACCAACTGAAATGAACCGAAATGAAGGCGACTTAGCTGGATAAACTACCTTTTAGCGAAGTTACCTCGCTTTGCCTTTGGCTATATGGATTTCATTTCCTCAATCGGCGTATTGTTGCATACAAAATCAAAAAAAGCTGTCGAGATATTCTCGACAGCCCTTCTTCCTTTGCCTCCTATAAGGAAAGGCGAAGGTTTTTTACGTCATTAATTGATGTAATGCAAGTATTGCAGCATTCGCTTCAGCATCACCGCGCTTTGCGCTCTGGATGCTTGGGCTTGAGGAACAAATGTCGTATCGGTCATCCCTTGGATAATACCCAAGCCGACCAACTGCTCCGTTGCATCGACAGCCCAAGCTGCAACAGCCTTGCCATCAACGAACGGCTGCAGCGCACTCGCACCGCTTCCCGCCTGAGGCGTATTTCCCGCATAGGCTAGCGCCCTTGCGATCATAACGGCCATCTGCTCACGAGTGATATTGGCATTCGGACGGAACGAGCCGTCCTCATACCCTCCGATCAAGCCTGCTTGCTGAGCGACACCAACTGCTCCGGCATACCAGTCGGCGGCTTTCACATCACCGAAGGATTCGCCTGTACGAATCTCAGGCAATCCAAGCGCCCTGACCAGCAGCGCGGCAAATTCCGCACGGGTAATCGTATGATTCGGTGCAAAGCTGCCATCCGGCAACCCGCCTACAATCCATTTGTTCGCCAGCAGCTCAATATCTGCTTGCGCCCAATGTCCTTGTAAATCTGTAAAGCTTCGGTTCGATTGAATAATCGTATAGACGCCTTCACGGTGCAATTGAATCGTTACTTTTCCATCGTTCTCGAATACCGCAAGCACAAAATGCAGACGGTTATCGGCATCCAGCCAAACGGCCGTTGCTTTGTTGGGATCAACCTTAGCAGTCAGCTCTAGCGTTCGTTGCAAGTAAATACCTTGCCAGTTATTAAGGGTCTGACCATTTGTATCAAGGGCAACGACGATTGGATGCTGAAGAGCAGCAACCGAGCCCTGTTTGTTGATCGCTTCTTGCAAGCTGCCGCCTGCTTTGCCGGATGGCTGCGCAATTGTTACCGTAAGCGTTGAGCCTTCCCGCAAGCCTGCAACAGATTGAAGCGGAATATGCAAGCTATTGCCCTCCAGCATGACTTTAATGCTGGCATTCGGCTGTCTGCTCGATACGTCGCGCAGCGAATCGACAGGCAAATCGATTTTCACCGCAGAACCAAGTCCTTCAACTGCTATAACCGATTCTTGCTGTCCTTTGGAGAAGGCTTGAATCAACTGCTCCGGGGTCAGGAAGAGTCTTATAGCGGATTGGCCGTCTGTCGATGTTTCTTTCACTGCACGCACCTCCGTCAAAACACCGCCAATGACGATCTTCGCTGTAGTTGGGAGAGGAGTACCAGGATTTCCTGCGCCGCCTGATCCTGGACCTTCCCCGCCAGTACCAGGCGAAGATGTTCCGATACCGGAAACAGTAATCTCCTGAACCGCTTCATTGCCTAATACATCAATGGCATAAACGGTATAAATACCGTTTGAAGTGACATGGAATTTCTCCGAGGCGATAATGTCATTCCCCGCTCCTGCACTTTTGGCAAATTCAGCAGCACTTCGGCTTCCCGGCAGCCACAGCAGCGCTGACAACGTGTTGCCTTTCAAGCTAGCGGATACACTTGTTGTCACCGTCACGTCCGCGCCAGAGCTGCTCACGTTGCCTGCATTCAGAACGAGACCGGGAGCCTTCGAGGCAATGATGACATCGCTCATATCCGGTACAACATAATCGATCGCCGCTGGAGCTCCATTTAGCCGGGTAATACTTGCACTAGCCGGAAGCGCAAGCTCGGAGGAAGCAGTAATGTCATCCTCAAGCCCTTCCTCAAGACTGTATACGAAGGTAAGACTGTTCAACGGCACACCCTGAACTCCGTTATAAGAAGCATGGACGGTTTTCGTCGTCCCACCGGAGCCGATAATAAGCGGAATCGTCGGTGCTCCGTTTACCGTCACCATATATCCATAGTGAACGGTAAGGGTAAGAGTTGCATTTTTCCCATAGAGTCCATTAGCCGGAGCCTGAAGCACCAGTTGAACCCATGCCGCTTCAAATTGATCCAATGCCTGATTTAAAGCAGCAATAGCGGCAATAAACTGCGCTTCGCTTTGATTAGCGGCGTCATCAGCAATGGCTTGCCCCGCGTCGATTGCCACTTGCATGGCGGCACGGGCCGCTTCTGTAGTTTCGCCTACTCCCTTGCCTTCCGGGTGGTCCGCCAGCATTTGATTCGCTTCGGCTAACAAAGCTTCCAACGCTGCAGCATCTCCCGCTTGAACCAGTGTATCTTTGAATACAGTTATCGCGTATCGCAATACGGCAGAGGCAGCATCAAGCTGAACCTGCGTTTGATGGCCCGCATCATCAAAAACAACTTGGGCCGTATCGATTGCCGCTTGCAGAGCATCACGTGCGGCTCCTGTGGTTTCGCCTACCCCTGTACCTTCGCGATGATCTGCCAGCATTTGATTCGCATCGGCCAGTACTGCAGTCAAATCAGATGCATCTCCCGCTTGGATCAGTGTAGCTTCAAAAGCAATAATCGCTGCTCTCAGCACAGCAGCAGCCGTATCAATCTGTGCTTGCGTATGACTGCCCGCATTATTGGCAACAAGCTGTGCCGCTGTTATAGCGGCTTGCAAGGCCGAACGCGCCGCAGCCGTCGTCTCACCGACTCCGGTTCCTGCCGGGTGATCCGCAAGCGCCTGATTGGCATCTGTCAACGCGGCTTGCAGCGCCGTTGTGTCAGGCTGTATGATCGCCGCATTAAACGATTGAATAGCGGCTTGCAACAGAGCTCCCGCCCCATTCAGATCGGCAGTCGTATTGATATTCCGTATGGAATCGATGAATAGCTTGGCATCGCTAAGCGCAACCGTCAATGCTACATGGACATGGAGAGGCACTTGGCCTACCATTGGGCCAGGACTATGATCCTTCAGCAGCTGTTTGGCTGAGGCAATGGCCTCAAACAGCGACGTTCCATCTACAAACGTATATCCTTTATTTCTCGCATAGGTTTGTACGGCTGAGCCCGCATAGCCGAATAGCTTCAAATCTGCCGCAACGGCTTGATTGTTGTTAAAGGAATTGGATTCGATCGTTACAGTCTTGCCCATCACGACGACGCTGGACAACTGATTATAGCGAAAGGTATAACCGCCGATGCTCCTTATGTTTGCCGGTATCACAACGCTCGTCAACTGATTGCCTCTAAACGCAAAATCGCTGATGCTCGTCAGATTCTCCGAAATACGTACACTGGTCAGTAAATTGTTCGCAAACGCCTCCTGCTCCATGCTCGTTATGCTATCCGGAATAACGACCCCTGTCAGTTTGTTATTGGCAAACGCTCTTGGACCCAGACTCGTGACACTGCTGGGGATATCTACGCTAGTAAGAAAATTATAGCCAAATGCATTATCGCCAATGCTCTTTATCCCGTTATGGATCACAACGCTAGTAAGATCGTTGATATAAAAAGCTGTATCTCCGATTGCAGTTACCGGCACCCCTCCTAAAGTGGTTGGGATCGTAATGTCCACGCCCGCGCCTCTATTAAAATCTGTTATGGTTGCCTCATTGTTGGCAATCGTGTACGTATAATCATTCTCCTCCAGCGCATAGATAAGGGGAGTCTGTGAAAATAAAGTACAGACGGTGATTAGCACGACTAATAGACATAAAAAAGTTTTTCTCATCTTGTTCTCCTCTCAAAAATGGTTAATCCACCGCCTCTCATTGTAGCAACGGCCAATAAAAGAATAGTGAAAGACAGATGTGCAAAAACAGCAAAGAACCGCGCAGCATCAAGCCTTCGCGGTTTTTGTCGAAGATCGAACTATTTTATAGCATTAACTTTCCGATCAATTTTCGTTCAACAGATTAGCTCGCCACTGATCATACAGCTCAGGGATTGGCCTCCAACGCTTTCTGTTCATAAACCTCCCTCATCAAAAATTAACAAAGGGAGCGCAGACATAGGCTGCGCTCCCTTTGTTGTTAATCTCATGCTATTTTCTAGATGGCGCTTCCCAAATGGCTTTCAGCCAGCCATCAAACTCTTCGCCTTTGTCGCCCTCGTACGTATCATAAATATCCGAACGCGTCTTTTGAAGCTTTTCCTTAAACTGCTCGAAGGTATGGCCCTCTGGCAGGCTTTTCTTAATCCGCAGCAAAATCTTGTTTGTCCCTTTGAACAGCTCGCCTTTCGTTTTGGCAGGCATTTGCACCGCTTCACCGAGCTTCTTCAGACTGCGGTAAGCAGCTTCCCGTACTTGAAATACAGGATCGCCGGACAATGCGTGCTGCAGCAGCTTAATGGATGGATCAGTATCCATCTGGCCAAGCTCCTTTACGGCGTTCAATCGGTCGCGCCAGCTTCCTTTGCGATTAACCGCTTTTTTCAGCTCCTCGAAAATGTCCGGTTGTTGTTCATTAACGTCTTCAACATTATGGTTACTCAACATTTAATCTCCTTAATCATTGCCGCACCCGGCAAACGATGAATTGAATTTCGTACTGATGCGATCTATTATAGCATGAACCTGACCAAACTTATCATTCGATCGGTGTTTGATTAAAACTAGCGTCATACTCTTCTCTAGCCAAAGCGACTTGGGCATAGTGTGCTGCAGCCCATTCTTTTAACATCCGCATATGAGGAATCAACGATTCTCCTAAAGAAGTTAACGTATATTCTACAATCGGCGGAACCTTGGGCGTGACCTTCCGGCTGACTAACCCGTCCCGCTCCAATTGCTTCAAAGTTTGCGTCAGCATTTTTTGCGATATGCCTTCTATACGATTCTTGATCTCACCGTAACGGATCGTACCATCCTCCAGAGCATAAATAACTAGCGCCGTCCACTTGTTCGAAATAATTTCAAGCACATGCGTATAGCTGCATATCGTCAGAGAGATGTCTGCGGTTTTCATCGTTATCCATCCTCCTTACGCACCTTTAGGTTCGTTAACCACCTTAAAGTGCCGTCTTACTTGATCTTAAATCATGGATTATTATATGTCTATTCCTAACTAAGTAAGGGGAGATGCACAATGAAAGCCTATGTTATTCAAGGCGGCTTTGGCCTTGATCATATTGAAGAAGTCCATTATCCGATTCCGAGTCCTGCGCAGAATGAAGTGCTTATTCGAATGAAAGCTGTGTCGCTCAATTCCCGGGATCTTGGCGTTATTGACGGATTTTATGATCCACATCTGACAATGCCTTTTATTCCTGTATCTGACGGAGTAGGTGAAATCGTCGCATTAGGAGAGAACGCGACAAAGTTTCAACTAGGAGAGCGAGTGAGCGGCATCTTCACCCAAAGCTGGATTACCGGTGAAGCTACTCAAGAGAACTGGGTTTCTACACTGGGCAGCCCTTTAAGCGGGATGCTTGCGGAATATGTTGTGCTTCCTGAGCAGGGGCTGGTTCGTGTTCCCGAGCATTTGACGGATGCAGAGGCGGCAACTCTGCCTTGCGCCGGCGTTACTGCGTGGCATGCCATCGTAGAAGAAGGTAAAGTTAAGGCAGGCGATACCGTTGTCGTTCAAGGCACCGGCGGCGTTTCATTATTTGCTCTTCAATTCGCCAAACTGCAAGGCGCGAGAGTTATTGTCACTTCCAGCAGCGATGAGAAGCTGGAACGAGCCCGGGCACTTGGGGCCGATTTCGGCATCAATTACAGGGAGACGAAGGAATGGGATCAGGCCGTTTTAGCGTACACAGACGGGCTGGGCGCCGATCACATCGTTGACCTTGGAGGGGGAGCTACCCTAAACCGTTCTCTCACCGCATTAAAGGTAGGCGGGCAAATCAGTATGGTTGGCGTTTTGACGGGAGCGAGCGTTGAGGACTTTGCCATTATCCCCGCCATCATCAGAAGGGCGAAACTGCAAGCCATTAACGTAGGAAATCGTACGATGTTTGAAAAAATGAATGCCGCCATTAAACATCATCGCTTGAACCCGGTCATCGATAGCGTATACCCGTTCACTCAAGCCATACAAGCTCTTCAGCACTTGTCCAGCGGGTCCTATTTCGGGAAAATCTGTATCGTATTTTAACTAAAAACAATGTCTGCTTGAGGAGGACTGCCGGTCCTCCTCAGATTATGCCTATCCATTCTCTCTACATCGAGACAATAATAATACACACAATCATCGTAGCATTACATCTTTAGGAAAAAATGTAAGCGTTATATACTGGGTTCATAAGTCCGTTCACAACTACATGATAGCGCCATGTTGCCGCATCACTTCGTAAACCAATATTTACTAAATATTGGTTTTGTTTCATTGTGCGGATCGATTGATTGCCATATCGATTGAATGAGACTATTACCCTCAATAGAAAAGGAGGCGTTTGAAAAAAGCACCATCGGCCTTGCTCAATAATGTAAGCGCATTATTTCTTGGTTAAAACAATGACTAGGAGGATGTTTATGTTTTTAATGAGGCAATCCAAGCGCAATCCCATCGTTATTTGGTTTCTGGCGGCGGTGATCCTGCTGTCGCAGCTCACGCTGTACCCTTCGCATTCTTCTGCGGCAGGCGGGCCAAACCTGGCAACGGGTAAAACAGTAACAGCCAGCGGACACGCAGATGTCTATGTAGCCAGTAATGTAAATGACAGCAACCAAGGCACCTATTGGGAAAGTACAAACAATGCTTTTCCGCAATGGCTTCAAATCGATCTCGGTGCAAACACCAATATTGATCAAATCGTGCTGAAGCTGCCTGCGAGCTCGAGCTGGGCAACACGTACGCAAACACTATCCGTACAAGGCAGCACAAACGGCTCAACGTTCTCCGATATTGTAGGCTCTGCAAACTACGTATTTAATCCGTCGGTCAACAGCAACTCCGTGACGATTAACTTCACCGCCACGAATACCCGCTATGTTCGTCTTAACATTACGGCAAACACAGGCTGGCAGGCCGGGCAGATTTCCGAATTTGAAATCTACGGTGCTACAGTAACGCCTACACCAACACCTACTCCAACAGCCACACCAACACCAACACCAACACCAACACCTACTCCAACAGCTACAGCAACGCCTACACCAACACCAACACCTACTGTCACACCTACTCCAACACCAACGCCTACTGTCACACCAACACCTACGCCTCCAACCGGCAGCAATTTGGCGATTGGAAAAACAATTACTGCTTCTTCCTCTACCTTCACATTCGTAGCTGCAAACGCCAATGACGGCAGCACGGCTACATACTGGGAAGGCGGAAGCAATCCAAGTACGCTGACTGTTGATCTGGGCTCCAACCACAATCTTACTTCTATCGTTCTCAAGCTGAATCCGGGGAATGATTGGAGCACGCGCACACAAACGATTCAAGTGCTGGGCAGCGATCAGAACTCATCTACCTTCAATAACATCGTTTCCGCTCAGTCCTATACGTTTAACCCTGCAACCGGCAACTCGGTAACAATTCCGGTTACAGCAACAGCTAAGCAAGTACGACTGAACATTACAACGAACTCCGGCGCTCCTGCAGGCCAAATCGCAGAATTCCAAATCTTCGGAACTCCGGCTCCGAACCCGGATTTGACGATTACAGGCTTGTCCTGGACACCAGCTTCTCCAATTGAGACCAATCCGATTACGCTGAACGCAACTGTAGCCAACATCGGTACAGCAAGCTCTGGCGCAACGACTGTTAATTTCTATCTCGGCACTCAGCTAGCCGGCTCTGCTCCAGTGGGCACATTGGCTGCTGGCGCAACAACTACCGTATCACTAAATGTCGGACCTAAAAATGCCGCCACATATGCGGTAAGCGCGAAAGTGGACGAAAGCAACCAAGTTATTGAGCAAAACGAGAGCAACAACAGCTACACGAGTGCAACGTCGCTCACTGTGGCTGCGGTATCCAGCTCTGACTTGATTGCTACAACTTCTTGGAATCCAAGCAATCCAAGCGCAGGCAATAACGTTACGTTTACCGTTAATCTTAAAAACGAAGGCAATATCGCATCTGCGGGCGGCGCTCATCCAATCACGCTCGTACTCAAAAATGCTGCTGGTGCAACGATCACAACGTTGAACGGCTCCTATAACGGTTCTCTTGCCGTTGGCGCTTCCGCCAATGTCGTACTTGGCACTTGGACGGCAGTTAATGGCAGCTACTCGGTGACGACAAGCGTTGCGGCTGACGCCAACGAAGTGACCATCAAGCAAGCGAATAACACCAACACAACAAGCCTGTACTCAGGCCGCGGTGCTAATATGCCGTTCACAATTCTCGAAGCTGAAGCATCCTCCAATACGACAAACGGTACGAAGCTGGCTCCTAACTTCAAGCCTGGCGACTTTGCAGGCGAAGCTTCCGGCCGTTCCGCTGTTAAGCTGGATGCAACAGGCCAATATGTAGAGTTCACACTGACATCCGCCGCCAACGCGTTTGTCCTGCGGAATGCGATCGCTGACAATACGTCGGGAACGATCAGCGTTTATGCTGACGGAGTGAGCAAAGGCAAGTTCAACGTAACGTCCAAATTCTCTTATGTCTATGCTACGCCGAGCACGCTTGGCCGACTGGGCTATGACAACTCTCCAGGAGCAGGACTTACAGCTTACTGGCTGTATGAGGATTCACAGCTGCTGCTTGACCAAGTCTACCCTGCTGGAACGAAGATCAAAATCCAGAAGGACGCCGGAGACGTGCCTTGGATCTATGTCGATATGATCGAGACGGAAAATGTTGCTCCTGCTGCGACTAATCCAGACCCTAGCAAATACGTTCAAGTTTCCGCTACGAAATCGATCGAGCAAGCGCTTAATGAATTCAGACAGGATACGACGAAAAAAGGTATCTTCATCCCTGCCGGCGAATGGACGATTACCAACAAAATCTTCCTCTATGGCCGTGCAACTGAAATTATTGGCGCGGGCCCATGGCACACCAAATTGATAGCGCCGCAAAATCAAAGCAATACGGATGTCGGCTTCAACATTAGTTCGGCCGCCAACGGTTCCACAATCAAAGACCTGTCCGCTTGGGGCAACTATGTATACCGTACTGACGGACCTGGTAAATTCATCGACGGCAACGGTATGCAAAATGTAACGGTTCAGAACGTTTGGGTCGAGCACTTCATCTGCTTGTACTGGGGTGTCAACTCTTCCTACAATACGTTCAAAGACAACCGGATTAAAAATACGTTTGCAGACGGCATCAACATGACGAACGGTTCCTCCTACAACGTCATCGACAACAACTACTCCAGAGGAGCTGGAGATGATGCATTCGCCTTGTTCAGTGCAATCGATTCTGGCGGTTCGTACAATGTCGGCAACAAGTTTACTAACCTGACGGCTACCAACGTCAGACGTGCAGCCGCTTTTGCCGTATACGGCGGTTCCGATAACCTGTACCAAAATCTGTACGGAGCAGATACGCTGACTTATCCGGGCATCACAATCAGCAGCTTGAGCTTTGGCTATAACACATTAGGCTTCGGCGATAAGGATACCGTCATCGACGGCGTCACGCTGGACCGGACTGGCGGAGATTTCTGGACCAGCGTCGGTGCAGACGATAAAATCAACGAATACCAAAACTTTGGCGCGATCTGGTTCTTCGGAGGAGACAGAACGTTCAAAAACATTTTGGTTAAAAACGTGGACATCAATAACCCAGTCTACTTCGGCTTGATGTTCCAAACCAAATCGCCGGAAAACCTGGCGATGCAAAACGTTCGCGTAGAGAACGTCAACATCAACAACCCAACCCGCTATGGCATTAAGCTCGTCGTCAGCGCTGAGAGCGGTCAAGGGCCGGCTCGCGGTTCGGCAAGCTTTACGAATGTGAAAATAAACAATCCTGGCGTTGCAGCCATTTATGGCGAAAGCGGCAGCCCGAACTTCACCGTCAACAGAGTTTCGGGGAACAACTGGTAAACCGCAATAATAAGCAAACGGCCTGCTCGATAATCGAGCAGGCCGTTTTTCCTTGTCTATGTCCGGTAAGCCGGATAAGGACTGCTTAATCCCAAGTGATCACGAAGTGTCGTTCCGCTATACTGCGTCCGAAACAAACCCCTTTTTTGCAATTCTGGCACGACCTCATCAACAAACTCATCTAGTCCGCTTGGCAGCAGCGGCGGCATCAGATTAAACCCGTCGCACGCCCCCTGCCGGAACCATTCCTCCATCAGATCTGCCAGTTGCACAGCGGTTCCAACAAAGGTTTTATGACCTCGTGCGCCAATGACGCGCTGGCTTAACTGACGGATGGTCAGCTCTTCTTTCTCGGCTAAACTGACAAGCATCTTAATGCGGCTAATTACCCCGCTTGTCGAAGCTTCAGGGAGAGGGATGGACGGCAGCGGTCCATCCAGATCATAGGAAGCCAGGTTGAAATTCAATAAGCCGGATAACTGGGCTACTGCCACATGAGGAAGCACCAAGGCGTCAAGCTCCTGCTGTTTTTCCCGCGCTTCCTGCTCAGTGGCTCCAAGTATCGGGGAGATACCCGGCATAATTAACAGCCCATGCTCGGCACGGCCAAAGGACGCCAGCTGACCCTTCACGCTTTGATAGAAATGCTTGGCTTCCTCTATCGTTTGCTGTGCTGTAAAAACAACCTCGGCAATGCTCGCAGCAAATGCTTGACCCGCAGGCGAAGAACCTGCTTGAATAAGCACCGGATAACCTTGCGGAGGGCGCGGTACATCCAATGGGCCTTTCACGGTGAACCAGTCGCTTTTATAATCAATCTCCCGCACCTTGTCCAGATCGGCATAAATACCGGAAGCTTTGTCCGCCAGCAGCGCCGTATCCTCCCAGCTATCCCATAGCTCCTTAACGACCTTAACAAACTCCCCGGCACGCTCGTAGCGAAGCTCATGGGCAAGATTCGTCTCTCTTCCGAAGTTATGAGCCTCAGCCTCCGTACCCGTCGTTACGATATTCCAGCCGGATCGGCCATCGCTAATATGATCCAATGTGGCCAACTTGCGGGCGGTGTGGAAAGGCTCGTTATAGGTTGTGGATGAGGTAGCAACCAGACCTATCTGTTCCGTAACAGCGGCCAATGCCGACAGCAAACTGAAAGGCTCCAGTGCACCGCCTACATTATGCTCAATAGAAGAGAGACTGCGTCCTACAGCCAGTGCATCGGCTATGAACACCATGTCGAGCTTTCCTCTCTCCGCCGTTTGCGCCAGCTGAACGAGCTGACGGAAGTCGATGTTGCCTCTCGCATTTGCCTCCTGATGCCGCCAAGCCGCTGCGTGATGACCAGCGCCCAACAGAAATACGCCTAACGCCATATTTTTTCGCGAATTACTCATTATGCATTCTCCTTATTTAGAGGGAAACTTCTCCCTTCGCTCGCCGCAAGGCTTTGCGCTCCAGACGGAATAACAGCTGATTGCTCAGTATCGCCATGCCAGATACAAGCAGCGCTCCCCAGATGATTTTGGCCGGATTATTCTGATATAAGCCATCGAACAACAGAACGCCAAGTCCGCCTGCATTGATCCAGGAAGCAATCGTAGCGATGCCGATCGTCGTCGTAATCGTCAGCCTGATACCGCCAATAATGATCGGCAGCGCCAGAGGAAGCTCAATTCGCCAAAACAACCGCAGCGAACCAAGCCCCATTCCCCTGCCCGCCTCGATAATGCTCGGATTGATCGACTTGAAACCCGCAAGCAGATTACGCACAAGGAACAGCTGGCTGTAGGCGATTAACGCAATGAGGGCAGGCGTAATGCCTACCCCGACGAGCGGCACGAGAAAGGCGAACATCGCCATGCTCGGCACGACATAGACAAGACCTAGTGCAGCCAGTACAGGGATCGTGAAGGCTTGAACCCGCAAGAGCAGCAAACTGACCGGTAGGGCAATGAGCAAGGCGATAACCAGCGTCGCCAACGTAAGGAAAATATGCTGAACGGTCAACAACAGCAGTTGATCGTAATGCTTGATCGCGTAGTCCATGTTCACACCCCCTTCCTGTCACTCACACCTTCAATTTCAATTGCTCCCAAGTGATACTGCCTACGGGAATGTCCTGTTCATCCACCACCCATACCACGCTCACTTCCGGCTGCAGCAGAAGCAGCAATACCGACTTTAACGACGACTCCCGACCTGTTACTCTTGCCTCTCCCCAGCTGCTTGCATTCGGAGCGGAATCGATCGGAACCATCGCGTCTTCCGCCTTAATCAAATCCAGCTGATTGAATTGATTGTCCGATTTAACCAGCTTCTGAACAAATTCATTAGCCGGGCGGGCTAAAATCTCAAGCGGCGTATCGTATTGCTGAATCGTGCCTTCATTCATCACGATAATCCGGTCGCCCAGCTTCATCGCTTCCTGCACATCATGCGTAACGAATAAAATCGTCTTATTGAGCTTCTTCTGAATTTGTATCATTTCATCCTGCAGCGACTCCCGGGTAATCGCATCGATTGCTCCGAAAGGCTCGTCCATCAGCATAATGGCCGGGTCGCCTGCCATAGCACGGGCAAGGCCAACCCTCTGCTGCTGTCCTCCCGACAATTGCGCAGGGTAGCGCTTCTTGAACGACTGCGGCAAATGCACCAGATCAAGCAGATAATCGATTCGCTCTTCAATTCGCTTCGGAGACCACTTGAGAACTTTCGGTATGGTCGCAATGTTCTCCTCAATGCTCAGATGAGGAAACAAGCCGATACCCTGAATGACATATCCGATTTGGATACGCAATGCGTTCAAAGGCATTTTCGTTATTTCTTGACCATTAATGAGAATATTGCCTGAGGACGGCTCATGAATCCGATTGATCATTTTGAGCAGCGTCGTTTTCCCGCAGCCCGATGCACCGAGAATCGTGACAAAGCTGCCCGCCTCGATTCTCAAATTCGTTTCATTGACGGCCGGCTTAGCCGCTTTAGGAAAGGTTTTGGTCACCCGATTAAACACAATTGCATCTTGGTTCATGGTTACTCATCCTATTTTTTCAAGATACCTGCCTCTTGCAGGAACTGCTTCGCCACGTCTGTATATTCCTGTTTGTTAATATCTACTTCGGCATTCAGCTTTTGCAGCGTCGCTGTATCCAGCTTGGCCGATACTTCATTCAAGATGTCGTCGATGCCTTTGTTTTTCTCCAGCACATCCGCTTTAATAACCGGTGCTACGTAGTAAGGCGGCCAGAAATGTTTATCATCCTCAAGCAGAACCAAGTTAGGCTTCGTCAGCTCTCCATCGGTTGTGAAGGCCACCGTTACATCCGCCTCATTATCATGCAGAGCCCTGTACTTCACACCGGCGTCGAACAGCTTCACCGATTTAAACTCAAAACCGCCGTAAGCCTGCTTCAAACCTTTCAATCCATCCTCGCGGTCTTCAAAGCCGGTTACGGCTGCCAGTCTGAGCTGCGGCGCCAGCTCCGCCAATTGCGACAACGTCTTCAAGCCGTATTTGTCGGCTACTTCCTTCGTAACCGTCAAGCCTTGCGAATTGTTGGCTTGCGTCGAAGCCAGCCATACGAGATTGAACTGGTCCTTATACGCCTTGGATACCGTATCGTAAACTTCCTTCGGATCGGATAGCTTCGGCAGCTTCAGGATCGAGAGCAGCGCCGTTCCTGTATATTCCGGGTAAACGTCAATATCGCCCTTCACAATCGTTTCATGCGCCAGCAGACCGGCAAGCTTGAATTTGCGATTCACTTTGTACCCGGCATTCTCTAGGGCAAGCGAATAAGCTTCCGATAGGATAAAAGCTTCCGTAAAGTTTTTAGAGCCGACATTAATCGTTCCTTTGCTGGCTGAGCCTGATCCGGCGTTTCCGCATGCGGATACAACCAGAGACAGGAGCAGGATGACGCTTGCGATCATAATTGATTGTTTTTTCATTACAAACTAACCTCCATTCATTATTTGGGCCACGAAGACCATTTCTCCACCACAGACAATACAATTTCAATGCCAACTGCAAATATCGTAATCGGAATGGCACCAGCCAATACGATTGCAAAATCATTAATGCTTAATCCATTAATAATGAAAGTGCCAAGTCCCCCGCCGCCAATAAATGCGGCAAGCGTTGCGCTCGCGGTAACCTGCACAGCCGACGTTTTTGCTCCGGTAATGATGAGAGGCAATGCTAGAGGAAGCTCGATTCGTCTCATAATCCGTGCCTCGCCCATCCCCATCCCTGAAGCGGCCTCCAGAATGGAGCTGTCTATATTCCGAAAGCCTAGATACGTATGGATCAGAATCGGCGGACATGCCAGCAGCGTCAGCGCAACAAGGGACGGCGTAAAGCCCGTACCTAGAAAAGGCATGATCGCGACCAGGACAGCAAGGCTAGGAATAACCCGCAATGTATTGAAGAGATTCATAATGGGAGCGGCGAATTTTGCTTTTTTAGCACAAATAATTCCGAGTGGCACGCAAAGCACGACGCCGATCAAAAATGCCGAAAAACTCAGCACCAAGTGAACTCTCGATTCTTCCAAAAACCGTTCCTGATTATCGGAAATATATTGAATAATCTCATGCAGCATCTCCTGGTCATCACCTCCATCAGCAGCAAAGATCGCTGTCAGGACAAGCTTTCATTGACATTATAGAAGATAGGATTTAAAATTCACATATGAAAAACAAAGTAATTCAACCCTTTTACTAAGGTATTATAAAAAGTTGATTGAATCCTCTTTATTTGATTTGAACACTTCATTCAGAAGCACAGAATTAGAATGAGGCAGCAGGACTTCAATTGAATGGAAAGGGAGAATCGAGATGGATGATACGGACGTAAAAATATTGAAGATGCTGCAGGAGAATGCGCGTTATTCGATGACTGAGCTAGGGAAGCAGGTTGGGCTGACACAGCCCGCTGTAACGGGGCGAGTCCGTAAACTCGAGGAACAGGGAACGATATCGGGCTATAAGGCGCAATTGAACCCTACTAAGATAGGCAAGACTGTAAAAGCCTTTGTTATGGTCCAGACCCAGCATTGCAAAGCCTTCAGCGAGCATTGCGCGAACGAGCCTGATGTCGTAGATTTGCATCGCATCAGCGGAGAGTTCAATTATCTGGTTAAAGTGATGACGGAATCGATTGAGAAGCTCGAGGCCTTCACGGCAAGCTGCAATAAATTCGGCTACTTCCAGGTGATGGTTGTCCTCTCCTCTCGAATCGAGCATAATCATAATTTTTGAGCAAGACGATTATACGTAAAAAAAAGAGCAGGGCTTGTCTCCATGTCATTAAACCTTAACCTAATGACATGGAGCCTCGTCTCTGCTCTTTTTTGCTTACCGGTTTATTATCCGTTTATTGCTGCTCTACTTTTTTCAGAAACGAAAGCACGGCAGCATTCAACTGATCTAGCCCCGGCTGCTCGATTGGGAAATGGCCAGCACCCTCTAGACTGACATATTTTTTGTCGCCTTTTATACGATCATAGAAAGGTTGACTGAAACGATACGGCGTCATAGGATCTATTTCCGGATGAACGAGCAATACCGGACAAAGATCAAATTGTTCGGGCTTCAGCTCTGGGCTTCGATTCAAAAACGTTCTTAACAATCGTAAAGGAATCTTAGTGCCCGCCGCATGGGCATCGTTCATAATGAGCTTGGTCAATTCGGCATTATTCGTAATCAAATTCATCCGGGATACATGGTTAACCGAGATTGCGAGTGAATCAAGCAAGCAGGGAAGCTTGTCCATACAATACTTCCCCCATCGGCTAATCAATCTGTTCGGAGCCAGCTGGTCGCGAAACTTAGCGTCGCTCGTATCAACGAATGTCGTTGCGATTAATCCTTTCACCCGCTTGCTCTGTACGGCCGTATGGTAAGCCAGCATTCCTCCTATGCTGCTGCCGAGCAGCACGATAGGCTTGCCGTCACGCTTCAGCTCCGCATCAATCAATTCTGTGAGGATATCAATCCAAAGCTGATAGTCCACAG
This sequence comes from Paenibacillus radicis (ex Gao et al. 2016), assembly GCF_014641555.1. Taxonomy (GTDB): domain Bacteria; phylum Bacillota; class Bacilli; order Paenibacillales; family Paenibacillaceae; genus Pristimantibacillus; species Pristimantibacillus radicis. The sequence goes on from NZ_BMHY01000003.1 coordinate 235,605, forward strand.
ATTTTGCCGATTCGGTATAGCTTAAGCCATAAGGCGGCAGATCCGGCGCGACGACTTCATAACCATTGTTTTGCAGGCTTCGTGCATAAGGAGCCAGCAATCGGCCATTGCCTCCGGCCCCGTGAATGAAAATAATTTTTAATTTGGCCTGCGGGGCAGGCATTTGATCAAGATGAATATGGACGTTCTGCCAAGTCATCCATTCTTCTATTGGCAAATGATTCTCCGTTAGCTGCATCTCTTCCGGAAAAAACGGCTGATATTGCTTCCAATAATCTATTGTTTGATTATACGTTTGAAGCTTACTCATGAATTTGCCCATCCTTTATAGGTAACGATTACTCTACTATAGCCATTATAGCCTTGCTATCATTGAGAATGGGTATCTTCTATAATTATAGTTATTAAAAAATGTACGAATCGAAAAGGCAGGTTGCAGCCGATGGACATGCGCGATCATATCAAGTTATGGGAACAGGCATATTGCAAAATAATAGACGTTCGCCGCATCACCTTGCGATCTCATGAAAACCAATGCAGCTATGTCGTACCCGCCAGCCTCTTTATCCTGTCTATCCGCGGAAATGCACAGATCATGCTGGACGGAACGGCCTACCATTGCCGGCGCTTCAAAGTGTTCCATGCCGGCAAAGGTGCCGTGCTGGATATTCACGCTAACGAAGAGGGGCTGGATTATTATGCCGTCTATTATAAAGGAAGCATGCCACCTCCGGTGCGGCAGAGCCTGATTGACCTGGCGGAGCGAATCCGCCCCTTTCATATACAGTTTGGCTTCGCCCCTGCTCTACCAGCCCCCTTGTATCATGGTTTGACAGAGATGCACAAGCAGTGGGAGCAGGCAAACTCCCTTAGCAGATTGCGAGTAAAAGCTTTATTTCATTCTTTCGTTCATGAGCTCTTAAACCAGATGCAGGAGCAGGGCATCAAACCGGAGAAGCGTGATTTGGCGGCCCAGATCATTGCTATTATTTATGAGCGTTATGCGGAAGCGATCACTTTGGAATCTCTATCCGAAAGCCTGAACTACAGCGTTGCCCATCTATCCTCCTATTTTAAAAGCCGAACAGGTCTAAGCCCCATCGATTATTTGATTAAAATACGGATGAACAAGGCGGCCATGCTGCTGATCGAAACCGACGCCAATTTAAGAGAAATTGCAATCGGTGTCGGCTATCAAGACCCTTTTTACTTGGGAAGGATGTTCAAGAAACATAAGGGCGTATCACCAACACGCTACCGAATAGAGCACTCCGCTAAGCGCAGCTTGGAAGATAGTCCTTCCACGAGCATGAGATCCTCCATTGTCTCACTTGAACCTCTCCGCTATACTGATGTCGGTGATAATCATTATCAACGTAATGGAGAGGACGAATTAACGATGTTTAGACATTCCAAACCGCCAATGGCGGCGGCTTTGCTTTTCAGCTTCATGTTATTGTTGAGCGCTTGCGGTGCAGGAAATATAGCGGAGACGCAGCCTACCCAAACCCCTGTGGAGACGGCCCCTGCTGCTAATGAACAACCGCAAACCAAAACCGTATCAACCGTCCTTGGAGATGTAGAGGTCCCTCTGCACCCCAAACGTGTAGTGGCAGGAGAATATTTAGGGAGCTTAATTGCTCTAGGCGTTATTCCTGTAGGAACATCCAGCCATCATATTCAAAATCCTTATTTCAAAGAGGCGCTGGACGGTGAAGGTGTAACGGATTTAGGAGAAGGAAATGGCGATCTGGAGAAAATTCTCGAGCTGGCGCCGGATCTCATTATTATGGATGACACCTATATTGAACTGAACGAGCAGTTGTCCAAAATCGCTCCTACCGTCGTTGTTCCTTTTGCATCCTTGAAAACGGTGCATGAAGAGCTGGACTATTTCGGCAAACTGCTTGGCAAAGAACAAGAAGCTGAGCAATGGCTCGCCGATTATGACCAGCGCATTGCTGCAGCGAAGGAAAAGGCCGTCCAAGCAGTTCCTGCTGGCAGCACGTTCTCTGTGTTGGAATGGATAGGCAAGGAAGTATCCGCAGTAGGCGCCAGCTACGGCAAAGGCGGCCAACCGATTTACCAAGGATTTGGCTTCAAGCCGCCTGCTGCCGTCGCTCAAGAGATGATTGATCCAGGCTGGGCCTCGCTCTCTAGTGAAGCTTTGCCGAAATACGCGGGTGATTATATTATTCTGACAACCGATCGCAAGATCGAGGATCTCAAGGCCGATCCGATCTGGAAATCGCTAGATGCTGTCAAAAACGACTGCGTATTTACATGGACCTCTGACCGCTCCTGGTATTGGGACCCCATCGCTATCCTTGCCCAGACAGAAGAGTTAGCGGCGTGGCTGGATGGAATGAAGAAGTAAAGATTTGCACGCTCTTCACGCGGCTTGCTTTGCATTGGGACATCCATCATACTGAAACATGTATGAATGCAAGGCAACAGCGGAGGGAGAGATTTTCATGAATCTACAACATAAAACAGCCATCATTACAGGCGCGGGCAAAGGAATCGGCAAAGCGACAGCCATAGCTCTTGCGAAGGAAGGCGTGCAGCTCGGACTAATCGCAAGAACAGCTAAGGATCTAGAGGTGCTTCAAGCCGAGCTTGTACAGGAGTATGGCGTTCAAGTTCACATTGCGACTGCCGATGTTGGCCATATAGAAGAAGTAAATACAGCTGTATCCGAGCTTATCGGGCACCTTGGCTCCGTTGACATTCTTATTAACAATGCAGGAATCGCTCAATTCCAGACCCTTCTCGATATGGAGCCTGGACAATGGGAGCAAATCATCCAAACCAACCTGATGGGCACTTATTACGTGACCCGTGCAGCGCTTCCGTCGATGATCGAGAAGAAAAGCGGCAGCATCATTAACATTGCTTCAACAGCGGGCGAGCGAGGTTTCGCTACAGGCTCCGCCTATGCTGCATCAAAGTTTGCCATTATGGGATTAACGGAGTCTCTTCTGCAAGAGGTTCGTAAATTCAACATCCGGGTGACCGCTCTTACACCAAGCACGGTGAATACGGATCTTGCAGCGCAAGCCGGGTTGAAAATCGGGGATGAGGATCGCATGATGCAATCCGAGGATGTAGCGGAGCTGATTATCGCAGCGCTTAAGCTGCCAGAGCGCGTGTTTATTAAAGCAGCGGGGATTTGGACGACAAACCCGCAATAAGAGTAAATCCCCTCCGGTTGTGACGGAGGGGATTTTTTTGAATCAAAGATCGATAACACCAATATAGACTTGCTGCCGGTCTGAGGGCAGTGAGAAAAGTGCGAAGAGACGAGAGCTGTCAGGCGCCCAGCGACATAAGCCAATGTACATATAGTCCTCCGTCAACAGCTTCGTCCCGCTACCGTCATAATCAGCCACAGCGACTCTAGTACCTGTGACGATATCATCTACACTTTCTCCTATCGCACCAAGCAGATAGGCTATACGGTTACCGTCAGGAGAAGGCTGAAATTGTGAGGGACCAAACCGGCCGCTACCCTTTTCTCCTATATAATAGTGAATTCTTTCAGTTGAACTGTCTGATGTTTCCTTTTTTAAGAGTGAGTACTCATCCAAATTGACAGGCCATGCAACCTCGGATGTAGCCTGACCTTCAGATCCATACAAGCTGAACTTTCCTTCATTGCTAACGAATAGCCGTCCGGTCACCGGTTCGACAAAGCTGTTCAAATACTCATATTCGTAAGTATTAACGATTTGCCGTTCCTCGCCACTTTCCAAATTTACAATTTTCAAAGCGATAACGTCGTCAAAGCCGTTATGCGCTACAAGAGATACGCCAGGTTCCAGCCACTCTATTCTTCCCCAATATGCTTTATCGAAAGGCAAAATGCTGGATTTACCGGAAGCAATATCGTAACGGGCGAGCTCATAATAAGGGCCAGCTCCATCTCCAATTTGTTCTCCTGTATCATGTAAGTAAACAAAGCCCGAAGAGTCAGGCAGCCATAAAGGCTGAGAATCTTTCCCTTCAGTTCTCCACTGCTTGCTTATCCCTGTAGAGGTTTTAATAATGCCCTCGATGTTTTTGTTATCGACACTATAACTGACCGCCCATTGGCCATCCGGGCTTGCATAGCTAGTACCTATCTGCGAAACAAGTACACCGCTTGCCAGCTTGTATTTACGATTGACCGATTGTTCTGCATCATACGTTTCCCATTCAACATGATCCTCGGCTAAACGCAAACTATACGTGTCGATGGATTCACTGCCGCTTTCCCATGCAACGGTCGACACACGCGATTGAATATTCATGCAGATAAGTCTTGTGGACTTCGAATCATGACTCTTGGCTAACAATAAAACTTCTTCCGAGCTGACAGCAACCATGTTCTCATAGTCGTATTCATCCGTTGAAAGCTTTATTGCATTAGCATAGTTGCGTCGCAGCAAGGCATCCATTGATTCTTCCGGCTCCGTCCGCTCTTCTGAAGTAACTAAGGGAGCAGTAGTAGCCTCAAGCACCGGTTGCCGTTCCGGTTGATCTAGATTGCTAGCGCAGGAGGTTATCACAGCAATAAGCACTAAGATTAATATTGCCTTCAACCATTTATTTAACAAGCACCCTCACTCCATCGATTAACAAATACTTACATAATCGTAGACGCTTCGAATGCATATATGTTGCATGATTTTACACTTATTTACTCCCCAAGCTAGCTGTAACGACCGTTTGCCGCTTTTCGTTGTTGCTGACTTTTACCTTAATGACCTTCTTGGTCTGATTACCTTGCCGGTCAGTGATGATGATTGTAATCTCATCTTCCCTTAATTTCTCCGGATAACCTTCCAGTTGAATATGTCCAATACCGTCATTACCAGCAGCCAGCTCTGTTTTCTCACTTGTACTCAGATCTGCTGGTTCTTTCTTTCCCGCTCCAAGAAAATGTGAGTAGTTGTCCTGTACGGCCCACTTGTGCATATTCCATGCAGTCCAGCGATACCAAATATCGCCATAATCTTTAAAATCATCATCAAAAGTCAGCGTCATTTTCTTATCGTAAAGCAGACTGAAATCCGCTTCAGACACTTGGCGCTTCTCATCGAATTTCTGATAATATTCTATGTTCCAATACTTCTCATGCTGTGTCTTCGTCCAGTCTTCCGCGTAAATGTATTCGTTCTTAGTAGACACTTCAATTTTCGCAATATCCTTGCCATCGATATAAAATTCCAGCCCAGGTCTGGAATCGATGTTGCTGATCGTTGTGGCGTTCTCGTTGGCTCCATTCTGATTATCCAACAATTTGAACACGGGTCCGTCTGACCCGATTCTTACATTAATGGCATAGGCCGTTGATTCTTCTCTGAATGGGATGCTTAGAAAAACGATGACTGCCACCAGTACAACACAGATCGCTGAAGCAGCCCATCTTATGCGCCGTCTTCTTAGGGGCTTCACTTGCACTACCGGCTGCTCCCCATTCAAAATATGTGCCTTCATCCTATCCTTTTGTTGCTCATCAGGCGTCATACTTTCGAATAAAGATGCTAACTCCTCTCTATTCATGCAGATCATCTCCTATCTCCAATTTGAGTCGCTTTCTGGCATTTCTCATCTGTGTTTTCACCGTGTTAATATTCAGCTTCAGCATCTTTGCAATCTCAGCTACCTTATAGCCTTCGTAATAATGCAGATACAAAACTAACCTGTAAGTAGCGGGAAGCTTGAGTAGTGTGTCTGTCATATCGTGGCTTAGGAGCATATCCATACCCGTTTGTTTAATCGGCGAAGTATCGAGATCTACGACTTTCTTTCTCCACCATTTACGAAGCAAATCACGGCATTGGTTTTGAGCAGTAACAATTAACCATGCTTTCTCATGCTCGGCATCGGCAAATGATTTGCCGCTCTCCATTAACTTAATGAAAACAGATTGAACCATATCTTCAGCATCCTGCCTGTTCCCCATTAGCGAGAAACATACTCGATAAACGACATTAACGTGACGATCGTATATAGCATGAATTGTGCTGTCTATTGAGAGCTTGTTCTCTTCAAATCTTTTGTGCGCAAACAGCAAGGACATGATCACCTGCCTCCTCCCCTTTTCTTCATAACACGATGTATGGGATCAAATGGTTTTCTACCCAGAAAATATTTTTCCAGAAAATTGATTTCCATAAAAAAAACAAAGGACAAGGAGTCACCCCTACGGTAGCCCCTTGCCCTCCTTAACACTTGGTTTGAAAATTCGCTTTTCCTTCCAAGACTGCATATAGAAATTGCTTCGACTTCTTCAATCGCTTCTGAACCTCTTCTATCTCTTGAATTTTTTGCTCAACGATTTTTTTCTTTACCTCGTAGGATAAATTGAGCTCTTGATTGACTAGCAGACTTAATTCCTCAATAGAAAAGTCTACGGACAAAAGTGCCTTCACATCATTCAGAAACTCAACAACCTCTTCGGAGTAAATACGATAATTATTTGCATCCCTTGTAACAAAGGTATCTGGAATTAAGTTTTTCCGTTCATAGAATCGCAACGTTGATATGGGCAGACCGGTTAATTTTGAAACATCATTTATTTTCATTATGCAGCCTCTTTTCACCCGCTTGCTATAAACCTAAGTTTATAGTTCATAATGCAAATATGATAACGAACGACATCCACAATGTCAAAAAATTTCATGTTATCAAAAGGAGAGATCTCATGTTTAACCATATTCAAAATAACGATTTCACCAGTATCGTCAAGGGCCGGCGTTCTGTACGTCACTATGATGAAAACGTTAAAATATCGAGGGAAGAGCTGACCGAAATCATTTCGGAAGCCAGCTTGGCTCCGTCCTCTGCAAATATGCAGCCTTGGCGTGTTGTTGTTGTTGATACTCCTGAAGGAAAAGAAAAGCTAAGACCGCTTGTACGCTTCAATACCGAACAAAATGATACTTCATCGGCTATGTTGCTCATTTTTGGTGACACGGATAGCTATTTAAATGTTGAGGAGATTTACAATACAGCTGTAGAACAAGGAAAAATGCCAGCTGAAGTAAGGGATCGCCAAGTCGAAACCATTTTATCGATGTATCCGACTCTCCCTAAAGAACTGAAGGTTGAAGTGGCAAAAGTCGATAGCAGCCTCTTTGCCATGCAGCTCATGTTAGTCGCTCGTGCACATGGTTATGATACGAATCCAATGGCAGGCTTTGAAGTGGATCAGGTCGCAAAAGCATTTGATCTGGATGAAGAACGTTATGCTCCAGTAATGATTATCTCAATAGGCAAAGCCAAAGCAGAAGGTCATGAGTCTGTCAGATTAAGTTCGGACAAGATTACATTCTGGAAGTAACCATTTATCCTTTCTACAAAAAAACAGCCAGTATGAACTGCAACTCCAATGGGTTCAGTTCATACTGGCTGCCTCTACGCTTCCGTTATACATTCACTTTATAATTTAAGGCAAGCTCATCGCCAGGTACGCCGCGAATTCCCCAGTCATGCTTTGGCGTCTCAAATATGGTGATTTCGAGGTCTTGCGGTGTAATGCCGACGCCATCATTGATCCTTTGGAATAATAGCCGAATCAATTGCTTCTTCGTCTCAACTGTCCGACCCTCAAACATACTAATTTCAATAATGGTGTACGCGTCCGAACGATCATGGGCGAAAATAAAATCTTCCCGATCCATAGGAAAAAAACGATGAAATCTCTTATCAGGAGGAAATTGAAAAGCCTCCACTACAGCAGCATGAATGATATCCGAAAGCTGCTGTTTGAAGGGATTCAAGCTTTCCCTCACTCCGTAAATTTTAATTTGCGCCATTGCCAAACTCCCCTTTCCATTAGTGACCAAGTTCAAACTAGCCCCGCACTAGCGCATCAATTAAGTCCCTCTCATTCATAGATGTGGCAAGATACATCAAACGTTCCTTCTGAGATTGTGTCAAAACATCTAGATTAACGTTGTATTTCGTGATCAGCAGATTAATCGTTTGCATATTTTCAGGACTTGGATTCCAAGAAGCAATCATATAGGCCGAGACGATTAATTTCTGTTTCGCATTCTTATCCGGTGCAATCCTTGGATAAGAAAATCGAATATTTTGCTCAGACTCGTCCAAAAAAACAAGTTTTATTGTCTCTCCTTCTGGATCAGCACCATGAGTCAACATCCAATCCAACCACTCAGGTTTACTTTCCATTATGGCGTAATATGCATCCAGATTATCTGCAACAGCTCCGTGCTCGTATAATAATTCAGCCATTTCAAACGAGGGTGGAGTCTGTATTTTGTAACTATTTCCTGCAATATCTCTCCGAATGACTTTCTCTTTTCCTACATGCGCCCACGACAAGTAAGAAAAATTGGAGTAATACTCCGGTATTTTATTAAAATCGATGGTTCCATTCTCCAATATTACTCTTACCAATTCAGTTTGTCTGCCAACCACTGCCTCAATTAAATGCTTATTGGCATCTGCACCAGAAGCCAGTGCTGCACTGCCCCATGCTGCATCCTTCTGATACAAAATAACTTGTTGCAAGGCATAGGTAGGATCCAGTCCCTCTTTCAGCAGAAAAGTAAAACGGGAAAGATCACCTCTCTTAAGCGCCTCCTGCAATTGAGGGAAAAAGTCCAACAGTGTAAGCACGGATTTTTGATTATCCCACTTCACACCAACATTAAAAAACGTCTGTAAAATGTTTGCAGGCACATAAAAAGAGCCATTTAGAATCGTTGCAGATTGATTCAGTTTTACTGTATTTCCATCTAACTTCGCCCATACATTGTTAACCTTCATCGCCAGCTTATGATTATGCTTATTTATCGTTACCGTTTTCCGGTCATCACTTAGCGTAAATTGAGCACCAACAAGACGAAGAGCATTTAATGGAATATACACCGTACCTTTTTGCAAAACAAGTCCAGGTTTTTGTTCGATTTTCTTCTCATTAACTACAAGTGTTATTTGTTTTTCAGTCTGTTTGGCAGCGGCTGCCAAGGATAAAGAAGCGTTTGATAAAAACAGTACTACAATAAGCATAAGCATCAGGCCCATAATACGTTTCATAATCTTGAATCTCCCCTTGAACGCTATAATCATTCTCTATAAAAACAATCATATATTAGCTCCTAAAAATATGCACTAAAACACTTCTCCGCTGTGGAGATTTCTTACCCTTTTAGGTACTTCATTTCTAGCCTAATAAGATTTGCCCCTTTCTATAAACGATATCCGAGATAAAATCATTCTCCGCTATTTCGAAATTCACAAATCCGTCCATACCAGACACTGTTGCTGCAAATAGTGACAGGCTGCCATCAAGATTATTTGCGATTAACAAGTCCCCATTCTGATGCACATAGTCAAAGTTTACGACTTGTTTGGCTGCCGGATCGAAATAGGCGGCATGAGAACGATGAAGCCCGGAGCCCCATGAATAGGTAAAGTACAGCTCTAACTTACCATCCCCGTCAAGGTCAGCAAGCGACATGCTCGTTATACCAAAGCCGCCGAACCACTCCCCAAGCGGGTATACAACTCCCTCATATAGCAGATAGGAGGCAGCCGATTTATCATATTTAAAAATCATATATTCAGAGTTTTCCCCGATATCATTCGGCGTTATGTTATAGCAGGTGCCGTTGTCATAACCCGATTCAAGGTTCTGTTGCAGCGCCAGAAAAGCAGCGACATTATTCGAAGTTCCGGTTATCGCCTTCGGTTTTACCGCTATTTTCTCTTTCGTCTTATTGATCTTATAGATGCTCCAGAAATATTGGCTCTTTTGTGTATTAGCTTTATCTGTATGTATTTTCGCGAGCCACATCTCGTCATCAAGAAGATAAAACCGATAAGCAGGAGAAACAGAAGGATCAGTTAAGGTGTATTGATAACGCGCTTTGTATGAAGCGATATCCGGAACGCCGATATCCGCCATCATAAAATCATCCTTGAACTTCTGCTCATCTACTACTGTACGCTTAAAGTAGGCCTCCAATCTTTGTTGATTGCCTGCTTCATCTGTGATAATCAGCTCGTTTTCAGTAATCGTGTAATATTCCTTGTACCCGTCCATCGCGATAAAAGAGCTGAGCGGATTCATATAGATTTGTTTCTCAAAGCTATAGGTACCGTACATTCCCGCTGTCTCCTCTGGCCCTTTATTCACTGTTGGATTGGCAGAACAGGCAGCTATAACAGCTATACAGGCTAAAGAGGATAGGGCTATTACCCATTTTTTCGGTTCCTTAAAGTTTAAAATATGGAGAACACGCTCCCGGACATTCGTCTCTCCGAAGGCAAGCGGACCCGCTAACGGAAAACGGCGATTAGCTGCAAAGGAGAGCAGTGACGTGCAGTACGCCTTCCGATGATCCGCCCCGATCCGGGACAACACCTTTTCATCACAGCTCATTTCCATGTCTTTGCTCATCAGCACAAACGCCAGCCATACAAGCGGATTAAACCAATGGAGAACAAGAATCAGAAACATAACCGGCTTGATCAGATGGTCCTTCCTGGTCAAATGGTACTCTTCATGCTGCAGCACATAGCTGCGCTCCTGCTCGCCAAGGCCAAAAGGAATATAAACTCGAGGTCTAATCAGGCCAAGAACGAAGGGTGAGCTAATGCGGTCGGATTCGTAGATATGGCCATCCAGCCTGACAGCTGCAGCGATTCGCCGCTTTAGGCGAAGGAATGCAACTAGGCTATAGATGAGCATTGCAGCGACGCCAAGACACCAAAGGATCGTTCCAATCTCTATCCATACTTGCAAAGGATTAACGCTGGTCGCAGGCAGGGCTGCGGGCAATCTGTCACTAACGAAAGTATTCACCGTCGGAATCCCCACTGTCACCTTCGGAGACTCCATGTACCCGACATCGGCAGGGACATAGCTGAGTGATACGTTGCTGTTCTTTTGCGCTGCTGTCATATCAAAGGGGTTCATATTAAAGATGCTAAGCTCAGAGGAAAAGGATACCGGACAAACTAGACGAAACAATACTACCGCCCATAATAAATAGGAATATTTCTTTGGCGCTCGCCGGAGCAGCAGCCGGAAGAGAAGTACAGCAGCAATCACATACGTTGCTGTAATACTCATGTTGAGCATTTTCAAAAAGAGCAATTCCATGCTCATTCCTCCTTGTGCGCATCAATCAGGCGCTTCAGCTCATCCGCTTCCTTCTTAGAAAGTGTCTTGTTGCCAAAAAACGAAACGAGAAATTGCGGCAGCGAGCCCTCGAAGGCACGCTCAATAAAATGCTCGCTCTCATAGGCTTGCACTTGCTCCTTAGGGACAATCGCTTCCACAATCGTGTCCTCGTTTTTAACAAGTCCTTTTTCACACATTTTCCGAAGCACGGTATAGGTCGTAGGCTTCTTCCAGCCGAGTTTATCGGCGCATAGCGTGACTAATTGTCCCGATGCCACCGGTTCGTTCTCCCACACCACCAGCATAAATCGATAGTCGCTTTCACAAAGCTTTAAATTGTTCATCATTGTCTACTCCTTACGGTTTATGACTATAAACCAATAAAATTAGTTTATAACTATAAACCAGCATTGTCAATCCAATGAGTGATAACGAATCCCGTGCAAAAATAAAGGCCGGAGCCCAGTGTCACACCGAATTCCGACCTTTTATTGTAAATAATTAAGAAATAACCACATACTCGAAAGTGATCTCCTCGTATTGATCCGCAGCGTCCTGAAAAACCTCCACGATGCCCGAGTAATCATCATGCTGCTCAGAATCTGCGATCCATCTAATCTTCAGCGGCATGGGCAGATGACCGGTGACACAATCCCATAATGCGTCCAGGTTCGCGCCGTACCATTCAGGCAAGCTAAGCTCCTGCTTCAACCAGTCATGAACGTTCTGGTAACGCTCGGCCTCTGACTGCTTCAGTTCTATAACCTTGCTCATTCGCGGAGACTCCCTTTCTTCGTAATATCCGTAAACGACTTATAGTGGTCCGTAGTCATATAGATTAATCCATCATTGGAGTAGAGAATTCGGTCCGCTCCGCGCGTACCCTTCTTATAATTGATATCCGCTTCATACCAAATCCGGTTTTTCTCCTTAGGCAGCAGCCCTTCCCGGTTGCCAAAACGGTCGCCTCCGATACTTTTGCCTGGCGCTACCTGATTTAAATTCCCTTTGGAAGCCACCCAGCCGAGCTGCTCGGCTTCTTTTTTCGTAATGAAATTATCCGGAAGCTTGTGATGCTGTCGAATATAATCCGATACCGCCTTAAAGCTGGTAAGTGGAGCTTGAGACTGAGATTGCTGTTGCTGCTGTTGTTTTTGCCCCGCCTCAGTGGAATTGCTTGGCGAATTAATGTCATTCAATGATAAATTCCCACAGCTGGTGAGCACAATTACTGCCATCATAATCATCGCTGCCAGCAATGAACGTGTCCAACTGCCCATTCGCTTCATACCTATTGCACCAAACATCGTATTTCCCCATTTCTTATCAAATAAGCCCACTATACGCAGACTCGCACTGCCAGCCCTTATTAATCACCCTAACCATACCCCACATAAAAAATACACCGCCAATAGCCCTCGGCGATGTATTTAACAGACGTAACGGCTAGATTATCTTTCTATCCAAGACTTTGCATGGACCAAGCTTCTACATCCCACGTTTTTGTTACCCAATCCTCGTAAAATTCAGGCTCGTGAGAGACCAGAACGACTGTGCCTTTATAGGCTTTCAGCGCTCGCTTCAGCTCCGCTTTGGCAACGACGTCCAGATGGTTCGTTGGCTCATCGAACAGAATCCAGTTGCTTTCCCGCATCATCAATTTGCACAGACGTACCTTCGCCTGCTCCCCGCCGCTAAGCTGATTTAGAGCGCGTGTAATATGTTCATTTTTAAGACCACAGCGAGCCAGCGCCGCTCGAACCTCATGCTGGTTCATAAAGGAAAACTCATCCCATACGTCCTCTAGCGGAGTCATCGTTGGCGCCTTCGCTTCTTGTTCAAAGTAAGCAGGCGATAAATAATCGCCAAGATACGTTTTGCCGTCAAGGGGAGGAACAACGCCCAGAATCGTCTTCAGCAGCGTTGACTTACCAACACCGTTGCAGCCTACGATGGCAATTTTATCGCCCCGCTCAATGACCATATTCATCTTAGGAAGAAGCGGCCTATTATAGCCAATGACCATTCCCTCGGCTTCGAATACCGTCTTGCCGCTTGACCGGGATTCTTTGAAGCTAAAGGTCGGCTTTGCCGCTTCCTCCGGCTTATCGATGCGATCGATACGGTCGAGCTGCTTCTCACGGCTTTTCGCTCGCCCGGAGGTTGAAGCACGCGCTTTATTTTTCTGAATAAACTCCTCTTGCTTCTTAATATATTCTTTCTGCTTCTCGTAAGCGTCGATATGCTGCGCCTTGTTCAGGGCAGACATCTCCAGAAACTTCTCATAATTGGCCGTATATCGCGTCAGCTTCGTAAATTCAAGATGATAAATGACGTTAACGACCTGATTCATAAAGCCCGTTTCATGAGAAATAAGAATAAGCGAGTAAGGATAGTTTTTCAAATAGTTAGTCAGCCAGTTGATATGCTCTTCATCCAAATAGTTGGTAGGCTCATCGAGCAATAAAACACCGGGCTTCTCAAGCAGCAGCTTGGCAAGCAGAACCTTCGTCCGCTGTCCGCCGCTAAGCGCGGTAACGTCACGGTCAAGTCCGATCACATTCAGGCCTAGACCGTTAGCCATTTCATCGACCTTCACATCGATCAAATAGAAATCGCCAATTTCAAGCTCCTCTTGAATTTCGCCCATACGCACCAGAAGCTGCTCCAGCTTATCCGAATCGGCATCGCCCATTTGCGCCGTAATCTCGTTAAGCTCTTCTTCTAACACCAGCAGCGGCAAAAATGCATCCTTCAATACGTCGCGGATAGTTTTACCCGCTTCAAGCTTCGTATGCTGGTCCAAATAACCGTAACGAACGCGAGGTGTCCATTCCACCTTGCCCTCGTCCTTCAACAGCTTGCCTGTCAAAATATTCATAAGGGTGGATTTGCCTGTACCATTCGCCCCAACAAGCCCGACATGCTCCCCTTCAAGCAAACGGAAGGACACATTTCGAAACAATACCCGATCGCCAAACGTATGCGATAATTGCTCAACAGTCAACAAACTCATTTTTCTATATCTCCATTCATGTATGTGCCTGATTAGAACTTATAAATCCTCGATTTGCTCGTATCATTGTACCACAAAAATGTTTGTTCATTATTTATATCTATGCGAGTTTCTCTGAAATGGGAAAAGGGGCTGCCTCTCTGGTCGCATGTGACCTGAGAGACAACCCCTTTACAGGTTGACTTTAAGTATTACTGATGACTTGTCGGATGCTGTACAGTTGCCGGGATTTGACCCTTGAGCATGCGGTTGATGTCACCTGTCAGTCTCAAGTAGAAATCGGACGAAACGTTAACGCCATCTGCATTCAGAGTCAGGAAATACTGGTTGGCCGGAATCATGGAAGAATTCTCGGCTGCTTTAGCAATGGCTGTACCTTCATCATATTCGTCGAACATGGCAACGTAAGCGGTATTAATGCCAAGACTCTTGGCGTTATACGCCTGCCGCCACATGAAATCGCCGTGCAGTCTCGGAATTTGGTTCTGTGGTCCGCCATGCAGGTTGTACCAGGAGAAACCTGGCCATAGTACCGGCTGATAAGCGATGCCTAACTGATTCGTCATAGCCAGATCCGGCTGCATCAAATTGTTTTTGAAGTGGTCTGCACCAGCTTCACCGCTGAAACGGCCTACATACCAAGGCGACAGCATGTCGAAGGATTGATACACGCTCAAGAAGCCCGATTTGGAGTCCTCAACACCGGTTCTCCAGTAAGTCGGAACACCGCCAATTACGTAAACGTTTTGATCCTTGAACCATTGAATAAGTCCAGACGCCTCAGCCGCCGTACCTGGACGGTCAGTAAAGCCAATTCCCCAGATATTAACGACAGTCTTCCCATTCTGCTTCGCGTACGCGGAAGAAGAAGTCAGGTTCATACCGCCTTGGATCTTGTTCGTCCAGTCCGATTTGATATCGTTAACCCATGTACTGGAGTTCATGCCTGTAATGTCATACATCACGTAGAACTTCCGGTTATAGCTCTCTGCGGCATTTTTCACCTTAACCGCAACGCTGTCCCGGTTCGTACGCCAGTTGTCCGGCGTAGTGCTGGCACTGGCGCCAAAGCGCTGCAAGGCTGCGCCGTCAATGTTATACGTCTGCATCCACTCAAAATGCTTGTTGACCGTTTCTTGGTCATAGGACGAGAACAATTTCGCCTGCTGTCCGTTATTCAGATTTTGCAGATTCGTCTGGTAAAGCTTCGAATATTCTCTGAGGTCAGGATACAGATCGAAATTAATGTTGCTGCCTGTCCCTGGTGCAGAGCTGTTTTTGGACCAATGGATCCAGCCTCCGTTCGGAGAACCGTCACCCGCAGCATTGAACCAGCCCTGATACCCCGCAAACACTTTACCTACGACATCTCCGCCAGTAGGCTGTGGTGTGGATGGATTAAAGCGGAACCAATTGATGTTGAACAGATTTCCCGCTCCTCCGGTAAATTTCAGAAACAACGTCTGTACGCCGGTTGGGTTGCCGCTAACCGCACAAGTCACCGTCGTCCAGTTTTGCCAGCCGCCTGTGCCCGGTACCGTACAAGTAGCCGCAAGAGTACCCGTCAAGCTGCCCAATCGCACTTCAATAGCACCACCGCTGGCATTGCTCGCAACTCTCGCATTGAAAGCGCTTGCACCAGTTCCGAAATCAACACCATCAAATCGGATATAGTCGCCATTATCGATAAAAGCAACATTTTGCCCGCCCTCGCTCGATGCTTCCAATTGAATACCGGATTGCGCATTATAGCTGGACGCTGCAGTCTGCGTGAATGCGGATGCTGCCAATGCAGATGACGGCTTCAGTGCCATCGTCACCAGCAGCAACGCCACAATTAGCGCTGCGGCTAACCACTTCTTATAGACTTGATTGTCTGATGCATGAATCATTTTTATTCCTCCTCGCCTTTAATAAGTGCATGCTTGCGTAGCGTAGCCTAATCTAGCTTGTCCTCCGTTTCCTAACGGTCGTCCGATTCTCCTTTCTTTGCAGACCCGATCTGTCCGTCATGTTCTGACGGATTTCTTCGTCTGTCGCCTCAGAATCATAAATGATCAACGCGAGTGAGCCGACAACCGTCGGGAACCTGTCATTATCATGTTCGTACATATTTCGTTAGAGGTATAGGAGACGATCTTGACTTTTACAGTCGAATAATATCCAAATTTTTGTATTTGAAGAAAAGAGTGCTGGAGCAGCGACAGCGGATAAAACAAAGGCCGCTCCGCTTCTGAAAATCAGAGGCTGAACGGCCTTTGCGTCATCCTATGTATCGCTCGGAAGCCTGCATCCCATTTGCTCCACTTCCATCGCCATTTGGGCTGAAGGCTCAATAAGGCTTCGCAAGGGCACTTCTTGTTCCTGCTCCGGCTGGTCGATCGGATAAATTCTGGCTGTGTCATTCTCCTCATTCACATGCTGAATATAAATCTGAACCCCATTGTATTCCACGTTCTCCATAATCGGAGACGCCGCAATTTCCTGGGCCCGCTGGATATTCATCTTAATAGCCTCCTCTAATGCTGTTAATTGCCAATTACATTTTGTGCGCTAGTGGAGGGCTCTATACAGGGATTCATAAAAACACTTAGATAATTTAATGATTTTCTAATTTCACAAGTGTAGTAAACCTATTTTATATTCCTTTCAATATCAATTGGATAAAAATATTTAATATGATAATATATTCAAAGCTTATATAAATTTTTAAGCACAGAAAAACCTAATTACCAAATATATTTATTTTGAGGAGAAAAATTTGGATGAATAAGTTTTTGAAACGGCTGTTGAGCGGGACAACTGTTATCGCTCTGCTTCTGAGCATAATGCCTTCCACCCCTGCACACGCGGAGCAGCAGATAGAACCAGCGGTCGTTACAGACTATGAGCTCCAACTGATTGGGGACAAATCGACTTGGAATGCTTACCCTATAGTAAGAATAGGGAAAACAAATTACGGGGACGGTTACGCTCGTACATCGGATGAGCATGCTTTTCCCGGCTTGAAGTTCAAGATGCCAAGCATCGCCGGTCAGAATAGCAGCGATAGCTACAAGAATGATGGAGACAAGTTTATATGGAGCGCTTGGGTTTTAGACGAGTATTATCAGAATGGCGATCATCTTTATATCCATATCTCTTATCCAGCAGGCGACAAGCAGCATGATCAACTGTTTGATTTTAATAGTAAGAATAAAACGATGAAGCTGGTCAAAAAGATGATCAACAGCGGCCAGAGCTATAACATACAGGTTTACCCGCAATCCGAAATGTTTTCTGTCAAAACGACAAGAGTATTAAACAAATTTGATATTTACAATATAAATACCGGGAAGCTTATTACGACTGCGGACTACGCTTTCCAGCCGTATCCTCTAGTAAGCGGAGGCTTTGGCAAGACCTTCAATCGAAAGCCTGCAAGCAATTCGCTCATTATTAACGCCTATACGAATAATGAGCTCGCCAATTATGAATTACTCCCTAATGGCAGCAAAAAACAGATTAAATATAACCAAGTGAATTTTTTGGATGCAACAACGGGGTGGACTAATAAAGTAGGCAATATTGTTTATGGCAGTTATTACGATAAGCCAAGCAAAACTTGGTTAATTGGATACAAGACGGGTTCCAGCAGCAGCTACAAGCCACTAACCAAGAAAGGTACCGAGTCACGGGTAGAATTTTCACCGAATTTGAAGTATATGCTGATTACCGAGTTTAAAAAAGATGTGAAAACCGGGAAACGGACAAATGAGTATCTAACCACTATTATCGATGGGCAGACGGGAAAAGTACTGCGAACCCTTGCAGCCTATAATCGTAAATATGTTCACTTCACTTATAATTGGAAGTACGGAGACGAACTAGTAGAAATTAGTTTTAATAGCTATGCGAGGGACGGCTACTTAAACCTTTCCACTGGCCATTTTGTCAGCAAGTATCGAGAGTGGACAAGCACATACGGCACCTACTCGGGAGACTTCAGTAAGCTGCTGTCACCTGAGCGGAGTCCGGAAATACTAGTGAATAATACGTTACATGTGAATCTTTCAGCTCCCGGCGTATTTTTGGCAGATAATTATTTATGGTATTTGAGCGTCAGTGACTTTGCATCGAAGATCGGTGCTGCTGTGACGGTTTCTGATAAAAAGGTTATTGTGAAGCTGGACAATAAAGAGTTTACGGCAGACCCCAAGACAGTGATCACCTTCCGTAACCGCATGTATATCCCGATGCAGGATTTCCGCAAGCTGGGGTTGAAGCTGCAGCTAAACGGAGAAGAACATGTGAAACGTTATATTTATGATGCAGCTTAATAATAAAACTGCCGGGAGCGACTCCCGGCAGTTTTATTATTGTCATGAAATTAGCATCACAAATATACTTACCCTCATAAAATATACACTTAAACCCCCTAGTAAAACTTTATTCCATTTAAATAAAATCTATTAATTTACCGATAAAGATAATAGAAGGTATATTTACAAATTTTAATATTAGATAGGAGATTTGTGGTTGACTATCATTGGAATCGATTTGGGCACCACGAACAGCTTAGTCGCGTACTGGACTGAGACTGGCCCTGCTATTATCCCGAATGTGCTCGGGGAAGCTTCAACTCCTTCCGTTGTCAGTTTGGATGAAAATGGAGAAATTCTAATTGGACAGGTCGCGAAAGAACGCCTGGTCACGCACCCCGCTCTATCGGCTGCCACCTTTAAACGATACATCGGTACTGAAAAACGCTATCGAATGGGAGCTCATACTTTCACGCCGGAAGAGTTGTCATCTTTCGTTATACGTTCCTTGAAATCAGATGCTGAAGCTTTCTTCGGCAGAGAAGTCACAGAAGCGGTCATCAGCGTCCCCGCTTATTTCAACGATACGCAGCGCAAAGCGACGAAACAGGCCGCAGAGCTTGCTGGTTTAAAGGTTGAGCGCCTAATCAGTGAACCGACGGCAGCAGCTATAGCCTATGGACTTAACCAACAGCAATCGGACACGAAATTTCTCGTATTCGATTTAGGCGGAGGTACCTTCGACGTATCGATTCTCGAATTTTTCGAAGGGATCATGGAAGTCAAATCAATCGCTGGCGACAACTATTTAGGTGGCGAAGATTTTACTCAATTGCTTGTCTCTCATTTTATCGAATCACATACTATCGATTTCCATACTCTTGATCTCAAAGCGCGTTCATTACTCCTGAAGCAAGCGGAGTTATGCAAACTAGCCATTAGCAATGGGAAGGACGGCAAGATGAGTTTCAAAGATCAAAGCGGCTCTTATGAGACGATCTTAACCCGCAGCGATTTTGAAAGAATCGCCGGCCAGTTGGTTCTACGTCTGAGGCATCCAATTGAACGTGCACTAAGGGACGCCTCGCTATCTCCGAATGAACTGGATGCCGTCATCCTGATTGGCGGCGCGACAAGAATGCCGATCATCAAGTCGATCGTCGCAAAGATTTTCGGCCGGTTGCCTTTCACAGAGATTAATCCGGACGAAGCCGTCGCGTTAGGAGCTGCCATTCAAGTCGCATTGAAGCAGCGCAACCAAGATTTGAGTGAGATCATATTAACGGATGTCTGTCCCTACACGCTAGGAATTGAAACATCCCGACAATTGAGCAGCGACAAGATCGAATCCGGACACTTCAGCCCGATTATCGAACGGAATAATCCGATTCCCGTCAGCCGAGTTGAGCGCTATCAAACTGTCCATAACCAGCAGAAGATCATCGAAGTGGCCGTGTATCAAGGCGAGAGCCGTAAAATAGAAAATAATCTCATGCTAGGCGAGTTGGAGATCGATGTTCCTCCCGGACCCGCCGGCGAGCAATCAATTGACGTTCGGTTTACCTACGATATAAATGGAATTCTTGAGGTTGAGGTAACTACAGTCAGTACCGGCACCAAAAAGAAAATCATTATTGAGAAGGAACCGGGCAAATTTACGCAGCAGGAAATCGAAGATCGGTTAAAGCAATTGCATGCAATCAAGATCCATCCTAGAGAGCGAACCGAGAATCGTCTGCTTGTAGCCATGGGTGAACGGTTGTATGAGGAAATGCTGGGAGATAAGCGAGATGAAGTGGCCGCCTTGCTTACACAATTCGAACGGGTTCTCACCTCCCAGAACGAGCACGATGTGAAAAAGGCTGCCATCCGACTCAAACAACAATTAGAAGAAATAGAAAGATGGCGTGACTACTGATGCGAGCATGGGACATACTTGGCATCGAACCCACCGACGATGTATCGACGATTAAGAAAGCTTATTCTCTGAAACTGAGAGTGCATCATCCGGAGGACGACCCAGAAGGCTATCAACAGCTTAGAGAAGCTTATGATCAGGCCGTTAAGTCAGCAAAAAAACGGATTAGACAACTCGCGGTACTCGACCAAGAAGAGACAGCCGTAGCTGAAGCGAATGCAAATCCAGTAAATTCCGAGACATCGGACTCCGAAATCCCGCCTGTGTACAATGAAATGCACGAGGAATACGAAGAGAGCGCCGACTACAACGACATCATTAACAAAGAGTTCGACGCATCCTCGCCACCATCTATTTTGCGTTGGATTCATGTCGAGGACAGACCGCCTGATCCAGCAACTCAACTGAAAGTCTTTCTGGAAGAGGCCGAGGCGCTTTATGCTGACTTCCCTTCCCGAATCGACGCAGACAAGTGGCTGGATCTCTTGAATTCCGATATCGTGTGGGACGCAACCAAACAAAATATCATATCTGCAGAAATGCTTGATTTTCTGGAGAAGCACTATTTCTTGCCAAGACCGATCTGGCGTATTCTTGAGACAACGTTCCATTTAAATGATCGAGCCCTGGAAGATAGCAGCTTCGCTGAGCGGTATCCTAAGGTACATGCTTATGCAATAGAATCGCCAGAATTCAATCTCGACTACTCCCCACTTCTGAGCGCGGGAGATATGGATTTAGAAGCGTATCTCCGACTAAGGGAAAGCGGCTTTGCTTCTCTGTCCGAAGGAGATTTAAAAACGGCGATTCGAATAATTGAGGAAGCTTTGGCCATGTTCGCGGGTGATCCAGATCTATTGCGGCTGCGGTTCGAGTGCTATTCGCAATTCAAAGACGCAAGGCTCGCCTTAGAGGCTTGCAACGATTGGCTCCGTATTGCTGGTAATAATCCTGAAGGTTACTACTTCCGTGCTCGTTATCTGCTAGAAGCTGGACGACCAAAAGGTGCGATGCTGGATGTAGAGCGACTGCTCTTGCTGGCCCCAAATGAAAACAGGACATGGTCCGTGCTGGGCAAGTGCCAATTGAAACTCGGGAATCTGGAGCAAGCAAGGGAGGCTTTTGAACGCATTCTCGATCGTAATGCCCATGATATCGAAGCGGGGATTTATCTGGCAGATATTCGGAGGCAACTTAAGCAGCATAGGAAGGCCCCTTTGCGACGGCGCCTGAAACTTGCCTCTGGTTATCTGTTATACAGGAGTTTGCTGCCTCTAGTCTTAATAGCTGCAATTCATCTTTTGATTTTAACACCTTATATATCGCCTAATGGTGAAAGCCCTTGGTACCGATTGACTCATCTTTCCCAACTGATTGAGCAAATCAACCCGGCTGATCCAATAGAAATCCACACGTTAAAAGATTTCTACAACTTACCAGACAATAATACGAATACGGTGAAGTTGAAACTCGAACACACAAACTTCATGGGAATCTATGAAGTAGAAATGGAAGCGGCCGACGGCAATCCGGTCATCCAGTACAGGTCTGCACGAAACGTTCAGGATTCCGATGTTTTTACGCGCGCTACCGGGTATCTCTCTATCGGTCATTTGGAAGACGCCGCAATTATTGTTATAGCTACCGGCAAGCAAGCGCAGACCATGCACAATGAAGGCTCGATTGAAATGGAAGGCCTGTTTCACCCGTCTCTGATGCAAGAAATGCAGGTCATAGTGGAGGATTGGAAAGAGAAAAGCGAGGACGCTGCTCGCCATCTGAACAAGCATGAAATAGCAGACATTTATGTTGATTCGAGATTGGAACCAAAGGCTCCGCCAACGGACGAATATGTCAAGCTGAGGGGAGCCGATAGCATTTTGCTGCTTCTGATACCGTTGTATATTTTATTTTTAGCGGAAATCAGATTGACTTGGCGATACATCCGTTTCACAGGAGAGGGAAGAAAGCGAGGAAATTCTTTTGAACATTAAGAGGCAAATCCTGTTGAAGAAATATACACGTGCTTTCGTAGCGATCTGTCAAGCGCAGAGCGGATACGAAGAATACTTCATTACCAATCCCCTTTCCCCCAGAAAAAGACAAATTTCCGCTTCGCTTAAGAGACATGGTATTCATAACATGGATGAGTTCTTTGCCGACTTCCTTCAACATATTCGATGGCGTCAACAAGATCTATTCAAAAAACTAAGCGACAAGCTCACGCGAATGACTAGTACCCAGCGTATAGCCTATATTCAATCGGTGACTAACATAGAGCATCAACAGGCTTTGTACATGGTGAACGAATATTTTGAAAGACTACCTAGAGGCGGAATCGCTGCCCATGAGTATACATGGGCGGTGTTCAAATGCTGGGCCGGATACAGACTCGGCTATGTCGACTATAAACAGCATATGCTTTACATTTCCGATATTGTAGCCGCCGTACAGCGGGATTATCCAGATTGGAACAGTTTTTTAACGGGTTTCTTCGCAGGCAAGGCCTTCTTCCTGTCAGGAGAGCCCTCCTTTGAACAACTAGACCTAAACAAAGATGTTCTCTCCCGTTTGCTTGAGTCCAAATTCAGCCCACTCAAAAAAGTGGACCTCCAAGGCTAACTGCTTTCATAACCGAAGGGGGAAACTTTAACTGTGAAGTTAGATAAAATAAAGGCCGTTCAGTCTCTAAAAACAGAGACTGGGCGGCCTTTGTATCATCTTATACGTCGCTTATCCCTCTTGTAACTGTATTTCAATGTCTATTCTAAGGGGGCAGGCCATAACTAGAGGCTCCGGCCCGACTGGCTTTTCGTTCGATCAGCCTTTCGTATCGTCGCTTTCCTTCGCTCCTCGTCCGAAATTTTCTTGATAATAGCTTGGGGTGCAGCCTGCGTACTTCTTGAATATCGCGATAAAATACTTGTAATCCTTATAACCTACGTCCACAGCAATCGCATACACCTTCTCATCGCTGCGCTGCAGCAGCTCCATCGCCTTCTGAATACGGTAGCGATTCAGGAAATCGTTGAACGTGTAGGTCGTTTCACTCTTAAACTTCTGATTCAAATAGGTTGCGCTGACCTCCAGCTTTTCCACCAAATCCTTAATGCCGATCTTTTCGGCATAGTGCTCCTGCACATACTGAATCATCTTCGATACGTATCGGGACGACTTCCCAGGCAGCTTAACGACAGAAGCCTGCAGCGATTCTCCGGCACTGGTCTCCGCCGTTTTCATCGCCGTATAGTGACGCTTCATCTCCACCTGGCTCTTGGCGCGGTTCAAGGCAGCGAGCAGCTGCTCCTGCTCGAGCGGCTTAAGCAAATATTCCGTAACACCCAGCCGGATGGCTTCTTTGGCGAGCCGGAATTCATCATAGCCGGATAGAATGATGTAACTGCACGCTGCTTCATCCAAGCTTCGCTCAATCATCGTAATTCCGTCCATCAACGGCATATTAACATCTACAATGACGATATCCGGCCGCAAAGCTTGAATCTGGCGAAGGCCGTCTTCGCCGTTCTCCGCTTCACCTACCACGACACAGTCAGCGCCCACCCAATCGAAGGTGAACCGCAGTCCTTTGCGTATCATCTCCTCATCTTCCACCAGCAGCACCTTGAACATCCGCATCCTCCTTCAGGTAAGGCAATACAAAAGTAACCGTCGTCCCTTCCCCTTCAACACTGTCCATATGAATGCCGTAACGGTCTCCATACATGAGGACGAGCCTGCGATGCAGATTATGCAATCCGATATGAGGCGCACGGTTATCCTGTGAAAGCATGATGGCGCGCACTTCCTCCAGCCGCTCCATGCTCATTCCGCCGCCGTCATCCTTGACCTCAATTATCAGATCAGCAGCTTTCACATAGCCAACCACGGTAATGGCGACCGACTGGCGCTGGCGGTAGCCATACTTGATCGCATTCTCAATGACAGGCTGCAGCATAAGTCTCGGAACCAAAGCAGCCTTAGCCGCTTCTCCGACCTTCTCCTGGTAGCGGAGCCTGTCCTTGAATCTCATCTGCTGCAGCTTCATGTATCCCGCGATATATTCAAGATCATTGCCAAGGACGACTTGATCCCGTTCATTGCCAATGCTGTAGCGCAGATGCCGGGAAAGCGTCAATACGATATCCTGGGCCAGCTTATCATCTACGACGATGGCATACCGCAGCATCTCCAGCACGTTAAAAATAAAATGAGGATGGAATTGCGACTGCAGATGCTTCACTTCGATGACCCTGCGCAAGTCGGAAAGCTCCTCGTTTTTCGCTACCAGTTCGTTCAGCCGCCGCAGCATCAAATTGTATTGATTCGCAAGCGTCTCGAATTCGTCACCTGTTCCGATATAGACATACGATTCCATATTGCCCGACTGCAGCTCCCTGACGGCAAAGGTCAGCTTGTCCATTGCGCGCGACTGGCGAGTAGAGATAATACGGGCCGAATATCGGATTAATATCCATAACAGCAGGCTCGCAAGTATGAAGAATACGGCCAGCGATAAATAAGCGGCATGATTCCATTGTGCAGCGCTTAACGTATATATTTTCCACTGGGAGGCAGGCACGTAGGTTTCCTTGCTATAATATCTTCCTTTGTCGATCCACACATATCCCTTCGAATCTCTCGCCAGGCTATACTTGTTCATCAGCCCGCGCGTCAGGTTGTTAGTCGTAGCGATAATATTGTGGTAAGAATCGGTTACGACAGCGATTTCATTATTTTGTACAAAGATCAGCTTCTGAAAGTCTTCCTCGTACAGCTGGTAGATCAAATACCCGACTATAGCCTCGCCATGCCGAATTTCTTTGGCGAAGGTGTAGGCCGTATAACGGTCGTGGGAGAAACGAAGATGGTTCGTCTCGGCCAGTGCAGACAAGCCTTGCCGGTACATTCTCCGGGCAATGGTCTGTACCGCAAGATCCGTTGCATCGGAGCTATAATTGGCTGAGGACGCAAGCATGTTCCCGTCCGTACCGACGATATGCATAATACTTTTTACCCGCTGGCGGTTGTTAAAATCGTAAAACCGTTCGAACACTTCCGGACCGTTGCGGCGCGATTCCACGAAGGAAATAACGGTGCCCAGCTCAGCGGCCTCGTTCATTTCCTCAAGATAGGAGGCATAAACCTCCTCCACAGCCGTCTTGATTTTCTTGCCCGCATCCGTGGTCTGGCCGATTAGCAGTAATCTTGAGTTGATCATCATAAACAATAGAAACAATACGAATAGAATCGATATCGGTACGAGGGTATGAAACAGGAACATCCGGCGCAGCGAATCTTTGAAACTCCCTTTAGCCATCCCGTCTCCCCCTTCATGTGTCCTATTATCTTATCCGACATTCCGGAAATGTGAAACAGCCTAGTTTCGCCATATGGACAAAAGGCCGGAACCCGCTTGCGCGAGCCCGGTCTGGACTTACATCGTAACTTCTTTTTTGCCCGACAGCTTGAAGAACAGCAGCAAGGACACGACGGTAATGGCCGTCAGCAGTGTAGATAAGGCAGCCGCTACGCCGTAATTGCCGCGTACGACCTCTGTATATACCGCAACGGTCATCGTTCGGGTGTTCCCGGTATACAAAATAATGGAGGTACTCAATTCCGTTATAATACTGATCCAGCTAATGATCGCGCCAGCGAAGACGCCGGAAATCATCATGGGAACCGTAATTTTGAAAAAGGTCCTCATCGTCGAAGCCCCGAGGCTGATCGCCGCCTCTTCGATACTGTCATTCACCTGATGAAGGACGGCTGCGCTGGATCGGATCGTGTAAGGCAAACGCCGGATGACAAATGCGGCGATTAGAATAACGGCCGTACCGCTCAGTACAAACGGCTGCTTATTGAACGTGACCAATAGCGCGATACCAAGGATGGAGCCCGGTACTATATAAGGCAGCATCGTGAAGGTATCCAGCAGATTGGCTACAGCTCCTTTGCGCTTTACCGTAACGTAAGCGATCAGTACAGCAGCCAGCGTAATGATGACAATCGTGATACCAGCCATTATGAAGGTGTTATAGATGGAATCGCCCACCTTGGCGAAAGCCGCCCGGTAACTGTCCAAGGAGTAACCATCAACGAAGATTTTACCCGACGTTTTCTGGAAAGATGTGTACGCTACATACGCTTGAGGCATCATCGCCAGTATCGTGAACAGATAGACGTACACATGCGCCGCCACATTAGCGGCACCCTTCAGCTTCTTGGGCTCAATCGGATTCAGAGCGCTCATGCTGTAAGACTTGCGATTCGCAACAAACTTCTGCAGCAGGAATACAGCAGTGGCGAACAGGACGACAATAACGCTTATCGCCGCGGCAAAGCCATCGTCGCCGCCAACCTCGCTAATAAACTCGTTGAAAATCAATACAGGTACTGTACGGAAGCCCTCACCGATCAGCATCGGCGTACCGAAATCCGCGAATGCCCGCATAAAGACGAGCAGACCGCCTGCCAGCAGCGTTGGCGTAATCAATGGTACGAGAATCTTCCACATTTTCCGAAGACCGGTGCAGTTCATGCTTTCCGCAGCTTCCATAAGGGAGTTATCGACATTTTTCAATGCTCCCGATACATACATGAAAATTAGCGGTGACAACTGCAGCGTCAGTACAAGCAAAATACCGGAGAAGCCATAAATATCAGGCATACGGAATCCAAATACGTCAAAAACGAAGTTGGTAATGACACCGTTGCGTCCGAGCAGCAAAATCCAGGCATACGCTCCGATAAACGGAGCTGACATGGACGAGATCAATATGAGAATGCGCACCGTTCCGCTGCCCTTGATTTTGGCAATGGTCATCATATAGGCAAGCGGTCCCGCCACCAGCATGGAAAGCACCGTGACGCTTACCGTTACCTTTATACTGTTCCAAACGGCGTTCATATAGTAGGCTTTGCTAAAAAATTTAGTGAAATAAGCCAAGGAAAAATCGCCTGTTGTACCGTCAAAAAAGCTTTTGATTAACAGCATGAATAATGGCAATGCCAGAAAGATCATATACCCTGCAAAAATAATAAATGTAATCAGCGACCAGATGTCCCACCGTTTCATGCGGCCGGTCATAGCCCCGTCCCCCGATTCAAATTACGCTCTCCGGATTCGTCATATACATTAATGGTTTCCGAAAGGATAGCCAGACGTACGGTCTGCCCGATATTAATCACATCATTAGCGGCCGATTGCTGAATAATCTCGACTTCCTGCCCGTTGTCGAGCTGTACGACAAGATGTGTATTCAAGCCCAAGAAGACGTTATTAACGACTTTGCCCGCCAGCCCCTTGCCATCCTCAGACAGTACAAACTCCTCTGGTCTGACTGAAATTCGGACGGCAACCGATTCTCCAGGCTTCGCTTGCCCTTGCAGCGCCTGCATCGGCAGCGAATAGTCGCGACCGACCACTACGGAGGCTGCGCCCTCCGCTCCGATCTCCAGCTTGGCGTCGATGACATTCGTTCTTCCGATGAAGGTAGCAACGAATAAATTGGCAGGACGCTGATAAATATCCCGCGGTGTGCCAACCTGCTGAATAACGCCTAATTTCATAACCGCAATACGATCCGATACGGCCATCGCTTCTTCCTGATCATGCGTTACATAGACCGTCGTAATTCCCACTTCACGTTGAATGGACTTAATCGCATTCCGCATATCCACGCGGAGCTGCGCGTCCAGATTGGAGAGCGGTTCGTCCATCAGCAGCACGTCCGGATTGATGACGATAGCCCTTGCAAGCGCCACACGCTGCTGCTGTCCGCCCGATAGATTTTTGGGCATTCTGTCTTTGTATATATCGATCTTGACCGTATTTAAAATATCGCTGACTCTCCGCTGCTGATCCAATTTGCTAACCTTGCGGTTTTGCAGCCCGAACGCAACGTTCTCCGATACGTTCAGATGAGGAAAGATCGCATAGTTTTGAAACACCATGCCGATGTTCCGCTTCCCTGGCGGGACGTCATTCATTACTTTCTCATTAAAGGCAAGAGCTCCGCCTTCTATGCTGTTAAAACCTGCCACCATACGAAGCAACGTCGTTTTCCCGCAGCCCGAAGGACCCAGAAGGGTGAAAAACTCACCCTTCTGAATATCCAAGGAAAGCTCGGGAATAACAGTAGTGTCGCCATATTTTTTCACGATTTCTTGGAAGGATATCGCAACGCTCATGATGTACACCCGCTTTCTGATTGATCGATCATTCTCATTATTATTTCGCGATTTTTGTGAACAGGTCCGTGTAACGCTCTACGATGGACGGTTTATTTGCCGCTACGTAAGCTACATCTTCTTGAATCACATTAATTTTATCGATAGGTGTCATGAAGTCTCCAATTGCAGCGTCAGTGCGGAGCGGACGATTCGTCGTTTCCTGTCCTAACGCATCTTGGCCTTCTTTGGAGATCAGGAAGTCGATGAATTTTTTTGCATTTTCCTGGTTTTTGGAGCCTTTAACGATTCCCGCAACGGCATCCAGGAATACTGCGCCTTCCTTCGGATACACAACCTTCACTGGAGCGCCGTCCTTCACATAACTAACTGCCGGATCTTCGTAGGTCAATGCCACGACATATTCGCCGTCGGCAACGCTCTTATGCGCTTTGCTGGAGCCGCCTGCGATTTTACCATCCAAATTCTCAAGCAGCTTGGCAACATAATCCCAGCCTGCATCGGATGTGTAGTCTCCGCCCATCGCTTTCAGCATGTTCGTCAGTTGCGCGAATGCCGAACTGGAGTTCGCAGGGTCCGCCATTGCGATCTTGCCTTTCAGCGCCGGATTAAGCAGATCCTCATAGCCGTTAATTTGAATGTCACCCGCCAGATTGGTGTTTACCAGCAAGACGCTGCCATCCGATACATACGGAGTCATAAAGCCTGTTGTATTGGAATGTCCCTCCATCAAATCTTTATCGTTGGGAGATACGTACTTTTCGAACAAATCTGCGTTATCGTGAAACAGTGCGAAAGCTCCACCGAACATGACGTCAGCATAAGGATTCGATTTTTCAGACTGGATCCGCTTGATCAGCTCGCCGCTTCCCGCCGATACCAGTTCTACCGTAATACCTGTCTGTTTCTCGAAGGACGGAATAAGAGCATTGATCATTGCTTCGCTGTTCGGTGTATAAATGACCAGTTTATTCGAGCTGCCTGATGTGTTCGATTTGCCACCGCCACATGCCGCTAGTACAGCCACCAATATTGTAAGCATTATTAACGTACTCAACCACTTTTTCATAACCCCTTCACCCCTCATCTGAATGTAACTTTATTTTATCAGTTTGTAAGCGCATTAAAATCCTATTATTCAACACAATCATCTAAAATTCGCAACTAATTCACTCGAAGAGTCACTATATGTAACACGTATATACCATTAAATACTTAGAATTTCGGCGCTATTACCTATTGTTTGTTCGCAAGCCCGATGGTAAACAAAAGAAAAAGCCCGGATCTTATTTGATCCGGGCTTTGCTTCGTGTAATTTTTTGCTATGCAATTGAATCGATATCCCTTGCTATTTATCTCACGGACGATTCGCCTTGATCCTTGCGATCTCATCCTGCAAACCCAAGCTTTTCATTTCGCTTAATATGGCTTTATCAATACCTGCTTCATTGTAAACGAATCGTTCGAGGTTTAAATGATAGTCTCGGAATAGCGCAAGCTTTGACGCATATGTAGCATTGCTCAAAAATGTCTCCAATTCTCTCTTGCCAATATCCTCGTCAAGCACAATTGTTATATGCTGCCGTCCTGCATCCTTTGGATGCTCATTCAATATCCCCAGTTCATCTTGTGTCGGAACGATGATTTGCTTCATTCGTTCGGCTCGCACTTTCTCTGAGTACGTATATGGATCTTGAATGACCGGCGGATGCAGCCTTTCCTCTAGCCTTTCCCGTACTATCCGACCGTTCTCTAAGTCTTCTTGTGTGCTTTCATATTCGGGTGCAGCGTTTTGTTCAAGATAATCTTGCTCATTCTGATACCCCATATAAAGCAAACTGGAATCGATCATGACAATACGGATAAATTCCCGGATGTTATTCGCAACGACTACAGCAGGCTGGTCAAAATCCATAGGGGATACCAATACGATTGGCGCCTCCTCTAGATCTGCAACCATTCCGAAATCGGTCAAAAATCCGTAATGTGCCCCGTCCATCCCCGTCGAGCCGAATGCAACGACATCCATTGGCGTATTGAAATAACCGCTATGTCCATCCATAGGATAGAAACCAAGTACATCGTCGGCACTATTGCCTTCTTGCTCGAGCTCCTGATATAGCTTACTTAACGCTTGCAGCGTCGCAGACCGCCCGTACTTCCCGTAATTTACCCTTACACTCTCTTTATCTGACAGCTCTGATTCATCCTCGTCGAATACGTTCCAATCCTCATCATTATCATCTATCTCTTCTGTAGAAATGTTAATCGTATGGGCATCTTCATCCCATGCCACTTCCGTATTGGTGATTGTCCCTAAATAATACATATGTACATATAAGATGCCGTCCACGATCCGAAGATTTGGCTCTTCCTGTAGTTGCAAATAGTGGCTTAAACTAGAGTTCGGCGTGTGATAGGTAATCGTTATTTTGCCAGATGACATTTCGAACTCCCAGCCCATCTGCTCTAACGTATCCTTCATTGGCAAAAGTCGCTTTCTTCCATCTACGATAACCGGTTTACTGAGCTTAAGAAATTTGCCATCAAATTTAGTATGAATTTGCTGATCACCCGTCTTTATGTTTGTCATTTCAAAGCTTTGTTGTTCTCCATTGTAATAAACCTCTATGGAGCTTGGTTCATTACTGATTAGAAAATTCGCAGCAAAGCTATGCTTCACTTCATTATCATTATTGGCGTTGACGTCATTAATGCGGATTTTCACAACCCCATTATCCTCGACAACATCCATTTTAAATTTTTGATATAAGTTCTTATTATCATTCTGATTGAAGAATAACCAATACTCATATCTTGTTTCGCTATATTTTTCGTAGAGCAGATGTATTCCTTTTTTTTCATTTAATTTAGCTTTCCAATTCATAACGGTTACGTTCAATTCCTGGTCACTTTCGAATATCGTTGCTTTCACTTTGTTTTCACTTGTATTTAAAAGTAGTACTGCAGTAAGAACAGATACCGCTATAAAAATAGCTGCTATTATGATTGTTTTCCGCAATGGTTTGTCTTCTCTCCCCCGCAATCAGTGAGCAAGACCTGCAGCGCCAATGCGCCCTTCCTCAGTCTTTGCTCACCAACGCATAGGTAAAATGTAAACTCTAATACTACTTAAAAAACAGGCGTCTGATTCAATCTCAATTCCTCTTCATTTGTGAAACCTTTATCCAGCGCCTCTTGGCGTAAAGCCAGATAAAGCTCCGCCTTTGTGGCATTAATATAAGGAAGTACAAACAGGACGCCAACGAATAGCGCAAGCGTACCAAGTAAAATCCAGCCTAAAAAGCTTAAATCAATTACAAAAATATTAAATTTATGCCCCCTAGTCATCTGCCTGCTTAAATCTACCGCACGGCGATAGCCAATGTTAGGGTTGTCGGCCAATATAAACGGCACCTGGCTGTAGGAGTAGGATTTGATGATACCCGGAATAACGAGGAGCAATGACCATAAGAAGGTCAGAAAAGCACGCCAGAGCATCGTTTTTACAATATCCAAATATCTGAATTTGTTGAATGCATACATCAAATGATTAAGATTCACTTCTTGCTCTGCAGAGCCCTTGAAATAACGCATTGCACCTGCCTCAAACGGAAAACCGAGGAAGATCCGAAAAGCAATTGCAAACAAAAAGATAACGATAAAAATGACAATGATAAAAGCAAGAATCGGCCCGAATATCCCCCAGTCTATATCCCCGCCACTCCATTCGAAATCACGGGTAGAGCCTGATGATCCGAAGTTAAAATTAAAGCTCGGAGGACTGATGCCTCCGCTGACAACTGTCAGTATAATACCGACTAAAAATGCCTTCCAATACGATGTCCGCAGCACCTGTTTGGCTCTTTGTTTCAATTCTTTACGATCCCACATTCCTATCCCTCTCTCCTGAATACTTTGTTGTCCATCTTACAATAGATACCATAATTAATATAGTACTAGCAGTCATAAATCATTCTTGCAATGTGGATTAGAGCTCTAAATTCAACTCTATGCATTGCATGCAAGCTATAAGTTATATAGCCAATTTGGTATTGGATTGCAACATTCATCACTGGTACATTAGTAGCAATATATAACCTATCTCATTGGAATAGTATGAATTCAAAAGAAAGGAGTAGATCTAACGTTGCATGAGCTGGCTCCGATTTTGTCGATTGACGGCGTCACCGTTGCCTTTAGAAGTCCCGGACAATCCGAGGATCGGGTTGTCTTGAACCGTCTGCAGCTTTCTGTCGAAGCCGGGCAATTTATATGTCTTCTTGGGCCAAGCGGCTGCGGAAAGACGACGCTTCTGAATTGCGTGGCTGGTTTTCAGCCCTATGAAGGCAATATTTATTTCAACGGTGCACGTATTGAGAAGCCTGGCAAGGAACGCGGGGTCGTTTTTCAGGAATACGCTCTGTTCCCCTGGTTCACCGTCGAGCAAAACGTAGAGTTCGGTCTGCGGGTGAATGGCGTTCCGCCAGCAGAACGCCAAGAACGAGTCCGGCATTATATTGAAATGGTAGGACTCTCCGGCTTCGAAAAGCATTACCCCGGCAAGCTGTCTGGAGGCATGAAGCAGCGCGCAGGCCTAGCAAGAGTGCTCGCCAATGAGCCAGGCATGCTGTTAATGGATGAGCCGTTTGCTGCGCTTGACGAGCAGACCCGGGAGAAGCTGCAGACGGAATTGCTGGGACTATGGGAACAGCAGCGAAAAACCTGCCTGTTTGTCACCCATAGCATACAGGAAGCTGTCTATTTGGCCGATCGCGTCATCGTCCTGCAGCCGAACCCTGCACGTATCGCACTCGACCTGCGAATTGACCTGCCAAGATTGCGGAACCGTCATGACGAGAAGCTGCTTCAGTATCAAGCGCAAATTAGCGAAACTTTACGAGAAGGAGACAACCCTTATGGAGAACACCTTTCCATCATTACAGCATAAGGAGGTTCTCTCGTCCTCGAAAAAGCGCTCTCGGCCCTCACAGGGCAAGGCGTGGACGCGTTTATTAATCAAGCTATCAGGTCTTTCTATACTATTGCTAGTTTGGGGGCTCATAACCGGCCTCGGCTACGTGGTCCCTGCCCAACTGCCCAGTCCGCTAGCGACGCTGCAAACCATGACGCATATGCTTCAGGACGGCTCGCTTATTCATCACGCGATATCCAGCTTGAGGCGTGTCTTCTCGGGATTTTTCGTCGCCTTTGCCATTGCGCTTCCGCTTGGACTGATGCTAGGCTCCTCCCGTTTACTTCGGGATGCAATAAACCCCGTCCTTGAGCTGCTTCGGCCGATACCGCCGCTCGCTTTCATATCTCTAGCCATCCTGTGGCTCGGAATCGATGAATGGTCGAAAATATCTATCATTATTTACGGCGCCTTCTTCCCCCTCCTCCTTAACATTACGGGAGGAATCAGTCAGGTTGATCCCGTACATATTCGGGCCGCGCAATCGCTTGGCGCCCGCAAGATCCATATTTTCTGCCACGTCACGCTTCGCGCCGCCATCCCGAACATGATGATCGGCATCCGATCAGGAATGGGTATGGCTTTTATTTGCCTAGTCGGCTCCGAGCTAATCGCTGCGAACGAAGGTCTCGGCTTCCTCATTCAGGAAGGGCGATATATGTTCAAAACCGATCAGGTGCTTGTCGGCATGATCACGATCGGCATCATCGGTTACTTCATCAATTTAGTGCTTACCACGCTGGAGAAAATTCTGCTGCGCTGGAAATAAATCATTTTTTGGAGGCTATCGCTATGACTATCAATCGTAAATCGCATTCTTCGCTCCTTATTCTAGTATTCATTGCACTAACCCTGCTGCTCGCGGCTTGCGGGGGCGGAAGCGGAAAGAAGGATTCCTCCCCATCGCCAACTGCCTCGCCTGCCCCTACTGCGGAAGCAAAATCAGCAGCCGCACCAGAACCTTCGGAGCCGCCTAAGCCTGCTCTTGAAACGACCAACATCTCCATCGGTACGGCCCGCGATACGCAGCTATCACCGCTCATCGTCATTGCGAATGAAGAAGGTTACTTTAAAGAAGAAGGTCTGGAGGTCAAAACCGAGCTGTTCGCTGCCGGCCCTGACGTCATCGCTGCTTTAGGCTCGAAGAGCATCCAGCTTGGCTCCTCCGGCGACATTCCGCCGATTATTGCCAAAGCATCGGGCCTGCCGATCGAAATTATCGCCCAGCAGGCGGATATATCCGGCGTACAAACCTTAGTCGTCAATCCTGATAAAATCAAAACGCCTGCCGATTTGAACGGGAAGAAAATCGCCTTTGTACCAGGAACGGTCTCTGAAGCCTTCTTCCTGCGCATCGTAGAGAAATACGGTCTTGATCTGAAATCGATCGAGTCATTCAAGATCGGACCAACTGAATTGCTGCCCGCTTTCCAGGCAGGCAATATTGACGCCTTCTCCATTTGGCAGCCCGTTGCTCTGAACGGTGTCAAAAAAGGCGGCGTTGCCCTCCTGACCGGTAAAGAATCGCATGTTCCCGGCGAGGAAGGACCACAGCAGCTCATTAACTCCTACTCCATTCTGATTGGCCATAACGACTTTGTAACCAAAAACCCGGAAACCGTAAAAGCGGTACTGCGTGCTTTGAACAAATCCGTAGCCTTTATTGAAGCGAATCCGGATGCGGCAGCCGCACATATTGGCAAGACGCTGGGACAAGATGCAGCAGACATCAAAACCTTAATTGCACTCAACCATTACGCGCTTAATCTGACGCCAGAGCTGGTCACTGCACTTGAGAGCATCTCCAAATTTTTGCTGGATAACGAAAAAATCAAAGAAGTACCGGACTTCAACTCCTTCATCGACACCTCCTATTTGAAAGCCGTTGCCCCGGAACTGGTCACCATTCCTTAACTTAACGGTATAAAAGAAAAAGTTCACCGTTGCCAATAGGCAGCAGTGAACTTTTTCTTTTGCTTCATTATTCTTATGCGGGATCTACAACTTCCGGAGATACGCCAGCGAAGGTATAGAAGCTGGCGTCAAACGGCGTCGGCCCGCCTGTTGTCACGAATCTGGCCGCTCCTTCACCGGTGTACAGATTCCGTGTGCCGTGGAAAATGCCCTGCGGCACATAGAGCAGATCGCCTGCTTCGAACGGCAGCCATTCTCCGTTCAAGTGAATTTCCCCTTTACCTTCCACACCGATGAACAGCTCGCTGGAATGCGGATGCTGATGAACGGCAAAGCTTTGTCCGGGCTCCTGTATACCGCAATGCAGAGACAGTCTGGCGCTGCCGGTGCCTGGCCAGAACAGGAAGTTCATATTGGCCGGATTTTCAATCGTTTGCGACGGATCATTGCCCGTAAAGCCTTTGAGCTGGGTTTCGTCATTGTACAAATGGTTGAACAGTCTTGGCTTGGACGCGGTAGGCGCACCTTCCGGCAATACGGTCTGCCAGATGTACAGTGTCACTTCCTCCCCTAGATCGGCCTTTACTTCATAATCGGAGCCAGATGGCGCATAGAGTGCGGAAGAAGCCTCCAGCGCGCTCGTTGCGTCCCCGACGCGGGCACTGCCCTTTCCTTTCCATATCACGCCTACCACTTCTTGAGCTTTTCCTTTCTCACAGCTGCTCCAAGTGCCTCCGGGTTTAATACGGACGACCAGCCCTTTGACCAGCACCGCTCCTTTCTCTTCATTTACTGGAATGGCGACCAGCAGATCGCCCCGGTCCTCCCAGTTCAATTCGGACCATCTAATTACCGCTCCAGATGTTAATGCGTTTGCTGCAATTGTCATTGTTATTCCTCCTCTAGAAAGGTTTATATCGAAAGGCAGGCGAGATATACCCGCCTGCCGCTCGGCTATTCTGTTTGGTTTAGACCAATACGCCGTAGGGACTGCCCGCTGTTCTTGCGAAGACATCCGGCGTCTCCCGCCGGAGGGAGACAGGCTGACCGATTTCCTCGCCAAACTGCCCATGGTCATAGACCACTTGTCCCCTTACAATGGTCACTAGCGCTTCCCCTTCGAGTTCAACCCCTTCATAAGCCGACCAGCCGCTGCCCGACCGTACATGAGCTTCGGTAAATGTCCACTTCTTCTCGTCGTCGACTATCAGAAGATCCGCATCCAACCCGACTTCGATGCTCCCCTTCTGTTGATCAAGTCCAAAGCGAGCCGCTGGCCCTGCAGCAAGCAATTTTGCTACAGTTAGAAGTCTCTCTTCTCTGGTCAATGAGGGAAGATACCGTTTCAATCCCGTCAACAGTACGGGGAGCAGCTCCTGAACGCCCGGCAAGCCAGGCGGCGCATCATGGAAATCAAAGCTTTTCTCCGCCTTGGAATGCGGCGCGTGATCGCTGCCGACTGACGTGAGCGTGCCGCGTGCAATCGACTGCCAGAGCCGATCCCGGTCACGCGGCTCACGAATAGCAGGACTAAGCTTGGCCTTCGTCCCGAGCTCCAGCGCACTTGCATGATCGAACCATAATTGATGCGCAGTCGTCTCGTACGTAACGGGATACCCCGCCTCTGCCGCAGCATCCAGCAGCTCCGCTTCCTCGGCTGACGATACATGCAGCACATGAACGGCTGTGCCATACTTGCGGACGAATCGAAGTGCTCGCGCTACAGCCGTAATTGCTCCGATGCGCGGATACACCGATTCATATTCCGTTAAGTTGGAAGGCTCACCGCTCGATTGGCGGAATAACCGGAGGACAAAATCGTCCTCCGCATGCAGTGTCAGCGGGATTGCCTTGTCCGCGGCCAGCCGGAAAATATAGTCGAGCTCCGCCTCGTCATCAATAATGTGCTTAGCCGTGCGGTGGCCCGTAAGAAACAGCTTAATACTCGCCGCTTCTCCGCGTTTCAGCTTCTGAAGCGCCTCCGCCTTGCCCGGTACGACTCCGATATGAAAGCCGTAATCGACATAAGATTGACCCTGCACGAGAGCTGACTTTTGCCGCAGCCGATCTGCCGTATCGGTGTACGGATTCGTATTGGGCATGTCCAGTACCGTCGTTATACCACCCGCTGCGGCTGCCTTTGAAGCGGAGTGCCAATTCTCCTTATGCTCATAACCCGGCGTCCGGAAGTGAACATGCGAATCGATAAGACCTGGAAGTACATACCGCCCTTCCGCATCGATCGTGCGATCCGCTGCCGCTTCTTCGTCCTGGCGCAGCAGCTTGGCGATCTTCCCGTCCCGGATACCGATCTTTCCGGTCAGGATGCGGTCCCGGTACACGATACGGGCGTTCTCGACCACAAGGTCGAAG
The DNA here is from genome assembly GCF_014641555.1 of Paenibacillus radicis (ex Gao et al. 2016). Lineage (GTDB taxonomy): Bacteria > Bacillota > Bacilli > Paenibacillales > Paenibacillaceae > Pristimantibacillus > Pristimantibacillus radicis. The sequence goes on from NZ_BMHY01000003.1 coordinate 273,441, forward strand.
GTTGCCCCGCTCATGAGATCAGCTCCCTTCCGATAATTTCCCGCGCCAGCCGGTTCACGGGCCCCATCAGCGAGACAGCTCTTGCGTCGCGCAGCAGACGCTCGATTTTTTTGCCGCGCACATAGCCTGATCCGCCGATGATTTGCTGAGCTTCGCGGACGATTTTTTCACTGGATTCCGAAGCAAAGATTTTGGACTGGTAGGCGATCTGACTGAGCTGGTCGCCCCCCTCCTTCGCCGCTACCTTCTCTACCAGCGCCCGAACCGCTTCAAGCTGCATATGCAGCTCAGACAACGCCGTCTGCAGTACCGGATTGCTTTGCTGCCCCCGGTTCAGCACTTGCGCCAGCGCCAGCTTATACGCCGCCTCGCTAATACCCAGCGACACCGAGCCCAATGTCAGCCCGCACTCGCGAATGCCGTTAATGACGCGAGGCGCTCCGCCTAGCGGACCTATAAGCTGCTCGTTTGCCACTTCGCATTGATGCAGATTAATAAATCCGGTCGAGGAGCCCCGCATCCCGGACAAATTCGTATCCGCATCAGCGGTAATCCCCTGTGTTGTCTCAATCAGAAAAAATGATTGCCCCGAATTGCCATACAGCGAACCGGGATCACCCGTCCCCGTCTGAACAAGCACCAGATATAAATCTGCCAATCCGGATCCAGTCGTAAACGACTTCACACCTCCGATAACCCAGTCGCCATCCACTGTCCGATCTGCAACTGTCGAAATATTCTGTTTATTTGCGCCAGCACCTGTCTCCGACCATGCGGATGCGGCCAGCCATTGTCCGTTCGCAAGCTTTGGCAAATAATCCGTTCGCTGCTTCAGACTGCCCCACTCCAATATCCGGGAGACGACCGAGAAATGCTGAAAGACGATAATGGCGATTGAAGGATCAACTTCTGCAATCGAGGCGATCAGCCTGCCTGCAAATAAAGAATCATAACCGAGACCGCCATATTCCAGCGGCACAAGGCTGCCTAGCAAACCCGATGCCTTGAGCGCATCAAGCGAACCTTGCTGCGTGCGGCCTGTATCGTCGGCCAATACGGCGTAACGATCCAACTCCTCCAATAACGAATCTATGCGTATACCTTGCGTTGCCACTCCCATTCGTAAGTTGCTCCTTTCTTAAAAGGCAACGCGCCGAGCAAGCGCACGTTTTTCTCGGAAATGCTGCTGTACAGCAAATAGTCCGATAGCTTGCCTCCGGTTGTCGCCGTTGAGATATAAGTGCTTCCGCCTTTCGTGTTCACCCGCAGACGGTAACCCGCAGACAACGTATCCTGAACCAGCCGATGAACGACGGTGCCTTCAATGGCCGCGGCTGCACCAATGCAGGCAGCTCCGGTCAACGCAATCGTTGGATGCCAGGACGGAATCGATACGCCTCTGAACGCGATCTCCTCCGGTTCATAGCTGGCAATGGCCGCTACCTTCGGAAACACGCCATCCGGGTTCCAGCCAAGCAGTGACGCAGCCGCCCTGCGGATGGCATTCAGCCGCCCCAGCGTTTCCGCTCCCGCTTCAAACAATCCCTGCTCCGAATGAATATCGAGCTCTGCGGCATTTACAAACACATACGGATTGCCGGAGGATACGATGGATACCTCATAATCGCCGTATTCCGTGTAAAGCCGGTTTGTCAGTGCCCCAGATGGCAGCAGACTCGACAGCGGCGTCTGGCCGTCCACAATGAAATGCGCCGTGCAATTCATGCCGGATCGAACCGCATGGTCGACCTCGCAGACGAGCGAGTCTCCGACATTTTCCACAAAGACACGGACACGCAATCCCGGGCTTGCACTCGGCAGCCAGCCCCATTTCATCGCGACCTGTATTGCAGCCAGAATGGAATGACCGCAGCTTCCCGAATAATCAAAGGTTACAGGATTGCCCGGAACCAGTTGGAAGAACAAATAGTTCAAATCGTACATCGGATGCTTGGACGGACGAATGACGACATACTTAGAAATCAGGCCATAAGGCCTTTCCTCATGATCCAGATTGTCGTTAATGCCTTCTAAGATCGGAATAATAGCGTCAGGCGAAGCAGGCAGCTCCGTTCCATCAATAATGATGGAGGATGACACACTCCCTTCGGCATGCGCCAAATACGTTTGCATATGAATCACCCCTCAAATTGATATTGCTTGGAAGAACCAATTTGAACTTGATACTGACTGATCCATAGCTGAAAAATAACGAGCGACCACAGCGTCAATGCCGTCTTGCCGTCAGGCTGTGTCGCCTGCTTGTGCAGCAGCTTCTCTACCGCTGCCGGGCTGAACAGATTATGTCTGCGAAGCGTGTCCCGATCGAGTACTCGCTCCACCGCCTCATAGAGAGGAAGCCCCTTTCGCATCATAGCGTCGATCGGCAGCGTGAACGGCTGCTTTTTCCGGTTCAGAATCGCATCCGGCAGTTGTCCTTCCGCCGCCCGGTACAGCAAGCGTTTCACTTTCCCTTCCCCAATACGCCAGTCCACAGGCAGTTTGCCCGCCAAATCCAGAATACGCGGCTGGCAATAAGGCACCCGCACTTCAACAGAATGCGCCATACTGAGATGATCGACGCGTCTTAAGTGATAGGAAGGCAGCCGGTACTCCCGCTCGAAATCCAAGATGGCATCCAGTCTGCCCTTCCGGTGATGAGCGGTTCGGAGGCTGTCCGAAATTTGGTCCCCGATCGAACCGTTGTCATGAATAAAAGCGCGGTAATCATCACTGTACAGCTCCTTGCGCAATTCCGGCGAAGCAACGCCAAGCGAGGCGACGTAAGGTTTGATCCAATTATCCGTCGCTTCGGAAGCCTCCAGGAAGCGGTCGTATCCGGCGAACATTTCGTCGGCTCCGTCACCGGAAATCGTCACCTTGAAGCCGGCTTGATGAATCGCTTCGAACAAAGCGTAGCTGCTCAGCGTAATCGGATCGGCATTCGGCTGCCCCAGCCGCTCTGCCACAAGCGGCAGCAGCTTTTCAAAGTCCCGTGGATCGACCAGAACCTCATGATGCGTCGTTCCGTACCGTTCGGAGACTTGTCTGGCGTAGATTTTCTCATCCAGCGGCCAATCACCAACGTAAGATAAATTAAAGGAATGAATACCCGCCTGTCTTTGGCTTGCCAGTGCGGTTATAAGACTGGAATCCAATCCCCCGCTGTTAATCGAAGAGACCGGAACGTCCGCAAGCAGCAGCGCCTGCACTTCGCGGTCCAACTGCCCTCGAAGCGATGAAGCGGCAGAATGAAAGTCTCCGCCAAGAGGCTCCGATACGAGCAGCGTCTTCCAGCGGCGAAGGGCCGGCCGTTCGCCTAATCTTGCTTGCAGCAGCGATGATGGCGGAAGCGCATAGACACCATCGAACAGCGTCCGTTCTCCGAATACCACCTTCGTCGTCAGATAAAAGTCGACCCCCGGCAGCCATAAGCTCGAAGGCACACTGCCGAATGCCAGCAAGGATGGCAGCTCAGACGAGAAATAAAGCGTTTTATTCCGTTCATCCCAATAGTAATACAGGGATTTAATGCCAGAAGGATCCGTTGCCAGGGTGAGCACAACCCCCTCCCGTAAATCGATGACCGCAATTGCGAACATACCGTCCAGATAACGGACAAAGTCCTGCCCGTATTCCGCATATAAAGCAGGCAAGATCGAACCGTCGCAATGATCCGTGAACGTATAGCCTTTAGCCTCCAGCTTGCTTCGGAGCTCCCGATGATTATAGATTTCGCCATTCAATACGATGCGTATCGAATCGCCAAGACTGTAAGGCTGCTCGCCGCCATCAAGTCCGACGATCGCAAGCCGGTTATTGCCGATTGCCCAGTTTCTCTCTGCCCATACCGATTGCTGATCGGGTCCGCCTGCCAACTGTTGATCGGAGACAGCCTTCAATCGCCCGGGATCGACATCATCATGACCGATATATCCAAATATTCGGCACATTCTAACCACTCCCTATATCTTTATTCATTTCAAACCATGAATCCGGCCTGCATCTCCCCTTTCCAATCTATGATTTTACAAATTGTTAGTAATTTATTATTTTGGAATGTTTTACAATTTAGACTGTACTCTCCCTCTACTCAGCCGTCCAATATTACTTATCCAATCAATTGTATTATTTGAAAGCTATCGTTCCGACTTTAATTGACAGCAAATGTCGAATCCTCTACCTGATAAGTGACCGAGGAGGCCTCCCCTTCAAACAACCGGACAACAATAAACTGCGGCTGCTCTGACAAGCGGAAGGCATGCGGCCTGCGGGCAGGCACCACAACAACATCGCCGGGCAATGCCGTCAATTCGAAATAACCGGTGTCCCCCTGACCTTTAATCGTAAATACACCCGCTCCTCCAAGCACAATTCGCACTTCATCGTCCAGATGATAATGAAGCGAGCCGAATTTCTGCAGCATATCGGGAGTCTGTTCCGACAAGATCACAATATCCCATTGCTTGTAGCCTTTCCGCTCTGCGAAATCCACAATCGAGGGTTCATAGATACGGAGCAGCTCAGCCTTTTCCTCATCCGACAACAGCAGTCGGCTCTCATACGATGAAGGGGTGAGATTCTCCTCCCATCTTTCATAATAGACGCCTTGCTCCTCCAGAAAAGGACGTAATTGTGCCTCCTTGTGCGGCCCCAAACCGCCAGACAATCGTAGTTCAGCCATGTAATTCCTCCTATTCCAATTTGAATTGTAACCTATCATAGATGGAAATTTTTACCCTGTCAACCAAAAATATAAATAATAGTTTTCAAGCAATATGTTCATAATTTCCGGTCTATAAAACCTATTATGAAATTGGTATTGGAAGTTTTTTTCATTCGCTCGTTATAATACTAACAAACCCGGAATAGGTGGTTTTAACATCATAAATCAAGATATGGAGCGTGTGACCCATGAGTAAAAATGTTTTGTTCATTAGCGGAAGCCCTCGTGCCGGAGCCAACACCAAGGCCGTTATCAATGTCGTGTACCGCTTGCTGAGGGATAAGCAAGGCAACTCCCAGCTGCTCGATCTTCACCGTCATGTACTGCCGCTATTCAACGGAGATCCGGCTCAGCAGGAGCTGGATACCGTCGCTCAGCTTCAGAAGCTGGCTCAGGAGGCCGACGCTTTTTTCATCGTGACGCCCGAATATCATAACGGCATCAGCGGTGCACTGAAGAACGCGCTGGACTTTTTGAACAGCGATTATTTCAAGGGCAAGCCAGTTGCCATTGCTGCTGCGGCTGGAGGCGGCAAAGGCGGGATTAACGCACTGAACAATCTCCGTCTCGTTCTGCGCGGACTTCAGGCCAACGTGCTGCCCGCTCAATTTGTAGCCGATCCGGGCCACATCGATGAGCATGGCATCTATGTCGACGAAAGCGGCGTTCAGACGCTTCAGACGCTTGTACTTGATCTGGCATCCGCCCTGCAGACGGAAGCCCGTGTATGAGGTCCGCCGCTCATCATCGCATTATCAAAGGGGCTAACCGCTCGTGAGAACGCTGCTTGATTCGCTTCAATGGGCATTCTTTCTTCTGACGGGTGGCCTCGTGGCGCCTATCGTCGTGGCGGCAGCCTTTCAGCTGTCGGATGCTGAGACGATCAGTCTCTTACAAAGAACGCTGACCGTCATCGGCGTATCCTCCCTGCTGCAAGTAACGCTCGGTCATAAGCTGCCGATTCTGGAGGGCCCTGCCGGCGTATGGTGGGGCGTCTTCATTCTCCTTGCCGCAAACCTTACGCCGGGGTCATCCGGCGCCGAGCTGCTTCGTCAAATGGAGATGGGTCTGCTGCTGGGCGGGGTAGTCATCCTGCTGTTGAGCTTTTTTCATATTATCCGTCATCTAAAAAAGCTGTTCACTCCGGTCGTTACCGGCACGTATTTGCTGCTGCTCATCTTCCAGTTCAGTTCTCCTATCGTGAAGGGTATTCTTGGCGTCGGCTATAAGGACCCTTACATCCATGCGAGCATTGCGGTTCCCGCCATAGCGACCCTTCTTCTTACTTTTCTATGCGGCCGAAGCAAGACGGCCTGGCTGCGTAACTATTCCGCTCTGATCGGGATCGCGGCGGGCTATGGCCTATTCCTGCTCCTTGGCCAGATTCCTGCATTGCCCAAGCTGCCGGACTCGGCTGTTCTCATTCCCCAATTATTCGCTTGGGGCGCGCCGCTGTTCGACTCCGGCATTACGCTCACGACGCTGGTCATCACGCTTCCGCTGCTTATTAACATGATTGCAGCTATCGTTGTTATGGAAAAAACGATTGGAATCGAACCCGTGGACCGCTATCGCCGGTCCGGTATCGTGATGGGCATTAACCAGATGCTGTCCGGAGCCTTCTCCGCGGTAGGCTGCGTATCCAACTCTCATACTGCCGGTTTTGTCGCATCTACACGCATGACTAAGAGACTGCCTTTTATTATCGGCTGCCTTCTGTTGATCATTGCCGGTTTTTTTCCGTTTCTAACCGCGGCGCTTGCGTCCGTGCCTGTGCCCGTAGCGTTCGCCGTCATCTTTTATTCATTTGCCCACCTGCTGTCCGCCGGACTGAAAGAGCTTGGCGCGGTTCTGCAGAATGAGAAGAAGCTGACCATTGTGGCGTTTTCGTTGTTCGCCGGAGTCGGCAGCATGTTCATTCCTGCGGCAAGCCTTGCTGTACTGCCGGATGTGCTGAAGCCGATTTTGAACAATGGACTGGTTGTCGGTGTGCTGGCATCCATCGTGCTCGAGCAGGCTTGGCAATTCAAAGATTCCCTGTCGTCCGGCTCCGGTTTCAGCTCTTGGAGACGCAAGCATTCCCCTATCGAAAGGAGCGCCGGCCATGCCGTTAACGATCAAAGTGTACTCTGATTACGTGTGTCCGTTCTGCTTGCTCGCGGATGGCGAGCTGAAAGCAGCGGCGGCGGAACGGGACGTAACGATCGAGCATCTGCCATTCGAGCTTCGGCCCTATCCGACACCAACCCTCCGTCCCGAGGCCGGCTATATGCAAACCAGTTGGAGGGAAAAGGTCTATCCGATTGCAGAACAGCTCGGCATTCCGATGCGGATGCCCGCTCTCTCTCCGCAGCCATATACGCATCTGGCTTTTGAAGGCTATCAATTCGCGAAGAGAGCGGGCATCGGCGAAGCCTATAATTCGAGGATGTATAAAGCTTTTTTCTTAGATGGCCTAGATATCGGCGATATCAGCGTGCTGACAGAGCTAGCCGAGGAACTCGGCTTGAATGGCCCAGAGTACCGCGAGGCGCTGGAGAACGGCACCTACCGGGAAGCGCATAAGCAGGCGCTGCATCACGCCCTATACGAAGCCAATATTACGGCCGCACCAACTTACGTCATCGGAAAAACAACGATCAAGTGGCTCTTATACAAAGAGCAATTTCTCGAAGCAATCGATGCAGAGTTAAAAAAACAACGGCTGGAGCAATGGAGCACCGGTATCAGTTGCACCATTGACGGCTGTAGCTAATAGATGGAGAGGAGCTATTATTTATGACGTTAAAGCTTCAAGTATATTCGGATTTCGTATGCCCTTATTGTATTCTTGCCGAAGGCGAGCTAGAGGCAGCTGCCGCTGAAAAAGGAATCGAGGTTGAATATGTGCCGTTCGAGCTTCGGCCTTATCCTACGCCTACTCTGCGCCCCGAGGGCGAGTATATTACAAAGGATTGGAAAGAACGGGTCTACCCGATCGCGGCAGAGCTGGGCATTCCGATCGTGAAGCCGCCCTTCTCCCCTCAGCCGTACACGCATCTGGCCTTCGAGGGCTATCAGTTTGCCATCGAACACGGCAAGGCGAAAGCCTATAATAAACGGATGTATGAAGCCTTCTTCCTGGAGAGCAAAAACATCGGAGAAATCGATGTGCTGACGGAGCTGGCAGGCGAGGTTGGCTTGGATAAAGCCGCCTACCGCAAGGCGCTGGAGGAGCGCACATACCGTGAGAAGCACCGCCAAGCGCTGCATCATGCTTATTATGTCGCCAACGTCAGCTCGGCGCCTATCTTCATCATCGGAGAGACAGTCATTCGAGGGATGGCGTTCAAGCATCAATTTCTGGAAGTGATCGAGCGCGAGCTGCAGCGGGAGTTGGAGTCTGCCGCAGGGTAATTGTGCAAGCAGGGTTGGGCTAACGGTCCGCCGAATCAGGTTGGTCCACAACAACAAAGAAGCAGGAAGCGCGCATCATGCCCGCTTCCTGCTTCTTTGTTAAGCCCTATTCCTCCAAAACGTCCGCTAGCTTCCTTTCACCTGTTTACGGCGCTTCCGCTGTGTCTGCAAGAGCTTGCCCGATACTTGCTGCGGCTGCTGAAGCAGGTTCATTATCGGACTAGCAAGCTCGACTGCTTCCTCATCACCGGTTATACTTCATGGCCGTAAGGGCGGTTGGCCCTTTTCTCCATAGCGCTTTGAATATAGCCATACACGATGGCGGCCAGCCAATACAAGATAGCCGCCGCCAGGAATGATTCCAGAAACTTATAGGTATCGGCCGCCATCAGCTTCGCCTGCGCCATCATCTCCGTCAAGCCCAGCGTGAAGCCAAGTGACGTCTCCTTCACGACAGTCACGAAGGTATTGCCGAAGGACGGCAGCGCAATGCGGAGCGCCTGCGGCAGAATAATCCGCCGCATGCCCTGCCAGCGAGTCATGCCAATTGATTGGGAAGCCTCAAATTGACCATATTCGATAGAACGGATCGCCGCCCGGATAATTTCTGCCAAATACGCTGCGCAATTCAAGGTAATGCCGATTACCGTAGCCCAATAAGCATTGATCTCGCCGAAGGCAGGAATTAATTGGGGCAGTCCATAGTACAAAATAAATAATTGCACAAGCAGCGGTGTTGCCCGGAAGAAGGAAATATACACCTTGGCTAAAGGGGCAAGCAGAAATAGCTTGCGCCTGATCGCCGTCTCCAGCACCAGCCCCAGCACGAGCCCAAACAGCATGGAGAGCACGGCGATCGTCATCGTCAAATACATAAATTGCAGCAGCCGGGGAAGCGCCGACAGCAAATATACCAGATCAAACATAGATGGTCTTCGCCCCTTCCAGCGCGCTATCGATATTAATTATCCGGATTGGTCAAATCCTGCGTAAACCATTTCTCCGAAATCTCGGCCAGCTTGCCGTTCTCGCGAAGCTTCTTGAGGGCATCGTTCACCTGGTTAACTAATTCTTTGTTCCCGTCATTATTCAAGAATGGATTGGCGGCAGGGATCGTCGTTAGCTGCTTGCCTCCCAATTGAAGCGGCAGCTTCGTTTTATTAATCGTGCCAAGTGCAGATGCCTTCGTCGCGAAAGTTGCATCGATACGCCCGATTGCGACGTCCTGGAAGCCCGCTTCTGCCGTCTCGTAGTTCACGATTTCGATCTCGCCTTTCTTATCGAACTCCTTAACCAAGTTAGCGAAGTTGGTGCCCGACTGAATGCCGATCTTTTTACCCTTCAAACTTTCGAGCGACTGGATGGCTTCATTCCCTTGCTTCACGACAAGCTGCGCACCGGAATACACGTAAGGCTCGCTGAACAGATACTTTTGTTTTCTCTCCTCTGTAACAGCGATGGAATTGGCAATCGTATCGATCTTCCCTGTGTCCAGCAATCCGAACAGACCGCTGAATTCCGACGTCTTCCACTCCACCTCGTAGCCTGTCAGCTTAGCGATCTCCTGCCACAAATCCACTTCAAAGCCTTCCAGCTTGTTCGTCTCACTGTTCTGGAACACGTAAGGATAGAAGCCTCCCGTCGAGCCGATGACCAGCTTTTTACCCGAACCCTTTGCCGATGCCCCCGCCTTTTCCGATTTCTCTCCGCATGCCGTCAGCAGCAAGACGAACGCCAGCATGAGTAACAATACCGCTTGTAAAGTTCCTCTTTTCTTTCTGTACATGTTCGAACACTCCTTAAACTGTCATTTTGTCGGCCCTATCCGCTGCGCAGCCCGCTCGGCTTATTCTCTACCGGACTGCGTCACAGCTAGGGCACCCCCTACGTTTCACAGTTAACCTATGAATTTAATGGGTATTTAGGCCGCAAAATGATTATAAGGGCGCACTTCCTTCCTCTTCCAATACCAAAATCGATATTACTTTAATAATTCCAAGCCTATGATAGAACGCGAGCTCTCTCCACTCGCGGACGTACTAGCCAATCGCTGCTGCAGTTTATGGAAATATTCGATGACATAAATGCGGAAACGCTCGAAGCCTGGCGACAGCTCCTGCCGCTCCGACCAGGTCAGACTGATTGTACGGAAGCAGTTCGGGTCGGCAATCCGCACCGATACCGTCGCAGGGTCTGTACTATCCATGTCCCAAAGAGCGGGAATAAAAGCGGCGCCGATTCCCGCACGGACAAGCTTATGAAGCAATGCCGGATCCTCCACTTCAAAAATAACGTTGGGCGAAAATCCCGCTTTTCGGCATAGCCCGTCTGTCGCATCCCGCAGCCCAAAGCCAGCTTTCAGTCCGATAAAAGCTTCCTTCTCGAGCTCAGCCAAATGCACCGATTCCCGGGAGGCAAAACGGTGACCAGCCGGTACGAGCAGTCTCAGCTCCTCGGATAACAGCGTAATGCTAGTCGTATTCGGCAGCTCGATGGGAGGCGCGGATAAGCATATATCAATTTCCTTATCCTTCAGAAGCTGCTTCATCGAATTATAGCAGCCTTGCTGAAACCGGAATCTCGTTTCGGGATGCTTCGATACGAAGGTTGCCAGCATCTCCGATACCATTGGCAAATGGATCGAAGCCACCGTAATGACTTCCTCATATCTGCCGGAAATCCGGATCGCCTCTCGTTTTCCTTTCTCCAGCTCGCCGAATGCACGCTCCACATGCTGTAAGAAAATTCTTCCCGCTTCATTAAGCCGAATGTTGCGTCCGAGCCGGTCGAACAACGCAACGCCCAGATCCTCCTCCAGTCTTGCTATCGTCTGGCTCAAGGACGGCTGCGCAATATTCAGCTCTTTAGCTGCTTGTGTAATGTGCTCCCGACGGGCAACCGTTTGAAAATATTTCAATTGCAACAGGTCCATACTCCTTCTCCTCTTCTCTCTTGGAATCGCCAGCAAAAAGCAAAAAAAGCCGAAGCAAGGTTGCTTCGCGCCTACAGAGGTCTGTTCGACTCATGATATGGAATCAATTGTATGATTTTATCATTAATCCCATTTTAGACATGTTCACAGATTTGGTCAATACATCACTTAGCGATGCAAAACGAAATGACAAAGACGCTTGTTCCGTACGCTTGAAGCGTGTAGGTCAAACGTCTCTTTTATGAACCGGATTGCCCTGATTGGATTGGATAAAAGCTAGCGCAGCGGTCCGCCCGTCTCCTTCCCGGCAGTTGTTCTGCTCAGCTCTCGCCTGACGGCCGGCATCACTTCCGTTGCCAGCAATTCAATGGAACGAGCCACTTTGGCGAACGGTACACCTCCGATATCCAATTGCAATATATAGCGGTTGTGACCAATCCGTTCATGCTGATACAGTATCTTCTCTACGATTTGCTCGGGACTGCCGACTGCCAGCGCCTCATTCGCCCCTGTTGACAGCTCGAACTGCTCGCGGGTCAGACGATCAGCCGGATTGCGTTTTTGCATAATATGCTCGAAGTAATTGGCGTGATACGGAAAATATTCATCCAGCGCCTGCTGCGAGGTGCGCGCTATATAACCGTGTCCGCATACGGCAATCGGGAGTTGATCCGGCGTATAGCCGGCCGCCTTGCCCGCTGCCCGATACGCTTCGGCAAGCGGCTTCAGCCGGTTCGTGTCTCCGGTGAGCTGAGCGAATGACAGACCCGTTCCGAGCCTGCCCGCCCGCTCTGCACTTTCCGGCGTTCTGCCCACTCCGATCCACAGAGGAAGCTTCCCTCCCAATGGGCGTGGCGCAATTCCCGCATCAATAAGCTCGGGGCGAAAACGGCCGTTCCATGACAGCTGCTCATTATTATTGATTTGAAGCAGCAGCCCGATTTTCTCCTCAAACAAAGCATCATAATCAGCCAGCTCATAGCCAAATATCCGGTATGTATCCAAAAACGCCATCGCGCCGCGCCCGGCAATGAGCTCCGCTCTGCCGTCCGACAGCAGATCAAGCGTTGCGAAATCCTCGAACAGCCGCACAGGATCTGCCGTGCTTAATACGGTCGTGGCGCTCGTCAGCTTAATGCGTTTCGTATGCTGGGCAATCGCAGCCAAGACAACAGGGGGTGCCGTCACCGCAAAGTTCGGCGTATGATGCTCCCCTAATCCAAACACATCAAGACCGGCTTCTTCGGCAAGCTTAGCTGCTGCCACAATTTCCTCCAACCGCTGCTTCGCACCGATCGGACGGCCGTTATGCGGATCATGTGTCAAATCACCAAATGTGTAGACTCCAAATTCGAAGCTCAAATTGCACTTCCTCCCTATCGTTGCCATAAACGGCCATCCTCTTCGTCCTCTCTATCTTAACGGGCGGCTGCGCACGAACTCCAATATCAAATGACATATCGAATTCATAGGCTGGATCAATTAAAGCCATAGCGAACTTGATATTGGATTAAAGAGATTGAATCCCCCTATAATTACGTCAATAACCAATTAATCCTATATGAATAAAATGAAAGGAGTTTCTCCCATGACCGTTTCCTTGCATTCCTCCGGCCGAATCAACAAGCTCCAGCTCAAGAACCGGCTGATCCTTGCGCCAATGCAGCAGCACAAAGGCACGCAAGAAGGGCATGCGACAGATTATCATGTCCAGCATTATGGACGGCGTGCAGCCGATGTCGGTCTGGTCATCATCGAATCTACTGCCGTATCGCCTGAAGGCCGGCTGTATCAAGACGATATTGGCATTTATTCCGATTCCCACATCAAGCCGCTTAGCGAAGTAGTAAAAGCCGTGCACGCCCAAGACGCTCGTGTCTTTATCCAGCTGTCGCATGGCGGACGCAAATCGCAGCCGCTTCCCTCCGAGAGACTGCTCGCTCCAAGCTCCATTGCTTTCAACGCCGAATACGGACTGCCCTTCGCCGCCAGCGAAGCTGAGCTGGCGCTCCTTATCGATCGTTATCGCAGGGCTGCGCTTCGCAGCCAGGAAGCCGGATTCGACGGCATTGAGCTGCATGCCGCGCATGGCTATTTGCTGCATCAATTTTTATCGCCTGTTGCCAATAGGCGTACGGACGATTACGGCGGCACCGTGAACAACAGACTCCTATTCGTCCTGCGTGTTGTAACTGCGGTGCGCGAGGCCGTCGGACCGGATTATCCCGTCCAGATTCGGGTATCCGCCTCGGATTACGATCCGGCTGGCCTGATCCCGCTGCAGGTTGCGGATATCGTCAGCCGATTGGAGCCGCTGTTAGATGCTATTCATGTCAGTTCAGGAGGCATAACGCCTGTCCGCCCTCTGGACGTTCATCCCGGCTATCAAATACCCTATGCGGCTATTGTAAAATCCAAAACAGCGTTGCCCGTTATCGCCGTCGGCGGCATTCATCAGAGCGCTTTAGCGGAACGCGTAGTCGCGGAGCAGCTCGCGGATTTCGTTGCGATCGGGCGGCCGATGCTGGAGGATCCAGATTTTGCAGGGCAGCTGCTCGGCAAGAAGCCCTCTTCCATTCATTAAACTAGCACTATCCACTCTATGAAAAAGGCGGTAATTATAGTGACAACTCAACAGAACAAATGGTACATATTGAGAAAAGCGCTGGCTGGAGCAGTTTTGGCGGTAGCAGCAGTCTCCCTTCTGGCAGCCTGCGGAGCGAAAGCAGATAAACCTGCTGCAGGCTCCCCGAAAGAACAGAAAATCGTTCGCATCGGAACAAATGGGGCGTTTTATCCCTATACCTTCAAAAACACGGAGAATGGAGACAAACTGGAAGGCTATGAAATCGAGATTTGGGAGAACATTGCGGAAAAGCTGAATTTCAAAATTGAGTACCAGCTAACTGACTTCGCAAGCTTATTCGGAGCGCTGGAATCCAAGAAGATCGATACGATCGTCAACTCAATCGCACTGTCCGAAGAGCGGAAGGCCAAATACTTGTTCACTGATCCTTACGTCTATTCCGGTGCCCAACTCGTCGTCCAGAAAGACAATAAGACCGTCAATTCGCTTGAGGATCTGAAAGGGAAGAAAATCGGCGTCGTTGCAGGCAACAAAATTATGCTGAACTATATTAAAGAAGCCGATCCTGAGGGGAAAATCGAAGTGGTCATTTATGAGACCGGAGAAGGAGCGTTCCGCGACGTATTGCTTGGCAGACTCGACGCAACCTTCTCGACCAAAGCGGCCGCACTTGCCCAAATTAAAAAGACCGGTCAGCCCCTTCGTCTTGCAGGCAGCCAGTTTGTCGTCATTCCGGCCGGAAGCCCTTTTCTGATTACGGACGACAACAAAGCTTTTGTTGAAGAAGTGAATGCCACTCTGGAGGAGCTGCGTAAGGACGGCACGATCAAAAAAATCGCAGAAAAATGGTATGGCGAAGATATAAGCAAGCCGGCGGAGTAAGGCGATGAACTTCGACTTCGCCTATTTTATAAGAAGCCTGCCGCAGTTGCTGAGCTATCTGCCTCTGACGTTTATGCTCGCTGTGCTGTCCATGATCTTCTCCGTTATGCTCGGCATCCTGCTGGAGTCGATGATCCGCTCGCGGGTTAAAGCGGTGAGTGCTGCGGGCAATGCTTATATTTTATTTTTCCGTTCCACCCCGCTGCTCGTCCAGCTCTTCTTGCTCTATTATGGACTGCCGCAAATTTTTCCGGCGCTAAGTGCGATCAATGCCTTCCAGGCTACCGTGATGGGAATCAGCTTAAATAACGGCGCGTATCTTGCGGAGATCTTTCGGGGAGCGATCGACTCGGTTGACCGAGGCCAAGCGGAGGCTGCCCAATCGATCGGCATGACACGGCTGCAGACGTTCCGGCGCATCGTTTTCCCGCAGGCCTACCGGGTTGCATTGCCTTCACTCGGCAATACATTTCTCGTCATCATCAAGGAAACCTCACTCGGCTTCACGCTTGGTTTAACTGAAATGATGGGCCAAGCGAAGCTGATGGCCGCCGACACACTAAAGGTGATGGAAGCCTTCCTCTCCGTCAGCTTTCTCTACCTCGTGGTCGCCATCTTCTTCGGCAAACTGCAAGGCTTGCTAGAGAAGAAGGTGGGTAAACCTTATGCGCAGTGATAGCTATAAATACGAAAGGGAATTGGATACGTCCAATTCCCTTTTCCTTATTATTTTCACCATTTAAATCCCTCAGGTTTATTAATTTCTGGATATGGAGCTTCTCCTGATGCATACGGCATGACTGTTGTATATGCGGCTTTTCTTAGGTCATAGATGACAATTCCCTGTTGAACCTTATTATCATCATCCATGAAAGAATAGGACATCATCGCTTTCGTGCTGTCCGGACTCCATTCCACAAGCCGATAATACGGGTCCGGTCTCGCCTGTTTCACTGCCGTATACAGTTTATTTTTCTCAAGAACATCATAAACACTATTTTCAAGCAACGACTCTCCAGTCATCGGGTCTACCAAATCAATAGAGCCCCAAGTCCGCCCCCCATACGCAATGGACAATTTATTACTGTCTCCCGACCATTTCAGATCCTCTACACTAAGCCATTGACCCTTTAAAGGATATACAGTACTTTGCTCAAAATCATATATCCACACTTCACCGTCATTGTAACGAGCTTCATTAAATAGATGGAAAGCAACTCGTTTACCGTCAGGGGACCTGCTAAAAGCAGGGCCGTTAAAATTATGCTGATAAACTTCCAGCGCAAATTTTGCAGCTGTCACCACATTAATATCAGTCGATACAAGCAGCTTCTCTATCGCATCTATTGCCTTCTGTTTTTCCGGATGTTCGCTATATGCAATAAGCTTGTTGCATGCATACCACTCAACGTAAGGATCCGAATGTGACACCCCTTCCAGATAAAGATTGAAGAGATCCGGATCTTCCGGGGAATCGATTGATACTATTTCATATTGCCTTGCAGCTAACTCATCCCATACTGAAAAAGGATTGGCCGCCACCCCCGCTTCAAAAGAAAAGCTCTGCTCATCCGTATTCACATCTCTTGATGGAGGATTAGCTGCGGGCGCTGTCTTTAAACAGCCTGATAATGCCGTCAAAATAATAAGACTTATAATTGCCGCTCTACACTTCATGTAACGCCTCCGATCTAGGGTTATCTGGTAAACCAGACGAATAGATTCAAATTAAGTTGCACAGTGAAACGGCAAGTTCTAAGGTCATCTGCAATGGATAGCCTTTTTCCTGATCCCGCTAAAATCAATATTGTGTTCTGCTAATATAACAAGTACATGGTTAAAGACATGTCCGGGCTTGAATATAAGGTAATTAAGACTCTATCTCGAGAGAGGTACAAGAGTGATTTCCTGCAAAAATAGACCGGGGCTCAAATTCAGCCCCGGTCTATTTGCGTTATCAATCCTGTTGTTTACCAAACACTCGCATAAGCATAGTTCCGTATCGTGCCGTGATAGCGATACCACGGAGAAGCATTTTCCTGCTGGGCATAGAATAGCGTCACTTCCGCATCGGGATCGATGACCACATAACAGCCTCTAGCGCCATCCCAGCCAAATTCTCCATTTTGACTAAGTGAATTATTATCCTCGTGATTCACCATGGTTCTGACGCCTAGGCCATAGCCATAGCCATACTTGCTTTCCCCGCCAAACCGGTTAAAGTCCTGCTGCGCAACGGGAGATAGACGATTTATGCGCATCGCATTCACCGTCTCCGGTCTCAGAATACGCTCGCCGTTAGGCGCCAGACCATAGTTGCATAGCGCCTCCGCAAACACAATATAGTCAGGAACCGTGGAGTATAATCCGCCTCCGCCGCTTTCATAAGCTTTGCCCGGCTGAAGGTTAAAGCTTTCGCCAATGCTTGCCGCCCGGTGGGTACGGGCATCAAAGCTATTGTACAGCTTGCAGAATCGGCTTTCATCTTTCAACTGGAACGAAGTATCTTTCATACCCAGCGGGTCAAAAATATTTTGCTGCAAATAGTGACCGAAGGTCTGCCCTGTTACTGCCTCAAGCAGCCCTGCTAACACATCATGGCAAACGGTATATTTGAAGTGCGAGCCAGGCTCGAAGAGCAGCGGCTCTTGCGCCAGCGCCTTAATGACGGAAAGTGTCTGGCCTTCTCCGTTGCTTTCAGCAATCGCTTTATTAACAGCGTCCGTATCGATCTTCTCGACACCCGCCGTCATTGTAAATAGATGCTCAATTGTAATAGGATTTAGAGCAGGAAGCAGTTCCTCTGTTCCATCTGGCAATGTGTGACGAACGGACATATGTTTAAATTCGGGAATGTACTCATGCAACGGATCGCTGAGTTTGAACTTCCCTTGTTCCAGAAGCTGCAGCAAAGCTGTGACGGTTATAACCTTTGTGGCAGAATACAATCTGAAAATGCTATCCCTGCTAAAAGGAACCTGATTCTCCACATCCGAGAAACCGGTATAATGCTCGTAGACAGGCTGGTGTTTGTGATACATGGCCACACCAAGCCCGGGTATATTTTTCTCTTTATAAAACGCTTCCAAATATGAAGTTAGCTTCGTAAAATTCATCATTCTCCACCTGCCGTTTCACTGAACTGTTACTATCCTAATAGGCATTCTCCATTCAATTTTATCACTCTAGATGAGCTGTTGGATACTTCAATAATGCGACATGCATACCTTATTTAGTGGCCTTAATAATTTTACTGATTGCTTTTCTTGAGCCTGTAACAGCCGTCTTATGAACCTTTCATTATCCTTTCGAAACCGTATTTTTCAACTAACTATGCATCTTTAGTGCTTAGTATCCCCGTCATCCACTCGGCATCGCATAAGTAATACATATTAGCTTCATCCGTAATGACCCTGGCAAACGCAATCATTTTATCTTTATCCTACACCCCATAGCAAAATGAGTTTTGGATGGACTTTTTATTTTTTTCAGGAGGTCGTTTGCTTGCCCAATAGCTTGAAGCTAAGAAATCCAAAACAGTTTGAATATGATAGGACACCTCCCAAGCTAATATTTGAAAGAGCCTGGTAGTCATCTCGCAAAGAATTTGTCTCTCCTGTTCTACCTATACCAACCATTTATAGCTTACAAAAAAATAAGAAATCACTGTGACCATCTTTTTTTCCAAGACGCATAATCAACACCCTTTATCTCAGCCAATGTTTCCCCATGTAGAGAATGATAAATATTATCCTCTAATACATATCCTCCAATAACCTCATTTTCCACAATAATTAAATATATATTCTGTTTTGTTGTTATCGAATCCTTATAAGGAATTCTATCTACAAGCACTTTATAAACACTAACTTCCTTTTTAAAAAACTTGTCTGGATCAGCGCTTTGTACTCCCCATTTCTGTAAACGATGTTCCGAAAGTAAAGTATTTCCTTTGAGCTCATCATTATTTAGAATATATTTTTCTGACAATTCGATTTCAAAAACTGCAACTCCTAATTTATTCAGATAATTCTCTATCAATGTTTTATAGCCCCCTTTCCCGCAAGAAGAAACAAATAGCAGTATAAGCATACATAAAATCAGCCTTCGCATATTAGTTCCACCCTTCTCCAAAAATATTAATCTAATAATTGACAAAATTGTTAATATAGTTAAAAATGATTGGAGTAATATATTTTTCCTTTTACATGGAAGATTATACTTTCTATGTTAGGGGAAGTCAAAAAAAGGAGGAAATAGTATGGTAAAAAGAAAAGGAACATTTTTAGCTTCACTTATTTTGGTTATCGCTCTCTTAATTCCATCTGCTACACTTACCGCAAACCCAGGAAATAGTATTGATCTAGAAATCCTAGAAAGTTCAATTGAATATCGAGAATTGCATGGATTGAATTCAAGCACCAAATATGTAAGTGAACTGCTTTTAAGCGATAATACCTATGAAAGAATTGTAGGCATACCACTAACAAAAGATGAATTTCTGTTACTTGAGGAACGAGATCAATTATTAGACAGCATTTCTGATTACAGAGAAAGTTTGAAAGCCGAACGGATTCCAAATGGCGATCTATTCTATGATATAAAAACGGGTGAAGTTACACTAAATCTTGTAGAAGCTACTGATAATACTATAAAAAGAGTAAAAGAAAAATTCCCAAAACCTGAAAAACTTAAAATCAAAAGAGTAACATTTACCTCTGAAGCTCTCTCCGAAGCACTAGAAAAACTGCGCAATAGCTACTCAGATCTTGATGGATTAAAAACAATTCATATAGATACTCAAAAAAATAGAATTATTATCGGTTTAAAAGATTCCTCTCCGGATATAAGAAAAAAAGTAACCTCTTTAGTTGATTCCGAAATGCTAGAATTTACAGAAGCAAGCGATGTATCGCCTCTAGCAATTTCTGATCTATCCAATAATCACAGACCTTTGGTTGCTGGTACTAAAATTTTCTCAGATTACTCCGGTGGGTGTAGTACGGGTTTTTACGCAAATACCCTTTCAGGAAACATTGTACTCGTTACAGCCGGCCACTGTACAACGGTAGGTTCTAATGGGATCACAACAAAAGATGCATGGTATCAACCGACAAAATCATCATCCAACAAAATTGGAAACTCCTTGTATAGAAATAGCGGTAATTCATTCGCAGATTCCCTGACAGTATCCCTTGATAGTTCAACAATAAAATCTACAGATGTATTCGAGGCAACTAGTTCTACCACTGTGACATATCCTGTTAGATACGTCGAATCACCTACAGCAGAGGTAGTTGGAATGGAAACTTGTAAAACAGGCTTTACAACAGGCACAACCTGCGGCCAGTACCAAGGGAAAACTGATGTTCTAAGCTACGGTTCTGGCTATACAACTATGTATGATTTAAGATTAGCGAGTTGGACAGCTAACCATGGGGATAGCGGTGGTACAGTTTTCAAGAAAAAGTTTAATTCACAGTACGGAAGAGTCGATGTAACCTTGCAAGGATTAGTGGGCGGTGAAGTAACAATCGGCGGAACTAACTATCGTTTCTATTCTCATGTATCTAATATTGCTGGAATAACGACACCTGTAACCCTCTAATAAAAGCATTGCAGTATGTAGAGTTGGTTGGAGAATATAATTTTCAGTTGTTTAAAATACAAATTTTTTTTACTGAATTGCAGAGGAGATGGAGCTGTTATGGCAGCTTCATCTCTATTTGTCATGGCATCGCACATAATTCCGATAAGATCAGCCATCAGCAGGCAATTCATTAACAGTTATAATTAAGTATTTCCAAAATATGAAACTGGTAATCTAGCTGTCTTATCCTTCACAAATCTATGCAATTGTACGTTCAAGAATTAAAATCCAAAAAATAAATTGACTTATTTTTCTTTATATGTCTTTATTTGTTAATAGGAGCAGGGAATATAAGGAGGAATTTATAATGATTCGTGCAGCTAAAAAAAGATTAGCATTGCTATCTCTAAGCGCCGCTCTCTTGTTGGCGTGGCCAGTTGGTGCCTTTGCCGGTACCGATACAGGCACTAAATTTGGCCATACCTACAAGTTTACTAACGGCTATATCAGCAATGGCGCCTGGGCACAAACTTATTTCTCCGATCAAAGCGCACCTAAGGAAGTCACACTGACTTATACGTACCGGAACCTTAGTAATATGACGGTCGTCACGACTGGTCCTGTGACCAATGCAAGCAGTACTTCCGTTGCCTATGCCTTAATCCAAGTACCGAACGGAATTAGTCAGCAGCCAGTCAGCGGATACAGCTCGCATCTCGTTAACCTTGGAACGCCATCTATCATAAACACATATTTGCCTATTTAAGTAATCGATAAAACATAGAGGATACCCTGCTCCGTCCTTCATGATTTATCGGAACGGAAATGTTTGGGAAGGAGGCGTACTGCGATGGCTTATAAAGCTGGCGCCTGGCGAGATATACGCTGCAAAGCGATTATTTCAATACTCTTTTTGAGCATAATTATGCTTTTAATTAGTGGCTGCATGGGTGAGACCAAGCAAGCTTCCGCTCCATCTGCCAGCCAGGAGCCTGTCCAAGAAGTGCTGAAGCCTGAAGACTATGAGACGTTATGGCCCGGCAAAAAGAAGCTGATTTGGCTATCCGACAGCGATTTGCTATATAGTTCGTCCAAAGATATTCTCGTCGAATTTAACAATACGCTGCTGGCAAACGGCACCGACTTCGTTGTGGAATTCGTAAATGCCAATGCAAACAGCGTTCAGCAATATTATGATCTGATCCGGAGATTCAAGCAGGAAGGCAAGCAGGTTGATTTGCTGAATACAGGCTCAGGCTCGTCTGAAGTGGACATTCGCACCTACCCGGCTGCCGTCAGGGATGGTTTACTGGAGCCCCTAGATAACTACCTGCAGACGAAGGACGGGAAGCTGTTGTATGATCATATACTTCCCAGCTCGTGGGAGATGGTCACATTAGATCATCAAATCTTTGGCATACATCCTATGCCGACTGCTGCAGCCAACCTGTATCTATTTATTAATAAACGTATCCAGGAAAAATACAAGATTACACTGCCCAAGCAAATAGCCAGTTTAGCAGCATTAGAGAAGGCATTGTCAATGGCGGCTGAAGAAAGCAAGCTGGATCAGAAATTTGTGCCGCTATACATCTGGCTCGGGTCGGGGAAAGAAATGACCGGCTATGATTTTCTAAGCAGTGGAATTGCAGTGCGCCACACAGAAAGCGGTGCCCCTCTTGCTTTCAATCCTTACGCGGAACAAGATGTAAACCAATTGATCCAAGCGATGTCAGCATATAAGGAAGCTGGATATACGAAGGAAGGACAAGCATTCGAAGAAGTATTGAAAGGCAATTTCTTTGCCTTTGTGACCTATGCCTATCCTTCCACCTATCACAATGGCAAGTTGCAGTTGGGCATAACAGACCCCATTCTAAATGTGAATGCGCATCTTTTGCAAGACGGAATGAATTTTGAAGCCGTTAATGGCATTAACGGCTTGGCATCATGGTCCGCTAATAAGGCAGAAGCCTTTCAATTGTTAACGCTTGTGAACACGAACAGTGAGTTGTCCAATTTGCTACGCCATGGCTTCAAAAAGGCTAGCTCTGGGAAACTGCAGTTCAAGGATATGGAAGAGATGATGCGCGGAATCGCATCGCCGTCCAACAATCTTATTACGGTTCCGGTTGGTTTGGAGACCGACAACAAGCTGAATGACTACCGGGAGTATGCAGCCAGCTTTTCAATGTCGCCGGCAGCAGGCTTTATACTGGATGAAGGGAATATTCGAGAAGATTTATTAGCGATTGGAGAAATCAATCGAAAGTATGAGGCGCTGTGGATTGGGAGCAAGGATGCTGATACTCAACTTATGAAAGTGAATGAGGAGTTGAAGGCGGCTCATATTGATCAAGTGCTTGTTGAAATTAACAAGCAGCTCGACAACTGGTGGAAGGCATCTCGAACGAAATGACCAGGTCTAAATGAAGACATTGCTAGCGTGAAATTCCTGTTTCAGACAGGACGCCGCCGCTAGCAATGTCTTATTTTATTAATTAATCATGCTAAAGCAGTTCGATCATCATTCATTATAGGAAGTGTGAGTAGCAATGGCATTAATCACTAAATCCCAGTCGTCAGGATGAAGCTCATGCCCCGTTCCCTCCAATGTCAGTAACACCGAATCCGGAATTTCGTTAGCAAGATGCCTCCCATGCTCATAAGGAATAATGGGGTCCTCTGTGCCGTGTATGATCAGAGCGGGTACACTGATTTCCCCCGTTCTAGCCAGGTAGACTTCTCCGCCTGCCAGCAAACCGTGATTATTCATGCTCGCTATCGCGTTGCTTCTTGCAAATTCTTTTTTAGCCAGCAAACTAACGTTATTCTCATCAAAAGGATGCTTGGAGCCCACCAGTATTCTAGATCTATCGACCGCAAATTGGACGACCGATTGCTCATTAGTCCAATCTATTTCCCCCATATTTGAGAAAAAGTTCATAACTCGATCCTCCATTGGAGGGAGAGGCGGCGCAAAGTTGGATGTAGCCAGAAGAGTTACGCTAAGCACTCTTTCCGAATGCCGCAAAGCTATCATTTGAGCCAGCATACCGCCCATGGACATGCCTGCAAGATGTGCTTGCGCAATCTTATAGGCATCCAATACTCGAATAGCATCATCTGCCATGTCCTCGAACGTATAACCCGGCTGGCCAGGCTCGTAGGTTGTTGAGCGTCCCACATCGCGATTATCATAACGAATGACAAAACGCCCCGTATCCGCTAACGACTGGCAGAACTCCTCTTCCCACCAAATCATGGAGGATTGGGCGCCCATAATAAGCAAAATAGCCGGGTTGGCTTGATCTCCGAAACTGTCCGTACATATTTCAATTCCATCTATTTTTATCAGTCGTTCGTTCATGTGTAAATCCCTCCAATGTTTATAAAAAATAAAAAAACACAGGCTATTGGCCTGTGCGTGAAGTAATCGAAAAAGAAATTGAAAATGAACACTACAAGATCATCACCCTATGACAGACAGACTTACTGTCCATTCACCGGATAAAAATCATAAAGGTCCATTACAAATTTCTTCAAATCCAGTCTATGCGATTGGGGAGCCAATTCCTCAGTAGCCTCAATCGCATATAACTAAACTGGGTTTCCGTGCAGGCAAACCATTCTTCGATTACGTTGCACACAAATAGCCTTAGATCACTATTCCATTCATTGTGCAAGCCATATCGAAGAATTAATTTAGCACACGTAACCCCTCCGTCCGTATCAATTAAAGCTATGCTAACATATGGTGATTTTCCATGTCAATACATGGATATATCCCCTGGAGCTACGCCGCTTGAAAAAAACAAAAAAGCTGCTCTGCATAAACAGAACAGCTTGCTTGTTGTCCACATAAAAACATGATTTGTTTCCAATCATGGACTTAAGGCACAGGTAAAAAAGTTGGCATTGGCGGCATAAATGTTGGCATCGGTGGCACGTATGGCGTCGGGAATGGGAACGGAGGGTTTGTAGGGAATGGCGGCGGAGTCTGTACTGGCGTCACTACCGGGGATTCCACTGGTGGTGTCTCTGCCGGCGGCGGAGTCTCTGCTGGCGGCTCCGTTTCTTCTGGTGTCGCTGTTGGTTCAGGTGTCTCCGTCGGTTCTGGCGTCGCTGTTGGTTCTGGTGTTGCTGTTGGTTCTGGTGTTGCTGTTGGTTCTGGTGTTGCTGTTGGCGACGGCGTCCATGCTGGTGCTGGAGTCGCCGTAGGTAACGGCGTCACAGTCGGCGATGGAGATGGCGACGGCAAATCGATTTTGCCCCCTTGCTTAGCTGCTTCGTATGAAGACAACACGAGCAGGTCACGCGTAGCATTCCCTTTACCGCCGAACGAACCATCCGCATTGTTGCTCAGAAGCTTCAACGCCAAAGCTGCATCAACATATCCTTTGGCCCAATCTGAGACGGTTGTGTCCTCGATTTTCTTTTGATTGTCGACAGGTTGACCAAGTCCTCTAACAAGGAAGGCCGCAAGCTGCTCCTTCGTTACTTTCCCAGTTGGATCAAATTTATCGGCACCTACCCCGTCAGTAATTCCCGCAGCCTTAACCGCTTCAATATAAGGCAGAGCGTAAGAATCGCTAGGAACGTCCTTAAACGATGATGTCTTTGGAGCGTTATCCGTATTCAGTCCATAAATTAATGCAGCTACCTTGGCAAACTGCGCCCGGTTCATTTCTTCTTTCAATCCGAAATTCGCTTCATCGACACCATTGAACACGCCCGCTGAGATTAACGCATCGAACTTCGCCTTCGTTGCAGCGTCCAAATCCTTCAAATCGGCAAAATCGGCTGAAGTCTTTGCCGCTAGTGCAGTCATCGCACCGGTCAAGCTAACAGCTGTGACAATTGCCAGTGCTGCAATCCAACCTTTCAGTTTCACCTTCATGTCTCCCCCGCTTCATTAAAAATTCGACTTTCTTCGTCAATTATATGCTAAAAATTAGCAATTTCATAGATTTTATCAAAAGAAATATATAACATATGAACCGTTATTACTAGCTAGTAGATTCCCATGTTCTTAAACTGTTTTGCGAATCGTTCAGACGGGTATCTATAAAGAAAAACCAGCCTGAGCGGTTAGCTCAGGCTGGTTGGAATAAACGCTAGATTATTAACAAACTCAAAGCTTTAGGTACGAACAGATTGCCGCCAAATAATAGACGCGCCGATCTTAACGGTCTCTCGATTCATATTGCCTTTAATCAATTCTAGCAGCTCTTTGGCAGCCAGAAACCCGCTTTCGTATCGCGGAATTTTGATTGTCGTCAATCCGGCCAGCGCTGCCGCGTCGGAATCATCGAAGCCGGTAATGGAGATGTTCCCCGGCACAGAGATCTGATGCTCTTCGAACGCCTTCATCGCTCCGACCGCCATATTATCATTGGCACACACCAGCACTTCGGGATAGTCATTGCTCAGAATCATGAGCTTAGCCGCTTGATAACCGCTTTTCTCCCGGTAATTGCCGTGGTAGTAATACGACTGGTCGAACGCAATTCCATTCTCTTGGAGCGTATCGGCGAAGGCCGAGAATCTTTCCTTGTTATCCAGCGAAGTACCAAGTCCACCCAAAAAGCCGAAGCGCTGAAAGCCGCGATCTACTAAAGACTGCACCAGCTGCCGCATCACCGGATAATTGTCGACGACGACGCTTTTCGTATTTTTATTGTCATTCTCCAGCACTCTGTCCATCAGCACAACAGGAAATTCCGGCTTGGCCACCGCCTTGAAGTACTCATCCGACAGACTTCCATCCAAGCTAATGGTGCCGCGTGCAAAGCTGCTCTTCAGAAAATTATCACTTGATTTATTCGTACAAATGATGAGATCATACCCGTTTTCATTCAGACAGGTACTGACCCCTTCAATGATTTTCAAATAAAACTCGCGATCAAAATCGCTAAAAATAAAAACGATACGTTTATCTCTTTCCGATTTGGTTTTTTTGGGCGAGGCATCATGCACGTACCCTTGCTCCTCGCAGCATCGCAATATCCGGTCTCTCGTTTCTTGCGATACATTTTTTCGTCCATTCAATACGTTGGATACGGTCGAAATAGATACGCCCGTCAGTTGGGCAATCTCTTTCAAACTGCTCATCCCGTAAACCTCCTCATCGTTTTTGCGTAAGTAAAATCTATTATAGCACTTTACAAGCATTTTACCTACACATTTCACAGACAAATTAATCGCTAGAACGACTGCAACTGTAGGAACTGTCCAAATCGCCTTCCTCTGCAGTTAGTAAAACGATTTTCGTTTTACTTAATATTTTATGATACGTTTTACTTAAAATAACCGTTTTCATTTAAGTAAAATATATATTTTTTACGAGTTTTTTATTGACTTCTTTACCTGGCTGTTTATAATCAAGGGTACATCCATAAAAGGGGAGGCTTTTGCAAATGACAAAAATAAAGCGCTTTATTTCCATCACGATTACCTCTGTAATGCTGCTTACCATCCTCAGTGCTTGCGGCGGGAACAATGCAGATAAAGGTGGTTCGGGCGGTGATAACGGATCCGAGAAGCTGCCGAAAATCTCGCTTTTCCAATCCAAAGTTGAAATCGCAGACCAGCTGGAATCGATGGCCAAGAAATATAAAGAAGAAACAGGCAATGAAATTGACGTATGGGGCTCCGCTGGAGACAACTACCTGACTCAACTGCAAGCGAAGCTGAACGCAGGTGAAGGTCCTACTATCTTCGGTGTTCAGACAGGCGCTGAGACGACGAAGCTCCAATCTTACTACTACGATATGAGCAATGAATCTTACGTTAAAAATATCGCTCCCAACATGGAAGTGAAAATTGACGGCAAAATCATCGGCGTACCGACAGGCGTAGAAGGCTTCGGCTTCGTCTACAACAAGGCTCTTGTCGATCCTTCCAAAATTACGGACCTTGCATCCTTCAAAGCTTTCCTGGAAGAAAGCAAAGCCAAAGGCATTAACGGCTTCAGCCTGTCCCAAGAAGCGTACTTCTTAATCGGACACATTCTGAACACGCCTTTCGCGCTTCAACAAGATCCGCTTGGATTCATCGAGAAGTTGAACAAAGGCGAAGTGAAAATGGCTGATACGAAAGAATTCCAAGAATTCGGCCAATACATGGAAGCCATTCGCGAGCTGGCTAAGAACCCGCTTGAAGTCACATACGATAAGCAAATGGGCGACTTCGCAACCGGCAAAACGGCAATCGTTCACCAAGGCAACTGGAGCTACGGCATGCTGCAAGATTACAAAGACATCGATGCCGGTATGATGGCGATGCCGCTTGCAGGCAACACTAAGCTGGCTGTAGACATCCCTGCGATCTGGGTCATCAACAACAAAGCATCCGCTGATCAGATCAAAGCGGCTAACGCATTCTTCGAATGGCTGTACAATAGCGAGACTGGCAAAAACATCATTGTAAACGAATTTAAGTTCATTCCAGCGATGACAAATATCGAAACAAGCAACCTGGACCCGCTTTCCCAAGCGGTATCTGAAGCTACAGTGAGCGGCAACACGATTCCTTGGGCGCTGACTTACTTCCCGCAAGGCATCATCCAGAACGATCTGGCTCCGGTTGCCCAAGAGTTTTTCCTGACTCCAACGATGACGGGAGATCAACTCCTGAAGAAGCTGGATGAAGTGTGGGCAAAAGCACCTAAGCAATAAACACAGTATGCTCAGTGTGCGAAGCAGAAGCTAATAATTGGAAAACTAACCTGCTTGTCAGGTTAGTTTTCTCTCTTTGAACTACCGTACGAATCGATCGAAATTACTCCGAAATGAGTGAACGCATATGAAAGCGATCAAGAATAGAGCCTGGTACGCTCTATTTACTGCACCTCTGCTCCTCATCTTTTCTATCGTCGTCCTCGTGCCTTTTGCCATAGGCATCTATTATTCCTTCATCAGTTGGGATGGCATTCCGGCCAACCCGAAGGTATTTGTGGGCTTCGACAACTATGTCCATGTCTTCCAGGACGACCGGTTCATGAAGTCGGCTTGGCTGACGATTAAATTTACCTTTTTAGCGCTGGTCATTGTTAATATTATGGGCCTCGCCCTATCTCTGCTCGTGACGTCTAAGCTGCGTACGAGCAACATTGCAAGAACGCTGTTTTTCATGCCGAATCTCATCGGCGGTCTCATCCTCGGTTATATCTGGAAGTTCATCTTTACCGATGTGTTCAATTATGTCGGCGAAAATACCGGCATGGGCAGCATTTTCTTCAACTGGCTGCTTAATCCCGACTATGCGCTGTATGCGATCGCGATCGTATTCGCATGGCAGATGGCGGGCTATACCATGATTATTTACATTGCGGGAATTCAAGGTATTCCCGACGACTTGATGGAAGCAGCAAAGGTTGACGGCGCCAATGCTTGGCATAAGCTGACCAAGATTATTTTCCCGTTGCTGATGCCATCCTTTACTATTTGCCTATTCTTGACGCTATCCGGCGCATTCAAAATATTCGATGTCAACCTGTCGCTCACTGGCGGCGGTCCGATCAACTCTACTGAAATGTTCGCGATGAACATTTTTAACGAAATCTTCGGTTATAGCCGTTATGGTATCGGTCAAGCGAAAGCGATTCTCTTCTTCGTGCTCGTAGCCGCAGTTACACTCGTTCAGGTGTACATCACGAAGAAAAGAGAGGTGCAGATGTAATGAAGAAAACAGGCAAATGGATTCTGGAAGCTTTGCTTGTCGTTATAGCGCTCCTCTTCTTGTCGCCGATCTACATTATGATCGTCAACTCGTTCAAGACCCGCTCCGAGCTGTATGAGAATGCACTAGCACTGCCATCTTCCTTCAGCTTCGAGTATTATGCGCAAGCGATGCAGAAGATGAATTTCATGACGGCCTTCGGCAACTCCTTGTTCGTCACACTCGTCTCTCTGCTGTTCATTGTCGTGCTGGCGTCCATGACCGCATGGATGCTCGTTCGCTCTAATAATAGACTGAGCCAGATTATTTTCATGGTGCTCGTATCGACCATGCTTATTCCGTTCCAGACGCTGATGATGCCGTTGATGCAGGTCATGGGCTGGATTGGCACAACGCTGCATATCCCGATGCTGAATACGCATGGCGGCCTGATCTTCATGAACGTAGGCTTCCACGCCAGCATGGCCGTATTCTTGTATCACGGCTTTATCAAGTCCGTACCGATTGCGCTTGAAGAAGCAGCTACTTTGGACGGCTGCAGCAAGTTCGGCGTATTCTGGCGGATCGTATTCCCGATGCTGAAGACGATCACCATTACCGTCGCCATTCTGGACGTTATTATGATGTGGAATGACTACCTGCTTCCATCCCTGACGCTCTCGGATAAAGGCTTGCGGACGATTCCGCTCTCCACGTTCTACTTCTTTGGAGAGTTTACGATTGTATGGAACCTGGCGATGGCAGGTCTAACGCTGTCTATCATTCCAGTTGTCATCTTCTATTTCATAGCGCAAAAACACATCATCAAAGGTGTAGCTGAAGGCGCAGTGAAATAAGCAGCAATAATGAACCGCACTTAACATTGAAATTGAATTACAACGATTAACGACGAAATACGACCTGCATAAAAAAAGATGTTCCGCAGTAAGACGGAGCTATGCGGTTGGAGTGAGAAAGGGAAGATACAACATGAACAAAACCTGGTGGAAAGAAGCTGTAGTCTATCAAGCATATTGGCGCAGCTATTATGACAGCAACGGCGACGGATATGGCGACCTGGAAGGTGTTTATCAGAAGCTGGATTACATTCAAAGCTTAGGTGTCGACGTCCTGTGGCTCAACCCGTGCTATGAATCGCCAGATGTGGACAATGGCTACGACATTTCGGACTACCGTTCCATTATGCCAAAGGCGGGAACGATGGCTACATTCGAAAAGCTGCTGTCTGCTGTACATGATCGCGGAATGAAGCTGATTATGGATCTGGTCGTGAACCATACTTCGGATCAGCATGCCTGGTTTAAGGAATCACGTTCCGCCATTGACCATCCGAAGCGCGATTATTACATCTGGCGCAAGGAGCCGAACAACTGGCGTTCCTACTTCGCTCCGTCTACCTGGACTTATGACGACACGACCGGTGAATATTACTTCCACTCCTTCTCCAAAGAGCAGCCCGATCTGAACTGGGAGAACGAGAAGGTTCGTGAAGAAATCTATGCCATGATGCGGTTTTGGCTCGACAAAGGCATCGACGGCTTCCGGATGGACGTCATCAATCTGCTTGCCAAGCTTCCGGGCTTCCCGGATGCCGAGAACCCTGCCGACATCTCCTATCTGGGCAATAACCCGGGCATTCACGAATATTTGCAGGAAATGCATGATAAAGTGCTCAAGCATTACGATGCGTTCACCGTCGGTGAAATTCCGTTCGTAAGTCCGGAAGACGGCGTGCTATACGTCGGCGAGGGACGGGGCGAATTGAATACGATGTTCCATTTTGAAGTATGCGACTATATGGCCCATTGGGATATGCAGCGTTTCAAGCAAATTCAAGCACGCTGGTATGAAGGCTTGTGGGGCAAGGGCTGGAACTCGCAGTTCCTGAACAACCACGACCATACACGGGTCGTGACGCGCTTCGGCAATGATGCCGAATACCGGGAGCAATCTGCTACCTGCTTCGCTACCCTCATTCATACCTTGCCGGGCATGCCTTATGTGTATCAAGGCGAGGAAATCGGCATGACGGGTATCCGCTTCTCCTCCATCGATGAATATAACGATATCTCGATGAAGAACAAGTACGCGGAAGAAGTCGGCAAAGGCCGTGATCCGGAGGAAGTGCTGAAGGAGTTGCAGCACTTGTCGCGCGATAACTCGCGTACGCCGATGCAGTGGAACAACTCGCCGCAAGGCGGCTTCACCGAAGGCAAGCCATGGATCGCCGTCAATCCGAATTACAAAGATATCAACGTAGAGCAAGCATTAAGCGATCCGAATTCCGTGTTCTACTATTATAAGAAACTCATCGAGCTGCGCAAGCGCAATGAAGTGATGGTATACGGCAGCTTCACCACTTATCTGGATGAGCATGATCAGATTTATGCCTATACGAGAACGTTAGGCGACGAGTCTTGGCTCGTGCTGCTGAACATTTCGGAGCAGCCAGCTGCTATTAATGTAGCCGACTGCGGCGTTGCTAAGCTGGGCGAGATCGTCATCAGCAATTATGCTGAAAGAACCAATCAAGAGAACGTGATGGAGTTACAGCCTTATGAGGCTGTTGTCTATCGCGTGTAAAAATAAAACCCGCAAGGCGAACACTGTATGGGGTGTCTGCCTTGCGGGTTGTTTATATTCACGTGATTCCGGCAAAAGATAGTGTCCCTCTTTCACTAATAGGTATAAGACATTAAGTTCAGGGCAATTTATGTTAAAACATATCTGATATATGGTAGTAGTATTAATACCAGTATAAACAGGCTTCTGTCTATATCGAGCAGTACTCAGTATGATGTGTTAGGGATCATGTTTTCTCGAAAACCTGTTATTGATATTCCCTAATAAGAAAGGTGGAGACTGACTTGAAAACAAGAACGCTTGGAAATAGCAAACTGGAGGTATCTGCCCTCGGACTCGGATGTATGGGCATGTCTGACTTCTACGCCGGGCGGGATGAGGCGGAATCGATCCGTACTCTTCACCGGGCCTTGGAGCTTGGAGTCACTCTGCTTGATACTGCGGATGTCTATGGTTTAGGTGAAAACGAAGAACTGCTCGGACGGGCTCTGAAGGGCCGAAGAGACGGTGTCGTCTTAGCGACGAAGTTCGGCGCTGTTGTCGGGGAAGACGGTTCTTTAAGCGTAAGCGGTCGTCCTAAATATGTGAAAGCCGCATGTGAAGCCAGTCTAAAACGTCTCGGTGTCGACCATATTGATCTCTATTATCAGCATCGGGTTGATCCAGATACTCCAATAGAAGAAACAGTAGGAGCCATGGCAGAGCTCGTTAAGGAAGGGAAAATCCGTTACATCGGGCTATCGGAAGCATCCGCAGACATTATTCGCCGTGGACATGCGGTTTATCCAATAACAGCACTACAGACTGAATACTCATTGTGGGATCGTGATGTCGAGGATTCGATCTTGCCGACATGCCGTGAGCTAGGCATAGGTTTCGTACCTTATAGTCCACTTGGCCGCGGATTTCTAACCGGACAAATTCAGCGTTACGAGGATCTTGCACCGGATGATTATCGTCGTACATCTCCGAGGTTCCAGGGAGACAACTTCCAAAAAAATCTGGATCTCGTGGTCAAAATAAAAGAGCTTGCAGCAGAGAAAGATTGTAAACCATCTCAACTAGCCTTAGCTTGGCTGCTCGCTCAATACGAGAATATTGTGCCAATTCCAGGAACAAAACGCATTACTTACCTTGAGGAAAATCTCGGCGCATTAGACATTGAACTGACAAAAGAAGACCTTGCTCAAATTGATGCTATCGCTCCGCAAGGCGTTGTCTTCGGTGCCCGCTACTAAGTAAAACTTATAAAAAGAAGCAAGTCTCATCACATTGTTACTGTGAAGAGACTTGCTTCTTTTGCTTTTAAACAAACATTCGTTTATAATACTAGCATCCTTCGATAAGATGCAGGATTTTCACATAAATGATTACGTACTGAAGGGCTGGTGGCCTTTATGAATAACGTTAAGCAGCGATATAAAGAGCTTGGGGATTTTCTCAAAACACGCCGCGCCAAAATATCCCCTAAGCTGGCAGGTTTGCCTGCAGGACCACGCCGCCGCACACCGGGTCTACGGCGAGAAGAGGTTGCTTCTCTGGCGGGAATAGGTGTAACCTGGTACACCTGGCTTGAGCAAGGACGTCCGATTCAAGTATCTACACAAATACTAGAGAGCCTATCTCGAGTGTTTCTACTAAATCGCGAGGAAATTGTGCATATGTATTCCCTTGCCCAGCACGTCCCTCCTTCTTATTCTCCTAACTTTACCGAGGTTAACCCGATGCATCAGCATGTGCTGGACAACATGGCAGAATCGCCGTCCCTTATCGTGGACAATCGCTGGTATATTATAGCTTGGAATCGTGCGGCTGAGCTTGTGTTCTATGATTTCAAGCAGCTAGAATGCAGCGACCGCAACATGATGCGAATTATGTTCACAGACCCCGGTTTTGCTCGCCTCTTCCCTGACTGGGAAAGCAGCGCACAGGCGATGATAGGCAAGTTCAGAGCAGCATGCAGTCCATATATTGAAGACTCTTGGTTCACGGAATTTGTGCAGGAGCTTAGAGCATCCAGTAAGGAATTCGATCAGTGGTGGCCTATGCATCAAATTAATAAAGACCGTGACACATTCAGATTGCTCCAACATCCTGTGCTTGGACAACTGAGCTTTGAGTTGACCAGCTTTCTGGTAGCCGAAGACAACAATATGAAAATGTATATCAACACTCCGGCGAACGGTACGGATACTCGCAATAAGCTGAGACTTCTGCTAGAAGCAGAGCAAAAGAATAGCAAGCCTGCACTTGTGTAATAAACCTAATGTGAAAGATGTAAATATCCTCTTCGAGTGCGTTCATCTTCCTCCTACTTTCTACCGACCACCACAGCTTGCCTTATGCGCTTGGCAGCGCTCATCATCCGGCTCAAAAACCGAACGTAATGATGAGGCAGCAGCGTTGTTGACACCTTTAAAGCCTCTGCATATAATAAGTTCAACTAAGCCTAAGGAGAGATTTGTTGTTCTTAACGAAGTAATCGCATAACTGGTTGTGAGAAGCGGTGCATAGTCGAATTGACTATGTGTATTTAAGTTTGTTTCTCCGCCAGATGATTCGTTAAGAACAGCGGAGATCTTTTAAAGCCTGGGGTAGTATTTCCCTGTTGCGCCTCGATCCGTGCTGAACTCAGCACGGTTTATTTTGTTTCAAGGCGTATTCAGGGTCATATTCTAACTAAAGGCGGCAAATGAACTCATGTTCATTTGCCGCCTTTAGTGTTTATTTTTAAAGAAAAGGAGTGAGGAACACGGGTCTAAAAAAATTGCATCGCTGTTGAAACTCAAAAAAATTATAATAAGGAACGGTGAATGAACCTATGAAAATTGTAACCAATCGGCTAGTTGTACAAACCATTGAGCTTCCGCTTCTGGAGGCCGCAGCCAAGCGGGATACGCAGGCAATAGAAGCTCTGGGATTTAAGACGAACGGCGAATGGCCCGTAACGGATTTTCACGAAGCTATCCCCTTCTTTCGCGAGCTTCTCATTCGGAATAACGGAACGAGAGGTTTCGATTCCTGGATTATTGTTGATAAGGATACGCAAGAAATCGTTGGCGGTGCTGGTTTTCAAGGCGATCCCGATGAGAACGGCATCATCGAGATAGGCTTTGCTACAAATGAAAGCCGCCGCCGCAAAGGCTACTGTTTCGAAGCCGCACACGCCCTGATCAATTGGGCATTGAAACAAGAGGAAGTTCAAGGCATCGTCGCCAGGTGTAAGCCCGACAATATCGGAAGTGCTGGTGTGTTGACGAAATTAGGCTTCCATTTGGATCAGAAAGATGCGGAATATTGGTATTGGACTTATGCACCTCGAACATTGGTATAACCGGTTCGGTTCGTTAGACTACTGCTTTACGGCAATGTAGATTTCCATTTGCCCATCATTCATATCAATATCCGGTCCATAAAACTCAAAGTCGCCTGTGAATGTCCGCTCATTACCGGGTTGCCGCGACCATTGCCAGATGCCGGCCCATGCTTGCTGAACCTTCTCGATGACAGGTCCCCGCTCTGTGACGAATACGGCATAGGTGGCAGTTGGAACGGTGAACGTCGTAACGGATTCGGGATATTTTGCTTGCAAATCTTTTTCCACCTGTAAGCTCACCATAACTTCATATTGTCCAGCATCGCCCTGTTCATAATTGAAATAACAGCTATAGAGGCCGGGCTTCTCGGTATGGTCAGCCAATTGCCCGCCAATATTGCGCGAGTAGAATTGTTCAAACAGCTTGCCTATTTTGCCGTTGCCGCTTAATTCAACTGCATTGGTCGTGACGGCGCTAATTCCCGCTAACGTGAAGGAAGGAATCTCCTCAATCCGTGCAGGTTCAATATATGGATTATGTTGTGTCATCGCTTATCATTCTCCCTATCGTTTGATGAGCCTAGTATAAAACAAGCAACCTGACAGCTGACTGTCAGGTTGCTTTATCATTTCTATATATATTCGCAATTTGTTGTGCACGGCTGGCAATCGTCTCCCGCAAATGAAGGGGCTCAAGCACCTCCACATGATGACCAAAACCAAGGATGAAGCTGTACAACCATTCATCCTCCGGGTAAGCCTTCCTGACCTGCCAGCTACCATCAGCCATCGGAACAATCTCTTCGATACCGAAATATTCCTCAGCCAAATGATGAGAATCGGCCTGAAATCGCAAGACGAACTCTATGGCCATAGAGGGGTCGTTCACTGTCTTCCCTGCTAAGCTTTCCTGAGCGGGAAGCTCTCGGCGTGAAAAGGGCTGCTCCCTCTCAATCGCCAATTCCTTCATTCTCTTCAGCTTGAATAATCGGAACTCCTTCTTCTCCAGACAATAAGCTTGCAGATACCACTGTCTCCCTTTCAAAATAAGCCGATGCGGCTCCACCGCCCGATACGACACTTCCCCGTTAGCGTTGGAATAAGTGAAGTTGACCACCAGACATCGGTCTACTGCCTCCTTTAATAAAAGCAGCTTGGGCCGCAATCTTTCATTCCCGTCCCAAGGCGAGTGGTCAACCAGCACACGATTAGTCTTATCCCGGAAATCCTCGGAAGAGGAAGAAGGTACAACACTATTAATTTTCTCCATCAGCTGCAGATTCTGTTCATTGCCGTATGAAGTGGAGATGCTCTGCAAGGCTGTGACGATGGCGGCTAGTTCGTCGTTGGTCAATACATTGCGGTCCAGACGATACCCTTCCGCCAGCCCGATTCCCCCATTGGTTCCCTGATAGGTAACGATGGGAATTCCAGCCCTATTAATGGCTTCGATATCCCGATATATCGTCCGTACGGACACTTCGAACCGTTCTGCAAGCTCCTTGGCTTGCACCATACGACGGTTAAGCAGCAAAATAATGATCGATAAGAGTCTTTCCAGTTTCATCGTATACATCCTCTATTGGACTGCTTTAGTCGTATTGCCATTCAAGTTGTCCCTTCCTGACTTTTGCTGCATATATGATTTGTCCAGTGTGATAGTGAACCTCTCTAACCATCGCGATCATCAGGTTCAGAACTGTTGTTTCATTATTGACTTGGCTATATGTAAGGGGCGGGCGATTGAGAAAGGGCTGAGACATCACTAATTCCGGCTTGGAGCGAAGGTGCTCGAGATATTGAATGATGGTATCGAAGGCTTTCTTGATCCGGTCATAAGCTTCCTCTTTAGACATTTGAAGTCCACGTTCAAATTCTTGATCCCTGTCTCTTGTATCGGGAATGTCGAAAAAGATGGTTTCGATTCGCGAGTGGACACAGCCATGAATATGAGCAACTAAATTAGCAATGCTATTACTTTCTGCATTTGGAGACCAAGTAATGTCCTCTTCTGACAGCTGTGCAATCGCTTGAAGCGTCCATTTCCCTTCGGACTTGAATTTGACCAGCATACTGTCAATCAGCTCCATTGCAATATCCATTCGATCACCCCTAATAATGGATTTTCGTCCATTTTACCAAACGCGCGTTCCCCTAGCAATGCAGGCTTTTCACGAATGCCCAAAGAGGGCTGCAACAAGTCACTTTCACTTAACCTGTCACAGCCCTCGAGCTTGCTTTCGATGCGCAGCCTTATTTTATTATTTTTCCTCGATCCGATACCATAATTCGCAATACTCATAGCCGTCCTGATTGGTGCAATACATTTCAAAATTACCGCCGTCAATGATGTTGTATTTGGAGGTTTGCAGCCATTCGGAAAAGATCCGGTTTCGCAATGCGCTCAAATCATACTTGCCGCTGCCATTCCCGTCATTCAATGTGGAGAACACAGCCCAAGAAGAGGCTGGAACATCCACCACGGTATAGCCTTCGACCTTGCTTTGCGCTGATTTGTAACACCCGATCAGATAAGGAAATGTAGTATTGCTTGTCACTTTGTAGGAATCAAATGCAAATACCGCCCCAAGCTCCTGACCGAAATGGCCTTCCGCTCTCCAATCTCCGATGATCGACTGTTCCAATCGGTCAAACTCGCCATTGTTACTTATGTTTTGCCAAACCTCCGGGATCGATATTCCCTCGTGGTTCGCAATAGTGTCCATTCCGTATACATCTTCTAGTCCAAACACTTGAAAAGCTTCCCGTTCCTCAATTCGATAAATCATCTCGACAACTCCCTTTAACGTAATTTGAAAGGAGAGCCGAGGATAAGCTCTTAACTGGCTGCCTGCCTGTCGCGCAGAGGTAGGAGTCAGAC
The DNA here is from genome assembly GCF_014641555.1 of Paenibacillus radicis (ex Gao et al. 2016). GTDB lineage: Bacteria > Bacillota > Bacilli > Paenibacillales > Paenibacillaceae > Pristimantibacillus > Pristimantibacillus radicis. The sequence goes on from NZ_BMHY01000003.1 coordinate 311,016, forward strand.
CATGCAGATTGTGAAAAGCTCGTGAGAATGATTCGGGCGTTTCATAACCATATTTCAAGGCGATATCCGTCACTCTATTCTTCCTGTCCTGCAAGTCGAAAGCCGCAAGTGTTAACCGCCTGCGCCTTATATATTCCGATAAAGGCATTCCAAGTACAAATGAGAACATACGCTGAAATTGATAGACCGAGCATAAAGCAACTCTAGCAATCTGCTCGTAATCAATATCCTGATCCAAGTTGTCTTCGATATAGTCGATGGCAAGGTTCATACGTTGAAGCCAATCCATAGCGTTCCCTCCTTTCATAAGGAGCTTATCATTCCGCAGTTACAGAGGCCTGACAATCCATGCAATCAAAAGACAGGTAACGAGCGAAAGCATAGACTGCATCTCTTAGCGGCCTAGTTGTTAGCATTTATATAAATATATCCAATTGGAGGAATTCCAGCAACGCTCGCGATATGCGTAATATTGAACATCATTTTCGCAACACAGTACCTTACATATTTTAGTAAAAATTGAAATAATGCAGGAAAGGGAGGAATCGACTTGGGGAGAAAAAAGCTAATCATCGTATTGTTCGCATCATTGGCAATTGTCATTGTACTGCTATTGCGGTTTGCAGACTTTCAGAATTTAGGCCCTACAAAGAAAGAAGCAAGCTGGCTGCTAGAGCCTAAGTTCGAGGTTAAACTGCACAAGGAACTTGTCTATGCTAACAAATTAAATTATCAAGGCAAAGAAGAGGCACTAGCACTCGATCTGTACGAACCTGTACAAAAAGGAAACTCTGCTCGTCCCCTCATTGTGTTTATTCATGGCGGAGGCTTCAACTCCGGGGACAAACGGGATGCAAAGGCTATTGCTACAGAATGGGCGAGCCGCGGATATGTCGTAGCCTCCATCAACTATCGCCTTCGAGCCAATCTCCAGTCTGATTCAGATGGAACAATAGCGGATGCACTCGCCGATGTTGACGATGCCTTTAACTGGCTTAGTCAAAACCAGGCAACCTATCGTTTCGACACCCGCACCACAGCAATTGGCGGTGATTCAGCAGGAGGCTTGCTAGCCGTAGATTACGCTAATCAGCATGGGACAACGCCACAGGATGCTGCTCAGCTGTTTGCGGTCATTGATCTGTATGGCCCTGCATCGATTACCAGCATTCATGAAAGATTTCCCGCAACGATTCTTATTCATGGCACGGCCGATACGACGGTCCCTTATAACCAAAGCCTGCTCCTTTCCGACCGGTTAAGCAAGGCGGGTATTTATCAGCAGATGATTACACTGGAGGGAGGCGGGCACAACTATCAAGATTCTAAGTATTGGGATCAAGTCGTGCAATCAACCGTCAGCTTCCTGCACAACGCCATTACTGCAACTAATTTGCTGCCCCAACAGATTGAGGTTCAAGCTTTCGCAGGTGATGCCGCCAAAATATCGTTCGTCAAGCAGGGTCAGCAGCCTCATGTAAAGCTCAAACTAAAGACGACCCTGCCAGATGGATGGAAGCTCGTGAATTCCGAAACTGCTGACGAAGTACAAATCCAGATTCCTGCAAATGTAAAAGCAGGGCACTATCCGATATTGCTGCGGACGGAAGCTGCTTCTGCGCCGTTAGCTGCATATGTTCATGTCCGTGAACCGCTGAGCTTCACACGAACGCCTTTCTTCGATCAAGTGAGCGGACAGGTACACACGCGTATAGACATCGTTAATCTGTCTCCTCGCTCACTGTTGGGCAAATGGAGCCTGCGCAGCCTGGAGTCTAAGGAAGAACATAAGAACTCTTATTCACTAGATGCCATCCAGCCCAATCAAAAGATCAGCACGACACTGCCCTTCTATTCGGATGAACCGGAAGAGGTCATCGTTAAAGATCGTGCAGGAGCCGTCTTGCAGGAAACCTCCCTTCTAACCTACACCTATGTCGCGGAAAAACAGAAGCAGCCGCTCACCATTGACGGTTCACTCGAAGAATGGGATCTATCGCATGCGTATCCGCTCAATCGTCAGTCTCAGCTGCGTATACAGGACTACAGCAGCCCGGAGAATTTTGGCGGTCAAGGCTGGATTTCATGGGATAAGGATAACGTATATCTGGCTCTACAGATTAAAGACGAGCACCACGTACAGCGTGAGACACCTTTTAACATCTATTTGGGCGACAGCTTGCAGTTCTCTTTTCGAGTCGCCAACGAGTCAGGGGGCTTCCAGGGCGCTCATGAGTTTGGGGCTGCGCTGCATGAAAACGGCTCCACCATGACTTTTCGCTGGCTGAGCCCGCCGTCCTTTAAGCTTGGGGAGATTGACGACCTGAAGGCAGGCATCAGCCACAAAGATGGAACGACCACCTATGAGCTGGCGCTGCCTTGGGAGGAGATTGGCGTCACCGAACCGTTAGAGGGCCAGCAGTTGAAGTTCTCCCTGTTGGTTAACAACAACGACGGCCAAGGCCGTATGGGATGGGTGGAGTACAACAGCGGAATTGGCTACAAAGACCCCGAGGCTTTTGGCGACTTATTTTTGATCAGCAGCCGTTAAGGGTTAAGCATTAAGAAGAAGGGGCCGCATTCGCGGCCCCTCTTTTTTTATAACAAGCTGCTGGAGCAATACCGCTGACCCCTCTCTAATGGCAATTGGTTGCTCCAAGCAGTCAGCCAAAATGTAAAAGTGCAGGTTGTAAGCCGTTAATTCGGTGATTTATCGCTTCAACATGCAAAAGTGCATTTTGATTGTCCCAAAATAGCTCCATAGAGCGAATAAGAGCCGTTTCAAATGTACTTTTACATTTTGAACCCCGCTTTGAACCGTTTGAAGCTCATCAACCTGCACTTTTGTATTTTGTTTCTGTGATAAACACGCGGAACGCGTACCTTCAGCCCCAACAGCAGCAACAGCAGCTCAGCTCACTATCCTTCATCCTTCGCAAGAGCTATGCCCCTAGCCGGGAACCCCGTATCCTTTCCTCGCACTAAGCGCGATAGTAAGACAATACCCAGCACACGCCGTTCCGGTCGGTCACAATGCCGAGCAGTCCGTTGAACGGAGCCTCGTACACTTCCGTCTGAACCGTCCCGCTCGATGCAAAATCATCATAAATCTTCCGGAACGCCTCCTCCGTATCGATTTTCAGAAACACTCTTACATAGTCGCCTTTCTGTACCGGCTTCGCTGCCTTCGTATCTGCAAACTTAAGGCTTGCTCCGTCAACAAGCAGATCCGCGTTCAGCACCTCTTCTCCTTGCTTGCGAAGAATCGTGATCTCGCCGCCAAAGACGCTTTGATAATACTTGATTTCATCCTTACAATTTTCAACAGCGATAAAAGGTTGTGCAATCATCCCTTACACCCTCCCAAGTATCATTCGGTTATGTTGCGAAGCACATTTTTCAACAGTCCCAACAACAACTCATACTCCTCTTCGCTCATGCCGCCCTTCGATTTGCTCTTCACGCGATTGAGCGCTTCTTGAACCTTAGGTACGACCTCATGACCCGACTCTGTCAAAAAAAGCAGCTGATAGCGGTTATCTGCCGGATCGGCTTCCCTTCTTACATAGCCTTCCGCTTCCAGCTTCGCGGTTGCCTTCGCGGTCGTCGTCTTATCGATGAGCAGCTTCTCGCTTAACTCCTTCTGTGTAATTGGCTGCTGATTCGCAATCGCCATAAGAAAAATATACTGGCCGCTCCCGATCCGATACGGTGCCAGCTCAGCTGAAATGAACACCTGCATATGGCGATAAATCGCCGAAATGTAATGTCCATGCGATTCCGATTCCATGATGTTTCCCCCTTTTCCAATAGGATGCTATTGCAACTAATATCAATATACGCCGAATAGGATGTTATTGCAACTAATTTCTCAAAGGTCATTAACAGCTATGCGCGGATTTTCATACGACTTGCAAGCACATCTGCTCTTTTCCGTAAAAACGCTTACAAACCGCGGTTTTCGGGCATTTTAAAAGTAATAAAGCAACAAAATCGTAGCAATTGAACCATTCGGAATCTTAGAAAATCCAATAAAATCATCGAAACGTGAAGTATATAACCTCTTCCATGCGTGATACCGTTAAATTGTAAACGGATTCAAACCGGCATATCAGGCCACCTATGAACGGAGAGTGAGGATTCATTGTTACGTGAACTAAACAAACACAAAGTGCTTTATCTGATGGCCATTCCTGCCATGCTCCTTCTTTTATTATTCAACTATTTTCCGATGGCTGGCATCATCATCGCTTTCAAGGACTTTAACTTGAGCAACGGCATATTTGCCAGTCCGTGGATGCATCCCATTTATGAGAACTTCCGGTTTTTCTTCACTTCGGATAACTGGTTAAGCGTCACACGCAATACGATTCTATTGAACCTGATGTTCATCTTCGTCGGTACAGTCGTGAACGTCGGTATCGCGATTTTGTTCAACGAAATTCGATCGACTTGGTTTAAACGGACCGCACAATCACTCACGCTGCTGCCTTATTTCATCTCTTGGATTGTCGTCGGCGTGTTCGCTTACAACTTCTTAAGCTACGAGCACGGCATGCTGAGCGAGCTGCTTGTCAAGTTCGGCTTTGACAAGGTTGACTGGTATTCCAATCCGAACGCATGGCCGTTTCTCATTCTGATTATTTTCATCTGGAAGGGTGTCGGCTACAACAGCATCATTTATCTCGCGACCCTGACTGGCATCGACCATACGCTGTATGAATCCGCCCGCATCGACGGGGCTACGAAGATGCAGCAGATTTGGTATATCACGATTCCATTGCTTCGGCCAACCATCATTGTCTTGACGCTGCTTGCGATTGGTCACATTATGAACTCGGACTTCGGCATGTTCTACTCGCTCGTTGGCGACAGCGCACAGCTGTATTCAACCGTAGACGTTATCGACACCTTCGTATTCCGCAGCTTGAAGGGCTCTGGAGACATGGGCATGGCGGCCGCTGCCAGCTTCTATCAGTCTGTACTGGCATTCGTGCTTGTCTACGTCAGCAACCGTGTTGCCCGCAAGTACGAAAGCGACTCCACCCTATTCTAAAAGAGAAACTTGCCCTTATGGAGGTGCTACTATGAACACCCGTCGTTCAACTGTTCCAACGGGAGAAATCATTTTATATGCATTCATGACGATTGTTTCGTTGTTGTGCATCATTCCGTTCGTCATCATTTTATCGAGCTCAATGACACGAGAAACGGACATTCTGATGCACGGCTACAACATTTTTCCGAAAAATTTCGACTTTACCGCCTATCGGTTCCTGTTCCAGCGTATGGACGTAGTACTGACCGGCTACAAGGTTACCAGTCTCGTCACCATCATCGGCACAGTTGCCAGCTTAATTATCAGCGCCATGATCGCCTATCCGATCTCGCTGCGCCGGCTGAAATATCGCCGTTTTATTTCCGGCTATGTGCTGATGACGCTCTTGTTCAACGGCGGTATGGTGCCTTGGTACATTATTAACGTCAAATATTTGCATCTCCATAACAACTTGTGGGCGCTCATTCTTCCATCCTTGGTGAATGGCTTCAACATATTCCTTATGCGCAACTACTTTTCATCGATACCTGAGGAAATGCATGAATCGGCTAAAATCGACGGAGCCAGCGAAGTGCGTACGCTTTTGTCCATTATTGTGCCGCTGTCCGTTCCTGTATTCGCGTCAGTCGGTCTATTCATTGGTCTTGCCTACTGGAACGATTGGTGGCTCGGACTGATGCTGATCGACAAAACCGAGCTGCAACCGCTGCAATTAATGCTGCGGACGATCGTATCCAATGTCGATTACCTCGCGAATTCCAGCGTGCTGTCGACAGGTACCGATCAGATGGTTCCTCGTGAGAGCGTTAAGATGGCGGCTACCATCGTTACGATCGGGCCGATCATTTTCCTCTATCCGTTCCTGCAGCGTTACTTTGTCAAAGGTCTTATGATGGGCGCGGTCAAAGGTTAATCGGACGCCCCGCCGGATGGGCATTATCGGACATTTGCTCTGATGTGATGCCCATCCCCAACTTTCGGCTTGATCGGCAGCAGCCGTGAAGCACATAATAAATAAGAATGAACAGGGGGATTTCACATGAAGATCAACACGAAACGCATCGCAGCCGGCTTACTTGCTATCGTCATCGCTGTATCACTGGCCGCTTGCGGCAGCAGCAACAACGAATCCGGCACCAAAGGAACAAGTAACAAAAATGAAAGCGCTTCGAAAGACGGACAATTGAAGCCTGTAACACTCCGCTTCTACTTCCCAGGCGATAAGCCGCAAGCTACAGACGAAGTATGGCAGTACGTATCCGAATTGACGAAAGACACGCTGAACGCCAAATTCGAAATCAACTATGTCAACTGGAATGACTTCAAGAACAAAATGAAGCTGCTCCAATCATCCGGTGACAACTATGATCTGAACTTTGACGGCAACTGGCTCGACTTCCCGAATGCGATGAACCGCGGCGGCTACCTGGACATCACCGACCTGCTTCCGGAATATGCGCCAACGTTGTACAAACAATACACGGACAACAACCTGCTTGATCCAATTAAAGTCAATGACCGCGTCTATGCGGCTCCATGGACAATTAAGAAAACTAGCAAGCCGATCGTATGGTACCGTGGTGATCTGGCAGCCAAAGGCGGTTATGCGAAAGATAAAGTTGAAACCGTAGAAGACCTGGACGCTATGCTTCATGCGATGAAAAAGGCAGATCCTGCGATTCTTCCGATTTCGTTCCGTCCAGACAACTGGTTCGGCGATATCAGCCGTGTTTTCCAAGAGAAATATGGCTATGAGGATCTGAACTTCCACGGACTTGTTGTTAAAATCGATGATCCAAAACATACCGTAATTCCTTGGGAGCAAACAGAAGCATTCAAAGAATACGTTACGTACATGAAAAAATGGAACGAAAACGGCATCATTCCAAAAAACCTGCTGGCTACAAAAGGAACCGAAGGCGATTTCGGCGCGGGTACGATGGGCGCGGCTATCAACCAAATCGACGGCGGTATTCTCGAAAATCCGAACACGTTCAAACCGCAGATTGCAGAGAAAGGCGCGGTCAAAGTATGGTCCGAGTTCTATCCGGACAGCAAATGGGTTCTTGAATCGCCTCTCGGTAACGCAGTCGCAATCAACAAAAATGCTTCGAATCCAGAAAGAGCGATCATGTTCCTCGAGCAGCTGACAACGAACGAGAAACTGTATGATGCTGTTATGTATGGTATTATTGACAAAACGTACAAAGTTGACGGACGCAAAGTATCCTACATGGACGGCCAAGGCAATGGTCAGCCAACGAACTATCTCGACTGGGCGGGTCAATGGGGTTTCTGGCGCACAGAGTTCCAGAAGGAAGACTCCTCCCGCACAGCTAACTACTACAAGCAGTACGATGCATTCATCAACCGTCCGAACAACATCGTCTCGACGATTAACTACTTCGTTCCGGACCAAGCGAGCATCAAGACGGAGAGCGCGAAGCGTGAGCAAATATTGAGCGAGCTTGGCCTGCTCTTGATGACAGGCATCAACATTAAAGACGTCGACAAAGATGTCCTTAACTTCATTACGAAAGAGAAAGATGCGGGCACAGACAAAATCGTGACCGAGGTCCAAAAACAGTTGGACGCTTACTTGGCGAAGTAATCCGAACTGAATCGCTCCAAGCGTTCACGAAAACTTGCAGCGATCGCGAATGGCAGCTTTTTACTAGCCATTCGCGATCGTTTTTGTCTATACTAGTAAACGTGAATTGACAGCGCTTATATTGCTAGGGAGGGAGGCAAATCGATGTTTCAATGGCTCAGACTCAAGAATAATTCCTTATTCGTTCGTACTCTCTTATCTTTCACGATTCTGGTCATGATCGTCATCGTGACCATTACATTAATCTTTTCCAACTTATATTCCACGACGCTGTACAACCAGATCTCCCGCGAGCAGGTGAAGGGTCTGGAAATGTTGAGCGAAAATATCGACAATCTGTTTAAAGAGATGGACCAGATCTACTTGAATCTTGAGATCAACATAGACATCGAGCTCTTCTTGTCTTCCCGATCCCATGACGCTTTAGGAACCAACAAAGCCCGGCTTCAAATATCCAACATCCGTCAGATCAATCCCTACATCCAGTCCATCTTCGTCTACAACTCCGTCCTTGACGAGTTTATCGTCGAAGGCGAGCCAGGCTTTGATGTGGACAGCTACTTGAAACGAGATGCTTCATTCCAGAAAAGCGTGAACGACTCGCGTACCATTTATTTGACCCGTTTGAAAGAATCGGAAGTGACCCCGTCCTTCCTTACTGATAAAAAAGCAAAATACATCATTAGCATGGAATATACGAACCGCAGCGTAAACGGTGAGCAGCAGACCGTTATCATTAATTTGAACGATGACCTGCTCGTCCGCGATTACTTGTCCAAGACAGGCGATCTTCTGATGCTCGTCGATGTGGACGGCAATACGATCGCGCACAGCAATATTGATGAGATTGGGCAAAACATCAAGGATACCCCTTCGTTCCAAGCTGCGAGGAATTCAATTGCGGAGTCGGGCGATGTCATCAATAAACAGGGAAATGACCGCACGTTGACTACGTTCGTCATTAACCGGACGACCGGCTGGTACGTTCTCGGGTCTACGCCCTATCAAAGCCTGATACAGCCGATTCAAGACAAACGGAATGAACTGCTTGGCGTATGTCTTTCTATTTTGTTGTTATGCCTGGCGCTGATTTTCCTTATTTCGAAAAAGCTATACAATCCCGTACAACGACTTACGGAGTTATTCAAAGGCTCACAGTTCAATGTCGGCAGCACTGCCTCGAGCGACATTTCTTTAATTAGTCAGGTTTACACGGAAACGCTGCAGCATATGCAATCGCTTGAGAACAAAAATCGCGACAGCCAGCAGCTCATGAAGAACAACTTCCTCCGGCGGAAGCTGACAACGGATGAATCCGAGGGCGTGACTAGCCAAAGTACAGACGACTTTAAGCTGCGCATTGATTTCGACCGGCTGCTGCTCTGCTCCATTAAGATTGACGGATATTCGCAGTTGGATGGGCAAAGCGCAATGGTGCTCGAATCCGTTCTGCTCCAGAGCGTGACAGAGCTGTTGAACGATGAGTTCCGATACGAAGCGCTGCAAATGCCCAAGGGTGAAATCGTACTGCTCATCAATGAATCAGAGAGCGTCGAGGACGGCTTCCCTCATTTGCTAGCCAAGCTGGCTAGCGTCAAAGATTCAATTGCAGTAACGTTGGACATCACCGTTACAATTGGCATCAGCAGCCCGATCGACGCTTGGGGCGATTGCCCGAACGCTTACCTTCAAGCTCAGGAGATGACGAAGCAACGGTTCGTACTGGGGTTAAACCGAATTATCTATCCGCAATACGTGGAGGAGATGCTCGCGCATAGCTTCGACCTCCCTACCGAGATTGAACAAAGCCTGACGGCCGCGATCAAGCGCAACGACCGGGAACGGTTCGTGGAAGGCTTGGAAAATATGGCTGCTCTGCTGCGGGGATACGTCCATGCAGATGCGATGCAGGCGCTGTTTCACGTGCTGCTCGTCTGCATTACGCAGATGAATCAGATGCTCAATGACGAGAATAAGAAGCTGGGGATGCGGTTCGGTGAGCTGAACCTCATCTTCACGGAGATGGAGACGCTGGGCCAAGCGAAGCACTGGCTGCTGACTCAGTTCGATGAGTACCGGAAAAGCCTCGAGAACATTCAGCATCTCAAGGAAAATAAATTTTACCGTAAAATTGAAGAAACAATTCAATACATCCAGAACAACTATTCCGACAGCAACCTGAGTGTTGAGATGCTCGCCGAAGTCGCGGGCTATACGCCCAACTACTTCTCCAAGCTATTCAAGGAGATGACCGGCATCAATTCCGGCGAGTACATCCGCAAAGTCCGTATCGGCAAGGCGAAGGAACTGCTGAAGAACGACGAGCATAAAGTAAGCGACGTAGCGGAAATATGCGGCTACGTCAACAGCAGCCACTTTTACTCCGCATTTAAAAAGGTCGTCGGGATGACGCCTTCGGCGTATCGGGAGTTTGCGCTGGCGGAGAAGGAATAGGGAATGTGAAAAGGCTGGAAGCTCTCTTGAGAAGAGCTTCCAGCCTTTATCGTGTTATTTATAATGCGAAGTTGTTAGCGGAACAAATACGGTGCCCCCGCTAGAAATACTGCCTTCAACAAACAATTCTTCAACTCCGCCAACGTTAACCTCAATCGTTGTCAAGCCATCCTCTGCTTTAATAAGCTCAACTTCTTTTAAGATAATATCTTTTTTAGTATCTTTAACGGTAATATTCTTAAGGTCGGAGCCGATAGCGGCAATTTGCAGTTGAAGTGTTTGATACTGTTTATTAGGATGCAGCATAAAGTTCACGCTGCGGTCTCCAGTACCATTATTGAAATAGGCCTCTTTGTAATCCTTGCCCTTATAGGAAGTGAAAGCCGGGTCTTTCGTGTAATACATATCATCGAAGCCAACAGACAAAGCCGTGCCTTCGACCTTCTCTCCAAAAATAATCGTTTGTGTGGCTTGGTCATAATCGACGGCTACACCTAGTGCATCCGCTATCGCCCTGGCTGGAACGTAGTTGCTATTTTTGTACTCGATAGGTACGATTGCACTTCCTTTAGCATCCTTTAGCTGCACGAGCGTCCCATTTACTTTAACTTTAACACCGGGATTCAAGTAGGCTTTAATTTCTTGCAGCTTTGTCGCCGCATATGCTCCAGTGCTCATACTTGCCAAAATCGTTACTCCTAAAATTGCGGCCATCGTTTTTTTCTTCAAACTTCATCTCTCCCTAATATATGAAAATAGATGAAAATATATGAATACTATACTTTGGAAATAATGAATATACAAGTTAGAAAAGCACTAATTACAACGAAAGGGCGACCCCAAGATCGAAGCTACTTAACTATAATCTTCAATGACCAATATTTTGTCTTCTTGAATTTCAAATACAGACTTCCCCTGAAGCTGAAGCTTTTCTCCTTTTTTCAATCCATTGGGTAAATCTGCCGACAATATGGCCTCATAATCAATTTGCACCTCGGCTTTGCCAGCAATAGCGCTATAATGAGTGATCGTTTGGCGCCGGCTAGAGAAAATCCCTGCAGACTTTTCCGCCAATCCCTCAAATTCCAGTATCCCTCTGGTCTCCGTGTCCATTTCGCCATTGGAATAATTTCTGAACAGGACTCTCTCATGCAAGAGCCTAAGCATACCTTCAATATCAAATATACCTCTATTCTATTTAACTCAGCCTGATTCCTTTATTCGCCGGATGCCTTGCAACACTTGCTCCTTGACACTCTCCCGCAGCGAGTAAATGACCGGTGCCGAAGGTATGTCGAATTTCAGATGAGAATGGGGAATTTCCGTCAGTATGGTGCCAATTGGGCTGCCTTGCTTGTCATAGATTATGTTCCAAAATATTCTGGATCTGTTGTCTTCCGTACCCCATTTCTCAAGAGAGTTACGGAAAATCAAGCGCTTGCCGATAACGAAATCATTCTCATTGAGCTTCTCCATCGTGCTGAAGCCGGCATCCTCCAGCTGCTCGAATACGAACGGCATAAGCTGATCCAAATAAAGTCCATAGGCCGCATCTTCAATTTCAGCAAAAGCAGCCGTCAATTGCTCATGCATCGATTCGTACAAAGACCTCCACTCAGACTCGATATAACGGTTCGCCACCTCACTTATTTCTTCAATCGCCATGTCTTCGCGGAAAATCGTGGACCCTTTCACCATATCCAAAAACCTCCTTCTCTTCATTTCGAATCCATTGTACTACTCGTAAGCAAATTAGAAGGTTATGCACAATAAGAGAAGGAATATCAGCTGTTTTCATTGAAAACCTTGTAAGGAAGTTTAATCTTTAAAAATGTGGCGGGGAGAGATGACAAGTTGACGATGCGTCCCAAAAAACTGGCGGAGAGGTTCCGGATCAGCGCCAGTACGATAAGGAATTACGAGGCTAAAGGCCTAATCCCTCCAACTGAACGGTCACCAAATGGATATCGCATTTATACGGACTTGCATGCAGCCTATCTGTCGTGTATCCAAGCCATGGCCCAGCCATTCGGAATGGAAGTGACTGCTGAGGTTCTTCGTTGTCTCCATCAAAACAAACCGCAATATGCAATGTGGATCATCAGGGAAAAGGAAATCGCTTTGTACGAGGAAAAAGAGAAATTAGAGAGGTTAATCGAGGATATTCGAGTTTACTCTATCGAAAGTAAAGCTTGGTGTGCCGATAAACTCTTCACCATCAAAGAAGCATCCGAATTGACGCAGATTCCCAAATCTGCGATCCGCTACTGGGATCAAGCTGGATATGTAAGGGCCGATCGGGATCCTGCCAACCATTATCGTCGATACAGCGGATCTCATTTGCTAAAAATCAGGTTGATTCAAATGCTGCAAAGCACTGTGTATTCAGAAGAAACGGTGAATTTCAGGCAATCTATCGCTGCGGTAGAACATACTGATCTGCAAGCGCTCGTGAATGTGGCTGAGAATATCAGGGGTTATTTGGATAAGATCCTCGAATCTCAGATGCGTGGGATATTGAATTTATATGAGTTAATTCAGTTTACAAAAGCTTAGGATCATTCAACCTCTCTCGGATGGACGTAACGACTTCGAACAATGAAATTTTCAGCCTGCGCGGTAGAACGTCTTTTTTGCAAGCTATTGACAGAAAGGTCCAAAGAGGGCTGAGACAGATTACTTGCTCCCAACCTGTCTCAGCCCTCCCATCCGTGCCCGACGCGATTTTTCGAGTTCTTACTAGCGACAATGCCGATTCGCTCTCTTCATAAAGAAATATATAGTCGAACTAATTAAATTTGTCACTACTAAGAGAAGTTATCGAAAAGTATTAATTACTCTGTTCCACTTAGATTACTGCGGGGATACGTTCATGTAGGCACGATGCAGGCACTGTTTCATGTGCTGCTTGTCTGCATCACGCAGATGAATCATATACTTATTGATGAGAATAAGCTGGGATGCGATTCGGAGAGCTAAACTTAATCTTCATGGAGATGGAACTATCCAACCATATTACTCGTCACCTTATTCTTGAGTCTAATATTTCCGGATTTAAAGTTAAAGTATGCATAAAGTACAACATAAAACCAAAGTATGTAGTAAAATATACCTATCAATATCTTCTATTATTTAGTATAATTATCACAAAATAATCTAGGAGAGATGTTTAATGGTTGCTACTAGTTTTTTAATCAGCGTGGGTAGTTATTTGCTCGAGAAAACTGGAGATTTGATTTTCAATCAATTAGGCAAGAAAATAACCCAAACAGAATTAGATCAAAAATTCAAAATAGCTCTTACTAACGCAACAGCAATAATTCAAAATAGATATCCTGAGGCATTGGGTGGTAGCTTAGATTTCTTTTTCAAAGATAAACAACTACTAGAAGAATTACTAAAGCTGCTATTTAGAAAATCAATTATAAATCATTCAGTAATTGAAGAAAAATTTGATCTTCAGACCCTGCCTCCTAATTTTTTATCTGAATTTGTTACTACCCTTAAAGATGAGTTACTAAAAGATCACGTATTCGATTTAATACTTAGTAATAATGAAATTTACTTTATGATTATTGGTATAGATTCTAATTTAAATAAAATAGCTCATTCCACAGAATTATCTCTTAATGAGCTAAAAAAAATAAGAGAAACGATACAAGAAAAGATAGCTGATAACTTCTCTTATGATAACTTTTTTGAGAATTACAAAAAAATTGCTTTAAACAACTTCAATGAAGTTAATTATATTGGATTAGGTCTATCTCCGGATATTAGAAGAGGAATGAAAAAACTTAATGATATTTATGTAAAGCCAGAGTTCACATTAAAAAATTATAGTGTATCTACTGAGGAAGATAATTTTCTTGAGAGGGAAATGAGAAATACAACTATTGATTTTAAAGATATTTTCACCTCATCATCGAAAAATATTGTAATTTTAGGTGATCCTGGAGCTGGTAAATCAGTTTTGATTAAATATATCATTTGTTGCTTGCTTGAAGGAAATACGAATGAATTTGAATATTCTGAATCTCTTAATGGGTTACCTATCAGAATTGAGCTTAGAAAGTATTTATCACAAAAAAAGTCTTCTAGCACCAATTTTACTCAATATATATCATACCTTCTTGAAAAAGAATTTAGTGTCGTTAACTTCTCAGAAGTCCAATTAAAAAGAATACTAGATACTCAATTAACATTAATTTTCTTTGATGGTCTAGATGAAATTTTCAATGAGGATGAAAAATATGATGTGAAGAAAGATATTGAAAACTTTTTAATCACATATCCAATGAGTAAGGCAATAGTTACATCAAGGTATATTGGATATGAAGAAGTCAAATTGGATTCAGACATATTTATTGAACTATCAATGAAGGAATTTAATGATACACAAATTAAAGAGTATGCAACAAAATGGTATCAATGTGAAGCTGTTCGTGATGAAGTTGCAAAACAAGAAATTCAGTCTTTTCTTGAACTGAAAGAAGATATCGATGAGGAATTGATCGCAAATCCACTTCTTTTATCATTAATCATGATTCTTTATAGAAACAACGGTCGTTTACCACACTCAAAATTAGAGATATATAGAAGTTGTACTCGAACCCTTGTTGAGAAATGGGATGAAGTAAAGAAACTAGAAATAGATATAAAAGTTAAAAACAGAAAAGATAGTATTTTCGCTAATCTAGCCTTTTGGCAATATGAATCCCTTAGTAGGAATAAAGATAACGTAGGGAATGGTAATATTACATACACTTTAGTTAAAGATGAAGTTTCTAGAATCATTCAAAACAAGTTAAAATTAACTGATGACGCATTTGAATCTAGTAGATGGGCAGACGAGTTTTTAGAATATGCTAAAAATAGATCGTTGTATTTTGATAATAATTTCACTCACAAAACATTCTTGGAGTACTACACTGCTTTTTGGATTTATCAAAATAGTGATCTAAAGGGTGACTTCACACAAAGAAACCAAATAATAAATCAATATATTGGAAACCCATATTGGCATATAGTTATTGAATTGTTAATCAATTTAATTGATGAGAATCAGCCTGACACTGACATTATTGATAATATTTTAACCGAAAACATATCGAATAATAATGATGCTTATTTATTTTTTCTAGCGATAGTACACAAATTAAAAAATGTAAATGAATCGCTAATATACGATTTAGTCAAGAAATCTATTGAGATCTGTCTATATAGTTTATGGGATAAACCCATAACCTCAAAGTTATTTAGAAGGCTTACTAGTATTGTTAATCACGACAAGTACAGGTATATGATTGAAAAAATACTAGGCGAGATTATATCTAATGAATCTTCAAATGATAAGCTTTTATTAAATATATCATTATTTCAAGTAGAGATGAACTTATTTACTCAAAGAGATATTCAAATCAACTCTATTACATTAAACGCCGATTTATATGAAAACGATAAGTTCTTATATTTATTTTATAATGACATTACTAAACTCGATACTATTATTGGATTTATTAAAATTTTTGGAGTTGATGCTATTAAAACACCTTCTGTAAGTAAATACGGAGGGGTACATTTGTTTAAAACCTTAAATTATTTCTTTGAAAATATAACGACAAGTTCAAAGATTGATGAAAAAATTGTTGAAATTGTCACTCTTATTGAGAACGGAATTGATTTAGATACAATAAAAAAAGAACTATATTTAGTAGGAGACAAAGCAAAATTATTAGAGGATAAAAATATTGATTTGATTTTGTCAAACATAAAAAAAATTGAAAGCAAATTAGATTATATTTCTGCATAGTCTATACAATATTTTGCTAGCTTATTTAAATAAAGCCTTTCCTTAAAAAGAAAACCTTAGAAAAGTAAAGGGATCATGTTTCATGGTTTAGCTAGGTTACCCGATCAGGAGCAACCTAGCCACATCTGCCTGAACATGATCCCTAACCCTCAACAACAACTATTTTAAATGATAAAATATAAAACATGGAAGCTAAACGTCGATGTAGGATATTTGACAAAACTAAATTTGTGACAACTTAAGCTCTAATGTATATTTTAGTAAACTTCTTTGTTATGGACTGAGTGCTGGTTGTCCTTACTCTTACTCTTACTCTTACTCTTACTCTTACTCTTACTCTTACTCTTACTCTTACTCTTACTCTTACTCTTAC
>NZ_BMHY01000003.1:327366-683323 GCF_014641555.1 Paenibacillus radicis (ex Gao et al. 2016)
CCCCCACGGCAACCGGATTCTCCGGGTTGCTACTCCAATCACTCCAACTCCCAGCATAAAGCTTCACGTTCTTAAACCCCGCGCTTTCCAGCGCGATCACGTTCGGCGTCGCAGTCACACCCGACCCGCAGTAAACGATAATCTCATCGTCCTGCTGCAATCCTGCAAAACGCTCAAGCTGCGCCTCAACTGGCTTCAAAGCGCCGGCTTCCTCAAAGCCGTCCTTCCAGAAGCGGTTCACCGCGCTTGGAATATGTCCAGCAACCGGGTCGATTGGCTCGACCTCGCCACGATATCGCGGAGCCTCGCGGGAATCGATGATGGTAACATCATCGCGACCAATCCGCTCCCGCACATACGTTGCATCCACCACAATTCCTTCTTGCACCTGAGGCGTGAATTGCAACGCCTTAACATTCGCAGGAGCCTCTGACGACACTGCCTCGCCTGCCGCCTGCCAAGCAGCAAAGCCACCAACTAAAATAGCTGTATCCCCATCATGACCCAGCCATTTCAGCAGCCACAGCAAACGCGATGCCATAGCACCGCCTTGATCGTCATAGGCGACGACCATCGTCTTATTGCCTACCCCAATCCAGCCAAGCTTGTCCGCCAACTGGCCTGGTTCAGGCAATGGATGGCGTCCGCCACGGCCGCCGGGTTGTTTTGGGCCCGACAGATCCCGCTCCAAGTGGAGATAGAACGCGCCTGGAATATGACCCGCTTCATAAGCCGCTTCGCCTGCCGATGGATCATTCAATAGAAAACGGCAATCTGCGATGACGATTCTGTTTTCCCCTTTTGTTTTCGCCGCTAATTCTTGTACTGTAATATATTGCACCATATCTAAACCGTCTCCTCTACACCATTATTTATGTACAATTACACCCAAGCATCGTTCGCATAACCGCGTTCTTCCCAATAGCCGACATGCTCGCCTTCGATCAGCTCAATCCGGTTGAGCCACTTGACCGATTTGTACGCATACATCTTCGGCACGATCAGCCTCACGGGTCCGCCGAGATCGCTCGGTATCGGCTTCCCGTCATGCAGCACGGCGATCATGACATCATCCAGTGCCGCCTGCTCCAGCGTCAGCGTATCCGTATACACACCGTCACCAGAGTAGAACTTCACGGTCTTGGCAGCCTGTTGAACGCCCGCTTCCCGCAAAAAATCCTTCAGCAGAATGCCTTCCCACGTATTGCTGTAAACCGACCAGCCCGTAACGCAATGAAAATCACTCACCTGCACCTTGCGCTTAAGCGCCACGAACTTCTCCCAGTTCCACTTCATAGGCTTGTCTACGAGACCGTCGATGGTAAAAGACCAATTATCATTGTTGAAGGTCGGGATTGGCGTAACCGTATATATTCGAAAATTACCCCGTGCCCCTCCACCACTTGGCAGCAGCGATGCAGGCAGCGGCTCCGGCGGCGGAGCAAGATGGTTGCCGTCTCTCGCTACGATCTCGTCAATGGAGCCTCCTCCAAGGCCTGATCCGAGCGATTTCCCCAGCCATTGCAGAAACGAAGGTCCTATCACGACGGCAAGCCCGGCGCCGATTGACCATTTAATAACAGTACGCCGGCTATATACTGCCTGCGGCCCCGCCGCAGGATGAATGCCACGCTGGCCTGCACCCGTAACTTCTCCACCAGAAGCCGTCGATTCGTCACGAATCGTCCGTCGCTGCGGCTCTTTGAGCCATTTTGCCCGAGTTATGGAGTGGTAAATAATATAAGGCAGTCCGATCCATGTCAACAGGTCATGCACGACGAGAGCAGCATTGGCCCAAGCCGGGCCGACAGCCCGAAACTGCCAGAGCAGCACCCCGGAAATAAACCAGCCAAGAAGCAATCCCAGCACCACCAGCACATTGAACCGCTGCCATGGCTTTTCCCTCAGCTGCTTCCAATGCTTGCCCGCCAGCAGCAGATAGTAGATAACTGGCATAATCGAAGCGATACCGACAACGATGTGCAGTCCCTTTAGCCATACGCGGCCTTCGCCTAGAATGCCTCTCCAGAAGCCTCCGAGCAGTACCAATCCGGATATGGCCAAAATCACGACGATCCAGCCGTTCCATGCATGCAGTCTTACGAGCTTCTTCCCATACCCTTTGCGCAGTTTAGTCAGCCCATTCATCGTATGTTCGCTCCTCTCCGCCTCCGTGGCGGTGACCTGCTTTTCTTCCCTTATTATAGCAATCCCGCTGAACGACGAACAACCCTGCCACGAGGCAGGGTGTTCCTTGAGCCGTCAAGCTGTCCGCATCATACACAACCTCTACCGGGTCAAAACAACCGGCCCCGCTTCAGTAATCGCTACCGTATGTTCAAACTGCGCCGACAGGCTGCCGTCGAGTGTTCTCGCCGTCCAGCCGTCCATCCCGATATATACGCTTGCATCGCCGATTGTCACAATCGGCTCGATCGTAATGACCATACCCTCGCGAAGCCGCTCTCCCCGGCCAGCACGCCCGCCAGACTTAGCCTGAGGCAGCTCCGGCTCATGCAGCAGCCGTCCAATGCCATGGCCGACAAAGCTCGTAATGACCTTATAACCTGATTGTTCCGTGCATTGTTGGATGGCATGGCCGATGTCTCCGAGCCTTTTGCCCGGAACCGCTTCCGCTATGCCGCGGCTAAGCGCCAGCTTCGCCACCCGCAGCAGTCTTGCCGTCTCTCGCGTGGGTGCGCCGATCGCATACGTCCACGCCGAGTCCGCCTTCCAGCCATTCACATCCGCCACCATATCGATAGTGACGATATCTCCCTGAGACAGAGGTACCATGTCGGGAAAGCCATGGCACACGACCTCATTAACCGAGGCGCAAATCGCATAGGGATAGCCCTTATACCCTTTTTGAGCAGGAACAGCTCCCCGCTCCAGCAAGAAACGTTCAGCAAACCGGTCGATCTCAAGCGTTGTGACTCCGGGAGCGATTCGTTTGGCAATCGCTTTGTGGCAGGCGGCTAATATTTGCCCTGCTTTTCGAATGGACCGGATCTCGTCCTTGGACTTCAATTCCATCGCCATGTGAGGCATCCCCCCTATGATCACCCTATTCGGGAAGGAGACGGAACATAACACGGAGTGGTATCTATTTTGTGAAAAAAGGAAAAACAAAAAGGCCCTACATCTATATTGCCACAGATGTAAGACCGTTATTATCCTGCTGTTATCCGACCGAGGAGTTCAATTTGTCCATCTCATCCTCAACCAACATCGTCAGTTCATCCTCGTACCCGCCAGTAATCCGGTACTTGCGAATATAATCGCGTACAAATTTACGCGGATCCTTCGGTTGAAAGATTCTCGTGAGTTCCTTCAGGCTTTCCTTGACCTCATTCTGGCTATGCTTCGCCATGAAATCTCCTCCCCTATACGTTGGATGGTCGTCCTAAATAACAAAATCCGAGAACGGATGCGGCTCTCACACCGCAAAACCCCCGATCGGTGCAGGCAACTCCATGGTGAATGAGTCACAATGTTTGCATTTTTCTTACTATTATAACATTTCAGAACCGAATGCGAAAGCATTCAATTGTAAGTCCTGTCCAGAGTATCTAAATCATTGCTTTAGCTCGTCGGCAGAAACCTTGTCCTCCTGCGGTGCAACGCGTGCGTTTATCGGAGGCGGGATATCAATCGCAGTTGGGGATGAGGACAAGCTCTTCTCCTTGTAGAACATCCGCAAATACGCAAAAACACCAATAACAGCAACCAATATTCCAAATGCTAGCATAATATATGTTACCCAGCTGTTAACCATATCTCCGCCTCCTTTCCTACCATGTTTATCGGCTTTTACTGTTTTGAATTTCAGTCGTTCGAAAAATTATCACGCTTCCATATATAGGTTAGATTATAGCTCAATTGGATATATTTGGGCAACCGTACGTTCGTATCATTTATTGGACAAATTATTTCGTTTTTGTAACAATGCGGTACGTGCCGCTGCCCCACGCAATGAGCCGATCGTCCTCATCTTTGACAAAAGCTTGAAGTGTGATCGTCCGCCCGATCCGGTGTATAATCTCTCCCTCGCATCTTAGCGGGCCTGCCTTGGCACTCTCTAGAAAATGCGTATTCAGCGTGGCCGTCACCGTCTTCTCATCCCGGCAAGCAAGCATAATCGCCAGCCCCATAGCATTGTCCAGAAGCGACATAAGTACGCCCCCGTGCACAATGCCGAGCAAATTGAGATGACGCCGATCCGTTACCATACTAATAATGGCTTTGCCGGCTTCCGCGTGGATGATCTCGCAGCCCAGCTCTCCCCAGAAGGAATCCTCGGCCCGTTCCGCAAGCATGGCTAAAAAGTTAGCCGGGTCGGCATACTGCTTCTGTTCATACCCTTCCTCCACCGACACGCGCATTCCCCCTTAGCTTCGTCAACTCCGCTTCTCTGTATCCGTATGTTCCTCCTCCAATAACTTGCGCTTCAGCACTTTACCGATCATCGTCTTGGGCAGGCTGCTCCTGAATTCATATACATGCGGAACTTTAAAAGCGGCAAGCCGCTCCCTGCACCACTGATCCAATTCCTCCGGCGACACCTCCGCCCCTTCTTTGCATACGATAAAAGCTTTTACCGTTTCCCCGCGATAGGCGTCTTTCACGCCGACAGCCGCAGCCTCCATAACGGCAGGATGCTCGAAGAGCACCTCCTCGACATCACGCGGATAAATGTTGAAGCCACCCGCAATAATGACGTCCTTCATCCGGTCTACAATGGTGAAAAAGCCTTCCTCGTCCATCGCCCCCAGATCACCGGTATGGAGCCAGCCTCCTCTTAACGCATACGCCGTTTCCTCCGGATGGTTCCAATATCCCTTCATCACCTGCGGTCCCCGAATAACAAGCTCGCCAATTGCGCCCACCGGTAAAAAATCGCCCTCGGCATTAACAATCGCCGCTTCCGTATCCGGGAAAGGCAGGCCGATCGTGCCGATTTTGCGCTTGCCCCAGATCGGATTCGCATGTGTCACCGGCGAAGACTCCGTTAAGCCATAGCCTTCAATCAGACGCCCGCCCGTCATCTCTTCAAAACGATCCTGCACCTCAAGAGGCAATGCCGCAGAGCCGCTGATACATACCTCGATGGAGGACAGATCGCTGTGGACGGCAACTTTATGGTTGATGAGCGCGACATACATCGTTGGAGCCCCTGGGAAAATCGTCGGCTTCAGCCGGTCGATCGCCTGCAGCACCGCCGGAACCTCAAAGCGAGGAAGCAGCAGCAACGACCCTGCCTTCATTACCGACATGTTCATTAACACCGTTAATCCAAATACATGGAAAAGCGGCAGCGCCGCCAGGAATTTCTCCTCGCCATCCTTCGCTTTATAGCACCAAGCCGCCGTCTGCACTGTGTTGGCCACGAGATTGCGATGCGTCAGCATAACGCCCTTCGGCGTTCCCGTCGTGCCGCCGGTATATTGCAGCAGCGCAAGGTCGTCTCCAGTTGTGTCTGTAACGACCGGCAGTGCGGAGCTTGCTCCAAGCAACCTTTTATACGCGACAATTCCTAGACTGCCGTAAGGAATATCGGCTCGAAAGCCTTCTTTGCGCTGCTTGAGCGGATAGAGCAGATTTTTCGGAAAAGGCAGGCCGTCCTTGATTGAAGTAACGATGACATGACGCAGCTTCGGCAGCGGCCCCGTCTCTGGATGCTCGCCGCGCACCCGCGCCAGCCGGGCATAAAACAGATCGGCGGTTATAATCGCGCTTGCACCGCTATCGGACAGCTGGTGCTGCAGCTCGCGCTCGACATACAGCGGATTCGTCTGAACGACTACAGCGCCAAGCAGCAGGACGCCAAAATAAGCAGTTACCGCTTGCGGACAATTCGGCAGCATAATCGCGACGCGGTCCCCTTGGCTGATTCCTAGGGAAATCAGACCATTCGCCAAGCGGTTTGCATCTTGAAGCAGGCTGCGGTAGCTGATCGACTTGCCCATGAAGTAAATCGCTTCATTGTTCGAATAGTTCTCGGCCGCCTTCGTCAGCAGGCAAGCAATGCTGTGGTTCGGGTAATCCAGTGAAGCCGGGATTTCCTCAGGGTAGCTGCCCAGCCACGGCCGCGGGCGTTCCTCGGACGAGGGGGCTTGGGGTTCGGTCTGGCTCTCGGCCTCATGCTCATTTGTAAGCTGGGGTTCTGCTTGCTCAGGTTCTGTCTCAGCTTCCGGTTCGCTTGCAATTTGGACTTCTTCTTTAGGCTCAGCTGCCGGGTCATTAGAAAGCTCGGGTTCTTCTTGTGGCTCATGCTCAGGCTCATGGGCAAGTTGAGAATCCCCGTCGCCAGGCTCAATCTCCGGTACATGTTCATGCTGGAGTACTGCTTCTTGCTCTTGTTCTTGCTCTTGTTCTTGCTCTTGTTCTTGTTCTTGCTCTTGTTCTTGTTCTTGCTCTTGTTCTTGTTCTTGCTCTTGTTCTTGCTCTTGCTCTTGTTCTTGCTCTTGTTCTTGTTCCGGCACATTTAAGATCTCGGGTTCTGACTCCGCCTCTAGTTGTGCCCCGGGTGCAAGCTCAGATTCTGCGGGCACTATTCCGTTTTCTGCTTGAAGCTCAACCTCCTCTTGCTCAGACTCCAACCCGGCCTCATTTTCGAGTATGGGCTCGGTTTCCGGTCCAGCCTCGGATTCGAGCTCCTGCTCGGCAGGCTCGATATCGGATTCAGATTCACCCTCGTTTGAGAAAATTGGACTAACTTCGAGCTCGGGTTCCGGTTCGATTGTTGCTTCAATTGAGACGTCTGCCGTCTCGGTGGAGGAGCCAGCCTCTACCGGCTGCTCCGTCTCCGTATTCTCCTCCTGGGAAGACAATGTCTGTTCATCGGGTGCGGATTGATTCGGCTCCTGCCGATTTTCGGGTACAAGCGGCCGTTCCGGTTTTGACGGATCCATAAAGCGTTCCCCCTCCTACACAATGTATTGCTCCCCTCGAATGACGCGGGCGGCAATTTCCCTTTTCTTCGCTACGTTGTCGGCCAGCGGAGCCCGCATCAGCTTTTTCAACACGGACAACTGCATTTGCAAACCGTCGCCACGCTCCAGTGCAGCAAGGGCCAGCTTGGCGTAAGACTCAATGCGATCCATTGCCTCCTGAACGAAAACCTCCGTCATCTGTATCGCGTTTTCGGTGCGCGGCGTGATGGCAATCGCAGCAGTGGCTGCCGCCGCAACACCTGCCGCGCCTTCCTGAGCCAGCTTTTTCGTACGCAGCAGCGCACTTTCAGCGGCAAAAATCTGAATCATAATATCCGCCATCGCACAGAGCACCTCTTGCTCCTGATCCAGCCTCGTTCCCAGCTTCTGCACAGCCAGCCCTCCAACAGCGAGGAACGCTTTTTTCGCTTGAGCGATTCGATACGTCTCCTTCGCCAGCGGCTCATCAAAGGCTGGTACTGGCAGCGGCTGGAGCAGCTCGCCTTGCAGCGCTTTTGCTTTTTGCAGGAGAGGTATGTCGCCCTTTAGCGCTTTTTTGAGGAGTGTGCCCGGTATGAGCATCCGGTTGATCTCATTCGTCCCTTCAAAAATCCGGTTAATCCGCGAATCGCGGTAAATCCGCTCCACCTTGTATTCACGGATGTAGCCGTAGCCTCCGTGGATTTGAACCCCTTCGTCAGCGACAAAATCCAGCGCCTCAGAGGCAAACACTTTTACGATGGAGCATTCGATGGCATACTCGCTGATCGCTTTTGCCGCCAGCACTCCCGCGTCAGGTGAATCGGCCTCCGCTTCCGTCGTTTGGAGCGTACCGTCGATCCAGCCTGCCGTGCGATACACCATGCTCTCCATAACGAAAGTTTGAATGTTCATATCGGCCAGCTTCGCACCGATTAACGGGTAGGATGAAATCGCGCGTCCAAACTGCTGCCTCGTATTGGCATATCGGGAAGCGAGCTCAATCGTTTCTTTGGCTGCGCCTAGACAGCCCGCCCCCAGTTTAAACCGACCTATATTGAGAATGTTGAAGGCGATATGATGCCCTTTGCCGATTTCGCCGAGCACATTTTCAACGGGTACCGCCACATCCTCAAAATAAAGCGGACATGTCGACGAAGCTTTAATGCCCATCTTGTGCTCCTCAGGACCAATGCTGAACCCCGGCGTATCCCTTTCCACAATGAACGCGGTAAAAGCTTCCCCGTCCACCTTCGCATACACGATAAACACATCCGCAAAGCCTGCGTTCGTAATGTACAGCTTGGAGCCGTTCAATAGGTAATGCTGGCCGTCGGCCGAGAGCTTCGCTGTCGTTTTTGCGCCAAGCGCATCGGAGCCGGAAGCCGGTTCTGTCAGACAGTAGGCGGCGATCAGCTCGCCAGTAGCCAGCTTAGGCAGGTAGCGGCGCTTTTGTGCCGGAGTACCGAAAAAGACGATCGGCAGCGTGCCGATGCCCGTATGCGCACCTACCGACAATGCGAAGGAAGAAGCCCGCGCCAGCGTCTCAGATAGGAGTGTTGTACTCACCTTATCCAGTCCGAGGCCTCCGTAGGCTTCCGGCACATCTGCTCCAAGGAGCCCCAGTTCGCCCGCCTGCCGCATCAGCTTCACCGTCAAACCATAGTCCAGCCCTTCCAGCTGCTCGTCATGCGGCGCGATCTCTCCTTCGGCAAACTCTGCCGCTGCGCGCGCCATCATGCGCTGCTCCTCGTTGAAATCCTCAGGCGTCACCGTCGCCGAAGGCAAAGCATCTTCTACGACAAACCGGCCGCCAAATCGCTTTTTATCCGTCATGCCGCCAATCTCCCTTCCCCTTGCAGATATAAGTCCTTCGGATTACCTATGGATAGACTTCGAACAGCCCGGCCGCCCCCATACCGCCGCCGATGCACATCGTCACAACGCCAAGCCCCCCGCCCCGGCGCCTGAGTTCATGGATGAGCGACACTGACAGCTTCGTCCCCGTACAGCCCAACGGATGTCCAAGCGCTATCGCGCCGCCGTTAACGTTCACCTTGTCGGGATCGATGCCGAGCTGTTCGATAATGGGCACACATTGGGCCGCGAATGCTTCGTTTAGCTCGAACAAATCAACCTCTCCCAGCTCGACACCTGCTTTCGCTAACGCTTTGGGCACCGCCTCAATCGGGCCAATGCCCATCACTTCCGGCGCAACACCCGCAACGCTGAAAGAACGGAGCGCAGCTAGCGGCTGCAGCCCAAGCTCCCGGGCACGCGCGCGGCTCATAACGATCACCGCTGCAGCTCCATCGCTCATTTGCGAAGCATTGCCTGCCGTTACCGTACCTTCGCGGGCAAAAGAAGGCTTGAGCGACGCCAGCGCCTCCGGTGTCGTATCAGGTCGGACACCCTCGTCCGTGTCAAAAGTGATCATGCTCTCCCACGGCCGCCCCGCCTCGTTCACGCCCGATCGGCGAGCCGTCACCGGCACGATCTCCTCTTTGAAGCGGCCATCCTGAATCGCAGCAGCCGCCTTGCGGTGGCTGGACGCTGCAAAAGCATCCTGCGCTGTGCGGCTCACGCCATAGCGGCGGGCTACTTCCTCGGCAGTGTGACCCATGCCCATGTACACCTCCGGCATCGAATCGACGATGCCGGGATGCGGCGCCATCTTGAAGCCGGTCATGGGTACATGGCTCATGCTCTCCACACCTCCGGCGGCAATCACTTCCGCTTCGCCAAGCCGGATACGCTCGGCTGCATAAGCAATCGCCTGCAGCCCCGAAGCGCAAAACCGGTTGACCGTGACCGCCGGCGTCGTCACGGGAAAACCCGCATACAGCGAGATAACCCTCGCCATATTCAGTCCCTGCTCACCCTCCGGCATCGCGCATCCGATAATGACATCCTCCACTTCCTCCGCCGCAAGCCCCGGAGCCCTCTCCAACGCGGCCCGCAGTACGGCCCTCCCCAGATCCTCCGCCCTCGTATCGGCAAGGCTCCCCTTCTTCGCCTTGCCGACCGCCGTTCGTACTGCCGATACGATTACCGCGTCACGGTCATCCTCGGCAAATCGCTTGCCCGCCGTCCCCATCGGCCTTCCCCTCCTTTGTTTCAAGCCCGTTTAATTCAACTGCACAAACTCGTTATCCCACGTTGATCGGGAGCTCGTCGCAGCGTTTTCGCACGAATAAAACTAACTAATCACTTCGCGCTAGTAGCTGCTGGCAGATCAGTAACCTCAACCGCACGCCTCATTAACTGCTAGCAGAACAGTAATCTCATCCCGCGAGCGCCGCACTGTCTACTCAAAATGCAAAAGTGCAGGCTGATTGCCTCAAAACGACCGTTTTTGCTGCTCAAAATGTAAAAGTGCAGGTGAATTGGGCTAAAACGTCGTTTTTGTGCCCAATCCAGCCAAACAAACTGCAGATTTGCATTTTGAAGCCCGATACGGCCTCCAAACGGCAAATCAAAATGTACTTTTGCAGTTTGTGCGGTCCCCGTACCGTTAAGCGCAGCGATCAGCCGATTGAAAGTTACTTTTAAGGAAAGCTATCGAGTTCCGTCTAGCAATCTGTGCTTTCCCCACACGAACGAGCCCATCCAACTAATTCCGCAGCGGCTTGCCGGTCGCGAGCATATGGCTCATCCGCTCTTGCGTTTTGAGTTCGCCGCAGAGGCTGAGGAACGCTTCGCATTCCAGATCGAGCAAATATTGCTCGCTCACCTCCGCGCCCGGCGCAGCGTTGCCGCCGGCCACCACATGGGCCAGCTTGGCGCCGATCAAGGCGTCATGCGCGCTCACTTGCCCGCTGAGCTGCAAGCTCTGCACGCCAAGCTGCAGCACAGCCCTGCCCTCGCGGCCGGCCACGCGGACGCGCTTCTCCTGCGGCGGTGCATAGCCCGCCCGGTCCAGCTCCAGCACCGCCCGCTTCGCCTCGGCAATCCGCGCGTCCTGCCGCGCGATAACCCGGTCCTGCGGGCGTCTCAAGCCGATGCGGCCAACGTCATAGCCGCTCGTGGAGGTTTTTGCAAGCGCTAACGTCTCAAATAGCGCGTTCAAATGCGGCTGGAGCTCGCCGCCTTCTGCTCGCTGAGCAGCCAGCACAGCCGCTTCCTTCGAGCCGCCTCCCGCCGGAATGAGTCCAACTCCGGTTTCCACCAGGCCGAAGTATGTCTCCGGCGAGTAAATGATTTGATCCGCCGGCAAGCAGGCTTCGACCCCGCCGCCCAGCGTCATCCGGTGCGGTGCGGCCACGACGGGACGATCGAGTCTTTTTAGCCCCAGCATGCTGGATTGGAAGAGCCGGATAATATCCTCGACTTCCTCCCAGTCGCCGCTCTGCGCCTCCATGAGCAGCAGCATCAGATTCGCGCCGACACAGAAATTCCGGCCCTCATTCGCAATGACGAGCCCCCGCCAATTACGGCTTACTTCGTCAGTGCTCCGCTGAATCGCCGTCAAAATATCGCCGCCAATCGCATTGTTCGGCGAGTGAAACTCCAGGCAGACGACCTCATCACCTAGGTCGATTAAGCTCGCGCCGGAGGTACTCAGCACCGTACGTCCGGATTCTTTTAACGCTGCTAATGAAATATCGTCTGCACCCTGCTCCTCCTCTGCGAATTCATAACGACTGTCCGAGCGGGCTGCTGCGTAGAACCTTTTGGCGACAGTACCTTGTGGCGAACCAGCTTCAGGAGCGGCACTCCGGTAAAAGCTTTCATTGCCCGCCTCCAGCCATTGAAGCACCCAGCCCGGCACCTCATCGCCTTCATCGCGCATACGCTGCACGGACCTCCGAAGTCCGATCGCATCCCATAGCTCAAAAGGTCCCAGCTCCCAGTTGAAGCCCCATTTCATCGCCCGATCGATCTCTACGATGGAATCGGCAATGACGCCGGTCAGCTTCGCGGAGTAAAGCAGCGTCCGCTTGATCGTCTGCCAAGCAAACAGCGAATACCGGCTGCCCGGCTCGGCCGCCAGCAGAGCCTTCGCTTTGCCCGCCGCGCCTTTTGCCGCCTTAGCCGCATCGATTACAGTAGAGCTGACCTGCTTGCGCGGCCCATAGTCCATTGTCTGCAGATGAAGCGATTCGATCTCGCTCCCACCGCCTGCAACCCTCTTCTTCCTATAAAAGCCTCCGCCCGACTTCTCTCCAAGCCGCCCCGATGCAACCAGCGCCTCCAAGACCGGGGGCCGGGCGAACACGGCAAGCTCCTCCGTGTCGCTGCTTCTCTCCCGAACGTTATCCACGACATGCAGCAAGGTGTCGAGCCCGACGATATCCAGCATGCGAAATGTCGCCGTCTTCGGCCGACCCATCGCCGGGCCTGTCAGAGCGTCTGCTTCCTCCACAGTGAGTCCGTAGCGCAGCACCTCTTCCAGCGTCACAAGCATGCCGTATGTGCCGATTCGATTCGCTATAAAATTAGGCGTATCCTTGGCCAGCACGACGCCCTTGCCGAGCCTTTTCTCGCACAGGTCCGTCAATTTGCCAACGACAGCGGGGTCAGTATCCGTCGTTGGCACAACCTCTACCAGCTTCATATACCGTGGCGGGTTGAAGAAATGCGTCGCTGCAAAATGTCTCCGGAACTCCTCACTCCTCCCTTCCGCCATCGCCGCAACGGACAGCCCTGACGTATTGGTCGTGACAAGCGTTCCGGGCTTTCGAACCTTCTCGATCTGCTCGAACAGGCTTCGTTTCACATCCAGCCGTTCCACCACGGACTCAACGATCCAATCGGCATCCGCGAGTCCGGCAAGATCATCCTCTAAGTTGCCTGCCGTAATCCGTTCGGCAAAAGCAGCGTCATACAAAGCTGCAGGCTGCGCCTTTCGCAGCCGCTGCAGCGCGTTCTGTGCGAGACGATTGCGCACCTGTGTATGATGAAGCGTCAGCCCGATCCGCTCTTCTTCCTCTGTCAGCGACCGGGGAATAATATCGAGCAGCAGCACCTGCATGCCCGCATTCGCAAGGTGGGCCGCTATTCCCGCCCCCATAACGCCGGAGCCGATAACCGCAGCGCGGCGCACCGATTCCGCACGATGATTCGACATAAGCACCAACCCCTTTTCTCGAAAACAATTCTGTTAAACTTCCAGCCCTTCGCGAATTCTAACTCTCTCTCGGCTATAACTCTGAGCTCCTTGACACTCTCCCGTTATGTCTACCTACTCCCTAACCCACTCAGTCCAATGCCCAAATACTCCGCTTAGCCAGCCTCTCTACCTGCCTTCTGAGCCGAACACGCTTGCCGCCAACAGCTCCGCCACGTCGCGCGCCGACACCCGTTCATCGGCCTCCAGTGACTTCAATCCATCCTCCATCATCGTTAAGCAATACGGGCATGCCGATCCAATAACGGAAGGCCTCACCTCCAATGCCTGCGCCGTACGCGCGATGTTGACCCGGACGCCGCTTTGCTCCTCCATCCACATCAATCCGCCGCCCGCTCCACAGCACATGCCGTTAGCCCGCGAACGCGCCATTTCCTCCAGTTGAACGCCGGGTATCGCTTTCAACAATTGGCGCGGTGCGTCGTAAACCTCGTTATAGCGCCCCAGGTAGCAGGAGTCATGGTAGGTGACTCGCTCCTTCAGCGCATGTTGAGGCTCCAATCGGCCCGCGCTAAGCAATTCAGCCAGCAGCTCGGTATGATGTTCAACTACGACAGAATCCGGAAGTCCAAAATCGGGATAATCCTTTTTAAAAGCGTTATAGGTATGCGGGCAAACGGTGACGATACGGGTGATGCCATATTTCGCAATGGTCGCAATGTTCTCGCGGCATAGCTCTTGAAACAACAGCTCATTCCCGATACGTCTCGCCGTATCGCCTGAGCTTCGTTCCTCCAGCCCCAGTGTCGCAAACGATACGCCCGCCCGGTCAAGCAAACGTACGACATCGTAGAGCACCTTGCGGCTGCGCGTATCGTAGGCGCCCATGGAGCCCGCCCATAGCAGCACTTCCGGCACAGCAGCCTTAACAGCAACAGCAGCGCCCTTCTCTTCCATCCCGGTAGACTCCGCAACCCGCAGCGCCGCTTCCTTTCTGAACTCCTGCATCGTTGGCACCCGCACGCCGGTGCGGCTCTCGCATTCCTCAATCCAAGCCGCCCGTTCTGCACGGGGCAGTCCCCACGGATTGCTCTGACGCTCGATATTCTGAAGCGCCCGTTGGCCGTCAGCCGGCAGCTTACCGTCCATCAGTACGAGATAACGGCGCATATCGATAATTTTGTCGACATGCTCGTTGCCGACGGGGCACACCTCCTCGCAATTGCGGCAGGTTGTGCAAGCCCACAGCTCCTCCTCGGTCATAACGTCGCCAATGAGCTCGGCGTCCTCCGCTTTTAATCCCGCCCGTACGCTCCATGCTTGCGCTTGCGCGGCCATCGTTGGTGCGATGGAAGTCACGCTGCCCTCGAAGCCGTCCTCCCACACCGGGAGCGACGCTCCCATCGTATGCGCCCCCGCTATCCTTCCGCCCATCGCCTTAGGAATCCACGGCGACTTGGACGTAATCGCCGCCCCCTTTTCCGTCAAATGATCACGAAGCTTCACCATCAGATGCATGGGCGACAGCAGCTTGCCGGTATTCGATGCCGGACACACATTCGTACAGCGGCCGCATTCGACGCATGCGTATAGATCAACCAATTGCTTTTGCGTGAAATGCTCCACCTTCCCCGCGCCAAAAGCTTCCGCCTCTTCATTCTCCAAATCCAGGGGGGACAGCTTGCCGACTGGCGCTCTGCGGTGAAGCCATAGATTGACCGGCCCCGTTAGCAAGTGAAAATGTTTAGACTGCGGCACATAGACGAGAAACGACAGAAGCACAAGCAAATGCAGCCACCAGAACAGCTCGTATCCGATAACTGCGGCCAAGCTCCCAATAGAAACGCCTAGCGCACCGAGTCCATCAGCCAATAAAGCAGATATCGGCGCGTACTTTTCGGCAACGAGATGCACGGACGCATTTGTCACACTTGCCGTACCCGTACCCGCCGCACCTAAACTCGCCAGCCGTTCAAACGCCAGCGTGAACAGCACCGTCACCATCAGACCGCCGATAAACCATAGAACGAGCGAAGGCTTCCAGCCTCTTTTCAGCCGTGGAAGACGCTCCACATAGCGGCGAAAGCCGCCGTATAGTACAGCAAGCAGCACTAGCGATACCGTCAGCTCCTGGCTCCAGGCGAAGCCGTCGTAGTAGGGAAACGGAATAGGATGTCCGCTTAGTTTTTTCCAGATGAGATCCGCTGCGCCGAATTGAAGCACGATAAAGCCGTAAAAATAAATCAAATGCATAATCCCGCTTCTTACATCGTGAAGCAGCTTGCGATGGCCCAGCACCTGCCCGGCAAAGGACGGCTTTCGCTTCTTCCTCTCCCGTATGTCCCCTTCTTTGTTGCCTGGCAGCCAGTCAAGCTTCACCGGCACGCCGAGCCCTATGTACAAGGCCCGCCTCCGCACGACAGCCGCGGATGCCAAACCCGCAACCGCTACCGCAGCAGCAAAAGCTATCCATCTAGCCAACTCCGCCCCATGCTCAGCGAGCCAATTCAAAGCTGCCGACATATTTTTCGCCCCCTTTCCCTCCGCCTGATTCGGACAAGCTTTAATAGCGCTTTCATTAAGCCGCAGTGCTCCATGTATATGAGCCGAAGAACGCGAACATGCCGCCGGGGCGACAGCCTTAGAGGGTCTATTTCGGCGTTTCCGCTCATATCGTAGCACTGATGGGAAGTCCCATAAGCCGAGCTGTTACACCACTTTCACATCAACGGGGGAGGAATGGAGCTGCATGCTCAATATCGCCGTTCTACTTAAACAAACATTTGATACGGAGGAAAAAATAGTCGTCACGCCGGACGGCAGCATTTCGAGCGGAGAGGCGAAGCTCGTCATTAATCCTTATGACGAGTACGCTTTGGAGGAGGCGCTGCGCCAGCGCGAGCTGCATGGCGGAAAGGTGTATGTCATTACATCGGGCCCAGAAAAGGCCGAAGAGGCTTTGCGGACAGCCCTTGCCATGGGCGCAGATGAAGCGGTCCGCTTGGAAAGCGAAGGCAGCACTCTGCTGGCTGGGGGCGACAGCCACACGATTGCGGCAGCGCTTGCCGAAATCCTGCGCCCGCTTGCGCCGGATCTCGTGCTGGCGGGACTCTTCGCCGTAGACAGCGGTTCGGGCAGCGTTGCGCTTCAGGTCGCAGAGCGGCTTAGCCTGCCGCATGCTTCGGCGGCGGTCAAGCTGGACATTGCCGGAGCGGAGGGCGCTGCCGCTTCTGGCGCTATCCCGGCAGGAGCGAAGACAGCCGAGCGTTTCGCCATCGTGGAGCGAGACGTAGAAGGGGACACCGAGACCGTCGCCATTCCGTTGCCTGCACTCGTCACCGCTCAGCAGGGCTTGAACGAGCCACGCTACCCTTCGCTGCCAGGCATTATGAAGGCGAAGAAAAAACCGCTCGTCCGCGTCAATCCAGCCGATTTCGGCAACGAGTGGCTAACGGCGGCGGCAGCAAGAACGGTGCGGACAGCCTTATTCCCGCCGGAGCCGCGGGCAGCTGGCAAACGGCTCCCAGGCTCGCCTGCCGAGCAGGCCGCGGCGCTGACGCAGCTGCTCCAGACTGCCGTAAAATTGGGTTAGCAGCTTTCGAACTCTAAATCTATCGTCCTATAAAACCCATCCGGGAGGAGATGAACATTCGCAATGGCTAAAACGATTCTCGTATTTGCCGAATGCCGTGATGGCAAATTACGCCGTGTCGCTCTGGAAGCGCTAGGCGCAGCGCGGCTTCTTGCTGGCGGCGACGGCGAGGTGCATGCCGTCCTTGCCGGCTCCGGCGCAGTGTCCGGGGAAGCGGACGCGCTTGCCGTCCGCGGGGCGGACGTCGTGCATGTCGCCGACGATTCCGCCCTGCAAAGCTATGCGCCTGAGGCGTATCTCGCCGCTATAGGCGCAGCCATCGATGCCGTGCAGCCGGATGCGCTGCTGCTCGGCCATACCGCTGCGGGGCGCGACTTAGCTCCGCGCCTCGCTGCCAAATACAACGCCGGCCATATCGCCGACGTGACCGCTATTGACGGCGCAGGCGATGACGCCGTCTTCACGCGCCCGCTCTACGCCGGCAAGGCGTTGGAGCGGCGCAGCTTCGCCGCTGCCGCCGCTGCTGCAAACACGGGCGGGCCATCGGTCATCACGATTCGCCCGAACAATTTGCCGCCGGCGGAAGCGATTGACGGTGGCCGCCAAGGCACCGTGCAGCCGCTGCCGTTCACGGTGCCCGCGCTCTACACCGCCGTACGCTCGCTTGTGCGCCGCACCGGCGGCCAGCTCGATCTCGCCGAGGCCGACGTCGTCGTCTCCGGCGGCAGGGGCGTGCGCAGCGCAGCGGGCTTCGAGCCGCTGCAGGCGCTCGCCGGCGTGCTCGGCGGCGCAATCGGCGCCTCGCGCGGCGCCTGCGACGCCGGCTATTGCGGTTATGCCCTGCAAATCGGGCAGACCGGCAAGGTCGTGACGCCGCAACTCTATATCGCCTGCGGCATCAGCGGCGCGATTCAGCATCTGGCTGGCATGAGCCAGTCGCGTGTCATCGTCGCCATTAACAAAGACCCCGACGCCCCCATCTTCGGCGTTGCCGATTACGGAGTGGTCGGGGACCTGTTCGAGGTCGTGCCGCTGCTGACCGCTGAGCTGCAACGAACGCTGGCTTCGCCCGAAGCCTAACTATAATTACCAGTGTTCGCATGCGATTCTTCATGCCGCTAATCCTTCACTCCATTAATACTAAATGTCCGTAATCGCAACAAAAAAAGCAGCTCCGCAAGGTCTTCTCCACCAGACCTCACGGTGCTGCTTTTTGCACTTATCACCAGATCTCCCACGCCCGATACCACCATTTCCCTATAGAACCCCCTACTTGGTTCTGGTATCGTCTAAATTGGACTACTCGTATAGAAAGAGGTATCACAGCAATGAAGAAATCGCTTTTCCTGGTTCTTGTTCTATCTTTAGCTTTGTTCTATCCGCTCCATTCGTCGTCCATCGAAGCGGCCGAGGCCAATCCCCTGGATTTGTATAATCCCACAGATATCGAAGGGCATTGGGCCAATGCGCAATTAGAAAACTTCGTAAGCGCCGATTTATTGAAGGGCTACACTGATCCCAAAGGTAATATGACCCTTCAACCAGAAGCTCCTGTTACCCGCGCGGAATTCACTGCTATGTTGGTACGTGTACTGGACTTAAAGAGTGAGGACAACAGCGTCACCTTTGCCGACGTCCAACCGGGCAGCTGGTATGCCGAGCCGATTCGAGTAGCAGCCGCTTTAAATATTGCGAATGGCGTTGGCGGCAATCGATTTGGGCCTAACCAGATCATTACGCGCGGCGAGATGACCGTGCTCGTCGTTCGAGCTTTTCAATCCTCGATTTCATTCGAAGGCAAAGCGGTAGACTTTTCAGATGTACCGAACTATTTCGCAAGGCCTTTTATTCAGCAAGCTAGCCAAGCGGGCATTATTCAAGGCAGCAGCGTATCCATGTTCCGGCCTTTTACGAATGCCAAGCGCGCCGAAGCCGTCGTGATGCTGCAGAGAGCATTGGATTTGCAAAAAGGCGCTTTGCCTCAGGACAGTCAGCTCACGCAGCCGGTTCTGGACTCAGAAGAGCAGGAGCTGCAAATCTTTAAGGACAAAAACTTCGACCAGCTTGACGATGCTTTTGCGAAATTTTACACCGGCTATTACTTGACGATCAGCAATGCTTACGCCTCGGATGTCGTCAAATGGACCAAACAGGGCTACGGGCTCAAAATGGAAAAAGCCGTTGAACAAAAGCTGCGTGTATTGCAAAAGACCGACCGCTTCGCAGCTGTAGAGTCGACCGGCGGCAGCTATAAAATTACGATGACCGATGGCGACAACCAATCGGTAGAGACACAGTCGAATGAAGGCGTCTATCTGCTTAAAAAGATGACCGGCGACGCGTGGAAAATTTACGCCTTCTACACAAGCGAAAGTGCAAATCCCGGCAGCTAGCCAAAAAAGACAAAAGACAGTTTCGATAGGGGCCATAACGCCTTCCTCTCGAAACTGTCTTTTTTTCATCCGTGCTATCTTCTCATGCTTGCCTAAGCGAAGTCCGGCCGAATCTCCCGGATACAATCCGGCGATTCATACGCTTCGTCGCCAATTGCGTTCGTGACCGGATAAGCGCGCATTTGATAGGGCTCCAGCGGCTCCAGATGCTTGCGCAGCGACCGGTAATCCTGTACGCGCGGATTAAGCCAGTCCTCAAGCCCTTCCTCATCGAGCACGATCGGCACACGAGGCTGCCATTGCGACATTGCACCCGAAGACGATGCGGTCAGCATCGTAAAAGCCCGAACCAGCTCACCGCTGTAATTGCGCCACTCGTCATAGAAGCCTGCAACGCCAAGCAGCCGCTGCTGCGGCACAACGATATGCATCGCCCGCGGCTCCTTCTCTTTGCCGACCTGCTGCCAGCCGAAAAATCCGCTGCACGGCACGACGCACCGCTGTCTGCGCAGCATCCGGTCAAAGAAACGTTTGTCCGACAGCGTCGCCGTATCGGCGTTAAGCGAATCTTTGGCCCAGAAGGGAAACAACCCCCATCTTGCGTCATGCATCGTGCGCTGCTCCCACTTATCGTTCATCACGATGGACACCGTTTGCGTCGGCGCAACGTTGAACCGGTTCGTATAGCAATGAAGCAGCTTCTTAATTTGGAATGCCTCGACCATATCGCCGACATCCGCCGTAATGGAATACCGTTCAATCATGTTAGCCCAGCCCCTTCTGCTTTCCTCTGTTTCAAGTATTTGCATAAAATGGGCTGGGCTATTCGTTAGTTTGTAAAACGTTTGCGGAAACGCAGCGGCGGCATACCCGTCTGTGCAGCGAACAGCCGCGAGAAATGCGGAGTTTGCCGGAATCCGGTCTCTTCCGCTATCTTAGCAATCGTCCAATCTGTCTTAATAAGCAGCAGCTTGGCCTGATCGAGACGGTAATACAGCAAGTACTGCTGCGGCGTGCAGCCGAACACCTCCGTCATGCAGCGGGTAATGTAGTTCGTGTGCAGCTGAAGCGCCTCGCTAAGCATCGTATTGGTAATGACGCTGCGGTAGTTCATCTTCAAATAAGCGGCGGCACGTTCTGCGACAGATACACCTGCTCGGGCTGCATCTGAGCGCCAGCCTTCATCCAGCATTTGCAGCAGATGAAGAAAGCGCTGCTGACGTTCCCAGAAGGCGCCATGCGAGGAGCTGCTCGCGGCCTCATGCAGTTGCGAGAAGATCAGCTTCGCTTCGTCCGGGAAGGACAGATGCATTTTTTTCGGCAGACGAATGGCGTAGGTGTAGTAATCGCCTCTTAGCGACCCCGTATGGCTTCCTTCGGTTTCCTCCCAGGCGCCAACGGTCTGGAAATGCACCCAGTCGAATGTCGTCTCCTCCGTGCAAGGTTTGAACGAGCAATGCCAGCGGTCCGGACGAAGAATGAGCACGTCACCCGGCTTTAATGTCCATTTATTGTTCTCCTCGGCGATATACAGGGAGCCTTCCTGTACGAAGAGCAAGTCGAACACGCCAATATTGCTCCGGTTCGGATGCTCCTGCCCAGCGGTGTAGGTTCTGCGGTTCGATTCTATGAAAAATGGCAGCGGCGGCGAACGAAAGGTTAGCAGCAAGTCCTCTTGCAATGATTATCTCTCCCTATAGCTGTAAACTCCGGGGTTTCTAGCGATTGTTAATCTCTGAAAAATAGTCCCGATCTCACGCTTCAATCTTAAATCTACTGCCATGTTACATAAATCGTCACCGTTTGTCTACAAGACTCGACAATCCTCCTATTTCTCCCTTCCATTACGCCAAAAACCTCATCTAAAATGGAAAAAATCCGCATTATGAACGACATGAGTCCGTTCAAATGCGGATTTCTTATTTTCGAAACCAACTATGCTTGAAGAGCTTCGGCTACCTGCCGTCCGAGCGCCTTGCACGTTTCCTTCTCATCCCCGGACGGACTATACTCCACTTTGAGCCCTTCGGCTACAATTTCAGCACCAAGCGCTTTCAGCTTCTCTTCAATAATATCGACCGATGCGCAAAAGATCGGATATGACGAATCGCCGGAGCCAAACGCCGCCGCTTTTCGCCCGGCCAGATTAAGACTGTCCATGTCCTCGTAAAAATCGAGAAATTCATCCGGCAGCTCCCCGTCGCCCCAGGTATAAGCTCCAATTATGATACCGTCATAGGTCAGCAGCTCTTCCGGTGAAGCGTCGAATGCTTCCTTCGCCACGACCTCCGCGCCAGCCTCTTTCGCTCCTGCTGTGATGGACTCCGCCATCTCTTCCGTATTCCCAGTCAAGCTTGTGTACAGCACGATAATTTTCGGCAACAGCCTCTCTCCCCTCGCACCCGTATTTATAGGTTATAGCTGTGGCTGTACGTCCAGCGTCTGAATACCGTTGAACAACGTCGCCATATAAAATTGGCCGCCCTGCAGATCGACATCCGTCACCGGGAAGCCCAGCTTTACCGAGAGCAGCATCAGCCTTTCTTTGATATAACCAAGCCGGAACAAGCCATGGTCGGTGCATACGTATATTTCTTTATTGAAATTTTTTATGCCGAAAATAAAATGATTGCCAAACCGTATCCGGTCGAATTGGCCTTTCTTATCACCGACCAACAGCTCGCCCTTATCGCTTGAGCCCAGCAAGTGCCCGCGGAATACGCTCAGACTGGTTACCGCCCGATTCAGCTCAAACTGCGCCCAACTGTCCATAAAGCGGTCGTATAGCGATATTCCCTGATCATGGCCGACTATGAGATATTGAGGCAGGTTAAGGAAATCATAGACCCGTCTATCGGTACATGAGGATTGCTCCCATTTGTCCTGCGTATGTATCCATAGTCCGTATTCGGTGGCTGCATAACCCGTACCGCCCAGCAGCCGATATTGATAGCACGGCACTGCCAGTCCCGTGTCCGACCATTTGCCGTTATCGAATTGGAACAAGCCATAGTTCGTACAAGCTTGAAGAAGTCCGCTATGCATCTGGAGCCGGTTTGTATTGGCCTGCTCTGGCATCCCTGCGCTCAGTTTCTCCCATTGGCCTGAACCGCTAATTTCATAAATACCGTGGCCCGACGAAGCCGCATAGAGAGATTCCCCTGCTGCTATAATCGAAGAGAACGGAAACAGCATCCAGTTCCATGGGCGCCCTGTCTCCGTGCTGCCAAGCTGCTCGCTTTTATCGTAGGAATGCTCCTTCATAACTGCATCAACTCCACCCGGTTCAAGCTTGCAGCGCTCTTGTGGTCAAGTCCATGGAGAGCCGCAAGTGTTTGCACTCTCTCCGCGGGGGACAGCTGAGCCTCCGAATTGTTCATGCGTTTATAGGTTAAGGCGAGCAGTGCCGATTGTTTCTTTTTGAGAACCATTTCGTACAATAATCCCATTTCCGCTTCCTCCTGTATCTATGTGACAACTGAGCGTTGTTATATTTTTGATTAATGTAAACAACAGATTTATAGACTGCCGCTGTATTCGTTCGTACCGCAGCAAGTGAGTCGTTGCAACATGAGGTTAATTAAGCTATATTAATTGATAATGATTATCACTTTCGTATTTATGATAACCATTCTCAGTAAAAGTGTCAACCACATTATTGACATCCGTTTACTTGAAGCCGGCTTCGCTAAACTAAATGGTTTACCATTACTATTTACCATTCAAAATACTTGCAGCGAATTTGTTTTCGCTAATAGCGAAAGCGATGCGCTAATTCCTTAGCCGCAACCTTCATGTTCCATCCAGAAAACGTACAACGAACCTGATTCGCTATTTTGCGAACTTCGTTTCGCTTTTTTCAGCGTTTTGAGCCATCTTTGAGCACGCTCCTCACCATAACGAAGCTAGCTTCGCTATCCGTGAACCTAGGTTCACGGATAGCGAAATTAAGTTCGCTGTAGGCTGAATCAGCCTCTATTGTTCTCCGCGCAGCGAACTTGACTTCGCTATTTTGCGAATCGGGTTCGCTGTAGCTTTGATCTGCTAATTTACACTCATACAGCGAATTTGTTTTCGCTAATAAAGAGAGCGATTCGCTAATTCCTTAGTCGCATCCTTCATACACCATCCAAAACATGCACAACGAACCGGATTCGCTATTTTGCGAACTTCGTTTCGCTTTTTCCAGCGTTTTGAGCCTGCTTCGAGCACGCTCCTCACCATAACGAAGCTAGCTTCGCTACTCATGAACCTAGGTTCACGGATAGCGAAATTAAGTTCGCTGTAGGCTGAATCAGCCTCTATTGTTCTCCGCGCAGCGAACTTGACTTCGCTATTTTGCGAATCAGGTTCGCTGCAGGTTTGATTTCATCTAATTTTCGCTAATAGAGAAAACAGTTCGCTAATTCTTTAATGGACACACTGCGCGCTCCATATAAACTGCCTACAGTGCACTTACTTTCGCTATCAGCGGAATCAGTTCGCTAATTCTTTGAGGAACACGCTTCACGCTCCATACAAACTGTGTGCAGCGCACCTATTTGCGCTATCAGTGGAATCAGTTCGTTCAGTCCGTTATTCCCTCTGGCGAACTATCCGAACTCCGTGCAGGTCTGACCGGCAGTCCAGCAACACGCAAAAAAGACGCCTCCAATTCATCATCGGAAGCGTCCTGCGTATTGCATATACCTTATTGTATATCCCGTTATAAGTTCACTTTCAGCCGGATCATGACTTTATCCGATTCGAAACGGACGTCGCCTACGCCGACAATGTCATCCGCGGACAAGCCAAGCGGAATGACGATTTTCTCCATCGAGCCATGCGGCAGCTTAACGCCTCGTACGCTCATCTGAATTGGCTCCAGCACAACGTTTGGCGCTTTCCAGACGAGCTTGTAGGTGACAAGCAGTCCAACCGGAATCTTGTCCCGGTAGGTTACGTTCAGATGCGCCAGCAGACGCTCGTCCTTCAGTTCAAAGGCCGCGCCGTTCAGCTTCATGTCGGGATAGATATCCTCCTGATTGCTGCCCATTTGCATTTTGAGCAAA
The DNA here is from genome assembly GCF_014641555.1 of Paenibacillus radicis (ex Gao et al. 2016). GTDB lineage: Bacteria > Bacillota > Bacilli > Paenibacillales > Paenibacillaceae > Pristimantibacillus > Pristimantibacillus radicis. The sequence goes on from NZ_BMHY01000003.1 coordinate 351,387, forward strand.
TTGTTGACGTCGGCTTCTGTCAGGACAAGCTCCGGCGACAGCCTTTTCACCATATCCAGCGCCTTGGCCTTGAGATCAATCGGCTCGTAGCGCATATCCAAATCCTGCTGAGGGGCGACGTAAGATTTCAGCCACAGACCGCCGCCCACGAGCAGTACGGCCAGTATGACAATTGTCGTCAGCAGCCGTTTGAAAAACTTCCCCATAGTGCCTCCTTCCCCGTCCATCAGACCAGCAGCCATCGATTTACACTGCATGTTCTGAACGAGGATGCTATAATGAATCATTCGTAGTTGTTAGCAACTGATAATTGAAGAGGTGATTGCACATGGAAGCTTCCTATGCTCCAAAAATCGGATTAGAAGAAATCGTTCACGCGCAAATGCATTTGAAGGATGTCATTACCCGCACTCCCCTCCAGTACAACCGTGTGCTCTCAGAGCGCTACGGCTGCACCGTACTGCTCAAGCGGGAGGATCTGCAAATCGTCCGTTCTTTTAAAATTCGCGGTGCCTATCATACCATGCGTTCTCTGGCTCCCGAAAAGCTTGCGTTCGGTGTCATTTGCGCCAGCGCCGGCAACCACGCCCAAGGCGTCGCTTACTCCTGCCAAACGCTCGGCATTCCGGGCAAAATATATATGCCTAGCACAACTCCGCGGCAAAAGGTGAATCAAGTATCGTTTTTCGGCGGCAGCTTCGTCGAGGTCATATTGACCGGCGATACCTTTGACGATGCCTATGCCGAAGCAGTCGCAGAGAGCAATCGCAGCGGAATGGCCTTTATTCATCCGTTCGACGACCTCAAAATCATCGCCGGCAACGGAACCGTCGGTCAAGAACTGATGGAAGCCGCAGAGACAGTTCCTGATTACGTGCTTGTGACAGTTGGCGGCGGCGGTCTCGCAGCCGGTGTCGCTTCCTATGTGAAAGCAGTGTCACCAACCACTCAAGTCATCGGAGTTGAGCCGGAAGGCGCTCCGTCCCTGCGTGAATCGCTGGATGCAGGAGAGGTTATCTCGCTGGATCAGATCGAGAAGTTCGTCGACGGCGCAGCGGTCAAGCGCGTAGGCGACATGACTTTTGCCATCTGCCGCGAACTGCTTGACGATGTCATTGCCGTTCCCGAGGGCAAAATCTGCACGACGCTGCTCGATTTGTATAACGAGAATGCGATCGTTGCTGAACCCGCAGGCGCAGTGCCGATTGCGGCACTAGAGCAATTGCGCGAGCAGATTGCCGGCAAGACGGTTGTCTGTGTCATCAGCGGCGGCAACAATGACGTCGACCGGATGCAGGAGATCAAGGAGCGTTCGCTTATCTATGAAGGACTCAAGCATTACTTCATGTTAAGCTTCCCGCAGCGCGCAGGCGCTTTGCGAGAATTCCTTGATGATGTACTTGGCCCGACCGACGACATTACCCGCTTCGAATATACGAAAAAGCATAATAAGGACAATGGGCCTTCCCTTGTTGGCATCGAGCTGAAGCATCGCGACGATTATGCCGAGCTGATCGGCCGTTTGCAGAAGAAAGGCATTCAGTTCGTCGAGTTGAACAAAGATCCTGTCCTGTTCAACCTGCTTATTTGATTCATTAAACCTGATTAAATACTTATCAAGTTTAATTACTTACCAAGCGTAAGCTTTAGGCGCGTCTCCGCCCGGTCCCGGGAATATTTCATCGATCCGGGCGAGCGTTGCCTCATCCAGCTTCACTTCTACTGCACGCAGCGAGCGCTCAAATTGATCCAGCGTTCTCACTCCGATAATCGGCGCTGTAACGGCCGGGTTCGAAAGCAGCCATGCAAGTGATACCAGATCCTCCGGTTCGCCAAGCTCATCACAAAGCTTTCCGTAAGCATCCAATTGCTCGCGGTGCTTCTCCAGACGTTTGTTATCCCCGCTTCTGCGCCCGGCATCGCCGCGGCGATGATTACCGCCCAGCAGACCGCCGTCAAGCGGACTCCAAGGAATAACGCCCAAGCCGAGCGCCTTCGAAGCCGGCAATACTTCCAGCTCCGGCAAACGGCATAACAAGTTATATTTATGCTGCTCTGAGATCAGACCCAGATGCCCTCTCGCTTTCGCTTCTCCTTGCGCCACTGCAATATCCCAGCCAGCAAAGTTGCTGGACCCTACATAACCGATCTTCCCTTGCGCAACCGCCGTCTCAAATGCCGACCACAGCTCGCGCCAGTTAACATTCCGGTCCACGTGATGCATTTGATAAAGCTCAATGTGGTCTGTTTGCAGACGCTTCAGCGAACCTTCGAGATGGCGGCGAATTTTATAAGCCGACAGACCTTGTTCACGATTTGGACCGTCATAAGTATCATGCATGTCGCCGTATACTTTGGTAGCGAGCACTGTGCGCTCTCGGCGGCCTCCGCCTTGCTGAAACCAGCGCCCGATAATCTCTTCGGTGCGGCCTGAATTTTCTCCCCAGCCGTAGATGTTGGCCGTATCAATGAAATTGATCCCGGCATCAAGAGCCGCATCTAGAATGCGGAACGATTCTTTCTCGTCGGTATCGACACCGAAGTTCATCGTGCCCAAGCATAAACGGCTTACTCTAAGTCCGGACTGTCCCAAGTACGTATATTCCATGAATCATTCTCCTCTGCCTCGCAATTTTTTATGGATACAATACCCATTATACAAAAATAATAAATACGTACCAAACTATGTTCACAATGGCATGACAATTGCCCGCTATACTTGCGGCAGGAGGTGCACCATTCCATGGCTAAGCATGATTATTTCCGTCAGCCCAAGCTGCTCATTTTGTACGCATCATATGGAGAAGGACATGTGCAGGCCGCCCGCGCCATTCGTGACGCGCTGGAGGAGCAAGGCAATTACAGGACCGTGCTCATCGATCTGATGGCCGAGTCTCACCCTTGGCTCAATGAAATGACCCGCAAGTTTTATCAGCAAAGCTATACGCGCCTGCCCGCCCTTTACGGCTGGGTCTACGGCGTTACGCGGCCTATGAAGCATAACTCCTTATTCGGGGGATTGCTGCATTCTTTGGGCCGCGACAAAATCAAACGCATAATGGCGCAAGAAAAACCCGATGCTGTTATTCATACGTTCCCTTTATTCGCACTGCCATCGCTCAATCGGCGCTCCCTCTTATTCGGGAACCCGCCCTCCTATGCGGTCATTACCGACTTTGACCTGCATCGGCGGTGGGTACATCCCGATATCGAGCGCTATTATGTCGCAACCGATGACCTGAAGCAGGAGCTTGGCATGCTGGGTATTCGCAGCACCAGTGTTCATGTCAGCGGCATCCCGCTCAAACGGGGCTTCCACAATGTCGCTCCGAATCTGGAGATATTCCGAAAGTTTGGTCTGGACCCCGCTCAGCCGACGATCCTGCTCATGGCAGGCGCACAAGGCGTCATGCCTCATATCGGTAAACTATGTTCCGGCCTGCTTGAAGAGCATCCGTCTGTTCAGATTGCACTCGTCTGCGGGCGCAACGAAAAGCTGCGCCATACGGTGGAGCGGCGTTTTGCCCATCATCCGCATGGCTCGCGCCTGCATCTGTTCGGTTACGTCGAGCAAATTCACGAGCTGATGTCGATCTCTACCTGCCTTGTTACGAAGCCTGGAGGCGTCACACTCTCGGAAGGCATAGCCGCAGGTCTGCCTATCTTTATCTACCGGCCTGTTCCTGGCCAAGAGAAGCAAAATGCCGTCTATTTGCAGTCAAAGGGAGCCGCCGTCATCTGCCGGAAGCCTGAGCAGTTGATCGCTAGCTTGCTAAGCGTCATTAACGACCCGGAGCGCCTTTCCAGCAGCAAGGCTTGCTTGAACTCCCTGCAATTTACGGAGTCGGCTGCGGAGAGCATCGCACGTGATATTTTAAGCCGCATCCAGTCCGGGAGATCGCTATTTTCAACGGTGTAATTCAATGATAAAGGGGTTTTATAGCCTGTGAAATTAACGAATAATCCTTGGTTTGGAGCGGAGCTGCGGCTCATCTCGATCATTTTGTTCATCGTCGAGTTTGTCCGCGGCGCCGTACTGATCAGCCTGCTGCCCATCTACGGGCAAAAAACGCTCGGCTTATCGCTCGATATTATCGGCGTCGCCATTACGGCACATTACTTGACCGATACGATTCTGAAAATGGCCATCGGTTATTTGCTCGACCGGTTTTCGATCCGGTTCGTCGTTCAAATTGGCCTGCTCCTCTCGCTGGTTGGCGTGTTCCTGTTCCAATTCGCCCAGCTTCCATGGGTGTTCATTGCCGCTTCCGCCCTGTACGGCATAGGAATGTCGCCGATCTGGATCGTCTGCCTGACCAAAGTAACGTCGGAGCAGCGGGCGACACAAATGGGCTTCCTCTACACGATTTGGTTCGTCGGACTAGGCTCCGGACCGATTGTCTGCAACATTTTGCTCGACTATAACGCTGTCGGCACCTACTACTTGCTGCTTGCCCTGGCCTTCGTCAGCTGGGTGCTTTCCTTCTTCATGAGCGGCAAGCGCGCTAACGACCTGAAGCCGGTGCCGATTCGCGATCAGTTCGCGGTATTGGGCTCGCAGCTTAAGCAAATGCGGCTGCTGCTTCCCGGTATGATCCTGCAGACCGCAGGCGCCAGCATGCTCGTCCCGATCCTGCCGAGCTTCGCCGAGAAGCATCTCGGCATCCCCGGCACTCAATACTCCTTACTTCTCACGCTAGGAGGAATATGTGCTGCCGCAGGCCTTATTCCGATGGGCCGTTTAACGGACAAGCTAGGCGGCAAAAAGGGATTTTTGGTCGTCGGCTTTATTTTTTTCGCCGTCAGTTTATATTTATTGGCATGGAAGCTTCCATTCTGGTATTGTTTAATCATCGCAATGGCGCTGGGCTTATCCTATGCTGCCGTTCTGCCTGCGTGGAACGCTTTGTTGGCCGCTTACGTGCCGCCGAAGCAGGAAGGGCTTGGCTGGGGCATTTTATCCACCTTTGAAGGCATTGGCGTTATGGTCGGACCTCTGGCCGGAGGATTTATCGCTACCTCTTACGGGGAGCCATCGGTTGTATGGATTAGCGCTATACTGTTCGGATTAATCGGATTGTTCTATTTATTTCTCCCGTCGAGAGCATTGAGCGGACGAGCATCGGGATAACATAGTAAGCTCCGTAAGGATAGGGAAAGAGTGGGGATTACGAGTTCATGACAATGATTCAAAATTGGCTGCATCTGCTCCAAAATATCGATCTTGAGCATCTTCAGCGTACGCTGGAGAGCTATGCGGAATTTGGCCCGCTGCTAGGAATCACGCTGCCGCTATTGGAAGCGTTTCTGCCTTTTCTGCCACTGCTTGTTATTGTTGCTGCTAACGCCAACATATTTGGGCTATGGTTCGGTTTCCTGTTTTCCTGGATTGGCGTGTCCATTGGCGCGCTGTGTGTATTCTGGATCAGCCGCCGGCTGGGGCATAACGTCAGGGCGCGCATCGAACGCCGGTTCCCGCGTTCGCAGAAGTTTTTCAAATGGATCGAAAGCAGAGGCTTTACGCCGCTTTTCCTGCTGGCATGCTTTCCTTTCTCCCCTTCCTCACTCATTAACATCGTGTCGGGGTTAAGCTCCGTCCCGTTCCGTACCTTTGCCATCGCTACCGTGCTCGGCAAGGCGGTTATGATTCTAAGCATCTCGCTGATTAGCTTCGATATTAGCAGCTTCCGCCAAGAGCCTTGGCGTATCTTCGTCACCATCGCTGTCATCCTTGTGATGTGGTTCGGCGGAAAACGGCTGGAAGCCCGCTATCAAATTAGCTGACTACATCGGAGAGGGGCTTTTCCCGAATGTTCAATATCGGAGCCACGTTAATCGTCCTGCTCTTCGCGGCGCTGCTTCTTGGCGCCATGTTCTTTTTTATCCGGATCTCCACGGACGATTCAGATAAATACAAGGAGTGGAAAGAGATGGTGGAGTCGCTGTTCGGCACGCCTGCTTTCCTTCGCCCTGGCGCGGGCGAGCAGCCGGGTAATGCCGAAGCGGCCGCTGCCGCCTCGGCGCAGCCCTTCACGGAGCTTTGCCCCGCCTGCAGCGAGACCGTCACGGAGCAGAACATCGACTGCCCGTCCTGCGGGCTGCGCTTGATGTAACACGTATCGAGCGCTTCTTGTGGCCGGCGGGTGGCAGTCCCTTGACTTTGGAAACTTGTTCTCTTCTGCTGTTCTGCTGTTCTGCTGTTCTGCACCCTTCTGCTCCCTCGCTGCTCATCTCTGCCGCCACATTGCCTATTAGCCCTTTTCACCATATTTACTCGTCCCCACACCTTGATGCTTGCACACTGACTATTCGGTCTCCCACCTCTTAGGCCGCTTATCCCGTCCACCTGACTGCTCTGCTCGCTCTTGCCGACTACTAAGTTGCTTCACTTAAGACCCTCAAAGGACCTTAACTACACTTTCTTACCTGCTTTGTGTTTCTTTAAGACCCTCGCAGGACCTTAACGCCTTACCTCCATGCCGAATACCGCCTGTTTCTTGTTTGTTTTCTAGGTTAAAGGCTTTTCAAGGTCTTATTCGCACTTTCACTCATGCTTTGCACCCCTTTAAGACCCTCGCAGGGCCTTAACTCCTTCCCGCCATGCCGAATACCGCCTGTTTCTTGGTTGGTTTCCGGGTTTAAGGGCTTTTCAGGGTCTTAACCGCACTTTCACTCATGCTTTGCACCCCTTTAAGACCCTCGCAGGGCCTTAATGCCTTCCCGCCATGCCGAATACCGCCTGTTTCTTGATTGTTTTCTAGGTTTAAAGGCTTTTCAGGGTCTTATTCACACTTTCACTCTTGCTTTGCACCCCTTTAAGACCCTCGCAGGGTCTTAACGCCTTCCCGCCATGCGGAATACCGCCTGTTTCTTGATTGTTTTCTAGGTTTAAAGGCTTTTCAGGGTCTTATTCGCACTTTTATTCTTGCTTTGCACTCCTTTAAGACCCTCGCAGGGTCTTATCTCCCTCCCGCGCTTCTTCCCCTTACCTCGTCGTATTCAATGACCCAACGATCCCCTCCTTCGCTTCAAACTCATACAATTCTTCCTTTTGTGGCAAACTGTTGGAGCATCCTCAGCCGAAAGGAGGAGACGCAATTGTCAGGTGAACAGCCATCCCACAAACAAACTGCGGCAAGCAAAGCCCAGTCGAAAGCCGACCGTACCGGTGCAGGCAAGCAGAAGGCAAGCGAACTGCAGTCCGAGGCCGACACGGCTGCGGTACCGAAGCACGGACAATAAGCAAACGGAAGGACGAGTACGATGAACGAGCATGATAATGATAACCGGCAAAACGATATGGACCCCATCTCCGGCGAAAATGTCGACGTAGACGGCGTCTACGAAAACGAGTGGGGCCGCGTCGAAAAGCTTGAACGCGGAGATGTATTTCCAAAGGACCCGCAGTTGGGCTCAACGGAATGGGAGCTAGTCGAGCTTGACTTCGACAACCACCATGAAGGGCGTACTGATCCACGGCTTATTCCGAAGGACGACGACAACGATCCCGAGGCTCATATGCAGCATCCCCGCCGCCATAAGGGCAGCAATAAAACCGATAATTAAATAAAACAAAAACGGGCTGCCCATGTTCGGTTGATAACAACCAAACATGGGCAGCCGTTCCTTTTCACTATCATTAACCAGAGTGGATTGCATGAAGGGTACCTAACCTGTTCCTAACCCTTGCTAGGCTTATCCGCCAAGCTCTCAACCGCTTCTTCCTTCTCATGCCGGCCTTCCTCGGCCGCGCCCCGCTGCTGCACCTGGTCAACCAGCTTTTCCAGCCGCCGCAGATGGTAAGCATATTCGAACAACCCAGAAGCCACGAAGACGAGACGCTTATGCTCGTCCGGGTCTTCCCTCAAATAATCGGTAAGCTCTTTGACCAGCTTGACTTCACGGTCCTCTTCCGGTTCAATCGCCGCATGAGGCTTCATTTTATTCTCAAATTTGAGCAAGATCGATTCATGATATTTGGTCAAATCCTCGATCTGACGGTCAAATTGCTGAGCCCATTGCTCCGCTCCCGGCGAGGCAAAATAATGCTCCTCTACAACGTCAAGGAGTTCAGAGCCCTTTTGCAGCGATTTGATCATCTGCTTGGATACGAGCAGCTGGCGGGCATGGCTTTTTTTCGTCCGGGCCAGCACCTTCCGCTCCTCTTCGAACAGCGTATACCGATCCTCCAGCTTGCGCAGCGTAGCATGCAGCGCTTCCTTCTCCTTGCGGTACACCTGCTCCTTCATCTCGTTGGAGATCGCCGTGCGAAGCAGCAGCGACAGCTGCCCATATGCGTGATGCACCTGCTCCGTGAACTGCTTTCTGGGCCTTGGCGGGAAGACTAGAACATTGACCGTGAATGCGGCCCCGATACCGGTCAGCACCATCAGAAACCGGTCTAACGCAACCGTAATATTTTGCCCATGCGCCTCCATGATCGCCACAACGGTGACGAGCGTAACACCAATCGTCGTCTCCATCTTCAGTCGTATGCTGACTAGAATAACGAGTATACATACGAGTCCCACTGCAATCGGCGTTTGACCGAACAACTGCATCGCCCCGAGCGCCATCGCAGCCCCGAGAAGATTCGTCTGGAACTGGTCCAGCACCTGCTGCCACGAACGATAAATCGACGGCTGAATCGTCAATATGGCCGCTACCGCCGTAATAAGTGGCGATGGAAATCCGAATAAACCACTTAAATAAATCGCCAGTGCGACAGCCATTCCTGTCTTCAGCACCCGCGCTCCAATCGTCATACGTCCTTCTCCTCTACCAGCTCTTGTGCTTCCTATTATGCCACATTTAAGCGCCGCAGTCTTGTCCGTGCCTAGAAGCTGCTCTCTCAGCTAAGAGATGGCAGGCAAAACCGGCTGCGCTCGGGAGCTCGGAAAACGAATATAAAAGGTCGTTCCTTCTCCAGTCTGGCTGTAGGCGTTAATTTGGCCGTGATGGTTGTCCACGATTTTGTAGGTTACCATCATGCCAAGGCCCGTCCCTTTTTCTTTGGTCGTGTAGAAAGGCTGGCCGATCTTAGACAGCTGTTCCTTCTCCATTCCCGGACCCTCATCGTGAATCGAGACCGTTACGGTGCGCCCCTCCTCCAAATCCGCCAGAATCGTAATCCGGCCGCCGTGAGCCATTACTTCAATTGCATTTTTTATCACATTAATAAAAACCTGCTTAATTTGATTTTCTACGCCCATCACCCAAAGCGGCTGTTGATCCATCTGCAGCACCATTTCAATATTGTGCAAAATCGCTTCGGTCTCCAGTAATGCTACGGTCTCGGAAAGCATTTTGCGGATATCCTGTTCAGCCAGATCATATACTTGGGGCTTGGACAGCATTAATAGCTCGCTTACGATTGCCTCGATTCGTACGAGCTCCGATTTCATAATGTCATAATAGTTGCGGTTATCGGCACGTCCAGTGGTAATCAACTGTAGAAAACCTTTTAACGAGGTAAGCGGATTACGGATTTCATGCGCAATTCCAGCAGCAAGCTGGCCGGCGATATAGAGCTTCTCAGAGTTGATCATCAGCTCTTCGTTTTTCTTCCGCTCAGAAATATCTCTAATGATGACTTGAATAATCCACTCTCCGGACAGGCTGGTGCTGGATCGTACAATTTCGGTATAGAGCTGGGTTCCCTTTACGGTCTGCCATTCGAGCTCCATCGGTTTTTGCTGAACTTCATTAGGTTCGCTCTCCTCGTCGTGAAGCCAACGGCTGAGCTGTTCATGATGCTTGACGTGAAGAAATTGGCGGACCGGCTTGCCAATCAGTTCATCCGCCTGCTTCGCTTCGAACATACGAAGGCCGGCTTTATTGATAAAGGTCCATTTATTGTTTTTGATCATAGCGATCATATCAAGCGAGTTTTCAACAAGCAGCTTATACTGCACATTCATCTCATTGTATTTGCGTGCCGCATACCAGGTCGTGAAGGTGAAGCTGAAGATTAGAAGCGTCGCGATACCTAGCAGAAAAGCGAGCAGCAGCAAGTAGTTGTTCAGTCGATCAGTCGTGACTACCTCGACATGCTCAATCTTCAACGCCATTAAGCCGATCTGATGCAACGCCATTGCGGAAGCGCCAAGCACAGCGCTGCTGATCATTTTATAGGTTTGCCGTTTGAGCATAAATAGATAGAGTGAAAAGAACGTGCCTAAATAAATGATGATAAAGGAGAGAATCAGCAGCGGGTAGTCGACTTCGCAATTCCGTATTTCCCCGGAGAGCATCGTCACATAATGCAATGCAGCCGCTCCAACGGATATATAAATACTGCTCGTTAAGAGCCGGATGTTAAGCGCACATTTCGACCATAGATTCATGATGCCGAAATAAGTAAGCGCGGAACAGCCTATCAGCGCGTACAGCATTTTCATATCCAATACAATGAGGTAATCGGAACCCAGCATCGATACGACATGCATCGTCCAGAGTCCTAAACCCAGTACGAGAGACCCGCCAACAATCCAGTTTTTAAGCGAAAACCTCTGCTTCGTACGCGGCTGCCCCACCATGCTGAACATTGTATAACAAGCAAATACAATGATGAGCAGCGATAATAACATATAGTAGAATTTACCTATCGTAGGATCGTGGTTCATACGGCTCCCTTATCTTCCATTATTGTGGCTGTCATTAGAAAATTCGACAATGCTGGAAAAAATCCTGTCGGCTTGCCCGGTAGAAAAAACAAAATTAATTGCGCTTCCTATCACATGTTCTGTACTTCCGAATCTAGCGAAAATCGACTAAAATGGTAGAGTAGTTTACGAATAATATGGGTATACTAGATTTAAAGGAGAGCGATCGTATTATGAAGATCATTCAGGAGTTTAAGGAGTTTGCCGTCAAAGGCAACGTGATCGATCTAGCAGTCGGTGTCATTATCGGTGCTGCTTTCGGGAAAATCGTAACGTCACTCGTCAACGATATCATTATGCCGCCGATCGGGCGCATTCTTGGCGGCGCGGATTTTAAGGGCCTGTTTATTAATTTGGACCCGGAGAAGGCAGAACGGCTTGGAGCTACCAAAGATCAGCTACATACTCTTAAGTATATGACCGATAACGGCATCCCCGTAATAGCATATGGCCAGTTCATCAACGTTTTGCTGGACTTCTTCATCGTAGCTTTATGTATTTTCTTCCTCGTCAAATTCATTAATGTGCTGCGCCGACTGAAGCCCGGGCAGGAAGAAGCTGAAGCGGAGCCAACCGAGAAGGAATGCCCGTACTGCTTGTCCCAGGTGCCGATCAAGGCGACCCGATGCAAGCATTGCACATCGCAGCTTGAAGTACCGGCAACCAGCGCATGACCGAGGAATTATTCGATATTTATGACGAGCAATTGAACCCCATTGGTACAGCTACCCGTTCAGAGACACATGCTCGCGGGTATTGGCACCGCTCCTTCCATTGCTGGCTGACGCGCCGCCAAGGAGAGCGGCGTTTCGTCCGTTTCCAGCTGCGTCAGGACGGCAAGGATACACATCCCGGACATTACGACATCACGGTCGCCGGCCATCTGTCAGCCGGCGAAACGATTCGTGATGCGGTACGCGAGATTGAAGAAGAAATCGGCATTTCTGTCGCCTTCGAGGAGCTGATTCCAATCGGTCAGCTTCGGGAAGAGGGAGTTGGCGAAGTGAACGGCGTACCATTTATCGACCGTGAAGTCAGTGATGTTTTTGGCTGCGTATGCGACTTGCCGCTAACCTCGCTAACGCTCCAAGCTGAAGAGGTGGCCGGCGTCTATGAAGCCGACCTTGAAGAACTGATCCGGCTGTTCGACGGAGAGTTGCCGGAATTGACCGCCGAAGGCGTCGAGGTTGTTGACCCGCTGACCGGCGGCCTCCAGCAGACGGGACGGCGAATCGTCCGCTCCGGCGAATTCGTGCCGCGCGAGGGTTACGCCGAAATAATGCGCGCGCTCCGCGCTTGTACGTGACATTGACGGCCTTCGGGCCGTCTTTTTTCGCAACTTCCTCCGACTTAATTACCGCTTTCCCTCCACGTCCCTGTGCACCCCAAGCCGCCTCCCAATTGCGATACCATTGATCAACCAGCCCATGGATGTTGTAGAAAACCGTCTGACGGGGAGCAAGATCAAAATTATCGATTTCAGGCTGATTGTAGATTCGCGCTGCCGTTGCGTGAATGCAGCCATGAATACCGCTGGATTCGATAAACCGGCCAAACTCATCCAACGTCGCAAACGAACGGGGATTGTTGATAATTCGCGCCTCTGCGGCCCGATTGTAGCACGGGGCGTTCCGTATCGCGGGCGGCACTTCCTTCCAACCCTCGATGTAGCGCATGTCGTAGCCTTGATTCTGATACCAAGAATACACCTTGTTTATGAAATAGCGGTGAAATCGCATAAATTGCTCCCCAAAACCCCGGGGCGGAATCGTTCCCGGTGTAACGTGATGCTGATGATGCCACACCTGATGCTCTTGCAGCCAATCTCTTGGAAAATTCGGAATTACCGGCACTTGAGCTCGCCTCCATACTCCATTTTCGCCTATGGCAGATGCCACAGTTTATGCAAATAAGCCTTGGGAAGTGTAGGCGGGTGCGACAATCACGAGAGATAACCATATAAAAAAGCGCAGGCCATTCAGCTTGACAGAAGAACGAATCGTTCTTTGTCCCTTGAATGGCCTGCATTTTATTTGACTAGTTGAAGGTTAAACTACCAGCGACGGTGGCAGCCGTCAAATCTGCGTTTAATACAAATATCGAAGGATACCGTTACTTCGCGGTTTCGTCCAAATGAACAACAAATTTTCACACAGTCGGAGCAGTTTGTGCAGAAGAAGTGTACGACTCTACAATCACATCCGATAATTCTTTGAATCGTACGGGCATCACGACAACGGATAGCACGTACCAATTGCTCTGCAACTTCCTCGCATCTCAATTGTGAGAAAATCTCGCTCAGCTCTTTACCTGCATGCTGCACAGCATCAACTGCTGAATCTCTGCGGCAGTCGCAGTTTTGGTGATCATTCCGATGATCTCGATGATCTCGATGATCTCTCTCACAGATGCAGTTGGATGAGATCCCCGCTCTTTTTTTCGTTTTGCTTACGGTTTTCACATTTTTGATCGTCAAATTACGTTTTGCGGACACTTGATTCCCCCCTCTCCTGTTTTGTTACTACATTCTATGCTTGTACGACAGAAGGGGATGGACAAGATGACCGCCTTAAAGACACATCCTAAAAGGCTGAATCTGCCGCTAGGCCCGAGGTTATAGGAGTAAACGTCATGAGAGGAACTCTGCCTATTGCTAACCTCCGAGTGAAGGACGGCAGTGCTTGTTGCCTGCTAGTTGATAGGAGACCGCATTCCTTTGTATGTTTTTCATAAAGTTGGCAAAAGCTAAGGTGACAACAGATAGGAGGCTTTATAAACCGATGAGAAAACAACTGGCTTACGGAATGATCAGCCTGCTCGCAGCGGGTGTTTTGTGGAATGGAGCGCTAGCAGGGACAGCTGCGGCAGCGAAACCAAGACCAACCCCCGCTAACCCTAGTCCACCAGCAGCGGCTGAAGTAAAAGTATCAATTGTAAACACCAAGGGCGAGGCAATAGGCGCAGCACTGCTCCAGGAAAAAAACGACGGGCTGCATATTTTCTTGCAGGCAAGCGGCTTGCCAGAGGGCGAACATGGCATTCACTTCCACAACGTTGGAAAATGCGAAGGCCCTGCTTTTGAATCGGCCGGTCCTCACTTCAATCCAGCCAGTAAAGAGCATGGCTTTGACAACCCGAAAGGGTTTCATGACGGTGACTTGCCGAACATTAAGGTCGATGCCAGCGGCAAGGTAGGCACCGAAATCGTAACGAAAAACGCAACGCTGGCGAAAAACGCTGCCAATTCCTTATTGAAAGAAGGCGGCACGGCGCTCGTGATTCATGAGAAGGCTGATGATTATAAAACGGATCCTTCCGGCAACTCCGGCAATCGGATTGCTTGTGGGGTTATTAAGTAGAATATTAAAAGAGCGGCTCCGTGTAGGGGCCGCTCTTCTTTGTATAGTATAGTTTGGTGCGATGCTTAGAGGTTCAGCGTACCCCGGGGGCGCTGCGTAGTTCGGTTCGTGCTGCCATTCTTGATTCTATTTTCACCATCGCTAGCACGATAAAAAAATGGATAGAATCTTCAAAAAGTCATCCCGAACTCGAACCACTCCGCTCACCCTAATCGAGCCTCAAACAATGCCTACTCACAAAAAATTTTATGATGTTAACCAATAACGAACCTGTTTCGCTATTTTGCGAAGAACGGTTCGTAATTTTAACCCAAAATGTGCAGATTAGCGATACTGTCGAGCATTAGCGAAGAGCATTTCGCTTTTGGAGAAGCTAGGTTCTCGAAATGCGAAATTTAGTTCGCTGCAGCCATGGAACACCCCATTATGCACTTGAGCAGCGAACTTTGATTCGTTTTTTAGCGAAGCAGGTTCGTTATGATCAAAGACAGCGCAATCCGAAACGCGTGCAGCGAACTTTGATTCACTCTTTAACGAAGCAGGTTCGCTATGGCCGAAGTCACCTCATTCGAACCTTTGTAGCCAACATTGAGCAGGTTCGCTATGGCCAAAGACATCGCAATCCGAACCGCGTGCAGCGAACTTTGCTTCGTTCTTTTGTGAAGCGGGTTCGCTATGGCTTGAGTAGTAACATTTCGAACCGTACGCTAGCTAGCGAGGTGTGGTTCGTTCTTTTATGAAACAAATGCACTATCGTTCAGTCGCGGCAACGTCGTCCGTTTTCGCTGAATCGGGATGTTTGGCGCGGATTTTTTGCCTTGCGTACAAACACCCAATCACTCTCCCCGCTTTGTACATAACTTACAGAGTGCTTAACACGTAAAGGAGGTGCATTTGAATGTCCGGTTTCGTTGGTGGTGCTTTTAACAGCACTGGCGTAATCCTTGTATTGTTCATCCTGCTCGTGATTATTGCTTGTAGCTGCGGTTTTGGGGGCGGCTTTGGCGGCGGTGGCTACGGCCCTGGGTATGGCAACGTCGGCGGCCTTGGAGTTGGCCCTAAAGGCTACTAATATCCATGGCGCTATCGAATATACGATTGAATATGCAGCTTAACTGCCCTAATAAACTTGTAGAGAAAGGACCCATTCCGATGGGTCCTTCTTGTATAAAGAGCCAGGTATAAGGCAAATAAAAACAAAAAAGCGCGAATTCCGTTTCAAACGGAACCCGCGCGGTTATTTAATAAATATGCTGATGAAGGGAATTGAACCCCCGACCTACGCATTACGAGTGCGTTGCTCTACCCCTGAGCTACATCAGCATGATTTTTATATAATACGAATTTTTGAGCGATTAGTCAAGCATTGCCGAGCTGCTTATGTCCGCCAATTTTGTGACGGTTTGATGTCGCCGCTGTCACCCCCAGCTTGCTCCTTATTTGCGCGTCGCGGCATAGGTTCAATCTCCCGCTCATATTTATGAGAGAACCTTTCTAGACATACAAAATAAGACAGCTCCCTAGCAAGAAAAGCCATCTAGAGCATAGTGGACAGAGATCAAGCAAAATCAAGTAGTGATACTCAGCCTAATATCAAATTTTTAACCATGCAATTGCCGCTCGGCGCAGTCTTTCTCGTATGCTATAATAGCCGCATCCCCGTATGGATGAGGTGAATCCGTGCAGTTTATTGCAATGGTTACAATGCTGCTTGATCATATCGGCGTCGTCTGGTTCCCAGGTGACTCGACATGGCGCATGATCGGAAGGCTGGCATTACCTTTATACGCCTATGCGCTTGTGATCGGCTATTTGCGCACACGCAACGTGAATCTTTACATCTGGAGAATGCTTGCCATCGCAGTCATTTCTCAGATTCCGTACTCTTTGACTTTCCGAACGCTGGAAATCAACACTGTTGGCACGTTGTTCATCTGTTTGCTGATGTTATGGGCGCTGGACAAGCTAAAAGACAAGCATGCGCTGCAAGTCGCTATCGCCGCTGTCACAATCCTTCTCGTTGAGTTGGTACCCGTCAGCTACGGCGCTTATCTTCCCGTACTCATCATCATTTATCGCTATTTGCCTGCCGGATCGATGGCTCCGCTGCACTTTGCGCTGAATGTGGTTTTTATGTTCTACAAGGGGTGGACCGTCCAGCTTTTCAGCGTATTAGCTACGTTGCTTCTCGTCTATATGCCCGTCTTTTTACGCGCGGTCGACCGTATACGGGTTCCTCGTGTCGTATGGCGCAGCTTTTATCCGCTACACTTGGCGCTAATCGCAGCCATTGATTATTCCAACTTGTTAGAAATTCGTTAGCAAACAAAACATTATTCTGACTAGCGTTTCATAACCTACTAAATATTTAACGGTAAAATGGAAAAAAACGATCGGAGGTGCAACCGGTCATGATGAAAATCATAACCTTTAAAAATCGATCCGTTCCTGTGTTTTTTCCTAATGAACCTACTACATCTGTTGAACAACTTCATCATAAATTAAAAGAGATGGAGTATAACTTCGATTTTCGCAAAAAGTGGAAACGTATTTCAAAAGTGGATGTCGTGAGAGACGTCGCCATTTTCCAATACAATGATGGTACCAAGCTTTATTTGGAAGTCAGCTAATTCCCGTTTACAACTGATTTAGGCAACAGAGAAGCGTCAGAACAACAGCAATCAAGGCGGCATCAGCCCATTTGCTCTCGTTCCGGCGCTTTTTGCGTTCCGACTCACGCCCCTCCGAGTAAGCGCCGGGACGATGTCTCCTCCTGCCGCAACCCCGCGGACTGATTGCCTCCGCTCATAACTGTCCCCACTCCACTTCGCTCTACATCAAACCACGCCACGCTACGAGGAACAAAATGCAAATCTGCATTTTGATGAGCCTCTAAAGCACCCCATACCGCTATCAAAATGCAAAAGTACATTTGAAATCGACCCATTTCTCCTTTTCGAAGCCTTTCAGGCTGATCAGCCTGCACATTTGCATTTTGATGCGATAAATTGCCGATATAACGGCTAAAAACCTGCACTTTTACATTTTGATTTATGCGAGGAGCCGATAACCGGACCCGTTCTGGTTCCTCCCAACAGAAGCTGCCTTCATTTGCCGCAAATAGGAGAGCAGAGCGGACTGAGTTAGGGAAAGAGGAGCGTTTAGAATTAGGGTTGAGCAGGGACAGGGTGAGCGGAGTGTTTTGAGTTCATGCTGACATTTTGCAGATTCTATCTGTTGTCTTCGATGAAGACAATGGAATCAAGAACGGCAGCATGAACCAAAACGCGCAGCGAACCCGGGGTTGATGCACCCACATCCCTGCCCCATCGCGGATCGCATCAACAAAGAAGGCCACCGATACGTCCACCGGCAGCCTCCCCCTATTTATGATTGCCTAAGCGAAGATAAATCCAATTCATCCGGCTTCATCGGCTTGCCGAGCATAAAGCCCTGAACATAGTCGCAGCCCCATTCCTGGAGCAGCCGGTATTGCTCGATATATTCAACGCCGCTTGCTGTTATCTCCAGCCCCAGCTTGTGAGCGAGTGCAATGACCATTTCTACGATATGGCGCTCGGCTGAAGGCATGTCGATATGCTGTGTAAATGCCGGGCTTATTTTCAAGCCGTTGATGGGCAGCTGCTTCAGACTAGCCAACGAGAAGCTGCCGGTGCCGAATTCGTCGATGACGAGCCGCACACCCTGAGCACGCAGCTGCGTCAGCACTTCCAGCGGCTGTTCACAAGGATTCTGCTTGTCTTCTTTGATTTCCAGCTCCAGACATGCCGGGCTAAGCCCGGTGTCGTTAAGCACATTCGCCACCATACTTGGGAATGCGGGGTCCTTTAGCTGCAGCGGGCTGACATTTACCGTAACGATTAGCTGCTCAAGACCGTAGATCTGCATGCTGGATAGCATCTGACATGCTTCCCGCAGCACCCATTCTCCAATCGGTACGATCCAGCCGTTCTGCTCCGCCACGGGAAGAAATTCGGAAGGCGCGATATTGCCGAACTCCGGATGATTCCATCGCAGCAGCGCTTCGAATCCTCTTAGCTTACCGTCTGAAATCCGGTAAATCGGCTGACAGCTTAATGAAAATTGCCGCTCATACAACGCTGTTCGCATTGACGCTTCAATGGCGACCCAGCGATTCAACCGCTCCGTATCCTCGAGCGAATAGAAACAGATTTTTCCCCAGCCTTGTGCTTTAGCCCGCGACAGGGCTGTCTCTGCCCGGCTGAGCAACTGCTCGCTCGTTCTGCCATCATTGGGGTATATGCTCGCCCCTACGCTTGCCGTCAGGCGGGACTCCATACCTTCAAGCTCGCATGCCGACTCCACGGCATACTTCATAGCCTCGACAGCGAGTCCGCCGTCCGGCTGGCTTCTGTCCAGCTCTTGCGCGAGCAAAAAATCATTTTCGCCGATTTGGCAAGCTAACATTTCGGCACCTCGAATGGCTCCCCGCGAGAGATGTGACTTTGCATGCTTGCTGTCTGCCTCAAGCGCAGCCTCACCTCCGCTGCCCGGCCGGGAGGCTTCCTTCTCCCTGCGATTTGCCGATTCAACGGTAGACTGTGCCCCCTGCTCGGGGTAAGCACTTGCTGCCCTTTGTCCTCCTGCGGCCAGTCGTTCTGCGACCGCACGAATCATTTCATTTCCGTATGCCATGCCCTTTGTCTCATTTATGCGATAAAACCAATCCAGATGAATGACAGCAACAACGAGCCGTTTTCCGGATGCGCGGGCCTGATAAAGCGCCAGTTCCAATTGGGCGAACGCTTGCGCGCGAGCCGGAGTTTCGATGACTGCTTGCACCTGTTTGACACCATCCTTTATCCTCATTAATTAGTTCTATCATCCCATACAAGTATTAGAAAAATTTAGGATGGTTGTTTAGAAGAGTGTTAGATTCATCTGTCAAGATGCTAAGAGGAGCAACTTCCGCCTAACATAAATAAAGAAGACCGCCCTGCGCAAGCAAGGCGGCCTTCCCTTCATCACAATGAATGCCTGTCTAATCAGCGACTCCTGCGTTTCTTCCGGCTTCCGAATAGTCAGCCGTGTACTTATAGCCGAATCCCCAGACCGTACGAATCAGACGGGGCTCCTTCGGATTATGCTCGATTTTTTTCCGTAAATTTACGATATGAACGTCAATCGCCCGATCCGTGACAAAGGAATCGAATCCCCTTATCGCGTTAATCAGCTCCTCACGGCTGAATACTTTGCCCGGATGGGCAAGAAACAGCTTCATCATCTCGTATTCGGAGAAAGTCGTCTCTACCAGCTTGCCTCTTACGAGCAGTAAACGGCGTTCCAAATCCAATTGAATCGGCAAGCCGTTCAACGCGGGTAGAGCCTGTTCCGCTTCTGCCTCTGGTTCCGGAGCGGCAATATGGGAACGGCGAATTAACGCCTCCACCCTTGCCGTCATCTCATGCATGCTAAAGGGCTTGCACATATAGTCATCCGCTCCGGCCTTTAAGGCCAGCACACGTTCCGACACTTCACTCTTCATGGACAAAATCATAATCGGCACATTAGACCGTTCTCTGAGCGTACTGCACACTTCCATGCCGTCCCGATCCGGCAGCATTAAATCCAGCAGCACAATATCGGGATCAAATTCATTCGCCGTCCGCAGCCCTTCCTCCGCAAGTCCCGCTTGCTTCACCAAGTAGCCTTCTTCCGACAAATACATAGACAGCATATCACTCATCATGACGTCATCTTCTATGACTAAAACTTTATACACTGGCGCCACCCCTCATTGGGATTGGAGATTTCTGTCGAATTCGATATTATATCCATAATATACAATATCGCTCCCAGAGGGACAATCGTTTGTTAGAAAAATGTTAGGAATATTTGTCGAACTAGCAAACAATTATTTGCTACATTCTGTTTTTCAATGCGAATAGTGTTTCGTCAAGCCGCTGTCTAAGCCGTCCGGCAGCTTCTTCCCAGCCTTGCTCCTCGAATGGCTCTCGTTTGACAACCGCCTCTAGCGCCCCAGCCTCGCAAGCGATGGAATGTGCCGATAAATGACTGGAAGCGCCCTTCAACGTATGCAGCATTCGTTTGACCGTGCTAAGCTGTCCGCTTTGCAAGTTTGCTTCAAGCTTATCCATGAAATCCGAGTAATCGCTCTCGAATTGATCCAGCATATGCAGCAAAATCATTTGCTTGCCGTTCACACGAGCAAGCGCCGCATCCAGATCAATTCCTTCAACGGCCGGTATCGTATGCTCGATCAATGCAGGGGCCCCCGGCAGCTTGTCCTGCAGCGAGCGGGCAAGCGGCAGATGAAGCGACAAAGCAATAGCGGAATACAGCTGCTCCGCGTTAATTGGTTTCGTAACAACTCCGTTCATACCAATCCGCATGTACGTTTCATGATCGGATCGAAGCGTATTGGCCGTCACTGCAATAATCGGAATATGCCGGTATAGAATGTTGTCGCGAATGATCCGCGTCGCTTCCATTCCATCCATCTCCGGCATGTGAATATCCATCAGGATGAGCTGCCACTCTTCCTGCTCCAGCATCTGCAGCGCCTCCTTGCCGTTCGCCGCCACGCCAACCTCAAAGCCGTAAGCCTTCAGCATTTCCTGGGCTACCATCTGATTAATGGCATTATCCTCCGCAAGCAAAATGCGCACGCCGCTTGCCGGCCCCGCTGCCATCGAAACGGCAGCTTCTGCGGCAGCTTCTCTCAGCGCATGATCTGCAAATCGCCGCTGCTCTGTGCTGGCGGAATCGATCATCAGCCGGCTAAGCGCCGTATACATCGCTTGCCGCGTAACCGGCTTCGTAAGCAGCGCAGACGGCCGCTCTGATTCCGGCATCTGCAGCAGCTCATCCCTTCCGAAGGAAGTGGTGAACACAGCAGTCTGAACGCCTGCGGCCTCCGCTTCCTTATGGAAGGCAAGCCACGTTTCCGCCCCATACATATCCGGCATCTCCATATCGAGCATAATAAGCTTCGGCCGTTCCGCCGCCTTCACCCGCTTCAAGCGTGCCCTAGCCGATTTCCAGGAATAGAACGGTACAGGGGTCAGCCCAAAGGAATCGACAACTTTATACCAGTGAAGCCGCATTTCATCATTATCCTCGACGATCCAAATCGGCTTCTGCTGCTCAGCTCCTTCAATGGAATAATTCACAGGTGCTGAATTTGGCAGCAGCGCAAATCGAAGCTCGAATTGAAAGCGGCTGCCGGCTCCAAGTTCACTCTCAACCTGCAGTTTGCCGCCCATCATTTCGACGAAAGCATTGGAGATAACGAGGCCGAGACCGGTGCCGCCAAACTTGCGGGTTGTGGAGCTGTCTGCTTGCGTAAACGGCACAAACAGCTTGTCCACCTGCTCCTGCGACATCCCGATGCCAGTATCCTCTACCATGAAGCGCAGCTTCAGGCTGTCCTCCTGCTGATCCAGAACCGTGAGCCTCAGCATCACTCTGCCCTGTGACGTAAACTTAATCGCATTCATGCAAAGGTTGAGCAAAATTTGCTCCAAGCGCAGCGGATCGCCAACGAGCGTAATCGGCAAGTCCTTCGGTGAATCCAGTATAAATTCGAATTGCTCTTTGCCGCCCATAAAGATGCTGAGCTGATCGGCCAACCGGTGAAGCAGCTCCTCCGGCTTAAATGCCAGCCGTTCCGGTTCAACTTTGCCGGCCTCGATTTTGGAAAAATCGAGGATGTCGTTAATAATGCGAAGCAGCGTGTCGGAGGACGTGTTGATCTTATCCATATAATCCTTCTGCGAGGCCGACAGCCCCGTACGCCGCATAAGCTGCGCCAAGCCGATAATGCCATTGAGCGGTGTGCGTATTTCATGGCTCATCAGCGCCAAGAAGCTGCTCTTCGCCGTATTCGCTTCCTCCGCTTCTTGCGTAGCCCGGATCAGCTCCTCCTGGATACGCTGCTGCTCGGATACATCACGAGCTATACAGGAGTAGAACAATTCACCCGTCCGGCTGTTGGCATGGGCAACAACGACCATCGATACAAATATTTTTTTGCCCTCGCAGGTGAGCAGTTCCGCATTGCCCTCCCAGAAGCCCAAGCGCTCTGCTATTCTAGCGCCGTTAATCAGCTCTTGGTATGCAGGCGGTTCCAAATGACGCTTTAATGTCGTATATTTCGCCGATGCGTCCAGCGCCAGCATTTCCTTGCCTGCCGTATTCATGTAAATAATGCGCCCTCTATGATCAACAGAGGCAATTAAATCCTGCGCGGAGCCCACGATATCGAGCAGCCGGTTCTGCATCTTTTCCATCTGCAAGTGCTCCGAAATGTCATAGGCCATGCCCACGGTTCCTGTAAATTTGCCGTTATGGTCACGCAGTCCGTTGCTGCTGTGGCGCACCGGAATTCTAGTTCCGCTTCTATGTATGAAAGTCCATTCCCGCTCGTAAGAGAAGTTTTCCAGCCTCAGTTCATGGAACAGCTCCAGCCCTGGCACAACGGTTCTCCCCAGCCGATCGGACAACAGCTCCGCTTCCTCGCGAATCTCCTCCGGATCGATGAACAGCAGCGGCGTCGCATGACCGCGCACCTCCTCCAGCTTATAGCCGATTAAATGCTCGGCAGCCGTGTTCATATAGGAAATGCGGTAATGTTCATCCAGCACGATAAACGCATACTGGTTCTGGTTAATAATCGCGCCGAGCTGCTCGAACATATCCTTCAAGTGCACCATCATGCCATTGACAGATGCCGCCAGCTTGCCTACCTCATCGCTTGGCAGCTCGTTCAAATGCTCGGCATCGAACCTGCCGTCCGCCGCTTGCTCCGTTACAGCAAGAATGCCTTCGAGACGGCGGACGATCGTTGCAAAAAAGATAAAAAACAAAATAACGACGACAATTTCCGCCAGCGCAATGGTCGCAAAAGTCTGCAGGAACACCCGGTTCAGCCCTTCGTTCAGGCTGGAGCTTGGCATTTCCAGCGAGAAGCGCCATCCGGTCACCGAATCCACTTTTTCGTAAAAGACGATGTGTTTATGCGTTCCCCTTTTCTGCTGGAAGGTTCCCGACTGCTCCTGCTGAGCGGTTCCTGCACCCTTGGCCTTGGCTTCCATCGCTTCCTTGAATCCAATTGTTTCATCCAGCTCCTGATTGGGTGCAGCCGAATAGATCATCTCGCCTTCACGGTTGAACATCCGGAATACGCCTGTTTCCTGCTTTTCTTGACGGAGATAGGGCTCAAGCACGGACAACTGCATGGAAGCATAGACGACACCGATAATTTTGTTCTGATCGCCATAGACCGGAACGACGATAAACGACTGCTTGTCATTCTCGAAAAAAGGAATCATCGGATCGGTAATCGTAACTTTGCCTTCGATAGCATCCAAGAAGAAGGATTGGCCGCCCATGGGAATCGTTGGTCCGTTGGTCCGGATCGCAAAACCGTTGGGATGAACGAATCCGATCGCATGGTAGGTAAAACCGGATCGCACGAGTTCACGATTGAAATAACGCAGGCGCTCCTCGTCCGTTCCGAAACGGACAACGTCGGTGCGGCTCATAACCAGCACCTCAGCGCGCCGGATAGCAAGCCAGGCCGCCAGCTGGCTCGCCCCGCTTTGCAGCCTGCTCATCGTTTTCTCCTTCGCCGAATCGATCATTTGCTCACGTACGGTCATATAGTTGCTGACCCCGGCGAGCAATAACGGAATGATGGAGATCAACACGATCAGCAGCAGTCCTTTTGTTCTGAGCGACATTTTATTCAACCCGCTTGCTCCTTCCGAGCGATGTCATTTCTTGTATTATACCGTCCAAGACTGCCAAATGGCGATATGGCGAAAAAAAACGCCCGGACAGGGATTCCACCCCGTCTAGGCGTCTAGTCTCCAAGCTATTATTTTGCAAGAATTTCTTCGATCGCATGCAGCTCTTCAGCTGAGAAGTCCAGCCGGCTCAATGCGGCAACATTGTCGTCGATTTGCTCTACACGGCTTGCGCCAATCAATGCGGACGTTACTTTTCCGCCTCGCAGCACCCACGCCAGCGCCATTTGAGCAAGCGATTGTCCCCGTTCCGACGCCAGCTCATTAAGACTGCGGATCTTCGCCAGCTTGTCTTCCGTAATCTGATCCGATTTCAGGAAGACGCTAGGGCCTCCTGCGCGGGAATCGGCCGGAACACCGTTCAAGTAACGGTTGGTCAGCAGCCCTCCAGCCAGAGGAGAGAATACGATCGAGCCGATTCCATCCGTCTCCAGCACATCCTGCAAGCCGTCCTCGATCCAGCGGTTGAACATCGAATACGACGGCTGGTGAATGAGGCAAGGCGTGCCCAGCTGCTTCAAGATCGCCGACGCTTTGGCCGTTTGCTCTGCACTGTAGTTGGAGAGACCAACATAAAGCGCCTTGCCTTGCCGCACGATATGATCTAATGCAGCCATCGTTTCTTCAAGCGGAGTATCGGGATCCGGGCGGTGATGGTAGAAAATGTCCACGTACTCTAGACCCATCCGTTTCAAGCTCTGATCCAGGCTGGAAACTAGATATTTGCGGGAGCCCCACTCGCCGTAAGGCCCCTCCCACATGTAGTAGCCGGCCTTTGTCGATATAATAAGCTCATCGCGGTAAGCCGCGAGATCCTGATGTAAGATTTGTCCGAACATTTCTTCGGCTGAACCTGGCGGCGGTCCATAGTTGTTAGCCAGATCGAAGTGGGTAATGCCCAAATCGAACGCCCGGCGAACCATAGCTCTGCCATTCTCCAACCGGTCATTTCCTCCGAAATTATGCCACAAGCCAAGTGATACGGCCGGCAGCTTCAATCCGCTGCGTCCTGCCCGGTTGTATTTCATTTGTTCATAACGGTTTTGCTCCGGTAAATAAGCCATCGATGTTCATCCTCCTATGTATAGACTACTCCTCTATTGTAACCGAGCTGAAACGCCAATGCTATTCCAGCCCAAGAAGCTTTTGTAAAAGCTAGGCTGGCGCCGCCCCGTCGATCCACTTTAACTGGAACTCCCGGCTTGATCTGATCGTTTCATCGAAAAAATCACGCTGCTCCGCAGCAAGAGACGAGAAGGCCTCCACGCAGGATGGATCGAAATGCTTGCCGCTTTCCCCGCGGATATGATCCAGCGCCTCCTCATGAGACAAAGCTTGGCGATAGGATCGCGAAGAAGTGAGCGCATCATAGACATCCGCAACAGCGATCACTCTAGCGAGCAGCGGAATGCGGCTGCCGCTTAGACCGCTTGGATAACCGCTGCCGTCCCAGCGCTCATGATGGGAACGGATAACAGCCAGTTCTTCCTGCATGAAGCCCAGCCTCCGGCACAAATGGTAGCCGGTCAACGGATGCTCCTCGATAATGGTCCGTTCCTCTAAATCCAGCTTGCCGGGTTTGTTCAGAATATGGCTGGGAATGCTTAATTTGCCGATATCGTGGACGATCCCCCCTTGGGCGATTGCCCGCAGCTGATTGGAGGATAAACCCATTTCTTCTCCTAGCTTGAGAGCATAGATCGCTACCCGGTAGTTATGTCCGGCCGTATAGGCATCTCTGCTCTCAGTCGCCCGAATAAGCTCCTTAATAGCCGGTGACATATAAGCCTGAATCCATTCTCTCGGATTGCTGCGAAGCAAGAGCAGCATGGAGGAGGTTAACGAGCCTGTGCTTCTATATTGCAGTAAAATGCCCGCCAACATGCCAATGACCGAGGCCAGCAGCAAAATATGATACAGCCACCAGCTCAGCTTCCACGATTCTCCGGTGACGATAATTACTTGCGCCAGAATCATCCAGCCGGCGCTATATACGATAGCTAGCTGAAGCGGAAAGCGGGAGGATGCGTACGTTTGCCAGTAACGCATCATCGTCCATAGATTCAGACCGATAATGATGCCCGTCGCAATCCAGCGCATTGGGTTTTCTTTCAAATGCAGCCATTCCGTCACTTGAGGCACGTTCCATAAGAGCAGACAGAGCGCAACCAGTGCAGCTGACCACACCGGAACAAGCCAGCGCTGCCAGCGGGACAGCCAGCGGATGACAAGACGATCCGAGGACATGGAAGACAGCCAAAGCCATAGCACAGCCAGCAGAATGCTAATCTGAGCCGCAGACCCGGATATGTTGGAATGATGGCTGAGGAAGCCGGGTGTAGACATGCCGTGTAAGGTAAACAAAGCAGCTAGCGAGACATATGCGAGTGACAGGAAACTGATTTTCAAATTACGAATCCGAATAGCGGAAATTCCGATCGCTACGGCAACAACCAAGGCAATCAGGGAGACAATGCTTACAATGTAGAAATGTCCATGTGGAGAGTGAATGTCGGCATCCAGCGGAGACGTGCTCCGCAAACCGATGTAGATGGCCAGCGGCAATGCCATAGACAAAGCAAACCAGCCGTAAACCCGATGTGTGATACGCATGACCGAATCCTCCCCTTAATATGATTACGAGATCCCTTGTATATGAGCACGATTCAGTGCCGCCATCCATTCATCCAATTGATCTCGTGGCATCGGCTTACTGAAGTAAAAGCCCTGCATCACCTGGCAGCCGGAAGCCTTCAAAAAATCAAGTTGCTGCTCCGTCTCCACCCCTTCCGCCACCACTTGAAGGTTGAGCTGGCTGGCAAGCGTAATGATCGTATTAACGACAGCTCGCTTGGCTGGGGAATGACTCTGCTGCATAAACAGCTTGTCGATCTTCAGCGTATGGAATGGAATGAGATCAAGGCTGCCGAGCGAGGAATAGCCGGAACCGAAATCATCCATCGATATCGTAATCCCCATATCCTGCAACGGCTTTAACTGATTAACGACGTCCGTCACATTGTTCATGACGATCGTCTCCGTAATTTCCAGCTCCAGCAGCTCGGCGGGAAGCGAGGATCGCTCCAGCGCGAACAGGACCATATCCATCAGATTTTTACTGTCAAATACTTTAACTGAAAGATTAACCGATACGGTAAGCGGCTCAGGCTCATGCTTATTCCACTGCACGCAATCGCGGCATGCCTGTTCCAGCACCCATCGTGTCATGGATACGATCATGCCCGTTTCTTCGGCAATCGGAATAAATTCATCCGGCGATATAATTCCATACGCGGGATGCTTCCAGCGCAACAGCGCTTCAAATCCGGTCGGATAGTTCGTATCCGCATTCCATTTGGGCTGATAGTAGTTAACGAACTGCCCTTTCGTCAGAGCCAGCTGCATGTCCTTCTCCAGCTCCATTCTGCGGGAAGCCATCTTATCCAGTTCCATGTTATAGACAAAATATTGATTTTTCCCCTGCCGCTTTGCTTGATACATTGCAGTATCCGCTGCTATGAGCAGCTTGGAACGATCCGTCCCATGCTCGGGCGAACTGCTGATGCCGATGCTGCCGGTAATGTACAGCTCGTTGCCTTCCAAATAATACGGCTTGCGGATATGCTCCAATATGACAGATGCAATATGAGTGGCTTCTGCGGCGTTAATGCCTTTGCTAATAAGCAGAAACTCGTCGCCACCCAGACGAAATATTTCCGATTGTTGATCGTTGAATGTCTGAAGTCGTGAGGCGGCCTCTTGCACCAGCAAATCACCGATGTCATGGCCCAAGGTGTCGTTAATGACTTTGAAACGGTCCAAATCGAGGAAAAATAACGTGAATGACGAGGCATTTTCTAATTCATCCTCAAAGTAACGGCTTAAAGCATGCCGGTTTGAAAGCCCGGTCAAGGGATCGCTGTATGCCATCCGCTCCAGGACGGTACGGTCGAAATGAATAGCCCCCCAGGTGACGATCATAATCGCCAGCGTTGTGAAGGTGACGCCGAGCAGCAGAAATAAATTGACTGGCGCCGATTGAACGACAACCTCCGGATTGCCGCACCAGAACGAAGCTGCAGCCATCCCTGTATAGTGCATGCCGCAGACCGCAAAGCCCATCAGCCCGGCTGCCGACCATTTGGAGAGACCGGCACGGGCGGAGTTCCGGAATTTATGGAACAAATAAAGAGCAGCACAGGAGGCCAGTACGGCAATAATGGCTGATAGCGCCCATAAGACGTTATTATAAGTAATCGATACGGTTGGTGATTGCATCGACGCCATGCCGGTGTAATGCATCGTCACGATGCCAGCACCCATAATGGTTCCGCCTATGGCCAGCCGCGACCGGCTGTTCTTCTTCGTCAGCGAGAATAGAAACGCAAAGTAGGACGCCAAAATCGCCGCAACGATCGAAATCAGCGTTATCGGAATGTTATAGGTCATCGGCACGCCGACATGGAAAGCAATCATGCCGATAAAATGCATCGTCCAAATGCCGCTGCCCATGACAAAAGCGCTGGCTGCCATCCAGCCTTGCTGAGCTTTACCGCGAGAATGGGATATTTTATAAACTAAATTCAAAGACGAATACGAAGCCAGAATAGAAATGATAAAAGACAACGCAACGATCCAGCCATTATAATCTCCAGTTAGTGCAAACATATTTTCCCTCCGCTCCAGCGCAATCACTGGGCGCTTGCTAAATTTTTCATCTGTATCTCTACTTATACAATCATACGAAATGGGCTAGGATGCAACATTTTTTTATTTTAGATTAAGGTTTTTTGTAAAATGTTTTGTTATAGTAGGTGAAGATTGCAAATTAGCACCGTATTATTGAAGGGAGCTCATAAAAAATGGAAAACAAAGACCCGCAGCAGCCTAGAGACGAAGAGCAAAAAAAAGCTGCGACGGAAGAGCAGCCGGAAACGACTGAGCAACAATCGATTCCACCAGAAGAATCGGCTCAGAACGAGACGGCTGCCAACGAAGTGAATGAAGAAATCGATACCGTTGAAGGAGAGCAAGCAGCCGCTTCTGCACTCGCTGTTCCGGCTGAAATTCAAGCTCCTGCCCAATCCAGCGGCGGAAGCAAAGCATGGATTGCCATATCTGCCGTGCTTGCAATTGTGCTGATCATCGTATTGATCAAGCCTCCGTTCGCGGGCAGCGGCAAAGCGGTCGCAACGGTTAACGGCGTTAAAATTACGCAGGACAAGCTTTATCATGCATTGCTTCCGCAAAGCGGTGCTTCTACGCTGGACGGCTTGATTACGAAAGAGCTGATCGACCAAGCAGCGGAAAAAGCAAGTGTTACGATCACGGACGAAGACGTAACCGGCGAAATCGATTCGCTGATCAAGCAATTTGGCTCGGAAGAAGCCTTGAATTCAGCTTTGACGCAGAACGGCATGACGATGGATGATCTTCGCGAGGATGCGGGCATGCAGCTTAAAATCCGCAAAATCCTGGAGCCGCAAACGAAAGTAACCGACGAAGACGTGAAGAAGTTCTATGACGAGAATAAAGCTTCCTACGCTACGCCAGAGCAAATTCGCGTTTCGCACATTATGCTTGGAACGAAAGAAGAAGCAGCCGAAGTCCTGAAGCAATTGAAAGATGGCGGCGATTTCGCTAAACTTGCAGCGGAAAAATCGACGGATACGCAATCCGGTCCAAACGGAGGCGACCTTGGCTTTATCAGCCAAAGCAGCGCTTCGGGCGATGAAGCATTTGACAAGGCCGCATTTGCTCTTGACCTCAACGAATTGAGCGATGTCGTACAGACGTCTGCTGGCTTCCACATTATTAAAAAGACGGAAGTTAAAGCAGCGACGAACCCGACTTTCGAAGAGAAGAAGGAAGATGTTCGCAAGCAGCTGATCGATCAAAAAATTCAGGAGCTCTCGGGCGCTTGGATGGAAGAGCTGCACAGCAGCGCGAAAATCGAGAACAATCTTGAAAAAGAAAAGGCGCCGGCAACGGCGGCGAAATAATAAGCATAACCAGGAAGGCGAACGGCTGGTAATCAGCTCGTTCGTCTTCTTTTTATCCCCCTGAGCGGGACGCTTGATTATTATGCTATGATTGAATACGATGCTTATGAGGAACGATCTACATATTGGAGGTTACAAGCGATTATGAGTCAATATCAAGTTACCAGCCGTGAGGAAACGTATACGATTTATGAATTAACCGAGCCGGGTACGGATTCCCGCGTTCAAGTCTGTCCAGAGAGAGGCGGCATCGTAATCGGCTGCCAGCTGCATGGACTGGAGCTGTTCTATCTCGACCGGGAAACCTTCGAGAACAAGACGGCGAATATTCGCGGCGGCAACCCGATTCTATTCCCGATTAGCGGCCAGCTGGAAAACCGCTCTTATACATGGAACGGCCAAACCTATGAAATGGCAAATCACGGTGTTGCAAGAACGGCAGCCTGGGAAGTTATCGGAACGAATACGGACGGTGAAGCTTCCATCACTCTGCTGCTTCGCAGTGATGAGACGACCAAGCAGTCCTTCCCGTTCGACTTTGAGCTCGAGTTCACCTACGCTCTGAAAGACGGCGAGCTGCATACCCGCCAGCAATACCGCAACTTGACTGCGGATCAGGCTATGCCTTTCTATGCCGGCTTCCATCCTTACTTTAATGTAGACAGCAAAAAGCTTTCCTACGATACCGATGCAACCCGTTATCTGGATTACAACGATATGGTAGAAAAGCCGTTTGAAGGTGTGTTCGATCTGGAAGGCCTCGTGGAGTCCGTAACGCTGCTTGATACGAAGAAGAGTGAAATATCCTTCCCGGTTGCCGGGGGCGCAACCGTACGCCTGTCCTACAGCGATATTTTCAAATATATGGTGCTATGGTCCGTTAACGGCAAGCCATTCGTATGCGTAGAGCCATGGATGGCGATGAACAGCGAACTGAACCGTCAAGAAGAGCTCGTTATGCTTGAGCCTAAAGGGAAGCTGGAAGCCAACCTGACGATTAGCTACCAGCGTTAACAATAAATCATTCGGCTAAACCGCAGCCTGATCGGCGGAGGCGCGCAGTACGGTAACTTGCTTTCCGTTGTCTCTAAGTCTCTCCACCGTTCGTTTGACGGCAAGGTTTGCCGTATGATCCCATACTTTGGTTCCCGTGAGGTCGAGGTGAATTTCCTCGGCCTCGCATTGCGTTTCGATCTGCTCCTCCAGCTCCGAGGCCGATGCGAAGAACAGCTGTCCATGAACCCGGTACGTTCTAGTCGTCCCGTTCCACTCGCTGTCGATCTGCACCTTCGATGCCTTGATCGCAAATCCGATAAAGCTGAACAATACCCCTACGCCTACCCCAATTGCCAAATCATGCGTAAGCAGCACGGCGGCAACCGTCGACAGCATGATGAACGTCTCTCCCGCAGGAAGCCGCTTCATCTTAAAGAGCGATGACCAATCGAAAATCGAGACACAGACCATCAGCATAATGCCTACGAGTGCCGCCATCGGAATCATCGCCAGCACATCGCCGAGCAGAACGGTCAGCAGCAGCAGGAACAGCGCGGCAACAAGCGTTGACAGCCTGCGCTTCCCGCCCATTTTCACATTAAGTACCGACTCCGCTACGAGCGCGCAGCCCGCCATCCCTCCGAAAAAGCCAGCAACGACATTGGCAATGCCTTGACCGCGCATCTCCCGGTTTTTATCGGTCCGCTCTCCAGTCATCTCATCAAGCAAATTATGCGTCAGCATCGTTTCGGTATAGCCGACAACGGCCAGCGACAAGGAATAAGGGGCGATGATCGCGAGCGTATCCCAGCTAAACGGAATGTCCGGCAGGAAAAAAGACGGCAGTGAAGCGTCAATCGCTGTGATGTCTCCGATACGAGTCACATCGCCAAAGCCAAACGCCCACACCGCGATGCTCAGCACAGCAACAGCTACCAGCGGCGATGGGATCGCTTTGAAATAACGCGGCAGCCAATAAATGATAGCAAGAGTCAGGCCGACCAAAGCATACATGAGCCAGGATTCGCCTTTGAAATACCTGAGCTGGGACATGAAGATCATAATAGCCAGCGCATTGATAAATCCGGTCAGCACCCCTTGCGGGACGAAGCGCATTAGCTTGCCGAGCTTGAACACGCCCATCAAAAACTGAATAATTCCTGTTAATACCGTTGCTGCGAATAAATATTGGATGCCATGCTCCTGTACGAGCGAGAGCATCAGCACCGCCATCGAGCCCGCAGCTGCGGATACCATGCCGGGACGGCCTCCCATAAACGTCACGACGAGTAAAATGCAAATCGTCGCGTAAATGCCGACCACCGGCGGAACACCCGCCATAAAAGAGAAAGCGAGCGAATCCGGCACAAGCGCCAGCGTCGCTGTCATGCCCGCCAGCACATTCGCGCGGACATCAGTCGTCCACTCTTGGCGCCAGGAAGCTTTCTGGAGCATACTTCACCTCTTCTTTTCTTCTAAATTACCGATCTATATGAATCTGCGCAAAGCGGCACCGAGTCTGAAAATCAGCCGCTTAGACAGTTCGTCCTCTACGTGCAAATTGCTTTAAGGCCATAAAAAAACCGGCTCCACAGAGCCGGGCGGTTCCTTCGTTCATCATAACGCGATTCAAAAATAGGGTCAATCCCCCAACATCTGCACCTTGATGCAAGTGTGGATTTCGCTTTCGTCCAAGCGCTAGTAACCCTCTCCCGTTCCTCCGGACACAATCGCCACGCTGGCGCTGGCACCAATCCGCGTTGCTCCCGAAGCCAACATTAGCCGGGCTGTAGCCTGATCCCGAACGCCCCCGGATGCCTTTACGCCCATCTCAGGACCAACGGTGCGCCGCATCAGTGCGATATCAGCGGCGGTAGCTCCGCCTTTGCCGAATCCCGTTGACGTCTTGACATAATCCGCCCCCGCTTCCTTGCAGATCAAGCATGCCCGCACTTTCTCCTCATCTGTCAGCAATCCCGTCTCCAAAATCACTTTAACGACTGCTTGTCCGCCCGCTGCCCCAACGACGCCCGCTACATCCCGCTTGACTCCCTCGTCATCGCCGGATTTGAGCAATCCGATGTTCAGCACCATATCCACCTCAGTTGCACCATTTGCGATTGCATCCCGCGTCTCTGCCGCTTTCGCAAACGTTGTCGTCGCTCCCAGCGGGAAACCGATAACCGTCGTCACGCCAACCTTCGAATCTGCCAGCAGCTCCGACGCCAGCCTCACCCAGCCCGGATTAATGCAAACGGTCGCAAAGCCGTGACGTTTCGCTTCTTCGCATAGCTGTACGATTTCAGCTTTTGTCGCGTCTGCTTTCAATACGGTATGATCGATTGCCGCAGCAATATCTGCAACCGGCAAGTTATGCCCATCCTTCATAAGTGAATCGCCCTCCTAGTCATTTCTCCCATTATACGAAACCGTATGCGTCATGAGCAATAAGGCGGCCTGCGCAATATGTCCCTACTAGTATGCCTTAAGTTTTAATTTTCAGAAAATTAAAGAAAACTAAACAGGAATTCATTTGCAAACCTAGAATAGGGAAAGTGCTTGGAAAATATAGGTTATGGAGGGATGAGAGGTCTATGTTCAAGAGGTTTAAGTGGTTAGGCGCTGCCTTGTTGGCTGTGTCGCTGATTGCCGCCTCGACAGGCACCGTCACTGCAGCCGAAGCAGCAACGACCGCGGCCGGAAAACATATTACCCTGCTGCACACGAACGATATGCACGCCCGAGCGGTCGAAAGCACAAGCGGTGAAATGGGCTTCGCCAAGCTCAGCGGTATCATCGACAGTTATCGCAAAGCCAATCCCAATACGCTTCTGCTTGACGGCGGTGATGCTGTACACGGGACGACCTTCGCTACTTTGGTAACTGGTGAGAGCGTCGTGCAGGTCATGAACAAAATGGGCTATGACGCGGCAGTACCTGGCAACCATGAATATAATTACGGTTATGAACGGCTGCTGGAGCTGGAGAATGCCATGACTTACCCGCTGCTTAGCGCAAATACCCGCGTAACCAAAGACCAGTCACTTCTGTATAAGCCGTATATCATTAAAGAAGTAGATGGCGTAAAAATCGGCATATTCGGTCTGACAACGCCGGAGACGGCATACAAAACGCATCCCAATAATGTGAAAGGGCTAACCTTTACTGATCCAACGAAGGAAGCGAAAGCCATTGTAGAGGAATTAAAAGACAAAACGGACATCATCGTTGCCGTAGGTCATATTGGACAAGATGCCGCCAGTGAAGATACAAGCTTGAAGCTGCTGAAGGAGGTATCCGGCATTGACGTATTTATCGATGGTCACAGTCATACGGTATTGAAGGACGGCCTTGTCGCAGGCAACGGAACCCTCCTCGTCAGCGCTGGTGAGTATACGAAATATTTAGGTGTTGTCGACCTGTGGTTCGATAACGGCAAAGTAATCAAAAAGCAAGCTGCACTCATCGATCAGAAAGAAGCTGCGGCTATTCAGCCCAATGCCGAAGTGGCTGCGCTAGTTGCAGATATTCAGAAGAGCCAGGAAACGATCTTGTCGCAGGAGGTTGGCAAGGCGACTGGCAAGCTGGAAGGAACTCGCGAACTCGTGCGGGCGAGCGAGACGAATCTGGGCAACCTTATCGCCGATGCGATTCGCGATGCAGCCGGGGCAGACATCGGTTTGACGAATGGCGGCGGCATTCGCGCCTCCATTAACGAAGGCGTCATTACGAAAGGAGACGTCATCACGGTACTGCCTTTCGGCAACCAAATCGTAACCTTGAAGGTAACTGGAGCCGACTTAAAGGCTGCACTTGAAAATGGCGTATCCGATTACCCGAATCCGAAAGGTGCATTCCCTCAAGTTTCCGGCATAGCATTTAAGATTGATGCAGCCAAGCCGGCTGGCCAACGCGTTCATTCGGTGACTGTGGGCGGCAAGCCGCTTGACGTTAAGAAGCAATACGTTGTAGCGACGAATGACTTCATGGCAGCGGGTGGAGACGAGTACGTGATGCTCGGCCATTATCCGCAAGCCGGGATGTATGGCTCGCTCGATGAGGCGCTCATCGCCTACATCGAGAAGCTAGATGGCACGCTGCCGAAGGTGGAGGGGCGTATTACAGCTGCTGCCACTGTCGCGCAAGAAGTGGTTGCAACGTCCGAACCTGAGCCAGCAGAGCCGGCAACGAAGCCGGAGCTCGAGCACAAACCCGAACCAAAACCGGAACCCAAACCTGAGGCTAAACCTGAGGCTAAACCGGATTACACAGTAAAAAAAGGAGACACGCTTTGGTCGATTGCTAGAACGCACGGAACGACTTGGCAGCAGCTTCGCGATATCAACGGTATAAAGAACCCGAATCTCATTCACCCGGGGCAAAAAATTAAGCTTTCGGCTTAGTTTCTAGAAGCTGAGCAGGGAAAACTAAGAATCAAAATGCAAATGTGCAGGCTGTCAGCCGTTTTCGCGTCAATTTAGATCATCAAAATGCAAATGTGCAGGCTGATCGCCCTAAAAGGCTACAATAAGGCAAAATAGCTGAATTCTAAATGCACTTTTGCATTTTGATAGCGGTTTGGACACCTTAAGAGGCTTATCAAAATGTAGATTTACATTTTGAGCCCTACTGGACTCATTAGATGACATCTAAGAACGAGGTTAGACCCCGGATAGAGGCTCATAAGATACCAAAAAGAGAATAGCATCTGCGATGATGAGACAACGGATCTCCACACAAGCCGATTGCTTCGCTAGGAACGGCAATCGATTAAAAACCAAAAATGGCGGCACAAGGATAAAACTACCCTTGCACCGCCATTTTTTCATTTAATATTAAGCTGCTTGATTGCTCTGCTCTCTTCCTTGGATGCTCTGCTTCCGTTCATACACGAGATAAAGAATCAGGTACAGAACGAAGAACAATCCGGAGAATAGAAACATGGTCGCATAATTGGTCCACATCGCCGCAAAACCTAAGAGGATAGCGCCGGAGCCAATACCGATATCAAACAAATTATAATAGGTCGCCGTCGCGACACCCCGCCGTTCCGGCTCGACTCTGTTAATGACCCATGCCTGCAAAGCTGGGAACAAAGCTCCGAAGCCTAACCCATAGAACACGGCAGCTAGAAGCAGCATAGCGGTTGTCTCGGTCTTGTAAAGCAGCACACAGCCAACGATGCACAGTATGGCTGAAGGGAACAACACCCAGAACCGTCCTTTCCGGTCAAACAACGGACCGCTGACGAACCGGATCAGCACCTCGCTGATCGCAACGACGAGGAAGAAATAGCCGATATTGGCCAGCCCCTTCTCGATGCCGAACAGCGTAATAAAGCTGAGTAACCCGCCAAATGCGAAACCTACCATCATGCCAAGCACAGCCGGGAACAATGCTTTCCGCTCCACGACATCATGCGTCCATGACAGCTTGCGAGCAGCAGCTGCCTCTCTCATCGCCGCTTCAGCTTCCCTCTCCTTGGCGCTAGCCTTGATCTGTGCCTGTCCTTCGGGAGACAGCCGGACAAATAAGGTAAAGAATAGCGACAACAGCAAAATAACGACGCCGAAACCAAACAAACCGCCGTAGCTGTAATGCTCCAGCACCCAAATGCCCAGAAACGGACCTAATGAAAAGGAAATGGCATTACCGGTCGCAAAAAAAACCATTCCCTCGCCACGCCGGGAAGCCGGAATGACATCGGATACGACCGTTCCGAACATCGTTGTCGCAAGTCCAAATCCGATACCGTGCACGATACGGAGCAGCAGCAAGACAGATAGCGTTCCTGCTACATAATAGCTGGCCATGCCAATTAAGCAGATGATGACGCCTGCGAGCAGCAGCCCTTTTTTCCCAAGCCGTTTCACGCCCGCCCCTGTGAATGGACGGGACAAAACGGCGGCAAATGTAAAGAAGCCCAGTAATAAACCGATTTGCGACTCCGTGCTGCCTTGGTCTGCCGCAAAAATTGGCAAGGTAGGCAGCAGCATTTCGATCGCTAAAAAAAGAAATAAATTCGAACAAGACAATAAGATGAAGTTTTTCGTCCATAAGGACTCGCGCATGCTGTGAAATCCCTTCGACTTTCGTTATGAATTTGGATGACGTATTCCAGTTAATGACCATCATAACGCAGCCTGAACTTGCTGTAAATCAATCGTTTTACATGAATGCGGCTCCATCGCCTACCCTGCCGTAAGGCTCGCTGCCCGGCAATTCATCAAACCAGATGGCATCGTCCGGACAATCCAGCATCATAAAATGTCCATCACGGCCGTACTTGGAATGATGATACCTCAAATAAGCTTTGCCGTTGTCGATCGATACGATCTCGATCTTTCCGGAACTATGATACATGACGAGCTTCAGCGGGTTTCCGTTGGCAGAAATGAGTGCTTTCGCACCCTCCACCACTTGAAATGCGCGTTTCAAGGGAACGGATACCCCTCTATCACTGCTCTCTGGATGCTGAATAAACACCAGGGATGGCGTTACACCAATCCAGGCCAGTTGATTCAGCATATGCGACAATAGAAACGGGTCATCATTGATGCCTTTCAAAATAGGGGTGTGGTTGACTAGAATGGCACCGGCCTGATGAAGCTCCTCCAGGCTGGCTCGGGCCTCCGGCGTCAGATCGCTCGGACGGTTGAATTGCGTGGTCACTTGAATGCGGGTATCGGCCGGGAATTCCTCCCTGCTGCGGGCATGAATCAGCTCTGCGAGCTGAGCATCTTCCTCCAGCACTATCGGATTTCCATTGTTCAAAGTAACCGAATATTTGGGCTGCGGCATACAAACTCCTCCTTAAAAAAGAATTTGTGGTGCACGCTTCACCAGCGGGGGTCGATAAAAACACAAAAAGACCCTTACAATCCTAAAGTTTGCAAGGGTCATAAACATTCGTATTCATAACTAGATGACCCATCCACTGCTGACGAGGTTAGCTGACGGACTCGGGTAGATGGTACCCTAAGGCTGATGCTTGACATCAAGACCTATTCGCCCCACTTGCATTTGGTTCCCCCGCTTTCCAGCATAACGCCGGAAATTAAGCGTACTCTAATTTTAAAAGATGCCCAAACCATTTGTCAAACAATCCGGCAAATTCCGGCCAAAGCCTATGAATTAGCGCTGAATCAGCTTGAAATCGTCATAATGGAAGCCCGGCGCTACGACACAGGACACGAATACGGGCTCGTCCCCCAGCGGATGCGACATTTGCCATTCTCCCGCTGGAACCAGCGCTTGCGGCTGCTGACCGTTCAGAACGTCTCCGCCCAAAATAATTTCCTGGCGTGTATGCGGCGCATCTTCTGTGCCTCCAAGCGTAAGCCTCATTGGGCCGCCTGAATGCCATAACCACAGCTCGTCCGAATGTACTTTATGCCAATCGGAGAATTCCTCGGGATGCAGCAGGAAGTAAATCGAAGAAGCTGCAAAACGAGGGCCCGAATAAGGCTCGCCGAGCACCTGTTGAGGAATTTCGAAGGATGCTTTCCAAAGCTCTTTATACCAGCCGCCTTCTACATGCGGCTTCAACCCTAAAGCCTCGACCAAAGGGGACAGCTGTTTTACTGTATTGCTCATTTGATCTCTCCTCCCAGTATCTTTCTAAAGCTTTGTTTCTGCTTCAAATTTTATACCGAATGTCGAGAAACCGTCAAACGACGGTCAGTCAAATGACGGTCAGTCAAATGAATGATTGCTACTGAATAATGAAAAAGCCTGCTCCTTACGCCCCCTGAAACGGAAGCGATAAGAACAGGCTTTTTTGCATTTAATGAATTAGGCTGTGCCGAACTGTGCCTTGTGCAGACGACTGTATACGCCGCCAGTTGCGACAAGCTCATCATGCCGGCCTTGCTCGGAAATGCCTTCTTCCGTCACAACGACGATGCGATCGGCATTCTTAATCGTTGCCAAGCGATGCGCAATGACTAGTGTCGTTCTGCCGACGGACAGCTCGGCCAGCGATTGCTGAATCGCCGCTTCCGTCTCGGTGTCAAGCGCTGAAGTCGCTTCATCCAAAATAAGAATCGGCGGGTTTTTCAAGAACATCCGGGCAATCGCCATCCGCTGCTTCTGGCCGCCGGACAGCTTCACGCCCCGCTCGCCCACTACCGTATCCAGCCCATTCGGCTGCGCGGCAATGAATTCCTCGAGCCGGGCTCTGCGTGCCGCTTCTCTAACCTCCGCTTCGGAGGCATCCAGCTTGCCATAGGCGATATTCTCACGAATGGTGCCATGGAACAGGAATACATCCTGCTGCACGATACCGATCTGCTTGCGCAGCGATTCCATCGTCACTTTGCGAATATCTTGACCGTCAACGGAAATACTGCCGCCATCCACCTCATAGAACCGGGGCAGCAGGCTGCAAAGCGTCGTTTTCCCTGCGCCGGAAGGTCCCACAAATGCAACCGTTTCGCCTGCCTTAATGGATAGGCTAATGCCGTTAAGCACCTTCGCTTCACCCTCGTAGCCAAAGGATACATTGTTATAGCGAATATCGCCCTTTACGTGACCGATGTCACGGGCGTTTGGCGCGTCAGCTACGTCCGGATCGGTATCCATCAATTGAATGTAGCGCTTGAAGCCCGCAATCCCTTTCGGATAGCTCTCAATAACGGCATTAATTTTCTCAATTGGCTTGAAGAAGATATTAGTCATAAGAACAAAAGCGATAAACTCACCGTAGTGCAGCTGGCCTTGAATAACGAACCAGGCGCCGCACAGCATCACGAACAGCTGTACAAAACGCATGAGCATATAAGTGATCGAAGCGTTCATCCCGATGATTTTGTACGAAATCAGTTTGGCAATACGGAAACGGTTGTTGTTTTCCGCAAATTGCTTGCCTTCGTGCTTCTCATTAGCGAATGCTTGTACGACGCGAATGCCGCCAACTGTATCTTCAACACGGGCATTGAAATCAGCCATTTCACTGAACAGCCGATCCGATGCTTTTGTCATCTTTTTGTTGAAGAAAATAACGAGCCAGATGATGATGGGAACGATGACATAAGTTAAGATAGCCAGCTCCAAATTAATGTAAGCCATAATGCCAAAAGCGCCTATTAGTGTCATCACTGCGATGAACATGTCCTCGGGTCCATGATGCGCCACTTCGCCTATCTCGAACAAGTCGTTCGTAAGCCGGGAAATCAGATGGCCGGTCTTCGTATTGTCGAAATACCGGAAGGACAGCTTTTGCACATGCTGGAACAGCTTCCGGCGCATGTCCGTCTCAATATTGATCCCAAGCATATGCCCCCAGTAGGTGACGACATATTGCAAAAGCGTGTTAATGACGTAGATCACAAAGAGAATCGAACAGGCCGTAATGATATACATCCAGTTCCCGTCAGGAAGCAAAGTATCAATGACGTAACTGACGGCAAGCGGGAAACACAGCTCTAGAATAGCTAGTACGACCGCGCTTAGGAAATCAAGGTAAAACAGCTTACGATAAGGCTGATAATAGCTGAAAAATCTGCGAAGCATCTGCAATCTCCTTTTGGGTCATTGATAATGATTTTCAATTAAAAGCATACCCAAACTTCCAGTCAGTGTCAATTGCTGTTAGGAGATATTTCGCGCTTCATTTAGAACTTCATTTAGCGTTTAATCTAGCTAAGATTGAGCTGAATTGGAGCAGCAATCCTAGCCAAATTCAGTCCAATTTAGTTTGGGTTAAGCTGCACAGCAGCCTGCTTGCCGCTCACTTGAATACCTGTCTGCTTCTGCCCGTGCTGCTTCAAATCGCCGACAAGCTGCTCTAACAGAGCCTTCGCTTTTGGTCCTTCCTTGCCCGAGATTCGAACGACAAGCAGCACAGCATGTCCCGATTCGAGAAGCTTCTCCGCTTGCCGCTGCTTCGTCTCGTAATCATGCTGCTCGATGTCGACGGACAGCCGCAGCTCCTTTACCTTCGCGGGCTGCTCCTTCACCTTCTCTTCCCGCTTCTGCTTGCTGGCCGCATCCTTCGCCGATCCCCTTCGCATAAGCTTGCAAGGCGGCGGGCTGCTCATCAGCGATTCACAGACGAGATCGGCCTTCAGCTCCTTTGCCATTGCCAGCGCCTCGGCTCGTGACACGATGCCGAGCTCCTCGCCGTCCAAGCCCGTAAGCAGCAGCTCGGACGCTTTTATTTTTTCATTCAAAATCATCTTTAGTTACCTCCATTAATCATTCATGCGCTTAATTGTGAAAGCTTAAGCTTTGGCAACGGAAGCGTTGCCCCCTGTTGCGGTTATACTTTCCCTTTGCCCCGCAGTTCCCTGCTCGGCGCGGCGGATCATCTTCTGCTGCTTCCATCGCAGCCATACTAGAACGCCCCGAATATATTCGTCAGCAATCATGCAGCCGTAGATGCCCAGAAGCCCCCAGCCCCAGTGGATACCAACAACATACGGCATCAATCCGCCGACGGTGGTCGTCACCGTAAGCGATATGATCATAATAAACCGGGTATCTCCGACAGCATTCAGTGAGTTGCCGAACGCCATATTTAACATTTTAC
The DNA here is from genome assembly GCF_014641555.1 of Paenibacillus radicis (ex Gao et al. 2016). Lineage (GTDB taxonomy): Bacteria > Bacillota > Bacilli > Paenibacillales > Paenibacillaceae > Pristimantibacillus > Pristimantibacillus radicis. Next base: position 392,751 of record NZ_BMHY01000003.1, read on the forward strand.
CCGGCTGCAGCACCAGATTCATCCCCAGCAAGGAAACGCCCATTGCGATAATTTCCGGCTCCTTCGTAAAGATGCCGAGCACTTTTCCGCCAAACAGATAGATGACGAATGCATTCATCAGTACAATGAGCTCTGCAATCCATAAGGCGCGGAATACGCTCTTGTACGCCTTCCGGTATTCCCCTGCGCCATACATATGGGCAATTTGGATTTGCAAGGCCATCGCAATCGACTGTCCCAGCATGAAACAAAACGATTCCAGTGTATTCATATACGTCCGCGCTGCTAGCTCGCTTGCACCGAGCATTGCAATATAGCTGAAAATAACGAGCTGCGAGAACACCCATGCCGACAGCCCGACGGCCAGCGGCCAGCCGATTTTCAGCACTTCCTTAAACAGCTTGTTATCGAAGATGCGGAAATCGGCCAGATTGATTTTACGCTCGAAAGCATTTAAGAACATGAACAACAGCACGATCGTTGCGAGCAGACGGCTAATGACGGTCGACAAGGCGACACCGGTAAGGCCCCACTGCGGAAGACCAAACTCGCCAAATATAAAGCCATAATTCAATATAACATGAACAACGTTCATCGCAATGGCAATGTACATCGGACCTTTCGTATTGCCCGTGCTGCGAATGGATGTGCTGAGCGTTGCCATTATAGCAGTCAGAATCATGCTCCCGCCGACGATGGAGATATACACCTTAGCCAATGGCAGCAGCTTATCCGGAAGCTGGAGCACAGCCGCAATCTGTGTCGGCATGATATATAAAATCAAGCTGAGAACGAGACCGATCAGCGCGGTTACTTTAACGGCGATGATCGCAATTGTGCGCGCATCCTCGTTCTTGCGGGAGCCAATACGCTGCGCGATCAGAATACCCGCCCCGCTTGATACGGTTATGAACAACGTGGTCAACGCCATGAACAGCTGGTTGGAAAAGCCTACAACGGCTACCGCATCATCCGATATGCGGCTGACCATAAGCGTATCCGCCGCTCCCAGTAAAAATTGCAGAAATAATTCGATAAAAATAGGCCAAGCCAGCATCCAGAGCGTAAACTTGCGCGGTTGCGAATTCATCATTTGAAACCTCCTGTTGTATCCGACTGCAGCTTGCTGCCCAAACTTTGGAACATCGGGAATATACGGTCCGCTTACTGTCTGAGCATCAAAATCGTCATTTCAAATTATAGATGCTATACTGCAAGCAGTGTATCAGATTCAAAACCGAAACTTTCACGATTCCAACCTTCATTCCGATGAACCGACAGGAGGTTTCCTTGCCCGTGACACTCTTTCAATTTACGATACCGCCACTGCCGCATTACATGGCCAGCGGCTTCACGATCAATGCCCCCGGCTTCAAGCATCCAGGGCGACGGAGGATCGAAGTATTCGATCTGCTAGTCGTCACGGAAGGCTGCCTGTATATCGGGGAGGAGGAGCAGCGCTTTAACATCGAAGCCGGTCATAGCCTCATTCTCCGTCCTGATGCCTATCATCATGGATGGCAGCCTTGTAAGGTACAAACCTGTTATCACTGGCTCCATTTTCAGACGACAGGAGGCTGGAGTATCCATGATAGCAATTATTCCGAGTACGAACCGGCCGATGCAGATCCTTCGGCGGCAGCCGCCGCCCGGATTTTCACAACTCAGACGTTCATCAAGCAAGTACCGCAATTTACGAAGCTGCTTCAGCCGGCAAAGGTAACCGAAACGATTCGTCAGTTAACGGAACTGGACCGTCATAATCATCGCAGCAGCGTGAGCTGGAAGCAGCAGCTTCTGTTCCAGGAACTCGTGGAGCAGCTCTCGGCATCCTTTGAAATGCACAACTCATCGCCTGCTGCCCTATGTGCCGAGCAAGCCGCCACTTATTTGCGGCAGCACTACCGGGAAGCCGTAACGGCCAAAGAGCTTGGCGAGAGCATCAACTTTCACCCGGTATACATTGCACGTTGCATGCAAAAGGTGTTCGGCTGCTCGCCGATCGATTATTTGACACGCTTTCGGATTGAGCGCGCCAAGCTGCTTCTGCTGCAAACCGATCAGCCTGTCGCCCGGATCGCCGAGGAGGTCGGGTTCAGCCATCCCGCCTACTTCGCGTCCAGCTTCACGAAGCATGAAGGGATTTCTCCGCGCAAATACCGCCAGCGCTTCGCACACGGCTGAAGCCGCGTCGCTCTGTCGCATCTGGCGGTAACGGTAATAAGGGAAGCTTAGGTCCAATTGAACATTCGATCAGCAGGCTCTTCCCGCGCTGCTAACGCTTGCTCTAACGTTTGCTGCTTTGAATCAAATCCATCTTCAGCTGCCACGCCTTTTCGCTCAGATGAACGACATAAAGCTCGGGGTTCAGCTTGCGCTGCACCTCCGGCTTGAACCTTGCCAGCTCCCGCTGGTGAAAAGCACGGATTTGCTCCAAACTTGGAAGCTCGTACACCAGCTCCCCTTTATCGATAACCCGGGTCAGCAGCGGCACGGCCTCGTAATCCGTAACGACGCGGGAAATATAGGGATGTACGGGATCGAATAGCCGTAAAGGCTCGCCTCGCACCATCTCGTCCTCATCGCTAAGCGCGATATAATCGGCTTCTGCAAGGCCAGTGCTCCGGTCGATAATCCGGTAGACATCTTTGCGCCCGGGCGTAGATACCTTTTCCGGATTGTTCGACAGCTTAATCACAGGTATCCACTGCCCTTCCCGCTCGCGGGCCGTCAGCTTGTACACGCCGCCAAGTGAAGGCTGATCAGCGGCTGTAATGAGCTGTGTGCCGACCCCCCAAGTATCGATTTTCGCCCCTTGCGCCTTCAGGTTGAAAATAAGTGTCTCGTCGAGATCATTCGACGCGACGATAGACACATAGGGCAGCCCCGCCGCATCGAGACGCTTGCGCGCTTCCTTGGACAAATAAGCAAGGTCGCCGCTGTCGAGGCGTACAGCGCTCATTCGTTTACCGATGCTCTCCAGCCAATGAGCGGTATGAATGGCATGCTCCAGCCCGCTTTTGAGCGTGTCGTAGGTATCAATCAGAAGCGTAACCTGATCCGGCAGCGCCTTCGCATAGTTGAGAAACGCCTCTTCCTCGCTGTCATGTCCCTGCACCCAAGAATGGGCGTGCGTACCCTTCGTCGGAATGCCGAACAGCATACCGGCATGCAGGTTCGAGGTGGCATGAAAACCCGCAATATAGGTCGCCCGTGCGCCCCATACGGCGGCGTCCGCCTCTTGCGCCCTTCGCGTGCCGAACTCCAGCAGCGTATCGCCCGATGCAACCTGCACAATGCGGGATGCCTTCGTTGCAATCAACGTCTGGTAGTTCATAAAATTAAGCAGCGCCGTCTCGACAAGCTGCGTCTCAAATACCGTGCCCTCCACTCGAATAAGCGGTTCATTGGGGAAGACAATTGCTCCCTCTTCCGCCGAATAGAGCGTTCCTTTGAACTGAAACTGCCGGAGCAATTCCAGAAAAGCAGGCTCATACTGTTCCTCCTGCTGCGACAAATAATGAAGCTCCTGTTCATTAAAGTGGAGCTCTTTAATATAATTGACGATTCGCTCCAACCCGGCGAACACAGCATAGCCGTTGCCAAACGGCAGCTTACGGAAGTAGGCCTCGAACACCGCGCCGGTATCAGCCGTACCATTTTTCCAATGAGCATACATCATATTAATCTGATATTTATCGGTATGCAGCGTTAAGCCGGAATCCGTCATGTTGCAGCACCTCTCTTGTTCAATTCCATCTTAACAGCATGTCCAGCTTGTAGCGCCGTAAACGGAAGGCTTTAGTGAAGTTCGATCCCGAAATGGGTCTTCAAAGCTTCCCGGTAGGCTTCATCCGTTTCCGGCTTGAATACCTGCACCCCATCCGCTGTGAATATTCTAAACTCCTCGCCTGCTATCGTATTTCGTCCTTCTTCCGTTCGTATAGCGGCTATTGCCAGCTGCTTAAAAATCGACTCCGGCGCATGCTCGCACCAGAATGAAGCCATCACATAATCCTTGGGCAACTGGGGCTCCTCTGTGAACGAATAGATTCGATGCCACGTCTCACCCTTCTGCTCGCAGAGCAGCCAGCCGAATTCGGCATCCCGCTCCATCCGGTAGATTTCGGAGCCCTGCTGCTGCACCTCAAGCTCCATCATCCGCAGCGGTCTTCTAGGTACGATGCCGCCAACGCCAACGTCGGATAAATAGCGTTCCCCGTCCAGCGTTACCTGTAAAATATGATGCCTCCGCTTCGGCGGCGTATCCGTCTCATCCCGCCAGAACCGGCTGAAATAATGGACAACCTCGAAGCCAAGCTCCGCCAATAGCCAACCGAACAAGGCATTTAATTCGAAGCAGTAGCCGCCTCGCCGCCGCGTCACGATTTTATCGAACAAACGGGGAATTTCCAGAGAAATCGGTACGCCGTGCAAAATATCCAAATTTTCATAGGGTACGGAATGTATATGACATTCCTGAAGCCGGGATAACGTATCGGCATTGACGCCAACGTCCCCCGTGAATCCGATTCTTTGCAAATAAGCGATAATGTCCGGCTGCAAATGCGTCCACTGCTGCGTATCATTCGTCATCGTTATATCCCTCGCTATTCCCGGAAGATAGACTTCTATAGGCATTATACCAGCAATTTATATTTGCAATTTCATCTAGCGGCCAAATATAATATCAAGCACCGTACTTACAGAACCTGTTTTGCTTCCCCTAATAACGTCCGGGTTATAGACTTCCACAAAGCCGCAGTTGCAGCAGGAGACGAATAAATAATGATTGTATTGGATGTCGAAAAGCTTGCTCAGTCCCGTTCCCGTCATCGCAACCTCTTTCACGTCACACTCGCCATCGCCGCACTTGGCGCAACGAAACTTATGATGGAACATATCGATAAGCTCAGTCGAGCGCGGAAGGCTTTGTTCTTGTCCGCCCTCTCCCTCCTCATTCACCTCGTTCTTGCATTCCGGGCAGGTTCCGTCTGTACGGAGCTCCACAATCTCATGACACCAAGGACATATCATATTTGCAAACTCCCCTCTCTTTATCTGTTAAACGCATGAGACTTGTAAAAGTTTCCATATGGATGTTTCAACGCAAAAAGCTGTGCCACAACGCATATCGCGTATCCTTAATGACATTTATGTAACCTGGATTAAAATAAAAAAAAGGGCGTCGATGACGGCCCTTTTTTTACTTTATGTATTAATTATTGCATAAATTCAGATGATACAACGACGAATAACATCCGCAAGAGGGGTATCGTCTACTACTGATCGAATAGAAGCGTCAAGGGTTTCCTTCGTACTTACGCGCGACCAGTCGAGTTTATATCCGGCCCTTAAAGCAAGGCAACGAATAAACTCTCGTTGTGTACGTCCATTTCCTTCACGGAATGGGTGCAGATGATTTATATCCCCCATGAGCTCTGCTGCTTTTTGAGAAAACTCCTCTAGATCTAACCCGACTAGATAGCTCTCTTCCCTTAATTTTCTAAATATTTCTTTGGCTTGTAGAAGAATATATTGAGAAGGAGCAAAATAGAATCCTTTAGATATATCTTCATCTCTAATCTGCCCTGCAAAAGGATAGATATCTTGAAAAATATAGTGGTGGATCGCTTTTAGATGTTTTAAATCAAAGGATCCGAGGCAGGGATTCTGATGCAAATGAGAACCTCGCTGTGTAGCAACAAGAGACTCATAAACTTCCAGTTGATTCGGATCCCTTAAACCAGGAATATTAATCAGTACGTCAGTATCGGGGTAGCAGTACCGTGACTGACTAGAACTGTCTTTATACACTCCGGGCTAGTTGGAGTGCACGCTTTAGAAACTCTTCTTGTGTAATTTCTCCTCTGAGGCTGCTCACGATAAGATCGTCTCCACCCTTTGGCAAAGTCTTACCTTCAATTTCCAAAGACGCTTTTGAGCTGCGAAATGCGTAATCAATGTCGGCTTCGACCATTACTGCTACAGGTTGAGTCATGAAATCGCCTACTTTCTTTGAGGCTTCTTATACATATATTATACCCGAAAAACCGTGTGCACAGTACTGTTTTCTGCACGTAGAAGCTGGAAATCTTATTCCCAATGAGCTTATCATACGCTCTGAATGGACACTTATGTGCTTCAATCTCTGACCGGTTAGCTCCTATAAACCTTCCGGAGCGTGATGTACCGCGCGTCTTTTCCCTAGTACTCGTCCTAACACAACAACTAGTATAGCGAGCAAAATCGGGACAACGTAATGCCCTCCAGCAACCGGAAGCTCGAAAAACTGTCCGATTCCTTTATCATTCTCCAGCATCTCGCCTGCTGTATAACCTAGGAGTGCCGCACCGCCCCAGACGATGATGGGGAACCGCTCCATAATTTTCATCAGCAGCTGGCTGCCCCATACGATAAGAGGGATGCTGATCGCGAGTCCGATAATGATGAGGAGTATATTACCTTGTGCAGCACCTGCAACAGCTAGCACGTTGTCGAGACTCATGACGAGATCGGCAATAATGATTGTCTTCACGGCTCCAGCCAGTCCAACACCCGGCTTCAGCTTCTCTTCGCTGCCGTCATCCAGCAGCAGCTTAACCGCTATGTAAAGCAATAGGATGCCTCCGACAACCTGTACGAACGGTACTTTCAATATCCATACGGCGACAAACGTCAAACCGATACGCAGCACGACGGCGCCTGCCCCGCCCCACAGCGTAGCTTTCTTCTGCTGCTGAGGCGGTAAATTCCGGCAGGCAAGCGCGATAACAACCGCATTGTCGCCACTAAGCAAGATATTGATAAGAATTAGCTTCAATAATCCGGTAATCAGCTCGCTATCCATGTTCAGAGGCTCCAATCAATTGTGTATGGTTGTGAAATTCGGAAATGAAAAGAGAATGGCTGCATTCCCCTATCATACCCCTAAACTACGGTCCCATAAACAATTAACCAGCGGTGCATGGCGTCGTCCTGCGTTCCAAAAGGGTGATCTTGCGGCAGGAATGAGGACTATTGCCTATTCACCCCCGATTTTCAAACGGCGGATCTCCCTTTCCCCATACCGGGAAGCGATTTGCCGGTGAACCGGGTGCTGCGGGGATATCCCCATCACCTGCTGGATCACATGATGAATGCCCTCCGTACGTAAAATAGACTGCAGCTCCACCGCCTCCTGATCCTCTTCATAATCAAATTGAAGGGCAGCGGCGATAACCGCGGTCAAATGCCTGGTCTCCATCCCCAGCTCATGGGCTTGAAGGGTCGGACGAATGAGACGGTCATGCAGCGACAGCTTGCGAAGCGGCGATCGCCCTACTCTTACAACTTTGTCGCTAAGACGGGGATTCATAAACCGGCTCATCATTTGATGAATGTATTTGCGATGCTTCAACTCATCCCAATGATATTTGGCCGTAAGCAGGCTCCCTGTCTCCAGCAGCACGTTCGAAACCTCTTTCTTAAGCACCGGGTCTTCCATGACGTCCTGAATGGTCTCGCAGCCGTTCAAGTAACCGTGATAGGCAGCAGCGGCATGCCCCGTATTGACCGTGAACAGCTTTCGCTCGATATAAGGCTTCAAGGACTCCACGTATTTCATCCCTTCAACGCCATCAAAGCCATCCAGCATTGCAGAGCTCTCGACGATCCATTCATAATACGGCTCTACCGTTACCTTAAGCGGGTCGTCATGCTGCTGGAGCGGAACAATCCGATCAACTGCCGTATCCGGAAATGCAATACGTCCGGCAGCGGCGGCACGACAGTCCTCCGGCAAATACGCAAACACTTTCTTCTTGAGCAGCGAGCTGCCCCCGATTGCATTCTCACAAGCAATAATATGAAGCGGCCGGTCATCCCCGTCCCTCAGCCGCAGCGTGATGCCGCGGGCGATGGATTCGGCGATTTGCTTTAAAGAATTGACGCCAACAGCCGTTGTCACGATGTCGGCGGCAGCTACCGCTTCCGCTACAGCCCGCTCATTGCTCACACTGATCGCATTGGCGTATTGGACAAGCACGGTGTCCTTGGCTTCATTAGCCAGCGTAACGGCATATTGTGAGCGCTGCTTCAACAGTGCTACTTGCTTCTCATTGCGAGCAACGAACGTGACGTCGTACCCGGAATGAGACAGCAGCAGAGCGATAAAGCCGCGGCCGATATTGCCCGCTCCGAAATGAACAGCTTTCATAAGCCGAACCCCCTTTATTTTCCCATGTACATGAGCATGAGCAGTTCGTTTATAATTGATTGAATATTCTGAATTTATCAGTTGCAAAGCAGCGGTGTCCTTTGCCATTAAAGACGAACGAACCGCTGTTGGAATAGAAATGAGACGGGCGCTTAACGAGAACTGGCTGCAAACTGGTTCCAATCGACCTCAGCTAAGCTATCGGCGTGATAATAACGGGGGGCGGCGTCGAAGGCTAACGTCTTCGTCAACTCATTTGGCACGACTACACAGTGCATGCCCGCGGCAATTGCTGCTCTGGCACCATTGGGGGAATCCTCGATGGCGATCGCCTCATTGGCTTCTACGCCGAGAGCCTCCAGCGCTTGGAGATAAAGCTCAGGATCGGGTTTTACTTGGGCAACATGATCGGAAGTGCGGATGCACTCGAAATAGTCACGGATGCCAAGCAGGTTCAAATATTTGTCCACCCATTCATAGGAGGAGCTGGAAGCCAGACCAATCCGCAGCCCTTCCGCCTTCGCACGCTCCAGCAATTCACGAATTCCGGGACGTATTTGCTCGCGCTCCATCATCGCTGTGTGCTCCAAGTGAATCGCTTCCTTGAACGTCTGCTTGTCGAACTGGATGCCATGCTCGGTCGCTAAATAGTCATAGGGATTGAAGTGATCGTTGCTTGTGCCTATACAACTGGAGTAAAGCTCCAGCGACAGCTCAACGCCATGCTTCTTGTATGCGTCTCGGAAGGCGTAGTACCATGCCGTCTCCGTATCGAGAATCGTTCCGTCAAAATCAAAAATAATCGCTTTAACCATACCATCATCTCCTTAAGTTTTTGTGCGAGGCGACTGTTCCCCTCGGGCATAAGCTTAGGAATGTGAATTATCCTAACAAAACCGTAACATTGATCAAAAGTTTTAGTCAAGGGCGACAGCCTATCCGCCTCCAGTACGCAAACGCTTACCTGCTTTCAAGGAAAAATCGCCGATCCCTTGCCCCTGCTGGGATAAAGCGATTTAATGGCCGCTATTTTAAATTTTCTGATAATTTTTTTGAAGCGGCACCTTGCAAACGCTTATATTGAGACTCCAAAGGCACAAAGCTGGAGAAAAGAGAAGCTTCCGGGCAGCAAATTCGTGGGTACCAGGACCGACCTGGCACACGGACAGAAAAAGCCGCCGGATACGGGGCAGGAGGGTTGAATACACTCTTTTCTCCTGCCCGCATACGGCGGCTCAACCGCATCTATTTGCGATGCATTTTAAACTCTAGAAACAGCTCATTGTAATGCGACAGCATTCTTTTGCCCAGGTTCTCATAAACCTCCAGTTTGGAGGTCAGCTCCTTGCCCGGATAAAACCGCTCATCGCCCGCAACGTCCGCCGGCAAATATTCCAGCGCTTTTGCATTTGGCGTGGAATAGCCTACATATTCGGCGTTTTGCGCGGCATGCTCCGGATCGAGCATAAAGTTGATGAAGGCATGCGCGCCTTCAATATTTTTAGCCGTCTTCGGAATGACCATATTGTCGAACCACAGATTCGACCCTTCCTTCGGCACCACATAATCCAGCTTCTCATTCTCGCTCATAATTTCTGCAGCGTCGCCCGACCAGACTAAGCCAACTGCCGCTTCCTCATTGGCAAGCAGCATCTTGATCTCGTCACCCACGATGGCCTTCACATTCGGGGTTAACGTACTCAGCTTCGTCTTGGCCTCCTGCAAATGGGCTTCTTCGGTATCGTTCAGCGAATAATGCAGGCTGTTCAAGCCCATGCCGATAACTTCACGAGCGCCATCGAGCAGCAGAATCTGATTGCGCAGGCTTTTATCCCATAACTCGTTCCAGCTCTCGAATTTCAAGTCCGTCAGCTCGGGATTGAACACGATGCCGACCGTTCCCCAGAAATAAGGAATCGAATATTTATTGCCCTCGTCAAAGGACAAATCCAGAAAGCTCGGGTCGATATACTGCAAATTCGGGAGCTTGGAATGGTCCAGCGGCAGCAGCAGCCCTTCCTCTTTCATTTTGCTGATCGCATATTCAGATGGAATGCTGACGTCGAACGTCGTGCCGCCTTGCTCGATTTTCGTCATCATCGCTTCGTTGGAATCAAATGTCTGGTAGATGACTTTCATTCCTTGCTCCTGCTCGAATTCCTTAAGCAGCTCGGGGTCGATATAATCGCCCCAGTTGTAAATCGTGAGCGTGTTGCCGCTCGAATAGCCTTGGCTGGAATTCAAATATGCGGTTAGATACATCATCCCCGCAGAGACGATAAGAACAGCGGCGAAAAGCCGCACCAGCTGCTTCATCTTCTTCCCTCCCCTACGTTCGTAGAGCGGCTATTGCGCTGATTCACGAAGTAATAGCCGATTACGAGAACGATCGTGAACAAGAAGATCAGCGTCGACAGGGCGTTGATGGACAAGGAAATCCCCTGCCGGGCCCGCGAATAGATTTCAACCGACAGCGTCGAGAAGCCATTGCCTGTCACGAAAAAGGTTACCGCGAAATCGTCCAGCGAATAAGTTAACGCCATGAAAAATCCGGCGAATACACCTGGCTTGATGTACGGCATAATGACCTTCGTCAGCACATTCCAGCTGCTTGCGCCGAGATCACGAGCAGCGTCGATCAGCGTCGGACTCATTTCCTGCAGCTTCGGCAGCACCATGATAACGACGATTGGCACGCTGAACGCGATATGCGACAGCAGCACCGACGTAAAGCCAAGCTTAATGCCGATAATCGTAAATAGTATTAAGAACGATGCGCCGATAATAACATCCGGGCTGACGATCAGGACGTTATTGAGTGCCAGCAGCGTGTTTTTCGGCTGATGCTTGCGAATGTAGTGGATCGCGAGCGCACCCGCGATGCCGAGTATCGTCGAGATGACCGACGATAACAGCGCGATGACAAACGTGTTGAGCACGATGATCAGCAGCCGCGTATCCGTAAATACTTCCTTATACCAGTCCAGCGTAAAGCTCTCGAAATTGCGCATCGAGCCGCCGGAATTAAACGAGTAGAACAATAAATAAAAGATAGGCGCGTACAACACAGCGAATACAGCGACCAAATAAAGATTAGACAGCTTTCTTCTTGCTATCATCCTGCAGACCTCGCTTTCTGCTTCCCGTCAGCAGCATAATGACCGCCATCGCTATAATGAGGAATACGGCAATCGTCGCCCCCATCCCCCAATCCTGCGTCACGAGAAAATGCTGCTCAATCGCCGTTCCGAGCGTAATAACCCGGTTGCCGGCAATAAGCCGCGTAATCATAAAGAGCGACAGCGCCGGAATGAATACGGCTTGGCAGCCGGACTTCACCCCGCTAAGCGTGAGCGGGAATACGACACGGCGGAACGTCGTCCACGGAGAAGCGCCTAGATCGCGTGCCGCATAGATCAACGACGGGTTCAGCTCCTCCAATGAATTGAAGATCGGAAGAATCATGAACGGGATAAAGATATATACCGATACGAATACAAAACTGAAATCGGTAAACAAAATTTGCTGCGTGCCGATGCCGACCAGCTCCAGCACACTATTCACAAAACCGTATGTGCCAAACAACCCTAGGAAAGCATAGGCCTTCAACAGCAAGTTGATCCAGCTCGGCAATATAATGAGCAGCAGCCATAGCTGCTTATGCTTCGTCTTCGTCAGCAAATAAGCCGCCGGATAGGCCACGAGCAAGGAAAAGGCGGTAATGAGAAAAGCATACCAGAAGGAGCTCAGCGTCATTTGCATATAGACAGGCGTGAAAAACTTCGCATAATTGCCGAAGGTGAATTGGCCTTCCACATTAAAGAGCGAGTAGTAAACGATCAGCACAATTGGCGCAATGACAAACAAGGCGATCCATAGCAAATACGGTACGAGGTAAAAATTACGCGTTCTAGCGTTCATCGCGAGCCTCACCGCTTAGACCGTCGTCATGCTCGCTGTCGCTATACGCATCGAGCCGTTTGTCGAATTCTTCTTCCGTCTCGTTGAATCGCATAACGTGAATCGCTTCCGGATCAAATACCAAGCCGATCTGCTCGCCGACAGACGCTTTTTTCGTAGAATGGACGAGCCATTCATTATCCGCTTCGTCATAGCAGCTGATCTCGTAATGAACGCCCCTGAACAGCTGCGAATCGACCCGCACCTTCAGCTTGCCCTGATCCAGAGAAGTAATCTCCAAATCTTCCGGGCGGATCACAATTTCAACCGGCTCGTTCGGGTTCAACCCTTGGTCGACGCATTCAAATGACTTGCCTGCAAACTCGACTTCAAAGTCCTGTTTCATCCGGCCCGCCACAATATTGGATTCCCCGATAAAATCAGCGACGAAACGGTTAATCGGCTCGTCGTAAATATCGTTCGGAGTGCCGCTCTGCTCGATAATGCCGTTGTTCAGGACGAATATTTCGTCCGACATCGCCAGCGCTTCCTCTTGATCATGCGTAACGAAAATGAAGGTAATGCCGAGACGGCGCTGCAGCTCCCGAAGCTCGTACTGCATCTCTGTCCGCAGCTTCAAATCAAGCGCCGATAAAGGCTCGTCCAGCAAGATAATTTCCGGCTCGTTCACAACCGCCCGGGCAATCGCAACCCGCTGCTTCTGGCCGCCGGACATTTCCGTAATCTCCCGTGTCTCATAGCCCTCCAGATTGACAAACCGCAGCGCTTCTTTGACTTTCGTCGTAATGACATCGTTTTTCAGTTTCTTGATGCGCAAGCCAAATGCCACGTTCTCGAACACATTCAAATGCGGGAACAGCGCATAATCCTGAAACACCGTATTCACTTGCCTTTCATTGGCTGGAACACGGTTAATGACTTTCCCGTTAAAATAAATTTGGCCTGCCGACGGCTCGATGAAACCGGCTATGAGCCGCAATATCGTCGTTTTCCCGCAGCCCGACGGTCCCAGCAGCGTGTAAAATTTGCCCCTCTCAATCTCGAAACTGACGTTCTTCAATACGACCGTCTCATCGTCATATCGCTTGGTTACTCCTTCAAATCGAATGATGGATTGCTCCTGCATCCTCCCGCACCTCACTTCTATGGAATAATAGGATATTAAACCTATGTAGCACTTCTGATATCACTAACGTTTACTTTCAGCATTTGATTATACATGAAGAATACCATCTGCAAACGACAATTTTATATAAAAAACGGGGAAAATTCATCCTGTTGTTCAAATATTATTTTATCGCAAAGATTTTGCATGAATTTGCTTCCATATGCGCATAGTTACCTTGATTAATCCGATCGCATATAAGTGACTTTTGCTTGGCGTAGCGCTATAATAAATACAAGCACGAAGTTGCTTTTTACATTACACCACAGACGGTAAAGGAGTGTTAACGATGGCACAATATCGTGAAATAGATTCCATTGAGCAATGGAACGAGGCTTTGAAAGGTTCGACTGAGCGTCCGCTTGTCGTATTCAAGCACAGCACTACATGTCCGGTCAGCGCGAATGCGCACCGCGAGTTTCAAGAGTATCTGGATAGCAATGCGCGCGAGGATGCCGATTATGTCCTCGTTAAAGTTATCGAATCCCGTCCGGTTTCGAATCAAATTGCCGAAGATACGGCCGTAACACACGCTTCCCCGCAAATTCTGCTCGTTCAGAACAAAGAAAAAGTATGGACGACTTCCCACTGGGCGATTACGAAAGAGCATATTACAGCTGTATTGGATTAATAAAAAGACGAAAGCCACGCAGGCCAATGGCCTGCGTGGCTTTTTTTTGCCTATTGAACTATTTAGGTCGATTGATCGAAACTTTCGACAAAAGATGATACACTATTGGAAGTTTACGAGAGATATGGTATCCGATGATAACCTAAGGAGTCTGTCATGATCCCTACGATCCGGCCGCGAAAAGGCTTTAAACTGTCGACTATTATTTCATTTGTCGTCATAATGTCCGTCATCATTACTCTAGTTATAAGCACCAGGGTCGGCTATCACGCCGAGAAAACCTCTTTGTTCAATAATACAATTGAACTGAATCAAATTTCCGCAACCAATCTCAGCAATACGACGCAATCGTTAATTGATGAGATGAGAGAAAGCTTGAGCGTTACCGCCAGCTACTTCTCCGATGTGCCGTTGACGGATGAAGCCGTGTTGTCCCAGCTGGATTTCTTCATGGGAACGAGCCCTTACTTCAACTCGCTCTCCATTGCGGACAGCAACGGCGTCATTATATCGACCTCGCCCAACAATCTCGGACTGATCGGGAGCAAGCTTACTTCGGCCGCCGCAAGGCAGGCGCTGGAGCAGAAAAAGCCTCTCATCTCCGAGCCCTATTTGGCAATGACGAAACGGATGATTGTACTCGTCAGCCATCCGATCTTCGACTCGAAGGGCGAATATCGGGGATTTGTAGGCGGCTCGATTTATCTGCAGCAAAAAAATATTTTTCAGAACATATTAGGTGTACAGGAGCAGAACAGCAGCGGCTCCTATTATTATGTCGTCGACGCTTCCGGCAAGCTTATTTTCCATCCCAATAAAGAACGGATTGCAGAGGTTGTCAGCGAAAACCCTGTCGTGAAGAAGCTGATGGCGGGCGAAGCTGGCCAGCAAAAGGTAACGAATTCCGAGGGAATTACCTTCCTTGCCGGCTATGCGCCGGTCGCGTCGGTCGGCTGGGGCATCGTTTCGCAAACGCCTGTCGATTATGTCGCCATAACCGCCCAAAACGTCATCAAGCAGATGCTCTTATTCTCGGCTCCGTTTCTTATTATTCTGCTCATCGCATCGCTATGGCTGTCCCGAATGCTGGCTGAGCCATTGAACCGTCTGGCGAACTACGCATCGCATCTGTCCCATGGCGATGACACGCTGATGCCTCTGCCGCCTGTGGTGTTCTGGAATTACGAAGCGAACCAATTGAACAACACGGTGGCACTCGCCTTCAACAAACTAAGGCAAAAGACAGCCGAATTGTCATTGGAAGCCCAGACCGATCCGTTAACCGGGCTGATGAATCGCAGAACGCTGAATGCAATCACTGCTCTATGGCAGGAAGAGCAGGTTCCTTTTTCGATCATTATGATGGACCTCGACCATTTCAAAAGCGTCAACGATGTTCACGGCCACCATATGGGCGATGAGGTGCTGCGAGCATTAGCGGAAATTTTGCAGAGCGAGAAGCGCGATTCCGATTATTGCTGCCGCTACGGCGGCGAGGAATTTACGATGCTCTTGCCGCATACAACAAGCCAAGAAGCCTATTTGGCGGCGGAGCGGATCCGAAGCAGAATGGAGAATGCGATCACGCCCATTTCTCAACGAGTAACTCTCTCGCTAGGTGTGGCGACTTATCCTGTCGATGCAGAGGAATTGACTGTCCTATTCAGCTACGCGGACAAAGCGCTCTATCAGGCTAAGCACGAAGGCCGAAACCGTACGGTCATCCACAGCAAGATGAATGCACTTTTACTATCCAAATGATCCATACAGGGTTGTTCGCTAGGCTCCCGCCTTCGGACAGCCCTTTTTATTTGCCTCCACATGTCTGCGCTCGTATGTTACAGCCGCCTATCAGCCATACTAACCGGAAAATAACGCCAGGAGGCCGGCATGAAATCAATCTTCCGCTTATACGCCCGTGATTTATCAGGCATCGTCCGCAATTGGGCGGCCATCATTACGCTGCTTGGACTCATCTGTCTCCCTTCCCTTTACGCCTGGTTCAATATCGAAGCCTCTTGGGACCCGTATGGCAATACTAGCGGCTTAGCCGTTGCGGTTGCTAACAACGATGAAGGCGCAACGCTGCGCGGTACGCCATTGAACGCCGGGGCTGAGGTTATCGACTCCTTGAAGTCAAACCATAAAATAGGCTGGGTGTTCGTTGACGAGAAACAGGCGCTTAAAGGCGTCAAGCACGGCGACTACTATGCGAGTATCGTCATTCCTGCGAACTTCTCCGCTAAAATCGCAACCGTCCTTAATGACAAGCCTGAACAATCCGCGATCGAATATTATGTCAATGAGAAAATCAATGCCGTTTCGCCGAAAATCGCTGCCTCAGGCGCCAATGGCATTATTCAAGAAATACGCAATACCTTCATCAAAACGGCAAACGGGGCGATCTTCAGCCTGTTGAATGAGGTTGGCTTGGAGCTCGAGCAGGAACGGCCAACGATCGAGAATACCCGTGATCTCGTGCTAAAGCTGGAGAAGCTGTTCCCGGAAATTAACGCAGCCGTAAATACGGCTTCCACAGACGCAGGCAAAGCGGAAACGATCGTAGCTAAAGCGCAGGCGGCGCTGCCGGATGCCGTTAAGCTCGTAAAGGACGGACAGCAATTGTCGGGAAAACTGGGTGTCCTGCTGACAGATAGCGCCAAGGCTCTGGCACAGGCTGCCCCCTCTATCAAGCAGGATCTTCAATTGCTAAGCCAGACCGCCAAAGCTGCGGTGGATCTAGCGGATGCGCTGAAAAACGGAGAGTTAGACCCTGAAGAGGCAAAAACAGCGCTGAACGCCATCGCAGGCAAGCTCGCTACGGCGGAACGGGTCGCGGGCAGCGCCGCTTCCTTATTCGGCCAGCTTGCCGACACGACGGGCAGCAGCAGGCTTGCATCGGTCGGAAGCAAGCTGAAGCAGGCACAAAGCCGCTTCGCACAGGCGAAGACAACGGTAACGCAAATTGCACAGGCTATCGACCGCGGCGAGGAACCCGCCGCGCAGCTTGTCACCAAGCTGCATGACGCAGCAGCTGAAGCTTCTTCTCTGCTGGATGGCATTCTTGCCAAATATGACAGCGAAATCGTGCCGGGCATCGAGCAAGGGCTTGCCAAGGCGCAATCCGCCGCACAGAAAGCGAATAGCGTATTGAAGCAAACGGCAGCCGACATGCCGGATGTCGAGAAGATATTGAAGGACGCCGCCAAAGGATTGACCTTCGGCAAAGAAGCGCTCGTAGAAATTAAAAAACGAATGCCTAACGCAGAGCAGAAAATTAAAGGGCTGGCCGATCGTATCCGTCAGCTTGAGAAGGAGGGCAGCTTGGACGAGGTCATCGAGCTGCTTCGCAACAACGCGCAGCGAGAGAGCGCCTTTTTCGCCGAGCCTGTCGTCTTGAACGAAAACCGGCTGTATCCGATTCCGAACTACGGGTCGGCAATGTCCCCTTTCTTCTCGACGCTGTCAATTTGGGTAGGGGCGCTGCTGCTCGTCTCCCTGCTGTCGGCTGATCCGCATCCCGCTGAAGGAGAAAGCTTGAAAAGCTATCAAATATACTTCGGCCGCTACCTCACCTTTCTGACGATAGCGCTGCTGCAATCCGTTCTGATTACGACCGGCGATATTTGGGTGCTTGGCACTTATGTTGTAGACAAGCTGGCCTTTATTCTATTCGGACTGCTCATCAGCGTCGTCTTTATGGTGATCGTCTACACGCTTGTATCGGTTTTCGGCAATGTAGGAAAGGCGCTTGCCATCGTATTGCTCGTCCTCCAGCTGGCCGGCTCCGGAGGAACGTTCCCGATTCAGGTGACGCCTCCGTTCTTTCAAGCCATTCACCCGTATTTGCCGTTCACTTACGCAATCAGCATTATGCGAGAAGCGGTAGGCGGCATTTTATGGGACATCGTCTGGCGCGATTTGTTCTGGCTTGGGGTTATCGCCGGTATTGCACTTGTTATCGGATTGGCGCTCAAAAAAGTGATCAACCGAGCCTCCGCCGGCTTCCTCCGTAAAGTGAAGGAAAGCGATCTGATCCATTAAAGCGCGGCAGGGCTGCTTGCCTATTTTTCTCAAAAACATAGAGATTCTGTGTCGATAGGTTTACAATGGAGGGGCACTAATGACCAAATTCAAACGCCCCCTGGGAAGTGACGACAATGGAGTTTTCGTGGAAACGCAATTTAATCGTGCTGTGGATTGGTGTCTTTTTCTGCAGTACGGCCTATTCAATATCAATACCGTTCATCCCGCTTTTTCTGAACACCGAGCTTGGCGTGGAGAACCATCTGGAGACGTGGTCTGGCATCGCGTTCGGCATTACGTTTCTCGCCAGCGCCCTGATCTCACCCTATTGGGGCTCGCTTGCCGACAAATACGGCCGCAAGCCCATGCTCATGCGCTCCGGCTTCAGCCTGGCGGCGCTTTACTTCCTTACTTATTTCATTCATGATCCATACTTGTTTCTTATTCTTCGTATTTTCCAAGGACTGCTTGCGGGCTATGTGCCAGCGGCAATCGCAATGGTCGCAACCAATACGCCCGAGGATAAAACCGGCTATGCGCTTGGCATCATGGCGACAGCTGGCGCTACTGGCGGCATTATGGGACCGCTCGTCGGCGGCATTGTCAGCCACTTCATCGGCAACCGGGAATCATTCATTTTCTCCGGCTTTGTTGTACTTGTTGCTGCTCTCATTGCGACCTTCTTCGCCCATGAGAAAAACTTCAACCGCTCGGCTCCCCGCTCGTCCGTCCGGGAGGACCTCAAGCACGCTATGGAAAACCGGACGTTTATGACACTGCTCATCCTTGCAGGACTGGCTACCTTCTCGGTTATGATTTTGGAGCCGTTGTTGACCGTATACGTACTGCAGCTTGGAGCCAGCCGCAATGAAGCTTCGCTTCAATCGGGCATCGTATTCTCCGCTGTTGGCATCGCCACCTTGATCGCCGCCCCCCAATGGGGCAAGATCGGCTCTCGCATCGGCTTCTCCAAGGTGCTGTTTATCGGCTTGCTCGGCGGCGGTATCGGCAACTGTCTGCAATTTTTCGTCGGTCACTTTGCCGAATTTGGTATCCTTCGTTTCATTTATGGCCTATTCTTCGCCGGGGTCTACCCTGCGGTTAATGCCATGATCGTGAAGGTGACGGAATCTTCATTTCGCGGCCGGGCCTTCAGCCTCAATCAATCGTCCACCCAGTTCGCTACCATGTTGGGTCCCGTCATCGGCGGCGTGCTCGGCGGCGTCATTCCGATCCGGTGGGTGTTCGTCATCAACGGCATTATGCTAATTGCCGCTGCCCTGCTCGTCCGCAGACAGCATATGGAGGAGAAGCTCCACGCTCCTAGCGGCTCCTAAGCTGGTCTTCATCAGAATAAAAAACAAACCCTACAATCGACTCCCTCGCGTATATATGCGATGTTGATTGTAGGGCTTATTTGAATTTGAGCGGATCTTTTGACAATCGTCGATTTTCAATTTGTTGTTTTTGATATTCATCGGTTATGGATTGCTTTATACCTTCAATTCCATGTGCCGAATGACGGAACTCTCCACCTGAATAGTGGAGTGCTGAATGCCAAATTTTTCCTCGACGAGACGTATCGCCGCTTGAAGAACTGCTTGGCAGTTGACGCCATCCTCGACGAGCAAATGACAGCTCAGTGAATCCATTCCGGATGTGATCGTCCAGATATGCAGATCATGCACATCGGCAACACCTTCGATACTGCTGAGCGCCGCCTTCACCTCTTTGTGATTAACAGCAGCGGGTGTGCCTTCCATTAGAATATGGAGAGTGTGCTTGATCACACTCCATGCGCTTTTCAAGATCAGCAGCGCAACGACGACGGAAATGATCGGATCGGCAATGTTCCAATTGAACAGAAGCATGAGCAATCCTGCAATGATCGCGCCAACCGATCCCAAAGCATCGCCAAGCACATGCAGATAAGCGCTTCTGATGTTCAGATTGTTATGAACGTCGCCTTTGCGCGTCAACGCCCATGCGCTTGCCAGGTTAGCCAGCAGACCGACAATGGCGATCAGCATCATGGGCAAGCTGGACACTTCAGGCGGTTCGGCAAACCTGCCAATTGCCTCATAAACAATAAAGCCGGCAATGACAAATAACATAATGCCATTAAATAATGCCGCTAATATTTCAAACCTGTAAAAGCCGTAAGTTTTGTCAGGAGAAGCCGGACGCGAGGCGAACCAGACTGCAACTAAGCTGAGAATCAGCGCGCTGACATCGCTGAGCATATGCCCTGAATCCGAAAGCAGCGCCAGGCTGTTCGTTATGAGACCGCCAAAAAACTCCAAAAACATAATGCCGCCCGTAATGACGAGCGCAATAATTAACCCCGTTTTATTGCCATTCGCATCGTAATGATGATGATTATGGCCGCCATGGCTATGGCCATGATGATCATGATTATTGTGATTATGATCGTGACTACCGCTAATTCCTGATTTGTGTTGATCCTTTGCCATCGTCCATTCCCCCTGCCTACAGCTCTCCGCATGCAATGTAATATAGAAGCTCTTGAATTTCGATCTAATAATTAAAATTAACATATGAGCAACTGTTCATATGTTAATAATGCCTTACATTTCATCTGTTGTCAATGTGTCACATCTACCGCCAACTAAAGCTTGTCTGACCGCTTCATTCTCAAGCGGTCAGACAAGCTTTAACATGATCGTTATGGATTATTGGTATGCTTCTTGTTTGCCAGCTTTTCAGTCGGTTTGCCCTTACCGAAATGCTCCTTGTTTTTCTGCTGCTTTTGCTGCGTTTCCTGAACCTTAGCTACGAATTCATTCGTCGAATCGCTCATGCGGACACTCCCTCCTTTACCATTAAGTAGGTTTTCCGCACGCTCCAAACTTATTCGTCGTCTACCCCACTTTGCCGTGCCCATCTATAGTCGCTTGCAGACCATTATTGCGCAATATGCCGACTCTTTCTGCCGACTGCCGGTCATCAAAATGCAAAAGTGCATTTTGATGAGCTGAAAATCCCCTCTTTATGCCTTCAAAATGTAAAAGTGCATTTCAAATAGACCAAAATGACCGATTATCGCTTAAATCACTCAATCAACCTGCACTTTTACATTTTGATGGGTTAAATTGCTTAAATTGGCCCATTCAAAATGTACTTTTGCATTTTGATCTATAGAATCTAAGGTTACTTTGAATTTCTGCGCCATATGAGCCATTTTCTAACTATAGCGTGAACACAACCAGCCGCATAATTACCAAACGCTCTACAGTTGCCGGAACGCAAAGCGACCATCGCGAAAGGGGAATCCCCTCCGAAATGGTCGCTTTGCATCTTCCGCAATAAACCTTTTACTCTCGCCTTTAACCTGCATTCTGCGAAACCCAAGCAACTGCGGCATCGCAAACTTCTTATTTAACCTGCGCTTCCTGCTTCAGCTGTGCCAACTGCTTCTTGGCCAATTAAACCGTTCCAAGCGTTGTCTGCAGCACCCGCTGCCTCCTTCGCACGCTCATGGCTCGCCTGAAAATGGCGGAGGCCCGGGCGCGCCAAGCCGAGATGCTCGCGAAGCGTGCTTCCGGCGTATTCCGTACGGAACAGCCCCCGCTGCTGCAAGATCGGTACGACATGGTCGACGAATTCATCGAGGTTGCCCGGCAATACCGGGGGCATAATGTTGAAGCCGTCGCAGCCGTATTCTTCGAACCAGAGCTGCATGAAATCGGCCAATTGCTCGTAGGTACCGACGAACTGCATATGGCCCCGCGCGCCGAGCAAGCGTCCGCCCAGCTCCTTAATGGAGAGCTGCTCATTGCGTGCCATGTCCATGATAAGCTGCACGCGGCTTTTCATACCGTTGGTCGCCTCTACCGGATCAGGGATTTCCGGCAGCTGCCCTTCAACCGGATAGCCGGACAGATCGAAGTTCAGCATGGCCGAGAGCATTCCCACAATCATACTGGACGGAATCAGCGCTTGAAGCTCCTTATACTTCCGCTGCGCCTCCTCCTCCGTTGCTCCGATGATCGGCGATAGGCCCGGCATGATTTTCATGCTGCCTGACGACCTTCCGTACGAAGCAAGCTTGCCCTTTACGCTGCGGTAGAACGCTTGCGCTGCCTCCAGCGACTGCTGCGCGGTAAAGATCACTTCCCCAAACGCAGCGGCAAAATCCTGTCCCGGACCGGATGAACCCGCTTGGATGAGCACCGGATAGCCTTGCGGTGGACGCGGCACGTTCAGCGCCCCCTTCGTCGAATACCACTGTCCCTTGTATTCGACCTCCTTCACCTTCGACCCGTCGGCGAAAATCCCTGCCTCACGATCGATGACGAGCGCATGATCCTCCCACGTATCCCAGAGCCGGGTGACAACCTCAACGAACTCACGCGCCATCTCATAGCGCAAGCCATGCTCCGGGTGTTTATCCTTGCCGTAGTTGAAAGCTTCAACATCCAGCTGTGAAGTGACGATGTTCCAGCCTGCGCGCCCTTCGCTAAGATGATCCAGCGATGCAAATTTTCTCGCCACATTGTAGGGCTCATTATAAGTTGTCGATACAGTTGCCGTAAGCCCAAGCTTTTCGGTTACTGTCGACAAAGCCGCTAACAATTGTACGGGCTCCAGCATGCCCGAGGCCGAGTCTTCTACCCCTCGTACATAGAGGAGATCTGCTAGAAACATCATATCGAACTTGCCGCGTTCAGCCGTTTGCGCCAGCTTTTTGTAAAATTTGAAATCAAACAGCCCTTCCGCTCCCGATTCCGGATGACGCCAGCCGAAATGATGATGACCGCTATAATAAATAAATGCTCCCAAATGAAGCTGCTCGTTTCTTTTCCCCATCGTAAGTCCCTCCCGCTTTGGTGTTAGTCACCCTTTGAACGTATCGCGCCAGCGAAGCCACCGCTTCTCCAGCAGACGGACACCCGAATCGGACAGTTTGCCAATTAGGGCAAAAATGATGATACCGACAAATACGACATCGGTCCTCATATAAGCTCTTGCATCCTGAATCATATAGCCGACGCCGGCGCTCGCTCCCATCATCTCCGCAACGACAAGCACCAGCCACGAAATACCGAGGGACAGGCGAATGCCGAGCAAAATATTAGGCAGCGCCGACGGAATGATCAGCTTCGCTATGAGCTGCAGCCGCGAATATTGAAACATACGCGCAACTTCAAACAGCCTCACATCCACATTGCGGATACCGAGAAACGTATTCATATATACAGGAAAAAAAGCGCCTAGCGAAATCATAAGTATTTTCGAAAATTCTCCGACACCAAACCACAATATAAACAACGGAATAAGCGATAACAACGGGATCGTCCACATCATTTGCAGTGAAGGATCGAGCGTTTTTTCAGCGAGTTTGTTTAATCCCGTTACCAGACCAAGCAGCAATCCTGTTCCCGCTCCTATGAGGAAGCCCATCATCGCCCGATAAACGCTAATACTCAGATGCTTATAGAGCTCACCGCTAACGATCAGCTCCACAAATTGCTTCAAGATCGCCGTCGGTGCCGGCAGCATCGTTGCCGGTATAAGCTCCAGCCGGCTAACCGCCTCCCAGACGATTAAGATTGCCACTGGAAGCAGCCAGGCGTGGAGCGGCTTGGGGATACTGCGAAGCCAGCCTTCCTGCGAGAGATTCGTCCTCTTATCGCCCAACACTTGCCCGCTCATAACGTCCCGTCTCCTTTGTAGCTGTCCTGCCAGCGCAGCAATCGGCGCTCCAGCAGCTTCACCAGCGAATCGGTCAGTTTGCCTACCAGAGCAAATACGATAATGCCGACAAATACTACAGCAGTGAGCGAAAATGATCGAGCATCGTTGATCAAAAAGCCGATGCCAGAGCTGGAGCCCATCATTTCCGCAACGACGAGAACCAGCCACGCAACGCCAACCGACAACCGCACGCCAAGCAAAATGTTAGGCATCGCGGCGGGAACGATCAGCTTCGTGATCATATGCCATTTGCTGAACTGAAGCACCCGCCCTACATCGAACAGCTTGCCGTCTACCGAGCGGATGCCCAGAAACGTATTCACATAAAGGGGAAAGAACGTACCTTTGGCGATCAGCAAAATTTTCGACATCTCCCCAAAGCCGAACCATAAAATGAATAGCGGTGCGATAGCGAGATGCGGCAGCGTCCGCAGCATTTGCAGCGTCGGATCGAGCAGCCGCTCCGTTTTATAGGAAAAACCGACCCAAATGCCAGCCGCCAATCCCAGCCCTCCTCCAAGCAAGAAGCCAAGCAGAGCCCGCCATGCCGAGATGCCCAAATGACGTGCGAGCTCACCAGAAGCAGTCAGGCTGACGAATTCCTCTAAAATTTTACTGGGGGTCGGCAATAAGATCGGATTCAGCTTGCCCATCGTCCCTGCGACCTCCCAGATCACAAGAATGGCGATGGGCAGCGCGGCCGCCAGCAAAATATTTTTTAGCTGAATGGACCGTCTCATATTCAACCTGCGCCGCGTGCCCGCTTTCCCCTTCACGAGCGGCGTTGCTGCCGCCTTCTCCATAAGTACCGCCTCGTTTCCGTTCATTTCGTTATCGAATCGTCTATTTCAAAGCTTCTTCCACATACTGATTGTCGAACACGTCAGACACGTTGATTTTCTTGCGGATATTTCCGATCTCGAATTGGAAGTCAGCCGTTTTTTGCTGTTCGGCAATGATGGCATCGCTTACCGGCGTGTTGATTGTTTTGGAGCGCACAATCGTTCCTTTGATAACCTCAACCGGTACTTTGCGTTCCGTCGCATAGCGGTTCAATGCCTCATCCAAATTCTGATCTTCCCATAGCCGGGCTTTCTCGAATACTTTCAAGTAAAGCGTCACGAGCTCTGGATATTTGTCGGCAAAATCTTTCCGCACGATCTGGAACGACGGCGACAATACGCCGAGCTGCTCGCCATCGGTCAACACTTTCGCTTTGCCTGTCAACGTATTCAGCGTGATGTACGGGTCCCATGTTGCCCATGCATCTACAGCACCCGTCTCGAATGCCGGCTGCGCTTCATCCGGCTGGAGTTGAATAATCTGGACCTCGGAATCCTTAATTCCCGCTTCGGCCAGTCCCCGATACAGGAAGTTGTAGGCGTTGCTTCCTTTCGCTACAGCGATCTTCTTGCCTTTCAAATCCCCAACCGTCTTAAGCGTGCTGTTGTTCGGAATAATAATTGCGACGTTGTTCTTTCCTTCAAGCAATTGCGAGATCACTTTGAACGGAATATCCGCTGCCTGCGCTGCTACAATCGGCATATTGCCAAGGCCGGCAAAATCAAGATGATTCGACGCTATCGCTTCCGTCATCGGAGGCCCGCTCTGAAACTCCGCCCATTCCACCTTAACGCCCAGCTTCCCGAACTCATCCTCATACCACTTCGCCTCGCGCGCTTTACCGTTAAGGCCGCCGCTGCCCTGCACACCCAGTCTCACAGTCAGTCCTTCATATTTGTTGCCGCCTGTATTATCGCCGCCGCTTTTCTCCGTGTTCGCGCAGCCTGCGACTAACACCGCTACTATTAGAATCGCTGCCCATATTTTAAAAGATTTCATCGTCCATCTCTCCCCGCATTTGGTTTATATACCTGCACCATGATCGCGATCAACGGCAGGCTCTTCTACTTTCTCAAACTCGCTCAGCACTTTGCGCCGCAGCTCCTGAAACGACTGACTTGCTCTTTTCCGCGGAAAAGGAAGATCGATCGGCAGCACGGTGCGAATATGTCCTGGCCGAGGATTCATAATGACGACCCGCTCCGCGAGAAAAACCGCTTCATCCAGATCATGCGTCACAAACAGCATCGTCGTCCGGTTCTTCTGCCAGATATCGAGAAGCACCTCTTGCAGATGCGCCCGGGTAAAAGCATCCAGCGCCCCAAAAGGCTCATCGAGCAGCAGCACCTCCGGATTCCGCAGCAGTGCCCTTGCAATCGACACCCGCTGCGCCATCCCTCCCGATAGCTCACGCGGGTAAGACTTCTCGAACCCCTTCAGCCTAACCAGTGCAATGAGCTCATCGACTCTGGCCCGAACCTTCGAATCTTTGAGCGATAAGTTGCCGGCAATGTTCTTCTCCACAGTCAACCACGGAAACAAACGCGGCTCTTGAAAAATAAAGCCTTTCTCGATGCTTGGCCCTTCAATGGGCTTATCATTCAGAAGCACGGTTCCGCTGTAGTCGGAGTCGAGCCCCGCCACAATTTTGAGCAGCGTGCTCTTGCCGCAGCCACTTGGACCGATTAGCGTGATTAACTCGCCTTTCTTCACCTTCAGCGCAATATTGCTCAATGCCGTAACATCCCCTGCAGGGGATGTGAAAGTTCGGTTCAACCGTTCAATTACGAGCGTGTCGGCTGCCATCGAACCTCCTCCTCTCTATTTTTACAAAACTTACCTGATTACTTGGTTTTAGGTATAAAAAAAAGAGATGCCACGGAAAATAGACGCCTGTATCGCTACAAGCTTTATTGCCGGGTCAATCTCCAGTTGTCTGGTCGATTTGACGATATTCAATTTTCCATCCGCTCCACTTACAAACTGAACCGCGGTTCGTTTTGTTAATCGTAATAATAGCAATTGCCGGAATCAATTGTCAAACTATTTTTTTCGGCTATTTTCAGGCTGGCTGAATAACCGCACGATCGTTTTCGCTTGAATGCTTACCGGAATTTCATAACCAGGCGCCAATTGCAGCGTCAAACCTTGGATCAAGCTGACAAAATAGAATGCAAGCTGCTTCGGGTCGCCCTCTACAATAACGCCCGCTTCTTGCCCTTGCCGCATAATTTCAGCCATCGGCTCCAGATTGGCCGTAAATCTTCGAGTAGCGGCTTCCCGCAGCTCGGGATTAACCGTCTCATTGGTGCGAATACTTTGCAGCATGATCGTGAACGCCCAGTTTTCCGGTGTCGCAATCCAGCTCTCGCAAATCTCATGCAGTTTGTCACGGGCATCCAGCTCAAGCAACGCATGATCCGAAATTTTGCGGCCATAATTAATCTGCCCCCGCTGCAGCACCGCGCTAAATATGTCATCCTTGGAATTGAAATAATTGTACACATTGCCGACGCTCAGTCCCGCTTCCTTGGCGATATCCTTCACATTAGCGGAATCAATCCCTTGTTTTGCAATGACTTGGAGCGCACAATCCAGAATGTGCTCCCGTCTTGTTTCTCTCAGCAACTGGTCTTTCTCAACATTTCTCGGCGACACTTGAATCCTCCTAAAAGTTTTACGTAGTAAAACTACTTCGTAAGCATACGCTTAGTTTTGCGAAGCAAAACTTACTTCGTTTGCGCTTCGTTTCGCGAATGTTGCCATTATACCGAAAGCCGTCCAAGACGGGAAGGATTAAAAATCGGCGTGCATTAGTTCCGTATTCACGCCCATCGCAGCTCTGCTCCCCCCTGCGGCTGCTGCAATAAGCTGGGCCGGTATAATGACGGACGCATCGCCTGCGGCATACAAGCCGTCGATATTCGTCCGCCCAAAGTCATCGGCGGCAATGCCGCCATGCTCATTCAGCTCGCAGCCTAGCATATCAGCAAAAGGTAGTGTGTGCGCCCATGTCGACGTAACGAAGCCCCCGCTTCGTTTCAGCTCAACACCGTCCTCAAGAATGACGCAAGCCAGTCTCCCCTCGCTGCCCGTCAACCCTTTGATCCGCTGCTCAAACACTTGTATCCCTTTCGACCGCAGCTTCTCCGCCTGCTCGACTTCAAGTTTTTCACCGCCATTCATGCAGATCATGAGATCCCGGCTCCATTGATAGACCGTCATTCCCATATGAAAAGCGTGTTCCGCCGTATCCGTAATAATGACAAGCGGCTGATCCCTCAGCTCCCAGCCGTCGCAATACGGACAACTGAACAAGGAACGGCCGTAATAATCTGCTATTCCGGGAATCGCCGGAAGCTGCTCCTTAAGACCCGTTGCCAGAATAACGGTACGCGCTTCGTAACGTTCTCCAGCCTCCGTAGTCACGACAAAACAATTCTCGCCCTGTTTTTCAATGGTTGTCACCTTGACCGGTGTTATCGTAATAGACGGATATTTGCTCAACTCTTGATGCGCCAATGCCCGAAATTCAGCCGGCTTCACGCCGTCTCTCGTAATAAATCCATGTGATTCGCGAGTAACCGCATTTCTGGCCTTATTTTCATCAAATAGCATGATCTTTCTCCGTGCTCTTCCCAGTACCAGAGCGGCATTCAGGCCAGCCGGACCTCCTCCGATAATTGCACAATCCAATCGCATTGCGGCAAGCCTCCTTTAATATCTTGCATCAGTATGGCTCCCTTTGATGCCTTGCATTCACTTAAGCGTGCAACGCACATCACAAAAAGGCCAAAACAGCCTGCTCAGGCATCTTTGACCTTACTGCCAATACGGTATTGGAGATAGTTCTATCATTTTCCAAGTCGCATAGGCGGCTACCTCCTCCTTTACTACTATTTATGATTTTAGTATTTATTGGAATAAATATCCATGAAAATAGCTTTCAATCACAAGTCCTATAGATTTGAACGTATTCGCCTATGTTCGAGCTTTTTCGAATTGATTATCGTTAAGGAGAAGGGAAATTTTACAATTAGGATGGAGGGAATTTGTGAAGGAACGCAAAAAATGGATTGATGTCGCGCGCGGCCTCAGCATCATTCTTGTCGTGATGGGACATGCCGGCAACGATGTCATCAATCACTATCTGGGCTGGTTCCGCATGCCGCTGTTCTTTTTGGTGAGCGGACTGCTGTTCAAGGAGGTACCTGCCGGAACCTATTGGCATTGGGCTTGGCGAAGAATCAAGTTCTTCATGATTCCGTATTGCGCTTACGGCATCTGTATCGCGCTCCTTGTTGCTGTGAGGCTCAGGGACCCTATGTCGATTCCTCACGACTTGCTTCTATTGGCATATGGCGGAACGGTTTTGGGAGGATGGTATGGCGTCTTTTGGTTTATAACCTGCCTGCTCGTCGTCCATTTGCTGATGGGCTATTTATCCCGTTTCAGCCTCAAGACGGCAGCAATCGCCGTCGCGGTCTGCTACGCGGCCGCCCATGTGGTCAGCATGTCGCCGATGGCGAAATGGGACATTCCTTGGAATGCCGATGTGGCTTTAATGGCCATCGTGTTCTTTTTCCTCGGCTATGCTGGTAAAACGATACTGCCCGGCCTGCTGGAACGCGGCACCGCCTTTATTCCGTCGCTGATGATCTGGTTTATTGCAGCCGGACTGAATATCGGGGGGCTGTGGCAGCTCCGCATCGACATGAAAGCCAAGCTGTATAATCAGCCGGTACTCGATTTCATCGTGCCTGTCGCCTGCGTACTTGTCGTGCTCCAGCTCTGTTACTGGCTCTCCCGATACAAGGCCTCCAATGTGCTGGCATTTCTCGGTACCGTCACCATTGCGATTATGTATCTGCATGTGCCGATCAATATCGTGTTGGAGTTCGGCTTAGGCTTAAAATACGGCACACTTGTCTTTACCGCCGTCGGCGTCATCATCCCGCTAGGCATCGCTTGGCTTATGTCGCAATCGCAGCTTTTGAGCAAGCTATTCCTAGGCCCAGGCGGCTTTGGCCGTCCCAAGGAGAAGCCTGCCATGCAGCAGCAAGCTCCGGCTGGAGGCTAACATTTTTATTCTATAAAACTCGAAGCATTTGGTGATATGTTCGGAGTAAGGGCCCTTTTCGTTAAGAGGCCCTTCTCCCTTATGACAATCCTGTCGATAGCAGGTGAGTATCGGTAACCGTTGTACACATTTCTATCAATCGCTCCATTGTCCACTGTACATAGTTATCATTAATATTGCCAAGCACCAATGGTGTCTTGTTAAAACTACTTTTAACCTCATATTTTTTCTTTCTTTTTGCATTCTTACAACCATCCGTCTAATAGTATAAAAATCTTCAATTGAATAGTTCTTGTTTTTATTCACTGATTTTACAGAGAATCGTGGCTGTGCCCCTCTTTCTTCTCATCTAAAAATTTTGCATAAAATAAACCCTCAGTCCAAAAAAGCTCTTTGCTTTGGTACTTGCTGATGACCTTATCTACCTTTACTGATAAAGTGAAGATATCTTCTTGTTTAGGTTAGATTATTATAGAGCGAAAGATAAATCGACAATAAAGAAAAACAAAAAAAGGGCCATTTTTAAGGGCACCTTTGTAAAAATCAAAACTAACTAGTTTTGTCTTTAGATCTTGATTCTAATTTATCCTTAATACTCACTATGTTACCTGTATATGCGATTTCTGTCCTCAGATAACCTTCTTCCAATCCTAATAATTCTTCAACTTCTTCCCGCAACAAACTTAAACCGTAATGCTGCGATAATTTCTGCATAAACCCTTCACCGCTGATATAATCATTCTCAATTAACAATTCAATAGCTTGCTTCATCGAAACAGGATCTTTCAAATCTTTTAGATCATCTAGTGGCTCTTTTGTTCTCCAACCCTTTTGGCTCAGAGAACGTTGCATATACTGGTATGTTCCTTCATTGATTGCTCCTAATTTATAGGCTCGCATCACCATCGCCCCAATAGATACACACCACTTTTTCTTAAGCAATTTATAGTAGTTTAAATCGCTAGGATGAATGGATACATCCCTAAGAAAACTTTCTTTAGGCAGTAAAAATGCTGCGGCAAAATCATTCGCTTCTTGCTCAATTTGTTTAAATTCTTCTTTACTTAAGTCTTCTATATTTAGATATGGATCATGTAAAACCTTATGACCTAACTCATGAGCAACGTCAAACTGACGTCTGTAAAAAGAACGTTTATCATTACCTAAAACTATAGAGTAGTACAACTTTCCCTGTATTTCATGTTGAGAACCAAAAGCATCAATCATCTTATTATCTAACTTCAATGAAGAGACAACAAAACCCTTAGTTTCAAGCAAGTATATAATATCCTTAATCGGCTTATCGCTAAGCGACCAAGCCATTCTGACTTGATGGGCAATTTCTTCAACACTTTCAATATCCCGTTCAGAGAAGTCTGGAACATCAAGCTCTGGGAAATCAACGTACTCCTCAAGCAACGCACGAATAATCGTTAAGTACTTCACCCGATCGTACTGCATCTCTCTCTCTTTCTTTCCGGTAGTTAACAATGAACGAAAGTATGTGCTTCCCGTTTTCACTTCAACTGATGTTTCATAAAAGTACTCTCTAGGAAACTTCAAAATATTAGTTATATGCAGTAACGAGTCTAGGTTTGGAATAGCCTTGTTATTTTCGTACTTGGAAATCATCTGTTTACTAACAACAAGTTCATTGGCTAGATCAGTAATAGTAAGGCCGCGATATATTCTTCCCTCTCTTAGTCTCGCTCCGTTAAATTGTCGTTGAAACATTCAAAATTCCTCCTTATATCGAGAGGAATGTTACCCGTTATCTTCCTCTTTTTTCTCTTCAAGAAGCTTCTCTTTTACAATTCTCTCTTTTCGCATTTTAACCAAAGGTTTGATTTTAGGTATAACACCCATACTCTCTTCTACGTCCTCATTCAGAACAGCTACGTCGCTATATTCATCTTTAGAAACATACGCCGTCCAATCCACTTTATCAATTAATTCAAAATATCGATTAAATAGACGGGCCTCAACACCAACAATTTTTTTATTGATTTCCTGACCAACCACGAATACTACCTGCTTGACCAGAGGATACTCTTCACCTAATATCTTCTGTACTTCTAACAGCCTTTTATTCTCATAATCGTCAGTCAATGAATCGAATAACGTCATTTGTTGGTTGGAGAATTCTAAGGGACCGCTATTTAATGACACAAATGCATGAAAGTAGTGTATACTCTTCTTCCCAAAATTCTTTATTACAACATCTAAGTTCTTTTCCTTTGAGAAAATATACAAGCTACCAGAAGCTATATCCAAAACACAAACAAAGGCCCAAATACCTCTGCTCCTAGTAAGCACAACTAAATCATTTTGAAGAGCTACATCTTTAATACGACCAAACCGCTTATCCCAAGAACCACCATTTCTGAAGTTTCCGGTATCCAAACCATATTCCTTTTTAATATCATTCAAAACACTCGCCGTCTCTTGCGTAAAAGACCTGACCAATAATTCCGCTTTAGTATCATTCAACCCTAAACGGCTTAACAATTTTTCCACCCCCAGATCATCATTTCTATATTTTAATTTAATTATACTACATAAAAACAAAAAAAGTAAACCTATAACTTCTTTTTGTTGACTTTAATCTCCGAAATGCAACTACATTTCATTAACTTCTTTTCGAGCAACTTTTGTTCATACCTCACCCGAAAAACACACTATTGAAATGTATCATCTGTAGCATATTTTGCACTTCCCCTCACCTGTTTTTTACAGCAAAAAGCGCCGTCATAGCCCCTAAAAGGGGTAACGACGGCACTCTTATTTACCCATCCACCTATTTCACTGCACCCGCCGTTACACCCTCGGCAATCTGACGCTGGAACACAATGTAGATGATAATAACCGGAATCATCGACAGCAGCAGCCCCGCGAACAGCGGCCCCCATTCCGTGCGGTATTGCATCTCTGATTGCATAATCGCAATACCGACTGGCAGCGTATATTGGCTTGGATCGTTGATGAAGACGGTCCCCATAATGTACTCGTTCCAAATATTGAGCGCGTTCATAATGCCTACTGAGACTAGGCCAGACTTGGCCAGCGGCAGCATGACGGTAAAGAACGTTCGGCTGTAGCCCGCGCCATCGATAGACGCCGCCTCTTCCAGCTCCTTAGGCAGCGTCTTGAAGAAGCCGACGAGTACAAAGATACCAAAGGGCAAAGCGCTCGCCGTATACACGACGATAAGGCCAAACAGCTTATTAATGAGGTGAAGATCATTTAATAGGAAGAAAAGCGGGATAAGGCCCAAAATCATCGGAATCATCATGGCCGACAAGTACAGATTGTACAGCGCACCGCTGCCCTTAAAGGCGAATCTGGCCAAAATGTAGGCTGACGTCGCCGCCAGAAGCAGCGAAATCAACGTACTGGCGCCCGTCACGATCGTCGAATTCAAGAAGTAGCTGCCGAATCCGTACGTTTCCCAGACGTAGGTAAAGTTCGACCATAAGAGCGGAAATTTCGGCAGCGCCCACGGCTTGCCCAGCATAAACTGCTGATTATCCTTCAGCGCCCCGAGCAGCGTCCAGATGAGCGGGTAAAGAACAGCAACAGTCCAGAAAACGAGCACAAGGACGGTTAGCATTTTATAAAATGGATGTTGTTTCGTCGCAGACACTTGATCACCCCTAAACGTTAAGCTCAGCAAAACCTGCTTCGCAATTTAAAGCCTAGTAACCTTCACTCTTATTAGGCCAATTCAATCGTTTCCCTGCGAAGCAGGCGTTGCAGCACAACTGTCGTAATGAACGACAGAATCAGAATGAGGACGCCAATGGCTGCGGCATAACCCATATGATATTGACGGAAGCCCATCTGATACAGATAGGAGCCCATAACCTGTGTTGAATTATCCGGCCCGCCCTCGGTCATAATCCAGACGATAATGAAGGAACCATTCAAAGTCGTCATAACGATATGCAGAATACTAACCTTCATTTGCTCCCAGATGAGCGGAACCGTCACGCTCCAGAACTGTCTGCCTTGCGAAGCGCCGTCCAGATCAGCCGCCTCGTACAGCTCCGACGGAATACTGAGAATGGCAGCAATCAGCAAAATCATGTAGAAGCCGATACCCGCCCAAATCGACGGCCACAGAAGCGACCACATCGCTGTATTTTCCTGCCCCAGCCATGCCGTCTGCACTTGTTCACCCTTGAATAGAGTAAGAAATGAGTTAATAAAGCCCATATTCGGATTGTAGACGTAGCGCCACAGAACCCCGATGACGACGACCGAAATAATGTTCGGAATAAAGAAAATCACCCGATAAAATGACGAGCCTCTTATATTCAATCTCGTAATGGCAATCGCAAAAAGCGTCGCCAGAAGCAGAATGCCGATCACTTTGCCAACCACAAGAAAATAGTCATTTTTAATAGCGGTCCATATAATGGGGTCCTTCAACAGCTCGCGGAAATTATCGAGTCCGATGAAATCCATATTTTTCGCGCTTCCAGACCAGTCATAGAATGAAATATAAATGCCGCGAAATATCGGATAAAGCGTAAAGACGCAGAAGAAAACCAACGTCGGAATAATAAATGCGGCAATGAAAAACTTGCGTTTTGCCCGTTGCGACAAGACCGTCACCTTCCTTCAAGCCGGCCAGCCGGCCAACTCCTCTTGTACTTTTTTAAAACCAGAACCACCAGCAAGGATCAGACCGGGCAGCCCGGCTTTTCCTCGTTGGCGGTCTGGTTGGCGGTTGTTATGATGAAAAAATATTGCGAAAAATAATTAGCGGGTTAATTATTAGCAGGCTATTTTCTAGCTTTTGCCGCTGCGTCCTCGAGACGTTTCATCCATTCTTCCGGCTGAATTTTGCCTACCGTCAGAGCCAGCGTTGCGTCTTGTTTCGCTTTCTCAACATCAGCGTTCAGGACAGCTACAGGAGCAACTGTTGTTTTATCTGAGTTAAAGAACTTCATTGCATCCTTCACGACACTGCCTGCGGAAGAAGAATCGAGATCCGCTTTGACGTTCATGATTGCGCCTGTCAGCTCTGCCCAGCGGACAGCATGCTGCTTCGTGAAGACGAATTGCAGGAATGCTTTTGCTGCATCCGGGTTTTTCGCATCCTTCGCGATTGCGATCGTATTCGTGTATGGAATAACGATGCTGTTCGCGCCTGCCGCTTGAGCGACCGAAGGAATGAAGCCGAAATCAAAGCCGGCAGGAATATCTTTTTTCATTTCATTTTCCAGCCAGAGACCGTTAGGGATGAATGCCGCTTTATGCTGCAGCCATTGCGATTGCGAGTCCGTATGGTTCAGCGATACCGCGCCTTTGTCGATAAAGCCTTTGTCGCGCAGCTCGACGATTTGGTTCAGTGCGGTTTTCACAGCGTCCGAAGAGAAGCTGCCTGCTTCAAGCGCCGCTTGCTTCGTCAGAATCGAACCGTCGCCGCCATTCGCTGCCACCATAGCCGAGTCGATCAGACCGCCGTTGATGTAGTAAGGATATACGCCTGTATGAATGAGCGGGCTGGTTCCAGCGCCTTTGATTTGTTCGCTTACAGCCAGGAAGCTAGCCCAGTCGGTTGGAACCGCCCAGCCTTTTTCCTTGAAGAGCGCTTTGTCGTAGAAAATGCCCCATGATCCGAATACGAGCGGAAGTGTGAAGTTTTTGCCGCCGTCATATGCAGTCGGTTGGGAAATGAGGATGTCGCTCACTTTGTCGCCATCCGGGTTCGTTGCCGAAGCAAGGAAATCCGTCAAATCCAGAAGCTGGCCGTCGTCGATCATTTGACGTTCATTGGAGCCTTTACCATCGATGTATACGACATCCGGCGGGTTGCCTTGAATCCAGCGCGGTTTCATTTGATCGTTAATTTCAGGTCCAGCGGATTGTTTGATTTTCAGATCGGGATTTGCTTTCTGGAATTCTTCGATGACTTCCTTCCACCATGCGTCGCCATAGCCGCCGACAAAGTATTGAATCTCGAAATTGCCCTTTAATCCGGCTGGAGCAGCAGGTTCCGTCGTGCTGCTATTATCGGTCGTCGGTTCCGGAGCATTCGTCGGCTTGTTGCCGTTATTCCCGCTGTTTCCGCCTCCGCAGGCAGCCGTCAAAGCGAGCAGCAATACAGCGCAAACCATGAGTCCTTTTTTCAACATGCGCAAGTCTCCCCTTTATCCTGTTTTTCGTAATGTGATCGATTTCCGTAACGATATCATGTCGTGTCGAGGCTCTTACGAGCACGCAAAAAAGGGCATGAGCGATATAAGCATAATGCTGCTTACATAACTCATGCCCTTGCGGTAACACGTCATGTTTTCTTACGTATTCGACTGAAAACAATCATATATCCGCTTTCAAAAAATGTCAATACATAAAATAATAATTTGTAAGCGTTGTCTTTATGGTATGTATGCGCTTCACTTTAGTTGGTTAATTATCTATGTGAGATAATATAACGTAAAATATAGTTGTTATACGGTGTAGTAATATGTGGCTGATGCTGGAATTATTACTGGTTAATTGCTTGTTTTGAGCGATAAAATCACATATTTGATTGTTTCACTCAGCTATAAGCACGAGGTAAGGGCGGAACGCAAACGTGAAGTTTGCTCCCTAGTGAAAATCGTAAAAACCGGTTTAATCCGTCAGGTTTAACTATTCGCCCCGCTGAATTGTCAGCTTTCCTGCTGCAAACTCTGCTCACCTATCACGCAGCTGGCTAAACCTTCGTAATCGCTAACCTAGCTCATTACGCTCGTGTACCTCCAACCCGCTAATGCAGCTTTTTTCGCTGTTAACTAACCTTTTTTCTTTAATTTCAGCCTATTTGAGCGAATTCAGGGCTTTTTACCCCAATAAGTGCAGTTTTTCTCTATACGGAAATCAATTTCCGCTGGGGTGAAGAAATAGACCTTAGGTTACTTTTTCAACGATTACGGCGTGCAAATAGAGCAATAATCGACGTAATAGCGAAGTTTTTTTGCCAGACACCACATTATCGCTACCCTAGCTCATTATGCTCGTGTACCTCCAACCCGCTAATGCAACTTTTTTCGCTGTTAACTAACCTTTTTTCTTTAATTTCAGCCAGTTTGCGCGAATTCGGGGCTTTTTGACCCAATAAGTGCAGTTTTTTCTCTATACGGAAATCAATTTCCGCTGGTGTGAAGAAATAGACCTTAGGTTACTTTTTCAACGATTACGGCTTGCAAATAGAGCAATAATCGACGTAATAGCGAAGTTTTTCACCCAGTGCAACGTTAGGAGGTGTGACCCTGCGGGAACACCAAAAAACGCCATCAACGCCAAAAGAACCCCGGCAGATACCGGGGCCCTTTTGCAGCCAAATGCTTGTGTAAGTATAAATTATTTGCCGACAATTGCGTTAAGCTGTGCGCGGCCCGCAACGATCTCTTGCTCGTAACGTGTTTGAATTGGTTCCAGGATTACTGGATTGCCGCCGGCTTCTGCAATTGAATTGCCTGCTGCGTTGAAGACAGTGGCATATTGTCCCGTGCAGCCGCTAAATGCGGAAGTCGCAACTTTGTACAATTCAGTCTTGGCATGAGTCGAGGTCAGCGTCGTAAACTCTACTGCATAACCCGTCAGCTCAGCTTGGCAAGTATTGCGCAATTGGAACATCTTTGCAGACGTGTCATTGTAGATCTTCTGAACCGCCTTCTCGATCTCCGCAGCGCCACCGTTACCGTTGTTACCATTATTGCCATTGTTACCGTTGTTTCCGTTGTTGCCGTTGTTACCATTGTTTCCGTTGTTGCCGTTGTTGCCGTTGTTGCCACCGTTACCGTTGTTCCCATTGTTGCCATTGTTGCCATTATTGCCGTTGTTGCCGTTCCCGTTTCCATGGCCATTACCATTGCCATTTCCGTTGCCGTTGCCTTTTCCGTTTCCTACGTTTTTCTCCAGATCCGATTTGAGCTTGTCCAAAATTTTGTTCAACAACTGGTTGTCGAACCCTTTGAACGAGCTATTCGAATTCGAGGAATTCGAATTGGAACCCAGAGAAAACCCAGGTGCGGTTTGACCGCCGAACGAAACTTTGGATGCAGCGGATGCGTTAGCAGCAATCGCCGGCACCATCAAAGCTACGATCAGCGTCATGGCCAATACGCGAAAATTCCTTCTCATTGACTTCTCTCCTCTCAAAACTTATAACGGTTCATCAATCCGATTTCAGCGGCGCGCGCACTGCCGGCTAGACTCCGTCAGCACGACTTCACCAGTCGCCAGCCTAACGGCCAAAACGGCGACGCGCGCCGTCAACGAATGATTCACCCCCTCTCCCGGATCGTTTCCCGCTACAAATTGACCGATTTCCGTCCTTCCTGAAGCCGGTTGACCGGTCTGCGTCCGATGGAGTAATAGATAAAGCCGCGACGCTCCATTTCTGCAGTATCAAAGCAGTTGCGTCCGTCGATAACGACTGGCACTTTCATGCTTTCACGAATTTGAGCCAGATCCATCGATACGACATCCGCCCACTCGGTCAAAATAACGCAAGCATCGCTGCCCGCAACCGCCTGCTCCGCCGACGCTGCATACTGCACATCGCCTGGAAGCAGCTTCGAAGCCGCTTCCGCTGCAATCGGATCATACGCCCGCACCGTAGCGCCAAGCTTCAGCAACTCCGGAATGATGGACAGCGAAGGCGCTTCCCGCATATCATCCGTATTCGGCTTAAACGCAAGACCAAGCACGGCAACCTGCTTGCCAGCCAAGCCGCCGAGCGCTTCCCGCAGCTTGTCCATAATGACAAAACGCTGCTTCTGGTTCGTACGAATGACCGATTTCAGTAATTCAAACTCATAGCCCGCTTTATCCGCGATATGAGCCAGAGCATACGTATCCTTAGGGAAGCAAGAGCCGCCATAGCCAATACCGGCTTGCAAGAATTTTCCGCCGATTCGGCTATCCAAGCCCATACCTGCCGCTACGTCCTCCACGTCGGCGCCTACCTTTTCGCAAATGTTCGCGATCGCGTTAATGAACGATATTTTCGTAGCCAGAAAAGTATTGGCCGCGTATTTGATCATCTCGGCGCTCTCCAGATCCGTCTTGAACACTTTCGTCTTGAACGGCGCGTGAAGCTCCTCGATAACGGAAGCCGCCTCCGGATTATCCGAACCGATAATGGCACGGTCCATGTTCATGCAGTCAGAAAGTGCTGAGCCCTCGCGCAGAAATTCCGGATTAGAGACGATATCGAAGCCAATCCACGGATATTTCTTATTCGCCTGTACAACCTCGCGTACAAGCTCGCCCGTTCCGACAGGCACGGTGCTTTTGTTGACGATGATTTTATGCCCATTTAGATGCTCGCCGATTTTGCGAGCTGCCGACATGACGTAACGCATATCCGCTTCACCTGTCTCCGACATCGGCGTGCCTACCGCAATATATACGATATCCGAAGCTTCGATCGCCTCGCCGACCTCGGTCGTAAACAGCAGCCTTCCTTGCTCCTTGTTGCGGGTTACCATTTCCTGCAGGCCCGGCTCATAGATCGGAATCTCGTTCCGGTTAAGCAAATCGATTTTGCGCTGATCGACATCGCAGCAGATAACCCGGTTGCCGATTTCTGCAAAACAAGCACCCGATACGAGCCCGACATAACCTGTTCCGATTACTGTTATTTTCTTCATCTATTTCGCCACCTTATTTAGAATGGGAAAATGTTTCTCGTAGACGTTCTGCACATAATTGAGCACATCCGCTTGCAAATCTTCACGCTGCAGGGCGAAATCGAGCGTCGCTTTAATAAAACCAAACTTGTCGCCGACATCATAACGCACGCCATCAAAGTTGTAGGCGAGCACATTACGCAAATCATTCAGCTTCTTGATCGCGTCCGTCAATTGAATTTCATTGCCTGCTCCCGGCGCTTGATGCTCCAAAATATCGAAGATTTCCGGTGTCAGCACGTAACGGCCCATGATCGCATAATTCGAAGGCGCTGCTTTACGAGAAGGCTTCTCCACAAGGCCATCCAGGAAAAATACTGAAGGCTCAATCGAGGAGCCGCGCGGTGCGATGATGCCGTATTTGGACACATCGTCATCGCTCACGCGTTGAACGCCAACGACCGAGGACGAATAACGGTTATAGACGCGAATCAGCTGACTGAGGCACGGCTCTTCCGATTGCACGATATCGTCGCCAAGCAGCACCGCAAAAGGCTCGTCGCCTACAAAGCTGCGGGCACACCAGATCGCGTGGCCGAGACCTTTTGGCTCTTTTTGCCGGATGTAATGGATATTGGCCATTTCGGAAATGTGACGAATCTGGTCAAGCTCCTTCGTTTTCCCTTTTTTGGCCAGCATGTCTTCGAGCTCAAACGTTTTGTCAAAATGGTCTTCGATTGCCCGCTTGCCGCGGCCGCTGACGATGAGAATGTCCTCGATGCCGGAAGCGATTGCTTCCTCGATGATGTATTGAATTGTCGGCTTGTCTACAATCGGAAGCATTTCCTTCGGTTGGGCTTTCGTTGCCGGCAAAAACCGGGTACCGAGACCCGCGGCTGGAATAATCGCTTTACGCACTTTCATGAGACATCCTCCTAGTCGTTTGGTATAAGCTTTCTTGTATCACTTCAATGACCCGATCCTGCTCCGCAATCGTAAGACTGGAGCCGGAAGGCAGGCATAAACCTTGCTGGAACAAGCTTTCTGAGACGCTCTCCCCATCCTGATGCGGGTAGTAAGCGTATTGCTGCAGCAATGGCTGCATATGCATCGGCTTCCATACCGGACGCGCTTCGATGTTGGCCTTCGACAAACGTTCGATGAGTTCTGTTGGCGTCAAACCCGTCACATCGGGCTTAAGCGTCAAAGTCGTCAGCCAGCGGTTCGCCCGGCCGAAATCCGCCTCCGGCATCATTTCCACACCGTCAAATTTCGTGAGTGCATGCGCATACCGTTCAAATACGGCGCGGCGGGCATTCACCCGTTCCTCCAGCACCTTGAGCTGACCTCGGCCAACGCCAGCTAAAATATTACTCATCCGATAGTTGAAGCCAACCTCGGTATGTTCGTAATGCAGCGCCTGCTCCCGCGCCTGCGTGGCATAAAAACGGGCTTTGCCCAGCGCCTCCAGATCGTCGGATACGAGCATGCCGCCTCCGGATGTCGTAATGATCTTGTTGCCGTTGAATGAGTAAATGCCAAACTTGCTCAACGTGCCGCTTGCCCGACCCTTGTAAGTAGCGCCAAGGGACTCGGCAGCATCTTCGATGACCGGAATGTCATAGCGGCTGCAAATTTCATTGATCGCATCCATGTCGGCGCTTTGGCCGTAAAGGTTCACAACGATGACCGCTTTTGGCAAACGGCCGATACGCTGCGCATCCTCGAACGCACGCTGCAAAGCGGCCGGCGACATATTCCAGCTGTCGCGATCGGAGTCGATGAATACCGGCTCGCCGCCTTCATATAGAATCGGGTTGACGCTGGCAATGAAGGTCAACGTCGATACGAAAACGCGATCGCCTCTTTCCACTCCGAGCAGCCGAAGCGCCATATGAATAGCCGCTGTACCCGATGACAGCGCCACAGCGCCTCGCGAACCAACATGTTCGGCCAGCTCACGCTCAAATTGATCCACATTGGGACCAAGCGGCGCGATCCAATTGGTGCGGAACGCTTCCTCCACATATTCGCGTTCCAGCGACCCCATATGAGGGGGGGATAATAATATCCGTTGATCCACGTCGAAGCAGCTCCTTTTCGTTTGCAGGCGTAAACGGCTGTCCGCCGCTATTGTGGCGGCAGCGCGCGTTTCGCATTCCATATATAGGGTTAAATATTAATTACCTGCTTGTTCCAGCTTGTTATCCGTCCGTTTCCGGCATTCACGACTCATCGAATCGCTTTCGCCGGCACGCCGACAGCGGTCACGCCGTCGGGCACATCGCGGACAGCAATGCCGCCTGCACCAAGAACAGACCAGCTTCCGACCCGTACGCTCGGGATAAGCACCGCACCGCTGCCAACATGGGCACCCTCTTCTGCAACAGCCGCTCCAGCCATCGTCGCATTCGGCGATACGTGGGCGAATGCGCCTACGATCGCATCATGGTCGACAACTGCGCCGGAGTTCACTATGGCATGCGCGCCGATTACAGCGCCAGGACCGATCACGGCACCTGGCATCACGACGGTGCCAAGACCAAGCCGGGCATCCTCGGCCACACAAGCCGCCGGATGGACCAGCACGGCGTATGCCGCTTCCGGCAGCGCCAGCCGTTCCGCAATAGCACGGCGCGTCCGGTTGTCGCCGATGCCGATGACAACATGCATCTCCGGCTCATCGGCTAGAAAATTGTGCAGCTCACTAATCGGGCCGTAAGGCAGCCCGCCGCGCAGCTCCACCGCCGCGAACCGGTCATCCAGCACAGCAGCCAGCCGGTAGGAAGGCGATACCCGTGCGATATCCATCAGCACGCGGCCATGGCCGCCAATGCCGACGACGATGAGCGGACGCCGGACCGGCGGCTCCAGCTCCGTCCCGCCGTAAAGGCTGTCCCGGTAATTCATGACGCATTCCCCATTTCCCGGCTGCCGGTAAATTTATGGACGGTTGCTTGCCCCTGCTGGGAAATACCGTCTCTCTTTAACACCTTCACGACCGTCTTGACCAGAATCCGCAGGTCAAAACCTAGTGATTGCTTCACCACATACTCGATATCCAGCTTAAATTTATCTTCCCACGACACCGTGTTGCGGCCGTTCACCTGCGCCCAGCCGGTAATGCCCGGCCGAACGTCATGACGGCGAGCCTGCTCCTCGGTGTACAGCGTTAAATATTCCATCAGCAGCGGTCTTGGTCCAACGAGGCTCATATCGCCGCGAATAACATTGAACAGCTGCGGCAGCTCGTCCAGGCTCAGCTTGCGAAGCAAGTGGCCAACCTTCGTCATACGTGCCTCGTCAGGAAGCGGCTGGCCGTTCCGATCGACCGCGTCCCGCATCGTACGGAACTTCAGCACATGGAACGGATTGCCGTATTTGCCCGGCCGCTGCTGCTTAAACAGTACCGGTGACCCTAGCTTCAACCGCACCACCAAACCTACAGCCGCCATAACTGGCAGCAGCAGAAGCGCAGCCGGCACACTAAGCACCAGGTCAAACAGCCGCTTCACGAAAGCGCTCAGCCTCACGCTGGCTTTGCGGGACCGCGCAGCTCTGCGCGCCGTCTCCCGGTACAGCCGCTGCAGCCTCTCGACTACGCGAGCTTCCGTGAATTCTGCATCAATTCGTTGGCGGCCCGCTTCTCCGAAGCGCTCTCGCACTGAAGCGTCTCCCATAACCTTAGCCAATGATTCGCTCAAAATCGCCGCATCCCGATAAGGAACGAGCAGCCCCGTCTCGCCATGTGCCACAAGCTCTCTCGTGCCAAGCACATCGGTTGCCACAATGGGCTTGCCTAGCGCCATCGCTTCCATGAGCGATCTTGGGATGCCCTCCTTCTCTGAGGTGAGCGAGACGGCGTCCGCCATTATAATCCAAGGCACGATCGAAGGCTGTTGGCCGAGGAAGACCACATCTTCCTCCATACCGTTGCTCTCCACATACCTGTGCA
Organism: Paenibacillus radicis (ex Gao et al. 2016); assembly: GCF_014641555.1. Classification (GTDB taxonomy): domain Bacteria; phylum Bacillota; class Bacilli; order Paenibacillales; family Paenibacillaceae; genus Pristimantibacillus; species Pristimantibacillus radicis. The sequence goes on from NZ_BMHY01000003.1 coordinate 435,916, forward strand.
CGGCAGCTTCCAGAGGCCCTTGGCCGGCAAGCACCGTCACCCAGTTAAGCTGGCCTGCCCGCTTCAATTCAAGCAAAGCTTCCATCAGCAGAAAATGATCCTTCACCGATTCGAATCGTGCAGCCATTAGCAAGAGCGGCTTGCCTTTGGCGATACCATGCTTGCTGCGCAGTTGCTCCAGTACTTCCGGCGTTACGGATAATGCCCGTCTCTCCAGCCGTTCTTTATCTACGCCGTTGCCTTCGATGTACACCGGCCGCCACGGGGCAAGGCGCTTAAGCACCTCTGCATCCTCCGCATTTTGCGAAGCCAGCGCGTGGCAGCAGAGGGCTCCAACCTTCTCCAGCGTCCGGTACAGCTGGTAAGCCCGCTTCGGCTGCCCTTCATAGAAAGGCAAGCCATGACTCGTATGGATGACCGTCGGCACCCGGGCCAGCATCGCTGCGACACGGCCGATAATGCCTGCTTTTGCCGTATGCGTATGCACGATGTCATAGCGATCCTTGCGGAACAGCCGGTACATCGCCCAGATCGAGCGCAGATCGGCAACGGGCTTAATTGAACGCTCCATCGGAATCATCTTCCATTCGAAAGGGTAAGCCTGCATCGCCTGCTCATCTGCCCCTTCCGGCGACGAGATGAAGGTCACCTGATAGCCTGCCTGCTGCTGAAGCAAGCGAAGCTTGTCGCCCATAATTTTGTGGCTGATGCCAGAGGTACATATATGGGCTACTTTCGTCATTTGCTCGCCGCCTTTGCCAGCTGCTCCGCTTCCTTTGCCTCGCCATAATAAGCGCGATACCACTCGGCGAATCGGGCGATGCCTTCTTCAATCGTCGTATCCGGCTTGAAGCCGACATCCTTCATCAGCCCATCGATGTTCGCATACGTCGCAGGCACATCGCCCGGCTGCATTGGCTTATATTGAATGACCGCTTCGCGGCCCAATGATTTCTCGATCGTACGGATAAAATGCATAAGCTCAACCGGCTTGTTGTTGCCGATGTTGTAAACCTTGTAAGGGGCATAGCTTCCGGACGGGTCCGGACGGCTGCGATCCCAGGATGGGTCAGGCTGCGGCACATGGCCGATTAGCCGGTAGATACCCTCAACAATGTCGTCGATATAAGTGAAATCGCGCAGCATCCGGCCTTCGTTAAACACATCGATCGGCTCGCCCGCCATGATCTTTTTCGTAAAGCTGAAGTACGCCATATCCGGCCGGCCCCAAGGTCCGTATACCGTGAAAAACCGCAGCCCCGTCGTCGGCAAGCCGTAGAGATGGCTGTACGTATGAGCCATGAGCTCATTCGCTTTTTTCGTCGCGGCATACAAGCTGACCGGATGGTCGACACTGTCGCTCACGGAGAACGGCATTTTCTCATTCGCTCCATACACGGAGCTGGACGAAGCATAGATTAGATGTTTAATTCCCGCGTGGCGGGACGCCTCCAGCACATGTCCGAAGCCTTTCAGATTCGTCTCCAGATAAGCAAATGGGTTGGTCAAGCTGTACCGCACGCCGGCTTGCGCCGCCAAGTGAACGATTACCTCTACCTTTTCGGTACGAACAAGCTCAAACAGCTTGTCGTAATCGGCAATGTCCAGCTCCACACCTGTAAAATTCGGATCAGGCAGCAACTGCGCGAATCGGTCACGCTTGAGCTGCACCTCATAATAGTCGTTGAAGTTGTCGATGCCGATTACGCGCTGTCCTTCCCGCAAAAGGCGGGAGGATAGATGATAGCCGATAAATCCGGCAGCCCCGGTTACTAAAATCGTCATAGTGCCTCCACCCTCTCATTGGTATAGGTTGTTCTTACCGCTCCGCCGGAGCGTACATATTCACCGAACGAACGCCAGAATGCCTGACGCTTCGCATCCAGCCGAACCTTCGTATAACCGCGTGATTTGCCGAAATTGCGCTCCGCCTGCTCCTTCACCCAAGCGCGGTCCGATGCGGCCCGCTTCAGCTGTTCCGCCAGCTGGCCGACTTGGCCCGGCCGGTGCAGGCAGCTTTCATGAATCAGCTCAGGGATGCCCCCGGCCGTTGAGCCCAGCACCGGGCAACCCCGGCTCATCGCTTCAATCGTTGCCCGCGGCAGCCCTTCCTGATAGCTCGGCTGCAAGTAGATATCAATGTTGTCGAGCCATTCGAATACGGCTCCGCCGCTTGGCAGAATGCCTTCGAAGGTGACGGCACTTCCGATGCCGAGCTTGTCGGCCATCGCTTGCCAGCGTGAGGCATCTCCGTCACCCAGCACCCGGAACCAGACCCGCGGAAGCTGCGGCTTCGCTTTGGCAATCGCCTTCAGCGCGATGTCGATCCCTTTCGTCCGGCCGTTCAACGAGCCGATTAAGCCAATGGTCAGCGTCGTCGAATCGTTATAAGATGCAATCCGCTCCAGCCTGCGAGTCAGCACTTCATCGCCCGGCTCAGGAATTTCAACGTTCGAGCAGGATTCGGTCATGCCGCTTGCGCAAGGATAGCGGTTTTGCAAAAATTGCTCCGTTACGTAGAGCGAATAAGGTGCGCTCTTTACCAGCGCTCTTGTCTGAGCAAGCGCCAATGGCGCATAAAGCTTGCCCTGCACGCTGCCGTAGTTCCACAATCCGTCCCATGCGCATGCCACTACCTCTACCGCATATGGCTTGCCCATACTTTGCGCAACGCGGATGGCTTCCGCCCCGATCTCGCTCGGAACCCGGGCGATCACGGCATCGGCTTTGCCGATTGCCTCGCGCAGCAGCTGGTCGACATAGCCGCGCTTCGTCAATTTATTTACCGGATTGCTTAATGAAGGCAGGACGAGAAAATCGACGTTCGCGCCGCTCGACAAAGTTTTGCCGGCCATGTCAGCGTCCAGCGGCGTTTTTTTGCCGCGGCAGGCAATCGTGAGCTGGTCGAATACACCGAGGTACCTCTCCCATACCGCATAAGGAAGCTTGCCGCCAGAGAAAAACTTGCCAGATTCATTGAAATAAAACGTATGATCATGTGCCCAAAGCAGCTTCATGACTTTCCCTCCTTATATGATTTGATTTAGAATTTGCTTGTGGATTGTCGAGCGGAACGAGTTCAATCCGCTTCACGACTCGCGCCGGAACGCCGGCAGCGACGGCGCCTGGGCCGATTGATTTATTGACAACGGCTCCTGCCGCCACGACCGAGCGAGGCCCAATCTCAACGCCGGCAAGAACGCGCACGCCGCAGCCGATCCAAACGTCCCGTCTGATGGTGATCGCCGAGCCCGTTACCGGGTTGTCGCGAATCGGAAGCGAAGCGTCGCTCCATGTATGCTGAAAGGAAACGAGCGACGACTGATGCGCGATGGATACTTCATCCTCGATTGTCATTCCGCCGTATGCATCGATGTAGCATTGCTTATGAATGCTCACATTGGAGCCAATGGACAGCCGCTCCGGATAGCGGAGCTCCACCGACCGTCCGATCAGCACGTTGTCTCCGCAATGCTTGGCAAGCCTGCGCAGCAGACAATAGCGGAAGGCAACGCCGACCAGCTCCGGAAGCCAGTCGCTCAGCGCCCATAGCCATTGCAGCAGCGGGCGCGGAAGCGGCCGAAGCAGCAGCTCCACTACTCGCAGCACCGGACGGAATTTGCCGAATTTATCGCGTCCCCGCATCATAATCTCCTCCTGTTGCATTCGATGAACTAGCGTTTTTCCGCTGTATTGTCGGAATTTTCAGATGTTTCATGCTGAACGAATGGCGGCACCATACGAGCGTATAGGCGCTTATCGTATAGATCACGGGAACGACAGGCAGCTTTTTACGCACCATATTGTCACCGATTGTACCGAGCCCATAATCTAGCGATCTTCCCGTTACCGTTGCATAGCCGACTAGGACAAGTACACAGGCATAGGTGAAAATAACGATTGCTGCCATCAGATAAAAGCGCCGCGTCTCCTTGAATTTAAAATAATGGAACACGGACATCGCCAGCATTGCGGCCATGAACAGTGCCTCCAGCGTCCGAAGGAACAGCTTCGGCTCCCAATTGCCGAGATTCGAAGGATTCGGACTAATGAACAAGAAGACAGACAGCATTCCGGCATTAATGACCGCCAGCGGGCCAACCTGCAGGACAATCAGCCCTACCGCGCCTATCATAATGATGAGTGCTCCCCGCAGCCGCTGTGCATACAGCAAGTAGAAGCTAATCGTATAAATAATGGCGTAATCCCGAAGTCCGGTCGCATAGAGCATGACAAGCACGAATACGATCCACTGTTTGCGAAGCATGAGTATCGCGCCGTACAGACCGAGCAGCACGCAGGTAATATCCTTGGCAAACAGCGAGGACATGTACATCAACGAAGGGCTGACCATTAAGCCAAATACGGTGATGACTGCAAAAGTACGCTGCGATTGCTCCGGGTCAAGCTCCGGCTTCGTCGAAGGCGGCAGCACATACTTGAACCACTTGTCGTTCATGCGGTAAGCGGCATTGACGATGAGCAGCAGCAGCACCGTATTCAGCAGGATAATCGCCATCGGATCCTCCAGTTGCAGCCATTTGAAAAACGGCATGTACAGGAGGCCGAATATCGGCACTGCCGAGATATTCATCCACTGCGTTCGGATATGCTCCATCGCGTAGGGCATATAATCGCTCAACGTCTGGAACGTCGTCACCTGCTCGAAATAATGAATTTCATCCGGTCCGGCGAGCGGATCGACGGTCGCTCCATAGATGAGCTTGCCGACCAGCATCGCGGTAAAGCCGGTCATCAGCAGCACTGGTGCATTCGGCCAGCGGAGCAGCGCGAATACCGGCAGCAGCAAGCCGCTGTAGACGACGATCGCAATCGTCTCGTCCAGTGCAAATACCCATCTCGCCGTCAAGGCGAGCATCAGAGCATAGGCAAGGACGGTAACCGTACGCAGGTCGATTCGCTCAACCCGCATACACCCGCTCCAGTCTGGCTGCGCTGGCTTGAATGTTGTAGCCGCGCTCGCTAAGCGCATGAGCCCGCGCGCTCCATTCTCCAGCAGCAGCGCCTACTGCACTTGCCGCGGCAGCTTGTCCGCCAGCTGCAAGCTCCTCAAAGCCCTTTGCCCAGCGCTGCGGCGTATCTCCCGCAGGCAGGCGGCTAATCATGCCAAGACCCAGATCGGCCTCGCGCGGCACCTCTTCCGATACGAGACAAGGAATGCCCGCCGCTTGCGCCTCGATCAGCACGATGCCAAGCCCTTCGTATAGCGACGGCAATACAAAGCCATCAAGTGCACCGAGCAGCTCCGGGATATCCTTGCGCAGACCGAGAAATCTTACCTGCCTGTCGATGCCAAGCTCTTCGGCCTTATGCTCCATCTCGCCGCGAAGCGGACCGTCGCCAACGAGCAGCAGCTGCGCTTGCGGCTCCTTCTTCAAATAAGCGGCGAAGGAATCCAGCAGCAGCGTATGGTTCTTCTGCCGGCTGAACCGGCCGATATGACCGAGCAGCGGCCCTTCCGAATTCGCGCCGAAGCGGCGGCGCAGCTCCGAGCGGTCTTCCGGCAGCGCCTCGTACGGCGCCAGCGATATCGCATTCGGGAAGACGGCTACCCGCTGATCCTTCCAGCAACTGCTGCCGAACAGCGATTCACATGCGGCCCTGGAGCAGCCCAGCATCAACGTGGCGTGCTTGCGTATGAGGCTGCGCATATAAGCACGATAAAGCGTTCGGATTGGAGAAGATGACTTGCTGTCATTCGTGTTGTGGCTATGACTAATGCGCACCGGTACGCCAAGCTGAGCCGCTAGCTTCAGTACATAGCCGCTAAAACCAAATACATGGCTATGAACAGCATCATAAGGACCATGCTTCTTCATGTTCGCAAGCAGCTGCTTGCGAAACGGACCAATCCCGTTTTTCGGCGGCGGCTGCACGAACAGCGTCCCGCCCAGCGCCCGAATCTCATCGTCGTAGAAAGCCGGCTCGGGAGATTGGACGGCAAAATGAAATTCGTATCGTTCCCGGTCGATATTCCGGTACACATTCATCAGCAGCGTTTCGATCCCGCCCGGATGCATTTTTCCGACGATATGCAGCACTTTTATTTTTTGAGTCATTTGCATTACACTCCCGATTCATGATCTTCTCTGGCGTCGCCGGATGCGCCCTTCTTCCGAAGGCCAAGTCCTGGCGCCCAAGCCAGCGTCTGAACGCCCGGTTTGCGCCGAACCAGCAGAACCGCACCGATGTTCCATGTCATCATGGAGGCGGTAGCGGCAATCGCCCCGCCCGTCATGCCCATGGAGGGAATAAGCAAGCCGTTAAGCGCCGCATTAACGATAGCAGCTACAATGAGCACCTTCGTCAACGCGTTTTGCCCGCCGGTCATCGTAGCGACGATACCATTCTGGCCGCAGTATGCGTTGAATACTTGCCCGAATACAAGAATGAGCATCGCAGGATAAGCCTGCGTAAATTCCGGGCCGAACAGCCCCAGCGTCCAATGACCAAATAGGCAGAAAAACAAACCAACTACGGCGGCGAATACGAATCCGACCCTGCCGGTCGACGTACACACCTTTTGCAGCGTATCCATGTCGCCTTTTGCATACGTTTCGGATATGAGCGGCGAAGCCGTCATGTTAACAGCGGTGAGCATAAACGCGACAAGCGTTGCAAGACGGACCGCAACGGAGAAAATACCGGACTGCGTCTCGCCCTCCATCAAACCAAGCATCAACACGTTCAGCTGCCCAAGAATGAGATAAACTCCGGCATTGGCCATCATCGAGCCGGACAGCCTCATCCAGCTTCGCGTCTCGTAGGCGGGAGCAACTCCCTCCATCTGGGAGCCGATCCGTTTCTTCAGAACAACAGCCCCAACGATATAAGAGACAATGACAGCCAGGACAAAGCAGATCATCGCAAGACCGGCATCCGCCGTAACACCAAGCGCTGCTGCTGCGAATACAAAGGCAATCGTCAGCACCGGACGCAATATTTTTTCCGGCATTTGCGCATATACGACATCTTTGACCCCTTGCAGCGCGCTTTGCCGAAGTGTGGCGAGCGTCAGCAGCGGAATCGATGCAAAGCCCGCGGCATAAGTAATGGCTTTGGCCGTATCACCGGCCGCGTCTCCCTTCAAAGCGACGAAGATTAATCCGCCAATTGCCAGCACAATAGACAGCACAAGCCCGATCTGATTGCTGCGCTGAAGCAGTCCCTTGATCAGCCCCCACTCTTCCTTGACCCGGTAAGCGGCGACCAGCTTCACGATCGTCGTATCAAAGCCAAGCTTGGCGGGAAAAACCATGAATGTGACGACAGTCGTCACGAACGCATAAATACCGTATCCGTCGACGCCGAGCAGCCTCGCCAGCGCAACCTGCATCAGCATCGCCAATGCCATGCCGGCCGAGTTAATCAGGAAGCTTGCGCTTCCGCCTCTGCTAAGCCGTTTGGCGAACGCCGGCTGCGCCGATTTTGCCGCTTGCCCCGCCGTATCGCCCGTAATCATCGTCAATTCCCTCCTTTATCAGCCAACTGCCGTCGTTCCCACATTGCGGTAGGACGGTACCAAATGCTGCAGTACGGCGCGGATTTCGTCCGGATGCTGACCCAGCACCTTTTCCATTTTCCTTATTTCGAAATCAAGCTCAGTCCGGTTAAGCTGCGCCGGACGGCCGATAAAAATCCGATTATGCATCGTCGAGGAAAGCCCCTCTTCATTCGTCAACAGCTCTTCGTACAGCTTCTCTCCCTCACGCATGCCGGTGAAGGCAATGTCGATATCGAGGTTTGGCTCGTAGCCCGAGAGACGAATCAGATCGACAGCCAAGTCGTAAATTTTGACCGGCTTGCCCATATCGAGGATGAATACCTCTCCGCCCTTGGCGAAAGAACCGGCTTGAATGACGAGCTGAACGGCTTCAGGAATCGTCATAAAGTAACGAACCATCTCAGGATGCGTGACCGTTACCGGTCCGCCTTTCAAGATCTGATCCTTAAACCGAGGGATTACGCTGCCCCGGCTGCCGAGAACGTTGCCGAAGCGTACCGCGACGAATTTCGTTGCGCTATGCTTATCCAAGCTTTGAATAAACATCTCGGCGATCCGCTTCGTCGTACCCATAACGCTCGTCGGGTTAACCGCCTTATCGGTTGAGATGAGTACGAACCGCTCAGCTCCGTAAGCGTCGGCGCATTCCGACACATTTTTCGTCCCGAACACGTTGTTCTTGATCGCTTCAGCCGGGTTGCGCTCCATCAACGGAACATGCTTATGCGCCGCGGCGTGGAAAACGACCTGTGGACGATATTTGGCGAACACGGCGTCGATTCGGGTACGATCCTGCACATCGGCGATTACGGTCTCGATTGGAAGATCGGGGAAAACGCTGCGCATCTCCATCTCAATGTTGTAAATACTGTTCTCTCCGTGGCCAAGAAGCAGCAGCTTGCTTGGGGCGAACGGTGCGATCTGCCGGCAAAGCTCGGAGCCGATCGAACCTCCTGCACCCGTGACAAGCACGACTTTCTGTTCTACATAACCTGCGATATGCTCCAGATCGGTACGAATCGGATCGCGGCCAAGCAAATCTTCTACGCTGACATCCCGTACACGGCCGGAAGCGCCGCGGCCGTCGATCATATCTTGCAGATCCGGTACGATCCGCAGCTTCACTTTCGTCGTCTTGCAAATATTGACCAGCGCTGAAATTTGCGTCTTCGATACGGAAGGCATTGCAATAACGATCTCATCGATCCGGTGGTTCTCCACGATACAGCCGATATCGCCGCGTCCGCCGAATACCGGCAGACCCAATACTTGCATCCGGTGCTTGTAAGGATCGTCATCGATAAAACCGACCGGCGTCACGTTGACGCCGTCATTCTGCTGCATTTCCTTCGCGATGAGCGTGCCGCAGCTTCCTGCTCCGATAATGAGCGCTCTGCGTGTAATCGGCTGCTTTTTCACGCTGTATTTGTCGCAAAAAGCCCGCCAAGCGATACGCGGTCCCGCCATCAGTGCCGCAATGCCGATAAAATGATGCAGCATCAGCAGCGTTTGCGCTTGTCCTTGAAGCACCCATGCCGCAACAAACGGGATCAGGGCGGCAAGCAATGCCGTTTGCAAAATGCACTTTAGTTCGGCGATGCCAGTGTACTGCCAGATCCGGCGGTGCAGCCGGTGCCGGGTCACGCTCCAAAAACCGATTGCTGCCGAAGCCGCTCCGTAGAGGAGCCAGCCTGCCGCTCCGCCCAATGCCTCGGAAGCCGCAGGCTCCATGATATATGCGGCAGCCAAACTTAGTAATATAGCCGCCAAATCCCAGCCGATAATGACTTTCGTCCGATAAGCAACCCGCATGATCGAATTTCCTCCTTCTCGTTCTACCGTTCTACGTATTCGTAATAGGGACCCGCTTCGTTTTGCGTCGTTTGATTCAAGGCGACGCCTACAATTCTTGCTTGTACGAACTGCAGTGCGTTGCGGGCTTTAAGGGCATGCTGTCTCTTGCCGGTACGTGCATTAATAACGAGCAATACGCCGTCGCAGCGCGTCGATACGATTTGAGCATCGCTCACTGCGAGTACGGGCGGCGTATCGATCAGCACAATATCGTATTGCTCCTTGAGCTTGTCCAAGACACTGTCCATCCTTGCCGAGCCAAGCAGCTCGGACGGATTCGGCGGCACCGGGCCAGCCGTCAGCACATCGAGTCCTGCAATCCGGCTCTGCTGGGTCGCATTGCCGAGCAGATCTTGCCCGGAAAGCACCTGCGACAAGCCGCTCCGGTTGCTAAGCTGCAGCGTATAATGCGCGGTCGGCTTTCTGAGGTCAGCGTCGACGAGCACGACTTTACGGCCGGAATGCGCATACGCCACCGCAAGGTTCATGATTGTCGTAGATTTTCCTTCCTTGGGGCTCGCCGATGTCACCATAAGCAGTTGAAGCTGCCGGTCGGCTTCGGCGTATTGCAGATTCGTGCGAAGCGTCCGGTAAGCCTCGGAGATCGGCGACATCGGATTGGCGTCTGTAACGATGGGGCGAAGCTCTTGATTACGTGACATGCGTCTAACTCATCCTCCTTTAGATTCGGAAATCGCCTTGGGGTTCGAAGCGGTCTCGGCCGGTACTGCCGCGGCCGGCTGCTTCGGCTTCAGATCGCTTTGCCTAATATTCGGTATGACAGAAAGCGTCGGCAATCCGAGATGTCTCTCCACAGAAGCTTCATTCCGCAGGTTGTCATCAAAATATTCGATGAGCAGCACGAGCATAATGCCCAGCATAAGAGATACGACTGCTCCGATTGCAATATTCAGCTTCGTCTCCGGTTTCACCGGTGTCGGCTGCTTGCCCGGGTCGGCCGTGTGCAAAATATAAACGTTGTCAACCTGCATGATCAGCGGAATTTGCTGCTGGAACACATACGATACGCTGTTGACGATGTTCGCAGCCCGCTTGTAGTCCGTGTCCAGATAGGACACTGTCACAACCTGCGTACCGTTAACGGAGCTGAACCGGATGTTCCGCATCAGCTGCTCCGACGTCAGATCGAGCTCTGGATGCTTTTCCAGCACAATATCCATTATGGAAGGCGTGCGGATAATCTCCTTGTACGTGTTGATCAGGCTTAGATTGGTGTTAATCATGTTCAAATCCAGTTTGAACGCGCCTGCTTGCCCAACTGTCGAATTGACGATCAGCTTCGTGTAGGCTTGATAGACCGGTTTTTTGATCCATACGCTATAGGCTCCCGCCGACACCGTACCGATGACGGCTACGAGGACGACGATCCAAAGCTTTTTCCGAATGAGCGATAATAGTTGCTTCAAGTCTAATTGGCTGCTCAAAACGACACGAACCTCCATCCTTCTCCAACAATTCGTTTTATTCGCTTTGATTATGTCACACTCCGATTATTTACAAGGAGGGATTAAGGTAATATTTTCTAATAGGTTGCTGCTATCATTTTCAAACTCGAATAACATGCTTATTTTCCTAAAAATACAGGGACTAATCGTAAACATTTAGTAAAATGATTTCGATTTTCAGCATAAATTCATGTATTTATATGGAATTCAATGTTTTAATTAACCAATCGAGAGGGGTCTTCTATACTCCTATTGGATTAGTGTATTTTAAAATCGGGATCTCGCTGTTTTCCGCGTAGCTGCCTGCTCTGACAGTGGTTGGATATAGGAGTGAGCGGTCCGGCTCGTGAAGTTGTTGGAGGGGGTTAAAGGGACTTTCGCCATGGCGGTACCCAGTCTTTGGGATTTGTCCCTGACTTTTTTCATATGGGATGTTGTCGGTGTCCGGTTTTGAATACGGGATTTCTGATCGGCGGACTAGGCATTGTTGCCTTTTTATGGCCGGAAGTTCCCAGTTTTTCCGTAAAAAAGCTTTTTTCAGACGTTTGAAAGACCGCTTTAGAGGTTAATATTATTTAATCTTTCTCTCATTATGGATATACAGTAGGTGAAACCCCTGAATATTCCATTTTTATAAGCGTTTACATGAATGCCGTTTGTAAAGGGGGATAGTCCGAGGGTAGGACGAATCCCCGGTATGGAACGAAAAAAGGATAGAGACAACGTCCTCTACCCTTTTTATAGGCCGGTCCCGGTTTTAAGGCGTGAAACTGATGCGCTCTCCGAAAGCGTCTGTAATTCGTCTGTTTTGATCGATATTTCAAGCATTTTACGACATATGGGGACCGCTCGAAAACCCGCTGCATCCACATGAAATAGCGCAAGCCATTTCTCCCATATCCTTCTGTACATGTCCTCCAGCATATAGGCATACGCTGCCAAAAGACCTTCCGCACTTTGCAAATAGGGACTGATGCGGCTATCCGATCCTGCTTTCTTACCTATCATCATCCACCATCCTTTATGTTCATTTTGTCAAAAGGAGGGCATAAAAAAATCGCCCTGCGGAAGGAAGAATGCCTCCTCCTGCAGAACGATTCGTGATTTTGGTTCTGATTATCCCAGACTAGCAGCCAAACTTAGAAGTATGCTGCCTGTACGCACACTGGTCCCGGCAGCTCGATGGAATAGCCTGTATAGACTGGCAAGCCGGATGGCTCCATGCGGAACACTGCCACATTATCGGTATCTTTATTTGCAGCCAGCAAATAGCGACCGCCCGGCAAAATCGCAAAGTGGCGCGGATGCTTGCCTTCTGTGGACACATGGCCAACCAGCGTCAGTCTGCCCGTTTCCCCGTCTGCCGCGAAGACAACGATGCTGTCATGGCCGCGGTTGGAGCCGTATAAAAATTTGCCGTCAGCCGACATCGTAATTTCGGCACAGCCGTTCGGACCCTCGTAATCAGCCGGCAGCGTCGATACCGTCTCCACTGTTTCCAGTCGTCCGCCCTCTGCATCATAGCGGAAAGCGACGATCGTCGAATCCAGCTCGTTAATGACATAACCGAATTGACCGTTCGGATGGAATACGAAATGACGCGGACCTGCGCCTGCTTCCACCGCAGTCTCGCCATGGAACTCCAGCTTGCCAGCTTCCTTATTAATCGTATAAACACGAATACGGTCGATACCGAGGTCTGGAACGAATACGTACCGGCCGTCAGGACTAAAGAACAGGCTGTGCGGATGCGGCGCTTCGCCTTCATGCTGCTGAATGTCGAGCAGCTCGCCGATCTCTCCGTTCTCTTCCAGCGAGACGAGGCTGACTCTGCCGCCATGGTAGCTGGCAAGCAGCACATATTCGCTGTCCACATCCCGCTGGATATGGCAGGAAGGCGCCGTAATCGCCAGCTTGCGGTTTAATTGGCGCAGTGCGCCTCCGCCATTGCCGTCGATCTCAATCTCATACGCCACGGCATCGCCGCCTTTTCCTCCGTCAGCCGTTAGGCCCTCGGCAATTGCGTAGAGTCTCCGGTTGGCTGCATCGACATTCAAGAACGTCGGATTGCGAAGCCCAGCGGCTTCATCTTTCAGCGACAGCGTTCCATTCTCTTCATTAAATGCGTACATGTATACACCATTCGCGGAAGCCTCCGCATAAGAACCTATAAAAACAAACATCTGTTTCGTATGTACCGACATGGCCTTATCCCTCCATAGCTCGTTTACTCATTTATGTCCTATTGTACCTGCTGCCCGTCTATAAACCAAGCCTGTCTTACGGTCACGGATAAGTCTTGGAGACGAATAAGCTTCAGCCGGAAGGTTAAGGAAAAGGGAGCAGCATTGAAAAATGTGTCGTAATACGACACAATAAAAAGATAGCATTGCATTCTTTATTAATGAAGGAGGTCTCTCGTGGCATTAAATCGCAGATTAAATACCGACCAGGACTTCGAGGAGGCCGTGCAGCGCGAAATTCGCGTCCGCGTATTCCAAGATGATTATATCGTGACCAGTAACGGCATCATTATCCGGTTCGATGAAGAGACCGCCGTCGTACAATCCAGTGTAAGCGAGATTGCCTACCACGACCGACGGACTTGCGAGTTTTTTGAAGTACGTAAAAAATAGTAGTGCAAGGAGCTATAGACAACCATGTCTCTGAACGCCTCACATACAGATCGTAATATCACTCAGCCTAAAATATTAATCATGACGGCAGTTGACGCAGAGCGCGATGCCGTTCTTCGCGGACTCCGCGGCGATAACCGCTTCGAAGTGCGCGCAGCCGGAGTCGGGCCTGCTGCAGCGGCAGTCAGCACGGCAACGATATTGGCGCTGGCTGGCGAAGGTGCGTACCGCCTCGTCATCTGCGCAGGCATCGCCGGAGGGTTCGTCGGCCGCGCTGCCATCGGCTCGATCGTCGTGGCGGACGAGCTCATTGCCGCCGACCTCGGCGCCGAGACGCCGGAGGGCTTCCGGCGGGTAGACGAGCTTGGCTTCGGCAGCGCGCATATTGCTGCGGACACCGCGCTTGGGGAGCGTTTAACCGAGGCGCTGCACTTAGCCGGACTTGCCGCCGTGCAAGCTCCCGTCCTTACACTTTCCACCGTTACCGGAACAGCAGCTACAGCGGAAGAGCTGGCTTCTCGTGTTCCAAGGGCAGCAGCTGAAGCGATGGAAGGCTTCGGCATTGCTGCAGCCGCACAAAGCCATGGTCTTCCGGTACTGGAAATCCGCGCGATCTCCAATGCTATTGGTCCACGCGACCGGGACGCATGGCGCATCAAAGAGGCGCTGCAATCGCTGGAAGCGGCAAGCGCCGTATTAATGGAGGTAATTAAATCATGACAGTTGCTAGCGACAGCTTGAAAATCGCTTTTTCCCCTTGTCCCAACGACACTTTCGTCTTCCATGCCTGGGTGCACGGACTTGTTCCGGATGCGCCAAAGCTGGAGGTTACGTATGCAGATATCGATATTACGAACCGGCTTGCATCCGACGGGAGCAATAAGCTTGATGTGTTGAAAATTTCATATGCCGCCTTGCCATGGGTGCTCGACGACTATGCATTGATTCCTTGCGGCGGCGCGCTTGGCCGCGGCTGCGGTCCATTGGTGCTGACGAACGGCGGCTCCTCTAATCCAGCTTCATTGAAGGGACGCCGCGTCGCTGTACCAAGCGACCGTTCCACCGCTTACTTGCTGTTCAGACTGTGGGCAGCCCAGCTTGTTCCGGGCGGAGTCGGCGAAATCGTCGTCATGCCGTTCCACGAGATCATGCCCGCCGTCCGCGACGGCCTCGTGGATGCCGGTCTCGTCATCCACGAGGCCCGCTTCACTTATCCGAGCTATGGCTTGACGATGCTCGCCGACCTCGGCAGCTGGTGGGAGTCGGATACCGGACTCCCGATCCCGCTCGGCGCGATTATCGCGCGCCGCTCGCTTGACCTTGCGGCCATCACCCGCTGGACGCAAGCTTCGGTCGAGCATGCGTGGAAGCATCCGCAGCTATCGCAAGCCTATGTCATGCAGCATGCACAGGAGATGGACCCGCAAGTCGCACAGGCGCATATCGACTTGTACGTGAATGACTTCACCGGCAGCCTGAGCGGCAGCGGCTATGCAGCTGTCACCTCCCTGCTGACACGCGCCGCCGAGGAAGGACTCGTCCCCGCCGTCGATCCGGCAAAGTTGCTGCTTCCTTAGCAGCGTGTTCGAAAGAGGCTGTGCCCGTTTGTTGGCACAGCCTCTTGTTATATACTTTTCCTACACGGCTGCAGTTACTCCCATCTCTCACTATCCATCGCTAATTTTCTCGCACCAGCAGCAAATGATTTATCTCGCCCTCATGATTCGCACCCTCAAAGCCATGTTACTTAACCAACTTAATCATCCATGCCCCTTCTAACTAATCCGATCCACACTATGCGCTCACCGCACTCATACAACGAACTAGCTTCATCCGCATTTATCCCGCCTGTAGACCAACATACATCCACGCAAAAAAGCCGCCACCCAAATCGATTCAATCGATTCGCGATAACGGCTTTTCCATCTTTCCATCTATTGATTAATGCTCCCAACTCCGACTATACGTCGGAATCGTCCCATTTTTTCGAGTAGGCTTTTTTCGTTACCCACAACGTCATCCAAGTGAGCACGGCCACGATAATAATAGCAAAAATCCATACACCAGCAGGTACGCCCATGCATGACCCTCCTTTGCCTTTTTCATTATCATACCGGACATTAGAGGTGCGTACTCGCCGTAATTATTAACATTTTGCAACTTTTTTGGAACTGCCCTAATGGTCTACGCTGTACTTGGCTCCCAGTCATTCCACCGAACAATTGTAGTATGCTTCATTATTTAGCCTTGCATACAACCATTGCCCTCAAGGAACAATTTACAATAGCTGCTCTAATGTTGCCAACGCGCGCTTTGAGGCCGATTGCTGCTCCTCATCACCTTCATACTCTACGGTGTACCAGCCATCATAACCGATTTCTTTCAACTGCCCGATAATAAACGGTAAATCGACAACACCCTCGCCTGCAACGCGCCCGGCAAAAGGCTGCCCGCTTAAAGAGCGGTAGAAAGAACCTTTATAGTCTTGTTCCACCTGTACAAAATCCTTCACATGCACGTGTCCTACCAATGATTTGAGCTCTTGAATCGCTTTACTTGGGTCCTCGTCAACAAGCAGAAAATTGCCCGCATCAAACGTAGAGCGCAAATTCGGCGAATTCACATCCTTTATAATCGCAGCGACCTGTTCGGCCTTTCCGGCGAGCAAGCCGTGATTTTCCAGACAAAGCATAATGCCCTGCTCTTCCGCATACGCCGAAGCTTCCTGCAAGCCTTCAATAATCCAGGACCGCACCTCGTCAAAAGCAAGCCCTTCCCGCAAATCGCCTGCAAATACACGTACGACACCGGCTCCCAGCAAGACCGCGTTATCAATACTCAGCTTGATATCCGCTAATTGAGCCTGCCGTTTCTCCGGATCAGCTTCGGCAAAGTTGTTAGAAGCACCAAAGCAAGCCAGCTTAAGTCCGGTACGGGCCAAAGCATCCTTCACTTCCTCCGGGTCCCGCTCTGGATTCCAATAGAAGCTCAACAGCTCCACACCCTGTGCATCTGTCGTTGCCACAAATTCAATAAACTGCGCATTCGTCCATCCCTCATTATAGTAGGAATGACAGCTCCATGCGCTTAGCGCGATTTTTGCTCCCATGCCGAACCTCCCTCTGCCTGCTGCCTATTTAAATGAATGAAGAAACTGAATCGCTTTGCGAATATCCGTTTCCGGCTGCGTTCCCACTTCCCGCTCGATTGTCAAATAACCGGTGTAGCCGATTTCTTTCAGCGCCGTCAAATAAGCCGAAAAATCTACGCCGCCCTCGCCGAGCGGAACCTCACGGAAAAACTCGCCACGCGTCACCATTTCCGATATCGTATCGTGATCCATCTCGCCATAACCCAAGTAGCCGTAGACTGCACGCGGATCAACATCAGCCAGCTTAATGCCATCCTTGGCATGCGTATGCACGATATAGTCCTTCAGCAAATAGACGCCCTGCACCGGATCATCACCCGTTACCATAACCATATTCGCCGGATCGAAGTTAACCGATACCCCGTTCGTAGACAGCGAGTCGAGGAATTGCTTCAGCCTCGCCGCCGGTTCCGGTCCTGTCTCTATCGCAAAATGTGCGCCTTTATCGCTCGCATAATTGCTTAGCTCTTCACAAGCCTCCTGCATCGCCGCATAAATCTCCGAGCTGCTGTCCTCTGGCACGATACCGATATGCGTCGTTACAATCGAGGTGCCGAGATCAAGCGCCAGATCGAGAATGCGTTTGGACTTTTCGATTTTCGCCACATTGGCCTTCCGGTCTTGAAAGCCATGGCCGCCAAGATCGCCGCAGAGAGCGGATATCGTTAAACCAAGCGACCCGATGTAGTCCTTCAGCTCTTTGCGCGCTGCCGCCGTCAGTTGTTCCGGATCCATCTCGCCGCTCACGGCATAAATCTGAACACCGTCTGCGCCAACTTCTTTCGCTTTCTGCAGACCGCCACGCAGACCTGCGCCAAAGCTCTCTACGATTACGCCAACTGGATTGCTTATTTTCACCTCAGTCATCGTTATCCTTCCTCCCCAGCGCTTAGTACGATCTCGCGGCCTTCCGCAGCCGATTGATAAACCGCATTCAAAATCCGCATGATCTCCAGACCATCTTCTACCGGACTGACAGGCACTGCTTCACCCTTGCAGCAGGCAATAAAATGAGCAATCTCGTTATTAAAAGCCGACTGAAATTGGAAGGTACGATGATCAATTTGCGGCTCTATATTCACAATCGTATTGAACTGCTCGCTCACGATAACAAGCTCTGGCTCGAGCTCCGCGCCGCCTTTTGTTCCGAAAATTTTGGCCGACGATTCATCCTTAGAAGCATGCAGTGTAAAGCTGACGTCGACATACAGGCTTGCTCCGTTCTCGAAGCGGATGAGCGCATTAGCCAAATCCTCGACATCGTTTTTATCCGCATCATAGTCGGCCGCCTGGTAGAAGGAAAGTCCCTCCACGTGGGAACGGTTGCCGAGCTGCCGATACGTATTGCCGCTAACCGACTTCACCTTTGGTTTGCCCATTAAATACCAGCATACGTCAATCATATGTACGCCAATATCGATGAGCGGGCCGCCGCCTGAACGCTCCTTATCGGAGAACCAGCCGCCCGGATTGCCAAGCCTGCGTATAATCGACGCTTTCGCATAATAAATATCGCCTAATGCGCCAGCTTCTCTATATTTATTCAACAGCTTCACCTGATCGCTGTAACGGCGGACGAATCCTACAAGCAACAGCTTGCCCGTACGTTTGACGGCAGCCTCTACCTGCTGAGCCTGCTCTACCGTTTGCGACAATGGCTTCTCGCATAGCACATGCTTGCCTGCCTCCAAAGCCGCTACTGCAATTTCCGCATGCGTGTTATTCCATGTGCAAATGCTTACAGCATCTATCTCTGGATCGGCAAGCAGCTGTTTGTAATCCGTATAAATGCGAGGAATGCCGAAGCGTTCCGCCTTCTCTTGCGCGCGCCCTTCGTTAAGATCAGCAATCGCTGTTAATTGTACTTGGGGATGAATGGAATATGCCTGTAAATGCGAGCTGGAAATGGAACCTGCGCCTATAACGCCAACCTTTAATGTAGTCATCGTTTTCTTCGCCTCCATGCTTCATATAACTAATTATTGCATCCTAAGCCATTCAAACTTAACATGATTATATAAGGGAAAGGAATGAACAACATGGTTAAGTTCATGGATTATATGATCAGCACTGAACCGATAAGGGTAATCGATCTGACCCTGGATCCAGCCAAGCTGTCTGTTCGTTCGCTCGTCATTCGCAATGTAGGCCATTTGCCCGGTAGAACCTTGTTTCGCCATGATGCGGTCTTCGATCATTGGGCCATCGTTTATATAGCCGGAGGCTCCGGCAGTTTCCAAATAAAAGGCGGTTCGCCGCAGCGGGTGAAAGCAGGAAGTCTATTCTTCTTCCAGCCCGGTGTCGTCTATAACTATGGCCCTGATGAGGGCGGGTATTGGGATGAGTTTTATTTTACGGTCAAGGGGAGCCGCATGGAGGAATGGATTCGGGACTGGCCGATCCCCGTTCGCACGGTCGCTCATCCTGGAGTTGACGCCTCCCAGCAAAATCGGATCGACCGGATTTTCGCCTTGATGGAAAGCGGACAGCCGGCTAATGCCGACCGGGCAGCGCTGCTGCTGGAGGCAACCGTTTTCGAATGGATACAACGGCAGCAGCCTTCACCCGCCAACGTAAAAAACGCGCGTCTTGCTCAGCTTCTAGAAGATTTATCGCAGTCACTCTACGAACCCTTCGATGCCAAAGCTTTCGCCGAGCGCCACCATTGGTCGCTGTCGACGCTTCGCCGCACAGTCAGCGAGTATACCGGCTTCGCGCTGCATGAATATGTACACCGGCTCAAAATCGCCGAAGCGAAAAATCGGCTGCTTAACACCGATCAGCCTGTGAAGGAAATTGCGGCGTCACTAGGCTATAACGACGTGTTTTATTTCTCCAGGCTGTTCAAGAAACTGTCCGGCGAAGCACCCAAGCTATTCCGTGAACAGCGGCAATCTCAGCGTTGAAGAGAACAAGCCGCTCCAGCATAAAAAAGCCCTCCAAGCAGAAGCATCCGACTCCCCTAACGGATAAATTGGATGTCAACTTGAGGGCTTAGTTTCCCTGATCTTACAGCTTAGGACTTGGACTGCAAATTAGGAGAAGCTTCCGTTTCGCATGCTTCTTCAGCAGCCGACTGGAACTCCTCTTCGTTGTTTTGTGCCAGCTTATCGCCGAACTGATCTAACCGATCCGGACTGCTTGCCGGCCCGTCGTTATCGGGCTTATTGTTTCTGCCTGACATAGCCACACACCTCCTTCGTGAAGCAATCTCTTTCACGGCTTTCATTTTGCCCCACTTCATCAATATGCATCCTGAGCATACAGCACAAAACAGGCCAGCGGATTTCTCCTCCTGACCTGCTTTTTCACTTGCTTATTGCAATATCAATTTACGACGTCAACGAACTAAATTCAGTTCAGTCTTAAAGCGTTACGCCAGTCATTTCCTGACTCAGCTGCCATAATCGCTCCGCCAAGGCAGGATCAATAGCCCGCTGATAGGTCCCTGGCAATGTCTGCGATGCTGTATTCAGGCTCCATCTCTCGCTCCTTTCTAACTAAGTGGCAACCACTCGGTTCAATTAACTCTTCTGCAGCTTATCCGATGGAGTTCACTCCATGTCAAGCGGCTCTCTTTTTATAAATGATTAGTAAAATTTTCTACACTAATTTGTGTCTTTCATTCAGATAATGCTTGACTATTATTTGGATATTCTTGTATATTGATAGCGATTCAACCAATTTAATCGGCTAACAATGGGAAGCACCCGTAAGAGAAAGGCGCATAGCGCCTTCCTTTTGCAGGTGCTTTTTTGCGTTTTCAGCCGTAAACCAAGGAGGTTATGATCTTGTTATTGAGTAAAACCAAGCTTATCGTCATTATTCTGGCACTCTCTTTAGCCGCCGCCATCTCGTTGCCCATGCCCGCCGCTCATGCCGCCCCATTCGAGTTCACTGTTACTGCCAAAACCGCCTACGACAAAATGATTGCAGCAGCGCCTGCTGCAACAGCATCAAAGCTCGCCAAACAGTATAGCGATTTGCAGACATCCCAGAAATCCGACATCGAATGGGATAAAAAAATTAATGATCTCCACTATCGCAATGAAGAGAATATGCTTGCTGCCCGCGCCAAAGTGAAAGAAATCGACGTCGCCAAGCATGCTAAGCTTACTGAAGCGATTGTCCAGGCAAAGAAAAAATACGAGCCGGTCTTCAATATACATGAAACGTTGAAGAAACAGCTCGCTATGGCGAAATCGGCGAAAAATAAGGTGATGATATCCGTCCTGCAGCCCCAAGTGGATGCGGCCAAAACCGCAGTCACTATAGCAAAGGAAGATATTAAACAAAAGGAGGCAGCGCTGAAAAAGGCCAAAGCGGAAACAATTGCGACCAAGAAGACGATTAACGCCACCTTATCCAGTACCGATACACTCAAAGTCAAAATTAAGGCAGCGAAAGGAACGATCAGCAGCTTGAAAAAGTCTTTTTCAACAGAAGGGACCCTGCTAAATCAAGCCGTTCGCAAAGGAGATGCGGCAGCCTCATCCGCCTCCTTTACTCGCATGCTGTCCTGGCAGCAGCAAATCATTACGCAAAAGCAGAGCATCTATAGCTACGAGCAGCAGATTGATGCTGTAATCGCCAAGGCAAACGGGCAAATCCCGAAATAACGCCGTAAAAAAATCAGGCAACGGTTATTGACCGTTGCCTGATTGAGCTTTTTGCCCGCTATGAAGAGTAGACCGTTTCTGCGAAGCTTTCTATAATACGCTCGAACTCGAACTTAACAGCATCAAATTTCTCTACATCAGACAAGGCGATAATCTGGTGAACTGCCGTTTTCGTCTGAATGATGACGACCAAATAGACATACTCAAAACTCTCAATTTTTGTTTGGATAATGAATTTTTGTGCGTTATAGCTGTTAACAGTGAGAGCCGTAGGCTCTTCAACGACTGTCGTGTTCTCATACTCTCCCAGGTTTTCCATAAAGGATTGTGCATAGCTGCCCAGCAGCTCGGAATCAATCACACCCAGTTCAATGTCCTGGGAAACGACCATAAGCGAATTACTCTCGAAATCGACTAACGATAGATTAAGCCCATTATCATGATCAGGGATCTCCCTGTCTTCCCAATAAGAGGGGGTTATAAGGGTAAAGCTTTGATCCCGGCTGGTCCACTGGATATCTTCGGCATCTTGGTTAGAGGGCTCATCTGATTCAATTATGCCGTTGGACTCCGATTGAAAATGGCTTGCTGGCATCCTGTCGCTTTCGTTGCTTGCATCGATTAAACTCGCAATGCCTAATCCCCCGCCAATAAGGCCAATCAGAACAATGACCGTAAATACCGGCGCCAGTACAACGTTATTTCCTCTTCTCTCCGGTTCTAAATCTCTAACTTTAACGACATAGGTTTTAGCAGCCATATCGCCAAGCCTTTGCTTGTTCTTGGTAGCAAGCACCGCAATACCCGCCGGCAGCCCCCCTGCCAGGAACGGGTTTGTATCAATGATGCGTATGGAGGAGCGAATCAAACCTTTAACAAAGCCGGGAGTGCCCCCTTCCCCATTGACAACCCTAATTCTAACCAGCATTTTCCCAAGCGTATAACCTGTGTATCCCTCTAGCAAAATATAATAGGCAAACACCAGGAAGGGGTAGGCCGCAACAATTAGCAGAATAGCAGCCGAATCATCATTTCTGATGGAAGCACCCATTATTCCGTAAAATGAAAGCAATAATAAGATCATTAAAATATAATCAATAACGGTAGCGCCCCATCGGCGAAAAAAAATCGAGCTTGAATACGTGGAGGACAATGTTTGCATAGGAGGCTCCGGCGTCTGGTTAAAAAAATAAGGCGGCGGACTTAGCGGCGCTCCGTTACTTGATTGTGCCCCATTCCATGGCGGCGGCATTCCATTATTATCATTATGAATCAAAAATCGCACCCTCTTTTTACATATTATCTCAACATTAAAGCATTCCTTCCTTCAAGCGTCAATGACTAGAGACTCTTCGACAGCCGCTGTCGAAGGGTGTTTTTTTGTGTATAGTGCTTGCGGACCAATTCCGGTATACTAGAGAGACTACTAGAAAATGCTGGAATAGAACGATTTCAGTGCGTCAAGGAGGACTTTCATTGAAGCTAATGCGAATACCCGTGTTCCTCGTTCTTTTTATGCTGCTTTGGACAAGCACGATCTTTGCAGCTGAGCTGCCTAAAAACTTAGGCCATGTGCAGGACCGCGCTTCCTATTTTCAGGAAAAGGACAAAAAGGCGTTGCGGGCCGAAGCCGTTAGCGGCAGCTTGCACTATTACATTCTTACAATCCCGACGCTCAATGGCACAGATTCTGCTAAATACGCCACCTCTATCTATAAAAGCTGGGAATTGACCAAAAACGACGTATTAATCGTTATTGCGGACAAAGAGCGGCGCATAGAGGTTAACTTTAACAACAGTGAGCTTCAGAAGAAACTCGATAAGCTGCCTGCCGATTATGACGGCGACGGCGATAAAACCGAGAAGAAGTTAGTAGAGTTTGTCGATAAGCATTTCATTCCCTCCGCCAAGGAAGGCGACTTTCTAGGTGCTGTACGGAATTTAATGACTTCAATGAATAAGCTGATGCCGGCACCTGCGGCTAAGCCTACTGAGAAACCGGCTGCTGCCGGAGCTCAGAACCCGGTAAAAACAGACGCCACCAAAAAACCGGAAAAGACCGAAAAAACCGAGAAAACAGAACCTGCTGGTGAGCCGATTAACTTTGGTGCATTTTTCATGGGCCTCTTAATATTCGTCCTTTTCGTAGTGTTCGTAATAGCAGCCATTATAGTTCTTAAGCGTTTGTTCAGCGGCTTAAAGCTCAAGAAAAAGCTGGCCGAGGTTCGCGAGCAAATTGCCATGCAGTCGGTTGAGCTGGCACAAGCGCTTGATGCGCTTACGCCTCTCTCCGAAATGAGTCAAGGACGGACCGGAGCCGTCGTTAAAGATCAGGAAAAGCAATTAACGGCGCTTTTGCTGGAAACGGAACAGCTCGGCAAAGAGATGGACGCCGATGCCGTTATGGTTTTGAAAACAAAAACTCTTTATTATTACCTGCTCCTCTACACAGAACATATGGTAGAGAACGAGAAAAAGATTGCAGTCGTTACACGCAAGGCCAATGAACTGGCTGATGCCGAGAAGAAGCTCGGACCGTTCGCCAGCCGAATTGCCGGCAACTTGAACCGGATCGAAATCGGTATCAATGATATGGCTCAGAAGCTGGGCAGCCAGCTGATGCCGCTCCGTCAATCGCTTGAGGAAGCCAAAACCGTACTTGCCAAAGCCACGGAGCAATCCGCTTTCGACGTTCTCTCGGGGACGGAATGGGCCTTGAAGGCAGAGCGTACCTGCAATGCCCTGCAATCGGAATACGATGAGCTGGTAGAGCTGCATGGCTTATTGCTCGGATTCCCTGAGCAGGAACGGAATTGCCGTGAAAGCGTCAAGGAAATCATTCAAATTCACAATTTGCATGCATTCGAAGCCGACACACTGTCTCTGGTTGATCGGAGCAAAACGCTGTCCGAGCAGATGCTGGATGAATTAAAGCAAGGTCAAGTCTCATCGGCCCGCTCCTTGTGGGAGCAGTGCCACAAGCTCCTTCGCGAAGCCGTATCCAGCATTACCAAGCTAGGCGAGTTGAGACGAAGCAACATGGACAAGGCCGACGCTTTAGATCACAAGCTTAAACAGCTGATCGTTACACGGGATAAATTAAGCGATGAGCTTCTTCAATTGTCCCATCGTTATGTAAAATCGCTGTGGACAGATATGCAAGAGGAATACGACAACTGGCTAAGAGATCTCACAGCGGCAAGCAAAGATTTGGACATTGCGAAAACCCAGACCGGAGATCGCGAGCAAAACTTCGAGTCCGCCAAAAGTATTTTCGATGACTTAGCTGAAGATTTCGAGACGTTCGAAGCTGCTGCAGCCACTATGCTGGCGACGATCGAGCAGTGGGACGCAACCAACTACGGGCTGCGCAACCAATTCGACACCGATCTATCCCTTTACCATCAAGCGATTGAGCATTGTAAAACGAACCGTATTTATCTGACGCCGGAGTTCATGCATGATGCAGAAAGCGCCATTGACTCGCAATCCGAGACCTTCCAAAATGCGGCAACCAGCAGCCTATGCAACTTGCTGCTGCTCGAACAATATGGCGACAGCTTCCACGAAACGGTTGCTTCCATCTGTACGATGATTCAGCGGATCGAACAAAATAAATATACAGCCGTGCAAAAGCTTAATATGCTGGACACCTCCTTTAAGCAGCAATTGGTATTAGCCAAAGGGATGCTGTACAAACGGAAGATTAAGCAGTCTTATAATGAATTGAAAAATTCGGCGGAACGCTGTATTCAGACCGGTATGTATGAGGAAGCGCTAGGCTGGCTCAAACAATTGGAGGAGTTCGTTCTCTCCCTTGGCAGCGCCAACCGAATCCAAAGTCAGCTGCAAGCAAATGCATTAATGCAGCAGCAACAGCGGATTCAAGCGACTCGAACCGTTGTATACCACCAAACAACAAATGAGGAACGTGAAGAACGTCCTCGCCCTAAGCCGCCTAAACCAAAATCCAGTTCTTCTTGGTTTAGCAGCAACAGCAGTAGTAGTAATAGTAGCAAAAGCAGCAGCAATAGTAGCAGCAACAGCAGCGGAGGCTCCAACTGGAGCAGCAGCAGTAGCAGCAAGAACTCCTCGGGCGGATCTTCGTTCGGCGGGAGCAGCAATAAGAGCTCCTCAGGCGGATCTTCTTTCAGCAGCAATAATAATAAAAACAATGGCGGCGGAAATTCCTCCGGCGGCTCCAACTGGTAATCGAACAAACAGGTGAACATAACGAAATGGCGGTGCTCGGGAATGGATCCTTGGTACCGCCATTTTTTTGGATTTGACCAATGAGCGAAGCTTTGCCGCGGCTCTTCACAAATCAAATGTGCATTTAATCATCATAGGATGGACAATCCGCTAAACACCCCCAACCTAAGTCGGGTGGCTCCATCCGCCGCAGGTCCGTTCAAGGCCCTCTATTCCGGTGCTACAATGGGAACGGTAAAGTAAATCTATTCCAAATAACTGAAGGAGATACCTCCATGAATATGAGCGGCAAACTATTTCGATTGTGTGCTTTTGGTGCACTCGCTTTTTTCGCCTTGGCGATTGGAGCTTATGCACTATTATTTTATGGTTCGCCAGAAGGCCTGCGAGAGCAGTTGTTTGTAACCGAAAAAGGGGCGATGCCAGCCATTTGGTATGGCATCTTGTGGGCGCACGCCGTGTCCGCCGGAATTGCCTTAGCGATCGGCTGGCTGCAATTCGTGAAGCGGCTTCGCCTTAAGGCGCCTTGGCTGCATCGCGCAATCGGCTATATCTACTCGGCGGCGATAGCAATCGGCGGCCTAACCGGCTTGTACCTTGCCTTTTATTCAAACGGCGGTTGGAGCGCCCGGATTGGTTTCAGCGTCCTGTCCATTCTCTGGCTATTCACGTTGTACCGGAGCCTCGAGAGCATCATCGTCAACCGCGATGCCGCCAAGCACGGCCGCTGGATGACTTACAACTATGCGCTTTCCTGCGCAGCCATCTCGCTTCGTATTTATACGACGTTAGCTGCTGTCATTCTCGGGATTAGCGATACGAACGTATCCTTTGTCGTCATCGCTTGGCTTGCCTGGATACCAAACCTGCTAATTGCCCGATATATAATGAGCAAGAGATCGAATAAGATACCGTTTAATAACCAAACCAAAGGCGTTATTTCCTAGATAAAAGCGGTGAGCGGGATGCTCGCCGCTTTCTTTTCTGCCAGTTCATGCTGACCAGAATCACTGCTCTTCGAAGCTGTTCGTTTGTTTATAGAGGTCAATGATGTCCATTGTTCGGTAATCAGTTGCTAGTTCATTGTTCAGCGGTGGAGTTTACGAAGCTGCTTCGCTATTCAGCGAAGTGATTTTCGCTGCGGGCATGTCCAGCTTGGCCGAAAGACAAATAGCGAACCAAATTTCGCTTTTCACGAACCTTGGTTCACGAGTTGCGAAGTTTGATTCGCTATCCTATGCTGCCCGCCTTACCCTAATCCCCGCAGCGAAGTTACCTTCTCTATTTAGCGAAATTGCTTCGTTATGACGCAAAAACTGCAATTTCAGCGTAACTGAGCTGTTAGAAAAGCAGTCTTCTACATTCCTCTATTTCAGTTCATTCCGGGCTGCTTCTCAACCTGTAAGGCCAGCTCGTACCCGCACACATTCTAACGCGCGACATTCTGCGAGCCGATGACCGCGATGATCGGCACCTCTTGCCGGGCACCTAGCTCCCTCGATCTCCTGTTCAGCTCTGCATGCAGCCGCGCGGAAAGCCTGCGCAAATACTCAAAGTTCGGGAACACGACGAGATCCGACAAATACGCCGATGTTGTGCTCCCCGGTTCCCGGGCTTTATTCAGGGCTGCGATCATATCCGCCTCTGTCTCGATGCCGACGCCATGCCCGAAGAACAGATCGCCATTCAGCTTAACGACGTTCTCCCCTTGCCATTCCGGCGTATCTGCATCATGATCGGGATTTTTGAAATAAAGGACATCGCCAGGAAACGATTCTTTGCTGTCATGGGTCGAAATGAGCCATAGATCACTGTCGTGATTCCAGTCACGCAAATAGAGATTGGTGAAATACATATTGAACGCGTCATCGCCAATGACGTCAAGAATCGCTTTGTACCAGGTAATCACGATGGCGGTGGCGCATTCAAATGCGTACTGCTTGCCATTGCGGAAAATATCGCGAATAGCGTCAGACGGCCGAACTCCGTTATTCAATTGGAAGCCGCCGCTGCTGGTCCGCGTCCAATATTGGCTGTTGCAGCGTGATTTCTCAAAAATCGCAAATGATGCATCACTGTCATGAAGCGCTTTGGCCGCATTAACGATGCTTTGCCGCATCGCCAATTCGAATCGCAAAGCCGCCGGCGAATCAAAACGATAAACGACAGGGCTCTGCTGCTTGTCGCGAACAATCTCCTTCTCCAGCTCCGATAAGGGCATTTGTTGAATCGCCTGCTCTGTGTTCACGCCTGAAATGACAATCAAAGCATTCCCTCCTCATGCTCTAAGGTTCATTAGGTTATTGTACGTACGCAACCGCCTATCGGTGTGGGCGCATAACCGTGTATCCCTATGAGCCTCTGCCCCTTCTTATGGGAGCCTGCTCAATCATTCATCCTGCCGCTCTTAGCAGAAATCCACTTCTTTTAGCGATTGAACACTACCTTTGTCAGACCGGAAGGGACTCAAGCAAACAGAGCGAATACCTGATATATTCCGAACCGTGAGGTGATCATTCATGACGTTTCTGAAAACAAAAGAAGCTGCCCAGCAGCTTGCTGTCAGCGAAACGACCGTCAGACGTTGGGTCTCTCTGTTCCCGTCCGCATTTCCGAAAGATATGTTTGGTCATTATATTTTTGATGATGAGGCGCTGGATAAGCTAAAACGCATTAAGTCCGAATTGGAGGAAGGCACAGGCCTGCCCGATATTAAGCTGCCTCCCAGCCAAGAGCCGCTCTTGTTATCTCCCTCCTTACAACCAGCGAATTCCGCAGCAGCACCATCTTCGTCATCCATAACTGAAGAACCAGAGCCGCTGCTCATCCGTCTCGGACAGCTCGAATCATCCCTCTCCCATAAAGCGGATGAGGTCGTCACCTTCCAACTGCTGCATCACCGCCAAGAAATGGAGGAAATACGCCAGACCCTCGCCCAGCTCTCGGCAAGCGTCGAGACCCTTTATGCCGCACTTCAAAATGCAGCTGTCTCCAGACCCCCATCCGAGTTCCTTCCTGATCTTCCTAGTGCAGCAACTGGCAGGCGCACTAAGAAGAAACGGATGCTTCGGACGATTTTCCCTTTCCTATAGTTGGCATCTGGAAGACATGGAGCCGTCATCTACTCCTCCTCTTCCTCAATTGTGAGAACCAGCTGGTTCGAATCGGAGACGCCCCTTAATTGCCTGGAGGTCGACGGAAAGAAAAAGGTCGCAGAAACCTGGGTTGGCAGCAGTCCGTTGCTTGGTTCCGCCTTCAAAATAACTCCGTACGTAATGACTATCGAATTTCCTGGAGTCAGCTCTCCGAGCGGTAGGCCGGCGGAAAAATCATTGGCGGGGAGCGGCACACCGTTCCTTGTCAAACTCCCCGGCAATGCGGAGGTCAACGGGGGCAGCAGTTCAAAGACCGTTATACCTGCCGCTTCCGTCAAGGAAGGATTCGAGACCGTCACAGAAAACACAATGGTATCTCCTATCATGGCGGCTGAGCGATTGGCGCTTAATTTCACAACCAGACCAAACACAGTATAAGCTGCAACATCGCTTTCCAAGCTGAGCTGATCAGCGGTCATACGGACACGGTCGGTCACAACGCTGCCAGGCGCCGCCCGTACCACAACCCGCACATTTCCCCGCAGAACAGATCCCTCTACAAAACGATTGAGCCATACGGAGCGAAGCAGCAGCGAGTCCCGGATAAAGACGTTGGTCAAATCGATATTCCCCGTATTGCGTACCATCACGACATAATTTACGGCTTCTCCTGGAATCACTTCGATAGGCGACACAGACAACTCCAAGCTTGCATTCGGCGCTGCCAGCACCACAACATCGGCGGATACTTTCATCGCTTCCGTCTGTGTACTGTTCACCAACAGCGACCCATTAATGACCGTTCCTGGCGCCGTCCCCGGCAGCACGTTAAATACGCCCTCCAAGCGATAGCTCTGACCCGGCAGCAGCTGCTGCAGCAGTCCATTATATTGAAATAGCGGAGATTGCAATTGAATATTCCTGACGGTTACGCCGGATTTATTGGTTAGGATAGCGGTAAAAACGACGGATTCATTGGGAGCCACTAACGAGCGATTGGCAAATCCGGTTACACTTAACATGGCTTGTTGCGCAGGAACCGGCTGCGGCGATGGGACCGGCTCTGGTTCCGGCTGCGGCTCTGGAGCAGGAATTGGCTCTGGTACAGACACTGTCGTAACAATGACTGACGCATCATCCGTTATCGTGCCAAGAGTAGGACTCTGCGCAACGACGGTATTGCTGACAATCGTATCAGGTAGCGTTCCTTTTGGAATGACATAGCTTGCCGTAATAACCGCTTTTTCACCAATTTGAATCGGCGGAACCGTCCGGTTAAGTCCAACCAGTGAGTCCGTTAGCGTAATATCGGTCAGTACCGTATTGCCCGTATTAATCAAAGTTATGGTGTATTGAATCGTATCGCCTGGACTGGCAAACTCCTTATCCACGTCTTTGGCAATGAGCAGTCCGGGGCTGCTCCCTACCCGAACTGTATTGGACGCTTGCTCCACGCCAAATGCCGATCGCAAGGTTGCGGTGTTGTCGATCGTACTCCCTGCCGGCGCCTCAGCAGGAACCTTAAGCAACTGCGTATAAGTGACGACAGAGTCTGGGGGCAGCGTGTCAATCGATTTATTCAACCCAAGCAGGCCGTCGATAATCTGCAAATTGTTTGCCGTCGTAATAACAGAATCATTGGAAATCCGAATCGCATACGTGATGACATCCCCAGGGAATGCCTCATTCATGCTGCTCCGCTTACTCAAGCTGACTATAGGGGTTTCCGTCACGAGCACTGCTGCGGTAGCTTGGAGATAGCCGGGGAAAAGAAGGTTGGCCGCCATCAGCCTTCCCGTACTCGTAATGACCGTGCCCGGCGGCGTATTCTTAGGTATAACGTATGTCTGTGTTAACAGCTCTCCCGAGAAAACAGTCCCTAGCGTTTTGGATATACGCAATGAATTATCAGTGACTGTCGCATCGGTTAAAGGAGCATTTCCGTTATTGACTAGAAAATAACTAAATATGACTTCCTCCCCAGGAAGCGCTGTCTTCTTGTTGACGGTTTCGACAAAGGATACGTCGATGGGCAACGCTTCAATCACAATCCGTGACGAAGCCGCTTGCTCCGCCGTTTGGTCGCTTTTTACCGTGACGATGTTATCATAATGCTCTCCCGCCCTTCCCTCTCTTACGACAGCATTGAATTTACTGACATATAGCTGGCCTGGAGCCAGTGTTGCCACAAGCTGCATTACGCCCAGCAAGCTGTCGGTAATGGTTATATTCGTTAGGGGAACAACCCCGGTATTGCGAATCACAACCTGATAAACGAACGGAGTACCTGGCACCCCTGCAAACTGAGCGGCACCTTGCGCGGTTTTTGTTACCGATATAGAGGGCAGACCACAAATATCGGGCAAGCACCCCAGATAAGGATACGAAGCTTCCATCAGACTGTTCGTATTGCCGTCATAAGACAAGGCGATCAGTTGACCGTTCAACTGGCCCGAGCCCATCGCCGTCACAACTGCAAATGGCGCCAGCACGGAACCGACGATAATTAAGCTGTGGTGAAAAAAAGCGGTAGCCTCCGGCACATTCCAAAGGATACGGCTGCCAGGCGCAACGGGATCGCCAGCGTCCGGCAACGAGATACCATAGCTGCCAAAACCGATATCATTGCCGAGTAAATTGATCAGCGCAAACGAGCCGCTTGGCATGTTAATCGTAACGTTGTTCGCTCCCGCAAGCGACAGCCCGCTTCCATCGATATCGCCAGCGTCAAAAGTAAATACGTTCAGCACAGGGTCCTTCCCCGTAAGAACCAGACCACCGAATTGAGTCATTGCCGTGCCATTGACGGGCAGCCCTGCCCACCCTGCAGAAGAGCATTCCAGAAAAGCCTGCACTTCGGCAAAATCAATCCTTTCGTCCACAAGCGGCTGACCGGCTACTCCATTCCGGTTGTTCATTGTATATTGAGTCACAACCGAGGCCGGTGCAGCAATCGTATTGCCGTTATTCGTTCCCCGAATAATCTGGACATTTCCATCTATTATCAATTGTGCATCCGTCGTTGAGACTGGCAAGGCGGTGCCAACCGAATAGTCCCGATAGTTAACGTTCCCTCCTGCCGCTACCCTCCCTTGAGCGGCGGCATTTACCTGCGTATGATCACCGAACAAAAAAACATTAAATGCATTGGCTGCGCCAAAATTCATACATGTATCAGCCTCCCCGCTCCGTTGAACCTCTTCATTCATATATAGTTACGATAACGAAGCGATATGTATATCGTATGGATAACCGATGAAATCCATATTTTCCGACGATGAAAGGTTCATGTTATTATGGCGGTAGTACAGGCACGGGAAAGGAGAACGGACGGATGCGTGGACGAATGGGGCTGTTTTTAATGAGCATGATGTTGCTGAATGGCTGCCAAAGCGAGCTTTCCTCGCATAAGCCGAACGACGGAACCAGCATAGCTGTTACAGGAGAAACGGAGGATGCTCAGATGAACAACCTGTTTAGAGCGGCCGAAGCAGGCCGGACCGCCGAGGTGCTTCGTGAATTGGATCGAGGCGCAGATCTCAACGGACAAGATTCCAGGGGACGGACGCCAATCATGGCGGCTGTGCACGGCAACAAACCAGAGACAGTCCGAGCCTTAATCGAAGCCGGAGCGGATATCAATCTGCAGGACAATCGCTTGGACAATCCTTTTCTATATGCAGGAGCAGAAGGTCTTGCGGAAATATTGGCGATTCTGATCGAAGCTGGAGCAGATACTACGATTACGAACCGGTTCGGCGGTACGGCGCTCATTCCGGCGGCGGATCGCGGACATGTGGAGATCGTTCGGACGCTGCTGGCAGACTCCGGCGTTGCGATTAACCATGTCAACAACTTAGGCTGGACAGCGCTGCTGGAGGCGGTCATTCTTGGCGATGGAGGCCAGCGTCACACCGAAATTGTACAGCTGCTGCTCGACAATGGCGCCAACGTTAATCTCGCCGATAACGACGGGACGACGCCGTTACAGCACGCGAAGAAACGCGGCTATAAGACGATGATCGCCGCGCTGGAAGCCGCTGGCGGCAAGTAAGCATTTTGATAGATGCGCCAGCCGTATCTGCGCCCGAATCGGTCATAAACGGCTGGCAGCTCCTGTCTTGAATAGGAATGCAATCCTTAACCTCGTCCTTCTTTTACACGTTCAAGCGCATCCCATACGCCCCACAAATACATAATGCCAAGCGCTCGGTCATACAGCCCATAGCCCGGCCGGCATTGCTCGTCCCAAATATGACGCCCATGATCCGGACGTGCGAAGCCCGTATAGCCATTCTCATGATAAGCCCGTACAACATCGGCAATATCGACCGTTCCATCGCTGGAACGATGCGAGGTTTCGATGAAATCACCGTTCTCGTACACCTTCACATTGCGAATATGGGCGAACGGAATCCGGCCGGCAAACTCGCGGACCATTGCAGCCACGTCATTGCCTGGATTGGCACCCAGCGAGCCGCTGCATAGCGTAATGCCGTTGTAAGGGCTGTCCACAAGACCCAGCAAGCGCTGAATATTGTCGCGGTTCGTGACGATCCGAGGAAGTCCAAATACCGAGTAGGGAGGATCATCCGGGTGAATAGCCATCTTGATATCATGAGCTTCGGCTACCGGTATGATTTGCTCCAAGAAGTATTGCAAATGGTTGAACAAGTCTTCCTCGCTGACATTTTTATACGCCTCAAACAAAGGTGCGATACGCTGCAAACGCTCGGGCTCCCAGCCCGGCATCGTGAAGGCGGAATTCTCATTAATATTGCGTACGAGATCCTCGGCCGCCATGCTTTCAATCTTAGCTTTATCGAAAAATAGCGCCGTCGAGCCGTCCTCCATTTCTTTGAACAGATCGGTCCGAATCCAGTCGAATATCGGCATGAAATTGTAGCAAATCACTTTCACGCCCACCTTAGCCAGCTTCTCGATCGTCCGCTTGTAGTTCTCGATATACTTATCGCGTGAGGGCAGTCCCAGCTTAATATCTTCGTGTACGTTAACGCTCTCAACGACCTTTAGATGAAAGCCGTGCTCGTCAGCCAAACGCTTATAGTCCAAAATTTTGTCCATCGGCCATTCTTCTCCGGCAGGAACGTCATGCAGCGACCATACAAGCCCCTCAACGCCCGGTATTTGCTTAATCTGCTTCAGCGTCACCGAATCATTGCCTTCCCCGTACCAGCGAAACACCATTTTCATCTTGTATATCCTCCTCTGCGTTAGTTAGTAGCTAGGTTTTAAAATAATGCGGGTACCTGTCGCGCAGCTCCGGCAGCTCGTTGTCGATCTTGCCGATATGCGGCTGCAGCCGCGATGCCGCCAATTCGGGATCGCCCTGGCGCAGCGCATCAAGCAGCAGCGCATGCTCCTCCAATACCCGGCCCATATCCCCGAACTGCTCAATCGCCAAGTAACGGGCGCGGTTCAAATGCGCGCGCATTTGGTATACCATCTGCAGCAGCGTGGCATTGCCCGCCCTCTCCAGCACGATGCGATGAAACGTCTCGTCGAGCTGGAAAAACAAAGCGGCGTCTCCTGCTGCTGCAGCCTCTCTCTGCTCTTCCAGCAGCTTGGCCAGTGCGGCATCCGCTCCCCTGACCGCTTCAATATCGCGCCATTTAACAGCAGCTAGTCGAAACGCCCCTAGCTCTAATTGCTCGCGAATGAATCGCGCCTCGCTCACTTTGCGCTCCGATATGAGCGCAATACGTGTCCCCCGCTGCGGCAATACATCCAGCAGCTGCTCACTGACGAGCAGGCGGATTGCCTCCCGCACCGGCGTTCGGCTGACGCCAAGCGCTTCGGCAAGCTCATTCTCGTAAATCATGCTGCCCGGCACCAGCTTCATCGTCACGATCTGCTCACGAATCGATTCAAAGATCTGATCGCCGAGCGACTTGCGCTGCTCCTGCTGCGGCAAGGACGGCATGGTTGGAAGGGATGGCTTATTCGTTGACATCGCCTTACGCCCCCTATTCGAATTTTTCTATCTCTACTGTACTTGTATTCTTGTATACAAGTCAAGACAATAAGTCATTCCCGCTATATGAAGCTATCCCCCTAACGGCAGCAACAACCGCAAAGACGGGCTGCTGCTGCACGTTTGACCTTGCTTCCAGACCTAATATAAGCTCTATTCGCTTTCCCGTTGCTCCCCCGATTCCTGCGGCAGCCGAATGCTGCCCTTCGGCAAGTCGGAAGCAGATAAAGAACTCTCTTCGAGCGAGGCTTCCGGCTTCGCCAGCCGGTCCGCTGGTCGTTGACGATGAAGGCGGCAGCGTCTCGCATGACTGATGGTCACGAACAACCGCAAATTACGTTCCATAAAAAACGACCCTTGCCGTGGAGCCGACCGGCATCAATTCATTGACATGCGATTGAATGACACTTCTGGCCTGCTCCTCAATAGAAGCATAGCTGTAAGCGTCCAAATGAACAGTACCTGTACGAAGATCGTAACGCTTATAGGCGACTACCACACCTGTAAACAAACTATTCAACTCGGCAAACACACCAGCCTGATCCAGACTGCCGTTCATAGCCGCCCTTCTTAACCGATCGGGCACTTCAATCGGAGCGACACCATCCTCTACCGCAGACGCATAAGGCTTCACCGTAAAGCAGACGTCCTGCGGGAGATGATCCGAAGCAAACCGAAACAGATCAGCTGTATCTTTTTCCGACAAACATAAATGCTCATCCCAAGCGTAAATAACCGCTTTATGGCTGCCCGTACTATGAATACGTATATACCGAACATGCGGAAAACGCTGCTTGATGACATGCTCCATCCACAAACGAGTTCCCATGATAACACCTCCGATTGATAGCGCTTACAATATCATATGGCTCCCCCTCCAAACTATTCCCCCTATGCCAAAATCGTGCGGGCGGCATGAAAAAAGAGCAGTCGCAGCCATTCTGACTTCGCTTGCTCTCATCCAAATTAATGGGCTGCGCCCTTCATGTTCAATACAACTACGCCTGCAATAATCAATACAATACCAATCGCCGTCGACAAGCTCGCCGTCTCTTTCCAGATCACGATGCCAATGACCGCCGTAATAGCCGTACCGACACCCGACCAGATCGCATAAGCAACGCCAAGCGGAATTTGCTGCAGTGACAGCGACAGCGAATAAAAGGCGATCGCAAATCCGATTGCGGTTCCAATACTCGGATAAAGCTTCGTAAAGCCGTTTGACGCCTTCAGCATCGATGTTGCCGCAATTTCACTGGCAATCGCGAGCGCTAGAAATAAGTATGCCTTCATGCGTCCTCCCCTTCTTCCTTCCCAATCCCATGCATTAATATATCGACGGTCTGCTTCAAGGCAAGATCCAGCGTCAGACCGCCTTTCGTTTCCATAAAGTAATAAAAAGTGCCCACGTACATATCGATAAACAAATCAACATCGAATTTTCGCAAAATACCTTCTTCCATGCCCTGCGCAATAAGCAGCCGAATTTGATCCCAGCCTTCCTTGAGAAAACGATCCAGCGCCACCCATTGCTCCGGGTACAGATTTCGCAAATCCTGCATAGAGCGCATATCGTAGAACGCATAACCGGTAGGCAAAATAACTAGCGTATGCTGCAGCTTTTCCCATGTTGTCAGCGTTTGATCCTGTATGAACGAAGCTTCAAGCGCTCGCATATCCTCGATCGATGCCTCAACCAGCCTGGCGACAATTTGTTCCTTGGAGGAAAAGTTCTGATACAACGTCTTTGTGCTGATGCCAGCTCTAGCTGCAACCTCTCGTATGGAAAATTTCAAACCGCGCTGCGAAACCTCATGCTGAACGGCTTCCATAATTCGCTCTTTCATCCCTATGCACCTCTCTGCCTCTATAAAACCACGGAAAACATTTTGTTTTAAATGTTTTCCGTCCGTTCAGTTTACCACAGGAATAAATCGGCGGTCAAAAACAAGAGGACATCCCGGGAGGAGAAACGTCTCCACCCGAAATGTCCTGCTATAGCTATTGCCCTATTATTTAAATGAAGCATAGCCTTGATCGACCATTACGACGCTGCCTGTAATAGCCTCCGCTTCCGGAAGAGATACGAGATAGACTGATTTGGCTACCGCTTCCGGCTTTGTCAGCTCTCCGCCCATCACTTTCGCCCGCATGCTGTCTAGCATGCCGTTGTTCTTGTAGCCCTGGATGATTGGTGTATCCACTGCGCCCGGTGCAACCGCTACGACACGAATCCCATGCGGCGCAAGCTCCAGAGCCGCTGATTTGCTCATCATAATGACTGCGCCTTTCGTAGCGTGGTAAGCAAACGTTCCCGGCGATGCCAAGAAGCCAAATACGGATGCCGTATTAATGATGACGCCGTTGATGCCGAGCTCCTTCATTTTACGACCCGCTGCAATAATACCGTAGGCAACGCCATGCTGGTTAATGGCGATCGTTTTATGATACAAGTCCATGTTCTGACCCAGTACAGGGCCCGCTCCGCCAATGCCTGCATTGTTGAACATAACGTCAATACGTCCGTAGACTTCAACCGTACGCTCCACTAGCGACTCAACAGCCGCCTGATCCGAGACGTCAACCTGTATGAACGTGGCTTCGCCGCCCGCCTCGCGAATCCGCTCAACCGTTTCTTGTCCGCCCGCTTCGTTAAAATCGGCAACGATGACACGATCACCTTTGCTTGCGAATACCAAGCTAGCCTCTCTGCCAATGCCGCTTGCTCCGCCTGTAATGACTGCAACCCGTTTTGTTTCCATCTATAAGAACCTCCTCTGAAATGAAGAAAAATATTTACATCCCTATTGTAATCCCGCCTTAATATTAAGTATATTTATACTTAATTAGGTGTAACTTAAGCGAAACTGAACTAAGGGACGTGAGAATTATTCATTTGGAGCAGTTGGAGTTCATCGTCGAAGTTGCGAAGACGGGCTCGCTTACCCAGGCCGCAAAAAACTGCCATGTCACGTTATCCGCCGTCAGCCAGTCTCTCTCCAATCTCGAAGCGGAGCTCGGCGTCACGCTGTTTGCCCGATCCCGCAATGGAGCAACAGCTACTGTGGAAGGGCAAGCCATCGTAGATAAAGCGGTCGAAGTGCTGCAAAAACTGCAAGAGTTGAAGCAAGAGGCTCAGCTATTCACCGGCATTCAACGGGGCGAGCTGCGCATGGCTGCTATTCCGGGTCCGCTGTCGCTGCTTATTCATACCATCATCCGTTTCAAGCGGGATTATCCCCATATTGAGATGGTCATGACTGAGAAGAGCACTCGTGAAATCATGGATGATGTGCTGCATCATCGGGCTGATATTGGCCTCATTATTTTATACGAGGACATGCTCAGTAAGCATGGCAGCCTCTCCTTCGGCAAGCTGCTGGAAGGACGGATGGTCGTCGGAGTGAGCAAACAATCGCCGCTTGCGCTGCGCAAATCGATTACGCCTCAACAATTAATGCAGCTTCCGATTGTGCTGTACAAGGACGATTATTTAAAGTTTTTCATCGAGCAGATGGAACAGGACTATGGACCGTTTCAAATCATTTTCCATACGAACAACCTCGTTGCTATTCAAAAATCGGTTGCCGATAACCTGGCAGTGACAGTTGGCTTGGACTTCTCCTTTAATACGCAGTCGCAAGACTCGGAGATCATCCTCTTGCAGCTAGACATGCCGGGCAATCAACCCTTTCAGCTGGGATGGATCAGTTCAAACGAATCCATGCTGCCAGCGGCATCACAATTATTCATTAAGTGGCTTAATCATGAGCTGCAGGAGAGCTAGGTGGATATCCATACATGCTAATCGATTTGTCTCATCCTATTCGAACCGCCATGCCCGTCTATCCGGGTGATACCGAAACGAAGCTGGAGCATGCCAAGCAATTCAAAAAGGACGGCTACAATAATCATCTGTTGACGATCAACATGCATGCCGGCACTCATATCGACGGCCCGATGCACTTGCTCGACACCGATACACGAATCAACGAGTTTCCGGTCGACCGATTTATAGGCCCGGGTTGTCTGCTGGATGCGCGCGGACAAAGCGTCGTTGATGCGAAGCCGGAATACGAAGCGATGATTCAGCCCGATGATATTGTTATCGTTCTTACCGGACATGGCAAGCAGTACGGGAGCCCCGGTTATTTTGACCACTATCCGGTTCTGACGGAGAGCTTCGCCGAGCTTATGGTGCGCAAACAAGTGAAGATGGTTGGTCTAGACACGCCTTCTCCCGACCACTATCCGTTCGAGGTGCATCAAATTTTGTTCCGGGAGCAGATTTTCCTGATCGAAAATTTAGCCAATGCGGAAAAATTGCTGGACGCCGGCCCGTTTGAAGTCATCGCGCTTCCGCTCCATATCGATGCTGATTCTTCGGTTGCCAGAGTGGTTGCCCGTTCGCTATTATAAAAGTGAAAAGGACCGGTTCCAAGGCTGCTAGCCGTGTACCGATCCTTCATCCTTATTATGTCCATGCCCAGAAAAAGCCGTCCCGATCCCAAGCTATTCTTCCTTTATGCAGCTTGCGGAACGCCTTCTTCACTTCCTTCGACAGAGAGGGGTTGCCCTTCTCGTTGACGAAGACGAACGATTCTCCGAAATGAGCTTTGACGTAGTCGATAGCTTCGCTCTGATGGAGATTTCCCTTCGATCTGATTTCTTCTACCATCCATTCGGCAATCTGCTGTTCCGTTATTTCCATGGCTGAATCGCCTCCTTATTGACCCTTAAGAAGATTAAGCATAATGCAAGGTCCATTAAATAGCAACGCCGTTAAATTAACGATCCATTACAATTTTGAAAAGAGGGATTTCATTGCTGCCAATTATTTTAGTAGCCATTGTTGCGATTGAGCATCTGTACATTCTATATCTCGAAATGTTCCGCTGGACGGCTCCGCGTACGCTCCGCACGTTTGGGCTTACCGCCGAGCAAGCGGAAATGTCCAAATCGCTGGCTGCCAATCAAGGCCTGTACAACGGTTTTCTTGCTGCCGGTTTGATCTGGGGTTTGCTGTATCCGAACGCGGATATCGGCAGACATATCGAGATTTTTTTTCTGGCCTGCGTGCTGGTTGCCGCTCTGTTTGGCGGATTGACTGCTAAAAAATCGATTTTGCTCGTCCAAGGCTTGCCTGCGCTAATCGCCCTAGTTTGTGTATTGTGGCTGTAAGTTAGCCTTCATCCCTAATAAGAAGGCGGGAGTTTCCGGGCTCGCCAATGAACAGCACTCCACTAGTTAGACACAACTAACAAGCGGAGTGCTGTTTGCTTTTTGGGCAGGTAATCCCTTCTCTATACAATTGCTGCCGCAAATAACGCATACTACTTGTAAAAGTGTCCCTTTTCGCTCAAAATAAAATTAGAAAATAATGACAAGGAGGGCTGCTAATGACCGCCACCGCAACGATAGACGCGGATAGTGTTGGGCAAGCGCTAGAGGAGCATAAGCGTTATTTTGCCGCCGGGGCAACACAAGATGTGAAATTTCGGATTGCACAACTGCATAAGCTTCGTGATGCTATCCGGAAATTTGAGCCGCAGCTTACGAAAGCGCTTTACCAGGACTTGCGTAAAGGTGATTTTGAAGCCTATGCGACTGAAATTGGTTTTGCGCTGGACAGCATTCGGCACACTGCTAAACAACTGAAGCGCTGGGCGCGTCCCCGCAGGGTTAAAACGCCGCTTGTACTGATGCCTTCAACCAGCTCTATCCGCTCGGAGCCTTACGGCACGGTCTTAATTATTAGCCCTTTTAATTATCCCTTCCAGCTTTGCATGGAGCCGTTGATTGGCGCAATTGCCGCAGGCAACTGTGCGCTGCTGAAGCCGTCGGAATTGACGCCGAATGTCTCCGCAGTTATCGCCCGTTTGATCGGAGAAACTTTCGATCCCGCTTATATTCGCGTCGTGGAAGGCGAGAAGGAGGTCACCTCCCTCCTCATCCATGCGCCTTTTGATCTGATCTTTTTTACCGGAAGCACCGCTGTCGGCAAAATCGTCATGACGGCTGCCGCAAAGAACCTCGTGCCCGTCATTCTGGAGCTGGGCGGAAAAAGTCCGGTTATCGTCGACGCCTCCGCAAATCTGGATCTGGCGGCCAAGCGGATCGCTTGGGGTAAATTTATGAATACGGGCCAGACCTGCATTGCCCCGGATTATATTTTGGCGCATGCCGACATTAAGGAGCAGTTGATTGCTAAGCTGAAAGAGACGATTTCGAGCTTCTACGGAACGGATGCCGCCACTAGCCGTGATTACGGCCGCATCGTCAATACGAGAAGATTTGATCAGCTGGCGGCTATACTCGAGCAGGATCGGGCTGGTATACGCTATGGAGGCACAGTAGATCGGGACGATCTCTATATTGAGCCTACGCTCCTGGATACAGCATGCTGGAAAGACGCTGCTATGGCGGAAGAAATTTTCGGTCCGATTTTGCCCATTATGGAATATCAGGACCTGGACGATGCGATTGCCGGCGTCAATGCGCGGCCTAAGCCGCTTGCCCTTTACGTGTTCACGGAAAACCGCGCCGTCGAGCAGGAGGTGCTGAGCCGCATTTCGTTCGGGGGAGGCTGCGTCAACGATACGATCTCCCACATTATCAATCCCTATCTGCCCTTCGGAGGTATCGGCAATGCGGGTATTGGCGCTTACCATGGCAAGCATGGCTTCGACCAATTTTCCCATCAGAAAAGCATCCTGAAAAAAAGTACGCTGCTGGACATCACCATCCTATTCCCACCCTATAACGACAGGCTGAAATGGGTCAAAAAGCTGCTGAAATAAATGATAGGCAAAAAAGGAAATCCCCCAGCCTGTTTTGGCTAGGGGATTTCCTTTCTTGGGCTGTTCTCCAACGAACCGGCTCGCTATTTAGCGAAGCTAACTTCGCTCGAGAGGGTCAGTCCGCCTTCGACCGGTACGATAGCGAATCTAGCTTCGCTACTCATGAACCTAGGTTCACGGATAGCGAAATTTAGTTCGCTGCAGCAGAGTCGACGATCTCGCTGCACCTCTTTAGCGAATGTGCCTTCGCTATATTGCGAAGGCGGTTCGCTATCTCTCACTAGCGCAAGCAGCCACCGCAAAGCCTCATCCAATCAGCCGCCGCTGATTTTCTTCACCAAGCGGCTGATGTTCTGCTCCTTCTCGGCGATGAAACGGTGCATATAGTCGTTGCCGTTTCTATCGTTAAAGGCTTGCGCTAGCGTGCCAATCTCCTCATCCAGCCAAGCGAGCGTAACCTGCTCGGATTCGGCCAGCTTTTTGCGGCGTTTCACCTTCGACCACTGCTGGAGGAACAATCGCACGGAGAGCAAATACTGGAACCGGTCCCACGGCATCTTGCTCTCCAAGCCAAGCTGAATCGTTCGCTCATACAGCTTGACCGCCTTGGGCATGTCCGTTACGGTGAAAAACTCCATAAACACGCCATATTCGGGCAAGTAAGAAGGACCTTCGATCGATCGAAACGCCTTCTTCGCGATATCAATAGCCCGGTCAAATTCGCCGAGCTTCAACAGCGGAACGATCATATTGCTGTATGTCGTCTGAGGAACGGAACGGCAGCTCATTCGGCCATCGAGGATCGGCTTAATCGTCTGCATCCCCCGCTTCAAATGGTTGATGCGGAAGTAGTATTCGCCAAACAGATTTTGCTCGCATGCCAGACAATCGGATAGCGAATCACGCGGCGTTTCCTTCCACAGCTTGTGATAAGCTGCCGCCGCCTCCAAATGACCTTGCGACAGCAAAAAATTGACCTTTTGCTGATAATAAGCCCGCAGCGTATAGCCATACTGCTTGCACTTCCGTTCAAAATCGGCGAATACCGCCTCGATTTGCTCCAGGCTGAACTGCGGCAGCCGCCAAATCTGGTTCAGCACCCATTTGTAGTGCCACATAATGCTGAAGCTGGAGTACACACCCGGGTTATTCTCGAATTTCGCGAGGCACCAGGAGAACGAAATGAACAAACGCTCCGGACAGCCGCATTCGAGCGTCGCCGATGAATAATCCATTCTCGCATCGTAGGCGTCACTCTCAGTCATATACTGGTCGGCAATCCGGATCGCTTCCTCTAGTACAACGAGCTTCCGCTTGCCATCGGGCATCGACCAAAACTCTCTGCGCAGTCCGTAATAGCGCTGCTTCATCGTGCCCCTCCGACGGCCTCGTCTAAGCCCCTATTCATAAAATGCAGCAACGATTCATTCATAAGACGCAGCTCCTCTGCGTTCATTGAATGATTGCCCATAAGAAGCGCCTGTGTATAGAACAACTCGATACACACCTTTTGCAGTTCTATATCTCCGGAAGCAGCCGCTTTGCGGACGATCGGATTATTGTAATTGAAGCAAAGCCGGGCAAAAGGCTCGTCGTACAGCTCCTGCCGGATGACTTGCACGATGCTGGCAAACAACGCATTAGCCTCCCGTTCACTGTCATCTGCCAGTTTGAACAGGTTAACCTCTTCATTCGTCGTATACAGCGCCGGAATATCGGCCGGTTCAAACCATCGGATCGAGCAGCGGCATTGAAACCGCTCCAGCAATGCATCGGCTAAATCCCGAAACGGCTCCAGCGCCTTCCGTTCTTCGCCAGCTAGACGTTCAAAGCGGTTTGCAATAGCCAAGATATCAAGAATGGAGACGTCCACATCCTCCGACACGCTCGGAAGCTTACGAACCAGCTCGAAATCATGCACATAACCGCCATTGATGACCATCAATCCCTGCGATCTTGCTACGCGGGCAATCTGCCGAAACTCGTCCAGCGTAGTCGTCACTAAAATCTCCGGATAGCTGGAGAGAATATCCGACATCGACATATCCCCGTAGGACGTTTCGAAATTGAGATAACGAATAATGAGCTCATAGAGCTCCTCGTCCTCAACCGCCATTGCTTTCAGCGAAGCGTAATGGATTAAGATAATTCGCTTCAACAGCTCCGGGTCCTGCTCTGAGAGTCCAATCAAGTGCTGCTTGATGCAGTTCCCCAGCTCGTCTCTAACCAGGAAAAACAAATCATTTTCCTGAAACGCCTCGCGGGAAGCCGTAGGCCGCAAGCTGTCCGTATTCATGATGCCGTTGACGAAAAAAGCCCAAGGCGGCAAAATTGTAGCCATTTTATCGGAGAGCAGCATGTTCTTCAAATAGACCTGATGACGCTTCTCATCCTGGAGGCTTACGGCATAGGGTAAAATATACGCCACACCCTCCACGCCGCCAATGGCGGAATGAAGCGGGATGGCATCCATAGGCTTGTAGTAGGCCGAATGCTCGATATAATCCAGCGCGCCCGCCCGATCAAGCTTCCAAGGCGGCAGCGATTCGTTAATTCGTTCTTCGTTGCCTCCCTCCGTCAAATAGATCGGCGTCGGCAAAAACTGCCCGTAACGGGTCAACAAATCACTGACCCGGTCATATTCGAAATAATCCTCATACTCCGGCTTAGCCTTCAAATAGACCGTCGTCCCGATCGGAGCCTGATTGTTCAGCTTTTTGATCGCATAAGTACCGTCCGGTTTGCCCCGCCATTCCAAGGAATCGCCATCCGCTGCAGAACGTGTAATCAGTACGATCTCATCGCTAACAACGAAACAAGCAAGCAGTCCTACGCCAAACTGACCGATAAACGCCTCAGCTGCATCCAGATCGCCCTTCTTCGTCGTACTGCCTATACGCGCGAGAAATTGTTCAATTTCCTGCAGCGTAAGGCCTGCTCCATTGTCTTGAAGGGACAACGTATGCGAGGACGGGAACAGCTCCACCGTCACTCTCTCCTCATACTGATGACCAAGCTTTCTTCTGGCGGTTATCGCGTCTACACCGTTTTGCAGCAGCTCGCGGATAAAAACACCCGGATCCGAATAAAGATGATTGGACAGCAAATCGATAATTCCCTGTAAATTTACCTGAAAATTCATATTTTCCATTAAATACCTCTAATATGTCGTAATATAATGATCTGTGCATTATAATTCTATTTTTTTCGCGCTTTTTCCTGCTTTTATTACTTATTTTTCTGTATGGATAGAAAAAGACAACTTCCCAAAAACGCGTATCTCGCGCTTAACAGGAAGTTGTCTTTATCGTTTCATTCGTTATTTCCAGCAATAAGTAGCTACCGTTTTGGCTGGCAGGCTGTCCGCAAACTGCCGGCCCTGACATAACACCCGGAAAGGCTGCGCCGTTTCACTCTGATTAATGACAATCGCAACGAATTCCCCAT
Source organism: Paenibacillus radicis (ex Gao et al. 2016) (assembly GCF_014641555.1). Taxonomy (GTDB): domain Bacteria; phylum Bacillota; class Bacilli; order Paenibacillales; family Paenibacillaceae; genus Pristimantibacillus; species Pristimantibacillus radicis. The sequence goes on from NZ_BMHY01000003.1 coordinate 480,716, forward strand.
CCGGATTCAGGAAGACTACATTCGTAACGGTCTCCGCAGAACCGTACGTACTGCCGACTCTTACTGCTCCCCGCCGGATAAACTTCGAGAACTGGCCGAGTAGGTAATACTCCGGTGTCACCCAGCTGTTATCGGCTTGATCAGCATCCTGGATGAATAGAGTTGGACCGGGGGTCCCCATCCATTGATGCGTGCCGATTCGGCTGTCCAGCATCGTAACCCAAGCATTATAGCTGCAAGCATAGTTGCGGAAATATTGTGCAATCCGGTCCGCCCCCTCCGCACCCCACACGGAGCGTTCGGTCAAGTAGATTGGCTTATCCGGGTATGCGGCATGAAGCTCACTCATCGCCTCCGGTGATCCTTCATAATCATGGAGAGCAATGCCGTCTGTCGCGGCAAAGCCTTCCGGATCATTCAAAATCGGCGTCACATATCCCATTGCATCGATAAAGTTATGATCGAAGATCCATAATTTTGTCGTCAGCCCATGTGCCGCAAACTCGCGCTTGAGTGCGACAGCCAGTTCCTTCTGTCTCTCCGGCGGCATATAGCAGCTCGGATAATCGGTCTCCAGCAGCGGCTCATTTTGCATCGTCATTGCGTATACCGGAATACCATGCTGCGCATAGGCTTGAATCGACTTCCGGTAATACTTTGCCAGCGCATCGGTATAGGCCTGCCCTTCCTTCAGCATGCCCCGCTTTAAATCGCCATTCGTCTTCATCCATGCAGGAGGACTCCAGGGCGACGCAAAAATCCGTACATCCGGGGCAATTGCAATCAGCTGCTGAATCGTCGCTATAATCGACAGCTCAATGTCCTTCTCAATTGTGAAACGTTCCAGTTCAAAGTCCGTCTCGCCTTCCGGCAAATCGTTATACGTATAAAACGGCTCTGCCGTAAAATCCGACGTGCCAATCGCTATGCGAATCAGGTTCAGTCCGATTCCCGCCTCCGAATCAACCAGCTGGCGCAGCACCTGTTCCCGCTTATCCGGAGACATTTTCGCCAAATTGTGAATAGTCGTCTCTTCAATGGAAGTGCCGATGCCCAGCATTTCCTGATAACGGTGCTCTGGTGAGACTAACAGCGCAGGCGACTGAGCAGCCTCAGGCGCTGTCCAGGACAGCCCCGGCTGCTGGCTCAGCCGGTGCTCCGTCTCATGCGGCCCAGAGAACCATTGGCTGCCGCCGGGCGCCAGCGAAGTGCTGTACCATACCTCTACTTCAGAATTACGTCTTGCATCTGAACTTAAAACGGATTGATTCATCTTGTTCATATTGCTCTCTCCTTTTCCCTCTCTATCTCTTATCTGCTCTGCCTGCAAAAATGCAATAAAAGCGAAGACAGCACCGCGGCTAAGCCAAATTCAGCTTAGCCGCGCCATGCTATCCCGCTATATTATTGAATGCCTTTTTCGTCAAAATATTTATTGGCTTCGCCCTGTACGTACGCCAGAACCTTATCGACGCCCGCTGCTTTCAATTTATCGCGGTACGTTTTCAAAGAAGCGTCTACATCGCTGGTCAGACCCAGCATCAGCGGCTTGCCGTATTGCTCAAACACTTGGTTTACGGCTGCAAGCTCCGCTTTAACCGGCTCGTAGTCCAGGGAGATTGGTCCGAAAATATCCGGTTTGCTGATTGGCTTGAACTCTTCCTTCAGCACGTCCAGACCTTCCCAGCCGCCTTTCTCCTTCTTCATGTTCGGCTCATAACGCCAGCCCCAGCTTGCGATGTCGTAGCGTGGCGTTTCGTTCAAGTCCACGCCAGGAGCCGGGATGACGATCGTTTTGTCGTCCTCGCCTTTTGCCCAGTGCGTGCCTTCGATACCGTAGGTCATCAGATTGAAGTAGGCCGGATCGTTACGCAATTTGTCCAGCACCATCAAGGAACGCTCTGGATTCGTCGAAGCTTTCGGAATCGCCATGCCGTTTGCGATTGGAATCGTCGGAATGACATAGTTGTGGAAGCGGCTGAACGGGAAGTAGCCGATTTCCATGTTCAATCCTTTTGCTTTCACTTCATTGATAAAACCGCCTGCGCTGGACGGGTTACGCCAATAAAGCGCGCCTTGGCCCGTCTTGATGAAATCGCCTGCTTCCTGTTTGGAAGACAGCGAGTTTTTGTTCCAGTAGCCTTTGCTTTCCCATACTTTCATCTTCTTGACCCAAGCCTCATACTCGTCCGTGAACGGCAGAACTTGAATGTCGCGAGGCGTTGCATAGGACATCGAACCGATAACCTCACCCGTAATCTGCTGGAAGTCCACCGAAGCACGGAACAGCGTTGCGATGTTCTCGTAAGCGGCGCCATTGATCGGCGTTACTTTTTTCTGCGTCTTCACTGCATCCATATACGCCTCAATCGAATTCACGTCCGTGAACTCCGGCAGGTTCAGCTCTTTGCGCCAGTCTTCGCGGTACACGTAGCCAATCGGCGTATATTCCGCGTTCGTGTTCGGCACTGCATAGATACCGCCGCCAACCTTTACCGACTCCCAATCCTGCTCCGGCACGTTGCCCCAAGTCGTTGGCGCGTATTTCGGCAGCAGGTCTTTCAGATCAAGAAATGCGCCTTGTTTGGACAGCTTGTAAAATTCGGCCCAGTTCGATGCGAAGATCATATCGATCTTCTCGCCGGACGTCAGCAGCAGGTTGTATTTCGTCTGCCAGTCATTCCACGTCGTAAACTTCAGATCGACCGTCGTGTTCAGGTCTTTCTCCAGCATTTTGTTCCATTCCGCAACGATTTTATCCTGGTTTTTGTGCGCGTCGCCAACCAGATACCAAGTCAGCTTCACTTTTTTCAATTTCTCGCCTTCGGCCTCTTTGCCGCTGTTCGTTGCTGCCGGTTCTCCGTTTTTCTCACCGTTTGTACTAGGCTTACCGCTATTGTTGTTATTGCTTCCGCATGCTGCAAGCAGCGAGAGAACAAGCGACAGAAGAAGAACAAGCGATACCCATTTCACTCTCTTTTTCAAATTCGACTCCTCCTTATTTATAATTGCCATCATCTATGTTAGCCGGTTGCCCGGTTCTAACCGTTATTCATTAACCCTTAACCGCACCAATCGTAAGCCCTTTCACAAAATACCGCTGAACGAAAGGATAGAATAGAATGACCGGGCCCGTCGCCACGACGGCCACCGCCATCTTCAGCGTCTCGGTCGGCGGGACGATATTGGCTGCCAGGTAAGCGCCATTATTCGTCTGTAGTACGGCCGCGCTGGACAGTATCTTGTAAAGCAGAAACTGGAGCGGATATTTGTCTCCGGAAGTAATGAACACGTTGGCGTTGAACCAGTCGTTCCAGTAGCCCAGTGCCAGGAACAGCCCGATGGTCGCGAGGCCCGGCGTCGAGAGCGGCATGATCAGCTTCCAGTAAATGCGGAAGTCGCCAGCGCCATCGATCTTTGCCGATTCCACGATGGAATCCGGAATTGATTTCATGAAGCTGCGCATCAGAATAATATTCCATGCGCTGACGAGCGGCGGCAGAATGAGCGCCCAATAGCTGTCTTTCAGCCCCAGATGCTTGGTCATCATGATGTACCAAGGGATCAGGCCCCCGCTGAACAGTGTCGTGAAATAGATGAAGAATGAAAGCTGGTTCCGGTAGACGAAGTCCTTGCGGGATAGTACATAACCGGCCATAGAGGTCAGCAGCAGTCCCAGCAGCGAACCGGCAACTGTGACGCCAATCGTCACGCCATAAGCCCGGTAAATCTGCTCCGGATTGGAAAATACCGATTTATAAGCCTCGAACGATAAGGCGTTCGGGAACAGCTTGAAGCCTTCCGCGATAATTTCGAGTTCGTCCGTGAACGAACCGGCCACAATCAGCCAGAATGGAATGAGACAGATCAGCGACAGAACAGTCAGCATCGAATAGCCGATGACGTTGAAAGCGATGGTTGCGTTATCCGCTTTTATCCTCGTTACTTTATAAGAAGGAGAAGACTGCTGCGGCATGGTTTGGCGATTAGAGCTCATTGAATTCCCCCCTTAGAACAACGCGTACTCTTCGCGCGTTTTTCGGATGATATAGTTGACGGTCATAATAAGAACGAAGCCGAAGAAGGATTGATAAAGGCCCGCCGCAGTACCCATGCCGATATCGAAGTTAATCGTTAGCGACCGGAATACGTACGTGTCGATAATATCCGTTGCCTCGTACAGCATGCCGTTGTTGCCGATAATTTGATAGAACAGATCGAATTGTCCTTTTAAAATGCCGCCAAGGCTGAACAGAATGAGCAGGATGAACGTTGGCATCAGCAGCGGCAGCGTTATGCTGCGGATTTGCTGAAAAATATTCGCCCCGTCGATTTTCGCCGCCTCGTAATATTCGTCGCTGATGCTCATGATCGCCGCCAGATAAATGACAGTGCCGTAGCCGATACCCTTCCAAATATGAAAGAAGACGATAATATATTTCCAAGGCGTGGTCTCGATATAAAAGTCATACGGCTGCAAGCCGATTTGCTTCAGCACCGTATTGACGACGCCAAGATCCGAGAACAGGTTGAAGACGAACGCCCCGACCAATACCCAAGACAGGAAATACGGTAAGAACATAATGGATTGTGCCGTCTTTTTGAAAAACTTGCTCGACAGCTGCGCCAGAAACACTGCGCAAACAATCTGCATCACATTGCCCACAATAATAAAAGCGATATTGTACAGCACCGTATTTTTCGTTAAATTCCACAGTATGCCCGACTTGTACAGAAAGGCAAAGTTTTGCATCCCGACAAACTCGCTTCCGAACAATCCGCCGTCAAAATCGAATTTGGTGAACGCGTAGTACACGCCAACCATCGGAATGTAGCTGAATAAAACAAAAAACAGCAGTGTCGGAGCAATCATGAGGAACATCACTTTGTTCCGCATTATTTCTTTGATCATTTTTCGGCCTCCCTCTTGCTCTCCTCTTTATGTGCAGTAGCTGATGTGCTGCTTCCGGACGATCACGCCGGCTGCAAAACCTATGGTAGAGGAGAGGGGAAAAACCGGCAACTAACCATCCGCGACATGACTCACTTTTTGCTCCAAACGGCGACTAACCTTTTTCGAACACGCTATCTTTTTCCGTCACAGCCCAGTCGTATCAACGGTTTCCAGCTTCATAAGTGAAAAAAAAGAAGGCCGGGAACAGCGCCCTCAGCCTTCTTTTCGCAGCTTCCAAAACTCATCCTCGCCGTTATTGCCGGCTTCGCCGCGCTGCTCCTCGTCCTGTTGAAGCCTTCCGGCTTTGCGGAACTCGGCCGGCGTCACGCCGTTATGTTTTTTGAACGCTTTATAGAAATAAGGATTGTTGGCAAAACCAGCCTGCTCGGCGATATCGCCGATGGAATCGTCGGTCGCAATGAGCAGCTCCCGCACCCGGTTCATCCTTACCTCGTGAATGTAGCCCAGAATTGTCTGGAACGTATGCTGCTTGAAAATCCGCCCGATATAAGTAGCCGACATCCCGAGCTCTTCTGCAATCATATCGAGCGACAGATTCGGATCGGCATACCGTTCGTCCACCATTCGTTTAATTCGGCCAGGCATATCGTCCTGCCGCGTCTTTTTCTTCTCCTCCATATGCTTCTCCAGCCGGTCGAACAGCGCCATAAAACGCTCATTCAGCTCTGCCAGCGACTCCATCCGTTCATGCATATAGAGGTTCAGCAGCGGCACATCCGGCTCTCCCGCTTTGGAGGAATGCTGGCCGATCACCCGAATCGCATTTTGCAGCGCATGGGATACATGCGTAATCGCTAGTTGGAACGACATATAGGAATATTCGGCGGTTTCTCCGATAATCTCATGGAACAGCCGCTTAACCTCCGTTATTCGGCCCAGCATCAATTCATCAATGAGCTGCTTTTCTTTGTGAAGCGGATACTCATAAGGCCGTTCCTTCATACGCTCGACCGACTCTGCATCAACAAAACTGCCCGGGCCGTTGAACAGGCGGTTGAAGGAAGCCTCGATTGCTTGCTGACATAGCCGGTGCACCGACTCTACGCCATTGCCCGTCATGCTGGCCGAGATCGTTACCGACAGCTTTAAGTACAGAGACACCGCAGTCTGAATTTCTCCTGCATCCTTACGAACGGATGAGCAATCCCCATCCTCCTCGCGGCTGCACTGGGCCAGTATGGCCACCCGGTCATCACCCAGATCAACGGCAGCGGTTACATAACCGCCCGCATGCAGCAGCTCCTGCCCGATATTCAGAATGCCATAGCGGAGCAGCTTCCGGTCTTGGGCCGAATATTCGGATGTAAAATGACGGTAATCGTCGATCGTGAACAATATCACGCGCAGTGGACCGGATGGATTCAGACCGATACCGTAGCGGTCGAAAATTTTGCGAGCCTGCTCCGCATCGCTGTGACTATCACCGGACAGCAGCCCCCGCAAATAGTCGGTGCGCATCTTTTGAAAGCTGTCGCGCCATTCCTCTTCCAGATTGCCAAGCCTCAGAAGCTTCTTGTTCAAACCATGAAACAGCCTTCGAGAAGCAATATAGGAGAGCGCCAGACCTGCCAGCAGAATCGAGCCCCCTGTCAGTATCGTCTTCAAACGCATACTGTCGATGCTTTCTGTAATCGTAGCGTACGGAATGATACGGATATAACGCCAGCCCAAGTAATCGGGAGCTGTATACGTAACGAGCGACTTCACGCCGTCCACTTGCTCCGAGAAATAGCCTGATTCGTCCCGGTCGTTGACCACGCGGTCGATATACGAGGTGCCCTTCATATCCATCAGCATAGGATGCGTCCAGCTATTCGACACCAGCCGGCCTTCCCTGTCAATGAGAAATGTATTGCTGGCATCATTCGCTAGCGAGCCGTCTATATGCTTATGGAGCTGCGTTTCCTTAATGTTGACGACCACGACATTTTTACGGGTGTTTTGCGTCAGCGTATCATAAAGGAGGAACGTATAGGTATCCCGCTCCTTTTCCGCAATATTGCCGACGAGTCCATCGATCAAGAGCCGGCGCGGGATCGGCATCAGCGTCTCGTAATCATTGAGGTGGCCCACCATATCCTTCATCTCATTGTCGTAAAACTCGCTTTCCGCGAACACCGTCGGCACACTCATGTCCGAGCTGACGAAAAAAGTCCGAGAGATCGCGTTATATACATAGATGGAATCGATAAACGGTGATGATTCGCGATAGTTGGTCATTTGCTTGACGGCCGTATCAATATCAACCGCCCCGATGTCGGGAAAATTGAGCAGATTGGCGATATGCTGATCGCTGTAGATTTGCTTCGCGAAAGTAGCAGCTGTCACAGCCATGACCGACGCTTCCTGCGTCGTCTGCTCTAAGCTGTCCATCGTCTGATCATACGACTGGTCGAGGGCGATACGCTCGAAGCTGAAATAAAGGATGCTGGAAAGAATCGTTATCGTTAAAAAAATGGACACCGTCGTGAACACTAGTATTTTTCCGTAATACCGATTATCCTTGTCCACCTGCTTCCCCTCCTATTAAGATGAACCTTTAATAACCAGACTGGAATCGACTTTCAATTGCCGCTTATCGGCCCATACGTTGTCGTTCATTTGATCAATAAGCTTCTCCGTCAGCAAAGCGCCCATCGTATACAGAGGCTGCTGCACAGAAGTAATCGGCGGCTTGACGTAATTCGTTAATCTGACGTTGTCTACGCCTACAACGGCCATCTGATCCGGAATCGTCAGTTCAAGCTCTGCACAAGCCTTGTAGACGCCCAGCGCCATTTCGTCGTTGGCGGCAAACACAGCTGTGAAATCCTTGTTCCTCGCCCGCAGACGCATAAAAGCCGCATACCCTTCATCCTCGTTGAAGTCTCCGTTCTCGATTAATTCCGGGACGAACGGCAGCCGGGCATCACGCAGCCCTTTCATGTAGCCTTCGAGCCTTCCGAAGCTGTCCGTCGCGTCGGCATATCCGCTAATGAAGGCAATTTTGCGATGCCCCCGTTCCACCAGATGCTCAATGACCTGACGGCCGAACTTCGCGTTGTCGGTGTAAGAGCAAGGCAGCTTGGGATGATCGATGTTCCTGCCGATAAGTCCGATCGAATAGCCTTTATCGGCGACTGCGACAATCTCCTTGTCGGACAGTTTTGGCGTAATAAGAATGAGCCCATCCACCGTATGATTGACAAGCAGCGACAGAAATTCCTTCTCCTTAGCCAGCTGATTCTGAGCGTCACAGATTAATATTTTGTAGCCTAGCGAATTGGCCATGTTCTCGATGCCTTGAATAATTTCCGCATAATAGAACACGCGAATATCGGAGATGACGACAGCGAGTGTCATCGTCTTCCGCGAGCGGAGCTGCTTGCCCATCGCATTGGGCGTATAGTTCAATTGCTGGACGGCGCTCAGCACCTTCTCTCGCGTCTCAGCACCGACGAGGCTGCCCCCGTTCAACACCCGGGACACCGTCGCTACCGACACTTTAGCCAATTGAGCAACATCGGTCATCTTGCTTTCTTTCATTCGCGATCACACTTTCCATAGGTCGATACATCATTATAGAACAGAAGTGAAATCGATTACAATAAATTATAGGATAAAAGTAGCGATTTAGTACCTTTTACAATAAAAACGATTACATGAGGTGAATTTATGGTGCGCTTTGTGCATGGAAGAACGCGTTAATTCCTCCTCTGCTTCGTGCGTCCAAGTATACAAACTAACTTTTGTTTCTGTTGCTGCATGGGCTTGGGCACCATTTCCCAACTCTGTTGCCGGGTGCTCCCTAGGGCATGCAGATCGTTATTCTTGAACTTTCTTTCATATCGCGCAGCTCACAAAGCACAGTGTGGCCGTACATTGATGTTGTCCGACCACATGTATCTCAAAATGTAAAAGTGCATTTTGTTTTGGCCGCTGAGCACCTGAAATACCGTTCAAAATGCAAAAGTGCATTTTGAACGGGCGATAACCGCCCATTTGGAGCAAAATGGGGCCAACAAACTGCACTTTTGCATTTTGAGGCCTACAAACGGCCTTTTTCAGCCGATCAAACTGCACTTTTGCATTTCATTCGCCGGAAGGCGGTCATCTTCTCTCAAGAAACAGCTGAAAAAGGAGCCTGCAGCTCATGGGTCAGTCTAATCCCATGTGCCGCAGGCTCGTTTCTCGATTTGCCCAAGCTGCCCTTTCTACCGCTGCTTTGTCCAGACTTCTATCTCCCAGCTTCCCTACGCTTTCCGGACGGAAGACTCGCGGATAATGACCTCCGAGTCGATCACAAAATGATGCTTATCCTCGAATTCATTATCGGTCAAGCGATCGATTAACTTTTCCGCCATAATGGCGCCCATCGTGTATTTCGGCTGCTCCACCGTGCTAAGCGGCGGAAGCAAATATTTCGTAATCCGGTTATTGTCTACGCCTACGACAGCCAGATCTTCCGGGATGCGAATCCCCTTCTCCCTGCAAGCTTTATAGACGCCGAGAGCCATCTCGTCATTCGCTACATAGACCGCTGTAATCGGCGTTTTTGCGTCCAAAAGGCGAAGCAGCGCGGCATAACCGCCCTCCTCCTCGAAATCCCCGTTGTCGATCAGACCCGGACGAAACGGAATATGATGCTCTTTGAGCGCCTTCATATAGCCTTCCAGCCGCTCATAGGTTTCGACGGAATCAGGATAACCGCCGATATAAGCAATCTGCTCATGCCCTTGTTCAATAAGATGATCCACCACTTGATAGGAAAACTTTACGTTGTCCGTCTTGCAGCTCGGAATCCGCTCATGAGTAACCGTCTTGCCGATAATGCCGATCGTATGCCCTTTGTCCGCATATTCGTACAATATAGCATTGTCTATCAGAGGCGTTACGAGAATCATCGCATCGACTGCCCGATTCGGAAGCAGTGCCAAATACTCCTGTTCCTTCTCGGCCTTGTTGTCGGAATCGCAAATGATGACTTTGTATTTCCGGGCGTATGCCATATTCTCAATGCCTTTAATAATCTCCGCAAAGTAGGAGACGTTGATATCCGGTACAATGACGCCAAGCATCATCGTCCTCTGAGAACGCAGATGTTTGGCGGCCGAATTCGGATGATAATCCATCTCCTTAATAGCGGCAAGCACCTTGGCCTTCGTTCGTTCCTTTACCAGAGAGCTGTCATTTAATACACGCGATACGGTTGCCGGGGAAACGCCGGCCCGTTTGGCGACATCTACAATCTTCATGTCCATGACTTGGATCAACCTTTATCATAAAAGCTATATTTTCCTTTCATTATATGATTAAATCGATTTCATGAAAAGCCCGGAAAGTCGACTGCGACTGCCCGGGCTAGCCTTTTACTTCGATTGAATCGCTTCAATCAATCGGTACAGAACAGCAGCAGCCTCTGCACGAGTAGCAGCTTGGTTCGGATAATAGTAACCGTTCGCTTTACCGGTGATGAGGCCGGCATCAAGCGCCTGCGTCATCGCCGGTAAAGCCCATGCCGCCATATCCGCGCGGTCTTTGAACGACTCAAGCTTCTGCGCGCCTTGGCCGGCTACCGGAGCATGCCCCATATAGGAGAGTGCACGGGCCAGTGAAGCCGCCATTTCTTGTCTCGTTACCTTGGCTTCCGGCTCAAACTTGCCGCCCGGCAAGCCTTGCATGAGACCGGCTGCGGCAGCAGCAGCAATCGGATTCCCATACCAGCGCTCAGCCGATACGTCGCTGAAACCAGCCGGCTGTTCACTTGAGCTTGGCGCAAGACCAAGCGCTCTAGTCAGCATCGCCGCCCATTCGGCGCGAGTGACTTGACGTTCCGGTGCAAACCGGTCCTCGAGCACCCCGTTCAATATGAACCGGGAGGACAAGGATTGAATTTGCTTCTCCGCCCAATGTCCCTTCGTATCAGCGAAGCTTTTACTTACTGATGCTACTGCATAGACACTGTTGTGGTTCGTACGGATTACAGCCTGCAACTGCCCGTCTTTCCCCGTATTGAATGCAGTCAGCACTGGATGCAAACCGCCAGCTTCATCTATCATAACTCCAGTGGCCGATGCCGGCTGACCGATTGTCCCCAGCGGGAGCGTGCGTGTCGGGAAGTAGGAACCAAAGCTCTTTACTTCCTTCCAAGTGTTTCCTGCACCGATCCATACGGTAAAAGCAACCGGCTGGCCGAGCAATTGCCCGCCTTGCTTCTGAATCGCTGCTTCCTTCGCGAGCTTCTCTTCACCATCCAGACTGCGGATGGCAATCCGCAACTGCGCTTCAGCACCGCTATTGCTCAACTCAGAGTCTACCGCCAGCAGAGGCAGCTCGTAGGAGCCGTATTCCCCCGCAACGATGATTCTAAGCTTATCATTCTTCTCAGCCAGTGCATGCAATGCAGAAGCAGGCAATGTTACTTGAACGTTGCGCTGGCCTTTTGCTGCTTCCCTGACATTAATCTCTATGACCTGCACACCGTCTCCTTGCACGGCCTTCTCAAGCAGCGAAGCATCGATACGGAATACAGCCGCTTGCTGATTGTCCGCCCCTGTTTCCTGCTTAGGCTGCAAGCCGGAAATCACCGACGTGCTTCCTTCTCTTGTCACGGTTGGACCAGTCACGACGGTTCCGCCACCGCCTGAGCCGCCTGAACCGGAACCATCAGAACCACCCGGCTCCGTAGGTGGCGTTCCGTTTGACGGGTAGCTGTAAATTTCAAAATCATCGATAGCCGCCCAGTTGCCCGCTTTCGCATCGGAGAATACGCTAATCTCCATCTTGCCTTCGGTTACCGCAATTTGATCAATTGCGAATAAGGTCCAGGTGCCGCCGCTCGCGCTGCGCAAATCTCTCGTCCGCAAGTCGCCGCCGTAGTTTTTCACTTCCAGCTGGAACGTGTTCTGACCGCCTCCGGTCCGTACCCATACCTGTACCTTATAATTGCCGTTAGGCACTTCAAGCGTCCGGTACGTAGATTGTTTATACGCCGATCCGCCCCAGTGCGTCAATTTATATTGACCACGCGGGGAATCGCTGTCAACGAAAGCAGCCAAAGCTTGATCTTCCGGATGCCATTCCTGCCATGGCTCAAGCGTTCCCGCTTCAAAATCCAAATTCGGGAACGGCACAAGCACGCCTGCCGCCGTCGGGGTTGCCGACACCGCTTCACTTCTTGCCGATTCATTCCCGGCTTGGTCAACGGCCGTTACGGAAAACTCATAGCGCTGCCCAGCTTTAAGACCAGCAACGGTATAGCGGGATTCTGTCGCGGGATCTACCGAAGCCCGTTTTACGCCATTGACGTAAACATTGTATTTCAGGAAGTCGCTGTCCGTATTCGCTTCCCAGACCAGCATGACCCGTTCCACGCCGGGCTCTGCGGTCAAGCCAATTGGCGCCGCCGGAGCTATCGTATCCGCGCCTTGCTCTGTCGTTGCGGTCGCCGAAGCGGAGGCAGCAGACTCGCCTGTGGCATTATAAGCCGTTATCCGGTAGGAATAAGAAGTGCTGCCTCGCAGGCCTTGGTCCGTATAAGTACCTGTCGCGCTCGAAACGACGCTGACGAGACGATAGTCCGCATAAACCGAATCGGATACCGAATCAGAATCCATGCCGGAGCGGAAAATTTTATATCCAGCAGCACCTTCAACAGCACTCCAGTCCAGCTTAATATTGTGACCGCCTTGCAGCGTTGCGGCTACGTTCTGCGGCGTCTCCGGCGCTCCATCGCCTTGTGCTGAGGCAGGTGCCTTAGTCGTAATGCGCACCAGCTCTACATCATCGAATGCCGCCCATTCATTAGCTGCGTTATTGGAATGAATGCCGATCTCCAATTGCCCGTTCGTCACAGGGATAGCCGGAATGATGATCTGCGTCCAGTCCCCTACATAACCCGTTGTTCCGGCCGATACACTGAGGTCGGGTCCGCCGTAGTTTTTAGCTTCCAGACTGACGTTTGTGCTGCCGCCTTTCTGATACCATACAGAAGCCTTATACATGCCGTTCGGCACTTTCACCGTGCGGTAGGTCGTTTGCTGATAAGCCTCATTGGCATAATGCGTCAGCTTGTAGTTGCCGGTACGCGGTTTTTCACCGTCAGCCTTTTGCGCCGATGGCTGCCCTTCCGGACTCCAGCTGTTCCATCCCGCCAGTCCGGCTTCCTCAAAGCCTCCGCCGATGCTCAAGTAATTGTTGCCGTCCTGTGCAAAGTCAGAAGAGAACTGGAACCAGTTCAAACGCACATTGCCGGTAAATACGGCGTACAGCTTATGCGTTCCTGCGATGCCGTCTACTTGCACCGTTTTTGTCTTCCACGCTTGAAGACCTCCTGTATCGGAAAGGTCAACTCCGCCTGCATAAGCGCCTGCCGGGCTATCGAGCCTGAATTCGATTCGTCCGTCACCTTCAGCTGCTGCCCTTACGCGCAAACTTGCCGTACCATTAACAAACTCAACTTGGTCGAAAACGATATAGCCGCCATCACCTGTCGGAGCCGTATATTGTCCGCCGCCATCATCCGCAGCAATGCCCGTGACAATCTGACTCGATTGGTTAAACTCTTCGGCTTCCGTTCTGGAATACGGACTTATCGCTCCAATACCGGATTGCTCGCCATTCCAGACGAAGGTTGCTACCGCGCCTGCGGGAAGCGTATAGGTAAAGCTCTGCGTTCCCCATCTTGCCTTGAAGGTTTTGGACTGCTTGGCTGAGTTGAGCACCAGCAGCACTTTGGAGCCGTCCGGGTTGCGATACGCCACATCCTCGATGCTTCCGGCGCCATACGTATTCGATTTGATCCGAACTGCACCTGGCAGTACGAACTTGCTAGCCTGTCCATATGCGTAATACTCTTCATTGTATTTCACGGAGCCTGTTCCCTCGTCAATCGTGACGATACCGCGGCAATCCGCGCAGCCGCCTACTCTTGGGCCGTGCTCATTATTGAGCGCGATATTCCATTTCAGAGACGTTTTAGCCCAGTTTCGGGTAGCTCCAATAATTAAATTCTGCACATCCCACGCCACGTTGGAGCCGAAGTCCGGCGCAAATTCACCGCCCGAGCTTTCCGTGAAATAGATGTCTTTATCGGGATGAAGATCATGTACCTGCGCCTGATTCTCCACCTTGCCCGCGTACCCGTGGAACGCAGATCCGGCAATGTACTTTTTCGCTTCCGGGTCGTTTAAGATCTCGATCGGGTAATCCGGTTCATCCCAGTTGTGGTCCCAGACCAAAATTTTGGTCGTGATGCCCGCCGCTTCAAATGCAGGGCCAAGATGCTTCACGAGCTCCGCCTGATCCTCAGGCTCCATTCGCATGCCAGGATAGTTGGCAGCCTCATGATGCGGCTCATTCTGAAGCGTAATCGCATCAATCGGAATGCCCTCAGCCTCATAAGCTTGAATGAACTTCACAAAGTAATCCGCATACACACCGTAATATTCTAGCTTCAGCTTGCCCATGATCAAGGAGCCGTTGTCCTTCATCCAAGCAGGTGCGCTCCATGGCGAAGCCATAATTTTGAGCTGCGGGTTGATCGCCAACGCTTCCTTCAGAACCGGAATAATGTATGCGCTGTCATGTTCAATTGAAAAACGCTCCAAATTCAAATCCGTTTCTCCTGCCGGAATATCATTGTACGTATAAATGCTTCTGGCAAAATCGCTGGCTCCCATCGGCAGCCGGACATAGCTCATGCCAATGCCCTCATCGGTCCGGCCGAAGAGCTTGTTCATCAGGACGCTTCTGGCTTCATCCTCCATCCCATGAATGAGCCATGCCGAGGAATCGGTCAAGGAGCCCCCGAAACCGTCTATGCTTTGATAGGTAGTTTGCTCATCGACATTTACCGTAATTGCTTCCACTTCGCGGCCGCTGTCGGCTCCGAAAGCAACGTCTGGCTGTTGCGTCAACAAATTGGATTTATCACCTGTCGTCATCCATACACCAACAGGAGTTTCCCCTGCCGCTGAAACTCTCGGAGCGGCTGCGCCGCCAAAACCGGTAAACAACAAACCCAGTACCAACGTGTTGACTGTGAATTTTTGCAGTTTTCCTGCTTTCATGACTGTTTGTACCCCTCTCCATAAATCGATTCTAACCGCTAGTTTTGCGAGCTTCATTTCCGTGCCTCGCACCTCCGCTCAGGCAGGCCTATCTCCGATGTCTTCTCTTGAAGGATTGTCTGAGTGGATAATATCACCTTTTGAAATCGATTTCAATAATTATTTGAAAACGCTTTATTATTTATGGGGTTAATAAAGTGAGTGATACAAAGGTAATATAGCGTTATTCCTTTCTAAATTAGAATATATTTATTTTTGAAATCGATTTCTAAAAGTGATGCAGCCATCCAACTGTAATTGACTTTGCAGCCGGAACCTCATGCTACCGAGCTTTGGCGCAAAGACTGTTGTTATTCATCGTTATACTACGCCACACAAGCGCTGCTGGCTGCGGCATGTGCGAGAACCGTACTAAGCTAAAAGCCTTGAAGTTTACAGCGAAGCGAATTTCGCTAACTGCGCAACAAAATTCGCTATAAGATCTGCTTGAGCTGTTTAAAGTGGACGTGGCTATCTCAGCGAAGCAGCTTCGCTAAATTACGAAGTAAAGTTCGCTGCGCGACTGTTCAGGATAGATGCAGTGAACTACAGCGAAGCTAGCTTCGCTAGTGGTGAACCTAGGTTCTCGGATAACGAAAATTAGTTCGCTATAGAGTAAAAATGGAACATTCCCCGTCAAACAGCGAACTTAGCTTCGTTAAATAACGAAGCAGCTTCGTTCGCTTTATAGCAGCAGAAAGAACCCTAATCCACTCGCATTAGAGCTCGTTTTGCTGCTGTAAAACGTTAGCGTACTAGCCGTACAGTACTTGAACGTATCACAGCGAAGACTGTCGAGTCATTATACTGACTTGGCACCTTAAACACTACAAAAGCAGCTCCGCAATCTCCGCATAGCTCTTCACCGTATAATGCGGCTGATGCTCCGACTCCGGCGCCGTTCCGCGGTGATTGAACCATACGACCGTCCAGCCTGCCTCCACCGCCCCAACCACATCGTTGCGCCAAGAATCGCCGACATAGTAGCTGTTCGCGGGCAATGTGCCCGTCACTTCGTTGACATGGGCGAAAATCCGTCCGTCCGGCTTGTCCCATCCGACCACACCCGAGACAAACTGATAGGCAGGCGGGATCAGCCCGTCCAGCTCCATCGCCCGGATTTTATTCATCTGATGCTCTCCTGTGCCGTTCGTAATAAGCCCTACCACATGACCTGCACGGACCAGCTCCGCTATAAGCTCGCGTGCGCCTGCGAACATCTCAATCTCATACTGGCAGCCGATGTAGGCTGCTTGCATAGCTGCCGCCTGCTCCATGCTCAGCTCAATATCAAACTCCGCAAGCGCCAGCTGGAACCGGCTCCGCCGCATCTCTTCCATCGGGCTGCCCGTCCCCATTGCGCCCGCTCCGCCAAGCTCCAAAGACAACAAATCACTGTAATAGCGCATCCGATGATAAGCCGCTTCGTAAGGGAAAGCTTCATTCACTCCCGCCACTGCCTCGACCGCCTTGCGGAATGGCGTTAAATGATCGTATAGCGTGTCATCCACGTCGAAAAAATAACCAAGCTGCCTCTCATCCATCCGGTCCAACACTCCTGTCTCTCTATTCATCTTCCATTCTACCATCCCGTCCCAAACAAAATAACCCTGGCTGCACTCACGCGCTTGAATACGCGTGAATGCAACCAGGGCTTAGCACAATAGGTTGCAAGAAATGAATTGAGTTGAATGAAACGGGCTACGTTTCGTCCTGTTTTCTAGCCTCTTGAAGTGCGCTCTCGTTATGGTGAAGCTTCTTCAGCATCGATTGATAGACATTGCTCTCGTATAGACTGAGTCCTTGCCTGTTGTCCTTCAGAATCATCTGGTCGATGTTGCGCTTCAAGATCTCGCTTCTGCGTCCCAACACGTCTTTGTAAGTCATGTAAGTCATGTCCATTCACCATCCTTTTTCATTCCCTATCTATTATATCGGAGATGAAAAAACATGGAAAACCGCATAACGGCGCGAGATTTTTGATAATTCGCACGATAACAGGAGTATAGCGCCTGAGGAGGAAAGATTCGGAAAGATACACCCGGATGCTCCCCGATACGCCGAGATATTCCCAAATCTCCGCTACATTCCCCGGTAACTCTCAGGCGTTACACCCGAAAACTTCATAAATACCCGGTAAAATTGGCTTGGACTTGAAAATCCGACGTTATAGCTAATATCCGTCACCGTATGCTCGCTCATCCGCAGCTGCCTTTTCGCCTCTTCGACCCGCAGCTGCAGCACATATTGATAAGGAGTTACGCCTACTGCCAGCTTGAAGGAGCGGATAAAATGATACCGGCTTTGCAGCGCGATAGCAGCAAGCTGGTCAATATCAAGCTGCTCCGTATAATGTGCGCGGATATAGTCCAGCACCTGCAGCGCGTTCCGGTCAGATAGCCGTTCTGCTAGCGCAGCCGGTTCCTCGCGGCGATGGCCGCCAGCCGTCAGCATGCTCTGAAGATCCTCTAGAGCAAGCGACTGTGTCTCCTGCACGGCAAGCGGGTCCATATGCTCCAGCGCCAGTATATTCGACGCCCAGCGGTGGAAATAACCCAGCATATCTGCGGGATCGAACGGTCTCAGCTTCGCCGGGGTGCTCTCGAATGCACGTCCAATCCGGTCATCCTTCGCGATGACGATGATGATACTGGAATCGCTCCCCATATGAAAGGAATGACGGTCTGCGGGACTAAGAATAAGCCCTTCTCCCGTGCCCAGCGCCATATCCCGGTTCTCGTAATTGAAATCGCAGCTCCCTTTGACCGGCACCGTAATCTGATACCTGTTGTCATGGGAATGCGGCGAATTGTAAAATTCATTCTCTATTTTATGCAGCTCTAATTCCGGCAAAATAATTTGCATCTGCATTTGCATGGCACTCACCCTGGCGTAATTATAGCAAATATTGCGCGAATAGAAAGCAATTTTCGCGTCGATAACCCTTCCAATATCGGCTAAGATAAGTTTTAAATCTACAAGATAGGAAGTTGATATGCATGTCGCAAGCTGTAGTGGCCGGAAAGGCCAATCAAACCGCGATGACGATTTTGCTCGGCGTCAGCGCGGCGCATCTGCTCAATGATGCGATGCAATCCGTTGTACCTGCTGTTTTTCCCATTTTCCAGCAGCAGCTGCAACTGAGCTTTGTTCAAATCGGATGGGTGGCCTTCACGTTGAACATTACCGCCTCCATTCTTCAGCCGCTCATCGGTCTCTATACGGACCGCAAGCCGCTCCCGATCCTGCTTCCCCTAGGCATGGTGTTCACGCTGCTCGGAATGATCGGACTCGCGCTGGCTCCGTCTTATGCCATCCTGCTTTTGGCAGCCGCATTAATCGGTGTAGGCTCCTCTGTCCTTCATCCTGAATCGTCGCGTGTTGCCCATCTGGCAGCAGGCAAGGGCAAAGGCTTCGCCCAATCCGTCTTTCAGGTAGGAGGCAATGCCGGCCAGGCACTCGCTCCGCTGATGGTTGCCTTTATTATTAGTCCAAGAGGACAGTTAGGCTTCCTATGGTTCACGCTGCTAGCCATCGCGGGTATTCTAATTCAATACCGGATTAGCAAATGGTACAAGGAGCAATACCGGATAGCTGCCGCTGCCAAAAAAGCAGCGAAGGTCTCCTCCGCTCCTGCCGCCAAACGTTTCAGTAAACCGTTCATCGGTTTCGTACTGGGCATTCTCATTCTGATGCTGTTTTCCAAATTCGTTTATTTGGCCAGCATGACAGGCTATTATGCTTTTTATTATATGGAAAGCTATAACTTGCCGCTTGACCGCGCTCAAATTGTATTGTTCGCCCTGCAATTCGCCGGAATGGTCGGAACCTTCCTGGGCGGGCCGCTGGCAGACCGCTTCGGCAGACAAAAAATTATCTGGTTTTCCATCCTGGGCACGGCACCGTTCTCTCTGCTGCTGCCTTACGCTGGACCTACAGGCGCCATCTTCCTGTGCATCGCCATCGGCCTGATTCTCATGTCCGGCTTCTCGGTCATCATCGTCTATGCGCAAGAGCTGCTGCCAGGGCATGTTGGTACAATTGCCGGATTGTTCTTCGGCCTTTCCTTCGGTCTCGCCGGACTTGGCTCCGTCGTCATGGGCTGGCTGATGGATACGCATAGCGTTGGCTTGATGGTCAAAGTTTGTGCATTCCTGCCTTTGCTTGGCCTATTCGCGCTCTTCCTTCCGAAGGATTCAAAAATCATGGGACAGCAAGTCTAACGTTTGCTTGATTTCCAGAGCTATGCTACACTGTATTCAATTCAAGAAATGGAACGGAGGGTTACGTGTGGTGGACTTTATCCGAGTTAGAACTTTGCGCGGCTAATTAGCCAATGAATAGCGACAAAGCTCTGCCTGTGGCAGAGGACTCAGGATTAGTCTGTCTACATTTGACGTAACCCACTGACTTAACTCTCAAGTTAAGTCTATGCAGCCCATGCTGGGGAGCGGACTGCGGTTTGCCCGCAACGTCCGTCCCTTTCAGCGATGGGAGGATGCTGCACCTTTTTTCAAAGGCTGCGGTTAATGGCGTCGATTGGACTTTTTCCGCTGATATCCTCTCGCCAACACTGTGTACACAGGCAGATTTCACTGGCCTGTGTTTTTTTGTTTTTTTAATACGTGTTTGGAGGATGATAGATCTATGATGGAAAACCAAACCCTGCTGCAGCAGCAGCAAAAAGCGATTATTGTCGGCGTTCAGCTGCAAGGTCAAACGGACTTTGCCTATTCCATGCAGGAGCTGAGCAGTTTGGCGTCAGCCTGCTTTATCGAGGTTGTTGATGAGCTAAGCCAGAAGGCCAGCCGCATCAACCCTTCCCACTACATCGGCACCGGAAAAATCGATGAGCTTCGTGCGCTTCTGCACGGTCACGAGGCGGATGTCGTCATCTTCAACGACGAGCTGTCGCCTTCGCAAATTCGCAACCTGGAAGCCGAGCTCGAATGCACCGTTATCGACCGGACAATTCTCATTCTGGATATTTTCGCAGAACGTGCCAAAACAAGAGAAGCCCAGCTTCAAGTTGAAGTCGCGCGGCTTCAATATATGCTGCCCCGGCTTGTTGGCCTTCGCGCTTCGCTGGGACGGCAAGGTGGCGGCTCCGGTCTCAAGAACAGAGGCGCCGGCGAAACGAAGCTGGAGCTCGACCGCCGCAGAATCGAAGAACGGATTACAGCGCTACAAGCCGAGCTTGAGAAACTCGTTGCAAGACGCCAAATTCAGCGGAAGCAGCGGAAGAAGAATGAAGTACCTGTGGTCTGTCTCGTGGGCTACACGAATACAGGCAAATCCAGCATGATGAACGCGCTCATCGAGAAATTCCACCCGGAGAGCGACAAGTTTGTTTTTGCCCAGGATATGCTGTTCGCGACGCTGGAGACTTCGGTGCGAAGCATCGAGCTGCCCGACAACAAAAGCTTTCTGCTTACCGATACGGTCGGTTTCGTAAGCCAACTGCCTCACCATCTTGTAAAAGCGTTCCGCTCCACGCTCGAGGAAGTCACCGAAGCCGACCTGCTCGTACATGTCGTGGATTACGCGCATGAGGATTACGAGCAGCTGGTCACGGTCACCAATGATACGCTGAAAAGCTTAGGTGCGCTCGATATTCCGATGATTTATGCTTACAACAAATGTGATCTGACGGATCATCCGTTCCCTGAAACAGTCGACGGCAACATCTATCTCTCCGTCCGGCAGAGTGCGGGATTGGATGAGCTGATTGAATTGGTTCGCGGCCAAATCTTTAACGACTATGTGCAGTGCGAGCTGCTTATCCCGTATACCCAAGGCCGCCTCGTCGCCTATTTCAACGAACATGCGCATGTGCAATCGACGGCCTATGAGGAAGAAGGAACACGGCTTGTCATGGAATGCCGGAGAAGCGACTTCGATCGTTACAAAGATGAAGTAACCGTGCTTCAGCCATCGTCTTAAAACAAGTAGCATATAAGAAAGGCACGCCCTGCGGGGGCTGACTCTCTCATCAGAGAGGGAACAGTCCCGCGGGGCGTGCCTTTTTTCGTTGTAAGTAGGAGGAAGCCGTTAATCAAGACTTCGCATACGTTAAAATCGCAATAGCAGCCCGCTCCCGCCGCTCTGCATCCTCGCTGTATAGCGCCGCCTTCAGAATGTCCAGCGCAGCTTGGATGGTAGCAGCGTCCACCACCGGCGCTTCACCCACCGGCAGAACGCCGCTTCCTGTCTCCTCCGCAGCTCCAGCTCCTGAAAGCCAACGCTCCAGCGTGGCCTTATCGACAGGACGGTCCAGCCAGGCGATGGCCCGCTCCTCATGCAGCAAGCGCTGCAGTTCGTGAGCAGTCAGATCCTCAGAACGCACCGTCTTCAGCCACGTGACACCACGCCGATGGCAGGTGCCGTCATCCGGCGTATCGGCATTCTCCACGTAGTAATAGTCGCCGAGATCGCCGACATGAATCTCTTCCTCATCCTTGACGAGCACATAATCGCCATCCGCCATTCCATAGGCGAACATACTGAGCTCCTGCATTCGGTCGGCCAGCTCTTGACCTTCGAGACGATATACTTTGGCCAGCGAAGCCATCGCCTCATCCGGCTCCATACGCTCCAGATCACCGATCCCCGGCCAGCCGATGCAAATATAATGATCCTCGAGAAAAGCCGACATTCTGCCGGCCTTAAGCAAATTCGTCTTTAAGGCAAACAGCTGCATGCTCTGTGCTCCCTCTCATTTTCACTATGAATCCTATTGCATTCCATATACGTTACCATTTGATCCGGCGCAGAAGCTCCAGCAATTCCTTTCGTTCATCCGGTCCGATGTTCCAGTCCTCAAGCTCGGAGCGAATGCGCTCCATACTCGTGTAGCCTTTCGCCAAACCGTTAAGCCGAGCGGCGAGTGTAGAGCGGAACAGCTCCTGCTTGTCTGGATATAGGGCTGACAGCTTCTCTATTGCATCAGGGTATCGCTGCAAATAATACTTCTGATGTCTTTCTTCCGCTGGGTAAAACTCGGTATAGCGCGTTATTCGCGTCTCGGGCTGTTCATATCCCAGATTGATACGATTCTGAATAACATGACGGATGACTTCCTCTTGCTCCTCACAGTTATAGAATAACAACGACATATACTGCGTTCCTTTATAGCCATTAATATTAATGGGGTTATGACTTTGCCAGAACAGCTCCACCAGCTGCTGGAAGGCAAGCTGATTCGAATCGTATTGGAGCTGCACGGTCTCCGAATGATCGCCCATCTCCCGGTAAGTCGGGTCAGGCGTCGTCCCTCCGGCATAGCCAACTGCCGTGCGAATGACACCGGGGAGATGGCCGAACAAGGCTTCCGGACTCCAAAAGCAGCCCATGCCTAGCGTTGCTGTCCGTACTGCCGCATTATCCATTCGGCTGCTCGGCCTCCTTAAGGAGGCTGTACAAGTAATCGACGGAACGCATCGCGTATTCAAAACGAACGGGTTCGCCATTTTTGACCAGCACAAGGCATGGAACGCTTGTAATGCGCCACGCCTCGCGCAGCTTGGGCGAGTAGTTCATATTCATTTTATAAAGTGTGGCTGGTACTCCAGCTGTATCGGCGATTTCGAGCATTCGCTCGGCGACTTTGCATGTTCCGCAAAACGGCGTTGAGAATAGAATCGCATCCGTTCCTGAACCAATCCGGTTCATGCGAAGCCAATCGTCTTCTGTAATGGGTTGAATGGCCATATTGATTTTCCTTTCGCTTGCTCCTGTTGAATGCCTCTCCTCTTAGTATAAGCGGAGCCGCCGAGCCCCACAACCCGACTAAGCTACCCCGAAACAGGAAAACCGAAGGAAAACTGTGCGCCGCCCTCTCGCCGGTTGTCCGCTGTAATCCATCCTCCGCAGCGCTCCACGATCGCTCTGGCAATTGCAAGACCCAAGCCGGAATCCCCGTCTTTTCCTTTAACAAACCGGTGGAATAAGTACGGCAGCAGTTCTTCTGGTATGCCTTTGCCGTCATCGCTTACTATTAGCCGGATCTGGCCTTTTTCCACAACAGCTTGAATATAGATATTCCGTTCGGCATGACGAATCGCATTCGACATCACGTTGATCAGCGCTTGCAGCAGCTTGTCGCGATCGGCCGTCACGCTTATTTGCTCCAATGCCTCGTATGACGCATGCAGTTGAATACCCTTTTTCACCAACTGCGGATTCATTCTTTCCGTCGTTTCCAGAATTAGCTCCTTTAAATCAACGGGGGAGGCTTTATAAATATCTTCCTCGCTGTCCAGCTTCGCTAGCAGTGTCATTTCGGTCACAATATTTCTTAGGCGGCCGCTCTCGCTCAAAATAATGTCCAGCCCCTTGCGTACGCTGTCCCCTTCGAATACGCCGTCCCGAATGCCTTCGGCATAGCCCGCAATCGACATTAATGGAGATTTCAGTTCATGGGACGCATTCTGAAAAAATTGCTTTTGCGCACTGTTGAACCGGTTGAGCTCCCCTGCCATGTCATACACCGTCTGAGCGACCGAGCCGATTTCCCCGCCCGCTTTCACAAGCTTCACTTTGGAAAATTGCCGCCCCTTCACCTTCTGCAGCTCCTCTTTCAGCCGCATCAGCGGCTTGATAAGCTTTCTCGTAATGAGGAGGCTGAACAGCAGCATGAGCAATCCCCCGACGCCAAAAACGAGCAGCAGACGGATGAGCAGCGCCTGCTCGATTTCCTTAATTTTGCTGACGGGTGTCAACAGTGTTAACTTGCCCTGTGGCAAAGAGCTGACTTCCACCAAATAACGGCCATCTGCGCCAGACCATAGATCCTTCAGGCCAGAGCCCGTTACAGGCTCTCCCTTTATGGAGGTGACCGCCCCCTCCACCTTAACATAAGGTGTGCTAACAGCCGCCATACCGGCTATTAGGGGATTAGCAGCTGTTGTAGTACCTTCCAATACCGTTCCGCTAGGCACAATATTGCCGTTATCATCACTGATAATCGCTTCTATATTCGCATAGGCAGGTGATAATTGCTGAATATTAATGGGCGTAGCATTGCTTACACTTAGTGTTGAAGCGTTTTCCTCTTTCATATTTGCCGAAAGATAGCTGCCCATCGTTCTCATATCTTGCTTCTGCGTCCCGATAAAATGATCCAGCAGTACATAATGAATCAGTACAGCCGTAATGGATAAGACGAGCACCAGCGCAACTCCAAAAGCGATATTAATTTGATGGACCAGTTTCATTCGTCGGCACGCTCCCTTCTGTTCTCATACGATAGCCATGTCCCCATACCGATTCGATGGGCAGCTGCTCCATTTTTTTGCGCACACGTTTGATGAGATGATCGACTGCGCGATCACTGCCGAAATAATCGTCGCCCCAGATGAGCGTCAACAGCTCCGACCTGGTGAACGCCCGGTTCGGATACTCCGCGAACACTTTCAACATCGCAAATTCCTTGCTCGTCATATCAATCTCTTCGCCATGCCAGAACACGCGCCGCTCATCTAGTATTAATTGTAGCTCGCCGCGTTCAATCCGGTCTGCTGGAAGCGTTGCAGGCGATATGTTGCTCTCATCCGCATTCCTATATTTGTACCAGCGTTGCAATTGCCGCTTAATGCGGGCGACCAGTTCCCTAGGGCTAAACGGCTTCACCAAGTAATCGTCGCTGCCAAGCTCCAGCCCTAATATTTTATCCACTTCATTATCTTTGGCAGAAATCATAATGATCGGCACATCCCCTTCATTGCGGATGCGACGGCAAAACTCATACCCGTCCATACCGGGAAGCATGACGTCCAGTACCCATAGATCGGGAGGGCTCGTCCGCCATAGCTCCCAAGCATCCTCCGCGCTTTCCATGGCAATCGTCTCATAACCTTCTCTTTTCAAATAAACCTCTACCAAATGACGTATATGCTGATCATCGTCTACAATCGCGATGCGAAAATTGTTGTTAGGCACGCCTTATACCTCCTGTACATTGCTGCTCTCAGTATACCAAGGCGGCAGGCGGTATGGGGGCGTGCCATTGTTTTTCCACAAATCAACCAATGTTCTGCCATACCTGTCCGGTAAAGTAGTCCCTGTAAGACAAAACAAACCACGAAGGAGTGTGTTCCTATGAACCACAAAACGATTATTTCCCGAGTAGCCCTGTCCGCCCTGATCATGTCCAGCATCGCTGGAGCAGCTATCGCAAATGCTGCAACCGGCAATGACAAGCCCGTTACTACTACAGGCAGCTATGTTGCTTCGCAAGATGTGAAATTTGATTCCACGAAAACACTGTCGGTCGTAAACAGCTTCACAAACCCGCTTGAGCTGGCGAAAAAATATGCGCCGGAAACAGAAAATGACTGGAAATCGATTCTCGCCGCTTATGACAAAGCAATCAGCAATCGTTTTGCCAACGTTCCTGTCGGAGAAGCAGTTGCTGTGGATGGCGCTTCCGCTGCCGTCAGCCTGCAAGCTGTTGAATCCGTAAATATCAAAGATCTCGATCTCTCCGACGTTAAAGTTCTCGACGCTAAAGATCTTAAAGTCGTAGGCGACGTGAAACTGAATGGTGAATTTGCAGCTACAACAGCAGCAGCCGATGGTAAAATCGTCAAAGGTGAATTTATTAAAGGCGAAGCGATTGATGCTGGCAAACTGGCCGAGATCTCCAAAGATGGAGCAGCTTCGCTGGTCCCAGCAGCCGCTCTGGAAGCAAGCGACTCGGATAAAGCATTCCTCCGTGCAGAAATCGCGCTGGCTAAAGCCGTTGAAAGCAAAGATGCAGCGGCAATCAAAGAATCGCTCGCGAAGCTGTATGAGCAATACAAATTGCAAATCGAACAATGGGAAGCTGCTGCTGAATAAGCAAGACTGAAGATCGGTTTAGGGACAAGCGGGTGTCCCTTCTGCCCGGGAAGACAACCTAACGAACCTAAGTCGCTAATTAGCGAAGTTAAGTTCGCTCTTGGAAGGCCAATGGATCAGGCTTCTTCTATTAGCGAATCAAATTTCGCAACTCGCGAACTCAAGTTCACCAATAGCGAACCTAGATTCGCTGTAGACTCTCGAACCTACACGAGAAGGTCTACAGCGAATTTTGGTTCGCTATTTAGCGTGTTTGCTTCACTACGACTCTCAGAGCGATTATGTGAGCTTTCCCGCTGCCTTGTATTTCACTTCTGTACTGAATCTGCTCCACTAGTCCATAAGCTGCTTTAATATTCATGTGACTAAAGCATAATGAATCAGAGATCCAGACTAGACTCCCTCACTTAGGCAAGAATGCCTCTATTACGCGAGTTTTCATTCAGAACAGCGGCAGTTGTTCGCGAGGACACTAATATAGAGTTTTATTGTACGGGTGCGCGCCTAGGCAACTTCCAATGAGATAACAGCTGTTTAAAAGTAAAAGGATAAGGGTAACGGATGTTACTTTGGAGCGTCCACACGATACTTTTGCATGTTAAACAAATTATTTAGATGCATTAGTGTTACTTTGGTTTGGCGCGTCAACTGATGTTCTGATTTACCCATATTGCTTTGACGTGTTACTACTATTCTGATTTAATCATTTTGCTTTGATGAGTAACTACTGTTCTGATTTACTCATTTTACTTTGGTGCGTTAACTAACTGCTCAGACTTACTCTTGTTACTTAGGAACGTACCCATGTTACTTTAGAGCGCTGACGGCTATCTGCCTACTCGTACTCATGTACTTTAGAGCGTTAACTATATTCGGGTGAACACTTAGGTTACTCTGATGAGTCAGCGACAGTGTGGCCGTTTTCAAGTTACTTAGCGTATTAACGAAGCTGCTTCGCTAAATAGTGAAGCTAGGTTCGCTGTGGCACGATGAGAGGCACCCCATTATTTCATTAGCGAACTGATTTTCGCTATTCGTGAACGTAGGTTCACCAGTTGCGAATCTAGATTCGCTGTGGTCTCGAACAGCAACTGCTGACATGCCTACAGCGAATTTGGGTTCGCTATTTTGCGAACCTGCTTTACTCGAGACTCACACGGTCTTCGCTGAACTACCTACAGCGAATTTGGGTTCGCTATTTTGGGAACCTGCTTCGCTCGTGACTCCCTCAGCCGCTGCTGACCTGCTTGCAGCGAATTTGGGTTCGCTATTTTGCGAACCGAAATTCGCTCGGAACTCGCATACGAACCAGCTCCGCTGCCCAGCAATGCCGCGCTGCACTAGCAGCGTAGCTCGCCGCATCAACTGCCGTTCCGATGCGGCAGTACCGCGCTTGCACAGCAAATACCCCGGAAGATGCCGCGCTTGCCGCGTGGCTCCTTCCGGGGTATGAATCAGCAAATCATGAACATACGCCCAGCCTACTGCTCTTCTCTAAAATCCTCGACAATGACTTCGATAGCTCCCGTCTCAGGGTCCATAACGAAGCCGTGCACCGGAACGGATTGCGGGAACAGCGGATGGCGACGGATCATGCGCACGCTGTGCATCACGCCGTCTTCGGGACGTTCGAAGCCGCGCAGGAAGCGATCCATCCGGATGCCGGAGTTTTCCAGCGTCTCGATCACTAAAGGATCGATACCGTTCTCGATGAACTTGCCAACCATCCGTTCAGAGTCGATTGAGTTCATCCCGCAATTGCGATGTCCTATAACGATGATCTCTCTAGCGCCAAGCTCGTACACCGCTACCAAGATGCTCCGCATCGCGCTGCCGAAAGGCTGCGTCAGGATGCCTCCGGCGTTTTTAATGAACTTGGCATCGCCATTTTTAAATCCGAGCGCCTTTGGGAGAAGCTCGACAAGCCTAGTATCCATGCATGAAAGGATAGCAACCTTCTTATCCGGGTATTTATCCGTCAAATAATCCTCATATCGTTTCTCTTCTACAAACTGCTCGTTATAAGCCAACAAGCTTGGAACGATCGACATCAAATCCCCTCCTCGCTACCTGCCGTAGCCGCCGTTAAGACAGCCTTGTAAGGTGATAGCATTCATTTTACCATTACCCTTCGCCAGGTGGCAAAAAAAGTCATCACCAGACAGCAGACGACACCATAAAAAAACAGAGCACCCGCAAGTCCAACTGGACCCGCGAATGCTCTGTCTCTCGCAACGTGACGGGCAAATTTCACGCCTACGTTACAGTTAATGTTGCATCTTGCACACTTTACGCAGCTACAGTAGGAGCCACTTGCTGTTGATGACGTCTAAATGCAAAAAACAGCACAGCAGCTATCGTACATAACCCGCATAAAATCAAGTACAAGTAATGAGCGCCCAAGCCATCGACGAGTACGCCGCCAAGCGCGCTGCCGATGATGCCGCCTAGTCCCCAAGATATGGCCGTATACAGCGTTTGCTGCGTCGCCTTCGTCCCCTCGGAGGAGAGGCTTTGCACAACCTCAACGGATGTGCCGGCAATGAATGCGAAGGCCACCCCGTTCAGCAATTGCAAACTCAGCGTCATAGAGACGCTCTCGAAGGCAAACATCATGAAGTATTGCACACCATATATGGCAGACGCCAGGCAAAGCAGCTGATAACGTCCCATCCGTTTGCTGAGCTTAACCGCCACCCAGAACATCGGCACCTCGATCAGTGCTGCAATGGCAAACGCGCTGCCGATCCAGCTTTTATCGAAATTCATTTCCTTAAAGTACAACGGGAGAAAAGTCATATTCATGTTCGCGGACATCATCATGAGCATGCTGGTTACAATGAACACGATATACGGCTTGTTCCGCATAACCTCGCCGATCTGGCCAAATAGCGGCGCACGGCTGCGCTTCAATTTCGCCGAAGGCAGGAACACGATGACGACGCAAATTAGCAAGCTAAAAACCAAATAGTAGTTGAAAATGTTATCATAGCCGTATTTTTCGTATAAAATGCCTGTCGCAAATGTACCAATGGCGTAGCTTAACGCTCCCCATAAACGGACGCTGCCGAATGAAAAACCGCGCTGACTGGCGATTTCTACAGCAATCGCATCGCCGATAGGTCCGCCTGACGATTGGAACCAGGCGAAGAAAACAGACAGTACAAGTACGGCTGCGATTCCGCTCGTCCATTGAAAGCCCATCCCCAGCAAGGGTGAGACAACTGCGCACAGAATCATGATCGTTCTGGGATTGCCAATCCGGTCATTGATAATCCCCATCACCGGCTGCGCCACTACGCTAACCATTGCCCATAACGACAGTATCAAACCAACTTTCGTTGAAGTGTATCCCTGCTCACTGAAATATAGACTCGTATAAGGAATGAGGACGGAAACCGCGCAATACCAAACAAAATAATAAACTGCTAAAATTCTCACCGGCTCTTCTCCTCAGGCCTAGCCTCTATCGGCTTATGACACTTCTATTGCTCTGTAGGCACATCTTCCACAATTTCGGCTGGCCAGCCAAGCTGTCTGCACATTTCAGCAGCCCGGCGCAGGTCACGCCGCGCCTCAATGCGCGTTAATCCAAGTCTCGAAGCCGTCTCTGCCGCCCAGCGGAAAATATAGACCAGCGTATCGGCTTGCGCTTCCTTCGCCGCGTAGTCGAGCAGTACGAGCGTATCGCCTCTCACGCCCATACGTACGTAGCTCCAATGCGTTCCTTCGAAGCTGCGCAGGCCAAACAGCTCGCGGTCCTCCGTTGCCCCATGCGCTTGAATCGGCTGCTGCAAATAAGTCAGCCATTCTTCACGATTGTTCGCATGCTGCTCATATTGTGTAAGGCTCCATTCCAGCGTCTGGTCGGCAAGCGCAGCCAGCTGCTCTTCACTATTCAGGTAGGACCAGTGTTCTGTCGGATGATCGAGCTCCGCCGGAACTTCAATGGAGATGTTCCAGCTTCTGTAGTTCGCTTTCGCACCAATTGATTCCAGTATAGCAGGAACTCCGACGCCCTCAAGTCCTTTCTGCTTTGCCAACCGGATTAATGCCCGCAAGCCTTCAGGCGAACCAATCGCAATGTCATTGCTGTGCATGACGACAATCGAACCCTTCTCCAGCTTAGGCTCCACCTTAGCGAAAATATTTTCTGCCGGAATGCCCGCCCAGTCGCCAGAATCAATACCTTCAATATCAATATAGTTTCGCTCGACGAGCCAGTCGAGATTTTCCTCGCGGAACGAGCAATACGGGAACCGCATGAAAGTCGGACACGGAAGTCCTGTCGCGTCTTGATAAGCGAGCTCCGTCATCTTCAACTGCTCCAAAAATACAGGCTTTGGCACTTGCGCCATCCGGCGGTGATGATACGTATGCGGAGCGAGCACATGCCCGCGGGATAAAATTAATCGGGCACGATCGGGATGACGATCCATCCACTCGCCGGTGAAAAAGAATGTGCCTACCGCGCCTTCCTCATCCAACACGTCCAGCCAAGCCTCAATCGGAAGACGGGAAGGCCCGTCGTCAAATGTAAATGCGCAAATATTTTCGTTCTCATTGCCTTTCCAAACTGCTTTGATCGTCATGCTGCAGCCCCATTTCCGTATTTAGATAACAAGTATTATAGAGAGAGAACGCATACAACTCTACTACTGTTCTCCCCTTCTATAATACAATCTTACTGATATGTCCGATTCTCAGGACAAAATTCGGTTATTCGCCCCTCTAACTTCCCTAATCCCAATGTGTTCCTGCTTTATCCACCTGCATCAGAACCCCGCACAAGTGGACATTTCCATTCAAAAAAGAGTCCAGATCCGACATAGCCATCCGACTTGTTATTGACTATAATGGGTGATAATGATTATCATTTTAAAGTAGAGAAGGGGAAACACAACATGCTTAAGACTTGGAACAAACAATATTTGCTGCTCGTTCTGGTACTGATGGTATCGGTTCTGTCAGCTTGCGGAAGCAATAGCTCGAATTCCAATTCGACTGATCCGTCGCCGTCAGCTGAAGCGACTGCTGAAGCTTCGCCGCCAGCAGCGGAAGAATCGGCTACAAGAGTTTTCAAAGACGGCCTGGGACGCGAAGTTACAATCCCAACCCATCCGAAAAAAGTGATCGCGCTGCAATATTTGCCGGAAATGATGGCGCTGGAAACAAAGCCTGCTGGCGTTGCGTCCCACCTTCTTAACGGCTTCACTTATATGAAGGATCAAATTGCCGGCATTAATGATATCGGCCCGACTAATGATCCGAATCTGGAGAAAATATTGGAGCTTGAACCCGACCTCATTATTACGGCAGAATGGAGCAAGGATCAAGTTGAAAGCTTGAACAAAATTGCTCCCACTATCGTTCTGCAATGGGAAGGCCAAAACGCGGTTGCACATTTCAAAAATGTAGCGGACGCACTCGGTCAAAACGACGAAGCCGAGACTTGGCTTAAAAACTTCAATAAAGAGGCCGAAGAAGCAAGAGCAACACTCGCATCTAAGGTCGAAAAAGGCGAAACGTTTGGTGCTGTCGTAATCGGCGGTTTCGAAAAAGGCCAGCTGCGTGTATATGGTGACGGCAACGTTGGCTATACCTTGTTCAACACGCTGCAATTCCCGATGACGGATTTTGTCCAAACGGAGTGGAATAAAGGGGACAACGAGCTGGGTATCAACCTTTCGATGGAAAAGCTTCCTGAATACGCTTCGGCTGACCGCTTGTTCGTTGTCCGTTTCGACAATGACAAGGATTTCCTGAAGCAGGTGGATGAAAGCTCGCTGTGGAAAAACCTGCCTGCCTACAAGAACAATAAAATTTATACCGTCGATGCCGACCTTTGGTTTTCTTATGACGTATTATCGTTCCAAGCTCAACTTAAAGACGCTGTACGCTTGCTGTCCGAATAATCTAATCAACAATATTTGAAAAAACAATCTTTGCAGAGAATAGTTCTTCGACAATCGTCGGGGAACTCTTTTCTGTTTTTAGCAGGAGGCGACTGCCCATGATCTCATGGATGTATGTATGGAGGGACTCGCTATGCTTCACGTGCGAGGGCATGTCTGCACAAGTGGAAAAGAAGCCGGACCGTTATGCCCTCGTCATTGCTGCCGAAGGCGGCGGTCATCTCTGGATCAATGAAACCGAATATACGCTGGCTAGAGGAAGATGCTTCATCGTTAAGCCAGGCGAGGCTATGCGTATTGCCAACCGTTCTGATGACCAGACCTTTGTCCATATCATTGAGTTCGATATTTTGCCAACCCATATAGACGCTGGTGGTCCAAACAGCACCACTCCTGACAGTTTGCCCGAAGGGGCCATTCAGCCGCGTCCCTTTTCCCGGATCCTTCAATTGGCACAAGCGCTGTATGATCACCGCAAAAGACTCAACGAGCGAGAGGAATACGAGAATCACCTCTGGTTCCAAGAGCTTGTCTACAAATTAATGAAAGCTGCGGACGAGAATAAGGAGCTGCAGGCGATACAAGCTGTCGAGCAAGCCATCCAACAGATGCGGGATTCGCTGAATGATGACTTTACGCTGGGACAATTAGCGGAGAACGCGGGCTTGTCGCCGCGCCATTTTTCCCGGATATTCCGTACGCTTACGAATAAGAGTCCCATCGACTACCTCATCGAGCAACGAATGAGCAAGGCGAAGCAGCTGCTTCTAGATTCCAAGGACACAATTCACGAAATCGCCAGCTCCATCGGCTTCCGGGACCCGTTCCATTTCAGCCGCAGCTTCAAGCAGCATACGGGTGTATCTCCCCGGCTTTATGTACACATGCGCAAACAGCCGCCGCGAGTCGCTTCACTGCAGTTTTTAGGCGAGATGCTCGCACTCGGCATTAAGCCTGTAGGGGCGCCCAGCCAATTGCTCACCAGCCGCTATTATCAAACGCATATTGAGGGAATCGAGATTGTCGGCAGTACCGTGGTCACCCCGCATCTGGAGAAGCTGAACGAGCTGAAGCCCGATGTCATCGTAACCTTCGACGGCTATCATTACTCCGAATATTCCAAAATCGCGCCTACGCTGGATGTATCTTGGTCACTCCCGTTCTTTGAGCGCTTTCGTTATATTGCACAGTGGATTGGCCGTTCCGATGAAGCCGAGCAATGGATGGACCGCTACCGCATCATCACGGAACAATCCAGAGATCTTCTGACTCATTCCGGTCATGAGAAGGAAACGGTATCCTTCTTCTGGCTGCGCGGACTCCCTGAACAGATTGAAGTCTATTACGACGTCGGTGTCCTGTACCGGGACTTGGCTTGCCAGGCGCCGCCCGCCATCGCCGCTGCTCAAGCCCGTGAGGGTCATCCGTTCAAAGAACGCATCCATGCATCCGAACTTCCCTTGTACGCTGGCGATCACATGTTTGTCGTCGTGTCGCCCGATCCGGAATCGGAAGCCAAATTTCGAGAGCTCCAGAATACCCCAATGTGGCAGGAGCTTCCCGCCATCCAGAACAAAACCTGCTACAGGCTGACTGAGGATTGGCTGCGAGAAGATCCCGTCTCGATGATGGGACAGTTGGTTGATGCTGCAAACACGATTCGCAGATCCGCATATTCGCTTTAAAGGAGAGCAAAAAAAGAGGTATCCCGATCCATCGGAGATACCTCTTTCCTTTTCAACGCCTGCCTATTGGCTAAGCCCCAGCGCCCGCGCGTTCCAGCATGGCACATGCCCGCTCCTCTCTTTCCGCAGCCGTCATGCGAGGACAGGTATAGCATTTGACGCCATTCTCCCGCCGGTCGTACATACAGCAAGAAGATTGAATCTGCCATTTCTCATCCGCATTCAACGGATTCTCGATATACCGGGGCTGATGCACGAACGGATTGCGCCTGCGCTTGAACCATTCCGGCCCTATCTGTTCGGCCAACGTACGGCTGTCTTCTTCGAACTTGCGGAGCACGTCTGCCCGCGGTTCATGTTCGCTCAGGAAGTCTTTCAACAGCGTGAGTTGACCGCCAAACTGCTGCCAGATCGCCTCTGCCTTCAAGCCTGCTCCAGCAGCTATCGCTTCGACCGAAGGCGTAATAAATTGTGCAAAGAAGGATTGCCAATGTGCAATCCAGAACGCTTGACGCTCAGCCGGTGATGATGGAATCGGAACCGAGCGCAGCTCCATAATTTTATAACCAAGATGCGTATGGTCGTCGTGCATTTCGATCTGATAAATGAGATTGTCCGGCGACAAATCGATCAGCCGGTCATATTGAGCAGCAAACAGCAGTTGAATTAAACTAAGCTTGCATAGCGAGCTGCCAATGAAAGAACCAGGAAGCGCATTCGATATCGCTTGAACCGTTTGACCGCTGGTCTGCAGTGCTGTATTCAAGTCATCCGGATTGATAAAGCGAGTCACCGGAAGCTCGTAGATAGGATGGTCTGCACCTTCCGGAGAGATATGATAATACATTTTGACGACTGTGAAATCGAATTGCGTGTCCACTTGCGCTCCCCCGTCCTATTGCCGTTTCTGTTAAATCCTACGGATCTGCTTTTCCTGAGGGGCATTCGGCTTGCTTCTTGCTTTGCTTCTGCCCATGCTATTGACGCACAGGCAGCCCGAGAATGACCCGAGTTCCCTTGCCCAGCTCACTTTCAAACTTCAAGAAGCCTTTGTGATGTTCCATAATATTGAGGCACATCATGAGACCAAGCCCCGTTCCTTTTTCTTTGGTGGAATAGAACGGCTCTGTAAGCTTGGCAAGCTGGGCGGGCGTCATTCCCTCTCCCTGATCAATCACTTCTACCTGTATGCCGTCTTCATTGGGCTGAACAGCCCGGACCGTAATTTGTCCGCCTTGATCCATCGCTTCAATCGCATTTTTCACCACATTAATAAACACCTGCTTGATCTGATTGTCATCGCATTCAATAACCGGGTTGTCAATAAATTCTGTCACGATCTCGATGCTCTTCATCACGGCCTGCGTTTGCAGCAAGGCGATAGCATATTCAATAATGGCGCTGACTTCGGTTTTGATGACACGATCATTATGAGGCTTGGCCACACCGAGCATTTCATTTAGAATGAGCTCAATCCGATTAAATTCATCATTCATTATTTCAAAATAATGCTTGCTCTCGATGTTCGCCTTCAGCTCAATCAGCTTGGTGAATCCTTTGAGCGACGTGAGCGGATTGCGAATCTCATGGGCAACGCCGGCAGCCAATTGACCAATCATCGACAAAGCTTCCGAACGGTTCAAAGAGGATTGCGCCGATCTTAGCTGACTGATATCTTTTATTACGACGCCGTAAGTCGTTATTGTCTTGGTTAGAGGTGTTATGGATACCAGCATAGGCAGCTTTCTGCCTTCCTTGGTGACCCCTTCTACTTCGAAATTGCGAATCACACTGTCCCTCATAAACTGCTCCGTCAGCTTTATTTTCATTTCCTCGGAGACGATGGGGATATTGTAATAAGATATATTCTGCAGTTCCTTAAAGCTGTAACCAAAAATCGTCTCGACGGATTTATTCATTTTGATCAAAGATCCGCTTTCATCAAAAAACGCAATGCCATCCGAGTTGTTCTGAATGAAAATGTCCAGCTCTTCCTGATTGGCGATAAGCCGCTCCTGATCCTGCTTCTGCGCCGTGCGGTCGGCTACGACAATAATCCAGCTGTCAATCTGATTACGATCGTTGTAAAAAGGGGTGACAGACAGCATGATATTCAGCTGTACACCCGATTTCGTCGCGCGGACACACTCAATGGACGACAGCGATTCGCCGCGCATAACCATTTCATGCAAGGTCACCAGCTGCCGCAGTTCTTCCTCTGGAAGGAACGCGCAATTGAAGGCCGACTTTCCCTCAACCTCCTGCTTGCTGTACCCCAACATCTTTACAAATGCCGGGTTCACGCGTGTAATGACACCTGAGATGTCCAGCACCAGGATCGCGTCAAAATTGTTATCGATAAAAGAATGCAATCTCCGTCGCGCGGATCGCGCGGATCGAAACAAGAAATACATAACCGTCAAACAGGCAAGAAGTCCCGACGCATACATCCAAAACAAGTTAAGATCCCACCCCGTCTTTAGGATATAACTCCCTTTAACCGGCCAGCAGTAATACATAGTGTATGTCAATTTCTACATATTCCGTTCGATTCCTTCTGCCTCTCGTCTTTTGCACTATATTTAATGGGTATGAGCAATTTTTAATGCCAATTTGAGAAAAAACCGCATGGAGATTACTCTCGATGCGGTTAATTGCTGGCCTATTCGCCCGGGGTCTGTTCCCCCTCCAACAAGCGTATTTCC
The DNA here is from genome assembly GCF_014641555.1 of Paenibacillus radicis (ex Gao et al. 2016). Taxonomy (GTDB): domain Bacteria; phylum Bacillota; class Bacilli; order Paenibacillales; family Paenibacillaceae; genus Pristimantibacillus; species Pristimantibacillus radicis. The sequence goes on from NZ_BMHY01000003.1 coordinate 516,923, forward strand.
GTATGCGCCGTTTCTCGTCCGTTGACCAGAAGCGTAATGCGATGCAACCCGGGATAATGACGTCTCGTCGTCAGATCCGCCCATTTATGCGTCCGTTCGCCCGTAAGCCGGGAGCCTCCTGGCACCGTTTTATCCGACCATAGAAATAGCTTCCGCGACGTCTTGCCCTTTGATTTCACGAAGTCGATGCCGTATTCGATGCGAATACGGACCGGATCACCGTCGCGGATCTGAAGCACATAAGCCAGTTCATTGCTTTCGCCAATGCGAATCTCTTCCCGATCGGTGAAAATAGTTGCTTGTACGGTAAGCGATGATTCCTCCGAAGACTCTGAGTACCCAAACAACGCCAGTGCTTCAGGGATAGCCTTCCGGACCAGCGTCCGGCAGCCGTGGCGAATAATCCAATCCGTATGGGGATCATGGCCTTGCCAGCGGCGGGCAGTCTCAAGTACGAGTCCAGGGTGGTCCTTGGCAATATCATTCAAATTATTCGCTACGCTTTTCCTTACATAAAGCGACGGATCGGCCTTCAAGGTCTCCAAGATCGGCAGGATCGGTGACGGATCCTGCTTGAAGAGCGGGAGTGCCTGTCCCCATGGCAAGCGGGGACGGCAGCCTTCGCTTGCCAGACGCCTGACATGCTCGTTGGGATGCTCCGACCAGATTGCCATCTGCTGCATTCCTTTCTCCGGATTGTGAATGAGGAACCACCTAATGGCAAATTCAGCGGAAGAGCTTTGCGTGAATTTTTCCAAAGCATTCATGGATAGCTCCCAATGCTCGTCCGCTCCACCGTAAACCTCTACAAAATCAGGGAAAAACAAGTATGGAAAACCGGTACATGTACCGTATAACTTCAATAATACCTGCAGCGCATCCTCATACCGTTCTGGCAAGTAACGCCCCAGTATAGTAGAAATCCGCCGCGTCCTTCCTTTCAACTCAAGGCCATCCCAGCTCTCATCCATTACTTCGGTGACAAAGCCGGTCGCATCGAATGAAGGGTGTACATGTTTAACCTTATTTCCAAAGCCTTCTAGAAAGGCCTGATTATAAATGTCCTTTAAGGGTTCCGCCATTGTGAATCTCCTCTTTCCGCTAGACTCTTCTATAAGCTAAGTATACAACAAACCCCGGCCTTCTTGCGGCCGGGGTTTCGTCATTTCTTGCTTTTGCTTCTAGTCTTCGAAAGAGCTCACAGCGATGCTGGCGATGCGCAGCTCACCATTGCCGCCGGCAAGCTTAACGCTATTGATGGCACCTGCTTTGAAAGGAACCGTAATGTTGGTAATTCCCGTGTAATCGGACAGACTTCCAGTTGACAACGCGTTCAGCAAGGAGAAGTCCTCGCCATTAACCGTCAGATTGAGCTTAGCCAGACGCTCTGCCGTTGCATAGCGAATTTCGATTGAGGTTCTTCCGCCGCCCAAGCCGTCCAATTGATCAAATTGGCAGTACGCGCCTTCTCCGTCCAAAGACCCGATTACGACATTGCCTTGATCGTCAGGCTGAAGAGCTGCCCCTCCGCCCACGGCGGCTTGTTTGGCCTCATAAACGATCCGGTTCGGATTAGCTGCAGGACTTGGTCCAACCGGCTTAATTCCGCCTTCTTTCGTTTGCACGACAGTCTGGATTGTACCGTCTTCATTGAAATGCAAATAGTCGATGCAGACACTTCTTAGATTGCCTTGATTGGAGATCTCCTGGTTATGATAGAACAAATACCATTGCCCCTTAAATTCCGCAACAGAGCCATGGGAAGTCGAACAGCCGGTTGGCTCCAGGAACACGCCTTTATACGTCCAAGGACCAAGCGGGTTGTCACTGATCGCGTAACGCATCTGGTTTAGACCGTCCAGATTATCCGAATACGTCAGATAATAAATGCCGTTTCTTTTGAATACCCAAGTCGCTTCGTGAAAATCCTCCAGGCCTTCCATTTCGATGGCTTCGTTCTTCATCGACATCATATCGTCGTTCAGCTCGCCGCCCGCGCATTTGCTGCCGCCGCCATAATACATATAGGCACGGTTGTCATCGTCAACGAAGACGCAAGGATCAATCATCGCAAAGCCGCCAAGCCCTGTAATATAGCCTTGATCGGTAAATTCGCTCGCTGGCTTTTTGCTTGTCGCAACGCCAATCTTCCAAGTATCATTCCAGGCGGTACCGCTTGGATGCGGGTAGTAGAAATAATACGTGCCGTTCCGGTAGGCAGCGTCCGGCGCCCACATGAAGCCGCCCTCCGGCCGGCCCCAAGATACGTCGTCAGAACGCAAAATTTCACCTTCGTCTACCCAGTTGACCATATCTTCGGAAGAGAACACATGATAGCGATCCATCAAGTCGCAGCCTCTGGCCGGGTCCATATCGTGAGAGGCATATATGTACACCTTTCCATCCTCCCATACGTGGGCGGACGGGTCAGCTGTAAAAATCGAAGTAATAATCGGGTTTTTCATATCGTTATAAACCTCCAATAACCTGCATTCCGGACGGATGCGTCCGGTCGTTTTAGCATAACCGGATTTAGAAGCAATAACTATGAGGCGATATTAACGTATACAGGCGATATTTATCGTATTTAAGCGGCAACCGGCAAAAACCCGGCCTATTGGGGCCGGGCAGCTGATGATGCTGTATTTCGCAACGAGCCGATCAGCAGGATTAGCCTGGATATACCAAAAGCTAGAAGCATAATGGATGCGATGAGAAGAAGGTGGCTGATGCCCGGAAGAAAAGCGAGCATGATTTCCCATGTCAGTTGAAGCAGTTGCGGCGCCACAAATAGCAGAAATAGCGGAAGTGCCAAATGCAGAAGACCAATCGAGAGCGAGTGTAAAATAATTGAGCGCCGCTCTGGCCGTGCATCTCTTTTCCAACGCACCGTTACATAAATGGAACGAAGAACAAACAAGACCACTAGCAATGACACGACGCGGATCAGCCAGTCAGTTCCGTTTTCGGAAGGAATGGCCGGCGGCTCTTCTCCGTTAAGAATACTGCGGATGCCCTCTGTGATGACACTCACCGATGAGCCGTTTTTATTGAGCAGCAATACGATACCGGTGTCACCGTCGATTAGCATATTGGAGCTGAAATTTTCCACGCCTCCATCATGTGTAATGGTATGGTCGACAGCAATCCAGCCCATTCCGTACTTGGCACCCTTCTCCATCGGTGCGCCGTCTTTCCCGTGCATGAGATGCGCGCTTGGCTCCGCTACGACACGCTTCTCGTTATAAACACCGTTATTCATTTGCGCAATTAAATAATGAGCCATATCCTCTGCGCTCGACATGATGTAACCCGAAGGCACATCAACCGGACGCTCCGGCGGATTGGCCGTCTTCACCCAGCCGAAAATCGACTGATGCCCTTGCGACAAGCCGTTTTGCTCAGCCTGTGCTCTCGAAGTAAAGCTATGATCCATACTTAACGGTGTGAATATATGCTTCTGTACATATTCACCATAAGATTGTCCGGATACGGCCTGAACGAGCGCCCCCAATACATTATAGTTCGCATTGGAATATTCGAACTTGGCACCGGGAGCTCCTCTGAGCTTCATATCTTTCAATGTAGCCGGGTATTGTTTGATAGATAGGTCCGAGCCGTTCAGCTTTAGTCCAGCAATCGTCGGAAAGCCGCTCGTTTGGTTTAACAGCTGACGGACGGTAATAGCTGCTGCGCCTTGGGCATTAGCTGCCGTAAAATCGGGTAAATACGATTGAACTGGCGTATCCAAATCGATCTTTCCCTCATCAGCCAGCTGCATAACTGCCAGCGCCGTGAACGATTTGCTCGTCGAGCCGAGAATGAACGGTGTCTGTGGCGTTACCGCCGTCCCGCTCGCATCGGCTTTCCCATAGCCTTTTGTGTAAATGTCCCCGTTCTTGCTGACGATTCCGACCGCCGCTCCCGGTATATCAAGCCTGTCAATCGCCGTCTCCATAAAACGGTCGATTTCCTCGTAGTTTTCTTGCTTCATCAAGGTCGCAGTCGAATGATTAGAGCTCGATTGGGACGCCAACGCTAGTGCTGCACGCTCCGGTACGAGACCATAACTAACAAATCCTGCGGCTATTGTGCATAACAGCACCGACATGCAAAAGGCTTGCCTCGTTTTTGATCTTATCATCATTATGGATTCACCTATTTCCTTATCGTTCACCTGACTCTAATTATAAAGGCTATAGGCAGGACGAAAACGGCCGCGGGGTTGAGGGGGACACTAGACCTTGGTCGGGTGAAGTATGACCATTATGGTTTAGAGCGGTCTCCTTTTACCCATGCTGGCTAATGAGGTGAAAGAGAATGACGATAATCATCGGTATCCTATTGGCGGTGGCGTCCTTTGCAGCAGGCTGGATCGGATACCGCAGCGCAATTGCCCGTATGGTGCTTGGCGTACTAGCGTCCATTGCCCTATTTCTGGCTTCGACGGTGATCGGATCGGCGGCGACCCGCACGATCATGGACGATACGATCTTCATGACGGAAATCCACTCCGTGCTGCAATCCGCCACTTTTTTGACAAGCGTTGCTTATTTAATGGTGTATGGGCTGTCGAGAATCGCCCTTCAGGCCGTTCAGCCAAACTCCAAACGCTAGCAGCATAGTTGAATAATTTGGGCTCTGGCTCCAAGCAGCTAATCTGGCGTCATGGCACCATTCGATGGTTCGCGCACGGTACCAGTCTGACTCGCTTAGAGGCTCCAGTTACAATAGAGAATCAAGCATCAAAATGTAAAAATACAGTTTGTTGCCCTTGAATACAGCCCAAAACCACCATCAAAATGCAAATCTGCAGGTGAATTCGGCCAAATCAGCCTTTTCAGGTCATAACCAGCCAATCAAAATGCACTTTTGCATTTTGAGCCCTATATAGGGCGATTTCAACAAGATCAAAATGTACTTTTACATTTTGAATCCCAGGAAGCGGGGCGAGGCGGGAATTTTAGCGTATCCGATGGAGAGGTTCTCTCGTATACAGCGGTAAGGTCGACCACCAAAATGTGACTGAGATCCGCAATGCCGAAGACGACACCTGCGTACCTTTAGCGTTCCATGAATCCTCCCACTCCCTGCACTTCATCAAGCGTAACGATCAACTGCGGTCATTCCCGGTCCCGCTTCGCCAACGATTAAGCGCAGCTTTTTCTTGGCGCGATGCAGCTTGGATTTAACGGCGCTAACTGTTGTGTTCTGATACGCCGCAAGCTGTTCGTAAGTAAAGCCTTGCTCGTAAACCAGGAGCAGCGATTGCCTGTACTGGGGCTCCAGCGTATAAAGGAGCTCATGCAGCGCATTTTTTTCAGCTAAACTATCCGTCGCATCTTCAACAGAGCCTATACTTTCGATCAGATCATCTAGTATTTCGTTTCGTACTGCCCTTCTCCGGTAGTAGTCAATCGCTTTGTTCTTTGATATGGTTTTGATCCAGGCCGCTTTATTCTTTTGCTGTCGGATCGTATGAAGGTGGCTAAATACTTTGATGAACGTTTCCTGAACGACATCCTGAGCCATGTAGGAGTCATTGAGCACCTTGTAGGCCGTATAGTAGACGAGACTATAATATTGATGGTAGATACGATTAAACGCTTCTTCCTTGTCACGCTCCAGCACCATCATTCCACTCCTTTAAAATATTGCTTAAGCCCGTCCACAATAGCCTTTGCCGCTTTATTTTGTCCCGCTTCGCTCAGCAGCACTGCTTCCTCCGCTGTGTTCGTCAGATAGCCCGTCTCCACCAGAATGGCCGGCATCTCGCTGAGGGACAGCACCTTTAAGTGATTTTCCCGGACACCCCTATCCTCAAACCCCATCGCCTCCACCACCTTCTGGTGAATGGCCATTGCAAGCGGCAGACCATTTTCGTAACGATAGTAAGTTTCCGTGCCTGAAATATTGCCGCTCTCATAGGAATTGCCGTGGATCGAAAGCATAACATCCGCCTTCCAATCATTAGCCATCGCCGCGCGCTCATCCAATTCCACAAACGAATCATCCGTCCGGGTCATCCGAGGCTCAAACATCGGATCGTTGCGCAGCAAGTCATATACCTTTTGCGCGATGGCAAGGTTGCTGTTCTTCTCTTCAATGCCGCTCGATCCCGGCGCGCCAGGGTCTTTGCCCCCATGCCCAGCGTCGATCATAATTCTATAGCCATTATTAGATGAGGTTAGCCGGACACTTCCGGGCTCCTCCACGCTGCCGGAGAGCGCCTTGGTCATCATTTTGGAATCTCTCGTGTAATGGCCTACCAGAAAAATAACAGTTCCTATTATAACGACTAAAAATAGCGGCATTACCGCCATACTCGCTAGTCTTCTTGTTTTGTAACGTCGGTTCATGATAATCCTCCCTGAAGTAGAATCAATAATATAACTACCTCTTAGTTATAACGTCCGGAGATCACAACCACGTCTACAACTTGTCACCAATTTGTCTCTAAAACTAGCAAACTGGATCTACTAGAATCGTTAGCATAAAAAAACGGCCGGACCGTCTATACCAGTCCAACCGTTATATTCAATATCGTACACGCACCCCGTCGATAACAGGTTCGCTGCTGTTGACAATCACATTCTGCTGATCGAACAGACCTTGGCTGACGGCGGTCGTAGTCTCGTTAGCATCGGCGATTTCAATCGGCGTTCGCGCAACATAGTAGGCATTGCCAAGGGGGCCTTGGTGCTCTTCGACTGTGTACACATAGGCGCCATCGACGTCCTTATGGACTGCATCATTCGGTATCAGAATGGCGGCTGCGCTTTTCACTTTAGAAAGATTCAGTTCCACACGCTCCCCGCCTTTCAAGCCCTTGCCGTCGACAACAGCCAACGTAAGCAGAGTTGAAGAGACAGCCCCCTGCCCTTGTCCGCCTGCACCCGCACCGCCGCCGCCGAGATCACCAGCATTACCGCCTAGCGAATCGGACTTCATAGCAGCTACTCTGCCTTCGAGCATTCGCTGCTCCTCTCCGGTCAACTGCAGCTCCAGCAGATCGCCCTCGCTCAACAATTCGGCGATCGTTGAAGGAATCAGCATCTCGACCTGGAAGCCTTTAGCCGCGTTCGTCAATTGGATATCGGGAGCGCCCGAAGACCCCAAGCCCTCCGTCGCTCCAATCGCTGCAACCACTCCGTCAAACGGCGCAGTGAGACGCTGGTTCTCTGCCCTGCCTGCTTGCTGAAACTGTATGCGCTGCTTCTGATCAGCGATATCCAGCTTGGCCGTCTCGATCGCCAGTTTAGCGCTCAGCTTGGCGGATTCATCGCCGTCCGTAACCGCCAGGATATAGCTGTGCTCTAATCCTTCCATCGACAGTTGAAGCTTCTTCAAAGCAGACTGAGCTTCAGCGAGCTGTTGCTTTGCCTCAGAGTCGTCGTATTGGACAAGCGTCTGCCCTTTGCTCACCCGTTCCCCTTGCTTCACAAGCACATGTGCCACCTTCCAGCCTGCCGGATTGGCGAGCTCCTTCATCTCAGCCGGAACGACCGTCCCCGTGCCTTTAAAGGCATGAGCAAGCTCACCCCTATTCGCCTGAGCCGTATATACTTTAGGCAGCGTAAGCGCCTGCAGCGTATTGCCTGTCAGAGTCAAAACGATAAGCAATCCAAAAAACAGCGCTGCAAACCGGCGAATTTTCCGTTTTCGCGATTGTGCTGCCGTCTCATCCAAATCCACTATCATCACTCCCGTACTATCCTTTAATGCCCGACAGCTGCACCCCTTCGATAAAATAAGATTCCGCATACAGGAACAGCAGCACCATCGGCGTCATATAGAGCGCAGAGGCGGCGAAGCCTATGCCGCGCGCTTCCTTATCGATATAAGCGAGGTAAAGAGAAAGCGGCTGCATGGAAGCATCCTGCAAAAAAATGATCGGCTGCTCGATCATATTCCAGTAATCCACGAAGAGCAGAACCGTCAATGCGGCAAGCCCGGGCTTGGCCAGCGGCAATATAATGCGCGCAAAAATCGTCCATGACCCCGCGCCGTCGATTTTCGCCGCTTCGGTATAAGCAAACGGAATATGCGCCATAAATTGCCGCAGCATAAACACGCCAAACGCCCCGAAAATACCAGGTAAAATAATCGCTGCCCCGCTGTTCATCAAACCAAGCTTATCAACGACCATATAGTTCGGAACCAATGTCACTTGAAACGGCATCAGCATCGTCATCAGATAGAGCAGAAACAGCTTGTCCCGGCCGAAAAACCGCAGCTTGGCAAAAGCGTAGGCAGCGAGCGCAGCGACAGCCGTCTGCCCGGCAATAATCGGCACCACCAGTGCTGCGGAATTCCAGAACATTCGCAGAAACTTCGGAGCCAGCACGAGGATGTGCAAATATTGCTCCAGCGACAGCCAATCGGGCAGAACTTTCAAATTAACAAACTTGCCGCCTGCCGCAGCATCCGTCATCTGTCCAATCAGATCGTAATTCAATCCGATCTCCCGCTCCATCATCAGCGAGTTCGTAAACGTAAGCACGATGGGTACCAGCATGATCGCGGCCATCACCCCAAGCCAAATCGTTAGAACGAGCTTGGACATCCATCCCGGCCTCTTCATCTCGAATCCCCTTCCCGTCACTCCATATTGTCCCGAAACCGGCGCTCCGCCCTCAGCAATCCAGTCACAAAAAGGACAATGCAGCCGACCATCAGCGTAGCGGCCGCCGTCAGCTTCTGAATATCGAGTGAAAAAAACATATTGTTCATATAGTGCTGAAGCATATAAATGCGGTCATACGGATAATCGCCGGCTAGTAAATACGTCTCCCGAAATACTTTGAATGAGTTGATAATAGAAATCAGGATGACGAAGAACATCGTAGGCGTCAAATAAACGAGCGTAATATGAACCAGCTGACGCAACCGCCCCGCCCCTTCAATTCGGGCTGTTTCATAATAGTCTTGCGGAATCGACTGAAGACCAGCCAGAAACAAGATCATGTTATAGCCGATGTTTTTCCACAGATACATGATGACCAGGACGCCCATCGACCAATCGGACTGCAGCCAGTCAACCCGCTCTTTGCCCCAGTGATGCAGCCAAAGATTAAGCGTACCATTCCAGTCGGCGAAGATTTGCCAGATCATGACGATCGAAGCGACCGGTACGACTAATGGTAAAATAAAGGCCGTTCGCAGCCCGTTGCGGAAAAACAACGGCCGGTTCAGCAGCAGTGCAAGCGACAGCGACGCTGCGATTAGCAGCGGGACGCTAAGCCCGGTAAATAGCAGGGTATTCGCCGCCGCTTTGCGGAAGGAGCTGCTGGCTAGCAGTTCCTTGTAATTGTCAAAGCCGACAAACGAACCACCCAGAGTACGATCCGTGAACGATTCATAGACGCCCATAGCAAATGGGATGATGTAAAAGACCGCAAAGCCAATCAAGCTTGGCGCCAGAAAGAGCAGCGCCAGCATCCCCTCCCTGCGGAGCCAGCGCTGCAGCCGGTTCCTATTCATTGATATAAGTCGTCACTTTGTTCTGAATGAGCTTCGCCACAGCCTCCGCCGTTTTTTGCCCGCTGAAGAATGCCAAGGACTCGTTATAGATGATCTCTTCGACTTTGCTTGATTGATAAGCGACCTGATGAATCGCGCCATTGACATAACCCGTCAGCTGCTGAATTTTCGCATCGTCTACCGGAACTGATGCCCCGTGCAGCGGCCCCTCCTCATGCCCTTTGACCGAACCCATCTTCTTCAATTCCTCCAGCTGGTTGGCATAAGCCTTCTTATTAATTGGGAAGCCAGCGGACAACGGGGACGATGCGATCTCCTCCGACATCATAAACTTGATGAAATCCCAAGCCTCCTGCTTCACCTTCGAATTCGCATTTAGCCCGATCGTACGATACGAGCGGAAATAGCCTCCGGGAGATGTGTCCTTTGTATGCGGCTTGGCGTACAGACTCATATTTTTAGCGAGATAACCCTTTAAGGTAGTCAAATAATCGCCGGGAGAATTAATTTGCGTCGGGAAGAAATAGGGACGTTCTTGCCCGATAACGCCATCGTCGGCCATCGTTTTCACTTGCTTCATCATATCGGTGAAAGCGGCCGTCTCGAAATTCGCTTTGCCCTTCTTCACATCGATGAACGATGCGTAGTTATCCGTGACCATCATGGTCAAAATACTGCCAGGCATGCTGGCGATCACATTCGGATAATCGCCGTCCTTGACGAGCTTCTTCGCGATTTGCGCAAAATCATCCCATGACCATGACTTGTCATCGATTTGTACGCCAGCTTTCGCAATCGCGTCCACGTCCCCGGCAAAGCCCATCAGGAAGAAGGATAATGGCATGCCGTAAAGACCGCCTCCGACCCCCGCATTGTCCAAAATATTTGTGAAATAGTCGGCTCTATTAAAGCTCTTATCCTGCTCCATCATCGTATTAAAGTCAGCTAGCAGCCCGCGCTTCACGTAATCCTCAATCGGCAGCTTGTCCATCTCCAGCAAATCCGGCCCTTTGCCGGCTAGCATCGCCGTATTGGTCGTAGTGGCGAACTTCTCCAAGTCCGCTTCCACATGCGCGTTGTCCGTATCGATGTGCTGCAGCTTGATCTCGATATTCGGATGCAGCGCTTCATACTTTTTCTTCGCTTCCTCAAACTTGTCGTCTTGCCAGAAGGTCGAGAATACGATCGTCTTCTTCCCTATATCCGTCGTTGCCGTCTCTCCCTCTTGATCGCCTTTGCCCGGTTTGCCCGCCGGATCACCCGAACCGCTTGAGACGTTTCCGTTCCCGTTCCCGTTCCCGTTCCCGTTCCCATTCCCGGAAGAGCCTTCTGTATGGTTGCCCGATCCGTTGCCGCCGCTGCAAGCCGCAAGCGTAAAAACTAGAATCAGGCTGGTTAGTATACCCATCATTTTTTTCATCATAATAACCCCTTTCTGTCTAATCGCATCCCTATGGATTCGACTTCTTTACTTTAGGGGAATGATGTCATAAAAGAATCTTGGAGTTGTAAACAAGTTGTCACGAAACGCAAAAAAAACATCTTCCGCTGCCGGAAGATGTCTGCGAAATTGCCTTTATCGCTTGAAAGCAACGATAATGGACTGGTTATTGAAATTGTCATACAGCTCCACCTTTGGAGCAGCGGGCTGCGCGGCACTCACGCCGTCATAGGGCTTCCGTCCTTGAATGAAGAGCGCGCCGTTGTCTGGGCTCCAAGCCATCTGCGTGGCAACGAAGCCGCGATAAACCGATTTCTTATTCAACAGATTGTTGCCTTGCAGCTTCGCCACATCGATCGTCGCTTCCTCTGTCGTATAGGCAATGTATTGCCGGTCCTTGGACAATTCAAAGCTGCCCACCTGATCCAACAGCACAGATACGCCGCTATTGCGCCTGTCATACGTGAACAAGGTACCATCTGTACCGACAAAAGCGATCCGGTCCTTGTCGAGCCAATCGACCTGAAAGTTATCATGCAGCGTATGCTCGTATTCGCTGACGAACTGGCTGCCCTTCCATCTGCCTAACACGAAGCTCGTAAGCTTGCCTTTCTCCGCCTTCACAATCAAGGCGCTGCTGCCATCTTCGGACAGCTTGACGGAGTAAAAATAGGCGGTCTTATTCAAGTCGGGCATCGTATAGCTTTTCTTCGTCTGGCTCTCGGTATCGTACACATTGATCTCGGTCTCGCCCTGCTCCGACAAGGAGAAATAAGAAAGAAACCGGCTGTTGTCCGACCATGCCAACGCTCTTGGACCTTGCCTCGCCACGATATGCACTGTGTCCACCACATGAACCGTCACATCAGACAGGGAGACCAAAGAAAGTGAATATTGCCCGTCTTCCGTGTCAGGCTGATAGCTGAATCCTGCGAAATACCGGCCATCCGGCGACATTCCCGTTAAATCGGTCGTATAGAAATCTAGGCCCAGAAGCTTTTGCGGTTTCTCGTAGGGCGGAGCATATCGCTCAATCGTCTGATTTCCCTTATCTCCCCAGTACACTCGGACCAGCGACTCCGGTCCGCTCCAGCGAAACTCGCCGCCGCTTTTCTCGTGCATAGAGGGAAGCCGGTATATCGTACGAACCTCAAAAGCTTCTCCCCCCCGATCCTCAGGCACTTCTTCGGCGGTGTCCGGTATGATGATCGTCTCGGAGCGAAGCCTGCTCATACAGCCGGACAAAATCAGCAGCAATATGCCGAGACACAAGCCTATACGTATATGCTTAATGTTCATGCCATCTCTCCGCTTTCGTAAAAGGTAATTCCACGGTAACGGACGTTTCCCCGTTCTCGCTTCTCATTCCGATGCTTCCGCCGATATCATCCACGATCGATTTCGCAATGTTAAGACCAAGCCCAACGCTGCCTTGCTCCTTCACCCGGTTCTCGCCCAAGTAAAAGGGCTCGAAAATTTTAGCCAGCTGCTCAGGAGGGATCGTATCGCTTTGATTGGCAAATACAATAAGGACCGATTCGTGAATGGCGCTCGCTTGGACCGAAATTTCCGAATGGGCGCGGCCGTACTTGATGGCATTATCGACCAGATTGATGAACAGCTGCCGAAGCTTGTCCGGCTGTGCCGCAACGTACAGCCCGCCCTCCGCATGAAAATCGATGGTCTTCTTGTATCTTTGCGCCTTGAATGCCATCGATTCGCAAACATCCTTCAGCAAAGGCCCGATTTCGATCCGTCCTTTGTCATCCCAGCTGTCCTGCTCCTTGGAAGCTTCCAGCAGCGAGACGACCATCTCATGCAGCCGCTGGCTTTCCCCCACGATATGTTTCATTCCTTTGCGGAAAAACTCAGGATCACTTTCCCCGTTTTCTCTAATCAGCTCCGCATAGCCTAAAATCGAGGTCAGCGGCGTTTTCAGCTCATGCGTCACATTGTCGTAGAAATGCTTGCTTTGCAAATGCAGCTTTTCCAGCCGGTCGCGGTCGCGTTCAATCTTCCCGATCTGACTCCGCAATTGCTCAATCATGTCATTGAAGTTGCTTGCCAGCCGCCCGATCTCGTCGTTGCGCCGCATCGTCAGGCGGACATCGAGATTGCCCTTCGTCACCTCATTCGAGACATTAGCGAGCTTCGTTAACGGAATCGATATGTGGCGGGAAAGCAAATAGGAGAACAAGAAGGCAGCGCCAAAAATCGCAAGCGCAATATAAAAAATCGCATTCAAAATTTTTCCCGACTGCTCATAAAGCGAGCCAAACGTCTTGGAGTAGCGAAGAATGCCCACCTTCACGCCGTCAATAATGACGGGATAGGAATAGAGCACGGCTGCTGTCCCGCTGTCGTAGGAAATCGTATAAGCGGTAGAGCCGCGGATTGCCTGCTTCAGGTCATTATCAGAAGGACCCGCGAACACAGCCGGATCGGAGGCGTAAAGCAAGCTGCCGTCTATGGAATAGGCACTCACTTCGCTGGAGGTGGCATACAGCAGATCGCCGATCATTTCCTCCGCAATCTGGCCGAAGTAAACTTCATTATTCGTAAAATGATTAATCATAAACGCCTGACGGACATAGTTATTGCTTGTTTTTTTCAGCCCCAGCAAGTCATCCGTAATAATCTTCTGATTGCTTGTCTGAATAATGCTCGTGACCGTCTGGTTCAGCAGCAGAAAGGAGACTAGGAAAATCAGAAAAAAGCCGACGATGAATTTCGAGCGGATCGATCGCAGCTGAAATCGCATCATCGTTAATCGATGTCCTTCTCGAATTTGTAGCCAATGCCAAACACCGTCGTAATGAAATCATTGGCATCCAGCTTTTTACGAAGCCGCTGGATATGATTGTCGACCGTTCGCGTCTCCCCGACATAGTCGTAGCCCCAGACGAGCTCCAGCAGCTCTTCTCTCGTGAATATCCGGCCCCGGCTGCTGCAAAGCTTCACGAGCAGATCGAACTCCTTCGGCGTCATGTCGACCGTCTCCCCGGACTTCCTAACGAGCCGCTCATTGCGAATAATCTCAATGTTCTTGAAGCGAATGACTTCGTTCTCCGGCTCTTCGCTGCCGCTGCGGTTAGCCTGCGCCATACGGCGGAGAATGGTGCGAATCCGGGCGATCACCTCGCGCAAATCAAACGGCTTCGTAATATAGTCGTCGGCGCCAAACTCCAAGCCGAGTATTTTATCCGTAATATCAGACTTCGCTGTAATCATGAGAATGGGGATGTTATAGCTGGCGGTCACCTTCTTGCACACCTCAAGGCCGCTTTGATCGGGTAGCATCCAATCGAGCAGCAGAAAATCGGGACGGAACCGTTCCATTTCCCGCAGCCCTTCTGTACCGCTCGCCGCCGTCTGCGTCAGATAACCTTCTTTGGTTAAGCCGTATGCAAGAAGATCGGCAATCGCTTCCTCATCCTCGATTATAAGAATTTTAGTCTTCTCCATCCTGGTCCCCAATCTTCCCCTGACAATTTATTGGTATATAGCAACATCATAGCATGACCGCTTGCTATTTAGAAAATAGGTCCCGGAAAAAGCAAAAACCCGACCTCTTGCGGTCGGGTTTTACATAGTGAAGAAAATACGCGCTTGTGGCGCGTTTTATTTGTTTTTAAACCAGCTTGGGCTGGTATTCGTTACAGCAGTAAGCATTTTTTCGTTTTTAACCATGGGAGACTGGCATTGCGGACATACGGGAACCATATTGAACACAAAGTTATCCCTCATCCAACCTTTGCAATCCTCGCTCGAACAAGACCAAATGACAGTTAATTCTGTGGGAACATCTTCTAGATTCTTTTTCCGAGAATTGTACATGCGCGCATCCCTCTTTCTTGAATTCGTTATAGGTGCAGCTGCGATAAAAAATCGCCCCAAACGTCAGTCCGGGGCATGATTCTCTGCTAATCCTACAGCTTTACAACGTTCTCAGCTTGCGGTCCGCGGTTGCCTTGTACGATGTTGAATTCTACGCGTTGACCTTCGTCAAGCGATTTGTAGCCGTCGCCAACGATTGCGCTGAAATGCACGAATACGTCGTTGCCGCCTTCAACCTCGATAAAACCAAAGCCTTTTTCTCCGTTAAACCATTTCACTGTTCCTGTTTCCATTCTAAAAAACCACCTTTTATCTGATTTACATGACCTTCTTACTTCTTTATAAAGAAATAAAAATTCACATAGTGTACAAGGTTATTGCTCCTTAGAATAACCCTCTACGCTATGTGAATTCGTTAGGTCGCTATTTCGATAAACTTATTATAACACAGATCCGCGCGAATAAAAATTGGCATTCGCTGTAAATGAATGACAATCGGTAAAAAAAGGCGGATTTCGAGACGCTTTAGGCCTAGAAAACCCAGCCTTTAAGCCAATCCGCCAAGTTTACAAGAAATTTGCGATGCCGCCGATTTTACATCCTGAATGAGTTTTGGCATCTCCTGTTCGCTCAACCGATGAACAGGACCGGCAGCTGACAAGCTGGCGACGATGCGCTGCTGCGGATCAAAGATTGGAGCCGCAACCGCGAATACATCTTCATCCACCTCGCCAAGCGTCAGGGAATAACCGTTGTCCCTGATCTGCTGCAGCTCATTGAGCAGTGAAGTTTTATCTGCGCTTTTATCCTCTTCGAAGACTTTGGTCATTTCGGAGATTATTTTATCGCTTTCGTAAGCGAGCAAAATTTTTCCCGAGGCGCCAGAGTTGAGCGGCAAAATGCGGCCGTTCTCAATCGTCAGCCTGACCAATCTTCGGCTTGTTACGTTTTCTATGCAAATGGCTTTGGAGCCTGAACGGACAAACAGCACCGTCGTTTCATTCGTCAGACCCGTAAGGTCTTCCATAATAGGCCGGGCAATCGTCAGGAGTTCCTTCTCGATCTGCTGGGACAAGCTTCTTGCCAGGTCAAAGATTCGAAGTCCCAATCCGATTTGACCCCTGCCTTTGCGCTCTACGAAACCATTCTTAATGAGCGTTTGAATAAAACGGTAAGCTGTACTGTCGGGAATGCCGACCTTCTCCGCAATTTCGCTAACCGTCAGTGTAGCTCCCGATTCAGCAAGCACGAATAAAATGTCGATCGCACGTCCCAATGTTTGAGTCCCATTCATCTCTACACCTCAAGTGAAAGCAATAGTCACACTCTGACTATTATATCATATTCGTTGCTCGCCGCGTGCTCTGCGCAGCATCGTTTTTTCAATTTCCAGCAGCATGGTATTGGCCGTCAGCGCAAGCAGCGAGACGAGCAGCGTTCCCCACACCATTTTCGGAACCGAGTTCTGATAAAGCCCTTGGAATAAAATCGTGCCCAGCCCGCCTGCATTGATCCATGCCGCAATGGTGGTAATCCCGATTACCGATACCGAAGCGATTCGCAAACCGCCAATAATGACCGGCAGTGCCAGCGGCAGCTCGATCTTCACGAACAGCCTCCATGGCCCAAACCCCATTCCTTTTCCCGCCTCAATAATCGCAGGATCAATGGATTGGAATCCCGAAATGACATTGCGCACGAGAATAAGCTGGCTGTAGACGACTAATGCGATAATCGCCGGCTTTGCGCCGAGCCCCACCAGCGGAATGAGCATGGCGAACATGCCTAAGCTCGGGATAGCATAAATGATACCTAATACCGATAATACAGGAATCGAGATCCGCCGGTGCTTGGACAGCCAGTAGCCGATGGGAAGCGCGATTATAATTGCAATTAATAAAGATACGAGCGTTAAATAAATGTGCTCCAGAAATGCGGTCAACAACTCGTTATAATAGCGGGTGAAATAGTCCAGGATCCCTTTCATTTGCCGTTACCCAGCTTCAACTGCTCCAGCGTCAGTTGGCCTACAGGCTCGCCGCTGCTGTTCTCAACAACAACATAAGGAACATTATGCTGCAGCAGCGTTTGAAGCACAGTCTTCAAGCTGTCTCCGGTCTGAACGCGCGGAATGTCTGCTCCAACCGGCTCCTGCGGCAGAGCGGTCATATGCTCTCCTGCCCGCATCAGGCTCAACTGCTGGAACAAATCATCCGCTTGAATCAATGTCGAGACGAACTCGTTGCTTGGCTTGGACATGACCGCAAGCGGCGTATCATATTGCTGAATCGTGCCTTCATTCATAACGATCATCCGATCACCAAGCTTCATCGCCTCTTCGACGTCATGGGTGACGAATAATACAGTTTTGCCCAGCTCCTGCTGAATGCTCTTGAAGTCATCCTGCAGCTTCGTACGTGTAATAGCGTCTATTGCGCCAAATGGCTCATCCATGAGCAGAATGGCCGGATCGCCGGCCATCGCCCGTGCTATACCGACGCGCTGCTGCTGGCCGCCTGACAACTGGCGCGGATACAGCTTCTTGTAGTTTTCCGGCAGATGAACGAGTTTCATTAAGTAATCGACTTTCTCCGCCGTTTTCCGACGCTCCCAGCCGAGTATGTTCGGTACGGTCGCAATATTTTGCTCAATCGTCAAATGCGGGAACAGCCCCACCTGCTGGATGACATAGCCGATGCTTTGGCGCAATTCGGTCACAGGCGTGCTCCGGATATCCTTGCCGAATACGGAAATCGTTCCTGTCGTGGGCTCGATGATGCGGTTGACCATCTTCAGCAAGGTCGTCTTGCCGCAGCCTGATGCGCCTAAGATCGTGACAAAAGAGCCTTGCGGTACGATGAGACTCGTCTCATGAACGGACGGCTTTGCTGCCTTGGGAAACGTTTTGGACACCTGTTCGAACTTGATTGCCTCTTTGCTCATTATTATCAGCTCCTGTAGGAAGGGGGCTTCCCCTTATTTGGAGAAACCCCTTTGCATCTTTCGATCGATTGCTTATTTCAACAAGCCTTGCTCTTTCAAGAATGCTTTTGCTACATCGGCATACTCTTTCTTGTCGATGTCGACTTGCGCATTCAGTTTTTGTACAGTCGTGTTGTCCAGCTTAGCCGAAACGGCGTTCAGTACTTTAGCTACTTCTGGATCCTTCTCGTTCAGCTCGCCGCGAATGACCGGAGCTACGAAGTATGGAGGCCAGAACTTCTTGTCGTCTTCAAGCAGGACAAGATCCGGGTTCGTCAAATCGCCGTCCGTCGTGAAGCCAACCGTTACATCCGCTTCGCCATCCAGCGTTACGCGGTATTTGATGCCGTAGTCAAACAGCTTGATGCTTTTGAACTTCATTTCGCCGTAGAACGCGTTCAAACCTTTCAAACCGTCTTCGCGCTCTTCAAATTCCGGTACAGCGCCCAGGTTCAGCTCAGGAGCCAGCTTTACAAGATCGGAAATTTTGTAGAGATTGTATTTCTCCGCGATTTTTTTCGTCGTTACGAGACCTTGCGAATCGTTCGCGTTCGTTGGCTCCAGCCATACGAGATTGAATTTTTCTTTGTAGCCTTTCGCTACTTCGTCATATACCGCTTTAGCGTCGGATTGCGGAGGCAGCTCCAGCACGTTGATCAGGCCTGTGCCTGTATATTCCGGGTAGAAGTCGATGTCGCCTTTTTTGAGCGCTTCGTGAGCAACCAGCGTACCGCCGAGGTTCAGCTTGCGGTTGACTTTGTAGCCTGCATCTTCAAGCGCAAGGGCGTACATTTCGCCTAGAATCAGTGATTCTGTAAAGTTTTTGGAGCCTACTTTCACGACCTGCTTGCCAGAGCCGCTATTGGACGAGCAAGCGCTGACGACCAGAACGATACTAATAAGTAAAGTTGCTATTACTGTTAATCTCTTTTTCATGAAAAGACCCTCCTCATTTTATAAACGCTGATATTTGCTTGCCGCTCTTTCGATCCCTGCGAAGCCGATTTCTGATAGAATGGCTAACAACGCCACCGGCAATGCTCCAACGAGCAAAAGAGAGAACTTGTACATCCCCAGTCCGTTAATGATGAACGTTCCAAGCCCGCCTCCCCCGATAAATGCAGCCAAGGTTGCACTGGCGACTACCTCCACTGCGGATGTCTTCATACCCGAGAGCAGCAAGGGCGCTGCAAGCGGCAGCTCGATCTTCCGCAGCAGCATCCGCGGCCCCATGCCGAGGCCAGAGGCGGCTTCTATAATGGAGGGCTCAATGCCCCTAAAGCCCATATAGGTGTTAATGAGAATCGGCGGACAGGCCAGCAGCGTGAGCGCGACCAGAGCCGGTGCAAAGCCGGTTCCCATAATCGGCAATATAATGACAAGCACCGCCAGACTGGGAATGACCCGCAGCGAATTGAACAAGCCCATGATCGGCCCGGTCAGCCACTGCTTCTTGGCGCATAATATGCCAAGCGGTATACAAATAACGGCAGCGATCAGGAGCGCGTACACGCTCAGTGTTAGATGGACCCGAACCGCCTCCCAGAAACGGTCGCTGTTCGCTACTATATAATCGTAGGCACCGAGGAAAACATTCACTTGAAATCGTCCTCCCTTCCTATTGATTATCAATTATTAATAATTATTTACCAATATTATTAATCCACATTTCCTATTATGTCAATCGGAATGATTATGTTATATCATTTGAAAGTCGAATTAGGGTGTACAGCAGGACATTCGCCCCAGCTTCGCAATCTTCCGGACTGCTCCACTCCTGCGGATGATGGCTGATTCCATCCCGTGACCGGACCAAAATCAAGCCTATATCCGCCAATTCGTTCATCGCCACAGCATCATGGCCTGCTCCGCACACCATCCGATGCTCTTGGATTTCCAGCGCCTTACAGCCCCTTCCAATCGCGTCCATAATCGGTGAGGCAGACTGCACAGGGTCCGCACCGTCAATGACACGGATAGATGCTTCCAGCCCCCGTTCACCGGCCACTCGGGCGATGCCTGCCTCAATCGCCTGCTCCATCTCGTGAAGAGAATCAAGCCGTTCATGACGCACGTCCACGGTGAACAAAACTTCGCCAGGGATGACATTGATGGCACCCGGGCTTATCTGCAGCGTACCCACCGTCGCAACGCCGTCCGCCTGCAATGCGATTTGCTCTGCCGCTAGCATGGCCTCAGCTGCCGCTGCCAGCGGATCGCGGCGCAGCTTCATCGGCGTTGTGCCGGCATGATCGGCTCTTCCGCGCAATCGCACCTCCAGCCATCGATGACCATAGATCGCGGTGGCAATGCCTACGGAGAGCTCACGATCCTCCAGAACGCGGCCCTGCTCAATATGCAGCTCGACATAGGCTTTGATTTCCTCGCGGCTGCGGGCGGCCAGCGACGCCTTATGCGGTTTCAAGTCTGCCCTTTCCATCGCTTCTTTAAGCGTGATGCCGGAAAAATCAGTCAACTCCAGCCAAGCCTCGTCCCAGTCGCCTGCCATCGCCCGGCTGCCGAAGTAGCCTGCCCCGAAACGAACGCCTTCCTCATCGGTAAAACAAATGACCTCCAGCGGACGCTCATGACGAATACCTTGCTCCTTAATAGTTCGAAGAGCTTCAATTCCACTCACTACGCCTAGCGGCCCGTCGAACCGTCCTGCCTGAATGACCGAATCGATATGCGAGCCGGTCACCACCGCTCCTTGGACAGCTCCATCGCCTTCGAGACGGCCTATCAAGTTGCCTGCCTCATCCTGCCTGACGTCCAGTCCCGCATCCTTCATCAAGCGGACAATGAACTGCCGGGCCCCCAGCTCTTCTTCGCTAAGCGACAAACGCGTGACACCGCCGCTGGAATCCGCTCCGATCTCGCCTAACTGCTGAAGCGAATGCCATAGCCTCTCGCCGTTAATCCGCGGGATAACCACCTCACTCATTCGGCCACCCGCTCACCGTGCGCATCAAAGACCAGCAGTGCTGAGCCAAGCGCCTCCGTGCCGGCTGCAACATCGGCATAATCCGTCCATTCCTCCGGACAATGGCTTCTGCCATCCTTGCTCGGCACGAAGATCATTCCGATTGGCGCAATTCGGGCCAACTGATTGGCGTCATGCCCCGCCCCGCTCGGGAGAGATATCGAAGGAGCAACGGCGGCGCAGGCTTTCATCACCTGCTCCAATACAGCCGCCTCCACTTGTACGGCATCCGAGCGCGACAGTATTTCAATCGACAGCTTAAGACTCCGTTTCTCAGCAATGACGGCTGCGTCCGCAGCAAAAGCGTCATATACGGCCTCCACGATGCTCCGCTCCAGCGAGCGAATTTCGAGCTCGAACCGGATGAGACCCGGCACCACATTGGAGGCGTTTGGTTCATTGGCGATTTTGCCGATGGTGCCTACCGCATCCTTCGCATGACTGAGACAATGGCGTTCGAAAGCCAATCCGATTTCGCAGAAACCCGCGAGCGCATCATTGCGCATGTTCATCGGTGTCGTGCCGGCATGGTTTGGCGCGCCTTCCAGCGTAACGCGGCAGCGTTGAATGCCGACGATGCCTTGCACCGCGCCAAGACGATGCCCCGTCTGCTCCAGCACTGGCCCCTGTTCGATATGCAGCTCCAGATAGAGCGCTACGTCACCCGGTTTTCTAGCTTGCTCAGCTAGCTTAGCAACGTCGCCTCCCTGCCCGTTAATCGCATCCGCGAGCTTCAGCCCGGCATGGTCGCGAAGCTCCAGCATCTCGGCGGTGAGATTGCCAACCATCCCGCGGCTGCCAATCGTCGAAAGGCCGAACTCGCTAGGCTCCTCCGCTGTAAAATCGACGATTTGCAGCGGGTGGCGCAGCCGGATGCCCGTTTCTTGCAGACGGCGTGCGATTTCGATTCCTGCCAGAACGCCGATGATGCCGTCAAAGCGCCCGCCTCCCGTAACGGTATCGGTGTGGGAGCCGATCAGAATCGGCGGCAATGCCGGCTCGCTTCCGGGCAGGCTTCCAATGAGATTGGACGCCGCGTCGATCGACGTGGACAAGCCCGCCTCCTGCATCTGCTCCGCCAGCCATTCTCTCCCGCTGTCGTAATACTCCGTAAACGGCCGCCGGGTCCACCCCGGCTTGGCCGCATCCCGGAATGTAGACAACTGCTCAATGCTCGCCTGCAGTCTGGCAACGTCCGGAATCAGTTTATCGCCCATTCCAATCACTCCCCTCCGAATGTGGTTAACGCTGATGCTCCGCTTTAATGAATTGGCCCAGTCCCGGTTCGCCGACTACAATGCCAGCTTCATAGACTGTCTTTCCTCTTACGAAGGTATGCGTAACCTTCCCTTGCATTTCCATACCGTTGTAAGGACTCCAGCCTGCGCTGGAATGCAGCTCCCGCTCATCCATCGTCCAGGCAATCGCCGGATCGATAATGACTATGTCGGCATCGTAGCCCGCCGTTAGGCGGCCTTTACGATGACCGAGGCCAAATACATCGGCAGGCCTTTGACAGAGCAGACGAACCAGATCAGTCAGCGACAGCTTGCCCTTCGCTACCCCTTCACTGTAAATGACCGGCAGCAAATGCTCGACGCCGGGAGCACCGGAGGCATTATTGAAAATATCCTCGTCCGATTTGCGCTCAAGCAGCCACGGCGCATGGTCAGACGTAATCATATCGATTGCGCCGGATTTCGCGAGCTCCCATAAGCCGTCAACATCCTGCTTTGTGCGAAGCGGCGGATTGATCTTGCCTTTTGCCTTCAAACGGGGCATATCATCCTCGCTGAGCGTCAAGTAATGCGTACACGTCTCCGCCGTTACCTTCGCACCGAGCGAACGGAAGTAATCCGCCAGTTGGAAAATACGAGGGTACGTACAGTGATAGAGATGCAGCTTCACGCCTGTCTCATACGCCAGCTCCATCACCGTCAAAGCAGCAACCGACTCACTCACTTTAGGCCGGCTGCGGTTATGCGACCGGGGATCACTGCCCTCCAAGCGGTGCTTGTCAATATAGCGCCGAACGATTTCATCATTTTCACAGTGAACGCCTACCGGACAACCCGTTTCCGCAATAACGGCGAAAGAATCGAGAAGCTGTCCATCATCGATGCGCGGGAAGCGGAAGGAATCGGTGTTGAACATCGACACTTTAAATCCGCAGGCTCCTGCTTCCGCCAATTGGCGGATATGCTCATAGCCGTCCTGCTTGTGGATCGTCACGAGCATCGCCATATCGACGACGGACTGCTGCTCCAGTTGCTGCCGCTTCTGCTCGAACTGCTCCAGCGTGCAGATCATCCCTGTCGCATCGTAAGGCATTTCAATAATCGTCGTGACGCCGCCTGCCGCTGCCGACTCGCTCGCCGTTTGAAAGCCTTCGTCCAAGGAGCTGTAACAGTGAACATGAGCATCTACAGCGCCGGGAAGCACGAAGCTTCCCTCTGCATGAACGACTCTAGCCGCTAAAGCTTCGGCAAAGGCGGCATCGCCGATTTTGCCAATGGCAGTAATGATACCGTCCTTCACACCTACTGCCGAGTCATAGGACACGCCTTCCGGCAGCACTATATTTCCGTATATGAGGAGATCAAAGGTAGGATTCATTGTGTTCTTCCCCTTCCGTATTCAAGCCTTGGCGAACGAGCGTATAGACGGCGCTGATGTCCGGCGTTAATGGGCGGTCTACCGTCAATGCAGGCACGACGCTCCGAATTTTCTCGTACAGGGCAGAAGAGGCGCTGCTCAAATCCGCCTGAGAGCCGCGCAGATCGATGGCTTGCGCTGCATGCATCGCTTCAATGCCGAGAATATAGTATAAATGGTCGATAATTTCGGACGTCTTGCGAATGACAAGCGGCGTATTGTTCGCATGATCCTCGATATCGCCTGCAATGGCGAAATAGTCCGCCGACACCGGATTAGAGAGCAAACGAATCTCCGCATCCAGTGAAGTATAGGTTTTCTGCAGCGTACCGAATGCTATCGTCCCCGGACTTGGCGCCAGAAAACGTCCAAGTCCGGTGAAAGAAGGCGTACCCAGCTTGAGCGAGCGGTAGCAGGAAATTTTCGACACATGGCTAAGAGCAATCGCAAACGATTCGAACGCTATGGTCCATGATGTTACATCGAAGTTAGAGGAAGGAACGACTCTTCTCTCGTCAATCAGCACGCAGGGATTATCATCGGAGCCATTCAATTGAATGAGCAGCTGCTTCGTCGCGAATGCCAGCGCATCCCGCGCCGCGCCATGCACATGGCAGGCGCTGCGGAAGCTAAGCGGGTCTTGAATGCGGTCAGCACGATCCATCGCCTCCAGAGCTCCGCCGCGAAGCTGTCTTCTAACGTTAGCCGCGCTTATCGCGGCACCCTCGAACGGTCTGACCCGGAACAACCCTTCCTCAAAGGGGCTTGTGCAGCCCTGCAGCGCTTCCAGCGATAAGGCAAAGATCGCATCGGCCGTATCCAGCAGCCGGAGCGCCGATGCCGCGACAAGCGCTGCAGTTCCGGAGGAAAGCGCGTTTGAGCTTACAATCGCAAGCGCATCCTTAGGGCCAAGCCGGCTCATCGGAACCAGGCCTTCCGCTTGAAAAGCATCGACAGCCGCTACCGTTGCATCCTTGTAAATAACGTCGCCTTCACCGAGAATCGCCTGCCCGATATGGGACAATACCGAAATGTCGGCAGCGCCCACCGAGCCGCGAAGCGGAACAAGCGGATGGATGCCGGCATTCAGCATATCGCGGTACATTAAGACAATAGCAGGCTGCATGCCTGTGCAGCCCACCAGCAGCGAGTTCAGCCTGGCCGTCATAATCGCACGGACTTGCGCCACGGACGCGAACGGACCGACAGCTGCGGAATGAGAGTAGATCAAATTCCGATTAAACGTCTCATACATCTCAGGCGTAATCTCGCAATCCTTATTCAATCCCACTCCGCGGTTCAAGCCGTAGATCGGCATGCCTCCGGCAGCAAGCTCGTGGATCAAGAGATGCGCTTCCTCTACCCGCTTCAAAGCGGGCTCAGCCAGCTCTACCCGATAATCGTCAACGGCAATTCGCTCTAATTCGCGAATCGTAAGCTGCTGTCCGTCCAGCACGATGACGCGGTCTGTCTCCGGTGTGCTGTTCTCCTGTTGTTTCCCCTCTGCTATGTCGTTCATTCGAGACACCTTCTTCGTTGAAGTCAAAAACCCGGCTAACTCACTCTGTCCCTTATCCCTTTTAACTTATTAGATGCCCTTCAGGCCATATTCTGCAAGTGGAATACCTAGCGCTTTCTCTACCTCCGGATACACAGTCGGATCCTTCACGCTGGAGCTCAGCGGCACGAATTGCTTATCGATCGCAAACAGTGCCAGCTCCATCCCCTCTTGCACGCCGCCTACACTGATCGGAAGCCCCGTAGCCGCTTCGAAAGTCGTAATAACATCCGGATAGGTAGTCAAGCGGTTACCCTCGGCGTCGTCTACTGCCATATATTCATTCATGACGTGCAGCGTCAACTGCCCGCCCTGTCCGTCTTCCATCGTAATCGTGCCGATATCGAAGGCACCGGAGTAATGAACGTCCTTCTTCAGCACTTTGCCGCGTCCAACGATGCGGCCGTTCGTCTTTTTACACACCGTATCCATAATCGCCTCAGCGCCTTGTGCCTCCGCTTCAATCATGGCGTAGCCCAGCTCAAGCGCCAGCGTAATGCCCCCGATTGCCGCATGCTCCTTTACATAAGAAGCGGGAATCGGATGACGTGCAGAAGCAATGAAGCCGCCCGACATATCCGATGCCGTCCGCAAAATGTTGGAGGTTTTGGCCGGCGTGCCCTTCACGACGAGCTCCAAGTAGGAGCCTGTATCTCTTCTGCCGCCTACGACGACTTGAATTGTCTCGTAGTCTGTACGGGAAGCGAGCCCCATGGAGCCCATCTTGCCCGTCGGATGCGCGCGAATATCGCCAGTAGCATCAACGACGACCAAACCAAGCGCCGCTGCGGGCAGCCAGCCGTTAATCGTGCTGGACATGCCGTTCTGAGGCGTCATAATGCCGACGACTTTGCCATCGAAATTGTCCATCAGCAGCTGTACCGCTTTAATATAATCGACGCCCCACATTTCCCACTCGTTGCCTGCAGGCGCGCCAATGGCTGTCGCAGTTACGATAATCGCATCATCTGGAAGCTCATCAACCGATACCAGCTTCGGCCGGCCAATGCCAACCGCTGCTCCGCCGATTTCGAGGCCGTGATCGACCCAGCCGCCGCCGCCGGAAGCGAATACCGCCCCTCCTCTTACTGCTGCCTGTACATCCTTTATCGTTAATTCACGCATTACGCATTCCCCTTTCGATTCGTGTCGATCCGTCTAATTCCTTTTTTATTGACCTCATCAAGGGACTCTTCATAGCCTGCATCCGCGTAGCGCAGCACACCAAGCCCTGTATCGTTATCAAGCGTTGTCTTCAATCTCAGCTCAGCATCCGAAGTACCGTCGGCAACCAGTGTAACGCCGGCACTCGTCATATAGCCGCTGTACCCGCCGCCACCGGAATGAATCGCAACGAGATCAGCCATCGAAGAGCAATTAATCATCGCGTTGAGCAGCGGCCAGTCTGATATCGCATCGCTGCCGTCCAGCAGATTCTCGGTCATAATGTTCGGATGAGCCATCGAGCCGGCATCCAGATGATCGCGGGAGAAGGCAATCGGGCCGCTAAGCTCACCCGCTGCTACCATGGCGTTCACTGCCAGCGCCAGCTTCGTACGGTCGCCATGGCCGAACCAGCCGATACGTGCCGGCAATCCTTCCACCGGAACGTACTTATTCGCCAGCCGTATCCAATTGACGGCGATCTCATTGTCGCTAAACTCTTTCAATATATATTGGTCAATCTTGCGGATATCTTCAGCGTCTCCGCTTAACGCAACCCAACGGAACGGGCCAATTGCGCGAGCGAACAGCGGACGAAGGAACGCTTCCGTAAATACGGCGATGTCAAACGCATTCTCCACACCGTATTGCACCGCCTGCGAGCGGATGTTGTTGCCGTTGTCGAAGACGATCGCGCCGCGGCGCTGGAATTCCAGCATCGCTTCCACTTCAATGGCAATGGAGGCCCCTGCATCTGCACGGAGCTGCTCCGGTGCTGTTTTACGGAACTCAGCCGCTTTCTCCAAACTGTAGCCGTTCGGAATATACCCATACATCAAGTCATGCGCGGAGGTTTGATCCGTCACGACATCCGGCTGAATGCCTCTACGTACCAATTCCGGATATATATCGGCTGCATTGCCGAGCAGGCCTATAGACAGGCTTTCCTTCTTGGCTTGCGCTTCTGCCACCCATGCGAGCGCCTCGTCCAGACTCGCTGTTTTCCTTTGCAAATAACCAACCTCGATGCGTTTATCGATGCGGGCCTCGGACACTTCCACGCACAGAATAACGGCTTCCGCCATCGTTCCTGCAAGCGGCTGTGCGCCGCCCATTCCGCCTAAACCTGCGGTCAGAATGAATTTCCCAGCCAGACTGCCGTCGAAATGCATACGGGCAATCGATTGGAAAATCTCATACGTGCCTTGAATAACGCCCTGCGAACCAATGTACTGCCAAGCTGCAGCCGTCAGTCCGCCCCAGACGATCAAGCCTTGTTCTTGATATTTATAAAAGTTGTCGCTCGTCGCCCATCTGCCTACAATGTTGCAGTTCGCCATGACGACGATTGGGGCATATTTATGCGTCCGCATAATACCAATCGGCTTGCCCGACTGAATGACGAGCGTCTCGTCTTCTTCTAATGATTTAAGCGTGCTGACAATGGCATGATAAGAATCCCAATTGCGGGCCGCTTTCGCGAGCGCGGCGTAAACGGTAAGCTCCTGTTGATTTTCACCATTTTCGAGAACGTTCTCAAGCATGCGCAGCAGCGCCTCTTGCCTCCAGCCCTTGCAACGAAGCTCGCCGCCCCGGGCTGCCATGATTCTATCCATTTCAGTCACTCCTTATTATCAATATTTAATAATCGATTTCTATCTACCAATAAATTAACAAACCATTACCAGCTAGTCAATAAAAATCGTTAGAGATGCGTCAGTTTAAGTAACGCACTAGGGATTGACGGTTATTTTTATAGGAAAATAACACTTCCCTTAAATCCGAGTACATCACTAAGAATAGTGGATTGCTGCCGTTAAAACAACCTAAAAACGAGCCTGCAGCTTAGCCGCTGCGGCTCGTTTGATTCATTATCATTATTCGTCAATTGTTATGCGATATTCAATCCGCCGCTTATAACTTGCGATACTCCGACACACGGGCACTCTTCTTCTTCTCGAAGCTTTCCTTATATTCCACAAGCCCAATCTCGCAGCCCGGACCTACTGTGATCCGGTTGCCCCGCACGACTGCCGCCTTGGTATGCTCGATATAAATGTCGTCGCCTTCAATAACATTTACAGTTAAACAGGCATGCGGCTGAGGGCGGAAATAGAAATATTGAAGAGGATTTCGCAAGCTCGCTTTCCGAATGGAGATATGCTCCCCTCCGATTTCTTGAACCCAGCAGTCCTGGTATAGCCGGATATCAATTTCACCCGCATTTAGCAGTCCGCCGATTTCGAACATCCCTCGAAGGTTGAATACATCCGCTGCGCAATCTCCTTGAGTCTGGATCTGTCCGGTTATCCTAAACTGTTCCCCGCGCAGACTCCCCTTCGTTTCCACAGATCCCGAGCCGCGCAGCACATTCAGTCTGGCATCGCCGCCAATAGCAGCTGTTCCTGTTAACTTCACCTGCCCCGCCTGAACGTCTCCCGAGAACGAGCCGGTTCCGATCATACTGATATGCTCCGATGACAGGCTGCCGTTCAAGACGAGGGTTCCTATACATTTTAGCCGGCTGCAATCAACGTCTCCGTTAACGACACCGTCCCCCATAATTTTGACTCGTTCATAGCGGCCGCCTGGAGCCGAAGATTGGCCTGTAATCTTCAGGTCTCCTTTAAAAGACTCGATTCCGGTTATTCCCATCATACCTGCCTCCTCTCTTTCCTTTATATACGTTCAGCCCGTTCAACCTTAGCCTTCTTGTCTTGATCAAACTTCGCTTTGTATTCCACCAGACCAATCTTACAGCCCGGCCCGATTATGATATTCGTCCCCCTGACGACCGCTGCAGTCGTGTATTCCAGGTAGATGTCGTCTCCCTCTATCATTTGTGCAGTCAGCTTGCTGACAGGAGGAATCTCAGGCGCCTTTAGCCATTTATTCAAAGATACGGCAGACTGTTTTTGAATATGAATATGTCCGCCGCCGATTTCCGCTATATGACTCGTTCCATTCAATTCTATATGAACGCTGCCTGCATTCAGCATGCCCATTCGCAAACTGCCGTTTGCACGGAGACTTTCAGTTTCACATCTGCCTTTTACGATCAACTTGGCGTTTAACTGCAAGTCTTCTCCGATCAGATCGCCCTTCACTTCTAATTTGCCTTGAACGGACATGGAGTCGGAACGCAGGCTGCCCGTTATGAACGCAACCCCGTTCATTTCCACCTTTTGGGCACTGACGCTTCCATCCACCTTCACTTTTCCGTCCAGCTTAAAATTTGTGCAGACTACGTCGCCATCCACGTCCCCGACACCCTCGATTTTAGCCTCTTGAAAAATACCGCCTTTAAGGGCGCCTATGCCTGATATCAACAAGTGACGTACGGTTTCCTCTACCATCGCCTCTGCCTCCTTTTATAAGGTGGAAATTTTCAGCTTCAATTCCTCTATGCATTTCGCTACAGAAACCCGAAAGATGATTTTTGCCCCGCTTTCGAAAAAAGCCTCACTGCCTGCTGACAGCATCATAACTACGGACATCCCCATTTTCCGAATCATCAGTACGTCGCAATTTTTCCCTTCGTACTTACCATAGTGCTCCATGAGCGTGCGCAGAAGCTGCGGCCCCTCCTCCAAACTCATCTCGCCCGACAGCAGACACTGATCGAGAATGTAGAGATATAAGGTTTGTTCAAAATTGTAGAGCTCCGATTGTCCGACATACGGTGCTGCTAATTCGACTGATGATCGCGAAACAATGTTTCGTTCTAGTATATCAAGTACACGAATGGACTGCCCCGAAGGGATCGGCGAGAACATTTCTGCCAATTCATCCAGCGACAACCCGTCTTTCATATGAAGGATTTTATCGATTCTGGCAAGCATTCGCTGCTTCGGAAAAAAAGTTTCTTGTCCCGTAAAGGCTGACTTTCGGATAAACCACTCTTCAGGAATGATCTGCTTGCGTTTCCAGCGGTACAGCTGACCATATGAGATGCCAGTTAAATCAAGCAGCTCTTTCTTGGAGATGAGTTCTTCTTCCATGGTAACGCCCCTCTCTCTATTCAATGTAACATAACATTGTTACGCAGTAAAGCTGGTCATTGTGGTTAGTTAGAGCATCACGCTGCTTCATTGTGCTTATAGCGAGGTAACTCAGTTAACCTGCATGAAAAAAACGCACCCTGTTGGGTGCGTTTTAAACTTTACATACTAAAAACGGACTCGCTGCGCGTTTTGGTTCATGCTGCTATTCTTGATTCCACTGTCTTCATCGCTTTCACGCTGAATAATGGATAGAATCTTCAAAAAATCATCCTGAACTCAAAACGCTCCGCTCATCCCATGCCTGCAAATAACACTGTTGTAGCTCTTCGTTCCGCTATCATCTGCCCCCTCCGCATCTCGTAGTGCAGGCTGGAACCGATCAAAATGTAAAAGTACAGGTTGGAAGCCGATTTTTCGACGATTTATCGCATCAAAATGTAAATATGCAGTTTGATTGCTCTAAAAAGCCTCATTCGAGTTGAATGGAGCGATTTCAAATGCACTTTTGCATTTCGAACGCTTTTTTAGTCTTTTTGAGGCTCATCAGCATGCATTTTTGCATTTTGTTTCACATTTGGCACGGGGGAGGCTGGCATAGTGGAGCTAATCTGACATATGGGTGGTACGGGGACACAGACGTAAAAAGCCGCATCAAGACCGACTTTCATATCGGTTTGATGCGGCTAATGGAAGGATACTCTTACTCCTGCTATCCAATCGCCTGTTTCACCTGTGCTGCCATACGTTCTAGAATGCCTGTTAGCATGGCATGTGAGACAGCGCTGCGCTCCGCCTGTGCGGCTATGACAGCAGCCGGTTGAATGTACGGTGCATCTACGAGCTCATGCGACCAAACGTCGAGCATCGTTGCGATACAAGGCGGCGTCGCCTCCAGATGGAATTGCAGCCCAACGACCGACTCGCCGTAAGCAAATGCCTGTTCGCCGCAAGCCTCGGAATAGGCAAGCCGCTTCGCTCCGTCCGGCAACGTGAACGTATCGCCGTGCCACTGAAAGCTGATAAAGGATGACGGCATCCCTTCAAAAGCAGGATGCAGCTCCTCCGTTCGCCGAACCTCTTGCCAGCCGATCTCCTTCTGCTGACCACGGGATACGGTGCCGCCTAACACTTCGGACAATAGTTGGGCGCCAAGACAAATGCCGAGAACGGATTTGCCGGCATCAATACCGGCCCGAATGAAACGCTTCTCGGCCGCAAGCCACGGATACTTATCCTCCTGATAGACACTCATAGGACCGCCTAGTATAAGAAGCATATCGTAAGAGGCCTGCACCGGATATTCCTCAACTTCGGAAGGATCGAGCACGCGCATATGGTAGCCCTGCTGATTAGCCCAGGACGCTATGGCACTCTCATCGTCAAATGAAAAATGCTTCAGTGCAATGATGTTCAATTCATTTCCCCCTCCTAGATGCTCGTATATAAAAATAAGGTTTTCGTATAGATGACAATCGCTTTTATTTATGATCGGTTAAAGGTTATGACCGTATTTTATTAAAAATAAAGTTTTGTGTCAACTAACCTGACATACACATCCGTAACAGCCGCACTTGCATCTCATCCCATTTTCACCGCAATATTACCCAGACATTATACAATTTTCCAGTATCTTATTATCCTCTTTGAGTAAATCGATTGTTGCTTGTCCAGTCCCGGTGATAGACTACTAACGCGAACCATAAATTTACATTTATTTAGGGAGGGGGCGTCCGGACGTACTAACGGTTGGAGGGCATCGTATTTCGATTAAAAAAAACTATTGAAAAAGGATGTGGATTTCATGCAAGCTCGTTTCATTAAAAAAATGTCAGTATTCGTTTTGGTATTCCTTCTCGTTATTCCCGCCTTTGCCGCCCATGCAGCAACAAGTGCCCAAGCAACAGCCATCTCTTTAAACTCGCTAGATCCTACCGCCCCGGTCATCTCTTATACGACTACACACTCTTCCATCAGCTTGTCTTGGAGCGCAGCCAATGCCGTCAACTATGATATTTATAAAAGCAATACTTATGTAACGACTACATCCGGTACGAGCTATACGCTTTCGGCCACCCCAAGCACTTCTATCGAGGTGAAAATTGTCGCCCGCAACAGTACAGGGCAAACGGCCAGCTCTACGGTATGGGCCAGCACGCCAGGCTACTCCGACAGCTACACAGGAACGGCCTACGGCAATATCCAGGTAGGCGGCACGTTCAAAAACACGCACGCTACTTACAGCACAACGATGTACCTGACGCTTTACCGCGTCACAAGCTCGGGCGATCAATACGTCGGCAGTACTTCGTTCTCCGTTGGCGCAGGCCAGACGATTACCGGCTATTATCCGATTGCGACAAGCCAGCCTTACGGCACCTACAAGGTCACATTCAGCTCCCCGTTCATTACAGCTTCGGGCGTCTCATTTAGCACGTTCTAAAGCCATCAAAGCAAACAAGTACTAAGGGGCTGCACCCGTTTACGCAAAAGAGGACCTCAAATTCCACTGAAATGCGGAGTTTGAGGTCCCTTTTTTCGAATGATAACTACTGCCCTTCCCCGCTGCGCGAAGCTGCCAGCGCTGAATTTAGCGCATTCTGCCCCTCTTGCTGCGCTTCCTGAAACGCTTGGTCAAGCGTAAGCTCCGAGGATGAAACCTTCTGAAGCTTGTTATTCATCACGGCATAAAAGTCATTATAAAATTGGGTCGGAATTTTGCCTGATATCATTCTATTGTTGGCGTTAAAATCAAGCTTGTAAAACAGATCAAGCGAATGGCCATTTAACTCCGTCATATGCCCTTTGCGTGAAAGCAGGTTGAACGAGCTTCGAGACTTGATCTTCGCCACTTCGTCACTGTTCATGTAGCTGATCAATTTCCACGCCGCTTGGATATTCGCCGATTTCGCATTGACAGCATAGATAGAACCCACGTACAGCGAGCTGGCATATGCCGGATTTTTCGGATCGACCGGTTCCGTCACCATCGACCACTGCATGCCCTTCTTCTTAAACGCCTCGTCCACTTCATAGATAAAGGAGAATGGAGCCAGCGTCATCGCCGCCTTCCCTTCGAGAAACGGCTGTTTTTTCCACAAATCTTCCGTCATCTCCTTCATTTCAATTTGCTGGATACTGCCTGAACGAAAAACAGCTAAAGCTTGGCCTGCTGCCTGTTTCCAACCTTCGCTGTCAATCTGAACCCGCATCGTCTGCGCATTCACATCACTCAACTGACTGGCACGGCCGATTTTGTACATCAAGCTAACAGGCGACGATTCCCACGGCATTAAAGCAAAACCATACACTTTGGACTCGGAGGATGGAGATGTGCCGTCTCCAAACCTCTCGGCCAGCGTCAGCACTTCCTGCCAGCCCATCTGGTCCGTCGGATACGATATGCCCTGCTGATCAAACAGATCCTGATTATAAAATAACGCGGCAGCCATAAAGCTCGGCGGCAAACCGTAAATGCGCCCGCTCCCTTTCGCTTTCAACAATTCAATAATGCCGGGCAGAAAAGAATCCATCGGATATTTATCCTTCTGGATTAATGGCTCCAGATCGAGAAGCACGCCTTCTCCAGCAAGCCTCTCGTAGTCATCCTGGGTCAATTCAAGAATGTCAGGCTGCTCCTTATCGATCCATTCCCGCAGCTTCTGCTCGCGGTCGTCTGCTTCATTGAAAAGACTATTCGTCTCCGCAACCGTAAGCGTGACATCCGGGTATTTGGATGTAAACATGTCACCGTAATCTCTAAAAAAGGATTCTTGATAAAGATACATGACTTTAACCGCTCCATTGACGGCCTCTTGCTTCGATTTCCCCGTACAGCCGGCCAGCAGGAAGACTACCATAAGTCCGCATAAAATCGGCAATACTCTGCTTCGCATATGCATATATATCCCCCTCTATTGCAACATGGATTCAGCGTCCATAATAACCGATTTATGGAATGCAATTAAGGCGTGTTGTTACGGGAACCATGCCTATTATTGCGCAAACGGCTTTGAGCAGTGAAAGGTATGAGATTAGCATGTGACGTAACCCTGCCCACAAAAAAACGACCGCCCTAGGAAGGCGGCCGCTCTCAGTTGCTTAATCTTATTCGTGAATTTGAACGAGCAGCGCGCCAATCGCCTGCAGCGCTTCTTCCTCACGCTCTCCGTCGATCTCAAGCGTCACTTCATCATTCATCTTAATGCCGAGTGTCAGCATGCTGAGCGAGCTTTTTCCGTTCGCTTTCTTCCCATTGCTGAGAACGGTAATTTTGCACGGAAATTCGCTTGCCGCCTGCACGATTGTTTTGATCGGGCGAACATGAAGCCCCGTTGGATTGAGTACTGTATATGAATTTGTGATCATTATTCATTCTCTCCTTTCTGTATTTCCTGAACGAAAGCCTGTACTTCCTGCTGGCTTCCAAGGGTCAAAGCCTGTTTGGCATGCTCCTGCCACTGCGCATAGTTCAACCCTGCAATCAATTCTCTCGTTTGAAGCAAAGAACCGGCGCTCATGCTGAATTCATGGAGACCAAGTCCAAGCAGCAGCGGAACCGATGCCAGATCGCCTGCCATTTCACCGCATAATCCTACCCATTTCCCTTCCTGCCGGGCCGCTTCGATAACAAGACGGATTAGACGGAGGATGGATGGGTGGCTAGGCTGATAGAGATACGAAACCGTCTCATTCATCCGGTCCGCCGCCATCGTATATTGAATCAAGTCATTTGTACCGATGCTGAAAAAGTCGACATGCGGCGCGAACAGATCCGCAGAGATTGCCGCAGAAGGAATCTCGATCATCATTCCAATCTCGATGCTCTCACTGACTGCAACGCCAGCTTCGATTAGCAGCTGCTTCTCTTCTTTCAAAATACGCTTCGCCTCAAAAAGCTCGTCGCGAACGGCAATCATCGGGAACATGATCTTCAGATTGCCATATTGGCTAGCCCGGAGCAAAGCCCGAAGCTGCGTACGGAACAGGTCATCGCGCTCCAGACAGAGACGCAGCGCCCGCTGACCGAGAAACGGATTGCTTTCCTTCGGCAAATCCATATAAGGGAGCTCTTTGTCCCCGCCGATATCGAGCGTACGGATAACGACTGGCTTTCCAGCCATTTTTTCGAGTACATATTTATAGCTCTGGAACTGCTCTTCCTCCGAAGGCAGCTCTTGGCGTCCCATGTACAGAAACTCGGTACGGAAGAGGCCAATTCCCTCGGCACCGTTATCTAGAGCTTTCTGCACATCATCCAGCTTGCCGATGTTGGCAGCAAGCTCGATCCGGTGCCCATCCTTCGCAAGCGAAGGCTTGTCGACCCAAACCGCTAGCTCAGCCTTCCGCTGATCGTAACGGGCTTTGTTTACCCGGAACTGCTCCAGCGAGCTGGAATCCGGATTAATCCACACTTGGCCTTCCACCGCGTCCATTACAATCAAATCGCCGTTCTGGATTTCTTGAATAGCCGCGCCAGCTCCTACAATTGCCGGAATGTCGAGTGACCTAGCCATGATAGCGGAATGCGAAGTCCGGCTGCCAATCTCCGTGACAAAGCCGCGCACCGCTTCCAGATTCAATTGAGCAGTATCCGAAGGCGTCAAATCGCGGGCGATGATAATGCATTCCTCTTGAAGCTGCGTGTGATCACTGCCGCCAACGCCACGCAGCAGGTTCAGAACCCGTCCGCGTACATCGCGGATATCGACCGCGCGCTCTCTCAGCATCTCATCATCCAGCTGGCTTAGCATCTCAATGAATGACTGGGATACTTCGTATAGCGCATATTCAGCATTAACCGCGTCGTTCTCGATATTTTCAACGACAACATCGATTAATTCCGGGTCTTCAAGCAGCAGCAGATGGCCTTCGAAAATTTCAGCTTTTTCTGCACCAAGCTTCTGTTCCGTCGCCTCGCGAATGCCCTCGATTTGCTCTCCGGCTGCTTCTACAGCTTGACGGAAGCGTGCAACCTCCTGCTTCGGATCCTGAACCGTTGTTTTCTCAGGAATATATTCTTCCAGATCTATTCTAATGGCTCTTGCGATCGCAATTCCCGGCGAAGCCGCAATACCTTGAAGTTGTGGTTGTGTCATCGCTTATGCCTCCTGCCTTTGATGAAGCGTTTCGTATTGGCGGACGATGGCTGGATGAAGCGGATGCTCCTCTCCAATACCTGTATAGTGAGTAATCGTCTTCCCGATTCCATTCTCCGTTAAGCCGTGTTGAACTTCCACGGCCTCAGCATCTTCTGCAAAATTGAAGGATAGCGCGGCTGCGATAGCCTTGATCAATCCCGGCGTATCAATGCCAAGTTCATAGGCGAGCAAGAGCGGACGAACGAGCCGGTCATTAGCCGACAGCTTGCGAATTGGAGAACGGCCAACGCGCACCACTTCATCCGTCAAGTAAGGGTTGCGGAAACGATCCATAATAATCTCAACATAGCGTCCATGTTCCGCTTCATCGAAGCCATGTGTGCGAACAAGCACTTGTCCCGTCTCTCCTAACACTTCACCAAGCACAGCTGTGATTCCTTCATCTTGCATCGCCTCTTGAATCGTCTCATAACCTTGCAAGTAACCAAGATATGCAGCGCTGCAATGTCCGGTATTAACCGTAAACAGCTTGCGTTCGATATAAGGACCTAGCTTATCGACATACTTCACATGCTGCATAGTCGGAAAATCCGCCGGAAGCGCCGAGCGGTCGATCACCCATTCGCAGAACGGCTCCACTGTCACTTGCAGCGGATCTTCATGCTGCTGGAGCGGAACGATCCGGTCGACTGCCGCGTCCGGGAAGGACGCAACGGATTCTGCACGTTCTCGTAATTCAGGGGATAGCTTGCCCAGCACATGACCTTTGAGCATCGTGCTTCCGCCGATTGCATTCTCGCAGGCGATGAACGGAATCGGCTTCGCTCCAGCTTGAAGACGAAGCTCAATTCCCTTCGCTATGCTTCCGGCCAAATAAGGAAGTGCACCTACGCCAACAGCCGTAGTCACGATATCCGCTTCAGCTATCGCCTTAGCCACCTGTTCTTCATCGCGGCCGTTAATTGCGGAGACGCCTTTTACAACGAAATCTTCTCCGGCCTCATTCGCCAGCGTAACCTTATATTCCCCCCGTTCGTTAATAAGCGC
Organism: Paenibacillus radicis (ex Gao et al. 2016); assembly: GCF_014641555.1. Classification (GTDB taxonomy): domain Bacteria; phylum Bacillota; class Bacilli; order Paenibacillales; family Paenibacillaceae; genus Pristimantibacillus; species Pristimantibacillus radicis. Next base: position 554,175 of record NZ_BMHY01000003.1, read on the forward strand.
GACCCGCTCTTCATTCACATCAACGAACTTAACATCGTATCCCGACTCCGACAGCAGCAAGCCGATAAAGCCAAGACCGATATTCCCTGCTCCAAAATGGACGGCGATCATAGGTCCATCCCCTCTTCGAAAATCGCGATCAGCTCCTCTTCGGTTTGCGCCTGCAGAATACGAGCCATATCCTCTTCCTCGGAGACAAGCACGGCAACGCTGGAGAGCACTTCCATGTGCTCATCGCCAACAGCGGCAAGCCCGATGACCAAATTAGCTGTCTCGCCGCCGAAGTCAACGCCGTCCGGAATGACAAGGATGGACATGCCTGTCGATTTGATAAAAGGCTTGGAATCATTCGTACCATGCGGCATAGCGAGCCCCGCCCCCAAATACGTGGAAGACAACTGCTCGCGCTCCAGCATTTTATCCACGTAGGTTGGTTCAACATGCCCGGCTTCAACAAGCAATTGGCCAGCCATACGAATGGCCTCAAATTTATCGTTAACTTTCACGTTCAGCTTTACTTTCTCTCTATTTAGAATGTTCATGTAGGTCTCTCCCTCTCCATTTGGACTGAATATATGCTTCTAGCTCTTGGGAAACGTACAGCTTAATGGCATCTGCTTCACCATCTTCGAGTAAGGCCTCGAATTCGGGCTGCAGCAATAGAACGCTAATTTCACTTAATATTTCAAGTACAGGGCGGCTCAGTTGAAGGGGTGCCAGCATCAGCAATATCCGGCGCACTTCGTAATCCCCGCCTTCGCCAAGCCACAGCGGCTCTTCCAGACGATAAAGCTTTAGAATGGGCTTTCTGATATGGTCGCTTCGCGTATGAAACAACGCAAGCTGCGTACCGGCTATCGCCTGGCTGCTCGCCTGTTCCCGCTCCAGCAGCAGCTTTGCTACTGCCGTAGTACCCTCCAGCTCCAAATCCGCTGCGAGAGGAGCCAGCATGGCCGAAACAACTTCGCTAAGCGGCCCATGCGGGGCATGGAGCTGATGAACGGCAAATGGCTCCAGCACCTGAATAATCGCCGACGTATAAACGTTCATCTGCTTCATCCGTTCCCAGCCGCCCGCGTCCTCGCGTTTGCCTTCCTCGCCCCAAGCCGCTTCATCTATGGACAAACTGCCCATAAATGCACGCAGCTTTTCTGTCTCCTCGGCCGTCAACAAGGGACTAATCTTGACGTAACGTCCCGCATCAATGGGCAAATCGACGGTGGAGACGATGAGATCGTATTGCGTCTGCGGAATTCTCGAAGCCTCATACCATGAATAATTGCCGATTAATTCAATTCGCGGAAATTGCTTGGCAATCCGTGCCGCAAGCAGCTTGGAAGATCCAATTCCGCTCGTACAGACGATAATTGCCCTTACCGGCTTTAGCTGATTCAACCGTTCCATCGAAGCGCCAAAATGCATCGCCAGATAGCCGATTTCCTCATCAGGCACCAAATCGGCAACAGGCAGCTCATCTACAGCTGCACGAATGGCTGCGAACAATACAGCGAAATCTTTGCGGATCTGCGCGAGCAGCGGATTGCGAATCGCCTCTCCCCGGCTTAGACGGTCCATGGCCGGAGCCAGATGATTGACCAAGCCTTCGAGCAAAGATTGATCCTGATCGAAGGGCATATTCAGCTTCCTGCCAATCGCTTGAATGAGCCGGTCGGCTGCATCTGCTGCGGCAGCTCCATTCCGGTGAAGAAGATTCTCCTCCTGCTTAACAGCTTCGGCCATCGCATGGACGAACAGCTCTTGCATCGCTTCTAGCTCGGCGGCTGGCCACTCCCATGGAAATGCATCAATGAAAGGCTGCAAATGAGGCGGCGGAAGATCCGCGGCATCCGCGGTCCCTCCGTGTCCTTGCTTTCCGGGCTTCCGACTGGACAACCAGTGGCCGCTTCGCATGCGCGCAACCGCAATAGACAGCTTAAGCAGCAGGCGCATATAGGCGCTCTCCGTCAGACGGCGCGGCCACTTCTCCTCTTGCTCCCACAGCATCCGCTCAATAGAGAGAAAATGGTCTTTTCCCACCATATGCAGCAGCCGCCTGGACACCGTCCATGGATTCGAAGAGATGGGACCGGGATCGAACAGATCGGATTCATCCAAATACTCGCGGACGAGCCATTCGATCAGGGCCCGCTTGGCCCCTTCCATCCCCTTAATTTCTACCCCATATCCTCTTTTGCGAATAAGCTCGAGCTTATATTTGCTTAACTGCGGATCGATTTCATCTAAATCACGGCTAATGGTCGGAATGGCGGCACGCATTTCATAGGCGAGCGAGAACAGTTTGATTGGCTCAAAGGCTTCCAGCAGCCGGCATAAAATTAACGTTTTCCGTTCTTCCGGAGCGTACGTAACCGTCTCGAAGTGGGCGAGCACTTTATGAAACTGGGCCAGATTATCGTCTGAGCCCTGAATCGCAATGCCTTTCCCAGACTTCGTTGCCAGAAAGAGTCCGTAGTCCGACAGCAAACCCTTCATCTCGCTAATATCCCGATGAACGGTTCGCGCGCTTATTTGCACTTCTTCTGCAATCTCATTGGCGGTAGCTTCCTTGCGCTGAAGCAGCACTTCCAAAATCCGACGTTGCCGATTCGATACAATCAAGACCGTTCTCCTCCTTCCCGGGAAATGGAGGAAACGCCGACGAAAATTACGTCAGCGCTCCACGATCATTCCGTTAATCTTTGCTCAAGCGTTCTGCCAAGCGATCATACTCGGCACTCTTGAGAAAATCGTCAATGGAAATGTGCTCGGCTTCGGGTGCTTTTAGTTTTGCCCTTGCCGTTAATGTTTTATGGGTAATAACAATATCGGCATCCGTCGGAATTTCGCTGATCGCCGTATTGGTGACCTTAACGTCGACGTTTGCTTTTTGCAATTTCTTGCGAAGAATCGAAGCGCCCATCGCACTGGAACCCATACCGGCGTCACAGGAGAATACGATTTTCTTCACATCCTCCACAGCCTTCTCAGCACCTGCTTGAGGCGCTTCAACTGCGGAAGCCGAAGATGCGGTTCCTTTTGCCTCCGCCTTCATTTGCTGCATTTTCGAAGTTGCGGCTCCCAGATCTTCCTCCTCGTCCGTTTGTTTGCTGCCCTTAAGGAAAGCAGCGGCGACGAGGAACGAAACAACGGTAGCGACAACAACGCCAGCCAGCATTGGCAGCAAGCCGCCCTTCGGCGTCATGGCGATGTAGGCAATAATACTGCCCGGTGAAGGCGTTGCGACAAGACCCGCTCCCAGAATGGAGAACGTGAATGTACCGGCTACACCGCCGGCGATCGCTGCGAGCAGCAAGACCGGTTTCATCAGAATGTAAGGGAAATAGATTTCATGAATACCGCCCAGGAAGTGGATGATAACCGCACCTGGCGCAGATTGCTTCGCCATGCCGCGTCCAAACAGCCAGTAAGCAAGCAAGATGCCAAGGCCTGGGCCTGGATTCGACTCCAGCATGAAAATAAGCGATTGTCCGGTTTTGACAGCCTGATCCATTGCGATCGGTCCAAGCACGCCGTGATTGATCGCATTGTTCAAGAACAATACTTTGGCCGGCTCAATAAGTATGTTAGCCAGCGGAATCAAATTATGATTCACGAGGAATTCGACGCCGTTCGCCAGCACTTTGCTGATGGCTTCGATAACAGGTCCAATTCCTTTGAAAGCCAGCAAGGCAAGCGCACCGCCGAGAATGCCCGCCGAGAAGTTATTCACCAGCATCTCAAAGCCGGAACGAATTTTACCTTCAATCGATTTGTCGAACTTCTTAATTAACCATCCGCCAAGCGGCCCCATCAACATCGCGCCCAAGAACATCGGAATGTCGGAGCCTACCACAACGCCCATCGTTGCTACAGCACCAACGACCCCGCCGCGTGTGCCATGTACCATATTACCGCCCGTAAAGCCGATAAGCAGCGGCAGCAAATACGTAATCATTGGGCCAACAAGCGATGCGAAGCTTTCGTTCGGCAGCCAGCCTGTAGGAATGAACAACGCGGTTATTAAACCCCAGGCAATAAATGCGCCGATATTCGGCATTACCATACCGCTCAGAAACCGTCCAAATGTTTGAATGGCCACTCTTGCTCCGCCTTGGGAGCCCGTATTTTCACGATTCACTTGACTCATTAATGTGAACCTCCCTCTATATATAGACCGCGACCGGAAACCCTTGACCTTGTCGCTCTTGCTTTATGATAAGTCGAAAGCGCTTACAATACAACGAAATGAAAACCACCTTGCGTCATCATGCTTGTTGACAAAATGTTTGTTAACGTCCGGGGCGGCAGACAGCACATACTTTTACGGGCTAGCGAATGAGAAAGCGGGTTCCAGTAATTTCAAGGACTGATTAGTCAGTCAAACGTTAAAATGTGCAAACGGTGCTGGTTTTAAAGCGGGCGGGTGAAGCTGTTGCAAGGTGTGTGTATCATGCTGCGTTTAGCATTAACAAGAGGTGCTGATTTTAGTCGTATTAATTGAGATTGGACCATTGCATACAAACGCTAAACACCCTATGTAACATTGATTTAACACCATCTCCTGCTGCTTCAAACATTTGCAACTTTAATGGCTGGCTGTTGCAGGTCCAAGACTATACTTTCTTCACAAGACATTGGAACCTGCCCCACGACTATATAACGATTTCATTCCCCTTATCTGCCGCCGTCAGATATACCGCTGACAAGCGAGTCATAGAGCAGAAGCATCTCCTGCGACGGGCGGATTCCGAGCTCTCTTTTTAGCAGCCTCACATAATCCGTATACTGGGCTGTCAGCCCTTTCTTATCGCCGTCTCTCCCATACTTCTTCATCAGAAGCCCGACGACCGATTCGTCAAGCGGATTCCGCTCGTGAAGCTTCAACAGCAGCTTCGAAGCTGCTGTTGTGTTCGGCAAAGTGAGCAGCGTTTCAGCCAAGCTTTTGACGAAGGAAGCGTACCTCTCCGATAGACGGTCCGTCTCATGGATGGCCCATACATAAGCTTTGCTGCCGAACAAATCACCAGTGTAGAGCCGTTCAACATTCAGCGCCTCATCCACGTTCGCGGCTCCGATTTTGCCCAGTCGGGTCACCTGACGTTCGAATTCCTCATAGTCGATAACGGCATCGTCCAACTCCAGCACATAGCCGTCATTCTCCGAGCGAACCGCTTCCCGAAGGCCAACCGGCTCCAGCGACTTCCGCATCTGGTAGACGGTCGTGTTCAGGTATTTCTCCGCGTTTATACTTGTCATGCCCGCAAAAATATCCGCCACTAGCCGGGAACGCGAAATCCGCCTGCCCCGGTTCAACAGCAGGTAAGCAAACAGTTCAGCACTTTTACTCGAAATCCATTTCACACGCCCAGCTTCACTGCGAATAAAAAAATCACCCAGCGCGGAGATGCTTGTCCGTTTGACGTTTACCGACGTATTACCCGATGACTTCAGCTGCTGCACGGTTTTCCTGCTCTCCAGCGCACGATGAATCGTTCGCTCCAGCCTCTCTTGAGTAACCGGCTTAACCAGATAATCAAGAACGGACAACTCGAAAGCTTCCAGAGCGTAGTCCTTATGAGAGGTTACAAATACGATTTGTGTCTTGCAGCCTGCCTTATCCAGCTTGCTCGCGAGCTCTAGCCCGCTGCCGCCAGGCATGGATATATCCACAAAAGCCAGTTCAACGTCGGTATTGTCATCTAAAAATGCAGTTGCGGCCCCGGTATCTGCAAACGTTCCCGCCACCTGAATCTCCGCATATTTAACTAGCATTTTCCGCATGATTAAATGCATGACCGGCTCATCATCGATCAGTATCACCTTCATAGGTTTTCACCCCGCTTTTCTCTCGTTCCCTCCGCCGCCGGCCGATCCCGGGAGGGTAAATATAAATGTCGTGCCTTTTCCAGGCAAGCTCTCAAAGCGCAAACTGCCGCCGTGCATACGGAGAAACTCACGGGTCAATACGAGTCCGAATCGCATCTCTCCCCCTTCTTCTCCGCTCGCAAATCCAGGCTCCTTGAAGAACATCTCATCATGGCGCAGCAGTTCTGCCGTTCTTTCATCAATCCCGATTCCATTATCGCTCACGGACACTGTCACTAGTTCACCATTATTAAATGCATCTACCTCAATGCTTCCTTCGATACCGGAATACTTAATTGCATTGGACAATAAATTCCGGAAAATAAGATCAAGCATCTCTTTATCCGCATTTACTGTGAGCTTATCATCTATGCGCTCTGTGATGCTTATCTTCTTCATCCCAGCCCTCGCCCCGGCTAACGACAGCGCTTGCCGGACGACCTGCTGCAAATTCCAAGAAAGCGGACGAAAAGCTACCTCTCCATTCTGGCTGCGATACCAGTCCAGCAGATTATCTACGAGGTGATGGGTGCCGCGAACTTGCCGCCTGATCTCTTGAAACACTTCCGCCTTCGCAATGTCCGTATCTGTTGGCTCTTCACCTAGCAGCTCAGTCAAGCTTACAAGCAGTGCGATCGGATCGCGGATATCATGAGCCATTACGGTAAACAGCTTATCTTTAAAAGCGTTCAGCTGCGACAGCCGCTGTGATTTCTCGCGCAGCCGCTCTTCATTCTCTTTCAACTCGGTAATGTCGTTGAACATCAGCATTTTCCCGATAGGAGACGTACCCGTATCGTAAATATAGGTCAAGCTGCAAATATAATGCCGCATCCGATCTTCCAGCACACGCTGAAGAGCAAACCGCTCATCCTGAAAATCTGCTGCTGCGATCCGTTCAACCAGTTCCGGACAAGCAGACAGCATATCTTTGCCGGATAAAGGAAAGCTTTTGGCCCATTCCAGCTCTGGAAATACTTCTTCAGCGGCGCGGTTATGGTTGACGATTTGCCCTTCATAGTCCAACAGAATGACGCCATCGCGAATCGTATCGAACATTTTGGCATAGGCAAGCGGGGTTAAGCGAAGCAGCCGGATACGGAAGATCCCCCAAGCATAGACAAGTCCCGATACCGCGAAGCCAAAAGGCGTAAAATCAATCACTTTACTGAACATATAACCGATATTGAACAGCATTGGCGCTGCCGCCCCTAAAATAAGAACGAGAATCTGCTTCCGGACAATCGGCATGGCCCGCAGATACATCGGTACAAACAGCAGAATGCCAAGCAGCAGAATCGTATAGTTATAGACCGCGTGCACCGCATACCAAGGTCCCTTGACCGTGTTGTACAGGGGCACCGTACCGTCCATGTTCAAGATGTACTCTTCATATATCCAATGATGCCAGTCATTAGTGAGATGGAGCACGAATGTCACTGTGGGGACAATAAAGAGAAGTACCGCAAGCCACTTCCGGTAACGAACGGCCAGGCCGGTAAACTGAATAACGAGCAGCAGCCAAAATGCGGAGACGAACGGAATGCCCAAGTATTCGAGCTGCAGCGACAGCTTCACGCTGTTCAGACTTTCGCCTGTAATTTCGAACGCATAGCCGATTGCATAGCAGGACGCTGCTACCATCATATAGATCATCGTCCGCGCCACCTGCAGGTGACGTTTCCGATAGGATAGAAAAGAAACGAACAACATGAGCGCCGTCGCGAAACATAGCAATATCGCCATCCATTGTCTTGTATCCACGACTGCGCGCCTCCCTTTTTCCGATTCGTCTATCATTCGACAAAATTACCTAAAATCCTTGTCAGGACGCGTTGTTCTCATAGCAAAAACACCCGCGTGTAACATCGGGTGTTCCATGTTCAATACGATTCTATCATAACAGATCCTGCAGGCGGATAATGGCCTGCGCCCTGTCGCTAACCTCCATTTTCCCATACAAGTTGCTTATATAATTACGCGCCGTTCCTTCAGCGACATGAAGCACCTCCGCGATCTCGCGGTTGCTGAGACCCCGGATAATAAGTGCTGCAACTTCTTTCTCCCGCTCCGTCAGCTTCACATGACCTACTTGCGACTTAGAGAAGCTTTGCCACTGCTCGAAATTGGACGTCACTTCATTCAATTTGGCCGCCAGTTTTGCGGCAACAACCGAAGGCAGAACAAATTGACCAGAGGCTGTATCGCGAATAGAGGCAATCATTTTGTCGCCTTCCATGTCTTTTAGAATGTAGCCTTTCGCACCGGATGCCATCCCTTCGATAATATATTCATCATCAAGGAAGGTCGTAAGAATAAGTACAGCCGTCTCCGGACAGCTCATCCTAATTCGCTTCAAGGCGTCAATTCCGTTCATCACCGGCATGCGGATATCCATCAGCACCAAATCCGGACGAAGCTGCTCTACCAGCTCGCAAGCCTCCTGTCCATTCGTTGCCGTGCCTACTACTGCCATATCTTCTTCCAAATCCAGTATGGTTCGAAGCCCTTCCCGGGTGAGCATTTGATCATCCGCAACTATGATTGTTATCGGTTTCATCCTTTATCTCCTGTCTTATAGCTCGAATAAGGCAATTCAATGGTAAGAATGCAGCCCTCAGAGGGTTTCGACTGAATCTGGAGTCTACCGCCTAATTGCTCTACGCGCTCCTTCATCGTCTGCAGTCCGAAACCCATAACGACATGATCCGCGCCAATTCCGTTGTCTTTCAGTAGAAAATAGAGCTTGGCATGATCATGCTGCAAAGTAAAACGAAATGCCTTGCTCCCTCCGTGCCGGATGCCATTCGTAAGTCCCTCCTGCAAAGCGTGGTAGAACACTTTTTTATGAGCCAGGGATATAGCGGGAACCTCTACGATTTCGGTTTCCACAGCAACTCCGGTGTCGCGGATCAGCTTGTCCATCGCTTGCACAAGATTGAAATCCTGCCCTTCACGCAGCATATGGACCGATCCGCGAATTTCGTTCAGACTATGACGAATTAAATCCTGGGCGCCTTGCAGCCTCAACACCGCGCCCTCCTTGTCTTCCTTATGAAGAAGACGCTTCCCTGCCTCAATCTGCAAAATTGTCGAAGTCAGTCCATGGCCTACCACATCATGAATTTCTTGCGCAATCCGATTCCGCTCTGCATAGACAGACATCTCGGCCAGTGCGGCAGAGGTCTCGCTCATCGACTGCCGAAGACTTCTTGTCCGTTCCTCTACCTGCTCTTCCAGATTAAGCTTCAGCATTTGAATGCCGGAGTATAGCCTTGCGTTCTCTATCGAAATGGCACACTGGGCACATAAGAGCTTCAACAAGCTCAACCGTTCCGACGTAAACACGCCGGGAGAAAGATTATTTTCCATATAAAGCAGACAGATCAGCTTATTCTGATGAATGATAGGCAAGCATAATACCGATCTTAGCTTTTTCTCCCGTACGTAATGATTGCGTATAAACATGCCCTCTTCCGTTGCATTATGCAGGACAACCTCCTCTTGTGTTCTAGCCGTATAGCCGACCACCGAAAGCGGTAAAATGTCGACGGCGTCTTCGAGAGGAATCGTCTGAACGATTAATTCCTCCTCTGTGCCGCAGGCTTCTACTGCCCATGAGGAATCATTCTCGAATATAAGCGCACCAAACTCCGCCCCTGCATTCCGGAGCATAATACCCAAGAGCGTCTTAAGAAGGCTAGGCATCTCCATTTCACTAGAGAGAGCTTGGGCAGCCATGACGACCGACAAGTAATCCACCTGTTCCATACCTGAGTTCAGATTCAAATTCAACAGGTAGCCATACTTTTCTTCCATATGAGATCGTTTCGCTTCCGCTCCCCACTGCCCATACGCTTCATAGGCTTCCGCCATATAAAATTGGGCTAGCCGGTGCTTCCCGCGGTTCAATCCGTACTTCGCATAGCATTCGGCAATAATGGCTCCATTATGAACATGTCCATGAAGTCGGGCATCGTCGAGCGCCTCTTCGTAGAGTTCCTCCGCCAGGGAGTCTTTCTGCACAATGCGAGCAATCTCGGCTTTCACGATCAAATATTTATGCCGGTAATTTTCCGGGCAAGAGAAGGTATACTTTTTCAGTTGAGCCAGGTTTTTGCGCATTCGAGATAGATAACTCCGCTGCCGCTGCTTCGACACGCTGTCATAGAGCATGGACCAAGTGAGACTTTGAAACATCATAAACATCGATGCATTGAAATTTTCTTCTTTTAATTCTCGTTGGATGGCTTCGGCCACATCCAAGTGCCGTTCGGCTTCCTCGTAGTTTTCGAAAAAATAAGCGGTAATATAGTGATAGATACTCGCCGTAATTTGTATAAGCTGCTCCTGATGACCATGCTCAGTAAACGCATCTTCGCCCCTGAACGGATCATGCGGTACCGAATAATCCGTTAGTGCAGAACTCATTCTAGCAAGAACACTTGCCTGCATCCATAACAGGCTGCCCCTATGCTTCTCCAAATCGGGGAATAGAGCAACGAGCTTGTCGTAAATATCACGGAGCGGGTAGCCATATTGAAGCATTAAACCGCAATTTACAATGACGCTTTGATTGCTAAGCCACAAGTCTCCGGACTCCAAACCTATTTTTCCAGCATAAGCCGAAAAGTTATCCATAAATTGAGGATCGTACTTTCGCCAGCTATCAAAGCAAAGCGAAAACGAGCTTAATGTTTTTGTATACAGAACCGGATAAGGTTTGGAAATCGCAAGCGCAAGCATCCCCCAGTCATACGCTGCTTTATGCTTCTGGAATTGAAAACAAAGCAGCATCGCATAACCGACACAAGCGATGGATGACTCGGGAGCAATTCCGTAGTCCAGCGTCATCTCAATCATTGTCAAAGAAGTGGAAACCCAGCCGTTTCTCGCAAACATAAAGCATGCGTTGCCTACATGGACTAACACGGTCATAGCTGCTTGCAGTGCTTCATCTTCCATCGGCGGCAGGCGCAGCAGCGACTCGGGAGAACGGCCCTGCAGCTTACGCCGCACACGCATCAATTGCATCGCCAGCTTAAGCTTGCTTGGCTGGAATTGATAAGGAATACCGAGCTGATCCAATGCCTTCTCGCCTAGCCGAAGCACCCCTTCGTAATTGTCCTTGTTCGATTCCAGTTGAAGCATCATCGTATAGACAAACACTTTATCGAGCGGAGTTCCCGAACGTTCGAGCAGCATCTCGAACAATTGCTGCGCCGTTTCGTATTGACCGCATAAATACTCCGATTCGGATCTTTCCTTGTAGCTCTGAAAGGCCAGACCGTAGTCGTCCTCCCAGCAGTTATCGTCCAATAATCGGGTAGCCATGCGAAAATAGCCCCGCGCTGTTTCATACGCATTCGCTTGCTTCGCCTTTATGCCTGCCCGCAAATTCAACTCCGCTATTTGCTTCCGCTGCCCCGGATTTTCGTTGCCGACATGCTCCCATGCCTGGTTGAGGTGGTTAACCGCCTCATAGATCTCCCCACCCTGATCCGCAATGAACCAGCCAATCTGCCAATGCAGCATAGGACGTTGATCTGGAATCACCAGTTCGAAGGCAGCTTGCTGAATACGGTCATGCTGAAACCGGTAACGGTTGTTCCCGGCTTCTACAACCTTTCGCAGCAAAGACTCGTTTACAGCAAGCTCCAACGCTTCATGCAAGGAGTCTTTGGAGAGCCCGGTTATCGGAATCAATGCCGCTTCATGGAAGCTGCTTCCCAAATAAGCAGCCCTGCTTAAAGCGAGCACCATAGCTTCTGGCAAGTGCTTCAACTTAACGGAGAGATAAGTGGCCATGTCATCGGATATATGCATCTCGTAAATACGCTGCATGTCCCATTGCCAGCTTCGACTCCCCGGGTGAAATGTCAGAAAGCCGCCACTGAACAAATCCTGAAGAAACTGCTTGATGAAAAAAGGACTTCCTGCCATTTTCTGCATGAGAATATCGGCGAGCTGCTGCACTGTACCCGGCTGTGCATGCATCGTATCCTGCAGCATGAGCAGCAGGTCAGGCATCTCTAGCGCCTCTAGTTCAATTCGCTTAATCGTAAGCGGCAAGCCCTGTAGTTGAGCTTCGAACCTTGCTGCCGGATGCTGGGGGCTTATTTCCGTATCCCTCAGCGCCCCGATGACCAGCAGGTATTTGGAGTTACGCTGATCACTAAGCAATTGGGCAAGATAATGCAGCGATGCTTCATCTGCCCACTGGAGATCGTCAAAGAACAAAACGAGCGGCCGCCCTCTCTGCGAGAACAACGATATAAACCGATTGAGCAGCAAATGAAATCGTTGCTGTGCTTCCGCTGGAGCAAGCGGCGGCACTTCCTGCTGCGGGCCGATCAAAAGCTCTAATCGGGGTACCCGCTCAACCAGCAGTTTCCCATAGCCTTCTAACGCATCCAATATGCGCAGCTTCCAAATTTCAGATTGCAGTTCATTTTCTGTCAGCAGCTGATCCGTCAGCTTGCCTATGGCCTCAACCCACATCTCATAAGGAGAAGCAACCTGGCCGGAGTTAAACTTGCTGTCAGCGAAAAAGCTGCCCTCCGGCAAGATTTGCTTTAACGTCTGCTGAACCAAAAAGGTTTTTCCGATCCCGCCATTACCGCCAATCCGAACCATGGCGGTCGTCCCATCCGATGCAAGACGGAGCGCCTCATGCAGCATTTGCTGTTCCTCATCGCGCCCGTATAGACGCTCGCCAAACTTCCATTGCTCAGGAATATCCTGACTCGCAAGGGGAAAAGATTTGATCTCGCCGTGCTCTCTCCATAAGCATAGGCACCGCTCCAAATCTGACTTGATGCCAAGAGCGCTGGCATATCGGGCTTCTGGCATTTTTTCCAAGCATTTTCCGATAATATCTGAGATGCCGACCGGAAGATCAAGGTTCCGGCTGCTAGCAGGCTCCGGCGTAAGCGCGATATGAGCATAGATCATATCCGCAGCCGTATCCCCAATAAAGGGCAAGCTGCCCGTAAACCATTCATATAAAATAACGCCGAAAGCGTAATAATCGCTGCGATAGTCCGCCTCAATCCCTGTTCTGCCCGTCTGTTCCGGCGATAGATAAGCTAGCCGGGAATCGGCGTGGCTTGTTGGCGGATTGGCTGATGAGTCTGCCCTCATCACCGAGCAATTTCTGAGCTCCAGCAGTTCAGCCAAACCTGTATCGGGATGAATGAGAATATGACCCGGGATCAGTCCGTAATGAATAATGCGCTCGCGGTGAACCCGAAAAAGACAATCGGCAAGCCCCACCGCCATTTCAAGCAGCAATAATAGCGTGACCTCTCTGCGATCCCTCAAGAAGCGATCGAGCGTAATGGCTCCGTTATCCCGGATAAGAAGTACCGGCCGTCCTTTGAAGATTTCAAATTGGAAAGGCTGAACCGTCCCGCTGCCGTTCAATCGCGTGAGCAGTTCGAACTCTTGGCGGAAGCTGTCGATTGCAGCCGTACCAGGATATTCATGGCTTGTTGTTTTGGCCAAGAGACGCAGGCCGTCCCGGACCCGTGTAAGCCGATAGAGACTCACATCCTCATATTTCCCCATGGTTTCCTCGGTTTGATAACCCGGCAACTCGAACATTTGCGCTCTCCCCCAATTGGCTCGTGTCGATTCGATATGTATTCATTCATTATAAGCGATTGATGACAGGTCTGATGAAATAGATTCGACAAAAGCAATGAAAGAAGAGCTCTGCGGTTATCTCGCAGAGCTCTTCATCCTATTTAATTATTTCAATGCCTCGAGCAAAGCTTTAATCTGCGGATCCAAGTCTAGAACTCTGAGCAAGATCGTAAGCGCTTCGGCTCTAGTGGAATTCACGTTCGGCTGGAACTTGCCATCGGAACGTCCTTGTACGATTCCTGCTGCTGCAGCTGCTTTAATCTGCGCTTCGTTCCAGGAACCGTTCGTATCGGTAAATCCTTTGTCTTTACCGCCAGATGCTTTGTCCAAATCGACAATCCGGCTGATTATAGCGACAATCTCCGCACGGGTGATGGTCTGGTTTGGTTTAAAGCTTCCATCATTGTAGCCGGTAATGATACCGTTCGAAGCCAGCGCATCGATTGCGGCTTTCGCCCAGTGGCTGCCTGTATCGCTGAATCCTGCAGCGTTACTAGCCGTTTGAAGATTGAATATCTGTGCCACAATCTTAGCAAACTCTGCACGAGTAATACTTGCATCCGGACGGAAGCTGCCATCTTCGTAGCCTGCTACAAAGCCAAGCTTCGTGAAGAGAATAATTGCATCCTTACTCCAATGGTTTGCAATGTCCGATAATGGAGCAGGAGCTGAACCGGAATTAGCTTCCTTTACCTTTTTGTTCAAGTCCTCTTTCCATTGGTCATATTGAATACTGCCTTTAAATACCGAACCTTCTGTCCCGGGCTGTGGGGTTGGCGTTGGTTTAGGCGTTGGGGATGGTGTTGCGACTGGACCGCCGCCGTTGCCGCCATTACCTCCGTTACCGCCATTGCCGCCGCCCGTAGTCGATTCAGCGAGGCGTGTAATATGAAACTCATACGTCTGTACGTGACCATTCTGTGCGATAACATCCAGACTGATTAAGTTGGAGCCCACTTTCAAGCTAATTGGATTGTCCACGGGTTCTCCATCCAGCTTTAATACAGCAGTTGCCTTGCTATCGGTCGGCGTGTAAGTTGCTGATGTAACCGTTACAGAATGAGGGACTGTCGCGTTATAAATATAAACGCTTTCGCTCACTGGACGATCCAGTGTAATGTTGCTCAATTGGATAAAGCCCAGTCCGGAAGAATACACAACCGTAAAGCTTGAAACCGAAGATTGGGAATATCTCTCGTTGTCTGAATCAACAGCAAATACTACCCAGTAATAAGTGCCTTCCGGCAAATCGTCCAATGAATAAGAAGTAGCCGAGCCTGCCTCTATAACCGCTGGATCATGGAATGACGGATCATTGTCGATTAGAACAACATATTCCGTTGCGTCTGGCACGCTGCTCCAGCTTAATGTCAAAGAGTCGTTAACCAAAGCCCCTTTAGCAGGAAGCAGTTGTTCAGGCGGATTTGCCAACAGACGATCTGCTGTCAGAGCAAACGACTCATAATTAGCGTTAGCATTGATGGTGTAGAGAGCAGAGTCTTCGCTGTTTGGCGTAAAGCGAATGGCTTGTCCCTCTGCAACGGTATTTGCTTGGTCTATCGAATAGTTCGTATAGGCCTCTCCATCTTGCAGTCCAATCAGCAAATTATAATTATTTGCGCTTAGACTGAACAGCGGATATTCACCGTTATCGTTTTCATCTTCTTCTAAATCAAGCTGAGGGTATTGGAACTGCACCTCACCGGTTGATTCGTACAAGATCACTTGAATCGTTGCATAGCTGTTGTCATTATCAATGGGATTCACATTCGTCCATTGCACGACAAATTTACGATTAGGCGCCTCTCCGATTGTGGCGTATAGAACCGTTGCGTTATCCACAACCAAATCTGTAAAGTATGGCGCGATATAGTTGTTAGGTCTTTCAATCGGAAGCGGTCCTTCATACCGATAGGCATCTACAGGATCATGGAACATCAGATAGCCGTTCGTCGTCACATAGGCTTCGTCATACTCACTTCCAAAAAAGCTAAAATCAAAGCCGATCGGCAGCGCCTCAGAAACCGCATCGTCAGTGTCATCAAAATCTACTACTTGCCCCTCATATAACCGATCTGTCATATTGCTTGCCGCATGAGCCATTGGCTGAACAAGCGAGAAAACGATAACCAGCGATAATAATAAGGATAATGATAGTTTATTGCCTTTTCTCATTACACTACCTCCAAAAGAATGATATGACCATCTACATAAGTATATAGCCCTATTTCTTCCAGCCCTAGTGACTGCTGTCATCAATATTGTCACATGACAAAATAACAAGCAGACGTCATTGGAGGGAAAAATGACCATCTGCTTCCCATAATGAAGCTGGAGAACGCAAAAAAGGCTGCAGATGAACATAGCTCATCTGCAGCCTCATATCTCTTTAGCATGAACGGGTATCATTATCCTATTCATACAGCCTGCTTCTTCATTATGGCAGCGGAGATCGCGGTGTATGATTAAACTGTTGTTCTTTATCATAAGAGGCAATACTACATAGCAAATCAAGCATTATGAATGCTTCATCCGCCTTTCATTGGACCTCTTATATTCAGTTATTAGATCAACTGATTAAGAACAACGAGAATCATTACACCATTCACTCCCAGCGCACTAATTTTCCCTATATTACCATTCGTGCAGTTTATTTTCAACCGATAAACAACTTTATCATCCCTTAACAAATCCAAGCTATACTCGAATTGTACAGCAGCACACACAACAACGACGAAAGGAATTGCATATTATGGGAATTCACACGTACTTTCAATCCTTGAACGATCTTGAACGTATTATCCGCTGTCCGGGAAAATTCAAATTTGAAGAGCATAGTGTATCCGCTCACTCCTGGAAGGTTGTCCAGTATGCCAAAACATTGGCGGATATCGAGGAAAGCAATGGCGTCGTCATCGACTGGAAAAAGCTCTACGAGATTACCAGCAGCCATGATTATGGTGAAATATTTATAGGCGATATTAAAACGCCCGTTAAACATTATTCCATGGAATTGCGCGGCATGCTCCAGCAAGTCGAGGAAGGCATGATTGCGATGTTTATAGAAGAGAATATCCCGGAGGAATTCAAGCCTATCTTCCGCAGACAGCTGCGTGAAGGCAAAGATGATTCTGTCGAAGGGTTAATTCTTGAAGTAGCTGATAAGCTGGATCAAGTGTATGAGGCGCTTACGGAATTGCAAAGAGGCAACACGGAGAAGGAATTCGTTGTTATGTACCGTGAGGCGCTTATAAAGATTAAGAAAATCAAGCTTCACTGCGTCGATTATTTTTTAACGCATATTTTGCCTGACATCGTGAAAGAAAGCCCGAACTGCCCCGTTGATATTCAGAAAATAACGAGAGAAGCTTTGGAGCTGTAATATTGTACCCTCGCTGACTTAACCAGCCTTCCTGACTTCCCGCCGAGTTTCCCATTTCTTCCATTTCCCCTAATGTTCAAGCTTTCCGAACATTCTCAACTTCCCCCCGCTCTCCAACCTTCTCTATCTCTCCCGTTCTATCTATCTCACCTTCCCTCTGCCACCCTTCTTTCCTCATGTCTTTTCTCCGCCTTCGTATGCTATTCTTTATTGAAGACAAAATAAGAAATACAAAGGAGCGTCCTATGTCGGCAGAACAAGGTACGAAACAACATCCATGGCAATTAAAAACGCCTCCTGGAACCTCTGCATACGAAATGTATAAGGATGAGAAGGATGGAAAAGAAATTATCGTGTGCACGGTAGGCAAAACCGTTCTTCATTATGACTATCGCTGTATTGCCGATTTGCACGACATGCTCAAGCAGCATGGAGACTGGATTGAGCTGGGGAGCGCCGACGAGCAGAAGCCAGCCAAAGAAGGTACGGTCGAAGCTTGGGCCCGTTCCTCCGAGAATCCGATTGCAGGCTGGTATGGTCTGAAAAAAGGATTCCGCGGCCGGTTCGGCATGTATGTCCCTCCGCTTATGGAAGCTTTAGGACTCGCAGAGGTTGAGCATAACCCCCGCAACAACCGGATGCGGGCATTGTAAGTTAGATATCCCGCTTGTCTAGCCATCATCAATAAAGAGAACCTCAACCTCGTAAGGTTGGGGTTTTTGCTATTCCAGCTCATTCACCCTATCGCTATACTGAAATTAGAAAATTCTACATATAATGGGCTGATATATTCACCAAGATAGGGAGGTACACCATGGATGTTGAAAAAATCAGAGTCAACCTGGAATGTCCGGATTGCCCCGGGAGTGAGATCAAGATCGCACACAGCCTGCAAGAGGGCGGTATCTATACGCAGCGTATCGCGTTAAAGGGAAAGCTGATCACCTCTCATTTTCAAAGTGAGCGTATTCTTTTTATTTGCAGCCGCTGCGGCTGGATTTTACGGGAGTATGCCGAAAAACCGGAGAAGTTATAGGGTATAGTGTGCAACAAAAACGAAAAACCTTTGTGCAGAGCCCAAAGGTTTTTCGCCGTGTTACCTCTTGATCATTCAAAGCTTCTGCCTAACCGCCTTGCGGCACCCTAGCTCGGCCCAGCATCAGAATAAAGACGACAGCCAAGAGCGGCAACGCGATGCTCCATTGGAACAGAAAGGCGATCGAATCCGCTAAGCCCACAATCATATTCTGAAGCACGTCTTGCGGGAACATCTGACGGACAGCAGGATTCAGCAGCGCTTGGGGGTCGCCGAATTTCTCGGCCATCGAAGGGTCGGGAAGCACGGCCGTAATGTTTGTCTTCAACCGACTGGTTTGGATGACACCAAATATTGTAATGCCAAGCGCGGAACCGATGGTCCGGAAAAATACGACCATTGAGGTTGCAGCGCCTTTATATTCCGGACTGATACCGTGCAGCGTCGCAATATTGAAGATGACGAACGAAACACCGATTCCGAGGCCTACAAAAATCATGTACAGCGTAACGACCCAGCGATGCGTCTCGGCATCAATCGTGCCTAAGAGGAATAGCGCAATAATGAGAATCGCTGCGGACACCAGCATAATGCTGCGGAACATAAATTTAGTGGCAAAACGGCCTCCAAGCACAGAGCTTGCCACGACCCCCAGCATCATCGGCGTCAACGTTTGTCCTGCAGAACTAGCCGAGCCGCCATATACGCCCTGTACGAAAATAGGAATATAGGTCGCGCCTGAAATCAAAATCGCGCCATACAGAAAGCTGCAGACTTGGCTGGCGGTGAACACTTTATTTTTAAACAAATGCAGCGATATGATCGGATTCGACACCCTGCTCTCCACAAGCAAGAAGATTACGAGCAGAACGACAAATGCGACAAACAATCCGATAATCTGCACGGAATTCCATGCGTACGTTTTCCCGCCAAGCTCCAGTGCGAACATCAAACTCAGAATCGTAGCTGCGAGCAGTAAAACGCCACCCCAGTCGATCACCTGCTTCTTCGTCTCGCCAGCCTCTTTATAGAACAGGACGATAAACAAAATAGCCAGTATACCGAACGGAATGTTAATATAAAACACCCAGCGCCAATGCCAGTAATCGGTGAAAAACGCCCCGGCAAGCGGTCCGAATACACTCGACAGGCCAAATACGGCACCGAACAGTCCGTTCATTCTGCCCCGCTTCTCAATCGGGAAAATGTCAAAAATAACAGCGAAGCAGAGCGGCATAATAGCTCCCCCGCCAATACCTTGCAGCGCCCGGAATAGGATAAGCTCCGTCATGCCGTTCGCTATCCCGCATAGGACAGAACCAAGCAAAAATATGCCAAGCCCTAACAGGAAAAACCGTTTGCGGCCGTACATATCTGACAGCTTTCCGAAAATCGGAGTGGTTACGACGCTTGCAATCATATAGGCAGAAAACACCCATACCAACTGCTCGTAGCCGCCAAACTCCCCTACTATAGTAGGCATGGCCGTAGATACGATGGTCTGGTCCAGTGCGGCCATAAACAAGCCAAGCAGCAGGCCAGCTACGGTCCAAGTCGTATTGGTTCTCGCTCTATCCATTGTTGAAGCCTTCTTTCTACTGTGTCATATGATCGCTAGTATTCCCCTTTTCATTAGACACATTCAATAACAAGGCTGGCCGGGTAACCTAACCGCAGCCACGCTGCCTATGCCCCTGCGGACATTCTAATAAGATCAAACGGAGGAATAAGACCCTGGCGGGGTCTTAAGCCCGGTTGAATTCATGCTAGCGGGTATGATAAGACCCTGTCAGGGTCTTATCTGCAGAAAAAAGGCCGAAATCCGCCTTTCCAGGTGAAAAAAAGTGGAGTTAAGACCCTCAGGAGGTCTTAACTCCGGCCGACACGATGTTATTGAAGGCGATAAGGCCCTCAGAGGCCTCAGAGGGTCTTATTATAGAAGAAACGGCTGAAATCCTCCCTCATGAGTAGCCCAAATTCTCTATTGCAAATTTATCGATGCCGCCAGCGCCTTATCGAGGGCCGTTTGCCAATGGACTTCGATTCAAAATCACTTCATTTATTTATTCAATTGATGCATTTCCTCAAACTGGTTAGGGCAATATAGATGTCGAGACTGCGCTACAACGTAGCTAGCATTCATAAAAAAAGAGAGGACGTGTAAATCGATGACTCAACATGATGACCGGGATCGAATCGATGATAAGGACGAAACAAATACTGGAGAAGCTGTAGGAACGGTAGGAGGCGGCGCTGTAGGCGCTGTTGTCGGTTCCGTTTTAGGCCCTGTAGGCACCATTGCAGGCGGCATCGTAGGTGCAGCTCTTGGCAACAAGGCTGGAGAAAATGTGGATGACGCTGACATTGATGGCGATGACGAGCGCCGTGAGGACTAAGGGATAACCCCATGAACAGAACCCCCAACAAGCCGTTGGGGGTTCTGTTTGTCTCGAATCATGTTCAGATGCCTCCCTACATAGCCTAGAATAAAACCTGGCAGAGGGTGTGTATCCGACATGAATCAAGCTTCCGAATCCCCACGCAAATTGGAAAGACCCAACTTCCTTATCCTAATGGTCGATGAGGAGCGATATCCGCCTGTTTATGAAAGCGAAGAGCTTCGAGCATGGCGCAAACAAAATCTCGTTACACAGCAATTGTTGAAGTCCAATAGCCTGGAATTCCATAGGCATTATATAGGAAGCACGGCTTGCTGCCCCAGCCGGGCTACTTTATTTACAGGCCAGTATCCATCATTGCATGGCGTCAGTCAGACAGTCGGAATAGCGAAAGAGGCGTTCGACTCCGATATGTTTTGGCTGAACCGAAATACGGTGCCCACAATGGGTCACTATTTCCGCGCGGCGGGCTACAGTACTTACTATAAAGGCAAATGGCATATTTCTAATGAAGATATTATTTCTCCTGGCACTCACAAAAGTGTTCCCAGTTACCATCCTCTGACAGGCGTGCCCGATCCGAAGCTGGAACAATTATATCTCCATGCGAATCGCTTGGACGACTTTGGCTTCTCGAGTTGGATTGGTCCCGATCCCGTAGGCAGAAATCCTCGAAACTCCGCTTCCTCCTCCGCCATCGGATTAAGCGGCAGAGATGAAGTGTATGCTGCAGAGACCGTGCAGCTCATTGAGGCGCTTGATCACTGGCACTCCCAAGACAATCAAGCCCCGCCGTGGCTAATCGTCTCTTCCTTTGTAAATCCGCATGATATTACGCTCTATGGCGACCTTGCAGCCCGGCTGCCTACTTTCAAATTCGAGGTAGATCCAACGATACCTGAAGTCTCCCCTCCTCCAACCATGAATGAACAGCTGAACACCAAACCGCGCTGTCAGGCGTCCTATCGCGATGTCTATCCGAGAGCTTTGCAGCCGATTAGCAATCAGTACTTTTACCGCCGGTTATACTATCAATTGCAGAAAAATGCAGACCGGCAAATGCTTAAAGTATTTGAGGCGCTTACCCGCTCTTCCTTTTACGAGAATACGATTGTCATTTTCACATCTGATCATGGCGATCTGCTGGGCTCTCACGGCGATTTGCATCAAAAATGGTATTGTGCCTATGAAGAGTACCTTCATGTCCCTTTGATCATCCACAATAAACATCTATTCCCGGAACAAAAGAATACGCATGCGCTGACAAGTCATCTGGATTTGCTGCCAACCATGCTCGGATTAGCCCATATTAATAGGGATGAAATTCAAAGCCGCTTGCAAACCCGCTTCAGCGAAGCCCGTCCGTTGGTCGGCCGTGACCTTAGCCCGCTCGTTCGGGACAATAGCAAGCAGACGCTAACAGATCAGCCCCTTTACTTCATGACGGATGACGATGTCACCCGGGGACAGCATCAGCAAAATCCGCTGGGAGTGCCTTATCCGCCAGTTGTCCAGCCTAACCATATCGAGACCGTTATCGCACCCCTTTATCAAGAACAACAACGTGAAATTTGGAAGTTTTCCCGTTATTTCGATAATAGTCAATTTTGGAGTCAGCCGAGGGTCCAAGATGTGACCACACATCCAGTTGGAAACTCTGGTGAATGGGCAACGTCAACGAAAACACAACCGGTGCCCGACGAGTATGAGCTGTATAACTTAACGAATGACCCTCTGGAGACACGAAACTTGGCCCATCCCGCCTATACAACTCCGTATACGTTAAGCATCCAAAATCGGATGATGCATTTGCTGGAGGAACAACGCGAGCAAAAACGCTTATACCCTATCCAACCTACAATATAGAAAATAAGCGATGATCTAACTCAGCAGTCTCGCTCGATTAGACGAAAGAAGGCTCTACCCGGCAAACATGACGGGCAGAGCCTTCTTGTTGCTGCGCAGGTTAGAACTATAAAAAGATGCAATTGCCCTCAATGGTGACATTTGCTCAAAATGTTTTATAATGAAAATAAAAACAATACTAACGATATTCATTGTAATGTAAAAGAAGGGGCCAATGGTGGATGACTCTCAAACATTTTAAAAAGTGGTATCTAATCTTTTCATTTATTCTTTCTTTATTCATTGTATTCGTCACCATTCTAAGCTTCACTTCGGTTTCCAAGGATGTTAAAGCGCCGCTTGATGCTATCGCGCACTACATTCTATGGTTCTATGTTATTGAGTTAGTTGCGCTGTTCTTTCTTGCTAAAGACGCCCGGACGTTTTTCAAAGAACAATGGCTCAGTATTATAGCAGTTGTAACCTCGATCTCTGCCACGCAACTGTTGGAAGGTGTCGTTGGTATCGGTTCATTAACCGGACTTAAAGCTTTCAAAGGAGTAAAATCCTTAAAATCATTCAAATTGTTTAAAGTCACCAAAGGCATGAAACTGGTTAAATCCTATAAGATCGGCAAGAAGGCCTCAAAAGCCGTTAAAGAGGTTCATGTTTTGGAAAAGAGTGCAAATAACTAGTGGCCATAAATGCCAATAAATAAAAAAGACACAACCCGTTTGCCGGATGTGTCTTTTTTATTTATTAGTTTGCTGAAATTACTTTTCCTTCACTATCCGTAAACTTGCCCGAAATAATCATAATAAGGTCGATTAGCCACCAAATGCCCAATCCGCCTAAAGTAATAATCTGCAGGATAGCTGTACCCACTTTTCCAGCATAGAAACGATGGCCGGACAAACCTGATAAAAATATACAAAGTAATAATGCTGCAACAAAAGATTTAGAGCTTTTTTCCACGTTAATTCCCCCAGATGTATTTTAGTCTCCTATTTTATCGACAAATTAGGGATGATTTATTAATTTTTATAAGATATATTTTTTTGAACTTTTATATCCTTCTCTACCAAGCGAGCATCTCCCATAAAGAAACATGCGATCAAACCCATTCCAACAAACATCATACCGCCTAGAAATACATGAGCTAGTGCATTGCTAAATACATGTTGCAGACCGATTAGCCCTTCAGGAGACAAAGAAGCCCGGACGCTGGGATCTAGCAATGCCTGAGAATGTGCAACCTGCTGCAATTGGCTCGATGGAAAAAGATCGATCTCCTTCTGCAGCTCCATCACGCCTGAGGACATTTGCTTGGCTTGCAGACTACCTAACACACTAACGCCAATAGTGCCTCCAATTGAACGGAAAAACTGTGAGGATGAAGTAGCAGCTCCTCTAGATGAGCTGCCGACCGCATTCTGTGCAGCAGTGCCAACAGTCGGATAGACCGCGCCCATTCCAAGTCCTGCAACAATCATATAAATTATGATTTCCGTCTGCGTCGTATCTGCCGTTATTCGGCTAAGCAGAAAAAAACCGAACGTCATGAGCAGCATGCTTGGAATCAATATCGCCCGGTAAGAAAACTTGCTCATTAGACGTCCGCCAACTATGGATGTGATCGTAACCGAAAGCATAAGCGGCGTTAATATATAACCTGCAATTGACGATTTCACGCCAATAACACCCTGAACGAATAACGGAATGTAAACAATTGCTCCAAACAAGCCAGCACTCATGAAAAAGCCAACAGCATTGCCATAAGCGATGGCTCGGATTTTAAAGAGATGCAGCGGAATTATCGGTTCCTTCACCTTCGTCTCTATCCATAGGAACAGAGCAAGCAAAGTCGCACCACCGCCTAATAGCCCCATTATTTCTGGAGAATTCCACGCATAACTCGTGCCGGTTCCCGCATTCTCACCGCCGCCGCTAAGTACCAAAGCAAGCAAAAGCGATACAATGGCAAGACTCAACGTAACAGCTCCAAACCAGTCGATTGGCCGTTTCTCTGTCCCCCTGCTTTCTTTCATTGCCAATGCCAACAGCAGAAAAGCAACGAGACCAATCGGCAGATTCATATAGAAAATCCATCCCCAATTCCAGTGCTCCACAATAACGCCGCCCATGGCCGGTCCAAAAACGCTGGATATCGCAACCACTGCGCCAAGCAAGCCCATAAACTTTCCTCTTTTATCAGGAGGGTAAATATCCGCCACGATAGTCATCGCTATCGGCATGAGCGCGCCTGCTCCCAAGCCTTGGATCCCTCTGAAAAGGATAAGCTCAGACATATTACCAGCAAGCCCGCATAAAGCGGAGCCTGCAAGAAATAAGGACAGTCCTGTCAGGATGACCTTCTTGCGGCCTAATAGATCTGCCAATTTGCCGTAAATCGGCATCATCGTAGTCGAAGCCAGCATATAGACAGTAAATACCCAACTGTAGTACGAAAAGCCGCCTAATTGGTTGATTACCGTTGGCATAGCGGTCGATACGATGGTCTGGTCTAACGAGGATAGGAACAGTCCGAGCAACAGTGCGATCGTAATGAGGGTTGTTTTTCGTTGATCATATGGCATTTCATCAAACTCTCCTTCTTATTTTTAAATAACTACAAATCAACACAGTGTTGCATTAACGTCGATGTGTAGCTATATTAAAATAAAGAAAAGAAGGCAGCAACCAACAATGCTAAAGCCCGATGTCGCATTATCAACAACGGAAGTCAAGCTGTTGCCTAAAGCCAAAACATTGCACAAAGGAGCATGAAATGTCTACTATGCCCATGCAGCTTGATCCACGTGTGAAACGGACACATTATCTTATTCGAGATGCCTTGCTGTCGTTGATGGAGGAGAAAGGCTTCGATCACGTTACCGTTCGGGACATTACGAAATATGCAGAGATCAATCGCGCTACATTTTATCTGCATTATGAGGACAAGTATGATCTTTTGAGAAAAATGGTCGATGGCATGCTAGACGAATTTGCTGCTGCATTTCAATTGCCGCCTGAATTTGAAGTGAATGATTTCGTTAAGGATGCGAATACGCCGCCTGACTCCTTTATCCGCCAGTTCCAGCATATAGCCGAACATGCCGCATTTTACCGTGTTATGCTTGGCCCCAATGGCTTGCCTGGTTTCGCGTTGCGCATGGAAAGCATCATCCGGGAATCCTTATACCGCCGCTCCATCATTGCGCAGCCCAACGACCAGCATGTCACGATGCCGCGAGAGATTATCGTCCGCTATGTGACGTCAGCCCATCTAGGGATCATTATGTATTGGCTGGAAAATGATATGAAATATTCACCTAAATATATGGCAATGCAGCTCATCCGTTTGCATGAGCATGGCTCGACTCATTTTTTCAAGGGGAATGCTTGAGAGGAATAGAAAAAAATCCACACCCTTGTGAGGTTGTGGATCTTTATGGTGATGGTTGTTCACTAGCTGTATGTCAGTGGTACCAGATCAAACTTTTCGCCCAAATAATGATTTAAACCGGCTGCCAGCCTGGCAGAAGGGGCTGTCCTATTAACATTCAAATCTGGGAATACCTCTTTTAATTTACTGTCATTCTCGTGAGCCGCTTCTATCTTTATCACTGCACTAAAGAGATAGGATAATAGTGACTGATAAGCGCCCAATGCCTTCATTGCTTTTCTTGCCGCTCCATAACTAAACTCTACATGATCCTCTTGATTAGCTTTGGTAGGAATAGAATCGGCGCTGGCCGGGAGGGATAATGTTTGTACAAGCCCCACTGCTGCCGATGCGGCTTCTCGGATTGCTCTGAGTTTTCCCCCTTCCGCCTCATCCAGCCTATTAATGAATTCCATCACATAGTTGGCCTTGTCCGCAATGAGGATAGTAAGCAAATCCATCGTATAGCCTACCTGCGTATTACTGCAATTACATCCCATTACAGCTTCATAACCGTCCTCTACCACAAATAGAAGCGGATTATCGCATGTAATATTGTTTTCAAAGTTTACTGTGTTCAAAATAAGGCCAAAGGCTCTCTCTACAGCCCTATTTATTTGGTCTTTCGAATCGATACGAATCTCCCTTTCGCGACTCAGAAGGCCTTCGATTTGCTGTTCAATATCCAGCAATTGCAGCATGTTATGGCACGCAAAGATAGCAATAGCTTGCGTCATCGTCGAGCCATTCATTTGAGCAAGCGCTTCTTTGCATTCCAGAGGAAATTCAGCCTCCAAGCCCAACGCTTCAAAGCACGCTTGAGCACGTAGCTGATTGCCTTTATAGAACACTTCCGCGTCTTCCAGTCCGCTGACGACCATCGCGTTATGAGCAAGCGGACCGAGATCGCTGAGCCCTGTAGATCCTAGCTCACGGATTGCCGGGGCGATGCCATGGTTAAATATCGTCAGCATTCTGTCGATCAGCTCAGGCCTCACACCGGAGTATCCCCGGCTCAATACGTTGGCACGTATAAGCAGCGAGGCTCTTGTAATAGCAGGATTCAAATACTGCCCCACCCCTACTGCATGCGGATAGGGAATTGTTTTATTCCAAGCCAAATGCTCTTCTGGCGACAATACCGTATCCTTCAGATTGCCAAGCCCTGTATTCACACCGTATACAACAGGAGCATCCGCTCCCAGCCAATTCGCAATCTGCGACCTGCTGCTCTGGCATCTGGACCTCGCTTCAGCATTCAAGCCTACCTCGCCTAATTCCCCGCGTCCGGCTTTTATAATATGTTCTACCGTTAAGCTATAACCATCGATATAAAAGTCTGTATCCTTCATAACCTGCCACCTACCTTAACTGTCCGATCGCATTTTCCACTGCGTTTAACACGACACCTTCTGAGACCACTTTGTCTGCAGCTACCATATCCGGCGACGCAAAGCGGTTCACTTTTACCGTCTGTACAAAATTTCTGAATGTACGAAGCGCCTCGCTTGAACCCGCTCCAAACGCAAAGTCCGCAAGCTTCGCTTTTGCCAGATCCATCCCTTGAGCCGCCATGTACATTTCAATTCCCAAAATTTTGTTGAGCAACGCTACAGCATTCAATACTTTGATAGAGGATGCAAACGTTGCGCACCTATACTTTTTCGTAATCGGATCATATTTGGCAAAAGCAGAATTCGGTATCGCTAGTAATTTCATTTCGCCTAGTATACCTGCAGCGGAGGCCTGAATGACCGGGAAGCCATGGTTAAAGCCGGGATTTTCTCCGACAAGATTCATCGGCAGACCATAAGACAGTTTGCTGTCCAAAAGTCTAAAGCTTCTTCTCTCGCTTATATTGCCCAGATCAATTAAACCAATAATCAACAAGTCCAATAGATAGCCTAATAACGGATTTGATTGATCCGGGATGGCGTTGATCTCATTGTCCAACTGCTCCTTCAGCCACCTGACGGTATCTCTGACACCTCCATGCGTTTGCGGCACAGCGCGAATACTAATGGCATCCTGACAGCGCGGCCCATTGTCGCCGCCAAAAGCTTCTCTGCCTCTCTCCGTCGTAAATTCACTTCCCGAAATCAGCCTTCTAACGTTATCCGCTACTTCGATTTGACTCGTATACGGCCTGCCTAGCTCATGCAGCCGGGAATCGAAGGCTCCCGTCTCCCCGCGTATCGCTTCAAGCTGCATCGCAACACAAATATCGGCGGTTTTCGTCAATCTAGCAGCCTCGGAAACCGTGTAGACAGCCATAGCTGTAGAAACACAGCATAGACTCGTAATAAACGCCGTATCTTGTTTAGTGCAGGAAAGCTTACTTAAACCCGTCTCCCGGAACAAATCTCCGACCGTTATCAATTGTCCCTGATAGCGACAGACCAGCTCCTCTTCCCCATGAAGAATTAAGAAAAGCTCACTCATGGCGGATAGCTCAGTCCTATTTGCTTGATGTAAGCAAGGCTCGATACGATGATTTACAAAAAACAAAACTCGATCCACCCATTCATCGCTAAGCGCATCATCATATTTGACAGCATGATTCAACAGAAGGTATAGGCTCAACAGGCCAGTCTCGGCAGGCAATAACTCACCGTCATAGCGTACATAGTCCTTAAGAGAATCCAGCAGGCTCTCCTGTGGTCCGCTGAACGGGCTTTGTTCCGGTTCATACTGGAATGAAAACTTCGAGTTATGATGAAGCGGCTTGACGAGATTTACCGTTATTTGTTCTCCTGCCAATACCGCATTCATATCTTCCATCTTTAAGCTAGATCCGTTTATTGTTAGTGGGGTACTCATATACCATACTCCTCTTAATATTGTTCAAAACAAGGCAATTGAAAATGAACACCATCCATATAAGGATGGTGTTCCTAGTATACGATGTTATTTAATTAGGCCCGAGTCTTTCAGGAACTGTTTGGCTACATCTTTGTATTCCTTCTTGTTAATATCGACTTCAGCATTCAGCTTTTGAAGAGTTGGATCGTCCAGCTTTGCTGTAATCTTATTCAGAATCGTAGCAATATTCTCATCCTGGTCCAACGTTTTTTGACGGATAACCGGCGCTACATTATAAGGAGGCCACAGTTGTTTGTCGTCCTTCAGCACGACCAGATCCGGATTGAGCAGCTCGCCGTCCGTCCCGAAAGCAATGGTAGCTTGAGCTTCGTCACTCAGAACTACACGATACTTAACACCATAGTCGAAAAGCTTGAGGCTCTTGAACTTGAAATCTCCATATACGCGATTCATTCCGAGCAGTCCGTCCTCACGTTCCTCAAACTCAGGAACAGCTGCAAAGTTGATTTCACCAGCTTTGGCTTGCAGTTCGGAAAGCGTTGTAATGCCATATTTCTCAGAAGCTGCGCGAGAAATAGCTATCGCTTGCGTGTTATTAGCTTGGGAAGGGTCCAGCCAAACCAAGTTAAATTCCTTTTTGTAGTAATCCGAGACACGATCATACACTTCCTTCGGATCCGGAAGCGGCTTCTCGTTCAAGATATTCAGCAGGCCTGTGCCTGTGTATTCCGGATAAACATCGATATCACCTTTTTTAAGCGCCTCATGAGCGATCAACGTGCCGCCAAGGTTCAACTTACGCTCAACTTTGATACCGGCATCCTCCAGTGCCAACGAAAACATTTCGCCCAGCAGCAGTGATTCTGTAAAGTTCTTGGAACCAACAACTACCTTTTTCTTGGACGAGCCGTCTCCGCAGCCAGCAGCAACAGTCGCTAAGGCGATGATTAATACAAGTACTAGCAAACTCGTTTTGTTCTTTTTCATGGTTACCCCTCCGTATTTACAATTCATTTTTCTAAAAGTGCTGCCTGATAAAATGTTGAATCAATTAACAAAGCTATATGAGTAAAGCCATGGATGTCAGAACTAGGAAGAGGGTCAACACTCAAATACGTATTGATCTTGAACACCACTCAACAATACAATCTCCCCTTTATTATCATTTAATGATAATGGATTATTACAATTATTTCTTATGATAGCATCTCACCAAAACCATGTCAATCATATAAGTTTACTTGGTTTTAAAAATATTTAGTAATTAGTTTGATGAGATGTGTCACATGGAGTTGTAATTCATCCCAAATAAAAAAACGCCATTCGGCGTTTTAATCTGGAACCAAAGTAATCCTCACTACCAGCATATATTGTTTGTTGCAAATTATTATAATTGTTACAAGCAAGGCTGGAGTATATTATAGTTTTTTTTCACTGTATCTAGCTGGCCCTCTAAAAACCTCCCGAATATGCCACTCCAGAAAGGTGATTTTAGGCTGGTATAATGGGCGAATGGGGGCCCTAACGGTCGTTCCATGATATTTCATCAACCACTCCTCAAACCCATGAGTGCCATGTGCTTCTTCAGCAACGAGTATCTCACGATCATTGGTAATAGTAAAAACGCCCCGATCAAACAGCTTATGATGTAGAACACACAATGCAATACCGTTCTCTTCATGATCCGGACCGCCCGCTTGATGCCACTGAATATGAGCTGCATCAACTCCAACTAGATTATGACCTAATCGAACATTAAATCCACATATTGCACAGCCGTATTCGTAAGCCTTTAATACACGATTTCGAAATTCAGGATCCCTTCTGCGTTTAGTCGTCATTGAAAATTGTAAGCCAATTTCTTCAATAAGATCTTGATGAATCGTATCCGGGAAATGCTCATGCAGCAATTGCTCTGTAATTTCTTGAACTAATCTACCATTTGCATTAAGAAGATCCCACACATCCGACTGAAATTGCCCTGTTATTTGTTCAGCAACTAACTTTCGATCAGAAAAATTATTTTTATCAACACTTTTATTCAATTTCCATATCTTATCAGTCGTTAATCTAACGAATGGCTCTTCGGGATGATATGTTTTTCTCTTCGGACCAAACTCAATTAACAGCTTTTTAAGTTTTATCCTGGTATCTTCATAATGTAGCACAGATTCTCCATGCTGCAGTTTAGCAAGTGCAAGCAGTAGTAACAGCGGTTTGTGTGGGGCTCTTTCATCATTTCGTTTCCATATCGACAAGTTGGAGACGATTCGTTTTAAATCTTTTTCACTCATGAACGACATTGGTCATCACCCAAACCGAATATAGCAACCTCCCGGTTCTAAGTACATGCACAAAAAAATAACTTGAACTGATAAGTTCAAGTTAGACTAGACCCTCATATTACTTTGATAATAAAATACTCTCCCCTTCTCGCAAATCGCTAAATCTGCACAATCAATCGGCATTTCAGTACACCGATCTACGAATGAAGGTCCAAAGTAAGGATTATAATAAGCCTCAGACCATTGTTCGAATGGTAATTGTACATGTTGCAACCGTTGCTCAAAACACCCTCGAACATAGGCGTGAACATTTTTCTTTCTTTCTCGAAGCACGCGCATCCTTCCTGACAACGACACGGGAAACTGAACGTCTCGAACAATAATACGGTC
Source organism: Paenibacillus radicis (ex Gao et al. 2016) (assembly GCF_014641555.1). GTDB lineage: Bacteria > Bacillota > Bacilli > Paenibacillales > Paenibacillaceae > Pristimantibacillus > Pristimantibacillus radicis. The sequence continues at coordinate 585,292 of NZ_BMHY01000003.1, forward strand.
AGTATACATAATCACCTTACGTGAACTTGAATCTCGAATCGAAAAACATCGCTTATATAGATGGTATGCAATCAATACTGTAAGCCCTTCGTCTAAAACCGGATAATCCGATATACTCCGCATAAGCTTCATCCATTCATTTTGTAATACTATTTAGTATGCGGAGTATACGTGATTTTAAGACTATGAAATTGAAATTTTACATTTAAACTGTACAAACACAAGGGACAGTATCATCCTCTTGTTTCAAAAATTGTTCGAACCCTTCTCTCTCCATTACCTCACGATATTCACGAAGTGTGTACGGTCCTCCATTACGCTTCAAAATGGATACGTCCTTTTCGAAATGACGTCGGAATTCTTCTTCCATTTCTTCCTGTTCCCGATAGACATCCGGCCACGTCCGATACAACTGTGCATAATGTTGAAATCCACCTCTGACACATCGACCACCACAGTTGGCATGAGAAAATCCTAATTTGTACATAATAGGTAATCGAATTCCCCATTTATCTTCAATAATTCTCTTGGCATCTATCTCTTCACGGAATGTGGATATGAGTGGAAAACGAGTTTCTACTGGTTCGAGTGGCACATGAGCATAGAATTCCTTCAAATTTTCTGCTCGATGCTGCTCATGTCGTCCAATTCCGAAATAAAGGATAGGCTCTAGCCCATGTTCCGACCGCAATTCCTCGAGAAAAATAACGGTATGCCTTACCTTTAACTCTTCTGAGCATTTGGCCAGGCGCGAATTACCCATGAATCGATAATCGTAAAATACTTGTTCAGGAGTCCTACCGTCCGTACGATAAGTAATCTCCATGCCTAAGTAATCAGCCACTTCGTGCATGAATCGATAATTATCTTCATGCTCCCATAATGTATTAGTAAAGAAGAGAATACAGTTCTCTCGTCCATAGGTCTGGACCATATGATGCGCAACATAAGCAGAAGAAGCACCTCCGCTATACATAGCTACGTGAACATGCTTACGCGACATATTTAACTACTCCTTTCCACAAGCCGCAACTTATAGTTCATGAAGCAGCTTAACTAATAGCTGCCTGACCTCTTGGGTCGATATATCTCTACCGGCATATTTGAGCATGTTCTTAACGTTAGCGTAGAGTGTCTGGGACTTCTTGGACAACGGTACATTATGATCCGAAATCTTATCTAGGGATGCTGAGATTTCTACCCCTGAATGTAATAATTCCCATTCATATTTAATTTGTCCAATGAAAAGATCTTGTGTTGCATCAGACCACTCCGTTCGAGCTACACCCACTAGCTGTTCAGCCATACTATCAATTATTCCCTGACCCTCTTCAGACAACGATAATGTGAGAAGCTTACTATTCTTTCCGATGGCCTCATTACGGAACTTCTTCAAAACGGGGAACATTTGCAATAATGTCGTTTGTCCTGTCACCTTCAGGACCTGCCGTTCAAGTTCATGCTCATTACAAATATGAAACTGCTCGAGCTCACTCTTTGCTTCAAGCAATAAGTGTCCGTATGTGGCAAGTTGTTTTATATTCGTGAAAGGGTCTACTTCCGACGAGCGAATTATATCCCTAATCCGTTGCGTGTCTTTCGTTATTTGCCTAGTAATCTGAGTAAATTTAGGCAAGCTTCGAAGCCATTGTAGCAAAGCGTCGGCAACTAGAAGAAAGCTGGTGCACGTTTCCTCAGGAAGATCAAAATATCCCCCTAATTCAATAAGCTGATGCTTCTCCTCTATCGTCCAATTGTAGTAACGATATTCAAAAGACTCCGAGAGCTCGATTATTTCAAGTATTGAAGCTCCGCTTAAGCTAGAAATTAACATATCGTTCGCAAACAAATGCAGCTGATCCCAACGATCCCTCAATAGAGCCACAAACAATAGCGGAATGACGGATGATCTAATCCCATAAGGAGGAGATTTCATCATACCGATCAGATCTGACAATTTACCAATGGGTTTAGAATCAAGTACTTCCCGTAAAGCATTCCTAATTTCTGCAAGAGTCCCATTACATTGCACGTTGCCTTCAGCATCAATATAGTAATCGTTATTTTTCAACGCAGTGGCATAGATCAGATAGTTTGGCCCGTATCCACTTATACCAAGAGCAGGCTCTCTCGGCTGCTGGATGAGATGATCAATTACATCTATTAGTGCTCTTCGCTGAATAGCCGAAATACGATTACGATTGAACGCTTCATTGCGTATATGAGGTGTGACATTATACTTGCTCCTTAGGCGATGGGTAACAAGACGCTCCAACTCATTCAAATCGACAATCGATTTCTGTTCCTTACCCGACCACCATTCAAGATCATGGAAAGCAAAGTAACGATCAACGAATACCTGTATATGTTTACTTGTTTCCTGAAGCATATACGTCAGCTCATTCTTAAGTCTAGCGTCTTGCGACAAGAACTCCGAATCATGCAGTAATTGATCGATGACCTTAAAGTTAAGCAAACTGGACTGAACATTATCTACAGAAAAATGAGGAAATGCCACTAAACTAGATGAAGTCATTTCATTCATTATTGTAATAGGATCCTCAATTTGATCCATGTCTTGATAGACGATTAACCAAATACGATCATCCGCAGGTAATGTCCCATCCTGATATACTTTCAACTCTGAAACGTCTGCAAAATGTATATCTGCATAACGAAGCATGTCCATATCTTCATTGTATTCATAAGGAAGAATGTAAGTCATCGGCAGATGACGTTCCAACAAATGCATAACTTCTTTATTTTGCAAGGTCGTCGAGGCTAATCTGGATTGAACAGCCATACCTAAATCGATAGAGCTACCATCATACAATTCCCATTGTTCACGGATTGAATTAAATCTAATGATTTTAGATTCGGACATGAGCTCTAATAGAACTGCTATTTCCTCCAAACCCGTACCAACAGCAAAAGCAAGAAACTTCGTCGTTATGGGCTGTTTCTGGGTGAGTCGTGTTACAGACCACATTGTAAGCAGTTCAACAATTCGTCGTTGTAGTAACATTTGGCTGTCTAGATATGGTGCAATCGAGTGATAGAGTTGCAAGCTCGGTTGGTCTTTAGGCTCAGCCAATCCAACACTAAAGAAATTAAACATTTGATCGGCATAATAATATCCCTTGTTCTGATTAACATAGTCTCGTAAGCTATATCGTTCATCATCAGATAAAAAAGAGAATAGTGTCCGTTCGTTTTGACCAAATATATTGGATAAATGCGGTAGCAACATAACAGCAACAGGGTGAAGTGGATACAACGCTCTAACAATACCTTGCTCTAGTTGGTAGGAGGTAAACTCATTAAATAAAGTATAATTTTGTAGCGTCTCTACCGACTCAAGCTTTATTTCCTCGTTCAGGCATTCAGTATTTGTCTCTATAATTGCTTCTTGTGCTAGCTGCAAGAAGGTACTAGAATCATTCTCCAAACTGTAGAACCGAAATCTCTTCTCTACTTTCTCAAATTCTTGTCGTATCGATTCTCTACTGCTTGCAGCATACTGCCTAATGTGTTTATGGCCCACAACCAACAAGTGAATATTCGCTACCCTATCCACAAACTCAGCCAAATTTTGTAAATCTTGCATATCCTGTAGGGTATTCTCACCACCAAGAGATTGCAAGAATCTACCGAACTCATCATAAACAACAAATAGACCAATTCCTCTTGCCACTAATTCACTTGATAATTTTTCAAGGTTTTCAATGAAGTACGTATCATGCTCAACCATCCAAGTCGTGCCTGATGTAACACTCGGATAGAAGGAAATAAAATCTCTCGTCATTTCTTCGTGACAGCTCTCAATATGAGCGCGCCATTCGATTTCCTGAACTTGTTTAGCCTCCAAGTGGCATAAAAAAGCTTTGTATGTATCTGGGTACAATTGCTTCCAACGATCTACCACATTGAGTATAGAAGAAGCTTCGTTCGGAGTAATGACCTCAATCTTCGCCTGGTGTAGAGCCCGATATATGGCCTGATTTATGATTGTACGAAAGCTCCCCGTCTTCCCATTTATCATTACCGGTATATAAGTAAGGCCTACACTTTCTGTATTGCGTATATAGTCGGCTAGTCGAGTGTCTATTCGCTCCGTTTGTGTTAGTAGGCGAATACGCCATTCTTCCGAAAATTTTCTCGATACCAGTTGGCATACAATTGTAGACAACAACGATTTGCCTGTTCCATATGGACCGATAAGCAGATGCGCATGTTTACCTTCTGTATTAACGACGCCTTCAAGAATTCCATTCAACACGTCACAATGAGATGGTGTCAGCACGTACCTGTCCAATAACTTAGGATTGGGCAAATCAAAATGTAAGTTAATACTTGAGCGGAACCCTTGCATTAATATGCCGCCTTCCGTTCATAAGCCTTCTGCAAAAAGATGTAAGGATCTACAACTTCTAGGTTAAGACTATATATTTGATTGGTACGAACAAATGAAACCGGATAGCTTGGGTCCGCATGGAACAACTCCAGCACCTCAAGAATTTGGTTGGAAGACAAATGAAACAACTTCCCCCAAAGTTGAGGCTTTATTTGGATTTCCTCTAAAGTCACACTGTCTACTTGGTGTATATAGCAGTAATGCAGCAAACCAAAGTAAAGGCCATCCATATCAAGTCTTTCTAGTCCTGGACTATTTTTAATGAACTGTTCTCTAGAATCATAAATTAGCTCAATCCCAGATAACGGGCTTGCTACAACTTCCTCGGGATCGTTATCTATTTTAGCTCTCGCCGTATACATTTGCTTAAGACAATCTAAATCGCGTTTAAGTGTATTGGCTGAAACAGGTCGTTTATGATGCTGCGTTACCCACTCACTTAATGCTCCATGTATATCTTCGTTATTGCTAGACCGATGATTGTATTCATTAAAGAACCAGTACCAGGTTGTAGCATGCTCTTTATTAGTAGCTAACATATAGTGCAGGACAACAGAAGTTAAGGGGAGCCGCATAAAGCGGTCGAAGACCGCCACAAGCTTCCCAAACTCCGTCAATTGATGAATAGACTGTCGATTATCGTCTTTACCCTCTTCCATCACATTCGTCGCCACAATCCAATAACGTAATGATTTTACCATGTTCCTGCCGAGCCCAATCTTCTCAAAGGCGAAATCATCAAAGAAAAATCTAGGGTTTTCATCTTGCATCTTTATCGCCTTCGAAAGCCAATTCACCCGCAAGTAAAAACTTTGATGTGCTCCAAATTTCATGCAGCGAGTTCATCCTTTCAAGCAAATAATTTATATTGTTATCTACTGAAAAATTGTAATAACGCTCTCTTCACGCGTGGAGTAAGAAAGGGACTCTTCGCCCTAATAATTTCAGGTAAATCTAATTTGATTAGAAAATCACCTTTTCCACCCAGTTTCTCAGCGCCTTCTTCGTTAATAATAATCTTTGACGCGTGATGATCGGCTGCTTTGAGTGCCAGTCTAGCAGGTAAATTATTGCGAATATTGGTCGGCACAATGTCAGCCTTCGGGTTCTGTGTGCAAATAAGTAAATGGATTCCGGCCGCGCGTGCTTTAGCACCGAGGCGCAGAATAGCACTTTCCACCCGGCTACTAAGACTTTTCTCTCGCTCCATAAAATCCGCGAATTCATCGAATACAACAACTAATCTAGGCATTGGTTCACCTGTCACCTCGACATACTCGTCTAAGCTCATTACGCTTTCATGTGCAAATTTAGAATAACGAAGTTCCATCTCCTCGACTAACTGCTCAAGTGCCAAAATAGCTTCTTCAATTTGTGTTATTACTTGCTTCGTATGTCGGCGATTCTCGTATGTTAGGAATTCGACCTTCTTCGGATCAATAAATAGAAATTGAACCTCGGATGGAGTATATATACACATCATAGCCAGGATAATCGAATTGATCGTAACGCTCTTACCGCTTCCTGTTGTTCCACCAACCAGGAGATGGGGCGTATTGGAGCTAGAGAAATCCAGCGTGATTAGTTCACGCAATTGTCCCACACCAATTGGAGCAATAAGCTTTCCTTTCAACCGTTCTGGAGGAAATAACTTCCTTGTTTGCTCCATGAATTTCTCAAAGTAGACAATCTCCGCTACATCACGATTAATATCAATATTGATTCGTCCATTACGTAACGAAATAAGCGGGATAGAAGAGAGCTGCAACCATAAATAAATATCTTTAGCTCTATTCTCAATCGTGCTATAGGACTTATCCGGTGGTATCTCGACGATGATCCGAATTACACTTACTCCAATGAAGGAATCGACGATTTTTATAGGAATGCCATTTTGGTTGAAGTTGTAGCGCAGCTTCCTTTGATAACTCTCAACCAATGGCATTATGTCTTCCTCTAGCGGTTCTTCCAATTTCTCCTCTTTCGATAGTGCCTGTTGCTCTGGATAGATGGTTGTTGGCTCTGCCTCGAGTGATTTGGCTACTGCTACATAAGCTATATTGGTCGCTTCGCGCCATGCCATCTCCTGTTCCCCATTGTTTGGACTTGTATCCATTATTTCAATTGGGGCTGCTTTATGATCTCCCGAACCCGAGTCTTCTTCATATATAAACCCATCTTCATTCACTGACGTTGGAGCCTCTAAACCAAGCTTGCTAGTGACATAATCCGGAAGCTCTTGTAGCGATTCGTAGGAAGGAACGGCCTCTTCTTCTTGCAATGCGCCCAGAGTCCTCAAAATATATGATCGATTATAGATATGATTAACATACTCATTGTGTAATGACTCCGATCGATATCCATTTACATTTCCTTCCATAATACTGTGATCAAGCATATTGGAAGTATAGATGAACGTATCAATAGAGCCAGACAAAGCAACGTTAATATGATCCATTGAAATAGATTGAAGCTCCTTTAGAAGTAAAGCGTCTTCTACAGAGTAAGTGCCATACTCTAACAGATAATATATCAGTTCCTTTCGCCATAACTCCGCACCCGCTGAGTGCTCTTGAAACAGAAATCGACTCTTGTACAGATCGAGTCCAGCCTTTACTTGCTTAATGGCATCATATCTTTCCGTCTCAAAAATGGTATGCGAAATGAACTTCAATTCAACCAACTCAAATTGGAGCTGAATTCGCTCCCCTTCGCGTCTTAAAGAAGTCCTGACAAGATCGGGTCTGCGAACTGAACTTTGGAACCATGGAAGTTCATCACATACCGACCAAATGACAAGTTCTCCATCTTGAGCCGCTCTTGCCTGCGTCGATAAATACATTGCCATCATCTCGTGAGCGAATTTACCGGGTCCAATCGCCCGCAGCACGATACCACCAGAAATACTTTTCACGCACTCGGTTGCCTGTACAATAATTTGAGAATCGATTTGATTATTCTTAAGCAGCTTCGCAAACTTCTGATGCAATCGATCATAATAATCATGATCTGCAAGCTCATTAGCCAGCTTTCGTATATACTTCGATGAAGACAGCAATGTACGGTAATTTTTATTGTTACCAACCTTGGATTTATATTTAATAATTTGAGCTTTAGAAGATACTTGCCTCAATAACGATTTATCAAGATGACGATCAATGAAAAGTGACCAGTTAAATTGATCGTGCATAAAATTAATTAGTTCTGTATCTGATAACTTTGTGATCGAAATGACATTTCGCAGCAAATAGTGTTCTTCGCTGGAAATCATCTCATTGCTATGCAGGATATACTGCATCTGATAGAAATATTGCATAATTTTAGGTAAGCTCTCGCTAATGAGGCTTACTCTTTTAACTGCATCGTCCTTCTTTAACGGTTCTTTGTAGATGGTATCGAACCAGTTCGAGGAATGCTTTACTTGCAGCTTTTCCAGCTTGTATTGAATATGAGAAGTCTGTCCAAAATAATTAATTAAAACACCGATGTCCGCATCAAGTAAATAATGAGAGACACTATGCATCATAGTATTAATTGATTGCTCTGCGATTACCTGGATCTCTACTTTTGGAAAGCTATAATAACGTTCTGAATACTGTTCCTCCTGGTTTACCCACTCGTTCAATGTCTCATGAATAGCAGCACCATTCTTCTCAGCATGTACAACGGCTTTCACCTTACGAACATTTGTATGTTTAAATATTCGATCGATCGCCCCCATCACATACTGGGGATGTGGACAATAGAGAAATACGATATCTAGACAATCACGCGAATAAGGGTAAACGTCAATATACGTCTTCACAGTAGATAGAAACTCATCGGCAAATGTGTCAACAAGTTGATCTTCGCCGCTATTTTTACCGTTTAATGAAAATGTTCCCTCACCCATACGTTCCTGCTGTTCAATTAGGAACTGATCATGGACACCATCAATAACGAAATAGTGTGGTGATAAACGAGAGGTTACTTCGCTCACGTGCTGCAAATAAGCATTCATCTCTTCAATCATACTTGGCGCCACCCGCTGCTGAGCGATCCATTGATCCAGCTCTATCTGAATGTAGGATACTCGCTTTGCATAACTAAGCAGTCGAATTGGGTTCAGTAATGTTAATACTCTAGTCTGAACATGACCCACCGGATCATTAATCTTGCAATCATAATGATCGATCGCACCAAGGCAGCTAATATACTGAAAGATATTTTTAGATAGAAGTGCAGACTGATGAATATAACTCAGAATGTTCTCCAGTTGTTCTTCTAACTGCTTGAAGTCTACGCTGCATAAACCACTTTGTATCGCTCCGTGTAGTTCAGTCGTATAAAGGGATACAAATTGGGCATAAGCATCCGCCGCATCCCTAACATCTGTGTTACCCGTTGCCACATAACCGCTAACACGTTCTTTGACCTCTTGGATAACATCAATGAGCTTCATTTCAGATCCGTAATACTCACGTACATAAGGAACCCGGCCATTTTCCCTTAAATGATCTAGCATGCTGAAAAGTGTTCCATTAAAGGCTTTAATAAGCTTAAATTCACTTCTTAATGCTTCTCTGCCTTCAGCCAACATAACGAGTTGGAACGCAATATCACTTTCCTTGTTACTATCCGAAGGTTCTCCTAAGGTCGATTCATCAAAACTTATATATCCCGTCAAACTTTCAAGATTTAGCAGGTGAAACTTAATGATCGTATGTGTCTGCTCGCTTAGCTGTGTTGTCAACTTTAGTATGAATTTGATATCATTCAACTCGGAGTCTGCACAATATTCATCGAGCAACAGAATACTTTCCCGTAGTAGTGCTTCTGTCAATTCTGAATATTCTGGAAGTTGTCTTTGTCGAACGATAACTCGTTCTAAATCTTTTCGAAGCTTAGGCACCTCTAGAAGCTCATCTGCGAACTCATCAATAAATTCCTGAATTCGATCAGAATTTCTATTTTCATCAATAGCCTCTAATGCAGACGTGACCAACTGATTTTTCTCTGCCGTCCACTCATCCTTTGCCTCAAGCATTGATTTGAAATCGTTAACTCTCTCATTTAACTTAGGCTTTCCTAATTTAAAAAATAGGGCTGCAGAAATATGATCGAACTCATATTGAAGCAGCTCATTCGATTGATTATTTATGAAGTCGCTCGCTTGCTGACGGAATTTATCAGGCTGCACATGCTCCCATAGTTCATGCCCATCATGCGGATCAGCTGACTTTTCTACAAATTTATAAATATTATCAATAAGATCTTCCTTTTTAACCGCTCTGCCTTCCTTCTCCAAACGGGATAGCTGATAATTACGCTTTAAGCGTACAAATCCATCACTCGTTCGCAGCGTTATCTTACTATCACGAAACAAGAGTAGTTGATCCAGATTTTGCTGAATCTTATCGACCATCGATGTTCGTGTATCCTGAATAATAGCTGCCATGAATGCAAGAACATTGCGAAGTTGCGGCTCAGATAACCGATTATACATGTCAAAGAATTGTTTAAGTGCATTTAATTCGTCTCCAAAACACTTGTATGTATCAGCGAATAGATCAAATAACACTTCCAGTCCTTCTGCACTCATCAAACGAGCTTCGTCAATGGTAAATATATTTTCTAAACTTTGCGCTTCTGGCGACATATCGGTCATAAAGATGACCAACGCATTGCCTGATGATGTATTATTACGAAGCCAAGTACTAGTCTCGTGCTGCTGACAATGATAAGCATCGAAACCATCAATCTTTGTTAACGTTCTGAGCACAGGTGTATAATGTTTTGCAAGTTTATCTTCAGCTTCCTGAAAGGCTTGCAGCACCTCATTCCAAGCAGATTCATCAATACCCACAACTTTAGCGAACAGCTTATCTCCGCTTGCTTTCTTCTGTTCGCTGAAATATCGAAGTACAAGCTCCACAACCCACTGACCGAGTAATTGTCGTGCGGAACTATGCATAGCTAACCTCCAGTGTACGGGTATACGGATTCTGAATCATTGCCGTAGCATCCGAGAATTCGATAAGTAGCCCGTTTTGTCGCAACTTATCCCGTAACGCCTTTTCGTTATCATTGAAGTATCTAACATTCAGTCTAGATTGTTCATAGAGTCCAGATTTCTTTGCCTGAACCTCTCCAATTACAATGCCATAGTGTTGGTATAGCGTTTCTAGAAACTCGTAGTATTCCATTTTTTCTTGTGGCTTCACTTTCGTGAACACAAGCATTTGCAGAAAGGAATCGGATATTGTATATCGATAATTCGAAGCGGAGCCGCGTCGATATGTGGCAAATCCCCCATCCCTCGACAGCACACGCGTAATATTAAGCTGATGTTTCTTCAATTGATCGGATACTGCTTCACGCATCGTATTTTTCAGTTTTACCATCACATCAGATGCATTTGTGCACTTGTCTAAAGTCGCCTTTATTATTCCCTTACGGCTACGCATTTGGCTCAAGCCCATCTTCTCAAAGAAGCCCTCGGGATCGTTTTTCCATACCGGCAATTGAATTTCAATTTGCTCCACACTCCCGAGCATTTCCTGCATCTTCTGTTCGAATTCATGCTCAAATTTAGCCTTAATCAAATTCTCGTGATTCTCGAAGCTAATGGCGGACAACTGCGAGATCTGCTTGTTATTTCCGTCAAGACAATCAACAAAATAACTGAATTTGTCAGGCACAATCAAAGCTCGCTCATGCATATAACGGGCTAATTGGAAACAAGTAAGTGATATCAATAGATGAAACATTTCATAAATGTCGAGATCGAGAAACAACAAGTGCTCCAGCTCGATTGTAAAGTCCTCGAACAAACGCTCATTCTCTTGGGAAGCGTGAGGGGGCAATGTAGGAACATTTTCGTCTTGCGAAGAGGAACGAAGCTTACAAGGATCATGCTTAGATTTTTCCTCCCCAAATGCAGACGTTATTTTATCAACGACTTTCTCGATCACCTTATTTTTCGTTAACAATTGTTGGAATCTATCTTCAATATATTTCCTGCGTTCCTCATGCTTTTCCGTCCCTAATTCCAACATAAGGAAATATAATTCTCCTCCACGAGCAAAAAAATTACGCTCAAAAGAGAGCTCTTTCCCCTTTTTACGGAGCTCTACATATAGCAGTGACTCGTGGAGCGGGTAAAGTGACCTGGCGAACCATGAACGATCAGCTTCCTTACCCGTAGTGTTATATAGCACCACTTCCTGGTTTCTGAGAAACTGCTTTAATACAAGAACATCATCCTCTTGAACGGCACTCAACAACCTCTGCTTCTCCTCTTCCTCAAGAACCAGAATATCTCTTGAACCGCCGCCTTCCTTGACGCCTTCGAATATAAATTTACGAAGACCTACCGATCGCCTTCGCTGATAAGACTCATGGCCAAAGCTGTAATTCGTGCCAAACAACACATTAAGAAATTCCAGCACATACTCTGGACCCCGCTGTCCTTCTTTGAAGCGGTGCCCCCAAATATGTGCAGACAGCTGCGACGTGAATTTATCTAGATTACTCGTCACTTCTATTATAGCCATGCTGTAGCACCTCCACTTTAAATGTCAATCTGGTAAGGCACGTATACGCCTTTATTAGGATCAATCGCAAATACTTGCAAAATATATTCATCCAACTCACTTCGATTAATCAGGTCATTCTTGAACGTACTTATCAATATATCCACTTCTTGCCTTAGTGTAATAAACAACCCCCCGCCAGCTAAACGAAGCAAATATTCAAACACAGGCAGTTTAACCTCAAGCTTTGTATCATGATTAACAGTGATATATAATTTCGAAGGCAAGTAGTCAATGTCTGATCGTTCCTCATCAATGGATAACCTGACTTGGCTAGCTGAATAACTCTCGTGTATCAGCAGGTTCTCATTAACGATATATAGTTGAGTTTCCCCTCGATTGATTAGCTTCTTTGAAAAAGAATGATTTAATCCTTGAATTAATTCTTTCCGAACTGTCGCAAGTGATTGTTTATTCGTCAAGCTGTCGACAAATCGATAAAAATGTAGATAGGGCACTAGCTTCTCGCGCGTGCCATCATGTTCATTGGATTCAAAGAAGTACTTCCTCCTGAACTTAGGCATTTGATCAAAAATAACAACGTTATCCTTATCAGGGTTTTGAGTACGATACATTTCAATTTGCTTACGATAATATCCGAATAACATGTCGATTTCTTCATCGAAGAGAATCTGATGTTTTTCAACAATATATGAATTACCGCTGATGTCACCATTCAGCAAGTAATCATCGATAGAAGATATAGACAACTGACCTGGATCCAATTGTCGTAAATATCGAATAGCTCCTAAATGCCCTGAATCATTCTCTTTCATATAAACCCCATAAAAGTTGTCGTAGTAAGCACGATTGGCCTGCTCCTCTACATCTTTGTACTTCGCGTACAAAACCTGCTCACAGGTGAGTCCCCCTGTAATGACATAGCTAATATGAATTAAAATCTCGCGCATTGTCACATGGATTCCCAAACAGTCCAGCAGCCGATACTGTTCAATAAGCTTTTCCTGTATCGATTCTTGAGACATTCTGCGATGATTCAATCGAATAATGCAGTTATTCATATGACTGCAGGATTCACATGCATCCCAGTTCTCTTCACGATTCCATTCCTTAATGATTCGGCCTGCATAAATCGAGGAAGTAATATCTTGCAGGTTTGCCAGATGGAGATGAAGGTCATTCTGGTGATGATCTAGAAAACGTTCTTTCACTAGTTCAGATAAATGATTCAATGAAGCATTCTGAGAAAGGAACTTTGTCAACTTCCCTTCATTAGCTGCAATTAAATAATAGAACTTACTTGAATGGTTGGCTTGAATCAAATCTTGCAAACACTGTAGCTCTTCGTTAATAACCGCATCCGTCAGCTCCGATAGATCTTTCACAATACGTAAAATCCCTCTACTAAAAGGAATCTCGACTATTCCGGTTATCGGCCATTCTAACAAGGACTTACCTGTCAGTCTCTCATATACTGTTCTGCACAAACGAGTTTTACCATCTCCCGCATTACCAGTCATAATGACGCTACGCGGTTTTTCTTCAAATAAGGAAACAAGAAAATTTTCAATCTTCGTATCGATTGCAAATCGATATTCATCCGTAGTTTGTGTATACTCATCGTAAATTTTGGCATGACTTGGCGAAAGGACGTTAAATTGATCTAAATATTGCACAAAAGAATTCATATCGCCTCTCCTATTAGGTCATTTGACCTTCATTTCTAGTTAAATAGTCACGAATAGCATAATGAGTATATTTTAGCACTATTAACCTATAGGTTCAATTAAACCCAATAGTATTTATTTTATATTTTCCAATTTAGCAGGCGAATGATTAAGGAGTGTTGATAAATAAGTTCAATTGAACCAATCATACATGTATTCACTAGCTTGAGCTTGCTATATTTTAAGTGGGTGATGAACTTGAGTTTTGATTATGGGATTATAGGACGACGAATTAAAAAAGCACGGGAGAAGAAAGGGCTAACACAGGAAAGATTAGCTGAAGAGTTGGATGTTTCGAATGCATATATTAGTAAGATAGAACGCGGAAAAACACCAATTAGTCTGGACCGATTATCAGATCTATGCTTTGTGCTCGAAAAATCAACAGAATACATTCTTAATGGATCCAATAACACTGCCGACGACTATTTGAGAAATGAAATTATGATAATGTTAGAAGGCTGCTCCCCTGAGAAAGTGAAGCTAATCTCGCAAGTCATAAAACCAATAATAGAACTTGACCACAAATAGAAGCAGACTTATTACTGTGGCCGAACATCAAGATACGTATTTATATGGCAATTAGTCAAAGTTCAAGAAATAATCAGCGAAAAACTATTTTTCAAATGAATGTCGTAGAACCCCAACCTCTTACAGTTGGGGTTCTACATATTGCTGGGCAAGATAGCTGTCTCCTACCCTAAACACAAAATATTTTCTTCAATTTTTACAAGCTCCAATAAACTAGCAGCCTGCTATCCTATTCACTCACTCTTAAAGAAATACTCACTTTAAATAGATCGCCATCGACTTCAATGTTGAGAAGGCCTTCATGAAGATCTACGATTGATTTCGCAATAGCCAGCCCAAGTCCAGAGCCTTCTGTATGACGTGAAGAATCTCCTCGCTTAAACCGTTCAAACAGCTCATCAATATTTTCGCTGATCTCATATTTGGATACATTTTTAAATGCTACAATCACTTGATTGCCGACGGTCTGTACCGTAATATAAACGCGTGAATGGGCCAAGGAATATTTCAATATATTGCCGATTAAATTATCAAACACACGAAATAGCTTCTGCCCGTCAACAAAGGCATATACCGGCTCTTCCATGTTAGGCAGCCGAAATTGAAGACTGGAGTCATTAATCGCATCATCATATTCCGCTAATGTCTGCTGCAGAAGCTGTATGAGATCGACCTTTTCCTTGTTTAACTCAACATTTCCGCTAGCCATCTTCGAAACCTCAAACAAATCATCGATCAGCACCTTCAACCGCTGTGATTTCTGATCAATAATATCAATGTAGGCGGCCCTATCCTCATTAGATACCTCTTCCTTTTTCAACAACTCCGTGTACGTAATAATGGAGGTTAGCGGCGTTCGAAGGTCGTGACTCACATTCGTAATGAGCTCGGTCTTGAGTCGTTCGCTCTTTGCTTGTTCGTTCTGTAGCGTTCTTACCCCATCGTTTAGAATATTAATGTTTCCGGCAAGTGTTGCTAGTACAGAATTACCCGATACGAGCAGGTCCTGCCCTGAACTGCCGGCAGCAAGCTCCTTCGTCTTTATTACGATGCGGTTGAAGTACCCGACCCGGTTAACTAAGATCATTACAGTTGGTATTCCAATAATAGCAAGCAGTATGACATAGACGAGAAAGTAAACGGGAGTTATGACAATCGGCAGCACTGCTAAACCTAGAGCAAATAAGACTATTAACAATGCAAACAACTGCACTCCCATACTTTTATTAAGAAAGGAATCACTAAGGCTGCGCTTAATTTGCTGATAACCTGCCTTTATACGCTGTCCCTTTTTAATCAGCAGCCCTTTTTCCCATTCTGTCTTAACGGACGGCCCATCCTTTAATTGTGCCGCAGTAAAATTCGTCTGGATAAGGGTTGCAACTACGCAAATCGATGCCATTGTTAGGTTGATAATCATGTTCCACCCTGAAACAAATGGATTTTCGAATAGGTAATGGAATTCATCTTTAACCATAAACAATAAAATAATAGCCCCCAGACCTGTTAACGCGATAAATACTAAACGTACATCGATTGGAAGCTTATTATAATGGGGCGCCCATCGGCCAATTCTCGCGGGTATTTCTTTCGTTCTCCTGATGAAAATGAAGGATAGAATAAGAGCGACTATACTTGCGAAGGTATACGCCCATAATGCAATTTGTTCCCGATGGTAGTTGTCGTATTTAATCGCAACCGAGCTGGATGGAGGCAAAGCTCTAGCCACCGCAATCTGTCCTTGGAACAGAACGTTTGCATTCTCCAATTGAGCGTATCTTAAACTATAGTAGTTTCTCGAAGACTCGATTGGAATGGAGTAGCTTGTTATATATCTCATGTTCTTAGCGCTCAACTGGTCATTAATGGATTCGTTTCCGGTCATATTCAAATTTGAATAGACCTCATCCGATACAGTGCTTTTAAAATAATACTGAAATTGCCCCTTGAGTCTTAAATAATCCTGATAACCTTCCTCTCCCCCCTTGTACCACGCTTCAAGCTCTTTCTCTTTCTCACTGATAGCCTTGGTCCGGGCATATTCATCGCTTGTGAACACTTTCTTAATATCCTCGATTTTTTTATCTCGCTCAGCAATGAGAATATCTGCAGCCTCTTGGTTATTTCCTGCCCTCGCTTCATCAATTCGAGATTCATAATCGCTATTAAGGGAAGTAATTAATTGCGTTATATCTCCTAATCTATGCCGGTAATCAATGATCTCATCCTCAGACACCGTTATTAATTGTTTCGCTTCCTCCAGTGGAATAAGGTTAAGTTCGTACATGTTTAAATATTGAGCGAATCGATCGAGTTCATTTCGAAATTGCTCCGTGTGAAAATAATCGCGTTGAACGTAGTTAGAGCCGAAACTTGATACGATGAAGAGCCCGCTTAGACCAAAAGCAAACAGAACCGACCAGACTCCAATGCCTAATCTATTTCTCCATTTTGTAACCAATTCCCCATACCACCTTTAAATACGTTGGATTTTTCGGATCAATCTCGATTTTCTCCCGAATTTTTCGGATGTGAACGGCTACCGTATTTTCTGCGTTATAGCCTGGCTCCTTCCAGACTCGCTCGTAAATTTCACTAATCGAGAACACCCGGCCGGCATTCGTCATTAATAATTCAACGATTTTATATTCAATAGGTGTAAGCTTCACTGGCTCTCCATGAACGGTTACTTCTTTCGCTGCTTTGTCTAACGTAAGCCCTCTCAGATCAACCACTTTCTTAATGCCTTCATAAGTGCCCAGAGTCACATATCTTCTTAACTGAGATTTCACACGGGCAACGAGCTCCATTGGATTAAAAGGTTTGGTCACATAGTCGTCCGCTCCCATATGAAGACCTAATATTTTATCGCTATCCTCGCTTTTCGCGCTCAGCATCAAAATCGGTATGTTTTTCTTCTCACGAATTTTGTATGTAGCGGCAATTCCGTCAAGCCGGGGCATCATCACATCCATAATAATGAGATGGACTGGATGATCGTTTATGATTTCTAATGCTTCCATTCCGTCCTTTGCTTTCAACACCGTAACGCCTTCGTTTTTCAAATAAATTTCGATCACATCTCGTATTTCTTTATCATCATCTACAACGAGCACAAAAAAGTTGTCCATCGTTCACTCCTCTTTCCAGAAGTCATCTTTCATTATCTTAATAGTAACCGGAAGATATTAACATCTATTTAGGATAATTATGAAGGACTTCTTAATATTTACGGGATTGAACTTAAGTACATTAAAAAAACCGCCTTGTGAAGAGGCGGTTAGCTAACGGGCAGGATAACAGAATACCACACTGCCATCTGGTACTAGAATTAGATGGTACTATCCTATAATTAGTGCTGTGATAAGCTTATTTTCAGAGGAAGTACTGACAATAGCTTAAGCTAAAGAAAAGAGAGGATATTTGAGTATGAAAAGTCAAAAAATCTTGATTGCTGTCATTGCATTGCTTGTCTCTGTAATCATTCCGATATTAGTTTTGAATATATTCTATTTAATATTTCCAGATTTTTATAAGGATGGTTTTTTGACCGGTTTAGGTCACATGCTCGTATGTGGAATCATTATTTTTATCCATGCTATCCTAATTCCGAGCATCGCTGTTTTTTACTTTCAGGATCTCACTCTTAAATTTGGAACTGAGCGAGGCATAACAATGCTTATAAATAGAATTATACTCCTATTAGTCTGTAGTGTTATTATACAAATCGTTTTGAGTATATTAATTGAAAATCCTTTCATAGAGCCTAAGTTGCCTGAGTTTCCAATGTAAATAGATTATAAGCTCACTATTTTGTAAACAGGCCATCGTTTATGCTCACACCTTTTTCATTTCAAACGTATGAACGCTAGTGGACGGTCCCCCTTTACTAACCTCTCGGATTTTCATCAAAAAATAAGTGGCCTTGTACGGTCCTTCTGTTGCTGATATCGACTTATTCTCACTAGCTTTAAGCTCCGAATCAATTGAACTGGAGAACTGACTTTTTTCATAAAACTGTTTGCTTTTCTCTGCGTCTTGCATAAGTGCATAGATCGTACTTAATACAATGTCCTTCACCCTTTCTTGATCATGAACCCACACGCTAACTCTATCAATTTCTCCTGATTGAGCGTTCGTTGTAATGGTCAGGCTGTAGACAAACTTAACAGACGAAGAGTCCTTAACAGACTTTGAGGTATTATAAACTTTAGAATTAGAGTCTCCATTATACAGATTCTCCGTAAATGTCAAAGTTTCAAAACCCGCATAATAAGAGGAATCCAGTCCAGTTTGCTTCAATCCATCATTAAAATAACGGATGGTCTGATGAAGTGCTTCTATCGCTTTCGGATTCGTTATCTGCAATTCCTCGGTTTGTGTCAAAAGGAAATTGGGGGATTTTTCTTGCGGTCTTACTCCCATTGTTTTGCTGCCCGTTTTGTCCAGCACATTTTTAATAAAAGCCACTGCCTCAGCTCTAGTCAGCATACCTTGTCCTTCATAGCCTTCAACGGTCGCGGAAGATTTGCCTTTCGACAGCCCTTTATTCAGCATATAAGCAATCGCATCGTTACCCATAAAATTCACGCCACGGGTACCCACAATAATTTCTGCCACATTCTGACGATTAATTGGAGCGATATAGGTAGATAAGACAGGCAAATTATGCTGACGTGCCACTATGTAATAGGGAGCTGACCACCGCTGATTTTCAAGCGGGCTTACCGTAATACCAAATGCTCGTACCAATAAGACAATAAACTCCTCTTCTGACACGATTCGATCCGGCCTGAACGTATCATCGTCATAGCCTTTAACAATATTTTGTTCGATGCCCCATTGAATAGCTTCATACCCCCAGAACGAAGCATCAACGTCCTTAAATGTTTTGGACTGTGCACTGGTACTAGATGCTCCGAAAAAAACAGCAACAAGCAATATTATGCTCATTACAACTCTCGTGAATTTCAAGACAACCCTTCCCTTCTACTTCTCTCTATCTAAAAAATAATACAGATGTTTCCTTTTTCCATTCTAATAGAACCTTTTCACAAACGCTACTGAAAATACAGGTTCAAGCAGCATAAGAAAAGAGGGACGAAACCAGCGCTGCCGCTCGTTTCGTCCCTCCTATTAGAACTCTTTTACACGTAAACGTTTAATTCGCGAATCGACCACCAGCTCGAAGCTGTTCCGGTCTGCACGAGTTTCAAGTAACGAGCGCTTTGCCCGGCGAACTGCGCGGTCACGACTGGACCTGTGCCATTGCCGCTCGCAATGACTCCAGACCAGTTCACACCATCATTCGAGACGTAGACCTCGTATCCGCGAGCGTAGTCGTTATCGCTGCCGGTTGAATCCATCACAATTTTGTTAAAGCTTCGAACGGCAGCCATATCGACGATAATCGCCTGGCCTGGCGTCATTGCCGCCCCTGTACTCCATCTTGTCGCCATGCTGCCGTCGAGCAGATTGGCCGCTATATCACCGCTCGAAGGCGTTGAAGACGCCGTCCAGCCTGCACGGTCAAGCGGGGTCGCACCGCCTGCCGCCGGTGTCGTAACAGAAGCTGCGTTGCTGTTAGCTGATACGTTACCGGCCGCATCTTTCGCTTTTACTGTGTACGAATATGAAGTGGCAGCCGCTACTCCCGTATCACTGTAAGTCGTTTGCACTGATGTGCCTACAACCGCACCGTTACGGTAAATATCGTAACCAGTCACGCCAATGTTATCTGTAGAGGCCGTCCAACTCAGGTTGACCTGCCCAGCCGAGGCGGCCGATGCCGTTAAACCCTGCGGCGTGCTTGGCGCCTGTGTATCGACACCTGCACCAGCCGTACCGTATACATTTAACTCACGAGCAGACCACCAATTCGATACGGTACCCGTCTGCACGATACGAATATAACGGGCGTTTTGTTCCGTGAAGCTTATCGTCAAGACCGGACCTGTTCCAGCGCCTGCTGCAACCGCACTGCCCCAGTTGGAACCGTCCGTGGAGACGTAAAGCTCATAGCCGCGGGCATAGTCGTCATTGCTGCCGGTCGAATCCAGTACAACCTTCGAGATCTGATTGACCGCTTTCATATCAACCGTCAATGTCTGTCCTGGCTGCATGGCAGCGCCGGTGCTCCAGCGGGTAGCCATGCTGCCGTCAAACAGGTTAGCAGCCGCATCCCCGCTAGATGGGGAAGAGGCACCCGTCCAGCCAGTACGGCTAAGAGCTGTTCCGGCTCCTCCGCCCGGAAGTGTCGTTGCCGTCACTGCAGCGCTGACAGCCGATACGTTGCCTGCAGCATCTTTTGCCGCAACCGTGTACGTATAGGACGTTGAAGCAGTCAACCCGGTATCGTTAAAAGAAGGCTGCGCTGCTGTACCAATCAAAGCCCCGTTGCGATAGACATTATAGCCGGTTACACCGACATTATCCGTCGAAGCGGCCCAGTTCAGATTGATTTGACTGGATGCTGCTGCTGCTGCCGTTAAATTTTGCGGCACACTTGGCGGCTGTGTATCGATGGCACCGTTGCCTGTGAACTCGGACAGCGTCTGGCGCATTGCTTCCGCAGGTGAATTCGCATATACTTTTCCGCCCAGATTGTTGATGATATGGGTAATTTCGCTGCCGCTCGTGCCTGATAGCCAAATTGTCGTCGCATGATGGATTTTGATGCCTGGCGAGTTCGGCACTTCAATCGCACTGTTTAGCTTCACCGCCGCATCACGGAAAAATGAGTAAATGCCAAGTCCCCATGCCTCGTGATTCGTAACCGTATCCGCTACTTTATAAGAAGCATAGCCGTTAACCGTTCCTCCGTTGCTCATCCAGCCGGACTGATTAGGAACATCATACGGAATTTCCGATTGATAGAAGTACAGACGACCATTGTTGCCGTTCCATATTGTCTGATATTCGTTATGATGCTCGTTGAACAAGCCGTATAAGGTGACATTATTGCCGTTAACGATCAGACCGTTCTTCGACACATTCGTCGTCCATGCGGCTCCCGCCCCGTGATCGGCCCGCCACAACCAGAAATGATCACCGATTACATCATTGCTGTTAATTTCGATACCAACATCATTTCGTCCGGCAATTGCACCTCCAGTTCTTACCGTGATGTCATGCAGCGAAACTGGATTAGCCGCATGGGATACAGCACTGCCCGCTGTGCCAATTTTGACAAGCGCCGCAGAATTGACTGGACCGGCATCAATCATCAGACCGGCAAGCTTCACCCCGTCAACGTCAGCAACATTGATCGCCGCAGTTCCTTGGTCTGGAACAAGCGTCGGCATACCAATTCCAAGGATGACCGTATTCGGGTTGTTGACCTGAATAGCCTGGCTCAAGTGATAGATGCCCGGTGTGAACAGCACATGCTTGCCTTGTGCCAGTGCTGCGTTAATCGTCGCAGCAGTAGATTGATCTGATCGGGCGATATAGAACTGGTCGATCGGAAGTGATTGACCTGGCGTAGAGCCATTCGCCCAGCTGACGCCCTGCGTATTCGTCGTCAGCGAAGGCACGAACACACGGTATCCTCCAGCATTATCTACGTATAGATAAGGCTTCTCCCTCATAACCGGCGTTTTCTCTACTACCGTATACGGAGGATCGGGGAAGTTGCCGCTTGGTGCATTATTATTACCCACGAACACCATGTTCCAGACGCCATTTGTCCAATTGCCCCACTGGCTGTTGCGCGAAAACCATTGCTGCTGAGACGCCGGAACGACAGTTCCGTCAATAATAGAGTCGGCAAGGAAGCCGCCGCTAGCCCAGCCTGCGTTCCAGTTATTATCAAAGTCGAACAAGTGCAGCTCTCCTTTGATATGCAGCCGGCGCAAAGGTGCAGCTTGCGAAACTGCAATTTGCGTCGTACCGCTGGACGGCGTAATCGTCAAGTTCTCCATGCTCCGCCAGAAATTGCGGGTCGCATTGCCGTTGTCCCAGTCAGCGTTCACATTAACGCCGCCGTTAATGTTGACGTCGCCCGGATTTTGGCCGAGACCCGCCACATGCGTGTAAAAGCCGACATTGAAATTGACATTATAAGAGCCAGGCTTAAATAGAAACGCATAACGATCGCTGGAAAATTCATTCGACTCCAGTGAGGTGAAAGCCGCTCCCGTAATGTTCTGAATATCGCCAGTAGACATAGACGGATCGAACACATAAACATTCGGGCCAAAAATCGTATTATTGGCCGATGAAGGCGGCAAGGCAGCCTCCGCCTTTGGAGCCGGAACGGCGATCAGTCCGGCAACGATAGCCATAACCGAAAGCAAAGCGGTTATTTTATTCATTTTTTTAATATTCAAACAACTTACCTCCTTATGAATTCTAATTCAATACAAAACCGTGTTACTGTCAGTGCAAAATCGTAATTCTGCTTACTAACCGGTCATTTATCGCTTCTCGTCTATCTCCTCCTTCCGTTTGTAGGGTTAGGCTGAAGACGGTACTTCTCCCGTGTGTATGTGCATGGATGTATTGTAATCGCTTTCACGGAGATTATAGTTCATTTCCCATTATTTCTGTTATGGGTTAATTTAGGAATTTTGGTTTGTTTTTTATAGTAAAAAAAGACTTATGCCGTTCTCCCGAGGGGCAGCATGAGTCTTTTCGGTTTCGTTGTTTATCATGCCGTACAGTTCAGGCCATTACGGCTGTATTTTTAAGGATGAGGATCATTTCTGACCATCGATTTGTTTTAGGCTATATAATCTACTCCACACTAACTGACATTTCCGCTACGGTTACATGGTAGCCAGTCTCACCTTTTGTAATCACTCTCATGGTGTTGCTGTTTGGATCAATGATCCATACTTCATTCTTATCCATTTGAATCGTAGTCATTTGCGGAGCAATTGCTTGGCCAGGAATACCTGTAAGATGAACGGATAATTGCTCACCAAACAACTTCGAGAGAACTAATAATACAACGATAGCTAAAATAGTGATCCATACCATAATAATGGAAATTAATATTCCAAATCTTTTTGCTGACATCTAACCCACTCCCCTCTCACTGATAACAAACGCGATAAATTTGGAAAATGTTTCAAATAATAAAACCCCCGACCTCATGCGGTCGGGGGTTACATGTTGAGAGCAGGTCCAAACCTAATCGTAAATCTAGGAGGAGCGAAGGGCTTGTCTTCTCATCCACATCGTGGCAACCCACTTTTCCCCTTTGATCACCGGTGTACCCGCATGCAAGGTGAAATCATTTAATTCATGATCGTTATAAAAATACTCGAAGTAGACTGCCATACCTTTGTTAGGAAAAATAGAAATATTAAGCATAGGGAACGCCGTCTCTCCGCCTTCCTCCACATCATTCAAATACATGACGAGCGTACTAATGCGATTGTTGGCGCTTGCCCGGCTGCTTTCTGCGAAAAAATCATAATGAGGCTGATATTCTTGACCAGGAGTATACAGCAGAACTTGTAAACCATCGCCATGCTCGATAGGAATATTCATAATTTGAGAGAATCGCTTCTCGATTCTTGCAATCGTCTCATTTTGCTCACAGAACACCCCGCTGCTTGTTCGAATTTGATTGATGGCATGATCTCCGCCGATTTTTGAACGCTGCAATTGTTCCCTGGAATTATTAATTAGCTCATCGCATTCCTCATGGCTAAGCACATTCCCTAATACGACAACCAAAGGTGCCTCATACTTGGCAAGAATTCGAATCTCTCGATCATCTGTCTTGATCGTATTTCCAGCATGATCAAATATTGTCCGTTCTTTCTCTGTCGTATTATCTATCATTCCTCAGCCCCTATTTTAAGACATCTACTATGTAACATACCATGAAATGGAATCTCCTGCTCAAAAAATTCAGAAATATCAAAATTATCAAACTGTCTACTTGCCTAATTAGGAGGAGAAAAAAAGAAACCCCAACCGTAAGGTTGGGGTTCTACATTTTAATGGAAGCGAAACGTTGATGCTTCATCCCCATTTCGCCACTGCTGTACCTACTTCACTTTCAGACTCACATTGTATTGATAGGCTCTCATTGCAACAACAAAAGCCATCTCTCTGGTTGCAACACCCTTCGGATTAAATTTGTCCGCGTTACCCATCATAATGTTTAACGCAGAGATATCCGCAACCTGATCTTGTGCCCATGACGAAATTTGGTCACGGTCTTGATAGACGACGCTGGATTGAACCGGCGCCCGTTTCAACGCTCTTGCAATCATGACTGCCATTTCTTCTCTTGTAATCGTAGCATTCGGCAAGAATTGATCGTTATAGCCTGTCACAATTCCAGCTTCATAGGCCGCGGTAACGAACGGATAGAACCAATTCGTAGCCTTGACGTCAGTGAAAGGGTTGGCTTTCTCATCAATTGCTTTAATGTTAAAAACTTCAACGATTAACTTGGCAAATTCAGCTCTAGTAATCTCGTCTTGTGGATTCAATTTGCCGTTAAACCCTTGAACAAACCCTTTTAGTGTTGCTTCTAAAATGAGATCTTTGGCCCATGAGGATATTTTGGCGCTATCCTTATAGAAGTCTGCCAGAACCTTTTTCTCATTCTCAGGTTTGTTCGGATCTGGTTTGTCCGTACCCGGTTTCTCTTCCTCTTCCGGAGTATAGCCGCCTACATCTTTACCATAATCAGTTGTGTAGCGCCACTCTACTTTATCTCCCTGCTGCAGCTTATACTGGCTTGCGCCGTAATTCGGGAATACCCCATTGACACTATACATCCAGCCGCTGCCGCTGCCATGATCAAATTCCCCATCGCCTGCGATTGACTCCACATAAACGCTATTGTATTTACTCGAGAATGAATATCCATATACGATACCGCGTTTATCCAGTTCTCTCTTCAAAACATCCCATACAGATTCGCCTGCCACAAATTCAACCGTTGCTGGCGATAATACGTATCCTTTATTAATTGTCAGCTTATCAATCGATAATTTAATCGTTGCTTTTTCAGGCTCTATACCGCCATTGCCGCCGCCTTCGATTTTTTCCTTAACCGAATAGACGACATAGTCTGTAAAGTGATCCGTTTTAACAATGAGGTCATTTCCAGCCTCATACGCATACTCATGTTTCCCGCTCGCTAGCCCTTCTGAGTTGCTAGCAAATTTTTGAATCGGGGTAAGCTGCCCATTTTGAATAAATGCAGCTTCTTTGCCCTTCATGCCTTCAAAAGTAAACGTCACAAATCCATTCGTAAAGTGAACCGATTGATTGCCGCCGATTGTAAAAAATTGATGAACGGCATTTAATTGTTGCTTCGAATCGATTACGCCGTTCAAGCTCGACTTAAGCGCAGCGTCATCTTTATTATTGAGCGTCATCAGTTCAAGTATCTGATTCGACCCGCCATCCATTGTAATTCCTTTAGGGAATTCGGTTACAATGCCGCCTCTGGAAATTGTCAGATTCGGCAACGCCGCATTAGCCGGGAAATCAATAAATGCTTTCGATTGCGAAGAATCATCCAGCTTGATGGAAACCTGCTTGTCACGATCCGATTCTTTCACCCGTATCGTGTAGTCCTTGCCATCGTTAGGAATTACGATAGACTGACCGTCATCCGGAAGAGTTACCGTACCGTCCGGCTCTGGGACTTCAATAGCAACTTCCGTCATATCATAGAGACTGGATTCTCCATTCAGATAACGGGCATAGGCGACAAGGGCATAGGTGCCTTGATCCGTTGCCATCTCATTCGCACTTCCGCCTTTGGGATGAACAAATCCGCCAGTCGGCAACGCATAGGTCAGCAGATTCTCTACTGCGGAATGACCGTTTTTGTTAAATCTCTTATCCGTATGCGGATCAATTCCAAGAGTGGTTAAGGCAACAATTACCTGGGCGACGCTTTGAACATTTTCCTGTCCCCCGCTGGAGTAACCGCCAGCTCCGTTCTGAGCAGAAGAAAGCCAAACAATTGCACGATCTACAGCTTCTTTAACCTGTTCGTTCTCCGCGTAATAAGGAGCTAAAGCCTGAAGCGCCATTGCGGTTATGTCGGGATCAGCAGCACCAGACAAAGACCAGCCGCCGCCGGCAACTTCTTTACTGATAATATAGTCAATCAGTTTATCGCGCGTTGTTGGATTGGCAACCCCATTTTGAACAGGGATTTCATATTGATGGCTGTCGAGCGCAATCAGCGCAAAGATTGGCCCGTTAACCCCTTGCTTAATAACGTAATTAAAGTCGCCTAATGCTGCGCTAATATCATAACCGGCAACATCATGGATGTCTTTGCCGATTGCGGTAAGACCTAAGATCAGTCTGGAATGCTCCGTGCCCTTAGCAGTATGCAGCTTACCAGCAGGCATTAATTTTTCAACTTCACGAACTACATTTCTATAATAAGTAGCGTAATAGCCTTCAGGAACTTCATAACCCGCGCGGGCAAGAGCAAGAATACTCCATTCCCCATCACTCGTGCCGAATGTAGGGTTGCTTACTGTGTTAACCAAATAAGCTAAATGCTTGTTCAACTGTGCAGTAACATTAATAACTGCTTTTTTCAATCCTAATTGCTTAGCATTGTTAAATGCAGCTTGTTCTTGGTCTAGCGCTAGTACTTTAGCGTCGACTTTATCTTGGCTGGCATTTTCATCAGCTATTAAATCTTGCGCCGATTCAATGACCTGTACCAATTGGCTATATACTTCTTCCGACACCCAATAGTTGGTCTGAAGAACATCGTTTCCATCTGTACTTACTGTGACCGATCCCAATTGTTCTTTGGCATCATCAATTGCAAGCTGCAGAGCAGTTTTATCCGCTCCCTTAACAATTACGATCTTGGGAAAAATACTGTAGTATCCTTCTCTAGCCAATGCCGTAAAGTTAGGATTTGCCCCTACTACCGGATCAATATTACGATGATCCCCAATAGGACTTCCGAAAAAGCCCAATTTAAGATGTCCGTCATTCAGGCTATAACTGCCTTCCAGATCCTGCGGCACCTTGAATTCCACGCTATTGCCCTGATTCGTAATATTGTATTGCTTAGTCTGACCGGTAATCAGTGTCCGATTCGGTCCCCCCAAAAAATTGAGCTGCGCATTAAAATTATAAATGCCCGATAGCTTGTTAGCCGGGAATGACATCCCCTTAAATATAACTTTGACTTGATCACCAGGGCCAGCATCTTGTCCTGGATGCGTCAAATTATCGATAGTCACATTTAGCGGTCTTGCCGTCATAACCTGATATTCGGCAAGGCCATCTCTCTCAACCTTGACAATATTGCGACCTTCCGTCAGCAGCACACTAAACGATCCATTAGAATGTGCAGTCACATTTTCAGTAGAGAATGAGCCGTCTCCATAAGATACGCTTTCTGTCGAATGATTGATTTCAGGACGCAGAACACTGACTGTACTGCCTGCTGAAGGAGTGAACGTATAAGTAGCCCCAGGTTCTGTATCCACAAAGTACACACTATCGATATCAGCGTCAAATGCTCCGTTTTGAAGGTTCATGACTTGATTGCCCGTCTTGCCTTCATTGGCCTTCTGATTGCGAGCCTTATTGCTCTCGATGCCAGTTACAATACCTGTCTGACCCTGACCTACCGTAACAACGAATAGACCGACATTTTCTGGCCAAATTGCACTAAAGGCATCATTTGCACCTGTAACATAAGAGGAACCGTTTACCTTGATAGCATCATAAGTAACTTTAACAATCGCGGTTCCGTTTTCTTTCGCACGGATTGTTGAATAGCTGCCCGGCTCGCCCTCAATAATATCAATGACATCTTGTCCGGACATAATTTCATAATGAAAATCAGGTTCAAAGAAATAATTACCGATACCTTCAATTAAAGCTTGCCAACTGCGTAAACTTAATAGTTTAAATTCAGCGCCCGGCGCGGCCAGCTTCAAATGATTTTGTTCATTAATATTGAGATAAATATTTCCTTCTAGATAAGTTCCCCGGTTTAGAATCGAATCTGGTGATAAAACATTTAATTGTTGTTCCGTAATCGCCATCGCCGCATTCGCTGCAGTTGCTCTGAACGTTCCCGTATTCGTCAACTTGCCTGCTTGGCTTACCCGATAGTTATAATCCTGGTTGTCTACCAGCTTATAGCGGGACACCTGCTTACCGTCCAGAATCATCGTTTCCACAGGTTCTACTTTTTCAAAGGAAACAAAATGCTTGATTTTCCGGCCTACGAACAAAGAAGCTCCCTCAGGCACGGCAAACGTAATGCTTCGTGATAAAGGTATCGCTCCTGTAACAGCTTGTGCTGTAGTGGATATCGTGACCGTCACACTGTTGCTAAGCGTAATATATCCTTCTGCTTCACGCGATTCACTTGGCACAAAGGAATAGAAATATGTTTTGCCGGCAAGAACAAATGCAGGATATTGGCCCGCAGCCGTCTTGGTTCCCAAAGTAAGGGACCGGTCGCTTGGGCTGT
Source organism: Paenibacillus radicis (ex Gao et al. 2016) (assembly GCF_014641555.1). Classification (GTDB taxonomy): domain Bacteria; phylum Bacillota; class Bacilli; order Paenibacillales; family Paenibacillaceae; genus Pristimantibacillus; species Pristimantibacillus radicis. Next base: position 613,948 of record NZ_BMHY01000003.1, read on the forward strand.
CCTGACCGATTCTTACCGTATAGTCGGTATCTGCGTTCCATCCTGAATTGTTGGCTTTAAGGTTTAATTGACGGAATGAGAATGCTTGATCCGGCTCTGTCGTTACCGTTAACTTGCCTTCGCCAATAGAGTTTCCGCTAGCGTCAGTCCCTTTATAGCGATAATCGCCTGCAGGCAAAGAAGCTTTATAGACTTTATAAGTGCCTTCTTCGCCATCACCGATATTTACAAGTTTATTTTTGGAATTATAAAGCTCTAATTTAGCTGCCTTAGGCGCTACGGTGAATGTAATATTGTACTTAGGTTTATTTTCCTCATCCGATGTGCCTTGTTTTTTTGCTTCATTAAAGGCAGTCTCGGCCTGATTTAGCGCCAATACCTTTGCGTCCACATCATCTTGCCTAGCATTGGAATCTGCGATTAACTGCTGAGCCGATAGGATGACTTGTACCAATGCGTTAAGGTCTGCTTCAACAACCCAATAATCGGCTGTGCTTACATCGGTTCCGTCAGTACTTACCTTGACAGAAGCTTTATTTAATTCAGCTGCTTGTATGGAAGCTTCCAATTCAGCTGTATTCAGCTCAGGAGTCTCACCCATTGCCTCAACCAAATCTTCCAGTGCAGTATCAACAGCAGATTGACTGCTCTCCATATTGGTGAGTGCAGCATAAGCGTTATCATATGCTGTTCGAACTTCTTCGTCAGCAAGAATTTCTGATTTATCTGTGCTGCTGTTAATCTCTGCTACTTTTCCAGTTAATGCGTCTTTTTGAGCAGGATTGATCAGATTGCCATGAACTCCTAAGTCTTCTCCCAGCCAGACGGTATACTGCCACCGAACGACATCACCGTTTTCAAGCAAGACGTCCGAGGATCCGACATTCGGGAAGGCGTTGTTGACAGCGAACATCCAACCCGATTTGTAGGTATAATCAAATTCCCCTAGCCAATCTGCATTGGTACGGTCACCGATAGTCCCTGCTCCCCCGATGGCTTGCAAGATATAGGAAGGGACATGGATTTCTCCGGCTCCAGGGTCGTATATGCTAGACAAATAAAAGCTGCTCTCTATGCTGCCTCCATGTTTATAGCGATTTTCCCCCAAGAGCTCTGATATAACAGCTGCCGCATTATCTCCTTCATGCAAAGGAACGCGTACCGGCTCAATAACATAGCCTTGTCCCAACGTAAATTTCTCAACAGATACGGTTACATATCCTTTGATGCCTTCTGCATCTGTAGTGCCCCCTGCTGCCATTGCAGCTATCGGGCTGAATAGTGAGAACATCATTAGTAACGTCAAACCTAATGCTATGCTCTTTTTCCATACTTTTTGCAGTAACATGATCCATCTCCTTAAACTTAATTTTTTTTAGCAAAACAAAAAACACCTCTCACTAATCAACGTGAAAGGTGTTTGACAAACGGGCGTAAGGACATACCAATGTCCAAATACATACAGTTAAACATCTCTCCTTTCATCCTCGTGAAATCGTAGAAAAGGTAAATGGCATGTATCCTGGCTTTGCTTCATCGTATGGCTAACTCCTTCCCGTATTACATACAGTGGAAACACGTTAGCATACTCAGCATTACAGTGGCGGGACCGCGTCAGCTTTGCACTGATCTTCCATTTTGAGCTGTGTAAACACAGCACCATGTACCTAAGTATATGAAGTTGTAGTGGAATACTGCCAATTGCAGACATTGGCGGATGTACAGATCTACTCCTCTTCATGAATACGATTAATAATGTAAAACTAAGACCCTACTAATAAGTCGCTCATTGAAGATTAACCCATTTCAGAATGGAGTGCAATCGCTAGAAAGAAAAAGTGAAAAAAAATACGAACAATACCTCCTATGCAACTCTAAATCAGACATGTATTGCTCATGTTCTATCAATTATATGCGATTTTTATATTACTAATGACGGAAATTATAAGATTGCTACTATTAATTGATACAAGGACCACAACTCATTCTTCTAAAAGGATTCTCCATAACGTATAAGAATTGCTGGAGGTGAGTTAAAATGAAAATGAAGGGAGATGCGTAAAAGTGGAACAAAACGATAAGATTGTCATTGTAGGGGTAACAGGCTACATCGGTGTATGGATTGCCAAGCTGCTAACTGATATGGGTTATAACCAGATAACTGGCACGTACCGTAATGAAGAAAAAGCGCAACAGCTTCAATCGATGCTGCCCAATTTGAACTTATACAAAGCGAATCTTGAGGAACAAGGCAATTGGAAAGAAGTGCTGAGTGAGGCGAAGTGGGTTTTTAACCAGGGGAGCGCATTTAATCCGAACGATAAAACATATAAAGATAAGGGCCGCACGAAACAAAAAGGAATCCGTATGCTCTTACAATTGGCTGTTGAATCGGGCAGTGTGGAAAAAATCGTGCACACCAGTGCGGAATCAACGATTGCTTACGCGAACGAAGATCCGTCAAAAACGACGTTTACCGAGGATGACTGGACGGATGAAAACCGGGAAGGCCTATTTGACCTCCATATGGTTTCAAAAACAATGGAAGAAAAAGCGGCTTGGTCGTTTATCAACTATCATGAAAATACGACAAACATAAGCATGACAACGATTCACCCTACACATGTCATGGGACCAAGCTTTGCACCATGGCATCATGATATGATTTATGCTATGCTTCACGGCGACAGAGCTATGGCAGATTCGCAGCTGTATGGGATTGATGTTCGCGACGCAGCAGCAATGAATATTGAGCTGATGCAATCACCTGAATCGGATGGAAAGCGTCATTTTGCATCCGCATTTAAAACAACCTACTCTACCGTTTTAGAAATTATTAAAAAACAATTTACAGATGAACAGATAAAGGCTGTGTTAGGTGATGTTGTCCGAATCATCCCTGGAGATGTTGCGGCGGATTTATTGAGCCCGCTTCAATCAACGTCATACTATCAGGATATGGTGCCTCGTATGTTTAACCGTGTAGTGTACAAGACTAATTATCCTGAAGCGTATGCTTATGAGTATACAGAGCCAAACACTACGGTCTTGCAAGCCATGGAAAAAATGTTGAAAGATAAAACCAAATAATCGCAACAAAAGTAAAGTGCAGCCCATCCCTTGTGATAGGCTGCACTTTTTTTAGCGACGATCACGCTCTTCAGAAGTGTTCCGTAACCGAATGGGCTAATGTGCATAGGCTATGGTTGAATATCAATCAGATCTTTTGCATTGGAGTTGTGAACATTCAGTCATACAAAAAATAAGGATAAAGCTCAGCAATTTCCTATGAAAAAGCTTTCTCCCGTAAGCATTGTAAGGGAGCTTCCCGCTGTCCGCGGTAATGTAAAGATTTCCTCTTCCTCCTCAACTCCTAAGCCTGCCGGTACTGAACAGGGCAAATCATCGGCTATTAATGCATGCGTGGGTCGTGCTTTTCGAATTCCTATATTTCTAAGTACAACAAACACGGTAAATGACTTGCAGGGCCAGTTTCTGAACCGCCTTGTTGCGGAAATTGAAGATGCATTGCTCTTTCCCCGCACATTGCCCGTAAGCGAACAATATCCGGAAAACATTCTGACGAATATACGACGCTTGGTTTTTTCAAGCTATGGATTGCTCGCCATTAACTTCCGCAGATTTTTTGTTGAAATCCTTGAAGCCAATGTGGGGCAGCCGCCAACGATGTCGGTAATGGAATATGGGCTGGAGGAATTACACCTCTCAACATATTTGTTGACTGGGATTCCGACAACCAGTCCGTAGACCAATTCTTTGACAGTATTCAATGGAGAGAGGTTTTTGCAAACTGGGCTGCAGAGGTAAGGGGTAACTACTTGCTTCGAACGGAACCAGTATTCAATAATCAGCATTAATTGAAAATCCACAGCCTTATTGGCTGTGGATTTTTTTGAGAATGAAGGAAACCACGGAGATTTATTCTGCTTACTTTCAAATCCAATCTTCATGCTTCACCTATAAAAATATACTAACCTGCAACATTAACTTCTATTGATGGATCAATCTTCTTTTTGAGAGCTCCGCTATCCAAAGCAAGTTTCAATAAACTCGCACTTGTCGGATTCAAGCGTTCTTTTCCTATTCCAAAATGCTTTTCTAAATCTTTAATGTCCATTTCCACTAATGTAGTCGCCTCATGATTCCGTTTAAAGTAATTCATTGAAAATTGTTTATTGTTAATCAGTAGTAAGAATGATAGCTCGTGTCTTAAAGTTACAAGATCCACGGTCGATCCTAAAAACTCTAATTTTGCCTGATCTTCCTTTAACCAAGTACGTACATCAACAACCTTTTTATGCTTATAAATATTATCAACGGGGTTTCCCGTTCCATTATGTTCAAACTCAACTTCTCCAAAAATTTCTTCAACCATTTCTCGGTATAAGGCTAATTCTACATCGAAATTCTTACCTATGTTTATTTCACTAATTTCTTTCTCTTTTTCAAAAAACTCAAACCCACCAGAAGGTACGAACTGAAAATATCCTGGTCTAGCTGCAACATCTTCCGACCTTTTTATAACCAAGACACGATATTCATCATCGTTCGTCAAATAAACGACCAGCATTTGCACACCTAATAAGGAGTATCTCCCTTTGCCAGTTATTAAAATTTCTTCTTCCTGCTGAGAGGTATGTATGTTTTGCCTCATTTTCAAACGATTAAGCATTTGATCTTTGGAAAAACTCAAAAACCTATCTTTATATTTCTTGTATGCAAGATATAATTCAAATTCCAAAACATGGCTTGTAGCAACATTAAGCTTATATGTAGCTATTTTAGCTATAAATCCTTTAATCTGACCAAAAGCATCCAACTTCATAGTTGTTAAGACAAAACCCGCTAAGTCTGGTCTCTTTATGGTTTTCCCCATTAACCGAATGTACCTTTTACTAATACCACTTAATATTATATTTTCTTCAATTTTAGTACTCTCAAGTTCGCCAATATCTTTATAAGAATTAGATATGCCCCTACTTGCTGAATAAACAGTAGTTACATAAGAAATGCCGAACAGACTGACTAGATTTTGTTCTCCGTATAATTTTTTAATTACGTTCATTTGCCAAGTTTGAAATTCTTCAGTAGCCAATGTGTCATAGTATTTCTTTCGATTACCATCTATTTTCTGAGAGAAAGTCACTTTTACCAGAAAAGCAAAAAGCATATGTAATGGTTTATAGCCAGATATCTTGTCTATTATTTCATTTAATGATACAAGCACAAAAACGCCAATTAGAAATCTTCCCAAATAGGGTATATTTATTAACCAACTCCAGATCGTATCCAGAAAAGTCATAGGTGTCTCCTTAATAGATGATCTCTTATAATTTAACATATTTTAAAATTTAATTAGATAAAAATCAATATATTCTCTCGCATGAAAATATTTTCAGCTTAAAGAAGACTCCCAAAGGATGCTTTATTTCATTTGAGTTCCCTTCCCTAATAATACATTCATGTTCTTTTACATAGAATAGGACAGACCGGCCTCATCAGGCCGGGTCTGTCCCGCTTCGTTCTTCAATGCTTTTACCCATATCAAAGCCATCCACACAGCCTAAATTAGCATCTGATAGAGACAGGTCCAAGTATTCCATTACTTTATCTTTTAACCAGTGATCACGCTGGCTTCCTAATTATAGCAAAGAAACTTTGTATTCTACAGGATACTCATACGCAAACCACATTAAAATTACAAACGCCCATTCCCTTTTCTCCGCTCTTACATACAATGCTTTAGCCCATCAAATAAGGAGTGACAAGATCATGTCATTTTTTCCGCCTTCAGGTCCCCCGGGGTTCCCAGGTTCCCCAGGATTCCCCGGATTTCCAGGGCAGCCCGGACAACCAGGACCGCCTGGGCCGCCCGGACAACCGGGACAGCCGGGAGCCATGGGTCCCAGCTCGCCTCCTCCAGCATTCACCCCTCAGCAGCCTGCGGTTACACCCTTTGCTGTTGACCCCAGAGCGATAGCCGGCTGTTTATTTCGGAATACGTACGTTTGGCTCGTGAATCGAAATCAATTCTGGTTTTACCCGGTTTTCGTAGGACGCACCTCGGTTGCAGGGTTTCAATGGAACGGCAGGTTTTGGGCTTATACTGGAATAAGCCTGCAGTCGATTCAACAATTTCAATGTTTCTAAATGAACTCACCAAAAAGCTCCATTCCATTAGGAATAGAGCTTTTTGCTTTATCGGCAGCTAGAAATCGTTTAGCAGGTTTACAAGTTAGTAAGGCTTAGCAGGAACAGCTATGTCAAAACAAGAATCGATCGTAGCCACCATCTTCAACATTTGTTATGCCTTCAATCGCAAGTAATTTTTTCTTCATCTCAAGTCCGCCTCTAAAGCCCGTTAGCTTCCGATTGGCCCCAATTACTCTATGACAAGGTAATAGAATAGGAATGGGATTGGCTCCGTTCGCTGCGCCAACCGCCCGAACAGCCTGCGGCCTGCCTATTGCCCTGGCGATTTCTCCATAGGATCTGGTTTCACCATAAGGTATTTTCCCAAGCTCTTCCCATACTTGCTGCTGAAAGTCAGTCCCGATTAAATCAAGCTGAACACCTTCAATTGACAATTGCTCCCCTGCAAAATAACCCTCAAGCCATTCTATAATCCCTGTATGCTTAATGGCTTCATGATCTTCCTTTAGCTCTCCCTTAGGGATAATACGACTAATCCAGCTTTGGAAATCCGCTACTCCCTCATGCGGAAATATGATTCGGCATAAGCCTTTTTCCGTAGCAAGCAGAAGCCAATTGCTCTGATCGAATTCAACTCTTGTCCACATTAGTTCATTTCTCATGCCTGTCTTCCTTTCATTAGTCCGTCCTTGACTCAGCATTACTTTGTATAGCAGCTCTATAAGCTGTTGGGGATAGACCCGTTTGCTCACGAAACCACACAGCAAAATGTGAAGCATGTTTATAACCAACAGATAAAGCTATGCCGCTTATGGTCAGCTTCCTATCCGCCAGGAGAAATTTCGCTTCCTTTAGCCTTACTTGATGAAGCCGCTCAATTGGTGTGCGATCTGTAACACGTTTATAGGTACGTTGCAAATGATACGGGCTAATGGCGAGTTGATCTGCCAGTGAGGATAAGGTTAACGCTGATGTATAATTTGCTGAAATAATCGCATCGACTTGTGCAGCTAGCATGGCATCTGGATTTAATGTACCCGGGGTTTCGGGCTTGCAACGCTTGCAAGGTCTAAAGCCGTCGCGTATTGCAGACTTTAAATTTGGATATAACGTAATATTTTCTCGTTTGGGTGTACGGGCTCGGCATGAAGGGCGACATACAATCTTTGTCGTCTTTACACCGGTATAGTAAATACCATCATAGGTTGGCTGTCTGTTCACGATAGACTCGTAAACCTTATCGAATAACTCTGTATCCATCGCCTCAGCTCCTCACCGCCATATTACATTCAGTATAACCATGTTGATGAGGAAGCCCAAGAAAATCAGAATACGATAGCAACATTTCGACAATAGCTCCAAACTATAACACACATGAATTCATAACAGGAGTTGTACCGGGCTGTTTCTCTTCAGGTATCAAAAACTCAATTGATTAAGCCACCGGGTCAATGCCGAGAGCGGCCCGGTTCTAATTTCTTCTTCAACGGAAATCGCATCCTCGGGGTAGTCTGTTATAATCCCGTCGACACCCATGCTGAAGAATCGCCCCATGCTGTCTGTGCTATTTATGGTCCAGACGTAAATCGGCTTATGATGCTGTTTGGCCGAAGCGATGACCGATTCTTTGGCCATATATTCTTCCATAACGACAAAATCGGCATGAAGCCGCCCCATATCCGGGACACCGGCGAACACGATATACCCCACCTGAAGCTCAGGTGCCGAAGCTTTGACTTGCTGCACGATCTCATAATCCAGCGACTGCACCACACATTCTTTTTCAAAATCATTCTCGTGTACGATCCGGGTAAAGGTATCCACCAGATTTTTTTCCATTCCATGTGTTTTAATTTCAATGTTTAGCTTGATTTTGCCTCTGGCCATCTCCATCACTTCTGCCAGACTGCTGATTCGCCCTGTGAAATCCCCCTGCTTCACTTCCAGCTTTCGTAATTCATCCATCGTCAGGTCATACACCTGTGCATGGGTACCTGTCAGACGCTTCAAATTGGTATCATGTATAACGGCAAGGTCGCCGTCCTTGGTTTCTAATATGTCGATTTCCGCGTAATCCGCCTTCGCCTCAATAGCACCCTGTATAGCTTCAATCGTATTCTCCGGCCCCTTAGAAACGTATCCTCGATGGGCCATAATCTCAATTTTTTTATCCGCCATCTGCATTTCATCAATGGCAGGCAGCAGAGCAAGTGCCGCTGCAAAAACGGTAATTGAACCAAGACCGATTATTTTCTTTTTATGCTTATGCAGCAATCCTAGCTTCAGAGTGAAACGATCCTCCCAGCCCTTTAGTTCAGGAAGCTGCAGCACGGCATGATTCGGGTCCGCTTTCACCATATATAACCGGGTAATCGTGGCCATATAAAGCGGCATTGAAAATAGCGTCGCCAGATAGAGGGATAATACGGCGCTCTTCAAAGCGACGATCCGCACCACACCGGCAAATACCGTCTGCCGCTCCCATAGCGCGTATAGAAGACCAACAGCTCCTACAATACCTACAATCAGCAAAATGACAACGAGCAGATACAATAACGTGACCGACAGCATGACGACAGATATGCGGAGATATCTTTTTGTCAGGAATGCAGCGCTTTTTCTCGCCGCCTTCCGAAAGCCTGCCACCCCCTCGATCACCACAATATGAAGCAAGAAGGTCCAGCGAATATTGAAAAACAACATAATCGCCAATACGCTGATAAGCAGCAGTGTTCCTCCGCCTGTTTTTACCAGCTCACCCGAGATAAAATTCGGGATATCCAGAGACGGCAGCAGCGAAGCGCCAAGTCCGCCACCAAGTGGTAGAAACAACAGCAGATAGATCGCCATCCCTAGAAATCCATATTTAAACAAGGACGGAAGATAGGAAAGCGACTGCAAAAACGCCTGAACAAGTCCGATACGCTGCCTTTTGTGACCATAATACGTCAGAATAATTAAAACTGAGAACTCTATAAATATCAGCAGTGTGGCGATAGGAATCAGAATTAGCATGCATAATATGCCATACTTGCTCATCGCAAATTGCAGCAGCTCGTAATTGGTAGCGCCGGCAAACCCGCCTAAGTGGAGAAATCCGCGAAATACGGATGAAATAGCTGGAATAAAAACAAATAACGTTAGCGCCTTATACAGAAGTTCGAAAATAAATATTTCACGGTACGAAAAAGCAAGAATCCGAAAAATATCGGCAATCTGCTTATGTATCGGAACCTTTGAAGCTTTGTTCATCATTGGACACCTGCTTATAAAGTCGAATTATCCTTTATTTTAACAAAAGTAAAAGGGTAAAGCATGGACTAGCGACCTTACAGCTAAGCTAAGGATTCTACTTCTGTAATAAAATGCTGCAAAAACCCCAACCTCATACGGCTGGGGTTCTATCTATTGGTGGAGGTCATGCTATAGCGAAAAATCGGTAACACCCTTTTTATAGGCATATTTCAAAGTATATGTTTCATCCGCCTTCCCATAGGGCATTGTAGCAATTTTGATGCGAGTATAATCGAGCCTGCTTTCTCTTAAAACTCTTTTTACCAAGGCTATGCTCCGTTCCTCTTCTGTAATGATGCAAAATATATGAAGAGCATACTTCTTAGGGTCAGAAATACATTTACCCATATCAAAGCCATCGACAGAGCCTAAGTTAGCATCTGCCAGGGATAGTTCCAAGTATTCCATTACTTTATCTTTTAACCAGTGGTCGCGCTGGCTGCCTCTTTCACTTTTCAAAGGATATTGCACCACTAACCAAAATCTTTCACTCATTCAGACTCACCTGCCAATCTATAGTAATAGATGAACATGAATACTTCCAAACTCTATCCGTATTGTATGGGTTCATTGGAGAAAGCTCAAGGGCGAATCTATCAGTTAAAGTGAAGTAAGCTGGCTCCGATTGACTATCGGAACCAGCTTACTTTAGTTATATAATTTCTTATTCAACTCTCTAAACCGCTCGTTGTGAGAAGAAACATACGCCATTCCGGGCGCTTCGGGGTCGAGATAACGTTTCGCGCTATTAATGGCCAGAGCCGCATCATTGAATGCACCGGCAATCAGCCTCACCTTGCTCTTGTGCGTGACACAATCGCCTGCGCCAAAGATGCCAGCCACATTCGTTTCTGCCTGCTCATTTACAATCAGCCCACTCTCACCAATACGAAGCCCCCAATTTAAGAGCGATCCGTAGTTCCCGCTATAGCCATGATTGATGATGACAGCATCAACGTCCAACCGCTCGGTTACATTGTTCGTCATATGAGCAATTGTAACCTGATGAATTTGCTCTCCTTGTCCATGCAATTGAATGATTTGATAGGGTGTTCGGATATTCGTCAATTCATGTATGCTGGCTACATTGCGTTCCATAGCGCGAAATTCTGTGCTGCGATGAACAACCGTTACCCGCTCCGCCACTTCAGCCAGCTCAAGCGCCCAATCCACTGCCGAGTTGCCGCCACCGGAGATAAGTACATGCTTGTTACGAAAACTGCTCAAATCCTGAACCGTATAGTAAAGGTTGGTGAGCTCATACCGATCCGCACCTTCAATGTCCAGCTTCTGCAGCTCTGTAATCCCGCGTCCAGCAGCTATAATAACCGTTCTAGTATAATGCTGTTGTCCTGTATTCGTCCTTAAAATGAACGTCCCGTCTGCCTGACGCTGCAAGTCGTCTACTCGCTGATTAAACACGAGTGTCGGTTCAAAGGTTAAAGCTTGCCCGGCGAGCCATGAAATCAGCTTATCGCAGCGAATGGGGGGAATGCCCCCTACATCCCAAATCGTTTTTTCCGAGTAGGTATGCAGAAATCCGCCCAATTCACCTGCTCCCTCTATCAGCTTAATCTTCATGTTGCGCATGCCACCGTAAAATGCGGCATACATGCCAGCCGGTCCGCCACCAATGATTGTGACATCGTAAAGCTCATCTTTGTTCATAATCAGTAATCTCCTTTTGCTGGCCGATTCCGACTATTGTTGTTTGTTTTCGAATATGGAAACAACCTCATCTATGGCATAACTATCGGCAAGCGGAGCCATACCCAGATTAAACCATTCTTTGCCTCCAACCATGTAAACGTGATTTGCTTTGACCGCTTTCATGTTTTTCCACAATGAGCTATTCAGTATGTGAGCATATTTATCCTGCAGCTCAGCCTTCGTCTCATCATCAAGCTGTACAATGATATGGTCCGCATCATACTCCGGAAGCACTTCCAACGAAACGGTCAGCGTAGACTCATTCTGCGGGTAATTTTCGACGGGCTTCAGACCCAATTGATTATGAATAAAATTACCTCGGTCAATATTCGGACCATTAATAATGATGCCATTGTCCATTATCCGCAAATACAGCACAGTCTCATCCTTGACCAGTTCGTCAAGCCGCGCTTTCGCTTTCGCTTCTTTATTTTTCAAGTCTTCAATAACCTTCTTAGCTGCATCCTGTTTACCCAGAACCTCGCCAATATCTCGAAGTTCATCTCTCCAGTCATCACGCTGCGGCAGAAGCACGGTTGGTGCAATTGCGGACAGCTGATCATAATCCTTCTCAGACCACCACGCAGGGGCAAGAATCAAATCCGGCTCACTATCCAAAATCATTTCGAAATTTGGTGTTTTTGCAATTCCCATTTTTATCGTATCTTTAAACGGCTGTTCCAGATAACTCTGAAACTCCTCATGATAATTTTGCACAGCAACCGGAGTTACACCCAGCGCGTACAAAAATTCGGGATAGACAACAGAAAGTCCAATCACCCGCTTAGGCTCGGCTGGAATTTCAATCTCTCCCTTTTCACTCTTCACAATTCTCGTCGTTGGACTGGAAGGACTTGCTGTAGGATCCGTCGCGTTTGACGACGAAGCAGGTGTTTCTGATCCAGGAGCAGTACCTTCTCCCTTATTGTTAACAGCACCACATGCTGTTCCTACCAGCAATAACACCATAATAATTAAACCGATCTTCCACTTGTGTCTCATTCACTAATCCCCCTACAACTATTTGTAATGAAAACATCTATTGAACACATTCAATAGATGTTGATTATCATTATCACTAGTTAGTAGTATAGTTCATTTCTTTATGAGGTAATACTGATGAAAACGACTTTGTTTCAGGTACGATACCGCCATAACTTCAGCAATTCGTCCAACATAAGCTCATTGGTAAATGCCGTATACTCAGTCCATGGATAGACTGGCAGGACATCCACACGACCATTTCGAACGGCTGGGATAACACGCCATTGCTCCGATCGCATAAGTGTTTGCTTGCTTATGCTGGGATGAGCGTTCTCATCTATAAACAGTAATAACCGGTCGGCATTAAATTCAGCCGCCTGAGCAATCGTAACCTGCCGATTCTTCTCGGTATCTTCGACACCGGCTGCTGGCTGCAAGCGTAAATCATCGTAAAATACAGTTCTGACGCTTCTGTTCCCCATCATTTCTAAGCCTGCTTCGTTAATTCTCAGTACAAGAAGGCGGTCCCCATAGATGTCCGGTGTAATCTGCTCAGCTACAAAACGAACCCTCCGTTCGTAATGCTCGAGCCAAGCATCCGCTGCGCCTTTTTTATTCAGAAACTGGGCAATAAGGGTCAAATGACTGCGCCAATCCATTCCCTCCCCAGGAAGCAATAAAACAGGCGCAATATCCCGAAGACTTGCTTCCTCCTCCACAGTTGTCAGATTATCCAAGCCAACAATGAAATCGGGAGCCGCAAGCTCAAGCTCTGTTAGTTTTAGCGATGTATCCGTGCTTAAGGGCAGAACGTTATTCTTTTCAAACTTTCTATTATAATAATCGGTCCATGGATGGTCGGAGGGTGCAGCGCAAGGTATAACCTTCAGCGCGAGCAATTGCCCGATAATCGCTGGATGATAGGCGACGATTTTTAGCTTGCAATTTCTCATAAACGCTGCTGGAGGAATGCCTGACACCTGTGTGAACTTCCGTCTGAAGTAGGCATCATCATTGTAACCAACATGCCTTGCAATATCCTTGAGCCGATAGTGCCCGCCTGAGCGAATAAGCTGCTGTGCCTGACTAATTCGGTAAATGGTCAAATATTCAATCGCGCTGCAACCATATCTTTTTTTGAACAGCCTCATAAAATGTCTTTCGCTCATTCCCGCAACCTTGGCCAAGTGCTCAATCTTCAAATCCAACTGATAGTACTCTTCAATATAGCTCTTTGTATTCTCAAGCGCGGCTTCCGAATCACGTTCCTTCAGCAGCAGTGCATCTGCCAAAATCGTGTACAACAGCTCTTGAAAATAAATTTGTCCTCGAAATCGTTGAAGCAAATCTCTTTGCAGATGATCCGCAATCCGTTCACATAATACGATTATGGATACTGGCGATGATGCAACGACCTCTCCCTTTACAGGAAAATGCTCCTCTTGTCTCACAATATCTGTGTAGTCACCAGTTACTCCCTCATCAACAATGACATCAAAACGCAATTCATAAAAACCGCGCTCATCAAAAGACTGGAGGAAACCTTCTACAAGCTGTCCAGGCGAACAAATATAAGTCCTGCCTTCACGCAGCTCGACAAAACGTCCATCAATCGTTAGCCAGCCCTGACCGCTCGCGACGACTATCATCATATAGGATTTAAGAAACTGAACTCTTAGCTCCCACTCATTTGAACTGTTTTTTCTATTTATGTGCTTCATCTCTCTAACCTTAAAGCACATGCCTTCAAGGGAAGCATAAATATGGTTTCCAGCATTCTGTTTCTTGTAAAACAAGGAAGCTCACCACCCTAGTATATCGATTTCACGCTACCTAAATCCTGTATTGATTGTAGCACGAACTATCTTCAAGCGTAGAATCGTAATGTTTTCCTTCGGGCTGAGGCGGCTTCTATTTTTTCCAAATTAAAACCCCAACCATATGCGGTTGAGGTTCTACATATTGGTAAAGATGAAGAGTGACTGTATAAAACCACAACTCACCGACACGTGATGCTGGGATTGTTTAGAGAGGGGACAGTTAACCCCTATTGTTAACGTAGAAGCTACTACCTTCTGACGATATTGCTTCTGTTCTTGTAGTTTTATCGTTGGGAGCGGTCTGGAGAAGTTTTAAATCCGTTTAATTTTTTGCAGCTCGTCTATGAGAGCAGGCCTATTTTGATAAGTGACGCACAACTGCTCAATGATTCTTTTCGCATGCTCTCCTCCGCCTGCCTTGATGAGGTGACGAATAATACCACATACTTTACGATATTGATTTCGATTAGAAGCTTGAGCGGTTTCCTCCGATATGAACTGCGTAAACAATAGAAAAACTTCCTCTGCATGCTCACTGATCAGATGAGGGTAGTAATGGATTAAGGTTTGTTTGCGCTTATCAACATATTTCAACAGTCTCAGCGTCTGATTTTCTTCCACAAGAATACGAGTGTATAAGGAGGAAGTAGCCCAATCACTATCACTATTATGTTCTAGTTCATCTAATAGCCCCTCGTAGCCTGCTTCCCATTCATCCTTGCTATATAATTCTTTTAACCGCAAGTAATAGCTATGCTCACCCGATCGTACAAATTCCTTTGCAAGCTCGATTTGGTGCCCTACTTGATGAGTAAGCTCATAGATTTCATAGCGGTATCTTTTCCACTCATTAACAAGACCCCTATAACCTTTACTCGTATCTTGTCGTTCTCCTTGCTCGACCAGCTCCAGCGCTTTGTCAAATTGGAGATTTTTGATTGCGGTCTCAATTGCCATTTTGCGAAAAGCCGTAATGTGGAGATGATCTTGTAAAAACGATAAGGCTTGGCTGTCGCCTTCAAGCCTTTCAATGACTTGATATCGAAGCTTGGCTGCTTCCTCGGTAAAATAGGAGCTGTATGAGGATTGGTTTCTTTCATGACTCTCCAATCTTTCAAGCAGTTTAAACCACGAATCCTTTTCCGCAACGTTAGTTATTAAGCAAGTGGCACTTTCCATAAGGGACAACTGCCACTCATTCCAACCCTCTAAGCCTTCATGAAGCACTTCTTTTAGGAGCAGCTGAAACAGAGCGGGGCTATCCTTGGCAGAGCCAATTTGGCTAGCTGCAAGATGTATAGCGTTCAAGCATTCCTTAATTAAATCGCCTACATATCCATCAGAATCATCACATGACTGCAACAGATTTACCATCTCATGCATAACACAAAAGCTAATTTCAGCCGCACGAAGATGATGTCGGCTTTCTAGCTGCTCCTCTGCCTTCTCCAATATTTTACTTGCACCCGCTATAGAGGGGTAAACATTACGATAAGGAACAAACCCATGACGGTCAGAGTATTGCTTAATAGATGCACGAATGACTTTTTTATACTGATTTAATCCTTCTTTACTATCGGCATCTATAAATTTTAAAGAGAGTGCTTGCTTTACTTCCTTAATTTCATCAGAAAAATGAACGAGCATCGTGATCAACTCATCCTTACTGAGATTAGACAGTTGGTCAGCGATAGTCTTTTTAGAAACAGGCTTGTTTTTAGGGAAAGACTGAGCCTTTTCTTTATTGAAAAATTCGTCTCTGATTTCCAAAAGCACAGCTGCTGCATGCTTGCATATAGGGCCTTTATCATAAGGGCATTCGCACAGTGTATGATTAACTTCACCACGTGAATCAAGCTGAATCTCCACATCGTAGAGCTCAGTTCCCTCAACTTCGGCTTCATAAACCCGCGGCTTGACTTCTTTTATAGAAAGGATATGGCCGTTTTCCCGATAGGCTTCCCCTCGCTCAAGAATTATCAGATCGATCCTATCCTCAATCTGGCTCAGCTTGATGCCAATCACCCTGCTTTCTCTAATTGTCTATCCCTATATTAACTAGTCGAACAAGAGTCAGGCAATGGCTACATTATGCAACAATTCCCCTCTTACTGGTCGCGAATCGAACAGTTGAGAATATTTGTCGACAGCTAACAAAGGAAATTGCAGGAATATGGAGAATAATATCGAACAGCATCTGAAGTTAGCGTCGATTGACATTCAGGATCTAGGGCACCTAGGGAGAGGAACCGCTTCATGTTAAAACTTAAAAACCGTCTAGCAGTAAAATTATCCATTAGTATTCTAGTACTGCTCATCATCTTGTCCTCCACTCTTATTTACATGCAAATCCAGAACACCAAAAAGGCTAGCAATGAAACGATCGGCAACTTCAGCATTCACATAGCCGAAGCCTATGCGCAACGATTCGACTTGAACGCCTACAAACAATTCCTGAAAGATCCTAAAGAGAATGATCTATACTGGAGCATTCGCGCAGAGATGGATCAATTCCGCTCGCAGATCGGCGCGCAGTATGTGTACACTTTTATGATCGATGACGAAGAGAAACCTATTCTGCTCATTGACGGCCAGCCAAAAGAATCGGATTCCGCATCGCCGATCGGGGAATTGACCGATGTACCCCACGCATCTATTCGTGCATTGCTGAGCGGGAAATCGTCGAAGACCGACGTAATCCAAAACCCCGTGTACGGGGATTATATTTCTTCCTACGTGCCTCTTCGCGACTCGGATGGCACGATTATCGGAGTGCTAGGAATCGATACCAGTGTATCCGTTGCGACCACGATACATCAGAAAGTCATGAAGGAAAGCATCCCCTTATTCATCCTGATGGGAAGTTTAACCTTGCTTATCTTTATTCTGATCTCGTGGTTCATGTCCCGTTCTCTGAGGCCTTTGCGTCTTATCGTAGGCAGTGCCGAAGCAATCGCTAGCGGCGATCTTGCAGAGGCGAAGGCGCTTCTGCTGTCCAAGAACGTGAAGTCTGGCGATGAAATCGGACAGGCATACTCCGCTATGAACAAGATGTTAGAGCGACTCGGAGGCACCCTTGGAGATGTCCTTGGCAATATTACGGAGACAACGGATGATCTCGTCCATTCCACCGAGCAGTTCAGCTTGGAGGTCAACCAACTGGTCGCCTTAAATCAGCAGCTCGAGCAATCCATGACGGAACTGGCAAATGGAGCACAACACCAACGTATCGCATCCGAAGATAGCGCCAAATCTATGGAGGAAATTACGCTTGCCATCGGGCGGGTGTCCGAGGCTTCTGCCGACGTATCCCATGCCTCCGGCGAAGCCTTGGATACAGTGGAGCACGGACGCAGCTCCATCCATGGATTGAAGGAGCAAGTCGCTCTCATGTCCCATGTCGTCCAGCAGACAACAACCTCCGTACAGGCGCTGAATACGTACATGTTAGAGATCGAGCCTGTCCTCCAATCCATTTCCAGCATTGCCGACCTCACCAAGCTGCTTGCGCTTAATGCTTCAATTGAAGCGGCTAGAGCAGGCGAGCAGGGTTCGGGTTTTGCCGTCGTTGCCGGCGAAGTGCGCAAGCTAGCAGAAGCTTCTTCGGTTTCCGCGGCCCATATTACTTCGCTTCTGCAGCAAATTGAGCAGGAATCCACACAGATCGGAGCCTGGATGCTGAAGGAAAGCGAGGAGATGGCGAAAAGCACAGAGCTTTTCAATCAAGTGGAATCACTGTTCAACCATACGGCTGATCGGTTCCTGATCGTCAACGGCCAGATTCAAGATATAACGGCGGCTGCCCAGGAGATGTCGGCTGGCTCCGAAGAAGTCGCCGCGTCCGTCGAGCAAATTTCTCAAATCTCCATCATGGCTGCAGAAAACGCAACAGCGATTCAATCGATGACGGCCAATCAGTTAAAGGCCACGAAGCGCATTGCCGATACGTCCAAGCAGCTTGAGACCAGAACGACCGGCCTGGAAGAAGCGGTGCAGAAATTCAAGTTGTAGGCTGCTCCGGGTATCATTCCAAATTAAAAAACCCCAACCGAATGAGGTTGGGGTTCTATATATTGTGGAGGCGAACCGTGGCTGTGCAAAACCACAATTCGCCTGAGTTACGTCTTCATTTCGTCTGATAATTAACGGCTTCGGCCTTATCCTCTACCTCCACTTCAACAATTTCATTCTCCCTATAATAGTCCTTCAATTCATCTTGGACGCTCTGCTCGGCTAACGGCACCTTATCACGGTAAGCGGCCCGAGTGATCACGTGGGCGGCTACTGGAGCTGTCAGAAATACAAAGAAGATTCCCAAGATGAGGCGGATGCTGAAGAAACCGTCGGATATGATGAAATACAGCAAGGTTCCAAGCAAAGCGCACAGTACGCCAAGCGTAGAACTTTTAGATGCTGCATGAGATCTTGTGTACACATCGGGCAACCGTACAATCCCAATCGCGCTGATAAGGCTGAAAATAGCTCCGATGAGAATGAGGACGGCTCCGACTACTTCACCTATTTCATCGCTTGCGTTCAATAACAACACCTCTTTCAATAAATCTGGCAAAGGCGACGGTTCCGATAAATGAAAGAATCCCGATCAGCAATATGAGGTCAAAAAAGGCATGCGTGTGCAGCAGCACGGAGAATACGGCAGTACTGGCGATCAAGTTAATACCGATGGAATCCAACGCTTGAACGCGGTCTGCACTGGATGGCCCTTTAATAATCCGATATAAATTGGCTAGTATGGCCAGCGCTAGAATACATAATGCAATGACCAGCACCGTCTTAAATATCATTTTCTCGTCACATCCTTTATCGCTTTTTCAAACACAGATTTAGATTTTAATACAGAATCCTTGGATTCGGGCATGTTCAGACCGTGAATGTACAGCACCTTTGAATCGGGGCTTACCTCCATAATGACCGAACCTGGCGTTAAGCAAATTAATAAGGATAGGAGCGTAATTTCCAGATCTCCCTCCAAATCGGTTTCGACCTTGAAAATTCCTGGCTTCACATCGATTTTAGGACGGAGTACTTGCTTCACGACCATCATCGCAGAAATATTCAGCTCATGAATAAATAGAATGAATAGCTTGCCGACTGCGATTAGCGTAAATAGATAAAACGGTGTTTTAAAAAATCGGCGGATGCACATTAAAATAAACAGACCAACAAGATAACCGCTGATAAAGTTTAATATGCTCATCTCCTCTTGCAGAAACATCCACAAGTAGGCGATGAATATGTTGAGTAGCACCTGAACGGGCATGGCTGTTTCCCCCTTTATTCAAACACGGCCTGAATATATAAGCTTGGATTCAACAATTGTTCCGCAGCTTGGTCTACGTAACCTGTTATCGCCTCAGCGCCGATTCCCATAGCAACACTAGCCACCGTCAACAAAGCGATCGGAAACAACAAGCCTTTCGTCGTCCCCTTCTCCTCATCTTCGCTTAGAATCGTTTCGCCCCAGAAAGCGTTCATAAACAATTTAATCATCGAATACAGGATGAACAAGCTGGCCAGCAGCCCGATTGCTCCAAGCCAATAATAACCGGATTCAAAGACACCTTGCGTCGTAAATACTTTACCAAGGAAACCGCTTAACGGCGGAATCCCCACCATAGACAAAGCTGCAAGGAAGAACATCCAGCCTAATTGAGGGTGAAGACGAATCAAGCCGCTAATTTTCCTCAAATCGCTTGTACCTGTCAGATGAACAATCGTTCCCCCAATTATGAATATAAGCGCCTTGATCAGGATGTCGTGAATTAAATAATAAATGGAACCCGCTATGCCGGTTGTTGTAAAAGAAACGAGTCCAGCCATAATAAATCCGACACTTATAATCACATTGTAGGTTAAGATTTTTCTCAAATCCCAAAAACCGATCGCACCGAGTCCGCCTAAAATCATCGTAATTGCGGCTAGTATCCCGATAAACAGATGGGTAATCTGCGGTTCATGATAAAAGATGAGTGTAAACATTCTGAAAATCGCGTAGATCCCTACCTTAGTGAGCAACGCGGCGAAAATAGCGGCAATTGCTGTTGGCGGTACGCTATAGGAGCCTGGCAGCCAGAAAAAGAGCAGCAAGCCCGCCTTCATGGCAAAAACAATCAGGAACAACAAGGCGACGGTCGTAATTAACCCATCCTGGCCGATCTCTGCGATCCGCAGCGATAAATGGGCGAGGTTCAATGTGCCCGTCATCGAGTATAAATAGGCAATGCCGATCAAGAAGAACGCCGAAGCAATAATATTTGTGAAAATATACTTCAGCGACTCGCGAAGCTGCCTCTGTGTTCCCCCCAGTGCGATCAGTACATAGGATGCAACCAGAAACAATTCAAAAAATACATATAAATTGAACAAATCCCCTGTTAAGAACGAACCATTGACACCTGTAATCAAAAACAAAAATAGTGGATAGAAATATAGTTTTTCTTGTTTTCGGCCAATGGAAGAAAAGGCGTAGATTAGACAGCCTATCGCGACAATTGAAGTAGCCAAGAGCAGCAAGGCGCTAAACATGTCACCTACGAAGCTAATGCCGAAAGGCGCTTCCCAGCCGCCCAGCTGTATCGACTGAATACCGCCGTCTTTGATCCGATTCATCAATAGAACGGCAATAACACCAGTGGCTAACAAGGCAACCAGGCTAAGAATCCGCTGAAGCATAATATTTTTCTGGAATATAATAAGAACCATACCAGTCAACAAAGGAATGATAACTGGTGCGATCAACAAATTATTCATTCTCATTTCCCCTTAATTGCTCCATGTCATCCGTCCCAAAGCTTTTATAGGCACGGTAACTTAGAACGAGTACTACTGCTGTCACGGCAAAGTTAATGACGATCGCAGTTAATATCAAGGCTTGAGGAATCGCGTCCGCAAAGCCTGCGGCCTTCTCTCCCAGCAGCGGGGCGCTCCCCTTCTTCAGCCCGCCGGAAGTAATGATCAACAAATTGACGGAATGACCTACGATCGATGCTCCGAGCACAATCCGCAGCAGCTGCTTAGATAGAATCAAATAAGTTCCAATGGATATTAGAATACCGACGAGTATGACCATTAATGTCTCCATATTAACGATCCTCACTTATGCTTAGAATAATATTGACTGCGGTGCCTATGACAGCGAGAGCGACTCCGGTATCAAAAATCAGAGCAGATGCGAGCTCGGTATTCCCGAAGATCGGCAAATCATAATAGCCGAAGGTCTGGGTTAAAAAAGGTTTGCCAAATATGACGCCCGACATTCCGGTGCCAATCGCAATCAGCACGCCAATCGCCGCAAGCTTTTTGAAATCAACTCGTATATTTTCCCTGACCTTATCGACTCCGAAAGAAAGATACAGCAGGACAATAGCTGATGACATGCTCAGTCCCCCAATGAATCCCCCTCCCGGATGATGATGACCGTTCATAAATAAATAGATCGAAAAGGTCAATATGATCACGGCAGCTACTCGGGTTACGCTTTTCAGTATCACATCATTCGTTTTCATGTTGTTCCCTCCCTTTGGAACGCTGGTGAACCAGTATATATACACCTAGCCCTGCAACGGCCAACACGGATATTTCAAGCATCGTATCGAAGCCGCGGAAGTCCACTAGTATAGCGTTGACAATATTTTTGGCGCCTGCCAGCTTGTAGGAATTTTCAAAAAACGAGGTAATCGGTTCAAACAATTTATGCCCGTTGGCGGACAACGCGAGCAGTGTCACCGTTAAACCCATCGCGAGGGATATAATCAGGTTCGTCAGTTTGAAAGGAACACGTTCAATCTGTTTCTTCAGCTTCGGCAAATGGTAGAAGCACAGAAGGAATAGCAGCGTACTCACGGTCTCCACCACCATTTGCGTCAGTGCAAGGTCTGGAGCTCTAAAGATCACGAAGAACATCGCAACCATATAACCTAACGCGCCAAGTGCTACGATAGCTACAATTCGATTGCCCGCCAGTAAGACCGTACCAGCGGCAATTACCATTCCGAGCACAAGTCCTACATCAAAAATGCTGATAGCTGCATCATTGGAGAAATCGAACCGGATACCATACAGCAGCAAAAGCGAGCTTATCAATACTATGACGAAGAATGTAAATGTGTAGATCAGGTAATGCCTCAGCGAGCCTGTCATATATCCATTCGTTAAGGATGTCGAGAACCTCTCCGTACCGGATAAGCCCTTATTGTACCAATGGTTCAACGTCAATCCTTGCGGATAATTGCGCATGGCCTGAACCCATCGCTTCGATGATTTGAAGAGAAGGAGACCGACAACAATAACACCGATCGTCATCACGAGTTCTAGATTTAGCCCATGCCATGCACTAATCTTCAAGTCATAGGAAGACATCGGCGTCATCGGCAGCATGGCAGTTAATGCCGGGGTAAGAATATATTTGCCCAATACATTCGGGAAGAAGAAAATGAATAGAACGAGTAAGCCTAGAAGGATTGGAGAAAACAACATGCCCCAAGGCGCTTCATGCACTTTTCGCGTCAATTTTTCAGGACGATATTGTCCGCCAAAGGTTTTGAATATAAAAATCATGCAGTAGACGAAAGTAAATATGCTGGCTACCCAAGCAATGATCGGGAACAGTAGTCCAATCTTGCTCAAACCGAAAATCCCCGCCTGAGATACCTCATTCACTGCCGCAAAGAACATTTCCTTACTTAGAAAACCATTAAACGGCGGCAATCCCGCCATGGATAATCCGCCAACCAAAGCGATCGTGAACGTGATTGGCATCACTTGCATCAAACCGCCTAAGTAGCGAATATCCCGCCGGCCTGTCTCATGGTCAATAATACCGACAACCATGAACAAGCTTCCTTTAAAGGTAGAGTGATTAAACAAATGGAATAAGGCCGCAAATCCGGCTACCCCAAAGACGGTGCCGCTGTCGCTGGCTCCAAAGTAGACGGCTAAAGAACCGACCCCTAGCAAACACATAATCAAGCCCAATTGACTAATCGTAGAATAAGCTAACATCGCTTTTAGATCCGTCTGTCTGAGCGCAGTCAACGAGCCATACAGCAGCGTAATGATCCCTATTCCAGCTACCAGCCAGAACCATACAGAGCTGCCCCCAAAAATCGGAGTCATGCGAGCCACCAAATAAATGCCAGCCTTGACCATCGTAGCCGAGTGGAGATAGCTGCTCACCGGAGTTGGCGCTTCCATTGCGTCCGGCAGCCAAATGCCAAATGGAAATTGCGCTGATTTGGTAAATGCACCTAACAAAACGCAAAGCATAGCAGGAATAAACAACGCATGATTCTGGAGAACATCCAGGTTAGCGAGCATTTCACGAATGCTGTACGTATCCGCCATCATGATCATCATGATGAATCCGGCTAACATGCCGAATCCGCCAAGGACTGTAATTAACAGCGCCTTTAAGGCGCCTTGGCGAGAGCTCTTTCGTTCGTACCAATAGGATATCAGCAGGAAGGAAGAAACGCTGGTTAACTCCCAGAACCCGTACAGGACCAAGAGATGATCTGAGAATACTAATCCCAGCATGGCGCCCATGAACATTAGCAAATAAATATAGAAATTATGGAGCGCCTCTCGAATCTTAGACATGTAGAATATCGAATAAACAATGACCAGTGCACCGACACCGCTGATGAGCAGACCGAATAACAGACTAAGCCCATCCACGTACGAAACAATATTCATATCAAGAGAAGGAATCCAAGATAAGGTGTATTTATAGGTACCGCCAGCCGCTACGCCAGGTATATACTGCAGCAAATAGATAAAAATAGTTAGAGGTACAACTAAAACGAACCATCCCGTATGCACCAAGCGGTTGAAATATTTATATAGTAAAGGAACAAACAATGCACTAATCAACGGGAGAAAAATAAAGGTATAGAACATAGTGAAGCGCACTCCTCCTTGTTTAAGAATTCTGCTTCTTTATCTGCAGCTTCCTTATCTGCGTATTGACTCTTTACGTAACATCAACTATAGTCTTACATAGTTTAAGCGAGTCCAACTACTAGCATTGAGGTGAAATACTTAAAATGAATAACAGCGTATATAATGAGAGCATTCTTGTTTGCGTTTATTATGGTCCCAATAGTGAAAGATTAATCAAACGTGGCTGTGCAATCGCTAATCTGATGAAAGCTCCGCTTTATATACTGACCATTGATCCGAAGCCATTTGACGAATTGGATGCCGAGAAATTGTTCTATATCGAACAATGGAAAGAATATGCCCACGCACATGCTACGGCCCAGTTTGTTATGAAGGACAATGAAAGCCGCCCTGTATATAAGGTCATTGCAGAAGTGGCCAGAGATAACAACATTACACAGATCATTCTTGGTCAGACGGCACACAGCCGATGGGAACAAATTACGAAGGGATCTATCATTAATTCCTTAGTACGCGAGATCCCATTTGTCGACCTGCATATTGTTTCCGTTGCCCGTTATATTCGGGATGAGGAAGGTCTTTATGAAAAAGGAATTCGAGCCTATTTGATTAAAGATGGGGAGAAATACAAGCTAAGCTTCAATCATGAGAAGCAAATCGATTTTGAAGGCATCTTCTTTAAAGAAGTCGATACCGATTTCGATAACGGAATTTTCCGGTTTATGAAAGATGCTGCAACTTTGCACGTTCAAGTTATTGACGGGATTGTTACGGAATTAACAAATGTAGATATTCATGCAGCGATGAATCTAGACGATTCTGTTAAATAAAAGAATACAAAGCAACTATCCTTCTCCACATGTTTAATGTGGAGATTTTTTCTTTTTCAAACACAATCATTTATAAATTTACATCCACTTTAACGGTTCTCTTCTCCGCCTTGTCGATTCCCAGATACTTTAACGTTTCTGCCGTGGAATGATGATGCAAAATCGACTTTAAGATGGAGATCGCAACCCCCCTGTAGTACGCATGGTAACCAAACGTCTTTCTCAGCGTATGGGTGCCGATTTTCTCTGATATGCCTACCTCCCTTGCTGAGTGGTTAATAATTCGATACGCCTGCTGACGGGTAATCGGACGACAATCCTTTTTGGATTTGAATAAATAATCCTCTGATTTCCAATCCATATTTGATAAATATTCGATTAGGATCTCCTTGACCTTGCTGTTTAGGTAATAAGCCTTCTCTTCTCCTGTCCTTTCATCCTTGAGATAAAGAAAAGGCTTAGCATTCTGGCCATCCCAAACGTCCTGTACAGTAAGATTGAGCAAATCAAGAAGACTAATCCCGGTGTTAATTCCCAATACAAACAGCAGCAAATCTCTTACAGAGTGTTTTCTCAACTCCTCTTTCATCGCTTGTATGGTTTTGACGTCCCGAATTGGATTAACAAATTGCACAGAGAACCCCTCCGAATAATGTTACTTAAGTTAAGGCTAACAGATATTAAGTAACATAACAACTAAAAAATCAGTTTATTCTGTAAAAAATTTGACGGAAAGTTGTCCAAAAATAAAACACCACGCAGGAAAAGCTTTCAATTGAACATGATACCCTTTCAGACAAGAAGCTAGTCAATAAACGCTGCTCCAGTTATCGTTGAAAAGCAAAACCCCCGACCAATGTGGTCGGGGGTTTTCATATCCGTGGAGGCGAACCGGGATTGTACAAATCCACAATCCGCCAGAGTGCTTTGATTAGTGTTGTTTGTAAATTAGCTTACTCGGCGATCAGATGATTCACAGCGCTAAACAACGCTTTGACAGAGGACACCATGATGTCCGCATCGATGCCGCAGCCCCAATAGGACGTTCCGTTCGTCGCTTTAATGCCGATATAGGATACGGCTTGCGATTTCGAACCCGTCTCAAGCGCATGCTCTGTATACAATAAGTCTGAATAATCGAAGCCCAGCTCGGTTTGCAACGCATTGCTGATGGCATCCAGCCTGCCGTTGCCGTTACCCACAATTTCTTTCGCCTCGCCGTTGACGCGAATAGTCACGATCGTTTCGAACTCATTATCGTCTTCCTTGATCCGATACTTTACGAACTCTACAGGCGTGCGCAGGTTAACGTATTCATTCTTGAAAATGTCGTAAATCTCTTCCGCCATCAGCTCTTTTTGCTGATGATCGGATACGTTCTTCACAACATAACCGAAATGCTCGCGCATTTTCGCCGGAAGGTCAAGGCCGTATTTCTGATGCAGCACGTAACCAATACCGCCTTTGCCGGATTGGCTATTGATGCGGATAATATCACCTTCATATTGTCTTCCGATATCTTTCGGATCAATTAGCAAATACGGAACGGACCAATGCTGACGGTCTTCTTCCTCACGCCATTTCATACCTTTGGCAATTGCATCTTGGTGAGAACCAGAGAAAGCTGTGAAGACAAGCTCGCCGCCGTACGGATGACGCTCGCTTACGCGCATCTTCGTCAACCGCTCGTACACGGCCAGAATCTCCGGCAGATTGTCGAAATTCAGCTTCGGATCAACCCCGTGCGAATACATGTTCAGAGCAAGCGTAACAACATCAACATTGCCCGTGCGCTCACCGTTGCCGAACAGCGTACCCTCTACGCGCTGCGCACCGGCCAGCATGCCTAACTCGGCATCAGCCACGCCTGTGCCCCGGTCGTTATGCGGATGCACCGACAGAATGACATTGTCGCGATAGCTCAGGTTCTCGCTCATATATTCAATCTGACTAGCGTACACATGCGGCATCGACATGGATACGGTTGCCGGCAGGTTAATGATCACCGGATTCTCCGCAGTTGGCTGCCAAACATCCAGTACTTTGTTGCAAATCTCGAGCGCAAATTCGATTTCCGTACCCGTGAAGCTTTCTGGTGAATACTCAAATTGGAAGTTGCCTTCCGTTTCCTCTGCACATTGCTTCACCAGCTTCGCGCCGGTTACGGCGATTTCGATAATTTCTTCTTTAGACTTGCGGAATACCTGCTCCCGCTGTGCCAGCGAAGTCGAGTTGTACAGATGAACAACCGCTTTGTGAGCGCCTTTCAAGGAGTCAAACGTCTTGCGAATAATATGCTCCCGTGATTGCGTCAGTACTTGGATCGTTACGTCGTCCGGAATCAAATTTTGTTCAATCAGCGTGCGCAGGAAGGTGAATTCCGTCTCCGACGCAGCCGGAAACCCGACCTCAATTTCCTTGAAGCCAATGTCGACGAGAACTTTAAAGTATTCCAGCTTCTCTTCCAGATTCATCGGCACAATCAGCGCCTGATTGCCATCACGAAGGTCAACACTGCACCAGATAGGCGCCTCAGTGACATATTCTTTTTGCGTCCATTTCAGGCTGGTTTGCGGCGGCATATAATATCCTCTGGCGTATTTCTCAACATTTTTCATCGGTGGTCTTCCCTTCCTTATGGTCATTATTGTGTAAATTATAAAATAAACAAAAAAAGCCTCTCGTCTCCTTAACAGAGACGAAAGACTTTGAACATCTTACGCGGTACCACTCCGAAATTCATGCTTGTTACGGCATGCACTCTACAGATAGAAATTCGCAGGCTGCAAGCAGCGGCAAATCTCATACCTCCTGATGATAACGGTCAGGAATCCGGCTCCGCCTACTGACTTGTTCAGCGAGCAACTCCAAGGCGAGTTCAAGCTTCTTCCGCGACTGTTTCGCAACGACCAACAGCTCTCTGGACGCATGGAAAGCTTTACTATTCCTCTTCTTAGTCTTTTAGAAATATAATTATGCTACCTCTATGCTATACTACAACGGCTGTCTTAGCAAGTCCTCTAAAGAGGTAAACGGCTAATTTATTTTTGATACCTTACCGGCAACTTTTCGACATCAAACTAAGCATGCGCCGAATGGGCGGATTTTATAGCGGAAATGAAAAAACGAACCCCATCGTATGGATCGCATGAGGAGGTTCGTTTTTTTGCTTAATGCGTATGAGTTAGTGGGCTTTTGCAGTGCCGGCAGGAGTCATTTTTCCGTCTCCATCAAGCTTCTTAAATTTGAGTACTTTACGCATTAGCGGAAGCAGGTAATAATCCAATCCATACCGTCCTGCGTTGGTGCCTGCAAAGAGTACGATTCCTCCGAGAAGAACAAGCCATGGGTTAGTGTTTAGCGTGCCAGCGAACATGAACATGAAGTTCATTAAGAGTCCGAAGAAGGCTGCCGCAGCCGTCAATCCCCCGAGAATCAATCCGATGCCTACGAGTAATTCGCCTATTGGGATGATAAAGTTAAAGAGCTTTACATTCGGCAAAGCGAAGTGCTCGATGAAGTATACAAAGTTCGGATAAACCAATTTTTGAGTCGTTGCATTGGCTATCGGGTTATTAATCGCGTTAGTCAAGAACCCGGTGGCATCGAATCCGCCCGTTAATTTGTGCCAGCCCCCTCCGATCCATTGATAACCGAGGTAGACACGAACGAAGAGCATAACCATTGCAACATATTTATTCGTTCTTAACCATGCTAACATGATAATCATCTCCGATTTTATTGTGATTTTTTTCACATACTATCTTAAAAAGATACCTTAACTTCTTTCTTACACGATAAACTAAGATTCACAGAAAGACTAGATCGCTCAAACCAGAAACGCTTTTGAATGTGATTTGCCATGATACATCCTTCCCTTCTTCTTGTTGCTATGTATTGCTTTCTCCTTGCACCTTTAATATAACATACTTTAATTCATATGAATGTGAAAATTTTCACAACATTGTGAACTCTCTAAAGAATCCGTACATTTGATAAAACAATAATTCATCCCCGCCCGATATCGTTCAAAACATACGTTGCTTGCAACAGCAAAAACCCCGACCTCATGCGGTCGGGGTTCTACATATTGGTGGAGGCGAGGGGATTTGAACCCCTGTCCGAAGACAACGCCACACAGGCTTCTACGGGTGTAGTCACAGTTTTGATGTCACCCGAGCAGCGCCCCGTAACCGGCTATGCGTTGGGTCAGCCTGATTATCTTCTTCCGTCGACCCCAGGCGGAGACCGAACGGCGTATCCCACTACTTGTTAGCCCCTAGTCTAGTCACATGGGCGATGCTAGGTAGGAGCACGCTCACAGGTTATTAAGCTGCGAAAGCGTAGTTTGTTTGTTGTTTGCCATTTAATAGGCTTTAGCGTTGATGAAGCAGACGACTCCCTGCTACCCGCAACCCGCGCTCGTACTATCCCCGTCGAATCCATAAACGCCCCCAATACGGCATAAACGGCTCCTTAACGCCGATTAGCACATGAAGCCCGGATCTAACGATCTATCGAGCACGAATGCATCATGCAACCATGTTGCACGTTTGACTCGTTTAAAACCATCCTTCATTTGTACATTCCTAGTATAACACGATTCACGCCCGCTCTGCCGAACTTCTTGCTGGCAAGGAGGGAGGATGCTGGAATCGATTCTAAAACCATCTAACGGGCAACCTTTTGCTTCTCACGCAGCGCACGCTGAATGTCGCGTTGTGCGTCCCGCTTGGCAGCTGTGTCGCGCTTGTCATACTGCTTCTTACCCTTACCCAAGCCAATGAGCAGCTTAGCATAACCGTTGCGTACATAAATCTTCAGTGGCACAATGGAGTAGCCTTCTTGCTTAGACAGGCCAAGTAATTTATGAATCTGTTGCTTATGCAGCAGCAGCTTTCTTGCGCGCGTCGGATCAGTCGGGTTATGGCGATTACCCTGCTCAAAAGGACTGATGTGCATGTTATGGATAAATATCTCGCCGTTCCGGATCGTCGCGAACGCATCCCCAATATTGGCCTTGCCCATGCGAAGCGCTTTGATCTCCGTGCCCATAAGCACGATTCCCGCTTCGTACGTATCTTCGATGAAGTAATCATGGGAAGCCTTCTTATTCTGCGCTAATTGCTTGCCGTCGCTTTTCTTGCTCGCCATAGAAATCACCTCTTCGTCGTTACGCCCATGTTCAAGTAAGCGCTGTTAGGAATACATTGTAACAAATTATAAGGGCCCAATGCAACGCCAGTCCCTGCCTCATAAACAAAATGTAATTATACAGTTTGTTTGCCGTAAATAAGCCAATTTATGCGTTCAAAATGTAAAAATGCAGGTGAATCCGCGCAATATCGTCCATTTGGAGCATTTTCACGTCATTCAAATGTATTTTTACATTTTGAGGCGAAAAACCAGTCATAAAAGCGTAATCAAAATGTACTTTTGCATTTTGTTGCCTGCCGGAAGGAGCAAACTTAAGCAATCGCTAAACAAAGCAAAATGCTCAGTGCTAGCGCCTATGCAACAGACAGACAAACGTCCTGCACCCTTATCATGCCCTGACTATACAAAAACCGCCCAGACCAGATGGCCCGGACGGTTCCTCGCAGTTAGTAAGCTATTACAGCTTAACTACGTTTTCTGCTTGTGGTCCACGGTTGCCTTGAACAACGTTGAACTCAACGCGTTGGCCTTCTTCAAGAGTTTTGAAGCCTTCGCCAGTGATTGCGGAGAAATGTACGAATACATCGTTGCCGCCTTCAACTTCGATAAAGCCAAAACCTTTTTCTGCGTTAAACCATTTAACTGTACCTTGTTGCATGTGTAAAAACCTCCACAAAATAAAATTAATATGCGCCTGTTTCGTTTTTAAACAAAAAATTCACACATTGGAAAAGGTCTCATGACTTTAATGACACCCTTTTCAATATGTGAATTCAGGTTCATATCATCAATTGCTTTGAGTGTACTATACCCATATTCAAAAAGCAAGCGACAAGCTTAAATATATTTTGCCAGCTTATCCATAACACGGCGCTGCAATCCGGCAGATCCGAGCAGCAACGCCATGTTTGGGGGTAAAGTAAACATCTGGTATTTATTTTCGATTTTTGCGTACGAACGCAGCAGTCGCGTTACCGCCGCCGCCTCCGTTTTTCTTCTTCCTCTTCTTATTCTTGCCTTCTTCGCCGGAATTATTCACGTCAGGCGAAACTTGTTTATTATTTTCGTTGGGCTGAGCTTCAGCTGCCGGTTTCGGCCGACCTCCGCCAGGTGTGCCAGCACTGCCTGCATGACCTCTCGGGCCTGCCGTACCGCCGCCGCCTGCACCATTGCCGCCTCTAGCACCGCCGCTGCGCCCGCGGCCGCCTTGACCACCGCTGCCGCCACGACCGCCGCGGCCATCACGTCTCTCCGAGCGAGGATCCTCGCCCGTGTCGCCGCCCCAGCTTTTGCTGCCCTCTCGGATGGGCAGCCCCCACATATCGGTACGCGGAACGCTTTTGCCGCCGCGTACACGTCTGCCTGGCTCCAGCGGCTCCGCCGGCTTTTGCCACGGCGAACCCTCAGCCGCTGCGCCTGTACCGGTAGCACCTGTTGAGCCCTCGGCTCCAGCGCCTCTGCGCCGGCGCTTGCCGCCCTCGTTCTTGTTCACTTCATCTCTCGCTTCGTTCACTTCTGCAACACCTTTCCCCCGGCCGCCGGATCTCTCATCTCTCGGCACGCCCAATGCTATAGAATCGTTCTTGCCACGGCCTTCGCCTTTTTCGCCGTTTCCGCCGCTGCCTTTGCCGCCTTTAGCCTTCGCTGCATCGCCTAACGCGCCAGCGGCTCCATTGCCGCCTTTACCACGGCGATCGCCCTTGCCACCCTTAGCTGGTGCAAGCGCGCCCACGCCGCCTTTGGCGCGGTCACCGCCGCCGCCGCGCTTTCCGCCGCGTCCGCGATCATCCGCTCCGCCACGGCCGAATCCGCCGCGCTTCTTCGCGCCGCGGCCTACGCCGAAGCCAGCATCAGCTACGCCTTTGAATCCGCTGCGCGGTTTCATATCGACCATCTCGAAATCCATCGTATACTCTTCCATGTTCACTCTAGCCAGACGGATCTTCACTTCGTCGCCAATGCGGTACACCTTCGAAGTGCGCTCGCCAATCAGCACCATGTGAAGCTCGTGGAAATGGTAATAATCGTCGGTCAAATCACTCAGACGAATAAGCCCTTCCACCGTATTGTCCAGCTCGACGAACATGCCGAAGCTCGTTACGCTGCTAATAATGCCGTTGAACTCTTCTCCGACCTTATCCAGCATAAATTCGCATTTTTTCAGCTTATCTGTGTCCCGCTCCGCATCGACGGCCACGCGCTCCCGCTCGGACGAATGCTGGGCATAATCCGGCATACGAGCCATCAGCGCCTCCTGGCGCTTCTCCGGCAGCGAGCCGCCGTTCTCCAGCACTTCGCGAATAACGCGGTGAATGACCAAATCGGGATACCGGCGAATCGGCGAAGTGAAGTGTGTGTAGAACTCCGCAGCCAAACCGAAGTGACCCAAACAGTCCGCATCGTATTTCGCTTGTTTCATCGAACGAAGCATAACGGTCGAGATAACCGTCTCTTCCTTCGTGCCGTGAATCTCCTCCAGCAGCGTCTGAAGCGCGCGCGGATGGACCGAATTGCCCTTGCCTTTCACGACGTAGCCAAAATTCGACGCAAATTGCATAAAATGAAGCAGCTTCTCCTGATCCGGGTCCTCATGAATCCGGTACAGGAAAGGCACTCGCAGCCAGTGGAAATGCTCGGCAACCGTTTCGTTCGCCGACAGCATGAACTCCTCGATAATCTGCTCCGCGACAGAACGTTCCCGCTTCACGATATCGACAGCTTTGCCTTGCTCGTCCACGATAACCTTCGATTCTTGAAAATCGAAATCGATCGCGCCGCGCTTCATCCGCTTCTTCCGCAGTCTCATTGCCAGCTCTTCCATCAGCTTGAACATATCAAGCAGATCGGCATAGCGTTCCTTCAGCTCAGTCTCCGGCTCTTCTTCAGTCGCCGTCAACAGCTTGCGTACGTTGGAGTATGTCATCCGCTCTTTCGTCTTGATGACGCTCGTGAACACCTCATGGCGTACCCGTTTCAGCGTTTTCGCATCAAACTCCATCTCACAGGACAAAGTCAACCGGTCTACCTGCGGGTTGAGCGAGCAGATACCGTTCGACAGCCGATGCGGCAGCATCGGAATGACGCGATCCACCAGATAGACGCTGCAGCCGCGCCGGAACGCCTCTTGGTCCAGCTCCGACTTTTCCGTCACGTAATAGCCTACGTCGGCAATGTGTACGCCCAGCAAATAGTTGCCGTTATCCAGCCGCTTCACATGAACCGCATCGTCAAGATCCTTCGCGTCCTCGCCGTCGATGGTAACGATGACTTCATCGCGCAGATCCCGCCGGCCTTGCTGAATAATCTCTTCCTCCGTGATGGAATCGGGAGCGGCTTCTGCCTCTGCCAGCACCTCGTCCGTAAAACTCTCCGGAAGCTGATGCTTGCGAATAATCGACAAAATGTCGATTCCGGGATCATTCTTATGTCCCAAAATTTCGATAATTTCTCCCGTTGCGGCAGCGCGCCCTTCAGGATACGACACAATTCGCGCCACGACTTTTTGGCCCGTAACTGCGCCTTGGAATTCACCCTTAGCGATAAAAATATCGCGGTTGATCCGTTTATCGTCTGGAACAACGAAGCCAAACGACTCATGGTTCTCGAATGTGCCGACCACTTGAACAACTGCGCGCTGCACGATTCGTACAACCTCGCCCTCCAAGCGGCCCCCGCTTTCGCTTTGCGAAGTAATACGGACGAGAACGATATCGCCGTTCATCGCGCTTTTCTGATCATTGGCATGTATATAAACGTCAGGGTGGTCCTTCTCGTCAGGCAGCAGAAAAGCAAAGCCCTTCGCATGCGCCTGCACCTTCCCTCTCAGCAGGTTCATCCGCTCGGGAACACCATAGCGCTCATTGCGCGTCCGGATGACTTTCCCTTCCTCTTCGAGCTGATTAAGCATTTTCAAAAATAGCTTGAACTCTGCGGCATTCGCGATGCCGAAATGCTGCTCCAGCTCCTGGTAGGTCATCGGCTTATATGCCGTCTCCCGCATAAAATCAAGCAGTTCCTGCTCTTGCATCATAATTGTCCTTTTCACCTCATACACCGGTAGTTCTATCATGACTTGCATCCATTGCTGCCGGTTGATAGATTATCATATACCATTTAGTATACACGAAATAAGGGGCCCGCATCCGCGCATTCTGGAAAATACAACAAAAAAAAGCAGAAGGCTTCACCTTCCGCTTTTCGGTACAACTTCTACAGTTTCACAACGTATGCAACAATCAAGGACAACACGAAAAATCCGACTGCAAGTCCAACTGTCAGACGTTGCAAGAACAAATCCAGACCGCGTGCTTTCTGTTTACCGAACAAGTGCTCAGCACCGCCGGAGATCGCACCAGACAAGCCAGCGCTTTTGCCCTTTTGCAGCAAAACGACCGTGATCAAACCGACCGAGAAGAGTACGAGCAATATTTTCAAAAAGATTTCCATTTCATCCACCTCCAGCACAGGAGCTCCGTTAAAAACACATAAATCGATTGTAGCATAGCCCATCTACGAATTCAATAGTTTAGATCGCCTGCCTGCTTCATCCAGTTTTACCCGACAGATCAAAGCTTTCAAAGAACGCCAAATTCTGCTTTGCGCTCTCCACTGCGCTTACCGCAAACTGCTCCTGCTCGACAATCATATATTGGACACCTGCGCGGATAGCTTCCGGAATCAGACGTTCGTAACCGACCTTGCCGCTTCCCAGCTCCATATCACGCCGCCCGTCGCTTAAATCTTTGAAATGAGCCAGCGGCACCCGCCCGGCATATCTGCGCAAATAGTCGACCGGATCATTACCCGCCACATACACCCATCCCAAATCAAACTCCATCGTCATGAGCTCCGCTGGCACCCGCTCCAGCAAATGATCAATAGCCGGGCGGCCCGCAACGAGCTTGAACTCGGCTTCGTGATTATGATAACCATACTTCAAACCATAACGCGAAGCTTGCTCCCCGCAACGGTAGAAAAGCTCCGCAAGCCGGGCCAGTTCATCGATCGTCGGTTGTGCCGGTAAAGGCGCCCACGGCGTGATGACATGCTTCAAGCCTAATTCGGATGCATACTCCAACTGAGCCTCAAACTCCGATTCCATTCGATCCGGATTCGTGAAATTTAGCCCAATATGAGCCGAAGGTGCGGTTAGGCCCAGCTGATTCAACCTTTGTCTTAGCAGTCTAGCCGGCGTATCGTAAAATCCTGCAAATTCCACTGCCTCATACCCGATGTCGGCCACTAGAGCCAACGTGCCTAGAAAATCACGCTGCGCCAAATCGCGAAGCGAGTACATCTGGATTGCAACCGTCGGAATGGACATGCTGTTGCACCGCCGCCTTATAGGAGTATTCCCTGCTTAAAAAGGAGTTCCACCCGCACGGCCGTTTTCCTTCTCACACAAAAAAGAAGAGCACCCCACAGGATGCTCTTCTCTCTATCAGAGGCAATCGGGCTAAGCCCGACCGGCCTTATTTGAAGTTTTTCAGGTTGTAGAATGCAGATTTGCCTGCATATTGCGCTGTCGAACCCAATTGGTCTTCGATGCGAAGCAATTGGTTGTATTTCGCTACGCGGTCCGTACGGGACGGAGCACCTGTTTTGATTTGACCAGCGTTTGTTGCAACTGCGATGTCAGCAATTGTGCTGTCTTCGCTTTCGCCGGAACGGTGGGAGATAACTGCAGTGTAGCCTGCACGTTTCGCCATTTCGATCGCGTCGAATGTTTCAGTCAGGGAACCGATTTGGTTCACTTTAACCAGGATCGAGTTGCCTACGCCTTTGTCGATACCGTCGGACAGACGCTCTGTGTTCGTTACGAACAAGTCATCGCCAACGAGTTGTACTTTGCCGCCCAGTTTGTCGGTAAGCAATTTCCAACCTTCCCAATCGTCCTCGGAGCAGCCGTCTTCGATTGTAAGGATTGGGTATTTATCAACCCACGAAGCGAGCAGGTCAACGAATTCAGCGGATGTGAACGATTTGCCTTCGCCTTCGAGGTGGTATTTGCCATCTTTGTAGAACTCAGTCGAAGCAACGTCCATACCGAGGAATACGTCAACACCTGGCTTGTAGCCTGCGCGCTCGATAGCGGAGATGATTGTTGTGATTGCTTCTTCGTTGGAAGCCAGGTTAGGAGCGAAGCCGCCTTCGTCGCCAACAGCTGTGTTCAGGCCTTTGTCTTTCAGAACCGATTTCAGGTTGTGGAAGATTTCAGCGCCGATGCGAAGAGCTTCTTTGAATGTTGGAGCGCCAACTGGCAGAACCATGAACTCTTGTACGTCAACGTTGTTGTCGGCATGCTCGCCGCCGTTGATGATGTTCATCATTGGAACTGGCAGTGTTTTAGCGTTGAAGCCGCCCAGGTACGTGTACAGGGATACGTTCAGCGCGTCAGCTGCAGCGCGTGCAACAGCCATCGATACAGCCAGAATTGCGTTTGCGCCCAGTTTCGCTTTGTTAGGCGTACCGTCAAGCTCGATCATTTTACGGTCGATTGCAACTTGATCAAGAGCGTCCAGACCGATGATTTCAGGAGCGATGATTGTGTTTACGTTCTCTACTGCTGTAATAACACCTTTGCCCAGGTAGCGGCTTTTGTCGCCGTCGCGAAGCTCAACAGCTTCATAAGCGCCAGTGGATGCGCCGGATGGAACGATTGCACGGCCTTGGCCGCCGGATTCCAGGGATACTTCTACTTCAACAGTTGGATTCCCGCGGGAATCCAGCACTTCGCGTGCGTATACATCAATGATGATAGACATGAATGAAACACTCCTTTTAATTGTTGGATTTAGTGGTTGGTTTATTACTCTTGAACGAGCGACGTTCCCGTCATTTCTTTCGGTTTGGACAGCTGCAGCAGATCAAGTACTGTAGGTGCCAAATCGGCCAAAATGCCGCCTTCGCGAAGCTCTGCTCCCGCACGTGTAACGATGCAAGGAACCGGGTTCGTTGTATGTGCCGTGAAAGGACGGCCATTCTCGTCGAACACCATATCTGCGTTGCCATGGTCGGCAGTAATAATCGCTACGCCGCCTTTGGCAAGAACCGCTTCTACCACTTTGCCGAGACATTCGTCCGTCGCTTCCACCGCTTTGATCGTCGGCTCCAGCATGCCGGAGTGACCAACCATGTCGGGATTGGCGAAGTTCAGAATGATCGCGTCGTGCTTGTCGGCTTCAATCTCTCTTACAGCCGCAGCAGCAACTTCATAAGCACTCATTTCCGGCTGAAGGTCATAGGTTGCAACCTTCGGAGAAGGAATCAGAACGCGGGTTTCACCCGGAAGCTCCGCGTCGCGGCCGCCGCTGAAGAAGAACGTAACATGCGGGTACTTCTCCGTCTCGGCGATGCGCAGCTGCTTCTTGCCATTCTGAACGAGCACTTCGCCCAGCGTGTTGTCGAGATTCTTAGGTGAATACGCAACGAAGCCGCCAACCGTTTCGCTAAACAGCGTCAAACAGACAAAATACAAGTTTTTCGGCGCTTTTTCGCCGCGGTCGAACCCGCGGAAATCTTCGTTCGTAAATACTTGTCCCAATTGGATCGCGCGATCGGGGCGGAAGTTGAAGAAAATAACCGCATCCTCGGATTCCACGAGACCAACTGGTTTGCCGTCTTCGCCCACGATAACCGTTGGCATAACGAATTCATCATAAACCGATTTTTCATAGGATTCAACTACCGCTTTGATCGGATCGGTGGAAGTTGGGCCTTCGCCATAAACCATGGCGCGGTACGACTTCTCAACACGCTCCCAGCGCTTGTCGCGGTCCATCGCATAATAACGGCCTTGCACCGTTGCGACCTGGCCTACGCCAACCTCTTCGATCTTCGCCTGCAGCTGCTCCAGGTAACCTTTTGCGCTATCCGGTGCTACGTCACGGCCGTCCAGGAAAGCATGCACATAAACCTCAGTGAGCCCTTCCTTTTTCGCCAGCTCAAGCAGCGCGAACAAATGCGCGATATGGCTGTGTACGCCGCCGTCAGACACGAGGCCGTACAGGTGAAGCTTCTTATTGTTCGCTTTCACATGACGCACTGCGCCAAGCAGCGTTTCATTGTCGAAAAACTCGCCGTCGCGGATCGATTTGCTGATCCGGGTCAGGTCTTGGTACACGATGCGTCCTGCACCGATGTTCAAATGGCCAACCTCAGAGTTGCCCATTTGGCCTTCTGGCAAGCCTACCGCCTCACCGCAAGCCGTCAATGTCGTATGCGGGTAAGTCGACCAGTAACGATCATAGTTCGGCTTTTTCGCTTGTGCGACCGCGTTGCCCGTCACATCGTCCCGAAGGCCGAAGCCGTCCAAAATAATGAGTGCTACAGGTTTAGGAGCTGCCATTTACTTGGCCCCCTCGACAAGAGCGATGTAGGATGCTGGCTCCAGGCTTGCACCGCCGACGAGAGCGCCGTCGATGTCCGCTTGGCCCATGTATTCCGCAACATTGTTAGGCTTCACGCTGCCGCCGTATTGAATGCGTACTGCGTTTGCAGTCGCTTCATCATACAGGCCAGCAACGACGCCGCGGATGTAGCCGATAACGTCTTGTGCGTCTTCAGAAGTCGAAGATTTGCCAGTGCCGATCGCCCAGATTGGCTCATAAGCGATAACGACCTCAGCAGCTTGTGCTGCAGACAAACCTTGGAAAGCCGCTTCGGTTTGAACTTTAACGACATCCTTCGTTTGGTTCGCTTCACGCTCTTCAAGGTGCTCGCCTACGCAGACGATTGGAGTCAAGCCGTGCTTGAATGCCGCATGCGTCTTTTTGTTAACGATCTCGTCAGTTTCCGCGAAGTAAGCACGACGCTCGGAGTGACCGATGATCACATATTTCACGCCAAGATCCTTCAGCATAACGCCGCTGATCTCGCCTGTGAATGCACCGTTGTCTTCAAAGTGAAGGTTTTGCGCGCCGATCGCGATCGACGTGCCTTTTGCTGCCTCTACCAAAGCGGGAAGCGTTGTGTATGGGGCACAGATTACGCTCTCTACACCGTCAACCTCTGCTTTGCCTTTTACTTCGGAGAAGAAAGAAACGGCTTCGGATACGGTTTTGAACATTTTCCAGTTGCCTGCAATGATTGGTTTTCTGCTCATCGTATTACCTCCTAATTCAATATTCATTCCGGATGGATCTATGTGAAGTTAAGCTTATTTATCGTTAAGAGCTACAACGCCAGGAAGCACTTTGCCTTCCATGAACTCGAGGGAAGCGCCGCCGCCTGTCGAGATGAAGTTCATACGGTCAGCCAGGCCGAATTTCTCAGCTGCTGCAGCGGAGTCGCCGCCGCCGATTACTGTATAGCCTTCTGTTTCAGCACAAGCATTTGCTACAGCTTGCGTGCCGTGCGAGAATGGCTCGATTTCGAATACGCCCATTGGTCCGTTCCATACGACCAGCTTGGAGTTTTTGATCACGTCAGCGTAAATTTCACGCGTTTTCGGACCGATGTCGATGCCTTCCCAGTCAGCTGGGATGCTGTCGATGCTAACGATGTTCGTGTTCGCGTTTTTACTGAAATCGTCAGCTACAACGATATCGACAGGGATCAGGAAGTTTTTGCCCAGCTTCTTCGCTTTCTCGATGAACTCGAGTGCCAGATCCAGCTTCGAGTTGTCAACGAGCGATTGGCCGATTTCATGGCCTTGCGCTTTGAAGAAAGTGTAGGACAGGCCGCCGCCGATGATGATGTTGTCGGCAATCTCGATCATTTTGTTGATGACGTCGATTTTGTCTTTCACTTTAGAACCGCCTACGATCGCCGTGAACGGACGCTCAGGGTTGTTCAGTGCTTTGCCCAGTACATCCAGCTCTCTTTCCATCAGAAGGCCGGATACGGCCGGCAGATGATGTGCAATGCCTT
Organism: Paenibacillus radicis (ex Gao et al. 2016); assembly: GCF_014641555.1. Taxonomy (GTDB): domain Bacteria; phylum Bacillota; class Bacilli; order Paenibacillales; family Paenibacillaceae; genus Pristimantibacillus; species Pristimantibacillus radicis. The sequence goes on from NZ_BMHY01000003.1 coordinate 653,708, forward strand.
CCGTCGATGCATGTGCGCGGTGAGCAGCGCCAAATGCGTCGTTGACATACAGGTCGGCCAGTTCAGCGAAAGCTTGCGCCAGCTGCGAATCATTTTTCTCTTCGCCTTCGTTGAAACGAACGTTTTCAAGCAACAGCACGTCGCCTTCGTTCAAAGCCGCGATTTGCGCTTTAACCGCTTCGCCTGTGGATTCGGAAGCTTTCGCAACCGGTTTGCCCAGCAGCTCGGAGAGGCGTTCAGCAGCAGGAGTCAGACGAAGCTCTTCCACAACTTGACCATTTGGACGGCCAAGGTGGCTTGCCAAGATGACTTTTGCGCCTTTTTCGATCAGGAAGTTAATTGTCGGAAGCGTCTCGCGAATCCGTTTGTCATCGGTAATTTTGCCATCTTCGAGCGGCACGTTGAAATCCACGCGTACAAATACGCGTTTGCCGGCTACTTCTACGTCACGAACACTTTTCTTATTCATATCGTATACCCTCCTGATTGGTTGCTTATTCGGTCGAACCTGTTAAGTAAGGACAATGAATGGACGCTTGGAAAATAGAAAGCGGTGAATGTGCAGGCATAGAAACGGCGTTCCTTCATGGAGAAGGAACGCCGTTTGCTTCGCCCCACGCGTTACCGGGAGCGCTGCAGACTAAGCGCATCCCGGATCATGAATGATCCGGGATGCAAGCGTTCCTTGCAATTAGGGGAACATGCTCCCTTAGTCTTACAGACCTTTGCTTGCGATGTAAGCAGCGAGATCAACTACGCGGTTCGAGTAGCCCCACTCGTTGTCATACCAGGAAATGACTTTAACCATGTTGCCTTCAACAACCATAGTCGACAGAGCGTCGATTGTGGAAGAAGCTGGGTCGCCATTGTAGTCGCTCGATACGAGCGGCAATTCGTTGTAGTTCAAGATGCCTTTAAGCGAAGTTTCGGAAGCTTCTTTGAATGCTGCGTTAACTTCTTCAACGGTAACGTCAACTTTCAGTTCAGCAACCAAGTCTGTTACGGATACGTTAGGCGTAGGAACACGCATAGCCATACCGTTCAGTTTGCCTTTCAGTTCTGGCAGAACCAGCGATACTGCTTTTGCTGCGCCAGTCGAGGAAGGAATGATGTTTTCTGCAGCAGCACGAGCGCGGCGCAGGTCTTTATGAGGAACGTCCAGTACTGCTTGGTCATTCGTGTACGAGTGAATAGTCGTCATCATACCTTTAACGATGCCGAATTTGTCATTCAATACTTTAGCGAATGGCGCCAGGCAGTTAGTCGTACAAGAAGCGTTCGAGATAACTGTGTGAGCAGCTGGATCGTATTGGTTTTCGTTAACGCCGATAACAACCGTGATGTCTTCGTTAGTAGCAGGAGCGGAGATAATAACTTTCTTCGCGCCGCCTTTCAAGTGAAGCTCAGCTTTTTCTTTAGCTGTGAAGATACCTGTGGATTCAACAACGATTTCCGCGCCTACGGAAGCCCAAGGAAGGTTCTCAGGGTTACGTTCAGCGAAAACTTTGATTTCGCGGCCGTTAACTACGATTGCGCCTTCTTTAGCTTCTACCGTTGCGTCAAGCACGCCATGCGTTGTGTCATATTTCAGCAGGTGAGCCAGTGTTTTAGTGTCAGTCAGATCGTTTACCGCTACCACTTCTACTTCAGGGTTGCTCAGGGACGCGCGAAACACGTTACGGCCGATACGGCCAAATCCGTTAATACCAACTTTAACCATTGTTATTTCCTCCTAAATGTTTTTTAAGGGCTAAATGTATTTTCAAAACGTTCTGCAGCTATCCCAGGTGACCGCCACAAACCGTTAAGACACAAATCTAATGGGACTGTTCTTGCTCGATAATCGATACGATTTCCAGCGCTGCCGCTTCGTCCACGACGATTACGTCGTTATGACCGAACCGCATCACCGCTGCGATCGCTTCACCTTTGCTTTTGCCGCCGGCGACACCGATAACAACCTCAGTCTTAACAATATCATCCAAACGTAATCCTACCGTCTGCATTTGATGCACAACCCGGCCCTCACGGTCAAAATAATAACCGAATGCCTCCGCCAACGCGCCATCTCTCGTCATCGCATCCAGCAGCTCCGGCTTCAGCCTTCGCCTGCGGGCCATCACTTTGGCATCTCCAATTCCGTGTACGACGATACGTGCGCTTCGAATGACATCGACAATCTCACGAATGTTGGGCTCTTGCATAATAGAAGCATACGCCTCTTCGCCCAAATGATCCGGTACATGCAGCAGCCGGTAATTCGCACCAGTGCGCTTTGCCATTGTCGAGGCGATTGTGTTTGCTTGGTAGTCTAGGCTTTCGCCAAGGCCGCCTCTTGCCGGTACGAACCAATTCGTCTTCAGCGGAGCCGAAGTCGTTAATTGATTGGCTACCTGCTCAATCGTTGTTCCGCCAGTTACGGCCACTACATCTCCGGGCTCCATAACCTTGCGAAGCACTTGGCATGCCGCTCGTCCAAGCTCCCGCTTCGTTTGCACGGATTGCTCCGAATCCCCTGCCACAACAATAACTTGGGGCAAACCGAAAGCGGTCTGAATTTTTTCTTCCAGTTCGGATAAGCCGAACATCGTCGTGTAGAAGGGCTCCAATTGCTCCAATAGCTCTCGGCCCGCCTCACTTATCCGCATTCCCGTTGGGTGAATCTCTAGCAAGCCTTGCGATTTCAGAAAATCGGTCTCCGCGCGCAGCACCCGTTCCGTCATCGATAATGACGAAGCCAAAGTCCGCCTGCCAATCAAATCGGATAACTGGACCTGATTTAAGATGGAGTACCGCTTCCGCATCACTTCGAGCAAATCCGGGAGAAGCTGCTGCTGCAGTTCAATAATCTGGCGCATCCTCTATTATTCACTCCATCGGCTCACTGCGTTTTGGAACGGTGATGAGCATTTCGTTGATATAGGCCGTTGGACTCAATATGTCCCGCATGCTCATTTTAAGTCCCACCTTTATTTTAGCTAAAAGTTTAAACGTTAGCAAGCGAACATTTGAACGTGAAAACGGTTACCGCCACCATTTTCACAAATTTATTTTTCTCAGAGGCCTTGATTTCCCGCCCAGAATATCATATACTAATTTTTGCTGTTCCATTTAATTATGCGCCCGTGGTCCAATGGATATGACGTAGGCCTCCGGAGCCTGAGATCTAGGTTCGATTCCTAGCGGGCGCGCCATACTACTTTTGAATGCTAACCGCCCTTCTGGGGCGGTTTTTTTGCGTCTAGATAATAGCTGTCTTACTGCTTGTCCTATCTCAACCAGCGGCATTTAATTAATTCCCTTCATTCACAGCTTTAGCTTGCAAACAACACTTACAACACTTACCTCTTAATAATCAATGTATAGCCTTCTTTCTGCCCTTCATCATCTGCCTCACTCCATCCTTCTACGTCTTACATCCTCTGACTTTCCAGCTTCCGCACATTCACCGCATGGTTACTTTAACCCTGCCAACTACTCAACGTTAGTCCACTAACTCGCATCGCATCCCCGAACCTAGTACTCCATATCACTTATTACCCTCCAACTAACTCAACATAACTATGTATTTATGGCCCTGCAGCATATCAAAATGCAAATATGCAGGTTGATACCCCTCATATCACCTGTTTCAGACCATCAAAATGCAAAAATACATTTTGTATGCCTGATTTGATTCGAATTCGACGATTTATGCCCCATTCAACTGCACTTTTGCATTTTGAGCGCCATTTTAGAGCAAATCGGGCTCTTCAACCTGCACTTTTGCATTTTGATGTGGGTGAATGGTCAGATCAGCCTTTCCGGGGAAATATATTCAGGTTACTTCAAACCACTTATCGAGTTTTGGAACTATGTGTCTTCAAGCAACTTAGAGTAGCATTTGGTCCAGTCATATGAGCGGCAGTTTATTATTCTCCCCTATCATGAAACATTACACCTCGCGCTGGGAGGTCTGCCACATTACTCCCGTTACTCAATCACGCGTTAAAACAGCCTTATTACTGGTCAAAACAATCTAGTGGTTCAGCATGAATCAGCCCGTTTAATCTACTCTTAATGGTCATCTGACGGCCGTCAAACCGCGCCAAATCGGCGTCCGAAAACAATGGTTTGACTATCTTTGACTTTTGAAATGCAATCCGCTATTATGGGATTACAGCAACATCATCTTTGTAATTTTCGAGGAGGGACTTACGTTGGACATGAATTTCGTTCCTATGGTTATTGAGCAAAACAATCGCGGAGAACGCGCTTATGACATTTATTCGCGGCTTCTGAAGGATCGCATCATCTTCCTCGGCACTGGCGTTAATGATGTCGTGGCCAACTCGATCATCGCGCAATTGCTGTTCCTGGCGGCTGACGATCCCGAGAAAGACATTTCCATTTACATTAACAGCCCTGGCGGTTCGATTACGGCGGGTATGGCTATCTATGATACGATGCAATACATTAAACCGGATGTGTCGACGATCTGCGTTGGCATGGCCGCTTCGATGGGTGCCTTCCTGCTGACAGCAGGCGCGAAAGGCAAACGCTATGCGCTGCCGAACAGCGAAGTTATGATTCACCAGCCGCTTGGCGGCGCAGAAGGCCAAGCGAGCGATATCGAAATCCGCGCCCGCCGCATTCTGAAAATGCGTGACAAGCTCAACGGCATTCTGGCTGAACGTTCCGGCCAGCCGCTCGAGCGCATCGAGCGCGACACGGACCGCGATTACTTCATGAGCGCGGAAGAAGCAACAGCATACGGACTCGTCGACAAAGTCATCGAGAAAGTGCAATAATCATCTTCCATGGAGGAAGCTCCAAGCTTCCGCCTCCAAAGCACAGAAAAAAGGCGCCGCCCAGCAATGGGCGGCGCCTTTTTCTCCCTATTAGCAACAAGCCTATCGAATCACGGCCACCTCGGGCCGTCAAATTCCCGTCTTTTCCGCGCAATAAAAAAAGACTGCCTTAGTCTTTACAGACTTCAGCGACAGCCCCTTTAAATTCTCTGTGTGATCCGTGAAAAACAAGCGATTATTGGTTCTCGAGCTCCTCTTTGCTGACGAGTGCGACTAAAGCGTTTACAGCCTGCTCGGCATCGGAACCTTCCGCGCTAATAAAAACTTCAGTACCGGAACTAATCGCCAAGCTCATAATTCCCATAATCGATTTGGCATTCACTTTTTTGTCGTCTTTCTCAACAAATACTTCAGAGGAAAATTTGTTCGCTTCTTGAACGAAAAGTGCTGCTGGTCTAGCATGTAGTCCCGTCTTAAGACGAACGACAACCGGAAGCCTTGTCATGGAAACCATACCCCCTATATCATAATCAATAAAGCATCAACATTCACATGTCATGTAATAAAGCCCGTTTTGTACATCATTATATCATTATACCAAAGGATGCACTAGGATAAAAGTTCACCCATTGCGTATTTTTTCTGCCATCTCATCAATTTTTCGTAAACGATGATTGACGCCGGACTTGCTGACGTTTCCTTTGAGCAGCTCGCCGACTTCTTTCAAGTTCATATCCGGATGTTGGAGACGAACCTGCGCTACTTCCTTCAATTTATCCGGAAGATTACCTAGGCCAATTTCCTTCTGCAGAAGCTTAATATTATCGATCTGCCGTACCGCCGCGCCAATCGTCTTGTTCAGGTTTGCGGTTTCGCAATTCACGATCCGATTGACCGAGTTGCGCATGTCGCGCATAATGCGAACGTCCTCGAACTTGAACAACGCTTGGTGAGCGCCGATAATGTTCAACAGCTCAATAATTTTCTCGCCCTCTTTAATGTAGAAAATAAAACCTTTCTTCCGTTCGATGCATCTTGCATTCAAATCGAACTTGTTCGCCAGATCAACAAGCGAATTGCAGTGCTCCTCATACATCGAGGAAATTTCCAGATGATAAGACGAGCCCTCCGGATTGTTGACCGAACCGCCGGCGAGAAAAGCACCGCGCAAGTAAGAACGTTTGCAGCAAGGCTTGCGAATAATGTCTTTATTTATGCCCAAATTGAAGACGAATCCTTCGGACACGATCCGAAGCTCGCTCAAAATTTCCTGTACCCTTGTCGGAATCCGGACAATGTACACGTTATTTTTTTTGAGTCTCATTTTTTTACGAACGAGAAGCTCAGTATGCACTTCATAATGCTTCTTCAGCAGCGAATAAATCCGCCGCGCGATAGCCGCATTTTCCGTAGAGATGTCCAGAACGACCTTGCGGCTGGATACACTGACAGAACCGTTCATCCGGATGAGTGCCGACAATTCCGCACGCTCGCAGCAAGTGTCCGCTTCAACCATCGTTAGTTCCTTTTTTGTTTGCGCCGCAAATGACATCGTTTTTTCACCTCTTTCTAAGCATCCAGTTTTCCACTAGCTTATAGATATGATGGCTCAATCGCTCCGCATCATGCCTTAAGAATGTCCGGAACAGGACAAGCCGGTCAGCAATGACCTCGTAGCCTCTGTTCGTCACTTCATCCAGATCCAGATGAACGGCCTTCGCGCCCATTTCCGCATACTTATCTTCAACTTGAGGCGGAATCTCGCCATCATTAACGATAACATAGTCGAACAGATGATGACCAATATGCGCATGAATCGCATCCAAATGATCGCTTACTGTATAGTTGTCGGTCTCGCCCGGCTGTGTCATCACGTTGCAGACAAACAGCTTCACCGCATCGGAATCGCAAATCGCTTGCGCCAGCTTCGGCACGAGCAAATTCGGAATAATGCTTGTGTACAGGCTTCCCGGACCGATAAGAATCGCGTCCGCTTGCTCGATCGCTTCCACTGCTTCCGCAAGCGGCTCCACGTCGCTAGGCTCCACGAAGACGCGCTTGATGATCTTTCCCGATTTTGGAATAACAGATTCGCCTTCCACGATCGTACCATCGGTCATTTCTGCCTTCAGCACAATCGCTTGATCCGCTGCGGGCAGCACTCTGCCTCGAACGGCAAGCACCTTGCTCAGCTCGCGAATGCCGGTGACAAAGTCGCCTGCAATATCCGTCATCGCTGCTAGCATGAGATTGCCCAGACTATGGCCAGCCAATCCCGTGCCGCTGTTAAACCGGTACTGCAGTACCTCGGTCAAAAGCGGCTCCGCATCCGCAAGCGCCATAAGCACATTGCGGATATCGCCCGGAGGCGGCATCTGCAGCTCGCTGCGCAGGATGCCGGAGCTGCCGCCGTCGTCGGCAACCGTTACGATTGCCGTAATGTCGAGCGGCTTCTCCTTCAGTCCGCGGAGCATAACCGACAGACCGGTTCCTCCGCCAATGACGACAATTTTGGGCCGCCTCATTATTTTATGCCTGCTCTGCATCACATCACCTCGTCAATGCTTATCTCTGTCGGCATCGCGATGGCTGACACGAACACGCTCCGTATCGCTGCTGCCGAGCACTCTTCCCAAATATTCAGCAATGGCTACCGAACGGTGCTTGCCGCCGGTACAGCCAATCCCTATGACAACCTGGCTCTTGCCTTCCTTATGGTATAAAGGAATAAGAAATTGAAGCATATCCACCAGCTTGGTCAAAAAGGTCTGCGTCTCGGGCCATTTCATCACGTACTCGTAAACTTCAGGCGTTTGCCCGGTGTTGGGACGCAGATGCTCAATATAATGCGGGTTCGGCAGAAAACGAACGTCATAAATGAGATCGGCGTCAATTGGAATGCCGTATTTGAAGCCGAAGGACGTTACATTGATTTGAAGGCTGTTTTGCTCCAGATTCGTAAACCGGGAGACAATCCGCTCTTTCAGTAAAGCCGGTTTGATGCTGCTCGTATCGATCACCAGCGAAGCGGAGCCTTTGAGATCCTCCAGCATGCGGCGTTCCATTCGAATGCCTTCCAGAGGCATACCCTCCGGGTTCAGCGGATGACGACGACGGCTTTCCTTATAGCGCTGAACGAGCACTTCATCCTTCGCATCAAGGAAAAGAATCTCGCAGCTGATCGTAAAATGATCTTTAATAAAATTCAATGATTCCGATAAAGCGGTAAAAAACTCGCGGCCCCTCAAATCGATGACAAGCGCGACTTTTCCGATTTTTCCGTTCGACTGCTCTATCAGCTCCGCAAACTTCGGAATGAGCACCGGAGGCAAATTATCGACACAGAAGAAACCGAGATCTTCCAGGCTTTGTACGGCTATGGTCTTTCCCGCGCCCGACATCCCTGTAATAATAACCAGCTTCGACATCGCTCCCGCTTCCATAACTTCCTCCTCTTGACCCGCTGCGCTTGCTGCAATCAACGGGGTCGTCTGCTGCTACGCACGCAGAATAAGTCCTGCCGCGCCTACTACGCCGGCGTTGTTGCCAAGCGTTGCCGCTACGATTTTCACACCGTCTTTTGCTTCGTTTTGCGTATATTTCTCGAATACTTCACGGATTTGATCGAATAGGAAATCACCGGCTTTGGATACGCCGCCGCCGATAATAAAGCTTTCTGGATTTAAAACGACAGCCAGAACCGCCATCGATCTGCCCAAATAGTAAGCGGCGCGGTTAACGATACGTGCAGCCACTTCATCGCCTGCTTTTGCAGCGTCGATAACGTCTTTCGCCATAATATTTTCAACGAGGGACAACGTCGTACGGTCTCCACGCTCCACAGCGTCTTTGGCCATGCGGATAATGCCGGTTGCCGAAGACACCGTCTCTAGGCAGCCCATTTTGCCGCAGCCGCACTGGATCGCTTCCAGATCAGGCACGATTGCAATATGACCAAGCTCGCCTGCCATGCCAGCGAAGCCCTCGACGATTTTGCCGCCGATAATAATACCGCCGCCTACGCCGGTTCCCAGCGTATAGCATACGCAGTTGTCAACGCCTTTGCCAGCTCCAGCCCATGCCTCGCCAAGCGCTGCTACGTTAGCGTCGTTATTAACGAGCACCTTTACTTGAAGCGTGTCCTCCAAATAATCCTTCAAATTTACGTCGCGAATCTTCAGGTTCGGCGCGAATTTAACATAGCCTCGCGGAATATCGAGGAAGCCAGCGATTCCCACGCCAACGCCTTCCACTTGCCCCCAGTTATATGACGATTCTTCCACAATATTCTTGGCATATTGCGCAATATTTTGAAGGATCACATCTGTGCCTTTGGCTGTTTCCGTTGGCCCTTCGTATGTTTGCAGCAACTCGCCTTCCTGATTGCAAATTCCGACTTTAATGGCGGTTCCGCCTACATCGACACCAACGTAAATCTTCTCAGACATTACTAGTCCACCTCATTAATAGGTTATCTTCTCTGTATCCAACTATAAGCGAACGCACTTGTTCGGTCAAGACAACGTACTGCTAGCCTTCGGCGCATAATGCCGCAGCTCCTTCATATAAAGAGCCCTGTCCGCAGGAATCGCAGTTCCCACGAAAAGGGCTCGAAAAGGCAGGATCCGAATCTTTTACAAAGACTGGCTCCAGTCTTGTGTAATGTGGCCTTCCAAATACCGTTCACAGTCCAGTGCCGCCATACAGCCGCTGCCTGCAGCCGTAATCGCTTGGCGATACTTGCTGTCCTGCACGTCGCCGCAAGCGAATACGCCCGGTACGTTCGTCTCGGAGGTACCCGGCTTCACTTTAATGTAGCCGTGATCGTCCGTATCGATTTGTCCATCCAGAAATTTCGTGTTCGGCGTATGGCCGATTGCGATGAAAATCCCGTCGGTCTCAATAACCTCTTCTTGGCCGGATTCGTTATCACGGACCTTCAGACCCGTTACGCCCATACCGTTAGCTACAACCTCAAGCGGTGTACGATTCAAGCTCCAGCTAATTTTTTCGTTTTCTTTGGCGCGATCCTGCATGATTTTGGAAGCTCTCAGCTCGTCACGACGATTGACCAGCTCCACATTAGTGGCAAAGCGAGTCAGGAAGCTCGCTTCCTCCATTGCGGAGTCACCGCCGCCCACAACGATGATCTTTTTCCCGCGGAAAAAGAATCCGTCACAAGTTGCGCATGTGCTTACGCCGCGTCCTACGTTATCTTTCTCACCCGGAATGCCGAGGTACTTCGCGGATGCGCCGGTTGAGATAATGAGCGTCTCGCTGACGAATTCGCCTTTGCCTTCCACTTGCAGCTTGAACGGACGCTCCGACATATCGACGCTGTTCACCCAGCCTGTGATGAACTCGGCACCAAAGCGCTCCGCTTGCTTGCGCATGTTCGCCATCAGATCAGGGCCCATAATACCCTCTGGGAAGCCTGGGAAGTTCTCAACCTCCGTTGTCGTCGTCAACTGGCCGCCTGGCTCAGGACCTTCGATGACAAGAGGATTCATGTTCGCGCGTGCCAGATAGATCGCTGCGGTGAGGCCTGCAGGGCCTGTACCAATAATAATGGATTTGTACATGTTGGGTTTACCTCCGTTTATATGGATGCTCAATGACTGCCGCTGTGCCGCCATATCGTCCTTCCGATCGCCATTGCCCCCGAATGGTTTGAACAAAGTCCCCTATGGGGACCATTCGTGGACAAAAGCGAACGCTGCCGCTTCTACAGGACGATATGGCCGCTCCGCTTCACCATCGCCAAGTTCTTATAAAATGTCGTTCAACCCTCATGTGAGGGAGAGTGAAAGAGAGTAAAGAGATAACGGCTTGACTTGCTATTCCAGCAAGTCAGAGTCGGTATCGGTATCGGAGTCGCTAGCCGATTGGACGTCCGTAATGGAGAACACGGAGCTAAGCGACTTCATCTTTTCCTTAATGCCGCAAACCTCGTCGATCTTCTTTACATTCTTGCTTACCGTTGCAATAGATGTGTTGTACCGCTGCGATACCTCGTGATAAGAGATCGTACGACGGTGCATCTTAGCCGTAAGGTATTCCAGAGCAGCTGCCCAGCCTTCTACCTTTGTAAGCTTTGGCACGTCGGGATAGACCCGGGACAGAAACTCAACCCACAGCGTCATCAGATCATGCTGTTGAACGAGATCATAATGCTTGTTCATACGAACCAGCGCTGTCTCGACGACGTCCTGCCACTTTTGCTCCCATACAGGCAGTCTGGAAGGCACCCGATTCGGCTCGATGACCGTCGATTTGCCCTCAAGCACCGCTTGAAGAGGCTCTTGTACGCCAATCGTGCGAAGAACAAAGATCGCAATCCGCTTCAAGTAATCGTCCTCGTCCTTCTCCAGTAAGAAGGAGCGAAGCACATCCTTCACTTCGTTATCGGCAATCATGCCGAGCGCTTGAATGACTTGAAGCTTCGTATGCTGATCGCCGTGGCGCAACGCCCAGAAGAACGAAGAACGCACGAGCGGATCCCGCTTCATATGATCCGGCAAACCGTCGGAGGAGTTTTCCCAAAGCTTGAACTGCTCCTCGAATGGCAGGTGGTAATGGTAGCTGATTGAAGCGTTATGCTCACCGCCTTTGACCAACTCAAGCTGTTCCATATAATAGCGAGGGATACCCGAATCCGGGTCCAGCTTCGCCGCTTGCTTCCACAAGCGCTCCGCTTCCGCATAGCGCCCGATATTGCAGGCCGCTACCGCCGCATAATGATACAAACACGGGTCCTGAGGCAGCGAAGTATCCTTCAGCAGCCGGGTGAAATGGCGGTAAGCAGACTCATGTTCTCCTAAGATGCCCATTGTCGTAGCCAATTTAAACACATGCTCCTGGTGGAACGGCATGGTCTTAACCAGCATCTCCACCAGCGGCGCCAGTTGCTCGGTGTCGCTTTTATGCTGATAGAAAATCGCCAGATTGCAAAGGGCATGCAAATTGCCCGGCTCGATCTCTAAAGCTTCGCGAATCGTATCCATCGCTTTGTCGAACAAGCCCATGTAGTAGAACGCCAGCGCCAAGTTGTTGCGTGCCGCAAGAAAATCAGGCTGTGCCTCGATAATCTGCTCTAAAATCCGCACTGCTTCGGCAAACTTGCCCTCTTCAAGCAGCATTCGCGCCTGGTCGTGCTCGACCATCCCTTCGCGGGACTTAATACTTGTGAGACGAGTAGGCCGTTCCAGCTCGAAATGAAGCAAATCCATCATTTCTTCCGCTTCGTCCAGAAACTGGCCGTCCATGTCTTCTTCCAGATAATGCACAAGCGCGCCTTCAGCCGCTTCGTAAAGCTCCATATTGGCGTAATTGTTCGCCATATAAAAATGACATTCCGTCATTGTAGGATCAAGTTCATCGACGATCCAATTCAGAATGCGATTGGATTCCTCGTAATTGCCCATTTCAGATAAAATACCAGCCATGTTGCAATGATTAACCGGATTGTCCGGCTCGTATTCCACAGCTCTACGGAAATACTTCAGTGCCTTGTCATAGTGGTAACGGTCCAGTGATCGTACCGCCCTCTCGAAAAAAAACGTCGCGTCCCATTGTATCGGTATAATTTTCGTTGGCTGTTCCAAGGCAGCTCGTTTCTTCTCCTTCACCGGCAAGGCACCTCCCGATCTTCTGATTTTCTACGATTATACCATAGCAACGCCTATCCTAACACGAAAGAATATGTGGGAAAATCGCGGACGTTATATTAACCGCCCGCGATTTTCCGTGACTAGCTATGCAAATTCGGCCCTATACGCCGGCATTTTTGAAGAGGGTACTGATCGAACCGCCTTCGATAATAATTCTTGTTGCTTCTGCAAGCAACGGCGCAACCGAGAGAACCGTAAAGCGCTCCGGACGGTTATCCGGCAGCAGAATGGAGTCGGTTACGACGACTTCTTTAATATTGGGATGATCCAAACGCTCAATGGCATTGCCGGAAAATAACGGATGAGTTGCGCATACATACACGTCTTCCGCACCGCGTTCCTTCAAACTTTCCACTACGTTCACGATCGTGTTGCCCGTATCGATCAAATCTTCAATAATGATTGGCGTCTGCCCTTGAACGTCGCCGATTACGTGCGTAATGGACGATTCGTTATGCGCAGGACGTTTTTTGATCATAATGGCAAACGAAGTATCGAGGTAGTTGGCGAGCTTCTCAGCTGTGGAAGCTCGTCCCGCATCCGGAGAAACGACAACCGGGTTCTTGATGTTCTTCGATTTCAGGTAGTCGCTGAGCAAATCCAGCGCTGTCATATGGTCTACCGGAATATTGAAGAAGCCTTGAATAGCCGGTGCATGCAGGTCAATCGTGAGGACCCGGTTCGCGCCGACCGTCGTCAGCACATCTGCCACCATTTTGGCCGAAATCGGCTCACGCGGCGCAGCCTTCCGTTCCTGACGAGCGTACCCGTAGTACGGCATAATGATGTTAATCGTTTTGGCGGATGCCCGTTTTGCCGCATCAATCATAACAAGCAGTTCTATGAAATGCTCATTGATCGGATGAGAGAAAGATTGAACGAGGAATACGTCACAGTTCCGAATCGTTTCTTCGTAGTGAACGTACACTTCCCCGCTCTTGAAACGGGACATTTTGATAGCGCCGAGTGTCAATCCTAAGTCCTCGGCGATCTTTTGGGCCAAAACCGGATTAGACGAACCCGAGAAAATACGCAACTTGTCGCTTAACATGATACCCTCCTGAGCGTTTTAAAACCAATTAATAAGATTGGACATGACGTCGGGCTTTTGACATGGGCTGGTACCCTCTGCAAAAGCTTGCTTGCGCCGGCTGTCTTCAGCATCGCGGCAAGCCGGCCGCTTTGATAAAATGCTGCGTCTCCCCTACAAGAACGCCAGCCATTTCGTCTTTACTATACCATTATACATTGTATTTACGATAATTCAAAAATCAGCTGTTGGCAATTTTCGACTCTTTTTCGCCAGCAAGCGGACAAAACCGACATCTTTCAACACCGGACGCTTATATAATCAGCGTATTGTCCAATTTGTGCGGACAGGGGAAAAGCCGGTCAGCATCGATCAGCTCCGTTGTGGAGCCGTGTCTATGCCAATCGGCTTTAAGGCCGCATAGCCTATTGGCCACCCGCCTGTTCGCGCTTCATTGCATTATTGGAGGCTGGTTTGCCGTGGCGTCCGTTCAATTCCCGCATCACATCGTCAAGCGGAAGTCCGCGCTCGCGCAGCAATACGAGCAAGTGAAACAGCAAATCGCTCGCCTCGGAACGAAGCTCGTCGTTGTCGCCGTTTTTCGCTGCGATGATAACTTCCGTCGCTTCCTCGCCTACTTTTTTCAATATTTTATCGAGACCCTTCTCGAACAAATACGTCGTGTAAGCTCCCTCCGGGCGTTCCGCATAACGCTGTGCGATAACCCCCTCAAGATTGCCAAGAATCGCAAAACGATCGGACTCTTCACTCTGCTGGTTAGCAGCGTCTGCACCCTGCACCTCAATATCGTTAAAGAAGCAGCTGTATTTGCCAGTGTGGCATGCCGGTCCAACTTGGTCAACCTTCACGAGCAGCGTGTCGGCGTCGCAGTCATACGACATCGAGCGGATGCGCTGCGTGTGGCCGCTTGTCGCGCCTTTGTTCCACAGCTCATTCCGCGAACGGCTCCAGAACCAAGTAACACCGTTCTCCGCAGACAACCGGAGGGACTCCTCATTCATATAAGCGAGCATGAGGACTTCTTTACTCTGCGCATCTTGAACGATGGCAGGTACGAGGCCTTCTTCGCTCCATTTAATCAGAGCTGCTAGCTGTTTCAATTGATCGGTCATCGAACCTCCACGCCTTTCTGCCGCAAGTCGTCTTTTACTTCGCGTATTGTCATTTCTTTATAGTGGAAAATCGTAGCTGCTAGCGCCGCATCGGCATGCGCCTGCTGGAACACGTCGCCGAAGTGCTCAACCTTGCCTGCTCCTCCGGAAGCGATAACCGGAATGCTCAGCGAATCGGAAATGGCTTGGGTCAGCTTCAGATCGAAGCCGTCCTTCGTGCCGTCCGCGTCCATGCTGGTGAGCAGAATCTCGCCTGCGCCCAGCTTTTCGACTTCACGCGCCCATTCCAGCACCTTGATGCCGGTCTCTTTACGGCCGCCGTGCGTGAACACTTCCCACTCGCCCCATGCTTCGTTGTATTTCGCGTCAATGGCGACCACGATGCATTGCGAGCCGAATTTGCGCGCGCCGTCGCGAACGAGCGACGGATTCAGAATCGCGGCCGTATTAATCGCGATCTTATCTGCGCCTGCACGCAGCAATCTCTTCATATCGTCGACATGGGAGATGCCGCCCCCAACCGTGAACGGAATCGTAATCTCGCCTGCTGTCCGCTTCACGACTTCAATCATCGTCGCACGGCCTTCAACCGAAGCGGAAATATCAAGGAATACGAGCTCATCGGCTCCTTCGCGGTCATAAGTGGACGCCAGCTCAACCGGGTCCCCTGCATCGCGCAGGTTGACGAAGTTGACGCCCTTCACTACACGGCCGTCCTTCACATCCAGACACGGAATAATACGTTTGGCCAGCATACTGCACTCTCCTCTCTTGCTTGAGTCGGTCAGCGCTTTGCAGCGCTGCCTTTTATGTTGAACCGCGCAGATCGTATCCACTACGAAGCTGGTTCGTTGTTTGGCGAAGCTAAATTCGCTATTAGCCTAAATTCGACGGGCTATTATCCAATTAGCGAAGCAAATTTCGCTTTCCGTGAACCTTGGTTCGCCAATTGCGAAATTCGCTTCGCTCCGTCACAGTAACCATCTCGCATTAACTCCTACAACGAACTTCTCTTCGCTAATTTGCGAAGCTGCTTCGTTGCAGGCCAACTTTAGCTTGGATTGGCCTCCGTAGCAAAGTCAGTTTCGTTATTTTGCGAAGTGGGTTCGTTATCGGTACTTGTAGAATAAGGCAGCTACGGGAGTTAAGTTAGTTTCCTTATTAGCGACTATGGTTCGCCAATGGCGTGACCCGTCAGCCGAGCCGCACAGCTCGGTATCCCCCACTGAAGGCATTAGAGCTACGATACTAACTCTTCACCGGGCTTCCCGCCAGAGCAAGAAAATTGCCCAGCAATTGCATGCCCAGCTCGCCGCTTTTTTCCGGATGGAACTGCATGCCGTATACGTTGCCGCGACCGACGATTGCCGTTACTTGCTGATTGTAATCGGTCGTCGCGAGCAGGTCGGAGGCTTGCTCCGGCTTCGCGTGATACGAGTGAACGAAATAGACATGCCCTTCGTCCAATCCTTTAAACAGCGGGCTTTCGCTTTGTTCGAAGCCCAGCTTGTTCCAACCCATATGCGGCACTTTGTAGTCGCCTTGGAATCGGATGACCTTGCCCGGAAGCAGCGACAATCCTTCGTTGATCCCATGCTCCTCGCTTTGGCTAAATAAAAGCTGCATACCCAGGCAAATGCCGAGCAGCGGCTTGCCGGATGCGGCATACGCTTTCGTTACCGCATCCATACCCGTCTCGCGCAAATTGTCCATTGCATCGCCAAATGCGCCAACGCCTGGAAGGATCGCGCCGTCCGCCGCAGCGATAACAGCAGGATCAGCCGTAATGACGGCCTCATAGCCAAGTCTCTCTACGGCTTTGCTCACGCTGTGCAGGTTGCCCATGCCGTAGTCGATGATTGCGATCATGCTACAGTACCCCTTTCGTCGAAGGCACTCCTTGTACGCGTGGATCGATGCTCGTCGCTTCGTCGATTGCCCGGCCGAGCGCTTTGAACACCGCTTCGATCATATGGTGCGTGTTATGGCCATAGTGTACGATGACGTGAAGCGTAATGCGGGCTTCAAGCGCCAGCTTCCACAAAAATTCATGAACCAGCTCTGTAGAGAAGCTGCCAACTTGTGCCGACGGATATTCCGCACGGTATTCAAAATGCGGGCGGTTGCTCACATCGATAATAACTTGGGCAAGCGCTTCGTCCATCGGTACAAAAACACTCGCATAACGCTTAATGCCGCGTTTGTCGCCGAGCGCTTCGCGCAGCGTCTGACCGAGGCAAATTCCGATATCTTCAACCGTGTGATGATCGTCAATATCAATGTCGCCGCGTGCTTCAACCTGCAGATCGAATTGGCCGTGCTTCGTAAATAGATCCAGCATGTGGTTCAAAAAAGGAACGTCTGTCTCAAGTTTCGCTTCGCCCGTACCGTCTACTGCAAACGACAGCTTAATATCCGTTTCGTTCGTCTTGCGTGCAATCTCAGCCTTACGCTGAACGCTGTTAAGCTCAGTCATTATTCCATCCTTCTTTCCATTCATAGTTCAATACTCACCTACTGTCGATTCAAACAGCAGCCTTCTTCCCGCTCTTACTGACCCTCTTGCTCTAAACGGATCTCAATCGCCCGGGCATGCGCCTCAAGCCCTTCATGCCGCGCCAGCGTCATAATTTTGCCGCCGTTTGCGAGCAGAGCTTGCTTGCTGTAGTAGATCAGACTCGACTTCTTCAAGAAATCGTCCACGTTCACTGGCGACGAGAAACGCGCCGTACCATTCGTCGGAATGATGTGGTTCGGTCCTGCAAAATAATCGCCTACCGGCTCGGAGCTGTACGGTCCGAGGAAGATCGCGCCTGCATTCTCGATCAAGCCTAGCAGGCTCATCGGGTCTGCCGTCAGCACTTCCAGATGCTCGGGAGCCAAGCGGTTCACGACGTCAATTCCCGCTTCCAGAGAGTCGACGATCAAGATCGCGCCGTAGCTGTCGATCGATGCGCGGGCAATCGCCTCGCGCGGCAGCGTCGCCAGCTGGCGTTCCACCTCAGCGGCAACTGCTTGCGCCAAAGACTCCGACGGCGTCACGAGAATCGCAGATGCCATCTCATCATGCTCGGCCTGCGACAGCAAGTCGGCCGCGATGTACGACGCATTCGCCGCTTCGTCGGCGAGCACAACGATCTCGCTTGGCCCGGCGATGCTGTCGATATCGACGGCGCCGAATACGGCGCGCTTCGCCAGCGCCACGTAAATATTGCCCGGTCCGCAAATTTTATCGACCGGAGCGATCGATGCCGTGCCGTATGCCAATGCGGCAATCGCTTGCGCACCGCCGACCCGGTACATCTCCTTGACGCCCGCCTCAGCGGCGGCTACGAGAATATACGGGTCGATCCCTTCCTTGCCGCCTGTAGACGGCGGCGTTACCATCACGATCTCCGGCACGCCGGCCACCTGTGCCGGAATGACGTTCATCAGCACGGACGACGGATACGCCGCTTTGCCGCCGGGCACATAGACGCCGACCCGCTTCAGCGGGCGGAGAATTTGCCCCAGCATCGTCCCGTCCGGCTGCAAATCCATCCACGAATTACGCAGCTGCTTCTCGTGGAATACCCGAATGTTCACGGCCGCCTCACGGATAGCCGTGAGAAAATCAGCGTCTACCTTGTCATACGCCGCTTCAATCTCCTGCTGCGTCACACGCAGCGATGACGCTTCCAGACGAACACGATCATGCTCCTCCGTATAACGCAGCAGTGCCGCGTCTCCTTCCGTCCGGACGCCCTCAACGATTTGGCGAACCGCTTCATTTTGCGCCGGCGATCCATACTCCACCTCGCGCTGCAATCCAAATTGCTCCGGCTTCATAATACGCATAGCCTCTAATCCCCCTATCACAGCAGCCTGATCCTTAGTTTCAATCGTTTATAAGAAGGAAACCTCAATTTCGATCAACCGAGCCAAGCCGCATCCTCGTATACTTCAAACCATTACGGTTCCGACTCTTCACTTACCTATGCGATAAGCTTAAACCTTCGCAGCAATCGTCACTTGAAGCCGATCACACAGGCTTTGAATCGCATCGTTTTTCATCCGGTAGCTCACGCGGTTCGCAATGAGACGGCTTGTAATGCCGAATATCTCTTCCATCTCGACCAGGCCGTTTTCCCGCAGCGTTTGTCCCGTTTCCACCATATCGACGATCCGATCCGCCAGTCCAATCAGCGGTGCAAGCTCGATAGAGCCGTTAAGCTTGATTACTTCAACCTGTTGGCCGCGTTCACGGAAATAGGCCGAAGCGACAGACGGATACTTAGTCGCTACACGCGGATTGATAATCGGTTTCCAGTCAGGAAGTCCAATAACCGACATCCGGCATTTTGCAATGCCAAGGTCCAGAAGCTCGTAGACATCCTTGTTTTCCTCCATCAGAACGTCCTTGCCGACAATCCCGATATCGGCCACGCCATATTCCACGTAAGTAGGAACGTCTACCGGCTTCGCCATAATAAATTCCATTCCTGCCTCAGGGAGTTCAATAATCAATTTGCGCGTATCGTCAAAATCGCTCGGAATCGGCAGTCCCGCTTCCCGAAACAACTTCGATGCCTGCTTGTAGATCCGGCCCTTCGGCATCGCTACCTTCAAAATATCTTTACCTGCTCCGCTCACGCCTGGCTGCCTCCTGTCCGTTCAATGCCGGCGATGTAGAACGCCCGCTCCGTAAATTTATTGCCTTTATATGAAAAAGCGCCCTCTGCCACTTTACCTGCTTCCTCTGCACTCATCCGTTCCGTCACGACCGATTGTCCTTCGCCGCGCAAACGCTGCGCCTCTGCAAGCGCCTCAGCGCGTCCTTCTGCGTCGTAACCAATCAGCACACGCGGCGCTAATGCCGCCGTATCGTCCTGGTCGCCAAGCAGCTCCAGAATACGTGTCGTCTTAATGGCAAAGCCTGTCGCCGGTGTCGGACGGCCGAATTGGCCGAGCAGATTGTCGTAACGGCCGCCGCTAACGACTGGGAAGCCCAGATCTGCCGCATAGCCTTCAAAGGTCATGCCTGTGTAGTAGGAGAAGTCACCGATCATCGTCAGATCGATCAACACATGCTCGCATACGCCATAGGCTTTCAGCACATCCCAGATTTCGCACAAATGGCGAATGGACGCTTGCGCCGTCGCATCAGTCGTAAGCTCCAGCGCTTGCTCACAAATTTCTTGGCCGCCGCGCAGCCGCAAGATGCTCTCCAGCTCGCGTTGCACCGGCTCTGCCAGCGACAGCTTGCGCAATTGATCACGGTAACCGACGTAATCACGGCCGAGCAGGCAAGCCTTCAATTGCTCTTGCGCATCGGTATTACCGGACAATGTCTGCTCGAACAAGCCGTTCAGGAAGCCCATATGACCGATAGCGATTTTAAACCGTTCTACCCCTGCCGCCTTCAGAGAAGCAATAGCCAGTGCAACGACTTCCGCATCTGCCTCAGCCGAAGCATCCCCAACAAGCTCGACACCCGTCTGGAAAAACTCCGCTTCCCGGCCCGCTTCCTCTTCAATGGAGCGGAATATGTTAACGTGATAGGACAAACGGAGCGGAAACGGCTGTTCCTTCAACAAAGAAGAAACGACACGCGCGATTGGCGCCGTCATGTCGGAGCGCAATACGAGCGTAGTTCCACGATTGTTAAGCAGCTTGAACAGCTTCTGATCCGATGTGGAGCTTGCTACACCAACCGTATCGTAATACTCAATTGTTGGCGTAATAATTTGCTCGTAACCCCAACCCGACATACAGGTCAACACGTCGCGCTCAATTTGGCGCAGTTTTGCCACGGCGTTCGGGAGGTAATCTTTTACGCCAATCGGCTTTTCAAATACCTTTGGTTTCGACATTTTGAATTCACCCTCAAATGCTTTAGTATATTAAAGTTTTAAATTGCTAATAAAATAAAGTATTTATCGATATTAGCATGAAGCTTCCTCATTCGTCAAGACTATCTGCCTGTGAATCCATCTTCGTCTAATTCGTCCAATTCATCTAAACAAACCTCACCCCCCGCAGAGTTAAACTCCGCAGAGGGTGAGGGAAACTTTCTATTGAGCTCAGGATTAACCCTGAATTTCTTTCTCTTCGCTTCTGCCCGGCGAGCGTTTGATCTCGCGCATCGGATTGCCGCCAACGAAAGCATAGGCCGGTACATCTTTGTGGACGACCGAGCCCGCTGCTACGACCGCATGATCGCCAATTGTCACGCCCGGCAATATCGTCGTATTGGCGCCAATCATTACATTCGCTCCAATGCGCACACGGCCAAGCCGGTACTCACGGATCAAATATTCATGCGTCAATATCGTCGTATTATAGCCGATTATACTATTGTCTCCGACCTCAATCTTCTCAGGAAAAAACACATCGACCATCACCATCAGCGCGAAGGCGGTATGCTTGCCTACCTTCATACCGAGGATACGGCGGTAGATCCAGTTTTTCACCGGCAGAATCGGGCAATAGCGGGCGATTTGGATGAAAATAAAGTTGCGAACCGCCTTAAAGCGGCTAACCGTCGAGTATACCTGCCATAACGCGTTTGGCCCTTCTACCGGATAAATCTCAACGTCCCGCAAGCTTCTCCCGCTCCAATCCGGCAAAAGCGTACAGCTCCCGCATATCGTCAATGACATGCTTCGCACCGCTCTCCCGCAGCTTTTCCGCTCCTTTAAGCGACCAGGCAACACCAACCGACACGACACCCGCCGCGTTGGCCGACTGCATATCGACAGGACTGTCGCCAACCATAATGGCATCCTCAGGCGCTGCACCCAGCTTATCCAGCGCCATCAGTACGGGCTCAGGATGCGGCTTCGCATTTTTCACGTCATCGATCGTTACGATCGCATCGGGAACAATATAGTCATACAAACCGACGAACTTCAAGCTTTTCTCTGTGCTGAGCCGCATTTTCGTCGTCACAATGCCAATGCGAACCCCTTGTTTTTGCAAATGGTCCATCACTTCACCTACATAGGCGAAAGGCTTGACCAGCTCATTGTGCAGCCTGTAATTCACTTCGCGGTACGCCGCGATCAGATGATCCACTTGCTCCAGTCCGGAGAAAATTTTCATCTGATCCGATAGCGTCAGGCCCATGCTTGGAATAATATGCTCCCGTGAAAAGCCTTCCGGGGCGATGCCCTTCAATGCTTCCAGAAACGAGCGGATGATGAGCTCATTGGTGTCTACTATAGTCCCGTCCAGATCAAACAGCATCGTACGTACAGGCTTTATCACGTTTGCTTTCACTCCTACTTGTCTGAAATACGCTTTACCGTTATCCTTCTGTTTTTGGCGCGCGATCAAGCTCCGCTGCCGCTGCACTTTCGGATGCCGACGCTCCCGCTTCCTTCGTCGATACGATAGGATCGGAGTAATGCGCCGAAGCAGCCCCCGTCACTCTGCGTATGATGATAAAAGCAACAGCTGCAATAATGAGTCCGAGCGCCAGAAGCTGTGAAATCCGAATATTGCCGTAAGCCGGATCGAGGTAACCTTGCTCGAACAACACGGTCATTGGCGTCCAAAGACCATTCACGAGAGAAGCCAGCCATGCCGGACCTTGGAAGGCCAAGCTATCCGTACGCAATGCTTCAATAAAGAAGCGTCCGATGGAATACCAGATGAAGTAGCTCGCGACCAGCTCGCCTGCACGCAAAAACTTTTGACGGCGCAAGATGAACAGAATAGCAATACCCACTAGACTCCAGATTGATTCATACAGAAACGCGGGATGATGGTAAATACCTTCCCCGTTAATATTCATCTGATTGACGATAAAATTCGGCAAATGCAGCGTATCGCGGAGAAAGCTTTCTTCTACCACGCCGCCATATGCCTCTTGATTCATGAAATTGCCCCAGCGTCCGATCATTTGACCGGCAAGCAAGGAAGGCGCACAAATATCGACCAGCCGCCAGAAGCTGTAGCCTTTATAGCGGAAATAGAAATAACCGCAGATGAAGGCGCCGATCAGCGCACCATAAATCGCGATACCGCCGTTCCATATTTTGAAAACATCCAGCAAATTGTTTTTGTAATCATCCCATTTGAACGCTACATAATAGATACGGGCGCCAATAACGGCAGAAGGCACGCCCAGCAGCAGCAGGTCCATGAAGAAATCGGGCTTGATCCCGAAGCGCTTGCCCTCTTGGACAGCAAGCAGAAGGCCTACAAGCGCGGCTGTACCTAGAATAATGCCGTACCAACGCACGTCTAGCGTCCCTATTGAAAAAGCGATGGGATTAATCATCATACTCATGAGTTATAAGCTCCTTTTCTTATCGCTTGGAATGGGTTCCTTCAGCCAAGCTTCACAGGCACGATCAATCGTAGTCGTCCGCGTCTTCAGCAATCGTCTCCGTCAGCTTGTTCGTAAATTGCAGAGCAGCATTGTAGCCCATCCGCTTCAAGCGGAAGTTCATCGCGGCCACCTCGATAATGACGGCCAAGTTTCGACCTGGTCTAACCGGTACCGTGACTAGCGTCACATCCGTGTCGATAATACGCGTCTTCTCCTCATCAAGCCCCAGCCGGTCATATTGCTTGTCCTGCTGCCAGTTCTCCAGCTTAATGACAAGCGAAATCCGCTTCGTGTTGCGCACGGCTCCTGCGCCGAACAGCGTCATGACGTTAATGATGCCAAGACCGCGGATCTCCAGCAAATGCCGAATGAGCTCCGGTGCGCTTCCGTGCAGCTGATTGTCCGACGTCTGGCGAATTTCAACCGCATCGTCGGCTACGAGCCGATGACCGCGTTTCACGAGTTCCAGCGCCGTCTCGCTCTTACCGATACCGCTTCCTCCGGTAATCAGCATCCCGACGCCATATACGTCCACGAGTACGCCGTGAATCGTCGCTGTAGGCGCAAGCTTTTTCTCCAAGAAATCGGTAATCCGGCTGAACAGAATCGTTGTCGCCGTATTGCTGCGGAGCACGGGAATTTGTGCGGTGTTCGAGTGCTCAATCAGCTCAGCAGGCGCTTCCATTCCCCTTGTTATAATGATACAAGGCGTGTCGTCGTGGCAGAGCTGCGCCAGCCGATATTTACGCTCCTCCGTCGACAGTGTGCTCAGAAACGTTAACTCCGTTTTTCCGAGGAGCTGAACGCGTTCACTTGGATGATAGTCGAAATAACCCGCCATCTCCAAGCCCGGGCGGTACAGATCGTCTACTGTAATCGAACGCTTCAAGCCGTCTTCTCCGGATATGATTTCTAGCGAGAAATGCTGAACCAGCTGTGATACCTTTACTTTCTTAGCCATCGTACGGCCTCCTCATCTAACCGTCTATATGTCTGTATGTAAGTCGATTTCCAATGACTTCATCGTAAAGGAAAAAAGCGCCGAACGCAACGTTTGACCGCTGCCCGGCGCCAAAAGCTTTATTTTATTTCAATGTGAATCGGCTCCAGCACATACCCCGGATATTGATATACGTCAAAAGTAAGCGGCTGTACATAGTCGGCAAGCGGGATCTCATAGTAAGCCTCTGCGTCCGACCCTGTCTCGGTAGGACGCCATGAATACTGGGTGCCATCTTTGTCTAGCAGCTTATAGATTTTGCCTGATGCATCCCGGAACGTGGCCCCGTAATCAAAAAACCAATATCCATAACCGGTTTCCGGCTCAGCGAGATTCAATAAGGATACCGTAAGACTTCCGCTCACCGCGCTCTTTAACTGAAAACGGCTTTCCGGCGTTTCAAGCGTCTCCCCTATATCGGTATTAATGACAAACTTCTTATTTCGCTCCGACAGCAGCAGACCATCGGCGACAAGATACAGCTTTTTCGGCTTTTCGAAATAATTGCTTTGAAAATGTATCGTCATCCCATCGTCCAACATGCCGAATCCGCCTTTTGTATCCCAGCGCCTGCCTTTCTCGTCGACAAGAGCCAGCTTAATAAAGCTATTTGACTTCTTCACATTGGAGGAATCGGTTTGCACATCAATACTGATCTGCAAGGGCGTAATAACTGCTTTTCTCAACGTAAAACGCTGACCGCCCACCTCGAAGTCTTTATTAAGAGGGATAGTCTCCTTAAGATTGGCGAAACGGCTATGATCGACAGGAATGTCTACAATTAACCATTGTCCTTCCAAGTTGACTTCCAGATGAATCGTTTGTGGTACCTGGTGACCTTCTCCCATCACGATGTCAAACGTGTCGTACATTGCTGCTCCCTCTTTACGCTCGGCGATATGGCTCCATGCAATGGAACCGACAATTTTTTCGCCATCACCATCTTGAATGACATATTCCTTAATCTCCGTATTTTTTGTCACGCCCGGTCCAGTACCGGTATATAGAATGACGACGCGCTGGTCATCAGCCATAATGCCGCTTACCGTTAACGTATATCCGTTCCTGCTGTCCGACTTGTTTACAGGCTGAATGAATTCATTGTTTATTGCGCTTCTTAATGTAGTATCGTTTTCGATCAGGTTCACAAACCCGCTGAAGCCCGGAATATCGCGCAGTATTGCAGCGAAAGCCGGGGAGACTCTAATAAACGCGGTCAGCAGCATGAAGATGCATACGGCCGATACCAGCATTTGCAGCCCGAACCGACGCCGCTTCATTCGTACCGAACGTTTGCTGCCAAGCTTCAGGCCCGTCAGTATTGCCGCATCAAGCTTTTCATCACTGGGTTCATGCTGTTCTTGCTCCAGCTGCTCACGGTCATTCCGCAGCGCCTGAAGCACTTCTTCCCATCCCTTTTCTGCCTCCCTGTCCATGGTCCTCCCCCTTTCCTATCGCTGTGAGATCATTTTTCAAAAGCGTAAGGCCCTTATGAAGCCAAGTACGTACCGTTCCATCCGGTTTCTCCAACAGCTCTGCAATGTCCGTAATCGTTAAATCCCGGTAATACTTCAAAACGATGACCATCCGGTATTTCGACGGCAGCGATTTAATTTGCGCTTCCATGTCGATTCGCTCCGCCATATCCGGCAAGTTATTTATCGCGCGGCTTTCAGACCAGCCCTGAACGAATGAATCAGCAGATACCAGCTCTCTGCGCTTCTTTTTCCGTTCATCCATACAGACGCGTATTAGAATCCGAATCATCCAAGTTGTGAATAGCCTCGGATCTCGAAGCGAACGCCTTTTCGCCCACACTCTGCATACCGTTTCCTGCATAGCTTCCACGGCATCCGTCTCGTTCCTCATATAAGAATAGGCAATGCCGTAAAGCTGGCGCTTATCGATATCGATTCGTCGAAACAACGCATCTTCATCGCCTTTCACCGCAGCGGCCGCCCACTCGTCTTTATCCATGCCCTTCCCCCTCCGCGCAACCTCTTGTGACAATTAGACGCGCATATGGCTCAAACGGTTTTTCTTTTACCGGATAAATGTAAAAAAGGCTGCCCCCCATCGGGAGACAGCCTTGGAATAACGGATTGATTAGTTTTCGAAAATGTTCAGCTCGGATTCTTTGTCGAACAAATGTACTTTGTTCATGTCCAGAGCCAGTTTAACGCTGGAACCGTCACGCAGCGCGGAACGTCCGTCTACACGTGCGATAACTGTTTCTGTGCCGATACCGTTCAGGTACAGGTACATTTCGTGACCCAGGTTTTCTGCAACCTCGATGTTCGCGTTAACGATTGTGTTCGGGGATGCTTCCAGGAATACAGGCTCTTCGTGAAGATCCTCTGGACGAATGCCCAGAATTACTTCTTTGCCTACATAACCTTTCGAACGAAGAACAGCTGCTTTACCTTCTGGAATCGCAACGTCTACGCCAGTCGCTTTGAATTTCAAAGCTCCGCCTTGCTCGGAAACCGTGCCGCTGATGAAATTCATCGAAGGCGCGCCGATAAAGCCAGCTACGAAAATGTTTACCGGATGGTTGTAAAGCTCTTCCGGCGAAGCAGTTTGTTGAATAAAGCCGTCTTTCATAACAACGATACGGTCACCCATCGTCATTGCTTCGATCTGGTCATGCGTTACGTAGATTGTCGTTGTTTCCAGACGTTTTGTCAGTTTGGAAATTTCCGCACGCATTTGACCACGAAGTTTAGCATCCAAGTTGGAGAGCGGCTCATCCATCAAGAATACTTGCGGCTCACGCACGATTGCGCGTCCCAAAGCGACACGTTGACGTTGACCGCCGGAGAGTGCTTTTGGTTTACGGTCGAGCAAGTGCTCAATATCAAGAATTTTAGCGGCTTCACGAACGCGTTTGTCGATGTCCGCTTTTTTGAATTTACGAAGTTTAAGGCCGAAAGCCATGTTTTGGTATACATTCATGTGCGGGTACAACGCGTAGGATTGGAATACCATCGCGATGTCGCGGTCTTTAGGAGCTACGTCATTTACAAGACGGTCGCCGATGAACAATTTACCTTCGGAAATCTCTTCAAGTCCTGCGATCATACGCAGTGTTGTCGATTTACCGCAACCGGATGGACCAACCAATACGAGAAACTCTTTGTCTTTGATATCAAGGTTAACGTCAGTTACCGATGCTTTGTCGGAACCCGGGTATTTTTTGTAAATGCCTTCTAAGCGTACGCCTGCCATGTGATTTTTCCCCCTAAAAGAAATTTCGTTATGCTTATATCTTATCCCACAGCCCAGTATGCTGACTATGCACAAACTGTACAAAAAAACTAATTTCTTTTCGTAACTTTGTACAATAGTAAAATGATTTTAACCAATACGGCATCTCTGAACTGCCTCACATCAAGGCCTGTCTCCTGCTTCAGCTTATCCAGCCGGTAGAGCAGTGTATTGCGGTGAATGTACAGTTTTTTTGCCGTTTCACTGACATTGCAATCAAGCGCGAAGAAGGCTTCCAGCGTGGCGAGCATCTCCGCTTCGACAAACAGCTCGCTTCTTTTGAGCGAGTGCTCCAGATAACGCGAGCGCTGAACCTCTGGAATGGCATTGAGCAATCTCTCCAGTTGAAGCATCCACGGCAAATGGATATTGGTGCCGACATGGAATTTGCGTCCCAGATTAATCGTTTCACGAAGAAGTGCAGTCGTCTCTACGATGCCCTTCGCCGGACTTGTCGGGTGTGCAACGGCCAGATGGCACTCGCCAATCCATTCACTGGCGAGCATTTCATGCAGTCCATGGCAGATCGATGCCAGACTGTCCTCAACCGTTTCCTCATCCTCGTCGTCAGCGAGCTCAGAATCCGCATCCCTCAGAAGGGAAGCCGGGCCCCATATGAGCCATTCTTGATTTTTAAGCGGAATCAGTAAAATATCGTCAGCCAGGAAAGAGCGAAGCAGCTTCTCCAGTTCAGAAAAAGCGGCTTGCTTCGTATTGGGCTGCTCTGTAATAAGAAGAAAAGGGATCATTTCGGCAAAAAGCTTGCCGCCAGCCGTAAGGCTGTCAGGTATAGAATAAGAAGGCTCTTCCGATTCCAGCTGCTGCTGGATCCATTCACTTAGCTTGAGTGCAAAGTTCTCGCTTTCCGATAAGGAAGCCGCGGAGGCTTTGGTTGTTTGATTGCGCAGGCTTTGCGTGCGAAGCGTCCAGCTAATAAGCTCCAGCTCCCTTTGCTGCAGGCCTGGGCTTTGAATCTCGATAGCTTCAATCGTTTTGTTAACGTTGCCCGCAACGATCCACACAGTGCCTTCCTGCTCAACACGGCTGCCTTCTGCCGCCAATCGGCTGTTAGGGTCATCGCCAAGAAATACGCGGTCAGCCTTCTTCGTCAACTCTTCCCAATCGGATTGCTGCAAAGTAACCAAACGAACCGGACAGTTCAAAATGTGCTCCAGCGGGTTTAACCATTCTGTCGTGCTCATTTTTGTCTATCTCCTATCTCCAGCCATGAATGATGCCTTTTTTTCGTCATTGTAACATATACCGCCTGGCAATTTCAGCTATTCCGATAATCATGTGGTTCACATTATCCCCTGACAGCGTTAAAATGATAAGGAAATGGAACGCTCTGCAAATCCGTTGACGCTTGTGTTAAAAGATGGTAGAGTTAATTCAAAGTTAATACATCGGAATTATATTCATTATAGGGAGTGAATTTATATGTCTAAAGTCGTTATCCTATCTGGAAGTCCAAATCCAGGCTCGCGCCTGTCCGGCATTACGCAATATGTAGAAAGCCACTTGTCCGAGCAGGGCATTTCATTTGAACATGTAGTTGTGGCCTCGCTTCCTGCAGAGGATCTCATCCATGCCAAGTTCGACAGCAAGCCAATTATTGAGGCAGCTGCGAAAGTTGAAGCGGCGGAGGCTGTCATTATTGCAAGCCCTGTCTACAAAGCTTCCTTTACCGGCGTACTCAAAACCTTCCTTGATCTGCTCCCGCAAAAAGGATTAAGCGGCAAATTCGTTACACCGCTTTTCCTCGGCGGCACGATCGCTCATCTGCTCTCCATCGACTACGCGCTGAAGCCTGTACTGTCTTCGCTTAACGCGAAGCATTTCGGCAGCGGCGTCTATGCGATCGACTCCCAAATCGCCCGCCTGGACTCCGGAGTTGGCGAATCGCAATTTCAGCTGAATGACGAGCTGAAGGAGCGGCTTGATGCCACGATCACAGAGCTCGTTGAAGAATTGAAACGCAGAGCTTAATACGTTTATAAAAGAAGGGCTGCCGTATTTGGTCAACAATGACCTTGCGGCAGCCCTTTATATATGGAGACTTAATACAAGTTCAAATAAAACATCAAAATAAAGTTCTAAATAGACATCAAAAAAACCCGCCTCTCGACGGGTTCTACGTTTAAAAAAATGGTGAGCCATGAAGGACTCGAACCTTCGACACCCTGATTAAAAGTCAGGTGCTCTACCAACTGAGCTAATGGCTCTCATAAAGAGAAAATGGTGGAGGGCGATGGATTCGAACCACCGAACCTGAAAGGAGCAGATTTACAGTCTGCCGTGTTTAGCCACTTCACTAGCCCTCCGAAAAACTAAATGGTGGCTCGGGACGGAATCGAACCGCCGACACGAGGATTTTCAGTCCTCTGCTCTACCGACTGAGCTACCGAG
>NZ_BMHY01000004.1 GCF_014641555.1 Paenibacillus radicis (ex Gao et al. 2016)
TTCAGTCTTTTGCCACCCATACCGAATCATCTCCCTTTTCTTTATTTTAATTCATTTGGATAGGGAGACTCTAGTTTGTTTAGGGGGCCTTGGAGAAAGTGCAGTTTGAGCAGGCTAAAAAGACTCTTTGGAGTGAAATCGAGCGATTTCAACTGCACTTTTGCATTTTGATCGCTATTTTAGACCATTTGGGACTAAACAAAATGCACTTTTGCATTTTGTTTCCAATTTTGCGCGGGTAGCTAGCATATGTGGATGTTTTCGCATTTGGGTGGCGATCGCTGTACGATGAAATCGGACAGCCCTCCGATGGAGGGCTATTTTTTATGCTGTTTGCGGTATTCAGTTGGCGAGCATTTCATATACCTTCTGAAAATTTCGGCGTAGTAGCTGACGCTGGCAAATCCGACTTGCTCGGAAACCTCGGTAATGTTTGCATCTGGGTCGAGCAGCAGCGGGAGGCTTTTTTGAATGCGATAATGAAGCAAATATTCAAACGGAGATTGCCGGATCATCTTTTTGAAAAAACGGCTGCATTCGCTTTTACTCAAGTTGCAGGCCGCCGCGATCTCCTCTAGGGTCAGCTTGTTTTCGTAATGGCTGTGAATGAATTGAAGCGCTTGTTTCACGCGAAGCACAGAACGGGTAGCTCCCGGCTGAATACGAGGGGAAGAATCTTGAAAGCCTTGGAAAAGAAGCGCCCACAGTTCGCATAATTTGCTTTTAATCAGCAGTTCATAGCAAACCCCGCGCTGTTCGTTTTGTTGATGAATCTCCATTAAAAGCCGGATCGCTTGCTTTTGCCACGCGCTTTCCGGAGTGAGCAGCATAGAAGCAAGGTGCGGCGCCTCCGTAATGGTTTTCACATACTTCTCCTCTATAGCGCTGCGCTCATGGCCAAATACGAGCACGGGATTGAAAATGACTGCAATATAGGTGCAGTCCCGTCCGTTATCATAGGCTCTAGCCGAATGCAGACTGTTCGCATTGGCGAAAAGCCCGCTGCCTTCGCTCAATTCATAAACCGTGTCGTTAACCTGATAAAGCATAGCCCCCTTAAGAACAACAGTAAATTCCACCTCGGGATGCCAGTGGCATTCAAAGAAACCTTGCTCGTATTCGGAAAGTGAATCTTTCGACACCTCGAAGGGAAAACGGTAATCGCCGTGAAGCCGTTCTTCAAACCCTTGATCATTAATCATGATAGACTTTCGCATGAATTCACCAACTTGCGCAATATTGTTATTGAAAAAGGTGTTTTATTGATAGTTTGTTGCAGTTGTTGTATTTATACTTATAGTATAAACAAAGGTTGTGCAGCAAGGCAACGAAAGGGGGGGCACATGACAGCGTCTCAAATGGAATCGATGCTCTATCGTATCGAGGGTGATCAGACCTATGCGGAGAAGAGCATCGTCGACTTTAATGTGTTCAACGCCGAGTATCGGATTTTGCAGGCCAAATGGCTGATGGATTCGGTGGCCTCCGCTGTGGAGGAGCACCGCTATTGTTCACTCATGAAAAGATTGCTTGCCTCCGCTAATGGCGGCAGCGCCTATGATATCGAGCTTGAATTATTGTTTCAGACGATAAAGGATAAGGAAGCCGTACCACCTGAACCCGGTGAGGCAATTGTGCCTATGACCTTTATAGCCTATAAATCCGTATCCAAGCAGATCTATTGCAGCATTGAAAAATTGCTGATTGGCAGCAAGCCTGGAACTGCCGAAGGGATTTGTGCAGGAAGGAATCTCTATATGTCCAATGCGGTGCAAAAACTCCGAAAGCTTAGGGAAGCGAATTACAACGCCGTTGGCGTAATTGGCAAGGGAGATTTTACAGAACCGCTTAAACGAGTTTTTGCCGAAAAGTTTAATTATCAAGTCATGTAAGGAAGAATTAGAGAAGCTTCAGCAGCTGGCATAGCTCAACAAGGCGATGAACGCCGCGAAATTGATGGCGGATGCGCTCATGAATGCTTTGAATGGCGTTCTCCGTCACTTTGCGGGCTTGCTCCAGGTTATGATTATCAAGGGCATCGACGATGTCCTTCATGTTTTGCAGGAAGTAAACCGTTTTTCGCAACGTGCTGATGAGCAGTATTTTTCGTATATGGAGGGGAGTGAACTGCCGGTAGCCATTGTCCTGGTCGCGATCGGGTATCAGCAGCCCTTCTTTCTCCCAGTGACGGATGGCGGATGTTGTCACGCCCGTAAAATCCGCGGCTTCACCAATGGACATGTGTGATTTAAGCTTTTTGCTGGACATGGCCGGAATTTCAAGGTTTTGCAGCAGCTCTAGCGTCTGATCTGCGGCGATTTTCTCCTGCTGCAGAACGGCTTGCTCGCGGTTCACGAGCCAGAAGGCGGTATCCGGCTCTTCGTTTTGGATTTTACGAAGCACCTCACAGGTCAACGCAACTCCGTAGCCGGGGAACATCGCTCGCAGACAGCGGAAATAGGCGAAATGTACTTCCGTATATAAGCGATAGCCGTTATTTCCTCGTTCTGGAGCGGGCACGACGCCCCATGATTCATAATGACGCAAAGCACTTGTACTAATGCCGAGCTCTGTAGCAATTTCGATAGGCTTGAAATAGGCCATTGGCAACTCTCCTTGTACCGATTCGACGCTACTATAACAGATCGGTAGAAGGGTGGCAAATACTATTGTAGAACCTTAAAGCAGCATGATGATGTTAATGATCCATTTCTCTTTTTATTAGAGCCCCATGTTCGATAAACCTTAGCACTTGCATCTATGTAGTAAAGTAGAAGAAAAAGCTGCTGAAGGGACGGGAAATTATGATGAGGATCCATTATGAGGCGCCAAATGAACAAAGCTACATCGAACTGAGAAAAAGGCAGGCCAAGCGGCTGTAGATGAGTCCGTTGCCCGGAGAGCCCTTAGTCGCTCGGACTTCACGGTAGGGGTATGGGACGAGCAAGCCGATCAGCTGGCCGGTATGGGCCGTGTTGTGGGGGATGGTGCTTGTTACTTTCAAGTTGCCGATCTGCTTGTGGACCCGACCTATGCGAACCAGGGCATTGATAAGCTGGTGATGGACGAACTGATTCAGTATTTGAATGAAAATGCCGGCGTCGACGCTTTTGTTGTTGTCATTACGGAGTTAACCCAGATACCGCTATATAAAGCTTATGGCTTCGAATTGACTTATCCGAATGCGTATAGCATGAAGTGGACTCGGAACGAGGGAATCGCCTGATTTCTTCGATAGAAATTGACATCGATCCGGCGGTATGTATACTAGGAAGAGTATCACAAATTTACTTATAAAAGGTGGCTAGGTGTATGTTCTTTTTATCAACTGTTCTTGTTCGGGAATTGGCGTAAACGGGATAAGTCTGCCCATTTACAAGGTTATGCCAACCGAAAGACAGTGATAAAGAACATCATTCCTTTCTTACCTTTTCCCAAAGGGTAAGGCGAGTGTGTTCGCCTTACTCTTTTTTTTGTGCACAAAGAATAGAATAACGTTTCGGAATCAGTCACTGTGCTCTCGGTTGGCTTCATAAGAAGTCAAAGGAGAGATACCAGATGAGTTTATTAATTGTAGATCAAATTTCGCATATGTACACAGATAAAATGATTTTTAATGGGGTAAGCTTCCGGTTGAACCGCGGGGAGCATGCCGGACTAGTAGGGAGCAATGGTAGCGGAAAATCAACGTTGCTGCGGCTATTAGCGGGACAACTGATTGCCGATAGGGGCAATGTTAATTGGCTCCCGGCTATTGCCGTCGGATATTTGCAGCAGCATGCGGTATTAGAGCCTGGAGCAACCATGCTGCAGCTCCTGCAAGGGGCATTCTCCGGACTGTACGCAGTTGAGAGGGAAATGCAGCATATTGCTGAACAGTTAGCAACGGCTTCGGATCATTCGGACCGTTTGCTTGCGAAATACGGCGAGCTCCAGCAGCAGCTTGAACGGTCTGGCTTTTACGAGCTGGATGCGAAAGTGGAGGAGGTTGCGGCAGGCTTAGGCTTGCGCGAGATCGGCCTGCACCGGCACGTTGACCGATTGAGCGGCGGGCAGCGAACGAAGCTGCTGTTAGGCAGGCTGCTGTTAGAGGAGCCTGACGTACTGCTGCTTGACGAGCCAACGAACTTTTTGGATGAGATTCATATCGACTGGCTGATCGGGTATTTGAAGCGCTACGAGAATGCCTATATCGTCGTATCCCACGACGAGTGTTTTCTTCAAGAGGTTACGAGCACGATCTTTCATCTGGAGCATGGCCAGTTAAAACGCTACGCAGGTGATTACCGCTCCTTTCTGCGATTATCCGATCAGAGCAAGCAGCAACAGTTAGTTGCCTATGAGCGGCAAAGCAAGGAAGTCGAGCGGCTGGAAGCCTTTATTCAGAAAAACCGGATTCGCAAAGCGAAGCAAGCGAAAAGCCGGGAAAAAATGCTGGAGCGGTTAGAGCGGATCGACAGGCCAACTTCCGGCCCCAAGCCGAGATTCAAATTCCGGCTTCATTCGGAGCCAGTGCCGCGTATAGTTGAAGCTAGGGGTGTGCAGTTCGGTTACTCGCAGCCGTTGTTTTCGCCGGCGGATTTCGTTATTCACCGAGGTGATAAAATCGCCATCGTAGGAAGCAATGGCATCGGTAAGTCGACGCTACTGCGGACGCTGATGGGGCAGCTCCCGCCTTTGCAAGGAGTGTTAAGCATTGGGGAGCGGGTGCTGCCGGGGTACTATGCGCAGGAGGATCAGCCTTCAGAGGAAACGCCGCTTGATCAATTATGTGCGGCAAGGCCGGACTTGACACAGAAGGATATTCGCTCCTACTTAGCCTTGGCCGGGTTGAAGGAGGAGCATATCCGGCGTCCGCTTCGCTCCTTAAGCGGGGGTGAACAAGCAAAAGTCCGGCTATGTCATTTAATGCTGGGCCGAAGTAATTTTCTTGTGCTTGACGAGCCAACCAATCATTTGGATGTTATCGCCAAGCAAGCATTGGCCGGCGCCCTTGCCGCTTATGAAGGCACAGTACTGATGGTTTCCCATGAGCCTGAGTTTTACGAGAGCTGGGCTTCAGCCGTATGGCAGATGGAAGAGTGGAATTAAGCTTTATTAGGAATAGAGCTTTAATACATGCAGCACAGGAGGGATTATTTTGAATCAAGCCCAACAAGATCTACTTACAGCTTGCATGGCTGTATATGGAGATAGCAGCGACGGCATTCAGCGCGTACAAACGGAGCATCGCTGCAAGCTCGCACAGTTCTGGCAGATACAGAAAGGCGAACGGGTATTGGAAATCGGATGCGGTCAAGGCGATACGACAGTTGTGCTTGCCCAACTGGTAGGGGAAGACGGCTTTGTACACGGCATAGATATCGCTTCGCCGGATTATGGAGCGCCGATGACGTTAGGAGAAGCAGCCGCCGGATTGAGGGCATCGGCTATCGGCAGCTGGATTCAACTGGATTTTGAAATCGATGTATTAGGTATGGAGTTTCCGAATCAATCCTTCGATACGATTGTCATGTCTCATTGCTCATGGTACTTCGCTTCCCGGGAGCAATTGCTGCAGGTGTTGACGAAGGTCCGGAAATGGGGCAAACGGCTCTGCTTCGCTGAATGGGATGCCCGCATAGCGAGCATCGAGCAGTATTCTCATCTATTGGCCGCACTGATACAGGCGCAATATGAGGCATATAAGCGTGTGAGCCAGTCCAACATCCGGACGCTGTTTGCACCTGGAGATTTACTGGAAATTGCTGAAGCAGCAGGCTGGTCAGTGAATAGCGAGGGGACGATCTATTCCCCGGATCTTCAGGATGGCGGCTGGGAGGTCGATTATACCCTTCAATGCTATGAGGAAGAGATGAAGGCGGCAATCGATATTCCGGCAAAATTAACGGCACTTATTGCTTCACAGATCGCAATGCTTACTGAAGCGAAGAGGACTCACGGCATCAAGCCGCTGTCTACCTTTGCTTTTATTGCGGCCAGCGAGTAGTGCTAGCATTCATAACGTTACAATAGAATAATAGAAGCCGTTCTACTGCGGTTTCTATTATTTTCATATGGATTGCCGTTCTTGTATAATAGTAGGAAATAGAAGCAGAAAGAGGTGCAACGAAAATGACCAATGACCAGTTGAACGAGTCACAGCGTATAGCCGTCGTTACAGGGGCGAGTGCAGGGATGGGCAAACAAACGGCAATATTGCTTGCTGCCGAGCACGGAATGAAGGTATATCTGCTCGCGAGAAGCGAAGAAAGAGGGCTTGCTGCAGTTCGGGAAGTGAACGAGAAGAGCGGCCGGACGGATGCCGAGCTAGTGCTTTGTGATTTGGCTTCGATGGCAAGCATACGGGAAGCTTCTGCCAGCCTGTCAGAGCGCTGCGACAAAATTGATGTTCTGGTCAACAATGCGGGCGTTGTGACGACGAAGCGTGAAGTGACGGAAGACGGCTTCGAACGACAGCTTGGCGTCAATCATCTGGGTCATTTTCTGCTGACGGGCTTGCTGCTGCCTTTATTAGAACGAAGCGGTGAAGGCAGAATCGTCGTCGTATCCTCCGGCGCTCATAAAATCGGACGTATGCGTTACGATGATCCGAACATGGAGAAGAGCTTTACGATCTGGGCGGCTTACGGGCGCTCCAAGGTGGCGAATATCTGGTTTGCCAGAGAATTGGCCGAGCGGCTCAAAAAAGCGGGTTCGACGGTTACCGTCAACGCCCTGCACCCTGGTGCGGTAGCTACTCAAATCGGCGTAAACCGGAATACGGGCTTTGGTACGATGCTGCATAAGCTGCTGAAGCCATTTTTCCTGTCAGCGGCGGAAGGCTCCGCTACGGCTGTTTATCTGGCTGCTTCCGATAGTACGGAAGTTAAGAAGACTAGCGGGCAATACTATTATCGCAAGGCACCAGCTCCCATATCCAAGCTTGCGGCTGATCCAAGTGAAGCGAAACGCTTCTGGGAATGGAGCGAGCAGTCTACAAAGTTTCATTATCCAGTTTGAAGGTTTGACGGAGCAGGGGGAGGAGAGAATCGATGACATCGTTGACGATAGAGGAAATAACGTCGATCGTGCAGGATGAGGAAGAACTATCCTCGTTGCTAATCAAGGTTGTAGAGGATGGCGCCTCGATCGGTTTTTTACCGCCGCTTGATCGCGCAGCTGCCTTGCATTATTGGAGAGGAGTACTTGGCGGGGATGACGTCATTTTATTTACAGCGAAGCTGCAAGGCCGTATCGTCGGCAGTATTCAGCTTCAGCTCAGCACAAAGCCTAACGGATCGCACCGGGCAGAAATTGCGAAGCTAATGACGAATCCCGATTATCGGCGCCAAGGAATAGGGCGAGCGTTGATGCAAGCCGCTGAACAGAGGGCAGCGCAAGAGAACCGGACGCTGCTCGTGCTCGACACAAGAGAAGGGGATCCGTCCAATCTCCTTTACTCATCGCTTGAATACATTCAGGCTGGCCGAATACCAGGCTACGCAAGGTCGGCGGACGGCCAGCTGCATGCTACCATCTTTTATTACAAAAAGCTGGGCTAATCATTTCCTCAGTAAAGCATCTTGGCTATTGCCTGTATCTTTACCATCAGCTTTGCCAAACTTGAAATCAGGATCGTAACCATTAACCGTCTTCTTCTTATGCTTCTCAATGGCTTCACGGTCCTCTTTGGGCAAATCGTCCAAGCTGACAGTCGAGCCGTCAGTTGTAATCAGCTTGCCCTCCGAGGTATATGGGAAGGCGCTGATACGGCCGATTGACATGCGGCGGACTTGACTGCTCATTATAGATAGACGGCGAGTAAGTTTAGGCTGTGATGGCGATTTATCGTCTTTCGCATCACCCATCGCTGAAGTATCCGGCTGAGGTTCGCTTACCGTCTCGACATGCATATGCGCATTTTCTTGTACAGGATTGTTGACACCGAAGTGAGGTCCCACATCAGGCACGTTGGCGTGGAAGCTGTTGGCCTGCTTGATGAAGGCTTCAAACTCAGATTTATTGGTCGGACTAGACGCAAACTTGTCCCTTGCTGTAATAAACTGCTGCTGGGATTTTTCCATATCGGCGATTAGCTGCTTAAGCTGGCCGTCGGACTCTTTGCTAATCTGCTCTTTTTTGCGTAGATCGATTTTTTCTTTGCCTGCGGTGATGAAACGGTCCGTCCATCTAATAAAGTCTGAGGCCGTATCCTTACCTTCCTTCAGCTTCAGAGCATTGTTCCGGATATCATTGTATGACATGCGGTGCGGCATGGCACCGTTAATTTCAGTGAGTTCCGGTTTGCGATAATCAGGGATAGTGACGCCGTAACTAGGGTCACGACTTGTTGAGATGAAGGCGGCTCGTTTGGCGACAGTTGTAAAGCTGGGACGTTTGACTTCCCATACAGGAGCCGACACATCTTTAGACACCTCGTCTTTATTGCCTGCTTGTTCATCTGTTCCGAGTTGCACCCATTCAGAACCTGTGGATATGTCAGCTGAGGTTTTTAACTTCTTGATTGGCTGTTCGATCTTCTCTTCTACATCTTTAGCTTGAACTTCTTCCTGAAGACGTTCCTCTTCGTCTATTTCCATATGCTGTTCTTCTTCTTGTTCCTCGCTATCATCCTCTAGTTGTTCGTATATCTCGCGGCCTCTTTTGACGGCTGGTTTAGGTCCCATAAGCTGAAGTACAAATTGATTCCCAACTTGCTGCTGCAGGGAGAGCAGGGAAGGGAGCGAGGTCTGGGAGCCTGCGTTCGTGACAGGCCGAGATGATCCGATTGCAGGCCGCTTTGCGTCTCGCTGTTGTATGTTTTGCTGCTTCAAAGTTTAAAACTCCTTATGTCATTCAGTTACATTAAGTATAACGTGAATGGTTTGGGATCAACAACCATATCATTCCAATATTGAAATTCATATTCCTTCTTACTAACACACAGTAGAAATACACCTAATATTCGTTTGACCACACATGATTCTTAAGGGGGCAAATCTATACATATCTCATTAACAGCCATATAGTAGTAAATATATAAAATAAATCTTGTTCGGAGCAAATCAAGAACTTAGGAAGCCGGGTTGGATCAGGTAATGACGGGGGGAATTCGATGCGGAATAGTCAAACGGGAGTTTTACGCTGCGTGATGATGGTTGTACTAGTCATCATGACAGCATTTCTCGCTTCTTGTTCCGGTGAACGAAGCACATCTGCAACTGCCGTTACGTCTATGTATGCTGGCGGAATGAGCGATCAAGGTTTCGTCCAAGTCATTGACGAGACGGTATGGTACTACGATCTTAAGAGCGGGAATTCGGCAGCACTGTTATGTCAGAACAAATCGGCCTGCAAGGACAATCCATACTATAAATACGACACGGATGGTTATCAAATTGCTGCAACGACCATCTATAAAGATAGCCTTTATACATTTGTTACGACCAGTGTAAACGAAACGGCTTTGTATCGAATGAAGCCGCAAGTAGATGGAAGGGAAACAATTGCTTCTATCCCTTGGCAAATTGCATCCGGAAATGTTCTCATTCAAAATGGAAAAGCCTATTTCTCCGGGGTACAGTACATCGTGGATGAGAATGGAGCAGCCGGGAGCGATAATCAAATTTTGACTATCATTTGTGTAGATTTAGATACCGGCAAGGTTAGTGAATTAGGCGAGAAGCATCATTATGAAGGCGGTTCTTCAATCGATTCCATATCGGTTGCAGAGAATAAGCTGCGCTACCGGTATGTATATGCAGAAATGACGGATGAACAAAGAGAGGCGCTCATAAATGGGCAATTGAAATTCGAAGAAAGCGTACATTTGCTGAAAGCACAGTTTTACGAGATTGAGCTGCCAACGGGTGAAAGCAAGATGATACTGGAAGGGAAGGATTATCCGGGAATTTCTATGGAGGGCGATGAATCCTATGCCTATTTCATAAATGAACAACAAACGAAGGTGTTCCGGATTAGTTTTGAAGACTTTGGGCAGACCGAATTATTTGAAGGTGAAAAAATTAATGCTTTGAATAACGGTCTGTTGCCGGGAGCGGGCTTGTTTTTCTCGCAAGGGTTTACGAATGAAATGAAATATTATTATGATTTTAATAAGAACAAAGTGATCGAAATTGACCTGCAGGATACTTCTTTCCCGATTCTAGCCTTCAACAATTGGCTGGCAGTAGGCAAAATGATAGACGGCCAGTATCAACAAGTATATATGACGATTGAGGATTATGCAGCAGGCAATAATCAGTATATTTCGATGAAAAGGTCCTAACTATAGCGTGTCGGAGGGGGCGTTGAGTGTTGCAACTACAAGTCGATCAGCTGACGAAAACGTATGGATCGAATCTCGCCTTGAACGGCTTTTCGTATACCTTTACCGAGGGAGTCTATGGATTACTAGGGCCAAATGGTGCAGGCAAATCGACGCTCATGAATTTGTTGACGGACAACCTGCTGCCAAGCAGCGGAGTGGTGCGCTATAACGGACAGCCTATAAACAAGCTTGGAAAAAAGTTTTTGAAAGTGTTAGGCTACATGCCTCAGCAGCAAGGGATATATGATACGTTCACAGCGGAACGGTTTCTATATTATATAGCAGCGCTCAAAGGGCTAAAGAAGAAGGAAGCGGATGTGCAAATTCCTCATCTGCTCTCTCTAGTCAATTTGCAGGCAGAGCGATATAAAAAGCTCGGTAATTTCTCTGGCGGAATGAAGCAAAGAATTCTTATTGCCCAGGCGCTCATTGGTGATCCGGAAGTGCTTATATTGGACGAGCCGACCGCAGGCCTTGATCCGAAGGAACGGATTCGCATTCGAAATTTGATCTCCGAAATTAGTTTCAATAAGATCGTTCTCGTTGCGACGCATGTTGTAACCGATATCGAGTATATTGCCAAAGAAGTGCTGCTGCTCAAAAAAGGCAAGTTAATCGATAGCGGTTCGCCTTACAGGCTATCCAATGCATTGCAAGGCGTCGTTTTCGAGCTGCAAACGACTTCGGATCAATTACCTGAGGTGGCTCAGCATTATAAAATAGGCAATATCGCGAAAGATGTCGGCCATATAACGATAAGAATCGTGTCGGACGAGAAGCCGGAGCTTTATACATATAACGAAGTGAAGCCGACGCTTGAGGATCTATATTTATATAGATTTGATACGGAGGATTTGGAGTGAACATTTTCAGATATGAATGGATGAAAATTTTTTACTCTCGAGCGCTCCTGCTTCTCGCTGCGGGTTTGGTCGTACTAAATGGCGTTATACTCTATCTGGACGAATATAATAATCGTCAAGCGGTTCCTTATACTCCAACTGCTTATAATCAACTCTATGAAAGCTATGAAAGATTACCCGGCAAGCAGATCGAATCCATGCTGGAGCGTGCATGCGCGGAATTGCTTGCAATTATAGATCTGGAATCTATGTTAAGCAATTCGGCATATACAAATGAAAGCGTGATTCAAGAGCAACTGGCCGAGCGCTATCCCCATATTGAAATAGAAGCTTTAATCTCCTCTTATACAAGCGGCAGCTATTTGAAGTATACCGATCATTTATATGAAGAGCTCCTGATCACGAAGGATGCACTCGAACAAATAAAAACAATCAATCGCTATGAATCCTTTTTGCAGCAAATAGAAGAGGATGCGAAGGTATTGTCTTCGATCTCTATTTTCGCCAAGGAAGGCTCCTACTCTTCGAAAAATCTTCTAAAAGCAGCAAACGACTATGCCGGGTTAACGGGTGTCGAGCTTTCATTTGAGCGTTCCAAGGGCGTGACGATGGCAACCCAGTTTCTGCCGACGGATCTCATTGCTGTCTTATTTATTCTGGTGGCGGTTGTTGTTATAGTGACAAGGGAAAAGGAACAACAGCTCCTTAGCTTAGTGAAAACGACCTATCAGGGCAGAGCGCCTTTAATTGTAGCCAAGCTGCTAGTACTCGTGACTATATGCGTTGTTATCGAGTTATTGCTGTACGCAACTAATTTTATGATGGCCTTTCAAACCTACGGCTTCGGACAATTAAGCCGAACGATTCAATCGGTGCAGGGCTTCTATGAATCGACGTGGAAACTATCGGTAGGCCAGTATTTTCTACTATTTCTGCTAGCTAAGCTATTCGTTTATATTGTTGTATCTTTTGTCATGATGCTTGTTGCTGTCATTTGCAAAAAATCGGTAACGGTCTATATGACAATTGTTGCGATATTCGGCCTTAGCGCATTCTTTTATTATCTTGTGCCGCCAAGCTCTTTAATGGCCTTCTTGAAGCATATCAATCTCATCAGTTTTTTAAATACGTACACGTTATTCAGCACTTATGTAAATCTGAATATATTCGGACAAGTTATCAATTATCAGGATGGATTTGCAATTGCGGTCGTTACGGCTATTGTTGCCTTGTGTATCATCACTGTTCGTACGTTTTGCAGACAAAAGTCGCATCTGTCCAGATCGGATTGGAGCATGTCCGTTCAAGAGAAATGGGGCAGGATTTTCGGAAAAAGCGCACATGTAAGTCTCTTCCGGCATGAGGCGTATAAAATAGCGATTGCCAATAAAGTGTTAATTATAGTAATCGTATTTATCGGTTTTCAATTCTATAGTTATGAACCGGTAGTCGAACGAATTCAAAGCAAAGATGACTTATACTATAAGCAATATATGCTCAAGCTGGAAGGCGAGCTGACCCCGGATAAGGAACTTTTTCTGCTAGAGGAGCAACAGAAATTCGATTCTGCCATAGCGGAGCTCTCTCAGACCTCCGGCGAGCCTCGAAACACAATGAACGCTATCAAATGGTTGGATAAAAAGAATGCATTCGATAAAGTGATGGCACAGGCTGACTATTTGAGGGATATGAAAAACCAATATGAGATAAACGGCTGGTTCCTTTATGACGCTGGGTATCTTCTGCTAACGGACGGCTCTCAGCAAATTGTAAGCCATGATTTGTATTTAGCGCTGCTGCTCGTCCTTGTGCTGATCGCATCGATTTCACCGATATTTACGTATGATCTTCAAACGAGGATGAATCGCATCGTTTCGCTCACACCGCATGGAAGAGGGAAGCTATTTTCTATTAAAATGACGTTAGCTCTGCTGATTGGAGCTTTCGTATACGCAGTTATATATGGAACGAGGATTGCCAGCGTGCTTAACGGCTACGGAAGCCGGGCGC
The DNA here is from genome assembly GCF_014641555.1 of Paenibacillus radicis (ex Gao et al. 2016). Classification (GTDB taxonomy): domain Bacteria; phylum Bacillota; class Bacilli; order Paenibacillales; family Paenibacillaceae; genus Pristimantibacillus; species Pristimantibacillus radicis. The sequence continues at coordinate 13,186 of NZ_BMHY01000004.1, forward strand.
TGCAAGCACCTGCCTTCAGCATGCAGCATCTTTCGCATATAACGCTGGATATGTCTATTTTGCAATATATAATATGGATTAGCGTTATCCGTTTCGCTGGTATCATCTTGGTCATATTCGCAGTAGGGATGCTTTCTGTCCAATTAAAAAGCCTGATCGCCGTCATGCTCGCTTCAACAGGAGTGCTGGTGCTGCCTATTCTTTTAGGTATCATTGGGGTTAAGCAATTTGATTATTTATTCGTTACGCCATTACTGACGGGGAATGTTTTGTTCAAATCCTATTCATACGTTATGCTTGAAGAGAACCGCACCCTTTATTTGATCGCTCTGACAGCTGCTGTTATGATTATGGCAGTGGTGTCATTTAGGCAAATTCGTAAAAAGGCTTAATGATTAACGTGCTTTGGCGCAGAGAAAAACCCCGCGTTTATTACAACGCAGGGTTTCTTCGCAATCATTTGCTAAGCCTTGATTAACGCAATACTTTCAAAGCGCCGCTCCAGGCAAGCACTTGGTCAAGCATTCCGTTAACGTTCGTCAAATGCAGATCAGCCGGCTTGAATACCGATCCGTTCTCGAAATCTGTGAACAGCGATAGGGCAGGATGAACGCGGACGTCAGCTACGGAGAGCTCGCCCAGAATGCCGCGCAGATGCTCAGCAGCTCGAGCGCCGCCAACGGAGCCGTAGCTCACGATACCCGCTGCTTTGTTGTTCCATGCTTCGCGTGCGAAGTCGAGCGCATTTTTCAATACGCCAGTAATACTATGGTTATATTCTTGAACGATAAATACGAAGCCGTCGAGGCTGTTCAGCTTTTCATTCCAAGCGGCAGCTTGTGCAGTTGCATCTTCTTCACCGAAAAACGGAAGTTTGAAATCCGCGATATCTACGATTTCATAGTTGGCGTCGCCGCGTTTATCCGCCACGCTTTTTACCCATTCGCCAACTTGCGGGCTTACGCGCCCTTGACGTGTGCTGCCCAGAATAATCCCGATATTTAATTTCGACATTCGTATTTCCTCCTTATTTGTCTACCCTTATTTTCCCGATCATCATGCTTTCTTATTCGCTGCGATGAGATGTAGCATTGGGAATATGAGTCAATAATAAGGGAATTGATTAATTAAGTCAAGAAACTTACATAAAGTTTGTAATTTACGAATTAACTAATCGATTGAGAGCAGGATAGGAGTTATTCATCCACTACAATATGAAAGGGTGGTTTTAAAATGGCGGATAAGCAAATCGAGCATACCGAGCTGGATAAACTCGTAAAAATCAGTCAGCCAGCCAGGCGCGCATTACGCGGAGCCGGTATTATGACGCTGGAGCAATTGGCAAAGTGGAGCGAGAAGGAGCTTCTTGGCTTGCATGGTTTGGGACCAAAGGCGATGCCGGAGCTAAGCGCCGCGTTGTCCGCTCAGGGAATGGCCTTCAAGCAATAGCTTGCATATGTAATAAGAAGAGGACAACCTGCATGAGCATTGTTGTCCTCTTTGTTATGTCCCTGCGGCGGCGCTAACGCAAAGTATAAGCAACCCGCATTGCTTCAATCGTTTCGATGAGCTTCGAACGCAGCTCATGGGGAGCAACGGCTGTCACATGCGGTCCAAAGCTAAGCATAATTTGACACGCCGATTCCAGCGTATTAAATTGCACCTCTGCTGAGATAATGCCTTTATGCGGGGGAGAGTGGCTGATCACTTGCAAATAGCGGCGCTGCTTGAATGCATCAAACGCCGTTTCCGCGATTTCAATTGTTGCATGATAACGGGGGAGCTCTCTTATGAACCGCATGGTAGATTGCTCCCAGAAGCGATCCAGCTCAAAGTTGTCCGGAGCCGAGAAGTGCTCATCCAGCTTATCCGCTGTCAACAGCCGGGAAATGCGGTAGCTCTTAACGATATCCTCAGAGGCAGCAACGACATACCAGATGCTCTGTTTGGAAACAAGTCCAAGAGGGTCGATCGTACGGCTTACCGTTTCCGTATCCTTATTGTACGTAATGAGAAGTTTTCTTTCTTCCCAGACCGCCTCCTGAATCGCAGGCAGCAGCGGGAATGTTTCAATTGACTGATGCCAGCCAGCACCGTCGATATGAATTTTTTGCCTAACTGTCTGTGCGTTTAGACGAATGGAATCGGGAGAAGCAGCCAGAAGCTTCTCGAATGCCAGCTCATAATGTTTATGCATCCCCAAATCTTGCAGCAGACCGCCCTGGGAGCTGAAAAACAACGCGGCGAGCTCTTCCGCCTTCATCCCGGTTAATTGTGTCCGATACTGCGGAGAAAGCGTCCAGCCGCCTTGCGGCCCGCGCTCTGCATAAACGGGGACTCCGGCCGCGCTGAGTGCATCCATATCTCTAATAATCGTACGTTTCGTAACCTCTAGCTTCTCAGCTAGCTGACCTGTTGTGAGCTTGCCGTAATTTTGCAGCTGCAGCAAGATGGACAGCAATCTATCGCTTTTCATCGCTTGTTCAAGCCCTTTCTCGAAAAAAAACTATTTATTTCATTGTAGCAAATAATGATGACAGAGGTTGTCATATATGCAGCGGTATGATTAGAACGTGGGCAACAGAATACGACGATGGAAAAGAGGGCTTATATGAAAACATTAGAAGGCAAAATTGCAGTCGTAGCTGGAGCAACCAGGGGAGCAGGCAGAGCGATTGCCGTTGCGCTTGGCGAGGCTGGAGCAACCGTATATTGTACAGGACGAAGCGTGAAAGGGAAGCGTTCGGACCTGAACCGGCCGGAGACCATTGATGAAACGGCGGAAATGGTAACAGCCGCAGGCGGAATTGGCATCGCTGTTCAGGTCGATCATACGGTGGAATCACAGGTGCAAGAACTGTTCAAGCGGATTGGAGAAGAGCAGCAGGGCAGACTTGATATTCTTGTGAACGACATATGGGGCGGAGATCAGCTTATCGATTGGAAAAAGCCGTTCTGGGAGCATTCGCTGGATAAAGGGTTGCTAGTGCAAGACCGGGCGGTCCGCTCCCATATGTATAACAGCTACTATGCGGCTCCGTTGATGGTAGAGAGAGGGAGCGGTCTCATTATCGAAGTGACGGACGGGACCGGTTATAACTACCGGGGAAATCTGTACTATAGCTTGGCGAAAGTATCGGCCATTCATTTGGCAGCGGCGATGGCAACCGATCTGCAAGCTACAGGAGTGACAGCACTATGTGTTACGCCGGGCTTTTTGCGGTCGGAGGAGATGCTGGAGCATTTTAAGGTGACCGAGGCGAACTGGCAGGATGCGGTGCATAGCGGAATTCCCGATGCCGAGCACTTTGGAGAATCGGAAACGCCCTACCTTTTGGCGCGAGGTGTTGCCAAGCTGGCGGCTGACCCGAAGGTCGGTGATAATGCAGGTAAAACACTGGCAAGCTGGGATCTGTCGGAAACCTACGGCTATACCGATGTGGACGGGCGTTCGCCGCATTGGGGCAGATATGCCAAGAAGTTAGGCATCTATCAGGGAGAATAAATAAAGAAAACTACTGTCATCTGGCGACAGTAGTCCAATGGGCAGGCCGCGTTAACGAAGGCGGCAGTTTCGTAGCATGATTTCCTTTGGCAGCGTTAAGCTGGGATTGCGTTAGAAAAATACTGTCGGTCAGGTCGGCACCGCCAAGATCCGTATCCCGGAAATCGGCTCCGATCAGATCGGCGCCGCGCAGATCGGCATTGGCGAAATTAGCGGCGATCAGCAAAGCACCCCGCAAGTTAGCGCCCCGCAAGTCGGCGCCTTTCATATTTGCTCCGATGAGATCGGCCCCGCGGCCGATCTTTTTAGTGCGTTTCCCGCCCTTTGTTTGCGGTGCAGCCTTGGAAGCAGCGGCGCTGCGAACCCCTTCGCTAATCTGAAGCAGCAGCTCATTGACTTCCATTCGATGGGTAATGATGTCGAGCTTCATAACCTCTTCCGGACGTAACAGAGTTAGACGCTCGATCTGATCATACATGTCGCCCAGTTTTTCATGCAGCGAGCGGGCTGCCGGGTAAGTTAACGCTTCGTTGATATACCAGAGCAGCTCCTGCAGCTGCCGCATGACAGGCAGGACATCGAACATCAGCTTCGCTGTATCCGGCGCTTCACGCCAGCTTTTTCCTTTGAAGGTTAAATGGCTAATTTTTTGCCCGGCGCCAAAGCAATCATAGACCGTACAGCCGCGAAAACCCTGGGGGCGAAGACGGTCATGAATACCGCAGCGGAAATTTTGCTGCAAATGATTGCAGGCTTGTCCCGCATGTTTGTCCACGGCGAAGTCGCTCGACGCTCCGAAAGGCAATGCGACGCAGCATAAGCCGAAGCAGTTCTCGCAGTCGCCCTGCAGCACGGCACGACGCTGATCTGTTAGTGTTGAATCGTAACGATTAATGTCAGACATGTTCTAAACTCCCTTTTATGCTCATTCTTACATCCTATTACGGTTGTTCAAGTTCGTCAAATCCATTGGTCGCGGCCTTGCTAGGAAAATGATTGTATTTTATAATGAGGGGTGACAAGGGAGGTCGATAGGGATGGAAAATCTATTTGCTAGTCGAAACTCATGCAGAGCCGAATATTAGGGCGAATACTTTGCATGGGGACCACAATTAAATAGTTGAAATGGTCGCCCTTTGATCGATTCGTTTCTAATAATGGGCTTTGCACCTTATTTGGCAAGTACCTATAAATAAGGAGCTGAAAAGCATGAATACACCATTCATTAGAAACCATCAATTTAATTTTATTAAAAAACAGATTAAAACGCTTCAAAACGCTTGCACGACCGTGTCGGATCCGAAAATCGTAGAGTCTGTTCGTACTGGTGTTTTGACTGCCATTACAGAACTGTTTCCACAAGCAAACGAGCACCAAAGACAACTGCTGGAGCAGTGCTCGACAGCCAAAACGGCAGTCGAATTTCAGTTGTATATACAATCTTTGGAGCCTTATCTTGAGGAATTTACTCCGGTAACGGATCAGCAATTGAAGAAGCTGTTTCCCAAAATAAAGAAGCTTAAGCTTCCGGATTTAAGCCAAGCGGATTACCGTTATACGACGTATCTGGGCTGGAGCGATATCGCGAGCAGCAGACGCTTTCTCGCTTATCATTTGAACGGCAAGCTGGTTGGCGTCGAGGGAAGAATAACGCCGGCAAATAAAAAAACGATTTGCTTCGTTTGCAATCGCTTGGAAGAGGTTGCATTGTTCACGGCAATAACCAAATCCAAACCGGCTAATGCATCTCCAGATTATTACAAAGCTATTGGCCAGTATATGTGCTTAAACAGCGAAACCTGCAACGGCAATGTTACGGATACCACTAAACTTGAGAAGTTTATTGAAGATGTAACGTCTACTGTATATAAAAATTAACTCAAATGGCGGTGCTCAGGATCATACTCCTGGCACCGCCATTTTATGTTGTACGAAACATTTTCCTCACATAACCTTCGCTTCAATAGTACCACATCTTAACTTCTCTTCATGCTTTTCACACTTTTTTTCTTACAGATGGAACAAAATTAGGAAATGATTTGTCTAATCCATGGAGGTGGAATTGTGGAGGAGCAATACTGGAAATACCTGAACGGCATGGATGCCGATCTGCTTCGAGAGCTTATGGAGCAATTCGGCCAGGAAGTTTGGAATTTGGCTTACATTTTAACGAAACGTCATGATCTGGCTGATGATATTACACAAGACGTATTTTTTAATGCCTACCGCAATATCCGATTCTTCAGAGGAGAGTCTTCCATACAAACGTGGTTGCTGTCCATCACACGCAATACATCCATCAATTATTTACGAACGGCTTTTATACGCAAAGTGACGCTGATGGAATGGGTAAGTGACCTTGGAAACAGTCCTTCTGCTGAGAAAGAAGTGTTGGAGCAAACCTTCTCCGACGATATATGGCGGATGGTTATGGAACTCCCTCTTAAATATAGAGAGGTGCTTATTCTATTTGGCAAATACGAGTTATCCATTAAAGAAATTGCAAAGACGCTCAATATTTCGGAAGGGACTGTGAAGTCCAGAATGTCGCGGGCGCGCAAGAAAATGAACAATTGGAATGAAGGGGTGGGAACTTATGAGCGATCCTAATACCGAATGGATGCGAAAGCTGAAGGAAACCGATCCATTGCGGGAAAAAACCTTCACTCCTGAGAAAATGGAGGCCATAGTGATGAAAACGGTTCATTCCAGAAGAAAATCGCCAAGAAACAAGCAAAAGCCGCGGGTGTTTGCCTATACAGCAGCAATAGCAGTCGCCGCTGTGCTCCTCGTTGGAATTTTGCCCTCTGGTCCCTATACGGGATGGCTCCTGAACGCATTCGGCGGGGGTTGGAACGTAGGGGAACAAGCAATGCCGCCTATCTCTTCCGTACCTCCAACTGAAACCGGTCAGCCGGAGACGGAGCCGCCTAGCGAAACCGCATCTCCAACGTTAACCGGTAAACTGAGAGAGCATTTGCCGTTTAGTACGGAGAGCGAGATGACGATTTCGATTCACGACAATCAAAGCGGGGGCGACTATCAAGTACCGGCCGGCCGAAATTATGTGATTTTGCAAAGTCTCAATTGGGTAGATTTAACCTTTGCTAAAGCTCCGAAAGCCGATTCGGAAACAAGCGTATTCCTCCGTTTCACGGTGGATAATCAAAGCTATGAAATTCCGTATCGTCTAGAGACAAATACGGTGGAATGGATGGGGCAGTCGTTTTATATGGATGACGGCACGATGCTGCTCATGCACCGCCTGCTGCAGCCGCAGTCCAAGCTGGGCATCATCGCTCAATTGTTCGAACAGGCGCAGCAGGAGCAGGAGAACGATCAAGTAGAACGGAGCAATGATGTTTACGCATCGGACCGTCTTGAAGTGAACGGGAGAGATTATAACGGTTGGGAGAAGGAGCTTGAGAAGCTTATACCGAAGAGCGAGCAGAACTATTATAATATCCAGACCGAGAAGATGGACAATATTCGGCAATATGAGTCTGGCATCTTGACCTTGAATTTATCCGTCGTATTCGAGGACTCGACCTTCCAGACGAAAGACAACATTCGGGTCGGATCAACAGAAGCGGAAGTCCTCAAAGCGCTTGGCAAGCCAAACCTTAAATCGGCATCGAAATGGAGCTATCAAATCGGCGACTTCAATCGATTCCATCTCTATTTCCAAGACGGAAAGGTCGCATATGTCGTCTTAACCTTGCCGCTGTAATAGAAGAAAGGGTCAGCCCTAAAGGCTGGCCCTCTCTTTAAGTCATTGTTATTACTTGAAAATTCCTTGTTTCACAGCATTCGCAAACCAGGAGGAGGTTGAGGTAAGCTTCAATCCGGCCGCTAGAACAGATTGGCCGGGCTCAGGCAGAAGACGGCTGTTAGCCCCAATCCATTCGTATAATCCCGCCAAACCCGCACTTGTTTCCTCACCAAGCAGCGGACGAAGCGCAGCTTCAAAATCTGTAGTGGCAAGTGAATGGAACGCGACTGGACGGCCGAGTGTTTCACCAAGCTGAGCCGCCAATTGTTGACCGGTTAAGTAATCAGGGCCAATAACCGGTATGGTTTGCCCAGCAAGCTCAGGATGCTGAATCGCATATACGGCATATTGCGCAGCATCATCGATGCTGACCCAAGCAAGCGGCTCTTGCGCCGGAACGGGATAAGCGAGCACTTGATCGTTAAACACGCCGGGAACGAACAGGTTTTCCAAATATAGCGTAGGCTGCAGGAACACAACCGGCAAGCCGCTTTCTTGTGCATCGTTCATTAATTCACGTTTAAATTCAATAGCAACCGCTTCTGTAGTCTGATCTGGAACAAAAACGTTCGTGTTAAGAACCAGCAGCTCAATTTGCGCCGATTTCGCGGCAGCAATGGCATTTCTCAAGTAACCTCTTGCAAGTTCAGGCCGATAATCAACCGGAAGCTGCAAGTAAACGATATCTGCATGTTGATGAGCTTGCAGTAAGCTTTCATAGTCATTCAAATCCCCTTGCTGCGCTTGAATTCCTTTCGATCGCAGCAGTTCTGCTTTTTCTTCCGTTCTGGCGAATGCATGAACCTCGAAGCCTGCTTGCAGCAATTTCTCCGCTACTGCGCCGCCTTGTACGCCCGCTGCTCCATATACTAGAACCCTTTTTGTTGTTGTCATGATGATCATTCCTCCCGATTGTTGTATGGTTATAACCTTGTTAAAGCGCGTTTCTGTATGCTATAACCATAGTAGTGGATAGCCAGCAATTGTGTAAGTACGCACATTTTTTATAGGTAGTATCTTTTTTTATACCGGAGGGAGAAATGCAGGATGGAGAAGTCAGCTGGAGGTTGTCCGGTTGAAGCGGCAGTCAAGCTTATTGGCGGCAAGTGGAAAATCGTCATATTGTATCAATTGGTAACGAATGGGCCGAAGCGCTTCAACGAGCTCAGAAGAATTTTTCCCGAGGTGACGCAGCGTATGCTGACTCTGCAACTGCGTGAGTTGGAGGAAGACGGTTTAATTAACCGCAAGGTGTACCATGAGGTGCCGCCTAAGGTTGAATATTCAGTATCGGAGCTTGGGCAAAGCCTGCATCAGGTTCTGCTGCATATCCAGGATTGGGGATTGTATTATCTGGATCAGAAAGCTGCTAAAAATTAATTATTTACCGATCGTTCTAGTAATGGTATGATGTTTCTGCGGGAGGGAAGACTAATGGCGCGAAGCAAACAATTCGATGAGAGTGAAGTACTGCATAAAGCGATGCAGCTCTTCTGGGAACAAGGCTATGAAAAAACGTCGATGAATGATCTTGTTGAGCATATGGGAATTCATCGCCGAAGCTTATACGATACTTTTGGCGATAAGCGTACATTGTTCCTGAAGGCGCTGGAGCGATACTCGGATATCATGGAAGCCAGACTTAGCAGCGGCGTTGCCCGCAGTGAAAGCGCCATGCAGGCGATCCGATTTTTGTTCGACTTTATGATCGAGGGTTATGATGATAAGCCCTCTGGCTGTCTATTCGTTAATACTGCTGTAGAATTGGGTCCCCGCGATGCGGAAATAGGGGAGAAAGCAGTTCAGGGATTTACGGATACGGAGCAGTTGCTAACCGATATTATTGGCAAAGGCCAACAATCCGGTGAATTTAAAACGAAGCTGGATGCCAGTGAGCTTGCCGAGCATTTGCATAATACACTGCTTGGGTTACGGGTACAGGGGCGTGCTTCTGTGGACAAAGAGAAGCTACATCGTATCGCCCGGTTGTCGCTAACAAGTTTGAATCAATGAGAGCGGCAGCCTCTTTTTTACCCATAATAGAATGATCATTCCCGATAAAAATGTGGCTTCCCCGCATTCCTTCCCTTACTTTAACAATAAAAAGGAGTCGATATACTTGACAGCATTTACTCAGGATTTGACAGGAAAAGTTGCACTCATTACCGGTGCTACGCGAGGAATTGGTTTGGAAACGGCACGCGGTTTAAGCAAGCTAGGCGCCCACGTTATTATTGGCGGCCGAGATCAGCAAAAAGCGGATAATGCTGTAAAGCTGCTGGCTCAAGAAGGTTTGAAAGCTGAAGGCCTGAAGATTGATGTAAATGAGCATGCGGATCATGAGGAAGCTTATGCTTACCTGGAGAAAAAATACGGCAAATTGGATATTCTGATCAACAACGCCGGTATTTTGCGGGATGCAGAGAGTGCTTCGCATCAAATCATTAACCGGACTAGCACGATTTCGGAGGGCGAGCTTCGCGAGACTTTTGATGTGAACTTTTTTGCCCCAATCGTACTGACTCAAACGCTGCTGCCGCTCATCCGCAAATCGGATGCAGGAAGAATCGTCAATTTGTCAAGCGCATTGGGATCACTTCAGCTTCAGGCAGATCCGGCATCACCGTTCTATCCTATGAAAACATTTGCTTACAACGCTTCGAAAGCAGCGCTTAACGCTTTTACAATTCATCTGGCAGCCGAACTGAAGGATACTCCGATTAAAGTGAACTCTATTCATCCAGGGTGGGTTCAAACTGAAATGGGCGGTCAGAATGCGAATGTCGACATTGTAGAAGGAAGCCGCACAAGCATCATCATGGCAACTCTGCCGGCAGACGGACCAACAGGCGGATTCTTCCATCTGGAAAATCCATTGCCTTGGTAATAACCAGCTTATCGGCAATCATTTGTGTGAAAAATGGTTCTTCGCTTTCTCCATTTTATCCGGAGAGAACAGAGAACCATTTTTCTTTTATGCAGAGATATATGTCTAGATCATTAATGAATGATGAATTGCCTATTATTCGGATTTCGTTTCGAGCAGCTCCAGTTCAATAACCGTGTTCCGTGGATCCGGCAATGGGAAAGAAAGAGAATCTTGTCTGGTGAAATTGACGTACGCGTCGTTCACAAATTCTGCTGTATTCCAAGGGCGGCTTAAGATGAGCTCCGAACCGTCAGAGAGCAAACGCGCTGTACGGAGCTTACCTGCAAGTCCAGCGAGATTGATCGGCCCAATACTCTCTTCAAACACATGGGCATACAGCTTGTTTCCGCGCTGCGTATAGCGTCCCCATTCCGGCTTCGGCAATTCGGAGGCGCCGCATCCATAGATGCTGCTGCCGTTGCGGCTCATCCAGTCGCCCACTTCGGATAAAATGTCGAGCGATTCCTTCGGGATGTTGCCTTTCGCATCGGGACCAACATTGAGCAGCATATTGCCGTTTTTACTTACGCATTCGACTAATTTGCGGATGATCGTAGCTGGTTTTTTATAATAATGATCGGCTGCTGCATAGCCCCAGTTGTTGTTGAGCGTAACGCAGGCTTCCCATGGAAGCGGTGTGCCGTCATGCGCCACAATGCCGCCTGGCGGAATAATTTGCTCAGGGGAGGCAAAGTCGCCGGCATAAGTAGTTGGATCATTCGTATACATCGTACCGCCGCCTTCGCTGCTGCCTTCCAAGCGGTTGTCAATGACAATATGCGGCTGCAGCTCACGCATCATCTCCATCAGCTCTGTTGCCCGCCACTTCTCGCCGCGCATCGTATCGTAGGAAAAGTCGAACCACATAATATCGAGCTTGCCGTAATTCGTCAGCAGCTCGCGTATTTGGCCGTGCATATAATCGACATAGCGGCCGAAGTTTTGCGGATCGCGTTTGAAGTTTTCATTGTTCTTCATCGGATGGAACTTGTCGCCGTATGCCGGGTAATCCTCATGATACCAGTCAATGATGGAGTAGTACAAACCAACCTTTAGGCCCTCAGCGCGGAAAGCCTCCAGAAACTCGCTTACAAGATCCCGGCCGGCTTTCGTATTGGTTGATTTATATTCGGTCAGCTTGCTGTCGAAGAGACAGAAGCCTTCATGATGCTTTGCTGTAAGAACGACATATTTCATGCCAGCCTTCTTAGCGGCTTTTGCCCATTCTCTGGGGTTATAGTCTACCGGATCGAACTCGTCGAAATACTTCTGATAATCTTCCACACTAATGTTTTCATTGGAACGAATCCATTCTCCCCGTGCCGGGATTGCGTACAGTCCCCAGTGGATAAACATCCCGAAGCGTTCGTTCAAAAACCATTTGGTCCGTTCCGTTCTTTCTTGAATCAGATCTGCTTTTTGTGTGCTCATTGTATCAACCTCCGTTAGCTGGAATGACTTTGATTTTAGCAAGGTTATGATAGAATAGACAGATAGATGCCTAACCTGTACGGGTACAAAACTAACTATAATCGAGGTTCAGCCGCAATGACCGATAACCGGAATATGGCCATCCAGCAAATGGTCGCGAACATGCAGGTTCACATATGGGAGGCCAGAAAGCAGCAATGCTGGCCCGAATGGCGAGACATCGACTACACCCCTTCCTATAACAAGCTCTATTATATTTTGGAAGGAGAGGGCTGGCTAAAAATCGGAGACCATGAGCTGTATCCGACGCCAGGACAGCTTATTTTAATGCCGGCTCATATTCAGCAATCTTATTCAACGATCAGCGATAAGCCTTTTCTAAAGCATTGGTGCCATTTCTCCGCGACAGTCGGCAACTCGGACGTCTTCCAGTGGCTGGATGTCCCGTATTGCTATGACTCGCTTGACCCGGCAATTATGAAAGAGCTGTTCGGACAGTTGTCGGAGGCGAACATGCAAAGCTCCGTTACAGCGCGGCTAAAAGAAAAATCAGTGCTGCTCGACATTTTATCGCGTATTATCGAATTAGAGCCTATTCATATTTTGCAGAATAAGACGGATGAAATGGAGCGCTTGTCCGTTATTCAGCAGTACATCGAGAATCATCTGCATGAAGAGGTGACGGTTGAACGGATGGCAGCCGTGCTGCATCTGCATCCTAACTATTTTATTAAGTATTTCAAGCGGCATTTTGGCATTCCGCCACTCCGGTATATGAATCTGAAACGGATGGACAAGGCCAAGCTTATGCTGCAGACGACTTCCTCGAGCATTAAGGAAATTGCCCTGTCGACGGGCTTTGACGATGCGAACTATTTCTCGAAAATTTTCAGAAAAGAAGTCGGCTACAGCCCTTCGGAATACCGGTCTCAGCTTTAGGGCGGAAGGGTAAATTGCATATAGAAAAAGAATCGCCTTGCAGAGCTGCTGCAAGGCGATTCTTTATTTTTTGATTGTTTAGAGCTGCTTAATTAGGCGGTGTTGTCGCTGGCAGTACCGCTGCCAGGCTGGGCAGCTCATAATTTGGCGGCTGCTGAAGCTCTTCCTGCGGCTGGCCGTTACGGTTGATCCAAGCGGTACGAAACCCAAAGCTGGCAGCTCCAGAGGTATCCCAGCCATGCGCGGCTATGAATAATACATCTTCACGCCTTAAGCCAGTATGGTCCAGTACTAAACTGTAGGCGGCAGGGGCGGGTTTGTATTGCCTGATTTCGTCCACGCTAATCGCAAGATCGATATAAGGCTCCAGACCGCTGTTGCGGAGCAGGGGAGTGATCATATCGGCAGAGCCGTTCGACAGTATGATTGTTTTGTATCCCTTTTGCTTCAGTTCTTGAAGCAAATAGGCAGAATCGGCAAAGGGAGGGAGATGATTGTAGCCTTCCATCAGCCAGCGTTCGGCATCGGGAGAAAGCTTGATCTGCGCGGCGCCAGCCGCATAACGAAGTGAATCAAGCGCGATTTCGTTAAAGGGCCGATACCGGCCCATGATTTGTCTTAACAGCGTGTATTCATTTTGTTTATCCCGCCAAATGCTTCCAAGCAGCACGCCTCTCCCCGGATACAATTTTTCCGCTGCCCGGTCGATATCATTCTCATTAATAAGTGTTCCGTATAAGTCAAATACGTAAGCTTTGAACATTCGTCTGTTCCTTTCTGCGAGCGTAATCATCTTCACATTCGTATTCGGCTAAAGCCCTTAATAGAACATTTACATTGCCCTTGCTGCAACTTTAAGAGGAGAGCTGCCGTTTAGTAGACATCCCCGAAGAAAAGGATGATGCAACTATGAATAACAAGAAGAAAAAAATAGCGTTAGCCGGATTTGCTGTTGTCATCGGTTTGGTGCCTTTGCTCCATACGGTACCGGTTCAAGCCGCAGGACAGAAAACAGAAGTCAAATTCCAGTTGAATGCGAAATCCTATACGAATAATTCCGGCGTCCATACGCTTGCTGCTGCACCTTACAAATTGCATAATACGACGATGGTGCCTTTAAGGGCGTTGACGGAGTCTTTAGGCGGAACGATTCAATGGAATGAAGCGACCAAAACGGCAACGCTGTCCGGCGGAACATACGGCAAGCTCACGTTCAAGGTGAATGATAGCTGGCTTATCGATAAGCAGGGAAATAAGCAGAAGCTTCCGGAGAAGGTTGTCCAAACGAAAGGAATGATTTTCGTTCCGGTACGGAATTTGGCGCAAGCGATGGGAGCACAAGTGACGTGGAACGAGGCGGCTAAGACGATCGCAATTTCCAGCACGCTGCCGGAAACCGGTTCTAAAACCTACCGTTATGCATTTGATAAAGACCTTGAAGGCTGGTCGGGTAATTTTGCCGATTTACCGGTCAAATATGATCAATCGATTTATGAATTGGCCTTTGCCAGAGAAGCAATTCCGGGTGCAGGAGGCAGCGCAGCGAATTACGGCTTGAAGCTCAAGGGCATGAATCGCAGCGATGATTTGTTTATGTTTTTAACGAAAAAAGTAGACGGACTTGCTAAAAACACGACGTATAACGCTAAGCTGGAGTTCGCGATGTATACGAATGAAGCGGGCGAAATGATGGGCGTCGGGGGAGCTCCTGGCGAATCGGTCTTCATCAAGGCCGGTGTCGTGACAACCGAGCCGAAAGTAGTGCAGATCAATGATACCGGTGATTTATATTACCGGATGAATGTGGATAAAGGCAATCAAGGAACAGAGGGCAAGGATATGAAGCTTGTCGGCAATGCCGTTAAGCCTGATTCCGGCAAAGAAGGCTATCAGCGCAAGACATTCACTTACAATGTCAAAGTGAAATCCGACAGCAATGGGCAGTTGTATATTATTATCGGCAGCGACTCCGGTTACGAGGGCTTGTCCACCCTGTATTTTGACGATATTTCGTTGACGTTGACTCCTTAATCTGCAACTGTGAAATAAAGATGAGCTTGTTCCTATTGAGGACAAGCTCTTTCTTTTTGCAAAGGATCAATATGCGTATAACGGTTTACAAAGGAGGGGAGGATTTGTTAATATGGTTGAAATATTATAAACGCGATGATGAGAAGAGTAAGGCGGACATGTCCTGCACAGAGAGCTCCGGATGCTGAAAAGGAGCCAGGAAGGTTAGTCTGAAACAAGCCTCTGAGCAGCACGCCGGAACTTGAAGGGATGGCGCGACGGGAGCTCCCGTTACAGAGCTAGAGTATAACCATGGCTGAGCCATGCCGTACTTGAAGAGGTTAATATGGCGACATATTAATGAACCTGGGGTGGCACCACGAAATTTCGTCCCCAAGACTTGAAGTCTTGGAGGTGGGATTTTTTTTTGTGTCAAAAAATGCGTTCATTAGGAGGAGTCAGCTATGAATACCGAACAAGATCCACGATCAGACCATTTTTTATATAAAGAAATTCGCGCAGAGCTTCAGACGCTGCCTTTCGGAAGGGTGATGTGCACGCGTTTCCCGCCTGAGCCTAACGGTTATCTTCACATCGGCAGCGCATATGCGATTCATACAAATTATAGGATGGCCCAAAGGTTTAACGGAACCTTTCATTTGCGCTTCGATGATACGAATCCGCTTAAGGAGGACATCCGCTACGTTCAGGCTATTATAGAGGATATGAAGTGGCTGGGCTATGATCCGGAGTCGCATATCTATTACGGCTCGGATTACTCCGAAACCATTTACGATGCGGCCGTTCAATTGATCCGGAAGGGCAAAGCGTATGTCTGCGACTTAACGCCTGAGGAAATGAAGCTGCACCGGGGCACGCTGACGGAGCCAGGTACGGACAGCCCATACCGCAACCGCTCAATAGAGGAAAACCTGGCTTTGTTCCGTAAAATGAAGGAAGGCGAATTTCCCGCCTCATCCAAGGTTCTCCGTGCCAAAATCGATATGAAATCGCCGAATATGACGCTGCGCGATCCTGTTCTTTATCGCATTTTATACGCCGAGCATTACAGAACGGGAACCGAATGGTGCATCTTTCCGATGTATGATTTCGCTCATCCGATTCAGGATGCCATCGAAGGTATTACGTATTCGCTATGCTCGATCGAATTCAAGGAGCATAGACCGCTGTATGAATGGGTTCTAAACGAGCTGGAAACGCCGGAGCCTCCCCGTCAACGGGAGTTTGGCCGGCTTAGTCTGACAGGCGTCGTGACGAGCAAGCGTTTTTTGCGGCAGCTAGTCGAAGGCGGTTATGTAGACGGATGGGATGATCCGAGGCTGCCGACGCTGCGAGGGTTAAGGAGAAGAGGGTATACGCCGGAGAGCATACAGAGCTTCGTAGAAGAGGTAGGCAATATCCGGGCTCATAGCACCGTTGATATATCGCTTCTGGATCAGTTGCTCAGGCAGGATTTGAAGGCGAAGACCGTTAGTGTGATGGCAGTATTGCAGCCATTGAAGGTCGTCATTACAAATTATCCGGAAGGGGAGACCGAGCTGCTTTCTCTGGAGAACAATAGTGAGAATGGAGCACTTGGCACTAGAGAGGTGCCATTCTCCAGTACGATATATATCGAGCGGGAAGACTTTATGGAGCATCCGGTTAAAGGGTTTCATCGCTTGATGCCTCAAGGTGAAGTAAGGCTGAAGGGTGCTTATTTTATCCGTTGCGAGGAAGTAATTAAGGACCCCGTTAGCGGTGAAGTGACCGAGCTTCGCTGTACGTATGATCCGCTTACGAAAAGCGGCAGCGGCTTTGAGGGCCGCAAGGTCAAAGGGACGATTCATTGGGTCTCGGCCAGCCATGCTGTAGAGGCTGATATTCATCTATACGAGCGGCTGCTTCTTGATGACAAACTGCCGGAGGGGGATAACTGGGCGGAAGTCTTGAACCCTAACTCCCGTGTAATCGTATCGAAGGCTTTAATAGAGCCTTATATCGAGACTGCTGCTCCAGAGCAAAAGTTTCAGTTTTTCCGGCATGGTTATTTCGCCGTCGATACCCGTTTGACAACCGATCATCAGCTCGTCTTCAATCGGATCGTTCCGTTAAAGGATAGCTGGAATAAGCGGTGAGCCTTTGAACGATTGATTGCTGGTCCCTTCAGAAGCGAGAAAACGGAAAGGTATAATCCCGGCCCTTTGCGGAAGGAGCAACAAAATGCAAAAGTGCATGCTGATGAGCGTCAAAAGGTCCAAAACAGCGTTCAAAATGTAAAAGTGCATTTGAAATCGCTCGATTTTACTCTATAGGGCTGTTTTGGGCCGATCAAAATGTACATTTGCATTTTGATGCGATAAATCGTCGATAAAACGGCTGACAACATGCAGATTTACATTTTGATCTATATTCGCTGGAGTTTTTAGTACACGCTTCGCAAGAGATTGGTTGAAAATAATCAAATCTTTTGAATAGGAGGGATGTTCTTGCGATATATTTGCTGGGAAATTATAAGTTATGAAGAGAGAGTTCCTCAGACCATTTACTCTGAAATTGATGATTTTGGATATGAAGTTAGGAAAATTGAAAAATATTTCGATGGAACAGTTGGCTATGCCTCTCATGATAGAGAAGAAGGAAAGACACTCTTAGCAGATCAGATGATTCCAACTGTTGATGAATTAAATATGGAAAATGGTATAAGAGCTCGACATTTGACAAGTGATGAATTCAAGAAACTCTGGTTTGAATATACTCAAAAATAAATTAATTGCTTAATGATGGAAGTGGAGTATACGAATGGTTTTTCGCTACGGAAAAACGGTTCCCTGGCGGGGAACCGTTTTTTTATCGCCCATGAAGGAGATAGGGGCATTTCTTCAAATCAAGGATGCTCCTTCTCCTTCTCTGCAAGCATCGCGTCAAAAAACGCGTCATCGGGATAGACGTAAGGCGACTTCGGTTGTTTGATCGTTTTAAGCTCATCGATTTTCAGCTCCATCACTTCATTGCCGAGGTAATGGGTTAAACCGATTGTACCGGTTGCCTGAACCCAAGTGTCATCGGCTAGCTTATTGCCGTCAGGTACAGCCGCCAGAATACCATATGGCTCCGTGTCTGCGGAGCAGCATAACATCGCTAGTCGGGAAATGACGAATTGCCCGTCCTTCATCGTATCCTCACGATACACAAAGCCGCTTATTTCCACCGTTTTGCCGATAAAATTGTCTCTGTACAAATCTAAAGTTGTCAACGTCTCCATAAAGCCGAATTCATTCACGGCGATGGCATCATCGCTCTGATACCACTTCATCCCAAGCCTCGCATGAAGCTCTGTATAGGTGTCAGAAGGAAACAAGGCTTGCAGCGGATCTGTTGCCGGAGGCGGCGGGGTTGTTGTGACCGGCATCATTTCCGCAAGATCCACTTCCTTGATTTTATCCGGTTGAATGCTGGATTCCGGGATAACAGCCGGGCTTGCAACCGCTGAATCCGTTCCTATAACCAGCGCGCTGCTTGTTAGATTCATGCCTTTCAAGGAAGCCATACCGCTTCCGAGCAACGTATCCTGCGTGAACAGTCCAAGCGCTAGCGGCAGTATAAACAAGCTGTATGCTGCAGCATTTTTCCATAAGGAGTTGGAGATCGGATGGTTGCAGCTGCAAGACTCTTTTCTCTTGGCATCATAGGTTTGAAAAGCAATAAAAGCTTGGCAAACTGCGACCAGAAAGAGACCTAAGGCCGCGAGCTTCACGTATAACTCTGTTCGGGGTGCTATGTAGTAATGAAGCCGGCCTTCCTGCACAAGGCGAACGATGAGGCAGGAGAAGCTGCCGAGGATTATGGATCGCAGTAAATAATGAAACAGCATCGTTCGTTGCGGCATGTTAATTGCTCCTCTCTTTATGAAGGCGATAGATAAAAATGTCCGACGATGATGGAACCTGCAAGTACACTCACCGCAATGAGGATGGTAAGCAGCAGTACAAATCGGCTTTTAAAAATGGACAGCAGCATTAGCGTGCTTTTGAAGTCCAGCATCGGTCCAAACACTAGGAAGGTAAGCAGTGACGCTGACGAGAAGGTCGTGACGAAGGAAGACGCGACAAAAGCATCCGATGTCGAACAGAGCGATAATAAATAAGCAAAGCCCATCATGAACAAATGAGAGCTCAACTCTCCTTGTCCAATGCTTGCTAGGCTGGCTCTAGGCAGAAACGTTTGAATAGCTGCGGTTAGAATGGAGCCGATCATAACATATTTGCCCATATCAAAAAATTCGCTGCCCGCATGATCCATCATAGCCAGAAATTTGCCGCCTTCATGCCGGTGCTGGTGACTATGGTGGTGGTGATTGTGATGATGATCGTGGTGATGGCCAATGTGCTGTTCATGATCGGATATAGCCTGGCCTTCTGTTTTCAACGGATTGTAACGGACAAATTTATAAACGATCATACCGATCGTAATTCCAACTAGCAGGGCAAGTCCCAACCGGGAGTAGACCAGTTCAGGCCGGGTGCGGAAAGCCGTATAGGTCGCGGCTATGACGACAGGGTTTACGATGGGGCCAGCCAAAATAAATACGATGCCGATATACAGCGGCATACCTTTGGCGATTAAACGTCTGACGATCGGAATTAATCCGCATTCACACACCGGAAACAGAAAGCCTAGCAAGCAGGCAACCAAAATGCCAAGCAGCGGATTGCGCGGGATCATTTTTCGAATGAGCGACTCTGAAATAAACAGCTGCATGAATGAGGAAACGAATACGCCTAACAGAAGGAACGGAAGCGTTTCGAGTAAAATGCCGAGTAGGATGGTCTTGAATGTTGAGAAAGACTGTACCGAAGGCAAATCCGGCATGGAGATGCGGGTGAATAGACCGGGATCAAAGGCTAGGATAAGGAAGAGTCCGATGATTGCAAGGAAAATGGCATGGATGCCGTAACGATAAAAAAGGGCGCGCAAAGGGAATTCCTCCGTGACCTATTGAAATATGCATTATTAATCGTAATTATTACACATAGATCGTACACAGTGGCAACTTATCTGTCAAGCCTTTCCACTGCCGAAGTATGCCCGAGGATAAAAAAGTTGGCGCCGGTAAACATTAAGTCTAATCAGCAAATATGGAGGATGCCATGTCTTACGTAACGAGTGCGGGGCTGCTGCTCGGTGGATTGTCTATCATAAATATGATTCTGTCGTATCAAAGCAAGCATATCGACCCGCATTTCTGGACTACAGTTAAGTTCCAATTGCTGATGTTGCCGCTTTTTCTGGTCGCGAACATATGTATCGGCTATGGGATTCGAATCGGCTACAAGGCGTCGGGAAATTTAAGCTATATGCTTGTAGCAGCGAAATGTCTCGAAATCTTGATCTCTTTGGCGATGGGCTATTTGTTTATGAAGGAGCTTCCCAATTGGAAAACGTGGGCGGGTATCGTTGTGATCGTCATTGGCGTTCTGTTAGTGAAGCAAAAATAAGAAGAGTATTGGCGGATGCAGTCACAGACGTGCAATTAAACGAACAGCCTGAAGGTTTTAATCCAGGCTGAGCTTGTTATAGGGGCATAGGAAATTATTATTTCACTAGCGCTTTAAGCGTATCTTCCAAGTTCAATTGGTTGGCGATTAGGCCGTTGTTCATCCAGTGATTCCAGCTTATTTCAGTGATACGGCCTTCTTTGACAGCGGGGAGCCCTTGCCATACCGATTTGTTTTGCAGCTCTTTTGCTTCCGTGTCATTATATTGCGTGATGAGAAAAATATGGGCGCTTCCGAGCTCCGGCAATTTTTCCAACGACAAACTTTGGAAGCTTTGACCATGAGCGAGGGATGGCTCGGTTATGCCGAGCTCTTCATACAGCAGCTTGCCGCTGTAATCGAGAGCGCTGAGAAGAAACAAATTTTTTCCGCTTGGCCATAGCAATACGACCTCTTCATCGCCAATGGACTGTTGGATTTGCTGCTTCGCTTCCGCTACTTTAGCGTCGTAATCTTGAATGGATTTTTCTGCCTGATCCGTTTGGCCGAGCAAATCACCCAATGTTCGAAGCGTCTTCCGCCAATCGCTCATCCCGTCTACGAATACATAAGTGGGAGCAATTTTCGAATAGGCCTCGTACATTCCTTTTTCCGCCCAAGATTCAAAGATAAGAATGATTAGGTCAGGGTTATGGGAGGCTGCTTGCTCCGGATCAAGACCGCCGCTTGAAAAGTCGACCTTCGGAATGCCGGCCAGATCAGTTTGAAGATATTGCTGCACAATATCACCGTTCGACCATTGTGCAACCGGCTTGACGCCCAAAACCGTCAGCGGATCTTCCAAATAAGGCGCGAGCACTCTTTGCGGATGGGTTGGAATTTGAAGCACATGTCCAAGGTCGTCGGTTACCGTTCGCAGCTTTTCCTCCGTCGCAGCGCTTGCTTCAGAAGCATTGTCAGCCTGTTGAGAGGCGGGACTATTTTGCGGTTTTTGGCTTGCTTCGTTAGAATTAACCCCGCCGCATGCCGATAGCATAATCGTGCAGAGCAGCACGCTTACCATTGCAACTATTTTGTTTGTTCTCATTTCTGTAAACCGCTCCTTCAATGATATTTATTCTCAATGAAAATCATAAACGTCCTCCTTGTCCGAGAGAATGGACTGTATATCGATTTGTACTTCCGTACGATCAAATTATGAGGATTGCCGGGATTGGATCAGATTTACGGCTTCCTTCAGCTGCTCTGTAATGGCCCGTGGCTCATAAAACTTCCAAAGTGTATCCGATATCCGGCATACGTTTCCGTTCCGCACAGCTTGCAGCTCTTGCCAAGCCGGTTCTGTCATCAGACGCTCTAAATAGGCAAGGGAAGCAGGGTCCTCAGGTACGGATATGAACATCAAGTCCCCCGCAAATGATTTCATTTCTTCGGGACGCAGGTTTAGGGGATTGAAGCTTTTCTGTTCGTCCATCAGTTTTGCTACCGCGGCCGGAGGCTTGAGTCCTAGTGTTTGATAGAGGACATGTCCGAACTCGCGACCACCCCACAGCCCGATTGTTTCACCGGAAATGCGGAACAGCGAGACGCTTTCCTCTTTCCCCATATAAGGCATAACCGCCTCCCGGGCCTGCTCGGCCTGCTCGAAATGCGTGCTAATCCACTTCTCCGCTTCTTTTTCCTTATCGACAATTCCGGCAATGTGTTTGAGATGGCCGAATACATCGTATTGATCCCATGGAATGACGGCAACAGGGGCAATTCGCTTCAATTGCTTATGATATTGCTCAAATTGGGGGACATCTTGCGCTGTCACGATCAAGTCTGGGGCAAGGCTTGCGATAGAGGCCAAGTTCATATGGTAAAAATCTCCTACATCAACAATTCCCGTTTTCAACGGATCAACTGTTTGATTCGCCAAGTGTTGACGGAGTGCGCCCAGCGGCTTTAGCCCAACAGCTAATAGCTGTCCGGTGTAGGTAAGTGAGATTGTTTTCATCGCGCTTTTTCTTATTTGCACATAGGCTGCAGGAGAAACACCGACACGCTGCTTAAAGCGGCGGCTAAAATAATATTCATCCGCAAACCCGACCCTTTGTGCGGTCTCTTTCACATTCAGCCCGTCCGTATGGAGAAATTGCTTGGCTCTGCCGATTCGCAAGTCGGTCAAATAGTCCATTGGCCGATGGCCTGTACGTTTTCGGAAAGCAAAAGAGAAATGAGAGGAGGTCATTCCGGCAATCGTTGACAGCTCGCGATGTTGAATGTTTGCTGAATAAGTTTGCTCCATATAATCGATTACACGGTTAATAGCGGTTGGCATTCCTTTATGATTCCTCTTGCCGTTATCCAATAAGAGCATCAGCCATGCGCGAAGCATCGCTTCTTGCTGCTGTCGGTCTTCGTTCGAAGGAATGCACCACTGCTCGTATAGCGCATTGGCGAAGGCAACCGATTGTTCGTCAGCGGCAGGTACTGCGGGGGACGACTCATCATTCTCGTTTCTGGAGTGAACAACGGAACGATAATGAATTTGCATCCATTGAATACGCTGCATAGAATCTTGCACGTATTCCGCAGTATCGCAGGGCAAACGAAGCCATTTTACGCCAGGCTCCAAAGGATATGTACCTCTCGAAGCATGCAGTGTACCGCTTCCTTCGAGTACGACAAACAGTGTACGTTCCGATATATGCGTAGAATGTTCCAAGAGCTGCCGGGGGGATGAAATGGCGCTCTTGATGACGTTCGTAACGATCCAACCGCTAGGTTCCGATAAATTCATGCTGCACCTCAACTGTCAATAATGATAATTATTATCAATTATATTATATGCAGACGGGCATGTGGTTGCAATCAATCAATTAATTAATCGCGAGCTGCAGTTGATCAAAGGATGGAGGATGAGGAAACAAATTCCATAAACCGTTTAGCTGCCGGGGAGATAAAGCCGTCTTTGCGCCATTTTAAACCGATCTCCCAATTCCAGCCTTCATCGGAGATTGGTATCCATACGAGATCTTCCAGCATAAGGCCTAATGTTTGAGGTAAAACAGAAACGCCGAGTCCGGCTTTAATAAATCCAGCGACAGTGATCAGATCTTCGGCATCGTAAGTGGAAGCCAAATGAAATCCGGTTTCATGAAATCGGGATAGGATAGTCGCCTTTAATCCGCAATTGTTTTTTAAACCAATAAAGGGCTCTCCCGAAAGCTCGATCATCTTAAGAGAACTGCGGCCGGAGTAACGATGGCCGGCAGATACGACAATATATAGCGGCATTCGCTTGATGCAAATCCATTCCTGATCGTCGCTTACCGATTCCTTCGAGGTAATCATGATATCCGCAAAGCCTTGCTCCAGCTGTTCATTAATATCGCCGATATTTCCCTGCGTCAGTTCAAACCGTGCTTTAGGATTGCTCGCCTGATAACATTTCACAAGATTGGGGATCATATCGACGCCGAGAATATTGAGATAGGCAAGTGATATGACGCCAGTCTCCGGGTTAGACCATTCTGCAATTTCCTGCAAGCCGTTCTCAATATTTTGCAAAGCCTGGACGATCCATGAAGAGAACATCGTGCCATAACGATTCAGCTTAATGTTGCGGCCATTACGGTCAAATAAGGGAACACCGATTTCGGTCTCGAGCTTAGCAATGGCATGACTTAAAGCAGGCTGAGTAATACGAAGTGATTCCGAGGCGCGGGTCATATGTTGAAGTCTTGCAACTGCAAGAAAGTATTCTAATTGTGTGAGTTCCATTGCGTACACCTTCTTTATATGAATATTATTCATTGATTTTATTATTTTAATCAATTATACATATCAGAACTACGCGTGTAAAATTCAACCTAAGAAAGGAGTGATCAACTCATGTTGCCTAATAAATGGCCTGAAGCTATTGCCAATTTCGTATCTGCCAGCAATGCGCATCAAACGGATGCCATGCTCGCCGCTTTTGCTGACGATGCGGTTCTGACCGACGATGATCGGATTTTTGAAGGGAAAGCGGCTATTAGAAAATGGAGCGACGACGAGTATATCGGTTCACGGGTAAGCTTGACGATTCTAGACTTCAGTCTTGAAGGCGAAGAAGCAAGTTTAAGGGTTGAAATTAACGGGGATTACCCGAATGGTCCCTATATCTTTAATTTTTCATTCAGGCTCGAAAACGATCACATCAAAAGTCTGTTCATTTCATAAACTTAAGGAGACTAGCTCACATGAATCAATTCCATCATTCGTTTATAAATGCTTCCGAGTTTGAGGGTAAAAAGGTGCTCGTCACTGGCGGTACCAAGGGAATGGGACAAGCTGTCGTTAACAGGCTTGTGCAAGCTGGCGCTGCCGTCATGACGGCAGCAAGATCATTGTCTTCGGATATTCCGGAATCGGTGTTGTTCATTCAGGCGGATCTGGCAGCAAGAGAGGGCGCCGATAAAGTTATTCAAGCTGTAAAGGATGAGTGGGGGAGCATCGACATTGTCGTTCATTGCGTTGGCGGTTCATCTACACCTCCGGGAGGTGCACTCGCTTTGTCGGATGAAGATTGGCTTCATGCATTGAACTGGAATTTGCTGTCTGCTGTCCGGTTGGATTATGGACTAATTCCTCTTATGCTTAAGGGAGGAGCCGGAGCCATTCTCCACTTTACTTCCATTCAACGCAAGCTGCCGTTATACGAGACGACGCTTGCTTATGCCGCTGCGAAAGCGGCACTTGCCAATTACAGCAAAGGCTTGTCCAACGAGTTTTCTCCTCGCGGAATTCGTGTAAACGCGCTTTCTCCAGGTTTCATTCAAACGGAAGCGGCAGATGCTTTGATTGATCGGATTGCGACTTCAACCGGCAGCAGGGACAGTGCGTTGCAGCAATTGATGAATTCACTGGGAGGTATTCCGCTTGGCCGTCCGGGGCTGCCGGAAGAAGTTGCGGAACTGGCTGCTTTTCTTGTATCCGATCGTGCATCTGCAATTACGGGAAGTGAATTCGTCATTGATGGAGGAACGATTCCGACGATTTAACTTCACGTTTGCTGTCGTGAATAGGCCACCTCATAACAGAAGATAAAAAACAAAAGGCCCATCGAGATGGGCCTTTTGCATATTTGTTGAATTACTTTAGAAGTTAATGGCGTGGAGGAAGGTGTGAATTAGTAGTTTTTACCGTAATTTCCAGTACCTACGCCGCCAACATTGTTGCCGTAACCGCCAGTGCTTGCACCAGCGACATTGTTGCCATAACCAGTGCCTACACCGCCGACATTACCGCCGTAGCCGTAACCGCCCGTACCGACGCCGCCAACGTTTCCGTAGCCGCCGCCATAGCCGCCGCCGAAGATTCCACAGCTACAAGCGATAATCACCAATAAAATAAAAAGAACCAAAATGATTCCAACATTATGAGTACCACCAAATCCGGACATTGATTAAAGCACCTCCTGAGTTTTGAGTACTCTTTAAGTTATGTAGCGTTATTCGTCTATGACTGGGTATTTATCTCGCAGGCATTCGTCTATTTCTAGTGGTTAAGCCCCCATATGCATGAAAAAAGCTGCCCATGCATGTTCATGCATAGGCAGCCTTGTTGGTTTATTTGCTCCAGTACTTTTCAATAATGGCATCGCGGCCGGAATAAATTCTGGATTCTTTATAGAACTCCGGATTTTTACGGTGATAGTTCTGATGATACTCTTCCGCCGGATAGAAAACTTCGGCTTCGCGAATGACAGTTGCGATAGGTTTATCGAAACGGCCGCTTTGTCCCAAAGCCTCTTTAGACGCTTCTGCAAGCTGGAGCTGTTCCTCATTATGGTAAAAAATAGCGGTACGGTATTGGCTTTTGCGATCATTGCCTTGGCCTTCGGCATCCGTAGGGTCGATTTGCGGCCAATAAAGCTCGAGCAGCTTCTCATAAGGGAAGATTGAGGAGTCAAACGTAATTTGTACGACTTCCAAATGTCCTGTTTCTCCCGTCAGCACTTGCTCGTAAGTCGGATTTTCCAGCGATCCGCCCATATATCCGGAAATAATGCCGTGAATGCCTGGCTGCTCCTCGAACGGAGTTACCATGCACCAGAAGCATCCTCCAGCGAATGTTGCTTTTTGTATCATATTAATTCCCCATTTCTCGATCAGTAAAGTTGCTCATGTAGTTTCTAATTATAATAGGCATTGGACGAGAAGTCTATCTTGGTTCGTTGTATAATTAACGGTATAGAATGCAATTGAGGGAGATTTAGCATGCCAAGAAATCATGAGAAAGACATGCAGTTTCGCGAGGATAAGAAAAAACATATTTTGAAATCAGCATTGCCGCTTTTTGTAGCGAATGGTCCTCAAGCTACAACGATCAGCGAGATCGCTAAAGCGGCAGGGATGAGTAAAGGTCTTATTTATAACTATTTTGAGTCCAAAGAAGAGTTATACAGTATTCTGGCAGCAGACATATTAGGTATCTCGGAAAAAGACGCACATGACCTCTTGCATGTGACGGAAGGGACGCCATGGGATAGATTGTGTAAAGTAGCTAAAGATGTCGTCATTCGGCGTGTTTCGAAGTTAGCTGGAGATGAAGGAATTGGGATGCAATTCAATTTGGCCTTTTCCATGCAATTTTTAAGCTTTGAACAATTGCCTGAACCTTATAAGAGCAATGTGAATAAGGCCTATGACTTCAACAGACATACAATAGCCCAATTAATTGAACAAGGACAAGCGTGCGGCCAATTGATTGAAGGGCCTTCTTACCAGCTTGCCATTCATTATTCATCTGTCGTTAACGGCATGTTTATGGAGAACATAAGACATGAGGGGCTTTTTGATGAGATAGCTGTAGAAAATGCACTCAAGCTGTTTCTTCGTCAATAAGCTGGGAAAATGTGAAAAACCCGCGGAAACCTTCCTTGTACAAGGCTTGCGCGGGTTCAAGAAAACAATGTCATCGTATAACGATTGCTCGGTAGTGACAGTCCGAGAATCCCTCTAAGCGTATCGCTCTCATACTCCCCCATAGCCCCTTTGTTACTTCCGAAAATTCATCAGCAAATCCATACTTTCTCCAACTGACAATTAGTATGAATACTCCATAAAAAATAAAATTGACAGCAGAGGAGGGACTTAATATAATTGACTACAAGTTGAACGCGCGGTCAACTTGTGGAATAATTCCTTGTATTCCTATGCGATAAAATTATTATGCAAATAGCTTGTGCAAATAAAATGATGAGGTGCAGTAATGAAACGTTCATTTATTAAATGGAAAATGCTCGTTGTGATGACCATCGGGCTTACAGTAATTCTATCGGGGTGCAGCGCTGGGAACACAACTTCCTCCACAGACAAGCCAACAACTAGTGAAGCTGCAAATGCTTCTAAAGAAAACGGCGGGGAGTTAACATTCGCGCTTGCAGGCTCGCCTAATACATTGGACGTAGGGTTAACATCTTCCGATATTGAATTCCGGATTGGCCGCAATATATTTGATAGCTTAGTAGGCGAATTGCCTGATCATACGATTAAGCCTTGGCTTGCACAATCGTGGGAAATTTCGCCGGATCAGAAGAGCTATACGTTCAAGCTCCGGCAAGATGTAACGTTTCATGACGGTACACCATTTAATGCGGCTGCGGTAAAAGCCAATTTCGACCGGAGTGCTGATCCGAAAGGCCAATCCGTCTATGCCAAGCAGCTGCTTGGACCGTATGAATCATCCGAAGTAATCGACGAATTCACGGTGAAAGTGAATTTTAAAGAGGCGTTTACTCCTTTTCTGAGCAATGCTGCAAAATCCACACTGGGGATCCAGTCGCCTGAATCCTTTAAGAAATACGGTGACAAAGTCGGTCAGAATCCGGTAGGAACAGGGCCCTTTAAGTTTGTTTCCTGGGCGCCAAATGCTGAAATCGTGCTGGAGAAAAATGCCGGCTACAATTGGCCTTCACCCGCAGCAGAGCATAGCGGTCCGGCGTATTTGGATAAGCTCGTGCTGAAGCTCATTTCGGAAGAAGCAACACGCGTCAGCAGCTTGCAAAGCGGGCAGGTTCTCGCGGCTGAATCCATACCCGCACAAAATGTTGTGGCATTGAGCAAAGACTCCCGCTACCAAGTGCAGCAAGTTCTGCTCCCTGGCGGTACGTTTGCACTGACCTTCAACAACGAGAAGGCGCCATGGAGTGACGTGCATTTGCGTAAAGCTGTGCAATCGGCAATTGATGTAGATTCCATTGTGAATTCGCTCTATCTGGGTACATTCCCGCGGGCATGGAGCGCATTGTCTCCCTCGACTCTAGGCTATGATTCTTCCCTAGAAAATGGTTATAAAGTGGACGTGGAGAAGGCCAATCAATTACTGGAGGAGGCCGGCTGGAAGGTTGGTGCTGACAGCATTCGAGAGAAAGACGGCAAGCCGCTCACACTCAATTATATTGACCTGACAGGGAACAGAGAAAAGCGTGAGGATATTATTAAGATGGTTCAGCAGCAGCTAAAAGCGATAGGCGTTAAAATGAATATTTCGATTACAGCAGCCGGCCCATATGTAGATGCTCTGAAATCTGGCGGCTATGATCTGGCAGGCTTGAGCTTTGCGGGAGGCGACCCTGACATTCTCAGAACACTATTTTCCAAAGCAAACTGGTCTACGAATGAATTTGCGAACTCCAACTTTGCCCGTTTCTACGATCCTGAGATTGAGAAGCTGTTGAAGGATGCCTATCAGGAAGCCGACCAAGAGAAACGGATAGGAATCTATAAAGAGTTACAGCAATATTTCGTGCAAAATGCAGTGACTATTCCGATGTATGTATATCCCTACACCGTCGCTTCAAGCAAGAATGTAAGCGGGATTGCATTTGACTTTCCGGGGTATCCCGTTTTCTATGATGCAGCGATTTCGAATTAGCAAGCAGGAGGGGGGAGGCAGGTATGCTTAAAGTTATCGTAAACCGGTTGTTGATTTCCATTGTGGTGCTGCTTGGTACGTTAACGCTTGTATTCTCCCTTCTTCATTTACTGCCGGGTGATCCTGTCAATATCAAGGTCGCTGGCAATCCCGTATCCGCTGAGGTTATAGCGAACTTAAGACATGAGTTTGGACTGGACCAGCCGCTGTACAAACAGTACTTTCAGTACATCGGGAAGGTGCTTCACGGGGATTTTGGGAAGTCACTGATTGATAATGAAGACGTTATGGTCAAGCTAATGGCACAGTTCCCTGCAACCATCTCGCTAACTCTGCTCAGTATGGTTATTGCAATAGTATTAGGTGTGCTGCTGGGCGTCTTGTCCGCTGTCTATCGGTATCGCAGCCTTGATCACTTGATTCGGTTAATTAGTTTATTCGGTATTTCGATGCCTACGTTCTGGGTGGCCATCTTATTGGTGCTCATCTTCTCCGTTCATTGGCAGTGGCTTCCGGCCTCAGGTGTTGGCGGCTTCCAGTATGTGATTCTCCCTGCAGCATCGATGGGGATTGTTGGGGCTGGACTTATTGCCCGTATGGTCCGGGGCAGTATGCTAGAGGCCATTCACGAACCGTTTGTCCGCACGCTGCGGGCTAAAGGGCTGCCAGAGCGAACGGTCATTTATCAACATGTGCTGCGGAATGCACTGATTCCGGCGGTGACGATGATTGGCATGCTGCTCGGTGAGCTGTTGGCCGGCGCGGTTGTCATTGAGTCTGTCTTCGCAAGACAAGGCATAGGAAGAGTCATTCTTGATGCAATTATGGCAAAAGATTTGCCTGTTGTTCAAGGCGCGATCCTTCTAACCGCTTCACTCTATATTATCGTTAATCTTCTTGTTGATCTTTCTTATACGATCATTGATCCGAGAGTTCGTGAATCTTAACTAATATCGGAAAAAGCAGTGAAGGCGGGACGCTTTCGGGTCTGCTGTTTTGGAGGCATACAATGACACAAATGGAATCGCCTGCAGTCCCATCCATGTGGCGTGGCAGAAAGCGAAAGACTGTTCGCATGGTAAACGGCAGAAGAAGTTTATTCTCGCGCCTATTGATTGCGGCTTCAGGTCTTCTTCTTGCTTGTCTCATCCTGTTCGCCATTGCGCCGCAATGGTTTGCTCCCTATTCTCCGACCGAAATGAATACATCAGCCATTCTTCAGGCGCCTGGGGAGAGCTATTGGCTCGGAACCGACTATTTCGGCCGCGATATTTTCAGCTTGATTGTATTTGGCAGCAGGGATGCTTTATTGGTCGGAATTTCGGCTGTCCTATTGGGCGGCAGCATTGGCGCATTAATTGGTGCAACTGCTGGATATGCGGGGCGTATGCTCGATTCACTTCTTATGAGGCTGATTGATACGCTGATGACGATACCGGGTATTTTGCTGGCACTTACGATCTCCGCTGTTCTGGGACCAAGCAAATTCAATTTGATTATAGCGGTCAGTGTATCAAGCATACCAGGGTTTGCCCGCGTACTGCGGGGACAAGTGCTTGCGATTAAGAGCCGTCCGTTCATTGAAGCTGCCAGGGCGAACGGAACTTCACATTTCAGCATATTATTTCGCCATATTGCGCCGCACGCATTATCCCCGTTTCTTATTATGGGCACTATGGGCGTTGGCAGCGCAATCTTGATGGGTTCTGGCCTGAGCTTTCTTGGGCTCGGAAGCATCAGTGAAATTCCCGATTGGGGGAGCCTTCTTTCGCAGGGACGAAGCTATATCTCCGTTGCTTGGTGGATTGCCACCTTTCCCGGTCTTGCCATTACGTTATTGGTCGTATCGGTGAATCTGCTTGGGGACGAGCTGCAAGCTGCAGTTGGCCCTCGGAAAGGCTCAACGAAAGGAGGGGATAGCAAATGAACAATGTATTGGATATTGAACAACTGTCTGTCGATTTCATGACGCCCCAAGGACCGCGAAATACGGTCAATGATGTGAATCTGACGATAGCCCCCGGGGAAACTCTATGTCTAGTTGGAGAGTCAGGTAGCGGGAAAACGATTACCTCTCTGTCGGTGATGAGGCTCATTGAATACGATAACGGGCATATCACCAAAGGATCCGTCAATCTGAACGGACTCAACTTGGCAGAGCTGAGTCTCGGCGAGCTTCGAAAGCTGCGGGGCAGAAAAATAGCGATGATCTTTCAGGAGCCCATGACGGCTCTGGACCCTGTATTTACGATCGGACATCAGATGATGGAAATTCTTATTCATCATGGCCTTGCCAAGAAGGAGGAGGCCTGGAACCGGTCGGTGAAACTGCTTGATCGAGTAGGGATCGCCGATGCAGCCATGCGGATGAAGCAGCATCCGCATGAGTTGTCCGGGGGAATGAGGCAGCGCGTCATGATTGCTATGGCACTGGCTTGCGGCCCGGAATTGCTTATTGCAGATGAGCCGACGACAGCACTTGATGTGACGATTCAAGCCCAGATTTTACAGCTTCTAAGAGAGCTGAAAGCGGAGTTCAATATGTCCCTCTTGCTGATTACACATGATTTGGGTGTTGCAGCCGAGATGGCTGACCGGGTAGCCGTGATGTATGCAGGTAAAGTAGTCGAGGTAGCGGAGGTCGGTTCGTTATATGCGAAGCCGCTGCATCCATATACACGCGGCTTGCTGCAATCGATTACGACGTTAGAAAGTGATCGCAGTAAGCCGTTGCATCACATTCCGGGATCTATCCCGAGTCTAGCAGATTTGCCGAAGGGCTGCCGGTTTCATCCGCGCTGTGCCTTTGCGACAGATCGCTGCCGGACGGAGGAACCGCCCGCTGTCCGCATAGACAACGGCATGGTTGCATGCTGGCATGCCGATCAGATGGCGGAGCTTCCACTAGTGAATGAAGAGCGTCTCCATAAGCCGGATAAGGAAGCTTTTGCAGGCTTGAATCAAACGGATGGTAATCCTGAAGTGCTAGTAGAAGCAATAAACGTAACTAAGCATTTCTCGATGAATAACGGCGGATTTCTTGCAAGAAATAAGCGTTCCGTTTACGCCGTGAATGGGGTTTCTCTGCAAATTTATAAAGGGGAAACGATTGGTCTGGTCGGAGAGTCGGGCAGCGGTAAATCTACACTCGGACGCGTGCTTCTTCAATTGGAGAAGGCAACGTCAGGTGAGATCAGATGGGGAGAAATCGATCTGGTTCAGGCAAAGCCAGAGCAAATAAAGAGCTTGCGCCGTGAGATGCAAATGGTGTTTCAAGATCCGCATAGCTCGGTCAATTCGCGTTGGAAAGTTATCGATATCATAGGGGAGCCGCTGCGAGTCCATCTCTCGTTATCTGCGAAAGAGCGGAGAGAGAAGGTCGAAGAGCTTATGCTTCTAGTTGGACTTGATCCTTCCTGGGCCAATCGGTATCCGCATGAATTTTCCGGAGGGCAGCGTCAACGGATTGGCATTGCCCGGGCGATTGCCTTAAATCCGAAATTCATCGTGCTGGACGAAGCAGTGTCTGCCTTGGATGTATCCGTACAAGCTCAAATCATCAATTTGCTCCAGGACCTGCAGCGCAGACTTGGGCTTACTTATTTGTTTATTGCCCATGGTCTGCACGTCGTCCGTCATTTGTCGGACCGAGTCGGAGTGATGTATTTGGGGCAGCTTGTCGAGCTGGCTTCAACAGAAACGTTGTTTGCTTCGCCCGCCCATCCCTATACGCATGCGTTAATGTCTGCTATCCCTAATCCTGATCCTGCTAGAAAAAAAGCATATATGCCGCTGCAAGGTGAAATGCCATCTCAGACACATCGAGCGTCTGGCTGTTCCTTTCATCCGAGATGCCCAGCTGCTACTGAAAAATGCAAAGCAGAAGCACCAGTGTGGCGGAAGATTGGTGCACAGCATTATGTCGCTTGTCACCATCCTAGAGTGTAGTAAAAAGATTGAAGTTGATGTAGTAGAACTAGAGGAGGCCTATTGATGCGTTTATCCAATTATTCGGAGCCGGAGCATCCTATCCGAATTCGCGATGCGGTTATGGATGACTATGATTCCGTCATTCAAGTACTGCAGCATGCATGGGAGAAGTATGCCTTGCTGCACCCGGAAACGAGTGATTTGCTCAAGCAATCCCTGCTTACTTATCTAGAGCCTGGTCCGCAGGAGCGCATTGTTGCGGAGCTGGAAGGCCAAATCGTCGGCACAGCGGAGCTATTTCACACCTCTGCTGGGGCATACGATGGCTACGACGAGGCTATGGCAACGCCAATACTGCGAAGACTAGCTGTATCGCCACAGTGGCAAGGAAAAGGAATTGCGACACGACTGATTCAAGAAAGTGCAAACCGGGCATTACATGCCGGAGCAAGCAGCCTATATCTTCATACCTCGGCGGAAAGCAATCCATCAGCGGTAAGGCTGTATGAACAGTTGGGCTTCACACGCTCAACCGATCAGGACATCCGGCACGGTGTCTATTCGATCGAAGGATATCGGCTTGATTTATCAGTATTCGTACAAGGGGGAAGATGAGATGAGTCACAGAAAAATGAAGCTTGCCGTCAATTTGCGCGGAGCCGGAGGAAGCATGTCGGAATGGAGGCATCCCGATACTCAGGCGGATGCTAGCGTGAATTTTGAGCTTTATAAGCAGTGGGCGCAAAAGGCTGAGGCTGCATTACTCGACGTTATTTTCATCGCGGATGGCTTGTATATTACAGAACAGTCTATGCCGCATTTTCTAAACCGGTTTGAACCTATCTCTTTATTAAGTGCTTTAGCGGCAGTAACTTCTAATATTGGCCTTGTAGGAACATTATCCTCGACCTATAGCGAGCCTTTTACAGTAGCACGTCAATTCGCAACGCTTGATAAAATTAGTGGCGGACGGGCCGGCTGGAATGTCGTCACATCAGGGCTGCTGGATGAAGCTGCAAACAATTATAATGGCAAAAGCATCGAACATGATGCGAAATACAAAATGGCCACCGAATATTTAGAAGTAACGAAGGGACTATGGGATTCATGGGAAGACGATGCTTTTGTGAGGGACAAGCAAACCGGTGTGTTCTTTGATCCAGCGAAGCTTCACACGCTTAATCATAAAGGGGACTATTTCTCCGTCAAAGGTCCGCTCAACATTGATCGTTCTCCGCAAGGGCAGCCTGTTATTTTCCAAGCTGGATTGTCTGAGACTGGCCGAAACTTTGCTGCGCAAGTTGCAGATGCGATCTACGCCATTCCGCAAACCGTGGAAGAGGGTGTTGCATTTAGGGAAGATTTGCGTAGAAGGGCCGTTTCGTTTGGCCGATCAGCCGATGATATACTTGTATTCCCTAACATATCACCAGTAGTGGGGAAAACCGCTGAAGAGGCGGAACAAAAATATCAGTCGATTGCGAGTCTCGTCACGATCGAACATGCCCTAAAATATACAAGCCGCTTCTTTAACCATCATGACCTAATGCAGTATCCGCTGGATGAACCCGCGCTGAATTTGATTGATCTGATACCAGACCAGCAAGGGACATTCAAAAACTTTACAGCTGATCTGCTAAGCGGGAAGACGCTGCGCCAGCTTGCTTTGGAAGCGACAACTCCGCGTAGTCCGTTTATGGGAACGGCTGAACAAGTTGCAGATACGATGCAGCAATGGTTTGAAGCGGGAGCTGCCGACGGTTTTATGCTGGTGCAGTTCGGACCGTTTGGCCTCGACGACTTCTTGGATGGAGTGGTTCCGATTTTGCAAGAACGCGGTTTGTTCCGAACGGAATATGAAAGTTCGACGCTTCGTGGTAATCTTGGCTTGAAGTTTCCAGAAAACCGTTATGTTAAAAAAGCGTAATTTCATGAAAAATTGATTCTAAGAAAAACTGTTACATGCCTAGCTTCTGCTTTGTATGTAACAGTTTTTTGTTGTGGTCTTGAATTATTGGGCCGGTTTAAAATCAGACGGTACGGTGATGGTTGCCAGTGATAATAAATTTGGTCAATGTGAAAGTGACAACGTTAACTTTCCGTTGCCACTTCTCATCAGTCAATACGGTGTGAATTTCTTACTGTTGGCTGTTCGAAGCTATACGATCAAGGAATGTATCGGCGTCACGATTAAACTTCCATGCGACACCAAATTTATCAACCAACATTCCGAAGCACGAGGACCAAGGCGTTTCTGATAATGGCATGATCACATAACCGCCTGCAGACAAATTAGAAAAGTAATTTTCCAATGCCTGTTTATCATCAATTACGATACTAACTAATATATTATTGCCTTTAACCAACTCACCCGTTACTTTCTTCATCGACGGCAGAATATCGGACATCATTAATTTCCCACCGGCGAATTCTAACGACGACTCCATAATCATATTCAACTCATTTTCTGGCAATGGGTAGTTTGGATCCTGCGATAAATCTTTGAATTTCACTTTTTTCACCTTACTTGAATGCAAAGCTTCTGAATAAAACGCTAATACCTGTTCTGTGTTGCCATCAAAGTTTAAATATGCAATAACTGACATGATAAAACCTCCTTCTTGTAATACTTGAAGTATAGGCTATAATAGGTGACAGCTATGTTGTCACCTATTATAGCTTTATTTAAGTTTTTTTTTCATCGGTTCAGGCCGGGAGGGATAAAATGAATAAAATTGAAAGATTAATAGCTATCGTAATGATCTTGCTGCAAAAGAATGTGGTTTCCGCAACCGAATTCGCGCAATTATTCAACGTATCCAAAAGAACGATTTTACGGGATATGGAAACGCTCGGCTTATCTAACATACCTATTTATTCTATAAATGGAGTGCACGGCGGATACGGGATTATGGATGAATACAAATTAGACAAAAGACTTTTAAGCAGTAAAGACTTGGAAAATATTTTAACGGCACTGGGCGGATTGGGACAGGTTATGTTCAGTGATGAGGTAGAACTAACGCTTAAAAAAATTGAATCGATGATAGGCTCAGCAACTTCGAGGGGCTCTATTCAGCTTTCTTTTTATAATTGGGACGGTCGCTCTGAAATTGCCCAAATCTTAAAAACTTGTCAAGAAGCAATCATGCAAGGAAGGTTGCTTACCTTCGATTATATAGATGGAAGTGGAGTCAGGACGACAAGAATGGTGGAGCCATACCAGCTTCATTTCAGTGAAATGAGTTGGTATTTAAAGGGGTATTGTTTAAGTCGAATGGAATATCGAACGTTTAAGTTGTCTAGAACGGATCATCTTAATATCGATAGTAAATCATTTGTTGCTAGAGATTTTATGGCGGAACAACAAACAGAACAACATTACCAGCCGGAATTAACTGCAATTAAAGTATTGATCTCACACCGAATTAAAGATCACTTTATTGAAAGATACGGTCAAAAAAAGATTGAAGCTTATAATTCTGATTTTCTAATAGCCCAAATAGATGTGCCTCAAAACGATTTTGGATTCAAGTTTTTAGTCAGCTTTGGAACGGATTTAGAAATCTTGGAACCTCAAGCCTATGTTGAAGATTTTCGAACGTTTCTTCATGCCATGATAAAGAAATATGTTTAAGTATGATGATATAATAGTAGAGTATGGTGAATTGGAGATGATGGAATGAAAATATCGATAGGTGAAGCTGCTGAACGTTTAGGTTGTCCCGCTCATACGATTCGTTATTATGAGAAGGAGGGCTTGCTTCCTTTTATACAGAGGGACGAGCAGGGTAATCGTATATTTGCCCAATCCGATTTGGATTGGATCAAGTTATTGACTTGTTTTCGGGCTACAGGGATGAAGCTAATCGACCTGAAGAAGATTGTAGATTTAGCTTTAGAGGGGGATGAGACGATCCCGGAGCGGAAATTGATTCTAATGGAGCATCAAAAAGAGCTGCAGAAGAAGCAAAAAGAGCTGGATCAGGCGTTCGCGGCCATTACGCATAAGATAAATTCTTATGATGATATTGAAAGGGAGCGGACAACAACGGTTCAGGGCATCTATATGGAACCAGATTGTGTAAGTAATAATTAATCGGTATTTTCATTATAAAAGAGAGAGGAGCGGCTGAAGGAGCCGCTCCTCTCTTTTTGCTAGAGCTTTTGCTAATGCATTAGTCAGCGCTCGCTGTAACAGATTCCCACTTGTCATATTCCTCAAGCATGGAGTTGAGCTGGGTACGGGCCATAACTAAGCCCATGCTGCCGAGTGCTAGACGTCTTGGGGGATTGTCCGTTCCTGCAATATCGGCAACTGCGGACATCGCCTTGCGCACATTCCCGAAAGGAGCCGTCTGTGCAAGTTCATTCATCCAATCATAGCTGGCTTGATAATCGGCAATCGTACTTGTGATTTCTTGCGTATTCCCTTGGAAACCAGTATGGAAGCCTGCAGGCTCAACCAGTGTAACGTCTATGCCCAGTTGTTTGACCTCGCCGGCAAGGCCGTCACTCAAGTTCTCCAGCGCAGCTTTGGAGCTGCAATAGACGGGAATAGTTGGTAGGCTTTGAACGCCTCCCATGGATGAGATATTGATAATGTGTCCGGAGCGATGCTGTCTCATTTGCGGAAGAACAGCTTGCATAGTACGGATGACTCCAAAAACATTGGTCTCGAATTGCTCTCTTGCCTGAGCGATCGATACTTCTTCTACAGTTCCCATCTGACAGTATCCTGCATTGTTGAGCAGGACATCGATACGGCCATACTGCTGCGTGACTTGTTCAACGACCTCAGTAACCATTGTCTCATGTGTAACATCTAATGCCATTACTTTTATGTTGCTGTACGTGTCGAATTCTGGAATGGCCTTTGATACATTACGCATAGTGGCAATAACGTTCCAGCCTCGCTGGGCGAATTGAAGGGCCAATTCTTTGCCGAAGCCAGTTGACGTCCCTGTGATCAAAATCGTTTTATTCATGTGTATTACCTCCTGTTAGTGGATGGAGCATCGCTCAAGGAGATGATACGACTTAAAGTCGACTTTAAGTCAAATGTTATTTTATTATCGATGATGATTGGGGAATATAACACCAAGTAATTAAGGAAGATTGATATTGCCCAAGAGGAGCGCCAATGATGTCGAATGACTTAGGGGCTAAAGCCCAAAAACCTGCGGCAATCTTGATCACGCAAGTACTGCTGTATCTTGCCGC
The DNA here is from genome assembly GCF_014641555.1 of Paenibacillus radicis (ex Gao et al. 2016). Taxonomy (GTDB): domain Bacteria; phylum Bacillota; class Bacilli; order Paenibacillales; family Paenibacillaceae; genus Pristimantibacillus; species Pristimantibacillus radicis. The sequence goes on from NZ_BMHY01000004.1 coordinate 51,330, forward strand.
CATAGTGAATATCGTCAACGGAATATACGCCATTGGCAATGTTGAGAAGGTAAAGGTAGTGTTAGCCGTTGTTATGATCGTTTTCGGCGCTGCAGCCGCTTGGGTCGCTTACCGGTTAAGCCAGCCCGAGGCAAGCAGCCGAAACTATGCTGTTGCGCTTGCCTGGATATTAATCGTATTGCGGTTGATCGAGTATTCCGTCTGGCATAATATCGGGTTTCTGCTGGGCGTCATTTTGCCGATACTCGTCTTATGGCGGTTATATAAAAGGGAGACGAAAGCCTGGTACAATCATTCTTGAGCTTCATGCTCCAGCTTAATAAATTGCTGAATACGGGCTTTAATCGCATCCCGTACGCTGCGGAATTGCGCCATGATTTCCTCTTCCGTACCGGTAGCTTGAGCCGGATCCTCGAAGCCCCAATGCTGCTTGATGACGTTGGGGTTCTGGATGACGGGACAATGTTCATCTGCATGTCCGCATAACGTAATCACATAGTCCGTGCGGTTTAAAATAGCGGGATCAATTACGTTGGAGGTATGACCGCTAATATCGATACCTGCTTCTGTCATCACTTGAATTGCTCTTGGATTTAAGCCGTGCGCCTCCAGACCTGCGCTCTCCACCTCATAGCGCTCACCGCCTAGCTCCTTTAAGAATCCATCCGCTATTTGACTGCGGCAGGAGTTTCCTGTACATAGGAAATATACGCGTATCTTTTCCATTCCATCATCTCTCCTTTAACGATTTCAATGAATAATGGTTAACCATATATAAAGTCCGAATAACGTAATGAACAGAACAGGGAGCGTCAGAACGATTCCCACTTTGAAATAGTAGCCCCAGCTGATTTTCACATCTTTTTTAGCCAAAACATGCAGCCAAAGCAAGGTAGCGAGCGAACCGATTGGCGTAATTTTCGGACCCAAATCGGACCCGATAACGTTGGCGTAAATAAGAGCCTCTCTAATCACCCCGGTCGTATTGGTGCTGTGAATCGCTAAGGCGTCTATCATGACGGTAGGCAAGTTATTCATGATGGAGGATAGAATTGCAGCGATAAAGCCGGTACCGACAGCTGCAACAAACAAGCCTTGATCTGCTGTCCATTGGAATACGTCACTCAATTGATCGGTAAGACCCGCATTTCTTAATCCATAGACAACGACATACATGCCGATGGAGAAAATAACGACGGACCACGGCGCTTCTTTGATAATCGCCCGCGTATGAATGACTGAGCTTTTTCTGGCGGCTAGCATGAAGACGAGGGCAGCGACACCTGCAACAATCGATACCGGAATATGGAGAAACTCGCTGAATAAATAAGCGACAAGCAAAGCCCCTAGAATGATCCATGACAGTTTGAATAAACGCAGGTCCTTAATGGCTTCCTTCGGCTGCTTGAGCGAGTGGACATCATACTGCCGAGGAATTTTTTTGCGAAAAACTAGAAAAAGAACAAGCAAACTGGCTCCGACGGAAAATAGAGTGGGAACGATCATCCTGCCGGCATATTCGGCAAATCCGATTCCAAAAAAGTCGGCGGAGACGATGTTGACTAGATTGCTTATGACAAACGGAAGCGAAGCCGTATCGGATATAAATCCGCTTGCCATAATAAACGGCAAAATCATTCGTACATCGAATTTCAATGCCCGGACCATCGCGAGCACGATGGGGGTTAAGATTAAAGCGGCGCCATCATTGGCGAAAAAGGCAGATACAACTGCGCCCAGCAATATAACGCAGCCAAACATCCGGTAGCCGTTGCCTTTGGCGAAACGGGCTGTATGCAGGGCGGCCCATTCGAAAAATCCAATTTCATCCAAAATTAATGAGATAAGGATAATCGCGACAAAAGCCAGCGTTGCATTCCAGACAATGCCGGTCACGTCCCAGACGTCCTGGAAGCTGACGACGCCCAGCAACAGCGCAATAACTGCTCCGCCCATTGCTGAATAGCCAATGTTTAACCGCTTTGGCTGCCAGATGACAAGAATAATGGTAAAGATAAAAATAAGCGCAGCGACGAGCATGATTTCCTCCTGTTGTTTATTTGCAGCAATCCGGGTTAAGTTTGCCAAGCTTATCTTTCATGGAAGGAAGCTCTTCCAATATGCTGTTTAAGTAAGGTTTATCTGCAACATTCAAAGCATAATAAATCCACTGGCTTTTTCTCGTTTCTTTCACCAAGCCGCCTGTTTTCAGCTTTCTTAAGTGCTGGCTTACATTCGGCTGTGTGGTCTCCAAAACATCTACAATATCGCAAACGCACATTTCTTTTTCTTTCAACAGCGCGATGATCGTCAGTCTTGTCCGGTCGGCAAGCAGCTTCATCGTCTCTGCCAATAGCTCAACAGATTGGTTCAATCCATCACCTCCACAAATGATCCCGATGTCTGAAATCTATAGTACACCCTCAAGGCATATAAGTAAATAATTATATTAGCATTTGATTATATATTAAATGTGAATATCGTAAATTTATAGGACTTAAAAGGAGTGCCATACGTGATATGGCGCTCCTTCTAGGTCATCTTGTCTGTTTGCTTGATAGACTGATAAACGGCCGATTAGCGCACAAGCTCAATGAATTTGCTTGCTGCATTGGTAAGCGGCATATTGCGCATGATCATAATTCCGACATGGGAGGGAGGCAGCGGCACGTCCAGATGGATTTCGAAGAGTGAGCCTTCCTCCAGCTCCTTCGAGACAAATTCTCTCGTTACATAGGAGATGCCGAGTCCTCTGCGAGCAAATTCAATCAGCAGATCCACGCTTCCTACTTCGATTTCAGGCTTCAGCGTATAGCCATAGCTTTGGAACAGCTCTGTAATTGCCATCCTTGCCCGGCTGTTCCGGGAGAACAATATAACGGGATGCTCCAGCAATGAGTCCAGCGATAAGACAGTATCTTTAAGCTCGGCATAGCGGGCGCCTGCCACAAAACAATCCTGCAGCTGAATGCTTTCGCGCACTTCAAGCTGGGAGTCGACAATGGGCATCCGAACGACGCCCAAATCGATGCGGCCTTCTTTCAGAAACGAGATAATTTCCGGTGTCGTTCCGTGATTCAAATGCAGCTTAATGCCGGGATACTTCTGATGAAATTCTTCTAAATACGGCAGCAAATAATGCTTGAACAACGAATCGCTGCCGCCAATGCGCAGTTCGCCGCTGTCCAGATTTTTCAGCGCAGCCATTTTCTCTTCCGCAAGTGAAATGAGAATTTGTGATTTCTCAATGTAGGAATAGAGGACGACGCCTTCTTGTGTGAGCGAAACGCCTTTGGAATTGCGGTAAAACAACGTGATCCCAAAGCTTTCTTCAAGCTGCTTGATGGCATGACTGACGCTTGGCTGAGTGAGATACAGCGCTTTGGCCGCTTGCGTTAAACTGCCTGTTTTGGCTGCCCAATAAAAAACTTTGTATAGCTCATAATTGTTGTTCATAGACGTGGTCTATAGCTCCTGTGAAATATATTAATTACTTGTATAGCTTATAAACGTATTATAGTGGAATTAAGAAAAAGAAACCAGAGCTTGTCACAGCAAGAAATCTATATTTGCTCTGTTGAAAGGAGATTGAACATGGAAGCAACTACATTTGTATTGTTTGGTGCAACAGGGGATTTAGCGAAACGAAAAATTTACCCTGCTCTATATAATTTATTTCTCGATGGAAAGCTGCCGCAATCCTTCACCGTGTTTGGTCTCGGAAGAAGAACATTGACGGACGAAACGTTTCAGGCGAACGTCGAGCAGTCACTTCGTGATTTCTCTAGACGGGAAGCGAGCGACGAGCTGTTAATCAAACGTTTCTCAAGCGCATTCCGCTACAATGTGCTGGATATCGGACATGTAGACGATTATGAGAAGCTGCTGAACCGGATCGAGCAAAGGGAAGCCGAGCTTCAGGCAGCGCCAAACCGCTTGTTCTATTTGTCGGTTGGTCCTGAGTTTTTCGAGACGATCGCCGAACGGATTCAGCAAAGCGGTTTAGGCTCGGCAGACGGCTGGAAGCGCCTCGTCATCGAGAAGCCTTTTGGACATGATTTGCAGTCTGCCCGCGACTTAAATGAGAAGCTCAGCAAATCCTTTGCCGAAGAAGAAGTGTTCCGTATCGACCATTATCTCGGCAAGCCGATGGTACAGCGCCTTGAGGCTTTGCAGCAGGAAAACCCGGTTATTCAAGCCTTGTGGAGCAATCGTTATATTGCCAATGTGCAGATTACAGCGAGTGAAACGGTGGGTGTTGAAGAACGGGCGGGTTATTATGATCAAGCCGGTGCTGTCCGGGATATGTTCCAGAACCATATGCTGCAAATGCTGATGGTGCTTGCCGTTCAACTCCCGCATATCAGTACGTCCGAGAAAGTGCGCTTTAAGAAGAAAATGGTAATGGAGGCGGTGGAGACGCTGCAGAAGCAGGATGTCGCAACCAGCGTCGTTCGCGGCCAGTACAGAGCAGGCAGCATTAATGGTCAACCGGTTGTCGGCTATACGTCGGAGCCTGGAATTGATGCGAGCTCCATGAATGATACGTTTATTGCGGCTCGACTGCAAATTGATGATTTCTTCTGGCGCGGCGTTCCTTTCTATATCCGGACCGGCAAAAGAATGAAGGAAAAGACGACGCGGATCGTCATTGAATTCAAAGAACCGCTGCAGCATCCTTCCTCGGAGCATAAGAAAGGGACGGTACCGAATCTTCTCATCTTCGAGATTAGTCCTAATGAAGGCATTACGCTGCAAATCAATACGAAGGACGCGAAAAATAAAGGCCAGTTCAAGCCTGTTCAAATTGATCTGTTTGCAGGGCAGGAGGATGCTCCAGAAGCTTACGAGAACCTGATATTCGACTCTTTGCACGGAGATCCCACCTTCTTCGCGCATTGGGACGAAGTAGAGCTCGCTTGGCAATGGGTGCAGCCGGTGCTGGAAGCTTTCGAAGAAAACTTAGTTCCTCTTCGTCCTTACGAAGCCGGTTCTTACGGACCTGCCGAAGCTGATGCACTGCTTGCAGCGGATGGCTACCATTGGTGGTTCGATACCAAGCCTGAAACTGAAGTCGAAACTCAACAGAAAGAAGGAGAACAATATGCCTACAACACAAACCATTGATCAATTAGCGATCGATACGATTCGTACATTGTCGATCGACTCCATCAACGCGGCGAACTCCGGTCACCCGGGACTGCCAATGGGAGCTGCGCCGATGGCTTACGCGCTGTGGTCCCAATTTTTGAACCATAATCCGGGCCACTCCACTTGGTTTAACCGCGATCGTTTCGTTTTATCCGCAGGTCACGGATCTGCACTGCTGTACAGTCTGCTGCATTTGTCAGGCTATCAAGTATCACTTGACGATCTGAAGCAATTCCGCAAGCTGAACAGCAAGACGCCGGGTCATCCGGAATACGGTCATACAGATGGCGTTGACGCAACTACGGGGCCGCTTGGCCAAGGACTTGCAATGGCGGTCGGTATGGCAATGGCGGAGGCTCATCTGGCTTCGAAGTACAATCAGGATGGATTCCCGGTTGTGGATCACTATACGTACGCTTTAGTCGGAGACGGCTGCTTAATGGAAGGCATTTCATACGAAGCGATGTCGATGGCAGGGCATATGAAGCTGGGCAAATTAGTTGTGCTTTATGATTCCAACGATATTTCGCTGGATGGCGATCTGAACCTTTCCTTTGGTGAAAATATTCAGAAGCGGGCAGAATCGGCGAATTGGCACTATTTGCGGGTGGAAGACGGCAATGATGTCGCACAAATCGCCAAGGCTATTGCCGCTGCTAAGCAGCATGATTCACAGCCGACGCTTATCGAGGTTCGTACGATCATCGGCTACGGCAGCAAGGCAGCGGGAACGAACAAGGTGCATGGCAATCCGCTGGGCAAGGAAGAAGCAAAAGCAACAAAGGACGTATACGGCTGGAAGTTTGAAGAAGAGTTTACTGTTCCGGGTGAGGTAAAAGCACATTTCGAGCAGCTCAAGCAAAAAGGTGCAGCCAAAGAGGCGGAGTGGAATGGCTTGGTTGCTGCCTATACGGCGCAACATCCGGCCCAGGGCGAGGAACTGAAGCAAGTCATTGAAGGAACCGTAACGATTGACGCTTCGGACATTCTGACTTTCGATAGCTCCAAAACGATTTCTACACGGGTTGCCAGCGGCGAAGCCATCAACCATTATGTGAAAACTGTTCCTTCGATTTTCGGAGGCAGCGCCGATCTGTCGCATTCTACAATGACGGATATTAAAGGCGAGTCAACCTTTGCTGTGGAATCCTACTCCGGGCGAAATGTATACTTCGGCGTTCGCGAGCATGCGATGGGTGCGGCTGGCAACGGCATGGCGCTTCATGGCGGAGTCAAACCATTCGTCAGCACATTCTTCGTATTCAGCGACTACTTGCGCCCGTCGATTCGTCTTGCAGCTCTGCAAAAACTGCCTGTCACATACGTCTTTACGCATGATTCCATCGCGGTGGGCGAAGATGGACCTACGCATGAGCCGGTTGAGCATTTGGCCGCACTTCGTACGATTCCAGGACTGACGGTCATTCGGCCAACTGACGCGAATGAAACGGCAAGTGCATGGGCTTACGCGCTGCAGCAGAAGGAAGGCCCGGTAGCACTGGTGCTTAGCAGACAGAACCTGCCTATTTATGAAGAAACGAAGGGCAATGTCGATACTGTCGCCAAAGGTGCATATATTTTGACCGAAACGAATGATAAACCAGACCTCATCCTGATCGGAACAGGCTCGGAAGTATCACTGGCAGTGACTGCCAAAGCGGTGTTGGAACAAGAGAACCTTTCCGTACGTGTCGTAGCGATGCCAAGCCGGGAACGGTTTGATCGTCAAGATGCTGCCTACAAGCAAAGCGTACTTCCTGACTCCGTAACGAAACGGATTGCAATCGAAGCCGGCATCTCGCTAGGCTGGGACCGTTATGCGGGGCCAACTGGCAAAGTGCTGTCGATCGATACGTTTGGCGCTTCCGGTCCGGGTAACCAAGTGTTGGAATACTTTGGATTCTCCACGGAAAATGTTGTTCGTCTGGCAAAAGAACTGCTGTAATCAAGTTAAGCAATTATATCAACCAATAAATGGAGGTAATGAATCATGAAATTCTTTATCGATACCGCAAATGTGGAAGATATTAAAAAGGCTTATAAAATCGGCGTACTGTCTGGTGTAACGACCAATCCTTCTCTGGTTGCCAAGGAAGGCGTGAAATTCGAGGACCGCATTGAGGAGATTTTGAAGTTAGTACCTGAGGTCGAGTCCGTATCTGCAGAAGTCACGCCAGATGCGATTACGGCTGAAGAGATGATCGCCCAAGCGAATGAGCTGATCAAAATCAACAATTACGATAAAAATATTACGATCAAGCTGCCGATGACACTCGCTGGTTTGGAGGCTTGCCGTTACCTGACTGAAAAAGGCGTGAAAACGAACGTAACGCTTATTTTCACCGTCAATCAGGCATTGCTGGCTGCTCGCGCAGGCGCCACTTACGTATCGCCGTTCCTAGGCCGTCTGGATGATATTTCGGAGGATGGCGTTCAATTGATCGTGAAGGTTGCGGAATTGTTCCGTACGCATAAGCTGGACGCACAAATTATTGCTGCTTCGGTCCGTCACCCGGATCATGTAACTCGTGTTGCAATGGCTGGCGCTCATATTGCGACGATTCCGTTCACCGTCATTGAGCAGATCTCCAAGCATCCGCTGACTGATCAAGGTCTGGAGAAATTCGCTGCCGATTGGAAAAAAACAGCTCAGAACTAATCATAAATGTTCAATTGAGAAAGGGAGGCCGTTACAATGGCAAAACAACAAATCGGCGTGGTAGGCTTGGCCGTCATGGGCAAAAACCTCGCTTTAAATATCGAGAGCAAAGGCTTTTCAGTTGCGCTTTACAATCGTTCCCCGGAGAAAACGAATGAGCTTCTGGAGGAAGCCAAGGGTAAAAACTTTATCGGAGCGTACAGCGTAGAGGAATTCGTTCAATCGCTGGAAGCGCCGCGGAAAATCCTCATTATGGTCAAAGCCGGTCAAGCGACGGATGACACGATCAATCAGCTTGTTCCATACCTTAGCCAAGGCGATATTCTGATCGACGGCGGCAACGCGTACTTCCCGGATACGCAAAGAAGAAACGAAGAGCTGTCAGCCAAAGGCTTCCGCTTTATCGGCGCAGGCGTATCGGGCGGCGAAGAGGGCGCTTTGAAAGGACCTGCGATTATGCCAGGCGGTCAAAGAAGCGCTTATGAGCTAGTCGAGCCTATCCTTACTGCTATATCCGCAAAAGTAAACGGCGATGCTTGCTCCACTTATATCGGCGAAGGCGGAGCCGGGCACTATGTGAAAATGGTGCATAACGGCATCGAGTACGGCGATATGCAGCTGATTGGCGAGGCCTATCATTTGCTCAAGGATGTGCTGAATGTAAGCACGGAAGAGCTGCATTCGATTTTCACCGAATGGAATAATGGCGAGCTGGACAGCTATTTGATCGAGATTACAGCTGATATTTTCTCGAAAACCGATCCGGAGACCGGCAAACCGATGGTGGACGTCATTCTCGATTCCGCTGGGCAAAAAGGAACGGGCAAATGGACGAGCCAAAGCGCCCTCGATCTGGGCGTGCCGCTGTCAATTATTACGGAGTCCGTATTCGCACGGTTTATCTCCGCAATGAAGGAAGAGCGGGTAGCGGCCAGCAAGAAGCTGAGCGGACCAGAAGCAGCCGGCTATGACGGTGACAAACAAGCCTTCATCGAAGCCGTTCGCAAAGCGCTCTTCGCCAGCAAAATCGCTTCCTATGCACAAGGCTTTGCGCAAATGCGCGCCGCTTCGGACGCGTACAACTGGAATTTGAACTATGGCAGCATTGCGATGATTTTCCGCGGCGGATGTATTATCCGCGCCGGTTTCCTGCAAAATATTAAAGACGCCTATGACCGTGATCCAGAACTGAAAAACCTGTTCCTGGACGATTACTTCGGCGGCATCGTGCAGCAATATCAGGATGCATGGAGAAATGTCATTTCCGTTGCCGTTACCCGCGGTATTCCGGTTCCTGCATTTGCTTCTGCGCTGGCGTATTACGACAGCTATCGTACGGAGAGACTGCCGGCTAACTTGCTGCAAGCACAGCGTGATTACTTCGGAGCGCATACGTTCCAGCGTCTGGACCGTGAAGGAAGCTTCCATTTTCAATGGATGGATCAAGCTTAATATAGTTTTATAACAGGATAGACGAAAGGAGCAGCTGCATGTGCAGACTGCTCCTTTTTTTGCGTTCGTTTATGGAGTAATGCGGGTAAGCTTCTCCGGATTTGCGATTAAATAGATGTTTTGAATGGAAGTGAATTCGGCATCCGGCTCCATAACGAGAGCGAGCGTTGGAGCTCCTTCACGTCGAAGCAGCAGCCCGCGCTGGCCGCTAACCGATATGGGAATCCATTCTCCGGCCAGCGAGCCTTTTCCGGCGATTCCTGTAAGGAAGGCTGCAACCCGCTGGCGCCCTTCGATCGGATTGATTGCTGCACGAACGACGCCTCCGCCATCGCTCAGCAGAACTGCATCGTCAGTCAGCAAATGGATAAAGGGCTCGAATCGTCCGCTATCGATCGCTTGGGAAAATGATTGCACGAATTTTTCCATGGATTCGTTCAACGCGATCTTCTCCCCATGCTGAGACTGGCCGATTTTTGCAGAGGCCCGGCTAAATATTTTCCGGCAGGCTGCTTCGGACTTATCCAGCATGGCAGCAATATCGGCATATTCATAACCGAAGGATTCTCGCAGAACGAATACGGCACGTTCCGGTGGCGTACAGGTTTGCAGCAGGACGAGCAGGGCATAGCCGAGCTGTTCATGCTGGATGACCCGCTCAAGCGGAGCATCCTCCCAGCCAAGCTCGATAACGGGCTCCGGAAGCCACTCTCCGGGGTAGCTTTCCCTTTTGCGCGGAGCAGCCTTCATGACGTTGAGAACGCGATTCGTAACGAGCTTCACGAGATAGGCTTTCGGATGCGAGATCGTATTGGCGCCGTTCTTGCTGATCGTGACGAACACGTCTTGAACCGCATCCTCGGCTTCTGCCATCGAACCGAGCATTTTATAAGCAATAGAAGTAAGCAGCGGCTTGAACTCCCGGTATAGCTGTTCGACTTCCTGCGTCATTTCATTCGACGTCACAGGCATATCAACCTCCGTAGTAAGATACATTCATCCTATCAATTCACAGACAAGAAAGCCACCAGTAGGCCCATGTCTTTAAGTGAAAGTACACTTATTGACATGGACCGTCAGGGGTGGTTTTATTGCGCCGCGAACGTATTATTTATCGTAGCAGCCGGGGAACATACCGGTAGAGATTGCGATGCGATTCCAGCTGTTGATGACATTAATCGCCATAATAAGCGAGATAAATTCCGTTTCGCTAAAATGGTTGCGCACTTCGTCGTACAGCTCTTGCGGTACGCCGTCTTTGGAAATTTGAGTAACGGCTTCGGTCAACGCCAATGCCGCACGTTCCTTCTCTGTAAATAACGGTGTTTCACGCCACACGACAATCAGGCTCATCCGCTCTTCGCTTTCACCTAATTTGCGCAAATCTTTCGTGTGCATATCTACGCAAAACGCACAGCCGTTTATTTGTGAGGCACGAATTTTAACCAATTCAAACAATATCGGGTCACCGTTCATTTGTTTGATTGTCTCTTCCAGCTTCATCATCGTTTGATAGGCAGCCGGATTCGCTTTGTGTGCATGCATTCGCAGGTTCATATCGATTCCTCCAAGTGATGTAATGACTTAATGTTATCTAAGACAATTGAGCGGATGTTTTTGTGACAGAGGAATAACTGATTTCATAAAAAAAGACAATAGCGCCCAAATGGAGCTAGAGTGGCTTGAGGGGAGAGAAACTGCGGATTTCTCAACTGGATTTCAATCTATTTGAAATTAAAATGTGGCTGCTGCGATTGCATTGCGCTTTGCCGTTGAGATGTTGTATCGGCTCTTTGGGATAGCTAGCCTCACTGCGCAAAACATGAAACGAAATGCAAAAGTGCAGGCTGATAAGTATCAAAAGCTCCAAAACCTCGCTCAAAATGCAAAAGTACATTTCAAATCGGCTGCTTTCGCTCTAAGGGAGCGATTTAAGCCAACCAACATGCACATTTGCATTTTGATGCGACAAATCGTCGATTTCACGACTTACAACCTGTATGTTTACATTTTGATTAGTTCGGGTACAACCATCAGGGCTAAAAGTGTTAAAAAGCTGCCGAGATTTTCTCGACAGCTTGAGGGACAATAGCATCCAAATAGAGCCTTGTTCTGTATGTTGCTTAGTAGGGGAGAGTAGCAACGCGAGGTTATCAATCAGCGCTTCAAAGAGGCTGCTTGTAGTCCTGTTCCAAAATAGAATATTGATGCGAGTCCACCCATCTGTTGTCTTTGTTGTGCCACATATGCTCTCTAAGATGTCCTTCGTATCGCATGCCAATTTTTTGCATCACTTTGGCAGACCCGATATTGTCTGGACGGCAGGTTGCGAAGATCCGATGAAGCTTAAGCTCGCCGAAGCCGAATGATAGCAGGGCGCTTGCAGCTTCTGAGGCAAAACCTCGTCCCCAGTGATGATCCTGAAAGCAATAACCCAATTCTCCGATTCCAGGGCTGTAGATGTGAATGCCGCTGCCGCCAATCAATTGGCCGCTTTCTTTCAGAATAACGGCTAACTCAAAGCCTTGGCGGGGCGTCTTTTCTTGCATCTCTATGACCGTATTCAAGTAACTCTGGGTCTCGTCTATGGAGTTGGGTCCCCATAGCATGTGCTTTACGACTAATGGATTGGATGCGTACTCATGTATAGCTTCTGAATCCTTGGTTATAAATTCTCTCAGCCGCAATCTCTCTGTTTCAATTACCATGGGAGCCCCCCTTATGAATCGAAGTTTGATATATTTTACCATGACAGATGATTTATCACTACATCCCGTTTATTTCGTATTTGGGGAATATCTCGCAGCGGCCGGTGCCTAACTTAGCCACTTCTGTCCCCACTGTTTCATGGCAGCCAAAACAACCAGCATTTCCAGTCCCTTTGGGGTTAGAGAGTATTGTACAGAAACAGGAACAGTAGGGAAAACTTCACGGTCGATAATTTCATTCTTTTCTAGATGCCTCAACGTATCTGTTAATCCTTTTGTATTCATGTTACCCAGCTGCCTTCTAAGCTCGTTGAAGCGCAGCGGCTGTTTCTTGGACAATTGTGCAAGAACGTGAAAGGTCCATTTGCCTTCCAAAATTTTTAGAACCGACCTTGCCAAAGCTGTATTATCCCCGCACGATGCCATTGTCGAATCCATAGATAGCGCCATCCTCCCTGGAGCATTTCTTTTTTGATCTATGCTACCATAACGGGCCAGAGAGGGACAAATGATTGCATCCATCGTCCAACGCTTTACAATTATAAAGCAGCTGTAGAAAAACTGCCTTCTTACATTTGGGCAAAGGGTGGGCTATAGTTTTAGTTGCTTACACTATATAGAAGGAAGGGTTTCATAATGAGCAGCGTACCCGGCAAACAAATCGGTGTTGGCATCATAGGAGGGTCTGTCAATAATGGATGGGCCAAGCAAACGCATATTCCTGCTATTCAGGAGCTTAAGGAGCTGCAACTAGTTGCAGTAAGCACAAGCAGGAAAGAGAGCGCGGAGCAGAGCGCATTGGAATTCGGTATACCTCACGCGTTTGCAGATGCAAACGAAATGGCGCAGCATCCCGAGGTGGATATGGTAGTCGTAAGTGTCAAGGTTGGCGAACACTACGATGCAGTACATGCCGCTATATCGGCAGGCAAAGCGGTGTATTGTGAATGGCCGTTGGGGAGCAGCACCGCAGAAGCGATTGCGATGCAGCAGCTTGCGGAGGCTAGAGATGTACAAACCGCTATTGGCTTGCAAGCAAGACAGGCCTCTGAAGTTCTATATATGAAGCAATTAATTGAAGATGGATATATCGGTAAAATACGGTCTGTTCATCTGAAGGCATATACCGAGGTAATGGGCGGATTTGGCTATGGCTCTAGTAAATATGTATTTGATAAAACAGCAGGCGGCAATTTGCTAGCCATCTACGGCGGACATTCACTGGATGCGCTCACCTATATTGCAGGCCAATTCATAGAGCTATCCGCTATGATGGAGAATCAATATAAACAAGCAAAGATTATCGGTACGGATGAAATAGTGGAAAAAACATCGGATGATCAAATTTTAATACAGGGCAAGCTGGAGGGGGGAACTGTCGCTAGCGTCCATATTCAAGGGGGCGCACAGCATCCGGGATTGTACTTGGAGGTTAGCGGGGAGAAGGGGACTCTTGTGCTTCAAAATCAGAAAGGCAGCATTCAGATGGGGCCTTACAGCTTGAAAGGCGGCCGCCGGATTGAGGGAGAGCCGCTGGCAGCATTGGATGAGCTCCATGTTCCGGAAAGTTTCGTCCGGGTACCGGCAAGCATCTCTCAACAGGGCGGACCTCTAGTAAATGTAGCCGCGGCCCACCAGCGATTTGCCCAAGATATTCAGAACGGTACTGCTCAAATGCCAGATTTCAAGGCTGCCGTGGACATTCATCATTTATTGGATGCGGTAGCGAAAGCAGCTGATACAGGCGAAAGACAATATTTATAACAGGCATGTCGAAAAGAGGTCTCAGGGAGCAATGTCATTGCTCCTTGGAGATCTCTTTTTTGACTAGCTTTTCAGCAGCTTTTAATCGGATTGGGAATGTTGACATAGAGCGGTGTCTCGCCACGCTTGTGAAAGCGGCTAAGCAAATTCGCTTTGGCAGGAAGATAGTCACTGTTCAACAAATCGTCCAGCAAATTCTGCATAGTTGAACGATCGGATTCTTGTTTCATTTGCTCCAGCGTGAGCTTCACCGTGTGCCAGAATGGCTGTTCGGCTTGACCTGAATGGAAGGCGAGCCGCTGGATCAGATGGCAAAGATGATTCACGAAAAAATAATACTTAAGACGATGGCGGGATTCCGCCTCACTATACAGCACAGGGCTATCCTCTTCAATGAGATGCTGCATCCAATTCTCACGCCTTGCGATCTCTTCATTCACACTAATTCCCTCAAGATCCCGCACATAAAAGACGGCCGGCGTCCCTTTGTCCAAGCTCAGCATCGCGTTCTGAACATGAGCTTCAAGGCTGATTCCGGTTTCTGTATAGAGACGAAGAATCGGCAGCATCGACAATTGCAAATAGCGTTGCAGCCATGCGATCCAATCTGGATCTGGCCCTCCCTCAGGCAGACTTTCACGGACAGCCCGGAACAGCAGCGGCTCTTCTTCGCCGGGAAGCACTTCAAGCAGTGAAGCGAGCACATAGGGAGGCTGATCGGAGGAGCTGCATGCCTTCGGTGCTTCTCTCACAATCATCGAGAAGCTGGCCAACAGATCTTCATTAAGAGAGCTTACGCCAGGAATGCCAACGGTCCGGTAGCCTTCCTCCAGCAGCAACTGAAACTGCTCAGTTGTATACCGCTCTCTCACCGCATGAACGACTTTAGCCGCATCCAGAGTGCGCCGCAGCTGCTCGTAGTTGTTCTCACGAATGAAATTCGTAATTCGGATATGGAGCGACAGCTTGAAGAAGCATTGCTGTTCGGGGCTCCAGACGGTTCGCACCGAGGAGGTGGGATAAACAGTCGGACCAGTCAAGCCCAAATCTATGAGCTGCTTATTATGGATTAACTGCTGCACGGATTCTAGCGAAAGCAAGTAGTTTGCTTGCCACGGATGGCAAGGAAGGATGACGTAGTCCGCATATTCGTCCGAGAGCTTGCTGCGCGCAGCGGCTTTCATCGGCTCGGGAATCCAATTCGCATCTGCTTCGCTGAAGGAATCCATTAGCCAATCCTCGACCACGCAATCCTGCGCCACAGCAAAGCCGTAAAGCGAGAACGCAGTTCCGTATTCGGGAGAATAGACGCGGCTGTCCGTTTCACTAAAGCCCTCCAGACTCTTGGGCGTTGGGTGAAACGGGTGTCCGCTTAAGAGTGATTGCTCGCAAGATCGGAAATCAAGTGCAGGCAAGGGCTGCTGGCTTGCATGACGGAAATACCCTTCCATCCGGCGCGTACTGTTCAGTAACAGTGTTTGCAGCTCCAGCTTTTTCAGCTCCCGAGATTCGGGATCTTTCTCTGCGAAGGACACTTCATCCAGCAACAGGTTAACAATCGTTTCAAAGCCAACCTCTTCTGCATGTGCATGTTCCTCGGTGAAAAACGAATCCCCAAACACATGATGCCCCCCAGCGGAATGATGCCGCAAAGAGCCGTATAGCGTCTTCTGCAATTGCGGCAGAACAACTTTGAGCGTAAGTTCGGGACGCAAGGGACTGCTGTAGCCCGGAAAATGCTGACCGTTCTCCCGAAGGTACGTGTTTAATAACCGGCTTAAACTTTCCTGCTGCGATCTGACGACAGCATCTGCAGCCGGGGATGATGAATCTAGCTTGGTATTTAATTGCATAGCGGGACTCCTTTCAAATTGTCACTCAGACGACAGCTGAACATTTGACCTTTGCGCATGAACAGGAAGCTGCCAGAACAGCAATGAAGCTGCAATCATGACGCCGCACATGACGAAGAAAACGGATGACATCCCCAAGTGAGCACCCAGATACAGTCCAATCGTAGGGCCAGATATTTGGCCAATCATCAGCAGGCTGTTCGTTGCCCCGACCCTGACTCCCCGGTCAGAGCTGGAGGAGGAGCGGAGTACGGCAAGCATTACGGTTTGTAATAAAGCGCTGTAGAAAAAGCCCTGCAGGAAGCGAATGAGAAGCAGCCATACGATGCCTAACGGAACGGTCTGTGCCGCCAAGCATAGAGCGCAAAGCACGCCTGCGATGACGAGATTTCGTTCAAGCCGGTTCCGGTCATTTCTTCTGCCCCACCACGGAGCACCGATGAGTTCGCCAAGAGACGACACGGCGAGCAGCAATCCGACAATCGTTGCACTGCTGGCAGGGGAGTGGAACAGTTCCCTGATAAACGGTGTGAAAATAGCGAATATGGAGAAATCGACCAGCTTGAACAGCATGCCTGCAGCGACAAACCGTCTTACGAGCGGCTGCCGGACAAGGGATAGAAAGGCCGGTATAACGCCGGTGCTTTTGATTGCCGAAGCTTTTGTTCGCTTCTCGTCTTTATCCGTCAGAATGGATGCGGCGATCACGCCAAGCAGTCCCGTCAATGCTGCCGTAATAAACAGCAGAGGACGGCTGCCCCAAGTGCTGACGCATAGACTGCCAAGCAACGGGCCGGCAAGCAGACCGAGGGCCGACGCCCGCTCCAGCCTGCCTAATGCAACCCCTTGCTCTTTATGCGGAGCATGGGTTCCGACAAAGGCGCTGCTGGCGTCCGAGATGCCGCCGAAGGCTCCCTGGCAAAGCCGGAATAGAAAAAACTGAAACGGAGTTTGCGCAACAGCCATTAGAAACATGCTTAAGGCTAGGCCAAGCAAGGCGCGAACGACCATCCACTTCCGGCTCCAACGATCGCCAAGCTTGCCCCAGAAGGGGGTGAGCAAAGCGTAGGACACTGCCGGAGCGGAGAGGGAGAGGCCGGTCCAGAGCAGGATATCTGCAGTCGTTCCGGCCTTCATATTCTCCAGATAGAAGGGGATAAAAGGGCTGATTCCCGTTAATCCCATACTCGTTAAAAATCGGCCTCCCCACAAAATTCGAGCATTTTTTTGCCAGGATGCTAGTTGTGTAATCGTCATGTCACCTGCCTTTGAACCAAATGGAAAGCGATTGCGTGATACAGATTATCAACAATAATAATCATTGTCAATTAGAAAAAAAGAAAAAATATCCACAAAAAAAAGAGCTTGACAGGAAGAAGTTGGGAGTTCCATAATGGGCATGTATTTTGCTCATGAAAACAATAATCATTATCAATTAGCGAAAAAAGCGGCAAAATACCCATTTATCAGGAAGAAAGCTGGTGTGTTCACATGGAAAAATTGCATCTCGCGAAAAAAATGCCCGAAGCGGTGGATGGCATTATCGATTGTATCGGTCAAACGCCATTGGTCCGCTTGAATGCCCTCTTCGCCGCGCCTGGACCTGCGGTATATGCCAAGCTCGAAATGATGAACCCTGGCGGAAGCATGAAAGATCGTCCCGCCCGGTATATCATCGAGCAGGGCTTAAAGGACGGAACGATTACGCCGAACACGCACTTGATCGAAAGTACCTCGGGTAATCTGGGAATTGGGCTTGCGATGGCTGCAAAACGGTACGGATTGAAGTTTACTTGTGTTGTCGATCCGAAGATAACGTCTACCAATCTCCGGCTGATCCGGTATTTGGGTGCTAACGTGGACATGGTGAAAACACCCGATGAGCAAGGGAGTTATTTAAAAAGCCGCATCAGCAGAGTAAAGGAACTAGCGGAGCAGGACCCTAACGCCTATTGGATCAACCAGTATGCGAATCCGTTGAACTGGCAGGCCCATTACCATGGTGCGGGCGAGGAAATCGTCCAGCAGATGGGGGATAAGCTGGATTATCTCGTCTGTGCCGTAAGCACGACGGGCAGCATACTTGGCGTTTCCAGAAGAGTGAAGGAAGCGCATCCGAATGTGAAGGTTATTGCAGTTGACGCCGTAGGCTCTATCATTTTCGGGACACCGTCACGCCAGCGTGAGCTGCCGGGCATTGGTGCGAACCGGGTGCCGGAATTGTTCATGCCGGATGAAATCGATCAAGTGATCCATGTCGACGACCGGGATTCTGTGGCCGGATGCCTGATGCTGATGGAGCGGGAAGGAATATTTGCTGGCGGTTCCTCGGGTTCAATTATTGCCGCGCTGCAAAGGCTGCTGCCGACGATCCCGGCCTCTTCCTCCGTCGTCACGATATTGCCAGACCGCGGAGAACGCTATTTGGACAGCGTTTACGACGAGAAATGGGTTAATGCTTTGCCGCAGCACCATGTTGAAGTCATTCAATAGCCAATCTGAAAAGGGAGTGAATCGTAAATTGGAAACGACGATGGAGCATCAAATTTTATATTTAAGCAAGCAGGATCTTATCGAGCTGGGAGGGGCTCATTCCGATCCTTATGTTGCTGCAGTTAGCCGTGCGCTTGAACTGCATAGCGCGGGAGATTATGTGCAGCCGCTTAAGCCATACTTGCGGGCAGCGGGAGAGAACGGCCATATTGCCGACCGGATTATTGCAATGCCCGCCTATGTCGGAGGGGAAACCGCGATCAGCGGACTGAAATGGATCGGCAGCAAGCATGATAACCCGGCGAAACGGAATAAAGAGCGGGCAAGCGCATTAATCATTTTGAACGATCCCGAGACGAATTACCCCGTTGCCGTCATGGAGGGAAGTCTGATCAGCAGTATGCGCACTGCTGCGGTTACGGTTATCGGAGCGCGTCATTTGGCCAAGGAGGGTTTCGAAGCTGTCTCTGTCATTGGCTGCGGCTTGATTGCAAAGATGCAGATTATATCCCTGTTGGAGCAGTTCGGCACTATCAAGACGGTTCGCTTATTCGACTTGAATCCGGAAGCCGCCGGACGGCTGGCGGAAGAGATACAGCTTCGTTATGTTCACATCGAGGTCATCGTAGAAGAGACTTCGGAGCAAGCGGTCCGTCAGGCAGAGGTGCTCGTTACAGCTACGGTCGCATCTGCTCCGCATATTCCGTACGAATGGCTAGCTAAGGGGACGTTTGTCAGCAATATTTCGATTATGGATTTGCATAAAGATGTATTCATTCAGGCGGACAAAGTGATAGTGGATGATTGGGACCAATCGAACCGGGAGAAGAAAATTATTAACCAGCTGGTGCTGGAGGGCAAGTTCTCACGGGAGCAGCTGCATGCCGAGCTAGGCGAAATTCTAATCGGACGCAAGCCCGGCCGGGAGTCGGACGATGAAATCATCGTCTTGAATCCGATGGGCATGGCGGTGGAGGATATCGCTAGTGCGGCCGAGCTGTACCGCCGGGCACTGTCGGCAGGAAAGGGAACGGTACTATGGCTGTAGTGCTTACGGGACAGCATTTACACAAGGAGCTCCACCGCATGGCGGAGGTCGTTCAGGAGCGGAAGCAGCGGCAAAACGAACCGTTTTGCGCCTATCTGCATGATCTAGACGCTTTGAAAGTGCAGACGGCAAGCCGGGCGAGCTCCTTACCCGAGTTTTTCAAGCTGTTTTATGCGATTAAAGCGAACTCGGAAGAAGCAATTTTACGGGCGCTTGCCCCTGTCGTGCACGGCTTTGAAGTAGCATCGCTAGGGGAAATCAAGAAGGTTCGCCAAGTATCGGCCGATATTCCAATTCTGTTCGGAGGGCCTGGTAAAACAGAGGCGGAGCTGGAAGGCGCTTTGCAGCATAACGTGCATCTGATCCATGTCGAAAGCGTTCATGAGATGAACAAGCTGAATGCTATAGCGGGCCGGCATAACAAAAAAGTGTCCGTCCTGCTGCGGATTAACTTGAAAGGTCCGCTGCCCCAAGCCAAATTAGCGATGGGCGGCCGCCCTACACAGTTTGGCATTGAGGAGGAGCAGCTGCCTCAAGCGATGGAGCAGCTTCAACAGCTGCCGAATTTACAGGTGGAGGGTTTTCATTTTCATTCCTTGTCCAACAATCTGGACGCCGAGGCACATGCTCAATTAGTGCGCTACTATTGCTCCTTGGCAAGGCGTTGGGCAGAGACTTACGGCTTATCGCTCCGTTATCTGAATGCCGGCGGCGGCTTAGGTGTGAACTACGCGGAATTGGAGCAGCAATTCGACTGGAATCATTTTGTGAATCAATTAGGCAGCTTGGTAAAGGAAGCGGCTAGCCCGGACATGATGATCTACTTCGAGTGCGGCCGTTATATAACGGCATCGACGGGTTATTATGCGGCGGAGGTGCTCGACATTAAGCGCAATCACGGCAAGTATTATGCCGTAGTTCGAGGAGGAACGCATCATTTCCGTCTGCCGTCGTCATGGCAGCACAGCCATCCGTTTCAGGTTATTACCGTTGATGAATGGCCTCATCCTTACGAGCGGCCTTCGCTCGATGATGAAAAGGTTTCCGTCGTCGGCCAATTATGTACGCCAAAGGATGTTCTGGCTCAGGACGTGCAGATTGACCAGGTGCGGGTGGGGGATATTTTGTTATTCCCTTATGCGGGAGCGTACGGCTGGGCGATCTCGCATCATGATTTTTTAAGTCATCCTCATCCTGAGCACATCTATTTGGAGTCCAATGCAGAAATTGGAGGTGGCGTATGAGCGAGTCCGTATGGTCCATCGTACAGTCCAAGGAGTTAGCTATCGTGAGAAGGCGCATCTTCCGGCAATTAATCGAGTCCTTCTTGTATGAGCGGATATTAACAGAGCCTATTGTTCAGGGGGAGTCCGAAGCTGAATATAGTCTGCACGGTCAAAGCGAAACCGGAGAAGCCGTTCAATACCGGTTCACTGCTTCCCAGAAATGGAGTTTTGGACGAATCCGTCTTTCGGAAAAGCCTGTTGTGCGTATCGCGGAGGGAGAAATCCGAGAAGCGGAATCGCTTCCCCAGTTTATACTGGAAATCTCGTCTTCGCTTAACGCGAAAGTAGAGAGAATATCATCGTTCATCGATGAGATTCAACAGACGCTCCTGAAGGATACGATGTCGGTGCTGCATCACCGGAAGCAAGCATCGGCTTCATCCGCTTCAATGACGGCAGTTTACGATGAGTGGGAGGGTGATCTCATCGAGGGACATCCCTATCATCCTTGCTATAAATCGCGAATCGGATTCACGCTCCGCGACAATGAAGCGTATGGGCCGGAATTCAAGCCGGATCTCCGTCTGATCTGGGTAGCCGTTCATCGTTCTTCTGCAAAGCTGTCCATATCCCGCGACTTGGATGATACCGCTTTTATGCGGCAAGAGCTGGGTGAGGACTACGGCAGATTTGCCGCCATCCTTGAACAATACGGCAAACAGCCGGGAGACTATATTCTAATGCCTGTACATCCTTGGCAGTGGGATCGGGTTATTGCGCCGGAGTTCGCCGAGCAGTTACGCACAGATGAGTTGATCTATCTCGGTTGCGGATCGGAAGTTTACCGGCCTCAGCAATCCATCCGGACGCTGGCGAATACGAGCGATCGCAGCAAAGCCTATGTCAAGCTGCCTATGAATATCACGAATACATCATCAGGACGAATTCTAGCGCAGCATACGATTATGAACGCAGCTCGCATCTCGGACTGGCTTGGCAGCATCGTAGCGGAGGATACTTTTTTACACAAGCAGGTTATCTTGCTGAAAGAGGTGCTGGGGGTATCCTATCACCATCAGAAGCTTCCCAATGTGCTGGAGCAAAAGGTATACGGCTCGCTTGGTGCGATATGGAGAGAGAGTCTGCATGGTTTCCTTCTCGAGGGTGAAGAAGCTTATCCGTTTAACGCATTGGTTCATACAGGCGACGACGGACAGCCGCTTATTCATCCATGGATTGAAGAGTACGGCTTGGAGGAATGGCTGCA
Source organism: Paenibacillus radicis (ex Gao et al. 2016) (assembly GCF_014641555.1). GTDB lineage: Bacteria > Bacillota > Bacilli > Paenibacillales > Paenibacillaceae > Pristimantibacillus > Pristimantibacillus radicis. The sequence continues at coordinate 72,951 of NZ_BMHY01000004.1, forward strand.
AACGCTGCTTCGGGTGTCGCTTGTCCCCTTGGTCCATCTCTTGTATGCACATGGCGCGGCGCTGGAATCGCATGGGCAAAATATGATTATCGTGATGGAGCGGGGCAGGCCACGGCGCATTGCCTTGAAGGACTTTCACGATGGCGTCCGTTATTCGCTTAGCGTGGAGCAGCCCCGGGAATATCCGAATATCGAATATCCGCCGGCGAATCATCAGCGCCCCAATCGGAATTCGTTTATCGAGAAGGAGAAGGCGGGGGAGTTAACCGATTTCTTGCTGGACGCACTGCTGCTTATCAATCTGGCGGAGCTCGCCTTCTTTCTGGAAAAGCATTACGGCTTATCGGAACGCCGCTTTTGGCAAATAACGGCCAGCGTCATTCAGAATTATCAAAAACAATTCCCGGAGCTGCAAAGCCGATTTGACCTCTTTGACGTGTTTAAGGCAGAAGTCGAGGTCGAGCAGTTAACGAAGCGCCGGATTGATGATGGAACAATAGACTGTGTGCACTGGGTAAGCAATCCGCTCCATGCTTACGCACCGGAGCGCTATTCATACTACGGGGAGTGAGCCATGTGCGTATGGTGAAGGTGAACGGGAAGGCAGAATCCGGTGCAAAGCCGGATGGAATGCAATCATTTGAATTTTATCGCGAAGCTATGCAGTCCCCGCATTATGTTGCCGTAAGGAGAAGAATTTTTCGCCAATTGGTGGAGTCCATGCTGTTTGAGGGACTGATCTCGTATCACACGGAGGGTGAAGAAACCCGCATTGACGGGGTTGGCCTGGACGGACTACCGATTGCTTATCTGTTCGGAAGCGAACGCCGCTATACCTTTGGGCGAATCCGGCTAAGCCAAGAGCCGGTCAGAAGAAGAGCCGGAACTAGCGAATCGGAGGCCGATTCTATCGCGCTTTTTTTGCTGGAGGTTGCTGCTGGAGCTGGAGCGGAGGAAAAGAAGGTGCTTCATTTCATTCAGGAACTGGAGCAGACGTTAATCAACGATACTCTAGCGCAATATAAGCGACACAAGGACAATAATGATCTGCATGACTTGTCCGACGAGGATTGGGAGAATGGCATAATGGACGGTCATCCCTATCATCCGAGCTACAAGTCGCGCATTGGCTTCGATATTGCGGATCAGCAGCAGTACGGTCCCGAATTCGCCGAATCGATTCATCCTGTTTGGGTTGCCGTTCATCGCAGCCGGGCAAAGCTCAGTCATTCCGCTCTGCTTCCTGAACCAGGTTCATCCAATTGGCTGAAGGAGCAGCTAGGGGAGAAGGAGCTGAAGCGGTTTGTGAATGGTATTCGGGATGCCGGAGCTAATCCTAGTGATTATGTTATGCTGCCCGTCCATCCTTGGCAATGGCGAACGACGATATCGTCGGTGCTTGCTGCCGATATACGAAGCAAGCATATTTTGCCGCTTGGCAGTACAGAAGAGGCGTACACGGCGCAGCAGTCTATTCGCACGCTGGTGAACCGCACACGTCCAAGCAAACCTTATCTCAAACTGTCGCTGAGCATTTTGAATACTTCGACTGGCCGCATACTAGCTCCCCATACGGTAGAAAATGCGCCCGTCATTTCGGATTGGCTCAAACGGATCGCTGCAGGGGATACCTACCTGCGCGATGAGCTGCGACTGATCCTGCTTGGTGAAGTTGCAGGTATCGCTTACGAGAATAGTCACATGCTTGCTCCCTTGCAGTCCAAATCCTATGGCACGCTGTCATGCATCTGGAGAGAAAGCTTGCCGATGCATTTGGATAAGAGCGAGACAGCTGTTCCGTTTAATGCGTTATGCGCCGTAGATCCCGCTGGCAAGCCATATGTTGGGCCATGGATCGAGCGGTTTGGTCTGGAGTATTGGCTGAATGAGCTCCTGAAGACAAGCGTGAACCCGATTATTCATTTCCTGTATGCGCATGGCATCGCGCTGGAGTCCCATGCTCAAAATATGGTGCTTGTGCTGCGCGAAGGGCTCCCGGTCCGAATTGCATTAAAGGATTTTCACGACGGCATCCGGTTTGCCAGGGAAGGGCTAGCGAATCCGGAGGATTGTCCAGATTTGGCGCAAACGCCGGCGTATCATCAGCGGGTGAACCGGAATTCGTTTCTGGAGACCAGCGATCTCGAAGCGGTGCGGGATTTTGTACATGATGCCTTTTTCTTTATTAACCTCGGGGAGCTGGCGATCTTCCTTCAAGATCATTTTGGCATGGAGGAGAGGATGTTTTGGAGCAAGGTACGCGGTGTGATCGAACAGTATCAACAACGATTCCCTGAGCATAGAGAGAGGTTCCGACAGTTTTCCCTATTTGAGCCCCTTATCGGAGTGGAGCAATTGACGGCGAGACGGTTATTTCCGGATACGGAGCTGCGTATGCATCAAGTCTTTAATCCGTTATCTCATGATGATAAATTGGATTAATTTGGATATTTATGCTGAGTGTTAAAAAAAGTACATGAGATGAATAAGTTTCTGCATGGACACTTTTTGAGGTTATACGTTATCTTATTAATAATGGTTATCATTCTTAATTAGACACAGGAGGAATTTAGGCATGTTGGCAAGCAAACGGGTAAGCGGTTTGAAACGATGGGGATCATTATCTCTTATCGCATTGGTGATTCTGATCCTCTCCGCTTGCGGAAATACGGGATCGAACAAAGAAAATACAGAAGCTGCGGGGGCAGTCAAAGAAAATCCGCCTGCGGCGACGACGGAGACGAGCGCGGAGCGGACGGTAAAAGACGCGTACGGAGACGTGAAGATTCCGGCTAATCCTTCCAAAATCGTCGTGCTGGATATCGGCGCACTGGATAACTTGCTGGAGCTCGGCATTAAACCAATCGGCGCGCCATCGATTTTGGCTGCGGGCGATCCTTATCCGGCTTACTTGAAGGGGACGGAAGGCATTCAGAATATCGGTTCTGTCAATGAACCGAATCTGGAAGCGATCGATGCCTTGAAGCCCGATCTGATTATCGGCAACAAAGATACGCATGATGCGATATACAGCCAGCTGGGGCAAATTGCTCCAACAGTGTTTGTTGAAACATTAGGCGTTACGTGGAAAAACAATCTTCAGCTTCATGCCGAAGCGGTAAACAAATCGGAGGAAGGGAAACAACTGCTGGATGCTTATCAAGCGCGCATCGATCAGTTTAAAACCGATTTGGCAGCCCAAGACGTGAAGAAGGTATCGCTGTTCCGGCCGCGTGCGGATAAGATTCAAATTTATTTGAAGGATACGTTCGCTGGCACGATTATGACAGACGCTGGCGTACAGCGTGTTGATTCGCAAAATGTGGAAGGCTTCTCGAAGGATGTAACGGAAGAGCAGATGACAGAGCTGGACGGCGATGTTATTCTCTGGTTCAACAGAGAGCCGGATGCTTTCGCCAAGCTGGAGAAAAGTCCGCTGTGGACTTCCTTGCCGGGCGTTCAGAACAAGCAGGTTAAACCTGTCGACTGGGAATATTGGATGAGCGGACTCGGAATTCAAGCAGTAAATAAAGTGGTTTACGATCTGCACTCCTTTTTGCTGAAATAATGATAAGATTGGGTCGTCCTATCGACGGCCCAATCTTTCTTCATTTCTTTTACAATTAGGAGGTATGGGTGTGACGTATAGATGGACCGGATTCATCTTTCTATTTGTCTTAGTCGGCTTTGCGTTGATCGCAAGTATTGCCTTTGGTGTCGTTCAAATTTCTGTTTCTTCTATTATAAATGCGATCTGGTCGTTTGACGGAGCTTACGATCAATTGATTATCCGTTCCGTCCGGCTGCCTCGGGCTTTGATCGCTGCAGCAGTAGGCGGATCACTGGCAGTCGCCGGTTGTCTCATGCAAGCACTTAGCAGGAACGGTCTTGCCGGACCGGAAATATTCGGTGTTAACAACGGGGCGGCTTTGGCGGTAGTTATCGTCTCGATCGTATTGCATTCCACCTCGCTTGCCGTTTTTACATGGGCGGCGATGGCAGGTGCTGCAATAGCGGGTGCAACAGTATTTCTGTTAGGTTCAATAGGGAGACAGTCCTTGACCTCGATTAAGCTTATTTTAGCCGGAGCAACCATTAATCTGTTATTCGCATCCCTTACGCAAGGGATACTCATTCTAAACGAACAGTCTTTGGACACGATGCGCTTTTGGCTTGCCGGATCGCTTACAGGCAGAGATTTGCAGCTGTTTCTCCAAGTAGTTCCTTATATGATCGCAGGTTTGGCTGCGGCGTTCGTTCTAAGCCATCATATGAATGTGATTGGCTTGGGGGAGGAAATGGCTCAAGGATTAGGCCAACGCATAGTTTTGATTAAAGTGCTTTGCATTGTGGTCAGTGTATTGCTTGCCGGCAGCGCTGTTGCGATCGCGGGTCCTATCGCGTTTATTGGCCTTGCTATTCCGCATATTGCGCGTGCCCTCGTTGGGAGTGACTACCGTTGGGTTATCCCTTATTCCGCTTTGCTTGGTGCGTTGCTATTACTAATTGCAGACATTGGTGCACGATTCGTGCTTCCGGCGCAAGAGGTCCCCGCGGGTATCGTAACAGCCTTCTTTGGTGCGCCGTTTCTTATCTATTTGGCACAGCGAAGGGGGAGGACGAAATAATTCCTTCTATTATAAAGGACCGCTGGTTGAGGGTCGTAATTGGCTTGCTTCTATTAAATATACTTGTACTGTTGCTGAGCATCGTTATCGGCGAAAGAACGGTCCCAATAGGGGAAGCTCTTCGAACGGCCATTGAACTCGGCGGCAACGAATATGCTTTCACTGTCCGCCAAGTGCGGATGCCGCGCGTACTGGTCGGTTTTTTGGCAGGCTGCGGGCTGGCATTGTCCGGAAGTATTCTGCAAATCATCACCCGCAACCCGCTGGCTTCTCCTGGCGTCATCGGTCTAAACTCGGGAGCCGCTGCCGCTGTGGTGGCCGTGCTCGTTCTGACGCCAGGTTTATCGATGAGTCATTTGCCTTGGATTGCTTTTGCTGGCGCATTGGTTACGGCTTTAGCGATCTATCAGCTATCCTGGAAAAAGGGCAGCTCAACCGAACGAATGCTTTTGGTCGGGATTGGGATATCCGCTATGGCAGGTGCACTCATAACTTATTTATTGACAGTGGGTAAAATCTTTAGAGTATCCCAAGCGTTTACTTGGATGGCCGGAAGTTTGTACGGAAGAACCTGGGAACATTTCTGGCCGCTTTTGCCGTGGATTATTGTTCTGTTCATCGTGCTGCTATTTTTTAATCGTCACCTTGATTTAATGCAGTTGAGCGACGGATCGGCAGTTGGGATGGGCCTTCGGTTGGAATGGACGAGATTTGCCCTAATATTGTTAAGTGTAGGATTGGCAGGGTCCGCCGTAGCGATGGCCGGCACGATTGCATTTGTCGGATTGATGGCGCCGCATATGGCTTCCCACCTGGCTGGTACCCGGAGTATAAAACGATTGCCTGTTGCGGCGTTAATAGGCGGGTTGATCGTGATGCTGGCTGATTTGCTTGGACGAACGATTTTTACGCCGTATGAAATTCCAGTAGGGTTAATTACGGCATTGATCGGGGCGCCATATATGATTGCTTTGCTCATTCGCCGGAGAGCTATATAATTAGAAGAAACACGATGATTGTTCTATGAAAGGCAGGTGCCTGATGCTGTCTCACGTTAGCCAGACGCACGCTCATTCGCTATACCTGTTCTCGTCCGTGCGAAAAAGAAGGTTTACAGGCAGGTCCGGGGTCCGAACCTACCGTATTCCTGCTTATGTACTGTGCTTTATTACAGAAGGCGAAGGTGTCGTTCTCATGGACGGCATGCTTTGTGATATTAAACCGTTCGAGCTCTATTTGCTTGTGCCTGGCATGATTGTCGAGCTATCAGAACGAACGGGCGGATTTTCCTATTACGGTGTATTTTTTCGCCCTGTAACATTAACGAAGACAAAAGGTGGGATGAGCTCGTCGAGCTCACTTGCTTTGTCAGGTCCGTTTCGTCCGGGACGCATACCGGTTGTTCATCCGCAGCAGATTTTACAGCGGATTCTTCAGATGTACGAAGACAGCAGAAATGAAGGGGAATATGACCAGTTGTCACTTCGGCTGCAGTTGGAGCAATTCATTCACGGGATTATGATGAGCACGCCAGAATCAGGTCAGCAGAAAGACGAGAGGCTGGACCGGAGCATTGCCTTTATGGAGCAGCATTATATCGATAAGATTAGCATCGGGAGATTGGCAGAGGAAGCGGGGATGACTCCCGCGGCATACTCCCGTCTTTTTCTGAAAGTAACGGGGTCGACACCTGTTGAGTACTTGGGCATGATCCGGATGAATAAAGCGAAGGAACTGTTGAATAAAAGCCACAGCCGCGTTAAAGAGGTGGCGGCAAGCGTCGGCTTTCGAAGCGAGTTTTATTTCAGTCGAATGTTTCAACGTACCGTTGGCGTTCCTCCTACTATATATATGAAGCGCCAATCCTTGCGGGTCGCGGTGGCCTCATCGCTTGGGTTTCAGCAATATTTGCAATCCATCGGAATTGAGCCTGCCTACTCGCTTGATCTGTTTCATTATCCCGGAGTCAATGAAAGTGAATATGCACAGCGGTTTCACTGCCAGATGGAGGAACTGAAGCAGTCCGCTCCCGATCTTATTATTGCGGATCATTATCATACCGATTTTAAGGATAACTTTAAAGAAATTGCCCTTCCGGTTATTCTCGATTTGTCATTATGGGATTGGAAATTGAATTTCATCAAAATTGCGGAGCTGCTCGGCCGGGAGAGCGAGGCAGATCAAGCGATTGCCCGTCTAGAATTACGTGCTTCAGAAGTAAAGCGGGCTTTGCAGATAAAGTTGGGCAAAAGACGTGTAACTCTTATGCAGGCCAGCCATCGCACCGTCGGTATTCAGGGTACCGGAGGACATCCTTTAAATGAATTGCTCTATCGTGATCTTGGACTCGAGCCGGGTATTCCGGTAATCGGTGATATTTGGAGACAAGAGATGCCGCCTGAAGCGTTACCAATGTTAGAAACCGAGCATCTCTTCATACATAAGCATCATGTATTGGCCGGCAGCGAACTGATGTACCAGCGATTGATTCACAACGATGTCTGGCATCGGATTCCTGCGGTAAAAAAAGACAAGGTCACCCTCATCGATAATTGGTTTGCGATGAGCTGGACGCCTATAGGCAGGCGGTCGATTATGGATCATTTGCTGAAGTATGAGCCGGAATAATTGGGTTTTAATATTCCTTCCGTGGTATATTGTTTGCAGAGCAGTTCATCCTTAAATAGAAAAACAGAGGAATCAAGTTTGCTCAAAGGCGATTTAGCCGAGGAGAGAAGGACGGCCAGTGATGGTTCGTCCTTTTTCGTGTTCGGAATACCGATCTATTAGCGATATAGAATAGGATTTTACTAACGCTTGCAGCGCTGGAAGCACATCGGGTACGATAGTGACAGGACTTTCCATTCTTATATATAACCGTCTCATGAAGATTAAATGGCTTATCATAATTTTTTTCTGAATAGATGATAGATTCGTTAGCGCTTTGGCATCAATAGAGATGGAGAGGCGAAGGGAGCTTAGCGATGAGGGGAAAGGCTGATGAGGCTGCGGGTATGAATGAATATGCGGATTCTTATATCGATTTAAGTGTCGAGTCCAAAAGCATGGCGACAGAAAATAGACTTGAATCGATGTCGGAAGAGCAGCTCACAGCGATGGCTACAGAAGGGAATAATCAAGCTTTCGGGGAGCTTGTCCGGAGAAATCGGGCAAATATGTATAAATGGGCTCGCTCGTTAACGCAAGATCATCATGTCGCAGAGGATGTCGTCCAAGAAGCGCTGGTCCAGGCGTTTCTGCAGGTAGGCCGATTGGCCGACCAGAACCGGTTTGCTGCTTGGCTCGCGCGAATCGTTCGCAATCAAGCTTATATGAAGCTTCGAAGAGGCGGGCTGTATGCGAAAGAGCAACCGTTCACCGGAATTACTTCAGCCGGAACGATTAGTCATGGGCAAGATATCGACCGCGTCTTATTCCAGCTTAGCCGCCGTTATGAGGAGGATGCCTCAAGGCATACGAGTGATCCTGCTGCCAATTTGCTCCGGAAGGAGCTCGTGGATGGCATACGGCAACTCTTTTCTTGCTTGAGTCCGAGGGAGAAGGATATATTCGAAGCGCATTTTTTCCGTCAGGTCTCACCGCATGAAATTGCCATCGTCCTCGATACTTCGGTAGCGAACGTCTATAACAGCATCTCCCGCGCACGCGGCAAGCTTCAACGCGAACGGCTTCGGCTTCAGATCAGTTTGTATGTGAAGCAGCGGCGAGATACCGGCAAGCCGAAGGCAAAGCTTCTTGCACCTCCGATACTTTATAATCCGAAGGAGTGTTAGTTTTTATGGGGAATCGTCCTGATTACACAAGCAACTATACGCATACGAATCTGACCGATACAGGCTCTATTTACTCGATTTTGCAATATACAGAGCGCAAAAATCTTTCGTTAGTCGAGGTTGCCGGCTATACAGCCAACGCATTCCGCATTATTATCGATAGGGAGCGGGTTAATGTTGCGGGATATTCAGCCTTCGAGTGGCCGCTTCATCATCAAGAGCAGTTTGCCAACTTAGGTTTTCAAACTCGCTATGCAGGCGGTCCAACTGAAATTCCTCCAACACCGGAAGAGCTGGAGCAAGCTCTTGAACTGGTACAATGGAGCTTGGACAGAGGCATTCCCGTTCTTGCCTGGGATTTATTCGTACCGGAGTTTGGTGTAATCTACGGATATGACGATGATTCACGTATGCTGCGCTGCCGCGATATTACACAGGACGGCGAATTGCCTTACGAGAAGCTCGGGCGCGGTCAGGTGCATGAGCTGTATGTGATGGCAGTGACGGCTTTCACTCCGGTGGCTAAAACAGAAATGCTGCGGGGGGCGCTTCAATTAGCCGTTATTCATGCGCGCACGCAGGGCTATAAGAGGGAAGATTCGCAATACCGCAACGGACTTGAAGGTTATGACGCATGGATTGAAGCACTTGGCAGAGGTGAAGTAGATGTGTACGGAAATGCCTTGCACGGCTTGTATGTATACGACCAGCGGCTGTTTGCTGCACAGTTTTTGAAGCATATCGCAGAGGAGCAGCAGTCGCTGCCGGATGCCAATGAACGGCTGGTTACCGCAGCCAAGCAAGCGGCTATTCATTATGACAAAGTTGCCGATGCGCTTGCTGAATACTGCCTGCTGTTTCCTTTTCCAAAGGGTGGTGACCCTAATGCATCCGATCAAGCAGAGACGGGGATCCGGTACTTATCGGAAGCCAGAGCTGCAGAGGCGCAGGGTGTAACTTATCTGGAGGAAATGCTGGCGGTGCTGGAAGAACAGCTGGTATAACAGGGAGGCTGGACATTGGAGAGCTATGACTCCCTGTATAGGAGACAATGAAGCATGACATAAGGGAGGTCATCTTATCCAAATCAGAAAAGCAGTGTTAGCGGATGCAGCAGGAATTGCCCGCGTTCATGTCGATAGCTGGCGAACCACATACGCCAACATCATTCCGGATGACTATATGAAAGCCCGATCGTATGAAAGTAGAGAACAGTTATGGATAGAAGTGATCCCCCGGAATATCGTAATTGTTGCGGAAAATGAGGAAGGAAATATAGTCGGCTTCTCCGATGGCGGAGAAGAAAGAAGCGGTAAGTATCCGCAATACGACGGCCAGCTAAACGCAATCTATCTTTTGAAGGCGTATCAAGGGCAAGGTTTGGGGAAGAGGCTCGTACAATCCGTTGTTCATGAGATGAAGCAGCTCGGAATGAATTCGATGCTTGTTCACGTATTGGAAGCAAATCCTTCCCGTTTGTTCTATGAGGGGCTTGGCGGGAAGCTAATCGATTCGTTTGAAGCAGAGTTTGCTGGAGAGAAATTAACAGAGCTCGTGTTAGGCTGGGATGATATTGATTCCATACAATAAACGTACGCAATAAAATTATAGCGAAATAGTTGACGGCAAAGCCTATGATGATGGCTTTGTCGTCATTTTTTTGCCGTATCAAAAATGATCCTATGGCACAAAAGTAATCTTAAGCTACAAAAAAGTGCGTACTATTCAGTCACTTAATTACTTGATATTCTACATACACGGTACCGTTGATACCATGAAATTGCCGCTTTGAAAGATAGAAACTTAGAAACGAGGTGTGATGGATGTCGGAATATCAGCTTACTTTGAATGACAAGCGTATTGCTTGGGGAGCTTTGCTAGATGTTGAGCCGCTGATCGGCAGCTTTAATGATGATGAGGACGCAATTAGAAAAGGAACGAGCACAGTACTGGATTGGAATCTGCCGAGTGGTATATACCGGGCTAAAGATGCAGTTATTGGGTTAGATAAGTTATTGGAGGCCATGCTTGTACAGCTTGGCGAACCGATAAATAGCGATCCGACTGTGCTACTGGACAGCCTGCAGGCTAATCTTGCAGTCTCGGGACGCGAATCATCCTTACCGCTTGGTCCCTTGGCTTTCGAGGATTGGCCCGGCAAGGAGCTTACCGGTCAGGCTAAACGCATAGGTGAGCAATTAGTCAACTGGGCACGAGAGATCAACTCACAAAAAAGAGCTCTGTCACAATATGGCGAAGAGACGCTTGAAGAACTGGAATTTAGAAGCCACTGCTATCATCATAAATTAACACCAGATGCTGTTGCGCAGGTTTTTGGACCATCAGGCGGCTCGCGAGTTATGCAGCTATACAACGAATATATCCATCAATTTGTTTTGCTAAGGGATGCTTTGCTTCCGTTCTCTAATTGGGAGGAAGTTCCATTTGAGATCAAGGAGCATACTGAGTATAAAGGACTGAGGTTCATAGAAGCTGCCCGCAAAGCCTTTTTAACTCAGTTGCTTGGAAGGGATCTGTCACACAAATCGATTGTTCAATATGCACAGCATGTTGTCTGTTCAGATCTGTCCAAAGCGGGGTATGGCTTTCAATACCGTTTGGGAACTATTTTGCCAGCAAGCTTGGGAGTCTCTGCTCTGGACGCACCACGTTATCTCTTGAAGTGGCATCCGGTACAAACCATCAAGCTTGATGAAGCAGCCGAGCTGACCGCTGTTTCATTCGAATATGCATATGAAGATTACTATGCAGCACCTCGCAGCGAAGCAGGGAGTGGTACAACGGAGAAGGCTGACGTTCTTGTTCTTTCGGATTCGAGCGGGCTTTATGCTTGGCAGCCTTCAAAAGCGCGTTTGTCTCCACATACAGATGCGGACCGGACAAAGCTGAATTTCATTATAGAAAAGGATGGCCGTGAGTATGCAGTAGATCTTGGGCAAATGTTTAGAGGTCATCGCTTTTCATATCGGCCTCTAGGAAGCGAGAATAGGGAGATCTCTTCTGATAAGCTGCCAAGGTTAAGCTATCATCATGCTATAGACATTTTGTCACATCCTGGATTAGTTACGAATACCGAAGGGGTTCATTTCATTCATACAGGGACCAATGAGCTTGTCTCATGGGCGGTCTTAGGCAAGCTGTACCCGGAAAATGTAATTCTATTGGATAAGGCTGATCGTGAGGAACTATCGGCAGCTCATGCCGCAGGTAAAGGATATGGTGCCAAGTTCTTCGTCCTATAAATTTTTCTCAACTATCTTATTCAGGCATGCTTGTTACTCGATTGCGATGATTCATTGGTGAAGTTATTTATGTAGGTGGTGCCGAATTGACATAACATATTGAGCATAGGGGTCATTTCTTCGCCTAGTTCGGATAAGTAATATTCTACTTTCGGCGGAGCAACGGGATAAACTTTTCGAACAACAAGACCGTCACCTTCAAGCATCCTTAATTGCATGGTCAGCATGCGTTGGGTTGCCTCAGGGAGAAGCCGCTGCAGCTCATTAAAACGCAACGACCCCTTCGATAAATGATTTAAAATCGATATTTTCCATTTGCCGCTAACCAAGTTCAATACAATTTCCGAGGTACATCGATAGCTTTTGTCTCTAAAATTTATCATGAATGACACATCGCTTTCGTTGGATAGTGAGAATAAGTTACTTCCTTGATCAATTCCGTGTAAATCAATGAAATTAGTGGTTAAAACTATTATCTTCTATATGATATGTTGAAGTCAAAAATAAAAGATAGGAGCAGCGATAAGCTGCTCTTTTTTTATGACCTGGGAATTTTGGCATATGTAAAAAGTCTCATTTTATATCCTTTTAATTGAAATTAAGGATTATATATTAATATTAGAGGTGAAAGTGGTAACCCATTCTCATGCGATGGATCTCCGCAGCGAGACGCGTTCCTATCAGAATGTAGATTTATCAATCCCGGATGTCATGCAGAGAGATACAATTCGCGGCTCGTTGGCGCATCGATCACCGGAACGATAATGGGTGTTGTGAGGGATGAGGTTCAGCTTCAGCTGAATTGCGACCAGAAATGGAGCATTGGGACATCTCATCTGTTTCCTTATTCAACTATGTATGCTTCAGATGATCAGACCGGATGGTACTGCATGCCTGAAAAGGATGACAGCGCCCGTCTTTACTTTCCTAATGCCAAGGAAGCAGAAGGTATCGCGTTAAGCTCTGTTCGTAAAAAATTACCCGAGGCGGCACGATCAGCCCCACCGGCATCTTCAAATGGTACCGTCGCTGGAGGGACTACTACGGTTGTACAGCAGGAGCAGCTTCAGCCGATTATAAATTACGATAAGGACTTGAAGGAAGAACTGATGGCGAATCCCAATACGAAGTTATTGCTTACGCCAACCGGGCAAAAGATTACCTTCGAGGAGGACAAGATTACGATTACCGGAGCAACCGGGGGGAGCTACGGCAACGGAGGTCTGACGATTGTATCAAACGAAGCTGTGGCAGCAGTTTCTTGAGCATGAAGTGCTGCCGCTTCGCAATGCCAAAATACGTGAGCTGCCTTCTTTCTATACCAGTAATACGAGGGAGATAGCAGACGGTATTGTCTCCTTGTTTGATGTTTTATGTAAACAGATCAAGCTAGAACAGGAACGGGGAGAGCTTTCGGCATACAGTTCAATGTACTAGTCCTTGATGCGTACAAGACTAATGCAAGATGACCCTGCTTATTTGCTGCATTTGAGTGACCAGCACAAAAGAACTAATTCTCCTATCAACGGCAACATGTATGATGCGGGCTGGATTTTTCAATATATGGATCAGTGGTTTGAGGAATGTAAGATTGGCCGAAGGCGATACATGAACAGGATTGATCGTGCAGAACTTCAGGTATGGTTAACCAGTTAGCTGTATCCTTTTCATGTCTACATGGTTCATTTTATTTGTCGAATTTGATAGAATTATATTAATTCGCTACTTACTAGTTAATTAAACTTATCCCTAAATAATAATTTAGTTTCGAGCAGTGAACGGAAAATAATTAATAATATACTCCATGGAACGGAAATCAACATGCAAAGATATGATATATTATGGAAGCATGAAAGTTATTGCAGTACGGATTCGCAGTTGTACATACCCAGACAGACAAATTTGAATCATTATCAGAAACTTCAGGAGGCTATTATCATGAAAGTAATAAAAATTATTATGCTGGTCCTAATAATGAGCTCACTAATTCCATCAGTTTCTTACAGTAATGTTGAATCAAATCAAGAGAACAATTCATTAGATATTAATCAAAATAATAATTTGAATTTATTACATAATCCTAGTTTTGAGATGGCTGGAACTAATGGAGTTGGAGAGGGATGGCAATATTGGAGAGGAGAAGAAGCTGAAGCCGATATTACACTCGTTAATAGTCTGGTTTCAAGCGGATTACAAGCACAGAGAATATCGGCTTCAATTTTAAAGAAAGATAGTTTCGTTGCCTTGACCCAACTCATACCAGTAAGCCCGAATAAGCCATTTTATTTAGGCGGAAGATTTAATATTGAACAACTGAATAATGCTAAAATCCAATTATATGCAGATTTTTTAACCGCAGATTCGTCATTTATTACATCAGTAATATTTGAATTAAGAAATGATCTAAAGGGGACTTATATCACTCTCTCTGGAAATAATATTGTCCCTCAAGAAGCAGCATCGGTGAGGATATTTGCACTAATTCGAGCTACTTCAGATATTGGTTCAGGAATCATATACGTTGATGATCTTAATTTCAAGTATACCTCGGAATCTAATTTAGTTATGAATGCAGATTTTGACCAAGTTGAAAATCAAAACGCAATAGCAGATTCATGGTTCCCGATTGTAGGTGGCAAAACTAGTTTGTCCGTAGTTACTTCCCCAATTTCTAGTGGAGGAACTGTACAACGAGTTACGTCTTCAGAATTGCCGTTACATCAAATCGGAGGAATTTATCAAATATTGAAAGTTGATCCCAATAGGGAATTTCGAATAAGTGTAAGGGTTAGAGTGGATAGCTTGAAGGATTCAAAAATTCAGTTATATGCTGACTTTTCTGATGCTACTTCACTCCTCCAAACTAACATAGTTGATATATCGACAGTAACCAATGGTGATTTTATTACTATCAGTGGGAAAGGTAAGACCCCCGACAAAGCAAAACATCTTGCCTTATACACATTGATAAGAAGCTTAAGTGATTCTGGAGCTGGAGATATTTATGTTGATTCTATGAGTTTTAGCTATCAATTGGAAGAGGAATCATTTGATAACGCAAGCTTTGAATCATTTGAGGGATCCGGTATTGCGAAAGGATGGAGTTATACAGGTATTAGTAGTTTTATTCAAAAAGAAAATATAAGAGTTTCCGATGGAAAATATGCTCAAAAAATAAATACGTCTAACCTCCTGAAAAACCAATTTACAGGAATAAGTCAAAGCATCATAGTTCAACCAAATAAAGATTACACAATAAGCGGAAGAATACTAGTTGATTCTCTACAAAATGCAAATATGTACTTGCAAACAGATTTTTATGGACAAAACGGTATTATTGCTAACAAATCCAATATAGTAGAATTATCACGAACAACTTTTGGAGGTTACATTACCATTTCAGGCATGGGAACTGTTCCAGAGGATGCGCATTATGCTAAAGTTCAAGTTATTATTAAAGCTAAAGAAAATAGTGGTGCAGGTGTTTTCTTTATTGATGATATGAGTTTCCAATATAACTAATTTATTGAAGAATGCCGGCTTCGAGAAAAGTGACAATAATTCTAAAGTGGCTCAAGACTGGGTGTTGTCACAGCCGGTAGGAAGTATCTCCGAAACTATAATCGATAGTAACAATAACAAAACAGAAAATGATAATGAGGCTGTTTATTCTTATTCCAATAAAGGGTTACTAGACAAAGTGACTGTTATTAAGAATGGAGAGATAATCAATATACTCTACAAATATGATCCGAATGGAAATCTACTGAAGAAGACGACTATTAAATCATTATTAAGTGGAAATAAGGTTTATGAAGGGATTTACTCACAAAAGGTTGCCGGATACCAAATTCCTAAGAATAGTTTCTTTAGTATTTATCAAACGTTTGTAGTGGAACCTGAGAAGGCATATCAAGTTAGCGGATATATTAATGTACAAATGCTGAAGCATTCAAAATTTCAAATGTATATTGATTTTTATGACAGTAACGGCAGTATAGTAGGAAGCAACATTGCGGATTACAAAAAAGTAGATGGAACTTTTGAGAAATTCGAGAATACTGGTGTTACCCCCTCCAGTGCTGTTATCGCAACTCTCCATTTTCTGATCAGGGCTGAAGAGGAAGAGGCAGCTGGAGGATTTCATGTTGATAACACGGCGTTTTATTATAAATAAATACGCACGGTATTTCAAACAAATAGAATGAAGATCTCGCTTCGATCTCATTCGTTTATTAATTAGATGAAATGCGAAAAGACGGTACAGGATCATCCTGTACCGTTCATCCTCTATTATTTTCCAAGTGAGATAAATGTTTAATACCAATTGATCTGCTTGGCGAGTTGTCTCTGGCAAGCGGAAAAGTGGGGCTATTCGTAAAATCCATTTACAAGCCGTAGGTAATGAGATTCTGTGTACAATGGAGACATAGATGGGCTTTATATTATCTTTTGTTCTTAGTGTGGTACCGACAGCCTCAGATTGATCAATTAGAATTGCATGTTCTCCTCTTATTTGACCAGGTTCATCAGATTCCCCAATTAAGTGTTAAACAGTACACCCAAATGACTTGCTAACCCGAATCGTCTCGGATGAGCAACCTCTTGTCCATCACACACTATCAAATCTGGTTTAATCGATTTTTACTGAAAGCTTTAACAACCTTAATAATGCTTGATAATTTATATCCTATACAACGCTAAAGCGTTATATAAAACAGGTCGATTATGGTCAGACACCACCATGATTGCCCTGTTTTTTTATTATCTTCACTTTCTTTAGTTCGTGTGGCAAGGGTAAAGAACAATTAGCGGACAGGTGATCAATTAATAATAGCCATTTAAATCGTATGATAGGGCTAGCGGAAATTTAAACAATTAGATCCTGTTTTCCGATATACATTAAATAAGTAACTTTTTAACAATGATGGAGTTGAGTGTATGCCAATAATCGGGATCGATTTAGGAACGACCAATAGTCTTGTAACTTGTTATTTGAATGATGAATGTGTCATTATCCCTAATGCATTAGGGGAGAAGCTGACTCCTTCGGTCGTAAGTGTGCTAGACACGGGTGAGATCATTACGGGAAGTCCTGCGAAGGAGCGACTTGTGACGAACCCGGAGAGGTCTGTCGCAGTGTTTAAACGGCATATGGGAATGGAAAAACGGTATGAATTAGGAAACTATCTATTTTCACCTACTGAGCTATCCGCTTTATTATTGAAGGCGCTGAAGGCTGACGCCGAAAGCTATCTTGGCATGGAAGTGACGGAGGCTGTCATTAGCGTCCCCGCCTATTTCAATGACAAACAAAGGCGTGCCACGAAAGAAGCAGGTCATCTTGCAGGCTTAAAGGTGGATCGGCTCATTAATGAACCATCAGCGGCAGCGGTAGCTTACGGTTTGAACCAAGATGGGGAAGAAAAGAAGCTGCTGATCTTCGACCTTGGTGGCGGAACTTTCGACGTATCGGTACTCGATATGTATGACCAGGTGATGGAAATACGTGCTGTGGCCGGGGATAATTTTATGGGTGGCGAAGATTTCGATGAAATCTTGATTCAATATTTCTTGGAACAGCATCACTTGAAGCTCGAGGATAATCGCGGTAAATGGTATGCAATACTTAAGAAACAAGCGGAAGCTTGTAAAATGGCTTTAACCAAAGCGGAAAGCGCAGAAATGACTTGCATCATTAATTCGCAGTGCTATACGACACAGATTACCGCTGTCGAATTCGAGAAGCTTGCATTGAACTTGCTTGCCAAACTTAAGAAACCGCTGCAACGAGCGTTGAAGGATGCAGATATCTCACCTGAAGAATTAGATCATGTTATTTTGGTTGGCGGATCTACTAAGATGCCTGTTATTCGATCATTTGTTGCCCGATTATTCGGAAAGCTGCCGCTAAGTCATTTGAACCCTGACGAGGTTGTCGGTGTTGGAGCAGGTATAATTGCGGCTATGAAAGAACGTAATGAAAGCTTGCGCGAAAAGGTATTGACAGACGTTTGCCCGTATACACTTGGGATTAGTGTTATTGGCGACCGATTTGTTCCCATTATTGAGCGAAATACCATTATTCCATATAGCAAAGTGGATCAATTCTGCAATGTTTATGACGATCAAACAAGTATAACAACCCCCATTTTTCAAGGGGAGAGCAGAAAAGCGAGTGAAAATTTGAAGCTTGGAGAAATAACTGTAGATTTTCCTCCCGCTCGTGAAGGTGAAGCTGTTATCGATGTAAGGTTTACATATGATATTAATGGAATATTGGAAGTTGAAGTTTTCTCTCATACAACGAAGGAGAAGAAAGCAATCATCATTAAGAACAGCGACACAGATTTGACGGAGGAAGAAATTAAGCGAAGGTTAAAGGAAATTGAAAATCTTAAAATTCATCCCCGTGAGGATAGCAAAAATCAATTGCTGCTTGCCAGAGGGGAGCGATTATTCGAAGAAGCATTGTCAGATCAAAGAATGAAAATAGCTCGTGAGTTAGAAGAATTTGAGAAAGTATTGGATAAGCAGAATCCGCAGGATATTAAAAAGGCAGCATTCGTTTTCGAACGGTTTATTCGGAGCATTGAAGATTGGACTGATCTATGAGTATATGGGACATATTGGGCATAGAATCAACGTTAGATAAAAAGGTCATTCGTCGTGCGTATACCGCTCTTCTTAAAATCTATCATCCGGAAGATGACCCGGAAGGATTTATGCGGCTTCGAACGGCCTACGAACAGGCGCTTAAGGGGGCAGAAAAAGGAAGAGGGCAGGAAAAACAGTACAAGATAGATAATCCCCAAGTGGAACAGGCTACATTTTACGAAACAGTGCTAGCAGAAAATCCAGAGATTCCAGAAAATAAAGAAACCAGAGCTGAATACGTAATCCTTAATGAAGCAGCGCAATCAGAGAATCCTGGAAACAAAGAATCCGGATTTGAATATATACATCTAAATGAAGAGTGGCAACGTTCTGAAACGAATGAATCTAGCATATCTGAACAACTGCTAATTCTCTACTCCGACGTGTTCAAGCGAAGAGAGGTTTACGAGTGGAGAAAGTTGTTTTTGCATCTTTCGCTTTTTGAAAAGGAGCGATTAACGGATGAAGTGATACGTTTCTTAACGGAGCATGGTGACTTACCGTTTGATGTGTGGAATTATCTCAATGATGAATTTGCTTTAAGCGAGCTGCCGGATTTTCAGTGGAAAGAATTAATGCAGTATGATTTCGGACTATCGTTTGAATATTTGAACCCTGAAAATTTTTGTGATTACTCCCAATATGTGAATTTAAGGTTTCAAGCGTTTCTATTGTTAAGGGATTTTAAATGTAGTGAATGTATCGAGGCAGGACTGCGGGCAATCTCGATCTATGCAGATGATCCCGTGCTGCATCGCTTGTTGGGCATCGCATACTATCAAATTGCTGATTATGATCAATCAATTCTATGGTTAAGTAAACTGCTAAAGGCAACAGATGCTGATTGTGACGGATTCGTTTATCGCGGCTACGCTTACTATAGAACTGGAGATTATGAACAAGCTTCTGCAGATTTCGAACGAGCTATTGCAATTGATCCCGAGCACTACGACGCGCAAAAAGGCTACACTCTAACGGTACACGCACTGAAAAAGTTGAAGCAGGGTCAAGTAAATGAAATGCCACTTAGTGGAATAAGTAAGATGGACTTGGAATTGGATCGCATCATCCATTGCACAGATGAGATGTTGAAGTGGCCAGAGCCGTCAATGAAACACACTTTTAAGACCTATTGGGAATTAAATAATACGGTCCTCCCCAAAATAATCACTTTTGGAATAGGTAATCTAATTTGTATTTACGCCATCATAAGATTGTTCATTACGATTGATTTTATGCCGTCAATTTTAGTGTTGCTCCTGCCCATAAGTTTGTTTAGTTTATATTTACTCAAATTAATTGGTGACTTAGAAAGGTAAACAGGATGATTATACAACGTTTATGGGATCTCTCACTTAGTATGACAGCAGCCTATGGCTCTTCAAAAGATATAGAAGGGTTATGCAGTGTGAAGGACTTGTGGAAGAGGGTGGGAAGTACTGAATTTCAGCTCACACCTCAGCTTCTGTACGGGATGCCGGTGTACAATCGGTTGGAGCAAGCAGGAGTGAAAGAAGAAGTAGAAATATATTTGCGTTCATCCTTTCAGGTGCATAATGCGGCCAATCTGCATGAGAAGCTTGAATCGCTGCTGATTGGCAGTGAGTATGTTTTACGTTTTATCGAAATGAGAAAAACGATCTCTGCAATGCCTTATAGGGAGAGAGTGCGGAAGCTTCAGGCAATGAAAGATGATGAACAGGAGGCTGCTCTCTACGAGATAGTGATGCAATACGACCTAGCCTTGCCTGAAGCAGGCATTCTAGCCTTCGATATTGCAACCTACGTAAGCTTATGCCGTTTAGGTGCATTTATGGGATTTATCGAAGAAACTGATGTTTATAAGCGGTTAGAACAATCGACATCCTTGGCTCGTCAACACTTCTCTAGTTTCGAGCAGTATGCTTTGTCTAGTGCGGTAGGCGTACTGTTTAGCAATGGCAATGTGAATAAAGAAGAAGTGCTGAACAACTATTATTCTTCTCTCCATCATCCTTATAGCTATTGGCGTCATTTAGAATGGGCGCAGTAGTGCTGTCCCAAAGCAGATTATCTGCCGTTGGACAATGCTTAGTTTTTCAAAAAAAGCGAGTCAGTGGGTTAATTGACCCCTACGACTCGCTTTTATTGATTTAAACTCAACCACCTGAGCAAGTATTAAAACAATATGCCATTTATTCCTCCATATGATTCGATTCATTTATCATTCATGATGAGGGCGAATACTCTTTTAAATTGTTATAGCTCCGGCGACCATTTTTCTGGAACATGAACATAGTGATCGGCTTCCTTCCGAATACGGCCAAAGCCCGGGAAATTCAGATGCATGCCAGACACGAGCAATTTTTCCTCTGCCGCTAAATCCAAGATACGTTTTCTTGTCTCCACGCCCAATTCGGGTAAAACATCCATTACAATTTTTTCTTCCGGTCTCAACAATTGAATGGCTGCGTTATGAATAATATCTCCCCAAATCAGCAGCTTCTCGCCATTGGATTCAATAAGATAAGCCGTATGGCCGGGGGTGTGGCCAGGTGCCTCAATCGCTTGAATGCCTGCAACAGGCTCTGTTTCGGTGACGGCAAACGTGCGAATTCTTCCTTCATAAGGCGCAAAAGCAGCTTCTGCCATTTGAAAATTGGCCGTTTCAATTTCATCGGATGGATCTTTAATATTCCGCTTGTCCAGCCAATACGCATATTCGGTTTCCTGTACGACGACTTCTGCATTTGGAAAAGCTTTCGTCCCGTCCGTATGAATAAGACCATAGGAATGATCGGGATGGATATGCGTTAGCAAGACGGTTTCAATATCGTTAACATCTACGCCCGCTGCTTTGATATTGTCGAGTACAACGCCAACACCCATGCCAAGACCTGCATCGATTAAGGTCAAGCGGCCATTCACATTGACGATAAAACAGTTCGTATTGAGAACAAGGGGACTGCTCTCGAAATTGGAATGGAGCATTTCTTTTCCTTTGTCCTCCATCAGTTCATAATAAGGCCAGAATGGCAGTGTTGAATTTCCATCGGACACGACAGTAACGAGCACTTCACCAATCTTTTTATGATAAACTGCAGGAACTTGAGTAACGGATGGATAGCTGTAAGTCATTGTATGAAAACTCCTTCCTATGGGAATTATTCGCTTGAGTTCGCTTCTGCATGAGAAGCAACTGGGCGTATGTGTAATATTAAATACTCGGTGAGACGGCATCAACCAACAATAAGCCGGATTTGTTGCTTAAGCGAAGCTCTAAAAATATTGTTGGGTAAACTAGAAAGAAATCGAACAGTTGTCGGAAAAGCTGCGGTTGTCTATAATATGAAGATATTAAAAGTAGTAGAAAAGAGGGGAAGAAATCATGTTAACCACGGAGGTTAATCTGAAGGATCCGCGGGTCATTCGAACGCGTCAGCTTATTATAGATGCATTTGTACTTTTGCTTGGTAAACAGGACTTCCACTCTATTACAGTCAGTGATATTTCGAAGCAGGCTACGATCAATCGAGCGACATTTTATGCTCATTTTCCAGATAAGTACGCGCTTATTGAAGAGTATTTATCCAGCAGCTTTATCGAGTTTATCTACCGGCGAGTAGATAAACAGGCTGACCTTACGGAAGAAACCGTTACGTCGATCATTATTGGTTTATGTGAATATCATGAGGCATCCAATAAACGGTGCATGAAGAACTATGATACGGTAGCTTCACTTGTAGAAAAGAGCATCATCGCACAATTGGAAATTTTCATTTTGCAAATGATGGGCAATAATTGTGAAGAAACGCAAAAAGATATACTGGAGTTAGCGGCTAACATGCTGACCTGGTCCATTTATGGCAGTACGTATCGTTGGAGCCGGGATCGGAGAACAGAAACGCCACAGCAATTTGCGATCAAGATTATGCCAATGATTAAGGGTTATATTAAATGATTATGGGGTACAAATCGGAGAAGCCAACTACCAGTCATGTGACAGGGGTTGGCTTTTTTGTCGATAGATGACGAAATGAAACGAAAGAAACAGTTATCTTCACAATCAAATCTCATTATCCGAGTTTTAGATAAATAATAAGCGTCTTCGATAAAGAATTCCTCTGTAAAATTCATTATATTTAATGATAAGCCGAAAGTGAGCGCTTTCAAAGTCAACGACTCGTTAACATTCATCATTGTTCTTACACAGCCAGATTACGCATAGGGATGACAATTGGAAGCTTTATAGGCTGACTTCACCTTGTTTAATCCTAAGTTAAATGGAGGGGAATTTATGAGTGAATATTCAGGCGGCAAACGAGACATGAAGAAGGTACGTATCGGCATGATCGGTTACAAATTTATGGGCAAAGCACATAGCCATGCCTACAGAGATGTCCCCTTTTACTTCGATCTGGATACGGAGCCCGTATTGCAGACAATGGTAGGGAGGGACGAGCAGGCGGTTAAGCTCGCATCGGAAAAGCTGGGCTGGCAATCTTATGAGACAGATTGGCGCCGGCTGCTGGAGAGAGATGATATCGATGTCATCGATATTGGAACTCCCAATCATATGCATGCGGAAATCGCAATCGCAGCCGCTAAGGCGGGAAAACACATACTGTGCGAGAAACCTCTCGCCCTGAACGTTCAAGAGGCCAAAGAAATACTGGATGCGGTTCAGAAGGCTGGCGTCATTCACATGGTGTCGTACAATTATCGGTTTGCACCCGCCATTCAATATGCCAAGCATTTAATTTCGACAGGCGCGCTTGGTTCTATCTATCACTTTCGGGCACAGTATTTGCAGGATTGGATCATGGACCCGGGCTTCCCGCTCGTCTGGCGTCTTCGCAAGGAAATTGGCGGATCGGGAGCGCTTGGAGACTTAATGGCGCATTCTATCGATCTAGCACGTTTTTTGGTCGGAGAGATCAGCGAAGTATCGGGCATGATGGAGACATTTATTAAGCAAAGACCAATTGGAGAAATGACTGGCGGGTTAAGCGCAACAGTAGATAGCGATAGTAAGGGCGATGTAACCGTTGATGATGCAACGGCGGCATTGGCAAGGTTTGAGAATGGAGCGCTAGGCGTATTCGAAGCGACCCGGTTCGGAAGAGGAAATCGCAACGGCAACCGGATGGAGATCAATGGTTCAAAGGGATCGATCCGGTGGGATATGGAAAATATGAATCAGCTCGAGCTGTATTTAGAGGATGATCCGCGGGGGATGCAGGGGTTCCGCACGATCGATTGCACGGAAGTCGAACATCCTTTTGCTAAAGCCTACTGGCCGGCAGGACACGGAATTGGTTATGAACATACCTTTATTAATCTCATACATGAGCTGATGAGAAGTATATCAACGGGAACCGTACCTTCTCCGAACTTCGAAGATGGTTACCGCAATCAAGTTATTCTGGAGACGATAGAGCGGTCAAACATCGAACGAAGATGGCTTAACGTTTCCTATTAGAAAATTTGCATTAGTACGCAGCTATGACGACAGGTTATTTTTCAAATAAATGATTGGAAAAAAAGGAGTCGATTAGATATGTCATTATTCAAATTTTCGGTAGGTCCTTGGAATGTTCATGAAGGTGCGGACGCATTTGGTCCGGATGTCAGACCGTCTTTATCGTTTGATACTAAACTCAAGAAGTTCAAGGAAATGGGATTCGAAGGCATTCAATTTCATGATGATGACGCGGTTCCAGACATGAACGACCTTTCGGAGAAGCAGATTATCTCTCGTGCAGCCGAGGTCAAGGCCTTTCTAGATGAACAGGGGCTGGAAGCGGAATTTGTCGCGCCAAGGCTTTGGATCGACCCGCGGACGGTTGATGGCGGCTTTACGTCCAATTCCCAAAGCGATAGAGAGTTCGCGTTATGGCGGGCGTTTCGATCGATCGATATTGCCAAGGAGCTGGGAACCAATCGGATCGTGTTATGGCTGGCACGGGAAGGAACGTTATGTCTGGAAAGTAAAGATCCAGTAGAGAGCATGGTGAGATTGCGGGAGGCCGTTAATGCGATGCTGGCGTACGATCCTAACGTGCGTATCCTGATTGAGCCAAAGCCTAATGAACCGATCGACCGCAGCTTCCTGCCAACTGTTGGACATGTTCTCGGGTTCGCGGCGGGTACGAATGACTCATCCAGAGTTGGCGCTTTGCTTGAATCCGCGCACGCTGTATTGGCGGGGCTGGAGCCTGCGATCGAGATGGGGTTTGGTCTGGCGCACGGTAAATTATGGGGTGTCCATCTGAATGATCAGAACGGTCTTCGATATGATCAGGATAAAGCGTTTGGCGTGGAAAATCTTCGTTCCGCGTTCAATCAAGTGAAGGTATTGACCGATCATCAATACGGCAAAAACGGGGAGTTCGTCGGGCTGGATGTGAAAGCGATGAGAACCCAATCTGTAGATCAATCGTTCCGTCACTTGGAGAATAGTCTGCGAATGACCAAGCTGCTGGAAAACAAAGTGCGGCGGCTGAACCGGGAAAAGGTGGATCAGTTCCGCGCAGCCCGAGATTATGAGGCGCTTGAGATGTATATTATGGAACTGCTGCTGGGCGAGGAATCGGCCTGAAGCATAAAGTTAGGCAGCAAGAGGAGTAGAGGCAATGTCTGCTAATCAAAATGAACAAGCAGTAGAAGCAGATTTATGGTTCAGGGACTTTGGCGGCAGACCGGATTCCGGCGAAGATGCCGGACCAGCTATGCGCAGAGCCATTGAAGCGGCTGCTGCAATGAAGTCAGCTGTGCGGCTCATTTTGGAGCCGGGCCGTTATGATTTCTACGCAGAAACGGCTGACAAAGCGATTTATTACATTACGAATACAGCGAGTGAAGAGGAGAATCCCAATCCTCTCAAGACGATTGCAATCTTCATGAAGGAACTGCGTAATTTCACGTTGGACGGCAATGGTGCTTTATTTATGTTTCACGGAAAAGTGACGATGTTTGCAATGGACCATTGCGAAGCAATCGTCATTCAGAACCTGAGAACGGATTTTGCGCGCCCTACAGTTGTCGAGATGAAGATTGAAGACTTGGGAAAGGACTTCATCGATGTCGTCGTCCATCCGGATTCTCATTACTTCTTTCGAGAAGGCAAGCTTACCTGGGTGGGCGAAAACTGGCAGTTTTTCGAAGGGTTGATGCAAGCTTGCGATCTGTCAACGAATACGACCTGGCGGATGGATAATGTGCTTGAACAAGCATCCCGTATCGAAGAGCTGTCTCCGCGACGGCTTCGCTTTCATTATGAACAGTTTCCAAAAGAGCCTTTGTCGAAAAAGTGGCGGCTGCAGATTCGTGACGGAATCCGGGATCAGGTCGGGATGTTTATTCACCGGAGCAAGGACGTCCAGCTCATGAATGTCAGTCTTCATTTCATGCATGGGCTCGGAATCGTCGGTCAATACAGTGAGAATCTGAGCTTTAGCCAGCTGGATCTATCGCCGCGCATGGAAACATGCCGCTCAGTGGCTGCTTTTGCCGACTTTGTCCATTTGTCGGGCTGCAGAGGGAAGATTGAAATTAAGAACAGCCGATTCGTTGGCTCTCATGATGATGTCGTAAATGTTCACGGTACACATCTTAGAATTGTCGCTCAACCTTCTCCGAACCAGGTTGTTGTTCGTTTCATGCATGCTCAAACCTATGGATTTGAAGCATTCTATGCAGGAGATGAGATTGAATTCGTCCGCAGACGCTCATTGAAGCCGTTTGCTAGCAGCAAAGTCATACATGCGGAAATGTTAAATAGGCGAGAGCTGTTACTGACTTTGGAGCATCCCGTTCCTGGCGGAGTTGAGGAAGGGGATGTTCTAGAGAATGTAACGTGGACGCCAGAGGTCGAAATTCGTGACAATTATTTCGCCCGCATTCCTACGAGGGGTATTCTCGTAACAACGCGACGGAAGGTGGTCATTGCCGGCAACGTATTTGACCGGCTGAAAATGAGTGCTGTCCTGATAGCAGATGATGCGGCTTACTGGTACGAATCCGGCCGGGTTGAAAACCTCATGATACGTGAAAATCAGTTTATCGAATGCGGTGGTCCTGGACTTCCCATCATTGCTATAGCACCAGAAAACGAAGAAACAGAACAAAGCGAGCCGGTCCATGAGAATGTAATGATTTTATACAATATATTCGTTCTGCCGACGCAGGAGACGCTCGTACTGGAGGCCAAAAGCACACGATCATTGGCTTTCAAACGGAATACAGTTCGCGCAGGAGCTTCTCTCGTTACTATTGAAGATGCGATACACCTTGTCGCTTGCAGCGATGTGAGCATGGAAGAGAACAGGCTTGAGAATTTATAATTTATGTCGTTAATATTTCATGGCAATAATCTTCATCTGGGAGGAAACAACAAGTGAGTGAATTGAAGTTATGGTATGACAAACCGGCAGTCAAATGGTCGGAAGGGCTCCCCGTCGGGAACGGAAGAGCAGCGGCAATGGTTTATGGCGGCGCTCAACGAGAGATTTGGAACATTACAGAATTGACTTACTGGTCAGGGAAACAGGAGCCGATACCTAGTGGTTCTACGGGTAAAGAAGATTTGACACGCCTCCGGCAATATTTTTTCGAAGATGACTACCAGGAAGGAGAGAAGGCTGCCCAGCAGCTGTTGCAGCCATCCAAAGGCAACTTCGGCACGAACTTGCCGGTATGCGATGTTGTGCTGGAGTTTGCGAATGAAGGGGAAAAAGTTGTTCGCGAGCTTAATCTGGAGTCCGCCATTGCAACGACCACTTATGAGCATAAGGGGACGGCAATTCATCGTGAACTATTCGCTTCTCATGCGGACGGCGTGATCGTATGCCGGCTATGGAGCGACCTGCCTGAGGGCATCTCATTCTCGGTTCGGTTGAACGGGAAAACGGATTTTTTCCAGAGCTGGAACGAGCCGGAAGGAGAAGTGCTGAACTTCAAGGGACAAGCACTTGAGCGGATTCACAGCGATGGCGAATGCGGCGTGAGCTGTCAGGGCGGAATTCGTGTGCAGGCTATCGGCGGTGGAACTATCCGAGGCGATTCCGGGACAATAGAAGTTGTGAATGCGAGAGAAGCGGTTCTTTATTTTGCCATCGAAACCGATTATGGCTTTATTGGTGAAGATTGGAGATATGCCGCTAGCAATAGAATCAGCCTTGCGCAAGCGAAAGGTTATGACAAGCTTAGAGCGGATCATATTGCAGACTACTACAGCTTATATAGCCGTGTGAAGCTTGAGCTTGGCGAGTCGGAGCAGCGTCTTCTGCCGACTGATGAGCGAGTACGTCTGCTGGCAGAAGGTCATGACGAAGACCCGGCACTGTATGCCTTGTTTTTCCAATATGGACGCTATTTGACGATTTGTGGTGCGAGGGAGGATTCTCCTCTTCCGTTGAACCTCCAAGGCTTCTTGAATGATGATCAAGCATGCCGAATGGATTGGACGTGCGACTACCATCTGGATATTAATATTGAGATGAATTACTATCCGACGGAAACGACACATTTGTCCGAATCTCATCTTCCTTTGATGCGCTATATTAAGATGCTGTCGGAGAACGGGAAATCGGCGGCAAAGGACTTTTACGGTTGTGAGGGCTGGGTAGCGCATACGGTTTCGAATGCCTGGGGCTTCTCGGCACCGGCCTGGCAAACGACTTGGGGATTGAATGTGACAGGCGGATTGTGGATTGCACTCCATCTTCGGGATCATTATGAATTTACATTGGACGAGAAATTTCTGAGCGAGACGGCTTATCCGATTTTGAAAGAAGCCGCTGCATTTTTCCTCGATTACATGGTGCTTCATCCTAAGCTCGATTGGCTGGTAACAGGACCTTCGATCTCACCGGAAAATAGTTTCCACGCAGCAGTAGGCAGCAAGCTGCATAATCACTTATCGATGGGAACGACGCTCGATCAGGTGCTGGTGAGCGATTTGTTCG
Organism: Paenibacillus radicis (ex Gao et al. 2016); assembly: GCF_014641555.1. Taxonomy (GTDB): domain Bacteria; phylum Bacillota; class Bacilli; order Paenibacillales; family Paenibacillaceae; genus Pristimantibacillus; species Pristimantibacillus radicis. Next base: position 101,240 of record NZ_BMHY01000004.1, read on the forward strand.
AATTTTGTCTGGAAACGGCTGAAAAGCTCGGACTCGATGAGGCGTTACAACAGCAATTGAGACAGGCAATTGGGAAGCTCCCGCCGCTGCAGATCGGAAGGAATGGCCAATTGCAAGAGTGGCTGGAGGATTATGAAGAGGCACAGCCTGAGCATCGTCATTTGTCGCATTTGCATAGCTTGTGTCCGGCCTATCGGATCACGCCACAGCTTACACCTGAGCTCAGTGAAGCTGCAAGGGTTACTTTGGACAATCGTCAATCGAGCAACAATCATGAGGATGTTGAGTTCACTGTAGCGGCATTCGCTGGCTGTTTCTCCCGGCTGCATGACGGGGAGCGGGCGTATGAGCAAATCTCGCATCTAGTTGGGCAATTATGCTTTGATAATTTGTTATCCTTCTCCAAGCCGGGCATTGGAGGGGCTGAGGCTGCTATTTATGTGGCCGACGGCAACTACGGCGGAACGGCCGCCATTGCAGATATGCTGCTTCAGAGCCATGCAGGAGAACTGCACCTGCTGCCCGCGCTGCCGGTAAAATGGTCTTCGGGCCAATACAGCGGCCTTCGGGCGAGAGGCGCGTTAGAGGTTGATCTCATCTGGTCAGAAGGCCGTATGGCAGGAGCAGTAGTACATGCGTTTGCTTCCGGAAGTACTGTGCTGAGACAAGCCGGTCGTATTGCGCCGTTCGAATATGAAGCTGGATGCAGCTACAGCATTGATAGTGAACTTCGCATATCGCAGCAGGTTTTCGTAGAAAATTAATTTGCTTTTCCGAGAGGGAGCAGGGTGTCCGGTTTGACGACATCATGCTCCCTCTGTGTATGTGTACGGTCGTTCTGGCAGTGCTTCTGATTGCCAGCTTAACACATGTTCCAGCAAGGCTGTTTGTCGGAATTTAAATGGTTCAAAGCTCCCTATTATTTTTACATTTTCTAGCTTATTATGTAAGGGGTTTCATAATCTAGTTCTCGAAGGAGAGTTAAATAATGAAGGGATTAAGAAGAGCATTTATATTCCTTGCTTTGCTGACCGGGTTAAGCTCGATTCCGCTGGGTGCGTTTGCCTTGCCCGGACAGATCGCCTGGTACAGCGGCGGGACCTTGATGGTTCAGAACGGACGAGAGACGATTTACGCCACTTATCCGACAGGGCATTCACCGATTCGTTATGCGAACAATGAGCGGCGCTATAAGGTGCATTTCGACAATTACCGCTATAAAATCCGCAACTCCGGAAGTACGAATTACCGGTTCGCGATCTCCAAGATTACGCCATCTTCCCCGGATGGCCAGTCGATGTACGACATGATTTTTAATACTTATTCCAGCTACTCCAATTATTTAGACGGAGACTATTATCTCTATATGTACGATTATACTGGGAGTACAAGCAATATTTCGCTGTCACAGATGGAGATTGTTGCGGAGACACCGGGGCTTGTATATGCTGGCGGGCCAGGGGCATTTTACTATACGAACGGATATGAAAGCGGACCAGGCTCAGCTTATATATTAAGGGGCAGTACACATCAATTAACGGCATGGGCAGAAGGCAACCCGATTTCAGTAGTAGCCACTGTCACAACGAGCAGCGGTACGACAACGCTGGGCACGCTCTCGCCTACGGGGTGGGGCGGCAATTATTCGATGAACTATACATTTAACGACTTCTATGATCCAAGAGGAACGCAGAAGCCAACGCTTAATATTACGGTCACTTATCCGAATAGCTATGCGGGACCCTCTAAGGTTGTTGTCTCTGAGCAAATTTACGTGACGCTAAATACGCTCAGCGAATACCAGCAAGAGGATTCAACCTTCTATTACAATTCCCTCACCGATAACAGCTTTGTTGGCCCAGCGAATGATGATCTGATGTGTTACGATTATATTGTGGACAATAGAACTCTTCATGCATTTGCCCAACCTAGTCAAGGATATGACAATGATATTATCGATTTCATGAAACGCCAGGGAAGGTTTGCATCGAGGCCCGGGGGTACCTTTAGCAAGTCATCAACAACAATAATGCCTTATGTGGACGCCATTTATTATCCAGGTTATCACTTTGCGAAAGTGACGAAATGGGATGCATCGGGAAATCCTATTGAAATTATATCCAAATGGGGCCCTCGAGAGCTGATAAGAAGTCAATCGGCTTATTCACTCGGTTACGGTGCTCCGAGTCTCTACTTTAAACGCTACTAGCTGAACGTTGTTCCTTGCAATCGGAAACCGGCGAATCTCCAGTGGAGAATTCGCCGGTTTCTTTGTCATATAAGATGTTAAATACGCTTATCAATCTTTTCTATTATACAGTGTACACAGCTTAGCCTATATTTAGATTAATAACACACTTTAACCATGGGAATAATTATGTTTAATTTGAAAGGGGCAAGCATATGGGAACTTTAAATGAATATTTGGAGCAGAAGAGAAAGGCTATATACGCACGAAAGGCGTATTTCGAGCAAAAAGGGGATCAAGCGGTTTCCAAGATTAGCGCTAGCGTAAAAGCAGCAGGACGTAGCGGTGTCCGGGAAATCCGAATTCGCGATTTTCAAGTCATTAGTGACAGCCCGCCCGACTTTGCAGGCTATAATCTGGGTCCATCTTCGCCAGAGCTTCAGCTTGGCGTACTTGGAAGCTGCCTGACGCATATCGCCTTAATTCAAGCTGCCGAGAGAGAAGTTTCTCTTCACTCCCTTGAGGTGACGGTTGAAGGCGAGATGAACCCGCTAGCTGGCAAGCCTGGCTATGAGGATGTGCCGATCTATCCTCACAACATTCGTTATAAGTTGTTCATACAATCCGATGAATCGGAGGAGAAGCTACAGGCGCTCCACGAAGCGATCGAACAGGTATGCCCGATATTTAACCTGCTTAAAAATCCGCAACAAATCGAGGGAGATCTGATAATCAGCCGTTCGGCTGCTCAAACGGTTTAGCCTAAGTGTAGCAATGACGGAATAGGCAGGTTCATACGATCGGACGTCTTAAGGCGCTGAACATCAGGATGCAGCGTATGAATGGGGGACAGGCAATATGCTGCATTGGAAGCGCAATTTATATATTCTATGGCTGGGACTGTTTCTCAATCATATGTCGTACACGCTCTCCGTACCGTTTTTTCCTTTGTTTCTGCAACAGGATTTAGGGGTTAAAAGCGGGTTGGAAGCTTGGTCCGGCATTTCCATTTCCATTAGTTTTCTGATTAGCGGTCTCTGTGCGCCTTTTTGGGGTTCGCTGGCTGACAGATATGGCAGCAAGCTGATGCTGGTTCGCTCAGGCGTGGGGCTGGGTGTTGCCCATCTGGCTAACTTTTTTGTTCAAGATCCTATCATGTTCATTGTGGTGCGCATATTCCAAGGGCTGATGGCGGGCTTCACTCCTGCATCAATAGCGTTAGTAGGTACCAATACACCAGAAAAGCATGTCGGTTATGCACTCGGTGTTATCTCGACATCGACGGCTGCCGGCGGTATTCTGGGTCCGCTTATGGGCGGCATACTGAGCCAATGGATCGGATTGCGCGGATGTTTCATTGCATCAGGCATCATTACACTGATCTCCGCTGTTATCGTTCTGGGGGTCAAGGAAGTTCACGAACGTAAAATGGACTCCCAAAGCAGTATTAGGCAGGATTTGAAAAGAGCGGCTGCTAATCCGCGTTTATTGCAAGTTTACGGACTAATTATGCTCGTCTCCACCTCTGTATTGATTATTGAGCCGTTATTGACGATCTACGTGGTGCAAATAGGAGGATCAATCGAGAAGGCGACGCTGAGCTCAGGAATTGTTTTTTCAGCAATTGGGATCGCTACCGTCATCATGGGGCCGTGGTGGGGAAAAATCGGCGGCCGGATCGGTTACGGTAAAACGTTGTTTATCGGATTGGTTGGCGGCGGTATCGGAAATCTGCTGCAGCTCGTGACGCAAAGCTTGGTTCCGTTCGGCTTCTTGCGGTTTGGGTACGGCCTCTTTTTTGCGGCGGTATATCCAGCCTTGAATGCCTTGATCATCCACTATGCGGATCGCGATTTCCGCGGCAGGGCGGTCAGTCTTAGTCAATCTGCCAGTCAATTCGGCATTGTGGTAGGCCCGCTGCTAGGCGGTTTTCTTGGCGGCTGGATGGATATCCCTTACGTTTTTCTGCTGACGGGAATTGCGCTGCTCGGAGCTGCTTGGGGATCAAGGACGTTAATGACTGCGGGGAAACCAAGCGGCACTAACATCAATCAAGTCGGGGAGCCGAAGAGTGATACGATTCGGTGACCAGCTAAAAAACCGCAATTGCGGTTTTTTTTGGTTTTAATCTAGATATAAGATTGCATGATTAGGCAATTTCTTTGCAGAAATGGTTAAGAACTTTTCGTTCGGTCAAGATAAAATGATGAGTATGAAAGATATGCGGTGCATCCCGTATCAGCGCTGCAGAGTGAATATTCCTTATGGGAGCGGAATGTGGAGCCGGAGTTGGTCAAATTGCATTGGCCTGGCTGCTTCATAAAGGCGATAATATCGTGCCAATCCCCGGTACAAAGCGCGAGAAATATTTGGAGGAAAATATCGCCGCGGCTGACATAAGAGAAGTGGAAGGGCTGTGACGGCTTGCCAAAAAGCAGGCAGTCACGGCTCTTTTTTTGTTAGAATCGTGGAGGACTTGCGTACGGGATCCATATCCAATTTTAGCTATCGATCAGGTTGAATCGGCGGTCTACGGACAGATTATTGAGCTTTGTTAATCTGGGAAGCCCCTTGGAAGGAATCTTTGATAAGCTTTTTTTAGATTTTGCAAAACTCGTTGTACACCGCATCTACATCTGTAACACTCACATAGGACATGCTGTAAGAGCTGGCTGGGTCTAATTGTAATAGAAATTCCGTCAAGAGCTTTAGGTTTCTAATTGAAGCTTGAGTCATTAATGATCGAAAGCTGTGCTATTCTACCCGTCTTCATGAAATTTGTAATCAGCCAGAACGTTATTAGTTTAAGCAGTGAGCTGAGTAGGAGGCAAGCTCTCTTGTACAAAGATCAAAAATGGAAATTATTAAGAAATATTGAAACCATTAATAGAAATACTCTATAAGGAGGGTTATTGACTAAGATTGGAAGCGGTGATAAGTTAATCATGACAAAAAACATTGGTTTAATTGGAATTGTTGAAGGGGGAACCATACATTGAGCAAGTCAATAGAGGCCTCATTATTCTCGCGTCATCTTCCGGCGCCCTCCATAGGAGGAACAAGGATTTCGAATCCTGGACATATTCATTTGTCTTACGGTTTTCCAGCCACAGATTTGCTGCCCGTCCAAGAGCTGCAAGCTGCTGCGGGTAATGCGCTGCAGCGGGAACGATCAGATGCCCTTCATTATACGGGGGCGATCGGCCCCGGGCGTGTGCGCGACTGGGTCTTGAACCGGGTGAAAAAGGTAGGAATTGAAGCATCAGCCGCTAACTTCCTGCCAGTCTTCGGAGCGATTCAAGGGATTGATCTGACTTCTCGCATACTGCTGACTGCTGGCGACGAGGTCTGGGTGGAACGTCCGACATTCTTCAATGCGCTTCAATCCTTCCGAGCTGCTGGGGCTTCGATTCGTTCCTTTCCAGTCGATGAAGAAGGACTTCGTGTGGATGAGCTTGAAGCTGCATTATTAGCAGCTGTGGCTGCCGGCGAAGCATTGCCTAAGCTCGTTTATATCATGCCGAATTACCATAATCCAACGGGAGCGACGTTGTCAACGCCAAGAAGACAACAGCTAGCTAAGCTTGCAGTGGATTACAACTTCTTCATTCTTGAGGATGATGCTTATGTTGAGCTCAACATAAGCGGCGAATCTCGCCCCGCGGTCTACACCTTTGCTCCTGAACGAGTGATTTATGTCAGCACCTTTTCCAAGACGTTGGGGCCAGGTCTGCGCTTAGGCTGGATCATTGCCTCCACCGAAGCAATTGGATATCTAGCGACGTTATCGCTTGGCAGTCAGTTGAATCCCTTTACGCAAGAAATTGTTGGAGAGCTGCTTGAAGAATACGATTTCGACGAGCAGGTTAATCGCCTGACTGACAGGTATCGGGAGCAGCGAGATCTGATGATTGGGGAACTGGAAGCCGCTTTAGGAAGCGATATCGAAGTCAATGTTCCAGACGGCGGTTTTTTTATCTGGGTAAAGTTCGGGGAATCGATTAATGTCAATGATTTCTATCAGCTGGCCATCACAAAAGGAGTCAGCTTTGTAGCAGGCAATGCCTTTTTCCATGATGGGCAAGGTTCAAATTATCTAAGACTTTGCTTCAGCTATTGCTCTATGGAGCAAATTGCTCGAGGAGTCAGGGCGCTGGCCGATTCATACTACGAAAGCGTACAGTCTGAGCATTGGACAGGATAAATTTTCAGCCATTCTACAGTAATCAACAACTGAATACCACCAGCTAACTGGATCACCAGAGGCCATGATTAAACCGTTTATTTCACACGGATATGTCATTGGCTTTTTTTAGTTAAACGAAATGAAATGTTTATGGAGGGATAACCATGCTTCATGTAAAAGCTCCCAATCACTATTGGAATGAGAGTGGAATTGTCAGAAAAAGCGGTTCGAAGCTAAAAGAATTAGGAGTGCAGGCGTTCATCATTAGCGGAAAGACGGCTTGGAATCAGCTTTCCGAGCAAGTGACAGCTGTACTGCACGAACAGGAAATCCGTTATACGCATCAGGAGTTCAGCGGAAGCTGCACGCAAGCGAAAATCAATACTTTGGCAGAAAAAGCGAAGGGAACGGCTTCCTTTATTATAGGTATCGGCGGAGGAAGCGCGCTTGATACCGCCAAGGCTGCAGCGGAGCAAGCCGGAATTCCGGTCGTTACGATTCCGACAATTGCTGCGACCTGTGCAGGCTGGTCAGCGTTAACCGTTCTGTACGATGAGGAGGGCCGATCTTCCGGTTATTTGCCGCTCAAGCAATCACCGCAGTTCGTACTCGCTGATTCAGAGATTCTAGCCGCTGCGCCTGCGAGATTTCTAGCAGCCGGACTGGCGGATACGATTGTTAAATGGTATGAAACCGCTATTCATATTACACCTGGTGCAACGGGCGCTTTGGATGCCCGGATCGGGGTACGTACTGCAGAGCTTGCCCTTGAAATTATTCGAGAGTATGGCGTTGCAGTCTATGAAGCGGTGCTGCAAGGCGAAAAACATTCTGCGTTTATTGATGTTACAGATGCTATTCTAGCGCTTGCCGGGCTTGTTGGAAGTGTTGCAGGTGAAGGAGGCCGCGGCGGATTTGCTCATATCATTCATGACAGCCTGACCTGGGTCCCGGAGACGCATCATTCCTTGCATGGAGAGAAGGTAGGCTTTGGTCTGATCGCGCAGTTGTTCCTTGAAGGCAAGAGAGAAGAGGCGGAAAGCTTATCTGCCTTCCTGAACCGCTTGAACCTTCCAATAACGTTAGAGCAACTGGGTATTTGGGATAATGCAGGAGAACAGATTGAACGGATAGCAGCAAAAATTCAATTGCAGGAAGCCTTTTTGGCCAAGCTCAGCTTTCCTGTAAATAAGGAATTGCTGGCACAGGCGATTCATGATGCGGACCAGTTGGGCCAGCAAGTACGAGAAGCTGCATTCCATTTGAATGAATAGACAGGATAGAGAGGGAGAGTTTATATGACAAAGCTTTTTCGCTATAAAAAACGTGCAATGACGATTGTACTTCTGACGGCTATTCTTCTGATTAGTGCGTGCGGGAATGAAGCAAAAACTACAAATACTAAAAGTAATTCTAATGATAAGGCTGCGACAACAGTTCCTGCGGATGCGGAAAAGACGGCATCGGCAGGTGGTACAGAGCTGGATTTAACGAAAGTAACGCTAGTTATCGGCCAGACAGGCTGGGGCAGCTATGAGGAAGGGTTCAAAGCAGCAGGCGTAGACGATACGCCTTATAAAGTGGAGTATCAAGTATTCCAAGGCGGCAATCTGCAACTAGAGGCGATGGCTGCAAAACATTTGGATCTCGCGCTAACGAGTGAAATTCCGCCTATCTTCGCTTCACAAGCGGCAAATGGCGGCAATTTCAAAATCATTGCGGTGTCCCAGGGAACTACTCTACAGCAGGAAGTTGTCATTCCGAAAGATTCTCCAATCAAGACGGTTGCAGACTTGAAAGGAAAAAAAGTGGCGTACGTCAAAGCGACAACCGCCCATTACTTTTTATTGAAAATATTGGAGAATGCCGGCTTAACCTGGAATGATATTGAACCAGTCGAATTGTCCACGGCAGACGGTCTTAGCGCTTTGATAAGCGGGAGCGTCGATGCGTTAGCCAGCTACGGAAATGCGATTATTACCTCGCATCAGAAGGGGGCCACTACGCTTGCGTCTGCCAAAGACATTTTATCAGGCAACTTCCCGGTCGCGACTACTCCGGCCAACATTGAAGATCCGCTGAAGCATGCCGCGATCGTAGACTACCTCAAGCGAATTAACCGATATCACGAGTGGGCGCGTGCACATGAGCAAGACTGGGCAGAAATTGTAGCCAAAGCAACAAAGCAGGACGTAACCCAGGCGCTGGAAACCTACCATAACGGGGAACAGCAACGGCCAACTAAAATTATTCCAACCTCGCCTGAAGCTATTGCTTCTCAGCAGGATGTAGCGGATGCATTAACGAGTGTTGGTCTATTAACGAGTAAAATTGATGTCAGTCAGATTTGGTCGAACGCGTTCGACGACGAGTTGAAATAGCGAACAGTGAAGGAGAATGAGCACGATGTCATCAACGAAGGCAGGTAACAAAATACGGAGGAGAGCATTGCCGCTCCTGCTGCCTATTATTATTCTGCTGCTGTGGCAGTTATTGACTGGTTTCGAATTGATCGATAGCAATGTGATGCCTATGCCAATTGAGGTATTCAAAGTGTTGATTGAGACAATCCGCAGCGGTGAATTGCTGGATAACCTCGGCATTAGTGCACTTCGTGCGATTAGCGGCTTTCTAATAGGGGGCGGACTTGGCTTTGTGCTTGGTTTGCTGAACGGCTTTTGGAGGGTATCGGAGGAAGTAACCGATTCTACCATCCAAATGATTCGGAACATCCCCTTATTTGCCTTAATTCCGCTTGTCATCGTCTGGTTCGGAATTGGGGAGGAGGCAAAGCTCTTTCTGGTTTCTGCTGGGGTGTTTTTTCCAATTTATCTAAATACCTTCCATGGCATCCGTTCTATTGATCCGGGTCTCGTAGAGATGGGGAGAGTATACGGTCTTGGACGTCTGTCCCTGTATAAAAATATTATTTTGCCGGGAGCGATGCCTTCTATTCTTATAGGGGTCAGATATTCACTTGGCATTATGTGGCTTACGTTAATTGTGGCGGAGACGGTAGCAGCCAAATCGGGTATCGGCTATATGGCGATGAATGCCAGGGAATTTATGCAGCTGGATGTTATCATCTTGAGCGTTGTCATTTACGCCCTGTTGGGCAAGCTGTCGGACAGCTTGGCGAAAACGCTAGAGAAGCGGCTGCTGCGCTGGAACCCGAATTATGTCGCACGTTAAGAAGGGTGGAGCATAATGAGTGAAGCTAAAAGAGGCGCACGCTTTGAACTGCGGGGATTGACGAAGCAATTCAAAGAGAAGCAAGTATTGAAAGATATTAATTTGACGGTTAATCAAGGCGAATTTATCGCTATAGTTGGAAGAAGCGGCTGTGGTAAAAGCACGCTGCTCCGTCTGATCGCTGGGCTGGAGTCGCCTTCATCCGGCGGAATTATTTGGGGAGATGCCGACGGGCAGATTGGCAAGCCGGGCGAACATACTCGTTTTCTGTTTCAGGAGCACCGTCTGCTGCCGTGGAAGACCGTTCTTGATAATGTGCGAATTGGAGCGAAAAATGACCGCAATCGTGCGGCTGAAGTGCTGGAGCAGGTTGGGCTGGCAGATCGGGGAGCGGAATGGCCAAGCGTATTGTCCGGCGGTCAAAAGCAGCGCGTGGCACTGGCAAGAGCGCTCGCCAGCCGCCCGAAGCTGCTGTTGCTCGATGAGCCGCTTGGCGCGTTAGATGCTTTGACAAGAATCGAAATGCAGCAATTGATCGAATGGTTATGGCAGGAGGAAGGGTTTACGGTTATTCTCGTTACCCATGACGTGAGCGAGGCGGTTACATTGGCTGATCGTGTACTCCTTATTGAAGAGGGTCAGATTGCACTGGATGTACGCATCGAATTGGCACGGCAGAGGGAGCGGGACAACGGTTTTACGTATTATGAGAACCTTGTACTGCAGCGAGTGCTCGGCAAGCCGGCGCTTTCAGATATAAGTGCAGCTGGTCGCAAAGTAAGCTATTCGATTTAAGCGTTGGCGGCAAAGTGTGACCGTATGAATCGGATCGAAGAAAGTTCCCTTGAAAAAGGGAGCTTTTTTCTCTTTACTTGAACTCTATTTGATTTGACATAAGAGAGTTAATCGTATAGCAACTCGAATTAAGAGTTAATTTGTAGAATATAGAAATGTTATGGTGTATACTGGTAATATTATACTAGATTGAGGTGCTAGATGGGAAAGAAGACATTGCAATTTATCGTGACACTAGGGCTTTTGGGCAGCTTATTGGCTGGCTGTTCATCCGGGAATAACGGCTCTAATGAAGAAATCAAACAGCTTAAGCAAGAAATAGCAGCGTTAAAAGAAGAGAATGAGAAGCTGAAACAAGCGAACGGACCTGAGAGTGAAGAGCATGAGGCTGCTGAAAAGGAAGCCCTAGCAGAAGAGCCGGAACAGACTCCAGAGCCGGATAGCGGCTTGGCCGCTGAATTGAATAAAGCAGTCACTATAGCGGATTTTGCTGAATTTACGGTTACTGGAACAAAGTTTGCTAAAATAGTGAAGCCCTCCAAGCCTGGAACCTTCTACACGTATTACGAGGCTAAAGAGCCTGATACGACATATTTGGCAATAACGATTAAGCTTAAAAGCTTGTTAGAGAGTGGTAAAAGTGCTGACAGGTTTGCCGACGTTACGGTTAAATATAATGACAAGTATGAGTACAATACATTCTCAACCATTGAAGATCAAGGCGGAGCAGATTTCACTTACACGAATATTACATCAATTGAACCTCTCAAAACCGCGACATTGCTCTATCTGGCAGAGGTGCCGACTGAGGTAGAGACGGGAACGTCACCGCTTAAAGCTGTCATCTCCATGAACGACAAAGAATATGAACTTATCATTCGTTAATAGGATTCAAGGCTAACCGATCTTTTTCTCGGTTAGCCTTTTTTTGTATAGGTGATATTGTCTCTAATCGTTTTCTAAATAAAAGTTGACAGGAATGATTCACTTCGTATACATTTGTATACATAAACATTGGCGTATACAAATGTATACGATCTTAAAGGAGGAACACATATGCGTGAAGGACAGGGACACAGAGGCAATCGCGGGCACAGAGATCACGGGGAGCACCGGGATCATGGACGCCATCATCACAAAAGCGCTCAAACGTTTCGCCGAGGCAGAGCTATCGCATTTTTGGATACGCTCGTGGTTAAACGTACGACTTTACAGCGTCAATTGAATGATCCGCAGTTTGAATCGATTAAACCGGTTATTAGCGGGGAGTTAAAAGCAACAGAAACGATTATGGAGGAGTTTATCCATCTGTTTCAATTGCAAGAGGCATCTTCAGAGGAGTCAGATGAGAACGAAGGCGAGAACGGGAAAGGGGTATTAGCTAATGATGATAATTAATGCAATTAAGAAACGCAGAAGTATTAAGCAGTTTAAGTCTGATCCCGTTAGTGAAGACGACGTCATGAGCTGGCTGGAAGCTGCCAGTTATGCTCCCAACCATCGGTTGAATGAGCCTTGGGAGCTGCTGTTCGTCGGAGTAGAGACGCGGGCGAAATTAAATCACAAAACGAATTTTGGAGGGGCGCCTGTCGTTCTTACAGTATTGTCGAAACCTGCGAACAGTTCATTCGAACGCGACGAGAATGTTATGGCTGCTGCTTGTTTCGTTCAGAATTTCTTATTAGCTGCGCATGAAGCGGGTGCCGGCGTATATTGGGCATCATTAGGCGCATTGCCACATAATCGCAGCATTCTAGGCGTCCAGGATGGATATGATGTAATCGGCATATTGGGAGTCGGCTACCCTGAGGATGTTCCCATGGCAAAGCAGAGAACAGCGATTGCTTCTAAAATTACGTATTTAGCTTAGAAAGCCGCATAATGCGGCTTTTTATTATGGATATTTTAATTTTATATATGTTTTTTGATGGGAAATATCCAATGGAAATGTCTTACATAAATACCTTGAATGCTTTATAATAACAGTTAATACGAAACCACTTTGTAGGAGGTAATCCTATTGGAAACTGCTCAAATTATCACTCATGATAATCGTAAGATTTATCCCGATATTTACTCTGTGAAACCTGGACCCGTTCAAATTTTGCGTGTTCCTAAGATGCAATATGTAACCCAGGAAATGAGCACAACTTTTCATATGAACTGGGCTGGACGCCCAGAACCATTAGATGAACAGTGGATTGTATGGAAAATAGTGAACCAGTTAAAACAAATTACAAAAAAATCAATTGGATATAAGTTTAAGTTAATGCCGACTGAGATTATTTGGCATAGTATTAATGATGATGATAAATATAACATTACTCATATGATGCAAGTTCCAGATTGTATCACTTCGGAAATTTACGAAGAGGCAAGGGCAAATGTTGAGAAGAATTTACGTGGACAAACAGTACCTAAGACCAAGTTTGTAGTAGAAGATTCCACGATCAGTGCTCAGAAACTTCATGTTGGACATTACCAGGATACACTGTTAACTCTACAAGAAATAGAAAATTATACGGAAGAGCAAGGATATCGAATCAAAGGCAACCGAAGAGAAATTTATTTGACACCCGCTATGCAGTGTCATCTGCCTGAAACATGGAAAACGATTGTAAGGGTGGAAATCGATAAACTTGACTGAACAAATCAAGGAGAGGAAATGTATACTTCGATAACCTCTAAAAGCCGCATAACGCGGCTTTTTATTATGGTTTACGAAAATTGCTTCACCACATCTACAAATTGCTCGACCTGTGCGGTCTGGTTGCTATGGAGCCAGCAGATCGCCAATTCGATTTCAAACATTGGCTCTGCGAGCGGGACATAGCTGATATCATTCTCGAATAGTTTGCTCATGCAGTTCAGTACAAACGCAACGCCAACTCCGGCGGCAACGAGTCCAATGACAGCTTGGTCGCTGGCTGCTTCCTGAACGATATTGGGACTGAAGCCAGCTTGCCGGCAAAACAGAACGAAGGAGTCAAACAGCATCGGTGAATCGTTCCGGTTCAACACGATAAAAGGCTCCTTGGCCAAATCGGATAGATGTATTTCGCTTTTCGCTGCCAAATGATGATGTTTCGGCAAGGCGATAACGATAGGCTCTAAGGAGTAGGGGAGCCAGTTCATACTTTGCTCGCTATGCTTATCATTTAAGTAGACGGAAAAACCGATATCGATTTCCCCTTGAAGCAGCTTTTCCTCCAGCAGAAGTGAATCCATCTCCTGCATAACGATTTCAACATCAGGATATCGCTCGCGATAGAGACGAACCACACTTGGTAAAATGCTGTACAACATAATTCCGAAATATCCGATCGTCAATTTACCTCTTCTTCCGCCTTCCGCCCGAATCGCCTCGTCCACACCTCGCTGCAGATGCTTGAAGACAAGCAGAACTTCTTCCAGCAGCGCTTCACCCGCCAGCGTTAACTCCACTTTGCGCGTTGTACGTTTGAATAATTTAAGATTGAGCTCGGCCTCCAGCAATCCAATCTGATGGCTGACCGTCTGCTGGGAAGCATGAAGACGCTCGGCAGCGCGGCCGAAATGCAATTGATTAGCGACTTCGGCAAAATATTTCAACTGCTGTAGCTCCATAATTGTTTTCTCCTATACAAGTGGGATAAGTGAATCTGTTATTCCGATTATACAATTTGAATTGTTAATCCACAAATAATTAGCTCTTTTTATGAGTAAATAAACATTTGTATACTAGGGGTGCAGGGAAGACATCAGGTGGGAGGTAAAAAGTGATCGCAGCAGAGAGTAAACAAAGTAATGCAGATTTAAGCACCATCAAACGAGGGCCCATCATTACCGCTTTAATTATCGGTGCTTTTGTCGCGATTTTGAACGAGACGTTGCTAGGCATCGCATTTCCTGATTTAATGAATCAATTTGGCGTCGAGACGTCTACCATTCAATGGCTGTCAACCGTCTATATGCTGGTCATTGGCATACTCGTGCCGGTAACGGCTTTGCTGCAGCAATGGTTCACGACAAGGCAGATGTTCTTATCTGCTATGCTGCTGTTTCTGGTCGGCACCATAATATGCGGCTTTTCCAATTCTTTCGAGCTTTTATTAGTAGGACGAATTGTACAAGCAGCGGGTACCGGATTGCTGATCCCCGTAATGATGAATACGATTCTAATTATTTTTCCGCCGAATAATCGGGGAGCGGCAATGGGCATGATTGGACTCGTGTTAATGTTCGGACCCGCTATCGGACCAACCTTGTCCGGACTCATTATTGATTCATTAAGCTGGCATTGGCTGTTTTTCCTCGTCATACCGTTGGTTGTCGTATCGCTTGTGTTCGGATTTCTCTATTTAAGAAACGTATCGGACATAACTAAGCCGAAGGTTGATGTGCTATCGATTCTTTTATCAACCATCGGGTTCGGCGGAATCGTCTATGGCTTCAGTAAAGCCGGCGAGGTTTCCTGGTCGGAGCATGATGTGCTTTGGTCCATTGCTGCGGGTGGAGCAGCGCTTTTGCTATTCGTTTGGCGCCAGCTGAGTTCCAAACAACCGATGATGGATTTGCGAGTGTTCAAATATCCGATGTTCGCGCTGACGGCGATTCTTATGATCGTCATGACGATGACCCTGTTCTCGACGACACTGATTTTGCCGCTGTATATGCAAAAGGCTTTGATGCTAACCGCATTCTCAGCAGGACTGACGTTGATGCCAGGAGGTATCGTGAACGGCATTATGTCGCCTATTTCGGGCAAGCTTTTCGACAAATTTGGTCCAAGAGTGCTTATCGTACCGGGACTCATCATTACTGCTATTTCCCTTTATCTGATCTCCGGGATAGGGCTTGAGACGAGCAAAGGGACATTAATTGCGCTGCACGTTATTCTGATGATTGGGATTTCCATGATAATGATGCCTGCTCAGACGACAGGGCTGAACCAGCTGCCAAGGCATCTTTATCCGCACGGGAAAGCGATTATGAACACGATGCAGCAGGTTTCAGGAGCAATTGGGATGGCCTTATTCATTAGTATTTTCTCAAACGGCACCAAATCTTATTTAGAAGCTTCATCGAATCCAACAGCACCTGAAGAAGCGGTGCAAGGGCTGGTAGCCGGAATGCAAGGGGCATTCCAAGTCGCTTTTTATATCGCGCTTATTGCACTCGTACTAGGCATATTCGTAAAACGGACCAAAGCGCCGGAAGAGGGCGCAGAAGACGGGCAAACCCGGCCTGTTATGCATTAATAGCGGATCGGAATTTCATATAGGGTTAGATTTACAAAAATATAGGTTGAGGTGATTATGATGACAAAACTAGCAAATAAAGTAGCCATCATTACAGGCGGAGCATCAGGCGTGGGAAATGGCATTGCAAAAGCATTTGTTAAAGAAGGCGCGAAGGTTGTAATCGTGGATTACAACAAAGAGGCAGGGGAAAGAGCTATAGCAGAATTGCAAGAGATCTCGCCAGATTCCATTTTCATTCACGCAGATTTAGCTGATTTTCAAACCCTTTCTCCAATTATAAGTCATACGGCATTTACATTTGGCCAAATCGATATTCTCGTCAACAATGCACAAGCTTCAAGAGTAAAGCCATTTGAAGAATTGACTCCTGAAGATTTGGAAATGCCTTTTAAAACAGGGTTTTTCCCAACCTTTTACTTGATGCAACATGCACTCCCTTATTTGAAAAAAACAAAGGGACATATTATTAACTTTGCATCGGGAGCCGGCATCACTGGTGATTTGAATCAGGCAGCCTATGCAGCAGCCAAGGAAGCAGTTCGTGGTCTATCGCGGGTCGCAGCTAATGAGTTTGGTCCATATGGCGTGAAAGTGAATGTCATTTGTCCGTTTGCCAATTCGCCGGGCGTTCAAATGTGGGCAGAGCATATGCCCGAACATTTCCAAGAGACGTTGTCTAAAATTCCGATGCGCCGGGTAGGGGACGTCGAACAAGATATTGGACGGGCAGTCGTGTTTTTCGCCAGCCAAGATTCTGACTATATAACGGGACAAACGTTAATGGTTGATGGAGGCGGCTGCAGACTGTAAGCAAGCTAAATCTAGAATAACACCCGCAGGGACTGGCTTGTACATGCTCCTTGCGGGTAAAGTCATCATGAAGAGAGGCGTATATGTTACAAAAAATAATCGATTATCTAGCAGAGTTTGGAACACTAGGACTGTTCATTCATTCTTTCATGGATGCTATAATCTTCCCGATTCCTGCCCTTTTTTTGCAGCTCCCGCTCAGCATGCTTAACCCATCTAATGCGCTTTGGATTGCAACAGCAGGTTTTTTTGCATGTTTGTTAGGTACACCGGTTGGCTACTTCATCGGGCGAATGATCGGAAGCTCTGTGCTGAACAAATTGCTCAAGAAGGACTGGGTCGACAAAGCAATGAATCTGTTTCAAAAGAATGGGGAGGCCGCCATCCTGATCGGTTCCTTCACGCCAATTCCGTTTAAAGTATTCACGATCATCTCGGGCTCGCTCCGATTTCCGCTATGGAAGCTGCTGGCTTTTGCCTCTATAGGCAGAGCCGTTAAGTTTTATTCGATTGGTATATTGTTCTATGTTTACGGCCGTTCGGCTGAACATATGGTGAAGAATGTATCCTTATATTTGCTCGTAATCGGCGTTCCGCTCATCCTTCTCTTTCTGTTTATACGTAAAAAGCTAAGACAGCGGAAGCTTAAACAGATCGAATCGCTTGATTTCAAAGAAGAGACTGCGGAGCATTCATCCGTTAATCCATAGATAGGTACAATAAAGCTATCGTCCAGCAGCGGCCGCATCCCGTTATTTTCCCGGTGATCGGCCGTTTTGTTTGCGTTCCCAGCGTGCATCAGGTACGATTTCGATATAGAGTACAATAGCTAGGTGAGAGAGGGATGGACAAAGATGAATGCTAATCATTCCATTAAATTAACGTCATTATCCAGCAAGGGAGGCTGCGGCTGTAAAATCGGTCCTGCCGATCTTAAACAGGTAATAGCAGGTCTGCCGCCAGTAGAGCGAAATCCCGATTTGCTTGTCGGTATTGAAACGAGCGATGATGCAGGTGTTTTTCGCATAAGCGACGATACGGCTCTCGTTCAAACGGTCGATTTTTTTACGCCAATTGTGGATGACCCGTATTCTTTCGGACAAATTGCGGCGGCAAACGCGATCAGCGACATCTATGCGATGGGAGGAAAGCCATTAACGGTGTTAAATATTGTGGCATTCCCGATTGCTACATTGGATAAAAGCATCTTGACCGACATTTTACGCGGTGCCGCCGATAAAGTGAAAGAAGCTGGCGCCACTCTTGTAGGCGGCCATTCGATTGATGATAAAGAGCCAAAGTTTGGTCTGGCTGTTACAGGCCTTATTCATCCGGATCGAGTGAAAACCAATGCAGGTGCTCAACCGGGAGACAAGCTCATTCTGACAAAACCAATCGGCGTTGGCATTATGACGACCTCTATCAAGAAAGAGTTGTTGAGTGAGGAAGAAGTGAAGAGGGTTACCAATGTAATGGCTGCTTTGAATAAAACCTCAGCTGAAATTATGAACCGGTATGACGCTCATGCTTGTACGGATGTGACCGGTTTTGGTTTGATGGGACATGCTCTGGAAATGGCAAAAGGAAGCGGAGTCGGAATCGTCATAGTCAATGAGTCCGTGCCAAAGCTGCCGCGTGTCCGAGAGCTTGCGGAGTCCGGATGCGTACCGGGCGGGACAAAAAATAACTTTAAACATATTGAGCAAGATGTAACTTTTCCTGCCGCAATGGATCAGATCGATCAATGGATTCTTTGTGATGCTGTAACCTCTGGCGGTTTGTTAATTGCCGTTGCTGCGGAACAGGCTGAATCGATGCTTGGCGAGCTTCAACAAGCCGGAGTCGAGGCGAATATTATCGGAGAAGCAACCTCGGCGCATGCAGGACAGATTAGAGTCGTGTAACTTCATCTATTAAGGAGCATAAGAATATGTTTCAAGATATTACAGTCGAAGAATGCTCGGAGCTTCGAAGCCGGAAGGAGCTTGTCCTGATCGACGTTAGATCTCCTTCTGAGTATGCAGAAGCATCGATCCCGGGCAGTCTCAATATTCCCATATTCAATGATCAGGAGAGAGCGGAGATTGGGACGCTTTATAAGCAAGTTAGCGTGTCAGCTGCAAAAGAGAGAGGTTTGGAGATTGTATCTGCCAAGCTTCCTGCTTTCATTAAAAAATTTGCTGAAATAGCCGATAATAAGGCGGTTTTTTGTTGGCGCGGGGGTATGCGAAGCAAAACGACAGCGACAGTATTATCGCTGATGGGCATACGTGTTTACCGGATATCCGGCGGGTATCGGGCTTACCGGCAATATGTTGTGGAGCAATTGCAACAGCTGCATTTTGAACCGCAAGCATTTGTGCTCCATGGAAATACGGGAAGCGGTAAAACCGCAATTTTGCGGAAAATGAAAGATAACGGCCATCCGGTATTGGATTTGGAAGGCTATGCCGGCCACAGGGGTTCGATTTTTGGCGGAATTGGTTTGAACGCCCATAACCAGAAAATGTTTGATGCGCTGCTGCTTCAAGATTTGCAGGCAAGTAGCCGCTCTCCTTATGTTATGTTTGAAGCTGAAGGCCGCCGAATAGGTAAAATTACGGTTCCTGAGCTTATGATGAATGTACGTGCGAAAGCGCATCACATTCGTCTGGATTTGCCTCTCGAAGCTCGAATCGTACAGATTATAGAGGACTATAAGCCATGGGAGCATATCGATGAATGTATCGATTCGTTTCGGCTTATTAAATCTCGCATCCATACGCCGATTGCGGCAGAGATTGAATCATGTCTATTAAGCGAAAAATATCATGCTGCTGTGGAAATGCTGCTTAACTATTACTATGATCCCAAGTACACGCATTCTTCTGGGGAACATAATGAAGAGGTTAGCTCAGTTATTCAGGCATCCAGCGTGGATGATGCCATCAAGCAGCTTGAGAAGCTAGTGCTGCACCAGTTGACTCTGTAGTCATGCAGATTCTCAGTTTGATCACTCTAGAAGGTTGCCTCGCAGGAGGCAGCCTTTTTTTGTTTTACGGTGAAATAGATTGACTTTTATATCTCACTGTTTTACTATTCAACTAATAAGTTGAATAGAGGTGCTGGCTTTATGACGGATCTACAACAACTAAGCCGTGAATTTAAAGACAGTTTATACCGTCAGTTCGCACGAATCGGTAAAAGCATGTCTAGTGAGAAACGACTCGAAATTCTTCATCTACTGTCTCAAGGACCTAAAGCGGTGGAGCGTCTGGCATCCAGTACGAATACAAGCATCGCGAACGTGTCCAAACATCTTCAAGTGCTTTCGGAATCGCGATTAGTGAAATATCATAAGCAGGGAAATTATGTGTTCTACGAGCTTGCGAATCCCCAAATCGCAGAGTTCTTACTCTCATTATGGAACATAGGTGAAGTGCAATTAACGGACGTGCAGCAAATTAAAAAGGAATATCAGCAAAACTTCTCTGACATTCAAACGCTGACGATAGAGGAGCTTGTCTCCAAAATGAACAGCAACGAAGTTGTTCTGCTGGACGTTCGTCCGAAAGATGAGTTTCAAACGGCTCATATTCCAGGAGCGCTATCGATTCCAATCGATGAATTGGAAGCTCAATTTGCTGCTCTGCCCAAAGAAAGAGAAATCGTAGCCTATTGCAGAGGACCGTATTGTATATACGCGACGCAGGCCGTCCAGTTTTTACAGGAATATGGCTATCATGCATTTCGCATTGAAGAGGGAATTCTGGAGTGGGAGCAGTATAAGGGAGGCAGAACGGAATGAGGCAAATCTATTTGGACTACAACGCAAGCACGCCGATTGCACCTGAGGTTGTCGATGCGATGTATCCCTATTTGAAAGGAAGCTACGGCAATCCTTCCTCCAGCCATTGGGCTTCAGCAGGTGTTAAGGAAGCGATCCAAACGGCGCGAGCCAACGTTGCTGCATTGCTGAATTGTGATCCAGACGAGATTGTTTTTACAAGCGGGGGCAGTGAATCCAACAATCATGCTTTGAAGGGCGTTTATTATGCTCTAAAAGAAAAAGGAAATCACATCATCACAACAACCGTAGAGCATCCGGCTATCCTCAATCCTTGTTCCTTTCTAGAGCGTTTGGGAGCGGAAGTTACCTATGTAGAAGTGGACGAGACGGGATGCGTGTCGCCTGAAGCGATCGAAGCTGCCATTACCGATCAGACCATTCTCATAACGGTCATGCATGCGAACAATGAAGTAGGCTCTATTCAACCGCTTCGTGATATCGCTCAAATTGCTGCCAAGCACAATATTGTATTCCACACGGATGCAGCACAATCTGCGGGGAAAATTCCGGTTCATGTCGATGAGCTTGGTGTAGATTTGTTGTCAGTAGCCGGACATAAATTGTATGCACCGAAAGGAATTGGCGCTTTATATGTACGCAGAGGCACTCTGATAGAGTCATTTACTCACGGAGCTGGTCATGAACGCGGTATGCGAGCAGGAACGGAGAATGTGCCCTACATAGTGGCGCTGGGGAAAGCGGCCGAACTGGCCATGCAAGCTCAGGAGGGTCAAAGCCTTCAAATCTTAGGGCAATATTTGCTGGAGCAGTTGTATGCCCGATTCGGAAGCTTGGTACAGTTGAACGGCTCGCCGGTCAATCGATTGCCGAACACCGTGAATGTAAGCTTCGTCGGATATGACGGCAATAATATATTGAGCAAAATCCCTCAAGTAGCCGCGTCCACCGGATCAGCCTGCCATGCCGGACTGACAACTATATCACCTGTGCTCAAGGCGATGCAGGTTGACGAGTCGACGGCCCGCGGAGCAATCCGTTTCAGCGTGGGACGTTACACGAAGAAAGAAGAGCTGGACGAAGCTTTGCTGCTACTAGAAAAGGCCATCTCGGAGAATTGAGTAGTGTTGATGCTTTCGAAGTAATTTTTGCTTCACAAAAATTAAGTTGATGCTTTCGAAGTAATTTTTGCTTCGCAAAACTTAGGCATATGCTTTCGAAGTGATTTTTGCTTCGCAAAAATTAAGTTGATGCTTTCGAAGCAAGTTTTGCTTCGCAAAACTTTTTAGGAGGGTCCCTTCATGATATTCCGACAGTATTTACACCGCGATCCTATCGCGATTTCTTATTTTTTTGGCTGCGGGGGTCAATCGCAAGGCGTAGTTGTTGATCCTATGGAGGATCAAGTAGACTTCTATATTCAAGAGTCCAAACGACTGCAAATGGATATCCGTTATGTCATCGATACGCATCTCCACGCCGATCATATTTCCGGAGCAAGAGAGCTGGCTAAGAAGACAGGTGCAGCGTATCTGCTGCATCGTTCGGTTGAGGTTGATTTTACGTATACACCGGTAGATGATGGCGATAAGATTGTGCTTGGCAACACAGTTCTTACGATCTTGCACACACCAGGCCATACACCCGAACATATCTCAATCGTTGTAGCGGATCTAACAAGGGGAGAGGGTCCATGGTTCGTTGCGACAGGCCATACGCTAATGATTGGCGATGTTGGCCGAACGGAGCTAGCCAATGATGTGAGGCAAGGTGCAGCGCAGCTCTATAGGAGTCTGCATGATAAGCTGCTTGTATTGCCGGACCATGTAGAGATATATCCGGGCGCATATTCAGGCTCACTATGCGGCCGAAGCTTGAGCGGGAAGCCGGCCTCGACGATCGGCTACGAGAAGCTGTATAATCAAGCGCTTCAATTGAAGACGGAAAACGCCTTCGTTGATCATATGACACTTGAAATTCCTGAACCGCCTGCAGGATTCCAGCAGATTCGCGCTTATAACATGGGGCATAGCGATATAAGGCCTGGCAATTAAGATGGCAAGTGCTCCTGCGAAAGCTATTGTTAAGCATGGGATAAAAGAAAATATCGGCACGTTTTCACTGCTCCTGATTATCAATTTATTCGTTGGCTCCATGGTTGGTTTAGAGCGAACTGTCCTGCCGTTGGTTGGGGAAAAGCAATTTGCTTTGGCCTCGACCAGCGCCGCGCTTTCCTTTATCGTTTCGTTTGGATTATCCAAAGGCATCGTCAATTACTTTGCCGGACAAATCGCAGACCGGTTAGGCCGGAAAAAAGTGCTTATCTTGGGCTGGATCATCGGCTTCTTTGTTCCGCTATTAGTTATCGTGGCGCATGAATGGTGGGTGATCGTAGCGGCTAATGTATTCCTTGGCATCAATCAAGCGTTAACCTGGTCGATGACCGTTAATATGAAGATCGATTTGGTCAAAGCCAATCAACGCGGACTTGCAATTGGTTTAAATGAAGCAGCCGGGTATGTCGGGCTTTCGCTGGCCGCGATGTTATCCGGTTATGTAGCCGCTTCTTACTCCTTGCGGCCCGAACCATTTCTGCTCGGATTTGTCTTTATTGCAATCGGACTCGTCTTATCGTTAACGGTTCGCAGCACAGAGGAGCATCTTCGGCTGCAATCGGTGCAGCAGGGGAAGACTTCGCTATCGGCACGTGAAATTTTTTGGCTGGCATCATGGAAAGACCGTAATTTGTCCAGCAGTACATTAGCGGGCATTGCGACCAATTTGAAAGATGGTATGGCTTGGGGATTGTTTCCGCTATTTTTGCTCATGCAAGGATTGAGCGTAGGGAAGAGCGGTCTAATTATTGCGGCTTATCCGGTCGCATGGGGCTGCTGTCAATTATTCACCGGCTATTTGAGCGATCGGGTTGGACGTAAGAAATTGATTGTCAGCGGTATGATTCTGCAGGGGGCTGCCATCTGGTGGATTCTGCTCTCTCATTCATTCCCAATGTGGTTTACCGGATCGATCTTGCTCGGGTTGGGAACCGCTCTAGTCTATCCGACGCTTCAAGCAGCGATAAGCGATGTTGCACAGCCGCATATGCGCGCGTCTATTATGGGCGTATATCGTTTTTGGCGGGATATCGGTTATGCGCTTGGTGCCATACTTGCCGGACTGCTCACCGATTTCATCAACATTTATTGGGCGATGGGATTGGTCGCGTTGCTGCCCTTATTAGCAGGGATAGGCGCGTCAGTGCGGATGAAAGAAACGCTGCTTCAAAAAGCCCGCTGACCCTTATAGTTATTGGTGCTAGCGGTTTTCTAGTTTTTTACTGCCAGTTTCGTCAGATGTGAGCTATAATAAGTTTTTTATCACAAGCCTCTAACAAGCAAGCCCTCCTACTCCTACATCCAAATTGAGAAAGGCCATGATCATCATGATGATTTATAATCGTCTTGCCATAATGATGCCCCCGTTTCCCTAGCTAGGCTATATTCTATTTATTTCTAGAATGTAAGCCTTTAGGAGGGCGAATATATAATGAAAAAATATGGTGTGCCATCTTTACTGTTAATGATTGTTCTTGTTGCGTTTCCACAAATTAGTGAGACGATCTATACACCTTCTTTACCCGATATTTCTAAAGCGCTAGGCGCGTCAAACCGCTCGGTACAATTGACCTTAAGCATTTATTTCATCGGATTTGCAATAGGCGTTTTTTGCTGGGGATGGTTATCTGATTATATCGGACGAAGAAATGCGATGCTGGGCGGCCTGCTGATCTATGGCATCGGAAGCGTAATGTGTTATTACGCGGATTCGATTCAACTATTGCTGGCGAGCCGGTTCATTCAAGCGTTTGGAGCGGCAACAGGCTCCATTATTACGCAGACGATTCTTCGGGAAAGCGTATCGGGAGCGAAGCGCCATGCGATGTTTGCTCAAATTTCCGCTGTCATCGCTTTTACTCCGGCCGTAGGTCCGCTTCTTGGCGGATGGGTGGATCAAGCATTTGGCTTTAGGGCCGTTTTCATGACGTTGGTCATGATGAGCGCCTTATTGTTTATTTATGCTTATATTAAACTGCCCGAGACGACGGAAGTTTCCAAACGGCAGAAGGCAGCTATTTTACCCATTGTTCGAAAAATGGCTTCACTGCCGCGTGTGCTCGTATTTGGATTGCTGATCGGCGGTATTAACGGAATTCTGTTCAGCTATTATGCGGAGGCTCCGTTTATATTTATCGAACACTTTCAATTATCGCCGGGCGTTTATGGTTTCATGGGTATAGTTGTAGCAGCAGCTTCGGTTATCGGAGCCATGTTTTCAAGAAAACTGCTGCCTATTCATACACCGGAAAAGATAATTCATATTGGTTGTTTGGTCATGACCATTGGAGCCTTATTATTAACGATTGCGAGTGGTCTCTTCGTATTGCCCCCTGTAATTATCATGGGATGTATGTTAATGAGTGTTTTCGTAATGCTGATGGGTGCGGGCATCGCTTTGCCCAATTGCTTGAGCCTCGCGCTTGTCCGTTTCCATGATGTTGCGGGGACAGCGGGCGCCATTTTCAGCTTAGGCTATTACTTGCTCGTTAGCCTGACGACATGGGGGATGAGCACTCTTCATAACGGGTCATTAATGACGATGCCTCTCTATTTCTTCGTCTTAAGCAGCGCAATGTGGCTGCTCGGCAAACGATTTATTACAGAAGAATAATGGAATCCGATTTATTTGGAAATGAACCTATATTTGAATAGGAGAAGGGCACAACAAAAGGCCGCGTCATGGGACGCGGCCTTTTGCTATGTTCTTACTTAATCCATGCTGGTGGTCGCCCAGGTCTGAGCATGCTTCTTGGTCAATTGAATAAAACCGGAGAGCGCCGGTGAAAGCCATTTATTCTTGTGATGAACCATATGTGAGTAAATTTTAGGAATCGTTCCTTCATAAGCAATTGTTTTTAATTGATTGTTCTTTAGTTCCTCCTCCACACAAATGAGGGGCAAATAAGCAATACCTAGTCCGCTGCTTACGCAGCGTTTAATCGCTTCAATGCTCCACAGCTCCATAATGTGTGTTGGATGCAGATTTCTTTGCCTTAGATAAGCCTCAAACAACGTTCGATAGCTGCAATCCTTCTCATTTGCAATCAAGCAATCGTCCAGACGGTTAGGGTGGCTGCGCTCCGTTAACAAGTTCAAAGGATGCTCAATGCTCCCCACTAATACAATGGGTTCTTCCGACAAGGGAGTAACGATAAGATCCTCCTCCGTCAGTTCCGGCCACATCATAAAGGCGATATCGGCTTCACCGCTTAGAAGCGCTTTTTTGTTATCGCCGCAAGTCGCATTGCTTAATTTAACGCGAACATGAGGGAAGGCTGAGCGGTATTCTTTCAGGATGGGCTCTAATCGATAGACGGTTAGCGACTCCGGCGCTGCAATTTTAAGCTCGCCTGTAACAGTGCCATTTGACTCTGTAATATGTTCTATTTTCTCATAGGTTTTCAATATTTCATCCGCGTACTGAAGAAGCTTCTTTCCCGCTTCGGTTAACTGAACCCTGCGTCCGATGCGGTCGAACACCGGCGTATTCAAATGCGATTCAAGCGCCTGAATATGCGAAGTAACAGTTGATTGGGTGTAGCCCATATGTTCTGCGGCAAGGCTAAAACTGCCGTATTCAATAATTTTTTTCAACGTGATGAAATGACGAATTTCCATGCTTCCACCGCTTTCTTCGTGATCATCTCCATAATATCATAAAAATCGATACATCATTTCGAATATTTCAATTTTACGAATAGATAATTGTTTTGTATCGTTGAATGAGTAATTACACTGAACAAAAAACAAGCGGGAGGAAGATTGGAATGATACAAAGCTACGACGAACAATATAAGTCAGAAGTGATTCAATTTATTCTGAGTGTTCAGAATGGCGAGCAAGGGCTGGGAATAACGATTGAGGAACAGATCGATATTGTCGATATCAGAGAGCATTATTTGAATGCAGGTGGCGGTTTCTGGATAGCGTTAGCGGATCAACAGCTTGTCGGTTCAATTGGACTGATGAAGAAAACAGATGAGGTGTACGTATTGAAGAAGTTTTTCGTACACGAGGACTATCGCGGCAAGGAGATCGGAATCGGCAAAGCGTTATATGATACTTTGCTTCAATTTGCGGCAGATCACGGGGCAAGGACGATCCTGCTGGATTCGCCGTCGGTAGCCGCAAGGTCACACCGGTTTTACAAGAAAAATGGTTTTAAGGAAATAGCGAAAGAGGAGCTTCCTGTTAGCTATGCTTATCCGGATAGAGACTCTCTGCTGTTTCAGCTTGATCTAGATTGAATAAAAAAAGAGACCGAGCAACCCGCATGCGGATGATTCGATCTCACATTCTGTCCTCGTTTATATTAGATCCATTTCATATAACTAAACCCGTATACAGAGCCAAGAGTCATCACAATGGTCCATACGGCAAGGCTAACCGCCATCCATTGAATGACGCGAACTCGCGATGAGCCGAAAGACAGCGCCAATAACGTTGCGATATCGGTACCGAGAATAACGGGCGCCAGCAAGGCCAAGCCGGGAAGACCGTAACGTTCCCATACTTGGCGGGCACGGGTTTCTTTTTTCGATGGGGCCTTAATGCCTTTCTTCAATTTCCGCTTTTCTCTCCAGCTTAGAAAATGTTTAAAGAAAATGCCAATCAGTAAAGTCATCAGAAAATTGCCCGCAAAACCAGTAACTGCCACGGCAACAGGCGGCATTTTCGCAACGATTCCTAACGGTACAACGACAAAAACATCGAGCCATGGTGCTGCTGCTAATAAGAATAATACAATGTACTGCCATATGCCTTCCGCTTGCTGAATCCATTCGACCATAACGAGTCCCCCAGTTCATTCATGCAGCCTTTTATGAATAGTATAGCAGCGGAATATTATCTGCGATCGAATTCTATCTTAACGTTATCTTACTTTTGCTTACCGCAGCGATGATCGTTTCGTACAGAGTAACGGGTTGAATTCATAAAAAACATATGATATGATACCTCTAATTTAAAACTGAGGAGTTGAATGGAATAATGTAGGATTTCTTGCTATCGATATTAAACAATAAAACAGTTAAAGCGGAAGCATTCTTCGCGCTTGTTTCACGCTTGTTTTATTCTTTATTGACATATGCAAGAAAGTTACTTATTCTTTTCACTCAAACGGGATAGCCTTACTTTACTCTGTCCACACCAGGGTAGGGTTTGCTGTATTTATTTGAGCCACGGGAAGGTAACTTTCTTGTGGCTCTTATTTTTTTGATACAGGAGGTTATGTTCCATGTCATTAATCAATGTAACGAATTTGACGTTTGCTTATGACGGCAGCTACGATAACATTTTTGAAAAGGTTAGTTTCCAAATCGATACCGATTGGAAGCTTGGTTTTACAGGCCGTAACGGCAGAGGGAAAACGACATTCCTGAATCTGCTCTTAGGCAAATATGAATACAGCGGTTCGATTTCGGCGAAGGTCAGCTTCGAGTATTTTCCTTTCCAGGTGGAGAACAAGGAAGAGAATACGATAGACATCGTTGATGCCATTTATCCCGATTATGTGCATTGGGAGCTGATGCGGGAGCTTTCGCTGCTTAAGGTATCGGAGGATGTGCTCTATCGGCCCTTCGGTTCTTTATCCAACGGGGAGCAGACGAAAGTATTGTTGGCGGCCCTCTTTCTCAAGGAAAATAGCTTTCTGCTGATTGATGAGCCAACGAATCATCTGGACATGGAAGCGAGGCAGTTGGTCAGCGAGTATCTGAACAGCAAAAGCGGATTTATTCTTGTGTCCCATGACCGGGCGTTTCTCGACAACTGCGTCGACCACATTTTGTCCATCAATAAAACGAATGTAGAAATTCAAAGCGGAAATTTCTCCGAGTGGTGGGAAAACAAACAGCGGCAGGACGACTTCGAGCTCGCAGAAAACGAGAAGCTTCGGAAAGATGTGAAGCGGTTGTCGGAAGCGTCCAAACGAACGAACAGCTGGTCGCATGAAGTGGAGAAAACGAAAAACGGAACGAGAAACTCCGGTTCCAAGGTGGATAAAGGATACATCGGCCATAAGGCTGCAAAAATGATGAAACGCTCCAAATCGATTGAGCAAAGGCAACATTCTGCGATGGAGGAGAAGTCTGCACTTCTCAAAAATATTGAAAGCGCCGAGAGCTTGAAAATCTCCCAGCTTGTTTATCATAAACATCAGCTTGCAGAGCTCGAGAATGTATCGATCTATTACGGTGAGAAGCAGGTTTGCCCGCCGGTTAGCTTCACGATTGAACAGGGCGATCGTATTGCGCTCTCGGGTAAAAACGGATCCGGGAAATCAAGCCTCATCAAATTGATATGCGGAGAGAATATCGACTATACGGGCACTTTCCGAAAGGGCAGCCAGCTTAAAATTTCCTATGTCTCACAAGATACATCACATTTACAAGGAAATCTTACGGACTACGCGAGAGAGAACGACATTGACGAAAGTCTTTTTAAATCGATCTTGAGGAAGCTGGATTTTTCCAGAGTTCAATTCGAAAAGGACATTTCCGCTTATAGCGGCGGTCAAAAGAAGAAAGTGCTGCTTGCAAAAAGTCTATGCGAGAAGGTTCATTTGCAAATTTGGGATGAGCCGCTTAATTTCATTGATGTGATCTCACGGATGCAGATTGAAGAGCTATTACTTGAATATAAGCCAACGATTCTATTTGTCGAGCATGACCGGGAGTTTTGCCAGAACGTCGCTACAAAGATTATTGAGCTTTAATTAAAAATTCGCGGAAGTTGAAGGAGGGTGTACGGGATGCTTGAGGTTGTAGATGTTAATGTGGACCTGTCATTGCACTTGAATACCGGCATGGTTCACAAAAATAACAACGAAGCAGCTACCGGAACGTTATCCTCCTATAGATTAAACTCACTTTGCGGTATATCAATTATCGTGTAGTGTAGTTCAATATAGCTTGGTTAACGTAAAGCGCGAAAAAGCACCGGCGGCCTGGGTGCTTTTTTGCGTTTTTCTCCGTGCTTAAAAGGAGAAAAGAATGAAACAAACTTCGAAATATGAGAAGATTCAACAAATCATATTAGGAATGAAACAGCCAAGCTATAGATATCGTCAGATCACGACCGCGATCTTTCAGCATAGAATTCGTGAATTTGAACAAATGAAGATGCTGCCCCAATCGCTGCGAGATAAGCTGATTCAAGAACTCGGAAATTCAGTAAGCAGCGTCACACCTGTATTGGAGAAACAATCCTCGCAAGTAAGCAAAATTCTGTTTGCTGTAGCAGGCGGAGAACGGGTGGAGGCCGTTCGATTGCGCTATAAGCGAGGTTGGGAATCGTATTGTATTTCGTCTCAATGCGGCTGTGGCTTTCGCTGCCGTTTTTGCGCAACAGGTACAATTGGCTTGAAACGAAATTTAACAGCAGACGAAATAACGGATCAGCTGCTTCATTTTCACATGAAAGGTCATGCTTTAGACAGTGTCTCTTTCATGGGAATGGGCGAGGCGCTTGCAAATCCTCATTTATTCGATGCATTGTCCCTATTGACCGACCCCCAGCTATTCGGATTGGGGCATCGAAGAATAACGGTTTCTACCATCGGCATACTGCCCGGAATGTATAGGCTGATGGAAGAGTATCCGCAAGTGAATCTAACCTTTTCGTTACATTCTCCATTTGACGAACAGAGAAGCGAATTGATGCCAATCAATGACCGTTTCCCGCTGCAAGAGGTCATGAAGGCGTTAGATCGTCATATCCAGCATACGGGGAGGAAGGTGTATATTGCTTATATTATGCTTAGAGGAACTAATGATTCGCTAGAACATGCCGAAGCGGTTGCCGCTTTGTTGCGGGGTAGAGGCTTGTGGGAGCATCTGTATCATGTGAACTTGATTCCTTATAATTCGACCGATGAGACCTCTGAGCGATATGAACAATCGGATCGGAACCGACTGATGACTTTCGTTCAAGTGCTGAAGTCCAAAGGAATCAATGTGACAGTTCGAACGCAATTCGGATCGGATATTGGAGCCGCTTGCGGTCAATTGTATGGGGAAGTTGAAAGATGAGAAGGTATTTGGAATAAAGTAGCGAATATACGAATAACATCACCTAATAACTGGGTATAGCAACTAGAGAAGGGGGGAAGTTCCCATGAAAAAAGTTGAGAATAGATTAGAAAGCCGCTCTATGCAAAGTCTTTACTATAAACAACGGCGGTTGTTTGCATAGAGCTTAATTGATTTTTTTCCGCCATAACATGACAGGATCATTGAATTGTTTATAGCAAAGGCTTTGCTCCCTTAAAAAGAACTATTATTTTAAGGAGCGGAGCAAATATGAAATATGTAAAAGCTGATCTTGTTTTCCCGGAAGCGTTGTTGAAAGAAATGCAGAAGTATGTACACGGTGAGATGGTGTATATTCCGAAGCCTAAAGGGATACGCAAAAAATGGGGAGAAGCGTCTGGAGGCAGAATGAATCTGATTCGACGCAATGAGGAGATCCGTCATCGATTTTCTGCTGGGGAGACCATTGACCAGCTCTCGGATTGCTTTTTTCTCTCTTCCTGCAGTATTAAAAAAATTGTATACTCCAAAAAATAGCAATCTTCAAAGAGTCGTATCGGCAGTTATCCGATGCGGCTCTTTTTGCAATGTAAGTGATCGATCATCAAATTAGTTATTGACCAATCAATAACTTGTGAGTATAGTTTAGTTATTGATCAATCACTAATTGTTCGGGAGATGGTAATAATGAAAAACGCAATAGTTGTTGGAGCGACGGGTGGAACTGGAGCGGCGATTACGGAGGAGTTAGTGAAAAGAGGAATTGCTACGATTGCTTTTGGACGTTCGCGGCAGAAGCTGGAGAAACTGGCGGCAAAGTTAGGAAACCCTAGCCTCTTGTCAATTGCTATAGGGGATGCTTTTCGGCCGGATGACATTGTAGCAGCAGCGAAGGATACGGAGGTTTTATTCCATTGTGCCAATGTTCTATACCATGAAATGGAGAGCAAACTGATCCCTTTAGGCGAATCCGTTATGGAGGCAGCCCGCCAGCTCCGAATCAAAGTGGTAGCGATCGACGGTATTTATCCATACGGTAAGGCACAGACAGATCGGGTGAGCGAAGATCATCCAAAACAGCCGCATACGAGAAAGGGGAAGACGAGACTCGCTTTTGAGCATATGTTGTTTGCGGACAAATGGAATAACACGAAAGTGAGTATTGTCAGGTTGCCGGATTATTATGGTCCCACTGCAAACGATGCATCATATCTGGGTTCTACATTAGAAGCAATCGCTGCTGGAAAGTTGGCCTTTTTCGTAGGCAATATGCATGTCCCTCGGGAATATATCTATCTGCCGGATGCGGCAGTAATGATTGTGGAGCTGGCCGATCACGATGAGGCCTATGGTCAAAACTGGAACATCCCAGGCACTGGACTAATCTCTGGCAAAGAAATAGTACGTCTGGCTCAGAAAGCAAGCGGCAGATCCAAACCCGTTATCTCGCTCGGAAAGATAGGTTTATCCTTAATTGGCATGGGTGTTCCGGTTATGAAAGAGATCGTTGAGATGCTTTATTTAACGACAGAGCCGGTCGTGCTCAGTGGAGAGAAGTTCATTCGGCACATTGGGAAGATTAAGATCACACCATTTGAAGAAGGTATTCGTTCCACGATTCGCGAGTTGCAGCAACACAAGTTAAATGAATAATATTTTAACTACCGATCGTTAAATTATTGACAGTTTTTTAACCTGCAATTTATAATGAACAGGAAAGGAGTGGATTTTCATCTCAAAAAAGGAATTAACATCATCGCATTTGATGCAAGCTGCATTTGAGTTGTTTGCGGAATATGGAATCGAAAAAACCAGTTTAGGCATGATCGCTAAGAAGGTGGGGATGACCAAGCCTTCTATTTACTATCATTTTGATTCAAAAGAACAATTAATAAGCCGAACATTTGATTACTTATTTAAAGATCATTTTTTCGCGACTTACTTTACATGTCATTCGGTTAGCAAAGAAGATTTTGTAGCGTGTATGTATGAAGGCGGTTTGAAAATGTTGCCCGGCGATGATAAGGAACACCATTCTACATTACGGGTATTGAATGAATTTATGATGCTTGCCGAACGTGAAGAGCAATTCAGAGCACCTTTACTCCAAATTCAACATGATTTTTTAAATGGTTTTCATGAACTGTTAGAAAAGGGAGCCAACTTTGGGCTGGTATCGCTCGATCAACTCGACTCCAAAGCACATATTCTTGCTCTCGTCATAGACAATCTATCCCGATGCAAGATGATGAAATTTGAGATGGATTACCCGGGTATATGGAGAGCAACTGTTGATAGTGTTCTTAGAAAGGAGGATATATAGATGAAATACTTCATCCTAACAGGAACTTCCAGAGGGATTGGAGAAGCTTTAGCGGAACAACTATTGGATGAAAATCATCATTTGCTTTGTATCTCTAGAACAGCCAACCAACAACTGATAGAGCATGCGAACGCAATAAATTGCCGATTGGATTATTTTCCTTTTGATTTAAGTCATGTAAATGGAATTGACGGACTTATTGAAGCTGTTTTCGAAGTTATTCATTCTGCAGTGCCACAGGCAGAAGTAGAGGCGATCTATTTGATCAACAATGCCGGAATGTTGGCGCCAGTCGCTCCAATCGAGCTCAGTTCTGCTGAACAAATGACGGAGAACGTTCACATCAATTTATTGGCTCCAATGATCATGTCTTCAAATTTTATTAAACGAACACATAACATGAATGTAGATAAACGGATTATGAACATATCATCAGCATCCGCCAAATACTTATTGCCATCACAAAGCTGTTATAGTACAGCCAAATCAGGTTTAGATACATTTTCTAAAAGCGTCAGTCTCGAACAGCAGGGCAAAACATATCCCGTTAAAGTGGCGTCTGTCTACCCAGGTATGATAGATACGGACATGCAGGCGCAAATTCGTTCTGCCAGCAAGGAAAACTTTCCTTTCGTTGATCAATTTGTTCAAATTGCAGAAGAAGGGAAGCTGCAGACACCCGAATATACAGCAAGGAAGCTGCTTGATCTATTATTCAGCGAGAACTTCGGGGATACAGCCGTTGTGGAGACGCTTGGTCAAGGATAGCAGAACAGCAGATAGAGGATAATTGCGGATACTTTTTAAAAATGGCTATGTTATATCTCATTGTTGATTTTAAACCAAAAGAATAACCGCCCTTATTTAAGGCGGTTTAATTAAGCTAAAGTACCAGTTAGCTTAAACATCAATTATTATTCTCTTTAATTGTTTGAATATCAGTTTCCTTCTAATTAAGTAAAATCAAACTCCAGACCACAGCCCCCGTTATCGCGCAGGTCAGAACCTGTATTCAGCCAATTTCTTCTTAAAGTATAGGTTGCCAAACGTCAAAGCTATTGCCGTATAAATCATAAAATCTAAAATTTTTACGATTCTGATCATACGTTTTGAGTTCCGATACTGAAACTCCTCGCTCTTTTAAGGTTTCATATGCTTCTTCAATGTTATCGGACTTAAATGACAGCAAATGCTGATTATAGTCCTTACCTTCAAAGTCTGATTTATAAGTGAGTTTTACCTCTTCTTCGTTATTAACGGTAACGAGCATAATGGCTGGTCCCTGATCGAGAGCGAAGCAAATGCCGTTCCAATAAAAGCCGAGCTTCTCTTCATACCACTTTATAGCTTCTTCAAAATTCAATACTGGCAAATAAAAAATGTCAATATAACCAACAACGTTCTTCAATAGTGATTTTTTCAGTTATGCATGCTCCGTGCATTTCGTTAATGATAGAGAGCAGGGCTATACTGGCATAAGTTCTTTCCTGAAAGCATAAAAACCCGCGAAAAACCTTGATTTTACAAGGATTTTCGCGGGTTTTGAAGTTCTCTTTTTAAACTTAACTTCAGTAATCTTCTGAGGCTATATCTCTAAAAAGATGATGAAAAGCATAATGTCCGCTTCCTGCTCCCCAATGTCACTTAATGATGATATACTTACGTAATATGTTATGATATTGATAATCAAAATCAATTCATAGGTGATATATAAATTGATAAGTGAGATCAGGGAGCGCGGATGATGCAGGAAGAAGAAGTAAGCCAGATATTTACACCGGAGATGATTGATACGATGGCCCGTATTTGGACACGTTCGATCATTACATTAATAGATGTGCGCTTTCAGAATGTAGCGCCCCAACACCCGTTGGAACAATATAAAATGCCTAGCAGCATGTTTATCTATACATATGGAGGAGAAGCACAAATTCAACTGAATGAAACCTCTTTTGGAATGGAACGCTTTGGTTTGGTTCACGGCGGGAAGGGGAGTCTGCTCAGTATTTCACCTAAAGGCGATAGTGTGAAAACCTTTATGGTGCTTTATAAAGCAGAATTACCTTTTTTATTCAAGAAGCACCTGCAGCAATTATTGGAGCATGTGAATCCATTTGTTCAACAGTTTGGATATACGCCAAGCAATCCGATCCTGCTGTTCGATTGGTTTCAACAGATGATGAATGGCTGGAACCGCGGCAAGGCGATGGATCAGCTGCAGGCTAAAAGTTTTCTCTATCAATTGATTCATGGGGTGTATAGAGATTTTGCGGGTGGTGAAATACGGTATCTCCAGCCTGATCCAGCTTGTTCAGCCAAGATATATCTCGACAAACATTACAGGGAGTCGATAATGTTTCAAGAAATTGCAGATATGTTTGGGATTAGTGGCGGGCAATTGACACGGCTGTTTAAGAAGAAGGAAGGGATGAGTTTACAGGAGTACCTCATTCAGAGAAGGATTGAAGCTGCTTGTCATGACTTGAAGCACACAGAAGCAACCATTAAAGAGATCGCAATAGGATCTGGTTTTGCCGATGAGAAGAACCTGTTCCGGATGTTTAAGAAGTATTACAAGATGACGCCAAGTGATTATCGGAAAATAAACGCACTATCCATGCAGGTTGATGGTATTGATAACGATTCTCACCATCTTTACAATGAGAGGGAACTAGTGAGTCTAGTCAGATCTTATAGAGATGGGGAATCAACCATGTTTGGACAAGTAAGAAGGAAAGAAATGATCTTGGCGGCGGCGATGAGCTTGATGCTATTGTTGTCGGCATGTACGTCGGGGGCACCAGCGAATAACGGGGGAACGGTGAATCCAATACCTGAACAGACACAACAGACGACACAACCGGAAGTCTCGCAGACCAGAACGATATCTACTATAAAAGGAGACGTTCAGGTGCCTAACAACCCTCAGCGTGTTGTCGTTGATTATTTGATTGGTGATGTGGTAGCCCTAGGTGTAACTCCTCTAGGTGTGGCGAGAGTGTCAAGGGGTGAGACGGAGGCTGTTTTTGCTAATCAGATTACAGACTCCATTAAAATAGCTATGGAGCCGGAAGATGTGATGACTCTTGAGCCTGATCTGATCATTTTAGCATGGGGTGATGAAAATTATGAAAATTTATCCAAAATTGCCCCGACCATTTATGTCCCTTATGGTGATATGACTACAGAAGAGCGGATCCAGTTTATTGGCGGTGTTTTGAACAAGCAGGAAGAGGCTGAGGCCGTTCTGAATGCTTATGCCAAAAAAATCGAGGAAGCGAAGCTGGCCCTTCAGAATGAAGGTCTTTCAGACGTGACAATTACGATGGGAGAATTCAGTGACAAAAGTAACTACATCGCTGGAGCCAAGCATGCGGTTGGCGAGCTTGTTTATAATCAACTACAAATGCAGGCACCGTCAAAAGTTAAAACTGATATTATTGACACCGATAAATATTGGGGAGATATCTCAATGGAGGTCTTGGGAGCTTACATAGGGGATTATCTGCTCTCCATAGGAGATACGGTAGTTCCTGTTGATAATGAAGTTTGGAAATCGCTTCCTGCTGTGCAAAACAACCGGATTGTAACGGTGGGAACATCGCTATCTTGGTCTACGGATATAATGACTTCCAGTGCATTGATTGATCATATTGTCAATAAATTGGTGGAATTAGCTAAATAAGCACATTCGATTGGGTTTTGTGATGAATAAGAGGAAAGGAAAATGAGATGAAAAACAAGCCTGAACAAAGACGCCGCGGGGCGACGAACTTCACCATATATATGGCGGTAGGGCTTGGATTAACGGTTCTCATGTCGGCGGCATCGATTAGCTTCGGTGCCGCCGACATGAGGTTAGCGACTGCATGGGAGGCTATTTTCCGATTTGATCCAAAACTTACTGAGCATCAAGTTATTCAAACTCTGCGTCTTCCGCGAACCGCAGCCGATCTGATCGTAGGGTGCAGCCTTGCGGTATGTGGTGCTATCATGCAGGGGACGACGCGCAATCCGCTTGCGGACTCAGGACTGATGGGAATCAGCTCGGGCGCAGCATTCGCGATTGCCCTTTGCCTGGCTTTTCTGCCGGGTTATTCGTATGGGCACATGATGCTGTTTGCTTGTTTAGGGGCAGCTCTTGCGACGGGGATGACTTATTTCTTCGCGTCATTGGGCAAGCGCGGAATGACGCCTCAGCGGCTGGTACTGGCAGGATTGTCCATCTCCATGCTGTTTGGCGCACTCAGTCAGTATTTGGCGATCAATTACAACCTGGGCCGAGCATTGGCATTCTGGACGGCAGGCAGTACAGCGGGGGTCAAGTGGGGGGAACTGCTAATAATCTCACCGCTATTTGTTGGGGGTGTATTGCTGGCACTAGCGTTATCTCCTTCTGTTACCCTGCTTAGTTTGGGGGATGATGTGGCAAGCGGACTCGGTATTCGCAGCGGACTGGTCAAGGGTGTAGCAACAATTATCGTGCTCGTGCTGACAGGATTGGCTGTTGTCGTGGTTGGTCCGGTCGGTTTTGTTGGTCTGATTACCCCGCATATTGTGCGATATATGGTCGGTCTCGATTATCGGTACATTATTCCGGCGGCTGCACTATATGGTGCGTTGCTGACCGTATCAGCAGATCTTGCAGGCCGCATGATCAATAAGCCGTTCGAAACACCGATTGGCATTATATTTTCTATCATTGGTGTGCCGTACTTTCTCTTCCTCGCTCGCAGGCAAAGGAGGGAGTTGGAATGATCAAGCAGCGTTATACGGTTCAACGAGGCATCATCGTCAATGTAATGCTTTTGATGCTCATCCTTATGTTTGCTGTCATTAGCATGAATTCTGGCAAGATGAATCTTTCACCGCTAGAAGTACTGAACGTTCTCCTAGGAAACGGTACCGCCAAGCAGAATCTAATCGTGTTCGATTTTCGCCTGCCGCGAGTCGTATTGTCGATTTTGGTAGGTCTGGGAATGGGGGCTGCTGGAGTTGTGATGCAGAGTTTGCTGCGCAATGACATGGCTAGTCCGGGGACACTGGGGATTAGTTCGGGATCGGGTTTGTTTGTCCTGATCTTCGTCGTATTCATCGCAACGACAGGAAAGAGCTCCTTTATTGCTCTGC
This sequence comes from Paenibacillus radicis (ex Gao et al. 2016), assembly GCF_014641555.1. Lineage (GTDB taxonomy): Bacteria > Bacillota > Bacilli > Paenibacillales > Paenibacillaceae > Pristimantibacillus > Pristimantibacillus radicis. The sequence continues at coordinate 139,041 of NZ_BMHY01000004.1, forward strand.
CGCTGCTGGCCTTTGTAGGCGGACTACTGGCAGCGGGATTGATTTTCTTATTATCGTATCGCCGCGGGCGAGACATCTCGCCAATTGGTTTGATCTTAACCGGGGTTGCGCTCGGAAGCGGGTATGGAGCGCTGACCACCTTCCTGACTATCAAGCTGGATGATTCGCAGATGAACTTCATGCTGAACTGGCTGGCGGGGAGCTTGTGGGGCGATGATTGGCGGTATATTTCCGTACTGGCACCTTGGGTCTTAATTTTACTCGGCTATATTTTCTACAAGTCTCGCATGTTGAATACCCTCCATCTGGGCAATCAGACGGCACAAGGGCTGGGTCTTGCCGTGAAACAGCAGTTTTTGGGGTTATCGATAGCAGCTGTTGCTTTAGCCTCTGGCAGTGTGGCAGTGGGTGGAAGCTTTTTCTTCGTTGGCTTGATCGCTCCGCATATGGCAAGAAAACTGGTTGGGCCCGATCACAAATTTCTCGTTCCGGCTGCCAGCTTGACAGGAGGATTAGTCGTGGTGCTGGCTGACACGATTACGCGTACGGTTAGTCTAGGGGGAGATGTGCCGACGGGAATCGTCATTACGGTCATCAGTGTACCGTACTTTCTTTATTTACTAGCGAAGGCCAATTAGGAGGACCTCTGGCATGTATGAAAACGCAATAAGCGTGGAGAACAATGGACGGATCAAGCAAGGATAAGGATTGCTAAGAGCTATAGACAGAAGGAGGCGGTTGTTATATGAAAATTGCATGGCGTGTCCTGCTGGGCGCACGGAAATACTGGTTACAGTTAGGTATTGGATTTGTTGGTGTCGTGATGGCCACGATTGCCGGGTTTTATTTGCCCTGGGCGATTCGCTCGCTGACACAATTGGCGACCGAAGGCAGCAGTCAGTTTGCCGCAGAAGCGTTGAAGATTGGTTTGTTGCTGCTTGGAGCCACCTGTGTGCAAGCGATGGGAACATCTTTGGCAGGCTATATGAACCATTATGCCGCACTTCACTATGTGGCGGATTTACGAACAAGATTGTATAGTAAATATCAGCAGATGAGCTTGCGCTATTTCCATCGAAGCCGGACGGGTGACTTGACCGGGCGCGTTGTGAATGATGCAATGGAAGCGGAAATCTTCATTGCCCATGCCATTCCTGACTTTATTGTCAACGGACTAACCTTTATCGGTGTCGGCATCCTGCTCTTGACGATCAATGTGAAGCTGGCACTGATCAGTCTGATCACGATTCCATTGCTGCTTGCAATCACGATATGGCAAAGCAAGCGCTTGTCACCGCTTTGGGGGGAGAATTCCAAGGCACGGGGAGAAATCGCTGGCAAGGTGCAGGAAAACTTGTCGGGCATGAAGGAAATTCAAATTTTTAATCGGCAGGAGGAGGAGCGGGGCAACGTTTCTCGTCTGGCTACGAAACATACGAATACCTATTTGCGCGCCAGTCTGTTCTATGAAACCTCTGTGCCGTTGTTGGCATTTGTAACCGCGCTGGGTACCGTGCTTGTCGTGATATTGGGCGGCAGATTGCTGGCAGCAGGGGAGTTAAGCATTGCTGATATCATCGGATTCATCGCCTACCTGGGTATGTTCTATCAACCAGTTAAGTCCTTTTCCGGCTTGGTGGAAATGGGCGGGCGAGCCGCCGCTGGACTTAAACGGGTATATGATGTGCTGGAAGAAGAGGAAGACATACAGGAGAAGCGAAACGCAGTCCGTTTGCCGCGTGTACAAGGACAGATATCCTTTCAAGATGTCACATTCGCTTATCAAGATGGTGCGCCTGTACTAGAAAGGTTGAACCTGACCATTGATCCCGGAAAGACGGTGGCGCTTGTAGGCACGACCGGTGTAGGAAAGTCGACATTAGCCAGTCTCGTTAACCGATTCTACGACCCGCAGGCGGGGTCTATTCGCGTAGATGGCATCGATCTTCGTGATGTGACGATCTCCAGCCTGCGTGACAATATCTCGATGGTGCTGCAGGATACCTTCCTGTTTGACGGCTCGGTGTATGACAATATAGCTTACGGATGGAAGGACGCGACCCGGAAAGATGTGATTGCCGCAGCGAACGCGGCAAAAGCGCATGATTTTATAGCACAGATGGAGCAAGGCTACGATACATTGATTGGCGAACGCGGTGTGCGTCTGTCCGGAGGACAGAAACAGCGGCTCTCGATAGCACGGGCGATTCTGCGCAATGCACCGATCCTCATTCTGGATGAAGCGACATCGGCGCTTGATACCAAGACGGAGCAAGAGATCCAGCAGGAGCTGGACGACATATCCAAGGATCGCACAACACTGGTGATTGCCCATCGGCTATCGACGATTCGTCATGCCGACCAGATTGTTGTATTGGATGGCACAGAGGTTGCCGAAATGGGTACGCATGAGGAACTGCTGCGCAGCGGCGGTATTTATTCACGATTGTATGAGTCACAAGCCTCTTGATCGTAAGCCCAAGCATATCGATAGATTGCCTTGAGGGTCGAAAGCGAGCGAAGTGAAAACTAGACTGTAGGCAATAATGGTTGTACAATGTTCGGATTGTTGCCGCGAGCCCTCACGGGGCTTGGGAGAACAAGTGCATAACTCATGGTTTATTTTTCCTTATCTCCCCCAAGAAGACCGTCAGGTTCCCTGACGGTCTTTTTATGCATGGCACGCCCAGCCAAACTAGGCTTTGCGACAACTAAGAAGCCACTTTCGGCAAGCTATCTGTTGGTCCGGGATATCCACATACTCGTCATTCATGTTAAACTCAGAAACAAAAGTAAACGGTTTCAAGGTGAGGAGACTTTGTATGAATGATACAGGGGTATTTTGGAAGCAATCTATTTTTACGAGGCTGATTGTTACGTTCCTGGTCAGCATGATACCCATTTTCGTGCTTGGGATATGGAGTTACAAGTGGAGCAGCCAGCAGTTGTCCGAAGAAATCTTCAATTCGATGAAGCTGCAGGTCTCTTACTATATGGACAACCTTGACCATGACATCCAACGCATTCAAAAGCTGCAGCTTGATATGACACAGGATGAGGACTTGAACCAAATCGCCAACTCATCGCAATATCTGGATAATTTCGAGAAAACGAAAGCGATTCTTAGAATCCATCAACGGCTGTCCTCCATTAAGAGCAGCAGCGGTTATATTCAGGGAGTGAGAGTGCTCATACCTTCTTTAAAATGGTCTATTAACGCGGATGGCTACCCCAGTGGCTTATACAGCGAGTTAAAGCTGGAGGAATTCGATGGTTTGAAGGCACTTGAAAGCGATTCCGCCTCGCAAATCGTTCATTGGCAGGATCGTCTGCTGATGCTGGCTGGCTTCCCGAATTACGCGCAAGGCGGCAAGCCGCCGCTATTCATCATCGAGATCGAGCTGTCCAAGATGGCCCTAGAGTCGGCACAATTGCAATTGGAAGGCTATAAGGACAGCAGATTTATTATAAGAAAGCCTTCGCAGCAGTTCATGATAGAAAACGTAAACGATGCAGACTCGTTAGCTAGGCTCTCCGAACGTCTGGATGCTGCCCTGCAAGACAGCAATAGCGGTTCGATCCCCGTCGATCTGAATGGCAAGCCGTATTTGCTTGTTTACAAGATGTCAGACTATACCGGGATTATGCTTTCTTACGTTTTACCGAACGAAGGCATTCTGACGTCGTTGAAAAAGCTGGTCACGTGGAACTGGAGTTTCTTCTTGATCGCTATCTTGATTACAGCGGCGTATTCTTACTCCTTGTATATGTTAATCAAAAAGCCCCTCGTCAAGCTGATCCGATCGTTCAGAATGGTGGAGAGCGGCAATCTTCAGATTCGAATCGATTATGCCAGCCGCGATGAATTCGGTTATTTATACAGGCGTTACAACGCCATGGTAGAAAATTTGCAAAACCTGATCGAGCAAGTGTACGAGCAAAAAATACTAAGTCAGAAAGCCGAGTTGAAGCAGCTTCAAACGCAAATCAATCCGCATTTTTTATATAACAGTTACTTTCTGCTGCACCGCATTATCAAAAAAGAAGATTACGAGAACGCACTGCGATTCTCGAAGGAGATTGGCCGGTATTTCCAGTTCATTACGAGAAACGGCGCAGAGACGGTCACGCTCGATAAGGAAGTCGAGCATGCCCGAATTTACACGGAAATTCAGGCGATGCGCTTCGCGGGGAGAATCGCCGTCGATTTCGCTGATTTTCCACCAGATCTTGGACAGTTAGAGGTGCCGCGACTTATTCTGCAGCCCGTTATTGAGAACGCTTTTGAGCACGGACTGGAGAATAAGCAGGATCACGGCTTGCTCGCTATCCGTTTCGCCCGGGTTTCGGGCGGGCTCGTTATAACCGTTGAAGACAACGGGGAAGAGCTGACGGATGCGGATTTGGAGAAGCTGACGCGGAGCTGGCATAAGGACAACGATTATACAGAAATAACCGGTCTTGCGAATATTCATCGGCGCGTCAAGCTGTTCTGTAAAGAGGGAAGCGGATTGACGGTTGCCCGATCGGATTTCGGCGGGTTGCAAGTCTGTCTTACGATTATACCGAAGGATGCGGGGGAGAGCAGCCATGCATAGATTGATGATTGTGGATGACGAGAGGCACATTGTAGATTGGCTTTACGAACTGTTTATGGATAAATCGGAAATGGATTTAGACATCGTCAAGGCTTATTCGGGCAAAGAAGCTTTACAAAGGCTGGAAGCTGCCAAAATCGATATTGTGCTTTCGGACATTCGCATGCCTGGCATGAGCGGGCTTGAGTTAATGGGACAAATAAAACACAGCTGGCCGGGATGCAAAATCGTTTTCCTGACGGGCTTCAACGATTTCGAATACATCTACAGCGCGTTGAAGCAAAACGGGGTAAGCTACCTGTTGAAAACAGAAGACGACGATGAGATCGTCGATGCAGTCAAGCAAGCAATTTCCGAGATGGAGCAGGAGTTAGGCAACCAGCAATTGCGGAGCCGCGTTCTGGAAAGAGAAGAGCTTGTCGTCCACCTGATGCGCAAGGAATTGTTGCTTGACGTCATAAGCGGCAAGGTACGTTTGGCGGATGCGGAGCGGGGATGGCTGGACAAGCTCGCTATCCCTTTTGACGAGAACCGGCCGATACTGCTGCTGTTCGGACGAGTGCATGGCGGAATGGTCAGCCAGGACTACTCGGAGAGATTCCTGAGTTTGAGGGGGCTTTCCTCTTTGACTGGACAATATGTATCTCCGTTCGCCTCACATGCGCTGATTGACATCGGAAAATATGATCTTTTATGGCTAATACAGCCCGTGATACGAATCGATACCGATACCGATGCCGTATCCGAAAGTTATGAACAGCTCTGGAAGAGAACGGTGCTATTCGTCAAAGGCAATCTGGAAACGCTGCAAGCCGCGAGCGAAGAAGCATTGGAGACGAAGATATCGTTCCTGTTGTACGATGAGCCCGTTCCTTGGTCATCGGTACAAGAAAGCTGGGATTTATTGAAAGCAATGGCCGACACCCGGTTTCATTCTCCTATGGGCATGCCTGTCGTTTGTTCGATAAACTCCGAAGAGGTATCCGCGTTCGATACAGCCAACAAGGCTGCCTTGGACGGAAGCGCCTACGCTAGAAAAGCAGAGGCTTTACAGGATTGCTTGGAGCAAGGACTGCGCAAGGAATTTTTCGAAAAGCTGGACGAGGTGGATGAGGGCTTGAGCGCCGTTTCCCGCATGCGCGATCTTTCGGCAGCCCAAGTATACGGTACGATATCGCTGCTGTTTCTGACCTACATCAACAAAAACCGTCTTGCAGACAAGCTGACCGACCGCATCGCTTTAGGCAGGCTCATCCCAGCGAACGGGTTCGATTCCTGGCGTGAGTCGTTCGACTATTTGCGCGAGCTGGGGCACGCTGTTTTCGCTTTGAAGGAAGACGAGCGGACCAGCAGGGAGGGTGAATTGATCGAGCGGATTATCGCTTTCGTCAGAAGCAACTTGCACGGTGAATTAACGCTTGTCCGTATCTCGGAAAAGGTGAACTACAATCCCTCCTACGTGTCGAGATTATTCAAGCAGGCAACGGGAACGAATTTATTCGACTTTATCAATAAAGCACGAATCGGCAAAGCCAAAGAGCTGCTTGAAGACGGCACGCGCCCGATTCAGGACATCGCCAGAGCTGTCGGGTTTGATTCTCCGCAGTATTTCGCGACGGCGTTCAAAAAAATGACGGGCAAGACGCCGAACGAATACCGTAACCAGATTATCTGACTATCGTCTCAGCTGGTCAACGGATCAAACGAAAGTAAACAGATTGAACTATAAATCGTCGATGGTGGCGCTTACAATCATGTATAGGGGCCCCTCCCAGAAAGATGATGACGAACCGTATTCAAGGAGGGTTTAAGTTGAGTCAAACGAAGAAAACTCGCGCAACCGCAATCGTAATGTTTATGCTGGTTCTCGTTCTGCTTGTAACCGCTTGCAGCCAAAAAGAAAATGCAGGCCAGCCAAGCGAAAACACGGGTACTCCCGCTAATGAAACATCCACCGCTTCGCCTGAGGCAAGCGCAGCAAACGAAGAAGGACCCTGGTCGAAATATGAAAAGCCGCTTACCGTGACGACGGCGCTGAAGACTAATACGGGCATTACCCAACTCGGCAATGATACGTATGACGACAACCTCTGGACGAGAGCGATTGAGAGCACGTTTAACATTAAGATGAAAAACCTGTGGACAGCGGACGCGACGCAGTATACAACCAAACTGAACGTCAGCATCGCGTCTGGCAATCTGCCCGACGTATATACGGTCGACAACGTTCAATTCGCTCAGGTCACCGCATCCGGTCTCAACATGGATTTGACGGAAGCTTACGAGAAGTTCGCTTCCCCGGAGCTAAGAAAGATTATGGAGGCTGACAAAGCCGGTTTTGAATCCGGTATCATCGACGGGAAGCTGATGGGAATTTCCACCCAGCATTTCGGAATGATCAGCATTCCAAGCGTCGTTTGGATTCGGGATGATTGGATGAAAAAATTCAACCTTTCTCCTCCAAAGACGATGGATGAGCTTCTCCACATCGCGGAAGTGTTTATGACGGAAAATCCGGACGGCAACAAAAAGAACGACACTTATGGCATTGCCATCAATAAAAATCTTTATGACACCTCCATTTCGGCAACTGGAGTCGCGCTCGCCGATGGCATTTTCAATGCTTATCATGCTTACCCGGCCGCATGGATCAAGGACGCTTCCGGCAAAATCGTTTACGGCTCGGTACAGCCGGAGATGAAAGCGGGCTTGGCGGTTCTGCAGGATATGTTCAAAAAAGGCTTGATCAGCAAGGAGTTCGGCCTGAAGGATACGGCTAAAATCGCCGAAGATCTGACGAACGGCAAAGTCGGCATCGAGATCGGCTCGAACTGGAACGGCTATTATCCGGGACCGGATATCATTAAGAAAAACGGCAACGGCGCGATTCTGATGCCTTACGCGATACCTTCCGGGGACGGTCAACCGGTGAAGCAGCCGGGCAATTGGCCGGTAGGCAGCTATATTGTTGTCAACAAGAAGTTCGCGAATCCGGAAGCCGCGATTAAGCTTATCAACCTGTATGTAAAAATTAACCTGACAAACGATGCGGACGAGTACATCAACTACACGGCAGGCGGCAGAATGTGGAATGCTCCGATCGGAGTCAGCGATCCGGAGCAGAGCACGCGGGAATATACGCAAATCTCGGAGGCATTAGAAACGAAAGACATTTCGAAGCTGTCTGGTTCGTCTGTCGGCAAATATAGCGCAGCCCTTAAATGGGTGGAGTCGCAAGACCCTGATTCCTCCGGCGCTTGGCTGCAAAACTCTTCGGTGGGCTCGTTCTCGATTTTGCAGAAGCTGTTCGACAACGGCAACGTGTTGCCGACGGAATATCGCGGTGTGGATACGCCTACAATGGCCGAGAAGAAAGCGACTTTGGAGAAGCTCGAGAAAGAAGCCATTACGAAGATCATTATGGGCGCTTCATTGGACGAATTCGACAAGATGGTCAGCAACTGGTATAAGCTCGGCGGCGAAGCCATTACGAAAGAAATGAACGATAAATACAACAAATAAGAAAATAGGGCGGTCGGGAAGTTTTCTGAATTCCTTTCCCGCGGCATAAACGCTGGACGCCGTGAAAGAACGGCGTCAGCGGTTTATGCTCGTTCGCCTGTGCTTGTATAGGAAGGAGACAAGGCGTTGCTAAGAATCGGAAGAAGCCGGACCACACCGCTGCACTTGATGCTGCTTCCCTCGGTGATTGTTGTACTCATTTATAGTTATCTTCCCATGGTTGGACTCGTCATAGCCTTTCAGAAGTTTAATCCGGCACATTTATTCAGCTCGCCGTGGGTCGGTTTTGACAACTTCAAATACGTCTATTATATGCCCGGCTCGATGCAAATCTTATGGAATACGCTGACCATCGCATTGTTCAAAATCGTAGGCATGATCGTCGTGCCGGTCACTTTCGCCCTGCTATTGAACGAAGTGGGGAAATCACTGTTTAAGAAATCGTTCCAGACGCTCATCTATCTCCCTAATTTTCTGTCTTGGATCATTATGGGAGGCGTGCTGATCGATATTCTGTCTCCTTCGGACGGAATCGTTAACCAGGGACTCGGTTTGTTCGGTATTGAGCCCATTTACTTTCTAGGCGATCCTTTCTGGTTTCCGATCACGATGATAGTATCCGATATATGGAAAGGGTTCGGATTCGGAACAGTCATCTACCTGGCTGCGCTGACCAGCATTGATCCGTCGCTGTACGAATCAGCCCGCGTCGATGGGGCTAACCGATGGAAGCAGACGATCTACATTACATTGCCAGGAATGATGCCCATCATCATCCTAATGTCCGTATTGAGTCTCGGAAACGTACTGAATGCAGGTTTTGACCAAATTTTCAATTTATACAGCGCTTCCGTGTATGAGACGGGTGATATCATCGACACGTTCGTGTACCGGCTCGGCATCGAACAGACCCAGTATTCGCCGGCTACGGCGATTGGATTGTTCAAATCCGTTGTCTCATTCACTTTGATCTCGATCTCTTACTATTTGGCTTCAAGGTTTGCGGACTATCGCATATTCTAATAGAAGGAATGAATTCCCCATGAATCGCTACGACACTTTCGGAAGAAGACTGTTTGTTGTAGGCAATTACATTTTTCTGGCGCTGACGGCGATACTCTGCCTGCTGCCGTTCATTAATCTTCTGGCAACCTCGTTAAGCGGAAGCACTGCTGTTGCGGCCGGGGATGTGAAATTTTTGCCTATTGATTTTAATTTGAAATCTTACGAGTTCGTCATGAAGTCTGAACAGTTTTCTCGTGCTCTTTGGGTGTCTGTGGAAAGGGTCGTGCTCGGTGTTAGCGTCAATATGTTCCTTACGATTCTTGCCGCCTATTCGTTGTCCAAGGAGAAAAGGAACTTCAAGTGGCGCGGCATGTACGCTTGGTTCTTTTTCGTGACGATCTTGTTCAGCGGGGGCTTGATCCCGTGGTATGTGGTCATCAGCAAAACCGGTTTGATCGATTCCATCTGGGCATTGATCCTGCCCGGCGCCCTGCCCGTGTTTAACGTCATCGTGCTGCTCAACTTTTTCCGAGGTTTGCCTAAAGAACTGGAGGAAGCGGCTTTTATGGATGGCGCAACCCATTGGACGGTGCTTTGGCGAATTTTTGTGCCACTATCGAAGCCGGCATTAGCCACGTTAGCGCTGTTCTGTATCGTCAATCATTGGAATTCCTGGTTTGAAGGTCTTATCTTAATGAACCGTACAGAAAATTATCCGCTGCAAAGCTACTTGCAGACGATCATTATCAATCCTGAGAATTTTATCAGTATGGCCAGAGGAGAATACTCCGATTTGCTCAATTTCGTAAATGCCAGAACGTCCCGCGCAGCTCAGCTTTTCGTGGGCACACTGCCAATACTTCTCGTATATCCTTTCCTGCAAAAATACTTCACTTCGGGGCTCGTGCTTGGAAGTGTCAAGGGTTGAACCTATGCAGGTCACGATAATAGGTGTAACTACAATAAGGCATGCCTCTGGGCCAAAGTCGTGAAGTTAAGCCCAACGACAAGAAGAAAAATAAAATGGAATCTTAAACGGTATGGGGAGAATCCCTGTGCCGTTTTCTTTTTGAGCATGAAAATAGCCGGAGCTAACAGCTGACTAAAAAAAGCTTGCCTATAACGTAACGTTATCCCCTATACTGACGCTAGAAAGGAGCTGAGAGAGATCAGCAAGAGGTACTACACGGTAGGACAGTTTGCTAAACTGACCTCGACGACGAAACGTACGCTGCACTTTTATGATCAGAAGGGACTGCTTAAGCCAAGCTGCAATGAACAAGGCTATCGAATTTATTCGGATGAGGATTTGTTTCGTCTCCAGCAAATATTGGCTTTGAAATATTTAGACTACTCCCTGGATGAAATTGAACAATATTTGGAGCAGGACGGTAGCGATTTTAAAGCTTCTCTGGAGAAGCAGTATGAGCTGCTGCTTCAGAAGCAGCAGCACATCCAACACGTTGTGGCAACAATGGAACGGGTCAGCACAATCGTTCAGGACAACCATACGCTGGATCCCGAACTCATTATGACGATGATTCATTCCATCCAACACGAAGGTGAAGTTAAGAAGTGGTTTTCCGAGGTGCTTCCGGATGCATTCGTACAATCGATGTTTGAGAGGGGAGTCAGCATGGAACCTGAGATCATGATTGCGTTTAATGATCTGTTCCTGATTTCCAAGCAAGGGCTGCTGCCGAACGACCCTCTTGTGCAGGAGTGTGCACGAAGTCTGAAGCAGTTAATCGATCAATTGCTCGGACAACCGCTGGAGGAGCTGGGGATGAGCGAAATGGGGAAAAAGCTTATAGGAGTGGAGTTACCAAGTCACATTCAGCCGGAGCTTATCAATTACCTGTTCGAAGCGCTGCGGCACCTGATTCTAAAAGAGGGCGAGGAACGATAGAGGCATATCCAAAGTGAGTTCAAAGCAAAGCAATCAAAGATTGGGATTTAACGCCCAACCTTTGTTTCCCCCTGCGCTTTTTTCCGATACGTATCACTACAACATGTTTGCTCAATATTTGAGTAGTTGAAATAAACTGTAAATAAATAGTAGGAGTGTTGATAATGTCTGAAAAAAGTTCCATGCTGCAACAATCTTCGAATCCCGTCCTTCGGGTTCGCCCCCGGGTAGCATGGGGGGTTCTCACCTATTTCCTATACAGTGCAGTCTTCTATGCGATCTTCGTGCTTAACGGTGTTGACTACAAGCGAGTGGGCGAAAGTGATCAGACCCTTCTTCTCTGGTATGTAATACCGCTGTCTGGAGGTGCCTTGCTGACTATCATAATGGCCACGGTTTACGGATGGTGGCGCCTCAGCTTGTTTGAAAAGCGGAGTCTTTCACGATGGACGATGACGCTCCCTATCCTGATGATGGTCATCGCGATCGTGAACATGCTGATCGGCGATTTCGCCCATGTCACACCCCTAATGTGGCTGTATCTCATTGTCGGCAGCATCCTGGTCGGCTTCAATGAGGAGATGATCAACCGAGGCCAGTTGTTAGTCGCGCTGCGCAGCCGGTTCGGAGAAACCGGGGTCTGGCTGCTATCAACAGCGATGTTCGCAGTATTCCACTTGCCGAACATCTTCCTAGGCATCGGGGCTGGAGCTCTGTTCCAGGTATTGATCGCTTTTGGCCTCGGTTCAATCTTCTACCTTGCCCGGCGGTCTACGGGAACACTCGTGTTCTCTATGATCCTGCATGGGCTTTGGGATTTCAGCAACTTCTCTATAAATATTTCGACGTCGTTTCCTATCGCTGGTGCGCTAGCTCCGCTGTTGGCGATCGCTGCAGCGATCACGGTTCCAATCATTCTCCGTCGTGAAAAACGTCGCGACATCGCTCAAAGCGTATTACGAACCAGGATTTAGCAGGGGGGAGATAGAAAGCAGAGCCGGATCATAATGAATATGATGATGCAATGAGCCACACTAGGGGGCTCGTTGCTTTTTTACGCGGGTATCCCTATTCCTTAGATAAAAAAAGAGAACAGCTATGGAGCTGCCGCTCAATAAAGTTCCAATAAGCGGTATTATAAAGTAGATTGATAGTCTGTGATGAAAGAGGTCGTCCAGCTTGAAATATATCGAGGTTGGCATAGGGAACACTTGGTTAGTTCGAACGGAAACCGAACTTGCGGATGGGACAGAATTTGAGCAAAAAGGAATCGTTAGGCCAATTGTGTTTCATTCCGTTTATTTTAGAGTTTGGTTCGGAAAGACAGTATTCATCTGGGATTCTAAAGAGGGCTTAAAAAGAATGAACAAAACGCGGAGTGCGTTTAAATTAATTTTCGGAGTTACAAGTCATTAGTGAATTTTGCTATTTAAGCGGAGCTGCTTTTGCCTGTACCGTCAATACGATTCGCAATTGTGATCATCATTGTATAAGTTATTTCAACCTTGTCTGAAGCAGTCACTTCATTTGGTTTGTCAATGACAGGGGGCGGGCCGCTTGGAAGCTGTACGGAACTTAGAAAAATGAAAACCCGCGATCTTCTCAAGGTTTTTCGCGGGTTTTAAATTCTTAATGGCCTATCCCCATTTTCTAGTGAATTATTTATTCTGTCTTCTTACTATTGTAATTCTTTCACCGGGTGTTGTTGAAATTGTCCCCATTGCGCCGGTAGCTATGTGGTGTTGACCGGAAGATGAGGAACATAACGCACCATCAGCCCAAGGAATATAGAAGGATAGAGCGGACCCCGCCTCGCTGAAAATTTCAATCCACGCCGTCTCGCCGTCCTTGAATTCCGCACTTACAAGGAAGCCGCCCACCGCCCGTAGCGTGTGGAATTCTGCTTGTTGCCCATTCCAATTCGTAAAGAAACGAAGATGCCCATTATAGCTTTGCAGCAGGCACTCGTTAATTACTGCAGGCAGGGCGAAGTTTTCAAACCAGATCCCCATCCTTGACATAAAGTCGAAATTCTCTGTATCCGAGTAACGCCCTCCGCTCATCAAAACACGATCCGTACAAGTCCCGTTGGGGAGCAGACAGTATCGAACCTGCCTCTTAAAGCGTTCCAGATCTAGAATTCCAAGCCGGGCACCTGCTAGATTATAGAATACCAATTCATTGCCGCCTTCGTTCCGGTGATTCAAATAGGAATTCACTGCCGTCTGGTATTCATCCTCAGTTGAGTGCAAGCCATGGTGCTCTCCCGGAAAAACGGTTGTCACTGGAATAGGCACATTATAGACAACTTCTGGATCTTCACCCTCAACCGATACGAACACTCGCCCGCGCTGAGATTCTGCTGTAGGATATTCCGGGAAGTGGTTCAGGATTTCTCTTACTTCAATCAGCAATTGCTGCTCAGAATTTTCCTCATTCAACACCTCACATGCTTCAGTAAAAGCACGGAACAGAAAACGGGTGAGTGTCAGATCGATCAGACAATCGCTGTTTTTAGCGAATCCTGGAGTAATCTCATATAGCTCCGGGACAACAGTAGGGAAGATGTGGAAGTTATCGTCACCCCATTGTTCTCCGCGGGCTTCCAAGCGTTTCATGTAATCCACCATGAACAGAACAGCCTCCTTGATAGGTTGAAAAGCACGATCCCGGAGGAAATCTTTATCCATGGAGTAGAGATAGTGCCACCAGAGGCTTTGCACCGTCCAGGGGGTTTCACAAATTTCCCAGCCCCAGTGAGGCACAGGATAAGGCATCATCGTCATCTCCACCGGATAGGCGGAATGAGGGAAATAAGCACCGCGCAGTTCATAGTACTGCTGAGCCCAGCTGCGGCTAACGGGCAGCACATGATCGACCATATCGACATAGGGAAGGTGCTTATCTAGATGATTACTGGAAAATGCCAGCCAGAACGGCTGTTGCGTGTTATAGTTCATGTGGTAGTCACCATGCCAATCCGCACCGATGGTACGATAGCTCCAGTTGGCGAAGAGGCCTGGGCAGGTTACGCCTTCTTTCACTGAGCAATTGAAGAAGTATAAATTCCGGTACCAAATTTCTTCCAAAAAAATGTCGCTTAGAATAACAGCCGATTTATTCCAGTAGTCGCACCACCATTCAGCCGTCTCTAATTGAGCCGCTTTGTAGCCATCAAGACTAGGCGGTACTTTCTCCGACACAGCTTGAACATCCGTATAAAGTCCTTCCCATAATTCAGCACAAGCGAAAGCGCCAGCCGCTGTTGCAGTCTGATTTATCGCAGCAAGATCAGATGTTCTTACTGCCAGTCGAAAGGCTTTGTCTTTCTCATGGGGTGTATATGGAACAGCTGGCAGTTCCATAGAAGGCAGTACTTGTGTGAATGATATAACACCTGCTGCATCTTTTGTGATTTCTGCTTGAGGGAATTCCAGTGGTGTTTCTGGATCGGGAAGCAATTTGATTTCTGTAAATAATGGAACCGCAGCGCCGCTAATTGTATCGGTAACCTTCATCCAAACCCGGTCATAGTTCCCCTCAACAAATAATTCTAAGACAGCCCGCTTGTCATTAATCAGAAAATCAATTGTGCATCGGCCATCCTTAATATGGACGGTATGTCCCAGCACTTCAGCTGCCCGGCGGTCATACCGGAGAAGCAATGTGCCACAAGGCATGGGCTTCGGATACGCTTTGCTGTAATTCTTCCCAGTCATCTCGCAATATTCCTTATACCATGGATTGTCTGTCAGTTGGGGCAGGTCAGCAGGCAAAGCAGAGATCCGGTCATACACTTCTTGAAAAGTCATGATTTCGTCCCGGTGCTCCTCAGCGATGCGGATGTCCCAGACATTATTATGGCCAAAATGCAGCAGTACCGCATCTGGTCGTGTGGTGACGACAACTCCTAAGCCCCCATTGCCTAATAGAGCGCCTTCAAAAAAATCCGTTGCTGGACCGTTAAAATGAATACGATGTTGTCCTGCTCGTTCATATCCAACGTTGTTGTTATATAAATCGCTGTTTTGCACATTTGTCTTCAGCATTTTCCATCCTCCTCCTTCAATTAGGCTAAATTCTTGTTCCAAATGTATCAGAGAGAGATGGCAATAGTATTTAGCAGTTCGTCTATAAGTTGCACAATTGTCGGACAAATTTGCTTCCGCACAGGACTGCTTTGCAAATTTTCAATACCAAGGTTTATTATAAAAGAAACCGTAACAGCCAAAAGGGGAGCTCCCGCATGAACTTTACTTCTTTACATCCCTATGTGTATCTAGCGACTCGATATCCGTTTTACAAAGGACAGTCCAGCTCACCGCGGATCTGCTACACCAGCTCCATTTATTTAATCAGCGAAGGATATGGGACGTTGATTAGCCGTGGACAAAGCAAGAGATTAGGCCCAGGAGCACTCGTATATATGCCGGCTGGTCAATTACATGAGTAGCTGGCTGATTCGCAGGAGCCAATGGTGCATTTATGTTGTTACTTTGACTGGCATTACATAGACCGGGAGCATAAATTTGATACAGCTTGTCCCGTATGCTACCCGCCCCAGCCGTTATTGGAGGAGCTTATTGGGCCGTCGTTCCCGTACCCGCTTCCCGAAATTACCATGTTAGAATCATTGCGAGTCTGGGAAGATCTGTTTCAGGACTTTTATAAAAATGCGAATTTTACCAATGAACAGACCTTCATGCGCAGCCTGACGATTCAGCGGAACTTTCAAGTCTTTATTGATTATTTTCTGAACAGCCAGTTGAAAGAACAGCAGATTCCAGACCGGAGAATTACTCACATACTAGAAATTATGGAACATGATCTTTTGCACGACATCCCTAAAAAAATTGAAGTTTATTACAAGAGTTTGAGGATGAGCCGCGCACATTTCTTTGAACTGTTCCGTCAATCGACAGCTTGCTCCCCTGTCCAATATATGCAACGTTTTCGAATAGGGAGGGCAAAGGAAGATTTGTTACATACCACGCTAACCATTACGGAAATTGCAGAGAAATATCATTTTAGCTCCGTCCATTATTTTTCGCGACTTTTCCATAAGGTAACAGGCCAATCTCCGGCTCATTACCGATCGCAACATACAGAGAAATAGCTGTCAGGTTTTCATCCAACAGGTTAAGCTAATGCCCATAAAAGAACAGCGATTTCCGGTCAATTGGATTTGCCGCATTATAATCGGTTACAATTGAATTAGGTCACGGAATTAATTTTGTCTTAATAAATCCAACTTATAATAGAAGCAAGGAATAAATTGGAACTAAGGTCTTGTTTGAGATAAGGCGATGAATTTGAATGTATGCCAAATAGCGAAACTACAGAAAGGGATAGGATATGAGCAGGAAAAAACAGTTAAAGATAAAGAAGGTCGGCGTAGAGCATCTTAAGCAATATAATCAATTATTGCGTTACGTGTTTCAAGTGACATATCGTGACTTGCATCAAATCGGCTGGGAAGAGGATGAAATTATTCGTGCCAAATCGCCAGCCTTGGAGCAAGCCGATGTGCTGGGCTGGTTTGACGAGGACAAGCTTATCTCGCAAGCTGCCGTTTATCCGCTGCAAGTGCGTATTTTTAATCAAACCTACGAGATGGGCGGACTTACTGGGGTTGGTACATATCCGGAATATGCAAACCAAGGATTGATGCATAAATTGCTGTATCAGGCTTTGGAAAATATGAAAAATCGGGGACAATCGATATCGTTTCTTTTTCCATACTCCATTCCTTATTATCGCCGCAAGGGCTGGGAGATCATTTCCGATAAAATTACGTATGAGATTAATGATTATCAGCTTCCTAAAAACAAGCAGGTTGCCGGGGAAATCGTGCGTGTCACGGTAGAGAGTGATCAGGTGAAAAAGGCGTATGAACGGTTTGCGATTCGTACACATGGTGCCTTACTACGAAATGACGTATTGTGGAATGAGTATTGGCTATGGGAGTCGGATGATATTATGGCTGCCATTTATTATAATGAAGATGATGAGCCGGACGGGTATGTGCTTTACCGCATAGCGGATGAAGTATTTCATATCAAGGATATGATATTCGTTAGTGAAGAGGCGCGCAGTGGTCTGTGGAATTTCATTAGTGCTCACTTTTCCATGATCTCTAAAGTCATCGGGAATACCTATACAGATGAACCCTTAGCATTCTTATTAGAGGATGCGGATATTAAGGAAACGATCTCGCCTTATTACATGGCCCGTATTGTGGATCTGGAGCAGTTCATTGTGCAATATCCATTCAAAACAGATACGACGGATCGTGAATGGACGTTTATGCTTGATGACCCTATGCTGACCTGGAATCAAGGGGTTTTCAAGTTAAGCATTACGGCCGAAGGCAAAGGTGAGGTCGTTCGAACATCAGAGAAATGTAATGACCGAATTGATATTCAAACCTTGACTACGATGCTCATGGGCTATAAAAGACCAGACTATCTTCATAAAATCGGGCGTATTTCCTGCTCTCCTGAGACGGTAGATATGCTGGAGGATGCAATAGAGCAGCAGACTCCTTATTTTTCGGATTATTTTTAATGGCTGGTAATTGCTGAATCAGAATAACGCATGAAGAAAATAAATGAAGGACATCCTTTACGAGCAGTTATCGTAAGGGAAGTCCTTTATTTTTTTATATGCTGTATTTAGTCCAACTGCTCACAATGGTTTACAAATGCTGATTTCTATGATATTGTACCAATAAACCAAACATCCTACGTTTAAGAAGGTGAGATTATTGTTAAAGCAGACCAATCGTATGACCTTGGTCGAACAGGCAGCCGAGCAAATGGAGAAGTTAATTGAATCAGGCACATGGCCTGTAGGGCAAAAAATTGCTGCAGAGCAAGAACTGATGGAGCAGCTGCAAATCAGCCGTAATACGCTGCGGGAGGCCGTGCGCGCGCTTGTTCATGCCGGGCTCTTAAAAACAAGGCAGGGAGATGGGACCTACGTTGTATCTTCCAGCAAACTCGGCGTCGTTCTGCAACAGCGGATTGAACAGACGGAGCTGCTCAAAACGTTAGAAGTCAGGTATGCATTGGAGCGGGAAGCGGCCAGACTGGCTGCCATACGCCGCGATGATGATGATATTGAGATTCTGCAGCAGCGGATTCAGGATTATGAGCGCGAGGCAGCGGGTGGCGATCATGATGCTTTTGTTGCTGCTGATATTAAGCTGCATATCGCGATCGTAGCAGCAGCACATAATGATTTGCTGAATGAATTATACATGCATGTGATTGATGCGATTACCCTTACGATTCAGAAATCAGGGTGCTATCCGGATCAGAATGAGGATTTCCTGCTTTCGCATAAAAAGACGGTTCAAGCCATTATTGAAGGGAACATCAGCGCTGCTGGTGAGGCTGTCACACAGTATATTGAAGTGTCAAAGTCTTCACTGGGCTATGAAGAATCATAAAAAAATATAGATAAACCCGGCCGTCCAATGCCGGTATTGGAGGAGTTATGAGTACAACTGCACAACAAGCCATCGCACACAAAAAACTTGAACAGCAAAAAGCAAGCTGGCTGAATTGGCCGCTGCTTATCAGCTTAATTATATTAGCAGCCAATATGCGTGCACCCATTACAGGTGTCGGCTCGCTGATTGGCGACATTAAGGGTGATTTGAGCATTTCTAACGGATTGGCTGGCGTTATCACCGCTATGCCGCTCATTGCTTTTGCGCTGCTGTCGCCTTTTGCCCCTAAGCTGTCTCAACGGTTTGGATTAGAGCGGGTGCTGGCACTTTCAGCTTTAACGATTACGGTTGGTATTATTGTCCGCTCCTTAGGCGGAGTTTTCCTATTAATGCTCGGAACGATACTGTTCGGTATGGCGATCGCCGTATGTAATGTATTGCTGCCAAGCTTGGTTAAGACGGCATTTCCAAGTCAGCTTGGATTAGTTACTGGTTTTTATACAGTGGCGATGAACCTATGCGGCGCACTTGCTTCCGGGGTCAGCGTTCCCCTTGCTCATTCCATTGGCCTTGGATGGCGGGGCTCGCTCATGATATGGGCAGTACTAGCCGGTACAGCAACTATTTTGTGGCTGCTAAGATCCAAGGAAGCTGCAGGCGCACAAGCTGGAATCTCAGCGATGAAAAAAGGAAAGTCGCTTTGGCGCAATAAGCTTGCCTGGAGCATTACACTGTATATGGGCCTGCAATCGATGGTTTTTTACGTCATTGCAGCATGGCTGCCTGAAATTTTGCAGGAACGCGGAATAGGAGCAGAGCAGGCGGGCTGGATGTTGTCCTTTATGCAATTTGCCATTATGCCAGTCACCTTTATCGTACCGATTATTGCAGGCAAGTTGAAGGATCAGCGGGGGATTGTCGGGATCATTTTTGTCCTGCTGCTTGGAGGGCTTATCGGATTGATTTATGGCAGTAATACGATTGCCTCATTCAGTACGATCATACTTGGCATAGGCAGCGGAGCAGCATTCAGTCTGGCCATGATGTTCTTCACGCTTCGCTCCAACCATGTGCAGGAAGCAGCGGAGCTGTCAGGAATGGCGCAGTCTGTCGGCTATATGCTGGCAGCGTTAGGACCAATTGCGTTTGGGGTGCTGCATGACATTACTCATTCTTGGACTACCCCGCTGTATACTCTAATTGTTGTTATTGTGTTTATATTAAGCTTTGGACTTATAGCAGCTAAAAATCGTACTGTTCAATAAGCGAAGCCGAACATGCTAGTCATTCCAGGCAGGGAGAGGATCAATGGTTCAATTGATTCGTCTCCCTGCCTTTGTTAAAATGAATAAGGTTGACGTTTGCAACAATTAAATATATTATGAATAGACCAGTCTATATAATATTGAGGGTGATACGATGAAAAAAGATTCGAGAGATACCATTCTATCGACAGCCACCCGTTTATTTCAACTTCAAGGTTACAGCGCTACGGGGCTCAATCAGATCATTAAAGAAAGCAATGCTCCTAAAGGCTCTTTATATTATCATTTTCCTGGCGGGAAAGAGCAGCTGGCTGTCGAGTCAATAAACAAAATGGCTGGAGTTATTGCTGACCTAATTACAAGCGATTTTGCTGAATACGGTAACGTGGTGGAAGCCATTCAGATTCATATTCGAAAGATCGGAGAAGGCTTTGACGATATTGAGCATATTGAAGGCATCCATATTGGTCTAATTGCGGCAGAGACAGCATTGAAAAGCGAACCGTTAAGGCAGGCATCGAAGAATGCTTTTGACCTATGGATATCCATTTATGAACAAAAATTGATCGAAGATGGCTATGGGGAAGAGAGAGCTGTCCAATTATCTGTTCTCATTAACTCCCTGATTGAAGGCTCGATTACGCATGCACTCACTTATAAGAATGGAGATGCCTTACGTAATGCTGCAGACTTCATCCCGGTATTGCTGAAGAAATAGTTTTACTGTTTCTTTCGGAAATAACTTGCAATATGCAAGTTAAAATTGTATAACAATAACAGGAGGTGAAGGCGGTGGACAACAGTAATCCCAGAGAATTGCTTCAGGTCACAGCCCGGCGCTTTGGCTTGTTGAATAAAAACTGCTGTACAGTTGGCGACAACGAGGTTTCACTCATTCAAAGCCATATTTTATATGAAATTGACCGGCAGCATGAACCGTCGATGCAGCAAATTGCGGATTCTCTAGGAATGGATATTACGACATTTAGCCGGCAAGTTCAGACACTGGTGAAAAAAAACTTAGTCAAAAAAATGGCATTGCCGGAAGACCGCAGAGTTTATATTTTGCATTTAACGGAAGAAGGCCAGTTTGTTACCGCGTCAATTGATCATATGATGGATGATTATTTGAACGAGGTATTCTCATTTATGAATGATTTTGAGAAAGAGACGGTTATCCGGTCTCTGAAGCTGTTGAATGAAAGCATGCTTAAGTCAAAGATGTGCTGTACGCCGATGGGGTGAGAAAGTCACCTCATTATTATGAGTTAATAGTTGCATTATGCAAATAAATATAAACAAAATGGAGGATATGCTATGAAATCCATTCACATCACGCAAACGCAATCCAATTCTTGTTGCACACCTGCTCCGGTGAAACAGGTCGAGCGCGAGAGGGAGAGTCATACTAGCAATAAATCGCTGCCGGTACTCGTCATAGGCGCGGGTCCTATAGGATTGGCTGCAGCAGCCCACTTGGTAGAACGCGGAGAGGATTTTATTTTGCTGGAAGCTGGAAAACAAATTGGTCAGCATGTAACAGAATGGGGTCATGTCCGGTTGTTTTCCCCATGGCAGTATAACGTGGATAAAGCAGCTGTTAAATTATTGTTTGCACGGGGCTGGAGCGCTCCGCCGAAAGAGGAGCTCCCCACTGGCCAGCAATTAGTGGACCTATACTTAAAACCGCTATCACAACTGCCTGCCATCCAGTCCCGGCTCTATCTGAACATGAAAGTCGTCGCCGTCAGCAAAAAAGATACGGACAAAATGAAATCGGCCAACCGCGAGCAGTTGTCTTTTGAGGTGTATGCGGAGGAGGCAGGGGGCAATCTCATCCGTTACGAAGCTAGGGCGGTCATCGATGCGACAGGAACTTGGGGTCATTCCAATCCGTTGTACGCAAGCGGTGTTTGGACGAATGAAGAAAGGTCGTTGTCCGAGAACATCTATTATGGCATCCCCGATGTGAAAGGGGCGGAACGAGATCAAGTGATCGGCAAGCGTATTGCGGTTGTCGGCGGCGGGCATTCCGCGCTAAACACATTGCTGGATCTCGCCGATTTGAAGGCATCTAATTCAGCGACCGAAATCATCTGGATTATGCGAAAGAACAGCTTAGAGGAAGCCTATGGCGGTGAACAGAACGATCAGCTTGCGGCAAGGGGGGAGCTTGGCAATCGCATTCATCAACTGGTGGACGCCAAACGAGTAGAAGTGATTACCCCATTTCGAATTCAATCAGCATCTAAGCTAAACGGGAAAATTAGTTTAACTGGTGTGCGGAAGGAGGAAGCTCTAGTAATCTCCGATTTGGATAAAATAATCGTGAACACGGGCAGTCGGCCAGATTTCTCTTTCTTAAGAGAGCTGCGGCTCAGCATGGATCAAGCGACGGAAAGTATAGATACGCTCGCACCGCTCATTGATCCGAATGTTCACAGCTGCGGTACAGTCCGGCCTCATGGGGAACTAGAATTACGGCATGCTGAAAAAGGTTTTTATATTGTAGGAATGAAAAGCTATGGACGTGCCCCGACATTTTTGATGGCGACTGGCTATGAGCAAGTCAGGTCTGTAGTAGCCTATCTGGCAGGCGATCTGGAAGCAGCATTGAAAGTGGAGCTGGATTTACCGGAAACGGGCGTGTGCAGTCTTGCTAATGCTTCTATTAAAGGCGAGGAGAGCTGCTGCACGGCAACTCCAAGCGTTGCAGATGAACAGCTAACTAATAAGACGAATAAATGCTGCAGTTAATTGAAAAGCCAGGCTTCATCTCACAGGAGAAGAAGCCTGGCTTTTTATCGATTGGCATCTTACTGCCCATTCGTCTTTTCGAAATCATACGTCCCGCTGAACAGATTATCGTCATGGAAAGCGATGATTAACATATCGTAATGCCGGCTTGTTAATATCTTCTTCAGGCTGAACTCTGAATAATAGCGGTTGTCGAGAACCGTTAAATGATTAAAGCTTTGAGCAAAATAGGGAGTTAGCGGATTCATAAAAGAATCTTTGAGTAAGAGGACATTAAGGCTGTTGTTAGCCTTATCGTTCTCGTAAATGATTTTTTGTCTATCCCCGCCATATATGGTGCCGTAAGAATAAGTGCTTCTTCCCGGTTTGAAGCCATAAAAATCCTGGAAGCTTGCGACCGTTTGTTTGCCGTCTTTATTAAACACTTCGAAATGTTTAAACGTAAAAGGTGTCTTGGGCTCATAAATAATGGTGCGGTCAGCTTTTTTAGCATTGACGGCAAAATTAACCTGTGAGTTATAGCTGCCTTCGAAGCTGCCTGATGTTAATTGCGAGGTGCGGATTTCATTGAGAGACATCGGCTTGCCTTCGAATTGAGCAGACTTGTTCGAGATTTGAGTGATCATTTCCTGATAGGCGGTAAAGGCGCCTTTCATATTCCAATGATGATCGGTTTCCAAGTACAGCTCTTCCAACTGGGCATTCGAGAACGTATCGAATACATCTCCAATATTAATGACATTAATGGTCGGGTCGAGTTTAGACAAGAAGTACTGTTTGGATTGCGCGTAAGCGTCGGTCTGCATATATTCCGGATAAAGATGCATCAGTGCCTTGGTTCTCGAAGGATTAAAGACGAAGAACGTTTCGGTACCTTGCTCCTCCGCGAATGCAACGGCATCGTTTAACTTGGCGGTCGAGGTATCGATATGATCCGTATGAACGACTTTGTCCGTTGACGGCAAAATCCACTTGTTGTTGGTGATGACGAGCTTGGACACAATTCTCGAATCTTTAATTTTAGTTCCATCCCCGGGCGTTTGCATTTTATTGGTGTGCAGCAGATTCTCGAATAACATAGCATTGAACATTTTTGCGTTTTGTTGATCTTGGTAAAGACGAACCATATCGTCTCGCAAAACCAATTGATCATTGACGTATAGATTCATATCTTCGAAGAAAGTCCGGGTTGTAAAGGCTGCGAGACTAATCGACGGAAAATGGCTTAAACTTCTATTTTCGCTAACCGAAACGCCTTTATCGGGCGATAGGATGCTAGCCATTCCGAAACCAAAAATAACAGTTGAAAAGACAATGATATATACGATAGATAGTTTTTTATTCACAGCGTTACTCCTTCTAGCCATTAGAACCTAAAGTACAAGAATGGGTTGTAAGTCGAATTGATCAAATATAAAATCACTTCTGCGAACAGGAAAAAGTAGAACAGCAAAGCTCCGATATTTCGGAATCCCATGATCGATTTACTAAACGTCAGCTTTCGCAGTTTTGGGAATACCGGTGTGGCCACCACTATCGCAATTGCAAAATAGAACCAATTCAAGGACAACAAAGACAATGCTTGTGAATCGAATAGCTCCAGGCCGCGGGTAGCGAACATGGTATGAATGTACGAAGCTGCGTAGCCAAAGTTATCGG
The DNA here is from genome assembly GCF_014641555.1 of Paenibacillus radicis (ex Gao et al. 2016). Classification (GTDB taxonomy): domain Bacteria; phylum Bacillota; class Bacilli; order Paenibacillales; family Paenibacillaceae; genus Pristimantibacillus; species Pristimantibacillus radicis. Next base: position 163,212 of record NZ_BMHY01000004.1, read on the forward strand.
CCCGGAAGAACACCCATCCAATCATGACGAGCAGCAGCACAATGACATGGTTTAATGGATAGATTCGGGCAAGCAGCCGTTCAAGCCCTGCTTTTTCCAGCGCGATTAGTATGCCGTAATAGAGTCCCCAAGCGATAAATGTCCAGCTGGCGCCATGCCAGAATCCGGTCAATGCCCATACGATAAATAAATTGCGATAGATTTTCCATGGTGTAACTCTGCTTCCGCCCAGTGGAATGTATACATAATCTCGGAACCAGCTGCCGAGCGAGATATGCCAGCGTCTCCAAAATTCAGAAATGCTCTTTGATATATAAGGGTAATTGAAGTTTTCGGCAAATTCGAAGCCAAACATTTTAGCTAGTCCAATAGCCATATCGCTATAGCCGGAGAAATCAAAATAGATTTGCAATGTATAAGCAAGGATGCCAATCCAAGCGCTTCCGGTGGAAAGATCCATCGTTGAAGTAGCGAACACCGTATCTGCGGCAAGCCCGAGAGGATTGGCCAGCAGTATCTTTTTCGATAAGCCTAGAATAAAGCGTTTAATTCCTTCGGCGAATTGAATGGAAGAAAAGACGCGTTTACGAAGCTGCTCGGCGACAGCGTTGTAACGAATAATCGGACCTGCGACCAGCTGCGGGAAAAAGGTAATGTACAGCGCCAGACGGAATAGATTGCGCTGCGCCTTCTCTTTATTTCGATAGACATCTATTAAATAACTAAGTGCATGAAACGTGTAAAACGAAATGCCGATCGGTAAGGGCACCGGTTCCAAATGAACATTCGTGTGCAGTGCCGCATTCATTACATCAACAAAGAAGTTTGCATATTTAAAGAAGCCGAGAAGTCCAATGTTGATTATGATTGCAGAGGTTAATACGGCGATTCGCTTCTTCTTATTGTCATGCTCAGCTCTATCGACCCAAAGGCCAAAACCATAGTTCATGAGAATGGAAACGATCATTAGCACGACATACCGAGGCTCGCCCCAGGCATAGAAAACTAAACTGAAAATCAATAGAATCGTATTTTTGAATTTGAACGGCACAGCAAAATAGAGTGCAAGAACAAGAGGCAGAAAGAAAAATAAAAAAATAACCGAGCTAAAAACCAAAATAAACTTCTCCTTATGCAGCAATTATAGTAGTAGGGGGCGTAATCTTCATTACACGGCAAAAAAACCGAAAGCAGAGGACATTGTCCTTATCTTTCGGGTCAAAGTCTCAAATATTCCAATAATAGGGTTGGTTGGTCATTGCAGTATATCAATAATATACACACTTGTAAAACGTATTGAAACATTTGGAAAGGAATTGAGGTGCTGGGAATCGAATACACATTTGAAGCACGCAGGGAGAGGTGGGGAATTTCAATGTCTGAGGATAAAGAGAACAAGCTCTATGCAAAGTCTACACGATAAACAACGGCGGTTGTTTGTATAGAGCTGAAGAGTAGAAGACCGCCATCTCATCCAGAAGGATGGAACCGGTTTATATGGAGACTTTGCTACCTTAAAATTCATCTTATTTTTAAGGAGTAGAGTAATCATGAAATATGTAAATGCAGATATGATCTTGCCTGAACCATTGCTGAAGGAAATCCAAAAGTATATACATGGTGCCGCGATTTATGTGCCTAGACCTGAAGGGGAAAAGACGGGCTGGGGCGTAAAATCAGGCAGTAGACAATATATCCAGCAAAGAAATCAATCCATTCGCCGGACTTTTACGGAAGGCGCAACGATTGATCAACTGGCAGACCAATATTTTCTGTCCTGTGATAGTATTAAAAAAATTGTGTACCGTAAGTCGAATTGAATCGTGTACAGGAACTAAAGACCGCATTGGATGCAAATCCATTGCGGTCTTTTTTAGGCAAAGAACTAATCATACTTGTTTATTGCATAGGATTGCTTCGTATGGGTTGGTACAATTAACCTCACATTCCAGGAAAGGAGGGATGTGTGTGATGCAGAGAGAGATTATAGAGAGCTTGAACGGGCATAAGGGCGGGGTCGTCTGGTTCACGGGGTTGCCCGGCTCCGGGAAAACTACGATCGCAAATCGGGTTCAAGAAAGATTGCTGCAATCGGGCATTCGATGCGTTGTGCTGGACGGTGATCAATTAAGGAAGGGACTTAATCGTGACCTTGGTTTCTCAGAAACGGATCGGCTGGAAAATCTTCGCCGGGCAGCAGAGATTGCCCAATTGTTCGTAGAAGCGGGAATGTTCGTGCTGGCTCCATTTATTACGCCAACGGATTCTTGCAGGGCAGTGGTCAAATCGTATGTCAAGGAAGAGGATTACTCGGAGCTGTATGTAAAGTGCTCGTTGGATTCTTGTGTACAGCGAGATCCGAAGGGCATGTACAGTCTGGCGATAGCGGGAAAATTGCCTCAGTTTACAGGGATATCTGCACCTTATGAGCCACCGGTTAATTCGGATCTAGTAATCGATACGGAATGCTGTGAATTACAGCAGTGCGTCGACATACTTGTCCAATTTGTACAATCCAAACTGTAATGAAAGTGAAAGAGGAGGAAGATCTATGAAGCCTGAATTAAGCTATACGATCTGGTTCTCGCAACGAACCGGAAGCACTTTGCTGAATAAAGCGCTGGCATCAACAGGAATAGCAGGTGATCCATGCGAATGGCTGCATTTCCAGCACCGGGACCCGGCAACATTTAAACGTGAGGATCTTGAACTGATTTGGAAGCAAGGAACGACGCCAAACGGCATATTTGGCATCAAAATCAATTATGAACAGAGATGGGTGGACGCATTTCGCACGATGTTCGAGCTCCCTAATGAAACGCCAAATGCTGAGGTTTGGGGGACCGCATTTCCGAATTGCACGAAGCATATTTATATGACTCGCCGCAACAAGGTAAGAATGGCCGTATCCTGGTGGCGCGCCATCGTTTCTGGGGAATGGCACCGCGGCTACGGAGAGAAGCCGATGGACTATGACTTTAATGATCAATATAATTTTGACGCTATCAATCATCTGCTCGTCGACGGTTCAATGTGCGAGGCTGCTATTGAAGACTTCTTTACAGAGTCCGGTATCGTGCCATTAACAATTGTATATGAAGATTTTATTCTCGACTATGAGGGAACGGTCTTGCGTGTATTGGAGTATCTGGGGCTTCCGACGGATGGAGTGAACATCGCTCCGCCATCCTTCGACCGGCTGGCTGACGAAGTATCAGAGCAGTGGGTGCAAAGGTTTCGCGAAGAGCGGCAGAAGGATTGGGAATTTGTGAAATGGTAACGACTCGCTGCAATGTCGCTGTTGTTGCCAGAGTGATCATCTGCGTTACGTTATATGATTCTGCTTAGCTAATAGAGAAGAGGCTGCCGGTACACTCGGCAGCCTCTTTTCTCATTACAACAAATATAGAAGCCTGCATTAATCTCTCCAATATTTCTTCTTATCTTCCTCAGTAATCGGCCGGATAACGCGGCACGGATTTCCTGCAGCGATAACGCCGGAAGGAATGTCCCGGTTAACGACGCTGCCTGCACCAATGACGGTGTTGTCACCGATCGTCACTCCAGGCAATACTACGACGTTGCCGCCGATCCATACATTGTCACCGACAGTAATAGGGTAGGCGTATTCTAAGCCTTCATTTCGCTGCTCCACATCGAGAGGATGACCAGCGGTGTAAAAACCGCAGTTCGGGGCAATAAAGACGTTATTCCCGAACGTGACTTTGGCTCCGTCCAATATTGTGCAGTGATGGTTGGCGTAAAAATTGTCGCCAATCTCGATATTGTATCCGTAATCGCACCAGAACGGCTGTTCAATAAGAAAGCTGTCACTCGTCTTCCCAATCAGCTTCGCAATAAGCGCTTTACGTTCTAGCATATTGGAGGGACGCAATTGATTATAATCGTAGCAGTTGTCTTTCGCCCAGTTTCGTTCGGCAATCAGTGAAGCATCATAGTTCGCATCATAGAGCAAGCCTTTGCTTGCCTTTTCCTTCTCGTTCATGAAGAGACCTCCAGTTGTGTCTAGTTCCTCTTGAAAATATTGCTTGACAATTCATCCGGCAATCCTTATATTCCTCTTATCCTAACCATTTTTAAAAACCTTTTAAAAAGTATTCAGTTTCTATCATACCGAGATTTGAACGTAAACCGCAAGTGAAAAATATGAAACCTGGAGGACGCAACGATGACGCAGATAAGAACGGATTGGGATAAAGGAACATGGATGAACTCGCCTTTGTCGGCGCGAGTAGAGGGCGATCATTTGAAGGTTATAGCCGAGAAGGGCAGAGACTTTTGGAAAAAGACGCTTTACGGTTTTGAATTTGAGGACGGTCCCGCGTTATTGGCAGAATGGGATCCCAACTCCGCGGTAGAAGTGTCGTTTCAGTTAAACACCTTCAATGAGCTCTATGATCAGGCTGGCATTATGATGTATCACGGGCCGGAGCAATGGATCAAGACGGGTATTGAGTTTAATGATGGCATTCCCCAGCTTGCCGTAGTCGTTACGGATGGCTATTCCGACTGGTCGCTTTGTCCTGTGCCGGATTGGGCCGGGGAAGAGGTTACGCTCCGTGCCTCGATTATGAAGGATGCGGTTATCATCAGAGCACGTACGGAGAACCATCCATGGCGGACGCTTCGTGTCGCTCGTTTTCCATACGAAAGCGGCAACCAAGCTGGCCCTTACACCTGTGCGCCGAAGCGGGATGGATTTGAGGTTACTTTTACACGCTGGAGCTTTACGGAACCGGATCAAGATCTGCATGTCGATCCTCCAGTAAAAGGGGCTTTCGTATGAGAGTCCCGATAGATGACGAGGTTATGCATACGTACCCGGGTATGGTTGCGGTCGTGACGTCACGATTCAACGGAAAGCAGAACGTTATGGCTTCTGGTTGGCATACGTACATTGGGTCATCACCCGGGATATACGGGATATCGCTTCGCAAGGAGACGTATAGCTATTCGTTAATTGAACAAAGCGGTGTATTTGGCGTTCATTTTTTGCCGGCCAGCTCCTCGGAAGTGATTCAAGCCGTCGGAACGTTCAGCGGACGGGATACCGATAAATTCGACAAGTTCAACATCCGCTATGAAGAGGGGCTCAAAGTGGATATTCCCGTGCTGTCAGATGCTTACTTTGCTTATGAATGCAAGGTGATGAATATCACAACCTATGGTGACCATGAATGGATTGCAGGTGAAATCTTGCAGCGCTATCAGGACAAAGATTGTTTTCTGGAGGACGGGTTGCCTGACTTTAGCCGGGTAGAAATTCCGCTTTACTTGGGACGTTCTACGTATCGGACGCTGGACCAGCGCACCGAGGTGAAAACGCATCCGCTCTATGTCAATAAATAGAGGGAGAGGATGGCATGAGCCAAATCACGAATAACTCGATCCGGGTCAAAAAAATTAATCAGGAACTGATCAAGCAGGCGCTGAAGCTGATGAAGGAAGGCACGAAGTCGATGATTGCAAGCGCCACTGGCTTAAGCGTAGCGACCTGCGGCACGATTCTTAATGAATTTCTTGAAACCGGAGAAGTTATTGAAACAGAGATGGAGCAGCCGAACGGAGGCAGGCCGGCAAAACGTTTTATTTATAACGCCAACTTTGCCTATATCGCTTGTATTTACTTGAGTTCGGAAGGCGGTCAGCATTCTTTGACCTATACGGTAGCGAACCTGTACGGCGAAGCGGTAGATACCGGTTTTATTGAGGTGGAGCTCGCAGACGCTAACGCGATTGAGCAGCAAGTCGAGGAGCTTATTGCCAAGCATACTGAAATTAAAGCGGTCGGAATTGGCATTCCGGGTCTCGTTCATCAAGGGGTTATTAACGTTTGTGATATCGCCGAGCTGATTGATATTCCTCTTGAGGCAAGGCTGCGAGAGCTATTTGAGGTTGAAGTTACCGTCGACAACGATATGAATTTAACGGTATACGGTTTTTTCAAACAGCAAAACTATGGTGAAGACAAGACGATTGCTGTGGTCACGTTCCCAAGGAATAACTTCCCGGGGGCGGGCATGATGATTGACGGTCATATTCACAAAGGGACGACTCAATTTGCGGGAGAGGTTTCTTTCTTGCCCTTCGGTATTTCACGCGAGGAGCAGTGGAGGCAATTCCATGATGCAGAGGCTTTCGTTCCGTTAGCAGCCAAGACGATTATGTCGATCATTGCCGTTATTAACCCGGAGACCGTCGCAATGACGGGAGAGCTGGTGAACGAGACGCATATCGAAGGAATTCTCAAGCTATGCAAGGGAGTTATTCCTGATGAGCATATGCCGCAATTGATCGTCTTGGAACATCCGCATGATGACTATATGAATGGATTAATTGCTGTCACCCTTGAAAGCTTGAGCTACAATCTTCAGCTAGTAGAGAAACGGCGTTAAGATGTAAGGAGAACTTAGCGTAATGGCACATTCGCTCAACACGAGACAAATACATTTATGGCGTATTGCCATCTATTTCTTTTTCGCGCTTCCTGGATTCTCGACAGCGACATGGATATCGAGGACACCTACGATCCGGGATGCATTAGGCGCTTCTACGAATGAGATGGGCTGGATTATTTTTGGTTTAGCAACAGGCTCTATTATCGGACTGCTTGGCGCGAGCCACTTCATTGCCCGCTTTGGCGGACGCTTCGTTATGGTAAGCGGCTTGGCCATTGGTTCAATCGGACTGATTACAGTAGGCTTAGGCGGCTCATGGCTGGCACAAGGAGTCATGGTATTCATCGGCTTGGCTATATTCGGTTTCGGCAATGGCATATGCGACGTTGCGATGAACGTCGAGGGAACCGAAGTCGAGCATGCGGCTAAGAAATCGCTGCTAACTGGTTTTCATGCCGCCTTTAGCGCCGGTACGTTGATTGGTGCGATTACCGGAGCCGTTGCGATTAAAGCCGGTATACCTATTCATATCCATCTTGCCTTCGCTGCGATTATCGTCGTGCTCGCAATTATTTATCTCTATCGTATGGTTCCTGCTGGCACGGCACAGGACAACAAGACCGATTCTGGCGAACCGCCAATGACAACAAGAGAGCGTATGGCGGTATGGAAAGAGCCTCGTACGATATTAATCGGTATCGTCGTTCTAGGCATGGCCTTTGCCGAAGGCTCGGCAAATGACTGGCTGCCGCTCGTCATCGTGGACGGCTATAACGTGACACCGGCTACCGGATCTTTCGCTTTCGGCATATTTGTAGCGGCGATGACCATTGGACGTGCACTGGGAGGCAAACTGCTTGACCGGTTCGGCAGAGTTGCCGTTCTGCGGACTTCCGCGCTGCTTGCCGTTGCGGGATTGCTCATCGTTATTTTTGGAAAAAGCTTCGGGTTTGCTGCCATTGGCGTCGTTCTTTGGGGCTTTGGGTCCGCATTTGGATTTCCTGTAGGTCTGTCAGCGGCAGGAGACAATCCTCGCGGAGTCGCCGCTCGAGTAGGGGCAGTGACCACACTCGCTTATTTCGCTTTCTTGGTCGGTCCGCCCGTCTTAGGAATTATCGGGGAGTCGGTGGGGCTGCTTCGTGCTTTGCTTGTTGTCCTCGTAGGGGTGACGATTGCCGGTTTATTGTCACATGCTGCTAAACCGATTGGTCAACAGGAGTTGCGCGAAAAGCCGAGTGACGTTTCTCTACATTCGTAAAACAAGAACAAAATGTAAAAGTACAGGTTGATAAGCCCAAAATGATCTAAAGAAGCGTTCAAAATGCAAAAGTGCTTGAAATCGCTCGATTTTAATCTGTGGAGCCGGTTTAGGCCAACTAAAATGCACTTTAGCATTTTGATACGATAAATCGTCGAAAAAACAGCTGACAACCTGCAGATTTACATTTTGATTGGTAGCTGAACCACTGCCATTAGCAAGTTTAAAGAAGGGGCAAGCCATAGGCTTGCCCCTTCTTTATCGTTACAGAGCTTCCTTCACGGTTGACGCTCTGTCCTTGATCAGATCGGCCGTCAATTGGCCGGATAATACGACCATCGGCACGCCGCCGCCGGGATGTGTCGAGCCGCCTACGAAATACAAATTGTCGAGAAACTCGCTTTGGCTAGGCACCTTAAAGCCGCCGTTCAGCTTGCGGTCGGTAACGACACCGTAGATCGAGCCGCCATTGGAACCATACAATCGCTCCAGATCATCGGGAATAAAGCGGTACTCGAACTCGATATGCGCCCGTATGTCCTGTAAGCCCATCCGCTCCAGCTTGTTCAGCACGATCTCGCGGTATTGCTCCTGCATGTGCTGGAAGCTTTCACCCGGTCGAAGCGGAGGGACATGCGTCAGCACGAACAAGTTTTCTTTGCCCGTCGGCGCTTGTGTAGGATCTGATTTGCTGGAGACGCCGATATAAACGGTCGGATCGTCTGAAGCGATGCCCTTCACGAAGATATCGTCAAACTCTTTGTCGGGATTTTCCGAGAAGAAGAAATTATGGTGCAGCAGCTGCTCATATTGCTTGTCTACACCTAGCAGCAGGACAAGCCCAGAGACGCTAGGCGCATACTTGTCTAGTTTCTTCAATATCGTATCCGCTTTGGGATGCTGATTCAACAGCTTGCGATGAACAGGGATCGCTTCCATATTGGAGACGACCAGATCGGCAGGGATGACGGTGCCGTCCAGCAGCGTGACACCGGCAGCTTTCGCCCCTTTGACATTAATTTGCACAACCTCTGACTGGGTGCGCACTTCCACGTTCAGCTCGTCCAGCAGCTTCAACATGCCCGATGCGATATGATGCATGCCGCCTTCGACATAATAGATGCCGAGCCCCATCTGCACATGAACCAATTGAGAGAGCACTGCAGGGGCAGCGTAAGGCGAAGAGCCGATATACATAATGAAGAAATCGAACAATTGACGCAAATGCTTGTCGGTAAAAAACTTGCTCGTGCTATGGTGCATGGAACGCAGCGGGTCCATCGCCAAGAGTTCCTTCAGGCTATGAAGGTTGCGCAGGTCATTCAAGCCGGAGAGGCTTTTATCGAAGAAGCTCTTCGTACTCAGTTCATACATCTGCTGACAGTAATGCAAGTAGTTGAAGAAGCCGGCGGCATCCTTAGGAGAAATACGGTTCAAGTGCTCCAGCATCGTCGGTATGTCCCCTGAAATATCCAGTGATACGCCGTCCTCGAAAAAAGTACGCCACTGCGGTTCGACGCGAACCAAGGTCATATAATCCTCCAGCTTGCGGCCCGCATCGGCGAATAGCTTCTCCAATACCCATGGCATCGTCAGGATCGAAGGTCCTGTATCAAAGCTGTATCCTTTGCCGGTTCGAAGATTTAACTTGCCGCCGGCCCGTTCGTTTTTCTCCAGCACCGTCACATGATTGCCGTCCGATGCCAGCCGGATAGCTGCGGACAACCCGCCGAGCCCGCCGCCAATAACGACGATTTGTTGACTCATTCTATACCCTTCCTTTCTTCATCTAAAAGTACTTTTGCTAAAAAACCGCATTTGAGTAAATTAGCTCGTCTGCTTTGCATATGATTGCACAAAGTGTTGCGAGCATGATGCGATCTGGATGCCAGCTTAGCCGATACCGAGAACGAGCAATTAATTTGTGATTCAGGAAATTTTTTACTTTAAAATTATAACCAGTGGGGAATAATTGAAACATGAGATATCCATACTCTGGAAAAAAGGAGGAAGTCAGATGCTGCAAGGCTATGTACGTTATTCCTCATGACGCTGACTTTACTATGGATTGCCGCCGGTTGGTTGAGCGGTTGGTTTCTTATGAAGCACATGAAGGAGCTGGATGCTTCCCGGCTAACTGGAAGGATCAACAAGTCTGGAGGAACGAATAAGCGAAGCGGATTTAATCTAGCAGTTTCGCTCCCGAGCGTATCCGTCATTATTCCTGCACGTAACGAGGCGTTCAATCTAGGCGCATTGCTTCACTCGCTCGCCGTACAAGACTATCGCGCGTTAGAGGTAATCGTCGTAGACGACGGTTCTGAGGACAATACAGCGGAAATTGCCTTACAGGCCGGTGCAAGGGTGATAACGCCCGGCCCGCTGCCGTTAGGCTGGTTCGGCAAAAGCTGGGCTTGCTGGAATGGAGCGAACCATGCCAACGGCGAGCTGCTGGTGTTTATCGATGCCGATGCCATATTGGACAGCAGGGCTCTAGGACGATTGGCTGCTGTATATAGGAGTGAAGCGGACAGCGGATTGCTCACGGTACAGCCCTATCATCGCATGATAAAGAGCTATGAGAAGCTATCAGCCTTTTGCAATCTGGTTGTTCTTGCCTCCATTCATGCGAACGACGGCCGGGCCGGCGGATTTGGCCCTTGTGTCGTATGCACGAAGGAAGCCTATTTCCAAGCCGGTGGTCATCGTATAGTAAGCGGCAAAGTGCTTGAGAACCACGCGCTGGCTCAACGATTTCAAGCGATGGGCATGCCGGTACATAATTACGGAGGCAAGGGGCTAATCTCCTTCCGGATGTACCCGGACGGGATTCGAAGTTTCCTTGCAGGCTGGTGCAAAAGCTTCTCGTCAGGAGCAGCCGCTACTCCGCCGCTACGCCTAACCGTTATTGCGCTTTGGATTGCGGGAGCTGTATCTGCTGTCCTGCTATGGTTCAAGGTAGCCAGTTATTTAGAAGCTATAATCGCAGCAGCCATTTACCTGGCCTATGCCATTCAGCTATATCTCCTTCTTCGAAGGGCGGGTTCCTTTGGACTAGCGACGGCGATATGGTTTCCGCTGCCGCTGCTGGTATTTCTGTATATTTTTATCCGGTCATGGGTGCAGACGTTTGTAGGCGGGCGAGTGCAGTGGAAAGGGCGTACGTTATCGACGAAAAAGGAGCGCAGCCGATTGTGAGATTGTGGATGTTAACACCCGCATGGACATTGTTCGTCAATATCGGCGCATGGCTTGTGATTCACCTGGGCGTATCTTATTTATGTCTAAAGCTGCCAGACTGCTGGTTTGCAAGAACGGGCAAGGACTCATCATCCCGGCGAGAAATGGAATCGCGCGAGCTGCGCGCCTACAACCGCATCGGTATCCGGTTATGGAAGGATTGGCTTCCGGAAGGCAGCGTTCTATTAAAAGAAGCATTTTCCAAACGAAGCTTAAGCTCTCGTCATCCGCACTATTACGATAAATTTGCTCTGGAAGCTTATCGGGGCGAATGGACGCATTGGTTGTGCATGGTGCCTGCTCCGCTATTCTTCTTATGGAACGAGCCGTTGTATGGCTGGGCTATGGTGGGCTATGCAGTTGCTGCGAATCTCCCTTTCATAATGGTACAGCGCTATAACCGGTTCAGGCTGGAGCGAATTATTGTTCATTATAGAAGCAGAGAGTGATGCAGCAGGTCATCATAAAGGGCTGTGAAGCAAGCAGTCATAAATTAGAGAGGCGGAGGAAGAGCGATGAGCGAAGGAAACGTAGCGATCATAGGCGCCGGACCCGGGGGCTTGGCGGCAGGAATGCTGCTAAGCAGTCAAGGATATAAAGTGACCGTCTATGAGAAGCAACCTTATCTTGGAGGTCGTACTTCACGATTGCAGGTTGGCGATTATAAATTTGACCGGGGTCCGACCTTTCTAATGATGCCTGCTTTACTGGAAGAACTGTTCGCAGCAGCAGGACGATCCATGCATGATTATCTGGAGCTGATTGAGCTTGATCCGCTGTATCGGCTGCAATTCGGGGATGTCCGCTTTACCCCGACTACGCAAACCGAGGAGATGGTGAACCGGATTGAAGAGCGCTTCCCCGGCAATGGAAAAGGCTATTTGCGTTTTATGAGAGATGAAGAGAAGAAGTTCAATGCTGTTTCTCCGCTCTTGAAGCGTCCGTTCGGCAAAGCGGCGGACTTTATGGCGCGCGATCTGTTTGCGGCGCTGCCTCGTCTGCATTTGACGGATAGTGTGTATGGGCGGCTATCGAAATATTTCAATGACGAACGCTTGAAGTTCGCCTTTTCCTTTCAAGCCAAATATTTGGGCATGTCGCCGTGGGAATGTCCAGGCACGTTTACAATCTTGTCCTATCTGGAGCATAAGTTCGGATTATTCCATCCCATCGGCGGCGTAAACCGAATATGCAAAGCGATGGGCGAAGTGATCGAAGAATTTGGGGGCTCCATTGCATTGTCCACTGGCGTCTCGCGGGTGCTGACACGAGGAGGCAAGGCGGTTGGCGTTCAATTGGACAGCGGAGACAAGTTTGACGCGGATCACGTCATTATTAACGCAGATTTCGCCACTGCGATGAACCGGTTGTTTGCACCCGGCGAACTGAAGAAGTATACACCGGATCGGCTGGCCAAAAAGAAGTATTCCTGCTCCACCTACATGCTGTACTTAGGTGTTAACAAAGACCTACAGATGCCGCACCATACGGTGATGTTCTCCGACGACTATAGCCGTAATGTAAGAGAGATCATGACGGACAAAAGGCTGTCCAAGGATGCTTCGATTTATATCCATAATCCAAGCGCTATCGATCCTACTCTTGCTCCGAAAGGGAAAAGCGCACTTTACGCCTTGATGCCTGTTCCCAACTTGACGGGAGCTGTCGATTGGCAGGAGCAAGGAAAGCTCGTTCGCGATACGATGCTTCGCCGTATGGAGCAGGAGCCGGAAATGCGCGGAATCAGCTCCCATATCGACACCGAGATGTCGATCACGCCGCTCGATTGGCAAAATCAACACGATATCTATCAGGGCGCAACGTTTAATCTTGCTCACACGCTGGATCAAATGATGATTCTTCGACCGCATAACCGCTTCGAGGAATTTGATAATTGCTGGCTCGTTGGCGGCGGTACGCATCCCGGCAGCGGCTTGCCGACGATCATCGAGTCGGCCCGAATCAGCGTCCGCCTCTTGATGGAGCAGGACGATCGCAGCAAGATTCGGGTAGCGGGATCAGTGGTTGACCGGAAGCGAAAAAGAGCTGCAATCGGTGTTCATAAGCAAAAGGGAAGGGGTGCTGCTTTATGGAGGAAATAGCGATCGTCGGAGGCGGCGTGGGTGCGCTGACGACAGCATTGCTGCTTAGCCGTCATGGCGGCAAGGTCACGATTTACGAGAAAAGCGATAAGTTAGGCGGCCGGCTGGCCTTTGAATCAAACGGCCGTTATCAGATCGATCAAGGGCCTACAATCGTGCTTCTGCCGGAAATGATTCTGGGCATTATGGAGGAAGCGGGCATCGAGAGGTCGCGCATTCCGCTGGTGGAATGTCATCCTTTGTATCGTATCCATTATGCAGATGGTACCGTTCTGCACAAGTGGCGGGATACAGAGAAACAGGTTGAAGAAATCGAGAGGCTGTTTCCCGGTGAGGGAGCCGGATACCGCCGTTACCTTCGCGATATGGAGGGAAACTTCAAGCAAGGAAAGAAAGCTTTTCTCGACCGTCCCTTTTTACGTAAAAAAGAGTTTTACACCTTTCGAAACCTGAGCCTGCTCACTAAATTGAAGGCGTATACAAGCGTTCGTCAGCTCGCGCGCCAATATTTCCGCAACGAGCGTCTGGCAGATGCTTTCTCGCTGCAGACGTTATACATCGGCGGAGCACCGTTTGAATCTCCGGCTCTTTATTCTTTGCTGCCCTATGCCGAGCATGCCTTTGGCGTGTGGTATGTAAAGGGAGGTTATGCGTCGCTCGTATCCATCATGGAGGAGGAGCTGAAGTTGCGGGGCGTTGCGATTAATCTAAATACTTCGGTTCAGGAACTCGTCATTGAAGGGAAGAGCTGCCGCGGCGTAAAAACAGATAAAGGAATAACCTATCACGATGCAGTCGTGTATAACGGCGACTTTCCGGGCTTGGCGCCCTTGCTGCCGGAGGACAAGCGGCCGGCTTCCAAGACGTACAAGCCATCCTCCGGCTGTCTGCTCGTTTATCTCGGCTTGAAGCAGAGATGGCCGGAAGCGGCCGCTCACCAGTTTTTTCTGCCGGAATCGTTGCAGAAAGGGCTTCAGCAAATTTTTCTCGAGGATCGCATTCCTTCCGATCCCTCGTTCTATCTATTTAATCCCGTTGCCATCGATGAATCTGCGGCGCCAGAGGGGGAAAGCGTCATGTATGTACTCATTCCCGTTCCGCCAGTCGGGCAAGTGAATTGGCAGGAGGAGCAGCAGGATGTAGTAAACCATGTGCTGGCGGAAGCCGAGCGCCGAGGTTTTCCAGGTTTGCGGGATGCCATATCATGGATGCGCATCCGTACACCGCAGGATGCGCAAGCCGATGGTCTCTATCTTGGCGGAAGCTTTGGCATTGCACCAACGCTTGGACAATCGGCTGTCTACCGTCCCCAGATTGTTCCCTATGCTATAAATCGATTGTATGCCGTAGGAGCATCGGTTCATCCGGGCGCTGGAATCCCGATCGTCATGCAAGGAGCCAAGCTACTGGCTGACCACCTACTGAAGGAGGAATCACTGTGGACCTCTCAACCTGTCTAGCAAGCTGCGAAACGATGATTCGCAAAGGCTCTTCCAGCTTTCATAGCGCATTCTCTTTGCTGCCGAGCCCGCGTAAAGAGGCTGTGTTCGTCATCTACGCCTTTTGCCGGATGATCGATGATTCCGTCGATGAGCCTGAGCGCAGCCGCTATACAATCGATGAGCTGGAACGGCATTTGATCGGACTGGATGAAGCGGCTGGACATTTTATCTGGCCTTCCTTGCGCTGGCTGTTTGACCATTTTCCGCTTAGCAAAGATCCGTTCTTCAAACAAATGGAAGGGCAGCGCCGCGATTTGGTCGTTACTCGTTACACGAGTATGGAGCAGTTGGAGGAATATTGTTACTTGGTAGCCGGTACGGTCGGCGAAATGCTGCTGCCCGTGCTGCACGATCATCCGCGTGCGCCATCTGTCATTGAATCAGGCATTTATTTGGGTAAAGCGATGCAAATTGTCAATATTGTCCGTGACATCGGTGAGGACAAGGGCCGCGGCCGGCGATATTTGCCTGAACAGCTGATGCTCCGTCACGGCTACAGCGAAGCCGCATTTATGGAAGGGAAAGTGGATGCCGCTTTTCAAGGCATGATTCAGGAGCTGGATGAGCTGGCTCATCGCTGGTTCCGTTATGGACTTCGGGATTTGAATACGTATGCCAAAGAGAGCGCATTCTCGGTTGAGCTCGCCGCGCGCTTTTACATGGAAATTTTGAATGTGGTTAAGGTGGAGCGCTATCAGGTATATGCGCGGCGCACCTTCGTCGGACCCATTGCCAAAATGCGTATTTATGCGGAAGTAAAGCGTAAGCATTCTTGGCTGAGCAAGCCAAGTGCAAGCGCGGCGATCTCCCAATGATCCGGATTCTCTTTTTGTTCTGGTATGGAGTAGGGTTAATCCTGATGCTGACGATCGGGGTGCCGAAGGCGTTGTCCTTCTCTAACGGAATGTTTCTCGTTCTATTCGCTGTCTATGCAGCTAGCATTGAAGGCAAGCTTGGCGAGCAGGCTGCTGTAAGATGGCGGCGCATAGCGCTCGTCGGCTTGCTGACATTCGGCATAGAGTGGGCAGGCGTTCAGACGGGATGGCCGTTTGGCGAGTATGCCTATACATCGGTATTAGGTTTTAAAGTGGGAGGCGTACCTTTCACAATTGCCTGCGCTTGGGTCGGCGTGCTGCTGACCGCAATATTGCTTGCGCGTGGACGTTCGAAATGGGGCAGGGCGCTGCAGGCCGGGATGTGGACCGTGATCTTTGATTTAGTGTTGGATCCTGTAGCATATGCGCGCCAATTTTGGATTTGGCAAGGGGAAGGCGGTTACTATGGCGTACCTGCAAGCAATTTCATCAGCTGGTTTCTCATCTCCGCTAGCTTATCTTTGTTCTTCCCGGTTCGGGATATCTCTGTGCCTGTCTATCGGGAGGCGGTGCGACTGACGCAGCTCATGCTGTTTATGTTCGGGCTGCTTGGACTGAAAGAAGGCTTGTATGTGCCCATGCAAGTAGCATTAGCGGGAGCGTTGCTGGCAGAAGGAGTGCTCCGATATGATCTCAGCTCGGAAAAGCAAATGGTTTGAAAAACTGCTCGGCCGGTATAACGAGAATTATTTACTGCGGCGTCATTTTCACCGGCTTGCGATACGGGGAAATATCGAAGCGGCCGATCTAGAGCGGCCGGTCGTTTTTATAATGAACCATAGCTCGTGGTGGGATGGGCTGCTCGTTTATCAGGCTGCTCGGATGGCAGGGCAGCAGCGGCATTATTTCATGATGGATGAGAAGCAGCTCTCGCGATACCGGTTTTTCAGCAGAGCTGGTGCATTCTCAATAGACAAGGAGAGCTTGCGAGGCATACAGCAGTCCCTTCGATATGCTGTTGATTTACTGAAGAGCGGGAATAGCGTGTGGGTCTATCCCCAAGGGGATATTTATCATCTGGAGACGCGGCCAATTGTCTTCCAGAGCGGGATCGGCTACATGCTGGAAGGCTGCCCGCATGCGTTGGTGCAGCCGGTAACCGCTTATTATACGATGGGCCAGAACCAAAAGCCCGACGTTACACTATGGTTCGGCGAGCCGGTGCATCGCGACTGGCGGGCGATTGGACGCAAAGAAATTGCGAGCGAGCTGCGGGAGCTGTTGGAGAAGCAACTGAATGACCATCGCTCGCAATCCATCGCTGCGATTGACCGTCCGCTGGAGGGCTTCAGGACGCTTATTAACGGGACTCGTTCGACGAGTGAAGCGTTTGACACGTTTAAGAGGAGGGCGGCACGATGGTTCTCTTTCTCTGGGCAATAGCTCTCGCGCTTGTAATTCAGCTCATGTTCGTGCTGTGGAACCTGGCCCAGCTTCCTGGCTTGGGCGGAGATAGAAGCGGAAGCGGTCATCGCTGGCTGAACGGCGACGACTCTGGCAATGCGGAGAAGCAACCGGGCAGCACTCCTCGTTTGTCCATACTCATTCCGGCTCGCGATGAAGCCGGCAATATTGGCCCTTGCCTGCGATCGGTGCTGGCAGAGTCGTCCCCCAATATCGAAGTTCTCGTATGCGACGATCATTCGACGGACGGTACGACGGAAGCTGCACAGGCTGCAGCAGCTGACGATCCCCGCCTGCAGATATTGCACAGTGTAACGGCTCCGGCAGGCTGGACGGGCAAGTCTCATGCCTGTCATCAGCTTGCTCAGAAAGCGCGGGGCGAGTGGTGGCTGTTTCTCGATGCAGACGCCAGACTTGGACCAGGCGCATTGGAAGCTGCGATGGATACGGCATTAGCCCAGAAACGAGGCTTAATTACCGGCTTTCCGCGTCAAGAAACAGGCACTTGGCTGGAGCGTTTAATGGTGCCGCTAATGACGTTCACCATTGCATGCCATCTGCCAATCCGGCTGGTTCGTCATTCGGCTAATCCGATTTTTGTCGCCGCTCATGGCGCGTTCATGCTCATCCATGCCGATAGCTACCGCGCAACCGGCGGCCACGAGGCATTCAAATCACATTTGGTCGATGACATGCAGCTGGCCCGGGCGGTGAAACAAGCGGGATTGCCGGTTACGCTTGCTAATATTCATCCGTATGTATCGATGAGAATGTATCAGGATGCGTCGGGCGTATGGAACGGCTATAAGAAGAATATTTTTGCAGGCATGGGCAGAAACAGCCTGCTGCTTGCGGCGGTGCTGGCGCTCTATAGCTTTATGTATATTTTGCCCCCGATGATGCTGCTTCTCGTCTTGCTCATGGTTGGCTTTGCCTCAGCTTCCGTACCTGGACTGCTGCTTCCGTCTCTGGCAGGCACACTGATCGGTGCGGCTATTAAGCTTGCGGTTGACCGCAGCAGCGGACAGCCGCTTCGGATGGCTATGCTGCTGCCCGCGGGGATCATGGCGCTGATTGCGATCGCGACAGCTTCTTGGCATGCCTCGTTCAGCGGCAAGGGCTATTGGTGGAAAGGACGGCGATACTCCTAAATGGGATTCAGAACGAATAAGCAAGTTATAGTCATCGGTGCCGGACTTGGAGGCTTATCAGCGGCCATCCGGCTAGCAGCTGCCGGTTATTATGTTACGGTAATCGAGCAGCAGGATAGCGTTGGCGGCAAGCTGCAGCGGATCAAGCTTGGGGATTATAGCTTTGATCGCGGGCCGAGTACGATTACGATGCGGCATGCGTTTGAGCGGGTTTTCCGTGCTGCGGGGAAACAGATTGAAGATTATGTTACCTTCTACCGGCTGGACGAAGGGACTCGTAATATTTTCGCTGATGGAAATACGGTTGATTTTACGAGCAATATAGAAAAGGTAGAGAGTCAGATAGCGGCATACAGCCCGTCCGATGCGCGGCAATACCGCTTATTTATGAAGGAGTCGGCACTCTTATACGAATGTGCGGAGAAGCATTTCATGAATCGGCTGCTGCTTGGCTGGAGAGATAAAGCAGACCCCAGGCTGCTGAAGGCGCTGCTTCGCGTCCGGCCATTCACGACATTGAACAGCTTGCTCCTGCGTTACTTCAAGCATCCTAATACGCTCGCGCTCTTCGGACGTTACGCGACTTATGTAGGCTCGGAGCCGATGCGGGCACCTGCAATCTTTGGCATGCTGCCGCATCTGGAGTCGGCGTTAGGCGTATATGGCGTGCGCGGAGGCACCTACGCCATCGTTGAAGGTTTCAAGCGACTTGCTGTTGAATTGGGAGTTGATATCCGTACCTCGGTTAAAGTGAAGCGCATTGTTACGCATGGCGGCCGTGTCTCTGGTGTGGAAACCGATCAAGGTGATTTGGCAGCGGAGTTTGTACTTGCGAATGGCGATGTTCTTGCGATGAATCGGGAGCTGTTGCAGGAACAAGCACGCCCTAATATGAGAGATGCCAAAATTAATTCCTATGAGCCCTCGCTATCCGGTTTTGTCCTATTAGCCGGTATTCGTCAGCAGTATGAGCAATTGCTGCATCATACCGTCTTTTTTCCAGAGCACTATGGCAGCGAGTTTGACGATATCTTTCGGAACCATAGAGCGGCGCTCGATCCTGCTATCTATATTTGCAATTCTAGTCGTTCCGAACCGGGCATGTCACCCTCAGGGGCTAGCAATCTATTTATTTTGGCAAATGCGCCTTATCTCTCGAATAGCTGGGAGTGGGGGGAGCAGCAGGATGCCTATAGTGAATTATTGATGGAAAAGCTGGAGCAGCGGGGGATGACAGGATTAAAGTCAAACGTAGAGGCACACACCATTTACACGCCGGAGCAGCTTCGCAGAGATACTTCCACTTACCGGGGAGCCATCTATGGCATTTCCTCCAATTCGGCTGGCCAAACCTTTTTCCGTCCTTCCAATCGTTCCAGAATTAAAGGTCTATGGTTCGTAGGCGGTACGACGCATCCTGGAGGCGGTACGCCAATGGTTACGCTGTCGGGCCAACTCGTAGCTGAAGCAATTATTGACGCTTTATGAAAGGGATGGTTAAATATTGAGATAATCTGTAAAAAGAGGGTGCGAGTTTGGAGCAGCATGAACACAACAAGGGTACACAACAGAATACAGGACAAGAGGGAGAGGGGGCATTAGTTGTTAGACCTTCCATTGAGGCACTATGTACCGTATATGGAGGCTCCATCGTATTACGCAGATGGCTGGCTGCAATTATAGATTTCATTATTATGCTGCTATTTGCTTCCTTTTGGAATGCGATATTAAAAGTATTTTTTCAAATCCATACGTTAAACATAAGTACGAATGTGACGAGTATGCTGTTAGATATGTTCCGTTTGAAAAGCGCGCTGCCAACGATGGCATTGCGTTTTCAAACGGATGTCCGGGGAACGTATCGAGATTGGGATGGCATTGGTCTCACGTAAGATCGCATCGTGTTTAAGTATATATTATATGGTAATATTTACTTAAAAATAACAATTTCTCTTAATCACTAGAGAATACACAACATTAAGTTTATTGCCATTTGGGGGTTACATAGATGCCTAAGCAAGTCGAGGTACGGTCGCAGGTTACTTCAAAGAATGAACCAGTAGTGACTGGGGAGAAACCAGAATCTACGATGGATCCGATGAAGCCGTTTGCGATCCCAGGCAACATTAATATGACATCTGAGCAATTGCTTCAGTTGCAAAGGAGCATAGGCAACCGAGCGGTTTCTCAGCTGATTCAGCAGTCGGTGCAGCATCCTGGAAGGACAAATCCAAGGGAAACACCAGTACAATTACGTTCGGAGCCAGAACCTATAAAGCATGAAGAGCAGTCAGCCAAAGAAAATGCCGCCGGTTTGCCCGATTCGCTCAAGATTGGGCTCGAGAATATGTCAGGTATGGATTTATCGGATGTTAGGGTGCATCGCAACTCGAGCAAACCGGAACAGGTAGGCGCACATGCTTATGCTCAGGGTAGCGATATTTATCTAGCGCCGGGTCAGGAGAAGCATCTTCCGCATGAAGGCTGGCATATTGTGCAGCAGAAGCAGGGACGGGTAAAGTCAACGCGAACGCTCATTTCCGGCGTCAATGTGAACGATGACAACTTTCTAGAACAAGAAGCGACTCAGAAGGGACAGGAGGCATTGCGTTTAAGAAGCACTAATGGAATCCCTTTGCAGCAGGTTTCAGCTAACAATACACATGGCGGTAATGACATGATCCCGATCCAACGCGTCAAATACAACGAGTTGTCGGATTCTCAGAAAGAAATGATCGATGAAAAGGCAAAGCAAGAATATATTAAGGAAGCTGAGAAATTCGAGCAAAAGATCGGCATGACTGCGGCAACGGATTCCAGATCTCATCATGCAGCCGATGAGCTGCTGGAGAGAACGGTTATTCTTGCTGAATCGATTTACTTTAATAAGAAGAAAACCGAGAACGAAACGATGGAGAAATATTATCAGACCGTTTTTGGAATTGAGAATCGTCCGGATATTACAGGCAGCATCGGCTCAGACCCCGAAATGATTCAAGAAGTGTTTAAAGCCGGATCGTTCCGTGAGAAAATGTCGCTGTATTATGTAGCGATGGCAGAAAAGCAGACACTCAATACAATGCTGAGCGATTATATGAAGCTGCTCAATCAGGATATTGAGAAATACGGTTCCTCGCAGGAGCCGGAGGATAAGAGCTATGTAGAAATGCTTAAAAACAACAGTAATCCGTATACGACAAAAAGACAGAAAATGGAGCAGTTAAGGCGAGCTGTGGATTGGGTTTTGCTGGAGATCGGATTGGAGCGAAGAGCGATTGAGAGCGCTATGAATCCCGAGGAAAGAACAATGCTTACCAGCGAGGAGCAGCAGTTGCGCAGGGAACAGGATGAGAATCTGGCGGCTCAGATTCTGCATACAGTCAATACAGGGCTTGTCACGGGGGACGAAACGACCAATGAGCAGAAGCAGCCTGAAATCCAAAAACTTGTGGAAATTGCCATGCGAAAGCATCTTCAGGATGGCGACAGGGTGACACGAATTAAGGCCATTGAGCAGCAAAAAGAGAAACTTCTTGAAGAGGTAGCTGTTCACAATGATAACTATATGAATGGATATGGATGGATGAAAGAGTTGGCTAATCGAGTATTCGCTGACAATGAGCGCTCGCTGAAAAAGAAGATTTTGACGGAAGCGAGTGCTAACGACATTGAACCGGCTGATCTGGTGATGGGTATTAAGAAAAGCATGGTTGATCTTGCGTTTAAGAATAAGGATAAGAAAATTAAGCAATCTGATGATGTGCTGACAGAAATGCTGAGGACAGCGCTTCATGCTACAATAAACAATTTGAATTCGGTCACGAACTCTATTACGCAAGAAAACAAAAATATCGAAAATGGAAATCCTACCGACCATACAGCGGATCACACTGCTGAAAAGCGGTTTATGATGAATTACGTTTACAAGCCAACTTTGTTCGGGACGAAGCTGACCCTGGAAGAGAGCCGCAAAGGCAGCGACCGCACTATGGCGCCCCCGATGGAACAGACAAGCGACCAGACGCCTGCGATGCTGGAAAACACGCCTTTAAAGCTGACCTATCGCGAGCTTGGGCAGGCATTCTTTGACAACCAGTTAACCTTTAGAGAAGAAATGGAGAAATTCAAATCCGAGCATGGAGGGGAATGGAACGAAGAACAATTTCGTCAGAAAATTTTTGAAGAACATAAGGATAAGAAATTGCCGTGGAAGCCGGGAATTAAATATTGGCGGCTGGAGCAGAAGAGTGCGCTTGTACAAGCATCTGAACTGCTCGGAGTGAAGGTAGGTGCGGCACTGTCTGGAACGACGGATCGGGTCATGAGAGGCGCCAAATACTTGCATTTTGACCAAAAGGGGCTTGAAGAAGTGTTGTTGGCTTGCTTAGGATGGATGCTTCCGGCACATGACCATACCTATTTTGAAATAATGAAGGCTGCAGAGCCGTACCTTCATTTATCGCCAGCAAAGCAGCCTTTCCCTGAGATGATTATCGATATGGACTATGCATACGGGAGAGGCTATAACAAAATTTTGAAGCTGCTTCCAGATATTAAGCAAGATCAGATGCCCGATTATTATTTGAGTATGACATACAAGGACGAGCTTGCGAAAACGATGAGAGCGCCGGAAAAAGCGGATGATACACTACGCATTGAATCAGACCAGGAAGGAAAGATCGTCTTTATTGGCACTCGCACTAAGTACCAGGTACGCAATTTGCAAGAAGAGAAGGTACGTTACGAATGGTACTGGTTGCGGCATGAAAGCGGCGAAGCACGCGGCAACTCGGGCGGCAGCGAGCTTGCCTTTGAGAACGCATGGATGTACAAGGGTATTTATAAAATCTATTGTCTCGTCTACCCGCTTGAAGGACAGCATAAGGATATGCCAGTAGCTTCTCTAAGATTTGACCAAGCGGTATTTGACCCCGAAAAGCAGGACAAGAAGGAAGGGGACAGCTCGAAGACGCCGAGAGGGCAGATGGAAGAAGCTTCAGGTATATCGGTTCGCGCACGTTTTACCGGATGGAACGAATCCTGCCAAGATCTTGTGGTTGCTAGTGAATTTATAGAGAATAACGGTACCATTATTTGCAACCTGACGGTTCCGGAAAGTCTTTCTGAAGAGGGCACAAAAGTATTTACAGGATCGGCTAGACAAATGCAAAAGCTTGAAGAGACAGGCGAGCTTGCAGATTTGTATAACTCCGTCTATCGCAAGGAGAAGGACATTCAGCTGATGAAAGCGGAGGCTATGCTGGAAGCGGCGAAGAAATGGGGCGAGGGGCAGCAATACGAAACAACAGGATCAATTAATGTTGATATCTTTAATCTTTCGAATCAGGTGGTGCTGAAGGAGCATTATTTCTACGTGGATAGGGAAGGTGAAGCTCTAAAGGATAGGGTGGATGTACCTGCTTATCGAGTGCAAGGCGGAGACTATAAAGGCGGGGTCAAAAGCTCGGTGCGTCTTGTGAACACGAAAACCGGTGAGCTGGATGTGTCTGGTGATGCGATGGTATGGATCAATTTTGCCGATAAAGCCAGGATGGTCTGGTGGTTAAATAATCGGACGGACCGGTCGTACAGCGTATTTTTTAAGGTGCAATCGGATTACTTAAAGCAAGTGGTAACGCATGCCGTACCTGAAGCTGAAGCGAACCAGCAAAATGAGTCTGGCGTTTTTATGAACAAGGGCAAGCCCATCATCTCGCAGGATAAGGCGACACATCAATACGCAATTGTAAAAGGATCCGAGAAATATCCGAATTTGGCCGGTTTGAAGAAGCATGCGCTGAATTATATGATTAAGCTGTTTCAATGGAAAACATTCAGCATTCAAAGTGCCGGAGACAATGAGATTACGCCTGGGGGTCAAGGAATACTCGCACAGCCGTTCAACGAAAGTTTGCGAAGGGCGAAGGAGCTTGAGCTGAAGATTCGGTTCCTGACGGAACAGGGAGCGTCTCAGGAGCAGTTAAGGGAGTTTCGTGTGCAGCAGGAGCAGTTTCAGAAGGAAGGCCAGCAGGCTTGGGAACAAGACTACAATACGAATTTGCGGAAACCAGGCGAAGGAGAGCTTTCTTCAACGGATCGGCGGTTAGCGTCAGAGCTTGGGGAAGAGGGAGTATACGCTAAGCGATTAATGTATGCTGTTAACCTGGTCAAAAACATTCAGAGTGATCTGAACAAAATTATTGGACCGATGATTCCGAATATCAATAAGGTTCAGCTGTCTCAACCTGGAACGATGTCGAAAAGGGAGTGGCTAGAGGTACGTAAAGTGCTATTGCCTGAATATCGAAAAATCCGTACGCTTGTACACGATGCCTTTGATAAACATTATACCGATCTGCCGAAAGCGTTTAAACAGAAAGCTTTTACCTTAGGAATTAATCGGGCTATTCGCGACAAGCTGCAAACAAGTAAACTGTATGGGGCGCTGAATAAGGAAGAACAGCTAAAGTTGCTGGAAAAAGTAAAATTTACCGACAACAAGAACACGGATTTCGAAGTGTTTAAAGAATAGAACAATTAATTATTAACTGATTAGCAGTAGCTTGGTTAGGTAGTACGTTTCCTGAAATTCTTGCTATAATTTCCTTCACTTTATTGCTTCGGTCTCATATGAAATAAAAACTTGTCAACGGATAATGGACTTCAATCGTTCATTATCCGTTTCTATTTCTATGTTTCGGCAGAGTCTGGATTTTTCTGAATGTCATTTGGCTAGGGGGACTAAGAAAACTATAAAGGTTAGATAGGACTCATTTGCCTTGCAATGGGTCTTTTTGTCTTTAGTGTCACCATGTCGTTAAAATTTTTCTACACAGTTTCAGAAATGTTTCAAATCGATCATGTATAATGATTTAAGACTAACAATCCATGATGAATAGAGCTCCGATTGGAGTGCAAAGAGAAGATGGTTTACCCAGATACGGAGGGAAAAGCTTGGAAGCGGTAGATGCAGCTATTAACAATGCAGCGATTAATGAATTTGTTCTAAGAGCGATGGAAAAAAATGTAGCCCTTATCCGGTTTGATCTTCAACGCCGTGTTACGTATGTTAATGACATGTTTGCCAGCACAATGGGCTATACGGCAGAAGAAATGTACGGAATGCTGCATCAGCAATTTTGTTTTCCCGAATTTGTGAACAGTCCTGATTATGAACAGTTCTGGCAAAGTATTTTAGAAGGGAGAAGCTTTCAGGATAAAATAGAACGTAAGGATGCAAAAGGCAATGTCGTATGGCTAGAAGCTACCTACATGCCCATTTATGACGAGCTGAACCAGAACATCATCGCAGTGACCAAGATTGCGACGAACATTACGAATCGCCAAAACCATATTACCGCGGTAGTCGATGAATTGAAGGAAATGTCGGCTCATTTGAATCAACGTGCTGAAGTGGGAATTGAGCGAAGCCAACAATTGTTGGCAAGCATCTCCTTAATAGCTGAGGTGTCTGCCCATAATACTGCGACGCTGGCAGATTTGCAGAAGCAGGCTCAAGCGATACAAGGCATTGTGCAAACGATACGGGACATCGCTTCACAGACGCAATTACTTGCCCTTAATGCAGCCATCGAAGCTGCACATGCAGGCGAATACGGCCGCGGGTTCGACGTTGTAGCCAAAGAAGTGAAAAAGCTGTCAGTGATGGTAACCAATTCGATTACAGAAATTAGAGACAGTATCCAAGGCATTACGAAGGAGATCGGAAATATTTCGAAAGGAACCAAGGAAATTCAGGATCATGTCCGGCAAAGCCAAAAGCAAACTGAAGTGGCTATGGATGACTTCGCCAGTGTAATGTCCTCTGCGAAGCAGCTGGATTCAAAAGCGGAGCATGTCATTCAATTACTTTAGAGCAGAAGGACAGCTTCCGCATGATCTTTATAGCTGACTCTAAGGTACGGTGATATAAACACATTATGGACTATTCAATTGCCGAAATATCGAAGATTACAGGGCTTAGCGCATACACGTTGCGCTATTACGAGAACATTGGCCTATTAAGCGACATTGAAAGGGACGAGAATGGGTACCGAAGATATGCCGATAAGGATATCTTATGGATCGATTTTCTTATTCGACTGCGCAACACCGGGATGCCTATAGGTCAAATGCAGAAGTTTGCTCAATTGCGGCGTCAAGGCAACTCTACGGCTGGAGCACGACGCGCGTTATTAGAAACTCATCAAGACCATGTTCTCAACGAAATAAAAGAGCTGGAGCAGCATGCGGCTGTTATACGAGAGAAAATTGTTTATTATAAGCAGCTTGAAGAAGAGAGCTGAGTTAATGGTGAAGGCCTTTATTTGAAGGTCTTTTTTGTTTTCTAAATGTAGTAAAGCGGCTGGATGGGTATATTTGGTATAATTGATTCCAAATCAAATCAATGATCGATGGAGGTTTTTAGTGAGCCACATAAGAGGAGTTATTCTAGAGGGGTATTCAAACGCTGGGAAAACATCTGTTTTAAAAGCACTCAAGCTGCTTCAAGCTCAAGATGAAGCATCGGAGCGCAGCTTAATTGTGCTTAGTGAACATTACTCCCAAGTATTAAACAATGTTCATGGAGAGTTTATACGATTAAATCGGAATGAACATCTTCAATTATTGAAAGAACGGGTCAGCATGCTGCGACAGTTGAACGAATGGGCAACTTATCTGGGGCCAGATGCATCCCGAGGATCAAGAGGCTTGTTTTTTATACTGGAAAGATTTCATTTGAATCATAGAGCAGCCTTTCCAACAGAATCTTTATATGAAATCGAATCTTTGGAAAATGACTTGCTCGATCTTGGAGCCAAATGTGTACTATTAACTGTATCTTCTGAAAAAGTAGAACAAAGAATGCAAAGCCGAACCCCTCAAGAATGGACGAACAAAACGGAGGAAGAAATAAAAATGTCAGCTGATGAATTTAGACAAACCCAATCCGAACTGCGTAAACTATTCAGTTTGTCGGTTCTGCCCGGCATAGAAATAAATACGGATAATAAGGATTGGAATGTCTACGCCAATAAAATAATGGATTTATTCCGCTGACAAGAATTATAAGTTCAATTGACCAACATTGCTGGCAGAATAAAAAATGACGCTTGCCTTACAGTGCGCTCTAATCGATATACTCTTATCTAGATTGGCAGGAGGAGGAGTAAAATGAAATTTCGATCGATTGGTTCTATGAAAGTATCAGCATTGGGCTTGGGCTGCATGGGGATGTCGGAGTACTATGGTGATCAAAAGGAGGAGGATTCGATTGCAACTCTTCAGCATGCTCTGTCGCTTGGCGTTAATTTCTTCGATACCGCTGACCAGTATGGCTTGGGTAAAAATGAAGCTCTAGTCGGCCGCGCTTTATCTAGCGTCAGACCGAACGTTCACATCGCCACTAAATTTGGTTTCGTTAGAAATGATGCTGGAGAGGTAGTCGAAATTAACGGCAGCCCCAGCTATGTCAAACAGGCTTGCGAAGCGAGCTTGAAGCGCTTAAATACGGATTATATTGATCTTTACTATCTGCATCGCGTTGATGCCAGAGTGCCAATTGAAGAAACAATTGGTGCGATGAAGATGTTAGTCGACGAGGGGAAGGTTCGATATATTGGACTTTCTGAAGCCTCTCCCCAAACGATCGAGCGCGCACATGCCATACATCCAATAGCAGCGCTGCAAACCGAATATTCCATATGGAGCAGGGACATCGAAAGTGAGGTTTTACCTCTTTGCCGGGATTTAAATATAGCTGTCGTTCCTTATAGTCCGCTGGGACGCGGGTTTCTGTCCGGAACAATCAAATCCACGGATACGCTGGCGGAAAATGATTACAGAAGAAAGACGCCACGTCTGCAAGGAGATAATTTGCAGCATAACCTTTCCTTGCTTCAGCACTTAGAAGAGATTGCACAACAATTGAAGATTAGCACATCCCAGCTCGCATTAGCCTGGCTGTTAGCGAATGGGGAGGATCTGATTCCAATACCGGGAACTAAGAAAATTTCCTATTTGGAAGAAAATATGGCTGCCGTAGACATTAAGCTGCCTGAGGATGTTAAACGTTTTATCGATACTATAGCTCCAATAGGCGCAGCGGCAGGCGACCGCTACCCGGAGCATTCGATGAAGTTATTGAATAAGTAATGGAACGAGCAAAGAGAGCCGCAGAAATGCGGCTTTTTTTTGTGTCATCCTATACCCACGGTGCTAACTATGCCTTTAACAGTATTGGGGCGATGTAATCTAAGAACACATTTGCCGGATGCCGCTCTTTTTTACGCTTATCGTCAGTCGTGACGGCAACGATCTTCAAAGATGGAACGATGTAAATATATTGTCCGGCATATCCCCTGGCGTAATAGTAGTGGAAAGCAGGAGACGGGGCGGTATTTAATTGTTGTTCCACGCTTTCCTCACGGTATGTATGCGTCCACCAATGCCACCCGTATAAGCCGAAGTTTGGCGGACTTGCAGGAATGGCCGGCTGCACGGAACGGAGCAATCGTTCTGCGGAAATGAGCTGCGCCTGTCCCCAGCGTCCTTGCTGCAGGTAGAGCTGTCCGAATTTGTGCATATCCGCAGGACGCATCCGCATCCCATACCCTCCGGTATGAATGCCTTGCGGATCGGCTTCCCAGGTGTAGTCTTCGATGCCGAGCGGGCCAAATACCTCCTCTTCGGCAAATCGGGCAGTTGTTTTGCCGCTAGCTTGTACCAGAATGGCCGATAACAGCTGCGATACGCCAGAGCTGTACTCCATTCGAGTACCTGGATCCTCGGATAGCGGCTGCTCCAATACAAAATCAATCCAATTACTCGATCGCGTCATACGCGGAAATGACTTTTGTCCGCCGAATTCAGTCCACGAGAATCCGGCTGTCATCGTTAAAAGATGCTCGATCGTAATTTCCCGTTTCCGGGGATCAGGGTCGTCAAGCAGCCGAGGGAAAAACGTTGCGATTGGCGTGTTTGCCTCTGGAATGATGCCTCGGTCCATTGCGATGCAAATGAGAGCCGACAGAATGCTTTTAGTGCAAGAGTTTACTTTGGCAATTTCTTGCGGGATCTGTTGATTTCGATAATACTCATACAGCATTTGGCCGTCTTGGCTAATTAGGCAGCTTCTTAAGTCGACAGGCTTTATGGCAGATGTTAGTTCAGCAAAGTTCATGGCATTCATTCTTCCTTTATGGTTGTTAGGCTCATCAAAGAGCAGCACGCATTGTGATTAAACAGCGGCATGTTACGTTAAAGTGAATAGTAGCATAAAACCGAATTGGAAATAAAGGAGATTGGAGCTGTATTACGAATAGAAGTACAAACAAGAGTGAAGGGAGTTTATTGATAATGAGTGAGCTTATTAATGAATCCGTCATATTGTTGGCGGAAAAATTGCAATTGCCGGAACGCGTATTTAACATAGATGAACTGCCATGGGTACCATTCACAGAAAATCATTCCTGCCATTTTAAACCTTTGCGGTTTGACCTTAATACGGGTACATGGATTTATTTGTTCAAGATTAAGAGTAATCAAGTATTGGGCAAGCATAGACATACAGGCGGATCAGTTATTGGTTATAACATTCAAGGGAAATGGAGATATGAGGGACGTAATTGGGCGGCTGTGCCAGGCACTTTTGTGTTTGAACCGCCTGGAGATATTCATACACTCTTTACAGAAGATGAAGAAGTAGTGACGCTTTTCATATTAAGCGGGGCACTTCAATATTTTGATGAGGATAATAAGATTGTGGGACAAGACGATATTTATACGGTTTTACAAAAGTATAGGGAGTTTTGTGAGCGTAATGGAGTCGAACTACGAGAAGATCTGGTTTATTGAAATGAATTCTCCTGCACAAGAAAGGGCAATGCACACATTCGTACATTACCCTTGTTCGGTTAGTCCGATTCAAATGGGGTCGTTATGATTTGTTACGCTCAATGAGAATCGTTAAGCTCACCAGCGTTACGAATATGGTAGCTCCCATATCGGACAAAATGGCAATCCATAAAGTGAGCCAGCCAGGGATCGTCAGCAGCAACGCAATAACTTTCAAACCAAGCGAGACGATGATGTTGAATCGAATGACGCGATTAACGCGCTTGGCGAGGGAGACGGCCTCTGGAAGTTTGCCTAAGTGATCTTGCATTAACACAATATCCGCAGTCTCTATTGCGCTGTCCGTGCCTTTGCCCATCGCAATGCCAAGTTGCGCGGTAGCCAGAGCAGGGGCGTCGTTAATGCCGTCGCCAATCATAGCTACAATGCCTCTGGAAGAAAGTTCTTTTACCCGGTTTACTTTATCCTCCGGCAATAAACCTCCGTAGTATTCAGAGACACCAACAGCAGTTGCAACCTTCTCAGCAGTCTTCTGATGATCCCCCGTTAGCATAACGGTGTTTTTGATCCCGAGCTTGTGCAGGGATGCTATGACAGAACGGCTTTCCTTGCGAATTTCGTCCGAGATACCGAATATACCGAGTACTTGTTGTTCGTCCGCTACAAGAACGATTGTCAGTCCATCTTCCTTAAGCTGTTTGATCCGCTCTTGAATGGTTGAAGGTATATTTATATGCGCAATGCTTTTTTCGTTGCCTAACCAGTAAGGCTGACTATTTATCCGTGCTTTAATGCCGCTTCCGGAAAGCGTCTGAATTTCCTCAGGTTCGAAGATCGTCAGGTCTCTGCGGTCGATTTCCTTCATGATCGCTTTGGCTAACGGGTGCGATGAGGATTTTTCAATCGCGCCAGCAACTTGAAGGAATCGATTGTCGTCATAGATTTCAAGCTGCTCAACATGTGGTTCACCTTTAGTCAAAGTGCCTGTTTTATCAAAAGCAAGCGTATCGATTTTGCCCAGCTGCTCTAAGAACACGCCGCCTTTGATAAGTATTCCGTTTCTCGCTGTACGGGTGATCCCGGAAACAATCGCAATCGGTGAAGATAGAATTAATGCGCAAGGGCAGCCGACGATGAGCACGGACAATCCCTGATACAGCCAAGTCTTCCAGTCTCCTTGGAGGAAGAGCGGAGGGACGACCGTCACAAGAGCAGCAATAATCATAATGAGCGGCGTATAGTACTTCGCAAATT
Source organism: Paenibacillus radicis (ex Gao et al. 2016) (assembly GCF_014641555.1). Classification (GTDB taxonomy): domain Bacteria; phylum Bacillota; class Bacilli; order Paenibacillales; family Paenibacillaceae; genus Pristimantibacillus; species Pristimantibacillus radicis. The sequence goes on from NZ_BMHY01000004.1 coordinate 194,273, forward strand.
TATTGATAAAGAGCTCTGTTGGCGTCTTCGTTTCTTGAGCCTCTTGTACCAGATGGAGAATCTTGGCTAACGACGAGTCGCTATAGGCTTTCTCGATACGAATAATAAGCAGGCCCTCGTTATTAATACTTCCGCCGAAGACAGGCTCACCGGATTCTTTCTCAACCGGAAGCGACTCGCCAGTGATGGCAGCTTCATTGACGGAGCTTTTTCCTTCGGTAATGACACCATCAGAGGGAATCTTCTCGCCGGGCTTGATTTTGACGAGGTCACCGACCTGCAAGGAGGAGATAGGGACAATGAATTCTTGGTCATTGACGATTTTCAATGCTTCTTTGGGAGCAACTTGCAGTAAGGCTTCCATTGAACGCCGCGCTTTTTCCATGCCGAAGCCTTCCAGCAATTCATTAAGTCCAAACAAAATGGCGACTAAGGTAGCTTCTTTCCATTCTCCAATGGCTACGGCTCCAATTAACGCAATGGTCATTAACGTGTCGATATTAAACTTAAGTTTAATTAAGTTTTTCAAGCCGCGAAAGAAGGTCGTGTAGCCGCTGATAACAGTGGCCAGCAAATAGAGGGTAATAAGGATTGGCTTACCGAGTACGCCGTCTAGAAGCAGGGCAGCAGCGTATAAGACTCCAGATGTAATTAGCAATTTTAACATTTTATGATTGCCGTCAGCGTGACTGTGATCATGATCGCCGTGTTCGTGGCTGTGTTCGTGGCCGTGTTCATGGTCATGAGTACCATGGGTATGAGAATGGGAGGAAGAACCAGGTTCTTCATGTAATGGATTAGCGATGTAAGCACCATCTGATTTCAAAATGCGATTGACGTCCTTCATGGAAATGTCCGGGCTAATTGTCAGTTTGCCTGAATTATAACTGAGCGTGGCGCCGTCTCCATGATCCAATTGTTTAATTTCATCTTCTATTCTTTGGGCACAACCGGCGCAAGAAAGACCTTTAATGCGGTATTCATTCATGGGACAACCTCTTTTCAAACATTATATGAGCACTTGATCATATGATATGCGAGCGACCGGAATATGTCAAATTTTAATCACAGTAATCCTTGAATATTAAACGCAGGCTTGACGGAATACGTTCATCATTTCCCTTATTTTATCCAGAAGAAGCAAAATGATTATTAGAAACCAAAAAGCCCTTTATTCGGTTAAACGGATTAGATGACGAGCTCGTGCATATATTCAAATAAGTTACAAAAAAACCTTAAATGTGTAACTTTATTCATGTTAGTTGAATGTCTGTTTCGCGCGCGGGTATAATCAAATTCTGGAAGTTGAACAGATGAGAGAGGGAAGAAAGGAGAAGGGCGCTGCCGATATTCCTAACATAGAGAGCAGTAAGAATTCACAAATGACAACCGAAAGGAATGATATAGATGGCAGAATTAAAGGCTAAAGGCAAAGCTGTAGTCATCGGTGCAGGAATAGCCGGTCTCGTGACCGCTCGTGTTTTATCAGATTATTTTGAGGCTGTCGTTATAGTGGAAAGGGATGAATTGCCGGCTGACCCCGTCATGCGATCAGGTGTTCCTCAAGCCTATCATCCGCATCGGATACTGCCTCGGGGCCATATAATACTTGAACGTTATTTTCCCGGTTATATTGATGATTTGCTGAAGATGGGAGCGGACCCTTCGGATGAGGATTCAGTAGAACTTGCCAATAGTTACGGGAGCTTTCGCATACAACCGCCGAAGAACACGGCGTCCTGCAGCAGAGCTTTGTTAGAATGGGGAATCCGACAACGGGTTCAACAGGTAGAAAACGTTCGCTTTGTTTCAAATACAGAGGCAACAGAGTTAATCGCTTCGGATAATCAGAAGACGATTACAGGTATTTACATAAGGGAACGCAACGAACAAAAAACAGTAAGCGCGGTGACAGCTGATCTGGTTGTGGATACAGCGGGACGTTCCTCGAAAGCGGCCAAATGGCTTGAATCTCTAGGTTATTCAGTGCCAGAACCAGAATTATTGAAAGTTTCATTAGGCTATAGCACCCGCTATTATAAAATTCCTGAGCACTTGAATAAAGAGTGGCATTCTATCTTATCGGACCCGCATCCCGAAAAAGGAATTTATTCCAGCTATCTGTTTAGAATTGAAAATAACGTTGCCGGATCTCTCCTTTTTAGCGCAGGCGATGAACCCTATCCTTCAACCGATATTGAAGCTTATCAAAAAGAATTAAAAACGGTAGCTGCAGCCGGGGTGGCTGAACTGACAAGTAAATTGGAGCCGATTCAAGGACCAAGGGGCTATCGTGTGCAGGAGTCGGTTCGTCAACACTACGAACAGATGGAAGATTGGCCAGAAGGGCTGCTTGTGCTTGGAGATGCTTTCTGCAGCTTCGACCCCATTTATGGACAAGGGATGACGGTAGCCGCGATTGAAGCGGAGACTCTCGGTGATTGCTTGAAAGAGCAGCGCAGCAATCCTCAGCCTCAGTTCGAACGTCGGGTACTTGAGCGGATGCAGCAAGCCGTTGAACCGGCCTGGTGGATTAGTTCCGTATCGGATCTGCGGTGGAAGGGCGTCGAGCACACCGGTGCGGAGGCATTGAAAGGCGTTGCATTTGCTCATAAGTATATTGATTTATACACCAAAAAGGCCACTAAACTGGCAATAGAAAAGGATTTCTCGATGTATGGAGCCATGTTCATGATGAATTCGCTAGTTCTCCCGCCGAATGAGTTTTTTAATGCAAAGATACTCACTATGCTGCTTGACGATGACGGTTCCTATGAAGAGCAGCAGCTTCGAGCTCAGCTAGCGGAATCCGATCCGCAGAGGTTTCAAGCAAGGATAGAAGAACTTATTCCGTCCTTTAATGGAGCTTATGATAAAGTATTGCGAAATCTGTCAGCCGTGTTGCATGGGGGAACAGGATTCGGGTCATAGTATACATAAATTAAAGCTGTCATTCTCAAGATGAATGGCAGCTTTTTTATAAGCAGAAATAAATGCCAAAGCCAAATTTGCGAATCGATTGAAAAAAGGGTTGACGACTCTGAAAACGTTTTGATATATTTTGTTTATCCAATCAGCAGTCGATGGAACATCACAGGAAAGAGGAGGGGAACGTTCTGGCTGTCAATATTAAAGATGTCGCAGAGAAAGCCGGCGTTTCGATCTCAACCGTGTCCAGAGTGCTGAACAACGGGAAGTACGTCAAGCAGGAAGTGAGATTGGCGGTTCAACAAGCGATTAAAGACCTCAACTTCGTGCCTAACAGTATCGCCCGTAGTTTGGTTCGCAAGAAGACGAACCTGATTGGCGTCATTGCATCCGATATCTCAACCAGCTTTTTCTCCTCCACGCTCAGTTATATTGAAGAAGCGGCAAGTCAGAATCGTTACAACATACTTGTCGGCAACATCAAAGATAATCTGGACAAGGAATTGAAGTATTTGCATGTGTTTAAGGAAATGCAGGTAGACGGCATTATTGTTATGCACGAGAAGATGAACAAGCACATCGAGCGTTTTCTTCAAACTCTTACAACGCCTACCGTGTTCTGCAGCGCAAAGCCAAGAACAACGGTGGATTGCCCTTCGGTCAACATCGACGATATGCAGGCATCGTATGATACGGTAAAGCATCTAATCGCTTTAGGACACCGGCGTATTGCTTTCATCGGGGGAGATACGAAAGAGATTTCGACGGGACGGAATCGTTATGACGGTTACTTGAAAGCACTTGTAGAATCGGGCATTTCCGTTAACCCGGAATGGGTTCGGTTCGGCAATTTCAAGATGAAGGACGGCTATGAGATTATGCAATCCTTTCTTCAAGGCGAGTATTTGCCGACGGTTGTCTTTGCTGTCAGTGATGATATGGCAGTGGGGGCGCTCAATTGCATTGTAGACCATGGTCTGAAAGTGCCGGATGACATTTCGGTCGTCGGATTCGACGACTCCAGTATTACAGAAACCGTTCGTCCGAAGCTAACCTCATTGCATCAGCCGATTCAACAAATCGGGCAGATGAGCGTCGATATATTGATTAAGATGATTGAAGGGAACTCGCCGGGCGTTAAGGAAGTTGTGCTTAGTCATAAATTGGTCGAGAGAGACAGCTTGAGAAGTTTACTTTAAAGGTTCAAGCTTCTTTTTTGCCCAAGTCTGATAACGTTGCCAGAAATGAATCGTAATAGTTGTTATGGCCTCTTTCTTATAAGTCTGGTAACGTTCTCAGAAAACATTACAATTGAAGCGTGGGGGTCATCCTATTGAAAGCTGAAAAACCATACGATGTACTGCTCCTGGGAGCAGGAAACATTGATATTGTCGTTAGCGGCTGCAACGCCATTCCGGATGCTGGTCAGGAGATTAGGGTTCCGAATATTTCTTTCCACATTGGAGGCGGAACGGCGCTGAGCGGATTGGGCATAGCCAAGCTGGGCATGCATCCAATCATTACGGGACTTGTCGGCGATGATTATTGCGGAAGGTTCATTATTGATGAGCTTCATCGCAATGGAGTAGCTACGGATATCGGATTTAGTCAAAAACAAAGCACCGGTATCAGCATTGCATTTAACCCGGAGACGGATCGGTCCTTTGTCACTTATGACGGCACCGTCACAGAGTTTACGTTAAACGATGTGCCGGAGCAGCTGTTCACCAAGGTCCGGCATGTCCACATTACCGGCTATAACGGACGTTCCAATCACGAGGAGTATTTGTCCTTTGTGACAAAGGCCAAGCAGTCCGGCCTTACGGTATCGATGGATGTAGGCTGGGACGAGACAGGCGAATGGTATGAAGGCATTTTCGACATTATCCCGTCTGTTGATGTGTTTTTTGCGAATGAACTGGAAGCCCTCCATTATTCGCGGAAGTCTGATGTCAAAGCCGCGCTTTCCGTCTTTGCAAAACATACGCCTTCAGCCGTCATCAAGCTTGGAGAGGGGGGAGTAATCGCTGCACGTAACGGGAAAATGATGCATCATCCTTCTTTCCAAGTAACAGTTGTGGATACAACAGGCGCCGGTGATTCATTCAATGCCGGGTATCTCTATGGCTATTTGAAAGGAGATGACTTGGAAAATTGCTTGAAATACGGCACCGCCTGCGGCTCGCTTTCCGTTACAAAGCGTGGAGGCAGCACGGGGTCCCCGACCCTAGCTGAATTAACCGCGTTTTTGTCCAATCATTCGCCGCGAGAAGCTGTCACTTTATTATCCTAATTCGATAACCAAATTATGAGGAGGAATTTCAAATGAAATTGGTACTAATTGGAGGCGCGGGTGTTCGCGCTGTATTTTTCACAAAAAGCTTAACGATGCTGGCTAAAGATATCGGCATTACAAAATTCGTGATGTATGACGTTAACCGGGAGAAGCTGGAAATCATCGGGAAGCTGTGCAAGCATGTCGTGAAGGAAAGCGGCCTTAACATGGAACTCGAATTCAGCGACGATATCGAGGAAGCCTTGGTTGGAGCGGACTATGTCATTACGACGATCCGCGTAGGCAATGATCATTCCCGTGTCATCGATGAGCAAATTGCTTTGAAGCATGGCGTTATCGGCCAAGAAACAACAGGCCCTGGCGGCTTCTCGATGGCAATTCGTACGATTCCCGTATTGCTCGATTATTGTGAGAAAATTAAACGTATTGCGCCAAACGCATGGGTATTTAACTTTACGAATCCATCTGGCCTCGTATCTCAAGCGCTTCATACTGCAGGTTACGACCGTGTTATCGGCATTTGCGATACGCCAAGCTCGACGAAGATCCGTATTGCCGAAGCGATTGGTGCCAATCCGGATGAGCTGTATGTTGAATTTGTCGGACTGAACCATCTCTCCTGGATTACAAGCATTGTGCAGGATGGTAAAGAATTGCTGCCTGAGCTTGTGTCGGACAAAGCGTTCATCGCGAAGGTTGGCGAATTCAAAATGTTCGATCCGGAATTGATCGATACGCTTAAACTGCTGCCGAATGAGTATCTGTACTACTATTACAACCGCGAACAAGCGGTTCAGAACATTGTTGAGAATGGCGATACACGTGCTAAGTTCGTCGAAGCGAACAATGCCGAGATGCTGCGTGTGCTTGGGGAAATGGACATTGATGCGGATCCGGAAGCAGCGCTTCAAACCTACCTGCGGTTCATGCACAAACGCGAGTCCTCCTACATGGCGATTGAGACGAGCAAAGGGCCTATCGAACAACCTTCTGAGGATGAGAAGCTCGAAATGCCAAATACGCTCGGTTATGCCGGCGTCATGCTGGATTTCGCACGGGCGATGAACCAAGGCATTGAGAAGCATATCGTACTGAACATTCCTGCAGGAGACCGTGTTGAAGGATTTGACAAAAACGACGTGCTAGAAATTACATGCCGCATGACCGCTCAAGGTGCGGTTCCTGTTACACCAAAGAAGCTGCCTGAGCATGCTTACCAACTGATGAAGAATGTGAAGCTGTTCGAAAGCTATACAGTAGAAGCCGTGTTGAACAAATCGAAGGATTCTGCAATCAAAGCATTGATGGTTCACCCGCTTGTCAATTCGTACTCGATGGCCAAAAGCCTCGTTCATGATTATCTCGAAGCGTATGCAGATATTCTTGGAGAGTGGAACTAAGAAGGCTGGTTTAAGCAGGAGGCGACTGCATGAAAGCAAAGGGAATTGGGATCAGTCTGAACGCAGATATGGTAAACGGAGATCTGGAAACGCTGGAGCGCCATCTCGGCTATATTGCTGACGCTGGGTGCGATTACGCAGAGCTGATTCTTCACGGACTGGATGTCGTGATCGGAGGCCGTGTTCACCCGAAACGTCTGGAAAGAGTGCGTGAGGTGCTTGGGAAATTCAAGCTGGGTTACACGATGCATCTGCCTTATGAATTGAACTTGTTGTCTTGGGCGAAAGGCCAGGAATATGAGGCCGTCTTCGAGACGGGGATTGAGCTGTCCGCAGCGATTGGCGCCGATACGATCATTTATCATAGCTCCTACGCTGAGTTGACGGATCAAAATCTGGAACAGCATTATTTTCCGAAATATGGCCGTATGAAACGGGAAGAGCTGTTCAAGCTGCTGCTTGAAGAGGATGTAGCGATGCTGCACAGACTGGGGCGTATCGCTGAGAGTGCAGGAATATCGATCGGGGTCGAGAACAATATCTGGTACGATCTGAAAAATGATTATACCTATGGCGTTCGTCCGCAGACGGTAGCAGAGCACATACGCAAGGTTGGTCTGGACAATGTGGGCATTACGCTCGATATCGGCCATTGCTATTTAACATCCATTGCGTACGGCTATGACTTCAAAGAGGCGATTGAAGCTGTACTTCCTTACACGAAGCACTTGCATGTGCATGACAATTTCGGCAAACTGTACGATGCTAAGGCCTATATGAGCAATTTGCCTTATGGCTATGGTGATTTGCATCTGCCTGTCGGCTGGGGCTCGATTCCTTATTCGGAAGTGTTCGAGTGGCTGGCTGCGTATGAGGGCATCGTCAACATGGAGATTGAATTCCGGTTATATCCTCATTTTCAGGAGTCGGTAGAAGAGATGAGGGAGCTTTTAGCCAGGTAAATGAACAAATTTGGGAGCTGACGCTGCATGAGCGTTAGCTCCCTTTTATTTTCCACCCAAGCCGAAAGCCGGAAGAGAATGGGGTGGACTTTGCCCTAAGGGGAAGGTGTATAGTGAGAGATAGCAACGGACTGGTTCGATCATCCAACTGTTCCGATAAAAGGCTGAAGAATGGAGGTTACGGCTTGCTGTCGATTGGAGAATTCTCGAAGATATGTGGAGTGTCGGCCAAAACGCTTCGCTATTACGATGAAATTGGCTTAATACATCCTGATGAGATTAATGGTGACAACGGTTATCGGTACTACTCGATTGGCCAGCTAGAGAAAATGCTCTGGATCAACCGGTTGAAAGCTTATCAGTTCTCACTGGAGGAGATCGGAGCCATCCTGGACTGGGAACAGGATCATTTTGAAGCTAACATTTATAATGCGCTTAATCGGAAAAGGAGAGGGCTCCAGGAGAAGCTGGATGCTGCAGCCTACACCCTTAATCAAATAAGTCTCGATATCTCTAATGTAGAAAAGGGCATTCCGATTATGTCCTATCTTCAGCAGATCGAAGTGCAGCTTGTAGAAACGGTTCCGATGAATGTGCTCTCCATCCGTCTGAAGTTAAGCAGTGATCATTACGCAGAAGGGTATGGCGCATATTTCAGCAGGCTGTATGAAAAGATTGCGACTGAGCAATTGACGCTGCGGGGCAGCCCCATGACGATTTATCACAGCCCGGAATATAATCCTGCTGGCAATGATACGGAGTTTGCGATTCCGGTCGAAGAGGCTGTAACGGGTACGCGTGATTTACCGGGAGGCTTATGTGCCAAATCGGTGTTAAAAGGCTCCTATACGCAATTGACATCCGTATATGCGAAGCTGAGCGAATGGATCGACAGGGAAGGGTATGTATTACTGAAATCCCCGTATGAAAGGTATGTATCCGATCCCCATTATACGCTTCCTGAAGACCGAATTACTGAAGTGTATTTTCCAGTGAAGAAAAAATAACAGAAGACTTACAAGTGATAAAGGGAGGACGTTCAATGAATGGAAAGTTCGAAGCGGATACTGATTCAGCACTTGATTCTGTTATCAAATCCGACTACAGCAACATTAATGGCATTGTTGTCTCTAGAAATGGATCAATTGTATATGAGGATTATTACAATGGTTTTGGCCCGGAAGATGCACAGCATGTGGCTTCGGTTACAAAAAGTATCGTGTCTGCCCTCATTGGGATTGCAATCGATGAGAAATATATAGAGAGTGCTGATACGAAAGTGCTGGATTTCTTTCCCGAATATGTTCCAAATGCTAATGCAGGGGTGAAACCTGACATTACCATTCGTCATCTGCTTACGATGACAGCTCCTTATGCTTTCGAAGACTGGCGCGAGCCGCTGGATCAAATGTGCATGAAGCCGGACTGGATCCAGTATGCGTTGGATTTAATGGGACACAACGGCACGATAGGAACCTTCAAATATTCAACGGCCGGGGCACATGTATTATCCGCAATTATTACCCGAGCCACTGGCAAAAGCGCTCGTGAATTTGCGAATGAACGTTTATTCAAACCGATCGGAATGCGAGAAATTCCGGATGATCCCGTTACGTCTTTCGGTTTTGATCAATTGTTTGGGAGTGAGGTGAAGGGGTGGGTTAACGATCCGCACAATTATTCAACAGGTGGTTGGGGGCTAACGTTAACACCACGTGATATGTCGCTTTTTGGCCAGCTCTATTTGAACCGCGGTGAATGGGAGGGCCAGCCAATTATTTCGAAGAGCTGGATTGAGGAGTCGACGGCGATGAATGCGAATCAATACGGCTATCTGTGGTGGGTAAGGGAAGAGAACGGTATTTTTGCCTACTCAGCTGTGGGCGATGGCGGAAATATCATTTGCTGCGTACCCGAGAAAGGTCTAGTCGTAGCTATTGCATCGGCTTTTCTCCTGCATACTCCTGACAGATGGCCACTGATTAGGGATTGGATCATTCCCGCTGTTAATGATAAGTTATAATGATTGGTTGTTTACAAATTAATATACCATATAATGGTGCTCGAATTTCTTGTTGTTTGCTATCGTTATCTCTATTAAATAACGTTTCTGAAGACCCATGCCATAGAGCATGGGTCTTTTTGAATCGGAGAAACCGAACATTCCATAGAGAAGTCCTTCAAATCGACACAAAAAGATCGTCTTGTGGTCGGATTTCTCACTATTCACCAGCAGGTAAATAGCTTATAATTATTTGATGACAGTTTAATCTACAAATGAATAGCAATACATGACGACAGGTTATTATGGAAACGAAATAAGGTGTGTGACTAGGTTGCGCCTTGGCTTGGAGAGGCCTAAGCAGGAGCGACTGGATGCTTTCTGCAAATTTTAGGGTATAAGGATGGTAATAATGAGCAGCAGAGAAACGAAAACAGACGTCATCTTAATTGGTGCCGGAATTATGAGTGCAACGTTAGGGACACTTCTGAAAGAATTGGCGCCAGAATGGGAAATTAAAGTGTTCGAGAAGCTTGAAAGCGCAGGAGAAGAGAGCTCGAACGAATGGAACAATGCAGGAACAGGGCACGCGGCATTATGCGAGCTTAACTACACGGTCGAAAAACCGGACGGCTCGGTTGATATTAGCAAAGCGATTCAGATTAATGAGCAATTCCAGCTTTCCATGCAGTTCTGGTCTTATCTGGTGAACAGCAAGCTGATCCGTAATCCGCAAGACTTTATTATGGCACTGCCTCATATGAGTATGGTATTAGGTGAAAAGAATGTAGCTTTCTTGAAGAAGCGTTTCGAAGCGATGACCAAAAATCCATTGTTTCAAGGCATGGAATTTTCCGATGATCCTAAAAAATTGATGGAATGGATCCCCCTTATTATAAAAGATCGTCAATCGAATGAACCGATAGCAGCAACCAAAATCGACACGGGGACAGATGTCAATTTTGGTGCTTTAACGCGCATTCTATTCGATCACCTGAAGAGCAAGAACGTCAAAATCAACTATAATCATAGCGTTCAGAATATGAACCGCGCGAGCGACGGCTCGTGGGACTTGAAAGTACGCAACGCCAGCGGCAGCGTGGAACACCATCAAGCGAAATTTGTTTTTATCGGCGGCGGCGGCGGAAGTTTGCATCTGCTGCAAAAATCAGGCATCCCTGAAGGAAAGCATATTGGCGGATTCCCGGTTAGCGGTATCTTCATGGTGTGCAACAACCCGGAAGTTGTCGCGCAGCATCATGCTAAAGTGTACGGGAAAGCTAAAGTTGGAGCGCCTCCAATGTCGGTTCCGCATTTGGACACCCGTTTTATCGAAAATAAAAAATCATTGCTGTTTGGACCGTTTGCAGGCTTCTCTCCTAAGTTTTTGAAAACCGGATCGATGTTCGATTTGATCACTTCGGTAAAACCGGATAACTTGGTCACGATGTTGTCTGCTGGCGCGAAGAATATGTCGCTGACGAAATATTTGATCGAGCAAGTCCTGTTATCGAAAGAAAAACGCATGGAAGAGCTGCGCGAGTTTATCCCGAATGCCCGGATCGAGGATTGGGATTTGGTCGTAGCGGGACAGCGTGTACAGGTTATTAAAGATACACAAGCGGGCAGAGGAACCTTGCAGTTTGGTACGGAAGTCATTACTGCAGCAGATGGCTCGATTGCAGCTCTGCTCGGCGCATCTCCTGGTGCTTCGACTGCTGTTCACGTTATGCTTGAGGTTATCAGCAAATGCTTCCCTCAGCACAGTAAAGAGTGGGAGCCGAAGATCAAAGAAATAATTCCTTCCCATGGCGTATCGCTCATGAAAAATCCGGAGCTTCTGCGTGAGGTTCATGCATCAACAGCAGATGCGCTTGGTTTGAGTGAGAAAGAGCGCGTATATAGTTAGTTGTTAAATAAGTATAAAGCAATTATAGATGCTAGTTCATACACAGAAAAACGCGATGTCATTTGAGCATCGCGTTTTTTTGCATGTTTTATAAATTGTTGCTTTATAGATGACAGTAGTCGGGTTTATCCTAAAAATGGTAGGATTGCATCAGTTTAAGATAGCCGTATGACTAAGCAAGAAATTGTAAACGAAAGGGCGTTATTTATGAAGGTTGTAAGTGCAACAATGGATGACCTCAAAGAATGGTTAGAGCTAGCTTCTGAGGTTGAATACCTATTTGGACCAATGGTAAATGATCCAAAGTTTATACAAGCATTAGAGAAGAATATAAATCAAGATAGAGCTTTTTGTGTTAGAGAGAACGATGGATTACCTGGTTCTAAATTGCTCGGTGGAATTTTATTTTCAGCATCAAATGCCCCAAAATATAAAATTGGTTGGTTATCTGTTTCACCGAAAGCGAGAAATAAAGGAATAGCAACAGCTTTGGTAGATCATGTTTTGAGACTTATCACCGTTCCATCAGAAGTAGTAGTTACTACATTTGGTGAGGATATTCCAGATGGGCAGCCCGCAAGGAAGTTTTATCAGAAGTTTGGTTTCATTCCATTAGACGAGTTAATTTCAAATGGTCCAGAAGGCGGTAGTCGTCAGAAATTTAAGTTGGATGTCAACTAACATGCTTGAAATCTTCAGCGGAATTGTAGGAATAACAATACTTATCCCAAAGAAGCTGCAGCCCCGCACTTGTCCCAATTTCTATTAAACCTAATTACCTTTTAATGGTACTGTATCATCACATTTGAATAAATAATATTTAATTGGTTTTGTAAACTTTAAAGAAAATATTTATCGTGTGTATGCAACTTAATCTCCTAGTTACTTGTTTTACCGCTAATATTGTATGAAAATGGTAGGGTAGAGTTAATCCAATAAAGAGGGAATGGTGAATTCAAAAGCAAATGTAACTATTTTCCTCCCTTTGCGTAACAAACTAAGGTGAACAAAATTTCAGTTCAGCGTGTTTACCTATTTTCCAGCTTTATCTTAACGGAAGTGGTTGAGAGAGTTAAGACTTCGTTAATAGGCACGAAAGACTGGGATGTTAACATGAGGAAGAAAAATAAAGAGAGGAAGTGAAGGGATTTGAAGAAAAGAATCATTTGGTCGCTTGCAACTGCCTTGGCATTTGCACCTATTTTACCAACAGCGGCAATGGCGTCCACACAGGAAGTTGCTGCCCCTCTGTCGTTTGAGAAGTTTGCCGCTGAGAAAGCCGCACTGCTAACTGAGCAGTATGGTACGACTAGCGTACAGTATGCTTTAATCGACAATGGCAATATCAAAGTATCGGGTCATACCGGGTTGAATGACAAGGCGGGGAAAGTTCCATTAACGAAGGACACGGTGTATGGCATTGGCTCGACAAGTAAGATGTTTACTGCAGCAGCGGTTATGAAACTGGTCGATCAAGGAAAGATTGATCTCGATACGCCCGTTGTCCAGTATATAACGGACTTCAAGATGAAGGATGAGCGTTACAAGAAGATAACGCCTCGCATGCTGCTGAATCATTCATCGGGTCTGCAAGGCTCGACTCTGATCAGCGGTTTTTTATTCAATGACCCAGACACCTATGTCCATGATACACTGCTCCAGCAGTTGTCTACACAGAAGCTAAAAGCTGATCCCGGCGCGTTTTCCGTGTATTGCAACGATGGATTTACGCTATCAGAGATTTTGGTAGAAAGAGTCAGCAACATGTCTTTCACGGCATTTATCGATCAATATTTCGCTAAGCCACTTGGTTTGGACAATACGCTGACACCGCAAGGTGCACTTGATGCTCATTCCTTTGCAGCTCTTTATTCCCCTTTCTATCAGGGGCAGCTTCCTACGGAAACAACCAATGCGATTGGAACGGGTGGTATCTTTTCTACAGCGGAGGATTTGGTGAAGTTCTCTCAAATCTTCACGGGGCAGAAGAAGGATATTCTCTCCGAGAAATCAGCAAAAGCAATGGAGCAAGAGGAATACAAAAAGGGACTATGGCCTGCAGATGCAGATAGTTCCATTGACTACGGACTTGGCTGGGACAGCGTAAGATTGTATCCGTTTAACGATTATGGAATAAAGGCGCTCGTCAAAGGCGGGGATACAACCTTGTATCATTCTTCGCTCGTGGTGCTGCCTGAGCATAATATGGCTGTAGCCGTTGTCACTTCTGGCGGAAGCAGCTCATTGAATCAGTTGTTTGCAACGCAATTGCTGCTGCAATCCTTGAAAGAGAAGGGTGCTATTAAAGAAATTCAACCGGATAAATCTTTCGGAAAGCCAACCAAGGCCGATATGCCGAAAGAGATTGCCGCTTATGCAGGCTATTACAACACCATGGCCGACCAGTGGAAAGTGGACATTAAAGACGGAGAACTTACTGTACTAGGACAGAAATTTATTTACACAGCGGATGGTTCTTTCCTCGATGAGGAGGGCTCCAATAAGATTCGGTTCGTCAAGGAAAGTAACGGGCGCACTTATCTATGGATGGGCCAATACATTTCGGTTCCCGGATTGGGACAGCTCGCATTGTCTCAGTATAATGGAGAAAAAGTTGAACCTGCAGCGCTAGGTAAAGAGGTAGCAGACGCATGGGCACAAAGAGAAGGAAAGTTGTACTTTGCGGTTAATGAGAAATACAGTTCTGTCGCTTATATGAATCTGCTGGCAGCTCCTATTTCCGTTAAAACCAATGCGGAAGGCTATTTGTTCAATTTGAAAATAACAGGTCCAAATACGGCAGAAAATCAACATCAAATCCCTGCAATTGCTGGCCGGGATACAGCAGAAGTGACATTCTTTAACGAGGCTGGTATTGAGTACTTCGAAATGAGAGGCTACTTATATGTCAGCCAGGATGGCGTAAAACCGCTCTATACAGGTAAAACATCCGTCGCTACGATTCAAGCGAACGGTCATGCAAGATGGTTTACCGTCCCCGCTAATGCTGTGGGCAAGAAACTAACCGTTGCACTCCCGGAAAAAGGCGCCTTCATGGTGTACGATGAAAATGGCACTCTAATTAACAACACAGTCATCAGCGGCAAAAATGAAGTCGTGCTTCCTAAGAATGGATTTATCGTATTTGCCGGAAATGCCGGTTCGGCATTCGGCATTTCGCTCTCCAAATAGCACTCATAATACTTACTGCTCAACATAAATAGAAAAGAAGCCAGCTGCGGCAGCTGGCTTCTTTTCTATTTATCGGATATCATCATGTCCCGGAACATAAGCCCAAGCTTCAACATCAGTAAATGGTCGTTATTTTTCAAATCCAGATTCATTAACCCCGTAATTTTCTCCAGCCGATAAAGCACAGTATTACGATGAATATATAATGCCCTGGCCGTTTCGTTGACCTGACCGTTATTAGCGAAATATGCTTCAAGCGTGCGCATCATCTCGTCTGTGTACTCTTCGTCTTTGTCCAGTAGAGGCTGGAACAGATAAGTGCAAAATCGGCGCATTACCTCCTGCGGAATATGTCTGAAGAGATGCACGAATTCCAAGTCGGCAAACAGCACGACAGATTCGGAAATACCCAGTTCGGTGCTGATTCGTTCGGCATCCATGCATTCCTGGAAGCCATCGATTAACGCGTCGATACCTGCTCTGATTTTGCTGCTAAAACTTGTACATGACTCTGTTCCGTGACTCCATCCATTTATTATCTCCCCATACAATCGAATGGAATGCTCATACAGCTTGCGATCCTTCGCCACGTCCTCTGGAATTTGCAATAGGGAATACAAGCGGTTCAAGACATAGAAATGATGGGATACGAGAGTGGCAGTCTTGGGATGCTCCTGCAGCCGATCCTGGATTTCCCGCAATCTGCGCCGCTGCATGTTTGGATCCCACGCGCTTGTCTCAGCAGCGGACATCATGCATACGAATGGAGTGTTCCAGAATCCGCTGCCCAATGCTTCCGCAAACTCAAGCACCGTCTGCTGGGATACGATGCCTTTCAAATACCGCTCCATTGCAGTGCCAAGCCGCCTGCCGGCAGCTGCCTCTTCCTGATTCTGAATGACCTCCAGATGATAGGCGAGGATGACAGCTGCTTGATGGAAGATTCCCTCTATCTCGTCCTGCAGCTGTTCAGTTTGCACGAGCAGGTGACCGTACGTTTTTCCGTTTTTAAGCAAAGGAATTCTGTAGAACTGATTATGAGCTGCTTTGTAAAACCGGTTATCAGTCTGCCATGGCCACTCGCATAGCAGCTCCGTTTCCGAACATATAGTCACGTTGTAGAGGATTACCCCCTCTGAGGTAAAGACAGCTATAGGATGAGCTAATATGCGATGAATACTTTGAAAATAATTCGTATACTCATCTGCCTGCATTGCAAAATCAACCAGCTTCTTCTGCATTTCAAGCCGTTCATTCAGCTTTCGTGTATCCCGCTGAAACTCAGATTGGAATAGGGCGGTGATCTGTTCAGAGAAGGTGAAGGCAAAAGGCAGTTCGATTAAAGGAAGCTGCAAACGATCAGCCTCTAGCAGAACGGCTTGCGGAATCTCCTTCCAATAACGGCCAAGCTTTATGCCAAGCCCCGATGCTCCGCGCTCGCTTAGCTTTTGCAGCAAGATGACAAACTCCTCAGGAGAATCTCGGATGGCATACGCTGTAGTCAACAGCAGCTCGCCTTCTTTCATCCAATTAATCACATCCGGCGCATCCATCAGATTGATTGAGCTAATGGTCCGATACACGCCTTCACTCCCGGCAACTAAACTCCCCTCTGATAGCGGATAGACAGTCAGAGCATCTTCTACGGTTATATGCACGTCATATCGCTCCTTCGTCCGTATAATACCTGACATGCAGGGGGTGCAGGGGAATCTGCTGTTTTCATGGGTTTCTTCAAATTATATCGTTTTTCCGCTGCTTTCTGCAAATCGTTTCTCGTATTTTATGTTATTTAATATAACATTAAATTATGGAATTTTGGTTTTCGAACAATCAAGCTAGGGTGTTATTAGTTTTGGAACCAAATTGATGTTAGGAATATTTACAACAAATCATTTTGGAGTTATGATTGGTCACAACTTCTAAGAGAAATGGGGGATTGGGATGCTGCTTACTGAACGCCAAGCAACAGAGTCTAATAAGGGTACCATGCTAGTCATCGATGATGTTGGCAAAATCTATCCGAACGGCACGATAGCCGTTCAGCATGCGAATCTGAATGTAGGAGAGGGCGAATTTCTCTGTTTTGTCGGCCCTTCGGGCTGCGGTAAATCGACGATTTTTAATATGATCGCAGGCTTGACGGAGCCAACCTCCGGCAGCCTCTCCGTATTGGGTGATTCGCCTAAAGCTGCGCGCAAGCGGAATGAGATTGCCTTTGTGTTTCAGGAACATACCTTGCTGCCGTGGTCGAAGCTGATTGACAATGTAACGATGCCGCTGACACTGCGCGGCGTTTCTAAGAAAGAGCGCGTCGCTGAAGGGGAAAGGGTGCTGGAGCTGGTGGGCTTGAAGGATTATACGAAAGTGCTGCCCCGCGAGCTTTCAGGAGGTATGAAGATGCGGGTATCCATCGCCAGAGCGCTTATATCCCGGCCCAAGCTGCTTCTCATGGACGAGCCTTTTGGCGCGCTTGATGAAATTACAAGGCAAACACTGCAGGATGAACTGTTGAACATTTGGGAGCAGGACAAGAAAATGTCGGTGCTGTTCATTACGCACAATGTGTTTGAAAGTATCTTTCTATCAACAAGAGTGGTGGTAATGACGCCGCGCCCCGGTAAAATTTCGGATATCATCGATATTCCATCCCTGTATCCAAGAGATGATGAATTCCGGACCCGTCCAGCATTTGGCGATTATGTACGACGCGTCTCCGAGGTCTTAAAGCACTAATGATGAGCGAGGAAAGGAGAGGAATCATCATGGACAAAATGGCAGCAACCCGGATTGTTGAACCTGCTTCAGCTATCCGGACTACTGTGAAGAGGAAAGCCCCGAGCGGCCATTCCGCTGCTCAGCATCCCGTCTTAAAACTGTTGAAGAAAGTTCTGCCTCCGCTTGTTGTCTTTGTTCTATTCGTAGGCGGCTGGGAATTGATCGTGAGACTATATGGCATCGCACCGTACATTTTGCCCAAGCCATCTGATATCGTCACCGCGGCTGCGAATAACAGCACGAATCTGATCGCATCGGTAAGCACAACCATTATTGAGGCGTTGATCGGCTTTGCCATCAGTGTAGTGCTCGGCATTGGCGTAGCTATACTGTTGGCGTTATCCAAGACGGTTGAGAAAAGCGTCTATCCTTACGCTATTATTTTACAGACCATTCCGGTCGTCGCCATCGCTCCGATCATTGTGATCTGGTTTGGGGCGGGAATCAACGCCATTGTCATTATCTCATTCCTAATCAGCTTTTTTCCGATTTTGTCGAATACGCTGATTGGTTTGAACTCAACGGATCAAAATATGAAAAATTTATTTTACCTCTATAATGCGAGCAAGCTGCAGACGATTTGGAAGCTCCGTTTTCCGGCAGCGTTGCCCTACATGATGGCCGGTTTAAAAATCTCCTGCTCCAGCGCGGTAGTTGGCGCAATTGTGGGCGAATATATCGCCGGTATTGGCGGCGGGCAGGGCGGACTTGGTTACGGTATTACCGTCGCAGCAACTCGGCTGCAAACCCCTTATTTATTCGCCTGCGGTTTGGCAGCGGCTATTCTAGGAATTGTCTTTTTCCTGATCATTAATCTGATTTCGAACAAGCTGTTGAAATCCTGGCATGAATCCGCAATGAAATAATAGAAAAAAGGGAGAGAATTCAACATGTCCAAACTTCTTATCCAATCACGGAGCTACAAATATCTATTGTCCGCTGTCTTGTTAATGACGCTTCTCTTGAGCGCATGCTCGAATTCTTCCGCTCCTGCAGCCACTGCCGGAAACGGAGGGGACAGCAGCCCCGAGCTGAAAAAAGTCAGATTGATCGAGGGCTGGTATGCCAAAGGAGAAGACGGGGGTTACTTTGGCGCTTTGCAGCAGAACTACTATAAGGACAAGGGAATTGATATGACGATTCAGCCAGGCGGACCTGAGGTGTCCGGCTTGCAGCTTGTAGCTGCGGGTAAGGCAGAATTCGGTATTTCCTATGCGGATGAGATTTTGAAAGCAAGAGAGCAAGGCATTCCAGTTGTCGGCATTCTTGCCGGGATGCAATATACCCCGCAGGTGCTTATGTATCATAAAGAGGCAAATGTCACCGACTTCTCTGATTTGAATGGTAAAACGGTATACGTCACACCGGCGATTCCTTATTGGGAATATATTAAAAGCCAATATAAGCTGACAGATGTGAAAGAAATGAAGTACAACGGTCAGCTGGTCAACTTCATTAATGATCCTAACTCGCTGAACCAGGGCTACGTGACCAATGAACCGTATGTGCTGTCTCAGCAAGGCGTTGATGTTGGTTATCTGAAGATTGCTGATTCCGGGTATGCGAATTATGCGAATGTACTATTTACTACGGAAGATTATTTGAAAAAACATCCGGACATCGTAGAGGCTGTCGTGCAAGCAAGCCAAAAGGGCTGGAGCTACTATTTGGACAATTACAAAACAGTGAACCCGCTCATACAGACCTATAACCCGGACATGACGCTCGAAGCGATGAACTATGAGGCAGAACAAGAGAAATCGTTCGTTCTGAATGAGGAAACGAAGACCAATGGAATCGGTTATATGACGAAAGAGCGCTGGGATACGTTGCAGAAGCAAATGCTTCAAGTTGGGGGACTGTCGAAGGAGCAAGATGTTTCGAAGGCATTCACTGGGGAGTTTTTAGCTAAATCTTAAAGATAAACGTTTCTCAAGCATGGTCAACAAGCATGAACGGCAACATACAATTTGCAGAAAAATGAGGGACCTAAATGATCAAATTAGGAAACCTAAAGAACTATTGGAAAGTATCTGACAAGATAGTGGATTTAAGACGGACGCAGCCTTCCGTGCAATCTGTAACTTTACCAGCTCAGCCGCAAAAGGTGATGCTCGATCTGGAGCATACAGCAATAATTGTGATCGATATGCAAAATGATTTCTGTACGCCTGGAGGCTGGCTGGATTCGATTGGAGTGGATACAAGTCCGCTGCTTAATCCAGTTGACCGGCTAAATCAGGTGCTGCCGGAGCTGCGCAAAGCGGGTGTGCCCGTCATCTGGGTGAACTGGGGCAACCGGCAGGACCGGATGAATGTACCGCCATCTGTTCTTCATGTTTATAACTCAGACGGTCATGGCGTCGGAATTGGCGAGCCGCTGCCGGAGAATGGCTCTAAAGTGCTGGAGAAAGGCAGTTGGGGGGCAGCGATTATCGATCAGTTAACGATTGCGGCCGATGATATTCATGTCGATAAATACCGGATGAGCGGGTTTTGGGATACACCGCTGGACAGCATCCTTCGTAATCTGAACATTCGGACGCTTCTGTTCGCCGGCGTAAACTTGGATCAATGCGTAATGCACACTTTACAGGACGCAGCATGCCTCGGCTATGACAGTATTCTTCTGGAGGACTGTTCGGCTACGAGTTCACCGTCATACTGTACGGAAGCTGCCCTATATAATATTAAACAATGCTACGGTTTCGTTGCCGAATCAGCCGGGTTGATGGAAGAGTTAACCGGTTCGGCAGTAAGCCAAATCGAGTACGCGCAACCCGAAGGAATGACTGCAGTGAAAGGTTAATTAGAAAGAGAGGAGGGTCGGCGGTATGGAGGATCAATGGAATGCTGTGGTCAGTCGTATGGCGGTCGAAAGGACAGGGCAAGGAATGCTGAACGGGCTTAGCTTTATGGCCAAAGATGTGTTTGCTATTCGCGGCTATACGAATGGAGCGGGGAACCCGCGCTGGCTGGAAACCCATGAAAGAGCGCAAGAGCATGCGGCAGCGGTTGATATGCTGCTGAATGAAGGCGCAACGCTTACTGGCACCACACAAACAGATGAGCTCATGTACAGTCTGAACGGTGAAAACTTCCATTACGGAACACCTCGAAATCCGAAAGCGCCTGACCGGATACCAGGCGGTTCATCCAGCGGATCGGCCGTTGCCGTCGCCGCTGGTCTCGCCGACTTCGCACTTGGAACGGATACGGGCGGATCGATTCGCGTACCGGCCTCGTATTGCGGTGTCTATGGCATGCGGCCAACCCATGGCAGCGTCTCCGAGAAAGGAGTTATCCCGCTGGCCGCCAGCTTTGATACCGTTGGCTGGATGGCTCGCGATCTTCGTTTGCTTCGTCAGGCGGGGGGAGCGCTTTTGCCGGAGACTTCAGCGCCAAGTTCAGGTTTTAGCCGGATTATCATTGGTGAAGACGCTTGGGAGCTGGCGGATTCAGAGAGCTTAGAGGCTCTTGCTCCTTATCTGAATGAGATGCGAACTGCCGGTGCGAGCCACTCATCTATTCGCATTGCTTCTCAGGGACTAGCGGAATGGATGACGATGTTCAGAACCATTCAGGGTTATGAAATCTGGAAGGAGCATGGCGAATGGATTACGCGCGAGAAGCCTGTCTTTGGACCGGGCATTGCTGAACGGTTCTCCTGGGCTCGCAGTATTGAACGTGCTGACATGGAGTTACAAGCGAAACGCCGATTGGAAGTTCGTCAATCTATCAGCGATCTGCTTGGGACGGACGCTCTGCTTATCATTCCCACTACGACCGGAGCGGCTCCTCTACTTGGAATGAATGGGCCGATAATGGAAGACCGCAGGGCGAAGACGATGCAGCTGACTTGTATTGCCGGGTTAACGGGATTGCCGCAGCTCTCGATTCCCGCTGGTGAAGTACAAGGTTGTCCGGTCGGGATATCGGTAATCGCTGGGCTGGGTCAGGATTTACGGTTGCTGGATTGGGCAGCCGCATTGCTGGAATCGACACCCAAATAAGCTTCACTAGAGTAAGCAATTCATGCCAGCATGATAAGAAGCTGAGCTCCATAAGAGAGGTGTTTGACATGTTTCAACGATATGAAGGCACGGCATGGGAGCAGCGTTTTTTGCCTCGCCTGACAAGCAAGCAAGTGCGGGAGCTGCCCAAGGAGAAGGCGTTGGTCATTCTGCCAGTAGGAGCAGTGGAGCAGCATGGACCTCACCTTCCAATATACACAGATACGCTAATTGGGGAAGTGACATTGACGCAGACACTGGAACGCGTAAGCGGGGACAGTGAAGTATGGCTGCTCCCGCCAGTCTCCTATGGAAAGAGCAATGAGCATACGGGTCTTCCCGGCACGATCTCCCTGTCAGCGAACACGCTAAAGGGCGTTATAATGGACATTGCCGACAGCCTGCACGCCAGCGGTTTCCGTAAACTGCTGCTATTCAATACGCATGGCGGAAATATCGATCTGCTCAATCTGGTATCGCGTGAAATCCGCATTCGCACAGGGATGATGGTCTTTTACTTGAGCCCGGGCAGCTTGGATGTAGCGGAGGATCTGATGACAGCGAAGGAGCTGGAGTATGGCATTCATGGCGGTGATTATGAGACATCTATCGTCATGTCCGTAAAACCGGATTGGGTTCAAACCGAGTTTCTAGTTAAAGAGTTTCCTGATATGTCCAAATACCGCTTTCTTACGCTGGAGGGGAAAATCCGCTTTGGCTGGAAGATGGCCGATATATCCGTGAGTGGCATTACCGGTGATGCCACCGTTGCAACGCCTGAGAAAGGCTGGATTATTCAAGAGAGAATTGCAGAGCTGCTTTCCGAGGCGCTGAATGAGCTTTGTCAGTTTGAAATAACGGATGTTCTGGGTGGCAGGCCGCCACAGCGGGCTAATGGAGATCAATCATGAAGCTTGTTAGTCTGAACGATAGCGGGGAAGAGCAAGCAGCTATTGAGCATGAGGGAAGCCTTTATTTAATAAAATCCATCAATGAATTAGAAGGAAGCGCGTGGTGCTCCTCCATAGCAGATATTTTACAGCAGGGCCAGTTGGAGAAGCTCAATCATTGGTATCAGGAGAGCGGGCAACTAAGGCTGCAGTCGATTCCTTTTCTGGAAACGAAACAAGTTCATCCTGCTCCAATCCTCCGCCAGCCTCGTAAAATATGGGGAATCGGCATGAATTACGTTCAGAAAGCGATCGATTTAGCTTCGACACCTCCAGCGTTCGAACCGGTCTGTTTCATGAAACCCGACACCAGTCTAATTGGACCGGAAGAAATGATTCGGATACCTGCTTCTCCGGCAGCGGATGTCACAGCCGAAGCAGAACTAGGCATTATTATCGGCCGAACTTGCAAAAATATACCGGAAGAGCAAGCGGAGAGCGTCGTTGCCGGGTTTGCGGCCACTCTGGATATGACTCGTCAGGACATTCATGCGCGAAATCCTAGATTCCTGCAGCGTTCTAAAGTATTTGATACGTTCTTCAGTCTCGGGTCACAATTGATAACGGCTGATGAAATAACTGACTTGCAGAGCTTAACTGTGGAAACGATACGAAACGGCGAGGTGATTCACAGCAACACGGTAGCCCATATGATGTATCATCCTTGGTTCATCGTCTCGTATTTCTCACAAATGATGACCCTCTATCCGGGCGATGTCATTATGACAGGCACACCGGGCTCCGTTCGGATTCAGCATGGAGATACTGCCGAATGCAGAATTAGCGGTTTCGCAGCGCTGTGCAATCCGGTAGCGAATGAGGATTAATCGTATTAAACATACAAAATCCACTCAAAGCGAGGTAGATTATATATGGTAAACATTCCGGGACTGGTAGCTGGCAACTTTGAGGATTGTCCTGTTCATAAAATATCGGCAACGGATACGAATAAATTTCTGCTGCTGTGCGACAGGAAGCAAGTACCGTTCACTTCCTTTGTCGAAATATTCGAAGTAGGAGGCAGGACACCATCTAATGAGCATGTGGAAGCTTATGAATATTTCTATGTATTGAAAGGGGAAGGGCTTGCTAAAGTAGGCAGCGAATATGAAATGCCGATTCGCCAAGGCTCGTTCATTATTATTCCTCCTGGCAATCATCATGACATCATTAATACGGGCAGCTCGCGCCTGTATTGCCTGACGACGATGATACCGGATGAGAAATTCTCGGATATGATTAAAGCAGGACCTGTAGCTGAACTGGATGACGAGGATTTAGCTGTGCTCAAGGCGATGATTCCCTCGAAACAATAGTGGCGTAAGCAGCAGATAAGAACATCATACCTGGTTGAAGTCACGCATTGCGTGGCTTTTTTTATTTTAAGCGGGCATGTCGGTTATGATTGGTTGATCTCCAAACACCTGTTATAATATATAGTGATGTTTATTTTTGCGGGTTTACCGTTATCGTACATATTTACAAAATAAATGGATGATTCATTACGCGGAGTCGTAACGACAACTCCAAGATCAGATAGGAGATCATAGGCACATGGCTAAAGCAAAAGTTCCAAAACGACCAACACGAGACGAATTTGTATTAGAGGAAATAGGGAATCAGCTTTCAGAGGCCTATCAAGAAAAATCGGTTATTTTGCTGTCCGTATGGGGCAGAGAAGAGCCCGTTCAAGGACATATTTCGAAAATGGATTCCAGAACAGGCAAGGTTCATGTGGAAACAGCTGAAGGAACCGATAAAGTACCATTCATGGATATTATGAGCGTTAATTATCCGAGATATTAAGGGCAAAGGTGAAATAAGAAATTATTCGAATAGGGCTCTTCCGGCGTTCGCCGGAAGAGCTTTTATTTATGTTGTTGAACTCGCATATGGTCAGAAGTTGATGTGCTAGTGTGAATATTGAAGAACATGGGAAAAGCCCTTCATCAATTGAAGGGCTTTTCGAAAATAATTTCAAAATATGAGGAAAATCCAGTTCCTTTAGTAACTGGGGCAAATATTTGGACAATCTCCATCCATCCTTTGCATGGTTAGCGATAATGTCTTGGTAATCCTCTTTTGGTTTATTGTTCCAATTACTAAGGTCATATAGTGATAGTTTCAAAAAAACGCAACCCTAGAGAGTAGGCGAGACAATAACGGCTTCAACTTAGATATCTGAGAATGAGATGGCAGATATCTAAACTGCGTATTATGCAAGATAGCAGCATGCGTTATATGATGACTTCACGGCAAACGCCGCTGGATGAATAACCGCTATCGTTTCGAAATGAAGCGGATATCGTTCTAAATAAAAATAAACTATCTGCGGATAGTAAATAAGGAGACTGAACAAAATGACTTTTCAGCATAAAGTGGCAGTAATTACAGGTGGAAGCAGCGGTATTGGAAAAGCGGCAGCTATAGACTGGGTGAAACGGGGAGGAAATGTCGTCATCAATGGCCGTCGTGAAGAAGCGTTGGAAGAGGCAGCAAAAGATATTGATCCGTCAGGTGAACATGTCGCTTATGTTGCTGGTGACATCTCAAATCCTAAAATCGCTGAAAGCTTGATCCAAGAGGCGCTGGCACGGTTTGGCCATATCGATACACTGGTGAACAATGCGGGCGTATTCATCTCTAAACCATTCACAGATTACACAATTGAAGAATTTGAGTCGGTGCTTTCCATTAATGTTGCTGGATTTTTCCACATTACTCAGTTGGCCATAACCGAGATGCTTAAGTCGGGTTCCGGCCATGTTGTCAATATTACGGCAAGCGGAGTAGCAGAACAACCCATCAAAGCAGTTCCGGCCGTATTAGCTGCATTGACCAAAGGCGGTTTGGCAGCGGCAACGAAATCGTTGGCGATTGAATATGCAGACAAAGGCATCCGAGTGAACGCTGTAGCACCGGGTATTATCAAAACACCAATGCATGGGGTTGAAACGCATGACTTCTTGGGCAAATTACATCCGGTAGGCCGAATGGGCGAGGTTCAGGATGTTGTTAATGCCATTAATTATCTGGAGTCCGCTCCGTTCGTGACGGGAGACATCCTTCATGTTGATGGAGGCCAAAGCGCAGGCCAGTGGTAAGAAGGACAAGTCATTAAAACTATTTAATGATATTAAATACTTGCAGCCAGAAAGGGCGGGAGACGTTCATGCTTTATGAATTGCGGACTTACTATGTGATTCCCGGTCGTATGCAAGCCATGTTAAATCGCTTTCGGGATAATACGATAACGATATTCGCCAAGCATGGAATGAAGGTAACGAATTTCTGGGTAGATGCTGACGAATCGAACAATCGGTTGTATTATGTGCTTGAGCATGCGGATAAGGCTGCGCGCGAACGTAATTTCGAGGCTTTTCTTGAAGATCCAGAATGGCTGGAGCTTAGGCGCAGAACTGAACAAGAAGGTCCTATGTATGAGAAGATCGATATTGCCTTTATGAAAGTTGCGCCATTCTTCAAAACGGAGTAGAGAAAAACAGTACGTTGTAATCCCCTTTTCATAAAGGGGATTTTTTTATTTAGGTGCTAAAACGATCCTATGATAGCTCAGCTGAATTCGGCTCTTATTCCCGATAAGAAAGCGGACATAGCGGGCGTAATTAAGGCGTCTTTGCGCCTGATGAACACCGTTTTGACGATGGCATCCTTGCCGGCTATCTCATGACATTGAATACGTCCTTGCTGCTCGGACTCGGCTACGATAGAGCGCGGCAGCAAAGAAATGCCAAGGCCGGCTCCGACACAGCCAAGAATGGTTTCCAGCGAACCAAACTCCATTACCTTAACGGGCAAGATGCCTTCTTCCTGAAGCAGTTGATTTAATCTCGTCCGATAGGAGCAGCCGTCAAAGAAAACAAGAAACGTACGAAGCTTCACATCTGAAATGGAATGTATTCGTGGATGAGAGACAGAGGTGACCAGGACCAGCTCTTCATCAACGACGTCTTCTGATACCAAATCCGGATGCTCTACGGGACCAGCAACAAAAGCACCATTTAATTCATAATGAAGAACGGCATTCATATGTTTATCGGAAGGACCGGTTATTAATGAGAAATCTACTGCCGGATAATCGGTGTGATACTTCGTAAGAAGGTTAGGGAGACGAACGGCTGCAGTGGTTTCTACAGAGCCGATCAAAAGCGGTCCTGCCGGTACGGAGGAATTACCGACGGCTGATCTTGCTTCTTGAATAACATGCAAAATTTGCTCAGCAGGATATGTCCTGTTGGCGTAAGCGTAATTCCCCGATTGTGCCTGTAAAACAATTGCGTCTGTAAATCAGCCTCCAGCTGTTGAATCTTATGTGTCACGTTGGATTGGGCAAAGGTTAGTTTTTGAGCCGCTTTCGATATGCTGCCCTCTTGAGCAGTCGTATAAAACACTTTCAGTAACTGAATATCCATGGAAGCCTCCAGCATGCTTAGAATTAGATATCTGGATTCAAGATATCTTACGTCTGTATTCCGCATTATACATGATAGCAGGTTGCGCAGTCATCTGAATTGTTTTGCTGGGAAGTAATATTTTCAGCAAGAAGCAGGGTTTTGATACCAGAAAGTCAAACATGTAGAGTGAATAATTTCAACATTTTACCAGAAAAATTCGGGAGTTAAAGAGATAACCATTCATAAATGAAAAGGGGGTCAGCTATGCGATTGTTTCAACCTTTGATTTATTTGGTAATAAGTTGTTTGATGAGTTTTTGTTTCCTTATCGGCTGCACGGCAAATTTAGTCACGGAGGATGGCGGACCCGCCTCGTTGGTTAAATCCTATCGTACAGTCTCTGAACTTGCTCAAGATGCGGACGAAATCGTAGAGATCAAGGTGAATGTCCAAAAAACTATCCTGTATCAGGAGGTTCCCTTTACGGTCTCCACGGTATCGGTCTTGAATTCGTTCAAAGGCGATCACGAAAAAGGCGATACCATTCGTATTATTGAAACCGGAGGAGAATATACGCCGCTTGATAAGCAAGGAAATGCTCTGCCTAAAACGACAATGAATTTCAATGGCATATCGGTGCTTCAACCGAATAATCATGAGGTTATCTTTTTGAGTACATTTGAAGGTCCTCAGATTTCCGGGGAAGTTTATGTCCCGCTAGGCGTGTATCAAGGACGGTTCAAAGTGGATGCATCGGGAGATTTGATCCAGCAGGCACCGGATGAAGAAAAGGTGAATGATGCTGCAAACATGAATGTCGAGAGGCTTTCCGATACGCTTCATAAGCTTCTGAGACAATGAGGGAAAAGCAATAAATTTGTAATTATAGAACAGAGGCCATACAATAAATGTAGAAACGTAATAAATTGAAACTATTGAAAAGGAATGATATAGGTCATGAAAATAACTTTCAAGCGGGTAGAGACTGAAGCAGAAGTAACCGCCGTGGCACAATTGGCATCAGAAATTTGGCTTGATTATTATATACGTCTTATATCTCGTGAGCAGATTGAATATATGCTGGAAAATTTTCAATCCGTTCATGCCATTAGCGATCAGCTTCAAGAAGAGGGCTACGAGTACTATCTGATGCAGTTGAATGGCCAAAACGTGGGCTATATTGGCGTCAAGCCAGAAGAAGACAAGCTGTTCCTCAGTAAATTTTATATTCTCAAAGAATACCGTGGCAAAGGCTATGCCAGTGTAGGTATGGCGTTCCTATTGCAGGTATGTAACGCACACAAATTAAGTGCAATATGGCTGACCGTTAATCGGAATAATGATGCTGCGATTGCGGTATATGAGAAGAAGGGCTTCAAAAAAGTTCAAACTCAAGTGGCCGATATCGGAAACGGGTACGTGATGGACGATTACATTATGGAAAAAGAAATCGCGTTAGCCTATTAATCGTTATATATTTTGAAGCCGCATATTTTTGCGGCTTTTTTTAGAATTAGGAACCTAATCGCCTAGAATGAATGTGCCGGGAACATTTTCCACTTATTGTCGTCTGTATATATGAACATAACTGATGTGCTTTTTTTCAATCGTACATAAAGGAGTGATTCATATTAGATGGAAAATGCTTTGTATGGGGATCTGTTCAATCTTAGTAACAATCTTTTATATTCCTCAATTAAAAGAAACAATTGGAATTGAAATCATGCAGTTCTTAGGATCAGAGGTTGGTTCTGAAAGTAAAGCAGTTAATATATGGTATCCCATTTCACTCTTGTTTGGTGTCATTGCCGTGGCATTGAGTTTTTTGCGAATTAGCGAGAGAATTCTATCTATTTATTTACTTAGTATTTTGTTAATTGCAGTCGTTCAGTTCCTTCCATTTAGTTTATGGATGTTGGTAATCATCCTGAACATGTCATATCTCCCAGGAGTATTCATGTTCTTATTACATAGTACAATGTTGGTTTTATCAACGGTTTTTTGCCTCCAGCTATTAAAGCAAGGAAAAAAGATACAAATTGACGAATAGGGGGCATTATTTTGCCAAAATTAATCGGAGCAGCGGCAGTCATCTTGGATGATGAAGGAAGAGTATTATTAGTAAAGCACAGCTATGGCAAAAACAATTGGGATCTGCCAGGCGGAAAAGCCGAGGACGATGAGTCTGCGGAAGAAACGGCAAGCAGAGAGACGCTTGAAGAAGTCGGGCTGGAGGTTCGAATGGGAACATTAACGGGTATATACTACGATCCGGACTATGACATGCATCATTTTGTGTTTATTGCATATAACGATGCGCATCGAGTACCTCAGCCGAGCTCGCCTGAGATTTTGGAATGCAGATTTTGCTCTATCGATGAACTGCCTAGACCCATTAGTGATTTTACATATAAACGAATTAAAGATGCCTTAAATCCGGAAAGGGGACAATTGTTCCATACAGTTGGCCCAAGACAGTGGATTGAATAGTACGATAACGCAGCGGAAAGTGAGGCAACATCAGATGGAGTATGTGAAATTTGGAAATACGGGCATGGACGTCTCCCGCATTTGTCTGGGTTGTATGGGCTTTGGTGACGCGCAGCTGGGCCATCATCAATGGGTGCTTAATGAAGAGCAATCCCGTGTCGTCATCAAAAAAGCTTTAGAGCTGGGCATTAATTTTTTTGACACTGCAAACGTGTATGCAGGAGGGACAAGCGAGGAGTTTGTTGGCCGGACTCTGAAAGAATACGCCAATCGCGATGAAATTGTTTTGGCGACGAAAGTTCATTTCCGCATGCATGAAGGTCCTAATGGTGCAGGGCTTTCTCGAAAGGCGATTATGAGTGAAATGGATAAAAGTTTGAAGCGATTGGGAACTGATTATGTGGATCTTTACCAAATTCACCGATGGGATCATGCTACGCCAATAGAAGAGACGATGGAGGCTTTGCATGATGTGGTGAAGGCAGGTAAAGCCAGATACATCGGGGCATCTGCTATGTATGCATGGCAGTTTTCGAAGGCGCTGCATATAGCAGAGAAAAACGGCTGGACCCGGTTTGTATCGATGCAGAATCATTATAACCTCATTTATCGTGAAGAAGAGAGAGAAATGCTCCCGCTTTGTCATGCTGAAAAAATAGCGGTGATTCCGTATAGTCCCCTTGCAGGGGGAAGGTTGACGAGAGATCCGCAGGAGACAACACATCGTTCTGAAACCGACCAGGTTCAGAAGTCCAAATACGATGCGACGGCAGATACGGATCGATTAATTGTGGATCAGGTTGCGGCAATTGCTGAAAAGCAAGGCGTTTCCCGAGCACAAATCGCGCTAGCTTGGCTGTTGCACAAGGCCCCTGTGACCGCTCCTATAGTTGGGGCTACAAAAATCTCGCATCTGGAAGATGCGGTGGCTGCTCTTTCGATCAAGCTCACGTCTGAAGAAATTGCTTCCTTGGAAGAGCCTTATATCCCTCACCGGATTGTCGGCCATTAGAAATGAATGAATGATTGATAACAGATCACGTAGAAGCCGCATATGTGCGGCTTTTTTGTTTTGTATGCTGCGTTAGGTCAAGTTTTTTTTAAAACATTCTTTCCATATAACTCAGATCAAAAAGGCGATATAGTGGGATCAAATTCTTGTAATTTCGGAGGGCAAAATGTACGAAAACGTAAAGTTGGAATTGCACGCCATGTTAACCGATCTCGTTGAAAATGGCCTTTATACGGGACTTGCCGTTGGCATAGTGAAGGACAATGAAATTCTCTTTACCGGTGAATTTGGAACAGCTAATCTATCAACTGGTGCCCCTGTTGTCCGCAGCACGTTGTTTCACCAAGCCTCTGTCTCCAAAACGTTCGTTGCCACGGGCATTATGCAATTGGTTGAGAATGGAGTAGTGGAGTTGGATCTGCCTGTCTTAAAATATCTGCCGTACTTTAAAATGGAGGATGAGCGGTATCGTCATATTACAATCCGGCAGCTTTTGAACCATACATCCGGCATGCCGGACGAGGAAGATTATGCTTGGGATCGGCCGGAATACGACGAGCAAAGTCTGGAAAGATACGTGAAGAGTATTCGACGTCATAGTCTTCTAAGCGAACCCGGTCATAAGTCTGCTTACAGCAATATAGGCTATGAGATTTTGGGAGATGTGATAGCCAAGGTTAGCGGAATGAGCTTTGAACAGT
Source organism: Paenibacillus radicis (ex Gao et al. 2016) (assembly GCF_014641555.1). Lineage (GTDB taxonomy): Bacteria > Bacillota > Bacilli > Paenibacillales > Paenibacillaceae > Pristimantibacillus > Pristimantibacillus radicis. The sequence continues at coordinate 225,321 of NZ_BMHY01000004.1, forward strand.
ATATGAAAAACAATATTTTGGAGCCGGCAGGAATGAAATCCAGCTCTTTTTTGAAACAGGCGATTGAAGCGAACCTAGCCGCACCTCATGTACGTAAGGACGATGAGTCTGAAGCTTGCGTCAGTGAAGTATTTCCTTACAACAGGGCGCATGCGCCGAGTTCAACGTTATACACGAATGTTGAAGACATGTGTCACTATATGCGGATGCATCTGAACCAAGGAGCGGAAAATGGCGCCTACAATGCTTTGAAATCAAGCAGCTATGCGGAAATGTGGAAACCTCAAGCATCTATTGGAGAGGAAGAAGGGAGCGGTCATATCGGTTTATGCTGGTTCTTAGGCGAGCATAAAGGCATTCGAACCATCTCGCATTCCGGCTGGGATACCGGTTTTCTCAGTGATTTGGTTATTCTTCCTGATCTAAAAATCGCAATTTCTGTCATGACAAATAGCGATTATAAGGACCTCAGCAGTGTAACCTATCCATTGCTTGATCTGCTGCTTGATCATTGACAAAATGCTAGTAAAGCCGCCACGGCTCGTGGCGGCTTTATTGTTGCAATCAATATGAAATGATAATTTTACATATCGAAAATGTAGCGTTTATATAAAGCCCAAACTCCTTTTATATACTTAGTTAGCTAGTATTATGAAGCGAATCAAAGGGATTAGGGTGATTGATAGAATGTTAAAACAACGTGATTTGCAAGAATGCCAGTCGCTATATCATTTAATGATTGATCCTGCAGTTTTTCCTTACGTTCGTAATAAATCCCAATCCTATGAGGAATATTTATTCACGACCGAGCGGCTGATTGTTGAAGAAGAGCAGGGGACTAGTATCTCTAGAACGATACTGAATGAGACCGGCCATCCTATTGGCACTATTGATTTATATGATATTGGGAATAAGACAGGTTTTCTCGCAACTTGGGTTGGAATTCCTTATTTCGGAAAAGGCTACAACCAGCGAGCGAAAGAAACCTTCTTTTCGGAGCTGTTTCTTAAACATAATATCGAAACGGTCTTTTTGAAAATTCGAGAGCAAAATATTCGTTCGAAAAAAGCGGTACAAAAATTGCCTTATGTCAAATTGGCAAATGATATTAATCCGCCCCTATACCATTTAATCAATTATACGCAGCAGCATTATGACTTGTATCAAGTCGATCGGTTGGATTTTTTAGATACCAGAAATGTTGTACAGGCTTACTAATCTTATATACTGAAAATTTTAAAACGCAGCTATAACCGGCTGCGTTTTTTTGGTTGTCGATTCGGACATGAAGATAAGATCAATCTTAGGTATACTTAGTAATACTGACTGGAATGAGCAGGCACACAACTAAAGGAGATTCGTGCGTAAATGAAACGTGATCGTATAAATTTTCCGCCGGGTTTTTGGACAGGCATCCAACAAATAGGGATTTCCCCGTGCGACGTGGCTGGAAAAGCGCAGCTTCCGCTCACGATTATTACGGAACCAGCGACAGTTACTTCCGCCCAATATTTTAGAATCTGGGAAGCTTATTCCGAATTGGTTGGCGACATTGCTATCGGAATTATTAAGCTTGTCACTATTTTTGAAACGACACATTATCCGCCAACCGTCTTGGCGACTTATCACGCCCGTAACTATCGAGATGCTCTTAAACGAATGGCCAGATATAAACAAATGTGTCCTCCGGAAAGCATGCGTATAACGGAAGAGGGAGAGCAATGTACGATAGAGCTGGAATGGATGGATAGCGAGCAGCCTGAACATCCCGTGTTGGTTGGCACTACACTAGCCTTTCTTTTGGAGCTTGGACGCCGGGGCACGGGGCAATGTTTGACCGCACAGTCTGTGGAATTTGCTCACATGTTGAGCGATGAGCAGGTGAAAACTCTGGAAGCTTACTTTGGATGCCCTATACGTACGGGTGCCGCCGGTAATCGGTTAACGCTGCATCGAAGAGATTTGGAGCGCCCCTTTACTACCTATAACAAAGAGCTGCTGGAAATTCTTACTCCCATACTGGACCGGACATTGGATGAACAGACCAGTCGTTCTATTCCTGAGATGGTGAAATGGATTTTGAAGCGCAGCTTAAGCGGAGGGCATCTTGATATCCGGGCTGTGGCGAGTGAGCTGGGCATGAGTGATCGTACGCTGCAGCGCCGTCTTACAGATGAGGGGACGACTTTCAAGCAGCTGCTGACACAAGCTCGGCATGAACAGGCACGTGAATATTTGGCAGATCCCAAGCTCGATATAAAAGAAGTGGCGTTCTTAATTGGCTATGAAGATCAGAACTCGTTCTACCGCGCTTTCCGCCTGTGGGAAGACGATACGCCATCTAATTGGCGTTCCGAATATTTTAGGGTAAACCCAACGTCTTGATCTGGTCCGCTTCTATTAACACACCAACTTTCAATTTGGCGGGTTAGACAAGAATATTGGCGTGGTACGCTAGTTACCGAACAATCCAGAGCGAGTAATATTATCCCTATCCGGAGCACAGGAATGACAACAAAGGAGACGCGATTATGGATATGGGATTAAAGAACAAAACAGCATTAGTAACGGGATCGACGAAGGGTATAGGGAAAGCAATTGCATTTGAGCTTGCCAGAGAAGGCGTTAACGTCCTCGTTAATGGACGAAATCATGAAGAGGCGGAACAAACGGTACAAGCTTTGAAGTCGGAGTTCCCGAATACTTCTCCTCAGAACGCTGCTGCGGATATTATAGATCGACAGCAAAGAGAGGCATTGTTTGAGAAGTATCCCCATGTCGATATTCTCATTAACAATATGGGGATTTATGAAATTATGGCATATGAGGATGTTGACGATGAGGTGTGGGAAACATACTTCAGAACGAATGTCCTCGCGGCGAATGGATTATCCAAGTATTATTTGTCTAAAATGCTGAAAAATAGTGATGGACGAATCATCTTTATTGCCAGCGAGGAAGCCATGATGCCATCAGGGCAAATGCCTCAGTATGCCATGACGAAATCCATGTTATTATCTCTGTCAAAAAGCTTATCTAAGCTCACCAAAGGAACAGAAGTGACATCCAATACCATCTTGCCAGGACCAACGCTTTCTGAAAATGTACAGCAAATCATTGAAAGTTTATATCCTGCTGATATGACCTTTGCGGAAAAAGAGAAACAATTTATGGCTGCAAACTTGCCGCAATCTGAAATCCAGCGGTTTATTGAGCCTATTGAGATAGGCAGGCTAGCTGCATTTATATGCAGTCCTTACGCATCCGCATTTAAAGGTTCACCGATTCGAATGGATGGGGGAATGGTGCCGACCATTTATTAGAACAGCCTATAATCTGTAGAAAGCCGCATGCGTGCGGCTTTTTTCGTTGTTAGAGAGGTCACTGCGTTACAGTATAACCAAAATGGCTGTTGACAAACTACCAACTAGTAGGTAATATGTGAATAGGTTTTGGCGGTGATCTTCACTGACAGGGAACATTGGTCATTTAAGCGTAAAGCATTACACAACCAGACTACCTATTAGTAGGTTAAACAAGGAGGGATGCCTATTCCAGTGAGCTTACGACAATATAATCTGAGTCCATATATATGTAACGCCAATGCCATTCATTTGAATAGTGAACTAATTGTTGAAGCGTAATAAACCAAACATGATATGAGGAGATGAAGGATATGAAATTTGAGAATAAAACAGTGATCGTTACAGGCGGAGGAACAGGAATTGGTAAAACAACGGCACAGAGATTTTTTGAAGAAGGGGCAAATGTAGTCATTAACGGTCGCCGGCAAGATGTACTGCAGCAAACAGCGCTCGAAATTGACCCGTCAGGAAAGAGAGTTCTGGCCGTGTCAGGAGACATCAGTAAACCAGAAACATCCGCCAAGCTGGTCCATGCGGCCGTTGAAGCGTTTGGCGGCATTGATGTACTTGTAAACAATACGGGTAAGTTCAATCCTACGCCTTTCCTTGACCATACCGAAGAGGATCTGCAATCTTATCTGGATACGATTGTGAAAGGGACGTTCTATCCATCACAAGCCGTTGTTCCTGAATTGAGAAAAAGAGGGGGCGGTGCCATAGTGAACACCGGTTCGATGTGGGCGATTCAGGCCGTGGAAGCAACACCATCATCCGCTTACTCTGCTGCAATGGCAGGCCGGCATGCACTGACTCGAAATTTGGCGGTTGAATTAGCTGGCGACCAGATTCGAGTAAATGCCGTAGCACCTGCTGTGGTGGAAACTCCGATCTACAACACCTTTATGACAGAAGAAGAAGTAGCTAACGTGCTGCCTAGCTTCCATGCCTTCCATCCGATTGGCCGGAATGGAACCACTCACGATGTTGCGGAAGCCATATTGTTCCTTGCGAGTGACTCGGCATCGTGGATAACAGGCGTCATCATGCCGCTTGATGGCGGGGTCACAGCTCGTCTGAGATAAAAGAGAAATAACCATAAATTCAAGGATCGATATTAAGAGCAGCATAACGCTGTTCTTTTTTGTTGTATAATTTTCGATATCTAGCAATAAGGTGAACCGCATAACGCCGTGGTTAGGAAGGAATTACTTTTACCATAACGGTTACAAGTAAAGTATAGTGATTCTAGACTTCCGCAACTTCCGGGGAAACAGAAACTTTTCTGATTTCGCCCTGAAGTTTTTTGATATGGAAATGAACTTTTATACCCTTTGTGGTCTCTTATCTATGAAAAGGGGTGAGAACTTGAATGTAAGCCGTCTTGTCAAACAAGCCAAGAAAGGCAACAAGGAAGCTTTGCTGCAACTAATTCTAGACGATCAGGACGCTTACTATCGTCTTGCCTATACGTACATGGGGAATGAACATGACGCGATGGATGCGATGGAGGATATGATCGTTACACTGTATGAGAAAATCGATCAATTGCAGAAGGGCGAAGCCTTCTACAGCTGGAGCAAGACCATTCTCGTCAACCGGTGTAAAACGTTGCTCCGCAAAAAGGAACGATTCATTCCTCTGGAGGACGAAAGCGAACAATCATCTGTGCCCTTAACCGATGATAACCCGTACCGCCATACAGAATCTGAGATGGACATGCAGATGCTGCTTTCTCATCTGAATGCACAGCAGCGGGAAGCGATTGAGCTTCGTTACGTACATGATCTTCCGTATCAGACGATTGCCGATATGACGGGCGCGCCGCTAGGCACAATCAAATCGAGAATATCGCAAGGGATTCAGAAACTGAAAGCGATGATCGGAGGTGATCGTTATGACAACGATCGAGGAGAAGCTAGAAGAGCATAAACTGAGCTTGAACATGGCGCAAACGCCATCAGATCTTGAGAGCAGACTTCGCAAGGCACTCCAGCATGCTCCTGTTCGAAAGAGAAAAAGGAATCGGGCATTGATATGGATTGCGACAGCAGCCGCGGCCTTTATTCTCATTGCAGGAACGTATCAATATCCTGCTTTTGCTTATTTTAGCGGAAAGCTTTTTAATAAAGTCGAGCTGCACACTCTTAGCTTTGCAGAGCTGTCGGAGCAAGGCTATGGACAAACGGTCAATACAAGTAAAACGCTTAAAGATGGCACAGTCATTACGATTAGCGGTGTTATTGCGGACGATAATGCCTTGTCGATGTACTACAGTATTGATCGGCCTGAAGGTTCTTCTATCTATGATGCCAACGGTTCACACCGTTATAATGTTTGGAAGGTGGAAGGATTTCTGACGGATTCAAGTGCGACAGATGGCGGCGGCAATCCTAGCGAAAACGACACTCGTTTTGAAGGTGTACAAAAATTTGGACCGGTTAGTCCATTCGCCAAAACGTTAACCGTTGAATTCAGTGAATGGCTGGACAATGGGAAACGGGCAATCTACCCGATATCCTTCAAGTTTGATGCTAATAAAGCGATGAAGAGCTTGATCAGCCAGGATATCGGGAAATCCGTCATTGTCGATAAGGGGGCCGTACATTATGATTCCATAACGGCTTCGCCAACTTCAACGATTGTGAAGGGACACTTTGAAATGGACAATGGAGAATTACCGAGATTTACAGGTAAAACAACGCTTTATGTCAATGGAACAGCATTTTCAATGCAGGGGGGGCGTTCTGGCGCTAATGGATTTGAATTGGAATTTGACGTGCTTCCAACAGATAAGATTGAGAGCATGGAACTTGTACTCGACAATTTCCCCGGCTATCAGAAAGTAGAGAAGCCTATTTCCTTGGCTTCGCCTTCTGATCTGTCTTTGAAAATTGGCAGTGAAAAGCTATGGATTCGAAGTGTCACTAAAACGGCGCAGGGCTATGATATCGTAATTGCCAGAAAGCAATTTACATTTCTAGTGAAGGACGGCTTGTCCGTGCAAGCAGGGGGTCAAGTTGTTCCAGTTTCATCCATATCTAAGGAACGCCCATGGGATCTGAAGAACGGCAACATCTTGTGGGAGCAGACGTATTCTTTTGCAACGAAAGATAAACCGGAGTTTCTGCTGGTTGACGGATTTGATTATATTAAAGCGTATAAAGAAACGATTTCCATTCCTGTATCAGCAAAAAAATAATAGCATCTTAATGCTCGAACCGCGCTGCTGCGCGGTTTTTTATTGTAATAAATCTCGCACTGTCGAATAAACAGGATAGTTGCAAGTCTAGTTTTCTTGTATAATTGGAAAATAACGGAGGAGGTATATAGCATGAAAATCATAGGAAATAAAATCCGATTGCGAAATTTTACAGAAGATGATTTCTCTTTCTATAATGAACTGGAACAAAATCCAATCACACATCAGTATGAAAGCAGTGCACCCGATGACGCTGAAATCCAAAATGATTTTCAAAAAGCGCTCTCTGAAGTTCATGACAGTCCGCGAGAGCGTTATGAGCTGGCAATTAATCTGAAGGATGATGGAACGCCTGTCGGCCGGATTAGTATTAAGCTAAATTGGAGTGAAATTAGAGAATGGGAGATTGGCTGGGCGCTGCATCCAGATTTTTGGAAGAACGGGTATGCAACAGAGGCGGTTGAGCTGCTGATCGGTTATGCATTCAGCGATCTGAATGCACATCGGGTTGTTGCCTATGCGAACACAGAAAATACGGCATCTGAGAAGTTGATGACTAGAGCTGGTATGAAATTGGACGGCATACTTAGAGAAGTCAGAATTTGCAATGGTAAATGGTGCAATGAGTTTATTTACTCTGTACTTGAACATGAATGGGACAAGTAGAAGATTGATACTGTGCAAGTTAATAGAGTCGTAATATACTAACTATTGGCAATAGAAAACACATAACACTATACATACTGGAGGATGCAATCATGACAACGATTTTATTTCAAGGCGATTCCATTACAGATGGTGCGAGAGGCCGCAGCGAAGATCCAAATCATCTGCTTGGACACAGTTATGCGTATTTGATCGGGGCAAAGCTTGGTTATGAACTGGGCGAGAAGCAGCCTTTGTTCATTAACAGAGGGATTAGCGGCAACCGTGTCTCTGATTTATATGCCCGATGGAATGAGGATGCTATCGCACTCAAGCCTGATTTGATCAGCATTCTGATTGGGGTCAATGACGCGTGGAGAATGATGAGCGGAGAGCCTTCTGGTGTTACGGACCGTTTTGGTCGCGCTTACAAAGTGCTGCTTGAAGAGACAAGAGAGGTTATGCCGGATACGGGACTGATTCTTCTGGAGCCTTTCATTCTGAAGACGGGCGCTACGGAAGAGAAATGGGAGGAATGGCAGCAGATCATTGGGCTATACCAGAACATCACCAGAGAGCTGGCGGAAGAGTTCGGTGCGGTATATGTTCCGCTTCAGGCTGCCTTTGATGAAGCATGTACTCGCGCAGAAGCCGCTTATTGGATTTGGGATGGCGTGCATCCGACGAGCGCAGGTCATCAGATTATTGCGAATCAATGGCTGTCCGTTGTTCAGAGCAGCAAGCTTGCGCTTAGCTAGTAAAGAGATAAAAGATGGCTTCTGCAGGCGAGCAGAAGCCATCTTTTTCGTTAATCCTCATAATCCCTCGTTCAATCGGCGCAACCGGTATGCGTTCATTGCGGACTCATTAAGCTCATCGAGAATGGTATAGTTGGCCCAAGCTCCCGCTATTGCTCCAATTCCCGGTACCATCTGCAGCATTTTCCGGAAATCAATCGCGTCGCGGTATTCTTTCTGGAAGGTTTCCCAGTCCAAATTGTTGGCGTATTGAGAATCCGAGTAATACTGTTTTTTTTCAGTATCCCATCGTTTAATCGAGTACAGCAGTTTAGCACGTTGTTCCGGACCAGAGAACGCCAATTGGAACAGTTTTAGAACGAAAACTCGCTCGGAAAACTCGTTGGTATCATATCCGTAATTATGGGCCAACTCGAACAAAAACTTCATCTTGATGGCAATTAAAGCAGGAAAGTCTACCAGATTAAGTACAAAACCGCCCGCTCCTGTACCTGCGCCTTCCGCTACTGCGATTTTTTGATAGAGGGAAAACAAACGCTGCGCTTCTTGGTCGGCGAGTTCGAGCGTATCATATTGGCGAACCGGCTTTTGAGGCGTATATTCCGCACCGAATAATGCGGTACGTACGATCGATTTAACGGTAGCCGTAATAACAGTGTGTACCTTGTCAGGAATCAGTTCATTAATTCGCGTACCGATCGTCTTCGAAGTTTTCTCCAGCCACCCCGGCGATTTGAATAATTTGCGTTCCCAAGCGGCAACTTCACCGCGAACCTTTTGTTCATAATTCATCGACACTCTCTCCTCCAACAAATCTCACTATATTGTACCGGAAAACTTCTCCATTAGGAACAGACTGGAGCAGGTAGCGGACCCCGACTAGAGTCGTGGAGCGCTGTATGGCAGGCAGTAAGCTATTACTAACTTTATAACGAGTTAGGTATCCCGGCCAATTGTTCCGCATTCAAGGACAGGCTATGATAGAAATGAATGTACAACAACGAAATAAGAGAAACGCATAACAATTAATAATGCTGCCTAAAGGAGAATGATATAGATGGATTGCACGCTTGAACCGATTCTGGAGGAGATGGAACGGGAAATCGACACATGGATAACCTATATAAGAGATAAGGACGCAGAAAAAATCGTAAAACGCACTACGCTGCAAGTTGGAATTCACGGCAATGCGCTGCTCGAATATGCCAAGGGCAGGGTGGATGTGACAGATAAGGAGCTCGATTTAACAAAGCCGAAGGGTCAGGTGAATCTGGACGAATCTCTAACCGAGGAAGAAGTTCAAGCGAAGATTATTCCCAAGCTTGCTTCTTATATACAGGAGAAATTGAACGAGCTGCCATCCGCTTTAATCGATTATCGATTTACATTTAACGGAAAATTTCGGACGCGGGACGGCAGAATCAACGTTCTTATCCATGAATACGTCGACGAGACGAAGAAGGAGCAGTTGCTGGAACAAATTTCTGTGTATATCGCTAATAAGCTGGAAGCGGGAAACTTTCCGACCAAGCCGTTGGAGACCTTTTTTCTCTCCAGGCATCTGCTGGATGAGGGACTGTACCCTGATCCGGACCCCGGCAGAATCATTTCTATTTTTGAGAGCATTCAACAAGTGAATAAAGGGAATAAACATCTTGCAGAGCATCGGAATTATATCGTTTCAGCTTTGCGGAATTGGGTAGAGGATTACGGGCTGCCTCTTTATTACGATAATACAGGAACGGAGTGGCAAAAAACATATCAGAAAAAAGACGGTGCCTGGCTGGAAAAGACCGAGCAGGGTCCGATTGAACTCGTCATTTACACAGCGATAATGATTCTGAAATACGAGCCATCCTACAGTAAAAGTACAGGACTCGCTTTTATGAATTACGCGATCGAATTGGGCAGTGCTGAGGCAAAACGCCTGATGAAGGAAGGCAGCGGCACATTTGCCAAGGAAGACACCGGGTTATGTGACGAGCTGGTTGAATGCACGGCTAACGATGTATTGGCCCAGATCACTATAGCCATTAAGCAGGAAACGGAGGAGAGCTACGCGCGTGCGCTCCAGTTTCTGATTCGATTATTAAGTCAAGGCTTCCCCAAAAGCTATCAGATTAAGCTAAAGTCAGGTGTCAAGCAATGGCTGCCGGTCAAAGGGCTGGCAAAATCGAGTACGCACCGTTTCTTCGCCAATGCTCTGGAATACCCCAATTTACATCCCTTGTTAGAGCAATACTCGCATACAGCGATGGAAACCTTCGAATGGTATTCGGATACAGAAGGGGAGAAAAATTGCATGCCGGGCAGCTATGCCGTCTTCGGCCTTGGGCTGACGGATCAGACTTATTTTCCGCTGGTCGAACAGTATATGGGTAAGGTGGATGAAGAGCATCAGTCCGTTCAGAATCACTTCACGGTCGCTTTGGCCGAAAGGTTTGGTGTTAACGCGGAAACCATTCCTACTCTCGTGAAGTGTATGCTGCATAGCACGGATTCGATGAAGTTGAAGATCAAAGCCGAGATGGAGGATGAGAAGCATCTACGGCTGCTGCTCGCACAGATTCATGGTCTTCCGGACTATATGGTCGAGCATATCGTTTATTTGATCTGGGGCGGAACAGACAAGTTGAAGAAAATAGCTGCCAACGCCGACGGAGATCGGGGAAAATGGCTCTCTAAACTGGTACGGGCCGCCAGCAGCAGTTAAACTAAATGATGAATATAGCTATGCCGTTTCACTCTTTATTAAAGGCTTTGTTACATTCTAATGTTGATTTGTGACCATAAGAAAACCGCCTTTGTGAGAAGGCGGTTAATTGAGCTATCTCTTCCGTTTAAGTGACAAGCTCATCTTACCGTCTGATAGACGAGTCCTATGGCCCCGGAATCAAAGGTCTTGTTTTCGATTAGCTTAAGATTGGTTTTCTCTTTGATACCTTGGAATAGCGGCAATCCCTTACCAATGAGGACGGGAGAAACCGTAATTTTATACTCGTCAATTAAATCAAGCTGCATGAGGTGGTGTGCGAACCTAGGACTGCCGAGAATGACCAAATCCTTGCCTGGCTGCTGTTTGAGGGTATTGATCTCTTTCTCGATATCTTCTTTCACGAGTCTGGAATTATTCCATTCGGCTTTCTCCAGCGTTGTGGAAAAGACGACTTTGGCTGTCTTTTCAATCCACTCGGCATGATTCAGCTCATGCTGCGAAGCTGATGGGTTCGAAGGCACAGATGGCCAGTAACTATGCATCATCTGATAAGTCCCGCGTCCCCAAATGACAGTGTCGGCAGTACTCAGAATTTCTTGCGCATGTTTCTCCAAATCAGCATCGTAGGAAACCCAGCCAATGTCCATTTGCCCATTCGGCCCTTCTACAAAACCGTCAAGCGATGCGTGCAGAAATAGAACGAGTTTTCTCATTTTCAGTTCTCCTTTGTCCATATGGGATATGCAACTCTATTATAGAACATCTGTTCGCGATTATCAAATATTAACATTAAGGTTTAAAAAGCCTTATTAAAAGAGATCAACCCGCACTTTTAGCGGGGAAATTGAGCGACATAGAAGGGGAGCTTCAAAGCTTTACAGCAGAACAGAAGGTTGGTTTTTCGGAGTATGAAAATTTGCTTCGCCGTTATACAGAAATTCAAGCACTGCGCAGCCTAATTAATCCATAAAACAGAAGATACATATCCTATCGAAGATCGCGGAAATCCGCGATCTTTTTTTTTGCAATAGGCGTAATTAACGTAAAAATCCTCGAGAACCGCATTTTTATAACTGCGACATCTCCCGGATTTTCATTACACATTAGTGCTGTTAGCAAAAAATTGACGGGTATCTTTACGTGATTGAGGAGTTAATACGCGATCAAGCTCTTCATTTAGCCAAGAGAGCGTTTTATTACGCAGCACATTGCGCATACTCTCCTCGGCTTCTAACATAGTCATGTTAATCACACAAGGAGATGCTTTAGAACAAGCGGCATACTCCTCATCCTGACATAGATAGCTATTATCTTTAATTTTTTTACATTGAAAAATAGGAGTAGCACCTTCGACTGCTTCAACTACATCCCAAAAAGAAATGTCATCAGGAGACTTCGATAAGCGATAGCCTCCCTTTACGCCAGGAACAGAAACTACGATACCCGCTTTTGTTAACTTACTGAAAATTTTGGAAAGATAGGTCTCCGAAACACCTTGAAATGCGGAGAGCTCTTTAATTCCAATTGTAGCATCTGGAGGAATATCAATTAAATATACCAAGCAATGCAGTCCATATTCAACGCCAATACTATACTGCATGCAAACACCTGCCTTCTGTATAAAACAATACTATTAATCATCTTAGGTGGATTTAAAACCATTGTCAAATAAGGCGAAATGGATATTTGTGGTCGAATATTTTAAGTTGACACTTTGAAATGAACGAGCTATATTGTAGATGACCTTAATCGCCGATTAATGTTGTCGTCGATAAGTGTTGTCGGTGATGAATCGCGAATGCAGGATCAATTTATTATTTATGGAGGAGATTACGATGAAGGTTCGATTCAATCATATCAGCGCAAATCCGGGTGCTATGCAAACGATGTTGAAGCTGGAGGGTTTTATTCAGACAAGCGGACTGGATAGCAGGTTGTATGAACTCATTAAGTTGAGAGCTTCACAAATTAATGGCTGTGCCTATTGTTTGGATATGCATACACGTGAGTCGCGGAAAATGGGCGAGACGGAGCAACGGATCCATTTGCTTCATGCATGGCGTGAAGCGCCATTTTACTCCGAGAAAGAAAGAGCGGTGCTTGAACTGACGGAAGCTGTAACCCGTATTTCGGAGCAAGGTGTGCCGCAGGATTTGTACGAACGAGTGCGGACACATATAGATGAGGCGGAATATGTGACGATCATCATGGCAATCAATACCATTAATGCATGGAATCGGATCGCCATCTCCACGGGGATGTTTCCGGAAACAGAGACCAGATAACTTACAGTTCATAGGGAGTCATAACAAATACTGCAACTTAAGAGGGGAACCAGAATGTCGACTGTACTATATGTAAATGCACACCCGTTAGATCAGAGTGAGTCCTACAGCTTGTCTGTAGGCCACGAATTCGTCCAAGCTTACAGTAAGGCAAATCCTAATGATAAAGTGATTCAACTGGATCTATATAAAGAGGAAATCCCTCAACTAGATGCTGAAGTTTTGACGGGCTGGGGGCAGCTGAAGAATGGTATTTCTGCTAATCAATTGAGCCCGAGTTCGCAAGCCAAACTGGCCCGATTGAACGAACTGGTTGATCAATTTCTGGCCGCAGATAAGATTGTCATCGTTAATCCGGTTTGGAATTTCCTATTCCCGCCCGTACTGAAAGCTTATATTGATGCCATATGCATATCTGGAAAAACGGTCAATTACACTCCTCAAGGTATTGTTGGTTTAGCTTCTGACAAAAAGCTGCTTCATATTCAAGCTTCCGGAAGCGTGCTCTCTAAGGGAACATGGGCTGACTTTGAATTTAGCCACCGGTACTTGGAAGCTGTATCTAAATTCATGGGTATACCGTCCGTTGAAGTTATTTATATCGAGGGCACGGGAGCTGCCCCGGATCAAGCACCTGTCATTAAAGAAAAAGCGGTACAGCAAGCATTGCAGCTAGCCCAAGTTTTTTAAACACGACAGTGAAGTATATTTTATTTGTTTTAGCTGGGGCGTGCAGTTTTGGTTTATTAGCTACTTTTGTAAAAAAAGCTTATGCAGCTGGCTTCAGTGTCGGCGATGTCGTCGGCAGTCAAAATTTATTCGGTGTGATTATGCTCTGGAGCCTGTTACTGGTGAGCGCTAAATCCGCTAAGCCGTCCGCAGCCGGCCACACCTTCAAAGTAACCATACGTCAAGTGATATCGCTCATGGCAGTTGGAACGACAACAGGCTTAACAGGCATGCTTTATTATGCAGCGCTCCAGCATATTTCAGCCTCTTTCGCCATAATCTTGTTGTTTCAATTTACGTGGATGGGCATCTTATTGGAAGCGGTAGTTGAACGCAAGCGTCCGAGTAAAGATAAAATAATCTCACTCGTCATCTTATTTGCCGGGATTAGCATGGCAAGCGGCTATTTGAACGGAGGTCAGGGAGAAGTTTCTTGGATAGGAATGACGCTTGGGTTATTGGCTGCTGCCGCCTATACACTCTTCATTTGGTTTAGCGGTAAAACAGCCGTTCAAGTCGTTCCAATTAAACGAAGCGCGATCATGCTGTCCGGCTCGTTCATTCTTGTCATGATCGTTTTCCCGCCGAATTTTCTGATCAATGGCTCGTTGCACGAAGGGCTTTTACCTTTGGGGCTGCTGCTCGCTGTATTTGGCATCGTTATTCCGCCTTTGTTCTATGCCATAGGCGTGCCGCATATTGGCGGTGGACTAGCTACAATTCTAAGTGCTGCTGAGCTGCCGACAGCCGTCATGATGTCGTATGTCGTTCTGCATGAATACGTCAATTGGATGCAATGGGCGGGTGTTGGCATTACGATGCTTGGCATTGCTCAGCCCGAACTTATGAAACGCATGACTCGCAATTCTGAAATCACAAAAAAAATTAGGGGTGTAACGAAATGGAAATGAGACTGAACTATATGAAAGTGCAACCGGAATCTCTGCAGACGCTATTGAAATTAGAAGGGTATGTGAAGAAAAGCGGATTGGATCACAGCCTGTTGGAGCTGATTAAAATTCGCGCTTCTCAGATTAATGGCTGTGCCTACTGCCTGGACATGCATACGAAGGATGCACGTGCGATGGGAGAAACGGAGCAACGATTGTTCATGCTTAGCGCATGGCGTGAAGCTCCATTCTATTCGGAGGAGGAGCGTGCTGCGTTAGCTTTGACGGAAGCTGTAACCAAAATTTCGGATGCTGGCGTACCTCAGCCTTTGTATGAACAAGTCCGCAAACATTTTGACGAGAGCCAATTCGTCAATTTAATTATGGCGATTAATGCCATTAACTGTTGGAATCGTATGGCGATATCAACAGGTATGGTGCCTGGCGATTACCAGCCGGCCGTTCAAAAATAACGGACTGGTGAACGAAGCAATCCCCTAACACCGGTTAAGTTAGGGGAATTGCTATAACCGTTATCATTTTTAATGGAGGAAAAATGAGTTATAAACTGCTTTTATTTGATCTAGATGATACGCTGCTGGATTTCGGCGCTATTGAAACCGATTCGCTGAACAAATTGTTTGAGCAGCATGGATATACATGCTCAGATGAATTGTTGGACATTTATCATTCCGTCAATAAACAGCTATGGAAAGAATACGAGAATGGAAAAGTTGGACTAGACGTTGTACTAAACTCCAGATTCTCAGAAACGATGTTGAGATGGGGAGAAGTTGTTGATGGCGTGAAATGGGAAAAGCTATACAGAGAGCTATTGGGCAATAGCAGCCAATTGCTTATGGAAGGTGCTTTAGAAGTATGCCAGCGCTTGTCTGCATCCCATAGGTTGTTCATTATCACGAATGGGATAACGCAAACTCAAATCAAGAGACTGAAGCAGTCCGGTTTATATGAATTTTTTGAGGATATTTTTGATTCACAAAGCATTGGCTATCAGAAGCCATCCAGCACTTTTTTTGACTATGTAGGGAGTCATATCCAAGATTTTGATAGAAAAGAAGCGCTTATTATCGGTGATTCATTATATACAGATATAAAAGGCGGACTCCATTCGGGTATCGATACCTGCTGGGTTAACAGAACGTCTCACAAAGGTTCTTCGGAAATTCCAAGTACATTTACGATTACTAGCCTGACGGAATTATATGACATCTGCAGCGCTATAAAATAAACATTAAGGGAGAGTTATATTATGGGGAAATTTGACGGTAAAGTTGCGGTTGTGACAGGCGGTACTAGCGGAATTGGTCTTGCGACCGCACAGCAGTTCGTAGAAGAAGGCGCATATGTCTTTATTACAGGACGCAGACAAAGTGAGCTGGATGCAGCGGTGAAGCGGATCGGAAAAAATGTAACGGGGGTACAAGGCGATATTTCTAAGCTGGAGGATTTGGACAGGCTGTATGAAACCGTGAAGCAAGAGAAGGGGCACTTGGACATCCTTTTCGCAAATGCAGGGCTGGGCTCTTTGCTTCCGTTGGGCCAAATTACAGAAGAGCATTATTACAAAACATTCGATGTGAATGTGAAAGGAACTCTGTTCACTCTACAGAAGGCGTTGCCTTTGTTTCCGGATCAGTCAGGTTCGATCATTCTGACGGGGTCCACGGCTGGCTTAATGGGCAATCCAGCGTTTAGTGTCTATGGCGCATCTAAGGCAGCAATCAGACAACTGATCCGAAGCTGGATTATTGATCTAAAAGGTACTGGAATCCGCGTAAATGTCCTTAGTCCAGGAACCGTTTATACCCCTGCATATGACGATTTATTCGGAGCAGCACTGGATCATGTTCTTGAGCATGCGAAGGAGACAACTCCGCTAGGCCGAGTTGGACAAGTTGAAGAAATCGCTAATGCTGTCATGTTCCTTGCTTCTAATGAAAGCAGCTATATCAATGGAGTTGAATTGTTCGTTGATGGCGGAGTAGCGCAAATTTAATTCAGCAAGCTTCTATTTCTAGTAGACCTTCAAAAAGACCTTTCTCCGTATGAATCGGAGAAAGGTGCAAGAAGCAGGTGAAATGAAGGGTACTTCTTTGGTAATACTGAAGAGTGGCTGTTGTAAGATTTAGGGGATGGGAAGGTTAACCTTCACCTCGACCAAACCGGATTTTCCACATCTCAAGGACTAGAAGGCGCTAGATATGGCTGGAGCAATTGGTTTCGCGGGTTTGAAAAGGCGTTGTAACAGTAGTGGAAAGTGTATCACCGGAATCGACATAAAGCGGCTGCATTTCGTGTGCAGCCGCTTTATGTCGGCTTCGGACTAACATTTAAGCGCTTGGTGCTGCGGAACAAACTCGCACCTAGTGCGTATAGATTAAACTAGTAGTGAGAATTTACAAGATCGGAAGGATGTTAAGCATATGAGTGAATCTTATCAGGAGTATATTGTAATCTCCGGTGCTAGGGAAAATAATCTGAAGAACGTTTCCTTGCGTATTCCGAAGCGGAAAATTACGATCTTCACCGGAGTATCCGGCTCTGGCAAGTCATCGATCGTCTTTGATACGATTGCCGCTGAATCCACAAGATTGCTGAATGAGAATTTCAGTATGTTTGTGCGCAATTTTTTGCCCCGCGTTCCACAGCCGGATACAGATGCGATTGAGAACCTGAGCATGGCTGTTATTGTGGATCAGAAGCGGCTGGGCGGCGGTTCACATTCTACGATGGGCACCATTACTGATATTTCTCCGATTCTCCGTTTACTATTCTCCCGAATAGGTCAGCCTTATGTTGGACAAGCCCATATGTTCTCCTTTAACGATCCGCAAGGCATGTGTCCGGAGTGCAACGGAATTGGCCGCAGACTAGGTGTCGACATGAGCAAAGCGATAGATCTGTCTAAATCGTTGAATGAAGGGGCAATCATGCTGCCGGACTATGCGGTCAACAGCATGGATTGGAATATGATCGTACAGACAGAGGCTTTCGACCCCGACAAGAAACTAAGTGATTATACGGAAGAAGAGATGGATCAGCTGCTTTATAGTAAGGCAAGAAAAGTGCAGATGCAGTTCGCCGGCAAGGCAGTGAATATTACAGTAGAAGGTATCATTGAGAAGTTCACCAACAAGTACATTAAGCGGGATTTAAAGACGATGTCCGAGCGTACACAACGTTCGGTTGCACCCTATATTTCGGAAGGGTACTGTTCCAGCTGTCACGGAGCAAGACTTAGTCAAGCCGCGCTCAGCTGCAAGATCAATGGACATAACATTGCGGAATTATCCTCGATGGAGGTTGGACAGCTTATCCGTGTTATACGGGAGATCGATAATGCTGTCGCCGCGCCGATCGTCAGACCGCTAACGGAGCGATTGCAGCATTTGGTCGATATCGGACTTGATTACTTGACACTGGATCGTGAGACGGATACGTTATCCGGCGGCGAGTCGCAGCGTGTCAAGATGGTGAAGCATCTAAGCGGAAGTCTGGTGGATGTCACTTATATTTTCGACGAGCCTAGCGTTGGCTTGCATCTACGAGATGTACACCGGTTAAATGAATTGCTGCAGAAGCTGCGCGACAAGGGGAATACCGTGATTGTCGTTGAGCATGATCCTGATGTCATTAAGCTGGCGGATCATATCGTCGACGTTGGCCCTCATGCTGGCAGCCGCGGCGGTACGATAGTCTATGAAGGAAGCTTCGATGGCCTGCTCGAATCCGGTACACTGACAGGTAATTATATGAAGCGGCCGCTTCAACTCAAGCAAGATTGCAGGCAGCCGTCCGGCAAGCTGTCCATTAAGGATGCTCAGCTTCACAATCTGCAAAATGTTAGTGTCGATATTCCAACCGGGATACTGACGGTCGTTACGGGTGTCGCCGGCTCGGGAAAAAGCACGCTGATTAATGAAGTATTTCTCAGCCAGCATCCGGATGCGATCGTCATCGATCAATCGGCGGTAGGCGTATCCACACGCTCTAATCCCGCAACCTATACAGGCATTATGGATGATGTGCGCAAGGCGTTTGCTTCTGCAAACAAGGTTAATCAGGGCTTGTTCAGCTTTAACTCCAAGGGAGCTTGTGAGAACTGCCAAGGGCTTGGTGTTGTATACACAGATCTAGCATTTCTCGAGAGCGTGAAGCTGCCTTGCGAAGTCTGCGGAGGCAAGCGGTTCAAGGAGGAAGTGCTTGCGTACAAGCTGAACGGCAAATCTATTGCAGATGTGCTTGAGATGACGGTGGAGCAGGCATTGGAATTTTTCCAGTTGAAAGAAGTTGTGCGTAAGCTCCAAGCGATGAGCGATGTGGGGTTGAACTATATTACACTAGGCCAGCCGCTTAGCACGCTCTCTGGCGGAGAATGCCAGCGCATTAAGTTGGCAAGCGAACTGCATAAGAAGGGCAGCATCTATGTCATGGATGAGCCGACGACCGGTCTGCACATGTCAGATATCGGACACCTTCTAGAGATCATGAACCGTCTCGTCGACGCCGGCAATACAGTAATCGTCATTGAGCATAATCTCGATGTAATCAGCCAAGCGGATTGGAATATCGATATGGGACCAGATGGAGGAAGCAAAGGCGGACAGGTTGTATTCGAGGGAACACCGGCGAAGATCGTTCATGCAGAGCAGTCGATTACGGGGAAATATTTAAAATAGGAGGCATGCTGCTTGCAAAGTTATAAGGACAGCGAACGACCCCGAGTTGATGACGATGCGGGCGTTTTGAAAGAAATCCCATGTTGTGAATCAACAAGACGTATTATTATCGTTAGCCCGCTCCCGGCTGTTGTTCTTCCGTTGGTGATGCAACTAATGGTTCGTTGTTACGATGTATTGATCTTTCATCAAGAGAATGATCCGATTCTGGAAACGATTCCTAGCGATTTATTGATAATTGACCATTCTAAGGAGGTATCGGTAGAGCGGATGAAGATACCATCCTCCAGAACGGTACTTCTCTTGGTGGGGGACGAGGAACAGTTATTGAAGAGCAGTAATGACCAAACTGGACTAGTATGGCCCTGCCCGATATCGGAAGCGCTGGAGAAAATCGAGCAGATGGCGATTTTGAGTAGTAAGAAATAGGGGAGACTTAAATAAAGGATTACCAAGCAGGCTGCCGGTGTAACGGCAGCCCTATTTTTTTATTTTCGCCAAAACGTTGAGCAGTCTTGCTTGTCCAAAATATTAAATTCGATCATCCGTTCCAGTAAGGAATAATCAACGGGCTGATTCCAGCGGATACGTAATAACCCTTTGGTATGGTCATAGCCTGCTTGAACAATTTCTTCCGAAAAACGATGGATTCCCGCCTCTTCCGGAGCAACTGCCATATGCTGTTTGGAAATGCTAAACCCAATGATAAAGGTGTCGTGGTCGGTAAACATAGGCTGATTCCAAGCGATTTTTGGCACTAAATTTGGGAACCTCGTTATTACCCAATTGAAAACCTCTTCCGCACGGATTCGATGATCCGGGTTGTCGATACGCGTTAAAAATGGTTCAAAAACCTCCATGTTATTCCTCCTAGAAATATAAAAAGTTCTTCATTAACGTTAATCATATCAGGAGGTTATGCCACAAACAACCTCGACTGCATGAGCAAAATAACCGTCTCCCAATTTTGAAAATGATGGCCATCGAAAATTCAAGGCTATTCTTTCTTGACAGCCATTTAAAACTGCTCTATATTTAATCATGTGGTTAAATAACCAAATGGTTAAATAGTGAATTTGAAAAGTTGAATGAGTTTTCCCGAATGCTTTTCAAATCCTTCGAAGCTTTAAGAGGTGTGACCGAGCTTACTGAGAAAAGAAAGGAGGACTATTATTTTACTTTCGGGATTGGATGGAAGCGGGAAATTATGACTCATTCAATGAGGCAGGCTCAAAACCAAATTTAATAAAAGGCAGGTAATTTATTATGGCAACCGTGTTATACATTACAGCACACCCAGGTGTTCAAGAATCAGCTTCTTATAGTCTAAGTGTGGGGAAAGAATTTATTGAGAGCTACCGCTACGCAAATCCGAATGATGAAATTGTTCATCTTGATCTATATAAAGCCGATGTTCCACAGCTTGATGCCGATATTTTTAGCGGTTGGGGCAAGCTGGGAGCGGGCACAGCGTTTGCAGATTTGACTGACACCGAGAAGGCAAAAGTAAGCCGTCTTGGTCAACTTGTTGATCAGTTTGTTGCTGCGGATAAATATGTATTTGTCAGTCCGATTTGGAACTTTTCTTACCCTCCTGTTCTGAAAGCTTATATCGATTCTATCTGCGTTGCAGGAAAAACCTTCAGATATACAGAAAAAGGCCCGATCGGATTGCTGTCCGATAAAAAAGGGGTTCACATTCAAGCAAGCGGAAGCGTGCTGTCAGCCGGTTCCCAGTATGCGGAATCTGAAATGGGTCACCGCCATCTGAATTCCATTATGGAGTTTTTCGGCATTACTAATTTTGAAGGCATCTTTGTTGAAGGGATGGCTAAGGCTCCAGCCCAAGCAGCAGAAATTAAAGAGAAGGCCATTCAACAAGCGCGCGAAGTTGCTGCAAACTTTTAAGGATAGGACAAGCAAGAGCCAAGTGAATTTCAGGAATTCTAAACCTGAGCCGCTTGGCTCTTTTTTTGTAACTTCTTGACAATAGCTGAGAATCCGCCTAAACTTAAACACATGGTTAAATATGATGATGAACTCTTGGACGATGTGTTCCATGTGCTTTCCGATCCGACGAGAAGAGAAATTCTCAAACAACTGGGTGTCGGAGAGATGACGGTTATGAATTTAGCAAAACCTTTTGATATGTCATTGCCAGCCATCTCTAAACATCTTAAGGTGTTGGAAAAGGCTGGCTTAGTTTCGGTTCGGAAGGAAGGAACGTTCCGGTATTACGGATTAAATCCAAAGACGGTGGACAGTGCGTTTGAGTGGCTGATGGAGCTTAGAAATTTCTGGACCACACAATTGACCAGTCTGGAGCATTTTTTGGACAATCAACCAAAAGAAAAATAACGGAGGCACCTTCTGATGATAACAACGCTTAATGGAAAATACTTGCTTGAGCTTCATCACGTTTATAATGCGAGTAAGGAAAGAGTGTTCCTCGCTTGGACGAAAAAAGAACAATTAGAGCAATGGTGGGGGCTGACAGGTTTAACGACGACAGTTGAACTTATGGATGTTACAGTGGGAGGGAAATACCGTTTCCATATGGCAGCTCCTAACGGCAAGGTTTTTACATTAGAAGGCCGGTACGTGGATATCGTTCAGAATGAAAAGCTGTCGTTTACTTGGAAGTGGCTGAATGAAGGGGAGGATGCAGAGGAAACGGTTGCTACGATAAATTTTGTCGAAAAGGACAATAAGACCGAGCTTGTCGTCACGCACTCCGCTTTCTCCACTATGCAAATAGCGAAAAGACATAATAATAACTGGAATACTTGTTTAGAAGATGGCTTGCTTAATTATATGAATTAAGACATACAACTGGTTAAAAGTCACTTTATAGTGACTTTTTATTTTCACTGTTTTGTATAAATTGTTGCTTTCTAGAAAAGCGACAATTTAACTAACATAGCCTTATGACAACGAGAATCTACTTCGATATATCTGTTTGGTATTTAATTATAAACTCAGGGTTCGTTACATAATCTATGTAATTTACTACACCGTTAAACTCCAAATAAGCCTTATAGCGAGTGCGAATAGCTAGCGTTCCACCAAAAGGCTTACATACGAAATCAAATATAACTTGCGTAGGAACATCAGTAACACTATCATACCATTTAAATATCCCAGTATTAGAATAGATACCGATTAAGTAACTAACAGTGGTATCAATGCCGCTTTCCTCTTGGATTTCACGAACCAAAGCATCCATCAGATTTTCTCCAACTTCTACTTGTCCACCAGGGTAAACCCAACCACCATCACGAGTTTTTACTAAAAGGATATTTCCTTCACCATCTTCAACAAAACCACCTGCGGCTACAATGTGAGTAGGAAATGGCATATTTAAACCTCCTTATATGAAACGATCACTAAAAAAGCGCAAGTTTCCGTCCCGGATATGGTTCTAGGGGAATCTGATAAAGCAGAAAAAGGCACAGTCGGCACAGCAGACCATACCGTATCAATAAATGTTCCGGGACGGGATCTGCAAGATGCGGGAGGGCTACTACACCAAAACGCTCTCTTATGAGGATTTTAACTATGCCGTGGCTTCATCGGATGCCCAAAGCGCCATCTTTGACGGATATTGCGCGTTCCTCAACTATTTTGACAGCGCACATATTTTCGCACATTCGACAAAAGCATACTTTATCTCGTCTGCAAATTGGTATTGTTCGTCTGTCCGTATATAATAGATGGTGATATTGTTTGCATACGAAAGGACGGTCAAGTTATGGAATATATTTCAGCTCCCGAAGCCGCGAAAAAATGGGGCGTTTCAGAACGGCGTGTACAAAAACTTTGCGAAGAAAACCGCATACCAAGCGTTTCAAAACTCGGATATATGTGGCTGATACCAAAGGATGCGGAAAAACCGGTTGATGGCAGAATAAAGAGAGGAAAGGGGCTACAAAATGAATAATGTTTTGATTATAGATGATGACAAAGAGCTCTGCGCTCTTATGAAAAAATGCGTAGATCAAGAGAATTTATCTGCTATTATTGCACATGGAGGTGTGGAGGGGCTGCGTTTGGCCGACGAAAGTAAAAATAGCTGCTCCCTTTCTCTTGTGATTTTGGACGTAATGATGCCGGATATAGATGGTTTTCAAGTTCTGAAAAAAATTAGAGAAAAAAGTAATATCCCGGTACTCATGCTAACCGCAAAAAATGACGAGGAAGATAAAGTTTCCGGGCTGCGGCTTGGTGCTGATGATTATTTGACAAAGCCTTTCAGTATTAACGAACTGATGGCTCGTGTCAATTCTCTTATCCGCCGCTATACCACCTTAAACCCTACGACGGAAACAGATACGGAATGTATGGTACTGAAAGGAATGGTTATTGATAAAGCAAACCGCCATGTTTCAGTCAATGATATTCCAGTTGAGCTTACAAGTAAAGAGTTTGATTTGCTGTCGTTTCTATCTTCTAATAAAGGACGGGTGTTTACCAAAAAACAGATTTATACACATGTATGGGAAGAAGAATACGCTTTTGACGATAGTAATATTATGTCTTTCATCAGTAAATTGCGTAAAAAGATTGAACCAGACCCCGACCGCCCATTTTATATTTTAACAGTCAGAGGTGTAGGCTATCGTTTTAATAAGGAGGCTTGACATATATGAGTGGTTATCTACTTGTTGCGTTGGTTCTTGCCCTGCTTATTATCGCGTACCTTGTTTCTGTGCTACGGCGTGTCCAAACACAGCTTACACTTATACAAGACGCTTTAGAAGATATAAAAAATGGAAATCTTAATCGACGGGTTTTAGCAACGCAGAGCGATATGACAAGGCAAATTTGTTATGGTATTAACGAAATTGCAATCAACACCCAATCACAGCTTATTCAGCAAAAGCAATCCGAGCAGGCATACAAACGGCTAATGGCAAATCTTTCGCATGATGTGAAAACTCCACTTGCTTCATTGGTTGGATACTTGGAAGCAATCGAAAGCAAAATTGTTGTAGGAGAAGAAAAGGACGAATATATTCATGTTGCGTCTGATAAAGCCCAAAATTTAAAACATTTTGTAGAAAATCTGTTTGAATGGGTTAAATTGGACTCCGGGGAACAAATTTTTCATTTTGAGATTTTTGATTTGAATGAGTTATCCCGTAATATTATAGCTGATTGGATTCCTATTTTAGAAAACAGTCATTTCGAATATGAATTTGACATACCTGAAACAGAGTATTCCATGCGCATAGACGCAACTGCGTATACTCGTATTATCAATAATCTATTACATAATATTATTACACACAGCGGAGGTGATAATATGGCCTTACGCATTGTTGAGAATGAACAGCAAGCCAAAATTGTAATAACAGATAACGGGAAAGGTATATCTTCTGATAACCTCCCACATATTTTTGAAAGAATGTACCAATGTGACCATTCACGGGTTGCAAAAGGAAATGGTTTGGGTTTGGCTATTGCTAAGGAACTTGTCAGCGTGCACAAAGGAACTATCACTGCCGAGAGCACTCCCGGTACGGAAACCATATTTACAATATTACTTCCTAAAGCCCTGTAATGTGCAGGGCTTTCTTGCTGCCAAAACAAGATAAAAGCAAGATTACGGCAAGGTTTTGGCAAGGTTAATGTTTTATACTTTTAACTGTGATTGTTTTGCCGTTATATCGGTTCTCATATTGCGAGAGCACAATTATTGAAAGTGAGGATATATGATATGAATGATTTTGTGATTGAGACGAAACAACTGACAAAAGTTTACGGAGAGCAGACAGCAGTTAACTCAGTCAATCTCCATGTAAAAAAAGGTCGGATTTACGGTCTGTTAGGACGTAACGGAGCCGGAAAGACCACTATTATGAAAATGATTTTAGGGTTGACCTCAATCACTTCCGGCGAGGTAGATGTGTTTGGCAAGAATATCAAAGGCCGGGAAAAACGAGTATATCCCCGTATCGGTGCTATTATTGAAACACCGGGATTTTATCCAAACTTGACAGGAACGGAAAATCTGGAGATTTTTGCGAAGCTGCGTGGTACAGCCGCCCCACACGCGGTTGAAAACGCATTGAAAGTAGTAGGATTACCCTATAAAGGCAAAAAGCTGTTTAGTAAATACTCCCTTGGAATGAAGCAGCGTCTTGGTATTGCGAACGCTATTTTGCATGACCCGGAACTGCTTATTTTGGACGAACCTACAAACGGTCTTGACCCTATCGGTATTGCAGAAGTAAGAGATTTTATTAAGAATTTAAGCGTGGAGCGAGGAAAGACAATCCTTATTTCCAGTCATATTCTTTCGGAAATTTCATTATTGGCTGACGATATCGGAATCATCGACCACGGCGTTCTTTTGGAAGAAAGCAGCATGAGCGAACTGGAAAAGAAAAACCGTAAATATATCCTGCTGCAAGTTTCAGACATTCCCAAAGCGTCATTGATTTTAGAACGTCAATTTCACTTGAAAGATTATTCTGTTCAAGACGATCATACTTTACGGCTTTATGACACCGCTCTGGATATGGGTGAAATCAATAAAGCCCTTGTGACGCAGAATATAACGGTTATTAGCTCTCAACTTTGTAATGACACCTTAGAGGACTATTTCAAAAAAATCACAGGAGGAGAAGGCATTGCTTAGACTTATTCAAATAGAATGCCTTAAACTGCGCCGCAGGAAATTTGTCTGGCTAATGCTGTTATCCGCCCTCCTTATGCCGTTTTTCGCACTATTATATTTCAAATATGTGAAAGAAACAGGTGGTGATCCGTTACAGTTTTATAGATGGTCAGCGTTCGGTTATACGCTTTTCTTTATCTTGCCTGTTGTTTTGGGAACACTTTGCACCATGCTCATGTACGAGGAAAACCAACACGATATGCTCAAACAACTTTGGATTGTGCCTATCAGCAAAATGGGATACTTTTTCAGTAAATTTTTTGTAGTTTTGATTTACTCCATTTGTTTCATGCTGATTACAGCCGTTGCTTCTGTTATGTTCAGTGTACTTCCCGGATATGTCGCATTTGAATGGGAAAGCGTTTTATATTTGCTGAAAAAATGTTTAGAGATTGGTGTTATTACTTCTTTTGCAATGCTGCCGATTTTGGCAATTGCTGCGTCGCAAAAAGGATATATCCTCCCCGTTTCTTTAACCTTGGTCTATGCCTTTCTCGGTTTTATTTTAATGACGGTAAATATGTATATACACCCATTGCCTAGTATGGCAGTTATTGTCATGCGAAATGGAGATATTCCGGGTCATGTATTTGCACAATCAATCAACATTCCTTTTGCATTTCTTTGTATTTGCGTTTGGGGTATTGTCGCAGTATTACTTGCAAATATCGCATTGGGAAGAAGAAAGTGAGGTGTGAATCATGAAAAAACTACTTTGGGCGGAACGTCAAAAGATTCGCCGTTCAAATATTGTTTGGATTGCCGTTTTTGCAACCGTTATGGTAGCGGTTATTGTCTTTTTAGGAGGGCAGGAGGTATATGAAGGCTCTAGGAATATAGACAATGCAGGCTGGTATATGACTATGGCTCAACCATGGGCAACTATTTTTGTTCTTCCTGCGGTTATTGCCCTTTTGGGCAGTTATATGATTTGTCGTGAAGAACAAGAGGACACTATAAAATCTCTGCGGCTTATTCCCGTAAATGAAGCAAGCTTAACCGCCGCAAAAATGATTGTTACTTTTGTGTTCAGCATACTCCTTTACTTGTTGCTCTTTGCTATAACATTTTTGGTAGAAGCCTTTTTACATTTTTCCGATTTGTCGGTAGAAATGGTTTTAGGTTTTCTGAAAGCATATTTTCTAGATGGCTTCGGTATATTCCTTGCTATCTCACCCATTATTGCTTTTGTATCGCGTATGAAAAAGGGGTATTGGCTTGCACTGTTATTTGCTGAAATTTACTCTTTTGCCGGACTATTTATGAGTATGTCAAATTTCACAAAAGCCCTTTATCCCATTACGGCTGTATTTACTATTTCTGGATACTATGACGCCTCAACAAATCAAGTAATACTAAGTTGCATTAGCTTACTCCTTTGCTGCTACCTTTCTGCCTTTATACTGAAGGGCCGAGAAAAATCAAAGTAGGTCATCTCAAAATGAAGAAGTTGGCAAGCTTGGTCTGGATTAGTAGCTTAATTCTAATAAAAACAGTACAGCATCCACGATCGTTTGCTTTGGGTATGTACTAATGGTCTGCTCATGGATGGAAATGAAGGAATCTTACCGAATATGATGGTTGAGAGTTGGAGAAATGGAGCCTGCCTTGGGTATGTTATCCAAGCCATGGAGGTGTGATAGGAAGGAGGACAAATGGCACGGCCAAAAACAGAGGTACAGAAAGGGCAAGTTCTTTCCCTTTCAACTATCGGCGCTGGAATCTTGGAGAATACATCCGTCTTTCCAAAGAGGACATGAACCGGGAAAGCGATGACAGTAACAGCGTTGTCAATCAGCGCCGCTTGCTGGATGAATTTTATGAGAAGCATGTGGACGAGTTCGAGAGCGTAACCCGTTACATCGACGATGGGCACACTGGAACGGATACCAGCCGGGAAGGCTTTCAAAGGCTGCTGGCCGATATTACAAGCAAAAAAGTCAACTGCGTAGTTGTCAAAGACCTTTCCCGGCTATCCCGCAATTATACGGATGCCGGGGGCTTGATTGAGAACTTGTTTGAGAACTTGTTTGTGCAGTTGAATGTACGCTTCATCAGCTTGACCGAAGGCGTGGACAGCTTTCTCAACCCGGATAGCGTATCGAACATTATTGTTCCGATTACCAACGTGATGAACGACCAATATTGCTATCAGACATCCAAGAAAATCCGGCAGGTATTCGATTATAAGTGGCGTAACGGCGAGTTTATCGGACTACGAGCGGCAAATTGAAGTGACGCAAACGATTATTAAAAATCTGAAAGCGAAACTGGCCGAACTTGAAAAAGGCGTAGATACCGAGAACCCGTTTTAACAGCATTCAGTAAGTACGAAAACATTGACAAACTGACAAGGGAAATCTTGATTGAACTGATTAACCACATCAAAGTACACGAAGGCGGCGATATCAGCATACGGTTCAAGTACGCTGACGAATACCGCAGAGTTATGGAGTACATTGAAGTCAACACCCATGAGGCGGCTATCTAACGCCGCCTATCCAAAGGCAGTTTGTTTTCCTAATATAAATGGCTCATACATAAGTTTACATCAATGCTTTATTGCGATGGTATATTAGAGAAGTAAAGTGATAAAGGGTGTGATGGCAATCGAATCGGTTAGGCTGGCAATTCCAAAAGGCAATACAGAGGTATCGGCGTTATTCCGCAGCTTAGGCTATTCTTTACCTGATGAC
Organism: Paenibacillus radicis (ex Gao et al. 2016); assembly: GCF_014641555.1. Taxonomy (GTDB): domain Bacteria; phylum Bacillota; class Bacilli; order Paenibacillales; family Paenibacillaceae; genus Pristimantibacillus; species Pristimantibacillus radicis. Next base: position 253,989 of record NZ_BMHY01000004.1, read on the forward strand.
TTTGATAACTCAAGAAATTACATCGTACCAGTTGCCGGCAGAAATATAGAGTTTATATTGGCTAAAGCTGTAGACATCCCTACCTATGTTGAATATGGAGCTGCGGATATCGGTATTGTTGGCAAGGACGTTTTACTGGAAGAGAACCGAGATGTGTATGAATTGATGGATTTAGGTATTTCTAAAGGTGAATTATCAGTGTGGAGCATGTTTGCAGAGGCAAGAACGATTCCCAGAGTAGCAACCAGCTGTCCCAAGTTTGTGCAAAGATATTATCGTGAGAGAGGTATCCAGGTTGAGATCATTAAACTGAATGGCGGGCTTGAGCTTTCCTTACTGACGGGAGTAGCGAATTGCATAATCGAAGTGTACAATACGGAGACTTCAAATCATTTATTTAAGTTAGAAAAGATTTGCACTACTTCTTTACGATTGATTGCAAATAGGGCAAGCTATCAGATAAAGCATTCTATAATACAGCGTCTTTATGAAGAAATGATTGCAGTACGAAGTTGACATGACACCAAATGGTGTCTTACAATAAAAAATGTCACCGGATGGTGTCTTATTAGAAAATCGATAACTCGCTTAGGAGAGGGTGTTGTGAGCGATAACAACCAGTTGCGGGATGTGTTTGACGCGATTGCAGATTCAACTAGGCGCCGACTGATACGACTGCTGGCAGAGACAGAAGAGCTGCCTCTGCATGAATTGACACCACAGTTTGAAATGGGGCGTACAGCGGTATCCAAACATTTGACAATTCTTAAAGAAGCCGGGTTAGTATATGACCGTAAAGTCGGAAGAGAAACGCGATATAGATTAAATGCCTCTCCACTCAGCGAGGTTCAAGACTGGGTGGGGTTCTACAACAAGTTCTGGAGTACGAATATGCTGCGCTTAAACCAACTATTAGAGGAGGAAGAAGAATGAGTTTAACATTATCTTTGGATTTTCAATACACAACAACGATCGAGAAGCTTTGGTCCTACTTAACCGATTCCAGCAAGCTTGCCAAGTGGGTGGCTAATATCCACACGGGTGAAGCAATGGATAACAACTTTGAACCCGTTGTGGGACATCAGTTTCAATTTCGTACGAAACCGTCAGAATACTGGAATGGCCTTATTGAAGGCGAAGTATTGATCGTTGATGAACCAAATCGGTTGTCCTATACGTGGGCGAGCGGTGAGAAGCATACGATCACCTGGACGCTGCAGGATTTAGGAAACGGAAAGGTTAACCTTCATCTCGAACAAACGGGAATCTCTAGTGAGCCAGCACTCGGTGGGGCTAAGTACGGCTGGACGAAATGGTGCGGAGAGCTTGAGAAGGTTTTCGCCTAATTGTAAAACTTAAAACAACAGGAGGGTTAACTTGATGGCAGCCGGTGTAAGGAATTCGAAGATAGATCCTTATTTTAATAAACTGAAGAAGTGGAAAGAAGAGTTCCAGCTGTTGCGGGAAATCGTTCTGGACTCAGAACTGACTGAGGATTTCAAATGGATGCATCCGTGCTACACGTATGACAATAAAAACATCGTTCTGATTCATGATTTCAAGGATTATTGCGCGCTTCTCTTTCATAAAGGGGCGTTGCTCAAAGATCCTCATGGCATTCTAGTCCAACAAACGGAAAATGTTCAGGCGGCGCGCCAGATACGGTTCACAAGTGTTCAAGCTATTGATGAAATGCAGCTGATCTTGAAAGACTATATTGATGAAGCCATTGAAATTGAGAAGGCCGGCTTGAAAGTGGAGATGAAAAAGAATACCGAATATTCAATACCTGAAGAGTTAGAAAATAAATTCGCTGAAATTCCCGATTTGAAAACGGCATTTGAAGCATTGACGCCAGGACGTCAAAGAGGATATCTGCTTCATTTCTCTTCAGCCAAGCAATCCAAAACCCGAGAGTCCAGAATTGAAAAGTATATTCCGCATATTCTCGATGGCAAGGGATTCGATGATAAATAGCCGTAAATTGAGCTGCAGCAAAAAAAGGATGTTCCATCCGTCTTTCAGTAGACGGCAGGGAACATCCTTTTTTGCTGTTGACAAATGACTCATAAAATCAAATAATGGTATTAGTAAACATAAATATTTACTAAGTATAAAAAGAATGGAGTGGTGCAGATGAAGCTATTAAGTTTGATTTCGTCTCCGAATTCGATATACGCATTTTTTACCGCCCTTGGTCAAGCATTCCGGACGGCTGATATCCGCATCGAGCAAAGCTTCGAATAAACGCAATTCGCATTGGCAGGCATGTGTATACTGATTCGCTAATTTCGCGATCGGGCAGTTATGCTCAATTAGAACATATTCGTCATCGCTGTTTTTTTGCAATTCCGCCATATAGCCGTTCTCGTTCTGGATGGCCGTAAGCGTGGAAAGCTTATCTTGAAAATCTTTGTCATTCATCTTACCGGAGTATTTCTTGTAAAGCGTTTCTTTGCGAAGTTCAAACAATCGTTCGACCATACTTTCGCCCGATTCCTTTGCCAGCTCATCTAGCAAGTCGAGGGCGACGGTGGAATATCTGTTCGGAAACAATTCTTCGGCGCTCTCTGTTAAATGGTATGCGGCAGTTGGCCTGCCCATCGGCTGCCGGACTAATCTCGACTCGATTAATCCGTCACGCTCTAGTGTATCGATATGACGGCGGACCGCTATGGATGTAATGTCCAGCCGATCGGTAAGTTCTTTGGCTGTTAGTTCATTATTAGTTTTTAACAAATGCAATATCGTATCACGGGTCGATAAATCGGCATTAGGCTGCAAGGGGTCACCACCTTTATTTAGAATTACATGTTTCAGTAGAAACTTAGATCAATTCTAGTTATATAAAGTATTTTAACACAATACATCACATTGACAACCGCGGTTGTACGCATCAAATTTTAGAAATTCAAACTTTTGTAAAATATATAAAATAGAAGCGGAGGCGCTGGCTATGATTCAAATTAGCGATACGGCAGCAGACAAAATTACGGAAATGATAGGAGATATGGAATCCGATCGTTATTTTTTGCGTGTTGGTGTGAGTGACGGGGGATGCAGCGGCCTGTCGTATAGCATTCGGTTTGACGATACATTGGCTGAAGAGGATCAAGTCATTGGATGGGAAAGGTTTCAAGTTGTCATCGACTATGCTAGCGTGGAGTACCTTGAAGGCATTCAAATCGATTACAAGGACATGGGGATGAGCGGGGGCTTTACGATCGACAACCCCAATGCCAAATTCTCTTGCGGTTGCGGAGCAAGCTTTAGAACCGCTACTTATCGGGGCAAATCGAAAAAATGTGACTAATCTTAAGGAGGAACACATGATGAAGCTAACAGTAACGGATGCTGCTGTAGATTGTTTCCGGAAGGATTGGGGTTATCGCGATGGAGACAACATACGGATTTATGTCAGGTATAGCGGAGGCGGGGGAGATGCATTCGCATTCGGCATTACGAAAGACGATCCGCAATATCCCGCAATCTTGAATGAGCATAATCATCTTACATTTTTCGTTGAGGAAAATGATGTATGGCACTTAGATGGCCGTGATTTGTCCATCGATTGCCGCAACGATGAGATCACCTTTATCCGCGGTTAGAGCGATGATGAATGATCGATATGAGCTTTTTAATAAGCTATGTTTACGGCATGTACCGTTATCGGAGCAAAGCTCTTATGGAATCGGCGGATTGGCAGATTATTTTGCGTTGCCGGCAACGGTAGAGCAGCTCGTGACGATACTGGAAGTGAGCTCGCTGTATGGGATGGAACGCGTGGTGTTCGGTATGGGCTCGAACATTCTATTTCCAGATCAACCGAAGCAGGGGACGCTGTACATTTCCTTGAAAAATATGGCCAACATTAGCGTTGACGAGTCCAGCTGGTTTCTTACATCAGGATTGCCGCTCTCCATGTTGTCTCTTGTCGGGCTGCTCACCGGCTCGTCAGCGTTTCAATTCACCTATTTGATGCCAGGAAGCTTTGGCGCGGGTATTTATATGAATGCGAAATATTATAAGGAGCAGGTCGGCGATAAGGTAGCGACGATTTCTTATATCGATCTGACCGATCCAGCGTTAGCGGTGCGTCAGATACGTGCTGAGGATTGTGAGTTTGCTTATAAGCAATCCATTTTCCAGCATAAACCTTGGATCATTGTCGGGGCGGAAATAACGGTGCCCGAGCAAGACGGGATGAATTTTCACGTTGACGGCATAAGTCGGCTTCTAACCCATTACAAAGATTCGAATGGCAAACTATCGTCCTTGTTTTCGTTCTACTCCTTTTTCTCAAGTGAATTACGAGAGCTTCAGAGAGGAAGGAGAAGGATCGACATACCTGAGCCGATGCTGGACATTGATCAGTATCGTACGGGCAATAGGCACTTTACCTACCGTTCTTGCGGCTCTTTCTTTAAAAATAATTACGCAGCTGGTTCGTCCATCGGGGCTCTTGTCGACCGATTGGGGCTCAAAGGGGTTGCCCATGGCGGGGGTATCATTTCGCCCTATCATGGCAATATGATTTTGAATGCCGCGAATGCGACGGCTGCAGATATTTTATATTTGAAGGATATGGTCTCGGAAGCCATTCACCAGCGTTATGGTTTTATTCCGGAGCCGGAAGTCGTAATCATGAAAGAATGAATAAGTAACATCATACAAAGAACTCCGCTTCGTTGAAGAAGCGGAGTTCTTTGTATGTTCAGGGCGTTAAGCCTGCGGCTGTGGTTCGATATTGTGATTATGCCGGAAAAAGTTAGTTGGATCGTAATTGTACTTGATGATGGCCAATTTCTTGTAATTGTCCTCATATGTAGCTTCATTAATTTGACGGTCATTCTTGACCGTATTCAGGTACGAAGTGTTGCGGACGGAGAACGGCAGCATCGCTTCATAAGCGGAATCAATCCATTGTTTGAATTTCTGCTTTTCTTCCATCGGATAATAGGTCAATTCCGCTCCATTTCCCTGGCCTACGTTGGATAAATCCAACGTAGAAGTCAATTCCGCTCCGTTTCCCTCCTCTACGTTGGATAAATCCAACGTAGAGGCCAATTCCGCTCCATTTCTCTCGCCTACGTTGGATAATTCCAACGTAGAGGCCAATTCCGCTCCATTTCTCTCGCCTACATTGGATAAATCCAACGTAGAAGTGAATTCCGCTCCATTTCTCTCGCCTACGTTGGATAAATCCAACGTAGAGGCCAATTCCGCTCCATTTCTCTCGCCTACATTGGATAAATCCAACGTAGAGGCCAATTCCGCTCCATTTCTCTCGCCTACATTGGATAAATCCAACGTAGAGGCCAATTCCGCTCCATTTCCCTCACCTACGTTGGATAATTCCAACGTAGACTAATAGCCAACCATTCACAACCATCGCATGTAAATGCTTACGGGTTGTACGATCATCAACGCCCAGATACTCCCGTGCGGATGGTCCCTTCGCGCCTCCAAGCTGCCTGCATCAATTCGTTTTCGATAAGCAGTGATAAACCCGATACGCTCACAGCATGTTCATTATGCAAGAAAGCAGGTTCTAGACTTACCCAGAGAATAGATGCAAGTATAGCTCAAAAAAACTACATATCTGTGTGCAATCCGATATAATAGGGAGTAATTATTAATTGAGGGGATTTGTGGATATATGGCGAAGAAGAGAAGAAAGAAGAAACAGGCCGATCCTATTTCAGCGTTTGTTGTTTTATTAATGTTAGGTTCGTTTTTTGGGATGTATAAATGGACGCATTCATTAATCGGCGCCGCGATTTCCGCAGGGTGTATTCTTGGAATATACGCTGCTATCGTCATCCTATACAATCAAAAACAAACGGCACGATTAAAGCGATCAGGTATCAAAGAAATAGATAAAATGGAAGGGCGCCGATTCGAGATTTACCTGGGTCATCTCTTTCGAATGCACAACTACAATGCGGAAGTAACCCAAGCAACGGGTGATTTTGGCGCTGATCTGGTTATACAAAAAGGGGGAAAGAAAATCGTAGTTCAAGCTAAGCGGTACGGAAAGAATGTGGGACTGAAGGCTGTGCAAGAGATTCGCGCTGCTATGGATCATTATGGTGCTGCAGAAGCCTGGGTTGTGACAAACCGTGATTATACCGAGCAAGCATATGCTCTTGCAAAATCAAATGGCGTGCGATTGATTAATAGGGAGCAGCTCATTGCGATGATTTTAGCAGTTAATCCGGAAACCAAGAGTGGAGGACAGCCTGTGATTCAGGTAGAACAGGTGACAACCCCCGCACAAGTGGCGGCTTCTTTAGAAGAGCCAGATGATCTCGAATGCCCCAAATGCGGTTACTTGCTCGTCAAAAGAAGCAGCAAGCGTGGTGAGTTTTATGGTTGTTCGAATTTTCCGAAGTGCCGGCATACTCGAACCCTTAATGAAATAGCTGAAACGGTTTGAGGTCAGTTGCAAAACTAAAAATAGGATGCTCTTCTCTTTAAATTATTTTATTCACATTTTTAAGGTGGTTAAAAATGACAGATGGCGCTCTTGTAACCTTAAAAGATATTACAAAAAAATATGGCAGCCGAGCTGTCCTGACAGACATTTCGCTAAGTATTAAGCATGGAGAATGTATCCTCTTAAGAGGAAGGAATGGATCGGGAAAAAGTACGTTACTTCGAATTGTAACCGGATTAATCCCAGTCACTACAGGCGAACGATTACTTGATAACTCTCAATTAATTATCGGTTATACACCTGATCAATTACCGAGATTAAGACTGACATCAACGGAGTACTTAACCCATATGGGGAGAATATCGGGAATGCCGGCAAAGGAACTTGCGAATCGGATAAAGGCATTGCATGCATTCTTTAATCTTGAACAAAGCTCAAAATTGAAAATGACACATTTCTCGAAAGGGATGCTGCAGAAGGTTAATTTAATGCAAGCAACACTCAAAACTCCCAATTTACTCGTTTTGGATGAACCCTTTTCCGGACTGGATGCTGAGTCGATTCAGCACTTGCTAGACTCTCTGAAAAGAATAAAAGCTGAAGGGACATCCATTCTAGCAGCAGTTCATGATCCTTTGCTGGCGAATCAATTGGAGGGGCGGACATATTGGATCCGTCAAGGAAAACTAATTGAGGAAAAAGGGGAACAACCTCAAAATTCATTGGCTCCACACTTTGAGCTTGAATGTATCTTGAGTGAGGAGGAGCTTTCACATGTCTCAAATCAATTTCCTGATGTAACTTGGATAACGGATGAGCACGGAAGAATTACATTTACTATATTGAAAAATGACTATCGTGATTTTTTATTAGAATTTATAAACAATGACTTCGAGATCATCAGTTTACAACGAAAAGAGATGAATGCATGATTTCGATAGTTTCATTCCTACATACTTGCTTCATTCGCTCTTATCGCTATGGTCCGCCTGCCTTTATTTTTTTCATTGGCATTATTTTTGTATATAGTGTTGTTCCTAATCCTATTATGGAGAGTTATGCGTTCTCATCTGCCTTTTTATTTATTGTCTCGACTATAATTTGTTATATCCTCATCGATATCGAGACAGCTAATCAAGAAGCAATAACGATGCTTCATTCTAGAAGTTTATTAAAGCTTTATTTAGCAAAACTCCTGTATAGTTGGATTTTTACAATTCCACTAGCACTATATGCAGTCCTATTTCCTGCCATCTTTCATAAGTTTGATCGGAATCCGACTTTCGATGAGTTAATGATGTCCTTCTTGTATCATACAGCTTTATCCTGGCTGGGTATTTCATTGGCTTGCTGGTTTACCTCAAAGCTCATCCGTTCTCGCTTAATATCTTTTTTAATGCTAAGCGTTTTTGTAGTTATCACATTTTGTGTGCGGGCAATCGAAAACCTGCTTCCAGAAAACTTGAAACCAATTATAGTTCTGCTGCCTCCGTTAGATAAAACCATTAATGTCTTAATGAATTATCATACTGCTACCTCGTTCATGAAGTTTTCTGTAATAGGTGCTTCTCTAATTTACGGAATTATTCTGAATGCACTATTCCTAATCTTGCTGAATAAGCGAAAATTAGATTCTCCACAAGAATAGGTGCTTTGAATCGTAAGTAATAATTGGACACGATATAGCAGAAATTATTATAATACATAGCGAGTGCCTTTCTAGCGCTAACGAAGAATGATAGCTGAACGGGGTACCCGAATGGACAATCCTAGAGCATTTAAACGAGAAGCGAGGGAACACGTTATGTCTTTAATAGAGTTTGGCATTGTAGGCAGAGGCTGGAGAGCCGATTTTTATTTGCGGATTGCGAAATTGCTGCCTCATCGTTTTGCCGTTCGTGCAATGCTAGTCCGTGACGAGGAACGGGGCAGGGAGATCGAGCAGGAATGGGGTGTAAAAACCTATCGCGATATGGATTCTTTCGTCGCAAGCGGACCTCTTATGTTTGCAGTCGTTTCCGTTCCATGGGAAGCCATGCCAGATTGCACATTGGAACTGGCAGAGAGGAACATCCCCGTATTGACGGAGACACCGCCTGCCAGCGACATTCCAGGCATGATTGCCTTGTACGAGTCACTGCGCAAGCTGAAGGGACGCGTACAGGTAGCTGAACAGTATTTATATCAGCCGCTGCATGCTGCTCGTATTGCTTTCGTGAATTCAGGAAAGCTGGGCGACGTCTCTCAGGTGCAAGTATCGGCCGCTCACGGCTATCATGGCATCAGTCTGATCCGGAAAATGCTTGGCATTCAATTCGAGAACGCCGTCATTCAGGGACAAAGATTTACCTCTAAGATTGTGCAGGGCCCAGGACGTTATGGACCTCCAGAAAGTGAAGCGATAGACGATTCCGTACAGGATATCGCTACTCTTCGCTTCGGGGATAAGCTGGCTTTGTTTGATTTTACAGGAGATCAGTATTTCTCTTGGATTCGCCGTAATCGTATTCTCGTTCGCGGAAGCCATGGAGAGATAACAGACGAAACTTATCGGTATTTGAAGGACTTCAAGACCCCTATATCCGGGCAATTCCGAAGAGTGGATACTGGTCATAACGGCAACTTGGAAGGGTATTATCACCAAGGGATTACAGCTAATGATGAATGGGTGTATGAAAATCCGTTCGTTCCCGGACGTTTATCCGACGATGAGATCGCCATTGCGACGAGCTTAGCAAAGATGGCGGACTATGTACAAGGCGGGCCGCCATGCTATGCTTTGGAAGACGCGATGCAGGATCATTATTTGTCGATTATGATGCTTTCGGCTATCGAGTCTGGTGAGGAACTGACGACGGCAACTCAGCCATGGGCGCTGTAGCGCGAAATCCGGCGCGAGAATTATGGGATTTAAGTATACAAACATAACTTTAAGGCTGATGGAATTTTCCATCAGTCTTTTTAATTTGTCTGCAAGCATCTTTCGTTGCGTTAAAAAAATCATAAATCTCATCTATCATTATCATAAGAAAAATGATATTGATCAATAATTCTGAATTTCATACAATGAGGCATCGGCCGAGAGTTGCAATGAATTATTCATTTTTTCCAAGTAAGCACTTCGTATTCATTACACAATCATAGAAAGTGGTGACCGTCCATGCAAACCTTGGCTGCCTTACCGAAACAAAAAGCAATCGGTTCTATTCAATTTTTGCCTGTTAATCTATTTGCGTCTGTTATGGGGATTTCAGGTTTGTCATTAGCTTGGAGAGAAGCAAGCAAGTTATTTGGTACTTCGACCCTCATAGCCGATATCAGCGGCATTGTTGCAATTCTTGTATTTATCGCGTTAAGTTTAGGATATATTTCAAAATGGATCTTATACCCGCAAAAAGTTACAGATGAATTTAAGCATCCTATAATGGGCAATTTTTTCGGTACGATCACGATTGCAATGCTTTTGCTCTCTTCAGTAATCAGCAGCTACAGTCAAATAACGGGGCAAATCATGTGGGTCATCGCTACAGCAGCGACTATCGTGCTTAGCTTTATTTTTGTGACACGCCTATTGAATGGAAATCATGAACCGGGTAACGCAGTTCCAGCTTTGCTTATTCCTGTGGTAGGTACGATTGATATTGCGGTTGCTGGCGGAACCATGCCGTTTCCATGGGCACATGAAATTAATTTGTTGTCCCTTGCGATAGGCGGATTTGTGGCTGTCGTATTCTTCACCTTAATTTTATCCAGATTGATTCATCATGCTCCGCTGCCGCCAGCATTAATGCCTTCGATGATGATCATGATTGCACCGTTTGAGGTTGGCTTTCTTGGCTATACGAATTTCGTGCAGCGAATCGATTCGTTTGCTTCCATTTTGTTTTACTTCGGTCTGTTCTTGTTCATTGTCTTATTCTTTAAAGTGTTTAAAACGTCCATTCCGTTCAGCGCTTCCTGGTGGGGGATAAGCTTTCCGATAGCTGCCCTCAGCAATGCCGCTTTAAAATACGCGATGTTCGTACATTCTTGGCTGTTCATCGCGATATCCGCAATCATTCTAGCATTCTTAAGCATTGTTGTGGCCGTTCTCTTTATTCGGACGATAAACATGCTGGCTAAAGGAAATCTGCTTAAAGGTTAACCCTATTAAATATTTATTGCTATAGATACAACTAAGGTCGCGTAATTCGCGGCTTTTTTATTTTTCAGGCTATGTTAAATGATGATGCTGATGGCTATCGCACTTACTGAAATAACTGTTAGACTAACGAACTCTGTGGTATTATAATCCAACTATGGATTTATGCTTTTGATGTAAGGTGAGGGGTGATCATTTTGAGGATTCAAAGTATACGGTTACTTACGAAAAATGTAGAACAACTCCAACAGTTTTACGCTCAGCTTCTTGGACTTCCATTATTGGACCGTTCAAAGGATTCATTTACTGTATTAGCAGGGAAATCCTACTTAACTTTTGAGCAAACAGAAGATGCTGACGAAAACCCGTATTATCATTTTGCCTTTGACATACCCCAGAATAAAATGGATGAAGCGATTAACTGGTTAAGCTCTAAAAAAATATCCTTAAATTTATTGCCAGATCATTCATACAAAACTTACTCTAAAACTTGGGATGCTACATCCATTTATTTTGATGATCCTTCTGGTAATATTATTGAATTTATATCGAGGCATTCCCTTATTAACGAAGTAAATACTTCCTTTTCGGGTATGAGCATTTTAAATATTAGTGAGATTGGTCTAGTTGTTCATGATGTAACCAGTACTATGGAGTTTTTGAAGAGTAATCTAAAGCTGGATGCATATAAGAATAACTATAATTCTTTTGCTGCTGTGGGAGACGAGAATGGCTTATTCATTCTAGCTGCTCACGAGAGAGTGTGGTTTGGTTCGGATAAGAAAGCAGATATTTTCAGAACAGAAGTTACAATTGAAGGAGGCGATAAAGGCACATCGTATCTCGGTTCGTACCCTTACAAAATAACAATTAAATAACAGTCCGTGTATGGAAAATGTTAACCGCCCTTACATAAGGTCGGTTTTCTTTATCCCGAAAATCAGTTTCCCTTTTTGTTAAGAAGCTATAAACTATAATAGATTAGGTGGACTGATTACATTCTTGGATTGGTCTTGTTATTTATAACATAAAAGGAACGATAAACGATATGCACATTGTAGTTGATGACCAAAAGATTTACTTTCATGTTCAGTACGGAGCTGGTAAAAAAGTTTCGATTCAAATGGACCCATCGGGATTAATAACCGTTAAAGCGCCCAATGGCACAAAAGATGAACAATTAATGCAGCTAGTGAAGCGATATAGCAAGCAGATATTGCAGCGAAGACATGCGCTGGAAGCGGCGCAAACCGTTTCTCATACCAAGGATTATGAAGGTAATGGAAAGTTCCTTCACTTCGGCAAATACTATTCGTTGAATGAGTTGATAGAGACGGAGGGGCTCAGTACAGAAGAGCAGAAGCACAAGCTGAAGAGATTTTATTTTACAAGCTGCAAAAAGATCGTCGGCGAACGAATCAAAGTTTATCAAGAGCAGCTAAAAGTGAGGCCGAAGTCGTTCGAAATCGTAGAGTCGCTTACCAAATGGGGGAGCTGCAGCTCTAATCGAAATCTCACGTTTAATTACTTACTTGCCATGGCTCCGCTCGATGTGATTGATTACGTTGTCGTCCACGAACTGGTTCATCTCCATCATATGAATCATGACCGTTCGTTCTGGCGCCGCGTCGGCAGCATCATGCCTGATTACGAAGAGAAGGAGCAATATTTGGCGAGGCACGCGCAAGCAATGACACTGTGATCGCGAATCATTGCGGGTAACTCGGTGATTTCTTTTATAAGGGGGAATCTAGTTGAAGATTGGTGTTATTGGTGACTTCAATCCGGAGTACCTCTCACAGCAAGCCACGAGTGATGCATTAAACCATTCTATCTATACAATTGGAGCTCAGATGGAGTATGACTGGATTCCAACAGCATCAATTCCAGAACAACTAGATTCGATCAAAGAAACCTATAAAGGATTTTGGATAGCCCCAGGTATCCCTGATTCTATAGACGGCGTTTTTCAAATCATAAGATATGCCCGCGAGAACAATGTTCCCTTAATCGGAACTTGCGGCGGATTTCAACATATGATTTTGGAATTTGCTAAAAACAAATTAATGCTTGAAGATACCGGACACGAGGAGCTAAACCCGGATGCTTCTAACCTAGTCATTAGTAAACTTGCTTGTTCGCTTGTTGGTCAACAAGGTGAAGTTTTTATTAAGCATCCTTCATTGGTTTCAGGACTATATCAAGAATCAACTGCAGTCGAACAATTCAGATGCAGCTATGGGCTAAATCCGAATTTTGAGGCACTCATTCATGAAGCAGGGTTGAAAATGGTAGGCACTGATGCCGAAGGAAGACCGCGAATTGTGGAGCTGACCGGGCATCCATTTTTTATCGGTACGTTGTTCGTTCCTCAATTGAGTTCAGCCCAAGAGAATCCGCATTGCCTGGTAAATGCATTTATTGAACAGGTGAGTAATCAGAAGTGAATAACATAGCACATTAGTAGTCTCAGCCCTTTTGCAATCCATGCAAAAGGGCTGTTTGATATTCACTCTTATGTTTTTTCCCATCGTGATTATGTATCCATATTTAGATTCTCATCTTGTTGTCTCTTTACAGCGATATCCCGATCTGCTAGTATATTTAATTGTTAACCAAATAACTTTATTTTTAGGTTAACAATAAACGATTGAAAGCTGCAGAGAACTTAGCTTTTCAGACGTTACTACATAATTTCCGAGAAACAGTAGAGTCTTACCAATTAGAGACACAAGGCAGTTCAAACCATGGGAGGATGATTGAGTTGGATACTATTATTGCAGCAGATACGAAATGGCAATTGATTGCCGAGAAAGCATTAAACGGGGGGCCTCTAACTCTAGAGGAAGGACTCGAGGTGCTCGATGCCGACAATGATGAAGTGCTGTTGATCATGAATGCCGCGTTTAAGGTTAGAAAACATTTCTACGGTAAAAAAGTGAAGCTGAACATGATCATCAACGCCAAAAGCGGCCTGTGCCCCGAGGACTGCGGCTATTGTTCGCAATCGATCGTTTCGACGGCTCCGGTTAATAAGTATACTTTGCTCGATAAAGAAACGCTGCTTGCAGGTGCAAGAGAAGCGTTAGCTCGCAAGGCGGGAACCTATTGCATCGTAGCCTCCGGGAAAGGACCAACAGATAAAGAGCTTAATCAAGTGGTCGACGCGGTGAGAGAAATTCGGGAAACGATGCCGCTCAAAATTTGCGCCTGTCTGGGCATCCTTAAGGAAGATCAAGCCGAGCGGCTTGCTGAAGCCGGCGTTCATCGTTATAACCATAACTTGAATACTAGCAAAGCCAACTATCCATCCATCACAACAACTCATACTTATGATCAGCGTGTCGCAACTGTAGAGAAGGTGAAATCGCATGGCATGTCTCCTTGCTCGGGCGTTATTATCGGTATGGGTGAGACCCATCAAGAGATTGTCGAAATGGCCTTTGCGTTACGCGAACTCGATGCGGATTCGATTCCGATCAATTTCTTGAATGCAATACCGGGAACGCCTTTAGAGCATGCTGGCCGTACCCCCTCGATGAAAGCATTAAAGGTGCTAGCCTTATTCCGGTTTATTTGTCCGTCCAAAGAAATTCGAGTGGCCGGCGGCCGCGAAGTAAACCTCCGTACGCTGCAGCCTTTGTCTCTGTACGCTGCAAACTCACTATTCGTCGGTGATTACCTAACGACGGCTGGCCAAGAGGTATCGGCCGATCATCAGATCATCGAAGATTTAGGATTTGAAATCGAATTGAATGCTCTGTAGAGCCGTGAAGAGCCGCGTAATTTGCGGCTTTTTATTTGTTTTCATAAAATTATCATATAGACTGAAATATAAAGTGTTAGACTGAGACAATAAGGCTGTAGTGGGCGAGGAGGAGCCGTTTCAACAAGACAAGGACAAAAGGAGTTGAAGGATTGTGCTTAGTGAAGAAGTTGTAATCGAGCGATTGGTGCAGCGTACAAGTGCAGCTCCCTTAATTGTGATGATGTGCGGCGTGGCAGGATCAGGCAAGACGACTTTTGCCCAAAAGTTAGAAAGTAAGGGGTTCGCCCGGCTCTCGGTAGACGAGGATATTTGGACTACACATGGACGCTTTGGCATTGATTATCCTGAAGGGGATTATGAGTCCTTAAAGAAAGAATCAGAAATAAAGCTGCGAAAGAAACTAGTGAATTTAATTCAGGCTGGACAGCATGCCGTTGTGGATTTTAGCTTTTGGCAGCGTCAAAGACGAGATGAATATAAGCAGCTAATCGAGCAGTATAACGGCGTGTGGGAGCTGATTCATTTGAAGGTTCAGCCAGATGAGCTGCGTCGAAGGCTGCTAATTCGAAGCGAACGATTTGACGCCAATGCGGCATTTCCGATTACGGAAGATATTTTAATCCAATATTTAAACGGCTTCGAGACTCCTGCTGGAGAAGGGGAAACGGTAATCGAAGCGTAAGGTAGAAAATGATTGACGTTCCTTACTGATTTGGATAAAATCTCCTTATATCTTATTTTTTATTCAACTCCGGAAAGAGGCTTACGTATGTTAAATGACTTCCATTTCATCAAGTTGAGGAAATAAATGCGAATCAAATTTTTCCCTTTTTAAAGGGTTAGTTTGTGTTGCGTTATTCATCTAACTAATGAGATGGAGGCTTTTCTATGTCTAAAAATGTAGACTCACGGTATAAATCTGTCCTTTTCTTTATTTCCAATGTCATACTTCCCCATAAAAAGTGGGCTGTTGCCTGCGCACTGCTCTCTGCTGCATCCGCTGCGGTATCTCTTTTGCTTACCTTTTTCACCAAACAACTGGTTACCCAAACTGTCCACGGCGAAATATCGCTTATTACTGTTTGGGTATTTGTGCTGCTTGTTTTGATTTCTGCCGTGACAGGTGGGATGATCGTTCTGACATCCGGCAGGCTTGGGGCATATGTTGGCCGAGATTTGAAACAGTCCCTTGCTGCAAAGATTATGAACGCGGAATACCGAACTGTACAGAGCATATCATCGGGTGATGCGATATCCATTATGAATAATGACTGCAGACAAATCTCGTCATTTCTATCCAGTGATTTATTTGCGCTCGTCACACAAATGTTGACGGCCATCTGTGCCTTTGTCTATCTGCTAACAATCCATCCGCTTCTGGGCTTGCTTACATTTGCTTACACACCTATAGGGATGATTCTCGCGAGCAAAATAAATAAGCGCTTGAACACCTACTATCCTGCTGCATCCAATCAAAAGGGAGAAGCGCTAACTGCTGTCGAGCAGGCCTTATCCTCTTTGCCTGTTATCAAGTCATTCAAGATGGAACGTAAAATGATGCACAAGCTCAATTCTGTCTTCCATAGCCTATACACAACAGATCGGCAAATTAAGTGGTGGGATGCTTTGCTTCAGCCTGCTTGTCTCTCTGTGGCTAATGGTCCGCATCTGATTTTTGCAGTTGCAGGAGGGATGTACGCTGTATCCGGGCAGTTGGAGCTAGGAGCCTTCATCGCAATTACGCAAATTCTCAGTTACATTATTCCGCCAACTGTTATGCTGCCTTTTATGTTGAATAACGTGAACCAAACTTCGGCTTCCATACAAAGGATTAACAGAATATGGAGCCTTCCTGCCGCACAGAGATACGGAGCAGAGCAGCAGGAGCCTGTAGAATTTTGCGGTGAACCCTCGATTCGGGTCGAGCGGGTATCATTCTCCTATGCTTCAGATACCGGTGCCGGTTCGAGAAGACTGGAATTAAATAATGTCTCTTTTACCGTTAATGGGGCCGGCCTTATCGCTATTGTTGGGGGAAGCGGCGGAGGAAAGTCGACGCTCTTATCCTTACTGTCTGGTTTATACAGACCGGATCAAGGCACTATTCAGATCAACGGACAAGATACTGCACGAATGAATGACAGAGAAACCGGGATTCAACATTGAATTATGCGGATCGCATTTTCAAATTGGAATCGGGAATTCTGACTTCAGTATAAGTTAAATTTACTATTATAGAAAATTTATCTAGAAATAATTGGCGGTTTTCGGTAATATGGAAAAAGATGAAAGGAGTGAAGTCAATGTTAATCAAGGTGACTGACGTTTAAATCCACAGAAGATTATTTAGCATTTGTTAGGTGTCTTCTGTGGCCCCAATTAATGAGGAGGTTATAGCAGACATGATGACTTATGACGAGGCTGTAAAGATTAGTGATTCTTATTTAATCTCATTGGGATCAGAGTTGTATGGATTACAAGGTTATGAAATGAAGCGGATTCCGGCTCATGACGGAGGGCGGAATATCGTTTATACCTGTGAGAGAGAAGGAGAAGAAGCAAAAATTCTCAGAATTTCTTATTTACCTGACAGGAGCCGGGAAGACTTTCTGGCCGAATTGGAGTATATCCGGTATTTATTTGAGCATGGCGTAATGGTCTCAGATGTAGTCCCTTCCCTAAAGGATAATCTGTTGGAAGAGATTGTTCATCATAATCATACCTTTTTTATCTGCTTGTTTAAAAAGGCCAAAGGAAAAATGCTTGCGGAAAATCATTATCAGTATCGTGAAGGAGTACCTATTACCGAGTATTTTTATAATTGCGGTAAAGTTCTGGGAAAGCTTCACAAGTTGTCGAAAGAGTATATCCCTGCTGTCCATCGGCGGTATAGTTTTTTTGATAAATATAATGCCGAGTATATTGATAAACTGATACCCGATTCCTTGTCTCATCTTAAGAAGAAGATGGTAGAGCTTCTTAAAACCTTAGAAGGATTGGAGAGGGACAGCGAGTCATATGGCATGCTTCACTTTGATCTCAACGATGGGAATTATTCGATTGATTTTGATAACGGGGATATTACGGTATATGATTTCGATAATTCATGCTTCGGGTGGTATATGTATGAGCTGGCAGATATTTGGATCAATGGAGTGGGCTGGGTACAATTTGAACCAGACGCCGGCAAACGCAAGCAGTTTATGGATGATTATTATGCAACCGTTCTTGAGGGATACAGATCCGAGACCAGGATCGAAAATTCGATGCTGGAGAAGTTGCAATTATTTTTTAAAGTGACCCTCATGGAAGGAATTGTAGATTCATTCGAGGTCATGCGAAACAACGGCGAAGATCCAGCGTGCGACGAGGAATTGTCCTATCGCATAAAATGTCTGGAGGACGATATACCGTTTAGGGGTTTTTTCCATGACATTTACTCGTGTGAAAACCCATTTGAGTATGAGGCACGAATGATTTAATCTATTTAGTGAAAGCCGCATAGATTGCGGCTTTTTTTTCTGTTTATTTTCAAAAAAAATTGACAAGTAAACTTGGCATGTATATAGTAATGATATGCCAATAAAACTTGGCAAATATCCTGGGAGGGATTCCTATTAACAAAGAAGAAATTTTGTCCAAGAGCAGAAAAGAGAACAAGGATCGGGATTTATTTAAAATAGAAGTTCAGGTAAGTGCGGGGAATATTGGCTCTTTTGCAGCTACATTATTAGCAACCCTATTTTTTGTGACGCAAAGTGTGATTGGCGATGGCTTTGATTTTGGATTATACGCCATCATCCTTTCGATATCCGCCGCGGGCTTTATCTTCAAAGCGATCCGTCTGAAACGCAGACGCGATATTGTGCTTTCAATTATTTATACACTTGCGACGCTGATTCTATCGGTTGTTCATATTTATAAATTGATAGCGACTTATACGGATATAGGGTGAGCCAATGGAAGAAGAATTGATCCTGAGAAATCATTTGAAAGAAGCAAGGGCAGAGAAAAACTTATCACAAGCACAGCTTGCCAAGTTAGTCGGTGTTTCCCGGAATACCATTAGTTCCATAGAGACAGGACAATTTAATCCAACAGCAAAGCTGGCCTTAATTCTTTGTATTGCGTTGGATAAAAAGTTTGAAGAGCTTTTTTATTTCTGATTGTTATTCTGATAACATATGGAGGTTTGGAGATGGATATTGGGAATCTACTGGAGAGCGTAAAGGATGCAAATCTATTTATTCAATTAGGGGCTGTATTTTTGGTTTCGCTCGTCCCTTTTCTGGAAGGCTATGTTGCGGCCCCGGTCGGCATTATATTGGGTTTTCCGGCCGTTCCGACGATTATAGCTGCATCGCTTGGAAATTGGGTTTCGATTATGGCGATTGTTGTGTTGTTCGATAAGCTGCGTCAGCGGCGAAATGCGAAACAGAAGGACGGGGGCCCCAGCAAGAGAATGGAGACTGCACGCAAGTTTTTCAATAAATACGGCGTACCGGGTGTAGCTTTTATCGGACCTCTCACTTTTGGCCATCATATTGGCGTATTTATTTCGCTGGTATCGGGAGCAACTAGACGTTATGTGACATTGTGGATGACTATCGGTGTGTTGGCCTGGACGATCGCTGCAGGCCTGCTAGCAACTGCGGGTATTGATATTGTAGGCCGTTTGCGATAAAAAATATCGAGAGAACCTTGTGCTTGGTGCGCACAAGGTTTTTTTTGACGTCAATAGGTTGAGAACAATTTCACTTAAATTCTACCTATTTTTTAACTTCCCGCGCCTTTATTATGTATGAATAAGCAGCAGAATATGAGGAAGCGACAAGATAAGAAAGGTGATGTTGGCATGATATATGGCAATACAAAATGTGCAATGGAATATGCTCAACGAGGCGCTATTGACGAATGGATTCAATTATTTTTAAGAAATGATGGAGATAATATGGCTCTTGCAGATGGATTATTACAAGAGAAAAGATACTATATAGGTCCGATCCGTGCGGATATATCAGAGTTTGGAATTGAAGAAGGTGCCCCGTCCTATTTGACAAAAGCGAATGATATAGAGTGGTTTTTTCATAAGGTTGATAAAATAAAGGAGGTTTATGGGGAGTGGGATATCCCGCCTCTCATTGTTAATTACTCAAATGGCAAATATGAGATCAATGATGGACGCCATCGGAATGAAGCCTTGCGCCAAATGAAAATAAAGCATACACCAGTTATTTTTTGGACGAGCTCTGAAGCGGATCATCATTATATCGCAAATCTGATGTTACAAAATCCTCGCATTTGATTGCGGGATTTTTGCATGTGTATAGATAAATGAGAAAATGCTGTTTGAAGTAGTCACAGTATCTACTTAATTACTGTGATTGCAATCACATCGGGTGCACCTCTGCGGCTCGTATACTGGAGTCAAATCCAAACATGCTGAAAGAGGGGAATACATCTATGTTAAGCCAATCGACGATTGCGATTATCAAATCGACTGTTCCTGTTCTGGAGATTCACGGCGTAGCCATCACAAAGCGTTTTTACGAGATGCTGTTCGAGAATCATCCAGAGTTGCTTCATATATTCAATCATGCCAACCAAAAACAAGGCAAACAGCAAACAGCACTTGCGAACGCGGTTTACGCAGCTGCGGCTAACATCGACAAGCTGGAGTCAATTCTTCCAGTAGTTAAAGGAATCG
The DNA here is from genome assembly GCF_014641555.1 of Paenibacillus radicis (ex Gao et al. 2016). GTDB lineage: Bacteria > Bacillota > Bacilli > Paenibacillales > Paenibacillaceae > Pristimantibacillus > Pristimantibacillus radicis. The sequence continues at coordinate 274,045 of NZ_BMHY01000004.1, forward strand.
CACATAAGCACCGGAGTCTTGGCGTGAAGCCGGAGCACTATCCAATCGTTGGCCAACATTTGCTGGCTGCCATTAAAGAAGTGCTAGGTGATGCCGCAACAGATGAAATTATTCAGGCATGGGCGGATGCATACGGCGTAATAGCCAGTGTATTCATCGACGTTGAAAAGGAAATGTATGTAGATGCGGCAACACAAAATGGAGGATGGGAAGGGTTTCGTCTCTTCAAAGTGAAGCGTAAAGTAATCGAGAGCGAGGTCATAACTTCCTTCTATCTGGTTCCAGAAGACGGCGGCCCTATTGCCACATTCGAGCCTGGCCAGTATCTAAGTATGAAGATAGACATTCCGGGAGAAGAGCATTCACATATCCGCCAATACAGCTTGTCAAGTATACCGGGTCTGCCTTTCTACCGTGTATCCATCAAAAGAGAAGATGGGATGAGCGACAGGCCTGACGGCCGGGTATCCGTCTACCTGCATAAGACGATTCAACCGGGAGATGTGCTTCATATATCCGCCCCAGCAGGCGACTTTAAGCTGCATCAGAATGATTCCCGTCCAGTTGTGCTTATAAGCGGCGGCGTTGGCCTTACGCCAATGGTCAGTATGCTTCGCACCCTAGCGGATACGAAAACAAACCGTGCTGTAACGTTCATCCATGCCGCGCAGCACAGCGGCGTCCACGCATTGAAAGCAGAGGTGGAAGAGTTGGTTAGCCAGCACCCGGACTATTCGGCGCATTGGATATACAATAAACCGTCTGATGAGGATCGAGAGTCGAAAGCTTTTCATAAAGAAGGCTACATCGATCTGCCATGGCTGCGGGAGATTGTTCCTGTAAAAGATGCAAAATTCTATTTCTGCGGCCCGCTGCCATTTATGAAAACCGTCAATAAAGCACTGAAGGATTGGGAGATTCCATCTGAAGACATCCATTTCGAATTTTTCGGTCCGGCAGGGGCGCTGGACTAAATCGTTTTATACGTCTGGCTGCTGCGCGCGCAGCAGCCGATTCACAGTCTCGCGGCGTAAGCCGATGAGCTGGCCAATCTCATCTTGAGTCAACACGTCACTCAATGAAGCCGGTTCAATATAGACGCGAAACCATGCTTGCAGCTTCTGCAGTTTGAGAGCTGGAGTTAATTGGGTGAGCTGATCGATGCGCTGCTGCATCGTACGCAGCTTGTCCTGCAGCAGCAACGCGATATCCCGGTAGCGTTCCGGATGTTCTTGCAGCTGCTGATACCATTCAGATGCAGAAATCACTTCGATCTCTGAAGCAACCAGAGCGATAGCCGTGCCGAAGTAGGGATTTGGGCTGACTAGGGAATGGTGGGGAATCCTCTCATTAGGTGTAATGATGTTGACAATAAAAGGCGTTCCATCTGCATGGATGCGAACAATCTTAAGCAGGCCGGACTTCAGATGGAAGAGCGGGCCTGATTCACCTTGGCGAAACAATACTTCACCTTTATTCAATTGCATGACGAGACTCCTTCGTAAGTAGAAACATAGTGAATCAAATATATCAATAGCTGGCGCTGAACTTCAACCTCTTTATTCCAAAGCAGGTTGGAGTTTTTTGCACGAATGCCGAGTATAGTTTATTATGCAGAAAAATTAATGGGGTTAATGATCAGATCGGAGGAGCTGGGGGGAGAGAGAGCTGAAGTTGGACGTTAAAAAAGGTGACCCGACCTGCTCTGAAAATAAGAAGCCGGGTCACAAAGCACAAGTTATCTCAGCATATCCGCTGTACCGGGGCTATGCTCATTCGGCATGTCTGGAAGCTGAGGTACAGGAAAGCCATTAGGGGGAGGTGTGACGGATAGCTGTCCGCTATTGCGGCTTGGACTTTCACCTTGGAAGATCTCAGCGATACGAGTCTCGTCTAATCTGAAATTGAATTGAGCATTATGATATCCTAAATCGACGTACTTACGGCACTCCGGGTATTTGTTAATATCATAATTCGGTACAGGAAACGTTTTGCCCCAGTCGACTCCTAGTGTTTCAAGCGCTTTGGCAAAAGCATTCTGATGCGCATTGTCCCGAACGATGAGGAAACCCAACGTTTCCCTGAACGTTTTGTTAGAGCTCATTTCATAAATCCTCGATTTTTGCAGGACGCCTGTTGATTCTAGGACAACATTGTTCAACAAATCTGCTATCAAGTTACCGTGACTGTAAACATAGGAGCCAGTCCAGGGATTGCCGCCTGCATCAACCGGCAGAGAGCTCTTCGCTCCCATAATATAATGATGGGGGTTCGCATGCTTAACTGCCTCGTCAATCGGAGCAGCATCTACACCCGCATTGCCCGGAACGTCTAACCCTGAATCGTTCAAGAGCTGATTAATCGTACTTTGTACAAGCTCCACATGAGCGATCTCTTCCAAGAACACCCCGCGAATAAGATCGCGAAATTGCTTTTCTTTTCCTCTGAAATTGGAGCTTTGGAAAAAGTATTGCATCATGGTCCGCATTTCGCCAAATTGTCCGCCAAGCGCCTCCTGAAGCACCTTAGCCGCGGCTGGATCCGGCTTGTCCGGTTGAATAATGTTAATCAATTCTTCTTTGTAATAATACATGGTGTTCCTCCTTTTAGGTTTGAAGTCGATCAATAGCGGAGTCCTGAATGGAATCTCCATTATGATCTGTAATTGGAGGAAAAATTAACACGAATTCGAGTTATATTCATGTGGAATAATAAGTAAAGAGTGCGACAAGAAATCATGGAAAATGAGGCTGTATAGCGCAGACGTCGTATACATACGGAGGAGAAGGAAGGAACGAAGCATGACAGAAAGGGGTACGAATCAAACTTTTATAATAACGTGATGTGCCCAAAAATCAAAAAAAGAACCTGAAAACACTCAGGTCCTTTAATTATTGCGTATAAACAAACAGGATGATATAATCAGATTGCAATTTTATTAAGATAAATCAGGCATAGTTATCGTATCTTACAATTTAATCTTAACATGCCGGTAACTTCGTGTCAAATGTTTTTCTCAATTTCATGGTTAGGAGAGATGTTCAATGAGTTCTTTGGTTCTTGGTTTTCAAGAAATGGATACAACACAGCTGTCTCTCGTTGGCGGAAAAGGATTAAATTTAGGGGAATTATCAAAAATTGAAGGCATACATGTGCCAGAAGGATTTTGCGTCACAACAACAGGATACCGAAAAGCCATCGAACTAGATGAAACGTACCAAGCTTTATTGGATCGCCTAACCATGCTAAAAGTAAAAGAGCGAGATCAAATTAGCGAAGTCAGCAGAAGGATACGCGAGGTCATTATGGGAGTCGAAATTCCTTCCGATGTTGTAATAGCAGTTACTCACTATCTATCGCAGCTTGGTGAAGAGCATGCTTATGCTGTACGTTCTAGTGCAACTGCTGAAGATTTGCCGCATGCCTCTTTTGCGGGTCAACAAGACACCTATTTAAATATCATCGGCCGTGAAGCCATCCTGCAGCATATCAGCAAATGCTGGGCGTCTCTATTTACAGATCGTGCTGTAACGTACCGTATACAAAACGGATTTCACCATAGGCAGATTTATTTATCTGTAGTTGTTCAAAGGATGATTGTTCCACAGGCTTCAGGGATTTTGTTTACCGCGGATCCGATTACTTCTAACCGGAAGATAATATCCATCGATGCCAGCTTTGGACTTGGAGAAGCATTGGTCTCTGGCTTGGTATCTGCCGATTGTTATAAAGTTCATGACGAGGAAATCGTCGAAAAACAGATAGCAGCTAAAAAAATAGCGATCTATGGATTGAAAGAAGGCGGAACTGAGACCCGTCAAATTGATCCTGATCAGCAAAAGGCTCAAACCCTTCATGAACAACAGATTTTACAACTAGCACACCTAGGAAGACAAATCGAAAAGCACTTTGGTTGTCCGCAAGATATCGAATGGTGTTTGGCTGATGATATCTTTTATATCGTCCAGAGCCGGCCGATCACGACTTTATATCCGATCCCTGAAGCGGCTGATCAAGCAAATCACGTCTATCTCTCTGTTGGTCATCAACAGATGATGACAGATCCCATTAAACCATTGGGATTGTCTTTTTACCTGATGATAACTCCTGCACCTATGCGCAAAGCCGGCGGGAGGTTGTTTGTTGATGTTGCACCTAGGCTCGCTTCACTTGTCGGCCGGGAAGCTTTATTAAAGACAATGGAATCGGATCCGCTTATTAAAGGCGCACTCATGACCATAATCGACCGAGATTTTATGAAATTGTTGCCAAATGATCAAACAGCACCGATTCCGAGCAGAAGTCATACAGATAGGCTTGCCCCATTCGTGAACGATCCGACAATCGTGACTGATTTGATTAAGCGCAATCAAGCATCAATAGCAGAGTTACAACAAAACATCCAAGCGAAATCGGGATCGGATTTGATTGATTTTATTGTGGAAGATATCCAGCAATTAAAGAAGATCTTATTTGACCCGCAAAGTACGGCTGTGTTTATGACGGCTATGAATGCTACATCATGGGTTAATGAAAAGATGAACGAATGGTTAGGCGAAAAAAATGCAGCAGATACGCTTTCTCAATCTGTGCCGCATAATGTCACTTCGGAAATGGGTCTGGCGCTGCTGGATGTCGCAGATGTGATTCGTCCTTATCCAGAAGTGATTGATTATTTGCAGCAGGCAAAGGACGATAACTTCCTCGATGAGTTGGTTAGGTTGAATGGAGGAAGGGAAACCCAAGAAGCTATCTCTAATTATCTCAGCAAATACGGAATGCGATGTGCCGGAGAAATCGATATTTCAAAAACTCGTTGGAGTGAAAAACCAATTACACTTGTCCCCATGATTCTTAGCAATATCAAAAACAATGAGCCTAACGCAGGCAAGCGAAAATTTGAGCAAGGACGCCAGGAAGCTCTGGATAAAGAAAAAGAGTTATTAGGCCGTTTGAAGCAACTACCGGACGGTGAAAAAAAAGCTGCGGAAACAAAACGAATGATCGACATAATACGGAATTTTATCGGTTATCGGGAATATCCCAAATACGGCATGGTTAGCCGCTATTTCATTTATAAACAGGCTTTACTGAAAGAGGCCGAACAGCTTGTACAAGCGGGCGTCATTCATGACAAAGAAGATATATACTATCTGTCTTTTGAAGAATTAAATGAAGTCGTACGTACGAATAAACTTGATGATCAGATTATCAGCAAACGAAAAGAAGAGTACCAATTATATGACAAACTAACTCCGCCGCGAGTCCTCACTTCTGATGGTGAAATTATTACTGGTACGTATGAGCGAGAAAATCTCCCACCAGAAGCGATTTTAGGTTTGCCTGTTTCCTCGGGCGTTATTGAGGGACGAGCACGAGTCATTTTGAATATGGAAGAGGCTGATCTGGAAGAAGGAGATATATTAGTCACCGCCTTTACAGATCCTGGATGGACAGCCTTATTTGTATCTATTAAAGGTTTAGTTACCGAAGTTGGCGGACTCATGACCCATGGAGCAGTTATCGCGCGTGAATACGGCTTGCCAGCAGTTGTTGGGGTGGAGAATGCGACCAAACGGATAAAAGACGGGCAACGAATTCGAGTGCATGGAACGGAAGGGTATGTTGAGATATTGTAAAAGCAGGACAGCAGCGGATCAGTGATCCGCTGCTGTTTTTTATTGAAGTATCGGGCAGGATAATTTCATGACTCTGCGAATATATACTATCAATTGTATGCATCTATCTCTGTGTTTCATGGCAGGAGTTGATATTCTGAGAGCCTTCATTAATTGGTTAAACCAAACTAGGATATGTTACTGCAATCAATGTAACACAGAAATTAATATTTACGCCTATAACTCTGGGGGATCATTAATATTATTCTGTGTAAACTGTAAGGAGTATTTTTATAGGGAAACAGAAGGCTCGCCCATAGTGAAATATATTGTGCCGGATGGACTTCTGAACATATGGAAAATGATTCCGGATAATAGTGAATATACAGGCATACCAATTAGTCAAGCTTACGAACCCAAGTGGATTAAAATTCTCCGTAAGTTATTGCGATAAATTAAAGCATTATGCAGCATGCTTGACTTAGACCCTACTCTAAGGAATTATTCGTCACGAATAAGACCGGTTACGCGGACGAGATGAATACCCGTCCTCAGACTATCGGCTATGCACTCAATGATTCGCCAGTTGCACTTGCGACCTGGATGTATGAGAAGTTTCATGAGTGGACGGACAACGATGGTCGTCCAGAGGATGCGCTGACCCGCGAGCAAATGCTGAATGACATTTCGCTATACTGGTTCACCGGCACTGGCGCATCCGCTTCACGTTTGTACTGGGAAGGTGTGGGTGCCACCATTCAAGGTCCGGAGTTCTTCTCGTCTGCCCGCTCTGGCGGCTGCCGTATTACCGTGCCGATGGGCGCGAGCCTATTCCCGGCTGAGACCTACATCCCGCCGCGCGAATGGGCCGAGCAAGTGTGGGAGAATCTTTTCTACTGGAATCATGTAGAGGCAGGCGGACACTTCGCCGCGTTCGAGGAGCCGGATATATTCGCCCGCGAGATGGCCGAGGCGTTCCGCCAGTTTCGCTTAAGCAAAATTAATGTTGACTAGAACACTATTTGCTTTATACTGGTAACAAATAGTGGAATGGTGGGATAAGTGCAGTGATGATGATGACGGTATTTCTGACGGAACTAAAAGGTTAATTAACCTAATAAGTACATGAGCGTGATAGGGGCACTCTGCTTATTTAAGTAGAGATAGATTTGCTATGTCATCGTTTATGTACTCCGTCATGAACCGATATCATCATCACTGCTTTCGCATGGAATGCTTGTTACAAGGTGTTGCCTTGTTTAGGCATTTCTTCGAATAGAAGCCGTGGGTGAACGATTGTTCATCTGCGGCTTCTTTTTGTTTCCATTCACTATTTGATTCATGCTAAGACAATCATGCAGTTAATTAATACTAGTCTATGACCCGCAACAATATAAAAAATAACATTGGGGGATTTTAAATGGAAAAATCACCGATTTTTTTCGTAACAGGGGCAAGTGGTTCAGGTAAAACAACGGTTACTCCAGATTTATATAAAATATGTTCGGAATTTATTATTTTGGATGTAGATTCCTTATATGGTCCTGGTCTAGAGGATTGGGATGTGATAGCTAACTTATGGATACGCATAGCAAATCAAATGCTACTCAATCAAAAATTAACTATCGTTTGCGGTACTTACATGCCGGCACAATTTGAAAATGCATATTTAAAAGAGAAGTTTACACCGTATTTCATTGGTTTGTTTTGTGATGATGAGACAAGAGAATATCGCTTGAAAAGGAGGGGATGGTCTGATGAAATGGTGCAGGATCACAAAGAGTTTAACAGTTGGATCATTCAGAATGCGGAAACAGCATTTGGTACCCCAATGCCTTTAATCAATACAAGTGTCGCTGAACCTAGCAAAGTTGCTGAAGATATTAAACATCATATTATGAGCATCATAGGCAGCAGTCAGCTGTTCTAATTAGCTGTGGACCGAATCCACATTAATCTTTTATAAAAAGGAGTTAGAGCGATGACAGCTTACAATAAACCGAATGTCGCCATCAACGATATTGAAAAAGTATTGCAGAATCATTTTGGACCAGGTGTGACTAAGATTACTCCACTGTTGGGCGGCAACTTGAGCAGCGTGTTTTCTTGCATGCTCGAAGAAAAAGGTTATGTAGTGAAATTCAGTGATTTAGAAGGAGCGTATGAGACGGAGCACTATGTATCGAAATTGCTGTCGGGACAGGGCATCCCTTTTCCTAAAAGTTTGGCGCTCGGAAAAATGGGCCAGTTCACCTATTCGATTATGGAGCGGGTAGAGGGGCGCAACCTATCTGATTGCACACTAGAGGAACAAAACCGCCAGTTGCCGGAGATTATAGACATCTTGACTAGAATGGCTGCAACGGATGTTGGAGCAACTAGAGGCTATGGCTGGATCGGGGCTGACGGTAACGGTTCCCATGCATCTTGGAAGGATTTCGTCGTTGCCGTAAATGCGGAAGATCAGACGGGGACGTTCTGGGAGAACTGGCACGAACTCTTCAGTACTTCTTGCTTGGAGAGAGACGTTTACGAAGAGATCTATGGCCGTTTAATGAACTACGTATCCTATAATGAAGCAAATAGAGGTTTTATACATGGAGATTTTCACCAGTGGAATATCTTGTCCGACGGAACACGGATTACCGGGATCATTGACGGGAATTGCATGTATGGCGATTCTCTCATAGACCTTGCCATTCTCGATCGGCATATGCCAAGGAGTGGAGTTGTTGAGGCATATCAGAGCTATCAAGAGAAAGGCGAAATGGTGATCCCTAATTTTAAGGAACGGTTAATGGGCGCCTATTATTTTAAAGGTCTCGACGGACTTCGTTTTTACGCGAAGATGGGAATGAGAGATGCCTACGTGGGCACTCGGCATTTTCTTTTAAATTTGAAAGCTTAGTAGCGAATAACACTGCGAAATAAAATGAAACTGCACTTTCTAGTTAGACGACTAGAAGGTGCAGTTTTTTTGGTTCTCAACCTGTAATTACCGATGTGCTGTTCGTTTCAGTTCGTAATCGAGCTGAGAATGGCTTGGATATCCAGCATCGGTGGTCGTCCGTATATACGTGCATATTCCCGGCTGAACTGGGACGGGCTCTCGTAACCTACACGAAAGGCAGCATCGGAGGCTTGTACGGTTTCCGTCAACATTAAACGCCGGGCTTCTTGTAGCCGCACTGTTTTCTGATATTGCAACGGACTCATTTCTGTAACTCGCTTAAAATGTTTGTGAAACGCCGATGTGCTCATATTTACGGACTTTGCAAGCTGATCGATCACCAGAGGACGGGCGAATTCCCGGTTAATCTGTTGGATCGCTTGGGCGATGTTATGTGCTTGACTGCCAATAATCGCGAATTGATGAATTTGCGCACCTTGTTCGCCTTGCAGTACCCGGTACAGAATTTCGCGAATGACGAGCGGCGATAGAATCGAAATATCCTCGGGTTCGTCTAGCAGCTTCATCAGCCGCACGAGGGCTTCAAGTAATGCGGGTGACGTACGGCTGACAGCTATGCCTCGACTGGCTTTCGAGGGTGCGGATGTAGAATGGCTAGTTTCTTTTACAATGTCTAATATAACGTCGGAGTCAAAGCTTAGTCTCAAGCTTAAATGCGGCTTCTCAGGCGAAGCAGCAAGAATTTTGCTGATAATCGGCAATTCGACAGAGATGACGAGGTAAGTCAAGGGATCGTATCTATAGTGTTCGTCTGCGAGTGCAGCGGATTTTGCTCCTTGTGCCACAACGCAAATTGATGGTTTATACACAGATTCAATGGGTTCAGACAGCTGTGCAGCATGCATCAGTGTCAAAGAGGGTACAGCAGTCTGAGTCGTACCGTTCGATGGAGCATGACGCCGGATCAAGAGCGCCAATTGCTGTAGGGCTTCCTCTATGCGCGTTGATTCATTTTCGTAATTCATAATATAGCGGGCTCCTGTTCAAGAAGGATGTATGTTGTTTTTTATTATATGGATACAGAAGAGAATTAGGCAAGCATCAGACAGGATTGATCTAACGGCGTCATACAAGCGCCTACTATAATGAAATTGCAAAGCCGGTTTCGGCTTGATAACTACAATTACAAGCAAACAAAGGGGCGAAGAGATATGAGTTTAAATGGGAAAGTTGCAATTGTTACCGGAGCATCTCGAGGCATTGGGCGTCAAGTGGCCATTCAATTGGCACAATCCGGCGCCAAGGTGGCCGTTAATTATTCTTTGAATAAGGAGAAAGCGGAAGAGGTTGTTCAAGTGATCGAGGATAACGGCGGACAAGCAGCAGCCATTCGTGCAGACGTGAGCCAGATATGCGAGGTCGAAGAATTGTTCGGGGAGACGATCGAGCAATTTGGACGGGTAGACCTTCTAGTCAATAATGCGGCCATTATGGAATGTAAGGCGATCTCGGAAGTGACGGAGGCGATGTTTGACCGGCAATTCGCAATCAATGTGAAAGGGACTTATTTTGCTTGCCAGCAAGCTATGAAGCATATGGAAAAGGGCGGAACAATCATCAACTTCTCGACCTCTGTGTCCGGCGCGATGCTTCCGACTTACAGCGTCTATGCGGCAACGAAAGGTGCAGTCGAGCAGTTGACTCGTCAATTGGCTAAGGAATTCAGTCCCAAGGACATCGTTATCAATTGCTTAGCACCCGGTCAAGTTTCGACCGAGTTATTCCTTAATGGAAAATCACAGGAATTAATTGATTCGTTCAGCCGAATGAACGCTTTTGGACGGCTTGGAGAGCCGGAGGACATCGCAAATGCTATTGAGCTACTCGTCAGTGACAAAGCACGTTGGATAACGGGACAGACGATTCGCGTAAATGGCGGTTTTAATTGAGTATTCCAATTACAAGTTTAGATCATACATGTTTTTTCTAATGCTGCAAGAAAGGAAAATAACCTTCATGTCAAGTACACTCAAAATTTACATTTTAGCAATTCTAAGCTTTCTTGTCGGTACTTCGGAATATGTAATAGCAGGGATACTTGATCGGATCGCAGCATCAACGGGTGTTTCTCTCGTCACGGCCGGACAGCTGATCACGGTCTTCTCGCTGGCATATGCCTTTGGCACACCCCTTGTGATGGTAATGACGGCGCGGATGGAGCGGAAAAAGCTGCTTCTCTTCGCGATCGGATTTTTTGTACTAAGCAATGCGCTTGCCTACGTACTGCCGGGGATTGAACTGCTGAATGCGTCCCGGATTCTAATGGGGATCAGCGCTGGGGTTGTCGTAGTCGTATCGATGACGATCGCGACAAAGGTCGCCCGGCCTGGTAAAGAGGGAAGTGCCCTGGCAGCAGTACTGATGGGCTTCACCGCTTCTTTGATTTTCGGAGTACCTCTTGGGAGGATCATGGCCACCGCCTACGAGTGGAAGGCAGTATTCGGAGTAATAGCACTGCTTGGTTTTGCAGCCATCTTTCTAATTGCGCTGCTGATTCCGCGGGTACAGGGGGAAGAAGTGGTCTCCCTGCGCCAACAACTGGCGTTGCTGAAGCGGCCTAGAGTGATGATTGTTTTATCTGTGACATTCTTCTGGATCATTGGATATTCGATCTTTTACTCTTATATTACGCCATTTCTGATGACGGAAGCCGGCATGAGTGACAGCGCCCTTAACACGATACTGTTCGTAATTGGCATAGCCAGCCTGATCGGCTCGCGCTCAGGCGGTTCTGCGACAGATAAATGGGGGCTTCACCGTGTGCTTATTATCGGGCTTATACTGAACGGTATTGCATTAGTTTTGATAGCCTTTGGCTTCCATGCTCCGGTACTGCTGATAGCCATGCTAGTTCTGTGGTCGATCGCTGTATGGTCTTTAGGACCGCCTCAGCAGTTGCATGTGATTACTATCGCTCCCGAATCGACAGGGATTATGTTGAGCTTGAACAGTATGATCCTTCAATTGGCGATGGCAGCCGGCGCTGGTATAGGAGGGCTGGTGGTTGAACGAATCTCGTTGCCTTCGATCACTTGGTTTGCCGCCGCTGCCATTGCTTTGGCATTCGTTGCAGCTAACGTATCACGACGAATGAGCAGCCGATAACCACAGTTGGAAAGGTATTGCATGATATAGAATAGAAAACCGCCCTATTCATGGCTAAAAGGCCGTGTTGAGGGCGGTTTTATTAGGTTACAGCTTTAGCATCTCGTCAGCATGCGGGCTTTCCTTAGCTTGGTTGCTTATTGCACGAATATCCTTAAGAGGCGGCAAGCCGAAGAATCGTTTGTATTCACGATTGAACTGCGTCAGACTTTCATACCCAACCTCTAATGCGGCTGAAGTGACATCCATATCATCAGTAAGCAAAATTCTTCGCGCTTCCTGTAGCCGGAGCTGCTTCTGATACTGAATTGGGCTCAGCGTAGTGACAGCTTTAAACTTGTGATGCAACGTAGAAGGGCTCATGCCGCCTGCTTGGGCAATCTCCTCAATAGTTAGGGCACGTTCATAATTTGTTTTTACATACTGAATCGCTTTGCTGATACCTGCCGCATCATGATGCAGCAGCATGTTGTTATAGAAGCGTGCGCCACCCTCATCAGTCAGCAGACGGTAAATCAGCTCGCGTTTGACGGCAGGTGCGAGAAAATCGGCTGCCTCACGATCTTCAGCCAGCTGCAGCAGCCGCTCCAGCACATGAAGGACTTCAAGTCCAGTCTTGCCAATAAACGCGCCTTCTGTCAGTTGATTCTCGCCGAAAGCTTTGAACTTGGCATCCAGAGCAACGGATGCAATCTCGTCCGTTGTAAAGGCAATTCGGATTGCCAGGTATGGCGCGATTTGCGTCGCATGGGTTACCTGGCCTTTGATTGGCATTTCGAGGTTGGATGCAATATAATCTCCAGCTCCATAGTTGTAGGTGCTATTGCGGTAGATTAATGTTTTACTGCCTTGAATGACTATACATATCCCTGGATTGAAGATGCCGTATTGAACAGTTGTTGGCTGGTCTGCTTTCAGCAGCGAAATAAACGAAATGCCGGTCTCACAGATACCTCGGGGAAAAGAGTAAGTATCGCAGAGCTGCAGCAGCCGCTGTAAAACAGCTGGAAATGGCTCGTTTTGATGGAGCATAGAATCTTCCTCTCTAAAGGCAAGCGCAGCATAGCAAGGTTTGCGCTTCTTGCCCCTATGTTATTGCGTATCGGAGTTTTAGGCAATAATCAGGCATAATCCGCCTATTTCCTCCATTATAATTGCATTATAATACAAGACACAAGGCCGCCGGACAGGGGCTTTCCACTAAGATAGCAGGGAGAGGATTACATGTCTAAAGTATGGTTAATTACAGGAAGTGGAAGCGGGTTAGGCCGAAATATAACTGAAGCTGCACTTGCAAAAGGTGAGCGTGTAGTCGCAACAGCCCGCAATATCGAGCAGTTGGATGATCTTGTTAAGCAATATGGCGATCAGATCCGTGTCGCTACGCTGGATGTGACAGTTGAGGAAGCCGCACAAGCGGCGGTTCAACTCGCACTGGATGCTTTTGGACGATTAGATGTCCTAGTAAACAATGCAGGTTATGGCGATATTCGTCCCTTCGAAGAAACAAGCTCCGAGGATTTCAAGAAGCTGATGGACACCTGCTTTTATGGTGTCGTATATCTGACGCGTGCGGCATTGCCAATAATGCGTAACCAACGCAGCGGGCATATTCTGCAGATTTCATCAGTCGGAGGACGATTGGCAACCCCGGGGAGTGCGGCCTACCATGCAGCCAAATGGGCAATTGGCGGCTTCACTGAGGCTCTCGCTATGGAAACGGCTCATCTTGGTATTAAGATCAGTGCACTTGAGCCTGGCGGAATGCGAACGAACTGGGTAAATCGAGCCATTCAACAACGCCCTCCAATGCTTCCAGATTACGAAGCATCAGTAGGACAGCTGCTCAAAATGATGGATGGCTTGCAAGGCCAGGAGAAAGGGGATCCGGTAAAGGTGGCAGAGGTCGTTCTTCAGCTGGCTTATGCGGATGAGCTTCCTGCACATTTGCTGCTTGGTATAGATGCTGTACAAGGTGCTCAATTTGCTGAAAAACAGCGTGCTGCCGATGCCGAACGCTGGTATGAAGTCAGCAGATCAACAGAATTTGAGTGAACGAATGGAAAGAAGGAGGCGTCGAACTGCGAAGGTTCGACGCCTTTAATTATTGCATGAGAGTGAAGTTGTCGCGTAATCGTCAGCGTTTATTTTACTCTGCTGACAGCAGCTGTTCTAATTTCTGATGATAAAAAGTCATTGCAAATTGAAGTTGAACCAAGTATTATGGATATTAAAGGTCTTTAATAGTTGCAATGAAGAAAGGAGAGGGTTGCCCTACGGAATTAAACGCATTCGGGAGGTCGGAACAGCAACGGCATCAATATTTTTGGAGAACATAAGATTTAGCCGCTGCAGAATGAGGCATGGCATTAAAGCCCTGCAGCGATTAAGCAACAAGCAGTATATTTTTTTATTTTAATTATGGATATTAAAGATCCATTGAGGTTTATTTAGAAGGTGAAAAAACAACTTTTGGATATGGTCATTACTGGCGGCGGGCCAGCGGGTTTAAATGCACCAGGCTATAGCAGCGGCTTCGATGGGCTCATTTATTGCTGTGGTCATAAATAATGAGCTAAATACAAAGGCTTGGGGGAAAAACGGATGATTGATTTAAACAATATGAAGCGCGGTCCGATCATGTTTGCACTTATTGTCGGCATGTTCGTGGCTGCTTTGAATGAAACGCTTATGGGCAATGCCCTCCCTGAATTGATGAAATCATTTGAAGTGTCTGCAGCAACGGCTCAATGGCTATCTACGGCCTACATGCTCGTCGTTGGCGTACTCGTTCCGGTGACAGCAATTCTGCAGCAATGGTTCACGACCCGGCAAATCTTTCTGTCGGCGATGGGGTTGTTCTTCGTCGGCACAGTTACTTCGGCGCTATCACCGGAATTCAGCGTACTGCTGGTCGGCCGAATCATTCAAGCGATAGGAACCGGTATGCTGCTGCCGCTTGTAATGAACGTAATCATGACCATCTATCCGCCGGAAAAGCGGGGAGGGGCTATGGGGATGTTAGGGCTCGTCGTCATGTTCGCGCCGGCGATTGGCCCGACGATATCGGGATTAATCGTTGACGGGCTTTCTTGGCGCTGGCTGTTTTACTTGGTCATACCGTTTGCGCTGCTCTCCGTTATTATTGGAGCCGCTGTTTTAAAAAATGTGTCGGAAGTAACCAAGCCGCGAGTGGACTTCTTATCCATCGTCTTGTCGACTATCGGCTTCGGCGGCATCGTCTATGGATTCAGCAGTGCCGGCGAGCATGGCTGGTCGGAGCCGGCAGTCATCTGGACGATCTCCGCGGGCGGTGCAGCCTTGCTGCTGTTCGTCTGGAGACAGCTATTGTTAAAGCAGCCTGTGATGGATTTACGTGCATTCCGTTATCCGACTTTTGCCCTTGTTGCGGTACTGCTATTTGTATTAATGATGACCTTTTTCTCATCGGCGATCATGCTTCCGATGTTCATGCAAGGCGTACTGATGGTAACCGCATTCAAGTCGGGTTTAATTCTCCTTCCTGGCGGGATTGTGAACGGGTTCATGGCTCCTGTTTCAGGGAAGCTGTTTGATAAATTCGGGCCTCGCGTTCTGGTTATCCCAGGACTGGCTATTGCCGTCATTTCGTTGTGGCAATTTACCCGTTTCGATGAATCCACGAGCACCGGCTTCCTCGTTGCCGTTCACATCGCGCTGATGATTGGCATCGCTCTAGTCATGATGCCCGCTCAGACGGCCGGGCTCAACCAGCTGCCAAGCCATCTGCATCCGCACGGGACAGCAATCTTGAATACGTTGCAGCAAGTGGCCGGCGCTATCGGTACCGCACTGTATATCAGCATTATGTCGGGCGGACAGAAGCAGTACTTGAGTGGAGCAAGCGATCCGCAGGCTCCGGGAGAAATCGTCAAAGGGCTCGCAGCCGGTATTAACAATGCGTTCTGGTTTGGTGTCATCATCGCGCTTGTTGCGCTTGTACTCGGTATTTTCATCCGAAAAGGGAAATCACAGGAGCATGAACAGGCTGCAGGATAACTCTATCTATCTGTAATCGAATCAATAATGCAAGGGCAATAAAAGAATGGGGGAATGGAGCAATGAGAATCGATGTTTGGTCGGATTTTGGATGTCCTTTTTGTATCATTGGCAAGAGAAAGCTTGAGAATGCTCTTGGTACATTTACGATGGGGGATAAAGTAGAGGTGGTATACCGCAGCTACCAGCTTGATCCTCATGCGCAAAACAGAACGCTAACTGTCCAGCAGCTTGCCCAAGAAAAGGGAATGACAGTCGAGAATTTAAAAGCCAAGCAAGTTCAAGTGGCTGAAATGATTAAAAGAGAAGCTGGACTGGATGTCAGCTATGATACAGCTAGTATAGCCAACACCTTCGACGGTCATCGTTTGGTTCATTTTGCAGCCGCAGCCGGAAAGGGAGCGGAGTTAACAGAGCGTCTTATTCGCGCTTATCTTGCCGAATCCATGAATATCGCCGATCATCGTGTGCTAGTTACCATTGGGAGAGAGGCGGGGCTTATTGAATAGGAGGTAGCAGAAATGCTTGAATCTGATGCTTATAAAGATGCGGTCAAAGCAGACATGGCCGAGGCGAAAAAGATGAATATTTCAAGCGTCCCTGCCTTTGTGTTTAATAACAAATACATGATCTCGGGTGCTCAGTCTGAGGAAGTTTTCATGAATATCCTGAATTTGATTTGGAATGAAGAGAAGGAGCTTCAAAAGCTGGAATTAGAGGGCCTGTCAAAAAATGACGACAGCTGCGCTGATGGTGTTTGCATGGTGTAATTTGGGTTCATTCGTCCAGGGTATCGTTTACTTGGACTTTTTTTTTTATTTTCGGAAATAAGCAGTACTTGAAAATACGTAACACATCCTGTCTGGATCTTAAAGTATAAGATTTGTAAGGGACAGCAGCTACATTGAAATTGAGCTATAATGGATGGTAAGCATAGTTCTATAAACAGTTAAGGAGTGACTCGCACTTATGAAAAGCGACTTTACAATAATAAATCCAGATATAATAGATGGGAATTATACGGTTAGTGTGGCAAAGAAAGAAGAAGCTGATGAAATCATGTCTCTTCTAATAGATACAGCTAAATGGCTGCAAAGCAAAGGATCTGATCAATGGAGCGGGCTGCTGAAAGGATATGACTCTCACGACACGGTAGGTTCAATTGAAAAAGAAGAAGTGTTTGTATGCAAGCATAACAATGAGATCGTAGGCGTCGTCATACTGAAACGTCAACCTAGTGAGTGGGATCTTGAGCTATGGGGAAGTAAAGCTTATGCAGATGATGAAGCCATTTATTTGCACCGGCTTACGATCAGCAGAAAACGTGCAAATTCCGGGCTGGGATCTGCGCTGCTGAATTGGTGTGATTCGGCTATAAGCTTCAGGGATAAGAAGGTAGTACGCTTAGACTGTATTGCCAGCAACCCTAAATTATTTGCTTTTTATGAGAGCAACGGATACGAATATATGGGGCAAGAAGGGGACTTCAAACTATTTGAGAAAAACGTATTTAATAACTAGAATAAATAGGATGGCAGCCGATTGTGGCTGCCATTTTTTATTAGTCTGGGAGCCGACAGAGTCGGGACATATTGCTGTCATGGAAGCCCCAGATAAAAATGTGTTTGTACTCGTTGGGCAATAAAGCGTTAAAGATCCCCATTTTTGAACTCTGGAAGATTAATGGCGTTAATAATGTAGTGACTAAGCTGAAGGCGACTATTGATTCTATCCGATCCGCACGGAGGCAGAATTAATTATCTATTCCTCTGCTTCTTTAACTGTTTTTGCGATTGAAATAAAATCACGAATGTAGCTCTCCAGAACACCTCTATCATGGGAGCAAAGCACAATATTGTTCGTAATCCGAACATCAATGACATCCACTATAGCTAATTCTCCCCGTTCGATGAATGGACTGGCCACCAGAGAAGATACAAAGCTGACGCCATAACCGGCGACTACAGCCTGAATGATTTCATTAATGCCATTAAATTGCAGTTCAATTTTGGGCAGTCTGACAGCTTGAAGGTCGCACACCTCTATGAGCTTCTTTCGGGTCGCACTGCCTTCCTCCCGCATAATAAACGGTTCTTTCACCATGTCTTCCAAAGAAATTTGCCTGTTGGCATACTTATGATTCGGCGCAACCACAAATTTGAATTCGTTTTGATACAACTCCATAAAGTGGAGGTGAGGTTCGTTATGATTGGTAATCTCGCTACTCCCAAAGATCGCGATATCTGACTCGTAATTCGTCAATTTTTCAAGAGCTGCTTGTGAATTCACGGTTGTAATTTCCACTTCTACTTGCGGATACCTTTGTTTGAATAGGGAAGCCCACTTGGGGATTAGAAAGCTGGTCGCCAGATAATTTCCAGAGATGCGAAGCTTACCCTGCGGATGCTTATGATAATCCTCAATCATTGATTCGATTTGCTCTTCGAGGAGAAACAGCTTTTCAGTTGGTTTTAACAGCTTTTGACCAAAAGGGGTCAGAACTAAGCTTCTTCCTTTTTTCTCAAATAAGATGATGTTGTATTGCTTTTCAAAATTGCGAATTTGGGCAGAGATTGCAGGCTGACTAATGTTCAGTCTCTTGGATGCCTCGGTAACGCTCCCGGTAAGAGCAACGTTATAGAACAGCATCAAAGCATGCAGATTGATCATCAATTCAATCACCTTCTATATATTTTATTGATATATAATATAAAACTTATATTTTTATATTATACATTGCGGCCGTATACTTCAATTACATAAAAAAGGAGGGTAACAGGATGACAGCTACTACCATCTATTTCGTTAGACATGGCCAGACTCAGTGGAACTTGGAACAGAAAATGCAGGGTCATATGGATTCACCATTGACACCAGAAGGAAGACGACAGGCTGCCCGACTGGGTGATCGCTTACAGATGGTTAAGTTTGATGCGATTTATTCGAGTCCTAGTCCAAGAGCGTTAACAACGGCTCAGATTATTTCTGGAAGCACAGCAGATAACATCATGAAGTTAGATGAACTGAAGGAGATTCACATGGGGGTATGGGAGGGACAAAGTGCACCCGCCATACAGAATGAGCATAGTGGGGAATGGGAGCATTTTTTCAAAGCCCCTCATTTATACCGTCCAACAGGACAGGGAGAGACCTTTTCGGAGCTGCTGGATCGGACGATAACAGCTGTGGA
The DNA here is from genome assembly GCF_014641555.1 of Paenibacillus radicis (ex Gao et al. 2016). GTDB lineage: Bacteria > Bacillota > Bacilli > Paenibacillales > Paenibacillaceae > Pristimantibacillus > Pristimantibacillus radicis. The sequence goes on from NZ_BMHY01000004.1 coordinate 292,967, forward strand.
AAAAATTCTGCAGGACTGTAAAGGAGAAACCGTTCTGGTCGTAAGCCACCGTATGACTTTAAAAACGTTAATGAACCACTACTCGGGAATGCAGTTGAGTGATATGGGGGATTTGCCGGATGTTCCTTCCGCGAGCTTAAGCAAAATTGTGTTTCATCATTCAGAACCAACCATTGAGTTGTATGGGGACAGCTCTCATTATTAAGCGATAGCAGAAGCAATACTATATAGCTTTGGATCTGATAGAGGGGCGCAAAGCCTCTCTTTTTTTGCTTTTTTCGAAAGTGATGAATAACGACATCGTATTTTATGGTACATTTTACATGTGAAACTATAAAATGCATGGGAGGGATTAGTTGTATGGAAGTATGGGTTCCATATGAGAAGGTTAGAAATCACCCTCCTGATTTTAGAATAAGATATCGAATTCATTCAGAAGAAGAGGGCGGAAGAAAAAATCCTGTGTTTCAAGGCTTGCGTTGTGATTTTGCATATGACTTAGACGACATCAGCGAAACGAGCATATTCGCCATTCATCCTGAATTTGAAGATGGATACGGAAACATTATTCTCGATAGAAATCTTCCGGTGCCTAAACAAGGTACTGCGAACATGTGGATACTAATCCCCGAGATGAGACGGGAAGTACATATACATCGAATTAATGTGGGTGTCGTTGGTTATTTTATGGAAGGCCCAAGAAGAGTGGGGCAGGTTGAGGTAATTGAAATTATTGGTTTGAACACGAATGCGGAGACGTTAAGGTGAAGACTGTCTTTTGCATACAACAGATGAAACAATTTATGTTAATTGGAATGGATGCTATTTATCACGAACACTGTCATTTCAAAGATGAATCATATGAAATAAGCAAGTTAGAGGAGTGTAGTCTAGTCCATGAAAACAATAGGTCTAATCGGTGGAATGAGCTGGGAGTCATCGTTGCTTTATTACCAAATCATCAATCAGCGTGTGAAAGAAAAGCTGGGAGGACATCATTCTGCAAAGAGTCTTATGTATTCAGTAGATTTCGATGAAATCAAAACGCTTCAACACCAAGGGAAATGGGATGAAGCTACAGAAATGATGATTGATTCGGCACGTCGACTGCAAGCGGGCGGGGCTGATTTTATCATTATATGTACCAATACGATGCACAAGATGGCAAAAGAAGTGCAGGAATCGACCGAGATACCGTTGCTTCATATTGCCGACCCAACAGCAAATGCTATTGTGAAGGATGGAATTAGAAAAGTGGCGCTGCTGGGCACAGCTTTTACGATGGAGCAAGATTTTTACAAGGGCAGACTTGTTGAAAGGTTTGGACTTGAGGTTATAGTTCCTGACGAAACGGATCGAATGATCATCCATGACATCATTTATAAGGAGCTTTGTCTTGGAATCATTAATGATGAATCCAAACAAACTTATTTAAATATCATTAATAAGCTTAGTCAACAGGGAGCAGAGGCTATCATTCTTGGATGCACCGAGATCTAGGCTTATCCTGAATCCACCAATAGAAACCATTCCTCGGCAATGTATCATCAAGATTTATGGGGCTCTGATTAATTACAGCTTGTTCTAAAACTTCTTTTGGAACAAGCTGTCTGCCGTTAATGAACCCTCGGTTCAGGTGAAAGTAGCCCCACAAAGCCAATTCACGAGCACTTACAAAAAGATTCGTTTCTCCGCCTTGTTCCCCAGCATATTCCTCATTTAACCATAACAAATTCTCTTCTTTATTCTTGCACCAGCCTGTATCTATGAAATTACATGGTTTGAAAACATATTGCTTCATAACTTCGGAAAGAGGTGCATTATATATCTTGCGTATCAATCGGATAAGCATATTAGTTCCTACGTTGTTATACGTCCAGCCCGTTCCCGGCTGGAAAAGCTTTTCGTGATCATTTTTAAGTCCATGAGTATGCGTTAATAAATGTCTGATTCTAACTCCTTTCACTGCATCCAGGTTCAAATCATCCAAGTAATCGGAAATGTAATCATCTATGCTGGAAAGCTTATTTTGGTATAATGCTAGGCTAATCGCAAATCCAATATAGGACTTTCGTACAGAAGCGACATTAAAACGAGTTGAAGGTATTACTGGTTGTAACATTGAATTAGATTCATAAGAGCCAAAATAGTTTTCAGAGACGATCGTGTCATGATGAATAATGAATGTAGCGGCCGCTGAACATGAAATCTGGTTTTTTATTTTAACTACATACTCATTAAGTTCCCTATATTTATCGCTATTTGTCTTTTCTAATTGTATCCACATTATTTCATTTCACCCCTGATTGTTTATCGATTATTACCCACAAAAATGATATCATTTTCTGGAAGAAATGGTCAAACAGTGAAAACGGGCGTTCGTTTTTTTTGTCCATGCAATAAATAAAGGAGTGATTCATTTCGTGCTAAACAGCAGAATAATAATTGTTGATGGTATGCCGGGTTCAGGTAAGTCAACAACAGCGGAGTTCATTTCAGAAAAACTAAACGCTATGAATTTTGACCATACACTCTTCCTTGAAACAAGCCCCAATAACCCGTTATTTATAAACACACCAGCTATTGTCTCTTTAAGTACGGATGATGAGGCCGATGAATTTACGACTAAGGTTACTGCTCGATATGCTGATTTTGTTGAAAGGTATAAAGAACAGCAAACAGTAATTATTATAGAGAGCCTAATCTATCAAGGCATTCTAAGTGTCGCACTTTTCAAAGGTATGCAAGAAAACAAAGTCAAGGCACTTGCAAAACGTATCATAGAGATTTTGAAAGAGGGCATGAGCCCAGAAGTTGTTTTTTATTTTCAAGAGGATGCTGAAAAAAATTGGAGAAGAATATGTGAGGTTCGTGGACCAGAGTTTGCTAAAATTTGTGGTTTACATACCGATGAAGATTTTAAAAGAGCTGCTCAAGGCTGGTCTTATACCCAAGATATTTTTTGTGAATTACTAAATGAATGGAATATCCCTTCAAAAATAATTAGAAACAGCGATTATTCTTGGGATGAATATTACAAAGGAATAAGTAATTTTTTGCGTCTTGAGAAATAAGCTTAGAAAATTTGGAGAAACAACTAAACAAGGTGGTGGTTCCTTTAATCAACCTAAGGAATGTTGTCTGAATGTATGTGGGCAGATGAAGCAAGAGTTCATGCCGAGCTAATTAAGTATCTAGAAGATGACACTAGAGAACTTTTTGGCAGGTTCTTAAATGGTGAGCTAGTGGGATTAATTGGGCTTATACTCGGCACAAAGGGAGAAGTAGAGGTAAAGCACATAGCTATAAAGCCAAATTATCGCGGTAAAGGTATTGGAAGACTGTTGATACATGACTATATGAAAACCAAAGATATAGTTAAAATAAAAGCTGAAACGGATAAAGATGCTGTGGGGTTCTACAGCAAGCTTGGTTTCTCGATAATGAGCTTAGGGGAAAAATATCCTGGCGTAGAGCGATTCGAATGTACGTTATTGCGACATAAAGAATTGAGCTAAAGGATCTTAAGAAATAAAGGCAGCCGGTCATAACGATCGGGTGCCTTTATTTTATTTAATGATCTTCATTTTCTTTCCCAATGTCATCTCGATCTATGTCTTATGTTAAGCTATTTCTACTCATTGCTTGAAGAAAGGGAGGATAACAATGGATAAGACAAGTCAAATTACGCATGATTTTAAAAGAAATCAGGATGTGCTTGCGGCCATCGGAAATGAGACACGCCAATCGATATTGATTGCTCTGGCTCAACAGAGCTTAGGCATGCGAGTAGGGGAAATTGAACGGCTTACCCATTTGTCTCGTCCTGCTATATCTCATCACCTTAGAGTACTAAAGGATGCCGGCATCGTTGGCGTTCAAAGAGAAGGCACAAAAAACTATTATCGGCTAAATGCTAAAAACGCAATGCTGGATTTACGAGGCCTGATTGATCAGGTTTTGCTGCTATGCGACTAAAACGCATGAATCCTAAGTTCAAAGGAGAATACAAATGCGTCCGTACTTTGAGATAGTTAATGGCGTTAAAATTCCTCGAGTGGGGTTTGGTGTCTATAAAATCAAACAAGATCAAAACTTTGACAAAACCATAATTGAAGCGATTCAAGCCGGATATCGTCATTTTGATACGGCTCGTATTTACGGCAATGAAGAAGCATTAGGCAATGTAATACGTAATAGTGGTATTGCTAGAGAAGAATTTTTTCTAACCTCTAAAGTGTGGACAACTGATTTGGGGTACGAAGAAACATTACGGGCTTTTGAGAAGAGCTGCAGGAAACTGAATACAAGCTATCTTGATATGTATTTGATTCATTTTGCCGGTCCCCGTTTTATTGAATCTTGGAAGGCAATAGAGAAATTATATACGGAAGGCAAAATAAAAGTGATTGGTACAGCCAACTTTGAGATCGAGCATTTCGAGCAATTAAAGAAGCAGACAAAGATAATGCCGATGATTAACCAAATTGAGACACATCCCGGATTTCAACAGCAAAAGCTGCGTGAATATATGTCGCAGCATCAAATTTTGCATGAAGCATGGGGGCCATTGGGGCAGGGGAACAAGTCTTTGCTTGAAAATGAGACGCTACAAAAGATTGCAAACCGCCATCAGAAGACGGTTGGGCAAATTATTTTACGCTGGCATTTACATCGTGACACCATCGTCATACCGAAATCTTCGAATCCCCGACGGATTAAGGAAAATATAGATGTATTTGTTTTTAGTTTGAGCGAAGAGGAGATGGGGCAAATCGCTGCATTAGACAGTGGAAAAAGATATGCTGTAAATCCAAAAGGATTTCAAATCAATCCGATTTATGTAGGACTAACAAAGCTATTCTTAAAGTAGTACAGATTGCCTTAGTAGAGCGAGACGATCTCATTGCATAAAACGACAAGAAAACAGACAAAGGGCAGCGAAAACGCTGTCCTTTTTTGTCGTTCGAGCGATATAATAAAATAGGAATATCGTGGGATTCCTAGTAGAATGATGTGCTAGAGACGGTTAATAAATGGAGTGATTCGTGCGTGGCGAAAGGTATGGCAACAACAAGAGGTCTTGATCAAATGCTGATTGAAATCGGACTTGATGAACTAACAGTTGCAGGCATCGTACAATACATCGAAGGGGCGGGAAATGTGCCGACTGGGTTGCCGTCAATCACATTCCGGAACCATGATCGGGACGGTATCGGGCGAATCTGGACTCATTTTCGAAAGCTTCATATAAAGGGTATTGAACCGGAACAAATAGGAAAAATGCTGACTGTTATGCTCCATATTGGCAGAAAATCATTTCTTGAAGCCAGCTGTGGATATGTAGAGGATGTCCTTTGGCGAAGAGGATGCTTAACGATGGTAAGCAGTTACGATATTCCGCTGGAAATCGTATGGGAATGGTTTCTTGAGCATCACGAATTATCGAAGCGCTTGGAAGAACACCGAATCACTTTTCTCGATCAAGTCGCGCGAATAGAACCGGCATTAATGCAAAATCAAGCACAGCAATTAAGCAGCTTCGATGAATTAATCATAGCAGTCACCCTTTCGAAGGCGGGGCAATTAAGCTCCGATACAGCAAACCGTTTTGAGCAGGCGTTCATCCAATGCATTGAGCGTGAGCTTCAATTGGATCATCAAACGTCATCACTCGCTATTTCAATTCTGCATGCGATACTCAGTGATGCTGATAGTGCCGCAATCAAATTGCTCATGAAAGAAGTGAAATGGGGCTACATCGATCGCGATCGATGGTTACATAAGGCGGTCTATTTGGCTGGGGTAACAGAATCGTACACCCCTTTTTCAGAGTCGTTCATCCGTTTTCTCATCTTGTGGGATCTTTCATTCTTCTACACGGTCTACTCCGCAGCCATTCCGGAAAGGTATGAAGAACGACGTCTGCGGATTTCCGAGTATTATGAGCGATACGGTTTTCCGCGAGAGGTTTATATTAGCGAGCTATCAAATCATTACGATCATCAAGATCTGCTTCGAGCTGAACTACTCAGAGATCGAGCTTGCTATGAACGAGCAATCTTGCGCTCTTCCAAACTTGAGACGCTGCATCTCTGCCAAATACTTTGGGAAATCGACGATGAACATCCTTATTTGAAACATATGGAGGAGCAATTTCTGTTTAAGATAGAGGAAATCTTGCAAACCGAGCAATTAACAGCAGAGGAATTGCATCTGAATATGGCCTATTTTCGGGGAGATCAGCTCTCCTCTGAATTGAAAGAGATATGGAGTGGTTATAAAAAGAATGGCTTGTCATTCCGCGGTTTGTACATCGCTCAACATCTATTGCAACATTCTTTTCTCTTTAACCGTGTCATCTGTTTTCTTGCGCATACGGATGAAGATACGTTAATAATTTTGTGTAGGAGGTCCTTGGAGCCGCAGATGCTGCCCTACAGCTTCTTCGTCGAGGCTTATACGCAAGAGGGCGGAGCGATGCAGGATCTGATGCCTTATATCGTTAATACGGCTCAAATTGAACGTGCTCATATCGATGAGATGGCTTGGTACCAGCTTACGTTAGCTTATGTTGAAGAGAACATGGCTGAACTCAGCAGCTATTTCATTGCTTATTTGCATACGCAAGTGAACACGCCTCAAGCAAAATCTTTCGTTCTTACTCTGCTCATGACGCATGACGTACAGAGGCACGCCGGAATTGTTATTCCTTATTTAGCGGACGACAGCAAACTGGTTAGGAACAAAGCGGTTGTACTTTTGTCGTCCAGCACAGATCAGGCAGAAGCCATCCTGCCGCTGCTTGCCCATAAGAAACCAGCCGTTCGCGAGAGCGTCGTACGTCTGCTGAGTCAATGGGATAGCGAAATGGTCAGAGAAGAGCTGCAAGCGTTGTATAAGCGTGAGAAGAACGCCAAAATCAAAGAACTGATAGCCAATGCACTGCAAGATCAGCTGGGAATACCCTTTCAAGACGAACGGTCAGTTTCTGCCGAAATTAATACTGTTCATCTAAACTGGCTTGAGCACGAGACGCTCCCCCGGATACGATTACGAGCATCTAATGAGCTTGTCGACGAAACAGTAACGTATGCAATCTTGAATGCCTATGCTGTTCAAGAGGAAATCAATCGCAACTGGAAGGCTATGGAGCTAGCCGCCCCGCTAAGAGCAGAGGATCTGTCTATGCTGGCCGACGAAGTGCTGCAGCGGTGGCTTGGCAAGGGAGCGCCTGCGAATAGAAAGTGGGTAATGGCCTTCGCGGCCGCATTCGGCGATGAGCGTGTCGTACTTGCACTTCAAGCACGTATCCTGGCATGGCCGCTCGAATCGCGCAGCGCAATCGCATGTGAAGCCGTGAAGGCACTGCTGTTGTCTCCGTTAGATTCGGCGCTGCTGTTTATTGATCAAATCTCACGCAAATTCAAATTCAATCAGGTGAAGCAAGCGGCTGTCGCTGCATTCAGCCAAGCAGCAGGGATAGCAGGCATCACTACAGAGGAGCTCGCAGACCGGGTTGTTCCACACTTGGGATTTGATGCAAAAGGGTGCCGAACCCTCGATTACGGTTCAAGACAGTTCACGCTGCAATTGATGCTGAATCAAGAAATTCGCATGACAGACGGAAGCGGTAAGATCTACAAAACTTTGCCCGCTCCCGCTGCTGCGGACGATGTGGACTTGGCTGCGGCAGCTTTAATGGAAGCTAAGCAACTGAAGAAACAACTCAAATCCGTCGTAGAGTCTGTTAAAAATCGGTTAGAGCAGTCTTTTGCAACGAGAAGACGTTGGACTTACGTCGCCTGGCACAAGCTGTTCGTGGACAATCCGGTTATGCATGTTTTTGCATCAGGACTCGTATGGGGCGTGTATGTGGACGAAGTGGTTACAGCCACATTTAGAGTTACAGAAGACGTCAGCTTCACTTCTGAGGACGGAAATAAGGTTGTTTTATCGGAGGGAGATTTCATCGCTTTGATCCATCCTCTGGAACTGGAAGAGGGTGCAAGAAAGCGATGGATTCAACAGCTTGCGGATTATGAATTGAAGCAGCCTCTGCTTCAATTGACAAGAAATACGTTTACTGTATTAAGAGAAGAAGAGAACGCCTTGAACATCATGCGCTTTGCGGGAGTCACGATCAATGGCTTATCGCTTCTTGGCGGGCTCACTAGATTCGGTTGGTCGAAAGGCTCGATTCTGGATGGCGGCTCTTATATTGAGTTTTACAAAGAGCATGAATCCATGGGTATCGGCGTACAGTTGGCCATCAGCGATCTTGCCGTCGGGATGGAAGACGAGACGGTCACAGTTTATGAAATGGATTTTTACAGTGCTGGCAAGGTTACACGCGGAAGCTACATTTATAGTGAAATCAAGGATGAAGACCGCATTCTTCCGATCAATGTTCCGAAGTCACTGTTCAGCGAGCTGTTATTTGAAGTGGACGCCGTTCTCGTAAAGCGGCTTGGTTTCAACGAAGATTGGCAATTATATCGAACATAATCAGCAAGTTGTTAAAAATAAACCCGCTTCTTATAGAAGTATCAGCGTGTAGAGAAACCCACGGTATTCAAAAACGTAGGGTTTCTCTTTTGCGTTGTAGGGATTTCTTTCCTAATCAATCCGATTTATGTAGGACTTACGAAACTCTTTTTAAATAAGTAGCATGCTGCGGCTGCTCCATATTCCCAGAATTCAGGTAAAAAGTAGGTAGGTTTCAGGATAAAAGATCTTTATAATGGAAATTAGATGTAAATTAAATGGGGCTATTCTATTGCTAATGAGCATATAGCACCCTTAATTCTAGGAGGTTATCCGTGGGAAGATCATTCGCTAATTTGCATATAAAGTCGAAAAACCTTGAGAAGACGATTGATGTACTGAGAGAGCTAAGCGAAGGCCACGCCGAAGTATTGGGCAGAAAAGAAGCTCAAGAAATCAAAGAAGTCTTTTACATAAGCCAAAGCAACGAGAACTGGATCAGCGTGCTCCATGAATATTTTGTTTGGGGTACGGTGAAGAAGATCGGCCAAACACTGTCCCGGCTTACCGAGGAGCCAGTGATGACCGCAGCGTATATGAATGAGGAATTATTGGAGTTGTCGATTTTTGCGAACGGAGACCTTCAAGCCGAAAGAATCTTTTGCGAGCCGTGGACAAGGGAAGAATATGAAGAGCTTAAAGAAGAACGTCTTAACGATGATTACTTGGTAAAAGCGTTGGGTATCCCTCATGAGGATAATGCCAATCTGTTGAAGCTGACTAGCCCATTCCAAGCCGTAGATAAGCTGTCTGAGCTCGTAGGCATCTCTTTATGGAGCGAGTTCGAGTGGATACCCTATGAAGAAACGCTGCAAAATCAATATGTGAAATATGAGTTTTAAAGATTCAAGGAGGCATGAATGAAGCTAGATTTTTTATTAGATACATATGGAACATGCGTTGGTCAATTGAGAGATGAACTGCTGCCGTTAGAGGAATTGGCAGAAACATGGGAATTTCCGTATAATATTCATTTTGTCTTGCGTGTTTTGCCGGAAAGCTACGAGCGAAAAACTTTCAGACGTTTTGACAGCAGGGATCACGCTCTATACTTAGACATCAGCATCACCTATGAGCAGTATCAACGAATGTCTAAAAATGAACAACGCGAAGCTTTAGGTATTTATCTCTATCATTATTTGACGGAGTCTATTGCAAAATATAAAAAGCACGCAGATAAGGCAACACAAGATCAATTATTGATCCAAGTGAAAAATTGGATGTTAGAAAACAATTGGTTGGATGGAAAGATCAATAGAGCGAGGACGCTGCTAGAACAAAATATGGGGCTTTATGAGGTCAGTCAGCAATTGCAAATGCCATTAGAAGAAATTGAATACATCCTTCTCCGGATGCAGGATTATGAGTCAGATGAAGCTCATCCGGACAACTTTGCAGTGCAAAAAGCCCCTCCATATCCTTTGTGATATAAATCGGAATCCATAGTGTAGAATCCATTAACAAACAACGGAAAAGGGCGGATTTTATGAAACCTACACCGGAATTAGAAGCGCTGGCAGCTGAAATCGCCGGTGCGGCTAGAACGTCTTTTCGCACTCTTTTTGAAAATGGCGAACGTTACTATTACTGCACGCTATTTACTACTGGAGAGGGACACGCCCCAGGCATCTCTGCATGGTCATGGGAGGCCTTGGAGCGGGAAGCGGCCAGGCAAGAAGATGAAAGCGGTACGCCGGAATCAACAATTGCGGAACTCATCAAGTGGTCCTATGCGGATTCGCCTTATTGTTGTTTCGCGGATGAGGAATTTAATGACGTTAAACAATTGTTTCTGGAGCTGCCTGCCATTACAGAGCTTGAGGCAGACGACAGAAATCACGAGTTTGAGTTCAGGCTGAAGGCCATGGAGATGGCGATGACCATGCTCGATAAGGAAGGCTTGTTTGCCTTGAACCAACCGCGGGAGTCCGTATGTGTCCTTGTCGAGGTTATGCCGCCGGATGAGATCAATACCGAAATCGCCCTGCGTTTGAATCAGGCGGAGTCTCCGGCTATACAAGCATGGCTGGCGGAAGCGGCGGAGTAGGAGAGGAATATTCGATGGAAGCTTCACACGAGTTTAACAAGGCCCTGAGATATTTGGATTTAGGGCTCAATTGGCGGTGAAATAAATGAATAGGTTAAAACACAGCGGATTCTATAAACTTAAATTTCTGATCACGCCAGAAGAGTTTAAACATGTTTTGAAGCTCTTCGAGCGGCAACAAGCCCAATTTAATCATACGAATTATGCGCAGACCAAACATGACCACACACAAGTGTATGAGGCGTATGAAAAGTTCTATCACTATTTTACAGCCCCAGAAAAGCCCGAATACCACCCTTTCTTTGTCTATTCAATTTCTTTTACTGCTGGTAATGAAAGCTCTGGATTTTTTATAAGAAATGAAAGTATCAGCTTTCCATATCTCGGGCAATGGGCAGAAGATGAATTGCCATCTATCATGCTTTCTTTACCGAAAGGTTTCCAAATTGATGTGGAGGACGAAAGCGGGAAGTATTATATTTACGAGGATATCCGGGAACATCAGCCGTTAACGTATACGTTCTATAACGATATAGTTAACGATATTAAGAAAATCACAAAGCCGTTTCGTTTTTTTATATATGAAGCAGATGCCGTGCAAGAGCAAAAGCCGCCTGTTCGCATAAGCAAAAATGCGGCTAATGAACTGATGAACGCTTGGATTTTCAAGAAATATAAGCTTGTTATAGGAGGTTTATGAATGCGTAAGAAATGGAAACGAAGAATTCTGATTAATGATCCTGTTGCGCTGGATCGGGTGCAGATTAAGCAGGACTTGAGCGAAGGTAACCAAGTGATTGTTCAGTTCTCTCATCCGGATTTTTATGGCTCTATTTTGGAGGAAGTGGATGAGCTATGTGCTCGTTTGGATGAAAACTTTGGCGTACGTTTCTACGGTCATAAATCGCTCTCGTTCGATGGCCGCACGCTCCTCAGGATTCCTCATGTCAAAATGCTGCATCTCAATGCTCTTGTTCAGGCGCATAACACTGAAACATTGGCCGAGCTGGGACACTTGTACAGTTTACATCTGGGCATTTATGAACTGGAGAATTCGGAGATTTTGGGAATAGAATCGCTGCAATCATTAAGAGAATTAACTTTTTTTTCGGATAAAAAGCTCATCAATCTGCAATATTTCAAAGAGTTCTCTCATCTGCAGCATTTACATATTGGGGGCAAGGTGAAAAACCTGGATGCAATAGGCCATCTAGAAGATTTAGATTACCTTGCGCTGCATTCGATTAGCAAATTACCGTTACACTTTATAAACCGGTTGAAGAAATTGAAGCATCTACGCATTTTGCTTGGCGGGCGAGAGCATATTCAGGAAATCGAAGAGAATGAGATCGACGATTTGGAGCTCGTTAGAATCCGGGGTTTTCATGACTTGAGCAATATTACGAAGTTCCGAGCGCTGACAAGTCTTAGGATTGAGGATCAAGCCAAGCTGCAGGAAATCGGATTTGATCGCGGGATGGAGGCGCTGGAGGAGATAACCCTATCCAATTGTAAAGGGTTGGCTCATTTATTGGGAATAGAGCAGCTGCCGTCACTTCGCAAGCTTCGCATTATGAGAACAGCCATCGATTTTGACTCTTTCATCTCGCAAGAGCTTCCGAGTGCATTGTCCGAAGTGGAATTCACAACCTCCAAAAGCAAAGCAGATCAAGCAATAGAAGGTTCCTTACTCAAGCTGGGTTATCACAAATGGAGCATATAGATCAACCTCCTTATACTTTTTGTACTTGACGGCTTTCCTTTCCGCTTTTAAACTGACGTTGATTTAAAGCATACACTTTATATCGATTGGGGTGAAGCGAATGGAGCCGTTAATAAGTATTGTCATGCCAACGTACAATCGTGCGAATATCATTTCCGGGGCGATCGGGTCTATCTTGAATCAGTCTTACGCCAACTGGGAGCTGATCGTCGTCGATGACGGCAGTACCGATCATACTGAAGAGGCAATTCGCGAATGGACACGCAAAGATGATCGAATCCGCTATGTATGCAATGAACGGGCAAAAGGACCTGGCGGTGCGCGGAACACGGGGATGCTGGCGGCGAAAGGTGAATATGTGGCGTTTCTTGATTCCGATGACGAATGGTATCCTTGCCATTTGACCGACAGTATGCGAAAACTTGACCTGACGAAAGCTGACATCAGCTTTGCGCTATGGGTAGAACAGCATGGGGACATTACCTCGTATAACTTCGACAATGAGGTTGAGCGGTACTGGCTGCAATCAATGCGAACAACGTTCGAGACATGGGATGACGGAGAGACGATTGTTTTCGAAAAAGGATTGTTTGAAGCGTTCTTGTCACATACGCGCAATTTTTTTCAACTGAACACGATGGTATTCCGCCGGAAGCTGCTGGACGAAGTCGGCTTGATCAACGAACAGTTTCATCTGGGGGAGGATACGACCTATCTGCTCCGTTTTTTCGACAAGTACAAAATTGCGCTGCAGACCAAGCCTCATTCCGTCTACCGCGAGTCTTCCGACAGCCTCTATTTCTTCTGCGACCGCTGGCAGCTAGATCCCGATACGATTCATCTCAACGAGGAAATCTACAAAAAAATCGAGGGACTAAGCTTCAAATCGATCAAGGTGCGTGAGCATATCCGGGGGTTGGCCGCCCAATCTGATTCCATCAGCAATAAAGCGAAACAGCTCTCTTACATTGACATCGGCATTGCAAGTAAATACTATACGCTAAGCTATTTGAACCGCTGCGACCGTAAACTAGCGCTCCGCTACTGCCGCCAATCCCTCCGCTACAAGATTTCAATTTTTAATCTGATTTTGTTTGTTAAATTGCTGGTTTCAAGCAAGAGCGGGAGTGTTTTTTTGCAAAAGGCTCTCAATCTATGGTAGATTTTATCAAAAAAAGTAAAAGATTTTCCCCCTCTATTATATAATTTTCACCCTATCGCAAGTAATAGAATAGCACTACTATAAGGGTATGCTTCAATAAATTTCCTTCTTCTTGCATTTCATCACTTTAACCCGTCACCGCTATACCTAGTTAAACCTGCCTAATACGCATAACCTCGTTTTAAAACATGATCTTACCCAAACAGCAGTACTCCACACAAAAAACATGAGTTTGCTAGTCAACTTGACCCCTCACAATGACATGAATAACACCACGATCATGCTCATAAGCCTGCTTATTCCAAACAAACAGCTACATTGGCAAGTGTTTGCACAAAAATTCACTTTGAAAGGCTTGATTGCTCCAGCTTTTTGCTTCTCGGCTTGCGTTTGTATTTTTTCCAAACCACTCCAAAAAGGAGAGTGTATTTATGTTCAGAGAGATGCACAAGTCCAAAATTCACCGCGCTGTTGTGACAGAGGCTAATTTAAATTACGTAGGGAGTATAACTATTGATCAGGATATTTTGGATGCATCGAACATCCTGGAGAACGAAAAAGTGCAAGTGGTCAATATAAATAACGGAGCGAGGCTGGAGACGTATGTCATCTCTGGTCCAAGCGGCTCCGGTATGGTGTGTTTGAACGGCGCCGCTGCCAGATTGGTTCAGCCGGGCGACCGCGTCATTATTATTTCTTACGCGATGATGGAGGATTCGGCAGCCCGTACCTATCGTCCGCATGTGGTCATTATGGACGAGCATAATCGTATCGTAACGGAGCATTATCAAGAACTGCATTCCACAACGGTGTGACCGGCTATGAAAACCATCCGTAATTTGTCTGGTGTATTGCTGGCACATAAAGAAAACGATGCAGGCATTTTATTTTGCGAAAACGGTGAGGAGCGCTACTTATCCTACGGCCAGTTACTTGCATTGTCCAGAAGGGTGCTCCATCTGCTGCGCCAGCGTGGGGTTGAGCCAGGCGACTTTGCCGTCATGCAGACGGAAAATAACGAACGGTTCATCACTCTCTTCTGGGCTTGCGTACTTGGCGGCATTGTCCCTGTACCTGTAACGGCGGCACGCACAGACGAAGGGCGCAACAAGCTGATTCAGGTATGCAAGCAACTGGAAGACCCGAGATTTCTCTGTGATGTAGAGATTTGGCCAGGCATTCAAAGCTATGCTTTGAAGCACGGCGAAGCAGAGACGCTGACCCGGCTGGAGTCTAGCAGCGTTCCGATTGCAGAGGTGCTTACGGCGGCTGCGGATGAAGGCTGCCCCGAGGCTGATCTCTATGACGCAGCCGAGACGGATACGGCATTCATCCAGTTCACATCGGGCTCAACAGGAGACCCAAAGGGAGTTATGCTGACGCATGGCAACCTGTTGTCGAACATGGCCGCTATTATCCACGGTGCAAAGTCTACAGAGCGGGATTCTTCGCTAAGCTGGCTTCCGCTGACGCATGATATGGGGCTTATCGGCTTTCATCTGTCGCCACTGTATGGCGGCATGAATCAGTTGCACTTGCCGACCTCGACGTTTGTGCTTCACCCAATGAAGTGGCTGGAGCTTACCCATAAGCATCGGGTGACATGCCTCTCTTCTCCAAATTTCGGTTATGTGCATTTTCAGCAGCACTGGAAGCCGGAAGGCGCAGCGGATTGGGATTTGTCTTGCGTTAGGCTGATCTTTAACGGGGCCGAGCCTATATCATCCGCCCATTGCCGCGAGTTTCTGAAGGCGATGGAGCCTTACGGGTTAAAGGGAAATTGCATGTTCCCCGTGTACGGGCTTGCAGAAGCGAGTCTGGCTGTAACGTTCCCAGGAACGGATGATCACCTGAACACGGTTAAGCTTGAGCGCCAATCGCTGGCTGTCGGACAACCTGTGCGTATTGCCGATAATGAGGATCACACCTCAATTGAGATCGTCGAGCTGGGATTCCCGGTAGAAGAGTGCGAGGTGAGCATTTGCGACGAAGCGGGGAACGCTGCGGCAGCAGGCAGTATTGGCCTTATTCATATTAGGGGAAGCAATGTTACAAGCGGTTATTATAAGCGGCCTGATGTAAACAAGCAGATGTTTTCTCCGGACGGTTGGCTGAACACGGGGGATCTGGGTTTCCTGCTGGATGGGCGTTTATATGTTACCGGCCGCATGAAGGACGTTATATTTGTCAACGGGCAAAATGTGTACCCCCATGATCTGGAAGCGTTGATCAGCGTCCTGAAGGGGGCGGAGCTAGGGAAAACGGCGATTGCCGCCGTTCAGGATGATACGACCAAACGGGATGAGATTGCCGTTTTTATTCAGCATCGCGGGAAGGTCAGCGGGTTCGTACCGCTGATGTCCGAGGTGAGAAGATTATTGAACGGATCAGCCGGCTTGGACGTTGCTTATGTTGTGCCCGTTCGGCGAATTCCAAAGACGACCTCCGGCAAAATTCAACGCTATGTATTGGCAGAAGCGCTGCGCCAAGGCGAGTTTGCGGAGGTGCTTAACGATCTGACTGTACTGGAAGCAGCAGCCGCATTGGAGTTTTGTGATATGGAAGACGGCGCTGCACTGCGCTCGGATATCGGACTGGAGCCAGCTTCGGAAACGGAGCAGCGGATCATGTCCATTTGGCGTGAGGTGTTGAAGAAGGACTATATAAACCGTGAGGACGGTTTTCTGGAACATGGAGGAAATTCACTTAAGGCGGCTTATGCCGCCGCTAGGCTGCAAGAGGCGTTTGGCGTCGAGCTTTCCCTTACCGAGCTTTTCTTGCATGATAAAGTCCGTTCGCTGGCCGCTTTGCTGGAGCAAAAGGTGGAGGAGGGCACAAGCGTCGCTTTAGCTGTTGCTCCGCCGATAACCAAAGCAGAAGAGCAGAAGGTTTATCCGGCGACACTGGCTCAGAAGCGGCTTTTCCTATTGGAAGAGCTGAATCCGGGGCTGCTCAACTACCATCTGCCTTTTGTGGTTCAAGTGAAGGGGCCGCTTGATATTGAAGGATTCCGTTCGGCATGGCGGAGCCTGATCGATCGGCATCCGGCGCTGCGGACGTCCTTTTATAGAGAAGAAGACCATGTGATGCAGCGATTCGACGAGGCGGCCGAGCTGCCGCTTGTCGAGGTTGACGGAAGCGGCTGGACGGCACAGGAGCTGATGCTGCATCAGCAAAGCTTCTTACAGCCGTTTTCATTGGAACAAGCACCGCTGCTGCGTATGGAGCTTATTCGCAGGGAGAGCGAGACAAGCATACTGCTGCTGAATATGCATCATATCATTACGGACGGCACGTCGATGGGCATTTTGATGTCCGATCTTACGAGATTTTATGAAGGGAACGTAGCTGAGCCATCGTCCATTCATAGCGGGGATATTGCGCTATGGGAGGAAGCAGGCCGCAGCGGCGGCTGGCTGGAGAAGCAGAAGCTTTACTGGCAAGAAATCTTCGGAGATGGTGTGCCGTCTATAGCGCTTCCGTCCTCTTACCCAAGGCTGCAGACACCGAGCTATCGCGGGGCAGTTGAGGTCTTCGAGCTGGAGCCAGAGCTAGCCGAATCTCTGCGGGCATTAGCAAGACGTCAGGGAGTAACGCTATATACCGTTCTGCTCTCCATTTACTATACGCTGCTTGCGAAATATACGGGTGAATCCGATATCGTAGTCGGTACGGCAGCCGCCAGACGGATGCGGCCAGAGCTGCAAAACGTGGTTGGAATGTTCGTCAACATGGTTCCGATTCGCCTGCGCGGGCAAAGTGACACGCGTTTCGACCATTGGCTGAAGCAGGTCCATGGGGAGGCGCTGACGGCAATCGGCAATGGTGATGTGTCTTATGAAGAAATAGCGGAGCTGGCGAATGTGAAGCGGGAATACGGGCGGAATCCGTTGTTCGATTCGGTGTTTACGCTGCAAAACATGGAGCTACCCGAATGGCGGAGCAAGGATATCGTTTATACCCGCCAAGCCATAGACAGCGGAGCGGTCAAGTTCGACCTGACTTGGGAGTGCGTGGATACGGGGGCAGGGATCGCCT
Organism: Paenibacillus radicis (ex Gao et al. 2016); assembly: GCF_014641555.1. Taxonomy (GTDB): domain Bacteria; phylum Bacillota; class Bacilli; order Paenibacillales; family Paenibacillaceae; genus Pristimantibacillus; species Pristimantibacillus radicis. The sequence goes on from NZ_BMHY01000004.1 coordinate 310,484, forward strand.
TTTCGCTGGAGTATGCGCTGAATTTGTACGATAAGCGAGCCGCTGCACAGTGGGCCCGGCATTATATAGCGCTAGCTCAGGCAGTCGCCGCTCAGCCGCATGCGGCACTTGGCGAGCTTGATCCTGTGGATGACCAAGAGCGGACACTGCTATTCCAGTTGAGCCGTTCATCTGCCGCGCCTACACAAGATCTGTCACTGCACAGGCTGTTTGAGCGGCAAGTTCTGGAGACCCCGCAGCAAATTGCCGTTGAAATGGGCAATGTGGCGTATACCTACAGCGAGCTCAATGAACGTGCCAACCGTTTGGCGCGTATACTTGTGAGCCGCGGCGTCACACCGAGGGCGAAGGTAGCTCTGCTGCTGCGGCGGTCGCCGGATATGATTGCGGGGATACTGGCCGTGCTGAAGGCTGGAGCTGTCTATGTGCCGATTGATCCGCAATATCCCGAAGAGCGGATTAGGTTTATGCTGCAGGATACAGAAGCACGGGTGATCTTAGCTGCGGATGTGACGATGGAGACGGTCGCCCGAGCTGCGGGTGACCGTATCGATGTCGTCAACTTGGATGAACTCAATACGAGATGGATCAATGAGTCCGGCCATAATCTGGATAACGACAGCTCTGGTGATGCTCTCGCTTATATCATGTATACATCCGGCTCGACAGGCAAGCCGAAAGGGATTATGACCTCTCATCGCAATGTGTCCCGGATTGCCGTCCATACCGATTATGTGAGGATTTCCGAAAATGATGCGCTGCTGCAGCTCTCGAATTATGCCTTCGATGGTTCAACCTTCGATGTGTACGGAGCACTGTTGAACGGTGCGAAGCTGACGCTGGTTGGCGAGGAACAAGTTGCAGATGTTCTGTCGCTGAGTGAGCTGATTGAAGATAAAGGCATTACCGTATTCTTTGTGACCACGGCGCTGTTCAATACGCTGGTTGAACATGGGCTAGAGGCGCTGCGCGGCGTACGCCACATTTTATTTGGCGGAGAGCGCGCTTCCGTACCGCATATCCGCAAAGCACTCCGCGCACTTGGACCGGGTGTGCTGCTGCATGTGTACGGACCTACAGAAACGACCGTGTTCGCTACCTGCTATCCGATCATGGAAGCATGGGACGAACAAGTTCAGGCTACGGTGCCAATCGGGGCGCCTATCGCGCGTTCAGAGACGCTTGTGCTGAATGAACAAGGCCGATTGCAACCGGACAGGGTACCTGGCGAGCTGTGGATTGCGGGCGACGGTATCGCATCAGGCTATGTCAATTTACCGGAGCAGACGGCTTCGAAATTTCGCCCGCATCCGTTCCGCGAAGGTGAAACGGTGTACAGAACCGGCGACCTCGTGCGCCGCTTGCCTGATGGAAATCTGGAGTTTCTGGACCGTATCGATAGTCAGGTCAAGCTGCGTGGTTACCGGATTGAACTAGGCGAAATCGAGAGCAGGCTGCTGGAGTGTGCGGGCGTCAAGGAAGCTTTTGTAACGCTGATCGAGAATGATGGTGCCCCGTATTTATCTGCCTATATCGTTGCGGAGCAAGCCGAGGGGCAGGCAAGCATTCAGAGCCAATTAACAGGCAAGCTGCCTGCATTTATGATTCCATCCGCCTTTGTACTGCTGGAGAAGCTGCCGCTGAATGGAAGCGGCAAGGTAGATAAAAAAAGTCTGCCTGCTCCAGAGCGGACAGTCCAGCATGAAGCACCAGCTACAGAAACTGAGAGCATTGTCGCAGAATTGTGGCAAGAAGTGCTTCATGCAGAAAAAGTCGGCGCGCTGGACCACTTTTTTGAGCATGGAGGCCATTCGCTGAAGGCAGCGTCATTGACCTCGGCCATCTACAAACATTGCGGGGTACGCATGCCGCTTCAGGAAATTTTCAAGCTGCCGACAGTCAGAGAGCAGGCGGCCTGGATCGACAAGGCTGCAAAGGAAGCATACGAGCCTATTAGAAATGCGCCTAAAGCCGCCTCCTATCCGCTCAGTCCGCAACAGCGGCGCATGTTTTTGGCAGAAAGCATGGCGAATATCGGACTCACTTACCATATTCCGCTTGTGCTTAAACTAACGGGTGCGGTGGATGAGAGCAGAATCGAGCCAGCACTTCAGAAGCTGATCGACCGGCATGAGCCGCTGCGGACCTCCTATCATTGGATCGACGGCATCCCAGTCCAGACCGCACACGATTCGGCCGCCTTTGTCCTGCAAAGAGCGGAACTGACGGAGACACCGCTGCTGGAATGCATGAAACAGTTTTTCCAGCCGCTTGAGCTTGCCGCAGCACCGCTGCTTGCTGCATGCTATTGCCGGGCTGCTTCAGAAGAAGCGGAGGTCTATCTACTGTTCAACATCCACCACATCGCTTCGGACGGCATATCCGTCAAGCTCCTGCTGGAGGATTTGGCTGCTTTTATCGAAGGAGCGGAGCTTGCGCCGCTAGCTCTTCACTACAAGGATTATGCCAATTGGCTGGAGCAGCAGTCCGGCTCGGAGCGTGATAAAGCAAGTCAGGCCTTTTGGAGGGAGCAGCTTGCAAAACTACCCGCTCCGCTCGATATGCCGCTGGATCTGCCGCGCGGCGACCGCCAGACGTTTGCTGGTGATACGTACACCTTCCACATTCCGGCAGCACTCGCCGCGCGGTTGAAAGAGACAGCTGCACACGCCGAGGCGAGCTTGAACAGTCTGCTCTTTGCGGCTTATGCGCTGTTGCTCAAGGGAACAGCCCATCAGTCGGAATTTGTAATCGGTTCTTTGGCAGCAGGCCGGGTACATCCTGACACGGAGCAAATGATCGGGATGTTCAATCAATTCCTGCCGATAGGGATGCAGATAGCGGATGAAATGCCGGTTACGGCGTTGGTCGGTGAGACCCATGGGCGTTTGTTAGCTGCCTATAATCATGGCGAAGTCAGTTTTGAGCACATGATGGAGGCAGCCGGGGAACACCATGATCCAACGCGCAACCCGTTATTCGATACGATGCTGATTCTTCACAATCAGTTCGAAGATGAGAAATTGGCGGTACACGGGAACGGCTGGAGCATGGAGCCTCTGCCCGTCAGCCACGGAATATCCAAGCTCGACTTCAAGCTTGATCTGTATAGCGATGGGGAAAGCGGTCTAAGAGGAGAATTAGAGTATAATACGGGATTATTTCAAAGCGATACAATGGAACGGCTGGCAGCGCGGCTGCTTTACATTTTGGAGCAAATGGCAGCCAGTCCTGACCTGCTCTGTGGCGATGTCGTCATGACAACGCTTGTCGAAGCAGACGCTTTTGCAGCATGGAATGAGACCGAGAATTCATACCCGTCGGATAAAACGATTCATGGGTGGTTCGCCGAGTCCGCAAGGCGGTGGCCGAACCGGACGGCAGTACGGTCAGCCGAAGGCACGCTGACCTACGAGGAACTGAATGACCGTGCCGACCGCATGGCTGCCGTGCTAAGGAGCAAGGGAGTTGCCATCGAAACGATTGTGCCGATTGCTGCTCAACGCTCATTGTCTATGATGATTACGATCATGGCAGTGCTTAAAGCGGGCGGGGCCTATTTGCCAATCGATCCGGAGCATCCGCCAGAGCGGATCCGAAGCATTCTGGAGGATAGCGGAGCCAAGCTGCTTCTGTCGGGAGCCAAGTGGATTCCTACGCTCCCGTACTTCCAGGGCGAAACGCTTAATTTGGATGACCTTGCTGCTGCATCGGAGTTATCAATGGGCGCAGGGAAAGTCGACCTGTCGTTTGAAGCTGGCCCCGAGCATTTGGCGTATGTCATTTATACGTCAGGCTCCACCGGCAAGCCCAAAGGCGTTATGGTGGAGCACCGCGCGGTAATCAACAGGCTGAACTGGATTCAGACAGCGTATCCGCTGAATGAGCACGACGTTATTTTGCAAAAAACACCGGTTACGTTCGATGTTTCGGTATGGGAGCTGTTCTGGTGGAGCTTTGCTGGCGCCTCGCTTTATTTGCTGGAGCCGGGCGGGGAGAAGGAGCCGTCGCTCCTGCTGCGCACCATTAAAGAGCAGGCGGTAACGGTAATGCACTTTGTGCCGTCAATGCTGGGCGTCTTTTTGCCCTATGCTGCGGACAGGGGAAGAGGCGGCGAGCTTTCTTCCCTGCGATACGTCTTTGCGAGCGGCGAAGCCCTCAAGCCCCGTCATGTTGCAGGCTTTTACAGCCTGATGGATCGCGGCGGTAGCGGGGGCCGACTCATTAATCTGTACGGTCCGACGGAAGCAACGGTCGATGTCAGCTATTATGATTGTCCGGACGTTCAAGCAGGTACAATTCCAATTGGCAAGCCAATTCATAACATCCGGCTCTACATCGTGGATGAGAGGATGAGACCGCAGCCGATCGGTGTGTCCGGAGAGCTGTGCATTGCGGGTGCCGGTCTTGCGCGAGGATATCACAACAAGCCGGAGTTAACCGAGCAGAGCTTTGTTCCAAATCCGTTTACCGCAGGGGAAAAGCTGTACCGGACTGGCGATCGCGCAAGGTGGCTGCCAGACGGTAATATTGAATATTTGGGCCGCTTCGACCATCAGGTCAAGCTGCGCGGTCTCCGCATCGAATGCGGCGAGATCGAGCACGCGCTTCTCTTGCAGGCCGAAGTCCTCGATGCGGTAGTAAAGACGGTGACAGACTCTGCGGGAGAGCCTGCGCTATGCGCATATCTCGTGACAGCGGACGGTGAAATACCGCAGGAAGGCAGCCTTCGGACTGCGCTTCAAGGGCTGCTGCCGGAGTACATGGTTCCTTCGTATTTTATTGCGATGGAAGCGTTTCCTCTTAGCCCGAGCGGCAAAGTCGACCGAAGCGGCCTGCCGCAGCCGCAATTCGCTGCTTCATTGGCTTGCGGCGGCGAGGCACTGGCTACGCCAACAGAGCAGCAGCTGGCTGAGCTTTGGCGGATCGTGCTCGGTCTGAACGCCAGCGAGCCGGACACTCAAGCGACACTCGGAAGAGACGCTCATTTCTTCCAATTAGGCGGCCATTCCTTGCGTGCCGCACAGCTTGCGGGCTTGATCGAGCAGCGTTATGGAACGGCGTTTGCGATGAAGGATGTGTTCGGCGCCCCCTTGCTTAGGGAAATGGCGGTTCGCATCGACAACGCGCCGCCTAATCGTGATCGGCCCGCGATTATTACCCGAGCGGCAGACCGGCCGTTCTATCCATTGTCTCTCGCGCAGAACAGACTCTTTGTGCTGCAGCAGCTCTACCCGGGCAGCACAGCCTACAATCTCCCGCTTGCTCTGAATCTCAGGGGAGAGCTGGATCAGGACAGGCTTCGCGGGGCGATTCAAGGACTGATTGACCGCCATGAACCGCTGCGCACCAGCTTTGAATGGATAGACGGCAAGCCAATACAGCGTGTTCATGATCGCGTTACGTTTGAACTCTCCAAGCATGTGTTGCTGGATGCAGCAGATGTGAATACATTTGCGCGTACGGTCGTCCGTCCGTTCGATTTAAGAAAGGCTCCGTTAGTTCGGGCATTTCTTGCGACGGACGGCGAAAGCCGGCATACGCTGCTGCTAGACATTCATCATATCGTCACGGACGGTGTATCCATGAACGTCATGGCGGGCGATTTCGAGCAGCTGTATCGCGGCGGAGCCTTGCAGCCATTACCAATCATGTATAAGGATGCAGCCGTGTGGCAGCAGGAGTGGATGGCTTCGGAGGCGAGAGTGCAGCAGGAGCAATATTGGGCATCCCGGCTAGCCGGTACGCTTCCTGTGCTGCAATTACCGACCGATTATTCGCGGCCGCCCGAACAAAGCTTCGAAGGCGCTAAGCTTGCACTGCCGATTTCGGCGGACCTTATCCAGGCAATGGGCAGTGCGGCAGAGCAATGGGGCGTTACGCCATTCCATATCTGGCTTGCTGCTTACCATACGTTATTGCATCTGATAACGGGGCAGGACGATCTTATTGCAGGTACGCCGATTGCTGGCCGCTTCCATCCTGCAACAGAGTCTCTGGTTGGGATGTTAGTCAATACGCTTCCGATTCGCAGCGGGCCATCCGGCGAACTGCCGTTTAGAGACTTTGCCGGACAGATCAAAGAAACGATGCTTGCGGCGTTGGACAATAGCTTGCTCCCCTTCGAACACATGGTGACGATGCTGGATGTGCCGCGTGATCTGAGCCGCAATCCGCTGTTTGATACGATGTTTGTCATGCAGCATATGGAGTCCGGACAGACGGCAGCGGACGCCTTGCAATTCGAAGTGCAGGTGCCGGATAATCGCGTTTCGAAGCTGGACTTGACGTTTGAGATTGCAGATCAGGGCGCCAAGGGCACAGCCTTGACGATCGAATATGCGACAGCACTGTTTAATGAAGACAGCATACGCAGAATGGCTGATTGGTATGTCCGTATTATCAGTCTTGCACTGGCTGAGCCCGAGATACCGCTTGGAAAGATCGGACTGCTTGACGACAAGACGGCGGAAATGATGAGCCGACAATTCAATCGTACAGCTGCGCCGTATGCAAGCGGCGATACGATAGAAATATATCTCGAAAGACAAGCAGCACAGACACCACAGGCCGTTGCGGTTATGGCTGAGGATGGAGAACTGACGTATGCGGAATTGAACCAGAGGTCGAACCGGATGGCGCAGGCGATCAGAAAGCAAGGCGTCAAACGGGAAGAGCGCGTAGCCGTCGTCATGGATCGCAGTCTGAAGATGATGATTGCCATCTTTGGTGTGCTGAAGGCGGGTGGAGCTTATGTACCTGTTGCGCCGGGCTTACCGACGGAGCGAATCCGCTACATGCTGGACAATTCCGGAGCCAAGCTTGTCCTGACAAAGGGTAAGGGCCCGGAAGGATTGGAGACGCTTGTACCATGTATAGACGTTCATGAAGCATTGTCGCAGGAGCAGGACGATTCCCCTGTGGAGAAGCTGCATGATTCACGCTCGCTTGCTTATGTACTGTATACATCAGGATCGACTGGACTGCCGAAAGGCGTCATGATCGAGCATCATTCGGTCGTCAACCGGATCGGTTGGATGCAGAAGCAATACGGACTGGACGCGAGCGGAGTTATTTTACAAAAAACACCGATTACCTTCGACGTATCGGTCTGGGAGCTGTTCTGGTGGAGCTTTGCGGGAGCCAAGCTGGTTCTGTTGCCTCCGGGAGGCGAGAAGAACCCTGCACTCATGATGGATACGATAGTTCGGTATGGCGTAACGACGATGCATTTTGTACCCTCCATGCTGCATTTGTTTCTGGAGCATCCCGGCTTATTGCGCGGCGAAGCCAGACTAGAGAGCCTGCGGCATGTGTTCGCCAGCGGCGAAGCGCTGACTGCCGATCAGGTGCAGCGGTTCCGCGAGCGAATCGGAAGTCCATGCGATACCAGGCTTGTGAACTTGTATGGACCAACTGAGGCGACGGTGGATGTAACCTATTACGATTGCTCAGATGGTGATATTCCCATTCAAGTGCCGATTGGCAAGCCAATCGACAACACCTCCCTTTATATCATGAGCGAAGGAGGGAAGCTCCAGCCTGTCGGCATTGCCGGGGAACTATGCATATCCGGCGCGGGCCTCGCACGAGGTTATATTGGACAGCCTGATTTGACAGCAGAAAAGTTCGTTGATAACCCGTATGCGGCGGGCAGTCTGATGTATCGGACAGGAGACCTTGCCAGATGGCTGCCTGACGGAACAATTGAATATTTGGGCCGAATCGACCATCAGGTGAAAATAAGAGGGCAGCGCATCGAATGCGGGGAAATCGAGCAAGTGCTGCTTCATCATCCGGCGGTAGCAGAAGCAGTGGTCATGAAGCGGAACCATGCAAACGGAAGCGAATCCTTATGCGCATACATCGTTGGCTCCGAACCTGTAGATCATCAGGAACTTCGGGATTTTGCAGCGCGGCGTTTGCCGGATTATATGGTTCCTTCAACTGTGATCGAGCTGCCAGTCATACCCCTGTCTATAAACGGTAAAATCGACCGAAAGGCGCTGCCGGAGCCAAAGCCTGATTCAGACAGCAGCACACTGGTCGTCGAAGCGGCAAGCGATATCGAGATGGCGATTACTGCCGTATGGCGCGAAATTCTGCAACGGGACGACTTTGGCATTCATCATCGTTTCTTCGATGTGGGGGGAGACTCACTGCTTCTGGTGAGAGTGCATCAACGGCTGGAGGACCTGTACCCGGGTACCCTCGGTGTGACAGACTTGTTCACCTATCCGACGATACGATCACTCGCGAACTATCTGGAATCGAGAAATCGCGAGCTCGCAAGCTGGAGCTGGGGCGGCCTGCCGTTAGCAGACGACTGTATTAATAGCAGCTATACCACAGAGCGGACCGGCAGCGTTCAGTTCAAAGTGGATAGGACGGTTGCGCAAGAGCTTGCTGAACTCGCAGCATCCCGTTCGGTGACCGTTGAAGCTTTGGCTTATGCCGTATATCTGTACTTCTGGCGCGGCGAGTCTGGCATCAGCCGGCTTGTACTGCCAGCAATGACGGATAACGGGCTGATTGCCCCGAAAGAAATCGACTTTGTGGAGGTGCGTAATTTTGATACGCTGCTGCACCATGCTGCCAAGCGAGTGAGCGCCGGAGAATGTTATAGCGCAAGGCAAATCAAAAAGCAGCCGCAATCCGACGCCGGATTTACCTTGTTCCCGCTGTTTGCTGGAGCAGTCCGGCATGGCTTCCAAGAGCAGGAGACCCTGCTGGAACGATTCGATGTTGTACTGTATATGAATGGCGCTGCTTCACTAAGCGGGGTGGAAGGGGCAGAGCTTGGCGGGGTATGGGCGTACAACGCTCGGCGCCTCAGCAAGAATGCAGTACTGGAGTGGGCTTCCGCTTATCTGGAGCTGCTGTCGAGCGTAGTTGAGCAGTATCGCGCTGCAGCAGACAGTGCAGCCTCAAGGGAGTAGCAAGTCCCAGACCGAGCTGCGCCCTGCCCTAGAATACATCTAACAGAACTGACAGAAGGAAGAAAGGAGCTTTGCTGTGAAAAAAGTGTTGATCATGATAGGGAATATTGCGCTCTATCTCGGGGTCTTTTATGCGCTGCTCTATCTGCTCCGTTCTACTTACAATTACGAAGCGACGCAGAACTTCGCCAAGTTTCTGGATGTTAACCCGGCCATGTTTATGGTCGTTCTGTTCACGCTGATTACACTGGTGTACTTGATTATTTTTCGTATCAAAGGCTGGATCTGGCCCCAAGAGGATAAAAATCTGTTCCGCGCAGCAGGTTTCAGACGGCTTAGTGCCTCGCGCGTCTTGCTGATGATTGCCCTTGGTCTTGCCGGAAGCCTATTCAGCATCGGGCTGATCGTCATTGACGATATTGCGAAACAATTTCCATCCATTCCTGCACTGGTCGACGATCTGATCAGGGGAGATTCCATCTGGTACGTCATTCTCGGCGCCGGTTTGATTGGTCCCGCATTTGAAGAAATATTGTTCAGGGGCCTGATTTTTAGGGAGCTTCGCAGGGTGATGCCGGTATATGCAGCGTTGGTACTGCAAGCAGGGGCTTACGCCTACTTCCAGCCAAGCGCAGCACTTTCGGTCATCAGCATCGGCTCGGGTCTGATTTATGGGGTCTTGTATTTGCGTACCGGGTCGCTGTGGGCACCGATTCTCGTACAGAATACGGCCATGAGCACAATTTTTCTATTTAAATACATCGGATTCTACGAATGGTTTGGCAGGCTGGGCGATATTTGGCTGTATATCATTACAGCGCTCTGTCTTATTGCATTGATAGGAGGCTCCGTCTATGTCTGGCGGACCTCCGGAAATGGCGGCATCGGCGAACAGGCTAACGGCAGCACAAAAGGGGGTCTGACTGTATGAAGGCATGGGGAATGATGCTGGCTCGGGCAGCCGTTGTTATCGGTCTGTATTTTGCATGGTTTTTCACGGCGACGACATTATTTTTCGATTATGTGTACCCCAGAAGCACCTGGTTTGAACAGAACACTGTAACCGTCATTATTTTAAATGATCTGGTGGGTTTACCGCTCATGGTGCTGGCTTGGAGGTTCCTATTCAAAGAGAATTTGTTTAAGGCAGCTAAGTTTCGCGTGATGAGCGGCAAATCGGTGGCGATCGCTTTATGGATCGGACTTGGCGCCGGCCTGTTTACAGTCGCTTTCTCCCGGCTTCCCGCCATTGCATCGGACCAGTATAAGTTCCGCGAATTGTTTGATTACCTGAACCGTGCGGAATGGTACGTATTTCTGATTTTCCTGATTCTCGGAAATATTTACAAGGAGACGTTGTTCCGAGGCATTTTAATGAATACATTCAAACGCGTACTCCCGGTTTGGATCGCTATTGTGATTCAGGGCGTGTTGTACGGAGCGTTGTTTTTCTTCGGAGACATTCCGCTATCGCTATACGGTTTTCTCGGTGCTGTTATTTTTGCGCTGCTGTATGTCTGGTTTAAATCCATCTGGGCACCAATTGCCGCGCAAATTGCTTGTCAAGGCAGTCAGTATCTATTGTGGCATTACGGGCCGAAAACGACAGACATCAGCGTGATGTCCATCGTGATGGCTGTGGCGGCCGCTATGATTACATTGGGCATATTCCTTGCGGTTAAGCATCGCTCTTCAATTTCCACGCGGCCGCCTTCTGAGGCGGTGAAGTCGGCGTGAAGGGACTGCGAATAGCGGGAAATAGCCTCTTATATTTAGTCATTTATGCAGCAATTGTGATGCTTGTTAATCAAGCGCTTTACAACTGGATCAGCGATCCCGGATTGAAGGACTGGATCGGGAGCAATTCCGGCATTGTGTTGATTGTATCCAATATTATCGTGCTGGCGCTCTATCTTCCGCTGCTGCGCTGGCAAAAAATTTCGCTAAGGGACTTGGGATTTTCTCCTGCGCGTGGCGGATCGATGCTGCTTTCTGCAGGAACAGGAGTCTGGCTCGGCTTGTTCATCGCCTCGTTTACCCGTCTTCCATGGATACAAGCTGCTTTTCCGGCCATTTCGGATCTGGTCGCTTTTGTAGCCGGCGGCAGCCTGATTATTTTTGTTCTTGGCAGCTTGCTGCTGGGATCCTTGCTGGAGGAATGGCTGTTTAGAGGTATGCTGTTTCACACGCTGCGTCAGCGTCTTTCGGTTCCGTTGACAGTTCTGCTCCAAGCGGTAATGTTCGGTGCAGTATTTATGAATGTGACGATTGGCGCATTTGCGGCACTGGGCGCGATTATTTACGGTGCCGTTCGTGCCGGCTCCCGTTCGCTTTGGGGCTCGCTTGCGGCCCATGTGTGCAGCACAGGCACCTTGTATATCGTCCAGCAATGGGCAGGCGATTGGCAATCCGGTACGCTCGGATCAATAACGCTGATCAGCGGACTTGGCATCGCGGCTCATGTGTTACTGCTGCTGCGGGGAAGCGGCAAACGGGCGGGAAAACAACAGGTCTTCAGTGATTCTATTACTAGCTAGGGGGGAGACGGCATGTTTCAACTGGATTTGCTAGATACCAAAAAAGAGACCTCAAGGAAGAAGGAGCGGAGCGGGGGCTCTGTCTCCAATGTTTCCCTCAAGGATATTGCGATTATCGGGATATCCGCCAAGCTGCCGCGCGCAGAATCGCACGAAGCCTTCTGGGAGCTTCTACGAAGCGGTCAAGATCTGGTAGCCGGTTTTCCGGATTCCCGCAAGGAGGAATTGAAGCCGTATTTGCGTCGTATGGAGGCGCAATACGGCTCTGTCTCCTTTTTTGACGGGGCGTATATCGAAGATATTTCAGGTTTTGACTATTCTTTTTTCCGGCTTTCGCCCAAGGAAGCCTCGCTAATGAGTCCCGCGCAGCGCCTGTTCTTACAGACAGCCTGGGGAGCGATTGAGAATGCGGGGTATGGCGGAGAGGCGCTGCATGGTTCGCGCACTGGCGTCTTTGTCGGCTATAACGGGGACGCGCTGCATGATTACAAGCGGATCATTGAAGCGCTGGACCCGGACGCCTTATCCATGGCGGCTCCCGGCAATCTTAGTTCCATGATACCGAGCCGGATTTCGTATTTGCTTAATCTGCGCGGACCTGCAATCAGCATCGATACCGCCTGCTCCTCCTCGCTCGTAGCGGTCCATCAGGCATGCCAATCGATCCGCAGCGGCGAATGCGAGACCGCGATAGCTGGCAGCGTCAAAATTAACGTGCTGCCGCTGGATACGGGTATAAGGCTTGGCATTGAGTCAAGTGACAACAGAGCCAGAACGTTCGACGACTCGGCAGACGGAACGGGTATCGGCGACGGCGTGATTGCGCTGCTGCTGAAGCCGCTGGCCCGCGCGCAGGAGGACGGTGACCCTATTTATGCCGTCATCAAAGGCAGTGCAATGAATCAGGACGGCAGCTCGGTCGGCATTACCGCCCCAAACGCCCTCGCACAGGAGGATGTTATTGCGCGCGCCTGGCAGGATGCGGATATTGACCCCGAGACGGTTACGTATATAGAGGCGCACGGTACAGGAACCTCGCTTGGCGATCCCATCGAAATCGACGGGCTTACACGCGCCTTCCGGCGATATACCGATAAACGGGGATTTTGTGCCATCGGCTCGCTGAAGACAAATATCGGTCATCTCGACCATGCCGCCGGTATTGCTGGGCTGCTCAAGGCAGTCCTGTCGCTTGCTCATAAGCAGCTCCCGCCAAGTCTTCATTACCGTTCACCAAACCGCAACATTCCGTTTATAGATTCGCCCGTCTATGTCAATGACGAATTGACGCCGTGGGAGACAGACGGCGAAGCAAGAAGATGCGGAGTGAGCGCGTTCGGCATGAGCGGGACGAATTGCCATGTTGTGCTGGAGGAGGCTCCTGGCAGGAAGCCATCAAGTCTATCGGACAGAGCAGAGCTGTTCTGCTTGTCCGCGCATAGTATGACGGCGCTGGAGCGATTAGTGCTGCAGATGCGGGACTGGACTCAGCAGCATGGCGATGAAAGCAATAGCCTCGCTGACCTTTGCTACACCCTGGCTGTCGGGCGGGGGGCCCATCGGTATCGCCTGGCGATTGCGGTTAATAGCTGGGAAGATCTTGTTCAGACCTTGGATGCCACAGTTGAAAACGGCATTACCAATCTTACCAACCTAACGCCGCCGAGCGTGCGCTTTGGGAAAGTCGAACAGGCTGTGGATGGGAATAAGCAGCCTCTACCAGATGAACGGGAAATGAAAGTGCTGGAATTGGCCCAACGTTACGTGGACGGAGACGAGATCAACTGGCAGGCGATCTATCGGGGACAACGCCGGCAGCGGCTGGCGCTTCCGACTTATCCGTTCGATTCTCACCATTGCTGGGTCGAGGAAGCAAGCTGTGGATCGGTGCTTCATACACCGTTCTCGGTCTGGAGCAGAGATTCGCTCACTGGGGATATTCCAGCGGAACTTCAACAAGAAATGAATGAGACGTTTGCCAGATGGCAAGCTGCGCTGGGACAGATTGAAGGGAAAACGAGTCAGCGGCGCGGTGTTGCATTAACCGGAGAGCGTTCCGGCCTGGAATGGGAGCAGCGTGTCGCAGATGTCTGGGGAGAGCTGCTTGGTTATGACGAATTGCCAGCGTATGCAGACTTTTATGAGCTTGGCGGAGATTCCATTATTGCGCTCAAAATTGTAAATCGTCTTAGCGAGCTCACAGGTGTTCGCGTGCAGGCAGCAGATTTGCTGGGGCATAGTGATCTGCCTTCGTTTACCGCCCTAATCGAGCGGCGGGTTAAGGAGAGCAGCGCAGCAACCGTGCAGAAAACGAACGTCCCGTGCAATGAACAAGGAGTGAACGTTGGGAACGGCGGACATGGCGGGCCGTTGAATGACCAAGCTTCATACTCTTTTTCCACCGAACGGCTGGAGCCGATTCCAAAGGCAGATCTGCAAGAGCACTACCCGGTGACATCCCCGCAGAAACGCATGTATTTGCAGCAGCAAGCAGTACCAGATGATCGCAGCTACAATTTACCTGAATTGCTGTACTTGGACGGGGCTATTGATACAGAGCGGCTGGAGGCTGTCCTGCAAGCCATTATAGAGCGTCATGAGAGTCTCCGCACCACCTTCCATGTCATGGACGGAGAGATCAGGCAGCTTATTCACGACGTTATTCCTTTCCGCCTGCTTACGATAGAAGTCGATGAAGCTGATGCGGACGGCGTACTGCAAAGCTTATTCCAGCCGTTCAGCCTAGATACGGCTCCGCTGCTTCGCGCAGCCTTGCTGACGCTGGGACCAGAGCGCCATGTGCTGTTTCTTGATATGCATCATATTGCATCCGACGGTATGTCTGCGGGCATTCTTTTGTCTGATCTGATGACTTTATATCAGGGCGGTTCCTTGCCGCCCCTGACGCTGCAGCACAAGGATTATGCAGTATGGCAGGAAAGAAAGCCGCTTTCTGAGAACGCCGAACTGTATTGGCGCGAGCAATGCCAAGGGGATTGGCCAACGCTGGAGCTTCCGACTGATGTCAAGCGTCCGCCTGTCAAAAGCAATCACGGCGAAACGTTTGATGTGTACGTCGAGTCCGGATTGGCTACGGCTGTGCGCAGCCTTGCTGCCGAACGCGGCGCGACTCCGTTTATGGTGCTGCTATCGGCGTATTATACGTTCCTCGCGCACTATACCGGAGCTGAAGACATTGCTGTAGGTACGCCGATTGCGGGACGGAACAGACCTGAGCTGGAAGCCATCACAGGCATGTTCACCGGCACGCTGGTACTGCGCGCTTACCCGCGCGCCGACAAGTCATTCAGCGCTTTTTTGTCCGAAGTGAAAGAGATCGCTACAGGGGCTTACGCCCATGCCGATTATCCATTCGAGGAAATTGCACAGTGGATAGACAGAAGGGACGCCAGCCGCAGTCCGCTATTTGACACGATGTTCATCATGCAGAACCTGGGTATTCCAAAAGCTTCGTCAGAAGGATTGTCCTATCGCCACCAGCGCTTTGAGCATGGTACGGCCAAATACGATTTGATGATTCAGGCGGTGGAGAATGGTGAGGAATTGAGGCTTGTCGTTGAATATTGCGCCGATCTGTTTCACCGTGAGACAGCGGAGCGGTTCATACGGCACTATATACAGCTGCTGCGCAGCGTGACCCTCCGCCCCGACACCCGGCTCGGCGAAGCGGAAATGCTGACGGAGGAGGAGCGTCTTCATATGCTGGCACTGGGGAGGCGCGAAGCGGACTTTCCGCCGGCTCGCTGTCTGCATGATTGCTTCAAGGAACAGGCGGCGTCTGTTCCTGACCTGCCAGCCGTATCTTGCGGAGGTGAGTCTCTGACTTACCTTGAGCTGGATCGCCGCACCGATAACCTGGCGGTAACCTTACGCGCCAAAGGTGTGGGACGCGGCAGTGTAGTCGGTATCATGGCAGAGCGCTCCATCCCCATGCTGACTGCTATGCTTGCTGTTATGAAAGCGGGGGGCGCTTATATGCCCGTAGATCCGCATTATCCCGAGGAGCGAATTCGCTATATGCTGGAGGACAGCGGTGCGAAGCTGGTATTCACCGACGGTGCGCGCCCTGATACCGAGGCTATAATGCCGGTTGCCTTGCAGGTGCTAGACATTGGGGATGAAACGCTGTTCTCCGGGGGAGACGAAGCGGCTAACACAATACCGCAAGATGCCGCATATCCGATGTATGTCATTTATACCTCCGGCTCTACAGGTCAACCGAAGGGCGTAATTGTGCCGCATCGCAGCTTTTACAATTTCGGACATTCGCTCCGAACATTTTTCGAAGGGCAATATGGCCTGGGAGACAGATGTCTCAGTCTGACCAATATCTCGTTTGATGTCAGCGTAGCGGAGCTGTTTATGCCGCTAATGTTCGGGGCTTGCACCGTGCTTTATCCGGAGCCGAAATTGCTTGATCCGCGGCGGATGGCTGAGGTGATTACGGAAGAGAGGATTACATTCGCCTATTTGCCGCCGTCTTTGCTGAGAGAGGTTGCGCGGCTATTGGAGCAATCGGCTGCCAAGATTACGCTGGACAAAATGCTCGTTGGAGTGGAGCCGATTAAAGACGATACGCTAGAGCTGTATACGAAGCTTAATCCCAAGATTCAGATTATTAACGGCTATGGCCCGACAGAGGCGACGGTCTGCTCCAATATGTATGCCTATAAGCCAGGCGCTTATCAGGGCGGCTATGTGCCGATTGGCGGACCGATGCACAATGTCGAGATTTTTATATTTGGCTATGGCGCTCAGCTTGCCCCTGTTGGTGCCGCCGGGGAGCTGTACATTGCCGGAAGCGGTCTGGCTGATGGTTATGTGAACAAGCCGGAGATGACAGCCGAACGATTTGTGCCGCATCCATACAGTGAAGGCCGAGTCATGTATCGCACCGGGGATATCGCGAAGTGGCTGCCGGACGGCAACGCCATGTATGTGGACCGGGCCGACCAGCAGGTGAAAATCAGAGGTGTGCGGATTGAAATGAATGAGGTCCGTTCACAATTGATTTCCCTTCCCGAGGTGGAGGATGCGGTAGTGGTTGTCCGCGAGGGGACAACCGGCGACAAGGAGCTGTGCGCCTATGTGGTCGCTTCTGAGAAGCTCCCTTCTCGTGAATGGCGAAGAAAGCTGAAAGACAAGCTGCCAGAGGCGATGATTCCGGCCTATATTGCGTCGATTGACGTGATACCGCTGACACCGAACGGGAAAGTAGACCGGCGCGCGCTGCCGGAGCCGTTATTCGGGCAACGGGAACAGGAAAATACAGAGCTTCCGCGAGACGTGATGGAAGAACGAATCTCCGCCATTTGGGAGGAAGTACTGGGCGAATCGGCTGGAACATTTGGGATTCACGACGACTTCTTCGAGGTTGGCGGTCATTCCTTGAAGGCTGCCGTGCTGGCAGGCAAGCTGCAGCAGGCGACTGGCGCTGCTGTTCCGCTCAGCCTGATATTCGAGCTCACCTCTATTGCGGAAATGGCAGCTTGGCTGAAGGATCGAGATGGTGCTGATGCGGGAGGCGATCCGGGAGTTCATCCCATCCCGAAGGCAAAGCGCCGAGAGTGGTATCCGATGTCTCGCGCCCAGCGCCGCCAATATATGATGCAGATGCTGGCCGGAGAAGCCACGATGTATCATGTGCCGTTCGTGCTCCGCTTGCAGGGCAAACTGGATGCAGTTCGGCTGGAAGATGCCTTTACAGCACTAATCAGCCGTCACGAAAGTTTGCGGACAAGCTTCCATCTGACCAAGGACGAGTTCAGGCAAATGGTTCATCCGCCGTATGAATTCAAGCTGGAGGTTCTGGATCTCTCTTTGTTAGCCGGGGACGAAGAACTGTGGGAACAGCAGGACGTCATCACGGACGCTGCCGGGGTAACAAGGCTGATGAAGATTTTCCAGCGTCCGTTCAAGCTGGATAAGCTGCCGCTATTGCGAGCAGGGCTGCTGCAGTTGAATGAGGAAGATCATCTGCTGCTGCTGGATATTCATCATATTATAACGGATGGTGTTTCCTCCGGTTTGCTGGTCAAAGAGCTTTCGCGTCTGTATGCCGGACAGTCACTGCCGGAGCTTTTCATTCAGTACAGTGATTATGCGGTATGGCAGGAAAGCGAATTTGCAAATGCCGCTAATGGGGAGCATGAGCGTTACTGGATGAATGTCTTCGAAGGTAAGCTTCCTGTTCTGGAGCTGCCTAGTGATCGGCCGCGTCCATCTCTGCCGAGCTATAAAGGCCGCCGCCATTTGTTCCGCCTGGATGCAGTGACCACGGCAGAGGCGCGAAAGCTGGCGCGGGAAGCAAAGATGACGCTATATACAGTGCTGCTGGGTGCATATGCCGCAATGCTTGCGAAATACAGCGGACAGGCTGAGGTCATTGTTGGCACTCCCGCCGCCGGCAGAGAACATGCCGATACACATGGCATGATCGGTATGTTCGTCAATACACTGGCACTGCGGACTGGGCCGGCAAGAGACAAGACGGTACGGGGTTATTTGACGGAGCTGCATAACCATGTCGTTGAGGCGCTTTCGCGCCAGACCTATCCTTTCGAGGATCTGGTCGAAGGACTGAAGGCAGACGGGGACAGAAGCCGAAATCCTTTGTTTGACGTTATGTTTATTTTGCAAAATATGGACCGTGAGGTGATGAAAGCCGGAGATATCGTCTTTGGCGAAATTCCGTTCGAGGCAGGAACGAGCAAGTTCGACCTGACTCTGGAAGCGGTAGAACGGGAGTCAGAGATCGAGCTTCAACTGGAATATGCAACGGATTTGTTTCATGAGGAAACCGCACGCCGCATGGCGGAGAGCTATACCGTACTCTTGCGGGAGATGTGCAAATCGCTGGATCGGACAGTCGGCGAGCTTGAACTGATGAGTGAAAGCGAGCGAGAGCATTTGCTTGCTCTGTTGACCGGAGGCGGCAGAACGGTCCAAGCAGCGAGTAGAGAGGGGAGCAATGGTGGGATGGAAATTCGAGCTGAAGAGGGCATGACGGACCGGCAAGGAAAAGCGCCAGCTTCCATGCAAGTCGCGACAGAATGGACGGGTTTCGTTCAGGAGGTAGAGCGCCAGGCAGCACGCACGCCGGATGCGGTGGCGATTCAATTCGGCTCCGAGATGGTGACGTATGCAGAGCTCAACGAACGTGCGAACCGGCTCGCTCATTCTTTGATCGCTAAAGGTGTGGGGAATGAGCGTATAGTTGCGCTGATGGCGTCCCGCAGCCCGCAGCTGTTAGTCGGCATCTTGGGTGTTCTGAAGGCCGGAGGCGCATATGTCGCCATAGACCCTGCTTACCCGAAAGAGAGAATCGACTGGATGCTTGAGGACTGCGGTGAAGCACTTCTGCTGACGGAAAAAGCATATGCCGGAATCATAACGAGCGCCGCTAGCGAGTGGTATCTGGACGATCCGGAGCTGTATGCAGCGGACAGGGGCAACCCGGAGGTTGTTCATAGGCCAGAGCATTTAGCGTATGTGCTGTATACGTCCGGTTCGACCGGGCGTCCCAAAGGCGTGATGATCGAGCATCGCGGGCTGGCGCACTTCATCAGCGGCTTCCGGAACCGGATCCCGTTTGAGAAGGGTCAGCGTATTCTGGCTATGGCCTCTGTCTCCTTTGATATTTTTGTCGTTGAAAATCTGCTTCCGCTGACGCTGGGTATGGCGATAGTACTTGCGAACGATGAGGAACGGGGAGACGCTGCCTTACTGCAAGGACTGATCCATACGCATAGCGTCGATGTACTTCAAATTACACCGTCGCGCTTCAAGTGGTGGATGAATCAGCTAGGCGAAACGGACGGACTTCAAACCTTGCGCCTATTGATGATCGGGGCGGAGCCGCTGACGGCTGATGTGCTAGGCAGGCTGCGTGCGGCTACCGGCGCCAGATTGTTTAACTTATACGGTCCAACGGAGACGACGGTGTGGACCTCCATCCGAGAGGTGACCGAAGGCGACGACATTACCATTGGTACGCCGATTGAAGGCTCTGTCATGATGGTGCTTGATGAAGAATTGAAGCTGCAGCCCACAGGCGTGACAGGCGAAATCTGCATCGGCGGACCGGGCGTCGGGCGCGGGTATCTCAGCCATCCTGAATGGGATGTCGCTTTTGTGCCGAATCCATATGCGCCAGGAGAACGAATGTATCGGACAGGCGACCTTGGACGCAGGCTTGAAAATGGACAATTTGCTTATGCGGGCCGCCGCGATTTTCAAGTGAAAATCAGAGGGCACCGGATTGAAATCGGCGAAATTGAGCAGCTGCTGCTCCGTCACGAGCAAGTGAGAGAGACGATCGTCACTGCGTTTGAGGAAGAGGACGGAGAATATGCGCTTTGTGCGTATGTCGTCATGCGGATGCAGAACACAGCGGCTGCGAATACGGAGCAGGAAGGCAGTGACGTGTTATCTGGCCAGTTGACCGCACAGCTGCGTGAATTTCTGGGGGACAAGCTGCCTTCTTATATGGTTCCGGCCTTTCTGGTCGTTCTGGATGACATACCGCTTACACCAACGGGTAAAATTGACAGAAGGGCGCTGCCGGCACCGGGACCTGCCGACTTAGGCACACGAGAGCTGGTTCCGCTATCGACAGATAC
Organism: Paenibacillus radicis (ex Gao et al. 2016); assembly: GCF_014641555.1. Classification (GTDB taxonomy): domain Bacteria; phylum Bacillota; class Bacilli; order Paenibacillales; family Paenibacillaceae; genus Pristimantibacillus; species Pristimantibacillus radicis. The sequence continues at coordinate 330,602 of NZ_BMHY01000004.1, forward strand.
CGAGCGCAAGTTGGCGGAGATTTGGAAGGAACTGCTCGGTACAGATGTTATCAGCGCCAAGGACAGCTTCTTCGAACTTGGCGGCCATTCCCTGAAGGCGGCAGGCATGGTCAGCCGTATTGCGGAACGCTTTGGCGTCCAAATGCCGCTGCGCGATATTTTTATGAATCCTACACTTGAAGGTCTGGCTGCCCATCTGGACAATAGCGACACCATGGAGGCTACGCGTATCCCGAAGCAGCCGGTGCGCGAATATTACCCGATGTCCCGGGCGCAGCGGCGCCAATTTATGATGGGGATGATCTCGGGCGAGGCGAAAATGTACCATGTTCCGTTCGCCGTGCATATGCAAGGCAAGCTTGATGTGGAGCGGCTGGAGGCAGCTTTTCTTGAGATGATCCGGCGTCATGAATCCCTCCGAACAACGTTCCATCACGAGGAGGACGAGTTCCGTCAACGTGTGCATGCGGAGCCGGTATTTACGCTGGAGCGAGGCGCCAGACTGAGAATGGCAGCCAGCAAGATGCTCGCAGAAGGCGGAGAAGGGGGATTGTTCAGCGGCATCAGCTCGCTGATGGAGCGCTTCATCCACCGGTTTGATCTCGGCAGTCTCCCATTATTCCGGGCTGGATTGCTTTCCCTTGGGGAGGAGCGCCATTTGCTGCTGCTGGACTTTCATCATATTATTACCGACGGCGTCTCGGTTAGCGTCCTGCTTCAGGAGCTGACCACGTTATACGGAGGCGGCGAACTGCCGGAGATGGATATCCAGTACAAGGATTACACGGTATGGCAGGAAGAACGAATCGGCAATGAGGTTTATTTGGAGCATGAGCGGTACTGGCTGCAGGCGTTCGAAGGGGAGCTGCCGCTGCTAGAGCTCAAGACGGCCTTGCCAAGACCGGAACTGCAAAGCTTCAAGGGCAGTCTGATCAATTTCAGACTGGATGAGGAGCAGAGTCTGAAGATCAAGGCGTTTGCGCGCGAGCGCGGCACGACCCTTTATACAGTGCTGCTCGGGGCGTATTCCATACTGCTGAGCAAATGGAGCGGTGAAGAGGACATCATAATCGGCACACCGGTAGCGGGCCGCAACCATGTACAACTTGAAGGACTGCTCGGGATGTTCGTCAATACGGTTGCGATTCGCAGCTTCCCTGAATCGTATCGCAGCGTTGGCGATTATTTGTCAGAGCTGCACGAGGACGTGCTGCGAGCACTGGAGCATCAGGACTATCCGTTCGAGGATTTAGTGCAGAAGCTCGGAATTGAACAGGATTATAGCCGTAATCCGTTATTTAATACTATGTTTATTTTGCAAAATATCGATCGTGTTGCTTACCGTTCAGGCGGCACTGAATTCGAACCCAAAGAGTTCGATCCTGGTGTTAGTAAATTCGATTTAACGCTTGAAGCAGTAGAAAGGGATGGCCGGATCGGCTTTACGCTGGAGTATGCGACAAGTCTGTTCCGCGAAGAGACCGCTTGGGAGCTGGCGGATGATTATATGGCCATTCTGCGCGCGCTGATCGACGATGGCGCAAGAAAAAAAATCAGTGCTGTGAGCTTGAACCCACATTCTGAGCTTAGGGAGGCGGCGAACCATGAAGCTGTCAATGAAAAGGAAACCGTTTAACGAGTTTTGGATGAACTGCATGCTGAATCAGGCTTTTTCCATTGCGGTGTCTGAGGAGCCCAGTTACAGAGATGCAGCCTATTTGAACATATACCGTTACTATCCTTGGAATGCTGCAACAGACAAAGATTTTCGCTATCCAACCATTGACACCTTGTATTATTTGGACGATCCGGCCAGATTTCCGTTGTCTCAGGTCATCCGTTACATCGAGCCCGGTCATTTCCGCAATAAGGAGACGGTACTGGAAGAAATCAGAGCCATGCTCGAGGGCGGACGCAGCTTGAGTGTTAATGTTGATTTATTTGACTGGCTGCCGGGAAGTATGGCCTGGAAAAAATTTCACTGGTATCATTATTCGCTGTTTAACGGATACGACAAGGAACGCGGCGTCTTCTACGTCATTGACGATACGCTTGCCGGCTATGAAGAGCATGAGGTGCCAGAGGAGAGGCTGCTCAAGGCATATGGCAATTCAGAATACAATGTGAATCCGAGCTATCTTGGTCCAGCCTTTTACGTATACAACCTGGCGGATAAGATTCCGCCTTACGAGTTGAAGCTGGCTGAAGTGGTGCAAAATGCGGAGCGGCTGGCAGAGGAGCTTAGCGAGTTCTCCATTGAGGGCATGTGGAATGTAGATTCTGATCCGGAGAGAAGGCAAGCTCATTTGACCTATGGTCTTGTTGGCGTCAACATCATTTGCAACCGTCATATTGCGAACCTGTCGCTGCTCCGCTCCATGCGTGAGAAGAACCTGATCGGCGAAGCCTTGCATGAGTCACTGTCGAGTCAGCTTGGCGCAATAAGGGACGGATGGGATCTAGTGAAGGACCGTTTTGTGACAGGGGACTTTGAACGCAGCAGAGAGCTGAACCTGGCGGGTGATTTGTTCGCAAAAGAAAAAGCATTCTGGACCACTCTTGCCGCTGGCGCTTAAAAACAGCTTGGATCAACATGTTACACGGGAGGCGAGCATATGACGATATCTTTAATTTGTCTGCCCTATGCAGGAGGTTCCGCTCAAGTGTACAAGCGCTGGACGAACCAGCTGCATCCTGATGTGCGTCTGGTGCCGGCTGAGCTATCGGGCAGAGGCAGCCGCATGGATGAGCCGTTCTATAGGGACGCGGAGGAGGCCGTGCAGGATTTAATCCCGTTAGTATTAAAGACAGCACTCAAATCGGATGCATATGCTTTGTTTGGCCATAGCATGGGCAGTCTGCTGGGATATGAGCTGCTGCATGCGCTGTGGGAGGAAAGATTACCGTTGCCTGCAGCAGTTTTCCTCTCCGCCAGAGGGGCACCGCATTGTGAGCAGAAGGCGGAACGCCGGACTCATCTGCTTCCCGATGATGAGTTTCTTGAGGAGTTGAAAGAGATGGGCGGCATGACAGACGAACTGTTCCGGCACAAGGAACTGCTGGATCTGTTTATGCCGATCTTGAGAGCAGACTTCAAGCTTGTCTGTGAATACGAGCATAGGATGCGGCCGCCGCTGCCGCTCCGGCTCACCATCTTGAGCGGCAACAATGACGGCTGCGTTAAAGGTTCGCTACATGAATGGGAGCGTTATGCGACAGGAGGCTGCGAGGTGGTGACGTTTGAAGGCGGACATTTTTTCCTGCAGGAGAGAGAAAGCGATGTGGTAGCCATGATAAACAAAACACTAATCGGGACCGCTGCCCCAATCTGACGCTGAGGAGCGTGATGGAATGCTGAACAAACATGCGATATGGCTGCCCGGTCAGGGCTCTCAACGCGTTGGAATGGGCAAAGCGCTGAGCGGGCGGTATGCGGTTGTTACAGAAGCGCTAACGGAAGCGAACGAAGCACTGGGCATGCGCCTAGATAACCTGATGTATGAGGGACCGATGGCTGAGCTAACGCAGACGGGCAATGCCCAGCCCGCCATTCTCGCGCTCGGTGTGGCGATGTACCGTGTCTACAGCCAGGAATGGGGATACACACCTGAGATAGCTGCTGGCCACAGCCTGGGAGAGATTACCGCTTTAACCTGTGCGGGGGCGGTTACGTTCCCGGATGCGCTTCGGCTCGTACGCTGCCGAGGTGAGCTGATGCAAAGGGCCGCGGCAGCAGGGAGCGGTGCGATGGCAGCTGTTAACGGGCCGAGCTCCGATGTTGTCGCCAAAGTATGCATGGACATCAATGCAGAATGCGCTGACGGAAGCTGTATAGTTGTGATATCGAATATCAATTCTGAGCAGCAAACGGTCATTTCCGGCCACAAGAAGGCTGTCATTGAAGCGTCCAAAAGACTGTCTGCTAATGGGGCAATAGTCATTCCGTTGCAGGTGAGCGCACCCTTCCATAGCCCGTTGATGGCGCCTGCAGCGGTGCAGTTTGCAGAAGTGTTGAACGGTATCTCGTTTGGAGAGCTGGCTTTTCCTGTCGTTTCCTCCTTGACGGGTCTGCCTTACAAGAATACGGCAGAGATACCGGAGTTGCTGGCAAGGGGGTTAACGGACCCTGTCAATTGGCTGTCAGTTCTTGCCTACCAGAAGAGCATTGGCGTTGCCGTTGCTGTTGAATTGGGTCCAGGCAGCGTATTGAAAAGGCTGGCTCAACGGGAGGAACTGCGCGTCCTATCTTTTGACGATACGGAAGATGAGGCGCAGCTGGCTGACGTAAGCAAGCCAAGCGAAGCTTATTCTATTGAACTACTTAATCGCTGCCTGGCTATCGCCACATGTGTCCGCAACCGCAACTGGAACGCATCCCAATATGAACAAGGTGTTGCATCACCTTACCGCGGAGTGCTTCAGATGATCGAGACCCTACAGGAGACGGGCGGGCAAGTAGAGGAGGCGCATGTCCGGCAAGCGCTTGCGATGCTGGAATCGGTGTTTGTCACCAAAGGCGCATCCGCCCAAGAGCAAGAGCGGCGGCTGGCAAAACTTCGCGCTGAGTTCGGCCTGAGCAGCTTGCCAGTTGTTTCTCTTGGTAACCGGCCATACGCGGGCAGTCTATTATAGAAAGGGTTTGAGGTCATGGCTATGCAACTGGCCCATGATGAGCTGGAACAGGATGGAACCCGAAGCAGTACGGTGCTGCCGTCACCGGTGGGGATTTTGCAGACACTGATTCGCTTTAATACAACAAATCCCCCTGGCGAAGAAGCCGCATGCATCCTATATATCCGGCAGCTGCTTGAGGATGCGGGTATGGAGACGGTAATCGAGTCGCTTGATCCAGCCCGGCCGAATCTGCTGGCCAGAATGAAGGGCAGCGGGGAGGCACCGCCACTGCTGCTGTACGGGCATGTTGACGTTGTTGGCGTCGATAAGCAAGCCTGGAGCCGTGATCCGTTTGGGGGCGATATCCACGACGGTTTTGTCTGGGGGCGGGGTGCGCTTGATATGAAAGGCGGCGTGGCGATGCTGGTATCAGCCTTCCTTCGCGCTCATGTCAATAAGCTGCCGCTGCGCGGTGATCTCATTCTGGCGATTGTCAGCGATGAGGAAGCGGGAGGCGAATACGGAGCTTCCTTCCTGGTAGAGCGGCATGCTGATTATTTTGCAGGCGTAAAGTATGCGCTGGGCGAATTCGGCGGTTTCTCGTTTCATGCGCTTGGGAAAACCTTTTATCCGATAATGGTTGCGGAGAAGCAGCTATGCTGGCTCAAAGCGACGATTACAGGAGACGGGGGCCACGGTTCCATGGGCAAGCCGGGAGCAGACTGCATGGTACAATTGGGAGATATGCTTCAATCCCTTAACCGCAATAAGCTGCCCATATGCGTGACACCGGCGGCCCGGCTGATGATTGAAGGGATGGCAGCTGCGCTGCCGTTATTGCCTGCGCTGCTGCTGCGCGGGCTGCTTCATCCCCAATTGGGCGGCATCATTCTGAAACTGCTAGGGGAAAAAGGCGCGACGTTCGCCCCGCTTCTGCGCAATACGGTCAACGCGACCGTCGTTCGCGGCGGCGAGAAAATCAATGTTCATCCCAGCGAAATAACCGTTGAGCTGGATGGCCGGACACTTCCGGGCGTCACTACACAGCAATTTATCGATGAGCTGCGCCGTTTCGCAATTCATGATGACATCCGCCTTGAAGTGCTGCGCCATGATCCTTGCGCCACAGCTCCCGACATGGGGTTGTTCGATTTGCTGTCCGAAGTGCTGAAAGAAGCGGATAAGGAGGCTGTTCCCGTACCGATGCTGCTGCCCGGTGGTACAGACGGAAGATTGTTTGCTAAGCTCGGCATCCAAACCTACGGATTCTTGCCGATGCCGTTGCCCAAGGATATGCCGTTTACCAAACTGATTCATGCGGCGGATGAACGCATTCCTGTAGCTTCGATCTGGTTTGGCACAGATGCGATTTATCGGGTGCTGGAGCGTTATGGAGGGCATGTCTGCTAACCTTATAAGAAATATAGGTTGTTCAGCAAATTAGAAAAGTCCGGGGAAAATGAGAAACGGTCTCTTTGCTGTACACCCCTTAAATTAGACATTGGAAAAAACTGTGGTTTATCCGATGTCTATTCTAAGGGGTGTTTTTTATATGGGACTAACGAAACTCTTTTTAATCAATAGCATGCAGTGGCTGCTTCAGGTTTTCAGAATTCAGGCAAAAAGTAGGTGGGTTTCAGGATAAAAGATCTTTATAATGGAAATTAGATGTAAATTAATTAGGGCTAATCTATTACTAACGAGCATATAGCACTCTTGATTTTAGAAGGTTATCCGCGGCAAGATTCCTTATTCATGTTGGGTTTTCAAAAATGGAGCATCTAAATCAAGGATAGAAGAAAGGATTGATGGAAGTGCCAAATGATAACCAAGCTCGCCCTTCTGCTTCTGTTAGCGAAGAGGGGAGTTATCCCATCGACCTGACAGGACCTCGCAGTCACACGCTTATCAGGCGGTCTGGTGTGGGCAGTCTATCTATCGGACCTTCGCAATTGGGGAAAAAGGCGGACCTTCACGTCGCACCAGACGCGCGCATCGATTGGACCGTATTTGATCCCTTTACTACACCTGCAGGCTCTCCGTGGCCGCGATTTCTGCACTATTCAGGCAGTGACTTGGGCTTCTTGGAATGGGCACAAAAACGCCCCATTGAAGAGATGACGTGGGCTCCGGTTCTGCCCGCCGATACAGCGGCAGATGCCAGCGAATCCATCTTGCATAGTCTTCATATTGAAATGGGTCAGTCCGGAGGGCACCTGAGCTTGAGGCTTCCGAATACAGTTTTTCGCTTGAGCGTGTCTGGCGATCTATCACGCTTTTCGGCCTCCGGTGCTATCCCATCTTCTCTGACACTAGCGCCGCGCACGAGCCGACGTAAGACGGATTCTCCTTTCAGGCTGCCTGACCTCGGTGAATTGTATGGAGTAACGAGCCTCACGCTGCAAAACGAGCCGTTGGGGCAGCCCATCTCGCTGAGCTGTCTAGACCATTTCCCTAACCTTGACTCACTGAGCTTGTGGGGAAACTTCAGCGACATGGAGCTGTTGGCGTCTCATGCCCGGTTAACGAATCTGGAGCTGCGCTTTATGCCTGATTTGGAGGGCTTGCCTTCCTTGGAGACATGGCCGTTGCTTGAACGATTTATCGCTTACAATGTGGAAGAGGCTGCGGGCAAGAGCCTAAAGCAGCAAATGAAGACACGTGCTAAAATCCGTCCGTGGGCCGGTTATGTATCCGTGAGCCAATTGCGAAAACCGGAGTGGTGGGCTGCCGAATTTGGCCGGCCATTCTCGTCTTGGCCTAAACGCCTGGCCAAGCTGGCTAACGAAGCTTATAGCGTTGCGAAGGCAAGCTTGGCTCAGGCAAGCAGCTTAGCCGAAGCCGAGGCAGCGATTACTGCGTTCACCGTGCGCTTTAATAACCTCAAAGGCATCGAGACGACGGAAAGAGAAGACCTTGGCGAAGCTGTATGGCAGCTTAGCCAGTCTGAGCACCTAATTGATCAGCCTATAACAGAGGAGCTGGCTCAACGCTGGTTCGACGAAGCACGCGATTACTGAAATAACAGCAAATGACATTGGCAAAGGAGTGTTGACCCCGTGATCACTGTTATAGCAGCGTTTAACTCGAAATCAGCATTGGCGGGGAAGGAGATTACCTATGAAAGATGCATTAATGGAGAGATTAAAGATTTTTCTGCATAGAGAAGATAATAAAACATTAGTAGGCACTCCGGCTAGCCAAGAGGAAATTGCCAAGGCAGAGCAACGGTTAAATGTAAATTTTCATGAGGACTACATTGACTTTATCAAGACGTTTGGCGGAGCATTTGGGGGTCTCCCGGTACATGCCTTCTCAAATGGTTCTAGTCTCGGTAATGAAACGGTAGTCGAGTTGACTATAGGATTCCGGGAGCAATTTCAGGATTCTCCCTTTGCTGAGGTTTTACAGACCAGTTATGTCATTTCCATGGATGGATCTGGTGATCCGATTATTATCAATCAGGCAGGCAAGGTTTTTATCTGCTATCACGATAACGGGGAGATCAAGTTGATAGCGGACTCATTCCAGGAGCTGATCGAGGAAAATTTTTATGAATGGTAGGAGTGGTACGAATGATCGTCCTCAAAGATATCGGGAAATTCGAGCAATTACCGGAGCTCGCGATGCAGATATACAAAGGAGATATTCCGGCTTTATCTGTTGCAATTGAAGCAGGATGGGATATTGAAGAGGGTATCGTCCTTAGCAAGCATACTACAATTAGCCCATTGGATCTGGCGCTTATTTCGCAGCAGATAGAGGTCGTGAAGCTGTTGGTAGAGCACGGAGTCAACCTGAATGTCCGTCATAATCCAGCTTTTTTGCGGGCTGTTCGCTATTGCAAGGAAGATATCGTTCGCTACGTTGCTTCGCATGGAGCAGAAATGGACAAGCTCAATCAAGTGAAGTCAGGCGCCTATTCACAGGCCTACTACGGCAATAAAAACAATATCTCGCTTATTCATGAGCTGGGATTAGATATCAAACTGCATGGCGGTGCGGTATTGCGTCAAGCTGTATCGGACCACGACTATAAAACACTCACGTATTTGCTCGATCAGGGAGTGGACATCAATTATAATAAACCGGATATGGTCTATCCTTATCAAGCGACTCCGTTAACCGTGGCTGCACGTATGGGGGTTATGTCCATGGTCAAATTTTTGGTTGAACACGGAGCAGACGTTACGTTGGCGGAAAAAGACGGTGATCGGCCATATACAATTGCGGTCAGCAATAAGCATACGGACTTGGCCGACTACTTGAAATCGCTGGAGCCGCTTGACTTCCACAATGCGGAAAACAAGAAGTATGAGCTGAAAACGTATAAATTAACCGATGAACTGGTTCGCTTTCTTACAGGAGACGAGCTGCGCCTTGAGCTGACGCAAAATGAATATGGAATCGCGTATATCGATTTTTTCACATTGACCGATACGATTGAGATGAAAGTGGGCAGGCAAAAGCTGCTCCGTCTTTCAGCCGATATCGACAATTACTCGGATCTGCAGCTGGTTTGGAATCCGAAGAAAAAAGGTCTGATCGGCTGCTATGACATGGAGCACCAGACCTATGCGGATTTATGCAGCTTTACTGAGTTCATCGCGCAGCCTGAATTACACCTCTTGAAATTTCTTGAGGGAGAGTTGTAATAGGCTGCTCTTCGCATTTACGAGAACGATTAATAAAAAATAAATCTGTTTCGATCATTTTCAATAGGTTATCCCGGTGAAAATATGAATTTCGATACACGGATGATACCGGCAATACAAAGTGCAGCTCACAATCACATTGTACTTGTCAAAGATAACGGCGAAAATGTTGGGTATGTCTATTCGAGTATCTCTCCCAAAGGGGCATACTCCACTGATTTCGCCACCTCTTTTGATCTATCTTCAGCTATTGGAAATATGTGGGCAAAAACATGGGATTGGATCAAAGCTTTTTGAGCGGTCCATGGTATGGCTGAGTGAGTTTGACACGATCAAAGACCGTTTCATCTTCGTCTCAAATGGCAATGATGACGCATTGGAATTTTACAAGCGTAAAGGGTTTGTAGTCAGCCATCAAATTTTAGAGGGGTTTATTACTGTTTTGCGAAATAATTGAACAAGATAGGGATTGAAATACGGAATGCGACAATCAACCATACATGAGAAATGGCGGTGCAGGGATAACTCCCAAGCACCGCCATTTCTCTATTTTCAAGCATATTCCCGAGAACTCCGCGCAGTATGGATGCACAAAATATTTGAGGCAGAGTATTATAATTAAAACACTACCTTGACAGTCATAGTAATATGCCTTATCATGCAGATATGGAGGTGATTACATGAGCGAGAACAAGATCACATCCGACCTGCTGAGAGGACATACGGATACGATGATTTTAAGGCTTTTGTCTGAAGCTGATCGTTACGGTTACGAGATTGTCAAGCTGATTGCCGAGCGTTCAGGCGGCGAATATGAATTAAAGGAAGCCACGATGTATTCCAGCTTCCGGCGGCTTGAAGCAGATGGTGACATCGAATGGTATTGGGGCGATGAATCGCAGGGCGGACGACGCAAGTATTTCAGAATAACGGAAAAGGGCAAGGATACGTATGCCCGTAATAAAAGCAATTGGGAGTATGCAAAACGCGTGTTAGAAAACTTATTATAAGGAGCGATTTATTATGATGAATCAGAAGCTGACGGATTATTTGAACAGTGTTTTCACGCCATACGATGGGGTGAAAAGCGTCACCGAATTAAAGGCAGACCTGCTTTCCGATTTGCAAGAGCGATACCGGGAGCTCAAAGCGGAGGGCAAGGACGACGAGACCGCATTCAAGCTGACGATTGAGAGTATCGGCGACATCGAGGAGACCATTCTGGAGGTCGCCAACCTCTCCCGCTCGCTGGAGAGGCAAGTCATAACCAACTTTAACGCCAGCAACCTGGCGAAAAGCGACTTTGCCGGTGTTAAGGCCCATAAAGGTGAATTTAAAGGCAGCGCGTTGCACGGTTCTGATTTTTCCGGCGCAGATTTGACCGGCAGTTCGTTTAAAAGCAGTGACGTACGCGAAGCCAACTTTGACGGTGCAAACCTGACGGACTGCAGCCTGTCCGCGCTTGACCTGGCCAATGCAAGCTTCAATAAGACGACCCTTGTAAGAACCAATTTCAGCAAGTCGGGGCTAAACGGAGCCCAATTTACAGGGATCAAACTGACCGACGTTACGTTAACGTTGACCGATCTTAGAAAAACGATTTTTAAAGGCTGTTTGTTTGATGGGGTGGACTTCAAGTACTCCGATCTGACTGGGCAATGCTTTGACGGACAGACGTTTATCGGCGTTAAATTTGAAAAAGCGGCATTAACCGGAGTTTCGTTCAAAGGCGCTACCTTCAAAAATGTTTCGTTCCAGCCAGGGTTTACTTTGACGAAGAAGTACTATCGGATGATCAAAACCGTCTGCTTTGACGGAGCCACGATGGATAAATTGACCTTTGCGGTGCTCAAAGGCATGGAAGCCGATTTGTCGAAAGTTACAGTTATTTAAGGAGGAACTCCGATGCAAACTGTACAAACCAAGTCCATTCAAGTCAAAGGTCTGCAGAAATCCTATAAACAGCTTCAAGTGCTCAAGGGCGTAGATTTCGAGGTGGAAAAGGGCAGTATTTTCGCTCTCCTCGGCTCTAATGGGGCAGGAAAGACAACGGTTGTCAAAATTCTCACGACGCTTCTCAAACCAGACGGAGGAACCGCAGCTATAAATGGATTCGATGTATCAACCCAACCTGATCAAGTCCGGCAGGGGATCAGTCTAACCGGACAGTTTGCCGCCGTGGATGAAATTTTGACTGGACGCGAGAATCTGATCATGATTGCCAGATTAAGATACCTCAAAAACCCGCGCGAGGTTGCGGATGACATGTTAGCACGTTTTGGACTTACTGACGCAGCGGACCGCAGAGTTTCTACCTACTCAGGGGGGATGCGCCGCAGGCTAGACATCGCCTTGAGCATTGTGGGGAAACCGCAGATTGTTTTTCTGGATGAGCCAACCACCGGACTTGACCCTGAGGCTCGAATCGAAGTATGGAAGGTTGTCAAGGAGCTTGCCGACGGCGGGACGACAGTCCTTCTCACGACACAGTATTTGGAGGAAGCTGAACAGCTTGCCGACCGGATTGCCGTTCTGCATGAAGGCCGAATTATAGCTAATGGAACGCTTCAGGAGCTGAAAAAGATGTTTCCGACTACTAAGGTGGAGTATGTTGAAAAACAACCGACGTTAGAGGAAATTTTCCTCGCAATCATCGGCAAACAGGGGGCGAAATAATGGAGACGGCAAAGAAACATTTTTTCACCGATATAAGCGTTATGCTTGGGCGCTCCATGCGTCACATTGTCCGCAGTATGGATACCATCATTACGGTTACCATCACACCGATCGCGATGATGCTGCTGTTCGTCTATGTATTCGGAGGTGCAATTGAAACCGGAACGGATAACTATGTGAATTATCTGTTGCCCGGCATCCTTCTTATGGCTATTGCCAGCGGAATATCCTACACGGCTTTTCGTTTGTTTACCGATGTACAGCGGGGGATATTCGAGCGGTTTCAGACCATGCCGATAACACGTTCTGCCTTGCTTTGGGGTCATGTGCTTACTTCGCTTATATCCAACGCCATATCGGTAGTCGTCATCATTCTAGTAGCGTTGCTCATGGGTTTTCGTTCATCCGCAGGAGTACTGCCATGGCTTGCTGTAGCCGGTATACTCGCTCTGTTTACGCTAGCCTTAACATGGGTGGCAGCAATTGCCGGACTATCCGCAAAAACAGTGGATGGTGCGAGCGCCTTTTCCTACCCTCTAATCTTCCTTCCATTTATCAGCTCCGCATTTGTGCCAACTGATTCAATGCCAACTGTCGTCCGCGTCTTTGCCGAAAACCAGCCGGTGACCTCGATCGTAGAATCGATTCGTGCATTGCTGTCAGGTCAGCAGGCGGGTAATGATATATGGATTGCACTTGCGTGGTGCATTGGAATTATGCTCGTGGCTTATCTATTTGCAATGAGGGTATATAAAAAAAGAGTCTGAAAAATCATCTGTAGAGTAAAGATAAACCTGAAATCACGAGTCCGACCCATCATAATACTTTCGCTAACGTACAACGTCGAATCTTGATTTGGAGGGTATTCCATTGTGCCGCAGTTAAGGAAATAACGAACCGTTCCCTGAGTATAGAGGAACGGTTTTTTGTTATTGTTATCATAGAGTGGAAAGCAGGAGTGTTAATACGATATTATCAAAACAGCTGTTACATTTTACAGAATAAAGGTGGTCCCAACAATATGGTTGATTTTGAATGGTACAGAAGCTTTTGCACGATATATAAGCATCAATCGGTTTCCGAAGCTGCAAAAACCCGCATGATGACGCAGCCGGCCATGAGTCAGCACTTAACCGCCTTGGAGGCGGAGGTGGGAGAAGCTTTATTTATTCGAACGACCAGAAAAATCACTCCGACAGAGCGGGGGAAGGAGTTGTATTCCCAGCTCGCTCCGCTCATTGAGTTGTTAGAAAATACGACAATGAGCTTTAAAGCAACTTCTTTGCCAACAATGAGCGTTATTAAAATAGGAGCGGCGCATGAGTTTTTTAGTGAAAAGATACTGCCGCAGCTTCCTAAATACAATAGTTGTACCATTTCGCATTTTGGAACCGCCGAGCAATTACTGGAGCTGCTAAAGGAAGACAAACTAGACATCCTCATTATGTCCAAAAGGTTCCAAACCCCCGGTGTTGAGTATTTGAAGTTTATGGATGAGGAGTTTGTCATAGTCGCTCCAAGCGATTATGAGATTGTTGAATTCGATAATCTGAAGCTTGAAGAGCAATGGCTCTCTGAACAGAAGTGGGTGAGCTATGGCTTGGAATTGCCGATAATAAGAAGAATTTGGAGAGAGCATTTTAAGAAGCGTCCTCAAATTAGACCTATTCATGTCATTCCTAATTTACACATGATCTTGAAGGCGGTTGAGATTGGGGCGGGCTTGAGTGTCATTCCTACGTACCTGTTGCAAAACTCATTGGAAACGGGAAGAACAAAAGTTGTTTATAAGCATTTAAAAGTAAAAAATGAGTTATATTTCGCTTATCAATTAAAGAATAAACATTTGCCTCTGATTAATGAGATCATCTCAGTCATTAGAGAAGATAAGCAGGATCAGCGAGTGTAATTTATAAAAATATTTATTAATAAGCTGTTATTTCTTAATTTGTTTAATATATATTCTGAAGCTTAATATAAAGAAGCAACAACAAAAAAATAAATGGAGGCTGATACCATGTCAAAAGAAGTGCTGATCGTCGTCACAAACCATTCCGAAATTCATGATGGCAGAAGGACCGGCATATGGCTTTCTGAGTTCGCCGAAGCATATATGGAGTTTACGGCCCAAGGATATAAGGTTACGGTCGCAAGTCCGCTTGGAGGAAATAGCCCAGTTGATCCTGCTAGTGTTGATGCTGACACACAGCAAGAGATCTTGGATGCAAAGAAATATTTGGTTAACACTTTAAAGCTAGATAAAGTATCCCCTGATGGGTTTGATGCTATTTTCTTGCCGGGCGGTCATGGAACGATGTACGACCTGCCGCATGACGAAAACTTGAAGAGACTGGTACGTGGTTTTTTTGAACAAAATAAAATTGTAGCCGCTGTATGCCACGGTCCTGCCGGACTGGTTGGTGTGACTTTGTCGGATGGACAACCGCTTGTAGCGGGTAAAAGAGTCAACGCATTTACAGACCGGGAGGAAGCACAAACAACGTTGGACAAGCATCTGCCTTTCTTACTGGAGAGCAGGCTACGCGATCTGGGGGCAATATTCGTGGCAGCGCCGAACTGGTCTACTCATTACGAAGTGGACGGCAACCTGATTACTGGCCAAAATCCGCAGTCTACGCTCGCTGTAACTAAAGCTGTTATTGAGAACTTATCCTAAAGTCATAGATTATAAATGAGGAGAGATACTTTATGAAAGTGTTTGTTACAGGAGCTTCAGGCTATATTGGTGGATCGGTGGCTAAAGCTTTACTTGATGCGGGGTATAAAGTATACGGTCTGGTTCGTAATCCCGATAAGATGGAAGCTTTAAGGGAATTGGGTATAGAGCCTATACTCGGAACGTTGGATGATACGGCTACTCTAACGAAGTATGCCAAGCTCAGCGACGCGGTTATTCATACGGCCGATTCCGATCATTTGGTGGCAGTTGAGACTTTTATAGCTGCTTTGCGCGGAAGCGGGAAACCATTCTTGCATACATCGGGTTCGAGTGTGGTTGGAGACGACGCCCGCGGAGATACAGTGAGCGAACAAATTTTTGACGAGGAAACGCCGTTTGTGCCAATGGATATTAGAGAAAACCGCGTAGCGATCAACAACCTCGTGCGTAAGGCTGGGATCGATAGTTGGGTGAGAGGCATCGTAATTGTCCCGTCGATGATCTATGGTGATGCATTAGCGCTGCCTGTAGAAAGCGATCAATTGCCGCAAATTATTCGCAAGTCGCGAGAGTTGCAAGCAGGCGTTCATGTTGGCAAAGGTGTAAACCGCTGGTCCAATGTCCACATCAAGGATTTGGTCCAGCTGTATATATTGGCGCTTGAAAAAGCACCGTCCGCATCGTATTTCTTTGCTGAAAATGGGGAGGAATCTTACGGGGACATCGCCAAATCGGTCAGTGATGCGTTAGGCTTTGGCGGCAAGACGATTAGCTGGCCCGCAGATGAAGCCATAGCAGAACTTGGAGACTGGGCGCGTTTTGCCATTGCCTCGAACAGCCGTGTCCGTGCAGCTCACGCAAGAAATTTACTTGGCTGGGCTCCAAAGGAAGAGTCATTGCTTAGCTGGATAAAAAATAATTTGAGATGTTCATTTTCCGTTTCGGCAGATTGTATGTGAAACTAGGTGATGATCCGTATGGGAAAGTAATCACAATTGAAGCCAATCATTATTTGTATCGTACCGAAGCAAAAGAAATCGCAGAAAAATTCAAAGCTTATATGACAGAAATCAAATAAGAAAAGTGATTGTGCGGCATCCTGTGTAAGTGTTCTTGCATAGGATGCTGTTTATTTTTTGTCGGACGACCAGGACCTATGCAAATTGGGTCAGCAACACCCCCTTTACTTTTGAACGGGGCGGTGGTAATATTGACTTCGATAGTTATAGAACTGCTGAACAGATTCGAGGGGGTGATGATAATGGGTGACATTCAAGAAGATATGGGACACGCGGTTAAAGTGTATAAAGCTCTTGGGGAACCTACCCGGCTAAAAATCGCTTTACTGCTCACGAGAGAAAGTAATTTATGTTTTACCGCTATTGGTGAAAAGCTTGAATCGGTTGCAGGCTCGACGCTATCGCATCATCTCAAGCAATTGACGGACTCTGGCTTAATTGATTCCCGCAAAAGCGGATCGTTTATTCACTATAACGTCAATCGTGAAATCGCGGAAAAATTTGCGCCCTATTTGCTGGCGTAAATTTTTTTAACCATCATTTCTACAGATATAGAACTGTAGAAATGAAATTGACAGATGTTCAAACGAAAAACTCATATTAAAGGAGAGAATCATGATGAATGGTCAAACAAAAACAATGGAGATTGGAATCAGCACATTTCTTCATGCAAATCCTGCAGATGGCGGTGTATCGCATGCCGAAAGATTGCGTCAAGCGATAGAGGAAGTCCAATTGGCAGATCAAGTGGGACTAGATGTCTATGCGATCGGTGAGCATCATCGAATCGATTACACCAGCTCGTCGCCAGCAGTCATACTGGCAGCCGCTGCTGCTGCAACGAAGCGTATTCGGCTCTCAAGCGCAGTAACCGTACTATCTTCGAATGACCCGGTACGGGTATATCAGGACTTTGCAACGGTGGACGGTTTATCGAACGGACGAGCGGAGATCATGGCCGGACGAGGTTCGTTTGTCGAATCGTTTCCGCTATTCGGTTATGATTTGGAGCATTACGAGGAATTATTCGAAGAGAAATTAGAGCTGTTGCTGAAGATTCGCGCTTCTGAGAAGGTCACCTGGCGCGGTGGTCATCGCCCGGCGATTGACAACATGGGCATTTATCCTCGTGCACAACAGGAGCTCCTGCCAGTATGGATAGGCTCAGGGGGAAACCCGGAATCAGCTATACGTGCCGGCCTGCTGGGACTTCCGATTGTCTTCTCCATTCTGGGCGGAATGGAGGAGAGGTTTGCGCCTTTAGTGGAGCTTTATAAGGAAGCTGCCGTGAGAGCAGGTCATGATCCGAACAAGCTGCAGATCGCAACACATTCACATGGTTTTATTTCAGATACGGCACAAGATGCAGCTGATCGTTATTTCCCGGTCATGGCGGCTCAAATGAACCATATTGGACGGGAGCGGGGCTGGCAGCCATATACTCGTGACACGTACGATGCAGCCAGCAGCCTACAAGGTGCTCTTTATGTCGGTGATCCTGAATATGTTGCAGAGAAGATCATATTGCTGAACAAAAACCTAGGCTTGACCCGATTTATGATGTACGTTGATTTTAGCTCGCTGCCGCATCGCGATTTATTGCGTACAATTGAGCTTCTCGGCACCAAAGTAGCGCCGATTGTCCGGAAGGAGCTTGCCCGTCAGGCATCTGACCGAAACGTTTAAAGGAGCAGGCAGACGAATCGTATTGAGCATTTATTTTTTTTTGAATCAGAATTCTACAGATATAGAACTGTGAAAATGAAAAGGAGAGAATCACATTGAGTATGAAAATTTATATTTTAGCCATTATCAGCTTTTTAGTCGGAACTTCAGAATTCGTAATTTCCGGTATTTTGGATATGTTAGCAAATGATGTAGGCGTATCGCTAGCAGCCGCCGGACAACTGATCACTGTCTATTCGCTTGCTTATGCTATAGGGACCCCAATTTTAATTGCAGTAACTGCGAGAATGGATCGAAGAAAGCTAATGTTATGGGCATTGAGTTTATTCTTCATTGGAAATTTGATTACGGTCTTAACAAGCGGGTACGCTATGCTGCTTGGAGCAAGAATTATACTGGCGATAAGCACAGGGGTATTTATGGTTGTTGCCCTGACTGTTGCAGCCAAGATCGCTCAACCTGGCAAACAGGGCGGCGCTATTGCTACAGTTCTCCTGGGCTTTAACCTTGCCCTTATTCTCGGCGTTCCGCTCGGAAGAATCATTGCAGGCTCTTATGATTGGAAAATTATTTTCACGGGAATTGGACTGCTCAGCTTGCTCGCAATGTTCGTCCTGATGCTTACGATTCCGAAATCGGAAGGAGAGGAGCCTGTTCCGATCCGTCAGCAGCTGGCTTTGTTGAAAAATCCTCGAATCTCTATTGCGCTGTCCATCGGTTTCTTCTGGATATTTGGTTATATGATTCTGTACACGTATATCACGCCGTTCCTCCTGACCGTTACGGGCATGAGCGAGCGGATGGTCAGCATTGGTTTGTTTGCATTTGGGCTTGCCAGTCTCCTGGGCTCCCAAGTTGGCGGCTACGGTGTAGACAAATGGGGCATTCCCCGCACGATGATTGGCGGCTTGATCTTTCACTCCGGTATATTATTTTTACTGACGGCTTTATCCCATTCGTCCCTGTTCGTTCTGCCTCTGCTGATGCTATGGTCCTTTTTCGCTTGGTTCACAGGCCCAGTACAGATGGGTAACTTAATTAGCATGGCTCCTCAAGCTTCGGGTATCATCCTTAGTTTGAACAATTCGATCGTACAGCTGGGTATGGCAGTAGGGGCTGTAGTTGGAGGTGTCATTGTAGATAACATGTCGCTTACGGCGGTCGGCTGGTTTGGCGGCATTGGCGTCGCAATTGCAATTATCCCGGCTATTTTCTCTTTGTCCATGCGTCGCAAATCTGTAACACAGGAACAACAATTGAGGGTATTCAATAAATCATAAGTTTAAAAAGTTTATTAATTGATGGCGGCTCGATTTAAAAAAGATTAGCGTTACCGATTTATCGGTAACGCTAATCTTTTTTGTCTAGGATCATTAGCAAATTGCAATTTTATTTGTAAATTCAGTCATTGAATTTCAACCGAAATGACGGCTTTCAGATTTTGTACGATGGGCAGCAGCTGTTCCCGTCCATAGGAACGGGGCAGGCGAATCGCCATCTCTAGCTCGATTTCGTCGCCATTCTTCGTGCTGCTCTCGGCGTGGAACGAAAGAATCGTAATGTTCTCTGCTTTAATTAGCTGCTGAATATGGAGCATAGCATCAGGCTCATCATGGAAACGAATGAGAAGCTGGTCTGTCTTAGGCGTAGCTAAGGAGTAGAATCTGCCATGCAGCACGATTTGAGCGAGTACGATAATGATCGTGACACCTCCGCCTACCCAGTACAAGCCTGATCCTATAGCCATCCCCATCCCAGCGGTAGCCCAAATGCCAGCGGCAGTGGTAAGTCCCTTCACGGTTTGACGCTGCATGAATATCATACCGGCGCCAAGAAATCCGACCCCGCTAACAACCTGTGCAGCGATTCGCGAAGGGTCGAGGGAAAGATTTTCCCAATGGAGCTGGTCCATGAACCCGTATTTAGAGACGACCATCATAAGCGACGCACCTACAGCGACAACAAAATGGGTGCGTATCCCGGCCTCTTTCATCCGGTTTTTACGTTCATATCCAATGAGGGCGCCGCATAACCCGGCTATTACAACACGCAGTAAATAAATAAGTTCCATCGTTAAAACACCTTTCTTATGAGCCAATCATTTTACTCGCTTCTTCAACGTATACGGCAAAGGGGAGCCTTTTAGAAGGGGAAGGTTCAGCAGATCTGTAGTCCAAAGTGTGTTAGAATATTACTCTCTTACTATGTTTCCCCTTATTCGGCAAATAAGCCTCTCGATTAGATCGAGTTGCTTCCCGTCTTGTTGCAGTTTTTTCACTGCGGTCTGTTAGGTATCGTGAAATCTTTACTAACGGAATTAAACCATTTAATCCGGATTGAAACATGACTGCTTAACTTTATTTGGATGATTTCAGTTTTTTGATGGTAATCTGTAACTTTATTTCGTCTGAACCGTGATTAGGGCAGGGGGGAGAAAATGAAGGGAAAGCATCTGGATAGTATTTACCAGCATTATGTGCAGGATGTCTATCGCTACTTGCGCTCCCTCTGCTACGACCATCATACGGCAGAAGATTTGATGCAAGAGACCTTTTATCGGGCATATCTTTACTTGGAAAATTGTCAGGACGAGAAGGTCAAGCCATGGTTATTCCGAGTTGCCTATAATGCTTATGTAGATTACAAGCGCAAGGAGCGCCGCACAACATTGCAAGCCCCAGATTATTTTCAGCGTCTAACAGATCTTCGGACCCCGGAGGATGAGCTGCTGCTTCAGGAGCGTTGGAATGAGATCGGGAGAATTTTATCCGGATTACCGGAAAATCAGCGGCAAGCGATGCTGCTCATTGATTTCAACCAGCTTACGTATCAAGAGGCTGCAGACATTATGGATATCCGGCTATCACATGTGAAGATTTTGCTGTTTCGGGCAAGGCAAGCGGTACGGGGGCAGGAGCGAAAGGAGAATTAGAATGAGTGAGGATTTCAAACGGAAGTTACAGGATTATGCTGCGGGCAAGCTCACTGATGAAGAGCGTGAAGAAGTAGAGCTTGAAATGGAGAAAATGGAGGTTTATCAAGCTTATTTGGAGGAGGTTATCATAAATCCAGACCCAGAACTTGCGGGGGAGGGGAAAGAGGGGCAGACGATTCGTAATCCCATGCCATCAGCCTCATTGAATGAAGCTGTTATTATCCGGCGCGGCAAATGGAAGGCTCGGGTGATGAATGTCTTTACCGTGTTGTCAGTCTTGCTGGTGCTGACCGTAATTAGTTCGGTAATTACTGGCGTATTCTATGGGAGCGGAACGCCGGACAGAATGGCAGCTTATCGGGATGTTGTGGAGTCAGCAGTCGCTGTGTCCCAGCCCAATGTGAAGGTTAATGTGAACGGATCGGGAAATGCATTTTTCACGATGGACTTTAAAGGCAAGCTGAATAAGCGAGTCGGTGATGAAGATATTGCTGTGGCGGATTTTTCAATGCGGTTTCTGATGAATCTTGCATCGGCTCCGAATATCACTTGGCAAGAAAACAATATGGGCGGCAACCGTTTTTTCTATCATCCTGATTATAAGCCAGGTGAAGAAAGCGAGCAGCAGGAGGTTAATCGCGGTGAAGCGGAGCGCTTTGATCAGAATGAGTGGGCTATGCTCGAGAAGCTTCCAGAGGGAACTGTGGCAGAAGCGTATCTATCATTTGACCGGTTATTCTCGACAGATGAGGTGCTAAAGAAATTCGAACATAAGAACATGGACCCGGTCTGGTTCGCCGTAGATACCGGTCTTGATCTGAAGTTTGTTGACAGCGGTGGGGTTATCATAAATCCAGTCGGTTTCCCTTACTTGCCGGTCTGGCAATCAGATGATTTGACAGTAGACTTTTACTCGGAAAAGAAGACGGGGTTAGGCAAAATGGTTTCCAGTGGCGGACATTATCCTTCACTCGAAGCCTATGGTGACGGGGAAAAACGGAATGGGTACTTCAAGAAAACCTTATCCATGCTGCAGAAAAATAAAGGTATTTCAGCCAAAGCAGCTCCTTTTCTGCAGCTAGACCGTACGATCGATTATGTGGACAAAAATGGTGTGAAGCTATATGGAGCTGTAATTACCGGCCCCGTCAAAGAATTGCTGAAGCTGCGTGAAGAGTCATGGATCAGAGATTTAAGAGTTGGTGATGTGCAGTTGTGGAACTGGCAGCCGCGGGAATAGGGAAATTGGATATGGAATATATAAGAGAAAGGACGTGGCCCAAGCAAAAAGCGCGGGAGCGTCCTTTTTGTTGAACGATCTTGTGCTTCAGCTATTGACAGGCGAACAAGTGTTCTTTGCAATTTATGGTAACAACCTATAAGTGGAGGCGACAGAATATGAATTGTTTTATATTAACCGGTGCTTCGCATGGTATAGGCGAAGCCATCGCAAAAAAACTGTTATCGAATAATAATCATCTGATATGTGTCTCGAGAACAAAGAATGAAGCACTTCTTTCTTTGGCAAATTCCGAAAAGCATAGGATGGATTATTTTGAATTTGATTTAAACCACGTTGAGGAATTAGATACATTAATGCGTAATATTCTCGAGAAGATAAGTCCTGACGTCGATGCCTTGTATCTCATTAATAATGCTGCAATTGTCTTTAATCAGCCGATAGAGGAGATAGATCCAAGCGCAATCGCCCGATTGTTAACGATCAATTTGGTTGCACCAATGATTTTGACTTCCAGCTTCATCAAATATTCAAAGCCATTGAACGTCGAGAAAAGAATGTTAAATGTTTCTTCCGGCTCCTCATTCAATTTATCCCCGGGCGGCAGTTGTTATTCCACATCCAAAGCCGGATTAGAAACGTTTACGAAAAGCATCGGAATTGAACAAAGTGATGTTAAAATTATGGCTGTTCGACCCAATATGGTAGATACGGCTATGCACGCAGCTACAGTCAATAAGAAGAACCTAAAGTCACCTGAATACGCGGCAGATCGAATTCTTACATTTCTACTGGAGCGTTTTGAACACGGGAAGATAGTAAAAGCTTGGTAAACGTTGTGTGAAATTGACTTTGATCGATCGTTCGATTATAATTTGTTTCATGAAAAATAAAACCGATAACAAAATGGAACTCATTTATCAATCAACCATTGAACTTCTCAATGAGATAGGTCTGTCTGATATATCCATGTCCAAAATTGCAAAGAGGGCCAGCATCTCTTCATCATCGATTTATTTTTATTTCGAAAGTAAAGAAGACTTGCTGATTAAGCTATATTTTAACCTCAAGGACCAAATGCACCTGTTGATGTTTAAAGGTGTAACGGAGGATATGCCAGTCAAGGATGGTTTTGAGAAAATACTGCGTAATTATTCCAATTATATTATTAACAATCAAGCAAACTTTCTGTTGATGGAACAGTTCCTTGATGCACCGTTTATACGGAATAACTGTAATGACCATAATGGCGGTGTGTTCAAGCCGTTATATCCCTTATTCGAGAAGGGGGTCAGGGAAGGATTATTCAAAGATTCGGAAAGGAATCTATTGATTACTTACTCCTGTCTGCCATTTGTCCAAATAGGGAAAGAGTATATAAATGGTGAATATGACCTTAGTTCTGCTAATATTGAGAAAATGATTCAAATGAGCTGGAATGCTATTAAGGCATAAACAGCCCATTTTTTATCAAATAAATTGATCGAACGTTCGATAAAAATGTCGTGTGGTTCAAACATAAAAATTCCAATGAGCTGAGATGCCATGAAAGCAAAATCAGCTCATTTTTTGGGAGGTTTTTGATCGAACGTTCGATCAAATTTTCGTATGAATTGATCGAACGTTCGATAGAAAGGAGGTGAACGTTTCGCCATGCATTCTAACAGAAGCCGAGGCCATCCTGTTGTCGAGGAAACCTGTTAAAAATTTTTTATATTCCATTCAAATTCAATTTTTATAAGGACAAAGGGAGATCTAGTATTCATGAAAAACTATAAATTGATTATTTATTTTCTAGCATTAGGTGCAACCGTAGTGGGTACAGCCGAATCGATAATTACTGGGATTCTTGACATGCTCGCCTCAGATATACAGGTATCGATAGGTCTTGCTGGACAATTAGTTACTGTATACTCCATTGGCTACGCAGTGGGTACGCCGATTTTAATTGCATTCACATCTAGGGTTGATCGAAAAAAACTTCTATTGGCGGCACTATGTACGTTCGTTATCGGTAATATTGTTGCTGTTATAAGCCCTAATTTTGCATTACTTATGATTTCCCGGGCTGTTTTGGGTGTAAGTGCTGGTGTGTTCGCGGTAGTTGCCTTGGGGGTTGCCGCACAAATGGCTCCGCCGGAGAAAAGAGGAAGTGCGATCGGTACCGTCTTAATGGGAACAAGTCTCGCACTTGTCGTCGGCCTCCCTTTAGGAACTTTAATCGGAGAGTATATGGGATGGCGCTGGATCTTCGCAATTCTTGGCTTAGTCACCGTGGTAACGATTGCTGCAATCGCAAAAGCCGTTCCTAAGTTATCCGGTCAAGAAGCGGTTCCGCTGTCTAAACAACTGGCTGTATTGAAAGAATTCAAAGTCATTAGCGGGTTGCTAACATCTTTATTATTTATTACAGGTTACTCCGTTGTTTCAACGTATCTAGCTCCATTGCTGCGCGAAAACGCCGGACTTAACACGAATACGATTAGTCTTGTCTTACTTGGCATGGGACTAATGGCTGTTGTAGGAGCGCGTGTAGGAGGCTACGGTGCTGATAAATGGGGAATTGCCCGTACACTTATTGTAAGTTTGCTCCTTCATGTAATTGCCTTGTTCTTTCTTCCGGTTGCTGCCGTTACCTTTGTCGGTTCCTTATTCATAGTAGCTCTTTGGATGCTTGGAGCTTGGACAACGGCCCCAGCACAGCAGTTTTATTTGGTTACGATGGCACCTCAATCAACTGATATTATTCTGAGTTTGAATTCTTCTGCATTCCATCTTGGTGTCGCCGTGGGAGCAACTCTAGGCGGTGTGATTGTAGAAAATCTTCCCCTATCATCGATTGGTTGGGTCGGAGGATTAGTCGTATTGCTTGCAACCGTATTTGCAGTCATTTCGATTGTGTTGAATAGTAAACAGAAAGCAGTAACCGAACAATTTAAGAGCTTATAAGAAGAAGATGATGAAACGGGAAAAGATATCTTGCAATAGTCCTTTGAACAGTTGTTCTGCTCATCCATGCCGAGAGTACAATTATGATGTCGTGTATAAAAAGTTATCGTAAAACCAACATTCATGCTTCAGCCTTGAATGTTGGTTTTTTGCCTTTTACAGAAGCAGTGAATAGGCAGAGATCTAGTAAAACACAGCTGATTGGGACTTATGTGTATTGGAATTAAAGAGCGTTTTACCTCCAATGTGTTAGTATTGAAGTATAGAGAACGGGAATCCAATTATCGCGTTGTAACTTATTCAAATTATACAGAATAGAGTCACAGGAGGTGCTCATGGAACTTATGTCAATCCAATCCGAACATACAGCAGCTTCACCTGCGAACGCTAGCAACAAGGAATTAATTACTGCGGAGACGCTGCGCTTGGCAAACTTGATTAGCGGCCTTGCTCCATACGATGGTTTCTTTAGTCAACGCATTCCTTGTTTGTCCGTGAGCCGGTTTTCTCGAGTAAATAAGAACGATGTGAAATCTTTCGATTTGCCCTCCATGTTAATTGTTGCACAAGGCGCTAAGACCGTGATAGCAGGGCAAGAGGTCTATCGATTTAATCAATCGCAAATCCTTATGCTTCCTGTTGCTTTGCCGATTGCTTTGAAAGTCACAGACGCCAGCCACTTCGAGCCTTATCTAGGTGTGAAACTGGTTATTGACCCGCATAAAATTGCTGAATTAGCTCTTCGAGTATATCCACATGGTGTTCCTGCCGTAACGAAATGGAATGCCGGTTATGTTCTTGATGCCGATGCAGGTATGCTTAATGCTGCTTCAAGACTTATAGAATGTTTGAACAATAAAAGCGACTCTGATCTTCTTAGCCCCCTTATTATGGATGAAATTTTAATACGCGTCCTACGCAGCCCTATTGGATCTCGAATCGCTGAACTAGGTTTTGCAGGTTCCGAAGCTCATCTTGTTACGAAAGCAGTTACATGGATTCGCAATAATTATTCCCATCCAATGAAAGTTGCGGAATTAGCTGAACTGGCACACATGAGTGAGTCCACTTTTCGAGTCCACTTTAAGTCGATTACTTCAATGAGTCCGCTGCAATACCAAAAAGCACTTCGCCTGCATGAAGCGAGACGGTTAATGATATCCGAATCAATGGACGCGACGACGGCATGCAATCTTGTGGGCTATGCGAGCCCCTCGCAATTTAGTCGAGACTATAGCCGTTTTTTTGGAAATCCCCCAAAAAAAGACGTTGCAGCATTACGTCAATAACCGAATTCCAATCTTCCGTTGGAATAGGCAATAAGTGCAGCAGAACAGGCAATCCTCTGAATAGGATGCGTACTAAAATAGTCTTGTATCTGCGCTTCAAGCAGATTTCATATCCAGAGGAGGAATCTTATTATGCGTATATTTGTAACTGGTGCGACAGGGTTTATCGGTTCTGCAGTTGTAAGTGAGTTGATAAATGCAGGGCATGAAGTCATTGGCTTTGCTCGCTCGGATGAAGCGGCCAATTCTCTTCTTAAAGTGGGAGCATCCGTACACCGCGGGTCTTTGGATGATCTCGCAAGCCTTAGAAGAGGTGCAGAAATATCGGATGGTGTCATCCATACGGCCTTCAACCACGACTTTTCTAACATGGGAGCTGCTGGACTCACGGACCGGCGAGCTGTTCAGACTTTTGGTGCAGCGCTTGCCGGCTCTGGCCGCCCTTTGGTTATTGCTTCCGTGATTGGTCATCTTGCACCAGACCGAATTGGCACTGAGGAAGATGCTCCTGATGTCAACACTGCAGGTAAGCACCGTATCGCTTCTGAAGAGGAGGCTCTTTCCTTAGCTTCCCATGGCGTGCGTGTATCTGTCTTGAGGCTCCCGCCTTCGGTGCATGGGGATGGTGATCGTGGAGGTTTTGTTCCGGCATTGATTAATGTGGCTCGGCGTACAGGCACCTCTGCATATATAGGCGAAGGTTCAAACCGCTGGTCCGCAGTTCACCGTCTGGATGCTGCAAGACTTTTCCGGCTTGCACTTGAAGCTGCTCCCGCAGGTAGCAAGCTGCATGCAATCGGCGAGGAAGGAGTGTCGATTCGCGAGATCGCAGCAGTTATCGGCCGTAAACTTGATTTGCCTGTAATTAGCAAGCAAGTTGAATCTGCTTCTGATCACTTTGGCTGGCTGGCGAACTTCGCTTCGCAGAACATTCAGGCTTCGAGTACATTGACCCAAGAGCTGCTCGGATGGAAGCCTGAGCATATAAATCTTCTGCGTGATTTAGAAGGAGACTTTTACTTTAAGAACTGAACGAGCCGAAATGGCTCCTTATATCAAACACTCAAATAAAATTAATGATAGTCGTAATCAATTGATTACGGCTTTTTTATATTTTATCAGCAGCAGCCCATACCCGGCAGTTAAACCTTTCATACGTTATACGGTATCTGCCTAATTTGCTGATGACATGTACATCCATTCAAACATAGGGAGTTGGATATGTGAAATTGACAACGAAACTTACCGGACGAGTGATATTTAAGGGAGATAAGGGGTATGAAGCCGCTCGGAAAAACTGGGATCCGCATACTGACAGATTTCCTAAAGTGTTTGTATTTGCTCAAAGAACGAGAGATGTGGCAAACGCGATAAAGTGGGCTCGCCAAAATAACGTACCCATTCGGCCAAGAAGCGGAAGACATGCCTTAGAAACTAACCTTTCACAGGTTAACGGAGGTATTGTCATCGACGTTAGCGATATGAAGAAAATCAAGTTAAATCGAAAATGCGCGACTGCTGTAGTTGAGACAGGCAATCGGGTAGGCAGAATTGTAGATACACTGGCAAGGCAAGGATTTATTGCTCCGTTTGGCGACAGCCCTTCTGTTGGTATTGGCGGAATTACGCCTGGGGGCGGGATTGGCCCGCTTCAAAGGACTACTGGACTCATCAGCGATAATTTAATCGAAGTAGAGATGGTTGACGCAAAGGGAAGAGTCATTCTGGCCAACAAAAAACGCAACTCCGATCTGCTATGGGCTACCCGAGGCGGCGGTGGCGGCAACTTTGGTGTCTATACCAAATATAAATTCAAAGTGCGCCGCGCTCCGGCCAAAGCTACCGTATTCAGTGTTACTTGGCCATGGGAGCAGTTCGAAAAAGTCGTAAAAAAATGGCAGGTATGGGCTCCTAACGCTAGTACCAAATTAGGCAGCGAATTGAGTGTAGGTCCCAAAAAGGGCGGAAATGTCAGCATGCTGGGGCTGTACCTTGGGTCGAAAACAGAAGCTTTCCGTCAATTAGAACCCATTCTTAGTGTAGGGACACCTACTAAAAAAACGATCCGGCTGCTTCCATACCTTGAAGCCACTAAGTTTCTGTTAGCCCCCGATCCCGTGCTTACTCAAAAGTTCAGCAACCAGTTCTCTAGCGCCTTCGGCAGGCGTCCATTCCCGGATAAAGCTTATAAAGTGATGCGCCAGTTTCTAGAAAAAGCTGAGGGAGGGACGCCAGCCGGATTCTTCTTCCTTAACTGGGGTGGTGCCATCAGTCGTATTGCACCTAGAGCCACCGCATTCTACTGGCGCAAAGCACAATTTTATGTGGAATGGAACAGCTCATGGGTTAAACGATCAAATGCCGCTAGAAATATTGCCCTGACTCGCAACACCCGGAAGAAGCTGCAGCCGTATATCGTAGGTTCCTACATCAACGTGCCGGACCAAGGTATTAAATGTTCCGGGCCTGTCTATTATGGCAAGAACTATCCGAGGCTGCGTAGAGTGAAAGCGAAGTATGATCCGCAGAATGTATTTAATAATCCTCAAAGTATTACACCAGCGACATTTAAATAAACCTACATGCGTGCGTGGTAAAAGAACGGCAGCCGACAATGATGATCGGCTGCCGTTTTTTATCCTAAAATGGAGTTAACCCTTATGCAACATCAACAGCCGATCTAGACCAATGCCGCTAATTAAGCAACGCTCCTTTTTACTTCCGAGCATCTGATTCATCCAATCTACAAATCCGCCATCGCCAATTTCTATTTTTTCATGTTCATGTTCCATATATATCTTGAAATTGATTCCCTGGTAATACTTATTGTCTTCATTTTCATAGTCAAAAGTAAGCGGCGTGTCAGGAAACATCGTTTGAACAACTTCGGTCATACGTGTGAAGAAGCCGCCGCCATCTGTATAACCGCCTCTTTTTCGCATAACAATAGATAGCTTTGCATTATAATGTTCTCGAATTAACTCTTTATAAAAAAGAAAGTGCTTGGTAAGCAGTTCGATTTCGCAATTGTAAGAGCCGCTGTCTTTGCCCGAGGAAACCATGCAAAACAGTCCAAAATGAGCAGAAAAACCGCGCCCGGAAAAGGCTTGTGCCCTAACAACTCTTGCAGTTGCAGCATAGTGCAAAGGAAGAATGTTGGTTGCTGCCTTGCTCTTTAACTTGTCCGCTATAATAATGGCCAACATGTTTGATGGATCTGACAGTGTTTCCGTACCGCGTACTGAACTTACCACATTATACTGATTCACGCATCCAAAAACGCTGCAACTCCCAAGAGGGGCTGAAGGAGAGAGCAGAAGCGTCTCAATGTCCATTTCCTCTGCTGTCTTTAATAACTGTGATTCTAGTATATGGAATCTAGCTGCATTAACGTCGCTGGCGGTAGAGAACCGATTAGATTGGAATGTCTTTAAGACATCCGCTGGAGTAGATTTTTCTGTTTGTTTGTCAAATAGTTCTAGCAGCAAGGAATTCAAGTCTGCATTTGACAAGGAAAGGAGTTTATCTAACAGTTCCGGGTCGCCAATCTGGTTCAAAATTCGGTTTAAGATTACACTCATCCCATTCACCTCATACCGTGTATAGTATTGTATTTGATTATAGATTATTATGAAGATAAATTCGAGATGAGGGAATCATTATGCAAATTCAAACCGCCAGACTGCTCCTTCGCCAAACAACGATCAATGATTTGGATTTTGTGTATCATACGGAACATGACAAAGAGAACCGATCCTATATCGGGCAATGGACAATTGAACAGCATCAAGAAGCTTTAAAAGATGAGGATATTTTGCACTTATTGATTGAGAACAAGCAGGGAGAAAAGACGGGCTATGTCATATTATCCGGTTTATTGGATACCAATAAGGCACTTTGTATACGACGCATTGCTATTAAGTTAAAGGGGCATGGATATGGCAAAGAAGTGATGAAGGGACTTATCGAATGGGGGTTTGAGAACAACCCGGCCCATCGGATATGGCTAGATGTTAAGGACTTTAATCAAAGGGCTATACATGTTTATGAGTCAGTTGGATTTGTCTATGAGGGTACGTTAAGAGACAGTTATTTTAACGGCGAAGGTTTTGAGTCACTAGTCATAATGTCAATACTTAGAGAGGAGTATACAAAGTAAGCGTATACATCACGTATTCGAATGGGAGAACAATTGTATAAATTAATCTTCATTATTAGGAGGTTCTGAAATGGCATTCCCAACACATATTGTATCGGCAGGCGGAATTGTTGAAGATGAGCATGGACATATCCTATTAGTAAAAGCCCATGACGATGGCTGGGTTTATCCTGGTGGAATAACTGAAGTTGGTGAAAATCTGATTGACGGTGTGATCCGTGAAATCAAAGAGGAAAGCGGCATCGACGCCACTGTCAGTCATTTAATTAGTGTGGTTTCCAATACAGCGATTCATAAATGGTACGATGGTGTAACAGATGTCCCTACGAAGGTCATGTTTGATTTTGCGTGCAAAGCTGTGGGCGGAGAGTTAGCTATTTCGGATGAAACGAGCGAGTGCAGGTGGGTACCAAAAGAAAAAGTGCTAGATTTAATTACTTTACCTGCAATCCGTATGCGTTATGAAGCTTATTTGAGCTTTACTGGCTCTGTCCATTATATC
The DNA here is from genome assembly GCF_014641555.1 of Paenibacillus radicis (ex Gao et al. 2016). GTDB lineage: Bacteria > Bacillota > Bacilli > Paenibacillales > Paenibacillaceae > Pristimantibacillus > Pristimantibacillus radicis. The sequence continues at coordinate 361,006 of NZ_BMHY01000004.1, forward strand.
GAATACGCCACTGCGACTACGTCAGCATGTGATATTAAGCTTCAAAGGCATGTTTAGACAAAAGCAGACCAATTGTGAAAACTTGAGTCTAATTTAGACACACTAGTTACAAGTCCACAATCTTTCCGACTACCTTCATATGGTAATGTATCACATTTGGAGGTGCTGTTATTGGGTTGTCTCAAAAAGCATCGAAAACGGTTAAGTAAAAAGCGCAGAAGAAAAGGTTGCCGTAAAATAATCGTTAAGAAGATTATAAAAGGAACCCGTGGGTCACAAGGCCCTGCCGGAACACAAGGACTTCTAGGTCAACAAGGACTGCAAGGGGAACAAGGCCAAACAGGCCTGACGGGAACGACTGGTTTAACAGGGACTACAGGCCAAACAGGCCAAACAGGTCAGACTGGTCAAACTGGTGAGACCGGTGAGACCGGTCCAACTGGACCTACCGGCCCGGGTGCAACAGGACCAGCAGGACCTGTTGGTCCGCAAGGGATGACTGGACTTACAGGCGCGACCGGTCCTGCGGGGCCTCCATTTACGCCTTCCTCTTTATTCGTTAGCAGTACACTTGAGCAAAACCTGTCATCCGGACCTCCAGGAGGAGGAGAAGGCGAGGCTGCTGCGTTTAATAACCAGCTTGTTAATGGCACCGCATTGTCTTTCACTGGTCCTTCTACTATTAATATACTGGAGAGCGGAATCTACAGTATCGTATGGGAGATTGCACCTCTTCCGCCGGGAGAACCCGGAATCAGCGTTTTTGCGTTATTTGCTGATTCTGTATTGGTACCAGGAAGCAATTATGGCAGCCCGGCTGTTACAAATCCTTACACTGGTCAGGTTATTGCTGCTTTAACTGCCGGTTCAGAATTAACACTAAACCGCTTTGATGATACTGGCGGCGGTGTAATATTAGATACAACGATAGATGGTAATCCCATTATTAATGCTTCAATTGTCATTATAAAAATAGGGTAACTATTTAAAACGAAAGCTGTTGATCTTAGATCAGCAGCTCTTTTTGTATATTCAATATTGTAGGTAATTTACATTTTTTGATGAAATAACTGGGTAATATATAATGGGAAGGAGGGATATTCCGTGAAACTAAAGTATCTGGAGCAAATTAAAGCTATTTGACGTTTTCATATAAACGCGCAAAGCATAAAGTAAAAATTACAATAAAGGATCAAATAACTGCGGATAGTTGCAGAAAGCTAATTGTGATGGACTTGGGATTGGTCTTCAATTGAAGGCCTTGCATCAACAGATATGGAAGACACTGGACTGGAATGATGAATATTCTAAAATTATCATCAAGCCTCATATTCAAGTCAAAATTAAAACCACGGGTTACTAAATTAAACTGGTCAAATAATGAAAAATTTATCGAACAAAACGCAGCTGTCAATTGTCTATATATAGAGGTGATGAGAATTGATGGAAAGTTCCCTTAGATATTTGGCAAATTTAGATGCCCTTTCATTCGAAAAGCTTATGAGAGATTATGGGCAAGAGGTTTGGAGTTTTGCTTATTCAATCGTCAAAAATCATAGCATGGCCGATGATATTACGCAGGATGTATTCCTGCAGGTGTTTAGTCATGTAACCTCGTTCCGAAACGAGTCCTCTATAAAGACGTGGCTGCTAAAAATAACGCGAAACATCAGTTATAACTATCGAAAGGCAGCCTTTATCCGAAAAGTATTTCTAGTCGGGAAAGTAGTAATAACCGAAAACAGCATATCAGCAGAACAATCCTATTTCGAAAAAGAAGCAACAAACGATGTTTGGAAGCAGGTATTTAAGTTGCCTGTGAAATTGAGAGAAACTATTATTTTACACGCAAAATATCAACTCTCTATCTCTGAGATTGCTCAAATATTAGATATTCCACAAGGAACAGTAAGATCACGATTGTTCGAAGCCCGAAAGAAAATGAATATACGATTAGGGGAGGTTTTGTAATGGAACATTCAGATCCTGATTGGTATAAAGCTTTACAGACCGATATTGTAAAAGAAAAGAGATTCGATAATGACTTCATGCAAAAAATTAGGCTGCGTACTACACAGGCAGAAAGCTTGCGCAAGAAGAATAGAAGGCGCCGAGTGATATTCGCAAGTCTAGCATCTCTATTCCTAGTTATGGCCATTCTTTTCACATCTAGCGGAACAGATATTTTTCATTTAATTAACAACGAATTTGATGAGCAAAACTTAAGTTCCACGGTGACGAATTCTGAACAAGAACCTCAGAATAGTATGCATGAAACACGAGGCGGACTAGCAGATACAATAGAAGAATTGCCTTTTCAAACTATTAATCAAGGTGAACAGCCATTAGGTCCGATCGACTTATCTGAAGTTCCAGACAATGAAATTTTTATACCAAGATTAATTAAGATTCCAAGTTCATCCGAGAAAGAGTCAGAAACAATTATTGAACCAACTATCTCTGCTGAGAATATGGAAAATGTGGGTTTTATTCTGAGAACGTCTTTTTTCACCACAAGTGGTGTAAATTTTAGGATAGTCCAGGCGCCAGCAACTATGAATGAAGAGGAAACGATTCAATCTTTATTAAATTCTTACCCACTAGAAGAAAAGGAACAAACCAAAATAAATGGTCATGTAGTTATTTATGTAGACGGGGAAGAAAGAGCAGTTGCTCATTTAATTACCCAAAATCACTTTTTCACAGTCTCTACAACTAATGGAACAATCGAGGACTGCTTTAGTGTATTGGAACAGCTCAAAAAAGAGGATGACACTTCGAACCCAGTACCTTCCCTAAAAAGAATCGACCTATCTTTGGTTAACGAGCCTATAAATATACCTTTAGATCTAGCGGATGCACCTGTAGAGCATTCCAATACTTCTTTATCGAGTAATTTTCAAATTGTAAAACTTGAACGTGCATATGCACAACAGTCTAGTCAGGGAACTGATATAGTGGCAATATATCAACTTAGTGATGATAAACATGAAGTGATATTTTCACAATCTCTAAACATATTAAAGAATGAAGAAGCCGCAGTAGAAGATACGAAATCTTGGTATAATCCAGACGATGTTAGAGTTATCGAGATTAACGGTCATTCTGCAGTCATAGAAGATTCTCCTGATCGTAAACTCCTTCATTTAATAACAGATACTCATTTCTATGTAGTTGCTTCCCCAGGAATACAAAATGTTGAATATCTAATTGAATTAGCCGGAAAAATCAAGCTGCCTTAGATGGTGAGAATATAGGACTACGTTCTCTATAAATTAAACTTCTCCTTGAGTTCTGCATCAGAAAGTTCTCCGATCATCAGTAATTCAGTATAAGGATCTTCATCAATATTGAAGTATTCACCAAAGGCGGGCTCGGTTTTTAAACCGAGTCTTTTTAGTTGACGAATGCTATCATGTGCATCTCTTCCTGCTAACACCAATAGTCGATATTCAATCATCATATGTAAGAATCCATTTTGCTGGAGAACAGGAATACCTTGTCCGAAAATTTCAATATTAAAGCCTTCATAATTGAAATTGCACACAATTATTTTTTGATTTTGTATTATTGATTGATGTATCTCAAAATGATTATATTTCCCATATAGCATTTTCAGTTCTTGAATGAATGGAGTGAAACTGTGCACTTCACAAATAATATCTAAATCGCTTTCCTCAATATCTATATCAATTGGGATAGTGCCCACCAATAATGGAGTATAAGAAGATAGAGTGTCAAATATGTTCAGACTTGATAAGCAAACAAAAGCATTTCTTTGTCTCTCTGTCCCCCGAGCGAGGTATTGTATATCTTTCCAATTAATATTCACTAAAAAGCTCCTTATGGGTAGAATTAAATACTTCATATTCAAAAGGAATATAGGATTGTATCAGCGTGTTATTAGAATTTGAATTCACTTTTTTACTTAATTTATCTTTCGTAATCAACTACAGGCCGATAGAGTCTACTTGCCGTTTGAATCAGCCTTCCCATTAAACGCATTATATGTCTTTAGTTGTTTAGAAACGATCCGCTTGCGGGATGCTTCGTATTTGACTTTATAATTATTTCAAGCTTTTAATATACCAGGCATCCATAGCAGAATGCTCAGAACCTGGAAGTGCTTCAGGCAGAAGTGTAAATCCAAATTTTTCATACAAGCTACATGCCGCTTTTAATTCATGCTGTGTTTCTAAATAGCATTTATCATAATATTTTGAAGCGAATAACAAAGCGGTTTCCATGAGTTTTCTTGCAATACCTAAACCTTGTGCTTCTGGACTTAAGTAAAGCTTTTGCAATTCGCAAACGTTGTCTTGTTCATTGAACGGTGCGATACCGATACCACCAACGACTTTATTATCGATTTCTGCTACCCAGTAGTTTGCATTCGCCAAGCTATTATAATAGCCGTGAAGATCGTCCAGTTGAGGGTCAAAGTAAGCTGTCCCTGGAATTGCTAAGCCAAGTGATTCTAATGAATCTTGTATTATTTTTTTGATAGCAGTACTGTCTTCATTTTTAATTTCCCGAATATTCATATAGGATCTCCTTTAATTAAACCTTCATACAATTCGTTGCATTAGATTATAAATGTTGACTTCGTCCACTTTTAGAAGATACAGTTATGTTAAAGGTAATTGTGGACTGAGTCAACTAAGGGAGAATGTATGGATAAAAAAATCATTTGTGATATTAGAGAATTTAACCGCTTTTATACAAAGGTACTTGGTTTATTTAATAATCAAATTCTAGGTACAAGTTACTCATTAACTGAAGTGCGAATACTATTTGAGATAAGTGAGAGGACGGAATGTATTGCAAATCACCTCGTACAAGAGCTTAGCATTGATAAAAGCTACATGAGCCGTATCATTCGTAAGTTAGAGAGAGAACAACTAATTGAGAAAAAAAGTTCAACAACAGATAGCAGAAAAAACTTTCTCTTGTTAACAAAGAAAGGGAAGGCGATATTAGATAACATTCATATTCAATCGGATATACAAATTAATCAATTATTTAATGGACTTAATGATGAAGAGATTAATGAAATTGTGAGTTCAATGATGAAAATCAAACAAAAACTATCGAAAACGGGAGGGGCTCCAGTCCAATAATAGCAATGCGGAATGATTGCGGCCAAACTGTTCGATAAAACATTTGAAAACGCGCAGGTTCTGTGCTATTCTTGTCACTAATATAATTTGCGTTGAAGAGAAAAAAGTACAAAGGCTCTTATGTTCAGAGAGCAAAGGAACTGCTGAAACCTTTGCCATAACCCTTAGTATGAAGTCATCTCGGAGCATTTGATCGAAAGTCGAATCGGGATTGGGATCGATGAGTAGGCTCAAACGGAATGGCACACGTTACCGTGCTGCAGGTAAGGGAAACCTTACCTCATGAGGCTGGAGTCGCAAGATTTCCTGCAAATCAGGGTGGTACCACGAAAATGTTCCCCTTTCGTCCCTTCAGGTATGACAGCTGTATACTGTCGCTTGAGGATGAGAGGGGTTATTTGTTTTTATAAACTTAAAAAGCGATGAAGAGAAAAAAGTACGAAGGCTCTTAAGTCCAGAGAGCAAAGGAACTGCTGAAACCTTTGCCATAACCCTTTTTACGCAGTCGTCTCGGAGCTTTTGATCGAAAGTCGAATTGGAACTATGGTTCGAATGAGTAGGCTCAAACGGAATGGCACACGTTACCGTGCTGCAGGCAAGGGCAACTTTGCCTCATAAGGCTGGAATCGCAAGATTTCCGGCAAATCAGGGTGGTACCACGAAATGTTCCCCTTTCGTCCCTTCAGGTATGACAGTAGTATACTGTCGTCTGAGGATGAGAGGGGCTATTTGTTTTTATAAACCTAAAAAGCGTTGAAGAGAAAAAAGTACGAAGGCTCTTATGTCCAGAGAGCAAAGGAACCGCTGAAACCTTTGCCATAATCCTTTTTACGCAGTCGTCTCGGAGCTTTTGATCGAAAGTCGAATCAGAACTATGGTTCGAATGAGTAGACTCAAACGGAGTAGCACACGTTAGCGTGCTGCAGGTAAGGGAAACCTTACCTCATGAGGCTGGAATCGCAAGATTTCCGGCAAATCAGGGTGGTACCACGAAATGTTCCCCTTTCGTCCCTTCAGGCATGACAGCTGTATACTGTCGCTTGAGGATGAGAGGGGTTATTTATATTTAAGGAGGAATTTAAATATGGAACAAGTATCTAAGCCGACGAACGAAATGCTGTTAACAGGATCGGAGGTCCTTTTACGTTGCTTGCTTATGGAAGGTACTGATTGTGTATTTGGGTATCCAGGGGGAAATGTTCTATATATCTATGATGCCATGGTTGATAATCCAGACTTCAAACATATCTTGACCCGGCACGAGCAAGGTGCTATCCATGCGGCGGACGGCTACGCTCGATCAACAGGGAAAGTAGGCGTATGCATCGCCACTTCCGGACCAGGGGCGACTAACTTAGTGACAGGAATTGCGACTGCCTATATGGATTCTGTGCCGCTTGTAATTATTACGGGTAACGTATCAACAACAGTCATGGGCACAGATGCATTTCAAGAAGCGGATATTGTCAGCATGACAATGCCTATTACCAAACACAACTACTCTGTACGTGATGTACATGATCTGCCGCGCATCGTTCATGAAGCCTTTCATATTGCGAATACGGGAAGAAAAGGCCCGGTATTAATTGATATTCCTAAAGACGTGTCTAATCACAAAATGCTTTATGAACCATCAAACCAACTTTCTATACGGGGTTATAACGCAGCTCCTAGTGCTGATCCAATGGAGATAGATAAGCTGCTGCAGGCTATTGCGGAGTCGGATAAGCCGGTTATTATAGCCGGAGCCGGGGTAATTTATTCCGATGCAGCACCTCAACTGCTGGAATTCGTTAATAAAACGCGAATCCCGGTGGCAACCACATTGCTCGGTTTGGGCGGATTCCCAAGCGGTCACGATTTGTGGTTAGGAATGCCAGGTCACCATGGTACGTATGCGGCGAATACGGCTATTCAAAACGCTGATCTCATCCTTTCCATTGGGTCACGGTTTGATGATCGAGTTACGATGAAACTTGACGGTTTTGCGCCACATGCTAAATGGATTGCTCACATCGATATTGATCCGGCTGAAATTGGCAAGAACATCAAAACGGATTTTGCTTGTGTCGGCGATATAAAAGCGGTCCTAGAATATGCGAATACGAAGGCTAAGCCCTCCAAATCAAGCAGCTGGATCAATAAAATGCAGGAGAATAAGTCCAATTATCCATTACGCTATAAAGATTCCGATACCGAAATCAAGCCGCAATTTATTCTTGAGATGATTCATGAGACGACGAAAGGGAATGCGATTATTACCACTGACGTAGGCCAGCACCAGATGTGGACTGCACAATTTTACAAATTTAATTATTCCCGTTCATTGGTAACCTCCGGGGGTTCCGGAACAATGGGATTTGGTTTTCCCGCTGCTATAGGTGCTCAGATCGGAAACCCGGATCGTCTGGTGGTTTCGATAAACGGGGATGGAGGGATGCAGATGTGCGCACAAGAGATGGCGATATGTGCCATTCATAATATTCCTGTCAAAATTGTTGTAATCAACAATCAAGTGTTGGGTATGGTCAGACAACAGCAGGAGCTCTCATACGAGAGTCGTTATAGTCAGATTAGTCTTGCTGGCAGTCCCGATTTCGTAAAACTAGCTGAAGCTTACGGAGTGAAGGGATTAAGAGCAAGCAATAAAGCAGAGGCGTACGGCATCTGGCAAGAGGCTTTGAAGACACCTGGTCCTGTGCTTGTGGAGTTTGTAGTGCCAACAGAAGAGAATGTATATCCAATGGTTCTCGGCGGGACGACCTTAGATCAGATGATACTGGGGGACTTTGATTGACTAGGAAATCTATAAGTTGTTCGGTCATTCTGGTCTAGGATACTGGCTGATCCGCAATGAAAGGTTACAAGATAACAGGGACATCAATCATACGATAATCATGATGTCCTCTTTCGATTTCTGAACTTCATGTTCATTTTATATTTATTGACTCATAAGTTTAAGCAGTGTTTTGTTTTTTGTTCATAGATACAATAACCATTATCAGTGCCAAGGCAACTAATATCGCGCCCAGCCACATAGAACTAGTCAGGTTAATCGCATTGACTGCTATACCACCGACCAAAGAACCTGCGCTGATCGATAATTGAAAGATCCCGGTGAAAATTGCTTGGGCTGCCTCTGCATTTTTAGCAGATGAAAATATCCATAATTGCGAGCCCAAAGGAGCCATTCCCCAAGCCAGTGCCCATAAAATGAATACAATCGTTGTAGCTGTCAAATTTTCTCCTATAACTGCAATCACAACAAAGGAAACGAAATAAATTGTCGCTGTAATTCCATTCATTTGAGGCAGTCCGAGCTTAGCAATATATTCACCTATAAAATTACCAAAGATAACGACAATCCCATAAACGAGAAGTAAAGTGCTCAATAGGTTAGGGCCAATTCCCGTCACTTGTTGCAAAAATGGTGTAATATACGTAAATGCAGAATATTGAGCAGCGACGATAAAAATAACAACGGACAGGATCAATCTTATTTTTTTGGATCTGAATAACTCCAAGTAATCTTTTACTTTAACCCCTAGTTCCATTGGGATTCTAGGAAGAAGGAAGAGCTGCAAAATAAATACTATGATTGCGAACACACTGGCTGCTACAAAAGAAGCCTCCCAATTCAAATGAGCAGCAATAAATGATCCAGCAGGTACACTTATAACAGTTCCGAGTGAAATGCCGCCTAGTACGATGGAAGAGGCGCGTGCAACCTTATCACTAGGCACTAACTTGGCAGCAGTTGCTACAGCTATTGCCCAGAACCCTCCTACTCCTAGACCAAGGATGATCCGAGCAATAATGAATACTATAAAATTCGGTGATAAAAATGAGAGTATACTGGATATAATAAGCATGAGTGTTAAAGATAACAGCACAATTCGTCGGTCTAATTGTTTGATAACGATTGTTGTAAATGGTGCAGCAAAGGCACCTAAAAGAGCGGTAAAGGTAATTGCCAGCCCGGCTGTACCTTCCAGTATGCCAAAGTCCCGGGCAATATCAGGCAATATTCCGACAGGTAAAAACTCCGTAATAACAAGTGCTAATGCTCCAATTGCAATAGCAATAACTGAAAGCCATGGATTTCGTTTTGTCTGGGTTGTAGTTGTCATAGAGTTAACTTCCTTTGCTTAATTTTTACAGAGGCAGATGGACTGTATATAAAGACTTGGATCTCCTTAGAAAATTTATAAAGAGATCCAATAATACTCATAATCTCTCCTTTGTAATAAAGAAAGATTATGAGTAGTTATCGAGAAAACGAGAACGATCATTCTCCTAATCTCAAAAAAAAAATCTGCTGCTTAATAAACTGTATGGATTACCATGGCAGTGCATTTTCCTCGAAGAAGAAAGATCCGGTAGGGCCATCCTCGGGGAGTGTTGCAGCTAAGATGCTTGTGCGACTGCCTTCCACTTCATCGATATCAGCAGCGCCTCCGCCAAGACGAGTGCGAACCCAGCCAGGATGAATGGAATTCACTTTGATTGTCGTATCACGAAGCTCTGCTGCTAAATGAATAGTAAAGGCATTAAGTGCCGCTTTGGATGCATTGTATGCAAATGTTTTCATACCATAAATAGGAGAAGCAGGGTCTGCATGTAGAGAGAGCGAACCTAGGATACTGGAAAGGTTAACGATACGGCCGGCATCTGATTTACGGATTAGCGGCAGAAGGATCTGTGTCAAATCAATTTGTGCAAAGAAATTTGCATCAAATGTGTCGCGCAAAATGGCAGAGGAGAGAGTACTCGTGCGATTAACGACTTCGATGGACACATTTTCCTGATCCAGTAGAACTCCTGCATTGTTAATTAGGATATCCAGCTTTCCATAGTTCTCGTCCAAGTATTGATAAGCCGCCACATTGTCTTGATGCACATTGACATCGATTTTAATACTTTCGACATTAAACCCGTCTTGTTTAAATTGCTGGGCGATCTCATTACCCTTTTGTGGGTCGCGTGCGCCAATAATTACCGTGGCTCCCAATTTAGCGAGGCTTCGAACGGTTTCTAGTCCAATACCGCGAGTTCCGCCCGTTACGAATGCCACTTTGCCTGTTAAATCCGATGTTGTTGTCATAGCAAAAGCTCTCCTTTGTAAATACATTTTATGGGGGGGTGAATCTTTTTTGCTGCGAGAGATGCAGTTCATACGGGAATGATCATTCTCTTTTTGGTAAAAAAAATAATAACTAACCTTCTAACATTTTCATGGATGAGTCAGCAATTCTATACAGCTTTTCTTTACTTATCGATGTACGTGCCATTACACGTAGCCCTAATAGCGTATTATGCATTGACTCCGCGAGATCACTAGAGACGAAATCGTGCGAAAATTCTTGATTCTGCTTCCCCCAGTCAATAATCTCCTCGAGCAATTGTTCCTCTCTTGCGAATCCTTCAGTTGCTTTCATATCCGCATCAGCATCACGGACCGCGAGTTCGACAGCAGCATTTACAAACAAACAACCCAGGGGGTAATTATTGTTTTCATCGATTGTATACTTGAAAATGAAATGTAAGGCTTCTGCAGCTGTTTCAGCTTGTATGATTCCTTGTTGAAGTCTAAAATCCATTAGTTCTCCGTACCGATCTAAAGATTTGAGAAATAAGGTATGTTTATCCGTAAAGGTCTCATACAAGCTTCTTCTGTGTATTCCCATAAACTCAACAAGTTCTGACATTGACGTTCTTTCATAGCCTTGTTCCCAGAAAAGTTGCATAGCCTTAAGAAGAACCTCATTCTCATCGTATTCTTTGCTTCTTGCCATTGAAGTTCACCTCCCGAAGAAAGCATACCATTATGGGAACGATCAGTAAAGAATAATTTTTTGTGATTGGCTATTATTGGTCCCGCCAGTGAATTATTCACGGATGCCTCTAATTGCTTCCATTAACAATAATGCAGCCTTGCCTAAGAAGTTTTGGTTTTTATAGGCGATGCCTATCGTGACGACAGGATTTAAATCAGCTATAGGTCTTATGACCAAAGAGTCTTCCTGTTCCAGACCGCTGTATATCGGAACAATCCCGATGCCAAACTCAGCCTTAATCATCTGTTGAATAGCGAAGAAACTTCCAACCTCCATATAGGAGAACAGGCTTTGTCCAGTTGGGGAAATCGCCGTTTCCCAAAGCTCGCGATAGATACAAGTAGGTTCTTTGACTAAAAGGGTAAGTCCCTCTAAGTCGCTCGCCGTGATGCTATCTCGATCGGCTAATGAGTGATTTATATTTAACATGACCCCTAATCTTTCCTCAATCAGCGGCTCAAACTCCAACATGAGCTTCGATGGTGGAGCCGAGCAAATGCCGAATTCCAGTTCGCCGGCCTGAACCCTTTCCGCGATCGATCTGCTGCCGCTTACTTCCATGGTTAATTTGACTTTCGGTCGATCCTTGCAAAAGTTAGCAACAACGGTCGCGAGCTGCTGGCTTGCTACTGGCTCGATAGCGGCAAAACGTATGGAGCCCTTATCTCCCGAAGCAATATCTGATACGGTCAGCCTAATGGCACCGACCGCCCTTAATAAAGTCGAGGCCTCGTGGTAGAGCCATCGTCCCGCTTCTGTTACAATCACGCGTTTTCCGTCCCGCACAAATAATGAAACACCCAGATCAGCTTCGAGACGCTGAATCTGAAGGGTTACCGTAGAAGGAGCATATTGGAGCTCTTCGGCTGCTTTAAGGAAATGTTCTAGACGCGCACAAGCTTCGAAGGTTTTTAAAACTCGAAGATCCATAGTCATCACCTTTGTTTAATATTTTCGAATGATTCATTCATATTATTCAATTTTACAAAACATTATAGGGATTTTACAATAGGGTCAACGGTACCCGGGTGGAAGGATACCACAGAAGGGGGATATACAATGGTCAAATCGGTAATTACTCGCGGCAATCCAGCGGTTTCTCACTGTGCCTTTACGTTCGATGACGGTCCGATGCGAATTCCTATTGACGCATGGCTGGATGCCTTGGAGCAGGGAGGCGCGAGCGGGACGTTTTTTTTAACGGGTGAGTGGTTCGATAGGCACCCGGCGAAAGCAAGAGAAATGCTAGCGAGGGGCCATGAGCTCACAACGCATACCTACCATCACCGCAGAATGGCAGATGTGACTAAGGCCGTATTCTTCGAAGAACTCAAGCTGGCTGAGCTCGCTTATCAAGAAGCAACGGGAAGACCAGCTCCAACCTTCATGCGTTTTCCTTACGCTTCTTATCGGGAGGAGAATCTGGAATGGCTCCGGGAATGGAACTATTTGCTGATAGAAGGGGAGGATACCGTCGACTGGTCGGGACCGCCAAGCGCACAGCTTGTAGAGCGGGTTATGCCTAAGTTGGTCAACGGATCGATTTTTATGTTTCATGCCAATGAAATTGCCAAAGAGACGCCACAAGCTGTTAAATCGCTTTTACACCATACACTCGCCAAAGGTCTTGCCGTGGTACCCGTAACCGAACTGCTTCTTGCGAATGGAATCTCAACTGGCGAACGCAGCTGGCAAGTACGCTACAAACCAACTCTCTATGGTTCATTCCATAGTGAGGAGTGGAAGGAAGTAGCGGGGAAAGATGAATTGCGGAAGCTCGCAGCTGATTCGCTTGAATGGGGGAACCCGCAAGCTCCAACAGGGTCTGGCGCTTATAGCAAATGGCTGGAAGCACTATCCTTGCAGCTCCAGTCGGAAGGCGATACGAGATTTGTCGCTAGAAGCTTTGCCGGCCAGCACTGGGCATACGTATTTGCTTCCGTCCGCGGCAGCGTGCTGGTACTGGAGGACTTCGCTACAAAAGAAGCTCATGCGGATGCTTTGACATCTATCTTGCAATGGGCGGCACACGAGGCATCAATCTTGGGCTGCGATTGGATCACAAGCACACTTGATATGCGTCGTATACACAAACTGTGTGAACAGATGGGTATCGAAGCAGAGATTGTTTTGCAAGAAGGATAGCAACAAAGCCCCAAGATATATCCAGTGCAGTTAAACAGAGAGTCGTCGTAAATGACTAGTGAGCTATATAAAAGAAACCTTCTTTTGTTTTGGGGGAAGATGGAGGAATGGGTACAAAATCCGCTTTTAATTGGGTTACGCTATGGGCATCGTTATTATTTGTCGTGATACTTGGTTTTTCGCGGCTCTCCTACGGCATGTTCTTACCTGGAATACAGAGGGTGCTCGGGGGGAGCTACGGACAGTTAGGTATACTGGGCACAGTTAACTTTATCGGATACTTGGTCGGGACATTATGTCTTTCCCCATTGATCTCGCGGTTTACTGACCGCAAACAGGTCATTAATCGGATGACGTGTTTATTGCTCGGATTGACTTTGATCGGCTCGGCATTAAGTGATGATTTTACCCAGCTTGGGCTTTGGCGATTCATCATTGGATTGTTATCAGCTATCGCTACAGTGTTAGTGCTGTCCATTGCTATGGATGCCGTCCGACCGGCTGAAAGAGGAGTGGCATCGGGTCTTATATGGTTGGGCGGATCTGCCGGTATTCTAGTCACGGGTTTATTCGCCCCTTTTACAATAGATCCTTTACACTTGCAGGGGTGGCGGTATGCTTGGGTGACCATGGGTGTGTTCGGGGTAATTGCTGCGATCGGTTTCGACTTCGCCACCAGAAAAAGAGGAGTCGTAACAATACCCTCGCAGACCGAATCAAAGCTGCGGGATAGAGAAAGCGAAAATGTATATCGTCTTCTGCTGAACCCGAAGAGGTTCTTATTCTTAATCACTTCTTATTTCTTCTTCGGGGCGGGATATATCGTCTATTTCACGTTTTTGATTCCTTATCTGGTGAGCAAAGGCACTCCATCACTCTATACCGGGTTAATATGGTCCGGAATCGGATTTGCAGGTTTGTTTAACGGATGGATTGGTGGCAAAGCCATTGATCGATGGCCAAGCGGGTATACACTTGCGTTGGGATTAACATTGGGGACGATCGGAGTGTTTGGAATAACCACTAATAATTTGTTATTCACAGTGCTCGGTGCCTCTTTGATTGGGCTGGTTTCCTTTATTACCCCTCCGCTGATGACGACAGCACTTCTTCGACGAGATATCCCTGATCACTTGTATGCGGTATGTCTAAGCATAGCCACTGCCTTTTTTGCCTCTGGACAGATTATCGGCCCCATCATTGGTGGTATAGTGGTCGAACGGCATGGCTTGCAATTCGGTGTGGCATCCAGTGCAATCTTTATGGCGATTGCCGCGCTGTTGGCGGGCTTGTATGGATTACAGCAACGAAAGCTTGAGGTTCGTGATTTGCCTATCAGTAGTTGAGAAGATAAATAGTGATAAACTGAGGGCAGCAGAATCGCTCTCCTCTTGTCTCAATGATGATAAAGTTTACAATCCTCGTTACTCTCGGGGAGGGCTATTATCTGCTCTCTGTCATCCCCACATAGCCAGAACAGCTTCAGCAATGGAGCGGGCCTGCTCCCGACCAGCGATTGCCGTTATGCCGCAGCGTGTTGGATCGTAGGGGTTGTTGCCGATGGCTGCGACGCTGTGTTCATCTGGGATAATAAGATAAACTTCTGCATTTGTTTGCAAGCCAGCCGCCTCTTCTGCAGCTCCCGGAATAGCACCATAACCCCTCGGCATTGGGGAGAGAATTATAATCCGTTTATAGTCTTTCGCCAGCCGCGCATTGGTTGAGGACACCATGCCTCCGTCAGTCCAGTTGCGCTCGCCTATTGAGACGAGAGGCCAAATTCCTGGAACTGATCCACTTGCCGACACAGCATCGGGTAGAGCTATTCCAGACTGATGATCGAAAGTATGAAGTTGACCGGTATCGGCATCGATGGCGGTTACCTGCAATTGTTGTGGCCATTCTTTGGTCACAAGCCGGCTCTCAACTAATGCGCGCCGCTGTTCGGGCGACACGGAGGGGGGATTGTTTTTGGCGATAAGACCAAATTCTGCTCCGACTTTTCGTGGATCGCTTCCTCCGGTGACGAAAGCCTTGTACCACCATTCCATCAATTCTTTGGATGCGGAAACGGGTATTTCGTTTGGGTTAGATTCCAATTGGCTCGCAAACAGTTTGTTTATGTCATAGCCGCTGGCCAACGCTGCCCCGACAAAGGAGCCGGCAGACGTTCCGATGATTGTATCCGCTTGATGCAGATCGACTCCAGACTCCAGCAATCCCGTTAAGACCCCAACCTCCCACGCTATGCCGGTTACACCGCCGCCGCCTAGGACGACGGCTCGGTTAGTGGATTTCTTATTCTGACTGTTCATTCCGATTCCTCCCCTTTTGGTTTGTTTGACATGGTTCCGTTCGGCCTTTAGAGTATAAACTATAAAGTATACTTTAAGGTCAAGATTATCGAAGGAGTTTAAGATGAAAATTCATGTTCTAGCCCAAAAGACCGGGTTAACACCGCCAACTATTCGTTATTATGAGAAGGAAGGTTTGCTGACTATACGCCACGTTGTTCGTGGAGAGAATAATTATCGGGATTATACTGAAGAAGCTGTCGAACATCTGCAATTCATAAAACGTGTACAGAAGGTTGGGTTTACGCTTATGGAAATTAAAGCCGTTATGGAGGAGAAAAAGGGGAGTAAACTTGAAATTTCCCGGTCCATTGAATTGTTGCGAGAGAAGATGATAGAAATGGATTCCAGAAAATTGGAATTGGAACAAGCGCAGGCACTTCTTTCTCGTATGCTAGCCAATAAACGGGCATTGCTGAAGGAGAAGGGATAAAGAGACCTTGCGGCTCGCAGTCATCGCCGCGCCGCACTCATTTAGTTTTAGCCCAAAAATAAAACCCCATTCCCGCTATAGTAAATAATCCTCCAAGGATTTGAAAAGAACTTACAGCTTCTCCTAAGATAAAGTATGCAAGGATTATAGCAAGCACAGGTTCACCGATAACACCGACGGAAACAGTAGTTGCACCGATTGATTTTAATAACAGATTAAATATAAAATGCCCAAATATAGTAGGAATTAAGGCAAGTAATAAGAAGTACATCCAGTCAGAGGAACTGTAATCTGTTAAAGAAAAGTGGTTCATTAGGCTGTAAATCAGCATGACGCTGCCACCAATGAAAAAAGCAATAATGCTGTATATATTAGCTGGTATTTTGTGGCTAACTTTTTGTCCCACTAGCATATAAACAGAAATAGAAATAGTCCCCAATAAGGAAAGTGTATCTCCGATTAGTGCTTCTCTAGAGACGCCTATATCTCCCCAGGCTATAATAATCGAACCGAAAACCGCAGTTATCATGCATAATACCATCAGTTTGTTTACTCGTTCTTTAAAAATAAAAAAAGATCCAATCATTACAAATAGAGGTTGTAAAGTCAAAATAACCATCGAACTTGCTACCGAGGTATAGGATAAAGAATCCATCCAAAAAGGAAATGTAATCCGAGAAAGAAACCCGCAGATAAAACAAAAATACAATCATACTTAGTTAGTCGTATTAATTTAAGCTTTTTCCAAGAGACAAAAGGAAGCATGATCAATACAGTTATATATAACCTATACATTCCTGCAACAGAAGGGGGAGTATTTGATGATTTAATCATAATAGATGATATGGCAATTGCAAGAATACTAATACATAACAAAAAATACGGATTGACTGCCGCATTTGATTTTTTTAGTTCCATGTTTACCTCCACATGTAGTATTGAAAAGATCTAACGGTATATAATAATATCATCATTACCAATGTAATTCTGTAATAATATCTCTATAAAATATAGATATATCGTCTTTTTTGAAAGGGAGAACTATATTTGGTTAACAAACTACATGAGATCAATCAGTATCCCGATATTTCTTTTCCGTATGCTATGTATACCGTAAACTCTTCAAGCTGTACTCCTAAAGGGCGAGGGTTTAATGAATTACACTGGCATGAAGAACTCCAGTTTACATTAGTAACTGAAGGTAAGATATTTATACAGGTCAATGGTGTAACACATGAGCTAAGAGCTGGACAAGCAATTTTTATAAATAAGGGAGTGTTACACGTATCTAAGCAAGCTGATCAAAATAGTGAATATGTAAGCTTTAATTTCCCGGAGAAATTACTTGCTTTTTATTCTGACAGCCAAATGGAAAATAAGTATGTATTTCCTTATACCAACTCTTTATTTTTATCGCTAGTAATAAGACCTGAAACAGATTGGCAAAGCACGATGTTGGAGATACTCTGGAAATTAAAAAATAAGTTCAACGTTAAAGGAGACTGGGGCTGGGAGTACGAGGTTTCTATTTTGACCGTACAGTTATGGTTGACCATGATAACTAATATTTCTATGGATAACGTAGAATCACCCAAACACATCAAACAGCAGCAAGAACGAATTCAATTGATGATTAGTTATATCCATCAGAACTATGCGAATAACCCATCTCTACAAGAAATAGCCGATGCTGCACACCTTAGTGTTTCTGAGTGCACTCGAAGTTTTAAGAAAACACTTCATACGACTCCTTATGACTATTTAATTAAGTATCGCCTCAAAAAAAGTGCTGAGTTATTAAACTCAACTGCACACACAATAACCGAAGTAGCTAGTAAAGTAGGTTTTAACCATGTTAATCACTACATTCAGTCATTTAAAAAACATTATAATAAGACACCTAAAGAGTATCGGAATTTGAAGGATTGATGATGAACAATTATTTAAACGGAATATTTTCATTTTAATTTTTCCGTACTTTTCAATGTCAAACTGGATTGCTCCTGAACGGTTTAACTTGAATCTTCGTGATTCACTTCATCTATTACTTCTATAGAAAATATAACATTGATCTATAATGCCGAATTATATAGAATGAGCTTGTTCGATCGGACTTGCTTTAAATAGATTTCTTAGTACAATGGTTTTATGACTACTGAAAAAATGTTGAATGATGAGCACAGGGCCAGAATATTTAAGGCATTGGCTGATGAGACGCGATTAGAAATTATTCGGAACTTATATGCAAGCAAGAAAGAAATGAACTGCGGAGAAGTGGGGGACATTCAAGGAACCTCTAAATCGAATACTTCGTATCATTTGCGTACTTTAAGGGAGGCGAAATTAATCAAGGTACGAAAAGAAGCTCAATCGAGGTATATGAAAATCGATATGGATACTTTTCAAGCTTACTTACCCGGATTTCTGGATACGTTGTAGAAAGAAATCTTCTTTTTTGTTCATTAGTTCAAAACTTTTTGAATTACGAAATTAAAAGCAAGAATAGAAATATACAAATTGGGTAAGTTTACAGAAGTAAAAAGGAAAGAATCAAGGAGAAGCGGAAGAAATTCTAGAGCTCCAACATCGAATACTTTCAAAAAAATTTTACTCACTAGTTCAATATATGTTGAACTAGTGAGCGAATTATAAAGGGTGAATCATTTTGGCTAAGTTAACGGCATTGTTATTCTTCATCATGTTTTTTATCGGTACGGATACATTTTTGATTTCGCCGTTAATTCCTACGCTTCAGGAATTGTTTGATATCCCGACCCAATATGCTGGTTGGATGGTAGGGGCCTATGCTTTAGGCTATGCCATATTTGCATTAATTGCCGGACCGCTTTCCGATGGTTGGGATCGAAAAAATGTTATGTTTTATGGCATGATTGCTTTTTCAATCTCCACTATTTTATGCGGACTTGCCACTGGTTTTTGGTCAATGATTTTATTCCGTTTTTTAGCTGGAATCAGTGCGGCGTTTACATCACCTCAAGTTTGGGCTTCTATTCCGGTGTTGTTTCCTGCGGCCAAGAACGCCAAAGTATCCGGAATCGTAATGGCAGGCTTGGCTTCGGCCCAAGCGTTTGGCATACCAATTGGAGGTTTACTCGCTTCAACCCATTGGTCTTACCCTTTTTATGTAATCGGCGTGTTTTCACTAATAGTGTCAATATTTATCTATTTCGCAATGCCCTCGATGAAACCGATTCAAGACCAAACAAGCCAACTGACGTTGTTTAAAAGATATATTCCGCTATTGGCAAGCAGAATAGCGAGAAGATCTTTCCTGGGTCATTTCTTGTTTAATAGCGGATTCATGGCTGCTTTTTCTTTTATCGGAAAATGGATGAGTGACCGTTTCGAACTTTCGGTTGATCAGGTAGGGTACGTCATCCTATTTCTAGGTATTGGTAATTTGGTAGGGAGCTTTGGCGGAGCCTATGTGATTCAAAAGTTCAATCGTTTCAACACGCTTGTTGCGGGCTTTATTATCGCTATCGTATGTTTTATCATTGTGCCTTTCGTGCCCTCGGTAGCAGCATTCGATTTTGTCTACTTCTTCATATTCTTGAACATGGGTATCGCATATCCGCTAATTATGGGGCTGCTCACTTCGTTAAACCCGACGATCCGTGGCACGATCTCAAGCTTAGGCAATTCAATTATGTACGCTGCGACAACAATTGGTTCGGGTATTGCAGGCGTGATCTATGCGGCGTTTAACGGTTTTGCTGGTGTCGCCATATTTGCAGCTTTATGTTTTGCCGGTGCATTGTTCTATTTCATCTCAAGCGGCATCTTGCATAATCAAAGCAAGACGAAGGCGAAGCTTGCATCATAAAGAAGCAATAATAAAGGATAAAGGGTCGCATAAATCGCGACTCTTTTGTCTATGTTTACACCAACCACGAGTTAAGTCCCACGATATGGTAAAATAGATTGAGGAACACCAATTTCAATTAGGAGTGGATTACTTTAAACAAGAACAAATTGAGAAGGTCTTCTCGGGATAAATCGATACAAGGCGTTTGCGGAGGTATTGCAGAATTTTTTGGCATTTCTTCATTTAGTATTAGATTGATTTTTATACTGACAATGCCTGCATCCTTGATCATCTACATTATTTTGACGAATAGTCTTGATGAGAATATCAGCCTATAATCTGACCTATGTCGCTGATTTTGGAAGATCAAATCGTCTGTTTTGTGTTAAGATAAGGATACTGGAGGGACTTTTATGACTATAGGATCACAGAAGGATATTGATGGACTGAAGGAAATTGGCAAAATCGTTGCCTTGACGATTAGTGAAATGAAACGACATACACGTGCAGGAATAACGACAAAGGAACTGGATGATATAGGCGGGCAGGTTTTGAATAAGTATGGTGCTATGTCAGCACCTAAGTTAACTTATGATTTCCCTGGCTACACTTGTATTAGTGTTAACCACGACGTTGCCCACGGCATACCGGGCAAACTAATCATTCAACCGGGTGATTTAATCAACATTGATGTTTCTGCAGAATTGGGAGGCTATTATGCGGATGCCGGGCATTCTTTTACAATAGCACCTTATGAGCCATCATTAACGCGTCTGTGTGATTACACACACCAGACAATGATGAAAGTCATCTCTTCACTTAAGCATGGAGTAAAATTGAATGAAGTCGGCAGGATTATTGAAACCGAGGCTAAAAAAGGCGGCTACAATATCATTCAGAATCTGTGCAGCCACGGTATTGGGAAAGCTCTGCACGAGGCGCCAACTGAGATTCTGCCTGTATATAACAAACACGATAAGCGGACATTGAAAGAGGGTCAGGTCATTACAATCGAGCCCTTTTTATCTACTGGCCCAGGGTATGTCGTTGATCAGCCGGATGGATGGACTTTGCGTGTACCACACAACGGCTATGCAGCACAACATGAGCATACAATAATTATTACAAAGGATCAGCCAATAATCTTGACTGCTGTATAGAGCATTATACGAAGGAAGCCGCATAAACTGCGGCTTTTTTTATTTTTCTATAGATGCTCTTGCCGAGCGGAATCCTTATTTTTATTGATATTTGTCACAGAACTGTTCCTTCAATTGTCTTATTACTGTACAACCTAAATATACAAAATGGAGGAACCATTCAATGAGTAAACTACTGGTTATTAATGCACACCCCGAAGCGGAATCCGCCTCTTCATACAGTCTGCATGTATTAAATGATTTCTTGAGACGATATAAAGAGCAGCATGCTAGTGACGAGGTTATTGAACAAATTAATTTATACAATGATGATGTACCGATGATCGACCAAACAGTTTTAAGCGCATGGGGAAAACAGCGGGAAGGTAAAGAACTCACCTGCGAAGAGCAAGCAGTAACCGGGCGTATGAATGAGATATTGCAGCAATTCAAAAGTGCCAATAAATATGCCATCGCATATCCCTTGCACAACTTTAATGTTCCATCCAAATTAAAGGATTATATAGACAATATTCTGATCGCCAGGGAAACGTTTAAGTATACCGAAACCGGTTCGGTCGGCCTGCTTAAGGATGGAAGAAGCCTGCTTGTCATCCAAGGAAGCGGGGCAGTGTATACGAATAATGACTGGTATACTGAGGTTGAATATTCCCATAAGTACTTGAAATCGATGTTCAATTTTATTGGTATTGAAGATTACAACATGATTCGAGTTCAAGGAACAGCTACGCTCGATAAAGATGAAATTTTACAGAAAGCATATGTAGAGGCTGAAGAAGCAGCTTCAAAACTTGCGATAAAATAAGCACATCGGCCGCTGCCGATTCGCAGATTGGCTGCGGCTGATACGTTAGATGTGATAAATCAAAAGAACCGCCTTGTGGAAAATCCGCAAAGCGGTTCTTCTTTTTCTTTTACATCGCTTTAATTAATCATTTTTACAATCAACAAGAAATCAGAGTTTAGATGAAGAAGCGGGAAGCGGGAAACTGAAGCTATGTCAGAGTAACACATCGGCTTCGCCTACAATATGATGAGTCTAGAAAGCTAAAGAGGTGAGCCAATGGCAGTCGTAAAAGCCAGAAAACAGGATATTGATATGTTAGCAAGGTTGCTTCGCGCGGAAGCAGAGACCGAAGGCGAAATGGGCATGCTCCTTGTTGGAAATGTTGGCATTAACCGGATAAGAGGGAATTGCTCCGATTTCAAAGAACTCCGGACTATTCCTCAGATGATCAACCAGCCGCATGCGTTCGAAGCGTTGCAGCATAGCTTGTATTATCAGGGCGCAAGAGAAAGGGAGCGCCGTCTAGCACAACGGGCCGTGGATGGGGAGCGGAATTGGCCAGCTAAATTCTCTCTCTGGTATTTCCGTCCAGGCTCGTTCGATAATCCCGGGCCATGTCCGGATACTTGGTATAATCAGCCGCTTGCAGGACGATGGAAGAAGCATTGCTTTTATGAACCGACCGGGGAAGAATGCGATAATATTTATAATACGTATTAAAATAATTTATCATGTTAAAAGCCGCTTAAATCGCGGCTTTTTTTATTTTATGTATACTGCCGTTACTCTAGGATCAGTATTACAGCTAGTAGTGGCTAAGAGAGCAGAGATAGTTATTGACAAGGCGATATTTGGAATTATATACTTTTCATGTATTCAAAACATGTAAATCAGAAGGAGTGAGGTCAATGAAAAACTTCAAACAAAGCACTAGCAATAACATAGCAGGTCCTCACGGTATGTATTTTTAACTAATTCGCTTATGTCGAAATAGGCCCTGAGGATGCGTTTGTCCTCAGGGCTTTATATGTGTGATCTACTCTGAAGTTAAAGAGTGATACCGCACGCTAAAGCCACTGATTTTTTGCAGTGGCTTTTTGTTTTGACTTAAGTTTGAAGCGAGAGAAGGAGATGATTTTTTTCAACAGAGTCAGAATAATGTATCAGAATGAGATTGAACAGCTTAAGCCTTTGGTGCGTGATGTATACAAAAAAATTCATAGGTACCAGCTTGAACGCACTTTGTCTTATGAATTACAAATGCGTGAAGCAATTGCTCAGACGATTCCAGTATTGGAAGTTTTTATCGCGCATATTCCTGCGTATAAAAGCAGCTATATTAAAGTTCTTGGGAGGCAGGAGCAACTCACGTCATTTGATTTGATTATGTGTTTTGACCGGGCAATTTACGAACTGCATTTGTATGCGTCTTTAGGTAAGGGAATCGGGAGATACGCTAATGAAGCGCCGTGGAGCAAGGAACTCCGCACACTGTTAAATGAGCGGCAAGAGATTGAACCGGTAAATAACATTGTTGGAGAATTTTTTCTTGCAAGCGGGAAAGCTGCCTGTTCCGGTCATGCGGAAGGAACAGCCGTGGTCCTATTGAGTAAGGATGAGCTCAGAAACGTAAAACTGGGTGACATTCTGGTAACGACGATGACGACCCCTGATTTTATCGAGGTTGCTCCGCTTATAGCTGGACTCGTCACGGATCGGGGCGGAATCGTATGCCATGCTGCTATTTTAGCAAGGGAGTTTAACCTTCCGTGTATTGTCGGCTGCGGGAATGCTACGGAAACTATTACAAGCGGTCAAAAAATTCGTATCGATGCAATCTCTGGCATTGTTATGGGATGTGAAAGCCAATAAAACCGATACAATTATACGAAGCCAGCGAGGTTGAACTATACGGGCGTAAGGCGGTTAATTTGGGTAAGGCGCTTCAACAACGTTTACCGGTACCAGCGGGATATGTACTGCCGGTTTCAGCTGTTCAGCAAGTTGCAAGAGGAGAGCTGAATTTGGAAAGCGAAATCCAGACTATGCTAGACTCCTTAGGTGCCGTTTCTGTCAGATCGTCTGCTAGTCAAGAAGATGGTGAACAGTTCAGTTATGCTGGACTGTTTCATTCCTGCTTGAACGTGACAACCGCCCATGGAGTCGAGCGAGCGATCCAGTACATTTGGGAGTCGGCGCAATCGAATCACTTGCGTAGCTATATAATGCGAGCTGAGGGTTTAACTATGGCAGATGAAGACGGGGCAGGCGTTGGAGGTGTTGTACAAGCAGCAATCATCATACAGCGAATGATCGCTTCCGAGGTGTCGGGAATCATGTTTACACGCAATCCTGTTACACATGCGGATGAACGAGTAATCGAGGCGACTTGGGGGCTTGGTGAAGCAGTTGCTTCCGGATATGTAACACCGGATTACTTCAGAATAAACCGAGTAGGAGAAGTTATAGAAGCGACGGCTAGCAAGAAGGAAGTTACGGTTCGAGCCGGCCAGTACGAAGGTACAATTCAACATAAGCTGTTAGACGATGACGCCAATTCGCTGTGTTTGACCACCCAGCAATGCATTGAGTTGAATAATCTAGCTGTAAAATGTGAGCAGACTTTTGGACGGAATATCGATATAGAATGGGCATTCGCAAACGGTGAGCTTTGGCTGCTCCAATGCCGGCGGATAACCGGACTAAACTTATAAAAGTTGACTCTTTAACGCTGTACTTTTACACGAATCAGAAACATACATCGAATTAATCGACTATCGGACCAAAACCGAAATTTAAAAAACAAGCTTGCTCTGTTTAACTTCAGAGCAAGTTTGTTTTTTATTTGTCTTTTAAAACGATATTCTTGCCCAATGTTACGAGCGGACAAACGTACTTTTTTCTCTTGTCCACATTTATACCTTACCAAAACTCTTTAATTGCATCTAATAAACATATCAATAATTAGGAGGTTTTGAGATGGGAAATAGAGGACCTAACGGATATGACCCCGTGCATATTTTTAACTCCACTTCGTTTAACGCGTCTGGGAAAGTTGAATATGCATCCATCTTTTGCAGTGACGATAATTATAGTGTTCAGCGTGATGAAACTTGGAGAGCTTCCAGCCGTGGAGTCTGTTTGGTGACTAGAATCACCGCAACGGTGAAAACACCAAGTGGAAACATTGAAGCGGAGCCTTATACTTCTTCCGGCACATCTTTCAGCAAATTTGCCATTATACAGGTCGGGGTAAATAAATTCCAAGTGACACGCGTTGTCAGCGGCAAAAGACGCAAGTAAGTCTCAAGAGAGGCATTATCAACAATAGGTGCCAAACATGAAAAGACGACTGGCTATTGATGAAATGGCTGGTCGTCTTTTCTTGCTTTACTGTTTCTTATACCAGAGTATTCTGCGATGCATCGAGGAGTCTTTCAAGCGCCTGAAGGGGCGCAAATCCGGCTTATAATTGCCTTCGATGATCCATATCCGGCGTTTCTTGTCGATGCCTATATCGAACCCGACCTGTCTAAGCTTGGGGTAATGCTCTCCCAGTCGTTTGGCAGCCAATAACGCGATCCGTTCCGTTTTGACAAGCAAGCTCCGATCTCCGATTCGGGCTAGTTTGAGCGCCTTAAGCACTGGAAGGGGGCGGCTGGTCACATTCGTGACTAGATATCCTTTCGCTGCCACCTTCGCGTATGAGCCTGTCACGCTCCAAGTGGAGGCAGAGCCTTTTTTTCTTTGAGTCATTATCCGCATGTCGAACGGCTTGTGCCCAATTTGAGCGAGCTGAAGGCGCCTTTGGACAATATAGCCATGACCTCTGTTTTTTTTACGGAGCCATTTAAGTACCTTATCGGTGTCTCTCATAATGACCGCATTATTTTCATTTTGAACACGATAGGCATTCGCACCGTTTCGTTTAATGAACACGATATTCCTTCCGTAACTCCCGCCCCGAGGTTTCAGAACAACGCTCTGATAGCGACGGAGCATCTTCG
This sequence comes from Paenibacillus radicis (ex Gao et al. 2016), assembly GCF_014641555.1. Taxonomy (GTDB): domain Bacteria; phylum Bacillota; class Bacilli; order Paenibacillales; family Paenibacillaceae; genus Pristimantibacillus; species Pristimantibacillus radicis. Next base: position 386,678 of record NZ_BMHY01000004.1, read on the forward strand.
TTAAAGTGTTCTTCTTAAGCAGCTGTGTTGCTGGCAATCGTCCGGCGAGAGAGGATCTCTTGCGAAGGATGCGATATTGCAACCATTTGTCTTTTTTGATTAACATTCGGCTCACAGCCTTTTTCAGTCTTTTACGGTAATTCTAAGTGAAATAAGTGATCCGCATAAGTGGCCATTCGTCTATATTTTTGAGCGGGAGCAGGTAATGAAGGCTTTGGTAAGAAAGTGTGGAACTTATTAATCAAGAAAATTGTCCTAATAAAGGGGTTAAAGATGGAGAGAAAAATTAGAAATTCTGCAAAAGCATTAATTATTAAAGACGGAAAAATGCTAGCCATTAAGCTAGATGACAACGGAGACGTATTTTATATTATGCCTGGCGGAGGTCAGAATACAGGGGAAACACTCACAGATGCTGTGAAAAGGGAAGTGGCAGAAGAACTCGGGATAGAAATAAGAGGTTACGAATCAAGTAGGATTTGAGTGGCTTGAAATTGAAAACCTCATAAAACAGCCTTTGTATCCGTCCAAATTACGAAAGCAAATTAAGAGATTATACAAAGGAGAACAGACCGTTGTCTATTTGGGAAATGAGGAAGCTGGAGATCCGGAAGTCTTCACTTAGAACGCGTAGGCAGAGTAAAAGGAGGGAGAAAGTTGAGAATACGAACCGCAGCAAGAGCAATGATAATCAAGGATGAAAAATTACTTGTACTTAGAAGAATTGGAGTTCAAGGGGAATTTTATGTTCTGCCTGGTGGTGGTCAAGAACATGGTGAAAGCATTCATGAAGCTTTGGTCAGAGAAGTGTTAGAAGAAGTAAGTTTGGTGGTTGAAATTGATGAACTTCTCTTTATTAATGAATTCATTGCTAAAAGAGATTCTCTTTTCCCTAATTTAGAGCCTGATGTTCATCAGATTGACTTTACATTTTTATGCAAAATTATTTCAATAAATGAAGCAAAGGTCGGAGACATTCCTGACGTACACCAGGTGGGCATTGCTTGGATTCCATTGAAAGAAATAAATGATTATAACTTGCATCCTGAAAATGATGCCAATTTTATACTTGGAGCACCCTCGAGAAATGCATTATCAAAATGGATTACAAATAAAGAAAGCGTAAGAACTCCTTCGTTTATAGCAGGTTAAACTCAAAGCAATATTTCGCTGCTTGCAGCTTTCAGCAGAAAGAAAGGGGACGGAAATTCATATTTGTGGAGGTCGATATTGCAGGGCAGAATTTGTTGAGATCGTAACCAAAGACGGCGGTGGTTTCTTGTACCGTTGGAGACGAAAAGAACGCCTGCGGCAAGTATGGTAATTAAACCATACTTGCCGCAGGCGTTTTTCTATATTTCCGCCGAGTGCAGGAGGGGAGGTGATCGGACTTTGTTTTACACTTCATTTAGAAGAAAGAATTGGTATTTAAAAGGAGCGCCGGATTGGTTATTAACCAGAGAACTCAACTGCGCTACAATTCAGGACAGTGGTCTAACGAGAAGGAGAGTGATTAACAGCTCGTGACAAAATGTTGATACCATGCCTGATTTGGTCTTCCGTAAGGTTAGCATAGCCGAGCATGAATGTAGGACGAACCTGCTTATGCAGGGCAAAGTATTCCGTGGCCGGATAGATTTGTATGCCTGCGGCCAGGCTCAATCGCTGAATCTGTTGTACATCCAGTCCAGTATCCAATTCAACCATGAGATGAAGACCAGCCTCAGCTCCGTGGACCGTTACCCGCTTTCCAAACGCCTGATTCAGGGCATGTACCAAGCATGATCGCCGAGCAGCATAAATCCTGCTCATCTTGTGAATATGTCTGGCATATTTGCCTGTAGTAATGAATCTTGCCAATGCTTCCTGCTCAAGTACAGGACTTAAACGGTCCGTGATCCATTTCACAGCCATAAATGCCGGCTTCAAATAAGGGGGTAGAACGACATAACCGAGCCGTAATGAGGGAAATAACGACTTACTGAAGCTGCCGATATAAATCACGTTCCCGGCAGGGAGCAACCCGGCTAAGGAAGACTGTTTATTGCCTTCATAACGAAACTCACTATCATAATCATCCTCAACTATTAGTGCATGATGAGCGCTTGCCCATTCCAGCAATTGCAGGCGGCGTGCAAGCGACATGGTGACACCAACCGGAAATTGATGAGAAGGGGTGACATAGATCAGCTTGGGCGATTTTGCTTTCCCTGTCGTGCGTTCATTGATTTGTTCCACACATAGTCCATCACGATCAACAGGAACGGGAACAACTTCTGCGCCGGAATATGCAAATAAATCACGCATAACGGTATGAGCAGGGTCTTCAACAATGACCTGATCCCCTTCCTGCAGCAGCACCCGGGTTAAAATATCCAGAGCTTGCGTGGCCCCAGTTGTAATTATTATTTGGTTCGGGTCGGCATGCAGAGAGCGTGTGTGCCGCAATAGAGCTGCAATTGCTGTTCTCAGTGATAATGATCCTTCAGCGCCTGCATAGGTCAAGTGCTCGGGCGTAGACTGCCGGCATGCCTCAGAGAGGCATTTCACCCATTGCTCCATAGGAAATTGATCCCAGGCGGGTATTCCGTGCTTGAAATCAATGATAGCACGGGGTTGCTCAATATCAGGCACATCCCATAGGGGTTGATCGGCTTGCTGTAGCAGGCCTTGAACCTTACTGTTAAACTCGCCGCTATAATTTTCGTAAGCTTTATAGGCAGACGTTGTAATGGGATGGGATGGTGCATTTACGCAAGTTTTGGCCCCTTGCTGCGATAGGATGAAACCCTCACTCTGCAGCTGGCTGTATGCTTCCAGAACGACGGTTCTGGAAATACCAAGCTGTTCGGCAAGTACCCGCGAAGGGGCGAGCACTGTATTGTGCTCCAGCAGACCTGTTAGAATCGCATGCCGCAGCTGCTCATAAATCTGTCTATATAAAGGAACCGAAGCATCGTGATCTATGCGGATTAGAATCTCTAAGATCAAGCGAGATCACTCCAAACCGTAGAGTTTAACTATTGTTAGAAATTATATCACAGCTCGTGGAAGAAGGAGGAAATTAGATGCAAATCATGCTAATACTAGCTCATCCCAAGAAGGGGAGCTTCAACCACGCTATCGCGGAACGAATACATGCGTGCATTCATCAGTTAGGGCATTCTGTATGGTCCCATGATCTTTATGAAGAAAACTTTGATGCTGTCTACAGGTTCGATCATGCAGATCAAGAGGATGTACTTGTGCAGCTGCATCGTGAACAGATTAGAAGATGTGACGGGCTTATTATTGTGCACCCCAATTGGTGGGGCCAGCCTCCGGCTATATTGAAGGGATGGATGGACCAAGTACTTGTAGAGGACGTAGCTTACGGCTTCGATCCAGACGATAATGGCAGTGGCGTTCCAACTGGTCTGCTTCATGCAGAACAAGCGCTTATTATCAATACCTCTAACACACCACTAGAACGCGAACAGAGCGTATTTCAAGATCCGCTTGAGATGATATGGAAAAATTGCGTGCTGTATTACTGTGGCATCAAAAATGTCGAGCGTAAAGTATTCCGTGTTATCGCTGACAGTACTTATGAGGATAGAACAGCATGGTTAGCAGAGGCGGAAAATTTGGTGCAGCAGTATTTCAAATAAGACTTGCAAATTCGAGGATTTTATCATAAGAGAGGATGTGAACGGAAGAAACCGGCGAGTCTTACGAACTACGTTAAAATGAATATGTGTAGTATAATTTTACTATATTATTCCTGTTCCTTTGAACCTGAATCTGCTATTATATAGCAAATAACGGAAAGGCGAGGAACATGGGCATGGCTACTAAAGTTAGTTTCACATTATCTTTTATTATTTCACTTTTCATCGCGTTCATCTGCGGCGTGTATTTCTCAGATGAAGTGAAATCTAAATTCAATCTCACGAACAGCACGACATTGGCTAATGATCGACATGAATCGGCTAAAGCCGAAACTGGGCAAAAAGCGGCTTCAAATGATGAGCAGAAGACGGATACCGTAAACAAACCATCTATTGAAGATGACAAAGGCGAAGAAAGTACAGAGACTTCTGGTATTGGGGATCAAAGTGGTAAAGAACAGGCTGTCGACGAACCCGAAGTTACCCGAGTGACAGCGGAAGACCGTTTCAGTGAGCCAAATGATTTCCAATATGGCATTAATTCCGCGAACGGTATCACACTGACATGGTACGTCAATAATTTGACGGGCAAAACGATCAACTACTATACCGTCAAACTCAGCACCTTTAATCCTGTAGGCGATCCTTCATATGACGAGCACTCCAAGAAGAGCACCTTCAGTCTTCGTTATGTCGGACCGATCGAACCTGAAGAAGAACTCGGCATATTTAAGCGTTTTACGTATCAAGGTGCTTTGAAATCGATCCGTATCGACGAGGTTGAACTGGAATATGCAGACGGCACCAAAGAAACGGTCGTCTACGATCTCACGACTTCGGACAGCAGCGGACTCAACGCTAGCTAGGAATAGATAGCCATATATAACTCTATAACAAAAGCAGCCGATCAGAAGATCGGCTGCTTTTGTTATAGAAATAATGAGGATAGAAACATCATGCTATAGGCATACTAGCGCAGAAACACGGGGACGTAACATGCAATATTTCTACCGCAGAGAAAACATCCCCGGAAAAGTTAACATGGTAAAGGAGAGTTGCGAAAAATGGATGTTATAGAAAAGAAGCTCTACACAGCTACCGTAACCGTAGAAGGCGGCAGGGAAGGCAAAGCGGTATCCAGTGATGGTGTTCTTGATATGGAGCTAAAGGTTCCGAAAGAACTGGGGGGACCGGGCGGCCACGGAAGCAATCCGGAGCAGTTGTTTGCAGCCGGATTTGCCGCATGCTTTGAAGGTGCGATCGGCGTTGTTTTGAGGAAAAAGAAAATGAAAACGGAAGGCACCAAAATTACATCGCAGGTTACGATTGGCAAGGACGCAAACGATGGTTTTGTCTTGTCCGTATACATGGACATTTCTATTAAGGGGCTAGAAACGAATGTTTCGAAAGAAATCGTTGAGGAAGCTCATGAGGTTTGCCCTTATTCTCGAGCAACCCGTGGAAATATCGAAGTGATCACAAACGTAGTAGAGTAAACCCGACATACGAATATAACAATATTCGAAGTACATTATGGAAAAGAACATAGAAGCGGATGTTTCTGTAAAGGAAGTAAAAGGAGGAGGAGCGTTTTTGCGTTCCTCCTTGTTTTCAATAGGTGATATTCATTTAAGAACGATTGTTCAAATTTATTCTTGACCGATCGTTCTTAAGGTGATACATTTGTTCTCGAAAGAACTTGACCGATCGTTCTTTATTCTAGGTTTGATTTGAAAGGAGGATTATGGATGGCTAGAACAAAGGAATTTGATCGTGATACAGTTTTGCATAAAGGCATGCTGTTATTCTGGGAGCAAGGGTATGAGAAAACCTCCATGAAAGAATTAGTAACACACATGGGGATTCATAAAGGGAGCTTGTATGATACGTTTAGCGATAAAAATTCGTTATATATCGAAGCATTGAAAAGATATAGTGAAAAGCTTGAGCAATCTTATAAGATTCGCCTGGCTGGTCTTTCTGCGAGAGAAGCAATTCAAATGCTGTTTGAAAGGGCGATTCATCCCGGGGAAGAGTCTCCTGTAGGCTGCTTTATCGTAAATACTGCGGTTGAATTGGCCAATCATGATTCAGAAGCAAGGGATTGCGTTCTTCAGTTCTGGGACTTTACGGAACAATTAATACATGACCTTATCATAGAAGGTCAACAATCGGGGGAACTTTCCAAGACGCTAGACGCAGAACAGCATGCTCAATATTTTAACAATGCACTGATCGGACTTCGCGTTATGGTTAAAACGATTGCAGACAGAGATAAATTACGCCAAATTATTGCAATGAATATGTCTATATTAGATTGTTAATATACTAAGTTTTTATTCAAATTCATCTAAACCATCCGGAAGGGACTGCATACCTATGACAAACTTATACGATAAAACGACGACAGGACTTCTATTGGTTGATCCTTATAATGATTTTTTGTCTGAGGAAGGTAAACTATATCCTCGAACGAAAGAAGTATCGGAATCCGTAAACATGATCGAGCATTTAAAACAAACCGTTGATGGTGCACGCAAAGCCGGCATTCGTGTTTTTTATGTCCCTCATCACCGATCTGAGCCGAATGATTTCGACTCTTGGCTGCATCCGACTCCTTATCAGCTGAAAGCCAAACAAGGCCAGGTATTTGCCAAAGATTCATGGGGAGGGGAATTCCATCCCGATTTTCTGCCCCAACAAGGTGATGTAATTGTTAAAGAGCATTGGGGCAGCAGCGGATTCGCGAACACGGATTTGGATCATCAATTAAAGATGCATGGTGTGCAAAAAATTATCGTGGTCGGCATGCTAGCCAATACATGCATTGAAGCGACCGCAAGATTCGGCATGGAGCTTGGCTATCATGTTACGCTCGTTAGAGATGCGACATCAGCTTTTACAAAAGAGGCGCTGCATGCGGCACATGAAATCAATGGCCCTACATTTGCGCATGCTATACTCACAACTGAAGAACTCCTTTTCAGGTTATAAGATTAAACTTATACAGCTTCACGAGTGCCATTAACCAAAGTGCAAATAGATAGGACGGTAGCAACATGAATGACAAAATTGTAATGCCGGTATGGACCTTTGGACTGTTCATCGTGATCATGAACACGACGATGTTTAATGTTTCGATCCCGAGCATTATTGGGGATATTGGCGTTTCGGCGTCCCTTGGTTCATGGATTATTTCAAGCTATTCGATTGGGTATGCCTTATCAACGATGATTTACAGCAGGCTGTCCGACGTACTGCCTATTCGAAGACTGTTGGCGGTTGGACTGGTGATATTGGGTCTCGCATCTGTTTTTGGCATCTTTGCTTCTAATTTTCAAGCGTTATTGTTCGCTCGAATTGCGCAATCTGCCGGCGCAGGTGTGACAGCGGGACTTGGTCTTGTGATAGCGAGCCGATATATTCCTTATGAAAGACGAGGCCGAGCGATTGCGATGATATCGGCGGGATCTGCGATGGCATTCGGTCTGGGGCCGATTGTCGGAGGACTCATTACGGAATATATCGGCTGGGAGGGATTATTCGGCGTTACGAGCCTTGTGCTTCTGCTTCTTCCCGTGTTATTGCGGCTGCTTCCTAAGGAACAGCCAAAGCCATTTCGCTTTGATTTGTTAGGCGCCGTTCTGACCGTTGCCAATGCTGTGGCCATTCTGACTGCCGTTACACAGCGATCATTCTTCTGGCTGGCAGTCGGAATCCTATCGATCGCCGTTCATATCTGGCATCTGCAACGAAAGAATGAATCTTTTATCAACCCGAAACTTTTCGCAGAACCGAAGTATCGAAAACTGCTTTATGTCGGCTTCAGTATCCTGGTGCTGAATCTGGGGAATCTGTTTATCATGCCGCTGGTACTTGCTAATCTATTCACAGATTCACCGCTGATGATCGGCCTTACAATTGCGCCTGGTGCTGTTTTATCCGCCTTTCTAACACGCTTTGTCGGGGGCTGGATTGATCGCTATGGTAATATGCGTGTCCTCATTATCGGACAGGTTATTTTAGCATTGGTTTTGATTGTATTTTGGGCGATGATCGGCATATCGGCGGCCGTAGTGTTGGTTGGATACTTATTCTTCTCACCCGCGGCTTCAGCATCGTTAGCATCATTAAATAATGAAACAACCCGTATTTTGCCATCCAACTTGATTGGTTCTGGCATGGGTTTCATGCAGCTCATTCAGTTTTTCGGCGGTTCGGTTTCCGTAGCGGTGTGCGGCATACTGCTCGATATTCAAAAGAAGGATTCCCTTGTTCATGCCTATGAGTTTGTATATGCCGCTTTGATAGCAGTCAGTATTTGTTCCTTATTCATGCTTACTTGGTATGTTCGATCGAATCAACGAGCTGCATCACGATCTATATTGGCTAACGAATAAATTATGTCTGAGAAACCTCATAATAACGAAGGACCTAAAATTTAGAAGGGGGTTTTTCGAATATCTGAGATACGTGAAGACCTAACGTTAACCAAATCAGTCTGCAGCCATGTTATCAATGTTCCTTTTGCGAAAGTTGATATTGGAAAATGGATATTCTCCCTCTCCGACGCTGAATATCAAAGATGCTGTCCTCCTGACCATATTGCGGTAGGCACTACTACAACGGAAGACGGTCGTCCAATGTCCATTAATGTTGAGACAATCGGTACCAGTCTCGCCGTACAGCATTATGTCGGAGAGGTCGTCGAGAAAGATTTTTGCCGGATGGTCTCTACCTCCGACATCTTCCTTTCAAACGGAAGAACACAAATGCAAGTGATATGGGAGCTTAGGGTTAAACCTGTCAACGACAATCAGACAGAATTTACGAATTCTGTGCAATCACATCCTACCGAGGATTTCTTGACAATTATCGAGAGCCAGGGACTAACGTTCGAACAAGTGGTGAAGGATAGACAACAAATTGTAGAGGATCACAACGGACGCGAAACACCGCTTTTTGCGGAGAGCATTGCACGTGCTGCGCGCGGATAGTTGCCCCTCAACGAATTGTACTTCCAACAGAAAAGTGAGGAATGCTGCCCTATGACAAAAGCCTATGATAAAGGAATTACAGGGTTATTGTTGGTTGATCCCTATAATGATTTCTTATCTAATGAAGGTAAAGCTTATGCTCGCCACCAAGAAGTATCGGAATCGGTAAACCTGCTTAAACATCTGAAGGAGATCGTGGATAGGGCTCGAAAAGTCGGAATCCGTGTTTTTTATGTTCCCCATCACCGGTCAGAACCGGATGATTTCGATACTTGGCTGTATCCGAATCCTAATCAGGTTAGAGCTCAAAAATCACAAATATTTGCCAAAGGTAGTTGGGGCGGGGAATTTCATCCCGATTTTCAACCTCATAAGGGTGACGTCATTATCAAAGAGCATTGGGCTAGCAGCGGATTTGCGAACACGGACTTGGATCATCAGCTGAAAATGCATGGCTTACAGAAGATTATCGTGATCGGCTTGTTAGCCAATACATGCATCGAAGCAACCGCACGCTTCGGCTCAGAGCTGGGTTATCATGTTACTCTGGTTAAAGATGCTACTGCGGCTTATAGCAAAGAGGCAATGCACTCGGCACATGAAGTTAATGGGCCTACGTTTGCTCACGCTATTCTCACAACAGAAGAACTTCTTGCTCAACTGTAACGATGTGACGAAATAACATAGAGGAGGCCTGCTTATGTCCAAGATTCGGGAAGACCTGACTCTCGCAAAATCAAGCTTTAGCCACATCATCGACGTTCCCGTGGAAAAAGTCGACATCGGACAATGGTTGTTTTCGCTTTCTGAAGCCGAATATCAACGTTGCTGTCCTCCAGATCACATCGCGGTAGGAACAACTACGACGGAAGACGGACGTCCTATGTCGATAAACGTGGAGAAAATCGGTACCAGTCTTTCGATTCAGCATTATGTTGGAGAAGTCGTTGGAAAACACAACTGCCGTTTGGTCTCTATAACCGATATTTTTATTTCGAATGAGCAGCGAACCCAAATGCAAGTAATTTGGGAGCTTAGCGTAAAGCCCGTAAACGCTGATCAATCCGAATTTACGAATTTTGTGGAAACCCATCCGTCAGAACATTTATTGGGTATTTTTGAGAGTCAGGGTCTAACGTTTGAGCAGGCCTCCGCGTCCCGTCAAGAAATATCGGAGGATCATAACAGACGAGAGGCGCCTCTTTTCGCAAAAAGCATCGAACGAGCTGCAGGTGGGGGAGTGCATTAAGAGTCGATGGGATAAAGTTCTTGTTATAAATACAAGAATTTTATCCCATTTTCGTATAATTTCATTAAAGGCAACAGACATGTTGTTTAGCTATGATAATATTATTGGAACAATATAAAGAAATGAGTGGTAGCATGGGTATCCGAATGAATCAGTTTAAGCGGTTTGAAGAGCTGCATCATCTATCTCGTACGTTTATTTTGCCAAACGCATGGGATGTAAGCAGCGCAAAATTGTTTGAGGCCACTGGTTTTGAAGCGATCGGTACGACAAGTGCTGGAATTGCTGCTTCTCTTGGTTATCAGGATGGAGAAGAACTGCCTTTTGCAGACCTATTAAATATCGTAAGTAAAATGACGAGATCTTTGTCTATTCCGGTTTCTGTAGATATTGAACAAGGATATGCCCGAGATGAACAAACATTACTTCAAAATATTGACCGTTTAATTAAAGCTGGAGCTGTAGGAATCAATATTGAGGATGGGTTTCATTACTTAGAAAATGATAGTGAAGAACTGTTTAGTATGGCAGACAGAATAAGAGCAATTAAGGCGCATTGTAACCGATTAGATGAGCCAATTTTTATTAATGCTAGAGTAGATACCTACTGGCTGCAGGTATTATCTGAAGAAGAAAGATTAACACGCACTATCGAAAATGCAAATTCATATCTGGCTGCAGGAGCAGATTGTGTATTTATACCTTCAGTCGATAATATAAAGATAATGGAACAATTAATTTCTCAAATAGATGGGCCGATAAATTTCCTGTTGGGAAAAAACACACCAACGCTAGAGGTTTTATCAAAGTTAGGTGCAGCTCGATTAAGCACGGGTTCCGCTCCTTTTAGAAAAATAACATCTGCGCTACAAGCTATTAGCTCGGAACTCCGAAATGGCAGCTATGAGTCTTTGATTAAAGATAATATGTCGTATTCGGAAATGTTTGATCATTTAAAGTGAATAAAGCAGCTCAACGGAGAACGATAGTAGAATAGCCTAGGATGAAAAAATATGCGAAGGTGACTAAATGAAGTTAAACGGTAGCATAACAGAACAAGACTTTAGACACGAGCTTATGAAATCGCATGAGCAGCTTTTTAATGATGTTGCAGAAGGTAGGTCAAATCTTAGTTTATTACAGGAACATTTTTCTGATTTAGTGACGGCATATAGTCTTCACCGAATCCCAGAGCAGGGAGAAGACATTGTAACCTATCTTATTAATACCGATATCATTGCACTAATCGAAACTAACCGTAACGATTCAAGTATAGAGCCTATTATAGAAACTATTGCAGTATCAGATTATTTGATGGGGTTGAGTAAAATTAAACGTATTAAATTAGCAGTTGCTTTGGAGATGGCTAGGGAAGATATTATGCGAAGTATTTCTTCAGCTCCGGCTAAGAATCATCATCCTGGAATGATTGACACTAATCAAGGTTAGAAGGGATAGGTGAGGCAGGTGGTAACTACGAAGATGTTTGAAAATAATGTATGGTCTTTTAAAACAGATTATCCTTCATTTTTATATTGCCGAGACATATTAATTGATTTGATAAGTCGATTCCCTTTAACTCAGCAAGAAGCAATAAAGTTAATAAATACAAGGTGGGCACGTATAGAAGAAATTATTGAAGGTGACATTACATACCATGAATTACCTAAGTATTGGTCGTCAGATATGTATTGGGAAAGCGATTCACTTTGGTGGAAGAAAGGAAATGAAAGAAATATTTATAATCTGCCTGAATTAAAGCCATATCGACCGGATAATGAAACAAAGTATGAGCTATGGGAGCCGCTTAATAACCATTTAAATGAAAGCGATTATGTTGACGATTATGTATTTGTTGATAACAGTGAAATTAATGAACTGATAGATAACCAGTTGATCATTGGGCAATATAATAAAACATGGGAAGTGACTTCAAAAAATTATAGAGAAGCATTAAAGCTATTGCATGAGTATAAAGGATGGGGCACGTATTTTGAAATGTACTAATGTCCAACGGAAGTCGCATAAACTGCGGCTTTTTTGGATTTAAGCATAACAAAAAAGCCATTATTTTCTTGACCATGAAGCTGACCGTGTTATTCTGAAGAAAAGGAACTTTAGTTGTCGACTATAGTTTTACTAAATACCGGTAATAGCGATTTTGTTCATTAAGCTTTGAAGAACGAAGAGGGGGAACCATAATGAAGACGATCAAATGCATGATGGACCACCTGTACTGGGCGGATGAACGTATCATAGACGCACTCGAGGGGAGTAATACGAAGAACAATGACCTTCTGAAGCTGGTTCGGCACGTCGCAGTCGCGGAACGAGTCTGGTTGTCCAGATTACAGGGAAAGGGAAGCGCGCAATATTCGTTGTGGGAAGATGCGGAAGACCTGACTGTGATCCGGACGATGTTTAAAGAAAATATCGAGCAATATCGCGTCTATATCGAAGGTCTCGAGGAATCCGCGTTAGAGGTGATGATCGACTATGCGAACCAAAGCGGGGTTTCATATCGAACATCTGTTCGTGACATCCTGTTGCAGGTCCTCTTACATGGGCAATACCACCGGGGACAGATTAACCGGGCACTTCGAATCGAATCTGCAGATCCTGTTCAAGTCGATTACATCACGTTCGCGAGGCTCTAACCGTTTTCTTTATTTTTAATATGAGGTCGGGGAAGACGGATTGTATAATGAGACAAAACTAATAGGAGTTTATTCCTCTAAAGAAATAGCAGAATCAGTAGTAGAACGATACAAAAGACTTCCAGGTTTTAAAGATTATTTAGATTCCTTTTATATTAGTGAATATGAAATCGATAAAGATCATTGGACAGAAGGGTTTATTTAAATGGTCAGTAGCAAATATAATCAATCAAAAAAGCTGCAGCAGATCGAAGGATCTACTGCAGCTTTTCATCTTCATTCAGGCTTTCCAAGCCGTAATTACAATACTGCCCATCACATTGGCGAATTTGCTCATCAGACGTTCATTTTTCATCATCATGGCAACGATATCTGGTTTCGTGAATAGCTCGTGATCGATTACCTGAAATGGGTCGTTATCGTTGGCCAGTTGTTTCATTTGTGTAAAATGAGACGCGGAGTACTTATGAAACCCTGATTTGCTCATCAGCTTCAGCCATTCCGGAACGGTTCGCATATGATGAAGTCCGTAAAACGACTGGAGTTTTTTCTTTTGGACGGTAGTTAATTTTCTGGCAAATGCCAGCTCGCGATCGTATAGAACTCCTTTCGGCTTCAGCACTCGCCAGTATTCACGTATAGCGGAACTTCCTTGGGTAAACGCTGTAACCGACTCCGTAAACACAGCATCGAACGTTTCATCCGGGAAGGGGATGGAAGCGGCATCCGCCTGTACGATGCGGACGGGCAAATTGCTTATCCTCGCACGATTAATCGCTTTTTGAATCATATCTTTGTTCCGATCTATTGCTGTCACGTTGCAGCCTAAGCTGGCTAAATAACACGCTGTCCGGCCAGTTCCGCATCCTGCCTCCAGCACTTTTGTACCGCGTGGAAAGCTGATCTGACCGATTAATTCTTTGGTCGCTTGGAAACCGCCCGGATGCGCACTTCCTTCGCCTAGCCGGGCTAATAATGTAGGGTAATCCATCGCCTTCTCACCTCTTCCGATATTCTATGCATAACCTCCGCCATGACTGCACCCATTCTTCGCTGCATGCTCTGTCATCTTTCAACCTCCTGTCATAGCTTGAGAGAATGGAGCAGATCTTTATTTAAAAATAGAAGACAATCGTACAGACCTTATAGCAGATTTTTTCATAGTATAAGATATACCAGCATCAGGTTAGGAGGAATGAGATAATGCAGGAAGTTTATCCGGTTAGCCACAAGACGATCTATCCGTATATCGGAAGGAGAGTTAGTGCGGTTACGCATGACGGAAGGCATTTTATAGGAACCATAACGGGAATAAAAGACGGTAAGTTAATGGTGGAGAACTGTACGTTTGACAAGAAGCCTTTAACGCTGTCGTCCGTTCGGAACGGAAAGCACTCAGCAAAACAAACTCGCTCCCAGCATAAAGCCAGACTGTCCGGTTATGACAGTTATGGTGGAGGTTATGACGGCTATGGCGGGGGATATAACGGTTGCGGTGGAGGTTATGGTGGAGGTTATGGCGGCGGGTTCGGTGGCGGCGGCTTCTTTTTCCCACTTGCAATCATTGCTTCACTATTCATTTTGCCTTTCTTCTGTATTTGATTGTGTTGACACGATTAAAAACTGTGAAAAGAGGAATCGCGATGGCATCCAGGAAATCTCCTAGAAAAAGAGAGCCTGAGGGGAGAGTTCATGCAGTCAAAAAAGCTAAACACTGGGTAGGGCAGCCAGTTTGTGTGTTATTAAATGATGGACACTGTTATGTCGGAACGGTGCAAGACGTTAATGGTCATAAGCTAATTCTTGCCCAAACCAGAAGCTGTGGGAGAGTGAATCTTTCTGATCGTTCCAAGACACCGGAAGTCCAAGTATCGGGCCTGCTGGATACCTTGATAGGGGGAATCGGTGCGCTTAATTCTTTTGGTTCAATGGCATCAGGCTTATTCAAGCCAATGTCACCAGGCCCGACAGTCTTTTCTGGAGCGGAAAATTCAACAACTCAAAAGGATTCGGATGGTCAGTCAGGAGCGGCAGGCGGAAAACAGCAGAACGGGGTTTTCGGCTCTTTTAAACAAATGCTGCCGCATTTCCAAGTCGGCCTTAAAGTGATCAAGACGATTATGCCTTTAATGGGCATGTTCAAAATCTAATGCTTGATTCTGTTTTACTCAGCCTGCCGGGATTCCCCGGTGGGCTGTTTTTATGAAATACAGCCAGGCTATCTCATTTTCCTTAAAATTAATGAAACAACACTGTATGTATATAAACACATCTATGGGTGATATTTTTAAAATAGTTTCTTAAGCAAAACGATATTTGCTTGATGATGTCTGCTGTGGTCTGCTACATGCCATATCCCCCAACGAATTGTTGCACTATTCCCATTCTCGAAAGTTTTGTATTTGGTCGTAATCATCCTCTAATGAAATACATTCAACATATGGTAATTTACCATTTTCATCGTACATTGGACCGTGTTTTTCGTTCAAATCGGGTGGAACAGGACTTGACTGAATTCGATAAATCCAATTGAGGTCAACTACAGTAAGATGTTTAATCATCTGGGCGATGCTGTTATATTCCCCGTCAGGACCTCTATAATCAATTTCTTCCTAAAGGATCTCAGCAGTTCAGACTTATTATAATGCAATTCATTATGTAATTTTACAACGTATTCATGTTTAAGTTATATTGGATTTTACATAGCACAAACGAAAATCGGCACTTAGCCATTAAGGAATCTAAAAATGAAGCACGTTAAGTGGTATATTTTTTTTATTTATCTGATATTGATCTTTTTCATACTTAATTATCAAGAAGCAATTTTAAACTGGATACGGGCTGACGACAGCGGGGAATTTTTTCTCATATTTATATGCGCTATCGTACTTGCCATAATACCATTCATTCCATTCGGGATTGTTGGGGCGATAATAGGTGCAAAATACGGTTTTTTTCTTGGTGGAACGGTAAATTTAGCGGTATCTTCAATTGCAGCTGTACTTACTTATCTCCTATTTCATTCTCTTTTTAGAAAACAGGGGCTGACCTATACCTTAAAGTCTGGAAGGTTACAGTTGATTGAAAAATCGATACGGAATAACACGTTTTGGTCTGTTTTTATTGGAAGGTTGATACCCGTCATGCCAGCCTTTTTGATCAACTGTTACGCGGGGACCTTTAAGCTAGCGTTTAAACCGTTCCTGACTGCGACTGTTCTAGGAAAGATACCGGCAATGCTAGTATTTGCTTACGTCGGAGATAATGCTATAACAGGTGCTAAACAATGGTTATTGGTTCTTTCGATTTATGGTTTGTTTGTTCTCATTATTTTTAGTATTTATAAAAAGTATATTAAAAAAATAGCCTAGAACGAACAAAGCAGCAGCGGGTGCTTAACGTTCTAAAGTGTATAAGTGCAGAACTGAAATATCGCGGGAGGTAAAACATGAGTAGAGAAAGAGAAATTAAAGAATTCGAAACACGTTTCAGCGATGAAATCTTTGAGGTTGCAGTAGTTACAGGGGCAGTTGGGGTTGGAGCTGGCAAGGGTGGAGGAAATGTGATGTGGCATGCTTCGATCGATCTGATTGGCTGGAAAAACTTATCGAGAAACGAGTCCGTGATTCAAGAGAAACTTCGATTGAGTTGGTTAGTGGATGATGAAGGTTTGAAACAATCGAGAGAGATTCTTGATCGAAATAGAATTACCAAACTAAAAGTTCGGAAAGGCAAAGACTCCATGATGCTGATTAAGGTTCTGGAAATCTATTATGAAGATCAGGAGTTACAAGAATTATTAGAGGAATCTCTCAAACCTGTGTTTTATCACGATGAAACATTGGGGGAGTTTTCTTATGAAAGAGAATTAGATTGGTTTAAAAAGGATGTTTTTTGGGGTGGGCAGAATGGGAGTTTATATATTCATAAAGATATAGATGAAAATATGAGTTCTGCTCTAAAAACAGCACGTGTACTCATAAAAGATGAGGAGACATGGAGTAAAAAGGTAAAAGAATATGCGGCAGATGAAATGCTCGACTTAGCGAACGAGTGGCTTGCAGATGATGACGAGGCTGAAATAGATATAATTACAAAAGAAATGTTTGTGAAACGGATGGAACTCAGTTCTATCAGTGTTTATCCAGACGGCAGTTTTGAAATGTTTTTTGATGATGGAGATATGTTCTGGGGTCATTCCATTATCGTTGCTGGAAATATAAATGGAGAAATGGAATCGGCACATATTTAAGGAGTGGAATTGAACGAATAAGGGGCAGGTCAACCCCTCACAAATGGTTGACCTCCTAATGCGAAGCGGGACTTTAAAATTAATCAAAATAATTTGATTTAACATTGACCTCGTTCTTGTGGCGTGCTACGATCAATTAATCAAATATATTTGATTTAACAAGATCAACACATGCCTTATTACTTTGAGGGGAGGAGAAAAGAATTAACTAGCCGATGAACATCACATATGCCATGCTTCTTGTTCTTTCGTCTGCACTTGCACATTCCGTTTGGAATTTATTTATGAAAAAGAGTGTGCACAAAGAAAGCTTCTTATGGCTGATCCAGACGATTGCTTCAGTTCTTTTTATGCCGGCATTTTTACACGATTTATTTACAATCGATTGGACGTTCCAAAGGACCGGTTTAGTTCTGACATCATTCGTTTTTCAAAGTTTATATTTACTTCTTTTGGCCAAGGCGTACAAAGCAGGGGATATGTCGCAGGTGTACCCGATGATGAGGGGATCAGCTGCTCTATTGATTCCGCTGCTTTGTTTGGTGATCTATGGGGAAGAATTTACACGATTTAATTGGATAGGACTAGGACTTATTGTCGTTGGCTTGTTTGCACTTAGCGGCATTTTCAGCAACCGTATAACTAAACAAAGTGTCATCACTACACTGCTTACGGGGACTATAGGAATTTCAATTACGGGATATACTCTGACAGATAAATCTATTTTGTTGTTTATGAGTCCAGCAGGATTATTACAGATTTACAATTTGGCTGGTTTTATCGCCTTGGGTGCGCCAGCACTCCATAGTAAAAAGATAAAACAAGAATGGCTGCTGAATCGGCGATTGATCCTTATCGGCTCGATTATCGCTCCAAGCTCTTACTTGTTATTCTTGTTGGCCATGCAATTTGCGCCGATTAGCCATATTTCTCCTATCCGCGAGATCAGTATTGTATTCGGCACGATACTGGCATCGATTGTATTGAAAGAAAAACAAGGAGCAGGAAGAATCGGGTATTCAGCCATTATTCTATTAGGAATAATTCTGATCGGATTTTTCTAATCAAATCAATACGCTACAACAAATTATTAATAAAAAATATAATAGGGAGGATTCAGGGATGAATTCAACAGTGTATGATGCAGTCATTATTGGCGGAGGGCAATCTGGTCTTGCGGCCGCCTACTATCTGCAGCAAGCAAAACTCAATTTTGTTATTTTGGAGAAAAATTCATTGAATTTGGGCTCCTGGGCACATTATTATGATAGCCTCACGTTATTTTCTCCAGCAGAATATTCGACATTGCCAGGACTCGGTTTTCCGGGGGAAGCCGATCGATATCCGCATAGAGACGAAGTGGTTGCTTACTTGAAATCGTATGCTGCTTATTTTAATTTCCCTATCAACTATAATGTTGAAGTTTTGAACGTAGAGAACTATGAAGAGATTTACTCCATTCAAACCGCCAAGAATGAGAGTTACCGCACACGGTCAATCATATGCGCAAGCGGTTCCTTTACGAATCCGAACATACCGAATTTATCAGGTTTGAATGATTATAATGGATTGATCATGTACTCAAAGGATTATAAAAATGATGTGCCATTTAGAAATAAAAGAGTGATTGTTGTTGGCGGAGGGAATTCGGCGGTTCAAATTGCAGTAGAGCTTGCTAATACTGCCGATGTTACGATAGCGACAATAAGGCCTCTTAAATTTGTGCCGCAGCTATATCTCGGCAAAGATCTTCACTATTGGCTCACGCGGACAGGATTGGATCATAACCAGTCATTGGAGGAAAAACGCTCATTGATGAAAAGTATCGATGGCGTCATAGATAATGGCATTTATCAAAACGCTATCTCTCAAAATAAACCCGATCATAAAAAAATGTTTAAAACGTTCACACAATCCGGAGTAATTTGGGATGATGACAGCCAAGAAGAAGTGGATGCAGTTATTCTCGCAACTGGCTATAAACCTAACTTTACCTATCTAAATCATCTTAGTGTGCTGGATGAATCAGGGAACCCGATGCAAGAAAATGGGATCAACCAATCGTCTGAAAAGATCTATTTCGTCGGGTTGCCTTGGCAAACTTCCTTCTCGTCAGCAACCATTCGGGGATCAGGTGTTGATGCTGAAATCGTTGTGCAAGACCTTGTGAAAAATCTGTAAATTGAAATAGATTATGTTTTTTATATCAATATTTCTTGATTAATCACTGTTCTCGTTGTATGATATGATTCTGTATAAAATCATGAGTCGAAAAAGCAAAAAGAGTATCACAGGAGGGAAGAAAATGACTAAGGAGCTTCCGGTAGTTGATCATATCGCGCCAGCTGTTGATTTTTCAAAATATGAAGCAAAGTTCAAAGCATTAGCGGATCAAAAAAGGCTGCATATCATGTATGAGCTTACGCAACGTGGAAATACCTGTGTATGTGATCTTGCGGATGTTGTTGACATGCAGCAGTCTAAGCTGTCCTATCATTTAAAGATACTGTTGGACGCCGGGTTGATCAAGCGAGAGACGAGAGGCACTTGGAGCTACTACGAATTGAATTCGGCGGAAGTAAATAATCTTCTTTCTCCTGAGCTTTGCTGCATTTTCCGAACGGTTGAAACCGAATCGAGCGATTGCACTTAATCGCTTTTATTTTTAAGCAATTAATCAGAATAAATTGATTTAAGGAAATAGGAAGTTAAAAAAGGAGAACGAATACGAAAAAAACGGTTGCATTAGCAACCGTTTTTATTTGTTCAATAACCTTGAAAAACTGAGTTGTGGCCATTGAAGTAGTATTGTTATTTGGAGCCGTAATAAAACTGATAAGCAGATTTTTCATAATGCTCATTCTTTGTTGATATAACGGTATTCTCATCATGTGATTGAATAATGATCCCTGAATCGACTAACTCGCCTTGTTGGAAAATAACAATGGGTCGAGTAAAGACACGCATTCTTTCAAAGTCAGCATTTGTAATAAGCTGTCTGATTTTAGCCATAAATCCTCCGTAGGTTTTGACAATAAAACCAATGTACCTCACGATTCGCGAAAGGTCAATATAAAGCGAACCTCAACAATTCAGATAATGTGGATGCAGAAATACGAGCAAGGTGTGCATAGTACGAATTGATGAGCAAGATATTAAAACGGTCGTAGTGTTAAAATTATTTTGTCTCAAACTCATAAGGGAAATGAGGGCTTTTTTTTGATAGAAAAAACACAAAACGATCTTGAGGGCCTGAAGGAAATTGGCAGAGTCGTTGCCTTGACAATTAGTGAAATGAATCGTCACACACGTCCAGGAATGACGACAACGGAGTTAGATGATATTGGAGGACAGTATTTGAAAAGTCATGGGGCTGTGCCCTCACTTAAGACAACTAATAATTTCTATAGCAACACATCTATTAGTATCAACGACGAAATTGCTCTCGGAATTTCGGAAGATCGAATTATTCAAGCGGGCGATATAATAAATATCGATGTTTCTGCAGAATTGGGAGGCTATCATGCGGCTGCAGGACATTCTTTTCGTGTTCAAAATGAAACTGCAATGTCGGAGTTCCGCTCTCTGCTTGAGCGTACCCAGGTCCACGCTGTTGATTTTCTCAGCAGACTGGACAGGCAATCTGTCAGCGCAACTACAGACACAGTTACATTACGGCGTCGATTGGATCTGCCCCTTGGCAATGATGGTATTCCAGCCGAACGCGTAATAGACGAGTTGGTAGCAGCCACCGAAGGAGGCCATTTAGGATCAGCGGGGGGACGTTTTTTTGCCTGGGTGATTGGCGGCGCACTGCCTTCAGCACTTGCAGCAGATTGGCTTACATCCACTTGGGACAATAACGCCGCTCTGTATGCTTGCGGTCCGGCCGCTTCTGTAGTGGAAGAGGTTGCCGGAGCATGGGTTAAGGAGGTGTTGGATCTGCCAAGATCAGCTTCGTTCGCATTTACGACTGGCTGCCAGATGGCGCACTTCACCTGCCTCGCCGCAGCACGTCACGCGCTCCTTCGAGATAGGGGTTGGAATGTGGAGAGAGACGGGTTGACCGGCGCACCCGCAATACGTATTTTGGCATCGGAACAGCGCCATGGAAGTATCGAACGAGCACTGCGCTTCCTCGGCATAGGAACAGCTGCCTTGGTCCCTCTCACAACCGACGCAGACGCGCGTGTCACAGCAGATGTGCTGTCCATAGCACTTAAAGCTTCTGACAGCCCAACGATTGTTATTCTTGACGCAGCGGATCTTAACGTAGCCGCAATTGATCCGTTCAGCGAACTCATCCCCATCGCGCGAGCTGCGGGGGCATGGGTGCATATCGATGGTGCTTTTGGCCTTTGGGCGCGAGCAAGTGAACATCATCAAAGCAAACTGGCAGGAGTCGAATTGGCGCACTCTTGGGCGACGGATGCGCATAAGTGGCTCAATACACCGAAGGACATAGGCATAGCCCTAATTACAGACTCTGATGCACATCGAGCGGCAATGGAGATTAGCGCAGACTATCTGACCCATGATGCGGAAACACGCGACCAAATCAACTGGACGCCTGATTGGACTCGGCGCGCACGAGGCTTTGCGGTTTATGCAGCGTTGCGTGAGCTAGGCAGAGCTGGCGTGGCGGATCTTATTGACCGAAGTTGCGTCCATGCCGCAGCGCTTGCAAACGGTATCGCAGCGTTGCATGGCGCTGAGCTGGTTTTCGCTCCCACGCTGAACCAAGCACTGGTCAGGTTCCTCTCGCCAGAGCCAAATGCGTTAGCAGTAGATCATGATGCTCGCACCGCCTCTGTGATTGCCGCTATTAACGCGGAGGGAACGGCATTTTTCAGCGGCACAGTTTGGAGAGGACGGCGTGCAATGCGAATCAGCGTTGTCAACTGGCGTACGTCAGACGCCGATGTGCATGCGACAATAGCCGCAGTCGCTCGTGTGCTCACCAGTATGGATCTTAATTAGTAGCCTTGCCAACAAACAATATTAAAAGACGTAGAACAATATATAGCTCAATTAAGATTATAAAACAAATCAGCGTTTCCATTAAAATTGGTAACGCTAATTTGTTTTTGTTTAAAACGAAGAACGTGCTTAACCAAAGCTAATAAAAAATGGCTGAAAAATGAGTTTGAAAAATGGAAATATGAGCGTATAAGGAAGAAGTGATTCTAAAAGAAGCAGGTTAGTTCAATCATCCCGCCGAATACATTGGGCACAGCAAATTTATGAAATTTACGAAATAGAAAGGAAGGTTATTATGAATGACTGGAATCTCTGGGAACAACGGCTAATTTCGTTTAATGATGCAATAGAAGGAATAGGGGGAGAAGCTGGCGGATATACAATCAACCCCCCCGTTGATCTTCTGGAAATCAAGAAAATTGAAGAGCAGCTTGGACACAGTCTTCCGCAATCATTTGTACAAGTTATTACTGAGTTCTCTGGTGGGATGGAAGTATCTTGGTCATTACCGGATGAAGACTCACTCTCAACCCCATTACCAGAACAATTACAGGGATTATTTGCATGCAATTTTTCTTGGGACATTGATGAGATTCTTTCAATAGAAGAAGCTAGGAAAGGCTGGGTGAGAGAAGTGTTCCCGGACCCTAATGATCTATATGACGCTGTCTGGCACAATAAATTAGCTTTCATGGAAGTAGGGAATGGTGATTATATAGCATTCGATTTAGCAATTGCTGAAGACCCTCCAATCGTATATTTATCTCATGACGATGGTGAAGGGCATGGATTTCTTTTAGGCAGCAATTTTCTTGATTTTTTCAATAAATGGACTCAAATTGGTTGTGTCGGATGTGAAGATTGGCAGCTGCTTCCCTTTATTAAAGATAGTAAATCAGGAATAGATCCGTTATCAGAGAATGCCGTGCTCTGGCGTTCTTGGTTAAGCAAAACTAATAGCATTGTGTAAGTAATTCACATAAACCCGGCAGCAGATCAGAGATCCGTTGCCGGGTTTATTAAGTGTTAAGTTATCCCTCAGCGACATACATATAAACTTAGTTTGTTTAATATACAAACTAAGTTATAAGTGTTATCATCACATCATGATAACTAAAACTTATACTCAAACCTTTTAAAGGAGGAGCAAGCCAGCATGGATCAAAATATTAAACAAGTGATCGTCAATGGAGAAACCTCACTTGGCATTGAATTTGGATCCACACGAATCAAGGCTGCATTGATTCATTACAACTATGAAACAATCGCTTCCAGCAGTTATGAGTGGGAAAATCAATTGATGGATGGTTATTGGACCTACGATCTTAATGAAATGATCAGAGGACTGCAAGAATGCTATGGCCAATTAAAACAACAGGTTGAACATAAATATGGCGTAACACTGCAAAAAATCGGTTCAATTGGATGTTCTGCCATGATGCAGGGCTATATTGCGCTAGATCAAGCAGGGGCTCTATTGGTTCCATTCCGTACATGGCGCAATGCAACAACGGGTGCAGCTGCAACGGAGTTAACCGGGAAATTCGAATTTAAAATTCCTCAACGCTGGAGCATTGCACATTTGTATCAAGCGATTTTAAATGAAGAAGAGCATGTCGCTAACATCGATTATATTACAACGTTGTCGGGTTACGTTCATTGGCTGTTGACTGGCAATAAGGCTCTTGGTTTGGGGGATGCCTCTGGTATGTTCCCAATTGATGAATCTATACTGCAATACAATGAAGAGATGATGGAGCAGTTTGCGGAATTAATTGCCGATAAAGACTACCCGTGGAATCTTAAAAGTATTTTACCTAAAGTTTATAGTGCGGGTGAACATGCTGGATATCTCCATGAAACGGGTGCACGGCTATTAGATCCATCTGGCTGCCTTCAATCAGGTATTCCGCTATGTCCTCCAGAAGGCGATGCCGGAACAGGCATGGTCGCTACGAATAGTGTGAAAAAGCGTACCGGCAACATTTCCGTAGGTACGTCTGTTTTTGCCATGATTGTATTGGATAAAGGGATATCCGTATACCCGGAGATCGATATTGTGACTACACCGGACGGCAGCCCTGTTGGCATGGTACTTGCTAATAACTGCTCCAGCGATATTAATGCATGGCTCGGCTTGTTCCGTGAATTTTATGAAGCAATGGGATTGAAATCCGACATGAATCAGTTATTCAGCGTCCTGTTCAACAAAGCGCTGGAAGCAGACGCTGATGGCGGCGGCTTGCTATGTTACGGCTACTATTCAGGTGAGAACATTACCGGGATTTCAAAAGGCCGTCCACTGTTCGTACGTTCTCCAGAAAGCCGCTTCAATCTGGCGAACTTTATGCGAGTACATCTGTTTACCGCGTTTGCTGCACTAAGGCTCGGAATGGATATTTTGACACAGAAGGAGCAGGTGAAGATTGACCATATTTTGGCGCATGGCGGTTTGTTCAAAACGCCGCTGGTCGCACAAAAAATGTGTGCTGCAGCACTGAATGTTCCTGTTTCGGTCATGTCTACGGCAGGTGAGGGTGGCGCCTGGGGGATGGCAATTTTGGCATCCTATATGGTTAACAAGGAACAGGACGAGTGCTTGGCTGATTACCTTACGATCAAAGTGTTCAAGGATGTAGAAGGACAAGAGGTTTATCCTGACAGCACAGATGTGGATGGCTTTGCCTTGTTTATGGAGCGTTACACTTCAGGGCTGGCAATTGAACAAGCAGCGGCAGATTATTTTGTGTAAAATTGGAAGTAATTACTTCGGGTAAAAGATAGTAGAATCAATCAGCGCGTATAAAGTGAAGACGATGGTGTAAGCACCAATAAATTTAGTTAAAAACAATGGAAGCCGCATAAATTTGCGGCTTCTTTTGCTTTATAATAGAAGTTCTTATCGCAAGTCTAGATGGTCCTTAACCTGAAAAAGCACGATTAACGATGCTGAAACGGGCCCTATGGGCGGAATAGCTGATATAATAGAGAGTGAAGTTTTAATATTACATAATGATGTAACCGGGAGTCAACGGATTATGGAAATGGACTACATGCTGGATGACAGCGCGTGGAGGCAGCTGCTCGAGGGCGTCGCCGCACGCTTTGACGAACTGACGATTATACGAGGTTTTCAACTTTATAAACAGGGCCGGGTTGAGGAACTGGCGCTGCGTGACGACGGCCTACATGTGGACGCGCGCGTTAAAGATAACCGGATGTACGACGTCATTGTTGATTTGGACGATCTCGCAGCGAGCGAATGCGCCTGCTCCGCGAATCGAGCCTGTACGCATATGGCCGCAACGCTAATGCGCTACGCGGAGCTATGCGGCCGGCCGATACAGGCGCTCGCCAACGCGCGCAGTGCCTTGAAGAGAGCGGCCGCCGCCGGAAAGCCTAGCGCTGCTGCGCTAGACGGCAAGCGCGGCGGGGTACGAGCGGGGAGTGAAGTAGCAGCCACGGAAGTACCATCCAGTGCTGGCAACACCGGCGAAGATGAGAACCGCAGCGCCCTGTCGTCGGCCCCTCGCTCCATCTTGCCGACCTTGACGGAGGCAGAACTGACCGAGCTCCCTGTGGCCAAGTGGCACGAGCGGTTTCAGGAACGCCGCGGAATGGTGCACCTGCATATCCGTACAAAACAGGAGGCCAGTGAGTTGCTTGCCGACCTGCAGGCAATGCGGCCCGTGCTGCCCTGGGCGCTGGAGCAGTTGTTCACGCTTCATGCTCTGCTGTTCGTGCTGGAAAAGATGGTCAAGCCGGCCCAGCCGGACAGGCACCAATCGGGCTTATTCAAGGGCTACCATACGCAGCTCGCGCTGGAAGGTCTGATTGGCCAGGCGCGGAGCCTGCTTGAGGACAAGCTAGCGCTGGCGGACGACAGTTCCGCATACTGGGGCCATCTGATGGAGACGGCGGATTTTCTCCGGGAACGCATGTTAATTGAGGATAAGACGCTCGGCTGCTTCTCAGCGCTCTATGCTACGCTATGGCTGCGATGGCTCAGTCCAGGCTCTTCCGGAAGTGCCGTGCTTTACAAGAAGGAGCTGCGCCAGTTGCAGGCGGCGGAATCGGAGCTTGGCCCGTCCTTGTCGCGGCTTCCGTGGACACTCGCGCAATGTATGCTTCTGCTCTATCTGGATCGCGACGAGGAAGCGCGGGCGATGCTCGCACGGGACGGTAGCAAGCTAATGCTGAAGCCGGAGCATCTCACGCCGCTGCTCGGCGTCCTTGAGCGCACGGAGCAATGGGTGCGGCTATGCGGCTGGCTCGCAGAAACCGGACCGCTGCTCGTAGGGTTCAGCGGCGAGGAACTGGCTCCCTATGGCGACTTTTGGGCCGTGGTCGTGACACAGATGCCTGAGGCGGAGCCTGTCATGTGGCGTACGCTCCAGGAGATGCTGCCATTATCGCGAACCGTCTACGAGGACGCGCTAGCGGCGCACGGCCGGTGGAACCGGTGGATCGACCTGCAAATGTGCATGGGCCAGGACCCGCTGTCGATACGCGTGACCGCACTGAAGCCAATCGAAAAGGAAGCGCCGGAGCTGCTGCTGCCCTTCTACCATCAAGCGGTGGAGAGGTACCTGCTTCAGAAGAACCGCGAAGGATACAAGGCAGCGATCAATCTGCTGAATCGGCTCGCCAAGCTGTATGCGCAGCTTAAAAAGGACGAACGGTGGGAGCAGTTCATCAGCGCGTTCGTGAGCCGGAACAGCCGGCAAAGAGCGCTGCAGGAAGAACTTCGCAAAGGAGGACTGCTGTCATGAATGCGTACGCGGATACACTTACGATTCAAGTGAGCCTGACCGAACAAGGCGATGCGCTGATCTTCGGCGCGGACGCGTCTGGCTACGCACCGGGGCTGCTCGTCAAGCAGCGGCTGTTCGCATGGCATGAGCCGTCTTTCTACGGCACGGAGCTTGAAATCGAGAAGCTGCAGGACGAGTTGGAGCTGGTTGTCCTGCCAGCCGAGATGGTCTTGCCGTTCTTTGCCGACCCCGGGCTGCTGCCGATGCACGTGAGCTGGCGGTTCGAAGGGGACGCTGCACGGCTCGCCGCGATTGCGCCGTCACTTGAGCGCGGTATCGCAGAGCAGAAATTCATCCCGAGCTTCCAGGACTACAAGGCCGGCAAGCTGCGTTGGACGTGGGACACGGCGGCGTTCGACGCAAAATCGCGCCGGGCGCTGCGCGCACTTGCGGGCGGCGAAAACCGTGAGTTTATCGGCTTGCACGACGAGCAAGAAGCGGATAGCGATTGGGACGAAGAAACTTCGGGCCTGACCGGCCTCGTCGCCGCCTTCTCCGCGGCGGTGTTCCAGCGCTATTACAGCACAGAGGAAGCTGCCGGCGATCTGCGCCGTGACTTCCCGCTGTTATTCGTTCACGATCGCGCTGCGGCGGCCGCTGGCCTAGACGAGCGAGGCTGGCTCGTCGCCACCGGCTGGAAAGCCGACACGCTGCCGTTCCGGCCGCTCCTGCAGCTCTTGGAGCCCGTGGACGCCGAAGCAGGCGGATGGCATCTCGCGCTCCTGCTGCAGGACAAGCTCGAACCGGCGAAGCTCGTGCCGGTTCGGCTGGCCGCGGACGGGGAGGCCTCCGGCACTTGGCCGTCCAACTGGAAGCCACATGTGCATGAGCGCTCTGCGGCTTGGCTCGCGCATCTACGCGCAAGCCTGCCGGCGGACCGGCTGGCCGGCAGTCCCGTCGACGTGCTGAACGCCCCTCTGTCGGACGAAGACGCGTGGCGCTTCCTGACCATAGACAGCCAGTCCCTCCTGACCGCAGGCTGGCAAGTGCTGCTGCCCGCCTGGTGGGAGGAGGCGAGCCGCAAGAAGCCGCGCCTGCGCGCAAAGGTGCGTCCCGGCGAAGGCGAAGGGGAGCGAGCGGGCGGCAGCCGATCCTTCTTCGGCCTTGACGCTTTGATCGAATTCGACTGGCGCGTGTCCATCGGCGACACCGACCTCAGCGAGGCGGAGTTTCGGGAGCTGGTCGCCCGCGGCGAGCGGCTCGCACAGTTTCGCGGCCAATGGGTGCCGCTTGATCCCGCCCTGCTCTCGCAGATCCGCAAAGCGATGGCAGGCGTCGATCCGCGGAGGGGTTTGTCCTTCCAAGACGTGCTGCAGCTGCATCTGCGACGTAATAACAGCTCTTTCACGCCGGCGGTTGCGGAGAAGGCCGACGAAGGCGGCCGTGGGGAGGGGAGCGAGAGCAAAGGCGAACTGGAGATGGACGTCGAGCTGAATGATCACCTGAAGACCGTTATGGCGCAGTTGACGCAGCAGACGGAATGGCCGTCAATCCCCGTACCGCAGACGCTGCACGCAGAGCTTCGCAGCTATCAGCAGGGAGGCTTTTCCTGGCTTGCGTTTCTGCGAAGACTGGGGATCGGCGCCGTATTGGCAGATGACATGGGTCTCGGCAAGACGATTCAGTTCATCACGTACCTGCTGCATGTCGCGGAGGAAGCGTCCGCAAGCGGAGGACGGCGTCCCGCCCTGCTGATTTGCCCGACCTCAGTGCTCGGCAACTGGCAGAAAGAGGTGCACCGCTTCGCGCCGTCGCTGCGAATCCTGCTCCATTACGGCAGCAAGCGGCTGAGCGGCGACGCGTTCTATACGGAAGCGGCAGAGGTCGACCTCGTGTTGACCTCGTACGCAACATCGACGCTGGATCAGGAGCTGCTCGGCGGTTATACATGGTCGGCGATTTGCCTTGATGAGGCGCAGAACATCAAGAATGCCGGCACGAAACAGGCCAAGGCGGTCAAGAGCTTGCCTGCGCGGCACCGTATCGCGCTGACGGGCACGCCGATCGAGAACCGGCTCTCGGAGCTGTGGTCGATCTACGATTTTACCAATCCGGGCTATCTCGGCACCGCCCGCGCCTTCGCCGAGCGATTCGGCCAGGCGATCGAACGCGAACGCGATGAGAAGCGGACGCAGGAGCTGCAACGCCTCGTGAAGCCGTTCATGCTCCGGCGCAAGAAGAAAGATCCGAACATTATGCTGGACCTGCCGGAGAAGAACGAGATGAAAACCTACATTCATCTCACCGGTGAACAGAGCGCGCTTTATGAGCAGACCGTGAAGGAACTGATGGACGAGGTCAAGAAGGTGAAGGGCATTCAGCGAAAAGGAGCGATCCTCTCCGCGCTGACGCGGCTGAAGCAGCTGTGCGACCACCCCGTACTGCTGACGAAAGAGGCCGTACCAGTACCGGAAGACGAACGCGAAGAAGCCGCCGAATCGGCTATGCTCATTAGCCGCTCAGCCAAGCTCGAACGGCTGCTCGAACTCGTGAGGGAGCTGCGCGATGAGGGCGAGCGGTGTCTAATCTTCACGCAGTACATCGGCATGGGAGAAATGCTGCAGCGAGTGATCGGCCGGGAGCTTGGCGAGCCAGTCCTATACTTGCACGGCGGCTCGTCTAAGACAGCGCGCGACCGGATGATCGAGCAGTTCCAGTCCCGGGAGCTGCCAGCCGCTGAGCAGCCGAACGTATTCATCCTGTCTATCAAGGCCGGTGGTGTCGGGCTCAACTTAACGGCGGCGAACCACGTTTTCCATTTCGACCGTTGGTGGAACCCCGCCGTGGAGAACCAGGCGACGGACCGCGCCTACCGGATGGGCCAGACGCGCGACGTGCAGGTGCACAAGTTCATCTCGCTGGGCACGTTGGAAGAGCGGATCGACGAGATGCTTGAGAGCAAACAACAACTGAGTAATGACGTTATCACAAGCTCGGAAGACTGGATCACGGAGCTATCGACGGACGCGCTGCTAGATCTGTTTACGCTGCGGCGCGACTGGTCGGAATAAGCAGAGGGAGTCATTGAAATGAGGGCATTTATTAAGTCTACAATACTGCAAGGCAGTTTTCTTGGGGTTGTAGTGTTAATCGTACTTTTCACATTGAATTATCGTGCAGTGTTGGGAATGCTTACTGCAAACAAGCAAGAGGATTTTTCATATCAAGATAGCTATTCTATCGTTTATCATGGTGTTTTTCAGGATTCACCTATACTTGCTATTATATTTTGGATACTAATAGTTGCAATTGTCTCCATTACTATCGTAGGAGTTGCTAAGTTTTTGTGGCTTAGATTTAAATGAAAAAGCAACTTCGTAAGGCCGCCGGTAACTATGATCGGCGGCCTTTTTCTCGAGTATGGGGCAGGATATCTTAATCACAACACGAATACCTCAATATCGCGGATTTCACTATTTTGGAAAAAAAGATGTTATCTGAAAGACACGCAATGATTATTTTTGAAGGGATGATTAAATTGAAGCAAGGGATAGTCGTTTTTCTAAATGGAACTTCAAGTTCCGGCAAGACTTCCATATCGACTGAACTATTAAAACAGAATAAAATCTCATTTAAGCATTTATCCATTGATGATTTTTTATTAAGATTGTTACGCGACTACTTTGATTTTATTAACACGGAATGTTCAAGTACTGAATCAGCCGATAGAGAAGAAGTACAAGTTTCCAACGATATCATTATTAATCCATTGGTTTCATTATTTTTTTCAACCATTAAATTTATGTCGGCAAAGGGGATAAACATAGTTGTAGATACCGTAAATGATAATGACGAGCGGCTTAATGCATGTCTAGAATTATTAATCGATCATCCCGTACTATTTGTAGGAGTAACTTGCTCGAAAGAGGAACTTACCAGGAGAGAAGATTTACGGGGAGATAGACAGAGTGGATTAGCAATCTCACAGTATGATCAAGTTTATTGCTTTGATGAGTATGACATTGAACTAAATACTGAAGCCTTGAGACCAGATGAATGCGCCAATTTGATATTAGATTTTATTAGATCAAATCGAGAATACTCTGCTTTTAAAAAGATAAACAAAAAAAGTGTTGGTGTTTCATAGAAGCCGATTCCTTCAGAAAATACCAAGTTCACGCTTCGGTAATTACCGATAGTTTTGATATATCCGTTTTTCCTGAAAATCCACCGAAAAGTGGGTTAAAAAAAGAGTGTAAGTGTAAGAGGGGAACGAAGAAGCTTGAAGAATATAGAGGCTTTAATACAACAGATATCGAGCTTGTCAAACTGCAGAATTAATCGACCGAATGGTATTCCGGTAACAGAAAGCTACAACCTCCCTGCTGATCTTAAACGATTTTATGAGCTTTGCGGTGGAATGATTTTATTTGATAACAAAGATTATTCTATTCATATCGTCTCTCCTGAGGAATTCATCTCTTCTAATCCAGTAATTGTTGGAGAACAGGTTGAGGAGGACATATCTTCTCATTGGTTTATTATCGCCCATGATGGTAATGGTGACTACCTTTCTATTGATCTGCATCCAAAACGAGTGGGTAAATGTTACGACAGTTTTTGGGATCGACATGGTGTAGTGGGGGATTGCCCTGTAGTGGCAAGGTCATTTAACGAATTGTTGAATGATCTGGTTCAAAATAACGGGGAACGATGGTATTGGCTTAAAGAAGATTTTGAATCATTAGGAGATGCTTACGATATTATTGATGATGAATTGTTCATCCTGATTGAATAGGCTTGATTAAGTTCCGTTGTAAGCTATTTTAACTTTAAGCGACACTCATTCAAGCCAAAAACCGTTTTACGAGTTTCCATTCAACCAAAGTCGCATAAATTGCGGCTTTTTTTATTTTATATTCAAATTCATAGTAGCGCTCCTTAATAGGGAAAGGTTGACACTCCCGGAGCGATATAAGCTGCAACAGGTCTGGTTGATGCAGAGCTCGCCGGATGAGGATCGTTGGCACGAAATTCGAATCTTTCCAGCGTATCGATGGACAAGCGTTCCAAGTGAAGGTGAACGCCGTCGAATTAGCCGGGCAGGAGGTATACAAGACTGAGCCGTACAAGATTGACGAGGCACTGAGCAGCTCTAGTGAACCCGATGTTTTCAGCTATTTTTGGAAGGAAAATGACGTTTGCTACCTCGTGCAGTTTAACAGTGGGGAGGGGCGCGAGATGGATGAGATCGTGACCTCCTTGATTCGGGAGCAATCTGTAGACATTAGCCGATTGAAAAAATAACAGGCATAACCTAAACGACCAAGAGCAACTCGCCCCAGCGGCGGGTTGAGCTTGGTCGTATTTGTTTATGATGAAAGCTGTTCAAGAGATCCAGTACCGCAAGATCGAATAATAAAAATTGTAAGGTAAATGTAAGACGATGTAAGGCAAATCGATGGCTTAGGCAAGCCTGGCAGGATAAGATTGGAACAAAAGAATACAGAAGTTTTTTAAAAAGGAGAATCGAGATGAGGCTGTTTGAACTGTTGCTTTTTTTGTCGAACATCGGGTTGTTTGCATTAACAGTCCTATTAAAAAGAGGACGTCGTACAATTCCAGTATTCATTGCAAGCGGAATTTCCACAGTTTTACTGGTGATTCATTGGACAGTGGAAAGATACAGAATTCAGTTATTGTTCCCATATTGCATAACGATCCTTTTTTTAGCCATTTCAAGTTATAGCTATTTTAGAAAAACCAGCCCAAAGAAAGTCCCGCGATTCATGTTGGGGGCAACTTATACAGCTATAGCGCTTATGCTGATCGCAACAGCGGGTCTTATGTATACATTTCCAGTTTTTAAACTGCCAGAGCCGACAGGCGAATTTAAAGTAGGAACACAAACTTTTCATTTTGTGGATCCAAATCGGGAAGAGAATTTCGACCAATCCAGAGAGGGTAAGAGAGAATTGATGGTGCAAGTATGGTATCCGGCTCACGCTGGCACCGGCAAGTACGCTCCCTTTATTCCCGATACCCAGATTTTAAGTTACATGGCCGAGAACTATGGCCTTCCCGGGTTTACTTTACAACACCTGAAGTACGTATCCAGTCATGCTTATTCGGGGGCCGAAGTCTCTTCGGCACAGACTTCATACCCGTTGATCCTAGCGAATCCCGGCTTCGGCTCTTCCAGGTTCCTCCACACGTCGCAAGCTGAAAATCTCGCCAGTCACGGATATATCGTGGCAGTAATCGACCATACCTACAATACATTTGCAACCGTGCTTCCGGATGGTCGAATTACGACCAGCACAACCAACGACTTATTCTCGCCCGACCATGATTACAAGACGGAAAGCGGTAATCGCGACAAGTTGGGAAGAGTTTTAACCGACGATGTGGCGCTAGCGCTGGACCAATTCGAGCTCATCCAATCGGGAAAGATTTCAAGTCATCTAAAAGGAAGGATTGATCTCAGTCATGTCGGGGTGTTCGGTCATTCTATCGGCGGAGCGACAGCCTATGACGCTTCTTACGATCCTCGAATCACGGTTGGCATAGACTTGGATGGAGCGCTTTATCGACTGCGTGACAGAGAGGGGCTGCGAAAGCCGTTTTTGTTCATGAACTCGGAAAGCGAATTCGAAAGATTGAAAAGGGTCAGGGATAACCGGGATTATACAGATCAAGAGCTTAAACGTATGGGCAACACAAGAGAATGGATGGATCAAGTAACGAAAGACAAAAAGCTGGAGCTTGAACGGATGCGCGAATCAGTCGGCTCAGGGGGACAAATCATCTATATCGAAAATTCGGAGCATTTGAATTTCACCGACGTGCAATTCATTTCCCCGATGTTCAAGATGTTGGGCATTACAGGTAAGATTGCGCCCGAAAGAACGAACTCCATTATCAATGCCTATATGCTGGATTTCTTCGATATGTATCTGAAAAATCAAGGCGGAATCTTAATGAAAGGACCGGATAGTCACTTTCCGGAGGTTAAGTTCGCAACCTCGCTATTATAAAATACGGAACAGCCTTCCGATAATAATAACTCCCCGTCAAGCAGACAGGTTTATAAATAAACCGCTGCGTGAAGGGGAGTTTTCCTTTTATTTATAATAATTTAATTAGACTTGTTCAGTTCTTCATCTATAAAATTTTTTATAGCTTTTTCCTTAGAAAACTTATCGTTATTATATTGTTTAGAGCCGTTCTTTGGAACAGATAAGCTATTCCAGCTGCTTTTCTTTAGCATTTTTGCAGCATAAATAATTTGTCCGACGTGATACGGATAATGTGCCAATTGTCTATTAATGGCCTCAACAACTGTATGACCTTCATTGCGAATATATACAATTTGCAGTAATTGATCTGTTGTAATGGAATCTATTGCATTCAGTAGACATGCCCAGCCTTCGTTCCATTTCATTAAAAGCTCGTCTTTCGTTTCAATATCATTCTCAAATTCCGCATCTCGATCTCTCCAAGACTTTTCTCCATCGCTGGTTAAAAACTCTGTCCATCTTGAAAGCATATTACCCCATAGGTGTTTTACTATAGTTGCGATGCTATTAGAATCGTCATTAAAAGTCTCAAATAGTTGTTCTGAATCGACTTGATTAATAGCTGCTTCGCCTAATGTTTTGTAATAAAGAAATTGTTTCTTTGCACTTTCCAAATAAATTTGCTCCGTATTCATGTCTAACCTCCTAATTTTGAAATTACAATTCACTTAAGCTTTTTATCATGTACGATTACATCTTTATGATCTAGCTTAATCTCTTTAGTTACTTCTATCAATGCCTGTCTATTAAAGGGCAGGATAGCTGAATGACTTCGCGAATTCTTTAATGAGACGGAATATTCAGGAGGATTATATGAAGACTATCATCTATATGGTTAGGCATGCTGAATCACCATATACTGAAGGAACCGAGAGAACAAGAGGACTCACTATTAAGGGCAAAGGCGATGTTGAAAAAATTACAGCAATTCTTAAAGAAGAAGGAATCGATATTGTTGTATCTAGCCCGTATAACCGAGCAATCCTGAGTATTGAGGGATTGGCACAAAACTTAGGAGTAGAAATCAAAACATTTGAAGATCTCAGGGAAAGATATTTTGCTGAAGAAATCATTGAAAATGCGGAGCTAATGTCAGCTATTACAGATAAATTTTATGATTTTGATTATTGTTTGCCGGGAGGGGAGTCTAATTCTGATTGCCAGAATAGATCGATATCCGTGCTAAAAAACATATTAAAGGAACACTCTGGGAAAAAAATAGCGATTGGAACACATGGACTTGTAATGACTTTAATGATGAATTATTTTGATTCAAGTTATGGTTTGAATTTTTTAAATCAATTAAAGAAGCCTGATATATATAAATTAAGTTTTGAAAATTTAGAATTAAAAGAAGTAACAAGACTGTGGAATGAGGATTCGAAGAACCCCTCACTTTAACATACGAGCTGTACAAGCAAAAAGCCCGCAAGAGACTCAGAAGTGAGGAAGGTCAATCTTGAGGTCGGGTGGCTTTCGCTAGCCTACGATTTTCTCACGAAGGCAGCTATAGATCAAAAAAACAGGAATGGCGATACAAGGATGAGCTCCCTCAGCATCGCCATTCCTTTATTTTTGCTGTTGGTAATCAAGTGAGCGGTTCCATGGAGAAAAAACTGTTTTTTTATTACTAGTCATATTACAAGTTTAGTATGTTTTTAAACGCTTAATTGTAGATGCCTGCCATCACATGCCAACTGCCGGAAGCGGACAATGTATAAAAATATTGACCTGCTGTCGTTCCTGTCACGATAGGAATAAGAGGTGCGCCTGATGCGCCAGGATAGGTGTATTGCTGTGAGGCCAGGGAAATGGTTTTTGAACCGACCCATACATTCGTGCAGGATGAGGCAGATGATGTGGTACACTCCTTTTTGTACACATTGACGGTAAGGGTGTCGTGATATTGGCCGGTGTTGACGATTACACCGTTGCCGAAATAGATGGTACCGCCGCTGAGATTGTAGACCGGGCTGGTATAAGAAAAAGCAGCGAATACCGACGGCGCGAATGAAACCAACAGGGCTACCACTAGCAGGACGGAGATAAAAGCTCTTTTCATCACAGTACCTTTGATCATTCGATCCGTAATAAATTGCGGTTGCATCATCATTAACGATTCCTCCTTAGATTTGACTATCGATTCAAATTTGAGTCATCTTGCAAATTCATGTTCATTCAATAAGTTCCATAATCTCCTTTCCGAATAAGTTCATTGTTCAGCCCTTCAATAGATAGAGGAGTGTTATCAACGCTGGGAGAATGAAAGGGGAACTCTTACATAGATTCTATTTTATGTATATTTTATATGCAATAGGATCATGGGGTTATTTTCACCTTTCAGGAGGGGGAAATTTAACTTGCAAGTGATCGTGCGAATACGGTGGTCTTGGCGCTAAGCTAATGGCCGCTTACTGTGTTAGAATAAATGAGATGAACTGGATGATGGATCAGCGAGGGAACAGAAAATGAATAAAACCGAACGGCAGCTTGCCATAATGCTTGAACTACAACGAAGCAAGGTATTAAGAGCGGAGGATATAGCTTCATTATTTGAGACGAGCGTACGGACGATATATCGAGATATTCAAGCCTTGAGCGAAATGGGGATCCCCATATTGGGAGCTCCCGGTCAGGGTTATTCTTTGATTGAAGGATACTTCCTCCCGCCGGTCAGTTTTTCGGTGGAAGAGACCGTGGCCCTGCTTATAGGAACAGATTTTATCGAACAAAGACTGGATGGGAATTACGGAACTGTGGCTCAGGCTGCCAGACGCAAGATTGAAGCTATTCTGCCGGAGCCAATACGTGATGAGGCGGCACGCGTCCGCGAAACCATGAGGCTTCTTCACGTTAGTGAACCGTTAACTGGCTTGAGGGAAAAAGACTATCTCGGACAATTGCGGCGGGCGATTTTGGAGAGGCGAAAAATTAAGATTTCGTACCAGAAAAAAATACCGGAAGCGGACGGCAACAGGAAGAGTATGCGTGAAGTCGATCCGTACGGACTGGCGCTCGTTCAGGGCAATTGGATTTTGCTCGGACGATGTGACCTGCGGCAAGATATCAGGCATTTCCGTTTGTCACGAATAACTGAATTAGTCGTTTTGGATAAGTACTTTATTATGCCGAAAGACTTTAACTTGAGCGATTATCGTCCGCCAGATGACCGTAACGAACGCGTGCTGATTCGGGCCAATCCGGAAATAGCTGATAAAATCGCCGAGACCGCTAATTTTTATATGGAAACGGTGGAGAAGCGGTTAGACGCTGTTTGGATTCACTTCCGTGTTCGAACGCCGGAGGAATTGCTGCATCTTATCCTTAGCTGGGGAGGAGACGTCGAGGTTGTGGAACCGGAGTCTTTACGCTGCCGGATTCGGGAAGAGGCCGAGAAGATTTTAAAACGCTACTGACATGCTGTTGTCAGTAGCGTTTTTTTATACTGGGATTATATCAAGATGAATGAGGAGTGTTTTTTATATGAGAAGTACAACAGAAGCATTGCAGGCGTTTGAAGCGACGATTGAACGGTATTTAGTTGAACTGGAAAACCTCGATATGGAGCAACTACTTGCAAAGCCGAATGAGGAGGAATGGTCGATCGGTCAAATGTATATGCATTTGATTCAGTCGGCTCAATTCCTGCAGCTGCGTAATGTTGACCAATGTTTGGCGGGAAGCGAAGCAGTGCTGGGCAGCACGGGGGAAAAAACGGACAATGGCAGAGCCGCGTTTGAGCTTGGAAGTCTTCCGCCCATTCGGATACGGGTCCCGGCTTCACCACAGTACACACCGCAGCAGCCGGAGAGCAAGAAGCAGTTGATCGAAGGACTTCATAGCGTAGCGGAACGGATGAAACGTACTGAAATCGCTTTGAGTCAGGCGGTGGAAGGGAATACAATCCTTCATCCAGGTTTAGGCGCGTTAAATGCTACAGAGTGGTTTTTGCTCGTAGAAATGCATTATAGGCATCATCTATTGCAGCTGGAACGTTTGAAAAATTTTCAGAAAATTGCTAATGAGTAAGAGACACAAGATGCCGACCTCCAATAGGAGTTAGGGCTATTGTTTACTTCAAAAGGTTTAAACCAAAAGCTCGTCTGCTAATAACAGGCGAGCTTTTTTTGAAATTACTGAACATGTATTTCCGATTTGACATCATTCTGACTTAGAAATTCCATTAAATCATTGCTCAACTGCACAATTTCATTGTTAGCATTATTCGCATAATCCGGCAACATCATATCCCTAACCATGTTAGTTCGCAGCCATGTCATAAAGAAAAGCTCCAAAAATAAGTTTGGAAATTTAAGCGCGATTTTAAGTATTGGCGGATCAATTGAGACGCCAGCTTTTTGTATGGCCCTTAGATACGCTTTTAAAGTGGCTGATATTTTGCGTGCAGTCTTTCTAGTTGTTTTGTTGTCCATTATGTTATTCTCAGCATGCAAAAAGCTCAACATGGCAATATCTGATACGGAATGTGTGATTAGAAACGCTTGCATATCCTTTTTAATAACGTAGGGAAGCTTTGCTGTTTTAAATAAATTGGCGAGCTTTGCTATGCGTTCTGTCACGACACCATTAATTTCTCCAAATACAGTTGCCGCTATAAACTTTGGCAGAAATCGAGCATGTAATACTCCATCTTTAATCTGTCCACCGAAGCCGGGAAAAGCTGGTAAAAGTCTGTCGCCTACGATATCCAGCCACGAAGAAAATCCAATTGAATTACTCGTCATCGTAACTATATTTTGGCTTTGATTATCTTTTAGCGCTAACAACGCGGATTCGGACCGATCATAACGAACGGTAACGAAAATAAAATCGTATATATCGTCATTTTCGAGCGTATCAATGACATTCACTTTTATCGATCTAACTGTACCTTTTTCCATATATTGCAGGCCGTTTTCTCTTAATGATTTAAATCGATTAGAATGTGCAAACAGGCTAACGTCAAACCCTGCTTCAATAAACTTAATCGCGAACATGCTCCCGATGACACCTGCACCAAAAATTAAAATTCGATTCCCTGACATTAAAACCACCCCTGCGAAGTAACCTTTTTATTATCCGACAACATGTTGTATGATGTGATTGTAAATCTTTATTATTCCTTGATCAACCATCAGTTTTTTATAATTTGTCGGATGATATTCTTATTCGAGCAGGAGGACAACATGAAAAAGCAACCCCAAATAACGGAGCAAACAAGACAAAAGTTTGTAGAGGTTTTTTGTGAGTTATATAGCCAAAAGCCGATCGAGAAAATTTCAGTTCAGGAAATTGCCAATAAGTCAGGATATAACCGCAGCACCTTTTATCAATACTTTACTGACATTTACGAATTGTTAGACTCTGTTGAAAATGACTTATTGAATGACATGAAAAAAGAAATGGCGAATAAAGAGCTATCGATGCATATGGTTCAAGATTCGCTCTATTGTCTGGACAAAAGAGAACATCTCCTTGTTCTTAATGCCCTATTGGGCGATTATGGAAGTAACCATTTCTTAAAACGCTTAAAAAAAGAAATCACTTTGGATCAATTAGCATTAAACGTTCCGCAAAATCATTCCTTAACGCCATACTTTATTGAGTTCTACCTGACTACTTCACTTTCTTTATTTCGTCTTTGGCTCCAGCGTCAAAAGGATTTATCGTCAGAAGAATTTTTCAAGCTAGTGGAGAACCTATATACAGGAGGAATTACGCCCTACTATAAAGAATGAGACCTTATAGCAAATGAGGAGCACGGTAACGCAAGTGCTATTTACCAAGGAAAGCTAACGGGCAGCATAGTCAAACAACCTTACCGTGCTATAATATTTGTATACAAATAATTACATAAACTAAATCCTTTTCAAGAAGGGAAATGAGCAATATGGCAAATATCGAGCACTTCCAGACCGTAAATGTTCCAGCTTCAACGGTATATGAAGCATTAACCACTGCAAAAGGACTTTCAGAAATATGGACAAATGAACTAATAGTCAATGATCAGATCGGTTGTATAAATGAATTCCGATTCGGCGGAAAAGGCTTAACAAAGATGCGAGTTGAAGAGCTTGTTACCGATAAAAAGATTTTGTGGCAGTGTGTTGACTCAGATCCACAATGGATAGGTACGACAATTTCATTTGATATGGAGGAAAAAGCCGGGAAGACTTCAATCATTTTTCGCCAGATGAATTGGGCTGAAGTAACCGCATTTTATCGCTTATGTAATTATAACTGGGCTATTTTTTTGTACAGTCTTAAACAGTATTGCGAAGAAGGCGAGGGTCTTCCGTATCATAAACGGAAGTTTTAGAGCCGTTGAAAACAATTGGAAGAAGAGTTGTACAGATTGAATATCGATAGAGAACAGAATAAAGAAGAGCAAGGTATCGTGTACCTTCTGGAGGTGACTACATGTCTAAAACACTCTTAAAATTAATTGTAAATATCATTACATTCTGCTCAATTGGATATGTAATCTATATAGGATACTTTGTTTTTTTTGATAAACCAGTTACATCGGAAAACATTACTAAACTATATTCAAAAATGATATATGCTTATGTAACACTAGTTGTTATTTTAATTATGAGAGCTGTCCTTAAGAAGAATAGAATTCTAAAATTTTGAGAGCAGTTCAGTAGATTAGTGGCAATGATGAATTATGCGAGACATACTACAATCGAAAGTGTTTCTAACCATGATAGCAAGCAATTGGATTACTTACATGATTCGGAAAGTAATACAATCGTAGCATTAAGAGCAAAGGATGATGGATGGTTAAATATTCAACGGCCTTTCAATCAACAGCCTTCAAATAATCATTTTCGATAGTTTCACGTTTTTGAAGATGAAATAAATCATCGAGGACAAATCAAATGGATTATTAAAAGGATTATACTCGGGAAGTCAGAAAATAAATCAAGCGAACTTAATTACAAATTATCTTAGAGCAGTTTGTCTGGCAGCAGCTGCTCTATTTATTAAGCTGTGAATTAAGTCCGGCTTTTCACAAAAAAGTCTGCAATTTCTAACTTGCAGACTTTTTTGCTACTAAAAAACACTTTTATGGTGCGGTGGCATTAAGCTAATGGGCAGGAATGATGAGAAATGGAAACGAATACATCATTTAGCTTACCGAAATAGGTTGAATAACGTAATTTCAACCTTCGAGTAATGAAAGCATCATAAAACTTAAAAGGAGTAACTTTTACTATGAAGGATTTAAAAAGTTTTGTTTCGAATTACACGAAAGATAAGAAACATTTGCATCTTGTTATCGGGATTATTAGAGAGGGAGATACTGAATACTTTTCGTTCTGTAATAATAAAAAGAA
Organism: Paenibacillus radicis (ex Gao et al. 2016); assembly: GCF_014641555.1. GTDB lineage: Bacteria > Bacillota > Bacilli > Paenibacillales > Paenibacillaceae > Pristimantibacillus > Pristimantibacillus radicis. The sequence goes on from NZ_BMHY01000004.1 coordinate 427,639, forward strand.
TAGTATGATCCCACCTGAAAATAGGTTGTTTCAAATCTGCTCCATAACCAAGGTTTTTACATCAATACTTTTATTAGAAATGGAACAGGAAAAACTGCTTTCCTCGGATGACACTGTTGGTAAGTATATGCAAAACGTTAAAAACGATTATTTGAATAAGATTACCTTGAAAAATCTTGCTACTCACACTTCAGGATTACCTGTCATAGCCACAAATCACGTTTTATCTAAAAATAGATCGAATCCTTACTCCATTTATACCGAAGAGGATCTAACTGCTTTTTTATCTGATGCAAACTACAGTGATAGCATTGGTTCGTTTGGATATTCCAATATCGGTATGGGCTTATTGGGGAACATTCTATGTAAGGTATCAGGAAGTAAGTATGATGAACTGTTAAAAAAATATATAACGAGTCCATTAATGATGAATGAGACAGCCGTTATGCTTGACTCAGAACAGAATGGCAGGTTTTTGAATGGACATGCTTCAACTGGAAAAAGAGTCCCTCATTGGGATCTTGGTATACACGAAGGAGCGGGGGGAATTAAGTCATCTGTTAGCGATTTGAGTTTATTTGTCCAGGCCAATCTAAATGATGATAGTCCGATAGCCTCTACACTTCAAAAAAGCCATCTCCCTATATGGATCGGAAATTCAAACCGTTATTTTGGCTGGCATGAGGATAAAATTCTAGATAAATCTATTCTCTGGCATAATGGAGGCTCATCTGGTTTTAATAGTTATCTAGCTTGGAACAAGGAACTCAGTGTAGGCATTGTATTACTATCAAATTACTCTTTTTTCTCGAATTCTCTTATAGATTATTATTTTAGTCAATTAATAAAATTGATTACTAGAAAAGAGCCTTCTCAAGGAACATTGATAGACTCTACTGGTAAAAAAATATTTGAAGCAATCATATCTGGAGAAAAGTCATTAAAGTAACGGGAGTTGGATGATATCATGACGTATATTGCATTTGTTAGGCATGGAATGACAGACTGGAATATCACAAGAAGAGCGCAAGGACAGAGTGATATACCTTTGAATGACGAAGGAAGGCAACAAGCTAATGCATTGGCAACTCGGTTACAAAAAGAAAAATGGGATTTGATTTTTTCAAGTGACTTATCAAGAGCTAAAGAAACGGCTGATATTGTCGCTAATAAAATGAAACTAAACGTTCAAACGGACCAACGTCTGCGAGAAATGCATAAGGGGGAAACAGAAGGTACCACACTCGAGGAGCGAATAAGCAGATGGGGAAGTGATTGGGAGAGTTTGCCGCTTGGTATCGAGAACGATGAGTCAGTTATATACAGAGGAGCTTCATTCGTTACTGAGATTGCAGAGACTTATAAAGGTAAAAGAATACTGGTTGTAAGTCATGGTGCTTTAATAGGCTTAACTATAAAAAAACTAATTCCTCAAACTAATATTAATGAGCATTTTAGTAACACATCCATAACAATTATTAAATTTAACGGTATGGATTGGGAATGTGAACTCTTTAACTGTGCGAATCATGTGAATGAAACTGGATAACAGCAGGAGCGGGAAAGCCATCCAATGTGTTACAACTTTGTCATACTACGCTTCAAAATATTATATGAACATATGCTAAAATATTGCTAATTAGAAGGAGTGATTCTATTACCATGAAATTAAGAAGTACATTATTTATTGTGTTGCTGCTAACAGTGCTGCTGCCACCAGCATCAGCATTTGCACACACAGGGCTTGATTCTTCCTCGCCAGAAAAAGATGAAAAGGTGATGCAGGAGGTAACGCAAATTGAAATGCTATTCAAAACCAAAATCGAAGATTTAAGCAATTTTACTTTGAAAAATGGGAATGACGAGAAGGTTCCTGTTGGTTCAATTACTGTTAAAGATAAGACGATGACTGGCAAACTTGACACTGCGTTACCTTCCGGGAGCTATACAGTGATATGGAAGATCGTCGGTGTAGATGGTCATCCGATAACTGGAGAATACTCGTTTTCAGTAGAAAAGTCAGTAATACCGGAAGCAACTCCTTCTGAGAATACGGAGCAACCGGTGCAGTCAGATAATAGTTCAGCAACAGAAAATAATAACTCCTCGGCTAATAATCAGCAGCCAACTTCTTCTGAACCCATTCAAGAACCAGCAAAAGTTAGTAGTAATCAATCACCGCTCATGTATGTCGGACTTGGCGTTGGTCTCTTTGTAGTTGTTGCTGCAATCCTCTTCCTTATCAATAAGAGGAGGACTAAATAATTGTTCTATATTGTTGGCGATTTTCTCCTATATTGCAGTATCGCCTTACTTACAGGAATGCTCTTGTTGAATCTGGTTCCGGAAAAGCTTAAGCCTGCAACGGTTATTAACCGTTTACAATTAACGTGGCTGACCGCAGCAGTGGTGGTGTTCTCCAGTTTACCGGTTGTGAAGCTCATCCTTTTCTTTGTATTAGAAATGCATTACAAGCTTGATTTTGTAACCTTTCGAGTACTAAGAGACTATAATGTCGGACATGGCTGGCTGTTAACCGTAGTATTTGCCGGTTTTTTCGTAGCGCTATTATATCAGAAAATTGAACCTGAATATGAAAAGTCGGCTTTATGGATTCAGTTAGTTCTAGCCATTGGAATGACCGCAGGTATCGGGTACGCAAGCCATTCCTCAGGCTTATACGGCTTTAAAGGCTTTGTAATGCATTTTCTCCACATCCTTGCCATCACCATCTGGCTAGGATCGTTATTAGCTGCCGCATGGCTAACCCGTCACTCCGCTAATTGGGCGAAATGGCTCGGATGGATGACGCCGTTATCTATTATATCTTTCATTCTTGCATTAGCATCCGGTATTGGCGTTATGTTCTTTTTATCCGACAAGTATGCCGAAGGGCTTGTTGTCTCGTTTGGGCAAGCACTGCTAATTAAACACGCGTTGCTTCTTCCCTTAATGGCGCTGGCATTTACGAATGGATTCATGCTTAGGAAGCGACTGATTAAGGATCCTGGTTACAATCCCATTCCATGGCTTAGGATCGAAAGTGTATTTGCCTTACTTGTTTTCTTAGGAACGGCGGTTTTGTCGCAGCAATCACCGCCTCATAATATGAAAGAATCTTTACTAGCAGGGGAGTTGCCGACATCATCGTTATGGAGCTTATTTCAATCTGGTGCCATAACGGAGTCAACCTCTGTCGGTTTTCAGTTGGGATGGATAAGTGTAATTTGTGGTATTCTAGCTATTTTCATGGCGATACTAGGCACATGGTTAATGAAGAAGCAAGGGAGATGGCCTCTTGTCATCGCATTCTTGCTTGTTTCTGCAGTCTTGATGTATTTAAGCGTCATGTTTGGTGTCCAAATATCTCCTGCTTGATTCCAGGCACCTCTAGCAGGTGCCTTTTTTATGTCACATTTAATCTGTGATCCACCATCATCATATTAGTGGATACTGGTATGATGATGGTGGAATACATATTGTTTTTGAGGACCGGAGCTATGTAGAAGCTCATAATATCATATGGGCTACCGGTTTTAAGCGGAATGACAGCTTGTTACAAGTTCCAGGAGCATTTGGGGAGAACGGCTAACTCTTACACAAGGGCGGCGTTTCTCCTGTTAACGGATTGTATTTCATCGGCATTCATCGGCGTGCATTGGCAAACTTCAAGAGGCTCCTCTTTAATGGGCTGGGTTAGATACGATGCGAAAAGAATTGTATAAGTTCAGAATGAGTTTAGTATTTAGTTTTTTGGCAATTTTGTCTCTTGGGCTGCTAGGTTATAAAGCATGGACCCATTGCAGAATTAATAATTGACACTCATATTAGGAATCGCTAATATAATATATATTAGCAAACACTAATGTGATCTCTGGGAGTGGATAACCATGATAACAACAAATAGCGAAGTTAAGGCGAAATTTTTAAGAGGCTTCAGTGATAAGACGCGTTTGCAGATTCTTGAGAGCCTCAGGGAATCGGAAAAAACCGTCTCCCAAATCGTTGAGACATTGAAAGGTAATCAATCAAACATTTCGCAACACTTAGCCTGCTTAAAGGGCTGTGGAATTATTATTGGACGTCAGGAAGGAAAATATATCTATTACAGCTTGAGGAATGAAGAAATTAAACAACTGCTCGATTTGATGCAGTCCGTATTTGTAAACGTTGAGTTAGAGGTTGCAGCTTGTGAGAAAAATGATGAGTTGGATTGCTGCCAGAGCAATAAGGAGGACGTTGCAAATGAGTCAGGAGGAAGATAATCAAGAAAACAACTCAATAGACATTGACTCTGCACACAATTCTCAAGCACCTAAGAAATTTAAAAGAACTTTATCTTTTACCACGGCAGCAACTCCTGTAAAGGAATCTTGCTGCACAAGCGAAGCTGGATGTTCGCATGAGAACGATCGCGATGAAGAAACTGTAATGAATGCGAATTCTGCTCATAAAGCAAATTATGTTGTTCATGGAATGGACTGCTCAGCTTGTGCCGTTACTATTGAAAAAGCTGTAAGACAAATGAATGAGATTTCCAATGTACAAGTAAATTATAGCTCTGGGAAAATGAAGGTCTCGGCTGAGGATGCCGCTGCCTTCGATAAGCTGCCTGCAGTTGTAGGAAAGCTAGGGTATACCTTGGAGAGAATCGAGCGAAATGTAAATACTCGAACATATGCTATCCAAGGTATGGATTGCGGTTCCTGTGTACTTACTATTGAAAACCACTTAAAAGCTGTATCTGGTGTTAAGCAAGTCAATGTTCATTTTGCCACCGGTAAAATGACGGTAGAACATGATAACTCCATCGAAGAAATTATTAAAGAGGTTTCTAAAGCAGGCTTTCAAGCTTCATTGGCTTCAAAAGGTCGAAGTAGGGAAACGAAAAAAATAAAATCGGGCCTGAATACCGTTATTTTATCTGGTGTTTTGCTGCTTAGCGGTTTCGTTGGCTCCTATACAGACAGTCCATCCTTATTTATTAATATTCTGTATGCGTTATCGATTCTAATTGGAGGCTATAAATCAGCAAGAATTGCTTTCTATGCCGTTAAGAGCCGTTCTTTAGATATGAATGTATTGATGACGACAGCTGTCGTGGGTGCTGCCATTATTGGCGAATGGTTTGAAGGGGCTACGGTTGTATGGTTGTTTGCTCTTGGCAACATGCTTCAAACGAGGTCGATAGAAAAAACGCGGGACTCCATTCGAAGCTTAATCGATCTCGCGCCGCCTGAAGCATATGTAAAAATCGGCAAAGAGCTCGTCCGAAAACCCGTCGAGAATATTTCGATTCATGAAGTGATCGTCGTAAAGCCAGGAGATAAAATTCCTCTGGATGGCAAAGTTGTTCAAGGTGAATCAAGCGTGAATCAAGCACCGATAACAGGAGAATCCATACCCGTTGATAAACATATCGGAGATACAGTATACGCCGGAACGATTAATGAACATGGTTCACTGGAGATCGCCGTCACCAAGTTAGTCGAGGATACTGCTATTGCCAGGATCATTCATCTCGTGGAAGAAGCACAGGACCAAAAGGCTCCAACAGAAGCGTTTGTCGATCGGTTTGCCCGAATTTATACGCCTATTGTCTTCATCTTGGCTATTGGCGTCATGGCACTTCCACCTTTGCTTGGCATGGGAACGTGGGGAGATAGGTTTTATAAAGGTCTGGAATTGCTCGTCATTGCTTGTCCTTGTGCTCTCGTAATTTCAACACCTGTCGCAATTGTATCTGCAATCGGGAATGCGGCAAAGAACGGAATTCTCATTAAAGGCGGCGCATTCCTTGAGGTAGCAGGCAAGGTTTCAGCAGTTGCTTTTGATAAAACAGGAACGTTGACAGAAGGCAAACCAAGGCTTTCAGATGTGATTATAAAAGAAGCAAGCCAAGAAGAGCTACTATCTGTTGCCTTGACCCTAGAAGAATATTCTACACATCCTATTGCTAAAGCAATTGTTGATCATGTTAAAGAAATGAAGATTGCTCCAGCAGCAGGTGAATCTTTCCGAAACTTGACCGGCAAAGGGGTAAGCGCAACAATTGGCGGTAAAGAATACTATGCCGGAAACCTAAAGCTATTCTTGGAACTGCGAACTCCGTTAAGGGATCTGGAAGAAGAGGTCGAGCAGCTTCAGCAGCAAGGGAATACAATTGTCATTGTTGGCACAATAGACCGCATACTTGGTGTACTTGCTGTGGCAGACAGCATACGTGAATCTTCGGTTCGCGCTATTAAAGGACTGCAGTATTCCGGTGTTCACCAGATGGTCATGCTGACAGGAGACAATGAAGGTACTGCAAGGAAGGTAGCAGGGGAGTCAGGAGTAACTCGTTATTTTGCTCAGTTGATGCCAGAGGATAAAGTATCCGCAATCAAACAACTGCAAAGCGAAGGCTATCAGGTTGCCATGGTTGGAGACGGAATTAATGATGCTCCAGCTCTTGCAACGGCTAATTTAGGTATCGCTATGGGGGGAGCGGGAACGGATACAGCTATGGAAACAGCAGATATTATTTTGATGGCAGATAATCTGGAGAAGCTTCCGCATACCATTCATCTTAGTCGAAAAGCCATCCGGATTATTAAGCAAAATATCTGGTTCTCGCTTATCATTAAAGCGGCAGCACTGATTCTAATCTTTCCCGATCTGTTGACCTTGTGGATGGCTGTTATCAGCGATACGGGAGCCGCTTTAATTGTTATATTGAACAGCATGCGTTTGTTGAGATTAAAGAGCAAATATTAATTAGGATTGAAACTATCGCGTTAATGCGCAACGTATTATACTCATCGTAAGAAAAAGTGCCGACCTAATAAGGATTGGCACTTTTTCTTTTTTAAGAGCTATTGAAGATGTGTTGAAAAAAGGCCATCGCTTTTCTGCTTGAGAGGGAGAAGGAACAATGCGTCAATTCAAGGTTCTTGTCGTAGATGGCTTGACGATAACCCCGAGACTTTCGAAAAGCTTGACAATTTACTATTGGATTGATATCATTCACTTGTCTGACAAGTAAAATTAAATGTAAGACAATTATATGAACAAGTCGTACAAAGGTATGGGGATTTACACAAAGCAAGTGGATTAGTCACACAAGAGTAAGACATACAAGTTAGGAGGGAGAGGATAGATTATGAATACGAAGACCAACTTAATTATTCAGAAAATGACTCAGGAGATAGAAGACGGCATATGGCCAAGCGGCTCGCAGCTGCCCTCAGAAACGGAGCTGTCGAATATTTTTCAAGTGAGTCGAGCAACCATCAGACAAGCGTTGCAGGAGCTGGCTTTTTCAGGAAAGGTTATACGAAAAAGAGGAATAGGTACATTTGTAGGAAATGCAACCATTCAATATGGGATTAATGATTTAGTAAGTATAACTAATTTGATTAGTCAAAGTGGTTATAAAGTAAGCGTAGAGCATGTTTCACTTAAAATTGAAAAACCAAGTCCTAAAGTTTGTGAGCTGCTCAATATGAGTGAATTCGATCCCGTTTATTCCGTTGAAAGAATAATTTTAGCAGATAACATCCCGGTCGTTTATGAGAAAATTATTTATCCTACACATATTTTGACGGGTGTTAAAGAAGAAGCATTCTATGGATCGAACTTTAAAATGCTGGAGCAGCGCGGGATCTATATACAAAGCTCAGAAGGTAAAATTAGTCCAGTGTATGCGTCAAAGTACATGGCATCCCTTCTTAAGCTTCCAACAAATGCTCCGCTTTTATTTATGGATTCCGTTTTTAAAAATCAGAACCAAGAAGCGGTCTATTATGTCGAAGAATATTTTACTGAAATGTTTTCCTTTCCCATTCACCGGGTTCGATTAAATTAAATTCAGAGTTGGTTTGTTACCATTACCGTTTATTATCAAGCTTATGAAGGAGGTGAGAATGAATGCAGTGAGTTAGGCGTGTGAACGTTGAATGATCAAATTCAAACATTTCGGAGGTAAGAAGATGGAAAATGTGAAAATCGCCATTATTGGTGGAACTGGAGTTTATCGGCTGCCAGGATTTAAAGAGATTCAACAAGTCTTAGTCGAGACAGAGTTTGGCTCAATTCCAGTTAAAATTGGAATATGGAGTGGTAAGAAAATTGCTTTTATAACTAGACATGGAGAAAAGCATTCTATTGCACCAGGGTGCATTAATTATCGCGCAAATATTAAAGCGCTTTCAATGCTAGGAGTGAAACAAATTTATTCAACTGCTTGTGTCGGATCAGTAAATCCGGATTATAAACCAGGGACATTCGTGGTTCTGCGTCAATTTTTGGATTTCACAAAAAATAGAAAGAGCTCCTTTTTTCTTTTCGACGGAACGCAGGAGGGGGAAGTTATTTCTCATGTAGATATGACAGATCCTTATTGTGATCGCCTCTCAAAGGTTTTTATAGAAGCTGGAGAGATGGCGGGGATCGATGTTAAAGACGGTGCAACGTATTGCTGTATGGAAGGACCGCGTTATGAAACAAGAGCAGAAGTTAAGATGTTAAGAATGCTTGGAGGAGATGTTGCAGGACATACCAGTTTCCCAGAACAAGTCTTAGCTAGAGAAGCTGAAATTTGTTATGCGTCGATTGGCATCGTATCCAGTATGGCAGCCGGGATAGAGGAAGGTCATGTTAACGCTGGTGTTGTAGAGGCTGCAATGGAAAAAATGTTTGACAATGTGCAGCAAATCTTAATGAATGCAATTGAGCTTACAGATGTAGATGAAGATTGCTGGTGTAAACATTCTTTAGACGGCACCGTACATCAGAAATCATAGGAGACTTATGAAAAAAACTCATAATTTCAATAAAAAAAGACCCCTGAAATCATAAATTCATGTATGCTTGCCGGCCACAGAATTTATCAAGACAGGAGAGCTTTTTCGTTTATCACCTTCAAATTTATCTTAAATACTGAAATATTGCAAATGTTGTTTGATATGCCTTATCAAAAAATAATAAATCTTTCAATAGATAGAAAGGACCCTGATATGGATATAGATAAAAATGGATTGATACGATTAAGAATCGTCATTGGAATCGTATTTTTATATACGTTAATTTTTCAGCTTACTGACAATGCATTTACACTGATAACACCTGCTTTAATAGACACTTATGACCTTTCTACTGGTGTAGCTAGCTGGGTTGCATCTATAGGAGGAATGGGTGTAGCAGTTGGATTCTTGCTTTTTTCTAGCTTCACGGACTTTTTTAATGAAAAAAAATTATTGATTATTGGCGTATTATTGACATGTCTACCATCCATTTCATCACTGTTAATTCCGGATTCGTACTATGTGATAGTTGGGTCCAGATTTATTCAGTCGTTTGGAGAAGCTGTAGCGTATGCATTGTCTCTGGTCTTGGTAGCCAAATATTTGCCTACCAGAGAACAAATAATCTGGTTAGGTTTTAGCTGTGCTAGTTTTGCATTGGCAACTGTTCTAGGAACATATGTAGGGGGTTTTCTGTCAACACATGCAGGTTGGAAATTTATCTTCTACATTCCGTTGATTTCCATTTTAGGATTACCGTTTATTTACAGGTTTCTGCCCAATCATTCGAATAAAAAAACTAAAATGGACTATTTGGGATTCACCATTTTGGCAGCGTTGTTTGTATGTGTTAATTTTATGTTTTCCAGTCCAAATCTCTATTTGCTTATTGGGATTATTACGTTAGTTATATTATTTGCTATTCATATCAAAACAGCCAAACAACCGTTTATACCGCCGCTTTTTTTCAAAAACAAGAAATTTATTAGTATTCTTCTAGCACTCATTTTTTTATTTTTGGCTCAGACAGCAATTGTATTTTTGCCGCCATTTCTATTGGGTGATATATATGGATATTCTTTAGAACAGTCATCCTTCATATATATTATTCCGTATACAACTGCGGGAATACTTGCAGTAATTTCAGGAATTATCGTGAATAAATTAGGCATTGTAAGGACGTTATTGATTTCAGCTGGAATTATAATAATTGGTTTATTGATTGCCGGCTTTTGTTCAGCTGGGAGTGTCAGCTATGTTATTGTAGCGTTAACGCTTATCACTGTTGGCTATGCTTTTGCGTACGGGCCATTATTTACAGGTGCAATTTCGACTCTAAACCAGAATGAAATGGGAACTGGAATAGGTTTGTTTAATTTTACTTGTTATCTTTCCAACGCTCTAGGCATTTCGTTATCCGGAATTTTGCTGAATTCCAATATTTCTAAGACTATTCCGATTTTTAATGTCAACGAGAAGCTGGGGGTATATACCAATGCGTTTTTGTTTTTCGCAATAACCGCCTTGATTGGCACAATCGTTTATTATGTGTCAACTCGTAAACAGGTAAATTTGGGAGCAGAATAGATAAATTATTATATAAATAGGAGTGCTATAAATGAAAAACTTAGAGACAGTATGGATAGAGATGGAGAAAATAACTCGAGACGCAGGAAAATGGTTGCAGAATGGAGTGGAAGCATCTACAATCCGTCAAAAGGGTGATGTGGATTACGTTACTGAGGTAGATCTTCAGGTACAGACTGTTATATGTGAACAGTTATCAGAGCGTTTTCCTTTGATACAGTTTATGGGAGAAGAGAAGGACAATTCTGAATTAGACTTGGATGGAACAGTTTGGATTTTGGATCCCGTTGATGGAACTGCGAATTTAATCCACGATACAAGAATGAGTGTAATTTCTCTTGCTTTAGTAAAAAACAGAGAAGTTCTAGCGGGAGTTATTTATCAGCCCTATACGGATGAACTCTTCTCAGCTGCAAAAGGAAAAGGAGCATTTCTTAACGGCAGCAAGATTCATGTCAGCAATGTTGATAGTTTAAAAGGAAGTCTAGTCGCAATAGGGACAAGTCCTTATTATCATGAATATGCAGATTGGGTCTTCAACGTATCTAAGAAGGTTTTTCTTTCATGTCAGGATATTAGACGCAGCGGATCTGCCGCTATGGACCTGGCCTATATTGCAGCTGGCCGAATGGATGGCATGTTTGAGCGTGTACTACAACCTTGGGATATTGCGGCGGGAAAAATATTAATTGAAGAAGCTGGCGGGAAGATGACGGATCTTCAAGGAAATGAAATGAATATTGTTGAAAAAGGAAGCGTGCTTGCATCCAATGGATGGGTTCATAACGAACTGCAATTATTAATGGAATCTAATTGATTGTTTTCATTTCGATTTTCTTATAAAAAATAAGTGTTGTTTAAATGCGCTAGCAGATTTTTATCTGCTAGTGCATTTAAAAAAGATATTGATACAACGCCACAAGATCAAAATAATCGACTCAACCATGTATCTGAACCCCGGTCACACAACAAGAACATCCATCTATACACAGGTGAATAGCATGGTAGCATCAAGGATGGCTCCGCGCCATCTTTTTTTGCATTCAAATCTCAAGATGGGGTGTTTCGCGGTAAGTTCCTCGACTAAACATACTCGGGGATGTCTCCTCTTGCGCCGATTAACGATCTGACCGGAACGCCGCACGCCGACCGAAGCCAACGGTGATTAGTGTTATGAACGCGAGAATTATCATCGCTAAAGGGAGGGTCCATGCTCCGGTGCCTTCAACGAGAAACGCACCGATTGCACCGCCCGCGAAAATCGCTAGGTTGAAGGATGTGGTGACCAGAGATATAGCCGCGTCAGCATTCTCTCCAGCAACATGTCCTGTGGCGGTTTGAAGTTGTGTTGCCGAGCCTCCGAAGGCGAGCCCCCACAAGATGATGGCTAGGATCGCAAGCGGAGTGACCCCCTGTGTTGCGATGAGGATCGCACCGGCAACGATGAACAGGCCTACGCTAGCAAGGGTAAGGCGGCGGAGCATTCGGTCGACCAGCATACCGGTGATCCAAATACCGCCTATCGCAGCGATGCCGAAGACGACAAGCGCGATATCGGGCCTCAGGTCGATGTGCATCTGCTGCAGGTAGGGGGCGATGTAGGTGTAGAGAAGATTATGTGCAAGCATCCAGACGAAGACGACGGCGAGGATGGTCGCACCCAGTCTGATGGTGGTATAACGATCTCATTTGAATATTCACCCAATATTTATTAAAGTATTGTTTTCGAAATGGTTTTTGAACGGTTGTCGAGTGACAAGGTGACAAGACAAGAACTAGTAACATTGTAAGCCGCAGTGAATTTATAGACATATGTATAAAATACGAGTTTTGTGAAAATGTCATCAGGAAAATGAGCAATTCTTCTTGAGCTCTTTGATTCATTCTGCTTTGATCGCTTTTCTTTTGATTTCTTCTTAATCTCACTTATTCATTACTCTCCGCGTTTTCTTCTTCGTTGTTTTCTTCTTCGTTGTTTTCTTCTTCGTTTAAAGTATCTTTATTATCTTTCATAAAGAATCCCGCAACTCCCAAAATGATGCCCGCAAAAACTAGATAAACTTCATATTGATTACTGACTATGCCAGATGTATTCAAGTACACAGCTATAGTAACGCACAATATTCCTAAACCAATTAACTTCATTCCGTTTACCATTTTATTCCTCCTAAATTGATTATGGACATATATCAATTTAATTACTCTTTATATTTAATATTTATTGAATTTTCCCTGTTACTATGTTTACCACCAGTCAGCTGTTGCAACAAATTTCCATAAGCCATCCTCTAACCGAAATAAAAACAATTGTTTATCTTCTTCGACCTCTTCTTTATGATCATAAATCTTTGTTTTAAATTCTACGACCACAGGCTTCGTACCTTCAGGTGGCGTTGGGTCAGGCTTAACGGAAAAGTCTAATTTATCAAAGCTAATAAAATACTTTTTAAACCCCCCAGTTGTTATTTTTTCAGTACCTTTGGACATCAGATCATTTAAAGCATCATAATCCTTTTCATAACACGCTTTCATATAATGATTCAGAGCCTTTACTATCCCCAGCTCATCACCCTCATACTTATTCTCATCTAGATATGTAGGTAGTGGCAAGGAAACTACTGAATTGGGGGTTGACATCTCGTTAGCGATTGGCACCAGTTCCCTAACTTCCTTAGTGTTCGTTTCATCCGTGTGTAGTTCGGGATCGGGCACTTTATTTTCCATTGAACAACCAGCTAATAATCCAGCTAATAATATCGTACAACAAAGGATGTATTTTTTCACGGTCACGCTTCCTCCTCTATAAAGATACTGGAATATTAATACAGACGCTTTGGGAAGTTAGAATGTTCTTGTTTTAAGTAAATATATTTAACCCAACCAACGCAAAACACCTCTAAAGTACGATTACTGCCCATCGCACCTTAGAAGTGTTTGCTATCGGACTAAGGCCTATTTTATTCTTAAAATGAATCGATAAGTGAGATGAACTATTGTTTCATTTCCACTCGCTTATTGTTGGGCAATTAACCTAGCTAAGTCCAGCTTTCGTCAAACCATAGGCTGCGTCTGCAGATCCTGGTACGGTTTTGAAGGCGACATTGATCCGATTCCACGCATTGATCGCCATAATCGAGAAGGTCAGATCGGAGATTTCTTTCTCAGAAAGCTGCCCGCGGACACGATCATACAATTCATCCGGCACGCCATGCTCTGGCAGCTTGGTCAGAACCTCCGTCCAGGCCAGCGAAGCCCGTTCCCGTGGCGTGAACAACTCCGATTCTCTCCAGATTGAAATGTGATAGAGACGAAGCTCGCTCTCGCCATGAATCTTAGCCTGCTTAACGTGCATATCCAGACAGAATCCGCAGCCATTCATTTGCGAGGCACGGATGTGAACCAGATGAAGAATTTTTGCTTCAATAGCCCCTTTGTTCTCGGCCATGCTGAAATCCAGCATTTTTTTGAACAGCTCAGGCGATTGCTCCATGTAATTGATGCGTTGTGTCATTGTAGTGCCTCCTGTTATTTTATTTGAACACTTATATAGACAACAAGAGGCTTTAATCTGTGACATCACAGCATATTTACGTTCTCATTCTCGGAAGCTTCTTGCCCTCCCCGGGATTTTCCCTCCTGCTGCTGTTGCTGCTCCGGCTTCTCTTACTGCTGCTCTTGTCCCTGTCCCTGAGGCGCATGCTTGCTCCTAAACCACGTAACAAATGACAAGATGACTGCTAATATCAGAAATAAAATCGGCAGCGCCCACGGATGCTTCATCATCACATTGGATTGCCACGGCCAAATATAGTCACGCATACGAACCCTCCAATTCTCTCACCTTTAACTAGCCGCCGTTCCGGATTTGTTGCGAATCCACGATACCAAGAACAATAAAACCGGAAATACGATCATTAATGATAAATAGATCGGATTGTACGGGATTACTTTCTGTACTACTGCAATATGCTCTACCACATTGGGCGCCATCGTCAGTCCCATGAATAGAGCAATAAGCACGACTGGAAATATGAAAACACGGCTGCTGTTCGAATAGGTCAGTTTCTGAATGCTGCGGATTGTCGCAAACAGATAAATATAGGTTTTCAGGAAAGCCATGAAGCAGAAATAGATAACACCTGTAGCATCCAGCTGCGTAATAAAATCACTGACGGAAATCGCTTGTATCAAGGCATACATCGGATACGTGGCTCGCTTAAATATTTCCTCTCCATATACGGCAACAGCCAAGGCATCCGTGAATGCAATGAATAGGCCGGCAAACAACGACGAAATAATCATCGTTCGCCCTACTCGCTTTCGTTCGTTCATCAACGTCCAGACCAGTGCCAGCGCAAGCGACTCGCCAAATGATTGAATAATGCCTAGCGGCCACACAACCTCCCATATACGCCCCCACCCCTTATCCAGCAATGGAGATAAGTTATCGAAATGTACGACTCCTGAGCTGAAGATCAAGATCACTTCGATCAAATAGATCAACAGAATGATGGGTAAAATGATTTCGGTCAGCTTCCCCATCACCTCTATTCCGGCAAAAAGTCCATAGGAGATAACCAGCATAAAAAACAGCAGAATAACCCACGGAGGAGTGCCCGGCAAAATGGTTGTGGGCACCAAGTTTTTAATATCCGCAACGATCCTCCCGGAAATATACAGGAACAACAGCGGATGCAGCCACGCGATGGGAGTCCCCAGCAGCTTTCCGAACTGTGCCGGGTAGCATTCAATATAGGTCAGCCCTGGATTGAAGTGCGTAATTCTCGTATATATCCATACAACTGCTGTACCTAAACATGTAGAGATCAAGACAGCAAGCCAAGAGTCTCTCCCAGCGCCTGACGCAAAACCAAATATGATGGTCGTCCCGATTTGATAAATAATCGATATCGTGAGCAGCTGGTGGCGTGAAATGATTTCCATGTCGTGATTCCTATTCTTTGTTCAAATTTTAACGGCTTACTTTTTCATTTCTTTTTCTTCCCAGATTAACGAATCGTTTATACGGCCTGTTCCGATAATCTTGAAATGCGCGGTAACATCCACTTTAATCTCCGGAAATTTTTCATCCCAACGGTCTGAATATTTTTCATTCCATTCCTTATTGTTTTGCCGATGAAGCTTGCTTCCAAACCCGATAATGTCTGTTTTGAATTTGTTTTTTGACTTTTGAACCGTTGACCGAATTCGTCTTTCGACCTCTTCCTCCAGCAGCTGTTGAACCGTATGCAAGTTATTGCTGCTATTCGTACTTAATTTCGTTGTATTCTCATATAAATCACCGGTCATTTCGATGTTCACTTGAAATTGCACCTGTTCATTTTCTACTTTGGATTTAATCGTCGCTTTCGATTTCATAAGTTGGACGCTTAATTTGCCGAACAGCTTATTTTCGTCAGGAATCATGACGGTGATGACGGAGTCCTTCATTTTATTTCGCAGCCATAATAAGGTCTCTGCATCTTGGGCGTTCATCCACCCGATCAAACGATCCTTCCGATAGACACCGACGCCAACAAGTCCTAGGGCCAACTCATTATTTTTGTTCTTCTTTTCGGAATTAGAATCTTCAGTACTCTTTTCACCCGCGGGAATCATTTGCAGTTGGGACGTGATCGGCTCGATCCCTTCCTCCAGCAGCCGGTAAGTAAAATCTCTAATCGTTGCGCTGTCTATCACCCTGGCTTTTTGCTCTTCTCTAATCTCCTCTGCCGAAAACTTTTCAAAGTTAGGACCCACGTTTAACAGATCAAACGCCTTCCCCTTCGTAGTCAACAAATAACTATTCCCCCGAACATCCCGGTATCTCGAGAAAAATTCAATAACAGGCGTTATTCCTGAGCGTGCTAATTTTTCCCCGATGATAACGATCCGATTATGCGAGAAAATAAGATTGCGCGGTATTTTCTTCTGAATTTTCCGGTAGGCGTCCATGACAGAATCCCCTTGCTCGGAAAATATTAACGTCGTATTGTCGCTCGACTCCCCTCTGCCGGCTGTACCTTTCGTCATTTTCGTCTTCATCACTTGTACACCTAGTTGGATTTTTTGATCATCCACTAGATCCAGAGCTGCAGCTGTAACGATGGCGATATCATTTAACTCCACTCGGCTCCAGCAGCCTGTAAGCATGTACATGAATACAAAGATAGTAAGGAACAGGATCACTTGTTTTCTCATCGAAACCTTCCTTTTCTGATGCAAACCAAATTATTTGTTTTGTCTCTGACGAAGGCGGTTAAACGGATTCTGATGTCGTTGAGATTTCAACTCTCCTGTGTGCGTTGATTGCTTAAGCCAGCTTGCACGAACGATTACATCTTTAAGACCGCTAATACGCAACGGAGCCATTGGTGTCAGATAAGGTACGCCGAAGGACTTCAGACGCAGCACATGAATCAGCAGCAGCAACAGCATCATTAAGATGCCATAGAGACCAAAGGTGGCAGCTGCGATCATCATCGGGAAACGAAGCAAACGGAAAGCCAGTCCGAGCTGGAAGCTTGGAAATATGAATGAGGCGATACCCGTCATGGAGACGACGATAACGAGCGGCGATGACACAATACCTGCTTCTACTGCAGCTTGGCCAATAACCAAACCGCCTACGATACTGACAGCTTGCCCTACAGGACGTGGAAGGCGTACGCCTGCTTCCCTTAAGCTCTCAAAGGCAATTTCCATGACCAGTGCCTCGATAAAAGCAGGAAAAGGAACGGTTTCGCGTGAGGCCGCAATACTTATTAAGAGCATGGTAGGTATCATTTCCTGATGGTAGGTCGTTAACGCAATATATAGGGAGGGCAGCAGCAGTGAGAATAGAACTGCAAAAAAACGCAGCATACGAATCGCGGAAGCGACGAAATACCGTTGATAGTAGTCTTCTGGGGATTGCAGCAATTGAAAAAAAGTGCCCGGCACGATGATCACAAAAGGCGTATTATCAATAATGATGCCGACTTTGCCTTCTAATAAATTGCCGACCACCCGGTCCGGCCGCTCGGTGATTAATACTTGCGGAAATAGCGAAAAGGAATTGTCTTCAATTAATTCTTCAACATAACCGCTTTCCAGAATGGCATCAATTTTAATCTTTCCGATTCTATTCTTCACTTCATCTACTAATTTTGTATCAACGATTCCTTCCAAATAGGTAATGACGATCTGAGTATTGGAAAGCCGGCCTACTTTCATGTCTTCCATCTTGAGCTGCGGTGTTTTTAGCCTTCTGCGAATGAGACTAATATTTGTGCTTATCGTTTCTTGAAAGCCTTCACGCGGACCACGTATGACCGCTTCGGTTGCCGGTTCTTCAACGGTCCGTTTTTCCCAATCCTTTGCATTGATCACTAGTACTTGCTGTAATCCATCTAACAGGAAAGCCACGTTTCCTGATAAGACATGCTCAATAATGTCTGGAAAATCCTCGAACCAGCTCAGCTGTGAAGAAAATAGAAGTCTATTTTCAATGATATTTTGAATGTCAGAGTCATTCAGCTCGGCGGCGGATTCCTGAAATAATCGTTCATCGGATTCAATCAATGGTTTCATAATTTCGAAGTCGATCGTTTGCATATTGACCATTCCGCTTAAAAAGACAAGGGCGCCTTTCCTGGCGCCATGAATATCAAATTCACGAAATTTGATATCGATACAGTTATCAAATATGGTTTTAAACTGGTTTAAATCCTCGGTCACATTGCCGCTCAGAATATAATCGTAATTATGTTCCAGCTGTATTTTTTGTACCATTCGGATTCATTCCTTTATTTGGGTAACTGTAGTTTCGAATAGTATGATCATTTTACTTTTACGCTATACGCTTTTTGCCCTGGTTATAACAATAGCGCCTGCCAGCTCGAGGCTGACAGGCGCTATTCCATTCTTGACTCTTATTTCAAATATTTAATAAGATTAGACCAGAACGCTGTGTAATGCTCCCAATTCATGAACGCTAGCGATCCCCAGTGCGGAGAACAATCACTTGCGAATGCCGCCGTCTTTCCTTGCCCATAGGTTCCAACCGTCAGAATCGCATCGCCGCCATGGCTGAGCAGCTCTTCAGCATCAGGTTTGGCCGACAGCTTGTTATAGCCTAGCAGCCTTGGCCATTCTCCCAAGTCATTCACTAATGGATGAGACTGCGATACCACTGGCGAGAAGCCGCTTGGCATCTCTACGCGATCATCATTATCCGCCATGACAACGGGCAGTACATCGGCCAAAACGGTATTTTTATAATTCGCTTTTCCTTCGATACCCATGAAGGTCAGATAGCCGCCAACCATCAGCATGCCTCCTCCTTCAGCGACATACTGCTTCATTAGCTCAAGGGCATTCGGAATGATTTGCATTTGATAGAAGGTTGGATTTTGGAGCAGGAACGTATTCGCGCCTACATCGCTGAGTACAATAGCATCGTAGGCTTTCAGCTCTTCTAGTGATTGAGGGAAGCGAACTTGCACCTCATGCGCAGGCATATAGGTGACGTCAATCCCCTGCTCACGCAGACAGGACAGCAAATAAGTCGCTCCCTCCTCATATTTGGTCGAGGTAAAGCTGTCATAGCCTTTCGTATGAATCATATGCACAACCCAGGATTCTCCAACAAATAAAATTTTCATCGGTTTGGCACCTCCGTGTTTTTTTATATCTACGGCCGCAAGGACCAGCTCTTTCAATGTTTACGGCTTAATGCTTACGCTTCTTCAATTTCACACCAGTCCACAATCGTTTTGGCAATCATCTTAACCGCTTGAATCACTTCAGCGACAGGCGTAAATTCATCGCTATGATGGGCAAGGCTTGGATCGCCAGGTCCAAAGTTAATAGTCGGAATTCCTACATTCACAGGCCATCCCATATCGGTATGGAAGCCAAGTCCTTCGATTTTGCCTTCTTCTCCAATGCCCTTCAACGATTGCACGCAAGTTTGGACAAAAGGATGCGACACCGGCGTCTCTGCGCAATCTGCGTCTACCATCCATTCGATTTCTGGCATATGCTCGCTTAACCATGGGTCTGATTCCGCTGCTTGGCGCAGAAATTCAGTTAATTCCTTTTTCACATTGCCGCCCACGAGCTTCTCATCACGTTCTGAAGGCAAGTATTGTGCATTAAATACAATTTCAGCCTCATTGGCAAAGGAAGTCGGGTATTCCCCGGCATTCAATTGAGCTACATGTACCTGACAAGGGATAGAAAGGTAAGGATGTGTTTTGTTAATTGCCCATTCTTCGTTCAAGCGGTCCAACTGCTCCAAAATATATCTCGCTTTTTTAATCGCATCGACTGCACCGCCATTCTTCCAATCCGCTTGCGGCATTTCAATATGGCCGCTGCGGCCTTGAATTTTAATTTTCCCCCACAAGATTCCTCTGCAAAGCGGGGCGATCGTCAGCGAGGTTGGCTCTGTCAAAATACAAGCATCCGCCCGATAACCATGGTGAATAAAGTCAAGCGCCCCCATACCCCCGGCTTCTTCATCGACAACGGTTCCGACGACGACCGGACCTTTGAGCTTAAAGCCGCTGCGAAGAATAGCTTCGACGGCCATGATCATCGCGGCAACGCCGCCTTTCATATCGACGGTGCCCCGGCCGTACATTTTGCCATCGATGATTTTTCCCTCGAACGGGTCAACTGTCCATTTCGAGCCGGCCATGACAACATCGATATGACCGAACAATAATAGGGACTTGCCTTCCGTATCTTTGCCAAACGTCGCTGCCAGATTAGGTCTGCCAGTAAAGTCTCTTCCGGGATAATAACCGGCCATGCCTTCATATTGCTTCAAGTCATCTGCTACTGGCTCCCAAAGCTCGATGTCTGCACCTAAGCCTTCCAGCCTGCTGGCGATAAATTCCTGGAGTTCCTTCTCTTTGGATGGCGCCGGCTCGTCAAAGAACCAAGGATTAATGCTCGGAATTTGAATGAGCTGCTGTAGAAATTGAATAATTTCATCTTGATGACTCTCAATCCATTCCATTACTTGTTTTTCTTGGCTCATCGTAGTTGCTCCTTTTTAAGCGGCATGCTCCTGTATCCGAAGAATGAAATAGGATTGCTATAATCTAAAAGGATCAGGAGCGTTGCCTGCTCGCTTATTTGAATCGAATGGTATGACCGGCTATGAAATCAACCCATGGATTAATCATTTCATCGCCAAACTTATCTTTCTTCTTCTCAATGCCGAACAGATAGCGGGCATCTTCTGCCGCCGGATATGCCGGGCTATGCCAGACACCGCGGTTGATTACGATAGCTTGTCCGGGTTTGATTCTGAAGCACTTGACGGTGGCAGGGTCAGGACGTTCTTCCGGATTCTCAATATCTATGCATTCCGCTACTGGCTGAACAAGCTCGCGGTCAAAGGTAAGAAGCAATTCCTCGCGGCTGACATGCCGTTCCATTGCCGTTACAACGAATTCACGCTGCTTCGTTACGACCAGCCCAAAACCGATTGGCTCCGATACGTCCAGCATTTGAATATAGCTCCAGCAATCCCACCCGTCTCCGGATTTGGAAGGGTCAACTGCCGGCAGATCTATGACTTTGCCATAGGGCGCAAAGGCCTGCGCCGTCAAATCTTCGATTTGCACGTTATGCTCCATTAAAGCTGCCTCCTCGTATAAGGATGATTAGAAATCAAAGCTGTCCACATTTTCACTAGTAACTTGTAGCGTTCCAATAAATACATTTTGTCCGTCAACCTTGATTGTTCCTACATTCGGAATCTCTGTGCCGTCTTTAATCTCTTTGCCTTGAGCCAGCTGATCCAGAATATAGACCGTTACATACGCCAGCTTGCCTGGGTCCCAAATAATATCTGTTTTGATCGTGCCGTTTTTAATATAGTTTTTCACAACGCTTGGAACGGCAATGCCTGTAATAGCAATTTGATTTTTCTTCAAGGTGCCTGCCTTAACCGCTTGCTCTACAACCTCTGCTGCCGCTGGCGGTTCGCCGCCTGCAAATCCGACAATGCCTTTCAACTCAGGGTAAGTTTGAATCAGGTTTTGTGCATTGGCATACGCCTTTTGCTGATCATCGTCACTGGCTACCGTCGTAACGACTTCAATATCCGGGTAGTTCGCTGCAAAATAAGCTTTCGCCGCATCGGATTTGGCAATCTGATTCTGAGAGCCTAGACCGGCAACCATGAATGCAACCTGTCCCTTGCCGCCAATTTCATCTCCGATGGTTTTGGCCAGCAGTTCTCCGACCTCTTGGTCTGTAGCCGGCGCTACATAATATTGACGGTCGGTTTCTGGCGCGTCGCTATCCCAGGTCACAATATTGACGCCTTGACCGGCCGCTTTTTTGAATACAGGTCCGACCGCTTTCGCATCATTAGGCGATACGCCAATTCCGTTCACTTTGCGTGTGAGCATATCTTGGATCATATTAATTTGTTTGGAAGAATCCGCTTCTGTCGGCGCGTTAAACAGCACTTTGACCTTTAAATCCGCTTCTGCCTTTTTGGCTCCCTTTTCTGCGGCTGCCCAGTAAGCAGGTCCAATAGACTTCGGATTCATGAAATAGGTTCTTGTACCGGAAGCACTGCCGCCTTGATTCGTACCGCTTCCAGCATTCGTTGGATTGTTGTCTTTTGTTCCGCAAGCTGCCAAACTCAAAGCCAATACACCCGTCAATACTGCCAATGCCATTTTTCTCATAGGTCTCACACTCCGTTGAATTTTTTGTTTCCTACAGCAAGCAGAAGCAGCGCCCCTAATATAACTGCCTGGTAAAGCACGGATACGCCTAACAAATTCAAACCATTACGCAAGAACACGATGATGAGCAACCCGACAAAGGTACCTGAAAGACTCCCCCTCCCTCCAAAAATATGTGTGCCTCCTATTAAAGTAGCTGTTATAACATCCAGCTCTATATTGGTACCCGATGTCGCCTCCGCGCTTGCTAGACGAGACACCAGGAATACACCCGCTAAGGCCGAAAACAATCCGCTAAGCATAAAGAGCAGGAATCGGATGCGTACAACCGAAATGCCGGAATAACGGACGACCTTTTCATTATTGCCAATCCCGTACACATACGTGCTGAATCTTGTTTTCTTCATGACGAAGCTGGCGATGAGGAACATGATGACCAAGAATATCGCATTAACCGGGATACCGCCGATATACTGTTGACCCATGAAATAGAAGGCGTCCGGAAATCCGCTGACCGGCCTCCCCTGATTAATAACGTAGACAAGGCCTCGCAGCATGACCAGCATCCCAATGGTGACGACAATCGCTTGCATCCTGTGTCTCGCGATGAGATAACCGTTAACGGCCCCGCATAACAAACCTGCAAGCAGTCCGATGATCATACTGACCCATATGTTCATGCCGTGCTCGAATGCAACGCCCATGCAGACAGCGGAGAAAGCCAGGATTGAGCCGACCGAGAGATCCATTGCGCCGGATATGATGATCATCGTCATCGGGATCGCGATCAGCCCCACCTCAACCATTTGGTTCAATACATTCATAAAGTTAGAGACGGATAGGAAATAGGGAGACAAGAAGCTGAACAGGACGAGAATAACGAATAGCAGAATGAGTTGAACGAGCAACTTATTCACTCGGAGCGAGATAGTCCATGCACTCATACTAAATCCTCCTCTTTTCCTTTGTTTTGACGAATACGCTGCAGTGTATTAATGACAATTGCCAGAATAATCAGAAAACCGGTGGCGGCATCTACCCAGAACGGAGAGACCTTAGATATAATCAGCCCGTTTTTAATGATGCCCATAAAGAGTACGCCAAGCATCGTTCCGGCTATCGTGCCAACACCGCCAAATATGCTTCCCCCGCCGATCAGAACGGCCGCCATCACTTCAAAGGATAAGCTGTTGCCGGCTGTCGAGGCTTGTACGCTGCCTACTTTCGATGCGAAAATAACTGAGGCAACCCCGACCAGCAGTCCCGTTAATACATAGACCATAAACTTGGATTTCGCTACGCTGATGCCAGCGAGCTTGGCTGCGGAATTGTTCCCGCCGATCGCGTAGATTCTTCTGCCTGGCCGGGTGAATTTCAATAGATAGATAAAGACCGCAATAAGAATGATGGCTGTAAGCAGCGGAAATGATAGGCCTAGCAGATTACCTTGTCCGAAAAATCGGAAGTCCGCCGGAAAGTTCGTCATCCAGGTTCCTCCGCTGATCCCTACCGCAATGCCTCTGAAAATGTACATCGTGGCCAAGGTCACAATGATATCCGGAATTTTCCGCACAGCGATGAAATAGCCGTTTACCACTCCGCACAGTACCCCGATGCCTATCCCCATTGCCGCTGCAATCCAGGGATGGATGCCATGACTGAGAAACAGTCCGACTGAGGTTGCCGTTACAGCTAGAACAGAGCCGACCGATAAATCCATGCCTCCCAGCAGGATGACCATCGTCATCCCGATCGCCACGATAAACATGGAGATGTTCTGATCCAGAATCAGCTTAATATTATCGAATTGCAGAAAATCGGGAGAAATGACCGCAAAGAGCAGCGTAACAATAATCGTAAACAGGATAATAGGCGCTTCATGCACATTTAATATGCGTTTCATAAGGTGCCTCCTTCTATGAGCGGGTGTGAAGCTCTCTGCAGCAGCTGCTCCTGGTCCGCTTCGCCATGTGCGAATTCATGCACAATCTCGCCTTTATACAGCACCAAGATACGATCGCTTAGCCCAATAACCTCAGGCATTTCCGAAGATATGAGCAGAATGCTTAGTCCTTCTTGGGCCAGTTGATCAATAATGCTGTAAATTTCTGCCTTCGCCCCGACATCAACACCCCGGGTCGGTTCTTCCAGAATTAGAATATCCGGATGTGCCGCAAGCCATTTACCGATCACTACCTTCTGCTGATTGCCGCCGCTCAGAAAGTCTACACTTTGCCCGTCACTTGGCGCTTTAATCCGCAGCTTCTCCATATATTCTCCGCTCATTTGCTTAATCCGCGCCTCGTCAAGCACCAAGCCCTTTGAAAGCTGGGGCAGAATGGGAATCGACAGGTTTTGCCGAATCGACATCGGTTTTATGATGCCCTGACGGTGACGATCGGGAGGCACATAAGCAATCTTCTTGGCTTTAGCTTCACTAGGGCTATTTATTTTTACAGCTGCACCATGAATGCTGATTGCACCAGTTCCCCGTTTAAGCCCGAACAGGCGCTCAGCAATCGTATGCGTACCTGAACCCGGAACGCCGAACAAGCCTAGAATCTCTCCTCTTCGCAATTCGAACGAGACCCGGTGCGTAGAATCAAGCGACAGTTCTTTGACCTGCAGCACCACTTCTTGATCCTGCTGTTGTTCTCTTACCGGGTACAGTTGGCCAACCGCTTTGCCGACCATCATTTGAATTAAGCTCTGCTCCGTAACCTCTCCGATCATTCGGGTATCGATCTTAGCTCCGTCGCGCAGCACCGTTACCTTGTCCGCAATTTCAAATATTTCCTTCATACGGTGGGAAACATACACAATGGCTACACCTTGCGCCCTCAGTCGATTAACGACATCAAACATTTTCTTCACTTCGTTTTCCGGCAGCGCCGCGGAAGGCTCATCCATAATGAGTACATCTGCCTGAAAGGACAGCGCTTTGGCAATCTCGATGACTTGCTGGCTATGGACCCCGAGATGCCGGACCTCCTTGCGGACATCGATCTCACCGCCGCCGATCGAATCGACCAGACGCTGCGCCTCTTCATACATTTTGGACCAGCGTATCCGTCCGAACCGGTCCTTCATCTCAGGCCGGTCGATAAAGATGTTTTCCGCAGCGGATAAATTAGAAAATAAGTTGAATTCCTGATGGATGATCGATACTCCCTGACGCTGAGCATCCAGCGGGTTGCGGAACGTCACTTCCTGATCCTTCAGCCGGATCTTCCCTTGCGTCGGCGAATAGACACCTGACAGCACCTTCATTAGCGTCGATTTACCTGCTCCGTTTTCCCCCATTAGTGCGTGAACCTCACCTGGATACAGCTCAAATCCAACATTGGACAACGCTTTCACACCTGGAAACTCCTTGCTGATTCCTTCCATCGTCAATACCGGATGCGTCATCGTTTGACCTCCCATTCACCTGCATCAGACTGAATTTTGGGTAACTTTAACAAGACTAAGCGTTAAATCGTCAAAGTCTTGGTATGCAGGAATTCCTTTCAGAATTCCTCCTATCACATTTTGCAAATTATAATGTTATTGATCTATTGGTTTTATACGCTGAAGAAATTCATGTACTTGATCCTCTGTTGGAATCGAGCTCTGAGCACCGGCAGCCGATACGGCAAGTGCTGAAGCTGCTGTGGCATACCGCAGACTTTCCTCCAATGTGTCTCCCGCGATATATTTTGCAGCAAATGCCCCGATGAAAGTGTCTCCAGCCGCTGTTGTATCCACGGCATCCACTGTAAATGCAGGCATCTCGATTTCAGTTCCAGCTTGGTCCAAATAGAGTGAGCCTTTACTGCCCAAAGTGATAATAAGATGAGGAAGACCAGCCTCCAGCAATTGCTTCCCTGCCTTCAACGCTTGGCTTATTCCGTCTATCCGGGTACCGCTCAATTCCTCCGCTTCAACCTCATTCAGAATGAGGAAGCTGACCTTGCTCAATTGAGTGTGGTCAAATCCGGCAATCGGAGCGGGATTCAGAAATACCGGGATATTGGCAGCCGCGGCTTTATCAAGCACCCTTTGATTTGCGGCCTGGGCGATTTCATTTTGCAGCAGGATGACGTCGAATCCGGTTAGATCTAGTGTATCCACCTCGTCCTCCCCATATTTGCCATTCGCGCCCGCTGATAAAATAATGTTGTTCTCGCCCGACTGATCAATGGTTATTAATGCGATCCCCGTCATGGCCTGCTTCTCTATCACGCAATTAAGATCAATTCCATCCTCCGTTAATTGCTTGCGGATGTCCGCGCCGAAGGAATCCAAGCCCAGTCCTCCAGCCATAGCTACCGATGCGCCGGAGCGAGAGGCTGCAACCGCCTGATTCGCTCCCTTGCCGCCTATGAAGAAGCGGGTCTCGTTGCCTTGTATCGTTTCACCGGGAACCGGGTGACGTTCAACCTGAGTGACAATATCCATATTCATGCTGCCCACTACCAAGATCTTTGCCATAGGTCTCCCCCCGTATTACTTGTTCAGCCTTTTAACTGAGCCGTATTTCATCAATTCAACATCCAGGATCACTTTCTTCAGCTTGGTCTGCTCTGAAGGCTCTCCTTTAATTTTCTGGATGAGCATTTCTGCCGCTTGAAGTCCCATTTCTCGGGTTGGTCTGCTGACAACTGTTACGCGCGGCTGCACAAACTGAGCAAGCTCATTGTCGTCAAAGCCAATTAATGAAATATCCTCTCCAATACGGAGGTTCAAATCACGGATCGCTTTGATCGCGCCGGTGCAGATCACATTGTTTGCCGCGAATATGGCGGTTGGCGGCTGCTCGGAGCGCATAAGCTCCATCGTGAACCGGTAACCATCCTCCTCCAGCCAATTCCCCTGCTTATGATAGTTGGGGTCAGGTGTCAGGCCGCCCTCATGCATCGCTTGATGATAGCCCCAGTAGCGATCCTTGCCGTCGTTAAAATCATGCTCCCCGTCAATAATAGCAATGCGTTCATGTCCATATTCCACAAAATGCCTGGTTGCTTCGTATGCACCGCGAAAGTTATCAATTAAGACGCCATCGTGGCCGCAATCATTAATATAACGGTCGACCAAAATCGTAGGCTTGCGGATATTCCGGTAAAACTCGGCATCCTTATGTGTCCCGATTAAAATCATGCCGTCTACATTTTTCCCCAGAAAGCTGTCGAAAAACTCGTCCTCTTCCGCTTCATCACCATTCGTGGCAACCACTAGAGTGAAAAATCCTTCTTTCTTGGCTACCTCCACCATCCCCCCAATAACCGCAGTATAGAAGGGATTCTGAATTTCCGGTACAACGACGGATAGCATTTTGGTTTTTTTATTAACCATAGAGGCTGCCATCGTATTCGGTACAAAATTCAACTCATCGATAATCTTTAATATTTTCTTCCGGGTTGCATCACTTACTCGATCCCGTCCGTTCATCACGCGGGATACAGTAGCTACAGACACGTTGGCGTGCTTGGCTACGTCTTTAATGGTGATTTCCTTGTTAAACATAGCTACCCCCATTCCTTATGATATTGTCATAACGTTTTCGCAAAGTTAGTTTATTCATCGTCCATGGTAATAATTTCTATCGGATTGGTTCTGTGCGAAACCGTTTACGCAATTTCTAGTTTTATATTAGTACATGCCAAATCAGATTACAATAGGTTTTTTCGAAAATTAGAAAATAAAACGTTTACATTTTGTATACATTACGTGTATATGTTACATGTGTGGATGGTATTTAATTTATTCCGCTGTTATTGCTCAATTATATGTTATCTATAATGACACAAACGAGGGTTTTTCAGAAAATTTTTAGTCTAATCTTACATTGGGTAAAAATGCAATTTGAACTTCTCTGTCTGCTTTCGATCTAATTTCAATGCATATGAAGTTGAAAATTTGCCTTTATAGCATTCCACTTCCAAGTAAAAATGTTGCGAAACCGTTTACGCAAAATGTATCAAATCAGCTTCTGATAGACGTGAAAAAGCTGTGGTGAAACCAGGTTGCTCCTCCTGATTTCACCACAGCTTTTAACAAGTTTGCTTTTCATTGATTCGACCATAATACCTGAAACTTATCCTTCCATATCAGCTATCTCTCTGCGGGATATTCCCCCCATCATATAAGGCAGCAATGAAAGCACACCTGCCAAGGCAAGAACAACGCCTACCCAGATCGGTGCGGCCAGTCCATAACCGGCGCTGATTGCCAGTCCGCCAACCGAAGAGCCAACGACAACACCAAAGGTTACGATCGCGGTATGAACCGTATTGATCATAAGACCGCTCCCTCCTGTCCGAATAACCCTTGCCACCATTGGCGGGTTCATAGGAACCCCCGCAAGACCAATAACGATAACAGCAGGGATAACAATCAGAGGTTCATGTACGCCTATAGCGAAAGCCAAAAGTGCAATAGACAACACGATCAGCCCTGCAGCTAGCAGCTGCATCGTATAACGGTCAGCCAGCCTGCCGGTTATTAGATTCCCTATAACGGTTGCCGCTCCATACACAACGAACAGAATCGGAATGGAGGCGGCTGAAAATCCGGTCAAATCGGTAAAGATCGGAGCGAAATAACTAAAAGCCGCAAAGGTTGCCCCGATAATAAGAAAACTGGTCAGATAAGCTGCCCAGAGCTTACGATTGCGGAAGGCGGTCATTTCATGCCTCAGCCTTGTAGGCTCCGGTTTGGCCAATGACGGGATCAGACGCAACGCGGTTATACCGGAAAGCAAAACAAGAACAGCAACCGCCCAGAAACTAAAACGCCAGCCATAAGCATCAGCCGCCCACGTTGCAGCCGGTGTGCCAAGAACGGTCGCGATCATAAGCCCTCCGAAAATAATCGACACCGCCCTCCCGCGCTCATTTTCTTTCACAAGGGAGGCGGAGATCGAGATGGATACGCCAAATGCTGCCGAGGATGCAACGCCGGTTATGATGCGCGAGACCATCATGACTTCATAGCTATTGGCTATTGCTCCAAGCAACTGCCCGACGAGAAAAACTACGCTGAGTGCAATAAACGCTTTTTTTCTCGGCGTATTCAGCAGAGCAGCAGTCAATATAGGTCCGCCCACAACCATTCCAGCCGAAAAGGCGCTGATCAGATAACCTACTGCTGACACTGGCACGCCAAATTGCTCCGCTAGTGTATTCATCATTCCGGCGACCATAAATTCTGAAGTGGTCATACAAAAAATAGTCAAACCAAGTACATAAATAGCTAAAGGCATTTCAGTTCCTCTTTTCATAAAATTAATCATTCTTTAATATTGTAATAATCAGTACAAAATTAACGAGAAAAAATTGCCGGTTTTCCCGGCTAATAAATAGCGGATAATGTGCCTTCCACAATGGATTTGGCCAATTCTCGGTTCTGCGAGGAGCTGTTAAGTACACGAAGCCCGTAATAGCTGCTGAGAAACAAGCTTGCCAGTTCCTTTACCGGCCGCCCTGAAGTAATCTCTCCGTTCTCGCAGCCTCGCTCAATCTGCCGGCAGAGCTCCTCCTCCAGTATTTCGATATGCCTTGTCATGATCTGCTCGACCATAGGATCAACTCGCGCCCTTTCCATCGCCGCATTAATGAGCAGGCAGCCTCTGCGCCCGGATTCCGAGAAATCCTCGTTGATTCCCCACTCCAATAGCCCGCGCAGCCTTTCTTTCAGAGGTAACGTATTCTGTAAAATGGCGCTTTGTTCTCGTATCCCTTCCTCATGGTACCGCTGGAGCACCTGTCCGTACAGCTCATGCTTGCTGCCAAACGCATTATACAAACTGCCTTTCCCAAGACCTGTCTGCTTGCACAGATCCTCAGTCGAGCACCCTTCGTATCCGTTCATCCAAAAGGCATCCATTGCCGCATCGATAACAGTCGTATCTTTGAATTCTCGTGGTCTTCCGCTTCTGGTCACGACTACTTCCCTCCTTACCTACTATCGATAAATTGTAGTATATGCAATTTGTAACGTTCAGTCAAGAAGTTGTTTACAGTCATTCTGTTCTCTGTTACAGTTGAGAGGTTAATACCAAATTAAACCGGGAGAGGAAGTAGGAAATCATGCAAATCGCAATTATTGGTACAGGAAATATCGGCGGTAATCTCGCTCGACGTCTTACCAAGCTCGGCCATGATGTCACCATTGCCAATTCACGCGGACCTCATACACTGACGGAGCTAGCTGCCGAGACTGGCGCCAAGCCTCTTGGGGTTAACGAAGTAGCGCGTGGAGCAGAACTTGTCATTGTCACGATTCCGCAAAAGAATATTCCTGATCTTCCTGAAGGCATCTTCGATCACACGGCACCAGGTGCTGTTTTCGTTGATACCGGCAACTATTATCCCCGTCAACGCGACGGTTTAATTGCTGAGATTGAGGCCGGCTTGCCGGAAAGCCGCTGGGTCGAGCAGCACTTGAAGCGTCCCGTCAACAAAGCTTTCAATGGTATAACCGCTCTAAACTTACTTGAACGCGGCCTTCCAGCCGGTTCACCCGATCGCATTGCTCTGCCGGTTGCCGGTGACGATCCGAACGCTAAAAAAATCGTGCTTCAGCTCATCGAGGAGCTTGGTTTTGATGCAATAGACGCAGGCGGACTGGATGAATCCTGGCGACAGCAGCCTGGAACCCCCAGCTACCGGGAGCATAGAGCTGACTCTCTTCGCCAAGCGTTAGCCGATGCTAGTTCTGTTCGCAGCGAAGATTTTAAAGCTTAAATGACAGCAGATATTCACCCCTTCGCACCGTTTAACAACTTGCAAGCCAAAGCATCATCTACGGATGAGCTTTGGCTTCTTTGCACTTATGATCTTCAATTTTCAGCCTGCGCAGTTCATGCTATAATCCCAAAGAGGGGTGATATTGTTGAGCGGTTTCATAATCGTTGTCATTATTTTTGCAGTCTTATTAGGTGTTTTCAAAAAGAAGAAGTGAATCAAAATTCAGATGTTGTTCATTGTACATATTCCAATAGCGTTAGCCCTGTTGGCTGCGAGGATTTTCATAAATGAACAACAAGGAAGCCAAAGCATCATCTGCGGATGAGCTTTGGCTTCCTTGCTTTGTTGATGCAATGCACTTATTGACCGGATTTAATCTCTTCCATAAAGCTTCTGAAGTTCTCGGCGATTTCTTTGGAACGGGTATGGTGCAAATAGTGATCGCCATCAAAGGTCATTACTTTGCCATGCACCGAGTTTTTGATTTGCTCTTCATGCAACGGGATCCATCCTTCCGTCTCCGAATCATTCGCTTGCAAGAAGAAGATTAAAGGCAGGTTTTTCGGAAACGTTAATTTTTCAGTCGCTTTAAAGTTAGGGCCAAAGTGTTCACCTTCACTCAAAATGCTCGCATTAAACGAATTTTTCAGCGAAATGATTCGGATCTGCTCTCTGGCTGCATCATCAACATCAGGTGCAACTAGCTGATCGGGAGCTAATTTCATTATCAAGCGGTAAAATCCCGATAGCTTGAGTTGTTTATACATGCCCGATGGAAAAGGCTCATCGTTGCCGCCTTGTGTTGGCACACTACTGTCGATCCCGGCAAAGGCCGTCACTTCATTCTCATATTTGTTCACATAATCGAGTCCGTAAATGCCTGCAATGGAGTGACCCATCAGGATGTAGCGGTCAATATTCAATTTCTGCAACGCTTCATGCGTTTCATTAACGATATTCTCCACGGTGCGTTCTTTATCTGTATCATCGCTTAACCCATAGCCAAAAGGCTCAATCGCGACAACTTTGTAGTACGGGGACAGTTCCTCTATCAGCGGCTTAAAGTCAATGGCTGGAGCCCCTGTTCCAAATCCCGGCAGCAGCACGACAGTCTCTTCACCCGAACCTTGAATGAGAACATTCATGTTTTTCCCGTCTACAGGGACAAGCTGGCCATAGGACTGTATTTTCCCCTTCTCGATCTTATTGCAAATGACGTTTACAACAAATACAGTGGCTAGAAAAAGAATGATTATTGCAAGTAGAATAGCGATTACCTTTATCCATTTTTTCATAGTTGTATCCCTTTCTTATGTTCCGCATTTTGTCTTCCCATCTGTCTACCTCATTGTAGCAAGCTGGTTTTAGATCACGGTTAACGGAGCATTAACGACGTCTTAACTTTCTGAAGCAAGGGATTCACAAACTTAAGACTCCATTAAGGCATTTTGTGAAAATATAGCTTGCAATATGCGATCTAGGCAATAAGAAAAACCGTGGCTGCACCACGGCTTTATTGTTCATTCTGGTTGACGTCAATCAGAACAGAGGCTTGACCCTCTCGAATTTCTTCTTCCCGGTCCTTATGGCGAACAATGCGACACCGAGACAAACCAATCCCACCGCTGCAAAAATATAAAACAACAGATTTTCCTTCTTCAGCATCAGAGAAGAAATTAGCGGTCCTGCCGCCACACCGATAAAACGCATGCTGCTGTAGATCGAGGTGATTGTGCCCCGCTGCTTCTTCTCAATTCCCTCCGTGATTAAAGCGTCCAGACAAGGCAGAATGAGCCCCATGCCGGCACCGGCAATCGACAACAGCAGAATGAGGAAAAACAGTCCTTTCGACGGGAACACTGCGTAGGTGGCCATGCTTGCAGTCGTAATCGCCGTACCGGCGACCGTGAACCATTTCATCCTCGCTTTACTGACGCCGACAACTTTGCCCGTTATAAACGAAGCGAGGCATATTGCGCTAAGCGGGATCGCCAGCAATACCCCTTTCCAAATGCCTTCGATGTTGTAATGGTCCTCCAGAACGGAAGACAAGTAATAGAGAAATCCAAACATTAAGTACATCGCCAAGCCGCCAATCGCGAATATCGCGTAAAGCCAGCCCTCTTTAGCTAATATCGCCTTAATGCCTTGAACGAATTCCTTTAACGTGACTTTCGGCTGCTCACTGGTTTTTTTCGGAGCATTCACATACACCGCTACGGCGATAATCGATAACACGCAAATAATTGGAATAACGGCTAGCGGGAGAAACCACACGATAAGCGTTAGCGCAGAGCCGAGAATCGGACTAAGCACTTTGCCAAAAGTGTTGGAAGTTTCAATCATGCCAAGGCCGTTGCTCACCTCTTCTTCGCTTTTGAACATATCCCCCACGAGCGGCAATACGATCGGGAAAGCGCCTGCCGCGCCAATCCCCTGTATGAATCGACCCGCCAGAATGCCCGCATACGCCATCTGATGCTCTAGAAACCATGCGGACAGTCCAGATACAACGCCGCCAGCAGCCGCAATGGACAAACCAACTACAATGATCAGCTTCCGACCAAATCGGTCTGACAGATACCCGGCTATAGGGATACATACAATCGATACAGCAGCGTATACCGTAATAATCAAACTGGACATGACAGAAGTGATGCCTAATTTTTTCTGCATAAGCGGAAGTACGGGAATAAGCATGGAGTTCGCAAGCGTCATAATTAATGGAATCGAAGCAAGCGCTGCTAAATCGCGTTTCTTTTTCTCATGCATGGGGTGCTGATCCTCTTTCCTCATCCGAAAAAATGCACTACCCCGTTAATCTGTCCATTAACGCTTGGTTTTCATTCTAATTGAAATCGTTGTCAAGCATTATCGCGCAAAAAAAGAACGTATCCGGCTGCACATCGTTCAAGACGATGAGTGCGGTACGTTCTTTTTTAGCAGCTTAAGGCCTAATTGCTTCCGAATCGTTGCGCATTTCGCGCCCGTGCGCGTTCAAGCTCGACTTCGCGGTTTCGCGGCTCAGCATTCGTGACAAGTGTATCCATCAGCTTGCGGGCGGCTTGCGCCACCTCATCTATTGCCTGATGAAATGCTTCTTCATTCGCCTTAGAAGGAGAATTATAGCCGGAGAGCTTTCTTACGAACTGCAAGGCAGCGGCTTGAATTTCGTCTTCGGTTGCTGGAGGATCAAAGTTATATAGTGTCTTAATGTTTCGGCACATCGCTTATTCTCCTTATTAGGCCTGTATGGCTTATTCAAATTCGACGTTATGATAAACCTGTTGAACATCCTCCAGATCTTCCAAAGCATCGATCAGTTTGTCGAATTGGACTTGTGCGTCAGCCGAAAGTGTTACGTCATTCTGAGCCAGCATCGTCAGCTCGGCAACCGTAAATTCGGTAATCCCCGCATTTTTGAATGCTTCTTGTACCGCATGGAATTGATCCGGATCGGCGTAGACCATAATGGTCTCATCCTCTTCCGTAACGTCGCGTACATCCACATCGGCTTCCAGTAAGATCTCAATAACTTCATCGAGCGTTTTATCTGGAACGCCAATAACGGCAGACGAGTCGAACATATAAGCAACCGAACCGCTCACACCAAGATTTCCGCCGTTTTTAGTGAAGGCGGAGCGTACCGTGGAAGCTGTGCGGTTCACATTATTCGTCAACGAGTCGACAATGACCATGGAACCGCTAGGACCGAAGCCTTCATAACGAAGCTCAACATAGTTCTCGTCGCCGCTTCCTTTGGCTTTCTCGATCGCGCGGTCAATAATCGCTTTTGGCAAATTGTAAGTTTTCGCCCGTTCAAGTACGACCTTAAGCGCCCGGTTGGACTCAGGATCAGGTTCGCCTTTCTTGGCGGCTACATAAATCTCCAAACCGAATTTAGCATAAATCTTACTTGTGTTGGCGTCCTTGGACGCTTTCTTTTCTTTGATATTATTCCACTTGCGACCCATACTGCTCCCACTTTCTTCATGAACTTGTACATCAACTCTATCTATTATAACCGATTTTTTACCGATATCGAAAGGGTTAGCAGAAGAAATCGTCACAACTGCTGCCGAAGACTTGCTTCTATCTTGGAATGATGTATATCAACAAGGATTTTAAGTCCGCGTTTAGATGGGTAAAAAGAAAAAAGGACCGTATCTCTCCCCCGTTCTCGAAGACAGATACGATCCTTTGTCACGTACATCTGTACAATTGCAGTTGTGGTTAGGTAAAGCTCTCGTATACAAGAAATAAATTAAGCACGATGACGATAGCAGCAATGATCCAGCCCAGTATGGTCGTCACCTTTTTGTTAACGAGACCGCCCATTAGCTCTCGATTGCTCGTAAACATAATTAACGGAATAAGTGCGAATGCGATGCCGAACGAGAGTACGACCTGACTCATAATCAAAGCTTTGGTAGCATTAACTCCGGTCATGATGATTAACAGCGGCGGAATTGTAGTGATGGCTCTCCTCAAGTAGAGATTAATTCTGCGCTTAATAAATCCTTGCATGACCACATCCCCAGCCATCGTTCCCACCGAAGCACTGGCGAGCCCGGCAATCAACAGAGCCAAACCGAAAGAAATGGCTGCAACCGGCCCCACCAGCTCGCCGAATTGACGATAGGCGACATCCAGCTCTTCGACGATCAGACCGTTCTTGAAGAACAAGGCGGCTGCAATAACGACCATCGCCATATTAACTGCTCCGGCAATGACCATTGCAATAATAATATCAACAAACTCCAGCTTGAAAATCCGTTTTTTCTCCTGGTCGTCCCGGCCGACAATGCGTCTTTGAGTCAACGAGGAATGCAGATAAATTGCATGCGGCATTACCGTTGCACCGAGTATGCCTGCCGCAAGCAGCACGCTGTCGACACCCTCGAATTTAGGAGTCACTATGCCAGCTGCAACTGCGCCCATGTCAGGCTGTGCAAGCACGACCTGGCAGGTGAAGGCAAGAACAACCATGAAGATCATGACCGCGATGCCTGCCTCGAAAGCTCTGACTCCCCTTCGCTGCAGCTCCAATATGCCAAAGGAACCGACAGCGGTAATTAATGCGGCGGGAAGCATCGGAATGTCAAACAATAAGTATAGTCCTAATGCGGCGCCTAAAAACTCAGCAAGATCGGTAGCAATGATGACAATCTCACTTTGAATCCATAACAGGAAGGACGCCGGCTTGGAAAAACGGTCTCTCGCAACCTCGGGCAGATTTTTACCCGTTGCAATGCCAAGTTTGGCAGATAGCGATTGAATAAGCACAGCCATTAAGTTCGAAGCCGCAATGACCCATAGCAGCATGTATCCATACTTTGATCCTGCCGTAATGTTTGTAGCGAAATTGCCGGGATCCAGGTAAGCGACCGCAGCGATAAATGCGGGACCCAGAAAAGGAAGAAGCCGTTTGAAGCCTTTCACTTTGCGATTCAGCACCATTTCTGCGGAGAGTTTATTTGTTGCCGCGACACTGTTGTTGTTCGCCATAGTCTCTCCTCCTTTAGCTCTTTTTATATAAAAGTTTTCCTTAGCTATATTTGTTGGCTTAGTGCAACTTTTAAGTTGATTATATTCCTCTTGGCGAAAAAAGTAAACAGTCGTTTATTCGTTTTTGCAAGCATTTTCCACTCTTCTGATAAAGTGCCTCAACCACGACCGCCTCCTATCGTATGCGGCCATCGCCTAGCAGGTTCCGGTGATCAGCAAAAAGCCCGGCTGATCGAGGGATCAGCCGGGCTTACCGTATTTACAATAAATTTAAAACACTTTTGTCGTCCATGTTTCACAGTTCCATGTTTCCGTAACGACATCACGGTAAAATTCAGGTTCGTGAGAGATAAGCAAAATGCTGCCTTTATAAGCCTTCAGAGCGCGCTTAAGCTCGTCCTTTGCATCAACGTCCAAATGGTTGGTTGGCTCATCGAGCACGAGCAGGTTCGTCTCGTTGTTGATCAGCTTGCAGAGGCGCACCTTCGCCTTCTCGCCGCCGCTCAGCACCGCAATCTTGCTCTCGATATGCTTGGTTGTCAAACCGCATTTTGCCAGCGCAGCACGTACTTCAAATTGAGTGTAGGAAGGAAATTCATTCCAAATTTCCTCGATGCAAGTGTTGTAGTTGGCATCCTTAGACTCCTGCTCGAAGTATCCGATGCTGAGCAAATCGCCCAACTGTACATTTCCGGATAGAGCCTGTATTTCGCCCAATATGCTGCGCAAAAGCGTCGTCTTACCGATGCCGTTCGCACCGACA
This sequence comes from Paenibacillus radicis (ex Gao et al. 2016), assembly GCF_014641555.1. GTDB lineage: Bacteria > Bacillota > Bacilli > Paenibacillales > Paenibacillaceae > Pristimantibacillus > Pristimantibacillus radicis. The sequence goes on from NZ_BMHY01000004.1 coordinate 464,711, forward strand.
AGAGCGATCTTCTGGCCGCGTTCCATCCGGAGATTAAGCGGCCGGGACAGCGGGCTGTCGTAGCCGATTACAAGCTCTGTCGCTTCGAAGATCAGCTTGCCCGATGTGCGGCCGTCCTTGAAATTGAATTGCGGCTTCGGCTTTTCCTTCGCCAGCTCGATAACATCCATCTTGTCGAGCTTCTTCTGCCGGGACATCGCCATATTTCTCGTCGCAACGCTCGCTTTATTGCGGGCTACGAAGTCCTTCAGCTCGGAAATTTCCTGCTGCTGACGCTTAAATGCCGATTCCAGCTGCTGTTTTTTCATTTCATGCACCTGCTGGAAGTGCTCATAGTCGCCGACATAGCGGTTCAGTTCCTGATTTTCCATATGATAGATCAGGTTGATAACGCTGTTGAGGAACGGAATATCATGGGAGATGAGAATGAAGGCATTCTCGTATTCCTGCAGATAACGCTTCAGCCACTCGATATGCTGCTCATCCAAATAGTTGGTAGGCTCGTCCAGAAGAAGAACGTCTGGCTTCTCTAGCAGAAGCTTCGCCAGCAAAATCTTCGTCCGCTGACCGCCGCTCAGATCATTAACGTCTTTATCGAGTCCGATATCGGTAATGCCAAGACCTCGCGCCGTCTCATCGACTTTGGCGTCGATCATGTAGAAATCTTGAGCCGTCAGTGTATCTTGGATGGTGCCTACATCCTCAAGGAGCTGCTCTAGCTCCTCCGGCGACACTTCTCCCATACGGCCGTACATGTCGTTCATTTCGTTCTCCATATCGAAGAGGTACTGGAACGCGCCTCTCAATACGTCACGGATCGTCATCCCTTTGTTCAGTACTGCATGCTGATCCAAGTAGCCGACACGCATCCGCTTGGACCATTCCACCTTGCCGTCATCGGGCTGAAGCTTGCCGGTAATAATATTCATGAATGTGGACTTGCCTTCGCCATTGGCGCCAATCAGTCCGATGTGCTCGCCCTTCAACAGGCGGAAGGAAACGTCGTTAAAGATCGCGCGGTCCCCAAAGCCATGGCTTAATCGCTCTACGTTTAAAATGCTCATTTATGACACCTTTTCTGTTAGACTTTTTTCTCCGTTATATTATAAGCGGTAGAGGTGCTGCAACTCAACGTTTCTTGTGAAATTAATAACGTTAATTATCGTTAAACGATTAGGCTGCTAATCGCAAAGCTTGTGCCGATATAAACGAAGCAAAGCAATATGCCGATCGCCGTATTGCCTTTGCGCAGCTCTTCGCCAATTTTAAAGCCGGGAGTCACCAGCTCGAAAATCCAATAAGCGAGTACTAGACAAGCATATCCGACTGCAAACCAGAGCATCATATGCCAGATGGACGTATTCGTGTAAGCCGCAACGCCCAGAATGATAGCCGTAGAAAGAAATTTCCCGCCCGTCGCCAAACCGGCAGCTACATTCCCCTTCTTCAGCTCCTCCATATCCTTATAAGGCGTAATCCAACTGAAAATAACCATGCCAAACAACTGCAGCGCGACGATAACAATGATACTGATAATAATATTAATGGCGATTATGACGCCCACCCCCTGAATTTGGCGTATGCCAAATCATAATTTTCGTAATCATGTACTTCTTCCAATAAAACGTTTACTTGCTTCATCGATTTCATGCTAGTGTAGCGCTTCTCATCAATTGGCTGCTTAATCTGGTTTCCTGTAGGCAAAGAAAGCACTGCGAAATAACGGGACTCATCTTTATAAGTGGTTTTATATACGCCTACCAGGTCAACCTCCGTTGTGAGCTGCACTTTGAGCAGCTCGAAATCCTGCTTGCCTTCTTTTTCCGTTTTGAACGATTTGATCGGCATCCATTCCGTCAGCGTAACCGCATTACGGCCTTCCGCATTGACGGTCATCTTCGCCTCCATATACTGCAGCGTCCACACTTTATCGTTCGTAGCATAGTTGTTATCGTTCGGAAGCAGCTTGTTGTCGGGCAGAATGGCCATATCGCTGCCGATCAAATCCCCGACGGTGCTCTCAACGAGCCGATAATCCCAAGGCAGCAGTGTCTCGTCTGCTGATGCTTCTGCCGGTGATCCGCTAGAAGTGGACCAGACCCCTGATGACGTGCCGCATCCGCCCAGCATGACGGCAGTTGCAAGAATAGCCGATAGTAAAGCTATCTTTCTTTTTCTCATGAAGCTTTCACTCCTATCGCCACAAAATGACTTGTATTGCCCGTAATTAATCCGCCTGCGCGTCCAAGCAAACCGCATGGCACGCCATTGATAACGAACATGCCTGTAAGCAGACTGAATTGTCCTGCCTCCAGATCGATCTTAGCCAGCTCTGCTCGCTTCTGATAGACCCGCGGGAACAATCGGCTCGTATCGAAGCCGTCTTCATCCTTCACTTCCAAGCTCCCTTGTTCATCGTACAGCATGACAGAGCCGCCTTCCCGTCCGAACATCGATTTGGATACATAGCTCCCGTCAAATAGCGCTTTATTATAAGTGGGCAGCATGTATCGCTCGATTGCTGAACGTTCCTCAGCGTCAAACAGCATATGCAGCTCATACAGTCCCCAGATGAGAGCCATCATCCCTTTGGATTGCAAAATAATCGAATGGACAGAATTGAAAAGCTGCAGTTGTCCGCTTTCGACCGCGTAGGCCAATGCCTCGCCGCCCTCGTCGATTGCCATCCATTCCTTCGGATACAAGGCGAATAGACGATCGATGGCCTGCCCGTCTTTTTTCCTCAGTACGCCCTCATCGACCCACAGCTCCAATAAATCAACGCAATCCACCTGTTGGCCACTGTGCTTAACGAGCATATCAATCGTGCCGGAATCCTCCAGATGCTCTCCATAAGCTGCACAGGCAGCCGTATCCGGCTCCTCTTCCGCCCAAGCGGCAGCTACTAGAGCCTGCATCTGCACATTAGGCGAATCCAGAGAAAGCCGTTCACATTGCCAAGGGGTAGCGACTGCTGCTTCAGCATAGCCGGTTGGCGTATCCGCATTCAGCTCTAGCAGCTGAATGATCCCTTCATCAGATATAGCAAAATCAAATCTCGCGTACCGGCTAATTAAGCCGCCTTCGCTCTGAAGTTCAACTGCGTCCAAGGCAGGCCATAGCAGCTCCGGTATGCCAAGCATCGCGTACAAATCTTGCCGGCCATGGACAAACCGGCAGGCACGGTCAAAGACGCTCCACAGCTTGGCTGCGGCTGCCTCCAGCTCTTCATACACCTCACGGCGCATAGCGACCGCCTGATCGATCCAGTATGGCTCGCCTTCCAGATCAGCCCAGGTGAATCCAAGCGACGATAGCTCTGCTACGAGTGCAGCGCGATTGCCGCTTGGGTTGCCGATAACCTCGAAGGCCTTCTGCTTATTGTTCGTTGTCATCCGCCGAAGCCGCCGCTTGAAGCTTTATGACCTGAACCAGACGAGCTGAAGCTGGAGCCAGAGCCTGATGAGCTCAAGCCGCTTGATTTGCCGCCTATCCCTCCAGGTGATGAAGAGGTTGAACGTCTAGTAATGGAGCCCGATTTATTCGAGGTTTTCGGCCGAACGGCAGAGCCGACAACTGCTTTATTTTGAAATTTATCTGTATCATAAGACTTTGGCTTGTAGGCTGTTCTGCTTCCTTGATAATACGAATTGTGTGAGTTGTGCCAGGCGCCGGACGAATAGGAATTGCCGCGGTTGAAGATTAAGTGATAGAGCAGCAAATCATTCCAGCCAAACCCTCCACCTGAATGAATGACTGTCGTACCACCTGAACCACTGGTGCCGCCTTCACCCGATCCATTCTCTTCCCCCGCGCTCTCTGCCAGCAGAATCGGGATATTCCAATCTACGGCAGGATCGTAATAAGCCTTCACCGCATCCGTTGACCATTCTATGAGAGCCGGCCCTTCAGCCGATGAGGCATTTGTCGTCTCGGCAGCGGCATGAGTGCTAGGAGCAAGACCGATCAGCGCATTCGCCATCAACGCAATGCCAAGAGAGGTAGAAAGCACTCGGATCGGCTTTCCTTCTTTCGTAAAGAACCGGTTCGTCGCTTCCCGCTTGTCGCTCAGGGGACGATTTGTTTCATCCTTGTTTTCCATACGTGACTCCCGCCTTTCTTCGATTCCGCTAGCGATTCGTTACTTTCTGAACGAGCAGCTCCATTACGCCTTGATCCAAATTGAGCCGCCCTTCAATGGTTTCATATTCGGTACCGCTAATCGTCAAATAATTGACATGATGCAGCGCTTCAATCATTTCCTTGCTCCAAAGTCTTTCGTCCAGCGTAAACAACCCGCCAGAAGCTAATTTTTCAATGAGATTTACCTTCATTCCGCTTTCCATGCGATCATTTCCTCCATTTCCCAAAAAGCCTACACACATGATTATCATCATACTATACTTGGAAATCTTGTAAATAAGAAAAATTTACAGTCATTCTTAGGCACAAAAAAGCCTATCCGTACGAAGGAGATTCCTTACGCGCAGATAGGCCTATGTTCGACTGATATGTCCGGATTAACCGGGACTATTTATTGGGTAGAAAATCCGTATTTCACAAAGACATCAAGCGCTTCTTTCGTCTGCAGATATGCGTAGAAGTCTTCCGCTTCTTTATTATGCTTCGTCGCTTTCACGATACCGATCGGATATTCGATTGGCGAATAGCTTGCCGGATCAACGGCGAACACGATCTTGGCCTTTTGCGAGGTTAACGCATCCGTCTTATAGACGAAGCCGGCATCAGCGTTGCCTGTCTCGACGTATTGCAGCACTTGGCGTACGTCTTTGCCCTGTACGCTTTTGGATTGCAGCGCATCCCAGAGTTTCGCACTCGTTAACGCTTCTTTCGCATAGCTGCCAGCAGGAACACTCTCAGGAATACCGATTGCGATTGTTTTCACTTCTGCTTTAGACAAGTCATTTACGCTTGCAAGAGCCGTCTTCGAATCAGCCGGCGCAACAACGACCAGCTCGTTTTTCAATAAGTTGATTTGCTTATCCGCATCAATCAATTGCTTATCGACGAGCGCCTTCATGTTTTTCGGAGCGGCTGACAGAAACAGATCAGCCGGAGCGCCTTGCTCGATTTGCTGCTGCAGGGCACCTGATGCGCCAAAATTGAAATTCAATTTAATAGCCGGATTGCTTTTCGCATAAAGACCTTGGATCTCATTCAAAGCGTCAGTCAAGCTTGCGGCAGCTGATATCGTTAATTCCACCGTTTTTGCAGACGGCTCAGCCGTTTGCTGAGTTTGATTAGCTGGCGTTTTGCTGTTCGAGCTGCAGCCCGTCACCATAATGGCTATGGCGAGCATTGCGAACCAAAGCATATTACCTTTCATTTTCACAGTATTTCTCTCCCCTATCTATGTATTGAGATCTAATTAGCTATTATCGATGATATTCAAGCGCATTGTCAATCATGTTGCTTTATCTATGTAGGTTAACATAATTATAGTTATGTTAACTATTTTGTATGAAAAAAAAGCAACCATCCAAAATGGCTGCTCATGCTGCGTTTTTAACCGGATATTTTGTTCACAATTTTCAACACCGCATCGCGTGTCAGCTTGCTGCCGCCAGCCGCAATCAGCTTGGTCGTTGCATGTGCAAGCTGCAGCGGAATTTTGCAGAAATCCCGTGCAGGTCCCTTGTTCAGTTCGGCAATATACGCATCGGCAACCTTCAGATTGCGCTTCGTATACTTGATCATATCCTTCGAGTCCCAACCTTCCGGGAAGAAGTTGACGCCGCGCTGCTGGTCCTCCGACTGATTCCGCAATATGTTGACCGCCTGCAGACCTCTGCCGAAAGCAACCGCTTTCTCACGATCTGTAACCGTACCGTCGTTCCATAGCCACAGCTCCGACAGTAATTCGCCTACCATGCCGGCTACGCTATATGTATACCGGTCCAAGTCCGCTTCCGTGCGGATTTGCCATTGCACCTCCACCCATTCGGCCATTTCCTTCGACATCTTGGCCGTATAGCGGATGACTGTGTCTCTGGCGGTCTCGGGGCATAGCTGTACCCATTCTACTAGACGCAGCGACACTTCCGGAAGCTGATGCGCATACGGGGCAAACGTATGCTCAACGGCCTCAGCCATGTTTGGCGCAAGCAATGCGTCCTGTATTTCGTACAGAAGCTTTGCCTTGAGCGCATCGGCGAGCTCCTCGTGATCCTCGATTTCATCGATGGCGCGCATGCACAAATAAGCGGAGCTTACCGCTTCCTTGAGCCCCGGCGTCAGACGGGTTATCGGAATATAAAAGGTTCGGCTGGTTTTCTGCAGCATGGACATTGCGTCTAGGACTTCGGTATTAATGTTAATTCCCTCCAATAAAAGGTCAGCGTTTCTTCTACTATACCATAGGATAGAGATTGTGCCCAAGTCGACCTAAATATTTTGACTTTCTTCGGTCCCGCACCCGCCTAGGTTATAGTGTAAGCTTCTTCAATGGCTTTTCCGCTGGCCCTTCCATCACTTCGCCCTCAATCGAGAATCGGGAGCCGTGGCAAGGACAATCCCAGCTTCGGTCGCCGTCATTCCATTCCACCTCGCAGCCCAGATGGGTACAGGTCGTATCGACTAGATGCAGCTTGCCTTCCGTGTCCCTATACGCCCCTGCTTTTTTGCCATGCACGAAGACAACGCTGCCTTCTCCGTTTTCCAGCTCCTCTGCCCAGCGCTTCGGCCTGCTGACCTTTCCGCTTATTAAATGTTTAGCCACGTCCAGATTCTCAACGATGAGATCTTTCCATGCGGCAGCGTTCATTCCACGGGAGGGAGCAAACAGCTCTTCATAACGATTTTCAGTTCCTTCTATTAAGTCGCGAATTAACAGCGCAGCTGCGGTACCGGTGGTCATTCCCCACTTTCGAAAGCCAGTCGCTACATACACATTTGGAGTAGAGGCTTTGATCCGGCCGATGAAAGGGAGCTTGTCACCGGTCACGAGATCTTGAGCCGACCAGCGGTAAACGATTTTTTTCACCTTAAAATGCTGCTCCGCATAATCCTGCAGAGCTTCATAGTGATTAAATGTACACATGCCTTGTCCCGCTTTATGACTCTGTCCGCCTATCAGAATGATATCGTCAGGATGATCCGTAACACGAATGGAACGCTTTGGCTCTTCTGCGCTCAAATAAATGCCGCCGGGGTAGCGCTCATCCGTCTGAATACCTAGAACATACGAGCGTTCTGCATGCATTCTGGCAAAATAAAACCCTAGTCCGTCATGGAAAGGAAAATGGGTGCAGATCGCAACATGGCGAGCCGTAATTTTGTGTCCTTCGTTCGTTAGGACGACCGGCTGCTCGCCCTCCGTAAGATCTACTGCTGTTGTATGCTCACAAATAATGCCGCCGGACTCTGCAATCCGATCAATTAACGACCTTAAATATTCCAGCGGATGAAATTGAGCCTGGCTATGCATCACAAGAGCAGCCTTACATGGAATGTTCAGCGGTACTTCGTTCAGATAATCGCCCTTGATCCCAAGCTCCTGATATGCTGACCATTCCTTTTTCAGCTTCTCGATGCCATCGTCCGAATCAGCGGTCAGATAGGCATTCTGATGGGAATACCCGCAAGATATGCGATGTTCTTCAATTGTATGTTTAATGAATCGAGCCGCTTCCTCCGCAGCCTGATAGTAAAGCTCCGCCTGCTCCTTGCCTTGCTGGGAAATGAGCTCATCATAAATCAAATCATGCTGCGCCGTTATTTTCGCCGTTGTATGGCCGGTTGTCCCGCCCAGCAGCTCGCCCGCTTCAATCAGCGCAACTTTATATCCTTGCTGCGAAAGCACGTAAGCTGTCGTTACGCCCGAAATGCCGCCGCCAATGACAGCGACGTCGATATCCAAATCACGATCCAGCTTGGGATAAGACTGTCTCTCCTTACTAGTCTCGATCCAATATGACTGTGGAAATTGCGGTAAAGCTTGTCGGTCCGTCATCGCAATCATGCCTCCTAAGTAGGTATTCCTACACTTACCTTGCGCTGTTTCCACACAAAATATCCCAGTATTTCTAAACGCTGCGTTTAAGGAAACAAGCCCATTTTAAACTAGGCGATGAACCACTTTTCCATTTCGTCATAGGTTATATAGACAAATGACTATACAGTAATGGAGGCTTACTTATGAATCGCGGTTTTAACCATTTTGGCGGTGGTTTCGGTGGAGGTTTCCGTCCCCCGTTTCGCCCGTTTCCACATCCGTTTTTCCCAGGCCGTTCTTTATTCCCCTTCTTCTTCTTCTCGCCATTTGCTTTCCCGTTCTTTCCGTTTCGTGAGGGAGAAGATTCTGAGTTCCGCAACGACCCTTATTATGCAACGCATCAGGCAAAAGGCGGCGAAACGCTTCAGCACGTAGCGCATATGTACAATATTCCTAGCGCGTTCCTGGAAGAAGCCAATCCGGAATTGACGGCACAAGCCGCGCTTCAGCCTGGAACCAACGTATATGTGCCGCGTATCTCGCATCTTCACTGCCATAAATCTTTTTTTGAGAAGGAAATGGAAGTGCCTGCGAATACAGCGAATGTTGGCGCCAACACAGCGATTAAACCATCTTCGCCTTACAACGGCAGCCAGTTCTAATTACGATTTCCGCGAAAACAAAAAAGCAGCGTTTATCCCAGCACGGTCATTGATCCATGTTGAGATAGACGCTGCTTTATATTTATCCAATGAAAATGCTGCATCAACGGTAGACACGCGCCCCATTTTGCAACCTGATTCTATACAACGCTTCAAACGTCAATTTTATGCTCTGAAAAATACACTGGCATTGCCCGGCACAACAGGATTATCATCAGCCGTCAATCCTTCGGCGCGTTGTTTCAGTGCTACGTCGATCAGCCATTGGGTGAATTCGGCTACCTTCATTTGTTTCATTTCCTCCAAGGTGAAAAATCCGGCCTGGTCAACCTCTACGCCGTCCGGTATTGGCTCACCCCCGATATACTCCATATCAAACGCGATATAGACGTTATGAACGCTTCGCGGCTGGTCTCGTACGGCTACGATACTTTTTACGCTGGCATGAACGCCTGACTCCTCCAGTACCTCGCGAATGACCGTCTGATCGATCGATTCCAGCTGTTCTATATAACCGCCTGGATTCGTCCAGTAGCCTTTCCCCGGTTCCTGTGCCCGGCGAACGAGCAGAATCCGATCTCCCTTCATAACAAGCGCGCCTACTCCAACACTATAATCGCCCCAATGGACATGTCCGCAGCTTTCAGAAGTACAAGCTCTGCGAGCCGTACCATCGATATCGCGAGTTTCCATTGGCTGGCCGCACACTGTGCAATAATTTACCGACATCTTCGTTCAACCGTCCTTTTGCATTTTGCCTATGCTGTATGCCTTGCTGCATATAAAATGCTAGTTATGATTTACTTGTTTGTTTGCTATTCATTCTTAACCTCATGCTTCTTGTCGTTCCTAAATTCATGATAGTCCTTGCTCGTCCATATCGCCAGCCAAATATTTGGAAACGTTGTACTGCATCATTTCACACGTTCTACGGTCATCTTGCAAAGCCACACCACACACTCGGGTCTGCCCGTGGTGAGGCACAAAAAAACAGACCCGAATGGGTCTGCCGGAATTTAGAAGAGCCTAGGGGAGCGTGCCATACCTTACTTATAAAGCTGACATCGATGACTAATGCTCCAAAACATCTGATCTCCTCCCACTAACTGATGGATACAACAGATTCATCGAACTAACTAACCTCTCGCTTCTCAATTTGTGGAGCCCTCAATGGCCCAAGACTTAATCAAAATGTAAAAGTACAGGTTGATGAGCCATATACAGGCTCCAAACAGCCATCAAAATGCAAAAATACAGTTGAAATTACTAAATTCCGCTCAAACCATGCTTTTTAGACCATTCAAAATGCACTTTTACATTTTGATGCGCTATATCTCCTATAAAATGGATAACAACATGCAGTTATGCATTTTGATTAGATAAGTTGCTGCTTATAGCGAACCCGCTTCCCAAACAGCGAATCTAACTTCGCTATACCAGAGTAACTAATAGCAGCAGTAACATTTATAAGCCACACTTCCATCAGAGAACGTAGTTACTTCAAAAATAAACATCTCTTCACCAAAGTGGCGGCTTCTTCCCAATGCTGAGTAAACACCAAACCTTCTTCAAAAGTAACCAATAGTCAGACTGTGGGTTTATTTGCTCTTGTGGTTTGCTCTTGTGGTTTGCTCTTGTGGTTTTTTGCGGTTAAGGGTGAGCGGAGCGTTTGGAGTTCAGGCTGACATTTCGAAGGTTCTATCCATTTACCATCGTGCAAGCGATGGGGGTAATGGAATCAAGAACGGCAGCATGAACCCAAACGCGCAGCGACCCCTCGGTATTGTGCATACATGAACCCAAACGCGCAGCGACCCCTCGGTATAACGCACCGCAAGCTACAACGCAAACAAATCCACAAAACGATGTACCGGCATCTGCTCAAGCAACTGCTGGTCACTCCCGACAGTCAATATCTCCCGCACCTGCCGGTCTGCCAGCCTAGTACGCACATTCGTCTCGAACTTACGCTCCAGAAGCGGAATCCCTTCACTCCTCCTCCGGCGATGGCCGATTGGATATTCCACCTCCACCCGCTCCGTAGCGCTCCCATCCTTGAAAAAGATCTGAATTGCATTGGCAATTGAGCGTTTTGATCCATCTAAGTAATTGGCAGAATACCGGACATCTTCCTCCACCGTCATCTTCTCGCGAAGTGCATCAATTCGCGGGTCGCTTGCTGCTTCGTCCTCGTAATGATCAGCAGTCAATTGCCCGAAGAGCAGACCGATTGCCGTCATATATTGAAGGCAGTGGTCGCGGTCCGCCGGATTATGCAGCGGCCCCCGCTTATCGATGATGCGTATGGCAGATTCATGTGTCGTCAGCTTGATAACATCAATTTCCTCCCAGCGATCCTTTACGAGCGGATGCAGCTGAACTGCGCATTCCACAGCAGTCTGCCCATGGAATTCAGCGGGATAAGCCAGCTTAAACAACACATGCTCCATTACATACGAACCAAACTTACGGTTTAGTGCCAATCCCCTGCCTTTAAACAGCACATCCTGGAAACCCCAGACGGGAGCCGTTAGAGCGGAGGGATATCCCATCTCTCCCTTTATTGCCATTAGCGCAAGACGAACGGCCCGGCTGGTCGCGTCCCCTGCCGCCCACGACTTGCGTGTGCCAGTATTCGGAGAATGGCGGTATGTCCGCAAGGATTGCCCGTCTATCCAGGCATTGGACACAGCATTAATGATTTCATCGCGAGTACCGCCAAGCAGCACCGCCGCAACGGCCGTGGAAGCGACTTTGACCAAGAGGACATGATCCAGTCCTACGCGGTTAAAGCTATTTTCCAGCGCAAGCACGCCTTGAATTTCATGTGCCTTAATCATCGCTGTTAGTACATCGCGCATGATGAGCGGTGAATCACCGTTAGCGGCTCGTGTCCGGCTGACATAATCCGCGACGGCCAAGATGGCGCCCAAATTATCGGATGGATGCCCCCATTCTGCAGCCAGCCATGTGTCATTGAAGTCGAGCCACCGTATCATACAGCCTACATTAAAAGCAGCTCCCACAGGATCCAGTCGATAGGACGTGCCGGGTACAGGCACACCATTCGGAACGATCGTACCCGGTACAACTGGCCCCAGCAATTTCGTGCATTCCGGATAGCGCAGCGCCAGCAAGCCGCAGCCAATCGTATCGAGCAGGCAATATCGCGCCGTTTCGTACGCCTCCGAGCTTTCAATGACCGCGTTCGCCGCATATTCTGCGATGTCAACTAGCAGAGCGTCTGGGGCTGGACGATCATTACTTACTGTTTGGGACATGTGATTTCCCCCCTTCCGTTCATCTGCGGTCTGCGAGTTCGACCCAACTCAGCGGCTCCGGTCCGACATACAGGGCAGATGGCCGAATGATCCGGTTACCTTCCCGCTGCTCGATAATATGGGCGGACCATCCGCTAATACGCGATAGAACGAATAAAGGGGTAAATAAATCCGTCGGTATGCCCAGAAAACGATAAGCCGAAGCACTGTAAAAATCGAGGTTCGGAAACAACTGCCGCTCGCGCTGCATCACTTCTTCAATTCGTTCCGAAACCGGATAGAGACGAGTGTCTCCCGCTTCCTTGGACAATGTAGCAGACCAAAGCTTAATAATGTCGGAGCGGGGATCGGAGATAGAATAGACGCGATGTCCAAAGCCCATAACCAGTTGCCTCTGCTCAAGCAGCTGCAAGACGCCCTTTTCCGCTTCATCCGCATCGGTAAAACGCTCGATCAGTTCCATTGCAGCTTCATTGGCACCTCCGTGCAAAGGGCCGCGGAGTGTCCCGATTCCTGTTGTGATTGAGGAGTAGAAGTCAGAGAGCGTTGAAGCTGTCACTCGTGCAGCGAAAGTTGAAGCGTTGAATTCATGCTCTGCATACAAGATTAAACTGACATCGAGCGTTTCCTCATGAAGCTCGCTTGGCGGTCTTCCGTGCAGCAACTGCAAGAAATGTCCGGCGATGCTTGCGCTCTCCGGTGCCTCGGTGTCGATGCGCAACCCGCTAGTGTGAAAATGATGCCAATACAGGAGCAGCGATGTACCGCAAGCGAGCAGCCTGTCAGCAATTTGCCGGGGCCCCCGATCGGCTGTCTCCGGTTCGAATGCGGCTAGCGCGGAAATGCCGGTTCGGAGCACATCCATCGGCTGCATCGTTGCAGGAAGATGCTCCAACAGCGATCGCAAGCCATCCGGCAATCTGCGGAGCCGATTAAGCTTCAGCTTGTAGCCTAACAGCTCATCTTCATCTGGCAGCCTGCCATAGAGCAGTAAATAAGCGGTCTCCTCAAATGTGCCGTAATGAGCTAAATCATGGATGGAATAACCGCGGTAAGTGAGTCCTTTGCCTTCTTTGCCCACCGTCGATATCGCCGTCTCACCGGCAATCGTGTTCGCCAATCCTCCGGATTTACGAGCCGTCATCCCCGCTCTCCCCCTTTGTACCGTACAACTGGTCTAGCTTCTGTTCATAACTGTAATAGTGCAGATAGTCATAGAGCTCCTCACGGGTCTGCATCGCCGGCAGCGCTTGAAGCTGCGTTCCCTCTTTGCGAATCGTTTCGTAGACCTGGACAGCAGCGGCGTTCATCGCCCGGAAAGCGGATAATGGATACAACACCATGCTGACACCATATGCGGACAATTCCCCAGTCTTGAAAAGCGGCGTTTTACCAAACTCCGTCATATTGGCGAGTATGGGCACGTTCACCGCCTCCGCGAATCGGCTGTACTGCGCAAGCTCTGTTACCGCTTCGGGGAAAAGCATATCCGCCCCAGCTTCTACATACGCGGATGCCCGTTCGATCGCTGACTCCAGACCTTCACCGGCAAGCGCGTCTGTCCGGGCCATGATGACCAATTCATTATCCGCTCTTGCATCTACTGCCGCTTTAATGCGATCTACCATCTCCGCTTGGCTGACAATCGCTTTATTGGGACGATGCCCGCACCGTTTGGCCGCGACCTGATCCTCAATATGAATGGCGGCCGCACCCGCCCGGCTCAGCTCGCGAACGGTGCGGGCAATTTGGAATGCCCCGCCAAAGCCTGTATCCGCGTCTACAAGTATGGGAAGCTCTGTAGCAGCACTGATACGGCGTACATCCTCGGCAACGTCACCCAACGTCGTAATGCCGAGATCGGGCAAGCCAAATGAGGCATTCGCCACACCGGCTCCCGATACATACAAAGCCCGAAAACCAGCCCGCTCAGCAAGTTTGGCCGCATAAGCATGTATAACTCCTGCAATCTGCAGCGGATGTTCCGCTGCGACGCCTTCTCGAAACCGCTGCCCCGGTGATCGGTTCATGCTGCCTCGCCGCCTTCCCTACTAGGATCGCAGCAGTTGGCCGCTGATGACGATCCGGTGGATTTCATTCGTTCCTTCATAAATTTGCGTCACTTTGGCATCCCGGAACAAACGTTCGGCACCCGTGATTTCAAGACATCCATCCATTCCAAGCATCCTTACGGCTGCTCCCGCAATGCGAACAGCTGCGTCCGATGCATACAGCTTCGCCATCGAAGACTCCTTCGTGCAGCGGATTCCTTCCTGCCGCATGGAAGCAGCCCGATAGACGAGCAGCTTTGCCGCTTCCGCGATGGCTGCGAGTTCAGCAAGCTCCCCCTGAGCCTGCCGCGCTGACGCACTACGGATTGCTTTGCCCCTAAAGCGTTGCTGAATAAGCTCTAAAGCAGCTTCAGCAATTCCCAGCGCTTGGGCAGCGATACCGATTCGCCCGCCGTCGAGAGAGCCTTTCGCAATTGCAAAGCCTTGACCCTCCTCACCTAATCTTTGAGATGGAGTCAGCCGTAAATCCTGATAGACAAGCTCACAAGTATTGGAGCCGTTTAATCCCATTTTCCGTTCCTTTTTACCGATAGTCAGACCAGAAAAACCATCCTCTACGAGAAATGCGGTAATGCCTCGAGCCCCTTCCGAAGGATCCGTAACGGCAAAAGTCAAATAAAGCTGGGCAGCACCCGCATTCGTAATAAACAGCTTCGTACCATTCAACACATAATCTTGACCATCGCGAACCGCTTTCGTCTGAATTGCGGCTGCGTCCGATCCGGCCTGCGGCTCGGTTAGCGCAAATGCGCCAAGCCAGCTTCCGCCCGCAAGCCTGTTCAAATAGCTCTCTTGCTGTTGCTGCGTTCCGTAATGCAAAATCGGCAGCGTGCAAACCGAGGAGTGCACGGACAAAATAACGCCCACCGCTGCACTCGCCTTCGATATTTCATGAATAGCAATGATATAGGAGATGAAGTCGCTGCCGAGACCGCCCCAACGCTTCGGGATTGGAATACCTAGCCAGCCTCTGTCGCCCATCTTCTTTACAAGCGAGGAAGGAAATTGTTCATCCTTTTCCATTTGCGCGACACATGGTGAGATTTCCTCACTGGCAAACCGTCTGACTTCATCCCGAAGGAGCTGCTGCTCTATCGTCAATCGAAGATCCACCAGCACCCCTCCTCCCAGCAGACGAGTAATGTATTCCCTTGATGTGTGGAATGGCGGCGATGCAGCATGATCATAACAGATTTCAATTGTACGTATAAAAGCCTCTGCCCGTTTTCTTTCCCAGCCAGCCTGCCTGCACATAACTGCGCAGCAACGGACAAGGTCTATATTTGCTGTCTCCAAAGCCTTCATGCAGCGTCTCCATAATAGCCAAGCAAGTGTCCAGCCCGATAAAATCTGCCAGCTTCAGCGGCCCCATCGGATGATTCATGCCAAGCAGCATAATTTGATCAACCGCTTCCGGTGTTGCCACGCCTTCATATACGGCGTATATCGCTTCGTTGATCATCGGCATCAGCACCCGGTTGGACACGAAGCCGGGAAAGTCCCGTACCGGTACGGCGGTTTTTCCAATGGCCTGTGTTAAAGCTGTGATGATCTCGAATGTTTCATCTGAAGTAGCAAGACCGCGAATAACTTCTACAAGCGGCATGACCGGCACCGGGTTCATGAAATGCATCCCGATGACGCGGTGTGCCCGCTTTGTTACAGCGGCCAACTCCGTAACAGGCAAGGAAGACGTATTGGTTGCCAAAATCGTATGCGGACTGCAAAGCATATCCAATTCCGCAAAAATCCGCTTTTTCAAATCAAGCCGCTCCGGTGCGGCTTCGATGACAAGCTCTGCATCATGAAGCTGCTCCAGATCAGCGGTTAGCGACAGCCGCGTTAACGTCAAAGCCGCTGCTTCCTCGTTCATTCGTCCTTTGTCCACAAGCCGATTTAAGTTGGCCTCAATGACTGCATACCCTTTTGCTGCCAACTGCGCATCAATATCATAGAGGACCACAGAGAAACCGTGTACGGCAAATACTTGAGCGATCCCTCCGCCCATTTGCCCGGCGCCGATGACCCCGATGCGAGAAATGCTCATAGCCTTTCCGTTCCCTTCGAGCAAACCGTATCACCCCTCTACGCGGAGCAATAGGGCATCCCCCTGCGCACCGCCGCTGCATATGGCAGCTACGCCTAGTCCGCCGCCGCGCCGCCTAAGCTCTTGGATTAACGTCCACACGATGCGGGCTCCGCTGGCCCCGATGGGATGACCGTACGCAATGGCTCCACCGTTGACATTCACTTTATTCGTCTGCCAGCCGAGCAGCTTGCCGCAAGTAAGCGTGACTGCTGCAAAAGCTTCGTTGACTTCAATGAGATCGATCGCTGCCAGCGACACTCCCGTTTGCTTGAATAGCTTTTGTATAGCTAGTGCCGGAGCTTCCGCTAACCGGTGCGGTTCAAGGCTGACAGCAGCATGACTGACGATCTCCGCAAGCGGCTTATGCCCTCCGCGCAAAGCGGCAGCTTTATTCATGACGAGGACCGCAGCCGCACCGTCATTAACGCCCGGCGCATTGCCCGCTGTAACCGTCCCGCTAGATTCGCCGATCGGCCTCAGCTTCGATAACTGTACCGCGTCCGTATTGGGCCGTGGACATTCATCCGTATCCGGTGCGCCTGGAAGTGCGGCAACGGATACAATCTCCTCTGCTGCAATGCCCCGCTTCATGGCTGCAACAGCAAGCTGCTGACTGCGCAGCGCCCATTCGTCCTGCTCTGTCCGGCTAATACCGAATTGCTTGGCGGCATCATTCCCATAGACAGCCATGGCCACTTGATCGAACGGGCAATGCAGGCCGTCCCGGTGCATCAGATCAATCAGGGACCGATCGCCCATTCTGGCGCCCCATCGGGCATCTGGAAGCGCATACGGCGCATTGCTCATACTTTCCATTCCGCCTGCGACGAGCAGATTAGCATCTCCGCAGCGTATCATTTGATGCGCCAGTGTAATGGCCCGCATACCAGAAGCACATACTTTGTTTACGGTCTCAGACGGCGTACTCCAAGACAATCCTGCTAGTATAGCCGCCTGTCTAGCCGGATTTTGACCTGCACCCGCTTGCAGAACCATCCCCATCAGAACACCTTCGACATCGTTTCGTGCAATTTGGCCGTTGCTTTGCAGCGCCCCGTCAATCGCCGCCGCGCCCAATTGAACCGCCTTTGCTTGCTTCAGTATGCCGCCCAGCTTGCCAAACGGCGTTCGGGCTCCGCCGACGATGACCGAATTGTGCAAGCCATCTCCCCCTTACTCGGTTTGACCGGTCAGGATACTTGAGCTGCTCGCAAGCTCCATTCCGCCTGTTGCAAAATCCGACTCGAGACATTTGGCGTCGCGCAGCATCCGCTCAACCCCATATTCCTTCATATAACCGTACCCGCCGAATAGCTGAACCGCCTCCAACGTTACGGCAATCGCCGTCTGTGCTGATATTTTGCGCGCAATCGCCGCCTCCCTCGCGCAGACCATCTCGTTGCTCATGCGCCAGGCCGCTTGATAGACGAGAAGCCGCGCCGCCTCCACTTGCGTCAGCATATCCGCAAGCTTAAAGGCGATTCCTTGCTGCCGGGTAATCGGCTTACCGAACTGCTTGCGCGTTTTGGAATAATCCACAGCGGCGCTAAGCGCACCCCGGGCGACGCCTACCGCTTGGGCAGCGGCCCCAATATTGCCGATTTCAGCGGCAGAGACGGCCATCGCTCGCCCTTGGCCAAAACGGCCTAATTGGTCGGTTTCAGCGCTTACCCGGCAATTCTCAAATCGAAGCGAGCCTGTGCTGACACCTTTAAGACCTATCTTGGCGGCGCCGGGAATGATATGAAAGCCGGGCCTCCCCTTTTCGATCGCAAAGGCGGTAAGCCTCCCCTGTTTCGCTCCCTCTTTATGAATGCGGACAAATAAAATGACCAGATCGGCCGTCCCCGCATTAATAGCCCTATGGGCGATGCCATTTAATCTATAACCGCCCTGCAGTGCATCAGGCTCTGCAAGGAGCGTATCTTCGTTCAGCGGCGCAGCGAATCCGCCGAGACTACCTCCCTCTGCTAATGCAGCAAGCCTGCTGTTGAACTTCCCGTTACGGCCGAGATTGGCATGACACCGAATCGGCCACACGGCAAAGCTGGTATGAGCCGCCAGCATTGCCGCCGAAGAAGGACAGGCGGCTGCCAGCTCCTCCAGCACAATTGCATAGTCAAGCATATTGCCGCCAGCTCCGCCGTATTGCTCCTCCAGCGGGATCGCTGTCAGCCCCATGCCCGCCATCTTTTCCCAAACTTTCCGCTCCACAACGCCACGTTCATCCCGCTCCCGCGCGAAGGGCGCAAGCTCCTTCTCCGCGAAGACACGAACAGCCGCCCGCAACATTTCCGTTTCCTCGCTTAGCTGGAAGTGCATCTCCCACCCCCTTCATCGCTGTAACATCTCCGGTGGACAAGGATCGACGGTATTTGCGGATGATATAGGATATGAAACGGACAATCGTAAAAATAACCCGTTGCAGGCATAAAAAAATAGAGGGCATGCGCCCTCTATCTGTCAGCTTTTACGCCAATATTAATTTCAAGCCTTCGATTTTCAGCTGATCCATGCGGATCACCCAATTTTTGAACGATTCATAGGTTTCCTCGGATAAACCGAACAGCTCCTGCAGCTTTCTCGCCAGCTGCTTCTCATCGTCGTTGTAATCCCCATCGGCGAATACCAGCAGCAATATTTCTGCGAAAAAAATACGCTTCACTTGTTCATCCTTTAAATTCCCGATGATTTCTTTAACGTCCCGATGATCCTGGCACTGATAGTCCGCTTCCGAGATGTTCATCTCATCCATAAACAGCCGGATGTGGTCCTTTTCCTTCTTGTTTACGAAGCCGTCAGCCCGTGCCACCCGATTCGCCAAATCCAGAAATGCTATTTTATGTTCCATATGATGAAGAAAGTGCAAAAACATTAGCGTTCACGCTCCTATGTCGAAATTAAATGTCTGTGTATGGTTTCGACGCGCGGATTCGCATTTCCTACTCTCAGGAACAGATTTATTAAACTATTCCACCTGTTTCTCCAGAAAACGATTTATTTCCGGGGTTTGCAAGTTATTGCTGGCATCCAACAGCTTCAGCAGGCTCTGTATCGAAGAGAGGAACACGCTGCCGCCGTTGCCTTTATTGACCGCTGCCTCATAGGCCGCTCGAACTTTAGGATTAATGGCTGTCTCGCCTTTTGGACCAAAGCTGTCATAGACCGGTGTATTGCTCGCGCCGTAAAACGTCCGGGATTTCAGAAGCTGGAAATGCTCTTTAACAACCTTCGCCCGGTTCGATTTCGGATACTGCTTCAGAAAAGTTTCCAACGCTGTCGTACGTGAGATCAGATCATCCCACCCGATTACAATGGCACCATCGAAAGCTACAGGTTTGTTGGAAGCGACCGCCATTAAATCAATATAAGACGCTATATCTTTGTTGATATGGCTCTGGAATTGCTTAAAGCTCTGATAATGCATGACCGGGTAATACATCCCCTCGCTCGTCTCCAGCTTATATCCCTTGTCTCTGGCTTCGATTAGCAGAGCTTTCGTTTTCGCATCCGTTGTTGCTCCAATTAGCGCATCCAGCTCAATTCCTTTTTTACGAAACGCTTTATCCAGTTCCTTCTGAATATTTTGCGGGTAAAGCTTTTCGGAAAAAGCGGGCAAATGAGCGAGCTGTGCATTCTCCAGATGCAGCGTCATGATTGTCGCCTGTGTTTTGCTTACCCGGGTAATGTTATTAATCAGATACGCACGCGCCTTCGCCAATGTCGCAGGCTTGCTCACATATTTTTCGAATTGCTTGTAGATGGAAGCTGCAACGCTGGCATTAACAGCGCCATTAGCCGTTGCGGAAGCTGCTGCTGCATGGAGCGGACTTTTTGCAATAACGGCTGTACCAGCCGTCAGCGAAAGCGCCAAACCTAATACGAGTGTCTTTTTCAATAGTTGATGGGGTTGATTGAATGCTTTCATTTGGAAAGTCCTCCTTTATCACCTGCGTTTGCAGGCTTCGTACATTTACAGACGCACGAGGCGCCTCGAAGGTTACGGTTTTTATCCAATTTTACAAATCCCTATCATTTCCTCCTATAAAAAAGAAGCCCTCTCATCGAAGGCTCCTGCTAGACTTGCCAAGTGAATAAATTATGGAATGTATTGCTGTACGATACGGACCACTTTACCGTCTTTTACCGTGATATGATAAGGGAAATCTTTCAGCTTGATTGATTCGTCCTTGTTGAAATGCTCGGCAAATGACGCTAGCGAAATTTGCTCATCCCATACAATGTCCGCCTCTGCGGCATGGCCGGTGCGATCATAGATCTGCATCAAAACGACAGCGTCATCGGCGATAGGGAGTGTTTTTACGGATGTATCGTCGTTAATAATATAATAACCATCCGGCGGAGCGTCCAAACCGGAGTCTCCTTCTCTTTCTATGAACTTGGCCGTCGCAGCGTCGCCTTCATACCATTCTATCGAATCGAAATCTAGCGCATAGCCTTTATCTGAATGGACAAGCCGGTCCACATAACCAGTCTCCATACTTGGTGTCTGAACGACAGGCGCATAATCACGGCTTCCGGCTACAGCTAGACTTACAGAGGTTAAGCAAACAATTGCAACGAGGGCAAACATCGTATATTTTTTCATCGGAACAGCCGCTCCTTCTAAGTGGGTGTAAATTTATATTCGTCTTGTATATAGAATATAACGTGCATGGGCTGCAAGAAGTTACAAAAAAGCTACAGTCTATAAAAAAGATTTATCAAACGAACTTTATGCCCTTAGATAGGAGACATGTACCTGTCGTAGCTAGGCCCAATCTCCGTCGCTTTCCCGTCTGCAATCGATAGGAACACGACATTTTCCCCTTCAAATCCCATCCACTTATAGCCGACAAGAAAGCCGCCCTCTGTCGCAGCCGCAAACAGAAACGAGAATTGCTCCGCCACAATGACGCCCCCGTCATCCACCCGCCATGTAGAAAACTCGTCATAGGTAGCGGGAAAATCATGAAACACCCATTTCTCGTCACTGCTGAAAGCCAGGCTTGCGAGCATATCATCGCCTTCCCGGGCGAATACCACGAGATAGGCTCGTTGATCATTACCCATCTGCTGCAAAGGCGAAACCGATTCAACTTTGCGGCCCTTAAGTTCCTCGATATCAGATTTCAAAGTCTCTGACTCCGTCTGCTTATCGGCTAAGCTGAGCGGGAGCAGCATACTTTCGTTAATCAGACCTTTATCTATAATAAAATAGCTCTCGTTATCGGTTGCGTTGCCTTCGGTGACCTCATACAGCCACCCTTTCCTTTGGTCGAAGTTTTGCGAGGTCTGTCTTCCGTTATCCTCAGCCGTAGCTTCCTGACTCCCTGCAAACGAAACGGAAACGACGCGGCCTTGATCTCCAATTGCAATTAAATCGCCTTTAGGCGGCTCTCCGCCGCCGTCCCATTCGGCAAGCAGCTTGTCGCCCGAGTGATTGGCAAATGCGAAAATCCCTTTTGAAAGATCAGTAAGATCTGCAAGCTTGTCGGGAGGTTTGGGCGTTTCTGACGGCTCCAGTGATGGCGTCTGCGTTAATGAAGGTGTCGGTGTTTCATTGCTTGCAGATGCTGTCGGCGATGGCGAAACGCTACTTGTTCCTTTAGAACTCGTTGCCGTGCACCCCGATAGAACAAATACTGCTGCAAATAAAGCGATCCATAATTTTCTCAATCCAATCCCCCCGGCCATTCAATCCTGCGTTAATTACCCATCTTAGACGAGATAAGCTGGAAAAAGGGTGCAGCTCCGCTCACTCACAGTTTATACAACTCTGCCCCACTTCTGTCTAAACAATTCGTAAATAGAACCATATACGAGTCCGTTAATAGCGCCCGAGAATGCAAATATCGCTTCGTCCAAGCTTAAGCTTGCTTTGAATGAAACGCCCATTAATAGTTCAAGCATTACGATAGCTCCATAACCTGCAACCATATGTACAACAATGCGATAAAATGCAGTTAAGGAATCGCTTTTCCGAATGATGCCATGAATGAGCAGCGATAGCGGTACGCCGACTACAGTCGTCATCACAAAACAAAACATACAGACTATAAGTACAGCTCCAAAATTGAAAGAAAATAATGAAATAATTACAGCACTGGCCATACTGCCCGTAAAGATCGAAATCGCAATGGCGGCTACCTTATCATCGATACGCATCTTGTTCCCTCCCATTCCGTAACACCCCCCGCGTATGTGCGGCGTTTTGTTACATCTTATCAATGGGAACGGCCATGCGAACAGTTCTATCTTTCATAGTCCCTCTAGGAGTTATTTCTGGTATCATTGTATCTATACGACATATTTCGAAGGAAGATTGATCCCCATGAGCTTTATCGTTTCCAAACGAGTCATCAAGCTGCTATGCGGAAATGAAGCCTATAACGAAGGTGAGCATTTCGCCAGCCAACATAAAGTCGCTATGATTATGAGCGACCCCGATTCCCATCATTACAAAGCCGAGGTTGCCGGCGGCGGCAGCCGTTACCGCGTTAACGCGGAGATTGACACGAACGGAGACGTGCACGCCACTTGCAATTGCCCGCCCTTTTATTCGCGTTCTACTTATTGCAAACATATAGCGGCTCTATTAATTCATCTTCATAACGAGGCGGAAAAAAGCTTCGTGCCTGTTCGCGCCTTCCCATCGCTGCTTCATCCAGAACCTCAAGAAGACCGGTCTGCGGCTTTAACCGCGCGATATACGGATGAGGAGCAAGCGGCGGACAGCATCATTCAATTGTTTGAAAATAAGCGGCTCCCGGCCAGCGGTGCCGGCCGCCTGTTTGATACACGGACTCCTCTCGAGGTAGAGTTTGCCGTCCAGACGGTTCCCTACGGCAATCGCCGGCATGTACTTGGCATTGAGCTGAAAGTCGGACCCAAACGATTGTACATCGTTCAGCAAATGCAAGATTTTCTAAAGCGGCTGGAGCAGAGACAGCCTTATATCTTTACGAAAAGCTTCGTTTACGATCCCGAACAGCACTGCTTCCGGCCCGAGCAGGACGCCATCCTGCAGCTATTGATCCAGATTACCAAGCAGGATCAGCTGCTTCGCGGATCGTCCATGACAACTCGCAAATCAACTTCCGGCAATGATCGAATGCTTCTTATTCCGCCATTATGGTGGAATGCTGCCCTGCCTTTGTTCACCAGCTCCCCAGGAGTTTTACTTGTGCACGACTATGGTATCGCGGATGGTATACGGGTTAGCGATAAGGCACTGCCTGTGAAGTTTCAGTTCGACCAGTCGGAACGGCAATCTGATTCCGGAGGTTATCAGTTGACAGCCGACGGACTGGAGCAGCTAACCGTACTCGGCGATTACGGCGCTGTCATAGGCGCAGACGGCGAGCTGTTCCAGCTGCCGCCCGAGCAGCTCGCAAGATTGTCCGAGCTGCAGCTCATGCTGGAGAGTGCATTCAAAGGACAAGTACAGATTGCCGCTCCGCTTATTGAGCCTTTTATGGAAAAGGTCGTACCCGGGTTGATGAAGCTGGGATCTGTCCATATCGCAGAGCCGGTCGCCGAGAAAATTGTGCACACGCCGCTTAAAGCGAAGCTGTTCCTCGACCGCGTAAAGGACCGGCTGCTGGCGGCGCTTGAATTCCACTATGGGGAAATCGTCATTAATCCGCTGGAGGCGGATTCCGGCCGCTCCCGATCCACCGACCGCATACTGATGCGCGACGGTGAGCAGGAACGGCGGATATTAGAGCTGATGGATGGTAGCGGCTTCCTGAAGACCGAAAGCGGCTACGTCACAGCCGAAGAAGAAACGGAATATCACTTTCTCTATCATATCGTTCCGCAATTGGAGAAGTTGCTGAGAGTATATGCGACGACAGCCGTCAAGATCAGGCTGCATACGGGTTCCATTCCTCCGAAAATATCGGTTCGCTCCGATGAACGTATGCACTGGCTGCAGTTCACCTTCTCGATAGACGGTATTCCAGAGTCAGAAATTCGCGAGGTTATTCAATCTGTGGAGGAGAAACGCCGCTACTACCGGCTGCCGAGCGGGGCTTTAATGCCGCTTGAGCAGGAGCAGCTGCTTGCGATGATTCGCGTATTGAACGAGGTGGGCATACGCTCCGGCGATTTGGACGGCAACGGTGTTCGTCTGCCGATCGTCCGCGGCCTTCCGCTCATTGATGCCGATACATCGGCCGGAGGCGTCGTCAAGCTCGATAAAAACCTGCGAGAGCTGCTGGAACATCTGCGTAACCCGGATCATTTCGAATTTGAGCTTCCGGACGGGCTTAACGCGACACTAAGGGAGTATCAGAAATTTGGCTTCCAGTGGATGAAGACGCTGGCGCATTATCGTTTCGGGGGGATATTAGCCGATGATATGGGACTGGGGAAAACGGTACAAAGCATCGCGTATCTGCTCTCCGTCATTCCACATATTCGCGAGGAGAAGAAGCCGGCGCTGATCGTCTGCCCCGCTTCCCTCGTCTACAATTGGCGCAACGAGCTGGAGCGGTTCGCTCCTGAGATCAACGTCATCGTCGCAGACGGCACAAAAGCGGAGCGGTTCGCTTTTATCGACAATGCCTCGGACGGAGCCGCCGACATTTTCATTACCTCTTATCCGCTGCTGCGGATGGATATCGAACGGTATGCGCGGCAAAAATTCCATACGCTAATTGTCGATGAAGCACAGTTTTTCAAAAATCATTTGACGCAAACCGCGCAGGCCGTCAAACTGCTGAATGCCGATTACCGCTTCGCTCTCTCCGGCACGCCGGTCGAGAATCGGCTGGAGGAGCTATGGTCGATCTTCGAAGCTGTATTTCCAGCGTTGCTGCCGGACCGCAAGACGTTTAACGACATGTCGCCGGAGCTTATTGCGAAGCGCATACGGCCGTTTCTGCTGCGCAGACGGAAAGCTGACGTGTTGAAGGAACTGCCGGAAAAAATCGAAACGCAGCAAGTATCCGAGCTGCTGCCGGATCAGAAGCGGCTGTATGCCGCCTACTTGGCCAAGCTCAAGCAAGATACGCTTAAGCATTTGAATGATAAAACGTTTGAGCGCAACAAAATTAAGATTTTAGCCGGATTGACCCGGCTTCGTCAGCTATGTCTCCACCCCGCCCTGTTTGTCGAAGACTATGCTGGCGGCTCTGCCAAGCTGGAGCAATTGCTTGAATTAATTGAGGAGTGCCGGGCTTCCGGTCGCCGCTTGCTTATTTTCTCGCAGTTTACTGGCATGCTGAGCATTATTGGCCGCGAGCTTTCTTCAACGGGTATGCCGTTCTTTTATCTTGATGGACAGACGCCAGCTGCAGATCGGGTTGAGCTATGCAACCGATTCAACGAAGGCGAACGAGACTTGTTTCTCATTTCGCTCAAAGCAGGCGGAACCGGTCTGAATCTGACAGGAGCAGATACCGTCATTCTGTATGATTTATGGTGGAATCCGGCTGTGGAGCAGCAGGCTGCCGACCGTGCCCATCGCATGGGGCAGAAAAACGTCGTCCAAGTCGTCCGGCTGATCTCGCAAGGAACCGTCGAGCAGAAAATGTACGAGCTGCAGCAAAAGAAGCTGAACTTGCTGGATAATCTTGTACAACCTGGCGAAGAAGCGCTATCCGCACTATCGGAGCAGGATATCCGCGAGCTTCTGCAAATAGGAGTCTAGAGGTGAACAGCGTTGCCGGGCGGCAGCGCTGTTTGTCATTTTGCCGCTCAACGCAAAAAAAATCAGCCAGTAAACTGGCTGATGCTATGGTCCGCCAAGCCGCTCCCGGCGCTGCATGACGGAATTGTTCCCTTACGGTTGCGAGAATACGATTTCCACTTCATCACGATTTTGATACAGCTGCCAGTACTTCTCTGCAATCACATCCGGATCATAGAACGTGTCCTTCGCGACGTAGCCGCCGATCGTAACGGTGCCAACGTACACGCCATGCGGCTTCAATTCCTCCGCCAGCGAATAAGCGAATGAGCGGACACCCGCTTTGCCGATTGATAAAGCGGAGTAAGCAGCATTCGGATAAATACCGAAACCGCCGCCTGTAATCAAGATCGTGCCTTCCTTGCGGTCGACGAATCCAGGAGCAACTTGCCGGACACTGGACAAGGCGCCTACGACATTGACCTTGAATTCCTCGATCAATCGCTCTTCCTCAAGCTCCGAAGGCTGTCCGGACGAGATGACGGCTGCGTTATAGACAAGAACATCCGGTTCTCCATGATGCGCCCTGATGACTCGGAACGCTTCGGCGATGGAAGCTGGGTTCCCGGCATCTCCGGTTACACCAAAAGCTTCAACGCCTTGCTCCTTAAGCGCACTGGATTGCTCCTCCAGCGACGATTCCCTGCGCGCAACAAGCCCGATGCGAAATCCGTTGTCTCCGAATTTGCGGGCCACTGCTGCACTTACTCCAGAGCCTGCACCGACGATTACGACTAGCGGTTTACTCATATCTCTACACTCCCTTGCATCATTTTCTATAACTTACCATTCCCATCGGAATTAATCTAATAGAAAATTTGAGAGTTCGATTATATTTTTCAATGCAAGTCCGACTAAGCAGCCATCATAAGACTGAAGGAATCAACACTACCAGGACCAGTAAGCTGCAATACTGCTTGCTCTTGTCTAGCCTGCTGCAGCTGCAGCGCCTTATTCTGCATGACGCCAACTGCAATGGCTGCGTGTGAAGCATCGTGTTGAACGAGTGAGATCAGCGTTTGAACATCGTTCAACTGGTATGCAGCAGCCAGTGAACGAATGTAGAGCTTCATCCCCTCTTCCTTCGATTCCGGCAGCCCTTCGTTTAGAAGCTCCTTCCGAATGGCGGAAACCGATCTGCGGGCCCGGTGCAGTGCGGCTTTCACGGCACCCGTACTCGTCTGAAGAAGGCTTGCGGCAGCATCAATGGAATACCCCATCGCTTCCCGCAGAACGAATACAAGCAGCTGCAAAGGAGACAAATGCTTCTGAAGCACCTGCAATACCGCTTCGATCTCGACGAAATCATCCTCCGCCCTCACATCAGCCACATGGCTATCTGGTTCCAATCGGGTAATTCTTGCTTTTCTCCGAACCCGGTCTACCCATGTCGTGCGTGCAATGCGCAGCAGATAAGCTTCCGCATTCGCATGACCCTCGCCATAGATCTTGCCGATTGCCTTCAGCCAAGTCTCCTGTGCCAAATCCTCAGCTTCCTGACGGGAAGCGGTAATCGCCATGCAATATCGCCGTAATGCGGCATCCAGCAGCTTCGTTGTTTCCTCGTCCGGCTGAACAACAGGCTTTTCAAGTTCAGCTTGAATCCATCCGTTCATTCCAGCACCCCCTTATTCAGTAAACGATTTAACTGCTTCAAAAGATACGCCAGAACTTAAAATAAATGGACCGGATTTTTTTCGTAAAAGACCGTATCCTGCCCCGTCACTTAATCGTCTTCCTAGGGAAAGACAATAACGAACCTGGAGGAATGTCAGATGAGTTCATATGTCCCTTATGTGGTGGAGCAAACGAAAAACGGCGAACGCTCCTACGATATTTATTCCCGCCTGCTGAAAGACCGGATCATTTTCTTAGGGTCCGCCATCGATGACCAGACCGCAAACAGCATCATTGCGCAAATGTTGTTCTTAGCTGCAGAAGACCCTGAAAAAGAGATCTCCCTATTCATTAACAGTCCGGGAGGCTCGACGACAGCTGGCTTCGCTATCTACGATACGATGCAATTCATCAAGCCGCCCGTTCATACGATCTGTATCGGCATGGCCGCTTCCTTTGCCGCTATTCTACTGCTGGCGGGCGAAAAAGGCAATCGCTTCGCGCTGCCCAACAGCGAAATTATGATTCATCAGCCGCATGGCGGCGTACAGGGGCAAGCCTCCGATATCGCCATTAGTGCCAAACGGATACTAGAAATCCGCGCCAGATTGAACCGGATCGCCGCCGAACGGACGGGCCAGCCGCTGGAGCGGATCGACCGTGATATGGACCGTGATTACTTCATGTCTGCTCAGGAGGCAATCGAGTACGGCATGATTGATAAGATCATTACGTCGCTGTAACGAATACCGTTACGCCAATATACAATGGCCAATCCGAATATGATTCGATCAAACAAAGAGGCTGTCTCGGCTTGGCGTGAATACGCCAGTCGAGACAGCCTCTTTGTTTGCAGCTATTGCTTGCAGAAGACTTGCTTACACCCGCGGGCGCAGCAGCTCTCTTTTCTCACCAAACACTTTCATTTCCAGATCTTCGATCCGGCGTTTAATCATAAATTGATCGTATGATTCCTTGTTTTTCAACAGCTCAACATGAATAGCGGCGAGATCCGCTTCATATTTGAGAATCAAATCCTGCATCCGGCTATAATCCTTTATGATTTCATCAAGAAAATCGTCCACCTCGTCCGGATTGTAACCGCGGAATTTTTTCTCGAATTGCTTCGCATGAACAGCGTTTGCAGTTAGTGTAATGCCATAGTTGACCAGCTCGCTCATAATACGTAATACCCCTTTCAAGCGCTTCTCAAATCAATCAATAAAAACTTTATAGTATTAACTATACGATGTTTGAGGGTGTTTTGCCAAATCTTTGACCTTTCTGCCTTAAAAAACGGTGTAAAACCGCGCAGTAGTGCGGTATACGGGAGATTTTACCAGCTAAGCCTGAAGGGAATGCGGCCCCGTATGCCGTTGCTTTTGTTGCTTCTGTTTCATCCATTCAGGCAAGGCAATTCCGGCGAGCACCAGCACAACACCGGCCCATTGAAGTCCGCTAACATGCTCATGCAGGACGAATGTCGACAGCAGGACGGCCACCGGAAGCTCGGCTGCGCCAAGAATGCTGGCCATGCCTTCCCCGATATGAGGAATGCCTATCGCGTACAACAGCGGCGGTATAAAGGCCCCGAATAATCCAAGCAGCGCTCCAAACAGCAGCAGCCCTTCGAATAAATGCCCGTTGAATAGAAAATGCGGAGGAAACAGAATGAACACCAAAGCCACCGATCCGGTGCTCATCCATGCACTGCGATAAGCCGGATGTGCATCCGGCACGGCTTTGCCGCTGAACAAAATCATGAGCGAGTAGCTGATGGCTGACAACAGTCCAAGCCCCATGCCCGTCATATTGAATTGCGCCCCTCCGGGAGCCGCCAATCCTGCAGCTAACGCCGTACCGATCAATAAAACGACAAGTGCAAGCAAGATCACCCTGCTTGGCCGTTTGCGCTGAATAATGGCTTGCAAGACGACACCAATCCAAGTGAATTGGAATAACATAATGATAGCAAGCGATGCCGGTATATATTTGAGCGAGTGATAATAAAGCAAGCCGGTCACCGCGGAAGGCGTACCTGCCAGTACCAGAAGCAGCTTGTGCTTCCATTCCAGCTTCCGCCACGCTGCGGGCGGATTAGCAGGCATACCGCCAGTAATGGTGCCGCGTTTTTGCTTGAGCTTGATAAAGGCTGCCAACAGCCACGCCAGCAAAAAGCCGAATGAGAGCTGGCTGCCTACCACCTCGCCTAACGTAAACCCGCGGTCGTAGGCGTGTACGACGATTGTCGAAAGAATGCCATAGCTCATGGCGCCCACTAAGACGGATACAAAGTATTTCATGGGGTTAAATTTCCTCCTGTCTAGGCGTCCATGCCTCTATAAAAACGCAAAAAAACCTAACCGCGGCGGGACGAACCGCTTGGCGGCTCTCTCCGATCATTCGCAGTTAGGAAGTTAAGGCTCCCTGTAGGACCCCCGCCCTTCTTGCTTCAATATGCGGGGTTATACGAGACATGAACTGTGTTCACAAATTAATCTTTTTCACTTCGTCATATGTTACATGACAGGTGAGTTATTGTCAATCCGTAATGATTGCTCCCTGCAAACAAGCATAAATAAAAAAACTTGCAGTTCGTGAAAAAAGGGTATAGAATGCTCCTTAATCAAGCGTTATTCGAATAGCATTGACAGGCAATGACGGAGAGAGTAAGCAAGGTTACATTCCTGACAGGGACGGTGCGCCACCGATTGAGAGCCGCCGAGCGAATGTCCTGGCCGAAGTTCACTCCCGAGCCGGAACTTGAAGGCAAGTCCATTGCGGCTTGCAGTAGAGCTCCCCGTATTCTCTGCGTTAAAGAGATTAAAGTGAGATCGCGCGCCGCCTTAGAGCTCAAGGCTAGCCGGTCTAATTAGGGTGGTACCACGGCTTCTCGTCCCTTGCGGAGAGGAGCCTTTTTTGCGTCCAATTTTACACAAAACAATAAGGAGTTGTTCAGACATGAGCTACAACCATCTACTCGTCAGCCGTGGCAAACAAGCGGAAAATACATCGATTCACCTCGGGTCTACCATCATTGGGGGCGGACAACCGGCGATGATCGCCGGCCCTTGCTCCGTGGAAAGCTACGAGCAGCTTCGTTCTGTCGCATCACTGTTGAAAAAAACAAGCGTTAACGTCCTTCGCGGCGGTGCCTTCAAGCCAAGAACCTCCCCTTACGATTTCCAGGGCCTCGGCCTTGACGGGCTGAAGCTGCTGAAAGAGGTTGCCGATGAGTTTGACTTAATTACCATTAGCGAAATCGTCGATCCTAGACATTTGGAGCTGGCTGGCGATTATATCGACGTTATTCAGATCGGCGCTAGAAACATGCATAACTTCGAGCTGTTGAAAGAAGCCGGACGATTGTCCACGCCGATTCTGCTCAAGCGCGGGTTGTCGGCTACGCTGGATGAATTTCTGCATGCTGCGGAATATATTTTGTACGGCGGAAACAAAAACGTCATGCTTATCGAAAGAGGTATCCGCACCTACGAACGGGCGACGCGCAATACACTCGATATTTCGGCGGTTCCATTGCTCAAGCTGGAGACTCATTTGTCGGTATTGGTCGATGTGACCCATTCTACCGGCCGCAAAGAAATTATGGCGCCTTGCGCCAAAGCTGCTCTTGCAGCAGGCGCTGACGGCGTTATGGTCGAGGTGCATCCGAATCCGGCTGCCGCTCTCTCCGATTCCGCCCAACAGCTGGACTTCGAGCAGTTCGAAGCTTTCTACAATGAAGTCAAGCGTTCCGGACTGTTGTCCCCAGCAGCTTCAGCCGGGATTACAATTTCTTAAAGTCGCTTTTCATAATCTTGAGCACCAGATTGGGCCATTCCGGGTTTGCGGGACAATATTTGCGGGCGATCTTCTCAACGGTCGTATAGCCTTTGTTCACATAGTTTTTGGACAGCAGCTGCCCGAACTTCAGTACGCTGTCACCCTTTGTCTCAAAGGTGAATGCCCGGTTATGGGGATTGCTGCCGGTAGCGTTTAAGCCGAATAAATTATTTTTATTTTTCGCCAGCTTGCTTTTGCCATTGCCGCTCTCAAGCTTCATGACAGCGATAGTGAAATAGGCATTAATGCCGTATTCCTCTTCGATTTTTAGTATCGCTTGCTCCAGATTCTGCCCGGCCAGCGCCGTATTATCGAGAATCTCGGCAATATGCGATTCAGACAGACCGGAATCGGCACCGACAATAGAAGATGGCTTGATTGGTTCCGTTTCCTTCTCCTCCGGAAGCGGCTGCGGAATCGCAATCCGTAACGTATCCTCATTGCGCAGGAAGGCTTGTTCGATTACTCGCTGCCGCTGTTCCGGAGTTTCCGTCGCTAAGATTGCCTGCTGGAGCTCTTTGACATAGCGGCCATGCACGAAGCCTCCGTCTTTGAGGGCGACCCAGCCGTTATCAAGCGGACGATCGATAACAAGCTTTGTTCCCTGCTTGACGACCTGAACGATGTCCGAATCGGCATTGGACTCTGAGCGGATGTTCAAGTAATGCGCAGTCACTTCATAGACGGGATCAAGCGGCAGCGGGGCAATGACAGGCACGCTGTTTGCTGCCTCGTCGTCTGGCAGGTTGCTTGAAGCCTCGTTGTTGGCAGGAAGGTCGCTTAAAGCACCATTGCCAGCCCCATCTGGTGCCTCCGCAGGCAAATCATTGGTATCTTGCGCTTTAGTTGAAGCTGACGAAGCGATTTCATCAGAACTACTTGCTATATGTACAGACGGTCTTTTCTCCTGCTGGGGCGCTGAGAATGTGAAGTTGTCAATCGATGATTCCAATTGGAGCGGGGACAGCCATTCCTGATCCAGGAAAGCTGCTAATGAAACCTCTTGCGGCTGACCAGCCGCCGACTTGCTATATGGATCCGGAAATTGCATACCTAAAGTCGTGAGTAAGGCTGCACAAAGCACATAAACGAACCATTGCAGATTCCGTTTTTTACGCATATTCGTACCTCTCCCTTCATCACCTTGCGATATAGGATAGATTGTACACACGCGATATTGCGAAGCATGTCAAACGTTCTGATGCTGCAATTGGTACATTTGTCGATAAACAAGCTGTTTTATAGCCGATATTGACTCTTTTCCGCAGCAGAGGATCTTCGTCTTGCCGGAACCTAGCAGATGCTGATAGATTGGATACAGGAAGCTCTTACCCTGCCTGCGCTTGCCGCTCCTTTCTATCAGATTGAAATCTTTCAACAAAAAGCGCAGATGGCGAATATTAAAATTATTAGAAAAACTGCGGCTAACTGTCTCATAACGGCTTAAATAGTAAAGGAGCAGAGGAAAATCCTCTGCTCCTTTTAATTGTAAGGATTAGTTAGCTGTGAATGAAACTCCGCTTGCTGTAGCCCAGCTGCCGACAGGAGTTACTTCATACGATAGGCCGGCAGCCAGCTTGCCGCCGTTCTGAATCTCAAATATGCCAATGGCGCCTTTGCGCGACTGCACTTTGTATTGAGCGGTTAAAGTTGTTCCATCTGAGCCTTTTAATTGGATGGAACGGTAAGCGAACAATTCATCCATCGGATCGGCCTTGAGCGTAACGTTCAAAGTCGCGGAATCAGCCTGCGATACGGAATCAATTACAAGCGGTTCGATTGTTCCCGCTACAAAACTGTCATTGGCGAGTGTGAACCAATCCGACGAAACGGAGTATTTCATGCCAGGCTGCAGCGTCTTTCCTGCTGGAAGCCTGAATTTTGGTTCTTGCTTGCCGTCCGTCGATTGTGTGAAGCCGACATAATTGACCGTCATCGGCTCCCCGCCTTCAGGCGTTAACACGGCTTGCCGTGAAGCCAATGAAGAAATGATTTGCATCGGTTTGCCATCCAGCGTATTGTTCTCGCCCATTACCACCGCATTGGCACCGCGTCCGCCTGCATAAGCAGAGATCAGGTAGCCGTAATCAATCACACCGTCAATACGGAAAGAATCGACTTCAAACGTATCCGACGCCACTTGTCGTGTAGCGTTTAGTTTCATTTTTTGGCTGCTGGAATCGACCTTGAACGTTTGCTTGCCTTTATAGTTCAATGTGTACATCGTATCAGCTTTCATTGTTTGAACCGGTACGATGTAAGTAGCGATTGAGCCCGTCTTCAGTCGAGGCTGATTGTTAAGCTTTAGTCCGTTATCGAATGCAAAGTTCTCGGTCGCAGCCGCTGTTTCCTCGTCGGCAAGCGTGAGCGGTGCATCAAATGTGACTTCGAACGTAATGGCATTAAGCGCCTTGATCGATTGGATCTGAGCCGTTTCCTTACGGATCGCTTGCTCAGACAAGACGAGCAGTTGTGCGGCTTCTCCACGAGTCAGCTTCGTTTGGCCGATGCCAATGCCATCCATCCAATAACGGACCGAGTTGACGTCGCGCTGCAGCGCTTTGGCAATCATTGCAGCCGCCTCTCCCCGGTCAGCCAACTGATTTGGCTGGATACTCTCTTCATTTGTAATAAGGCCTGTCGCGACGGCTTTATCCACATATTTCTTATACCATTTGCCTGATTCCGAAGCTTCAGGCGCCGAACCAAGCGTCAAGACAATCATTTTCACAAGCTCAGCATTTGTTACATCCTTCTCAGCTCTCAGCTTGCCGTCCTCATAGCCTTGAAGCACACCTTTTTTCACCAGATGCTGTATGGCTTGGTCGACCTGCAGGTTGAACGAAGCGACGATGGACTGCGGCGCGGCTCCTGCTGCCGAGACTGTTGTCATATGAAAGGGGAGCAGCGCTCCTCCGCCTATGATTGCTGTTAATGCTGCAATTGCCGTTTTCCGCTGAATTCTATTCATCTTTATCTCTTCCTCTCGCTCTTAGTGTTGTTCGGTTACTGCATCAATCATAGAACAACACTCTAAAACGGAGCATAAAGATGTATAAACTTTTTATAAACAAGCTCATAACTTTGTTCAAACAAGAAGCGCGATCAAACGGTAAAACGATATCCGGCGCCCCATACGGTCTCGATGAATTGCGGGTTAGACGGGTCTGCTTCGATCTTCTCGCGAATGCGCGAGACGTGAACCGTTACCGTCGCGATGTCGCCGGTCGATTCCATCCCCCATATTTTTTCAAACAAACCCTCTTTGCTGAATACACGGTTCGGATTTGCTGCCATAAAAGCCAGCACCTCGAATTCCTTTGCGGTTAAAGCAATTTCTTTGCCGTGCAGGAAGACCCGGCGTGCCGATTTATCGATCGACAGCTCCCGGATATCGATGCGCTCAGGCTCCTTTTTACTGTCTGTGAACCGTTCATAACGTGATAAATGGGCTTTTGCCCTCGCAACCAACTCATTAGGACTAAACGGCTTCGTTACGAAATCGTCTGCGCCTAGGCCGAAGCCGCGGATTTTATCCACCTCTTCTTTTTTGGCCGAAACAATTAATACGGGTACATCAAGCTTCTCCCTTATTTGCTTGCATATTTCAAATCCGTCCGCGCCCGGGAGCTGAAGATCCAGAATGATTAGCTGGTAGCTTCCGCTTAATGCTAACGCCAATCCTTCCCGGCCGTCATGCGACATGTCCACTGTAAAATCATGCAATAGAAAATAGTCACGTTGAAGCTCTGCGATATAGGGGTCATCCTCTATAATTAATATCCGTTTCATAGCTGCATCACCGGCGATCCTCGAAAATTTTTAACGTAAAATAAATAGTCGTTCCTTGCTGAGGCAAGCTTTCTGCCCCAATCTCCCCGCCATGCCCTTCAATAATTTGTTTGGCTATTGCCAGTCCAAGACCGCTGCCTCCCGCTGCCTTACTGCGAGAAGGCTCTTCCCGGTAAAACCGCTCGAAAATATGCGGCAGTGCATCAGGGTGAATACCAGGACCGTTGTCTTTAATCTGCACGATGGCAAAGCCGTCCTTTTCTTCCATTCCGATCGTAATCCGCTTAGGCTGGCTGACCATATATTTCAGACAATTGCTGAGCAGATTAACGACGACACGCTTGAGCTTTTCCCGATCTGCAAGAACAAAGAACTCGTCTTTCCCCGTTGCCAGCCAGCTGACCACTACCCGCTCGTTATCGAAATCGATCGCAAGCTCCTCCACGACGCTCTTCAGAAACGGAAGCAGCATTAGCTGCTCGAACGAGAACGGTT
Organism: Paenibacillus radicis (ex Gao et al. 2016); assembly: GCF_014641555.1. Classification (GTDB taxonomy): domain Bacteria; phylum Bacillota; class Bacilli; order Paenibacillales; family Paenibacillaceae; genus Pristimantibacillus; species Pristimantibacillus radicis. The sequence goes on from NZ_BMHY01000004.1 coordinate 500,213, forward strand.
CCTTGTTCAAGTCCAGCTTAGAGTAGAGCAGCAGCTCGTCCACCAGTTGCTCCATATCCGATGCCCGAGTGTGGATGGCTCCTACGTATTTGTCCAGCTTTTCCGGTGTATTCGCTACCCCATCACGAATGCCCTCCGCATAACCTTTAATTGTCGTTATCGGTGTCCGGAGATCATGCGAAATGTTCGAGAGCAGCTGCTTCCGGTTCTCCTCGTAATGGAGCTGCAGTTGAACGGAATCATACAGCTGTCTGCGCATTTGGTCAAAGGTCAGCACGAGCTGCCCCACCTCATCACGAGAGCTCGAATGCAGTTGGAACGTTAAGTCTCCTTCGGTAATATGCTCGGCAGATCGCCGAAGCGCATCGAGCGGCTTAATGATTTTACGTGTTACATAGCGGTACAACAGCCAGCCGGTCAGCAGTAAAATGGCAGCCAGCATTCCGATTAGTATCGGCAGCAGCGTGCGAATCACCTCTGCGAATGGGCTGCGTTCCCTGATAACAAAGATGCTGCCCTGCTCTTCAGGAGAGAAATAAAAATCGAATTTGGCGTAGGAAAAAAAACGATTGCCCACATTCATCGTATTGCGGATAGAACGGTTGTTCAGATCGTATGCGGGCAGCGCTCCTATTAAATCAACATCATGGAGCGTTGGCGTTTGATATAAAATGCGCTCGTCGTCACGAACGACAAGACCCGCCTGCACCATCTTCAACTGCTGATCGTAGTCTTCGAGCAGCAGCGTCTCCTTCAGACGCATTGGATCATGTTTGGCCAAATATTTCAGATCGATGAACAAGCTGTCTTCTTCATCGGAAAGCGGATGAACCGCATAGTGTACTTTATAAAACCCGCTGATGCTGCGGAAATCTCCGGTTACCGCAACCGACAGCGAATATGCCGCCAGCGCGAACACGATTACGGACACGATGACTACCGACATGAACGACAGCAGCAGCCGAAAGCGGATGGACAATGCCGGCGCCTCCTTCAAAGTCTATTGCACCCTATTGTACTACCCCGCTCCTTAGAAATCTATTAGCCAAGTTAAACAATCCTTAATATGGAAAATAAACCAGTGAAGAAGGAATTAGCGAATCAAAATGTAAATCTGCATGTTGTCAGCCGCATTTTCGATGATCTATGGTATCAAAATGCAAAAGTGCATTTTGATTGGCCTAAAAAGGCCCCGCATCGTAAAATATAGCGATTTCAAATGCACTTTTGCATTTTGAACGCTGTTTAGGAGCTTTTAACGCTCATCAGCCTGCACTTTTACATTTTGTTTCTTCTTTCGTACGGGAAAATTGTGTGATGATAGTATTTTCCCGAATTTTAAATGCCGCTAATTATTAGAGGCATTAACAAATTGATGCTAAGCTGCCGCTCCACTCCTCTTTGCTGCTGCAGTTATGAACATCGCAGCCCTCCATTTTCCAGCATTCATGCTATAATAGAACAGTCGTGTTTACGAGCCTGCCGCTTTGCAGGCTATTCAGCCGATAGGAGGATAACGATGGATATTGTTCAAATTGCCACTCATTTAATTGACGAAGATACGGAGCAGCCCCGGTACCAATTCGACGAAGAAGCGCTGCAGGAACTAATGAACAGCATAGACGAGCTCGGCTTGCTTTCTCCTATTAAAGTAAGAGAAACCGCAGGCGGCCGGTACAAAATTATATATGGCAACAGACGCTATAAAGCGTGTAAGACGCTCGGCCGTCCTGCCATTCCATGCATTGTCTCGACGGTGACCAACGAGCTGGATATTTACTTGGAGCAAATCGCGGAAAATTTGACGCGGGAAGGCTTCTCTCCCATTGAAGAAGCGGAGGCGTTCCATAAGCTGCTTAACGATCCGAAATTCAGCAGCTCGACGAAGTTTTTATCCAGCAAGCTCGGCAAGCCAGAGAGCTATATTAAAAACAAATGCGAACTGCTGAAATTCAGCAATGCGGTGAAAAAGCTTATCGTCAGCGGAACGGAAATCCGTAAGGATAAACTGACTGAGGACCAGCTCTTGCCGCTTAAGGATTTGCCAATGGAGCATCGTGATCCGCTTGCGCTTATCATGGCACGGGACGAAATGCCGGTAAGCGACGTCAAAAAAATCGCCAAGCTGTTTAAAGACAGCGAGATTACGCCTTCTACGAAGGACAAGCTGCTTTACAAGTCAGGTCCAGGATTGCTGGAAACCTGGTATACGATTCAGCATAACAAGGCCGAGAAAGCAAAACAGCCTGCGGAAGCGAAACCTAAACCGAAATCGAATCCAAGCCATTCAGAAACTGACAAACCGGATGCGAGCAAGCCAGAAGCAAGCAAACCGGAGACAGGCAAGCTGGAATTGCTGCAGATGGACATTACTACCTCAGCTCCCGGCCCTTCAGCGGTTTCAGAGGCAAATTCACCGCTCATCGCACAGCAGCTTCAGCAATTGCTTACCGCACTCCCTCCCCATTCGGCTCTGCTGCCGGAGGCGCTGCATTCGTTTCAAGAACTAAGCGCTGAGGAGAGACAAGCTTTGCTTAGCGGCATCGACTCGCTGCTTGTGAACCTGCAAAGCCATCTGGCCGAATGGAATAAAATTAAAAGCTTAACGATGCAATCGCAATAACAGAAGCCCGCCCCTGCGGTTAATCCGCTAGGGACGGGCTTCTGTTCATTTCATATATGCCGGTCGGGGTCGATGCCTTTCGTTTCGGGTGCGAATAGTAATACCGTCACCGCGCCAACAAGAATCGCTATGAAAAAAACGATAAACACAGCTGTTAACGGAACGCCTGCTGCAACCAGCACCCCGACGAGATAAGGGCCGATGACGCCCCCTACCCTTCCGATCGCTGCGGCAAAGCCAACGCCTGTTGCCCGGATCGAGGTCGGATACAGTTCTGGCGTATAGGCATACATTGCACCCCAAGCGCCCAGATTGAAGAAGGATAGACAGATTCCTGCCGTTACAAGCATCGCTTCCGAGCTCGCTGTTCCAAACCATATCGCGCTGACTGCGGTCATTGCCAGATACGTCACCAGGACGAATTTACGGCCATATTTTTCGATAAAGTATGCAGCCGTAAAGTAGCCCGGCAACTGGGCAATTGTGATGATTAATACATACTGGAAGCTTTTCAGCAGACCAAAGCCCTTCAATACCATAACGGTTGGCAGCCACAGAAACATGCCATAGTAAGAGAAAACAACAGTAAACCAAAGCACCCATAACGCAGCAGTTGATTTTCGATAAGGACTTGACCATACAGAGTTCATCCGATCACGGAAGCTTAGCTTAGTTCCGGCTTGCCGTAAGAAACGCGAGGAATCCTGAACGGCTTTCCGTAAGTATAAGGCATACAAGGCTGGAACGGCTCCGATCGCGAAGGCCATTCTCCAGCCATAGCGGGGAATAACGAAATAAGCGATTAACGCCGCTAGAATCCAACCGCCCGCCCAGAAACTCTCCAGCAGCACGATGGCTCGTCCCCTATCCTTAACCGGCACTGACTCGGATACGAGCGTAGAAGCAACCGGCAGCTCTCCGCCAAGACCAAAGCCGGCAATAAAACGCAAGACGCATAACACTGCAAAACTCGCTGCCAGTGCTGACAAGCCGCTGGCGACCGAGAAGATCAACAACGTCCATAGCAAGATCGAGCGTCTGCCGTAGCGGTCTGCAAGCGAACCTGCAACTGCTGCGCCCACAGCCATGCCCACAGAATTAATAGCGGCCATTAGTCCGATCTGCTGAGCTCCCAGTCCCCATTCTACGCTTAATGCGGCGGCTATAAACGAGACAAGTCCGACATCCATCGCATCGAACAGCCAGCTTAAGCCGGTGCTGACCAGCAGCTTGCGAAGCTTGGCATCACGGAATAACGTTACCGCCGTGTCATTGCCCATTTAGACAGCCTCCAGCAAAATATCGTTTTTGCTGTAATTTGCCCAGCTAAAGCTAGTATTATGTGAATGTACATTCAGCCCTAATTTTCCGAAAGCTGCTGCAGCACCTCGTTGAATCGATCCGGATAATCGGTATGTACGCCATCTACACCCCAATTAACCGCCTTCTCCATATTGATCTGATAATTGACGGTATAAGCGTAAACGAGAAGCCCTGCCCCTTTTACCTTCTGAATATAGGAAGGGTTGATCTGCTGGAAATTCAAGCCGATTCCCGATGCATACGAGCTGATATCCTGAAGCGCAGAACTGCTTATGAATGCCGGCGTGTTGTACCACATCAATTGGAAAAGCTCGACATCCGCGTTCAGCTTGTGAATTTTCCGCAGACTGCTCTTGCTGAAGGACTGTACAACAACATGATCGGCTAGTCTAAATTCTTCAACCAGTGCGATCATCTTTTCCTCCAAGCCCGGGTTCGTCTCCGGCGCCTTCGTCTCCAGCATATAATTGGTCTCGCTGCCGAAGGTTTCGAATATTTCCCGGAGCGTCGGTACTTTTTCGTTCACAAACTCTTCTCTGGCGTACATGGGATGAAGCTCATTGAACCATGAACCGGCATCCAAGGCTTGAATGTCGGCTAAATTCATCGACGATATTTTGCCAGTGCCGTTCGTCGTGCGGCTGACCGTCTCGTCATGCATCGCGATGAGCTCGCCGTCTTTCGTCATCTGCAAATCGATTTCAATATAATCGGCGCCGGACCGGATGCCCATCCGATAAGCCGATAAGGTGTGTTCCGGGGCGTAGCCCGAAGCGCCGCGATGGGCGATCGTTGCCACCTGAATCTGATTCGAGAACCAGCTCTGAATCGACAGCGGTTTTCCCATAAAGGAAAATGCGGCTGCAATGAGAGCAAGAACGAGTAAAACGTGAAGGCCGTAAAAATACAAAGATGGTATCTGCTTTTTGCGCAAAACGATAATTCCTCCTGATCCTGAAGCATAGATGCTAGTTTGTTGGCATGAGACAAAGTTGCCTATAAATACAATAACATGAATATGATGAGCCGTCAGGGAGGCGATTATGAAAAGCACCAAGCAGCAACCTTATATTTGCATTTTTATTTCGATGTCAGACATTAAAAAATTCATCTGGATTGACTTTATTGCAAGTACATTTATCTACTATGCTTTGAAAATTCCGTCCCATTCTTTAATCGCCGCCACTGCTGGCAGCATGGTTGCTCCAATGATTATCCGCCAATCGATTATTTTTCGAGGCCGATTCAAATAGCATGCCGAACGCAAGGTGGAACTTTAAGCGAAGCGGCCATCTCGTTTATAGGAAAGCGAATAAAGCAAGCACGGACTTCTATGATCCGCTGCCTGCTTTATTCGCTTCGTTTTCATTACTCCCTGCGCTCTTCCCGCAGCGGCCTTACATCAGCCGGCATTAACCTCGCCTGGCGCCTTTCCGCCGTAAAGCGGCCGCGATAACAGAAGACGGTGCCAATTAGCGGACTCTTCACATGAACTGATATGCGATAACACTCTGCAGCATCGTCATACCACTCCTCCACATCGGCATTTCCCGTTAGCATTCGCGGAAATTGGAACCCCAGCAATCCTTCGTAAAAGCGCTGATCGCCAGAGCGGATACGAATCCCTCCTTTGTCCGTAACAGACAACGTCAGATCGACCGCCAGATGCTGCTTATCGCCCAAGTAATCAACAATCCGCTTTCTCTGCTCGCTATAAATCATCGTAGCATCGAACCGGCGCACTTTATTATTAAATTTGAATTTACGGATCCATGTGACTGTCTCTCTTCCATAGCGATCGCGATAAGCAAAGTTTTCAATCGAAAACGGAACCCGCTTGCCTCCCTGCGGGAACATAATGTGACGGGAAGCTCCTAGCGCCAATGGAACATACGCGAGCTTGTTATACCAGATGAAATCCATCTCCCCGCTCCCTACAGAAGCGATGCCATCCGAGCTGCTAAAGCCAAAGCGCTCCTGAATTCGCGGATGAAGCTGGTGAAATTCATCACCAAGTATTTTCTCATAAATCGAAACGGGTGCCGGTGCCGCATCAAATAATTTAGCGAGAATGGCCATCATTAAACACTCCTCTCATTCGGTTTGCGCAGACAACGGCTGGCCTGCGGAAGTTGACGGACCGTTAACGCCGTAATAAAAGCCAGCGCAATCATAGGCACGCTCAGCGTCAGCGGATTAAACGGCGATTGGATCATTGAAGGGTTGCCGATCATCGCTCCCAAAGGCAGCAGCAACAGCAATACCGATTGCCAGACAAATAGGGACGGCTTCCGATGCCATTTGATCGTCAACAGAGCGATTACAATTTCTCCTGCTCCAAGCAGCTGCAAAACGATACGCTCCAAGCCAGCAAACCAGCCTAACTGCTCTAGCATCGCCATTTCTCCCTGCTCAGGATAAAGCAGCTTTGGCACGATCCCTTCGTAGAGCCATAGTACGACTAGCAGCGTCAGTGAAACGTAATGAAGAATGGCTCGTTGAATGCTGACGGAAGGTGGAATTCGCTCTTCCAGCCAAATGCGCAGCGCATCGAAGCTCCAGGCAGTCGCATAGCCGAATAAAGGTCTGAATACGATGCGGTCGAAACATTGGCCAGCCGCTCCCCATCTCGTCTCGTAATCATATTGCGTCAAGAAGACCACGCCATCCCCTTGCGGCCGGTATTTCCAAAATCCAGAGCCTTCCTTAATAAGCGATACCCGCTGCCCGGAGCCAAACCGCAGCGTCGAAGTCCGCTCTCCGCTTCGCTTGTGAAAGATCGACTTTGTCTCACCCGTACCGGATACAGCCATGCCAAATCCGATTCTAGTCCTGTATAGAAAACGCTGCGGAAGATCCTCATCGTCTGACTTCGGCAAATAAGCAATCTCGGAAAATCGCAAATCCCATTGCTGATGCAATTCCGGCGACTGGGTATGATGCCATAGCTCCTCCAGATCGGCTGCAATTTCGGTCTCGACATAGATCGGTTTATTGCGCATTCAATCCGCCTCCTGCTCCTCATCTTCCAGCGATCGGTTCCGCATGGCCGCCGTCGGCAGCGGACAAGACTCGTCTACACGGCCAAACAGTTTGTAGCGGGTTCCAGCAATGAGCGTGTAGACAACATTCCGGAGCGGAGCAGGAACAATGACAGCTCCATACAAAAGCGGCCATGCGCCATCCAGCTTCTTAAGTACACGCAGCGCAGCGTCTGATTTCGTATAGTAGCGGCTGCCATCGATCATCACGAACGTATCCAAGTCTTCCGTAGATAGACCGCCGGCTTGGAGCAGCCGCTGACCTGCCTTCGACTGAAGGGCAGCGAAGCGAAACCTTTCCCTGCTGTCACGCTTCGTGACGAAGCGGGTAATCCAGTGGCATAACACGCACTCCCCATCAACAAGCAGCGTTATCGGCTGTACGTTCCCTTCTGCGTCTCCATCATCCTTGCCCCAGCTCATCCCAATCGCTTCCTTTCTGTTCTAAGTGTATCCTGATCATTCCCTTAGCGGCAGTTCCAACTTCTATAGGACGGTACGGAAAGAGGGTACTACATTCCGTAGTACCCTCTCCGGTGAACCGGTCAATGCAGGCCTTTGCGCTTCACCTTCGCAACCGCTTCTTTGCTGCTGCGGACGCCCAGCTTTTTGAGTATTTTGTTTACTTGATTCTTCAAGGTACTCTCTGCTTTGAACAGCTTTTTCTCAATTTGCGGCTGGGTATACCCCTCTTCGATCAGCTCGAACACTTCGCGTTCCGCCGCGGTTAATACGTTCAACTGCTCCTCCCGCTTGAGTCGCGACAGCTCCTTCAATAGAGCTTCCATCGCCGCAGGATTCCGGTGAGCGCTTCGAATCGCGTGAGGCAGCTCCTTGAAGTTCGCCTTCTCGATATAGTTGATCGCGCCTGCTGTGAACGCTTGGGTCATTACGGCTTCATCGCTTAAAGAGGTCAGCATAATGAGCTTAGCCGGATGAATATCATGCATTTCGATCGCCAGCTGAATGCCGTCGAGCCGGCTTCCGCTCAATTGGATATCGAGAAGCGCAACGTCAAACTCAAGCGTCCCCGCCAATTGCAGCGCCTCTGATGAGCCTTCGGCAGCTCCAACGACAAGCAAGTCTTCTTCTTTATTGAGATAAGCGGTCATCGCTTTGATCCAATCGGGATCATCCTCGACGAGCAGCACTTTAATATGGCTCATTTTCCATCCTCCGTTCCTAATGGCTTGGCCGGAAAAAGCAAGACGACAGAAGTTCCTGCGCCAGGCACGCTGTTCAATTCGGCAGCTCCTCCGCTTTTACGCATCACATTATAAACGTAAGAAAGTCCTAGTCCAAAATTGCCGCCCCGGTTTTTCGTACTGTAAAAGGGCTGGAACACCTGCGGGATGACATCGGCCGGTATTCCCTCACCTGTATCTTGGACAGTCAGTTTGAAAACTTTCTTCTCTGCGGCCAGTCGAATCGTCAGCAATCCGCCGTCAGGCATCGCCTCTACCGCATTCATTAGAACGTTGCCAAGCGCTTCGCTGACGTGAAGCGGGTCACCGATGAGCGTCGGTCTTGCGGCATACTCAACCGTCACTGCAATTCCCCCTTGCTCGAACACCGGCTTATGCTGAAGCAAGCAGTGATCCGCCAGTTCATCCAGCCGGTACCGGTGCTTGGCCAAAACAAGCTCTTTAGTCTGGCTGTGCATCCGCTCCGCCATGTGCAGCAAATGCTCTGAAGCATTGGCAATGATCTGCAGATGCTCTTTGGACGCGGCGTCATTGTCCGTTAGCGAGTATTTCAAATTTTCCGAGCTTAAGGCAATCTTGCCGATTTCATTCTTAATCGAATGGTTAAGCAGCGTCGTACCGGAGCTCGCCGCCTTCATTGCGCCTTCCAGCGGGTCGCGCTCGAACCGAAGCTTCACGCCAAGCACTCCGATCGCAAAGCTGCCCAGCAGCGCAACTGTGAGTGAGAACAATATAAAAAATGAGATATAGCGGAAAAATTGAAAGTCAGGAATGAATGCATTGGCTGCATTAATAAAGACCAATACCGCAATAACAGTAGGGACGATAATGACTGTAAGAATTAAGCGGCTCTTCCGCTTCCTTCTGTCCTGTTCCCGCCATAAGGCCCGCAGCAGCAAAAAGCATGCCGTCAAATAATAAGGCGCAGTCCATAATAACAGAAGCCCGAACGGAATTTCGAATACCTGATGGCTCAAAACAGCAATAATCGTGGCTGCCGGAGGCAGGAGCAGCAGCAGCTTGGCATACAGCCGAACCTTCTTGCTCAGCATCGAATCCGAGTAAACGATGCTGAATATAAGCACGCCATATGGCGTTATCGTATGATTCAAGAGTTGAACAGCATGCGCGGCCGCCTCGTAACCGGCTTCATACAGCGTATCCGCTAGACCGCCGATTGAAGCGAATACGAGAAAGGCCGCTGCCCATCGATTCGCCTCGCTCCGAGGATTAGCGACAGCAACGACGGCCGCGGCTGCAAGCAGCGCAAAAAAATAAAACAGCATAGCGATACCGCCTATCCCAGTATGTGATAGCGTAATCGTAACATAAGCAGTTGTACGCATCACCTGTTATTTCACGCATTGGGCATTTAACCCATCATGTAGGCGATGAGCAGCGCAGCCGTATTCACAACTGCATCGGCATGCGTGCGTTCCATTCCATGGGATGCATGTACGCCGGGACCGATAAGCGCAGCACGGACATTGCTTCCTCCACGCAAGGCGGCAGAGGCATCGGAGCCGTATTGCGGGTAAATATCGACCGCATGCTTAATACCCGCTTTTCTGGCCAACTCAATAAGCTTTGAAGTCATTTCGTAGTCATACGGTCCGGATGAATCTTTGGCGCAGATCGACACATCGCGTTCAGTCGTCGTCAGATCGTCGCCGATCGCTCCCATATCGACCGCAATCAGCTCCGTAATATCGGAAGGCATATAGGCGTTGCCGTGACCAACCTCTTCGTAGGTGGAAAAGATAAGCTTAACGGTACGCACCGGCCGGATACCCGATCTCGACAGCCATTCCAATACGCCAAACAACGCGGCTACGCTGGCTTTGTCATCCAGGTGGCGGGATTTGATCCAGCCGTTCGCAAGAAACCGCGTGCGCGGGTCCCACGACACGATATCGCCGGGCTGAATGCCAAGCTTCTCTGCTTCCTCCTTAGAGGCTGCATCCTCATCGAGCCTGATTTCCATGTTTGCCTCTTCACGCTTCCAATCGCGTGCTTCGGGATAGACATGGACGGAAGGCTTGGTCGATAATACCGTCCCTTCATATTGACGGCCGTCGCGCGTATGAATCAGGCAATATTCGCCTTCCACCGTCTGCATCGCATAACCGCCGATTGGCGTAAAACGCAGCATGCCGTTTGACTTGATCGAGCGAACCATAGCACCAAGTGTATCGACATGGGCTGTGAGGGCAAGCGTATTGCCGCTTTCTTCTGATGTGCCGGGAATGGTGATGATGCCGTTGCCTTTCGGCGTTCTCTCCATCGTCCAGCCCAGTTTGGCAGCATCTGCTTCCAGCAGCTTCATAATCGCCATACAATAACCGCTTGGGCTAGGCGTACTGAGCAGTTCAGCCAATCGTTCTACTATGTAATCTCTATTCAAGTCAGGTTGAATCGTATTTGTCATCTTTCCCACCCCTTCAGCTCTATCCCGTCATTTTACCATATCCTATGCACCGGCTAAAATATGGAGTAAAATCACTTTGTTGCACTTGTGCACGGCATCACTATCCCTTGGAGGACTTCGTATGTTATTCAGTCATCGTAAACGATACGCATTTATAGCATTCAAATGGCTCGCTCTAGCGATCATTGCCGGACTGCTCGCTGGGACGGCATCCGCAGGTTTTCTGGCGCTTCTGGAAGGGGCAACTGAACTTCGCATTGCACATGGCTGGCTGCTGTGGCTGCTTCCCATCGGGGGCGCTTTCGTCAGTTGGATCTATTCACGTTACGGCAAAGACTCTGGCAAAGGCAACAATCTGCTGCTTGAGAGAATCTATGAAAGCGGCGGTGCCGCGGTACCGCTTCGAATGGCTCCGCTCGTGTTGTTCGGCACGGTGGTTACCCATCTCTTCGGGGGCTCTGCAGGGCGGGAAGGCACAGCTGTTCAAATGGGCGGCAGTCTGGCAGACGATCTAAGCAGGCGTATAGGACTAAGCGGCCCTGAACGTCAAATCCTGCTAATGTGCGGCATCAGCAGCGGCTTCGGTTCCGTATTCGGCACGCCGCTTGCCGGCGCCGTATTTGCGCTGGAGGTCGTGGCCCTAGGCTTCTTGCATTATCGTGCAGCTATTCCTTGCTTGCTGGCCAGCTTTGCAGGCCATTTCACTGTCCTTGCATGGGGTGTCCGGCATGCTTCTTACTCCTGGGGCGAGGTTCCGGCATTCAGCTTCATGCTTCTTCTGAAAATAATAATAGCCTCTATCCTGTTTGGGCTGACAGCGTGGCTGTTCAGCGCTTTGACGCACAGGATAAAGGCTATGATGACGAAATGGTTCCCGAATGCCTCGCTTAAAAGTTTCATCGGCGGCGCAATTATCATTGCGCTCGTCTTTGCCTTCGGCACTCGGGATTATTTAGGCTTAGGCCTGCCTTTGCTAGAGCAGTCCTTCCAGCAAACGGCTTCTCCACTGGAGTTCATTGCCAAGCTGCTCTTCACTTCCGTTACGCTTGGAGCAGGCTTTCAGGGCGGAGAAGTGACGCCGCTATTCGTGATCGGCTCTACGCTCGGCAGCACGCTTGGCGGTCTGCTTTCCGTCTCCGTGCCCTTGCTTGCCGGTATCGGCTTGATCGCCGTGTTCGGGGCCGCTGCCAATACGCCGCTCGCAAGCGTCATAATGGGCATCGAGCTGTTTGGCATTGACGGCTTCGGGCCGCTTTATATGCTGCTCGGCTGCGCCGTTGCCTACTTCTGCTCCGGCCGAAGCGGGATTTACAGCTCGCAGCGGCGCCGCTTTCAGTTCATGGATATTAGAAAATAAATACGAAGTAGATCACTGCCGCAAGTACGATCCGATAAATGGCAAACGGCAACAATTTAATGCGGTTAATTAATTTCAAGAAGAAACGGATCGAGATTAGTGCAACGACAAACGCCGCAATAAAGCCGACGATGAAGAACGGCAGCGCGTCCATCGTAAAGTATTCCAAGTTTTTGTACAGCGACAAGATGCTGGCACCGAACATAATCGGCACCGCCATAATAAAGGTAAAGTCAGCCGCCGTACGGTGGCTGAGCCCCATCAGAACGCCCCCCGAAATCGTTGAGCCGGAACGGGAAAAGCCTGGCCACAGCGAGAAACATTGAATGAGACCGATGACGAGCGCCTGCTTGTACGTAATTTGGTCGACCGAATCAACCTTCGGTTTTTTCGAGCTGTAAAAATCCGCGATAATCATTAATATTGCACCGACCACTAAGCCAATCAATACGGTAGCTGTCGAGAACAAATAATCATCGATATAATCTTCAAACAGGAGACCAAGAACAGCTGCAGGGATCAAGCCAACGATAACTTGCGCCAGCTTTAGACGCTTTTGACCCTCGACTGCTGTTGGAGCCGCTTCTCCTCCTCTAAGGCCTTTCTTATTGCCTAACAGCTTGTTCAAACCAAGCAAATCAATAAATCTTTGGCGGAATACGATAATGACCGCTAGAATGGAGCCAAGCTGAATTACGACTTTGAATGTATTGGCTACATACTTTGTTAGAAATTCCTCGGATTTAAGCCACATATCGTCAACGATAATCATATGTCCCGTTGACGAGACCGGTGCAAATTCTGTAAGTCCCTCGACCATGCCGAGAATAAATGCTTTTAAAAGTTCAATAAAATCCATTGCTGCTTGATCTCCTTTGCTTAACGGGTTGAATTCCTTGTACAAACACATAATCCTTATCCATAATAGCACACAAGCAATTGCCAACGCTCTCCCTATTTCAGGTGCAATTTTGGAGTAAACGTTCATGAGATACGCTTCCGGGAATCAGCTCATTCGTTTCCTCAAATTACGCAGATAGCGCTGCCGGATAAAATAAAAGTAAGCCAGTTGAGCGGCTATAAAGCTAGCCAGCACGATACCGAGCTCCGCAGCAATTGACAGATAGAACATCGTCTGCAGCGCTGCAAATGCGAATAGGCTGTGAACGACTGCTACGCCTGTCGGTACGAAGAACAGTATAGCGAGCTGCCGGGTCACAATTGCGGACAATTCTTTGTCCGTCAAACCCAGCTTTGCAATCATCGCGTATTGTCTTCGGTCATAATCCAGATCGGAGTACAGCCGGAAATAGAGAAAGCTGCCCGCGGCAATGAAGAACATGGCTCCAATCAATAGCGAGACCAGGAGCATCATGCTGTATAAGCTCCTCTGTACTTCATACAGCGTTCCGCTTACCGTAATCGCATAAGGGGCTCCCGATTGATACCGGACGAGACCGTCCTTCGCCAATTGCGCACCTATCCCAGCTGTCTCCTTATAATCTGGCACATAGAAGCCAGTGTACCGGTCCACCGAATCCGGCACGATGCGCTCGAATAAATCATCGCTCACGACGATGCCGCCGAATTCCGCTTCAAGCTCAATATCCAGTTTAGCCGATAAGTAATTCGGTATCGGCACATGCGTCGTATAGCCGGTTTCATGAATGGTTATATCGGGCTGATCCATGAGCAAATAGCTATCCATTTTGCGGGCAGAGATATAGCTTCTCTCGCGCTGCGTTGTCAGAATGACGAGCCCTTCCCCGCCTTGGAGCTGCTTCTCGTCGAAAGCATGTCCCGCCAGCTCGACCGCCGTCTTGTAGTCCGAGAATCGGATAATCGGCAGCGTTCGAAGCCGCTTGGGCGTGTTCGCGGCGCGAACCTCGACATAGTGGATCGGCATCTCTGCGATCTGATAATCGATCCCTTTAGACGCTAATTCTGCTTTCAATTGCTCCACATGATTTTCTCCAACTTGGCTGCCTTGCTTGGCTACATAGGCGATAGCCGCCGGGTAATCTTCCAGAAACGACCGCAGCAGCGTATGGGTAGAAGCAAATACGCCTACAGAACAAAACGACACTGTTGATAAAATCGTAACCATGAAAAACATGCGGGCATTGTCCTTGAACCGATGCGCCAGACTAGCAATCGTAACGACATTCGTGCGCCGCCAAGACAACGGCCGATATCGTTTCAGCCTTTGAACGGCCAGGCCGATCAACTGTGCATACAGCAAATACGTTCCGACAATTGTCATAGCTACTACTGGAATCACGCGATAATATACCGTAGTAGCGGCTGATGTAGCTGCCAGCGCATAGCTTGCGGCGAGCAATATGATCGCCAGTAAGGCAAGCACGGTCGACGGTTTTTGGTTCGCCTTCGGCCGCTGCCCTGCCTGAAACAGATCAACGAGCCTGCTGGAGCCCAGCATTGCGGAAGTAATGAGCGAGATTGCTACAAACAATGCGGCGAAAGAGCCGATTGTCCAAAGCAGCGGAGACCATGTCACTTGGAACGGCAGCGACGGGATGTCGAGAAAGGCACTGCAAACCATCAAGAACAGCTTACCGGTCAGCAAGCCTGCAATGATGCCAAGTCCGATAGCGGCGATCCCGATCAGCATATTTTCCCAGAAGACGAGATGGCCAAGCTGCCGCGTTGTCATTCCGTGCATCCGATAAATCCCGAACTCCCGGCTGCGGCTATTCAGAAATGAACTAACCGAATAAAGCACGAACAGGAAGGCGAACGCATATAAAATCCATTCTGCTCCTACCATCGCGTTCACAGCCGAGTCTGCCAGCAAACCGCCTTTAATGGCCGGATGGCTCGTAAACAAGGCACATACGAAAAAAATCATGACCGAAAACGCGCTGCTAATGAAATAAGCGGCATAGGTCCTTTTGTTGCGTACAACGTTTCTAAGGGCGAACGAAAGAAAGGTCACGAATGTCGCCTCCGAGCAGCGACAGCATATCGATGATGCTTTGGAAAAAACTCTGTCTGCTGTCCCCTTTATAAATTTCGTTATAGAACTTTCCGTCCTTTACGAAAATAACCCGGCTGCAATAGCTCGCGGCCACCGCATCATGCGTCGCCATCAAAACAGTTGTCCTCTCCTCCGCGTTCAAGGCAGAGATCAGCGACATCACATCGCCTGCCGATTTGGAATCGAGATTGCCTGTCGGCTCGTCGGCCAGAAGCAAAGCGGGATGGTGAATAATCGCTCTGGCGATAGCCGTACGCTGCATTTGCCCCCCTGACAGCTCGTAAGGAAATTGTCCTTCGTTTGCTGAGAGCGAAAGCTTCTGCATGACTTGCTGCAAGCGTTGTTCCGCCTCTTGGACCGGAATACCGTCGAGCAGCAGCGGCAAGGCGATATTTTCCTCCACCGTCAGCGTATCCAGCAAATTGAACTGCTGAAAGACGAACCCAAGCTCCCGTCTGCGGAATAACGCCATCTCTTCCTTGTTGAGTGCATGCGGATCATGACCGCGCAGGCTGACCGAGCCTGCCGTCGGCTCATCGATCGTCGCGACCACGTTCAGCAATGTCGTTTTCCCGCTGCCGGAAGGCCCCATAATGCCTACAAATTCGCCCTCCTCGACGGAAAACTGCAGATGATCCAGCGCTGTCCGGGCTACTTTGCCCTCGTAGATTTTCGTTAATTGATTCACCTCAAGCAATGCCAACTCGCCGCTTCACCCCCTGCTGCCCTCTTGCAACCAGTATATCGAATACCGGTATGCTCTTTCTATCCATGCAGCTTACAGTTTCCTTACTATATTGTAAGGTTTGATTCGGAAAAGCCGTAATCAAACGAATGGGTGTTATTTAGAATCGGATCGTTACCGTCGTTCCTTGCCCGGCCACAGAATCGATCTCGGCAGTATGCCCCAGCTTTTCGCATATTTGCCGGACCAGATACAGCCCCATACCTGTCGATTCTTCGTATCTTCTTCCATTCTCTCCGGTAAAGTAGGCATCAAACACTTTGGGCACATCACTTTTTGGAATGCCTATGCCTTCATCCCGGATTTCAAGCACGGTCTGCTCCCCGCTTCTATAAGCGGTAAAATAAACCTTCGTGCCTTTGCCCGCCGAATAGCGAACCGCATTCGTAATAAGCTGGGCGATGACGAAGCTTAGCCATTTGTCGTCCGATGCGACCGTTAAATGCTTGTCGATGTCGATTTGCGGATAAACACTGTTGCGGATAAACAGCCTTTTTTGGCTGGAGGTTGCGTTTCGAACGACCGTTTCAAGCTGTAGTTGCTCTACATGCAAGTCATGCTCGAAACGATCGAGCCTAGACGTGTAAAGAACCGTCTCCAGCCCTTTGCGAAGCCGGTCCAGCTCGTCCCCGATAGCGCGAAACCGGCTGTCGTCTTCTTCCTGAATCAACAAATGAATGACTGAAATCGGCGTCTTCATCTGGTGAACCCATTGATTGACGAATTGGCTATGCTCTTCGTTTTTATGCTTCAGCTCAATCAGCTCTGACTGATAGAGCCGGAATTGGCTTTTTTGCAGCTGATGAAGCGCCTCTGCCAGCGGTGTATACTGCTTAGCAGCAGCCGCACCCGTCGAATAGGATTCCAGTGAACCCGCTGGTACGGACAATCGCTGATAGAAGCTGCGGTTCGACAGATACCTGTACACCAAGTAGAGCAAAAGAATGCAGCCGCTCAGCAAGGCTGCATAAATAGCAGTGTCCAGCTTGTGCAAGCCATCGAGCCAATAGACGAGTCCCGTGACGAGCAGCTGGAGTACATAAATGAGAATGAGCGAGCTTTGCTCGCGGAGAAACAGCTTCACTGCGGCAGCCCCCAGTCAGGATTGAGCCGGTAGCCTTGGCCGCGTATCGTTTGCAAGCCATGCTCAATTCCAAGCTGCGCAAGCTTCTTGCGCATACGGGTCATATAGACATTAAGCGTATTGTCATCTACAAAAGCCTGATCGTCCCAAATCGTCTCCAGCAGCCGATCGCGGCTAACGACCAGACTAGAACGTTTCATTAATTCATTCATCATTTTCATTTCGGTAAAGCTCAGTTCAACAGACTGCGACTGATAGTTCAACTGCAGCCGTTCGGAATCCAGCGTCAAGCCGCCAACTTCCAATAGCCGGTTATCCGTCTGTGCCGATGCGTAGCTGCCGTAAGCGCGCCGGAGCTGGCTGTTGATTTTGGCCGTAACAATCTCATAATCAAATGGTTTCGTCATATAATCGTCTGCGCCGTTCTCTAGCGCCATCACTTGATCCATCTTGCTCTCGCGGGCGGAGATGAACAGAATCGGGCATGTGGACAGGCTTCGGATCTGCCTGCACCAATAATAACCGTCGAACCTGGGAAGATTGACGTCCATCAGAACGAGATGAGGCGAGTACTGCTCGAATTGCTGTTTGACGGTATCAAAATCTTGGACGGCACGCGTCTCGTAGCCGAATTTTTGCAAATGATCCTCCAACAGCCGGACGAGATGCTGGTCATCCTCCACAATAAATAGTTTGAACACCGGCTTCCCTACCCTTCCCTCTAAACCTATCTCTTTCATTATTCACAAATCAGCGTCCTATCGCAAATGTTTTGGGCGGGCTGGCACCCGCTTTCTTCGCTATTTTCCCGCACAAATAGGCAAATACCGCCATAAAATAAAGCATAAGCTCGACATCTAATCTCTGCTATCAAACCTTCGGGAGGTAGTTTTTTATTATGGTCGATTATGATGCATTACACGAGAACGCCCCGGCAAGCGGACAGACCGAGCCGGAGCGGTCGCTCGTTCCCGGCTTTGGAAGCCCCGGCTTTCCTGGTGGCGGGCCGGGGTTTCCTGGTGGCCCTGGCGGCCCAGGATTCCCTGGGGGACCAGGGTTTCCCGGTGGCCTTGGCGGCCCAGGATTTCCTGGGGGACCAGCGTTTCCTGGCAACCCCGGCGGACAGGGTTTCCCAGGAGGCGGCCCGGGGCCGATCGGACCTGGCGGCGTACCGCAGCAGTTATCACCCTCCAACCTTACCAGTCTGTTAAATCAATTCCCCCGTCCCGGCGGCTCGCCTTCAGGCGAAATGGTACTGCTTTACAACATTTTGAAAAACAATCCGTCCATGCTGCAATTGGTCATCCAACAGCGTCCGCAATCGTTGCAGCAAGCCGTTCAATTCGCGCAGATCGGCGGCGTTGGCGCGCCGCGCTACTCCGATTCCCGAGTAATGCCGGGCATATGCTACAACCGCTGGACGCTCGCCTTCACCTTCAATGACGTCTTTTTGTTCTTCCAGGTTACGAACATGTTCGGTTTTGTCGTTGCCTACTGTTACCCGTTCCTTACCCCTTGTATCGTTCCGAACTTCCAAATTCTGTTCGCGCTTTGCTAGCGCTGACGGTACAAAGCAAAACAAGCAGCCGCGAAAGATCGCGGCTGCTTGTTGTTATTTATTGCTATTGCTAGGTTCCAAAGCGTTTGCGGTAGCCGCATTTACGGCATAGCTCTTCGACTGCTTCCCGTCTCGAAAAACCTTCATAAAGCCGCGTTGCCCGCTCGCCTTCAACAATATCAGAAAACGGCTTATCGTTTATGTTGCCAAGATCGATTACACCTTCGCCATCCAGACAGCAAGGGACAACCGTACCATCTACCAGAATGCCCGCCTGATTACGAAGGCCATGGCAGAAGCCTTTTCCATCATCCTCTTCCGCCTTTAGATCCGGCCACTCAAATTCATAGTCCTGATTGAGATATACGCGGTCAGTCAGCTTCAATCCGCTTCCCGGCGATACCCGCTCCTCGATAAAATAATCGAGCTCGAACTCTTTTTCGATAGTGGACAAAATCTCGCGGTTACGATTGCGCTGCGCATTCGTCATATTATCCTCACTCAAATTCCAAAGCCTCAGTGAAATGAGCATATCCGTCTGCTCCAGCGCCTCTCGGACGAAGGAAAGCACACTTCCGATATAACCATCCTTGTCCACGGAGCCTTCATGACCGTCAAAGCTGTGCAAGGAGAAATTCATCTGGCGAATCGCTGGTTTCGTCAGCAGCTTATGCTTGTTTTTCTGCAGCAGCGTACCGTTAGTTGTGATGTTAACCTTAAAGCCCTTTTCATGACTAATATCGAGAAGCTGATCGATTTTCGGATGAAGCAGCGGCTCGCCCTTCAGGTGAAAATAAATATAATCGGTATGCGGCTTAATCTGATCCAAGCGCATTGTGAAATCTTCCACTGCTATAAAACCTTTCGCCCGCTCGGTTGGCGGACAAAAGCTGCATGCCAAGTTGCAGATGCTCGTTATTTCCATATAGAACTTTTTGAACTTCTTCATTCCGGAATGCTCCAATCTTATAATTGCCTGTTTCTCTGCCTATTAAGCTATTATAGCATCATAAGGCTCACTGAGCCTATGTTTAACTTCTAATGTGCGAAACTCCAGGAAAACCCCGGGCTCACTGCGCGTTTTGGCTCATGCTGTCGTTCTTGATTCCATTATCCATCGCTTACACGATGACAAATGAATAGAATCTGCAAAAGGCCATCCTGAACTCAAAACGCTCCGCTCACCCTGCATACAGTAACCCATCGGAAACCTAACAATAAAAGCAATAATTCCAAAAACAATTAGCCTGACGGCTATAATAAACCGTTACCTCCGTTTATTTTTTCACTGTCTCTCACATCGCCCTAGACACATGTGGCTGATGTGGTGCCGGACCTCGCCTGCTGGGATGACTGCTAAGTTGCTTGGTGGCTAAGTTTCTAGGTTGTTAGATTGCTATACAGCGAACCCACTTCGCAATTTAATGAAGCTCGGTTCGCAAATCGCACTTGAAATGTACGGATTCCAGCTGTTCTCCAGCATTAGCGAAGTGATTTTCGCTATTGGAGAAGCTAGGTTCACCAACAACGAAGTTCTGTTCGCTGTAGCATCGGCAACCACCATCCAACTCACGTATAGCGAAATTTGTTTCGCTCTTTAGCGAAGCAGGTTCGCTGCAGACAGTAATTCGTCAATCAAAATGTAAAAGTACATGCTGTCAGCCGCTTTTCAGGCGATTTATCGCTTCAAAATGCAATTGTGCATGCTGATCAGCCGAAAAAGTGCCACTAATGCGGAATCGAGGAATTTCAAATGCACTTTTGCATTTTGATGGCTGTTTGAGCCTCCTACTAGGCTCATCAGCCTGCACTTTTACATTTTGTTCCTCATTTGTGCAAGGAGATAGGTTGAGGAATTAGTTAGTTACTTACTGTAGTTGGTTATCCGGCAATTAGCGATAGGATGATGTTTTAGTGTTTGAGAGGTTGGTTAGCTACATAGATTTTGCTTAGATATATCAATTTGTGCGAATAGGAAAGGTTTGAAGAGTTAACTGTTTTCTTCGTTTTCACTTAGATTCATCAATTCAGCGAAAGGAAGTAAGAATAAATAGTTGGTTTGTTTCTGTGAGCTAACTTATGTTCATCAATGTAAGCGTAGAGGATGGGATGAGCAGAAAAAGGATGGGACGGCCTCTGAACAAGGCCGTCCCATCCTTTTTCTGCTTGATGATTACTCTTTTACAGCGGAAGCCGACACTGCCGCTTCCATTCCATCCGTATATTTCCTGAATAAACCAAGCCGCCAGAATGCCGCACCTTTTAGGTCGTTCCGCTTGACCAGACCAAGCTTGTCATCGATAGAATCGGGCTTCTCTGCGCTCATGTCAATGCCGAGCAGCAGCTTATTTGCCGGTACGCCCGCCTTCAGCGTCAATTCAATCGCTTCATTCACTTTACTATTAGGCTCAGGCACTTGGGATCCTGTTCCCGCCGGATTGTATTTATAAGCCATCAGGATCAGATCATCGGCAATCGTCGCCAATGTTTTGTAGTCATAGCCCAAGTAAGCGCTGTTCGGCGCATGGACAGCAATCGATAACGCGGTACCGGCAGGAAGAGCGGCTTTCAGCTGTTTTACGTAATTGTTCAACAGCTCTTGCTGTTCTTGCTTGTCGAGCTTAAAGCCCAGCCCTTCGAAATCGAGCACTACGCCGCCAAACTGATAATCGGTTACAGCTGCGGCGATTCCCGCGATGGAATCGTTACGAAGCTCCTCGCTGCCGAGCATCTTCGTTAACTCGCCTTGCCCATCAACCGAATAGACCATTAAATAAGGCTTGATGCCGTTCTGCCCGGCGTCATTAATCAATGATTGTGCCGTTGTCTCGCCCGCTGATTCCGGAATACGGTATTCGGCACCTGTCAGTGTGAACTTGCCATTCCGGTCGATCCGGCTCCAGCCGAAAGCAACCGAATTCATTGAATCTATTAAATCCTTCTCTTTGAAAGATTCCAGAGCATAGAAAGCGCGCAAATGCATCTCCTTCTGCGGAGATACGATCGTAACCGTTGAAGTTGCCTGCTTCCACCCTACCTTAGCACCGAACTGCGTGCTGAAAAAGCTAAGCGGAATAAGAACACGATTACTGCGCATTGCGGCAGCTGCGGGAAGGGTTACCTTTTGCCCGTTGACCACTGCCGTTTTCGAACCGACTTGAAGCTTCACCGTGACCGCTTTGCCATCCTTTTTACCTTCAGCCGTTACCGTGTTGCTCGATGATTCCCATTTCACCTGGATGCCAAGCGCCTCGCCGATCGTCCGGAAAGGAACAAGTGTAACGCCCTTTTCGA
Organism: Paenibacillus radicis (ex Gao et al. 2016); assembly: GCF_014641555.1. Classification (GTDB taxonomy): domain Bacteria; phylum Bacillota; class Bacilli; order Paenibacillales; family Paenibacillaceae; genus Pristimantibacillus; species Pristimantibacillus radicis. The sequence continues at coordinate 521,869 of NZ_BMHY01000004.1, forward strand.
TAATTGGCGGTGAGTCAAACGCGAGCGGTACATCATCTAATAGAATGGTCGCCGTGGCTGCAGCGCTTGCAGGCTGCGACGGAATCGATCCTTGTAATACGACAGCAGCTAGAATTGCGGCTACTGCGGTTTTTCCCCATTTTCGCATGCTAGTTTTCCTCCAAATATGCTAGTATTTGTCTAGTATATCAGAGGAAACGCCGTGAACCAAATCATGGAGCTGCTAGATTGATAGACTGCCATGCATATCGGCGTAAACGCCCGCTCTTCGCATCAGCTCGTCATGGGAGCCCTGCTCTACGATTTGGCCGCGGTCGATGACGATAATCGTATCCGCGTTCTGAATCGTCGACAACCGGTGCGCGATAACAAAGCTCGTTCGGCCCTCCATCATCTTCAGCATTGCTTCTTGGATTTTCAGCTCGGTCCGGGTGTCAATGCTGCTGGTCGCTTCGTCCAAAATAAGAATCGACGGATTGGCCAGCATCGCCCTGGCGATCGCAAGCAGCTGTCTCTGACCTTGGCTCAAATTGCCGCCATTCTCGGTCAGCGGCGTATCGTATTGCAGCGGCAGCCGGCGGATAAAACCCGCAGCTCCTGCCATACGGGCAGCCGCCTTCACTTCCTCGTCGGTAGCTTCCGGTTTGCCGTATTTCATATTTTCTTTGACGGTGCCTGAGAACAAATAGGTGTCCTGCAAAACGATGCCGAAGCTCCGCCGCAGGCTGTCTCTCGTATAATTGCGAATATCGATGCCATCAATTGAAATCGAACCGCCGGATACATCGTAAAAACGAGCCAACAGGTTAATAACCGTCGTCTTGCCTGCACCTGTTGGTCCAACGAGCGCAGTACTGCTTCCGGCTTCCGCCGTAAAGCTCATATCTTGTACGATTGGTGAATCGCTGCGGTAGCCGAAGCGTACTCCTTTGAATTCGACCTTGCCTCGCGGATCGACGAGCTCCACTGCTCCAGGATCCTCCTCCTCCTCCTCGCGTTCGTCGAGCACCTCGAATACCCGCTCCGCTCCCGCAATACCGGATTGCAGCACGTTGTACACGTTAGCCAGATCGTTGAGCGGTCTGACAAACTGGCGCGAGTAGCTTAAAAAGCTGGCGATGACACCGACGGTAATCATCCCTTTAACTGCCATAATCCCGCCTGCAATCGCAACGGCGGCAAAGCCGAGATTGCTGATTACGGCCAGGAGCGGCATCATAAAACCTGACCAAATCTGTGCACGCGTGCTTATTTTCCGCAATTCCTCATTTACACCTTGAAATTCCTTAATAGCGGTACGTTCGTAATTGAAAGCTTTAACCGCCAGAAAACCGGAAACGGTCTCCTCCATTTGTCCGTTCAGCTTGCCAAGCTCCGCCTGCTGCTCCTTGAACAGCAGCTTCGTTCGCCGCGTTACCGTTCTCGCCAGCAAATAGACGAGCGGGACCGTAATAAGACTAGCTAGTGTGAGCAGCGGACTCAGTACCAGCATCATAATCAGCGAGCCGAGCAGCATAATGCCTCCGCTCATCAGTTGTGCCGCCGTCTGCGAGACGGAAGTGCTGACATTGTCGATGTCATTGGACAGCCGGCTCATCAGTTCGCCATGCCTGCGGGTGTCGAAGTAGACGAGCGGCAGCTTTTGCAGCTTGCCGAAGAGCGTTTTGCGAAGCTTGCTCACGATGCGCTGCGAGATGCCGGCCATCATCCACCCCTGCACTAAGTTGAACGAGGCGTCGATCACATAAGCGCCCAACAAAGCAAAGAGCACCGTATGCAGCAAGTTAAAATCCACATGATTGTCTATCGTCATTGCATCAATAGCTCTGCCGATCAGATAGGGGCCAAGCAGTACAACTCCTGTTCCTGCCAAAATGAACAAAAACACGATCGTAAGCCGCTTTCGCTCGTCTCCCATGTAGCTCCATAACCTTAACAGCGTTCCTTTGAAATTTTTCGGCTTTTGAACCGCTCCCCGGTTCATCCCATGCCGTCCAGGTCCAGAGGTCAGCTGAATTCGGTCCTGTCCTGCCGGAGCGGCGCCTTGTCCGGTTTCCGATCCCTTGCTGCGATTCCGATTATCCTGCATGGCTGCCTGCCTCCTTGCCGATCTGAGAACGATAGATTTCCTGATAGACACCGCAGTCCGCCATCAACTCGTCATGCGTACCGCTGCCGACGATTTCCCCGTCATCGAGCACGATGATTTTGTCTGCATCCCTGACGGATGAGATGCGCTGTGCGACGAGCAAGGTCGTCGTCTGTCCGGCAAACTGGCGAATCGATTGTTTGATCGAAGCTTCCGTCTTGCTGTCCAACGCGCTTGTACAATCATCCAGCAGCAAAATATCCGGCTTGCGGATGAGCGCCCTGGCAATGGACACCCGCTGCTTTTGTCCACCGGAGAAGTTGACGCCGCCTTGACCCAATAGTGTACTATAGCCCTCCGGCATTTTCGAAATAAAATCATGAGCCGAAGCCATTACTGCTGCTTCTTCGATTTCTTCCATCGTCGCGTCAGGCTTGCCGATCCGGATGTTGTCGGCAACTTTCCCGGTAAATAGAATCGATTGCTGAGGCACTAGCGCTATACGCTCACGCAGTTCCTCTACCTCCATCTCCCGTACGTCTACGCCATCAATACGAAGCGCACCTGACGTAACATCGTAAAATCTCGGAATGAGGTGAATCAGGCTGCTTTTACCGGAACCGGTTGAGCCGATGATCGCCACTGTCTCCCCGGGCTCGCAGCGGAAGCTGATCGTTTTTAGCGCCGGTTCGCCGTCCGCTCCTTCATAGGAAAACGAAACCCGGTCAAATTCAATCGCACCTTGAAGCTCCCTGTATTTGCTGGAAGATGATCTGCCGTCTACAGCGTTTGATTCCATTCCGTCTTTCTCCGCCAGCACCTCTGTAATTCTGCCTGTGGATGCTTTTGCCCGCACGAACATATTCGTAATCATTGTCATCGTCGTAAGAGAAAACAAAATCTGCGTCATATAATTGACGAACGCAATAATATGGCCGACTTGCATATTGCCGACGTTCACTCGGATTCCGCCCAGCCAGATAACTGCGACGATGCCGACGTTCATGGCAAATGTAACACCTGGGCTGAATAAAGCCATCAGCCGCTGTGCACGAATAGAACGTTTTTCATACTGTTGATTAATGTCATTAAATTTATCGACCTCATAGTCAAATCGATTAAAGGCTTTCACGACTCTGACGCCAGATAAATATTCGCGCATCGCGCTGTTTAGTTTATCGAGAGCGGTTTGCACCTTCAAAAACAGCGGGAATCCGACCCGCATGTTCATGACAATAAGCAAGCCGACAATTGGAATGACGACGACAAGTACTAAGGACAGATATGGATTAAGCCGAAAAGCCATAATGATACCGCCGATGCCCAGCAGCGGCGCTTTCACGAATACGCGCATCATACCGTTGACGAAGTTCTGCACTTGCGTGACATCGTTCGTGAGCCTGGTCACGAGCGATGCCCTGTCAAAACGGTCGATCTGGGCGAAGCTTAGACGCTGAATCTTTTCAAACAGCTCCTCTCTCAGCTCCGATCCGAATCGCTGCGACACCCAGCTGGATACGATATTTCTGCTGGAAGCGCATATCGCGCCGATCGCGGTAATGAATAACATCCATCCGCCGAGCCGGAGCACAATATCCATGTCCCGCGAAGCAACGCCTTCATCGACGATCCGGGCCATGATGGTTGGCTGCAGCAGATCGACGAACGCTTCGCCGGACACGAGCAGTACGGAGAAAGTAAACAGTACACCGTATTTACGGATATACTTTTTCATGTATTGCATGCTGTCACTCTCCTTCTTCTAAGGCAGGGTTCGATTTCGTATTGAACTGGCTCAGCCAAAGCACGAGCGATTTCCGGTCGCGTTCAGCACCCAACTGCTCCAGTCTTTTTCCCGCCTCGGACGCAACCGCCTCTTCACCGTTCCATTTGTCGATCACTAGCTTCGTTAATTTCTGCCTGCGAAGCAGTTCGCCAAATACAGCTTGCATGTCTTGCAGCGCTGCTGTCTCACCTGACTTTCCGGCTGCAGCCCTCTGATTGGCGCTGGAATCGAACGTAAACACCCGCTTGCCGTTGCCCTCCATCCAGTACAAGAGCTGCTCCCCCTTAAAAGCGAGATAATTGCCCGGCTTGCGGGCAAATGCACAGCCTTCCTTCTCTGGCCAATCTATAAGCAAGCCAAAAGGATTCGCGGGATCTACAGCGGACAGCAAAGTAATGGGCGGGCTGCCTGCTTGAATAAGCGGCTGGCGAATCGTTTGAGCCAGCTCCGGCGTCGTAAATTGCATCGTCATAGCGCCTTCGATAAAGATGCCGCGCGTAATGGTGCCCCATTCCTCCAGCTTCCGCAAAACCGGCAGCAAATGCTCCCAGCTGTACGGTGTTAAAGCAGCGACAAGCTCCTTGGTGACGATGCCGTAGCCATCAAGCAAATGTCTAATCCAATAGGCCGGAGACGGCTCATTGTCCGCACTTCCGCTTTCCAAGTCGTGACCACTCACAGATTTATCCTCAAGCAGCGATCCGGTCCAGTACCAGCGGCCGAGGCCCGATCCGCTTCGCGCCCAATCCTTCCCTTTCTTTGCTGTGGTTAGACGGAGCGGTGCGAACTGGTCATTCGACGCCTGACCTGCCCAAGCAAGCTCCAGCAGCTCTGCCAGCGTCTCCGTAGGCAATTGGCCCGCATCCCGGCTCAGCCGGGTGAGAAAGCTTGCTCCGTTAACGCGCAAGCTTTCGAGCAGCTTGGGATGCGAAGTCTCTCGCATCTGGCCCGCTTGCACATAGGGCTCATACAGCGGCTTGTTTTCCGTAAGGAAGAAAGCAACCTTCCCTTCCTTCTCTCCCGATCCCTTGAGTCCCAGCCACAGTACCTCGCCCGTTGCGCATAGCAAATCCAGCTCTTCCTTGCGATAGTCGGCAAGCCGTGAAGGAAATATAACGGTTTCCCAAAGCGATAATGGAAAATAGAGCCCCTGCAGCTTCTCGATGACCGCTCTCAAGCCTTCGCTGCCTCGCAGCTGCGTCCCTTGAAGCGCATGCTGCTGAAGTGCGATTTGCGCGCACCAGCGCATTGGCAGTACAGGAGCCGTCACCTTGCGCGCTTCTCCAATCGAGAGCTTCACGATTCTCGAGGCAGCACGGCGGCCCGTCCATAATCGCTCCTCTGCGCTTCCCGCAAACGGAGCTTGTACGATTACGCCCTGTTCGCGAAGCTCATCAACCCAACGTCTCGCCGTTTGCAGATCGAGTATAGGATAACGCTCACATAACTCCACTTCAGTAAAAGAAAGTACCTGCTCGGCATATCTTCCGATAATAAATACAGCTGAAGTGCTGCTGTCCGGAAACTCGGCATACACTTCCGCCTCATCGCTGCATATCCACCTCTCGGTGTCAGAATTTCCTTGCAGCCGATCACCAAATTCGAGGCGGATAACTAGATCAGATTGCAGCAGCACATCCGACCATTCACCAGTCTTCTCACCGGCTATCTTGGCTAGCTCGGCCATGCTCAAATCGCCCCTGCTCTTCAACAGGCGATACAGATCCTCCGGTCCTGCCATCCTTTCATGCTCTTCCTCCAGCCGCTTCCGTTCCATCTCGAGCACCTGCTCGGGAATGGACTTGCGAACGGCATCATCTCCAAACAGCCTGCCCGCAAGGTCCTTGCTGACGCTCATCAGCTGCATTTGAATCGCAGCATCAAGACCGTCCCCCTCATAGACCCGCATATTCACATAATCTGACAAAAATTGGGTCGCGAGCGTCGAAGGGAAACTCGTCTCCCTTACGACGACCTCGATCTGCCCGCTGCGAATTTGCCCGAGCAGCTCACGAAGTCTGTCCAAATCCAAGTAATGATGCAGACATTCTTTCACCGCCTCCGTCAAATAAGGAAAACGGTCGGCATAAGGCAGTGCTTCCCGAAGCAGCTCCTCGCTGCGCAGACGTTTTTGCCATAGCGGTGTCCGGGTAAAGCTGCGTGACAGCAGCAGCGACGTTTCTGCGATATGGCGGAAAGCGATCGCGAGCAGCGGCGAACCGGTAATCCCCTCCATGAGAAGCGATTCCACATTTTCCGGCACGACATGCCAGATCGCCTGCAGCCAGGACTCATCCCATTCGGGCAATACAAATTCAATGCCATTATCTTTGGCATTTCCGTAAAGACGATAAGGCAGCAATTGCTCAAATTGACGCTCTATTGCAAGCAGCCACGTTCGATTCACCCTTCTCCCGAACGGATTATGCAAAATAACATGTGTCTGATTCATCACATCCCGGTAATGCTCGATTACGATTCGCCGGTCTGTCGGCAGCTCGCTGAACGCAAGCTGCGATCGGACCAAAGAAATCAATTGATCTGCCGTATAATCGTCCAGATAATATTCGTTGTTCAGCCAGTCGATAACGTCCTGATCCTGTTTTTCAGTCAGAGAGTCATCTGAGATACCATTCGGTTGTGATTGTTCTTTCCCTGGCTCGTAGCTCAATCCTAGCCGGCTTTGCAGCTCGGCCAGAAAGGAGCCAACCTGCTGCCCGAGCGCATAGCTGCGGCCCGGTCCTTCGTTGCGCCAAAACGGGATTTCGCTGAAGGAGTTCGTCGCCTCTGCCACATAAATCCGGTCCTTGTCGATGCGCCGGATCATCCAGGCGTTCGTTCCCAGCTGGAATACGTCGCCCACCTTGCTCTCCTGTACAAACTCTTCATCCAGCTCACCCAAGTGAACACGGCTGTCTACATGGTGAACGGGGTAAGCCGAGCTAGACGGGATCGTTCCGGCTCCGGTCAACGCGGCAACCGAAGTGCTGCCCCGTTTACTAAGCAATCCCGTCGCGCGATTCCAATCAATCAACGGCTTGGCGAACGGATACATGCCCGACAATACTTTGACCATATCCTCCAGTCGTTCCTTCGTAAATGTCCGATAGCTGTCGCTGCCAGCGATCAGCCGGTGAAGCTGATCCAGCGTCAAATTTTCGGCGGCCACAATGGATACCGTCTGCTGCGAGAGCACATCCAAACGGTCAGATGCAATCTCGATTGGCTCGATTTCGCGCTCTGTTATGAGCTTGCTGAGCACCGCGATTTCCGGCAAAACACCCCGGTTTCGGGCGACGATCGCCCCTCGGCTAACGCTTCCGACAGCATGTCCCGCTCTACCGACACGCTGGATGCCCGCTGCGGAATCAAGCGGTGAATCCAGCTGAATCACAAGGTCGACATGGCCGACGTCGATGCCTAACTCAAGAGAGGAAGTCGCAACAATGCAGCGTAGTTCCCCGGCCTTCAACTGCTGCTCGACTTCAAGCCGCCGCTCCTTCGCCATGCTGCCATGATGCGCACGGGCAAACTCATAACCCGCATGATCGTTCAGCCGCAAGCATAGCCGCTCGCATAGTCTGCGGCTATTAACGAAGAGCAGCACGGAGCGGCATTCAGCCATCAATGCAAATAGCCGATCGAGCAGCGGGAACCAGACCGATTCCCGCGTCGGCATCGGCTGCTTGTGATCGGGCATCGTCGCCAGCACGGCCATCCTTTTACGCATCAAGCTCTCAATAATTGTGACAGGGCGAGGCGAATAGCCAAGTGGGTGGGGCTCACTGGAATTGTTCCCGCCCGCAAACTCTTCAGCCGACCAGCCTCCCAAAAAACGGGCTACACGCTCCATCGGTTTCTGAGTAGCCGAGACGCCAATCCGCTGCACACGGCGGCCGCTAAGCCGCTCTAGCCGCTCCAGCGACAACGACAAATGCGAGCCCCGTTTATCCGCCGCAAGCTGGTGGATTTCGTCGACGATGGCATATTCAGCAGTCTGGAGCAGCCGGCGGCCCTTTTCTGATGTGAGCAAGATGTAGAGCGATTCCGGAGTCGTAATGAGTACTTCCGGCGGTTTTCTCAGCATCGCAGCGCGCTGGGAGCTTGTCGTATCTCCGGTTCGTACCGCGCAGCGAATGCCCGGCCATTCCAGCTCGGCAGCACCAGCCGCCGCATCGATTTCCTCGACAAAACGAATCAGATGATCAAAAATATCGTTATTCAACGCTTTTAACGGCGTAATATACAAGATGCGGACACCAGTTTCCGTAAAGCCGTTTATTTTGGACTTCACGACGCTGTCCAGACAGGAAAGCAGCGCAGCCAGCGTTTTGCCCGATCCGGTGGGAGCCGCTATAAGCGTATGCTCCCCTGCCCCTATCGACCGCCAAGCTTGCCGCTGGACGTCGGTTTCCTCTCCGAACGAAGAATGAAACCACTCTGCTATTGCGGGATGGAACGCTTTCATCGATGAATTCGGCAACCTTCCTCAGCTCCATAACTAAAGTTAACGATCTTTATCCCTTATTATACCAGCCGCCCCTTCGATAAGCCAAAGCAAAACGACCCGCCATTTTATAATGGAAGGGTCGTTGTACTGCTTGCTCTATGCACCATCTCTATCCGTGGAAAGAACGCCAAAAATCACCTTGCTTGTTAATCAGCGATTCGATTTGCGAATAGGGAATGCTGAAGGTCGGAAAACCGGCGGCATAAGGCGCAATATCATAGGGCTGGAAATAGAGCTTCAGCGCATGCTCCGTCACATAAAAAGGCTGATCCGGCTTAATTCCCGTGTACGAACCGGGAAACACGTAATCATATTGCGGATCATTTTTGATTTGCTCCCCAACGAGACGGCTTAAGGTTTTGACATAGTCGCTGCCTGGCTTAAACAGGTCTTTTAACTCGTAAAACTGTCCATTTGTAACATTAATATGGGAATAGATTTGACTCGGCATGCCATGGGCGGCTCCAAACGGAAAGCGGTATCCGGTCAATTCAAGAACGAGCAAGTTTTTGTGAAACCAAGCGACGTTAAAATCTCCGGTATAGGAGTAATCAAGCTGAGCCTCCGGATCGATAGGCTTCACCTGCGACAGCTCGCGAAGCTTCTTATTGACGCGGTGCTCTGCCGCCACATCCCCCATCCCCTCCACTATAGGATAGTAGACGAGATAATCGCGGTTCGGTTTATATTTTTCTTCCTTAACCCGATAAGGCGTACGAAGCGGAATCGTCGTTGCAGGCTGCCACACGATCCTCCCGTTGCGGAGCGCGTACAGCGTACGCTGATCGATGTTGACCTGTATGATTCCATCATCCATTAATACTAGATTTCCGCTCCCGTTAAAAACAGGAAAATCCGGAGCAGCCTTACCGCTTCCATCAATAAAGAAAGTTGTTTTCCCGTCGGATGCTGAGGCTACCCCATGCTTGAAGGGATCAATTTCTGTGAAAATAAAGTCAGTTAACTGCTTGCCCGCGTTATCAAACAGCGCATAGATGGAGCCGATATAAGGCTGCTCCGTATTTCTGGCTTTTCCAACCGCGAACCGCTCATTATTCAGCTGCAAAATATCGTTATAAATTGGCTTGATCACCGTATTCCCTTGCCGATCGATGACACCATATTGATTGTCAACACCCTCTGACATGTTGATAATCGCGCGTCCCGATTCGAATGGAAGGGCCATGGCGTAACGAGGAGGGATAACGACTGTACCCAATTCATTTATATAGCCTGTTTTCCCGTTTTCGGTTTGCCGAAACGGCAAGTAGCCGTCACCTGGTTGCCCTACAAAGGCATAGTTGTAAGTGGCAAGCTTCACTCCGCTTGGCAATATCAGCGCAAATTCATGATCCTTCACCTTAACAAGCGCGCGGCCATGGGAGAAATCACCCGCATCCTCATATTGCAGCGGAATCGCAACTGCGCCTTGCCTGTCGATATAGCCGTATTTGCTGTCTCCGCCTTCTTGCGGAGCGCTGACCACTGCACGTCCATCATGCAGCTCCGCCATATAAGAGAAGCTTTGCTCGCCAACAAGCTCGCCAGATTCGTTCATCAAACGATAGTTATTTCCTTTAATAACAGGCACACGGCCCTCTGAGAAGCTTCCGATATAATCATAGACCGGTTGAGCCACATAAGCTCCCGAGCTGTCAATCAGGCCTTGCCCCCTATTTAGCTCAACAACAGCATAACCAATCAGTTGAAAAGGGTTCGCATATTCGTACTGCGGCCGGATTGCAACCGTTCCGTTGTTATTGATATAACCCCATTTCGTGCCGGCAGTCGTTTTTACCGCGATCGGGTATAACACTCGTGACCGGACACTGAAAAAGCGATTCACAGCCATTCCAAGCACCCCTCTCCGTCATTTCGACGCAACTAAATAATCGTATGCACGGAATCGGGAATTATGACTGCACTTAAGTTTACATAATAAATATTATGTTATCTATTTTTGAATTGGTTGACATAACTTTTATTATGTAACTCATCTTTCTGTTAGTTAACATAACTATATTTATGTTAACTAACTATCGCCAAGTAATCCACTCGGGATTTTATTGGAAATGTTGCCCATAGCTGTTTGCAGCTGCTTATTATCGATATGGGTATAAATTTGTGTCGTTTCAATGCTGGCATGTCCAAGCAGCTCCTGCAGCGTTCTAATATCTGTTCCACTGCGAATTTGCATCGTGGCGAAGGAATGACGCAGCTTATGGCTAGATATCCGTTTATCTGCAAGGGAAGGCTGCTCTTCCTTTAGCGATGCGATCGTCTGATCGGCCACCGTCTGTATCATCCGTATCGACAATCTTCGCCCAAATTGCGATACGAAAAAGGGCTGCTCTTTGCCCTGCCGCGACGCTATACGCTCTTCCAGCGCTTTGCGCAGCACCCGATGAAGCGGCTCTGGGAGCGGAATAACGCGCCATTTACGGCCTTTTCCAAGAATATGAATGACGCCGTCAGGCCGCAAATCGGGAATGTTCATCCGGTGAATCTCCCCCACCCGGAGCCCTGCGTAAGCCATTAAGAGCACAATAGCTAGATTTCGAGCGTAATATTTGCCTTGAATTGTTTGCAGCAACTGCTCCAGCTCCTGCTCCTCCAAATAAACCGGTATCCGGTGCTTTTCTTGCTTGGACTTTGCCACTAGCGCTGCCGGATTCGCTGTACCCGCCTCCATCTCGATCAAGGCTTTGAAAAATGCCCGAAGCGAGGAGAGCTTGCGATTGCGTGCTTCATCTCCGGCCCCCTTCTCCCTGGCGGATGCCAAATAACGCATCACATCCATTTTTCCAAGCTGTGAGATTGCAGCCGGATGCACCGAGCTTAAAAAGCTTTGCGTATCTTGCCAATACGCTTGCTGGGTCGCTTTGGTCATCCCTCTATTTTTCATCCAGATCAGAAATAGCTCCAATTCCATACCATAGCTGTCTGTCAGCTCATGCTGTCGTATCGCCAATGCGTTTACCTCCAAATTATGTAAAATAAAACGTTATTTTAATGGGTATTTCTCTATTATCCTATCAAAAAAACAGCTCAGAATACAAATTGCATGAAATATGTATTTCGCGCAATTTTTTAGACCCTCTCAGGACTAAATATCCCACTCAAAAAACGGTTCTATAGATTTCCTGTAAACGCAAAAAAGACAGCCCTTCGTTCCGAGACTGCCTTCATCCCTACTACCGGTTTGCTTTTATAAAACTAATACGATTCAACAGCCGACGACTCTTCAATCGCTTGCAGGATTCGTTTCATACAATCCAGATGATGCTGTTCTTCTCGAATTCCTTTTTCCCCTATTATTCTCTCCTATAATCAATGATACCCTCTCTTGCTTAACGATCAGGTCCATTCATTGAAGATCATCCATTTTTAGAAATCATTTACAAAAATAATCAAATAGATTAGTATATTGTTTGTGGAAAATTAAAATTTAAGGAAGTGATTTTCGTCATGTTTGAATGTGAACTCATTACAAGAGATGTCCGTCATTTTGCTGGATTCAGCTTCTCTGGTTCTTTCCCGCACTCATTTCCTGCTGAATCTGTAAAAGTTCAACAAAAACTGGGAAGCAGAAAGTCAGAATTTACTACGGACATAAATACTGACGTCGTTTTTAGTCCGTACTATGTGTGTGACAATCTGGCTACTTATTTTGCCTGCTATGAAGTGCCTGAAGGCAGTGCAATTCCAGAGGGCATGGTGAGTTTTAAGCTGCCGGGTCATACTTATGCAAAAGTAACTTGCACCAACAAAACAATCCATGACGGGTACGGTCATGTCTTTGACTGGATACAAAAAAACGGCCATAAACAGCTAAACGGTGCCTGTTCCATTGAAACCTTTTATATCGAAGAAGCAGAGGAAGAGAAAGTCGAGCTGTTCATTCCTGTCGAATAAATAACCGTCCAAAATCAATAAACACTACCCATAACCTTAAAAAAAGAAGCTCGCATTATGCGAGCTTCGTCGTTTCTATATTCAAATCCGCTAAAGGTTGCAGCGCAACGCCTTTTGGCAAAACGCGGACAACTTGTTTCCTGACTTCGTCGTCGTTCAACTCATCTCCGAAAATAACAATCCGTCCGCTATCGTCCGAAGTCCGAATGAGCCGGCCAATGCCTTGCCGCAGTCTTAACAGCATATAGGGCATGTCCACTGTCTCGAAAGGCTTATCGGAATCAGCACGCCGTGCCTCGAATACCGGATCCTTCGGAGGGAACGGCAGCGACCAGATAATCACTTGCGACAGAGATGGTCCAGGAATATCTAGTCCTTCCCATAACGTTACCGCGCAAAGCACACTTTCTTCCTCCTGCTGGAACTGGGCGATCAAGTGGCTGATCTCCGCCGAGCCTTCATACAGGAAGCGATACTTCTCGCCTACTGGTTGTCCGGCCATCGCTGTACGGAATTGTCCCAATTCCTCCATCGAAGGGAACAGAAGCAGCGTTCTTCCTCCCGATTGCTCCAACAGCTTGCAAGTATGGCTAAGCTTTTCGCTATCAGCTAAGGCTTCACCCTGCCCCGGTGCAAACATTTGCATCCGATTCTCGTAATCATAAGGAGAAGGAACGGTGAACTGCAGCGCCTCCTGAATGCCGAGGCTTGCTTTCATATAATCGAAAGAACCATCGACGGAAAGCGTTGCGGAGGAAAAGACGATCGGCATTTTACGGGAAAACACCTGCTCCTTCAATACTTCCTTCACCCACTTCGGCATGATGACCAGAGAGATGCCCTCTTTGTCCTCCGAAACCCAGCTTATCGGCTTCTCATCCCTTTTGTATAGGTTGAGAGCGAACTGAATCATTTCCAAATGCTCCTCGACGATTTTGAGCTGATACTCGTCGATCGTGAACAAGCCGCTTTCAAAGACAAGCTCCTCTTCAATCGAATCGATGATGGATTGAAGCCGGTTCACTTCCCGCGTCAGCGATTCGTTCCACTGAATCTCCTTGCGATTCGAAGCTTGCACGCTCACGCTATGTTTACCAAGCATCCGGAATAAATGCTCACTTTGCGAAATTGCTTCTTCGATCGCAACTGCCAGCGATTCACGAATTTCGTCCTGCAGCAGACGTGTAATAATGGATTCAAATACGCCGTGGTTCAGCTTATACGTAAGCGCCTGCTGCGCCGCCGTCTCCAGCAAATGCCCCTCGTCGAATACGACGGAGCTGTGCTCAGGAAGAAGCGGCAGCTGCCCTTCACGTTTCCGCGCTTCATAAGTCCATACATGCTCCATGTAGAAATCATGCGAGCAGATAATAATATCTGCTGATTTCCGGTAATGGTCGCGTGATAACGTTTGTCCGCAGCGGTGACGGCGGTCGCAGACGAGACAATCCTGGAAGACGTCCCAGCCGATTTTTCCCCATTGCTCGTCGTTCAGCTCCGGATAATCCGTCCGGTTTCCGTAAGGATGGAAAACCTGCATCGTTTCCGGCTTATGAACGAAGCTTGGCAATTCTCGGAAGATATCGTCATAGATTTCGTCTTCGAACGCGCCTCTCGCATCATCAAGCTTGTTCAAGCATAAATATTGATCGGCCGACTTGCCCAGCCGGGCGTCAACGACTAAATCCAAATGCCGAGCCAGCTTCGCAATATCGCCTTCCGGCTTCACAAGCTGCTCAATCAGCGATTCATCCGCACATGCGATAACAGCAGGTTTTCTTGTATACCGGGCGTAGGTGATGGCATAAAGCAAATAAGCGAGCGTTTTGCCTGTACCGACACCGGCTTCGGCAAAAATCGTCTGCTTTTCCGCATAAGCGCGCTCCAACTGGAAAGCCATGAAAATCTGCTCGTCCCTCACTTCAAAGCCCGCTTCAGGCAGCTTCTCATAAAACACATCAGCGATCCAATCGCTTGCTTGCTGAATGAAAGGCTCCTTTGGGTCGAACGAAAACGGATATTGATTCACGATTCTGTATCCCCCATTAGTTGCAAACGACCACATGCAAGCATGCAGCCGTTTCACCAGATCCCCTATTTACTTTAAAATGTTAAAAATCCGATTTTGGTTTGCGCGGCTGTCTTTTCGGTTTGTTCTGTACAGCGGGCAAATGCTTCATGCTTCTTGCCATCGGCCCTTTGCATATTGGACAGCTTTGCTCCGATGAGGCAAACTCATCGCGTACCCATGCTTTGCACTCCGGGTTTTTGCATTTCAAAATTTTCGTTGGCAATAATTTCGGTTTCGTTATGTCTTCGCTTGTAGCCAAATGTTGTCGCATCCCTTTCATTAACCGCATAAAAAACAATCCCGATAAATATATCATTTTCATACGGACTAAGTCAAAGGTCTTATCTATCAATCTTGTTGCCCAGCCGCTTCTTCTTCCTGCAACCGTCTTAACCGGTCTCGTTCCATCGCTTCCTTGACAGGATCGGGTCTATCCGCTTTTGGCAGTTTGCTATTCATATTCAATAGAATGACGATAATAATGACCAGAAGGGAGGCAATAACGATCCCCATTTACACCGCTCCTTCTCCATACTTCATCCTGTATTCCCTTTTTAACAACGAGAATACAACAGCATCGACAAATTTGCCTTTTTCCAAATAATAATCTCTGAGCAATCCCTCTTCAGTCAGACCAGCCTTCTCCAGCAATCGTCTGGAGTCATCATTAGCAGGATCAATCATCGCTTCGATCCGGTTCAGTCCCATGATCTCAAAGCCGTATGGCAAAATTGCAGCAATCGCTTCCGACATATACCCTTTCCGCCAATGTGACGGTGACAGCTCATATCCGATTTCAGATTTGAAATGCTCTTTCTCCCAGCAATGATAGCCTATCGTGCCAATCGTCTCTGAATTCCCTTTCAACGAAATTCCCCAGCGAATGCCAAGCCCCAGCTCATAGCTGCTGTTCCAGGTTTCAATTAATTCAACAGCTTGATTCCGTTCTGTGAAGCTCTCCAGATCATAAAACCGGGTAACTTCATCCAGCGAAAAATAACGGTATAAAGCATCGGCATCATCCAGCGTCAATTGACGCAGCAGCAGCCGATCGGTTTCGAGTGTAGGAAAATGACTCAAGCTGGCACCTCACTTTATGTAATTATAAATGAAAATGAAATCCTTAGCTTCCGCTTCAATAGCCATTCGTTAATTGTTTCTCGTACAGATTCGCTCGCCAACCGTTGGACCAATGCCTCGTGCCAACTTGAACATATCCGTTGCTTTGGTAATAGCTATTTAATGCCGTGTTATCGGCCATACAATCCAGACGGGCCATTCTTTTACCACGCGCTGCAATTTCCCGCTCAGCCCAATCCAGCAAATAACGGCCGATTCCGGCCTTTGTATGCGTCCGGCTAACCGCAAACCGGTGAATATATCCAGCGTCCTCGCTGTTCAGCTCTTCCCATACACTAGGGTCGGTCCAGCAGATGAGCAAAGTTCCAACCGCTTCTCCGTCAATGCTGGCGATAAAGATTTCCGCGCCGCTATCCATCCATTCTTTGATTTGCCCGATGTTGAAGTACTCCGGCTTCCATTGCTCGATTCCTTTCGCTTGCAGCCATCTGGCTGCGGTTTGCCACAGTGATAGAATAGTCTCGTCATCAGAGAGAACGGCAGGCCGAACCTCGATGGGATTAGCATTCAATAACATGAATTCACCTTCTGTTTTGATTTATTAACGATAGGACGTATCGAATTGCTCCTGATTTCCATTATAAACATTTAGATCGACATAAGCATCAATTCCGTCTGCCCGGCCGCGATTGCTATATTGCCAAAACTCCCATTGCCGGTCCTTCTTTAAATTCGGATGCTTGACAATATCTCTGATCCAAATCCGATAGTCTTCGAAGCTTTCAGCAATGTACGTCTTGTACGTAGCATAAGTAACATACAGCATCGGACGCTTACCGTAATGACGTTCCAGCTTGCTGCTTAAATCTGTCAGCTCCTGCCGGATTTGAGAAACATCCTTATCCAGCGCAATTTCAATATCAATGACCGGAGGAAGCATTTTGGCATCATTGGGCACTGTTGCGATAAAATGATCCGCCTGCTGCTCACCCGTGCTTTGCGTCGTAAAAAAATGATAAGCACCAATCAAAAAACCGTTAGCTTTCGCTTCCGTCCAGTTATCCGTAAAATAAGGATCGGTCCAATCCTGGCCTTCCGTAGCCTTGATATACACGAACTGGAATCTGCCTGTGCCCTGCAGCTTAGGCCAATCAATATCGCCCTGGTATCTAGCAACATCGATCCCCTTCACCTCATAGCGCGATGCGAATAGGCTGTTATGCCAAATATAGCCCTTAAACTCCAAAAAAACCGCAATAATCATCACAGCGAAGATTATTGCGGCCGTTACTATTCGTTTTCTATGCTTCATGGCCTCTCCTTATCGATCGAGTCGATTATTTCTATTGAATCAGACCAATGCCATTTCCAACGGGATCGACTCTGCCCATCTTCCCCGCCTCCATTAGTGGTATATTTATCCATAATAGCGCACATTTGTTCGGCAGTAAAGACAGGCTTTATAATTATTTTTGTTTCGTCCAAGCCGAGCGGATATAGCCGATTCTCATTCCGCTACGTTCCATATTCCGATGGCTTTGGGATAAATACGCGCATTGGCTGACGACCAGTCTGCAATCATTCGCTCTCGCAATTTCGAAGCGTTTGGCTATTAGCTGCTGTTGTAAGCCTAGATTTCGATATTCAGGCAACGTTGCGGCAAACGTCAAAGAAGCGATTCCGTCCTTCATATGCATAACAGCTGTCGCGGCGGGAGTACCATTCACGCGTGCCAGCAAAAACACCCAGCCTGGACGGTTATAAAGCACTTTATTGTTGCTCGCTACAGGAGGGATACCGGCATCCGGCAAACCTGTTGCCCGGCAATGGATAGTCGCATATGTATCAAATTCATCTTCCTGAAGCTCTTCCAACACGATTTTGAGATTGTCCGTATCGCTGCTATTACCTTCTGCTTCGTTGTCGGCGAACAGATACTCATTTAACCCCATATACATTGTGGTGTGAAATGAAGAAGTATTAAGACCTTGCCCAGACAACGCTCCCAGCGCGGATCCATCGACCAAGGAGGGAAGCACTTCAATATGCGGCTGGCGATCCCGCGACTTGAAGAAAGCTACAATATCAGCAATATAGGCAGTATCGGCGGAACGGAAACCCTTGACAGTATTGAAGCTGGGCCATGGCATCGTCCGGCTGTAGAAGCAGACGGCGCCGCCAAACTCTGCGATCTCAATACCCTCGGGATTGCCGTCTCTCCCTTGGATCGCCAGCATGCGGTCCCTCATATAATGGATCTCAGCCTTTTCCATCTCAGACGTCAGCTCCTGGGCTGGCAGCAGCATGCTCATACTTTCACTCCGTCTGCATCGATGTCCATTTCCACTTCAAAGATGGAATCGACAATGATTGGCAAATTGTCTCTTACAGATACAGCGCCAAGCACTGACCTTGCGTGAATGCCTTTTTCCCCGAAAACCTCGAGCAGCAAATCGGAATAACCATTCAGTACTTTGTGGTGCTCCTCAAAATCTGCCGTTGCATTCACAAAGCCTTGGATCTTTACTGCCCGCTTGACCTTATCCAATGATCCTAGTGCGGATTTGAGTACAGCCAGCACCTCGATTCCCGCAAGTCTAGCAAATTCATAGCCCTGCTCCGTCATATAGTCCAGCCCCAGCTTTCCTCTTGGGTTCCCGGAAGGACCCTTGCCCGAAACGAATAACAATCCGTTTAAATAGACGTAATTAGCGTATTTAGCTGCCGGATCGCTTGCGCTAGGCAATTCGATATTTAATTGCTGCAATCTATCCTCGATTGACATCGCCATTCTCCCCCTTTTCTGTTTTAGACGATTTTCCGCACTGCCCAGTTCCCCGGTTCAAATAATTTGGATTCTGCATAAAACTGCTCATGATAAGCCATTTCTTTCTGACGGGCCTGCAGAAACCGGTTCATAATCGAATGAGCTCCCCTCGCCGGCAATGATGGCATTGGATAATGTGAATTCTTTTCTGCATTCCCGGTAAAAGCTTCCCAGCCGGTAGCCGCCGGCTTTAAATACCGATCGATGCTGTCTCCAAACGACGGCTAGTGTCCCTTCCAGCAGAAACCGGTGCATCCCTCGATAACAAGCGTTGATGAAGGGATTCCGTTTGGAGGAAAGCTTATGTAACGTCTCCGATTGGAACTGGACATGCTTATCTTCGTCCAGCAATATTTGATCACAAAGCTGAATGAGCATGGTTGAGCTCGTGCTGTCACGCAGCGCCTTATAGTAAATTTTCGCGATAATTTCCGCAGTAATGAGTACGATAATGGATTGCTCCAGCCCGGCGAACTTCCGCAGCTTGCGAAAGACGCCATCCACCCAATGCTCGCGGATAATCGGAATTTGCTGCAGCCGCATAAATTTAGCCAAATCTCTCGCATGGCGCTGCTCTTCCCGAATAAATTCAACGATTGCGCCAAAATAAGCATCGTCCTTCGTTTTATCGATGTACGCCTTCGCATTGCTGATCAGATGCTTGCCTTCCGAGTTTTCGCCCAGCTGAAATTGTTGAATCGATCTCGTGATCGCTTTTCGCTCACTGGCGGTAAGACGATATTCATCTCCCCAGTCGATCCGCTGCAAATGATCCTGATTGTACAGAAAATACGCCCGCCATTTCGCAAATTGAACTTCCATTGTCGCATTCTCCTTAAAGCAATGTTTATAACCGGGGTATTTATTCCACAGCTTCATATCTCGTCAGATCAATTCCAGCAATTCACTGAGCTTGTCTATCTGATGCAGCGGCTTCGCCTGTACGTCTTCCCGCCATGGCTGATTGACCTTCAACCATACGGTGTGCATGCCGGACCTTGCTGCCCCTTCCACATCATTGACCGGATGATCACCAATAAACAGACATTCATCTGCCTGTACCTGCAATCGCTCCAACGCCATTTGAAAAATCGTCGGGTCCGGTTTTTTACACCCGGCTTCTTCAGATACGAGAATGAGATCAAATGCATCGCGTATTGCTACCTGATCGATTTTGCCGTATTGAATCATCGTTCGCCCATTCGTAATTAACCCCGTTAAGTATTTGGAGCGTGCATGCTGAAGCACCTCCAAGGCCTGCTCCATCAGTACTGCGCATTTGACGTATTCTTCACTGTAGAAAGACAATAGCTCTGCTTTTGTCGGCTTCGTCGACCAGGGCAGCTCCTCCAGCAGCTCGGCAAATAGCTCGTTTTTGTTTTTATAGCCGTCTTCGTCCAGTTCGATAATCCGGTTGCTGATAAACTGCGTATCTACCTGATGGCTAAAGTAAGTTCGAACAAATGAATCCACAAAGCTTCCGAACGTAATCGTCCGGTCCAGCAACGTATTGTCCAAATCGAAAATGACCGCTTTTATCATGTATATCCCCCCCTGATTATATTTAACTAGATTAAATATTAAATAGATTAAACAATATGCCAGCTCCGATTATTCCCAACGACTAGCCGTCCGTTTTAAGCGGGTAAAGTCAATTGCGACCCCGTCATTCGCATATTGAAACAGAACTTTCACAATAGTTAATAGCCTTAATTCTTATATTATTGAATTACTATGGTATGCTGTTTGAATGTTCAGACTCTTTACTCCATAATTGTTCACGATGAAGTGAAGCTATGCTCATTTGAAGCTTAGGCAAGTAGTTGCTGGACATTCGATACTTGGATATTACGACAAATCGCCATAGCGATTCATTACCCATCCCAATTCTCCTATCCGGTTCACTTTTGTTTTAATAAAGCTGGACCTAACTGCTGAAGCTTCTCCCGGATAAATGGGTTAAGCTGTTCTGGCAGCTGATTCAGCGAATAGAATGCAGCATCCAATATTTCGATGCCGTCCGGACGAAGCTCACCCTCGTACTCTGTGCAAAGATAAGCAATAACGACGTTGTAGTATTCATGTCCGTTCTTCAATCGGGTGTACAGCGCTTCCCCCGAATAAACGCCCACCAGCCGAAGGTGCTTTAGCGTAATTTGTAATTCTTCCTTCAGCTCGCGCCGCAAACATTCCTCTGTGGACTCCCCTAATTCCATCAAGCCGCCAGGAATGCCCCAAGTGTGGTCATTATGTTGAACAAGCAGAATTTTACCTTCTTTATTAACGACAGCAGCACTGGGTCGAACCAATATAAGCGGCTGATTGCCAACTAACGCCCGAAGTTCTTCGATATAACCCAATGAACAACCTCCCCCATGTTACCGATACACTTATTGTAAATTATAAAATAGGAATAAAAAGAGAAAGTTATCGCCCATTAATTTCGCATTTTATGCGGCAATGGTACGGGAACGGCAATATAGTACAGCGAAAGTTCGACAGCAATATCTTCCATTTTTCCTATACTGCTTTCATTTTAACAACATTCCAATTTGTTGGGAATAAAAAACAACAGGGTGAGCAACTTTGCAAACCGGGGTCGCTACGCGATTTGGTTCATTAGCAACTTCGCAAACCAGGGTCGCTGCGCGTTTTGGTTCTGACTGCCGTACTTGATTCCATGTTCTCATCGCCTTTACGATGAACAATGGATAAAATCTGCGTAAAGTCATCCAGAACTCAAAACGCTCCACTCACCCTTCTTTCACACCGAAGTCCGAGGCCATAGCGCTTGGGGAAATTAGCTGTAAAATGAATCAAAATGTAAAAGCGGTTAGGCCCCCGTAATCCGGAGTTTTACCCTACAAATAACAGGTGCTTGAAGAAAAGCTCATTATTTCAT
>NZ_BMHY01000005.1:0-219 GCF_014641555.1 Paenibacillus radicis (ex Gao et al. 2016)
GTAAATCGGTTAATTGAAAGTCGAGGATGTTGATTGCTCATTACTTTGTTTTATCGCTTTTTCTTACGAATGGCGAACCATTCATAAGGGCAGTTTTGCTCGTTGTTCAGTTTTCAAAGAACAATTTCTTTTGCGTGTCAACCGCGTGTGTCTCAGCGGCGACTCATATAATATATCACGGGTGCCTATAGCATTGCAAGTCTTTTTTTAAAGTTTTTT
>NZ_BMHY01000005.1:245-2000 GCF_014641555.1 Paenibacillus radicis (ex Gao et al. 2016)
AGATTCTTTTTATATGTACAAAAAAGAGACTTGCGCGGGATGCGCAAGTCTCTTTTTCTTCTACTATTAATATACTTTTGCCGTTGTATATTTCGAAGCTTCTTTCACAAGCTCGAACTTCTTATTCGACTTTTTCAGACCAGCATCAACTGTTGTATCGATCGTTACCCATTTGCCGTCAAGGAACACTTCGTTCCAAGCGTGGTATTGAGTTACGTATGTCGAGTTGCCCATCACAAGCTTAGTCGGAATATCTACGCTGCGCAGCATAGCTGCAAACAATGCCGAGTAGCCGTAGCAAATATCTTTCTTCGTGCTAAGCGTCCGGTCAATGCTTGGCAGGTATTCAGTCGGCAAGTTGTTAGCCAAGTCATAATCATAATCTACATTCTTAATAATGTAATCATAAATCGCTTTTACTTTCTCAGCATCGTTCTTCTTGTTAGCCGTCAGCTCTTTAGCCTTTTGAATCGCTTTATTCGTATTGCTCCATTTCACGTTTTGTACCGAGTTCAGGAAAACTACCTTCGTGTCGTTAAGCTTCAAGCTAACAACTTCTTTGCTTACTACTTTATATTTGTTGCCGGTTGTGTTCTCAAGAATCGAAATCGTGTAGTCTCCATTGCCAAGTTGCAGTGGAAATACCTCTTCACTCGAGCTTGCCAGCGTATATGTATAATTGTCCTTGCCTTTCGCTACCATTACTTTCGTCTTCACATTCGACTTTACATCATATTTAACGCCTACTGTACCATTATTAATGTTAGCAGTATCCAACCATTGTGCACCAGCGCTTGCAGCTGCTGTTGTCACTTGAATCGATGTCGTAATTACAAACACGGCTACGAGCATAAGGATTAGCTTACGCATGGATTAAAACTCCCTTCGGTGGCCAGGCTGCCATCTCATTAAGAGAAAAGGCCCTTTAGCTTTGCGTCCCTACCTTTCGATAGGTTTGCCATTATCGTATAAAGTTTTCGAACATACGTTCGCTTATCGACAAATAAAAAAAGCCTGTTTCTTTCGGTAGCTGGCTGCCATCATACGGAAGGCCCTTTAGCTTTGCGTCCCTATCTTTCGATAGGTTTGCCGTTATCGTGATTAGCTTTGTCTAGTACTAGATTACCATATTCTATAAAAAAATCAACTCTATTTAATAGATTATTGAAAAAAAATAGAGGACCAGTCCTTTATGGACTAGTCCTCTATTTAAGTAAACATTACTTATGCATTATTTTTCTTCTTAAGAAGCAGTATTCCGCCCAACAATGCGAGCATAGCTCCTGCCAAGTAGATTGGCAATGAACTGGATTCGCCTGTTTTAGGCAATGCGCCCAGCGGTACTTCTTCATTAATATCTACAGACTCAGAATCGCTTCCAACAACTGCAGTAGGCGCAGGCTTATCATTCGATGTACCTGTATCACTACCACTACCCTGATCGACTGGTCCCAATGGATTCTCATTGTCGTCTATTACCACTTCTTCATCTGGTGTCGAAGAAGGCGTAGGGTCAGTTGACGGCGCTGGTGTAGGAGTTGGCTCCGGTGTAGAACCTGGTGTTGCTCCCGGTGTTGGACCAGGTGTCACTACCGGAGTTGGCTCCGGCGTTACCACTGGTGTTGGCTCCGGCGTTACCACTGGTGTTGGCTCCGGTGTTACTACTGGAGTTGGCTCCGGCGTTACCACTGGTGTTGGTTCCGGTGTCACTACTGGAGTTGGCTCCGGCGTTACCACTGGTGTTGGTTCCGGTGT
>NZ_BMHY01000005.1:2010-365321 GCF_014641555.1 Paenibacillus radicis (ex Gao et al. 2016)
CATTCTTTTTTAATTCTTCTATATACACTCTCTATACTATGGAAGATCGGCCTTTCCGTCCTGTTAAAAACATAGCATTTATATGGCTTCACTCAACCATCGCTCATCTCCCAACATAGCTTCATAAAGCCCACTATACATGGCTAGCACCTTACTCGCTCCTATTCCTATTTACCCGAACCCTCTATTCATAAAACATCAGTAATCAATGGCCGCCGCAAGACTCAGGTTACCCTCCATACCAGAAAGCTCCGGATGTACAGAAGAAACGGACGGCAGCCACTGCAACATAGGACCAGCGCAGCCATTGCCAATCGGAACTCTCTCCTCATTACTCAGCTTTATATACCATAGAAGAGATGCCTTAAATAAAAAACCCGCCAGAATGAATTCTGACGGGTTGCAAGGCTCTATCGAACGACCTCTGTAATATGCAGTTGCCGTTCAATGGATAGATTAATGATTTCACCATTGATGTTAACCCATGGCCGGGTCGGATGCATCGCATCTGAAAAAACGATCTCGCCGACCCTATCATCACTTAGGCGAACGAGTGTACCATTATGGAACTGCGTAACCTTCTCAATAAATATCCGCACATAGGACGGCTCCAGCTTACCGAAGGAATCGCTTTGTATCTGCTCGAGAACAACATACGGCGAAGCTCCCTTACGGTAAGACTTGTTAAGCGTCATTGCGTGGAAGATATCTGCAATTGCAACAACCTTCGCATAGGGATGGATTAAGGAAGAATCGAGCCCCAGCGGATAGCCGCTGCCATCGACACGTTCATGATGCTGCAGAGCGGACAGCTTAACCCCATCGTTAAGCGCCGCGATATTTTTGAGAAGCTGGTTGCCTAACAACGGATGCCGCTGAATTTCTTCTTGCTCTTCCGCTGTCAGCTTGGTAGGCTTCATCAGTATCGAACGATCGATACGAATATTCCCGATATCATGCAGCAAACCGGCAAGCGCAACCTGCATCCAATCCTTTTGCGGCAGCTTCACCCATTGGGCGATTAAATACGAAGTCATCGCGCACGCGACGCTGTTATGAAGCCAGTAATCCTCCTCATTAAAGCTGCGTGGCGCAAAGGTCAGTACGTTGTAACTAGGCAATTGCTGAAGCAGCTTCTCAAGCTGTGTCCGAATATCCAAAATCGGAAAAGGAAACCCGGGGTTGAATTGGCTAAATGCCCGCTTCAACAGTACAAAAGTCTTCTCGTATTCATCCTGCAACGGCGATGATACTGCCTGTTTCGATTGATTCGACTCCGGCTGCGACTCACCCTTAGGTTTGACTGCAGCGGCTATAGGTGAATCAACGATAACTGCTGAGACAAGAAATGCCTGCATAATATCAAGCTCGCGAGACGTTACGATCTTCCCTTTATGAAACAATACTCCGCCATGCGGGGTGAGGACATCTTCGCCAAGCTTATCGCCTAACTTCACCTGTGATAATGGTACGTTCATCATACCGGTCCCCTCCCCGTAATCAATCTGTCGCTATTGGACCGTCTATTCGGCGGAATCGTTATCCGCGTCGGTAATCGTTTCAGTTCCGCCCTCAATCGAAGCTTGCTCTTGCTGTTCAGCACCTTCGATTTCGTCGATTTCCTCATCTGTCTCTTCGCTGCGGGCAACGCGAGTTACCGTCGCTACAGTATCATCCTCGCGGGTATTAATCAGCTTCACGCCTTGCGTGTTACGGCCCATCGTGGAGATACCTTCCATGCTCGTACGAATCATTGTGCCGAATGCAGTCATAATCATCAAGTCTTCATCGTTCAATACAACCTTCAGACTGACGATTGGCCCGTTCTTGTCGGTAACATTGAGCGTCTTGATCCCTTTACCACCACGATTCTGGATCCGGTATTCGCTCATCGGCGTCCGTTTGCCATAGCCTTTGGACGTAACGATCAGCACATCGTTGTCGTTCACGACAACATCCATATCGATTACAACATCGTCGTCGTCGAGCTGGATGCCCTTCACGCCAGTTGCCGAACGTCCCATCGAACGAACGTCATGCTCGGAGAAGCGGATCGACATCCCTTGCGCCGTACCCATCACGATTTCCTGATTGCCGTCGGTCAACTTCACGCCGATCAGATCATCATCCTCACGAAGCGAAATCGCGATCAAGCCAACTTTGCGAATATTTATATAATCATCGAGCGGTGTTTTCTTCACGACGCCTTGGCGGGTAGCGAAGAACAGGTAATGCTCGGCATCAAACTCCTGTACCGGAATAACGGCATTGACCGTCTCACCCTGCTCGATCTGAATCAAATTGATAATCGGCGTGCCGCGTGCGGTCCGGCTCAGATCCGGAATCTCGTACGCTTTCAGCTTGTACACCTTGCCTTTGTTCGTAAAGAACAGCAAGTAGTGATGCGTATTGGATACAAAAAGATGCTCGACGAAGTCGTTCTCCTTCGTATCCATGCCCACTACGCCTTTGCCGCCCCGTTTCTGGCTGCGGTAAGTCGTAACCGGCAGACGCTTGATGTAGCCGCTGTGCGTAACCGAAATAATAACATCCTCACGCGGTATGAGATCTTCATCCATGATCTCTTCTTCGCTAATCGTAATTTCGGTGCGGCGCTCGTCGCCGAAACGTTCTTTCAGCTCGGCAAGCTCCTCGCTAATGATGTTGAGCACGAGCTGCTCATCAGCAAGAATCGCTTTGTATTCGGCGATTTTCTTCTGAAGCTCTGCGTACTCCGCTTCGATCTTGTCGCGTTCCAAGCCTGTCAGACGTTGCAGACGCATGTCGAGAATCGCTTGCGCCTGGTCGTAGCTCAGCGCGAAACGCTCGATGAGTCCTTCGCGTGCGATATCCGCTGTTTGCGACGCCCGAATAAGCGCGATAACTTCATCCAAATGATCGAGCGCGATGCGCAAGCCTTCCAGAATGTGAGCGCGGGCTTCTGCTTTTTTCAATTCGAATTCCGTACGGCGACGGATAACTTCGATTTGATGCTGCAAATAGTGATACAGCATTTCACGCAAGTTCAGTGTTTTCGGCTCGCCGTTTACAAGCGCCAGCATGTTGATGCCGAAATTGGCCTGCATTTGCGTTTGCTTGTAAAGGTTGTTCAATACGACACTAGGCGTCACATCGCGGCGAAGCTCGATAACAACCCGCATGCCGTTGCGATCGGATTCATCACGGAGATCAGTGATCCCGTCGATCTTCTTCTCGCGCACAAGCTCAGCAATCTTCTCTACTAGACGAGCTTTATTGACTTGATAAGGCAACTCGTACACGATAATGCGCGCCTTGTTGTTGCCGTTCTCCTCAATCGTCGCCCTTGCCCGCATCGTAACAGTGCCACGGCCGGTCAAGTAAGCTTGACGAAGGCCATGACGTCCCATGACGAAACCAGCAGTCGGGAAGTCAGGTCCTTTTACATATTCAATCAGTTCAAGGGGTGTAATGTCGGGATTCTCAATCAGCGCTTGAACGCCGTCAATGACTTCTCCCAAGTTATGAGGCGGAATATTCGTCGCCATACCGACTGCTATGCCTGTTACGCCGTTTACCATCAGGTTCGGGAACCGGGCTGGCAGGACGGCAGGCTCTTTCTCTTCACCGTCGTAGTTCGGTATGAAATCAACTGTTTCTTTGTTCAGGTCACGAAGCATTTCCATCGCGATTTTGGACAGACGCGCTTCCGTGTACCGCATTGCTGCAGCCATGTCGCCGTCTACCGAACCGAAGTTGCCATGCCCGTCAACGAGCATGTACCGCATCGAGAAATCTTGCGCCATCCGTACCATTGCCTCATAAACAGAGGAATCGCCGTGCGGATGGTACTTACCGATAACTTCGCCTACGATCCTTGCCGATTTCTTAAACGGCTTGTCCGCGGCCATGCCGAGATCCGACATTGCGTACAAAATACGGCGATGCACGGGCTTCAAACCATCCCTTACATCGGGCAGAGCGCGGCTCACGATGATACTCATCGCGTAGCTCATAAAGGAATCACGCATCTCTGTTCCGATTTCACGGTCTTTTATTTGCGAACGTTGTTGTTCTTCCGCCATGTTTTACCTCCCTGACGTCATCTATCTTCCATCCTTAAATCACGATAACCATTATATTACTTTCACAAACTGGGTACTGTTAAACCCTCGCACGCCATATTTCGCATTGCGAAGCGGTCTAGCTCTCTATCAAAAACGGCCTAACTTACTAAAACCTATACTTTTTTATGAAAAAAATAGGTATATCACAGTTTTCGATAGCTTAATGCTGCCATAAAATAAACAGACCCAACTTCCATTATACCACTCAATCCAAAGTCTGTCTCTGCCTGATTCGCAATAACGTCGCATAAAACGGCCATTTGCCGTCCTCTGGCAACGTTTCGCAGTTTGCAGATCTACAGGTAATTACGAGAGGAGAAAGCCGCTTGTCCATCCAACGCGTCACTAGCAAATGGGCGAAGACGAATGCGCTGTTGAAGCTCGAACAGATGCAAGAATATATTCCAGAGACGCAGCACTATAGTCGAGAAACTCTATTCGTTATGCTGGAGCATTACCAGATGATTTATGTGAAGCCTAACAACGGCACTTACGGCAAAGGCGTCATCCGTGTGGAAAAGCTTCCCCCGCCGGAAACCGGCTACAAGTATCAACTGAATACGACGATTCGGAGCTTCTCAAATTTCGACCAGCTTTTCTGGAGCCTCAAAAGGCATACGGCTAAAAAACGTTATATCGTTCAGCGCGGCATTCATCTGCTGAAGCATCAGGAACGCCGCTTCGACATCCGGGTTATGGTACAGAAGAACTTGAGCCGCAATTGGGAAGTAACCGGCATCATCGGACGTCTCTCCCATCCAGCCAAAATCGTCACGAACTATCACAGCGGCGGGACACCCATGTCTTTTGAGAAACTGATGTCGACGCATATGGATGCAAACGAGCAGCAGCAATATAGAGAACGTCTGAATACGCTAGGCTTGACTATCGTTCGAGCGTTGCAGCAAACCTATCCTCGTATAAAAGAAATCGGCATCGACATCGCTATTGATACCGACTTCCACCCTTGGATCCTTGAGGTCAACACTTGCCCGGATCCGTTCATCTTCCGCAAGCTGGCGGATAAAACGATCTTTCGCCGCATTTATCGATATGCGGTCGGCTATGGCCGATACCGCCGTAAAAGCACCCGTAAAAAATAGCCGCCCGCTGCCAGCGGACGGCTCTGTCAGAAAGGCTGCGCATCTCTTTCGAGAATGGCGGGGCCTTTTCGGTTTGTTTTAAACATCCAGATCTTTAACGTTTTTAGCGAACTCCTGAATGAAATCGCGGCGCGGTTCAACGTTGTCGCCCATCAGCGTGTCGAAGATGACGTCTGCTTCAATCGCGTCTTCGATCGTAACCTGGAGCATCGTGCGGCTCTCCGGATCCATCGTCGTCTCCCACAGCTGGGACGCGTTCATCTCTCCAAGACCTTTATACCGTTGAATATTGATTTTCGTGCCTTCGCCGAATTCCGCCATAATATCATCGCGTTCCTTCTCGGATTGTGCGTAGCGAATCACTTTGTTGCGCTCAATCTTGAAGAGCGGCGGCTGTGCGATATAGATAAAGCCGGCCTCGATGATTTTACGCATGTAGCGGAAGAAGAAAGTCAACATAAGCGTCCGAATATGTGCGCCGTCGACGTCAGCATCGGTCATAATAATGATTTTATGGTAACGCGCCTTGGACAGATCGAAATCGTCGCCAATACCGGTGCCAAGCGCCGTAATAATCGCGCGAATCTCAGCATTGCCCAGGATGCGGTCCAGTCTGGCCCGCTCTACGTTCAATATTTTGCCTCGCAGCGGCAAGATCGCTTGGAAATGACGATCCCGGCCTTGCTTAGCCGAACCGCCGGCGGAGTCACCTTCGACAATATACAGCTCGCTGATCGCCGCATCCTTGGAGGAGCAATCGGCAAGCTTGCCTGGCAATGAGCTGACTTCAAGCGCACTCTTGCGTCTTGTCAGTTCGCGCGCTTTCCGTGCCGCTTCACGAGCTCGGGCTGCTTGCAGGCCTTTCTCCACGATTTTCCGAGATACGCCAGGATTCTCATCAAGAAATTCCTGCAGCTTCTCAGCCAAAAGCGATTCGACAATACCGCGAACCTCGCTGTTGCCGAGCTTCGTCTTCGTCTGGCCTTCGAACTGCGGCTCAGGAATTTTGACCGAGATAATCGCAGTCAAACCCTCGCGCACGTCATCGCCGGAGAAGTTGTTATCATTTTCTTTGATCAGATTCGTCTTGCGCGCATATTCGTTAATAACACGCGTCAAGGCGCTCTTAAAGCCGGATTCATGCGTACCGCCTTCATGAGTGTTGATATTATTTGCAAAGGAATGGAGGTTCTCGCTATAGCCATCGTTGTACTGGAGTGCGACCTCAACCTGTATATAGTCCTTCGCGCCTTCCACGAAGATCGGATCCTCATGCAAAGCTTCCTTGTTGCGGTTCAAATACTTAACGAACTCAATGATGCCGCCTTCGTATTTGAACGTGTTGCTGACGCCGGTACGCTCATCCGTCAGGACGAGCTCGATGCCTTTATTCAGAAATGCAAGCTCGCGGACGCGAGTCTGCAGCGTTTCATATTCGTAAATCGTCGTATCGGTAAAAATCTCAGGATCCGGCTTAAAGCGTGTTGTCGTTCCGGTGTCCGTCGCATCACCAATCACTTTCACATCGTATTGCGGCGCGCCGCGGCGGTACTCCTGCTGGTACATATGGCCGTCACGCTTGATGGTAACGGTAACATGCTCCGACAAAGCATTCACTACGGATACGCCAACACCGTGCAACCCGCCGGATACTTTGTAGCCTTCGCCGCCGAATTTGCCGCCTGCGTGCAAGACGGTCATGACAACTTCAAGCGTCGATTTCTTCAGCTTGGCGTTCTCGCCGACCGGAATGCCGCGTCCGTTATCAATAACGGTAATGCTGTTGTCATCATGTATGAAAATTTGAATTTTGTCGCAGTAACCGGCCAGTGCTTCGTCAATACTGTTATCGACGACCTCCCAGACCAGATGGTGAAGACCTTTGCCGCTTGTGGAGCCGATGTACATACCTGGACGTTTCCGTACCGCCTCTAAACCTTCCAGTACCTGTATCTGACTCTCATCGTACGAATTTTGCTGCTGATTTACTGACATTCGTGCTCTACTCTCCTCTCAACTGCTCTTCCTGTTCGCCAAGCTTACACGCGCATGCCTGCTTGAATAGCGGCAATTCCGTTCAGCGTTATTCGATAAGCGTCAGCCATTCGCCGCAAAATGATGGGCTCGTTTCTTCAATGTCGAGGATGATATCGGCGAATAATAGATTTTATTCTTCGTAACGACGATTGATTTCGGTTCTTCCTCGCCAATCGTCTCTACGTCTTTTCGTTTGCGGGCTCCGGCAACGAATTGCTTGGATAGCTTGGAGGATTGCTCTATAGATATATCGAAAATAGCTACCAGCTCGGCAGCCCTGATGATTTTCTCGCCGCCCAAATGGATGTACATATCCTCCGCCTCCCCCATGTATGCGCCTAAGTGCGCGTGGCATGACCTGCCCGCACATCATAGATGCCGGCATCCTTCAGCTTGCTAATATTGACGCTCTCCAGTCCCGTCGTTGTGATGAACGTCTGCACCTTGCTTTGAAACGTCTCAATCAACTGCGTCTGGCGATGCTGATCCAGTTCGGACAGCACATCATCCAGAAGAAGCAGCGGATATTCCCCGATTTCCTCGCAAATCAGCTCGATTTCGGCCAATTTCAACGAAAGGGCGGTTGTGCGCTGCTGTCCTTGCGAACCGTATACGGACGCTTCTTTGCCGTTGATGAAGAAGGCCAGGTCGTCCCGATGCGGTCCGACAAGGGACATGCCTCTCCGAATCTCCTGATCTTTCACTTGTGATAACTTTAACATAAATTGTTCAAATAAAACAGTTTCATCTTCCGATCCGCCGCCGTCAAAGGACGGGCGGTACTCGATAGTGAGGCGCTCGCCGCCCGCCGTAATGCCGGAATGAATCTGCTCGGCCCAACGCTGCAATTTATGAATAAAGTGTTTCCTTTTTTTCATAATTTTAACACTATGCTCAGCAAGCTGTGCATTCCACACTTCCAGCATCGTCTGCTGCTGCCCGCCAGGGGATGCGGTTTTCAAGAAATTGTTGCGCTGCACGAGCACTTTGTTGAATTGCTGCAGCGTATGCAAATAGCCGGGCTGCACTTGGCCGATTTCCATATCGAGAAACCGTCTCCGTACCCCCGGCGTTCCTTTTACAATCTCCAGATCTTCCGGTGCGAACATGACGACATTCAACGATCCGATAAAGTCGCTGAGCTTCCGCTGTTCCAATCCGTTAATCTTAGCTTTCTTCCCTTGCGCGGAATACATCAAATCCAGCTTGACGGTTCCATACCGTTTCTCGACCTCACCATGAATGCGGGCTGAATCGGCTTCCCAGCCGATCAGCTCCTTATCCTTGGAAGTCCGATGCGATTTGGTTAACGCGAGGGCGAAGATCGCCTCCAGCAAATTCGTTTTTCCTTGTGCGTTTGGCCCGACGAATAAATTGACCTGATTGTCCGTCCGAAGCTCCAACTGTCCATAATTGCGGTAATTTTGAAGCTGAATGCTGTTTAGAAACAATTTCGCTCGTCCTCCCGGTTCACTGCTGGCTTACGCTCCAATAACCGTAAAGACGCCACAGCCTTCGACTTCAACACGGTCGCCTACGTACAGCTTTCTGCCGCGCCGATTGTCGGCCTCACCGTTAATATGAACCTCGTTCTCCTGCAAAAAAAACTTTGCATGTCCGCCTGTTGCTATGCAATCCGCCAGCTTCAAAAACTGGCCGAGCGTAATATATTCCGTCCGAATGGCGACTTCCTTCATGGCCTGTCACCTTCCTTTCTGTCTCTTTCCCTGGCCTTGCCGGTAAACAATTAACCTGTCGTACGGTAAGGAAGAATCACGTACGTGTTATAAGCATGATCCGTTGGCTTGATCACGATGGGACTCATCGCCCCGTTGAAGCCAAGCGAAATATTTTCGCTGTCGATGACTTTAAGCACGTCCAGCATATATTTGGAGTTGAACGCGATGCGCAGCGGATCTCCCGTAAATTGCGAAGGCTCGAGCTGCTCCGTTACACGGCCGAGCTCTGTGGAGCTCGAAGAAATTTCGATCGTTCCATCTTCAAGCGTCGTGAGACGAACGATATTCGTTTTTTCTTCCCGTGACATCAAATACGCACGGTCAATTGCATCGGTTACTTTTTTCGTATCCAGGACGAGTTCTGTTTTGAACTGCTGCGGAATAATCTTAGAAGTATCCGGATAAGTTCCGTCCAGCATACGTGTGTAGAACAATACGTTGCCGATTTTGAACAACACTTGGTTGTCGGCTACGACGATATCAACAAGTCCGTTCTGCTCCGGAATGAGCTTGGACAATTCATTCAGCGTTTTGGCTGCAATAACGACATTGTTGAAACGATAGTCCATTGCCGTCTCGGCGTGAGCGGTACGGCTCGCCAAGCGGTGGCGGTCGGTCGCCACGAATTTTAGCTGCTGTTCATGCAATCCCCAAAGAACACCGGTCAATATTGGCGTTTGCTCATTGGTAGAAGCGGCAAGGACGGTCTGACGAATCATCGATTTCAACAAATCACCTGGCATTTGGAAAAGTTCATTCGCCTCAATGGAAGGCAGAACTGGAAATTCCTCAGGATCAAGGCCAACCATTTGAATATCGGTTGATCCAGAACGTATCGATGTTTGGAAGTGGGCGCCAACCTCAATCTCCACATTGTCGGAAGGAAGCTTCTTAACGATTTCCACAAAGAACTTAGCGGGAAGAACGACGTTTCCGGGCTTATCCACATGTGCGTTAACGATGTCATCGCGTTCTACCGGAATAAAGCTTTGGATCGAAATATCCGTATCGCTTGCTGTTAGCGTTACGCCTTGATGGGTAACTTCGATTTTGATGCCTCCGAGAATCGGAATGGTCGGTCTTGAGGACGCTGCTTTCGATACTTGTTGAATCGCTTCGTTCAGTTCATGTTTGGAAATCATTAATTTCATGTCTTCACTCCTAAATCAGGGGATAGGTTGGGCCGATCGCCGTAGGCTTCTTCTAAAAGCACAGCTTCACTGCAACGTTTGGTCCATGCTGCCATTCTTGATTTCATTTTTTGATCTCTTTCAGATCATAGTTATGGATAAAATCTGCGAAAAGTCATCCTGAACTCAAACGTTTCCGTTGTACTGTTTTTTAAGGCGAAGCCTAAGGGCGTTTTCGCCCCTTATTGATGTTCTTTTTATTAAAAAAAATAGTAGTAGAAGTAGTAGGCGGCCTGAATATGTGGATAACCGCCTGGAACACGGATAAAGCAAGCCTATCCACATGTGCATATCGTGTGCATAGGCTTGCTTGGTTTTCCCTATAGGCGTGCATAACTTTTACGTATGATTTTTGATCTTCTCCGTAAGGTTCTGCAGTATTTTGTAAAGATCCTGGTCAATCTTCAATTGCTGGGTGATTTTCTCATGTGCATGAATAACTGTCGTATGGTCCCGCCCGCCGAATGCTTCGCCGATTTTCGGAAGTGAATAGTCGGTTAGTTCACGGGAGAGATACATCGCGATTTGCCTCGGATACGCAACGGCTTTTGTCCGCTTGCGCGCTTTGAAGTCTTCCATACGCAGCCCGTAGAACTCTCCAACCTTTTGCTGGATGTCGTTCATCGTAATCATTTTCGGCCGGCTTGAGGGAATAATATCTTTAAGCGCTTCCGCGGCCAAATGCGAAGAAATATCCTGGTTGATCAGAGACGAATAGGCGACAACGCGAATGAGCGCGCCCTCCAGCTCACGGATGTTCGTATCAATCTGATTGGCAATGTAGACCATCGCTTCATTCGGAATGTCGAGGTTTTCCGCTTTCGCTTTTTTGCGCAAAATAGCGATCCGTGTCTCCAGGTCAGGCGCCTGAATATCGGTGATAAGTCCCCATTCGAAGCGGGAACGCAGCCGTTCTTCCAAGGTCGGAATTTCTTTCGGCGTCCGGTCGCTGGAGATGACGATTTGCTTTCGTTCCTCATGCAGGGCGTTGAACGTGTGGAAAAACTCTTCCTGCGTTCCGTCCTTTCCGGCCAGAAATTGAATATCATCGATGAGCAGCACGTCGATATTGCGGTATTTGTTTCGGAAGCTTTCCCCGCGGTTGTCGCGAATCGCGTTAATGAACTCGTTGGTGAATTTCTCGGACGAAATATACATGATTTTGGTGCTCGGATTATGATCCATAATATAATGTCCGATCGCGTGCATCAGATGCGTTTTGCCAAGTCCAACGCCGCCGTATAAAAACAGCGGATTGTAGGCTTTTGCCGGCGCTTCGGCGACGGCAAGCGACGCAGCGTGCGCAAAACGGTTGTTTGCGCCGATGACGAACGTATCGAACGTATATTTGGGATTGAGCATATGGGAATGGCCTTCTTCATGTACAACAGGTGATTCAACGATTTTCGGAAAAATAGGGGCTGCCGCCTCCGGACTTCTCGCTTCTTCAATAGAGAAACGGACATCGACCTGCCGGCCTAAAAATTCGAAAAGCGTCGTGCGGATTAATTTTGTGTAACGGCCTTCCAGCCATTCCGCGGCAAAGGTTGTCGGTGCCGTAACTTCCAGCAGAGAGTCATCAACAAAAGAAGCTTTAGTCGCTTTGAACCAAGTATCAAAACTTGGCTTGCTAAGCTTCGTCTGGATGATTGACAACACTTGTTGCCATAAATCATAGGTATGGCTGTCCACAGACGTCACTCCTTATCAAAAATCGCCCAGGCGGGCGCAGTTAAGCCAAAACATGTCGAAATAACCTTTATTAGAACGAATACATCCACAATATGCAGGATCATGAATGGAAGAGTTATAAATAGGGGATTGTTTTGTTCACAATCTTATCCACAGGTTGTTGATAAAAATGGGGATGGAATGATCATATCCACATCGAAAACATATTAATCATAGCAAAAGATGCCTTATATTTCAACGAATTGCGGGATTTTATCCACATATTCAATAGCTTGTGTATAGAAGTTATGTACAACACTAGATATTGTTTATATCTTGTTACCATTTCGACAAGGTTCGCCTAAATACCTAAAAAATTATGCACATGTTATTAATTTGATAAGAATTCAGACCTATGCCTATTTTTATCCACAATATTTGGCTGGGAAGCATCGGATTGACTTTTTCCCCTTCGCGTGGTTTAATAAAAAAAGCGTATTTTGTGCGAACGGTGATGTTTTCGGACTTGGACGAGGGCTGAATGCCGATCGTGATATACAGGGAATATGTTGTACGGGAGGTGCAGAATAATGAGACCTACATTTAGACCGAATGTTAGCAAACGCAGCAAAGTTCATGGCTTCCGCAAACGGATGGCTTCGAAAAACGGACGTAAAGTTTTGGCGGCGCGTCGTCAAAGAGGAAGAAAAGTTCTTAGCGCATAAGCAGAAGACCACGTCAGGTGGTCTTTTTTTTTGCCCTGATGGCGATACTGCAGAGGATTGGGACAGAAAATCGGCATTTCAAGGATAAATAATAGCGAGCAAATGGATAGGCAAGTGAACCATGCAGGCAGGCGGAGGATTGGGAGTCGTGCAAAGAAAACTGCGTCTTAAAAACAGGGCGGACTTTAACCGGATCTATCGCTGGGGCAAGTCGTTTGCGAACGGCCAATTCGTCGTTTACTGGTCCAGGCAGCCGGTGGCAGAACCGTTTCGGCTTGGGGTATCAGCCAGCAAGAAAATCGGCAATGCCGTCGTGCGCAATCGGATGCGCCGCGTTATTAAGGAAATCGTACGGTTGAATGGCGATAAAATCGTCCCTCATATCGATTTCATACTAATAGTAAGAAAACCAGCAGTGGACATGGAAACGAAGCAGCTTGAAAAGAGCATTTTGCATGTGCTGAAAAAGGCAGGTTTATTGCGTAAGGAAGAGCGGTTTCATTGAAGCCGGACAAGGAAAGAGCACTGTTTCTTTGTCCTATAAATTATGGTATAGTTTAAAAGATCAGAAAGTGTAGGCTTGGGCAAGTTGTGAGCCTGCAATTTTTTTGGTGAACGCATTGGCCTTCAGAGAGGAGATTTCATGTTGGTTCGGAAAGTTAACCGCAAATGGCTAATAGTTCTCGGCCTCGTGCTTATGGTTGTACTGCTCGCTGGATGCGGCGGTCAAATTAACCAGACGACAAGCACGGAAGATTTGCAGAACGGGAACTTCTGGCAAAAGAATGTTGTGTACTATTTTGCGCTGACCCTTGATACGTTCGCGGATTGGTTCCATGGCTCATACGGCCTGGCTATTCTGTTGATTACGATAATTGTAAGGACAGCCATCTTGCCACTAACGCTGAAGCAGTATCGCAGCTCCAAAGCGATGCAGGCCCTGCAGCCGCAAATGGCCGAAATTAAGAAAAAGTACAAGGATAATCCGCAGAAGCAGCAGGAAGAAACCATGAAGCTGTTCCAACAGCACAAGGTGAATCCGATGGCAGGCTGTTTGCCGCTTATCGTGCAGATGCCGGTGTTCATCGCGCTGTATAATGCAATTTATATGAACCAAGAGGTTCGCACGCATGAATTTTTGGGCTTGGAGCTCGGGGAGCCGGGACCATGGTACATACTTCCGCTGATTGCGGCGGCAACGACCTTTATCCAATCCAAAATGATGCAAAAACAACAAACGCAGACGATGCCAGGTATGGGTATGATGCTGGCGATATTCCCAGTGCTGATTTTTGTAATGGCACTGAATTTCCCGTCGGCGTTGCCGTTGTACTGGATTTTCTCTAACATCTACACAATTGTTCAAAACTACTTCCTGTACGTTCGTTCATCTGACAAGGGTAAGGAGGCCCTCGCGAAATGAAGAAAATCGTAGTATCAGGGAAAACGATTGAAGATGCGGTACGTAGCGGTTTGGCGCAATGGAATGTAACCGAGGAACGTGTGAAGGTATCGGTCCTGGAGCAGCCGGCAAGAGGGTTGTTCGGGTTAGGGCTGATTGGCGTGAAAGAAGCGAAAGTCGAACTGGAGCTTATACCTGATCCAACGAATGAAGCCGAACAGTTTCTTCTTGAAGTGGCAAGTGCGATGGGACTATCGGTCACCGTTGAACGGAAACAAACGAGAGAAGGAACGCAGCTGTCCATTTCGGGCGGGGGCGATCTCGGCATGCTGATTGGACGCCGCGGGCAAACGCTCGATGCGTTGCAGTACTTGGTTAATATTGTTGCAAATCGTTACTCCGATTCCCATCTGAGAATCGTACTTGATGCTGAAGATTTTCGCGAGCGGCGCCGCAAGACGCTGGAGGAATTATCGGAGAGGCTGGCCGGCAGAGTCATCCGCACGAGGAAAGAGGTCGTGCTGGAGCCGATGTCGCCGCATGAGCGGAAGGTTATCCATTCGCAATTGCAAAACCATCCGAGGGTGAAAACCTACAGCAAGGGCGATGAGCCAAACCGGCGCGTCGTCATTGCCTTGAAGGAAAAGAGCAGTATAGCTGAATGACATCGATTCGCAGCAATGGCTACTATGGTCATTGCTGTTTTTCCATTTGAGAGGTGCTGAAACACGTGATATATGATACGATAGCCGCAATTTCGACGGCAGTTGGAGAAGGCGGCATAGCCATAATACGGATTAGCGGACCGGATGCGATCGAGGCGACAGCACGAATATTCCGTTCGCGAATCGATTTGCGTGAGGCCGAATCGCATACGCTGCATTACGGGCATATAGCAGATCCAAAAACGGGGGAGCAGGTCGAGGAAGTTATTGTAACCTTGATGCGCGGTCCAAGATCGTTTACGGCAGAGGATGTTGTAGAGATCAATGCCCATGGCGGTGTCGTTGCGGTGAAGAAGGTGCTGGACGTCGTTCTGCTGCAGGATGGGCTGCGGCTTGCTGAGCCTGGGGAATTCACCAAACGGGCGTTTCTGAACGGCAGAATCGACCTCATGCAGGCTGAGGCTGTTATTGACTTAATCCGTTCCAAATCGGACCGCGCTTTTTCAGTGGCCCGCAAGCAAGCTGAAGGAACATTGTCTAAGCGGATTAAGGCGCTTCGGCAGACCGTTATTGAATTGCTGGCGCATATTGAAGTAAACATTGATTATCCTGAGCATGATGTTGAGGATTTAACAAGTGCTTATATTCGTGAGCAAAGCGATAAAGCGCTGGATGAGATCGGCAAGCTGTTAAAAACGGCAAACGAAGGCAAAATATTAAGAGAAGGTATTATGACGGCGATTGTAGGGCGGCCGAATGTGGGCAAGTCTTCGCTGCTGAACATGCTGGCACAAGAAAATAAGGCGATCGTAACCGACATTCCGGGGACGACGCGTGATGTTATAGAGGAATATGTAACGCTTGGTCCGATTCCATTGCGACTGCTTGATACGGCAGGCATTCGTGAAACGAATGATGTAGTGGAGAAGATTGGTGTTGAACGTTCCCACACGGCGCTAGAGGAAGCCGACCTGATTCTGTTCGTTCTGAATTATAATGAAGAAATGCATGAGGATGACCGGTTGCTGCTGGAGAAGATGGCGGATCGTCCGGTTATCATCATTATTAATAAAATGGATTTGAGCGGCAAGCTGGATATGGATGAAGTCGAGCGGCTGTGCAAGCCGGAATCGATCGTTCGTATGTCTGTGCTGGAGGAAGAGGGTCTCGATCTGCTGGAGAAAACGATCAGCACGATGTTTTTCGAAGGTCAGCTTGATTCAGGCGATTTGACATATGTCAGCAATGTTCGGCATATTTCTTTGCTGAAGCGGGCGCAGCAGTCGCTTGGGGATGCGATTGAAGCGACCCATTCCGGAATTCCAATCGATCTGATCCAGATTGATGTGCGATCCGCGTGGGAGTCATTGGGTGAAATTCTGGGGGATGAGGTAGGCGATTCGCTAATCGACCAAATCTTCTCGCAGTTTTGTTTGGGCAAGTAAGGCAGCTAGGAAGTGGAGGGATAGAGATGAATTACGAAGCTGGACAATATGATGTTATCGTCGTGGGCGCGGGGCATGCCGGAAGTGAAGCAGCACTAGCTGCTGCGCGAATGGGCTGTGAAACGCTGCTGCTCACGATTAATCTGGATATGGTCGCATTCATGCCGTGCAATCCTTCGATTGGCGGACCTGCAAAAGGGCATGTCGTACGTGAGGTTGATGCGCTTGGCGGTGAAATGGGACGGAACATCGATAAGACATTTATTCAAATGCGGATGCTGAATACAGGCAAAGGACCTGCGGTACATGCTCTTCGGGCGCAAGCCGATAAATTCGCCTATCAGCATGAAATGAAGAAGACGATTGAGGAAACTGACCATCTGACGCTTCGTCAGGGTATGGCGGAGGAACTCATTGTGGAAGACGGCAAGGTTGTCGGTATCGTGACGAGCACAGGCGCGATTTACCGTGCCAAAGCCGTAGTTATTACGACGGGCACTTACTTGCGCGGCAAGATCATTATGGGCGAACTGATGTACCAGAGCGGCCCGAACAATCAGCAGCCGTCCCTTAAGCTGTCGGCAAGCTTGAAGGAGCAAGGGTTCGACTTGGTCCGATTCAAGACGGGAACGCCGCCGCGCGTGCATAAGGATTCGATTGACTTTTCTAAGACGGAAATTCAACCGGGCGACGACAATCCGAAGTTTTTCTCGTATGAGACCGTTTCTTCCGATAATGAGCAGCTGCCTTGCTGGTTGACGTACACGTCGGAGAAAACGCATCAAATTATTAACGATAATTTGCACCGGGCGCCGATGTTCTCAGGAGCAATTGAGGGAACAGGTCCTCGTTATTGCCCATCCATTGAAGATAAAATCGTACGCTTTGCCGATAAACCGAAACATCAGATTTTTCTAGAGCCGGAAGGCAAAAATACGTCTGAATATTATGTACAAGGCTTATCCACAAGCATGCCGGAAGATGTACAGCTTGGGATTTTACGTTCTATCCCAGGATTGGAAAAAGTTGAGATGATGCGTAACGGTTATGCCATCGAGTATGATGCCGTGAAGCCGACGCAGCTTTGGCCATCCCTGGAGACAAAGCTCGTTGACGGGTTATTCACAGCTGGACAAATCAACGGCACCTCTGGTTATGAGGAAGCTGCTGGACAAGGTGTTATTGCCGGTATCAATGCTGCACGTAAAGTGCAAGGGAAAGAGCCTGTTATTATCGAGCGTTCCCAAGGCTATATTGGTGTGATGATCGATGATCTGGTGACAAAAGGAACTAGTGATCCATATCGCCTGCTGACATCGCGCGCTGAATACCGCTTGCTGCTTCGTCACGATAATGCAGACTTGCGTCTTACGCCAATGGGTTATGAAATTGGTCTGATTTCGAAAGAACGTTATCAAGCTTTCTTAAATAAGAAGGAGCTTGTTGCCCAAGAAGTGGAGCGGCTGCGGACGACAAAAATCCGTCCCGATGCTGCGGAAGCAATGCTGGTGGCTGCAAACTCAGCGATTACGAATAATAGCATTGATGCGATGACCTTGCTTCGCCGTCCTGAAATTACGTATGGCATGCTGGAGAAGCTGTCGCCTTCGGAATTGCCATTGACGGATGAGATGAAGGAGCAAGTCGAAATTCAAATCAAGTACGCGGGTTATATTGAGAAGCAATTGATTCAGGTAGAGCGTTTGAACAAAATGGAGAAGAAAAAGATACCGGACGACATCGACTATTCCGATGTTCATGGTCTTGCTTCTGAAGCGAAACAAAAGCTGGCATCTATTCGTCCGTTGTCGATTGGCCAGGCTTCGCGTATCGCAGGAGTAACGCCAGCGGATATCTCCATTCTGATTGTCTACTTGGAGCATTATAATCGCGTTATCGCGGCGAGAGGATAACGATAACGAATGGAAGAGACGCATAAATGGTTTACGCAGCTGATGGAGGAGAAGGGGATAACGGTATCGCCTCGTCAGCTGGAGCAATTCGATACGTATCACCGGTTACTGGCCGAGTGGAATGAACGAATGAATTTGACTGGCATTACGGAGAGAGACGCAGTATATGAGAAGCATTTCTATGATTCGATATCACTCTCCTTTTTCGTCAATATCAATGAAGCGGGCAGCTTGGCAGATATCGGATCGGGTGCAGGGTTCCCAAGCATTCCGTTGAAAATCTGTTTTCCACATTTGAAAGTGGTCATCGTAGACTCCTTGAATAAACGCATTCAGTTTTTGAGCCATCTGGTTGAACAGTTAGGGTTAACCGACGTGGAATGCGTTCATGGAAGAGCAGAGGATTTGGCTAGATTGCCGAAGCACCGCGATCAATATGATATCGTTACAGCAAGAGCTGTTGCGCGGTTGAATGTGCTGAATGAGTTTTGCCTGCCTTTTGTGCGCAAGCATGGAACGTTTGCTGCGATGAAAGGCGCGCAGAGCGGAGAAGAAGTTCGGGAGGCTGCAGTTAGTCTTCGTGAATTGAAGGGGAAGATTCGTGCAGAGCATGACTTCAAGCTTCCTTTCGAACAATCCGAACGTCATATCGTTCTGATTGAGAAGCTA
Source organism: Paenibacillus radicis (ex Gao et al. 2016) (assembly GCF_014641555.1). GTDB lineage: Bacteria > Bacillota > Bacilli > Paenibacillales > Paenibacillaceae > Pristimantibacillus > Pristimantibacillus radicis. Next base: position 20,676 of record NZ_BMHY01000005.1, read on the forward strand.
GATTCGACGCCAAAGAAATATCCGCGTAAGGCGGGTACGCCCATTAAACAGCCTATTATTTAATAGATAAAAGAAGTAGAGAGAAGAGAGCGATGTTTCACGTGGAACATCGCTCTCTTTATTTTTTATAATTTGCATTATTTTCTTTAGGTGAATGATGCAGTGTGATTTCTGACTAGTTATTTGGTATGATTTCGGCGATAAATCCAGTTGTTATAGGATGTCAAGCAGGAAATGAGTGGATACAGGTCGAATTTTTAAAGAGCAGGCATGAACGGTGTTGCCGTCTACCGTAGGCGGAGTTGAGTTTACGTTGGAAATAGAAGCGAATGCATAATCGGGATTCGAAGAAACTCCCAAACACCGTCAGTTAGCTTTGTTTCTGTAAACAGGTTCTGTACATAGTTGCTGTTAGTGGGTTTTGGTCTCAGCAGTATTGATTGGATACTCTTATACGTATAAAATAGGATAAGAGCTCATTCCATTGTTGGGGCGGTATAACATCTTTGAAACGATAATCTCGAAGGGGATTCGTTTCGTGATCGGGTGATAGTAGATACGATGAAAGAACAACTTTCCCGTTTGTTTGGTCTGAATGACCAGCGCAATGGACAAGAAGAAGTTAGGCAAATTCCAGTTAATGAAATTGATACGAGTCCGTTTCAGCCAAGAACGGTTTTTGATGATGACCGTATTGAGGAATTATGTCAAACGATTAAGACACATGGCGTTATTCAACCTATAGTCGTTCGTCTTCGCAATAACCGTTATGAGATTATTGCCGGCGAGCGTCGTTGGCGTGCGGTTACGAAGCTGGGTCACGAAACAATTCCGGCTATTATTCGGGAGTTTAACGATTCACAGACCGCTTCCATTGCTTTAATCGAGAATTTGCAACGTGAGAACTTGACGGCGATTGAGGAAGCGATTGCTTATCAGAAGCTGATTGAGCTTCATCAATTGACGCAAGAGAGTCTGGCACAGCGTCTTGGCAAGAGTCAGTCGACGATTGCGAATAAACTGCGTTTGTTGGCGCTTAGCGATACGATTAAAGGTGCTTTAATGGAAAGAAAGATTACCGAGAGACATGCTAGAGCGCTGCTTTCTTTGGATACCGAACAATTGCAGCATCAGGTGCTGGAGGAAATCATTGCTAAGGACTTAAACGTCAAACAAACCGAAGTACGCATTGCTTTTTTGAAGGAATCATCTAAAATGAAGAAAGCGAAACGTATTTCCTTTACAAAGGATGTGCGTTTGGCTGTAAATACAATTCGTCAATCGATTGAAATGGTCGTTGGATCGGGATTGCCGATTAAGACGAATGAAAAAGATCATGGCGATCATTATGAAATCGTCATTCAAATTCCGAAGCGACAATAAAGAGGTTTCTCTTATATTAGCGTTGGAAAACGCTCCAAAAAGCCGTCCTCAACTAGAGGGCGGCGAATCCATTTGTACAACAATAGGTTGATAGATTGCCTGGCAGCATGGGTAATAGGCAGGCAGGGACAGCAGGGCTTCACACATCTAATAAAGTTTGCTAGGGGCAGAGGTGAAAACGCTTGACTAAGATCATTGCAATAGCCAATCAGAAGGGCGGCGTCGGCAAGACGACGACGACAGTCAACCTTGGCGCCTGCCTTGCTTCGCTCGGCAGAAGAGTGCTGCTTGTCGATATTGACCCGCAGGGCAATACAACAAGTGGAATTGGGATCAACAAAGCGGATGTCGAGAATTGCATTTATGATATTCTAATTAATGAAGTACACCCAAGTGAAGCAATGGCGGATACGGAAATTCCTGGATTGAAAATTATTCCAGCTACGATTCAACTGGCCGGCGCTGAAATTGAATTGGTTCAGCGAATTTCACGCGAGGTTCGTTTAAAGCAGATGCTGCATATGATCAAGGATCAGTTCGACTACATACTGATTGATTGTCCGCCATCGTTAGGACTGCTGACAATCAACTCTTTGACAGCGGCAGACTCGGTTATCATTCCGATTCAATGTGAATATTACGCGCTGGAGGGTCTCAGCCAGCTGCTTAATACGGTACGTCTCGTTCAGAAGCATCTGAACACGTCTCTTCAGATTGAAGGGGTATTGCTGACGATGCTGGATGCTAGAACGAATCTAGGTATCCAAGTTATCGAGGAAGTGAAGAAATACTTCCAGCAGAAAGTATATCAAACCATTATTCCGCGCAATGTACGTTTAAGCGAAGCGCCTTCCCATGGACAGGCAATTATCACCTATGACCCGCGTTCCAAAGGTGCGGAAGTGTATCTTGAACTCGCGAAGGAAGTGATTTCGTATGAGCAAGCGGCTAGGTAGAGGGCTTGATGCGCTCATTCCATCGCTGTCGGTAAATGATGATGACAAGGTCATTGAGATTAATCTTAGTCAACTAAGACCAAACCCATATCAACCGCGTAAAACGTTCGATGAGGATTCGATTCGTGAGCTCGCAGAATCCATCAAACAGCATGGTGTCATCCAGCCGATTATCGTTCGGACAGTACTTAAAGGGTATGAAATTATTGCAGGTGAACGTCGCTTTCGGGCTTCTCAGCTTTGCGGCAACACAACTGTTCCGGCTGTTGTTCGATCTTTTACAGATCAGCAAGTCATGGAAATTGCACTCATCGAAAACCTGCAGCGTGAGGATCTTAATGCAATAGAGGTTGCGATCGCGTATCAAGGGTTAATGGATAAGTTCAAGCTAACCCAAGAAGAGCTTTCGATGAAGGTGGGCAAGTCCAGATCGCATATTGCAAACTTCATTCGTCTGCTTGCGCTGCCGAGCGAAATTAAGGACAATGTTTCACGTGGAACAATTTCGATGGGACATGCTCGTGCACTGGCAGGGATTAAACAAACGGCCGTGCAGAAAGAGCTGGCGGACATGATCATTACGCATGGCTGGAGCGTACGGCAGTTAGAAGAGGCTGTACAGAAGCTAGAGGCGAAAGAGTCAGTTGATGAAACGCCTGCTAAAGCAAAATCCAAAAATCGTGATCCTTATATCGAAAGCTTGGAAGAGTCCTTGCGAGAGAAATTCAAGACGACAGTTAAGATTAAGCATCAAAAAGATAAAGGGAAAATTGAGCTGCAGTACTACAGCAAACAGGATCTGGAGAGATTGCTGGAGCTTCTGCAATCGATGGCCTAATAGAGGATAAATAGAGTAGCATACCTATGTTGTAATCTTTGATTCGAAAGATTAAACTAAGGTATGCTATTGTTATGTTTACAGGAGAAACAAGCTGTAAGTTGAGCGTTGATTATAGGTTTATAATGCGTATGAGATATCTGTATTTGAAAGAGAAGAATTCCGATGAAGGAGGTTGAAGGAGTGAGCGAGGAAACGTTTATCTATTTGGATCATGCGGCTACTTCTTGGCCGAAGCCATTGACGGTCGTGGAGGCGGTGCAGCATGCTATGCTGCATGACGCAGCCAATCCTGGCCGCGGCAGCCATCGGATGGCTGTTCGAGCAAGTCGCGTATTGTTCGATACAAGGAAGCGATTGAGCAAGCTGTTCCATATTAAAAACCCGAATGACATTGCCTTCATGCCGAATACAACGGCTGGCTTGAATCTCGCAATCAAAGGGTTGCTTAAGCCAGGGGATCATGTGATAGCTACCTCGGTCGAGCATAATTCAGTCAGGCGGCCGCTTGAATACTTGAAACATGCAGGCGATGTAGACGTAACGTATGTAGATACGGATGAAGAAGGTATCTTAAATATTGATCATGTTGCAGAAGCCATAACAAGCCAGACCAAATTGATTGTCGTTAATCATAGTTCCAATCTATTAGGCTCGATTCTTCCGATTGATAGAATTGGAGAGCTGGCAAGGGCAAAAGGGATTAAACTTCTGGTGGATGCGGCTCAAAGCGCAGGTATTCTAGAGCTGAATGTCGAGTCTATGGGTATTGATCTGCTGGCCTTTCCCGGACATAAAGGTTTGCTTGGTCCACAGGGCACAGGAGGGCTTTACATCCATCCGGATGTCGATCTGGTGCCGCAGTTGCACGGAGGCACTGGGAGTCAATCTGAGGCGCCTGAGCAGCCTAACGTCCGTCCCGATAAGTATGAAGCAGGGACGCAAAATACGCCTGGCTTGGCGGGGTTAAAAGCCGGCGTTGAATTTGTACTGAATGAGACGGTGCAGAAAATCCATACTAAGGAATGGTTGTTGACACAGCGGATGATGGAGGGTTTGCTTGCCGTTGAAGGTATCAAGCTGCTTGGTCCAAAGCTTGGTCAAGAGCGGACAGGCATGGTGTCATTTGTAGCGGAGGGGATCGATCCTTCCGAGATGTCCTACATCTTGGACCAGCATTATGGGATAGCTGTAAGGGCAGGGTTCCATTGTACGCCATTGGCTCATGGACGGGCCGGTACTTTGGGGACAGGGGCTGTAAGAGCCAGTGTAGGCTGTTTTACGACCGAGTCGGAGGCGGATGCGCTTGTGGAGGCCGTGAAGGAGATTAGAAAGCAATATTAAGCAGCGATGCTTGAAAGAACATCTGGGGGCGGAATGGAATAATGGATGAGTGGATGAACAACCCGATGAACGGGGTTACGGTCGTTTTAGCTATTATTGTGATTATCATCGGTATACGCATTATGGTAGTGGGGAGCCGCTTGAAGAAGCTGAGAAAGCAGTATGTCGAAGTGATGGGCAATACAGGGGTGACGGATCTGGAAAGTGTCATCGTCGATTTGAAGCAGACGATCGCTGCGCAAGCCGAGCATACCCAGCACATCCAGTCGCAAATGGAAATTATGCAGCGCGTGCAGATGCAAGGGAAGGGCCGGGTAGGCATTATCCGCTACAATGCGTTTGCCGATCAAGGCAGCGATCTCAGCTTCTCTATTGCGGTTGTAAATGGGGCAGACGACGGTATGGTGATCTCCGGCATTCATAGCCGCGAGAATACGTATGTGTACGCTAAGCCGTTAGATAAAGGCGAGTCCAGTTATCCGCTCACGCCCGAAGAACGTAAAGCGATCGAGCAGGCGAAGTAGAGTCAGCTTATTGTGGGAAACGTCCTCTCGCGTTCTCAAGCGAGGCAGCGTGCTCCCGTGTTCTTGAATGAATGGGAGTACTGTTCACAACGGCAGAGAATAGGCTGCAGGAGATAATATCAGCCATCTTCATCACGAGGTGCAGACGAGTGTTTTGCAGAACGAAGTATTCCATGAAACCGCCGACGTTGACGATACCGGTAATGTGGATATCCCCGACAGGGGGAAGTTCCTTATTAACGCCTGCACCAGGCCGGACAGGTCCCATGCCGACTTGGATCGAACCGATGCTCGATACTTGTCCAAGGCAAGCGTCGATGCCGATAACGAACGGCTTGTGAAAGTTGCGGTTAATATGTAGGAGGGTATCTTCCAGATTCATGGCATGGACGGGCTCTTCAAGCGTGCCGTAAATGGAAAAATGGGGACTTTGATATTTGGCAAGTGATGTGCCTATAATAGGTCCAAGCGAATCGCCGGTGGAGCGGTCGGTCCCAATGCATACGATGACGATGGGCCGATCTCCGGACATTTCATCGAGAATGGCAGATAGCCGATTCACCAATATGCCAACTACATTCAATTCGGTGTAGGGTACTTTGAGCGGTATATCCTTCGTAAAAGATAGTTTCATAGAATCCCCTCCGTAAATGCCTCGCTATATGCGCATTCCCAGCGCGGATAGCGAAATATAATACTAGTATATGGATAAGAGAGCCATTTTATACGTCAGAAACGGCGTAACTTCGTTTTGCAAACTGAGGGAGAGAGAAAATTTATGCTTATTGCCTTCGATTCCACGCAGCAAGCGCTCCGTGCGGAGATGCTGCTTGAATATGCCGAGGTAGATATTGATATTCGTCCCACACCGAAAGAAATTACGGCAGGCTGTGCATTGTCGATTGAATTTCCGGAGGATGCTTTACATACAGTTAAGGAAGTCATTGTTCAGGAAAACGTGGAAGTCCGCGGAGTGTTCAGGCTGCTCGAGGCAGGCGGCGGTTACGAGCAAGTAGACCTGTAGGCCTGAATTTGCAGGGTGGATACGAATGCTCTAATGGTCTAAGACATGAAGAGCAGCAACCTGTGCAGCGGTTCAAAATAGGGTAGGTGGTAAGTGTGGCGGGAGATGGACTTGCACTGTATGAAAGCGTAACAGCCTGGTTGTCTATCGATGGCATATGGGGACAAATCGGGGAATCCGTGCTGCGAATTGTCGCGATACTCATTGCAGGGCCGATCGTAATCTGGATTGCCAATAAAATGATTGATCGCGTCATCTTAAACCAAGCTGCCAAAAGGATGCCGAATCAGAGCCGGAGAATGACGACGGTAGGCAAGCTGATCAAAAATGTGTTTTCCTACGTCGGATACTTCATCACATTGATGATTATTTTATCCGAATTCGGCATTGAGCTTGCCCCGCTGCTTGCCGGAGCAGGCGTCATTGGCTTGGCGATCGGTTTTGGCGCACAAAGCCTGGTGAAGGACATTATTGCAGGATTCTTTATTATTCTGGAAGATCAGTTTGCCGTTGATGATATTATTCAGACGGGGCAGTTCAAAGGCAAGGTTGAAGTTGTTGGGCTGCGGACGACACGAATACTGAGCTGGACTGGTGAGGTGCATATCATCCCAAATGGGATGATCAATGAAGTAACGAATTTCTCAGTCAATAACTCTGTCGCAGTAGTCGATGTAGCGATCAGCTATGAGGAGGATGTCGAACGGGCAACTTCTATCATTCGTGATGCGATGGGAAGGCTGGAGGATCCGAATCTCGTCAAGGAGCCGGAAGTGCTTGGCGTGCAGCAGATAGGAGCTTCTAACGTGCTAATCCGGGTCACGGCAGAGTGCTTGCCGCATACGCACTTTGCTGTAGCGAGGTCGATGAACCTATTGATTAAGAAAACGATGGACGAGCACGGGATTGATATTCCTTATCCAAGAATGGTGACATATCATCGAGCTGAAGGGGGCACTTAATGTGGAACGCAAACAATTTGAGCTTGGAGACATCGTACAGATGAAGAAGCAGCACCCTTGCGGTTCCAACGAGATGGAGATCATCCGGATGGGGATGGATATTCGCATCAAATGCGTTGGTTGCAAGCATAGCGTGCTGATCCCGCGTGTGAAGTTTGAGAAAAATATGAAAAAAGTGCTGCGGTCGGCAAGCTCCGCTGAGGGCGACGATTTCCAGCAGCAATAAATAAGGATAGTTGAATCCTAATAAAACATAAAAAAGACGCCTCAATTGCAAATGCGAGGCGTCTTTTTTATGATCATATCTTAATTGGCAAGCCAGGCATCCACTTTATCAGCGTTCGCTTCTACCCATGCTTTAGCCGCTTCTTCAGGCGATTTGCCTTCCTGAATTTGAATCATGACAGCAGCCATGTCGTCCGGTGTCCAGTTGAACTTATCGAGGAATGCGTAAGCATCTGCATCGTCATCTTTAAGTCCTTGACGAACGACGGTATGAATTTGCTCAGCGCCGCCATACACATTTTTCGGATCATCCAAATACTTCAGATCCATCTTGGCGAACATCCAGTGCGGCGTCCAGCCGGTAACAACGATAGGCTCTTGGTTGTTATAAGCCTTCTGCAACTGCTGCGTCATAGCGGCAGAAGAGCTCTCAAGCAGCGTCCATTTGTCGCGGAGGCCATAATCGTCGAGTGCTTTCTCGGTCGACATCATGAGGCCTGCACCTGGTTCAATGCCGATGATTGTGTAATCGACCGCTTTGCCTGTTGTATCATTTAGTTCATCAATGCTTTTGATATCTATATAAGCCGGTACGACGAGTCCAGTTTTAGTGCCTTCCAGATTAGGACCAAGATCTTCGAATTTGCCTTCATACTTCTGTACATAAGAAGCATGGGTAGTCGGAAGCCATGCAGCTACCATCGCATCGGCGCTGCCGTCCGAGATACCTGCCCACATTGGGCCGGCATCAACCTGAAGCATTTCTACTTTGTATCCGAGCTTCTGCTCGAGAACTTCTTTGACTACATTCGTGCTGGCAATCTCTGAATCCCACGCGACGTAAGCAAGCTTGATCTTTTTGCTGTCGCCACCTGAGTTGGAAGAACATCCTGCAACGACTGCAATTAAAAGTAGAGCGGTTAGTGCGGTAAGCCAAGTCTTTTTCTTCAAACGTAACAACCCCTTAATTTGTTTTCGTTTTGTTCATGGACTGCTGAGTAAGACGGTCGAGAATAATGGCCAAAATAACGATGGCTAGCCCCGCCTCAAAGCCCACGCCGGTATTGCCCTGTGTCACAGCCCTGTAGACGTAAGCACCAACCCCTTGAGCGCCGATCATCGATGCGATGACGACCATAGAGAGGGAGAGCATAATCGTCTGATTAATACCCGCCATGATGGTTGGCATAGCTAGCGGGAGCTGCAGCTTAAACAGCTTTTGTGCCGGTGTGGAGCCAAACGCATCGGCTGCCTCCACGAGCTCGGCTGGAACCTGCCGTATACCCAAATTCGTCAGTCGGATCGTTGGCGGAATCGCAAAAATAATCGATGCGATTACACCGGGAACGACGCCGAGCGAAAAGAACGTAACGGCTGGAAGCAGGTAGACGAACGCCGGCATCGTCTGCATGAAATCGAGCAGCGGTGTCACAATGCGGAGTACAGTCTTACTTCTCGCGCATAGGATGCCAAGCGGAACGCCAATCAGGATCGAGATAAAGGCGGCTGTAATGACGAGAGCCAGCGTCTGCATCGTTTGACTCCACAAGCCAAGATTATCGATGATCGCAAGGCCGATGAAGGAAAATAGCGCCATCCTCCACTTGCCGATAAACCAGGCGATCGCAGTAAAGATCAGAATGAGCACGAGCGGCGGAAACCATTGCAAAACTGATTCCAGACCGCCTACGGTTTCGCCGACGATAAGCCGAATGAATTGGAAGAGCGGATCGAAATTCGATTCCAGCCAAGCTTCGAGCCATTCGATCCAGTCCGCTAGCGGAATTTTGGGAAGATTCATATCGCATGGCCCCCTTCCTCAAGCGTATTGCCGGATAGAGCCGCCAGAACGGCGCCCTTAACGACGACGCCTTTAAGCCGGTTGTTCTCCCCGATTACAGCGACGGGAAGCCGGATTTGGCCCATCATTTCGAATAAATCGTTTAGCACAGTATCGGGAGCCGCTGTCGGCACATCAGTCTGAATGATGGATTCAAACGGAAGGCCTTCTTTAATGGAACGGACGGCATCCTCGGCAGTAATAATGCCCAGAAGCTGCATCCGCTTGTCGACGACGTAAAGGCTGGATACGCCTTGCTCCCGCATAAATTGCAGGGAAACACGCGGTCCTTTTTCCGGTGTAATCGTCGCTGCTTTCTTCATGACATGGGAAGCGGTCAACACCTTCGACAGATCGACGTCTTCGACGAAGCGCTCAACGTATTTGTTGGCCGGCTGCATCAGAATTTCTTCCGGTGTACCGATCTGTACGATGCTGCCGTCTTTCATCAAGGCGATTTGATCGCCGATGCGCAGCGCTTCATCCAGGTCATGGGTGATGAAGACGATCGTTTTTTTCATTTTCAGCTGCAGCTCAATCAATTCATCCTGCATATCCTTGCGAATAAGCGGATCAAGTGCACTGAATGCTTCATCCATGAGCAATATCTCCGGATCGTTCGCCAAACCGCGAGCCAGCCCTACACGCTGCTGCATACCGCCGCTAAGCTGATCGGGGTAGCTGTTCTCCCAGCCTTTCAGCCCCACGAGCTCCAGTGATTCCATGGCCATTTCACGGCGTTTTTTCTTATCGATGCCTTGAATCTCAAGGCCGTATTCAATGTTCTGTACGACTGTTCGATGCGGAAACAACGCAAACTTCTGGAATACCATGCCGATATGCTTGCGTCGATATTGCCGAAGCTGCTCTGGTGACATCTTCAGCACATCCGTGCCGTTAAACAGCAGTTGGCCGGATGTCGGCTCAATTAATCGGTTTAGGAGCCGTACCAGCGTCGATTTGCCGCTGCCGGACAAGCCCATGATGACAAAGATCTGGCCAGGCTCTATCGTAAAGTCGGCTTGATTAACGCCAACCGTGTGCTTGGTTTCTGCAAAGATCTTTTCCTTGGACCACCCTTTATCTAATAAAGCAGCCGTTCTTTTGGGGTCGGACCCAAATATTTTTGTTAGCTTTTTGGCTTCTATAATCGCCATAAGTGCGCCCCCTTTGTATGTGGTCTCGCTTCTAATAGTGTATCTGGTTAACTTTGTAAGGGTCAAAACGGGTGAGAGTCCGTATAGAACGTACAGTTTAAACTTTACGTACTGTATGTACCGAATACTCTTGATAACTCCTTTTTCCTATTCAGAACTAATCTTTACATGTGGATAAGCTCTTATTACAATACAGGTGTAGGATTTATCGGGAGCAAAGCGATTCCCTCAGGAGGAAAGTCATGAATGAACTTGCAGATCTAACAGACGAGCAACGGGAACAGCTGCTGCACACACGTCGTCGCGCGATCGAGTCAATCGGTAAAAACATGGACTTATACGGCATTACGCTGTCTATTGGTCACTTATACGGCAATATGTACTTTAATCAGGAGCCTGTGACCTTGAATGAAATGAGCGAGGCGATGGGGCTCAGCAAGACGTCGATCAGCACAGGCATGCGGACGCTCCATGATTTGAAAATGATTAATAAAGTATGGGGAAAAGGCTCACGGAAGGATCTTTACGAGGTGGAGCCGGACTGGCATCAAAATTTCTCTGACTTCTTCTCGATTAAGTGGAGAAAGGCCGTTGAGCAAAACAGGAGCGCCTTGCGCAAATGTATGAAAGAAATTGAAACGCTTGAGGAACAATATAGCGAGGACGCTGTCTTTATGAAAGTGCTGGAGCACGATCGGCTAAAGATGCAGGAATCGATGAAATATTATAAATGGCTGGAGCGATTGATCGATTCCTTCGAAAACGGGGATATCTTCACGCTTATTCCTAAGGAAGAATAGCTGGGTTTTAATCGAAAAAGCGGATGATGCGAGGGGCATCATCCGCTTTTTCATGCATTTTGCTGCCTACAGATCGGCAGAAACAGGGGGATCAGGCGTTGGCTTTGGAACAGTGCGCAGCTTGAGCTTGCCGTTCAGTGAGAAGTACGTTCCGATGCGCAGCAGCATCTCGAACGGGCCATGCTTCACCCGCTTAAGCAGCAGGGTAGAGGCATAAGCTTGAAGGGCATAGATGACGATGGCGAGCAGCGTGCCGGTCATAACGCCAACTTTTCCGAACCAGCCCAAACCGTAGCCATAAAACAATGTGGTGCAAATGACGGACTGCATTAAATAATTCGTCAAGCTCAAGCGGCCGACCGATTCAAAGGCTTTGAGCAAAAAAGAAGCTTTGGACAGGTGAGAGAGCAGGAACGCGAAGGCTGAAATATAGCCTAAGGCAAGCAGGGGGCCACCGATTTGAGTAAGAACGGGGCCGATTTGCGTTTGGGAAAGCCCTACTCCAAAGCTCTTCAACAGGATGCCTAAAGGCAGAAATACAGCAGCACCATACTGATAAGCTGTTCGCTCCTGCCGGGGATTGTGGAACCAGCCTTTCTTGGCGGCGGCAATACCGAGCAAGAACATCGGCAGCAGCATGAAAGGAACCATAAAGGCGACTAGTACCAGGCCAGCCTTCGGAATATCAAGCGGGTCTTCTCCGCGGAATTTGATAATATCGGCATAGCTTCCTTCACTAAAGACGGGAATCGAGCGTTGGACGTAATCCGTTAGTTTTGGGTCGGCACCCGCAGAGGGCTCATTCATCCCGTAACTCGCGGCGGCGAACAGCACGCCTAATGTGATCGCCCAGATTAACAGCGTCTTTGGCTTGCGGTTTACGAATAACAGAAGAACGAAGCCAGTAATTCCGTAAGGCAGCAGTATATCACCGTCCCATAACAGAGTCGCATGGAGAAGACCAACTCCAAGCAATAAGGCAAAACGTCTGGTGAGCGCTCGCCAAGGCTTTAGTCCGCTCTGCTCCAATCGCTCTCTTAGCTTAAATAGACTGTAGCCGAACAGGAACATAAAGATTGGCATAAAGCTGCCCTCGGCCGCAACGAGCAGGATATTATGGGCCGCAATGTCCGTAGGGGAAGCATGGAACAGGTCGAGCATTTCTTTTCCATAAAGGCCGTATTGAAAGATTAGAATGTTGCAGATGAGTATGCCTAATAAACTAAACCCACGAATTGCATCGATTATACGAATACGATTGACTGAATCGGTTGTCTCCTTCATGTTCCCATCACCTCAACAACAGGTTATCAGCGGAGATTGAATAGGAAACAAACAGTACTGTAACGATGGCTTAATTTTTGCCAGTTTTGTTAAACTGCTGTTAAGGTTAATATGATAGCCTATTGGTGGGTGATAAATGATGAATACGAGCAAAATATTAATCGTAGATGATGAGCCTTCCATTGTGAAAATGCTGCGTATGGTTTTGATGAAGGAAGGGTTTGATCAGATATATACAGCGGGCAGCTGCCGGGAGGCGCTGGACCTAATTGAACGCTATGGGGCGGATATCATCATCTTGGATGTTATGCTTCCAGATGGCAACGGGCTTGAGCTTTGTTCCAAGCTTCGCGCTTACGGCAATCCTTATATTTTATTTCTGACGGCAAAAGTATCTGATCTCGACGTGCTTACCGGATTCGCGGTAGGGGGAGATGATTATATTCTAAAGCCATTCAATCCGCTTGAAATCGCTGCACGGATTAAAGCCCGGGTGCGGCGTATGGGAGAGACTGCAGAGCCGTTAGCCAGAGCGATAAAGCCTGTCTACAGCTTCGGGCGTTTTCAGCTCAATGAAGCAGAAGGGGAGCTGTTAGTGGATGGCAAGCCAGTCAGTTGTCCGGCTCAGGTTTATCAATTGCTGCTGCACTTCTGCAAGCATCCCGGCATCGTGTTTTCTAAAACTCAGTTGTATGAAGCGGTATGGGGACTCGATGGCCTAGGGGACGATAGCACGGTTATGGTGCATATCCGGCGTATTCGCGAGAGGATTGAGCATGACCCTGGTATGCCGACACATTTGCTGACGGTGCGAGGGCTTGGTTATAAGCTGGCGAAGGAGCCGGATATACGATGAAGCTTCAGCGGAGATTGGCCATTCATTTTACATACCAGCTGGCCGCTTATTCGATTTTGGTTGTCGGGATGATTGTTGCCATGGTATTAGTGATGGTTAACGTGGTGACTCGAGAAGAGATTAAACGAAACTTTCCGGTCAACGGGCTGGAGAGCATCGTCACTGGAACTTATTTCACCAATGGGGAGATTCAAATGTCCAAGCAATGGCAGGATGTTATAACAGAGCGCAATGCCTGGCTCCAGGTGGTCGATGTGAAAGGAAACGTCATCTTCGAAGTGAATACAAATGGGGAGCAGCCGCAAGCTTATACGCTTACCGAACTGGTCAACATGCAGGATAAGAAGCAAGGCGGCCCCTACCATATCGAGACTTTTCTGGATGATACATATTCGAGCCCTTTATTCTTTCTATTAGGGTATGAGAATTCAAGGCTGAAGGGTCTTGCCCAATTGCATGAGCAATACGGGAGCAGCGGTCTAGTCTTGGCGGCTGAAATCCCCTCAGTAGAACGAAAGCTGAAGGAGACGGGCAGCTACTTGACGATTGTGGATCCAAAGGGAGAAGAGCTCCAAGCAATCGGAGAGAAGGAAGTCGCGCCCCGGCATTACGATCCGCTTGAAGTCATTGCAATGCGGCAATCACCTGGTGCGTATGATACGACGATCACAATTTACTCATCAGAAGAGGGAGCTCCTGCTTGGATTCTACATACGCCTAATTCAGACAATAGCGGTCTCGGCAAATGGATGTATGGCACCGAGTTATGGCAATTTGCGTTACTCGTGGCGTGTATTCTGCTGTTTTCCCTGGCGTTGTCGGTTTGGCATGGCTACCGTTATGCTCGGCCGCTTCTGTTGTTCACGGGGTGGTTTGAGCGAATGGAGAAGGGGTTATATGAAGAGGTGCTTACACCGAAGGACCGCCGGAAGCTATTCCGCCGGAGGGGGCAACTAAAGCTGCGTTACCGGTTGTATAAAGAGGTGCTGCAATCCTTCTACAGTATGGCCGAGCAGCTGGCTCAGACGGAGAAAGACCGCGTGAAGCTGGAACAGATGCGCGAGGAATGGATGTCCGGCATTTCCCATGATCTTCGTACACCGCTCTCTACGATCCAAGGCTACGGCTACATACTGGAGAGCAGCTCGGCAGGATCATGGTCTGAAGACGAATTGCGCGACATGGGGACGCAAATCCGCGAGAAAGGCGAATATATGCTGGAGCTGATCACCGACTTCTCTCATATATCCGAGTTGAAGCAGCAGCATACTGCCGGTATCATTCGGAGCCGAGTCGAGCTGAGTGAGCTGCTTCGCGTATCTGTACTTGCTTATGTGAATGATGCGACGTTGTCTGCTGCACAGTTCCGTTATGAGGGCGAGGAGGCACCGCTCCTTATTTACGGCAATGAGAAATGGCTGCAGCGTCTGTTCGAGAACCTGCTGTCCAATGCGGTCAAGCATAATCCCTCCGATGTCATTGTCTCGGTATCCAGCGGGATGGTGAATGATGAAGTATATATCCGGGTGGAGGACAACGGCGTGGGGATGGATGCTGTAACGCGCCAGAAGCTGTTCGAGCGTTACTATAGAGGGACGAATACGGAGGAGTCCACAGAAGGAACGGGTCTCGGCATGAGTATCGCCAAAATGGTTGTGGAAGCCCATGATGGCCGGATTGAAGTGCATTCGGAAGCGGGAGAGGGAACTCGAATTACGGTCTATTTGCCGGCTGCTTAGAGCTTCAAAAAAAATCAAAACAAGCCCTTGCAATGGGGTCGTTGCTGTGCTATATTATTTATTACATGCGGAGAGGTACCCAAGAGGCCCAAGGGGGCTGACTCGAAATCAGCTAGGCGTGTCAAAGCGTGCGTGGGTTCGAATCCCACCTTCTCCGCCATTAACTTTTAAATGACAACCTTCTACAGTCAAATGTAGAAGGTTTTTTTGTTGTTCCCTTTTTCTATGAACCTCTTTATTCCACTGCTCATGTACGGAATGAGCTTAATGTCCTATCCTTCAATTATCCACTGTTTTTTTCTAGTCAAAATACCCCTATAAACCGTGTCAATATCACTATTCAATAGGTTATCCCCTAATAAAATCGGATAATATTGGAACATTTATCGTTGAAATAAATTCTTCTAATGGTATTATTGTACTATTGGAAAATTTACTATTTTTCAATAAATCTTAATAAAAGGAGAAATGATTATAGAATTTTACAAGGAAGTAATGGGGAAGTCAGATTATATTTTGCTAAAAAAGAAAGAAACATAAGGGAGAGAATGTATTTGTTTAGAAAACAAGCACGAAAAAGAATTTCGATGTTACTCGCTCTAGCAATGGTTCTATCTATTTTCTCTACGAATTATTTCGCTTTCGCAGCGGAGACAACAACGGCAACAACGTTGTCGGATATTGACCAATCGTATGCTAAAGCAGAGATTGCTGCACTTGTTGAAAAAGGAATTTTGGCTGGATTCACAGATGGTACCTTTAAGCCTGGCGACTCCTTAACCCGCGCACAGTTGGCTAAGGTACTCGTATTATCGTTGAATAAAGAAGAAGATTTGTCGGGCGCAGCTTCCTTCAAAGACGTAGCAAGCAGCGACTGGTTTGCCGGGTATGTTGGAGCGCTTGTTAAATCCGGCATTACGCAAGGCACTTCGGCGAGCAGCTTCTCCCCTAACCAAACGGTTACAAGAGAAGAATTGGCCGTTTTCTTCATTCGTGCTTTCGGATGGGAAGAGCAAGCCAAAGCTACAGCTTTGGAAACGAACTTGTCTGATTTAAATAAAGTATCGGTATGGGCAAAGCCTCATGTATCCTTCGCCTACAAAATCGGCTTTATTAAAGGAAGCACAAATAACGACGGTTCCATTAGCTTTAACCCGTCGGGCAAAGCAGACCGTCAAGCACTAGCTCGATTGGCCTATGAATTTGTCGTGAACAGAGCGACTTATGTGGACAAAGTAAGCGCGCTGAATATCAAGCAGCCTGAAGACGACAAAAAACCGACGTCCCCTGGCGGCAACAATGGCTCAGGAACAGGACCAACGCCTACGCCAAACCCTGAAACGACGACAACTATTTCCGAGCCTGGCACACGCAGCTTGGGTACGGTAAATGGCAATGTTGTCATCAGCGCAGCAGATGTTACGCTGAAGGATACAACAATCAATGGCAACCTTACGCTGACATCGGCAATCGGTCTTGGCGATGTTACGCTGGATAATGTTACGGTAACGGGTACGACCAACGTTCAAGGCGGCGGCCCTAATAGTATCCATGTGTCCAATTCGATTCTGGCTACTGTAGTTGTAAACAAAAGCGACGGCAGCATCCGTCTTGTTCTGGAGAACGGCACGGACGTACAACAAGTAGAATTGCGTTCCGGCGGTATTATTCAAACGAATAATGCAGGCGAGATCGGCCCGATCGGCCTTGCGAGCACGATTCCGCAAAATGCTACGGTTACGTTGAACGGATCTTTTGATACGGTAAACGTGAACGCTCAACAAATTAACATTAGCTTGGCAGACGGCACTTCGGTCGGCGATCTGAATGTATTCGCAGGCGCAGTTAACAACGCATTCCAATTGTATGCGGGCTCGTCCGTTACACATTTGATCGTTAATGCCATCACATCGTTCGCAGGAGCAGGTATCATTTCTTCTGCTCAAGTGAATGTTGACGATGTTGATTTTAGCGGTCTGACTACACCTCCAGTAATGGCAGCAGACCCTTCGGTAACTGAGGTTGTATATTCTCCTAAATCGTTTACGTTGTCTGCAGTAGGGGCGACTCGTCAAATCGTATTGACTGGCGTTCGGGAGCAAGGCAATATCGATCTTACTCAAATTGCTGCTTGGAGCAGCTCCACACCATCTGTAGCTGAGGTTGTTTATGGTGTTGTTAAAGCTGTAGGTGACGGTACAACAACCATTTCTGCTAACTACGGTTCGTACAATATTGAAGTGCCTGTAACGGTATCGGTCTATCAGCCGGTTACACATCCTACCATTACGGGCATCGTAGTGACAAATGGCCAAATCGATGTTCAATTTGATCAAACGGTTGAGGAATTGTCGTTGGAACATTTCAAAGTGACAGCATCGTTAAACGGTGTTGAAACTCAGCTGCGCGGCTTAAATTATTCGAATGGCCAAATCAGCTTCCAGCCTATTAGCACTTACGGCAAAACGTTGTATGTGACAGTTCAGCATGATGAGAACTTTACGAAATTCGCTGGCAGCCAAAGCGGCTCTATTAAGCTCACAGGCTTCGGCGGTAAAATTACTAATGTTCTCAACCAAGCTGTTTCTAATCTTACGATTAAATTCCGCAAAGGTTTGAACGCTACGACAGGCGATGTTGTTGCAACCGTAACAACAGATGCATATGGAAAGTACTTCGTGAATCTTCCTGCCGGCATTTATACAGGTGAGATTGGCGGCGAGGGTACAGACTATATTAAATCGTATTTAATTGGCGTAGCGGCAAGCAATGTGTCGAATACGAATGAGAATTTCACGGCGATCAAAATTCCGCTTGCTTCCGAAACCCGCATTGTACTGACATGGGGAAAAGCGCCTAGAGATTTGGACTCTCATTTAATTGGTCCTGCTGTTGATGGGGAAGGACAATTCCATACTTGGTACTGGTATAAAAAATATACGGTAAACGGTGAACTTATTGTTGATCTCGACTGGGACGATGTAGACTCATACGGTCCGGAAACAACAACGCTTCGCAAAAACGTTCCCGGCACGTATCTGTTCTATGTTCATAACTACTCGAACGAATCTCCAATGACTGCTTCGGGAGCAAAGGTTCAAGTTATTCAAGGAACAGACTGGGAGAATCCAATTGAATTCACAATTCCTACAGGTGCTGACGAACGGTACTGGCTGGTATTCGAATTTACAATCGATGAGAACGGAGTCATTACGTTTAATCCAATCAATAAATTGACTAATGATAATCCGGCTTCAGGACGATACGTTAACGAGACTAGCTTTGAAGACGACCTAGAAGAAGAAGAGTTGTAAGTAACATTCTATAATCTAATAGCTAAAAAAAGGGACTGGCTCTCAGATGTTTATATCTGAAAGTCAGTCCCTTTTTTATTTTGCAATATGAAGTGAAGCAAACACAATTATATGATCATTAACGGTGAATACCTGGATGATCTGATAAATCCTTTTAACACAGTTACATAAAAATGGTAAAATATAAAATGAAGCAGTTGACCAAATAAATTGGAGGTTAACATATGAACCTGGCTAATAAAATCACAATAGTACGGATAGGTTTAATCCCGCTTTTTATGGCAGCATTTTCGCAATACCCTGTAGGGTCAATTGAAAATTTGGGGTTTGTTAATCATCTGGAGCAATACGGTGTTTATTGGGCTGTTGCAATATTTATCCTTGCAGCTGCTACTGATAAATTGGACGGTTATATAGCTCGTAAATATAATCAAGTGACCAATTTAGGGAAGCTGCTGGACCCTCTGGCGGACAAACTTTTAGTTACATGTGCACTTATATTGATGGTTCAACATCAGATGATACCTTCGTGGATTGCCGTTGTTATTATTGGCAGGGAAGTAATGGTGTCTTACATACGGATTCTTGCTGCTGCAAAAGGAGTTGCACTTGCAGCAGATAAACATGGAAAAATTAAACTCGTTCTGCAAGTTGTTGCAATAGTAGCTGTTTTATTAGGGAACTTCCCATTTACACTGATTACGAGTTTTCCTGTAGATTTTACTATTATGATCGCTGCTGTTGTTATGACTGTTTATTCAGGCTATAAGTATGTGAAAAATAATCATCGGGCATTGCAATTGGAAATCTGACCTTTATTAAATCGAATAACACAAAGAAGAGAGCTCTCGCGAGCTCTCTTCCTGTGACGGGCGCTTGATCGTTGAGTCATGAATTCACACTTCGTAAAGAAATAAGGAGCAACCATTCTTCGATACGGCAATCTCAATTCCACAAAAGCTTCATCGTTTATGCCGTATGAATGATCAGGATCTTAAGCGGCTGTATCTAACAGCTTGTATTAAGTCTGATCGTGAATGCGCGTGTGTTACAGATAAGTGTCTTTGGCACAACCCTCCGCTTCTATGCTGAGTGGACCAATTCCTCTTGCAGCCATTGCACCATTTGGTTCAACGGAACCACACCTCTCTTCGCGCCGTCGTTTAG
This sequence comes from Paenibacillus radicis (ex Gao et al. 2016), assembly GCF_014641555.1. Taxonomy (GTDB): domain Bacteria; phylum Bacillota; class Bacilli; order Paenibacillales; family Paenibacillaceae; genus Pristimantibacillus; species Pristimantibacillus radicis. The sequence continues at coordinate 40,089 of NZ_BMHY01000005.1, forward strand.
TATGATGTCCGAAGCTTCAATTCCTTATGCATCACTTATGCAAAAAAATCAGTGGCCCATCTTTTTCCACTTACGCTCGTGGTTAGTTGTATCCGGGAACCGATCGCCTTTGCGCAGCTGTACTTTTTTCGGATTGTTAATGCCCATATGAAAGGAATTAACTCCGTCTTCAATATAAGTGCCGTCATTCGGAGCCTTGTCACCAGGGGAAAATTGCGTCCATTCGCCCATCATGTTCACCTCCTTGAAAGCCGTATTGCTCTATTATTCGCCGGCCAGGGGAGGAACATGAACGGCATAAAACGCCAATACGAAGCGACTTGTCAGACGATGGGCGATTTGGTATAGTATAAAGATGCGAGTATGATCTAATCATAACCGCTCCTTGCTCCTTAGTGGAGCCGCTTAGTCCAAAAGGAGGTGAAACAATATGCGCAAATATGAAGTGATGTACATCATTCGTCCAGACGTTGAGCAAGAGCAAGTTCAAGCCCTCGTTGACAAATTCAATGGCATCATCAACAACGGCGGTGAAGTCACGAAATCTGACTTGATCGGTAAACGTCGTCTTGCGTATGAGATCAATAAGATTCGTGATGGTTACTACGTTCTGGTTCATTTCAATGCAACGACTGAAGTTGTGAACGAACTCGACCGCATCATGAAGATTACGGATGAAGTTATCCGTACTTTGATCGTCAGAGACGTTGCCTAAGCCACGCCAGGATTGATCGATTGGGAGGTCTGTAACGATGTTGAACCGTGTAATACTGATTGGCAGATTAACGAGAGACCCCGAGTTGCGTTATACGCCGGCTGGCGTAGCCGTCACTCAATTTACGATTGCAGTAGACCGTCCGTTTACGAGCGGACAGGGCGAGCGCGAAGCGGATTTCATTCCGGTCGTAACTTGGAGACAGCTGGCTGAGACTTGCGCCAATTACTTGCGTAAAGGCCGTTTAACAGCGGTTGAGGGACGTATTCAAGTGCGGAATTATGAGAACAACGAAGGCAAACGCGTCTATGTGACGGAAGTTATTGCCGATAACGTTCGTTTCTTGGAATCCAACCGTGAAGGCGGAGCTCCACGCGAAGACAATGGCAATAGCTATGGCGGCGGAAATAACAGCAACACCGGATCTTTTGGCGGCGGTGGTGGCGGCAGCGCTTCTTACAGCGGTGGCGGCAACAGCAGCGGCGGAAGCCGGTCCGGTAACTCCGGCAACTCACGTAACAACGACAGCCGTGATCCGTTCTCGGATGATGGTCGACCGATCGATATATCAGAAGATGATTTGCCATTTTAATTGAAAGGATGGGTTCGAATGAGCTTTAAGCAAAGAGAAGGCGGAGACGGAGAGCGTCCAGAACGCAAATTCGGCGGTCGCAAAGGCGGACGCAACAAACGCCGTAAAGTTTGTTACTTCACTGTTAACAAAATCACTCACATTGACTATAAAGATACGGATTTGCTTCGCAAATTCATCAGCGAGCGCGGCAAAATTTTGCCACGTCGTGTAACTGGAACAAGCGCGAAATACCAACGCTTGCTGACTGTTGCGATTAAACGTTCGCGTACAGTAGCTTTGTTGCCATACACAACTGAGTAGTTATCTGCTCAGAAAGGCCTGTTAGAGATCATTCTCGGCAGGCCTTTTTCTTGAGAAAAATGTACGATTCCTGAAAATAGGAATTGAACATTTTGTGAAAGAGGAATACAATGAACATATTGAGGAGCAACGAGCCGTCATAGTTTGTCGGGATTGTGAATGTTTTCACAAGAAATTGACACATTATTAAAGGATGGTTCGTGAAAGCAACACAGCTCATAATACACAGCATGCATAGAGGAGGCTGCAATTCGTATGTCCGAAACAGTAACGAAACAACTCGAGAGCGGTGAAGAAGCCGTATCTGTACGTGAACTGGATGTGCTTGAACAATTGTTGAAGCCGGAGGTTCAAGCGTCGCTTACCGTATTGGTTGAGAACCTGCCGAAATTGGCTGAAATGGTGACACTGCTTACGAAAGCGTATGACGTAGCATCGACAGTTGCGAATGACAAAGTATTGGTTAACGACATGATTCATGGAGCAGGAGACTTTATTAAACCAATCGCCGACAAAGCAAAAGGTTTGGCTTCCGCTGCAGTAGAAGCAAATGATCGCGCACAGGCTGACGCTTCGGCGACTATTGGTCTGTTTGGATTGTTGAAAATGCTGAAAGATCCGCAAGTGCAATCGTCTTTCCGTTTTGCACAAGCATTTCTAACGGTATTGTCCGAGCGTAAAGGCGCTAACTAACATACTAAGGACGGAGGATTAGCATGGCTAAACAAATTTTAATTCTGGGTGGCGGCTACGGCGGCTTGCTGAGCGCTTTGACTGCCCGCAAACATTTCTCAGCTGAAGAAGCTGCGATTACGGTCGTTAACCGTGTGCCTTACCACCAAATCGTAACCGAGCTTCACCGTCTGGCTGTAAGTGGTCTGGATGAGAAGAACGTTGCTTTGCCTTTGAGCAAATTGCTGAAAGACAAATCGATCGAACTGATCATCGACAACGTGGAAAACATCGATCCGGAGAAAAAACAAGTTCGCCTGTTGGCAAGCGGCAACCTCGGCTACGATAAACTCGTTGTAGCGCTTGGCGGCGAAACGGCATTCTTTGGCATTCCAGGTCTGGAAGAGAACAGCATGACGCTGAAATCGGTTGAAGAAGCGAAAAAAGTATCCGCACACATTCAAGCTCGTCTGGATGCTTACGCAAAATCGAAAGACGCGAAGGACGCTACAATCGTTGTTGGCGGCGGCGGCCTTACTGGCATCGAGCTGATCGGCGAAATCGCGGACATGCTTCCTAAATGGTGTGAAGCTAAAGGCGTTGACCGCAATGAAATCAAACTGTACAACATCGAAGCAGGCCCGTCGATTCTGGCTGGTTTCCCTGCTGAGCTGGTTGAACGTGCGAAAGCTAGCCTTCAAAACCGCGGCGTAACGCTCATTATGGGTGTTGCTGTTACGGAAGTACAAGGTACGAAAGTATTGCTGAAAGACGGCAACGCAATCGATACGAATACATTCGTATGGACTGGCGGCGTAACAGGCAATCCTGTTGTAGCTAACTGCGGCATCGAAGTTAACCGCGGCCGCGCTACGGTTAACGAATTCTTGCAATCCACTTCGCATGCTGACGTATTCCTTGCAGGCGACAATGCGGTTGTATTCGGACCGGAAGGCCGTCCATTCCCGCCAAGCGCGCAAATCGCATGGCAAATGGGCGAGGCAATCGGTTACAACTTGTATGCAAACCATAAAGGTCTGCCAATGAAATCGTTCGAGTTCGTGAACTCCGGCGTATTGGCAAGCTTGGGCCGCAAAGATGCGATCGGTACGGTTGGTGCTAGCCAGCTTCGTCTGAGAGGCCTTACGGCTTCCTTGATGAAAGAAGCGAGCAACGTGCGTTATCTGTCGCATGTGAACGGTCTGTTCTCCCTGCTTCACTAATAACGACGAACAAGAAGTCCTCTCCTTTAGAGCAATGTCATTATGTTTTCATCATGACATTGCTCCCTGGGGAGGGCTTTTTTTATACATATAACCACCTGCTGCAAATTCGCAATCGGCATAGCCCGAATGCTATAATATCCCTTATAGCTCAAGCATAACTTCCGTTATGGACTATATAAATCAGGGAGGAAACGATATGGAACCGATGCAAACGGGCCCAAGCCGGTTCAAGCAATTTTTTCTGAACAATAAGTTCGTCGTCTTTCTGTTAGTACTGCTGCTTATCGGGCTGAATATTATGGTATTTACGAAAATATCGTATATCTTTACGCCGTTGGCCGTACTGCTGAAGACGATATTACTACCCGTCATATTAGCGGGAGTGGTTTATTATTTATTGAATCCAATCGTCGACTATCTGGAACGATGGAAAGTGAAGCGGGCCTATTCGATCCTGCTGCTATTCGTCATCATTATTGGTTTGATTACGATTTTACTCGTATCAGTCATTCCGCTCATTACCGATCAAATTACCGGTTTTATTAATAACTTCCCGGGATATGCGGAGCAAATCCAAGAGCAGTTCGATACCCTAATGGGCAGCTCGCTTTCCAGTCAGGTTCAGGACTGGCTTAATATCAATACAGCCGAAATGACCAGCAATTTGACGGAAAAGGTTACCTCCATATTAAACAATGTATGGTCCAGCGTCGGCTCGTTCTTCAGCACGCTGAAGGAAGTCGTTCTCGCGATCATTACGCTTCCGTTCATTTTGTTCTACTTGCTGTACGAAGGCAAGAAGCTGCCGCGTACGATTGTTGGCTTTCTCCCGACTAAAGTTCGCGGTTCATCGCTGCGTGTGTTTGGCGAGATGAATTCGCAGATCAGCAGCTACATTCGCGGACAGATTATCGTGAGCTTCTGCATCGGCGCCTTGCTGTATCTGGGCTATATCATTATCGGCCTCAAATATTCGCTTGTGCTGGCTCTGATTGCGGCTTGTACAGCCGTTATTCCTTACTTGGGACCGGCTATCGCGATTACACCTGCGCTTATCGTCGCGCTCGTAACGTCGCCGATTATGCTGTTGAAAATGATCATTATATGGACGGTAGTCCAGCTCATCGAAGGGAAATTTATTTCCCCGCAAATTATGGGCAAAAGCTTGCGAATACATCCCATTACGATCATTTTCGTTATTCTGACCGCAGGCAATTTATTTGGCATAGTTGGGATCGTATTAGCTGTTCCAGGCTACGCGGTGTTGAAGGTTGCTTTTATGAATCTGTTCAACTATATCAAGGGAAAATCTACGCTTTATAACGAGGATGAGCCCGCAGATCCATCGGTTTTCATTGAACCTAAAGCGTAATTCCTGTATAATAATGAATAACAAATGAATAAGCACGGACTGGAGGAGCCTGTCAACGACGGGCTTTTTCTGTCTTTATGACGCAAAGGAGCCTGTATATACGCAGGCTCCTTTGCGTCATAATATAAGCCATTTACGGTTGGGTTGGATTTCGACGTGCTTAGGTTGGAGGGGAAAGGGAATTATGACTTTCATTTTGTATTTGGCACTAATTATTGTATTTACAAAGGCCGCAGGAGCGATCTCAGTCAAGCTGGGGCAGCCGTCGGTGCTAGGCAAGCTGCTCGCCGGTATTTTACTTGGGCCGGCTATATTGGGCTGGGTGCAGCCTGACGCGTTTATCGGTCACTTCTCGGAGATCGGCGTGCTGCTGCTGATGTTTATCGCGGGACTTGAGACAGATGTCGATCAGCTTCGCAAGAACTGGAAGGCGAGTTTTGCGGTTGCTGTAGGGGGCATTATTTTACCGTTTATCGGGGGATATGCTTTGGCAGCTGGCTTTGGCTTAACGAACAATGAAGCGCTATTCCTCGGCTTGCTGCTATGCGCAACCTCGGTCAGCATTTCTGTACAAACATTGAAGGAGATGGACCGTCTTGGGTCTAGAGAGGGGACAACGATACTTGGGGCGGCCGTAGTAGATGACGTTATCGTCGTCATTCTGCTGGCAGTTATGATGAGTTTCCTCGGCACGGCAGGAGATGTCTCAATCGGTTTGTTGATTGGCAAGAAGGTATTATTTTTTATTGTTGTCATCGCTGCCGGATGGTTTATCGTACCGTGGTTCATGAAGCTGTTTGCGCCGTTCAAGGTGACGGAAGCCGTGATGAGTGCGGGGCTAATTGTCTGTCTCGCGTTCTCCTACTTCGCTGAAATGATGGGCATCGCAGGTATTATCGGTGCATTCGCGGCGGGGATTGCGATTTCGCAGACGTCCTTCAAGCATCAAGTGGAGACGAAAATCGAGCCCATTGCCTATACGCTGTTCGTGCCGGTCTTTTTCGTCAGCATCGGCTTGAACATCACCTTTGACGGCGTCGGCAGTCAGTGGCTGTTCATTGTACTGTTAACGATTGTGGCCGTTATAACGAAGCTCATAGGCGGTGGTGCGGGGGCGAGGCTTACGGGCTTTGATAACCGGTCCTCCATCATCATTGGCTCTGGTATGGTATCGAGGGGAGAGGTGGCACTTATTATCGCGTCTACGGGCTTGCAGGCAGGCCTGCTGCTGCCTGACTACTTTACCTCCGTTGTACTCGTCGTTATCCTAACGACACTCATTACCCCGCCGCTGTTGAAAGCTGTGTTCAAAGAAGATCGTCAGCTAGCTTCGAACTAACGAAAGAATAAGAAGACAAAAAAGAACCCGCTGCCAGCAGCGGGTTCTTGCCTTTATTGCTTTTATAGAAATTAGGCCGTTTCAACTGCGGCCGTCACTTCAGTCGATTCGTTCTCGATGATCAGCTCAACTTTCTTGATACGATGCTTGCCGACCTCGCGAATAATGAATCGCATATTGTCATGACGCAGCTCTTTGCCAGGCTTCGGATCTTGAATGACGCTGTACAGCCATCCGCCGACGGTATCTACTTCATCATTGTCCAGATTCGCGCCCGTCATGTCGCTGATTTCATCCAGCGATACTTTGCCGTCGAGCAGGTAGCAATTATCGGCGAGCTTCTCGATTTCGCGGCGCTCGTCGCCATCGAATTCATCACGGATTTCGCCGACGATCTCTTCCAATATGTCTTCGATCGTAATGAGGCCCGATGTACCGCCATATTCGTCCATCAAGATGGCGATATGAACGCGTTCCTGCTGCATCCGTTTGAGCAACGTTTTAACCGGAAGCACTTCAGATACGGTCAGAACCGGATGAACAAGCTTTTTGAAATCAAACTCACGATTGTCTTGAAATTCCAGGAAAAGCTGCTTCGTATTGATCATGCCGACGATATTGTCTTTGCTGTCGGTTGCAACAGGGAAGCGTGTATATTGTTCCTTGCGGATTATGTCCATGTTTTCGATTAAAGAATTGTTCGTATATAAGCAAATCATGTCGGTGCGGGGCACCATTATTTCTTTGGCAAGCATTTCGTCAAAAGCGAAAATCCGGCTCACATAACCGTATTCGGTATTGTTGATTTTACCGCTTTGAAAGCTATCATTCAGAATGATCTGAATTTCTTCCTCGGAATGCGCCTCTTCATGCTCTTTGGCCGGTTTTAGTCCGAACAAACGGGTTACGGCATTGGCGGAGCCATTCAGCGCCCAGATGAACGGGTACATAATGGTGTGGAATAAAATAATCGGCCTTGCAACTTGAAAGCTGATGAACTCGGCTTTTTGAATGGCCCAAGTTTTCGGAGCCAGCTCGCCTACCACGACGTGAAGAAATGTAACTGAAGCAAATGCAATGATAAAGGATAAAATATGGCTGATTTCATTGTTGACACGCAATCCTTCAAATAGCGGAAGCATAATTTTCTCTACCGTAGGTTCGCCGAGCCAACCTAAGCCGAGAGCTGTAATCGTAATACCCAACTGGCAGGCGGACAGATAAGCGTCCAGATTACTTGTTACCCGCTGTACGAACTTCGCATTCTTCTTGCCCTCAAGGACCAATTGATCCACACGGCTTGTGCGAAGTCTGATAATTGCGAACTCTGTCGCCACAAAAAAGGCGGTTAATACAATCAACAACGCAATCAAAAATAAATTTAATCCTATACTACTGTCCATTTCGGTTCTTCACAATCCTTCGTATTGTAGATTTTTGTAATATATATATGCTCTACTATACTGAATATTATAGCCGCTATGCAAATTCGCTATATTGCTCTGCAAGTCGTTGACAGTGAGTTTAAGGTTGGAAACCGGAATCAGCAGGGTATTATCTGCGATTATCTCGTCTTTACAAGGCCTTGTTCATGGGCGTATGATAAGTTCAAATGAACTCTAAATGAGAAAGTTGATCTTTTATTTACGTCTGAGGAGGAAAGCGACCATGGAGACCTTCACGCTTACTCGCAAAGAAATGGCAGGTTTGCTGCTTGCGCTGCAAGGCAGCAGTCAGGACAATCCGCTGCAAGTGCTGCAGCAGGCATGGAAGAAAGCGCATTGCGAAGCATACGCCGCAGGATCGCCGCTGCCGGCTTTTTTGTCGACTGCATTGCCCCCTGTGCTGGATAAGCTTATTAAAGGAAATAAGGTGAGAGGCTTCTCGCTGCAGGAAATATCCGCGTTGGGCCAGCTTATCGAATATTCCCAAATCTCGATGACTTCGATGCAGAATTGGGTGAAACGAGACTTTAAAGCGTATTTCGAATGCCCGCAGGTTGGCAAGAAATATTCGCTTAATCAAGCGGCGCTTCTTTATATAATCGATGATCTGAAAGCGAATCTCGACTTCGATTCGATCCGTAAGCTGTTTGATCTATTATTCTGCAAGCCGCAGGGTGAAGGCGCGCAAGGCGATTTAATCAATCCGCTTTCGTTGTACGCGGCCTACTCGACACTGTTCGCTGAGCTTGAAAGAACCAAGCATCCGATGCTGGAGCAAGCGATTCGCACGGCCGCCGACAAGTTCGCGGGTTCGTTCACGCATTTAACGGATGAGCAGAGCGAGGCGCTGCGCAATATTTTATTCATTGCCGCGCTTTCCATCCAGACCGCGTACTTTCATTCGCTTGCCAAGCGCTATTGCAACGCAACGTTGTTTCTAAAAGGCTGATTAGGGGTATGAAGGAGAGAACCTTAGTGACAGATCAGGTTACAAGCAGCATTGAATATTGTGATAACAAGCCCGGTGCGGTTCAAGATTATCCGTTTGGACCACAGCCGCTTGTTATGAAGGTAGGCGGTAAAATGTTCGCCTTCTTCTCGGCGGATTCCATTACGCTGAAATGCGACCCGGTCATAGCGGAAAATTTGCGCGAGCAATATGCCGCCGTGAAGCCCGGCTATCATATGAATAAGAAGCACTGGAACACGGTGATGCTGGACGGTTCCCTTACGGAGGAGGAGCTGCAAAGTATGATTGATCATTCCTACGATCTCGTAGCTGCTGCTTTGTCTAAGGCGGTCAGGCAAGCTTTGCAGACATAGCAAAGAAGCAGGCCGGATCATCTATCCGGCACTGCCTCTTTGGGTTGCACTCTAGAACTTGTTGGCTTGCTGCTCGGCCCAGTCTCCGATATACGGCACTTTGAACTGCTTGCCTTGCAGAGCAAGGAGCATAAGTGCGATCCAGAGAATGAAGCTGACTGGCGCCAGAATGACACCCAGTATCCAGCCGATAATTGGAAGGATGCCGAACACAATGTTCAAAACGATCAGTATGACGGATACGGCTATCGATTGCATCGCGTGAAATTTCACAAATCGGCTCTGCTTCTCAATGGCAAGAAATATAATTCCGGTCACAAACCAACCCAAGTATACCAGCAAGCCGGCGATTTTGGGGTCGAGCCCGGTTGAGGAGCGATCCGGTTCGATGCCAGGCGTGTTCATCCGAAGATTCACCCTTTCCTAATGGTAATCCTGCCTTGATTGTATTCGTAGCCGATGATGAATATTCCTCCTAAATCTTGCAACTTTACTAAAAATAAAAGAAGATTTCGGCGAGAGTTGTATAAATTGGTAGAGTGATGTTGTAAAAGTTTTGTAACTCTTCAACGAATCGTCTCGTTTACAATGGAGAAGGTGCACGAATGTGTTCATTAGACTATAGTTAGGGGTAGACATCTCCAATGAAAAAGAACATGAAAAAACGCTGGACTTATACAATAACGATAGCCGTTGCTCTGCTTGTGCTTGGTACGACCGCTTATGCAAACCGGACTTCGCTAGCTTTGCTTGGCTTCAACTTGTTTCTATCCGATTCGGTAGAGAAGAGTTTGGAGAACAGCTATAAACCGTTGGAAGGCCGAGAGCCTGTAAATGTCTCGAAGACGAATGAATTGCAGAAGCCTTTCTCTGTCCTGCTGCTGGGCGTTGACCAGCGCGGCAAGGAAACGGGACGTTCTGATACGATGATCTATACGGTCGTTCGTCCGAAAGACGGAGCGATTCTGATGGTGTCGATACCACGGGACGCGTACGTCGACATTGTAGGCAAGGACAAGGAAGATAAAATCACTCATGCCTATGCGTTCGGCGGTGCGAAAATGGCGGTGGAGACGGTCGAGAAGCTGTTCGATGCTCCAGTCACCCATTACGCAGCCATTAATTTTGCCGGATTTCGGGATGTGATTGACGCTATGGGAGGAATTTCGCTCCCGATTGAGAAAGATTTAGTGAACAAAGATCCTGATCATGAGCATTTTATTGTGAAGGCTGGCCAGGACTCCTATAACGGAGTCGACGCACTGAATTATGTTCGCTACCGTGAGGATGCAGGCGGCGATATGAGCCGGACTGAGCGTCATCAGACGTTTCTGAACGCGATGATGGAAAAAGCATCTTCAATCGGGCAATGGACGAAAATTCCGGAACTCATGGAAATTATGGGCGGAAACTTCAATACGGATATGCCGCCGAGCCAAATGATTGATCTGGCAAAAGCCATGCTGCAATCCAATAACCGCACGATTTACAGCCATACGCTAAAAGGCGAAGGACACCGGTTGAAGCCGGGCGGTACGTGGTACTTTTTTAACGATGAAGAAGATTTAAGCCAAACCAAGACGATGATTCAAAGCTGGTTGAACGAGGATACAGCGAAGAGCTCGCTAACGCTGCCGGACAAATACGTCTCTAAGACAACAAAGCCGGTACAATCGCTCTCGGCCAATCAAGGGACGGAATCGTCCAGATAAAGAGAGAGAACTAAGAAACGGAGTTGAATGACGGATGAATATTGCGTTTTTTCTGCTGCCCAAGCAGGAGGTAGTCACCGTAACGCAAGAAGCAACGCTCAGACAAACCCTTGAGAAGATGGAGCATCACCGCTATACCGCTGTACCGATTATTGATCATAACGGCGGCTATGCGGGGACGGTGACGGAAGGTGATTTGCTCTGGTTTATGAAGAACCGGCCGGGCATTACGTTCGAGACCGCCAATCGGGTGAGCCTCTCTGAGGTGCCGCTGCGGCTTAATAACCGCTCCGTGCGCATTGATGCCAATATGGAAGATTTGATTAGTCTGGCCAAGCTTCAGAACTTTGTGCCGGTCGTGGATGATATGGAACGATTCATTGGGATCGTAAGAAGAAGCGAAATTATCGATTATTGCCAGACGATTATGCAGGGCGCCGCTGCAGTAGAGGCGTAGCCGTGAAATGTTGATCGGACCGCTGGTCTATTTTTCCAAACATTGGGGGACAATAGGGCCATACCATACGGTTTGAACTTCAGGAGGGGCTTGCATGTCGGATAAAAAGCGCCAAAGAGACGGAAACCGCAGACGGTTCCGTCTCTTTGGCTTATTGGCGGTTATTGTAGTCGCACTGTATCCAGGCTGGTACGGCCATGGCCTTGGAAAAGAGAGCAAGGACGGAGGCCGGGCTGTAGAGAAGATAAGCAAGCCGGCTTCGGTCGTTCAGCAGCAATGGACGGAGGAGGAGCTTGCGAGGGAGTATGATATCGTCATCGCGGGCGGCCGTGTCATTAATCCGGAGACGGAGCTCGATGAGAAGGGCTGGAATGTCGGCATTAAGGGCGTGGAAATCGCGATCGTAACGCCTAAGCCGCTTAAAGGGAAGCGGGTAATCGATGCGAAAGGGATGGTCGTAGCACCGGGGTTCATCGACAATCTGTCGTATGATCCCAATCCGCTTGGTGTGTGGCAAAAGATTGCGGACGGCGTAACGACTAACATTGCTATGCACGGCGGCACTTCGACGCCTGCGAAATGGTATGACTACTATGAGCGCAATGAGACACCGCTTCATTACGGCGCCTCATTCTTCTATACGCAGGCGCGTAATCAGTTCAGGCTGGGGCGTTATGACAGCGCGCAGCCGGATCAGATCGGCGAATTGGCGCTGCAAGCCGAGAAGGCGCTCAATGACGGCGCATTAGGCATTTCGTTCAGCCTGGAATATGTGCCGGGCATATCCGCCGCGGAAATTATTCCGCTCATGGAGCTGGCGCATGAATATAACGTTCCGGTCTATTTCCATGCCCGTTATTCGGATATGGAGCAGCCGGGTACGAATATCGATGCGATTGAGGAATTGATCGGCTATGCCGAGAAGACCGGCGCAGCCGTCCATATTGATCATATCAACAGCACAGGCGGCACATTCTCGATGAAGCAGTCGCTGGCTCTGATCGACCAGGCTCGCGCCAAAGGGCTGGACATTACTTCTTGTGTCTATCCCTACGATTACTGGGGGACGTATCTCAATTCGGCACGATTCGATGAAGGGTGGCAGTCCAGATTTCGGATTTCCTTCACCGATCTGCAAATCGCAGGCACGATGGAGCGGCTGACGGAGCAATCCTTCGCCCGGTACCGGTCGGAAGGCAAGCTTGCTGTCGCCTACGCGATACCGGAGCAGGATGTCGTCGATGCATTGAAGGCCCCCTATGTGATGATTGGCAGCGATGCGATATTGGAGCCTGGCTTGAACAATCATCCCCGGGCTTCCGGTACGTTTGCAAGAACCGTGGGGCTGTATGTCCGGGAGCGGGAAGCTATATCGCTAATGGATGCGATAGCGAAGATGAGTCTGCTACCTGCGCAAAGGCTTGAGAAACAAGCACCGGCACTTCACCGGAAGGGCAGGTTGGCGAAGGGAATGGACGCGGATATCGTAATCTTTGATTACAACACGATCATCGACCGCTCCACGGTTGAGAGCCCAGACCGTTTGTCCGGAGGCATCCGTGATGTGCTCATTGACGGGAAGCTTGTCATGGAGAACGGGAAGCTGAACAAGCGGACCCGGGTCGGCGAGCCGATTCGCAGCCAGTTTGTCCGGCTTAAGGGTACTGCCGGACAATTGCAATGGTCGGGCCAGCAATACCCGGTCATTTCATTCTACGGCCAGCCTTATGCGGACATCGGCATGCTGAGCAAGCATGGTTATAGCGTGACTTGGAATGAGGTCCAGCATAGGTATACGATTAGTTCAGCTAAAGGCGCGTTCTCTGGCCGCGGAGCAGACAAGTCAGCAATCGAAAAGCTCCCTGTCGGTGAGTTGATGTTAGAGCGGGGCTACGAAGCGGAGTTAAACGGCGGAGAACGGGTGCAGCTGCTATCGGTTGGGAAGCGGGATTATATGCCGTTATCGACATTTAAGCAGCTTGGCTATACCGTAACGAATGATAATGAGAAGTGGATCGTAGGAAGTTAAGTGAAAGCGGCGGTGCAGTTAGGGCATAGTGTGGCTCGGCAGCGCCGCTGTTTTATTTGTATGGCCGCGGGTCTGGAGGGGATTTCTTCGGCTGCTATGGAGCAAAACCTGAATCCCGTTCGCGGGGAACGGTAAAAATAAAGGCATAAGGCGATGGAAGAACGAACCGTTTGCGGATGGGGATGCGGGGCGGAGCTTTTGTGTTATAATGGAATGTGCAGGTAGGCTTGACTATTAATTGATAATGCTGATGATTATGCGTGCAGAGGTGAAAGGTTTGAAACCCGGATTGAAATCGGTTTTATGGAGCGGAGCGGCATTGCTCCTTATTTTGTTGCTGGCAGTGCCTGGTCTTAATTTATTGTCTGTTCTGCTATTGATGGTGCCTTATGTCGTGTTGTTCAGCACGCTGTCGGCAAGATCCTTCTTGCTGCATCTGGTCCCGGTGTGGGTTATAGCGGCCATTGTTATGGGGCCGGGCATTTTGATCGTAGCGTTGTTTTTCCTAATCCCATCTATCGTGATGGGGCAGCTGTACAAGCGGAAGGAACCGGCCTCTAGAGTACTCAGGATGACCTTTGTGGCCGTACTGGCTTTATTGCTGCTGGAACTAATCGTATTTGAGTATATTTTGAATTTGTCGATATTCGATCAGATGCGTACGGTCGTACGTGACATGGTGTCGGATTTGCGCAGCAACAATTTGTTGCCGGCTGTATGGACGGATGATTATACCGATCTTATGATCCGCATGATGATCAACTCGATTCCGGTCGCTTTCATGATGATCGCATTCATGTACTCGGTGGTTACGCACTTTATTGCCCGCCGGATCTTGAATGCCAAGGCATACGGTATGGAGCTGCCGGGCACTCCGGAGGCGAAGGACTGGAAGCTGCCGCGCTCGCTTGTCGTATTCTACTTAATCGTCTACGTGCTGGATCTGTTTGTGTCCGTAGAGAGCAGCTCGTTTCTCCCTATCGCGTTAATCAACCTGATGCCGCTGCTGCGGCTCGCGTTTGCGATTCAGGCTGTCGGATTTTTCTTCTTCATTGCCCATGAACGGGGTTGGCATAAAGTGGTTCCCGTACTGATTGCGATACCGGTACTGTTGTTCCCGCCGCTAAGCATTATTGGCGTGCTGGACGCCGCTTTCCCAATCCGCAAGTCGTTTAAGAAAACATAGCACGGGAGCGAAAAGGAAATGCCGAAGTTTCTTGTCACGCGATGGCACGGAATGCATCAGGTCTGGGCTTTCGCATTAATGGTATTGATGACGGTGGCGCTTGCCTGGTATCAGTGGATACTGGGCCTGATCGCCCTGCTGCTGACGATTGCCGCAGGCGTCTACACGGTGCTTGCGGAACGGGCGTTCCGCAAAGATTTGAAGACTTATTTGGGGACGTTGTCCTACCGGGTGAAAAAGGCGAGCAACGACGTCATCACCGAGCTGCCCATAGGCATCATTCTGTATAACGAAGAGAAGACGGTCGAATGGCATAATCCTTATATCTCGCAAATGATGTTTCAGGATTCGGTCGTTGGGCTGCCGCTGGGGGAATTGTTTCCTACGCTGCAGCAGGCCAAGGACCGCGAGGGAACGGTAGAGGCTACTTTCGGGGGCCGGATTTACCAGCTGTTGTTCAAGCAGAAAGAACGGATTCTGTATGTAACCGATATTACGGACAACTGGCAGTTGAACAAAAAGTATGATGATGAGAAGCTGGCGCTTGGTGTTGTGATGATTGACAGCCTGGAAGAAGTAACTCAAGGCATGGATGATCACCAGCGAAGCTCGCTGCAAGCGAAGGTGACGACAGAAATTACGGAATGGGCCCAGCGCTTCCATATTTACTTGAAGCGGCTGACGTCGGACCGGTTCCTGCTCATTACCGATCAGAAAACGCTGCGTCAGTTGGAGCAGTCCCGATTCGTCGTGCTGGATGAAGTTCGCGAGATGACCGGTGATCAGAAGATTCCGATTACACTCAGCATCGGCTTCGCCGCTGGAGCGGAGAGCATTGTGGAGCTTGGGCAATGGGCCCAATCCAGTCTCGACATCGCGCTTGGCCGCGGCGGTGACCAGGCTTCCGTCAAGTTTGGCGGAAGACAGTCTTTCTATGGCGGCAAATCCAACGCCGTGGAGAAGCGGACCCGCGTTCGGGCCCGCGTCGTAGCCCATGCGCTGCGCGATTTGATTCGCGAGAGCAGCAACGTCATCATTATGGGTCATAAGATGCCGGACATGGATGCCGTCGGGGCCGCCATTGGTGTACTTAAGGCAGCACAGATCGGCGGCAAGGAAGCTTATATCGTATTGGAGGGCATCAATCCCGCCATTCAGAAAATGATGGAGCTGCTGCGCGAGGATGATAAGTTCGCCAAACGTTTCGTCACGCCAGAGCAAGCGCAAGGGCTAATGGATTCGGGAACGCTGGCCGTCGTCGTCGACACGCATAAAGCTTCAATGGTGAAAGAGCCGAAGCTGCTTGGCTTGACGAATAAAATCGTCGTCATCGATCATCATCGGCGGGGCGAGGAATTCATCTCCAATGCGATACTCGTCTACATGGAGCCGTATGCTTCATCCACCTGCGAGTTGGTGACGGAACTGCTGCAATACATTCATGACCGCATCACGCTGGACGTGCGCGAGTCAACGGCGCTGCTAGCCGGCATAACCGTTGATACGAAAAGCTTCTCGCTGCGAACTGGCGCGAGGACGTTCGAGGCCGCGTCATTTCTGCGCCGTAATGGCGCAGACTCGATGATGATTCAGCGCATGCTGAAGGAAGATCTCGAGGAGTATGTGAAGAAAGCCGAGATCATTAAGCATGCCGGCGTCTATTATGAGCACATCGCAATCGCGGTGGCGGAGCCCGGACGCAAGGTATCGCAGCTGCTGATCGCGCAGTCGGCAGATACACTGCTCAATATGACCGACATCTTAGCCTCATTCGTTATTGGCGAAAGGCAAGACGGCTTGATCGGCATTAGCGCCCGTTCGCTGGGCGCAATGAACGTGCAGGTCGTGATGGAGCGAATGGGCGGCGGCGGGCATTTGACCAATGCTGCTTCCCAACTGGAAGGTACAGTAGTAGAAGTAGCCGATAAGTTAAAGCAAGTATTAGAAGAAATCGAAGCGGAAGAGGGGTTATTTGAATGAAAGTGATCTTTTTGAAAGATGTGAAGGGTCAAGGCAAAAAAGGCGATATTAAGGATCTGTCGGAAGGTTATGTGCGCAATTTTCTGCTGCCGCAAGGGCTTGCCAAGCTGGCATCCGATGGCAACCTGAAGACGCTGGAGGTTCAGAACGCCTCCGAAGCGAAACGCAAGGCACAAGAGAAAGCCGATGCTCAGGAGCTGGGCAAGAAGCTGGAAGAGGTCACGATCGTCATTAAAGCGAAAGCGGGCGAAGGCGGCCGTCTGTTCGGTGCCATTACAAGCAAGCAAATCGCTGAAGCTCTTGCGGACCAACAAGGGATTAAGGTCGACAAGCGCAAGATTGAGCTGGACGAACCGATTCGTACGCTGGGCGTAACGCAAGTGCCGTTGAAGCTGCATGTTGACGTGAAGGCAAAGCTGAACGTTCAAACCTCTGAGGAATAAATTCGTACCTATTGAATAGAACTCAACAGCAAAGGTGCAGTTGAAAGCGACTGAAAGTTGGGCTTTAGAGCTTTTTGAGCGATCAGCCTGCACTTTTGCTTTTTTACTAGACGATAGAGTTGGAAACAACCTGCACGATGACAGGCAGGTCATGATCCTGTAAACTTTATAAGTTGCATGACAACCTTTAGGAGGGAACCATGAGTACAGAGCTGATGTTTGATCGTGTTCCGCCGCAAAATTTGGAGGCGGAGCAGGCCGTTATCGGCGCTATTTTGCTGCAGTCCGAGGCGCTTATTACATCGATGGAACGGGTACGCAGCGAAGACTTCTACGGCGTTCCTCATCAACGCATCTATGAAGCGATGGTCGAGCTGGCAGAGAGCAACCAGCCGGTTGACCTCGTCACGCTGACCGCGCATTTGCAGGATCAGCAGCTGCTGGAAGAGATCGGCGGCGTATCGTACCTCGCCAAGCTGGCGAATGCGGTGCCGACGGCAGCCAATGTTGACTATTATGCGCAAATCGTCGAAGAGAAATCGATGCTTCGCCGCTTGATTCGTACCGCAACGAATATCGTCTCCGATGGTTATGCCAATTCCGATGAAGTGAGCGTACTGCTCAGCGATGCGGAACGCAAAATTCTTGAAATCTCGAACCGCCGCTCCAGCAGCGGCTTCATCTCCATTCGCGACGTGCTGATGGAAGTATTCGAGAAGGTCGAGACGCTTTATAATACGAAGGGCCAAGGGATGACTGGTATCCCTTCGGGCTTCACCGATTTGGATAAAATGACGTCAGGCTTCCAGCGAAGCGACTTGATCATCGTGGCTGCCCGTCCTTCCGTAGGTAAAACGGCGTTCGCGCTCAACATCGCGCAAAACGTCGGTGTCCGCGCCCGCGAGACCGTGGCAATCTTCAGTCTCGAGATGTCCGCGGCACAGCTCGTCCAGCGGATGATCTGCGCAGAAGCGAATGTCGACGCCGGACGGATGCGGACTGGTTATCTTGAAGGCGATGACTGGGAGAAGCTGACGATGGCGATTGGCGCATTGTCTGAGGCGCAGGTCTATATCGATGACACGCCAGGCATCACCGTCGCGGATATCCGCGCGAAGTGCCGCCGTTTGAAGAAGGAACGCGGTCTGGGCATGATTCTGATCGACTACCTTCAGCTCATTCAAGGGCGCGGCAAAGCCGGCGAGAACCGGCAGCAGGAAGTATCGGAAATTTCCCGTACGCTGAAGCAGATTGCCAGGGAGCTTGAAGTGCCGGTTATTGCCTTGTCTCAGCTTAGCCGGGGTGTAGAGCAGCGGCAGGACAAGCGTCCGATGATGTCTGACCTTCGGGAATCCGGTTCGATCGAGCAAGATGCCGATATCGTCTCCTTCTTATACCGGGACGATTACTACGATAAAGAATCCGAGAAAAAAAATATTATCGAGATTATTATTGCCAAACAGCGTAACGGTCCGGTCGGAACGGTAGAGCTTGTTTTCCTGAAAAACTTCAATAAATTCGTAAGCCTTGATCGATCGCATGATGATCCTTCGCAAGCTTCCTAGAATGCTAGAGTATATCCGAACAATTGCATGGGTCTCTGTGCAATTGTTCGTTTTTTGTTTGACTTCTTTCCAGTAGACTGCTACACTAATATTGCTGTCTTTCTGACAATTGACGGGCTGCTCCTCAGTCGAGCATCGCGTACTATGTTCACAGACGGTAAATTTCGATGTGTTCAAACATCGGACGGGGGTATGTTTTATGTCTACGGTAGTTGTTGTCGGTACGCAATGGGGAGACGAAGGGAAAGGCAAAATTACCGACTATTTGGCGGACGGAGCAGACGTAGTTGCTCGTTACCAAGGCGGTAACAATGCCGGACACACCATTCTCATCGACAATAAAAAGTACAAATTAACGATGATTCCATCAGGTATTTTCAATCACAATAAAATATCCGTAATCGGCAACGGCATGGTTATTAACCCGCAAGCGCTGATCGACGAAATTAACTATATTCATGACAATGGTTTTTCGACCGACAACCTGAAAATCAGCGATCGCGCGCATGTCATCATGCCGTATCACCTCGTATTGGACGGTTTGGAAGAAGAGCGTAAAGGCGATAATAAAATCGGTACGACCCGTAAAGGTATCGGCCCTTGTTATATGGACAAAGCGGCGCGCAACGGCATCCGTATTGCCGATCTGATGGACGCTGAAGAATTCGAATCGAAGGTTCGCCGTCTCGTTATTGAGAAAAACCAAGTGATTCAGCAAGTATACGGCGGTGAGCCGCTGGAAGCCGACACTATCGTTACGGAATACTTGGGCTATGCCGAAGTGCTTCGCAAATACGTAACGGATACTTCCGTTGTATTGAATGATGCGATCGATGCTAACAAAAAAGTGCTGTTCGAAGGCGCGCAAGGCGTTATGCTTGATATCGACCAAGGTACTTATCCGTTCGTTACTTCGTCAAACCCGTCTGCGGGCGGCGTATGTATCGGATCGGGCGTTGGCCCATCGAAAATCCAGCAGGTTATCGGGGTAGCCAAAGCTTACACAACTCGCGTAGGCGACGGCCCGTTCCCTACGGAACAAATCAATGAGATTGGCGACCTGATTCGCGATAAAGGCCATGAGTACGGTACCGTTACTGGCCGTCCGCGCCGTGTAGGCTGGTTCGACAGCGTTGTTGTCCGCCATGCACGCCGTGTTAGCGGCATCACAGGCTTGTCGCTCAACTCGCTTGACGTAATGAGCGGCCTTGAAACCGTTAAAATTTGCACAGCTTACAAATACCGCGGCGAGACGATCGAGCACTACCCGGCAAGCCTGAAAGTATTGGGCGAGTGCGAAGCGGTATATGAGGAGCTTCCGGGCTGGTCTGAAGACATTACGGGAGCGAAGACGCTGGAAGATTTGCCGGTTAATACGCGCAACTACTTGAACCGCGTATCCGAGCTGACAGGTATTCCAATCGCGATCTTCTCCGTAGGCCGCAACCGCGAGCAGACGAATCCAGTCGTATCGATCTACGGCGAATAATAGCATATAGCTTTCAACTATAGGATGGTCCCTGCGGGGGCCATCCTATTTGGTTTGCTCTGCCTGCTGCGTTTGAGGAGAGGCTGACGCGTTGCTGGTCTTATGCTGAGAAGCCGGGGTCATTCCTTTGCGCACCCAGGCGGCTACAAGCAACAGGAAGGGCAGGCCAATTCCGCATAAGGCATAGAAGGCAGGAAAGACGAGACTGTCGAACTGGGCAAACTGTGTCGTCTTAATATCCCATACGCTCATGAGCAGCAGCAGCATCCCCACGGGCCATATGAGCGGACGGTAATCAGGCAGCTTGAGCCATTGGGCTAATCCGACTGCGGCGCAATAGTAGCCATACATAATCCGTAAAGCGAAAGCGACGACCCATATCATCATGACAATGGACTCTAGATGCTCAAAAAATTCACTGAAGCTGACAAAGCGGGTAATGACCAAAAACGGATAATGATACATGGAAGCCGCGTCCCCCAGAATGGAGGTGATGCTCCAATTGGTAGCCGCTAGCAGCAGACATAGCAGAATGGGCGAGAGCATGCTCCAGCGCATCAATTTGTCCTGATTATGGACATTTGGAATATAGAAGGTGGCGAAGCAAAAGACGGCGTACCAGAGCTGAAGGGCGCAGCCGCCCCAGAAGGATGGCAGAATGCCATGCTCGAAGATGGGAAGAACCGGCTTCAGGTCAGGAAACAGCGGAACAAAGATGACCACCATCATCAAGATCGGGAACGGGAAGAACAGGACGGGAAGCCGGCATATGACCTCGATTCCGCTATTCACCGCTGCTGCGCAGACGAACACGATGCATACCCCAAGAAAGAGGGGAGGCGTCCGAGGAAAAAAGGAATTGCTCAGAAAATCCGTCATCTGCCGGATTACATAGCCGGTAGTAAATAGAACAAAAAACAGAAAGAGAAAGGAAATGGCCTTGCCGGCTATGCGGCCCAAAATCGCTTCGGCATATTGAATGAGGTTCTGCCCGGGATAAAGGCGGTGCAGTTGGATCATGATCCATAGACAGGCGATGCCGCCAATGAGGCCCCAAAAGGGGGCGATCCACATATCGAGGCCGGCAAAAGAAGCTGCGACGCTTGGCGACGACATGAGGCCGGTACCGCTGGAGGCCAGATACATGAGCAAGCAAAGCTGTGCGGCAGATATGCGGCTTTTCTTTTCCACGGGCAAACACCTCCGGTTTATTGATGGGGGACATTCGGTATAAACGGTTCCAGAACCGTCTTAATGAGCGTGTCCGGGCCTGGCAGGTCAGAGTGAATGGATACCGCTATGGACATCGCCCATACAGCCAGAATTAGAAAAGTAAAGGCGGCTTTGGTCGGGCGATCCGGAATGCGGCGCCATTCCAATACAAAGATGAAGGCAGCTGCAAGTGTTATCAACACGATCCACCTGATGCTCATGGGCCTTCGCCTTCCTTCCTCGACTTCGATAAAGATGTATTTTTACCGATCAAGCCCGTTCTTAGAATGGTCATTTCGGTTTCATACTCGACTTCAATGGCGGGAAATATGGTCTTCCAATTCAGTTTGGCGGTATCGTATTGCTTCGGGTAATGCCGATGATATTCCCTCGCGAACAAGAGAACGTCGGTATTGCTCTTTTGAGCCGTTTGAACGGCACTGCTTATTCTTTTTGTAATGACGCCCTCGAACAGATCTTCCAGCTTCTCTATGTTCTCCAGCTTCGTAACATCCATGGACGATGTGCTTTGCACCAGGTCTCCCTTTGTTGTAACCGTCACTTTCATCCGCCACTTGTTCCCTTGAATAGATGGCGTCAAACGGCAGCGGGTATCGAGAAGCTGAAGGGATACGACACCCGGGTCGTCATCGCCGGGCTTTGCGGTCAGGGTGGCCGTCATGATCTCGTTGCGAAGCCAGAGCAAGCCGCGCGTTTTCTGCTGGTTATACCAGTGATTCAGCTTCAAATCCTGGAAGGAGGCATAGCCGCCTAGATATGGAGTTGGCTTGTTATCACTAGTTTTCATAGACACCCAGGGAATAACGGTTGTATGCACATCGCTTCCTAACTGCACGATTACATCAAGCAATTTAATATCAAGCCCGGATTGGAGCGCCGACATTTCACGAAGCACCTCAGAGCTGTTGCGCTCGATATGCGGTTCCCATTGCAGGATGCTGTCGGCATTTCCTTTGCTAATGTACATATTGGCCCGTTCGCGGGGATGGGGATGGCGGGTCAGGAAATCCATCGGGTCCTGAATGCCATGCTTGGCAAGCTTTTCTCCGAAAACGAATATATCTGCTTGTCCCCAGAAAAACTTGCGCGACAGCAGCTCTTGCAGTTTGGAGGCGGCATCTGCCGTATTCAGTCCGACCGCGCTTTCGAGAAGCGGCTGTTTTCTTTCATTGCTGGGGCTGCCGCCCATCGTAGAGCTTTCGGAAGAGCTGCCGGGATCAAAGATTTGAATCGTAAGCTTGATTTTATTGTCGTCGGTAAGGTCGAAGCCAGCTCCGGTTACGATGGCCAGATCATTCACTTCCACCCGGTCCCAGCAGCCCGTTGTTAAAAGCAGGCATAGTGATGTTGCGAGAGGGATCGATAAGATGCGATACATCTTTCGTATGGCCATGTCGATCATCCTTTTTTTAATCTAGAGTGGTGAGGCCGAACGCGCAGCTTATTCCAGATGGAACCTGTTAAATGCGGCCGTTTGTTGAGCGCCCAACTAGGTGCCCTTACGAGCGTGTCTTTAAATTGCTCAAACTGGATCGGTGAGAGCGGAGACAGATAGGGAACGCCGAAGGACCGGAGCGACAGCATATGAACCACAATGAACACGCCGGCCAGTACGATGCCATACAAGCCTAAGAGGCCCGCGCAAAACATGATCGGGAACCGGATGAGCCGGATAGCCAGTCCAAGCTGGTAATTGGGAATTAAAAAGGAGGCGACTCCGGTGATGGCAACGACCATAATCATCGGCGAAGACACGATACCGGCGGAAATCGCCGCCTGCCCGATAACGAGCGCGCCGACGATGCTCACGGCGGAGCCGACTTGCTTAGGCAGCCGAATGCCGGCTTCGCGCAGCGCCTCGAACGTTACTTCCATTAATAGTGCTTCGAAGAGGGCGGGAAACGGAATTTGCTCACGAGACTTCGAGATCGTCAGCAGCAGAGCGGTCGGAATCATCTCCTGATGAAAGGAGAGAACAGCAACATAGATAGACGGCATCAGGATGGCTATAAAGCTGATGAGCAGCCGCAGCCAGCGGATACCGGTAGCTACGAAGGATCGCTCGTAGTAATCCTCTGACGATTGCATGAGTGTCAGAAGCGTTACTGGCGCAATAAGCGAGAACGGTGAACCGTTGACAAGCAAGGCGATTCGTCCCTCCAGCAGGCTGGAGACGACAACATCGGGCCGCTCCGTCGCTTGCAGCTGCGGAAACAGGGACAGCGGATTGTCTTCAATCCATTCCTCGATGTGATTGCTGTCGACAATGCCGTCTACATCGATATCCTTCAACCGCCGCTCCATCTCTTCAACTAGGTTGGGGTCCGTTACTCCTTCAATATAGGCGATTGCGCATGTCGTCTTCGTATAGCGTCCAATCGAAAGCTTCTTCAGCTTGAAGGCTGGCGTCTGCAGTCTCCGGCGAATCATGGACAGATTCACATGAAGTGTCTCTATGAAGCCTTCTCGCGGTCCGCGCACGACGGTCTCGGCTTGCGGTTCCTCGATGGCACGCATCTGCCAGAAAGGGATTGCGAAGAATGCGCCTACCGCTTGTCCTTCCAGCAGCAGCAAAGGATTGCCGGCGCCGAGCTCGTCAGCAGCTTTTTGTATCGTACGTACGCTTTGTGAAGAAGAGACGGAAATGCGTTGAATGACGGCTTCCCAGCCGAGCTCGCCGTCTGTTCCATCTGTTTTGAGCGGGGCGAGTACATGGCGCTCCAACTCTTTCGTATCGGTAATGCCATCGATATAAACGAGCAACGCAAGAGGGCCATTCCGAATCGTAAATTCATGAAATACAACGTCAGAGGCATTCTCGAACAGCTGACGCAGCACGTCCGTGTTGCTGCGCAGACTGGTTGAGATTGGCCTAGCCAGTAATTCACGCTGCATTTGAAGAATCGATTCCAGCCCTTTGTTGTCGTTCAACTCCTATCCCTCCGCTTCCCGAAACATAGGAGTTAGATTGCGCAGTTATTATCCAAAACATACAATCCATTCCAATAATGTCGCTGCTAAAGGGAATGTATGCTCCTATTGTTGACCATAATGGTTGATAGAGCATAGAAGAGGGTAGGGAAGGGTGAGCGCAATGTGGAAAATGACAGGCTGGCTGGCGAAAACAGTAGCGGCCGGGCTTATCATAAGCTTTCTATCGATTTGGACGACAGGCTATATTGTGAACAGCTATGTCGAAACGTTGCTGAAGCAATACAACCTGCCATTGGAAGTCCAGCCTATGGCGCTATCTGGTGTATGGGGCAAGCTCTGGGGCGCTGAGCCGTCAACTCCCGCCGGCCAGAAGCAGCCTGCCGATAGCGAAGCGATAGATGGCGGGGATGGAGACGGAGACGGTCAAGGGAAAGGCAACGGCGACGCTCCGGTTGCAATCGACGCGTTCGGGAAGCCGGAGTCAGAGACCCCTCCGCTAACCGATATTGGGATTGGCGGCGGCAGCAAAGCAGAAGGCGGAGCTGCAGGTGAAAGCGGGGCGGGCGGGATCAGCACTGGCCAAACCGAAGGAAAGGTAGAGGCGGGCGAGGAACCGCTGGAGGGAACCGAGACAGCCATCACAACTGAGGATTTGAATCAAGTGAAGGATCAAATGAGTGAGACGGATAAGGACGAATTGTTCGGATTATTAATGAGCAAGCTGCCTCAGGATGCATGGCAAACGATCTCCGGGTATATGGAGAATGGCCTTACGGAGCAAGAGCTGACGGCTGTTCAGCAGATTATGGCCCAGCATCTGGATACGGAACAATACGAACGAATGATGAATATTCTGAAAAAATATTAATCATTAACTCTATCAGGAATCCTTGCCCGTGTTAATAGGCTTATGTTAAAGTATTAGGCGAATGATCCGACAGGATTTTCGCCTTTTTTTTACTCTCAAATCTAGGAAGAAAGTGGCAGTACCACTCTCGAAAAGGAGACGATCATGAGCGAGTTTAGGCCTAAAGATCGAATCCGAAAGTCATGGAACGCAACCGTTCAATTCTTTCGGCAAGCTCGACCGCAACAAAAGCAAGGCATGATTCAGCAGCAATCGTCAAGTGAGACAGCGCCATGGTGGCGAACGAAGACGGCAATGATTACGGCAGGAATTGTCGTTATCGCAGCAGCAGCCGGCATCGGCGGAACCCAATATGTACAAGCCAACACCGTTGATTACTATAATGTATATAGAGATGGAACAGTCGTCGGATCGGTAAGCGATCCATCTGAAGTGGAACAATTGATAGCGAAACAAACCGAACAGGTCGAGAACTCCAATCCGGAGCTGCGGATGGTTCTGGACGCAGGCACTATCACTTATACGAGTGAAAGTGCTTTCAAGGCAGTACCGGAGACGGAAGCGACTCTTGGCAAGCTGGCGGGAATGTTCAACTCCCATGCGGTAGGCGTAGAGCTGAAGATTGACGGCAAGACAGTAGGGATCGTGAAGGATCAGGCAACAGCTGACGCCATTCTGACCCGCGTGCAAAGCAAATATGCGCCCCAGCTCGCATCTGCAAAGAAAAAGTCTGGCGAGGTCACAACGCTTTCTTACAGCGGTGCGGCAGCGAAAGCAAGCAGGGAAGACTCTGCTAAAAACGGCGTCGAACTCAAGGCCGTGCAATTTGTAGAAGATGTGAAGACGACAGACGTCTCTATCGATCCAAGCAAGATTGCGAATGCCGATGACCTGTACAAGCAGCTCATTCAAGGCAGTATTCAACCGACAAAGTATACGGTTCAACAAGGCGACTGCATCGGCTGTATTGCGGAGAAGTTTGATATTTCCCCGCAAGTTATCTATGACAACAACCGGTGGATTGAGGAAGACAAGATTAAAGCCGGCGACGTGCTTGATTTGACTGTGCTGCAGCCGGAGATTACCGTTAAGACGATTGAGAATGTCGTGGAGACCGTCAAGATCGAGCCGCAGGTGGAGATTCAGAAGAATGCCAGCATGCGGGCGGGAGAGACGAAGACGATTCGCGAAGGTACGAGCGGACAGAAACGCCTTACATACCGCATTGTGAAGCAGAACGGTTATCTGGTCAGCGAGGAGCTGGTGGATAGCGAGGTGTTGGTTAAAGCTATTCCTTCTATTATCGTTAAGGGTACGAAGGTGATCCTTGGCGAAGGAACGGGCAAATTCGCTGTTCCCGTCAGCAATTGGTCGCTATCGAGCAAATACGGTCAGCGTTGGGGCCGTTCGCATAAAGGCATTGATATAACCGGCAACAAAACGATTAAGGCATCGGATAATGGTGTCGTTACGTTTGTCGGAACGAAGAACGGTTATGGCAATACGGTTATTATTGATCACAAAAACGGCTATGAAACGCTTTACGGGCATTTGAGCTCCTTCGATGTGAAGGTAGGCGACATTGTAGAGAAGGGCGATAAAATCGCTATTATGGGCAGTACCGGCCGTTCGACCGGCGTTCATCTGCACTTCGAAATTCACAAAAACGGAAGCGTACAAAACCCGTTGACGTACTTATAATTAAAATCATCCGGAATACCGCTCAGGCTGGGGCCTGCGGCGGTATTCTTTTTTTTGCCAAATGCTGCAATGAAGGAACTTTAATTGTGAACGCGGGGCGTCCATATGGTAAGATAGAAGCATATTATGAGGACAAGCGACAGGCGGTGTGACGATGCACGGAAAAATTTTGGTGGTCGACGACGAACAGCCGATTGCAGATATATTGAAATTCAACTTGGAGAAGGAAGGCTATGAGGTTATTTGTGCTTTCGACGGCGGCGAGGCGGTTCGGCTCGCGACGTTGGAGACGCCCGACCTGATGCTTCTCGATCTGATGCTTCCCGTGAAGGATGGCATGGATGTGTGCCGCGAGGTGCGCTCAAAGCAGCTGCAAATGCCGATTATTATGCTGACAGCGAAGGATACCGAGATCGACAAAGTGCTCGGTCTGGAGCTGGGCGCGGATGACTATGTGACGAAGCCGTTCAGTACGCGAGAGCTGCTGGCACGGGTGAAAGCGCATTTACGCCGTCAGCAGAAAGCGGCGGAATCAGCGGCAGCTTCCACAGAAGCGGGACAGGCCGGCGATGGCGCTGCCCAAGCGGAGCCGGAGAAGCAGGGCCTCAAGCTGTTCAACCTTTTTATCGATACAGATATGTATGTGGTCTACAAAGACGAAGAGCCGCTCGATCTGACCCATCGGGAGTACGAGCTCGTCTACTATATGGCGCGCAACAGCGGCAAGGTGATGACGCGCGAGCATTTGCTTCAAGCGGTATGGGGCTTCGAGTATTTCGGCGATGTCCGCACAGTGGATGTGACGATCCGCCGCTTGAGAGAGAAGATCGAGGATGATCCGAGCCGTCCGGAGTACATTATGACGCGGCGCGGCCTCGGCTATATGATGCGCAATCCGAAGTCGGGAGGGTTCGGCTGACGATGAACGGCAAGCGGTTTTTTCGCACCATTCAGGTCAAGCTCGTCATCATTTATTTGCTGCTGATTCTGGTTGCGATGCAATTGATCGGCGTCTATTTCATCAGCACGATGAAGACGTCGCTGACGGATAATTTCACGAACAACTTGAAGGAGCAGGCCGATATTCTGTCCAAGCTGGCAGCCCGTAATTTGGCGATGAAGCCGAGCAGCGACAGCGAAGCCAGCAGTGAGAGCGCGGAGGACCTTAGTCTGGTTGTGCGCAATTTGTTCAGTATCAGCGGCACGGAGGTGCAGGTGCTGGACGGCAACGGGCGGGTTGTCGCGACTTCGCTGCAGGTGGCGGAATCGTATATCGGCAAGAAAAATACGTCGCTTGCGGTTAGCCGGGCGCTGCAAGGTATTTCGGACAATGAAGAAGAGGTCATCGACGAGAATGGCGTGCGGAAAAAAATTATCGCACTGCCCGTAACGTACAACGACAATGAACGCGTTGTAGGGGCCGTCTATATGGTTGCGTCCATGGACAGCTTGTATGACACGGTAAACCGGGTCAATCAGATTTTTTTCTCCGGTTTGCTTATCGCTTTGGGCTTAACCGGTTTGCTGGGCATTCTGCTCGCGCATACAATTACGAGCCCGATTCAAGGACTGACACGGCAAGCGACGGCGGTAGCCGAAGGGAAATTTGATTTGCAAGTGCCGGTACTGGGCGATGATGAGATCGGACGTCTTAGTATGGCCTTTAACGATATGACCAAACGGTTGAAAGAAGCCTTGTCAGTCAACGAGGAAGAGAATGAGAAGCTGGGCTCCATTCTATCGAATATGAGCGATGGCGTTATCGCGGCCGATGAGCATGGACAAGTGATCATCTGGAACCGCAGATCTCTGGAAATGCTTGAGGTGCAGAGCTGCGAAGGCTGCAGCTTGTCCGAGCTGCTGGGCTTGACGGATTCTATGCTTCGCGAGCTGCAGCAGGGCAAGCAGCAGACTGTTATTTTGTCGCGTGAGCAGGAGACCGATGAGCCGGAAGGCGTGCTTCGGGCCACATTCACGCCGATTCATCGGCGTGACAAGGGGATTACAGGCACTATTGCGGTTCTGCAAGATATTACGGAGCAGGAAAAGCTGGAGCAGTCGAGACGGCAATTCGTTGCCAACGTATCGCATGAGCTGAGAACGCCGTTAACGACGATTAAGAGCTATGCGGAAGCGCTTGATGACGGCGCGCTCGAGGAGCGTGAGCTGTCCGAGCGGTTCGTTGGCGTCATTCGCAACGAGACGGAACGGATGATTCGTCTCGTAACCGATCTGCTGCATTTGTCGCGGCTGGATTCCAATCAGGCGCCGCTTCGCAGACGGCAGACGAATGTTCATGAAATGCTGGACGAGGTAGCCGACCGTTTCTCCTTCCAATTGCGGCAGAAGTCGATTCGGGCTTCTATCCGGGTGGATCGGAGTCTGAAGACAGCATGGCTGGACCGAGATCAAATTGATCAAGTACTGGATAATTTAATGTCCAATGCGATCAAATATACGCTTGATGGCGGCACGATTGAGCTGGGAGCGCAGAAGCCTGATCCGTCGTCGATTGCAATCAGCGTCAAGGATACGGGTATCGGCATTCCGAAGAAGGATTTGTCACGTATATTCGACCGTTTCTACCGGGTCGATAAAGCCAGATCGCGCAATATGGGCGGCACAGGCCTTGGTCTGTCCATTGCCCGGGAAATTGTAAAAGCGCATGGCGGCACGATCTCGCTCAGCTCGGAACTGAATGAAGGCACCACCGTGACCTTCACGCTCCCGGCACTGCAGCAAGAGGATGGTGAATCCGCATGATTGAGAGAGCGAAGACGACGCTGCTGGTGCTGCTCGTAGGGCTAAGCCTGCTGCAATCCTATCTTTTGGCTTACAGCATGCCAGGTCTAGGCGCGACGGTAAAGACGGAGCAGGACTATATTAATGCAGAACCGCTTGGCGAAGAAGCTTCTGTGGAGGATGTTGTGTTTCCAGAGGAGCTGGTTATTCACTTCGGCGGGGACAAGCACACGGTGCTGTATCCAGGCTCGACGTTCTATGACATGATTCTGAAGGAACGGATTCAAGGCCGTGAGTTTAAAGGGTTTCAGCGCAATCCGGTCAACGTGCTGAATTGGGATGAAGTACGAAGAAATGATATCGGCGTGGAGCTGCGCTTCCATAACGGCATACCCGTCGATCTGCTGAAAAAGCTGTTGAAGGTGCAGGGCGATCTGCTGTTTCTTAATGAGACGATCGACCGGATCTGGATTTTCAAGACGAAGGATACAGAGGATGTACGGACCTTCTTCTTCACTGCTGACGGCGAGAAGGTTTATGAATCGGCGCAAGCGGATTTAACAGTGCGCGACGTTCAGGACTACGTCGGCTTCGGGGAGTATCAGACGAAGTATACGGTGACAGCGGACGGTATCTACTTGCCGGATAAGCCGATGCAATCCGTTGAAATGGTATTTCCTTACGAGGTTTATTCGCCGGATCTGATGCAGCGGAACCTGTTCTTTGATCCCGGCACGACGAAAGCGCTGGAGGACCGGAACGGCTCGCAAATTTTCACCGACGGCAAACGGGGACTGCAGGTGGAGCAGAACGGGAAGTGGATTACGTATACCAACCCGGCAGCATCACAAAGCAAGGATAATTTGCTAGGCGACAATGTATATGCATCCGTCGAGTTCATCAATGAGCATGGCGGGTGGGATGGTGTACACCGCTTCGTGAATGCCAGTCCGGATAAGGACGGCAAAGCAGCTAAAACGATTATGTTCCAACAATATTTAAACAATTATCCGGTTATTGAAACGCGGAATTTCCAATACGGCACAATCCGGCTGACCTTGCAGCAAGGTACGGTGACAGATTATACCCGGTCATTGATTACACTGGCAGACAAAGCGAAGTCCCGGCAGGCGAGATGGCTGCCCGGCGGCGACGACTTGCTTAAAGCTTTGGAGAAATATGAGCGCCGTTCGGAAGCAGTGCGTGTCTTCCCAGCGCTGCAAGCGCAGCCGATGGAGGACAACGAGCTGCGGTTCGTTCCGGTATGGGGCGTGCTGCTCAAGGACGGCACGAATGATGTGCTGCTTCAAGCTTATCCGGCAGGCTACACACCGCCGAAGACGGAGGATGAAACGATGGCTCCGCCGGACGGGAAAGCAGCGGATTCTGCAGGCGGAAAAGAATCGGCCGACGCATCGGTTGATGCTGGTGCGAATGAGAATGCGGTGTCTGGCAAGTCCGGGGGCAGCGGCAAAACGGCAAGTACAGATGGGGGCGGCAGCGCTTTGAATAAGACGGGAACGGCTGCAGGCTTGAATGCGGGCACGATGAAAATCAAGCTTGGGGGCAATGCGGCGCTGCCAAGATAAGCAAGCAGCGTAATAGAAGCGGAAGCGGAGGTGTTGACCGTTGGATTGGGGCAGAGCGAAGAGCGTACTTATTATATCGTTTCTGCTGCTGAATATATTGCTGGGCTATCAGCTCTGGGGTGATATTCGGGAGCAGTTGAACGCAAATAAAAATACGGCGGAGCTGCCGCAGGAGACGGTCGCGATCATGAAGCAGAAGCGGATCGAGCTGGATGCGACGCTGCCGCTGGAGACGCCAAAGCTGCGTGACTTGACCTATTCATTAACGAACGGCGGCCCTGAGGCGCAGAAAGAAGTGAAGCTGGCGCAGCCGGTGGACAGCAAAATTATTTTCTCGCCTTCGGAATTGCAAAAGACGCTGGGCCATATCATTCCGGATCTCGATCAGTACCGGTTCGATATTACAATGAGTACGGACAAGGTATGGATGCTTTACCGGGTCGCGGATAATCGGCCTATGTTCGATGTTAAGCTGGAGTTGTTCTACAGCAATCAGAAAATTACGAGCTACAAGCAGGTGCGCGTTGATGTGCTGGGGCCCGGGGAGACCAAGGAGCAAACGGTGCTTCCGGCATCCAAGGCGGTTGCTCCGTTCATCGAACGCAATCTGCCGGATGGCTCGATTATACGGGATATTCAGCTTGGCTATCATGGTCAAACGTTCGATACCGAGACGCAAGTGTCAGCGCCTTATTGGCGGGTGCTGATGGATGATGGCATCGTTTATTATATCCATGCGATCAGCGGGGAAGTTGCGCAGGATAAAGAGCAGCAGCAGCTAGATAAATAGTGTGATGGAGCAGTAGCGGTAGCGGGTAGGGATCAGCTTTCATGGGGCTGGTTCTGATGCAGGGCAGGGGAGAAAGGACAAGACGGCAAAAATGGGACTTTCGTTTACAGTATTGGGGAGCGGCTCGACGGGCAATGCGACTGTCGTTAGCAGCGGGGATAAAATGGTATTGGTCGACGCAGGGCTAAGCATGAAAAAGATGGACGAGCTGATGCGCGGACAAGGCGTATCCGGCCATCAGATTGATGCATTGTTTGTTACGCACGAGCATTCCGACCATATTAAGGGGCTTGGCGCGTTCGCGCGCAAATATGAGCTTTCGATCTATGCGAATGAGGCAACATGGGGCGGAATGGAACGCCATATCGGGACGATTGCACCGGAGAAACGGGTCATCATGGAGACGGGCGAGAGCTTCACCTTCGGCTCGATGAAGGTACAGTCCTATCCGATTTCGCATGACGCAGCGGAGCCCGTCGGCTATACGTTCGAGTGCGATGGCGAGAAGCTGAGTCTGGCGACGGACCTTGGCTATATGAGCGATAAAGTGAAACGGGAAATCATAGATTCTGATGTACTCGTATTGGAGTCGAACCACGATACGGAAATGCTGCGGATGGGGCGGTATCCTTGGAATATTAAGCGCCGCATTTTAAGCGATGTTGGCCATCTCTCCAATGTAGCGGCCGGAGAAGCGCTTTGCGAGCTGATCACGGACCGGACGAAGCGGGTGTACTTGGCCCATCTCAGTCTGGATCATAATATGATGGATCTGGCGATGCTGACTGTGAATTCGATCTTGGAGAATAACGGCATGTTCTATAAAAAAGAAGAGCATCCGCTCCGCGCGACCTATCATGACCGGCCTACGGCATGGGATGAAGTGAGGCGGAAATAAGCGAATCCAGCT
Source organism: Paenibacillus radicis (ex Gao et al. 2016) (assembly GCF_014641555.1). Lineage (GTDB taxonomy): Bacteria > Bacillota > Bacilli > Paenibacillales > Paenibacillaceae > Pristimantibacillus > Pristimantibacillus radicis. Next base: position 72,704 of record NZ_BMHY01000005.1, read on the forward strand.
CGGCATCGAGCTGTTCGGCTTTCAGAGCAAGCTCTTCGCGGGTAAGCAATCCTTTGTCGACGAGCAGCTCCAGCATGGCACTGAGGGTCAGAACCGTACGGTAATGCTCGTCCTTCAGATCGGCGACTTTTGCAGCTAACTGCACTTGCTCCCAAGCGGATGGCGAGGCAGATTTGGAACCGGATTTCGATATTTTCATATTGAGAAGATGCTCCTTTCATAGTGAGGAAATAATTGTATAATGAAGTGATTGAATCTATTATTATTTTAGTCATATCTTCCGAAAATATTCCTAGAAAGAAAGATTCATATTCGCATGCGCGAAACGTTTCAAAGAAGCGTATATTTGGGTAAAAGTAAGAAAAGGATTGTTGCTCTGAAATGCGGCTGGGCCGCATAGGTTTATAGTAGCTTGGTGCAGGGTGTATGAATTCGTCCGGGCAGCTGGCAGTAAGAAACATACATACTAGATTGTTGGAAACATTATCGGGTTGCCGGTTTGAAGTCTTTTCGTTAACTTGAGAGTAACGGACAAAATAATATAGCAAGAACGAGAGAAGTCGTCACATTGGCTTATTAGAGATATACAAATAATCTTGATGCCTCGTCCGGCATCGAGAGGAGCGATCAAATGGGATTATTCGATGACGATTTCTATTCCACGAAAGTATCAAGGCGCGCACGTTCTTCCCATCGGAAGGACGATCGGCTTTTTTCCAATAGACGCGGCGGCCGCAACTGGTCGAATGTCCGCATAGCATTTATTTCTTCTTTTACGAGCGCGGTTGCTGCAGTGCTGTTGTTTTCCGTGTTTGTCGGCGGCGGTCATAACGGTGGCGGCACCGGTACAAGCGCAACAGCGGCTGCAACGGTAGCCGCCAGCGATTCGCTGGAGCAGCGGACGATTCAGGCATCGGCAAAGGTGAGGCCGGCGGTTGTCAGCATCGTGAATGAACAGCGTTTCCCTTATGGGTTTGGCTCAGTACCCGAAGATGACGATAACGGCGGAGGCGATGGTGCCACCGATGATTCGAAGGGGAATAAGGGATCAGGTAGCGAAGGAACGCTTCAGGAGGCTGGCGTAGGTTCTGGCGTTATTTTCAAGAAACAGGACGGCAAAGCTTACATTATTACGAACTATCATGTTGTGGTTGGTGCGGAGTCGGTGAAGGCGATTCTCGTGAACGGTGAGCGCAGAGACGCCCGTGTTGTGGGACAGGACCAGATTACCGATCTTGCGGTGCTGGAGATTGATGCGAAGGGCATTGACGCGGTTGCGGAGATCGGTGATTCATCCGGTTTGCATGCTGGGGAGTTTGTCATCGCAATCGGCAATCCGCTTGGACTTGGCGATTCACTGTCGATGGGCATTGTGAGCAAGACGCGGCAAATCGTGCCGGTGTCCTTGAATCAGGATGGCGTCTACGACTGGGAGCAGGAAGTGATCCAAGTGGATGCTTCCATTAACCAAGGCAACAGCGGCGGACCGCTGATTGATCTGAATGGCCGCGTTGTCGGCATTAACAGCATGAAGATCGCAGATATCGGCGTGGAAGGGCTTGGCTTCGCCATCCCGATCAACAATGCGATGCCGATTATCGATAGTCTGATGGCTAAAGGGTACGTGCCTCGTCCGTACTTGGGCGTATATACGATGGATTTGGAGCAATACTTTGCTCAGCAAGGGGCAGCAGGCTCCGAGGGCGGTTCCGGAGATACGGAAGGCGGATCGGATGCAGAAGAGCCGGTGCTTAAGCTGCCGGATGAGATTTTATCGGGCGTTATTGTGCTGGAGGCAGTAGGACCGGCCAAGGATGCCGGACTGAAGTTCAACGATGTCATTACGAAGCTCGACAAGCAGAGTATCGGAAGCACGATGCAGCTGCGCAAATATTTGTACGGCAAGAAAAAGATCGGCGATGAGATCGAAATTACGTACTATCGCGACGGCAAGGTGAAAACCGCGAAGTTCAAGCTGAGCGAGAAGACGAATGAAGATGATTAAGGGTTGAAGCGGGCAGGCTAGTTGTAGAAATTGTGGAAGTTTGCTCAGTGATGCTTATCGGCGTATGTACTCGCTGTATTTGCGGCTCGTTCAGTTCATTGACTGATGCAGTCGGCTGTAATGGAGTATTTATTGCTGTAGTGCAGTGTAATCCCCGTATGGTTAGTTTTGAGTAATCATCAGGTCAAGCCGGGAAGGAAGAACGTATGAACGCGATAGAGAAAAGAATTGAGGAGCTGTACCGCTATAACCCGGATTTGACGCCGCCAGTTGATCTGGATGCGTTCTGGCAGCGGACTTTCCAAGAGGCGGCGATGCGTCCGCTTCACGGGATGAGAGTATTGACGGAGACGCCTTTTCCGGCGGTTGACGTGTATTATGTCACTTATGAAGGTTATGACGACACCCCATTGAAGGGCTGGTATATCGTACCACGGTTTATGGACGGCATGGGACCCTTGCCTTGCGTAGTAGTCTTTCACGGCTATACAGGCGGTAAAGGCTATCCTGAAGAGTATGCAGATTGGGCGCTGCTCGGCATGGCTGTGTTCGCTGTTGATGTTCGCGGCCAAGGCGGCGAAACCGGAAACCGGATGGACAGCGAATATGGCATGACCAAGGGCTGGCTGACGCAGGGGATTTTGGACAAGGACCAGTTCTACTATAGAGCGATTACGGTAGATGCGTTGAAGGCACTGGAATGGGCGGCGGAGCAGCCTGAGATTGATCCATCGCGAATTGCGGTATACGGCGATAGCCAAGGCGGAGGGCTCAGCCTGATGATGGCGGCGCTAAGCAATGTGCCGGCGGCTGTCGTGGCGAACATTCCGAACATGTGCCATATGGATTTTGGCATTTTAAACTCAACCAGCTCGTTGCAGGAAGCGGCTGAATTTGTTCATCGTTCGCCCCAGCATCTGAACGCGGTATTGAAGACGTTGAGTTACTTCGACATGGTGCATCTCGCCGAGATGATCGAAGTGCCGGTGATGATGTCGGTTGGTTTGAAGGATACGGTATGTATGCCGGAGACGATATTTGCGGCGTACAACCGCATCCCGTCGGAGAAGGCGCTCAACATTTATCCGTTCACGGGCCATCAGGTGAGCAGCTATCAGAAGCGGCAAGCGATGGAGTTTTTGAAGAAGCATTTGTGAGGATAGTTGCGTGCGAGCAGCTGTGTGAGCAGTTGCAAGAGCAACTGCAAGAGCAACTGCAAGAGCAACTGCAAGAGCGGCTGCAAGAGCAACTGCAAGAGCAACTACAAGAGCAACTACAAGAGCGGCTGCAAGAGCAACTGCAAGAGCAACTGTAAGAGTAGCTACAAGAGCAACAACTACAAGAGCAGCTGTGAGTGCAATTGTGTGGGGCGCGTCCTGGGGGACGCGCTTTTTTTTGTTGGTTGTTGGCTGGCGGGCGATGTGATGCAGAAGTGGTGTGGATGCGGGATGTAGTAATGATGGGAGATGTGGGCAGGGATACAAGTAGATAAGAGGGGTGGAGATGGAGCAAAATGTAAAAGTACATGTTGTTCGAGGTGAAATGGGCTGTTTGGGGGCCTCAAAATGCAAAAGTGCATTTTGATTGGCGGATTTGGCGGGAAATGAGCTGTATTTGGCCATTTCACCTGCACTTTTGCATTTTGAACGGCAAAAACGGTGATTTGAGGGAGATTGAAATGCATTTTTACATTTCGAGGATGGCGGATGGCAAGGTTGGGGAGCAGAAATGCTGGGAATAGGGCGAGTGGAAGTCTTTTTCCCTTCACAGGCATGTGGAAATTCTGCTATGCTTGGGGTAGATTATTAAACCACGGCTAAGAAAGAGGAATCGACATCATATGTATTGTGTATGCAAACAACATGTAGAGCTGGCTATTGATAAATTTGTGGACGAGTATGAGGATGCGCCTGATATCGTTGACTTGGAAAAAACTGAATTTGCGGACTGGGATCCTCCGCGCAGCTGTGATCTGTGCGAGCAAGGCGCCGAGTTCCTGGTGGTGTAGCCGGGATGCATATTCAGATTGCGGCGGTCGGGAAGCTGAAGGAGAAGTATCTAGTGCTTGGCATCGCGGAATATGCCAAGCGTCTCGGGCCTTACGTGAAGCTCACGCTCACGGAAGTGCCCGATGAGAAGGCGCCGGAGACGATGAGTCCGGCGGAGGAAGCGATTGTGCGCGAGCGAGAGGGAGAGCGGCTTCTGGCGCAGCTGAAGCCGGACGCCCATGTTGTCGCGCTCGCGCTGGATGGCGAGCTCTGGTCCAGCGAGGACCTCGCGACCCAGCTCGATAAGTTAGCCACGTATGGGCGCAGCCACGTGGCTTTTGTCATTGGCGGGAGCAATGGACTGGCTCCCGCCGTGCTTCAGCGCGCCCAGCAGAAGCTCAGCTTCGGGCGCATGACACTGCCGCACCAGCTCATGCGGCTGGTGCTGGTTGAGCAAGTATATAGAGCGGTGAAGATTAATCGGGGGGAACCGTATCACAAATAATGCTAAAAATATAATTTTAAGGTAGTATATTCTTGAATTCGTCTATAGTTATACGCAAGGTCGTTCAAATGGACAGGTCCATTACGCGAAGCGCCATTACGATAAAAAACTGGTCATAACCAAGCCCTCACTGGTATAATTGATACGGCTGCAATCACATGCTATTTAACGTATATTGATACCGAAAGGATGTGAGAAGATGGCTCGTTCGGATTTGCTATTAAAGCTTGTTACTGCAGGATCTAATGGCGACAAAAAGATGTTTGAGCGAACTGTAGAAGCACTTATAGCGGAAGAGAGAAACAAGCAACACCATGTGCTAGCCGACAGATTGGCGGAAGGACTTAGGTCGTCTGCTCCGTCCAAAGAGGTGTCAAGGTTTATGAATGAAGGAATTAGAAATCTCTTTCATGAAGTGGTTCCGAATCGCGAAATAAATGATTTGTTGCTATCAGATAGTGTGCTTCAAGTATGTAATGAACTCATCGAAGAACAACATAGAAGCGATTTACTTCGCGCATATAACCTTGAACCACGGCATCGAGTAATATTAACTGGCCCACCTGGGAACGGAAAGACTTCTTTAGCAGAGGCAATTGCAACTGCTTTAATGGTTCCAATGTTTAGCGTAAGATATGAAGGAATCATTGGGAGTTACTTAGGGGAAACGGCAAACCGACTAAATAAATTATTTGATTATATTCGCTCACAGCGGTGTGTTTTATTCTTTGATGAATTTGATGCGATAGGTAAAGAACGCGGAGATAAACACGAGACAGGTGAGATTAAGCGCGTTGTAAGTTCTCTGTTATTACAAATTGATGACTTACCAAGCCATGTAGTTGTTGTAACAGCAACAAATCATCAGGAACTATTAGATCGAGCTGTATGGAGAAGATTTCAGATTAGAGTGGAGCTGCCTAAGCCACAAAAAGCACAAATTATAAGCTGGTTTGACAGATTACAGAAACGCTACAAAGAGCCAGTTGGTATAACATCTAGGACAGTAAGTGATAAGTTGTATGGGCTAAGTTTTGCTGAACTTGAACAGTTTGAGCTAGACGTACAAAGAAGATATATACTAACACTACCTGCTCCCGATATAAAATCCATCATCCGAGATCGACTTAAACAATGGGAGTTACGTAGTACTCATACTATAGATGACACTCGGGGTGAAGAATAATGGCAGAAAGACCACTACTAATCTTCCCAGCACCAAGCGAAACTGGCAGAGAGAAAAAGGGGAATAATATACCTAGGACTCATTTCCCAGGCGTACAGAGGCAAATTGATCGCATTGAGCCAATTTTCTCAAGGTTGGAAGATGCATTTGATAGTCAGCGAGCACATTTAGCTACGACATTAACAGGTGCAATTCCTGAGCAAGCTATAGTTTTTGAAACAATTGGAACAATAGAAGATTTTATAAATGCTGTAAAGCTGATTGATGGTTTAGAGTGGTTAGCAGAATGGGAACAGAATTTTGATCCAGACGATGATTTCTATATTGTAGACGAAGGCGAGCCCACTGATAAGAAATTAGGGGGACGCCTATTTTTGATTATGTCAGATCAACGGGCAATTACCGAATTGCGATCACTTTGGGAGAGATATAAGAATGGAGATGGTCTCCCACGGGGAAAGGGAAGGTTTAAAGGTTTATTCACACAGTTAAAAAATATACGTCTTTGGGACATTTCAGATCGATTCAGAGGCACTGGGCTTGAACTTGATTGGAAAGATAAGATGGAGCAAGGAGAAGAACGAATTCGATTTGAAGTAGAGCTATGGTTTCGTTCGAGTGCTGATAAACGGCGAGAAGTTGTAAGCGAGATCAGAACACTGCTACAAAACGTTTCAGGCGCGATAATCACTGAGACGGCTATTCAACATATCTCTTATCATGCCCTCTTAATTGAAGCTAGAATTGAAATCTTTCATGATCTAAGCCAAAATAGTAACGTCCAATTACTTCGGGCTGATAGCGTAATGTTTTTCCGCCCAGTAGGTCAAGCAATAATCCAGCTTCCAAATGGCGAGCCTGAATTAGATGGGAGTATAGATAACGAAAGTGTAGAAATTATTCAGGAGCCTATCGTAGCACTATTTGATGGCGTGCCGCTGTCCAATCATATGATGTTGAAAGAACGAATAATCATTGACGACCCTGATGATTTTGAAAGTCGGTATCAAGCGCATGAGCGAATTCATGGTACTACAATGGCATCGTTAATTATTCATGGTGAAATCGATAGAAGCGAGACTTCGTTGAATAGATCGGTATATGTTCACCCAATTCTTACTCCTTTAAGGGGATTTCGTGACACGATACATGAATGTATCCCAGACAACATTCTGCCAGTAGATATTATCCACCGTGCTGTGAGACGAATGTTTGAAGGTGAAGGGGAAATGGGTCCAACAGCTCCTAAAGTGAAAATAATCAATCTCTCAATAGGGGATGCAGCAAGACCTTTTGATTTCTCTGTTAGCCCGTGGGCCAGACTATTGGATTGGTTATCTTATAAATATAGAGTGCTGTTTATCGTCAGCACGGGTAACTATGTAGGTGATATTAATCTAAATATGCCAACCTCCGAGGTAAGGGGGTTAACGGCTGAAGATCTATCGGCAGAAGTTGTTAAATCAATACATAGTACTTCTCATGACAGAAGATTACTGTCCCCATCTGAGGCAATCAATTGTATTACCGTTGGGGCATTGCATGATGATTCATCTACAATTGCGTATTTAGGATTTAGGAAAGAGCTTATTTCACATTTGCCAATGGTAAGTCCTATGAGTCGATTCGGGCTCGGCTATCGGAGATCCATTAAGCCTGAAATTGTTATGAGCGGCGGTCGACAGCTTTATTTAGAGGGTATAGGTAATGAGCATTATAAATTAACTGCAACGCTGATGGCACCTGGTCATAAGGTCGCTTATCCCAAAAAAGAAGGCGATCTTAATTCATTTGCATACACAAGAGGCACGAGTAATGCAGCGGCGCTAGCTACGAGAACAGCGGCAATCATTTACGATTCATTGAAGGAGCAATTTGATACTGAAGGTACTACCTTTGAATTAATAGAAGCAAATGTTGCAGTGTTAATTAAGGCCTTACTAGTGCATGGAGCAAGCTGGAACACGATTTATTCATCGTTAGAGCAGTTGCTGGGTCAGGATCGAAGAGAGAGATTTAAGGATCGTGTTGTTCCAAGATTAGTGGGCTATGGATTAGTGGACGCATACAAGGTATATGAATGTACAGAACAACGAGCCACATTATTTGGAGTAAACACGTTGACGAAAGAAAAAGCACATATCTATTCTGTGCCGCTTCCTCCATCACTCAGTAGTAAAACGATAAAGAGAAGGCTAACCATTACACTGGCGTGGTTCTCTCCAATAAACTCAAATGATCAAAAATACCGACAAGGGCAGCTGTGGTTTGATCCCCCAGCAGAAGAGTTAGCACTAAAAAGAGTCGAAGCTGATTGGACTGCAGTACGTAGAGGGACAGTCCAACATGAAATTCTTGAGGGTGATCGAGCAATGCCGTTTGTTGACGGGGACATGCTTCAAATTAAAGTTAACTGTAGAGAAGAAGCAGGAAAGCTTAACGTGGAAGTTCCCTATGCGCTGGCTGTCTCATTAGAGGTGGCAGAAGGCGTGGAAATTCCAATCTATAATGAGGTTCGTGAAAGAATTCGACCACGCGTTGAAGTTCTTCCAAACAATCATTAATGTGAAGAGGCACCTGAGATGTCGGTGCCTCCAACTTCTTTTTAACAGGGGGATGCGGTAAATGGAGGCGTCCTCCTGTTATAATTCGCCTTTAGAGCGATACGGTGAACCGTATCATAAGTAGGGCGAAATTTAATTAGCAGTACATCTTTAGAAGGATTACAGTCTCTTAGGGTTCGAACTATAATGATTTGAACACAAAGAGAGTTGAACAATGAAAAGTGGAGGTGTGCTTGTGTTAGTTATCGATTTGCTAAGTTCTACAATTCTCAGGAATTGATCTTTAATAGGCTACATGACGCAGTAGCAGTAACGATAGAATAAACTGTAAACCATTGAGAGAGGAGAATAGAGAACAACAATGAATTGGGGACATACGGAGAATAAGAAAGTAGTTTACGGTCGGACGACGTCTTGGATGGTCCGCCTTTTGCTAGCATTGATACTTACGCTTGTGCCGATACTTGCCGCGCTGCCCGCATCGATGGCAGCCGCTGCCGATGCGCCTGACCAAACATCCGGAGCAGGGGATCCGGGGAGCACGTATCGGGCGAACGGACTTGCTCAAAGCTTTACGGCAGGTAAGTCCGGCTATTTGAATCAAATTGACTTGTATATGGCCGATTACGGGAGCTCGGGAATTGTGTTTACGCTCAGTATCTATGCAGGACAAAGCGTGTCCGGAACGGTGCTTGCTTCAGCGACTTTTGGCAGCAGCAATATTCCGTATAATCCGGGAGGCTGGCTGTCCGTTTTGTTCGATCAGCCGGCACAGGTGCAGGCAGGACAGCAGTATACGATGCACTTAACGTCTTCCATCGGTGATACGCCGCAAACAACATGGAAGCTCTATGCGACCGACGTATATGCAGGAGGAAGAGCTTATACGGCTTCCAGTTGGTCTGATTATGACATGGGCTTTACCACTTATGTCGGTGATTCTCCAAGGGATTATACGACTACGCTCGCCGTGTCTCCCGTAACCGGTACATACGGCCAAGCGGTAATGATATCGGCGACGCTGACAACTCCGGAAGGGCCGCTTGCAGGAAAGAGAGTTAATGTCTACCTTGATGGAAGCTCGATAGGATACTTAACGACGAATGCAGCGGGTTATGCTTCAGGTAGCTATTCAATTAGACAAGCTGCGGGCAGCTATGAACTGAAGGTAGCGACAGCAGCTTCGTATCCTTACCCTGCGGCGGATCAGACAACGACGCTTACGGTCAACAAAGCCCCGCTCACTGTAACGCCTAACAATGCGACTAGACCCTATGGAACGTCTAATGGTAATTTCACAATGAGCTTTGGCGGACTGATGGCATGGGACACGGCCTCCTCGCTTGGGCAGCCGGTGTATTCGACTCACGCCGACGCATCCAGCCCAATCGGCAATTATGACCTAACAGCCAGCGGTTTGACATCAACGAAGTACACAATCATCTACTCGCCAGGCACTTTAACTGTGACACAAGCGCCCTTAACCGTCACTGCTGCGGATCAATCACGGGCATATGGGCAAGGCAATCCATCTCTATCCGGTTCGATCACCGGTCTTGTTAATGGAGATGCTATTCTGGCGTCCTACTCGACAGCAGCAGCCGTATTAAGCCCGGTGGGATTATATCCGATCGTTCCGGCCTTATCTGATCCGGGAGGCAAGCTGAGTAACTATCATGTTGTCCTTGAGGAAGGCGAGCTGACGGTTACGAAAGCCTCGCTTCGCGTTGCGACGGATTCGGTATCGCGATGGGTCGGCAAAGCGAATCCGCAGTTAACCGGCAATCTTACAGGCGTTGTTGCCGGCGACTCCATCTCTGCACAGTATGAATCGGCGGCTTCTGTAGTTAGCGCTGAAGGTGTTTATGATATTACTGCACAGCTTCTCGATCCGTTGAACCGTTTATCCAATTATGAGCTCATAACCGACACAGGCAAGCTAACCGTCTATGCCACTCCAAAGCCGGTGTTTGCCGCAGGAGAGACGGCCGGTGCGGTGAAATCGAATGTTGGGCTGCCGGGCACAGATGCTGCAGGCCGTCCGATCCGCTGGACGTCCTCGGACAACAGCTTGCTTGATGCAACAACAGGAGCCGTGCATCGGCCGGCTTACTCGGCGGGCGATTCAGCCGTAACGCTGGAAGCAGAGGTTGATGCGAATCAGACAACCTATAACGTCCAATATCATTTAACGATCATCGCTGCCGATATGACGGACAAAGAGGCAGCAACAAGAGACATGGCGCTGCTTGCGATCGGTTACACAGCCGGAGATGACGAAACGCACGTGCGCAATAGACTGATGCTCCCGGCTGCAGGGACGAACGGCTCTGCCGTTACATGGGCTTCAAGCCGAACGGAGCTGATTAATCCCGCTGACGGTTCGGTATCACGACCATCGTATGGGGCCGGAGACCAAACGGTTACGCTAACGGCTACAGTAACGAAAGGGCTGGAATCGGACAGCCGCCAGTTTCAATTGATTGTTTTAAGGAATAATCCAATTGTTGTGGGGCCTGAACAGCCTAAAGAGCCCGAGCAACCGCAATCGGACTTTTATATCGATTTCATCGCCGAGAATAATAAGAAGGAACGGATTAAACTTACGCAGTCTCAAGTGAAATCCGGATTGATTGAAGTCATTAAGAATACAGAAAAGGGATATTTCGAGTTGAGCGCAGAAACGGCAACCAAACTGCTCCGGTTGAATCCCTCGTTTGCGTTTCAAGTGTTAACGGCCGGCGGTACAATGAGGCTGCCTGTCTCCGAGCTGGCTGCTGCCGCAGATAAGCAATATGCAGGCAAGGACGGCGATAAACTCAACTTTGCGATATATGCTGGAGAGATTGAGGTTGATGCTTCTTTATTGACAGAGCTGAAATCCCGGGGTGCAGAATTATTGTCTGGTCCTGTTCAGTTTAAGATTGTTATGAGCAATGGCGACGGGGCTGAAATTGCCATTATCCAATTAGGCAGCAAAGTAGAAAGACGCATTGCGGTTCCAAATACCGACGCAGATGCAATTGTAACGGTATGGAACGAGCAGCTTCGGCAGCTGCAATATGTTCCAGTCCGATATGAAATTATTGGGGGGAAGCCCTATGCGTTGCTTCCCGTCAGCAGCGACGGCTTGTATGTGAATATTGTTAACCGGAAAGCTTTTACCGATATGCAAGGACACTGGGCGAGATACGAAGCGGAGAAGCTGGCTTCCATGCTCATCTTTGAAGGAAAAGGAGAGGGCATCTTCGATCCGAATGCCCGCTTAACGCGAGCGGAGACAGCAGCGTTGCTGGTTAGGGCGCTAGGCATCCCCGCGGCGGCTCAGTCGGCAGCTTTATCCGATATTACCGGGCAATGGTACGAAAAGTCGGTTTCCTCCGCAGCAGTGGCCGGATTGGTGACCGGATACGAGGACGGAAGCTTCCGCCCGAATGATTTTGTTACAAGGGAAGAACTGGCGGTCATTCTTGCAAGAGCAATTGCATACGATAGCGTCTCCGCCTCCAATACCCTGGAGAATGGTTCGGCGCTGCTGAACGATTCGAGCGAGGTGTCGAAATGGGCTGCCGAGGCAGTGCAGCAAATGCTTGCTTACGGCATCGTTAAAGGCGACCATGCAGGCAATTTTAAGCCGCACGAAACCGCGACTCGTGCTGAAATGGCACTTATGCTGAGCCGTTTGCTCGGCAAGCTTGGATATATGTAAAAAAGTTGCTGGCGCCTGTAATCAACAGTCGCCAGTTTTTTTGCATTCGATTACAACTAATAGTGTTCGTCTACAGTTATATTACGCATGAGATGATTCGGTACCTCGGCTTCCATTATTTTTCCGCAACCGCTTATATGCCATTATTGCGCAAACAGTAACCGAGGTTGTCGGTATAAAATCAGAAAACTTTTCAAATGATGTAACCACTCATTTTTTGACTTCTGGGTTTATTGGAGTATTGGAATGGTGGATTAATAATTCTATGCCCTGCAATGTAAAGGAAACTACGGAGCAACTTATGTTTTTACTAAAACCATACACCAAGCACCTTGAATCACTCTAACCCTAATATCTGGTAAGTGCCTCAACTTAATTAAACGTTATAGCGGCAGCGATATTTGCTCTATTTGAATCGCCTTAGATGTGATGTTTGCAAGACACCATCTCGCTAAAACGATCGATTCAATCCAGGCCATCAAGGAGGTGTTTTGTGAAATATTTTACAAAAGAATGGTATGAATTATGCCAGCGGACAGGGCTTCATTTTGGCATGAGGGTGCACAAGAGCGCCTATGTACGTGACGAAGCACTTTTTTTACGGCTGTATAATAGGAAGGAAAAGGAATTCCTTATTCAGGAGCGTGAGGTATACGACGTCGATCCCCGATTTATGCTGGAGCAGGATGGCAGACAGCTTGTGGCTCTTGATAAATGGCTTTTGGACGGGGATGAGATTAGTGAAGAGCATACAATGGTCTATCACATGTCTTCTGAAGAAAGGGATCGAATACAGCATTTAATTGCTGCTTACGATGTAAGACCTCCTTTTGACGAAGTGAAAAGTAAGGATGTATTCAGAGTGAACCAGGATTGGAGATATAAGGAAGCGTATGATAAACTGCCGGTCGAGCTGTCCTCACGCATTGCAGATATGCGGGTATTTGCGCTGGGCTACAGTACGAGAGAGGTATTGCGCGAGCTGAAGAAACTCAGCAGAGAAAATGAAAAGTGCATGAAGCTGGTCATGGATGAATATCGGCAGGTGCAACAAGCGGAGAACATTCCCGAACATATCCGCAGCCAGTTCCATTTTCACGATTGCAGAGTAACAGAGCTTACGTTCGGTAAGCAGATTGTCATGAGACTGGACACGCAAGGCGGGTTTACAAACAACAATAAGGTCACATTTGATAATGTCAACGAAATCATCAGACAAGACGAGCACATTGTGGGCAGCGACTGGCTTTATAATGAGCTGTATCGTACGGATTGCGGGTATGAAGTTCATATGATTTTTTCGGGCGAAGGGATGCCTGAATTCATTATTCGCTGCGCAGACATTGTTGTAGAACAAGAATAGTAAAGCATGGATCTATGCTACATAAACAGGAGATTTGGCGGAATGACCAAATGAAGCCGGTACAGCGTTTACGGTGTATATTAAAAGCAGCGAATTGCCGCTGCTCTTTTTTTTCTCCGATAGGCCCGTTAAGGTGAACCGTACCACAAGTGACGGCGAAAAATCCGGGTGTTGAGGATATGCGGGAGTGTAAAACGAAAGTGAGATATGAAGAGTTTGAGCTCCTATAGCCTTCGACTGTAGGGTCTTTGCTTTTAGGAAAAATCGACGAATGTTCACCATTTTCCCAAGGATATCAGATGTCCGAATCGTTTGTGCCGTTTCGCAGAAAAATCCGCTATATTTCATGCCGGGAGGTACAGATTAGAGATCTATTAGAGCAGCTTAGCTTCACTCGCGGAAAGCGAAATCTGGGGTATTCCTTTCGCTATGATCAATTTGAGATCGGTCGGAAGAGACTGCCAGCTTTACGCAGTCTCTTTTTTTGCATCTCTTAATCTACTCTTAAACTGAAGCTGATACTATTCGCATAGTGCCCCTATTATGTCTGACGGGCACATTATGATTGTGGAGGACGAAAGCATCAGATCTATTTAAATACTTGAATTATATTAATTGTTATTTTCTATTTATTTAACAAAGGAGAGATAGGAGTGCATAATATTTTGGGAATGGTAAAACAGAAAAAGATATTCACGGTCGTCCTCGCTTTGGCAGTATTCATCAACGTTTATTCGGGCGTCGCTAAAGCTCAGGGTACGGCCACATTGAAGATTTCAGCAAATTCCATGGATTCAACTTTTGGGGAGGATGTAACCTTTAACGTCACTGCACTCGATCCGGTAATCGGTGGAATGACCCCCAGCGGGACAATCACCTTCAGGGATGGTAATCAGGACCTTACGACAGTTGGATTAACTACGGCTGAACCAGTGATTACGACAACGAACTGTGGCTCTGCTTGTCCCGTTATTCAATGGGGGGCATACACCTACCGGGCATACAGTTTTGGGGATAATCGCATTGCGATGAACATTATTACTTACGACGCTTCCGGCAATATTGTTAACCAACTGGAAAAGGCAGGAGCGCGTTATTTATCGAACATTACGATGGATGCTGTTGCTCAGACTTTCACCTTCTGGGGTCAAGATGACATGACGATTACGGTGGGATGGGGAGAGCTCCTAAGCGCCTCGTCCAGCGCCAGCTTTAAGACATCCGCTCTGGCGATCGGTATGCACGCCATTACCGCTGCCTTTCCAGGGGACGACGCTCATGCCGCAAGCGAAGCGACCACTACGTTTACCGTACACCCTAGGTATACCGTGGTGTATAACGGCAACAGCAGCACTGGAGGAGAGGTGCCCGCTAACAGCGGCTCATATAAGGGCATTAAGGTGTCGATTTCTGGAAACAACGGAAATCTGGTGAAGACAGGCTACACTTTCGCAGGCTGGAACACGCAGGCGGATGGACATGGAGTGGATTATAAAGCAGACGCTGAAGGCGTGATCACGTCCGATGTGACGCTGTACGCGAAATGGAGGAAGACTTTAGACGTTGGAACAGGTACTGCAAGTGATCCTTATCAGATTACAACTGGTGAGGAGTTGGATACGGTCAGGAATTATTTGGGTTCGAATCTGTATTTCAAGCTGACGGCAGATATTGATTTGAGCAGCTATGGCCAAGGATGGTTACCGATTGGGGGTTCTAGCGGCCGATTTCAGGGGCATATGGACGGCAATGGACACAAGATCACAGGCTTGACGATTAATAGACCTAATGATAATTTTTCAGGGTTGTTTGGTTATATAGACTATGATGCAAGTGTTTCCAATATGATTCTGGAAAATGTAAATGTTACAGGCAAACAATATGTAGGCGGCTTGGTAGGCCGTATCGATGGCGGTGAGATAAGCAACAGCTATGTATCAGGAAGTGTAACAGGAACAAGCGCCAGTGTAGGCGGTTTGATTGGCTACAATTACTATGGAACGGTTAATAACAGCTTCGCAAAAGCAAATGTAACAGGAAGCAGTACCAATGTAGGCGGTTTGGTTGGAGCCAATTTCGGAGAGATCAGCTACGGCTATGCAGCAGGAAACGTAACAGGAACCGGCACCAATGTAGGCGGCTTGATTGGCACCAACAGCGGAACGATCAGCTACAGCTATGCAGCAGGAAGTGTAACGGGAAGCGGCACCAAAGTAGGCGGTTTGATTGGCAACAATAGTAGTGGAACGATCAGCTACAGCTTCTACGACTCGGGTACAACAGGTCAATCGGATACAGGCAAAGGCGTTGGCCGATCGACCACGGAGATGAAGACGCAAAGCACTTATGCAGATTCAAACTGGGACTTCACAAGCATTTGGGGGATAAGTCCATCGCGCAATAACGGATATCCCTATTTGCAGGCAATACAAAAGTTTGTGACTTATGACGGGAACGGAAACACAGGCGGGAGTGTGCAGACTGACAGCAAGTCGTATTCGCAAGGCGAAACAGTCATCGTTTATAGCAATACGGCAGCTTTACTCAAGACTCACTATACGTTTGCAGGTTGGAATACGCAGGCGGATGGAACCGGAACAGATTATGCTCCAGGTGCTTATTTCAGCATGGGCATGTCCGATGTGACGTTATATGCCAAATGGATATTGACCCCTACATTCAAAGTGACATATAACGGCAACGGCAGTACGGGAGGAAGCGTACCGACGGACAGTGGCTCGTATGAGCAGGGCGATACGGTGTCGGTATCCGGGAACAACGGAAATCTGGTGAAGACTCACTATACGTTTGCAGGCTGGAATACGCAGGCGGATGGAATCGGAACAGATTATGCTTCAGGCGCCTCATTCAGCATGGGCTCGTCCGATGTGACGCTATATGCAAAATGGATATTGAACCCTACATTCACGGTGACATATAGCGGCAACGGCAGTACGGGAGGAAGCGTACCGACCGATAGCGGCTCGTATGAGCAGGGCGTTTCGGTATCGGTATCCGGCAACAACTGGAATCTGGTGAAGACGGGATATACTTTTGCAGGTTGGAATACAGCGGCGGACGGCAGCGGCATTAGCTATACCAGTGGGGCGAATTTGTTTATAGGCACTCAGAATGTTAGCTTGTACGCACAATGGCTGTCAGCGAACACATTATTGTCCGGCTTGTCAACGGATCATGGAACAATTCATTTTTTACCATCTCAGACGAATTATGTTGTACGAGTTGAGAATTCGGTTTCTACTCTTAACCTTTTTCTGAGTAAAGGGGATCCCAACCAAGCTCTAACGGTTACGGGGGCGAATTACAATTCGGTAACGGAAAATGTATATGGCTACAGTGCATCAAGCTTGTTTGTCGGACATAACCCGATTCGGATTACCGTGACGGCGCCAGACGGCTCAAACACGACATACGTGGTCACAATTGCCCGAGAAGGTATCATAGGAGAGCCGATGCAATTAGACCCTTCGGTTCGTACGCTTACGTACCCGGGCGGGCTCGCAATTAAGCTGCCTGACGGACTGGTGATTCCCGAAGGGGCAACATTGACGGTACAAGATTCGAACGCCACGCCCTCCGGGGAGGTTAAACTCGCTAGAGCAGGACAAGTTATGGAATTTCAATTTGAAGGCATGACCATTACTCAACCTGTACAGATTACACTCGGGTATGACGCTAGTTTAGATAGGAGTAAGCTCGCTGTTTATTATTACAACGTGTCTACTGGCAAGTGGGAATATAATCCCTCCCGAGTAACGGACAACGGCATCGAGACGACAGTCAGCCATTTCTCCACACTCGGAGTGCTGGCGGACATGACCGCACCGGACCAGGTAACAATCACATCGGGCGCAAAAACGACAAACTCGATTACACTTCATCTTGCTGCGAACGATGATTCGGGTGTGGCCAAATATATGATTTACCGTGACGGGACGCTCATTGTAGAAACGGCTGAAAGTACGTATGTCGATACCGGGCTTTCTGCTTCGAAGCTGTATATTTATACGGCTAAGGCTGTTGATATGTTGGGAAACATTTCGAATGCCAGCGAAAGCATGTCGGTTGCAACGAACGGTAATGGCGGCTCATACACGCCAACTTCGCCAACGAGTGACCCCAAGGTCACCTCTACAGATGGTCATTTAACGCTTCCCGCAGGCAAAGCGGGAGAGGTTAGCCAAGGCGATGAGATCAAGATCGTCATTCCTGCTAACGCTACAGGCAAAGAGTTAAAATTAACGATCGATAAAGTCTCGGATGTACAGACGTTGATTACAAATAAGGATATTCTGCTTAGCCCGATATTTGAAATTCTAAAAAACTTCGTGGAGAACTTCGACAAATCTGTCACGCTCTCTTTCAAATTTGATCTAAATAGCTTGAAGGGCAATGAGAAGGCGGTCGTCTTCTATTATGACGAAGTGAAGAAGGAATGGGTGAAGGTCGGCGGTACTGTGAGCGGTAATTACATTACCGTAGAGGTTAATCACTTCACCAAATACGCTGTATTTGCGGTAGCCAATGCTGCCCCTCCGACAACGGACGAATTAACGAAAGTGAGCTTCAGCGATATTGCCGCACATTGGGCGGAAGCCAGTATTAAGCAAGCGGTAAGCGCGGGCATCGTTAAGGGCTATCCGGACAATACGTTCAAGCCGGGTCGCACCGTGACGCGCGCGGAATTTGCGGTCATGCTGATGAATGCGCTCAAACCGCAAGGAGATGGAGCGGCGCTGACGTTCACCGACAAGGAGAAGATTGGCTCCTGGGCGCAGAAATCCATTGCGCAGGCAGTGTACGCGGGTATTATTAGTGGTTATGAGGACGGCTCCTTCCACCCGAATGCGGAAATCACTCGTGCAGAAATGGCTGCGATGATTGCAAAGGCCTTGGGCCTGACTGGCGGAACAACTGAGACACCTGGCTTTGCAGATGATAAAGACATTCCGGACTGGGCGAAAGGCGCTGTGGCCACTATAAAAAATCTGGGTATTATTGAAGGCAAAGGCGCGAACCAATTTGCTCCTGGAGATAAAATGACAAGAGCAGAGGCGGTAACGGTGCTCTTAAAAATGCTGGAACAAAAAAGCAAGTAAAGAATCTAGACCAAGGCTGTTTTGAAGTCAAATTCAAAGCAGCCTTGTTTTGTAGAACTGATAACCCGGATTCCCCGCTGCCGAGAGGGATAACCCGGACTGCCTTGGCAATCGACAGCGATGTTGCTCAACTTGGCGGCCAATGCGTCGCGTTGCGTCCTTGCTGATGGTAATACGGTATCAATCATAATGAACCTCCCAGCTATGTGGATTTGAATGCAGAGACAGGTTAAACTGAGGACAACAAGCCTAGGATATGCCAAAGGAGACAAGATCAATATTGTGAGCCAATCGAATAGATTACACATCATAAGGCTTATCCTTGTGCTGCTTACCGCTGGCCTCATTCTTCAAGCTAACCCGGTGCAGGCAAGCTCGCATGAGAATCAAAATCAGGCATCGAGGATCGCTTGGGAAGCCTACTATTTCGGAAATATGACTAAGGGACAGTTGCCTTCCGAATGGCATCCATTCTCCCAGATGGATTCGGATCGGAATGGCGCTCATCCAGGCAACGAGCTTTGGCTAAAAGCTAATCTTTCAAAAAAAGGGATTTCACCGGGGCAGCTTCTGGTTTATTCCTATCTAGTTAAGGATTTTGAGATTGCCTTATTTCTGGACGGCCAGCCTGTCTTCAAGTCAGAGAAGCTCCTACCATCGGGATTTATTTCTTGGAGAATCATTTCGTATGAGAATATAACGGGTCATGAAGATCAAGTACTGGTGGCTCGCATTTCCCCTCATCAAAATTTGGAAGGTTTCGAGGTATGGTCGGGAACCTCATCGTCTTTAGCGCTTAAGCTGCTGCGAACGGAAGCGCCGATGTGGGCTGGGGCAATTGTGCTATCGCTGTTAAGCGCGGTATCTTTACTATTGTATTTTTTTAATCGCAGCCAAACGCTTTTTATTTATTTTGCCGTTTTTTTGGCGAGTTTTGCTATAGATTTAACCGTCATGTGGGGAGGCTGGCAGTTTGCTTTTCGACCAGAAGCTCTATGGGTCTGGGGATCGCTCATTCACTTTAATTGGTATATCGGATATGCCAGCGGGATTTTGATCACGTATGCGATTGTTGGTGGTAAAGGCAGCAAGTGGATTCGTAATCTTGGTTACGCGGTGTTAGTCTATGCCTTTGTTTCGGTTGCGGGTTGGCTGTTGTTCGGTGAACAAGCGCAGCTGCTATTTTATCGGCTTTTTTACGATTATGTTTCGACATGTCTGTTACTTGCATTAATAGTTGTCCTTTTTCTTGCTCTTAAACGACGAAGAAATTCGGAAATCATGGTGTTTGCAATCGGAAATGCCTTTTTTGTTGGAGGGCTTGTACTTGGTCGGGCGGTGAGCGGGCAATTCGGACTCTTTCCTACGACGCGGACCTTGTTGACGTCGCATCACGCGCTTGCCCAGATCAGCTGGACCTTTCTTGGCTTCGGCGGGGTAGTCATCTGTTCCGGGATAATCATGGGCATGCGGCTTATGCGTATGGCACAGTTACGTTCAACGAACAAGGAGCTGGCGAAGGTAAATGGCGAGCTCATAATAGCCAATGAAAAGCTATCCCACATCGATCAGATTCGCAGCAATATGTATTCCGAAGTAAGTCATGAGCTCAACACGCCGATTACAGCAATTAAAGGGTATGTCCAGTTAATGCTGAATGGTACGATTCCGGCGGGAGAAACCCGCTATCTTCAGGTCATTCATGATAAATCGCTGGTGATGGAGCGGATGATCGACGATATGCTGGAAATCGTCCGGCTTGAAAATAAACATATTCAGTTCGAATACGAGCTTGTTCCGTTTGGGGCTTTATTCGCAAGGCTGTGTTCGAAGGTGCAGATGGACATGCTGGAGCAGGGCTTTACCTTCTTCTGGGTTCCGATGCCAGAGCCTTATTGGCCTGATCGATTTACGGCCATTTACGCCGATCCGATGCGCGTGGAGCAAGTGTTTGCTAACTTGCTGTCGAATGCGCGGAAGTTTACAGCTCCGGGAGGTACGATTCGCATCGAGGCGACAATGGAGGAACTCGGGGCTCAGCCTTCCGCCATTACCATTCGGATAATCGACAGTGGGTGCGGGATAGAAGAGGGGGAGCGGGAGTCTATTTTCGAGCGCTATTACCGGGGGAAAGGCGCTAAGACAGGAGCGATTACGGGAACGGGGCTGGGACTGCCGATATGTCGAGAAATTATGAACGCTCATGGCGGCGAGGTCGGACTTGAAGGTTCATCTACTCAAGGAAGCACGTTTTATATCCGTTTTCCGTTGCGTTATGCACATGTAAGGGAGATGGAGCCAGAGGAGACCGCGTAAGGGCCGGAGCCTCCTTTTTTTCATTCTCTTAATCTACTATTAAACTGGTGTAGCGAGGATGTAAATTGTGCTGCGTCATTTTCAGAGGGAATACCACAATAAAAGTCGGATGAAGTCGATATCGGAATGAAAGGTAGGTGCTTAAAATGTCTGACGGGCACATCATGATCGTTGAGGATGAACGGGATATTCGGGAGCTGCTGCGGTTGTGCGTGGAGGGCAGCGGATTTCGCGTGACGACAGCTGGAAGCGTGAGAGAAGCACAAGCTTTACTGGGCAATGAATTGCCAAATCTGGCTCTGCTGGATATTAACCTTCCGGACGGAGACGGGATGAGCCTGTGCGCTGAAATTCGCAACCGTTCGGATATTCCCGTCATTCTAATTACTTGCAGGAAGGAAGGCGGCGATATCGTAGCCGGCTTGGAGGGTGGGGCGAACGATTATATTGTGAAGCCATTCGATGTCGATGTCGTAATCGCACGTATTCGGACACAGTTGCGCAGCTACGCTTATTGGAAGCAGTCAAATTATAAAAATAGATTGCGTAATCAGGAATTGAGCATCGATCTGGATAGCTGCGAAGTGATGGTTGGCGGAGAGACGGTAGGACTATCGGCTAAGGAACGGCAGCTTCTCTTATTTTTGGCCGATCACCCAAATCAAGTGTTCAGCGCAAGCTTGCTATACGACAGAATTTGGGGGCTGGAAGGAACAAGCGAGGAGAACACGGTAAGCGTTCATATTCGCTATTTACGTAAAAAAATCGAGGTCAATCCTTCGGAACCCAAATATATTCAA
Source organism: Paenibacillus radicis (ex Gao et al. 2016) (assembly GCF_014641555.1). Taxonomy (GTDB): domain Bacteria; phylum Bacillota; class Bacilli; order Paenibacillales; family Paenibacillaceae; genus Pristimantibacillus; species Pristimantibacillus radicis. The sequence continues at coordinate 94,260 of NZ_BMHY01000005.1, forward strand.
ACGGTTCGCGGCTTTGGCTACAAGTTTTGTTGGGTGGAAGATTACTAATCTGGAGGCAGAGCAGTGAAACCGCCAATTGTCAGTTCAAGGCCTTACCAGTGGATTACGGAGGTGAATAATAATGGACAGCCAATTAGTTGATCCCTACGAGTTACAGTTACGCAAAGCGCTTAACAAAGTACTACCGGATGCCTATGAAAGTCTAAAAACCCTCGACCAAATGCCAAGTGAAATTGGAATGAACTTGCTGGGGGTTCTTGTTAATTATGCTTGTGAGAGTCAGAACATAACTGTAATTACTTTAGCAAGAGATAGTATGAAGAAAATACCACTCAAGTGGTTGACACAATACTATCCTGAAGTTGTTAATAGAAGTATTGATTGGGCGGATGAATGGCAATACATTAGATTACTAGAAGTGACACGAGAGGTAGTTCCAGAATTATTAAAAGTATTTATTGATCGAGGATTATTCTCAGAAAATGATGAAATTCGTGAAACAGCAGAGTATTTTAGGAGCAAGCAGAACTGAAGCTGAATGCATAGTACATTTGAACCATTAGGCTAACACCTGCATCTAGATCACTTAGATAAGGTTTAAAAAAATCAATTCGCTGAACTAACGGGTACGATAGATAAATCAAGTTTGCAAAGGCCGCCGATTTACTTCGGTGGCCTTCAGTACATGTTATGAAGGCTTAATTTTTGCCCTTGTTTCGCTCTAAAAGGTGATAACTATGCGCCGTGACAGCTCCTTTCGTATTTTTCGCCGATAGCCCCGTTAAGCTGAGCCTTATCATAAATAGGGCGAAAAATTTTGTTGTGACAAGAATGCTGTTCTAAATATAGAAGCTTACTCAAAAGCCCTCCATCACTCTGAGGGCTTTTATTATGGTAACGTACATTTAGTTTCGGATATGATTTTCTTTAGGGATTCCTGCGTGTCTATTAGGGCTTGCTTGGCTCTTTCGCGTAAGCCTGGGTGACTGTCGTCGCTATCAATAGCTGTGTTGAGAGCGGGCAACCCCCGATGAAGGGCGGCGCTTCCACTACTTTCGCGTATACGCTCAAATATGCCAGCAGCTTGCCAGAGGCCATTTCTTGTTGACTGACATGGTCAGCATAGCTAAAAGCTTCATTTGCAATTTCGTCTTTACTGGAAAAATGGCGGTAGATGCCGCCTTATTTGATACCTGTCAACTCTGTTGTATCGGATAAGGATGAACCCGAATACCCCTTCAATTGTATTTGTACACGTAGTAAATCAAATGAATTTCCACTCTTGCAAAACAATGCATCTATGTTAATATTAAAGATACCTATCGGTATCTTTTTTTGTGGTGACAAGGGGGGACAAGAGTGAGTGCGACATGGTTTAAGGAATCCAGGCATGCTTGGGTTGGGTTGGGGGCTCTCTGGATTATTGGATTTATTGGTGCATTGACCCGATTTAGCATGGCATTTTTTCAGGTGCAAATATCGGCAGATTTACTGATTAGCAGGGGATTTATTTCAACGGCATGGTCAACGAATTTATTAATAACAGCTATATGCGCGCCCTTGGGAGGTTGGCTTGCCGATCGTTACGGCACAAAGAAGGTGCTTTTTTTAAGTGCAATCATGAGTACTATGGGCACTGGCGTTGTCTTATTAGGGAACGATCCTATCGTCTTTTTTATTGGATATGGCGTTATCTCTGGGTTAGCTGGCATTGGGGCAACGACGAGCTATATATTGATGTTAGAATGGTTTAGGCATCACCGAGCTAAAGCAATGTCACTGTTGGCGAGCGCATCCTCTCTAGGGTTAGCGATTATTACGCCAATTTTCGTATCTGTTGGTTGGCTGACTTGGAAGGATGCCTTTATAGCTTCTTTTGCCCTAGGCATTTTTGTGACATTTCCAGTAATTTGGATGGGAATCAAGAGCCTGCAACAGAAAGATATGGAGAAACCCCAATCGGATCATCCAATAGAAGTTGATGGGCCTGATACGCCCCTTACAATAACTCCATTCTCCAAGAAATTCATTCATCTTCCAATCTTTGTTATGGTCGCAATTGCGCTTTTTACCTGCGGAGTCAATATGGGTTCCATCGAAATGAATTTAGTAGCCATACATCAGCTGGCCGATGTGTCACCAAGCATGATCGCCCTATCCATGAGTATACTTGGCATTATGGAAATTACGGGGGCACTCATTTGCGGCTATTTTCTGGACCGATACAATAAATTAATGCTAATGTCTGTTTTGTATGGCATACGTATAATGGGCTTTGCTTTCCTCTTTATGCACTTGGGAAGTTCACCTATTGTTTTTGCAATAGCGTTCGGAATTACATACTTAAGCGCAGTGCCGGGGGGGATCCTTGTCATCAATGAATTTGCAAACGGAAAAGGAAAACATACCGGGATATTACTATTCTTCCACCAGGGCGGTGGCATTGCGGGTGCATTAATCGGAGGCTTTTCCTTCGATTATTTCCGAAATTATCAGAATTTGATCCTTGTTGACATCATAATATGTATCCTTGTCACGCTGGGATACTTCGTATTATTTATGACACATAGAAGGGGCCTTAGAATTCAGAATAAGAAGAATGCAGTAAGCGGGGCACTTTAACTTAGACAAGCTCTCTACCTAAAAAGGGAAGAGCTTGCCATCGCTTTATGCTGATGCAGGATCTTGTCACGTTAGCTCAAGGGGCAATCATTTAGGTGCCCCTATTTTATTTGAAAAACACCTCGTGGAGTGCGAAATGTTATCTTTGAAAAATCGAATTATGCGATCGCAGTATCTTTAATGAGCGTTACAGTCTTTCGTTAGCTAGGGTCAATCACTTGTTCTCCACACATCTACTCTTCCCTGAAATCCCTCTACAACTTCCTTTGGAATTTCCCTGATCTTGATATCTCCACCTAAGAAAAGCAGCCAATTTGTTATTTCGTTCAATTCATTGGGATGATGAACATTGATAAACGTCTTTAGAATAGCCGTAGTTTGATAAGGATTCGTATATGAAATGGTAATTTTTAAAGGATGGTACTTTTTGAATTGAGCAATCGCCTTGGGACCGAGTTCGAGGACCAGGTTGATTGCTTCTTCCTGTTTCTTTAGTTGTTCTACAATCTTCTTCTTGCTTATTCTTTTTTTCCCCGAGTATGGTTTGACATCGGTGAGATTGTCGACAGGGATAATTCGCCATTTCCCTTCCTCTAGGTCCAAGCCCTCAATTTGCCAAGAGCTTTTTTCACGATATAGGCGCATGAGATAGATGGAATAAATCTTTATTTCTCTTCCTTCTTCGACGGAAACCACTAAGTAGCAGTCTTTAAGAAGGATCTGGATGAGTTGTTCTAACATCGGATGGGGCAGATCGGATAGGTCAAGCAGGTCAGGATTGTGGGGATTGGTCCCTTCGAAGAGCAGGATTTGATTTAACAGAACAAGATCATCTTGCTGGTTTTGAGAGATGAGACCGAGCAATTTTTCCGCTAAAGAGTGGCGGCTCTTGAGGTAAGGGAGCTGCAGATTGCGTGTTGCCATGAAGGCGATAAAAAGAGCTTTAATCTCATTATCGGTAAAGCGGACCGTGGGCAGGACGGAGTTGTTCATCACAAAGTAGCCCCCGTCCCTCCCGACTTCGGCGACCAGAGGCATTCCCATTGCTTCAATTTCCCTGATGTCTCGAATCGCCGTCGAACGGGAGATGTTAAACTCATGCATGATTTCCGAAATGGTAAAATGGGCGCGGTTGTTGATGTACCGCATGATGATGTTAATCCGTTCTACTTTTTTCATCAGGACCTCTAAACAGTATCATATTTTGACATGATTTATCGTTATTATAAACCCATCAAGTAAAAAAACAAGATCAAATGAAAAAAGGAGCTGGGATGATGGCAGCGTCAGACCAGAAGCATCGGTACCAGAAGCACACAGGGAGATCAAGGGAGGAATTGGAATGAGTATAGTTACCGATAATAAAAAGATCGCGAAGATTGAATCCCGTCCTATCGGAAGGACGGCAGCTTATTGGATCGTCACCATCATTCTCGCATTCTCTATTGCATTAAGCGGGATCGGGCAATTGATGCAATACGGCGGCAATGTCGATTTAGTTAATGATATTGGATTCCCTTTATATTTCACGAACATTCTCGGGACTTGGAAATTGCTTGGAGTCATTGCGATCGTCATACCAGGCTTCCCTCGGCTTAAGGAATGGGCTTATAGCGGTATCTTTTTTCTAATGACAGGTGCGGCCTTATCTCATGTGTTCGCCCATGATTATGGGAACGGCGGATTTCATGTTATTCTTCCGCTTATCTATGCTGCGCTTGGCATCGTCTCCTGGGCGCTGCGCCCGAAAAGCCGCAGATTCTAATGGAAGTGAAATCAACGCCAGCCCATTCCTGAGTCCGATAGACTTTGTCTGCCAAAGACACTAAGATTTAGATAGAGAGCTATAGGAGAGAATAATTGGCTATACGCTAAACAGTATCATGTTTTGACATGATTGAGGCTTATGATAAACCTATCAAGTGAATAAACAAATCAATGCATTTTATTCAAAAAAGGAGCTGGGATCATGGCAACGTATACCTTTGAGGAAAAAGACAGCTTTATCGTTCTGGGAATTGGAACGGAACTGAAAAGCGACTACACGGATTATGCCGGTATCAATAAGGAGAAGGAAAGCTTTTGGCGGTCAGTGGAGCAGGATGGTAGGCTTGATGCGTTAAAGGCGATTGCTGCGAACGATTATATTTTTGCCGTGAACGAAGCGGTCAATCACAAGATGATGTATTATGCTGGCGTGATGACTGATTCATCTGTACCGGAAGAGCACAGAGTGATCCAATTTCCTAAGGGACAATACCTCGTGGTTAAAGGGGAGGGAAAGTCGGCAGATGAGCTGAGCAGCATGCTTACTGGGATTGCCTTTGGTCAAGTATTGCCGGCAGCCGATAATTACGCCTATGTTGGCGGGCCCAATGCAACGGTTGAGATGGGGCAGCGAGATAGCCTCGTATACGGGGAAATGTGGATTCCAGTTGTGGAGAAGTAAACGAAATGAGCAGGAGGAATGAGGAAATGTCCACGATCGTTGACTTTAAAAATGTGTCTGTGGTTGGTCTGGAATCTTCGCCGGTAGCAGAAGCGCTAGCAGGTCTTCGCGCGAATGAAGCCCGTTACTTCATGAACAAATACAAGCACGAATTTACGACCGTACCAGCCGGCGAAAGCCAGGAGACGCTTGATTATGTGAAACGGGTTTTGAAAGAAGAACGTGGTATTGAGTTTGCGGCGCAACCGCTGGAAACGTCGCTTTTTCAAGTTGAAAATATCAAATGGGCTTTCGTCTTTTATGAGGACGGTCTAGCGGTCAACGTCTTGTATACGGTGGATGATCCTAAGAAGCGGGCCGTAGGGTTCAAGCTGTCTGAGGGGATGGAGGTACCTAAGGAGCTGGAAGAGAAATTCAAATTTGCAAGACAGAAGTCCAAGCTGGCAGGGACCATCCGAGGTTCGTTCTTCGTGATTAAAGGAGAATATTGAAGCAAGCAAAATTCAATAATATAGTTGGCGGCCCTAGGGCCGCCATTTTTTTTCGCCAATAGACCAGCTCGAAAAATCACATTTACTCAATATCTTGTTGCAAAGGCAGTATAACGGTAATTTTTGTGCCCAATCCTTCTTGACTATGAATGGTTACCCCGTAGTTTTGTCCGTAAGCAAGCTGCACACGCTCATGAACATTTTTGATTCCATACCCTGCTTTCGATTCTGAGGATAACAGTGTTTCTACTTGCTTGGATGACATTCCGCAACCGTCATCTTCGACTTCAAGTATGAGCGCTGGAGCATCAACATGAACGGATTGGTAAACACGGATTGTGATATTCAGGCAGGTATGATTATCATATATAGCGTGATTAATAGCATTTTCCACAAAAGGCTGCAGCAATAATTTTAACGTTTCATGGGTTAACAAGCTTTCGTCAACTTCCCAGTGCTCCATGAAGCTATCATCAAAGCGCATGTGCTGGATGGCAAAATAGTGTTTCGTAAGGGTGATTTCTTTCTCCAGCGTAATATATTGACGTCCCATATTCAGTGATGTTTGATAAAATCTGGCGAGACGATTAACAATTTCACTCACTTCAACATTGCCTTTTTGAATGGCCAGAGATGAAATGCCCGATAGCGTATTATACAGAAAATGCGGATTGATCTGGCTTTGCCATGCATAGAGCTCCGCATCGCGCTTCGCTAGTTCCTTTATATACAGCTTATCAATCATATCTTTGAGCTGTGTGCTCATTTGGTTGAAAGCTGAGCTTAACTGACCAATTTCATCTCTGCTAGGATCAGCGGGCAAGAGGGTGAAATTTCCTAGCTCGACTTGCGCAGCCTGACGGTTTAATTTACGCAGACGGAGTGATAGATATTTGGCAATGACAATGATCATTAAGATGGATAAGACAAGACTGAAAATCGCGATCACAACAATTTGCATAGCGGTCTGACGAGAGGAACGCATGATTTCGTCAATTGGTGTAAGAGAAACGGTTTTCCAGCCATGATACATGGTATTGTACACCAGCAAATTGGAATCTCCGTTTATAGTGACAACCTCTTTATCGGCGGATAATTCGGGGCCGACGGCTTCGCTGAATGACAGGTTTAAAAGCGATTTATCAGTTGCTGAGATGATTTGGTTTTTTTCATTGAGTAAGTAGACGCTTTTGTTTTGCTCTTCTTTCTCAATTAACCTGTAGAGCAGTTCTTCATAGATACCGATCGTCACCATGCCGTAGGGCTGGTTTTGTGTATTAAAGTTGAGCGTACGCCCTAGATAAATAATGTTTTTTCCTTTTTTGTCCTGAACGATGTTGCTGAACATATTGTTCCCGTAGGTTTGTTGTAATTGAGACAGATACTGAAGCGGCAAATTCTCATGGGTGATATGTTTGAGAAACAGACCATCCTCTGGGAGTGTTGTATTGTGTACATAAAGGGTAATGCTGGCCAGGTTATTGTTCGCAGTCATCAAGTTGTATAGAAGGCCATCGATATATCGGTAGGCTTCGAAGATCGAATAGTCATTTGTGTAGTTTTGCGTAAGGTAAGCTTGTAAGGTTTCATTTGTATAAATCATAGATGAAATCTGGTAAAGGTTGTCCAGATGAGCATTGACGTTACTGCTGATTTGCTGGTTGCTGCTATACATATTTTCATAGGTCAATTCCAGCAGCCGTTGCTCTGTTCGATCATAGAAGAAAACCGTAATGAATATAAGAGGGGTGATCGTTACGGTAAGAAACATGAGCAGTAATTTCTGCAGCAAAGACGAATTGTTGAAAAACCTTTTCAATGTCTTCATGTCCGTGATCCCTTTTTCGCATGTGTACGGTATTGGTTAGGGGTGAGCCCTGTACGTTTGAAAAAGACAGCGCCAAAATAGGAGGGGCTGTCATAGCCGACTCGTTTGGCAATCTCCTGCACTCTAATATTGGTTTCCTGCAGCATGAGGCAAGCATTATCCATGCGGATCTGAGTCACATACTCGAGTAATGTTTTTCCGGTAACATCTTTGAATATCGTCCGGAGATAGTTGGGCGAAAGAAAGATGAGTTCAGCCAGCATATCAATCGAAATAACCTGTTCATAGTTTTTTTGTATAATTGTACATACTTCATTGACAATCTCGATATGCCGATCGACCGGAGATGCCTCCAACTCGTCCATTATAAGGCTCAGAATTTGCCGCATATGTGTTTTCATAGATTGCATGCTTTCCATCAGGGAAAGTCGTCCGAAAAACTTGGAATCCTTATTAATGATGTCTTGCAAATGACGGTTATTTGCCGCAACTGCAGATCGTACTGCATCAAAAATGGAAACGCTTTCTACAAACGCTTGACTAATACTTCCGGGCGGCAAACCGCCATCGTAAAAGTCATGGAGCCATTCTTCAACTTGGTCTCTGCGGTTTTGTTTTACGGCGGCAATCAAATGTTCGGTTTTGGGAAATGGTTCCTGACGCAATGCGGGGTGCGTGTTCTCCCAGTTGTCGTTGATCAGTCCTGTGCCGTGAATCGCAACCAGTTGATTGTGTATTTGCAGCATCTTTGGCCATTGTTTTGAAAAGGAGAGCAGTGATTGCGGGTGGTCGGTCAGGAACAGAGATATCCAGCGCTGCGCACTTGCAGACTGATTCCGCCAATGCGTAAACACGGTACGGTCAGATTCCTTTGTGGCGAAAATCCATTGGCCATCTCGCAGTTTGGTCAGTACACCGCGGGAAAAGCTGGGCAACCCGGCGATGAAAAATTCTAATCGTTCTACAGTTGAAAAATCACCGGAAGGCGCATCGAATGCAAGAGGGTGCTCTGCGAGCAGAGTATATTCGTTTATGCTGATAAAAACAAAGTAAAATGTTTGGTTATCCGCAGGAAGATGCAAATGATGGTTATATACAGCAGTAACTTCGTCCGCTAAGCCAGAGAGCAGATTGCCCCCGATTTGAAGAAGTTCACGCAGGTATTCTCCCGACGTTAATAAGGTGGAGTTGAGTCGGTTTTTCTGCTCTTCACAACGTTGACGAACCTTCCTCATAGTGGCAGCCAGTTCTTCATGGTCAATTGGCTTCAGCAAATAGCCGCAGGCACCATGCTGCAGTGCAGCACAAGCATAATCAAATTCATTGTATCCGCTTAGAAAAACAATTTGAATGTTAGGGAATCGAGTATGAACTTGCTTACAGAGTTCAATGCCGTCCATGACAGGCATTTTAACGTCAGTAATGAGTATATCCGGTTGCAGGGATTCCACTTTTTCCAATGCATCTCGTCCGTTGCTGGCAGTGGCAATAACACGGCAGGACATTTTTTCCCAATCTATATAATTAGCAAGAGTGACTAAAGTGAGCCGTTCGTCATCGACTAAAATTATAGTGTACATAGACCCTCCGCGCATGCTTTTGTCCTTTTCTATTGCACTGTAACTCGTAAAGAAATGATATGTCGTTATAGAAAATGCCCTTACTTAGAACAGAGTATAAGTTTGAATGCAGGTTATGTCAATTGCAAGGAATGGAGTGCCGGATGGCGTCCATCTAACTTCAATTCTTATATTTTTTAACCAAAACACTCGCTAATCTGCAAGTTCGTTTTTTTGTTATAGAAATCGGAAAATCGTGATATAGCCATACAATTCAAGATTCCCTATGATGAATTCATGATCATAAATCGGACATGAGGAGGCGGGAGAATGGAATATGAGGTGGATAGAAGCAACGAGAAAGTGCCGTTTCTTAAAAATCCTATAATTAAAAAAATGGTTCGACAGCGATATTTTTATTTGCTTCTCATTCCGGGAATTGTATGGGCCGTATTGTTTGCTTACGCTCCTATGATTGGCTTGTACATGGCATTTGTAGATTATAAGCCGACTTTAGGGGATTTCTGGGGCTCGCTCTTTAAAGCGGACTTTGTGGGATTTCAGTGGTTTGAATACTTCTTTTCCGGACAAGATTTTTGGCTAGTGATGCGCAATACTTTGGTTTCGAGTGTGTTAACGCTGTCCATAGGGTTTATTCTTCCTATTTTTATTGCCATAACGCTGAATGAAGTAAGAATCAACTGGTTTAAACGCACGGTACAAACAGCCTCCTATTTACCCTTTTTCATTTCATGGGTGGTTGCTGCAAGTATTGTTGTTACCTTGTTGTCCGCTGAAGGACCTGTAAATCAACTGCTGATGAAAATTGGAATTGTAGAACAAGGTGTTTTGTTTATGCAGGAAGGCAAGATGTTCTGGATCATTATAGCCCTTTCAAATGCTTGGAAGGATATGGGGTATAACTCCATCATGTATCTGGCTGCCATTGCTTCCATTCCAACGGAGCTATTCGAAGCTGCGAAAGTGGACGGCGCCAATCGATTGAAGCAAATCTGGCATGTTTTGCTGCCAATGCTACGGCCTACCATTATTATTCTGTTGATTCTGAACATCGGCAACTTGATGAATACCGGGTTTGATCAATATTTTTTACTGGGTAATTCATTGAACCGATCCTATTCGGATGTAATTGATACCTATGCGTTCCGTTATGGCATTCAGAATGGCATGTTCTCCTATGCAGCTGCCGTAAGTATGTTCAAATCCGTAATAGCGTTTATTCTGGTCATAACTGTAAACAATATTTCTAAAAAAATGGGTCAAACGCATCTGTTCTAAAAGTTGAGCATGCGGCTGGAGGGAGGAATAAGAAAATGGATAGTAAAGTTGCGCGGCGTGACGAGACAGACGCTGGAAGCAAGTGGTCACCGCGCTATACGTTGGCAACCATTTCAGGAAATACGATCGTGTACGGATTTTTATTGCTGTTGTTCATCGTTACATTTTTTCCGTTCTGGCATATTTTCATTTTGTCCCTGAATGATGCGTCAGACCCGGCTTATGGACAATTCATGCTGTGGCCCTACGATTTCACTCTGGACAGTTACAAAACCGTTTTGAAGGATGCAGAAATTTTAAATTCCATCGTCGTGACGGTCGGCCGAACCGTGATTGGCGTACCTCTTACGCTGGCTTGTGTTTCAATGCTGGCCTATGCACTAAGCAAAAGAGAACTTGTAGGCTGGCGCGGAATTAATTTGTTTTTTGTATTCACGATGTATTTCAGCGGCGGACTGATTCCCACTTACATGGTCGTGCGCAGCTTGAATCTGATCGACAATTTCTGGGTTTTTATCTTCCCAGGGATTATGAGTATATTTTGGATGATATTAGTTCGTACCTACATGGAGGGTTTACCAAAGGAAATGGAGGAAGCGGCACAAATAGAAGGTGCAAATGATATTCAGATTTTTTTGAAAGTCATTATACCTGTGTGTACTCCGGTACTGGCTACGATTACCTTGTTTTCGGCCATTGGTCATTGGAATGCTTGGTATGATTCGTACATTTACACCTATAATCCTGATTTGAAAACATTATCTGCTGTTTTGGTGAAAATCCTAAATCAGTTCCAGACCAATGACATGTTAAGTGCGGCACAGCAGCTGGCCAATGAACAGCGTAAGATGCCGGTATCCAGCGAGAGTATCCGTATGGCCGTTACAATGATAGCTACACTGCCGATCATTCTTATGTATCCATTGCTGCAGAAGTACTTCCTGAAAGGCATGCTTATTGGGGCAGTAAAAGGCTAAGCCCTATCGATCAATTGTGGTTTTGCCCCTATTCCGAATCTGGTATCTGGTTCAGGATAGGATTGAAATATAAATCTCCCTGCATAAGCAGGAGAGAAGCAAGCTGGATGGTTCAAGAATTTCATTTATAGGAGGGGTCCGAATGCGAAAAAGAATGATCATGGCAACGGTACTTGCATGCACGATGCTTTTAAGTGCATGTAGCGGCGGAAACAAGGATGTAAATGAAAGCGTATCCAAAGGGGAGAAAGAAAACAGTACAACGAAGAAGCCGATTACATTAACTTTGTTTGACAAAAATGTGGGTGATCCGTTTACTAACCCTGTTGCGAAAGAAATTACAGAACGTACGGGTGTTTTTATTGAGGTTCAGCAGCCTACCGGTAATCCGGATGAGAAACTGAATTTGATGCTGGTCAGCGGAGATTTGCCTGATATTGCTCTCATTGACAGACGTGAAGCGACCTTGAACAAATACATTGCTGGTGGAGCTTTGATTCCGCTGAATGATTTGATTGAGGAGCACGCTCCGAATATCAAGGCGCGTTATGGTGACGTACTTTCCAAAAGTGTATATGAGGATGGCAAAAATTATTATTTGAACAACTGGTACGGCTTGGATCCAGATCCAAACTGGGCAATCAATATGCGTATGGATATCTTGGAAGAGTTCGGGTATGGTGAGCGCGCATTGAACGGAGATTCCTTTACCCAGGATGAATTTCTGGATTTGCTGAGAAAATTTAAAGCTAAATATCCATCTGTAGACGGAAATCCTTCTATACCCATGACAGTGAACGCAGATCACATGCCTACTATTATTGGTTCATTCAAAGCGATGTATGGGATGAAAACCTATTATGAGCATGATGGCCGTCTCGAGTTTATAGTAAGAGATCCGCGTTATCTGGAAATGATCAAATTCATTAACACGCTTTATATAGAAGGCTTGCTTGACCGTGAATGGGGTATCAATAAAGCCCAAAACTATGAGCAGAAAACGGCCAGCGGACGTGTGTTTGCTACGGCGGGCGGTATCGTGAATGAGGCCAACAGTGCATTCCGCGCCAAACACGGCGAGGATACAAACCAACTGTTCTACGGGTTTAAAGTAACGGCTCCAGGCGTTGATCCGGAAAAAACAACATTTGGCCCTCGCAGTTCCTTGGGCTGGGACGGTGTTGGTATTACAGTAGCGAATGAGCATCCGGTAGAAACGATCAAATTTCTGGACTTCCTGGCAAGTGAAGAAGGTCAGTATTTGCTGATGTGGGGTAAAGAAGGCATGAACTGGAATATGGAGAACGGTGTTCATGTACCGACGCAAGAAGCGTTAGATGCAATTACTGCTGACTGGGCGGAATTCTCGAAAACAACAGGCGCGCGTAAATGGACATGGATGATTCGTAATGGATTGGGCGAAGACGGCACGCCTTATGACTTAATGTTCCGTTATAACAGAGATAATGTGAGTCAACATGCATTGAAATCAATGGCAGGCTCCACTTGGGATACCGCGCTTTATGATGATCTCGGTCCAAAAGGAGGCTCGCCTGACGCATTGAGCGAGCAAAAAATCAAGGATATTATTGACAATAGCTTCTCCACTATGGTGTATGCAAAGTCACAGAATGAAATTGATGGTATGTATGCAAAAATGCTTGCGGAGCTAGAAGCAAATAATGCAAGGAAGATTGAAGATATTTACACAGCTAATTACAAGGTTCGTATGGAATTGTACAATACGGCCGAAAAAAATTAAGCCTGCAGTAATCCAGGAAGTATCGCTATTACGGGGCAGCGCGGAGAAAATGCAGCCTGCCCCGATTTTTTTAATATGGAGTACCAAATATCTAACGAATGGACAGGAGATTGCATCTATGTGGAAACTGTATTCGCCTAATAACGCGGTTTGTCTCACCGTTTTTGAGAATTCCGAGAAGGAATTAGGGTACGCTGTTGAGCGCAATGGCAAAGCAGTAATCGAGCAAAGCAAGCTTGGCTTTGAAAGTGATTTAGAGAATTTCACAAAAGGCTTTCGATTTGTAAAGGAAGCTCGTGCGGTTGTTGATGAGACCTATTCGATACCAGCGGGTAAAAAAGCAGCTTATGAGAATCATGCGAATGAGATGACGTTAGAGTTTGAGTGTGGCGCGTATACGTTTGTACTGTGTGCGCGTGCTTATGATGATGGTGCTGCTTTCCGCTATCAAGTACTGTCTACTGAAGCAAAACCGATGAAAGTAATTCGTGAAGCAACAGACTTTACTTTGGCAGAGGCCTACGATGATTTATGGTTGCAGCATTGGGTAAGCAGCTATGAGGGTACCTATGACCGTACCGGTTGGGAAGACAAAGAAGGCAGAGACTACGGGATGCCAAGCTTGTTCCACGCGGACAATGGCGGCTGGGTCATGCTTACAGAAGCAGAGGTATATAACACGGATGGCAGCTACTGCTCTTGTCATTTGCGTGGAGCCGGAAACCGAACCATGTCTTTGGAATTCGCTCCGGAAGAAATGGGCGGGCCGCTCTCCTGTAAACTGCCGTTCTCCTCTCCTTGGCGCGTCATTGTGGCGACAGACGATTTGAACGAACTCGTTAATACCACAATAAACTATAACTTGAATCCGCCATCTGTAATGGAAGATACAAGCTGGATCAAGCCGGGTCGTTGTTTGTGGGGCTGGTGGGAATATATGAATAGCGCACAGCTCTACACCGAGCAGAAACGGTTTGTGGATTTTGCGGCAGGGGTCGGATTTGAAGGACTGACCGTGGATGCGGACTGGGATATTACTTGGCTGAAAGAGCTGTGCGATTATGCCCATTCGAAAGGGATTGTCGTATGGCTGTGGAGCGCCATGCAGTATATTGACACCCCTGAAAAAGCACAAGAAAAAATTCCGTTGTGGGCAAGCTGCGGGGTAGATGGACTCAAGGTTGATTTCTTCCAGAATGATTCTCAGCACACGATGTGGCAATATGAAATGATTGCAAATTTAATGACGGAACATCGGTTGATGATTAATTTCCATGGCGCGACCAAATGCATGGGCGAAGGACGTACTTGGCCGAATTTCATGACGGCAGAAGGCATTCTGGGGCTCGAGCATTATATGTGGAGCGGTTTGCCCGACGCAGCGCACAACTGTACCGTTCCGTTTACACGCAATGTTGTTGGTCCGATGGATTATACGCCGACCGGGTTTTCGAACAAAAACCGAAACACGACGCTAGGGCATCAAATGGCGCTTTCAGTCGTTTATGAATCAGGCGCTGCGCATATTGCAGCATCCATTTATTATTTGGAGGCATGGAAAGGGACCGATTTTTTACGCCGGATGAAGCCTGTTTACGATGAGGTAAAAGTGCTGTCTGGTTTTCCAGGTCATCATGCAGCCATTATGCGCCGTTCGCAAGGGGATTGGTTGATTGGCTGCATTACAAACGAAGCGATGATATTGCGTCTGACAATGGATTTTCTGCCTGAAGGCGAGTTTGAGGCTGATATTTATGAGGATGATTCCAGCGGCGAATTGATGAAAGTTAAGCGCATCAAAGTGACTTCTGCTGATATCATCGAACTTCCGCTTCTGAAAAGCGGCGGTGCCGGAATTTATATCACAAAAGAAATCTCGGAGCTGCCAAAAGGGATCTGTTCCGGTTACATGAGTGAAGCAAGAACAGAATACTTAGCACTAGCGGGACAAACGCTGCAAGGCAGTGAGCCTGTCGTTTATGAAAATGAACAGGAAGCCGTTTTACTGAATGGCAGTATTGTGTTTTCAGTGAAAACAACGGATACGCCTCAGACAATAAGACTGTTCTATGCGGCACAAGAGCCTTGGACACTGCGCGTAAGTGACGGAATCAGCAGAGTGGAAATGGAAATGCCGCAAAGCGGCTCTAATAAAATATTCCTTACTAAAGATGTAGTATTTCCTTTCGCTGGCGGCGAGAGCGCGTTGTTCTTCGAGCGTATTGCAGGAGCTGTACCCGCTTTGGAAAGATTCCATATTATTGATAACCAACCTCAGAAGGAATTGTATGTTCCTGTTGGAAAAGGCAGCCTGAGTGGTGGCGCAGAATTGGTACTAGATGCAGCAGGCGCGGAGAAGGCTGCTGGTCTTGGTAATGGCGGCGAGCTTAAGTTTGACCGTATTATGGTGCCAAAGGATGGCTATTATTTAATGCGCTTTGACTATTGTGCAGGGGAAAGCAGAGACCTCAGCATAGAGCTTAACGGAGGAGCGCACACGTACAGAACAAATTTACACAACACAGCCGGCTGGGGTTTCCCGCGCTGGGATATCAAGGATCAGCGTGAAATTCGCATCTGGATGCAAGCGGGCAACAATACATTCCGTCTGTATAATGACGAAGGCCGGGCAGCTCATATTTATGGTTTTGCGATTATTGCGGATGAGTAAGAAGGGGCTGTACAGAGTATAGCCTTCAGAGAAAGAAGTACGAAGTCTGTAAAAAGACTTCGTACTTCTTTTGAATTGAAGCTTTATCTTGAAAGCTGAATGGACCCTATCAATCCATTCAATTCCGACTCTAATTCCAATTGAATTTTCTCAACAACCGAAAAATCGGTCGCCGCAACATAGTAGGCTTTGATTTGAGAATCAATGGCCTCCGCTTCAGCTAGATGAGAGGTGGCCTCTTTCATTTTTGCCGAATAGCGTGATTTGATATCGGCTATTTCGGCAGCATAAGCTTCATCTGTTCCAGGAGCTATAGCCCGTGTATACATATCTAGTGTTTCATCCCCGTCCCGGTCTGGAAAGTATTCATGCGGGGCGGTACTGTCGAAGATAGCTGTCCCAAGCTTCGGGAATATCAACATATCAAGACTGTTCGGATCAAAGCCGCAATGGAACACTTGAACTTCGATTCCGTTCTGTTCGGCAGCGGAGGCAAGCTTTTTCAGCAGAGTCGATTTGCCAGATCCCGCCCTTCCTTTGATGAAAATCCGTCTTTCCAGCTGAACGGTCAAGCTTTGAATAAAATCGTATGCTCCCCTCGGAGTCGCAGCTCCGAAAAACAAGTGACGCGGAGCGGTTGGCGTATCGCTTTCATGACCTGGGTATAATTCTTCAATTAAATCCTGCGCAATCTGGTCGGCCTTCGAGAAATCCATGTTCTCGATATAATATTTTTCCCACTCGTCATGAATTTGCAATGCAGTTGCGAACGTCTCATACGTTTTTGAATAGGCGCTCTCGAGCTCAGCTCTAAGATCTTCTATTGTGATGATCTGTTCTGGTAAAAGAAGACTTTTATCAAACGCTTCCTCGAAATCGACATAGACGATTTCACCGGCCCTGCTATCTGAAATCCCCTTACAGACCCGCCCGTCGACAATACCAACCTTCAATTCCGTTAGAATGATGCCATCTAGTTCGTCGGGACGGAGAGGGGAGTGGAAGTGTTGCACATGCAAGCCTCTATCCAGCAGACTATCTGCCAAGCTTTGAATGACTGTCGATTTCCCCGTACCTTGGGGCCCCGTAAGGGAAAATATCTTGTTTAACCCGTCAAATGCGGATTGATACAAGAAATGGGCTCCATGCGCTGTGTTACCGTGAGCAAAATAGTGTGATGAGTTTACTGCCAACCCGATACACTCCTTTGTGCTTATTCTGATTTTCAACTGAATAAGCATGATTGGGATAGATGCCTATTCCTCTGTATATTCCGCATTGTAACAAGTGGTGTTCGTCCTCTCCGATGTTTTTCGCTATTTGTTGGTGGGCTGCAGAAGCGGAAGGCAAACTAACGATTTAAATAAAGCGAGAACAAGGAATAGGCCATCCTACATAAGGATGGTCCTAAAACTTGTCGTTACGTAAAGTTGCATTTTTGCAAGTAAAGATTCAAGTTCATTTCCTATAGATTGCATGAAAATGGAGAGCTTCACAATTAAGCTAGCGGGCAGATTAGTTAAATAGTGAATCTATCACCTGTGTGTATATTAGGTTATAATTGGAAGAATAGGAACTCGGAATTATTTTGTCCTGTGAATCACAAGCTGATAATGATCCAAAGACGAAAAGAGGCAGAGTGATGGAACAAGACCCTCTCGCACAACTTATTATTTGGCATCAAGAAGATGAACATGAAAAAATTGTAGATCGAATTATGGAAATTGCTCAATCAGACAGAGATTATGAGACGGTCAGTTTATTGGCAAGAGCTATGAATAATCTGGAACGTTACGATGAAGTACTTCAACAGCTTTTGACTATTGCAAAACTAGGTCTGCTGCATTGAATGTTACGGATACAATTAAGCCATTTGAATATTTAAAAGACATGTATATTGATGGATGTTTTCATAATTTTCTTGTGGATAAAGTTAAAGCTGAACTAGTTAAAGTGGTTGAAATTTTTGGAACAGGGAA
This sequence comes from Paenibacillus radicis (ex Gao et al. 2016), assembly GCF_014641555.1. Lineage (GTDB taxonomy): Bacteria > Bacillota > Bacilli > Paenibacillales > Paenibacillaceae > Pristimantibacillus > Pristimantibacillus radicis. The sequence continues at coordinate 111,897 of NZ_BMHY01000005.1, forward strand.
ATCAAGATATCGAAGAAATTCAAGCAAAGCATGATTTCGCTATCCATGCAATTAACGATATGGCAGAAGAGTTTGACGAAAATGGTAGTGAAATTAAAACCGTTGCGAGAGAATCGATTGCACAAACGGTTGAAGAGATTTTAGCCTTTTTTGGAATCGATATAGATACAGAAGAAGCCATTCGTGAACGCGATTGGTAATGATAAGGAGACAATACAAAGATGGATAAGGATCTATTGGAACAGCTCACTCTTTGGCATAACAAGAACCAGTATAAGAAAATCATTAACACAATTATTGAAATACCCGAAGCAGACAGGGACTATGATTTAGTTTGCCATTTGGCAAGAGCATTAAATAATCAAAATAATTATAATGAAGCTATCAAATATTTTTTATCTGTGCAAAAGCAAGGCGAGCACGACCCTCTTTGGCATTACCGAATAGGATATGCTTATTATTACCTTAAACAGTATAAGGAAGCGATCGTTGCGTTTGAACAAGCTGTAGCACTAGACCCTGAAGATGCAGATGGCAGGAGATTTTTAGAAATGAGCCGCGACGCCGCTAGTCGTCCAGGAAATGAAACCATTCCTATAGCTAACGTTGAACAGGATGAGGGTTTGTTAGAAGTTAATGAAAAAATAGACCCGTTTGGGCTAGTTATGCATAATAATGGAAGCATATCAATGATACTAAGTGTCGGCAAATATAAGCATGAAATTTTTCAAACACGAGCTGAAGAAGGATTTGAGGGAAATGGCTATGATTGGGGTTCATTAGCAGCCGTGTTTCTTGAAGAAAAAATGCCTCATTTAGTTAATATCGTGCGATTTGACCCTGAAGCTGATATGTTCGCTGCTTATTCAGACAATAGAGAAGCAATACTTAGTTTTGCAATTGCCTTTAAGGAAGCGTGTGAAGATGATTCATTAATAAAAGACTTATTTTCACGAGCAGAATTAGATTAATAAAAGACACCTTATGTTAAAAAACGGCTTCAAAATGCCTTCATATTAACGTGGAGGTGTTCTTTTTTTCTCGCTATGCCATCTTTTTTTAGAACAGCGTAGCCGTTTTCTTGCTGAGGGACTTGAGGGCACCCGAACAGGTGCCCTTCCATTTCGCTCTTTAGATGATACGGAGACAAGTAACGGTGATCAGCATTCGGGAAGTCGGGATACTGCCGTAAGATCTCAACGATGCCGTAAAAATTCGCGTTCATAAATCGAATGAACCCTTTCCAGTACGTTCCGCGCTTGATCTTGAAATTTTAATTCTGCGACTCGGCCTTTCATCAGAAACACACCACTCTTATCGCGATGTTCCCCTAGCGCTCCTTCATACAGCTTGTTGGCTCCGTGTGTAGGCGGAGAAAAAAACAATTTCATTAACACTGTAACCAGTAAAGGCAGACCAGATTTTTTCCCTTTTCTTAACGTATTGTTGCCGCCCGGATCAACACTGCGGATCTTGATGTCGTCCTTAGCAAGCTGCGGCGCGATGGCCTGGGTCCATAGTGAAAGTGCTAGCTTGGAGGTCGCATAAGGACCAATCAGCTTACGGAAGGTTTTGGGGCGCTCTAGTAGTTCAATAGTAAACACTTTCGTCCATTTTTGTGCTGAAGATGAGGTGTTGATTACCGTTTTTAAGTGACCACGTTTTATAGGTTCCATCAATTCCATCAGAATGATATACGGAACGACTGTTAACAACTCATAATGCTGTTCACGTCCTTGTTTGGAATAGCTCAGATCGGGAAAGGACCCGCCAGCATTGTTAAACAAAATATCGATCTGCTGTTCCTTACTCTTGATTTCTTCCAATGCCCGCATCAAGCTGTCGTAATCGGCAAGATCATTCGTTTTATAAATTCGAAGTCTTCCAAGCTTGATTGCGGTTTGGATTCCCTCATCGTCCAACGGAAAGTCAGAACGGTTCAAAGCAATTACTTGAAAGTCCTCTGACAGCAGCTTCCGGATTAATTCCAGCCCGATTCCTGAGTTTGCGCCCGTAATCAATGCGATCGTTTGCTCTTGTCTCTTATTCATTGCACATCTCCTCCAGATCCCGTTATTCCTGTTGATCGTACATAGTCTAGTACTTGGAGTCGACTCCAAGTCAAGGCGGAGGAATACAGATTTTTTCCCTAGAGATAAGAGACTTGACTTAGAGCCAGCACCCAGACGTATAATGCACTAAAATCATCTCTGAAAAGGAGCGGACAGAATGAGGGAAGAGCCGACTTTTACGATAAAGCAAATTGCTAAGCAAATCGGAATTTCCGAAGATACGATCCGGTATTATGAGAAAATCGCGCTATTGCCCCGTGCTGATCGGAAAGATAATGGGCACCGCGTCTATCGGCAGGAGGACATCGATACGATTCGGCTGTTAGCTTGCCTGAAGAAAACGGGGATGCCGCTGGCAGAGATGCAACCTTTTCTAGCAGTCTCTGCTGATGCTGATCCCGCGGATTATCCCGAGCTGGTGGAACACTTACGAAACCATCGGGAAAATATCATCGCCCAAATCGCCTCTTTACAGGAGGTCGTTGATTTTATCGATATGAAGTTGGATGTAGGGAAAATCCGTAGAGACTGCTCCGATGATGTCTCAGAAGCCATGACGGGAGAACCGAACCCCAACGTCTCACCTGTTGAGATGGCTTTTTTTCCGGGATCGGCAGCCAGGGTGCGCAAGTCACCTGCTACCGGCAAGTAAGGTTACAATTGTAAAAGAGCAGGAAATGGAAGGTGTAGGACGATATGAACTTTTCACTAATAGTCACGTTAAGCTGAATCGTATCATAAGTAGGACATAAGAGAATTTTATTATCAATTCGCATTTAAATACTACTTTTCATTCAATTGCATGGAAATTTAATTCCTTAAGAGTTAAAATATATATAAATTTATCTTAACCTAAGGGAGCATTGATTAATGCAACTATCCGATATTGCTTTAGTACAATATTTAAAATCTAAAAGCCCATTATATTATGGTAAAATTCTCGAATTAAAGGAATCTGTTGCAAACTGGTTATCATATATACCTCAGACTTTTCCTCATTATACTAGACATACGGTAGAACACAGTGAAGAAATCGTTTTACAGTTGTCTAAACTGCTTTTTAAAGATAATGAATTTGAACAGCCAATATTACGCCTTTCAAGTGTTGAGGTATTTATTCTTATAGCATCAGCATATCTACACGATTCAGGAATGGTTGTTTCTGATAAAGAAAAGTTGAAAATTATTCAGTCCGAACAATGGGGAATATTTGTGAATGGTAGTGGGAAAAAGAGATGGGATGAAATAGAAGCAACTAGAACAAGCACTTCACTTGAGACAAGCGTTAAAGATTTTATAGCAGATTTACAAACACGATTTTTAATTGCCGAGTATATTCGCAAAAATCACCATATTAGAGCGGTGGACATACTAGTTCAAAATCATAATCTATTAGGGAAGTTCTCGTTTGATGATCCTGCACTATTTAAAACAATTGCCGATGTTTGTGTATCCCATGGATTAAAGCATTTTGAATTAGAAAATAGTGATATTTACCCTGATAGACGGGATATTAGAGGAGAAGAAGTGAATGTAAGATTTTTGGCGATATTGCTTAGAATTGGTGATTTGTTGGATATGACATATGATAGAGCATGTCCACTTTTATTGAATGCTGCATGTCCTTTGCCTGCGGATAGTTTAGCACACTGGACACAATATCAAAGAATCTATCATAGATTAACAGCGTATGACAGGATTGAATTAGTTGCAAAATGTAATACTCAAGATGAGCATCGGTTTCTTCAAGACTGGTGCCAGTGGCTTGTAGAGGAAATTAATAATGCATCAATATTAATGTCTAAAGCCAGCAGACATTCAAGCTGGATCGCACCTGTGGTGACCATTGGAAAAAACAACTCAACTATAAAAGTTGAACCTAGTGGTTCTGCAATGTATATTCCTTCAGAATGGAAATTTGAACTTGATCACGACGCAGTATTTCAAAGATTAATTCTAGATGTTTATAAAAATGAAAAAGAATTTCTAAGAGAGATACTTCAAAATGCTTTTGATGCAACAAGATGCAAGGTTTATGAAGACTTAAAACACGAAGGGAAATCACTTCCTAGTTATCCTAATGAAATAGATGAGGTGATAAGAAATAAATATCCAATTAATATAAAGTTAGAAACATTAAAAGTTGTGAATCCCCTTTCTGGTGAAGAGTATTCAAAACAGCTTTTAGTAGTTGAAGATAACGGAATAGGAATGGATTCAGAAATTATAAAGAGGTATTTTTTGCAAGTCGGCAGATCGTATTATTCTTCTGAGGATTTTCAAAGAAATTATAGTTTCAAACCAATTAGTCAATTTGGAGTCGGTTTTTTGTCTGTATTTGCTGTAAGTGAGAATGTTACAGTCGAGACATACAAAATTCACTCCAAACAAGGTGAAGGAGCTGTAAGATTAACGCTCAGTGGTCCGAAAAATTATCTTCTTACAGAACGAAGTGACAGAAGAATAAGTGGTACGAAAATCGATATATTATTAGATATAGAATTTGGTGAAGATGAATTAATAAGTTTAGTATCCAGTTGGTGCAAGAAGGTCGAATTTCCTATTTATATACACCAATATGGGAAAGAGACACTAATTCAGGCCGAAAACCAGAGAGAGTTACTTAATAATTCCGGAACTCTCTTGGAAGACGTTGAATTTGCAACTTCAGCTTATCCTATTAAAGGTGAAGGAGTTTTCGGTGAGATTTATGTGTTTAGTGTTATTAAAAATAATATTAATAGATGGGATCAGTGGGGGTGGGCAAATTATACCTATACCAAAAGTCATCCACTTGCGGAATTACCTCAAATACCCAATAACCTAATCTGTCTTCATGGAATTGCTTTTGCTGAAAGCGGCTACCCTTCTGGGCCATTTCGATTTCGCATTGACTATCGAGGAAATAGTCATAAACAAAACCTCTCAAGACAACATATGGAACAGAGAGAGAATTATTTAGATGATCCAGTTCTATTTGAAAGATTCATTGAAATAGTAGAGGACCATTTGAAAAATAGCCCTGTGCATAATGCGCCAGATGGCTGGTACTATATTCATTCAATATTAGATCATGCTCCTCAAATTATTTTACATTTTATGGATTATTCATTAATTAGAGTGTATGTTAATGGAGCTGCAAAGGTTATTTCACTTAATGAGTTTGAAAGTCTGGAGGAGTTCGTAACTATCACTGATATTTCTCACAGGTATAATAAATCTCGAGCAAAAACTGATAATATTAATGACTGTGCCCAAGACACTAATCTACCAACATTGTTTGAAGATGACTTGAATATACTTTCAAGATCAATCAGAGTTTTCAACGACAGATATCCTTATAAAGTAGAAAAATTAATAAATGAACGGTATGCTAAAACACACTGGAAAAAGGGTAGAAAGAAAATAATTGAAGGAAAAAATTCTGGGAATTACGGGGAAAATTTTGTTGTTAGTTCATACGTAGATGATGAAATTTTCGGTTTTAGATTAATTGAAAATCGGCAAGGCAATATTGTGATTCTAAATGAAAATAATAAATTGGTAAATTGGATCTTAAGAATACAAGATTTTATTGATAGGGAAAATAATGCACTAGTCACAAGTGCGTTTAATAAATTACTTGAACTTTTGAAAATCCCAATCAGGCTAGGAGGATATGAGTATGAGGAGTTAAGCAATCAATTTGAAAAGTGGAAGGAAATACCTAATTTACCGGATGAGCTAATTCCGCCTCAGATACAAATTTCTAAGTCAATGTTTCTTACAAAACACAGTCTTCTCTAATATTTTTTGCGATGTCATACTGAAGAAGTGGAAGAGGCAGTATCGGAAATATTCGGTGTTCCCAGAGAGACAGCTGATTAAGAGTTTCACAAATGAGACATGTTCAAGGGCCATCCCGCAAGGGATGGCCTAAGTTGCTGGGGGCAACTTCACTGCCTTTATGTCATATGACATTATGACACTGGCGGATTTGACATCAAGAACCCTAGAATACATCTACTACTTAACAAAGGATGTGGGCTCTTTGATGGCCAAAAAAGTCGTCAGCTATTTTCAGAACGGTTATTTTCTGCTGCTTACTTTCGTCACCGGATTGTTTTATTTCAGCTTTTATCTAGTCGCTCTAACATTGGGCTTGAGCCTCTCGTTTACCGTCGCGGGCGTTCCTCTCCTGACTCATGTTCTGCGGACAACCACTGCCTTCCTGCAATTTGAACGCGTACAGACCAAGATCTATACGGACATTACCACTGAGCCTTGCGTGAAGTCTGTCACCCCCGATGTGTCCAACTGGCTTCAGGCGAAAAAGGAGCTGATGAACCAGCGCAACTGGATCGCAATTGGCTGGCTGCTGTTGAAATTTCCGGTAGGGATTTTATGTCTGATGAGTGTTGCCTTGCTCTATGCGGTACCGCTTGTATTGGTTGCGATCCCGTTTCTCTATCCGTTTCTCAACCTTTCCTTTATAAGCGCTTCGGTGGATACGGCTGCCAAAGCCGTGACACTTTCGGCCACAGGGGTCATACTGCTAATGGTGAGCTACAAACTTGCGAACCGTTTGGTACGCTTAATAGGCGGCTATACGCGTTTGATGATTAAGCAGGTGAACCGGTAGATGCCATGCCCGGCTTCGCCTCACAGCTATCATCGGATGGCGGTTTACTGTATAGCCGTTTACTCAATACTAGTTACGTAATGTCATACTGAAGGTTTTTTAGGAGTTGATGGTTTTGTTCGATATGGTCAAGCGATGGTACTGGTACGACTGGTTCATGTTCATCATCCGTCTGTTATGCAGCATTTCTCTTGTGTATACGACCATAGAGCTGCAACAATATTTCACGCTGCCGACTGCAGTCCTTGTGCTGTGGCAGCTGATTGCTTTTTCCGTTCCATGGCTGTGCTTGCAGCTCGATTACAAATACTACCTGATTACTGAAATCGTGATCTCGGGCGGGTTGTGCCTGTATCTGGCTTCATTTTTCCCACAAGCCTACTTCTCATTCCTGCTGTACGCCTTTTTAATTGCTGCTCACAGCGCGAGAAGGGCCTATCTCTGGTCAGCGCCTGTATCCATATTGCTCCTGCCTGCCATGTTTAAGCTGGTTGCAGAGCAGAGTGAATATTGGATTATGGCTGTCCACATCGGACTGGCCTATGTCTTCGGCTTCTCGTTCCATTTACTTGGGCTCAATCATCGTCAAGGCGAAATTATCCGTGAGCAAAATGCCGTGCTGGAGCAATACCTGTCTCAAATCGAGCGTATCACGCTTGCCGAAGAGCGGAATCGGCTGTCCAAAGAGCTTCATGACACCGTCGGTAATGCCTACACTTCACTCATTATGGGTTTGGAAACGCTGCGTCCTGAACTATCTACAAATACAGGAACGGAAAGACTCGATTCTCTATTGAACCTGGCCCGTAAAAATATGGAGGAGGTTAGAGGCTACGTGCATCAAATCGAATCGCCGCATGAGGCGCTCCCGCTGCTTCAGTCTCTGAGGAAGCTGGCGGAGGAGTTTCAGGAGCATGCCAAGGTGACGGTTCGTTTCCATGCCTACGGGGAAGAATATTCGTTAACAAAGCAGGCGAAGACAGCACTCTACCGCTGCCTGCAAGAGTCGTTGACGAATGCGGTGCGTCATGGACACTCGACAGAGATTAAGGTTTCCGTGCAATTCGAGCCCCAACAGACGAGACTGGAAGTTCAAGATAACGGCCGCGGGATGGAGCATGGGAGAGAGGGCTTTGGCCTCAGCGCCATGAAGGAGCGGGCGATGAATTTGCAGGGTCATGTGGCCGTCTATACGGAGCCGGGAGAAGGCACTCTCGTTACTTGTACACTGCCCAGACAAACAGAACTCAAGGATGAAGTCATCCGCCTGTTGGTCGTCGATGACCAGCCTTTTTTTCGTGAAAGCTTGCGGACTTTGCTGGAGGAGCAGCAGGATTTGCAGGTTGTCGGGACGGCAGAGGATGGCCAGCAAGCGATCGAGCTGTGCAGGCAGCTTCAGCCGCAGCTGGTGCTTATGGATTTGGAAATGCCGAATATGGATGGAATCGCCGCATCCCGTGCGATAAAAGAAACGTGGCCCCACATCCGCATTCTGATTCTCACCACGTTCGAGGATACCAAGCAGGCTCTCGAGGCGATGCGAAGCGGGGTGGATGGATACTTATTGAAGTCGATGCAGCCGTTAGAGCTGGCTGAAACGATACGCACCGTCTATCGCGGCGGCACGCTGATCGATCAGGGCATGTCGCATAAATTGTTTGCCCAGCTAGAAGCGGACAATAGCGGGGATGATCCTTCGCCAATCAAAGCGTCATCGGCCTATGAGCTAACGCCGCGGGAGCTTGAAATTTTACAGTTCGTGTCCAAAGGGCTGCGATATAAAAGCATTGCTTCTAAATTGTATTTATCCGATGGTACGGTTCGAAACTATGCGTCATCGGCTTATATGAAGCTAGGGGTCCGCAACCGGGAGGAAGCGGTGCAAAAAGCCAGAGAGGCTGGGCTTCTGGAATAACCCTCATGTTATTTATTATGGTGGCGGATGCCGAACTACGGAGTGATTCTGCCTCGTAGGATCGAACATCCGCCATTTTGATTTTTAAAGGGCGGTTTTTACTTTTTCAGAATTATGGTTTCGACTCATTGTTAATTGGCAAGGTGTAGTAATCAAATGCTAGGTCCAATAAGGCACTCGCTTCCTGCCGCTTCAGCGGCTGCTTGGAACGGAAGTTGATGGAGCCGTCCGAATTGATCCCAGTATCGGGGTCCATGATGCCTTGGGATACAAGGGTTGTAATGGCTTCAACTGCCCAGGCATCCGTCTCTCCACTCAGTGTAACCTTAGCTCCAGGCTCAGCTTGCCTCAGGTTTTGGATCATAACAGCCGCCATCTGTCTGGTAACAGGAGAATGAGGCTGATAATCAGGCAATCCGGACATCATCTGCTTCTTGTTGGGTTCAACCGTATAAGGCATAGTATCCCAGCCATGGGCAAGCAGCAGAAGCTCTGCGAACTCACCCTGAGTCATCAATCCATCCGGATCGAAGAGGGTGGCCGACTTTCCGTCCATAACCCTCAAAGCATGAAGATTTTGAATATATGACGCATACTTGCTGTCCGATGGTACATCAGTGAATGGCGCATCCCTATTTACTTTTTGCGCATAGCCTACGTAGTGCGGAAGTGCCATGTAATAGAAATAGGTGATTTGGCCGGCCTCATTTTTTTGAAAGGCCACTTTATTGCCGGATTCATCCTCAAAGAGTAAAGGGTGAATCATTTGCAGCGTACTCTTGCCTAGATCTCCTGTCTCCATAACCAATTTTCCGTCTGAATAGGAAACGAGGGTCCTTATCGATCCAAGACGCGTGTTTTGGTACAATCCCGTATAGTCCTTGGCCTGCTGCTCACTGATTGTCGAGTAGGATGGCTGTGGTGCCTCGCCTTTTCTCGGATAATAATGATTCATAAATGCCTCATACACATCGAGACTCATCATGGAGTCGTTATTGTAGGACATGTAGAACGCTGTATTTTCCTCCGGCAAAATAACAATCAAGGAAGAATGACCGGTTACATTTCCTCCTTTAATAACGACATGATGACCATTCATCTTCTCTTTGAAGTAGCCTTCGAATCCGATGGTTGTGACAGGGAACTCTTTGTCAGGGAACACCTGATAGGTGTGCATTTGCTCAATGCCCTTGGAGCTTAAAATTTCTTTGCCTTCATACGTTCCTTTGTTCAGATGCATCATGAGGTACTTCACCATGTCATCTGCGTTCGATACCATGCCGCCGCTAGGCCGATCGGTGGGTTTGAATCCCTCCAGAGGGATCAGTTCGCCTTTTGGACCATAATGGGCAGCCATTCTGCTCAGCAGTTCGGGGGTAAACCGCACATTCGTCGAGTTCATGCCTAAAGGTTTGAAAATATTTTCCTCCATATATTGCGCGAAAGACAGGCCCGATACTTCTCCTACCGCGTACCCCGCCAGTGTGAACCCAAAATTATCGTAGGTGTACGCTTCCCCCGGAGGTCTGACAACAGTCGGCATATTCGCTTCGAGAGACTCTTTCATCGGGAAAAATTGATTCACATACTCCGGTTCCGATCCTGAGAGGATATCCGGTTTGTCAAAGCCGCTGGTGTACGTCAGCAGATCGTACATCGTCAGTTTTTTCCCTGTTGTATTGGGTACCTTCATCCCTCCCAGGTATTCCTGGATATCGTGATGCAAATCCATCTTTCCTTTATCGACCAGCTGCATAGCTGCCAATGCTGTGAACTGTTTCGTCACAGAACCAATTTGGAATACGGTGTTGCTGTCTACCGGAATTTTATTTTCCCTGTCGGCATAACCGTAACCCTTGCTTAGCAGCACTTTCCCATTCGATACAACTGCAAAATTAGAACCAACCGTATTATACTTCTTCATCGCTTCCGCAAATATGCCATCTGCAAAGGCTTCCAGTTCCTTTGTATCCCGCGGCCCCTCCAGGCTGGCCTTCTCAGATGCAGCTGGCGCGGGAGCCTTCTTGTTATTGGGTGCGTTCCCTGATCCCATACATGCGGTAATCGTCGTAGCCGTTAATAGCAGAACAGTTAATAGTAGCACTCCGCGATTCGTTTTCGTGCGAATCCATTTCTTCATAAATGATGTCTCCTTGTCCATTCGATTTGCCTCTTAACAATCGGCTGAGCCCAGTATGGCAAAGGAGTTGTCACACCAACAAGTTGCATTTCGTCATCCATGATATCCAGCCGCTTTGAAAGCGTCATGTGACAATTCGGCACTAGGTTTATTGACAAGGGGAGCAGTAAAATTCCTGAAAGGGCGATAAATCATTCAGGATGCCCAAAGCTATTCGAACTGGAGTGTGGACATCATCGCTTTCTTACAAGATATCGTGATCCAATACGGTTATATTGCTATCTTCCTATGCCTTACGCTTGGCATTATTGGTTTGCCTGTGCCTGATGAGATTCTTATGATGATTGTTGGCTATCTTTCTTCCATTGGGCTGCTGTATCTCCCGGCATCCCTTGTGATCAGCGTCCTCGGGGCTATGAGCGGCATGCTGTGCAGTTACACCCTAGGGCGGAAGTTCGGTAAGCCGCTGCTGTGGAAGTATGGGAAATGGGTTAGGCTCACGGCCAATAGGATAGAGAAAACAGAGCACTGGTGCGAGCGTTACGGCCCTTGGGCGATATGCATCGGCTACTATATTCCAGGGCTCCGCCATCTGACTTGTTATCTGGCAGGGATGAGCGCCATGAACCCACGGAAATATATAATCTTCTCAGGCCTGGGAGCCCTGTGCTGGTGTGCGATTTTTATTTCAATTGGGTATTTTCTCGGGGGACATATTGATTTTTCGGAGTATCATGGTTCTATTTGGGGGTTGTTTTCCTCTTGAGAGTACAGGGCTGTAGAAAGCTGGTATTGTAGAAATCGAGCAGGTTGTTAAAGTTTCTGGTCAGATTTCCAGATACGGTTTGGATGTTCAAAAAACAATAAGAAGATAAAAGAACAAGTTTGGCTATACTGCGCATTTAATGGGCTTCTGCCATCTCTCCTAGTGTGAACGCACCTTAACAGAGAGTCTATTTATTGCTGATACCAGAACAAACAATTTATAATAGATTCGAATGCAATTTAATATTTCAATACTTCTTGTTTCATTTGAAAAAAACCATACATAGTCTGGAGATGTTATATGAATATAACTGGTAAAAAGTTTTTGCTTACAGGCGCAACTGGAGTAATAGGAAGTGCAATTGCTCTCCATCTTTCTAAGCTGGGGGCTCAAGTTGTTGTTACGGCAAGAGATGAAAAGAGGCTTCTAGAGTTGGCGGATAGCTTACATGGAACTGGTCACGAGTATTATGCTTGCGATTTAGCTAATTTAGAAGAAATTGGTCCGATGATTTCCCGTTCAGCGGCGATCAGCCCCTTTCATGGGCTTGTGCATTCTGCAGGTGGCGGCACCATCATGCCGCTCCGTTCGCTCAGTGCTTCGATTTTACATCAGCACATGCAGGTAAACTTCTATGCTTTCATCGAGCTTGTCAGACAGATCACGAAGAAAAAGCAGATGCATGAAGGCGGAAGCATCATCGCGATTTCTTCATTTGCAGCCGAGAATGGTGAACCGGCCCAAACTGCATATTCGGCTGCCAAGGCCGCAGTCGATGCTTCTGTAAGAACCCTTTCGTTTGAGCTGGCTCCCAAAAAAATTCGGATTAACAGTATTCGTCCAGGCATGATTCAGTCCAACTCAACTGAAAGCTATGAACGGGACATGGGACAGGAAGGGTTTAAGGCTCTGGTAAACAAACAAATCCTTGGATTGGGACAACCCAGAGACGTTGCAGCTTTGACGACTTTTTTGTTAAGTGATGAATCAAGCTTTATGACAGGAAGATACGTTTATCTGGATGGTGGAAGATTTCTTTAAGCAATGATACATGTTTGCCGACGTTAAGTTGACTTTTTAGGGGCCTCTCATTTATTCGGAAACTCTTCTCATCCCATTCAAGAGGGACTGCATCATAATAAGACGGTTAATACTTTATTCTGAAATACCGATAATACTAAGTAAAGGTATACACAGGAGGCTGCAGTATATTAGCGGTCAAGTCAAATCACCTGTAAAAGAAATGTGGTTACGTTTTACGGGTTGAATGAAAGGTACCAACAAAATACAGACGGGTAAGTGGTGAATGAGATGCACATCCATTTGACGGAATATCTGGATCAGACAGCGAAAATTTCACCCGATAAAATAGCTGTCCTTGATCATGATCAATCCATTGACTTTAAGACGCTAACTGAAAACGCCAAGAAATTGGCCGGTTTGATCGTTCAACATGTAGGTGAGACGATTAACGCCCCGATAGCTGTTTATATGGAAAAAAGCATTGGTAGCGTCGTGTCAAATATCGCTATTTTGTACAGCGGCAACGCTTATATGAATTTGGACACCAAAACTCCTGCCGCGCGCATTCGGAGTATTATCGAGCTGATCCAACCCAAACTTATATTCACCAATGACAAGCATATCGATAAGCTTAAGGGAATTGCGCCAGACGTGCACATCATTAACTTTGATACGCTGGCTAATCAACTGATGGTCCATGACGAGGCCCTGATTTCGGCACGGATACAGCGTTTGATTAGTACCGACCCCAGCTGCATTATTAACACGTCCGGCTCAACCGGCGTCCCCAAGGGAGTCGTTCTTAACCATTTAAGCTTCATCGACTTTACGGAATGGGCCATCGCGACACTGGATATCGGAGATGATGAAATTATAGGAAGCCTTTCTCCGATCGTATTCGATATTTATAGTTTTGAATTGTGCATGCTTATGGCTAAAAGCAGTACGATCGTAATCATACAGGATGGTCTGTCTGCTTTCCCGGTGAAAATATTGAGCCTACTTAAGGAAAAGAACGTAACCTATGTTTTCTGGGTGCCTACCATTATGGTTAATATTGCTAATATGGGGCTGCTTGATCATATTCAGCTGCCCGATCTAAAAACGGTATGGTACGCCGGGGAAGTCTTCCCGACTAAGCAATTGAATGTATGGAGGAAGAAACTGCCGCATACTCGTTTTATTAATCTGTATGGCCCTATCGAGATCACACTGGATTGTACATACTTTATCGTGGATCGTGATTTTCAGGATGATGAGGTTGTTCCGATCGGCTTTCCTTGCCGCAACACCGACGCTTTTATATTAAACGAAGAGAATCGATTGGCCGGCGTTAATGAAGAAGGAGAATTATGCATTCGGGGCGTTTCCCTAGCCATGGGGTATTATAACAATCCGGAGAAGACTGCGGCTGCTTTTGTGCAAAATCCGCTTCAGGCCTCCTATCCGGAGCTCATTTATCGTACAGGCGATATCGTTTTGAAGAATGAACGCGGTGAAATGATTTTCGTAGGTCGAAAAGATACTTTAATCAAGCATTTGGGCTATCGCATCGATCTTGGGGAGGTCGAGCATGTCATCATCAACAGCATGAAGCTGGTTAAAAACGGATGTGCGATATACGATCAAGATCGTAAGGAAATTGTATTCTATTACGAGCCGTCCACGGATATGAAGCCTGTCGACATGCGAAAAGGGATAGCCGAATTTCTGCCCAAGTACATGATTCCGAACAAGTATGTATCTCTGCAGGAACTGCCGCGGAATACAAACGGAAAAATCGATCGTCTCCAACTAAAGCAGCGGCTGAACGATAGCGTTTGACTAACCTTGTGAAGGAAGGAGGAGGGGAGATGGAATTAGAAGAACGAGGACAGGCAGAGAGATTGTTTGCTTTTATTCGTGCTATCAAATCCAACAAGATGCGGACCAATGCTATGTTTACCAAGAAACAGCTTGAAGAACTCGAGCATGCGAGCGGTGCGAGCATAGTAATCGGGCAGGATTCGGCCGTTGTGCTTCTTCCGGACTCCGACTTGTTGAGGGTCTATTACTACGCTCGCGACGAACAGGCCCTGCAGGAGCTTGCTAAGCTAATCCCTTCCACAAATTTGAAGGTTGTTTGTGATATTGTGGCGAAGGAGCCTCAAGGGCTAAGCCTAAGCGAGGAATTGAGTCAATACGGTTTCTTTTGTTATGCGAAGTTTATCCGGATGACTTGCAAAGCGATTCATCGAGATCCCGATATAAACATTTCGGACGTGGAATTTGCGCGGGTCACGGATGCCGAGGAAATACTTGAACTGTTGCATCACGAGTTCGATTCCGTAACTGCACATTTCCCTTCTTTGGCGAAAGTACGTAAAATGATTGAAGACGGAGAAGTTGTTGTTATTCGCCGGGACGGACGCATTGCCGGGCTTACCTCTTTCGATTCCAACAACAAAAAAGTGGCTTGTTTAGGTTATGTGGTCGTACGCGGCGAATACCGGAAGCAGCATTTAGGACATAAGATGTGGCAGTACAAAATTCAAAACAGCCCCCATAATGAACAGTTCTACTTATGGGTGAATGCAAGGTGCCGTGGCCCGATTGCTTATCATGAGCGGAATGGATTCATTCAAGACGGCGCCGTAGATTATATTATGCTGAGGAGTGACAATGATGGATATGATCATGAACATATTACAGGAGATTCGGCCTGAATGCGATTTTGCTTCGAGTAATGATTTTATGAACGACGGTTTGCTGGATTCGTTCGATATGGTATCGCTTGTGACGGAGCTTGAAGAGAAGTACTCTATTTTAATCGATCCGCTTGATATGGTTCCTGAATACTTTTCGAGTGTTTCGGCCATTGCTTCACTGGTTAGAAAAAGTGGCGCCGACGTCCAAAATTAATAATTCGAATGAAAGCGAGCCGAGCATATGAAATTGGAATTTCACAACAAGAAAATATCCGGAATCATGTGTGTACTGCCGGAGTCGGAAGTCTTTTTTGACGATGAAATTAGCAATTATACCTTCCCTGAGGCTCAAACCAAACGTTTGAAATCGGTAATGGGCTTCGAAAAGCATCGAGTCGTCAAGGAAGATACCGCTTCATCCGATCTTTGCATCTACGGCATGGAGCAGCTGCTGCAAACGAAAAAGATCGATAAACAAGATGTTTGCGGCATAATCGTTGTTACCATTACGCCGGATCATTTCGTTCCTCATGTAAGCAACAGGATTCAAAGTCACTTTGGTCTCTCCGAGGACGTACTATGTCTGGATATTCTGCAAGGCTGTAATGGATTTCTTGTCGGATTAATGCAGGCTTTCATGCTGCTCGACTATAATCCGGGTAAGAAAGTGCTAGTCTTTAATACGGATACGCTGAGCAAGAAGGTCTCCAAGCAGGATCGTAACAGCTACCCGTTAATCGGCGACTGTGCCACCATTACGGTTGTCGAGCAGGATGAAGCAGCAAAACCGATCTATTGCAAAATTCAAATGGACGGGACGCAGGGAGACGCATTGATTATTCCAGCAGGCGGATCGCGCATGCCTTGCAGTACGGAAACGGCCCGAATGAAGGACAGCGGGGACGGAAATGTACGGAGTCTAGATAATTTAGTGATGGACGGCACAGCCGTTTTCCAGTTCGTGATGACGAAGGTACCTCCTCTGATTGCCGATACAATTGAATTTGCCGGCATTACACAAGAGGAGATCGATTGGTATATCTTCCACCAGCCCAATATGTTTATGCTGAAGAAGCTGGCTGATAAAATTGGGGCGCCAAGGGATAAGATGTTTATGAATATCGTGCAAAACTTTGGCAATCCGAGCGGGGCCTCTATCCCCCTCGCAGCAGCATTCAATCTGGGTGATCGGCTGACTCAGGAGGATCTTAAATGCTGCCTTAGTGCCTTTGGGAGCGGATTGAGTTATGGTGCTATGATCATGGATCTGGGAAGGCTTGATTTCTGTGAAATTTGTATATCGAATTTCTGATTCTTTCATTTATAGCTCCAGCTTTGAGCCAATTGACTCACGCATGTATGTGATTCATCGAAAAAATGAGGCATTGATTATTGATCCAATTATCGAAGATTCTCTTGATGATTTTTTGGAGCGAAATTCGATCAACCGGGCACAAGTTCTGCTTACGCATGAGCACTACGACCATATTTCCGGGGTGAACCGACTGCGCGAGCTTACCGATTGCAAGGTGCTTTGCTCAGCATCCTGCGGGGAAAGAATTCTCGATCCGCGGAAAAACTTATCCCAATACTTCACGGCGCTATTTGGTCTACAGAACGAAGATGTCCGTCTCAAAGTCAAGGAAATGGATGTGCAGCCCTTCCGCTGTGAGGCAGATCAAACCTTTACAGGAATTCTGGAATTGAATTGGCTCGACCACCGCGTTTCTATTCAGGAAACGCCCGGTCATTCCGTTGGCAGTGTATGCATCCTGATTGATAATCAAATTGTTTTTACGGGAGATAGCTTGACCAACGGAGCCCCTGTTGTGACACGTTTACCAGGCGGAAACCGTCAGGTGTATCGCTCGGTGACACTGCCTTATTTACAGGGATTGCCTCAGGATATAATGGCGTTTCCGGGCCATGGCGATATCGAAGTGCTAGGTAATCTGCTAAAGAGGAGTTAATTCATGCTCTTACAAAATAAGATTTGTTTTATTACCGGCGCAGGAAAAGGAATTGGACGTGCCACGTTGGAAAGATTCGTAGAAGAGGGCGCCCAGCTCATCTATGCGAACGATATCGAAGAAAGTTCTCTCGACTCGTATTGTTCCGAACACGTGCAGGTCGTACCCTTATATTTTGACGTTTCCGATACGGCTCAGGTCAAGCAAGCCTTTTTAAAAATCAAGAAGGAATCAGGGCGGCTGGATGTATTGGTCAATAATGCGGGTATGATGCAGGATGCGCTCATCGGAACGATCAGCCGCTCGTTGATGGAACGACTTTTCGCGGTCAATGTCTTCGGAACGATGGAGCTGCTTCAATTGGCTAGCAAGCTTATGATGACTCAAAAGAGCGGCAGCATCATCAATTTGTCCTCCGTTGTAGGAATCACGGGAAATCCCGGTCAACTCGTTTATTCCGCTACGAAGGGTGCAATCATATCCTTGACAAAAACAGCGGCCAAGGAGCTTGCACCAAAAGGCATTCGCGTAAACGCCATTGCGCCAGGCATGATCGATACGGATATGATGCGTTCGATTGGAGAGAAGCATCTTCAGACCCATCTCGATCATATTCCGCTCGGCAGGCTGGGCGAGCCCAGAGAAATCGCGGACGCATGTGTGTTCTTGGCCAGCAATATGTCCAGTTATATCACGGGACATATTGTTTCGGTAGATGCCAGCGTTTTGGTGTAACAATAAAGTGGAAGGAGGATGAATCATGCTTATCAGTAAGTTCAACAACTTGCAGATTGCTGGCATCGCATGCGCAGCCCCGACGCAGGAGATTACTGCAGAAGAATTATCCGAGAAGTTCGGCAAAGAAATCGTGGAGAAAACAATCAAAATGGTAGGCGTTCAACGTTCCCGCCAATCCGTCAAGAAGCAGCTGTCTTCCGACTTGGGCTATGTGGCCGCAAAAGCAATACTCGATACGAAGCAAATCGATCTCTCCAGTATCGGGGTGCTGCTATACGTAACGCAGACGCCGGATTACAGAGCTCCAGCCACCGCTACAATTTTACATAAACGTCTGGGGCTATCCATCGACTGCGTGGCCATGGATATTAATTTGGGCTGCTCAGGTTTTGTCTATGGTGTACATACGGCATGTTCGCTCTTAAATAGCTTAAATAGCGAGCGTGCATTATGCATTGTGGGCGATACGTCGAGTAAGCTTGGATCGCAAGAAGACCGCGTATCTTCCTTGTTGTTCGGGGATGGAACGGCAGCTGTTCTGATCGAGAAGTCCGAACAGGCCAGCCCTATCGAAATATCTCTGCGCTCTGACGGAAGCCGGTATGATTCAATTTTGATACCGAACGGTGCTTTTCGGGCTATGACGCTGACTTCGGAAGAATTGGCTCTTGGTCACAGAGGATATCCTTACCCAATTATGAAAGGTACGGATGTATTTAACTTTAGCATCACCGATGTTCCCAAGCATATGCATGAATTTTTGCTTAACGTGGATAAATCGATTGTGGATTACGATTGCCTTGCCCTGCACCAGGCCAATCTCTTCATGCTCAAGCAAATTGCCAAACGGATACAGGCAAGCCCCGCACAGCTTCTGATAAGCATCGATCGTTATGGTAATACGAGCGGGGCTTCGATTCCCTTATCCCTTGTTGATCGTTATGGGAACGATAATCACGGTGAGATCCGAGCGCTGATGAGTGGATTCGGAGTGGGGTTATCGTGGGGAGTGATTAGCGCAAACTTGTTGGCTGAAAATATACTGCCCATGATTTATACGGATGAATTCTATGACGACCCCGCCTTGTCTATAGAGGAATAGCATACAAACTATTTGTGGAGGGATATAAGATGGAAATCAGCAGAAAAATGGAATTGCTAGCAGAAGTTCTTGAAGTGGAAGCAGGAGAAATCAGTGTTGATACGGTATTGGACGAGATCGATAGCTGGGATTCCATGGCCAAATTATCGTTGATTGTGATGATGGAAGAGGAATGTAGCAAGCCTCTTGCGGGTGAAACGATTCGCTCATTCAAAACAGTTCAAAATATTCTGGATTATATGGGTTAAGCCTGTATGAAACAAACGCCATTCAATAAATATTTGCCCTATTTCAAAGATCGGTATACCTTTGAGCTTTGTCAGGTCGATCACATTGATGCTGTCGTTGCATTTATCGATACCTATTGGAAGAAGGATCACATTTTTGTAAGATCTCCTGAACTTTTATCATGGCAGCACTATGATCGAGAGAAAAATCGCTACAATTTCGTGATTGCCAAACATAAAGAAACCGGGGAAATCCATGCTATGGTCGGGGTTACGCTGACCAGCCATTTTGATCCCGAAATCGAGGAATCGGTCAGATGGGGCAGCATGTGGAAGATTCGTCCTGACATTGACGAGCCTGGACTTGGCTTGATGGTCGAATGGATGAAGAATGAAGTGGGACGTGCATGCGCTGAAGTCGGATTCGGCGAATCCAAGATCGCGATCGGATTAGCCAAAAAATTAAAAGCAGTGACGGGCATTGCTGATCATTACGTGATCATTAATCCCATGAAAACCACCTTCAGTATCGCTTCAATTGGAGATCATACCGTCTTCTACTCCAGTCAAGCGGCGCCATCGAATAAGGTTCTTTCGAGTCTTTCACTGGAAGAATATCGACAGCTGGAAGGTCCTGTTATCCGGACGATTCCTTCTTACAAATCCAAGCTATATTATGAAAATAGATACCATCACCATCCTGTTTATACGTATCAAGCAACCAGGATTTGTAATACGGTGTCCGATGTCGTAGGCATCCTATTTTGGAGAAAATGTACACAAGAATCCGCTACGTGCATTCGGATTGTAGATTATTTCGGTTTAGCGGATGCATTATGCGGCTGTCTGGAAGGCTTCCTAGAATTGCTTGCGGAGCAGGATGCTGAATACATTGATTTTATTCATGTGGGTATGCCTGGGGAAGTTTTGGAGGCAGGTGGATTCATTAATAGAAGAGATTATCCGTCTATGATCATTCCTAATTTCTTTGAACCTTTCGTGCAGAGAAATATCGATGTTACATACAGTTACGAAAGCACGGATCCGAAATACGTTCCTTTAATATTTAAAGGGGATTCCGATCAGGATCGGCCGAGCTGATAGGCCTCTTCTATGCAGCGATGATCAAAAAATAATGCGAATAGGCTGGTGGCGGTATATAACCGACGCTAGCCTATTGATTATTCATTGGTGGCTAAGGACATTAGGGTTCCAACGTTCCATCTGTTTTAGAATATTGGCATGATCCTCCCGTGGGAATTCATACATGGAATTTAAGCAGTTGTTCATATTAGATCGAAAACCTAATCTAATATTTAAATCTTCTAAAATGCGAATCGTATCTTCGTTGTACGAATTGCAAGGGTGGGATACGGAAACGGGCTTTGTTCCCAAGATTTCATAAAGAATATCGAAGTTTTCTTTGTATTCATTCTTTTGTTCTTCTTTGTTTAATGCCTCGGTTAAAGTCGGATGCGTATGGGTATGCAATCCGATCATATGCCCTCTGTTATGCAGTGTCCGCACGTCATCTTTGTTCATCCATAATAAGCCCATCAATGATTTGGGATTCAATTTATAATCTATCAACATTCGCTCCATCAACAAATTATACCCGAGAGGCTTCAAAACATGATCTCGTAAATAGCGGAACGTTCGATCGTTGTCGGTATAAAAGGAATAATCGCTGAGATATGTCGAAGGAATGAAACCGTTTAGTGCTTCTGTTATTTGGGAACTATATTCGGATTGTTTAATATAGTTAAAGAAAGAATCATAGAAGTGGTCTATATTCTCAAAACACTTGAATCTGAAGTACCTAAACACCTCGATTCGCTCAAGAACTCCTTGAAACGGAGAAGTATATACGAACCAAAAAGCTTTAATATTAAACCGTTCCAGGACAGGGAACGCGATGTCGAACTGGCATTTTAGATTATCGTCAAATGTAATACAAATCTCATTATCGTGTAATTTATGATTTAGAGCTTTGTCGTACCATTCGTCTGCTGATAAAATAACTTTATCCCTTTGCAGGAAATATATCATTTGTTCTAATTTCTCTGCAGATATTGAACCTTGTCCTTTAATATGTATATCATCATGAAAATGGTGGAACATAATTCCATGAGGTTTCATTTAGAATCATCCTTTGGTTTTAATAGAAATATTTATTTAACAGACTTACTAAAAATATAAATCCAGTATAAATAGTCGAATAATACAATAATTAGATTAGATTTAATAAGACTATCACTAGTACATAACTTATATATATATCGGTAAAAGAACAACATTCATAGAGAGGGAAAGAAGATTTATACGAAGAAATGTGATGTAATAACACTCTAAGTAACAAGAGGACAACTATAATAATAACAGTTTCTAAGTCAAAATGCGGCTTGGCAGACCTCTTGAGCGAGAGGCGCACAGAGACAGCTATAGTGAACATTACTGGGTGGAAGCCTTCGATTCCTACATGTCAGGCACCGAACATTCTATTATCGATCCCCGTAGAACGTAGGCAATTGCAGCAGAAATAAAGCCTATCCGGGTAAAAGGTCAAGATGAAAGTAAAAAAACGGATATCCCAAGGGGACAATGTCATTAAGTTAAGGCTTAATGACATTGCCCAAAAGGATACCCGTTTTTTCGGAATACTTATATTAACAGCAACCTACTTGGTACCAGTACACGCCATTATCGTCTGATCTAAAGTATGCTCTTGATGCTGGGCACGCTCCAAAAGAACATTTAAACATATGCTTCACCTCTTTTTATAAAGTCGATGAATCCATTAACAGCAACCGACTTGATACCAGTACGAGCCGCCATTATCTGATTTATACGCTGCTCTCGACAATGGGCAAGAACCAAACGAACATTTATACATTTATGTTTCACCTCCTTTCATAAGGATGATGATTCATTATTGGTACCACTCCGCTTGGGTGCGGAACATGTTTGCATATTCCCCATCTAATTTCATTAATTCTTCATGGCTTCCTTGCTCAACTAGTTGACCATCCTTTAAGACGAGAATCCGGTCAGCTGCCCGGCAAATGCCTAATCGATGCGAAATGAAGAAAGTGGTTTTACCATGAGTTAGCTGAGCGATGTGTTCAAACAGCTGTGCTTCCGCCATCGGATCCAAAGCCGAGGTTGGCTCGTCCAGCATGATAATCTCAGAGTCGCGGAAGAAGGCTCGGCTAATCGCGATCTTTTGCCATTGACCATAGGACAACTCATGCCCGCCATAAAATTTATGTCCCAGCTCGGTATCAAACCCTTCAGACAGTTCATTGAAAAATTCGTCTACACCTGATTTCGCAGCCGCCATTTGCAGCCGGCTCTCCTCTTGCATCCATTCCACATGGCCTAACCCGATATTTTCACGCAAAGTGAGCTGATATTGCGCAAAATCTTGAAAAATAGCGGTTACATGCTCGCGGAATTCTTTCGTATCCATCTGATCCAGCGAAATGCCATTGTAGGATATCGTGCCCGCGGTTGGTTGATAGAGGCCGAGCAAGCATTTGGCAAGGGTGCTTTTTCCGGCACCGTTCTCACCTACGATAGCGATTTTCTCTCCAATACGCACATCGAACGAAATATCGCTCAGGATCGGCCTTCCATTGTTCGGATAACCAAATCCTAGATTTTTCACCGAAATTCCTTGCTCTAAAGAGGCGGGGAAAGGTAATTTAGGCGTACCGTCGGTTTCTTCCTCTTTCATCGCAAGGAATTGGAACAAATCATTTGTATATAAAGCTTGCTCATAGATTCCAGCAATGTAGCTGGCCATAAATTTTAAATTTGACTGAATGGAGAATATGGTCTGAATCAATGCTACAAAACTGGCAATGGTCATCGTTCCTAAAGCAGCCAATTTGAGCAGGAATCCGCTTATCAGCGTCACCATAACCAATAGGAGTCCATTGATGGCAACCTTGAAAATGGACATTTTCCGTTCCAAATCTATTTGCTCTTGACCATTCTGCTGGGTATATTTCCGCCACTGGTTAATGAAATAGTCGGATAACCCAAAGATACGAATCTCCTTGGCCCATTGCCGTTCAGTTAGCAGAGTATTGAAATAGATGGATCTTCTTCGGCCCGGCGTTTGTCTCACAAACTGAGATACCTTAAAGCCGCTTTCTTTGATATCGATGTACAAGGATGGAATAATCAACAACAGAATCCCGAATGCCAAGAGCCAGTGAAATCCCAGCAAAACAACGACGAAGCCGATAATGGTAATCAGGTTTTTAGCAATTTGCAGAAAGGACTGGAAAAATTGCAGCCCTCGGTGCTCCAAGCCCGTTGAAACTCGTTGCAGCAGATCGAAAAATTCATGGTTTTCAAAATGAAGCAGGGAGAGCCGGGCAGATTTCTCCGTAACTTCTTGGCCAAAATGTAGCAAAACGACCAGTTTGATTTTGCTAACTATAAAATCAACATACACTTCCAGCACTAATTGCAATACAAACAGGAGCAGCTGATACAGTAAAATGACGAAAGCAGGTCCTAATTGCGATGATCCTTCTTGAATCACCCGCTCTGTACGATGCACCAATTCGATCGTTACATAGACTTGCAGCACGGGGATGATGGCGGTACTAATCTGGGCAATGCTTAAACAGATCATGTTGAATGGAGTCAGTTTGAACATGATACGAATCATACGGACCATCATCTGCAAGGATAGTCGTGTTTGCTGTACAACATTTTTCAAGGATGCAGACATAAGAGGATTTACCATGCTTTTGCTAAGCGGCTTTCATGTTCCACAGTTGCTGAAGCCATAAGGTTAAGGTCATCTTCCTGATCCAGATTGCTTTTAGAAGCAACGAGCCCTTCTTGGTCAACTGCGTAACCAAACGGGAAAAAGTGAGTTTGAAAAAATTCAGTATCTTGGGGCGTGCATGCAATGACAGGCAGCTTAAGCTGATATTTCTCGACCGTTTGCGTAATTTGTTCTTCCTGATCTGCGAACAGCAAGATATAGATTGGAATGTGCGGATGTTGTTGACGGAATCGGTGCAATTTCGGATACAAAGCTTCACAGGTCCCGCATAATGTCATGGAGAGAATGACCAGTGCATTATTAAAGTGAGGGACAGCTCCATCCAACGTTAACCGGCCGTCATTCGGAAAGGGGATTCCCTTCGGCAGGCCGATGCCATCCAAACCACTTTGTACAGGTGTATCTTGTTTCGGACTGGCCGGTTTTCTTTTTAAAAGATAAACACAAGCTGCAGTTAAGAGGATGACCAGCATCCACAATATGATATACGAAACATAGAATATAGCTGACAAGATAAAGCCTCCTTTAATCCGTTTGCGGGTTTGAAAGAGCACTTATAATGAATTGAACGATCAAATATAGGCCCAATATGCCAGCCCAGGAAAGGAGGTACAGAACTAAATCCTCCCACTTTATAGCTGCTAAGGAAGCGGGGTGATTTGCAATCGTGATGTAACTGTTCATGACGAGTAACACGACAACCCTTAGAATCGTACCCCACCCGAGATATTCGTCCCGCAGCTTCCCAAAGCAGTTGCACTGGATTTGTTCTTTCTTGTATAGGGCCATGAAAATAGCATAGATAAATCCTCCAATTAAGCAGAATGCAAGGATTTCTCCAATCCAAACGGTTGCACTCGATAACAATAAACCGGCGGTCAGGATTTCAAGTAAAGGAACCAGCCAGGCGCCTGCGGAACTGAGCGGCTTGGGTATACCGATGGCTATAAGCGTGTTTTTCATTGAAGAAGGAGAATACAATTTCAGCAGGCCAGTTAGTCCGAAAATCATAGCCAGTCCCATTTGAATAAAGCTTGGAACGCTCATCTCAACCCCCCTGAGTCGCTGTAATGAATGGCTTTTACCAGGCAAGGATGCCTGTCCATTAGTCAATGAGCACCTATGGTTACCCTGGTAGTTTTCTTGTTAATATTGTAATTATTGGAACCTAATCGGCACAATGTCATCCGCTACTCTAGTTACGTGCAGAATTACTATACAAGGTATTTACAAAACCGCAGCTTCAATCATTTACACTGAGAATAGTTATCAATATAATGAAGAAGGAGAATGACCGCAGTTTTGCGGCTGGAGGGAATGATACACTGCGATGAATTTGAATGAACATATTACGCTATGGAACCATGCTTCTATTAAATTAATGGACGTACGCTATGTGCTTCTGGAGCAAGGAGAAGTACTGCGGGAATATTTCCTTCCAGCCAGTGTTTTTCTATATGCCGTTCGCGGCCGTGCAAATATTCGGCTGGATAATGAGACGCATCGTGTGAATGGGGTTCACATACTGCATGGAGGAAAGGGTGCGCGTCTTGATATAACAGCCGAAGAGCGGTTCGAATATTATTTGATCCTGTACAAAGCATCGTTGACATTACCCGCCTCTCAGGAATGGATGCGGTTTATAGCATTGAACAAGCCGTTTCAGCTTCAATATGGTTTCTTACCGCTGTATCCGCTATCCCTGCAGGATAAGGCGAGACATCTATTTGAAGATTGGATGAAGCCGGAACCGTTGGATAAATTCCATGCGAGGATGCTTTTTTACCAATTTGTGCACGAGCTATTATGGCAAATGCAGCGTCAGGGTATCGAGCCTATGCGTCCCGATTTGGCTTCGCAGGCGCTTCGTTTCATGAATGAGCGCTTTATGGAGCCGATAACACTCGATATGCTGGCGGATTTGTTTGATTGCAGTACGAGGAATTTGACCAAGCTGTTCAAAAGCAAAATGAATGAAAGTCCTATTCGTTTGCTCACTCAAATTCGTATGGACAAGGCTGCGCAGCTTTTGACGGAAACAGATGCTCCGCTGCAAGAGATTGCTCAACTGGTTGGCTATCCCGATGCGCATACGTTGAGCCGCAGCTTCAAGAAGCATTATGGCATGCCGCCTGCGGTATTTAGGACGAAGCATCTTCGTGCAGATCCGGTTCTGAAATTGCCAAGTATCCGTTCCCGATCTGCCATTGTGTCAAGCCGCCCTCTTCGTTATATTGATAATGGCTATGAGAATTATTATCAGATAAGCGGAAAGGAAGATTCACGCATGTCCAAAGGAAACCATTCAGGCTTTATGGCTGCGGCTACATTGCTATTATGTTTTACATTATTGTTGTCTGCATGTTCTAGTGGTTCAAGCACAGGAAATATCAGTACCAGCAAGGAAGGAACGAACGTGTCGGGACAGCAGTCTGCGGGACAAGCTTCTGCAAATACGGCCCCGGATGCAACGACTAAAACCTATACAGATAGTCAAGGTACGGTAGTCATTCCTATGAATCCCAAGCATATTGTAGATTTGACAGGCAGTTTTACCGGCAATTTATTAGCGCTTGGCGTTAAACCTGTAGGGGTTCAAGCTGACTTGCTGAAGAATCCTTTCTTGGATGGGATGCTTGACGGAGTCGAATCGGTAGACATTTCATTCTCGCCGGAGAAAATTTTGAGCTGGCAGCCTGATCTTATTATTGTAGTCGCAGCCGCCGAGTTGGAACCGGTCTATAAAGAGCTGGACAAGATTGCTCCGGTGGTCCGGTTGGAATACGGGAAATATTCTTACAAAGACTTGATGCTCGAGTACGGTAAAATTGCAGGTAAGGAGCAGGCTGCTCAGGATTGGTTGAAAAATTGGGATGAGAAAATCAATGAATACAAACCACAAATTACACAAGTCGTAGGCGATAAAACCGTGTCTATCCTTCAACCTTATGCGAGCGGAATTTATGCATTTGGCGATTTTTACGCCAGAGGCGGGGAAATTTTATATAAAGAATTTGGCTTGAAGGCTCCAAAGTTTATTCAGGATGAAATTTTGGCTAAAGGTGAAGGCGTTATTCACTTGTCACTTGAGAGACTGCCGGATTATGCGGGCGATTATATTTTTACGAGCAATTGGGGCTGGGATAATGGCGACCCGGAAGTTGTATACGGCAGCAGTATTTGGAAGAACCTCCCTGCAGTTAAACAAGATCGTGTGTTTTTTATTAACGCTGAAGGCTCTTACTATAATGATGCTGTATCGCTGGAAGCTCAACTGGATTTTATTGTTGAAAGCTTTCTTGGGAAAAAATAAGTGCGATCCTCGGATGAAATGGCGGCCTTTATGGGCCGCTTTTTGTTTTTGCTGATAGTGCCGTTAAATTGAGAGTTTAAATTTTGAAGCGGTTTTGAGCTATTGGGCAGCATGTATCCATACAAAAAAAGGGGATTGTTTTTTCATAAAGAATATAGAATGTTGAAAAGAAAAAGATTAGAAGGTGATGAATATGAATAAAAAAATGACCGAATTTATGATTTGGGCTAAAGAAAACCGTTGGGATATCATCGAAAAATCGGAGTCTCAATTAAACTTGAATAGCAGCATTACATCTAGATATAAAGACATTCCAAGTGAATATTTAGATTTTTTAAGTGCGGTTGAAACGTGTATTACACCAGATGAGAAGACTTGGTTTATTTGCGAGAATGAGTTCAATAATCGCTCAGATCATGCATTTAAATGGAATGAATATGAATTGCTCAGTTTAGAAGCAGCAGTGGATGATGACATATGGAAATCAGAAATATCTGCGTGGTGGGATCATTACCTGCCAATCGTTATGTCCGTTGATGGCGGATATTCTTTCTATGCAATTAGTTTAACAAATGATAGAGGTGCTATTGTACGTGGGTATGAGCCTGAGTTCGAAGAAGTTGAAAAAGTAGCAAGTACCCTTGAAGAGTTTTTTGAGTTATTGATGTCAAATTAAATTCAGTAGAGTATATTTAAGTTTTTTTACTAAGCTGCCCAACCTTTTTCGTTTTCGAAGCAGTATTTAGTTGAGTGCTACCGAAAAGAAGGAGCTTTTAAGTCATGGATAAACAACAAGCTGACCGTGTCATTAAGGATTACATCAAGCCGCTGTATGGATTTGCTTTGAACAAAACGAGCAAGATCGCTGAAGCCGAGGAGCTGGCGGGAAGAATGACGCTGGAGGTATACCAGACGCTTCTCAAAAAGGCGGAGTTTCTTGACTTGAACAGCTACGTCTTCAAGATCGCGCATTATGTGTGGGCGAAATACGTTGGTGAGAAAGTAAAAGCATCCAACCAATTGCGGATAGATGACACAGAGGTGTTGTCCAAGGACGAGGGCTTCGACAGGATCATCCGTCAAGAGACAGCTGGCGCATTGCGGCGGGAAATCGCTTTTTTATCTCACCAGCAACGAGAAATCGTAGTCAAGTACTATTATGGTGGTATGAAAATTAGCGAAATTGCAGCTGCGATGGGGCTATCTGGCGGAACGGTTAAATGGCACCTATTCGAAGCGAAAAAGGAGCTGAAACACAAGATGAACACCATTCGATCAATGGGCAATCTTGGTATCAATCCGATCCGCATGACAAGTTTAGGACATAGCGGATCTCCGGGCAACAAAGGCGATACTGCCGACTTTCTGGCGACGGCGATTAGACAAAACATCGCTTTTTCCGCTTATCACAAGCCGCTAACGATCAAAGAAATTGCTGAGGAACTAGGCATTTCACCTGTATTCATCGAGGATGAAGTCGAAGCTCTTGAGGAATACGGTTTCTTGGATCAACTACCGGGCGCTAAATATCGTACGAATATGTACATTGATGAACCGTCCCAATCAAAAAGTGAGGCATTGCACCGCTTGTACGAAGAGTATGCGGAGATTGCTGTCGAGCATTATTTTAAGTTCTTTTTTCCGATCGCTGAACAATTCAAAGAAACCGGTGTCTATATCCCAGGCGGAGACACCAATCTGCTGTTGTGGAGCCTCATTCCGTATGCTGGAAAAGAGCTGAGTTTCAATGAACTTGTGAAGGTAAGCGATCAAGACGTTTTAGTCAGCCGTAAAGATGGCGGGCATTATGCCGCCTATGCAACGATCAACAGAGAGTTCGATGTAAGCTATGACCGGGAAATCTATTATTTTTGCGGCGATATGAACCGGAATTCCGATGAGCTGTCGTTAAAAGCGTGGCAGACCGATACGTGGTGGTCCGGCAGACAGGGCGGCTGGAGAGACAATCTGAGTTCAGATTTTATCAGCCTCATGCACGTAATTAATGGAGATTTGCCGCAAAACCATACGAACATCGATGCCTATCGGCGTCTACATGACAAGCAGTATCTCCTTCGAACGGAGTCTGGACTTGAAGCCAATATTGTTTATTGTAAAGATAAGCAAACAGGAGAACGTCTGCACACCGCGATTCCACAACCGTCCGAACGAATAAGAGAGGCTGCCGCGAAATTGGATCAGGCTGTCTATCAATTGCAGCTCAATGGCCAGCCCGAACATGCGCATAAATACGTGCGTTACTGGGCTCAGAACAGCATGGCATCCGGAACAATACGCGCTTACGTGCTCAAACATTTGGTTGACTTAGGTATGTTGAAAGTACCTGATCCACACCGGCAAAAAGGTATTTCCACGATTATGTTCATCAATAAAGCTAGCGCGGGGTCGCCGGTGTTAAATGGAGGGTAAAATATTTCAATGCAGGGCACCCATTCGGGTGCCCTTTCTTTTCTCAGTAACGATTTGGAACCATGGAAGTATGTGGATCAGCCTTCTATTGTAGGTTACAATCGGAATATATTGAGTAATGCTATATTTAATAGTTGGCTATGGGTATGTTAGGAGGCTGAAACGTATGACCGTATTGCAAATACAAAGTGAGACCGGGAAAAGCGGTGCTGCATCATCACCAGTGGAACTGGAGTTGATGGCTGGACAGTGTGCGGTGGTGCAGTGTAATTATGAGCATGGCCGCCAGTTCATTCGATCCGTTCTGGGCGAGCCATCTTCGCTTGGGATTCAGGCTTTGTACCGCGGAGAGTGTTTGCAACTGAACCGTTCTGAAATTGTGGAGCGTGTTGGCTGCTATTTTTTAGATGACGGATTATATAATCGAATGAAGGTAGCCGATTATTTGACCTTTTGGGGACGACTATATACGACTCGAGTGCCCGCCAGCGAACTGTTGGCCCTAGTGGGGCTTGAAGGCCATGCCAAGGTATTAATTTCCAGACTGAGTTATTCCGAGAAACGGCTGCTTAACTTGGTGAGAAGTCTCATCCACAATCCTGAGCTTGTCATATGGGAGAACCCGGAGCAAAATCTCGATCTCGAGAGCTGTATTATCCTCAGAAAATTGATCAACACTCTCGTCGATCAAGGCAAGGCGATACTCGTTACATGCTCGACGATGGAGCAGGCCATGTTCCTTTCCGAGCATATTTACAGATTAACGGAGGGAGGACTATACCCGGTTACTACGCAGGATGAACCGGAAGCCTCTGAACAGACTGTGCAAGGGACAGGAGAACTCAATTCAGAAAGCGATCAAAATGTTTCACGTGTAAAGGTAGCCAAGCTGGAAAAGCTGATGATCAAAGCGGACGACAAATTTGTCTTCGTGGACCCGATGGACATTTATTACATTGAAAGCAGCGATGGGCTGTCGCATATCCATACGAACTTAGGCGACCTCACGACAGCATGGACATTGACAGAACTGGAGGACAAGCTTGCCCCTTATCAATTCTACCGCTGCCATCGTTCCTACCTCGTAAACCTTAATCATACATCCGAATTGATTACTTGGACACGCAACAGCTACAGCCTGGTCCTCCGTGACGACAAGAAGTCGATGATCCCGATGTCCAAGAATCGATTCGAAGAAATTAAGAGTATTATGGGGCTGTAACGTCCGCATTTTTAACCCTAATATGACTCCGTTCATCCCCCTGACTGCGCTTTTCAAGGGGGATTTATTGCTCTGTAGCCTTATTCGCGATAATCTTGCCGTGAGCTTGAAAGGGCTACTAAGCAATAGTGGGTGAACGTCATGGAAAGCATCATCGAGGTAGATCATCTTGCGAAAATGTATCAAAAGAAGCAGGCGCTGAAGAATCTAAGCTTTCAAGTGCAGAAAGGAGAAATATTCGGATTTCTCGGCCCCAGCGGCTCTGGAAAGACAACGACGGTGAAAATACTGACTTCTCAGCTGCGATTTACATCCGGAAGGGTAACGGTATTTGGATCAGCTCCGGACCGCAGCCGCAATGCAAATTTTCTCGGTCGAATCGGAATTCTGACAGATAATAGCGGCCTGTATGATCGTCTAAGCGTCTATGACAATTTAGCTCTGTTCTGCCGGTTGTATGGCGTACCTGAAGGGTCAGTTGGCGGCGTGCTGGAAGCCGTCAATCTTTCAACTGACAGGAATACGTTGGTGCATCAGTTGTCCAAGGGGATGAAGCAGAGAGTCACGCTGGCCAGAGCCATTCTTCACCGACCGGAGATTCTATTCCTTGACGAGCCGACCTCTGCGCTCGATCCGGTTAATGTCCTGCAGATTCATGAGACCCTGCGGCAGCTGAACCGGGACGGGACGACGATCTTCTTGACCACGCACAACATGCAGGAGGCGGAGGCGTTATGTGATCGTGTTGCTTTTTTGAACAATGGGGAAATTTCCGCCCTGGATACTCCTTTGCAATTAAGACTGCAGCACGGGGATCAGACCATTACCCTCACAACGCCGAAAGGTCTGGAAATCGTAGGACAGAATGCAGCAGGGGCAACCCGCATTAACGAGCTGATCTGCAGCGGAGAGCTGCTGGCGATTCATTCCAATGAGCCGACGCTCGGTGATATCTTTGTAAAATTGACAGGGAGGGGCCTGGAATGACATTTTCACTAAACCGAATGCTCGCGATCGCCGGGAAGGAGTGGAAGGATTCCGTTAAGAACCCGCAAATTCTTCTCATGGCAGGCATGCCTATTGTGTTCTCCATCTTAATGAAAGGCCAAAATGCACTGTCTGAAGGCAATACCATCGATAGCTTCACTGTGCCCATCATGATTGCAATCGCGGTTGTTGGTGCTTTTGTTCAGGCTCTTATGATTTCAGAGGAAAAGGAAAAGAACACACTGCGTGCACTCATGTTGTCTCCGGCCTCGCCGGTGGAGGTATTGCTGGGTAAAAGCGCTATGACCACCGTGTATACCATTGCTGTCATGATTGTCTGTATGTTTATTACCGGAGTTCCGGCGATAAATATAGGTTACCTGGCTTTATTTATTCTGCTCCTGCTGGTTGTTTTCATGGCTTTGGGCACATCAATTGGCTTGATCTCTCGAACGGCGTCCGAGACGTCCATCGTGGGCCTTCCTATTCTGCTGTTTTTTGTTTTTGGCCCCATTTTTGCGCCGGGGCTGAAGGTCTCCTTCGTTATGGATGTGATTAGCTTCATCCCTTCCTATCACTTCATGCAGGGGCTGTCGGCCATATTTCTAGACGAGGGAATAAAGCAAGTCTGGCTGAGCCTTGGCAACTTGCTCGTATGGGTGATCCTCTCCACATTGTTAGTCTTCTTCATTTACGGCGGCAAACGTTTTGACAAGTAGCCTTACTAACGGACTTTGGAAGGGGAGGAGGCTTCATATGAGCAAGGGGACGAAAAATGTAATCATAGGCGTGATCGTACTCGCCGTCGTATTGATAGTTAGATGGCTTTGGCTCCCTGACGGGATTATGGGCTTGTTGTCCTGAATCGAGTGCTGTATTTGTAGATGATAGCAATGCCGACATACTTGCAGGCAAGCCTGCAGGGATACGTATTCATGGCGTCCGTTAGTTATCTACTTAGTTGAAAACAGAGCATGGTGTTCGCAACACCGATGCTCTATTTTTTTTGTACATATTGATTAAAACAAACCAAATCGTTTTTTGCAGGTGTTCTTACGGCTTGGATCGACAATCAGGTTTATACCAGCTTGATCGAGTTTTTCTAACAAGGCATCTGCGCCATGCTTGAGCTTATAGTTCATCTCTTCATTATAAAGCGGTAATAGGTTGAAGAAATGAACCTCCTTGTCCGGTGATATTGCAAGTGTATAGAATTCATTCGGCGATTCTACTGCAGTGGGGAGGGTAAGCATCATACCCGATAACTTGGTGTTTTTAGCATAGTTCTCAACAGGGTTATTATTGGGGATCGTATGATCGGCATATAGCCATGTGTTGTATTCGTGCGGAAGGCGGGCGAGTGTTTTTAGGCTTCTAATTGGCCAATAATGCTCTTCACTCTTGAAGCTCTCCTCCGATATTTTCCATGAAGCAGGGAGACAAATCATAAGCTCAGCATAACGGAATGCCTCTGCGCCCTCGGGAACAGTCATAGGCAGGTTACTCATTCCGCATGTAACTAATGTCATATAGTCTCTCTCTTTGGTTGGAGGGACGAATAATATATCAAGATGAATAAGGTCGGAGATTATTTCATGATAAACAGATTCAATAGGTCCGATATGCTTCTCAACATGCTCCGAAATAAGATCAATGGAAGCCGTATCACCCTGAGCAGGAGTGAAGGGTTTGTCTGATGCTTGGTGACGATAGATGATACTTCCAGCGGGCGAGCGTTCTTCTGTTTTCATATGGACTCCTTTGGGATTTATGTCATTAATTAAATGATACAATTTTATAATGTTATTGGAAACATTTAGTTTGTTTGAATCGTAGAGTAAGCCAAGCGAAAGTGAAAGAAATTAAAGGTAAATATTTTTCAGCATCGATTATGAGCAAGAATTGATTCAATTACTCATTTTCCCTTTTCCTAACAGTATCTTCAATTAATCGTAATGGAGGAATAATCTCATGCTTATTTTCTTGAGTTTACCGTCATTTTACCTCCCATTCTTATCATGTACCTTATGCGTTCCGCGAGAACGAAATTTTTTAGCGAAAGGTAGATTATGAATGGCGAAAACGGTATCCCTTAGAGAGGTTTTTCCAGGCAATGTTCTGGCTGCAAAGGTCACAACGCCCACGGGCATGGTCCTGCTTCCGGCTGGCGTGAAATTAACGAGAGAGCAATTGGAGAAAATCAGGAAATTCGGAGTTCATACAATAAAGGTAGAATAAATAAGCAGTCAGGACGGTGAAATAGCGATATAAAGGTGGCAAGAGAGAGCGGTATTCCTTTTATGACAAAGGAATGCCGTTTTTTATTTCTATATATTCTTTGTAAAAGGGGGTGAAAGTAACTATATGCACGCCCCGGTTCTTTAAGAAGGATAAGGAAGATTCTTATCCTATTTTTTGCTGGGATTTTACCATCATTTTACCTGGGTCGTTTATTGTATCTACTAAAAAGTACATATGGAGGTTTAATAAAATGAGGTTTTCAGTACAGCGAATATATCGCGTTTTGCTCATTCAGTTAATTGGGATCATGTTTATAGTATCTATCCCGCTGCATCCCGCTCAGGCAGCTCCGGGCTTCGCAGGCGGTGATGGCACTCCCGGCTCTCCGTATTTAATCGAGAATGCCAGCCAATTTAATGAGATCCGTAATAATATTAATGCTTATTATAGGCTAACTCAGGACATTGATCTATCATCATACGCCTCATCGGAAGGAGGGAGGGGCTGGCGGCCGATTGAAGGTTATTTTGCAGGTCAACTGGATGGTGGGGGTCATGGGATTACAGGCTTGTCTATTCATCGGGGCGATGAAAACAATATCGGTTTATTCCAGTATATCAGGGGTAATGTTAGTCATTTGAGTATTGTGCAGGCTGACGTCACAGGCAATGACAATACTGGTATTTTAGCCGGCAGCCTGTATATGGGCACCATAGAAGATGTACATGTCTCTGGACATGTAGAGGGAGGCTCTCATGTTGGAGGCCTGGCCGGAGATGTTCAGCATTCACAGGTGCAGGTATCGGGGGCAGCCGCATCTGTTAAAGGAAATGGCAGCCATGTGGGCGGGTTGATTGGGGCTGTCTCCAACTCGACCAATACCTTCTCCATCACAGACAGCTACGCCGAGGGCAATGTTGAGGGACACGATATGTATACCGGCGGACTAATCGGATTTCTGTTCTCGGGAACGGTGGAACGCAGTTATGCCTCGGGAGATGTTGCAGGGGCTAACGAAACGGGCGGACTGATAGGGACGGCTTATGCTGGAAGCGTCATCCGGGACAGCTTCGCGCTAGGTAAGGTTAGCGGGAATCAGACAGTCGGCGGGTTCACAGGTCATATTTACGAATCTGATATTAGCCAGTCCTACTCCGCAGGTACCGTAACTGGCAACAGCAACGTGGGCGGATTTGCCGGATATACGTACAACTGGACATCCAATCAATTGTATTGGAATACTGATGCCTATGGGTGGGCTTTTGGCTTTAGTGCGAGGAGCATTACTGGAATTTCGGGAATCAACTTGCTCAAAGCTTCTAGCTACGGGGGCTTCGACTTCAGTAGCAAATGGGCAATTGCCGAGGGCAAGAGTTATCCCTATTTGCGCGGTAATGCACCTTTATGGCTGAACAATTTGACTTTAACTCCAAACGCTGGAACGGCGGGTAATATCGCACCTGCCTGGCAGCCTCATATCTACCAGTATGATTTGAGTGTAACCAGCAGCGTAACTTCTCTGACAGCTGTTCCGGCTGTTGCCAATGCAGGAGCAATTGTAGAGGTCTCTGGAATGAATGGACTTACTACAGGAATCAATGCGGCAACAGTCACAATAAAAGATTCTAAGGGAGTACGATCTTCCAAAGTTTACGCTATCCAGATTCATAAACTCGCTTCGTCTAATTTGTCTTCCGACGCCAGCTTGTCAGACTTGCGGATTGACGGAGCTCCAATAGCCGGATTCAGCGGCAATACGCTTTCTTATAGAGCAGTCGTTCCAAACGCAACTACATCTGTGACGATAACGGCAACACCTAATCATCCTGATGCTACCTTTACGGTTACAGGGGGAACTGCTCTCAATCTGGGAGATAACACAGCAACAATCAGAGTGGCAGCATCTGACGGGACAACCCGAACGTATACGCTTACGATTGAACGAAATCGTTTTGCGGGAGGCAACGGGACGGAGGCTTCTCCTTATCTCATCCAGAGTGCCAGCCAGTTTAATGATATCCGTAAC
Organism: Paenibacillus radicis (ex Gao et al. 2016); assembly: GCF_014641555.1. Classification (GTDB taxonomy): domain Bacteria; phylum Bacillota; class Bacilli; order Paenibacillales; family Paenibacillaceae; genus Pristimantibacillus; species Pristimantibacillus radicis. The sequence goes on from NZ_BMHY01000005.1 coordinate 148,184, forward strand.
GATTATCAGAAAGCTTACCGGCTTATTGCGGATATAGATCTATCCGCTTACGCAACGGCAAATGGCGGCGATGGATGGGAACCGATTTATTTTGAAGGGATTCTGCAAGGCAATGGACATGTAATTAAAGGTCTAAAGATCAATCGACCGGGTGAAAACGTAATAGGCTTATTCCAATATATTTATCTCGGCAGCGTATCCGATTTGAGCATTGTGCAGGCTAACGTAGTTGGAGGGAACGATGTTGGCATCCTTGCGGGGCTTCATAACTCCAACACGATTACAAATGTACGGACATCGGGCTCGGCTGTGGGAAATAATAATGTGGGAGGACTTGTCGGAAGCTTTCATAGCGGAACGATTAAGGCCAGCAGCTCCACTGCAACGGTCACGGGCAGCGGCGAAGCGGTTGGCGGTTTGGTCGGACAGGGTTATTCCACGATTGAAACCAGTTATTCGGAGGGGAATGTACACGGCTTAAGCAAGGTTGGCGGTTTGGTCGGCGAAGCGGTTGGCTCAATGATTTCGAATAGCTTTGCTATAGGGGAAGTAAAAGCGGATACGGCTTCCGCTGGCGGATTAATTGGCCGCAGCAATCAAGGAACTTATACGAATTTATACGCTGCAGGGAAGGTTCAAGGAAGCAGTGCTGTTGGCGGTCTGGTAGGCACTCGGACAAACTCAACCTTCACAAGAGGATATTGGAATACAACGACGACTGGCCAAACCTTGGGAGCGGGCTCAGGTACGGCTACCGGATTGACAGGATATACGACAGCGCAGATGAAATCCAGCAGCAGCTTCAGCGGCTGGGATTTCAGCAGTATCTGGAGCATTGCTTCAACAACGACGCCTTATTTGCGCAGTGCGCCGCTGCCGTTATGGCTTACTAGTCTGACGGTTACGGGTAATACAGGTGCGGCTGGCAGCGTATCCGCATTCGATAATTTATCGCGGACACTTACCGTAGGTGTGGCGGCTGATGTGCAGAGCGTTACCATCTCGGGAACCGCAGTTGATCCTTCAGCTGTTGTGACCGCGAGCGGAGGCGCGAATTTGTCTTCCGGCTCCAATCCGGTCGTCGTAACCGTTAAGGGGGTTGACGGCTACAATAGTCTTGAGTATCGGTTAAACGTAATGCGGGCCGATCCGTCTGTGGGCGGGCTCAGTGATATAACGTTATCTTCCGGTACGCTTAGTCCCGCATTCGCAGAAGCGACGACAGGCTATTCGGTCAGCGTTCCCTATACAACGTCTACACTGGCCGTTATCCCTTCTGTCAGCAATGCCGGGTCCACCGTTAAAATAAACGGTACTGCCGTTACTAGCGGTCAGCCTAGCGGAAATATTGCACTTACAGCAGGTACAAGCACGGTTATTACGATAGAGGTTACTTCTCAGGATGGAACAAATACGAAAAGCTACACACTGACGGTGACAAGAGCTGCCGGCAGTGCAAATGCTAATCTGAGCGCGTTGACGACAACTGGGGGAGCGCTAAGCCCGACATTCTCCGCTGCTACGACATCCTATGCCGCTGCAGGTGTGGCAAATACGACTACCAGCGTTACGGTACGCCCGACAACAGCGGATTCTACGGCGGCAGTGACAGTTAGCGTGAATGGGGGCACTGCTGTATCCGTAACAAGCGGTCAAAACAGCTCGGCGCTTGCCCTTAACGTAGGAGCTAATACGATAGAAATTACGGTAACGGCTCAGGATGGAACGATTAAACGATATTCGATTTCTGTAACGCGTGCCGCAAGTACGGTTACAACATTAAGCGGACTGATGGTATCTTCCGGAGCGCTTAATCCTGCCTTTTCTTCTACTCGTGCTTCCTATACAGCAACGGCGGCGAGCAGTTACGCTAGTGTGACGGTAAAGCCTACGGCAACTTTTGCAGGTGCGACAATTACAGTATCGGTCAACGGAAGTGATCCGGTTGCTGTGATAAGCGGGGCAGATAGCACGGCTTTGCCTTTAGTTACCGGCTCCAATTCGATTGAGATTAAAGTGCTTGCTCAAGATGGTGTTTCATCCCGAACCTATACGATTGCTTTGACAAGAAGCGCGAGCTCAGCAAGTGACTTGACGTCGTTTAGTTTTGAAGGTTTATCGCCTGCAGTAATCGGGACAATTAATGGAACGAATGTTTCGCTGACCGTTCCATACGGAACGAATGTCGGACAGCTGGCGGCGACCTTTGCAAACTCAGCTGCATCTACGGTAACAGTGGGAGGCGTGACGCAGACTAGCGGTGTAACGACTAATAATTTTACATCGCCTGTCTTATACAAGGTAACTGCGGAGAATGGTACAACAACTAAGACCTACACGGTGACGGTTACGATAGCATCGAACACTGAGAACGAGCTGACGTCGTTCAGCTTTGCTGGACTGACGCCTGCAGTAGCGGGTGTGATCAGCGGCAATGATGTGACGCTGACTGTGCCCTACGGAACGGACGTTAGCGCGTTGGTAGCGACGTTTAGCAGTTCGGCAGGTTCAACAGTTAAGGTAGGCAATGCCGCTCAAGTGAGTGAATTGACTGCAAACGACTATATGTCTCCGGTGGTTTACACCGTGACAGCTCAGAATGGAAGTACGCATAATTACAAGGTGACGGTTACGATAGCATCAAACACGGAGAAAGAATTGATGTCATTTAGCTTTGCTGGTCTTACACCTGCAGTGACGGGAGCGATCAGTGGAAATAATGTGACACTGACCGTGCCTTATGGAACGGACGTTAGTGCATTAGTGGCAACGTATAGCAGTTCGGCGGGTTCAACAGTTAAGATAGGCAATTCCGCTCAAGTGAGTGGAGCGACTGCAAATAACTATACGTCTCCGGTAGTTTACACCGTAACGGCGCAGGATGGAAGTGCGCAAGATTACACGGTGAATGTTGTAGTAGCATCGAACACAGCAAAGGAACTGACATCGTTCAGTTTTGCTGGACTGACACCTGCAGTAACAGGAACAATCAACGGCAATAACGTAACACTGACCGTGCCTTATGGAACGGACGTTAGTGCATTAGTGGCAACGTATAGCAGTGCGGCAGGCTCAACAGTGAAGGTAGGAACTGTCGCTCAGACAAGCGGAGTGACCACGAACGACTTCGCGTCACCAGTAATCTATACCGTCATTGCTCAAGATGGTAGCACGAAGAACTACAAGGTGACGGTTACGATAGCATCAAATACAGCAAAGGAACTGACGTCGTTCAGCTTTGCTGAACTGACACCTGTGGTGGTCGGAACTATTAACGGCAACAATGTAGCGCTGACCTTACCATACGGAACAAACGTTAGCGCATTAGTGGCGACGTTTAGCAATTCGGCAGGCTCAACAGTGAAGGTAGGAATTGTCGCTCAGACAAGTGGAGTGACCGCGAACGACTTCGCGTCACCAGTAATCTATACCGTCATTGCTCAAGATGGCAGCACAAAGAGCTATACGGTAACCGTCACGATAGCGGCAAATCCGTCACCTGGCGGCGGTAATGGAGGCAGCGGAGGCACTGGCGGCAGTGGCAGTGATACCGGACCGAAGGATTATGATGAGATCATAATAAAAGCGGGGCAATTCGGAAGCTTCACACGTACTGGCGAAATCAGCCTTTCCATTCCGAGCGGCGCATTTGAACAGGATGTAACATTACAATTGAGAAAGATCACCGACACAACGAAGCTAGTGAATCATGGCGAACGGCTAGTTGGCCCGGTTTACGAAGTGTTGAGAAAATCATCAGGTAATGCCATGAAAAAAATGCTGCTAACACTAAATTTTGATTCTGCCTTAATCAATAAAAACGAGAAGCCCGCTATTTTCTATTACGATGAGCTAAATAAGAAATGGATAGAGCTTGGCGGTATTGTTGAGGGCAATAGTGTTACTGTGGAAACGAATCAGTTCGCCAAGTTTGCTGTGCTGGCCGTTCGTAAAAATTCGGATGGCGGGACAACGTCTCCGCAGTTTACGGACATAGAGGGGCATTGGGCTGCATCTGCAATTATTCAGGCAGCATCGAGAGGCATTACTTCCGGATATTCCGATGGCTCATTCCGGCCTAATGCTCCAATTACAAGAGCGGAATTTGCAGTATTGCTGGTTAAGGCGCTTCATATTCAAGGTGAAGGAGCGCAATTGCAATTCAGTGATAATAAAGCGATTGGGGATTGGGCGAAATATTATATTGCCCTGGCGGTTAAGGAAGGAATTATTAACGGTTACTCGGACGGTACCTTCCGCCCTCAGGGGTTCATTACACGTGCTGAAATGGCAGTCATGCTGGCCAATGTCCAGCATACGAAGCCTGAGACAGCTGCAGTGACAACATTTGCGGACGATGCGGATATTCCGGCTTGGTCCAAGGGAGCAATTAAGGAGATCGCTGAGCAAGGAATCGTACAAGGAAGAGGCGGCAATAAATATGCACCGATGGCTACAGCCTCACGAGCGGAAGCGATTGTAGTTCTTTTAAAGCTAATTCAAAACGGAGATTAGTTACCAACAACCATTAACGACCAATAAATCGTTGATGGTTTTTTTTCTCTTCATAGAGCCAGCGTAGATGGTGAAAAAACTCTGGCAGAGCGTCATGTTTCCGCTTGCACCTTACGTTACGTAATGTTTTACAATAGAGCTACCGGTACATAGCTAGCGCCAAAGAGTGGGGATGGTTGATGAAGAGACATTGGAAGGTTGGAGATCTGGCCAAACTGACGGGGCTTACCGTGCGAACCTTGCGGTTTTATGATCAAATCGGGTTGTTCTCCCCGTCGGGACAAACAGAATCCGGCCACAGGCTGTACAATGAATTGGACTTGTCGAGATTGCAGCAGATCCTATCGCTTAAGGAGCTGGGGTTGCCTCTCGAGGAGATCAAGTCGGTCTTATCGGGCGGGCAAATCAGTCCGCTTGAAATCTTGAGTCTGCAGATCAACCAAATTAATGAACAAATCAAACTGCAGCAGAAACTATTGGAGCAGCTTAGACATGTATCCAAGCTAATGCAGGGCAAGGCAGAGTTATCGGTTGAAGATTTTACGAGCCTTCTGCAAGCGATGAAGATGGAATTTGAGAAACCGGTCATTGAGCGGCAAGCGAGTTGGGAGCGACATTTGGACCTGCTGGGAGACTTTCTTGCCGAGGAGAGCGGGATTCCGAAACATAAGGAGGAAAAACAATGAAAGACCGATTCGTTAAGCATGGAACTTTTGTCGTCGAGCGGACTTATGCCGCTTCGCCGGAGAAGGTTTATCACGCATGGGCTGATCCAATTGCCAAAGCCAAGTGGTTTTCCAAACCAGAAATCTTCGATTTCCAGGTCGGCGGCCGCGAGTACAGCAACGGCGGGCCCCCGGACGGGCCAATCTTCACCTTCGATGCCAGCTACCAGGAGCTTGTTCCAGAGCAGCGTATTGTCTATACGTACACACTGGATTCGGATGGTATACGCATCTCTGTCTCAATCACGACGATCGAGCTTATTAAGGTGGAAGGCGGTACGAAGCTGATCTTCACAGAGCAAGGTGCGTTCTTTGATGGACACGATACGCTAGAAGTCCGGGAACATGGTACAAACATCATGTTGGACCTACTGGGCAAGGTGGTAGATGCAGGAGCATGACTATAGGTGAAAAGGGTTCACGAATACGTTTCACGAGTGCGATTTGAGGCCGGGAGGTACGTGGCTGTTCACCATGCATGGACCAGATGGCGTGGATTATCCTAACCACGATGTCTTTGTTGAGATCGAGCCACAGGAGCGGGTCTTAATAGATCATCTATCCGGCCATAAATTTCGGGTAACGGCTGCCTTTGAGAGACTCGATGGCCGCACTAGGGTCACCTTTCGTCAATTTTTCGAGAATGAAGAGGAGTTCGAACAAGCTAAGCCGATCTGCAAAGAAGCTAATGAACAGCAGCTTGACCGACTTGGCAAGCTGCTGGAGGAATGGGCCTGCTAGCTTTGCAAAAGTGATACCGGCTGTTCTTGAAAGAACGCTGCTTACTTGATAGCACTAATAACTATCGCTGTTCACGTCCCTGTCGGGAATCGGACGGCGATTTTTCCATTTTATTGAATGATTTAGCTTTGTTCAGTAAAATAATAGGAAAATCAGAAGAGGGTGCTCGCGGTGGCCAAATGGGATAATATGCTGTCCATGCTATGGATGCTGCGATCCGGAAAGAAGCTTACTGCCGCACAGATCGCGGACAGTTTGGAGATTAGCGTCCGTACTGTTTATCGGTATATCGACGCATTATGCGCCAGTGGTGTACCCGTCGTTGCAGAATCCGGCCATGATGGAGGCGTACGCATTCTGGAAAGCTTCAAGGAGACGCCACTGTTCTTCAACACCGTAGAGCTGAAGGCGCTTGTAGACGCATTCAAATTTGCACAAGGTGCCGGGTATCCTTATACAGAGGAGCTGGAAAGCGCGCTGAAGAAGGTGGAAAGCGGGCTGCATGAAGAGCAGCGCCATGAGCTGACCCGTCAGACAAGCGGTTTGGATGTAATTGCTCCAGTACTTCCGCCATCCGTCGTTCCGTTGTTAAGGGATCTGGAGCAAGCGGAGAAGGACGGACGAACCGTTCGTATCGCTTATCGCAAAGCGAATGTGGAGCAGGCTGAAGAACGTGAGGTCGATCCGCATGGGTTGGCTTATGACCGAAACCTCTGGTACGCTGTTGCGTTCTGCCATCGTTCACAAGCGGTGCGGACGTTCCGTGTGGACCGCATCACAAGGCTGGAACAGACGGAAGCGTACTTTGAAAAGCCAGAGCGTTTCTCCGCGTCTGCTTATTTCCGTGACCAATCGGAACAGGGTAGAGAATCAGACGGACCACTGATCGTTATTCGCATAGAGGGAGAGCCGGACACACTCAACGCGGTTTGCGGTCATTGGCATCTGAGGCACTATTTGCAGGAAAGAACCGATCGTGAAGCACGGTTTCTGCTGGATATTCCAACGATGGACAAGTATCTGCCTATGTATATGCTGACATTCGGAACGGCCATTCGTATTCTGGAGCCGCTCGAGCTGAAGCATCGAATTCAGGAAATGGCACACGGAATCGCAAAACATTATGAAGCGGATTCCAATCACTGACATCGTTTGTCAGTGAACCTTGTATAAGATGTAGATAAGGCTATAGCAGCCAAACGACAACGTACAAAGGAAAGGTGTGTTTAATCATGCTTCAACAATCCCATCAATTGTATGAATATCATGTTTGGGCGAATGATCAGCTGTTCGCTCACTTAGAACAACTTCCAGAGGCTGTATTTCATGCAGAGGTGACGAGCGTCTTCTCTTCCGTGGCACAAACGTTAGGTCATATCTATAGGTTCGAGCAGCTCTACATGCATGTGCTCGCAGAAGCTCCCAATGAGGAAATTTTTGCGAGGATGCCAGGCTGGACGGAGGAAGCGACAGGGAGGACAGTGGAGGAGATGCGGCAGCTGTTCGCCGATGTCACCGAACAATTCCGTGATTTGCTGAGGCGTACGCCCGACCCGGACAAAGCAATGACCATTCACCATCCGAAGTACGGCAGTCTCGATACTCGTTTTTCCGACATCCTGCAGCATGTAGTCAACCACGGGACGTACCATCGGGGCAATGTGACGGCGATGCTGAGGCAGCAAGGGTATACCGGCGTCCCGACCGATTATATGTTTTATTTGCTGGCACGGCAGGGAAGCCAGTTGCTTTAATAATTGGAACTGTAGGAGCTGTTGCGCTGCGACAAGCTCCTCTCTTGCTTATCGCTAATGCAAGCCATATCCCTCAAGGGTTGCAACAAGTGAAGACGGAAGGTTGATTTCCACTTCATCCTCAGTAAAGCTGCCGCCAGGGATATAAATACCTTTGGAGGACAATCGTTCGATCTGTGCCGCCATTCGAGCTGAAAAATCAGGAGCGAGCAGTTCGGGATTTAGGGCAACAATAAACAGGCCTGCACCAGGCGATTGACTCCCCTCCTCAAAGGATGGAGCATCAAGTGACCAGTTCGCGCCTGTCGTCCCTGCCGCCAGTATTTCGACCATGAGTGCGATATTAGCACCACGAGCACCCCCGAAAGCAAGTAAAGCTCCCTTAATTGCTTCACGTGAATCTATCGTGGTTTGTCCATTCTCATCGATAGCCCAGCCTTCGGGGATCATCTCCCCCCGCTTTGCTGCCTCCCGAATATGGACAAACGCCGTGGCGCTAGATGCTTGGTCGATCACCAAGGGTGGTCTGTTGTCGACAGGCGCGGCGAATGCGAGCGGATTCGTGCCATAGACAGCCTCACTGCTCTGTCCCGCAGCCATTAATGCAGAGCCATTGGTTGCTGCCAGCGCTACTAATCCTTTGTGGGCCAGCCTCCTTACGTAATAGCCTAGCTCTCCAGCCGTATAGCTGTTTTGTAACGAAAATACGGTTACACCATAAGTGCTTGCCCGTATTCGCAATTCTTCGAATGCACGATCAAAACCAAGCTGCGCGATGCCTCCCTGGGCATCGACTTGAATAAGAGCCGGAGCTGGGAAGAAGATCGCAGGCTCTGCTGTGCCATTAATGCGACCATGCAATAAACCTTCCAGATAATCGGGAAGATGAGCAAATCCAACTGAACGCCGACCCGAACATTCCGCAGCGACTGTTGCTTCGGCTAGAGAGATTGCCATCGCTTCACTTGCGCCAGCGGCAACACACACGCGTATAGCGAGCTCCCTTGCACGCTTAAGATCATATCGCATCGGCTATCATCCTGATATTCGACGGAATTAGCCCGAGTCTTTTCCTGTTTACTGCTGCATGACTACCTCTTCGCATTTCATCACGCTCCCTGCTGAATTTCCTTCATAATAAATACATTTTTTATAATTATATCATGGAAATATCGTAGCTCCGATGCGAGTCAATTAAACGAAAAAAGCCTTAACCCCGAAATATAAGGGTTAAGGCTTCCTTTATTCATTAAGCTAGACGCGTCTTAAAGTCCTGATAGCCGAACTCGCGAACGACGCGGCAGTTGCCGTCTTTTTCTTGCACGGCGATGGCGGGCAGCGGCATACCGTTGAAAGTATTGGTTTTAACCATGGTATAGATCGCCATATCACCAAATACTAATCTGTCGCCGTTCTTTAGAGGCTGATCGAAGGAGTAATCTCCGATGACATCGCCCGTCAGGCAGGTTGGACCGCCAAGTCGATACGTATACGGCTTCTCGCCCGGTTCGCCGGAACCGAAGAGCGGCGGACGATACGGCATTTCCAGAACATCTGGCATATGGCATGTAGCCGACGTGTCCACAATCGCAATCTCGATACCGTTCCGATTCATATCCAGGACGGAGGTAACCAGATAGCCCGCATTGAGCGCGACGGCTTCTCCCGGTTCAAGGTAAACCTTGAGGCCGTAATTTTCTTGCATTCTTCGAATACAAGCTTCGAGCCTTGGAATGTCATAGTCTTCTCTTGTAATATGATGACCGCCGCCGAAATTGATCCATTCCATTTGCGGCAGCCATTGCCCGAACTTTTCTACCACAGCATTGAGCGTGGTCTCCAAATCATCCGAGTTCTGTTGGCACAGCGTATGGAAGTGCAGTCCCGAAACGCCCTCAAGCAGTTCTGGCTGGAAGTCTTCCAATCTCACACCAAATCTTGATCCTGGCGAACACGGATCATAGATTTCATGGCCCACTTGCGTCGAGCACTCTGGATTAATGCGGATGCCTATTTTCCGGCCGGCAGCAAGAGCTTTCGCTTTATACTTTTCCAGCTGGGAGAAGGAGTTGAAAATAATATGATCGCAAATAGAAACGATCTCGTCGATCTCATCTTCGCGGTAGGCAGGGGAAAAGACATGATTTTCTTTTCCCATTTCCTCTTGACCCAGTCGCGCTTCGTACAAACCGCTCGCAGTCGTGCCGCTCAAATGTTTTCCAATGAGAGGATACATGGTCGTCATGGAAAAAGCTTTTTGCGCCAAAATAATCTTGGCTCCTGTACGCTCCATAATACCGCTCAAAATGTTTAAGTTTTTCTCGATCAGGGCTTCATCAACTACGTAACAGGGTGTAGGTAGCTCCTCGAACCGCATCTTAGCGAACGAGCTCCGGCTTTTTCGTATCTTCAGGCAATGTATCAACCAGCACTGGATTGAAGTCTTCTACCCAAGGAAGTCCCCATTTGTTCAGCTCTTCCATGAATGGATCTGGATTGAACTCTTCAACATTGTATACACCCGGTTTATTCCATTTGCCAGTCATAACCATCGCTGCACCGATCATGGCAGGAACGCCAGTTGTGTAGGAGATGGCTTGGGAGCCCACTTCTTTATAGCACTCTTGGTGGTCGCAAATATTGTAGACATAGTACGTTTTGTCTTGACCGTCTTTTTTACCTTTGAAAATGCAGCCGATGTTCGTTTTGCCCACTGTACGAGGTCCCAGGGAAGCCGGGTCCGGAAGTACAGCTTTCAGGAATTGAAGCGGAATGATTTGTTTGCCTTCGTATTCGATTGGTTCGATAGAAGTCATGCCTACGTTCTCAAGCGCCTTCAAGTGCATGAGGTAGCTTTGGCCGAACGTCATGAAGAAACGGATCCGTTTCAAGCCAGGAATGTTTTGTGCAAGGGATTCCAGCTCTTCGTGGTAAAGCAGGTACATGTCTTTTTCGCCAACTTCAGCGAAGTCGTACGTACGTTTGATTTCCATCGGCTTCGTTTCGATCCATTCGCCGTTTTCCCAGTAGCGTCCGTTAGCGGATACTTCACGGATGTTGATCTCCGGGTTGAAGTTGGTTGCGAACGGATAGCCGTGGTCGCCGCCGTTGCAATCCAGAATGTCGATATATTCGATTTCGTCAAAATAATGCTTTAGCGCATAAGCCGAGAATACGCCAGTTACGCCTGGGTCAAAGCCGCTGCCGAGCAGAGCTGTGATGCCCGCTTGTTCAAAGCGCTCGCGGTAGTCCCATTGCCATTTGTATTCGAACTTCGCCGTATCTTCCGGCTCGTAGTTTGCTGTATCCATGTAGTTTGTCTTAGTAGCCAAGCAAGCATCCATGATCGTCAGATCCTGATAAGGCAGAGCCAGGTTCATTACGATATCCGGTTTCACTTCGTTGATCAGAGCGATCAGCTCTTCAACATTGTTTGCATCGACTTGTGCAGTCGTAATTTTTGTTTTGCCGCCATCCAATTTAGCTTTCAGCTCATCGCATTTGGACTTTGTACGGCTGGCGATGCAGATTTCCTCAAATACTTCGCTGTTTTGAACGCATTTATGAATTGCTACTGCTGCTACGCCTCCGGCGCCGATGACTAGTGCTTTTCCCATTGTTCAATCTCCTCACCCAAATAAAGTATTTTTTATGCAAAACGGCAACAAAAAAAGCAAGCGAAACACGCCTCATGCGCATCACACTTGCTTTGATATTTAACATATTAGAAGACATGACTGGACAAATTTCTTGCGTGCTCGTCAGTCAGCCATAAAACTCATCGTTTCATGGAGAAGCCTTCAATATTCAAATATCATGTTAGGATCAGAGTCTATATAGCAAATAATTACTTTTACCACTCTTATTGACCGTTTCACAAGTTGACGTGCATATGCACTGGTTGTAAAGTAACCAACTTATAAAATTTGAGCTTTTAACTCAATCAATAAGGCAACGAAAGTTGCCAATCGGCATTTGACCCGGCTGTCCGTATGGCCTTAACTTCATGGTGGAAGTGGTCAAAGATTATCTGCTTGGAAAGATCCTACATGACTGAATATTAGCTTTCCAAAATCATACCTCTGTATAATAGCAGGATAAAGTTTATTGAGCAAGAAAAATTTTTTGGGAAAGGTTATTTTATTTGCGGGTGTCCAAATTGCTGCGTTGTACAAGTGGATGCTCCTATAGTTTACCCGCATTTCAAGCTAGGATTTATGGTAATATTAGTACACGAGATTGCCATTTTTATTGAGTAATGACGCTAAATCCTAGACATTTCCGACAAGTAATTGTTTTGCTGAAACCATATCGACAACAAGGCCGTCAGGAAGTTAATCTGACGGCCTTGCTTCACAGGCAGTTTATGTTTTTTTTGTAAAGATGAGCAGGAGTACGTCCTGTAGAGAGGGGAGAGCGCATGAAAACAATTACAGTGAAACGTCTAACTGAAGCGTTCCAATTGGAAGTACTTGCGGGAGCCGACCGGATGGATCGCGTCATTTCCCGTCCGCGGACGCATAGACCGGGACTTGAGTTTGTAGGGTATTTTGATTTTTTTCCTATGGAGCGGGTACAGGTTCTTGGACGCAAGGAGATTAACTATTTATTGACGCTGACGGTAGAAGAGCGCCTGCTTCATATTGGCAACGTAGTCAAATATCATCCGCCATGCTTTATTGTGACTTCAGGACAGCAGGAGATTCCCTATTTGACGCTGTTCTGCGATCAGGAGGGCATACCGCTGCTGCGAACATCGGAGACAACGACCGAGTTTATTGCCAAGCTGGACGGTTATCTGTTGAAAGCCTTGGCGCCCGAGTTGTCGATTCACGGTGTTTGCGTAAACGTCTCAGGCATAGGCATTCTGCTGCGCGGCAAATCGGGAATTGGCAAGAGTGAAACGGCCCATACCCTTATTAGAAGAGGGCATCGATTTGTTGCGGACGATATCGTGGTGCTCAAGAAGCTTGGCCCTTCGACGCTTCTCGGCACACATAATGTGACGGCGCGTGAATTCCTTGCTTTGCGCAGCGTTGGACTCATAAATGTTGTGCGCCAGTACGGCCGCAGAGCATTCCAAGATGAAACGCGAATTGTACTCGATATCGAGCTTTCTCCTTGGCAGGAAAATGCTCTGAACAATGAGCTTGAGGTCATCCCTCAATTCACAGAGTATCTTGGCGTTCAAATTCCGCATATTGAAATCCAGCTTCAGCCGGGGCGTGATGTAGCTGGCTTAATCGAAGCGGCGGCGAACAACTGGTATCTGAAGCAGCACGGCTACAGTGCCGTTGATGAGTTCATGAAGCGGGTCGAAGACGGCATGCAGCAGTGATATCTTGCAAATGTTAGGAGAACGAGCAATAGGGCGTTCTCCTTTTTGCTGTCCCTCACCACGCTTCCACTAACATGCCTCTTCCCATAGATAGAGAATTTCAATAGACAAATAGAACTCCTTTATTGGGCAGAGCATTTACTTTTGTCCTGTAAAAGAGTAATTTTAAAGCCGAGTTATCAAATGGGAATTATATACTAAACAGCAACCAGGGGGTAAAGCAGAATGAGAAAGGCCATTTTTTCATTATTATTGGCAGTTTTACTGGCAGCAGCAGTGTCCGCTTGCGGTCAGAGCAGTAACGAGGGAAACAAGGACAAGGACGTCAAAAAGGTAGTAGTAGGCACGGGAACGAAGTTCCCGAAGGTGTTTTTCTTGGACGAAAAAGGAGAGCTGACGGGATTTGATGTGGAGCTGCTGAAAGAAATTGACAAACGTTTGCCGCAATATGAGTTCGAATTTAAGACTTCGGATCTGACAAATCTGTTCCTGAGCTTGAAAACAAACAAGATTGATCTGATTGCTCATCAGCTGGAAAAGAATCCAGAGCGGGAGGCGGAGTACCTGTTCAACGAGCTGCCGTACGCTTACTGGAAGAGCAAAATTATTGTGGCCAAGGACAACAATAATCCCATTCAATCATTGGATGATTTGAAAGGCAAAAAAGCCGTTGTAACAGCGAACAGTGCAGCCGCAACGCTGCTGGAAAACTATAATAAAGCGCATGACAATGCGATCGAAATCGTCTATCAGAGCGGTGCGGCCAATGATATGCTCACGCTGGTCACATCCGGCAGAGTGGACTTCTTCATTGCTCCGGACTTTACGCTCGATATTGTCGATCCGCAGCATCAGTTGAAGGCGGTAGGTGAGCCGCTGAGTGCAACTGATATCCAATATGTATTCCGCAAGGATGACCCGGATTCCAAGGTGCTGGCCGATTCGATCGACGGTGTAATAAAGGAACTGCGCGAAGACGGCACGCTAGCGGCATTGAGTGAAAAGTGGCTCAGTTTTGATGCAACCATTCAATAAATTCATCTAGGTGAGAAGGAGTGTTAGCAATGGCAATCAGACTTGGCATATTGGATCAAAGTGTTGTTTTCCCGGGACTGTCTCCTCAAGATACATTGCGTTATACGGTGGAGCTGGCACAGCTTGCAGAACGGCTTGGCTATGAGAGCTTCTGGGTATCCGAGCATCACGGCACCCCATTCAGCGCAGGACCATCTCCGGAGGTGCTGGCAGCTTATCTGCTGGCTAGCACCTCTAAGATTCGGATTGGATCTGGAGGCGTCATGCTGCAGCACTACAGTCCGTATAAGGTAGCAGAGAACTTTAATGTGCTGTCGACGCTGGCGCCAGGCCGAGTTGATCTTGGTGTTGGCCGGGCTCCGGGCGGGATGCCGCTTGCAACGAAGGCACTGCAGTCCGGCAAGGAGCAGCAGACGCTGGAGGATAAGCTTGCGGAGCTGGATGTGTATCTGTATGGTCCGGCGGGTGAAGAGCATCCGCTTGCGGGTCTGCAGGCTGCGCCGCTGCCTTCGGTGCCGGCGGAGGTCTATGTGCTCGGCACCAGTGCAGATAGCGCAGAGCTGGCTGCCAGACTCGGTTATCGCTATGCTTATGCACTGTCCATTCATAACAATCCTGAAGTTGCGGCAGCTGCTTTTGCTGCCTATCGAGCGCAGTTTCAAGCCCTTCGCGGCAGGCAGCCGGAAGCGCTGCTTGGCATAGCGGTTGTCGTAGCACCTACAGACGAGGAGGCTGCAGAGCTGGCTGGAGAAGGCGTCAATGTCCGCATTACTTTTGAAGATGGACAGACGGTGAACGTCACTTCCCTTGAGCAGGCGGAGATATTCGCCAAGCAGGCCGGAAAAGCCTACACGACGGAGGTTAAAAAGTCCTTTGTTGTGCATGGAAGCCCGGCTTCTGTACGCCAGCAGCTGCTGGAGCTGAAAGAGAAGTATCAGGTGGATGGCTTTATCGCAAGCAATCATATTGCAGATGTAGAGAAGAGATTCCGGTCGTTTGAGCTTCTATATGAGGCTGCTTCAAGCATAGAGCCTTATGCTGTTCAAGCGTAAATATTAATAAATGAAGGGTGAGGTGAGCCCAGATGGGAGCACGCAAACAGTTGAAGCTTGGCGCAATGCTTCAAGGCATTAGCGGCAATGTGGGAGCATGGCGTCATCCGGAGGTTCCGGCTAACGCCAGCGTAAGTTTGAAGTTCTATCAGCAGCAGGCGCTTGCGGCTGAACGCAGTAAATTCGACTTTGTGTTTATCGCGGATGGGCTTTATATAACAGAGCAGTCGATCCCTCATTTTCTAAGCCGCTTTGAGCCCATTACGATTCTGTCGGTCTTGGCGGGTGTAACTACGAGGATTGGTCTTGTGGGCACCTTGTCGACGACGTATAGCGAACCGTTTACGGTGGCCAGACAATTTGGCTCACTGGACCTGATCAGCGATGGCAGAGCAGGCTGGAACGTGGTCACTTCGCCGCTTGCAGGCTCTGAGAAAAATCATAATAACCGCAAGCATCCGAGCCATCCGGAGCGCTATGCAATCGCTGAGGAGCACCTCAGCGTGGTTCGCGGTCTGTGGGATTCCTGGGAGGAAGACGCATTCGTGCGCGATAAGGAATCCGGCGTCTTTTTCGACCCAAGCAAGCTGCACCGCTTGAATCACGAAGGGACATATTTCAAGGTGGAAGGGCCTTTGAATATTGAACGGTCCAAGCAAGGGCAGCCGGTGGTCTTTCAGGCGGGCTCCTCGGAGAGCGGCAAGGATCTGGCCGCAAGAAGCGCGGATGCCGTGTTTACAGCACATGGAAGCATCGAGGAGGCTAAGGCATTCTATAAGGATGTGAAGGAACGGGCTGTGACGTATGGGCGTGTGCCGGATGATATCGTTATCGCGCCCGGTATTTCACCGATTATTGGGCGTACGGCGGAGGAAGCAGAGGCCAAGTATCAGGAAGTTGCCAGCCTTGCGAGCATTGAGCAAGCCATTGAGCATCTAGGCCGTTTTTTCGAGCATCATGATTTTAGCCAATATCCGTTGGATGAACCGTTTCCCGATCTTGGCGAGCTTGGCAAGGACAGCTTCCAGAGCACGACAAATCTGATTAAGCGTCGGGCGAAGGAGGGCGGCTTGACGCTGAGACAGCTCGCTCTTGAACTGGCGACGCCGCGTACGCCGTTTATCGGCACGGCTGTACAAGTGGCCGACACGATCGAGCAGTGGCATCGTGAGGAAGCGGCAGACGGCTTTGTCATTCGCGGCATGCTGCCTAGCTTCTTTGATGAGTTTATCGAGCAGGTAGTACCTTTGCTGCAGGAGCGCGGAATTTTCCGTACGGAGTATGAATCGGATACGTTTAGAGGAAATCTTGGCTTGGCTATTCCAGAGAATCGTTATGCGGTTGAGCGCGTATAAGACTTTCATTTTCGATAGCGGGGTGATTATATGGGAAACGAAGGACTAGTGATTCGTGAGACGACGGCTAGTGATCTGCCGGAAATCGAAAGTCTGCTGCTGGATGCCTATGTGCAATATGCGCAGGTTTTGCCTGAGGAGGTATGGCTAGGCTATAGGGAAGATATTTTGCAAAATGCCCGCAACAACGAGGCTTGGCATAAGCTTCTTGCCGTGTACGAGAATAAGGTAGTGGGCAGCGTCTTTTTGTTTGGGCCATCCTTGACGGAATCGGATATCGTGAAACGCCGGGCTGGTGCCCCCTTTGTCCGCTTGCTGGCCGTTCATCCTTCAGCAAGAGGCAAGGGTGTCGCTACAGCGCTTATCCAGCATTGCGCTCGTATAGCCGCAGACCATGGTAAAGACTTTCTGTATCTG
Organism: Paenibacillus radicis (ex Gao et al. 2016); assembly: GCF_014641555.1. Taxonomy (GTDB): domain Bacteria; phylum Bacillota; class Bacilli; order Paenibacillales; family Paenibacillaceae; genus Pristimantibacillus; species Pristimantibacillus radicis. The sequence goes on from NZ_BMHY01000005.1 coordinate 165,116, forward strand.
AACACATCGGATATGATGTCGGATGCGGTCCGTCTATATGAGAATCTTGGTTTTGAGCGCATTCCGGAACACGAGCGGAATAATTCGGGGATATGGATTAAAAGCTATAAATTGAATTTGCAAACGACGGGGCTGCTTCATGCCTAGTGCATTGCATGCTGAGGGGAGAGCGTTTCAGTCTTAACGGACTGGGGCGTTCTTTTTTTTATCCGGTAGGGAGTGATTTGCGAGGGTTCGGCGAATTTATTTAAATGGCGACTGTAGGGGAGGCCTGCTATACGCGAGTCCTATACAGTCGCCACACATTATTATTGTGGTTGGGTGTACCGATTTGCCGGAATAGGAATACCCAGATTGCCGCGCAGCGTATCGGATTCATATTCCTTGCGGTAAATGCCTCTGGCTTGGAGGAGGGGGACAACGTGATCGACGAAGTCGTCAAGACCGCTTGGTACGGCGGCGCCGACGATAAAACCGTCTGCAGCGTCCTCTTCCAGCCACTGTTCAATAAGGGCAGCAACTCTCTCCGGGGTGCCGATAAAGCCAGGGCGTGGCGTTGCGACGCGGAGAGCGACCTCGCGCAAGGTCAAGCGCTCTTCTTTGGCCTGCCGCTTAATGACTTCATTGCCGCTGCGGATGCTCGGCCAGTTATAAATATCCAGATCCTCGAATAGCGCGTCTGCCGGATACTGAGACAGGTCGTGATGGTTGAAATACCGACCCAAATAATCAAGCGCTTTTTCTACTGTGACCAGATTGGCTATTTCCTGATATTTGCGTTCGGCCTCTTCGGTCGTCTTGCCTACAACAGGACCAATAGCCGGGAAAATTTTGATAGCGTCAGGAGAGCGGCCGAAGCCTGCTGCCCGGGCCTTAATATCGGCATAGAAGGCTTTGGCGTCCTCAATGGATTCGAGACCCGTGAACACGGCATCGGCTTCCCTGGCTGCCAGCCCGCGCCCATCCCCTGATGACCCCGCTTGAAATACGACAGGATGCCCTTGCTTGGAGCGGGATATGTTAAGCGGACCTCTGACGGAGTAGTATTGGCCCTTGTGATTGAGCGTGTGCAGCTTATTGGGGTCAAAAAACTGTCCGCTCTGCTTGTCCCCTACAAACGCATCGTCCTCCCAGGAATCCCATAATCCGCGCACGACATCCAGGTACTCTTGCGCAATCTTATAACGTTCTTCCCGCTCAATGTGATTTTCCTTGCCGAAGTTGGCCGCTGATCCTTCCATATAAGAGGTGACGAGATTCCAGCCCGCACGTCCGCGGCTGATTTGATCCAGTGAGGCGAACTGTCTCGCTACGTTAAAGGGTTCGCTATAAGAGGTTGAGAGCGTGCCGACTAGGCCGATGTGGGAAGTGACGGAGCCAATAGCCGACAGAAGGGTGAGCGGCTCGAAGCGATTAAGGAAATGCGGCAGCGATTTTTCCGTAATGTACAGTCCGTCTGCAATGAAGACAAGGTCAAACTTGCCCTCCTCCGCTTTTAATGCCTGTTTTTTATAGAAATCAATATTTATACTAGCATTAGGCGATACATCGGGATGCTGCCAATCGGTATGGCTGCCGCCCACTCCATGCAATATAGCGCCAAGCTTGAGTTGTTTACGACGGGACATTTGATTTCCTCCGTTTCATCATTGTAATAAAATCCTATAGGATAAGTTGTATTTATAGGCGTGGCAAAAAGCAGCTTATTCTATTAGTCTATCATTGGCTGTTAATCCTCCGTTATAAAGCTTTTCAATGGATACATACAATTTTCTGATCGATCATTTGTGGAACACCCCCTGCAATAGTTGAACGGAATAAGTCGGATGATTCGCAGTAGATCCTGCTACTCTAAGGGAGAAGGGAAGGGAGGTCATTGAGATGAATGTGCTCGAAAATTTGAATAGAGCGTTAGATTACATGGAACAGAATTTAGAGAATGAAGTGGATGAGCAGGAGCTGGCAAGACGTGCTTATTGCTCGGTTTATCATTTTAAAAGAATGTTCGCTTACTTGGCAGGCATTTCGCTTCAAGATTATATTCGCCGCAGACGTTTAACGCTCGCTGCACTTGAATTGCAGAACCGTACTGTGAAAGTAATTGATGTTGCCGTGAAGTATGGCTATCATTCGCCTGATGCTTTTACGCGCGCTTTTCAAAGTCAGCATGGAATGACACCTACAGAAATGAGAGCAACGAATCAGTCGCTCAAAGTATATCCGCCAATGACCTTTCGTCTAACGATTGGAGGAGGCGAACCGATGAAGTTTAGAATCGAGAATAAGGAAGCTTTTCAAGTGATCGGGATAACAAACCGGGTTACACCCATTGAGATGGGGGAGCATCCTGGTGTCGAACAAGTGTGGCGCTCAATAGATCATGACACGTACGCCGAGCTGAAATCACTGAATAACGCGGAACCATTCGGAATGGCTCATGTGAATGTTGGAGAAGGGGCTGGACGTACGAAGGGTGATTACGACTATTATTTGGCCATTGCTTCAACTGAGGCATGCCCCGAAAAGTTCACCCGATTGTACGTGCCGGCTGCGACATGGGTTGTGATCGATGTGAAAGTTCCTTGGGGACCAGAAAAATGGCAGCAAATTTATGGAGAATGGTTTCCCTCGTCTGGATATGAACAGATAGAGGGCCCTACGATACAGGTGGGGCCAGACATTCAAATCGGCGTAGAGAAGCAGATGATGACAGAAGAGGTTGCAGTGGAGTATTGGATACCTGTTAGGAAAGTTCGGTAGATATACCACGAAAATATAGACCAGGGCCATCCGGCAAAGGATGGCCCTTAGACTGTTCTATCGATTCATGCTTGTCGATTGATTTATATACTCCCGCACACTACTCGCTAATCAACGAATAAGGCGAAATCTTGCGTATCCTCCAGGAGATCAGCATCGATACAAGATAAGCTAAGCAAGTCAATGCTATACACGTTATAATGGTCCATGCTGTGGGAGCGGGCAGGTTGGTTTTTACGATACCCGCACCGCGCATAAACAAAGACAATATAGGATTTAAGCTGAAATACCCGCCCAAGCTGCCGAGTAGCGTTCCGATAAGGATAATCGGCGTATAATGAAACGCGGTTTGATTCATCAACTGAAAAGTGGTGAAGCCTAAGGCTTTCTGTAAGCCGAGCTCACGTTTTTTGCGAAGAATCATTGTCTTAATGACCATGTACAGAATCAACAGCACCACCAGTAAAGTGACGGCAAGCATCCCTGCGGCTACAACGGCAAAAATATCGCCAATCTGGCTAAATTGTGTGCGGATTAACTCCTTTGTGTTCACGGCATAGCTAAAAATATTTCCTTCTGCAGCTTTAACGCTTTGGATCAATGCGGTCGCATCCGTTCCAGAGGCAAGATAAACGCAAATTTGGTCAAAAGTGAAATCCGGTTTAATCGTAAGAATACCGTCATAAGTCATCATCATATTGAGGCCGCCGCTGCTCATGCTTTGAATAAATCCGGTAATGATAAACTCTTTTTCCTGCCCGCCCGCATTTACCATAACCGCGTCACCGATTTCCTTGCCGGCCGACACAGCAAAGGTATAGCCAACGGCCACCTCATTGTCATGCTTAGGGTAACGCCCCTCGAACAGCATATTGACTTCACGCTGCTCGAAATCCTTCGTAATAAAGCCGGAAACATCGATATTCTCCGATACCAGTGAAATGTGCTGATAGCCAAACGCCTTGCGTACCTCTGGGCGTTGCTGCAGATTTCGTACAACATTATCGGTACGGCTCCGATCTTTTAGAACAAGTGCGGCATCCGCGTTCTCACCTGCAATCATCGACAGAAAAACATCCGGTTTAACCCCAATATTATAATAAACGGACATTCCTGCGACAGAAGCGAAAGACATCGCCGCAATAATCACGATAACCATAACAGCTTGCTTCTTGCTTTGGACAAGCTGCTTCATCGCCAGAATAAATGGCAAGGGGCCTCGTGTTTGCTCCAGCAAAAGCATATTTCGTTTGAAGCTGTGCGTGTGAAGCCCGCCGCGCAAAGCAATCAGAGGATGGAGCTTGAAAATACGTTTTACCGCCCACAAGGACACCGCCAGCACCAACAAAATGATAAACAACAAGGATTTGAACGCTAGTGCAGCATCCAGACCAGGCTTCCAAATCAATGCCGATTGGGATTCCATAATTGTTGCCAGTATAGGCAGCATAAGCTGTGATACGGCAATGCCAATCAGGCCGCCAGCTAAGGCGATGCTCGAGAATTGCAATACGATAGACAGCATGATCTGACTGTTTTTATAACCAATTGCCTTCAATGCCCCGATGTTCGTCATGCTTTCATCGATATTGTTGACAATGCCGAAGTGAATGACAATCAGACTGACGAACAGCATAATTATTGCAAAGGCTGTAATTAGCATGGCTGTAATAGAGACGGTGGACCGGGCCTCTTTCGCCGCGTTATAACTGAGAGCAAATACAAACGGCGACGATATATTTTTCATTTCCTCGGTATGATAGAATGCTTTCTCATAATCCAGCTGCGCCTGCGTTCCCAACCGGCTTTCTTCCATCCGGACTGTCTGTAAATAGCTTTGGCTGTCTGGAAACTGGGCGGATAATGCTGCGAAGGCTCTATCCGACACATAGAAACGATATAAATCACTCATTAGAGCGCCGAATGTAATTTCTTCGGTGAAACCGGCAATGGTGAAATGAAGCTCTTGGCCGTCAAAGTTTAGCCGGTAGTCATCGCCAAGACGGTAATCGCCAGCCGCCTTCATCATGTATGGCACATAAATGCTATTGTCTTCGAGGGGCAGGGATTCGCCTACCAGCATGAATGGGTTCATTGATGAGCTGCCGTTCGTATTTTGAAAAATAATGGAGGCTACGTTTTTAGAGCCATGCATAAAGTATTCGCCGTAATCCGCTAATACAGCTAGTTTTTCTGTTTCCTTGACGCCAGGGTACCGCTTTAGCCAGTCCAGTTGATCCTCATTGGTATACTCGGCTTTTTGCAGGATGGTGAGGTGGGGGGTATGACGCTGTTCTGCCCGGGTATCGAAAAACTTGTCAAAGTTCAGCAGCAGTACCAAACCTATATTCAGAAACAGAACCGCGATCAGGACAAAGAGGAGCAAGCTGCCCGCTTGACTTTTGTTTTTACGGATGTTAGCAGCGGCCAGCATCGTGATCTTCCTCATCCTACCACCCCATTTCATTCAAAAATGCATTTAGCTTCTCATGCCGTTCCTTATCACCGCTCACATACTTGCCTAGCTGGCATTCGCCGCATATGACACCGTCCCGCAAGTAAATAATGCGGTTGCCGCGCCGCGCGGATTTCAAATCATGGGTGACCATTACAATGCTTTGGCCTTGCTCGTTCACTTCCGTCAGCGTGTCCAGAACGGCTTTGCCAGAGGCAGAATTAAGTGCGCCTGTCGGCTCGTCAGCAAACAGGATTTCAGGGTTGTTGATCAATGCACGTACGATAGCGGCCCGCTGTGCTTCGCCTCCTGATACCTGAGCCGGGAATTTGCGCCACATCGTTTCATCCAGATTTAACCGCAGCAGAAGCTGTTTCGCCCGCTGGACAACCGCCTTATGATTTTTATTGACCAGTAAGCCGCTGGCTATGATGTTGTCCAGAATGCTCATATTGTCCATGAGATAAATTTGCTGGAAAACAAAGCCGCAGTGATTCCGCCGGAATACGGCAAGCTTGTCGTTGGAGAGCTTGGATATTTCCTGATCCCCAAAATAGATTTCACCAAGCGTGGGCTTATCCATGCCGGAGAGCGCGTAGAGAAGTGTCGACTTCCCAGCTCCGGAGGAACCCATAATAACGGTAAAATCTCCACCGGCGATTTGAACGTCTAAATTTTTCAGAACATGCTGCTGGTTTCCGCCAATGGAAAACGTTTTGCACAGCTTCTTCGTCGATAAAATAGCTTTTTGCATGTATGAACCTCCTAAGCAAATCAAAAATGAGACTGTATCCTGTACAGCCTCATTATGTCACGCCCTTTCTTAATGGGTCTTTGCCGGTTCCTTAACCAATTCTTAAATCGGTAACGATATTGGTTTTACTCCGCCAGGCGCAGCATTAATATGACGGTGAAGCCGTCCGTCTGCTTCTTAACGCGGAGCTCGCCTAACATTTTCTCTATCAAATAGCTGCTTATGTACAGCCCAAGTCCGTAACCGCTGATACCGTCTGCATTTTTCCCGCGGTAATATTTGTTGAACAGGAGGGGGAGCTCTTCATAAGGGACACCGTCTCCATAATCGGCAATCTCCAAGACGAGGAAGCCGTCTTCGAAAGCCGTGTTAATCGCAATCGGTGTTCCCGCATACTTATAGGAGTTGCTGATCAGATTGTCGAGCACCTGCTGCAACCGCGATATATCGGCTACAATGACGCAATCCGGAATGTCATAAGGCTTTACCTGGGACTCGTAATCTGCATTTCGGATTAAGTCCGGAAGGGCTGTGCTTGGCATCTCGGCAACCGTCACCGTCAGCTCCTGAAGCTCCTTCATGGTTGCGTGGAACAGGTTGGTTAGCAGAGCCTCGATTTGATCAGCTTTCATTCCAATTGCCTTCAGCTGTTCAGCCGTCCGCTCGCTCCCGGCAGTCACAAGCATAAGCTCAGATACTGCTTTTATAGACGCAAGAGGTGTTTTGATATCGTGGCTTAATGAGGCGACAAGCTCTTTTTTGCTTTGATTGGCTTTCCGTTCACTTTCACGAGCAAGGTGCAGCTGTTCCCGCATCATATCAAAGCTTTCGGTAAACACGCCGAAAATATTGGACCGGTCGATATCTAACGGAACATCAAAATTTCCTGCTGCAATATTGCCTGCAAACTTTTTCATCTTATGAAACGGGCGGATGATCGTATGGTTCAGATAAGCCGTATAGACGAGATAGACGGCTAATAATAGTGTTAGAAAGCTCATGTAGGCGATGATCAAAGTCGTCCGATAGGATTTCCAAGTGGCGGCTGTATCGTTATAAAAGACAGCTTTTCCTACAATTTGACCGTCTTTCTCTATATCGACAAGCGTATCTCTGTTACGGATTGCATGGCTGATGCTCTCATATTGTCCATTCCGGGTCGCGGCGATAAGCTGCCCTTTCGAATCGACAACGGCATAATCTAATTCATAGGGTAATTTCGGTAAGCTTGCTGTATCCTGCACCTGCAGCCAGTTGTCCGAGACTGTTTTGACGATATCATTCACTTGAACAGGGTCCAGTTGTTCACTCGGCGCAGTGCGAAACAGATACACGGGAAAAAGGGCTCCAACGATAAGAAGTGCTAGTGTAAGCACAAGCAGAGGCTTGATCTTCATTGCTTGTCCTCTTCGAATACGTAGCCCGTACCCCATACGGTTTTGATATATCGAGGCTCATTCGGATTTTGTTCAATCTTCTCACGCAGACGACGAATGTGAACGTTTAACGTATTGTCTCCGGCGATGTAATCCTCCCATACCTTTCTGAAAATTTCATCTTTGGACACAATACGATTTTTATTTTCAACCAGATAGGTCAGCAGCTTGTACTCCATAGACTTGAGTGTAATTTCCTGCCCTTGGACGAACACACGTCTTAACTCATAATCGATTTTGATTCCTCCGGAAATGACTGATTTCCCATCCTGAGCTTGATACCGCTTCAGAACAGCTTTTACCTTGGCCAACAGCACAGAGAGCGAATACGGCTTTTTAATATAATCATCTCCGCCAATATTTAAGGCGAGCAGCATGTCGTCGTCGCTTGTGCGGGCGCTAATAAATAGGATGGGCACGCTGATGGTCTCGCGAAGTCTTTTGCATAGGTCAAAGCCCGAGGTGTTGCCTAAGTTGATATCAAGTAGGATGACTTCCGCAGAATTCTCTTGAAAAAAATTGATACAGGTTGTTGAATCGGCGACCCAGGCTGTCTTCACGCCAAATAGATTAAAATACTCGCAGGTGCTTTGGGAGAGAACCTCCTCGTCATCTACAATCAAGCAGTCATATTTCACGCGATGGCTCCTCCAGTCTTTTATCAAGCTACAACTATTGTCATGCCATCTTCATTATTCGATACTGTAAGATGATCTGCAATACCCGGAACGGCTTGGGCTCTAAAAATATAAACAAAAAGAGGGAGGAGCTTAGAAGCTCTTCCCTTGGTTGCCCGAAAAGGTTTGCCGGTCATGCTTTGCGAGTTCAGGCTGCATTGGCTGCAGCAATCAGCGGATCAAAATGTAAAACTACAGGTTGAAGGCCGATTTTTGGGCGATTTATCGTTCAAAATGCAAATGTGCATTTTGATTAGGCGTTATCGAGCCTTTTCAGCTGTTATAGCCGTTTCTAAATGTACTTTTACATTTTGATTGCTGTTTTGGAGCTTTTGAGGCTGAACAACATGCACATTTGCATTTTGTTCCTCATTTCAGGGAGGAAGGCAGAAAGAGGGAGGAGCTTTTCACAAGCTCCTCCCTCTTTCTGCGTTTATTCAGCGCCATAAGGATCGATCGTTTGAATCGTGCCGTCGGCATTATACTTTAGTTCAGTATACTTCACACAGCGCTTGTTGTCGGCGCCGCCGGACAAGGAGCTGTCGTGGTAGAACAAATACCATCTGTCCTGGAATTGGACAATCGAATGGTGGGTCGTCCAGCCAACGACCGGCGTCAGAATCGTTCCTTGGAAAGTGAAAGGTCCGTACGGGTTGTCGCCGATAGCGTAGACGAGCTTATGCGTGCTGCCTGTCGAATACGAGAGATAGTATTTGCCGTTGTACGTATGCATCCACGGCCCTTCGAAATACCGTCTCTCCTCGTCGCCTGCCAAGATAGGCTGGCCGGAAGAATCGACAATCGAAATCTCGTGCGGTGCTTCTTTGAAGGTGAGCATGTCGTCGGACAGCTCGGCCACTCGCGGACCCAAGGCGGGCGCATTGGGAGCAGGCCCTTCAGCATCTGCGATAAATTCGCCGGTTTGCCATTTCTCCAGCTGTCCGCCCCATAGGCCGCCGAAGTACATGTAGGCTCTATCTCCATCAACGAGGACAGCCGGATCGATGCTGAAGCTGCCGGGAATGTAGTCTGGCTGCGGCACGAACGGCCCGGCTGGCGACGAGCTGGTTGCTGCGCCGATCCGGAAGATATGGTCGTGATCACGCGCCGGGAAGAACAGGTAATAGGTGTCGTTCTTATAAGCAGCATCCGGTGCCCACAATTGCTGCTTCGCCCATGGAATATCGCGCAGATGAAGCACTTCGCCGTGGTCAACGCAAGGGGAGTTCTCATCCTCCATCGACAGCACATGGTAGTCCTCCATGTCGTATTGATCGCCATTGTCATTCGATATTTGTTCATGATTAAGGTCATGTGACGGATAAATGTATAGCTTGCCCTCGAATACGTGAGCCGAGGGATCGGCGGTATAAATATGGGTTACAAGCGGTTCGTTGCGCTTAACTGGCTTCTTCAATGTTATACCATCCCCTACTTGAGAAATCGTGTTCACCCTTTATTTTAGCCACTCTTTCTAGTGCTCGACATCCTAATTTGTTTATGAATAATACCAAAATCTTTAGTTGTTTGCCCGTTGTGTGCCCTGCAACAACCATTTGACACTCCAATTTGAATGAGGTACGTTGAACCTAGAACCTACTGAAGCGAGGATTGGGTGCATGTGAGAACGTGGGCGGATCGGATCAACAATTTACGCGAGATTAACACGCTGAGAAATCAAATTTTCGTCGGTTTTACGCTAACTATGATCCTCGTGCTGGTCTTTGCGGGTGCGTTTATTTATGGTGAAGTATCCGTATTGCTCAAGCAAAGTGCGGAAAAACATATCCAGCAGACCGCGATCCAGGCCAACGGCCGATTGGATGTGCTGCTGAAGCAAATCGATTCGCTGACGACTCAGGTGGTGACGGATTCCTACGTGCAGAAGCTGCTGTTAAAAGAAGCCAAAGGAATGCCGTCGAACTTTAACGAACGCCAGTCCTTGCTCCAAATCGCCAATAATTATATGGCTTACTCCTCCGGCATAAGCTCGCTTGAGCTGTACACGCTGGATAACAGACGGCTGTTTCCCCTTGATGATTCAAGCATAAAACGCATATCTATGAATGCGCTTACACAAGCGGATGAAAAGAAAGGACGGATTGCCTGGGTAGGCATCGATCCCCGTGTGTCGGACTCGGTGCTTGCGATCCGACGTATTAATCTGCTGGACAATTCCTATTTGCCTGGCGGCTATTTAGTCGTTCATGTATATCGCGAGTACTTCAATATGTATGAGTCAGAGACGGAGAAGGAGGAGAAAAATCCCTTTAGAAGCAGAGAGTTAATGCTGCTCAGCGATAGCGAAGGCAATCCAATTATATCTGATCTTGACGATGAGGCTGCGAAGTCGGTGCTTGCGCAAACAGGCAGCACGGTTACTCTTGAGCAGGAATCGATGCTTGCCGTCAGGCAGCAGTCCAAAGTGGCCGATTGGAAGCTGGTGCTGCTCATGCCGGTCGAAGCGGCAACAGAAGGCATTTCCGTGCTGCGAACCGCTATTTTTGTGTCTATCGGCATCGCCGCGCTAGCTTTTCTGCTGTTAACGTTGCCGCTGTCGACGATGATCACACGCCCCATCCAGCAGTTGATGAGAAGCATGCGCCGTGCCCGATTTGGCGGGCTAAGAGTGATCCCGGACGGCCGCAACTATTTCCGGACGCTGGAAATCAACGAGCTGAACAACACGTACAACCAGATGGTCACCCATATGAATGAACTCATTCAAGTCGTCTACGAGAAGGAAATTACGCAGAGCCGCACCGAGCTTAAGGCGCTGCAAGCCCAGATCAATCCGCATTTCTTATTCAATACGCTGGAGGCTTTCTATTGGTCGCTGGAGGAAAAAGAGGAGAGCGAGCTTGCCCAGACGATTCTCGCTATGTCCGGACTGTTCCGCTATGTCATTGGCAGCGCGGCCGACAACGACGAACGCGTAACTATTCGCGATGAGCTGGAGCACGCGCAGCGTTATTTGCAAATTATGAAGATGCGGCTGATTGACCGGCTTCATTGGTTTATCGAGGCCGACGAGCAACTGCTGCAGGTGCCGATTCCCAAGCTGATCATCCAGCCGCTAGTGGAGAACGCAATCCTGCATGGGGTAGAGAGCCGGATTAGTCCGGGCTCGGTTACAATTCGCGTATTTTCAGCCAAACCCGGCTTTGCGACTATCGCTGTAATCGACGATGGAGTGGGCATGGATGGCGAGGCATTGAACAAACTCATGCAGAGTATCGAAGGCGTACCTTCCCAAGAACCGAAGAAGGGAGCCGGGGTTGCCATGTCCAATGTTCAGCGGCGCCTTAAGCTGTATTACCCGAACACGAATGAACGTGGAAGCGGCTTGCAGATCGACAGCAAGGCAGGCGCAGGCACGACTGTAAGCTTTGACATTACGATTCCTCCAGAAGGAGATGGACTGTCTTGAGAACGATATTGATCGTGGATGATGAACCGCGCACTAGACTGGGAATACAGAAAACGCTCGTGGCTTGGTCGGCAGGCGCACATCGAATCGAGATTGCGGCAAGCGGGGTTGAGGCGCTGGAATGGCTGGAAACGAATACGGCGCATATTATCATTACCGATGTGCGGATGCCAGAAGTCGACGGATTGCAAATGTTGGAGCGGATGGCTTCGCGCAGTCAACTGCCTGTTGTCATTGTCATTTCCGGCTATGCCGAATTCGAATATGCGAAGAAATCGCTGCAGCTCGGCGTGTTCGAATATATTCTCAAACCCCTGGACAAATCGATATTGATTGATGCGGTGCAAAGAGCGCTTGCGGTAGACAGCGGCAGGGAGCGCTTGGATGCGATGGAGAAGCTTGTGGACCGCAAGCTGCTTGAAGTAGGCCGTGATGAAGCACGGTACGGCACATCGATTAAGGACGCCATCAGTTATATTTACAATCACCTGCATGAATCGATCAGCATGAAGCAGGTGGCGGAGCAGCTGCACTTGAATGCAAGCTATTTCAGCGTGCTGTTTAAGGAGCAGACGGGCGTTACCTTTAGCGACTATCTGACACGGAGAAGACTGCAGAAAGCGAAGGAGCTGCTAGTGACGACAAGAATGCCGATCTGGGAGATTGCGGAGAAAGTCGGCTACCAGACGGATAAATATTTTATCAAAGTATTTAAAGACAACGAAGGGGCAAGCCCTAGCCAATATCGGCATCAAGTGCTGGACACTGATTCATCGATCCAATAAAAGTGGAATTTCTCCCAATCGCAGGTTCCTTATACGCTTATACGACAAACACTATAATGATGACAGCGGTTACAAAGTAACTGTAAGCGTATAAAAGGGAGGATAAAGATATGAAACGCTTTTTAGCTGCAACCACTGCAATTATCTTGTTAACCTCGGTTCTCGCTGCGTGCAGCGGAAACACAAACTCTCCTAAAAACGGAGCAACAAACCAGCCAGGCAGCAGTTCTGAGCCTGCGGCGACCGACAAACCCAAAGAAAAGGTCACCATCAACCTCTGGAGCTTCACCGATGAAATTCCGAACATGACCACCAAGTATCTTCAAGCCCATCCGGATGCGAATGTCGAGTTTAAGACGACCGTTATCGCAACGACAGATGGCGCTTATCAGCCGGCTCTTGACCAGGCGCTTGCGAGCGGCGGCAAGGATGCACCGGATATTTATGCGGCGGAAGCCGCTTTTGTCCTCAAGTACACACAAGGAGATGCAGCCGACTACGCGGCCAACTATGCGGATCTTGGTCTTGATGATCAAATGGTGAAGGACGCCGGTATCGCCCAATATTCCGTTGATATTGGCAGCAAGGATGGCCAGCTTAAAGGTCTTGCTTATCAAGCGACTGGCGGCGCATTTATCTATCGCCGTTCGATTGCGAAAGAAGTCTTTGGTACGGATGATTCCGCAGCCATTAAGAACGAAGTAGGTCCTGGCTGGGATAAGTTTTTCGATGCGGCGGCCAAGCTGAAGGCTAAGGGCTATGGCATCGTTTCCGGCGACGGCGACATCTGGCACCCGATTGAGAATAGCTCCGACGCGGGCTGGATTGTCGACGGCAAGCTTAATGTGGATCCGAAGCGCGAGCAGTTCCTCGATCTTTCCAAGAAGCTGAAAGACAACGGCTATCATAATGATACGCAAGACTGGACAGAAGCTTGGTACGCCGATATGTCTGGTACCGGCAAACAACCGATCTTCGGCTTCTTCGGTCCAGCTTGGCTCATTAACTACGTCATGAACGGTCAAGTAAAAGATACGAATGGCGATTGGGCAGTTACGGAACCGCCAACTGGCTTCTTCTGGGGCGGCACATGGCTGCTGGCGAACAAGGACGCGGCTAAAAACGATGCGAAAAAAGCAGCGGTTGCCGATTTCATCAAGTGGATCACACTGGATACTTCCGAGACAGGCCTCCAATATTACTGGGCAAACGGCACGATGAAAGATGGCGAGCAAGGCACGAAGGACAGCGTGGCATCGTCTGTCGTTATGTCCAAATCTAATGGCGAAGTTGCACTGCTGGGCGGACAAAATATGTTTGATGTGTTTGTTCCGGCCAATGCCAACGCTTCAGGCAAAAACCTTACTCAGTATGATGAGTCGATCAATATTTTGTGGCGCGGACAAGTGCGTGAGTACACGGCAGGCAACAAGAGCCGCGAGCAAGCATTAGCGGACTTCAAACAGCAAGTTAAAGATCAACTCGGTATCGATAGCAAATAATACGGCGCCAAAGGGGCGGGATTACCGCCCCCAGGCTGTCGAGAAATTGCTCTGGGGGCGGTTTACCGCCCCTTATATTAATTGATGGGGTGGGGGCCATGCGTCACAAGGGCGTGAACTATTCGAAATACGGCTATTTATTTAGTCTGCCATTTGTACTTGCGTTTCTCGTTTTCTCGTTATATCCGACTTTGTATACTGCGGTCATCGGGTTCACTGATATGAAAGGATTAATCCCGAAGCCGATTCATATTCTCGACAATCCATTCCAGAACTTTATCGATATTCTATTCCACAATGTCTCGTTCCGAAAATCGCTAATCAATACCGGAATTATCTGGATTGCCAACTTCGTCCCTCAGATCTTGCTAGCTCTTTTACTTACGGCGTGGTTCACGAATCGCCGTACCAAAGTACGGGGTCAAGGCACGTTTAAAGTTTTGCTCTATATGCCGAATATTATCACGGCGAGTACGATCGCTGTACTTTTCAACTCTTTGTTCGCATACCCAATGGGTCCTGTAAACAGTTTGTTCGAGATGCTGGGCTGGACGGATTCCGCCGTCTTCTTCCTGCAGGATAAGACGACTGCACGAGGCATCGTAGCATTTATCCAATTCTGGATGTGGTACGGCAACACGATGATTATTTTGATCGCTGGCGTTATGGGCATTAATCCGGCATTATTCGAGGCAGCGGCGATGGATGGAGCCAGCGGGTTCCAAACCTTTTTCCGTGTTACACTGCCAAGTCTGAAAACGATTATGCTCTATACGCTAATCACCTCGATGATCGGCGGCTTGCAGATGTTCGATATCCCGCAGATGTTCCTTGCCGGAGGACCGGATGATTCTACACTTACCACCTCGGTGTTTATTTACGGCCAGGCCTTCAAGGGCAGCTATATGTATAACACTGCAGCGGCAGCGAGCATGATTATGTTCGTCATTGCGGGCATCCTGTCGGGACTGCTGTTCTACTTCATGCGTGACCGCGACGCAGCAAGACTCAAGAAAGTGCAAAAGAAGATGAATAAAGCTGCACAAGCAGCGGCAAGGGGGATGTGAGTCATGGCCAAAATCCGCAAAGACACTGTAGTCGCTCTTAACATCAATAAAACGATCATCTATATCGTCTGCATCGCCCTGTCGCTGCTCAGCATCCTGCCGTTCTGGATTATGTTCGTCAATGCGACGCGCTCAACACCAGAAATTCAAAGCGGTCTGTCACTATTGCCTTCAATACACATGATGACCAACCTGGATGTGCTGCTGAGCAAGAGCTTTGATCCGCTTAAGGGCTTTTTTAACTCGCTTATCATTTCAGGCTTCTCGACACTTTGCGCAGTCTACTTCTCATCTCTTACGGCCTATGCGCTTGTCGTATACAACTGGAAGATGCGCCAGCCCTTCTTCACATTCATCATGTGTGTCATGATGATTCCGGCACAGGCGAGTGCGATCGGCTTTTACCAGTTCATGTATCAGCTGCACTGGACGAACAACTTTTTACCGTTGATTCTGCCTTCTATTGCGGCTCCGGCGATTGTGTTCTTCATGCGCCAATACTTGCTTGCAACGCTGTCGATTGAAATGGTGGAGGCAGCACGGATTGACGGATCAGGTGAATTTTATACGTTTAACCGGATTGTCATGCCGATCATGGTGCCAGCCATCGCGACACAAGCGATCTTTGCCTTTGTTGCCAGCTGGAACAACCTGTTCCTGCCATTAATTCTGCTTACGCAGAAGGATAAGTACACGCTGCCGATCATGGTGAGCTTGCTTAAAGGTGATATTTATAAGACGGAGTTCGGCTCAATCTACATGGGACTCTCACTGACGGTGCTGCCGTTGTTTGTGATATACTTTCTGCTGTCGAGGTATATTATCGCGGGCGTGGCCCTTGGCGGAGTCAAGGAGTAAGAGCAGCATTCCGCTCAAAGTATGTCCGTCCTGTTGAATTGTCATGATGATTGGTGGAGGATACGAGCGTGCACATAAAAAATCGAGCGTTATTGGCACTTATAGTTGTCCTGGCTCTTGCTGCTATTTCCGGTTGCGGCAGAGGCTCGCACGACAATAATCGTACTCCGGATGCCATATCAGGTGAAAAAGTGACAATCAACATGATGCATCTGTTTCCGGAAGCGGGTGCACTGGGTCAACACCAGATTGTGAACAAAATCATAGACGAGTATCAGGCAGATCATCCTAACATCATCATTAAGCAAGAAGTGCTTGAGAATGAGCGCTATAAAGCCAGAATGAAAGTGCTCTCTGCGGTTAACGATCTGCCGGATGTCGGCATGACATGGGCTGCCGGCTATCTTCAGCCCTTCGTGGAAGGCGGACTATTCACACCGCTTGATGAACTGCTGCAGAGTGAATTGCAAGGCTCATTCGTCGCCGGTACTACAGAAGCGTATGCCATTGATGGCAAGACGTATGCACTTCCGCTGGAGTTCAATATCGCTCCGGTATATTATAATAAGAAAATTTTTGCGCAGTATGGTTTGCAGATTCCAACGACCTATGATGAGTTTCTGCAAGTTGTGAAGACTCTTGCCGAGAGAAGCGTGGTGCCCATCGCACTCGGCAACAAGGATCGCTGGACGGGTTCCCTCTGGTACATGTACCTGGCTGATCGGGTAGCGGGTACGGAGACGCTTGCGAACGCGATTAAGGGCACAGCTTCCTTCTCGAATTCGGGGCTAGTTGAAGCGGCGAAGCGTGTTCAGGACCTTGTGGATATGAATGCCTTTAACAAAGGCTTTAACGGTCTGTCGAATGACGAGGTTAAAGCGGAATTTATGAACGGCGAGGCTGCCATGTATCTGATGGGGACATGGGAGCTTCCGAACTACACAACCAATCAGGACATTCCGCAGCCATTCCGCGATAGCATCGGATTCTTCAAATTTCCGGTCGTTGGTGAAGGGAAGAGTGATATCGATAGCTGGGTAGGCGGTCCTGGCGTGGGTTTGTTCGTTGCTGAGAATTCTCCAGTGAAGGCAGAAGCGAAAAAATTTGTGGAGTACTTCGTGAAGCGTTGGGGAGAAGAATCGGTCACGGGGGCTGGCGTTATTCCGGCTACGAAGGTGGATACGTCGAAAATCCAGCTTCCACAGCTCTATATTGACCTGCTCAACGAGGTGAACAAAGCTACAAACATTACGCTGTTTACCGATGTGCAGATGGCATCCGGCGCGGCCGAGGTTCACTTGAATCAAATTCAGGCTTTGTTCGGCAAAGAAATTACGCCGGCTGAGTTTGCTAAAGCCCATGATGCGGCCATCAAGACGGGGAAATAAAGCGAGTTATCGTCTACACACGTTGGACACAGGTGACCTTTATAATTGGCTTATAACAAACCGATGGAGGTCATACATCATGAGAAAAAGCTTATTTCTATTCAGCTTCATTATTGCCGTAACAGCGTTGAGCGGTCAGGTGGTGGCAGCTTCCAATACAGTAGCAGCGAGTAAGGCAAGTCCGGCTCCAACGGCCGCAGCCGTAAAACAAAACAATCCTTATGAGGTTGCCGGTATCGATAATGCTGCGGCTTTCTCTACATTTTTCAGCAAGCTGCAGAAGGAAGTAAAAGCGAAAAATAAAGAGGCTGTCGCTGGTTTGGTATCCTACCCGCTGCGTGTGAATAGCGGAGGGAAAAGTATTGAAATCAAAAATAAAAAGCAATTTATCGCGAAATACAACCAAATCATCACCGATAAAGTGAAGAAAAAACTGCTTGCTCAGAAGGAAGCTGACCTGTTCGTCAATTGGAAAGGCGTTATGGTTGGCGATGGAGAAGTATGGATCGGTCAGTTTGGGAAAAAGATTGCGGTTTTTGCAATAAATAAGTAAGATGGTAGCGGCCCTTATCGGCCGCTTTTTCTTATTTTGACTAGATTTTAAATAATAGGAGGGGCTTCATGAAAGTGAAAGCAGTCTTTTTTGATTTGTTTGAAACGCTCATTTCGGAATTTGTGAATGGCAGCCGAAAAGCAGCCCGTTCGACTCTGTTGGAAGAGGCTCTCGGTGTGGATTCGAGCTTATTTCGTACGGAGTGGAACGCTAGACAACAACAAAGAATGGATGGCACCTACTCCGATTTTCCTTCCGTTATAGCAGAGATCTTAAAGGTTTTGGATCATCCCGTTGATAATGACATTATTGAAGCCTTACATAGAGAGCGAATAGCTGAGAAAGCGATAGTTTTCAGCAGCCTGGATCAGCGAATTCTTCGTATGCTTGAACAAGTACAAGAGCTGGGCATCAAAATTTGTTTAATAAGTAATTGTACGCAAGAGGAAGTCACGGCATGGCATTCTTCCGAATTGGCGGCCTGCTTTGACGCTGCATTGTTTTCTTATCAGGTTAAAGCAGCAAAACCAAATCCAGAAATTTATCAGCTCGCTTGTGAAAAAATGGGGGTCTCCCCGGCCGAATCTCTATTTGTTGGAGACGGCGGATCGAATGAGCTCGAGGGTGCGGCCAAAGTTGGAATGACGGCTTATCAAGCCACATGGTTTGTTCCCCCTTACATAAGTGAAAGAATTAAAGGTTATCCCAAGTTAGCTGAACCATTGGAGCTGCTTGAACAGATAAGATTGTGTAATACTTAACCAAGTTCTACCTTAAGAAGCCGCTCCATTGCTAGGAGCGGCTTCTTTTTTTATGTAATTGTACTTGTATAACTGCAAAACGGAACAGTGATGTGCCAGTTGATCTGTAGTACCCAAAATATAATCCCTAAAAAAGCCATGAATACATAATAGTCTATAAAAAAATTCAACATAAGTCTATTACTTTTTTGGCATAGATTGTATGTTAGTTAAGCGGCCGCGGCATAACTTATTAAGATAAGGATGGGAGAGACTCTACATGATTACCCTCAGAAAAATTACGCTGGAAAACCGGCGTGAAATATTTAATCTGGAAGTTTCTGAAGATCAAAGGCGTTTTGTTGCGTCAAATCTATCAAGTGTAGCTTCGTGCTATGTCCTTGCAACCAATGGGGGACATCCCTATCCATTTGCTATTTACGCGGATGAGCAGCCGGTCGGCTTTGTTATGATTACTTATAAAATTACGGGATATGATCTTCCGACAATGGCAGACGACAGCTATTGTATTCTGAGGCTGATGATTGACCAGCGATATCAGAACAAGGGATATGGCCGGGAAGCGATGCAAAAAATCGTGGAATTTGTCCGCACCTTGCCGGCAGGTCCTGCTCAATACTGTTGGATTTCTTATGGAGTTGATAACGTGACCGCGAGAAAGCTTTATGAAAGCTGTGGCTTCCTTGAAAACGGCGAAATCGTCCATGGTGAGCAAATTGCCGTAATGAAGCTCTAAATTGCTCCAAGGGATATCGGCTCCTCACTTCTGCGTTCTGTTTGATCTTCGAAACAAAATGTAAAAGTACATTTTGTTGAGCCTCAAATGACCTAAAACAGTGCTCAAAATGCAAAAGTGCATTTAAAATTACTCCATTTCGCTCTATTGAGGCTTATTAAGCCAATCAAACTGCATATTTGCATTTTGATGCGGATAATCGTCGATATTACGGCTGCCAACATGCACATTTACATTTTGATCAGCAGCAGTCTGCAGCAAACTACTTCAAAGTGTGAAGGAAAGCTATATGATGGTTAGAAGATGGTAATTAATTGAGGGTGGGAGGAGCGGAGCGTTTTGAGTTTAGGATGCCTTTTTGCAGGTTCTATCCGTGATTCGGCGTGAAGGCGATGAAGTTCATGGAATCAAGAATGGCAGACTGAACCAAAATGCGCAGCGAATCCTTGTCACGTAAGTCCCTGTCCAGCCTAAGCGGCCTCTATTGGCCGCTTCTATATTTTCCAGGCGATACGCCGTAGATCTTCGTGAACACTCTTGTAAAATAATGCACGCTCCCGTAGCCGGCCCGTTCCGCAATTTCTGAGAAGCCAAGATCAGTGTGCCGGATCAGATGAACGGCGCGCTTCATTTTTTCCCGTTGAATGTAGTCTTGGCAGCTGACTTGCAAATTCTCATGAAATAAACGCGATAGGCTGCGGACCGACAGATGCATATACCGGGCGACATCCTTGACGGACAAATCTGCTGACAGGTTGTCGCGGATATACAAGACGGCGCTGCGCATGGAATGATGCGACAGTTTGCGAGGGGGCAGTGTCCGTTCTTCCTCGTTCTCCTCTGAGAAGGCACTGCACAAGGAGAGCAGAAGCGATTGTGCGGTGCTATTCAGCAGCGAATCGGACAGTGAATCGTTTTGCCGGGTTTGTCCGATGAGAGCTCGCCAGATCAACGCGGCCGGCGTCTCCCCGATTCCGTACCGGATACAATTCGAAGAATCCAACAGCAAGCGGTAACTCGCAACGACCTCGGGAGCCGAATTTGCCTCGTCAATCTCAAACGCCACGTACGATAAATCAAGGCCGTTTTCGCTGCGAATTTGGTGGAGGATACCCGGCTTGGACAGGAATAGCGTATCCTTGCGGAGCGGATATTCAGTATCGTGATCCTGATAGATGCCCTCGCCGTCCCTCACGTAACATGCTTCGTAGAAGGAGTGTTTGTGAAGAGGGTTGTCGTAATGACTTGGATTGATGCCCCAATATTGAACCTGAAAAGAGAGCTGGCTGCCTGCCAGAGACTCTGCTGCGATATTTAACCAGTTTTCCCGATCCCTGCTCTCATGTGCATTCATCCATTTGCCTCCTCTGTCCAAAAAGTACAAAAAGCTGTCCGATCCCGTCAAATACGCCGATACCGATTTCATTTTACAATAACATCGAAAGTACTTGATCACAAGATTGAAGGAGCTGATCCGATGATTACGAAGGAGCAAGCAGAGTTTTATCGGGAGAATGGATATTTGCTGGTGAAAGGCGTTTTTAATACCGAAGAGATCGAGATGATGCGGGGGGCAATGGAGGGCATTATCGAGCGGGCGGCAAAAACGACGCTGGATCATAATGCGGCATGGCAAGGCGATTATTTGCCGCAAGAAGATATGAAGAAGCTAGTGCTCAAAGGGTTCCATGACGTTCACTATCATGATGCGAGCTTTACTCGGGCGCTGTCCCATCCTAACATGGCGGCGATCCTGTCGAAGCTGATCGGCCCTAACGTACAGCTTCATCATTCGAAAATGCTCGTAAAGCCGCCTGAGAATGGCGCCGCATTTCCGATGCATCAAGACGCGCCTTACTTCCCTCACGAAAAGCATACGATGATGGCAGCCAGTGTGCATTTGGATGACACGGATGAGTTGAACGGCTGTCTGAGTGTCATCCCAGCGTCCCACAAGGCAGGGCCGATCGCGCATATCGGGCAGCATTATCTGAATCACAAGGAATATCCGATCTCGATGGGAACGCCTTGTCCGGCCAAAGCAGGCGATGTACTGTTTTTCAACTACTTGACCATTCACGGTTCAGGACCTAACCGAAGCGACCGGATTCGCCGCAACGTACTGTTCCAGTACCGCGATCCTGAGGATCTTCCATCCGAAGATACGCACGTTAACTGGGGACAGGGCCTTATGGTTTGCGGGGAAAATCCGATTTTTAAAGCCTATAAAGGGGCTCATTAAACGGAAGAGAGGAATCTCCTTAGAGATGCTCTTCTCTATACTTCTTGTGCAAGTCGTCAATAATACACGAAGCACCTCACGTCGAAGTGGAAATGTTGGGATTCTGGACTGCGCGGTGTCAGACACAATCATAATTTAAAAATATTCATTCCCTCTAGGATCATCTTAGGGGGCTTTTTCAGCTAGAGGTGACAAAAATTTATTAGGGTAGGATTGCGGCAAACGCAGTTTATTATTTATTTAGTAATCTAGATCGTTTGACAATTAATACCCATGTTATAATAGTGAATATATTATTAAGGAATTGTAAAAAAAGACTTTAAGTATGGAAAATAATTTACGGGAGACATCAACATGAATCTCATAAATAATGTTTATAATTATTTTAAAAATAGTTTTAACAGTTCTGAAGATGATATAGAACTTCCTGAACAAATGCGGAATGTGGCGGACCAATTATATTATTATAGGCATGCGGATGTGATATTGGCTTGTCCTCAAACCTATAATGTAGCCAGAAAATTTGTTCGCAAAAATAAGATCATTCTATTTGAAGATGGTTCAAATATGGCATATGAAGATTTTGCACTCAAAACAAAAGGTTTGGATCATGCTTGTATTGGAGTAATATCACCAACTATTACTCATAAATTGATAACTTCAGAAAGCATGCTGGAATTAGTAAAAGTATCATGCAGAACGTTGATCTTATATAATGTATCGCAAAATATGGATGAGCCAATTCTGAGGAAGACTCTTCATCATAGCGGGTTTTATGAAATTGCCATTCCCGATCAGATTGTACCAGGGAACTTTGATTACTCTTCGGTCGGTGTATTACCTGATGGAACTTATGATATGCTTTCAAGCTCCCCAGGGTCACTAGAGAAAGAAGCATGCGTTTATGTTGCATCGAGATTGTCGCTGACAAACTACCTACATTCCGGACTTAATTGGAGGAATGTACTGGGATATCCTATTCAAGATAGTACAGGCTATATTAGTGCACCCCGTGACTCTTTCAATATCGCTGTAACCAAAGGACAACAGCCGGACTCTGTTAGTATTACTATTGAAGGGGAGTTTTCCTGGAGTGTTTTAGGCAGTGGTCATACATCCTTAGTCGGAAGTTATCAAGGGCCAAGTGACATGAACATGTATGCAGCACTTCTGCAACTGATCGATCTTACTACAGTTAGGGTTTCTTTGTGGAGAAATGATGGATTGTGGAAGGAATTAGCTACTGCGAATGTGGTAGTGGAACCACATGACAATATCTACTCCATCCAAGTATCATTATCCGTTTCACCCACACATGTTACGATCAAAAGAATGAATACAACCATAATTGAATATGAAGATAATCTCTTAAAGCGAACAGGTGTATGTGGAATTCGAATATCTAGTGATACGATAGCACTTTCTAATATCCGTGTTTTTAAATAAAGGAGTTAAAATATGGGGATGAAAATTATTACGTCAGGCGTTGATTCGGAGTATGTTCTCGCAAACCTATGTGAGGACCTTAGAAGTAAAGGATACGAAGTTATCGAAATTGATTTCGGGAAATTTAAAGGCAATGTATATGAATACTTGGAGGAGCACCTAGGCGGCCCTATAGTCTATATTACATCTGCACATACAAACCTAAGCCTAAGGGTTGCGTCACACATTGCACCAATTTTTACTACCCTATATCCTAACTATGTATCCCCTCTTGAAATGATTGCTTACCTAAAACCATTAGTCTCCATGTATATACCGCATGATTTATTGACTCCATATGGAGATACAAATTTAAATGAATATAGATTTTTAGATGTCTTTGATTATATATTGGCACCCTATCAGGCTGCAGAAGTAGAGAGAATGATTGCGAGCAAAGGGACGAAAGTGTATGAAGCGGGCTGGATTAAATATGTGTCCGATTATAAACATTATCGAAATACTCAAGAGTCCAGTGAGCCGATAGAAATGATGCTTTTCGTTAGTATGGTTGAACATTTAAGAACGAAATATGGGGTTAACGGATTTGTAGACTATTTGCTGCCCTTGCTAAGATCCAATGTTCACATTAAATTGCCGGTGTGGAAAGACATAGAGATTATTGAAGTAGCGTTAAAAGAAATACAAGGAGTTGAGGTCGTTTCGGCGCAAGAGGATTCCATAAGTTTAATCCAGCGTTCTCATATCGTTATATGCAACGGAGCCTCTTCGATCCATGCTGAGGCAACACTTTTGGGTAAACCCACCATTTGTTTGCTTGATGATGAAGGGATTACAGCTGAAGATCAGAAGAAGAAACTCGAACATTTACATAACCTGCACTTCTATGATTATCGTTCTAAACAAGCAATACCTGATGACTTGCTCGAAAATATTCGTCAGAAATCTATCCGACCTATTTTGAAAAATTTCGACTTTACTCTAGTTGATATGCTTATAAAGCAATTAACAGTTAGAAGTTAAGGGGATCTCATATGGATAACAATCTTGTCTTTTTGTTCGATTTAGACGGAACAATTACTGCAGAAGAAACACTTCCGAAAATTTCTAAGTATTTTGGAATTGATGCGCAAATTGATATTCTGACGCAGGAAACGTTAAATGGAAATATACCCTTTGTGGAAAGTTTTATAAGAAGAGTGGATATTTTAAAACAAATTCCAGTTTCAGATATTAATAATTTATTAGAAGAAGTGCGTTTGTTTTCTGTGGTCGTCCATTTTATTCGACAGCACTCGAATCAATGTTATATTGTTACGGGAAATCTGACCGATTGGATTGAGAAATTAGTAAGTCGAATCGGGTGTGGATTTTTCGCGTCCAAGGGTGAGGTACATAATGACCGATTAATTAAATTAACAGAAATCCTTAAGAAGGAAGATGTCGTAAAGCAATTCAAGAAGCAAGGTAAAACGGTTGTTTTCATTGGCGATGGAAATAATGACAGTGAGGCCATGCGTGAATCGGACATCTCTATAGCATGCGGTTTAACCCATTATCCTGCAAACAGTGTGCTGTCGGTTGCGGACTATGCTGTCTTTAGTGAAGCTTCATTATTGAGGTTGCTGCATCAAATTCAAAGCAGGCAGCCTGGCAAATCTGTTATTTTAAGCTGCGCGGGTATCGGGTCCAGACTGGGATTAGGACAAACGAAAGCTTTAATAGAATTACATGGGAAGAAACTGATAGAAATTCAGCTCGATAGCTTCAGGAAAATGGAGGATGTCCGAATTGTTATAGGTTTTCAGTCAAATGTAATTATTCAAACCGTCCTGAAGATTAGAACAGATGTCATTTTTGTTTATAATCATGATTATTTCCAAACCAAGACGGGAGCTAGTTTTTATCTTGGGGCAAGACATGCCAATGAATATGCGATTGCATGGGACGGCGATCTTCTCGTGCACCCCGAAGATATTGAAAAATGTCTTTCATTCGAAGGTGAGTATATAGGCTGCAGCTCTATTGTGAGTGATGATCCGGTATATATTCAAACCGATGCTGATGGCCAGGCTATCGCCTTTTCATACGATTCAGGGGTTTTCGAGTGGTCGGGTCCAGCATGCTTAAGAAGCTCTAATGTGAAATATGTAGTGGACAATGTTTTTAATCAAATTGAAGAGCTATTGCCTTTAACACTACTTCAGATAAGAGCCCGAGATATCGACACTTATGAGGATTATAAAAATGCTTTACATTTTACCAGGGGGTGGAAGTAAAGTTGAATAACAAAAATGCGCAATCCTATTATGACAAGATGGCTGAAAAAATTGAGAATCCGTATGAAACTCGCAACAAGGCGAAAGATTTTACAACGTTTGATGTTGAATTGATGAAACGCTTTGCCGATCAGAATAAGGTACTGCTTGATTTGGGGTCTGGAACAGGACTGCTTATCAATCATTTAGCTGATGATTTTCAAAAAATTATCGCAGTTGAAAAGTACCCTGAATTTTCAAAGTTTATTAACAGTCATCGGAATGTAGAGATCATCAACGAGGACCTGCTCGATTTTGATACTGCCGAATCGGTTGATATTGTGTCTTTATTCGGTGTGATGTCTTGTTTCAATCGGGAGGAAGCAAAACTTATATACTCCCGCATAGGCAAGATATTGCCTCAAGAGGGGACTTTAATTGTTAAGAATCAAATGGGTATTAAAGAGGATGTTGTCATTAATGGATGGTCTGACGAG
Source organism: Paenibacillus radicis (ex Gao et al. 2016) (assembly GCF_014641555.1). Lineage (GTDB taxonomy): Bacteria > Bacillota > Bacilli > Paenibacillales > Paenibacillaceae > Pristimantibacillus > Pristimantibacillus radicis. The sequence continues at coordinate 190,721 of NZ_BMHY01000005.1, forward strand.
CTTCAGACAAACTATTTTGCAGAATACAGAACTGTAGATTCGGAAATTGCTTTATTAAATAATCTAGGTTTTCAAAAAATAGAAAGAGTGGACATTTACCCGCCACAATACAATCGGTGGGATAATACTCATTTCTATGCGTTAATCTGTAAAAAGGGCAATTAGTTTTATACAATGCATATGAAATAAGATAACAGATTACTGAAAGCCGCATCGGATCAAAATTCCGATGCGGCTTTTTCTCGCATGAACAACTCTTAATTGTTTGTTCTATATTTCTACAATTTTGCCACTTGTATAATGATTGGCATAACGAATAACTGGTTCGCTATTCACATACAGGAGGGAAAACATGATTGATTTTTTTCAAAATGATACGGATGAGAATAGGCAGTCGTTGCTGACCAGAGCGAGAAAAGTTGCTCTATCTGCCATGCAACAGTATGACTTAGCCTGGAAGAGCATTCGATTTATTCAGCTTTCAGATAGCATAACGTACAAAATCGAGACCAATCCGGGGACAAGTTATTTGCTTCGTATTCATTCAGACCGATGGAGTGAAGCGGAAATTCGTTCGGAGCTTGCTATGCTTGAAGCATTGAACAAGTCGGATGATCTGAATGTGCCAGAAGGGCTGGCAAGCCGTAATGGCTCTTTTGTATTGGAGATGGATACGGAGGATGGATATCGGCGTCCCTATGTCACGCTAATGAGATGGGTAGAGGGGGAGCATCACAACGGGGAATTTACGGACAGCTGCGTCTATAATATGGGCGTTATGATGGGGAGACTTCATGATGCCGCGGCTTGTTTCGTGCCAACCTCCGATTTTGTGAGACCTGCATGGGGATCAGAAAGCTTCAGACAAGAGATAGCGAAGTTGGAACGGTATTATTCATGTTTTTTGTCAGATGAGGCGTGGGGAAAATACCAGGCAGCCGCTGAGAAGATTTTATCCGAGCTTGCCATTATGCATCAGACTGCACATAACTATGGACTCATCCATGGCGATTTGCACACAGGCAATATTGTATTTGATGGAGATGAACCCCGTCCCATTGATTTCGGAAGATGTGGTTATGGCCATTACCTTTACGATATCGCAAGTACGCTAATAGGGCTGTATCCTAAGCATCGGCGAATTTTGATCGAAGGCTATGAAAGTGTCAGAAAGCTGGAAGCAGGCTATGCCCGGCAACTGGACTGCTTTTTCATTATGGTTATGATCGGGAACTACAGCCATCATGCTTCTGATTCGAGAGAGACATCCAGTTTAATTGATCAACAACAGTATGCCCAAGCCTTAATCGGACAATTTTTGAAGGATCAACCCTTCTTATTCGATGCAATCGAACCTGTGGAAATCGACCGGTCTGCTATAGGCGGTTCCCTGCTATGAAAATAGAAGTTAGACTAACTGACAAAGCGGATGCTTATATCATTAAAAATATGTACCCGCTATACCTTCACGATTTGTCGGGACATTATGGGCTTATTCCGGGGCATACCCCCAACAAGCATGGAATATTTGAGGATGGCGATCATTATATCACTTTAAATGATCAATACGATGTCCAAAACATATGGTGGGAGCATTCAAAATCTCTTTATCCTTATCTAATCACAGCAGATGATAGACCAGCAGGCTTTGCGCTTATTGCGACTCCCCCGTATTGTTCGCAGGGTGTGGACTATTTTGTCAGTGACTTTTTTATTTTGCAGCCATTCAGAGGCAACGGAGTTGCAGAATACGCCATAAGGACAATATTCGAAAGGTTCACTGGTAAATGGGAGGTGTTTACGAATCCGTCCCAGAGAAATGTCATTGGACAGAAGTTTTGGCGCAGAACCGTATCTCATTATACGAAAGGAAATTATGAGGAAGGACTCGGATCAACCTTCGATGGTGAAAAGCTCATATTTAAATTCTCCAATTCATCACTATGAGCTGGAAAGCCAGTAGCGGCGGCTACTGGTCGCGTGTGACGTGCACTTGACTCGTCAAGGCATGCATATTTTGATCCGGATCGTAAAAGAATGCCATCCATGTCTGAGTATCATTCATCTCGACAACTTTGTGAGGCTTGCCTAGAAAGGTGACGCCACGGCCCAACAACGTGTCATATGCAGCATTAATGTCTTCAACCTTAAAATAGAAAGTAGAGCTTGGGTGGTCGAACTCAGACTGCTCAGGTACACTCAGCATAATTTGGATGCCGTTGCATGCAAAGAAAGCCATATTGGGAATCTCGAACAAGAGCTGCAGCTCCAGAGTGTTCTGATAAAATTGTACGGCTGCGTTTATATCTCGGACCCGAATGGATATTTGTTCGATCCCTAGTATGTTAAAGGAAGATTTCATCAGCGGTCACTCCTATAGTCATATTTATCTAAATTTTTGTAAGACGGCATCCTATACTATTTCTACTGTTAAAATGACATTTCCTTCATTCCGCCTCCCGGAATTTCACTAAAAATAGCATCCTCCTAATCTTTCAAAAGCCAAAATTTATGATACGATAGAGTTAGATTAGACAATCGCTATTTTATTAATGGAGGCGCTTACAGTATGAGTGAACTGTTGCAGCAGCAAGAGGGTTATTTCGGGGAGTTTGGGGGCAGCTTTGTGCCGCCGGAACTGCAAGAAGTGTTGAATTATTTAACTGAACAATTTAACAAGTACAAAGACGATCCCGAATTTCAGGAAGAACTCCGTTATTATTTGCGCGAGTACGTTGGCCGCGAGAATCCGCTGACGTATGCGGAGCGGTTGTCCGAAGCTTGGGGCGGCGCTAAGATCTATCTCAAACGCGAAGACTTAAACCACACAGGTGCACATAAAATCAATAACGCGATCGGCCAGATTTTGCTCGCGAAGCGAATGGGCGCGAAGCGGATTATTGCCGAGACAGGCGCTGGTCAGCACGGCGTGGCTACAGCGACAGCCTGCGCTATGTTTAATATGGAGTGCATCATCTACATGGGGGCAGAAGATACGCGCCGTCAAGCGCTGAATGTGTTCCGGATGGAACTGCTTGGTGCAACTGTCGTTCCGGTCAATAAAGGGCAAGGCCGGTTAAAAGACGCGGTCGATGAAGCGCTGGACGATCTTGTCCGCAACTACCAGAACACGTTCTATCTGCTCGGTTCGGCTGTTGGGCCTCATCCGTTCCCTACGATGGTCAAGCACTTTCAGTCAATCGTCAGCGAAGAGTCTAAGCGGCAGATTCTGGAGAAAGAAGGCAGACTGCCGGATGCGGTAGTGGCCTGTGTAGGCGGCGGCAGCAATGCGATTGGTGCATTTGCTCATTATCTTGACGAACCAAGTGTTCGACTGATCGGGGTTGAGCCGGACCAAGCGCCTTCTTTGACAGAAGGTGTTCCAAGCGTTATCCATGGCTTCAAATGTTTAGTGCTGCTGGATGAAGAGGGCGAGCCGAAGAAAACCTATTCGATTGCTGCGGGGCTCGATTACCCCGGTATTGGGCCGGAGCATAGCCATCTGAAGGTTTCAGGGCGTGCGGAGTATGCAACGATCACCAATCAGGAAGTACTGGACGCATTCCAAGAGCTGTCCCGTACAGAAGGAATCATTCCTGCTCTGGAGAGTGCACATGCAGTCGCTTATGCTAAGAAGCTGGCGCCGACGATGAGCAAAGACCAGATTATTATTGTGAACTTGTCCGGACGCGGTGACAAGGATGTCGAGCAAGTGTTTCACATGCTCCAGAAGTAAGCCGAAGGAGACGACGGCCAAAGAGACAGGTGCTGCCAATCAGCGGCGCCTGTCTCTTTTTGTGTGCAGGTAGTTTGGTTGAGTGTATGCTAGTTCCGGGAATCCCAAGCATCCCGCAATCCGTCCCCGACAAAGTTAATCGCCAGAACGGTAACGAGAATCATGGTGCCAGATGGAACCCACAGCCAAGGCTGATCCGTCAGCACGGTCAGAGACTGGGCGTCCGTCAGCATATTGCCCCAGCTGGCTGTAGGAGGTTGTACGCCCATGCCGAGAAAGCTGAGACCAGCTTCACTCATAATGGCGGCAGCGACGCCGAAGGTCGCATTTACAATGATCGGGCCAACCGCATTGGGGAAAATATGCCGGAACAATATTCGCGGGGACTTATAGCCGAGTGCTATGCCCGCCTTCACATAATCGAGCTGTCTAATCGCCAGCACACTTCCCCGTACAAGCCTTGCAACACCCGGCCATGAGAATAAAGCAAGCACGAGGATAATCGTCGTCATATTGGAGCCAAGCACGCTAATCACAACAAGAATAACCATCAGAAAAGGAAATGCCATAAACATGTCGGTAATCCGCATGATGATCATATCCAGCCATCCGCCGAAATAAGCAGCCGCCATGCCAATCAGGGTGCCGAATGTTACGTAAAGCGCGACGGTTACGAAGCCAACAAGCAGAGAAACCCGTGTCGCGAAGATTAGCCGGCTCAGCACATCCCGCCCAACCTGATCCGTACCAAGCCAGTGCTGGCCGGAAGGGGCGGCGGAGAAGCTGTTTGTAACCGTCGCGGGGTTATAAGGGGCAATTATGGGAGCCAGCAATGCGGTTAAGATAAGCAGCACCGTTACGATCAGGCCGGCTACGGCCAGCTTATGCCGGACAAACCTCTTCCATATTTGCTTGAATGCTCCGGGCTCCACAATTTCCGCTTCGACATGATCGGTATATACCACCGGCTGCACGCTTGTATCCCTTAGTTGGTATTCGGGTAAGCCCACGTCTCTTCCACCTCCATTAACTGTAAGTAATGCGCGGATCGGCAGCTGAATAGAAAATGTCCGTGAACAGATTCGTCACAAGCACAATAAATGCAGCCACCAGATTGAGTCCCATCAGCGTCGGATAGTCTCTGGAGAGGATCGACTGGATCGTTAACTGCCCGATACCCGGCCACTGAAAAATTTGCTCAATCAGAACGCTGCCTCCCAGCAGAAGCGGAATTTCCATTCCCACTACTGTAATGATTGGAATAAGCGCATTGCGCAGCGCATGCTTGTTGGTCACGATAAAGGGATGCAGACCTTTGGCTTGCGCTGTTCGCAAGTAATCCTGCTGGAGCACATCCAGCATACTGGCGCGTACATAACGCACTTTTTTGCCCGCTATCACAATGCCGAGTACAAAAACCGGCATAATCATATGACGAATGAGATCCCAAGCGCCACCCGAGCCACCCAGCGTCGTCATGCCTCCGGTCGGAAGCAGCCTGAACTGGATTGCAAAAATATAAATGAGCCCTAGACCGAGGAAAAATTGTGGAATAGAGGTTCCGATGAACGACAATCCGGTCATGAGATAGTCGAATTTCGTATTTTGCCGGATCGCGCTTAATACGCCTACGGGAATGGCAATCGCAAGCCCGACGACAAGTGACGCGGAAGCGAGCAGCAAGGTTGGTCCAAGTCTCTCACCGATCATGACAGTCACAGGCGCGTAGGTGCTGAAAGAGTAGCCCAGCTGGCCTTGAAGCAAATTCAAAAGCCATTTGAAATATTGGAGGAAGAACGGGTCGTTGAGCCCCAGCAGCTCCTTCTTCGTATCCAGCAATTCCTTCGGTGTATTCGGATTGATGAACATGTCCACCGGGTTGCCCGGCGCAAGCTTGATAATCAAGAAATTAATCAATGTGATGCCAAGCAGCACGGGGATAGCAATCAGCACACGTCTGATTATATATTGCAGCATATCGATCCCTCTCCCAAACTCTATGGATTCAGCGGAAAATGGCAGGCAACGGCGTGCACTTGTCCGGTTAGCGGAGGCTCTTCCTGGCGGCACTTCTCTGCTGCGAACGGGCAGCGTGTGTGAAATCGGCAGCCCGAAGGCGGGTTGGCCGGACTTGGCACATCGCCCTGAATGCGAATCCGCTTGGCATCGCGCAGCGTCGGGTCAGGAGCGGGGTAAGCATGAAGCAGAATACGTGTATAGGGATGCTTCGGCCGCTCGAACAGCTCATCTTTATACCCGATTTCGACGATTTTCCCCAGATACATAACCGCAATACGCTGGCTGACATATCTCACTGCCCCAATGCCATGGGCAATAAACAAATAAGTAAGATTCAACTCTTTCTGCAGGTCGGCAAGCAGGTTTAGAATTTGAGCCTGTATCGATACATCAAGTGCGGACACAGGCTCATCACAGACGATTAGCTTGGGCTCGAAGGCAAGGGCACGGGCAATTCCGATCCGCTGCCGCTGTCCTCCGGAAAATTCATGGGGATATCGGAGCTTATAAGCACGAGGAAGCCCAACTCTCTCCAGCAGCAAGTCTACTTTGCGCGGAACTTCACTGGGCGGCGCCAGACGGTGCGCTAGAAAGGGCTCCGCCAAGATGTCCCCGATCCGCTTGCGCGGATTAAGCGAGGAGTAGGGATCTTGGAATATCATCTGAAGCTGCGTTCGAACCGGTCTCAGTTCGTTTTGCGTTTGATGGGCAATATCTTTGTTTTGGAATAAAATTCGGCCCTCTAACGGCTCCTCCAGCCGGACAATGGATCGTCCAATCGTCGATTTGCCGCAGCCTGATTCGCCTACGAGGCCGAGGGTTTCCCCTTCGTAAATACGAAGACTGACATCGTCCACCGCTTTGACGTAGCCCGCTGTTCGGGAAAAGATTCCCTTCTTGATCGGATAGTACGTCTTCAAGCCATCGATTTGCAGCAGCGGAAGGTTAGGCGGCGATCCTGCAGAAGATAGGCTCATGCACCCGCCTCCTTAAGTTTGTGAGCTGTTGCAAATTCCGCTGTAAGCCAGCATCTTACCCGATGCTCCGGACCCGCCTCAATTAGTGGCGGAGCTTCCGTGCGGCAGCGCTCGCTGGCCCAATTGCAGCGGTTATGGAAACGGCAGCCTGCAGGCATTCGTTGAATAGACGGCACTGCACCCGGGATAGCCGTAAGACGGCCGTGATCACCCGTGACGCGGGGAATCGCCTGGAGCAAGCCTTGCGTGTAAGGGTGGCCGGGTTCACGAAACAGCGAGAACACATCCGCCTCTTCGACAATTTGTCCGGCGTACATCACGACTACTTTATCCGCCATCTCCGCTACAACTCCCAGATCATGCGTAATGAGCATAATCGCCGCGCCGCTTTCTTGCCGCAGCTCCTTCATTAGCTCCAAAATTTGAGCCTGAATGGTGACATCCAGCGCCGTCGTTGGTTCGTCGGCAATGAGCAGCTTGGGCTTGCAGGCTAGTGCCATGGCAATCATAACGCGCTGGCGCATGCCGCCGGACAAGTTATGAGGGTAAGCCTTCATCAGCGTCTCTGCATGCGGCAGCCCGACTTTGCGCAGCATGTCTATCGCACGAGCCCGAGTCTCTTTGCGGGATAGCCCAGTATGCTGGCGAATCATCTCTGAAAGCTGGTTGCCGATTGTGAAGACAGGATTAAGAGAGGTCATCGGCTCCTGAAAAATCATGGAGATGTCTCTGCCCCGCAGACGACGAAGCTTATCTTCCGGCCATGCAGCAAGGTTATCGCCATCAAAGCGGATCTCTCCCCGCTTGATCCTGCCATGCTGTCCAAGCAATCTTAGAATCGACAACGAGGTCACGCTTTTGCCGCAGCCCGATTCGCCAACAATGCCTACGGTTTCCCCCGCTTTTAGCGTGAAGCTGACCTCATCAACCGAGATCAGCTCCTCCCGTCCGTTCCAGAACACCGTTTGCAGCCGGTCTACCTCTAACAAATTTGCCAATCTCTATACCGCCTTTCTCAAGCGCAATAACGCGAATTCGAAGTGAACAGCAAGCAGGCAATTATACCGGAACCGGGGCTTGCACCTCCGGCGGGATCGCTGGTACGTAAGGCTTGCCCTCTGTAGAGCGGGTGAATTCATGACGGGCCAGACGAAGCTGCTCTCCGCCATCTGTCAGCAGCTCATAAGCAGCCAACGCCAGCAGCTTAGCCGCATGCTGCATCCCTTTAAGCCCAATGGCAGAACCGAAAGATGCTGTCGCCTGCCAAGTATGCACTTGGACACCGAAAGGCGCGCAGGTCGTCGTGATTTGTCCCACTGGGGTGATCCACGATACATCGCCTACATCTGTCGAACCGCCGCCTGTCCGGCCCGCGACCGGCCTAGGGTTGATAAATGCAGTCGGCAGCAGGTCGGTGCCCTCCAATCCCTGCTCCTGACGGAATCTTTCCGACAATTGACGAACAGCAGGCTCCAATGTGGCAGCCAGGGAAGCGGCTAGACGCTGGTCTTCCTCCGTAAATACGAGAGGCCCCGCTTGTTCATGCTGATCGGATAAGAGCTGATTCAGCGCATGATTGACATTGAGGCCATAGGCTCCAGCCTTGATCTCCCAAGTTACGGCGGTTTCGGTCATGAGCGCGGCTCCCTGGGCAATCTTCAGCAGCCGCTCCAACAGCTCATCTACCTGCGCTCTGTTCGCGCCGCGCAAGTAGTACCAGACGCCAGCTTCGGCCGGCACGATATTGGGTGCCTCGCCGCCGTTCGTAATGGTGTAATGGATACGCGAACCGTCAGGTACATGCTCGCGCAGGTAGTTGGCGCCGACATTCATCAGCTCTACCGCATCCAGCGCGCTTCTGCCTAGGTGCGGAGCGGCTCCCGCATGGGCGGCTTTGCCCTCGAAATTGAATTGGATAGAAGTTAGCGCTGAGGTCGGCGTACTCCAGGTTGCATTCGAAGTGCCAGGATGCCAGGTTAACGCCGCATCTAATCCATCGAATACACCCGCACGAGCCATAAAGGTTTTGCCGGACAGCACCTCTTCAGCCGGGCAGCCGTAATAGCGAATTGTACCGGCCAGTCCTTCTGAATCGATACCGTGCTTGAGCGCAATAGCTGCTGCTACACCGGCCGTTCCAAGCAGATTATGTCCACAGCCATGTCCCGGGCCGTTTGGGGTTACGGCTTCCTTTACAGCGCTCACCTTTTGTGACAATCCCGGAAGCGCATCGTATTCACCTAATAGGCCAATGACAGGTTTACCTGAGCCATACTCGGCGACAAAGGCTGTAGGCACGCCGCCAACCCCGGATTCAATTGTGAATCCGGCGTCTCGCAGTGTTTGAATCTGTAAATTAGAAGCAAAAGACTCGGTATAGGCAATCTCAGGGCGCTCCCAGATTTGCCGGGCAAGCTCCTCGAATGACTCTTTATGCTCATCCAGCCATGCTGCAAGATGATTTTTCCCCATATGCGTTCCCCTCCTGACTGTAATACTCGCTTAAGGATTCAAGTCCCATTCGTTGACATTGTTGAACATGCCGATGTCCAGCGGCTTGCCGACTGATACTTTGCTCGAAACGGCCAGCAGCCTTTTCTCGGAATAGACGGCGAGAGAAGGGACGTCTTCATGCAGAATCGCCTGCAGACGGTTATAGATATCATGGCGTTTTGCCGGATCGGACTCCGCTTCGCCTTGCGCAATCAGAGTGTCCACCTCTGGATTTTTATACTTCAGGAAGTTGCCCGGATTATCGCCTTTAAACAATGTGAAATAGGAGCTAGGCTCAATATAGAAATCACGCGTAAATATCGTCACATCATAATCGCCTTTCAGAACCTTTTGGATCAGCGTTGCAAAATCAAATTTCTGCACATCGACCTTAATCCCGACATCCGTCAAGTTCTGCACTAATATATCTGCCGCTTGCTCGCGGATTTTGTTGCCAACCGGAATGAGGAAGCTGACCGGTTTGCTGGAATCCCAATTGGCTTCCTTCAGCAGCTGCTTTGCTTTTTCCGGATCGTAGGAATAGTTCGTTATCTCTTTGTTGTAATACGGGTGGTAGCTTGGAATGCCGCCGTCAATGATCTCACCTTGGCCTTTCAGCAGTTGATCCACGATCAGGCTGCGGTTCAGCGCGTAAGCGAATGCTTGGCGGACCTTCGGATCACTAATCTTCTCGGCATTGAAGAACAACTCTGGCGGAACCGACGAATTGCCGGACGTCAGCTCGACATTGGAGAAGCCTGTAACCTTCTCATAGTCCGTAATGGGAATGAGACCTACAGGAATAGAGTTCATATGAATTTCGCCGGTTTGCAGTTGGGCAACGAGATTTGCAGCGGGAAGTACCTTAATGAAGATTTTATCCAGCTTGGCGATCGCGCGATAGTAGCTCGGATTTTTGACAACCTCGGCGTATTGTCCTTTAACAAAGCTTCCGAATTTGAAGGCGCCGATTGTAACTTCGGGCTTCTGGAAATACGGATGCGTCGCAAGCTGCTCCGGATTCACATCCTTCAAAATATGCTGCGGCAGGAAAAAGACCTTCGTCCCGAAACGCTCTTTGAAGATCAGCGGGTCGATCTTCGTCTTTGTTTTGACCTCAAACGTATGATCATCAACAATATGCAGGCCGCTAATTTCAGTAACGCCTTCCTCCAGCTTGCCGGTGTCGTTCAGCCCCTCGATGAAGTTCAGCCGGAAATTCGTCTCCACCTTCGGGTGAAGCGCCAATTTGAGCGTAAAAGCAACATCAGCCGTCGTGAACGGTGTATTATCATTCCATTTGGCGGCCGGGTCCAGCTTAACGACAAAGGTTTGGTTGTCGGCTGTCTCCACGGATTGGGCAAGCTTCGGTATGAATTCAAACTTTTCATTTAAATCCAGCAGCGAATCATTCAACAGTGCCAGGACATTGTCGGAAGCAGAATCGCCTTGGTCATTAATTTGATTTAAGGTAATGGGTGCATTCACAATCCCAATATGTACAATTTTCTCTCCTTGGGGAGTCGAAGTGGCCTCCGTCTTCGATGCGCCTTCTTGCGCAGGTGCTTGCGAAGGAGCTGGAGCCGGTTTATTGGCGCTGCAAGCGGATAACAGCAAGGCCAGCGAAACGATGACCCCTAGCAGAGTGCGGTGGACATTTCTTTTCATGATCTAACCCTCCAAATGTTTATTAATCCAATAGGATAAGTGTGTAATTGGGATAAACTTAACATTTTTTCCATAGAGGGTCTAATAGAAAGTTGCAATTGCCAAATAAAGAGTTTCTATTACAGAATTTTGCTCAGAAGGAAGTGATGGGAATGGGGAGGCGTGAGAGGATGGCAAATAGAAATGAGAGAAAGGTTGTTAGCATTTGGTATAATATAGACAAATTGTACAAGGAGGTGACTGAATGTTAAGGAGCTCGGGAACGCACCGTCCTAAGGAAATCGCTTCAAGGGGCAATGAGGCAAAGGAAGCTCAGCGCCCTGCCGCTCAGCCGAATTCTTCATTGACGATCATGCAGCTTCAGTCGGCCGTTGGCAATCGCGCAGCACTCCAAATGCTTCAAAGTGCGCCGAAACCCGTTGGTGAAGTTATTCAACGGCAAATCCATCAGGTGAAGAAGGGCAAAAAGCCCTCAAATTCAAGTTGGACCCTTACGAAGTCCGATGACCAATATGACTATTATGATGACGGAGAAGATGAATTGGAGACAAAGCTTCAGCCAACAAGAGACATACTGGACGACCTTGGATTGGATGACCTATCCAGTGCGGAAGAATCCGATACCGAGCTGGACGCCCAGACCCAGTCAACTCCGATTAAAGTATACCGGGTTAACAATATTCGAGACACTATGAAAGTAAAGAAGCATGTGCTGAAGAAGGATCCAAACGGCAAATTTGGTATCAAAGTAAACGGCACGGTATTCCGCATGACCGGCAGCGGCTCGCAGTTCAAATTGCAGACGACCAGCCAAAAAGCATTGCTCCAATCCGATAATACGCAGAAAGAAGGCTATATGCAGGACAGGGTGAAGGGGGACCGAAGTGCGAGGGGAAAACAAGGCAGTTATCTGCATGTGGTGAGCGAGCTGGAAGGGCACAGCGCAAAGGATGTTGCAACCGATATTTATCAGAAGTTTCATAAGGGCATCGATTATCCCGACGGCAAATATACGGATCGGGTGCAGGGCAAGATGAACGAGTTATTCGCAGTACTCACGGTCACCGAGGGGTATCGTACCGACTATGCTCTTTCCTTATATACAGCTGCAATTGAGGCCATGAAAAACGGCAATTCGTTTGAGAGGGTGCTGTATAAAGGCAAAGGGCAGCTTGAGGCGCTGCACCCGGGGGCTTCCAGTCATACGGACAGCAAGGTTAGCGGTCAATTAATGGAGCAAAATATTGGGATGGGCAGTAATAATCCGCATCCGACGCAGTCCTCCATGAACATCAGTCATGAAAATTATGTAGACGGCCTCTCTCGTACCGTAGAGCTGTTCGATGAAGCGATTCGACCGGGGCGAGGCAAGAAACGCGGCTATAGCGAGATGCTGAAGGATGACTTGGTTGAGCCCTTCCAGTCCTTTAAGCGCCGGAAACTAGCTCCAAAGGCAGTCACGATTCAGCCTGCTGACGTCTCTAGTACCCGAACGCCGAATCCAAGCTGGAATGTCGATGTGTCGTTAAAGCTGAACGCTGGAGTTCAGGTAAAGCGAAATCAGAAAGTGAAGTATAACGGTAAAGATTATATCGTGAAAAACATTACTCCAACAGGGTGGGTGCAACTCCTAAGTGATACTTGATAAACGGATAAAGCCCTGTCCGTTCAATCGGCGGACGGGGCTTTGATAACGGGAGAATGCCTCTGCAATATTATATCCCCAGCTTGAATCCAAGGCTATTGATACAGCCAAATGCCGGAAACCGTCATAACCCCCGGCAGCGCAGCCTCATCCACTGCAACCTGGTCATACCAGCCTCCCACCGCAAGGTTGAGCACCAAATAAAAAGGCTCGTCAAACGGCATAATGCCCGGTTCTAGGCTTCTCTCGGCAAAGCAATGTCCGTCTACCAGCCATCGGATGGAGCCGGCATCCCATTCCAGCGCATAATCGTGAAACTCGCTGATCGTGCTGTTCTCGAACTTATAGGAGAACTCGTCGGTGCTTTTACTCTCCATATCCTTCCCGTAATGCAGCGTTCCGGAAACCTGCTGAGGCAGGCGGCCTTTGGCTTCCATAATATCGATCTCGCCGGAAGCGGGCCAGGAACCGTAGACCTGCTGCTGCGGCAGCAGCCAGATAGCGGGCCATAGTCCTTGGCCAACCGGCAGCTTTGCGCGTATCACAATTTTTCCATAGCAAAAGGAAAAATGGTCCTTAGTGTCCAGCCGGGCCGAGGTATAGGCAAAGCTCCGTCCGTCCGCTTCGACCGTTTCGCGCCGCGCGCATAGGTTCAAGCCGGATTCATCGATGAACAGGTTGCTGGCATGACCCGTATAAAACTGCTGCTCGCCGTTCCCCCAGCCCGGACATATGGGCTGTCCATCGTTATCCAGCAAGTCATTGCCATGACGAATATTCCATGCGTTCAGATCAGCACGGCTCTCCATGAAATTTTGCTGCCATATAAGCTTGTTCATTCCTCGCACACCCCTTTCATTTACTCTCAGCATACTTGCTTTTAGCCCTCCGTCAAACGAATCTAAAAAAATGGGATAGGGTCAAAAATGATGGCCTTTTTTTCGCATGCCCGTTTTTATACGATGATAAGGAAAGGGGCAGAGGAGATGTTCCAACATAAAACAGGACACATAAAGTCGTTTACTAGACAATGGCAATTGCAAAGCATGGTTATTCCGGGGATTGTCTGGATGTTGATCTTTTGCTATATTCCGATGTTCTGGCTGATTATCGCCTTCATGGACTACAGCATTGCCAAGCCGATGCTGCAATCGCCTTTTGTGGGGCTCAAGCATTTCGAAGATTTTATGACGGATGACCGTTTCTGGCGCTCCATTCGCAATACGCTCGGGATGAGCAGCATCAAGCTGATACTGGGCTTCCCCATTCCGATTTTTTTCGCCTTAATGCTCAATGAGATCCGGAATATTCGATTTAAGCGTACGGTACAGACGATCTCGTATCTGCCGCACTTTATTGCTTGGACGATTTTTGGCGGCATCATGCTCAACTGGCTGGGCGAGGGCGGTGTTATCAACCAGTTGATGATGGCATTGGGGCTCCAGGATCGTGAAATTTTGTTTAATAGCGATCCGAAGTACTTCTGGTGGATTACCTATTTCTCCGATACGCTCAAGGAAACCGGCTGGAGTGCCATTATCTACATTGCTGCGATAGCCGGCATTGATCCGGGGCTGTACGAAGCGGCGGAGCTGGATGGCGCCAACCGCTGGCAGCGGATGTGGCATATTACCATTCAGAGCATACGTCCTACCATCGCCATACTGTTTATCCTTGCGGTCAGCGGGATACTCGGCAGCAACTTTGAGCAGATCTTTATGCTGAAGAACAACATGAACCTGAGGATGGCAGAAAGTCTGGATTTGTACATTTATAACATGGGCTTGGTATCCGGGCGTCATTCCTTCTCGACGGCAGTCCTGTTTGTCCGCTCTATTGTGGCACTAGGGTTATTGTTTCTGGCGAATTATACGTCCAAAAAATTAACAGGCGACAGCATTTTTTAAAGGGGGAGCACAACTGCATGGCAAAACGGAGAAGGTTTCGCCGTATTGGAGTATTTGAGGTTTGCAACGCCCTGCTAATGCTGGCCGTTTGTTTTATTACACTGTACCCGATGTGGTTTGTATTCATTAACTCGTTTAATGCGCCGCAGCAGGCGCTGCTGGGTACGGTCAACTGGTTTCCCAAAGCGTTTTCTCTAGCGAGCTACAGTGTTGTGTTTAACGATAAAACGCTGATGAACGGTTTTTACATTACCACTATGCGCACCGTGATCGGGACCGCCGTGCATGTGTTGTTTACCGCAATAGTGGCTTACGGTTTAAGTAAGACTAATCTGATCGGACGCAAGATTTATCTTAAAATCGCATTGATTACGATGCTGTTCTCAGGCGGACTGATTCCTACATTTATTCTAATGACGAAGCTGGGTTTGTACGATAATTTCTTAGTATTCATCATTCCGGCGATGTACACGTTTTTCAATATGGTCATTTTTATGAGCTTCTTCCGCACCATCCCTGACAGCCTGGAGGAATCCGCGAAGGTAGACGGAGCTTCGGATTATGGGGTCCTGTTCAGAATCGTATTGCCCAACAGCATGGCGGTCATCGCGACCATATCACTTTTTTCAGCCGTGTACCATTGGAACGATTACTATCAAGGTGTGCTATACATCCGATCGCAGGATATACTGCCGATGCAAACGATGCTGTATAAAATTATTGCCGAGAACTCCATGTCTTTCATGCAGCAGCAAGCGATGGCTCAATTCGGCGCAAGACTGCCTGGCAATTCCATTAAGTTTGCATCGATGATGGTGGCAACGCTTCCAATTCTAGTGTTCTATCCCTTTATTCAGCGCTATTTGGTCAAAGGCGTCATGATCGGCGCAATTAAAGGGTAAGCGTCCCGGGCTTGGCTAACGGTTTAGCTAGGCAAGGGGGTCCAATATCCAATACAAAATAAAGCAGTAGCGAATGAAAGGATGATGATGTTATGAAGCACTTCCGCATGAAGCAAGGCATCGCAATAATTCTAGCCGTAATTCTGATGGTGAGCATGGCCGCGTGTACCAAGTCGGAGACAAAGGAAAATACGCCTACTGCAACGCCTGCGGACAGTACGCCGCAACCAGCAGGCGAATCCACGCCGAATCCTGATGAACCCGCATGGAAGCTGGATACCAGCCCTGTAGAGTTGTCTTGGTTTGTAGGCGCATCCTGGTATGCCCACGCTTGGGGAGAAAGTCTGACTTCCAAGTATGTAACGGAAAAAACAGGTGTTAATGTCAAGCTTGAGGTACCTTCCGGTGAAGCAAATGAGCATATTACGCTAATGATGACCTCCGGCAAGCTGCCGGACTTAATTACGATGGGCTCGTGGGAAAACGCTGTCAAAAAGCTGTGGGAAGGCGATCATGTCTATGCCTTGAATGAACTGGCCGAACAATATGATCCGTACTTCTTCAAGGTAGCGGGCGACGGTACACTGAAGTGGTATCGTCAGGAAAATGGCAATACCTACGGTGTGCCGAATGATTCTTACAGTCCAAATCTGATGCATGAAACCGGCATGACGGCCGCCAACCAAACCTTTCTGGTGCGAAAAGATCTGTACGAGGAAATGGGCAGTCCGGATTTAAGCACTCCGGAAGGCTTCCTGAACGCTCTGCAATTGCTCAAGGATAAGTATCCGAAGTACAAGGGCCAGTCGATTAGTCCTTTCTTTGCACAGGGGAATGTGCCTTACGGGATGACCGAATACCTGCAAAACCTGCTGGCTGTTCCGCATGAACAGGAAGGCAAAGTATATGACCGTATCAATGACCCGGATTATATCACATGGCTGAAAACCTTCCGCACCGCTTACGAGCGCGGGCTGCTTAATGTAGATTTCCTGGTCGATTCCGATACACAGGTCGAGGAAAAGACGAATAATGCCCGTTATTTCATGATGGTTCGCGAATGGAACGGCATGACTGCAGTTAACCCGATGCTGGCCGCTAGCGCTAACCCGGATTCCTACTACATTGCAGTGGACGGACCGCAGAACAGCAAGGGTGACAACGCGAAGCTGTTCCCAGGCAATATGGACGGCTGGATGGTTACGATGATTAGCAAATCCAACAAAAATCCGGAACGTGCAATCCGTTTCTTGACCTATCTCACCAGCGAAGAAGGGCAAAGAGACTTGTTCCTCGGCAAGGAAGGCGAGACGTGGGAGCTGGTGAATGACAAGCCTCAGTTGAAGGCTGATATGGTAGAGCTGATCACCACCGATATTGAAAAGCTAGAGAAGCAATACGGGATCATGGATACCTATTGGATGATGCGCAATCCTGTCATTATCAATCAGTGGAGACCGGAGAAAGCTCCTGTCATTAAACAGATGGAGGAATTTGCGAACAAGCAGGCGGATATTGACAGCGGCATCTATAAGGGTCTAGATCCGCTCGGCGACTCCGACGTAGCAGTAGCCTGGTCGCGTATTTCTCAAAACTGGGAAGAAGTGATGCCGGAGCTGATTACCGCCAAGGATGAGGCTGCCTTCGATAAAATCTTTGAAAGCTTCCTTGCCCGCCGCGCGAGTTACGGCTTTGACAAGGTGATGGAATACCGTCAGGCTGAGCTTGACGTTCGCAAGGCTAAAATGGCGGAATAAATAAGCGCATAGCTGCCGGTCACCGATAGGGTGGCCGGTATTCCCCTTGTTCCAGCCATTTAGCAACCGCACCTCTTTGCCTGCCAGCTGGGATGTAATATATGGTATATTACAGAGGTTGGGAGGTCTTTTAAATGAAGTATCTATTGGCCAAAATGAGGAAGATTTACCGCAACTCCCGCATCTCTCAAAAGCTGTTTATCGCCTTTAGCATAACAATTGCGGTTCCGGCCATTGTGGTATCCTTTTTATTTATCCGCACGCAGGAAAGCCAGTTATACAAGGATGCCATGGCGAACGGGAGCAGTCATGTTTCGCGGCTCAACGAGCAGCTGCGCAGCCGGTTAGAGATGATTGAAAACGCTTCCTCGACGGCACTGACGCAAAAGGCCTTTGTCGATTTTATTCATTCCAATATGCGCAGCGACGGCCTGCGTTTAGTGAAGTTTAGGCAAAACCAATATGAACAAATGAGCAATATTATTCAAAGCCACGAGATGATAAACCAGCTCAGCTTTTATGTCGATAACCCTAATCTGTATGAAATCTGGCCTGAAATCTACCACTATGATAAATTTACACCGCAGGATTACTGGGAAGAGCTTCGGGATGAAGGCGGCGCGGCTTACCGGCTGTTCGCTTTTAAGGATGGGGAGCACACGTTGTCCTATTACAGGCTGGTACGGCTTCAGGGCCAGCAGCAGAAACGCCCTAGCATTATGGAAATTCGCGCCAAGCACAGCGTTTTTTTCAAAGACCTGCTGGAGGAGACCGTGGGAGATTTCTTTTCGGTTGTAATGGACGGAACGAATCCCTCTCAATCGGTATACAATCCTAAGCATGTGTTTGCTCAAAATGCGGGGGAGGAGCTGGACGAAGTTTTTGCCCGTATTCACTTGCAGTTGGATGCTTTGCAGCAGAACAGTTCGATTAAGGTTAAGGTGGGCGACCATACTTACTATGCGCTATACCGCTACATTGCACCGCTGAATGCCTATGTGGTGGATATCGCCTCCCATCAGGCGCTGATGAAGGGCCCGCGCAGCTGGTATGGATTTGTGGTAGCGATTACATTAGTTGTGCTGCTGCTGATTCTGCTGATCGTATCGCAGACCACCCGTCGCATTTTCCGCCGATTGGATAGCGTACTGGCTTCGATGCGGAAGGTGCGGAAAGGCCAACTGGATGCGAAGATTGATATCGGCCTGGATGAGAACGAAATCGGTGATGAAATCGATGAGGTAGCTGTCAATTACAACAAGATGCTGGATGAGGTCCAGCAATTGATGACGCAGGTGGTAGATAAGCAGTTGATTGCTAAAAACGCGCAGTTGCATTCGCTGCATTCGCAGATTAATTCGCATTTTTTGTACAACGCGCTGGAGTCCATCCGTATGCTGTCGGAGGTTCAGCGGCAGCCGGCTATCGCCGATGCAGTTGTGTCATTGGGTTCGCTGCTGCGTTACAGCATGAAGTGGCACAGCGATACCGTCACCCTCAGTGAGGAGCTCGCGAACATACAAAGCTATATTCGATTTATGAACTTCATGGAAGGCGGCAATATTGAATTGACGGCGGATCTGCCGCAGGAGGTGCTGCGTTATGCCATTCCGAAAATGTGCATGCAGCCTATCGTGGAGAATGCCGTTCATCATGCGGTGCCTTTGGGCGGCAGTATACGCATCCAAATCACCGTACGGGTGGAGGATGAAAGTCTGCTGCTTATCGAAATAAGAGATGACGGCGCGGGTGTTGATTCGCGTATGCTGACGAGTCTACAGGCGGCGCTGCGAGGTGATCCGGATTCGCCGGTCGTTGCCAGCAAAAACGGACTGGGCTTGGAGAACGTGCATAAACGTCTGCAGCTTCATTATGGCAAAGGCTGCGGTCTTTGGATTGAAAGCGAGAAGGGCGCCTATACTTGTGTAACGATACGCTTGCCTTGGGAAAATGTGAATCTTGGAGGGTGGTAGGGCATGATCAACATTCTGATTGTGGATGATCAAAAGCATATACGCGACGGCCTGCAGGCTATGGTAAGCCAGTTCCCTATGCAGCCTGGAACCATTTACGGTGCCGCCAACGGAATGGAGGCGTTGCAGCTATTGCGGCAGCACGACATTCAACTGGTTATTACCGATATTCGGATGCCTGAAATGGATGGACTGGCACTTATGGCGCACACCAAAGAGGAACGCATCAAAGTAGAGTATCTGATTATTAGCGGTTATAGCGATTTTGCCTATGCTCAAAAGGCTATTGGGCTGGGGGCAAAGGGATACTTGCTCAAACCTGTGAAGCGGGAGGATCTGCAAGCCTCAGTAGAGCATGTATGGCAGGAAATCCTAACACGCCAGGAGCTTTCGCTCAATATGAAGCATATAGCCCGTCGGGCCCAGGAGACGGACCGCAAAGAGCTGTGTATGTTTATGCAGGGAGCGGTGAACGATACGGCGTGGGTCGAACAGACCGAGCAGCATAATCCGGAGCTGTGGCGCAGTTACCGTTTATGCCTGCTGCGGGAACAGCTATGGATTAACCAGCCCGGGGCTAGCAGCAGCCATAGTCTGGAATCTATTGCCTACCGCGTATATGGCAGCAAGGGTTACTTGGCCCTGCAGCATGGCCCGCAGCTGATTCTCGCGGTTAACGCTTCGGTAGATGCGGGTGCTTTACCGGCCGCACTGCAGGCGGAGCAGCTAGATGCGGTCATAGGTATGACCGATCCGCAACAAGGCTTAAAGGAACTTCCGGGCAGCTATACGCAAGTGATGGAGCTATACCGTCACAGCTACCTGTTCCCAGACAAGCGCTATATCCTGCCTGCGCATATAGAGCGGCTGTCGCAGCAAGGGCAGCTTCCCTATGAAGACCTTTATGCTCTGTTCCAGCTAATCGGCACCAAAAATAGCGGCAAAATTGCGCAAGGCCTCTCTATGATCTTCCACAAGGATGTGCTGCAACGCTATCATATCCGTTATACGCAGCAGCTTATCGGGGCTACCGTGCAGTTACTGGAGGAGTACGAGCGCGTGATCCGCCCTTATATGGGGGAAGAGGCGCTCGATATGGAATGCTTGCGTAATCTGTTCGACTATCCGAGCATTCGCGATTATATTCAAGCGCTGCAGCAGCAGCTGCTCCGGCTCAACCAGTTCTATTATGACTATAATTGCAGCTATCGCAACACACAGGACTTGAACGAAGCAATCCGCTTTATCCATGAGAGCTATCATAAGCCGCTGGATCTCGCAATGGTATCCAATCATGTATCGCTTAATTATGCTTATTTCTCCAACCTGTTTAAGAAAAACGTCGGCAAAGGCTTTGCCGAATACTTGCGCGATGTGCGCCTGGATAAAGCCCGTCGGCTGCTTGCTGAGACCGAGCATAAAATTGTCGAGGTTGCAGCGATGGTAGGTTATGAAAGCTACAAAAGCTTCACGCGGGCATTCCGGGATGTGATGGATATGCAGCCGACAGAGTACCGCCAGCTCATGCGGCGGAAGTATGAGCGGGAATGCCGGGATACAGCGCTGTGATTCGGGATTACTCGAGCGATAGTACCCGAAATTTCCGCCCCAGATGCTACTGGAGCAGCTTCAGCTCTTTAGCCTGCATAATGGCCTTGGTGCGCCGATTTACCTTTAGCTTGGCGAATATATGCTTGACATGCACTTTGACTGTGCCGGCCGCAATGACAAGCCGTTCAGCTATTTCTTTATTGGAAAGCCCTGCCGCAAGCAGCGCCAGCACCTCCAGCTCACGTTCCGTTAGCGGCTCTTCTAACGCCTCGGTTTGCTCGGAAAGCACTTCTTCCGCCTTGTTGTCTACTGCAGAAGCCTCCCCTTCTAAGGGCTGACGCAGCACGATCATCATGAGAGCCTGAGAGGCCATTGCCAGCAGCACGCCAGTTTGTGCCGCATCGAGCACGCCAGTTGCGTGGCGGTTCTCCAGGTACAGCACGCCCAGCAGCGTGCCGTGAATCTTTACCGGCAAGCAAAGCATGGACTGCGGGCAATTCATTGCTACGTAAGGGTTGCGAGTAATCCAACTGTCCGGTTCCCCGTTATAGGCAGCGGTTTCTTGCGTGCGATAGACATAGCGGACAATACCTTCTGGCAGCAGCATGCTGCCTTGAAGCTCACGATCGATTGCAGCGGCAGGCTCATTGGGCTCGGCATAGACTTGAATACGCAAATCGCCGTCATTTGCTGCTAGTAATGCACCAGTGCCCGCACCGGCATACGTCATAATGATCGTCATTAGCTCGGCAAGCATAGAGTCAGCACTGCTGCGCCCGGTGATGACGCGGGTTGCACGCAGAATGGCAGCTAATTCAGCATCAAGATCAGCGCTAGGCCGATCTTGCGCTTTGGCCGCCGTTGCTGCTGTCTCATGATACGCTGGTTCTATGTCGAGTAAACCTTCTGCTTCTGGTTGGATCTCGTTCCGCTTCCCGCTGAGTCTGTTGGTAAGCTGCATCATTTTTCTAGACAGCTCCCATTCCGTATAGCCCTCCAGTGCTATACGGTCATAATAACGGGCCGACTCCGTCCGTCCGCTGCGCTCGTAGAAACGTCCGGCCAGCTCGCCGCCAAGCGCTTTGACGCGAATATCGCCGTATTCGAAGGCTTCTCGAATTGCCGTATCATACAGCCGTTCAGCGTCTTTGGTTTGTTTTCGTACCTCAGCGTAAGCGGCATGCAGCAGCGTGCAGCGAGCACGGAAGTTGATTGGACTGCCGTTAGCAAAACGGCGGAAGCGGCGAAGCAGCTTTTGGATGCGAGCGGCTTTGCTTCGCTGCAGCGTCTGTCCTTTTGCTGTACAAGAGCCAATCAAAGCAAGAGCTTCATAGAAACAGCATTCCGGCATATGAGGCAGATGGGTGGCATACGGCTCATGCGGTGCTGCCTTGACGCTCCATTTCTCGGCTTCCTCGTAGTGACCTTCCAAGCAGAATAATTGCACTTTGTACGTGCTGTACTGGTAAAGCGTCGTGGCCGCCGTTTCTTCTTGCCCGATGCGGGCCAGGAACGCTTCTTCTGAAAATTGGCCATCGTTAAAGGACACCAGCGACTCCGTCCTTCCCCGAAGCGCAGCGATCCATTGCAGGTATAAATAGAAGTTTTGCTGTACAAACTCGTCCTTCGTCGTCTCCAGCACTGTCATGTACTCGGCAATAATACGTTCTAACTCGCTAAGAGAGCTTCGTGTATACAGAGAATTGACATGGCCGCCCATCGCGTAGCTGGCAAATATATAATTTCCGGCGTTCATACCGTGACGCATAGCTTGCGGCAAGTAGAGGTCGGCTTCGCGAGCGTCTCCGGCAAAGATGCTGATAACCGCGCCGTGCATCGTAAGCGCCATACTGCTAGCCGATGCCATGCCGGCGCTTTCGGCTAGACGAATCCCTAGCCCGCTAAGCATGCGGGCTTGTTCGTGACCACGCCAGGCGGTTTCGGCAAGCATTCCGTAAGCGGAGAAGATGACTGCGGCAAGCGGCGATTGGCCGCCGCGCAGCGATAATCGTAATGCCCGGCTTGTTAGCAGAAAAAAGATGTTTTTATCGGTAAAAAAGCTGGATGGCACAATGGCCGCGATTTGGTCTAAAGCTGCGGTCAACTGCGGGTCGGTTATCTCCGGTAGCAGATGCAGCCTCTCTTGCGAGCGAGCCAGCAGCCAGTTTGTTTTCCATTTCTCCGTAAGAAGCCGCAGCGGGCCTGGACTAGGAGACAGACGAATTCCGAATTCAGCTAAACTTTGCAGTCCAAGCGCTGTTCCTTCGGCGTATTTGCCCTGATTAATCAGCTGCATGATGCGAATCATTCGAATGCGGCTGCGTTCGATAGGGGTGCGGGCTCGTAATAGCAAGCTCTCAATCCGCTGCAGTGATTCTTCCGACTGGCCGCACAAATAAGCGCATTCTGCTAAGCGGGCATGCAGCTCAAAGCATAGTTCGAAGCGGCTGCTCCAGTGCCTCTCCTCCAGCAGCGAGCAGCCGCGGCTGAAATAGCCGAGCGCAGCATCGTAGGCTGAAGAAGCCAACGCGCGGTTGCCGGCTTTTACATTCAAATCGGCGAGCGAGAGCCTCTCTTCATCGCTTTGCAGCAGCTCCGCACCACGGTTCATGTGTTGCGCCCGCTCAAACAGCCGATCACCTCCATCCTCCCCCTCTATGCTTTGAATGGCAAGAGAGAGTCCAATCGCTAAATGGAGCTGCGAGCGCTTCGATTCATCGATGCGGCTATATATGAGTTTTTGAATGCTGTCGTGTACGAAGCGGGAACTTCCATCAGGCAGGGCTGTAATTAGTCCTTCTCCTTCCAGCGAGCTCCAAGCCGCCAAGCAATCCTCTTTCGTGAGCCCGCATACTTGAGCGGCAAGCTCTGGGATAAATGCGCTGCCGATGCAGGATGCTGTCTCAGCGAATAGTATGGCAGATTGCGGAAGGAGACCAAGGCGATACTCTAGGAGGCCGCCGATGTCGAATTCTGCATCATCATCAGGAATAGAATCGAGCTGCCATTGCCACAGTTTTTTTCCAGGCTGAAGCTGCAAGCGCCGCTCGTCGCGCAGTCGGAGCAACAACTGCTTGAAATGAAATGGATTGCCTTCGGTGCGTGCGGTAATTGCAGCGCTCAGCATCTGGGTCTGTTCCTCATCTTCGCCAAGCGTATCTGCTGCCAGCCGGTTTAATGTTTCCATCGGCAGCGAAGTAAGCCGGATATACCTTACGGTGAGTTGCTCCGATGAGGTACCCTTATCGTTCAAGCCCGGAAGAGTTAGGAAGGCATCAATATCGGGGCGGAAGGCTCCAACCAGCAGCATGTATTGGCATTCCGGATCACGGATTAATGCATCGAGAAGCTGCAGGGAGGAGGTGTCCGCCCACTGCAAATCGTCGATGAATAGCACAATAGGGTGCTCCTTGGCCGCAAGTACTTGAGCAAATCGGCGAAAGGCATAGATGAAACGCTTGCGTGCCTCAGCAGCCGGCAATTCCTCCTCGATTCCCGACTCAGTTTCTAACAGAAGGCGGGCTTCGGGTATAAGGGCAGCGATGACGCCGGCAACATTGCCCAGTGACTCGGTTAACTTGACACGCCAGGCTTCGACGAAAGCTTCCGATTCGCCAAGCAGCCGGCGAATGAGGCCGCGGAACGCTTTGACAATCGGCTCATAAGGAACGCCTGCTCCAAACTGCTCGAATTTGCCGGAAATAAAATAGTAGGAATCCGCAAGCTTGCCGTCGCGGAACGTTTCTTCAATCAGTCTGGTTTTGCCGATACCAGCCTCTCCGCATACATATACGGCCTCGGTTGCGCCGAGACAGACGGAACGGAAAGCCTGCTCAAGCTGAGCGGCTTCGGGTTCTCTGCCGTAAAAGCCGGGAGCTCCGTGCTGGGCGGGACTCCCTTGCTCACAGCTTTCAAGAGCAGCCATCAGGCTTAACGCTGAGCTGAAACGATTGTCCGGATTTTTGTCCAGCAGCTTTAGAACAAGCTGATCTAGCGCCTCTGGCAGCTCAGGAAGACGACTTCGCAAGGAAGGCGGATTTTGCGCCAGATGCATATACATCCAATCCAGCGGATCATCGGCTGCAAAAGGCGGATCTCCCGCCAGCATTTCATAGAAAATAATCCCTAACGAGTACAGGGTGCTGCGTTCGTCTTCTTGCCGCCTCATCCGCCCAGTGCGCTCCGGGGAGCAGTACGGCCAGCCGGCTTCGCTAAGCGGTTCGCGGCGTTCGGGCTGCAGCAGCTGGATTTCGCCATTTGCGGCAATAGCAATCGTATTGGGCCGTAAATCGGGCAGCAGAAAACCAAGCTTGCTGTTCTCTGCAAGAGCGGCTGAAATGCCGCCAGCAAGTGACAGAAACTGGTCTGGCGGTAGTGGAGATAATGTGAGCATAAGCTCA
Organism: Paenibacillus radicis (ex Gao et al. 2016); assembly: GCF_014641555.1. Classification (GTDB taxonomy): domain Bacteria; phylum Bacillota; class Bacilli; order Paenibacillales; family Paenibacillaceae; genus Pristimantibacillus; species Pristimantibacillus radicis. The sequence continues at coordinate 215,749 of NZ_BMHY01000005.1, forward strand.
CTCAACAAATTATAATGGGCTTCAATTGGTTGTTCCGGTCTGATGCGGGAAATACCGGCATTCGACATCTATAGCACGTCCTTCGAGCAATCTACGTAGGGAGCGGAATCTGAAAGAGCAAGTGATGAATGATATTAACTGGATATGGTTAACTATTCCTCATATATTAGTCTATCGTCAGCAGTTCACTCTGTAAATTGCTGATTTACTAGAGATTTTGCAAGAAGAGAGAACCGGGCTGCTCGGAAAGAGCGCTTGGAGGATGAGCGGGGATACATGCACGTCAGGCCGGATAGCGGTGAGGACGCAAACGTAACGCCAAGGATGGCGTTACGTTTTTTTTTTGGAAAGCAGCTTTAGCCGACGCTGCTCATAATGAAGGTGATAATAGTTACGACTATGGTTGCGAACAGCATCACAATAAAATACCATTTTGTAAATGTTCGAGTGATCGTGTGTCCTTGCAGCCATGTTGAAACGTAAATGGCGATTGTAAATATAATCATAGCTCCCAAAGCGATTAATGAATTTTCCATAAGGTCTTTTCCATTCCTTCCTCTGCAATATCTTTGACCTCCTATATTAAAGAAACTCCGATCTCTACTCCATACCCCTTTTTACGTATATTTAAAGGCAGTAAGGCGATGCAGCACGCAAAAATACCCCAAATGGGTAATAGTTTTTGGCAGATATACGCCTTAATCTTAGCTATTGGAAGCTATTGAGAAGGAGGGGGTTGAGAATGACGGCGGGGCATGATACTCCCTTCCAGGGAAGGCGCTTTGCGTTTATTGCGAATATTGTCATACAAAGTCTGTATATGTTGACGATTCCGCTCTGGTATATCGTTTCGATGTTCTCCGTCATGCTGTTCGACGATCCGAACGCCGAGCGGTTTCCGCCAGTGCTTATTTTCTACTACAGTCTGCAAAGCTACCCTTACGTTACGGTCATCATGATTGCAGTCTCCTGGCTGTTGTACCGCAAGCGCTATTACCGGAGAGCTGTTCTGATGAATATTGCGCCTGTCGCTATAGTTGTGACTGGCTTACTCCCTATGCTGATATGGGGGGAATAGAGCGGTAGGGCAGACATTAGGCAAGCGGGCGCAATAGATGATTTTATTTATGAAAGGAAAAGTGAAATGAGAAAACGAAGCATTTTTTCTACACTGGCAGCAATGGTGCTGCTTCTCCCGATCGTTGGAGCGTTTGCTGGGCCAATTAGTGGTACTCCGGTTAGCGCCGCTGGTGCCACAAGCTTTGAAGGACAAATTATGACACACTACGAAACCCATTCCAATGCCGTCTACGTTAGCTGGGCTACACAGTATACGTTCAGCGATGACGGTATCGTGCAGCAAAGCTCTGCTCCGCCAGCAGAGGCTGATTGGGTAACCCCTTCCAACTTTTATGATCTCGGTTGGGGTCGCAATAGCTGGAATAAAGTATATACGTATAGTGATTTCGGTCAAATCGCGCAAACGAATGATCCCATGACGATTCCGCCTACCGCCGCGTGGGCAACAATTTCTTCTTTTCAAGTTGAAGCTGCATTATCAACTGTCCCGATAGCCGATACGGTCTTTCGTTATTCCTTAAATGGAACCGACGTTTTGACCGCATCGAATGCTCTGGATATTCCGCCTAACGCATTGTGGGCAGCGCTTGCTTCCTTCGATGACGGCTGGTATGAAACTGAAAATTATACGTTTTCGGACTACACGCTGGAACGAGCGGTCCCATCCGTGCAATCGTTTATTGTTTCTTCCAATAGCGGCAATTCCGTCTATGCGAAGAGCGGAAACCGAGTGACGGTTGCGCTGCAAACCGATATTCCAGTTGCAGTTCCTGTACTGAAAATTGCCGGCGTAGAGCTGCCGGTTTCGGGAAGCGGCACCAGTTGGAGCGCGAATCTTGACTTATCTGGCGCTGTTGCTGATGGAACGCTGCCTGTGTTCGCTGCCATATATACAGAGGAGGGCGCTCCAGGACCGATTATCACGGACACTACGGATAGTTCAACCGTTAATTTTGATAATACGGCTCCATCTCTTTCTTATTCGCTTTCGCCCGGCAGCCCTACCCGTCAGGATGTGACCGTACAGGTTGCGGCTAGCGATGCGGCAAGCGGCGTGGAGCTTACAAAATGGGCGTCTGGCACGCAAACGGCAGCTTTTTTTGCAACACAAGGAACTGCGTTTGCGAGCAGCTTTAATGTGAGCGCCAATGGGACATACACGGTATACGCCCGTGATCGAATCGGCAACGAAGCTCTGCTTCCGGTAACTGTCTCCAACATTGACCGGGACGCACCAGCTGTTTCGCTTACAGCAAGTACCACTTTACCCACGAACGCTGATATTGAGGTGACAGTAACGATAGTTGATGATTCCGCAATCGGCAGTCAGCTATGGGCCACAGGCTTGCAGGATGCGGCGTATTTCCAAGCTGGCAACGGAAATACGTTTACGGATCATTTTCTAGCTAACGTGAACAATCTATATTCCGTCTACGTGGAAGATACGGTGGGCAATTATACGCTGACGACGATAACGGTATCGAATCTTTTCAAACAAGCGCCTGAGATTACGCTGACCTCTTTCCCTGATGAGCCGACGAACCAAGCCGCCATAATCGGTGTCGAAGTGCAAGTCGCGGGAGAGGATGAGGGCAATGCGCTCGTTGCACTCCGCTGGTCCAAGGGTGAGCAGGATATGGCCTACTTTGCAGATGGCGGCGGTCAAGATATTATTGCCGATTATGAATTTGAAGGCGATGAGAACGGCCGCTACTCGGTGTACGCACGGGATGCAGCCGGCAACGAGACGATATCCTTCATCGATATTTCTTATATTGACCGCACAGCGCCAACACTGACGCTGACACCCGACGTGACGGTACCGACAAATGACTACGTGACGATAACGGTGGAGGCGGAGGATGCCGACAGCGGACTGCAAGGTGTTCGCTGGTCTGCAGTAGAGCCGTCTCCGGACATGCCATGGCCGTCCAGCGAGGTTGAGGACGGAGCGTTTACAGCAGAAGCGAACGGGACGTACACCGTCATTGCTTTTGACAATGTCGGCAACGAAACGGTTCGGCAGATCAGTGTGACGAACATTATGCGTGATAAGCCGGCGCTGCTGCTAAGTCCCGAGACGACGGAGCCGACTGGCAATAAGGTTGCCGTATCGGTAGAGGCGTCTGCCGTAGGTGACGGCAATAGAATTGCTGTGATCCGATGGGCGGCGGGAGAGCTCCCGGTTGGATTTTTCCGTGAAGGATTAAGTAAAGATATTACGGAAGACAAGCGATTTGATGTGACGGCGAACGGAACGTACACGGTTTACGTTCGTGATATTGCTGGCAACGAAGCGATTGAAACGATTGAAATTGACAATATCCGGAGGACGAACACCGCGCTCGCTGCACTTGCCGTATCAAATGCTGGTCAGGAGCTTTCGATTTCACCGGCTTATAGTCCTGAGCAGTTGCATTATTCGCTGCGCGTCGATAGCAATGTGGAATCGATCACGCTAACAGCCGGGGCGGTTGACGGGACCGGTGCAGTTGCTGTAAACGGCAATCCGCTTGCTGCCGGCGTATCAGCTTCGGTAATGCTTAACAGCGGCGTCAATACAATTCATATTGTCGTAACTGCTGAGCTTGCTTCTGTGCAACGGAACTATACCATTGAAGTAACGCGTGAAAGACCAGCTTCCTCCGGATCTGAGACTGGGACTGGGGCTGGCAGTGGAACGGTACAAAATAATGTCTTTGTGGCGAAATTAAACGGCAAACTGGTCGCAGGATTGAATGAAACTAGCAAAAGCAGCCCGGATGGAACCGTCCAATACGATTTGAAGCTGAACGATGCGGCGGCAATAGCAGCTCTTGCGGAAGCAAGCGGGAAAAATGTGCTGAGCATTGTGCGCAATGGAGAGTCCGCTTCGCAAATTGCCGGGGCTGAACTCACGTTGTCGTCAAAGGCGTTGACGCAGCTGAAGGACCGCGGCATTGGGGTTGTTTTCGATATTGGCGAAGCTTCATATGAAATACCGGCCGGTGTCTCCGTTCCTGGGGGCGGTGACTTGGTTGTACAGCTGAAGCCACTTCGTCAGCCTGCAGATATAGAGCAGCTTCTTAACGGAGCAGCAGCTTCCGCTTCTCATAATTTGAAGCTCAAGTCTGTGGGCACTCCAATTGCGTTTGCATCGAACGCAGCAGAAACCAAGGGGACTGATACCGGCAATGTACTGCTTCTTTCTTTGCCGAAAGGACTAGATGCCGCAGCGCTGCACAAGCTTGCCGTCTACTTGGAAAACGGAGGTGACTCGAAGTCGATTTTGCCGGGCACGCTCCGTTATGATGCGCAAGGTAGTGCGATAGGCATTGCGTTCGCCGCCGGTAATGCAGGCCGTGCTGCAGTAGTTCAAGCTGAGCCTGTGACTGTTGCGTATGAACGTTATATTAACGGCTACGCCGATGGCAGCTTTGCCCCTGCACGTGCAGTAACGCGTGCAGAGCTCGCCGCTCTATTGATGAAGCTGTCTCCGTCAGAAGGGACTAATTCTGCCGGCGGCAATCATGCTGTAGTATTCAGCGATGTGCCGGCTTCTCACTGGGCGGCAGAAGCTATCACTTATGCGGCAGCTGCCGGCTGGATGAACGGCAGTCCGGACGGGCTGTTCCATCCGGGTGAACAGCTGACACGCGCAGAGCTGGCTGCTGTCCTTGTACGGTGGCGTGAAGTGCAAGCAACCGGGCGTGCCAGCTTCTCAGACGCAGCGTCCCACTGGGCTTCTGCTGAGATTGCCGCCGCCGAGCGGGAGGGTTGGGTAACTGGTTATGAAGACGGCAGTTTCCGTCCCGGCCGGAGCGTAACGCGCGCCGAAGCTGTAACGGTACTGAACCGCGTATTAGGCCGACCGCAGCTTGCGGAGGGAGGACCTGCTTGGTCTGACGTACCGGCTTCCCATTGGGCAGCTGGTGCTATCCGCTCTGCTTCGCAATCTTTCGAGGCGCAATATTATCTGAGCGGCGAGGTTGAGCCAATCGTCAAATAAGGGTGGCCGTTAAGCCGCTATATTGGAAAAAGGAGCCGGTGATCGGCTCCTTTTTCTTGCGGATATTGTCACATCCGTCCACGCAACTATCTCAACCACCTGGTAACTCAACTTTTTTTCGTAGTTAACTACCCTTATTTCTTTCATTTTGGCTGGTTGGAGCGATTTTGGGGCGTTTTGCCCCCAATACGTGCAGTTTTTTCTCAATGCGGAAATGGATTTCCGCTGTTGTGAAGAAACAGCCTTAAAGTTGCTTTTTCAACGAATACGGCGAGGGGATAGAGAAATGTTCGACGTAATAGCGAAGTTTCTTACCAATCGCCAAAGGCCCGCGTATGGTTATCTACTCACTAACTTTCCGCGTCCCCCAAAAGCAAAAAGCCCCTTTCGAAAAGGGGCCTTAATTAGGCATTAGCAGGTATCCTAGGCCGAAGCACAACCGATAACGATTACAGTCACGCTTCCACCAAAGCTCCATTTTTCAAATACAATACACGATCACATAGCGGCAGGACCCGCTCGTCGTGGGTAACCATGACAGCGGCTTTGCCTTCCGCTTTAACCTCCTCGGCGATCATCCGGACGACGTCCTGTCCGCGTTCCGCATCAAGGCTAGCCGTAGGCTCATCCGCGAATAAAATCGAAGGGCTGTTCATCCACGCCCGCGCAATGGCTACACGCTGTTTTTCACCGCCGGATAATTTGTCCGGATAGTAGTTTTGCCGATGCTTGAGCCCCATGCGCTCAAGTAATGAGGCTGCACGTTTAGAAGCTTTACCGGAATCCATTCCCGCCAACTGGGCAACGAACAGCAGCTGTTCTTCGACTTTCAAATAAGGAATCAAGTTTGCGCTTTGAAAAATAAATCCAATCCGCTTAAGTCGAAGCTCCGCAAGCTCCTGGCCTCCCATCCCCGCTAAAGATACGCCATCGATGGTGACCTCCCCGCTAGTGGGGGTAAGCAAAGCGCCGGCAATGGAGAGAAACGTACTCTTGCCCGAGCCAGATGGCCCCATTACAGCTACAAGCTCACCTGCGCCAACTTGAAGGGACAGCTTATTCAGCACCGTTATTTCAGAGTCGCCGTCGTGAAACGTACGCGTTACTTCATCTATTTTTAGCAATGGCTTCATGCTGCAGTCCTCCCTATTGCATCTAATGCATCGGTCCGAGAAACCTTGTATACGGAAAGCAATGATCCAAGAACAGCCGTCACGATGAACAGCGAGCAAGAAAGCAGTACGGTCGACGAATCCAGCTGGAATGGCATGGAAGCTGGCAGCACCGCATACACGATGCGAATAAGTCCAAGACTAACCGCTAAGCTGCCAATCGAGAGAAGCAATACTTGACCGACGACATTACGCGCCAGATAGCCTGTTTTTGCCCCAATCGCTTTCAGAATGCCGAATTGGCTCATCTTCTGTATCGTGATGACGAAGAAGAAGACGGCAAGCACCATGGCGGATATGACATACAGAAAAGCAATCATCATCAGAAGCGAGCCTTGCTCTTCCTTATAGCCCGGGACGGCGGATACAGTATCCGACTTGGAAATGATATCGGTGTCCGCCAGTTCAGCACGCAGCTGCGCCAGCTGCTCTCCGGTTGCTTTTAAGGCGATCGCATTATACGATTTGTCCGAGGCGTTCTGCCCCTTCACAGGGGTAAAGGACTGCAGCTGCAGCCAATCCTTTTCATTCATAAATATGCTTGGCGTATGGCTGTAAGATTCGTTGGCGACGAATCCGCTCACCGTCCAGCTCGCTCCGGTCATTTGATCCACGAGAACGCTGCCGACTTTAATGCCAGCCTCTTTAAGCTTGCGGTCCACGAGCACTTGGCCTTGTGTATCATTCGTTATGGTTTGCCCTTCGATTACTTTCGGGGCAAGCCAGCTTGCCATATCAATCGCGAACAATGTCACGTCGGATTTGAGGCTGAGGCCCTGTTCCGTCACCGTGGCCATACGGAGATTTATCGGAGTTGCGTTGTCATCGCCTGCGACCTGCTGCGCAGCAGTCAATGTATCCTCTGTTAACTGTGATCGCCCAAAACGATGATCCGAATCCTTTTGCAGTATGAAATGGCTTGCGGCCATATTTTTGATTGATGAGGCATTGGCATAAGCCAGTCCTTTGGCCAAGCCGGTTACGAATAAGACCAGAAAAGAAATGAGCAGCATGATCAGTATGATCATTACATATCGGGTTTTGGCAAATCTTATTTCCCTCAGTGCCAGATACATCTTAATCCCTCCCTTGTTTCTATATCTAATAGTAGGAATCAAAAATGAACGGTTGATGAATAACAAATTACAAATGCGCTGAATTGAACCTTTTTCAGCAAACGAGCCAATAGCTCATGTAACACCTGAATGGAGGCCGGTCCTATGAAGGATATCGATTGGAGTCCATGGCTTATCCGGATGAGCCAGGGCGATGAGGAGGCTTTTCGGACGGTTTACGAAGCGACGCGCAATCATGCCTATGGGCTGATCTATTATCTCTCTCCACGTAAGCAAGACGCAGGAGACATCATGAGCGAAGTATACATCGAGTTGCTGAGAAGCGCGGACAAGTACCGGCCGGAGCAGCCTTTTACAGCGTGGTTTAATGGTTTAATCGTAAGACAAGTGAGGAATTGGAAAAGAAAAGGCTGGAGGCTATTCCGAATTGAGGAGAAGCTGCGCGGGTCGAAAGCTGAATCGCTCGACTTGGAGTCGGAGGCCCGGCTGTCTGCGGTTGGCGACCGCATGGAGCTGCTGCCGCTTCTAAGAACGCTTCCTTACAAAGCGAAGGAGATCGTCGTTCTTCGGTATTATCAAGATTGTTCGCTTGAAGAGATTGCGGGCATACTGAACATCCCGCTAGGTACGGTCAAATCGAGACATCATCATGCTCTGAAGCAATTACGCCGCCGATACGAGGAGAAGCACGGCGGAAAGGAGAGGAATGGCTATGTCTATTGAACGGCAATTGGCCGAAGCATTCAAGCGCAACGAATCCGCAATCGAATGTCCTCCTTCGCTGGATGCCCGAATCATGGCGGAATACAGACGGCTGAGGATGGATAAAAGGGGAGATTCGTTCATGAAGAGAAAATGGAGTCTGCCGAAAGTGGCCATTATCGTTGTAGTGGTTGCGGTCCTAAGCGGATTCGCCTACGCCGGCAACAAATTTCTGTTCTCGGATTCGAAAGGCCGTTATGCGATTCACATGCAAACGAACGAAGCGTTTCGTCTCAATCAGGAAACGCTAGAGAAGGTAAGAGCTTCGCTTCAGGAGGTTCAAGCGGAGCTCGCACCAGGGGAAACGGCAGTCGTCTATCTGCCCGAACTGGCCGCAAAGTTTAACGGGGAACTGCCGCCGCTGGGTGTGACAAATCCGGCATATATGACGGATATACAGCAGTGGAAGCAAGTATTGGAGAAGAGCAGCATAGCAGAACCGCTGCCCGATTCCTTGCTCGGAGGAACGTATCCATTCCAGGCAGGAACCTTGAATAGTCCCTTTCATTTCATGATGGGGCTAGATGCGATCGAGCTGCAGGACGAGATGAAAACGGAGAACAAGAAGGGAGAAGACAACCGGCCGCTATGGCGTTTAACGGCTCCTCCTGTTGATATTCCGCAATCTTACTACACCTCCGTCTATCGTAATGCAAACGGCGAAGCGATCTATATCAGCTGGGGAGTTTTAAAGGGCTCTTCTATAAAGCTTGAAGGAATCAGTTCGCCTGATACGGAATATGTTCAGCTTGATTTGAACGGGCAGAAAGCGCATTATACGAAAAACGACCAATCTTTGTACGGGGACAGCAACGTATTTCAAGGCATTATGTGGATTGAAGAGGAAGAAGACCAAACAATCGTCTATCATGTAGAGTCCGATTCCGCCAGCATGACGAAGGAACGGTTAATCGAGGCTGCCACAAGTCTGCAATAAATGTTGATTGTTCTAAAAAGGATCTCAAATTCCTCTGAAACGAGGGGTTTGAGATCCTTTCGCATATCGTTGTCGTAATTCTATAAAGCAGCCGCCACAATTCGGCGGTAATACCCTACGGTAAGAGCGGCAAACAGGAAGTATACAAGCGTATAGAAGGCTATGGCGACAGCAGCCGGGAAAGTAATGTCCGACAGCGTCAGCGCAGAGGCAGTCTTGATGGCAAAGATCGAATGAACAATGCCGATCGCCAGCGGAATCGCGAACACGAACAGCTGTTTACGGAGAATGCCGCCCATGATTTCACGCTCGCCAAATCCAAGTTGTCGCAGAATTGTATAGCTCTTCTTCTCCTGCTCCGCTTCTGTCATCTGTTTGAAGTAGAGAATACTGCCGGTTGCGATTAAGAAAATAAGGCCGAGAAAGCCCGCTGTGAAAATAATCAGTCCAAACTTCTGGAGCGAATCTCTGGAATACGAATAGTAGTCAGGCATAGACGCCTCGGCTTTTACATGCTTGGCATACAATTCGGATGCCGCTGCGTAATCGCTCTTAGCCATAATGTGATACGCATCAATATCGACAATCGCTTGCTCCCCGTGCAAGGCTAGCTGCTCGCGAATCGATTGCAGCGTCGCTGCTGACACGACTAGCTGACGGCCGCTCAAGCTGTAGTTCATCGCGTAACGATCTAAGGTTTTCGCAACTTGAATATCGAGCTGTAGCTTGCTACCTTCCGACGAGATCGTTAGCGGAAAAGCAGCCGTATCCGTCTCTTGCTCCAATGCATTCCGCTGTCCTTTGTACCATACTGCGGTGCCTGGCTGCGGCACGTCGATATCATTCTTCTGCAGCTTTTCGGCAGGAAGCAGCAGGACGCTTCGGCTTTTCCCATTCGTTTCATTGCCGAAGGTGCCTTTGAGACCGACCGCTTCAATGTTTACTTGGTTAAAGCCAATCCCCGCTTTTTCCAGTTCAGTACGGAAGGCGGCGGCCTCTTGCCTGTTATTCTCGAGGATAAAGTCGTACGGCAGCATAGCCCGGGCTTCCGTCTCTGAGGAATAGTACAGCGAATAGGCAATGGCCACCATCGTCAGCGTCACGGCAGACAGGATGGTGATGAGGGTGAGCGAATTCGCATTCGCCTTCAGCCGGTGCATAATCGGAGCCAGCGACAAGCTGTTGGTCAACCCGAGCTGGCCGTTCTTGCCCCGTCTATACCGGTAGAACAACCAGCCGATCGTGACGCGGAACAGCAGATAAGTGCCAAAAATGGTGCTGACGAGTATGATCAAAATTTGCATAGGCAGCTGAGCCCCGGACAGCTTGCCGGCGACCGTGTAGCCAGTCGCGATTAACGCGATGCCGATAAGCCCGATTACGGCAGACAGAATCTGATTAGGCTGTTTGGGATGATCGCTCTGCCGTTCAGCCTTGAACAGATCAAGCAGCGTTGTCCGGTATACCTTTGACAGCATTTGAATAATGGTAAGCCCGATTAATGCAGCGAATACATAGGCGGTTTGAACGGCTGCCTCGGACGAAAAGGTAAGTGTAATAACGCCTTGGATGCCGATCAGCTTCATCAGAATAAGCAGGAATAGCCGCGACATAAGCGCACCGGCACCAATTCCTATTAATAGTGCTCCTAATCCGAGTAGCATATTCTCGATAATGAGCAGCAGCGACACTTTATTCTGCGTCAGGCCGATAAGCTGATACAAACCGATCTCTCTGCTGCGGCGCTTTAGGAAGATGCTGTTCGCATACAGCATGAAGATAGCGGCGATGCCCAGCAGCAGAAATCCGGAAGCCTTGAACAGTGAGGCAAATTGGACATCGCCGAAGGTTGCTGTCAGGATGGCTGCATCATTCTGCAAGGCGGCGAACACGAAGTACAAGGTTGCGCTCATCATCAGAGCGAAGAAGTACAGATAGTATTGCTTCATGTTTTTGCGCATGCTCCGGATGGCTAACTCAAACAACGTCAACGCTGTCACCCCCGAGCACTGCCTGTACATTCATAATGTCCTTGAAGAAAGCCTGGCGCGTTTTGCTGCCGCGGTACAGCTCGGAATACAGCATGCCATCCTTCAAAAATACGACACGGCTGCAATAGCTGGAGGCGACCGGATCATGCGTAACCATCATGATCGTAACGCGCTGCCGCTGATTCATTTCCTCCATCATGCCCAGCAGCGAGGAGGCTGCTTTCGAGTCCAGAGCGCCTGTCGGCTCGTCCGCAAAAATAATAGCAGGCTTATGGATCAATGCCCGCGCTGCGGATGTCCGCTGCCGCTGGCCGCCGGAAATTTCATGCGGATACTTATGGGCAATTTCCAAGATGCCAAGCTGTGAAGCAATCTGTTGAAAATCGGTTTCCACGGTTACCCGGCCCGACTTGCCGAGCGAGACAGGTAGCATGACGTTCTCTTTGACCGTCAATGTGTCCAGCAGATTGTAATCCTGAAAGATGAAGCCAAGGCGGTTCCGCCGGAACACGGCAAGTTGGGCGTTCTTCATGGCAGAGATATCCGAATTCTCGACGATGATTTTTCCTTCTGTTGCTTTATCGATCGTTGCCAGTACGTTGATCAAGGTCGACTTTCCTGATCCGGAGGGACCCATGATGCCGACAAATTCGCCTTCCATCACGCGCAGGTCGATACCCTTCAGCACCTGCTGGACATTGCCTCTATAGCCGTATGATTTACGGACTTGCTGTGCATGCAGCACCGTTTTTTGCATATCGTTTGTATTCATCTATTTAGCCTCCCGCTCTAATCTATCCTCAGTTTAAAGAATTCGATCATGCCCGTCGCTCGCAATAGATGACAAGCGGGAGATCTAAGGTGACATTATTGTCATAGACGCAATGATTTGATTTAGACCTGAACTTCCTCGAACCGGTTTGGCGCGGTGAACATCATATCCATCTCCGTTCCTTCATGCAGCTTGGACCTCACGGCCAGATGTATGCCGATTTTTCGGCCTATCGTCTGGGCCAGATAAAGCCCGAGTCCAGTCGCTGCATTTTGCAGCCTGCCGTTGTCGCCGGTAAAGCCTTTATCGAAAATGCGCGGCAGGTCATGGTCGGCAATGCCCGGCCCTTCGTCTTTCATCGTAATCCGGACGTAACCGTCAGGCGAGACGGACGTCGTCAATAGAATGACCGCGCCCTCGGGGCTGTACTTGATCGCATTGGTCAGCAATTGCCGGATGACGAAACGGCACCACTTGCGGTCTGTTGACACATAAGTCTCGTCTCCGTCAAACTCGACGGCTATATTTTTCTCCATGCACCAGGCGGCCATCTCGCGCACCTCCAGCGAGACAAGCTGCTGAATGCCCGCTTTCTCCAGCACAAAATCCGCCTCCAGCGACGGCAATCGCGAAATATAGAGCTGCTGGTCGATCAGCAGATGAATCCGCAGCCATTCCGATTCGATTTTGCGAATAACCGGGTTGCTTCTATTGGCATCAATCGTTAATTTCATCGCAGTAAGCGGTGCCTTTACCTCATGCACCCAGGCGGCTACGTTCTCTTGCTCCACCGTTTGCGCAGCACGGCTCTCCGACAGCTTTTGCCGGTGCAGCTCCCCTGCAGCCAGCAGCAGCTGATGAGCAGCCGCTTCATGATGGAAGCGGGTGGGTGGCAGGGCATCTATCCAATCCTCTGCAATGTCCTCGGCCAGATTGGCAAGTGAACGTGAATAGTTCGTCTCGATGCGATAACGCCAGCCAAGGAAGACGATCATGGACAGCAAGAGCAGCGCGTTCAAATAAAGCACCGATTCTGCCCGGACGGCGATGCCGTTGTCGAGCCAGATCAGCAGGTTGACGAATAGCAAGGAAAGCAGAAAGTATAGAATCCAGCTGATTCGGTCGGCTAGATAACGGAGCAGCAAGTTATTTTCCCCCTTATAGCGTAGCAGCCATGTAGCCGAGCCCTTTTTTCGTGACGATCGCTTCCTCCAAATGGATTGCTGTCAGCTTCTGGCGCAGCCGGGTAATGTTCGCTGTCAGCGTATTGTCATTGACGAAGCGCTCATCATCCCACAGCTTGCTAATTAAATCATGGCGTGAGATGACGGTATCCTTCGCTTTAACGAGCACAACGAGTATGTAAAATTCATTTTTCGTCAGCATGACCTCTTGTCCGTCCTTGCGGATCAGACCGCGGTTCATATCGAGGATGGCGCCATTCCATTCGACGAGCTCAGCCGCTTCGTCTCCGTATGCATAAGCTCTGCGCAGGATCGCTTGAATCCGCGCCATCAGCACGTCCATATGGAACGGCTTCTGAATGTAGTCATCAGCTCCCATGTTCATCGCCATCACCATATCCATCGGATGATCGCGTGATGACAGGAACAGAATCGGCACCTTCGAGAAGGCGCGAATTTCGCGGCACCAGTGAAAGCCGTCGTACATCGGAAGCTGGATATCGATAATGACCAGTTGGGGCTGTGCGGCTATGAATGCAGTCATCACATCATCAAACCTGTCCGGTCCGGAGACATGAAAGGACCACTGTTCCAATCGCTCCTTCAAGGAGCGGAATATGGCGGGGTCGTCCTCGATAATAAAAATGTTCATATCCATTAACGTCAAGCCCTCCTCTCGGCTGCCATTTCATCTACTTTCATTATAAGATTGAAGATGTTATTTTCAAAATAAAAGAAGGAAGCCGCAACCGCAGCTTCCCCCTCTTCTCATTCATCCTATTCAGCGGGCAGCAGCATCGTGAATAAGAATGCGGCCAGCTCCTGCTTGTTCAAGTCCCGCTGCGAGCCAAAATCGACCATACCGTTCGATTGGGTTACTTCCGGTCCATGCAGCTTCCAGCTAACAGCGGAGCTAACAGCCTCCACTGCCCAATCCGAAGTTCCAGGCACCAATATAGCAGTGGTAACCGGCAACCGGATCTCATTGCCCGCCAGCAAACGGAAGGCGACAAGGGCGGCTTCCTCACGGCGAATTGGACGTTCCGGCTCGAATAAGCCGTCTCCCATACCCAATAGCAAACCGGACTCGTGAGCGGCTTGAATGTCTCCGCGATACTCCGAATTGTCAATGTCTGTGAACGAGGACGGGTTCGCAGACGGCTGGATGCCCCATAGTGCGTTGAAGGTTTGGACGAAGGCTCCGCGCGTGACGGATTTCTGCGGCTCAAACGGTTTGGCCGGATCATCCTTCAAGATGGCTAATGATTTCAGCGCGAAAATGTAGGAGGCATACGGATGGTCAACTGCGATATCCGGGTAGCTGCCTTGAACCTCCTGCAATTTGACCGCATAGCTGAATAGATTTAAGTACTTAAGGTCGGTGATGCGGCCGTTGGCATCCTTCTTGAAAGCCAGCGGCTTGCCAGCCTCGTCTACAAACAACAGATCGCCGACTTGCTTCAGCTGATTGCGGCTGCTCACATCGCTGACCGTCAGAGTGCCGTCGCCTGTTGCTTCAACTTTGGTTAGAAACTTCACCCGCAAATCGGAGTACAGGCCTTCAAACTTTGCGAGCTCCGCCTTCGACTGCGGCTTAAAGCCTGCTTGTTCATAAGGCTTCTTGCCGTTGTCATAATAATGATCCATGAATGCGGTGAACAGATCATTCCGCAAATCGGAATTGGCATTGTAGGTGAGGAAGACGCCGGTTTTCCGGTCAGGCAGCATCCACAAGAGTGAACTGAAGCCGATAATATCGCCGCCCTTGGAGATAACCTTTTCACTGTGCGTTTGGGACGGTTCAATCGGCGATTCAAAGCCATAGGTCATGTCCGGAAATTCCGGATGGATGGACACATGATAGGTGGACATGGCTTTCACGGATTCCGGCGAAAGGATCGCCTTGCCGTCAGCTGAACGCCCGCCGTTCAGAAAAGCTTTCATAAACAGCGCCATATCGGAGGCTGTGGAGATCATACTTCCCTCTGGCCATTCGCGTGGCGACAGGTTATAGGACGGTATAGCATTATTCCCTGGGTCATAAGAGATTGCCATCCGTTCAGCCAGCTCGGCATTCAGCGTGAAGCTGCTGGAGGTCATGCCAAGCGGCTTCGTAATATGCTCCTCAATGTAGCTTCCGAAGGATTCTCCGCTTGCTTGCTGAACGATATAGCCAAGCAGTCTCGTTGCAAAGTTATCGTACATATAGGAGGAGCCAGGCTCGCGGATGACCGACGGGAATGCATCGAAAATGCTGTCCTTCAACGAGACAGGCTTAACGGAAGGATCGAACACATAGCTGGCATCGGAAGGCTGCGTCGATTCAAAGCCTGTTGTATGGGTGAGCAGCTGCTCGACGGTGACGGGCTTGCCGAATGGGTTCTTTATTTTATAGCCGTCCAGATATTTTTCCACATTGTCCTGAAGCGAAATTTTTCCTTGTTCAACGAGCTGCATTGCGGCAGCTACCGTGAATACCTTAGAGACGGAGGCCACCCGGAAGATCGTCTGGCTGTCGTCTACCTGAGCTTTGGACGTTTGATCGACTACGCCGTAGCCTTTGGAGACGAGCACTTTGCCGTCACGTACGACGGAAATCGCAGCGGCTCCTGCTTTTTGCTTGACCGCATCCTGTGCGAAGAAAGCATCAAGGAAAGCTTCAAGCTCCTTGGCATCTTGCGGTCCATTCGTTAGAGCAGCTTTAACGGCGGCGGCTGCAGGCTGGTTCCCGGAAGCGAGTGCATAGGAGGAAGGCAGAATCTGTGCGTACGCTTCCCCTGCAATGCTTAGTGCCAGAACGGCAGCTAGAATGCGATATCTGTGGCGGGTTCCTTTTTTATTTTCGTTCATTATAAATCCTCTCCTTTATGTCGGTTGTATAGGTTAATTGTAGGCGACAGCCGAGAGAGGGTCGCTTGATTGTGATGACAATCCGGCGATGCAAGGTTACATTCTTGTCACATTGTGTGAACAATTTTTTGATTGTATTGTATATGGGATTCTAATCTATTATGATAAGAATAGAACGATCGTTCAAAAGGATGGCAAATGATGAAACGACATTATGACAGTGACCAGACGAGGAAAATAATCGCGGAGAAAGCAGCGCAACTTTTTTCGCAAAAAGGCTTTGCAGGCACGTCAATTTCCGATATATCGAAGGAATCAGGCTTTAGCAAAGGCCATGTGTATTACCATTTCGAGAATAAAGAAAAGCTGTTTATGACGATTGCTCAAGATACAATGCGGGTATGGGGCGATAAATGGGATGCAATCTCGCCGAACTATGAGACCGCGACGGCAAAGCTGTATGCGGTAGCTGCTTTTGTGCTCGACAACTATAAAACGCCGCTGCTCAAGGTTTTGCAGGAATTAATGACGAATCCGGCAGCCGATCCGCAAACGCTTAAGCAGCTGTACGATCTCGTAGAAACGCCAATGAGAGCTTACGAGGCTGTGTTCCAATATGGAATAGACAACGGTGAGTTTGTCATTGAAGATTTGCAGACGACAACGTTCCTGTTCGGAAATTGGCTGGGCGCGTTATGCCAGCACATCTTCACAATGGATTATGACACCCTGCATCGTATGTTCCAGCAAAGCGTAACCATCTTCCTAGGCGGAATTCTTAAAAAATAAGAGTTCCATTTACCAAAATTAGAACGATCGTACTAATTGTTCTAATGACATCTAACGACGAATAAGGATGTGAGCAGATTGAATGATGAGTATCAAGTTGCAATAGTAACAGGCGGTGCATCGGGTATCGGTCAAGCCATTGCCAGTCAGCTGGCGGGCCGGCAAGTTTTTGTGGTGATTGCAGACATCGATGAGCCGGGCGGCAAGCAGACGATTGATGCTATTGAAAAGACTGGCGGGAGAGCGAAGTTCGTCAGACTGGATGTAACGGATGCGGATCAGGTAGAAGCGGTAGTCAACAGCGTGTATGAGAAGCACGGGAGATTGGATTATCTGTTTAATAATGCAGGGATCGCGATGTACGGCGAGCTGTATGATATGTCGCGGGAGCATTGGGAGAGAATTGTTAATCTCAATCTATGGGGCGTTATTCATGGCATTCAGGCGGCATATCCCCTAATGAAAAAGCAAGGCTTTGGCCATATTGCCAATACAGCTTCCGTTGCAGGGCTTGGCCCGTCGCCAACGGCTGCTGCATACGCTACCACCAAGCATGCCATTGTAGGGTTGACTACCTCTCTCCACTATGAGGCGGAAACATTCGGAGTCAAGGTGAGCGCCTTGTGTCCAACCTTTGTGAATACGCCAATCTTCTCAAACGGTGAGGGAATCAACATGGACAAAGCGAAAATAGGCGAGCAAATGAAGACGAGAAAAATGATGAGCCCCGAGCAGTTTGCCCGTATTGCCTTAAAGGGGATAGAGCGCAATCAATTAATGGTATGTCCGCTGCCTCTCCGGCGAACGATGGATATTTTCTTTATTCTGTTTCCGGGCATTCACCGGAAATTTATCCGGTTTTTCCGCAATGAGGCCCGCAAGGCCAATCTCAGTACGATTCAGTAATTTTATTCGGAGCTGCTTATTGAGCAGCTCTTTTTTATTTTTTTTACTGTATGTGGCCTTTTGACCGCCTGCGGTGTCTAATCCTATAAATTAGACATCCTGGGGGGAATTCTCATGAAAGATTCAAGAATAGAGCAGCTTGCCAGAAACGTTGTTGCCTACTCTGTTAGTCTGCAAAAGGGAGAGAAGCTGTTAATTGAAGTAGAGGGCCACGACAACGTATTAGCCCAAGCCATTGTGCGAGAGGCTTATCGTGCAGAAGCCTATCCATTTGTCGTATTCACGGATCAAAGCATTCTTCGCACACAATTGATGCATAGCTCATTGGAACAATTAGAGCGATTAGCGGCCTATGATTTTGTCAGGATGGATGATATGGATGCCTATGTGCTCATTAGAGCTAATGAGAATGGCAGTGAATTATCGGATATTGCTCCGGAGAAGCTGGATCAATATTGGAAGGTATACTATCACCATGTTCACGAGCCCAGATGGGCGAAAACAAAATGGTGCATTTTAAGCTATCCGAGCGCCGCAGCGGCGCAGCTAGCCAAGATGCCGACTGAAGCGTTTGAGGATCTGTATTTTAACGTGTGCAATTTGGATTATTCACATTTGTCCCAGCAGATGGATGCTTTGGTCAGTCTTCTAAGCCGCACAGACAAAGTTAGAATTACAGGGAATGGTACGGACCTTACGATGTCGATTAAAGGGATGCCTGTCAGAAAGGATGCTGGACTGCAAAATCTCCCGGACGGCGAGGTTTATAGCGTGCCAATCAAGCACTCCATTAATGGATGTATCTCATTTAATACGCCCGTTCATTTTAGAGGGACGTTATTTGACGATATCGTACTAACTTTTGAGCACGGGCAAATTATCGATGCAACAGCCAATGACACGGCAAAGCTGCTGGAGATACTGGAGGTTGATGAGGGAGCCCGGTATATTGGTGAATTTGGTATCGGACTTAACCCTTATATAGAGAAGCCGGTGGGCGATATTTTGTTTGACGAAAAAATTTGGGGTTCGATTCATTTGGCCATCGGGAGCGCCGCTGTTCAGGCTGACAATTCCAACCTGTCCTCTATCCATTGGGATATCGTTTGTAATCAGCGCGAGGAATACGGCGGCGGGCAGCTATGGTTTGATGACGTCTTAATTAGAGAAAATGGTTACTTTGTAATTGCAGAGCTTGAGACATTAAACCCTGAGAAGATAAGGGGGTTTAATTAGTGAAATCTGGACAACAAAATAAGAACGCATGGAACAATAATACCTACCAATCATGGGTGAACCGGTTCGGAATGCCGCAGGAAGCAATTGTCAAAATAAAGCAAGATTCCGTAAAGAGGATCGGCACCGCATTCAAATTCATGGGTGAGAATATAGAGGGAAAGAGAGTCATTAATTTGCTTGGCTCCAATGGAAATAAGGCAGTAGCTTTGGCACTTCTAGGAGCAAAAATGACCGTAGTCGATTTTTCATCCGACAACGAGCGGTATGCCACGGAGTTAGCTAATCAGGCAGGGGTTGGATTGAAATACATCGTAGCCGATGTACTGCAGTTGCCCTTAGACGAATTAGCGAATCAATATGACTTTGTATTTATGGAGTATGGCATTCTTCATTATTTTATGGATTTGCAACCTCTATTTCAGGTGATTCATCGTCTTCTTGATAATGGCGGAAGGATGATTCTGCAAGATTTTCACCCGGTATCGACTAAACTAATCACCTCGAAGGGAACAACTGCAAACATCAGGAAGCATAAGGTGACAGGCAACTACTTCGATACTTCGCTCATAGAAAAAGAGGTATCCCATTCTAAGTATTTAAACTCGGAAAATATTGATGAAGCTGCTCACAAGGTTTATTTGCGTAATTGGACGCTTGGGGAAATCATTACAGCTATTGCGAGTGAAGGCTTGACTATCGAGATACTGGAGGAGCTGCCTAATCTTTCTTCCGAGGTGTTCGATAAGGGTATACCGAAAACATTCACTTTGGTGGCAGGAAGGAAATGAATGCCAATTAACGAATAGAAAAGATTAGTATCTGCTTCAATTACGTTGACTACTAAGTGTGAAAAGCCGAGGTGTTCACCTATTCATTCCTTTTCCATTTCTTATGTACCGCAGCCTGATTTCTATACTTGTGAAGAAGCTTGTCTAGCAATGGTTGCCCGAATTCCGATTGAAGAAGCGATGATGACGTTGAAGGATAAGAAAGGTCCTGGTTTTTCCTACTTTTATAAGGCATTAAAAAAATACAACATCGATTACTTGAGCTGGCG
The DNA here is from genome assembly GCF_014641555.1 of Paenibacillus radicis (ex Gao et al. 2016). GTDB lineage: Bacteria > Bacillota > Bacilli > Paenibacillales > Paenibacillaceae > Pristimantibacillus > Pristimantibacillus radicis. The sequence goes on from NZ_BMHY01000005.1 coordinate 235,552, forward strand.
TAAGGTCGAAAGTTTTGATGAGCTTCCTTTGTTATGTTTATTAGGGGTTGAATTTCCGACGTATGGGCATAGTGTGCTGTACTACGACGGTATTTTCTATGATCCGGAGTTTGGTGTGTTGGAAAGCTATACGCCGGCAGGGGAAATTAAGCATTATGTTGAGCTGTTTGTTGATGAGCTTTATAAGGACAGACAAGTTGATATAAGATTGCCTGAGGATTTTAAAGAAGCATTCGAGAATGACCATGAAGCATTCGAGATTTTTAACAGCCTGCCCTATCCTGACAAATCGAAGCTAATAAACGGAATCAGTCATTATAAAAATGCTGCGGTCAGAAAAAATAACATAACTAAGATAATGGATAAAATCAAAACGATGTAATAATTGGGGCCGCTCATTTTATGAGCGGTTTTTTGTACTGCAAACCGGTATCATGAGGAGAAAGAAAAAGAACCCGGCGAGCCTCGCCGGGTTCCATATGAAATAAATGATTGCGCACCTACGCATCATTGTGTTAAAGTTAGTACATCTCTCAATTTTTAAGAAAAACGTCATGGATATTGCATCATATCTATATATCAATGATACCATGCGGATTTGCGGTTTGTCAAATGTTCTTTTTCTTCTTTAGACGCGAATGAAAAGGAGTGTGTTCAAAGGATGATACATGCAGAGGATTGGCGTAAGGAACAGGAACGACTGGATCGTGTTACAGAAGGGCTGCAATTGAAGATTGCGGAATTGGATCCGGAAGTAACGGGGCTTCGCGACCAGGTGGTAGATATTCGCAAGCGGTTTTGGGAAGAGGTTACGGTAAACACGAGTACCGATGAAGACTTCGAAGAAACCTTCTATAGCATCAAACAGCAAGAAGCACTGTTGTCGGAACGGGAGCGCAGTCATCAGCAGCGGCTGCAGCGATGGAAAAGCATGAAACGGCTGCTGCCGGCTCCTTATTTCGGTCGAATCGATTTTCAAGAGAACGGCCTCAGCCTCAGTGAGCAAATTTATATTGGCGTATCCTCCTTCGTCGATGCGGACGGATTGAATTTTCTTGTCTATGACTGGCGAACGCCTATTGCAAGCATGTACTACGATTATTCTCCTGGCGCTGCCGATTATGATACACCGGGCGGGCTCGTTACAGGCGAAATGACGCTGAAGCGGCAATATCAGATTCGGAACGGCCAACTCCAGAATGTGTTTGATACCAGCTTAACTATAGGGGATGAATTGCTCCAGCAGGTGCTGGGCAAGGGTGCGGACAACCAAATGAGGAGCATTGTCGCGACGATCCAGAGGGAGCAGAATGCGATCATTCGCAATGACAAGAGCCGCATGCTCATTGTACAAGGAGCGGCCGGCAGCGGAAAGACGTCCGCTGCATTGCAGCGGGTAGCGTACTTGCTCTACAAACACCGGGATCGGCTAAAAGCGGATCAGATCGTACTTTTTTCGCCCAATCCGATGTTTAACAGCTATGTATCGACAGTTCTGCCCGAGCTTGGTGAGGAGAATATGCAGCAGACGACGTTTCAGGAATATCTGGCCTATTGGCTTGGGAATTCGATGCGTCTGGAGGATCCGTTCGAGCAGATCGAATATGTCCTCACTTCAGAATGGTCACCGCAATACGAAGTACGGCTGAAGGGAATGCAGTATAAAGCCTCTGAAGACTTCCTTCACGCACTCACCAACTATGCGCAGTGGCTGGGAACGGAGGGCATGCTGTTTCACGGCATTTCTTTCCGTGACCGTGAGTTGATTACCGCAGAGCAGATGAAAAAGCAATTTTACAGCTATGATCCTGCCATTCGTCTCGCCAATCGCATTGTGCTGCTGCAGGATTGGCTGCTGCAAGAGCTGACATCGCTGGAGCGTCAAGAGCAAGAAGCACATTGGGTTCAGGATGAGCTTGATTACCTCGACAACGATCAATATGCCGAAGCCTACAGCGAGGTGCGCAAGAAGTACCAGCGTGAAGATGTCGTCTTTGATTTCACGCAACAATATGTGGAGCAGTATGGCGATTTTCGAAATCCGGATGTGGGGGAGGAGAATGTATTCGACTTCGCCATGCAGGAAGAGGATTTGCTGCGCAGGATGATTGTGAAGACTCATTTCAAGCCGTTGAGACGAGATGTGAAGCGATTCATGTTCATAGATGTGCCCGGTCTGTACGGTCAGTTGTTCAGTGATGAAGCAGCGTACCGGAGCATGACGAAAGAGAGCGAAGTGCCTCATGACTGGCTGGAAATTTGCAGGCAAACGAGGGAGAAGCTGAGTCGTAATGAACTGTTTTATGAGGATGCCACTCCGTTCCTGTATCTGAAAGAACTCGTTGAGGGGACCCGGACGAACACCGTGGTGCGCCATCTCTTTATCGACGAGGGTCAGGATTATTCGCCGTTCCAATTCATGTTTCTCAAACGGTTGTTTCCGCGTGCGCGGATGACGGTGCTTGGCGATTTCGGGCAAGCGATTTTTCCGCAAGCGACGCAGTTGCATGAAGCGGATTCGCCGTTGATCCGTCTTTATGGCGAGGAAGAAACGAGTCTGATCCGGCTTGTTCGAAGTTATCGTTCTACCAGGGAAATTGTGGAGTTTACGAAGTCCGTGCTTCCTGGTGAAGAGATTGTACCTTTCGATAGAAGGGGCAAGAAGCCATCGTTTTCAATAACGGAGAATAGTGTAAAGCGGAATGCTCAAATGCTGAAGGATCTCGCGGAGCTCCGGTCAGAGGGCTTTGACTCCATCGCGATCATTACGAAGACGGCAGCCCAAAGCCGTGAAGCCTATGAGGCATTGATGGAGCAGGGCGCTGAGTCTCTACGGCTTATCACAAAAGAGACGCTTACGTTCGAGAAAGGAACGCTGGTTCTTCCTGCCTATTTGGCTAAGGGCGTAGAATTTGATGCCGTATTGATCTACGATGCTTCTTCCCGAACCTATCAGCGAGAAAGCGAACGTAAGCTCTTTTATACCGCATGTACGCGGGCGATGCACCGGCTATTGCTTTACACGACGGAGGATTGGTCGCCTTTCATTATTTAGGCAGCGGATACCTCGATGTTGCCATAAAGCATGCTTAGAAGCCTTCACCATTGGGAATGGTGAGGGTTTCTTTTTTTAGAGCAAAGGAAAAATCGTATTTTTGAACGGTGTGACCAGCTCGGGTAAAACATCTATGCGTAGAAGCTATTCAGTTGAAGTCAGAAAAATTTTTCTATGTGGTAGCCAATGATCTTTTCGAAGAAACGATAGGTGAGCATTACCTGCGTGAGGATTATTGGAAGTACCTAAGCGAAGCTATCATTATGATGTATTATACGGCTAGACTTTTTTCGGATCATGGTAAAAATGTACTCATCGACGGCATAATCGTAGAAAGGCCGGAGCTTCAGCCTCATTACGAGAAAGTGAAGGGGATTTTTGCTGGATATCCTTTATCGATTGTTGAAGTGTTTTGCCCTTTAGACATTTGCCGAAAAAGAAATATTCAACGCGGCAATAGAGCCGAGGATCAGTCAGAAGGGCAGCACGAGATTATGGCAAAAAATATCGCCTATGATTTCAAGGTTAACACACATCTAAATACGTCAGAGGAATGCGCGAATTTGATTCTAGAGCAGCTGCTGGGCCAGCATAAGGGGTGAGTATCAGACGATTCACTTAATGAAAATCAACACTATATTGAATTCTAACGTAAAAAAGGTACGGTCTCTTTCGTTTTTCTTAAGGGGCCGTGCCTTTTTTTGCAGATGGGTTTTTTCGGTGGCTATAGTCCTATTGGAAAACAGGAAATTGATGGTTTTAATTCTGACAAAACATAGTATAATAGTATGATATACTCAGATGAACAGATTTGAAATGGTCTTTAAGTCCCATCCGATTGTCGTAGGCTGACTATCCATCCCGCTTGAGGAGGCGACGGAATAAATGAACCTTGATAACATCGAAGCTTTTGTATATGTGGTGCATTTCAACAGCTTTCGCAAGGCGGCGGATGCGTTGTTCCTGACACAGCCGTCTATATCATCACGAATCCGGACGCTGGAGAAGGAGCTTGGCGTCGATCTGCTGATCCGGGAAGGGAAACGCTTCTCGTTGACTCAGAAAGGGGAAATATTTTTGCCCCATGCCCAGCAGACACTCAAGTCCTTCAAAAAAGCGGAGCAGTTAATGTCCGGCAAGACAACGGAGGTGGAGACGCTGAGGCTCGGCTGTACCGAGACCATGTCCCATTATGTCGTACCGCTTGTTATGCCGAAGCTGAAGGCCCGGTTCCCGAATTTTCAAATTCGTATTGTTACAGACAATAGCGATTCTATCATTGAGAAGGTATTAAATAAGGAAGTTGATCTCGGTTTTGTCCGGAGCGTTTCCCATCCTGCTTTGGAATCCGTAAGGTTCATTGAGGATCCTATTAAACTATGTGTTTATCAGGGGCATCCTTTTTTGCAGGAGCCGCCATTATCAATAGAAGCGCTGGAATCAGAGCCGCTCGTTTTCTATGAATGCGGTTCGCTCAATTGGACCAAAATTCATCGTTTGTTTGAGACGTTAAGTCATCCCCCAAAAATCGATTATCACACGGATAATATGGAGACAGCGAAGAAGCTTGTGCTTGAGCGCGAAGGTATCAGTTTCTTGCCAATGCTATGCATTCGCCGTGAGATTAAGGAAGGGCTGCTCATACCGGTTACGATTCCTTCGTTATCGGAACTGTCGCTGGTGACCAACCTTATTGCGCTGAAAGGGAGCTCCTCCTCCATATTTGAGGCAGTTCTTGAAATTAATAAAGAATTAAAATTGATAGAGCGGTTCTATTGATCGCATCCAAATGCTTATTGGACGGTCCCTATCAATGGTGATAATGTTAATTGCATATTCTATCTTTTTTATCAAAATAGCTTTCCTGTTCAATAATAGGATGTGGTTACAGAGATAGACGAATAAGTATGGAACGGCTAGTAGAGCGCATTAGCTCATTTATAAATCCGACTATACTTATAGGTTTTGTTATGAGAAGAGGGGATGATGACGATGCAACAACAAACAAAATTGCGACCAGCTTCCAAAGGAAAGGGCTACAAGTTGGCGGCATTGGCTGGCGTTATTGCGCTGCTGCTTACTCTCGTTTCTCCAGCGGCCCACATATCGGCGCAAGCTGCGAAGACGACACTGGATCTATCGAAGGGGAGCATTAAGATCGGCAATGGAACCGTCACTGGCAAGACGACGGCTGGGGCAGCTGCGGCCTATAACCAGAACGGCTATGTCATTACAAGCAGCTCTAGTGCTGAGACCGCTAATACGATTACCATTAGCGGCGGAACGAATGTGATCGAGCTTAAAAACGTTAAAATCAGTACCGGTTATAATGGCGTTGCCCCAATTTCAATTGAAAATACGGGGACGATCGTGGATTTGCAGCTTATCGGTACGAGCATCGTCACCTCCGGCAATCCGAAAAAGGCGGCATTTGGCGTAGCCGAAGGAACGGAGCTGACGATTGGTACAGTGGACGGAAGCGACAACCATACATTGATCGCTAATGGCTACGGGGGCTACGCAGCTGCAATTGGAGGCAATGAAGGTACAGCTTCCGGCGTTATTACTATTGATGAAGGTACGGTCATTGCCAAGTTTGCCCGCAGCGGCAACTATGGGGCGGCAATCGGAGGCGGCCAAGGTGGAGCGGGCGGCACAATTGTGATCAACGGCGGCGCGGTTACGGCAGAATCATACGGCGGTTATGCTGCAGCTATTGGAGGAGGAAACTCCACTGCCGGCTATAGCGGCAAAGCAACTGAAGTAACGATCAATGGAGGTACTGTTACGACAAAAATTCCGAATGCGGCGCCATATGACTCTATTGGCTATGGCAAAGTAGGCTCCGGCTATACGTCGGCGGTGCAGGCATCAACTTCAGTCGTCATTAATGGCGGCAGCATCGTTAATCGTAATGACAGCAGCAACATTACGGCGCTTCTGTACAAGCGTCAGCCTGTTAATGATGACGGACAGCCCTTATACGCAGCGGGCATCAAGCTGGAGGACGCGCCTGCAAATGGAACAGCTGTCGATGTCGCGTACGAAGGCGGGAATGTGCGGACGAACACCTTGAACGGCGGTTATGTCTATCTGTTTTTACTAGCAGGCGCTCATGATGTTGCGATTACACGGGCAGATACAGGGGCGACATATTATGGAACGGTAACGGCGGCGGAAGGTGCAGCCAGCGGTTCGTATATCGCTGCCACTGCTTCGCGCACGATTAAGAGCATTCCTGTACTTGCCGTTCAAAACGCTGATATCGAGGATACGGACTTAAATGAAGGCAAAGCAAGCGTACTCAGCGTTTCTAACTACAATGAAGTTGTGAATACAGGCGGCTATGCGCTTCAAGCGGGTACTGATTATGTTGTGCAGTGGTACAAAGGTGCGACACTAGTCTCCGGCGATTCGGAAGACGGTTCGAAATTGACGGTTACTCCTCAGACGGGGGATGTATATAAGGCTAAATTTGTAGCGATTTCCGGCGGTAAGGTTATTGGCTCCTCTTCCTTCTCTGCGGCCAAAACTTCGCTGGGTGCCAAGGATGGTGGCATTTCCGTTCCAAGCGTCCCTGCCAAACTGAGCGTTACTTCTGAGGCAGAGTTCACGAAGCAGCCAGATCCGACAGCAGGCGCCATTACGTATACGGTAAGGCTAACCTCTGACGACGGTCTGGATACGCCAATCGAGGGCGCTACGGTCCGGTTCTATGAGGACGGCTCGAAGAATTTCTACACAAGAGTGACAGGTACGGGAGAAAAAGCAGGCTCGATCAGCTTTACATTCAGCGCTTTATTGCCAGGCGAGCATTCCATCCGCATTGCTTATGAAGGCGGGAAAGCAAACGGCATTTCCTATCAAGGAGCCAGCTACAGCAAAAGCTTCGCAGTCGTGAAGCCGGATAAGCCGTCTGGATTTACGACGATTGCAGCCAAGACAGGAACGAAAAACGGAAAAATTTTCGGTGCGGACGAATCCCAGGAATATATCAAATGGATTCCTCAAATCGGGAATAATCAGCAAATCTATCCGGTAACAGGCAATGTCATTGATAATTTGGAGCCAAGCCTGTATAGCATCCGCTATAAAGCGTCTTATGACGGCGATGTGTATACGCTGGCATCCGACTATCGTTACTTAGTATGGGTTCAAACCGCTCAGTGGACCGTAACTCCGGTCGCTTCAGACTCCGTGGTATGGGAGACAGGCGCGGTAGATGTAATTGCTGGCGGCAGTGCGCAATTTTACGTGCATGCACAAGAGGGCTATACGATACAAGCAGGCGATATTCAAGTGAAGTACGCGAACTATAGCTACGACAGCCAGACGGGACTGCTAAGTCTCGATACCATTACCAGCGATATCCGCATTGCGATTAACGCTACCCGTATCGAATAGGCGGGACATCTTTCAAGCATGGAGAGAGGGGCTTTTGCAATGAAAAAGGGGAAATGGCTGCGGCTTGGACTTACGGCTGCCATTATAGTGAATTTGTTTGCAGCGGCGGTTCCAAACGTTTCTGCTGACGCATTGAAGACGACGCTTGATATTTCCAAGGGCAGCATTACGATCGGCGATGGCACCGTTACGGGGAAAACGCCAAGTGGCGGAACGGCTACTTACAATAGCAACGGTTATATTATTACGGGGGCTTCTACCGCAAATGTAGTGACGATAAAAGGCGGGGTGGAGCAGCATGTGACGCTGGAGGATGCGTCCATTACCAAATCGACCTCTTCCTATTCTTCTATTCCAACTATCTCAATTGAAGGCAGCGGTACAAAGGTCTATCTGACACTAAGCGGTACAAATACGGTGTCCGCCTATAACGGTGCTACTCAAAAGGCAGCGATCAGCGTACCCGAAGGAAGCGAGCTTATTGTCGATACGATTGACGGTACCGATAGCCATTCGTTGAATGCCGGCAGCTACAGCAGTGCTGCGGTTATTGGGGGCAATGTGAACGAGACCGCCGGCAGCATTACGATCAATAGCGGAACGATTGCAGCCGGTTTTAGAACGACCGGCAGCTCAGCCGCTGCAATTGGCGGCGGCAAGGGAGGCGCAGGCGGAAATATCGTCATTAACGGAGGCGTCATTACAGCGGAGTCGTATAACGGTACAGCATCGGCGATCGGCGGGGGCGATGTATCCTCGTCTTACCCTGGCAAGACAACGCGTGTCACGATTAATGGAGGTACAATAACGGCCAAAGTGCCTTCTAATGCAGCGAGCTATTTTTATGATGCTATAGGGACAGGCTACGCATCTACTCCAAACAGGGCGGACAATGTGCAGAAGACGACCGTTCTTATTAATGGCGGCAATGTGTTCACGAATGGCATTCCTCTCCTCTATGGGAGACAGGCGTTGAACGAAAATGGCCAGACGGTATATGCCACAGCGGTTAAGGTGGACGCTTCCATCGTTCCTGCGATTGGTACCGCTGTAACTGTTCACTACGGCGGACAGACGCTGAATACTTCCATATTGAGCAACGGAACAGTATACCTGTTCCTGCCTGCGGGTACGAGACCGGTGGACATTACGGTTAAACCTGCCGGAAAAACCTACTATGGACAAGTGGTTACTACGACGTCTACGGCAAATTATCCGAACAGTTCGGCCACGGTTTCCCGTGAGCTGAGCACACTGCCGGTGGTGTCGGTCCAAGCCGAAGTTGAAGGTGATAGCCACTTTTATTACGGAACGCCAGTTACGCTTTCCGTTACGAATCTGGCTTCTGTCGTGAATAAAGCGGGTTATCCGCTTGTTTATGGTACTGATTATACGGTGGAATGGTTTAAAGGAGCGGGGGCAACGCCAGCCGCTATTGCAGGCAACGCCGATCATGCATCGAAGCTGACGATTACGGCATCGTCTGGAGATCTATACAGAGCCAAGTTTGTTGCCATCTCCTCTGCGGCTTCCAAGCTGGAAACGGGCAATGCGGGAAATTTATCCGCCTCGCTGACCGCAGACTGGCTGAAGAGAACGGTGAGTTTTACAAATTTACAGGAGCAGTATAGCTTTGGGGAGGAAGGGACGATTGCTGCGGAGCTAAGTGCAGGCAATGACAGCATTACCTTCGGCAGCTCCGACGAAAGCGTCATTTCTATTCATCCTGTGACAGGGGCATTAACGGCGCATAAGCTAGGCTTTGCAACGCTGACTGCAGCTGTAGCGCAAAATGCGACTGCGAAGCAATCATCCGCTGTTGTGAGCCGTCTAGTAGAAGTTGTTCCGCTCCATCCGCTTGCTCCCACCCATGTTAGTGCGGTGCCTGGAGACAAGGAGGCGGTGGTTAGCTTCGCTACTTCCGGCAATCCGGACGGCAGCTTGAACACAGCCTACATGGTTACGGTATGGAACGATGGTGAGCAGGTTAAAACGGTGAACGGTGCGTCCAGTCCAATCACAGTAACGGGGCTGGAAAATGGCAAGGCTTATACGTTTACGGTCGTTGCGACCAATGTGACCGGAGATTCTCCGGCATCTGAGCCGTCGCAAGAGGTCACACCGGTAGCGGCTGAAGTGCCCGCCCAAGTACCAGATCAGCCAACCAACGTAACCGCGGCGGCTGGTGATGGCCAAGCGAAGATAAGCTTTACCGAACCTGCTTCCAACGGCAGTAGCATTATAGAATACGCCGTTACGGCATGGACTGATGGTGAGGCGTTTAAGACAGTGAAAGGTACAGTCGGCCCAATCACCGTAACAGGACTGGAAAATGGCAAGGCCTACACGTTTACGGTCGTTGCAACCAATGCGATTGGGGACTCGCCTGCCTCTGAGTCGTCGGAAGCAGTGACGCCGGCAGCAGTGGAAACCCCGGGAACACCGGAGCCTGGCGAAGAGACGCCAGCTAATGTGCCCGACAAACCAACGAACGTTACGGTGACGGCAGGCAATGGTGAGGCGACGGTGGCATTTACTGCTCCGTCAGCTAATGGCAGTGATATCACCTTGTACACGATAACAGCATGGAGCAGCGGAACGGCGGTCAAGACAGCGACGGGGACTTCCAGTCCCATCACGGTAACTGGCCTCGTCAACGGAACGGCTTATACGTTTACAGTGGTTGCGAGCAATGGCGTAGGTGATTCGGCGCCATCTGATGCTTCATTGGCAGTCGTGCCGGAAAGCGGAGGCTCTGGCTCTCCTTCACCATCGCCGTCGCCCGAGTCGTCGCCAACACCTTCGCCATCTCCAACACCTTCGTCGCCATCTTCACCATCGGCACCAACAGTGCCAACGGTTCCAGTGGCAACGACAACGGTTGAAAAAGTCATTCCGGCAAAAGAAAGCGGCGAAGTGAAACTCAATGATGAAGTTTGGGTCATCATTCCAAGCGGAACATCAGATCAGCCAATTCGAATCAAGGTAGAGAAGCTCAAGGATAGCACGAATTTGGTACAGCAAGGCCAGAAGCTTGCCAGCCCGATTTTCGAACTGATCAAGGACTTTACCGGAAACTTCACAAAACCGATTACGCTTCGATTTGCGTTTGATCAGAAGATTTTACAAGATAGAAGTTTAACAGTTGCAGTGTTTTACTATGATGAGACCGCTAAGCAATGGGTTGAAATCGGCGGCGATGTAAAGGACGGAATCGTATCAGTACAAGTCGATCATTTCACCAAATTTGCAGTGTTTGCGGTGAGCAAGCCTGTTCAGAAACCGCCCGTTCAGCTCACGGATATTGCCGGACATTGGGCAGAGCTATCCATCAAGCAGGCAGTAGAACAAGCGCTAATCTCTGGATATCCGGAAGGGGTGTTCAAGCCGAATCAGTCGATTACTCGTGCTGAATTCATCGTTGTTCTGGCTAAGGCGCTGAACTGGCAAAATGAAGGCTCTGCTCTTTCATTCGGGGACCAGGATGCCATTGGCGCATGGGCGAAGAAAGCGGTAGCGCAAGCCGTTGAGTTGAAGGTCATATCTGGATACAACGACGGCAGCTTCCATCCGAACGCGAAAATTACACGCGCGGAAATTGCGGTAATCATCAGCAGGGCGTTTGGTTTTACGCGAGCAGATGCAGCAGTGGAGGGCGGTTTTGCTGATGCAGGCGCGATTCCGGTCTGGTCTAGAGAAGCGGTAGAGGCTGCACGGGAGAAAGGTATCATAACGGGACGCAATGGCAATCTGTTTGCTCCTAATGATGATGCGACCCGGGCGGAAGCGGTAGTTCTGTTGCTGAAGGCATTAGACAGTAAGTAAAGAATATTGATAGGTATAGCGGATCGCTCCATTCGTGGGGCGATTCTTTTTTTATGAGTATGAGGCTGAATTGTTGTTGATTGACCGCTTCTGTTTCCTTATTATGATAGTGTTCTTATGGAAATAGAGGAGGGAATAAAGTTTGGAGACCGACAGGTGTATAATGGTTAAGTTACAGCAATCAGATTACGAAGCTATAAAAAAGATTTACACCAATGAAAAGGTTAGAGCTTATTTGGGTGGGGCGATTCCGGAAGATTACACGTTAAATAAGTTTCAGGACATATTAGAACGCTCAAATAAGGATTCTTTTTATTGGACAGTTCGAACAATTAGTAACGATGAATTTATGGGGTTAGTTTCCTTGGATAAGCATAGTGAAGGTGTAAATATAGAGGTTTCATACGAATTTCTCCCCAATTGGTGGGGCAATGGTTATGCAAGTGAAGTTATTACTCGCATACTTAGTTACGCTCTGAATGAGCTGCATATTTCTAAAGTTATTGCGGAGACACAAACCGCTAATGTCGCTTCTTGCAGGCTTTTAGAGAAGGTAGGCATGAATTTGGAGCGAATCGTTCAAAGATATGATGCGGAACAAGCGATATATGCTATTGAAAAATAAAAGCCGCGTTATGCGGCTTAAGGCTTATATCAGGATGGAATTGGCAGTCACGTCATATTCTCCGCCAATTGCAGCGCTACTGCTATCAAAAACAATGCAAAAGCCAAGATCGCCGCAGAGGAGCGAACGATATCTAACAGCGCCCATCGACGAATTAATGGCTTCCAATTGCTTGGCGGCGCATCGGGGTGCCAGTCCAACGCCCTTTTATTAATAGGAACGGTGCCGATGATTGTGGTCAAGATGAAGATGAGTAAGGCCAGTACTCCTGCGAAACGGAAGCCGAATCCAGCTTCAGTGCCGCTTAGAATGAGCGCGGTAACCCCGGAAATGAAAGCCGGCAGGAAGATGGCAGGCACCAGTATACGCAGTCTTCGTATAAGCGCCTGACGGACTCGAATTTGCGACGGTTCGTCAAGCTTGGCCAAGGACACATGCACGCCGTAACGGACGACGAATTCCTCTCCGGCCAGAATGCCGATCAGAAACACACTAATGAATGTAAGAATGAGCGAAAACATAAGGGGTATCCTCCTCGGATAGTTGTCGTCCTCCACAATAACATACAGATATAAATTCAATTTAAACGCATGATTTCAGGTTGTAAGAGTAAGGGGAAGCAGCCGATATACTAACCTTCATGTAAGTACCTGTAAAAAATGTGCGTACTTACTTATTTGCTAAGGGTATTTTATACTCTACAAATAACAAGATTGGAGGAGAATGAAACTTTGAAAACACTAATCATTGTAGCGCACCCAAACCTGGAGAACTCCGTTATTAATAAGCGTTGGGCAGAAGAGCTTCGTAACTATCCTGAGAAATATACGGTACATGAACTATATAAGGCTTACCCGGACGGCAAAATCGATGTGGAAAAAGAACAGCAGCTCGTTGAATCGCATTCGAAGCTTGTTTTTCAGTTCCCTTTCTATTGGTTTAACTGTCCGCCGCTTCTTAAACAATGGTTTGATGATGTCTTTGCATATGGCTGGGCATACGGCTCCAACGGAGGCGATAAACTAAAAGATCGCAAAGTGGGTCTTGCTGTGTCGGCAGGTATTAGGGAAGAAGATTATAGCGCGGAAGGAAAATACCGCTATACGCTAGAGCAATTATTATATCCTTTCGAAACAACCTTCCATTATTGCCATGCTGATTATGCTTCATTCTTTGCGTTTTACGGTACTGAAAGCATGCCTAGTGACAACGAGACTGAAATAGAGAAAAGTGCTCAAGATTATGTAAGTTATATTGATAAGCTGTAATCAACGGGATTGCACAAAAAGAAGGATCTCCTCGTGCGGGAGATCCTTCTTTTTCGATTTCATACGGGGATGACGCCGATTACACAGTAGTTAGCTGGTTGTTCACTCCCCAATCGCACATCATATCTAACAATGGAATGAGAGAAAGACCTTGTTCAGATAAAGAATATTCGACTTTGGGAGGCACCTGAGGAAATTCTTTGCGTACAATAAGGCCGTCTGTCTCCAGCTCTTTTAACGTGAGGCTTAATGTTTTGAAGGGAATCGTACCGATGCTTCGCTGCAGCTGATTATGCCGCATCACCTTATTTTCGGACAGCCAGTACAAGATGATCATTTTATATTTACCGCCAATTAAGGACAGCGTATAGCCAAATCCAGTATCTCTCAGCGCCACACCCGTAGGAACGCAGCTCTCATTCATCCGTTACACTCTCCTTTTTAGGATACACAGGATCAAAGTACTCGTGCTCTACATTTTACAGGGACTAGTCAGCAGTTGCCAAGCTGATTTCCATTCCATCAATTGTTAGCGAACACCCCAATCCTATGCACTGCACGTAATTAAAATGCAAAACTGCATTTGAATTGGAGAAAACTAGTCGATATTAGCGCTCAAAATGCAAAAGTACATGTTGAAGGGCTGAAAATCACGGAAATGGCCTCCGATCGCCAATTCAAACTGCACTTTTACATTTTGACAGGCAAAATCGGTCATTTTCGGTTCAACAACCTGCACTTTTGCATTTGGTTACTATAAATAGAAGGTCGAGAGACTACACTCGCAGCTATTGCGGGCTTTTTTTGCGTCTATAGCAAAGAGGGAGGCCATACCGGGCAAGTTAATGCCTGATTCTTTCCCCTCCGCATCCATGTTTATTTTACTCACAATAGCCCCATGCTAAAAAAATATTAGCGGTAATGAAAAATATGAGCGTCCTCAGTTGTATTTAAAGTGAAAGGGGGTGCTGAGGTGTACAATTCATATGAGCTCAATGAATCTGTACGAAGGGCCTTGGATCTATATTCACAAAGCTTGATCAAAGTTGCTTTTACGTATTTGAAAAATATAGCGGATGCCGAAGAAGTAACTCAGGAAGTGTTCCTGGCCTATCTGCAAAAGCGCCCTGTATTTGAAAACAATGAACATGAAAAAGCGTGGCTGATTCGAACCACCATAAATAAAAGTAAAAATATGCTCAAGACCGGATGGTTTAAAAGCAGGAACCCTGTTCCCGAGGATTTGAGCTATCTCCCTAAGGAAGAAAATGAGGTTTTGCAGGCCGTACTGGCTTTGGACAAGAAGTATCGTATTCCAATTCATCTGCACTATTATGAGGGATATTCCATCCAGGAAATTGCAGTTATTATGCAGTCCAAACCGGCAACGGTAGGCACATGGCTTGCAAGAGGACGCCTTATCTTAAAAGAGAAGATTGGAGGCCTGGATAATGAAGAAATCTGTTTATAAATCGGCAATGTCCCGTGTGAAAACAAGCGAGGATTTTCAAGAAGCAACGTATCAGAAGCTGTTGTCAGAAATGGCTAATAAACCACAAACAAATACGATCGATCAAAAGGAGCGGGTAATAATGGAAAAAGCAAAAAGAAGAACGGTAACGGGTTGGACAGTCGGAATTGCAGCATGTGCGGTATTGTCGGTAAGTCTTTTCGCAATGAATCAGCAGTCGCCAGCAGTCCCGAATACACCGCCAACTAATGTAGCAGCAAAGCCGCCAATTATGGGTAAAGTAGCGGTCAACATCGACGGTGTAATTTCGGAAGTGAGTGCGGACGGCAAAAGCTTCAAGGTCGGCAATCTCTGGGTAGAGGTTACAGATCAAACTCAACTGGGCAGCAAAGAGCCTACAGCTGCAAAACCATCGGAGGATCTGCTGCAAAAGAACTTCCAAGTCGGCAACATCGTGTCGGGCTACACTTCGCAGGACGTTAACACTGGCAAAGTAACGGCAGACGTTATCTACAACAATATCGCTCCGCAAAAGGATGAGGCCGCTAAACCTCCCGTTTCCGGTAAAGCAGCGGTCAACATCGACGGTACGATTACGGAAGTAAGCCCAGACGGCAAAAGCTTCAAGGTCGGCGATCTGTGGGTAACGGTAACTCCGGACACTCAATTGGGTATTAAAGGACCAACAGCGGCTGCGCCATCGGAAGAGCTGCTGCAAAAAGAATTTAAAGTCGGCAATATCGTATCCGGATTTACGACCGAAGATGTAAGCACGGGTAAAGTGAACGCGACTAACATCTACAACAATATGGCTCCGCAGCAATAAACGTTTTACAAACAAAAAAACTGCAAGAACGCATTGCCTCATCGGGCAGCGGTCTTGCAGTTTTTTTGTTTATAATTGCGTTCTCCTTTAGAATAAGACGTTTCTGTTACAAGTAGGTCCTATGGGATAAATTGTCTTGGGATTTATAGTTCATAAGACATATTATGAATGTTCAACAAGCTATTCAGAATCTAATCTTATATTAGGAGGTTGCAGAAAAATGAATTTTACAATTCGAAAAAAATTGATGGCCGGTTTTTTAGGGGTTATCATCCTTCTTGGCATGATTAGCAGTATGTCGTTTTTTCAGATTCAGCAAATCAACAGTTCCTATTCAGACCTTATCGAACGCCGGTCTGTTATTTTAATTAACGCAAAGGATACGCAAAATTATGCTTCTAGAGCGATAAGCGGTTTACGAGGCGCATTGTTAGAAGAAGAGGGTCAAATCGAAACGTTGGCAGCAATGATTGCTGATCTCGAAAAGGTTGTACAGTTGACCAGCGGCTTGGCTGTACGCGCAGAGACGAAAGAAATGCTCAGTCAGCTTGAAGCATTGAATGCACAGTTTCGAATCGAATCGGATAAAGTGCTTGCTCTCATTCCATCTAATCCAATGGAAGCCAAACGATATTCGATAGAAGTGGCATCTCCAATTGCCAGGGATATTAGGAATGTAGCGGATAAATTAGCGTTAGATCAGGCAAATTTTATGGAGGAAGGCACCAAAGCGAATTCTAAATTGGTGGATTCCGTCAGTGATACAATTCTATTCTTGAGTATCATTTCGCTTATTCTAGCTGTTGGAATAGCAATTTTTATCTCTCAGATTATTGCCAAACCGATTCTCGCACTGGCAGGAGGTGCAGAGAAAATCGCTGCAGGTGACCTGACGCAAGCGGACATTCAGGTGAAAAACCGGGATGAAATCGGCCGCTTGGCCGGTTCCTTCAATCAGATGAAGATGAACCTAAGACAATTAATTCGTGAAGTGGGACTGAACACCGATCAAGTCGCTGCAACTTCAGAAGAGCTGTCTGCAAGTGCTGAACAAACCAGTACGGCGACTGAACAAATTTCCGCAGCCATTCAAGAGGTGGCGTCCGGCGCTGCCACGCAGGTGTCCAGTGCGGCGGCTGCAACGAATGCGGCTGCAGAGATTTCGAAGGGGATGGATCAGGCCGCTTCATCGATTCAATTGGTATCGGAATTAACGACGGCTGCTAACGATAAGGCCGATGCCGGCAATATAGTGGTCGCACAGACGATTGAACAAATGAATCGGGTTCGAAGCTCCGCGAGCGAGACGGCAGAGATTATTTACGCCCTTGGTGAAAAATCGAAAGAAATCAATCGGATTGCTGAGTTTATTACTCATATAGCCACCCAGACCAATCTATTAGCTTTGAATGCTGCGATAGAAGCTTCACGAGCAGGTGAAGAAGGGCGAGGGTTCGCCGTAGTGGCTAGTGAAATACGGAACCTGGCTGAGCAATCCAGTGTGGCAGCAGGCAAAATACGTGATCTCCTTCAAGAGGTTCAATCGGAGACCGATAAAGCTGTTCATTCTATGCATGAGGGCACATCAGTCGTCAAAGCAGGCATGGATATGGTTCAGCGTACAGGCCAGTCCTTCTCTGAGATTGCGGATTCAATTGGACAAGTTGTACTGGAGTCGCAAGAGGTGTCATCCATTGTAGAGCAAGTGAATGCAAGCTCCCAAAACATGCTGGTGATGATGGAAAATGTGGCCCGCATTGCCGAACAGTCGGCAGCCAATACGCAGAACGTGGCTCAATCATCGGAAGAACAGACGGCTGCGATGGAAGAAGTGTCAGCTTCAGCGGAAGCATTAAGCAAGATGGCTCAAGAGCTGCAAGAAGCGATAAGCAAATTTAAAGCATAGTCTCTTATAAGTGATTGCCTCGCCTGCATGAAGGGTTGATCGTTGCCTGTGATTCCCCTAGAATGATAATATTCAACAGCTGATGTTCGGCAGAAATTCGAAGGAGTGAAGTCTCATGCGCGAGGAATACGAAATTTATGAACAGTCTCTGCCTTGGATATTGGAAGCAGGGGAAATTATAAAGAAACGAATACAAGAGCATACCGAAATTAAGCGAAAATCCAGCCACTCCGATGTGGTGACAGAGGTTGACCGCGAGATCGAGTCTTTCCTTGTAAGCAAGATTAGTGAGCATTTTCCCGAGCATAACATTGTGGGCGAAGAGAATGTCGGCAATCGGGTTTCATCCAGCCCTTACCTATGGATCATCGATCCCATCGATGGGACAAGCAACTTCATTAATCGTAAAAAGGACTTCGCCATATCTGTCGCTTTTTGCGAACGTGACCGCGGAATATTCGGCATCATCTATGATGTGATGGCAGGAAAGCTGTACCGCGCCCATACAGGAAGCGGCGCTTTTTTGAATGATGTGGAGCTGAACGCTGCCGGTACGGATGGCTCACTGGAGAACGAGCTGATGGCGATTAATGCGCCTTGGGGCAGTATGGAGGAAATGAAACGTTGGGAGCACTTCTTCAAGCTTGGCACCCAAGTCCGCGGCGTACGAAATTATGGTGCGACAACGATGGAATTAAGCGACTTGGCGACAGGCGTATTAGGCGGCTATGTGCAATACTATGTCAACTCATGGGATTACGCGGCTGGCCGGGTTATATTGGAGGAGCTGGGCTATAAGTTCTCCGATTTGAATGGCGATGCCATCGACAGAGTCTATTGCGGCGGAATTCTCGCAGCCAGCGAATCGCTGCATCAACAGATCGTTCAATCTTTGAAAGAGTCCTCCAAAGAGATTAAGTAGCATCCGTTATATAAAATGATGACCCCGACTGCATGCAGCCGGGGTTTTTGATCAATTTCTGAAGCGAAAGTCTCAGTACAGTATATACCAATTGTGGTAAACTACTGACCAGAATTAGTGAGGAGGGTAACTCATGTATATCGTATCACAGCCAAAGCCGCTGACTGATGGTCAGTATCAAGCGTTATCGGAGCAATACGCCGCTATTTTTCCGCAGGGCTACTTGCGTTTTTTGCAGCGGTTCGGCGAGGGCACTTATAGGGGTTGGATGAATGTTCAATTGCCGGATAGGGAAGTGCTGGAGCCCTTTGCCGAGTATGATCTATGGGAACATGACGAGAGCAGTCCGATCACGCAGCAGCAAATCACACAATGCGTGGCGATAGGTACAACAGTCGACGGTGACTTTCTTGCGGTGCATCCCCCAACATCGCAACTGCTGTGGCTGCCGCGTCATGCGGAGCAGATAGAGACCCTCTCGCTGCAACTCGGTGAACAGCAAGGCGAAGAAACGTATGCCTTGGTGCTGGACGAAATCTATAGCCGGATATACGGAGGTCAGCGGGAAGGAGCCGTTTATTATGAACCGTGGACAGGCTCACGTAACCATATGTTCTTACGATTGCCGCCGGGAACATTGTCATTGCAGGAATTGTCCGGCATGTGCCGCGCGGCTTTTACGCCTGATCTTATTGTGGAGTCCTCCTATTCCTGTCACCTGTTCTATCGGGAGCTGGGCGGTTATGTCCGATATAATTATGCGAATAAGCAAGAAGTGGCTATTATGTACGAGCAGGATGCAGGGCAGATTCACAGTACGATGGAGCAATGGCTTCTGTCGAAAGGCTGTCAGCCGGTTTAACAAAGGCACCCGACAATAATTGAATCTATGGAATTGGAGGTGAAGGACTTGGAGAATCAGACGAAGCAGATTGATGAGGCTATAGTGAGGATGCAAGCAGCCTTGCAGGTGAAGCGGGAGCAAGACCCAGAGTTTTATGCCAAGTATCCAGCATATTTGAAAGCTGAAGCGGAAGAACAGGCTATACGTAGCGTTGCTGTTAACTGGCGACTACCCGATGATTACTTATACTTTTTAAATCGATATGTGCCAGAATCCGTTGCTTGGAGCACGGACGAGTATATCAATTTGACAATATACAGTGCCAAAGACTTGCTGAAGGGGCAATGGGGATACAATTACAATCCGGTTACGGAGGAGGACATTTCTGACTGGCCAAGCAGCTATTTGGTTATTGCTTCGGATGAAGGCAACCCTTATTGCATTGATCTCTACAGAGGGGATACCGTCATTTATACTGCGGAGCATGGAACGGGTTCTTGGAATTTCTCCATAGCTTATGACAACCTCATCGCATTTCTTCATAGCACCTTATTACCAAAGGGTTTCGAGGAAGAAGACATTAGCGAAGGAGCAACGTACAAATACTGCAAAATAGTTATAACAGGGCAAGGCCGCGATAAGGTGAAAACATTGCTGTTTCTTAAGAAGAGGTTCTCGTGTGATTATTCGCAAGTGAAATCATATTTGGAGACAGCGCCTTTGCTTGTATATAAAGGGGGCGAATTGGGGGCTTCGTCCATTGAATCTCAATTAAAGGACATTGGTGCGGAGTATGAAAAGCATGAAATTAGCCTCCATGAATTTTTGGAGAATCGATGTTTATGAATTTTTTCGAACCATGCGAGTCCCGATTTGTTAGTTGAGAATAGCATTATATCTGCGCCAAGATGAATGAGATACAAGGTCCAGCAGCTGGTTTCTGGCAACCTTCTTAGTGATTGTATGTGTAATTTAGAATTGTTCAGTATGAATTGTTCTTTCCATATCCCTCAATACTCCAAAATGCTAGATTGAGACAACGACTACTTAAGGAGGCGTCATTGTCATGGTCGATGTATTTGAGGTTGCAAAAATTATTATAGATCGTATTAAGGCTCACTACCCCCAGGATATAGCTATCGTCGGTTATTACGGGTCCTATTTGCAAGGCCGAGCGACGGAGCGTTCGGATTTGGATTTCTTTTTTATCCCGGCTACCCCAAGGGGGAGAGAAGTTGAACTGCAATTTATTATCGAAGGCATCAGTTTTGATTTTTGGCCGATCCCATGGGATCGTGCCGAAAGAATGGCGGCATTGGAGGATTGGAAAACAACGATCATAGCGGATTGTGAGCTTCTCTATGTCCGATCGCCGGATGACCTTGCCAGGTTCATGGAGCTCCGCGAGACAGCAGCAGCGCTCCACAGTCCGTCCCATACATTAAGGTTAATTCAACAGGCTGAAACCACACTGGGCAATTGCTTTATTAACTTAGCTAAACTCCGGCTTCCTGCAAGCCCTAAGGATTTATCCTACTGCCGGGTTCAAGCGCAGGAGATTGTGACGAGTCTGCTTGAAGCCTTTTGCTTCTTGAATCAGGTCTACTACACACGCGGCTGGGGTCATTATCGGGAGCAAATTAGAAAGCTGCCTATCAAGCCCACCCAGTTGGAAAAGCATTTAGATACGATTATGTTCAGTCCATCTCGGGATGATATTTTACATGCTTGCGAGCAATTGACTGTAGATACGCTTCGTTTGATAGCAGAACGGAGAAAAAATGTGGAAGAAACTCGTTCCTATCAAGATCGGTTGAAGGGGTATTATGAAGAGGAACGAGGGATGATGAACAAGCTTTTGACCGCGTGTGAGAAGGGTGATTACGAAACGGCATTTTTCGTGGCCATTGGCGTACATGACGGGTTAGCTAGGATGTTGTATTTTGCGGAAAAAGGAAGCTGGCCGAGCAGCTTAGACTCGGGTGAGTATCGGGCGTACTATGAAAGATTCGGATATCCTAATCTTATCTCGCTCTTAAGTCCAACTGATTTCGAACCGTTAAGATTGGCTGTTCTGGCACTTATCGATAAATTAGAGGGTCACCTGCAAGCAGAGGGTCTAGTGCTGCACCAATTCGACTCTGTTGCGCAATTCGGATCCTTTGTTTTGTCACGTCATTAATCCGATTTTATGGCGGAAAAGCTGCTGCTCAGTAATGTGCGTTTGACATAATTAATTAACATGAGTTAATATTTTAACTAGTGTTAGTTAATTATGAAGGGTGATGTGCTGTGACTCTTGCGGACATTCCATTAAGGGAGCTTAAAAAAGCTCGAAATAAAGTTGCATTATATGAAGCCAGCTTGTCTCTTATGGGAGAGAAGATGTTCAGGGAAGTCATGCTAGATGATATTTGCAGAGAAGCGGAAGTATCGCGGGTCACCTTTTTCAAATATTTTCAAAGGAAAGAGGATCTGCTGCTTTATTTCATGCGTGTCTGGCTAACCGAACGAATGATTGAGATTGAAGCGGAAGGGATGAGCGGCTTCACCGCCGTCAGACATCTGATGGGTAAGGTTGCGGAGCAGAATAGAGAACGCGGGGGACTCATGCCAAGCCTGATCTCTTTTCTAGCGGAAATGAAAATGCATCCTAGTATGCCCGAGATGAGCAAGGCTGAAATTCTATTGCTGTTCCCTCATCATGTGGAGCTGGGCTCCCGCTCGCCAAACATGTTCGATTTGTTTCGTCAGTGCATGACAGAGGCGCAAATGAGCGGCAGTCTAAGAAACGGCATCACTGTTGAAAGAGCAGTTCAACTATTATTTACTGTGTTTTACGGAGCATTTCTGACGGCGCAATTGTATGACTCACCTGATGTTGCCGATGTTTACGAAACCCATCTATTCATGCTTGAAAACCACTAAAGGAGCCGTGAGCGTATGAGCAAAGTTATACCTGGCCGGTTTACGGCGGAAATGGATGGATCTTTCGTTGTCTTTATCATTGGCATGCGTATCAACCGATTGTGGGCCGTACACAAATGGCTGCCCGTATTCATGGCGATGAGTCCGATGATTCAAGAGCTGTACCGCAACCGTGAGCTAGGCTTTCTGAACATGAATTTCCATTTAACTTGGCGCGGAGTGTCGTTGGTTCAATACTGGAATTCCTTTGAGCAGTTAGAGCATTATGCCCGAAAAGGTGCGAACCACTTGGAGGCTTGGAAAAACTTCAATCAAAAGGTTGGAACGAGCGGTGTGGTGGGTATTTATCATGAAACGTATCTCGTTCCGGAAAAACAACACGAGTCCGTCTACAACAACATGCCCGTATATGGGCTAGCCAAGGCAGGCCGGCACGTTCCTGCTGTCGGGAAAAGAGAGACAGCAAGCAGACGGCTTGGCCGGGACGGAGAGCCTGCGGTTCCTACACCGCCTAACCCGTAGGATCGAAAAAAGGACTGCCTTCATCAGAGAGGGCAGTCCTAACTTTTATGTTAGTTTTTTAGCTCGATAGTGATGTCGTCTAGCGTATATTCTTCAATGCCTTTACCCGGTTTTTCGGGGATTTGCATTTCTTTTGTTCCGGCCTCCGTCATTCCTACGGAACCATGATTTTCAGACGTGTATTCATATCGGGTGATACGAGGTGTTACAATAAGCTTCGTTGCGCGAGGATCCAGTTTTTGAAAGGTTTTACTCCATGCCATATTATAACCGTCTCGATCGCCCAAACTTCCATTACCTTTACCTGAATAACGATTGCCCCAATCATCTTTAATTTCGATATCAACATCGACCATGTGCCACTCTTTTTGTACCGATTCAGAGACCGCTTGATCGTAGAACACAATAAAGGACATCGGAGTGACGGATATTTTTGATAGATTTACGATTACTCCATCATGCTCTGCACTTTGATTAATGATTTGTGTTTGGTTATCAGTGGCTTCTAGAGCAAATGCAAAGCTCCAGTCCCCCTCGATCTCCTTTTGTCCAACCTCAGAGATTATGCGGTCTATTCTCCACTTTATATTTACTTTATTCTTTGAGGGATGCTTGAAGTTATTGCTAGCAGTAATTAAACCTACATAGTTATTGTCATTTACTCTAGTAATTTGGGAGCCTCCTGTCCCTCCCTGTGCCCCTTTAATATCTAGTAACCCGTGTAAGTAAGGGTTGTCCCCCAAATTCTGATCGCTTTCTATAGAGAAGGCTAGAGACACGGTTTCTCCATCATAGATTGCATTGTTTATCGTCATTTTAATGCCATTGCTTTGCTCTGTGAGGTTCATTTCACTCGAATATTCCTTATAATTGTCGTACAGACCTGCTCGGGCGGGATCTAGAAATTTAAATATATCCCCTATTACTGGAATCGTACTCGCATAAGCAGGGAACGTAACGCCTAACGCAGCGGTTGATAAACCGATAATAATGATAGATGCAGCAACAGTTTTCTTCCAGCCGTTTGCTTTCTTCTGCTGATTAATAATAGATTCTCGTAACCTTTTTTTTATTTTGGCCTTTTCCAAATCAGTTACTGCCATTTCTTCATATTCGGTCTCGCTTATGTCAACATCATTCAAATGCTCGTAAATATCCTTCATCATGCACGACCTCCAAAGTTAAGATTCGCAGCCTCGTTACGAAGCTTCTTTTTTCCTCTATAAATTCGATTATCGATTGAGGCATTGGTCAAACTGAGCTTCGCCGATATATCCTCCGTTTTTAAACCCAGGAAAAACTTCATAATAAAAATCTTTCGGTCCAAGGGATCTAATAGATGGAGCAGTTTAATAAGCTCGGCTTCATTTTCCATCATAATCAGTGTCTCTTCTGCAGATTGTTCTGTATTCCTTTCGATTTGGTTTGAGGTAAACTCTACGTTTCTAGCGGTTTTTCTGTAATAATCAATCGCCTTAAATTTAGCAATCGCGCAAATCCATTTCCTGAAATCAGTTGAATCTCCGCGGAATTTGTTGGCGTTGTTCCATATGGAAAGAAAAATATCATTCATACACTCTTCAATGATGCCATCATTCCCAAGCGGCGAGAGAACTTTATAAGTCACTCCTTTAATAAGCGGCAAATAGTTATCGATGATAAATTCTAAAGCATCCTCTTTCTGACGCTGTAATCGCTGTATAAAATTAAGCTCGTTAGATCTCATGCAACAGTTCTCCTCGGTTTTTGTAAAAGCTTTTACACTGTATACAACGTAGCGGAAAATATTTTCTCTCAACATTACTATAAAATCTCAAATTATGGTTTGCTTGGCGCGGGTGCTGTAATCGCGATCTCTTGGGTCTGTTGCATTTTTCTTCCAATATGTATATTATAAGCTGAAGAAAATAATCGAAAGAGGTGGGAGCATGAGGCTGAAGCGACAAGGTGGAATTCAAACAGCTTCATATTTCCATTTCATTGAAACACTAAAGCATCCAATGCTTTAGTGTTTTTTTATTTAAACGGGAGGTGTGGGAATTGTCCATGTACAAAAGAGTTCTCATCAAATTAAGTGGCGGAGCCGTTGCTGGCAGCTCGGAATTTGGTTTTGGGCCAGAAAGATTGGATCATATCGCTAACGAAATCATGTCGGTTGTGGATCTGGGGATTGAGGTATCGCTAGTTATTGGGGGAGGCAATATATTCCGCGGCAGCATGGCCGAAAGCTGGGGGATAGAAAGAGCTGAAGCTGACAACATTGGGACGCTTGCAACGGTTATCAATAGCTTAATGCTTCGAGGTGTTCTTAAGGCTAAGACAAACAAAGAGGTCCGGGTAATGACTGCGATACCCATTACATCAGTGGCTGAGCCCTATATCAGACTAAGGGCTGTTCACCATTTGGAGCAGGGCTACATCGTGATTTTTGCAGGGGGCAACGGGCAACCTTACGTTACAACGGACTATCCTTCCGTACAAAGAGCCATTGAAGTGAACTGTGATGCACTTTTAGTTGCAAAGCAGGGTGTTAATGGTGTTCTTAATGCAGACCCAAAGCATGACAAAGAGGCAAAGAAATTCAAATCTCTTCACTACAATGATGTTCTGGCACAAAACTTAAAAGTAATGGATCAGTCCGCCTTCATATTAGCGAGAGACTACAATTTACCGATGCATGTGTTCAACTTCGATAAGCCGGGCTCGATGAAAGAAGTATGCGAAGGGAAAAATAACGGAACCATCATAAGTGGTGAATCCGTACTGGAATTGGAATGATCGTGCTAGAATATTTAAAACGCCTTGTGCAAGTTAAAGACATTCTAATTATCGAAGGAACGGGTGAAAACGTATTAAACTACTCTTTATATGCAGCCGTAATAAGTGGCGAAGCTTAACCGCGGAGAAGATCTTCGACGGATACAATGGACATGAAGTCCGATCGGCTGGGACGGAAGAAGGAGCCCGGATCAAAGTGACCGAAGGGCATATCGGATGGTCGGATATGATTTTTGTCATGGAGAAAAAACATACGAGAAGACTTAAGGAGAAGTTTGCCGGGCAGTTCAATGGGAAGCCGTTAATTTGTCTGGATATCCCGGACGATTACAGGTTTATGGATGAGGAATTAATCGAAACATTGAAATCGCGGGTATCTGATTATATTGAAGGGCCGGGGTAACGGTCGAAGTCTCCAATAGTAAAGGCTGACTCCAGAGCATCAGGATTACCCCGGATCAATCGGATTGTGAATCCCGTCGTGATAATAATCGAAAAACAGATTGTTTTGCGTACCTTTCACTGCATAGAACACGTCGGAAATGGCCTTGTCGTGTTTACGCACTTCGCTCTCCAGCCATTCGCGGGTCAAATTGTTTTGGGCGAGATTTTCTTCGAGCACCTTCCCATCAATAATGAGCTCTACCGGAAAAGATTTGAGGCTCGCCACATGGAGCTGCAAATCTTTGCGCGTGACTAATTCATATTCGCTTTTCTTTTTGACGGAAAGCTTGCCATGATCCTCCATGACGGCGTATTCAACTTCTTCCATATTGAAAATATTTTTCTCGCGCAAATTCTGTATTAACGAGTCCATCGTATAGCGAATTTTACGCATATTGCCCTCAAGTATTTTTCCATTCTCGATAATGACGGTAGGGGTGCCGGAAACCCATTTGCTCCAGGTCCTGTTTTTTAGGGAGATAAAGGAGGAGAGGTAGGCTATACCGAAAAAAACAATGAGAGCAAGAATTAAGAGCCAGCGGTTAATTGAGGTGTTGAACGCCAGATTGGCCGTAATGCCTCCTAACGTAATGCCGCTTACGAAGTCTTGGAAGGTCATGTTGGAAATCGTCTGTTTGCCTAATATTCTAGATACGACAAGCAGGAGGATGAAAGCCACTCCTGTTCTTATAATGACTTCAATGAATAAGTGCACTTAAATTGCCCCTCGTTCAAGCTGTATTCCCGATTGCATGCAGACGGGACTGTATCACTATTTACTTTAATAAGGAAAACTATTCATCATATGCTATTGAAGCAGGGGGGCATGCTTTTGAAAAATGAAGATAATAACGAACAGTTATATACATGTCCTCTGCTGGACAGAGAGATCGATCAGGCCGCTTGCTATGATATTAATATGGTGGCAGGAGGCTGGATCAAGAAAGAGGTGCTTGTATGCCTAGAGAAGGAGTATGGAGTTAGTATTGAGGTATGGAAAGCTGTAGAGATTTGCCCGGCGTGCAAACATTCTCTAATATGAAAAATCAACTTGTTAAGCAATCGAATACAGCGAGCCTCTAGTGTACTTCTGAGGTTCGTTTTTTCTTTTGCTGGACATTTCCTAGCCTCAATGGGGTAGAATGGATTAGGGATCACGTGTGAAAAAGGTTATGATAGCAGGTAAGAAGACGAAGACCATATAAGCAGTAAATAACTAGCAGAGAGCAGGAAAAAATAAGAATGACTAATCGTAAAGAGCAACGTTACCGCTTTAGTGAAGCGCCAATTTGGGAGCTGCAGCGGACTTATTATGAAGAAAAAGGGATGAAGGCCTGGAATAATGACCAGGTTCCTCAATATATAACGAGCAATCCGATGATCGGGACGGCCTACGCAGAAATGATCTTTGGCTTTCTTCAAGACCGGGCCAACAAGGGAGACAGCACAGAGCCTGTCTGGATCGTAGAGCTTGGAGCAGGAGCGGGACGTCTTGCTTTCCATGTGTTGCTGGAGCTATGCAGACTGCGGGATTATGCAGGGATGGAATTGCCTCCGTTCCGGTATGTGATGACCGATTTGGCCATGAATAATGTACTCGCCTGGAAGGAGCATCCCGCGCTGCAATCTTTTATTGCCGAGGGGCTGCTCGATTTTGCACGATTCGATGCCACTACGGATAGTGAGCTGGACTTAGTTGTCTCAGGCAACACGATTCGTAAGGGGGATTTGAAACAACCGTTACTCCTTGTAGCGAATTACTTTTTTGACGGCATTCCACAGGAATTGATCTATGTTGGCGGCGGTCACATTTACGAAGCCGATGTCATTGTCGATACGCCTGCCAATATCGATACGCTGTCGCCATCAGAAGCGTTAAATCAAATCAAATTGCGTTATGAGCATCGACTGGCACCCGAGTATGAAGAAGAAGGGTATCCTTACCGCGACCTTATTGCTGTTTATCAGGAACAATTAGAGGATTCGCATATTTTGTTCCCGGTCGCCGGATTGAATTGTTTAGAGCGTCTGAAGCAGCTGTCACAAGCAGGTTTTCTATTAATAACGGCAGACAAAGGCGATCACTTGATCGATCAATTTAAATTTGCCGAACCGCCAGAGTTAATCTTGCACGGGAGTTTCTCATTTACAGCTAATTTCCATGCGTTTCAGCATTACTTCGAATCAAAGGGTGCGGCCACGCTATTCCCAACGCATCATTATAAAAATATAAATGTCGGCTGCGTGTTCCATATGGACGAGCCGATGAGCTATTTTCAGACGAGACTGGCTTATCGCCGCTTTATTCAACGGTATGGTCCGGACGATTTCTTTAGCTTGAAGGAATGGGTGGACCGTAATCTCGATAGTATGGGGCTTCAGCAAATATTAAGCTTCTGGCGTTTGGGCGGCTATGACGCAGAGTTTTTCATTCAGAGCGCGAGGCAAATTTCCAGTCTGCTGCAAGAAGCCAATGATGATGAGCTGCAGGACATTTTACAAGGGATCGAGCATATGTGGTCTTCGTATTATGAGATGGAGCAGCGTTATGATCTGGCTCTGGATGCGGGACTCATTCTGTTTGAAATGGACATGTACGAGGAGTCGAAGCGCTTCTTGGAAATATCGGTAGATACCGATCAGGAAGAGATTGTGTCCACCGTCTTTTATTGTCTGGCTATCTGCTGCTTTGAGATGGAGCTGGAGGAAGAGGCGATCAATTACACACGGAAGCTGTTAGAACTTGAACCGGATCATGAAGAGGCTATAGCGCTGTTGGAACGGTTTGAGTAGGGTCGCGAGAAAATAGTGCCTAATGATAAAAAGCGAGAGATCTGATTCTTCAATGAATCCTTGATCTTTCGCTTTTTCTTTTATGCTAGCGGCCTTTTCTCCATGCTGTTTGGCCCTTTGTTGCGTACCCACACCCTAAGCCATAGGATAAAGCCTGCTGCAGTTAACAGAATGCCAACTATAAAGATGACGACTGGAATGACTAAGGCAAAGGGATTTGCAGAGGCGTATTGAATATCTGACTTATATCCCATTAGAGAGGCACCGCTGTATTTAACTAATCGGATGTCTAAAGGGTTCTTTGATTTATTTTCCGCATCCATACTTTTAGTTTCTACTTGGTTCAAATGATTGACGTAATAAATGTTCCATTTATTTAGCTCAGGCATCGTCACAATCGCCAGCAGATCATCTTCACGGTTTCTATTCCCGCTTTCACGAATTGCAAAGGCATTTACCCAAACCCTTTTCGTGTAGGTGACATTGTCATTCGAAAGTTGTGCAGCAATAGGGCCAGCGAGTGGCTCTCCATTTAGAATAACCTGCAAATTGACGACATCGCCTGAAGGCTCTTCTACGATCTTCATCATGTTGTTATTGAATTCTAGCTGGTTGTTTATAAGATCTTTTTGAGTAATATCGTATTGATGATCTAAGGAGCGCTGTATTTGTTTCTCTTGGTATATCAGATATAGAGGGTTGAAGGTTGCCAGACTTATCATAATGCCTAATACGCTTAACGCGATTCCAATGGCTTTCTTCATCCTAACTCACTCCTCATCAGCCATACCGGTGGTGTACTCATCATAACTGAAAAACGAGCGTATGGGGATAGATTCCTCTAGCTATTTGCCAGACAAATTGCATTGACATTTTTTCTTAAAATCTCTATCCTAACTAAGTAGACCAATTGTTATAATAATTGCTGACTATCGAATTGTAAGGATACGGTGTATCGCAATGGCGTCAAATGGCGTTAGTATTTATTTATCTTTTTATATAGACTGGTCTAATTATTGATTCGTGAAAGGATGAATGTTTTGATTACTTCTGCAACACAGTCACAAGTACAACAAGTGCGGAATCCGAAAGCGATGGCCTTTGTACTCATGGTGGGCGCATTTATTGGATTATTTAGTGAAACAGCTTTGAATATGGCGCTCACCAATATTATGGATGACTTCGCCATTTCGACAGCTACAGTGCAATGGCTCACGACCGGATATTTGCTCATGTTAGGCATTCTTGTTCCGGTATCGACCTTCTTAATTCAATGGTTCACAACGAAGCAATTAGTCGTTGCTTCGTTAGCTTTTTCAGTGACAGGTACCATATTGGCGGCAATATCACCGAACTTCACCGTGCTGCTCATCGGCCGTCTGATACAGGCGGTGGGTACGGGTATTTTGCTGCCCCTGATGATGAATGTCATTTTAGTCATTTTTCCTATTCAGAAACGCGGTGCGATCATGGGCGTAATGGGCTTAGTCATTACGACCGCTCCTGCTACTGGTCCAACTGTGTCAGGACTCATCGTGGATGCCTTGAATTGGACTTATATTTTTTGGGTGAGCTTATTTTTCTTTGCGGCTTTGATTATTTTCGGATTGCGGCAGATCGATAATGTATCCATAATAACGAAGCCTAAAGTTGATGTCCTCTCGATTTCATTGTCGACAATCGGCTTTGGCGGACTTATTTATAGCCTAAGTGCAGTAGCTGAACAATCATTTGCTTCCGCTCAAGTATGGATTCCCTGTCTTTTAGGCGCAGCTGGACTCGTACTATTTGTTATTCGGCAGTTCCGTTTAAAACAGCCTATGATTAATTTACGTGTCTTCAGCTATCCGATGTTTACACTCGGAACGATCTTGGTCTTTATCAGTATGGTATTGATTTTGTCGACAGCGATCTTGCTGCCGCTTTACTTAAAGGGTGTTTTGCTCGTAAGTGCTGCCATTGCGGGACTTACTCTGTTGCCCGGCAGTTTGCTCAATGCACTGCTGTCGCCAATCGTTGGCCGATTATTTGACCGATTTGGTGCGAAAAAATTTGTGCCGCTTGGTTTTTTACTCGTTCTCCTCTCTAGTTTATTGTACGTGTGGGCGCTTACTGCGGATACGTCGCTCTGGCAAATTCTCGCAGGCTATATGATTCTGTTTCTAGGCATTTCAATGATTATGATGCCGGCCCAAACGAACGGCTTAAATCAACTGCCTCGTGATTTATATACAGATGGATCAGCTGTCATGAACACGCTGCAGCAAATCGCGGGGGCGACCGGAACGGCGTTAGCGATCCTGTTGATGACGAGCGGACAATCCTCCTATAGCGAGAGCTTTCCAGACGCTTCGGCAGCGGAATTGCTGGCCGGCGGTGTGAAATATGCGTTCTACTTCATTACGGCAATCTCATTTGCAGGCTTAGTGGCCTCTCTATTCGTTAAGCGTGTACGGGTTTAATAGGAGTGGCACTGTGGAGGACTCCCGCAAATGACGACCAGCAGATCGATTCCATCTGCGAAGTATGGATTCCGGTGAAAAGAAAGGTATAATCTAAATGGAAGCACTAGAGGCGGATGCTCTAGTGCTTTTCTTTGAGTGAAAGCAAAACATGAAGCAGGCTCGTTCAGAAAGGACGGATTGAATATGAGTACCATTTATTTAAGATATTTGATTAAAGAGGATGCAGCCGCTCTTCTTGACATAAAGCTAAGAAACCGGCAATTTTTTCAACCGTTTGAACCGATCCGCGATGAGTCGCACTTCACACTGGCTGTACAGGAGCAGGAGATCGCTGGTGGAATTGAAGCAGCGGCCAATGATCAGTCTTATACATTCGGGATTTTTCTTCAAGCGACAGATGAACTGATCGGGAGAATTGCTTTAACCGGTATTGCTCGGGGCCCTTTCCAAAATGCCTATTTAGGCTATTTCGTCGACCGACAGCACAATGGCAAAGGATACGCGACAGCGGCGGTCTCCTTATGTGTGGAAAAAGCGTTCAGCGAGCTCGGCTTGCACCGGGTTCAAGCTGGAGTAATGCCAAGGAACACAGCCTCTATTCGAGTTCTGGAAAAGGCTGGCTTCAGACATGAGGGCTTGTCCCAGCACTATTTGAAAATTAACGGTGCATGGGAAGATCATGAACAGTTCGCAATTACGGCCGATAGTTAAAGGCCCTCAGCACCAGCCTGTAATTCGAATGGGGAGAAGGAGTGCAGAACGGTATGGCTACAATTCTGATCGCAGAAGACGATTCGCATATTCGCGAATTGATCAGTTTTCATATGCAAAATGAAGGGTTGGATACGGTAGAAGCGGACAATGGCGTCGATGCCCTCGCAATCGTCGAAAATGCTGGTATCGACTTGGTCATCCTTGATATTATGATGCCTCGAATGGACGGCTGGGAGCTATGCAGAGAGCTGCGAAGCGGGGGCAGGGATATTCCGATTCTGATGCTGACGGCTAAAGGTGAGGCAGGGCAGAAGGTGAAAGGGTTTCAGCTTGGCACGGACGATTATTTGACCAAACCGTTCGATCCGGATGAACTGGTATTAAGGGTAAAGGCCTTGCTGCGCCGATACCGGATTGCCACTTCCCACATCATTCAATTGGGGGACATTATGCTGAACCGGCTCTCCTTCAAGGTCGTTCGGGGCACAGAGGAAATGACCTTGCCGCTGAAGGAATTTGAGCTGCTGTTCAAGCTGGCCAGCCATCCCGGGCAGATCTTTACACGCGAACAACTGATCGTCCAGATTTGGGGAATTGCTTATGAAGGCGATGACCGGACCGTTGATGTGCATATTAAAAGATTGCGAGAGCGATTTGCTGGCGATTCCACGCACTTCACAATTGAGACTGCGCGCAGCCTCGGATACCGGCTCGTACTGCACCCATGATCAAATCCCTCTATGTTCGGGTAGTACTGACGTTTTTGGTGGTCATCCTTTTCGCCCTCCTCGCAGCCTCTATTATCGGGATGGTATGGTTTCAGAAAGATTTAAATGATTTGCAGAAGAAAGAGATGCTGGCTGCAGGCGAGCATATTCTGCGTATCTATGCGCAGACGGAAGTACAGGAGCTGGAACCTTTCATCGAAAGTGTCTCCAAATTGACCTCCTACCCTGTAGAAATTTTCACGGAGCCCGGTGATTCAGCGCGCTATGAAGCGTTGAACCGGAAGTATGAGGTTCATCTTTCGCCAGAGTCGATTCAGAAGGTGCTGGCAGGGGAAACTTACCAGCCTAGTTTGAAATCGGAAGGTGCATTCGTGGGCTTTCCGTTTCAGTTCAAGGAACAGCCATACGCGATGGTACTGCTACCTTCCTCCAGAAACGAAGGCATGATCATTCAGTTGTTTCTAACGATATTGCTCCTCGTCTTAATCATCGGGAGCTTGTGTATTCTTCTCGCAGCGGGCTACTTGGTGAAGCCGATCAAGGTGCTGACGGAGGCGACCAAGCGGCTGGCGAGGGGCGATTTTGACGTGGCGCTGCGGATGAAGCGTAAAGACGAGATTGGGACGTTGACGCATAGCTTCAACGACATGGCACAGGAGCTCAAACAGTTGGAGACGATGCGGCGTGATTTTGTCTCCAATGTATCGCATGAGATTCAGACCCCCCTTACATCCATCACGGGTTTCGTTAAGACGTTGAAGAACAACACAGGACTGTCTGAAGAACAACGAGATCGTTATTTAGGCATTGTCCTGACGGAAAGCGAGCGCATGTCCAGACTGAGCGACAATCTGCTGGCGCTTGCCTCGTTAGAATCGGAACATCACCCGTTCGAGCAAAGCAGCTTTCATCTCGATGAGCAGTTGAGACAAGTTGTCGTTGCCTGTGAGCCCCAATGGCTAGCCAAAAACATTCATCTCGAGCTGCAATTGCCAAGCGCCGTCCGAATAACGGCGGACCCGGACCAATTGAATCAAATATGGCTGAATGTGCTGGGGAATAGTATCAAATTCACGCCGGACGGCGGACAGATTCGCATTGGACTTACATCAACGCCTTTCTCCCACATGGTTACAATCACCGATACCGGGCCAGGCATCTCAGCGGAGGATATCAGCCGCATTTTTGACCGATTCTATAAAGCCGATCGGTCACGGAGCAGCGGCGGCAACGGTTTGGGACTGGCCATCGTCAAAAAAATCGTCTCCCTGCATCAGGGAGACATCGAAGTACAAAGCGAAAGCGGGCAAGGCACGACGGTTGTCGTTACATTGCCCGTAATGAATTGAAAAAGGGATGGGGCAGGTTTTATTCTGCTCCATCCTTTTTATTTGGGAATTATCAGCAATATTGCAGCGCTTGACATGGAGTCAACTCCATACGATAAGATTCGCTTGTAACGAGCAGGCTAAGCAAGACGATGCAAGAACGGCTTAATAATAGATCGTTCAAATTCAGAAGGAGATGACACGATGCTTACAAATAATGATTATCAGATTACACCTCAACAACCTATACCATCCGGTTTTGGACCGCAGTCGACAGCGCAAGAAGCGCTTGGCGGACGTGATCTGAGCGGCAAAACCGTCATTGTAACCGGTGGTTACTCTGGCATCGGCTTGGAGACGACTCGTGTCCTGGCAGAAGCCGGGGCGACGGTCATTGTACCCGCACGTACACTGGAGAAAGCTAAAGCCTCGCTTGACGGCATTCCTCGAGTGGAGCTAGAAGAGCTGGATTTGCTTGACCCTGCTTCTATCGATGCTTTTGCACAACGGTTTTTGGATTCGGGAAGAGCTTTAGATATATTGGTCAATAACGCAGGGATTATGGCTGCTCCATTGGTGCGTGACGCACGCGGTTATGAATCCCAATTTGCCACCAATCATTTGGGCCACTTTCAATTGACTGCACGGCTCTGGCCAGCTTTGAAGCAAGCGGGCAGCGCAAGGGTCGTTTCGGTCTCCTCAGCGGGCATCCGATTCGGCGGCGTAGATTTCGACGATCCGAACTTCGAGCGCCGGGAGTATGAGAAGTGGAGCGCCTACGGCCAGTCCAAGTCGGCCAATGCTTTGTTTGCCGTTGGTTTGGACAAGCGGGGCTACGAGTATGGTATCCGCGCTTTCTCCGTTCATCCCGGCAGAATTTTAACCGATTTGGCACGGTTTATGACCGATGACGAATTGCGTGCCATGGGCGCGTTCGATGAACAGGGACGCCCGATCACAGCTACACCTAGCGGCTACAAGACCGTTCAGCAGGGAGCGGCAACGAGTGTATGGTGCGCGGCGAATACACAGCTGGACGGAAAGGGCGGCGTCTATTGCCTGGATGCCGATATCGCAGAGGTTGATTCGGCATTTACGTTGGACGGAGTAAGCCAGGTGGTGACTGGGGTGCTTCCGTGGGCAATCGACCCTGATCTGTCGGAGCGGTTATGGCAGCTTAGCGAAGACATGACAGGTATCAAATTCACATCCTAAGTATGACCTTGCACCAATCCTTGCATAATCTTTTATTGCAAAATAAAACATTTCAATTAGCGGCCTGCGTACGCACATGCTATTTTTATCTGGACGAGACTGGTTCAGATGGAGGTTGAGAGATGGCGATTATTGATTTTCGTATGAAGGCGCCCATTCCAAAATGGGAGAAGCTGTTTGAAGATGCAAAGGATGTTGTAAAGGATTATCATCAGTTGCGCAATGTAGAGCCGATTCCGTCCAACTCATTAGAAGAAGTGATCGAAGAACTCGATTCTCATGATATTGCTTATGCGGTCATTATGGGACGGGGCAATGAGCCCGGCTCCTCCAACGAAGAGCTGGCTGATTTTCTGAGAAGTCCGGCTTCCGAGCGATTTGTTGGCTTTATTGGCGTCGATACTCCCGATGTAGAAGAGGCAGTAAGAACGATAGAGACGTTTGCGGCAACTGGGCTGTTTCGCGGCGTTGCGATTAACGCTTCCGTTTTACAGCCTCACTTACCGGTAGGAGATGTATCCTGGGACCCGATTTTTGAAACTTGCGTGAAGCATAAATTGCCGCTTGCGCTCACGTTAAGTGTATTTCTAGGCTTAACGGGTCCGCGTCAAAATTATGACTTTGTCCGCCCGAGCCAACTATACAGAGCGGCAAAGGCCTATCCGGAATTGAACTTTATTATTTCACATGGAGCGTGGCCGCTGGTAGGCGAAGCAATTGGCGTTGCATCGTACGCGCCGAATATTTATATTCTGCCCGACTTATTTGTTCGGTTCCCGGAAGGCGATAAATATTTGGAAGCGGCTAATTTTCATTTGTCCGGCCAAGTCCTCTATGGAAGCAATTATCCGAATGTTCCATATTCATTTACGCTGGACAAAGTCAAAAGCTTTCAGTGGGATGAAGCGGCCTACCGGAAGTTTGTGTATGAAAATGCGGCTAAGCTGTTGGGGCTTCCAAGCTTGTCTGAATGAGCTCCATAGCTCGCCATTAACTTTGTTGGGCAAGAGAATGCTAAAAAGCGGTTGATCAGGGCTTATCCTTGATCAGCCGTTTTTATTTATTTTCCTAGTTCACGCTCCGTTCATGTTTCCCTCCTAAGCTCATGTTACGCAGCTGCAGAACCTAAATTCGGGAGGAACGTAACGTGTTTGATTCCATCAAGTGGTTAACCGTCTATGAAATGATTCTTTGCTTGCTTCAATTATGCGTTTTAGTGCGGTACGCCGTGCCGATTGCAAGAAAAAGCTATCGGTGGCTCGATTTTTTACCGAGCGCAGGTATGGTGATCGCGCTCCTAAGCTTTCTCGCAGGTGATCATTCAATTTTGGCTTTAGCGTTTTATTTCCTAACGGTACTGTTGTTTTTATGTACGCTCAGGAGGGTGTTCAAGCCCGCTTCTATTTTCGAGGCACCAAGACGTACTCTTATTAAACTAACAAGGGTTGTCTCGAGCTTATGCGGCATTCTCTTCATCGGCATTGCGATCCTATCCGCAGGCGAAATTCGCTATAATCCGGTCAGCAATTTCAGCAGTATGAGCTATTCCGATGCTTTTGTTAAATTAAATGAGCGATTAGCAGTCGAATATCCTTTTGGCGAATGGAAGCGAATGGATTGGGAAGAACAGCGAAAAAAGTACGAGCCGTTATTCGAGCAAGCTGAGCAAACGAAGGATAAAGCGCTATATTACAAGACTTTAGTAGAATATCTGGCCTCGATGAGGGACGGTCATATTCGAATTGCGAATGAGAAGGTGTACGATAGTCCGTTTTACAAACAAGAAGGAGGGGGCGGATTCGGTTTAAGCAGTATTCGACTGGATAATGGCAGTGTGCGGGTTACTTTGGTGCTGAAGGACAGTCCGGCGGATCAAAGCGGCATTCGGGTAGGCGCGGAAATTATAAGATGGAATGGGGAAGAGGCGGAGCAAGCTTACCGAAAAACCATGTGGAGCGATTCTCCGAATACGAACCAGAACGAGAACGTGAACCAAGGCCGATTTATGGTGCGCGCCGCAATTGGGCAAGAAGTAGAAATCGAATTTAAGAATGCCGGCGCATCAGAGGCGATTACCGTGAAGCTGAAGGCCTATGACGATCAATATGAATCGCTCAAAAAGACGAAGCCTCAAATTGTAAGGGGAGCTCCGCCAGTTGAAGGAGAGATTCTTAGCAACGGATACGGTTATGTGCGGATTACAAGCTTCCTTTCCAATACAGCGCTGAGGAGCGAAAACAGTCTGAGTAGTTGGCTATCGAGCCAATCATCGCCTGATCCTGCAGAGATGTTGAAGGAGAAGCTGGAGTCCTTCTTGGAGAAAGGGGTCCAAGGGCTCATTATCGACCTTAGGGACAATCCCGGCGGCGAGGATGCTCTCGTCGTGAAGATGGCCGGATATTTCGTAAACCAAGAGAAGCGTTATTCCTATGCAAGCTACTACAACCGAAATACGGGGAAATTCGAACGGAATTCTGGCGAGGATTATGTCATTAAGCCTTCCAAGCCTTATTTTAACGGTAAAATCGCAATTCTCGTCAATGGGCGAACGGCAAGCTCCGGAGAAGGGCTGCCCCTTGTGTTAAAGGGAATGCCGAATGTCACCATTGTAGGCTTTACAGGGACAAACGGTTCATTCGGAATTATGACGAGTCCGATCATCGTTAAGATGCCAGATGGCTATACGGTTGAGTCTGCCGACGGAAGAGCGCTGAACGAGAAAGGGGTGATTCAAGGTGATGGCGATTATACAGGAAGAGGCGGCGCCGTGCCCGATGTGATCATTCCGTTGAACGAGGATACCTTTACTGCGAAGTATATGGATGGGCAGGATGTTGAGATGGAGTATGCGATTGATGCGATGGAGAAATAAGCGAGTATAAAAGCCGAATAGGAAGAGAGGCCAAGACTCCCTGGGAAGGGGCTTGGCCCTTTTTTATTGACTGATCTTTAACCGACCCAATTGAATAATTCGAAATAAACAGGAAAATTATTCTAATTACATTAATTATATGATAGAATGAGGATAATAATAGTTTGATTTAAGTAACTTTAATCAATTAAGGTGGGAAAAGAGACTTTGAGTGACAATAAGATTAAGATAGGCATTTCAAATAAAGAAGGTCAACTAGGGTTTATCTCTGCAAGAGGGGGCCTTAGGGAACGCGCGGGAAGGAAAAGCATCGGTGCTACAAGGAAGGTATCCTTAACCTTAACCGATGATCTGTGGGATCAAATTGACAGCTATTGTAAAGAACACAACCTATCGCGCTCTGAAATGATGCGTAAAGTGTTAGAATCCTATTTTTATAACTGACTTTAGGGGTTGGTGAGTGCTATGTTGGTTCATGCGGCTAAGGATTCTCTCGTAAATGCTCTTCAATATGTGTTAAAGGCTGTTCCAACGAATCATCCCGTACCTATACTGACAGGAATCAAGATACAGGCAGAGACAGATGGTTTGAGGCTTACCGCCAGCAATAGCAGCATGACGATCAGGCACCGGATTCCTCAGCATCACCAGGGGATGAATGTCGTTCGAACCGGCAGTATCGTTGTGCCTGCAAGGTACTTTTATGAAATGATACGTAAATCCGAAGCGGGGATGGTTCATTTTGAAATCAAGGATTCTTTATTGTTGTCAATCACCTCGGGTCATTCTTTGATTCGATTATGTGGAATGGACGCTGCGGAATATCCGTCCTTCACTGGAAACGAAATCCGCCCGCCGTTAAAAATTAGAATGAATAACGCTCTGCTGAAGTCAGCCATCAAACAGGTTGCGATGGTCGCGTCAACATCTGAGACCAGACCTGTATTAACAGGGGTTTATTTGAATTATGAACATAATGATCTCAAGCTGACAGCAACGGATGGGGTTCGGTTAGCATCTCGCACTTTACCTGTTGAGCAGAGCAGTGAAACAAGCGCCAGTGTCATCATTCCGGGGAAAAATTTAAATAAAGTTTCTAAAATGTTGGATGAAGAAGATTATTCTACCGAAATTGAAGTGAGTGACAACCGCATCCAATTTACGTGTAATGAGACACAGGTTCAATCTGTTTTGATTGAAGGAACGTACCCCTCAATCGCAAATGTCATTCCGAGGTCATTCTTAGCGGAAGTGACTGTGGAATTATCCTATTTATTGCATGCGATTGAACGTTCAACAGTGTTGGCTAGTGAAAGTGCAGTAATGATGGAGGTCAATTCCGGCAAGCTGGTCTTATTGTCTAGAACTGCACAAATTGGCGATGTTCAAGATGAGGTTCCTATAGAGGAACTGAAAGGTGATAGTTTCCGTATTGCCTTAAACGGTAAATTATTTCTAGATATTCTGCGCTGTATCGACTGTACATATATTCAAGTCAAATATACGGGCAAGGCAAGCCCAATTGTTATCAAGCCACTAGATCGTTCACAGTCCGCTTTGTTTTTGATTACGCCATTAAGGACTGCTGATTGTAGATAGAAGGGTTGCCCTTATGCAATGAGAAGCAGGCAGCAAATTTGCTGCGGAGCGGTAGGAGGTATAATATATGGGCATAGGGAT
Organism: Paenibacillus radicis (ex Gao et al. 2016); assembly: GCF_014641555.1. Classification (GTDB taxonomy): domain Bacteria; phylum Bacillota; class Bacilli; order Paenibacillales; family Paenibacillaceae; genus Pristimantibacillus; species Pristimantibacillus radicis. Next base: position 275,165 of record NZ_BMHY01000005.1, read on the forward strand.
AAGTTAACCAAGATTTTGCTGTGTTCATGTGATGGGAATTATACCTTTAAGGAATTCAGGTGATACGATGACAGATTCAACAACGATAGATGCAGGCTGGCATTTCGACAATAGCTATGCCCGGTTGCCGGACAGTTTTTATAGCAGCGTCCAACCGACGCCAGTAAGCGCGCCGGAGCTGGTTGTTTTCAACGAGTCTTTGGCTAAAGCTTTGGGCTTAAAACCGGAAGCGCTGCAAAGCAGTAACGGTGCAGCGGTGTTTGCCGGCAATCAAATACCGGAAGGAGCCTCACCGATTGCTCAAGCTTATGCGGGGCATCAGTTTGGGAATTTCACGATGCTTGGCGATGGGCGGGCGGTGCTGCTGGGCGAACAGATCACCCCTAACGGTGAACGGTTGGATATTCAGCTTAAGGGCTCCGGCCCAACACCGTATTCCCGTCGAGGCGATGGCCGGGCAGCGCTGGGACCGATGCTGCGTGAGTACATCATCAGCGAAGCGATGCATGGACTTGGTGTTGCCACGACACGCAGCCTTGCGGTAGCCGCAACCGGTGAGATTGTGTACCGGGAAAATCAGCAGATGGGCGCGGTCCTCACTCGCGTGGCTGCCAGCCATTTGCGCGTAGGGACGTTCCAATACGCCGCTCAACGGGGCGTGATCGAAGACCTTAGAGCTTTGGCCGATTATGCGCTGGATCGACATTTCCCGGAAGTGGAGCAAGGCGAAGGACGTTATCTTCGCTTGCTGGAGGAAGTGATCAAGCGGCAGGCCGAGCTGATTGCAAAGTGGCAGCTTGTTGGCTTTATTCACGGCGTTATGAATACCGACAACATGGCCATTAGCGGTGAAACGATTGATTATGGCCCGTGTGCTTTCATAGATGCCTATGATCCGGCAACAGTGTTCAGCTCCATTGACAGTAATGGCCGTTATGCCTATGGCAATCAGCCGCAGATTGGCGCCTGGAATTTGGCGAGATTTGCAGAGGCCTTGCTGCCTTTACTGCATGAGGAAGAATCCCATGCTATTACTTTGGCTGAAGAGGCGATTTCGGATTACCCCGAGCTGTTCCACTATCATTGGCTGGGGGGAATGCGGGCGAAGCTGGGGATTATTGGCGAGGAACCACAGGATGAAGCGCTTATTGAAGATCTGATCAACATGATGCGAAAGTACAGCGCTGATTATACCAACACATTCAGAGCCTTAACACTGGAGCGGCCGGAGGATACGGTTCTGCACGGCACCCCGGAATTTGTGCAATGGAATGAGCAATGGCAAGTCAGGCTGGAGCAGCAACAGCAATCAAGAGCAGAGTGGCTTGAACTGATGCGCAGCAGCAATCCGTCCGTTATTCCGCGCAATCATCGGGTGGAAGAGGCATTGAGGGCTGCTGTGGAGAATAATGATTACAGCGTGATGCACCGGCTGCTGGCTGTTCTATCGAATCCCTATGCGTATTCCGAGGAGCAGGCTGAATACGGGACATTGCCGGAGCCGTCCAATCTGCCTTATCAAACATTTTGCGGGACTTAATAAACCTCTGTAGAAGGCGAGGATTGTATATGCCAGTTTACTTCTTCCAGTCTGACATCCTTTCTTAATAAAACAGACTAGGAGTGTGGTTGCAATAAACACATCTTTATTGACGATGCGGCTAGAAACAGAGCGGCTGATTATCCGCCCTTACATCGAAAGCGATTTGATGGCGTCCTTCCAGCTGATGCAGGACCCCGAGTTGTTCACTTACATGCATATGGGCGTTTTATCTTTTGAGGATTATAAGGGCTTATTTGATTGGCTGCTAAGCAGCTATGAAACGCCTTTTAATCAACCATTCAAGTACTCATTTGCAATAGTAGACAAAGTGAACGGTGATTTCATCGGCTGGTGCGGGGTAGGCCAACTGGATTTTAGTGCACCGGATAATGAGCTGTACTATTTAATTGGTCGTCGTTATTGGGGCAATGGTTATGCCACTGAGGCGGCTGCGGCCTTGACTGCCTATGCATTTGAGGAAATTGGCTTGAACCGGCTTCTCGCCAAAGCGGATTCTCGTAACACGGCTTCCATGCGGGTATTGGATAGTCTGGGATTTACGTTTGATCGCGTGCTGACCGGCTTAACCGGTGATGACGAAGGATGCAACGGCGAATATTTGTATGTTCGATCTGCTCGTCTATAAACGGACGGACAGCATGCAGCACAATTAATAGCCCCTTATACATCTGAAGATATAGCACGACATCGGGTAAGAAACGAATTGAAAAAACGTTAAAACGCTACTGACATAATGGTGTCAGTAGCGTTTTTTTATACAACTCCGGTTTTCCTCATTCATTCGTCAAAAGTCCTAAGAGACCCTCCACTATCACTTGCAAATAAAACGGCATTACCCATTTCACAAAAACTTCAAAATCCCGCAAGGCCTGATACTGCGCGAATTTGACTGATTCTTTCATTATTCTTTTATTGGCCGTCTTTATAATGATATGTAGTAGTCTTAGTAGAGGAGAAAAATCATGAAAAAATCAGTCATATGCCTATTAGTTGCATTATTTACTTTCGGGACTTCATTCTCGCAGATTCGACCTGTATATGCAGCCGACAACGACTTTACTTTTACAGTCGGCGCCAACGGTGCAACGGTTGCGAACTACGGGGGCACGGATCTCAACGTGGTTATTCCCGCTGCGTACGAAGGGACGACTGTAATCGAGATTGGGAGATCAGCATTTGATACGTACGGTACGGGCAAACCTAAAATTACGAGTGTCGTGATTCCGAACAGTGTGAAGGTCATTCAAACGTATGGATTCCGTTATACTAGTCTCACTTCCATAGACCTTCCTGACAGCTTGTTAACGATCGGCGCCAGCGCATTCGAAAACAATCCGCTTACAACCGTCGTTTTTCCGGACAGTGTGACGACTATTGGCAACTATTCATTTTATATGAATAGTTTGACATCGATTAAATTATCGGAAAACCTGAAGACGATTAATGGCGGGGCTTTCGACACCAATCGCATTGCGAAGCTGGTCATCCCGGCTGGTGTAACGAATGTCGCCAGCAGCTCATTCTATAATAACAGCTTGACAAGCGTAACGGTGTTAGGCGACGCAACAACTTTTGGGACAGGCGTATTTGCGGTTAATCCGGGCAATCTGAAAATATTCGGGATCGCAAATTCTCCTGCAGCCGCTTATGCGGCGAGCAACGGACATGCGTTTGTGGACGGAACGGGGTTGTTTCAAGCGGTCGCTAGCGCCAAGTCGTTGTTGAAAAGTTACCTGCCGGGCACCGGTGTAGGACAAGTGCCGGCGAATGCCTACAACGACTTGTCTGCAGCCTATGACGCAGCCAAGCTTTTTATCGACGGAATCGGGAATGCCACCGTCGCCTCCGACCTGGCTGACGCCGCAACCCCATTGACTTCCTCAATCGCGGCATTCAATGCGCAAATTGTCCAAGCCGGCAATCCCGCGGCGTTGGGAGCGGCGATCGCGGCGGCGCAGCAAGCGTTAACGGATCATCCGCAAGGCGTCAACGTGGGACAAACGTCGGCGGGAGACCGCAGCGTTTTGCAGACCGCGATTGCTGCAGCCCAGCAAATTTTCAATCAGGCCGCCAATTATCTGCAGAACGAATTGGAAGCGGCTGTCGTAAATCTGGAAATAGCCATAGATACATTCGAAAATATGATTATCTCATCCGGCGATCCGACTGCGCTGGGCTCGGCGATCGCAGCGGCGCAGCAGGCGTTGACGAATCATCCGGAAGGCGTCAACGTGGGGCAGACGTCGGCAGGAACTCGAACCGCGCTGGAAACGGCCATCGGTACTGCGCAGCAGATTCTGGGTAACGCGGGCAACTACACGCAGAATCAATTGAATACTGCCGTTAACCAGTTAAATTCATCGGTTCAAGTCTTTGATGCGGCTGTCCTGAAACCGGGTAATCCGACGTCGCTGGGAGCGGCGATTGCGGCGGCGCAGCAGGCATTGACGGACCATCCGGAAGGCGTCAACGTGGGGCAGACGTCGGCAGAAACTCGCACTACGCTGGAAATTGCCATCGGTACGGCGCAGCAGATTCTGGATAACGCGAGCAATTACACGCAGAATCAATTGAATACTGCCGTCGTTCAGTTAAATTTATCGGTTCAAGTCTTTAAAGCCGCAGTCCTGCAACCGGGCCTTCCGACTACGCTGGGCACGGCGATCGTGGCGGCGCAGCAGGCGTTGACGAATCATCCGGAAGGTGTCAACGCGGGGCAGACGTCGGCGGAAGCTCGCACTGCACTGGAAACGGCCATCGGTATTGCACAGCAGATTCTGGATAACACGAGCAATTACACGCAGGATCAATTGGATACTGCCGTCGCCCAGCTAAATGCATCGGTACAAGTCTTTAATGTTGCAGTCCTGCAACCAGGCCTTCCGACGTCGTTGGTCGCGGCGATCGCGGCGGCGGCGCAGGCGTTGACGGATCATCCGGAAGGCGTCAACGTGGGGCAGACGTCGGCGGAAACTCGCACCGCACTGGAATCTGCTATCGGTACGGCGCAGCAGATTCTCGATACTGCGAGCCATTACACGCAGAATCAATTGGATACTGCCGTTAACCAGTTAAATGCATCGGTACAAGTCTTTAATGCGGCTGTCCTGCAACCGGGCATTCCAACGTCGCTGATCGCGGCGATCGCAGCGGCGCAGCAGGCGCTGACAGATCATCCGGAAGGCGTCAACGTGGGGCAGACGTCGGCGGAAACTCGCAGCGTGCTGGAAACGGACATCGGTACGGCGCAGCAGATTCTGGATAACGCGAGCAATTGCACACAGGATCAACTGGATACTGCTGTTAACCAGTTAAATGCATCGGTACAAGTCTTTAATGTTGCAGTCCTGCAACCGGGTATTCCGACATCGCTGGTCGCAGCGATCACGGCGGCGCAGCAGGCGATGATGGATCATCCGGAAGGCGTCAACGTGGGGCAGGCGTCTGCGGACGACCGCTCAGCTTTGCAGACCGCGATAGATGCGGCGCAGGCTATTGCCAACGATGCGGAAAACCAATCTCAGATTCTACTAGATAATGCCGCTGCCAGTTTGAGCAATGCTCTGGCGGAATTCGAAGCTGCTTGGGTGGAGTTGGTGCTAACTGCCTCGCCTAATGATTTGTACGGCACGAGCGGCACGCTTCGCTTTACGGTATTTTACGGATACGAAGTAATTGTCACCGGGACCCCGGCCGTTTCGATCATGGTCGGAGACGGTTCAGCCGCTCAGAAGGTATATGCCTCGTATACGGGAGCGCGCGGCACGGCATTGACGGAGCTTACTTTCGAATACGAAGTTCCGGCCGGGCTCGCGGATGTGGACGGTATTGAAGTTGCCGCTGCGTTGGAGCTTCCGAACGGCGCAAACATTGTTCGCGCCTCCGGCGGTACCGCCGCTTCGCTGACGTACAAAGCACCGGACACGAGCGGAATACGTATTGTGGCAATACCGCCCGATGTTACCCTGACGGCTGCACCGAACGGATTGGCACCACGTAAAGTGATCAGCGTGACGGCAAGCGTGCAAGGAGCAGTTGCGGGCAATGCGCTGACGGAGCTCCGTTGGCTGCCTGGAAGCCTTAGTGAGGCTGATTTTGCCGGAGGAACGGAAGGGACCGATATTTTGGCCGCGCGTCAATTCACCATAGCTGTCAACGGCGACTATACCCTATATGCCCGAGACAAAGCAGGCAATGAAGCAGTGAAAACCATTACCCTCACGGACATCTCAACACCGCCTTCGTCGAATGTCGGCGATCAACCGACCACATTGGGGACGACCGTGAAGATAAATCAGGGTGCTGGGATTACTGTTCTTGTCGCTCCAACCGACATCGAACGGGTCACGCGTTCGAATGACACGGTGATCGAACAGGTCATCCTTTCCGAACGGACGAGGGAGCGAGTGCTGGAACTTCTGAAAGAGGCGAAGGAACCGTTTGTCCGCATTGAAATCCGCGATCGGGAGCAAGCGGTACAGACACGTTTTCCGGCTGACTGGATCGCAAATTTGGCCAAAGATTATCCGAAGGCGATTATCGAGGTGAGGCTGAACGACTCCAGCTTTCAATTGCGGATAAGCGCGATCGATTTGACCGGATTGGCGGAACGTCTCGACGCGGAAGTATCAGATTTGACCGTGAGCATTATTCAGGAGCAGGCCGGAGAGGATGTTCGACAGGAAATCAATCGGATTGGCGTTTCCCAAGGTTTTGTTGTATTCGCCGACGTCATCGACTACAAGGTGACCGCGGAGGCAAACGGGCAAACGGTGGAGGTGCGGGACTTCGGCGGATCATACTTGATCCGGACCATTAAATTGGACGGAGAGAAAACGAACCGTAACCTGGTTGCCGTTCAGTATATCCCGGCAAACGGAACTATCGTTTTTGTTCCGGCACAGCTGGAAACCGGTCCAGACGGCACAACGGAAGCGATTCTGAATGTGCCGCATAACAGCTTGTACACAGTCGTAGATGTGCAGGCTCGAAAATTCGTCGACTTAAACGGATACTGGGCGAAGGCGGATGTGGAGCATCTGGCGTCCAAGCTGCTGGTAAACGGCGTGGCGGCCGACCGTTTCGGGCCAGTGGAAACCATTACTCGAGCGGAATTCACGGCCTTGCTCGTTCGCGGGCTGGGGCTGTCCGTGAAGGAGAGCGAGGGCTATGCCCGTTTTGCGGATGTCCCTGCGTCCGCATGGTATGCGTCTGCGGTTGATGCGGCGGTAGCGAGCGGGTTGGTGAGCGGCATCGATGCCGGCCATTTTGCGCCTAACGACCCGATTACCCGCGAGCAAATGGCTGTGGTAATCGACCGTGCCTTAACCTTCACCGGACATGGAAGCGTTGGCGCTGGACAAGAGGGCGGCAGCCTGGCCGCTTTCACGGATCGAGACTCCATTTCCTCATGGGCGAAAGCGGCGGTAGTTCGAGTATCGGAAGTGGGCATTATGAAAGGGATGGAAGACGGACGCTTCGTGCCGACAGAGTATGCAACGAGGGCGCAGGCAGCGGTTATACTGAAGAGGTTCCTGCAATACGTACATTTTATCGAGTAGTCGTTCGAAACAAACAAAGGCATCCCCGCTGACAACGAGGATGCCTTTTGTCTATTATTACGAACGTGCTACCGTTTGCCGCGGCGGACCTTCAGCAGCTTGCCTTTGATCGTCGTGTCTCGCATCAATTCCAGAACGAGCGAGCCTTTGCCGTTCAGAATTTCCACATCGGTGACATGATCGAGAATCGTAATGATCCCAATGTCATCCGCATTGACGCCCTCAAGCTTAGCGATCGTACCTACAAAATCGACCGCTCTCAGCTTTTTCTTCTTGCCGCCGTTAAAGTTCAGCTTCATAATCTGCTTATTTAATTGCTCGCGTTTATCTTTTTTCAGCTCCGGACCGTTATTGCGCTTCTGTTCGAATTGTTCTCTGCGCTGATCGACAGCCTCCTCTGAGGGAGCCTTCACCTTCGGTATGGCGAACCCGATATACGCTTCGATATCGGCTAGACGCTTATAATCCTTAGGCGTGACGAAGGTGATCGCTTTGCCTGTTTTGCCTGCGCGGCCTGTCCGGCCCGTGCGATGGACGTAGCTTTCTTTTTCAAGCGGAATATCGTAGTTGATGACATGAGTAATGTTCGTAATGTCGATGCCTCTGGCAGCTACATCCGTTGCGATCAAGTAACGGAACTGTCCTCTGCGGAATGCATTCATGACCTCAAACCGTTCTTCCTGCTCCATCCCGCCGTGAATACGGTCGACTGGATATTCGAGATCGGCCATTTCTCGGAACAGCTTGTCTACATTCTCCTGCGTGCGGCAGAATACGATCAGGCTATCCGGATTTTCCACGATAAGCAAAGACTGAAGCAGCTCCAGCTTGTCTGCTTCCATCACTTGAATGAGGGAATGCTCGATCGTAGCTGTCGTTAGACCGCTCGCTTTGATCTCAATCTCAGCGGGCTTGTCCAAGTATTTGCGTGACAGGCGGGCAACGTCCTCCGGAAACGTAGCGGAGAAGAGCATCGTCACTCTGTCCTGTGGCAGAGCTTGAATGATGGACTGGACTTGCTCGATGAAGCCCATGTTCAGCATTTCGTCAGCCTCGTCGATTACGAGATAGGAAATCCGCTCCAGCGGCAGCGTACCGCGTTCAATATGGTCCAATACACGCCCCGGGGTACCAACGACCATATGTGTTCTTTGCTTCAACTCTGCCCGTTGCACATGAAAAGGATGTTTCCCGAACAGCGGCGTCGATTTAATCCGTTTGAAACGGCCGATGTTCGTCAGGTCCTCGTTGACTTGTACCGCCAGCTCGCGGGTGGGCGTCAGAATCAACGCCTGGGGTTTATTTTCGTTCCAGTCAACTAGCTCGCAGAGCGGAATGCCATAGGCTGCTGTCTTGCCGCTTCCCGTTTGCGATTTGACGACAAGATCCTTGTTCGCTAACGCGACCGGAATAACTTCCGTCTGTACCTCCGTTGGCGTCTCATAGCCCAAACTGCTCAACGCCCGCAAAATATCTTCACTTAATGCATAATCCGTAAATTTCTTCTCGCTCATCTTTACCCTCTTCTACACTATATTCGATTACCTGATCATCTCAGCTATTAACCGTACACGTCTCGCTTCCTTCATCATTATACTCTGAAAACCGTCAGCAATTACGTTTTATAATGAAAAAGCACCCCTGCTCCATATCCGTCTCGATTTAACCAACAGAGAGGACATCTCGCCAAAGGGTGCATGTTGTTCGTTACCCGAATCGTTGCGTTTTGTACCATTTACTCTTTCTGCCTAAAATTTTGTCCGTAACGAGCGAGTAGAATGCCCGAATGGAGATAATCAGGAACAGCTGCGAGTAGGTGAAATAGGAAACGACGGAAATGATGAAGTTGCTGATGGTGCTCTGTCCAATATCGGTAGCCAGTGCCAAATTAATCTGCAGCACATAGATGTAATACATCAGTGCCCAGGCAATCATCAAGTATACATAGATGTCGTCGCCGAAGTTGAACGGCATAACGACCGACGGATTAAATAAAGAAGCGATATAATACCCGATATTCGTAAGGAAGATAATATCAGAGATAATGATGGCGATCATGAACCAGAAATAACTGACTGCATAGTAGAGAACATGGAGCTTGATGCGCCAGCTCGACCGGTTGAACAGATGATGGATGTTTTCGATGACAACGTGAAAATTGCCCTTGGACCACCGCTGCCGCTGTTTCATGTAGATGCTAAGCTTCTCCGGCTCCTGCTGATAGGCCTCAGCTTGCGGTGCGAGTGCAATTAATTGGCCGCGTGTCAAAATCTCGAAGGAAATGGCCGTATCCTCCGTAATGGCCTCCTCATCCCAGCCGCCGATTTCGCGGATCAGCTCGGATTTGACGATGAAATTAGTGCCCGGAATCGTCCCGATTTTGAACAATTCCCATAATCCTGTATGATGCACGCGCTGTATGGTGACGAGCTCCAAGTTGATGCATTTGGTCAGAAAGTTTTGGCTGCGGTTGCGCGCTTTGTTGCGGCCGAAGACGGCGCCGTAGCGGTCGGGCTTCTCCATTGCCTTTTGCACAAGAAAAGCGAGCGCGTTTTTCTCCGGCGCAGCATCCGCATCATAGATGCATATCCATTCGCCTTTCGCCTGCTTGAATGCATCATTTAAGGCGCCGGATTTGCCGCCCGTGCCCTTCCGTTCCAGAATATGAAAATCGCGATCACGATAGGCGGGTTTGCTTTTGAGCGCCTTCAGCTTTTCCGCCGTCCGATCCGTACAATTATCTGCAATGACGATCAACTGGACTTTATGAGCAGGATAATTCAGAAACAGAATGCGCTCTACTGTCTGAACGATAACGAGCTCCTCATTGTGGGCTGGCACCATTACAGTAACGGTCGGATAGTCATCCATCTCTCTGGGAATCATGAGCGGTTTCCGGTTATGCCTGCGAATGAATTTGATCGCCCCTGCCATAATGACGATACTTTCGAATACGGCGATCCAGATACTGACGACCGAGAACAGAAGGAGGAAATCAGACATGAGGTTTTCCCCGATCATATTTCTCAATCACTCTGGCGCGGAATGACAGCGTATAAATGGTTAGGATAATGACGGAAAGTGTCAATAACGAAGAAACAACAATGCAGACCGGGACAAACCAGCTAGCTTGAATCAATGCGAGCACATCCTTTCAACCTTTTTTCGCACCGCGCGCAGCTCCCGTGCACAGTGCGGAAAATTTAAATATATTCTGCAACGAGGTCCGTCTCGGTGCCTCTCTCAAGTGTTGCGATGACGTCGTCTACATGCTGGTAGAGGTCGAATTGCTCGTTCTCAAATCCAAGAATCGCTGCCCGTACAACTAACCGGAGAGGTTGTCCTCTTTTATCCTCGAAGTTGATATTGATCATCGCATTCTTAATGCGATCCGCCACAGCGGGGAAAAAGCTCCGGTCCGTAAGGGGACATAAGACGACGAAGCGGCCGGCATCAATAGAGAATTTGGTATCCTCATGCCGAATCTGCCGCTGAATCGTGTCAGCGATTTCGATCAGAAATTTAGAATATCGTTCGTTCCCAAGAGACTCCAATACGAGGGGCAAAAAATCGATTTTAAACATCGCGATAGAAAAATCGTATTTGTCGCCGTATCGCTTAGCCAAATTTGCTTGCTTGGACAGCGTATCTGCCAGCGCTTCTTTATTCCCGAGACCTGTATCCAGATCAATCATCGGGGTTTTGCTGGAGAGATCATTCAAGCGCTCTACGATTTGCTTGGTCCGAATGAGCCGATATTTAACGAAGGCAGCTATCAGAATGTTGGCAGGTATGAAGAGTAGCCACATCGTTTCCAGAATATTCGCACTACCGTAAGTAGTAAGCCACACTAAGTACGACACAATAAATAGAAATACAAAGACGACGGAGAAGCCGGCAGGAATGAAGAATCCGGCCGCTAATACGATCAAGGCCCCAATACTGGCTCCGATCTCCCATCCGGTAAAAGACTGGTTCAGGTACAAGTTCAGGTAGACGGCCAATTGCTCTGCCAGCAGAAGAATGATTAAGCTGGAATAGCCGATGTCTACGTTGCGTAAGGCGATTTTGTTATCCATCGTCTACTGTCGGTTCCTTTCAATTCGTGGTGTAAGATTGCCTTGTTGTCATCGACTAATTCTACTGACATAAGTTCATAACTTCAAGGCAAAACCGGGCTAAAAAGCTTGGTAGATACAGGGATATCTGATTGAGCTGCAAACGCCCTAGCGGACGTTCAGCGAAACCTCCGCAAGAAGCGGGAATAAATTATCGAACAGATGCGTATCCCCGTCGAAAACATAGCCGCCCTTATATCGGGGATCATGGTCCCGCATTGCAAGCATCAGGGGGAAGAGCTCCTTCGCCCAGGCTCGATCCTTCGTCTCCAGTGCCAGCAAGATGGCCAAGGCATAGACGGAGGGGGACTCATAATCGACCGCTGGCTGACCCGAATTCCGGTCATATTGCCCGAACAGCTTTCCTCGATCCTTCAGCTCCTGCTTGAGAAAGCGGATTAGCTTCTGAGGGGGTTGTCCAAGCTCCGCGACATGAATGGCGACAATCAACTGATCGATTAAATTAACTTTGTCGCCTGAGCTATATTTCGAGGCTCGCACCTCATACTTTTGCGGATAAAAGATATCCCCTCCTGCAGGCAGCTCTTGCAATCGCTTGATATGTCTATCGAGCACCATTCGGCTGATAAGTCCATGCTGCTCCATCGCCTGCAGCGCCAACGTGTCTACATAGACGAGACTCAGAACTTCTGAGGAATGGTGATGCAGGAAGTCATGATGATCGACAAAATAACCTTCTGCCATCGCCGACTGTTGCAGTTGAGCGGTAATTTGCTGTGCAGTTGCCAGATACGACGGCTGCTGCCAACGATCATAGCCTTCCAATAGCGCTCTGACGATTCGAAGATCGTCGCCAAGGGCATTCGTATTCACCTCCGACGTGCCGCCCGGTTCAAGCTTCCAAATAATATAGTTTTGGGGGGACAGGAATCGTTCACGCAACAGTTCGTAGCTTTGCTCGAACCGGTTCTCATCCTGGTTCAACAAAGCGATTTGCATCCATACGCCCAGCGATTCGGATAAAGCCTCGTGTCCAGCGACGTAATCGGGATTTGCGGATGAAGCTTCTTTTAAATAAGTTGCTAGCGTGCCGTTCGAGTTCGTCATGTTGTGTTCGATAAAAGCTAGGGTGGGGGAAACGGCCGCTTTTTTGGACATATGCTGAATCCACAGGAATACAGCGATGCCTGTCACTAAAACGGTAAACGTAATGATGATGCCGCGCCTCGGCAATGGGGATTTCATGGTCATGCGTTCTCCTCCAGGGCGTGCAGGATGATGTCGCGTACCCCCAAGATAGCAAACTCTACGGACCGTAACAAATATCAATAGTCCCTGTAGGTCTTTTTTACCGAATGGGAGAAAGGATGATTGCAAGCCAATTTATGCAAGAATGCGGTGTGCCGAAAAAAAAGAGCATTTTTGGTTATTCACAAAAACAGATCCGTCCATTATACTGTGTGAATGATAATCAATATCATTTGACAGGAGATAAACAAAACGATGAAGAACACACGACGCAGTTTATTTGCAATAATAGCTTTAATCCTGGTTAGCGTGCTGGCTGCATGCGGCAGCTCGGCAAATAACGAAGCGCCTGCAACCGCAGCAACGGACGCCCCAAGCCCTGCCGCAGAAGAAGCGACCGTTCGTACGTTGACCGATGCTGCGGGACACGAGGTAGAAGTACCTGTTCATCCTAAGCGGATTATTGCAGCTTTTATGGAAGATCCGCTGGCAGCGCTGGATATGAAGCCTGTAGCACAATGGGGAGTAGCCGGAGTCCCGCAGCAATACTTGCAAGACAAGCTGGCAGGCATTCCTGTCTTGAAGATGGATAACGGTCTGCAGCCGGAAGAAGTCTTTTCGTATAACCCGGATCTGATTATTTTTCTAACTGCGGACTATGTGAAAGATGGGTACGATCAATTTGCCAAAATCGCGCCGACATTCATTCTGTCGGATAATGCGAACGACTGGCGCGGAAACCTCCAAAAGCTCGGCACTCTCTTGAATGAAGAGGACGCCGCGCAAAAGGCGGTGGCAACCTATGATGAGAAGCTGAAGCTCGCGAAGGAACAGCTGGGTAGTTTAATTGAAGGCAAAACTGCCGTTCTATTGCAGCCTGTAGGCGAGAATTTTAAGCTGTTTGGCCCTGGTTTCTATGGCGGCGCAATGCTGTATGACGAGCTCGGCTTCCAAAAGCCTGATATGCTGAAAGGCGATTACGATGCCTACTCCATCGAGACACTAGCCCAGCTCGATAAAGTGGATTACATTTTCCTCCTGTCGGGTGAAGGAAGGGAAAAACCGCCGGCAGATAATCCGCTGTGGAAGGGATTGCCGGCTGTGAAGGGCGGTAACGTCTTCGCAGCAGATTCGGGGCATTGGTTTAACAATAATTCGATTGCGAACGGCTTGATCATCGATGACGTTCTCAAATACGTACATGAATAGCAATCCGATTTCAGACCTGCAGCATTATGCTGCAGGTCAAGTTTGCTATAAGCTGCTGAATGTTGAGACGGTCAAGAACACCTTGAGCGGAGGGTCGGAACGGAACTTTATTCAGAGCAGGTTCCATGTGCTGCTTCTCTCCAAGACGAGCCACGGCCGGCTGGTCATTAACGGGCGGTATTATCCGCTGCGCCAGGGCGGCGTCTATGTATGCCCTCCAGGTCAATTAATTGAAGCGGATACGGTCGGCTCAGGCAATGAGCCGGGGTTGCTGCTGCTTCATTTTGAAGGCTTCTTCATGCCTAAGGAGGAGCCGGACCTGCAAGGCGATTGGCGTTTCCCTTTTGCCGGCGAAGCGGTTGTTCATCCTGCCTCATCCGTCCTCCATTTATTCGATTTCTTGCATGCGGGGTGGAGTGAAGGCAAGCAATCAGCTAGACTCCGCTGTGAAGCGGGATTGCTGGAGCTGCTGAGCTTGGTGCTGGGTTATCAGGAGCAGCAGATGGAGCTCGCGCTCGAGACGGCAAAAATGGAGCTGGAGCGAAATTATAAGGAAGACATTACGATCGATCAGCTTGCTGCGATTGCGGGTCTGAGCCGGTTTCATTTTATGCGGCTATTCAAGGAACGGTACGGCAGAGGCATTATGGAATATCGGACGGAGCTGCGGCTGATGGAGGCCAAACGAATGATGACTGCGCCCGAAGCGCCGTCGTTTGCAGCCATCGCCGATGCGATCGGGTATAAGAATGAGACATACTTCCGCAACTTGTTCAAAAAACAGACAGGCATACCGCCGGCAGCCTATCAGAAAAACCAGAAATGCAAAATCGCCGCATACAGCTGGATAAACATCGGGCAGTTGCTCCCTTTACAGATCATTCCGTTTGCAGCGCCAGTGGATCATTATTGGACTGATTACTATCGCAATCGATACAGCTATGAGATCAAGCTGCTGCTGAGTCACCATTATGAATTTAATTTGGAGATTTTACGCGAGGCTGAGCCGGATTATATTATTGGCATCGATCATTTCATTCCGGCCGATGAGCAGCAGAAGCTAAAAAATATCGCGCCCACGCTGCTGTTGCCCTGGAAAGGAGATTGGCGAGAGCATCTGTCTCTAACGGCTGCTTTTATAGGAAGAGAAGAAGAAGCGGGCAGATGGCTGGAACGCTATGAGCAGAAGGCGTCCATCATTCGTAAACAGCTCGGGCCAATGACGCGCCGTGATACAGTCGCCGTGTTTATTGTTAGCAAAGGTCAGCTTCATGTATGGGGGAGAAAGGCCGGGACGGTGCTCTATAATGATTTGCAGCTCAGTATGCCGCCGACTGTAGCCGATATTGATTGGCTTGAGCCGGTAGAGCTGCAGCACTTGGAAGCCTATTATGCCGACCGGATTCTAGTGCATGTTGAGGAAGATCCTTTGTCGCAAGCGTATTGGAGCCATCTTTCCAGGCATCGCGATTGGAAGCGACTGGTTTCAGCCTGCGGGCCGAAGCTGCAGGTGTTTTCCGGTAATGATCTGTTTAAAGCGCCATGGAACGAGTACTCCGCCCATTATTGCGAACGATTTCTCCACGAGGCGCCTGGGCTATTCCGTATAGCGGGAGCGGCATTTTGAGAAGTGGAGACGGTGAGGGGAACATAGCGTGAACGGGGATATTCCCAAGTGAGGATCATCCAATAGGAAACAAACCTGTGAAAAAGGACAAACTCGGGCTAGCGCATCGCGCTTCCGTGGCTTGTCCTTTTTTTAGCCTATGCGGTTTAGATTCGATGTGGAAGCGGGTATAGACATGGTAGCGATGGAATGTAAAAATTCCCAAACGCAACACTCTCAACCTGCCGACGTCTATAATTTTAGCGAAGGCAACAATATGAACCTTATTTTAAAGGAGGCATACACATGAAAAAAATCAAAAAAGCAACGGTAACGCTGCTGGCAACGGCCCTTCTTGTCCTGCCCAGCTTGCCGGGACAAAGTTTTGCTAATGAACCTGCTGCAACGTTGAATGAGCAGAATACGGCTGCAGACGAACAGGCTACGATTATTCGCGGCGGTTATATGAAGGACAATCGGCTGCTTATTCCAGTCCGGGTCGTAACGGAAAATTTGGGCGCGAAAGTGATCTGGAATGCAGCCTCGAAAACCGTCACGATAAGCAAAGACGAGGTTGAGGTCGTGTTAACCTTGAACTCGAAGACCGCATTGGTCAACCAAATGCCGATTACGCTTGATGTAGCTGCAGAAGAGAAGAATGGCGGCACTACATACGTGCCTCTTCGTTTTCTAAGCCAGGCGCTGGGAGCGAACATCAGCTGGGACCAGAAGTCAGGCCAAGCAGCAGTTCAATTAAATGGTCAGAGCCTGATCATTATTCCCGATAAGCCTCCCGTTCAAATCCCTAACGAAAAAAGGCTGACAGCCAGACAACAGCAGATTATTGCCGATAAATTGAACGAAGCGACTGATCTGTCGTCGATTAAGCAAATCCGGACGCATTTCAGCCCTTATTTTACGGATCGGTTCATCAATACAATTATTCAAAATAAGGGACTGAAATATAAAAATCAGATGAAGGACGTCACGCCGTCTGCGCTGCAATATACCAACAACCAAACCGCAGTCTTAACGCAATATGTGTTCATCTCGTCTGACTACGAAACGGAAACGTACCTCCACCGCAAAGCTACCCTCATCTACACCGGCAAGGTGTGGAAGGTCGACGCTGTCGACTTCAAGCTGGAGGAGTACAACTTGCGTCCATAGCGCGAACTAACTGAGTTGTTTAGTGAAAAAGAAGTTCCACAGCTAATCGCTGTGGAACTTCTTTGGCTTTGCACGACCTCTTTGCGGCCGTACTCTAACGCCCAACGAGCTGGGGTTCGTTAAATAGCGAACCAGCTTCGCTGCGGGCCCTTACCTTGCTGTTTAACGAACCGGCTTCGCTAATAGCGAAGAAAGCTTCGCAGTGCGCCTTCACTCGGCGTTTTAACGAACGGGCTTCGCAAAATAGTGCAGATAGCTTCGCAGTGCGCCTTCACGCGGTATTTTAACGAACCCACTTCGCAAAATAGCGAAGCGGTTTTCGCAAATGTCCGTGATTTTCACACTAGCCTGAGGCTACAGCGAACTAAACTTCGCTACTGGTGAACCTAGGTTCTCGAAAAACGAAATTCAGTTCGCTATAGCCTGCGAGCACCTTGCCTAGCCTTCTCTCAGCGAACTTGGGTTCGTTAAATAGCGAACCAGCTTCGCTGCGGGCCCTTACCCTACTGTTTAACGAACCGGCTTCGCTAATAGCGAAGAAAGCTTCGCAGTGCGCCCTCACTCCGCAGTTTAACGAAGCCGCTTCGCAAAATAGCGAAGCGGTTTTCGCAAATGCGCGCCAATGTAGCACTCGCTCAATCTACAGTGAACTAAACTTCGCAACTGGTGAACCTAGGTTCTCGAAAAACGAAATTCAGTTCGCTGTTACTGTCCAGCGCTCCGACTTACCCCTGCGCAGCGAATTTGGGTTCGTTAAACAGCGAACCAGCTTCGCTACGGGCCCCCACCTTTCTGTTTAACGAAGCAGCTTTGCAAAATAGCGAAGTGGTTTTAGTGGATTTCGCAAATGCCGGCGAATGTCACACCTGTCGAGTGTCTGTACTCCGCTGCCGAACGACCCTGCTTCGCTAATAGCGAAGAGAGGCTCGTTAAGCGAGCCGTCTGCGCACTGTCGCTACATTCCCGTCCTTAAACTCGAAGCCGCTCGAGCCCGTTCATGTACTTCCGCAAGGCTTGCGGAATACGGATCGAGCCGTCCTCCTCCTGGTGGTTCTCCAGCAGCGGGATCAAAATCCGTGGCGAGGCCACGGCTGTGTTGTTGAGCGTATAGCAGAAGCGCAATTTCCCGTCCGTATCCCTGTAGCGGATATTCGAGCGGCGAGCCTGAAAATCGGTAATGTTCGACGACGAGTGAGTTTCCCCGTAAGCCTCGCGGCTAGGCATCCATGTCTCGATATCCATCTGTTTGTACGTTTTCTGAGACATATCGCCGGTGCAGACTGCCATAACCCGGTAAGGCAGCTCAAGCAGTTGCAGCAGTTCTTCTGCATTTGCCGTAATTTCTTGCAAAAGCTGTTCCGACTGCTCCAAGCTATCCTCGCAAATAACAACTTGTTCTACCTTTGCAAACTGATGGACACGGTACAGACCCTGCACATCTTTGCCGGCCGAACCAACCTCACTGCGAAAACAAAGCGAAGTCGCCGCCACTCTGATCGGTTCCGTCACATCCACAATATCCCCATTGAAGTATGCCAGCAGAGGAACCTCCGACGTCCCCACAAGCCATGCGTCCTCATCTTCAATTTTATAGGTTTGATCCTGGCTCAGCGGAAAATGACCGGCATGGAGCAACGCATCCGTACGGACCATCAACGGAACCTCCAGCGGCGTAAAGCCTTTATCCATCAGTAAATCAAAAGCAAGCTGCTGCACGGCCCGGTGCAACAGGACGCCCGGCCCTGTCAAATAGTAATGGCGGCTTCCAGCTGTTTTGACTCCGCGCGGAATGTCGATCATGCGATGCAGCTCACCGAGCGCAACATGATCTCTCTTTTCGAAACTGATGACAGCAGGCTCTCCCACCCGTTTAATCTCAACGTTATCTTGATCCGAGAGACCTTGCGGCGTGTCCGGCGATACCCGGTTCGGTACGTATAGCATCAACTGATTAAATTCATGCTCAGCTTTCCGATACTCGCCCTCCATATCGCTCAGACGGCGATTCAACGCTTTGGCCTCCAGACGCATCCGGTCCGCATTGACGATATCCTGCTGCTGCAGAAAAGCATTAATCCGGGGAGCCATTTCATTTCGTTCCCGGCGAAGCAGCTCTACCTCCTGTAAAAGCAACTTCCTTTTGTCGTCCTGTTCCAGAAGCCGGTCAACAGAAATCGCAATCCCCTTCTGATTGGCTGTTTCCTGTACTTCATCCTGATTTTGACGAATCCACTTGATGTCTAACATTGGCACCGCTCTCCTTTTTCATGAAAATACAAAAAGCGCCCTTGTCCATATGGGACGAAGAGCGCTTGATTCGCGGTGCCACCCAAATTGATTAGACAGCATCACTGTCCAATCCACTTAGTTCCGCGTTAACGGGCGGTTCCGGTAAACTTAGGGAGAAGTCGCAGTTCCCCTTGACGAGTACGCCTCCGAGTTGGATTCTCTTCATCGGCACGATTCAATATTTGTATTAGTATAGTGTATAGCGCTGTTATTATGCAAGTGCTAGTTACCTATTCGTAATTTAGCAGGAGCAAGGTTCCCATCAGCAACTGCTCAATTCGCGCTACTACAACGGTTTAATCGGGACCTATAGTGGAGGGGTTAGCTAGTTGAGCCTCACCATTTACGAATCGCGATGATAAAAGAAGCCAACGCCGCCAATGAAGCGAACGTTCGTACATGATTCCAGACGACCCAGTCCGTCAAATAACCCGCCCATACCCGGGCGCCTTCGGGGCTCCCCGGTTTCACGGCGGCTAAGGCATCGTTAAGCGGTACGTTGAAAATGACCGTCACTATAAAAGAACCGAGCAGATAAAGCAAACTTCCGATTAGCACGTATGAGGCGCCGGGAGAGCCCCAATTGAAAAACGCAGCAACGCCAAGAACAACGCAGATTAAGGCCGTTCCCATAAACACCAAGCTGAACAAGGTTTGAAGAATCGTCGTATTAATGGACTGCATAGCGGCTATGCCTTGTGCTGCTGGAAGCTTTGCAAGAGCTTTCATGACGAAGGTGGAAAAGGCAAAAAATATGCCCGCAATCAAGCCGCTCCCGAGAGCTGATCCATAAGTTAAATAATAGAGAACACTATTCATAACAACACGCCTCCAATGTTCAATATTTAATTTGTTTGCACAAGCAACTATTGGAAAATAAAAATCAAATGAATGCTCATTCGATTTTCTCTAGCTGATCGCTTACTTGATAAAGCTGCAACGAAAGCTGATCACCCTCTTCACCCAAGATGGCATTATATCTGCTTCTAAGATTATTCCAGCATTCGTGGATAGATGCTTCCAATGCTTTACCTTTATCCGTAGCATAGATGAGGGACAGCCGGCCTTCGGAACGGTTATATAATAAGCCGCTGGCTGCAAGCTTCTCAATAACCCGGGTCACGGTGGAGGGTTGGAGATGAAGGACTTGGCCAAGCTCCTTCTGAGAAATACCGTCTTTCTCATACAAGGCCATCAGCAGGAAAGCCGAGGTTGGAGAAAGCCCGCTTACTTTGAATGCATCCTCTGCCATTTTCGTAATGACTCTGCTGAGGCGGTTGGCTGTGAAGAAAAGACATTCCTTGAAATAAACATCAAGCATAATAGGCGCCACCTTTCGATCGAAATCCAACTAGTTGTTTGTACATACAACTTTAATTCTTTTGCCTTTATTTGTAAAGTGTGATTTTGTGAGGAGAATCTGGCGATCAGGATAATCACGGCCCCGCTATTGAGGCCGGATTTTATTATTGCTAAGATAGATGCAACAGCTATTTGCCTTATCTAACAATAGCTCTATATTCCTTCAATCAGTATCTCTTAAAGTTGGACAAGGCAGGCACAGATTTATAGAGCAATTATGCCGGTATAGCGGTATTTAAATAAGGGAAGGGGACGGCAACGATGGACGCAAAAAGATTAGCCGGCGAAAGAGCAGCCGACTATGTAGAGGATGGAATGGCAGTTGGACTGGGAACAGGTTCAACCGTTTACTGGACGCTGATGAAGCTGGGAGAACGCATTAAGGACGGATTGCACATAAAAGGTATAGCGACCTCGAAGGCGACGGAAAAGCTCGCTGCGGAGCTGGGCATTCCGTTAACTGATTTTGCCGAAGTGGAGCAGCTTGATCTGGCGATCGACGGAGCCGATGAATTCGACGCGCGGCTCCAATTGATCAAAGGCGGCGGTGGTGCGTTGCTGCGCGAAAAGCTGGTTGCCGCCAACGCCAAACGTTTTATTGTTGTCGCTGACGATTCGAAAGCGGTAACGAATTTGGGCAAGTTTCCTCTCCCGGTAGAGGTTGTACAATTCGGCTGGGAGGCCACGCGCAGGCAGTTGGAGAAATTGGGGTGCAGCACGCAATTGCGCATGAAGGAGCAAGCTCCGTTCATTAGTGATAACGGCAATTATATTATCGACTGCCAGTTTGAAGCGATCACAGACGATGCGGTCAAATTGAACGAACAAATGAACAGAATTCCCGGTGTGGTCGAAAATGGGCTGTTTGTGAATATGGCTGACCTCGTTATCGTTGGAGGCCGGGATGGTGTCGTGACGGAGCAACGCCGAGAAATATGAGTACAACTCTAAAGGCAGTCAAGTCTTGGGAGTCAAGGGACGGTATCGGGACGGTGCAACCGTAATATGCGCTGCAAACGAAAAAGCAGGACTACCATCATGGCAGTCCTGCTTTTTTTTCGCAACAGGGCGGTCAGTGAACTAAAGCGCCTTGTCGTCTACACCGTTCAGCCAGCTCTCGATGCTGCCGATGACTGAGGTTACGCAGCCGTCCTCGAATGGCGAGATCAGGCCTGCTTCGCGCACGAGCTCCGTGAAGGAGAGGCTGCCGCCTAAGCGGCATAGGTCGAGATAGGCCGACCATGCGGCATCGCGGTCCTCGTGCATTTTTTTCCAAAATTGAAAGGCACAGATTTGCGCCAGTGTGTAGTCGATATAATAGAACGGCGAGCTGAAGATATGCCCCTGCCTATGCCAGAAGCCGCCTTGCTCCAAATAAGCATTGTCCGCATAGTTGCGGTGCGGCAAATATTTCTTCTCAATCTCCCGCCATGCCTGCTTCCGTTCCGCTGGTGTTGCATCGGGATTCTCGTAGACGAAATGCTGGAATTCATCGACGGTTACACCGTAAGGCAAGAAGTTCAGGGCGCTGGCGAGATGCTGGAACCGGTATTTGTCCGCATCTTCCTTGAAGAAGAGATCCATCCAAGGCCAAGTGAAAAACTCCATGCTCATCGAATGGATTTCGCAAGCCTCATAGGTCGGGAAGCTGTATTCCGGCACAGCGAAGCTTCTGCTCTCGTACACCTGGAAGGCATGCCCGGCTTCATGCGTCAGAACGTCGATATCGCCTGAGGTACCGTTGAAGTTGGAGAAAATATAAGGCGCGCCATACTCGCTGATATAGGTGCAATAGCCGCCGCTTTGCTTCCCTTTTTTGCTGACCAGATCCATGAGTCCGTTGTCCTGCATGAACCGGAAGAACGTGTCTGTCTCCGCAGACAGCTCCTGATACATCGTCGCTCCGTTGTTCACGATCCACTCCGGATCGCCTTTTGGCTTGGCGTTCCCGGTAAGGAAGGCCAAATTCTCGTCATAGTAGAGCAGCTGCTCCACGGCGATCCGGTTGCGCTGGCGTTCCTTGAGCTTCGAAGAGACGGGCACGATGTGTTCCAGCACTTGATTGCGGAAATTGGCGACCATTTCTGCGCTGTAGTCGGTGCGCGACATCCGCGCGTAGCCAAGCTCTACATAGTTGGCAAAGCCGAGCTTCCGTGCGATTTTCGTCCGTACTTTGACAAGCTCGTCATAGATGCGGTCGAAGTTCTCTTCATTCTCAGCCATAAAGCCGGAGGATGCTTCCGAAGCCCGTTTTCGCACGTCGCGATCGGTTGACTGCTGGAAGGGGGCAAGCTGGGACAGTGTCCGTTCTTCGCCTTCGAACTGAATTTTTGCCGAGGCGATCAGCTTTGCGTATTCCGTTGTCAGCTTGTTTTCTAACTGCAAATCCTCGATAACCTCGGGACTGAACGTTTTGAGCGACAGCTCCGCCAACTGGAACAACTGACGTCCCCATTTGCGCTCCAGCTCTTCCCGGAAGCTGGAACCAACGAGCGCCCGGTAGTAGTCCGTTATATACTCCTGCACGACGGGGCCGTTCTCGTCGAAGAAATCCTGCTCCGCCTTATAAAATTCATCATTCGTATCGATGGAATGACGGATGCTTGCGATGTTCTGAGCCGTATCGAATTCGCTGCGCAGTTTGTTGATGGCAGACATCGCAGCGTCCTGTTCTTCATATCGTTGTGCAGACGTGAAGGCGGACAGCAGCTCCTTAAACGTATGCTCAAAAGCTTTCACATCAGGACGTTCATAAGGGTATTCATTGAATTTCACTACCGTGCACCTGCCTTCTTTGGAATGGGATGATTATGAAGGCAGCAATGAAGCCGCCTTCGTATTCATTTTATTCGATATGGGTACAGGTTACTCCTCCCATTGGGAGGGGAGTGCTTTCTTTTATGTTAGGGTTAACGATTCCGATAGAACACTTTCGTGTGCAGCAGCTCCAAAGCCTCGTTAATCGCTTGCTGCTCTTCCGCAGCGGCATCCTTCATCCGTTCGAAGAAGCGGTTGCCCAACTGCCCGAACACGCCGTTCATAAGAGCCTGTCCCTCTGCGGAAAGCCGGATAAACTGTTTGCGGCGGTCGCCTTCGACGTCAAACTTCTCGCATAGATTTTTCTCGCTAAGCTTCTTCAGCTCACGGCTCGTATTGGGCATTGAGATATGCTTGCAATCGCTAATTTGGCTAAGGGTAACGGGTTGGCTGACTGCAATATATTCCAAAATGCCATATTGGACGGGAGTAATGTCATCCGGTATAACGTCTTTTGTGAAATCATGCGTGACTTCATGCACCGCAGCCGTAAAAGCTACAAGTCGATGGAAAAAAGCTTCTTTATCCATACGGATCACCTCTTTAATCTCACGATATCAAAATAATTATCAAAACACAATTATCATTTGACAACTAAATGCGAGGGGTGCTATGATTTTGTTATCAAATGATAAGTAAAGAGGTGGCGGAATGAACACGTTAGTTATTTATACGCATCCCAATCACGAAAGCTTGAGCTATGCGTTTCTTCAAAAAGTGCTGCAAGGCAGCCATGAAAACGCGAAGATCACAGAGGTTCAGGTGCTCGATTTATATGAGGAGCAATTTGATCCGGTGCTCGTGTTCAACAAGAACAAGCGTCGAAGGGATATGCATAAAGAGCCTGAGCTAGCGAAATATCGGGAGCAGCTGCTTTGGGCGGATAAAATCGTATTCGTCTACCCAATTTGGTGGGGAAGGCCGCCGGCAATGCTGTTAGGGTATATCGATCAAATGTTTGCTTCCAACTTTGCTTACCGGGACACAGGGGGACTGCTGCCGGAGGGATTGCTGAAGGGGAAAACGGCAGTCTGCGTGTCGACAATGAAGGGACCGGCGCTGTATCCGCTATACTGGCTGAACAATGCCCACAAGACGTTAATGAGGAAAGCGCTGCTGCAGTATGTGGGTATCAAAAACGTTAAGTTTTTTGAATTTGGCAGTATGGAAAAGAAGAACGGCCATCAGGGTGAGAAATTGGAAAAGATATACCGTTACTTCAAGACTGTGGCTCAATGATGAGAGGTTTTGTGACTCTTTTCGCTAGAAATTTCTTCTAATTCGAGCTTTTTTCGTAACAATCGACAACGGCATCCCACATACGCTCCCATTTGTGATACCATCGGATTAATAGTAGGGTACACGGCTGGCTGTGTTAGCTTTGGCCAAATTTTGTAGTGGAGCGAATGGATCATGGGAACGCCTTATTCCGCTGTCTTAACTCTTATCGTCACCGCCGGCGTCATCAACGTCATTATGGGGATCTACGTGCTCACCAATCGATCGAAGCAGGCGATGTCGAAGACGTTTATCGCCCTTAGCTTGTTTTCAGCGATCTATGTATTTGGTTCGGCTTTGGAGCTTTCAGCGGAGTCGCTTGCGGAGATCAAATTGTGGATCAAAGTCCAGTATTGGGGCTTGCCTTTTTTGCCGCCGATCAGCCTGCTGCTTATTATGTACTTCCTTGGGATGGACCGGTTTCTGAAGCCTCCATTGCGGATCGGGCTGTTTGTCATGCCTGTTGTGACGCTGCTGCTTGTAATGACGAATGAGTTTCATCATTTTTATTACCGGTCTATAGAGATTAGCGAAACCGCATCCTTCCTGAAAGTAGACCTTGTTGCAGGGCCCTGGTATATCATTCAAGGCGGGTTTACATTCGGCTGTATGTTCGGTGGTGTCGTGCTGCTCCTGCTTTACTGGAATCGGATGAAATCGTCGTACCGTCTCCAGCATGTGACGATGCTGGTTGGACTGCTGCTTCCGATTGCAGGAGATTTTGCTTACCTGAGCAATTTGACGCCGGAGGGCATCGATCCCATTCCGGTCATTATGACCGTAACGTCTGCGATGTATATGTACGCGCTCGCGGGCAAAGGGTTGATGAACGTCGCCCCGATTGCGAGAGATAATCTGTTTGAAAGCATGGGCGACGGTGTACTCGTACTGGACATGGAGAATAGGCTGGTCGATTATAATCCGGCTGCGGGTTCTGTTATCACGAAGCTTACGGCCAATTCGATTGGTCATTCCATCGAACCGTTATGGCGAATGCACACGGATGCGGTTCTGCTTGATCCAAAGGAAGAGGAGCTGGAGAGTTCGGCACGTGACGTTTCGCCGATACAGGAGGAGGAAGTGCTCTGGATGATCGACGGACAATCGTACTATTATCAGATCCGTTCTTCGATTGTGCGGAAGAAGGGCGGGCAGGAGAATGGCAAGCTGATCGTTCTGATCGATGTAACGGAGCGGGTGCAGCTGCAAGAGAAGCTTCGCGACCTAGCTTATCATGACGGCCTGACCGGCGTATATAACCGCTCTCATTTCATTCAATTAAGCGAGAAGCTGCTGGATGAAGCGGCCTCCAATGTTGAACCACTGGCGTTTCTGTTATTCGATATCGACCACTTTAAGCGGATTAATGATGCTTACGGCCACGATGTAGGGGATCAAGCTTTGTTGCACGTCGTGGCATTGTGCCGCAGTCTGCTTCGTCCGAATGATATTTTCGCCCGCTATGGAGGCGAGGAGTTTGTCGTTGCGATGCCGGGGCTATCGCTGCATGAAGCGGCTGCCGCTGCGCAGCAGATCCGGGCGGCAATCGCCGCGCAGCCCTTAGTGCTGCCTGCAATATCGCAGTCACAGCCTCAGCCGCAACCGCCGCCGATTATCTCTATTACGGCAAGCTTTGGCGTCGCGGTTGCAGCCTCTGTTGCTGGCGTTGCTGCTCAAGCAGGAAGCACTGCAACGGTAAGCCAGACGCTGAGCGCTGCGGACCGTGCGCTTTATGAAGCCAAGAACGGCGGGCGGAATACGGTACGTACGGCGAGCAGCGGCGATTTTGCCGATTTGAAGAGTCACACCGCTGCCGGTACGTCAGCTTGAGTTTTAAGGAAAGGGGATGTCCGCTTTCAGTTCACCTTCATTTGCCGTGAAGAATGCTTCCACCTTATCGTTGGCAGGCGGGAGCTTCATCCCTTTTTTCCAGACGAGCACCGGATCTTTCTTTGACCCGAAGTAGAGCGCCTCAATGTCTTTAACTTTGCTGTTACTTAATTGGTAGGCCTTGATTTCAGCTATGTCGAATATGTAATACATATTGTGGAGTCCTTTGTCTACAAGCGGCTTCGCTTTAATAATAGGTCGGCGGGGTATGGAATAAAAATTCCCCTTATCATCGATATTGAAGCTGACCTGATTCAGATCATAGCCATCCTTCAATCGGACATGGTAAGCGATCCGGCCATCCGCCAGCTGGCTTACGTCCGCAATTTCGATTATGGATGAAGGCACATTCAGTACATTCCACTGTCTTAAACCCATATTGCCGAAGAAAATAACAAGACATAACAGGACAGCAATAAGTCCTCCTTTCAAGGTCGCTTTTACAATAGAGCGATTCCAGAAAGCCGATATTTCTTTAATGGCATTGGCCTCGGTGCGGTTAAGTGCGGCCGTTTCTTGCGGAAGCCGGATCTCTTGCTGCATTTTCGTATATTCCGCTTTGCAGCTGTCGCACTTCGCTAGATGCTCCTCTACCAGCTGTTTGCTGGACTCGCTGCACACTTGATCGATATAGAGCGGCAGCAGATCTTTTATAACCTCGCATGGCATATTGGGCAATTAGAATTCCTCCTCCAGCAAGCTTTGAATTTTTTGTTTGGCCCGGTAGAACGTTACCCGCGACCAGCTTTCCGTTTTTTCGAATAATTGGCTAATTTGCGCGAAGCTTAGCTCCCCGAATACCCGAAGCGTAAAAACTTCCTTATAAGGCTCCTGTAGCTGATGAAGCGCTTGATGAATGCGGAAAGAGTCGTCTTGATCCAGCAAAGCCTCTTCGAAACGTGGTTGCGTGACGGATTGCGACTGCAAGGGCTCATGTCTTTTTTGCTTTTCATAATGGGAAAAGTATGTATTTTTGGCGATTTGGCAGAGCCAGACGCTTATTTTTGAATTCCCCCTGAACGTATCGATGCTCTTCAACGCTTTGAAAAACGTTTCCTGCGTAATTTCCTCGGCTACCGCCTCATTTCGGCTTAGAGAAAGAACAAACAAGTAAACCTCTTGAAAATATTGCTGGTATATCCGCTCAAAATCGGCCAGATTCTCACCTCCTTGTTCTATAAGACTGTGATTTATGGATTTCGTTACATCCTGTCAAAACAAAAAACCACCGGCTGGTGGCTTTGTTGGTTGTTTAACTTAAGCTTTAGCCAAAAATGCGTCCAATTGATCAAAGGTGCCGCCGAAGCCTTGCTGCATCGATTCATGCATGGATTTGAAAAATTGGAGCTGAGTCTCGGTGGCATTAATCGGGCCGCCACGCATCGTTAGCAGCGTTTTGCCGTCTTGCTCGGTGAAGATCAGCGTATTTTTGATTTCCATTGGAAAGTCAGCGTTAAACGGAGCAGGGATGGTGTTCGCCTCCTCATCGGAGAAGGAATTGACGAATACTAGCTTCTCTGGCTCGACAATTTCATGGAATACAAATTTGCCCCACATTACGTGTCCTTCAGGGGACTTCATGCTGTAATGAAAAATACCTTGCGGACGAAGCTCAAGCTTGGACACTTCTAATTCCATGCCAGTTGGTCCCCACCATTGCTTCAATTGATTCACATCGGTCCAGGCTTGAAACACAATCTCGCGGGGAGCATTGAATGTGCGTGTAATTTCCAATTCGTAAGGTGCTTGATTCTCGGACATGTTAGGGCCTCCTATGGCGTTTGGGTTATAGTTTGTAGGGTCTGAATCCTAAATACAGTGTGCTCACATTACAGCGGATTGTTCCTCTAGCCGGTCAAGCGTTTCTTTCACGCCTTAAATTGCGCCGTATTCCTTCACGACCCCGGCATGATGGTCATTGATTATTGATGCTGCCTCCTGTTTTGGACTTGATTATGTTTTCATTTATTTGCTGTTGTAATTCCTGCTCTGAATATACTCCCGAAGGAATATTCCTGTCAAGGAATATTTAAAGGTTCTATTTTAAGAAAATATTAATGGCTTTCAGAGGTTGACAAATATCTTCAAATATAATAACTTTAATTCAAGATATTTATTTGGTTTTATCTCCCATAGCTTATAGGATTGCATTGCATATCTTTAATTGAAGATTTAAGCATTGAATTACATCATGAGAAGGAGAGAGATGAAGATGAGCGAGTTGACAACAGTAGTGAAAGAACGCAGATCCGCGATGAAGTTTAAACCGGAGGTTGAGATATCGGAGCAGGAGCTGAACGAAATGTTTGGACTGGTGAAATATGCGCCATCGGCTTTTAATTTGCAGCATGCCCGCTATGTAGTCGTGAGGGACGAGGCCGTCAAGGCTCAATTGCATGAAGCGGCGGGGAAACAATATAAAGTGTTAACCGCGTCCGCTGTCATTATGGTACTAGGCAATCAGGATGCCTATCAGGATGTCGGGCCGATCCATGAGGGGCTGCTGAATCTGGGCGTCATGAGCAAGCAAGAATATGATGCGACCGTTGAATCGGTTGTAGGTTTCTATGAAGAGCGTGGAGAGACGTTCAAACGGGATGAAGCGATCCGTAATGCGAGTCTGTCGGCTATGCAGTTCATGCTGATTGCTAAGGACAAAGGCTGGGATACATGCCCGATGATCGGATTTGATGCTAATGCGGTCAGCGGCCTGTTGAACATTCCGGAGAACCATGTACCGGTTATGATGATTACGATCGGCAAAGAAGATACGTCCAGCCAGCGTCCGCGCGGCTACCGCAAGCCTGTTGGCGAATTCGTCAGCTATGATACGTTTTGAAAATAAATCGGCAGCAAAGAAGCAGCCTCCCGTTGATAAAACGGGAGGCTGCTTCTTTGGGTTTCGCAAAAGCTTATTGCAGGAGTCGGTTACTGCTTCCCTTCGATACGGGCTAATTCCTTGTGGACGATCGGCGCGACTTTCGTGCCAAGCAGCTCAATCGCGTGCAGCACTTCGCGATGCGGCATCGTGCCGACGTTCACATGGAGGAAGAAACGGGTCAGGCCAAGGTTTTTGCGAAGCAGAATGATCTTCTCGGCCACGTACTCAGGATCGCCGACATAGAGAGCGCCCCGCAGGCTTCGGGACCAGTCAAAGGTCTCCCGGTCGTATTGGCCGGTCCAGCCGCGCTCGCGTCCGATGACGTTCATCTGCGCTTGCATCGGAAGATAGAACGATTCAGCCGCCTGTTCGTTTGTATCCGCGACAAAGCCGTGGGAGTGGGTAGCAATTTGCAGCTTGCTCGGATCATGTCCGGCTTGCTCAGCTGCCTGCTTGTAGAGCGCAACCAGTGGCGCGAACTTCTCCGGCATCCCGCCGATGATAGCGAATGCTATTGGCAGTCCCAGCGCGCCCGCCCGGATAGCCGATTGCGGGTTGCCTCCGCTCGCAATCCACACCGGAAGCGGGCTCTGTTCGGAGCGCGGGTAGACGCCTAGGTTATCGATGGCCGGGCGATGACCGCCGCGCCAGCTGACCTTCTCGGATTCACGGATTGCCAGCAGCAGCTCCAGCTTTTCCTCGAACAAGGCATCGTAATCGTCCAAGCTGTAACCGAACAGCGGGAAGGATTCGATGAACGAGCCTCTGCCTGCCATAATCTCTGCTCGGCCATTAGAGAGGCCGTCCAGCGTGGAGAAAGCTTGGTATACTCGCACCGGATCGTCCGACGACAGCACCGTTACGGCGCTGGACAGCCGGATTCGCTTGGTCGCGTGTGCGGCAGCCGCCAGTACAACTGCCGGAGTGCTGCCCGCATAATCGGGACGATGGTGCTCGCCGATGCCATATACATCCAATCCGACCTGATCGGCCAAAATAATTTCCTCCACGGCGTTCCGCAATCGTTCCGCGTGGCTCATCGTTTTCCCGGTCAACGGATCCGGTGTTGTCTCCAAAAACGTACTGATGCCAATTTCCATAATGTTAGCTGATTCAGTCATTGCTGTCCGCCTCCTTCTTATTGACTCTAGTGTACTAAAAAAATTATTGTTTCTCAACTTTAGTAAGCGAAATAGTTTGAGCGGCATATTATGTAGTCGATTATAGTCAGCTGTAATGCTTGCTGAAGTATGATTTTTAGATTGCCTAAAAAACCGAAAAAAGACCCGTTGAACCGGGCCTTTTCTCGAGTTTTCTATAGGAATAATCTGATAATCGGTGTGCATGGAGGCTTTAGCAATTCATTCAATAATTAGTAGCCGAAGCCGCCGCCAAAAATACCGCAGCTGCAAGCGATGATGACCAACAGAATGAACAGTACAAGGATGGCAGCAGGGCTAGTGAAAGCACCGCCAACGAAACCGGACATGAAATGCACCTCCCAACATGTTGAGTACACTGTAGGTTATGTTGCAGCGTACCAAACGGGTTGGGTGTTTACCGGGGAGGCTTTTGATTTGATGCAAATGCCTATCCTGGCGAGTGTTTACCTAAACTTTACCTGATGCAGAGCCGCCCTTAACCTGCCGGGGGTAAAATGGAGGCAACGTCTGTTCTTTTTATAAGGATTAGGATGTGTTCCTATGCCATTTGTGATAGTATTTCATCTATAACAACAGAGGAAGTGAATGGGCTTGATTCAAATTATCGTTCCGGCACCGGATGTTACCATTACGAAACAGGAAAACCCCGTGCTGAGCAATATTTACGGCTTTACCGATTTTCACCTGATCCCTAGGGATAAGGGCGGGATCTTTATGTTTTACAACGACAAGGACGAGCTGTTGTTCTGCGGGAAAGCGAGAAAGCTGCGTCCGCGAATCAAGAAGCATTTCGAGGATTCGGTGTCGGTCATGAAAGCAAAGCGGGACGAAGTAGCGAAAATCGAGGTTTGCGTCGTTGAAGATGCCGTCCACCGCGACATCTACGAGACGTTCATCATCAATCAGCGCCGGGCGAGGTACAATGTAGAGAAAGTATTCTACAAATAAGACGTCGGGCCGAAAAAAGGCAATAAGCGCCAGGTGTCATACCTGATTCTTATTGCCTTTTTTTGTACAGTGTGGTGAGCAGCACGGGGCATGTAGCGAAGCCGGTTCGCTAAATAGCGAATCAGACTTCGCTGCTCAAGGTGCCAGCCGGTAGCGATGGAGCAACAGCGAACTTGATTTCGCTTTTGGTGAACCTAGGTTCACGAATAGCGAAAAAAGGTTCGTTAATCGTAGCGGACGATACTTGAGATGGCGGAACAGCGAATTTGTCTTCGTTAAATAACGAAGTAGGTTCGTTAGCGGAAGCTTTTTGGCGGAGCAAGCGGAGACCCAACAGTGTGGTGGGCAGCACGGGGCATATAGCGAAACTGGTTCGCTAAATAGCGAATCAGACTTCGCTGCTCAAGGTGCCAGCCGGTAGCGACGGAGCAACAGCGAACTTGATTTCGCTTTTGGTGAACCTAGGTTCACGAATAGCGAAAAAAGGTTCGTTAATCGTAGCGGACGATACTTGAGATGGCGGAACAGCGAATTTGTCTTCGTTAAATAGCGAATCAGGTTCGTTAGCGGAAGCTTTTTGGCGGGGCAAGCGGAGACCCAACAGTGTGGTGGGCAGCACGGGGCATGTAGCGAAGTTGGCTTCGCAAATTAGCGAAGCCGGTTCGTTAAAGAGAGATCTGAGTGGAGAAGCAGCCCAATAGCAATGTACTTGTCTTTTACCCATACTTAGGAGGTATCTATCGATGTTGGCTAACATTCAGCAAGTGGAGAATGGCTATAGCGCCAGGTTTGAGCGGAGTTTGAAACATTCGGCACAAGAAGTATGGGCGTGGTTGACGGAGAATGATAAGCTTGCCCAGTGGTTCGCGGAGCTTCGGATCGATGAGCTTCGTGCGGGAGGAACTGTCAAATTCAATATGGGAGACGGCAACTTCGAGGAGATGGAGATATTCGTCTGTGAGCCCCATTCAATTCTAGAATACGCATGGGCCGAGGATCGCGTAAGATTCGAGCTGCATCCGGAGCCAGAGGGCTGCCGGCTGGTTTTGGAGGAGACGATTCATAAAATCGCCGAAGAACATACCGCTAAGGATTTGGCTGGTTGGCATGTTTGCCTGGACGTTATCGGGATTTTGATAAATGGCGGGAGCATTGAACCGCAGGCTAGACGTCAGGAGTGGGAGACGCTATATCCGCTTTATGTGGAAGCCGTCGCAAGTCTGCCACGGTAGCATAAGGGGAGCTCGCCTATACAGATGGTTGGACTCGTGCTATCGTAGAACTGCAGGTCGTTTATTAAAGTGTTCACAATACTAGCGGAGGTGGAAAGATGAAAGCGCTTTTTATTGGAGGAAC
Source organism: Paenibacillus radicis (ex Gao et al. 2016) (assembly GCF_014641555.1). Taxonomy (GTDB): domain Bacteria; phylum Bacillota; class Bacilli; order Paenibacillales; family Paenibacillaceae; genus Pristimantibacillus; species Pristimantibacillus radicis. The sequence goes on from NZ_BMHY01000005.1 coordinate 307,586, forward strand.
GGGAACGATTAGTTCAGCAATTACGAAACAACTGGTGGAGCAAGGATGCGAGCTTTATCTTATAAATAGGGGAACGAAGAGTGACAGAGTGCCTGAGGGCGCCCATGTCATTCAAGCGGATATTCAAGACGAAGAACATATTGCCAAGCTGCTGGAGGGCATGACGTTTGACGTTGTTGCGGATTTTATTGCTTTTCAGCCAGCTCAGTTGGAGCGGGATTTCCGCTTGTTCCAGGGCAAAACCAAGCAATTTATATTTATTAGTTCGGCATCGGCCTACCAGACGCCATTGTCTGATTACCGCATCACCGAAGGTACGCCGCTGTCGAATCCCTATTGGCAATATTCCCGTGACAAAATCGAATGCGAGGATTATTTGCTCAAGCAATACCGGGATAACGGCTTCCCGATTACGATTGTGCGGCCAAGCCATACTTATGACGAGCGTTCCATACCGCTGGGCGTTCATGGCAGCAAAGGCACTTGGCAGGTAGCCAAGCGGATGCTTGAGAATAAGCCGGTTATCATTCACGGGGACGGCACCTCCTTGTGGACGATGACGCATAACCGCGATTTTGCAAAAGCTTTTATCGGCCTTATGGGCAACATCCATGCAATCGGAGAATCTGTGCAGATCACATCCGATGAGTCGGTAACATGGAATCAGATTTATGAAATTATTGCCGATGCGCTTGGCGTCAAGTTGAACGCGGTTCATGTGGCCTCTTCATTCCTGGATGCTTGCAGCACAGAGGATTACCGCGGCGGGTTGCTTGGCGACAAAGCCAATACGGTCGTGTTCGACAACTCCAAGGTTAAAAGGCTTGTGCCGGAATTTGTTGCCACGACCCGGCTGGATCAGGGCTTGAGGGAGACGATCCACTACATACTGGCCCATCCCGAGCATCAAACGGAGGACCCGGAATTTGATCAATGGTGTGATAAAGTGATTAATGCGCTGGATGCCGCAGCGAGAGCCATCCGTGAGTAACTTGTAATTAGATAGGGCATTCAGCGAACAAACACTGCAAGAGTAGTGTGCTGGCTTATAGCATCTGTAAGGACAATTCGGTCGCAGCCGTCAAATGGCGAATATCTATCTTACAAGAATACGGAAGCGACCGCCTTATCAAAGGCGGTCGTCTTCGTATCATCCTATTCCATGAAAAATCGGGGGTATGTATCGCGATGAACAAAGTAATCGATTATTATTCTTTTTTCGATGAGTGGGGAAGACTGGACCGCGAACCGCTGGAGTTTATTGTGAACATGCATTATATGATGAAATATATGCCGCCTGCCGGAAAAGTGCTCGATAACGGTGCCGGACCTGGTAAGTATGCGATGGAACTGGCGAAGCGGGGACATCAGGTCACGTTGACCGATCTGACACCGAAAATGGTGGACACCGCACGGGAAAAAGCGAAGGAGTTTGGCTTACTCCCGCTATTCGACGGATTTCTTGTACGCAATGCCGTATCCCTGGATGAATTGCCGGATGAAGGCTATGATGCAGCCCTCATGCTGGGTCCGCTGTATCATTTGCAACTGGAGCAAGATCGGGTGGCCGCGGTGAAAGAGCTGCACCGTGTAACCAAAAGCGGCGGCATCGTATTTGTCGCCGTTCAAACCCGGATGCGTATGGCGATCAATTCGCTGCAGTCGCCCCGCAACTGGAAGCCTAATGACAGTATGGCGTCCATCCGGCATTTTTACGATAACGGATTATTCGATCATGCTGATCAAGGCCGATTTACCGGGGCGTTCTACTTCGGAGCCGAGGAGATCCAGCCGTTCATGGAAAGCCAGGGCTTCGAGACGATCGATGTGATTAGCTCCTCCAGCATCGGCAACCTGCTGAACGAGGAGCAAAAGCAGTATTGGCTGGACAGCGGTGAATATGATAAATATATCGAATTTCTAATTTCAGTAGCCAATGATCCATCCATCCGGGGTGTATCCTCGCATCTGCTGTACATCGGGAAAAGAGCCTAACCAAGTCTCTTTATCAAATGACAAAAAATGAATATTGTTTTTATTTCGCATCGGTTATGCTATGCTTTTGGCAAGCAGAAAGGAAGATAAGCGATGGCGAATGATCAAGTTTTAACGAAGGAAGCGATCTTGGACGCCGCGGAGCAAGTGCTTCGCCGGTATGGACCGGACAAAACGTCGGTCGTTGACATTGCGAAGGCGCTGCAGGTTAGTCACGGCACGCTTTACCGTCACTTTCCTAGCAAAACCGCGCTTCGTGAAGCCGTTACGGAAAGATGGCTTCAACAAAGCGTAGCGGAACCATTGAGTGCTATTATCGAGAAGCAGCATAGCGATGCGGATGAAGCCTTGCATATGTGGCTAAAAACTCTTATCGAGATCAAACGAAGCGCTTCGCTCAACGATCCCGAAATGTTCGCGATGTATGCGGCTGTAACGCTCGATGCTACGGCGATTATTGCTGAGCATATCGATAGTCTCACCGGACAAATCGAAGTGCTGCTGGAGCGAGGCAAGGTGTCTGGAGCTTTCCGATACGACCAGCCGGCGGATCGGCTGGCCCGTGCTGTATTTTCTGCAACGGCAAAGTTCCATCATCCGGCACATGCAGCGGAATGGACGGGGGAATCTGCAGATGAGGAGTTCGGCAGTCTATGGAAGCTGCTCCTCTCCGGCCTTGCCTCATCTAAATAGATCTGTCAAAAAAGCTTCTCCCGTTTATTGAAGGGGAGAAGCTTTTTTGTCTTCGGTTATCGCGTTCCAACCCGTATTAAATTAAATAATGACAAAGTTATAATTTTGTTAGTTGACATTTGTTATTCGCGGGGCCTATAATCAAGTCAACCCGATTGGGGGACAATACCAAGCAGATTATTCAAATGAGCAGATCATGCACTGAAAATAGAAGGAAAAGGCGGGATTATTCATGGCAAATTTAACGGGTAAAGTCGCATTAGTTACAGGAGCGTCCAGAGGCATCGGGCAAAAAATTGCGGAGGAGCTTGCCCGTAACGGAGCAAAGGTTGTCGTCAATTACGCCAGCAGCCCGGATAAAGCGGAGCAAGTCGTTGCCGGCATTAAGCAGCAAGGCGGAGAAGCGGCGGCCATTCAGGCGGATGTCAGCAAAATTGCCGACGTAGAGCGTTTGTTCCAAGAAACGCTGCAAACTTACGGACAAATCGATATTCTCGTTAATAATGCCGGAATCATGATTACTAAACCGCTCGGGCAGCTGACCGAAGAGGATTTTGACCGTCAGTTCGCAATTAATGTCAAAGGTACTTTCTTCGCGATTCAGCAAGCTGCCCTGCATATGGCTCAGAACGGAAGAATCATTAATTTCTCTACATCCGTAGCAGGCGCCATGTTCCCGACTTACAGCGTCTACGCGGCAACGAAAGGCGCGGTTGAGCAGTTGACACGGCAGTTGGCTAAAGAGCTTGGTCCTAAAGGCATTACGATTAACGCCATCGCTCCAGGGCCGGTTAACACCGAGCTATTTACGGTAGGAAAGACCGAAGAGCAGATCAAAGGAATGTCCGGAATGAACGCATTTGGCCGGATCGGCGAGCCGGAGGACATTTCCGCCGTCGTAGCTTTCCTCGCGAGCGACGCTTCGCAATGGGTCACAGGGCAAACGCTCCGTGCGAATGGAGGCTTTATTTAACGGATGTGAATACCGCTTTTGGTTCCGGGACAATTCATGTAAGATGGAGAAGCAGCTAGGAACTGTAGAAGGAGCGGATAGATGATGAATGATGAATTGAAACGATTGCTGGCTCAGGAAGAAGAGCTGCAGTTTACGGCTTTTACTCACGAAGATGCGCTTCAACTGGGTCTTATCATCTGTCAGATCGCCAAAGAAGAGATCGGCAAAGGCGTCGCCATTCATATTGAAAATGATGAGCACCCGTTGTTCACGCATTATATGGAGGGTACCTCCAAGGAAAATGTGTACTGGGTGAACACGAAGAAAAACGTCGTGAATCACTTTGGGCACAGCTCGTTGTATGTCGGTGAATTGTTCAAGTCGCAGGGGACGACGTTTAAAGACGGCGCGAACCTGCCATTGTCCGAGTATCAAGGCGAGGGCGGCTCGTTTCCGCTGTTCGTGCGCGGCCAAGGCAAGGTCGGCACTGTCACCGTCTCCGGCTTAGCCGGTGAGGAAGACCACCAGCTTGCTGTAGACGGTATCCGGAAGCTGCTGGCTCAAGCCTAGCATTTATAAAAGAAGGCTGCTCCCAAGAGCAATGTCATTAAGTTAACTTAATGACATTGTCCCAAGGGGCGGCTTTTCTTTATTTATCGGCGGCGGATGTAACGGTTTCCGTATAAATTGCCACTTGATACTTTTTGAGAGACTAGTGTAGTATATATTCTGTGTTTTTATAGCTTGACTCATATAATTTTGGGGATATGGCCCATAAGTTTCTACCGGATAGCCAATGCAAATTATCCGACTATGAGTGCTTCGCGATGGCTTTCTATCGCTTGTTCTTCTTGTGCACGTTCATGGCAAGAGCAGCGGGAGTCGCGGACACGATAAGGGATGAACCGTAGGGACAGGCTTCTCATGAGCGGATAGCTCAAGGAGTTTGTTTCTTTTTTTTCATTCACACAGAGGGGAAGTTGACGACAAGTGAAAAAGCTGGAAGAACGCATACGTCAAGAGGGGGAAATATTGTCCGATACGGTGCTGAAAGTCGATTCGTTCTTGAATCATCAGGTGGACACGGCGCTTGCCCTGGAGATCGGACGGGAGTTTGCGAGCATCTTCGAAGGGAAGACGATTACGAAGGTGCTGACGATTGAAGCAAGCGGCATTCAGTTCGCTATGGCAACTGGAATCGCCCTGAACGTTCCATTCGTTTACGCGAAGAAGAAAAAGGCGATTACGCAGGCTGAGAAGGTTTATACTGCGCCTGTTCATTCCTTCACTCGGCAGGAGACCTATCAGGTCAGCATCTCGCAAAAGTATTTGGGACCTGATGACAAGGTGCTCATCGTCGATGATTTCCTGGCAACGGGCGCTGCGCTTGTAGGCTTGGTGCAGATTGTGAAAGAGGCGGGTGCCGAGCTTGTTGGCGTAGGCTGCGTGATCGAGAAGGGCTTCCAGGAAGGCCGCGGCCTTCTGGAGCAAATGGGCGTTGACGTTCATTCGCTCGCTCGAATCGCCAAGATGGCGCCGGGGGAAATACATTTCACAGAGCAGCAGTCTGCTGAACGATTAAAGGAGAAGGTATAATTTCATGTTAAGCAAACAGAGAGTGCTTGCGTTAGGATTCCAGCATGTTCTGGCGATGTATGCGGGGGCAGTCATCGTTCCTCTTATCGTCGGCGGAGCGTTGAACTTGAATGGTACGCAAATGGCGTACCTGATTGCCGCTGATCTCTTCACATGCGGACTGGCAACGATCCTTCAAGTTATGGGCACCAAATATTTCGGCAGCAGGCTGCCTGTCGTCTTGGGTTGTACGTTTACGGCGGTAGGTCCAATCATTGCCATCGCTTCAACCTCCAACTTGGCGACTGCTTATGGAGCCATTATTTTATCCGGTTTATTCGTTGTACTGGCAGCCCCTCTCTACGGGAAGCTGCTGCGGTTCTTCCCTACTGTTGTAACCGGATCGGTCGTAACGATTATCGGTCTATCTCTAATTCCCGTTGCCATGAATAATGTGGCGGGCGGTCAAGGAACGGAAGGTTTTGGCCTTCCGAGCAATTTGCTGCTGGCCTTGGTGACACTGGTCGTCATCTTGCTGGTCAATCGCTTGACCAAAGGATTCATGCGCTCTATCTCCGTGCTTATCGGGCTCTTGGTGGGCACTGGGATCGGATACGCAATGGGAATCGTCAGCTTCGCGCCGGTTGCCGAGGCTTCCCGATTCAGCATTGCTGAGCCGTTCTACTTCGGAACGCCTCAGTTTAGCCTGACGGCAATTGTCATGATGATTATCGTCAACATCGTCAGCATGGTGGAATCGACGGGCGTCTATCTGGCAGTCGGTAAAGCGACGGATCAGAAGGTGGAGCAAAAACAAATCGTCAACGGCCTTCGCTCAGAGGGCGCTGCGATTATGCTGGGCGGCATATTTAATGCATTCCCTTATACGGCATTTTCGCAAAATGTCGGCTTGATCTCGTTGACCCGCGTGAAAACTCGCGATGTTATTTTCGCTGCGGGCGGTATCATGATCGTTCTGGGCTTGTTCCCTAAGCTCGCTGCAATTACGACAGTCATCCCGAGCGCAGTGCTGGGCGGCGCGATGATCGTCATGTTCGGCTCCGTTGCAGCTTCCGGCATCTCGATCTTGTCGGGCGTTGATCTGCGCAAGGAGAAAAACTTGCTGATCGTGGCCTGCAGCATCGCGGTTGGCCTGGGTTCGGCGGCTGTACCGCAAATTTTCGACCAATTGCCTGACTTTGCGAAAATGCTGCTGCAAAACGGCATCGTATCGGGCTCTGTTACCGCTATTGCAATGAACTTGCTTCTCTCGGGACGTAAAGATGAAGAAGAAGCTGAAGCTGAAGGTAAAGCTGAGACTGCTGTCTCAGCCTAAAGAATAGCGCTTAAAGAGTGTTCCAAACGCAAAGTTTGGAACGCTCTTTTTTTATGCTCGGATACAGGAGAAGATTCGGTATTTTTTATGGAGAATTCCAAAAAATTCTATGTTATTATACAGATATTATCTACCCGCAAGTAGCGATTAGCGAGGAGGGGCGATCTTGAAATATGATGCAATTGTGGTGGGTGCAGGGCTTTCGGGTCTCGTAGCGGCGGCGGAAATCGCAGACTCGGGGAAACGAGTAGCGCTGCTGGATCAGGAGCCGGAGGCATCGCTCGGAGGGCAGGCGTGGTGGTCGTTTGGCGGCTTGTTTCTCGTCGATTCTCCGGAGCAGCGGAGGCTCGGGATTAAAGATTCCAAAGAGCTGGCTTGGCAGGACTGGATGGGGTCGGCCGGATTCGATCGTGCCGATGAGGATCATTGGGGCCGTCAATGGGCGGAGGCTTACCTCGACTTCGCTGCCGGAGAAAAGCGATCCTGGCTTCACGGAATGGGCGTACGCTTCTTCCCGGTTGTCGGCTGGGCGGAGCGCGGCGGTTATTTGGCCGAGGGTCATGGCAACTCGGTGCCGCGGTTCCACATCGTCTGGGGAACGGGACCGGCCATCGTAGCGCCGTTTGAGCGGCGGGTAAGGGAGCATCAGGCGAAGGGTCTAATAGAGCTGCATATGCGGCATCGGGTGGAACGGCTTGTTTTGAGCAATGGTGCCGTAACTGGTGTAAGCGGTTCCATTTTAGTTCCGAGTGATGCCGAGCGGGGACAAGAGAGCTCCCGGGAGATCGCCGGTGAGTTTGCGTATGAGGCGCCTGCGGTCATCGTGACCAGCGGGGGAATCGGCGGCAATCATGAGCTCGTCCGGCAGAACTGGCCGGAGAGGCTGGGCGATCCGCCTCGTCATATGCTCTCTGGCGTACCTGCGTATGTTGACGGCAGGATGCTTGCTGTTGCGGAGGAAGCGGGCGGACGAATCGTGAACCGCGACCGGATGTGGCATTATACCGAAGGCTTGAAAAACTGGAATCCGGTGTGGGCGAATCATGGCATTCGCATTCTTCCCGGGCCTTCCTCTATCTGGCTGGATGCGCAGGGCAATCGTCTTCCGGCTCCAAACTTTCCAGGCTTCGATACACTGGGCACATTGGAGGCGCTGAGAAAGACTGGCTATGACTATTCTTGGTTTATTTTGACGCAGAAGATGATCGAGAAGGAATTTGCGCTTTCCGGCTCCGAGCAAAATCCGGATTTAACGGGCAAAAGCATTCGAAAAGTGCTGTCGCGTGTTCTGCCGGGCGCGCCTGCTCCCGTGCAAGCTTTTATGGATAAGGGTGAGGACTTTGTCGTTGCGAATACGCTGGAGGAGCTCGTCACGGGCATGAACAAGCTGACAGCCAGCAGTCTGGTGGACTTGCAAACGATTCGGCGGCAGCTGCAAGCACGGGACCGGGAGATGGACAACGCGTTTACGAAGGATTTGCAGATTACGGCTTTGCGCGGAGCCCGTCATTATATTGGAGATAAGTTCATACGGGTTGCTAAGCCGCATAAAATGCTGGAACCGGGCAATGGCCCGCTCATTGCTGTCCGTCTGCATATTGTCAGCCGTAAAACACTGGGCGGGCTTCAGACCGATCTTTCGGGAAGGGTGCTTGGTCTGACGGGAGAGCCAATTGCCGGTCTTTATGCGGCGGGCGAAGCTTCCGGATTTGGCGGCGGAGGCGTTCATGGATACCGGGCGCTGGAAGGGACGTTTCTGGGAGGCTGCCTGTTCTCGGGGAGAACGGCGGGAAGAGCGGTTGCTGCAGCGCTGAAATAGCAGGGAAAGATGGCGATGACGGGGACACCGGATCCTCGTTTAGCGGAACTGGAGAGGAGCCCAAGCGATGGATCGTTACGCGTATTACAAAGAGACATTCGGACAGCTGCCGATGCCCTTTGCTTTTGTTGATTTGGATCGTTTGGACCATAATGCAAGGGGAATTGCCCAAGCGGCAGGTGGCAAAAAAATTCGAATCGCAAGCAAATCGCTGCGCTGCGTAGACGTGATGCGCCGATTGCTGGATGCCGACCCTGTCTTTCAGGGTATCATGTGCTTCACAGCTGCCGAGGCGGCTTTCCTAGCCGGTCATGGCTTTGATGATCTGCTGCTGGGCTATCCGCAATGGCATCGTCAGCATATTGCCGAGCTGGCGGAATGGATTGACGAAGGACGTACTGTTGCCTTTATGGTTGATTCTGTGGAGCATTGCGAGCAGTTGGAGCGGCTCGCGAAGGAGAGGGGCACGGTATTCGCGGTCTGTATCGATATCGATATGTCGGTGCAGTATCCGGGCTTGCGGTTTGGCGTATGGCGTTCACCGATTCAGGTTTGGGAGCAGTTAAAGCCTGTTGTGGACCGTATTGTTCAATCGGACTGGCTAAAGCTCGACGGATTGATGGGCTATGAGGCGCAAGTGGCTGGCGTCGGCGATCGAATGCCGGCAAGCGCCATCAAGAACAAGCTGGTGCGGGCATTGAAGAAGCGGTCCATTGCGGAAGCGGCCCGGCGGAGAGGGGATGCGGCGGAACGGATTGCAGCAATGAACGTCCCTCTTCGTTTCATTAATGCTGGAGGTACAGGCAGCTTGGACAGCTCCCGTAATGAGCCATGGGTAACCGAAATGACGGCGGGCTCCGGCTTTTATTCTCCTGCTCTATTCGACTATTATTCCAATTTTCAATATGAGCCGGCTGCCGGATTTGCGGTAGAAATCGTGCGGAAGCCGCGGCAAAATATCGTAACCTGCATGGGGGGCGGCTATACGTCGTCGGGATCGGCAGGTCCGGAGAAGCTGCCGAAGCCTTATTTGCCGGAGGGCTTGAAGCTGTTTGGCAGGGAAGGTGCAGGCGAGGTGCAGACGCCGCTCCTATGCGGGGACGGTGTTGAGTTCGCTATCGGCGATCCGGTTTTTTTTCGTCATGCAAAGGCGGGCGAGCTGAGCGAGCGCTTCCTTACGCTGCATGCAGTGTCTCAAGGGAAAATCGTTGGTGAATATGCGACCTATAGGGGGATGGGGGAATGCTTCCTATGAAAATGCAAGCGATGGCGGCGGCAACGGGCTCCAAGCTGTGGACGAATTGGTCAGGCATCGTACAGGCGACGCCCCGGGAAGTGCTGTTGCCCGGCACAATTGATGAGGTCGTGGAGACGGTGCAGCTCTGCAGGCGGGAAGGGCGAACGCTTCGTGTTGTCGGTTCTGGACATTCGTTTACGCCAATCGCCGCCTCCGATGACATTCTGTTGTCGCTCGATCGGATGCAGGGGTTAGTCAGCGTTGATCTGGACGCCGCTGTCGCGACGGTATGGGGCGGGACGAAGCTGAGGCTGCTTGGCGAGCTGCTGTTCGAACAGGGGCTGGCGCAAGAAAATTTGGGCGACATTGACGTTCAGTCAATCGCCGGAGCAATCAGTACGGGCACACATGGCACCGGAAGGGCGTATGGCAACCTGTCCACGCAGATTATCGGGCTGACGATTGTGACAGGAAGAGGAGATGTCGTCGAATGTACGCCGGAATCTCATCCGGAGTGGTTCAAGGCGATGCAAATTTCACTTGGCGTTCTCGGCGTCATCGTACAGGTGAAGCTGAAGCTTCAAAGCGCTTATAAGCTGGAGTACGTCAGCAGCCGAATGCCGCTTAAGTCATGCCTTGCGCAGCTGTCCGAGCTTGCTGAGTCGAATCGTCATTTTGAGTTTTACTGGTTCCCTTATGCAGAGCCTTGCCAGATCAAACGAATGAATCTAACCGATCAGGAAGTGACGAACCGCAAAGCATGGGAGCACTTCAGCGACGTATGGATCGAGAATAAGCTGTTTGGCCTGCTGTCAGAGTTTAGCCGCAAGCTCCCGTCATCCAGTGCAGCGATTAGCCGGTTGTCGGCCTCTCAGGTTCCGGTCGGCCGCAAGGTCAATTACAGCCATCGGCTATTTGCTACGCAAAGGCTGGTTCGCTTTAACGAAATGGAGTACAATCTGCCTGCGGAGGCGATTGGCGAGGTCATTGAAGAAATGCGCGAGGAGCTTGCGCGGGGGCGTTACCGGGTTCATTTTCCAGTGGAATGCCGTTACGCCAAGGGCGATGATATTTGGCTTAGCCCGGCCTATGGCCGCGACTCTGCCTATATTGCGGTGCATATGTACAAAGGCATGCCGCATGAAGCCTACTTCGCCGCTATGGAGCGAATCTTCCTCCGTTATGGCGGCAGACCGCATTGGGGGAAGATGCACACTCTGCAAGCTGTACAGTTTAAGGAGCTTTACCCGAAATGGGAGGCGTTTGGCGCGGTGCGGGAGACACTGGATCCCGATCGGATTTTGCTGAATGACCGAATGCAGCATTTATTTTGAATTCAAAACAAGCCCATCCTGTTCGATGACAGGGATGGGTTTTTTTTTTGTTATAGAAAGCAGGGGATGAACGGCAGCTGTTGAATTTGGGTGGGAGATTGATGTGGGTAAATTTGTATTTACTGCTTACCTGTAATATAATTATTACATATGACACATTTCAATAATGGTGACGAGTTGCTTTTAGTTCTAGAAGCGCTCTCGAACCCTCACCGATTAAAGATTGTAGCGGTTCTATCAGAAGGACGGCAATATGTAAGCGAACTGGCACGTGAATTAGGGATGAGCAGGCCTTTGCTTTATCTTCATTTACAAAAACTGGAGGAGGCGAACATCGTTACAAGCAGCTTGGAAATTTTAGAAAGCGGCAAAACAGCAAAATACTACATACTCAATCCATTCGACTTTGCATTGAACGAGCAAATGATAGCTAGATTGGCACCAACACTTACTTTTAAGAAGAAAAATATATAAAGATAAGGGGAGAGTTTGAATGAGTGGTGTAGGCATAACAGGTTTAATTCTGTTAGTCATTCCCGTCGCAGTGGCTATTTTAGTTATATATTTTATTGTCAGCACGATAAAAGGCTTTGAAAAAAGAGCCAATGAGAAGCTATTAATTGAACGTGAAAACACGTTAATACTTCAAAGAAGAGTAGCGGATCTAGAAGGACGGCTGCTGAAGGTCGAAACGTTGCTAAAAGAAGTGGACTGATTGGAAGAGTTCGATTGAAGGAAGAAAAGACCATCCAGTCTGGAGACTGAGATGGTCTTTTTGGTCTAGGTTTCGGCGATCTGTGTCTGCTTCTTTCCCGAATAATTGACGCAGCCGATGCTGATGATTATGAGCACCAGCCCGACAAGCAGCGAGTAGGTGAACGGCTCGTGCATGAACACGGTACCCGTCAACACGGCGATGAGCGGCACTAGAAAGGTGAAAGCGGCAACCTTGCTCGCATCCCCCGTATTCATAAGCTTGAAGTAGATGACGAATGCGATCGGAATGCCGCATGTAGCGCCATAGAGGAGACCCAGTATGAATGGGCCGTTCCATACGATGCTGCTCCAGCTCTCCGTCCCGCTGCCGACCCCGATAAGCGCAATTCCTCCAATAATAAATTGCATGGCAACCATCCACATGGAATCGGTGTGTCTGCTTTCCTTCTTCACATAGATGACGCCAAGCGCCCAGCTAAGCGCGGTAAGCAAGGCGAGGCTGACCCCGAGCAAGGAAACGTTGCCTGTGATTCCGTCTGCGCTGACCGCCAATATACCAAGGAATCCGATAACGAGTCCGGTGATTTTGAGCAGCGACAATCGTTCGCCCAGCCACATCCAGGCGAGCAGCCCGATTAAGACGGGTTGAAAGTAGACGAGGACGGAGAACAAGCCGCCCGGCAAATAAATAAGCCCGATGGATTGAACGCCATAGAAGAGGACAGCGTTGAACAGGGCGGATATGCTGTATCGATGCCAGTTTTGACGGAATTTGAGCTTGTCCCGCTTGGGCAGCAGGAATATCGCCAACAACAGCCCTCCAAGTAATGAACGGGTGCCGGAGAACAAGAGCGGCGGGGTGTAGGCTAAGGCTGTTTTGTAGATCGACCAGCTCAAGCCCCAGATTAGAACAAGAAAGAGAATGGCAAGTGTAGTTTTCGAAGATAGTATACGCACGGTGACCGTGACCTCCAGTAGCAAGCTTAAGCTTTTGTTGAAATTGGCATACTATCTACTATACCTGAGCTTCGCTTGAAGGAATAATCATTTTTTATATAAAAAAAAATAAAGCCAGCGGCTGCCCGCTAGCTTTAATCATTCAATCATTGCAACTATGGGGAAGATGCTATTGAATATGCCGCTTGACCTCGTACATGTTAACGACGGTTTCAATGATATACTCCGGCTTCGTCTGGTCGCGTTTGTCCCGGTGCCCCTGAATATGCTCGGGGCTCTTCTCCCAGCTCTTCCACGCGTCTTCGGATTCCCAACGAATGATGACGACGACCTCTTCCTGTTCCTTAGTCCGTTTATTGACCATAATGGTCCGGTCGATCAAGCCCTCTCGGCCGTCAAGCGGGCCGGGCTGGCTGAAACGCTCGATAACTTTATCGGCGTTGCCGGGCTGTACGGTAATTGTTCTCGTTTGGATAAGCATGCGAAACCTCCTATGGTTTGCTTTTTACGTATGACGACGCCTGCCGCTTATGCAGGGAGTTGAGTGTCGTTATGCCGTCAACTCAGCGAAATCGTATCATACAGCCTAAGAAACCGGAATGGACATTCTGGCTTCTTGCCATGGATTTTTCAAACGGATGCTTTGAAGAGAGAGGCTGGTTAGCGCATAATATAGCCGCCATCAGGAAAGAGTGTACTTCCTGTCGTATACCCGTTGGTCATCAAATATAGCGTTGTGTGCGCTGCTTCTTCGGCAGTGCCGACTCGGCCGACGAGATTCATTTTGGCATATTGCCGATAGGATTCGTCCCGTACTTCTTGAGCGGCTCCTTCCCAGTTGAAGGCCGTATGAATCGTACCAGGAGAAATCACGTTCACGCGAATCGGTGATAGTTCAACGGCAAGCGCTTTGCCGAGACTTTCGATAGCGCCATTGCAGGCGGCGTAAGAGGCTCCGTCCGCAAGCGGCCGCTGGCCGAAAGCACCGGACATTAGAACGATGGAGCCGTCCTTGCTCAAGAACGGAGCCGCATATTTAACCGCATTGTATTGCGGCCAGAACTTGGCGTTAAAGCAGCTGTGAGCCACTTCCGCAGGAGATGCAATGGAACCTCGCACATAGGAGGCACCTGGCGTGAACAAATGATCGAAATTGCCGATTTTGGCGAAGAAAGCTTGCAGCTCCTCTTCGTTCTGATTGTTTAATGTATGAATTTCAGCATGGTTGGCTCCTCCGAGCAGCTCCTGCGCTTTTTCAAGCTTTTGCTGCGACCGGCCTGCCAGAATGACGTATGCGCCTTGCTCAACTGCTTGCTGTGCAGTTGCGAATCCGATGCCGGAGCTTCCTCCAATGATGACGATGCGTTTTTGGTTCAATGAAAAGTTTGACATATGAAAACTCCTCTCCTTATCGCTTGCGTGTTCACTCATTATTAGCGATAAAAGGAGACTTGCACAGTACTCACTTTATTCGTACTACGGGTTTACGGTATGGGAAGTTTAGGGCTGCCTATTGAGAAACGAAGTGCAGGGAAGCGGTGGAACCGTTATATTGGTTGTAGAGGTGATTGTAAATTGGGATTTTTGAAAAACTCGAATGAACCAAGGCTGCAAGGCGTATTGACGACATTGCAAAAGATCGGCGGAAAATGGAAGCCGCTCATCTTATTCATTTTGCTGATAGATGGAACCAAGCGGTTTGGCGAGCTGAAGCGGCTTATTCCGGATGTCTCGCAAGGCACTCTCGCTAAGCAGCTCCGCGAGCTGGAAGAGGACCATTTGATTATTAGGGAAGACTTTCAAGAGCTGCCGCTGCGCGTTGAATATCAGATCTCCGAGCATGGCCGGACGCTGATTACCGTTCTGGACAGCATGTGCGGCTGGGGACGCGAGCATCAAACCTATATAGACCGCGAGCGGCAGGCGGAGGACTGAGTTTTGGCTGCTAAGATAGAGAAATGACTATCTACGGTGCTGATCGGTGAGTGAGTAATAATTGGCTCTGCAGGGTCTAGCTGTGGAAGCGGGCATGAATGCTCTGTTGAAGATTATGAACGATTGCGGGTGAAGACGGGGTGCCCAGCTGTTGAAGCGCGTAGAGTGCAGCACCTGCAACTGGTGAAAAGGTTGGCGTAACGACGCAATAGCTTTTGTTGCTGCCAAGATTGGATAAGCGTTGGCTGAGCTGCTGGCGGACGTATTCGCTGTTGATGACGCTGCCGATAAAAGCGACATCGACATGTTCTCCTTTGAAGGTAGCGGCCAGCATCTCGACGCCGACTTGGATTTGCTCGATCGCTCGGTCGAGGACTCTTCTGGCTGTGCGGCTTCCTTGGCTCGCTGCTTTCGTCACAAAAGGGGCGAAATCACCGAATTTGCGATTCCGCTCTCTTTTCTCCGCGATGAAACCGGCTGTGCCGAGCTCGTGGAGCTGCTTAAGAGAAGCTACTTGCCAGTGCTGCAGCAGCGATTGTACAAGAGCTTCATCTGTCGCATCGGCTTTGCCTGCCAATAGCTCGTAAGTCGTATCATAGGCAATGAATCTGGCGGCACTAGCGGCATAGTGATGGAAATCATAGTTGCGGAGCTGCCGGCCTTCTTCCGTAATGGCAAAAATAATGGAGCCGGTTCCCGATATAATGACAATTCCGGGATTCGCCTCAAGCGCTCCGTAGTGAGCGACTGCTGCGTCATTTAGATGCCAGCGGTTAGCCGTCTCTAAGCCATCGATTGCCGTCAAGGGCTCGATCCATTCCAAGTCCTCTGGGGAGTCATAGCCTGCGATGCCTGCTGCGATGCCTCTAACATCGCCGAACGTTTTGCCTGCCGCGGTTATGGCTTCTTGAATGGCTTGATGGACATTCTGTTTCGCATGCAAATCCTTGTATAGGGAAGCTGCCCCCTTTTCCACATAGGACAGCACGTTTCCTGCAAAATCCACAGTCATAGCCCGTGTATGGGTGCCGCCGCCGTCGATGCCGATCACAATTCCGTTAGCATTCATCTGAATCAAACCTCCTGCTAATAGATGGTTCTCGTATTATACCAGAATTTGTAATCCTATACAGCTACATTTTGTAAATTGATGTTGCTGAGAGGAAGCGGTATTCTAAGAGAGAAGGATCGATAGACCACAACTCAAAGGAGCGTGCAGCATGTCGCAAAATTCAATTATTCACTCTGTTATTTTTTCGTTGAAGCATGAGAAAGGCTCGGCGGAAGAGCAGCGTTTTCTGGAAGACGGCAAAGCGATTTTGAGCTCCATACCGACAGTAAAGGATTTCCGAGTGCTTCGTCAGGTGAGTCCGAAAAATACATATGATTTTGGCTTTTCAATGGTTTTTGTCAGCGAGGCTGATTATGAAGCCTATAATGTGCATCCGCTTCATGTCGATTTCGTTGCGAACCGTTGGGAGAAAGAAGTTGCGCAGTTTTTAGAGATCGATTACAACGAGCTTTAATGACTGTGCAGGTTGTTTGCTGTTAGCGAAGCTACCCAAGCCGGAAGAACGGTGGCTTATTCGACGTCTGGAGTGAGCTTAAGACCCTACGAGGGTCTTAACTGAGGAGAATAACCGCGAAGGTGGAGGTTTAAAACCCCCACAGGGTCTTAATGCCAGTATAAACAGGCTAAATGGTCGAATATTCGACGTCTGGAGTGAGCTTAAGACCCTATGAGGGTCTTAAGGGAGATGAATAGCCGCCAAAGTGGAGGTTTAAGACCCTCGCAGGGTCTTAATGTCAGCAACAAGCGGAAGAATGACGGCAATTCGGAGTTGAGAATCAACTCCTGGGAGCGAATTTGTCACCCTCTATGAAGCACAAACAATAAACACGTAAACGGAGCAAAGAGCAGCCCGTGAGGCAGCTCTTTGCTCCTTTTTACGTGTTTATAACGTCTGGCCGCCATCGACGGTGATGATTTGCCCGGTCATCGCCTCTTGCTCCAAGGCAGCGCAGATGAGCTGGGCGATGTCCTCCGGCGTGGAGATGCGTTGAAGCAGAAGCTGCGGAGCAAGAAGCTTCATCTGCTCTTCTCTGCCGGACCACCATCTGGTCGCTACGGCACCAGGGACGACGCAATTTACGCGGATCGCTGGAGATAGTGCGCGGGCGAGCGACTTGGTCAAGCCGTGAACGGCAGCTTTGGAGACGGCGTAAGGGAGGGATGAGCCTAATCCGGTTTGCCCCGCAATGCTGCCGACATTGACGATAGCGCCATGTCCCGTTGTTTTCATGTACGGGGAGACGGCCTTGGCGCAATGAAACATCCCTTTCACATTGACGCTGAACAGTTCGTCCCATACCTCATCTGTAGCTGCCTCCAGATCGTCCAACGGGATATGTCTCGTAATGCTTGCATTATTGACGAGCAGGTCGACCGTTCCGAACTGCCCTGCAACTTGCTGAACCATCGCCTTCACTTCTTCATCTCGCGAAACATTAGCTTGTACGGCAATGGCACGGCCGCCCTCACGCTTGATAAGCTGAACCGTTTCCTCTGCGTCCTCCTGTGACCGGGAGTAATTGACCGCTACCGCAACGCCCCGTTTCGCTAACAGCAAACTGGTTGCACGCCCAATGCCTGTTCCGCCGCCGGTAACTATAGCTGTTTTATCGGACAAATCCATCGTATGTCACGCTCCTCACATCTCTAATAAGTTCATTGTATATCTGGAAAGGCTATTCGTATAATTGAACTATTCGAATAAAGAGTTCATTCTTATTGAATCCATAGGACAGGAGCGCGTCGATGGAGCTTCTACATTTAAAAACATTCCAAGCGATTGTGAAACACGGTAATTTTATTCGTGCAGCTGAGGAACTGAACTATGCGCAATCGACCGTTACGACGCAAATGCAAAGGCTGGAGGCCGATCTTGGCGTACAGTTGATGGAGCGGGGAAAACAGTTTCGTCTCACGGAAGCGGGCAGACTCTTTTATGAGCAAAGTGCCGCTATCATCAAAAATATGGAGCAGCTTCAACTAAATATGTCTGGATTCCAGGAGGGCGAAACGGGACATATTCGTTTAGGAGTGACCGAGCCAACGGCAAGCTACCGGCTGCCGGTTCTTTTAGAAGCCTTTATGACGCGTTTTCCGGGGATCGAAATTTCTCTCGTATTCGGGAACACCCCGATGTTAAGCGAGCAGCTCTCTAAAGGAGAGATCGATCTGGCCATATGTTCCGCTCCCGATGAAATGTCGGAGCTTCACTTCGAACCGTTATTCCGGGAATCATTCGTCGTCCTGCTGCCGGAAAATCATCCTTTAGCAGCAAAGGACATGTTAGAGCCTGCCGACCTTTACGGTCCGCGGCTGTTGCTGACTTCCGTAACGTGCCCTTACCGCCGCAAGCTGGAAATCGTCCTGCAGCAAAATGAGCAAAACCTTCGCTTGCGTACGATGGAGATCGGAAGTATGACGGCTTTGCCGTATTATGTGGCCAGCGGACTGGGGCTTGCACTGGTACCGAGCATCCTGCTGGACCCTTTGCCGAAGCATACGGTAATGCGGGCTATAAGCGGCAGTTTAGTCGATATGGTGGTAGGCATTCTGTCTAAACCTGCTGATTTTCAAACGAAGCAATCGGCGGTTAAGCTCTATCGCTATTTGAGGGAAGAACTGGATGACATGACAAAGCGGACCTAGCGGAGTTCCAGCTTTCCCAATCCATCATCAGAAAAAAGGACCGCCTCTGTTGTACACAGAAGCGGTCCTTTTGGTGTTCGGTATATTTATGACGGCTCGCAAGCAAGCCTGATTATCATTTTTAGAAAAGAAGAGTGTCAGGGTCTGGACCTACGCGGCGGTTCTCGTTCAAAGCGTCGATACGAGCTACTTCTTCAGCGCTCAGTTCGAAGTCGAAGATGCTTGCATTTTCAACGATCCGGTTTTCTTTAATCGATTTCGGAATCGTCACAATGCCGTGCTGCAGGTCCCAGCGCAAAATGACTTGAGCAACCGATTTGCCATGCTTCGCGCCAATCTCCGTCAGTACGGGATTGTCCAGCAGTTGACCTTGCATAAGCGGGGACCAGGCTTCGATTTGAATGTCCTTGGCCGCGCAGTAGTCGCGCAGCTCTTGCTGCGACAGGCTCGGGTGAAGCTCAACTTGGTTAACCATCGGTATGATCTCAGCATCCTTAAGCAACTCCTCCAGATGATGAATGTGGAAGTTGCTAACGCCGATCGCTTTAACGCGGCCTTCTTTGTAGAGAGTTTCCAGAGCGCGCCAAGTTTCTTTATATTTGTCCTTGCCCGGCCAGTGAACGAGGTAGAGATCCAGATATTCAAGGCCAAGCTTTTGCAGGCTTGTCTCATATGCAGCAAGGGTCGATTCATAGCCCTGATCGTCGTTCCATACTTTAGACGTCACGAACAGCTCTTCACGGGACAGGCCATTTTCCGCCAGTGCTTCTTTAATGCCTTGTCCAACGCCAGTCTCATTCTGATAGATCGCGGCCGTATCGATGCTGCGGTATCCGTTGCGGATAGCCGATTTGACGGATTCTACAGTCGATGATCCTTCTTCTACTTTAAATACGCCGAGTCCGAACCAAGGCATTTTTACTCCATTATGCAAGTTTGTTGTGGCTTGTAAGTTTTGTGCTGTTGTCATGAGAAACAGCCTCCTTCTTTTTGTTTTGGTCTTGCGATTCCAGCTTGCGCATCCAGCCCGTCATGAGTACAGCAGCGGCTACCATGATGGCTCCCACCCATGCGGTATGGATAATTCCGACTCTCTCGGTAATGATACCACCGAAGTATGCCCCGATTGCAATGCCGGCATTAAAAGCCGCAATGTTGAAGGCGGATGCCACGTCGACGGCCTTCGGCGTGAAACGTTCGGCGAGCATCACGACATACACCTGAAGTCCCGGCACGTTCATGAAAGCCAGCAAGCCCATGAACAGAATCGTTACGAGCCCGGCCCATTTGAAGGGAGCGGTAAAATAGAGCACCAGCAGCACAACGGCCTGCGCGGCAAACATATAGAACAGCGCATTTACCGGCTTGCGGTTTGCCGCTTTTCCGCCGATGATGTTGCCAACCGCTATAGCGATGCCGTATACGAGCAGAATAACGACGATGGATTTATCGCCGAATCCACTCACGTCATGCAGCAGCGGAGATAAATAAGTGAACACAACGAAGGTGCCTCCGTAGCCAAGTGCGGTGACGGCGTATGCCAGAAGCAAACGTCCGTTGGTGATCACTTTAATCTGTTCGCGAACGGGTGTGACGACTCCTGCACGAAGCGTAGAAGGAACGAGCAGCGCATTAGCGATAAGGGCAATGACCCCGATAATGGCAATCGTCACAAAAGCAACCCGCCAGCCGAGCTGCTGGCCCAGCCAAGTGCCAAGTGGCACGCCGGTCACAGTGGCAACCGTCAGCCCTGAGAACATAATGGCGATGGCGCTAGCCCGCCGGTTCTCGGGCACTAAGTCAGCGGCGATCGTTGAGCCGATCGACATGAATACGCCGTGGGCGAATGCGGATACGATGCGTGCCGTAAGCAGCAGTGCGATTCCGTTCGCTGAGGCGGCCAGTCCGTTGCCGATAATAAATACAATCATGATGGCGAGCAGCAGCGTTTTCCGTGACACCCGCGAGGTTAACGACGTGAGTATCGGCGCGCCCAAGGTGACGCCCAGAGCATAGAGCGTAACCGTGAGTCCTGCGGTTCGAATCGATATATGCAAGTCATCTGAGAGCAGAGGCAGCAAGCCTACGCTGATGAACTCTGTCGTTCCGATTGCGAAGGCGCTGATTGCCAGAGCTAGCAGCGCCAGGGTGCTTCTTTTTGTATTCAAAGCGTTCATAATCAGTCCTCCTGTATGGTATTTCTCGGCCGGTAAATGCTATTATGGAGGAAGGTTGATAAATTGAATAGTACGTACTTTGCGGTACTCTAGATACTTAAAAGTAACATAGGCACTTCAAAGTGCCCGTCATTATAAGCGCTTGGAGGCTACAGAAATGGCAGTTGCAAAGAAATACAACATCTCAGTTGAAGCGGCATTGGAAGTCATTGGAGGCAAGTGGAAATGTGTGATTCTCTGCCACCTTATGCATGGTAAACGAAGAACGAATGATTTGAAACGGATTATGCCAGGCATTACGCAAAAAATGCTGACCCAGCAGCTTCGGGAGCTGGAGCAGGACGGCATCGTCAATCGGATCGTTTATCACCAAGTGCCGCCAAAGGTGGAATACGAGCTGAGCGAGTATGGAGACAGTCTTCGGGCTATTTTGAACGCTCTCTGCACATGGGGCGATCAGCATATCATTAAAGAATATGGGGATAAAAGCTTGGTGCTGGAGGATAGTTATTTAAATAAGCGGGACTAATGGGCACACGGAACAAAGAACAATCTTCGCAAGCTCTTATATTGTTCGCGAAATGAAAATGCGCTATTCACCGGAGTGAATAGCGCATTCGTCTGTCATTTAGTTAAAGCCGGGGAAGCTGGACAACTCGGACAGGCGGAGGAAGAAAAGAACGATAGCAATGACGCCGAGCACAACGATCGGTACATCATTCTTGAAGGGATCTCCCACACGCACATGTGCCAAAAATCCGCCAATGGCTACGAGGCTAAGCAAGAGTGCGCCTGCTGCTGTCCAGCTTGGCTCCCAGTATCCGATGATCAGGGCAGCGACCGAAATCAGCTGTACCAGCCCCGTGATGACACGGAACCATTGAGGGAGTCTCAGGTGATTGAATGATTCCACCTGCATTTTAACCCCTGCCACTTTACTGATCCCCGAGAATAAAAACGCAAAAGCAAGCAAGCTTTGCAAGACGATTGCTACAATATCCATTGTTGAACTCTCCTTTGTTTAGTGCTTCGCTATATTCTGCAATTAACACGAGCACATATATATTTAAAATAAAATCGCAGTTCTGCGTTAACTGCAATTGTCTAAGGCACATTATATATGAAAAATAAGCGGATGAAAAGAACTTATTTTTGTTCGATCTGGCAGCGGCTAATGGGGAGCCACAACATGCTCTGCAGCTCTTGTTATTGCTGCTTGCCGAGCATCGGCAATTGTTCTGGATGAGGCGTTGAGCGGGTTTTAATTGGAGCGGCCTAAGTATTTTCTTCTATTTGCTTGCTGCAAAAGGTGATGGAAACGCCCAAATGGGCTTAAAATCATGATAAGATTTAAGTAAAGGACTATATAGACAGGTGTCGTTGTGCACTTCAATTGTGCATACGGCTTCGATATGAAGGATGTGGAAACACCGTGATCATCGTAAGTTCCTGCTTGGCCGGGTTAGCATGCAGATATAATGGAACGGATAGTTTAAGTGAGAAGATTAAATCGCTTGTTCAGGAAGGTAAAGCGGTAATGGTATGTCCGGAGCTGCTGGGAGGCTTCGTTACGCCGCGTGAGCCGGCTGAGATTATTGGCGGTACAGGTGAAGATGTACTGGAAGGCAAAGCGAGCGTGGTAGAGAAATCCGGCGGGGATGTTACAGCGCTATATTTGGATGGTGCCCAGAAGACGCTGGAGCTGGCGCGAAAGTATGATGCCACCACGATTGTGTTGAAGGAATACAGTCCTTCCTGCGGAAGCGGGATGATCTACGACGGCAGCTTCGACAATCAACGCATGGAAGGCGTAGGCGTTACGACTGCATTGCTGCGCCGGGAAGGCTTCGAGGTGATTTCGGAGCTGGAACTGGGCGAACGGTTCTAAGGCCGGTTGGACAAGGAGTATCGTTGAACGTGGCGGGAAGTTTCGCTGTGAGAAGAGAGTGCAGATGAGGCTACAGAAATTCATTTCGCTATAAGGTGCAAAATTTCCTTATAATCTGCTCAAAGATGGCCTTCTGAGGCGATAACGTAAGAAAGTATACAAGGGCGGCAATTGATTTCTTATTTGAGAAAAAAGTGATCTTATTCGAGTAGAGTATGGAGTTGGGGCAGACGAGTCGTGCTGGAACAGTGGGACAATAAAAATAAACAAGCAGACGCCGGTCACATACCGGCGTCTGCTTGTTTTACATCTTATCAGCTCAATGATTAATATCGCATTTGTTCATGATGAACAGAAGCTGATTTTCCAGCCGGTTGATCGCAAGCTGCGATTCCGGGTCTTCGGCGCTGCTGCCGCGAAGCTCGGCAAGCTCCCGCTTTATAGCATGCAGGTCGTCGCCTGCGTTTGCGCAATCATAGCTGCTTTCGAGATTGTCCAACATATGCGTGCTCCTCCATTCCCCATAAAGTTATCTTCTATTATGGGGAAGCGGTCACGGGTATTATTCACTGTGCCACAACGTTGTCCTGCTCTACGGATGCAGGAGGCTGCAACACTTCCTCTTACGGAGTTTCTTCGGTTGGCGCAGTTGGCTCCTCAACAACTGGAGGCTCTTCCTCCTTGACGATGGAGACTTGCTTAGCCTTCACCCAGTACAATCCTTTGGAAGTCTGTATCTGATACCAGTCCTTCCAGGCGAATTGGACCGATAGTTTCTGGTCCGCATAAGATAGAGTAGTCGCTTTCGTCTGAAGCGGAGTCGTATAGATACCGGTATCCTTCGTTAAAGCGACCTTCAGCCCCTCTGGAGCCTTGGTGACGTTAAGCAGCGCATTGCGCCCGCTGATCCATATGCGGGAGCTTCCCGATGCAAGTTCAAGCCAATCGCCTTTTGTCCGGGTAAGCTTGTATGTGCCTGCTTTTAGTGTGCCCGTCGTTTTCGAATCGGGACTTGGCCATTGGTAGCTCGTCTCGGAGGACAGCAGGTAGATGTCGCCGCTGCTCGACTTTACGTCTTGTTTGTTCAGCCAAAGCTCATAGCCTTCAATAGCGAGCATCCATCCCGTATCACGATGCTGCTTCCAGATGCGGGACCACTCGGACAGGGGCACATGCGTGTCCCCTACAGCGCGCCCGATCTCGGGTGTCATAGCGGGACGGCCGAATTCAGAAATAAACCAATCGGTAAAACCGCCGCCTGAAGGATTGGAGCTAGGTGCAACCAGCGAATAACCCGTCATGGAAGCATATTTGGAAGCCAATGCGCGATCACGGGCCAGATTTTCTGCTTTTGTCCGATAGTTCCAGAAAATAATTTCGCCGGAAGAATGATAGGACATCGCAAGCTCCGGACGCAGTTCACGGGCAAGCTTAGCCATGGCGGTTGCTTCCTTAGCCTGCAGCGGCTTCTGGCCTTTATAATTCATATAGCTGTTGGATGATGCCGCATTTCGAATCGACTCCCATCCCGCAGGATATTGGCGATTCAGATCGACGCCTTTGCCGTTGGCTTTCCACCGTTTGAAGTCCCGGCTTCCTTTATTCATACGGATCAAGCTTTCATGCACCGATGGAGGAAAGGATGAAAGTCCCTTCTGCTGAAGCGTAACCCCGTCTGGATTGACCATGGGGATAACGACGAAGGTGACGCGATCCAGCAAATCACGAACAGCCATTTTATTATAGGTATCGTTATTTGTATAAGAAGAAGCAAAGTTCTCGACCATAGACATCAGCAGGATGGTGGTCATCCACTCTCGCGCGTGATGCGATGCGTTCAGCAATATAATGGCCGGACCTTTACCGACATCCATTCGCCAGAGCTTCCGGCCATATTCGCTCTCGCCGATCGAAGACAGCTTGATGAGATCCGGATAACGTGCAGCCAATGCGTTCATATCTCTGGTCATCGATTCGTACGTATAGACTTGATTCTGGTTCACGATAGCCGCAGCGTGAGCGGGTGTTGCGGAGCCAAACAAGGAACAAATGAGTACAGTTGTGACTAGTAGCGACAGCAATAATTTAGAACGATGATGCCTAATTAACACGAATTTGTTCTCCCCCAAGTTGTTGTCTAATTTGAACTAACTCAATTCGACATCAACCAACAAATTCCTTGTTTTACATATCTTTTTTGTGAAAATAGTAGTGAATCTAAAGAATTAGAAATAGAGAGCTGAGCACGAACAAGAATAGGTAATGCGAATCAGAGGCTTCGCCTACTTGTTTTCGGCAACCTTTTTTGGGACAATAGGCAGTAGCAGATTGGCAACAGATGAAAAGAGGATTATTCATGAGTAAATCATCCCTATATGGATTAACATTAGAGCAGCTTACCGGGTGGCTGGAGGAGCGCGGACACCGTAAGTTTCGGGCGGCGCAGGTGTGGGATTGGCTGTACCGCAAGCGCGTAACGGACTTTGCGGCGATGACCGACGTCAATGCCGATTGCCTGGCGCTGCTGGAAGAGCATTTCGTGCTGAAAACAATGGAAGAGCATGTGAAGCAGGAGTCGGTCGATGGCACAATCAAGTTCCTGTTTAAGCTGCAGGACGGCAATTTGATCGAAACGGTGCTGATGCGCCATAAATTTGGTTTATCGGTATGTGTGACGACGCAGGTCGGCTGCAACATCGGCTGCAGCTTCTGCGCGAGCGGTCTATTGAAGAAAAGCCGTGACTTGTCTGCGGGAGAGATCGTGGAGCAGATTATGAAAGCGCAGCTGCATCTGGACCAAGCGGGCGAAGGAGACAAGGTTAGCCACATCGTCGTCATGGGCATCGGCGAGCCGTTCGACAACATGACGAATCTGATTAATTTCCTGACTGTCGTCAAGGATCATAAGGGGCTGGCGATCGGAGCAAGACATATCACTGTCTCTACGAGTGGACTGGCTGATAAAATCTATGCTTTCACCGACATGAACACAGGCGTGAATCTGGCGGTGTCCTTGCATGCGCCAAACAATGAGCTGCGGACTAAGATCATGGTTATCAACCGCGCCTATCCGCTGGAGAAGCTGATGCCGGCGATTGATTATTACCTGGAGAAGACGCGCCGGCGGATTACGCTGGAATACATTTTGCTCAAGGATGTTAATGACGGCCGGGAGCAAGCGCTGGAGCTGGTAGAGTTGATCGGCGAAGGCGATCGCAAATCGCTCGTCAATGTGAACCTTATCCCGTACAATCCGGTTGACGAACACAGTCAATATCAGCGGAGCGAGCAGGAATCGATCAAGGCGTTCTACGATGTGATGAAAAAGAATGGCGTCAGCGTCAGTGTCAGACTGGAGCATGGCACCGATATCGATGCGGCTTGCGGCCAGCTGCGAAGCAAGCAATTAAAGAAGAGCGCAGGTTAACGCCTGTTAATAAAATAGGTTGCCAAGAGAGGCGGCAGATCCGGTTTCACATCGGTTTTGCCGTCTTTTTATGCGGGTTTGGCAACTCGATTGACGGGACAAAAACGAATGACTACAATGATGAAAACGAACCGAGAATCCACTCACATACGATATCATTCGGAAAAAAAGAGGAGCATGGGTCATGTCCTATCTATCGATGAATACATGGAGTCTTCACCGCCATCTTGGTCCACTTCGCTGGACGTACTGGGATGCGGCAGCACAAACGCACGGCGTTCACATTGATCCGCAGCCGGAGCTGACTACACTGCTGGAGCTGCCGGGGGTGTTGGCAGAGAAGGGTTTTGGAGCGGTCGATGTGTGTCACTTCAACTTCCCGCGCACGGATACCGACTATTTGCTGCAACTGAGACAGGCATTCGAACAAAGTAAGATTGCATTTCACACGTTGCTGCTGGATTACGGCGATATTTCATCTGCCGACGAAGTGCGCAGCAAAGCCGATATGAGCCTTGCGAAGGAATGGATTGATATTGCATCCCAGGCAGGTGCGGAACGAATTCGTATCGTGGCGGGAGAATCGCCTTCCACAGACGCAGCGGCACTGGAACGTGCCGGGCAGCAATTGCTGGAGCTCGCAGCATATGCCAAAGAGCGGAACGTTCGCGTCATTACGGAAAACTTCAAGCCGCTTACTCTGACGGCGGCGAACTGCTTGGCGTTGGCGGATAAAGGAGCGGGAGAGATTGGGATGATCGGCGATTTCGGCAACTTCGAGCGTTCGATCCGCCATGAGGAGTTGGCGGCCTTGCTGCCTATATGCGAGAATGTGCATGCCAAACCGGAATTTAACGCGGACGGAATACCGGAGGAAGTTGAATTTGGAAGAAACTTACGGATATTGGCTGATATCCAGTACAAAGGACCTATAGCGCTTGTTTATGACGGTCCAGGCGATATGTGGGAAGGTGTAGAGCGGGTAAGAGCCGTGGTGGAGCGCTATTTAGCGTAATAACATAGCGGGCTAAGGCTTGCATACAGTCGTATGTATATACATGCAAGGGAGATGGGGCATCCGTTCAACGGATAGCCCCATTTTTTTATTTTTGTGACCCCGGTACCGTTGCAAATGCTTGAACATACCTGACAATTACCGATTAGGCATAGGACTTTAGATAGAATTGATAGATATAGATACAAAGTCTCACTTCGGCTATGGATAATTATTCTATAATAGTAGTATAAAAGTTCGACATATTCTGACATTTTTCTAACGGGGTGAATAGAAGCGATGATTTCTCCTTTTTTTAAGAAAAAGGATTCAGCGGCGAGCGCGCCGGATCAAGAGGCAAGGGCAACCTCAATAAACGATCCGGAATTGCAGAACAACGAGCCGGGCACGGAAGAGGTCGAGCAAACAGAATCAGCTGCGGAGTTATTTGCAGTCATGAGCAGTTCCAGTAAAGCCAATCTGGATAAAAAATCGTTGGACCTTATTTTCTCGGTCGAGCAAATTATTCAGGCAAGACAGCATTCGGATCGGAACATCCATGAGCTTCAGGATCGTCTGAACCATGCCAACAACCATGTAGACCGGTTGAATCGCGACGTTAAGAACCTCAATAAAGTCATTGAGGAGCGCGAGAAGAACATTCTGGAGCTGGAGAACAAGCTGATCGAGAAAAACTTGAAGGTCGATCAGGTGATGGAGGATTACCGTGAGCTGCAGACCCAAATGTCCGGTGAGACCGAAGAGTTGAAGGCGGTCATCGATCTGGAGCAGCAAAAGTACAGCAGCTTGATGCAGAAGCATAATGAGACACAAGCGGAGCGGAATAAGCGAATCAATGAGCTGGAGGAGCGTATCAGCCGCCTTGAAGCGGAGGGCAACCATCTTCGCCAGAAGTATGAGACGACCCGCCAGGAGAAGGCTTATTTGGCGAATATGATTCAGGACTTTACCAATCGCATGTCGATGCCGTTTGCGAATCAGGCGAATTCGGCAGCGGACGGAAGCGGAGACAATTAAAGCGTAAATCAACATGAGACGCGGCAGGAGGAAGTCCATACACCATGGAGACGAATAAAATCCGAATGATCGAGCTCTTATCTCTGCGGCAGGAGCCGGATCATTATCGAATGGAGCTAAGCGTCACGGCAGACGAAGAGCGCAAACGGTTCGTTCTCGATATTGATGAGCATACCTACCATCAGCTTTCTGCTGCTGTTCCCCGGACGGGTGAACGAGTCAGGCTGTCGCTGTATCCGAAATGGGATACGTACGGCAAAAGGTTCAACAGCAGTCTGACAAAGGTCAATCGCGACACAAGCCTTCATTTGCCTTTTACATGTACCAAATGCTATGTATCGCAGTTGGAGACGGCTATCCGTGAAGAGGCTCTCTCCGCACAAGAAGAGCAACATGCAAGTATAAGTGCAAGTATAAATACCGATCAACTTAAGCAATCGAAAAAAGTGCCGTTTCGCCTGTTCGGCAAGCGATTCCGTTTCGTTGCTGCGAGACTGGCCGTGTTTACGCTTATTTTATGTATCGCAAGCATTACGATGAATCGCGAGCTGTTTGAGGATGCTGCTGATCCGTTGATCCATCGGGTGATAGCGGCAAGCTCTAATGAAACGTCGACAGAAGCAAGTGCGGCCCCGTGGTCTTTTGGCCCTGGCATCGTGCAAGCTGCTTCCTGGAACGGATTGAATGAGATGCCGCTTGTTGAATCTAAGGGTTCGGTCATGCCTTCTGGGGAGAAGACTCAGCCTGTAGAGCCGGAGAAGAAGGCGGGCTATGAGATCGTGCAGCTCCCGGCTGATAAAATGCAGTACAGCTTGCCAAAGGGTTATGTCGCCTTGACCTTCGATGATGGACCTTCTGTATACACGGAGCAAATCGTCGACATTCTGAAAGAGAATGATGTTGCAGCGACCTTCCTTTTCATCGGGAAAAACGCCAAGCGAAAACAAGAAGCCGCCGCTTATGCCAGTGAACAGGGAATGACAGTAGGCAATCACTCTTGGTCTCACAGCGACTTGTCGAAGTTGAAAAGCGAGAAGGCATCGGAAGAGCTGAAGCAAACCAATGAGCTGCTGGAAGACATTACAGGCAATCCGACGACGATTTTTCGGCCGCCTTATGGCGCTGTTTCCGATGAGCTGAAATCACAGGTTAAGAAGCTGGGGATGAAGACGCTCATGTGGAACCGCGATCCGGAGGATTGGCATGTCAAAAGTGCATCAGACATCGTGAAATACTTCCACCAGACGAATCCGTCCGGCGGTATTTATGTCCTGCATGAGAAGAAGATCACGGCGGAAGCTTTGCCGGAAATTATCGAATATTTGAAGAAAAAGAAACTAAAGTTTGCTGTGTTTGAATAGCAGGATAAGATAGAATGCCGCTGGCCTTTTGGGCTGGCGGCGTTTTTTTTTCGCCCGGTTATGCCATGCATGAAAAGAAAGGTTTGGTTCACAATAAACCCGTCTGCTCTTCAAAATCAGGCAGAGGAGGGGTATTGGTGAATAATCGTTGGATGAAATGGCTGCTGCCATACGGCTTGACTGCCCTATTGCTGGTGGCACCGCTTTCGGCTATACCGGCTGAAGCACATACGGAGAAAAGCCATCACACACGGGATCATAAGGGATGCTTAAGCCCCAAAGCCGCAAAGCTGTTTGAAAAGTGGCAAAAGCTATGGATCGAGCATGCGTTATGGACCAATAACTATATCGTCAGCAATCTGGAGGGCTTGGATAATAAAGAGCAGGTATTGGCAAGACTGCTGCGCAATCAACGGGATATCGGAGATGCGATTAAGCCTTATTACGGAGAAGTGGCAGGCGATCAACTGGGCAAGCTGCTGACCGAGCACATTATGACGGGCGGGAAAGTGTTCGCGGCACTGCAAAGCGGTAACGAAGCCGATTTACAGCAGGCCAACAAAGCGTGGTATGGCAATGCCGATGAAATTGCAGCTTTGTTAAGCGGCTTAAACCCGCACTGGAGCGAAAAGCAGCTTAAGGATTTGCTGTATCAGCATTTGCAGCTCACCGCAGCGGATGTCGTAGCCAACCTTCACAAAGAATGGGAGCAATCGATCCATATCTATGATGACGGACAGGATCATCTTATCTTACTGGCTAATGTTCTAGCGGAGGGCATTTTGAAGCAATTTCCGGATCAGTTTAAATAAGATATGAAAAAATCTCAGGACGGCTGCAGCAGTCGTCCTGAGATTTTTTTTGGTTGGTTTAGCGGCAGATAGCTAGCCAAGAATATGATAGCCCGAATCGACGTGAAGCACTTCACCGGTAACGCCCCGGGAGAGCGGGCTAAGCAGGAACATCGTGGCGTCGCCAACCTCATCCTGATCGACATTCCGTCTAAGCGGCGCTTTCTCATCCATCGTCGTCACAAGCTCGTTGAACCCGGCAACGCCGCCTTTTGCAGACAATGTGCGGATCGGCCCGGAAGAAATTGCATTAACGCGGATACCGGCTTTGCCTAAGTCCTCCGCCAAGTAACGGACGCTTGCTTCCAGTGCCGCTTTCGCAACACCCATGACATTATAGTTTTTCATAACGCGCTCTGCGCCAAGATACGTTTGCGTCACGATGCTTCCGCCTTCGGTCATGAGCGGCTTGCAAGCCTTCGCCATTGCAACGAGGGAGTAAGCGCTAATATCTTGCGCTTGCAGATAGCCTGCGCGGGTCGTATCGACATATTCGCCTTGCAAATATTCTTTATCGGCAAATGCGACAGAATGAGCCAGTCCATGAATGACAGGCACTGCCGCTTGAATTTCTTGCGCTGCCGCCTCGATGCTGGCATCATCCGACACGTCGCAGGATACGCAAAGCAGCGGCTTAATGCCGTTCGCTTCCAGCAGCTGCGACAGCTTCTGGAACGACCGCTCTTTCCGGTATGTGAAAATCAGGTTCGCGCCTTCGCGATGCAGTGATTTAGCAATTCCCCAAGCAATGCTGCGCTCGTTCGCAACGCCCATAACGATTATATTTTTCCCGTTCAATATTCCACTCATTTGTATAGCCTCATTTCATGTAGGTTCTCTCACAACAATGCAGAATCCATCCACGTCGGATTCTTTGTCTATTTATGTCTATTTTAACACAAGATAATAATACCTGGTACTAAATTTGTTGCGAGAAGCGGCCATAGGGAGAAATAGGATGGCTGGCTGATTAAGGACTCGCGATGTTCCTCGCACTGCGGGCGATGAGAAACTGGGCCCCATAGTAAGTCGTCATAATGTAGATGGATGAATGGGCGATATCAGATACGAACATATTCCAGGCGAGCACAGAATCGGAGATGACAAATAGAATGCTGCCCCACATTGCCAGCTTGTTGCCGGTCATGATGGCTGCCCAGCACATAAGGGAGATGACGATCAAGTAGATGAGCACGGGGATCACTAACGCATCGTCCCCGCCAGCTTTTACTGCAGGCAGCAGACGGCTGGCCATAAGCACCCCGTACAAGGACAAAGGAATGATGGTCAGCAGGCGCAGCAGCGAGTATCGCCATACGCTAACGAAGGTGAATAGGTAGAAGAGATGTCCGATCAGAAAGGCAGCGAGACCGACGATGAACCAGACCAGCAGTCCGTCGCCAAGCATGCAGAAGAATAGACCGCTAAGCAGCAGCCAGTGGGAGCGCTTTCGTTTCTGCGGGAATTGAAGGCAGGCATAGGCAATAATGAGCCACATCGGAATGAGCTTGAATAGCAGCTTCACAGCAAATGGATTGTCTGGAATGGCAAAGATGTAAATCGCACTCGTTAAGAGAATCAGGCAAGGCATGATCAGTCTCAAGCCAACCGCTCCTTCGGCATGCAGATATCATCGTAACCTATATTATTCGCACCTCCAGGGCAGCATTCCTTGTTACGTCCCTGGAGGAAACCAGACATGGCGCAGATCGACCCAGCCCTGCGAGTTGAAGGTCACGCCGCGCACAGAGGGCATATAAGCGGTTTGAACCGGCCGTTCGTATAAAATATAAAGCTGATGCTCGCGGATCAGCAGCTCCTCAATGTCCCGGAACAGCTCGGCTCTAAGCTCAGAATCAGCTTGCCGGGCAATCGCTTGGAGCCGTTTCTCAATATCTAAGCGTGTGTGCGGCTCGATATGCGCAGACATCGTCTGATACAGGTCGAATTGCCGAAGCTGCTCGTCCTGGTCGCGCAGCAGCGAGAAGACAATCAGATCGGATTCCAAACGAATGGGTCCCTTGAAAGCCTCGACGGAAGCCGTAGCGACAGTGCAGCTATAGCCATGCCGCTCCAACTGCTGGGCCAGCCATTCCGCGTCATGACGATAGGGCTCAACTGTCGCAATGGCAATAGAGATGGCGGTGGAGTGCACAGCAGGGGCGGGCGAATCCTCACGCAGGCAAGCCAACAGCTTTGCACGTAATTCCGGATCGGACATAACGCCTGCCTTCTGCGTGTTGCAGGTGACGAATTTCCGTACAGTCGTGCGGGAGTGAATCTGACTCCAGCCGCCGCTTCCGGCTTCCGCCGGATTATGAATTAAGTGAAATGGCGATGATGGCTCGGCGGCTTCTTCGGGCAGTCCCCACGGGACATGCACGATCTCAACACGGTCCAAATGCGCCCGTCCTTGGAAGTAGGAGCCGAAAGCCTCCAAGACGCAGCCGCCGTCGCTCATTTCCGTTAATTGAAAAGGACCCGTACCAATCGGCCTTGAGCCAAAATGCTCGCCGAGCTGTCCCAATTCCTTCGGGACGATGGCTGCACGGCTTGTACAGAGAAGCGGCAGGAACAGCTCGTTGGGTTCAATCAATTCAATCTCAACTACGTTTGGATGAAGGGCGCGAACAGCCTGTATCTGCTTGAAAATGACGCTGTACAGCGTCCGGCGCGAAGTTCCGATCAACCGCTCCAGTGTAAAGACAACGTCATCGGCGGTCATGATTTTGCCGTTATGGAACAGCACTTCCTTGCGCAAGTAGAACGTCCAGCGCTTACGGCTGGCGTCAACCTCCCAAGCATGGGCGATGCCTGGCAAAATTTCTTCCGTCACATTCCCATCGAGCGTATCGGAGTTCGCAAAGTTCGCCCGGCGAACGAGACCATCGAAGACATGACTGGCAACAAAGGATTCCGCCAGCAAGTTCATGGACAGCGGGTCAATCGTCTGAAGCTGCTGGCGGAGCGGCAATCTAAGCGTATCTATGCGTTTGTTGCTTCTCAGCTCGGTGCTGTGGCCGAAATAACCGAGCAGCCAGCCCTGTACATGCTCTTGCAGCGCTGCTGAACGTACATGACCCTGCAATTGTGCAAGCGACCGCCCGATGGCATGACGGTTTGTCGCCATCGCTTTAAGCATCGATTGCGACGCGATTTCTTCGGGCGCAGCCAGAAAGCGCAGCGTCGATCGGCGTCCCCTGCCGCGGCTGGAAATCCACTCTACCCAGCCATGCTCTACCATGCTTCGGACGACATTCATCGCATTCCGGTGCGTGCAGTCAAGCGCGCCTGCCAATTCATCCAACGTAAGCTCCGCTTCTGCTTCGGCCCCGTACCGGGAATGCAGGCGCAAATAATGGCCATGCAGCTTCATTCGATTCGAACCTCCTGTCCGTTTATAAAATACGAAACTATTGCTCCGTTAATTTCTATTTATCTTCTTATTTTAACATTTACAATGGATGTTAGATAGCATAATAACTGGAGGGAATTGTAATGAGTGAAGAAGTGCCTGTGCTGAAGCCGGATGAAGCTTTTGCAGACCGGAAGGGAGCGCTCAGGGCGTTAGGGATGGCGCTGGCGGCAGCGTGTATTCACCAGTATTTATTTTTCGAGCATTCGTTTGGAATCTCCTATCCGATATTTATCGGCATCTTCTATGCCTTATTGCTCGGAAATGCGAAGGGGAGCATGCGCAGGCTGACGGGCATTGACTACTTTTGCTTCGCAGCTGTCGCTTTGCTTGCTTTGACCTATGTACTGTTTGACAATCCAATCTTTTACGGGTTAAATTTCATTGCGATTCCAGTGCTGATAGCGCTACATACCGTCTACTTGTTTGGTCCGGAAAAGGGGAGAGCCTGGTCGGATATCCGGCTCATTCCGGCGACGCTGGAGCAGCTTTTCATTCAAACCTTCGGTCATTGGGCGACGGCATTCTCGCTGCTGCGCTTTACCACTGCAACAAAGATAGATAGCCGTCATAAAAAAACGACAGGCAGTGTGCTCATCGGTCTGGCGATTGCTGGACCGCTGCTGATAATCGTCACGACGCTGCTGGGTTCCGCAGACGGCGTTTTTCAGGGAATCGTGAATGCCATCCCGGATTCATTCGGGAGTTTCTCGATAGGGGAAGGCATCGCCAGAATAATGTGGATCGTTATATTGAGTCTTGCATTGTTCGGCTATGTGTGGGGATTTGTCAGGCCGCGTGTATCGCATAGAGCGAGGCTGGCGGCAAATTGGAAGGAAGCTCAGCTGCAAGGTGCTGTACCTTCGCAAACGAAAGCTGCTGCTTCGAGTGTTAAAGCAGATCCGCTCATCATAGCGACTGTGCTTGTTGCGATAAATGCCGTCTATATTTTGTTTGTCGTCATTCAGTTTTCTTATTTATTCGGCATGCTGAAAGGCCATTTGCCGGAAGGAATGACGTATGCAGAATACGCCAGGGGCGGGTTTTTCGAGCTGGTGATCGTAACTTCGATTAAT
Source organism: Paenibacillus radicis (ex Gao et al. 2016) (assembly GCF_014641555.1). Classification (GTDB taxonomy): domain Bacteria; phylum Bacillota; class Bacilli; order Paenibacillales; family Paenibacillaceae; genus Pristimantibacillus; species Pristimantibacillus radicis. Next base: position 342,084 of record NZ_BMHY01000005.1, read on the forward strand.
TTTGCCATCATGCTGGGGACGCTTGTCTTTTCCGATAAAAGCCGGGTCGTTCTCGCTAAGGTCAATAACGTACTGCTGTATGTGCTCGTCAGCTGCTCAGGCGTGATGCTCGTATCTGCTTATAAGCGGCTAGTACTCTACGAGCAAGCTTATGGCTATACCTATATTCGTTTTCTAGTGCATGCTTTTATGATTTACTTGGCAGTTCTTCTTATTATAGCCGGGCTGCGTATTGCAATATCACGTATTCCGCTGGCCCGGTTCTATATCGTGATCAGCATTGCGGCCTATGTGCTGGTCAATTATATCGGGATGGACCGGATGATTGCAGAGCGCAACATCGAGCGGTTTAATAAAACCAGCACCGTTACGGACGTTTCGTATTTGAATGAGTTGTCGGCTGATGCCGTTCCACTGCTCATTCAATTCGCAGTCAAGCATCCCGAATTGGAAAGAGGCTTGAAAGACAGAGAAGAACGGCTTCAACAGAGAGACAGCAGCTGGCAGTCTTACAATTGGGCGGAGGCTCGTGCGAAGCGGCAGTTGAGTAAGCATTTCTCCTCCAATTAATCATGAGCAGCCGCCTTCTGCAGGTGAGAGGGCGGCTTTTCACGGTTAAATAAACTTTTTCAGAATCGCGTCCACCCTTTTGCGATTGCTGATAAAGTTTTTTCGCTTTAGCAGCCGCTGGTTAAGCGTATTTCGCTGATGGACAACGACGAGGTAGTTTCGTCTCCCCTTACTCGTCAATATTTCATGCTTATGCTTGACCACTGCGGGATGTCCGCCTTTGATTTTATATCGTTTTCCATTAAAGTAGTCTACGCTCTTATAGATCCAAGTATAGAAGGGCGGAGAGGTCTTCTTGACCGGGGAAATCCGGTGACGGAGGCTGTCATAAATGTAACCGAGCTGGTTGACGAGCGCGCGTGTTCCTTCTTTAGGCTTCCACTCGTGCAGCTGTTGAATCAGCGTTTTTTTATAGGTATCGTCGCAGTCGAGGCGGACAAGATACAGCCATTTGGCGTCGCCCGCGAGTTCCTTTTGTGCTTCAATATATTGCTCCTCCGGCACGAACCGAATATTATCCGGCAGCGGCTCATGCTTCTCCAGCGTCTTCTGAATGAGCTCCTCCGTAACGGATGCATAACGAATAAGCGCAGTGAACTGCTGGTTGGTTTGCTTTTTCAAGCTGTTCATCGTATATTTCATAAAAACGTTCATCCGGTATTCGATCCATTCCTGCGTAAGTCCAACCTTATAAGGACCGCCTCTGGTGGAGCGGTTGTTGAATTCGATACCGACGATAATGACCTTTTTTGCCATACCGGAGCGATCGCCCTCCTTCTGTTCTTTGCTCCAGCATATTCAGCCATAAAGCGGTGGTGAAGAGAACAAAGGGGCGAAACTTAGGGAAATGGGCATATTAACCGTATAAAGGTTGACTCAGCAGCGGCGTCAATAGTAGTTTAATGAAGAGCGGTGAAGCTTAACCTGCTGCGGAATGCAATTTAGACAGGAAATGGAGACGAAAGTGATGACAGAGCAAGGGAACGAACAAGTAAACGAGCAAGAGCTGATTCAATACATTGCAGAGCAGACGAAATTGGATGTGAAAAGCATTCAGCTCGTACTGAAGCATGAGCAGAAATTTATGGACGGTGCCAAAACGAACGCCAGCGGAGAAGTGGAGATTGACAGCGACGAGCTCGTCGATTACATCGTAGGCCGTCCTGACGTGAAGCTGGACGAGTTGAAAGTGGAGTCTATTCTCGATGCAGAAATGGACTATTTCATGGACAAAGGACTTGCCGGTTATATTGATTAATAAGAAAAGAAGACCTTTCTCGCGCCTTAGGCACAGGAAGGTCTTCTTTTTTTCGTTACATGCAGCAGCAGGTCTACCGCAGCTTCATTAATCTCAAGGCAGAGGCGATAAAGACTTTGACGCCAATACGCATCGAGTCCTCATCGATCGTAAACCGCGAATGATGATGCGGATAGACGATGCCGGCTGCTTTATTGCCCGCGCCGATATTGAAGTAAGTGCCCGGCACACGGTGGATATAAGCGGACATATCATCGGCAGCCATGCTTGGCTTAATTGTATACAATGCGTCTTCGCCAAGCACCTCCGCAGCTGATTCGGCGACGATCGCTGTTACTTCCTTGTTGTTAATCAGGGGGCGATAGCCATACGTATACTGCAGCTCATATTCGGCGCCATGCGCCTCCGTAATGCCGCGGACGATTTGCTCCATCCGGCGCGGTACTTCCTCGCGCAGTTCAGGGTCGATACAGCGGACCGTTCCGCACAGCTCTGCGCTGCCGGGAATGACGTTATGCGACTGGCCCCCGGCAAATTTCGTGACGGAGACGACAAGCGGATCGACGGGGCTGAAATGGCGGGAAGCCAAGTGCTGCAGATTGGTTACAACCTGCGCCCCGATCGCAATAGAATCGACGGTCCGGTGCGGCTCGGCGGCATGACCGCCTTTGCCTTTAATCGTAATCGTGAAATTGTCGGGCGACGCGAGCATTGGGCCGGCAACCACACCAACCTTGCCTACCTCTACCGGCGATTGCAGATGGGCGCCAATGACGTAATCGACGCCATCCAATACGCCAGCCGCAATCATATCTTCTGCACCGCCGGGAGGAAGCTCCTCCGCATGCTGGAAAATAAACCGTACTTCGCCTTCCAGCTCATCCAGCGCCAGATGATCCGTCAGCAGCTTGGCTACGCCCAAGGCGATGGCGGTGTGGCCATCGTGGCCGCAGGCATGCATAACGCCATCTGCGTTCGAAGCGAATGGAAGGTCCGTTTCTTCTTGAATCGGGAGAGCGTCGATGTCGGCGCGAATGGCCAGCACAACGCCTGGCCGTTTGCCGGTCAATCTCGCCATAACGCTTGTTGGTGTCGGCCTGCTGACCGTCAGCTTGCCGAAGGAACGAAGCGTTTCTTCTATATATAGAGCAGTGCTTGCTTCTTTGAAGCTCAGCTCAGGATGCTGATGCAAATAACGTCTCCATGCGATAACTTGCGGATGCTGGGCTTCAGCCAGCTCCAGCCATTGCTCTAACAGCATGATCATCCCTCCTCTTAGTTGCGGTTGCCCCATGCCGCGAGGTTCCGTTCGATTTGTCCCATATGCTTCTCCACATGATTGCAAATAAAGCTGTCGATGATATGGGCGATCGAAATTTTCTCCTCGCCTTTCAAGCCGTAACGGAGCCACTGCTCCTCATTGAGCTTCTTGAGCAAAATCCCGTTATAAACAGCTAGTGCTTCATACGCGGTCAGCATTTCGTCAACGCTCGTATCGTTGAATTGCTGCTGCGATACCCAGCTTTCATGCGCGAAGGTAACGATTGGCGTTACGGGCTCAGAGATGATTTTACGAATCCGGTAGGAATTGACGATATTGGAGTCGAGCAGATGACCGACGATTTCGTTGATGCTCCATTTGCCTGGGCCGGGCTGCCAAAGCAGCAGCTCTTCGGACAGTCCTTGAACCTTGTCCCGGATTTTGTCCGTCGTGTGCAAATAGTTTTGAATGGATGTTTCTCTTGTTGCTGTGCTCATAATAGCAGCCTCCTGAATGATGGAATTAGGATAAGGGAATCAAAAAGGCATCGAGGCGGTCAAGCCACAACGATGCCTTCTGTAACGTTCGAATATTATTTCAATGCTTCGGTAATAAAGGAGTTGTCATATACTTTGCTGATGTCGACCTTCGTCTTCACTGTACCTGTCGCTTCGAGAATATCGGCTGTCGATTGCATCGCGCCTTCGATCTCAGGCGATACCGGCTCGTTGATATAATGCGTGTTCTCAAGCAGCGTCCGGACGAGCTCAGGGTCCATCTTTTTCTCCGTTGCCAGAATCGTAACGGCTTCATCCATATGACCGGCTACCCATTCAACCGTTTGCTGATAAACTTTCAGGTACAATGCCGTCAGATCCGGGTGATCCTTCAGAAACTTGTCGCGGCCAATCATGACAGCCGGAGCGATGAAGCCCATCGTCTTAACGCTCTCCAGAATGCGGGCACGTCCGCCTTGTGTTTCCATCGTAACGAACGGATCCCAAATCGCCCAAGCGTCTACGTTGCCAGATTGGAAAGCGGGATTCGCTTCGTCGGGCTGAAGCTGAACGAGCTTCACGTCGTCCTCAGACAGGCTGTTTTTCTCCAAGGCTTTCACGAGGAAAATATGGCCGGAGGAGCCTTTCGCTACCGCAATTGTTTTGCCTTTCAGATCAGCGATCGACTTGATCGGGCTGTCCGGTTTAACGATTACGCTGTTCTGATTGCCTTCAACGCCGGTTACGGAGATGACCGTGAACGGGCTGTCGGCCGCTTTGCCGGTTACAACGGTGCCGTCGCCGATGAAGGAGAAGTCGACACGGTTGGAGACGACGCCTTCAAGCAGCGGTACCGAGCTTTGAAATTCATTCCATTTGACCTCGGCGTTTACTTTGCTAAAGGCTTCCTCGAAGAATCCTTTGTTTTTGGCGATGGTAAGCAGGTTGAGCCCGCCATTGATGGCGATGTTCACCGTTACCTTCTCGTCTGCCGCCGATTTGCTGGAGCAAGCGGATAAACTTAATAATCCGATAATTACGGAGAGAACGATCAAGCCGGACTTCCATGCCGGTGAGCGTTTGATGGTCTTGTTATGCATTGCTTACAACCCCTGTCTGCATCCTTGTGCTGTTGTTTTAGTATCCAATCGTTCCGGTCGGATATCTGTATTGTATTATTTCCGATTAATCTAGTAAAATAACTATGAAATATATTATCATAACTCCAGGTTATGTGTCAGGGGTGTTCATATGAACCTTGAGCAATTCGAATATATCGCCGCAATCGCTCGTACCGGATCTATTACGATTGCCGCCGAGCAGCTTCACGTCAGTCAAGCCGGCATTAGCAAGTCACTGTCGAAGCTGGAGCAGGAGCTGGGCATTACGATTTTCAAACGTTCGCGGCTCGGCACGGTACCGACTGACCGGGGAAAAATCATTATCGAGAAGGTGTTCGAGATTCTGGCCCGGATGGAGGAAATCCGCGAGCAGTCGCTTGTGAAAAGCTCATTGACCGAGGGAGAGGTGCGTTTCTCGGTTGGTCCGAATTTTATGGCCGTGTTGACTAAAGCGATCATCGCCTTCAAGCGGGACCATCCCAACGTCAAATTGGAGATTACGTCGAAGAGCACCGAGGAGGTCATTCAGGACTTGAAGGAGGACCGGACGGATCTCGGACTGATCTATCTCGACAACCATAAGCCGGAAGACGTGAAGGATCTGCAGATGAAGACGCTGCATGTATCGCGGATGGTTGTGTGCGTAGGACGGCGTTCCAGTCTGGTGATGAACAAAAGCGTTACGCCGCAGGATTTGCTGGCGCAGCCGTTCGTTAATATCGATGGCGTATTCTCCAACTGGTATCTAGGCGACTTCATGGATAAGTACGGTCAGGTCAATCTTTTGTTCACGTCAAACAACATCGAGCTGCTGAAACGGACGATTGCAGAAGGGGCGGCAGTCGGGCTCTTTATCGAGTATGCGATGATGCACGACCCGCTTGTGCTGAACGGGGATATCGTCATGATTCCGCTAGTCAGCCATGAGCCGTCTACAATTTCGCTCGGCTGGGCACGGCTGGCGAAGAAGCATTTTTCGATCGCTCAGAAGGAGTTTTTGAACTATTTGATCCGCGAATACAATAGCTTCAAGTAAGCTGCCTTGCGGAAGGCCGCCCAGCAAAAGGCATATTGACAATCGTTTTGGCCGTCTGCTAATATTCTCCCTAAATTCATCTGGACGATACTTTACATCATGGCAGGGGGGCTTAACATGACTGCAACGGCACTGGAAATTAGTCATTTGAATAAAACGTTTCGTACGGCGGATACGTCTACGCATGTGCTGGACGACATCCATCTGAGCTTGAAAAAACAAGAGTTTGTGTCGATTATCGGCCCTAGCGGCTGCGGTAAAAGCACGCTGCTTAAAATCGCGGCCGGCCTGGATATCGACTACGAGGGGCAAGTGCAGTTGAATGGCGCCGACGTGAAGGGTCCGAGCAAGGAGAAGGGTTTTATTTTTCAAGAGCATCGGCTGTTTCCATGGGCTACAGTGGAGAAAAATATTGCTGCGGACTTGTCGTTGAAAAACGATGAGGTGCGCCATAAGGTCGACGAGATGATAGAGCTCGTCCGGCTGAAGGGATTTGAGAAGGCTTATCCGAAGCAGCTTTCGGGCGGCATGTCACAGCGCGTGGCCATTGCCCGAGCGCTTCTTCGCAGTCCTCAAGTGCTGCTGCTGGACGAGCCTTTTGGTGCGCTCGACGCTTTTACCCGCAATCATATGCAGGAGTCGCTGCTCGATATTTGGCGGCAAAACCAGACGTCGATGCTTCTCGTTACGCATGACATCGACGAGGCGATCTTTTTGTCCAATCGCATAGTCGTTATGGATGCCCGTCCTGGCCGAATCAAGGCGGTTATTCCGGTCGATCTGACTTATCCGCGCAATCGGGTGGGCGTACCGTTTCAGCAGCTTCGCACGCAAGTGCTTGGTGCGCTCAATCATGTGGAAGCCGAGGACGTCAGCTATGAGATTTAATGACATTACGAGGAAAGGTCGTCTATCCGTATGACTGGAAAAGAAAGAACGAAACGCTTTTTGCTAGGCGCATTAATCCCTGTCGCTGTATTGGTCGTATGGCAACTGGCCGTAGTGAACGGACTCGTCTCCCGCCAGCTGTTCCCGCCGCCAACCTCGATCTTCCGAGATTTCTACGACATGCTGATGTCCGGGGAGCTTCCGCATCACCTTGGAATCAGCGTGCTGCGCGCGATGATCGGGTTCTTCGTGGGCGGAGGACTGGGTTTGCTGATCGGTCTGGGATCAGGCCTGTACAAACGTGCGGAGCAAGTGCTTGATCCGACGATCCAAATGCTGCGTACCGTGCCTTTGCTGGCTATCACGCCGCTGTTCATCCTTTGGTTCGGCTTCGGCGAGCTGTCCAAAATCTTGCTCATCGCCATGGGCGCCTTCTTCCCGCTGTATGTGAATGCCTTTCTGGGCGTCCGCAACGTGGATTCGAAGCTGTTCGACGTGGCGCGGGTGCTGGAATTCAGCCGCTTTCACCAGTTGACGAAGGTGGTTCTGCCTGCGGCAATGCCGAATATCTTGCTTGGTGTGCGGCTGTCGCTCAGCACGGCATGGCTGTGTCTGGTCGTCGCGGAATTGATGGGCGCTGATCAAGGGATCGGCTACTTGATCCAAGATGCTCGCTCCTACATGCGTACGGGTGTCGTGTTCGTCGGTATTGTCATTTTTGCCGTCGTCGGCAAATTGACTGACTCGCTCGTTCGCCTGTTGGAATCACGTCTGCTGCAATGGCGTGACAGCTATCGGGGTTAGCTAAAGTGATGGATAAGGGATCATCTTCGCTTGGAAAAGCCTATGGTGCCGCGTTGGCATACGCGGTCATCATTGGCTTTTCGTTCGTTTTTGTCAAATTCGCTCTGCGCTCCGCTGGTCCCGTTGACTTGCTGGCGCATCGATTTACAGTTTCTTTTGCAGCAGCGAATGTGTTATTGATGGCGGGCCGGGGGCGAGCCCGGTTTACATGGGCTGGCGTCCTGAGGCTGCTGCCGATTGCGGTATTTTATCCTTCACTCTTTTTTATGTTTCAGTCGTTTGGACTCTTCTACATTTCTTCTTCGGAAGCTGGTATTATTCAAGCTGCGATTCCCATTCTGACGATGGTGCTTGCCGCCGTTTTTATCCGGGAGCACTCTACGGGCTGGCAAAAGCTATTTATTCTGCTGTCGGTCGGAGGCGTCGCCTTTATTGTGTTCATGTCAGGCGGGGAGACAGGCAGCGATGGCTGGCGAATGGCGGGCTATTGTCTGATGTTGATTTCGGCCTTTTCTTCTGCGGCCTATAACGTGATGGCAAGGAGGCTGACGCAGACGCATAGTGTCGCCGAGATGACGTATATGATGATGGGCGTTGGCTTTATCGTATTTAACGCAATTGCCGTTTCGCAGCATGTGTCGGCAGGAACGCTGATGACGTATTTTCAACCTTTCGTCGAGCCGCGTTTTGTTGTATCCATCTTGTATCTGGGATTGATGTCGTCGCTTCTCACCTCCTATTTGACGAACTATGCGCTTAGCCGGATTCAGGCTTCGCAAATGAGCGTGTTTGTCAATTTATCCGTTGTCGTGACAATTGGAGCGGGCGTCATTATACTGGGGGAGGTGCTGGCTTGGTATCATGTTGCCGGAGCTGCTCTTATTCTTGGCGGGGTTGTCGGCGCGAACGCCAGAGGCCGGAGAAAAGCAAAGCTTTTATAGATGATGGAGTGGAGTCGCGCCGCGGCCCTGAGGTGGTGTTAGGGCTGTCGAGAAGAGTCTCGACAGCTTTTTTTTGCTGGGTACACTCGCAGCAGGTTTCCAGTTCGGCAGGGGCATGACAAACTAATGATGGAGGTTGTCATTTTGTAATCACTTATTCCGCTAGGAGTCCGGTTTTTCATACGTTGCAACAAATCAAAATGTAAAAATACATGTTGTGAGTCATTATATCGGCCATTTATCGCATCAAAATGCAAATATGCAGTTTGATTGGGTTAAAATGAGCTAATTGGCCCAAATCGAGTGATTCAAAATGTATTTTTGCATTTTGAGGGCCATTATGGGGCTATATGGGGCTTGTCAAAATGTACTTTTACATTTTGAATGCTATTTTTGTCGGACACGGGGCAGAAAACAAGGTGTGAATCATTTTGATATCGTATATACACGGGATGTCATTGAATTGTATAGGAGATTAAGCGCCTGTTTGCCCGCGTGCAGATTTCCTTTTGCTTTACTTGATGTAAGCCGCCTTCGGGCGGCTTTTTTGCGTGTAATGGATGGCGTGAATTAGTTTTTTTAAAATCGCAGCAGAAATCCGTAATGAAAATGGGAAGATGGGAAATAGTAAGCATTGTTGTAAAAGAATTATCAACTCAGAGAAGGATGGTGTCTGTTTGCATGAAATGGGATTGGAGCATTCTCTCCCGAGAGAAAAATAAAAAGCCTCGCCGGACAATGGGCAAGGTAATCGGGGCGTTGTTACTGGCGCTGACTTTAGCAGTAAGCATGCCGCATACAACTTTGGCAGTAGGTAAAGGCGCTAAAGGACCGGATGTCTATGTCATCCAAGGCATGTTGAAATCGGTAGGCAGCTATTCTGGACCAATTAATGGAAAATACGATGCCCTCACTGTGAAGGGCGTTAAGCATTATCAAAAAACACACGGCCTTAAGGTAACCGGTTCAGTGGATAATAAAACCTTCCAGGCTATTACTTACTCGTATGGTAAAACCAAATTCCCTTCGGCTGTGAAAAGCCAAGGTACGGGCAAAGGTAAAGGCGTAGGCAAGGGCGGCGGCAAAGCCGGAGCTAAAGGCGGCGGAGCTGGTGCCGGTGCAGGCGGCGGAGCTGGTGGTGGCGCAGGCGGCGGAGCTGGTGGTGGCGCAGGCGGCGGAGCTGGTGGTGGCGCAGGCGGCGGAGCTGGTGGCGGTGCAGGCGGCGGAGCTGGAGGCGGTGCAGGAGGCGGTGCAGGAGGCGGAGCTGGTGGCGGTGCAGGCGGCGGAGCTGGTGGTGGCGCAGGCGGCGGAGCTGGTGGCGGTGCAGGCGGCGGAGCTGGCGGCGGCAAAGGCGGTATTCAATTCAAAGGCCGCGGATTCAGTGAAGGTGAAGGCAAGGGCATCGGCGGCGGCCAAACTGAGAATCAAGGTAAAGGCGGCGGCATTGGCGGCGGTCAAACGGAAAATCAAGGTAAAGGCGGAAGCATTGGCGGCGGCCAGTCGAACAATCAAGGCAAAGGCGGTATCGGCGGCAGCCAGTCGAACAACCAAGGCAAAAGCGGTGTTGGCGGCAGCCAATCCGGCAACCAAGGTAAAAGCGGCGTAGGCGGCAGCCAGTCGAACAATCAAGGCAATTTGGGCAACCAAGGCAAGAGTGGTGTAGGCGGCAGCCAATCGGGTAATCAAAGCCCGTCCAACAACCAAGGTAAAAGCGGTGTAGGCGGAAGCCAAGCGAACCCTGGTAAAGGCGGAAAAGGCTCGCAATAACAGTTTATAAGATAGATGAAGCCGTCCCTGGAAAGGGGCGGTTTCTTCGTGTGTATTAATAAAAAAGACATTTATAATAAATAAAAAGACAGATATAGTTTACATTTTGTTATTTATAGCATACTATAGATAACAAAGGAGTGATGGATAAATGAGGAATTTCGGATGGTTGGGAAGATCTACGGGGGATGAGAGACTGGACCAGGTGCGGAATAAAATGTATGCCGAAGCTTATTGGCTGGTCGTTCTCATTTGTAATGTATCGGCTATTGTAAAAATCATACGGTTTGGGCCGGATTATAAGTTATTCATTACAGAACTCATTATTCTAGTGGTTTCGAGCCTTTATATTGGTCTTCGTTCCATCTTTAAAGGCGTATATGCGGCCGAGGCCGAGCTGCAGGATCGGAGGAGCCGGGTGTCCCGAAGCAAGAAGCAAATCATTAGCGGACTTGTGCTGGGCCTCGGTATTGCGATATTCTTCGGAGTGAGAAGCGCCGTCTTATATGGAGATGACAGCACTCGTTTATGGTATTTTTTAACGGTTTTTGCGTTTTCGATTATTTTTTATATTCCTTTGTTTTTGATGATACTGTGGCTTGGGGATGCTGCAGCAAGAAAGGCGAGCCAATCCATGGGGCCTAAAGATGATGAGGAATAGGAGACAAGCGGGAAAGGGAACCAGCCTATGAAAAATTCGAAAAATATGAGATTAAAGCTGGCGCGTGTTGAAAAGGAGCTGTCGCAGGATGAGCTTGCCCGGCTTGTGGGTGTGTCCCGGCAAACAATCGGCTTGATTGAATCTGGCAATTATAATCCGAGTTTAAGTCTTTGCGTAGCCATTTGCAGGTGTCTATCCAAGACGTTGAATGACCTCTTCTGGGAAGAGCAAGCGGATCAATAATTTGACGTCTATAGTCGGTAAAATCGAAAGCCGCCTATTGGCGGCTTTTTTGCTTCCTCTTCCGTTCTCGTTGACCCATTACCAGCCTAAATTGAGCGTTTTGCCCGTCTCAGCGTAGGTTTTCATATCGCTCAGCAGCATAGGCCATACATCTACCGTTTTCTGATAGCCGGGGTGGCCCTCCGACCATTCGTCATTAAGCAGCGTCAGCTTGGTACATTCGCCAAAAGGCTCCAGCGTGTAGGTTACCCGGCAGCTCAGTTCGGCATGGTTGGGGTAATAGGTGGCGCCGGGATGCTCGATATAACTGAACTGGCGGCCTGGCTCGCAGTGGAGCACCTTGCCGTAAATATGAACCGTCTCCGGGCCGTCATTGCCGGGCCCGACATATTCGAGAGCCGCGCCTTCTTCGAAGGTTGAACGCAGGACACAGTCGTAGAACAGCTTGCGAGTATGCTCAGGTGTAGTGAACAGGCTCCATACTTTTTCCGGTGAAGCATCAATATAGATCGTGAATTGAAGGTTGATGGCGATGACCTCTTTTCTGAAAGGGATGTTCTTGCTATTCTAACTGTAAGAAATGGACGGGCAGCGGTATAGTAAAAACGCGACAGATATGAAGAAGGGCGAGTGGGATCGGTGGAGCAATTCAATCAATCGCAGAAGCAGCAGGTGCATAAGGATCTGGCAGGCAGAGGCATTCTATATCGGACTACTCGTAAATTTCAAGTCGCAAGATATGAGCCGTGCGTGGAATTACGGCCTTTCATCCGTCATTACTGGATGATTGAATGGGATTTAACGGGAGAGCCGCCATACAAGCAGGAAGTGCTGCAAAATCCGGTCATCAATCTCGTATTCGAGAAGGACCAGACCCGCATCTTCGGCGTTGAGCGTCAAAGGTCGTATCATATGCTGGAGGGGATCGGGCATGTGCTGGGCGTTCATTTTTTGCCGGGAGGCTTTTATCCGTTCTATGGGGGTCGTCCCGTCAGCGATCTGACGGATAGCTCTGCAAGTCTGGAGGATGTATTCGGCTGTTCGACAGCAGAGCTTGAGCATGAGGTGCTCTCTCAGCCCGATCACGCCGGGAGAATCGGTGTGTTTGAACGTTTCCTGCTGGAGCGGCTGCCTGTCGTAGACGATAATATTGCAGCAATTTGCGCGATTATCGATCGAATCATTGCGGAGCGTCAGATGACCAAGGTCGAGCATGTTATGGATGGCCTCGGTATGAGCAAAAGAACGCTGCAGCGCCTTTTCAACCAATATGTTGGCGTATCTCCGAAATGGGTCATTCAGCGCTATCGCATGCTGGAAGCAGCGGAACTTGCGGCCGGAGGCAAGGAGGTTGACTGGTCGTCGCTGGCGGCGGAGCTGGGTTTTTTCGATCAGGCACATTTTATAAAAGCGTTCAAAGCGCTGGTTGGGGTGTCACCGGATTCGTATGCGAGACAGTTATAAAAAAAGTAAAAATCGTATCGTTGACATTTATCTCAATATCATATATCTTTAATTTAAGATAATAAAAATTAAGACAATTCGGCATGAGAGATGAGGTCGATCGCTATGGCGCGAAACAAAGATGAATCGCTGGAGCTGTACATTGCGCTCTCCCGGGCCAGCCAATGGGTGAATGCGCATGCCGACCGGGACATTCGCAAGCATGGCTTGAATCGGACGGAGTTTGGCGTACTAGAGCTGCTGTATCATAAGGGGCCGCAGCCGCTGCAGCAAATCGGGGGCAAGGTGCTGATGAGCAGCGGGAACATTACTTATGTGGTCGATAAGCTGGAGAAGAAGAAGCTGGTATGCCGCAAGGCATCGACCGAGGACCGCCGATTAACGTATGCGGAAATAACGGAAGAAGGTACGCGGTTTATCGAGGGAGTTTTTCCTGCTCATGCAGACGTTATCCGCAGTGCGGTTGACGGACTGACCGCAGAGGAGAAGCGGGCCGCGAGTACGCTGCTCAAGAAGCTTGGACGTTTCGCGGAGAGCAGCTATAAGTAGCTGTTCGCCCGCTGAATCATAGAATCATAGATAGCTGTAAACAAAGGAACAATTATAGAACGACAACCATAAGGGAGTGGATCGTAATGACAGAACAAACGAAACTAAGAACGGCAGGCATTCACCACATTACCGCTTTTGTACGGGACGCGCAGGCGACAGTCGACTTTTATGCAGGGTTGCTGGGATTGCGTTTAGTTAAAAAAACGATCAACTTCGATGCGCCGGAAGTCTATCATCTGTACTTCGGCGATGAGCAGGGAAGCCCGGGAACGATTATTACGTTCTTCCCGTCGGCAGGCTCGCGTCTTGGACGTGTCGGCGCTGGCCAAGTCGGGATTACAACCTACGTTGTCCCCGCTGACTCACTTGATTTTTGGCGGGAAAGACTGGCGAAATTCAATATTGCAGTGACGGAAACGATAAGATTCGGCGAGACGTATTTGCAGTTTGATGACCCGGATGGCATGCATGCGGAGCTGGTTGCCCGTCAAGAAGGCGCGGCAAGCACTTGGGGCTATGGCGGTGTTCCGGCTGAGAAAGCGATCAAAGGCTTCGGCGGCGCTGTATTATACAGCTTGGCGCCTAGCCGTACCGCTCATTTGCTGGAGCATGTAATGGGCCTGACGAAAGTCGGCGAAGAGAACGGCTTCGCGCGGTTCCAATCGTTTGGCGACATCGGCAATATTATTGATGTGAACGTGACGCCGATGGCAGCGGGTGCAGGCGGCGCTGGAACGGTCCATCATATCGCATGGCGTGCAAAAGACTTTGAGGAGCATGAAGGCTGGAGAACGCAGGTAGAAACTAGCGGCTATCAGCCGACTCCGATCGTAGATCGTCAGTATTTCAATGCAATTTACTTCCGTGAAGCGGGCGGCATTCTGTTCGAGATCGCCACCGATCCTCCGGGCTTTGCGCGTGATGAGGAGCAAGAAAGCCTCGGCGAGAAATTAATGCTGCCGGAATGGTACGAGCAGCACCGCGATCAGATTGTGAAGCTGCTGCCGCCGATTGAAGTTCGTGTATTGAAGGAGGATCAATAATGACAGCGACGATGAAGCATATTTTCAAGCAGGGCAAGGACCCGTCTGCTCCTGTATTGCTGCTGCTCCATGGAACCGGGGGGACGGAAAGTGATTTGTTGCCGTTGGCAGTGGCGATTTCCCCTGCATCTTCAGTGCTTAGCGTAAGGGGCAACGTATTGGAAAATGGCATGCCGCGGTTTTTCCGCCGGTTGGCCGAAGGCGTATTCGATATCGAGGATTTGATCTTCCGGACGAAGGAACTGAACGAGTTTCTGGATCAAGCCGCAGAGGAATATGGATTTGACCGCCTTAATCTCATTGCAGCAGGTTATTCGAACGGCGCGAACATTGCAGCAAGCCTGTTGTTCCATGACAAAGATGCGCTGCGCGGAGCGATTTTGCATCATCCGATGGTGCCGCTGCGCGGAATCGAACTCCCGGATCTAACGGGCATTCCTGTCTTCATCGGAGCGGGCAGCAATGACCCGATCTGTTCGCCGCAGGAGACGGAGGAGCTTTCTGCTTTATTAACTGGGGCAGGGGCTTCGGTTAACGTACATTGGGAGCGTTTTGGCCATCAGTTGACCGGTACAGAGGTGGCGGCTGCCGCCAATTGGTATCGGGAGACGATCGGCTAAAGGGGGAAACGTTATGGTGATGATCGATCCGTCGGGTTTAAGCTCCCGTGACAACTATAAGCTGTTGATTGGCAGCATTATCCCGCGGCCTATCGCTTTTGTCACAACGTTGTCCGAAGAGGGAGTTCTGAATGCGGCGCCCTTCAGTTTTTTCAATATCGTCAGCTCGAACCCGCCGCTGATCTCCGTTTCCGTACAACGAAAGAACGGAGACAGAAAGGACACGGCGCGCAACGCCATAGGGAAGGGACAATTTGTCGTGCATATCGCCGACGAATCCTTCCTGGAGCCACTCAATGCAACGGCGGCAAGCTTGCCGCCGGATGAGAGCGAAGTGGAAGCGGCAGGGCTAACTCCCGTTGTGAGCGTGCGAATCGCAGTACCTGGTGTAGCTGAAGCCCGCATTCGGATGGAATGCACGCTGGAGCAAGCATTGGAGCTTGGTGGCGATGCGGAAGGCGGACCAGCCTGCGACCTGCTTATCGGGCGGGTTGTCGCCTATCATATCGCCGATTCATTGTATGATGAGAATGGACATATCGATCCTCGCAAGCTTCAGCCGGTAAGCCGGCTTGCCGGTCATGATTATGCCGGCCTCGGCGATATTTTCACGGTGGAAAGACCCTTGTAGCTGTAATAGAAACGAGTTCTAGCGATCGGGCTGGGACTCGTTTTTTTTTTACGTTCATTTAATTCCAATAATCGACAAATTATGAAATGAATTTAGAGCGCTGATAACTGCTTGTCCTTTCCACTGCACAATATTTATTTTCAAAACGCCGCAACAATTTCCAAATACGATTCGTATCAATTATACCGGGTAAACGGTCATAGACGACTGACTATGTTACGAATCGTATAGGGCATGTCCGGAAAGAGGATAAGGAGGTAGAGCGAAGTTGAGGAAGAAACTCGTTTGTCTGAGCCTTATTTTCACTTTGATTGTCGGCTTAGGCGTATGGCCAGAGTTTGGAGGGCCAGTTGAGGCGGCGGATGCCGGGGGCGGCATCGTATATGTAAACGCGAACGCGAAAGGAAGAGAAAACGGAACGAGCTGGGAAAACGCCTATCGGGATTTGGAGGACGCATTATCGGATACGGAGGAGAACAGCGGGATAGAGATTTGGGTGGCAAAGGGTACTTATTATCCAAGTGAACATCAGGAAGACAGGGATCGCCGGACGCGCCATTTCAAGCTGAAGAACGGCGTTGCAATTCGCGGAGGTTTTGCGGGCAATGAGAAAATCGGAGACGTGTCTTCCGTTCAAGCCGCACTGGCTAACCGGGACTTCAAGGCGAATGAAACCGTGCTTAGCGCCGATATTAACCGGGACCGCAAAGCAAACGGCAACGTCTATCAGGTCGTCAAAAACAATGATTTGAATGCGACCGCCATACTGGACGGCGTGACGATTACAGGCGGTTTTGCATCGGATAAAACGATCAATACCGGAGCAGGCATACTGAACGAGAACAGCAGTCCTACGCTGTCCAATATTATTTTCACGAAAAATGAAGCGGTAAACGGAGGCGGACTCGCCAACTATAACAGCAGTCCCAAGCTGACAAACGTAACGTTCGCCGATAATCGTGCTTCCCGCAGCGGCGGGGGCATTTACAATCAGGACAACAGCAGCCCTGTCATTACAAACGCAGTCTTCTATGCGAATCGCGCCACGGACGGCGGCGGATTGTTCAATGCAAGCAGCAGTCCGGTGCTGACGAATGTGACGATTGTCAGTAACGAAGCAAGCGATGGGGGCGGCGGCATTCTGAATGCTGGCACGAGCAGGCCGCTGCTTCGCAACAGCATCGTGGGCAACAACAATGACCAGAGCTTCCGCAGCATAACGAACCGGGACGGCGGCACGATCGATATCTCCTACAGCATCGTGCAGGACGATAAGCCGGACGGCATTCTGAACGAGGCACTGGGCAATAGCATCGCGGGCAACAGCGACGCGGATCCGCTGCTGTTCACTGATCAGGACCGTTATCTTCAGCCGAAGAAGGAATCTCCTGCTATCGATAAGGGCTCTAACGCAGTGTTCCAGCCAGGCGCATCGCCGGACCTTTCATCCATTACGACGGATAGAAGCGGGCGGGCGCGAATTGTTAACGGGACGGTCGATATCGGCGCTTATGAATTTGTATGGGCGAGCAAGGTGTCGCTTACGCTGACTCCGGATATAACGGAACCGACGCAGAAGCCGGTTCAAGTGACGGTGAAGACCGAGCTGGAAGGGGAAAACAACGGCGTTGCGTCCATAAAATGGGCGGAAGGTCAGCGTGATCCCGCTTATTTCTCAAATAGCGGGACGGATATAACGGGAAGCAGCAAGACTTCTTTTACCGCAAACGGTACGTATTCCTTCTATGTACGCGACAAGTATGGAAACGAAGCGGTGAAGACGATTGCGATCTCGAATATATGGACGGGACAGCCGGTCATTCAATTAACGCCGGATACGACGGCCCCAACCAACGGTCAGGTGAAGGTAACTGTCAATGCCAGCGCGCAAGGCGCGGGCAATTCACTCGTCCAGTTGAAATGGGCTTCGGGCAACCGCAATACCGATTATTTTGCCGCGCAGGGTACGGATATACGGAATAGCAATTCGTTTTCAGTGACCTCTAACGGCGTCTACACCGTGTACGCTCTGGACAAAGCCGGGAATGCCGCGGTCAAAACGATCGAAGTAAGCAATATCGGAATTGGCAACAAGCCGCTGATCTCGACCGCTCTCAGCACGCAAGCACCGGTCAACGGCTCGGTGGATGTGACCGTTATAGCAACGGTGCAAGCGTCTGGTGCGAAGCTGTCGCAGTTGAAGTGGGCGGATGGCACGCGTGACGCTGCTTATTTCGACAATAGGGGAAGCTCGATTGCCAATGGCGGCAAATTTGCGGCGACCTCCAACGGTGTGTATACCGTTTATGCCCGTGATTCCTACGGCAATGAATCGGTAAGTACCATTTCGGTCACCAATATTATTAAAGTGGCGCCGGTTATCCAGACGTCCATCAGTCCACAGACGACGACAACGGGCTCGGTGCAAGTCTATATTGCGGTAACACTGCAGGGCGAAGGCAATGCACTTTCACAGCTGAAATGGGACAGCGGTCAGCGTGATGCTGCTTATTTCACATCCAAGGGTACGGATATTAAAAACGCAAACAGCTTCTTGGCCTATTCGAACGGATTATATACGGTCTATGCCAAGGATACAGCAGGCAATGCTTCGGTTGCCTTGGTTCAAGTGACTAATATCCGCTCGAATTCGGAGGAAAGCTGGTGTTCAATTAATAGACGAACAACAGTTGTAGCAGGCAAATCAGCCGTATTGAATCTATCGGATCAAGTTTCCGTGAACATTCCGTCGGGTGCGGCTGGCCGGGATTTATGCTACCAGCTGGAGACAGCCTCCAAGCCGGATCGCATGGATGGTGCAGGCTATAATGTGTTGAGCGGTTTCTTCAAGTGGGGCGCAGACTACGCGACGTCTTACGCCGAGCCGGTACAGTTGTCCATCGCTTATGACCGCGGACTACTGCGCAGCGATCAAGTCGGCAGCATATTCAGCTATGATCCGGTCGCCAAGCGGTGGACGGAGCTAGGGGGCAAGGCGGACGGAAATCGGATCAAAGTTGATGTGCGTAATGTAACGACTGGAGCGATCTATGCGGTATTCTCCCGCGATTATGTACCGCCTAAGCCGCCGGTTAGCTTCACGGATATCACCGGGCATTGGGCGGCAGTCGGCATTCGCGAAGCAGCTGAGAAGGGCATCGTGCAAGGCGATCCTAACGGACGCTTCCGCCCGAATGCCTCCATTACGCGGGCTGAATTTGTCGTCATGGTGATGAATACGCAAGGACCGATAGGCGACAGCCCGACCCCGTATTTCCGTGACGGAGCAGATATCGGTTCTTGGGCGCAGGCAGCTGTATCCAAAGCGGTTCGCCTGGGGCTGGTATCCGGCTATGAGGACGGAACCTTCCGTCCGAATGCCAATATTACGCGTGCGGAAATTGCAGTCATTATCAGCCGTATGCTCACCATTTCGGGCGGCAGCTATTCGTCGACGAGCTTTGCGGACGATCGCTTGATTCCGAAATGGGCGAAAAGCTCCATTGAATCGCTTCACCAACTTGGTATTGTCGATGGAAGAGGCGGGAACCGGTTCGAGCCGCAAGCGAAGGCGACCCGTGCCGAAGCGGTTCTGCTGATTTTGCGGGCGGTAAAGCTCAGTTAAAAGGCGCTTTTTCTAGCGAAAAGACGGCTCCCTCATGGCGAGGGAGCCGTCTTCTTTTGCCCATTTTAACCTAGCGGGTTGCGGGTGAACGTTGTTGCTATTATTGCTGTTCTTGCTGCTCGAAACGTTTGACGATCTCGATAATGACGTTAACCGCCTTCTCCATGTTGTCGATCGAGACGTATTCGTATTTGCCGTGGTAGTTCTCCCCGCCTGTGAAAATATTCGGAGTAGGCAGGCCCATGTAGGACAATTGTGAGCCGTCTGTACCGCCGCGGATCGGCTTAATAATCGGCTTAATGCCGAGGGATTCCATCGCTTCACGCGCCAGTTCGACGATATGGATAACCGGCTCGATTTTATCGCGCATGTTGTAGTATTGATCATTCATCTCCAAGACGATGCTGTTGGCACCGTAGATGGCTTGAAGATCGGCAACTACACTGGACAGGAACGCTTTGCGTGCTTCGAACTTTTGTTTGTCATGATCGCGGACGATATAGCTGAGCTTGGTCAGCTCGACATCGCCTTGCATCGACAGCAGATGGTAGAAGCCCTCGTAGCCTTCCGTAAGCTCCGGCGTTTCTTCGGCTGGCAGTCTGCGCTGCAGCTCCATCGCGATCTTGATGGAATTAACCATTTTACCCTTGGCGGTGCCGGGATGAACGTTGGTGCCTTTGCACGTTATTTTTACGCCTGCGGCGTTGAAGCTTTCGTATTCCAGCTCGCCGAGCGGACCGCCATCTACCGTATAGGCATAACGGGCGCCGAAAGCGGCGACGTCGAACCGGTGCGGGCCTCGACCGATCTCCTCGTCCGGAGTAAAAGCCACGCGCACTTTGCCGTGCTTAATTTCCGGGTGCTGGATCAAGTAAGCCATTGCGGTCATAATTTCGGCAATGCCGGCCTTGTTGTCGGCTCCAAGCAGCGTTGTACCGTCAGTCGTCATGAGTGTGTGGCCTTTGTAGCCGCTTAGCTCGGGAAATTCCCGTGTGGAAAGCGTGACGCCAAGCGCTTCGTTCAGAACGATATCCTTACCGTCGTAGTTGTCGATGATTTGAGGTTTGACGTTGGTGCCGGTGAAATCGGTAGCTGTATCGACATGGGCCAGAAAGCCGATCGTTGCCACTTGTTTGTCTGTGTTGGACGGCAGAGTTGCCATCACGTATCCATTGTCGTCAATGGTTACATCCTCCATGCCGATAGCCTTCAGTTCATCGACCAGCTGGTTGGCCAGCACAAGCTGACCCGGCGTTGTCGGACATGTCTCGCTCTCGGCATCGGATTGCGTATCCACAATAACATAAGACGTGAGCCTTTTAATGATCTCTTCTTTCATAACGTATATCGTTCTCCCTTCACTGGGTATGTAGTAGTAGGCGCATGCTGTACCCCTTTATTATAGACCAGTCGAAATAAGAAAACGAATGGTGTACTCATGTTGTTGGGTGCGGGAGGGCCGTTATGGGATGCAAAAAAAACCCTTCTGTACCAGAGATGAGTGAGGCTCAGCTCGTGGCGGAAAGGGTTTTTCGCGGGTAGATAAGGTTATACGGTTGATCTGCGCAAGAGCAGGTAGGATACGAGGGCGTAAATTAGCGTAATCGGGATCAGCCAAAGTGCTATATCCAGTGCAGTTTTATCGGAGAACCAGGCGAAAATATATTTCCACCAGTTGTAGTGGGTCATCAAAAAGGAGAGTACAGTGGAAATTGCGACGCCAACGATGGCCATAACGATCATGCCAATTCCTTTAAATTTGCGATAGATGCTGCCAATGGTGAACCCGCTGAAGAACAGCGTAATAATGATCATAAAGTAGACGATTAATTGTTGGATAATCGAGCCCTCGTTCAGATAGGGGAGGCTGAAGAAGTGCAGATGAGTACCCCATCCTGCGGTCGCTTTTTCGATAGCGCCGAGCACGAGCAAGATGACGGAGATGAAGAGACTGTTCGCTGCTGCGAACAAAGCCGTTCCTGTAAAATAATCATGCCGTCTGACACTGAAGCTGAGCGCGAAATTGAAGGTTTGCGGCAGGACAGTGATGCCCATAACGAACAAGTAGACGTAGATGGACATGATACCGCCCGTTGTAATTTCCTCTTGGGAGATGTAGCCGACGATGAGATTGACTAGAAAGCTGGATGCAAGCACAGCGTAGGGAATGATAAACCACGTCGCTTTGTCTCTAAAATGCATTTTCAATACACTGGATAGGCGGTTCATGAGCGGTCAGCCTCCTTGGCATCCAATTTTCCGTTCGTCAGATGGATAATCAACTGCTGCAACGACACCGGCGCTAGCTCTAGGCCCAGTGACTCGGCTTTTTTGCGTTCCTCGGCAGACAATCTGCCCATAACGGCGGCATTGACCAAAGCGCCGAACGGCTGCTTGGCGATAATCTTTTTGCCGGTGAGGAATGGTTCCACGATGCTGGATGCACCAGCGATAGAGTAAGCGGCGCTTCGCAATTCCTCGGAATCTTCGTTTAGTATGATGCTGCCGTTATCGACGACGATGACATGCTCCAGCATACGGCTTACCTCATCAATCAAGTGAGTGGAAAGGATGACTGTTCGCGGATTTTCGGAATAATCCTCCAGCAGCCGATCGTAGAACAGCGAGCGGGCAACAGCATCAAGACCGAGATAAGGCTCGTCAAAAATCGTCAGCGGCGCCCGGCTGGCAAGCCCAACAATAATGCCAAGTGAGGAGTGCATGCCGCGCGACAGCTTCTTGATGCGGCGCTTAAGCGGCAGCTGAAAATCTTGGAGAAGCGAATAGGCGTATTCCCGGTCCCAGTTCGGGAAGAGCGATTCCGACAGCTCCAGGACATCAATCACTTTGTAGTTGTCGGGGTACTTAAGGCTTTCTTTGATGAAGCAAACTTGAGTAAGGACGTTATTGTTCTCATAGGGCGACTCGCCGAAAATTTTCATTTCGCCGCTTGTCGCAAATAATTGTGCGGTCAGCATATGCATGATCGTCGTTTTGCCTGCGCCGTTCCGGCCCAGCAGGCCGTAAATTTTGTCCGGCTCGAGGCTGAAGCTGACGCCTTTTACCGCTTGAACGGAGCCGTAAGTTTTCGTCAGCTGCTTCACTTCCACTACATTCGTCATTTGGACGCATCCCCTCTCTGAATCATGCTCATCAGTTGCTCCGCCGTAATGCCAAGCTTCTCCGCTTCCCGCATCATCGTGACGATATACTGCTCGAAAAACAATTCCTGCCGCTTGCTAATCAGCTTCGCTTTCGCCCCGGTCGCTACAAACATTCCGATCCCTCTCTTCTTATACAAAATGCCCTCATCTACAAGGAGATTGACGCCTTTAGCCGCTGTAGCGGGGTTGATCTGATGGTAGGCTGCAAATTCGTTCTTCGAGGGTACCTGCGCTTCCTCGGGTAGTCTGCCTTCTATAATGTCATCCTCGATCTGTTCGGCGATTTGCATAAATATCGGCCGGCTGTCGTCAATGGAAAGAACCATAATTTGCTGCTCACCTCCTAGCCACCCTTTAGTGGAGTGGTTGGTTACTCATGTAATCAACTATACAGGCGATGGGATTCGATGTCAACGGGTTTGAGAAAAATGGGCTAGGACGGGGTTGGGGTTGGACGGGACTGAAACTGGGCCGGCCTGGACGGGTTGGTCCGTGAGGATCGTGTTGGATTGGCTAAACCGAGCTAGAGCAGAGCAGAGCAGAGTAGAGTAGACCAGAGCAGGCCAGAGCGGAGCAGACCAGACCAGACCAGACCAGACCAGACCAGACCAGACCAGAGCAGAGTAGACCAGACCAGACCAGAGTAGACAGACCAGACCAGACCAAACCAAACCAGAGTAGCCAGACCAAAACAGAGCAGACTAGACGAAACTGGCTTTGCCCTACTCGGCTCAAATCGGCCGGATCTAACCAAATTACTCTAGTATCTAGCCTTCTCGTGCTCACAGCGAAACAAAATGTAAAAGTACATGTTGATGAGGCTCAAAATGCCCAAAACAGCGTTCAAAATGCAAAAGTGCATTTGGAATCGCTCCATTTCGATATATAACGGCCTTTCACGCCAATCAAACTGCACATTTGCATTTTGATGCGCAAAATCGTCGAAAAAACGGCTGACAAACTGCATTTTTGCATTTTGATTCAGTTATGGCGGTGGAAAAGGGCTATACAGGAGGTGTTAAGACCCTCGGAGGGCCTTAAACCGAGCGAGAAGTTGGTTTTATAGGGGGATAAGACCCTGAGAGGGTCTTA
>NZ_BMHY01000005.1:365522-461237 GCF_014641555.1 Paenibacillus radicis (ex Gao et al. 2016)
GCTCGAAAATGCGATATGGCGACGGAAAAGGAGCTAGGCTAGAGTCGTTAAGACCCTCGGAGGGTCTTAACGCGAGCCGGAAGTTGGTTTTATAGAGGGATAAGACCCTGAGAGGGTCTTTTGTAGCTCGCAAATGCGATATGGCGGCGGAAAAGGAGCTAGGCTGTTGCTGTTAAAACCCTCTGAAGGTCTTATGTAGACCGCAAGTGGAGTACCAAGCAGCTCGCTGCGAGCCCCGGATAATAAAAACCCCACCTGACGAATTGTCAGGCGGGGGTTTCCTCAAGCAAAGGGTTTAAACCGTTGGCTCCAGCTTGCTGAGCAAGTCTTGAATCTGATCGCGAATGGAATTGACCTCTTCAATCGGGATGTTCATCTGCTGTGACAGCTGGGCTGGCACGCACATCGCTTTCTCCTTCAGTTGGGCGCCATGCTCCGTTACGCGGATGACGAGATTGCGCTCGTCTGCTTTATCCCGATCCCGTGTAATAAGCTGCATGGCTTCGAGCTTTTTCAGCAGCGGCGTCAATGTGCCCGAATCCAGCAGCAGGCGTGCGCCCAAGTCTTTGACCGTTACGCCGTCTTTTTCCCAAAGCGCCAACATCGTAATGTACTGCGTATACGTGAGATCGAGCTCGGAGAGGATCGGCCGGTAAAGCTTTGTTATTTCACGCGAACAGGCGTAGAAAGCGAAACAAAGCTGGTTTTCCAGTTTTAAAAGTTCGTCTTTATCGTTCATCTTGTCCCCTCCTTGCGGCGATCATTTTTTTAAATTGTATGCAATTTATTATCATATTGTAGCACCACTAAGCCAAAAGTGTCAAAACCGCAAAGTCCGTTTAAGAAGAAGAGATGCATGGTCAAAAGAAAATTGACATCATTCAATAAATTTTATACAATCTAATTGTAACAAATTTAATTAATCCAATTAAATAATGATATTCAGGAGGCGATTGAATATGTCTATCTATAATATTGAGGTCGATGCTGTCAACGGCGAGAAAAAGACGCTTGAGCCTTATAAAGGCCAAGTGCTGCTAATTGTGAATACCGCAACGAAATGCGGTCTTGCTCCGCAATTTAAAGGGCTGCAAAAGCTGCATGATACGTACCATGATAAAGGCTTTTCCGTTCTCGGTTTCCCAAGCGGCCAATTTTTGAATCAAGAGCTGGAAGGCAATGAGGAAATCGCCGAGGCTTGTGAGCTTAACTTTGGCGTATCGTTTCCGCTCTATGGAAAAGTTGATGTAAACGGCAAGACAGCGCATCCGCTATTCGATCATCTGAGCAGCAATGCACGGGGCGTGCTTGGCTCCAAGGCGATTAAATGGAACTTTACGAAATTTCTCGTTGACCGCGATGGCCGTGTACTGAAACGGTTTGCTCCGAACGATGCACCGGAAAAAATTGAAAGCGAAATTGCCGCGCTGCTCGGTTAATTGCCAGTAGTATGCAGCCGCCCCTCGCGATGCACTGTATGAGGGGGAGCTACGCGCGCGAAAAGGGCTGCCAGCAAAGTAAATGTTCTTGTTTAATTCTTGTTTAATAAGCGATTCCGACGCGAGAGCGGACGAATTCGGCGCTGCCCAATTGCCGGTAGGCGAAATCAGCGGTATCAGCAACGGAGATTTGTTTGCCGTCTATCGGCAAATAATCTTTTTCCGTCCGGTAAATACCGGTGTATTCGCCGTCCGGCAGGTAGGTCGGGCAGACGAGCGTCCAGTCCAGATCGGACTGCTCTATGGCCTGCAGCATTACATGATGCTCCTCTGCTGCCCGAGTCAGCGTCCGGCGCGATTCGCTCGATTGATAGCGCAGTAAACCCGGCTCCGCCCGGCTTTCCAGCACACCTGCCGTGCCGATAGCGATCAGCCGCGAGACGTTATGAGCTTGCATCGCCTCAATCAGCAGCGGCATCGCAACAGATAAAGTGGTTCCTCCGTCGGTCCCGATCGCGCTTACGACAGCATCGGCATCTTTTACGGCCTCGTTCAGTGCCGCCTCATCCAGTACGCTTCCTTGGATAATCGTTACTCTATCCAGACCGTTACCTTTGATGAACGCCGCATGATGCAGTGCATTTTCTTTGTCGAAGGCTCCATGATCTTCTTCAGCTGTTAACCGTTCCAAGGGACTACTCAGCTTTTCTGGCGAGCGTACCAGCAATGTCACCTCATGTCCATCCTTCAAAGCATATTCCATCAAGCGCCCGCCCACGCGGCCGGTAGCTCCTAAAATTGTAATTCTCATCGTATAATCCCCTTTTTGCTTCACATTCCATTCCCATTCAATTCATCCAACTCACTACAATGCCCTTTCCTTAATTATTATACCGTTGATCGATTCATTGTTAGTAGCGTCCCGCTCGGTTATAATAAATGGGAATTTATTTCCGTTATCGGATGAGGAATATTATGACGAATAAAATGACGACCAAAAAACAGGTTTATGACTATATCGCCAGAAACGGCATCGTCTCGAAAGCCGAGCTGATGACGCAATTCAAGCTGAAAATCAACAGCATGACGCGTCTGCTCGAGGAGCTGATTGCTGAGAACTGGCTGCAGGAGAAAGGGCTCGGTTACTCGACGGGAGGCAGGCCTCCCATTTTATATGAGACGAATGCTCATCGCGGCTATTTATTAGGGCTCGAAATTTCACGGATTTACTCTTCCATGGGATTATATGATTTACATATGAACCGGTTGTCGCTCGTCCGTTGGACGATGGATGAGACGATGACGCCGGAGAGGTTCATCGACCGGGTGCAGGAGACGGTTCAATCGTTCTTGAAGCAGCATGAGCTGTCTTCAGAACAGATTATCGGCATCGGAGTCGGTGCTGTTGGCCCGCTTGACCGGGAACGCGGACTGATCGTCGACCCGGTGCTGTTCCCGGCAAGCGGCTGGCGTGATCTGCCGATATGCAGCCTGCTCGAGGAGCGGCTTGGTTTTCCGGCGCTGCTGGACAACGGGGCCAATACCGCCTTAATTGGCGAGCATTGGGCGTTGCGGAGCGAAAGATACGAGCATATGCTGTATGTGCATGCTGGAGCGGGCTTGCGGTCGGCCATGATGTCCGGCGGAGAGCTCGTGTACGGGGCAACGGATACGGAAGGTGCCGTAGGTCAAATGATTATTCAGGCCGGCGGTCCACGGCTCCACGATACCGGCAATTACGGTGCGCTGGAAGCATTTGTATCGCTGCAGGCACTGGAAAGCAAAGTGAGAGCTTTGTCCTCTGTTGCCGGAACAGCGAACCTTTCACTGCAACAAGGCGATACAACGGCGCTCGCCGCCCAAGAGCCCATTACGTTCGAGACGATGATTCGTGCACTGGCGAAAGGTGATGCTGACGTGCTCGACATTTTCAACGAGGCGGCAGCTTATTTAGGCATTGGCCTGGCGAACTTAATAAATGTGCTTCATCCGGAGAAGGTTATTATTGGCGGGGCGCTGCTCAACGCGCATGAAACGATGTTCGATACGGCGATTCGCGTGGCCGAGCAGAATACGTATTATTATCCCAAATATAAACCGTTGTTTTCCAAAGGGATATTGAAAGAGGATGCGGTTGCAGCGGGTGCTGCCGTCATGGTTTTGAAAAAACTGCAATTGTAAAATTAAAGGTGAATTAATTTTTTTTAATAAAAAAAGCAACCTTTAGCTGCTGGCCGCCGTTCATAGGTTAGGGAATCTGTTAGTCGTTTGATGCAGAGCATAACAATTCCTCTTTAGCTTGAATGTTACAATTATCATTTTTTAAGGGGAATTTGTATTGATGAAAAAAAAGCAAAACTTCAGTCTGGCAGCTCCGCAAAGATGGATGACACTCATCCTTGTCATTGGCCTAGTTGCAATCCTATCCGCATGCTCAGAGTCGGCTTTAAGCCCGAACAATAAAGTAACGTTTACGGTGAACGGCGAGAAAGTGAAGCAGCCTCCTGCTCTGACAGTGGATCAAGGCGAGCCGATGGTGCCGGCAGCTTTTCTGGAGAGTACGTTTAATGTGAAGCTGGAATGGGCGCTCAAGCAAGACAACGGCAATAACGGCGTTTTTTACTCTAATCAGGTTGCAGTTCTGATGTATCATGATATTTCCAAGGACCCGCAGAAAGACAAGTCCGCGATTTCGGATACACAATTCGAAGAACAAATGGAGCTGCTCAAAACGAACGGCTTCCATGTTATAAGCATCAAGCAGTACGCTGATTTTATTTTGCGTGAAGGCACGGTGCCGGACAATGCGGTGCTGCTGACGTTTGACGACGGTTATGAATCGTTCTATACCGATGCTTATCCGATCTTGAAGCGTTACGAATATCCAGCCGTTAATTTTGTCATCGTATCCTCTGTTGGCGACAATAAGAACGGGGCTCCTAAGATGACCTGGGATCAAATGCGCGAAATGCAAAAGTCGGGAATGGACTTCTATAATCATACGTATAACCTGCACCGCTATGGAGCGATGCGTGAGGACGGCTTGAAGAAGCCGGTGATGACGCGCAAGCAATATTTTAAAGATGAGAAACGCATGGAGACCGACGCGGAGTACACGGCGAGAATTACGAATGACCTGACGGAAGCGGAGCGGATTCTGAAGCAAGAGCTGAACAATCCGATGAGCGTGGTGGCATTCCCTTACGGCGCTTATAATGATGAAGTGCTTGCTATTATGAAGAAGCTGGGTATTGAGCTTAGCTTTACGGTCAAAGAAGGCATTAACGGCAAAGGCCAGACGAACGGCTTCCGGGTCAACGGCTCCAAATACGGCGAATCGTCCAAACAGCTCATTGAGAAGCTGAAAGGATTGACGGTAGAGGATGGAGAGGTTCAGGTGTTCCTGAACGGGAAAGAGGCGGAATTTACTTCGCTCAAACCGATGAAACGGAAAGAAGGCGTCATGATTCCGTTGCGCGACTTCTGCAAGATGAATAAGATGAAGCTCGACTGGAACAGCAAGAAAAATCGCATAGCAATTGATACCTAAATCCATACTAACAGGCATAGCGGCCAGACCGCTGTGCCTGTTTTTTGTCGTTCTCAGGGACTAGGGACAGCGCGCGGCATACTCCCAAGGTGGGTAAACTTCAGATGCCGATCTAAAGAAAACACACCTTTTATCCTAAGTTCCCGCATTGTAAGGGGTTCCAGTTCAAGGCATAATGAACACATCCACAAATAAGGGGGATATAAAACAATGAAGAAGAACATGAAGGGCATTTTGAAGCTTGTTATGGCGGGTACGCTGGCTCTGAGCCTTGCAGCTTGCGGCAACAACGGCGGCAATGCAGGTACAAACAGCGGCACAGATAAAGCCAACGAAGGCAATACAGGCGGCAAAAAAGAAAATATAACGATTACGTTCCAAAACATCTACCCGGATCCAACTGATCCGAAGAACATCATCATGAAGAAAATCGTTAAAGCTTATGAAGACGAGCATCCAAACGTGAAAATCGAGCTTGACTCGCTGAACACGGACCAACAAAAAGTGAAGCTGAAAACACAAGCGGCATCCCGCGAGGTTCCTGATATTACGGTTGTTAACCCGGCCGCTCAAATGAAACCTTTCGTTGACGCGAAGCTGTTTGCTCCACTGAACGATATGCTGGACCAAAACGGTCTGAAAGACACTTTCCAAGAAGGCATTCTTGACTTCTACTCGTTCGACAACAACATCTACGCTTTGCCAGATGGCAACAACATCGGCCTGGTGTACTACAATAAAGAACTGTTCGAGCAAGCTGGCGTGAAAGTGCCAACGACGTTCGAAGAAATGGTTGACGTTGTTAAAGCGTTGAAAGCAAAAGGCATCCAGCCAATGGCAATCGGCGAGAAAGATTCCTGGACAGGTTCGTTCTTGTTCATGAACGTTCTGCTTCGCACAAACGGTCCTGGCTTCCTGCAAGAAGTGCTTGACGGCAAGAAAACGTTCGAAGATCCTGCTTTCAAAGAAGCAGCAGACGCTTTCCAAAACCTGATTCAAGCAGGCGCTTTCCAAGAAGGCGCAACTTCCTTCGATTACAACGCAGGCGAGAACCTGTTCAAAACAGGTAAAGCGGCTATGTACTACATGGGCAGCTGGGCAACAGGCGGTATTGAAACTTCGTCCATCAACGGCAAAGCCGGCGTGTTCAAGTTCCCTACTGTAAACGGCAAAGGCGACCCTAACGAATTCATGCTTGCTCCAGGCAGCGCGTTCGCGATCTCCGCTGACAGCAAACATCTGCCAGAAACAAAAGATTTCTTGAACTACTTCATGATCAACTTCCCTAAAGAGACTTTCTCCGCTAAAGGCGCTGTAGGTCTTGCACAAAAAGTAGAAGGCGACTTCAAAGCTGCCGGCTACTCCGACATGGCAATGGAAGTTCTGGATATGTTCAAAGACGTTAAAGGCGGCGACATTGCGTTCGATAACACAATGAACCCTGCTACAGCACAAGCTCACTTGACTTCGATCCAAAACCTGTTCGTTAAGAAAAACGATGCAGCTAACGTTGCGAAAGAGCACCAAACAGCGTACGAAAGCAACAAATAAGAACCATTACAAAGAGAAATGAAGCGCGGCGCGAAGGGTGCCTTGCGAAAGCAAGAAATCCCTTCGCTCCTTACGCTTACATGAGTCATTCAAGGAGGAGCGCGAGATGAACGTACTAAGAGTATCGAAGTGGACGATAGCGCTGTTCGTATTGCCGTGTCTACTGCTCTATGTCTGTTTCGTATTCGTCCCTATTCTCGTATCCCTGTACAGCGGCTTGCTGGATTGGAACGGAATCGGCGAGTCGAAATTTATCGGGTTAGAAAATTTCAAGCAAATGCTGTTCCATGACGCGGTGTTCTGGCCGGCTGTCAAACGGACTTTAATGTTCGCGGTTGTATCGATGTGTATTCAAATTCCTTTGGCTTTGTTTCTGGCCATCCTGCTTAACCGTTTCGTTAAAAAACCGAACTTTCTCG
Organism: Paenibacillus radicis (ex Gao et al. 2016); assembly: GCF_014641555.1. Taxonomy (GTDB): domain Bacteria; phylum Bacillota; class Bacilli; order Paenibacillales; family Paenibacillaceae; genus Pristimantibacillus; species Pristimantibacillus radicis. The sequence continues at coordinate 372,482 of NZ_BMHY01000005.1, forward strand.
TATCGAGTTATTTCTTGCCGGCAATTCTGTCGGTTGTCGTAATCGGCCAACTGTGGAAAACAATCTACAACCCGGCATCGATGGGCGGCATGCTTAATCAGGTTCTGGAGTCGATTGGACTGCAATCCTGGACACATTCTTGGCTGACTGATCCAAGCGTGGCCATGTACAGCTTGTACTTTGTAGCCGTGTGGCAGTTCCTGGGCTACCATACATTGATTCAGTTTACAGGCATTCAAAACATACCTTCAGACATTTATGAAGCTGCAAAAATTGACGGGGCTGAAGGGCTTAAAGCCGATTGGCACATTACCCTACCGGTGAATATTCCGATCATTAAAATTTCGATCGTTCTTGCATTTATAGGTTCGCTACAATCATTTGATCTCATTATGGTTATGACAGGCGGCGGTCCGGCTCATGCGACCGACGTAATCTCGACGGTCATGTACAACATGTCGTTCCTGTCGATGAAATATGGCTATGGCAGCTCGATTGCAGCCTTCCTGGTTGTACTCTGTCTCGTTGCTACATTCTTCATCAACTTGCTCTTTAACCGCTTAGAACGGAAATATACGTAATGGAGGAGGGAACTGCCATGAATCAGGCTGCGCAAGCGGGTGCGATCAAACCATCTGCAAAGATGAAGCCACGGAGCAAATTCAGCATCGGCAAAGCACTAGTCTTTATCTTGTTCGGCGTGCTGCTCGTTACTCAGCTGTATCCGCTCCTCTGGCTGTTAATTTATTCGACGAAAACGAATGAAGAAATATTGTCCGGCAGCTTTTTCTCCTTGCCGAAGTCACCGCAATGGGCGAACTTCCAGACGGCAGTGGAGTCCGGTAATTACTTCAAGTATTTGGGCAATAGTGTATTCGTAACACTTGTCACGATGGTCTGCGTATTGCTGCTGGCCTCGCTAGTCTCATTCGCAATCAGCCGTTTCAGATGGAAATACGGCCAAGTCGTACTGCTGCTGTTCCTGATCGGGATGATGATCCCGATGCAAGCGACGCTGCTGCCGCTCATGCTTATTTTCAAAAACATGCACATTCTCAATACGCACGCTTCAATTATTTTGCCGTATATCGCCTTCCAGACGCCAGTTGCGGTATTTATACTCAGCAGCTTTATGAAGTCGATTCCGAATGAAATTGAAGAATCTGCAATTGTGGATGGAGCCGGCGTGTTCCGGATCTTCTGGAATATCATTCTTCCGGTATCCGTACCGCCGATGATGACGGTTATGATTCTTACCTTCATCAACATCTGGAACGAGTACATTTTGGCTGCGACCTTCATTTCGTCGGAAAAACTCAAGACGCTTCCTTTCGGGGTCAACAGTTTTGTCAGTCAATATTCGGTCAACTATGGAGCGATCGGGGCATTCCTCGTACTTGGCGCATTGCCGGTCGTGATCATTTACTTCCTGCTTGCCGATAAGATTACTAAAGGCATGGTAGCGGGTGCGGTGAAGGGTTAATCCCCTTCGCCTTTTTTCCGTTTGAGTCCTGACTTGTTATTCGAGCTTTGCCGTTTCCGCGGCAAAGCCGTTTATGTTTTCAATCGTAAATGGAAGTCGCAGTATGTTACAATCAGGGCAAATAGACATGGAGGGGCGAGCATCGATTTATGGCAAGAATTTTCAAGCGGCACTCAATTCACGGCAGGCTTTTTATTCTCTTTCTGACCTCCATGTTGGCCTTGCTCATTCTGGTCAGCGTACTGTATTACCAGAAAACAACGGAAATCATCCATTCCAAGATCAGCGATCTGGCTGTGAAGAACATCTCGCAGACGGTTGGATTATTTGACCTGATGCTTGAAGGCTATGACAGCGTTACCAAATCGCTCAACAGCAACTACGAACTTCTAAGGCTGCTGCAAGAACGCGATAAGGAAGAGGATGCAGCCATTAGTGTAATTAACGAGCGAACGATAACGAATATATTGGGCGCCGTCTATTATTCTCGGGACGATATTATTGGCATTCATGTTATTTCTAACAAAGGCAAAGTCTATAATTACGAACGGCGCTTCGCAGGAATCGTCGATATCAACTACAGCTCGACAAGCTGGTACAAGAAGCTGGTGGAGTCGAATGGTAAAATGCAATGGTTTGGCTTATCGGAAGGTTCACTGATCAACAGCATGCTCCAACAGGACCCGGTATTTGTCTTTGGACGCCAGCTCTACGATTTAACCAACTATAAGCCGATTGGTGTTGTACTCATCGAGACCAACCCAAAACCAATTCTGGCGGCGCTGTCGAACGTGACAATCAGCCCCAATAGCCGGGTATACATCGTCGATCGCGACAACCGAATTATTGCATCGACCGAGCCTGCGGTAGAATCGCCGGAGGATCGCAAGGATCCGCCTTCCTTCGCCGGACTTCCGCGTCCGAAACGAAATGACATCGTCGTCGACAATCAGACCGACCAGCTGATCGTTGCCGCCAACGCAGCAATGGCGGAATGGACCGTGTACAGCCTGACGCCGAAAGAAGATATTAGCGCGGAGCTGGCGCAGACGAGACTCTATTTGCTGTTTGTTATTCTAGCCGTTATTATTATCGCGACGTTCTTGGCTTCGCTGATTTCCCGCAATATTGCATCACCTCTTAAATTGCTTATCCGTGAGATGAAGCAAGTAGAGCTTGGTAATTTCCGCGGTGCGGTCAACGTCAAATCATTCGAGGAAATTAACAGCCTCGTCTCTTCCTTCAATAGAATGGTGCTGCGGATGGACGAGCTTATTGAACGGATTACGCTATCTTCGATTAGTGAGAAGAACGCGGAGCTGCAGGCGCTGCAATCACAGGTGAATCCGCATTTTCTATACAATACGCTTGATATGATTTACTGGATGCTGGATGAACGGGAGAATGACAGGCTGGGGCGCGTTATTTTATCCTTGTCGCATATGTTCCGTTACAGCAGTGATTGGGAAGAAGCGTCCAAGACGACGCTTGGCCAGGAGCTGGATCAGATGCGCCATTACATGACGATTATCGAGAACCGGCTGGAAGGGCGCATCGCGACGGAGATTAACATCGATACTAGCTGGCTGGATGCACCGATGCCGAAGATGACGCTGCAGCCGATCATCGAGAATGCCGTTAAAAGCGGATTAGAACCGCTCGATCGTCTTGGCGTGCTGCGCGTCTACGCCGAATCTGATGAGAAAACGCAGGAATTCCGGATCGTGATTGAAGACAACGGGGTTGGCATGAGTGAAGAGACGTTGACGGCAATTCGCAAATCGATGTATGAGCCGGTATTCATCAAGAATGGTGCAGTTGCGGCGCCGCGTTTGGCTCAGGCTCAGAAGAGCGAAGCCAGAACGCGCCGCGGCATCGGCCTTCCTAATGTGCATCACCGCCTGGCACTTATGTTCGGGGACAACTATGGGCTGCGTATCGACAGTGAGCAGGATGTAGGCACGACGGTTGTCATCGTCATGCCGATGCCGCTTCCAAGTCAGCATTCTGATTCGCCGCAGCATTAATGACAACTGTCAGCATCTGAAGAAAGGAGCTTAATCCATGAATATTCTAATCGTCGACGATGAGAAAGTGATCCGGGAAGGCATTAAGCGTACGCTCAGCAATCGCTTCCCTCAATATAATGTACTGCTGGCTGCAAGCCCCGAGGAGGCTGTAATCCAGCTTCGGAAGGAGAGGGTCGACATCGTCTTGACGGACATTCTAATGCCGGGAATGTCCGGGCTCGAAATGATGAATTTGACGGCGGCCAGCTACCCTAACATGAAATGGGTCGTTATTTCCGCTCATTCTGAATTTTCGTATGCGCAGGAAGCAGTAAGGCTGGGCGCCAAGGATTACTTGCTGAAGCCAATCGGCAAGGATGTGCTGGTGGAGATGATCGAGAAGCTGGTTGCGGAGATCGGCAAGGAGCAAGAATTGACGGAGGAAGCGGAGCTGCTGCGGGTCAATCGCAAATATTTGCGCGAGGCCGTATTTCAGCGCTGGGCGTCGGGGCTCGATATCGGCCGGATCGACGTGAAGCCGTTTATGGACAGTCATCCGCAATTTCATCTTATCATGGTGAAAATGGAAAGTGAGAAAGTCGTTCATCTTGAGCATTTTATCATCGAGAACGTGCTCGGCGAACTGATCGGCAAGCATGGCAGCGGCTTCGTGACCATTCAAGATAGTAAAAGCCTGCTAGGGCTCATTACGTTAGGGGGCGACTCCAGCCTGACTTCGTTGCTGGATGAGCTTCGCACCCACTTGATCAAATATTTGCGCATTCCGTTCCAGATCATGCACTCGGAGTTGATTCAAGACATTCATGCCGTACCGGCCGAAGTGCAGCGGATGCGTCAGGCTTCTTCGACGCAGGTCTACGAGCATTACGCCAGCGGCGGCGACCAAGCGGTCGAGGTGGCGCTGCAATACATTCGCACCCATTACCATGCCGATCTTTCGCTGGAGAAAGTTGCCGCTATCGTCTATTTGAATCCGGTTTACTTCAGCCAGCTGTTCAAGCAGAAGACAGGCTGCGGTTTCAAGGAATATGTGATTGGCCTCCGGATGGAACAAGCCAAGAAACTGCTGATGAATCCCAAGCTCAAACTGGCGGATGTGGCCGAGCGGATTGGCTATCAGGACATCCGGCATTTCTCGCAGCTGTTTCGTAAAAAGTATGGAGAAACGCCATCCGAATTCCGGCAAAAAGAAGAGCATTCCGTACCTCAAGAGCCGGTGTGAATCGCCTTAATAAGAAGTTAATGTTAACTTTCATATTGTTAATGCAATTGCCGCAGAACTATGCTAAGATACGGTTTGTTTTATAAGAGATAGAGAGACCGATATTAGTGGAGAAGGTGGCATCTTGGCAAGCGCAACACTGGAGGAAAAGGAAGCCAAGTCCTTTAACTTGTTCTATTTGACTTGGCCGATTTTTTTGGAAATCTTTTTATTTATGATGATGGGGATCGCCGATACGCTTATGTTGAGTGCGATTTCGGACAACGCCGTCTCAGGCGTTGGCGCAGCAAATCAGTACTTGCATATCGCGATTCTAATTTTGGAGGTCATCGGCAACGGGGCATCCATTGTTGTAGCGCAGTACATCGGATCACGCAAGCTGCTGGAAGCAGCCCGCATCTCAGCGTTAGCGATTACGATGAATCTGATCGTCGGCTTGCTGATTAGCGGCGCGTTTCTATTGTTCTGCAATCAGATTTTGCAGATTCTTAATTTGCAGGGCGAAATTTTAGAGCATGCGAAGAGCTATCTTTCCTTCGTAGGCGGATTTATTTTTCTGCAGGCGCTTGTGAATTCCCTTGCCGCGATTGTTCGGGTGCACGGGTTTACGAAAGAAGCGATGCTCGTTTCATTAGGCATGAACGTCGTTCATATTATCGGCAACTACGCATTGATCTTCGGCAACTTCGGTTTTTCGGAGATGGGTGTACACGGGGCTGCGATCTCGACCGTCATTAGCCGGCTGATAGCGGTGCTTGTGTTCCTATGGCTGTTGTACCGGATTATGGAGATCAAAATTCAGTTCCGTTATTATTTTTCATTATCCAAGGCGTTTGTTGGCAAAATATTAAAGATCGGTATTCCTTCGGCAACCGAGCAGGTGATGTACCAAAGCTGCCAGATGGTGTTCCTCTTCTATGCGACCTTTCTGGGTGAAGAGTCGATGGCAGCCCGTCAATATGCATCTAACATCTCGATGTTCATCTACTTATTCGCTTTTGCAGTCGGTGTAGGCACCTCGATCATCGTCGGCCGATATGTCGGCGGCAACCGGAAGGACGAGGCTTATGGCCGCGTATGGCAAAGCGTACGTTCAGCTAGTATCGCTACAGCTGTGATGGTTGCGCTCGTCATGATCTTCCGCCAGCCTTTGATGACCATATTTACCGATGATCTCAACATTATTGAACTTGGGGCGCATGTGCTGCTCTTCAGTATCGTCCTGGAGACGGGACGTACAATCAATATCGTGTTGATCAACTCGCTGCGAGCTGCGGGCGATGCCCGTTTCCCGTTGTGGATCGGCATGGTAACGATGGTTGGTATTAGCGTTCCGTTAGGTTATCTATTTGTCTTTAAGCTGGACATGAGTCTTCCCGGCATATGGCTGGCGATTGCCACCGATGAGTGGCTCCGGGCTATTCTAATGTCGCTGCGCTGGCGCAGCCGCAAATGGGAGAAGCATGCGCTGGTAAAGCATGAGCATGGCGACCAGGCAGTAGTGTCGGCGCACTAAGAGCAACGGGCAAAGGAGCGACCAGTGATGGAGCGTATGGTCAGCGAGGAAGGCAATGCCGCCATTGTTAGGGCAGGAGGGCATAAAGATGCAGTCGATATGGCTTCTTCAGGCGCTAGAGCCGCTGCCTACTCGGATCATGACATATTGCGGATTTGCTTGCTTGCGGGCAAAATTATGCTGCAAAACGGCGGCGAGACCTCCCGTGTAGAGGATACGATGATGCGGATTGCAGCCGCCTATGGCTTTGACAATTCGCATAGCTACGTAACGCCGACCGGTATTTTGTTCGCGATCGACGGGGCCGCTCCTGCTACCCGTCTTATTCGCATATCAGAGCGCTCCACCAATTTGCAGAAGGTAACGATCGTCAACGATATATCCCGGCGCATCTGCGGAGACGGAATGACGGCGGCTGAAGCTTTGCGCCAGCTGCAAGACACGGATAAGCAGCCGTTTGCATACCCCGAGTGGCTGCGTATCGCTACGGCGGCGGTGGCGAGCGGCTGCTTCGTCATTATGTTCCAAGGGGGCTGGAGCGATTTCATGCCAGCGGTTCTGGCAGGCGGCATTGGCTTCCTGCTGGTTGTACTGCTTCATCGCTTTGTACCGGTTAAGTTTTTCGCCGAGTTTCTAGCTGCAGCCGCAATTGGCGGCACAGCCGTCTTGCTCACACAAAACGGCCTAGGCGACGACCTGAACATCATCATAATCGGTTCCGTCATGCCCCTTGTACCGGGATTGCATATTACGAATGCCGTTCGGGACTTGATGGCCGGGCATCTCGTGTCAGGTTTGTCCAAAGGGGCAGAGGCGTTCTTAACGGCATTCGCAATCGGTTCTGGCATTGCGGTTGTGCTTTCCCTGTTGTAGGGGCAGAGAGGAGGTTGGACGATGATGTGGGTGGAACAGCTGATCACGAGCTTTATCGCTTCGGCAGCATTTGGCCTCATCTTCAACGTACCGAAGCGGATGCTATTGCAATGCGGCAGCGTTGGCATGGCCGGCTGGTTCATGTATATGTGCTGCGTGCAGTTAGGTGTCGATGTCGTGCCTTCGACGCTGATCGCCGTCGTCGTCGTGACCGTCATCAGTCAGCTGTTCGCAAGAATGTACAAGACGCCCATCATCGTCTTCAACGTGTCGGGCATCATTCCGCTCGTTCCCGGCGGCATCGCTTACGATGCGATGCGCAACGTCGTAGAGAATAACTACAACGCCGCGTTGGAGCTGGGTTTTCGGGCCTTTATGCTCTCAGGCACCATTGCAATCGGCCTTGTTCTCTCAGAGGTCGTCAATCAACTGCTGCGCAAGTCGGCGCGGCGGTGATGAACGGATCAGATAAAAGAAATCCCCCTTCGCTTGAAGCGAGGGGGGATTTCTTTATACAGAAGGAAGTTTTTCCGAGTTGTTATATCAGTTGCCGCCCGGCCCAATTGCATAACGGCCGCGCAGCGTGCCGATCATGTCGCGGATGCGCTCTTCCGTCGGCATGTTGAGAGAGGCCGCCGCTTCTTGCATGCCCGTAACGGTCTGGCCGCTCCGAATGACGCGCTTCAGCGCTTCGGCGAACACCTCCGCGGCATTCGGGCCAAGACCGGCCAGCTCTTCGAGGCTGGCCGTACTTTCTTCCGTAACGCGGGGATAATCCGCGTTACGGTCTCCTCCGGCCGCCCGCTCATAGAAGGAGCGGACGAGCGAGGCCCGTTCGCGGCCTGATCCGGCCGCAACGACGAAGGCCTGCACGATGTAGGCATGCGCCTGCCTGCGCTGCGCAATGCCGCAGAACTTCAGGCCGCCGATGCTGAGATCATAATCGCCGGGGCAGTAGGCGCCGGCGATCTCTCCTTTGTCCACTTGGCGGCCTGTGGACCTCAGCGCATGCCGGATCAAGCCGTACATGCGCTCGAAGTCGCCATGGAAGCGGAAGTCTAAGGTATCCGACTTCGGCAAAATCAGCGACACATTGACGACGCCATAGTCGAGCGGCACTGCAGCTCCGCCTGAATGGCGCACCGCGGTCGACCAGCCCTGCGCCTCCAGCCATTGCTGCGCTTCATAGGCCGCAGGCAGTCTGCTGTCGCGCAGCCCCATAATGAAGGCGCGCGGATGACGCCATATATGGCAGATGGCCGGGCCGCCCTGTCCGGCGCTGCGGCAAAGCAGCTCGTCCAAGGCGAATGGATACAACGGATCATTGTCCGCAGACCCCTCATCCATCCGATCTAATAGCAGCATTTGGTCCAATCCCAATGCTTGTGCGTCATTTGCTTCATCTCCTAACACCGTACAACCTTCCCCTCCGTACAAAATATCTTTCTTTATGATAGCATGTTGCAGGCTAGACTAGCGACAGTCCCTTAAGGTACATGATTAGAAAGGCTTAGAAGAACCTATCCAATCTATAATTCAGATACCTCTTGTTATAGAGAGAGTTGCAACTTGATCCTATTTTTATTACCAATAATAGGTATTATATGCTACTATATTCTTTTTGAAAATTATGGGGAGGCGAGCATTGATGAGCAATCTTTTACAGGTTAGAGTGACCGGGGTGCTAATTGAAGATGGAGAAATTTTATTAGTTAAACAGAGGGTAACATCTGACCGCAAATGGTCCCTACCGGGCGGAAGAGTTGAACAAGGCGAGACACTAGAGGATGCAGTTGTAAGAGAAATTGAAGAAGAAACAGGACTTACTACTAACGTGTCCAAGTTATTATATCTATGTGATATACCCGATGTATCGCCCTCTCTAATCCATATAACTTTTCTGCTTCAAAAAATAGGAGGGGAAATACGGCTGCCATCGAATGAATTTGATAGTAACCCTATAAATGATGTGGTGATGGTTCCCATTCACGATCTCACAGCTTATGGATTCTCCGAAAAATTCATGACCATTGTCCAAAATGGCTTTCCTGAGTCCGGAAGCTACAAAGGATTAAAAAGCAATATCGGCTTGTAAGGAGGAGCGACGGATGAAAAACATTTACGTGGTGAGACATTGCAAGGCGGAAGGGCAAGCACCTGATGCTCGTCTGACCGACGATGGCGCACAGCAAGCGGAACAGCTTGCTCAATTTTTCTCAGATAAAAATATCGATTCTATCATTTCTAGTCCATTTGAGAGGGCTTGCCGTACTATAACGCCGCTAGCCGAGAAATTGGGTCTGGAGATTAGTACGGATGAAAGATTAGCCGAGAGAGTATTATCGGGGAAAAACCATGCGGATTGGCGTGACATGCTTCGTAAGACATACGATGACTTAGATTTATGTTATGAGGGTGGGGAATCCAGTAATACGGCTATGAGCCGTGCAAGCAATGTCGTCTTGGAAGCTCTGGATCGTGCGAGCCAAAATATTGTACTCGTATCACACGGAAACCTGATCTCACTCCTGCTAAAATATTATGACGACCGTTATGGTTACAAAGAGTGGGAGTCCTTATCCAATCCAGATGTCTTTCATCTTTCTTTCTTAGAAGATAAACCCAACATTCGTCGAGTATGGGGAATTTGTGAGTAGGTCCGGAGGTGAGTTGCTGTTGGAGGCAAGGTTTGAGATAAAGTACGAAATTTTCGAAGACGATGTAGCCGAAATAGAGACCATAGACGTAAACACCTTTGATATCGATTTTCAAGAGATTTATGGCATATTTACATTAGTAATAGATGGACAGGACTTAATTCCTTATCCACCTTTGGACGTGCCATTATCGGCAAAAAGAAGTTTCTCAGAGCTAATACTTACCCACTTTGGATTGCTAATCGACGTGTACCATTGTTTGAAATCACACGATTATGCAGCATTGAAATACATTGAGGACTCATCGACTTGGTTAGAAATTAAAGTGGAAGGCGAACAATACCGTTTGAGTGAATTGAACTATGATCTATCTCCGAGAGGTTCTTTTATTCATACGAACCAGGAACAATTTAAGGAAGCGAAGAAGGAATCCATAATAGATGTCTGTATATCTAAGTACGAATTCGAAAATGAGTTGAAAAGAAAGTTAAAGAGGTTTATTCGTGATATAGAGAAAATAAATATGTCCCTCTTAGAATCGCGTTGCTTTTCAAAGGTGTTAAAGTTTTATCAGGATCATAATTAAGTATTTAGCCCCCAAAACCGTGAAGTAAATTTGATGCTGCGCGGTTTTTCGTGTTTTTTTGATAAAATTTTATATTATTCTTCTATCGCCTCCCGTTATAATCAGTTTATATTCTTCCTTTTTTATACTTATATACAACCAACGATAAATGATCGGGCGAGGATACGAACATGGAGCAGGGACCGGGTATGATGAAAAAACAATGGACGGTACTGATAGGCATGATTGCTGTCTTCACCGTCGTTACTTCACTATTCATCTATGAATGGCTTAATCCTACCTTTCAGTACCCGGAAGCGCGCGGGGGAGTGCTGGACGCCAGGCAATGGGACTTTGCACAGCAAGGGATTGTACCGCTGCGGGGAGAGTGGGAATTTTATGAGAACAAGCTGCTGACTCCGCAAGACTTTAACACCAACGGTGAGGCGCTTGAAGCGGAGCGCCGAATGATATATGTTCCTGGAGGCTGGAAGAGTATCGCTTCCTCCGGCAGCGGATATGGTGCAGGGACGTACCGTCTGCGTATAGAGGTTAGTGAGCCGGATTTCTATAGTCTTAGAGGCAAAAAAATGCGTTTGTCCAGCCACATTTACATCAACGGATTGGACCTTGGCAGTACGGGGAAACCGGCATTGTCGGCCGATGGGTTTATACCAAGCAATATCCCTACCTTCGATACAATCAAAGCGGAAACCGGTACGATTGACATCATCATCCAAATCGCCAGCTACCGCTATCTGGAAGGCGGTTTGGTGCAGGCACCGGAATTCGGCTTAACAGCAGATGTATTGGCCCGGCGCGACAATGCCCGTCTGGCGGATATGATTGTCATCACCACGATGCTAGTATTCGGGATTTATTTCGCAGGCATGTTAAAGCAATGGAGGAAAGAGCCCTATCTCGCCTTTTTCAGCTTGTTCTGTTTGTCATTAGGGCTGTTTTTCAGCATTGATAACGAAATTATTATGGCAACTCTTTTCCCGTCGATATCCTTCCTATTTTTGCAGAAAATGCTCTTTGTGCTGCCTTATGTGTCTATTATATCGTTTGCCCTCTATGTCTATCTGTATCTGGATCATAAAAAAAATCGGGAATATAAATGGGTGAGCCGGATCTCTTATGTGTCTCTGGCTTTGTTGGCAGCGACCCCGAATGAATATTTGGTAGATATTCTTTGGCTGGGGATCGTTCTGCATCTCTTCGTTTTTGCTTTCATTACCCGATGGATTTTCCGCTCCCGGAATGGCGGAGTTCAAGTTTACTATATTTTGTTAGGTCTGTTTTTCCTCATCATTAGTTGGGTTTATGCTCAGGCACGCTATCAGCTAGCGCTGGACAACCCGTATTATATGATCGTAACGCCGCTGCTTCTTGTTCTGTCTCAATCCTTCCTTATGTCCGATCGGGTTCGTGAGGCGTACTTGCGGAACGAGCGATTGGCTGAGCAATTGATTGCATACGATCGCCAAAAAGATGAATTTCTCATTCATACGTCCCATGAGTTCAAGACGCCGCTGCACGGCATTATCAATCTGGCTCAGGTGGTCATCGACCAGAACGGGAGTGAGATGGCTCAGCGGCATCGTGATAATCTGGACTTCATCATTGCGCAGGCAACCCGCCTGTCGACACTGGTCAACGATATTATCGACTTTCAGAGCCTACAGCAAGGAAGTTTGAAGTTCCATAATAGGCTCTTTGATGTAAGCGGCACGATACAGGGGACACTCGAAGCGCTGAAGTTCTTGCGCAGGAACGATCAAGTGCAGTTGATCAATCAAGTACCTTCGGGAACCTTCTATTTATTCACCGATGAAAACCGGCTGAAGCAAATTCTCGTGAATTTAGTCGGTAATGCATTGAAATATACGGAGCGGGGAAGCGTGGGAGTAGCCGCGGAATCGCGAGATGGCTGGTTTCGCCTGAGCTTTGTGGATACCGGCGCGGGGATGAGCGCGGAGCGTCAACAGGTGCTTTTTCAGGCCGATCTGTATAGAGGGGAAGAAGGGCTGGAGGTTTCGGCCTTTCAATCTTCCGGTCTGGGGCTGAAAATATCGAAGGCGCTTGCGGTGCAAATGGGCGGCGATCTGGAGTTAGTATGGTCGGAGCCGGGAAGGGGCTCCGAATTCGAGCTGCGGCTGCCAGAGGCGACGGCAACACAGAGGGAAATAGGAGCTACCCGTACCCAAGCCGCTGCTGGTCTGGCCCCCCAACTGCTGCCGGGGGCAAGTTCTCCGACGATGGAGGAGGCGCCGGTTCAATTAACGGAGCAATCCGGCAAGGTGAAAATTTTGCTGGTGGATGACGATGCTTCCAACATCAAGGTGCTGCAGGAGTTGTTTGCACCCAGCCGCTATCACATTCTTGTAGCGTACAATGGAACGGATGCGCTTAAGCTTGTTCAGCAGCACCGTGATGATCTGTCGCTTGTGCTGCTCGATGTGATGATGCCCGAGATCTCAGGCTATGAAGTTTGCAGACGCATCAGGGAAGAAAATCCGCTCTACAAGCTGCCTGTGTTGCTGCTAACGGTACGCAACTCGCCGGCTGATATAGCCATGGGCTTTGAAGCGGGGGCCAATGATTTTCTAGTGAAACCGTTCAGCGGCAAGGAACTGCTAGCCCGGGTGCAGACACTGCTGCAGGCGAAAGAAGCAGTCGAGCAGGCCATTCGCATGGAGACGCTGTTCTTGCAATCACAGATCAAGCCGCATTTTGTCTATAACGTCTTAAGCGGCATTATCTCGCTATGCTATAGTGACGGTGCGCGTGCAGGCAAGCTGCTGGGTGAATTCAGCAATTATTTACGGCTCAGCTTTGATCTTGACCCTCGTCATGCTAAGGTCAGTCTAAAACGTGAGTTGTCTCTCACCAAATCCTATATTGAGCTGGAGAAGGCTCGTTTTGGCTCACGTCTAAATGTGGAATGGGATGTGGATGTTCAGGCGGAACCGTTGATTCCGGCTTTGATCCTACAGCCACTGGTCGAAAATGCGATTCGTCACGGCGTGATGAAGAGACTTTCAGGAGGTACGGTAATCATTCGGGCAAAGCTGGGGCCGAAAGGGTTGCAGATTGCCGTTCAGGATGACGGGGTTGGCATGACCGCCGAGCAGCAGGAACGGATTTTTAAATCGGACCGGTTGGATGGAAGTATTGGCATGATTAACGTGCATAAGCGGCTGATGAATGAGTTTGGGCAAGGCTTGCAGGTCGAGAGCGTTCAGGAGAAAGGCACAACCGTCGCATTCGTGATTCCTTCCCGCGAAGGAGCGGCTGGACCCCATGGAGAGGCGGGAGATGCAGGATGATGAGAGCCGTTGTTGTAGACGATGAATGGCTGGTTGTGGAGCAAATCGATAGAATGCTGGTCAATGCCGGTGTGAAGGTACTGGGCTGCTCGGTGAATCCTCATGAGGCGCTGGGAATGGCGAAGGCGCTGCAGCCCGATGTACTGTTTCTGGATATCGAAATGCCGGAGCTAAGCGGACTGGAGATTGCAAAACGGGTGTATGCAGACAAACTCGACATGGAGGTTGTATTCATTACGGCCTACAATCAATATGCGATTGATGCATTCCGGGTCAATGCGCTCGACTATTTGCTGAAGCCGGTAATGGAAGAGGATTTGATGCGCTCGCTGGAACGTGTCACACAAAGACGCCAGCATCGCAAAGCCGCTGTCGGCAATAGCGGCAGCGGGCAACGGGCGGTTACTGCAGAGCTATTCGGCAAGTTCGCACTACGGTTGAATGAGGTTCTGGAGCCCGTTCGCTGGGTAACTTCAAAGTGCGCGGAACTGTTTGCTTACATGCTGCTGCAGCCTTTGGAGAAGGAGGTCAGCAAGTGGGAGCTGGTCGAAGCGCTTTGGCCGGCGCAGAATACGGAGAAGGCAGGCATCAACCTTAGAAGCACGGTTAGCAGAATCAACAAGACGTTCCGGGATTGCCGCTTGGAGATGACGCTAACTTCCGTTAAGAATGGCTATAGACTGGTGTTGTCGGATGATGCACCGGCTGTGGACGCGATGGAATTGGAGAGCTTCGTGCTGAGTGCCGTTGAGCCTGACGGTGCAAATCTGGCCCGTGTCGAGCAGCTCGTACAGCGCTGCAGCCAGCCGTTCCTGCCAGAGTTCGACAGCGCCTGGTGCGAGCCTTACCGCAAGCAGTACCGTCAGTATTTTCTGCATTTGGGAAAAAAGCTGCTCCTGTATTACGAGAATTCCGAGGCGGAGCCGTTTAAGATGCTGCGTCTCGCCGATCTGCTGGCTGAACATGATCCTTACGATGAATTGCTGAGGGAATCGGCGATGAAGCTGAACTATCGAATAGGCGGTTCCCAACGTGTGACTGCCTACTACGAAGCATATGCGGAGTTGATCCGTACCGAGCTGGGAGCTTCCCCTAGTGATACACTCGCTGCGTTGCTTCACAGCTTAACGGATTAATCTTTATTGCAAGAAGGAACCTGCCATCCGAAGCGGGTTCCTTTTTGTTTTGCAACAATTTTGCAACATCACTGCAGTTATAATCTCACAGTAGTGTACATCAGCATGAAAGTGAGTGAGAACCGATCATGATCAAACGGTGGATATCAATAGTTATGGTTTTACTTTTATTTGCAACCCTTATTCCTCAGTATGCTTCTGCAGCTCCTCTTGATGAGTGGAATATCCGCAATCCGGTACCTGCAGGTGACTATTTACATGATGTTGCCTACGGAAAAGCAACGTATGTGACAGTGGGGGGAAATGGAGCGGTAGCAACCTCTAGTAACGGGTTGGACTGGACCGGCCGAGCGAGTGGCGCTGTCATGGATCTTACTGGTGTCGCTTTCGGAAATAATACGTTTGTGGCAGTAGGGGGCAGCGGGACGATTATTTCCTCCAGCGACGGTGTGAGCTGGACGAGCCGAGCGAGTACCTCTTCAGCGGCTCTAAGCAGTATTACCTTTGGGAATAACTTGTTCGTGGCGGTAGGTACAGGTGGAACGGTCCTGACCTCCAGCGACGGGGTGAGCTGGACGAAGCAAACTAGTAATACTACGGAAAGTTTAAATAATGTTACTTATGGAGGCAGCAACACGTATGTGGTGACAGGGAATGCAGGGTTTATTATGACCGCCACCAATGTAACAACCTGGACGAAAAGAACGAGTGGTACCACGGATAATCTAAATAGCATCACTTTTGGTAACGGCATGTTTGTAGTGGCGGGCGGATCTGGGACGATTGTGACATCTACTCCTAATGGAACCACCTGGACGAAAAGAACGAGTGGTGTTACGAACGGCTTATATGATATTGCCTATGGAAACAGTACATTCGTGGCAACAGATATTTTTAGCGGAAAAGTCTTAACCTCTAACAATGGAACGACCTGGGCCTCTCAAAATAGCGGTCTTAGCAGCATAAATGGTATTCGCTTCGTCAATAACACGTTTTTGGCGTTAAGTGAAAGCGGGAAAATTTTTACCACTTCAAATGGAACGGCCTGGACGATTGTGGCGAATCCGATGACGAATACGCTAAATGGCGTCACTTACGGAAACAGATTGTATGTGGCGGTAGGTGACATGGGAACGATTATGACCTCCGGCAGCGGAACGGGATGGACTAGCCGAATAAGCGGTGTTACGAATTCGCTAAAAGGAGCCGTCTACGGAAGCGGCAAGTACGTAGTAGTGGGGGCTAATGGAGTTATCTTAACCTCCAGTGATGGAACGAACTGGACGGGCCAAACAAGCGGCACAACAACTACGCTAAATAGTGTTACTTACGGAAACGGTTTGTATGTGGCAGTTGGCGACACGGGAGTGATTCTGACCTCCAATGACGCAGCGAACTGGGCGCGCCAAACAAGCGGCATTACGAGTAATCTGCTTTTTGTTACCTACGGAAACGGCATGTATATGGCTGTAGGGGACTTTGGAGTGATTCTGACCTCTGTAGACGGAGTGGACTGGATCAAGCAAACGAGCGGCATTACGAACACGTTATACAGTGTTATCTACGGAAACGGCAAGTATATTGCAGTGGGAACCAGTGGAAGGATATTGGTCTCCACTGATGCAGTGAGCTGGACGAGCCGAACGAGCGGCAATTCGAATAGTCTAAGAGGCGTCGTTTACGGAAATGGTGTATATGCGGCGTCGGGTAACCTTGGGCTTATGTTCACCTCCACTGATGGATTAAACTGGGTGAGCCGTACGACCGGAACAGGGAAAGGTCTATTTAGCATCACCTACGGAAGAGGCGCATTTATGGCGGCAGGTGGTGCAGGAACGATACTGCAGACCACACCAGAGCCATTTACGACTTACACCGTGACCTATAATGCTAACGGATCAACATCGGGCAGTGTACCGGTCGACAATGTGGCATATGAGCAGGGAGATCCGGTGGCCTTGCTTAACAATACGGGAAATCTGGTTAAAACAAACTTTACGTTCGAGGGCTGGAATACGAAGGCAGACGGAACCGGAACGCGATACGCCCCAGGCTCTTACATGGAGATGGGAACCACGAATGTGACGCTGTATGCGGAGTGGGCGGCTGTAGCACCTGCAATCAACAGCGTGGATGTTAACCCAAGCAGTGCAAGCGTGGTACAGGGCGGAAGCAAGCAACTCACGGCGGCGGTAGATGCAGTTGGCGGGGCAGCGACAACAGTAACATGGACGAGCAGTGATGCTAAAGTGTCGGTGGACAATACCGGTAATGTAACGGTTGAGGCAGATGCCGAACTAGGCGATTATACGATCACGGCTACATCAACAGTGGACGGCAGTAAAAAAGGAACGGCCACAATAACGGTAACGGCAGCACCTGCCGTTAGCAGTGTGGACGTCAGTCCTGGCAGCGCAAGTGTGGTTCAAGGAGGAAGCAAGCAGCTCACTGCAACGGTAGTTGCGGTTGGCGGAGCAGCGACGACGGTGACGTGGACGAGCAGCGACGCTAAAGTGTCCGTGGACAGCATCGGTAATGTGACAGTAGCAGCAGATGCCGAACTAGGGGATTATACAATTACGGCAACATCTACCGTGAACAGCAGTAAAAAAGGAACGGCGACAATCACGGTTACTGCAGCTCCTGCAATCACTAGCGTGAGTGTCAGTCCTGACAGCGTGATCGTGGTTCAAGGAGGAAGCAAGCAGCTCACAGCAACAGTAGTTGCGGTTGGCGGCGCAGCGACGACAGTAACGTGGACAAGCAGTGACAGCGCCAATGTGGTGGTGGACAATACCGGGAATGTAACGGTAGTGGCTGGCGCTGAACTGGGCGACTACACGATTACGGCAACATCAACAGTGAACGGCAGCAAAAAAGGAACAGCAACGATCACGGTGACGGCAGCTCCTGCAATCACCAGCGTGGACGTGAGCCCGAACAGTGCAAACGTAATGCAAGGAGAAAGCAAGCAGTTGACGGCAACAGTAGTTGCGGTCGGCGGAGCAGCGACAACGGTTACTTGGACGAGCAGCGACGCTAAAGTATCGGTAGATACTACCGGCAACGTGACGGTAGCAGCGGATGCCGAGCCAGGTGATTATACAATTACGGCAACATCTACTGTAAACAGCAGTAAAAAAGGAACGGCGACGATCACGGTGACAGCAGCACCTGCAATCACCAGTGTGGCTGTCAGTCCAAACAGTGCGAGCGTGATGCAAGGAGAAAGCAAGCAGCTCACGGCAACGGTAGTTGCGGTTGGCGGAGCAGCGACAACGGTTACGTGGACGAGCAGCGATGCTAAAGTAGCGGTAGACAATACCGGCAACGTGACGGTAGCGGCTGATGCTGAGCCAGGTGATTACACAATTACGGCAACGTCAACGGTGAACAGCAGCAAAAAAGGAACGGCAACGATCACAGTAACGGCAGCACCTGCCATTCACAGCGTGAGCGTGAGCCCAAGCAGCTCAAGTGTAGTGCAAGGAGGGAGCAGGCAGCTGACGGCAACGGTAGTTGCAGTTGGCGGAGCTGCGACGACGGTGACGTGGACCAGCAGCGACAACGCCAATGTGGCGGTGGACAGCACAGGCAACGTGCAGGCAGCAGCGGATGCTGAGCCAGGTAATTATACGATCACGGCAACATCGACCGTGAACAGCAGCAAAAAAGGAACGGCAACAATCACGGTAACGGCAGCGCCGACTTACACGATTGCTGCTCTCACGAATCAAACGTTAACAGCACTTATTGAGGAATACGCACCGGGTACTCAAGAAGTCAGAACCATTCCCGTCATGAATACGGGCTCCGGCAGTTTGACCAATTTGTCGGTATCGGTGAGCGGCGCAAATGCTAATGATTTTGTGATCACACAGCCGGATTCTGCCTTAGAAAGTGGTGAATCAACAAGCTTTACGGTTGGGGCGAAGGACGGCTTGCCTGTAGGCACATACACCGTAACGGTCACGGTATCGGCGGATCGCATGACTCCTGTAACATTTACGGTCACGCAAGCTGTAAGTTTGCCAGATACGCCTGTTAATCCGCAGAGTTTGACAGCTGCCGGAGGCGATCGTCAGGCTACTCTCAATTGGAGTACGGTAGAGGGAGCGGCGTATTATAACATTTATATGTCGACGGCCTCAGGCCAATTTACTGAAGAAGAAATTGCGACAGTTACTTCTTCCACTTACAACGTTCATAACCTCATAAACGGTACAACCTATTATTTTGTAGTGAAGGCCGGTAATGCAGGCGGCTTGGGAGCAATGTCCAATGAGGCAAGCGCAACACCAGCAACCGTCTCGACAGCACCGACGAATGTGACGGCAGTTGCGGGCGATGGACAAGTCACCATTACGTTTACAGCTCCAACAGACAACGGCGGCAGTCCGATTACGAGATATGAGGTGACGGTGTCTCCAGGAAATATAGTTGTGTCTGGAACATCAAGTCCGATTGTCATTACGGGTTTAAACAATGGTACCAGCTACACCTTTACGTTAAAAGCGATTAATGCAGCCGGATCAAGTACATCATCTGCACAATCCAATGCTGTTGTACCGGTATCAAGCGGGGGTAGCGGTACGCCTTCGCCGGGTATACCTACGACACCAGATAAGCCTAACAATGGTGTAGAAGTAATTATTAACGGTAAAGCAGAAAATGCGGGAACGGCTGCTGCCAGCACGCGAAACGGCCAGAACGTTCTGACGATATCCGTCGATCAGAAGAAACTGGAGGATAAACTCGCAGCAGAAGGTAAAGGTGCTGTAGTTGTAATTCCAGTTAGTACGAAGTCGGATGTCGTAATTGGCGAGCTCAACGGTCAGATGGTTAAAAGCATGGAGAACAAGCAAGCTGTTGTAGTGATTAAGACGGACAATGCGACATACACGATTCCTGCTGAGCAAATCCAAATCGGTGCAATAGCGGATAAGCTGGGCCAATCAATTGCCCTTCAAGACATTAAAGTGCAAATTGAAATCGCCGCACCGACGGCGGATACGTTGAAGGTTGTTGAGAATGCGGCAGCGAATGGTACATTCACGCTTGTGGTTCCGCCGGTCGAATTTACGATCAGAGCTACGTACGGAGATACAAGTGTTGAAGTATCGAAGTTCAACGCCTATATGGAAAGAACCATTGCCATCCCGGGCGGAGTTGACCCGAAGAAAATTACGACAGGTGTCGTAGTGGAGCCGGATGGAACGGTACGCCATGTGCCGACTAAGATCGTTTCAATTGATGGCAAGTATTATGCTCAGATTAACAGCTTAACCAACAGCACGTACTCTGTGGTATGGCATCCAATCGAATTCGCCGATGTCGCGAAGCATTGGTCGAAAGCTGCGGTAAATGACATGGGATCGCGAATGGTTATTGGTGGTACAGGCAACGGTCTGTTCAGCCCTGACCGCGATATCACCCGAGCCGAGTTTGCAGCTATTCTTGTGCGCGGATTGGGATTGAAGCTGGATGGACACGCAACGGCGTTCTCTGACGTGAAAACGTCGGACTGGTTCAGCAGCGCAGTCAACACAGCTTATGAGTATCAATTGATTAAAGGGTTCGAGGACGGAACGTTCCGTCCTAACGATAAGATTACTCGAGAAGAAGCGATGACGATTCTCTCCAGAGCAATGACGATTACGGGACTAAACGGCAAGCTGTCTGAACAATCGGCAGATGCTACACTTCGTCCGTTTGGAGATGCATCCAAAGTATCCGGCTGGGCATACAACAGCGTGGCAGACAACGTACAGGCTGGCCTTGTATCTGGACGAAGCGCTAACGAGCTTGCGCCGAAGGCATTCATTACCCGAGCTGAGGTAGCGACCATTATTCAAAGACTTTTGCAATCATCAGATCTGATCTAAGCAGAAATATCCCGAGCAATAGCAGTATAGTATATCATCCCTTCCTGACAACATCTTTCGTTGCCCGGAAGGGATTTTTATTTTTAAAGCTAGAATCAGTGTTTGACTTTCTCAGAATCGAAGTTGAACGATATGGATACAAGAGGATAATCCATAAAGAAATATATTACTCTTCAAAAACCGCAAAGCCTTACTGCTGCGCGTTTTTTCATGTTTTTCGCTAAATTCTTTTATTATTCTTTTATCGTGTCCCGCTATAATTTAATTGATAAGCGAGTAAACGGGAGGCTGTACTATGATTACGAAAAGGTGGAACAAAGCGACAGCGATGCTCATTGTATTCAGCATGATCGCTGGCATTATTTTTGGGACCGGCATACCTTCAACGGTACATGCGGAAGAAGATACGGAGAACTTCTCAGGCGGAGAAGGCACATTGGAGAATCCTTATAAAATATCAAGTGCCAGAGAACTGCGCAATGTGACGATACCGGGTCCAGGCGCTTATTTCCAGCAGACAGGAAATATTGACTTGTCGGGAAGCTGGACACCGCTGGCGAGTTTCAGCGGCAGCTATGACGGAAACGGGTTTAATATTTACAACATGACAATCAACTCGGGGGATCAATTCCTTGGTTTGTTTTCGACTTTAGCTGGCGGAGCTGAACTGAAAAACATCAGCCTGATCGATTTCAATACGACTTCAACAGGCATGAATGCATATGTTGGCGGTCTAGCCGGGATTGTGAATGCAAATGCAAAGGTGACGGATAGCTACAGCAAAGGTTCAGTTCAGGCGGCATCGACTAACTATGCTGGCGGATTGGTTGGCCTGAACGAAGGGATCATCGAAGGCAGTTCGAGTCAAGCGGCGATCACTGGGGGCGGTAATGATGTGATTGCTGGCGGTTTAGCAGGGACGAATGCTGGATCTATAAAGAATAGCCATACGAGCGGCTCATTGGTAACTAATTATTTTCGCTCTTATGCTGGTGGTCTCACCGGAACGAATACAGGAACGATATCGGGCAGCAGGAGCAGCAGTACGGTAACGGGCGGGGATGCTTTTTCCGGTGGTGGTATGAGTGCCTCCAATCTAGCCAGCGGCGTTATCAATGACAGCTATAGCACGGGGAAGGTGGTTGGGACCACTAACGGCGTTGTAGGAGGTTTGACGGGCAGGAATTTTGGCGATATCAGCAGAAGCTTCAGTACAAGCGATGTGGAAATCGGTCCAGGAGGAATTGCTGGCGGTCTAGTCGGCTACAAATTTGGCGGGTTGATTAGCGACAGTTATAGCACAGGCAATGTGCTGGGTAACGGAGCTGTCTTCACTGGCGGCCTGGTCGGCATCAGTCAGGGCGGGGATGTCACGAACAGCTATAGCACGGCGAGCGCAAGCGGCGGGACAGATGCCAACGGCGGTCTAATCGGGTATAAGCCTGTAGGCAGTGTCTCAAACAGCTATTTTTATAGTACGGGGGGAGTTGTGTCACAAGGGGGCACTCCTAAAGATGCTGCTGCTTTGATGCAGCAATCGACCTTCGCCACGTGGGATTTCAACAGTGTATGGAGAATTGCCGAAGGATATGCGTATCCTTCACTTCAATGGCAGCCTTATACAGCGAACGAAGCAACTCATTATGATTACGAGAGCTTAACTTGGGACTCTATCAAAGGTTCGAATAGTGCGGCAAACCAAGTCACGGAGAACCTTGTTTTGCCAACAACCGGGGCGGCAGCAGGCTCAGCCATTACATGGAGCGTGTCGCAGAGCGGTTTGATTAATCCCGCTACGGGTAAGGTGACAAGGGCGGCGGATGACGATCATCAGGTCACACTGACTGCAACGATAAGTTTTTCTGGTGGTCAGACTCGGATTAAAAATTTTGTAGTAACCGTAATTGAAGCGCCAAACAACAAGCCAAACCGCAAAGCGTCGGTTGATGCAACGGCAAGTGCTAAAGTTACAATCCGTACCGCTTATTCGCTGGATTTGGCGACAATCTTTGAAGATGTCGATGGAGATCCATTAAGCTACAGTGTATCGGTTAACGGTGCCGCAGCTGTAGCTGCAAATAGAGCATATACCTATACGCCAACGACTGCAGGTGTGGTTACACTAGTCTTTACTGCAGATGATGGGGAAGATGAGTCTGACGATACGTATACCGTTCAACTTACAGTCAACCTAGCACCCGCTCGGGGATCAAACACAGAGGCAGCGACGGAAGCGGTTGTGATGGTGAATACACCCTATACACTTGATCTTTCTGCGATTTTTGAAGATGAGGATGGCGATGGATTAACCTATGAGGTATCCATTAATGGTGCGGCAGCGATAGCTGCAGCCGTAAATTATACGTATACGCCAACAACAGCTGGAATCGTGACGTTAGTTTTTGCGGCTAATGATGGAATGAGCGTTTCTTCCGATACTTACACAGTAGAACTGAAGGCCAATACGGCTCCGCTACGGCGGACAGGCGTAGATGCAACAGCAGCGGCCGTTGTAAGAGTGAACACACCGTATACGGTGGATTTGGCTGCTATTTTCGAGGATGCAGACAGCGATGAATTGACTTACAAGGTATCTATCAATGGTGCAACGGCGGTACCCGCAAATGAGAATTATACGTATACGCCAATAGCGGCTGGGAGTGAGACCCTAGTTTTTAGCACCAATGACGGATTCGTTGATTCAGCGGATACGTATACGGTCACTGTGACTGTGAATGCGAATTCCGCACCGGTCCGCCGGGCAGATGCGGGCGCAGCAGCAGAAGCAGCTTTGAACGTAAATGCTACGTATTCGCTTAATCTGCGGGATATCTTTGAGGATGCGGATCATGATGCACTCACTTATAAAGTAGCGGTAAACGGAGGTTCAGCGATAGCGGCAGCAGAAAGCTACTCCTACTCGCCAACTGCAGCTGGAATCGTAACGCTGGTCTTCACCGCTAATGACGGATTTGCGGATTCCACAGATCGTTATACGGTTACGTTAACCGTGTCTCAGCCAAACAACGGCAACGGCAACGGTAATGGCAATGGCAATGGTAATGGCGGGAATGGCGGAAGCGGAACGGGAGCGGGAACCGGCAGCCCAACCATCGACTACAAGGTTACGGTGTCAGGTGACGCAGGAACGACGCTGCCGATAAAGGTCGATCAAGCGGCAGGTCATGCAACAGTAGCGATTGGAGCGCTGGCGGATAGTATTTTCACAGGTAAAAAGAAGACCGTATTGACGGTGCCGAATATTCCCGGCGTAAGTATCTATACCATTGAAGTAGCCGCGCAATCTGTTTCCAGTAAGCAGCTGGAGGGTGAGCTGAGCTTTGCCACTCATGCAGGCAGTATCGCCATTCCATCCAACATGCTGCAAGGCATCGCGGGAACCGAGGGAAAGGTTGCAGCCATTTCGGTACGTATGGGTGATAAAAGCGGATTATCCGCTTCAGCGGCGGCGGCCATAGGCGACCGGCCATTGCTGGAGCTGACGCTGACGCTCGATGGAACAACGATAAACTGGAACAACCAGGCTGCACCGGTGAAAGTCTCGATCCCATACAAGCCGACTGCCGAGGAGTTGAATAACCCGGAGCATATTGTCGTTTGGTATATCGACGGCCTAGGCAACGTTATTTCCATCCCTAGCGGCCGATACGACGCGCAGAGCGGAACGGTCACCTTTGTGACAACACACTTTAGCTCCTATGCTGTGGCTTATGTGCAAAAGTTTTTCGGGGATTTGGACAGCGTCAAATGGGCTAAGCATTCAATAGAGGTCATGGCCTCCAAAGGGATCATTAACGGCACATCGGCAGCAGCCTTCTCACCGGAAGCTCGTATCACAAGAGCAGATTTCCTTGTCCTGCTTGTGAAAACTTTGGGACTGACGTCAACGTTTGACGGCAACTTCTCCGATGTTGACTCGAATGCCTATTACTATGAAGCGTTGGGAATTGCGAAGCAGCTGGGGCTGGCGACGGGAAGCGGCAAAAATGAATTCCATCCGAAGGAGAACATTTCACGGCAGGATATGATGGTATTAACGGCTCGTGCCTTGGAGAAGTTCAAGGGACTGCAGCCTGTTCAATCTTCCGCCGGACTGGAGGTCTACAACGACCGGAACAACATCGCTCCATATGCGGAGCTGAGTCTGGCAGGCTTGGCGGAGGCGGGTCTGGTCAATGGCTCGGGAGATAAGCTTAATCCAAGAGGACTGACTACACGGGCAGAAGCTGCCGTGTTCTTGTACCGGATTTATAATCAATACTGAGCGGCTATCAAATAAATAGAAGGCAGACCTGTCCGATGCTTGGGCAGGTCTGCTTTGATTTAATATGAAGCTTCTGTGTGGAAAAATTCTTATAAAAAAGCGCCGGCTCATGATGTTATCATGAGACCGGCGCTTTTTCGATCGTTCTAGACCTGCTCGTCCCATTTGACACTGCGTGTCAATTGCGGCGAGCCGTCCGCTCTATGCCATCAGCGGTTATTTCGTACAGTTGGTGCGGCAGGTCATGTCCCATGCCTTCAATCAACATGAACTCGGCACCCGGGATAGCAGAAGCTGTGTCCTCGCCGCACGCCGGAACGAACAGGGGATCATCGGACCCATGAATGACAAGTGCTGGCACTTTAATGGTCGCCAGCCGCGGACGGCGGTCACCGGAGACAGCGATCGCAGCAATTTGTCGTCCGACACTGCCAGGATCGTAGGCTCGCTGAACTTCTTCTAGAATAAGTGCGCGATAAGCATCCTCTTCAAAAGGATAGCCGGTACCGGCGATGCGTTTGGCAAAAGAGATGCTGTGCGCCAAAAATCCAGCCTCATCCTCGAAGGGATTCGGTGCCGGTGTAGTCATCAGCGCCATGACTTCCTGGGAAGCTTGAGGAAGAGCTGGATTACCCGAGCTGGACATAATGGAGGTGAGGGACAACACCCGTTCAGGGTACCCGCTGGCTGCAACCTGGGCAATCATTCCGCCCATCGACCTGCCAACGAAATGTGCCCGGTCAATTGAAAGGGCGTCAAGCAGTCCGATAGCGTCTTTTGCCATGTCATCAAGAGTGTAAGGAATGTCCGGACGCTTTCCTGACATGAGAGCAGCTGCCAGTGCTTCAAAATCCAGCGCCGGATAATGGCTGAAATGCGTCGAGCAGCCTACGTCTCGATTGTCAAAGCGAATGACGCGAAAGCCGCGCGCTGCTAACAGCTCACAAAACGGAACTGTCCAGCGAATCATCTGGGTGCCAAGACCGGCTATCAGAATAATAGCCTCATCATTTTCGTTGCCAAAGCTGTCATAGGCCAATTCAACACCGTTAACTTTTAGAATGCTCATCATTATGTTCTCCTCTAAATTCATCAATTTGATTTACCTATCGCAATTCCTTGTTAATTCTTTATGCCCGCATATGCTTTCATTCATAAGTTCTCTTCAGGAAATGCATGGGCAGCTAATTTTTTGACATGGTTTCTGATATCAGGTGCCCAGTCATCGATAAAGTGATAAAAACGATCCAAATCACCAGCATACAGTGCCCGCAGAGCTTCTTCGTATTGATGGAAGTCCCCGGCGACAGCTGTCATAAAGGTATAGGCTGCTTCTTGAGACGCCCGAATTGTGCTTTGTTGTTCTCCAGCATGACGAGCCTCATCAATGAGTTTTCTTAAGGTGACCGATGCCCCTCCAGGCTGACTCTTGAGCCATTCCCAGTGCCGAGGCAATAACGTTACCTCACCGGACACAACGCCCAGCTTGGGTCGGCCGACCCGTCGCGCAGGCTGGTGATTCTCTTCCGTACCGGCGGAGTCGCCAAGCTGATCCTCTAGCCGTTGGAGCACATCATCTGTATTCCCGCGGAGATCAACATCGATTGGCTTCCCTGTGGAATCATCAAATATAAGTAGTTGTGTGAGGTCTCTATCATTCAGAGCATCCTTCACTGTGATCACAACGTGCTGTAAAGAACCATTAGCGACGACTTTTACACCCGAAAATGCCGTGCAGTATAGGGTATTCCCCAAATGCTGACCACCTCTCTGATTACTTCGCTAATTATACCCGGATAAAATTAAATAATCAATATTACCCGGGTAAAATATAATTTTACCATTCATTATTAAAATTTAGGCTTTATTTTTACTAATACTCAGATTATAATTATTATCGTAAAGTTGTCTAAAGGAAAAATAATTGAATGAAGGAAAAACGAGAATCATTCTCGTTTCACATGCTGCTCCTTAACAGGAGCAGCATGTGCTGTTTTAAGGGATCTAATAATGGTATTCATTTTCATGAGGAGGATTGGAAATTATGAACCCAGCTTTTCATACAGCAGAAGGCTGCACCACACAACAGGATATTAAACGTTCCACAACAAAAGACAAAGAAAGAAGACAATGGTTAGACCGCTACGGAGAAGGTCTAGCCGCTTTAGCAAGCGGAGTGTTTATTGCGGTTGCTTGGCAGCTAGGGACTGTATCTCATCAATGGTCGGTCATTTTCTACTTGATCGCTTTCGCTGTGGGCGGATTCGTAAAGGCTAAAGAAGGTCTGCACACTTTGATCGCGGAGCGTGATCTGGATGTTAATTTGCTGATGCTTGTAGCAGCTATTGGTGCAGCCAGCATCGGCTATTGGACAGAAGGCGCGCTGCTTATTTTTATTTTCTCGCTTAGCGGAGCTTTAGAGACCTATACGATGGATCGGAGCAGCCGTGATATATCTTCATTGATGGATTTGAAGCCGGAGACCGGCGTTCTGTTCAAAGACGGCGCAGAGACGATTGTACCCATTGAAGCTTTGACGGTTGGCGATATCGTATTGGTCAAACCCGGGGAACGGATACCAGCTG
Source organism: Paenibacillus radicis (ex Gao et al. 2016) (assembly GCF_014641555.1). GTDB lineage: Bacteria > Bacillota > Bacilli > Paenibacillales > Paenibacillaceae > Pristimantibacillus > Pristimantibacillus radicis. The sequence continues at coordinate 400,051 of NZ_BMHY01000005.1, forward strand.
ATGGCGTTGTACGTGAAGGATCATCCTCCGTTAACCAGTCTTCCATTACAGGCGAATCCATTCCGGTAGACAAAGGTGCAGGCGATGAAGTGTTTGCTGGAACACTAAATGATCAAGGCGCGTTGTTCATCGAAGTAACGCAATTAAGTGAATCCACACTGTTTTCCAAAATTATTCGTCTTGTGCAGGAAGCGCAAAGCGAGAAGCCTGGATCGCAGCTGTTTATGGAGCGATTTGAGCGCATCTATGCAAGATCCATCATTTTGATCTCCGCTCTGTTGATCGTTGTGCCGCCTCTATTCTTCCATTCGTCATGGGAGCAAACCTTTTATAAAGCGATGGTGTTCCTGGTTGTCGCATCTCCATGTGCGCTGGTCGCCTCTATTATGCCTGCCATGCTGTCGGCCATATCCAACAGTGCAAGAAAGGGGCTTCTTTTTAAAGGGGGAGCGCATCTTGAAAATCTCGCATCGGTCAAAGCGATCGCATTTGATAAGACGGGTACGCTGACCATAGGAAAGCCTATTGTCACGGATATCCTTTCATTTCAAGGGTATGATGAATCGGAAGTGCTGCAAATTGCCGCATCTCTGGAAAGCCTGTCCGGGCATCCGTTAGCGAAAGCTATCGTACTGGAAGCCCAGGCAAAAGGGGCAGCGATTGAGCGCCCGTCTGATTTTCGTACCCTTACGGGATGGGGGATACAAGCGCAGTGGAAGGGAGAGCTGTGGAAAATAGGCAAGCCTGCTTTTCTGGATGAGCAGTTTCGAACGGAGCCGTTATCAGAAGCAATTGACAGATTGGAACGTAAGGGGAAGACCGTAACCGTGCTGCATAATTCGCAGGGGGCTGCCGGTGTAATCGCCTTAGGCGATGCTATCCGTCCCGAGGCCAGGTATGCGGTCGCCATGCTTAAAAAGTCAGGCGTTCAAGTTGCGATGTTAACCGGCGATCAGACACAGACCGCACATGCCATTGCGAAAGAATTGGGGATTGAATTGGTGTATGCCAATTTATTGCCCGAAGAGAAGGTTAGCCGGATCAAGGAACTGAAGCAAAGCTTTGGTACAATTGCTATGGTTGGTGATGGCGTTAATGATGCTCCTGCTCTCGCAACCGCTACGGTAGGGATTGCCATGGGGGTGGCGGGAAGCGATGCCGCGCTTGAAACAGCCGATCTCGTGTTAATGAATGATGATATAGGAAGAATTGCTCAAGCCATTGAGCTTGGAAAACGAACAAAAGCGATCATCAAGCAAAATATTATTTTTGCTATGATCGTTATTATCCTTTTAATAGGGGCCAATTTTATTCAGGGCATAGCTCTTCCATTAGGGGTGGTTGGACACGAAGGCAGTACCATTCTGGTTATCCTTAACGGATTGAGATTATTGCATCAGCGTGACAGTGTGACAGCAGTTTAATGGAGTATCCATAGTTCTATTTGTTAAGCAAGCATCCAACAGCCCTATCCAGATATCAAGGCAGGGCGATTGGATGCTTTTTTTTGTGTTCAGATATTGATTATTCGCAGAAATCAGTTACAATGATGACAATGATTATCGTTGTTAAAACTGATTGACGGAGAGGTTTTTGAAGATGAATGTTTTGTTTCCACTAACGACATTAATTCTGATTGGTCTTGGAGCATTCTGTCTGTTTATCTCCATGGACAATAATAGAAGAAGCATTCTAAAAAGAACAAATCACATTGACAATCATAAGTGAGTTCTTGTGGTTACCAGATACTCGGCATAAACGACAGACCTGTCCCATACTTGGGCAGGTCTTTTTATTTTTCTATCTTTTAAAGATACGGCTATTATACTTTTTGTATTTTTTTGTAGAAATAAAGCTGCGGTTTACGGCTATTTTACCGCTATTTAACCGCAGGGATTTAAAATTTTAATCAAATGATTTTCAGTAACGGCGGTTTGAACCCAATGATACGATCCTTCTTGGCAAAGATACGTATCCGGCAGGCAAGTCTGAAAAATCTTGAATAGAAGGAAGTGCTATGTTGAAAAAATCCGTAAAGCGGTTCATCGTTGTTGTATTAGCGGGCTTATGTTTATTCCAGTCATCGGGACTGGCTCTTGCGAAGGTTCCTTCGGACATCGCAAATAGCTGGGCGAAGGAGACGATCCTTTCATGGATTGAGAGAGGACTGGTCAACGGGTATGAGGATGGCAGCTTTAAGCCGAATAAGACGATCACCCGGGCAGAGATCGTCGCTCTCATTAATCGCGCCTTCGAAATTAAAGGCGGTTTGGCGTCAAAGTTCACGGATGTCCGAACGAATGACTGGTTTTATCAAGACGTCGCAGCAGCGGCGGCAGCAGGTTATCTGTCGGGATACCAAGACGGAACCTTTAAGCCGAAAGCGGCAGTTAGCCGCCAAGAGCTGGCGGTCATTACGGCGAAGTTGTTAAAGCTTAAGGCTTCGGACTCTTATCTTAACTTCAAGGATACGAAGAACAGCCCGGAATGGAGCAAAGGTGCAATCGGTGCGGTTATCGACGCGAAGGTGATGGGCGGTTTTCCAGACGGGACGTTCCAGCCGCTGAAGTCCGCAACCCGCGCGGAAGTGATCGTTATTTTGGACAAAGCGCTCAAGCTGAAAGAGAAAGACGTTCCTGTTTCGGCTTATGATAAGCCGGGGACCTATGGTCCGGCAGAGGGGATACAAGTGATCGACGGGAATGTGGTCATTGGGGTCGCGGGAGTTACGCTGCGCAATCTCACAATCAAGGGGGATTTGCTGCTGGGAGCCGGGATCGGCGAAGGGGACGTTTTCCTTCAAGGCGTGACCGTAGCCGGCACGACGAACATAGAGGGCGGGGGCGCGAACAGCGTCCATTTTGAGAATTCGGTATTGGCGAACGTAATCGTAGATAAGAAGAACGGAGGCATTCGCATCGTTGTAGAGGATGGTGCGACGACGATCCGGGAGATCGAGCTGCGATCCGCCGCGAAGGTGGAATATAAGGGTGCCAAGGGCAGCGGTATTAAGACGGTTACACTCTCGAAACTGCTGCCTGCTGGCAGTGAAGTTGTTCTGACAGGAGCATTCGAGACAATCGATATTTTATCGCAAAGCATTCGCATTTCGATTCCGGAAGGTTCGGTCAAACAATTGAATGTTGCGCCAACGGCTGCCAATACGAATTTAACGCTTGGCAAGGACGCAAGCATCGTTGATTTGGTGCTGGACGCGCTCACGAAAGTCGTGGGGCAAGGCAAAATCGCCAATGCAGCAATTAATGCGGATGGAACATCATTGGAAAATAAGCCAGCAGCTTTGAAAATCAAAGACGGGATCGTGGCGACCGTAGGAGGAGAACTGATTGGCTCCGCCCCGACGTCAGGCCCGGCCGGTCCTGCTGGGCCTACTGGTCCAACTGGACCGGTCACGACGCCGCCAACTGCGGAAGAAGTCGCGGCAACGACTGCCGTCGTGTCGGCGGAGGCCTCTGCTAATGGACTGGCTGGCGACGGAACCGACACGCAAGCAGCCATCGATGCAGCTCAATCGAAGCAAGCTGCGGCATCGGTGTTGGTGACAGCTTTGCCTGGTGGCTCGGTGAAGACAGCATTGGCAGCCAGACTGGCGTCCGTACAGGCTAAAATCGACGATGCGCAATCCGATCTGGATGCTGTTATCACGGCTGCGGCTTCAGTGACGGCAGCCGAGACGGCAGCTGGCGGACTTGCAGGCGACGGCACTGACGAGCAAGAGGCTATCGATGCGGCGCAAGCGAAGCAGAGTGCGGCATCGGTGCTGGTGACGGCGTTGCCAAGCAGCACGGCGAAGACGGAGTTGGTGGCGAGATTGACCGCCGTACAAGCTGTCATCAACGATGCGCAGTCCGATCTGACTGCCGTTACTGCGGCAACGGCTTCGGCAGCAGCTGCTGAGACGGCGGCTAACGGTTTGCTGGGAGACGGAAGCGATACACAAGGTGCTGTCGATGCGGCGCAAGTGAAGCAGAGTGCGGCATCAGGCTTGGTGGCGGCTTTGCCTGGCAGCACAGCGAAGATGGCGTTGGAAGCGAGACTGGCTGCGGTACAAGATGTCATCGATGATGCACAGGAAGCCGTGGATGCGGTACATACGGCAGCTGAATCAGTTGCCGCCGCTGAGACTGCGGCAGACGAACTGATTGGAGACGGAACGGATACGCAAACCGCGATTGATGAGGTGCAGACGAAACAGGATACGGCAACGGGATTGGTCTCCGCCTTGCCGGACAGCACGGTGAAGACGGCACTGGAAACGAGACTGGCAGCGGTGCAATCGGCCATTGATAGTGCCCAGAATGCCGGGGATGCTGTTATCGCGGCTTCGGCTTCGGTGACGGCTGCCGAGACGACAGCAGGCGGACTTGCAGATGACGGCACCGACGAGCAAGAGGCCATCGATGCGGCTCAATCCGAGCAAGCTGCGGCATCAGGCTTAGTGACAGCTTTGCCAAGCAGCGCGGTGAAGACGGCATTAGCCGCTAGAATAGCCGCGGTGCAGGCGACGATTAACGATGCGCAGTCCAAGCTGGATGCCGTCGCTGCGGCAACAGCTTCGGTAGCGGCTGCTGAGACGGCGGCTAACAGTTTGCTGGGAGACGGAAGCGATACACAAGGCACTGTCGATGCAGCGCAAACGAAGCAGAGTACGGCTGCAGGTTTGGTGACGGCACTGCCAAGCAGCACGGCGCAGACGGCATTAGCCGTTAGAATAGCTGCGGTACAAGACATCATCGACGATGCGCAGGATGTCGTGAATATGGTAGCTGCGGCAACGGCATCGGTGGCCGCCGCGGAGACGGCGGCAGGCGGATTGGCGGGCAACGGATCGGATACGCAAAGCGGGATTGACGCGGTGCAGACGAAGCAGAGTGCGGCATCAACCTTGGTAACAGCACTGCTGGATAGTACGGCGAAAACGGCATTAGCCATTAGAATAGCCGCGGTACAAGCGACGATTAACGATGCGCAGTCTAATTTGAATGCTGTCGCTGCGGCAGCAACGTCAGTAACAGCAGCAGAGGCGGCTGCTGGCGGATTAGCAGGTGACGGAACCGACGTGGAGAGCGTGATCGATACGGCGCAAACGAAGCAGAGTGCGGCATCGGACTTGGTAGATGAATTGCCTGACAGTACGGCGAAGGCGGCACTGGCTGCTAGATTAGCGGCCGTGCAGGCTGCAATCCATGATGCGCAGTCGAACTTGGAGGATGTAATCGAAGCGACGGCATCGGCAGCAGCCGCTGAGACAGCGGCTAATGGACTTGCCGGTGATGGAACTGACGGGCAAGACGCGATCGATACGGTGCAGACGAAGCAGAGTACGGCATCGGACTTGGTGACGGCATTGCCAAGCAGCACAGCAAAGACGGCATTGCAAGCTAGGCTGGCGACTGTTCAAACGAAGATCAATAGTGCGAAGACCGGCCTGAATGCCGTTATCGCAGCGGCGGCATCGGTTGTCATTGCCGAAGGGGAATCTGCGAATCTGATCGGCAATGGCACGGACGCACAGGACACCGTTGATACGGTGCAGGCGAAAAACGATGCGGCAGCTCTTTTGGTAACAGCGTTGCCGAGCAGCACGGCAAAGACGGCATTGGCCGCGAGATTGTCAGCGGTGCAAGCAAAGATCAATGATGCGCAGAGTAGTCTGGATGCGGTCATTGCTGCGACGGCATCGGTGGTCGCGGCCGAGACGGCAGCAAGCGGCTTGCTGGGCGACGGCAGTGATACACAAGGCGCCGTCGATGCGGCGCAAGCGAAGCATAACACCGCATCGGGCTTGACGACGGCATTGCCGAACAGTACGGCGAAGACGGCGTTGCAAGCTAGATTGACCGCGATCCAAACGAAGATCGACGATGCTCAGGCTGCAGTGGATCTCGTAACTGCGGCGACCGCATCGGTCGTGACTGCCGAGACGGCAGCGAACGGACTTGCTGGCAATGGAACTGACACGCAAAGCGCGATTGATGCGGCGCAGACGAAGAAGGGCAGTGCATCGGGCTTAGCGGCTAATCTGCCGGGCAGTACAGCGAAGACGGCATTGGTTGCCAGATTAGCAGCCGTACAAGTAACGATTGACAGCGCGCAGGCGAAGCTGAACGAAGTTATCGCGGCGACAGCATCGGTCGTGGCTGCCGAGACGACGGCCAACGGACTCGCCGGCGATGGAACGGATACACAAGGCGCGATTGATGCGGCGCAGACGAAGCGGAGTGCGGCATCGGCCCTGGTGGAAGCCTTGCCGAGCAGCACCGCGAAGACAGCGTTGGCTGACAGAATCGCCGCTGTGCAAGTGAAGATAACTGGCGCGCAGAGTAATCTGGATGCGGTCATTGCAGCAACGGCATCAATTGTTACAGCTGAGACGGCAGCGAACGGCCTGCTGGGCGACGGCAGTGATACGCAGGATGCAGTCGATGCGGTCCAAATAAAGAAGAGTGCAGCATCGGTCTTGGTGACGGCCCTGCCGGGCAGCACGGCGAAGACGGCGTTGCAAGCTAGGCTGGCGACCGTTCAAACGACGATCGATAATGCCCAAGATGCGGTGAATCTCGTAGCCGCAGCGACAGCATCGGTCGTGACCGCGGAGACGACAGCGAACGGACTCGCAAACGATGGAACAGATACGCAAGGGGCCATCGATACGGCGCAAGCGAAGAAGAGTTCGGCATCGGGCTTGGTGACGGCATTGCCGAGCAGTACAGCGAAGACGGCATTGGCCGCAAGATTAGCCGTTGTGCAAGCCGCGATCGACGGTGCACAGACCAACCTGAACGCCGTCATTGCGGCGACGGCATCAGTCGTCACGGTCGAGGCGGCAGCGGCGGCAATGATAGGGGACGGCACGGACGCACAAGGAACCATCGACTCAGTGATATCGGATCAGGAGACGGCAACGAGCTTGGTGACGGCGCTGCTGGGCAGCACGGCAAAAACAGCGCTAGTCAATAGATTGGCAGCATCGCAAGTACTAATCGACAATGCGCAAGGCGCGCTGGATATCGTCGTTGCGCTGCAGGAAGCGCTGGATACAGCGAGCCCGCTGGTGGAAGTCAGATACACGGCTTCCAGTTGGAGTGCGTTGCAAACGGCACTGGCTTTGCCGCAAACGACGCTGGGCGAGAAGGCGACGAAAGTCGTTGCCCTTAACGACGCACTGAATCATTTGGTAGTCAGAATCGTAACGAGCATCGACGTCAACATTGTCTCAGGAAGCAGCCTATATATACTTCCGGGATACACGGGACCGGGGTCGCATATCACGATGCAGGCAGTTGTAAAAGACCAATTCGGTGTAGAAATGAAGACAGAAGGAATTACTTGGAGCCATGACAGCATCGGCGCCAATGATAGGCTGACGGATGCCAACTTCGGCAATAGATATAACTTTTACGACTTTAATGTCTACAATGACCTGACCCCTCGGGTTGTTACGATTACGGTGACTTCCGTATCGACACCAAACGTGAAAGGAACTTGTGTCATTACGATGATCCGCGGCAGATAGAACGTAGCAGATTTTACATGAACGCAACGAACCCCCTCAACAATTGAGGGGGTTCGTTGCGATTTAGGCATCGGCCGCTTCGATTGGTAACCGTGTGAAGCCCCGGCGCAAGATCCGTTTTCAATTCACATATAAACTTTTAAAATGCCACATTCCGTCTAATTGCAACATCCATATATACTTAAATTATTGCCTTTCGATCAGCAGCTTTTAGGCGGGGGTTCACCCCTTTCACGTTTCCCTGCACAACACTATTTGTTTATAAATCTATGAAGAAATGGAGATGTATCCGATGGATTTCTTTTTTGACGGATTTATATCGAGAGAGGTTTTGAACAACTTTCTGTCACGTGCCGTGACGCATTGCGGCATTGGCGAGGATAACAGTCTAGCTTCTTCAACCTTTGAGGACGATATTCGGATGTTAAAGAATGAAGGCGCGAAGTTTATCGGACGGGCTTCCTATGTGTGGGACAGCACGGATGATGAGCGGCATTTCCGGATTGCGAAGGAACGTGCAGAGCGCGCGCATGAGGTGGATCCGGACTTTATTTTACAGGCCTGTGTATTCGAATGCATTCAGAAAAGCTTCGTAAACTCAGTCCAAATACCAGCATGGGTGTTTGAAGCTTTTGGACTTGATGTGGAAGACCGCTATTTCTCCTATGAGAATATGGTTTTTGAAAATGGCAGGTATATCAACCAGTGGGGGAAGGACTCTTCGGTAGAGGATATCAACCGTTTGGAATCCCGGTTATGGATTTACTACCGGGCATGTTCTTATATCCGTGCAGGGTTTGAAGGCATTCATTTCGGACAGGTGCATTTGATCGGTGCGGAGGATGAAGGCTTCCATTACTTCAAAGAGGTAATCGGTATGATCCGGGATTATGCCAAGCAGCATGCCCGCCGCCATTACGTCTTATGTGATGCGCATACGCACGGAATCAGCGTGGACGGTGTCAGCCTATTTGACTATAACTGCTTTCCAATCCGTTTAAAGGAAGTCATCGATAAGCCAATGGAATGTATCTGTGAAGAGGGATATTTGGACAGCCTGTTCGCACGCAGTGCAGCAGGAGTATCCCCAAGCGGCTGGGCGGCGGATTCGATGCCGTTTATCGTAGAGTTTGACAATTTCGGCCGGGACCGTGCTCGCGGAGTGCCGAATCATGAAAGCCATTTTGCCTGGGGCTATGATGAAATTACATGGTTTGCCCTTCTCAGGGATGATGCTCGTGCCGAATTTCTGCGCTATATCGATCAATGGGTGAATGAGCGCTATCCGGAGGGATGGGTTCAGATGCCATCACGCCGCATCATGACAGAAAGCCTCAAGAGAACTTATGCATCCCAAACACTGACTGCAGACAGAGTAGCAGAGCTTGCTCCGGTAGAATATATAACGGCCTATGCAAAATACGAGGATTCCTACGATATCTACCGTTGGTATTACAGTGCGAACCGTCCTTCTGATGGCTGTCCTTATGGATTTGGCGATGAGGATGTCATTAAGGAATTGTTTGCCTCAAGGGGCTGTACAGAGAAAACATAAGCAGCGTCGAGTACACCATATTGATGGGGTGGCGAGCATAGCTCGTGAGGGTTCAAATCCCTCCGACCGCATCCTGATTCAAATGCGATAACCTTTGATACGTCAGGTTTTTGTGTGCTTTAGGAGATATTCAATTTTAATCGACTCCATCATGTTTCGGTTTCTGGTCACGGATTGGTCACAGAACTTTAATGCTCATTTACCATGCGATGACTAGGTATTCGCATCGTTGTTCATTAACTGTAGATGCATGGAACAATGTTTTTGCTAATGAGTTAGAGGCAACGTCTTGCATATTCGGAAGAAGATGCGAGTATGTGTCCAATGTCATTGTAATGGATGAATGACCTAGACGCTCTGAGACGATTTTAGGATGCACGTTTTGCTGAAGAAGTAGCGAGGCATGAGTATGGCGTAAGTCGTGAAAAGTAATATGTGGTACTTCAGCTTCTTTCTTATATTTTGCGTATGCAGGCTTTCCTTTCTCCTTGCATACAACAAGTCCGTTATCTTCATAAATATCTCGATATTGCATTTTTTCTTCCTGCCTTCTCTATTAAGATATAATTATAGAGCTGGCGATAAAAACGTCACCTTTGATTTTGGCATATCCGCAACAGATATAAGATGCAATGTAAAGGCTGGGAAACGCCAGCTTAAATACAACATCGAACAGATTAAGACAGGAGCTCGGACGGACATTCGTCGACGATTCGATTTCGGTGGTCTTTATGAACGTGTCTTCTTTTATAAGGGAGTGACCGAGAAAGATGAATACGTCAGGTTGGTCCGAAAGTTCAACATTAATGTAGTAGGTTATTTCGGAAACACCGCAGGTTATGATGGCTTCAAAGGGCAGGATATTGCTGTTATGGGTACTCCACACGTAACGAATATGAATACTTGCTAACATTAGCGTGCTTGGGGTATATAGCGGGGCTTATGGATCAGACATTTGTTCTAATTATGTATATAATTAGAACAAATGTCCCTTTACGAATTTTAATTAGAGCATAATATTACAGCCATATAAGAAACGCATTAGTTCTATATCATGAAAGTTCTGCCATTCGGGCGGAATATCTGCTATCCCTTCTCTATGTACAATATATAAGTAAACTTTAGCCTCATCTGAAAGATCATAAAATGCTGTTTTATTAAAGTATATATTTATTGAATTAATCAGTAGTTCCTTTATGAAATTCCATAAATACCATAGTTGTAACTTTTCGTTTTCACATGAATCATACATCTTTTTTAATTTATCAATACTAATAATTCTTTTGCTTTCTTTATAATAAGAAACAATAATATATGGCTTTTTACTATTTATTACATTGACAAAACATAGTATATCTTCATACTCAATAACTTCTGAAAGAGAAAGGTTAATCCTCTCAATAGGCAATTCAAAGATAATGGTTTCTAACTTAGATTCTGCTTCCTGTGTTTTTAATCGTTTAAGTTCATTTAACATTTTCAACATTAAGGGATAGAGCCTAAATAATGTTTCAACTGAATGATGATAGTTTCTAAAATATTCAGATTGGGAGCCATCAGGACTACATATAGCGTACTTGTTGTTACGAATAAGTTCCGCCATATAGAAAATGTTCATAATTTTATAATAAATGTCAAATGTAATAGCCTTTAATGAATACTCGATATTTTGAATACTTGTTCCCGAATAATCAGTATTTCCATCCTTTTCAATATCAGCAAATAGTTCTTCATCATGCTTTTTGCAAAAAGAGACTGTAACACTCGCATTTTCAATAGGGATTTCTGAGTAAAACATTGAAATATCTTTATTTAGTGCGTCCTCGTTAGGTACTTTATGATCATTAAATCCAATTACTTTGTCACCAAAACTTAAGTTTCTCAGAACGTTATTCTCAGTCAAAGTATGAGAATGTCGCATGTGGTTACCATGATCACAATCACCAAACACTTCATGAGCAGAACAATAAGCAATATTTTTTTTATTTACAGATGCTTTTTCTACTTTACTGCTTATCAATTTACTGTCTTTTTGCAAATAGAATTGATCAAGCTCTTCCTCTATTACTCCAGGGTTCTCTTTTCTAAATTTAATAGCTTCTTTATGTTTTGTTTTACAACAGTCTTTGTACTGTTTCCCCATTAAGCAAACACACACTTCCTCATCTATAGGTAAGTATGATTTTGCTGAAAACTTAGGATAATTATCTCTATTAAAAAAATCTTCATATGTGTTAAAAATATGCTTATATTTCCTAAAAATACCTTCATCTTTTTGAAAGTCCAACTTAATTGCCCCCAAACATCTTATTATGTAAAATTATAAAATCGTAATATTAGTTTGAAAATAGTATCATTTCGAGGATCAAGCAATTTCAACGTCAGGACTTCCTATCTTATACATAAATTATATCATGATTCCAAGCTTCATATTAGGTAACGAATACATATATTCATTGCGAAAGATTTCACTCTGAAATGGTCACAACCGTGGTCACAAACTGGTCACGTACTGGAAGGAATCTTATGAAATAAAAGTCCATAGAAAATGAAAGTAACCGAAAACCTTGATACATAAGGGTTTCCGGCTATTCAAGGAATTAAGCGGTCGTGGTGGAACGGCAGACACACCAACTTGATGGAATGGAGAGGCGAGTCTAATTAGGCTTCGCTCCTTTTTCTATCAACGCAAGCAATTGAATATTACCCGGTGTAACAACTTCACTGACAGCAGCTGTCAGTGAAGTTGTTTTATTATGAACTTAACCGCTCATTACGATGAATGGTTGCTGTTATTAATGAACTTTATGAGGAGCGTTCGAGATGAATAATACGGTATATCTTTACGTGTTTGATACGATGTCTGATTGGGAAGCAGGTTACTTAACTGCTGAATTGAATTCGGGAAGATACTTCAGGCAGGGGCTGGCGCCCGCAAAAATAGTCACGGTAGGAATAGAAAAGATTCCAGTTACGACAATGGGCGGATTGAAAATAATTCCAGATGTTAAGGTGGAGGAGTGCAGCATTAAAGATATCGATGCATTGATTTTGCCTGGTGGAAATACATGGACAGAAGCTATTCATGAGCCTATATTAAAAATTGCCGGGATGTGCATAGAGCAAGGAATAGTAGTTGGAGCCATTTGTGGTGCTACCTTGGGGCTTGCTGGAGCAGGATTGTTAGATTCACGTCCGCATACAAGCAATGATTTGGCCTATCTTAAACTGATTTGCCATTCTTATAAGGGTGAAGAGTATTACAAAGCGGAATGTTCTGTAACGGACGGGAAATTGATCACTGCATCAGGAGTAGCGCCATTAGAATTTTCTGTTCATGTGTTAAAAGCGTTAGATGTATTTACTCCAGAATCATTAGACGCTTGGTATGGGCTAAATAAAACGCATGAGTCGAAGTATTTCTATGAGTTAATGAACTCCATCCAATGAGCTATAACCGGATAGTGACCTAAAAGAACATAAAGATGACGCCAGGATATCCTGAGCGTCTATTTTATTCCATAATAAGCATCAAAAAAATCATAAATGTCATATATTATTGTCGGTTTTTAGGAGAATATGTTATGGTAGTAGTGGGTAATCATGACAATCATTAATTTCTTTTACAAGGAGCCGATTATGAGAATCACCCATAACATATCCGCATTAAATGCTGACAATATATTGAAGAAAAATAATGAAAAATTGTCCAAATCATCGGAAAAGCTGGCTTCGGGCTTGCGTATCAATAGAGCTGCTGACGATGCAGCGGGTCTATCGATTTCGGAGTCAATGAGAGGGCAGATTCGAGGGCTGCAACAGGCAGAACGTAACGTACAGGATGGCATATCGGTCGTTCAGACCGCCGATGGCGGTATGCAGGAAATTTCGAACATTATTGCCCGGCAGAAGGAGCTGCTCGTTCAGGGGATGAACGGCACTTATTCCGATCAGGACAAGCAGATGATCGAACTAGAAATACGCCAGCTTAATGAGGCAATTGATAGTATTGCAGAGTCGAACACGTTTAACACAATCAATCTTCTCGCCCGCAGCGATTATCAGATCTATGCGGACCGTTCGAGTACCGATACGACAATGAACATCAGCGATCCGCCGACCGATATTTACATTTCGAAAAGCCCAATTTACGCACCCGCAGGGACGCCAGGGACACCGCGTCAAAAAACTAGGGACGTAGATACGACCACGACGACCCAGACCTACTCCAGCACAAGTCAAACGACGCCTAAAGTATTTCCGGATGGAAGAGAAGGCTATAACGATTATAAGGTCGATACTCAAACGACTACCAAAACGGATACGAATACGAAGGTTTATGAAACGACGGCCCCTACAACGAACCCCGTTTATACGGACCCGGCTTATTGGTATACCGTAGGAAGAAATGATACCTATTTTGGCTCAGCGCATCATTCGCAATTGTATGGGAATATGGTTGAGAATATTGAAGTTGACGGAGTTTCAAGAGCGTTGGAATATGGGAGCAGAACAAATCCCGGAACGGTTCCGGCAGTTGATCATTTTGTTTTTCCCAATACAGACATATCCGTAACCAGATACCGGACGATAAATGCAGACAATTCGATCGAAATTAGATATGAAATGAAAAATAACGGGACAACGGATTCAACCGTTAATATGAGCAACAGCTTGAATCCGCCTAAAAACGCAGTGATGTTTGACGATACAGGAAATCCTCTCCCGCCAGGCAATCATGTCATCTCACCGGTGTCCGGTAACGTCTTCCATATGGAAGGTGAAGAAGCGAATGCGAGTGTTGAATTTGATGATGGACTCGGACTTGCAGCGCCAACAGGGCTCACCATTAATAATACGGTGCCAGGGGAGCCGCAAATTAATTTCAATTGGGAGTACAATTTGGCACAAGGCCAGAGTATGACCATTGGATTTAAGTACGGTCCACTATCGCTATCGCCCAATATTGATGTCCTGGAGCATACAACGGAAACGGAGGTAACCAAGCATATTGAATCCGAGGTTGTGACAGACATTACCGATATAGACTATGCCCCTCCGCAACTTGTCATTCAGGCGGGAACGAAAGCGCACGAAACCATCGAAATCCCTTTATTCAATGTCAAAGCTAGCGGTCTAGGGATATCGAATATCGGATTACTGCCGCCATCAATCCCTGCGCAATCACTTGCTCAGACAGAAGGTGCTCTAGCTAAAATAAGCAATGTCCGGGCGATCCATGGCTCCTTGCATAATCGAATGGAGCATACGATGAACAATGCAGCAAATTATTATGAAAATTTAGCAGCTGCAGAGTCGAGAATTCGGGATACGGATATAGCTAAAGAAATGGTTAATAACACGTTGTCCAACATTGTATCTCAATCCGCGCAAGCCATGCTGGCTCAAGCGAACAACAATCCGCAAGCAATTCTGCAATTGATGAAAAGCTAAGACTGACCTGAACCTGCCTGAATGGGCAGGTTTTTTAGTATGGACGCATGGCGGTTGATTATCCCCAAATACACTCCACTTCAATAAGCTTTAGCCGGTCGAAGCTTAACTTATAAATATCTGGCATGTCCAGCTGTCTCCAGAATTCGAAATCGAATCTGTTGTCCAAGGCATTCATAATTAAAACCATAATATTGCCATGCGTCCCGATTGCTATATTCTCACCTTCGTATCGTTCCAGTACTTTATGGAGCGCTCGAACTCCTCTCTTCTGGGCAATAAGGTTGGATTCTCCTCCTTCCCAGGAAAAAGAAGGATCTGCCCACACCTTTTCTATGGCATGGTTAAAGTCATCGACAGGTTTAGCAGATAATAATCGTTCTTTAAATTCCTCTTCTATGACGATATTAAGACCATGTATTGCAGCTAACCCTTGAACCGTTTGAATGGCTCTTTTATAGGGGCTTGAAAGAACGACAGCAATCTTTTCGTTTTTCAGTATGTCCGTAACTTTAAGGGCATCCTCTATTCCTCGCTCAGATAAGGATCTATTCAATTCGTCAATAGAATAAGCAGAATGAGCATGCCGAACAAAATAAAGAGTAGTAACCAACGAAGTCACCGACCAATCGATATAGGATGTAACCATATTTTAATTTATTTATAAAAGTATTGTATCGCTAGTCGAAAATAAACATTTTTATCACAAGTAGAGTTTTGTATAATAAATCATAGAGGGACTGGTAACATGCCCCCTGTTGCTGCGCAAATACATAACAAGCCATTGCGACCAGCTGGCTTGTTTTTTTATGCATACGGTGTTCGAAATTGTCTACGCAAATAGAAAGAGGTGCGGTTGCAGATGGAAACGATCCTGTTGGTAGATGATGAGCAGGAAATTATAAAGCTGATGGAGCTCTATTTAACGAATGAAGGCTATCGGCTGCTTAAAGCGTCTGATGGCTTGGAAGCGTTGGAGCAGCTGCGTCATAATCATATCGATCTGATTATTCTGGACGTCATGATGCCGCGGATGGATGGCCTGGAGGCTTGCATGAAAATTCGCGAGGAGCATCATATTCCGATTATTATGTTGTCGGCCAAAAGCCAGGATATCGATAAAATCGCCGGGCTTAGCATTGGGGCAGACGATTATGTGGCCAAGCCGTTCAGCCCGTTGGTGCTGGTGGCGAGGGTGAAATCGCAGCTGCGACGCTATAAAAGATTCAAGGGAGCCGAGGCTAAAAATGCCGATGAAATCATCATCGACGATCTCGTCATTAATACGGCTATGCATACGGTATTCGTCGACCAGCAGGAGGTTAAGCTGACACCGCGTGAATTCGCGATTTTGCATCTGTTGGCTATTAACCGAGGCATCGTACTTAGTATGGATAGAATTTACGAAGCCGTATGGAATGAGCCGTTCATGGAGTCGAAAAATACGGTTATGGTCCATATTCGCAAGCTGCGGGAGAAGATTGAGAAAAACGCACAAACCCCGAAATTCATCAAGACGGTATGGGGCATCGGTTACAAAATGGAATCGCTATAGAACGAAAGGGCGGCGATTAACGTGGACGTACAGCGGAAAAGAATTCTGCTGCTTATTGGGGCTGTTGCGGCCTTTATAATCGTGCTGGTGGGGCGGGCCGTCTTATCCGTACTTATTCAGATCGAGCCCTATGATTACCCGCTCATTTGGATGGTGGAGCATATCGGTTCAGGGCCGATTATGCTTGTAACTGGTTTGCTGCTCTTTGCCATCTTTTATTTCGGGATGCGTGACCGGATGCGTAACAGCAAGCAGAGAACCTCCAAGGCTGAACGGGAGCTGGAACAGCTAGAGGCAAGAGGGAGCGGGACAGGACTATTTCGGACGCTGCGGTGGAGGTTTTTGCTCATTTTCATCGTCAGCATGGTTATAACCGGATGCCTGCTCGTCATCGGGCATGCTTTTATTTCTTATCTGATTTTTAAAGATCCGCATAACCCGGGTTTAAAATGGATCATTAACAACGTCGGCTCGCCCATATTAATGACGATTAGCGGAATTCTGCTGTTTTTTATCGTGTTTTATTTGACGACAAGCTCGATGATCGGTTACTTGAAGCAGATTACGACAGGCTTGCAGGAGATTGCCAAAGGACAGTTGGATCATTCCATTCCGGTGAAAACGACGGATGAGCTTGGACTGCTGGCCCATAATATCAACCGGATGAGCCGGCAGCTCAGCCTCTCAATCGAAGAGGAGCGTAACGCCGAGAAGGCGAAAAACGATCTGATTACCGGCGTATCCCACGACTTGCGCACCCCGCTCACTTCTATACTGGGTTTCCTGGAAGCCATCGAAGACGACCGCTATAAGGATGAGGTCGAGCTGCGTTACTACGTCAATATTGCCCATGAAAAATCACGCGGACTGAAGCGTCTGATCGATGATCTGTTTGAATATACCAAATACAATAATCAAGATGAGCTGGATATTAGGGAGCTGGACCTGATTGGCTTCCTTCGCCAGTTGGCTGAGGAATTTGTGCCCAGTCTGACCAAAGCGGACATGGTTTGCCGAATTGATGCGCCGGACGGAGCGATGTTAATTGCTGCGGATGGAGAAAGTCTCGTACGTGCTTTCGAGAATCTTATAGCCAACGCTATTAATTACGGCTCGCAGGGCAAATATCTCGATATCCGCGTTTCAATGGAAGACCAGCAGGCGATCGTCGCTTTCGCCAATTACGGGGAACCGATTCCGAAACAGGAATTGCCGCGCCTATTTGAGCGCTTTTACCGGGTGGAGCAGTCACGCTCCAAGCATACGGGCGGAAGCGGTCTTGGACTGGCGATCGTGAAAAGCATCGTCGAACGGCATCAAGGCTCTATTTCGGTTCGAAGCAGCAAGAAGGAGACGGTGTTCGAAATTCGGCTGCCGCTCCAACCTTAAACCCGTTTAAGCGAACGTTAAGGATTTGATAAGCTTTTCCGCCGGAAGGCGTTAAGAAGCGCCCTCTATACTTATCCCTATCGATAAGAAATAGAGGGGGCTTTATTTTGTTTAAAATTCGTCATGTCTTATTACTGCTAGTGCTGTTAGTTGGTCTTCTGAGCGCATGCCAGCAGACATCCAATCCGTCAACGGAGGTAGGCTTTGTCGTCAATGGCGTGAAGCTGGCGGAGCCGCCGGCTGTAACGATGAAAGACGGACAAATGCTGGTGTCTTCAGCGTTTATTGAACAGCATTTTCAGAAAAAGATTGAAGCAGTGGCCGCCTCTGCAGAAACGGGCAGCAGTTCGGTCTACTATTCCAACAAAGTTGCCGTATTGATGTACCATGATATCGGAACAAAGCCGGCATCCGGGACGAAGCAGCTTTCGAGCGAACGGTTTGAAAGCCAAATGTCGCTGCTGAAGGAGAATGGCTTCCATGTGATCGACATCGGGCAATATACGGAGTTCATAAGAAACGGAGGATCGGTTCCGGATAATGCTGTGCTGCTGACGTTTGACGACGGCTATGAAAGCTTCTACAACGTGGCCTATCCGGTGCTAAAGAAATACGAATATCCGGCTGTGAATTTCGTAATCGTATCGGCTATTGATAAGCGAACGGGTTTGGCTAAGCTGACCTGGGATCAGATGAGGGAGATGCAGAAGTCGGGCATGTCGTTTTACAGTCATACGTATGATTTGCATCATTACGGGGAAGCCGATGCGGACGGAGGGACGAAACCGCTAATGACCGTTCGTCTTTATAATAAGGAAACGGGGAAGA
This sequence comes from Paenibacillus radicis (ex Gao et al. 2016), assembly GCF_014641555.1. GTDB lineage: Bacteria > Bacillota > Bacilli > Paenibacillales > Paenibacillaceae > Pristimantibacillus > Pristimantibacillus radicis. The sequence goes on from NZ_BMHY01000005.1 coordinate 418,369, forward strand.
CGGAGACTGATGCCGTTTATGTAAAGCGAATTGTCAATGATCTGGCTTTAGCGGAGAAGCGTTTGAAGGAGGAGCTGGGAAATGAACGGGGCATTTTAGCATTTCCATATGGTGCATTCAACGAAGAAGTGCTGAGAGAGCTGGAACCGCTCGGGGTTGAGCTTTCATTCACGGTGAAGGAAGGGTTGAATGCTGCCGGGCAGGTCAATGGCTTCCGTATGAATGGAGCGAAGGATGGCGAGACGGCAGAGCAGTTGATCGATAAACTGAAGCGCGGGGGGAAGTCTGCCATCGAAGGGGACGCGGTTGGCATCCGCATAGATGGTGAAGAAGCCGTGTTTACAGGCATGCTGTCAGTGAAAGAGGAAGAGGGACTGATGATTCCGCTGCGGGAATTTTGCAATAGCTATCAGATTGAAGTCCATTGGGACAATAAGAAAAAGCAGGTATCGCTGAGATCGTAGTATGGTGCAAAAGCAGCGTCACGGCTCCAGTCTAATACGAAAAAAAGGCGGGCGCCCCTGAGGGAAGCTCGCCTTCTGTTTTTACCTTATAGCAGCGCTTATTCCGCTTTTACAAGTATCTTCACATGATTTTTCTCTTTCAGCAGAGCTTCAAAGCCCTCTCCCACCACATCGTCCAGCTTGATCCGTTTGGTGACCAATTTTTCAGCCGAGAAGTAGCCCTGCGCCATCAAGCTGATAACGGCTGGAAATACGTTTCGGTAGCCGATGATCCCTTTGATCGTCCGTTCCATCATGACTACGTTGTTAGGCTTAATAGATGCTTCCTTCTCGAAAATGCTGACGATCATCAGCTCGCCGCCGATTTTCGTCGAATTAAGCGCTTGTGTGAGGACAGGCGGTACGCCTGTGACCTCGTAGGCGACGTCGGCTCCGCCGTTCGTCCGTTTATGAATTTCATCCACCACATCATATTGTTGCGGGTCAATGACGATGGCGCCAAGCTCAGCCGCCTTTTGCTTACGTTCAGGGGACAGCTCGACGGCATAGATTTCGGCTGCGCCGGAAGCTTTCAAAGCTTCAATAACGAGCAGGCCGATTGGGCCAGCGCCGAATACGACTGCTTTATCGCCGACTTTAAGCTTGCTTTGACGAACAGCGTGGAGCGCAACAGCGGAAGGCTCGACAAGAGCGCCTTGCTCATAAGAAATGCTGTCCGGAATTTTGTGGACCATGTATTCTTCAGCAGCTACATATTCGGAGAAACCGCCGCCGCCTCCAGCAAGACCGAGGAAGCCCATTGTGGAACAAAGGTTGTAGTACCCGGCTTTGCAGGCATCGCATTTGCCGCAAGCATAAATAGGCTCTACAACGACGCGATCGCCAACACTTACTTTCGTTACGCCCTCGCCAATTTCGACGACTTGTCCGGAAAATTCATGCCCCATTACGATAGGGGCTTTTTCACCAGTGATGGGATGAGGGGCGTTCTCTGGAATGAAAATTGGGCCAGCTGTATATTCATGCAAGTCGCTGCCGCAAATGCCGCACCATTCGACTTTAATCTTTACTTTGCCAGGTTGAGCGGCGGGTTCTTCAATGTGATCAAGACGCAAATCCTTCTGGCCATGCCATCTTAATGCTTTCATCTCGTTCATCTCCCTGCAATATAGGAATGCAAATACGACACTTGTATTTTCGGAAATATACAAGTCATTTAGGAAACGTTTCCGTAAAATACTATGTCACTAAATCGACAATTTGTCAACGGCGATGAGACATCGATAAAGCCATATTCAACATCAAAACCAGCTATGGTATACTGAAAAACAGTTCATGTAAATGATCGTGGAAACGATTTCGATCAGTTGGGAAGTGCTGGATTTGGACAAAATTAAAGTGACAATCGAAGATGTAGCTGCGCGAGCCGGTGTAGGGATTGCAACGGTATCTAGAGCGATTAACAATATGGGCGGCATTAGCGCCAAGACGAAGGCAAAGGTGCTGGAAGCTGTCGAGGAGCTGGGATTTATTCCGAACTCCAACGCGCAAAATTTAAAGCTTCGTCAGACGAAGCAGATCGCGCTCGCTGTACCAGATGTTCGCAATGCCTTTATCCCGGAAATTGCTTATTCCGTCGAACAGGTTGCGAAGCATTACGGTTATCGCGTCATTCAGATTAATACATTGGGAAATGTAAGATCGGAACTGGAGCTGCTGCGCGATGTGAAGAAGCTTCATGCAGACGGACTTATTATTTTACCGCTCGCTTATCCAGAGACACTCAAAGACTTGATCAATAAAGCGAGGCTTCCGATCTCCATCATTAATTACGGAAAGAAGCTAAAAACCGAGATTAAAGCCGATATTGTCAGTCTTTCCACGCAAGAGGGACAGCTCGTTATGGAGCACTTGCAGCGTATAGGCAGAACGAGAATCGGTTACGCGGGCGCGCCAAAGGAAATTATTGAGGAGCGGTACTTTGCCTATGAAGATGCGCTGGATCACGTCGACCGGTCTTTGGTCTATTTCGGTGACGACTTTTCAATCCAGACAGGGGCCAGAGCGGCGGATTATTTCGTAGGTTTGACCCATATGCCCGACGCCATCTATGCCGGTAATGATATGGTTGCCGTGGGGCTGCTCAATCGCTTGAAGGAGTTAGGTATTCGCGTTCCAGAGGATATCGCCATCGTTGGCATCGACAATAATCTATTGTGTACCATCACGACGCCACAGATCAGTTCGGTCTCTATTATGGGCGCAGAAGTAGCCAAAGTGGCAACGGAGCTTCTGCTGCAGCGAATTCAAGAGCAGAAAACCGGCTTTTACGAGCGGGTTCAGTTTGAGCCTAGACTGATTGTTCGTGAATCCAGCCTGGCGCGTACCCGCAGCACCCAGCAAATCGAGTAAAGGGTAAGGGAAGCGGCCTAGTCCCATTCGATCCTTCTCTGAATATTCTACAAAGAAGAAGTAGAGTGTAAGAGAAGGAATACCGATAGGGAAGTGATGCAATGGGAATGGAGTCGCTGCTGGCGATTCATCCGCCAAGGTTTTTGAATGGGAATACGTATATTGGCCCTTACACATACGGTACGCCGGTCGTATTGGCCTATAGCTCAACCAATACAGTCGTCATCGGCAAGTTTTGCTCAATCGGCGGAACGACAATTATGCTGGGAGGAAACCATCGTTATGATTGGGGGACGACCTATCCGTTCAGTGCATTTATGCCTGAGCACGGTCATACTCCCGGCGTTACCTGGTCCAAAGGCAATGTCTTGATCGGTCACGATGTATGGATCGGCATCTGCTCTACCATCATGTCCGGCGTAACGGTGGGACATGGCGCGTGCATCGGCACAGGCTCGGTCGTCACCAAGGACATTCCTCCTTATGCTATTGCAGCTGGCAATCCGGCCCGCGTCGTCAAGTATCGTTTCCCGCAAAATATTATCGATGGCCTCCTTCGCATCCAATGGTGGGACTGGGAGCCGCATCAGATCGAACCGGCCATTCCGCTGCTGATGTCGAATGATTTTTTCGGATTGTTCCGCTATGCGAAATCGATAGGAAAATAAGCTGTCCAGCCGCCGGTATTCCTTACAGGCGGCTCTTTGTTATGCAGGAGAGGCTCCATATTGTTGCTAAAAACCGTTTCGGAAACGTTTGCAAAAAAGACATTTACAATATTTTCTTGTTGTTGTAGTATTTGAGTAGATATTTTCGCAAACGTTTCCGAAAAGGGGAGGAAGCAATCATGGCGCGCTGGCAGCGTTAGGCCCGCTGTTGCAGATGCCAGGCGATGTAGGCCGCCAGATCCCGTTCGAGCAGCAGGAGTCCGCAGACGCAGTAGTAAAGCCGAATCGGAGCAGGCAAAGATTGCAGATAATGCAAGCGCTTACATAAATACTAATGCAATCTTTCTCTCGCCTATTGCAGGCAGCATGCTGCTCCTACTGGCCGGCCGCCGCCGGATTTCTTCCCGTTGAACAAGGAGGGCTGCTATGAGACCAACAATCAAGAACATCGCGTTAGAGCTGCAACTGGCAGTCAGCACCGTATCCCGGGCGCTGAACGGCAGCTACGGTGTACACCCGAAGACCATTGAACGTGTTCAGCAGAAAGCCCGGGAGCTCGGCTATGTGCCGGATCTCGGCGCCCAGCAGCTTGCTGGCAAACGAAGCAATTTCATCGGCGTATTCTCGCCGGAGTTCGATTTCGAGGCGACGCCGGAATTTGCGGAGCTGTTCCCTCCTATGCACAAGGCGCTCCGGTTGCTTGGCAAGGATGTGCTTGTCTTTTCAGTACCGTTCTTTGACTACGAGCCCGGCAAGCTGGAGCAATGGGTTGCCTTGCGCAATCTCTCCGGCATCATTGTGCTGCCCGGCTTTGGCAGGGATCATCCAATGCTGCTAGAGGCGCTTGTGCTGGAAATGCCTTGTGTTAATTTTAGCGGCGCATGCGGTCCCCGCTGCTCGACATTTACAGGCGGCGATCATCTCGGCGGAAAGCAGGCAGGCGCTTATTTGGGAGAACTGGGGCATTTGCGAGTTGGCATTCTAAGCGGTCCGGAATCGCTTCGTATATGCAGGGACCGGTACTTGGGTTTTCGAGAGGGCTATGAGCAGAGCACCGGCTATTCGCCGCCAGATATGCCAATGGCTTTCGGTGATTTCAGCGGAGCAAGCGGGGGGAGCGGTGCGCTGGAGCTGTGGCGTGAGAATCCCGACATTACGGCGATTTTCTGCATGAATGACTTGATGGCGATGGGCGCTGTTGCGGCGCTGAGCGAAGCGGGAGTCCGCATCCCCGAGGAACTATCCGTCATCGGCTATGACGGTGCTTTCTTTACCGCCTATACGAATCCTCCGCTGACGACAATCCGCCATCCGTATGAACGGCTGGGCGAACGGGCTGTCGAACTGCTCATGGATTTGATCGACGGAGGTACGGGTCTCGTATTCGACGGTCTGCCGCCGCAATTAATTAGACGGAGAACGACATCGCCTTACATGAATGAGGACGCAGCAGGCAAGACGACAGATGCGGTGTGACTACATAGGAAACAGCAGCAGGAGCAAGTGACTTTATGCCAAGGAAAGAGAGACGACGGGGGCTGATGAAATGGCGGGAACGCCGCAACTAAAGTTGCCGCAAGAAGAAGGAACAGACGCACTGCTTCGCGTTTCCGGCCTCAAGAGGACGTTCGGTCGAGGGGCCGCTGCGACAACCGTTCTTCAGGGCGTGGATCTATCGATTAAAGCGGGGAAGCTGATCGCATTGAAGGGACGTTCGGGCTCCGGCAAGACGACGCTGCTTAATCTGCTCGCTGCGCTCGATCTTCCGACGGAGGGCAGCGTCCGCTTCGATGGACAGGCGCTGAACGAGCTGTCCGACAAGGCGCGCGGCGAAGTCCGGCGCAGACGAATGGGGCTCATCTTTCAGTCGTTCGCCTTGTTTCCGCTGATGTCGGCTTACGAGAACGTTGAGTTCGCGATGCGGATTGCAGGCGTTCCTGCAAGCGGAAGGAAAGACGCAGCGGAGCAGGCGCTGGATTTTGTCGGTTTGAAGCCGCGTATGCACCACCGGCCTTTCGAGATGTCCGGCGGCGAGCAGCAGCGGACTGCAATCGCGCGGGCCATCGCACACAAGCCGAAGCTGCTGCTGGCCGACGAACCGACAGCTGAGCTGGATAGCCGAACGGGCTTGCATATTTTGAGCGTGCTGCGGGGGCTCGTCAAGGAAGCGGGGATGACCGTCATTATGACCACTCACGACCCGGCCATCATGGAGGTTGTCGACGAGGTATATGAATTGGAGGATGGGATCATTGTTCAAGCTGCAAAACTCTAGCCGAGCGGCGCTCGCGCTGCTCACAAGCCTGTCTCTGTTGTCCGGCTGCTCGCTGCTTCCGAAGGAGGAAGCGCCGATCAAGCCGCCGCTTGTCAAGCCGGCGGAACAGAATTACTCCACAGTGCTCGTTGAGAAAGGCGATATTCGTACCGAAATTCGGGGCGCCGGATTTTTCGAATCGATTGAAAGCGACAACGCGCAATTCGTCTCGCAGGGCGGGCGCATCGAGAAGGTCAACGTAAAATCCGGTGATACGGTGAAGAAAGGCGATCTGCTGCTGAAGCTTGGAGTCGATGGGATTGATCTGCAGATTCTGGAGCAGAAGCTGGCGCTTCAGAAAGCGGAATACGCGCTGAAGCAGTTGAAGCGCAACGCGGAGGATCCCGATGCGATGCGGCTTGCAGAGCTTCAGTTGGATATTGAGAAGCTGAAGCACTACAAGCTCCAAGGGACCATCGAGCGCAGCGAACTGCGTGCTTCGATGGATGGTCTTGTCGTTTTCGTCGAGGATTTGGAGCCGGGCGATACCGTTCAGCCTTACCAGACGCTCGTAACCGTAGTTAATCCCAATAAGCTGCGCTTCTCCTACCAATCATCGGATACGGCTCTTATCCGCGAAGCCTCAGTAGGAATGAAAGCTGAGATTTCTACCAATAAGACGAAAACGCTGGGCAAGGTTGTGCAGACGCCATCCTCTGCTCCCGAGACGAGTAATGAAGGTTTAGCCGAAAAATACAAAAAAACACTCTACGTAGACATAGACAAACTTCCCGATGGAGCGAAGCTGGGTATGAGCGGTGATTTGGTCATCGTGCTAACTGAGCACACCAATGTGCTGGTCATTCCGAAAAGCGGCCTCCGCACCTATATGGGGCGTACTTTCGTCCGTGTGCTCGATGATAAAGCGCTGCGGGAAATCGATGTGGAGACGGGACTGATCTCCACGACGCTGGTCGAGATTACGAAAGGCTTGGATGAAGGGCAGAAGATCGTACTGAATTAATAGTAACGCTCAAATTCCAAGTCGGAAATGCAACTTATTTGACAGGAGCGGAGGCTTGCAGGTGGCTTTGTTGTCCATGATTTTTCGTAAAATGACGCAAAACAAGTGGCTGGAGGCCAGTCTGCTAATGGGGCTTATTATTACGGTCGGCCTCGTATCCAGCATTCCAATGTATACCGAAGCGATTCTCTCCCGCATGCTGATCAAAGAGCTGGAGACCTCGCAGAGCAACAGCAGCACATATCCGGGAACGCTGGCTGCCCGTTTCGTCTACTCGTCCAGCGATGCGGACGGAAGACTGAAACAGAAGAATGCCAATGACAGCTTCGTCCGTAAACAGGTCATTCCGTTCATTCCCGTTCCATTGCTTGCATCGACATACGATGTGCAATCGTTGACGTATGCGTTGAAGCCTGACGGCAGGCAGGAGCAGTCCAGCAAGAAAACATCGGACATTCGTTCCAAGCTGGTTGGCGTTGAAGGGCTGGAGCAGCATATCAAGCTCGTAGACGGGCGGATGCCGGAGAAAAAACCAGTGAATGGCGTTTACGAGGTACTCGTGACCGAAAAAGGTCTGAACCATCTGCGCGCCGTACTGGGCGCAGAGTTTACAATTGAGGACAAGACAGTCACGGAGACGATCAAGATCAAGCCCGTAGGCGTATTTACGAAGCTTAATGACGACGATCTGTTTTTTCAATCGACCGATTTGGGCACTTATACAAGCTCCGTACTCATTGACCGGGAACTGCTTGAGAATGATTTGCTTAATACGAAGAGGCTTCAGACAGGAGCCAGCGGCTGGTTTCTGGTGCCTGACTATTCCAAGCTGGAGCTGCGTACGGTTAATCAATATTTGCATGCGGCAGCGCAACTGAAACAGCTCGTAGAGACAAGCTACAATTACTCGATGGACGCCAAGTATTTGAATGTCATCGATGCTTATTTCGAACGATCCAGCAGCTTGCGCATTCTAATGTGGTCGTTGAACGTGCCGGTGCTGGCTATGCTTGCTCTATACGTCTTTATGGTATCCAATCTCATTACCAACCGGCAGCGGACGGAAATCGCCGTCATTCGCAGCCGGGGCGCCTCACGTATGCAGATCATGTTGTCCTATATGGCCGAATATGGCTTGCTCAGTGTGCTGGCGGTTGCGGCTGGTCCGCCGCTAGGTTTGTTTCTGACCAAAGTGCTGGGCTCCTCGAACGGTTTTATGTCCTTCGTGCAACGATCCGGCATCCGCGTTCATCTGAACAGCGAAGTTTATACGTATGCGATAATCGCCGCATTAGCTGTATTTGCTATTATGCTGCTGCCGGCGCTTCAGGCGACCAAGGCGACAATCGTCGGTCATAAGCAGCAGATGGCCCGCATGGGCGGGACGCCATTTTGGCATAAGCTGTTTCTGGATGTCATTGCGCTGGTCATTGCATTATACGGCTTGAGAGTGTTCCACACGCGCATGAAATCGCTGCAAACGCTAGGTTTGACCGGAAGTGACTTGCATATTGATCCGCTGCAGTTCGCGGTTCCTGCGTTGTTCATTCTGGGCGGCGGTATGCTACTGTTGCGGATCTATCCTTATTTTCTGCGGCTGGTCTATTGGTCAGGGAAGAAATGGTGGCCTCCTTCCATCTATGCCACGCTAATTCAAGTGGGACGCTCCAGTACCGGTTATCAGTTTCTGATGATTTTTCTTATGATGACGATAGCCACGGGCATGTTCAGTGCGAGCGCCGCAAGAACGATCAACAGCAACAGTGAAGACCGGGTCCAATATGCTGCGGGCGCAGATGTCGTACTGCGGGCGTTGTGGCCCAATGACAAGCCTTCCGATCAAGGGAGCGGTGCGACGGGTCCGGGACAATCGTCTACCCCGGTTCCAGAAGTCATCCATTACTTAGAGCCTCCCTTCGAGCCCTATACGAAGCTGGAGGGCGTAGAGCATACAGCGAGAGTATTCATCAAGAAAAACGCTGCTTTCTCCAGCAATGGCGGCAGCGGGACCGCTAGGCTGATGGGGATCGATACCGATGAATTCGGCATGACGTCCTGGTTTCGGAACGGTTTGCTGCCGTATCCGTTCTATGAATACTTGAACGTGCTGGCAACAGAGCCGAATGCAGTTCTGATCTCCAAGACGCTGGCAGACAATAGAAGCCTGAAGCAAGGCGACACGCTGTATGTCGGCTGGGAAGGGGTCAATCAGCAGCCGTTCGTCATCTATGGCATTGTCGATTACTTCCCGACATTCAGTCCAGTGGCGGATGGAAGCAATGACCCGCCGATGCTGATCGTGGGTCATCGTCAGCAGATTCAGACCGTACTGTCCATGGAGCCTTACGAAGTATGGTTGAAGCTGAAGCCGGATGCCTCATTAAGCGATCTGTATCATAGCATCGAGAACAGCAAGCTGTCTTTGACAACGATTGAGAACACGGGAGAAGCGATAAGCAAAGCGAAGAGCGATCCGTTTCTAATGGCGGTGAACGGAGCGCTGACGTTAGGTTTCCTTATTTCGTTAGGGATTAGCTTCGTGGGCTTCCTGCTCTATTGGCTGCTGGTGCTGCGCGGCAGAATGCTGCAAAACGGCATCATGCGGGCAATGGGCCTGTCACTGCGCCAATTGCTGGGCATGCTGACCGTAGAACAGCTGCTGACGTCCGGTGCGGCTGTTGGTATCGGTCTGCTGACGGGTTATACGACGAGCCGGCTATTCGTTCCGGTGTTCCAGAATGCGTTCGATGCCAAGACGCTTGTGCCGCCGTTTATCGTGACGGTCGACCCGACCGATTCCATCCGGATTTATATTTTCGTCGGCGCTATGCTCATCATCGGGCTTGGTATTCTGGGCGTTATGCTGTCTCGGTTGAAAATACATCAGGCCATCAAGCTGGGGGAGGACTAACCGTTGATTCACTGCGAAGGACTGGTCAAAATATACAAGGCGGCGGATCTGGAAGTGTTCGCGCTCCAGGGGCTGGATCTTCATGTGGAGGCCGGCGAGCTGATGGCGATTATCGGCAACAGCGGCAGCGGCAAGTCGACGCTGCTTAATATGCTCGGAGGGCTTGACCGGCCTACTGCCGGGAGCCTCGTCGTTGACGGCAAAGATATGCTTAAATTCAGCGAGCGTGATTACGTCCGGTACAAGCGGGAAAGCGTCGGCTTCGTCTGGCAGAACAACGGCCGTAATTTGATTCCTTATTTGACGGCGCAGCAAAACGTAGAGCTGCCTATTCTGCTCCAAGGGCGCCGCAAGAAGGAGCGGGCGCGCGAGCTGCTGGAAGCGGTTGGCCTCAGCCACCGCGCCCATAATAAGCTGCAGCAGCTGTCGGGCGGCGAGCAGCAGCGGGTCGCAATTGCGATCGCGCTTGCCAATCAGCCGCGCCTGCTGTTGGCTGATGAGCCGACAGGCTCGGTAGACAGCCGGATGGCGACGCAGATTTTGGAGCTGTTCCGGGAGCTCAATCGGACGCTTGGCTTGACCGTTGTTATCGTTACGCATGATCCCGAACTGGCGCGCAAGGTGGATCGGGTGGTGGCGATTCGGGACGGCAAGATTTCGTCAGAGATGCTGCGGAAGGGTTCTTACTTGCAGGAGCTGGAGGCGATGGCCGAAGGCGAGGCGGCTGCCCGGGAGACGCATGTGGAGTATGCGGTCCTCGACAAAGCCGGCCGCCTCCAGGTGCCTGCGGGCTACCTGGATACAGCCGGCTTTAAGGACAAACGCAAAGTTCGGGTAGAGCTGGAGGACGGCCGTATCGTGCTGTCGCCGCCAGAAGATGCTTAATGCAGGAAGATTATTTCTCGATTGCCGTTGTCGCAGTTAGCGGCAGCGGCAATTTGATTTCGACAACGGTGCCGACATTCAGTTGGCTTCTGAAATTCATGCTGCCCTTGTGGTTGTCGATAATTTGCTGGCTTACCATCAGCCCGAGTCCTGTACCCTCATCCTTGCGGGTAAAGAAGGGCTCGCATAGACGACTCAAATCGGGCTCGGATATGCCGCTTCCCTGGTCAGTAATCCGAATAAGAATGCCTTCCGGCGGAGCGTAACGCAGCTCGATCGTCAATTGTCCGCCATGCGGCATGGACTCGATGCCGTTTTTCATCACATTCAGAAACACTTGCTTCAACTGATTGACTTCGCCCATCACCAGAGGAACTTGCTCGTCCAGATAGGTAACTAGACGGATATTATTGAAATTAGCCTCGGAATCAAGCAGCATCACGATATCGCGCAGCGTATCGCGGATGTTGATTAGTTGGAAGTGAATTGCCTGCGGCTTGGCGACGACAAGAAATTCACTAATGATGAAGTTGATCCTATCGAGCTCTGACAGCATGATATCGAAGTAGGCCGGGGACAGCTTCTCATCCCGTTGCAGCAATTGGACGAAGCCGCGCAGCGTCGTCAGCGGATTGCGTACCTCGTGGGCGACGCCCGCCGCAAGCTGGCCGACAACCGACAGCTTCTCCGAACGGCGCAGCACCTCTTCCGTATGCTTTCTGGCCGTAATATTCCGGGAAATGGTGGCGATCGCAACGATTTCACCCGATTCATTCCGAATCGGTGAGATCGTCAAGCTCACATCGATCGGATTGCCCTCTTTGCTGTAGCGAACGGTTTCTTGGTCTGTGATCGAGCCGCCGTTCTTCACGATGTCCAGCAGTTTTTGAAATTCCTCGCGGTATTCCTCCGGGACATTGTCCAGTTTCGTGCCAAGCGCTTCCTGCTCGCTCCAGCCATAGATCGTCTCGAACGCCTTGTTAATCTGGATGAGGAAGCCTGATAGATCCGATACATGAATAGCATCGGAAGTATGGTTGACGAAGGATTCCAAGTATTGCTTCGTATGGCGGATCTCTTCGGTTGCGTCTTTAAGCTGCGTAGTGTACGTTTGCAGATTGTGACTCATCGTGTTGACCCTTGATGCGAGAAGCCCAAGCTCGTCACTGCTTGTCACGGCCACCTGTACGCCAAAATTGCCTTGCGCAATTTCATTAACCTTGCTTAAAATTTGGTTCAATGAACGGATAATGAAGGCCGCCAAAAAAGAACTGGCAGCTGCCGTGAACAAGATGAGCCCAAGCGAGATTAGAGCTTGCACCGACAATTGCCGCAGCAGCGTGTTCTGAATAGTGCCCAGATCAAAGGTAATGCCGATGACTGTCGTACTCTGGCCGACAATGGGAACGAAGCTTTTCAACACTTCATGTCCGTTAATATGATCTCTGGTCGTCACCACATCCCCAGTGGATTTCGCCAGCATAATATTCTCATTGTCGTTGCGGCCGATATAGTCGTTATTGCCGAAAATAACGCTGCGAACGTCAAGGTTGTATATAGGCATTCCTTTTTTTATTTTGATGATCGGTTTTTTGCCGACGAATTCGGTGTTGAAGCCGGTCACTTCGAGAATGGATGAATTGTCTTTCAGCACCTGAGAAGCGATGGCTTCGCTGCCGCTCGACTGTTCAAATTTCATAAACACGTCGGCGTTAATAAACGGGTTAATCATATAGTTGGTCGTGCCGTCATAATAGCTGCCCCATTTATTAATGTGCGAAGGGTTGGAAGTCGCATAGTTGATGGGGCCTGCCCAGAAGTGACTAAGCTTTTGTCCTTCTTTTATGGTGACGGGATCAAGGTCAAACAATTGGTTGAATGCGGTATACCAATAACCCCAGGTTTTCGAACTGATGTTAAGCTCTGCCGGGTCGGATGATTTCACTGCGACGATATCATTCGAGGTTCTAACCCATAGTGTAATGTCATCGACGCCGAGCTGCTTGCTGAGTACTTCGAGCTGTTCGTTACTGACGTTGGCGATATCCGGATCAAGCTGGTTCTGGGCGGCGATTGCCGCGAGGCGCAGCTTCTCTCCCAGACTGTTTTCAATTAGGCGCCGGGATTGCTGGGCTGTCTCCATCGATTGCCCGATTTGCTTGGCGATGACGAGCATCTGCTGCTCGGCATTGGATTGCAGTTCAAGCTTGGAGTTGAAATAGTAGATAGATATATTGAGAAGCAGGACGACGGTTACCGTTAAAGAGATAAACCATGCTAGCTTAGCTTTGATCGACAATCGCATTCCCTCCCGGATGTTCAAGTTCGTGTTAGCTTCCTCATTTTATTTGACATGAGAGGCTGGAAATCCTTGTTGCAATGGCAATTTACAGGCAATCGCGATAGATTGATCCCATCGGTCTGAAATAGTGAAAGCACAAAGAAGCGCATCCTGCGGCAAGATAGCCTGCTTGATGCGCTTCTTTAAGAGATGAGGCCGGGCGGGCGGCTTCTTGTTGTAGAGGATTAGTCCTCTTTTCTATGACGAACGATAAGGATAAGGGCTCCGATTGCAACGAACGCGATCGCGAAAAACGGGCGAAGATGCGTCATACTGTTCAAAAATGCACCGAGCGAGAATACGGCGAAGAACAGCAGCGAGAGCACGGTTAGAATATTAATCGGGATCAGCAGCCATTTGTTGCGGTTGCCGAACCAATAGAATTCGAAGAGGCCTACGGCAACTGCTAGAATAAAGCCGGGCCACATGTACTGCCAATTATCGAAGAGCATGGCGATCTGAGAGACGAAACCGGCTGTGAATAGTATGCCCCCTGGAATGAGCATTCCCACTCCTCTTCGGCCCGTCATGGAGAAGTACATCCAGTGGAAGAACAAGCCGAGCGGAATGACGAACATGGTAGGCCAGAAATAAGCGAATAGATTGCCTGGACCGAAGGAAGGGCCCTGATTGAGAAAAAGATAAGCGCCGAACAAAATAAGTACGGGACCGAGTATCGTCCTTTTAGTCATGCCTTATAACTCCTTTGCCTCATTAATTTGCATTGTTGTTTTTTCATCGTCTTGCTGTTGAAATAAGCATAACATAGCAGTCTTGGCGCTGTCCTCGTCCTCTGGGTATTCGATGAACTAGACTAAAGTCTAGCTTTGCAGATGTCGAAAAAAGGTCTTTATTGTCCAACGAGAGCGGGGCCTCCCGTGATTTTGAAATATAAGCGTTCATTAGGCAAAAGCTCTTACATTCCGACAATTTACACCTCTTGTTATCTATCATGGAAGCGCTACAATTATAAGTATTCAAGACTAGGAGGTGATAACGATGAGCCAAGAGGAAGAAGTTGTACAAGCGGTGGAAGAGGTAGTTGAAGCGGCAGCTGAAGAGGTTGTGGAAGAAGCTGTAGAGGCTGAGGAAGCTGAAGCAGTAGAGGAAGAAGTGGAAGCGGCTGCTGAAGAAGCAGCGGTTGCAGAAGAAGAATCGGCAGCGGCAGCTGACGAAGCATCTGAGGGAGAAACGGATTAATGATTGCGGTCATTTTAAATAGTAATATTACCCGTCCCCTTCGATCTGAAGGGGATTATTTGCGTTGAATGCCTATCAGTAAGGAAAAAAGAGGAAAATATGAGGCTGAGCCGTATATATATTATAACCTTAACTAGGAGGCGGCTGGCATGAAAAGCATTAAACCGGGCAGAGGCCCATCGGCTATGGGCGCAGCAGGCAGTATTGGCGCCGTTATTTTCGGAATCTTATGGACAATTATCGCCTTTTCGATAACGAGGAATGCACCGTTTCCGCTAATCGGCATCGTTTTTCCGCTATTTGGCGTTGTTTTCGTCATAACGGGGATAGTCAATGCGGTCGTTCATTATAAAAATGCGACGGGAGAAAACCGGATGTCGATCGTCGATATCGTTGATGCCAGCGAGGAGCCTGATCCGCTCGATCGCTACTACCGTGGAGAACGCAGGGAAGGCCGCACAACGCTTGCCTCAGCAGAACCGGAAGAGGCGAAGAAATTTTGTCCATATTGCGGAACCCGTCTAGCTTCGGCCGATTATGAATATTGTCCGCAATGCGGCAAACCGTTGCAGGGATGAAATTTTGTCCGCGTGCGGCAAACCGTTGTAGGGATGTTTTTGTCCGCGTGCGGCAAACGAACAAACGAGCTGTCACCGATGCGGGTTGCAAGCAGGCTTGTCGCTGATGTATGCTCTTTAATAAATATAAGAACAGATAAGTTTGTTTAAGAAGAAGGAGAACCACCAGATGATTACAATAAAGACAGCTGCAGAAATTAACCGGATGCATGAAGCGGGAAAAATATTGGCGGAGTGCCACCGTCAAATCGCCAACCTGATTGAGCCGGGCATCACGTCCCATGAAATCGATCAGTTTGTAGAAAAGCTGCTGAAGCAGCATGGCGCTACGGCGGAGCAAAAGGGCTACAAAGGTTATCCCTATGCAACTTGCGCGTCGGTTAACGATGTGATTTGCCACGGCTTTCCGAAGAAGGAAAAGCTGAACGCCGGCGACATCGTTACCATTGATATGGTCGTGAACCTGAACGGATGGCTGGCGGACTCCGCTTGGTCGTACGCAGTCGGCGAAGTGTCGGAGGAGGCCGACCGCCTTCTGCGCGTGACGAAGGAATCACTTTACAAAGGCATTGAGCAAGCCGTTGCAGGCAACCGGATTGGCGACGTCTCGCATGCAATTCAAGTGTATGCCGAATCGGAAGGCTTCTCCGTCGTTCGCGACTTCATCGGACACGGTATCGGTCAAGTAATGCATGAGGATCCGCAAGTTCCGCATTACGGCCCGCCGAACAAAGGTCCGCGTATTAAAGAAGGAATGGTGTTTACGATCGAGCCGATGCTGAACGTGGGCACCTACCTGACGAAGATTGATTCGGACGGTTGGACCGCACGGACGAGAGACGGCAAGCTCTCTGCGCAATATGAGCATACAATTGCAATAACAGCAGACGGTCCGATTATTCTGACCGCTCAATAAGAAGGAAGCAGAACCGCCTCACGGCTTGTGAATGATCGGAATGACCGATCGTTTGCCGTGTGGCGGTTCTTTTTACGATGATGCCCGTTTGACGGGAATGGCGGAGCGAGTTACGCTATCGGTAGAATATAAAGCAAGCGCATTCATTCCATATTGCCAGGCCGCCGGATGGGGCGGCTCAGGCGGTGCGGTGAAGGGATACGGGCGGACGAACAGGAGAGCGGGAGCATGGCGGGACAAGGCAATGCAAGCCGGCGCAACGTGGGCATATTTGCACATGTTGACGCAGGCAAGACGACAACAACGGAGCATATGCTCTACTTGAGCGGGCGAACCCGGGCTTTAGGCAGCGTCGATGCGGGGACGGCGCTGACCGATTGGATGGAGGTGGAGCGGGAGCGGGGTATCTCGGTACGCGCTGCGACCACCTCCTGTACTTGGAGAGGTGCAAGCATCAACATCGTCGATACCCCAGGGCATGTCGATTTTCTGTCTGAGGTGGAGCGTTCATTGCGGGTTATGGACGGAGCGGTGCTCATCGTATCCGCGGTGGAAGGCGTACAGGCACAGACGGAAATGATCTGGAACGCGCTGCGCAAGCTTCGGATTCCGACGGTCATTTATGTGAATAAAATGGATCGGATCGGCGCGGACCGCGAAGCGGTGCTGCACGGTATTCACAGTTATTTGACGAGGGATGCAGTTGAGGTGCAGCAGCCGCTGGGCAGCGAGCAGCAGTTTGCGGGCAGCGCAGATTTGTGGACCGCATCCGAGGATGAGCGGACGGAGCTTCTGGAAGCGGTGGCTGAGCGAGATGAGGAGCTGCTGCTTCGTTATGTAGCAGGGGAGAGTGTACCGCTTGCGGAATGGAAAGAGCAGGCTGCGGCTTTATCGAGACAGGGCAAGCTGTTCCCTGTCTTGTATGGCGCATCGGGTAAGGGGGTCGGAATCGAAGCTCTGTTGGATGCGATTCTTCACTATTTACCAGAGCCGGGCGGTGACCGGAACGCGCCGTTGTCCGGTATTGTATTCAAGATTGAACGTGACAAAACGATGGGGCGTATGGCGTATGTCCGCCTCTATGACGGGGCGATGAGCAATCGCGATGTCATTCGCAACGCCACGCAAAACGTCGATGAAAAGGTAACCCAAATCCGCAAAGTCGAAGGCGGCCGGTCGGAGGATTTAGGCGTACTTGAGGCGGGAGATATTGCTGCGGTATGCGGGATGTCGCATGTGCGGATTGGCGACATATTAGGCGTTGCCGATGCGGTGCCTGAGGAAGTGCGGCTGGCTGTGCCGCTGTTGACCGTGCAGGCGCATTGGCCGGATGAGCAGCAATACCCGGCTGTCGTGAGCGCGCTGCAGGAGCTGTCCGACGAAGATCCGCTGCTCGATGTGCAGTGGCTGCAGGATGAACGGGAGCTGCATGTGAAGGTTATGGGGCCGATCCAGCTGGAGATTTTAACGACGGTGCTTGCTGCCCGTTACGGTCTGGATGTGCGATTCGGACAGCCGTCGATCATTTATAAGGAAACACCGCGTCAATCGGGAGAAGGCTACGTCGCTTATCTGATGCCGAAGCCGTGCTGGGCGATACTACGGTTTCGTTTGGAGCCTGGAGAGCGAGATAGCGGGTTGACCTATGAAGCATTTGTAAGATCCGAGGATTTGCTGCCGCAATATCAGAACGAGGTTGCGCGGCGAGTTCCAGAGGCGCTGCAGCAGGGGCTCCGCGGCTGGGAGGTTGTCGATTTGAAGGTGACGCTAGTCGAGGGCCAGCATCATGTGTGGCACACGCATCCGCTTGATTTTGCAGTAGCGACTCCTATGGGCATTATGAATGGTCTTGCCGCTGTCGGCACGAAGCTTCTTGAGCCTGTACTGCATTTTCGAATCGTGGTACCGGAAGAAAATGGCGGGCGCGTCATGAACGATCTGTCGATGATGCGAGGAAGCTTTGATGCTCCCGTATTGCAAGGCGACCGTATGCTTATAGAGGGCAAGGTGCCAGCAGCTACGTCGCTCTCCTATTCCGTGGAGCTGAACTCGCTGACGAAGGGCAGGGGGACGATGGCTACCTTTTTCGCCGGTTATGAGGAGTGTCCCCCGGATGTTGAAGCCGAACGGGCGCGCCGAGGCGTCAACCCGCTCGACCAGTCGAAATATATTTTGAGCGTACGCAAGGCGTTACAGGGCTAGTTGCTGAACAAGTGAACAAGCAGCGTGCCGGCCGACAGGAGTACGGAAGTTATTGTCACGGCCGCCAATGGCCGGAGCGCTTTTGCCCGAACGGCTTTCAGATCGACGTTGAGGCCAAGTCCGACCATCGCCATTGCCAGAAGGAAGGTCGCCGCTTGCGCCAGAAACTTCAAGGCAGAGTCCGGAATGGCGAATGCGGTATGGGCGGAAAAGGTGCCGAAGGCGCTCATCGCCATGAAGCCGAGCAGAAACCAGGGGAACGCAATTTTGGCTGCGGCCTCATCCTTGCCCTTGCTTCTGCGTTTCATGATGAGAATAAATGCAAAGCTGAGCGGAATGAGCATGAAGACGCGAGCCAGCTTGGCGAGCAGGCCCATTACGACCGCGTCTTCGCCAGCCGGCTGGGCGGCCAATGCAACATGGGCAATCTCATGCAGGCTAATGCCGGCCCAGGCGCCGTATTGCTCCGCGCTTAGCGGCAGCAGCGGCTGGAGCAGCGTATAGCCCAAGGCGGTAATGGTGCCGATGAGGGCGATCAGTCCGGCTCCGATGGCGGTGTCGCTATCGCGGGATTTCAGAATAGGCGATACTGCGGCAATGGCCGCTGCACCGCAAATGCCGGTGCCGACACCAAGCAGCAGCGACAGGGAAAAGTCAGCTTTGAGCCGCCGTGCAAGCCATATTGTAAGGCCGATAGCGAAGACGGCAACGACGGCAGCTTGCAGCAGCAGCCCCCAGCCTTGCTGGAGCACGGTACCGATATTGAGCCGAAGGCCGAATAAAATGATGGCAAAACGAAGCAGCTGCTTGGATGCCAATTGAATGCCTTTTCTCCATTGCTCGGGATATCCGAATAACTGGCGGTAAAGGACGGCGCCGCTAATAGCGAGTGCCATCTGGCCTAACCGGTTGAAGCCTGGCAGCAGAGCTAGGCCGTAAGCGGCCGCAGCAAGGAAAATGGTAAAGGCGAGACCGCCGAGCCATTCTTTTAGATGGAGCATGTCGCCGTGATGGCGATCCTGCTTGTTGTGCCGATACGGAAGGGTGTTGTCGGATAGCGTTCGCATGAGCGGTTCACCTCTTGTTGTAGAACGATTGGGAAATCGTCGTTTGTTTGTATGAATTAAGCTTAATTGAATCCTTATCATAAGAAAAATAAATAGTTCTAATCGTTATAATAATAGTATGCTTATTATAAATCTGTAGATGGTGGAGGGCGTGACGCATGGATCAATCTTTGCTCGTATTTATGACGGTTGCGGAGAAGATGAATTTCACGCGGGCGGCCGAGGCGCTTCATATGACGCAGCCTGCAGTGAGCCAGCATATTCAATCGCTGGAGAGCGCGATGGGCACGAAGCTGCTGGAGCGCAGCAACAAGTATGTGCGGTTGAATGAAGCGGGGGAGATCGTCTATCGGCATGGGAAGGAAATTGCCGGACTGTATGCGAGCATGCAAAGTCTGGTTAATGACCTGATGAATGAGGCAAGCGGCACTCTGGCTATCGGGGCCAGCTACACGTTTGGCGAATATGCGCTTCCTCATACAATTGCCTATTTGCAGCACCATTATCCGGAAATCAAACCGACGATTACGATTGGCAATACGAAGGAGATAGCCGAGCTTGTCGCTGGCAGACAGCTAGATATCGGTATCATAGAGGGCGAGCTTCAGCATGGAAGGCTGCATGTAGAGCCTTTTGCGAAGGATCGGATGTACATTGTTGCTTCCTCGGCGCATCCCGTCCTAGGCGGACTTGAGGACGTTTCTATAGATTTTCTTAGGGATCAGACATGGATCGTTCGGGAGGAAGGTTCCGGCACACGTGAGGCTACGGAGCGGATGTTCAGCGATATCGGGCTGCAATCTCCGGCAACAATGGAGTTTGGCAGCACGCAAATTATTAAGGAGTCCGTGGAAGCGGGTTTAGGGATCACGCTGCTGTCTCATTGGGCCGTGCGTAAGGAAATCAAGCTGGGCACGCTAAACAGGCTGACCCTGAAGGGCCAGCCTGTAGAGAGAGAGTTTTCACTTGTTCGTATTGAGGATCAGCTGCAGACGAAAGCGCTGCAGGTGTTTCTGGAAATTTTGCGCGCCCATCGGGGACTGCCTGAGCTTGATTAGGTTAGTCCGTTCTGAACCGCCACGACGGGTGCTCGGAGCTGTGAGCGGTGGTTCTAGCCCGAATTAAGCCTGTGGCAGGCGATACAGCGCGAATGGCTCACCGTTGCGGAAGGAGCGGCTGATCTCATCCAGCTCCGTAAGACTCTCCGATTGGAGGGCAAGCGAGACGCTTTGCAAATTATCTTCCAGCTGCGGCGCGCTCGTCGCGCCTACAATGACGGTGGAGACGACCGGCTGATGCATGAGCCAAGCCAGTGACAGGGCACTTGCTGAACTGTCTAGCTGCTTCGCTAACGCGCTGACGCTGCGTCCCAGCTCTAGATTCCGTTCACCAAAGAAGTTTAGGAAGCTAGGGTTTGTCTGGGCTCTGGAGCCTTCCGGTGCGGAGCCATCCGTGCCGTATTTGCCAGTAAGAATGCCTCCGGCGAGCGGGAAGTATGGAATAATGCCAAGCCCTTGATCCAGGCAGAGCGGCACAAGCTCGCGCTCTGGCGTCCGGTCTGCAAGCGAATAGCTCGTTTGCATGGATACAAAACGGTTGAGACCAAGATGGTAGCTGATTCCTAGCGCCTTCATCAGCTCCCAGGCTGCATAGTTGGAGGCGCCGATATAACGGACTTTGCCTGAGCGAACCATATCATCCAGAGTGCGCAGCGTTTCTTCAAGAGGTGTATAAGGATCGAATGTGTGAATTTGATAGAGGTCGACGTAGTCCGTTTTCAGCCGTTTCAGGCTGCCCTCCAGCTCTGACTGCAAGTGAAAGCGGGAGGAGCCTCTTGCATTGGGGCCGTCCCCTCGCGGCAGTCCAGCTTTCGTTGCAAGTACGACCTCGCTCCGTCTGCCCGCAATCGCTGAGCCGATAATAGTCTCTGATGCCGTAGCCGAATAAATGTTGGCCGTATCAATGAAATTAATTCCCTGATCAAGCGCAACGCTAATAATTCGTTCAGATGTCTGCTGATCGGCTCTGGAACCGAAAGAATTGGTGCCAAGTCCAAGTGCGGACACATGAAGTCCGCTGTTGCCAAGACGATTGTATTTCATGCCGTGTCACTCCTTTTAGCTTCGTTGAGTATGGCTGTTTGGTGTTATCGTTTCTTTTTCCATTATACCAAAACCATCCACCGCAAGCCTAGCGACTGGGTTACTAGGACTTGCAGTTAGCTCATTCGGGTCAGCCAGTCGAATCCTGAAGGACACCTGGAGCCTCCAAGAGAATAAAGTCATTCATGAACGCTTAGTTAAAGTTACTCGGCGGGCAGATTCGTGAACAATTAGCTAAACCCACTCGGCCAGCAGCTTCTGCAGCTCAGCTGTAATTCCGGTTAGCGGCAGACGCACCGCGTCGGAGGCGATAAGGCCTTGTTCGGCCATCAGCCATTTAATCGGAGCCGGGTTTGGTTCTTGGAAAAGCAGCCGGACGAGCGGCAGCAGTTGTCCGAATGCCTCTCTCGCTTCGGTTAGCTTGCCGCTTTGGAATAGAGTGAATACTTCGATAAACGACTCCGTCCGAATGCTGGCGGATGCCATCATACCGCCTTGAGCCCCGCTGCCAAGCATCGCGAGAAAACTTTCATCCTCTCCGCTGAGTACCGGTTTCGTCGTGTGACGGGCGAGCTCCGTCATCAGGGCGACCCCGCCCGAGCTGTCTTTTAAGCCGATGACACCTTCCAGTGAAAGTATGGTTAAAATGGTTTCAGCAGTGGAGCGGACGCCCGTGCGCTGCGGAATTTCGTAGGCAATTAACGGAACACCGGTGTCTGCCGCGCGGCGGTAGTGCTCGATAATACCGTTTTGGGAGGGACGGTTATAGTAAGGGACAACGACGAGAGCTGCATCGGCGCCGAGCTCACCTGCAAGCTTGGTACGGCTGACGGTCGAAGCCGTATCGTTGGTTCCAGTGCCGAGTACAATGGGAATGTGCAGACGTGAGCCTCTCGCTCGCAATGCGGCTTCCATCAGGAGAGGAAGCTCTGCCGTCGTTACGGTAGGAGACTCGCCAGTTGTGCCGTTTACGACGATTCCGTCTACGCCGCGGTTCACCATAGTGTCGATGTAACGCTCGAAAGAAGGGATATCCAGCTCTCCGCTAGGTTGGAACGGGGTAATGACCGGGACGAAAATACCTTTTAGCTGTTGTTCATTCATTATGGCCAACTCCTTTTGTCAGATAGGAAAAAATGGGACTTGAACGATTAGCTATACTGTAGCATGATCTGATTATCATAATTATCGATACTTATTGATGGATATTATCAATAATCGTAATAGTAATAGGAGGAGGGAGAAAAATGCTGGATCTCGTCTATTTGCATACCTTTCGCGAGGTGGCCAGGAGAAGGAGTATTACGCGGGCGGCAGAGGAGCTGGGCTATGCGCAGTCGAGCGTGACCGTCCAAATTCAAAAGCTGGAAAAGCATTATGGCGTGCCTTTGCTCGAACGGTATGGCCGTTATATGCGTCTAACGCCTCCTGGAGAGGCGTTGCTGAAATTAGCCTCCCAGATGCTCGATCTATACGACCAGTCTCGAGAGACGGTGGCGGGCTACGCGGGAGGAACGCTTGTAATTGGGGCGATCGATTCTTTATCGGCGTATTTTCTGCCGCCGTATTTACAGCGTTTGCGGCGAATGTTCCCGGGTCTGAACATTCAGCTTCAGCCGGAACGGGAGTCCAATATTGTGAGCAAGGTGAAAGAAGGCGAGTTCGACATCGGTTTGCTGCTGGACGTAAAGCCAGCCGACACCTCGCTCCTATGTACGGCGGTACGTGAAGAGCCTCTCATGCTTGTTGCGTTGCCGGATCATCCCCTCGGGCTTCTCCCAAAGGTGGAGCTGAGCGATTTGAATGGCGCCGAACTGATCATATCCGAGGAGAGCTGTATCTATCGTGGAATGTTCGAGAAAGTGCTGAGAGAAGGGGAGATTGCCTTCACCAGCTTGTTCGAGCTGGGTAATCCGGAGGCGATTAAGCAATGTGTCGTCAACGGACTGGGCATCGCCCTGCTGCCGCAGATGGTCGTGGCTGATGAGCTAGCCGCAGGCAAGCTGGCTGCGCTCCCGTTCACTCATCCGGACATTCGCTTTGACCTGCAATACCTCATTCACCCGAAAAAATGGATGTCCGGACCGCTCCAGGCCTTCATCGATATGCTAGGAGACAGCGAAGAGGGGGAATCGGCTAGTCACTCGGGCGCTGTAGGCTAATTCCAATGAGCAGGCTGCAAAAAATTCGCCGAAAAGAGGCGATCTCAAGTCATGGTTAGCGTACAGCGAAGCAGCTTCGCAAATTAGCGAAGAGAACTTCGTTGGAGGAGTTAATGCGTGATAGTTACTATGGCAGAGCGAAGCGAATTTCGCAATTGGCGAACCTAAGTTCACGAAAAGCGAAATTTACTTCGCTAATTGAGCGACGCCCCCTCGAGTCTAGGTCAATTGCGAAGTTAGTTTCGTTAAACAGCGAAGCAGCTTCGCTGTAGATACTGACTTGTGCGCATGATCGCCCCGTTCGATACTCCAGCATCATATAACGAACCATAGTCACTAATAAGGTAACTAACTTCGCTGCTGTAGCTCCCCACGCAGTTTGCAAAACCAACCAGCCTGCACATCGCCGAAAAAGGCGCTTAGGCAGGTTGTTAAGACCCTGCCAGGGTCTTAACGCGCCAGTAGCAAGTAAAAAGAAAGAGTTTAAGGCCCTGAGAGGGTCTTAAGCTCACAAAACCAGCTGCTCATCGCCGAAAATGGCGCTTAGGCAGGGCGTTAAGACCCTGCCAGGGTCTTAACGCGCCAGCAGCAAGTAAAAAGAAAGAGCCTAAGGCCCTGAGAGGGCCTTAAGCTCACAAAACCAGCCTGCTCATCGCCGAAAAAGGCGCTTAGGCAGGCTGTTAAGACCCTGCCAGGGTCTTAACGCGCCGCGCCAGCATCAGACCAAATGTGAGAGTTTAAGACCCTGCGAGGGTCTTAAGCTGGCTTCAGAGCTGAGCTCGGTCAAATGAAAGAGCCTAACCCCGCAAAGGCCCGCTTATCCCCGTCTCACCTGATCGCCTACTCCGGGCGGTTAACGGTCCCGCCGCCGATCTTATAGGGAGAGTCCACTCCCTCGTACATCAGGTGCATGGACATTCCGGCGGCGGAATGGGCGAGATTGTGGCAGTGGTTCATCCATATCCCGGGATTGTCGGCGATGAATGCAACTTCGTATACATCGCCAGGCATAACGTCGAGCGTATCGGACCACCACGGGCTGCCGGTTACCTTCATCCCGTTGCGAGATAGCACGAGCATATGATGACCGTGCAGTTGCATCGGGTGATCAACGGAGCCGCGATTGACGATTGTCATTTTGACGAGTTCGCCTTCCTTCACCATAAACGTTGGCGTATCCGGGAACAGCTTGCCATTCATCGTGTAGTGAAAGCCAAGCTCGCCATTGTAGAAGCCCAGTTTGTTATCCAACACCAGCTTGAACTCGCGATCAAATATGCTGTTTGCATCAAACGGCGTTTCTGCAGGCTGACCGTAGTGGCTGGGATCGAATTCGGCGGTCAGCGGGAAGCTGGTTTTTAACGCTGGAACCGCCGCTTCGCCGCTAGCGCTCATGAGCAGGCCGAGTTTTTCGCCCGCCTTGCCGGCTCCAACTGCCAAGTAGACAGGCGTCTCCGGCATGATGAACGTTAAGTCGTATCGACCTCCAGTTGTCAGCTTCAAGCTCACGTTGCTTAAATCGCCAGGCTGATTTACCTCTGTCCCGTCGATTGCAGCCACTTGAAACTTGGTTCCGACCAGCCGATAGGTCTGGCGCACCCAGTCGTCGGTATTGACGAGCCGCAGCCGTACTGGCGTACCTGGTGCGATGCGTACCTGCTCGATACCGTCGTTCGTGCCGATCGCGAATTCTTCCTCCTGCCAAGCGTGGCTGAACACGTTAATATCTTTAGTTCCAGGCGGAAGTCCTTCCATGGGCTCGACGATCAAGGGACCAAACAAGCCTCTTTGCACGGCTTCCATCGATTCCTGGTAGGAGTGATACCAGAAGGTTCCGGCCTGCTTGGCGATAAAACGATAAGTATAGCTTTCTCCTGGCATAACGGCATTTTGTGTAACGCCGGCGATGCCATCTTCCGCATTGGGCACGTCCAAGCCGTGCCAATGTATAGTTGCACCGTTCTCGATGTTTTTATTTATGAGCGTAACCTCAACCAGCTGGCCTTGGTGCACGCGCAGCTCAGGACCAGGGGTCTGGCCGTTATACGTCCAGGCCTCTACTTCTTTGCCGGAGCTAAGCTTAACGGTCTTCTTTTCCGCAGTCAGCGTAAATCGCACATCCGGCTCGCCATCTGCCGATCCTGTCAACGTATCTACGGACACTTTCGGCTTCGTCGCTGCATGATTATCCGCAGGCTCGCTTCCATGCTGGTGCGCTAGCGTTTTGGCGCCAATGCCATAATCAATAGTGCCGGAAGACATAGCAAGCGTTACAGGAAGCAGGCTGGCATTTTTGAGCGACAGAAACGGAAAGTAAGCAATCGCTGCTGCAACAAAAACGATGGCGGATCGGCCCATTAAGCGTCTCCAAGGGCGGTTCACAGGTTCAATGCCAGTGAGACCTATGCGCGAGCTGCGGTTCAAATGCGACATCCATAATGCAAGTGCCGCTATGGCGAGCGCAAGAAGCGGAATGATAATTCCGAACAGACTGGATGGCATCGTAAAAGTTAGCAGCAAATATAAGCCGGTCAGCGAGCATAGCGTCGATAACTGGTAAGGCAGGACAACCACAGGCTGCGCTGCCCTCCCCCGCAGTCTGACGTCTAATGCATTCTGCCGCTTTCGTCCCGTAGCCTGCCGAATCCGGCGCAGCCGGGGAATGGTCATGAACCACAGCATGCACGGAGGAATGGCGGCCAGCGGCAGCAGGAGCAGGCGATCTGCCCAAAATAACGGATTGCTGGAAGCAAGCATCAGAATAACGGCAACAATAACGCCGGCGGCAGGCACGGACAAGGTGACGGCCCACCCTTTAAGAATGCGGGCATTCCGATTAAGCTGCTCCTCTGAGCGGCTGTATAGTAAAGTGGATGCTTTGTTTCCGGCAATCCATGAGAGTATAATGGACAGGAATAAACTTACTTGGGCGATAATCATCGCAGCGATATACAAAACCGTGTCCTCCCCGTATAATAAGCTTAGTCCATTTTACTCTTGCAGAGACTGTGCTTAACACAGCCCGAGGATGGGGTTGCAACTGGACTTAAGACGGGTTAATCCGTCGAATTGCAGGTTTGCAGCCATACAGAAATTAAAGTTATGTCATTCATTATACAAAAGGAGGTGAATGCTTTGGTATTTGAACTTCATGAGGTCATTCCGTATTTGCTCTCCATCAGCATTATTTGCTCATTTGCGTACGCGGCCTATTTCACTCGCCAGTCCATTGAAGACAATGGAGGCTGGTCGCCGGAACGGTTCATCTGGGTCCCGCTTATTCTGCTTGTACATCAAGTCAGCAGCCCGGACCGCACCCAGCATTGGCTCGTTCGAAAAGTAAAAAGAAAAGAATCTCCCGACGGTGAATCCGCGGATTGCAGCTCCTCGTTGCGAAATCAAGAACACACACAACGAGGAGGATTTTTATGGAGACAACTTCAAACCAAGCATTCGCCTTTCTTAAAAGATACCGCTTTTTAGCTGTTATTGCCATACTGCTCATCGTGAGCGGCTGCGGCGCACCTAACGGTACGGTCGATGCGAGCACGCCAGGCTTTTTCAACCATTACGTCGTATTCCCGTTCTCGTACTTGATTCAACACATCGCGTCGTTCTTCGGCGACAGCTATGGGATGGCGATTATTGCAATGACCCTGCTTGTCCGTCTGGTCCTGATGCCGATTATGCTTCGCCAGCATAAGAGCCAGCAGAAGATGAAGCAGAAAATGGCAGTCATGCAGCCGGAACTGAACAAGCTGAAGGAAAAGTACAAGGAAAAAACGCCGGAGTCGCAGGCGAAGATGAACAAGGAAATGATGGAGCTGTACAGCAAACATCAGTTCAACCCGCTAGCGATCGGCTGTCTGCCGATGCTGCTGCAGATTCCGATTCTTACCGGTTTGTATTATGCGATCAAAATGACACCGGAGCTTGCGCAGCATTCCTTCCTGTGGTTCCAATTGGGCGTTCCCGACCATGTGCTTCCGTTTCTGGCGGGAATTATCTACTACATTCAATTCCGCACTTCTCAGGTGGGCGTTGACCCCGCGCAGGCGAAGCAAATGGCCTTTATGGGTTATATCTCGCCCGTTATGATGGCGATATTCTCCTTTTCGGCGCCGGCAGCAGTACCGCTGTACTGGGTAGTCGGCGGGACGTTTATGATTCTGCAGACGCTGCTGGCCAAACGTTTGTACCCGGTGCTGAAGCCGGACCAACTGCCTGCACCAAGCGTTTCAACCAAGTAACAACAAGACGCATCTCCGGCAGGGGGTGCGTTTTTTCTTCTTGGATAATCGAAGATGATTTTGGTAAAAATCCAATTTACGGAAACCTTTTTCCCGTCTGCTCTCCTGCAATCAGGCCATAAACTTGCTTTCAGTTGACTTTATACCTATGATTTTAGGTGGTATACTGTACATAATGTATGATTCAGATAACTTCCGATAGCGTACGTACTTCCGCAGCTTCCGGATTTCATATGCTCGTGGTACAGCGATACACACACGGTTTGCTAGTCCAGCGGGGTGAAAATACGCCTGCCAGACTAAGCAACGGCTCCGCGTGCTTCGTTTTCATCACCCAATAATTACGGCTTATTCCCGCTTTTTCAAGGCTGAACGCCGGGGGTAAGACGCCGCCAGCCTTTCGCTGGCAGTCGGCAGTACTTGGCTTTGCGGCTCCTCTGCGAACAAGCCGAACTTGTCGTCAATATCCTTCTCCGTCACCAGATCTTCTTCTGTACTTCTCTCGTTTTTATCCATCGTCGTCCCATCACACTCCCTGCGTTATGATCGTTAGAATGCCCCAAAGGAGGAATTTCATATGATAAAGCTATTTCCGGCTAATGAACGGAACTCGGTTGACCTAGGGTGGCTGCGCAGCGCGCGAAGCTTTTCTTTTGGCGATTATTTCGACCAGGATAATTACGGCTTTGGCGTTATGCGCGTACTTAACGATGACGTTATTGCCCCGGGACGCGGCTTCGGAGCCCACCCGCACAGTGATATGGAGATCGTGACGATCCCATTGGCCGGCAGATTGAAGCATGAGGATAACTTGGGCAACGTTGAAGTAACCTCCGCAGGCGAAGTGCAGCGGATGACTGCCGGCAGCGGCATTATCCACGCGGAGTACAATGATTCCGACACGGAAGAAGGCCGTTTTTTCCAGCTATGGTTTATGCCCCGAGAGAAAGGTCTGGAGGCGTCTTATGAGATGGTGAGCTACGACAACGACAAGCTGATCAATGCGTTTGTTCCGATCGTCACCCCAGATGGCGCGAACGGCACGGCAAGCATTCATCAGGATTTGACGATCTACTTAACCCGGCTGGAACCGGGCAAGAAGCTCTATCATAACCAGCAGCCCGGCAGGAGGGTGTTTGCAATGGTGATTGAGGGCAGTGTAGATATTAACGGATTCAGCATGGGCCCAAAAGATTCGATCCGAGCGCAGTTCGAGCCTGATATTTTGCTGCGGACAAGTGAAGAGAGCGCATTCGTATTGTTCATCGACTTGCCTTGATTCAGACAAAGAGAGAAGGATGGGAGGGCTTTACGTGCATGAAACGTTACTGATCAAACATGCCGTGGGAGGAAGGACCTTTGTCGATTCCGATCATCAGCAGGTGACCTATCAAGCGGAGCCGGCGGAAGGAAACCGGTGGTCGTTTGAGGTTCAGAATCCGCCGGAGAAGGAATTGGAAGAGCTGCTGAAATGGCGGAGCGAGCTGAACGTATTTCTGTTTCGTCATTACGGGGAAGAACAGCCGACGGTGAAAATTTGGTTCTATGTTCAAGATGATACAGTAAAATATGATAAGGCCAAACATACGCTGACCTTTGCCGCCAGATCCAGCATTGAGTATGTCCCGCAGCAATTTGGTTACAAACTGTAAATTGTCGAAATTTGAAATATTAGGTCGAAAATGAAGGATGTAGTTTACTAATCAAATGACCAAGTTTACAATATACATGTTACAAATAGGATAAACTATGTTATAAGAGCGTCACATGCTGCGCCTGGCGATAAAAAAATTTTAATTGTGATGAATGGAATTTTTTAAAAAAGAAACGATAAAATAGTCAGTCAGCATATTGTGGAATTTGATTTCAGGAAGGGGGCGTTACCGATCTATAACCGGAAAAAGATTCAAGAGGAAATTCCAGAGGTCAATACGAAAATTTGGTCTTGTGAAAGCGACGACTGTAACGGATGGATGCGCGAGAACTTTTCGTTTGAACAGGCTCCAACTTGCTTGCTCTGCAATTCTCCGATGGTGAGTGCAGAACGGATGCTGCCCATGCTTGTAAATGCTAATGACAACTTGAAGCTGAAGGCAGTCGCAGCTGCGGCTGAGTAATAGGCTGATTTTAGACGGAATGCTCTTCGGAGTATTCCGTCTATCGACAATGTAGATGCCCTGCGGGCAATGTCAGTAAGTTACTTATTGGCATTGCCCCTATGGGGCATCTTTTTTTTGTCAGAAGGGCGAACATATGTGTGGTATACTGGTTAGAGCAGAACAAAACGGACGGTTTGCGGTACCGCGCAGCCAGAATCGGGTGATGGCATGGCCACGGAGAAAGAAGTCGCGATCGCGGTGAGGCCGCTTGTGGAATATGTGTTTCGAGCTGGCAGCATCGAGTCCGGCTTTCAAATGGCAGATGCGATGGCGGAAGGGACGCGGGTGCATCAGCAGGTGCAGAAGCAGTATGGTGAGCGGGATCAGAAGGAAGTGTATCTTTGCGCCCATATCGATTACGAAGAGTTGACGTTTCGCGTGGACGGGCGTTGTGACGGTCTGTTGATCAGTGAGGATGGCAGCGTAACGATCGATGAGATCAAATCGACTCGGGCAGATTTGTCGCGGTTGGGGGAGGAAGGCATTCCGGTTCACTGGGCACAAGCCAGCTGCTATGCCTACATGTATGCGGCTGAACAGGGTCTAGATGAGGTTGGGATTCAGCTTACCTATGTGTCCGTGGAATCCGGCGAGCGCCGCTTATATAGACGTGCAGCGTCCTTTGCGGAGCTGCAGCAGTTCATGATGGATTTGCTGCGCAATTATGCGTCATACGCCCGGTTGCTGCTGCGCCATACGGAGGAGCGGGATGCGAGCATCGCTGAGCTGGCGTTTCCTTTCGATGCGTACAGGAGCGGACAGCGGAAGCTGGCTGGAGCCGTGTACCGGACGATCGAGGAGGGCGCCAATCTGTTCGCCAAAGCGCCAACCGGTATTGGCAAAACGATCTCAACGACGTTTCCCGCCGTCAAGGCGATGGGGGAAGGCCTGCTCAGCCGTCTTTTTTATTTGACGGCTCGTACGACGACGCGGACTGCTGCGGAGGATGCTTTTGCCCGGATGGCAGCGAAGGGACTTCGCATACATGCAGTGACGCTGACCGCGAAAGCAAGTATCTGCTTCCAGGAGGAGCAGCGCTGCGATAAGCGTCATTGTGAGTATGCCGACGGCTATTACGACCGGGTGAATGGCGCGTTGCTCGACCTGCTTGGCGAGGAGACGAACATGACTCGTGAGGTTGTAGAACGGTACGCGCGTAAGCACCGGGTCTGTCCGTTCGAGTTTTCACTTGACGCCGCATATGCTTCAGATGTCGTGATATGCGATTATAACTACATCTATGATCCTAGAGTGTCTTTGAAGCGAATGCTTGGCGAGCAGAAGAAACAAACGGCGCTGCTGGTCGACGAAGCACATAATTTGGTTGACCGGGCACGGGAGATGTTCTCTGCAGAGCTGGAGAAGGCCTCGTTTCTTGCACTGCAGCGTCTGCTTAAGCCGTTGTACAAGGAAGGGTATGCTGCAACCAAGGCCGTGAATGATTACTTTATCGCCTTGCGTAAGTCATGCGGAGACGAGAAAGAGCGGTCGGAGCAGCAGCTTCCAGAGGAACTTATTGGTTTGATTGAGGTGTTCGTTGGTGCGGCGGAGACGTGGCTTAGCAATCGCCGGATGGGCGCTTTGCTGAGTTCTGAGGAAGGGGCTGCCAATTCGGAGGCGGAGACCGAATCGCTTCTGCTGGACGTTTACTTTGGAGCGCAAGCCTTCCTTCGGTCGGCTAAGCTATACGACGAACGATTCCTCACCTATACCGAGGTGCGGGGAGGGGATGTTCGGATGAAGCTGTATTGCCTGGATCCCTCTCATTTGCTTCGGCAGATGGGCAAGGGCTACCGGTCGCAAATTTATTTTTCAGCGACGCTTTCTCCCGCTGCTTATTATATGGACATGCTTGGAGCTGCGCCGGAGGACTATACGTTAGCTGTCCCCACACCTTTCTCACGCGAGCAGCTTGATGTACAGCTGGTGCCAATCTCGACCCGTTATCGGGACCGGGAGGCGTCCAGAAGACCGATTGCCAGTCTGTTGAATCGGCTGGCAGCGGAGCGTCCCGGCAATTATTTCGTATTTTTCCCGTCATATGCCTATATGAATGATTGTTACGAGACCTTGTTGGCGGAGGGAGAGACGCTGCCGTTTGATACGCTCCTGCAGCAACCGGCTATGTCGGAAGAGGACCGGGACGCATTCATGGCTGCCTTCCACACCGGTAGAGGTCGTACACTGGTTGGATTCGCGGTGATGGGAGGCATCTTTTCCGAAGGGATCGATTTAGTTGGCGATCGCTTGACCGGTGTTGTAGTCGTCGGGGTGGGACTGCCGCAGATCGGTGCGGAGCGGGACCTGTTGAAGACGTACTTTGACGAGGCCGGCAAAAACGGATTTCACTACGCTTATGTATTTCCGGGCATGAATAAGGTACTGCAAGCGGGAGGGCGGCTTATTCGCTCTGAGAATGATAGAGGCATACTGGTACTCGTGGATGACCGCTACTTGAGGCCGGAATACGAGCGGCTGCTGCCGGAGGAATGGCTGCCGTATGAAGTGATCCGCCCTTAACAGAAAGAGATCAAGAATGGCATTATGAATAAGTTTGGAGTGATGGTTCAACATGAGTTCTACAGCCAATCGTTTGGCAGATGATCGTAAGCCGGCGTCCTCGGCCAGATTGTGGATGGCATTGCTGCTGGGCTCGCTGGCTGCATTTGCGCCTTTGTCGATCGACATGTATTTGCCCGCTTTGCCTGAATTGGCAGGCGATTTCAAGGCGGGCACGTCGATGTCCCAGCTCAGTCTGACAGCCTGCCTGCTCGGCATTTCGATTGGACAGCTGCTGATCGGGCCTTTAAGTGATGTCCGGGGACGGAAAAAACCGCTGCTGATCGGCTTAGCCCTCTATGCAGTGGTATCTGTGCTTTGCGTCATTGCGCCGTCCATTGAGACATTCGTCCTGCTGCGATTTATCCAAGGCGTTGGCGGCGCGGCGGGCATCGTTATTTCCCGCGCAATGGTTCGGGATATGTATGAGGGAGCCGAGATGACGAAGTTCTATTCGATGCTGATGCTCGTCAACGGCGTCGCTCCTATTGCTGCTCCGATTGCCGGAGGGCAAATATTGAAATGGACGTCATGGCGCGGTGTCTTTATCGTTTTAGCAATTATAGGGGTCTTGATGCTGCTGACCGTATGGTTTGGTTTGAAGGAAACGCTTAAGGAGCAAAACCGGCTGAAGGGCGGACTAGGCAGCACGCTGCGGACGTTCCGGAGATTGCTGAAGGATCGGTTATTTATGGGCTATGCGCTGTCCCAGGGACTCATCACTGCGGGCATGTTCGCTTACATCTCCGGATCGCCATTCGTCTTGCAGGAGCTATTTGGCCTGTCTGCACAGATGTACAGCGTCTGCTTTGCCATCAATGGCATTGGCATCATTATCGCTAGCCAGACGGCTGGCCGGCTAGCCGGCAAGGTCAGCGCAACCAAGCTGCTGCTTACGGGACTGGGTATGGCTTCGATAGGCGGCGTCACGCTGCTGGCAATGATTGTGCTGAACGCGGGTTTGTTCGGTGTCCTCATTCCGCTCTTTTTCATTGTTTCGAGCGTCGGCCTGGTGTCGACAGCCAGCTTCACACTCGCGATGCAAAATCAGGGTCAATCCGCAGGAAGTGCCTCAGCGCTTATTGGCCTGCTGTCATTCGTGTTCGGCGGCTGCATGGCGCCGCTGGTTGGCCTTGGCGGCAGCGGAACCGCATTGCCGATGGGTATCGTTATAGCGTCGGTTAACGTTGCAGCGGTGCTCTGTTATGCGCTGCTTGTAAGGCGCGTGCGCTAAGCGCTGTTAAAGGGCGGCAAGATAAGGAACAATGGAGAGAGAAGAACTTCTTGAGGAGGCGAACAGATTATGGCGTTGTTGAGAGCATATCTATTTGGCGAAGATGTCCGGCAGCAGGCGGCTTTTTACTCAGAAGCGTTGCGAGGAGAAATCGTCAGCGTGCAGACATTTGGCGACATTCCGGGAACGGAAGAAAAAGACCGGAATTGGGTAATGCATCTAGTGTTGCACGCGGCCGGCCAAGTGTTCTATATGGCCGACGCAGGGCCAATCGAACGGGGCAACGGCTTGGAGCTGACGCTAGAATTTGAGACGGAGCAAGAGGGCAGACAGGCATTCGAGGCGCTGTCCGCAGGCGGCAAGGTGTTCATGCCCTTCGAGCGGATGTTCTGGGGAACCGTATTCGGCCGGCTGGAAGACAAGTACGGCGTGCGGTGGCAAATTTCCACACAGCCTGAATAGGGATGAATTTGTTTAAATTGGCGGCGCGTCGAGTGAATTAAGCTCGGCGCGCCGTTTCAAGTTGAAGCTGTTGATTGCCAAACTGTTCAATCTGTTGCAAACCTGCCTCCAGCTCAATATCCCCGTTTATTACTTTTCGTATGGTATCCGATAAATAGGTGAAAAATTGCTGATGAAAGTGTTCGGAAAAGCTCATCGTTTGTTCATCACTGCGGTTTAGATGCGTCTTGGCATGTTTCGTATACATAAAGTGAAAGGGATGGGAAGCATCGCTCGCAATGGCGGATGACATCGATGCAGGCAAAGCACCTGCTTGTCTATCCAAGATCTTCGATGTGCCGTTTAAAATATGCTGGATGACTTTTACGGCATCCTTCGCTTGAATGCTATCTTTGTGTACCGCAATTACGTGCATCAAGTCAATTGGAGCTGCAGCAGGGTCGCTGCTTGGGAACGGAAGAACTCCCCATTGGAAAGAAACATCAGCGCTCACCAACTGCTCTAGATAGGACTCTCTGCCAATCGTCATGGCGGCGGAACCGCTTATGAAGCGATCTGAATTGGAAGCTGCGGTGTGGATTGCTTTTTCGTCATACAGGGATTTTACAGACAGCAGAACTTGCTCCCAGCCTTCCGTATGAAACTTTATTTCTGTGTTGTCTTTATTCAGATAAGTGAGTCCTTCAGAAAGACCGATTTTAGTAAAAAGTAAAGCTGGATCTGGATTGACTAAGTACAGCCCCGCCGTCTCCGAATTGGCAAATCGGCGCGCCAAACGAATGGTGTCCTCCCAATTCATCGTCTCCTCGGGCAAGGAAATGCCTAATCTCTCGAATTCATTTTTGTTATAATACAACGCTTCTGTACTAAACGAAGCAGCGATGCCATAGATTTCTCCTGTCCCATTGCCCTGTAGCTCTAGCACCTCTTTTACACCCAGCGGCATTTGATCGAGGGATGCCTGTCCTAGTTCTTGCTGGAGCGGCAGAAGAGCCTCGTCTTCGTACAGGATTTGTTGCTGATAGGCATTTAAAAAAAGAAGATCCGGCGTTTCTTTGGCAACCAGTTCAGGCAATGTTTCGACAAGCGGACGGTCACTGGTATATAGAGGAGCAATTGATATTACCTTAAATGCGATATTCGGAAATTCCATATTAATATAGTTGCCGTAGTCCTTATAAAAGCTTCGTTTGTCCGAATACAACACTTTCAATTCTATGCTGGAGTCAAATGAAATGTCAGGTTCTTTGGCCGCGCAACCCGTGAATAAAATCAATAATGCCACAGCGAGTATCATTTTATGAAAAAGAGTTCGCATAAACAGTCATCCCTCAATTGGATTTTCTTCATCTTACTTGGCCTGAAGCCGTGTATTGCCGAAGTCTTCAATGCTTTGCAATCCATCTTGAACATCAAGTTCATTGTTCATTATTTTCAGTAATGTTTCGTCGAAATAGCTTTGGAATTCCGTTGGCGTATAAAAGCTCCGCTTCTGCTGCTCAAGTGCGGATATATTCGCGTCTTTGCTATATATAAAGTGAAGCGGATGAGCAGGATTGGTATTCACTTCACTTAGCAAAGAGGAAGACAATAATGAGCTTGAATGATACTGAATGTTGGACATCTTGCCGCTCATCAAATATCGGATGAATTTTATCGCCTCTTTGTCTTGTTGACTGCTGCTGCTAATGCCAACTAATCTTTCAGGGTCTATTTCCATTGCTGAACGATCCTTTCCTGGTACGGGTAATACACGCCACTCAAAGTCTGTGTTTCGCTCATTCAGTTGATCATAAAAATAACTGTTCGCAAAGGTCATCGCGACGTTGCCTTCCAAAAACGGGTTCTCAGCATTCGCATTCAGATCGTTCAGTAAGCCTTCTTCATACATGGGCTTTATAAGCTCTACAATTTTCCTCCAGCTGTCGGTGTTAAGCGTCACTTTATTCACGGCTCGATTCAGGTATGTAAGACCTTCCGTTAACCCGATCCATGTTACGAATGAGCCTAGACTGTAGGAATTGGAATAAAGACCTTCCGTTTCAGAGCCGGAAAATCTGCGGGCTAATTGAAATAGCTCCTGCCAGCTCACACTCTCGTCAGGTAAGGAAATCCCTTGTTTTATAAAAAGATCCTTATTAAGAAATAACACATTGGAACCGAATAAAAGAGGAATGGTATAAATCTCACCATCGCCCAAATACTCCTGCTGTTGCTTCACGCCTGGATGCAAACTTTTTAGTGTTTCTTTGCCAAGCCGGTTTCTCAGCGGGAGAAGCTTCTGTTCTTCCTGCAGAATATCCATGAGATAGGAGTGCATCCCAATATAGAGATCAGGCTGTTCAGCAGAGACGGTTTGCAAGAGCTTTTCCTTATCGTAAATATCCTGGGCGGGTATGACTTCAAATTCGACATTGGGAAACTCCATATTAATATAGGTGCCATATGCTTCGAAAAAGGAATCGCTGGTAGGTGCCATCACTTTTAGCTTGTAATGCTTGTCTTTCTCAAATGAGCTTTCATCTTCTTTATTCGCACAACCAGAGACAATCATGCTGCATAACAGAATGGCAAGCAACGCTTTAAATG
The DNA here is from genome assembly GCF_014641555.1 of Paenibacillus radicis (ex Gao et al. 2016). GTDB lineage: Bacteria > Bacillota > Bacilli > Paenibacillales > Paenibacillaceae > Pristimantibacillus > Pristimantibacillus radicis. Next base: position 454,808 of record NZ_BMHY01000005.1, read on the forward strand.
CCTTCAAATTTATCACATCCTAAATCCACATTTACAAAATTAACCTATTATTCAGGTTACACCGATAAGGGTATTATTGTAAATAATAGATATTTCAGAAATAAATACTCGTTTGAATAAGCATTCGGATTTCTATGAAGCCTAATCTCCATGAATAATTCCGCCCCTTCAGGCGTATAATTTCTCATTCCCGGCGGAAAGAGTACAGTAAAAGATAGGCTAACTTTTTATTGACAGTTATTTCATGGGATGGTAAAGTGACAAATAGATTTCAATTTTCGAAAGGAGGATTACGTCATGCGTAACATGATTGCAGTACCCCAGAATCATAATGTTAACTCGCAAACTAATTTAATGAACGTAATCCATCCGCACATCATTACTCTTTGAATTTAAGGGTTAAACCCATAAATCAAAGGCGCATGGTTACGTAACCGTAATCGTGCGCCTTTTTGCTTGCAGCGGTCGATGAGTGGCTTTCTTTTCGTGACACTCATTCTTCCGCCAGACAAGGAAGCGTATCTCCGTTTACGGTGACACGCTTCCTTTTTTTGTTATTAAAGAGGCGCAGGGACGTAACTTTTGCAGCAAGTGATGGCGATTGCCATTTGAATGGTTGCATGTATGGATGGAAAACGGGAGGTGCCGGGACAGAATATGTTTATCGTACTTAAAAAGCTGCAATGGTTTTTCGCAATGAGTTGGAAAAGATACACCGTAGCCGCCGTTCTGCTGATTATAGCCGGCGTATTGGACGTTATACCGCCTTGGCTGATCGGCTACACGATCGACGGTATCCATCAAGGAGAGCTCGGAACGACAGGGTTCTATGAGGTTGTATTCGGCTGGCTGGCCGTCGTTATTGTCGGCTATATCATTTCGTATGTATGGCATTATCAATTATTTGGCGGGGCCTTCGTCTTGGAGAGGCTTATGCGATCCAGGCTGATGAGGCATTTTTTGAAAATGACGCCAACCTTCTTCGAGCGCAACCGGACGGGCGATCTGATGGCTCGTTCAACCAATGACTTGAACGCTGTGGCGACGACGGCTGGCTTCGGCATTTTGACGCTGATCGATTCTACGTTTTTCATGGTCACCATTCTTATCATGATGGCGGGTATGATCAGCTTGAAGCTGACGCTTGCTGCGCTGCTTCCGCTGCCGTTTATGGCGCTGGCGATGACGTACTTCGGGAAAAAAATTCATAACCGGTTCATGGCTTCCCAAGATGCGTTTGGCGAGCTGAACGACCAAGTTCTAGAGTCGGTATCCGGCGTTCGCGTCATTCGTGCCTTCGTGCAGGAGGAAGCGAGCCAAGGACGATTTGAGAAGAAAACGTCAGAAGTATTCGATCGAAGCATCGAGGTTGCCAAGATTGACGCATTGTTTGAGCCTACTATGAAAATTCTCGTTGGTCTAAGCTATTTGATCGGTCTCTGCTATGGCGGTTTCCTCGTTTTCCACAGTGAGATTACGCTAGGCGAGCTTGTTTCCTTTAACGTTTACCTCGGAATGCTCATTTGGCCGATGTTCGCGATCGGCGAGTTGATTAATATTATGCAGCGGGGCAACGCCTCTCTTGACCGCGTCAATGAGACGCTGGGCTACAAGGCGGATGTCACCGATGCGCAGGACACAACAGATGTGGTTGAGCCGGATACGATTCAGTTCAAGGGCGTAACGTTCCGCTACCCGTCTTCGTCGGTCGATAATTTAAGCCAAGTGTCGTTCGTAATCCGCAAAGGCCAGACGCTTGGCATTGTGGGACGCACTGGCAGCGGCAAGACGACACTGTTAAAACAACTGCTGCGAGAGTATCCAATCGGCAACGGCGAAATTTCCGTATCCGGCGTTCCGCTCGGCAAGCTGAAGATTGAGCAGCTGCTCGGCTGGGTCGGTTACGTGCCGCAAACGCCGATCCTGTTCTCGAAGACGATACGCGACAACATCTTTTTCGGTATGAAGGGCGAAGGCTCGGATGATGATTTGCAGCGCGCGCTTGCGCGGGCGTCCTTTGCCAAAGACATTCAGTTTCTGCCTGACGGGCTGGAAACAATGGTTGGCGAGAAAGGCGTGGCGCTCTCCGGCGGACAGAAACAGCGGGTCAGCATCGCACGCGCATTGATTGCCGATCCGGAAATTCTAATGCTGGACGATGCCTTATCCGCCGTTGACGGCCGGACGGAGGCCGAGATTATTGAGGGCATTCGAACAGAACGTGCAGGTAAAACGACGCTCATCACGACGCATCGTCTCTCCGCTGTTCAGCATGCGGATTGGATCGTCGTGATGGATGAAGGCAAGATTGTGCAGGAAGGCAAGCATGAGCAGCTGATCCTGCAGGACGGCTGGTACAAAGAACAATATGAGCGGCAGCAATTGGAGTCGTTCATCGAATCAGAATAGATTGGAGGCGTCCGCGAACAATGGGTCATACAGGCAAACGATTGTTTCAATACGCCATGCTATATAAGAAGCCGATCATTTGGGCGCTTCTGCTGCTCGTGCTTGCGGTAAGCTCCGAGCTGGCAGGACCGTTCATCGCCAAACGGATGATCGACCAAAATATATTGGGCATAGAGAAAAAATGGCATGAGGTCGCAGCGCAAGAGCGCTATGCGGTTGAATACAAAGGCAAATGGTATAAACGCGAGGATCATTATGAGCCTGGCGAAGCAAAAGGAGCGGAAGTCCGCGTACTTCAGTCCGGACGCAAGTTCTACTGGCTGGAAGGCGCGCTTCCTAACTCGGGCGAGCGCCGTACCGTGCAGGACGGTGTGATGACCGTGACCAGTAAGGAATCCGGCGAACAGGCTTCCGTTCCGGTAACACTCATCTCGGCAAAAGAATTGTACCAGTTCTACAAGCCGGAAATTCCGGCACTCATGGTACTGGCGGGCGTTTATTTCGGTCTCCTGCTCCTAGGCGCGGTATTTACCTACGGACAAAGACTGCTGCTGCAAACTTCGGCGAACAAAATCGTCCGCCAAATGCGCAATGACGTATTCGCCCACACGCAGCGGCTTCCGGTCGGCTACTTCGATACGTTGGCTGCCGGGCAAGTCGTTTCGCGTGTAACGAATGATACGGAGGCGATCCGCGAGCTGTATGTTGCGGTTCTCGCCAACTTTTTCTCGGCCATCGTCTACATGACGGCGATTTACGGGGCGCTGTTCCTGCTGGATGCAAGGCTTGCGCTGTTCGCGCTGCCGCTTGTACCGATTTTGATCATCTGGATCAAGCTGTACCGCAAGGTCGCTGCCCGCTATAACCGGATTATCCGTGCGAAGCTCAGCGAAATTAACGGTATGATCAATGAATCCATTCAAGGCATGCCAATCATACAAGCGTTCCGCCGTCAGAAAGAGACGATGAAGGAATTCGACGAATTGAATGAACACTATTTTACGTATCAGAATAAGCTTCTCAGTCTTAACTCTATTACATCGCATAACTTGGTCAACGTCATTCGGAACCTGATGTTTCTGGTCGTTATCATTATGTTCTGGGGCGATTGGCTCGGTGCGGCTGTTGGTGTTGGCGTCCTCTATGCGTTCGTCGATTTGATGAACCGGATGTTCCAGCCGATTGTCGGCGTCGTGAATCAGCTCTCCAATCTGGAGACGGCCCGCGTCTCGGCAGAACGCGTATTTACGCTGATGGATCAGGAAGGCGTTGAAGTCGTGCCGGGAACGATGGAGCGCTATCGCGGCGAAGTGCAGTTCGAGGACGTGACCTTTGCTTATAAAAAAGAAGAGTACGTGCTGAAAAATATTTCATTCACAGCGCGTCAAGGTCAGACGGTAGCACTGGTCGGGCATACGGGCTCCGGCAAAAGCTCGATTCTGAATCTGCTGTTCCGCTTCTATGATACGAATAAAGGGCGGATTACGATTGACGGTCAAGACGTGCTGTCGATTCCGAAGCAGCATCTGCGGCATCATATGGGAATTGTTCTTCAAGACCCGTTCCTGTTTACAGGCACTATCGCCTCCAACGTAAGCCTTGATAACCCGGCAATAAGCCGCGAGACGATCGAGCAAGCGTTGCGCGACGTAGGCGCGTATGAGATGTTCGCATCGCTTCCGGGCGGAATCGACGCTCCTGTTATTGAGAAAGGCAGCACACTCTCCGCTGGACAGAGACAGTTGATTTCCTTCGCGAGAGCGCTGGCGTACGATCCGGCGATTCTTATTCTGGATGAGGCGACAGCCAGCATCGATACAGAGACCGAGGCAATCATTCAACAGGCGCTTGATGTGTTGAAAAAAGGCCGGACGACGTTCGTCATCGCGCACCGTCTGTCCACGATCCGCCAAGCGGATCAAATTCTCGTACTGGACCGCGGCCGTATCGTGGAGCGCGGCAATCACGAACAGCTTATGGAGCATCGCGGCAAATATTTCGCGATGTATCAGCTGCAGCAGGGAGCAGCGGTTACCGCTTCCTAATTGCGAAATAAATCAAAAACGGGTATGGCTCCTTGGTTAGGAGCCATACCCGTTTTTTCGTTTGCGATCTATAGGATGAGGATAATCGATTATTCCGTCTTGAATTTGCCGATTTCTTTGTTCAAAGCAGCTGCCAGAGAGCGGAGCTGTACGGCCGAGCTGGCAACTTCCTGCATCGAGGCAAGCTGCTCCTCGGAAGAGGCGGCAACACGCTGCGAGTGCAATGAAGAGCTTTCTGCAATGTGCTCCAGCTGGTCGAGCGAAGCCGCAATTTCTTCACTGCCTGCGGACATTTGCTGGGAAGCGGCTGATACTTCTTGTACTTGTGTAGACACAGCGCGAATAGCTTCCACGATGGCCCGGAACGATTCGCCCGCTTTCATGGAAATTGCCGAGCCTTCGCGAGCTCCGGTTACGGCTTGCTCCATGGAGCGTACGGCTTCATTCGTATGGCTGCTAATTCCCGTGAGAATGGTGTTAATTTGCTCGGACGATTCTTTAGAGCGTTCTGCAAGCTTGCGAATTTCAGTAGCCACGACAGCGAAGCCGCGTCCGTGCTCGCCGGCGCGAGCCGCTTCAATGGAGGCATTCAGCGCAAGCAAGTTCGTTTGATTGGCGACGTCGCCAATCATAGCAAGAATCGTGCTTATCTGGCCGTTCATTTCTTCTAGCTGCTCTAGCGTTGTCACTGTGCTGGATACGCTGTGCTCGATCGCATGAATTTGTTGAACGGTACGTCCGAGTACTTCTCCGCCGGCTACGGCTAGGTCTGTCGTATCGGCAGCCAGATCGGATACCGCAGACGAGGATTCCGCAATCCGTTGAATGCCGACCGTCATCTCTGTCATCGCACGCTGGCATTCCTGGAAGCTTTGCAGCTGCGTATCAGCGCCTGCTGCAACCTCTTGAATCGCTTCGGCTACTTCTTGCGTCGCAGCAGCTGTTTGTTCTGCACTTTCCTGCATGTTTGCTGAGGAGCTGCTTACTTCTTCAGAAGCAGAGCGGAGATTGTAGGTCAAGCTTCGCAAGCTGATAATCATATCGTTGAAAGCAGCCGATACGAGTCCGATTTCGTTGCTGTTCGTAACAGCTACGGTCTGGGTCAAGTCGCCTTTGGCCGCTTGAGCCGAAATTTCAGCCAGCCGTTTCAGTGGACTCAGTGCCAATCTTGCCAGCCATACGACGAAAGCCATCGCAATGACAATGAACAAAGCAGCTAGACCAATGCCTTTCCACAGCATGGCGTTCATTTTGCCCGTAACATCATCGTAATCGAAGTCGATTGCAAAATAGCTAATGATTTTTCCTTCTTTGTTCTTGATAGGCGTTAAATATGTAATCCAGGTGCCCATTTCATCCTTATAGGTATCAAGCTGAATGAAATTCTCGGTCCCAAGCTTTTCAAAGCCTTCGATAAACGCATGAGGCAACTGATACTCCTTTTCGGTATCGTAGCCGAGATCAATCATGTTTTTGTTGCTCTTGATAATCGTTGCAAATTTGTTGTCATCTTTTTCAACCATATTCGGCATGAACAGGTATGTATTTTTAACCAATTCATTCGTATTCATCGCGTCCAATTGCTTTCCAAGTGTGTTAAAGGTAGCTTGATTGTCGCGCTGATCAGCTTTCATTTGAATGTAGGCATTTTGAACGAGATCCAAATTTGCCTGCATTTGTACCCCGAAAGTACGGGTAGCTCGTTCCATGTCTGCCAAATAGGCGTCTTTCTGGGCGCTGTAGGACGTCCACTCAAAAACGCCGATGACGGCGATGAACAGAGCGGCGAGCACAATGGAGCTCGTTAAGGCTAGACTGCGGTCTTTGATCTTAAGGATGAATTTAATCATTTCTGTTACTCCTCACTTGATGTATAATGCAGCAACGCTGCTTCTCCTGTGATATTTATAACGACATTATAGGTCTAATTTATTAGATAAGTTCAGTATTTGATGTTAGAAATGTATTTGGGTTTA
>NZ_BMHY01000005.1:461271-535002 GCF_014641555.1 Paenibacillus radicis (ex Gao et al. 2016)
ATGAATTTACGCCTTCCCAAGCTGTATTTCATCCTATTTTTAAGCGAATTTCATATAGCCTTAAGCTAAGGTCTTTAGGATAGAGGTTGTACTTATTCATTTGCTCAGGAAGGAGGAGATGTTGATGAAGAGGAAAAGCAGCAGAGCATGGGCGGCTACGACCTTAGCGTTAATGCTGGCGCTTGGCGGAGGTTTGTCCGTGGAGAACGTCTATGCGACTCCGGCTGCAAGCTTGTCCATCTCGCAAGGGAAAGCGGACGACGGCTCGTCAGGCAGCAATGATCAGACATCGGTTGACAGCGGAAGTGATACGGAGGCGGGAGGCGACGCCTAAGCGGCTTGTCATCACACTACGCCCCAAAATGCAAATGTACATTTACATGGGGTAGAACGAGCCGAACCGACGAATGAGGCCCGGCATGCTAATGTACATTTGCATTTTGTTAATTTGGCTGTTTTTGCATAACGGGCGTTGGATTGCGGGGAAAATAAAGGAGCGGTATCGGGAAGGGGGCCAAATGGCCTGTCTTTCGATATCGCTCCTGTTTTGTTGTATATAGGTTGGTTTAGGCCTTCATAACGTCATGGCCGACATAGCGTTCGCCGTTTAATTCGCTGAAGATGTTAATGGCTGCTTTTGCTCCATCGCCTGCTGTAATGACAGCATGTACACTAACGCCTGCTGCGGTGCCGCTGCCCAAACGCCGGAAATACTTGTCCGGCCTGCCGTATCGACGTCGACGACCGTCTTGATTCTCGGCACCGTTCCGGGTTTCGTAGCAGTGCCGATCGTCTCGGCGGGATCCGTCAGTGCGCCTGTTGCCAGCAGCACATGCTTGACTTCATAGATGCCCTGATCGGTAACGACCGACAACTTGCCTTCGATAGACGTTACATTTTGTACCGTTTCCTCTTTTATTTCTGCACCTAGCCGCAGCGCTTGCTTCTTGCCTATATCGACAAGGTCAGGATCGCCGATTTCCGTTATGGCTGCGCTGGGGCCAACTGGACCTGCACCGAATATAACGATATCGTACATCATCCCAACCTCAAATGTAATCGTTTTCGATCCGTTCCTTTCCAGTATAAGCCTCTAAATAGAGAGGGGCAACGGTGCTTCATGCTGGTCATCGGCATACTCCGTTTTGCAGCTTTGAACTTCTCCCCTTTGCGACATTTTACAGCATAAAAAAAGCTTAAGTTCTTCAGTGGCCTCGAGCAATCAGGGCTCTTTTTTTATCCGGATTACTTATATCGATACGATTTTAAGTTATTACCAAATTCATTTAAATGATTACATTTTTATTATTTCCCCGGTAGCTATAATGAAATTATACCAGCTCCTTTATACAGTCGGAGGGATGAGAGAAATGAAAGCGGTTTTAGAACAAGACTACGCTTCAAAAAAGAAGAAAAACAAATTTCTTCACAACATCAAAAGAGACAAATGGTTATTCGCCCTCTTGCTGCTGCCCCTTGCATATATCCTGATCTTCAGATATGCCCCGATATACGGCGTCGTTATGGCGTTCCAGGATTACAACATTTTTGCGGGCATTAAGAGGAGCGAGTGGGTTGGGATGGACGTGTTTCAGTTCATCTTCCAGCAGGACAGCTTCTACCGTGCGCTTAAGAATACGCTGCTTCTGAATGTTTATGACTTGATCGCGGGCTTCCCGGCGCCTATTATTCTAGCGATACTGCTCAATGAAGTGAGAGCGGCAAAATTCAAGAAAATTACGCAAACCGTGTTGTATCTGCCTCACTTTTTGTCCTGGGTTATTATAGGCGGTATGGTCTATCTGATGTTCTCCAACAGCGGCATGGTCAACACGTTCCTGGCCAACCTCGGCCTTGCAAAAATCGAATTTCTGTCGCAGAAGGTACCTTGGTTAATGACGTATATCTCCGTTGGCGTATGGCAGCAAATCGGCTGGGGTACGATCATCTATCTGGCGGCCATGACGGGAATTAATAAAGAATTGTATGAAGCCTCCGATATTGACGGCTGCAGCAGACTTCGCAAAGTATGGCATATTACATTGCCCGGCATTAAGTCTACGATTAATATTTTGCTGATTCTCCAGATTGGCAGGATGGTGTCCATCGGTTTCGATCGACCGTTTGTAATGGGCAATTCATTAGTGAGCGACTACTCCGACGTTATCAGTACATTCGTATATAGAGTTGGCATTAGTTCGGGGGATTTCTCCCAGGCAACAGCGGTAGGATTGTTCCAATCCGTCGTTGGCCTGATTCTGCTGATCGGCGCTAACTATATCGCGAAGAAATTGGGTGAGGATGGGATATGGTGAGCATGGCGAGCAGCTTAGGCAAAAAGAAAAAAATGAGCGTGGCGGATATTGTCATTATCGTATTTATCGTGGCGTTATCGTTCACATGTATCGTTCCGTTCCTATATATGATAGCGCTTTCCTTAAGCTCCAACGAAGCGATTATTTCTCAAAAAGTAGGGCTGTGGCCAGTAGGTTTCACGCTGGAAACGTACAAAACGATCTTAAGCGACGTGGAGATGCTGTATACGCTTGGTTACAGTATTCTGCTTACGGTATTCTACACCGTGGTGGGTATGTTCTTGACCATTTGCGGAGCGTATCCATTAACGAAAAAAAGGCTGATGGGAAGAAACTTTATTCTTTCCGCGCTAGTCTTCACGATGTATTTCAGCGGCGGTTTGATTCCTTCTTATATTCTGGTTAAAAACCTGGGGATGATGAATACGGTATGGAGTTTGGTGTTGCCGGGCGCCATGAGTGTGTTTAACTTAATCATCCTGAAGACGTTCTTCACCAACCTTCCGGAAAGTCTGGAAGAATCGGCCGCTATTGACGGCTGCTCGGATCTGGGCATTCTGATGAAAATTGTGCTTCCACTGTCGCTGCCCTCTATCGCCACATTGAGCCTATTTTATGCGGTGGACAGATGGAACGGATTCCAGGATGCGCTGTTCTACATTACGGACAAAAATCTGTATCCGATGCAGATGAAGCTGTACCAGATCATTTCGGCCAATCAGCAGCTGGATAGCCAACAAGGCGGAGAAGGTAGCGCCGGCTCCTTTATTGTGCCGGAGTCACTGAAGGCGGCCAGCGTTATGTTTACAACCATCCCAATACTACTCATCTATCCCAAGCTACAGAAGTATTTTGTAGACGGCGTGATGACGGGAGCTATTAAGGGCTGATAAGGATAAAGACCGGATTGAAAGGGGTGATTCCGGGCTGGGCTGGTGGGTGTAAAGAAGATATGTGGTATGAATCATTTCAATATTTATCATTTGAAAGGGTGGTTTTAAGTGAATACAGGTACAATGAAAAAAGCAGCCATTCTGCTTAGTACAGCGTTACTGGCCTGTGTTATGGCTGGTTGCAGCGGAAATAACGGCAATAATGAACCAGCGGCATCAAGCGGCGGATCTCCGGCAGCAGTAGCAACTTCCGGTCCGGTAGAAACCTTGACTGTAGAAGTGTTCGACAGAGGTATTCAGGGACAGCCGGACTTGAATAACAATACGTGGACCAATTACGTCAACGAGAAATTCGGCAAGCCTAATAATGCCATTGTAAAATATGTTTCGGTACCTCGTTCCCAAGAAGTCGACAAGCTTAATGTTTTGATGGCTGCCAACGAAGCGCCGGATATTTCCTTCACTTATGACGGTACAACCGTAACCCGTTTTGCCAAAACCAATGGTCTATATACGCTGGACGAATTGATCGAGAAGCATGGCCAGCAATTGAAATCTTATCTTGGCGATACCGTTCTTGACTACGGGAAATATGAGGGCAAACAAGTCTCCATCCCGGCGAAGCGGACTTTGCTTGCCTGGAACGGATTGTTTATCCGCAAAGATTGGCTCGATAAGCTGGGACTGCCCGTTCCGACTAATAAGGACGAATTGTACGACACGCTTGTTGCCTTCCGCGACAAGAACCCTGGCAATGTAAATGGTGTCATTCCTTGGGCGACTGCGGCTTCCGGCTTGAACTACACGTTTGGCAATCTGGTTCCATCCTTCTGGGGCCCAATGTCGGAGGAAGAATTCGTTACCACCACCAACTGGCTGAAGCCCGGCAATAAGGACGCGTATAAATGGCTGAACAAGCTGTACTCGGAAAAACTGATCAGCCCCGACTTCGCTTTGGACAAAACAGCTAAGCAAGCGGATGCCGACGTAACGAACGGCAAGGTAGGCTTCTATGGGGCCAACTGGGATTATCCGATGGTGCAAAAAATTCGCGAGCCGCTGAAACAAAATGCGCCGGATGCGAACTATGTTCCTATCGATGCCTTCAAGAACGCGAACGGGAAATATATAAAAGAGACGTATAATGAAAACGGACTTTTCTCATTCATTCCGAAAAGCAGCAAACATGCGGAGCTGGCTATGAAGTATCTGAACTGGATGGCTGATCCGGAGGTGTTGTTCTTCCTGCAGTTCGGCGAAGAAGGCGTTAACCACACCATGGTGGATGGCATCCCGCAAGGGATTGCGCAAACCGGCGAAAATATGCAGATGAGCAACCTCAATCTGGATTATACGCTGGTTGTAAACGGCGCGGAGCTGGGTGACACCGAAAAGAATGTCAAAACGTACGCAGCAGCCTTGGCAACCGGAGATAAAGCCTATGAGAAATTGGCTGTCGATTCTTACAAGATCAATACGACAGACGGCTTTACTGCCTTCTACTATGGGGTTCCGAACGAAGCCAGCATCAAATACGGCAAAACGCTGGGTGATATGAACAAGCAGATGATGGATAGACTGATCGTTGCCAAGCCGGCAGAATTCGACGCCTTGTATGATAAGCTGGTGAAAGAATATATGGACGCTGGCGGTAAAGTCGTTCAAGATGAGAATATCGAGCATTACAAAATTAAAGAGAGCAGCAAGTAAGTCATCAGATACGGATAAACCATTGTACACCATGGTTTATCCGTATTTTGAATTGCTATTGCCGGGAAGCTCTGCTATTATTCGCAAGAAATAAATATGTTCAGGGGGATACCCATGCACAAGGTCATAATTGTAGATGATGAGTCGTGGGCGATTCGAGGAATCCGCAACGCCTTTGACTGGGAGAAAAACGGTTTTGAAATTATAGGCCAATTTACAAGCGCTTACAATGCGTGGGATGCGATCCTAACAGAAAAACCTGACTTGGTATTTACGGATATCAGGATGCCGGACATTTCGGGACTCGATCTTATGCAGAGAGCCAAAGCGCATGAATTGGACACTGAGTTTGTCGTCATTAGCGGATATGCGGAATTTAAATACGCTCAGGAAGCGCTGCGCTACGGCGCGCTTAATTATTTCCTGAAGCCCCTGGACGTAGATTTGGCAGATTCGTTTATTGCGGAGCTTGCCAAGCATTTCTCCATAAGAAGCGCGGCACGCAATCAACTTCTTCTGGATGCGCTCACCTCTCCCAATGAGGAAGAGATCAAACGTTATCTGCCGCTTCCCGAAGGTGCGGATGAATGTTACTACCAAGTGCTTTCCATCGATTTCGAAGGCGACAATCTAGATTTCAGAAAGCTGCTCTCTTTGGAAGGAAAGCCTGTCGCGACTATAGAAGTTGAGGCCGGAACGAATAAAAAGTTGATCGTTCTGATGACGGAACATAAAGCTTGTTTGGTATGGGATGAATTAGTTTTGAAAAATACTGGCATGAATACGGTGGGCATCAGCAGCGTTTCCAGCCAGCTAACGCATATGAGCAAGCTGATTAAAGAAGCGGATCTGTCCTCTTCCCAGGCTTTTTTGGACGAAGGTGCAAGAGTCGTTCATTACGAGCCGAAGGTTCAATTGGTGAAACCATGTATCGATGAGATTCATCGGATCATACAGGGGAACCAACTTGGCGACATGGATGCGTACATCAATGGGCTGCAGGCTTACTTCAAGGATCAGCAGCTTGGCATGAGCGAGGTTGTTTACTTATGGAATCAGGCCGTCGGGATCCTAGTCAACGCTTATGCGGAGGAATTGAAAGATATGGAGATGGATTTCCTTAATTATTCCGAGATTAAGGAACGATTCGAACACTTCGAATCGTTGTGCAGCTTTTTGCATGACGTTCTCGTCTCCATCAAGCAAGGGAACAACCGCTCTTTGCACGAAGGAGACATCTTGTCTTGCTTCAACAAGATGGTAGCCTATATCGACGGTCACTATGAACAGAAATTGTATTTGAAAGATTTGTCCGCCCAGTTCTACATTAATCAAGTGTATTGCTGTCAATTGTTCAAGAAGTATCTCAGCAAAACCTTCTCCGAATATGTGTCGGAGCTCCGAATTAAGAAAGCCCGTGAGCTATTGAAGAAAACCGACTTATCGATTGAGGAGATCGCCATTCAGACCGGGTATGTGGAATATTACTATTTCAATAAAGTTTTCAAGAAGCATTGCGGGATCACCCCTTCGAAATTCAGAAAAAACAGTTAACGATGAACGGAGCGGCAAGCCATGAAGACCAGTAGACTGAAATTAAAACATCAGATATGGCTTATCTTTTTTTTCGCCATCGTTATATTTACAGCTATGGTGTTGTATTTCTTTTATAGCTTTTCTCATCTCACCCAGAATAGGGCTGCCAATTTCGGGAACCAAATGATTGAGCAAACGCGAAGTAAGATTGATACCGTCTTTAATGATATCCGGGTCAGCACCGGCATTGCGGTCAACAGCAAACTGATTCAGGAATATACCGTAGTGGATGATGATTACAAGAGGGCGTTTGATAGCGGTAATTATGCACTGGATCTCATGGATTATATGAGATCCTTTAATTCGTATGTGAGCGGAATCGTCATTGATGACGTTCGCGGGAAACAGCTTTACAGTTTGGATTCCTCGGGCGGAGATATTTTCTTTCTCAAACGTTATGACAGCTTCATCCGAACGTATAAGAAGGACCCTTCACTTCGGGAAAAGGGGCAGTTCACCACTACGTTAAAAGACGATAACACGGGATCGGAACAGTTTTTTTATATTGAACCGATTGTAGAATCGATAGGGGGAATCCATTTCTCCGAAATAACGGGTTACTTCACCATAATGGTCAATATGGACAAGCTGCAGGGGCTTGTGGAAAATACGGAATTGACGTTGCACTCCACGTTGTACATTCTGGACAGCCAGGATGAGGTCATTGCTTCCACGAATCCGAAAGCTCGCGGCATGTTGTTCAAGGATGTATTGTCTATGGATAAGGACAACCTGCTTAACGGAGTAAAAACAACCATCGACGGAGAACAAATTCTCGTTCAGGTCAAAGGTTTGGAGCAGGCGGACGGGTGGCGGATTGTGAGTATGATACCGGTTCACGAATTGACTTCCGACATGAACCCCATGAGGAAAGTCAGTATTATTGTGGGGATTGGCATGATTCTCATTTTGATCATAATGGGCATTTTCTTTATGAATAGCCTGATGAAGCCGGTGATGGGGCTTGTTTTGGATATGAAACGGGTAGGGGGAAGGGACAGGGGCTTCCGGATTAAAGTCCGGTCTACCAATGAAGTAGGATCGCTTGCCCGAGACATCAATCGGATGATGGATGAGATGGAGGAAATGACCAGGGATATGTTTAATACCCAAGCCAGATTGTACAAATCCGAGCTCAGTCAGAAGCAGGCGGAGTTTTCTGCCCTGCAGAGCCAGATCAACCCGCATTTCCTGTATAATACGCTGAATTGCATCAGCAGTATCGGATTGGATTACGGAAGCAGGGAAATTGCGCAAATGACGTCATCCATGTCCAAGATTTTCAGGTACAGCATCAAACAAGATGAGCTTGTACAGATCAAGGAAGAAGTAGACTGTATTCAGGCCTATATGAAGATTATCTCAATTCGTTACGAATATAAATTCGACATGAACATCGATGTCGAAGAGGGCCTGCTCGAGATGAGTACCCCAAAAATGATTCTCCAGCCTATTGTAGAGAATGCCGTCTATCATGGGCTTGAGCGAATGGACCAAGGGGGGCGGCTTGAGGTTGCCGGGCGCATGGATGCGCAGGGAGATGTGTGCTTTTGTATTAGGGATACCGGGAAAGGAATAGAGCCGGAGGAGCTGGCCGCCCTGCAGGCCAAGCTGGACAAGGAGTATCCGGAACGCGCGTTAGACGGCCAATCGTCGGAAAGCATTGGACTTACCAATATTCACAATAGGCTCCGGCTGCTTTTTGGAGAGAGGTACGGGATTACAATTGAAAGCCGGATTGATTATGGGACGACCGTAACCGTGAAGATTCCGGCATTGAAGCAGTAAGCAAAGATAAAGGCCTGAATGAATAGCGCATTCAGGCCTTTAATTTGATTTAAGCTGGCCGAATCCAGAATGACGCATACGGCAAGCAGTTGCTTATGATGAGCTCCACGCCTCCGTCAGGATGACAGGAGCATAATACGTCGCATCCCGTACCTGTAGCCTCGTATGACAGGCCTTCGGCCAGATTGACCCTTATATGAAAGGGCTGATCGGCTTGTCCGGCATAATGAAATTCCGAGCCGTATTCCGTGTAGTCATCCTTGCAGTGTTGCTTAAGCATCCAGACGTTAAAGCCTGTCGTAACCTTGCCCAGTTCATAATAGGCTGCAAACCAATTAATCACAGGGGCCGATAACCCGCCGAAATGATGCCAGCCAGCGCCGGTCCCCGACTGCACGATAAAATGCTCGTAACAGTTGTAAGTGGCTTCGGTCTCGCGTTTCCATAATTCCAAAGCCGTGTTTGCAATTCGGTAAGCAAGGTCCGGGTAACCGTAATCAAACATGGTTTTCCAGAAAAACCATTGATGGGGCATCCAGACCGCACCGTTCCAATAGCCGTCTGCCCGATAATAAGGGGCGCCTTGATCGACGGTGGATAAGCCGATTGGCGTCCAGAAATGTTTTTCATCAAACAAGGTGTCAATGAGACGCTGGGTACGTTCTTTATCGCAGATTCCTGCTAGAAGCGGGTATAGACCGTCCAATCCGCTATTGTAATTCGCTTCAGAGCCGTGGCGCAGGAGAGCTTCGTATTCTCCTTCTTCATTATGCAGCACGTAGCCGTAACAGCCTGCTTCCTCATCCCAGGCATAAGCATTGAGGGCATCGCTCCATCTTCGGATGTCCTTGTCGTATTCCTGGGTATCCATTTGCCAATTATCGGATGTTGCCGCCGCCATCCTGAGGATTTTGGCGATTCGAATGAGCTGACTCGTTGTAATGACGGGAGCTGCTTTATATTCTAATTTTAGCTCATGCACGTATTTCTGAGGCGGGTAATCATCCCAACCCCCGGAGTTATAGAAATAATCCCAGGTTTGAAGCAGTCCGGTTTGAAATACGTCCGTTGTGGAACCATTTATTTTGCCTGCGAGGAACATATAGTATTGTCGTAATCTCGGGTAGAAATAGTTCAGGAACTCAGGAGACTGTTTGCGATTCCACAGCTCATGGAACAAATAATGCTGCACGGGCACCGGGCTGCCGTGATGAATAAAGGCAGCTTCAGGATCTCCCGGCTCCGTCATATAAGCATTTAAGCAATCAATTGCCCGGCTGTCATCGAGATCTGCGAAGCCAAGTCCGATAAACCCGGAATCCCATGTGTACAGGGAATCCCACCATCTCCCCGGGGTGTTGTGACGAATGAATGTACGCTTGATATAGACCGGGAAAACCGTATTTGTCAGCAAGGTTGCCCGCATGAGCTGCTGGCTGAAGGAATAACGGTCGCCCGAAGGATAAGCAAGAGGAGGCTCCAGCTTCTGGCGCTCCGCTAGATAAATAGACTCGCAGCTGCCGGCATCCAACGAAAAGCTTGCCAGTCGGGCAAGTACTTCTTCCAAAGTCCCGCCGCACACCATGCCGTGAAGAATAAGAGAGGATGCTGGGTTTAGGGAAATCGGACGCATAAACACATTCGTATAATGTCCTTTTCCGTTGCCATGCAAAATCGTACTCACATGATTGTGCACCGTATGGCGGGCGAATTGATCTAGCTCGTCGCTTAGGAACTGTCTGATCTCCACGTCGGGATAATTCCACAACAAGCCGTAATAGCAGGGACTATCCGGATAATGAAGAATGAGGCTGCCGGGAACGGGCCCTTCCAGCAGTTCCGGTTCGATGCGCCAAGGGAGATCTACGAACGTTACCTCTTTGGAAGTCTGCTGCTCTACAAGCGTAAAGCCGTCAAGAACAAGCGGGTTAACACTCCGTGTGCGAAGATAAACTGCAACTTTGCCTGCAGGCAAGTTCCCAATATGTATTTCTGATAACGTTAAGCTGCCCGATGGTTCCATTTGAAGCCGGTGCTCATGCTCCCCGAGCCAAAGCTCGAGCTCCGCGCCCCGTACGGCTTGTCCGCGCAGCAGGAACACGGCGTCCTTCAGAGAGGTCTCGATGTTTATCTCGTAGCGAAGCAGATCTCCGGCATCCATTCCGAACGGGGAACCGATTGCCGACCCTCCCGTAAAATGCTGTCCGCGAATTTCTCCGCGCGACAATCCGTCGTACACCAGACCATTTGCAGGCCGCGGCTTGGCAAAGATCAATTCCTTATAATCCAGCGCATCTACCCACTTAGCTCCATACGGAAGCCGTGCTTCCGCGAAGATTTGGACTTCGCCATGTCCCGGCAGCCTGGGAGGCTGGAGCGAAGCCATAGCGTGCAGCACCAGATTTTGCGGTTGCTCCGTTTGATTGCTGAAGTTAACTCGGATAAGCCGGCTCTGCTCATCAATCCGGCTGAACGATATATCCGCGTAAACACGGTCTTTCCATTCCAGCTCATGGCGGTGGGAGAAATGGCTGAAATCCGGTGAAGCCTCCCAGGGATGATAGCCGGATTCCCATAAAACATTAGGGATGTCTATTTTTCGTCGATAGAATCCCGGCATTAAGCTTAAATCAAAACGAACACCTTTCGAGGGATCGTTAATATGGGAGAGGCCTATATATTGCTTGGCATAAGGTCCCCAGGAAGGTAAATTCAGGTCATGATTATGGGAAAGATGCTGATAGTCACTCATGTTCAGACGGCCCCTTCGGCTTTTGGCATTTTCTCTATATTGTAAAGGCAAGCCCTTGAAAAAGCCTCTTGATAGCCGATCCTTTTGTCTTGAAAACGGACATTCATGATACGATAAAAGCACTATAGCCAATTTGGAGGCAGGAAAATGGAAGCGAGTTTTAATGCTTATGACAGGGAACAGGTCGATTACGCAGATCCTCATTTTCGGATGAAAATATGGACGATCAACCACAAAAGTCCAGCCTCTGAGGTGTATGGTCCATGGCACTATCATGAGGACGTGGAGTGGATTGCCGTTCTGAAGGGTACGATGGCCATCGAAACAACGAAATATTATTATCCGCTGCGGGGCGGCGATGTGATGCTGCTAGGCTCAAATGAGCTGCATCGATCCCATAAATACGGACAATCCGAACTGGTTTACATCGTATGCCACGTTGATATGGCCGCTTTTATGGACCCGTCCATGCTGACGTATTATGCGGCTTTTACCGGTAAATCCGCCAATCTGACGATGCTGAATGAGCCACTCAGCCGATCCGTGTCAAAGGGACAAGCCTATGCTCTGCTCAATCGGATGTTCCAGGATATTACGGCCAAGAAAAGAGGTTATGAGCTGGCCGTTAATGCCAGCTTCAAAATGCTTTTGTATACACTGATTCAGAGCGATGAAAGGAAGGTTATTGCACCGATGGACCCGCATCTGGCAGAAAAACTGCGGCCTGCGTTAGCCCTGATTGAGCAGCAGCTCGAGACATCCTGCCTGATTGCTGATATCAGCAGGGAGCTGAACTACAACGGCAGTTATTTTGCCAAGCTGTTTAAGAGAGGAATGGGAATGACGTTTACGTCTTATGTGCAAATGCGAAGAATGAAGCGGGCCGCGCAACTCCTGCTTACGGTGACTTGGTCGGTAACCGAAATCAGCGGCAGAGTGGGATTTGCAAGCCCCGCTCAATTTTATCAGTTGTTTAGAAGACATTTCGGCTGCTCCCCGAAGCAGTTTGTAAGCCGTCATGGACGGGATAACGGATCGATAGGGGAATATTCGTAGTTATCGGCGCGGTTTCGCTTGGCAGGATCGTCTTTTCGTTACCGTGGTCATCCTTCGTCTCGTCTTCCTTCAGTCGAATAGCAGCAACGGCTGCGATCGGTCTTGTCTTTCATCCTTAACCAACCGGGCGAAATCCTGCGAATAAGCGAGAATCCGTGAGAAAAACGTATCGTACTGAGGGTGTTCAATGAGTGACCTGATACAAACGAAAAAGGAACTGCTGCGGCAGCTCCTTATTGGCGTACAAATTAAGCTTTCATCACGTCATGATCGACATAACGCTCGCCGTTCAGCTCGCTAATAATATTGATGGCGGCCTTCGCGCCGCCGCCCGCTGTAATAACGGCGTGCACGCTTACGCCGGCTACTGTTCCCGCTGCCCAAATGCCGGGGATGCTTGTCCGGCCAGCCGCATCGACGTCGACAATTATCTTGATTCTCGGCTCTGTTCCAGATTTCGTAGCAGCGCCGATCGTCTCGGCGAGATCCGCCAGCGCACCAGTTGCCAGCAGTACATGCTTGCCTCGTACGTGCCCTGATCGGTTACGACGGATAGACCTCCCTCGATAGGCGTAACATTTTGAACTGTCTCCTCTTTGATTTCCGCGCCAAGCCGCACTGCTTGCTTCTTGCCTGTATCAACAAGGTCTGGACCGTCCATTATAAACCTCTCGATGGCGGGGGGCAACGGAGCTCTATGTCGGTAATCGGCATACAGCGTTCTACCGCTGCCTGCTTCCCTTTTGCAACATTTTACATCATAATGTCTGCCGATCAGCCATATTATTCTAGATACTGGCAGGGCTAACCGCTCGTTCACAGTTTTTTCACAGATCCCTTTCTTGACGGAGGGGGTTGTTTTTAGTTATAGTTCAATAATCGAATAGTTCTACTATGAAACTATATGGACACGCAGAGAAAGAGAGGGGACGCTGTAATGACCGCACCAAACGTTGAATTTTTAAAACAGATTATATCGCGCTACGAATCGGTACATTTTACAGTGAATACAAGATTGACCGCCATGATCCGTGAGCTGATGCCTGAGGCGCTTACTGTAGACCAGTTCGCTACGCTCCGATATTTGCGGTCGGTGGGTGTAGCTAAATCAACGGACCTTGCAGATATATTCTGTGTAGGCAAAAGTTCGATTACCGCGATCACTACGCGGTTGTTCGATAAAAACCTCATTGAACGGCATCCGGATGAGAAGGACCGCCGTGTTACGCTGCTCCGTTTGACGGAGGAAGGAAAGCGGTTGTCGGATTCGATCGAGGACGAGATTCAAAAGATGATTTCCAAGTTTTTGAATCATTTTGAGGAGGAGGAAGCCCTTCAATTCATCAATACGTTCGAGAAGTTAGCCAAAGTAATGACGGAAACCATGGAGATTGAGAGGAGTTAGAGATAAATGAGAACCGTATTAAAGTTAAGATGGGTCTTACTGGCGGTCTGGCTGGTAGCAGCTGTCGGCCTCATGCTAAGCGCCCCGAATATGCAGGATCTCGTTCGCGATAAGGGTCAGATTACAGTGCCGGACGGTTATTCGTCCACTAATGCTGCTGAGATGATCAAACAGTTTGAGGGTAAAGAGAGCGGAGGAGGCGGAGCGGCCACTGTTCTTGTTTTCCACGATGGTAAGGGATTGTCGGACAGTGATATGACGGCCGTTCAGGCTGGTATTAACAAGCTGAAGGACCGCAAGGATGAGCTGCGTATTTCCACCATAACGACTCACCTGGACACTCCTGAATTAAAGGCTCAAATGCTTGCAAAAGACGGCAAAACGATGATTGCCCTCGTTAACGTCAATCTCGATGGTGCCGACTTATCTGAGGTGCGTGACGGCCTCTACAATGCATTGTCGGACGTGAAAGTGGATCATTATTATACGGGCAACTGGATTATTTCCGAAGATGTGATGCAGAGCTCGCAAGATGGACTGAAGAAAACTGAATTTATTACCGTTGGCTTCATTCTCGTCATCCTATTCCTCGTTTTCCGTTCGGCAGTAGCGCCAATCGTGCCTTTGCTGACCGTTGGCTTCACCTATTTAGTATCGCAATCCATCGTAGCCTATCTGGTGAAATACTTTGGGTTCCCGCTATCGAATTTTACGCAAATTTTTCTGGTGGCTGTCCTCTTCGGCATCGGAACCGACTATTGTATCCTGCTGATCAGCCGGTATAAGGAAGAGCTGTCGCATCGTGGCGGCAACATTCAGGAGTCGATCGTTGCGACTTACAAAACGGCGGGTAAAACCGTTCTATTCTCCGGCTTGGCCGTATTAGTGGGCTTCGCATCGATTGGCTTCTCGACCTTCGTATTGTACCGCTCAGCGGTAGCTGTAGCCGTCGGGATTGCTGTGCTGCTCGTGGCGTTGTTCACGATCGTACCGTTTTTCATGGCGGTGCTGGGGCCGAAGCTGTTCTGGCCTTCCAAAGGCTCGCTGGAGCACAAGCCAAGCGGACTTTGGGGCGCGGTTGGCAAGTTCTCGCTGAAACGTCCAGTATGGGCGCTCGTTATTTTGGCGGTGCTGATCGTACCTTTCCTTACCGCGTATAAGGGTTCTATTTCGTTTAACTCGCTGGATGAAATCGGCGATAAATATGATTCCGTTAAAGCGTTCAATCTGATTGCAGACAGCTTTGGGCCAGGTGAATCCTTGACTTCGACTGTCGTGCTCAAATCGGATACGCCTATGGATACCCCGGAAGGCTTGGCTGCACTGGAGCAAGTAAGCCGGGAACTGGGCAAAGTTGAAGGCGTGAAGACGATTCGCAGCGCGACCCGTCCAACTGGCGAAGTGCTGGATGATTTCTTAGTTACCGATCAAGTCGGAACGCTGGAAGACGGCTTAGGCAAAAGCGGCGACGGTCTGGGTCAGATTGGTTCGGGGTTATCTGAAGCCAGCGCAGCGCTGAGCGACAATGCGCCGAAACTGAATCAAGCCGTTGATGGCGTAGGTGATCTGGTAAATGGTACAAACGCGTTGAAAAAAGGCGTCGTCCAGCTGGGCGATGGACTGAAGCAGATTGAAAAAGGTTTGCTGGACGGCTCTGCTGGTGCTAAGGAGCTGAGCGAAGGGCTTAGCCAGGCAAAGGTGAGCGCGGAGCAGCTTGCGGCCGCCAGCAAAGATTTGCTTGCCGGCTACAAGCAAGCGGAATCTGGCGTTAGCCAATTGACGCAAGCCTATGGCGCAATCGCTTCTGAGCAAGCGAAGCTTGCTGACGGACTGGCGAGCCTGGGCAAAGGCTTGGCGGGTCTGGAGCAAAGCCATCCGGAGCTGAAGGATGACGAGGCGTATGTGCAGGCCCTTGCTTCGGTTGCGCAAATGCAGCAAGGCGCTGCGGGTCTTGGCCAGCAATTGGCAATGCTCAATACGCAGCTTGGCGGCGTAGCCGGCGGCTTGAAGCAAGCGAATGGCGGCTTCGAGCAGGCTTCCGGCGGGCAAGCGGCATTGGCGCAAGGATTAGGCCAATTAGCAGACGGTATTGCCGCGCTGCAAAAAGGTATTGAGCAAGCCGCTGCAGGTCAAGGGCAGATCGTATCGAAGCTGCCTAGCGTTACGCAAGGTTTCGATAAGCTTGCAGGCGGACAGAAGGAGCTGCAGTCCGGCTTTGCAGATTTGAACGGACAGCTTAGCCAGTTGACCGGGGGCTTGGATCAAAGCGTCGACGGCTTGACGCAAGTGACTGATGGTCTTTCTTCTGCGAAAGGGTACTTGAGCGAGCTTTCCTCTTCGGCGAATAAGCAAATTACCGGCTGGTTCATTCCGCAGGAAGCGATCGACAAGCCGGAGTTCCAGCAAGCGCTTGACGTTTATTTGTCGGAAGATCGCAAAACAGCGAAACTCGACGTCGTATTCAGCGGCAATCCGTATGAGCAAGAAACGATGTCGCAGATCGACGAGCTGGAAGCTGCAGTAGGCCGCGCTCTAAAAGATACTGCTTATAGCAGTGCTACTTATGCGGTTGGCGGCGTATCGAGTATGAATAACGATTTGAGCAATATTTCGAATGCGGATTATAGCCGCACCGTTATTTTGATGCTGATTGGTATCTCCATCATTCTCATTATTCTGTTCCGTTCGATCATTATGCCGCTGTATATGATCGCGTCGCTGCTCGTTACGTTCTACACGTCAATGGCGATTACGGAAGTGATTTTTGTAAGATTGCTTGGACATTCCGGCCTCAGCTGGGCGGTGCCGTTCTTTGGTTTCGTCATGCTGGTCGCGCTCGGTATCGACTACAGTATCTTCTTGATGGATCGCTTCAAGGAATATCGCCACCTTTCGCCATCTGCAGCAATACTGGAAGCGATGAAGAATATGGGCACCGTCATTATGTCGGCAGCCGTTATTCTCGGCGGTACCTTCGCGGCGATGCTGCCTTCAGGGGTTATGTCGCTGCTGCAAATTGCAACGATCGTACTATGCGGATTGTTCATGTACGCACTTGTGATGCTGCCGCTGTTCATCCCAGTCATGGTCCGTATGTTCGGCAAAGCCAACTACTGGCCGTTCATGCGCTCGGATGACGAGCTGGACTCGCCATCATCGCCTAGCGAGAAAGTCCGCGCTTACCCGCGTGACACTACGATTTAATGGGTTAGTGAATGAAGTGAAGTGGAAGTGAAATGGCCTGCTTGGGCAGGGACGGTCTTTGGATCGCTCTCTTGCCGAGCAGGCTTTTTCTTTTTTTTGGTATGAGGTATTAGGGGGAGTGGGCGTAGGAATAGGTAGCTTGGAATTTGTCCGGCGGCCTGCTGGCGGGGAGGATAGCGAAGCTGGCTACGCAAAACAGCGAAGTAGGTTCGTTGTAAGTGATTAGTTAGTTGATTGGCTGTATTTAGCGAAGCAGGTTCGCAAATTAGCGAAGTGAGGTTCGTTCTAGGAGGGTTATGTCGGCATAAAGTGGCGGCTGAGGCGAAATAGCGAAGAGAACTTCGCAATCCCAGAACCTAGGTTCACCAATAACGAAGAATACTTCGCTGTAGGTCGCAGAAGGTTTAACGGCGGGCCGAATAGCGAAGCTGGCTTCGCAAAACAGCGAAATAGGTTCGCTGTAAGTGATTAGTTAGTTGGTTGGCGGTGGTTAGCGAAGCAGGTTCGCAAATTAACGAAGCGAGGTTCGTTCAAGGAGGGCTAAGTCGTCATAAAGTGGCGGCTGAGGCGAAATAGCGAAGGTCCCCTTGCTGGAGTTGGTTGTCGGCCGGGGGAGAGCAAATGTTACTTTTACATATCGTTTGGTGCGTGCAGTGGGAATGATGGATGAAGCAGGAATGTGTGCGCGGGCTTGAAAAGTAACTAGAGAACAATAGGATGGGAATTGCTCGTGGAATGTAGCCAACATGAGCCAACCAACTAAGCGAGAACCGTAAGCTGACGCATCAAAAAGAGGTATCCCCAACAACAGGGGGATACCTCTTTTCCATTACGCGCAACTTACACCATCGTATGCGACAGCACGAGGCCGCCATAGACGAAGGCGGCGCAGATGACGATCGCCGGATGAATTTTACGGCGCTCCATCGCCCAATAAGCGACGGCGGCGATGCCAATCGTCTGCCATAGGCCGGAGGACTGCACGGAAGTATTCGCCATTTGCCAGGTGAGCAGCACCATCATAATGGCAACGACCGGCTGGACGAGCAGCGTCAGTCCTTTTACAGCCGGCGATTGCCGATGTTTGGACAGCAGCTTCAGCAGGAAGATGAGAGCCGCTGCGGAAGGAATGACGGTTGCGGCGAGCGCCAGCAGCAGGCCGGTGACTCCGTAAACGTTATAGCCGACAAACGCGGCGATTTTGGTTGCAATGGGCCCTGGCAGTGCATTGCCCAGCGCAAGAATTTGCGAGAATTGGCTGTCCGTTGCCCAGCCGTAATTTTTAACAATTTCATTATACATAAGCGGAATGGAGGCAGGTCCGCCCCCGTATCCAAGCACGTTCGCAATAAAAAAACCAATAATGAGTTCAATCCAATCCATCATTGTCTATTCCCCGCTTGTCTCTGTCAGTTTTCGGCGTTTGTCCTTCCGGTCTTTGAACCGTCTGATCACGTTGAAATGAACAGCTCCGTAAGCCAGAAAAAGAATAATGACGATCGCATCATGAACATGCAAGATTTGCAGCAGCAGAAATGCGATGGCGCACATGGCAATGCCGAATACAGCGCCTAATCCTTTAAGTGCGCGATTTCCGAACTCATAAGCCATGACGCCAAGCATGACGGCGATAACCGGTATGACTGCTGCAATCATTCCCTGTACGACGGCAGAGCCGCTCAGTGCGTCAACGACCGACAGCAGAGCGATCATGGCAACGGATGACGGTAAAATATGAGCAAGCACCGCAACCGTCGCGCCTAGCCAGCCTTGCTTGCGATAGCCAAGGTAAGCGGCCATTTTGGTGGCGATAGGACCTGGCAGGGCATTAGCTAGAGCTAAAATCTCGGCGAATTCCTCGTCGTTGATCCAATTGTAGCGGGTGACCGCCTCATAGCGGATCAATGGTATAACGGATGGGCCTCCCCCATAGCCTAAAATACCGGTTTTGATCATCGCCCAGCTTAGCTCACCGTATGTTTTGCCGCGCGAGCCGCCGCCCGCTGGCAGCGGGATAGAGCCCTGCGCGGAAGGAGGCGTTGGGGTACTCATAATCTCATCCCCATCCGGCTTTTGTAGCGGTTAATCAGCACCTGGCAATCGACGCTCATAATGCCGGGCAGCGTGTATAGCTTCTCGCGCATGAACGCTTCCATCTCCTGATTGTTCATGAACAGCCCATGCATATGCAGCTTGCTTGGTCCGGTCATATGATAAAGGCTGGTCACTTCTGGTTCGTCTGACAACTGATCAGCCACCTCATGCAGAAACTTCGGCTCAACCTCGACATTGAAAAAAGCGGATACTGTAATGCCGATCTTCTCCGGATTAATGACGGCAGTGAATCGTTCGATGACGCCCTCCTCCATCAAAGCATTAATGCGCGCTTGTACAGCGACTCTCGATAAACCAATATCCTTAGCCAAATCCGTGTAAGAAATTCTGCCATTAACATGCAGGGCAGAAATGATTTTACGATCAATCTCATCGATATTTGCCGATTCAATCGGAATTGTTGTTTTGGATTGCATAGAATCTCCCTTCGTCTCGAAACGGCTGAACCTTCAAAATGAATCTAATACAGCCGACTTATTTACTATACGAATTAATATATATGCTTTTTCGTTCGTGATCAACATAAAATAGTGAATTATCTTTCGAAAAAAGGAATTGCCTCAATCCAGCGGGCGTGGTATTTTTAAAAAGTGATGTAAGATTAAGTGACATTATTTAATCACTAATAGTCGGGGTTCATTCATTCAGGTCTATTTCAAATACATGAAAATAAAGGATGCCAGTTAAGGTGGAGAGCGCATGGAGACAACGAAGAAGTCGGTTATGGGGACAAAAGCAATGATAGTCAGCCCGCATCATCTGGCAACCGCTGCGGGAGCGCGAATGCTGGAGAGGGGCGGCAACGCCTTTGATGCGGCGATTGCTGTCAGCGCCTGCTTGGCGGTGGTATATCCGCATATGACGGGCATGGGCGGTGATTCCTTCTGGCTGTCCTATCATAAGGAGGACGGCGAGGTTCGCGCCTATAATGCAAGCGGCCGGTCAGGATACCGCGCCTCGATGGACGCGTACGCCGGTGAGGAGGCTATTCCGGTAAGAGGACCGCGGAGTGCGATCACCGTGCCTGGCATGGTGGACGGATGGCATGCGGTTCAGAGCCGGTATGGCCGGCTGGCTTTTACCGAGGTGCTTGAGCCAGCGATCACCTATGCCGAGGAAGGCTTTCCGATGTCGCCGGATCAATATGAGACTACTGTGCATCAGGAGCAGATTCTTCGTTCACAGCCTACAACGGCTGCGATATATTTGCCTAACGGACAGATCACCAAACCGGGACAGCTTTTTGTGCAAAAGGAGCTGGCGGCGTCGCTCAAGCTGATTGCCGAGCAAGGGCGCGACGGCTTTTACAACGGTCCGATTGCCCGATCCATTGTGGACAGCTTGCAGGGCATAGGCGGATTGCTGACGCTGGATGATTTTGCAGATCATAGCGGGGAGTGGGTCACGCCGCTCAAGGGCTCTTATCGGGGGTACGACGTCTACCAGGTGCCGCCTAACTCGCAAGGCTTTGTCGCGCTGATGGCGCTGCACATTTTGGAGCATTTCGATTTGAAGCAAATGGGGCACGGCTCTTATAGCTATTATCATACGATTGTAGAGGCGTTAAAGCTGTCGTTCCGCGACCGCAACCGCTATTTGACTGATCCCGACTTTGCTGACATTCCACTGGAACGGCTGCTTAGCAAGACATACGCGGCGGAGCTGGCCGCATCAATTGACCCGGTAAAGGCGCGGCCGATTAATACTCAACCTGTCGGCAGCGATACGGCGTATGCCGCAGTTGTAGACGAGGAAGGGAACTCGGTTTCTTTCATCCAAAGTTTGTATTTCGAATTTGGCTCGGGGTTAGTTGCGGGAGATACCGGCATTCTGCTGCAAAATAGAGGGTCGTTTTTCTCGCTTGATCCGCAGCATGTCAATTGCTTGATGCCGCATAAGCGGACCTTTCATACGCTCATGCCTGCAATGGCTTGCCGGGACGGGTCACCAACCCATCTGTTCGGCACGCAAGGCGGCGAAGGGCAGCCGCAGACGCAGCTGGCGGTACTGACGCGAATGATTGATTTCGACATGGACCCGCAGTCGGCGGTGAGCGAGCCAAGATGGGTGTGGGGCCGCACTTGGGGTGCGCCTACCCAAGAGTTGAAGATCGAGGGACGCATCGGCGGCGAAGTAGCGGAGCAATTGACGGAAGCCGGTCATCTTGTACGTGTTGCGAAGGATGTAGACGGCATCATGGGGCATGCGCATGCGATTGCCATTGGCAAAAACGGCGTCTTAAGCGGGGGCTTCGATCCGCGCAGCGACGGTGCGGCGATTGGGTGGTAGGAAGCTCCAGCAAGTAGTCCTGTGAAGTTAGATTCCTAAGAAGTTAGATTCCTAAGAAGAAAAGCCAGTGTCCCTCTGATTGAACGACTCCTGTTTACTAGTCGCGACTAACAAATAGGAGCGGTTCAATGGCGGCGCTGGCTTTTGCTTTGCAATATTTAATTACCTGGCCGGTTTACCTTGCCCGGTAGTTACAGACTTCGCATCCGTTTCATCCCGCTGCGGGAATTGCAGCTCATAGAGCTGGCGGTAACGGCCCTGCTTCTCCAGCAGCGCCTCATGGCTGCCTTCCTCAATAACACGGCCCTTGTCGAGCACGTAGATGCGGTCCGCCTGCCGGATCGTTGACAGCCGATGGGCGATAATGAGACAGGTGCGTCCAGCCAGCAGACGGGCTAGCGCATCCTGAATTGCGCGCTCCGATTCGCTGTCCAGCGAGGACGTCGCTTCGTCTAGAATGATTAGACGCGGATTTTTGAGCAGCGCTCTGGCGATGGACAGACGCTGCTTTTGCCCGCCCGAGAGCTTAACACCCCGTTCGCCAATCTGCGAATCATAGCCATCCGGCAGATCCATGATGAAGGCATGGGCGTTTGCCGCTTTTCCTGCTGCTATAATATCAGCTTCCTCTGCGTCTGGGTTGCTGTAGGCGATGTTCTCCCGAATGGTGCCGTTCAGCAGCCAAATTTCTTGCGATACAATACCCATTTGGCTTCGCAGCGATTTTAAACCGACCTCGGTAAGCGGGTACCCGTCAATCGTCACTTCGCCCTCCTGCGGATCGTAAAACCGCGTCAGCAAATGAGCGATCGTCGACTTGCCGGCTCCGGAAGAGCCAACCAGCGCTGTCATTTCTCCAGCTCTCATCTCCAGATTAAATTGCTTCAGTACCGGAGCGCCGTTATGGTAGGCAAAGCTGACATTGCGGAACTGAACTTCTCCCCTCACGACAGGCAATTGAACCGCATCTTCCTTCTCCCGGACAGCGGGCTCCTCACCCAATATTTCCACGATCCGCTCATAAGCGGCTGCCGATTGCTGAATCGTATTCATCGTGCGGCTGAATCGCTTCACCGGGTTTTGCAGCAATCTGACGTAAGCCATAAAAGCGACAATTGTGCCAAGCGTCAGCGCTTCATGCATCGTTTGCCGGGCACCGAACAGCAGGACGGCCGCGAGTCCGATGAAGTTTAACAAATCGATAATCGGCTCGTAGACGGCCCGGAGCTTCACGGCGCCTAGGTTTGCGTTCATATTGGCTTCGCTTCGATCAGCAAAGCGGCGCACCTCGTAATCTTCGCTGGAGAACGACTTAATCAGCCGGATCGAAGTCAGCGTATCCTGCAGATGGGAACTGACCTCAGACACGGATTCCTGTACTCGTTTGAACGAGAAGCGCATTTTTTTGCTGAAGAAGCGGGTTGTCATAATCATGAATGGAAAGGTGGCAAGCACAAGAAGCGTAAGCCGCCAGTCGACCCAAAGCATGTAACCAGCGACGGCAACGAACGTGAACAGATCGGTCACAATGGATAACATGCCGGAGGAGATCAGCTGCTGCAGCATGTTGACATCGTTGGTCACGCGGGACATGAGGTCGCCAGTGCGATTGCGGTCGAAAAAACCGACGTCGAGCTTTTGCAAATGGCGGTACAATTCGTTGCGCAGGTCAAGAATGGCCCGCTGCCCGACAGAAGCCATGGTCAGGGAGCTCCAATAGTTGAACAGTCCGAGTAATACAGCGGTTGCAAGAATGCCGATTCCGATCATCGGAAGCGCGTCATACTTATGGCCGGGAATGACATGGTCAATCGTATATTGCGTCAATTGCGGGATAACAAATTCAAGCAGTGATACGGCGATAATGCAGACAAGTGCGGCAATCATAAGCGGCCAGCGGGAGCTGACGTGGAAAAACATCCGTTTGTACATCGCCCATATGCTGCCTTTGCTTTTGGGGCGCTGCTGCTGCATCATGCTCGGGTTCATATTCATTCGGAATCACCTCGTCTGGTAGACATTCAGTCTCTGTTTCTCTCATGTAAACGATAGCGCTCGTCCGGCAAGGTGTCAACGAATAGCCAATTTCATTCAATTGACAATGATTATTACTATTACTTATCCTTAATAGAACAAGTCCTGCCTGGCAGGAACGATGAGGAGGAGGGCGCAACGTGCCTGAGAAGTTGCCTGACCGGCTTCATGCGCCAGTCGTATTGACCTATTCCGGTACAGATGAATTGAAGCTGTCCGGCGGCAGGCAGACCGGTTTCTGCTTGCAGTACGAGCACTGCTTCATCTATATTCCCCAGTCTAAAATGAAAGTAACGCTTCGTTCACGCACACAGAAAAGCTCTGGCAAGGCGCTTGGCGGCGAGCTGTTCCTCGTCCCCGCAGGCCATGCCTGTACGCTCCGCAATAGAGCAGATCAGCCCGTCGAGGCGGTAGTGATCCGATTTACAACGGACGGCTATGAACCGTTAATCGGCCAGGCTGAATTTCATACGTTCAGAATGCCGCAAATTCGGATGTGGATTTCTGATTTCCGCTGCGATATGGCGGGAGGCGAGCAGGATGATCCGGCTCAGTTTTTCCAGCTGCAGTCTCAGCTTTACTCTATCGCTTCCGGCTTTATGCAGTCCGTTCAGAAGCCGAGAGAGGCGGAGCAGGATTTGCTGGGCTACGTAGAGCATACGCTCCAGCATATGCATGACCACTACAGCGACATGATCGATATCGAGGAGTTGGCCCGCTCTTCCGGCTTCAGTACCGGACGGTTCTACCAATCGTTTCGCCGCCATACCGGTCTAAGTCCGCTTAAATATATGACGAAAATCCGGCTCGATGCATCGCTTCGTCTGCTAGCCGGCGGGCGGACTACGATTACCGATACAGCCCATGCTGTCGGCTATCCCGACGAATATTATTTTAGCCGTTTGTTCAAAAAACAGATGGGCATGTCGCCCAGCGACTATGCGCTTAAGACGAAGCTGCGTATTGCCAATATGACACCTGTGTTTCTTGGAGACCTCTCGGTCCTCGGAATTACGCCGCATATCAGTTTTGAACGGGGCTGGACGAATAATCCCGAGCCGGCATACCAGCAGCTTGCTGCAGCGGAGCCAGAGCTGATCTTGACAGGTCCGCTGGAGGAGGAGGTATATGCGGCCCTGTCTGCCATCGCTCCAGTGAAGATGATGTACTGGAAACGGTACTCCTGGAAGGAAAGACTGCTCGATATGAGCGGGGAGCTCGGATTGTCCGGCGTCGCGGAGCGCTGGCTTTCCTCTTATGACATGAAGGTTGCGAACGCCCGTATTCATGTGAAGAATGTGCTCGGCGACTTGCCGATGCTGCTTGTCCAATCATTTGAAGGCGGTTTCCGCGTCTATGGCACGAAGATCAAGAAGATGAAAGATGTGTTCTATGACGATCTACGGGTCAAGCCGCCATTGCCGGCCAAGCAGATGAGCTACATGGATGCCGAGTCGCTGGAGCAAATTGCCGAGCTTGATTGTGATAATGTTATGTTCCTCGTGCCGGTGGCCACGCCGCAATCGCATTGCGACGAGCTGGAGAGCGCCTGGCGCAGACTGAAGCCAAGCCGATCGAAGAAGCGATGCCTGTTTATCCGCCATCGGGGCGTGTTGAACTACAATGCGGCGGTATACGAGAATCTGGTCGAGGAGACGGTTCGCCACTTGCTCACCGAAGCCAAAGATGACGTTCTTGTGAAGTAACAGCCGGCGTCGCCGGAAAGTCCATTGAAGCTGCAGAAAAGTCCATTCTCGAAGGAGAGTGGATTCTTTTATAGTACGTAATGAGAATGATTATTAATGTTAAGGGAAGTTGCGCCTTGAAAAAGAGATATTTGCTTATCGCGCTCGTACTGTTGTCCTTTGTCTCCCTGTTTCTAGGGGTTAAAAATATTCATCCTCTGGATTTATTTCGTCTTAGCGAAGAGCAATTGCAGGTCATGCTCGTCAGCCGGATTCCGCGGCTTGTCAGTATTCTCGTTGCCGGAGCGGCACTGAGCATTTCCGGCCTTATCATGCAGCAGCTGAGCCGCAACAAGTTCGTCTCGCCGACGACAGCCGGCACGGACGATGCCGCAAGGCTGGGCATTCTTGTGGCGCTTATGTTGTTCACTTCGGCAAGCTTGATTGAGAAAATGATCGTTGCTTTCGTTTTTGCACTGGCCGGAACGTTCGTCTTTATGAAAATTCTCGACCGGGTGAAATACAAGGATGCTATTTTTATCCCGCTAGTCGGCCTGATGTTCGGCAACGTCATCGGCTCGCTTACGACGTTTTTCGCTTATAAGAACAATCTCATTCAGAATATAACGGCTTGGCTGCAGGGTGATTTCTCCGGCATATTGAGCGGACGTTATGAAATGATCTATATCAGCATTCCGCTGGTCATCGTCGCTTATCTATTTGCCAACAAGTTTACGATCGCCGGCATGGGTGAAGAGTTCGCTATCAACCTGGGGTTGAAGCATAAGCAGATCGTCAACATTGGTCTGGTTATCGTAGCGCTGGTATCGGTTGTCGTCATGCTGACGGTAGGGCTTATCCCGTTCCTTGGCCTGGTGGTGCCCAATCTGGTGACGATCTACGCGGGTGACAATTTGAAAAAAAGCTTGCCGCTCACCGCTATGCTGGGTGCGTTGTTCGTCTTGTTCTGCGATATTTTGGGTCGTATTCTGATTTACCCGTATGAGGTTCCGATCGGCTTGACGGTAGGCGTTATCGGCAGCGGCCTGTTTCTTTACTTACTGATAAGGAGAAAGGCACATGACGCATAAATGGAAACTGGGCTCGCTGGCAGCAGCGGCAGTCGCTTTGATCGCCGTTTTCTTGTTCGCCAATATGATCGGCAGCTTCGATTACGTTTTTCCGAGAAGGGTGTTCAAAGTGCTCGCCATCGTCATGACCGGCGGGGCAATCGCGTTTGCAACGCTCGTCTTTCAGACGATTACGAATAACCGCATTCTGACGCCGAGCATTATCGGCCTGGACAGTCTATACATGCTGCTGCAGACGTTTGTCATCTTCGCCTTTGGCAGCATGAGCTTGTCCGCTGAGCTGAATTTCATCTTCTCGATTGCGTTGATGATGGTGTTTGTCGCGTTGCTGTACCGGCTTATGTTCAAGCGGGAAGGACGGAATCTGTACTTCCTGCTGCTCGTTGGGCTTGTCCTCGGCACACTGTTCGGCAGCCTGTCGACGTTCATGCAGGTGCTCATCGACCCCAATGAGTTTATGCGCGTGCAGGACAAAATGTTCGCAAGCTTCAACAATATTAGAACCGATCTGCTGCTCTTTGCAGCCATCGGACTCGCTCTGATCGGCTTATACAGCATGCGGTTTATGAAGTTTCTGGACGTGCTGGCGCTGGGCCGGGAGCAAGCTGTCAATCTGGGCATTCCTTATGATTACACGGTGAAGCGCCTGCTCATTATCGTGGCGCTGCTCATTGCAATTTCAACAGCGCTTGTAGGGCCAATTACGTTCCTGGGCCTGCTAGTAGCCAATGTTGCGCATCAGTTTATGAAAACGTACCGGCATAGCCTTCTTATTGCCGGCTCCATGCTCATCAGCATCATTGCACTGGTCGGCGGCCAGTTGCTTGTAGAACGGGTATTTACTTTCTCGACGACGCTGAGCGTCATCATCAATTTCATCGGCGGCGGCTACTTCCTGTATCTGCTGCTAAGGGAGAACAGAACATGATCGAAGCGAAGCATTTATCCAAAAGCTATGGGGGCAAACCTGTCGTCGAGGGCGTATCCCTGCGCGTCGAGAAAGGTAAAATGACATCATTCATCGGCCCTAACGGCGCAGGCAAAAGCACGGTGCTGTCCATGATCAGCCGCTTGTTGGCGCAAGATAGCGGTGAGGTACTAATTGAAGGCAAGGAAATCGGCCAGTGGAAGAGCAATGAGCTCGCCCGGAAAATATCAATCCTCAAGCAATCCAACCATATCAACGTCCGGTTGACGGTGCGCGAGCTGGTCAGCTTCGGCCGATTCCCGTATTCCCAAGGGAAGCTGACCGCAGAAGATTGGAAGCATGTTGATGAAGCAATCCGCTATATGGATATGCAGGACATGCAGGGCAAGTATCTGGACCAATTGAGCGGAGGGCAGAATCAACGTGCTTTTATAGCCATGGTCATCGCTCAAAACACGGAGTATATCCTGCTGGATGAGCCGTTGAACAACTTGGATATGAAGCACTCGGTTCAAATTATGAAGGTGCTTCGCAGACTCGTCGATGAGCTGGGCAAAACGGTTGTACTCGTTATTCACGATATCAACTTTGCCTCCTGCTATTCGGATCATATTGTAGCGCTCAAGGAGGGCAAGGTGGTACGGGAAGGCAGCGTGGACGAGATGATTACGACCGAAGCGCTGAAGCAGATTTATGAGATGGATATTGCGATACAGAGCATTAACGGCAACCGGATTTGCGTTTATTTTACCTGAACCGGAGCCTTCGCTCTTTATTAGTAAATACGTAAACGAAAAGGAGAATGATAGAGTTGAAAAAATCAATCGGAATAGTACTTATGACTATTATGTTGGCTATGGTGGTAGCAGCGTGCGGGGCAAACGGCGATTCGAAAGGATCGAATGGGACTGGCGGAGCAAATAACGGCGGATCGAATTCGACGACGCCTCCGGCTGCAGAAGAAACAAAGGAACTGACGATCAAGCATAAGCTGGGCGAGACGAAAGTGGCGAAAAATCCGCAGAAGGTCGTTGTGTTCGACTTTGGCGTGCTGGATTCCCTCGATAAGCTGGGCGTAGAAGTAACAGGCGTACCGCAAGCGAGCATTCCGCCGTACTTGTCCAAATATGCAGACGCGAAATATGAAAATGTCGGCAGTCTCAAAGAGCCTGACTTCGAAAAGCTGAGCGCGATTAAACCTGACCTCATTATTATTTCGGGTCGTCAGTCGGATGCTTACGATGAGCTGACCAAGCTGGGACCAACGATTTTCCTTGGCGTAGATACCGCAAAATATATGGAATCTTACACGGAAAATGCGAAGACGCTGGGTACGATTTTTGGCAAAGAAGCAGAAGTGGAAGCCGAGCTTGCCAGCGTGACAGAGCAAATTAAAGCGTTGAACGAAAAAGTAACGGCTGCCGGCGATAAAAAAGCGCTGATCCTTTTAACGAATGAAGGCGCGATTAGCGCTTATGGAGCGGGCTCCCGTTTCGGTATTATCCATGACGTATTTGGCTTTAAGCCGGCAGACGACGGTATTAAAGTAACGACGCATGGCGACACCGTGAGCTTCGAATATGTGGCGGAGAAAAATCCGGATTATCTGTTCGTTGTAGATCGCGATGCAGCAGTGAGCAAGGAAAGCGGCGAGTCGGGTTCGAAAGCGTTGATTGAAAATGCGCTGGTCAAAAATACGAACGCATTTAAAGAAGGAAATATCGTCTATCTTGATCCGAATTTCTGGTACTTGTCCGGCGGCGGATTGATCTCTGTAGCGGAAATGGTGAAAGAAGTTGCGGCTGCGATGAAGTAATAGCCAGACACTCTCAAAAGCACGGTCTTTTAGTACAGCAAACGCTGTCAGAAGGCTGTGCTTTTTTGGATGAAGATAGTAGAATAAGGGGAAGCAAACCATATCCATAATGAATGGGGGCGTACATGACGGATGTTCCGCAACAACCGGACACGTTGGCCGATCGCAATTGTAGCAGTGCTAGCTTTCGTTTTATTGAACGGGTGCATGGAGCGTGAGGCGGAAACGGTTGCTTCTGAAGAAAGCGGAGTTACATTAAGGATAATTCAAAGTTTAACGAATGAGCCGCGTACGGAGGCGCTGCGGAATTTACTGGATCGCTTTGAGGAGCTGAATCCTGCGATTAAAGTCGAGCTGCTCTCTCCAGGCAATTCGGTTGCGGACGAGCGGATTGCGTATGCGCTCCGCGACCGGGTAGGCATCGATGTCGTTGAAGTAAGAGACCAGACACTCGTCCCGTTAGTTGAACAGAAATTGATACTTAACTTGACGGCATATGCGGATAATTGGAAGGATTATGCGGGGTTGAGTGAGGACGCTAAGCATTTTGCCTCCGAATGGGATGGAGCCGTCTACTATATTCCGAACGGGCTGTACCGCAATCAGCTCTATTACCGCAAGGACAGATTTGATGAAAAAGCGCTGCAGGTACCGGAGACTTGGGAGGAGCTCTACTATACGGGCAAGCTTCTGACCGATCCGGCGAAAGGAGAGTACGGTCTTGCTTTTCGCGGGGAAGAAGGCCCGGATCGTCTATTGACGCAGCTTATTCAGGATTATAACGGCGATCAAGTGGACGCACTGGACAGCATGTACAAGCGTAATCGCTCCACCATATTTAATGGAAACGGCGCGCTTAATGGTGCTTTCATGTATAAGCAGCTTTACGATGAACTCTCCCCGCCGCAATCGGTGGAATGGAGCTTTACCGATCAGGCTGATGCATTTGCGAACGGTTCGGTGTCGATGATGATTGCCGACGCAGGAGCAATTGCTCTGCTGAAGGGGAAGATGGATCCGGACAGCTGGGCGACAGCGCCGCTGCCTGTCGGGCCGGCAGGAATATCCCACTATGCGGTCAGAGGCGCAGGCTGGGGGATTACTTCCTATTCTTCACATATTAAGGAAGCATGGTCGCTAATCGAGTTTCTATCTTCGCCTGCTATTAATGAAGAGTTTGGTGAACAGATCGGAGTTATACCGATTTATCCGCGTGATGCGTCTTTTTTGCAATCGGGGCCATACGCCTCGTTCTGGATGATGGATCAAAACGAGGAGCAGTACGTCCGTACCCAGCCGCCTATTCATTATTACGATTACAGCGCCTTTTACAAGCTGGGCAAAGACCAGGCTCAGCGTTACTTAGATGGCGATATTACGGCGGAAGAGCTGCTTAAGGATCTGGACGAGTTCTGGCGCAAAGAGCGGAAGAATGCAAAGGCGCAAGCTTTTTCGCCATAGTATGAACCGATTTGGAAATGGTTACGATTGGGTTAGGCGGGGTCGTTTAAACCGCTTTAAATGTGTAAATGGAATTGAAATTGAAATTGTAATTGTAGGCAGCGACTTAAAGTGAAAGCAACTGTTTAAAAATGCTGCAACTAAAGTAATCTCTGTGGGTTGGATTGGAAATGGGGACAAGGATAATGGCTGAAACGGGAAAAATCGCCGTGTTCTTCACGGGTGGAACAATCGGCAGTAAAAACAATAATGGAACCGTATCCGTTCACGAGAGCGGCACGTATGCTTTAATTGAAGCGTACGGAAGCCTTCCGAACAAGCGGGATGTCCAGTTTGAGACGGCTCAGCCACTCAATGTACTGAGTGAGAACTTGGTGCCGGATGACTGGAATGTGCTGATGGAAGCGCTGGATGGTATCGATAAAACGGAGTATGCAGGTATTATCGTGACGCACGGCTCTGATACGCTCGCTTATTCAGCAGCTATGCTAAGTTACTTATGCTGCGATACGCCGGTGCCGATCGTGCTAGTGGCTGCCAATTATCATCTTGAAGATGAGCGAAGCAATGGGGTAAGCAATTTTGCTGCTGCGATCGACCTCATTATGAGTACGGATGGGGCACCAGGCGTATTTGTCGTATACCGCAATGACCGCAACGAATCGCTCGTTTACTTGGGCACGCGAATTACACAATGCGAGTCGTTTACCGATCAGTTCGGGAGTCCCTATGATCTGCCCTATGGACGAGTGGAGCAGGGCCGCTTTATTACTGAGGCGCATCCAGACAACCCGACGATGGAGGCATTGCGCGCTCGTGAGCGTTCCTATTCTCCATGGGGCAAGCGGGGCAGCGGCAAGCGAGTAGAATCCGGCCTGCTCTATATTAAGCCGTTCACGGGTATCGATTATTCGTTCTATGACTTTAGCCGCCGCAAGCCGAAGGCGGTGCTGCATGATCTGTACCATTCCGGTACGGCAAGCGCAAATGCGCCAGGCAATCATTCGCTGCTCCAATTCGCCCAATATTGCTGGGAGCAGGGTGTAGATTTGTATCTTTGCCCGTTGAAGGATCGTACGGAGGCGATGTACACTTCTTCAGTCAGCCTGATGGAAGCGGGTGTCGTATTTATCGACAACCTCTCCGTCGAAGCAGCGCTTACGAAGCTGACGCTGGCCTACTCTTTATTTGACAGCAAAGAGGATATCGAATCCTTTATGTGGAATACAGAATTGTTTTATGAGCGACTCAAACCAGATAAAAAAGGAGCGGATAGAAAATGACGCAAGTGCAAATCGGCCAAGAGGTACCTGACTTCACGCTGCCGGCCTCGACGGGCCAAGCCGTATCGCTGAAGGATTACAGAGGGAAAAAGCGCGTCATCTATTTTTATCCGAAAGATATGACGCCGGGCTGTACGACGGAATCTTGCGATTTCCGCGATTACAACGGCCAATTCGAGACGTATAACACTGCAGTCATCGGTATTAGCCCTGATGATCTCGCATCCCATGATGAATTCATTGCGAAGCATGAGCTGCCTTTCCCGCTGCTGTCGGATACGGAACATGAGGTGTCGGAGCTGTTCGGCGTTTGGAAGCTGCGGAGCTGGAACGGTACCGAGTTTATGGGCATCGAACGGTCGACTTTCCTGATTGACGAGAACGGCGTGCTGGCGAAGGAATGGCGCGTAGTCAACGTGGATGGCCATGTACAGGAAGTGCTGGAGGCGGCCAAGCAAGGTTAAGGTTGTTAAAGGAGAGAGGAGTTGTGTGACTTCCCCCGGTGAGAGAGGCTTCGAACGGCTTATGCCGCTTCGGGGCCTCTTTTTGTTGTATGGAGCTCACGCCACGCCAGTCGGCCGGTGTCCTTGAGCAGCTCGTTGTTGCTTTAAGACCCTGTGAGGGTCTTAAAGCATCGTATTTGCCCTGCCGGGAGCCCGATAAGACCCTTGCAGGGTCTTAACGAGTGGAAACGCTGGCCAAACAGGAAGAAAAAGAAGTCCATTATTAGGCATAAGACCCTTGGAGGGTCTTAAAGCGTTGCATTTGCCCTGCCGGGAGCCGATTAAGACCCTCGCAGGGTCTTAATGATTGGAAATGCAGCCAAACGGGAAGCAAAAGCAGTCCATTATTAGGCATAAGACCCTCGGAGGGTCTTAACGCGTTGCATTTGCTCTGACCGGGGCCCGATAAGACCCTCGCAGGGTCTTAACGAGTTGAAATGCAGGCCAAACGAGAAGCAAAAGCAGTCCATTATTAGGCATAAGACCCTTGGAGGGTCTTAACGCGTTGCATTTGCTCTGCCGGGAGCCGATTAAGACCCTCGCAGGGTCTTAACGAGTGGAGAACAAGCCAAACGGGAAGCAAAAGCAGTCCATTATTAAGCATAAGACCCTCAGAGGGTCTTAAAGCGTTGCATTTGCTCTGCCGGGAGGCCGTTAAGGCCCTCGCAGGGTCTTAACGAGTGGAAAACAAGCCAAACGGGCGGAGCCGACGGCCAAGAGTCTTCCTCCACGCAGGACTAACGCAGATGCTTGGGCGGCAATAGAAATAGCCGCCCGTCCAATAGCGCTGCCGGACATTCCATAGCCGCGCAATTACCGGTCCAGGCCGCCAAATTGGACGGCTTAGCCACTCCGCGCTAAGAAATCGGCAAATCGGTTAACTTTGGCATGAAAACTTTACGTTTTCCTCGTACAGCTGGAGCGCGATCTGGTTTACAATCATAACCATTCGATCCATTGAAAACGGATTCACAATTCGTTGGATAGCTCCGAACGGCAGGAGGAGAAGAAAGCTATGTCTAAAAAATTGCTGATTATGCTCATGCTTACCCTTTGTATCACCCACTTAGGTGTCATGCCTGTCTCAGCCGCCCAGACGGCGCCGGAATGGAAGCTGATTGAATCGGCTTATGAGACGGCTGATACGTTTGTTGCCGCCTATTCCGTCCGTGATTTTGGTGCGCTCGGAGACGGAGAAACCGATGTGACGGCGATATTCCAGCAATTGCTTGATGAGCTTGGAAAAATCGGCGGAGGCACATTGTTTGTACCCGAAGGCAAATACGCCATTAAAGGCAGCTTGCTCATTCCGAAGGGCGTCACGCTTCGCGGCGAGTGGAGTAAGCCCGTCAGAGGGCAACAGGTGAAAGGTACAATCCTGATGGCTTACGGGGGAAGAGGCGACGAGAATGCGGCCCCGCTCGTAACGATGGAGCCTTCCTCGGCCATACGCGACTTGTCCATCTGGTATCCGGAACAATTGCCGGATCAAATTACGCCTTATCCCCCGGCAATCGTATTCGGCAAGCCGAATTATTTCGGGAATGACTTTTGCAACGCTAAAAATATTACCTTCGTCAACGCATATACCGGGCTTATGTTTTCCCGAGAAAATGGCGGTTCCAGCCCCGTTCTGAACGGGCTGTATGGAACGCCGCTGTCGCGGGGCGTCGAAATTGACAATATCGCCGATGTTGGGCGCATCGAATGGATTGATTTCTCTCCGGATTATTGGTCGGGGTCGGGTTTGCCGAATGCGCCTGCCGCGGGCAGCGCGTACGAGCAATGGATCTATGAGAATGGAACGGGTATTGTAATGCGCCGCAACGATTGGTCCTATACTGGCTATATTACGATTGACGGCTATAATAAAGGCTTTCATCTGGGGCCTTCGATTGCGAGTCCCGGCAGCATTCCGAACGGACATAACTATGAGCTTACTTTTACCGGTAATAAAACAGCCATATACGCGGAAACGGTGAGCGGGGACGGCGTTATGTTTACCCGCATCCATATTCAGGACAGCGAGACCGGCATTGCGGTAGGTGCTGCGACTTCCGGCGTGCTGCAATTGAACGGAAGCGACATTAACGCTTCGCTTCATGCGATATCCGTTGATCCAACCTCTGAAACGAAGCTGATTGTGCAGCAAAGCACGGTTGCCGGGGGCGATGTAACGGTTGCCGGTGGCACACTCATGGCTTCCGATTCCGATTTCAATAACGCTGCACCGCAAATCCGCATCACGGATAACGCCAGAGCGATTCTAACCGGCAACCGTTTTAGCGGAACACCGGAAATTACGGACACGTCGAAATTCATTTCGACCATCGATCATGCGGCGGTCAACATGGCAAAGCTGCCCGTGTTCCCAGACGCTGTGCCGGAAACGCATAAACCGGCGAGGATGGCGTTGTATGTAGTGACGGAAGCGCCATTCCGGGCGAAAAATGATGGCAAGACCGACAATACGGCCGCGATACAAGCGGCATTGAATAAGGCCGCCCTAGAAGGCGGAGGTGTTGTCTTCCTTCCGCCTGGCAAGTACAAGGTGCTGGGGCATTTGACGGTACCAACTGGAGTGGAGCTAAAAGGTTCCGTCGACAACAGCACTGTACCAACTGGTCCCGGAAGTGTGCTGGAAGCATACGCCGACCGGAACAATCCGAAAGGAGAA
This sequence comes from Paenibacillus radicis (ex Gao et al. 2016), assembly GCF_014641555.1. Classification (GTDB taxonomy): domain Bacteria; phylum Bacillota; class Bacilli; order Paenibacillales; family Paenibacillaceae; genus Pristimantibacillus; species Pristimantibacillus radicis. Next base: position 495,873 of record NZ_BMHY01000005.1, read on the forward strand.
CCGTTCTTGAAGCTGTCTGAAGGAAGCGGTGTAAGAGGGATTACGATCAATTATCCCGAGCAGCTTGCTTCCCAGCTGCCTAACATAGCCTCATATCCTTATGCCATACAGGCAGCAGGAAAAGACGTCTATATCGTTAATGTGGGTCTGCGCGCTGTCTATAACGGCGTCGACCTATTCACGCATAAAGCCGACAATCATTATATCGATTATGTAACCGGTCATGTTTTTAAGAATGCCATTAAGGTTGGCGGCGGCAGCGAAGGCGGCAAGATCTATAACATGCATTTCAATCAGATCGTCTATGCGGCTGGCTCGGAATCCAAGTTTGGGGAATGGGCGAATGCCCCGTCAATGGACAATAATAAACCCGTGTACGAATATGGCTATAACCAGTTGGACTTTATGATATTGGGAGATGTGAAGGGCGAGACGCTGTACAACAATTTTCATTATGGCTCGCGGAGCGGCATGCTGCTTGTGGAGGAGAACGGCAGAGGTCCAACCGGCATTAGTGTAGGCCTTGGTATTGATGGTGCCCAGAAAGGTCTTGTGTTCGAAAGCGCGGGCGAAGCGGGCTTTGATCTTATTAACTCGCAAATTGTCTCGATCAATGGCAGCGAGGAGGCGAGGTATGTAGAGACGGGTTCGGCATTCGCTTCCGAAATCCGTTTGTTCAGTGCCGATTTCTGGGGTGCCCCGACGTATGGCGTATCCGTAGGCAACGGTAATTTGAAGCTCCAAGCAGTTAATTTCCATAATTCGGGCGACTGGGGCTTTGCCCGGCTAATGGATGAAGGCAAGCTTTACTTGGATAACTCCGTAGTTGGATCCACCAAAGCGCTATTGAATGCCAAAGGCGAGCCGAAATTATTTGCCCAGTCCTCTATCATTAATTCCATCGGCACTTATTTGAAGGAAATGGGACTGTGGAAAAACAATCAGACGCAAAACGCCTATGCGAAGCCTGCCCAGAGTGAAACAAAGCCGACACCGGCAGCTGAAGAGAAGGAGGCAGAGACCGCAGCTCCTACGGAAGCACCGGCTCAGACCACTTCGGGTACCTCAGGCTGGAATTGGATTTACACCGGAATTGGCCTGTTAGTTGTGCTGGCGGCAGTTAGCTTCGTGCTTATTCGCCGATATCGGGCATCCGATAGACGGACCCATAACTCCGCCGGGCCAAAAGGCAAAGAGATGAAATAGCCGGTATTGCCACTAACTTTCGATGCAGAAAAGCCGCTCCAAGGAGCGGCTTTTCTGCATAATAGTTCTCTATAATTACCGCTGGAAAAACTCAATCCACTCGCGCTCCGGGCCATAGATAAAGAAGTAGCGATAACCGTTTGGCAGCGTCGTGATTTCGTTATCGATCAGTTCGGCTTCTGTTCCTTTAATACGTTCAAATTCAGCTTCAACATCGTCGACGTGGATGGCGAAATGATGAACCGTGCCTTCCGGAGGCAGCTGATTGCTATACCCTTGAATCAGTTCGATTTCCGTTTCGTCCGTATTGCCAAAGCCTAAGAAAGCCAGCTGAATCACGCCGTTTGTATGTGTCAGTTGTCCCTTCAGTTCAAGTCCTACGATTTCTGTATAAAAGCGCAGCGATACTTCCAGATTCCGTACGGCTACGCCGACATGGTCGACTCTTTTTTTCGTCATTTGCTTATCCTCCTACTCCATGTTTGAATGAAGTCTATTGTATAGAACAATATAGGGGGTTAATTCATAGTTGTCAAGTTGGAATTAACCCCGTCGGCCCTCAAAGGTGAAAAAAACAATTGTAAAAATGTTCCGGAAATTTTATAATAGAATTAAATACAAGTAAACATGTAGGAATTATTATAGTATATCGCTCACTGGACGTCCAGAGGCTTTCGTCGCTTGCCCTATCAGGGTAGCGACGGGAGTCTTTTTTTAATGAATATTTATTAGGTATCAACTTATCGATTAACGCTTGCATAGGAGAAAGGCAGGGATGGATGTGAAGCAAAGAACGATAGGGAGCAGCGGGATGAAGGCATCGGTCATCGGTCTGCGGGCATGGGCAGCGGGGAAATCAGGCTGGAGCGAGACGCAGGAGAAGGAATTTATCGATGTGGTAGGCCGAGCGGTTGAGCTTGGCGTTAATTTTTACGATACGGCTCCAACTTATAGCTTTGGCGAATCGGAGCGTGTGCTTGGCAAAGCGTTAAAGCCGGTACGTGATAAAGTTATCGTGGCGACGAAGCTAGGCCTAGTATGGAATGAACAGCGGGAGCTGCGAATCGATCTGTCGCGTAAAAGCATTTTTCAGGAAGTGGAGGATAGCTTGCGCAGGCTCGATACCGATTATATTGATTTGTATCAGGTTCACTGGCCCGATCCGAAAGGCGGGACGCCGGTGGAAGAGACCTTCACAGCGCTAAATGACTTGGTAGCGAGCGGAAAAATCCGTCACATCGGTGTATCCAACTTTTCCGTTCATCAGCTGGTTGCCGCTCAGACCTACGCTCCCATTGTATCGCTGCAGTCGCCCTTTAATCTATTCCAGCGGCAAGTGGAATACGCAGAGCTGCCTTATTCGGAGCAGCGGCAGGTTGGATTCATTCCTTCCAGTCCGCTTGCTCAAGGCCAGTTGACCGAGAGCTTTAAAGCAAACAGAAGCTTCATTAATACAGAGGATCATCCGCCGAGCAACCTGAAACGGGACCGTTATGATGACAACGGGCAAAAGGTAGAGCTGCTGTCTGGTATTGCATGGTCAATTGGAAAACCAATTAGCCAGCTGGCGATTAATTGGCTGCTGCATCATAAAGCGATTCCAACGGTATTGACGGGTGCCAAGACCATTGCGCAAATGGAGGACAATGCGGCTGCCGCCGAATGGCAGCTGTCGGAAGATGATGTTAAGCAAGTGAGCAGGCTGTTCGAGCCCGATTCGTCTTATGTTATCTAAACAGCAGGTGATACGGGAATCGTAAAAAAAGGGCTGAAGCGCGGGAACGAGGAGTCCCTTTGGCTTCAGCCCTTGTCTTATTAGTTCTTCTTCGGTTCGCGGTCAGGCAGTTGGCTGACATAGCTGTCAGACAGCTTCAGCAGCTCCAGTGCGCGATTGTACTCATCTTCCGTACCTTCGGTCCCTTTAATACCGTCGCCTGCAAGCGGGTAGTGGGTGCCGTCGGAGTAGCCGCTGCCCGAGAGGAACAGCTCTTGGCTGCTTACGAATGATCCAGTAGGCAGATAATAACGCTGCGGCAGCAGATTGTACGTGCTGCTATTAAGCAAGTCCTGGCCGAAGTGAATATGATCGTCCATCTTGAATCCAAGCAAGTTGGCTACAGTTGGCACGATATCGACTTGACCGCCAAGCTGTTCGAAAGCTTTCGGCTCTTTGTCGGTCACGCCATTCGATGCTATTACGAGCGGAATGTTGATCATATCGGTATAACCGTAATCACGGCCGTAAATTTCTTTCATTAATTCTTTGTCGGTGCGGTCCAGTGAATAGATTGGCAAGCCAAGATGATCGCCGTAAAGCACAACAACACTGTTGTCCCAAATGCCGCGTGCTTTCAAATCGTCGATGAACAGGCCAAGCGCATAATCGGCATAGTTTTGCGCACGAATATAGTCGCCTACAAAGCTGCCGTTATATCGTTCAGGAAGTTCCATTTTGTACTTGCGTGCAGGAATCGTGAACGGGTGATGGGCAGTCATCGAGATGATCTGCGAGTAGAACGGTGTGCCGCTTTGGCTCATCCGGTCAAGCTCTTCTGCAGTTTTCGAGTATAGCACTTCATCCGAAGCTCCGAAGAAGACGGAATCATCTTCGCCGAAAAACTTCTTGTCATAATAACGATTGAAGCCCAGCGCTTTGTAAAGCTCGCCGCGGTTCCAGAACTCCACTACGTTCGTGTGGAAGGTTGCCGAATCGTATCCATGCTCTTCCACCAGCTTAGGCAAGCTAGGCAATTCTTTGCCCGCGTACACTTGCGTAGCCGCTCCGTTTGGCGGGATGTAATAGGATGAATTGACGATAAACTCGGCATCCGATGTATTGCCTTGTCCAACGCCTTGATAAAAATGCTTAAAGTAATAGTTGTTATTAGCAAGCTTATTGAAGTTTGGCGTAATTTCCTTGCCGTCAATTTTCAGATTGACGAGGAAGTTCTGGAATGACTCCAACTGAATGATAATAAGATTTTTACCTTTTGCCGCTTCCCAAAGCTGAGGGTTGGCCGGCTGTTGGAAGGCTTTAAGCTCATTGATCTTCGCTTGTGTAATTTCGGATTTATCTACGAAATCCTGTGTTTTTTTGGAGAAAATCGTATAGGCTTCATAATTCAGAATGCCCATTTGCTCCGCTTTTACAATTTCATTCATGCTGGCGCGGTTAGGCACAATATTGAACAGGCACATGGCAAGCGATATGCCGAACAAAGTGGCCACGACGCTTTTGCGAATTTGTCGTTGGCTCGCTTTTTTCCAGTCCTGCGCTTTCTTGCGGCGCATCAGGAAGTAGCCCATTACGATGATATCGATGAAGACAAGCAAGTAATAAGGATCCATCAGAGAGAACACACTATTGCTGACGGCGGTGACCTGATTCACCTGATGCAGGGCTAAGTAAGTCACGATGACCCCGTAGTATTTGTAATACATTAATACGGCGAACAGAATGGCTGTCATCAGAAGGTTGGCGCCTAAGTAGTAGACCAGCTTCCGTTTCGTCGCGAACCACTCGATCAAACAGAACACGATTAGCGCAAAGGGCACCTCTTTAAGCAAAGTTGTCCATGAAGGACTCCCGAAAACAACCATCCATGCCAAATAGCTTTTCAACAGGACGATTAACGAGAATACAACAATGGGTCTGGTGCTGAACAGCTGTCTTGAAGTAAGACCTGACACGATACCGCCTACCTTTCACAACAAAAACAGGCTGGCGTCGTTCATCAGCCCGTTATTGTTTCCAGTGCTCAATTTACAAATAATTTATTCCTATTATGCTCCTTTTCATATCCGGATGTCAAAGGCAAAAGTCACCTCGGCCACCATGAAAAAAACCGCGTGGTTGTGCAAAATATGTCGAAAATCCATGACATTAAGCGGCTCCTCGTTTATAGTAGAGCTAGAGTGTTTTGCTAGTTTACTATATGACTAAACGTAAGGAGTGCATCATGAACCAACGAATGAGAAAAAAACGCAGAAGAACGACACTATGGTTTGCTCTCGTATGCGTAATTGCGGTAGCTGCCTTTATGATGATACGTTATGAAAACTCAATTGCCTCCCCTCCCGAGAATACGGCGGAAGCGACGAATAATCCGGCAACCGAAGCGCCGACAGGGACGCCTGTTCCAACAGATGAGCCTGCTCAGCCATCGGACGAGCCTACGGCTCCTCCGGCGGAAACAACGGAGCCGACTCCGACAAACAAACCTACGGAGAAACCGGCGAAGCCAACGAATAAGCCAACCAAGGCGCCGGCCAAAGACGATTCCGGCATCGCGGTTGTCGCACAGCCGGAGAGCATCGCAGCTCTTGTAAACAAGCAGAACAAGCTGCCGGAAAACTATAAGCCTGCTAATCTCGTTTATCCTGACGTTCCGTTTACATTTAAGGAGAAGATCGATAAGCGCAAAATGCGCAAGGAAGCGGCAGACGCGCTGGAGGATATGTTCGCAGGGGCTAAGAAGGACAACATCTACTTGGCTGGCGTATCTGCGTATCGTTCCCATGCCACTCAAAAATCGTTGTTCGAGCGTTATGTGAAAAAAGACGGTCTGGAAAAAGCGAAAACCTATAGCGCCTTCCCAGGCACGAGTGAGCATGAGACTGGGCTTGCCATCGACGTCTCTGGAAGCGACGGCAAATGCGCCGCATCGGATTGCTTCGGCGGAACGCCTGAAGCGGAATGGCTGGCCGATCATGCCGCCGAATATGGCTTCATTATCCGTTATCCGGATGGCAAGGAAAGCATTACTGGCTACAAATACGAGCCATGGCACCTCCGTTATGTAGGGACCGATATTTCTACAGAAATCGCGGAAAAGGGGATCACGCTTGAGGAGTACTTCAATGCGGTTCCAGTCAGCAAATAAATAAGCTGCAAAACAAATGCGGCGCAGCTGCCTGATGTTAGGGATTGTCCATCCCGACACAGGCGGCCGCGCCGCTTTTTCGCATTTTACGTTGAGCTTGCCTTTTACAACTTTGATTCGAATGTTTTGCAGTCTGTTTCTTCTGAGTTGCTCGCTTGTTTGCCGCGGTTGCTTACCACATAGATCGAGGAAGCGCCGCAATGATTGCCTGCAGCCCAGAACTTGCAGGAATTGACTTCGCAAAGCACATCTTTTGCCATGGTCCCATCACCTCCTCCGTTTATAGGATAGACAAGGTAAGGAGCGTTTTATACTTGCCCCGTACGGGATGGGATATGGCATGAAGGCGATGCTAATCCATTTCGTAGATTGAGCCGGATTTGCTTGCGTACAATTCGGCGTAGACCTTTTCAGCATAAGCATCGGTCATGCCGGAAATATAGTCGGCAACGAAGCGAGGCCAACTCCAATGCTGCTTGTGGTGGTCATAGCTGGCTACCCAGTCAGGCGGCAGAATCAATCGGCCGTAGTCGGGAACTCTAAAGCTATCCCACAGCCGGCGAATCATAATTTCGCTGCGTTTTTGCAGACGCTGTACACGGAAGTCTTTAATGAGAGTCACCCAAGCCAGCTTCTTCAATATTTCCATCGTGCGCAGCATCTGCAGATCCTGATGACCGCTTTCGACGAAGGTTACCTTCTTCCACCCTTTGGATGGAGCGTCGATAATGCCCACTTTACCGGCAAACACGCTTACCCATCTGGCTTTCATCTCCCGGCGTGTGCGAGACGATTCATGGTCGTATTGGGCGTATAGCTCCTCCCATTGCTGCAGATAGTCCGCTAACACCTGCTTGACCATCGCAGGGATATCAACTTGATCCCAGCCAACCTCCATGTTGCCCTGGTCTTCGACGATTTCTTGTACGAGATTGTCAATGAGGCGGCTGTCTTCGAAAAACGTCCGGTTCATCTGAATTTTACCTGCGCGAATGCCGTCCTCAATATCATGGGTAGAGTAGGCAATGTCATCGCATAAGTCCATAAGCTGAGCTTCCAGTGTGGTGCAGCCCTCCGGCATTTGCCAAGCATCCCGGAGATGCTTGATCTCATGCCATTCCGAGGCGTATAATCCCTTCAATCTGCCGGGTTCATCCAGCGAATACGGGTATTTATTCGTGGCCAGCAGCGTAGCGGCTGTCAGATCCAGTCCGCTTCCGCTGCCGGCCCTTTTTTCTAAAAACATTAAGATACGAAAGTTTTGCGCATTGCCCTCATAGGCGAGCCCGTGCTCTTCCATTAACAGCCGATTGAGCACTTCTTCACCTTTATGACCGAAAGGGGGATGCCCGAGGTCATGAGCCAGCGCCGCGATCTCGACGACAGACGGGTCCAGAACGAGACCGGGATGTTCTTTTTTGGACAGAAACTCATATTGATTGCCTAGTCTTCTGGCGACCTCGCGAGCGATTTGCGACACCTCAAGCGAATGCGTCAGCCGAGTCCGGTAATAGTCGCCCGAGCCAGCGCCGAATACTTGTGTTTTTCCTTGCAGCCGGCGAAAAGCGGGTGATTGAATGAGCCGTGCGTAATCCCTCTCGTACTCGTCGCGTTCCTCGCTGAAGGTGCTGAGCACAGGCTCATCGATGCGTAGTTTGCGTAAATCCATAGTTGGCTCCCTCCCAGCCGATCCGCCGCATGGGAAGCAGCGTAATCCGATTCTCTTTTTGAAAATTGTAGCACATTTTTCATGCTTGTCGCATGTAATAATCAAGTCATGGCAGACAAGTTGTCATTAGCTAGGAAAAATTGGTTATTTTGAAGAGGGATGAGCCGTATACTTCGTTCATTTGAACATCCCCCGCCCATCTAGTATGATTTATACGAGCTTCTATCAGCGGGCTACTATTAGTGAGGGGTATTATTTCCATGAATATTCAGGATATTTTCTCGATCTTCACCCTGTTGAATATATTTTTGGCGATAACCGTCATTTTTCTGGAGCGTCGGAACGCCAGCTCAACCTGGGCCTGGCTGATGATTTTGTACTTCATTCCGGTTATCGGTTTCATTCTGTATTTGATTCTTGGCCAGAAGCTGCGTAAGCGAAAGCTGAACAAGCTGCTTCGGGACAGTCAACGGATTATTGAAGATACAGTGGAGGGACAAAAACTTCAACTGGAGCAGCGTGACTTCGCTTTTCATGATCCGGGAATGTCGGCTTACCGCGACATGATATTAATGAATCTGGTCGGTAGCTATTCGCTGTATACGCAGAACAACAGCGTCCAGATTTATACCGATGGCAACAGTAAATTCGATGCTTTGCTTCGCGATATTGAGTCCGCACAGCATCATATTCACCTTGTCTATTATATTGTGCGCAATGACGAGATCGGCAATCGGCTGCTGGATGCACTGATTGAGAAGGTCAAGCAGGGCGTGGAGGTCCGTTTTCTGTATGACCATATTGGCAGCAAGGGATTGCCTAGGAAATTTTTCGCGAAGCTTACCGGAGTAGGCGGGCATGCGGCGGCCTTTTTCCCTTCTCGAATTCCTTATTTGAATATGAAGCTGAATTACCGAAATCACCGTAAGCTGGTCATTATAGACGGTTTCACGGGGTATATTGGCGGCTTCAATATCGGGGATGAATATTTGGGTCGGAGCAAATATTTCGGAGAATGGCGGGATACGCATTTGCGTGTGAAAGGGCAGGCCGTGCAGCAGATGCAAGCTCAGTTTCTGATGGACTGGAACATGGCGTCCAAAGGGATGATCGATCTGAATGAGCGTTATTTTCCAAGGTTCAAGCCTGGCGATGGCGGAATCGGGATGCAGGTCGTAGCCAGCGGGCCTGATTCGGAATACCAGCAAATTAAAGACGCCTACATTAAAATGATCTATTCAGCCAAAGAAAGCGTCAGCTTACAAACGCCGTATTTCGTGCCGGACGAGAGCTTAATGACGGCGCTCAAGATCGCCGCTCTTTCAGGGGTAGAAGTAAAGGTGATGCTTCCTAGCAAACAGGATCACTTCTTCGTCTACTGGGCGACTCACTCCTACGTTAGCGAACTGCTTGCAGGCGGGGCAAAGTGTTACTTGTACGAAAAAGGCTTTCTGCATGCGAAGACGCTCGTCATCGACGGTCAGGTCGCATCGGTCGGTACTGCGAATATCGATATTCGCAGCTTTAAACTGAATTTCGAGATGAACGCGTTTCTGTATGACAGCACAACCGCTGCTGAGCTGCAGCGTATTTTCGAAGAGGACTTGTTGTATTGCGAGGAACTGACGATTGAGAAGTACAGCAAGCGTCCGCTGATGAACCGATTCAAAGAGTCGATCAGCCGTCTGCTATCGCCGATACTGTAACCAACACAAAAAGGGATTCCGCTTATCCATGATAACCGGAATCCCTTTACCTTTCGGCAAAGCTGCTATTCAATTGACTTTAACACTCCATTCTACAACTTGCGTTGCTCAGATTTGCTCGAACAATTGGGTAAGTACTGCTTATTATCGTCGTTTCAGATTTTGAAAAATGAATGTTTCACCTTGCCATTAGCCGGGTTCCCCGCATGCCTCCATTTTCGGAAATTCGATAAACTCCTTTCCCTATTCGTTAGACATGCTTCGCTAACTTACTCCAATGGACTATCCCCTCTCGTTTGGGTTGCCTTCATAATAACCTATTATTATAATTTTGTAAATATTCAGATAATTCAATAAAAGGCTTTTTGCGTAAAATGATTCCTTAGCTCTAGACTAATCTATTTTTCGTCATACTAAAGTATGAAATAGTTCACAGTTTAATAGGAGGCAGGCGGCAGGCGGCAGGCGGCAAGTGGCAAGTGGCAAGTGACAAGTGACAAGAGAGAGGGGGGAGTTAGTAACCGCGGTTGACGCATAAGCTGCTACAGATTTATACTTAGTCTAAATCAAAATATAAGGAATGAATAGAAGATGTCCAAAATAAATTTAACTATACAGCGCAAAGCCATTCTCGAAGTGATTCAGCAATCGCATGATCATCCGACGGCAGCAGATATTATGGAGCGTCTTCGCGAAGAAGGGCGCAGCTTTGCTTATGGCACGATCTACAATTCGCTTCGCTATTTGACCGATGCGGGTATGATCAGAGAGCTCAAGCTGGGCGAGACGGCATCCCGCTATGATGCCCGGACGGATGAACATCAGCATATTGTATGCAAAAGCTGCGGTCGCGTAGAGGAAGTGCTGACGGAATTGCCGGCGGAATGGGTGAGCCGTGTGGCTGAGGAAACAAAATTTAAAGTTTTGCATGCCGATGTCGTACTCGAAGGGATGTGTGAATCATGCGCCAGCCAATAAATGCCGGAGGCGAATTTAGCGAGCAGGCTGACGTCATGAACGGCCAGGCTCCTTCATATGCTAGCGAAGAGGATGTTTTACCGGGGGGACAGATGGCTTGCTCGTTAACGAAAAGAGTGATGGCGGTCAGCCCCTTCCCGGAGAGAATGCATAATTTGCTGCGCTTGCTGGCGGCGGATTGCTTCGATCTGTTTACGCTGCATGATCTGAACAAAGCGTTTGTGAGCAGCCTGCAGCCGGAGCTCATTCTGTTTGACGCAACGCCCCACCCGCTGCTCAATCCAGACGCGGTAGATGCGCTTCGTGCAGGGCTGAATCAGACCGCTCATCTACATGGCATCCCGCTATTGTTCCTGATTGGGGAGCAGGCCAAAGTCGCTTCGCATTCTTTGCCAGAGGGGGCGGAGCTGCTCGTATGGCCGGGAGAGCCAATGGCTGCGCTGCGTCGAATCAATCGCATCCTGCAGCAGCGGACGCCATCCGGCGGTTCTATTTTGGAATCGAGCTACAATTTTAAGGACCTGTCCATTGATCTGAAGAAAATGATCGTGTACCGGGGAGAGAAACGGATTGATCTGACGAAAACGGAATACGAGCTGCTGCTGATGTTTGTGACGTCAGATGGCGGGGTAATAAGCCGGGAAGCGATGTTCAATGCCATCTGGGGAAGCCAGTTTCTCGGGGGCAGCAATGTGGTTGACGTCCATATCAAGTCGCTGCGGAAGAAGCTTGGCGACAGCGCTGCCGCGCCGCTATATATTGTAACGGTTCGAGGCGCAGGCTATCGGCTTGCGGAGGGTTGATTGGAATTGATAGATAGCCTATTAATCATCGAAGTAACGACGACACGATTCACCTGCGGATTAGCTCGCTAGCCAAAAGTTCCAGCCTCCAGCCTTGTGTGGCGTGAGCGCACTAGTTTGCTCATGAAATCTTCATTTTACCTTCATCTAATGTTCATGACAGACAACGTGTGCTCACGTTAAACTCTACTATATTAGGATTTAGATCAAGTCTAAATATAACTTGGAGGTCATGCACATGGACAACCGTTTAACAACGAATCAAGGGGCGCCTGTTGGCGACAATCAGCATTCCCGGACGGCGGGTCAGCGCGGCCCTGCGCTGCTTGAAGATTATCATCTGCTGGAGAAGCTCGCACATTTCGACCGCGAACGGATTCCGGAGCGCGTCGTTCACGCGCGGGGCGCGGGGGCACATGGCGTGTTCCGCACAGAGAACAGCATGAAGGCGTATACGAAAGCACACTTCCTGCAGGAAGCAGGCAAGGAGACGCGGGTATTTGTCCGCTTCTCGACCGTTATTCACGGAACGGGTTCGCCTGAGACGGCCCGCGATCCGCGCGGCTTTGCCGTTAAATTTTATACGGAAGAAGGCAATCTTGATATTGTCGGCAATCATTTGCCTGTCTTTTTCATCCGTGATGCCATTAAGTTCCCGGATATGGTGCATTCGCTCAAGCCTGCACCGGATACCAACATTCAAGATCCTAACCGCTATTGGGATTTCATGACGCTGACACCGGAATCCACGCATATGATGACATGGCTGTTCTCGGATGACGGAACGCCTGCGAGCTACCGGGAGATGGACGGCTTTGGCGTCCATGCCTTCAAATGGATCAATGCTGAGGACAAGGCGATCTATGTGAAATATCAATGGAAATCGAAGCAGGGTGTGCGCAACTTTACGGCAGAGGAAGCATCGGCTAAGCAAGCGCAGGATTTCAACCATGCGACTCGCGATCTGTATGAAGCAATCCAGCTTGGCAACCATCCGGAATGGGAACTGTATGTTCAACTGCTGCCGACCGAGCATGTCGATCGCTATGCGTTTGATCCGCTTGATCCGACCAAAGTATGGCCGGAGGATATGTACCCGCTGCAAAAGGTCGGAACGATGACGCTGAATCGCAATCCGATCAACTACTTCTCCGAGGTGGAGCAATCCGCATTTGCGCCAAGTGCGCTTGTGCCGGGCATTGAGCCTTCCGAGGATAAGCTGCTGCAGGGCCGGTTGTTCTCCTACCCGGATACGCAGCGTTACCGGCTTGGTGCCAACTATCTGAACATTCCGGTCAACTGCCCGTATGCACCGGCCCGCAACCATCAGCGTGACGGCGCGATGACGATGTCGGCTGATCCGTCACCAGTCAATTACGAGCCGAATAGTGCTTCGGATAGTCCGAAGGAGGACGCGGCTTATAAGGACAGCTATGCTCCGCTTCAAGGGTCGGCTGGCCGCCAGCGCATCGACAAAACCGACGATTTCACCCAAGCGGGTGATCGCTACCTGTCGTTGACGCCGGAGTTGCGCAGCAATCTGGTGAACAATCTCATCGGCGATTTGTCACAGACGAGCGAGGACATCCAGCTCCGCGCCGTTTGCAACTTTTTCCGTGCTAACGTAGAGCTTGGTACGCGCCTGTCCGAAGGACTCGGCGTAGACATTCGCAAATATGTGCCGCAGGGGTAAGAGGCGGTAATGTGTAAAGTAGAAAAAGGGCTGTGCAGAGGAATAACTTTGCGCAGTCCTTTTTTGATGTTGCTTGTTTGCTCTCTACGCCAAACGCTGGCGAGCATAGCAGTGAAAGGGATTGAAGTTACTGGAACGAAGCGGCTTCGCTGTTTGTGAAAATCCGCCCAATGAACCTAAACGCAAGAGGCTGGAGCGTATGGCGATTCAACTTAGCGAAGCGGCTTCGCAAAATAGCGAACCGAATTTCGTTGCAGGAGGTGTTTCGCCACTGCTGCAAGGCTACAGCGAACTAAATTTCGCTATTGGAGAACCTAGGTTCGCGAGTAACGAAATTTAGTTCGCTGCCCTCCGTGAACCTCTCTGTACTTCCTCCTACAGTGAATCCGGCTTCGTTAAATAACGAAGCTGCTTCGCTGTTTGTGAAAATCCGCCCAATGAACCTAAACGCAAGAGGCTGGAGCGTATGGCGATTCAACTTAGCGAAGCGGCTTCGCAAAATAGCGAACCGAATTTCGTTGCAGCAGGTGTTTTGCCACTGCTAGAAAGCGATAGCGAACCAATTTTCGCAGTTGGTGAACCTAGGTTCGCAAGTAACGAAATTTAGTTCGCTGCGCCCAGTCGATCCCCTCGTATTCCGCCCTACAGCGAATCTGGCTTCATAAAATAGCGAAACCGCTTCGCTATTCCGCAAATGTCCGCTCAATGAAACTAAAAAAGAGATAGACACCCTAAAACAAATGGCTTAAAGTGGAAAATGTGTTTTATATTCCATGAATCCCCAATCAAGGGAGGGTGTTTGGACATGCAAACGACGATATCGAATCATGAGGGCTGGACAGATGCAAGCCCGAAGGAAGTCGGCTACAACCCGAAGACGCTGGACAGACTCGATGCGCATTATATGGATCTGATCAGCAAAGGCACAATTCAAGCAGCCAGCTATATGTTGTCCAGAAAAGGCAAAATATTCGCTAACCGATCCCTCGGAAAGCTGCTGCCGGACGAGAATAGCCCGGACCTGGAACCGGACTCCTTGCGTAAGGTTTACTCTATTACTAAAGCGTTTACAGCGGTAGCGGTCCTTCAGCTAATCGATCGGGGCAAGCTTGCTCTGCATCAATCGGTAAGCAGCATTTTACCTGAGTTTAATACGGACATGCACCGAGGCATCACGATCTTTCACTTGTTGACGCACACGTCAGGTTTACAGGGAGATCCGGGGTTCCATATGGAGCCTTACAGCTTACCGTGGTATGAGTGGGCTGTACGCGAAATGAAAACACAAAACAGCGGAATCGGCTGGATTACGATGCTTTTGGCAGGACCTGTGCATAACAAACCGGGCAAAGAATGGATCTATAATTCTAGCGGCTTTGTATTGCTTGGGGAAGTGATCGCTAAAGTTTCCGGCAAATCCTATGACGAATATATCCGTGATGAAATTACGCAGCCTTTAGGCATGAATAGAACGTTTATGCAAGTTCCGGAGGAATTCCGCAGCCAAGTGTGCTGTACGAATGAATGGGAGCTCGAGCAGGTGCTGAATCCGAAGGCAGTTGATGCTGATTTTCCGCCTAGGGCTGGGAACGGTCTATACTCCACGTTGGAGGATCTGACCAGATTCGGTCAAATGATGCTGAATGGCGGAGAAGCTGGCGGCAGCCGGATCATATCCACACGGGCTGTTGGTCTCCATACGACGAACCAATTAAGCGGAGTTGTCAATAACGGCTGGGGAGGCCGTCAGACCGATTATCAGTTCGGATTAGGCTGGTCGCTGGACCACTTTGATCTATGCAGTAAAGGGACGTTCTCTCATGAGGGCTATGGCCCTTCCGGTCTTTATGTAGACCCGGCAGAAGAACTTATTTTTACTTTCTTCGTTCCGAGCGCTAAAGGCTTCAGAAACGAGTCGGTCGTAACGCCGCGGGCGATTGCTTGGTCGGGATTACTATAATGACACATCCTTATCTGACGACGGAGGGAAGTCTATGTCTTTAATAGATGCAACAACTCGCATTCAAAAGCCGGCAGCCGGATTTGATCCGGAGGCGCTAGGCCGGCTGGAACGTCATCTTCAAACGATGATTGAAGAGGAAAAGCTGCAGTGCGCATCCTATTTGATCGCGCAAAACGGATCGGTGTCCGCCAGCAATGCTTTTGGACCACTAACGCATGCCTCGGACTCTAACGAGCTGCAGATGAATTCCATTCGCCGTGTCGCTTCGGTGACCAAGCTGTTCACCACGGTTGCGATCTTCCAGCTCATTGAACAGGGCAAGCTTTTCCTGCGCCAATCGGTATCGGAGTGGATTGAAGAATTTAAACACCCGATGTACGAGAAGATCCAAATTTGGCATCTGCTTACCCATACATCAGGAGTGCAGGCCGATCCGAGTTACTTCCAAGAGCCGTATCCAATGGGCTGGTGGAATGTACTGTTCGCTTTTGAGCCGGACACGAAAGGCCGATTTGCGGTAACAGACGCTGAAGAGGCAGAAAAGATGCGCCGCAGCGCGTGGATTAAGGCGGTATTATCCGGCAAGCCAATCGCATCCCCCGGTGAACAATGGATGTATTCCTCCGCAGGTTATTCCATGCTGGGGGAAATTATCACGCGGGCAAGCGGCAAGCCTTACGAACAGTATATTATTGAAGAAATTGCACAGCCGCTCGGAATGTCGCGTACGTTTTTCGAGGTGCCGAAAGAGCTGCATCATGAGGTTTGCGTCACGAATGATTATGACGTGCAGAGGCTGGAGAAAAAAGGCGACCGGACTTACGCGCCTCCAAGAGCTGGCGGCGGCTTATATTCCACGCTTGAGGATTTATTCCGGTTCGGACAGATGTTTCTGAACGGCGGCCATCTTGATGGAGTAAGGGTGCTGTCCCGCAAGTCCATTGAGAAAATGTCGCAAAACACGCTGGGCAGCGGTATTCCGGCTCACTCATGGGGAGCTCAATACAGCCAATTCATCTATGGAATCGGCACTTCGCTGACGAGACCGGATGAATGGCTGCCGCAGGGCTCCTACGGGCATGAAGGAGCGGGACGCTCCAAGCTGCTAATTGATCCTATTAGACAAGCCGTTACTATATACTTTCTGCCTTCCAATATCGACTGGTGCCCGGAAGCCATTGACGGCACGCACAGCATCCTTGGCTCCGGTTGGCTATGAGAAGGCTTGCCGCCATCATCCAATCGATCGGCTTCGCGACCTATAAAGAATGGGCTGCGTTCCGGTCGCATATGGCGGCTTCTTTACTGGTCGGGCCGGTGCTCTTCCTCGTTCAGGTGTTTATTTGGTCTGCCATGTTCGAGGGACGGGAGACGATTAACGGGCTGACCTATTCGCAGATGCTCGCGTATTACGGGGTGGCGACGCTTATTCACTATATCGCGTTCGATTTCGCCGACTGGAATTTGCAAATGCTGGTGCGCAGCGGAAAATTCGTGACCTTCGCGCTGCGGCCGCTGCCTCATTGGCTATTCGCTCTTTCGCAAAAGATCGGCCACCGCTCGCTGGCGTTGTGGATTGAGGTGCTGCCGGTGATGGCCTTATTTATTTTCGTCTTTGGCGTCAATCTGAAGCCGGCATCGCCTTTCTGGGCAGTGATTTCAATCCTGCTCAGCTTTCTTATGAATTTTATCGTGAATTATTGTGTAGGGCTTACGGCATTCTGGCTCGTTCGGGCGGAAGGTGTACGCAGAGTATTTCTGCTGTTGAAGGACGTAAGCGCAGGCGTATTTCTGCCGTTGTCTTTTTTCCCGGAAGTGCTTCAGAAGGTGTTGTTCTTCCTGCCGTTTCAGTTCATTACCTACTTGCCGACCCGTGTCTATATCGGGGACTATGAGCTTGCCGGTATCCGGCTGTCGATTGAGCAAGCGGTGGGGCTGCAAGCTGCTGCCGTTCTTCTTGCCGGAGCGGTCATGCTTGCTTTGTACGGAGCGGCGATGAGAAGGTTTACGGGGGTGGGAGTGTGAAGGGGATCATTCATTGCCTGGGCGCCGTATTGCGGACCAAGCTCGCGGAGCAGATGGCGTATAGGAGTCATTTTATCCTTAGCGTATTGCTGCTCGTCGCGGGGGATCTGGTCGTTCCGTTCGTGACGCTTCTCATCTATAGCTCAGGAGCGTCGTTCCCAGGGTGGGCGATGCATGAGGCGCTGCTCATTCAAGGCGTGTTCGCACTAGCGAAAGGAATAGCCTTTCCATTCTTCTTCGGCATGGTGGGAACGACGCTTCACCATGTGCGCGAAGGCACGTTTGATCTGCTGCTGCTGCGGCCTCGTCCCGTTATGCTGATGGCGATGCTAACCGGCTTTGATCCCGACGACTTCGGCCGATTGTTCAGCGGAGCGGTTATCTTCGGCTTTGCGCTTAGCGGCATGTCGCAGCCTGTTCTAGGGGCGTGGCTGCAATTTGGGCTGCTGTTTATCGCTTCAATCGCTATATTATGCGCGGTGTCCTTGTTCTTGTCGGGGATGCTGTTCCGCTGGGTCGGCAGCAGCCGTGTGTTTGATATTTTTGATGCGGTAACGAGCTTTGGGATGTATCCCGGCACCATCTTCGCCAAGTCGCTGCAAAATCTATTGACCTACGTGCTGCCAGTTGGCTTGATTGCTTTTGTACCGGCTTCTGCCTTGCTGGGCCGCAGCGGTCTGGAAGCGCTATGGGCGTTAGTGCCGGTTAGCCTGTTTCTGCTGCTTAGCGTCTATTATTGGAATCGAATGCTAAGAGGCTATACGAGCGCAGGCGGTTAACGGGAGTATAAAGGCGAAGCAGAAGGAGAGTTGGACACGCATGATCGAGGTAAGGAATTTGACGAAGACGTATATGACGCATGAGCGCGGCCATACGCTTCGAGAAGTGGCCAAAAATCTGATCCGCAGGCCGATGAAGGAGATTACGGCGGTCAACAATCTGTCCTTCATCGTGCCGCAAGGCGAGATGCTGGCTTTTCTCGGACCAAACGGTGCAGGTAAATCGACCACGCTGAAAATGCTGACCGGCGTCCTTCATCCAACGGCAGGTGAAGTCCGGGCGCTTGGTCTCGTTCCTTGGAAACAGAGACGGGAATATGTCGGGAAGATCGGTGCTGTTTTCGGACAGAAATCCCAGCTGCTGTGGGACATTCCTCCGGCTGATGCTTTCTATATGAACAAAGCGATTTACGGTGTGCCGGAGCCGGAATATCGCGCCACCTTGAATGAGCTCGTCGAGCTGCTTGAAGTCGGCGATGTGATGCGCAAGCCAACCCGGCAGCTGTCGCTTGGGGAACGGATGAAATGCGAATTCATTATGGCAATGCTGCACCGGCCGCAGCTTGTCTTTCTCGATGAACCGACGATTGGTCTCGACATGATTGCGAAGGAGAACATCCGGGGTTTTATCCGCAGTATGAACCGTCAAGGCGTGACGTTTATTCTAACGACGCATGATCTCGAGGATGTTGAGATGCTGGCAGAGCGGGTAATTGTGATCAATCACGGGACAATTGTTTTCGATGATGCGCTTGGCAGCTTGAGAAGCCGGGTCGGCAATAAAAAGTCGGTTCGATTGACTACGGAGGCGGCTGTGCCTGATCTGCAGCTTCAAGGGCTGCGCATTGCCGAGCGGCTCGGTCCGCTGGAGATCGAAGTTGAGATCGATACCGATCTGCTGCCTTTGAAACATTTTATCCGTGATTTCAATGATGTCTACGGTATTGCAGATATGGATATCGAGTCGATTCCGATTGAATCCATCATGAAGGAGCTTTATCTGGAAAACGCCGAAGCCCGTTCCGAAGCCGCCGTAACCAAATAAGTGAAAGTTGAACGATGTCCAAGGGATGGAGTACACTAATGCGGTAAGCGATTACGGTAGGAGGCGAATTCATCGATGCAATATCGTAAATTGGGATCATCGGATTTGTTAGTGAGCGAAATCAGCTTCGGGACATGGGCGATCGGCGGCTCCTGGGGAAGCGTAGACGACAAACAATCTTTGCTCGCATTGGAAGCAGCAATGGAAGCGGGCGTTAATTTATTCGATACGGCGGATGTGTATGGCGGCGGTCATAGTGAACGGCTGCTTGCGCAGGCGACGAAAGGGCGGGAGGACGAGATCCATGTCGCAACCAAGTTTTGCCGCGCGGGAGACATTCACGATCCGTCCACTTATTCCGAAGCGTCGGTACGAGCTTATTGCGAAGCCAGTCTGAAACGATTGGAAAGAGAACGTCTTGATCTGTATCAGGTGCATTGTCCGCCGCTGCCAATCTTGCAGGATGGCAGCGTATTTGGCGTATTGGACAAGCTTGTTGAAGAGGGCAAAGTGCGTCATTACGGCGTGAGCGTGGAATCCGTGGAGGAAGGTTTGCTTTGTCTGGAGCAGCCGAATGTGCGTGCGCTGCAAGTCATCGTCAACATCTTCCGGCAAAAGCCGCTGGAGCGACTGCTAGACGAAGCACATCGCCGCGGCGTGGCAATTCTGGTGCGTCTTCCGCTGGCAAGCGGCCTGTTGACGGGCAAGTTTACGCCACAGTCAACTTTCGAAGAGGATGATCATCGCCGATTCAACGAGAACGGCGAGCAGTTCAACGTCGGCGAGACGTTCGCTGGACTCGGCTTTTCCAAGGGCGTTGAACTGGCTGGACAACTGGGCTGGATTGCCGAAGGCCGGGGCAATATGACCCGTGCGTCGCTGCGCTGGCTGCTAGATCACGAAGCGGTAACCTGCGTTATTCCGGGCTTCCGCAATGTGAGTCAGGTGCAGGATAACTTGGCTGCGCTTGATGTGCCGTCCTTTACAGAGGCGGAGAACGAGCGCCTCAGCTCCTTCTACCGGGAGCAAGTGAAGCCGTTTATTCGCGGCTCGTATTAGAAATAACCGCGCCGGTTCGGGATCAACTCCGAGCCGGCTTCTTTTTTTGTATGCCTATGGGAATAAAGGTTGACGCTGGAATATATACATGATACTATCAAAACAAATTAAACCAGTAGGAATAATGTGATTCGCCGGAAAACCGGAGACTCTATCTTTAGTAGATAGTTTGTCTTCGGTTTTTTTTGCATACCGGCTATAGAAATAACGATAAGAATAGGGGGATACATATGGCCGACAGAGGCAGACAACTAAAGCTGGGAGCTTTCTTGATGACACCGGGACATCATGTAGCAGCGTGGAGATATCCAGATACGACAGCATCCGAGGTGCTGAAGTTCAAGTTTTACAAGAAGCTGGCACAAACTGCAGAGAGGGGCAAGTTCGACCTTCTATTTCTGGCGGACGGCTACGCGGTGTCCGAGACTTATCCAGAGGCGGTCGCGCAGACGGTTACGGTACGGCCGGAGCCCATTACGCTGCTGTCGGCATTATCCTCCGTGACCGAGCATGTCGGCCTTGTCGCTACGGTATCGACTACCTATAACGAACCATTCCACGTCGCCCGTAAATTTGCTTCGCTGGACCATCTAAGCGACGGAAGGGCAGCCTGGAACGTCGTTACTTCCGGCAATCCGGCGGAAGCGCAAAACTTCAATAAAGATCATCATCTGCTGCACTCGCTCCGCTATGAGAGAGCGGAAGAATTTCTTAACGTGGTGACGGGATTGTGGAACAGCTGGGAGGACGACGCATTTGTCTACGATAAGGAAAACGCAACTTTCGCTGATCGAAGCAAGCTGCACACGCTGCATCATAAAGGGGAGTGGTTCTCGGTTCGCGGTCCGCTGAACGTCGCCCGTCCTGTGCAAGGTCATCCGGTGATTGTGCAGGCAGGTGCTTCCGAGCCAGGCAAGGAGCTGGCGGCGCGCACCGCAGAAGTCATCTTTACTGCCTGGCAGACATTGGAGGAGGCGCAAGCCTTCTATGCAGATGTGAAAGGGCGGCTTGGCCAATACGGCCGGTCGCCGGGGGAATTGGTCATTATGCCGGGCGTATTCCCCATTATAGGACGGACGGAAGCAGAGGCCGCTGAGAAAAAAGCGCTGCTGGAGCAGTTGATTCCACAGGAAGCCGGAGTTAGCCTGCTCTCCAATCTAATCAGCTTCGACCTCTCTGCTTACCCTGTTGACGGCCCGTTGCCTGATCTTCCTCACTTGGATCAGATTAACGGCGGCAAAAGCCGATTTACGCTGCTCAAAGATTTGGCAGAGCGGGAAAGTTTGACGATTCGCCAGTTGTATCAACGGATTGCCGGTGCCCGCGGGCATCGCGAAATCATCGGTACGCCTGTGCAGATTGCCGATCAGTTGGAGGAGTGGTTCGTTCATGGCGCTGCCGACGGCTTTAACATTATGCCGCCATACTTGCCTGGAGGCTTAGAGGATTTTGTTGATCTTGTTGTCCCGGAGCTGCAGAAGCGCGGCTTGTTCCGCACGGCATACAAGGGGACGACGTTAAGAGAAAATTTGGGGCTAAAAAGACCGCCACATCCGGCGGCTGCTCAATTAGCGCCCCTCACATAAGCGATACCGACCGGAAAACCGGAGGTCTTGCCATCCTGATACAGGAAGGCAGGGCCTCTTTCTATTTTCGATAACAGAATAGGAGGCTATTAAAGATATGGGGAACTTGAACAGTTATAACAATAAAGCTGCTTCACTGACATTGGAAGCCGACGTGCTCGTTATCGGAGGCGGGCCAGCGGGGACATGGGCCGCACTGGCGGCTGCGGCAAAAGGGGCAAGCGTGGTGCTTGCGGACAAAGGGTATTGCGGAACGAGCGGTGCGACCGCCCCTTCGGGCACGGGCGTCTGGTATGTAGAGCCAAGTGCGGACAAACGGGAGGAGGCGATGAAAAGCCGCGAGGCACTGGGCGGCTATCTGGCTGACCGCGGCTGGATGAAGCGGGTGCTTGATCGAACCTACGCTAATATGAATGATCTGGCGTTGGCGGGTTATCCTTTTCCGCTGGATGAATCGGGAAACCGTTATCTGCGAAGCTTGCAAGGACCGGAATATATGAAGCTGATGCGCAAACGGGTACATAAGGCGGGCGTTCGTATATTGGATCATTGTCCTGCGCTTGAATTGCTAGCGGACGATAACGGCGTCGGTGGCGCGAGCGGCATACAGATTAAGAATGGCGAGCCGTGGACCGTTAAGTCTGGCGCAGTCGTTATTGCTTCCGGCGGCTGCGCATTTTTAAGCGGTGCGCTTGGCACGCATGTTCTGACTGGCGACGGCTATCTAATGGCGGCGGAAGCGGGAGCGTCCTTGTCCGGCATGGAGTTCTCAAATGCCTACGCGATAAGTCCGGCTTTCTCGACCGTCACGAAAACAGCCTTTTATACATGGGCGAGCTTTTATTATGAGGACGGTACCGTCATTGAAGGAGCAGGTTCTCAGAAAGGGCGGTCCGTGATTGCTCGTACGCTGCTTACTCAGCCGGTCTACGCCTGTCTGGATCAAGCGACGGAAGAGATGCGCCTGTGGATGCGCAAAGCGCAGCCGAACTTTTTTCTTCCGTTTGACCGAGTTGGTATTGATCCGTTTACGCAAAAGTTTCCAGTGACCCTTCGATTGGAAGGTACGGTGCGCGGCACCGGCGGCATTCATTTAATCGATGAAAACTGCGCAACCGCCGTTCCTGGCCTGTATGCGGCCGGAGATGCGGCTACCAGGCAGTTCATTTGCGGAGGCTTTACCGGCGGGGGAAGCCATAACGCGGCTTGGGCCATGTCCTCGGGTTCATGGTCAGGCGAAGCGGCAGCCTCTTATTCCGCAAAGCTGGGCTTTCGCCGTAACGCCAGAGAACTGCAAGGCTTGCGCACCACTCCAGTAGAGAAGGCAGCAGGAGCACGGGAATCCCAAGTAAAGGCTGGGGCGCCAAGTGCGCAAGAAGTAATTGCGGCCGTGAAACGAGAAGTGGATCCCTATGAAATTAATCTGTTCCGATCGGATGCGAGACTTAAGCAATCGCTTGGCCGACTGGATCAAATCTGGCGGGAGGTGCGCAGCGGAGTGGCAACGAGCGGAGCGGATGTATGGAAAGCCCGGGAGGCTGCTTCCATGGCTGCAACAGCGCGCTGGATGTACGCTTCTGCATTGGCGCGGCCGGAGACGCGCGGCATGCACAAGCGGACGGATTATCCGGATATCGATCCCAATCAGCATTATCGGCTGTTGGCCGGCGGAATCGACGATGTGTGGGTGAAGCCTGAGCCCCAGCCCGCTCTTCCGGCAGCGGAGGTGCACGCAGGATGATTGAAATCGTCAGTGAAACAAGATGTATTTCTTGCAATCAATGCGTGAAGGTTTGCCCGACCAACGTGTTCGACCGATCGGAGTCAGGGCTGCCAATCATTGCTCGGCAAGACGATTGTCAGACTTGTTTCATGTGTGAACTCTACTGTCCAACGGATGCGTTATTCGTGTCGCCTCACGATCGGCCGGCAGCTACGCTTGACGAAGAGGAGCTGGCCGGTATCGGCTTGCTTGGCGGTTATCGGGAGCAAGTCGGCTGGGGAAAAGGGCGTTCGCCTGGCGCCGCACGGGATGCAACCTACTTGATGTTCAAAGAGATGCAGAAGAAGGCGGGACATTAGTCCAGCACCAAGATTTGTTGGCAAGAAGGAAAGGGGCTCAAGGGAATGGCAGTGGACAATAGAAAGGAAGCTCGAATCGATCACCAAGATGCAGACATGGCCAAGGTTCGCTCGATTTATGAGAATGAACGGCATAAGGTTGCACATGTATTGGATGACCTCAATCATCCGCTGCGTCAGCAAGCTTACTTGCTCCCCCGTTCGCTGGAGGAGCTTCAGAAGAAGCGGCTCGGGTTTTACGGACTCGCCGACGGCGCTACCGTATTCGCCAGCGGCTGGACAGATTATGCGCATTCGCTGCTGGGAGCTTGGTACGGTGATGAAGCGTTCTTGTCCTCTCTGGATATAAGAGTCAAAGGCCATATACAAGTACAATTCCGGCGGCTGGAGAAGCTGAGATCCGTCATTACGACGTCTCTGCAGCCAATTGCCAGCAGCGGCGAAGGCTTGCCGGTTGTCACAGTTACACCGGAAGGGATTGTACTTCGGGGAACGCAGACGTTTGGTTCCGACGTTTTATTCGCGGATGAGCTCTTCGTCTTTACCGGCCAAGAGAGAGAGGCAGGTCCCTCGGCTGCGGCACTCCTCCCGGTTCGTTCCAAGGGATTAAAGCTCCTCCCATTCGGAGAGCCGAATGAAGCATTCGCGTCTGGTGTGCAGGTTACTTACGAAGACGTACTAGTACCCTGGGAACGTATTCTTAATGTAATTGATGAGAATGACAGGAGCCAATTGCTTGGTCCCCCGTTTGTGAGAGCTATTGCCGATTACCAGTGGGTGTCGAGGCAGCTTGAGGCGCTGGAGCTGACAGTAGGTACTGCCTTCGCTCTCGCGGAGGATACGGGCTTAAGCCGCGAGCTTCACATTCAAGGAGACTTAGGCGAATCGATTCAGCAGGTTGAGACGCTGAAGGCGTTCATTCATGCAGCTGAGATCGGAGCGGAAGCTAGTTTGTCCGGTATGCTGCTGCCGGCAGCGGTGCCGCTGGAAGCAGCACGTAAAGCGGGCGGTTTATTTTACAGCCAATCCATCAAGACGCTTCGGCGAATTGGCGCTGGCACCATTCTAGGCGATCTGTCTATTACCCGGTCACCTGAGGATTCGCTTCCTACATTGCGTCAATTGGCTTGGCAGCTGTCGGGCAGCGGGGATGCGGCAAAGCGGGAGCTGCATGAGCTGTATGCATTTGGAGATCCAATTGCGCAATCGGCACAGCTGTATCGGCATTATCCGGCGCAGCACTTGCGCCAGCGCTACAGTCAGTTTTGGAGCAATCCCTTATCCAAGCCAGCCTATTCTGTAGAGGAGGTTCAGATATGACGGTCAAAATAGCGGCCCGGAGGGTCGGCATGCAGTTTAAAGTGACAAGCGAGACGGGGAAGAGAGACAGCATTTCCGTTCTCGACGATTTTGAACTGGAGGTAAAGGAAGGAGAGTTTCTCGCCATATTAGGCCCCAGCGGCTGCGGCAAATCGACTTTCTTGAACATACTGGCCGGACTTTCCCGGCAGACGGAAGGCGACATTGTTGTGGATGGCGAGTCGGTGAACGGCGTTAATAAAAAGCATGGCGTCGTTTTTCAAGGATATGCCTTGTTTCCTTGGCGTACCGTTCTGCAAAACGTTGAGGTGGGCTTGCAGATTAGAGGTCTTCGTTCAAAGGAACGGAAGGAAATTGCACGGCAATATATTCAGCTGGTCGGCCTACAAGCCTTCGAGAACCGTTACCCGCATGAGCTGTCCGGCGGGATGCGGCAGCGAGTGGCGATTGCACGCTCATTGGCTTATCAGCCGGATGTGTTGTTAATGGATGAGCCATTCGCAGCGCTGGATGCACAGACGAGGGAAATTCTCCAATCAGAGCTATTGCGCATTTGGGATTCACAGAAGAAGACGATTGTATTCATTACACACAGTCTGGAAGAAGCGATCTTTCTGGCAGACCGTGTTGCGGTGATGACAGCCAGACCCGGTAAAGTGAAGGAGATCATCGATATCCCGTTGGCTCGGCCGCGGCCGTCCGACATTCGCAATTCCGAGGAATTCGTCAAGCTGCGCCAGCGGGCATGGGCGATTCTGAAGGATGAAGTGGATAAATCGCAGCAGTTGAATCAGACGGCAGCCTCTCCGGCCGCAGCTATCCCGCTCCATCCTTCGGCTACACAGCCATTCCCGGCTGACAGCGGGCAGCTTCAGGAAAAGGCAGCCAATCAGTAAAGATACCGACGGAGGAAGTGAAGGCATATGACAGCAGGAAGACGTTATGTTGACAGACTGAATGACGGCCGCCAGGTGTGGCTTGACGGTGCTATCGTACCGGATATTCGCAGTCATCCCGCATTTCACGGGACCGTGCAATCCGTAGCCGCTGTGATGGATCTTCAGGATGATCCGGCGACAGAGAGTGATTTAACCTATATAACCGACACTGGCGTACGGGCCAATCTCGCTTTTTTCATACCGGATAAAAAGGAAGATCTGTTCCGCCGCAGCCGCGCGTTCCAAATTTGGTCCGACGCTACTTATGGGGTGATGAGCCGTGTCGGTGGTTTTTACCGCTCGCAATTGACGGCATGGCATATCGCGAGCGAGCGAATTGCGCTGGAACAGCCGCAATTTCCGGAGAAAATCGCAGCTTACTACCGGTATGTAAGAGATCATGATCTGCTCCTTACCGCAGCCGGGCACGATCCCCAGATTGATCGGACGAAGCTGGCTTCCGAACTGGGTGATTTGTATACGGCAGTCCGAATCGTCCGCGAGACACAAGAGGGCATTATCGTCAGAGGGGCCAAAATGATCGCGACCGGCGGGCCGTATATGGATGAGATTATGGTCTCGCCGCATGGGAAAAAGACGGGCGACGAACAGCGGTACGCCGCTATGTTCGCTATCCCGGCCAGTCACCCGGGTGTTCATCTGATATGCCGGGAGTCCTTTGCTTCCGACAGGGAGGAGGACCACCCGCTAAGCTCCCGTTTTGACGAGATGGATGCGGTGCTCGTATTCGATGACGCGCTTATTCCGTGGGAGAGGGTATTCATCAAAGACGACCCTGATTCCATCTGGAAAATTCGCTCCGAGCGGCTTGTCTCCGCCATAAGCCTGCACGAGAACATCGTCCGGCTTGTCAGCAAGCTGGAGTTTACGGCTGCTGTCGGCAACGAGTTGGCGAACTCCATTGGCATTACGAAATTCGCGCATGTGCAGGAAAAGCTGGCTGAGCTGTTTTTTCAATTGGAATCGATCAAAGCGCTTCTCCTCTCATCCGAGCATCGTGCAGTTTACAATTCCAGCGGTGTTTGGGAGCCAGAGCTTGAACCGATTATAACGGCTAAAAACTTGGGGAATCGATACTATCCAAGGGCGCTGGAGCTGCTGCAGCAGTTGTCAGGAGCAGGCATGCTGCAAGTGCCATCGACGATTGCCGAGCTGAGGGGACCCCTCGGTGCTCAGTTGAAAACGTATTACAGAGGAGCAGACCGTGACGCTGAGGAACGCGTCAAGTTATTGAAGCTGTCATGGGACCTGGTCGGCAGTCGGCTTGGCGCCAGACATGAGCTGTATGAACGTTTCTACGCAGGCGATCCTGTGCGTACATATGCCGGGCAATATGTCGAATACGACAAGCAGCCGCTGCTTGATAAGGCATTCCGAAGAAGCGTATGACTGCTGTTGCTGCAAATTTCCGATTCATTTCCCGCGTCGCGGCCGTTTTCATCCTGCTGTTGGTGTCTCAATTGGTGGCAGATGAAATCCCGGTCTCGGCCCACTCCTCGCTGGCAAGCGCGGTTCCTGCACCGGACAGCAGACAAGAGCAAGCACCGGAAGAAATCGCTCTGACGTTTAACGAGCGGATTGAGAATAAAGGCTTCTCTCTTCGTGTCTACAACAGCAAAGGGCTGCCGGTGACAGAAGCGGAAGCGGTCATGAATGCCAACCGAAAAGGGCTTCGTCTACAGCTGCCAATGCTGGAGGATGGCGCATACACGGTTACATATCGGCTGTTATCAGCGGACGGTCATCCCGTGAGGGCTTCTTACGTATTTACGGTAGGGTTGGCGGCGAATGCCAACATTGGCTACGCATCGGCCTCGCAGCTGCATGAAGAGCATGATATTCGCAAAAATGCGGGTTATTGGCTCATTCGAGGGTTGTACTTTATGGCGTTGTTAGCCGTCACAGGGTGGATCGCTCTCCGATTGTATATCCCCGGCTTCATTGCCGAGTATCGTAGACGTTATGATCGATGGCGCAAGCTTCTATTACTTATTTATGTGCTGGCGCTTTCCCTGATTGCCTGGAAGGATTACGGCAAACTGAGCCTCGGCGTTGAATCGTCGGAGAGATTCACCCTCTTGTTCGGAACTTCGATCGGATTATCTTATTTGCTCTCTTTTATTCTCGCTGTTGCAGGCTTTGTACTACTGGGCCGCAGCAAAGCAGCCGATATCGGCTGGACAGTTCTTCTGCTTGGCGCCAA
Organism: Paenibacillus radicis (ex Gao et al. 2016); assembly: GCF_014641555.1. Taxonomy (GTDB): domain Bacteria; phylum Bacillota; class Bacilli; order Paenibacillales; family Paenibacillaceae; genus Pristimantibacillus; species Pristimantibacillus radicis. The sequence continues at coordinate 523,832 of NZ_BMHY01000005.1, forward strand.
AGGCTTAAACGGACATGCGATGGGATTTTCATTACCGTTCATTACGTATGGGCTGGACGTGCTGCATTTGGCGGCGGCAAGTGTATGGGCAGGGGTGCTGCTGCTCTTCCTGATATTTGGACTGGGGCGCAGCAGAGCAAGCTTATCGGCGTACATGCCAGTCGCATCACAAGCCGCGCTTGCCTCGATTGCAGCTCTTGTACTAAGCGGATTTGCTGCTGCGTGGCTATACACGAATGGCTTTACACATTTGTTTGAAACCTGGTGGGGAAAGCTGATGGCAGCCAAAGCCGCCGCGGTACTGCTGGTTATTGCTGTGGGCTCGCTCATACGTCGACAAATTAAACAACGGAAGATGAAACGATTGTCCGGATGGCTGGGGCTCGACATTGCTCTATTCCTCGTCATTATAGCGATAACAGGAATCTTTACCTACTTGAATCCGCTCGCTGCAACAGGGCCTTTGTTCTGGCACGAGAACGTAAGAGGCGTTCATATTGCCGCTATTATTACGCCTAACGAAGCAGGTGAAGTGAATCAGTTCAACGTTTCTATCGGCGGGGGCGGTAAGAACGAGGGGGATAGCGGGACGGACAAAGTGACGCTGCGGCTCTTATTCGAAGATAACCCTGACATCGCGCCGATTGAGGTTCCGTTGCAGCCAGTGCAAACAAATGGCAGCCCGCTCAGCCTATACAGCTCCTATTACAGCGCAGAAGGCCGCTATCTCGCATTGCCTGGCAAATGGACGCTTGAGGTCCGTGTGCTGCAAGAAGGCCATTCGGAACCTTTCCTCACCCGCAAAGCATTTTACAGCGAAATGAAACCAAAATCAGATGGAGACTAGAAGAAGGAGGGAGAGTGGAGAGATGACTGCCCGATTATATGTCATTGCGGGAGCCTCCTTATTGTTGTTCCTATTAATCGCGGGTACGGTATCGGCTCATGTAACGGTATTGCCTGCGGAAACGACGCAAGGATCCTATGAAGTGTTCACCGTTCGTGTTCCGACAGAACAGCCCTCGGCTACAACAAAGGTAGAGGTGCAATTCCCGGACAGTGTGTCGATTAGCCGTGTGCAGCCGCAGTCTGGCTGGTCCTATGTATTTGGCAAAAATGCCGACGGGGATAATACGTCGATTATCTGGACGGCGGAAGGAGCGGGTCTGGCGGAAGGCGAGTTTGGCGAGTTTAAGGTGCAAGGCAAGGTTGCCGACGATGCGGCCCAGCTTGTATGGATTGCGCATCAGACCTATGCGGACGGCACGGTTGTGGAATGGTCTGGCGGGGAAGATGCCGAGACGCCTGCCTCGGTAACCGTTGTCCATCCCGGTGCAGGGGAGGGCAATCACCACGGAGCAGCTGCCGCCTCGCATCAGCCGGCAGCAGAGGTTGGAGCGGGCAATTCCAACTGGCTGGCTTCCCCAGCTTTGTATGTATCCATAGCGGCGCTTGGCGCGGGTTTGTTTTCCTTGTTGCTGACCCGGCGAAGAAACAAATCTGCAGCAGGTTAGGATGAGCGATTTTATTAGACGGGAGAGATCAGGGATGAAGAAAAAGGGTTCATTATTAAACGGTCTTGCGGTAAAAGCAGCGGGGATTGTTGTGCTGGCTTTATCATTGAGCGCATGCGGAGGCGCAGGAGGGAAAGGACCGGATAAGGCGGGGTCAGGGGAACAAGGCATCGTCGAATTTAAATATCCGGACAATCCCGGTTTCGATCTTGTTTATTTGGCTGATGAGCTAGGGTATTTCGATGGCACTGCAACGAAGCCGAAGTATGTGGGCAAAGTCTCTGCGCCGCAAATTATTCCTCTTGTCGGAACGGGAGATATTGACTTCGGTTCCCGGATGGTACCGCTCGTTATTTCGGCGATTGCAAGCGGCGCAGACATTAAAGTCATTTCCGCCGGGGGCAAGACGCTTCAGGAAGCGCCTCATATGAAATATTTTGTCCGTAACGACGGCAGTATCAAGACACCTAAGGATCTGGAAGGCAAAACGATCGGCTTTAACAGCTTTGGCGCTTGTGCGGAATTCGTGTCCAAGAAATGGTTCAAGGAGCAGGGCGTGGACATTACCAAAATCGAGTTTCTTGTCGTTCCTGACGATAAGCAAGAGCAGACGCTGGAGCAGGGAGGCATCGATCTGGCAATCATTCATGCCCCGTTCTCAGGCAAAGCCGAATATAATGATAAGCTGGTCAAATTATGGAGTGACTACGATCTGGATGGAGGGCTCGGCGGTATGGCGCCGTACAGCGTAAACGGGAAGTTCGCCAAAGCGCATCCGCAAGCGGTGAAAGATTTCGTGACTGCCATCGCCAAAACAGCCAATTGGGTGAATGACAACCCGGATGAGGCCAAGCAAATTATTGCGAAACGACTAGGTGTTGATGTGAAATACATCGATCGCTTTGCTTATGTAGATGACTTGGTCATTACGGAAGATCCCATCCAGTATTACATCGATATTCTGGAGGAGAACGATAAAATTCCGAAGGGTAAAATCACGGTCAAAGACGTCTATACGAATGACTTCAATGAATTCGCAGCCAGCAAGGCTACGGCGGCCGTTGAAGTTATCAACCCGGCGGCGTGACGAGTGCTGCCATACCTCATGAAAGGAGAGCCATCCTATGAAATTCAACCGTAAATGGCTGACAAAATCAGTCGACCGCAGTTTGGCCATTCTATTGTTCTTCGCAGTGTGGGAGCTGCTGCCCCGGCTTGGCATCGTCAATCCGGCTTACTTAAGCCCGCCTTCCGACGTCATCGTCTCCATCGGCAAGCTGATCTCCAATGGAGAGCTGTGGAAGCATGTCTCGGCTAGCTTGCGCCGGTCATTGTCCGGCTTGCTGCTCGCGATATTGTCCGGAACCTTGCTCGGACTGCTGCTGGGATGGTTCAAGCGATTCGAGACGATATTGGACCCGCTGCTGCAGTTGGCAAGACAGGTATCTGCCTTCGCCTTATTCCCGGTGTTCATACTGTTTCTTGGTATTGGCGAGTCTTCCAAAACCGCTATTATTTTTTGGGCTTCGTTTTGGCCGATTCTGCTGAACACAGTCAGCGGCGTCAAGCATGTGGAGAAGCTGCTGATCGATTCGGCCAAATCAATGGGAGGCTCGCAGCTGTTTATTTTCTTTCGAGTCATTTTGCCGGCCGCTGCTCCAAGTATTTTTACCGGTATCCGTCTTGGCGGGGCTTACTGCATCACGGCGTTGGTGGCTGCCGAGATGATTGGTTCTTCTGCGGGGCTGGGCTTTTACATTTTGAACTCGCAGGAAATTTTTCAAATTCCAGATATGTACGCAGGCATAATTTTACTGGCGATTGTAGGTTTGCTTCTTAATTATGTGTTGGCGTTGATCGAGGCGAGATTCACCCGCTGGAGGAAGGGCCTCGCCAACAATGTCTAAAGTCAGCACCGGTAGGCATACAACATGATCCGCAAAGCCAGTGAGAGTTTTTTCTATAGCCGCCGAAAGCCGCCAATTGTGATTCTGCTGCTAAGCTTATGCTTATTGCTAAGTGCCTGCGGACAGGGGGGCGCTGGAGCCGATTCGCTAATCCGGGTGCCAGTCGAAGCGGGCAAGCTGAAATTTGGCTATAGCGGCAACAGCCCGATAATCGGCCTAAAGGAGAGGGGAACGCTTGCTGCGCTTCTCGAAACACAGTCCGTCACGTTGGAATGGACCGCTTTCCCGAATGACGCAGCGCTGTTCCGGGCGATTGAAGAGGGACGCATCGATATTGGAACCGTAGGGGACGCCGTACCTGCTTTCCTGCATCGCGATGAGGCACCGCTCGTTTATTTGGCAGCAGAACCGTCGAATCCATCGGCTTATGCCATTGTAGTCCCTCTTGACTCGGATATTTTTACAGCAGCTGACTTGAAGGGAAAACGGGTAGCCTATTCATCGTATTCCAATGAGCATTTGCTGCTGCTCCAGGTATTAGCTGACGCCGGGATGACGCAAAAAGACGTAAAGGCGTTGCCACTCGATCCGGCAGGCGTGCAAAGCTCTATAGTGCAGCGGAAGGCGGATGCCTGGGTCGTTGGCGAGCCGCAGCTTAGCTGGGTTGAGCCGCTAGGCATCCGCATTGTGGCAGATAGCTCGCAAGCCGTTGCGCGACGCGATCTAATCGTGACTACACCTGACAGTTTGCAGGGAAGAGAGGCAATATTCGACCTTGCGCTTCAGGAGATAGGGGCTTACGACGATTGGCTGACAGACAACGTTCATGATGCGGCTGAGCTGCTGACCAGCCATACGGATATCGAGCATATCCAATGGCTGGGCGTCTTTGAACGAAAGGCTTACGGCACTGCGCCTCTATTGGAAAGCATTGCGAAAGAAGAGCAGGAAGTCGCCGATACGGCCGTGAAGCTTGGCGGAGCGAAAAAAAGCTTGGACGTGCAGCGTTTTCTGAAACGGTAGCACCGAGAAAATCCCTTGTGTTGGCATAAGCCAGCATGAGGGATTTTTTTTGTATTAGATTAGGATTGTTGAGGGGAATTTCACTTGATTTAGAAAATAATGGTTGATCAAGTTTTGGGGTTCCTATACAATTTACTGGGGTTTATAGATAATATCGGGTAAACCGAAATGGGGGATAAATATGAGCACTGCGCAGCGAGTATGGAAATACCGTATGCATTATTTGATTGTCATTCCAGCGGTTTTATTTTTAATTGGATTCAAGATTATTCCGTTCTTTTCCGGTCTTTATATGTCGATGGTCGATTACCAGCTGCACAAAGGATTATTCGAAAGCGAATGGGTTGGTTTGCGTCACTTCACCCGCCTCTTCTCCGGTGACACGTTGTTTTGGCAGTTATTGTACAATACGTTATCCATGAAGCTGGGGTACATGCTGGCGAGCGGTTTACTGGCGTTTGGACTTGCGATTGCACTTAGCTTTGTTCGTTCCCGGGTGTTTCGAGGGATTTTGCTCACCTTGTTTCTGATTCCTTATTTTATTCCTTCAGGTGTCTTCGCCTACGTAGTGGCATGGCTTTTATCAGAAGGGCAGTCGCCAATTGCTTCGCTGAATATCGTAGCATTGGCGCAGGCTGAGCTCTTCCAGCCGATCTACATAGCCGCTGAGACGTTTAAAACCTGTGGCATAGCCATTGCAATTGCGCTCGCGGCGATTAGCTCCCGGAGTGCTTCTCTTGCCGGAGAGACGAATCTATTCGTACAAGCAAAAGTCATACCGGCGGCGAGAGCGGTGGCTGCTTTTCTGCTGCTGCAGCTTACTTACGTGCTGTCCGGGGATTTCGAATTGCTGAATTCGCTGCTGAATCCGCTAGTAAGACAAACCGGGGATACATTGGAGTCCTATGGCTTTAGTGCTTATATCATGCAGATGAATACAGGTATTGGATCTGCCGTTCAAATCATTCTTATTATCGTGCAATTGGTAGTTGCTTACGGAGCGTACATGCTCGTTAAGCGTTATTTTATCAACGATCTGTTCAGCGGTATTTCTGAGGGGGGCAAAATAAACGGCCGCTCTTCGCTAGGCGGCGGTGCAGTTGCGGGAACAGCAGTATCTGTACTCTACGGGCTTGCAGTGCTGGCATTTCTTTATGTTCTCTTTATTTATCCGTTTACAATGTCACCCGAGAACGGGGTTTTGCAGCTAATAAAACCAGTCAATTTCATTTTATATTTAGTGATGGGATTCGCAGCTGCCATTTTTCATATGATCATGACAACCTTGCTTGCTTATCCGCTTACGGTGCGCAGGCTGCCAGGTAAATCGGCATACACCTTTTTTCTGATCCTGTTGGCTGTATTGGGCTCATCTTATATTTTTGATTTTTTTCAGGCAAGAACGTTTGGTATGATCAATACCATCTTCCCGATTTTCTTGTATGGGATTATTGCGATCGTGCCGGTATTTGTGCTTAAAAGCATCTTCAACAGCAAATATTCGGTGCTGAAGGAGCAGGCCGAACAAGATGGAAAAGGCGAAGCCCATGCTTTTATCATGCTGTATCTTCCGAAGCTGTGGAAACCGATCCTTGCGCTGGGTGTGCTGCAGTTCGTTGCGTTCTGGAATGCCTTTATCCCTTCATTGATGTATACGGTAAATCCGAACATGTTCTCTCCGGTCTTACAGTTCCGGATGTTTAGTCAATCCGGTATGTACTTTGTAGACGTGCTGCGATATGGCGCTATCGTCAGCCTGCCGTCTGTACTGCTGTTCCTGGTATTCAGGCGCTGGATCACCTCTGAGGTGCTTCTGGGGCATGTGCGGAAGCTGTAGACGGACAGCGCAAGAAGAGGTGATTGAAGTGAAGCCGCGGTGCACGAACTGGCTAGAAGAGCATTGCCCATCCAACAGGAAGGGGAATGCTCTTTTTTTTTGTGCTAGCAGTTTGCTGTAAGTATTATTTTGAAGTACGATGGTAAAAGTGATAGAGGCAAGTCCTATTCGAGTATCCGAGAAACGGAGGCATCGACAAATGATGCAGCTTTCGACCCCGCTTTTGCAGATTGGCGCGATTATCGTGTCGATGCTGGCCGGCAGTTTTCTTATATTCATGCGCATTCGTGCCGGCAAGCAGCCGACATCACTGCGTAAAATCATTATTCCGCCAATGGGTATGGCGACCGGCTTCATCATGTTCGCTTTTCCTTTTATGCATATCCCGCTGCTGTGGGGGTTGTCGGCCTTTGGTACAGGCATGCTTATATTCGCATTTCCTTTGATCGTTACGACGCGCTTGGAGCGAGTGGATGCGGATATTTATGTGAAACGATCCAAAGCGTTTATCTTTATAATGGTAACTTTATTCATCATTAGGCTATCGCTGCACTCCGTCGTCGAGCAATATATGTCGATACCTCAGACGGGAGCGGTCTTTTATTTGCTGGCATTTGGGATGATTATTCCATGGCGTCTGGCAATGGTCAGTGATTATGTGCGTCTGCAGAGGCTTGAAGCGACTAATTAGATTTGTATATATAAAATAGCAGGAGTTTAGGTTTGACTTCGCCTACTCCATATGCTATTCTTTGTTATATAAATTGTATGCAATTTAATTTTGTTAAATTCGATTTCGGGAGGAATACATCATGTCCATCTATCAATTCGAAGCGGAAAAAATTACAGGCGAGAAAGTCAGCTTGGAGCAATATAAAGGAAAAGCGCTCGTGATCGTTAATACAGCGAGCAAGTGCGGATTCACACCGCAATACAGCGATCTTCAGAAAGTATATGAAGAGTACAAGGATCAAGGCTTGGAAATTCTCGGCTTCCCAAGCAATCAATTCGGCGAGCAGGAACCGGGTTCTAACTCAGATGTACAAAGCTTTTGCCAAATTAACTACGGCGTTTCCTTCCCGCTTTTTGCGAAAACCGACGTTCGCGGCGAAGAAGCACATCCGCTGTTTGATTATTTGACAGAACAAGCTCCGTTCGAGGGCTTTGATACATCTGCACCAAGCGGCAAAATGCTGAATTCTTTCTTGGAAGAAAAGCTTCCAAGCTTCCTGGAAGGCGACTCGATCAAATGGAATTTCACTAAATTCCTTATTGACCGCGAAGGCCATGTAGTCAAACGCTTCGAATCGACAGAAGAACCGCTTGATATGAAAGCTGATATCGAGAAGCTGCTGTAATAGATGAAACAATAAACCCGTAACGGATGCCGTTGCGGGTTTATTTGTGTTTATTTCGTTGCTTCAGTTCTCCCACCATAAAGCCTCCACTCCAGCGCCCATGATGCCAAGTATGGTGATGGTGCCCAGTACGTTGACAGTTAATGTCTGACCTGGCGGGACAATTACGTCTCCGTTGAAATTGATTTGAAGAGGTCCCGGAAACAGAGGATACAGACTAAACGAGGTGCCGCCGCTGACGGCGAATATGGATGAGTTCGTTGTAGCTGCACTTGTAACGGAGCTGCCTAGTTGCAAATTGGCAGGTACTACCGCTGTGGGAGAAGTAAGCGTTCCGCCGAGATAGACCGTAACCTGTCCGGAAAAGCTCGACAGCAAGCTCAGGGATACGTTTGTGTAGCCCAGAATTTGTTTAAGATACAGGGTTTTCCCGCTGTTCACAGGATTGGCGATTTGGATCGATATGTTGACAGATCCTCCTAAAATTCCTAATGATGCGCTGTTAGACGCATTAATTGAGAAATATTGCGCGACAGCTTTAGATGTAGCTGATTCTGGCGGGACAGATGCAGCCGGATTTGTGTATTTGTTGGTGCCACGCGTGAAATAACGACCGTTTCTTCGGTTGAAAATACGATAGTTTGGCATCAGTATTCCCACCAAGTGATGTTCGCGGCGGCCGTAATGGCACCGGTACCGACTGAAATAGTAATGGAACGGTTAGGCGGCACGACGATAGCCCCTATAAAAGGGAAAGCGAACTGGCCAGCCGCAAGAAGAGCTGTCAGGAACACCGTCGGCGTTCCGGTAACTGTACCGGATACGACACGAGCAGTCGCAATGCTTGTAGTGGCGTTCCCGAAATTGAGGTTGAACGGCGTCGGTGTTGTCCCCCCGGTAACCGTCCCGCCGGAGTAGACGTTAATAGTAGCCGCGGCGCTGATCCCGCCTGTAATTTGGGAGACATAAAGCGTCCTGCCGCTTAAATTTGGATTGGTGATTTGAATGAGCAGGTTAGAGCCCCCGCCAACGGCTGTACTGGCCGATGTAACGGTGAACAGGCGGCCGTTAATGGAGGCACTTCCATCCGGAGTAGTTACGACGGCAGGATTGTTATAGGCATTGTTTATTTGGGTGTATAAGGGATTGTTCTGATTATTAAATACGGAATAGTTTGTCATTGTTTCACCTCATTTTACTCGATGCAGTGTTAATTGCTTGTCTGGATAGGATATGGCGGTTTTTTACTTTTTGTATGGGGGATTTGGAAAAGACTCCATTTTGGGGCTGATGTGCTCCCGTCACAAGCCGCTTCCTTTGTACAAAGGGACTCATATCGTATAGAAGCATGGACATCGAGGGAAAAAGGACGGGGAACGATTCGAAAGAAGTCGGCCACATTGCCTTCGATACGGAATGAGCGGTGCTCAGGACTGTTTTCAAGCAGCAGGCTTTGCAGCTTCCTGCCATGCACAACTCAAGTAAAAAGAAGGTGAACAACTATGCCAAACTTTACAACATTTAACCCCAATCCGGATAAATTACGAACGCTTATTTTCGGCAGGGACAGTACATCTACGCCGCAGGCTATTGCGACGGATTCCTCAGGACATATTTTGAACATATCAAGCGGCGGAACAATCAGCAGTATATTGGGAGCCACGATTAGCGGCGGTACAGTAGCCATCTCAGGAGGTACAGTTGCTGTATCTGGAGGAACCGTGGCTATCTCGGGCGGGACTGTCTCGGTAATGGGCGTAACGATAACGGGTGGAACCTTGAACGCCGTTTTGGGTGCAACGATAACAACCGGTACACTGGCAGCCGTGTCAGGGGCAACAATTACAGCAGGGACAATAACTGCGATTCTGGGAGCAACGATCACCGGAGGAACGGTAGCGTTGTCAGGCGGTACAGTAACTTTGTCCGGAGGAACGGTAGCAATATCTGGAGGAACGGTAGCGGTCTCGGGAGCGACAATTACAGGCGGAACGCTTGGAGCGTTGCTAGGAGCGACGATAACAACGGGTACGCTGGCGGCAGTTTCAGGGGCAACAATTACAGCAGGGACGATAACTGCGATCCTCGGAGCAACGATCACTGGAGGAACCGTAGCGTTGTCGGGTGGCACGGTGGCTCTGTCCGGCGGAACGGTGGCGATATCTGGAGGGACGGTAGCGGTCTCGGGAGCAACGATCACAGGTGGAACGTTGGGGGCTTTGCTCGGAGCTACGATTACAACAGGTACGCTGGCGGCCGTGCTCGGGGCAACGATAACAACGGGTACGTTGGCAGCCGTGTCAGGGGCGACAATCACAGCAGGGACGATAACGGCAATTCTAGGAGCGACGATCACTGGAGGAACAGTAGCCATCTCAAGTGGAACGGTGGCTCTGTCTGGCGGCACGGTGGCGATATCTGGAGGGACGGTAGCGGTCTCTGGAGCAACGATCACCGGCGGTACGTTAGGAGCGTTGCTCGGGGCAACGATAACAACGGGTACATTGGCAGCTGTGTCAGGGGCAACAATCACAGCAGGTACTCTCACTGCGATTCTTGGAGCAACGATATCGGGCGGAACAGTGGCGATATCTGGAGGAACGGTAGCGGTCTCGGGAGCGACAATCACAGGCGGAACGTTGGGAGCATTGCTCGGAGCGACGATCACAACAGGTACACTGGCGGCTGTGTCGGGAGCAACAATTACAGCAGGGACGATAACGGCAATCCTCGGAGCAACGATCACGGGAGGAACTGTAGCCATATCAAGCGGCACGGTGGCTCTATCGGGAGGAACCGTAGCGGTCTCTGGAGCAACAATAACAGGTGGCACATTGGGAGCGTTGCTAGGAGCAACGATTACAACGGGTACACTGGCAGCTGTGTCAGGGGCAACAATCACAGGCGGAACATTGGGAGCGTTGCTCGGAGCAACGATCACAACAGGTACGCTGGCGGCTGTGCTAGGAGCGACGATAACAACGGGTACATTAGCGGCTGTGTCGGGAGCGACGATCACCGCAGGTACCCTAACTGCCATCCTCGGAGCAACGATCACAGGAGGAACAGTAGCCATATCAAGTGGCACGGTGGCTCTGTCCGGCGGCACGGTGGCGATATCTGGAGGAACGGTAGCGGTCTCTGGGGCGACCATCACGGGCGGAACGTTGGGAGCGTTGCTCGGAGCCACGATTACGACAGGTACGTTGGCGGCCGTTTTAGGGGCAACAATTACCGCAGGTACTCTGACTGCGATTCTTGGAGCAACGATCACGGGAGGAACAGTAGCCATATCAAGCGGCACGGTGGCTCTGTCCGGCGGAACAGTTGCGGTCTCGGGAGCGACAATCACAGGTGGCACGTTGGGAGCGTTGCTCGGAGCGACGATTACGACGGGTACGCTGGCAGCAGTGTCGGGAGCAACAATTACCGCAGGTACACTTACTGCGATCCTCGGAGCAACGATCACTGGAGGAACAGTAGCTATCTCAAGTGGTACGGTAGCTCTGTCCGGCGGAACGGTGGCGATATC
>NZ_BMHY01000005.1:535032-535458 GCF_014641555.1 Paenibacillus radicis (ex Gao et al. 2016)
GACGGTAGCGGTCTCCGGAGCAACAATTACAGGCGGAACGTTGGGGGCGTTGCTCGGTGCAACGATTACGACAGGTACGTTGGCAGCAGTGTCGGGAGCAACAATCACAGCAGGTACCCTGACTGCGATCCTCGGAGCAACGATTACGGGAGGAACAGTAGCCATCTCAAGTGGTACGGTAGCTCTGTCCGGTGGAACGGTGGCGATATCTGGAGGGACGGTTGCTGTCTCTGGGGCAACAATCACAGGCGGAACATTGGGAGCATTGCTCGGAGCAACGATCACAACGGGTACGTTGGCAGCAGTGTCGGGAGCGACGATCACAGCGGGTACGTTGACTGCGATTCTAGGAGCAACGATCACTGGAGGAACAGTAGCTATCTCAAGTGGTACGGTAGCTCTGTCCGGCGGAACGGTGGCGATATC
>NZ_BMHY01000006.1:0-229429 GCF_014641555.1 Paenibacillus radicis (ex Gao et al. 2016)
CGATACTGCATTTGGTCCCCAGCTGCCGTAACCATATCCGCCTGTCGATTCTGGGCCAACATTAGCAGGTGATACTGCCTGATGTCCCCAACCGTAATTGCCATAACCGCCAAGAGCTACAGGCATCATGCCAGGCGGGCATATCGAAGGGCCAATGTTCGACGGACCAATGTTCGATGGACCAATGTTCGACGGACCGATGTTCGACGGACCGATGTTCGACGGGCCGATGTTCGATGGACCAATGTTCGATGGACCAATGTTCGATGGACCAATGTTCGATGGACCAATGTTCGACGGACCAATGTTCGACGGGCCGATGTTCGACGGACCGATGTTTGAATTTGCAACTGGCATAATTCCGTTGCCGTAGCCATACCCCGTATGGACTGGCGAAACATGCTCACCGTGACCATATCCATAATTGCCAAAAATCGGACTCGTGTTAGAAGAAGCTTCTATAGCCGGAATGTTACTTTGTTTGAACAAGTCGACACTTGGCTTCAGCTCTTTCTGGATCGGCAGCGCTTTTTTACCAGCCTTTTCTGCTTTTTCAGCCTTAAGAGGCTTTTCAACCGGAAGCGGCTTATTTGGCTTTACTGCAGCCGGTTGAGGAGCTGGAATGTTAGCGGGTTCCACAGGCTTCACAATAGGAGCTGTCGGTTTTTTATCTATAACCGGACCTGTAGGCTGCTTGATCGGAGCAACCGGGGCAACTTGCGCTGGCGCTATTGGTGCCGTATTCGTTTTCCCTTGAATCGGACCGGTCGGCTTTTTACCGCCCACCAAGTTTTGAACGCCCTGCACGATTGACATCGGATGCAGCGGATGATGAGCTGAACCGGTGCCTGCGGCCGGCAATTCAACCGATGCATGGCCTGCTTTCGGAATGTTGACGATCTCGCCGGTCAGCAGCACATTCGGATTTTTCAGCTGCGGGTTGGCTTTGATCATATCAGCCAGCGGCACACCCCATGCTTTGGACAGCTTCCAGAGCGTATCGCCTTGCTTCACGACATGCTGATGCATAATGTCCCCAACACCTCCGCCATGCGAGGACGGAATTTTCAGCTTCGTACCAACGTCCAGTGCATCCGGGTTCGTTATCGTTGGATTCAGTTTCAAAATCTCTTCAATCGACACATTATGTTTCTGGCTAATAAAATACAATGTATCGCCTTGCTTCACGACATAAATTTTCACTCGCCGAAAACCTCCTGTCACGTTCTTTGTACCACAGTCAAGGCTAATGCCCCGCTAATCATTACATCCTATGCAGAACATGGGCAGGTGTCTCCAACTTATTCGAAAAAAAATAGCTGAATCTTCGTAAATACGAAAAAATACAAAAATATGGCTTGCATCTTCATAAAAAAAGGCACCCCGCGCACAGCGGAGCACCTTCTCATATATTTCATCGGTTTATTGCAGCAACATGTAAAAGTACATTTTGAGCAAAAATGGCTGCTAGCTCAACTGCTCATACGTAAAGCTTGGGTAACTGCCGAGAATGCGAACCTGGCAGCCCAGCGCCTCAATCTCCTCAAGCGCCGATGGCAGCAGCACCGTATCCAGTGCCATGTCGATATCGATGTAAAAATAATACGTACCGAGCTGCCGTTTTGTTGGACGGGACTCGATTTTGGATAAGTTGATTTTCCGCCAAGCGAACGCAGACAGCACCCGGTGAAGCGCACCCGGAAAATCATCGGGCAGCGTAATCAGAATACTCGTCTTCCGTGTAGCCGATTCCCTTGCCGTGAACGGTTCGTTGCCGACAAGCAGAAAACGGGTAAAGTTATTGTTATGGTCGGTAATTTCACTGGCAAGCACATCGAGCTGCTGATTCGCAGCCGCCGTTGCCGTGCCGATAGCCGCCCAGCCGTTCTCGGGATTGTCGCGAACAATGCGGACTCCCTCGGAGGTGCTGCCTACCGTCTCCTTCTCTGCCTGCGGCATCTCCGCACGCAGAAACTGAAGACATTGGGCGATTGCAACCGGATGGCTGAACACTTTTTTGATTTTGCTCAAATCGAGCTCGCCATCCGCACCGGTCAACTCAGAACGTCGGCCGATCAAATTTTGAATAGACGGGTACACCCACTCCGCCTGAATCGGCAAATCAACCTCATGCACGAGCCAATCCATATGCAGGCTGACCGAGCCCTCGATCGTGTTCTCGATCGGAATAATGCTGTATTGACTAACGTTATTGACCGTAGACAGGAACACGTCAGCGATCAAACGATGATGATTCCAAGTTACCTTTTCATTGCCGAACAGCTTTTTCGCCGCTTCATCGGAGACGGAGCCCGCTGGCAATAGCGCGATGCTCGTATTCATTGAACAACCTCTCCTTTAATTCGCGACATTAACGTCGTTCCGTCATTTACACTGTCGGCATTCGTTTCCTCAACTCGAACTTCCGTCCCTGACACAGACGGCTTCAGCCACATCGTCTCTGCCGACACGCCTTCGCGCTGCAGCGTCTCCACCAGAAAACGCTCCAGCTCCGCTTTGCGCGGGCTGTCCGCTTCCACGAACGCGATCAGCGTCGGTCCAGCTCCGCTGAGCGCAGCACCAAGCGCGCCATTATCGGCAGCGCACTCCAAAATAGCCGTCATGCCGGGAATAAGCGCTGCCCGGTAAGGCTGGTGCAGCCGATCGCGCATCGCATGACGGATCAGACCAAGCTCGCCGCTAGCCAAAGCGGCGACGAGCAGTGAACTGCGGCCGACGTTGAAGACAGCGTCGGCCATACTTACTTGAGAAGGCAGCGCATGGCGTGCCTTCTCTGTGGACAATTGAAACGCTGGAATAGCAACCAGCGTCTCCAGCTTCGGATGCGGAGCAAGCCGTACATAATCGGCTTGCTCGCCATCCCAGGCAGAGACAACGATGCCGCCGAATAGAGAAGCGCCAACGTTGTCGGGATGTCCTTCAAGTGAAGTCGCGATTTGAAAAAGCTTGTCTTCGCTTAACGGACTGCCGATTAGCGCATTAGCCGCAACCAAAGACCCGACGATTGCAGACGCGCTGCTGCCAAGACCTCTCGTTAACGGAATTTCGCTGTACATTTCAATATGAAGCTCAGGCATTTGCACGCCCGCTTCCTTGAACACCAGCTGTGCCACTTTATAGAGCAGATTGGTTTTATCAGTTGGCAGTCCTTGCATCTGCTCGCCATGCAGGCGGAACGTCGTTTCTTTCGCCGGCGACATCTCGATCCATGCATAGAGGGAGAGTGCCATGCCCAATGTATCAAAGCCGGGACCCAGGTTAGCTGTGCTTGCCGGCACTTTTACTAATACTCGTTTCATAGCGGGTAAAGCTCCTTTTGCCTCGATTAGATTTGTATTAGCCTTCTACGCGATAGACGCTCTTCACCTTGCGGATCACATCAAGCGATTCAAATTTCTGCAGCACTTTATTGATGGCCGCTTTGTTCGCATCATGCGTAATCACGATAATTTCGGCTTCCGGATTCGATGGGTTTGGCTGCTGAAGAACGGACTCCAAGCTTACCTCGAAATCAGCGAACACTTGTGTAATACGGGCCAATACGCCCGCCCGGTCGTCTACATGCAGCAGCAGAAAATATTTCGAAGAAATTTGCTCGTCAGATTTCAGCTTTTTCTCCTTAAAGGCCACTACGCCTTGCTTGCCGTTCACGCCTAGCTTCAAGTTTTTAACAACGGCAACGAGGTCGGCTACAATGGACGTGGCTGTCGGCAGCTCGCCCGCTCCCGGACCGTAGAACATCGTCTCGCCTACCGCTTCGCCATACACATACACCGCGTTGTATACGCCGTTGACGGAAGCAATCGGATGAGATTTCTTCACCATAGTCGGCTGTACGCTAATGCTGAATTCATCATCCTGACGCTCCGCGATACCCAGAAGCTTCACTTCATAGCCAAGGCGCTTCGCATACAGAATGTCGTCTTTGCTCACTTTGGACATTCCCTGTACCGAAACATCGTTCAGATCCACGTTCGCGCGGAAGCCAAGCGTCGACAAAATCGTCATTTTACGGGCAGCATCCAGCCCTTCCACGTCGGAGGTTGGATCAGCTTCCGCGTAGCCAAGCTCCTGCGCCTCTTTCAGCACATCGTCATACGATGCGCCTTCTTGGCTCATTTTGGTCAAAATATAGTTGGTTGTACCGTTCACAATGCCCATAATTTTCGTAATGCGATCGGAAGAAAAGCCATCAATCAGCGTTCGAATAATCGGGATGCCTCCGGCAACGCTAGCTTCATAGAAAACGTCGCAGTTATGTTCATGCGCCTTCGCCAGAATCTCTTTGCCGTGCAGCGCCATTAAATCTTTGTTCGCCGTCACGACATGCTTGCCGCTGGCCAGCGCTTCCATAATATATTCCTTCGTATGTGCAATGCCGCCCATGACTTCAACGATAACGTCAATGTCGGGATGGTGGATAATTTCCCACGGATCCTCGGTCAGCTTAGACGAATCGATTGAAATGCTGCGCGCTTTATTTTTGTTATGAACGAGTACTTTCTCAATGACGATCGGGGATCCGACCTGACCTTGCAAATCCTCTTGATGTCCTTCCACGATCCGTACGACGCCGGTCCCAACCGTACCAAGACCAAGCAATCCAACTTTAACTGGCTTCATGACATTCCCTCCACAAATCAATCGTCTCGTATATTGTTTATTATTGCATTAACCCTGCCCGATTACGGAAGCTTTGCGCACCCCTTGCTGGCTGCGAATGACTTCGATGAGCGAGGATAGATCTCCCGTTACTTGCGAAATGTCGACCGAAATCACCACATTCGCGTAGCCTTGCAGCGGAATGCTCTGATTCATCGTCAACACGTTACCCTCAAGTCCCGCCACCAGGCTAAGTACCTTGGACAATACGCCCGACCGATGCTCCAAATCCATCGATATCGTGACGATGCGTTCCCGTTCAAGCTCATGCAGCGCGTATACGCCATCTTTATACTTATAAAAAGCGCTTCGGCTTAAGCCTACCCGCTCAACAGCCTCATGCACCGTGGCGGCTTCGCCCCGCCCGAGCATCTCTTTTACCTGGATCGTCTTCATAATCGCCTCAGGCAGCATATCTTCCCGAACGACATAATAACGTTGCGTCACTATTCGTCCTCCCTACAAAGACAAATGTTCTTCTATAATGGACATTATATCGGAATCTTTCCCCTGCGGCAATAGGTTTATTGCTTGCCTCTCTATAAATCCGCTACAGTGAGCTCTACCTTTTTCCCGCCTAAAATAGAAGCCCCTCATCCGCCCACAAACTAGTTTCAGCTGCGCTAACAGAGAAACAAAATGCAAAAGTGCATTTTGTTTGGCCTCAAAAGCTCCCAAATTACGCTCAAAATGCAAAAGTACATTTTAAAATCGTCAAAGTCGCCCCATTCATGCCTTTTAGACTAATCAGCCTGCACTTTTACATTTTGATGCGCTAAATCGTCGAAAATCAGGCTGACAAACTGTATTTTTACATTTTGAGGAAAGGCCGTGATATCTATATCAGTTGGAATGTTGCTAATCTGCCAACATACAAAAAAAGAGACGGCTTTTCGCCGTCTCCTTCAATGAAACCTTTAGCTGCCGTACACTTCAAAATTCCATAACGAGTATCCGAAAGCCGTTGCACGTTCTGTACCGTACATCCGAACATAACGTCCGCTGCCGTTAACCGTCAACTGCTCGGCTCCTCCGTTCCCATTTGTTGTAGCATATAAATCAGTCCACGTCGTGCCATTCGAAGATACCTGGATTTGATAGGATTTGGCGTGTGCAGTCTCCCATTCCAGCTTAACGCCCGTTATTTGACGGGATTGCCCCAGGTCGACCATAATCCACTGCGGATCGGCACCTGTTGCCGAACCCCAGCGAGTGCCCGGATCTCCGTCAAAAGCAGACACTGCTGCAAAAGGCTCCTGAACGGTCGATGCAGAAGCCGCTTTGTTAAGCGACAACAAAGTAGACGGTGCCGTTGTTGTTTGTCCATAAACCTCAACTTCATACAGCGAATAGCCGTAAATTGTTCCTCTTTCCGTCATATTGACGCGTACATACCGGCCGCTTCCGTTTACCGTCAATTCATCGATGCCTCCGTCACCGGTAGTCGTGGAATAAAGATCAGTCCACGTCGTGCCATTATCGGAAGCTTGAATTTGATACGACTTGCCAAACGCCGTTTCCCAATTCAGCTTCACTTTGCCGATCGGCTGTGACGTTCCGAGATCGATAGTCAGCCATTGCGGGTCAACCCCAGCCTCGGATGCCCATCTCGTTTCCGCGCTGCCGTCAACCGCATTAGCCCCTGCAAACGGCACCTGAGTCGAGGAAACCGTTACCGTCTTCCCTTGTCCAATATTAGTTCCAGGAGCTCCAGGACCTCCGCCTTCACCGCCTTCGCCTCCACCTCCACCTTCTTCCCCGCCTTCTCCAATTTCAGCCCAATCATCGGAAACGTTGGAATTAGTCAGTGGATTGACAGTGACGAGCGACTTAGCGCCCACGACTGCCATGCCCGTTGTGCCGCCGGAAGCATTTTTAAACGTTACCGTAACGGGTTGAGATGTCGGATTCCAGACGACAGCTTTATACGCATTTCCTTTTTTGTACACGGTTGCGCTGCTCCAGCCTGTTGCGTACACCTCTTTCGTACGCTCTTCAAGCGAAGCCATATTATGAACGAACCAATACGTATTGAAAATTTCATTTTTCTGCATCGTCGAAGCATTCCACTTGGCAATTACCGCTTGCGGATTGCTGAGTGCTTGAATCGGCCACACAATGTGCTGCCATTCCGTCTCCGGACCGCCATTATCCGTTACAAATCCGTTGTATAGCGATGCCGCTTTGCCCGGATTCAAGGCGTAGCTCGTTAAATATTCCGATGTCGGAAGCCAGTGGATCCCATAGATATGAACCGGCAATCCGCTGAAAAACGTTCCATAGAAATACGAAGAACCATACACTTGTCCAACCGATTTATGCGACCATTCCGGCAGCCAGTTGTCACCGTCATAGTTGAACCAGTATTGCTCAACGGCCTTTAATTCAGTCGTAAAGCCGTAGATCGACGCATCGCGGAATGCTGTATCACCGGTCAGCAAACTCCACATATATTGGCCTACCCAGCCAAACAACGATTCTCCGGCCGCTTCCTGATTGTTGCCGCTGTCGTTGTCTGCATACCCGCCGGCCCATGAATGGCCTTGATACGGGTCAAAGCTGCGGAAGAACGGATACTGCGAATCTGTACGGGACGGGTTCGCGTAATCGCGAATCAGATGATTAACCATTTCACCGTATTGCGTGCGGAAGCTGTCATCGAATGTGGCCAGCACCGCCGAAGCAAATACGAAATATCCATACGTAAAATGATGATCCGTAATGCCGCTATTCGCTCCAAATTCACTCGTCTTGTAGTATGTTGTGCCCCAATCCGAGTTGTAATAGAAGAAGTAGTCCGGCTCGCCTTGCGTATACGTATACCAGTCTTCCAATATCGTACGCATACGGGCCAAAAATTTATCCCGGTACGCCGTTTCTCCCATTTCGTTCGCAGCCAATACGCCCATAGCCAGCGGATGCAATCTCTTTCCTTGCCAGTAAGCATCTGCCGCCATCAGGTTGCCTGACGTTTCTTCATCTAGATTTTTCAAATACGAGACCATTTGCGTCCGGTTGTATTCCGGATTGTCCGGCTGTGTAAATTGCGGCACGATGCCATAGAACCGGTCAACGGTCGTAAAGGAATTGCCCTCTCTTACTTTAAGCGTACCGCGGATCGAAGGATACGTGAGCGCCGTAAGCGGCGAAGTCGTCACCTTCCATTGATGCGGGTAAAGTGCCAATAGCGTCTGATTCGAGAAACCTGTCCGCTTAAGCTCGGTCGTCACGTTGAAATTCGTTGTAACCAGCGAAGTCGTATCATTGTAGTCATAGCTCACTTGAGTTCCCGTTACGAACGCGTAAGCATGCTGGTAATAGTAATTCAAATCGGCGGCGGAAGGAAGCGAAGCTACCGATAAATAATTTTGACCGCTGCCCAGCTGAATTTTGATTTTAGCCCCTGCTTTCGTAAATACAGTGCCCGGAGGGGCGAAAATGCCGTATTCACGCGTTTGCGGCGTTCCGCTAGGACGGCCATCTGTATTTACAACCGTGACGCGCAGATGGTCGGTTGTAACGGTTGAGCCGTCAGCAGCAAGCACCGCTGCGCCGCTGGAATTGTATACGCCCGTAATGAGCGGCGAGTAAATTTCCGCCGAGCTCGGATCACTGAAGGTACTGTAGACATAAGGCGATCCTTTGACGATCGTCGTTTTCATTTTATCCGTGGCGTTATCGCTAATAACTGCATCAACGGACCAGTCGGTGTAGCCCGTTACGCGATTGGCCATTTTGGACGAATCGATATTGCCGGCCATGACGTACAGATCAGGATTGCCGTCTGCATTTACGGCTGAGCCGTCGCCGTTCATCCAGCCTGTGCCAGGGTTCAGAATACCAAGGCCTTGCGGGAAGTATTTCATTTTCAAAGGCAATGTAATGAGATAATCGCCAAAAGGCTTAATGAGCATCGACTGCCACCAGTCATTGGATTGAATCGGTGTATTGACATTCGAAGACTTGTAAGTCGGAAATTTCGGCTGCGGCATTTTAATATCATTGATTAAATAGCTGCCTTGTCCAACTTGAACAGTCGAAGGTGTCGGCAGCGACGGAATCGTATACGTCGGCTGCGGATGGCCCGGAATGTAATCATAAACCTCAAATTCCAGAAGCGAATAACCGAAGCTTGTCGCCCGCGCAATACCGTTCATTCGGACATAACGTCCGCTCGTATACACTTGAATGTCCTGCTTGCCGCCCGCGCCCTTCAACTCCCGGTAGACGGTTGTCCATTGCGAGCCGTTAGGTGAAACCTGAATATCAAAGGCGCGTCCTGCAGCAGCTTCCCAGTTGAGCACAATGCGCCCAATCGTGTGGGATGCTCCAAGGTCTACCGTAAACCATTCGTTATCCGTATGATTGGATCCCCACCGTGTTCCCGGATTGCCGTCGACGGCATTCGCAGGCAGTGTGGAGCCCGGCGGCAAGTAACCCGATTCCTCAAATGAGGAAGCCGTTACCGCCTTACCCTGTGCAATGTTAGGACCGTACTCCAACGGCGGTGTACCCGCGCCTCCTGTGCCGTAAATCTCCAGCTCCAGAATGGAGTAGCCATAAGCAGGCAAAGCCCGCTCCGTGCCGTAAATACGGACGTACCGGCCATTGCCGGATACCGGAATATCATCTATGCCGCCGTCTCCCGTCGTCGTACTGTACAGATCAGTCCAAGTCATCTCATTATTGGACACTTGGATTTTATAAGACTTGGCGTAAGCACCTTCCCACTGGATCTTGACCCGGTCAACGGCAGCAGCCGCCCCGAGATCGATATAAATCCATTGCGGATCTTCGCCCCACTTGCTTCCCCAACGCGTTCCGGTGCTGCCGTCTACGGCAAGATGGGCTGCGTTAGCACCCTCCACCGATGATGCATAGGCTGTCCGGTTTAATGACAACAGATAGGAGCCCGCGGCGTGAGCCTGCCTCTCCGTCAAGGCCGACACCAGCGTTAGCAAAAGAGCCGTAACTAGCAATTGTGCCAGCAGCCTCTTCCCCGCCGTTCGTTTTCTTTCACTCCAATAAACAGATTCCATTATTTCATTCCTCCCAAATTAGGTTTGGTTTGATGCGGTCCTGCGTTGCTGCAACGTTTTTTACAAAAGACACGCCTTCCCCGAAAAAATGACAATAAGTTTAAATCCCTCCTTTATTTAGTAAGCGCTTCCATGGTCTTCCGCTTCTTAGTATAAAAGCTTTGAAGTGTGTCAGGACATGCCGAGAATTTGCGTTTTATGCCAGAATATCGTCACAATTTTTCCCACCCCCTTTTTCGCACCGCGTGCGCCTCCCGGAACACGATGCGGAGTTCAACACAAAAAAAGCCTGGAAACGACGCACTGAGGCGTGTTCCAGACTTTTTGAACGGTACATTGCCGTTTAACCCAAATAATCATTTCCTTCAAAAAACTCAAAGGTGAAGTCGGCGATTTGCACCGTATCCCCATCCTTCGCGCCTTTTTTCCGAAGAGCCGCGTCAACGCCCATTTTACGCATAATTTGCGCAAAACGCATAATCGCGTCGTAAGAGTTCATATTCATACGCTTCAGATAGCCTTCGATCGATTTGCCTTCAACGACGTAAATTTCGTCTTCTCTGCGAATCGTAAACGATGAATCTTCGCGTTTCTCGAAGCTGAATACTTTCCGTTCCGCGACATCCTTCACTTCTTCGATATCTAGCTCCAGAGGTACGGTGTCCAGCGTATCTGCCGCTTTGTAAAGCAACTCTTGAATACCTTGCTTCGTGAGCGAGGAAATCGGTACGATGATATATTCCCGCTCGCCGCGAACCTCATCAAGCTGCTGCTTAAACAGCTCGAGATTGTCCGCCGCTTCCGGCATATCCATTTTGTTCGCAGCAATAATTTGCGGGCGGTCCTTCAGCTTCTCATTGTAGAGGCTAAGCTCCTCGTTGATCTTCTGCCAATCCTCGAAAGGATCGCGGCCTTCCGAGCCCGCCATATCAATAACGTGGATAATTACCCGCGTCCGCTCGACATGTCGAAGAAACTCGTGGCCAAGTCCCACGCCTTCGCTGGCCCCTTCAATAAGACCAGGCAAATCGGCCATTACGAAGCTTCGGTCATCACCAACGTCAACAACACCTAGATTAGGCGTAATCGTCGTAAAATGATAGGCGCCGATCTTCGGCTTCGCGCCGGATACGACCGACAGAAGCGTCGATTTCCCTACGCTTGGAAACCCGACAAGACCAACATCCGCCATTACCTTCAGCTCCAGAACGACCCAGCGCTCTTCGCCTTCTTCGCCGTTCTCGCAAATATCCGGCGCCGGATTGTTAATCGTAGCGAAGCGGGTATTGCCCCGTCCGCCGCGTCCGCCGCGGGCAACGATTATTTCTTGGCCATGGCGCGTCATGTCGGCGATAATTTGTTGCGTATCGTCATCGACAATAACAGTGCCCGGCGGAATCCGGACGATCATATCGTCTGCGCTGGCGCCATGCATGCTTTTTACTTTGCCCCGCTCACCGGCCGGACCTTTGAAATGCTTCTGGTAGCGAAAATCCATCAACGTGCGCAAACCTTCATCTACACGGAAAATAACGTTGCCGCCTTTTCCTCCGTCGCCGCCTGCTGGTCCGCCCTCAGGTACGTATTTCTCACGGCGGTAAGAGACGATGCCATTGCCCCCGTCGCCGCCTTTTACAAATATTTTCGCTTTATCGACAAACATGCTGTGCCTCCGTTCAAGCGCTCAATTCCGCCTTTAGCACAATTTTCTCCTGCGGACGGTCCAATTCGACCGGCTGCAGCAGCGCGCCTTCCAACTGCTTTTTTATTTGATCAGCCAAATGCTGTTCCCCGTTGATCTCGCCTGCATAATAGAAGGAAGCGTATAAGACGCCATCCTCGTTCCGCGTCAGCTCGATTGTCAAAACCGCTGCGTCTCCGTAGCCTGTTTTGACTGCCAGCCGATAGGCGCTAATTAGCTTGATCAGCGTATCTGCAATCGGCTGTCCACCATCGGGCCATTCATTCAACTGAATATTCTGCTCGTTTTTCACTTGCAATTGCAAGGAATTCGTAATGGTGCGGAACGATTGGATATAGCTGACCAGTGATGGAACCCCAAGCTTCGCAATGTTGCTCTCAGCTACCATTCTGTCCTTTATCTTCTCCACGTAGTCCGCGGTTCTATCCAGCTTCTGCATTCGGATATAGCCGTACAATACCTGCAAATCATTCATCCAGTCATGCCGGTGATGATTCAGCGTTCGAATACCGGACGCCTGCAGACTATGTATCGTTTGAGTCATCCGCTCGGAATGTCCTCTCCGTTCAGCCCATACCCATAAAACAGCGGCTCCCGTCAGCCAACCGAGAAATAGCGCAAGCAACCAATACTGATGAGGCCAAATAAGGACGGCGGCCGCTGGCAGCAATATGGATGCCGCAGCACACCGCTTCGCAATAGATAAGCGATCCATGTGTGATCCCACTTTCTGCTCGTTTCCTATATTATCCAGTATAGCATGATGGCGCCTTCCGCTGAAATAGTTGACCGGCAACTGCCGATTCAACGACTCTCTAGACTAACCCCGAAGCGCAAAAACAATCAAAAAAACCCGGCCTATCATTCAGGCCGGGCCACTTGCTGCTATTAGGCTTCTACTGCTGCGGCTACCGGAGCCAAGTCAACTGGATATACGCTCACTTTTTTGCGATCGCGTCCCCAACGCTCGAACTTAACGACGCCTTCCACTTTCGCGAACAACGTGTCATCTTTGCCGATACCCACATTGTTGCCTGGGTGAATTTTTGTTCCGCGTTGACGGAACAAAATGCTGCCCGCAGATACGACTTGACCGTCCGCACGTTTAGCGCCAAGGCGCTTCGATTGGCTGTCGCGACCGTTCTTTGTGGAACCTACACCTTTCTTCGAAGCGAAAAGCTGAAGATTCAGTTTCAACATGGTGTTTCCCTCCTTCATGAAAGAAGTTCGCCAATTACGACATTTCTGCCGTAAGATTCAGCGATTGTTGCCAGCATAACTGCCATAGCTTCCAGCAGCAGCTGAATTTTGTCGTCCGTCTCCCGATCGGGGTGCACCGGAATATCCGATGACAACCAGCCGTTCTTCATGGAGCACGGCAATTCGACTTGCGTCAACGCCTCAATGGCATTGACCGTACCGACCGAGACGGCCGATACGCCAGCACAGACAATGTCTTTGCCGGGCTTGGCATATTTCGCATGTCCTTCGACAGCGAAAGATATAATCCGTCTGTCAACGGCATTTCGTACAAATGTAACGTTTATCATCTAGAAATCCTCTTACGCTTGGATTTTCTCGATCGTTACTTTTGTGTACGGTTGACGATGACCTTGTTTGCGACGGTAGTTCTTTTTGGCTTTGTATTTGTATACGATGATCTTTTGGCCTCTGCCTTGTTTCTCGACTTTGCCGGAAACCGTAGCGCCAGAAACAACTGGAGCTCCAGTAACCAGACCGTCGCCTTTGGACACAGCCAAGACACGATCAAACGTTACGTTTTCGCCTGCGGTTTGGTCCAATTTCTCGATGTAGATAACATCGCCTTCTTGAACTTTGTATTGCTTGCCGCCAGTTTCGATGATTGCGAACATAGATAGTGCACCTCCTTATTGTCGAAGACTCGCCTGACCCAGGTGGCATGGACTTATGATCCACACGCTTGTACCCGACCGGAGCGGTATCTGCATATCTGTACTGTATAACAGCCTAATCAGACATACTAGAACATTCTAGCATAAAAGATAGTTTAGATCAACTATTGCCTGTTTTATCCGATCCCAACCGTTATCTTGCCGCTTCCCCCGCAAGCCTCACAGCGTACGGTCAACTGCTGCGTTGCGTTTTCCCTCGCTTTTTTACGTGTCAGCTCCAGCAAGCCAAGCCTTGTCCAGCCCAGAACGGCACATTTCGTCCGGTCCCGCTTCGCCCACTCTGACATGCGCGACATAACGCGCTCCCGGTTGCCCTCGTCCTCCATATCGATAAAATCAATAATGATGATTCCGCCGACGTCCCGGACGGCCAAAAGCCTCGCGATCTCATCCGCTGCTTCCATATTTGCCTTGAATACAGTGTCCTCCAAATCATTATCACCGGTGAATTTCCCCGTATTCACATCAATGACGGTCAGCGCTTCCGTTTCTTCCCATATGAGCAGTCCGCCACTCGAGAGCCTTATTCGCCTCTGAAAATCGGCATTTGCCTGCTCCGTTACTCCAAAAGCTTCGAATAACGGCTTATCAGGGGTACGCTCGTATAGTTTCAGGCGCTGCTCCAGCTGCGGCGTCATCTCCCGCAAAAGCGCCTGCAATTCGGAATGCCTCGACGAATCGTCAATCCACACCTCATCGATAGCATGTGTCATCGCATCTCTGACAATGCGCCGCAGCAGTCCTGCTTCACGATGCAGCTCGGAGGGCACCGGCGCCTTGGCAGCCCGCTCGGAAATACTGTTCCATTGCTGCCTGAGCTGCTCCACGTCTGCCGCAAGCGCCTGCTCGCTTTCGTCTTCTGCAGCGGTGCGCAAAATAATGCCTTCCTCGCCTTGGAGCAGCCGCTCTCCTATGAGCCTGAGTCTGGTCCGCTCGCTTTCCTTGCCCACTCTTTTGGACACGCCCACATAGCCGGCCGCCGGCATATAAACGAGCCATCTGCCAGGCAGGGTAAAATGTGTCGTTACCCTTGCGCCTTTCCCGCCAAGCGGTTCTTTCATCACCTGCACGATCAGCTCTTGTCCCGGCCGAACAAGCTGCTGAATGGCGGGTTTTTGCGCCGCTTGTTTTTCCAAATGCGGATGCAGCAAATCATCTATGTACAAAAAAGCATTTTTACTCAGTCCGATATCGACGAATGCCGCTTGCATGCCCGGAAGCACATTCACGACCCGCCCCTTATACACATTCCCGACTAACCCGCTATTCTCCGACCTCTCCATATAAAATTCAATTAAGCGCCCGTCCTCAAGCACCGCTGTCTGCAGCAGCTCTCCGTGTCCGTGCATTAACAATTGCTTCATTCCCCAACATCACCGCCATGCCTTTTTTTCTAATATTTTAACACATAACAATGACTTCGCGTTCGCCATAGAGTAGAAATATTCACAATCAGCCTCCAAAAAGCACTCCCTTGCTCCAATGGATGTAAGCTTACCTAGCACTGACCGAGGTACTGCTCATCTACTATTCGCTGTTTCATTCTTCGCTAGTGTCTGCTCTGCTGCTCTGCTGCTCTGTTGTTCTTCTGCTCTTTGTTCTGTTGCTCTTTGTTCTGTTGCTCTTTGTTCTGTTGCTCTTCGGTTTTAGTAAATGGAATTTTCTTCAATCATACTTACCTTACGAATTCAACTGCGCGAATGTTGCTCTCACCCCAAACTTAATTTAACTCTCGTTGCACACCAGCTTTTTCTACACTCACTTTGTCATTTCAGCGCAACCAATTCTCTATGCCAACCTTTCATTCACCACCACTATTCACTTTCACTATTGCTAGCTCCTCACTCGACATATCATTGCATCGCGCTACAGAACTCTCTATGACCAACTAACTTTCTTCTTTTCTTTTTCTTTTTCTTTTTCTCTATCTTTTTCTTCTTCTTTTTCATTTTCGTTTTCGTTTTCTTCTTCTTTTTCTCAATGCGGAAACCAGTTTCTCTAGGATTACCAGATTCAATATTCGCTCCCCCAGCTCAACGCTCGACTTACCACAGTCGCACCATGCGCCTTATTTCCTCCACTAACTTTCTCTCCAGCGAACCAGCTTCGCTATCTAGCGAAGCTAAACTCGCTACAGCAATCCCTATCGGCTGCGACGACAAAAAGAACGAACCTAATTTCGTTATCCGAGAACCTAGGTTCTCGAGTAGCGAAATTAGGTTCGCTCCACAATTTTTAGTCTTTATTAATTTCACTTTAGCGAAATTGCATTCTCTAAATAACGAACCTGCTTCGTTAAATCGAATTAACAAAAGCTATACAGTAAATTAGCATAATGAGCGGGTATTGACCTTCCCCACCAGACGGAGTAGTTTCGAGTTCAGGATGACTTTTCGATGGTTGCCTTTTCGATCGAGTTAGCGATCGTTATTCAACCAAGAACGGCAGCATGAACCGAAACTACGGAGTCCCATGAACCGAAACTACGGAGTCCGAACGGCAGCATGGACCGAAACTACGGAGTCACATGAACCGAAACTACGGAGTCCGCAACCACGCAGTCATATCAGCTCCATCACCGCCCGATGAGGGTCGCGCTCGGTCAAGTAGCGGTCGATGAGCCGCTCCTCCGGAACGACTCTGGCCCCTTGGCCGCCTGGATCCATCACGTAGACGAGATGGTATTGCTCCCGCCACAGCATACGCATAACCGAGCCGATCGGCTGCTTGCCGCTCACAAACAGCGGCCGCGCATAGGCGCCGCGCGCGGCTGCCCGGGCCGCGACCCGGTCGCGGTGCATCAAAAAACGTACGAATAAATAGGGAATGTTGCGGTAGTACGTCCAGTTAGTCAGCAGCAAGAAAATGCCGATCGCCAGCAGATTCAACTGAATGCCTCCGTTTGGCCGGAAAGCAATCAACAGCGAGAAAACAATCATCATTGCGCTTAGCGCGATGCTGATGCGGGCCGTCCATTTCATCATCGCAAAATAATTAAAGCCATAGCTGAAAGCCGCTTGCAGCAGCTTGCCCCCATCGAGCGGGTAGATCGGCAGCAGATTAAAAAGTCCAATCATCATATTGGCCTTCCATACGTACTCCGCCCATTCGGCATCCCACCAGCCAAGCTGGCCGCATCCCCATGCTGCCAGCCCCATCCATAAGTTTTGCAGCGGTCCAGCTATCGCCACCAGCGCTTCTTGGCCTGCAGGGAGCCCGCTTGCGTCATCGACTTCAACAACTCCGCCGAATGGCAGCAGCTTTACTTCCCGCACGGTCCAGCCGAAAGCCCTAGCTGTAATAACATGACCCGCTTCATGAACAAGTACGATCAGAAACAAAGTAAGAAGCTCTGAGAAAAAGCCGGTCGCGAGAGAGGCAATCATAACGAGCACAAACAGCGGATGAAACGACCAGCGGATGCCCAGCCATTTAATCAATCGGTATCACGCTCACTGGATCGATATAACGGTCATTTTGCTTCACTTTAAAATAAAGCAGGTTAGGCTCGTCCCCGCTCAATTCGCCCAGCGTACCGATTACGTCGCCCGCCTCTACCCAATCATTCACCTTCACACCCGCTGCCCCAAGCTTCGCATATATGCTCGTTCTTTGGTTCGCATGCTCAATTACAACCGTAACGCCCGTTTTGCTATCCTCCGTTACAAGCAGCACACGCCCCGTTTCAACAGCGGCGACCTTTTCTTTGGGCGTACCGGCAAGCTCAATCCCATCCAGCAGTTCAGCGAATGTCTTCACAAGCGCACCGTCAGGAAGCGGAGAAACGACCGGCAATTGCACAGCCCCCTCAGCAGATTGTGCCGGCTTCGTCTCGTCACCAAATATCGGAATGAAAGACGGCGCACCGGCAAAGGTCTGCTTGTACCACGCTGCTACGGCTGCAAAATCCATTTCCTCCGTCAAAGCAGCCTTCACGAAACCACGGCCTTCGATCGTCCAATCGGCATCATATTGGTACATCCCCCATATCCCTGCAAACAAAAGCGCCGCAGCGATAACCTTCCACTTCAGCTCATTGCGAAAACCATTCCAGCCGCCGCTATTCCAATTCTCATCCCGGTCCCGTTGGCTGCCGCCCCGGCCGCCCTCCTCTTCGACTCCCCAACCAAGCCAAGGAGTCGGATTGGTTTTCCATTGCCTCTCCGGGTCCAACTCATGCGTTATCCGTTCCTCCGCTCGAATCGGCCGTCCAACCGGCGGGCTCACCGGAAAATCTCCAATCCCAGACGTTCTATAATCACTCCGGTCATTTCTTGGCTGTACGGCTTGCTGCTGGAGCAATTGCTTAATTTTCTCCTGTCTACGCTGGCGTATACCGTCCTTCGCATTCATCGCAGTTCCTCCCTCTCCCCGGCATGCAGCGAACGTGCCTGCTGCGAGAGCTTGTTCATTTACTCATATCTATGAGCAGAATGAGACAAGTATTCGGGTGAGCTAAAGGGAAAAAGCAAAAAGCGTCCGCTCCTCCGTAAGAGGTGCGAACGCCCGTGATTAATCGGCAAGCTCGTATTTTTCCTGATGCGCTTTGATACTGAAAACAATACCGATCGAAATCATATTTAGAAGCAGCGATGTGCCGCCGTAGCTTATAAAAGGTAAGGTAATACCGGTAATCGGCATTAACCCGATCATCATCCCGATGTTCTGGAAAATTTGAAACACGAACATCGTCGCAATACCGATTACGATAAATGAAGCCTTTTGATCGTAACACTTGAAGGCGATGATAATCATCCTATATATAAGCAGGAAATACAATAGCAGCAGCACCGCTGAGCCCTGGAACCCGAATTCCTCCCCAACGACAACAAAAATTGAATCCGAATACGGATACGGGATAAATTTGCCCTTCAGCATATCACCCTGCATATAGCCGTCGCCGCTCAATCCCCCGGAGCCAATAGCGATTCTCGCGTTGACAGATTGATGCTTGTCGTCTTGTGACGCCTGCTCCGGATTTATGAATGTGTTGATCCGCTGGTACCAGTGCTTCTTTTTGTGAAGATCGAGATAGTCGTAAATTTGCGAGTTAAACGTATTGAATAGGGACACGAACAATATAACTGCGGCGATAACTGTCGCCATACCAACAAGCACATGCGTATATTTAACGTTGCCGATCCAGAGCATACCCAGAACGATAACTAAATAAATAATCGCATTGCCAAGGTCCGGCTGAATCATAACGAGCATGAACGGCAGAAAAGAAAATGCCGCTACCGGCACCAAATCTTTCGTGAACGTCAGCTTGTCGCCTTGCCGTCTGCCCATAATATAGGCGATGCCTATAATGATGATGATCTTCATAATTTCGGCCGGTTGAAACAAAAAACCCGGAAGCTGAAACCAGCCCTTGGCGCCGTTTATTTCCGAACCGAAAAAATAAACCAAAATCAGCAACGTTACACCAATGCCATACAGCACATGCCAGCCCTTCAGCAAAATGCGGTAATCGAAAACAGTCGCAATAATTGCGATGCAAAACCCGATTCCATAGTAGATAAGCGTCTTTACATCGTAGTTATGATACAAGGCGTTGTTATGCGTAGCACTGCGGACGAGAATCGTGCTGATAAACATCAGGCAGACGAGGATAGCAATAATGCCCCAGTCGATTTTTTTCAGTTTGTTAAGCACAAGGCAATCATCCTATTCCAAGAAACTTGCGGAACCGCTTGAAGGCGCCAGCTTTCTCATCGAGCAGCATCAAAGGAACCATATCGCCCAATATCCGGCGGGCAACGTTGCGATAGGCAATCGCCGCACGCGAAGAAGGATCCATAACCGTCGGCTCGCCAGCGTTGGCAGCCTTGATTACCTTCTCATCATCCGGTACGATACCGATCAAATCAACCGCCAATACTTGGCAAATCTCGTCGATATCCAACATATCTCCGGTTTTCACCATATTATTCCGAATCCGGTTAATAATAATTTTCGAAGCGATCTTCTCTTTATCGAGAAGTCCGATGACACGGTCAGCGTCACGAACTGCCGCATTCTCCGGTGTGGTCACAACGATTGCGCGGTCTGCACCTGCAATAGCGTTGCGGAAGCCTTGCTCGATGCCTGCCGGGCAATCAATGATGACATAATCGAAATCCTGCTTTAGCTCCAGGACGATTTGCTTCACTTGATCGGGCTGAACATCATTTTTATCCTTCGTCTGAGCGGCCGGGAGCATGTACAGCTCATCAAAGCGCTTATCTTTAATCAGCGCCTGATTCAACCGGCAACGACCATCGGCCACGTCGATCAGGTCATAAATAATACGGTTCTCAAGCCCCATGACAACATCCAGATTGCGCAAGCCGATATCCGTATCGACCATGCAAACTTTTTTGCCGAGCAGAGCGAGCGCCGTACCTAAATTTGCCGATGTCGTCGTCTTGCCGACTCCGCCTTTACCGGACGTAATTACGATTGCCTCTCCCATACGTTACACACCCCTCTTCACACTCTTCACATAATCGGATTATTGCGTAAACGGAACAGCTGCGTGATCTTGTCAATCTGCATGCTGCCGTCCTGCAAATAAGCGAATTCCATTGCGGCATCGCCGCTCATCCATTCCTCCGGCGGTCTGCTGATCACTTCCGCAATCCGCAGCTGCGTCGGGCGCATAAGCGAGGCGGCGATAATAACATCTGTCCGCCCTCCAACACCTGCATGGGCAACTCCCCTTAATGCGCCAAGCACATAAATATCGCCCGTGCATAAAATCGTGCCCCCGGGATTCACATCGCCTGTCAGCAGCAAATCTCCGTCATGCTCGACCATTTGCCCGGAACGGATCATGCCTGTGATGACACGGGGTCCGGTCGGGCCCTCTATTTTATCGGCCGGCTGCACTTCTGATTCGACCGATTGCACGATCAAATTTCCTTGTGCCCGGATTACCGAACGAATCCGCTCTTTATCTTCGTCGACGAGCTGCCTCGTCCCCAGCTTCACATGAACGTGAACCAAAGGCCCGGTCAACAGCTGCTGATGCGTTTTTTCAAGCTTGTATTGCAATTCATCCATTAAGACGGCGAACTCGCACTGGTCGTCGAGAAGGAAAACGAGACCTTCCTTTACGCCTTTTATCATGATATGCTGCTTCTCGGTCACGTCTGTCCCTCCCAACGTATTCCATTCTTTTCGCAACGCCCGAATTCCTGCTTATAGCCGTTTTTTTTATTCTTCTTCCTTTTCGGAACCGCGCGACCAATTACTCTCGCACAGCTTCCGGGCCGGCACATAGCAGACCAGAGCGAAGACCAGCTGCAGGAACAGACTTGGCAGAATGTGATCCAGAAGCGCCCAAGCATAAGATTCATTCGTAATGCGGAATGCCTTGTAAATAAAATAAACGAACGTGTCATTGACCAGACAAGCAAGGCCGATGACCGATAGAGCCGTCAGCAGCGTACTGCGTTTGCGCTCCAGCAGCAATCCGGCAAAATATCCGATAAGTCCCATAACAAAGGCATGTACGCCCATCAAATGTCCGAAAAAGACGACATCCTGCAGCATGCCGAAGCCAATTCCCAGCAGCAAGGCAGTATGGCGGCTGCTGTATAAAGAAGCATACATGACGAATACAAACGTAAAGTGAGGAACGATTCTTCCAGCCAAATCAATCGGTATAATCCAAGGCATAATCGTGCCTTCAATGATAAATAGCAGCAACATCACGCCGATGAGTCGATTGATGCTCATCCCGTTCATTCCGCGGCATCCTCGATATCTTGAACTTCAACGACAAAAACCTCGGTCAAATGGTCAAATTTTGCTGCGAGCTTAACCGATGCGGTATATGTAAGACCAAAATCGCCTACCTGCTTGTTCTCTACCGTACCGATGACCAGTCCACGCGGATATACATTGCCAAGTCCTGACGTAATGACGACATCGTCGACAATCATTTTGTCTTTCTCATCGATTTTCGTCATCATGAGACGATCCGTTTCTTGATTATAGCTGCTTATGATACCAAAAGAATCGATTTTGCCTAAAATTGTCGCTGCAATTAAATTGGAATTCGGAGATTTCTCGTCCAGCTCAGTAATTGGCATAACGGTACTCGTAAACGGGCGAACCTCACTAACAAGACCAATCAAGCCATCTACCGTCGTGACCGCCATATTTTTCTTAATGCCATTCTTGGAGCCCAGATTAATGACCATCGTCCGGTTGGATGTATCGTTATTCACTGCAACAACCTGTGCAATTCGATATTTATAATTGTACAGCTGTTCTTGTCGTTCCGTGAAATCCAACTCTTCTTTAAAACGCTTATTTTCCTGCTCGATGAAATTATAATTAATTTTGTCGCGCGCATAAGCGGCTGCCATCAGTTTCAGCTGTTCGTTTTCCTCATGAATCGTGCGCAAGTTTCGGATATCCTCAAAGAAGCCCGCTATAATTCCAGCGGGCTTGTAGAATAGACTCTGCGCAAAACCAACGGAATCGCCAAGAAACTTTTCTGGCATTGTCAGTTCTTTACGGTCGCTTAACGAAAAACCGATGACCGCAATGAACAGTATAAAGCCGAACATAAGCATGAACATCCGCTTATTTCTAAACAGCTTAAACAGCTCAATCACCTGCCTATTTCATTTACAATTCCGTTTGGCATTCGCTGCCAGATTATCGTCTCGAACGTGACGAGCTTCTGTTTTTGAACAAGTGAATATGGTCAAGCGAACGACCTGTCCCAATAGCTACGCAATCAAGCGGGTTGTCGGCTACGATTACAGGCATACCTGTCTCGCGAGCCAGCAGTTTGTCCAGATTGCGAAGCAGCGCTCCGCCACCCGTCAATACGATGCCGCGATCCATAATGTCTGCCGAAAGCTCCGGCGGGCATTTTTCAAGTGTGATTTTTACCGCATCAACTATAGCATTGACTGTATCCATCAACGCTTCTGTAACTTCCTCAGCCGTAATCGGCAACGTCTTCGGCAAGCCTGTCACAAGGTCACGGCCGCGAATTTCAATCGATTCAGGCGCATCAAGCGGCAACGCGGAGCCGATTTCCATTTTCAGCTGCTCCGACGTTCTTTCACCGATCATCAAATTGTAGAAGCGTTTGATATACTGGATGATCGATTCATCCATTTCATCGCCGGCTACACGGATGGAACGGCTCGTTACGATACCGCCCAGGGAAATAACAGCAACTTCAGTTGTACCGCCGCCAATATCGACAACCATGCTGCCTGTAGGCTCCCATACAGGGAGATCAGCGCCGATAGCCGCTGCGAAAGGCTCTTCAATCGTATAAGCTTCACGCGCGCCAGCTTGCTTTGCCGCATCCTCAACCGCGCGTTTCTCAACAGCTGTAATGCCGGAAGGAACACAAACCATAACGTTCGGGTGACGCGGGAAAAGCGACTTTTGCTTTTGTGCTGAACGAATGAAATATTTAATCATTGTAGCAGTCGTCTCGAAATCAGCGATTACGCCGTCTTTCATCGGACGTACAGCGCGAATGTTGCCCGGCGTTCTGCCGATCATTTTTTTCGCCTGCTCGCCTACTGCTTCAATTGTTTTTGTATCCGTACGAAGGGCCACAACCGACGGCTCCCTCACTACAATTCCTTTTCCTTTAACAAAAACCAGCGTGTTCGCCGTTCCTAAGTCGATACCCAGATCTTTCGAAAAACCACCAAACATGTTAATGCTCCCTTCTAATTGCGACAATCCCACTTATTATATTACAAATAACCTTGTTCCTTCAAACTGATAAACCTTCCATCTCCAATAACCAGATGATCCAGCACTTCAATGCCTACTAATTCCCCCGCTTCCATCAGACGCTTCGTTAGCGAGATATCTTCGGGGCTAGGCTGCGGATCGCCGCTTGGATGGTTATGAACGCAAATTAGAGATGCGCTGCTGCATTTGATCGCCGCGCGGAACACTTCCCGCGGATGGACAAGCGAGGCATTCAACGTGCCGATCGATAATGTTTCCCGGGCAATAATGTGGTTTTTCGTATTTAGAAACAAGCAGACGAAATGCTCCTTATTCAAGTAACGGAGATCCTCCATTACATAATCGGCGGCATCCTGAGGCTTGCGTACCGTGACCGTTTCGCCATGACGGCTGCGGGTAATTCGGCGTCCGAGCTCAATGCCCGCACGCAATTGCACCGCTTTAGCCGGTCCGATCCCTCTTATTCTCGTCAACTCGTCCATGCTCATATCAACCAAATTGCGTAAATTGCCGCATTCCTTCAAAATTTTTCCAGCCAAATGAACGGCCGATTCCCGCTTCGTACCCGTACGCAGCAGGATGGCTAGCAGTTCCGTATGGCTAAGTGCTTCGGCCCCATATCGCATCATGCGCTCTCTTGGACGTTCATCATGGGGGACATTGCGCAATAGCTCGCCTTGCGACTCCATGTCCATCCCTTCCCTCAACTCTTAATAACAATCGTTTTCAATCATACCTGTTAATTTCAATAGTTAGTTACTGCTGTCTCTTGCCGGACGTTTAGGATTCAAATACATCAATGCCGAATTCAAGAAGCATGTCCGACAAAAGCGATATCGGCAAACCGACGACGTTGAAATAGCAGCCTTCGATACGGTCGACATTCGCCGCCCCGTAACCTTGGATGCCGTATGCGCCAGCCTTGTCATCCGATTCTCCCGTTGCGATATATTTGAGGATTCTTTCATCGCCCAGCGGCTTCATATAGACCTTGGTCATACGATGCTTGACGACAGCCTGTCCATTCCCGGTCGGCAAACAGGCAACTCCCGTATAGACTTCATGGGAACGCCCTTGCAGTCTCTTCAACATCCCAAAGGCGTCATTGCGGTCCTTAGGCTTGCCGAGCACATCGCCGTCGACGACGACAATCGTATCAGCGCCGACGACGATGGAGGATGACTCCTCCTGCCTCTCGCTCAAAATCGCCGCTGTAGCCCGCGCTTTGCGCAGACTCAGCTGCTCCACGATATGCCCCGGGGTCCAATCCTCAGGCACAGACTCGTCAGCGTCAGAGGGCAAAATATAAACCGGCAAGGAAAGGCCCAGCGATGCGACCAGTTCCTTCCGGCGCGGAGACGACGATGCCAGCACGAGCTGACTAATCGGTTGCATTTGCACTTCGTTGGCATGTTTCGGTTTCAACTGTCCCGTTACTCTCCTTTATTGCTTACCGCATGGGCTAGCTGCCCGCTGCGGTTCATATTTTGCGATATAGCCAAATAGCTACGACAACTCCAATGATGCTAAGCAAGCTGATCTGAAGGTGGATGGAGAGATCCAGGCGGAGAGCGTAAAGATCGACGGCAGGAGACCAAGAGGTTTGAATGGTTTTGGTCAAAAAGGATAATCCGGATACCGGTTCAAGCCAGCGCGCAAGCAATGCGCCTGCCAGCAATCCGAGTACGAGGAAAAGCAATAAAATCCAGCCGTTTTTCTTCATGATTCAACGCCTCTCGCCATTAATTGACACCTGTTTCTATTATACTTAGGTTTGATTTTCATTACAATGCGCTGACAGACTCAAACCATTGCTTTTGTGTCAGAATCGTTTCCATCAAAGCGCTTTGAACAGCCTGCAAATGCGATTGTGACGGCTTTTTATCGTATTCCTCAAGTCCTTTGGCAGCGGAATTAAGGGATTGAATTAATTTTATGAGAAATGCCTGTCCTTCTTTGTCCTTTACTCCGGCTTCCATCGCCTTCACACTCTCCGTCCAGCTTTGGTGAGAAGCCGACCAAGCTTTAGATGCCGCCGGACTGAGCGAAGATAATTGCGGCTGTTCCAATTGCGTCAGTGTAAGCTTATCCAGCATCGATACCAGCTCGGCCGTCCGGCTGAGAAACGTCTCCGCCGCTGCGGCATCGCCGCTGAACGGAAATTGCTGCGGCACTTCAACGTCCACCTGTTTCACATAAAGCTCCATGCCGCTTAACAATTTGCCAAGAGAAACCGCCTGCGCACGGTCCCCAGCCAGCCCTGTGTAGGCTCTATAATCTGTACCTGTATAAAATCCTGCCGCCGCATTCCCGCGGCCCTGCAAATCGGCTATGGCCGCCTGGAGTCCCTCTGCATTGCTGAATACGCCGTATTGCAGCATATAGTAGGTTTGTACGGGGAGGGAAAGATTTGCAAAGGCGCTTCCTTTGCCCGTTACCTCTCCCGCTGCTACAGTTCCGTTGCCTGAGATTGTGCCATTCCCTTTGCCTGCCGAAGCTTTGCCCCCACCCTGTCCAGGGTCGACAATCGCTCCATCAACCGGTTTATTTGCACCGCCTGTGCCTTCACCAGGCCAGACTGGCGTACCCGTAAACAAATTAAGCAGCAAATAACCGAATAATGCCCCTGTTGCAAGTGCAGCCGCCACAGACAGAAAAACTTTCATCCAGGAAGGCGGAGCGGTATAGCGTTTGACCGTCCATTCATGCTTGCCCCCGGCATCAATGTGGTCGATTTCCTCTGGAAATTCTTCAGGGTAATAGACTGCACCTGATTGCGCATCTCCCTTACGCTCGATCTCCAGCTCCGGATTGGAAGGATCGATTGACGCATCATCCATAGCAGCTCTGCGATTTACCGCTTTAGGCTTGGCTGGCCGCTGCACAGCTTCCGATTGAATTTCTGGCATACGGCTTCGGTTTTCCCTGATTTTCGAATCGTCCGTATCGCGTATAAGCTGCTCAAGTGCGCCGACATCCTCTTGGAACGCTGTATTCCATGGCGTGAATTCCCCGCTCATGCTATAAGAATCATAGCTTTCTTTATAAATCGGAATCACTTTCGAAGCTGTCTTGGACGATGAAACCGCGGCTGGATGGCTGCTATCATTATCATCAGCAATCCAAGAATCAGGAACGCCTGCCTGCGCTCTTGCACCGTTCTTCTTCATCTCTTGGCGATCGCTATCGTTCAGTGGCTGCCCGCTGCGGTCAAAACGGTAGGTAATGCGGTTGTTAGATTTCATGTCAACTCTCTCCTTGTCCCATTCTTCTATTGCTAGTTTATGAGAGTGTTAAGAGAATTATGAACAGGAAACCGCCAGAGCTTTGCTGCAAAAAAAAGACGCCCTAACCGGCGTATTTCCGGTTGGGCATCCCTGTTTCTGTTATGCTTTTTCTTTCAACAATTTCGCAAGCGAATCGGCAACCTTCCAAATATCGCCGGCACCCATCGTAATAATGAGATCGCCCGGCGCAACTTTAGCCGTCAAATACTCCAACACTTCTTCCTTCGTCGGAATGTAGGTTGTATTCGCATTGCTGTTGCTTTGGATCAGCTCTACAAGCTTGCGTGAATTAACGCCTTCAATCTGCTGTTCACCGGCCGGTGAGTAGATATCGGTAATAACAACCTCATCTGCTTCCGGAAATGCCCGGCTAAATTGATCCAGCAGGAAAAACGTCCGTGTATAGCGCTGGGGCTGGAATACGGCAACAATACGCTTGCCGGTCGCTTTCGCTGCGCTGATTGTCGCCTGAATTTCCGTCGGATGATGCGCATAATCGTCAATAACGAGAATATCATTGATCTCGCCGAGCACTTGGAAACGGCGCTTCGCTCCCCGGAATTCATGAATGGCATCGGCAACTTCCTGGAACGGCAAGCCCGCTTCCAAACAGGTAATTATCGTCGCCATCGCATTATAAACATTATGTCTGCCCGGAACGGACAGGTTCACCGTACCAAGCTTAGTCCCGCCCTTGCTCATAACGAAAGTAACCTTGCGGTCGCCAAGCGTAATGTTCTCCGCCTTGTATTCCACATCGCCGTCAATACCGTACGTAATGAGCCGGCCGCGCGCGTCAGCGTCCAGCCGCGGCAATATTTCCATGACGTTCTCATCATCCGCGCATACGATCGCCTTGCCGTCTTCCTTAACCTGCGACAAAAATTGGACGTAAGCGGTTTTGAGCTTTTCGAAATCCCCGTCATAGTTTTCAAGATGATCCGGCTCGATATTCGTAACGATTGCAATGGCAGGATGATATTGAAGGAAAGAGCCATCGCTTTCATCCGCTTCAGCCACCACGTACTCGCCTTTTCCGGCTTTTGCGTTCGTGCCGACGTTGACAATCTCGCCGCCGATAATATAAGTAGGATCGGCCTTGCAAGATTCCATAACGAGCGCGATCATCGAGGAAGTCGTCGTCTTGCCGTGTGCACCGGCAACCGCCACTCCTTTGCCTGCATTCATCAGGCGAGCCAGCATCTGGGCGCGGTGCAGCACCGGAATGTTCAGAGCTTCCGCCGCCACCCGCTCTACGTTGTCTCTTGATAGAGCGGTCGAATAGACGACTAGATCAGCCCCGTTGATATGCTCCGGTTCATGACCGATATAGATTTGTGCTCCCTTGGCAGCGAGCTTCTCCGTCAATTCCTGACGGGCAACGTCTGATCCCGTTACGGTATAGCCCATTTCGAGCATGACGCGGGCTATTGCACTCATGCCATAGCCGCCGATTCCAATGAAATGAACATGTTCTGCTGTATTCAAAGACGGTTCACCAACCTTTTTCAGATTCCGAGTTGTACAGGATGCGGGAGCGAACGTCAGCGATTAAGTATAGCGATCCGGACACAACACCCAGGTCATCATCACCGGTCAATTGCTGCAGCTTGTCAAGCGCTGCCCGCCAATCCGGTTCCACGATGAGCTCAAAAGTTTGTGATTCGGACCGTTCGCTGCGAATCAGGTCAGCAAGCGAGCCGGCCTCGCATTTATTGCGGAAATCAGGCTCGGTCACGATAAGCGTATCCACTATTGGCAGTATATGCTTTATGACATCGCTATGATTCTTATTCTCCAGCATGCCCATCATTAGATGTAAACGATCATAGCGATAAGTCGTTTGCAAAGCCGAAACGAGCGTTTCCGCTCCTTCGGGATTATGAGCGCCATCAAGCAAAATACGCGGCGTACGGGATACCATTTCCAGGCGTCCAGGCCAGGCAGCAAGACGAAGTCCTTCTTCAAGCGCATCGTCGTCGACGATCAGCGCGTAATACTGGCGAAGCACCTCCAGCGTCATGACTGCCACGGCGGCGTTAGTCATTTGATGAGCACCGTTAAGCGAAATCGTCAGCTTCTCAATCGGACGGAAAAGTCCTTCAAAGCTGAAGCTCTGCTCATCCTCTTGAACAGACAGGCTATTGAATTTGAACTGCTCGCCCAGCAAATAGAGCGTGCTTTTCTTATCCGCCGCTGTCTGCTTCATTACTTCGACGAGCTCAGGCTGCGTAACCGCGCTGACCACCGGAACACCGGCTTTAATAATGCCGGCTTTCTCCTTGGCTACTTCAGTCAACGTGCCGCCAAGACGATCCATATGGTCATGGCCGACATTCGTGATGACGGAAATAACCGGCGTAACGATATTCGTGACGTCCAGGCGGCCGCCAAGGCCCGTCTCCCATACGACGTAATCCGGAAACTTAACCTTCGCGTAGAAGAGAATTGCAAGCGAGGTCGCCACTTCAAACATCGTCGGCGAGCCGAGCTCCGTTGCCGAAATCTCTTCCACAAACGGCTTTAACTCGTTCGCCAGCGCAAGCAGCGTCTCTTCTTCGATATCTTCGCCATTGTATTGGAACCGGTTCGTAAACTTCGTGATATAAGGAGAAGTAAACGTACCGACATCATAACCGCTTTTTATTAAAATGCTTGTCAAAAAAGCGCATGTGGAGCCTTTGCCGTTCGTACCTGCAATATGAATGAATTTCAGCCGGCGCTGCGGATTGCCCACAAGCTCCAGCAGCTTGGCAATACGTTCCAGACCGGGACGGATACCGAACGGGATCAGCCCGTTAATCCAATCAACAGCCTCGGCATAGGTGCGGAGCTCAGCGCCCTGCACCTCTTGTTTATGGTTATCGTTCATGGTTGTCTTTCCTTCTTCCATCTCGATTCATGAACCGCTAAGGCTTATATTAG
The DNA here is from genome assembly GCF_014641555.1 of Paenibacillus radicis (ex Gao et al. 2016). Taxonomy (GTDB): domain Bacteria; phylum Bacillota; class Bacilli; order Paenibacillales; family Paenibacillaceae; genus Pristimantibacillus; species Pristimantibacillus radicis. The sequence goes on from NZ_BMHY01000006.1 coordinate 29,297, forward strand.
CCGCGCAGCTCCGCTATTCTAGCCACCACTTTACTGCGTTTGTCTGCATAATCAGCCATTTTTGCCCGCTCTTCCTCAATGACCTTAGCTGGCGCCTTCGCTACGAAGCCTTCATTGCCGAGCTTCTTCTCGATACGCTCTACTTCATTGTTCAGAGTAGCAAGCTCTTTCTCCAACCGGGCGATTTCTTGCGAAATATCGAGTAAGCCAGCGAGCGGCAAGTACAGCTCTGCTCCCGTTACGATCGCAGTCATCGCTTTGTCCGGAGCTGCCAGAGACAGTCCGATTTCCAGCTTGGACGTACCGCAGAAACGGACGATAAACTCCTCATTGCGCTGCAGCAGCGCTTCTGCCGCCGCATCCGAAGGCTTGATCAGCAGCTCGATCTTTTTGCTCATCGGTACATTTACTTCCGCGCGAACGTTACGTACGGACCGGATAAGATCCATCAGCAGCTCCATCTCCTTGACAGCGTCAGGAGCTTCCAGCGCAGCCTCGTATACCGGCCATGGAGCAACCGTAATCGACTCGCCCTCGTGCGGAAGATGCTGCCAAATCTCTTCACTGATGAACGGCATGAACGGGTGAATCAGACGCTGCGTGCGGTCAAGCACATAAGCGAGCACGGATTGCGTTGCGCGTTTTTTCGCTTCATCGCTGCCGTACAGATTAAGTTTCGCGAACTCAATATACCAGTCGCAAAGGTCATCCCAGATGAAATTGTACAGCAGGCGGCCGGTTTCCCCGAAGTCGTAGCCATCGATCAGGCGGGTAACCTCGCGTACCGTCTCGTTCAGACGGTGAAGAATCCAGCGATCCGCAGTGCCCAGCTCTACATTAATGTTGATATCCTCGGCTTTGAAGCCTTCCAGATTCATCAGCGCAAACCGCGATGCGTTCCAGATTTTGTTCGCAAAGTTGCGGGCCTGCTCAACCTTCTCCCAGCGGAAACGCAAGTCCTGGCCTGGCGTACTGCCCGTCGAGATCATAAAGCGCATCGCGTCAGCGCCATATTTCTCAATCACTTCGAGCGGATCAACCCCGTTGCCAAGCGACTTGGACATTTTGCGGCCTTCGGAGTCGCGAACGAGACCATGCATCAATACATCCTTGAACGGAATTTGATCGGTAAACTCCAGACCCGTAAAGATCATGCGGGCAACCCAGAAGTAGATAATGTCATAGCCCGTTACAAGTACATTCGTAGGATAGAACCGTTTATAGTCCTCCGTTTGCTCTGGCCAGCCCAAAGTCGAGAACGGCCACAGTCCGGAGCTGAACCACGTATCGAGTACGTCGTTGTCTTGAGACAGATCGGAGCTGCCGCAAGACGGACAAGCCGTAATGTCTTCACGCGCCACATGCATTTCACCGCAAGCGCCGCAATACCAAGCCGGAATACGGTGGCCCCACCACAGCTGGCGGGAAATACACCAGTCGCGTACATTTTCGATCCATTGCAGATACGTTTTGTCGAACCGGTCCGGTACGAAATGAACCCCTTTGCCCGACTTCTGTACTTCAATGGCACGATCAGCAAGCGGCTTCATCGCCACAAACCATTGCGTGGACAAGTACGGTTCAATAACCGCGCCGCTCCGCTCGCTATGGCCAACCTGATGCACATGATCCTCAATGCGGACGCAAACGCCTTGCTCTTGCAAGTCCTTCACAAGCTGCTTGCGGCACTCGAAACGATCCAAGCCGGCATAAGGCCCTGCTTCTTCGTTCATAACACCTGTTTCGTCCATCACGATAATTTGCGGCAGGTCATGGCGCAGACCTACTTCAAAGTCATTCGGGTCATGGGCAGGCGTAATTTTTACCGCACCTGATCCGAATTCTTTTTCCGCATAATCATCGGCAATAATAGGAATCTCACGGCCGGTTATCGGCAATACGATCAGCTCGCCGATCATGTCGGCGTAACGCTCATCCTCTGGATTAACTGCAACCGCACTATCACCCAGCATCGTCTCTGGACGAGTCGTTGCTACCGTAATAAAGCCTTTGCCGTTCTTAAGCGGGTATTGCAGGTGATACAGATGGCCGTTCAGCTCTTTATATTCAACCTCAATATCCGACAGCGCGGTGCGTGCGGCCGGATCCCAGTTAATAATTTTTTTGCCGCGGTAAATCAGGCCTTTCTCGTAAAAGCTGACAAACACTTCACGAACTGCTTGGGACAATCCTTCATCGAGAGTAAACCGCTCGCGGGAGTAGTCAAGAGACAAGCCCATCTTCGCCCATTGATCGCGGATCGTATTGGCATACTGATCTTTCCACTCCCATACTTTCTCCAGGAAAGCTTCGCGTCCCAGATCATAACGGGTAATGCCTTGCTCGCGAAGCTTCTGCTCCACTTTCGTTTGCGTTGCGATACCCGCATGGTCCGTACCCGGAAGCCAAAGCGCGTCATAACCCTGCATCCGCTTGGTGCGAATGAGAATATCCTGCAGCGTGAAGTCCAGTGCATGGCCAATATGAAGCATTCCCGTTACGTTCGGCGGGGGAATAACAATCGTATACGGTTCCGCATCAGGACGGTTGCCCGCTTTGAAAAATTGTCCCTGCTTCCAAAAGTCATACCACTTTTGCTCAGCGGTTTTCGGATCGTAGGTCGTCGGCATTGCCGGCGTCGTTTGGTTGTCGGCCATTAATTTCCATCCTCCTAATTATAAAGGCTTTGCCAGGCAAAGCCGGCTTAACAAATTGAATCGTAAGCGGTGGTCCAAAACAGGCAAACATGCAAAAAAACCTTCCGCCCTTATAGCAAAGGACGAAAGGTTCAGCTTCCGTGGTACCACCTTTGTTCCGTGCAAAACTGCACACGGCACTCGAACAGATAACGGCTGTGGCCGGCTTGAATTGACGGTAGCCGTCTTGCCTATAGCTTCCCGGGTCGTTCAAGCAACTCCAGGGCGACTGGTAGCAGTAACTTCCTACGGAACCTCTCAGCGCTACGGCTCCGCTCTCTGATGGCTTGGCTGCTAGCTCTTCCCCTTCAACGTCGATAAAGATAGATATACAATATTCTACCCGAATCGACTATAGAAAGTCAACGTTCACAGCCTTTATTTCACGTTCGCTAACGGAGCTAATCCGTTAGTGACCGCCCATCATCATCTGCACTTCCGGTTTCTCCGCGCCATCCGCATCCGAACGCTTCGGCTTCGTCAAGAGGAAGCCGAACAAAACGCCGGCTACGCCGATGCAAGTTAGAATGAGGAATGTGTCGCCGTAAGCCGATGACATGACATCCAGCGGGTTCGTGCTAGTTGCCGCATAGTGTACACTACGGCGGGCAAGGATGGTAGCAAGGCCTGCTACGGCGAACGATGTCATAACCTGTTGAGCAGCGCCTGTCAGGGAAGTGACGCGGCTGACCAGCTCAGGAGGCGCTGATTGAATAATATGCGTGTTCAGCGGCATCATGGACAAGCCCATGCCTGCACCGAGCAAAATCAGCGGTACGATAAAGGAGCCAACGCCGGCTGTCGCCGAAATCGAGGAGAGCAGGAACGCTCCCACAGTGACGAAAGCAAGGCCCGTGATGACCAGCGGTCTTGCCCCAACTTTATCAAACAGCCTGCCGCCAATCGGCATGCAAATGGCTGCAGCAAGCGCCTGAGGCAGCAGGATCAAGCCTGTTTCCAAAGCCGAATAGCCTTTAGCCGTTTGCAGGAACAGCGGGAACAGGAACAATGTGCCGAACAGCGCAATTTGCGATACCCACTGCACGATAACACCGCGGGAGAAGTTGCCTGACTTGAACACCCGAAGCTCCAGCAGCGGCTGTTTGCGGCTCAATTCTACAATGATGAAGATGATAAGCGATACGCCGCCGACGATCAAGCCTGTAAGCGTCTTGGCGGAGCCCCAGTCGGAGCCGCCCTCGCTGACACCGTATGCCAGACCGGCAAAGGCCAGCGGTGCAAAAATCATACCGAGAATATCAAGCTGCGGTACGGATTGACGTTGAATGACCGGCAGCGTGCGAATGCCGATAATAACGGCTACAACGCCGATCGGCAGATTGATCAGGAAAATCCAGTGCCAGCTTACATATTCGACAAGCCAGCCGGACAGAACCGGACCAAGGGCCGGAGCGAGCAGCATCGGAATGCCGATCATCCCCATTACCGCACCTTGCTTGCCCGGAGGGCTGAGACGGTAAGTGAAGGCCATCGCGATTGGAGCGACCATACCGCCTCCAAGACCTTGAATAATACGGTATACGATCAATTGTTCAGCGGTAGTCGCCAATGCGCAAAGCGCAGAGCCGATTGTAAACAAAATGACTGATACTAGAAAAATTTGCTTGGCGCCGAAACGGTCGGACAGCCAGCCTGCTAACGGAATGACGGCGGATTGCGCCAAGGCATAACCGGTAACGGTCCATTGCACGAGTGTAAAGGATGCGCCGTTGAAGTCCTCACTCAGTTTGGGAAGCGCGACATTCATCGCCGTCCCGTCCAGGATTACCATGAACATCCCGACTATAATGGCGAGCAGTGGCGCGATAATCGAGCGAATCGACAGGTTCGCGCTGTTTGTTGTTGCTGACATGCTTCTCTTCTCCTCCCAAATGCTTTGTCTCACAGGCTTGCGCTCTGCGGCAAAGTTCTTATATCTATAAGCGCATGCCTTGACCTCTCCCCGCTGCAAATATACAATGTAGTTGTCGAGAGACAAGATTGCTTATGTTTGCGGACAATTGTCCGCTGTTCGATATTACCGGACAATTGTCCGCATGTCAATATACGAATACGCTATCAATCATTAAATAATTATTAACGCACTCAAAATGTTGAAAAGGAGGGTCATGCCCATGCCTGCAACTAGAAAGAAAAAGGACGCATTGGAAGTCAGCAAAACGATACTCCATACCGCAAAACAGTTGTTTGCCGAACATGGGGTCGAGTCTGTCAGTATGCATCAAGTAGCAAAGGCTGCCAATATCGGACAAGGAACGCTTTATCGCCGCTACGCTAATAAGTCAGATCTGTGCATGGATTTGATGAAAGACAATTTCTCGACATTTGCCGCGAACATTGACAAACTGCTTCACGATCAAAAAGATTCCCCTGTACAGGAGCGTTTCAATCTGACCGTCTTTCATTTAATGCGATTTTTTGATGATAAATTCGATTGGATCAGTGTGATTCAGATTCCGAGGCATTGCGAGCCGGATCAAGCGACATTTTTCAACTCACCGCCCTATATGTTTCTGTACGACACCTATCATTCGCTTCTGCTGGAAGCACAGGAAAAGCACGAGCTGATCGAGCTGGATATCGAATTTACGACGCATCTGCTCATTACCAGTTTCTCGCCGGAATCGTTTATGTATTTGAAAAAAATTAAAGGCTATCCTATCGAGAAAATTGCCGCTTGTTTTTGCCAAACATCCATTAATCCGCTATTTTTGCCAAAATAAAAGCGTCCGCCCTCTCTCCAAATGACGAGGAGACGGCAGACGCTTGACTTATACATACGCCGCACGTTACAGCTTTGGCGCTTTCGACCAGTCGGCAGCGAATTTTTCCATGCCTTGATCCGTCAAGGGATGTCTGGTCAGTTGTTCGATGACACTGAAAGGAATCGTCGCGATATGCGCGCCTGCCATTGCAACGCGGGTCACATGATCCGGGTGGCGAACCGATGCGGCAATAATTTGGGCATCCAGCTTGTGTATACGGAACAGCTCGGCAATCTTGGACACCAGCAGCACCCCGTCTTCAGAGATATCATCCAAGCGGCCTAGAAAAGGCGACACATACGTTGCACCTGCTCGAGCCGCAAGCAGCGCCTGGTTAACGGTGAATATGAGCGTAATATTCGTTTTAACTCCTTTTCTAGTCAGGTAGCGGCAAGCCTCCAAACCCGCCAGTGTCATCGGAAGCTTAATTGTAATTTTATTGTCGCCCTTGTTAATTTTGATTAACTCATTCGCCTCTGCAATCATTTCCTCCGCAGACAGCGCGTTTGGCGTCACTTCCGCAGACACTGATTCCACTTCCGGCACCAGCTGCAAAATTTCTGAAATGCGGTCTTCGAATTTGACACCTTCTTTCGCTACAAGCGAAGGATTTGTCGTTACGCCCGACAATACACCGATTTTATAAGCTTTCTGAATATCTCCGATATTTGCGGTATCGATGAAAAATTTCAAAATCATAACCTCCGTCGATTCATTTATCATATAAATTTAATCTCCAATTACCTGCAAGTGAATCGCAGCAATCCTCTAATAAGCATCTCCCATTAGACCGCCCGGCATCCCGCAACGACTGCTCTGGCAGCTAAAAAAGGCTTGCCCGCAATGCGGACAAGCCCTTTTTTATGAGGTTTGATTTAAGGAATGTACAAGAGCTGTCCTTCTGCAACCGCAGATTCGTTTAAGCCGTTGTACAGCAATATTTCCCGCGGATTCAAACTGTATCTGACGGCGATCGATTCCAACGTCTCATCCCGTTGAACGATACAAACGCGGATTTTGCGGAATTCCCGTTCATCGCTTTGTTTGCCGAGGAACAACGTTTTCCACTCAATCTCATCACCGGAATGAATAGACTTGGACGACTCAACCGCCTGCTGCGCCGCTACCTGCTCCGCTGCTTCCCTTGCTGCCTGTTCCCGTTTACTCGTTTGCAGCAGCGTCAGCAGACCGACATTAGCAGCCTGCTCCGGATCGGTAACCGGCTGCTTGCTGCCAAAGCCGATTCGCAGCTCCTGCTTCTCAGCTTCCTCGGCAATCTTCTGCTCGCCGCCGGCAAACCATTGCTCATCCCGTTCTTCATGCTCCCAAACGGCTGGCTCGCTCTCCTCTTCTGGGGCAAAATCCGCATCCGCTTGGGCATCGCTAATTACGTTCTCCTCTTCCGATTGCTGCTCGGAAGCGTAAGTAACTCCACGCTCCTCGGAATACGGCGAACCAAGCGCAGGAGACTGCGGCAAAGGCTGCTGATGCTGCGGCTGAGACTGAGGCTGAGGCTCAAACCATTGTGCAGCCGACCAGCCGGAGTCACGCGGAGACGCAGAAATTGTTACTGCAGCTTCGCTGTCTTCCTCCCGCTCATCGTAGACTGGCTCGTCAGCTTCCTCTTGGTCCTGCTCGTCTTCCTCGTCCTCGAAAGCTTCCTCATCATCCTCTTCCGAGCTTGAACCATAAAGCTCCTGCTGGGCTTGTAGTCTCGCCTGCAGCACCTGCTCATCGAAATCGGCCGTTTCCCGTTCATGAACAACGGTAATCGGCTCTTCCCGCCAAGCTTCTTCGGCTTCCGGCAGCGGCTCGACCAGAATGCCGCGGAGCGATAGAACACCCGTAATGTTAAGTGTTCTTGAGCTGAGCAGGTCAACGTCGAAGTTGTCGATCTCCACTGAAATTTCATCAAGACGGGATATTCGATTCAACGGCAGCGTAATTTCCACAGGAATCCAATGCTCCAGCGTTTGCAGCAAGGAAGCCTCTGCCTGTCCTCTGTAGACACCGGTCAAGAGCAGCTGTCCCTTCAGAACCGCATGATCGTCCTGCTCAATGACTTGAATACGGGGAACCAGCTCAATTTCCTCCAGCTCTTCAATGGCTGCTACTTCATCTGGTAAATGAATGCGTTCGTAAACGTCAAAACGCAATCCCTTCGATTGATCTGTCACGCTTTAGTCCTCCCTCCCTAATCTGAATGCTTGGGCTACTATTACATTCCCTATTATTTATATGGCAGGATTGGAAGGAGCATGACTATCATTTTGTACGGGAGCCCAGCTTGTCGCGCAGTGCCGCCAACCAAGACGGGGCTGGCGCCTTTGCCTCCACAGGCAAGCCGGTCCATGGATGAGGAAACAGCAATCTTTCCCCATGGAGCGCTTGATGCGGCAGCAGTGTGCCATCACCGCCATAAAGCCGGTCACCAACCAGCGGATGGCCGAGATGGCTCATATGGACCCGAATTTGATGCGTACGGCCAGTCTCCAGCTGGAGACGAACGACAGAAGCATTGCCTATTGTCTCTACCAGTTCGTAATGGGTGACCGCCTGCTCGCCGTTTGGTGATACCCTCCGGCGTGCAGTATGACGGTCTTTGCCAATAGGTGCATTAACCGTCCCTGAACGGGAAGACAGACGGCCATGAACGATGGCGATATAGCGTCTATCGATCCGCTTTGCCCGCATCGCTTCATCCAGCACCCATTGCGCCAAATCATTTTTCGAATAAAGTACGGGTCCCGACGTGTCGTCATCAAGCCGGTGAATATGGCGAACGGGCAAGAGATCATTGTTCGTCAGCATATGCAGAGCAGCAGCCTCATCCAGCGTACCGCTCTGACCAGGGTGAGATTCATGGACTGGCATGCCGGCCGGTTTCAAGAAAACCGCGCAAAAATCATCTTCATAGAGCAATTCAGGGGCAGACGTCCCCTGTGAGCCGAAGCGGTTTGCAGCCGCTTTCCGGTAAAGCGGATCGGCAGTCTCGTTGGCCACAGAAGGGAAAGCGAGCAGCTTCAGCCATTCGCCCTCCCACTGAATGCCTCCTACCGAGAACAGCCGATTAATCCATTTGGCAGGAAAAGGAGCGTAATCGACCAGCCATTGACGCATAGCATGGGGGCTTGTCCCCGATTGGGGAGCCTCCACGTTGGCCGCCGCAGCAAGATCTGACAGCCCGTCCTGATCTAACAATAGCCATTCCCTCTCTCTCCGATACGTCAGTCTCGGCATCATTGGCAAGCTTGCCTCCTTCCAGAAAAAAGCCAGCGGCTGAACGTGCTTACGTCCTCCGCTGGCTGTATAGGTTTGATTGCTTAAAGACGGCTGAAAGCCGTATCATGAGCGGCAATCGTCGCATCGATATCATCATCCGAGTGTACGCCGGAGACGAACATGCCCTCAAATTGCGAAGGCGCAATGCTGACACCAAGCTCCAGCATCGCAGCGAAATACGCTTTGAAGCGCTCCATATCCGATGTTTTGGCTGTATCGAAATTAATAACGACTTTGTCGGTGAAGAACGGGCACACCATCGAGCCTACGCGGTTGATTGTCGTCGCGATACCGTGTTTGGCCGCGTTCTGCTCAAACCCGCGCTGAAGACGTACCGCTTGACGCTCCAGCAATTCATAACGTTCAGGAGTCATCAGCTTCAGTGTCGTGTAGCCCGCCGCCATCGCAAGCGGATTGCCGGACAGCGTTCCAGCTTGATAGATCGGACCGCTTGGCGCGATCATTTCCATGATGTGGCGTTTACCGCCGTAAGCGCCAACCGGCAAGCCGCCGCCGATCACTTTGCCGAAGCAGGTCAAATCCGGGATAATGCCAAACAGCCCTTGCGCGCATTGGTAATGAACACGGAAACCGGTCATCACCTCGTCGAAAATAAGCAGGCTGCCGTATTGCTCCGTAATGTCGCGCAGTCCCTGCAGGAAGCCTGGCAGCGGCGGAACGACGCCCATGTTGCCGGCCACCGGCTCGACGATAATACAGGCGATTTGCTCACCGAATTTCTCGAATGCAACTTTAACCGAAGCCAGATCATTATACGGAACTGTAATCGTTTGGGAGGCTACACCCTCCGGAACACCCGGACTGTCCGGCAAACCAAGTGTCGCCACACCTGATCCCGCTTTAATGAGCAAGCTGTCTGCATGGCCGTGATAAGAGCCTTCGAACTTCAGGATCATGCTTCGTTTCGTATAGCCGCGGGCAAGGCGCAGTGCGCTCATCGTCGCTTCCGTGCCGGAATTGACCATGCGGACGATATCGACCGAAGGAACCCGCTCGCATACGAGCTCAGCCATCAGCGTCTCCAGCTCGGTTGGCGCGCCGAAGCTCGTTCCCTTCTCTGCTGTCCGTTTGATCGCCTCAATGACTTCCGGATGAGCATGCCCCATAATAAGCGGTCCCCATGAGCCGACGTAATCGATATAGCTATTGCCGTCGATGTCATAAACGCGGCTGCCTTCGCCCCGCTCCATATAGACTGGAGTAAGTCCAACCGATTTGAATGCCCGAACTGGACTGTTTACGCCCCCGGGAAGCACTTTTTTCGCCCGTTCAAACGCTTCTCTAGAACGAGTATCCTGTCTTCTGCCGATCGAATTATGGTCGCTCATCGATTATTCCTCTCCTCTAAGCCAGCGTGAAGCATCCTTCGCGTGGTAAGTGATAATCATGTCTGCGCCTGCGCGCTTCATCCCCGTCAATGTCTCCAGCACGACGTTTTTCTCATCGATCCAGCCGTTTGCCGACGCCGCTTTAACCATGGAATATTCTCCGCTTACGTTGTAAGCCACAACCGGCAGATCAAAGCTTTCCTTAAGCTGTCTAACCACATCAAGATAGGCAAGAGCAGGCTTAACCATCAGCATATCTGCGCCTTCTACGACGTCCGATTCCGCTTCGCGAAGCGCCTCACGCGAATTGGCAGGATCCATCTGATACGTTTTACGGTCGCCGAATTGCGGCGTCGAATGTGCCGCTTCACGAAACGGACCGTAAAAGGACGACGCATATTTTACAGAGTAGGACAGGATCGGAATATGCGTAAAACCTGCTTCATCCAGCCCGTCGCGAATCGCAGCTACGAAGCCGTCCATCATGTTGGAAGGAGCGATGACGTCAGCGCCCGCTTCCGCTTGGGATACCGCTGTCCGCACGAGAAGCGCCAGCGATAAGTCATTGTCGACCACAGCCGTCCCAGTCGCTTCGTGCACATGCACAACGCCGCAATGGCCGTGGTCGGTAAATTGGCACAGACAAGTATCAGCCATCACGATCAATTCCGGTGCCCAGCCCTTGATAGCGCGTGTCGCTTCCTGAACAATACCGTTTGGATCATAAGCGGAAGAACCCTCTGCATCCTTATGGTCCGGAACGCCAAACAGCATGATCGCTTGAATGCCCAGCGAGACGATATCCCGAATTTCTGCTTCCAAGAGATCCATCGACAGATGATAAACGCCAGGCATCGATCCAATCTCTTCCCGGATGTTGGTGCCATAAGTTACGAAAATCGGATAAATGAAATCATTTGCGGTCAATACCGTTTCCCGCATGAGGTTGCGCATGGCCGCCGATTGGCGCAGTCTGCGATGTCGAACGATAGGAAATGCCATAGTTATTCCTCCTCCAAATTTCTAGCCTTATTACTTTCCTTATATCTTGCCTTATATCGTATAGGCTGCAACATTTGCTGCAGCCTGAGAGAATTGATGATAATGCCGTTAATCACGCTTGCTTGCTTGATGCTGTGTCATAGCCTCAACCAATGAAGCGATCGTCGCCTCCTGCGGCTCAATCGTCACCTGAAGACCCGCAGCCGCAGCCGTCTGAGACGTCAGCGGACCAATGGATGCAATATCAACACCGGAGAGAGCAGCAACCGGATCATCGATGCCGTTTCGTCTTAAAATCTCCAATAGATTCGTCACCGTAGACGAGCTTGTGAACGCGACGACATGAATTTGCCGCTCGCGAATCCACTCCAGCGCCTGGTCGTCCTGCGTATCGGCCAAAGCCGTCTCATATACATCGGCTTGTACGGCCTGTACTCCGCGGGCTTCCAGCTCCCGGGGCAATACTTCGCGGGCCAGATCACCGCGCGGCAGCAAAGCGATCTGACCGGGCACAAGCTCACTTTCAAGCTGCTCCAGCAAACCTTCTGCCTGAAACTTGGCAGGCAGCTCTTCTACCGCAAGTCCCCGATCGGCAAGTGCCTCGGCTGTTTTTGGACCTACAGCAGTCATTCGGGCTTTGTTGAATCGGCGAATATCGATGCCGAATCTGCGCAGCCAACGGAAAAAATAATCGACACCGTTGACGCTTGTGAAACAAATCCAGTCGTAGCGCTCCGCTTGCTCCAATGCCTCCCGAAGGGCTTGTACCTTCGACGGCTCCGAGGGCTCTCGAATATCGATAACCGGATATTCGCACGGCTCGCCGCCCAGCTCCTCAATCCAATCAGCCAGCTCGCTTGCTTGCGATCTCGCTCGGGTGACCAGAACACGCACGCCAAATAGCGGCTTGCGTTCATACCACTGCAGCTTCTCGCGCTGCAGAACGACGTCGCCAACGACAATGACAGCCGGCGGCTGAAAGTTCGCTTCCTTCACGATACGTTCAATCGATTCCAGCGTACCGACGATCGTCCGCTGTTCAACGCGCGTACCCCACCGGATCAAAGCGACTGGTGTATCGGCTTTTTTGCCATGCCGGATTAACTGCTCGGCGATGTAGCCGATTTTGGCAACGCCCATCAGAAAAATGAGCGTGCCCGTCGCATTCGTCACTTTATCCCAGTGAATCGATTTATCCAGCTTATCGGGGCTTTCATGGCCCGTTACAATTGACAGGGAGGAAGCAAGGTCGCGATGCGTGACCGGAATACCTGCATAAGCAGGCACCGCTATCGCTGAGGTGATACCCGGTACAATTTCAAAGTCAATGCCGTTAGCCCTTAACAGCTCCGCTTCTTCGCCAACCCGTCCAAAAATCGTCGGGTCGCCGCCCTTCAGCCTCGTTACATCTTTGCCCTGCAGCGCCAAATCAACGAGGAGCTGGTTAATTTCCTCTTGCTTCATCGTATGCCGGTCGGGCAGTTTGCCGACGTAGATTTTTTCCGCACCCGGCTTTAAGTGGCGCAGCAAGCGCGGACTAGCCAGCCGGTCATAGACGACGACGTCGCTGCGCTTCAAGCATTCCAATCCGCGAACCGTAATAAGCTTGGGATCGCCAGGACCTGCCCCAACCAGATAGACGATCCCTTTGTCCCGTTCATCAGCTAAAGCCTTCTCTTCCCCATACCCCATCTGCTATCCCTCGATTTCCGCCAATATCCGGTCTGCGCCTCTTGCCGAGAGCGCCGCCGCAACATCCCGGCCCAATTGCTCGGGATCGCTGCCCCGCAGCATTTCCTTCAATAGCACAGAGCCGTCCGGCGTGCCGACTATGCCCGTAAGCTCCAGCTCCAAAGCCGCCGAATCCGTGCTCATCTGCCGTACCGTCGCATAAGCGCCGATCGGAATTTGGCAGCCGCCGTTCAAAGCGCCTAACAAGCTTCGTTCCGCCCGAATCACCAGCGAAGTCTCCTCGTCATTGTAAAGAGACAGCAACTCGCGAACAGCAGGATCTTCTACACGGCATTCAATGCCAAGTGCGCCCTGGCCGACAGCCGGAACGGATACGTCAACCGGAATCGTTGCTGATATCCGGTCTTCCCAGCCCATGCGTATCATGCCCGCCGTTGCCAATACGATCGCATCGAACCCTTCCGTCTCCAGCTTGCGGATACGGGAGTCGATGTTGCCGCGAACGGATTCCACCTGAAGATCGGGTCGGACATTCTTCAACTGGCAGGAGCGGCGAAGGCTGCTGGTGCCAACTCTAGCACCCTTCGGCAAATCATTGAGAGACGAGCCTTCCTTCATAATGAGACAATCACGCGGATCGACCCGCTTCGGAATCGCTCCGTTCATTAGTCCTTCCTGCAGCTCGTAGGGCATATCCTTCACGCAATGAACGGCAATGTCAATTTCACCATCCAGGAGCGCTTGTTCGATTTCTTTGACGAACAACCCTTTTCCGCCGACCTTAGAAAGCATCACATCGAGAATGCGATCGCCTTTCGTAACGATTTTGCGAATTTCAAAAGAATAACCAAGACCGTGCTTTTCACTAATACGCTTGAGCTCCTCAATTACTTGGCCAGTCTGCGTCAGCGCAAGCGCGCTTTGTCTTGTGCCTACTACGATCGTGCGCTGTCCGTTATTTGTCGTTTCCATTATGAAATCCCTCCGTTATCAACTTCTGAAGCCGTTCCAGCCAAGCATCCAATTCATCATCGCCTTCTTGCATATGAGGCGCTTCTGCCGCAGCGAGCCGCAGCAGCTCATGCCGCTCATTCGGGTCTTCTACTACCGCCTTGGCCCGTTCTCTCAACCTTCGAAGCCTTTGAACAGCGGCTTCATATTCTTCTCCATAGGCTTGCTCCAGCTCGCCTTTTATTCTTGCAGCCAGCGCAGGACTTGCGCCGCTTGCCGATACCGCTAGCAGCAAATCCCCCCGGCGTACGACTGCAGGATTAGCAAAGGCAGAGCCGCTTGCATCATCGGCAATATTTACCCACGCCCCGGCACGTCTGCCATCGTCAGCAATTTCTTGATTTAATAAGGCTTCATCTGTAGCGGCGAATAGCAGCCGCGCTCCGCCAGCGTCTTCGGTTCGATAGGGCCTTGCATGCACCTGTATGGCTCCCTCATTGGCAAGAGCTTGCAAATGCGGCGTCAAGACCGGGCTAATAAGCACGACTCCATCGGCGCCCGCCTCCAGCAGCGCCAACGTCTTGCGCTCTGCAATACGTCCGCCGCCAACGATCACGATTTTTTCTCCGCGAAGCTGCAGCATCACTGGGTACATGGCAAGCCTCCCTATCTATTTCGCCGAGCAATTAGCTTTTGCTTTAATGAAAGGCCGATATAAAATTAGACAACAAATTAAGAATAAGGACGAAGAAAGCTAACACATGCAGCCGGGCAAGCTGAGTACCCGGACGGTTCAGCATCGCGCGCTGAACGACGTAAATGATATACATGACGAGTGCAGCGAAGGATGAGACAACCTTCCAGTCCAGCAACAAAGAAGTCTGACCCTCAATTAAAAGCAGCGTTACCGCTACAGACAACGACATCGCAAGCAGCGGCACCCCAATAATAATTGCACGGTCGGAATAACGCTCGATCGTATCCAGACTAGGAAACCTCCGCACATATTTCGACCAGCGCTTGTCCTTCAACTGCTGATGAAGAAATAGATACATGCCGGCAAAAATCGCCCCGACTGTAAGTGCTGCGTAGGCGCATAATATCAAGCTAATATGGACGAACAGCAGCTCACGCATCGTCGAGGATAGTGCCAAACGGGATTCTTCGCCAGGAAGACTATACATATTGAGAGCCAATACGGCAAAACCGACAATGTTAACCAAAAAGACGATAAACTCGATTTTGAAAAACCGGCTGATGACGAGCGATATGGTGACAAGCAGCCATGAAAAACCCAACCAGTATTCAAACGTAGAGATGGACGTCATCTCCAGATGATCAAAAATACGAATAACAAGAAAGACAGTTTGCAATATCCATACAAAAATAAGCAGCCCTGTTCCGATCCGTTTCGCTCTCCGGTTCGCGTCCATGAAATCGGAGAAGTAAAACAAAAGGCTCAGGGCGTACATATAAAGTATCGTGTCATACAGCCAATTTTGCGTTCCCATAAGCGCCTCCACGCTGCGCTCCCTTAAAACTGCGGAGCGCTCTACCTAGTGACGGACGCCAGCGATGGCGCAGCTCCGCGTACAGGCGCTTTGTTCTTCAGCGCTTCGGCCGCGGCTATCGTATCGTTCGCCGCTTGAAGCTCCGCTTGCTTCTCTGCAAGCTGCGCCTCCAGCGCAAATATTTTTACGAACATGTCCATCGCTTCGTCCGCATGCTTCTCACCGGCCATCTCTTTAATCCGTAAGATCGGATCCTGCATCATTTGATTAACGATGCTTTTCGTCAGCTTGCCGATGACCTTGAGCTCATGCTCATCCAGATCAGGCAGTTTGTTGCGCATGCTTGCCATCGTATCCTCATGAATATCGGCGGCTTTCGTCTGCAGGGCGCGAATGAGCGGAACGACGCCAAGCGTACGGTACCATTGGGCGAAAACTTCGAGTTCAGCTTCAATCATCGTCTCGATCTTCGCTGCTTCCACACGGCGATGCTCCAAGTTGCTCTCCACGATGCCCTCCAGATCGTCGATATCGTATAGAAATACATTTTCCACTGCAGCGATAGCCGGATCCAAATCTCGAGGCACCGCAATATCGATCATGAACAACGGCTTCGATTTGCGCCGTTTCATTGCAGCAGCTACCGCAGACCGGTCTAGCACATAGCCGTCAGCTCCAGTAGAGCTGATTACAATGTCAGCTTCATGCAGCTTGGCAGCCGCTTCCTCCATTGAGTAAGGAATGCCGTTGAACTTGTCCGCCAATTGGGCTGCGCGCTCAAAGGTACGGTTGACAACGATAACCTGAGTGGCCCCGTTGGCATACAGATGCTTAGCCGTCAGCTCGCCAGTCTCGCCCGCTCCGATAATCATAACGGTTTTCTTGTTGAACTGTCCGAAGATTCGTTTGCCCAACTCCACCGCGGCATAGCTTACCGATACGGCCGATTCACCGATTGTCGTAACCGAATGAGCTTTCTTCGCCATCGTAATCGATTGCTTGAACAGCATATTAAAGAGCGTGCCCGTCGTCTTCTCTTGCTGGGCAAGCGCAAACGCATCCTTTACCTGACCGAGAATCTGCGTCTCGCCGATCACCATGGAATCCAGCCCGCTCGTTACCCGGAACAAGTGCTCGATCGCCTTATCATCCTCATACATATAGAGATGATTCGTAAAGTGCTGCCTCGGCAGCTTGAACCATTGCTCCATAAAGCTGCGGATATAATGGCCGCATAAATGATGGCGATCGACTACTGCATACAGCTCGGTACGATTGCAGGTCGCCACAATGACACATTCCATAATGCTGCTAGTCTGCTTAAGCTGCTTCAACGCTTGTTGCATTTCTTTTTCCGCGATGGCGAACCTCTCCCTTACTTCTACGGGAGCCGTCCGATAGTTCAGTCCGACTACGATAATGTGCATGCGCGATCACCTGCCTTTCCTTTTATATATCATACGAATAATAAGCGAATTTCATTAACACAACGTTTGTCAACAGTAATTATAGCATAGTTCGACAAGCATATTGGATGCATTTATGAATAATGTTTGAAAAACTGATTCTCATTATTCCCATTTCGCACAAAGAAATAACCATGGACGATTCCCCGCCGTATAAGGCGCAGTTCGTCTATGGTTATTCGATATCCGTCATTGCGAGCTATTAGACAAGCTCGGTTTGTTTCATTGTTGGTTCTTCGACTTGCAATTCGCCCATGCCGCGAACA
The DNA here is from genome assembly GCF_014641555.1 of Paenibacillus radicis (ex Gao et al. 2016). GTDB lineage: Bacteria > Bacillota > Bacilli > Paenibacillales > Paenibacillaceae > Pristimantibacillus > Pristimantibacillus radicis. The sequence continues at coordinate 46,298 of NZ_BMHY01000006.1, forward strand.
AGCTTCTTGGCATGCGTCTTGGTTGGTTTCAGCACCGCAATCATATAATCGATCGCAAGCTGCGGATCCACGGTTTCACCACAGGTGTAACAATCAAGAGCGGCAAATCCTCTCTCCGGATACGTGTGAATCGAGAGATGACTCTCCGACAGCAGAACGAGTACCGTTGCTCCTTGAGGCTCAAATTGCTTCGATTGCACAGACATTACGGTTGCACCGCATGCTTCAGCAGCCTCCACCATTTGGGCTTGCAAAAATTCAGCGTTGTTCAGCAGATCAAAATCTACACCCCAAGCATCAACAGCAACGTGTCTTCCGAAAGTTGAATATTCCATCTTCCGGTTCCCCCTTCCTAGGAATAAAATGTTTAAAAAATTTCATCCGCTAGGACCTACGTCATTCACTTCCCGAGGGTATAATCTCTCGCAACATCTGAGTGAATCCTGGTTCCTATTTTGACTAGAACAGTGTTTTCAACGAGATTAAAAATAACATCTATTGGGCGGAAATGCAACTGCTTTTTTGGATAAGGATTGATTTGGATAATACCGCCCCGATGCCCGTTTATAACGTATGAAGACCGGGGCGAAACGGTACCCGTATCCGTAATTAACCCGCCATTAAATTTTTAGTATCATCCGGGCTGTATACCGAAATGTGGTCCACCTTGTTCGTCGATGCCGGGATGACAAATTTCAGCTGATATTGCTTGTTTACGTTATACGTGTAAATATGATCGTCGCCGTTAACGGTAGCCTCGTCCGCTTTGCCGAGGGCAGCTTCGATATTTTTCAGCGTGAGGCTGTGCAAGTCCTTCGAATAGGATCTGACATCAAATACAACCATGCCTTTGTTGTATCCGAACGTAATGCCCCGCTTCTTATATTCGGCATACATGCCTTTGCCCGCGGAGTCGTTGTGGTCTGCTTTGCCCCATACTTTCTCGATATCGTCGTAAAGCGAAGTGTGAGCCGCGTAGCTGCAGCCTGGAACCTTGCCTTCCTTCGCTAATTCGAAAATCTTACCGACTGCAATCTTGGATTCATCTTTCCCGCCGTTCGTCTGACCGCTCTGCGGTTTGCTCGTCGGCTTGCTTCCGGTCTGCACGCCATTCCCGCCACCGTTGTTGTTATTGCCGTTGTTAGCCGGAGGCGAAGTCACCTCGGTAACTGGCGGCTGAGTTGCCGATCCGCCTGGCGCGTTCGTTGGCTGATTGCCCCCGCTCCCTGCACTGTTATTGCCGCTGCAAGCTGACAGAGCTAATGCCAATATGGCGGTTCCACCAAAAACCGCTAATTTTTTTGTATAGTTCCGAGTCTGTTTGTTCATCTGCTGCATCTCCTTTAAAATTCTAAGTTGTCGTACTTCATCGGCAGCGTGATACTGTCATGAAATTGGACTGCTTTTTTGCGCAAAAGGTTGCAGTTTCCCTTATTATAATATTGTCCACATCGTGGAAAATGAAACAGAGGGCCGGCAGCTGCAACCACAAAAAAAGAGCCGCATCGTATGCGGCCCCTTCTCTTCTATCTATTAGGCTTCCAGAACAAACAGCTTGCGCGTCTGCTTCTGCAGGCGATCGTCGATGTCGGCGATTTGCACCGGATCATTAGCCTGGTTGCGCAGGTCAAGCAGTTCGTTTATGGCGTTCTGAACGATCTCGATCTCCCGCTCGATTAGTCTGCTGCGGTACACTCTCTCCAACTGGCCGATCGTGTCCTTGTACTCGAACACGACTCTGGTGCCAGAGTCGGTGGACTCCAGTATGCGGCGAACATTCCCATTCGTATAGTGGTAGATCATCGTATAATGACTATAAATGCGATTGACAACCGCGTCTCCACGGAAAGCCGCTACAGCTTTGCGCATGGCATTTGTCAGCTTAGGATGAACAAGGCGGCAGGAAAGCACACACACGTACCGGTCCTGTTGACGTTCAAACGTCAACCTTACCTCTTCCCTCTCTGCTACGTCTTCGAGAACCATCTCCTGATTGCCGTTATCGAGCACCAGCACTTGAAGCTCAAGCTGTTGATCATCGAAAAAACGGACAAATTGGGACATCTCATCAATCGTTAGTTGCAGTTTGGCGTTTACATACTCTGTGGCTAGCCGCTGAGCCATAAAAATCTCCTCAATTCTTTGAATTGCACCTTGTGAACTTCTTGCATCCGTTTAAGTTTGCTTAAGTATATTATACGTGATAAGAGCGTTTTATTCCTGCCCTTCAGCCTCGATATTCCCCCATATTTCTGAGAAAACCGGAGAAAACCGCGAAGAGGTTTACCTTTTTTAATAAATTCTCAACATTCTGCTAGAAGTCGCTATGCTATCTCCCTTATGTGCCAATTGCTTCCGTAATGACCGCCCAAAGTTCGTCACGGCCAAGCCCCGTATCGGAGGAAAATTTGACGAAGTGATCACGCGGATCGACCTCAAGCGTTTCCTTGATTACTTTTAGATGCTTGTCCCATTTGCTCTTCGGAATTTTATCGGCTTTGGTCGCTACGATGCAAGTCGGAATGTTGAAATGCTTCAGCCAGTGGTACATCAGCACATCGTCCTTGGACGGCGCATGGCGGATGTCGATAATGAGCAATTGAAGCTTCAACTGCTCCCGGTCGCGGATATAAGTTTCAATCATTTGACCAAACTGCTCACGCTGCGTCTTGGATACTTTAGCATAGCCATAGCCCGGAAAATCGACGAAATAGACCATGTCATTCACCCGGTAATAGTTAAGCTGCTGGGTTTTGCCCGGCTGCGAGCTCGTTCTTGCCAAGTTTTTGCGCATAATCATTTTATTGATCAGCGATGATTTACCGACATTGGAACGCCCTGCCAGAGCAACCTCTGGCAAGGCGTCATCGGGGTATTGATGAGGCTGTACTGCACTTATAATAAAATCTGCTTGTGTAATCTTCATAATATCGGTGATCCTGCTTTCTCTTCCGTAGTAGCCGGCAGCAATGCATGCTGGAGCACTTCGTCCATATGGGCCACTGGAACAAAAGTCAGCTCGCTTCGCACGCTGTCCGGAATATCGCGCAGATCCCGCTCGTTTTCTTTCGGCATAAGCACTTTGGTGATGCCTGCGCGATGTGCCGCAAGCGATTTTTCCTTCAATCCGCCAATTGGCAGCACCCGGCCGCGAAGCGTAATTTCGCCCGTCATCGCGACTTCTTTCGATACCCGTCTTCCGGTTAACGCGGAGATAAGGGCCGTTGCCATTGTAATGCCTGCCGAAGGGCCATCCTTCGGAATTGCTCCCTCGGGAATGTGAATATGAATATCGTTCTTCTCATGGAAGGCCGGATCGATATTCAGCTCCAGCGATTTTGAGCGGGTAAAACTGAATGCGGCTTGCGCCGATTCTTTCATAACGTCTCCCAGCTTGCCCGTCAGCGTCAGCTTGCCGCTCCCCGGCATGACTGTAACCTCGATGACAAGCGTATCGCCGCCAACCTCGGTCCATGCAAGCCCAGTTACTGCGCCAACCTGGTCCTCGACCTCAGCCATTCCATAACGGAATCTGGCTGGTCCAAGCCATTCCTTCAGCAATTCCTCATCAACGACGAGAGCTGGCGCCAGTGTAGTTGCAGCGTTCTCCTCCTCCGAGGAGCCGAAGGCCGCTTCGAGCGTATTCAATATCGGATCATCCTGCTCAAACTCGGCAGCTCCGTCGAGGGCCTGTTCTGCATCAGCTTCGACAGCTGCTGTACGTTCCTGACTTCCATTCGCGACGATATGTTTAGCTGCTTTACGGCAGAGCGCTGCAATTTGCTGCTCCAAATTCCGCACGCCAGACTCCCTCGTATACTCACGAATAAGCTGCATCAGCACGTCTTCGCCCACTTCCAGCTGAGCTTCCGTCAGGCCGTGCTCTCTCTTCTGTTTAGGCAGCAAGTAGCGGCTGGCAATTTGCAGCTTTTCGAGTTCTGTATAGCCGGGAATATAGAGCACTTCCATCCGGTCCAGCAGCGGACGCGGAATGTTCTGCATCACATTGGCCGTCGTAATAAACATAACGTTGGATAAGTCAAAAGGCACTTCGACAAAATGATCGCTGAACGTGCTGTTCTGCTCAGGGTCCAGCACCTCAAGCAGCGCTGAAGACGGGTCGCCGCGGAAATCCATCGCCATCTTGTCGATCTCATCGAGCAAAAAGACCGGATTCAGTGAGCCTGCGGTTTTCATGCCTTGAATGATGCGTCCTGGCATTGCGCCGACATAGGTTCTGCGATGCCCGCGAATTTCTGCTTCATCGCGCACGCCGCCCAGCGAAATGCGGACAAACTTGCGGTCAAGCGATTTCGCAATCGAACGGGCAAGCGAGGTTTTGCCCACCCCCGGCGGGCCTACCAGACAAAGGATCGGGCCTTTCATCTTGCGGACAAGCTGCTGTACCGCCAAATATTCCAGCACGCGCTCCTTCGGCTTCTCCAAGCCGTAATGATCGTTATTCAGTATTTCTTCCGCTTTGGCGAGACTAAGGTCATCCTCCGTCAGCTTGTTCCAAGGCAGCGCCAGCAGCCAGTCGATGTAGTTGCGGATAACGCCGCCTTCGGCAGAGCTTGCTGGCATTTTCTCCAGCCGATCGATTTCTTTCTCGATTTTCTCCTTCACCGGCTCCGGAACACCTGCTTCGGCAAGCTGGCCGCGCAGCTCCTCGACTTCTCCGGCTCTGCCTTCCTTCTCGCCAAGCTCTTTCTGAATCGCCTTCATCTGCTCGCGCAAATAATATTCCTTCTGCGTCTTCTCCATCTGCTTCTTCACGCGTTGGCTGATCTTGCGCTCCAGCTCCAATACCTCGCGCTCGTTGTTAAGCAGATCGAGCAAACGCTCCAGACGTTCGCGAACGTCTACCGTCTCCAAAATATCCTGTTTATCTTTAATCTTTAAGGATAGATGGCTCGTAATGACGTCGGCCAAACGGCCCGGCTCATCGATGTCGGATACAGCAGCATGCGTCTCCGGCGTGACCTTCTTTGATAATGAGATGTAATGCTCGAATTGACTGAGCACGGACCGCATGAGCGCATCCACTTCCGGATCATCTGTCTCCTGCTCTGGCAATTCCTTAACCGACACCTCGTAGAACTCGTCATTGGCAACATAATCGACGACTTCCGCGCGGCTTACCCCTTCTACAAGCACCCGGATCGTACCGTTAGGCAGCTTCAACATTTGACGCACGCGAGCGATCGTTCCGATTCGGTAAATGTCCTCCTCGGTTGGCTCCTCGATATTGACTTCGGATTGCGAGCAAAGCAAAATCATATGATCGTCAATCATCGATTTTTCCAGCGCCCGCACCGACTTATCTCTGCCTACATCCAGATGGAGCACCATGCTGGGATATACGAGCAATCCCCTTAATGGGAGCAAGGGCAGTCGACGGGTTTTCGTTTTAGCGGATCCCAAACCAGCACCTCCAAAAATTCTGTCTACCCTATTTTATCATTCCGCGGAATCCGCCTGCAAATAGGGAACGCCCGTCGGGATAAAAAGGTCTGTTGCAACATGCGGTTCTACTTCTTCGACGGCTGGTTCGCCAACCGGGAATACGTAGTTGAACACTTCATCCACTCGATCGACCGGAATGACTTTCAAGCCTTGCAAATCAGCGAATATTGCCTGCCAGTTTTCCCGCGGGATAATCACGGTATCGGCTCCAGCCTGGAAGGCAGCCTCCACTTTCGCCAGTACGCCGCCAACCGGCTTCACATTGCCATGGATACCAACCTCGCCGGTCATCGCCAGCTTATTGTCGATCGGAATTTCGCGGATTGCGGATGCAATTGCCGTCGCCATCGCAATACCGGCGGAAGGACCGTCAATAGGCGTGCCGCCTGGGAAGTTAATATGCAGATCATAATCCTGCGGCTTCAAGCCGTAACGGCGAAGCATGGTCAGCACATTTTCCACGGAACCTTTCGCCATGCTTTTCCGGCGCAGCGTTCTTGTGCCTCCGCCCAGTTCTTCTTCGTCTACAACGCCAGTAATCGTAAATTGACCGCGGCCAGACGGCGCAGCGATTGCACTTACCTCGATTTCAAGCAGTGTTCCCATATTGGGTCCATAGACAGCCAGCCCATTGACGAATCCGATCTGCGGCGCAGCTGGCACCTTACGATCCGGACGCGGAGGGATTTGGCTGCTGTTGACGACCCATTCCACATCAGCCGCTGAGATAGAATCACGCTTCTCCGACAAGGCTACACCTGCCGCGAGCTGAATAACGTTCACAGCTTCCCGTCCGTTAGTTGCGTAACGTTCCACGACCGCAACCGCTTCTGGACAAGGCGCAAAGCCGATTTTTTTCACCGCATTCTGGGCGATCAACGAGATCTCTCCAGGCAGAAGCGGACGGAAGAATACTTCCATGCAGCGCGAGCGTATCGCCGGCGGCAAATCTTGAGGCGATCTCGTCGTTGCGCCAACAAGCCGAAAATCGGCAGGCAAGCCGTTTTGGAAAATATCGTGAATATACATCGGTATGTTCGCATCTTCCGAGTTATAATAGGCGCTCTCCAGAAATACTTTGCGATCCTCCAGCACCTTTAACAGCTTATTCATTTGAACCGGATGCAATTCCCCGATTTCATCAATAAAGAGAATGCCGCCATGTGCTTTCGTAACCGCGCCGGGCTTTGGCTGCGGGATGCCTGCAACCCCCATTGCCCCTGCTCCTTGATAGATCGGGTCATGGACCGAACCAATCAACGGATCGGCAATGCCCCGCTCATCAAAGCGGGCCGTCGTTGCGTCGATCTCGGTAAACTTCGCTTCCGGCAAGAAAGGAGAGGTCGGATTTTTCTTCGCTTCCTCGAGCACAACGCGAGCCGCTGCCGTCTTCCCGACACCGGGAGGCCCGTATATAATGACATGCTGCGGATTGGCGCTGCACAAAGCAGCCTTAAGCGCGCGCAAACCATCGGATTGCCCGACGATATCTTGCATCGCTTGCGGACGCGTTTTCTCAGCAAGCGGCTTCGTCAACGAAACGGAGCGCAGCTTTCTCAGCTTATCCATCTCCTTGCGCGATTCCCGGTCAACCGCCGAACGGTTCGTCTTCTGGTTCCGCAGCAAATTCCAGAAATAAAGCCCAATAACGACAGCAAAAAAAACTTGAATCAACATCAAAACAATACTTAAATTCATCGATTATCCGCTCCTCATAAAAAAGCTTTCATGTGCACGACGGCAATAGAGTTCGTAATTGCTAGTATTGCCTCCTCTATCCGGGAATAACCGCCAACGCCATTTTTTCCTTTTATGAAAACGAATAACTTGAATTTGCAAAAAAGAGACGTCCTCCTTCATCCGAAGATGACAGCAGAACGCCTCTCTCATGGATTAAGCGTGCGTATGATGCTTGCGGCCAGGAATTTCGCCCGTTTCCTCAAACACGCGCACAATCTCATCGATTTCTTTTTTCAATTCGTTAAGCAGTTCCGCTTCCGGCACTTTACGGATCATTTCCCCGTACCGGAAAAGCATGCCTTCGCCGCGTGCACCGGCGATGCCGATGTCGGCCTCCCGCGCTTCGCCAGGGCCGTTAACCGCACAGCCAAGAACAGAAACTTTGATCGGCACTTTGATTTTGGAGATATACTCCTCAACCTCGTTGGCGATCGAGAACAGATCGATGTCCAGACGGCCGCAGGTTGGGCAAGAAACGAGCGTCGCCGCATTCGTAATCAGCCCAAATGTCTTAAGCAGTTCACGTGCAACCTTGACTTCCTCAACCGGATCCGCACTGAGACTGATCCGAACAGTGTTGCCGATCCCAAGCGCCAGCAGCGCGCCGATGCCTGCCGAGCTCTTGATCGTACCGGTATGAAGTGTACCAGCTTCCGTGATACCGAGGTGAAGCGGATACTTGATTTGCTTGGCAGCCATGCTGTAAGCAGCAATCGCCATCGGCACGTCGGAAGCTTTCAACGATACGATGATATCGTGGAAGTCCAGCTCTTCAAGAATGCCGATATGGAACAATGCGCTCTCTACCATAGCTTCCGGTGTCGGATAACCGTATTTCTCCAGCAAATGGTTTTCCAGCGAGCCTGCGTTCACGCCAATCCGAATCGGAATGCCGCGTTCCTTGCACGCTTTAACGACTGCCTCGACCTTCTCGCGGCGGCCGATGTTGCCGGGATTGATACGCACTTTATCGATGCCGTTCTCAATGGCGGCAAGAGCAAGCCGGTAATCGAAATGAATATCCGCAACGAGCGGAATATGAATCCGTTTCTTGATTTCCTTAATGGCTTCCGCCGCTTCCTTGTTGTTCACCGTTACCCGAACAATCTGGCAGCCGGCTTCCTCAAGACGAAGAATTTCAGCGACCGTTGCTTCAACGTCAGCCGTCTTTGTCGTACACATGCTCTGGATGATGACTTCGTCGCTGCCGCCAATCGTCAAGTTCCCGACTTTGACCGGCACCGTATCTTTACGCGTATACATCATTGATCTCTCCCATGAACGTCAAATTCCACCCTAAAGCGTTAATTGCCTGCGGCATATGCCGCGCGCCTAGGGTGGACTTTTGACGGTAATGATTGTAGATTAGGCGCTTTCTTCCTTCTTCTTGCCTTTTTTGGCAGACAGCTCAGGCATGATTTTGTCCTGTACCGATTTCTCGGTAATGAGACAAGTGCTCACGTCGTCGCGGGAAGGCACCTCGTACATCACTTCAAGCATAATGCCCTCGATGATCGCACGCAAGCCACGAGCGCCGGTATTCCGCTTAATCGCTTCTTTCGCGATCGCTTCAAGCGCGGCAGGCTCGAAATCGAGCTTGACGTTGTCCATCTCCAGCAGTTTTTGATATTGCTTCACGAGCGCGTTTTTCGGCTCGGAGAGAATGCGCATGAGCGCTTCCTCGTCAAGCGGCTCCAGCGTAGAAATAACTGGAAGACGGCCAACGAATTCCGGAATGAGGCCAAATTTCAGCAAATCCTCCGGCAGTACCATCGACAGGTATTCACCTGGCTTCAGATCCTTCGTCAACTCACCGTTCGAGTTAAAGCCGATAACTTTTTTGCCGATACGGCGTTTGATCAACTGCTCCAGCCCGTCGAACGCGCCGCCGCAAATGAACAAAATGTTGGTCGTATCGATTTGAATAAACTCTTGATGCGGATGCTTGCGCCCGCCTTGCGGTGGAACCGAGGCAACCGTACCTTCGAGAATTTTGAGCAGCGCTTGCTGCACGCCTTCACCCGAAACGTCGCGGGTAATCGAAGGGTTTTCGGATTTGCGGGCTACTTTATCGATCTCGTCAATATAAATAATGCCGCGCTCCGCTTTCTCAACATCATAATCGGCAGCTTGAATCAGCTTGAGCAAAATGTTCTCGACGTCTTCGCCGACATAACCGGCTTCCGTGAGCGACGTTGCGTCTGCAATTGCAAACGGCACGTTCAAAATTTTGGCCATTGTCTGTGCAAGAAGCGTCTTACCCGAGCCCGTAGGACCTACGAGCAAAATATTGCTCTTTTGAAGCTCAACGTCTTCGATCTTGCTTCCCGAATTAACCCGTTTGTAGTGGTTATATACCGCTACGGACAGCGATTTCTTCGCAAATTCTTGACCAATTACATACGAATCCAGAATAGCGCGAATGTCCTTCGGTTTCGGAATATCTTTCAGATCAAGCTCTTCCTCATGGCCGAGTTCCTCTTCCACGATTTCCGTGCAAAGCTCGATACATTCATCGCATATATATACGCCGGGACCGGCAACCAACTTGCGAACTTGCTCCTGCGATTTGCCGCAGAACGAGCATTTCAATTGGCCCTTTTCGTCATTGAATTTAAACATGGTATCACCCCTTCAATTAAATCGATACCGGAGATGTAATCACCTTGTCGATCAAACCGTAATTCAACGCTTCCTCTGCGCTCAAAAAGTTGTCGCGATCGGTATCGCGTTCGATTTTTTCGTACGGCTGGCCGGTACGCTCTACGTAAATTTGGTTCAGCTTTTCTTTCGTTTTCAAAATCCAGTCGGCGTGGATTTTAATATCCGACGCTTGACCGCGAACGCCGCCGAGCGGCTGGTGAATCATAACTTCCGCGTTCGGAAGCGCAAAACGTTTGCCTTTAGCGCCTGCCGTCAACAGCAGGGAGCCCATGCTTGCCGCCATGCCCATGCAAATCGTCGACACGTCCGGCTTAATATATTGCATCGTATCAAAAATGCCCATGCCGGCTGTTACACTGCCGCCCGGGGAATTAATGTACAGATGAATGTCTTTCTCTGGGTCGTCGGCCGCCAGGAAAAGCAACTGCGCGATAATGGAGTTTGCTACGTCATCATCAATGGCGCTCCCGAGAAAAATGATGCGGTCCTTCAACAGACGCGAGTAAATATCGTATGACCGTTCCCCGCGATTTGTTTGTTCGACTACAATCGGTACCAGATTCATGCGACCAACCTCTTTTCGTTTTATGACTTTTTAAACAAAGCTATTGTAACACGTTGGAGAGGCAATGTCATTTTTCCAATACTACAGTATACGGCACTGCACGCTCGATATGTACGGAGAACAATCTCCATTTCAACCACAATATGTTATGTAGGGTGAAAATAAGGCACGAATCTTATAACGATCACGTGCCTTATCCTCTTTAAAACTTATATTTAGTTAAGCTTTAAGCCTAATTTGGCTTAAGCCGTTTTGCTGCTGTCGAGCAGCAATTTGATTGTTTTACGCAGTTCAACATCTTCTTTCAAGCTGTCAAGGCTGCCGTTTTGAGCGAAAATCGTACGCAGCTCTTCCGCAGGGCGGTTGTAAGCTGTCGACAGGTTTTCAAGCTCTTCCGTTACGTCAGCATCAGTTGCTTCAATGCCTTCTGCTTTCGCAATTGCGCTCAGAACAAGGTTGTTGCGGACGCGTTTCTCAGCGTCAGAACGCATTTGCTCACGCAATACGGACTCGTCTTGGCCGGAGAACTGGTAGTACAGCTCCATGTTCATACCTTGCATGCGAAGACGGTTTTCGAAATCTTTCAGCATGAAGTCAACTTCCGTTACGATCATCGGCTCAGGAATTTCAACTTCTGCCAGCTCGGAAGCTTTTGCTACGACCGCGTTCTCGCGAGCTTGCTCAGCTTCTTTGGACTTGCTTTCTTTCAGCTTAACGATCAGGTCCTGCTTGTACTCTTCAAGCGTATCGAACTCGCTAACGTCTTTGGCGAACTCGTCGTCAAGAGCCGGCAATGTTTTGCGCTTGATTTCATGCAGCTTCACTTTGAACACGGCAGCTTTGCCGGCCAGGTTTTCTGCATGGTACTCTTCAGGGAACGTTACTTCTACGTCTTTGAAGTCGCCGATTTGCAAGCCAATGAGTTGATCTTCGAAGCCTGGGATGAACGAGCCTGAACCCAGCTCCAGCGAATAACCTTCGCTTTGGCCGCCTTCAAACTGCTCGCCGTCTACATAGCCGTCGAAATCGATAACGGTGATGTCGCCGTTTTGCGCAGCGCCTTCGTCCACTACGGAAAGCTCCGCATGACGTTGTTGCAGACGCTCCAGCTCCGCATTCACTTCTTCGTCGCCGATTGTTACTTCAGTGGACGGTACTTCTAAACCTTTGTACTCGCCAAGCTGAACTTCAGGACGAACGATTACTTTTGCTTTAAACTTGAACGTTTCGCCTTTAGCGAACTGCTCCACGTCGATTTCCGGACGGTCGACAGGCTGCAGGTTGTTCTCGCTTACTGCTTCGGAATAAGCATCCGGAAGCAAGATGTCAATGGCGTCTTGGTACAAGCTCTCCACGCCGAAACGGGATTCGAAAATGCCGCGCGGCACTTTGCCTTTACGGAAGCCCGGTACATTGACTTTTTGAACTACTTTTTTGAATGCTTGGTCAAGTGCAGTAGCGACACGCTCTGCTCCAACCTCAACGTCGATAGAAACGACGTTCTTGTCTATTTTTTCCCAAGTTGCTTTCATTTTATGCTTTCCCCTCCAAAATACGGTTGCGTCCTAAATTTTCACGTTTCATAAACCATTCTATTATAAACAAGATAAGCCTGCTTTTCAAGGCTGAGGATTATCTTCATCCGACCGCTGCAAAACTGCTACCTGCCGAAGCGCCCTGCAGGCTTGCTCATACCTGAATCGGAGCGATTCGGTAATGCCATAAACTTCCCGGATATCGTCGTCGTTTGCAGTCCCGTATACCGTCAGCAGCAGCGTCAGATGCAGGGCAGCCGCGCAGCAATCGACCGTATCGTCTTCCTCGCGGAGCATCCAAGTGTATGCAGACGTTCCATATAGAAACTGCAGACTTTCCTTCCACAGCTCTCTGGCAAAATGCGGCAGCGTGGGATCCTCGGATTCCGTCACCTGCTCAACCCGTTCCAGGATCCGTCCGATCGGCTGCGGAAAATCGTCTATGGAAAGCGGTGTCGATTCAATATCCATCTCCACCAGTTCACCCATCCGATTCAGCAAAAGCATACCCGTTGCCTCACGCTTGCGGAGACATTGCAGCGCTTTGAACTGCAAAATAGGATGCAAGTCCGTCGTAGTGGTCAGCCAATGTACGATAGCTGTGTCCACTTCTGGATCTTTAATATAGGCTGCCCGTTCAAGCGCCAATACTTGCTGATCCAGCATCGGATGATGCTCCATAATATAAAGGACCTGTTTAATATAAGCTTCATCCTGGCCCGGCGGATTCAGCATTTGCTCGCGGAGTACCCGCTCCTCTTCCGCCTCATCTGAATTGGCAGTTTCAGCAGGATCGCCGCCGTCCCCGTCCTCAGGGAAAGCCATCTCCAGCCAGGTAAGCAAACTGCCCCATTCTTCATAGTGGCGCGCATCTTCCCCCTTGCATTGAAGCAGGAAACGCAGCAGCCGCTTCGCCTCTCCATACTGTTCGGACTCCAGCATGCGGGTCAGCTGGATTTGGTAATGGTCCAGCATTTTCGGAAAGAGGTAGACGTTGTCTTTACTATCATTATGTATATCGTTGTGTGTCGTTATGGTACCACCGCCTTATCGGTCCAGCCTTATCTATCGTCAGTCGATGCCCTGCGTTCAATTATACCACGTTCAAGCCCAATTAAGAAACGGCGAAGCAAATGGCCGCAAAGCAAATAAGTCGAGGCTTGTCGCTTAACCGCGGGCAGGAGGATGGGCTAGGTCGGGCATGAAAGATCCTAATATTTATATCGGCCTGACACCGGCTAAAGTTTTTAACTTGATTTTTTTATTTCTCATATGCTATATTTACCAAGCGATTTTTTTTTGCGGGTGTAGTTCAATGGCAGAATGCCAGCTTCCCAAGCTTGAGGCGTGGGTTCGATTCCCATCACCCGCTCCAAACTTTTCTGAAATTAGCTATTGCCAAAACCAGAAATCGCATGCTATAATCTTTCTTATGTGTCCCAGTAGCTCAGCTGGATAGAGCAACGCCCTTCTAAGGCGTCGGTCGGGGGTTCGAATCCCTCCTGGGACGCCATCTCAATTACATCTAATTAATCCCCGTATAACCAAATCATATTTGGTTATACGGGGATTTTTGTTATTCCTTCCTCTTACCCTTCCAATTAAACCCGTAATTTTACATAAATCGACGAATTCATCCTATTAATCCAAGGCTGTCATACGTTATATTGTAGATACATCCAAGCTACAGAACACATTTTACAAAACTCAAATCTGAATCAGCAGCAAATTCCTCAACCGATGGGGCCTAACGGGAGAATGAAATGCATGAGCATTTTTGATTTTTTTAAGGTTAAACAAATTAAAGCAGAACGTGATGCATGGATTGAAAATTATGAAATTCTTAAAACTAGTTTAAGTCCAGAACAATTAGAGCTATTACATTTATCTGAACAAATTAGCGAACTGCACGTAACCAAAAATTCTTTATTAGAGCAAATCGAACAATTACAGATTGAATATGGACAAAACATAACCAATGTACAAGAGGAATTGAAACTACTGAAGCAACAATACGATCTGAAGTCTAAAGATCTAATTGATTTGGATGAACAGCTACTTCTGGAATCCTTTGCGCTATACGAACCAAAATACGTTTTTGTTAATAGTTCTGTCTATAAAGACCGTCTGGATTCAATACGTAATAATCAAAAAGAAATGATTAAAACTGGAACAGCATGTGCTGGAAATTTAAATTGGGTAGTTAATAACAATAAAACTGAAGGACGAAAGATGGTCAATGATATGATAAAATTATCTCTTCGTTCATTCAATAATGAATGTGATGCCTGTATCTCAAATGTAAAGTTCAATAACGTTGTTACTTACCAAAATAAAATACAGAAATCTTTTGAAACTCTAAATAAACTAGGAAAAATTATGCAAGTCTATATCTCCGATCATTACTTAAATTTAAAGTTACAAGAGTTATACTTGGCTCATGAATATCATGTAAAGAAACAAGAAGAGAAAGAAGAACAAAAACAAATACGTGAACAGATGCGTGAAGAGGCTAGGCTCCAGCGAGAAATTGAAGAGGCAAGAAAAAATATCGAAAAGGAAAAACAGCATTACTCCAATGCCCTCAACAAATTCTCCAAGCAGCTCGATCTATGCAAATCTGATGAAGAACGAGCACTCGTGGAGAATAAAATGTCCGAACTGACTGTTACTTTAATGGATATTGAATCACGTTTAAAAGACGTAGATTATCGTGAAGCTAATCAGCGTGCGGGATATGTATACATTATTTCTAATATTGGGTCTTTCGGAGAAGGTATTTACAAGATCGGAATGACAAGAAGAATTGATCCTCAAGACAGGGTCTCTGAGCTGGGTGATGCTTCAGTTCCATTTAATTTCGACGTACATGCTATGATTTTCTCTGACGATGCTCCCAAACTCGAGGCTGCTTTACATCGTGAATTTGAGAGCAGGCGATTAAACATTATTAATAAAAGACGTGAGTTTTTTAGAGTATCTTTAAAAGAAATTCAAGCGGTCATTGTCAGTAATCATGATAATACAATTGAATTCATCCCTACTGCCGCTGCAGAAGAGTTTCGTGAATCGGCCCGGCTAAAACATACTGCCCAGCATGCAAGAAACGAGTTGTTAAGCTCTTTTCAAGAAGCTGCCGTTTCAATTAATACTTAAATGCTCGCTCAGACAAAAAACGCACCAGCTTATTCCGAGGCCGGTGCGTTTTTGCATACTTTCTCCCTATTTTATCGGGCTATAGAATCCCCATACCCTCAATCACATGCTTCGTTTCATCCGTGCCGCGCTCGTACAGAAAGCGGTAAATTTGCTGCAATATCTCGTCATAGCCGCCGTTCATAATCGAATCATCATTCATTGCAATCGCCATCTGCAGAAAATGAGAGGTTTGCGCCTCGTCCATGCTGGATAAATCGCCGAACAACTGCTTCAATTGGTCCGCTTCTTCTTCGCTAGCCGTAATGACAAGCTCGTAAGCGGCAGCCTCCGGGTCCGTCAACACCTGTCCGGCCTGAACGGATACGTAAAATGTTTTTCGCCCTTCCTCTGCGTTCTCTCCGTCATACATTCTATTTTGTCATCTCCTTGTTCCCGAAAATTGTTTATTTTGAACCGAGGGAATACCACCGTTAGCTTCCCTTTCGGACAGACATTTTATCCCTTTTTTCCGCATATAACTGTTATTATCGCTATTGGACCCAGCAGAAGAAAGGAATGAGAACATAATGTGCGGAATAACAGGCTGGATCGATTGGACTCGCGATCTAACCCAAGACAGCAACAGTCTGGAGCGAATGACGGAGACATTGTCCTTGCGGGGACCGGACGCATCAGGCACTTGGATATCGGCCCATTGCGCGCTTGGTCATCGGCGCCTCAGCGTCATTGACCCGGAGAACGGCGCCCAGCCTATGATCAGGCATTCAGAGGATGACACATATGTAGTCGTCTATAACGGAGAGCTATATAATGCGCTGGAATTGCGTAAAGAATTGGAAAGCAGAGGACGCAGCTTCTCCACGACCTGCGATACAGAGGTGCTGCTCATCGCCTTTATCGAGTGGGGAAAAGCTTGCGTGGAGCGTTTTAACGGCATTTTCGCTTTCGCCATTTGGGATGTTACGGAGCAGGAGCTGTTCCTTGCCCGCGACCGCCTGGGCGTCAAGCCGCTGTTCTTCAGTACAGCAGAAGGCCTGTTCCTGTTTGGTTCTGAGCCGAAGGCTATTCTCGCGCACCCTGCCGTAAAAGCGGAGGTCGGCGCAGAAGGCCTGGCAGAAGTATTCATTCTTGGACCTGCTAGGACGCCCGGTCAAGGCGTCTATAAGCAAATTACGGAGCTGCTTCCGGGGCATTGCATGACTGTCACCCGAGAAGGGCTGCGGAAAACGAAATATTGGAGCTTGGAGAGCCATCCCCACGACGAGGATGTCGCAGCCACGGCGGAGCATGTTCGCGAGCTTCTAAAAGATACAACGGAACGGCAGCTCGTATCGGACGTGCCAGTATGCACACTGCTCTCCGGCGGTTTGGACTCCAGCGCGCTTACAACGCTAGCCGTACGCTATTACGAGCAGACCGGCCAAGGCAATGTTCATACCTATTCGGTCGATTATCAGGACAACGACAAGCATTTTCAAGCGCATGCATTCCAGCCGAACAGTGATGCACCTTGGATCGAGCGAATGACTACTCATCTGGGCACCATTCATCATCCGATTCAATTCGACACGCCGGAGCTGGTCGCTGCTCTGCGCGATGCCACGCTGGCCCGCGATTTGCCGGGTATGGCTGATGTCGACGCTTCTTTGCTGTTGTTTTGCCGCGAGATCAAAAAGGGAGCAACCGTAGCGATATCCGGCGAAGCAGCCGATGAAATATTTGGCGGCTACCCGTGGTTCCATCGCGAGGAAGCGCTGAACGCCTCCACCTTCCCTTGGTCGCTTGCTTCCGCTATGCGCGCCGATCTGCTCGCACCCGATGTAGCAGACTGGATTAAACCTCTCGACTATATCGGGGATCGTTATTCGCAAGCCATCGCCGAGGTACCGCATCTGGATGGCGAGTCCGAGCAAGTGCGGCGCATGCGGCAAATGTCTTACTTGAACATTACCCGCTTCATGCCAACGCTGCTTGACCGGAAAGACCGGATGAGCATGGCTGCCGGGCTTGAGGTTCGCGTTCCGTTTTGCGATCACCGTCTCGTGCAATATGTGTGGAACATCCCTTGGGAGATTAAAACATCGGGCGATCGCGAAAAGGGTATTCTGCGTAAAGCGTTGAAAGGCGTTCTCCCGGACGATGTGCTGACGCGCAAAAAAAGCCCGTATCCCAAAACGCATAATCCGAACTATTTGGCCGCCGTCAAAGGACTGCTGCTTGACGTACTAAACGATCCGTCCTCGCCAATTTTGCCTCTGATCAACGCAGCCAAAGTACGGGAAATCGCCGATTCTGCAACAGCAAGTTCAAATATTCCGTGGTTTGGACAATTAATGTCCGGCCCGCAGTTATTTGCTTATTTGTATCAGGTCAACCTGTGGCTCAAGGAATATGGCGTTTCTATTAAGTAAAATAACGAAGAGGCCGACCGCAGCTTATAGCTGCGGCCGGCCTCTTTTTCAGAAATATAGCAAGACTCCCCGGGAGTTACTTCAGCTTGTCCAGCAATTGCTCCAGCGCGTGGCCGCGATGGCTGATCTGCTGTTTCTCTTCCTTGGACAACTCAGCCATCGCACGGCCAAGCTGCGGCAGCCAAAACAACGGATCATAACCGAAGCCGCCTTCGCCGCGGGGACGATCCGCAATATAGCCGTCTACCGTTCCTTCTGTTTCCACAAACTCGCCGGTAGAAGGGTCATACAGCGCCAACGTGCATACGAATTGCGCCTCGCTAAGCAGCCTTGTCCCATCTGCCAGCGGTTCAGCCGCATCGGCACCGTCCAGCTTGGCTAGCTCTGCGAGCAGCTTGGCATTATTGCCGCTGTCTGTCGCGCCTTCACCTGCATATCTCGCCGAATAAACGCCCGGAGCACCACCCAGCGAGTTCACCCGCAAGCCGGAATCATCGGCAAGTACAACAACCTGGAACGCATCCCCTGCTGCTTTCGCCTTAATCCGTGCGTTGGCAGCAAATGTATCTCCATCCTCTACGATGTCTGGAAAATCCGGATAATCGTTAAGGCTTGCGACTTCTTTGCCCAATTTGCTGAGCGCATGAGCGAATTCCTTCACTTTGCCTTCGTTTTTCGTCGCAATCAGAATACGTTTGTCCGAGAGCTCCTTCATCCTATGCGCCTCCTCCGATACGGCCCGCGTCTTCACCAAGCGCTTCACGCTGACGCTCGATCAGACGTCCGATACCGCCTTCTGCCAGTTCAAGAAGCTCGTTGAGCTCGCTGCGAGAGAATGGCTCCTCTTCTCCAGTTCCTTGCACCTCGACAAACTTGCCATTGCCGGTCATAACGACGTTCATATCGACCTTCGCCTTGGAATCCTCATCATAGTTCAGATCCAGCAAAGCTCTTTCTTGAATAACACCCACGCTTACCGATGCCAAATAATCAGTGATCGGATATTTGGCAAACGTTGTCGTCTTCGCCAGCTTGTTAACAGCCAGACACAAAGCTACAAACGAGCCGGTTATTGAAGTTGTTCTCGTACCGCCATCTGCTTGAATGACGTCGCAATCCAGCGTAATGGTACGCTCGCCGAGTGCTTGAAGATCAACTACTGAACGCAAAGCGCGGCCAATCAGCCGTTGAATTTCCATCGTCCGGCCTGTCAGCTTGCCTCGTGCCGCTTCCCGCTGATTACGGGAATGCGTCGCACGCGGAAGCATGGAGTATTCCGCTGTAATCCACCCCTTGCCTTGACCTTTCATAAAGGGCGGAACACGCTCCTCGACACTTGCTGTGCAAATGACTTTCGTCTCTCCGACTTCAATAAGTACGGAGCCTTCTGCATATTTGTTAACGCCGGTCGTAATCGTCACCGGACGCAGCTCGCTTGGTTGGCGGCCATCAGTTCTCATTGTTGCATCCTCCTGAATCTTTCGTTCTTCTGTCCGCGATCACATCGCATTACTATGTAAGGTTCGCAGCCTATCGTTACAATCCTTCCTATTTTACCAAAGGCTCATACGAAAAGCACCCTTGAAGCCATTTTCATTTTTTCAAATGGCCTATCTGCGCCACTGCCAGTCCATAAAAAAGAGGAGAGCTTTTGCAGCTCTCCCCTACTTGCTTTCCGTTCAATTAGCTTTTAATGGCATTGACGTGATGAGGACGCGAAACCGGCGCGCTGTAGGAATTGTTTTTATCATCGATGACGTTGGATTCACCGTTAAGTAAAATTTGCACTTTAGATGCTTTCGTATTTTCCGTGAGTGACAAGACGACCGCCTGCAGCATTTCCTCCGGTGCAGCTTGGCCCTCTTCATAAGCAGGATCCTCGAGATCGACGGTTACCGTATCGTCCTTTTGCACAATACTATTAACCTTGACGTCATTGGTGATGACGCTGGTCAGCTCTTTTTTGTTCAACGGCCCGGAAATGAGCTGTTCCATTGCTGCGTCGGCCAATTTCTCAGGACGGGCGATCAAGCGCGTAACCGGTACATAATATTGCTCGTCATGCGATGTTTGCGAAGAGAAGTACAGCGTAACCGGAGTCGAGTTGGCATAGTTGACGCCGTCAGCAGCTTCCAGGTTGATCCCGACTGCTCGTGTCAATGGCTCGTCTAACGGGAAACCGTCAACCGGCATTTCTTGCAGCTTTTCACCCTCTGACAATAACTCAACACCCTCAATACCTGTCATAGCTGTAAGAGTCCATGCAATCGCCTCTACGATGGAACGCTCTTCCGTATTGGTGTAGCTGTTGAAAGCTTCGGAGAAATCAACGATCGCCAGCTTGTTTTCGATTTTGAATGATTTAACTTGCGTTCCTTGCGGGAGAACTGCCTTGAAATCCTCCGGCAATTGGCTGGCATACGCACCGCCGTCAACCATCATTTCCAACGCTTTTTGACCTGGCTGCTCGTTTTTGCCAAACGTCGTTTGCAGCGCTACCGGTGCCAAATAACCGTTCCGATCCTTCAAGTATACCGTCATCTGAGTTGCATCACCTTGGCCAGGCTGCTGGGCCTGTCCAGTATTCGTACCGTCAACGTTGCTCGTTTCGTTCGTCCGAGGGGGATCAATTTCCCCATTCGTTTTTTTCGAAAACAACCCGCAGCCTGTCATTAAGATCGGCATTACCAGTAAACCGCCGATTGCGGCGCGGCGAATCCATCGTGTTTGAATCATATTAACCTTTCCTCCCCAATCGATTATTGCCTCGCGGCTTTTTACATTTGCTTATTTGTAGTACTATGTATACGAGCCCTTCCCTGATTTAGACCAGTTTTGTCCACAAAATGATGAGGGGGTAATGCGGTGTTTACACCAAATCCTTATAGCTTGAACAGCCGCAAGGTCGCAGAGGCTACAGATGAGTGGCTCGCGAAACGCGGCGTATCCAAAACGCAAATCGGACAACTCGTCCATTTTTTACAAAAAGACTATTTCCCTGATCTTTCGCTGGATGAATGCATCGTCCATGTTGATGCGGTATTGTCCAAACGCGAGGTGCAAAATGCGGTGCTGACCGGCATTCAGCTTGACGTGCTTGCCGAAGAAGGCAAGCTCATCACTCCGCTTCAGGAGATGATTAAAAACGATGAAGGGTTGTATGGCTGCGATGAAGTGCTTGCGCTCTCTATCGTGAACGTATACGGCAGCATCGGCTTTACCAACTTCGGCTATATCGACAAGCTGAAGCCCGGCATATTGAAAAAGCTGAATGAGAAAAACGGCGAGCATACGCATACTTTTCTCGACGATATCGTAGGAGCAATTGCCGCTTCAGCAGCAAGCCGAATCGCTCACCGCAAGCAAGCAGAACGTGAGGCAGACACCAATCTGCCGCTTGATTGATCGTATAAAGAAGAGCCTGCCGCATTCGATTGCGGCAGGCTCTTTTTTTAGGCTGAGTTAGAACGACATATTGATAAATAGGCAGGGATATACTTATGACCGTCAATGAGCGGCCCCCTTTTTCCAAAGAGCTTTCGGTACAACAATTTGAAATGCATTACTGGTATAAGAAGGAATTGATCGACCTATGCAGCGAGCATAACATCCCCTCATCGGGAACAAAGGCGGAGCTGGAAGAACGAATCAAGAAATGGCTGACCGGTGAAGAAATCGTGAATACTCGGCAAAAGAGCACAACGTTAAGAATGAAGCAGGAGCATGACAAGGAGCTTTCGCTATCTACAAGGCTCATTCCCGATGGGTTTAAATTTAACAGCAAGCCAGGCAATTTTTTGCTGATTATTACAAGAAGCAAAAATTTTCCTTCACCAAAAAAATGGCGTCGCTACTTAGAGAAGCTGAGCGCCGGGGCGATATGGAAATGACAGTGGCCGATTTAATTCAAGTCTACGAGGGTAAGACGGAGCTTGTAAGCGCAGAGGAAAAAACCTATCAGTGGAATAACTTCGTAAAGGACTTTAATAAAGACCCGCGCACAAAAGCAATTGGAAACCGGATGAACGTCGCTGCCCAGTTATGGAAGCAAGTGAGGGATAATCCTGGTTCCAAGCAGTATTCGCCAGATTTATTGGCCTCCTATTTAGACGACAAGAAATAATAAAGGCAATACTGGCTTGGTTTGACTGCTTGGTTTACTGTCCTGCTTGCAAGTTAGGTTTGCCATTGACTGCAACGATCAAAATGTAAAAGTGCAGGTTGTTAGTCGATTTTTAGACCATTTAGCCCCTCAAAATGCAAATGTGCAGTTTGATAGGCTAAAAAAGCCGGTATAGAGTGAAATTGACTGATTTCAAATGCACTTTTGCATTTTGATCGCTTTATTGGACCTTTTGAGCTTAATCAAAATGTACATTTGCATTTTGTTTCCCACTTCGCACAGCAAGGCCTGCATATAGAGTAAAGTTGATTGCCCATCTACTCAGCAGGCATTGTGTAATTAAAGGCGCGCATCTTTAAGCTTTGACACTGCCGGGTGTTGCACTGGATGATCTGAGATATTTATAGAAATCGATAGGGGCGGTATTGATGGCTGCTGTCGTTTTTTGTCAGTTTAATAGGCTCTTTGTTTGAGTAGACGATAATATGATCACTATTCATTCCGTAATTGCCATCCAGAATCGTATAGCTCGGTGGTCCGTCCACCCGATGAACAACGATGAAATAGTTTTCGTGCGCAGTTGCCAGCATCGCTAGCTTAACTATCGCTTTAGGCTTCAGTTTAGTAGCAACTGCTAGCTCGGCCTCCGATACGTAAGGAGGGATGACATAGACCTCATCTGCTTCCTTGAATGTAAAGCTGACTATCCCCTGGTCATTCAGACCGTTGATCGCTGCTTCAACCGTTTGTCCAATTGTTTGGTCCTTCGTTAGACGCCCCGAATCCGGAAACGGTGCTGCAAACAGCGCCGCTACAATGGCAATAAATGCTGCAAAATAAACGAGCTGACTTCTTCTCATCGTATATCTCCCTTGCTGCGAATAGACTTTAACTAGTAGACGACGTAAACAGGTGAAAAATAACAATTCTCTACAAAAAAAGCCGGAGAGCTATAGCCCCCGGCAGTAGAAATGATTTCGAGTTATTTCCGTTGTTTCATCCGAATTGTAAGCCCCGCGGCTGCAAGCAGCAGTCCTGCCGCGTAATAAGGAAGTGAACTGGATTCGCCTGTTTTAGGCAGTTGATCTACGTTGACACTGCCTGCTGGCGGTGTTTCTTCGTCGATCACAATCTCGTCCTCGTCAGAACCCGTAGACGGACTTGCAGAAGACGAAGGCGTCTCCCCATCTCCACCGTCTACTGGGCCCAATGGCGGCTCTTCCGGCGTAATGACGATCTCCTCGTCTGGCGTTGCAGAAGGGCTAGCGGTCGGAGTCGATGACGGCTCCGTACTTGGCGTTGCTGCAGGACCACCGCTTGGTGTTGGCTCTGGTGTTACTACAGGTGTAGGGCCTGGCGTCGCACTTGGCGTAGCTTCAGGCGTCGGACCAGGTGTTACTTCCGGCGTTGCTGTCGGCGTCGACTCTGGTGTCGCTGTCGGCGTCGACTCTGGTGTTGCCGTCGGTGTTGCCTCTGGCGTTGCTGTCGGCGTCGACTCTGGCGTTGCTGTCGGTGTCGACTCTGGTGTTGCTGTCGGCGTTGACACTGGCGTCGCCGTCGGTGTTACCTCTGGCGTCGCCGTCGGTGTTACCTCTGGCGTTGCTGTCGGCGTGGACTCTGGCGTCGCTGTCGGTGTTACCTCTGGTGTCGCTGTTGGCGTGAACTCTGGTGTCGCCGTCGGTGTCGACTCTGGTGTTGCCGTCGGTGTTGACACTGGTGTCTCTGTTGGCGTGGACTCTGGCGTCGCCGTCGGTGTTGACACTGGTGTCGCTGTTGGCGTGGACTCTGGCGTTGCTGTTGGTGTTGACACTGGTGTCGCCGTCGGTGTTGCCTCTGGCGTTGCTGTCGGTGTTGCCTCTGGCGTCGCTGTCGGCGTTGCCTCTGGTGTCGCTGCCGGTGTTGCCTCTGGCGTCGCCGTCGGAGTTGCCTCTGGCGTTGCTGTCGGTGTTGCCTCTGGCGTTGCTGTCGGTGTTGCCTCTGGCGTTGCTGTCGGTGTTGCTTCTGGCGTTGCTGTTGGTGTTGCTTCTGGTTCGTCACTTGGCGACGGAGTTGGCGTTACTTCTGGCGTAGCTGTTGGTGTTGCTTCTGGTTCGTCGCTTGGCGACGGAGTTGGCGTTATTTCTGGCGTCGCGCTTGGCGTAGCCTCAGGTGTTGCTTCTGGTGTTGCTTCTGGTGTCGCTGTCGGCGTTGCGGTAGGCGTCGCTGTTGGTGTCGGACTAGCCTCCGGTTCTGGAACCGTGCCATCGAACGGGTAATAATGAGCCTCGACATGCCCATCCAGTGAAGCAGCAATAATATTGCCTGCAATATTGCTATATGTCGTCTTTACACTAGCGTAAGGAGCCAATAGCGTGCCTCTTTGACCGGAAGAACCGATTGTAATATCAGTAGCTTCTGGAAAGTTGAATAGCAATTTGCGTACGGCAGCCGGATTCGTATGCTCGCTAAGCGTATTATTCTTATCCGGCATAAAGGTTCCTGCCGTGCCAAAGCTTCTGGAATTTCCTTTTACATTTACAATGACGGTCGATCCATTCGGCACCTGAATGACCAGCTCGCCGTAATTTTGATCGATTTCAAATACATTCAAATTGTTGTCTGTTCCCGCTAACGTCAGCGTCCCGTAAGCATTGCTCGCGGTTCCGTTCGCAGGCAATGCAGCAAGCTTCGCAGAAACTTCCTTCAGATAAGAGGCTTCGGCGTTGAAATCAATCGGATTTCCCTGCTTAGGAGAGGTTCCGTTTGTAACCGTTACATTCCCCGTATACGAACCGCCGTATTTGGCATTGCCGCCTTTTACCGTCCCATTGTTAAAAACCAGCGAACCGCCAACGACCAATGCGTTATCGATCACCTTTTCTTTGCTGTTCACGGAGTAGTTGGTAAAATTCGCAGCTCCACCAGCCGCAACAGGTCCCTCTGAATCGGTGTTCATCAGCGATACGCTGCCCAGTACAAAAATATTATAAGCGCCTGCCGTGCCTAGCAATGACGATGCTGGAGAAGCCGCCGCACTCACAATCGCATGCAGTCCCGCTCCGAAAATAACGATTGCCGACATCGCTAGCAAAAAAGCTGTCTTTATCTGTTTTTCAAACAAATTCATGTCCTCCCCGCACGTATTATGGCAATAAAAAAGTCCGACTACCTGAATGATTCATTCATGGCAATCGGACGATCATTGTACAATAAATTGCACAGAAGACTCCAGACTTTGCGTCCCGCGCTTTCGCGCGGTTTGCTCACAGCGCTAACGCTGTTCATGTATCATGCAGTTGTCTTCTAGATTTTATGATGCAAATCTTTCCTCGTCAATACGGAAAAATAAATTTTATCGTTCTTTAGTCCCCCATCACTCAAACTGCATGGAACAAATAAGCGCTGGCACCTTCCAGTCTCCTTATTAAGCCTCGGTGCTCCATATAATAGAGATGAGCGAGCGTCTCCGCCATGGCAAACCGCAAATTATGCGGATTGCTGCGCAAGTTTATGCCGAACAACCGCTCGGATAGCTCGAAAGCGGACATCGGCTCATCCAGCATACGCTTCATTCTTTCCAATCTCCGTATATGATGCTGCTTCAACTCTTCGATGCGGGCAGCAAAACCGGTAAATGGATCACGGTGTCCCGGAAAAGCAAAGCTCACGTCATAGTTCAACAATTCATCCAAATTCGTCAGAAAATCATTCAAGGGGTCGGTTTCTTCCCCTGGGACGACACTTATGTTTGGCGTGATCCGCGGAATTACCTGATCGCCGCAAAACATCCAGCCATTATTCGGCTCATAGAGCAGCAGCTGCCCATAAGCATGACCGGGCGCATCAATAAGCTGCCACTCAAAGCCGCCAAACCGGATGGATTCCCCCGCTTTCATATAAGTCACAGATGGCTGGGGCGACACCCGCTCCTCGAACAGTTCGAGGTTAGCTGCTATAGCGGACGTAAGCTCATCCGGCATACCATGCCCGGAAAAAAGCTGTCCCAGCTCTTCAGCAAACCGGCTGCCCTCTGCCCATAACCGAACCGTGTAAGCATGCGATCTTCGGGACATGTACACTGGAGCGCCGCTTAGCTCTTGAAAATAACCGGCCAGCCCGTAATGATCAGGATGCTGATGCGTAACGATAATTCGCTTGATTGCCGCAACGTCTATGTCATGCCTCTGCATCGCCTCGTTCCACGCTGCCACAGCTTCATCCGTTCGAAGTCCCGGATCGATAACCGTATAGCCGCTCTGATCGGGCTCCGGAATCAAATAGCTGTTCACCCATTTCAACGAAAACGGAAGGGGTACCTTCACTTGAATCCATCCGTCATTCCACTGTGCCGTCTCTACCTGCTGCCCTTCTCGCTCCATGAAACCGATGTCCCCTTTCGAAAATAAAACGAGGCAACGATAATAACGATCATCGTTGCCGTCGCCATTTAGGAGATGGCGTACAGCCTCTCCGTATTCGTCAAATCTTCAATCGTAGCTGCGCCGATTCCGAACATCGTCGACCGCAGTTCAAATTCGATCCGGCGGAATTGCTCAACGAGCTGCTCCACCGAAACGCGATTATCTGTCTGCGCTGCACGGGGCAGCAGCACTCTCCCAAAGCCAGCAATGCTCGCACCCAGTGCAATCGACTTGGCAGCATCGACCCCATTGCGGAGGCCTCCACTAGCGATGACCGGCATATCCGGCAGCCTGGAGCTTACTTCACGAATGCTGTCAGCAGTCGGAATGCCCCAGTCTGCAAATGCCTCCGCTGCCTGCTTCCGCAGTTCGTCTTTGAGTCTGTGCTTCTCCACTTGGCTCCAGGATGTACCGCCAGCTCCTGCTACATCTATAAAGGATACGCCAACATCAGCTAGCCGTGCTGCGGTATCCGCATCAACGCCCCAGCCAACCTCTTTAATGCCGACTGGAACGGCAAGCTTGCGGCAAACCTGCTCGATGCCTGCAAGCAGCCCCCGAAAATCCGTATTCCCTTCGGGCTGGAATACCTCTTGCATACTGTTCAAATGAAGGACAAGCGCGTCAGCCTCGGCAATGTCAACTGCCCGCTGGCATGCTTCGGCGCCAAAACCATAATTCAACTGGACCGCCCCAAGATTGGCGATTACTGGAACGGTGGGTGCTTCTCTTCGGATAAAGAAAGAGGCAGCCAGATCTTCCCGTTCGATGGCTGCCCGCATGGAACCAAGTCCAATCGCCCAGCCGCAATGCTCCGCTGCTTCCGCCAAACGCCGGTTGATCGATCCCGCTTCATCCGTTCCGCCCGTCATCGAGCTGACCAGCAGCGGAGCTTTCATAGAGCGGCCCAGCCACTGCGTATTCAGCTTGATTTCTTCAAAAGAAAGCTCCGGAAGCGCATTATGCCGAAACCGCAGCTTGTGCAGTCCGGTCTCGATCCCTGAACCGGCGACCTCCTCCTGAAGGCAGATGCGGATATGCTCTCCCTTTCTTTTCGCGGTGGCGGCAGCCTCAGCCGCGCTCGCCGCTATCGTATGATCACTCATCGTGAACCTCCTGGGTCTCGTTTACTATGCTTCGTCCATCATAACGCAGTTTTTAACCACCGAGCAACATTGCTCACATTGAAGCCACTAAAATGAACGTATTAATCATTTTTATGAAGTTTACAATCATTTTTATTGTTAATATGATGATTATGTCTTAAAATAGAACCATAAGACGATATTAGCTAGGTTGCATGCTTGCAACGTTCGCAAGGCGCAACCTCCGGGAGGCCTATATAAATGGATATTAAAATTTTTGACAGCGCGCAGGAACTGGATGCATTCGCAGCCGATCTAATCGTAAGCACAGTACAGAACAAACCAGCCCCCGTTCTGGGTCTGGCTACCGGGTCGACACCGCTCGGGATCTATGCCAAAATAGTAGAAATGCATCGTCGTCAAAACATTTCGTTTCAGCACGTTACATCATACAACTTAGACGAATATGTCGGCTTGACGCCGGATAACGATCAAAGCTACGCCTATTATATGAAGAGTCATTTATTTGCCCACATCGATATCCCATCCAACCAGACGTTTTTGCCTAACGGCATGGCCGAGGATTTGGAAGCGGAATGCTCCCGCTACGACAGCATGCTGCAAGAGCAGCCTGTTGATCTACAGCTGTTAGGACTTGGCCATAATGGCCATATCGGGTTCAATGAGCCTGCAGAAGCGTTGACCGGAGGCACGCATGCCGTCAAGCTGGAGCAAGAAACCCGCGAGGCAAACGCCCGCTTCTTCGCCTCTATGGATGAAGTGCCGGAGCTGGCGATTACGATGGGCGTGGGCTCTATATTAAAGGCGAACCATATTCTACTCGTGGTTCGCGGCGCGGACAAGGCGGATATCGTCAAGCAAGCGCTGACCGGCCCTATTACAACGGACGTGCCGGCATCGCTGCTGCAGACGCATCCCCGGGTTACCGTGCTGCTCGACCGCGAAGCCGGAAGGAAGTTGGCATAATCATGACATTCCCTAGCGAATGGCTGATTTACAATGTGAGCATCGTTTTGGAAGACCGTGTCGCACATGGAGCTGTCCATGTTAAAGACGGAACGATTGCTGCTATTATTGAAGGAAATTCGGCCTATGATGGCGTACCAGAATCCGCTGAGCGGATTGACGGCGGCGGACAGTGGCTGCTGCCCGGCTTTATCGACGTTCATGTGCACGGCGGAGCCGGCGGCGACTTTATGGACGCCAGCCAAGAGAGCTATGAGGCGATAACCCGTTTTCACGCCTCCCAAGGCACGACAGGCATGCTGGCTACGACGATGACAGCTTCGAAGGAAGCGATTGACTCGGTTCTGGAAGCCGTTAGCCGTTTCCAAGCGGAAGGCATGGCCTATGCGGCACTTTACGGTATTCATCTGGAGGGGCCGTTCCTGTGCTTGAAGTGGATAGGCGCGCAAAATCCCGCTTTTCTATCTCCGCCGCGTATCGATTGGTTAGAGGACTGGGAGCTTCGCTATCCAGGTCTCGTCAAACTCGTGACGCTTGCACCGGAGAACGAAGGCGCGATGAAAGCGATCCGCTGGCTGTCAGAGCACGGAATCGTTGCCGCATGCGGTCATACAGACGCCACTTATGATGTTATGCAGGACGCAGCAAATCACGGCTTGACGCATGCGGTACACACCTATAACGCCATGCGTCCACTGCATCACCGCGAGCCGGGTACAGTTGGTGCCGTATTGTCGGACGACCGAATTTGCGCTGAGCTCATTGCCGACGGCTTCCATGTTCATCCTGGAGCTATACGGCTGCTCGTCGCATCCAAGCCGGCTGACAAGCTCATTCTCGTATCCGATGCGATGTCTGCAGCCGGCATGCCTGACGGACTCTATGATTTGGGAGGCCTTCCGGTCTTCGTCAAAGAAGGCGTCGCGCGTCTGAAGGAAGGCAATTTGGCAGGCAGCAGCTTGACTATGATTAACGCTTTCCGGTTTATGCTGGAAAACACATCTCTATCCGTTACGGAGGTCAGCCAGACTGCCAGCGGCAACGCGGCCAAGCAGCTCGGTCTGTACGAGACAACCGGCTCGATAGCGGTTGGCAAACGTGCCGATCTCGTGCTGGCGGAGCAAGCTTTTCACCAGGTATCCAAAACTTGGGTAAACGGCAAACTCGTTTTTCAACAGAACTAAACAATCTTTTGCAAGACCTGCCGCGGCAGGTCTTTTTTTATCGGCAAATTGGAAAAAAAGCGGAGATTGCTGGCGAATCTATTAGAGATCGGCTAGTATATAAGGATGCCCTTCGGCTAGAAGAAAGGAGAAAATATGGAAATCGCACGGAAAAGCAGCCTTTTCGCTTCACGCGGCTTGCTTGTACTAGGCTGCTTATTATTCGCAACAGCCTTTATATCCTCTACTTTAAACGCGTTTTATACAATAAACTCTCCTCTCTATGCAGCAGGAGCCATTGCAGCAGCAGTCATCATCATGCTGGCCGCCTCATATGGGCTTAATCGAATTGCATCCAGAGTATGGTTTACAATAGGCCTTATCGGCGTCGCTTTGGCTGCTAGACTCGTCTGGATACTCTGGATCGATACGCCGCCGGCATCCGACTTTTTATTTATGTACACGGCCGCACAAAGCGCAGCCGTTGGCGATTTTTCATTCAACGATACGGAATATTTCTCGGCGTGGGTCTATCAAATGGGCTTTACAATGTACGAGGCGCTTGTCATTTCTTTATTTAACGAACCGATGCTAATCCTTAAACTCATTAACGTATTTGTAAGCTCAGCTACCGTATGGATCGTCTACAAAGCGGGCTCCTCGGTGTTCAATGAACGGTCCGGCCGGATTGCAGGCTTTGCTTACGCTTTATATATGCCTAACATCATGATGTGCTCGGTATTGAGCAATCAGCATTTTTCCACCCTATTCTTTATGATGGGCTGTATGGTTGCAGTCGCAAAACGCTGGCAAACATCCCGCAGCCAGTGGCTCGTAATCGGACTTTGTTTCGGTCTCGGGCAACTGTTCCGCCCGATAGGCGGCATTTTTATCGCAGGTCTGGCTGTCTATTTGCTCATCTGCCATCTGCTGCCTCAATTAACCCGCCGGAGACTGTTCGTTTCTGTAACCAAGCTGGCTGGCGTCATTGCTGTTTTTTACGCGATCCAACTGCTTGTGAGCTCGCTGTTCATGCAGGCTGGCTATACGGAGTACCCCTTAACCAACCGCGAACCGTATTGGAAATTCATGGTTGGACTCAATGCTGCTACGGACGGAAAATGGTCGCTGGAGGATGGAAAGTATGTTCTCCAATATAAACTTGGCGAGGAGCGGGATGCTGCAGAGCTTGCCGTAGTGAAAGAAAGACTGCAGGATAAAGCCGCCGTCGCTGCCTTGTTTGCCAGAAAGCTCGTGTTCTTCTGGGGTGCTAAGGATGATGCAGCCATGTGGAGTCTTGGGGAAATGAACCTGCCTGTACTGCAAGCCAATGCGGAGCGTATCGAAAGGGCCTCCTACGCAGCAATGAGCCTGTTCGGAGTTCTCGCGCTCATTGCTTTGCTGAAGCGGCGTACCGTTTCCGGATCAACGCTGTTCCTCGTCCTTCTGCTTGGTTATGCTGCCATTCACTTGGCGATTGAGATTCAAGCCCGGTACCGGCTCGATTTAATGCCCGCGTTTATCATTTTGCAAAGCTATGGCGTCTATTGGCTGCTCCAGCGTCTGCGTAAATTCAAGGGTCATTAATGGCCGTTATTTCTCTATTCGGTATCAGATTTCCTTATTTCACTGATGAAAAGTGGAATTCACACGTGTAAGGTAAGAAAGTACATAAGGGCGGATATCGATTTCCTTATAGAGAAAAAAGTATCCTTATTTGCCGGAAATGTTCAGCAAGCAGCTTGTCCGAGAGAAATTAGAGAAAAATCTGCAATAATTAGCGAAGTTTGTTTCATAGTAACATTCGAACCGAGATGACCAAGTGCGAAAACGCAGTTTCCGGTGAGGCTGGGGCGGAGAAAAGTATAGCAGCAGCGCTCAACCTTCCATAGGCTGGTCTAGTCTAGTCAGCAAGAAGGATTGCCTGCTTCACAAAAAAATAAGGCAGTGACCGGCGTCCTCATAGGGACCTGGCCACTGCCTTATTGCTTTCTATTGCTCGTCCGCCACATAAAGGCTGATCTCGTGCTGCTGAGCCGCCTCTTGAAGCTCCGGACCGATCGGCACATCGGTAATGAATGCTTGCAGCTCGGAAAGCCCCGCAATCGAGAACAGCGACACTTTGCCTATCTTCGTCTGATCGAAGACGGCGTACGTCACATGCGAACGCTTGATCAGCGCCTTTGCAATTTGGGCCTCTTGCTCGGAGTAAGTCGTAATTCCGCCTGTTGCGGAAATGCCGTCGACTCCGATGAACATTTTGCCGATGTTCAGATGGGAGACCATCCCTTCGCCCAGCGGCCCGCAAAGCTCGAAGCTGTTATGCCGCATAATGCCGCCCGTAACAACGACTTGAATCGCGCTGCCTGCCAGCTCCATCGCGATGTTGACCGCATTGGTCACCACGGTAATGCCGCTTCGGAATTTCAGCTGCTTGGCGATCAAGTAATTCGTTGTACCTCCGGAGAGGCCAACGACATCCCCCTCTTCAATCAGCGAAGCGGCTTTCGATGCGATCCGTTCCTTCTCGTAAATCGACAGCCCTTCCCGCTCGGCAAAGCCAAGATCACGTACCGCATTCATGCCGTCGTACATTGCGCCTCCGATCGTACGAATGATCGGGTACAGCGACTCCATCTGCTCCAAATCCCGTCTAGCCGTCGCTTCGGAGCAGTCAAACCGTTCCACCATTTCCTGTATGGTAATGCGCCCCTGCTGCTTTAGCACTTGAAGTATCGCTTCCCGGCGGCGCTGGCCCTTCGATGCGGTCACGCCTATATCAGCCATGTTTAACGTTCCACCCACACTTTATCAGACATACGCTGCTCTACAGCGCTCCATTCTGGAAGCGCCTCCCAGTCACCGCGCATCTGGACGACCAGCGAGCCGTTAATACTGGCTAGTCCAACAGCTTGCGCTGGTGTCATTCCCCGCATAATGCCGGCCAAGAAGCCTGCGCAGAAGCCGTCTCCCGCGCCAACCGTATCAATGACCTTCTCTGCCGGATAGAATGGAACTAAGGTCTCTTTACCGTTGTCCAGCACAAGCGTTGTATCGCCAAAGCCCTTCACAATCGTCACAGCGTTTAGCTGAAGCAGCTTCTCTTTCACTTCTTCAAAGCTGTCCGTATTGTAGAGCAATTTCAGCTCGTCCCAGCCTGGCAGGAAATAGTCGGCCTGCTCCGCAATCGGAAGCAGCGTCTCCCGCGCTTCCTCGATCGACCAAAGCTTCAGCCGCAAATTCGGGTCAAAGCATACTTTGACGCCCGCTTCCTTGGCGATTTCGATCGCCCTGAGAACCGTCCGGCGGCTGCTCTCGCTAAGCGCCGTCGTAATACCCGTCACATGAAGCAGCTTCGCTCCGCGGATGTACTGCTCGTCCAGCTGCTCCGGCTCCATGCGGCTGGCGGCAGAATGCTTGCGGTAGTAATGCACGGCTGTTCTGCCGGCCACATGCTCGCGGAACATCATTCCAGTGGGTGCATCGCTGCTCAATATAGAACGGGACACATCGACGCCTTCGCCGCGAAGCGTCTTCAGAATCATTTTGCCAAACGGATCATCGCCCAGCACGCCGAACCAGCCTGCCGAGCCTCCCAGCCGCGCTATACCGATCGCGACATTGCTCTCGGCACCGCCGAAGCCTTGCTCCAGCACAGTTGCCCGCTCCAGCGCCTTATGCTCCGGCGGCATGAACAATGCCATCGATTCCCCAAAAGTAATGATGTCCGGTGATGTCTGATGCACGCTATTCTCCCCCTATATGACTGAAGCTCAATTGCATGTATTATTTGAAAATCGGGAATTTCATAAAGTAAATAACAACGACATAAAGCACAAGCACGATCAGACTGAATACGCGAGCCTTTGCAATATACGCCGTTGCGCTTTGGCCGTCCTGAATGGAAGAAACGATACGCTTAAGCGGCTTCGTCATAATGCCCGAAATTGCAGCGATTGCAAGGAACAGCAGCGTAACGATAATCATCCAGACGACTGTGTAATCATTTTGTGACATCAGATAGCCGCCTGTAAGCAGCTGTACGATCAAGAAATACTGGGCAATCCGGTTCGCTGTAACGAGACCGTCAGCAAGACCGCCTTGTCCGCCCCCATTAAGCTTGGACGCTCTGCCGACCATAAACGGCAAAACGACGTAAAAGCCCATTCCGACCGCTCCAAGCACGTGCAAAAATAACATCGTGTTAAACATTAAACTGCCTCCTACATCTTTAATTAATCTACCAACTAGTATACTAAATGATTGTAACAATTACAAAAGAAAGCGCTGCATCTATTCCGATTTGAAGCCGTATTTGTAAATGACCCCGTGGATGGCAAAATAGTCGACCTCATCCGGCAGCGCATCCTTAATCGGACGCAGCTTGTCCGCGCTCAGCTCGCGGATAACATCGATAATTTGCTGCTCGTATGACTCCGGAATTACACGGCTCCAATCGAGCTCCAGCCCTTCCTCAGCGCAGCGGATAATATGCCCCTCTACTGTGACCCGGCTCATTCCCCGTTCAGCAGCAACTTCCTGCGGGGACAGACCTGCATTGAACATCTCCAGCGACAAGACGTGGCTTGGCGAGCTGTCTGCTCCTCCTGAGGAGGCCGGGCGCTCAACTGGACGCCGGACAGCACTCCTCGCAGCAGAAGCAGCCGCAGCCGTTGCCGGATCTCCTGCAAATTGCTCAATAATGGCGAGCAGCTCTTCGCCATATTTGCCTGCTTTCGCAGCGCCGATCCCTTTCACTTGAAGCAATTGCTCTTCCGTTAAAGGCTGAACGTCAGTCAGCTCCTTCAGTGTCGCATCGAAGAACAGCATAAACGGCGGCACATTTTCCCTTGCGGCCGTCTCTTTGCGCCATTGCTTGAGCGCATCAAACAACGGCGACGACGCTGCACCGCTTGACGAGGCACTTCGCTTCACCGTCATTCGCAGACGCTGCATGACGGTCTCTTTGCCTTCCAGAACCGGCAGTGCGCTAGCTGCGAGCGAGACGGTTGGATACTGCCCGTCGCTCATGCGCAAATAACCTTCCGCGACCAGCCAATACAGCCAATCGGCAATTTCTTTCTCCGGCCAATTGTTAAACAAGCCATAGGTAGTAAGCCGATCAAGTCCAAACTCCAGCAGCCGTTTGTCTCTAGAGCCCTTTAACACTTTAGCCGCCATCGTAACGCCAAAACGGCCCCTCATCCGGCCAACGCAAGACAATGCCTTCTGCGCCTCCGACGTCCGGTCGACGAGCTCGCTTTTGTCTAGACAGCTGCTGCACTTGCCGCAAGGCTCTACGCCCTTCTCGCCGAAATAATCGACAATAAACTGCTGCAGGCAGCGCTGTGTACGGCTATAGTTCATCATCGTGTAAAGCTTGCTTTGCTGTACCGATTTGCGGTCCGTATCGCCGGTGCCTTGTTCAATCAAAAACCGCTGCACCTGCACGTCCTGCGGCTCAAACAGCAGCACGCATTCACTTTCCTCGCCATCGCGCCCAGCCCGGCCCGCCTCTTGGTAGTAGGACTCGATGTCGCCCGGCATTTGCCAATGAACGACGAACCGCACGTTTGGCTTGTCGATCCCCATGCCGAATGCGTTTGTGGCAACCATGACGCGAAGCTCGTCGAAGCGGAATCGCTCTTGAGCAGAAGCCCGGTCCGTATCCGACATTCCGCCATGATATTTGCCCGCAGCGATTCCTTTCCGAATCAACAGCTCTTCTACTTGCTCCGCTTCCTTACGCGTTGCGGTATAGATAATACCGGATTGCTCCTCGCGTTCAGCCAGAAACTTTTGCAGAAACTGCTTTTTGTCCCCGCCGCTTACGACGGAGAGAGACAGGTTCGGTCTAGCAAAGCCTGTAACGAACACATTCGGCTGACGCAAACCGAGCATTGCGGAAATATCCTCCGCAACCTCTGTCGTTGCTGTGGCTGTAAAAGCCGCTACAAGCGGGCGGTTGGCAAGCCGGCCGATCCAGCCAGCAAGCTGCCGGTAGCTTGGACGGAAGTCATGTCCCCACTGTGAGACGCAATGCGCTTCATCAATGGCGATGAGCGGAATGTTCATCTGCGCGGACAAGCTGTCGAACATCGGCGCATCTAATCGCTCCGGCGCGACATAGAGCAGCTTATATTCGCCGCTCATTGCCCGGTGCAGAACGTCGCGGTATTCACTGGCACTAAGCGAACTGTTCAAAAAAGCCGCCGGAACACCAATCCGATTAAGAGTATCGACCTGATCCTTCATCAGTGAAATGAGCGGGGAAATGACAAGCGTCGTACCCGGCAAAAGCAGCGAAGGTATTTGGTAGCAGACCGATTTCCCTCCCCCGGTCGGCAAAATAGCAAGCGTGTCTTTGCCCTGCATAATGCCGGAAATAATATCTTCCTGCCCCGGCCGGAAAGTATCGTAGCCGTATACTCTTTTCAGCTCTTCCTTTGCTTGCTCTAGCATCCTCATCCCTCCGTTTGTTTATCTAAATAGTAAAAGAGGACCCTGCAGTTAACTGTCAGGGTCCTCCCGAACTTGCTTTATAAGACTCGCAGGCTAATTCGTCGATTAAGCTGTTACGACTTCGATGACACTGCGAACGGACGCGGCGGATTTATCAAGCGCCGCTTTCTCGTCTGCTGTCAGCTCCAGTTCGATTACTTTCTCGATGCCGTCGCCGCCGATTATGGTAGGCACGCCCATGAACAAATCATCATAGCCGTATTCGCCTTCCAGCAAAGCGATAACCGGAAGAATCCGTTTCTTGTCCTTCAGTATCGCTTCCGTCATTTGAACGAGCGATGCTGCAGGCGCGTAATAAGCACTGCCGTTGCCTAGCAGGCTAACAATTTCGCCGCCGCCTACGCGTGCACGCTGCACGATGGCTTCAATCCGGTCAGCCGGTATAAGCTTCTCGATTGGAATGCCGCCCACGTTGGAATAGCGAACGAGCGGAACCATATCATCGCCATGGCCGCCAAGCACGAAGCCGCGAACGTCTTCGACGGATACGTTAAGCTCTTGCGCGATAAAGGTGCAATAGCGTGCCGTATCCAGTACGCCTGACTGGCCAATAACGCGGTTTTTTGGAAAACCAAGCGTTTGGTAGGCGACATAGGTCATCGCATCAACCGGGTTGCTTAGAATAATAACGTAAGCATTTGGGCTGGTTGCTTTTACGTTCTCGCAGACCGATTTCACGATACCCGCATTTGTATTCACAAGATCGTCTCGGCTCATGCCAGGCTTGCGGGCAATCCCTGCCGTAATAATGACGATATCGGAATCTTTTGTATCTTCATAATTGGACGTGCCAATGATGTTGGAGTCAATACCTTGAACCGGCGTAGATTCCAGCATGTCGAGAGCTTTACCCTTTGTAGGGTTCTCCAGCTGCGGAATGTCAACGAGAACCACGTCGCCCAGCTCTTTTTGCGCAGCCATTAAAGCTGTAGTCGCACCAGTGAAGCCTGCGCCCACGACCGTAATTTTTCTTCGTTTGATAGCCATTTCAGATATAACCTCCTCTGTAGATGTCAAAAGTCAGAAACTACATGTTTTTAATAACTTCGTCAGCGAACGCGGAGCATTTCACTTCGGTTGCGCCTTCCATCAGACGTGCAAAGTCATAAGTAACGGTTTTGTTGTTGATGGAAGCTTCCATACCTTTGTAGATCAGGTCAGCCGCTTCTTGCCAGCCCAGGTGCTCAAGCATCATAACGCCGGAGAGGATAACCGATCCAGGGTTTACAACGTCTTTGTCTGCATATTTAGGAGCTGTGCCGTGAGTCGCTTCGAAGATCGCGTGGCCAGTCAGGTAGTTGATGTTTGCGCCAGGAGCGATGCCGATGCCGCCTACTTGAGCTGCCAGAGCGTCGGACAGGTAGTCGCCGTTCAGGTTCAGCGTAGCGATAACGTCAAAGTCAGTTGGACGAGTCAGAACTTGTTGCAAAGCGATATCAGCAATTGCGTCTTTTACGACGATTTTGCCAGCTGCTTCAGCATCAGCTTGTGCTTTGTTTGCTGCATCAGTGCCTTCT
Organism: Paenibacillus radicis (ex Gao et al. 2016); assembly: GCF_014641555.1. Taxonomy (GTDB): domain Bacteria; phylum Bacillota; class Bacilli; order Paenibacillales; family Paenibacillaceae; genus Pristimantibacillus; species Pristimantibacillus radicis. The sequence goes on from NZ_BMHY01000006.1 coordinate 83,635, forward strand.
GCTTCTTTAATGCGGTCATATTGACCCCAAGTGAAAGTTTGTTCAGCAAACTCTTGCTCAGCCACTTCGTAGCCCCAGTTTTTGAACGCGCCTTCTGTAAATTTCATGATGTTGCCTTTGTGTACGAGTGTAACTGTTTTTTTGCCGTGCTTGATCGCATACTCGATCGCAGCGCGAGCCAGACGTTTCGAACCTTCTGCGGATACTGGCTTGATGCCGATACCGGAAGTTTCAGGGAAACGGATTTTGTTAACGCCCATTTCGTTTTGCAGGAACTCGATTACTTTCTTCACTTCTGCAGAACCTTCTTGGTACTCGATACCCGCATAGATATCCTCTGTGTTCTCACGGAAGATAACCATGTCTACGAGCTCAGGACGTTTAACCGGGGAAGGTACGCCGTCGAAGTAACGCACAGGACGCAGGCAAACGTACAGATCAAGCTCTTGACGAAGCGCAACGTTCAGGGAACGGATGCCGCCGCCGATTGGCGTAGTCAAAGGACCTTTGATTGCAACGATGTATTCGCGGATTGCAGTCAGCGTATCAGCTGGCAGCCACTCGCCATATTCGTTGAATGCTTTTTCGCCTGCAAAAACTTCGTACCAAGCGATTTTTTTGCTGCCGCCATATGCTTTGTCAACTGCTGCGTCAAGAACGCGTTTGGATGCGCGCCAGATGTCGCGGCCTGTGCCGTCGCCTTCGATGAAAGGGATAATTGGGTTGTTAGGTACTTGCAGCAAGCCGTTGTCAATCGTAATTTGGTCGCCTTCAGTAGGAAGTGCGTATTTTTCGAATTGTGCCATGATTAGTATTCCTCCTAGAATGTTTGGTATGAAAAGCTGGCTGCGGCCCGAAGACCGCGGAAAAGGAGAACGAACGCCTGTCCGTTCCCTGCTCTCTTGGGCGCAATGGCCCGCACGGAATAAAAATTAACGCTGTTCGATCGGAATGTACTTGGCGTTGACCGGACCGACATAGTCGGCACGCGGACGGATAAGACGGTTGTCTTGGTATTGCTCCAAGATATGTGCGCTCCAGCCCGAAACGCGGCTGATTGCAAAGATTGGGGTGAACAAATCACGAGGAATGTTCAAATTCGTGTACACGGAAGCCGAGTAGAAATCGACATTTGGCTTCAAGCCTTTTTGGCCGGTAACCAATTCTTCGATTTTGATCGACATATCGTACAGCTCCATGTTGCCCGTCAATTTGCCGAGCTCACGGGACATATGCTGCAGATGCTTCGCGCGAGGGTCCCCGTCTTTGTAGACGCGGTGCCCAAAGCCCATAATTTTTTGCTTGTTGGCAAGTGCATTGTTGATATAGCTTTCAACGTTGCCGATGGAGCCGATTTCTTCAAGCATCACCATAACGGCCTCGTTCGCACCGCCGTGAAGCGGACCTTTCAAAGCGCCGATTGCGGAAGTTACGCCCGAGTAAATGTCGGAAAGCGTAGCTACCGTTACGCGGCCTGCAAACGTAGAAGCGTTCAACTCGTGATCAGCATGCAGTACAAGTGCTTGATCCAGCGCTTTAACCGCAACTTCCTCCGGCTCGTTGCCTGTCAGCATATACAAGAAGTTGTAAGCGATCGATACGCCTTTCTTCGGAGCAACAGGTTCCTTTCCTTCACGAATGCGCGCGAAAGCCGCGATAACAGTCGGGAGCTGCGCTTGAAGCTTAATTGCTTTCAGCTGATTAGCTTCCGGCGACATGTCGTTCGCGGTTGGATCGTATAGTCCCAGGCTCGATACAGCTGTACGAAGAGCAGCCATCGAGTTGGAATTTTGCGGATACAATTTGATTTGTTGAATGACTTGCGCTGGGATAGCGGCGTGCTCATCCAGCTTCGCTTGCAGCTCATCCAGCTCCGCACGGTTAGGAAGCTTGCCATACCACAGCAGATAAGCTACCTCTTCAAAAGTTGCATGTTCTGCAAGATCATCGATATTAATACCGCGATATGTCAGTACGCCATCAATTATGGAGCTGATGGACGACGAAGCGGCGACAATGCCTTCAAGACCTTTAGTGGCTGTCATCGTTTTCTCTCCTTTAACTGGAAATATAACCGAAATGTTAGGATTCGAGTAAGTCTTCACGCTATTAATCATAAATGATTTCGCGTATGAAGTGAACAAATCCGCACATAAAATTGCTTTATCGACGCCATAAATGATTTTTTATCACTTATACACGACATGCACACTCTGCTGCATTTTACCCTATTCCATGCCGAATTAATCATTAAGATCCTTTCATCGCCCGCCCCTGCCAATTGTGTTAGAATGAATAAATCAAATGACGAACTCTACTTTCACAACGGCGGAGGATCTAACATGACGGAACAACGGATCGGCATCATCGACATAGGCTCCAACTCAGTCCGGCTCGTCATTTACGAGCGGACGGCAAGCGGAGCGCATAGAGTCATCGACGGCAGCAAACGGCCGGCTCGCCTTAGCGAGCGCATCGATGACAATGGCAACTTAACGCAAGAAGCATTGCGCGAACTGCTTGGCACCTTGAACCATTTCCGCCTGATTTGCGCGCATAATCGGGTTGGCCATATTAGAGCCGTTGCGACGGCTGCCATTCGCAATGCTGCGAATCGGGATGAAGTGCTTGCAGCCATTCAGTCGGAAAGCGGCATCGCCATTGAACTGCTGTCAGGCGTAGACGAAGCGACTTACGGCTTTCTTGGCATGATTAACGCGATGGACGTGCAAGACGGCTTTCTGGTCGACATCGGCGGCGGAAGCACCGAAGTATCGCTGTTTCAGGGCCGGGAACTCGTTCAATCATTTTCTTTCCCGTTTGGCTGCGTCAATCTTCACCGGCGGTTTGCAGCTAAAGGCGGCATGCTGACCGACGAAGGCTTGCAGGCTCTGGAGCGTTATGTCGCAGAAGCTGTCGCAGCTGTGCCCTGGCTCACGAAGTATCCTTCTCTGCCGTTAATTGGCGTAGGAGGAACGGCCCGCGCACTCGGCAAAGTTCATCAAGCGGCTGTCAAATATCCATTTACGCAAACCCATAACTATCCGATGACCGGCTTGGCCGTAGACAATCTCTTCAATGAACTGTACCGCACCCCGCTGGATAAGCGCCGCAAATTTCCGGGCTTGTCCAAGGATCGGGCCGATGTCATCGTGCCCGGGCTCGCTGTCATGCGGCTTCTGTACAGGACGATAAAAGCTTCGCATTACCGGATTTGCGGTTCTGGACTGCGTGACGGCCTGTTTCATGATACCCGTTTTCCCGGACGCCCCAAACATCAGAATCCGCTGGCTTTCAGTATACAAAACTTAAGCGCCCTTCATCCGGCGGTGCCGCAGCAGCATGTCATGCAGGTCAATCGACTCGCTCTACAGCTATTTGATGAACTGCATCCGTCCCATCTGCTTGCCAATCGCGAGCGCATTTTGCTGGACGCAGCCTCAAGCCTGTTCCGGATCGGCGGCTCGATCGATTACTATGAATACGCCAAGCATACGTTTTATCTAATCGTCAATTCACATCTCAACGGGTTGTCACACCGCGAAATATTGATGATTGGCGCCATTGCCTCTTATAAAAGCAAGAACCGCGTTCGCCAGCAGCTCAATGATTATAAAGAACTGCTGAATGAAACCGACTTCGATACGGTCTACAAGCTCGGAACGCTGCTTCAGCTGGCTGCTGCGCTCGACCGCAGTGAAACGCAGGCTATCGGCAGGCTGGAAGTCGAACATGCTGCCGGCGGCCAGCTGCTTCTGCGGCCGGTGCGTTTTAGCGGATCGCTTACGCTGGAAAGACAGGAAGTCGAAGAACTATCGTCCGACTTCAAAAAATTATGGGGCACTGCCCCGTTATTGGATGAGACGGATTACACATAACTTTTCCATTGCGGGATAGCGCGAGCGGCAAATTGGCTGCGGAACGGCAGCAGCTCATTCACGACATGCGCATACGAACCGTTAGGCTGCAGCTCTCTTGCTTTGACATTGTCATTCAAGTTGAGCTGCAGCATATTAATAAGCGTCTTCCGAAGCTCAGGATCAAACACCGGGCACATCAGCTCGATTCTCCGCGTCAAATTGCGCGTCATCCAATCTGCACTCGACAGATAAACTTCCTCATCCCCGCCGTTATTGAAATACATCACTCTCGCATGCTCCAGAAAACGGTCAACGATACTGATCACTCTGATGTTTTCGCTCCGTCCAGGCACTCCTGGCCGCAAGCAGCATACACCCCTTACGATCAATACAATAGCAACACCTGCCGCAGAAGCTTCATAGAGCTTATCAATCATCTCCTGGTTGGAGAGCGAATTCATTTTGGCTATAATCCGGGCCGGTTTTCCTGCGAGAGCATTATCCCGCTCACGATCGATGAGCCTGAACAGCTTTTCTTTCAAATCACTTGGTGCCACGCCAAACGCTTTCCAATCATAAGGCGAGGAGTAGCCCGTCACCTCATTGAATAAGGCAGAAGCATCACCGCCGATTATTGGATGTGAAGTAAACAATCCGATATCGGTATACAACATTGCGGTACTATCATTGTAATTGCCGGTGCCGACATGTACATAGCGGCGCAGCGTTCCTTGTTCACGGCGAACGACCAGCATGATTTTGGCATGCGTCTTTAAGCCCACAAGTCCGTAGACGACATGGCATCCTGCTTTTTCAAGCTGTCTCGCCCATGCGATATTGCGTTCCTCGTCGAATCTCGCCTTCAGCTCGACCACGACGGTAACTTGCTTGCCCGACTCCGCGGCTTTAGCCAACGCTTGAACGAGCGCAGAATGACCGCTGACGCGATAAAGCGTCATTTTGATCGCCAATACATCATCGTCATAGGCTGCTTGCAGCACGAAATCGTTAACGGCTTCAAAAGACTCATACGGGTGATACATGAGAACATCCCGCTGCCTGACAACCTCGAACATATCGTCCGTCTCCTCAAACTCTTGAGGATAGACCGGATCCAGACGCTCATAGCGCAAATTGTCATGCCCTGGAATCGACAACGAGAATTTCATCAAAAAGCTCAGATCAAGCGGACCATCAATCTCGATTAAATTATCCTCGATCTCCAATTCTTCCTTCAGCAGTTCAAGCGCATACGGATGCATGCCCTTGTCAACTTCTAGACGAACCGGTATGCCCCATCGTCTCCGGCGCAGTTCTTTCTCAATTTCCGCGAGCAGATCCTCTGCATCATCCTCATTTAGTGAGAGGTCAGCGTTGCGCGTCAAACGGAATGGATGGACAGCTATCGGCGTATAGCCGTTGAACATCGTATCGATGTATTGCTCAATAATATCCTCAAGCAGCACGAATTCCGTTTTTTTGCTGTTCATTCGGCCTGGCAGAGGTACAAAGCGCGGTAAAATGGAAGGCACTTGAACGATGGCGAAGAGTGGTTCTTCGTCTTCTGGTTCGTTAGTTTTACTGAGCAGTACCGATAAATATAACTCTTTCGTATGTAGCAGCGGAAACGGCCTGCTCTGATCAACCGCCATCGGGGTAAGCACTGGGAACACAATTTCATGAAAATATTCGGATACCGCTTTATTTTGCGAGATGGTCAACTCATCGATTGAACGGAGGGAAATGCCTTCGCGGCCCAGCGCACGGAATACTTCCCGGTAGGTTTTATACTGGTCATGCACCATCTGGGTCGAGCGCTTAATCAACCGTTTCCATAGACCTGCAGGCGTATAGCCGGTAAAGTCTGTCCGCGTATAGCCGGCGCGTATCTGGTCTTGAATGCCTGCTACCCGCACGCTCATAAATTCATCCAAATTGCTGGATACGATTGCCAGAAACTTAACCCGCTCTAGCAGCGGATTATTGACATCCTGTGCTTCCTGCAGCACTCTTCGATTGAACTCCATCCAACTTAAATCCCTGTTGACATAGTGGGACAATTGTTTATTCATGAACAGACGCCTCCCCTGTTATGCCCCTATTATGAAGGATGACTATTATAGGTATGTTAATGAATTGTAAATATGAAGTAAATCCTACCATCTGCCTATCGTGAAATTACCATTTCTCATTCTTTTCTCCAGCCAGCCAAGCAGCAGCCTCCGGTACCAAGGCCTTGTCAGCGGAAGAAGAAGCGTGATGCCAATGATGTCGCTAAAGAAGCCGGGGATAAACAGCAGCAGTCCGCCAGCTAATACACATAATCCGTCAAGCAGCATCAGACCTGGTATTTGCCCTTCCTGCATAAGACGCTGTGCTTCAAACCATACTTTGCGTCCTTCCATCTGAGCCAGATAAGCGCCAAGCAAGCTGATCAGCAAAATGAGAAAAAAAGTGTTCCAACCGCCGATTTGGTTGCCAACCTGCACTATGCCCCAAAACTCCAACGCAGGAATAAGAATAACGGCCGCAATAATGATCCATTTCGCCAACTTATTAGCCCTCCCCTTGCTCTCGCGGCCAAGCGCGCAGCAATTCATATAGCTCCGGCAACGCTTTATCGAGGCGGGTCGGCCGCCAGCTTTCATTGACCCAGACATGCCGGGTTCCCCCGCTTACGAGCCGCTCGCCGGGGAGCTCTTCCTCTGATCCATAGCTTCCCGCGTGCCACTGTTCCGTATCCACCCGGCGCACCTGCGATTCGAAAGCAAGCCTGACAGGGGAAAAATCAGCAACCCTCGTACACACCAGTACTTGATCATCGTAACGCGCCGGCTGCTCATATCGGCATTGGAGATCTACGACAGGAAGCAGCAGACCTTGCTGCTCAATCGCTTTATAGTCATAGCCAGCCGCGCGAATCAGCTCCGTTCGGCCGATTTCAAACCAGGTAACATAATTGCCGTGAAAAACGACGCCCATCTGATCGGTTTCCTGATACCGGACCCGAAGCGGATGAACGAACCATTGCTTGTCCGCCATTATTTCGATATCCTTCCTTTCTGACAGAGCCGCTCCGCAGCCTTATTTTGAACAAAAGCGACGGTGCTTATCGCACCCTCGCTTCTGGTATTCTCTACAATTGTAGAGGCTATGGAATTACATGACTTTAGATTGTCCGGAGTAGATAACGCCAGTTTCGCCATAGAGCGTAACTTCCATTCCGTCTTGAAGCAGCTCAGTTGCGCCTGCGATTCCGAGAATAACAGGAATGCCGAGGTTGATGCCGCATACCGCTGCATGGCTTGTAATGCCGCCTTGCTCCGTAATAACAGCAGCCGCTTTTTCAAAAGCAGGCATAAATTCGCGGTCCGTCGATACGGTTACGAGAATGTCGCCTTTTGCTACCTTAGCATTTGCTTCCTCTGGTGTGCGTGCGACAACAACTTTGCCCGTAGCCGTTTGGCTGCCGATGCCTTGTCCTTGTGCGAGCAATTCGCCGATATGATGAACTTTGATCAAGTTCGTAGTGCCTGCGCGGCCAACTGGAACGCCTGCCGTAATGACAATCGTATCGCCAAGGGCAATCAGACCCGTGCTTTGTGCGCCTGCTACTGCGATTTCAACCATTTCGTCTGTTGTTTGTGCGTTTTCGCCGAGAACTGGTGTAACGCCCCAGATCAGAGCCAGTCTCTTCATTACTTTCTCATCGTTAGTAACGGCGATGATTGGCGATTTCGGACGGTATTTCGATACCATACGAGCTGTAAAGCCGCTTTGCGTCGACGTTACAATTGCTTTCGCGTTCAGATCAAGTGCGGAATTGGCAACCGCTTGGCTGATCGCTTCCGTAACCGTCGTCTGTTGCGCGTTTGCTTGTTTTTTGAAGATTTCACGATATTCAAGAGCCGCTTCTGCGCGCTCTGCAATACGAGCCATCGTTTGAACCGATTCTGTCGGATATTTACCAGCAGCTGTCTCGCCGGAGAGCATGATCGCATCCGTGCCGTCAAAGATAGCATTCGCTACGTCACTCGCTTCAGCGCGAGTAGGACGCGGGTTGCGCTGCATCGAATCCAGCATTTGCGTTGCAGTAATAACCGGCTTGCCAGCACGATTACATTTTGCAATCATCGATTTTTGTACCAAAGGTACTTCCTCAGCTGGAATTTCTACGCCAAGGTCACCACGGGCAACCATCAGACCGTCGGACACTTCAAGAATTTCGTCGAGGTTGTCCACACCTTGTTGGTTCTCGATTTTCGAAATAATTTGAATGTGGCTTGCATTGTGACGCTCAAGCAGCTCGCGAATTTCCAATACGTCGCTTGCTTTGCGGACGAATGAAGCGGCGATGAAGTCGACACCTTGTCCGATACCGAAGATGATGTCATTCGCATCCTTCTCCGTAATACCTGGCAGCGAGATGTTCACGCCTGGAACGTTAACGCCTTTTTTACTTTTAATCGGGCCGTTGTTAACGATGCGGCAGATGATTTCCGTGCCTTTCACTTCTTCAACGGTCAAGCCGATCAGGCCGTCATCGATCAGAATCGTCGAACCGATCGTTACGTCATTCGGCAAATTGTCATAAGTAACCGGGATACGCGTACGGTCTCCCAGAATTTCTTCCGTCGTCAGTGCGATCGTGTCGCCTTGAACGAGTTCAATCGGCTCTTCTTTCAGCTTGCCGAGACGAATTTCTGGTCCTTTCGTATCAAGAAGTACCGCTACCGAAGTACCGAGTTCTTGATTCGCAAGGCGAATGTTTTTGATACGGTTGCCGTGCTCTTCGAAATCGCCGTGAGAAAAGTTAAGGCGGGCTACGTTCATGCCGGCATTAATCAGCTTTTTCGTGTTTTCCAGCGATTCGCTGGATGGTCCGATAGTACATACGATTTTAGTTTTGCGCATTGTTAAGTTTCCTCCGTTTAAGGGCCTACTGGTCATTAATAAAATTACATTATTACGGGCGGCTTGTACAGTGAAAATGCTGTAAATGCCGCCCGTAACCTTTATACTTGCGCCGATTCCGCTTCAATACCGGAAGCTGGCTCCTCTTCGCCTTCTGCAGACGGAGCATTTTCCTGCTGAAGCTCGGCCGCTGCCGGCGCTTGCTCAGCCGGTTCAGCGATGCGGAATTCACCGATTTTGCGGAATTTCTGGTAACGGTCCTCAATCAGCTCCTCCGGCGTCAATTGAAGCAGCTCTTGCAGATGATGCCAAAGCTTCTCCTTCAATTGATCAGCCGTAAACGCCAGATCCCGGTGGGCTCCGCCCTGCGGTTCCGCTACGATATCCTCAATAATCTCGAATTGCAGCAAATCTTTAGCCGTAATCTTCATCGCCTCAGCTGCCACGTCCGCTTTGGAAGCATCCTTCCAAAGGATCGATGCGGCGCCGTTTGGCGAGATTGCGGAGTAAATTGCGTTCTCTAACATGATTACCCGATTGCCGACGCCAAGCGCCAGCGCGCCGCCGCTTCCGCCTTCGCCGATTACAACACAAATAATCGGCACGCCGAAGCCCGCCATTTCCCTTAAGTTACGCGCAATCGCTTCGGATTGGCCGCGCTCCTCAGCAGTATTGCCTGGATAAGCGCCTTTCGTATCAATAAAGGTAATAATCGGGCGATTGAATTTATTCGCTTGCTGCATAAGGCGAAGCGCCTTGCGGAAGCCTTCCGGATGGGGACTGCCGAAGAAACGGGCGATATTATCGCGCGTATCCTTGCCGCGTTGATGGCCGACAACCGTAACTGGCAAGCCGTTAAACTTAGCCAAGCCGCCGACAATCGCCAGATCGTCTGCAAACAGCCGGTCGCCGTGCAGCTCCATGAAGTCCGTAAATATCGCCTGAATGAAGTCAAGCGAGGTTGGACGCTGTTGATGACGGGCAACATGCATTTTTTGCGCGGCCGTCATCTCGCTGTACAGCTCTTCTTCCATCTGCTTGCATTTCTCTTCCAGCCGCAAGATTTCTTCCGTGAAGTCCATACCATTGTTCTCGGCAAGCTTCTTCAGCGTCGCAATCTTGTCCCGCAAATCACTGAGCGGCTTCTCGAACGGAAGCTTTTGTTCACTCGGCATGTGACAAGTCCTCCCTTACGATATGCATATCAAGCAGCTTCGTTAACGTTTGCTTCATATCCTTGCGGTGCACAACCATATCGAGCTGGCCATGCTGCATATTGAATTCAGCCGTTTGGAAGTTGTCAGGCAGCTTCTGGCGAATCGTCTGTTCAATAACGATTCGGCCCGCAAAGCCGACAAGCGCTCCAGGCTCGGCCAAATTGTAATCGCCAAGGCTCGCAAAACTAGCCGATACCCCGCCCATTGTCGGATCGGTAAACACCGAGATATAGAGTCCGCCAGCACCTTGGAACTTGGAGAGCGCAGCGCTCGTTTTGGCCATTTGCATCAGGCTGAGAATACTCTCCTGCATACGTGCCCCGCCCGACGTGGAGAAAATGAGCAGCGGAAGCTTCTTGGCATGCGCAGTCTCGATCGCACGGGTAATTTTTTCCCCGACGACCGAGCCCATGCTGCCGCTGAAAAAGTCGAAGCTCATGACGCAGACCACGATCGGAAATCCGCCGATTGTGCCTTCGCCCGTGACAACGGCTTCATTTAAATTCGGATTTTTCTCATATTGCTGCTTAAGCTTGCCGGCATAACCCGGAAATCCAATCGGATCGACCGATACCATATCAGTATCGTATTCATACAAACGCCCGTCATCAAGCGTCATCCCGATCCGTTCCCAAGCGCTCAGACGGTAATGATGCCCGCATGACGAGCATACTTTTAAGTTTTTATCCAATTCTTTGCTGTACTGAATATTGCCGCATTTGGAGCACTTATTCATTAGGCCTTCTGGGATGTCCCGCTTCGGGCGTTCAATCGCCGAGGCCGATCCCGAAGGAATGGTTGCGTATTTCTTTTTCGAAAATAAGTCCTTAATTTGCACAGTAGTGACACCTCTCAAGGCGCAATAGTATATGGTTGTCCATTACGGCTGGATGATGGAATTAAAAACTTCCTGCACTTCCTCCAGCTCGCCTGACGGGACCAAAATCTCATATTGCTGTTTAGACAGATTAACAGGACGGACCTTTACGAGAAATCCTTCTTCCGTAAGCCGCTTCTTGATGTTATCCGCGATTTTTGCGGTGGGTGCGATGTAAATGACCGTCCACATTATGGTACCCCCTGAAAAACGTTGCGCCGACCTTTCAGATGTCGTTCCAACCTGCAAGTGTCGGCAACAGGCCATATGATGTCATAATGATACCATAGTCATGGGGAATCCGGCAAATCATATCGGTGCGCCTTCGGGTCCTGATGGGCAATTCTCGCCGATGCAGCGGCTGCAAGTCCGGCCACAAGATCATCAAGAAAGACATGAATTTTCTCGCCTTTCAAGTTGAGCTGGCGAATAATACCGGGCTTTACTTTATCCAAATATCCGAAACTCGTCAAGCCAATCATGCCATAAACGTTCGTAATTCCGAGCGCCAGCGTCTCATCAACGCCGTATAATGACTCATCGGTTTCCATAATCGCCTGCAGCGGCTCGGGCAGCAATCGCCGCTCGGCAAGCTCATCTAGCGCAATGCCTGTAAACAGCACATACTGCACTTCCCGCTTGCCCAGTACGGCCCGAACGCTTTCCTCGCATTCCGCGATGTTCAAATCCGGATTATAGGGGCGCTGCAGTGTATATACGATTTCCGCAATGTCGTCCACGCTTACTCCGCGCTTCAATAGCCAATTCTCAATTCCGGATGTCATATCCATCCATCCCTTCCGCAAATGCTTGTACGTCATGACGCGACGCAAGCTGCGGGCAAAAAGGGCCAGCGTTCCAAACACCGGATTCGGCGCCTGGCGCTGCATTCGCCCTTATTGCCGCTTGTATCTCTAAATGTATGCGGAAGGCCGGCCGGTTGTGCATGGCAATTGCCGATAGGGGAAAATTTTTCGGACGAGCGGCATCCTATTTGACCGCCACCGAGCCCGGCCCAAGCAGCTGTTCAATGGCTGTAAACAACTGCGGGGACGGCTTCACCCGGTAGCTGTCGCTTAATGCAATCGACTTCTGGCTCCGCTCGTAAAAAAGCACCGTGTCCAGCGGACCAGCATGGCCCCCAAGCAAGCTCTGCAGCTTGTCGAGCGCTTCTGTCTGTTCGCTGGCTGCGCTGATTTTAATATAGACGCGCTGCTGCTGCCGCTTGCGCGGCTCCGCTGCGGCGCTTACTGGCTGAGCCGGCCGCTCCCGAACCGGAGTCGCAGCTCGTGCTGCCGACTGCTTGGATGCCAGTTGCACCGGGGCAGTCTGAGCAGTCGTTTGCCGCGCCTGCTGTGCCGATGCAGTCTGGGCAGCAGGTGTCCGGCCTGCTCCAGCCGCCATCCGGGATGCGCGGGACGCCGCTTGACGGCGCATCGCGCGCACTTGATCGGCCATGCTTTGCGCTTGGTCGCCCACCCTCTCTAGCGGAAGGACATCCTCAACGATGAGCTTCACTTCATCCTCCTGATGCTGTACGGTCGCCGAAACGATAGCGAGCCCGCCTTTTTCCAACCGATCGGAGCACCGCTTCCATACGGCGGGAAAAACGACAGCCTCGACCCGCAATATGCGGTCCTCCAGCTCCAGAAAGCCCATTGCATTGCCTTTCTTGTTCATGAACGGCTTCAGCGAAACGATTCGGGCCCCTACGATTACGGATGCTCCCTCCGCTGCTTCGGTCAAATCTACCATTCGCTCCAGTCCTAGCGGTTCAAGCTGTTCCTGAACGGCATCGAGTGGATGGCCAGACAAATACAGCCCCAGAAGCTCGCGTTCCAGCTCCAGCTGTTCCCCTGCAGTATAAGGGCGGATATCCGGCATCTCGACATCCCAGTTCTGCACTTCATCGAATCCGAACATCTCGATTTGCAGCTCTTCCCGTTCCTTGCGCCATTTCAATGCCGCCTCTACCGTCTCTTCAAGCACAGCGAGCTGCTGCGCGCGGTGACCCGGCACCGAATCCAATGCCCCGGCTTGTATGAGCGATTCCAGCACCCGTTTGTTGACGACGCGCAAATCGACGCGGCGGCAAAGGTCTAGCAAGCTTTCGAACGGCCGGTCGGCACGTTCCCGCTCCAGTGCTTCGATCGCTTGCGTACCGACATTCTTCACGGCTGCCAGTCCGAACCGGACCGCTCCCTCTACAGGCGTAAAGGTAACGCCGCTTTCATTGACGTTAGGCGGAAGCACCTCAATGCCCATCCGCCGGCATTCATCCACATACTCTGCGGTTTTACGCTGATTACCCGTTACCGAAGCCAGCATTGCTGCAATAAACGGAACCGGATAATTCGCTTTCAGCCATGCTGTCTGGAAGGCCAGAACGCCATATGCGGCCGCATGGGCACGCGGAAAGCCATAGTCGGCAAAACGGACGATCATATCGTAGACCAGGTTCGCATCATCCTCGGAATAGCCCTGCCCGAGACTGCCTTGAACGAAGTGAGCACGCTGCTCGTCCAGCACCTCGCGTTTCTTCTTCGACACGGCACGGCGCAGTAAATCGGCTTCGCCGAGCGAGAAGCCTGCCATCGCCGAGGCGATCTGCATAATTTGCTCCTGATAGACGATAATGCCGTAAGTATCAGCCAATATCGGCTCCAACGAAGGATGCGGATACTCCACTTCTACCGTGCCATGCTTGCCTTGAATATATTTCGGAATAAATTCCATCGGGCCCGGCCGATACAGCGCTAGCACCGAGACGATATCCTCGAATCCGGAAGGCTTCATCTCCCGCAGCACCCGGCGAACGCCAGTGGACTCTAATTGAAAAATGCCCATCGTCTCGCCGCGCCCCAGCATCTCATAAGTCGCCGGGTCGTCGTCCCGAATATGGCGGAAATCGATATTTATGCCGTATTGCTGCTTGACCCAGCCGAGCGCCCGCTCCAAAATCGAAAGCGTACGCAGCCCGAGAAAATCCATTTTCAGAAGGCCAATCGCCTCCAGATGCTCCATCGAATATTGCGTCAACACGGAATTCTCGCCGCCTGACTGGAGAGGCACATAATCGGTCAACGGCCCCCCGGCCAAAATAACGCCGGCCGCATGCGTGGAAGCATGCCGCGGCATTCCTTCCACCTTCAGCGCCATCTTCAGCATTGCATCCGTCTTCGGCTGACGCTCGCAAGCTTCGCGCAATCCGTCGCTTTGCCGCAGCGCCTCCTCCAGCGTAATGCCAAGCTGATTCGGTATTAGCTTGGCAGCGCGATCCACCTCGGCAAACGGCACGTTCATTGCGCGGCCGACGTCGCGAACCGCAGCTTTTGCGGCCATCGTCCCGAACGTAATGATCTGCGCAACATGATCGTCGCCATATTTGGCAGCGACATAAGCGATGACCTCGTCCCGCCGCTCGTCGTTAAAGTCGATATCGATATCGGGCATCGTAATCCGCTCCGGATTGAGAAAACGCTCGAACAACAGCTTGTACTTCAGCGGATCAACGTCGGTAATACGCAGCGTATACGCAACGAGGCTGCCCGCCGACGAGCCCCTGCCCGGGCCAGTTCGGATGCCCTGCTCATGGGCAAAACGGATGAAATCCCATACGATCAGAAAATAATCGTTGAAGCCCATTTTATCGATGACAGATAGCTCGTAGGCTAATCGTTCCTCTGCCTGTTTGCGGGCGTCCGAGCCGTCTGTCCACTCCGCAATACTCGCATATCTGGCGTGAAGGCCGTCCCAGCAAAGCTTCGCTAAATAATCGGCCGAAGACATGCCATCCGGCACCGGCCGGAACACCGGCAGCTCTGCACGGCCAAACGTCAGCTCAAAGCCGCATTTATCGGCGATTTCCGCCGTATTGGCAATCGCCTCCGGCACATGACGGAATAAGAGCTCCATCTCTTCCCCGCTTTTCATATAAAGCTGATTGGTCCCCATCCGCATACGGTCCGTATCCTCAACCGTTTTGCCCGTTCCGATGCAGAGCAGCACATCCTGCACTTCAGCATCTGCTTGTGTCAAATAATGGACATCATTGGTTGCTGCCAGCTTAATGCCGGTATCCCGCGCAAGCTCGATCATCGCCATTGCAACTTTTTTCTGCTCCAGCATGCCATGATCCTGCAGTTCCAGATAGAAATCGTCGCCAAATATAGCTTTGTACCGAAGAGCCGCTGCGCGCGCCTCATCCGTCCGGTCATGCAGCAAATGCTGCGAGATTTCGCCGTGTAGACAGGAGCTGAGGCATATTAGCCCCTCCGAATGGGCGGCAAGCGTCTCCAGATCGATGCGCGGCTTGTAGTGAAAACCTTCCAGATGACCGATGGAGCAAAGCTTCATCAGGTTTTTATAACCAGTCTCGTTCCGGGCCAGCAAAATTAAGTGATAAATCGGATTTTCCTTACGGGTTCCTTTTTCCCTGCGCGAGCCCGCAGTAAAGTACATTTCACAGCCGATAATCGGCTTGATTCCCCGCTCCACGCATGCCCGATAAAAGGGGATAGCCCCGTACATCACTCCGTGATCCGTCAGCGCAAGCGCCTTCATACCTAGGCTGGCCGCATTGGCAGCCAAATCGCGGATACGGGCGGCACCGTCGAGCAAGCTGTATTCGCTATGGACATGCAAGTGCACAAATGATGAGTTTTGACTGCTTTCGTTACCGTTCATCCCGAACCCTCCCTTACCGTTCACTATTCTATTCTTCTATTTTATCATAATACCCGCAGCACCGCCCATAGAATGGGATAAAGGGCCGGACAGGCAATCACTTCGGTTTATTAGGAAAAGGCAGGTGTGCGCGCTTGAATTACTTTTTAACGAAAGCAGGACTCGATTTCTTCATCGCCTTCGGTGTCGTCATTGGCGGCTCCATGCTGGCAGGCGTCGGCTCGGTTTTCTTACTCACCCCGCCGACGACGATGATGGTCAACACCGCGGTCAATTTAAAAATATGGGCAATCGTCGCCGCGGTCGGCGGCTCTATCGATCCGATGAGGGTCATTGAAAGCAACTTTGTCGAGGGGCATCTATCCCCCGCCGTTCTGCAAATCGGCTACATCGGGGCTGCTTTTCTCGGCGCGCATATCGGAACGGAGCTGATCAAGCTGATATGCAAAGGAGCGGCATAAACGATGCGCGTTCCGCAGTTCGATAAATATGTCGGCGCCATGCGGGGACTAGGTTTGCTGCTGGCGGGGATGATCATCGGTGCCGCCGTTTACAGCTCCATCTACCACGCTCAGTTCGAAGCGCTCATTAGCTTGAAGAGCGATCTGGAGATGAAGCTGGATCAATACGAATCAGACATTAAACAATGGAAGAAGCTGAGCAAGCAGCATACCGTCATCAAAAGCGTAGTCCCCCGTATTGAGGAAGAGGCTGGAGACAAAAAAAAGCCCGTACTCGACAAGGTAACCGAGGCTGAGCTGCTGCTGCGGATTAAGAAGGATTTGTCTGTCTTTATCGGGCAGAGCATCTATGAGATCGATTCGGATGCCCAGTTCGCCCGCAAACTGCTTAGTCAAAAAATATATGCCGACGTACTCGAAAAAAACTATACCGTAACGATCAACACGATGCTTGTCGTCGACAATGTGCTTCAAGTGTGGGTCAAAGTGCGATTGTATGATCGGCCGCCCGGCTAACTCGGGACAGCCCATTTCTCCTTATTTGGCAATTCATGCTACAATAGCGTCAATAACTAGTTAAGGAGCTGTCTCGCCGCAATGAATTCCATTATTCAATTCGTGTTCGCGCCTTGCATCATTATTTCGCTTGCGCTAACCGTCCTGTTCAGCTTTCGCTCGCGTCGTTCGCCGGATGCCCGCGCACGCGGCCTAAACGCTTCCCGGATGAATATGTGCATGGGCGTCATGCTCATATTCATCGCCGCCGTACAGCTGTTTTTGTCCAATGAATCGACTGCCCGCATCATCATCGGCTCGATTTTCCTCGTGCTTGGCCTGTTTAATTTATTCGCGGGCCTCCGCAACCACAGCATCTTCCGCACGATGCAGCAATAGGCAATGTCAAACCACCCAGCCGGACTCCGGCTGGGTGGTTTGGTTTTTGGCGATGCACTGCTGCATGCACTATCCTATAGCTGCTTAGCGCTCCTGCTGACCTCCCTACCTCCCTACCTCCCTGTCCCAGTAACCAGCACTCAACCCCGTCCCCGCACTGATTGTGGCACATGGGACAAGCGTCAAACTAACTTCAATCTCTTAATCTCACCTTGCCGCCTAGCTGCTAATTCGATCTCGTAATCTCGCAGTGCTGCCTAGCTGCCAAATGAACGCCATACGCTCGCTTTCCGCGCTCTACCAGAATCAAAATGTAAAAGTGCATTTTGATGAGCCTAAAACAGCTCAAAAAGACCTTCAAAATGCAAAAGTACATTTGAAACCCTTCTAAATCGCTATATTTATGCTTTTTCACCCAATCAACCTGCACATTTGCATTTTGATGGCCTAAATCGTTGAAAAACCGTGCAACAACCTGCACTTTTACATTTTGATTCGCTTAGCCATGCTATCCGACCCGCAAATGAGTGAATGATAATTTCACGAGCGCAGATTAACTGAATCCGACTAAACTTCCCCATTCGAATACGCAGCTTCCTTCTGCAAACAGTTGTTTAAAAGTAAATTTCTCCCTAGCATCTCTGAGTGTGCTGGTAGTGCCGGGTGCCGGGGGTTGGCATTGGTGCTCGTCCTCGTACTGGTACTTGTTCTGGTGCTTGTTCTGGTGCTTGTTCTGGTTCTGGTTCTGGTTCTGGTTCTGGTTCTGGTTCTGGTTCTCGTGCTGGTGCTTGTTCTCGTGCTCGTACTGATGCTTGCGTTCTCTACGATGTGTTACCTCCAGTGTTTAAGCACTTAGTAGGCTACCTTGGAAATTTCATCGCGCAATTAGGGAGAGCGGAGCATTTTGAGTTTGGGCTGACTTTTCGCAGGTTCTATCCAATGGTCATCGTGCAGCGATGAGTAACTGGAAATAAGAACGGCAGTACGAACCAAAATGCGCAGCGATCCCGGCCTTGCTTAATTCCAGCAACAAAAAAAGGCTGCCGAAACTTCCTCAGCAGCCTTACCACTCTAATATGGATCAATCATTTGCGCCGTCATCATCGCTTTAGCAGCCAGCCCGTTGGCATCCAGCACTTCAATCTCCAGCTTCGTCGACTTGCGGCTCAACTCCATGGCGCGAGGCACAATCGTAATCTCTCCGTCGATAGGAACCGGACGAACGAAATACGCCGTCATCGCATCCACCAAAAAATCACGCTTGCCAGTATCGCGAATCATGCGGCGTCCCGCCTGTGTCATGAGCGTAACGAGCACGCCCTCCGACACCATGCCGAGAGGTCCCGACATTTGCGGCGTAATAACGCCACGATAGTTAGGAGTGCCTTCCGCATCCTCACCCGCTATAAACCCGGTCCACATTAAATCCTCGAACGTCTCGCCCGATTCCGGCTGCTTGCCGGCAAAACGCATCGCATCAAGCACTTCCTGCCTCGTAATAACACCCAGCAGCTTGCGGTGCCGGTCAACAACCGGAAGCAGATCAATCCCTTCCGCCGCCATCGTATGCGCCGCAGACGTCACCGTAATGTTAGGAGCCGCGGTTATTGGATGACGGGTCATCAGCTTGTCTACCGTATACGTGTCCGGCGACCCGTAAGCGTCCTTGGCTGTCATCATCCCAATAACACGTCCCCGGTCATCAACGACCGGAAAACGCGAATAGCCCGTCTCCTGAACAAGCCGCTGGAAATCGGCCATCGTATTGTCCGCGCGCATGACATCGGGCGGCTTGCTGAACGTCATCAGATCCTCAATCAGCATAATTTTACGCTTAATGAGCCGATCGTACATCGCCCTGTTAATCATCGATGCGACTGTATACGTATCATGCCGGGAAGCGATGATTGGCAATTCCTTCTCGTCGGCTAGCAGCTTCACCTCGTCGCTTGGTTCGAAGCCGCCGGTTATCAATACGCCTGCGCCTTGCTCCAGCGCGCGTCTATGGGCGCTGGAGCGGTTGCCCACAATCAGCAGACTTCCCTCATCGATATAACGAAGCATATCGTCCAGTTCCATCGCGCCGATCACAAACTTATGCAGCGTCTTCTCTAGGCCAGACGCCCCCCCGAAAAGATGTCCTTCGACAATTTCGGCCACTTCCCCGAAGGTCAGCTGATCGAGCGCCTCCCTGCGCTTGCGGTCGATCCGTACCGTGCCGATCCGCTCCTTCGTGCTGACCAGCCCGGCGTTCTCGGCCTCCTTGATTGCTTTATAAGCAGTACCTTCGCTAACGCTAAGCTCTTTCGCAATGGCACGAACCGATATTCGGGTTCCGATCTTTAGTTCCTGTATATGCTGCAAGATTTGCTCTCGCTTGGTTCCTGTGTCTGTACCGGATTCCACGCCCCGTTTCCTCCCTCATGAATGGCATTCAACCCTGTACATTATACCAGTCCACAGTAACGCGGGCGACCTTAAGCATAGCATCGACGGGTTCGCCGTCTTTACCGGTCAGTTTGTACTTGTCAAAAATCGGCTGCAGCCGATGCGGGCTTATCGCTTCGTTGGCTCCTTCTATGATGAACGCTTTCCAATCGTATAGAATCGGAACGGGATAACTCAACTGATAGAGCGGCACCTGGTCGATAACGATCCGCTGCGATGGAATTTCCGCGTATTGGCTCGGGAATAGAAACGAGACCTTCTCGCTGAACGGTCTGGATATATAATCGGATTCCAGACTGATGTTATATTCCACGATCTGCTGATGTGGATCCACCCTGCAGCAAAACCGGCCAAGCGCCTGCGCCGTCTTGTGCGTCTTATGCAGCACGCAATATGTAAATTGAACATTGAACGGCACATGCTGATAATAAGTTTGTACTTTTCGAAAAAACTCAAACTCATCTACCATTTCGAAATCCCCTTGTAAAAAGTTCCTGTTTAGGAAATGATGATTATAGAAAGAACCTTTTTACACAATTATAATAAAAAGCATATAATTTGGTCAATGACTATAGTAATTATTTTTTATATGCTCTATAGAACGTTGTCGCTCATCACTTAAACGACTATCTTAAGGCTGAGGTGACGACTTTGAGCAAATTCGCTCATTACATCGGAGAAAACATCCGCAATCTACGTAAAGAAAGAGGACTCAGCCAGGAGCAGCTCGCCCTTCGCGCCGAAATTAATGCATCTTATATGGGCCAAGTCGAACGCGGTGAAAAAAGCCCAACGGTCGATGTACTCGGCAAAATTGCAGGAGCGCTTAACTGCCCGCTTGAGCTTATCGTCAACAGCGCGCCTCCCAAAGCGATGGAAGCCGGCAATAGCTATGCCGACAAAATCGCGTACCAGATGAACGGGCTTACCCTTAAGGAGCAAGAAGCCGTCTATAAACTGGTCAAGCAATTGATTCATTTCAAAGACATCGAATAGCAAGTCTAGTTCGCCGCAAGGCTGTAAAAAGAAAGAAAAAGGCATGGATGCTGCTCCGCCACGGGGGCAGTATCCATGCCTTTTTCAATATTCTTTTGTCCATCAGCATCAGCCTTTTACTCTGTCGCGGGAACGCCCCGCAACAACCCCTTGAAGCTGCCGCTCCCACATCCGCTTCTTCGCTCTGCGGATTCGTTCCAATTCCTTGCGCTTGGCCTCGTTGATCAGAAGCAGCGCATTAAAATGGGCGGCGATCACAATCAGCGCAAAACCTACCCAAATCATGCCAAAAGTGCTCGTCAAGCCCCAAGGGGCGCCCAAATCGAGCTTCGGCAGCGCGTAGACTAGCATCGCAATTGCGCCTATTAAATATAATACATGACGGCCTTTACCCTTCATCCTTCTCACTCCCCAGCTTGTTCGCTTCCATAAGCATTCATTGCACTTGTCCGCACTACCATTGTATGAGCAGCGGTCCGCGATTATGACCGCAGGCCCTATTCACTTCAATTTCAGCCCAGCGGCGAATCACCAAGGGATAGATGTCCTCATATGATGAAGGAATTCGTGTAAAACACCCAGGCATTCTTCCTGCCATCCTCCTGCTTGGAAGGAGATTTACGATGCTTAAATCGAAAGTTGCCGTTCAGGTGATCAGCTCCGGCATGCTCCCGGACGATACGCTCATGTTAGGCGAAACCTGGCTGAAACAGTGGAAAATTCCAGAGGGCCAGCCGGTGATTCTAAAATTCGGAGCGTTCCGGCAGCATGTGAAAGTGATCGCTGTCGCCAAATACGACGGCATGCGCATTAGCCAGGGTTTGGCTAAAAAAATGGGCATTTTAGGAAACACACCGTTAAGGCTGCAGTACAAATCCGGTTCATCGTCGTTATTGCTCGGCCCGCTGATCGGCGTGCTGATCAGCCGTGATTATCCCGGAGCGCCCGACAAGCCGTTTGGCTCCATTACGATGTTTTGCCGGGAGCTCGTCGACGGCTGTGCGACCCAGGGCGGCTATGTTTATTTTTTCACGCCCAACCATATAGGCAGCAATACCGATTCCGTGGAGGGCTGGGTCTATGCCGACGGCTGGAGGCGAACGACCGTACCCGCTCCGGATATCGTCAATAACCGGCTTACTTCACGCAAGCTGGAGAACAAAGCCAACGTCCAGCATTTCTTGAAAGAAATTAAACAGAAGCACGGAACGACCGTCTTTAACGAAAAGTTTCTGGATAAAACCGAAGTATTCGACGCGCTCAAGAAGGACAATTCACTAAGCCGCTATTTGCCGGAATCGCATCTGCTGCGCAACTATACGACGCTGAAAGCCATGTCTTCCCGGTATGACAACGTCTTTCTCAAACCCGTTCGCGGAAGTCTCGGCAAAGGCATTATTCGCGTCTCAAAAGCCGAAGGTGCCGGTTATCAAGCTCTGTTCGCTACAACAGCCGGTTCCCGCCGCCAGCAGTTTCCGAACCTGCTCAAGCTTTATGCGACCATCTCGACAAAAATGAAAACCGTCCGCTATCAAATTCAGCAAGGGCTGCAGTTGATTGAAATCCAGAAACGGCCGGTAGACTTTCGTGCGCTCGTTCAAAAAAACAAAACAGGCAAATGGTCCATTACGTCCATTGTTGCCCGAACGGCAGGCAGCCAACATTTCGTCTCTAACCTGGCACGAGGCGGTACGCTCAGCAAGGTGGGAGAAGCGGTCGCGAAATCCAATTTAACGGCTGGCAAAGCGGATGCCTCCAGCCGCCTGCAGCAAGCAGCGCTATTGATTGCCAAAGGAATTGAGAATCAAATCCCTGCCCATTTCGGCGAGCTTGGCATCGACCTTGCGCTCGACACCAGCGGCCGTGTGTGGCTGCTGGAGGTCAACTCCAAGCCTTCGAAAAACGACAACACCCCGCTCACCGACAACAAGATCCGTCCGTCGGTGCGGATGGTCATTCAATACTCCCGGTTTCTATCGGGCTTTTAGCGGAGGACGCCATGATTCCATTGCTCGTTCAGCTCGGTATATTCGTGGCAGCAATCGGCTTGCCTGCTCAAGCAGATCAAGCAGATCCCGCCGCAGCCATGCCCGAAAGAAAATTCTACGAACGTTTAAGCGACGCCGCAGCCAAGCTCGGGATTGCATTGTTTGTCTTCACTCCCGCCCAGTTCGAGGAACGCACAGGCAAACTGTCCGGCTACCGGTACAGCGGAAAGCGTTGGCGAACAGAGCCTTGCGCCTTGCCGGATATGGTCTATGACAGAAGCTATTGCGTGAGCATAGAGGAACAGATGGCATGCCGCTCCACGCTGTCAGCGATCCGTAAGCTGAAGCGGTATATTACGCTAAACGGAAGCCTGCCCTCGAAATGGGAGGTTTACAGCTATTTGAGACAGGACGCCGCACTCGCACGAAGCTTGCCGCTTACGCAGCCCGTTGTTGAATTAGAACAGCTGCTTCCGCAATTGAAAGTGAAAAGCGGAGGATTGTTTCTTAAACCAGCTGCGGGCATGCAGGGCAAAGGAGCGCTTCATATTAGGCTTCACCCGCTAACAGGACAATGGCTGGCTGTTGGAAGGACGAAGCGTAACCTTCCGATTAAGAGAGCATTCGACGATTGGCCCGCCCTAGCACAATGGGGGGAACGCTTTATCGGCCCAACCGCCTATATTAGTCAACCTTATTTGGAACTGAGGGGACGGGACGGCAAAGCATTCGACGTTAGAGCACTTGTCCAAAAGGATGAAACAGGGCAATGGGCCTTAACGGGAACAGCCGTCAGAGTCGGAAGCGGAGGTTCGCTTACTTCCAATCTTCACGGGGGCGGCAGCGCCTCGGACGCTGCCGAATATTTGGCCGATGCCTTCGGGGAACAAATGGCAAAGCGAATGCTTAATGAAATCGAGCGGCTTTCCCTGCACGCTGCTCCGAAGCTAGAAGAACGGTTCGGCCGGCTTGCCGAGCTAGGCTTCGACTTCGGAATCGAACCTGCCGGACGGATCTGGCTGCTAGAGGTCAATTCAAGACCCGGAAGAGCATCGCTGAGGCTGCTCGGCGACAAGGAAGCCGAACGGCTGTCCATCGAACGGCCGCTCCAATACGCGCGTTTGCTGTCGCGACGCTTGTATCCAACCTTAATAACCAACGCATCCGCAATAAGCCGTACCTATGAGCAACATAAAAGGCTTCGGACTGACAACGTTCAGGAGGTTCATCCATGAGTTCGACAACTTGCAACGTGCATTTCTCACAACAATCGGACAGAGTGATTTACTTGTCCAATCCGCTGCTCAAAGAACTGAAGCTAGCAGGCAAAAAAACCGTCCACTTGAAGCTGGGAAAAGAAGTCATTACCGCAGCCATAAAGACGGTAAAACGCCAGGGCAACCACATTTATTTGTCGGCCGGCGTCCGGCAGTCCATTCGGGTTCCGAAGACAGGTCAAATTCTCGTCCTGAACTCCGGCAATAACGAAGTGCAGCTCGGCCCGCTTGTCGGCATTTTAAGCGATGGCGGCCCCCCTTCCACGGACAGCATGCCATTCGGCAGCCGAACCGGCTTTATTAAGCAAGTCATTCGCTCAGGCGAGCGGAACGGCTATATGTTCGGCTTTACGCCCTCTGACATCAATTGGCAGCAAGAAACCGTCTACGGCTATTTCCTGAACTCACAGGGCGGCTGGTACCGCAAAACCGTCCCGCTTCCCGATGTCGTATACAATCGGCTTCCCAGCCGGAAGGCCGAGACGTCAGCTACGATCAGTTCGCTGAGAGAACGGTTCGTCCGCCGCAAAATTCCGTTTTTCAACTGGAGCTTCTTCAATAAATCAGATGTCTACAAGCTGCTCGACAATGATCCCGAGGCGCTGCAGCATTTACCCGAATCGCTCTCTGCGCCAACCTCGGATAAAATAAAAAGCTTGCTGGAAAAGCATCACTTTCTTTATTTCAAGCCTACTGCCGGCAGTCTGGGCATCGGAATCTACCGTTTGACCTACCATCCGAAGCGCGGTTATTTCGCCCGTTACCGGAAGGGCGACCGCAACGTGCTGCTGCGCTTCACCAACTTCAATAGCTTAATGCGGATGCTCCACGCCCGCCATGGCAGCACACTGGGCAACTATGTCGTACAACAGGGCATTCGGTTGATTGAAATTGACGGCTGTCCAATCGACTTCCGGTTTCATATGCACAAAAACGGCAAAAACGAATGGGTGCCTGCGGGCATCGGAGCGAAAAAAGCTGGCCGGGGCAGCGTAACGACCCACGTTAAAAACGGCGGCTCGCTTATGACGCCGGAACAGGCGCTCAATCGGACCTTTAACGACAAAGCAGGCGAGGTGCTGATCAAAGCGAAAGAAGTTGCGATCCGGCTGTCTGAGGCGATTGAGCGCAACTATCCGCATCGCCTGGGCGAGCTTGGTCTTGATATCGGCATAGACAAGGACGGCGAGATCTGGATGTTCGAGGCGAATGCCAAACCAGGCCGCTCGATCTTCAAGCATCCGTCCCTCCGCTCCGAAGGGCGCGCCTCCGTCGACTACATCATTGAGCACTGCCTGTACTTGAGCAAGTTTCAAGGAGGGGATGACTGATGGAGAGCTTAACTGCGGAACAGGAAAGCGTGGCGGAAATCCGGGCCGGCCGGCCTGTGCTCGCCATCTTGACGATTGATGACGAATTGCAGCTGTTCCGAGGCAACCGCAGCAATTTCGCCGATTTGATCCGGACGGGACAGCAGTACGGATTCATCGTCTATGTGCTGACCGCCAAAAATTTATTTTTAAGCCGTTCCAGCCTAAAGGGCTATGTGTATGACGAAGCGGGCGAGGTCTGGCATCAGCGGCTCATGCCTTTTCCAGACATTATCTACAACCGGATACCGCTGCGCGAGGATGAGATGCAGAAGTCTGTCCGGAATAAAATAACCGCTTGCACGAAGGATCCGCGCGTAAAGTTGTTTAATCCCTCCTTCTTCAACAAGTGGTCTTTGTTCGAATGGCTCCGTCAATCGAAAACAACGAAGCCCTTCATTCCAACGACTCGCAAGCTGATGACGGTATCGGGGCTAGGCAAAATGATGCAAAAGCATCCTTATATTTATTTGAAGCCGGAAAGCGGCAAAGCGGGAAAAGGCATTATGACGATCAAGCTTCAGCCGGAAAAGCAGCTGCCCTATCTGCTGAAAATCCAAGAGGACCGCAAAAGCGCCACTTACAACTGCGCTACGCTGGGCAAGCTTTGGACCCGCATCCAGAAGCAAAGTGCGGGCGAGGCTTATATCGCCCAGCAGGGCATCCAGCTCGCCTCCTACAATGACCGCCGATTTGACCTGCGTACTCTCGTACAAAAAAATGAACGCGGCAAATGGGAGGTCACTGGCATCGGAGCCCGGCTTGCGGGCTTCTCCAGCATTACGACTCATGTCCCTCGCGGCGGAATGATTGAAGATCCCGAGAAGCTGCTTGTCAGTTCTTTTAATGCCGAGCAAGCGCGTAAAATACTAATAAAAACAAAGCAGACCTCATTGATGATAGCCAGACAGATCGAACGGGGCTCTGGCCAGCTGCTTGGAGAGATGTCCATGGATCTGGGCATCGACAGCACCGGCAACATCTGGCTGTTCGAAGCTAATTCCAAGCCAATGAAATTCGATGAACCGCATATCCGGCAAAAGTCGCTGGAGCGCATTTTTCAATACAGTTCTTATCTAACCAAACAGAAGCCAGAGAAAGCAGGAGGCGCATAGGGATGGAACTGCAGCTGCTTACCCCTGAGCAATGGATGTCAGAGAAAAAAAGACTTCTCGGATTTGCCGTACGATTCGGGGAGAAGCGGCTGACGGTTGCAGCCTTGCATGCCTTGCGGATGCTCGATCCGGATATGCTGGATGCCAAAGGCGCGCCACACCCTCGCGCCGTCGTAGTGCTTGCAAGACGCGGCGGACGGCTGGCAGGGCTCGCATTCGCCGCGGATGGCGGCGAGCGCGGCTGCTTTATCGTCGTCCATCCCGAAGCGCGAAGCAGCGGCGTTGGCTCCTCCCTCCTCCGCGCTATGATCGACAGGCTAGGCAAGCTGACTTGCAACGTCGCGGCCGACAATGTGCCGAGTATGGCGCTTTGCTTTCGTCTAGGACTCACCGCCGTATCCATGCATACCGGCCCGACAGGCAAGCCGACGCTCCGCTTTGAAAGGAGAATCAACGATGACGCAGCCTGTACTCGGAATATTGACGCTCTACATGAATGAGAACGGTCATTTGGAAGAGCGTGATATCTACCAGAAGATGACGGTCGCCGGGCGAAAGCTTGGTCTCAATGTCATCGTGTTTACACCCAAGGACGTCAATTACCAACAGAACCGCATCCATTCGCTCGTCTATGAGCCGGAGGAACGCAAATGGAAGCGCAAATGGACCTCATTCCCCTCGATGATATTCGATCGCTGCCGCATCCAGCGAACGTATCGCTTTGAGCAATTGCGTCAATTTCGCAAGAGCTACGGACATCTCACCTTTCTAAATCGTCCGCTGCGCAATAAGATGACGATCCACCGGATATTGACCAAGGACTCCAGGTTCAAAAGCTATCTGCCTGCTTCCCGAATGGTCGAAGGCGTCCAGGACGTCTCGGAGATGCTGCGCAAATATCCGCTCCTGTACCTGAAACCAATAAACGGAACAGGAGGACGCGGTATTTTGCGTATTGAACGGAAGCGAAGCGGCAGCTTGCTCATCCAGGGCCGGGATCTTTCGCGCCGGATCATCAACCCGAAACGAATCTCTGCCGCCGCCTTGAGCGGCTATTTGTCCGGCTGGGATTTGAAAGGAAATCGATATCTCGCCCAGCAAGGGCTGCAGCTTAAGCTGCCCACCGGACGTGTGCATGATTACCGGATGCTCGTGCAAAAGAACGGCGAAGGCCAGTGGCAGGTTACAGGCTGTGCAGGGCGGGTTGGAGCGGCAGGCAGCGTGACCTCCAACCTGCATGGCGGCGGCCATGCCGTGCCGATGGAGGTACTGCTGAAGCAATGGCTGAACAGCGAGGAGCGGGTAACGGAGGTGATCGCCGAAGCCGAGCAGTTTGGCGTTGGCGTCGCCCAATATCTCGAGCTTTGCTATGGCAGGTTATGCGAGCTTGCACTGGACCTCGCCATCGATCAGAAGGGGCGCATCTGGATGCTGGAGGTTAATCCGAAGCCTGCTCGGGAAGTGTTCGTCCAGGCGGGAGACAAAGAAACGTACCGCAAGGCGATTGTCCGGCCGCTGGAATATGCATTATGGCTTCACGGGCAAAAGAAGCAGCGAAAATCGAAGCGCAATAGCGCTTCTTCGGCTGCCGTGGAAGAAAAAAACAGCAATCCGTCTTCATCCGCCGCTACGTAAGGCGAGGCATGAAAAGCTTCTGAATACAAGCCAGCAGCTGACCTAATTATAAGAAAGGTGTCCCAAAGTCGTGAAAGACTGCGGGACACCTTTTTTCGGTACGGATAGGAAAAACTCTATGGCGGGATCAAATTCATAAAATTTACCAATCAAAATGCAGATTTGCATTTTGATTCTCATTGAGTTATTAGAAATTGGCCAGAATTTCTTTCTGGCCAATTTTCCACTAACCGTTCGCTAACTGGAGCAATTCCGCCATGCTGCCAATTAACGCATCGCTTCCGTCCAGCTCTGTATCCCGGCCATAGCCGGCATAAGCACAGCCAATTACGATCAATCCGTTTCGCTTGCCCGCTTCCACGTCAGAGGAACGGTCCCCGACCATCCATGCCGAATTGAGCTCATGATCGGATAACAGCTTAGCGACCAGATCCACTTTGCTTGTCGTCTTGTATTCGCCCGCGCTGTACAAGCCGTCGAAAAATTCAGCGATCCCCTTATACCTGGCAACTTCCTTCACATAGGACTCCAGCCCGTTGCTGGCGACGAACAGCTTGATTCCGCTTGCCTTAAGCGCAGCCAGCGTCTCGGCCGTCCCGGGATATAAGCTGCCTTTTCCCGCTGCCAATTCCTCGACCTCATATTGCAAAAACAGCTCATCCGCGCGTTTGCGGGCGGCTTCCGTGCTCTCCGGCATAATTTTCCGCCATATGTCATCAAGCAGCATGCCGAGACAAGCCAGAACACTCTCGATCGGCGGTGTTTCATAGGTGTACAGCCCCTCTTCGCGAAGGGTATCGAAAAGTCTCGTATGTACCGAACGAAGCAAGGTCTCCGTTTCAAACAGCGTACCATCCATATCAAAAATAATCGCTTCCGGGCGATCGAAAGTAGACATGATGAAATTTCCCCTTTTTTGCATTTCGCTAGCCTTAAAGCTTAAAGCTTAATGCTGATTTTGAACAAGCCTGCTTTGCGTGCCGCCATATAAATAATGATAACAAGCGGCCCGAGAAATACGCCAATAACACCAACCAGCTTAAATCCGACATACAAGCTGATGAGGGCGGCCAGTGAACCGATACCGACCGCATCACCCAAAATTTTCGGCTCGATAATCCGGCGGAAGACCGTAATGAACAAGAACAAAACGTACAGGCCGATGCCAGTCGGCACATCTCCTGTAAGGAGCAGATAAGTGCCCCAAGGCACTAACACTGAACCGGTGCCCAATATCGGCATAATATCAACGACGACGATCAGCAGCGCAATCGCCAGCGGATATTTGATATCCAGGATCAGCAAGCCGACAATAGAGATCGCATAGGTTAATGCACTTAAAATAATTTGCGAGCGGAGAAAGCCGAAAATCGATCCCTTCAAATTGTCCAGCACTTGATTCACTTGCGAGCGGGATTTCTCCTCGAATAGCGACAAGACGGAAGCCTTCATGGTGTTCAGGCTGTAGCCGAACATATAGACCGCCACCAAAAAAACGATAAAGAAAATGAACATGCCGGGAATACCCGAAGCGAATGATATAACGGCGCTAGACAATGTCTTGACCATTCCCGTTACCGTATTCCCAAGTCCCGTCAGCCATTTCTCTACTTGAGCGACTGCATCCGGCGACAGATGGTTGTATAGCGTCTCCGCCTCATCCATCAGCTGGGTTACGTAGCTGTTGGCATCTCCCACGTAATTGGGCACGCGCTGAGCGAATGCGATGAGCTCCGTAACGATTTTCACGCCCAGCAGTCCCATTAATCCAAGCAGTATAATCGTAAACAGCGTGCTGGATATCGTCGAGGCGATGAGCCGGTTCATCCGGAATTTCCGGATGAATAATTTCGTCAGCGGCTCCATGAAAATCGCGACAACCAAGGCCAGCAAAAACGGTGCGCCAACGGTAAAAAGCAAATAAAGCAACAATAGGCCAACCGCGAGCATCACCAATGCTTTGATCGACAAGCTTACTCCTCCTCTCCTTGTTGCTTCGTCTTCCGTTTTCGAATATGTACGCGAGTCACGCGAAGCCGTTTGCATTCCGCAACCTCGAACGAAAAACCGCCGTGCTCCAGCCGTTTTCCTTTCGCCGGATTGCCCTCCAGCCGAATGAACATCCATCCGCCGATCGAATCAATCTCATCTGCTTCAAGGTCGGTGCCGAGCAGGTCATTGACCTCCTCAATCAGCATCCGCCCGTCCACAGAGGTCACGTCCCCTTTTACTACAATACTCGGAAGAGCCGTATCAAATTCCCCATGAATTTCGCCCACGATTTCTTCCAATATCCGCTCCGTCGTCAGCAGCCCTGCCGTGCCTCCGTATTCATCAACAACGACCGCAAGCTGAGAGTGCTGAAGCTGCATCAGCTTCAGCACATCGCTAATTTCCATCGACTCCGGCACGGTCAGTATCGGACGTAAAAAAGCTTCCAGCTCATGTACTTCATCGGGATCGGCGGTCAGCAGGTCGGTAATATGTACGAAACCGATAATCTCGTCTTTATCGATGACGCCGACAGGATAACGAGTATGCTTTGTTGCATAGACCAGCTTCAAATTGTCTGCGAAGGAGCGGTTGCTGTACAAGCATTCCATATCGGTTCTCGGGAGCATGACCTCGCGGGCCAGGCGGTCGGAAAATCCAAATACATTATCAAAGAGCGCCATTTCATCTTTGTCCAAAATGCCGTTTTTCGCGCTCTCGTTCATGAGCAGCCGAAGCTCCTCCTCCGTATGTGCGGCGTCATGCTCGCTTGCCGGCTCGATCCGCAGCATGCGGAGCAGCGAATTGGCTGCCCCGTTCAACAGCCAAATGACAGGCATGAACAGCTTGTAAAACAACGATAACGGCTTGGAAAGCCATAGCGACGCCTGCTCCGACTTTTGAATCGCGAGCGACTTTGGCGCTAATTCGCCTAGAACGATATGCAGAAACGTAATGACGCAAAACCCGACGGCGATCGAAAGCGTAGAGATCAACGTCGGGTCAGCAACACCGAATTTATGAAGCAGAGGCTCGACAATCAGCTCTGATATTGCAGGCTCTCCTACCCAGCCAAGGCCAAGAGAGGCAAGCGTAATTCCGAGCTGCGTAGCCGATAGATAGGCGTCGAGTCTCCGGTTTACTTTAAGCGCAGTCACCGCCCGCGAGTTGCCCTCATTGGCAAGCTGCGTCAGCCGGGTCTGCCTCACTTTGACGAAAGAAAATTCTGCCGCTACGAAAAAACCGTTCAGCAGGACAAGGAACAAGACGAGAAGCAAATTAAGCACGATGTCTCCAAATACGAATTCCGTATGCACCCTGAATCGTTCTCTCCTTTGCCTAGCGGATGGAAGGTTGGGCTGTGTTGTTTATAGCACAGCTCGTCGCTGGTGGAAATCAATTTCGTTATAGTACATATCTTTCACGAGCAAGTTCGGACCGCAGCAAGATGCGGCCGGGCAGTGGCAGTTGACGCTTTTGGCAAGCTCATGATCCAGCCATCTGTCAAACAAGTCGTCCAGCTTCTCTCCTCCGATGTTGCCGAAAGCGGGAACGTCAGAGAAGTCGGTAACGAACACTTCGCCGGTAAATAAATTGACATTCAGACGGTTGCGGCCGTCCGGGTCGTTACGGACGGTCACATTCGGCTCCGCAGAGAGACGCTTCAGCAACGCCCGCTCCTCCGCATCATCGCTGCAATGGTAGAACGGCAGCGTGCCGAACAGCATCCAGACTGACGGGTCCCGGGTATCCAGAAGCTTCTCGATCGAACGCCGCATCTCTAAGCGGGTAATGGCCGGCAAGTCTTTCGCGAATGAACTTGGGTACATCGGGTGAACCTCATGCCGCTGACAGCCCATATCCATAATGAGACGATGAATTTCATCAATTTTGTCATGCGTCCGGTAGTTAATCATCGACTCTGCCGAGACCAGAACACCAGCATCAACCAGCTTGCGTGTGTTGTCGATCATACGGTCATACATGCGGACCGCCGCCTCTCGAGGGACGGAATGTCCGGCCTTCGCGAACCCAATTTGATGAAAATCGTCGGCATTGGTGTAATTGAAGGAAATGTGCATGACGTCAAGGTAAGGCGCCAATTGCTCGTACCGGCTGTATGGAAGCGTCACATTGGAATTGATCTGGGAGCGAATTCCCCGGCTTCTCGCATACTGCAGCAGCGGAACCATATATTCTTTGACTGTCTTGTCCGAGAAGCTGGGCTCTCCGCCCGTAATGCTGATCGTCTCCAGATGCTCTACCTCGTCCAGCCGCTTAATCATGAGCTCCAGAGGAATTTTGGCCGGCTCTGCCATGACGAGCGTATCGCCCACGGCGCAATGCTCGCAGCGCATATTGCATAGATTGGAAACTGTCATCTCGACGCTCGTAAGCTTGTGCCTTCCAAACTTCTGCATCGAGCGTATCGGGTCCCAAGGATCATTCTGCGGGGTTAACGCGGGCAGCACTTCTTTTCTATGTTGCAAATCCATCGTATTCATTCGTATCAGCACCTGACTAAACTTGATTTATCAATTTTCATGATTATTTCTATTGTAATGTCCCTATAGAAAGGAAGCAAACAAGAGAAGCCGAAATTCGGCCATTTCAAGCGGAAAATTATTAATTATTTTAACGGCTATTCCCGTTTTTCATACAAAAAAAGGAGGCCCGGGATCTAAATCCTGTAGGCCTCCTTTATCGATTAAATGCCGGACGCAAGCTGTACATCAGTTTTCTCGCCATTTACACCGACGATCATTGTCGAAAGCTGCTTCGACAAATCAACCTCATAAGGGACGGCCAATGTTTCGCCTGCCTCGTTATTGAGAATCCGAATAATCGGCCGGTGCGGGTATGCCGTATTAAAATCGATGACGACGCCGCTCTCCCCAGTATGCAGCGTAACGGTAATGCCGATCGGATAAATCGCGACTTTATCCCGGAACAGCTGAACCATATGCTGCTCATACAACGTTCCCGTGCCTGCATACAGCAGCTCGATAGCTTGATGCGGCAGCATTGGCGAGCGGTATACGCGATTTGTGGTCATCGCATCGTAGGAATCGACCAGGCCAATCCATTTGGCATAGTCATGAATTTCATCGCCCTTGATTCCGCGCGGATAACCGCTTCCGTCCAGCCGTTCATGATGCTGAAACGCGCAATGCGCCACGATAAGCGGCAAATTGGGCTCGTCCTTCAGCAGCTCAAATCCGATCTTCGCATGATTTTTCATCATGCCGAATTCCTCGGCCGTCAACTGATCCGGCTTTTTCAGCACATTCATCGAAATTTGCGTCTTGCCTATATCATGCAGCAGCGCACCCATCCCAAGCGTCATCAGCTCTTCACGGGAGTAGCCATACGCGGTGCCGAGCAGCGTCGTATAGACGCATACGTTCAAAGAATGCTGATATAAATAATCGTCCACCGTGCCCATGTTCATCAGCATGATCATGGCATCCTTATGTCCGGACAAATCATCAATAATGTTGCTCATCATCTGTTTGAAGGGCTGCGCTATGTAAGGGTACGTGACCCCTTTCTTACGCTTTGGCCGGTCCATCATATAGCGGAAATTGGTCCGGATTTCCTTCAAAGCGTGGCGCATCGTTTCTTCACCGATGAGTTCGGGCATGACGATATCTTCTGTCCTTGGATCGACGATAAACAAATAAAAAATGCCGCATTGCTCCAAGCGGGTAATCAACCTGCTCGTCAACTCAACATTTTCACCTAAGAGTACAAGACCGTCACCGGAGAAAATCTTTTTGGCCAGTCTCATACCCGGCTGACATTGCGATAATGGCACCAACCGCATTTTCTCGATCCTTCCCCTTATCGTTAATTTTCACTCTCAACGCTATATGGCTTCGATTTCATTTGCATCATATCCATCTACTATATACATCGGAATAAACGACTCGTAAATTAACTGTAAGGGAAATGAATTGTTATCGCAACCATTTTCTTTCATTTATTCGACACCATTCTCCAATGTTCAACGCGACTTGCCTCCACAGCCTTGGAATCCGTCAGCTCTGCCGCAATGACGTCGCGTATAAATTCCGGCAAATAATAGACGATTTCTCGTCCTTCTCCCAGCGTCAGATAACCAATATGGAAGGTGAACATGTCAATGCAGCCGACGACATAATCCCGCTCGTCAATCAATGGCTCTCCGCCAACCAGCACCGAGACAAGCTGCTCGTACGGCGGTTTCTCCGGATCATATTCGATCGTCATGCCATCGATGGCAAGCGAACCCAGCACTTCCCCGCGGAAGCCGTAGCCTTTGATCGGCTTCGAGGTGAATTCGGGCAGCAGCGCCTCTTCCAGCGCTGTGCGGATCGCCTTGCCGGTCAGCTTCATCCGGCAAGGATTGATCGGCGACGGACAGAGGGCGTGAAGCTGCCCCTCTGTGACGTCGCCTTCCGGCAGGCCGCCAAGCAGCTGCCCCGTATTGACGATGCCGATCTCGGCATCGGCATGGCGGCGCAGGCCGGCGGCCAGCATGTTGCCGAGCGGCGATTCTCGCTCGGCCAGCGCGGGCAGCGGCTGCTCGAGCCGGGCAATGACCCGGCTCAGGCGGCGCATGCCCGCCTCGCGGTAGCCGCCGATGATTGCGGCGGCCTCCGCCTGCTCCGCGAATGCGGCCGTAGGCACGCATGACACGTGGAACCGGGGGCGCTTGTCGCCGGGCATAAGCTCGACGACAACGCGCCCCACATGCTCGCCGAATTTGCCGGCAGCGCAGACAGTTGTTCCGCCGATGACAAGCGGCTCCTCCAGCAAATGATGGGTGTGTGCTCCCATGATCAGATCGATGCCGTCCACTTCCTCAGCCATCCGCTTATCGAGAGTGATTCCTAGATGAGACATCACAGCAACGACGTCTACGCGTCCCCGCAGCTGCTCTGCCTGCTCGCGAACCGCCTCCAGCGGGTCGGTTAAGTCCCAGCCCAACAGCGAATAAAAGTCTGTAAAACGGGCGGTAACGGCGATCAGCCCAATCCTGATTCCGTTTTTTTCAACAATAACGTTTGGCACAAGCCAAGGAGGAAGCTCGCCCGTGTACGTCTCCGGCATATTGGCGCCAATAACGGCAAACTTCGCATCGCTGTACGCTTCAGCCAATTCCTCCCGGGCATAGGTGAGCCCCTCGTTGTTGCCCAGCGCGATTGCCTCGTAACCCGCCGCATTCAGCAGAGCGACGTTTACTTTCCCGTCGCTGCCCTCCGTCTCCAGCCGTATCCGGTCCATATGGTCGCCAATATCGATAGCCAGCAGGCGATCGCTGCCGTGGTGCTCCCTCTCCTGCTCAATATAAGTCGCGATTTTCGCGGCATTCTCCAGGCGGCTGTGAATATCATTGCTATGAAGGATTACAACATATTGTCTGTCCATACCGCTTACCCTCCGATCTGCGACATTCTCCGGTCTGTCGGCACATGCGACTGTGCCTCATTCGCCAGCTTGGCGGCCATTTCATGATTTTCAGGTTTGACGTCCATCGCCCGATACAGCAAACGCTTCATCGCTTCCGGATTGCCCAGCCCTTCCTTCGCATTCAGTTCATCGACCCAATACAGGCAAGGCTTGATCGAGCCGTCCGACGTCAGGCGCAGCCGGTTGCAGCTTTTGCAAAAGTGGTCGCTGATGGGATGAATAAGACCAAAGGAGCCAGCTGCCCCTTCCATCTGCCAGTCATCAGAAGGTCCGTTTCCTTGCACGTTCATGCGCCTGGAAATCTGGTAGCCTTCCGCTTCCGCAATTTCCAGTACCCGTGATAAGGACAAATAATGATTGCGCCAATTGTCGTCCGCATGACCAATCGGCATATATTCAATAAAACGCACATGCATCGGATGCTCGTAAGCAAGCTTCAGAAATTGTGCGATCTCGTCTTCGTTAATTCCCTTGAGCAATACGCAATTTAGCTTGATCGGCGTAAGACCTGCGGCTGCAGCTGCCTTAATGCCATCCATAACGCGCTTCAGCTCGCCTCTGCGGGCGATAAGCCGAAATCGCGATGCATCCAGTGTGTCGAGACTGATGTTGACCCGGTTCAAGCCTGCAGCTTTTAAAGCCTCCGCCTGTTTGCCGAGAAGCATGCCGTTTGTCGTCAGTGCGATATCGGCAATGCCCGGAATCGCAGCCAGCCGGCGAATAAGTCCATCCAGCCCCGGCCTGACAAGAGGCTCGCCGCCCGTAATACGAAGCTTTGTCACACCAATAGCGGCAGCTGCTTCGACAACTTCGACAATGTGATCGTAACTTAGCAATTGCTCGGATGGAGCAAACGCCATCCCTTCCTCCGGCATGCAGTACAGACAACGCAAATTGCATCTGTCCGTTACAGAAATCCGCAAATAATCATGTACGCGACCAAATCGATCGATTAACTGTGACATGCCGTTCACTCCCTTTCCCGGTCCCTTTAGCATAACATTTTTCACCCCATTATGATATGCTATAGCAGTAGTTAAACTAGTCTTGTGAGGTTAGAAATCGATGGAATTTGACTGGAATATTAAACTTTTTGCAGGTCTTCCCGAGCGCTTTGGCGCATCAAATATAAGCATCGCTGATACAGCGGAGCAATTGACTGCCGGACAGCTGAAACAGCTGCTCGCAGAGCGTTATCCTGAACATGCCGACCTGCTGCGCATCTCCTTTGTCGCCTGCAACCAGACCTACGCTTCCGACGATGCGATTGTACGCTGTTCCGATGAGCTTGCGCTTCTGCCGCCTGTATCCGGGGGCCAGCCAAGCGAGAACGCGTCCTCAACTGGGAGAGCGGCTATCCCGCGTTACGTCATTACAGCCGAACCTATTCAAAGCGATGAGGTGCTGCGCAAAGTAATCGTTGCTGAGCATGGCGCATCACTAGTCTTCGTAGGTACAACGAGAG
The DNA here is from genome assembly GCF_014641555.1 of Paenibacillus radicis (ex Gao et al. 2016). Lineage (GTDB taxonomy): Bacteria > Bacillota > Bacilli > Paenibacillales > Paenibacillaceae > Pristimantibacillus > Pristimantibacillus radicis. Next base: position 120,284 of record NZ_BMHY01000006.1, read on the forward strand.
AATGGACACAGGGCCAACGAACCATTCGATTGGAATATGAGGCTTATGAGCCTATGGCGGTCAAAATGATGGAGCAGATCGGCGACGAGCTGGCCGAACGCTGGCCCGGCACGTTGTGTGCCATTACCCACCGCATCGGCGATGTCGCCATTGCCGAGACGAGCGTCGTCATCGCCGTATCTTCCCCGCATAGGGAAAGCTGCTATGAAGCGAGCCGTTATGCGATTGAAAGATTAAAACAAATTGTCCCGATTTGGAAAAAAGAAATATGGGAAGACGGCTCTGAATGGAAGGGGCATCAGCTTGGCCCGTGGCAGCCTGCCAAGCCGCTCCCTGACTATTAAAAGCAAATGAAAATATGCGGTTTTTTTGCGTTTCATAATACGACAAAAATCGACAAATTCACTTGCAATTAATGCCGAAATACTAGTTAAAAAGTCATAATTTTACGACACCGTTATTGCCAATCCCTTCATTCGTTGCTACTATTAAAGTTGACTAAATACTCAAATTGAGGTGCAGTGATGAGGGTTCACGTTACTGATTTAATAGAAGGCGATCTTCTGCTTAAAGATACCTTCAATTCCTATGGACTACATGTACTTTCCAAAGGAACTGTACTGCACAATAAAGATATTTCCAAGTTGCTTCAGCACCATATTGACTATGTTGATATTCAGGACCGCAATTTGGACTCTATTCCAGACCGTACGCTCGAATCGATCGTCAGTCCGAAATGGCTTCCTACCGTGCAGCCCGATTACGAAAACGCAGTCAAAGGATTTCAGCAGCTTTTTAGCAAGGCGACTAATGAAGGCGTTATCAATGAAGAGGAAGTAGAAGCAGCTTTCCAACCCTTGCTCAAAAACTTTCAAATGGAGCGCGATGTCGTATCGATGCTGCTGTTGCTTAATACGACGGATGACTATACGTACCAGCACTCCGTTCAAGTCGGAATGCTGTCCTACTACCTTTCGACATGGCTTGACTATTCAGCAGAGGAAGCGCTGCAGATCGGCAAAGCCGGATTTTTGCATGACATTGGCAAAAGCCGCATACCGGATTCGATTCTGAACAAGCCTTCCAAGCTGACAGACGAAGAATTTGCCGAGATTAAAAATCACGCCCAATACGGCCATGATATTATTCTTGAATCATTTGCGGATGAGCCATTTCTTGCGGTAAGCGCGCTTCAGCATCATGAGCGGAATGACGGCAGTGGATATCCTCATGGACTGGATGGCGACAGCATTCATCCCGTGGCCAAAATCATTTCCGTCGTCGATATTTATAGCGCTATGATATCCGAGCGGGTCTACCAGAAAAAACGCGATTTGCTTTACGTGCTGAAAGAACTGTACAAGCTCAGCTTCGCCGAGCTAGATGCCCACACGACGCATACGTTCATCAAGCATATGATTCCGAATTTTATCGGTAAAAAAACGATTCTCGAATCCGGCGAGACCGGCGTCATTATCATGACACATCCAACGGAATTTTTCCGGCCCCTCATCCAAATCGGCGAACGTTTCATCGATCTGACTGTCGAGCGCGAATACGAGATTAAAGAAGTATTAATCTAGCAAAAAGGAGGCCTCGGTTTTATTAACCGAACCTCCTTTTTTAATTGCATTCCTCGTTGTCCTCGTATTGATAACACTCCAATACCATCTAACCAAAATTCTCAGTTTAGCCTAATCATGATCAATCGAATTCCTTCGGCAAAAAACCATTTTAATTAATTATAAATGTATATTATGATAAAAATATTGTTAACAAATTGAATAAGATCTTGCATATTTTTTGGAGGCTGATTTTGTTGTTGTTTTTAAAAATATTAGGTTGGATTTGCATCCCGTATATTATGATTTATGTACAGTGGAAAAGATTGGGTACTGGAATGCGAGTTCTTGGAATTATCTATTCTTTACATTTTTTAGTAGGCGTGATTGGGAATATGACAATACCAGATCAAGTACCACAGACCTCTGCTAGTTCAGACTTTTCTGAATCAGCAAACTCAAACAACAGAAGAAAATGAAACATCAGAAAATGCAGTAGACTCTAAAGAAAACAAAGAAGCCGTTCTTCAATTCGAAAAGGAAGTTTATGCAATTGAAGAATCCATGAAACCTATAATGGATTGGTATCAAAAGGCAATGGAAGGGCTATCCAATGGGACAGTAGGCATCCATGATGCCTATGCGGCAGCTTCCGATGCTAAAAAAGCTGCAGAAATAATGAGTACTGATATTGGTAAAATCAAAATAAGCGATGATATCCATGAAGACGTGAAAAAACTATTGCAATCTGTTAGAACTAATTTTTCCACGGGATATTTTACAAGAGAAAAGTCTTTTAAATCAGCTATGGAATATCTGGATGAACAACAAGAAGATCAAATGCAAAACTTCAAAGAAGAACATAAAATGTCTCAAGCCTTTATACTTAAAGGTGCAGCTACTTTATTAGAAGCAAAAACTAAAGTCGGAATAGATCCGGCAAAAGAATAATAAAAAAAGCCCAATGACCCGCTTTTACTTAGGTCATTGGGATTTTTTATTTTAATCTGCGATTTCTTAACCGATCGAACCTTCCATCTCGAACTTGATGAGACGGTTCATTTCGACCGCATATTCCATCGGAAGCTCTTTCGTGAACGGCTCGATGAAGCCCATTACGATCATTTGCGTCGCTTCAGCTTCGCTCAGGCCGCGGCTCATCAGATAGAACAGCTGATCCTCGGACACTTTCGATACCGTTGCTTCATGCTCCAACGTAATGTTGTCATTCATGATCTCGTTGTACGGAATCGTATCGGAAGTCGATTCGTTATCGAGAATGAGCGTATCGCACTTGATGTTTGCTTTCGAACCTTCGGAGTTGCGTCCGAACGATGCGACACCACGGTACGTTACTTTGCCGCCATGCTTACTGATCGATTTCGACACGATTGTCGAAGTCGTATCCGGTGCAAGGTGATGCATTTTCGCGCCTGCGTCTTGATGCTGGCCTTTGCCCGCTACAGCGATGGACAATACCATACCTTTCGCACCGCGCCCTTTCAGAACGACAGCCGGGTATTTCATCGTCAGCTTGGAGCCAATGTTACCGTCAACCCATTCCATCGTCGCGTTTTCTTCTGCAACCGCACGTTTTGTAACGAGGTTGTAGATGTTTGGCGCCCAGTTTTGGATTGTCGTATAACGGCAACGCGCATTTTTCTTCACGAGAATTTCAACAACAGCGCTATGCAGCGAGTTGGTGCTGTATACAGGAGCCGTACAGCCTTCTACATAATGCACGAAGCTGTCTTCGTCCGCAACGATAAGCGTACGTTCGAATTGACCCATGTTCTCGGAGTTGATACGGAAGTAGGCTTGCAGCGGAACTTCGCATTTGACGCCTTTTGGAACATAGATAAAGCTGCCGCCCGACCAAACCGCGCTGTTCAAAGCGGCGAATTTGTTGTCGGTACGCGGAATGATCGTGCTGAAATATTCTTTTACAAGATCCGGGTATTCACGAAGCGCGGTATCCATATCGGTAAAGATAACGCCTTGCTTCTCCAGGTCTTCCTGCATGCTGTGGTAAACGACCTCGGACTCGTATTGAGCCGAAACGCCGGCAAGGAACTTTTGCTCCGCTTCAGGAATACCCAGCTTATCGAACGTTTCCTTAATTTCTTGCGGAACTTCTTCCCATGTTTTGCCTTGCTTCTCGGATGGCTTAACATAATACTGGATATCGTTGAAATCCAGATCATCCATGTTGCCGCCCCATTTTGGCATTGGCATTTTGTTGAATTGCTCAAGCGATTTCAGGCGGAATTCCAGCATCCATTCCGGCTCGCCCTTCATCTCAGAAATCGTGCGAACGATTTCTTCCGTCAGACCTTTGCCGGATTGGAATACGGCCTTGTGCTCATCGCGGAAACCATACTTATACTCTTCCATTTCGGGCATTGATTTAGCCATTGCATTCACGCTCCTTATTCATAATGATGTTATTCGTGCTGGTGCTGCTGCTCGATGCCTTTGCGCAAAGCATTCCAAGCGAGCGTTGCGCACTTGATTCTGGCAGGAAATTTATTAACACCCGACAACGCTTCGATATCCTCGTTCTCGACAAATTCAACAGGCTCACCCTTCATCAGACCGGAGAAACGCTCGGCAAGGCCAATCGCTTCTTCGTACGTTCTGCCTTTGACGGCTTCCGTCATCATTGATGCGGAGCTGAGGCTGATGGAACAGCCTTCCCCGCTGAATTTCGCGTCGACAACTTTCCCGTCTTCCACTTGTAGCTGGAGCGAGATGCGATCGCCGCACGTCGGATTGTTTAAATTGATCGTAACGGCTTCGGCATCAAGCGTCCCGCGGTTTCGTGGATTTTTATAATGATCCATGATTACTCTGCGGTATAAATCATCCAATTGCATAGCCGAAGAACTCCTTTGTTTTGAGAAGGCCGTCCACCAAACGGTCTATTTCCTCCTCTGTATTGTATAGATAAAAGCTTGCTCGTGCTGTGGAGGATACATTCAGCCAACGCATAAGCGGCTGGCAGCAATGATGGCCGGCGCGAATCGCAATACCTTCTGCGTCTAGTACGGTCGAGACGTCATGGGGATGAATATCGTCTACGTTAAACGTAATTAGACCCACCCGGTTCTCTTTCGGACCATAAATCGTCACGCCGTCGATCGTTGACAGTCTGTCATAAGCATATGCGGCAAGCCGCTTCTCATGCTGATCGATTTCGTCCATGCCGATCTGCTCCAGAAAATCGATAGCAGCTCCAAGACCAACAGCGCCGGCAATAATCGGCGTACCGCCCTCGAATCGATACGGAATATCCTTCCATGTCGATTCATACAGATCAACCGTATCGATCATTTCGCCGCCGAATTCGATCGGCTCCATGTTCGAGAGCAGCGCTTTTTTGCCATACAAGGCGCCAATACCGGTCGGACCGCACATTTTATGTCCGGACAACGCGTAGAAATCGCAATCGATGTCCTGCACGTCGACCTTCTTATGCGGCGTGCTTTGCGCGCCGTCAACGACCATAACAGCGCCGTTGCGGTGAGCAATGGACGTAATCTCCTTAATCGGATTGACGCCGCCCAGCACGTTGGAAACGTAAGTGACCGCGACAACCTTCGTGTTAGCTGTAACTGTCGCCTCAACATCGGCAAGCGAGATCGTGCCGTCAGGCTGAAGCGGAATATATTTCAACGTCGCCCCAGTTGCTTTGGCTGCCTGCTGCCAAGGAATAAGATTCGCATGGTGCTCCATCGGCGTAATGACGATTTCGTCGCCTTCTTTGCACACGGAGCGGGCGTAGCTGGAAGCAACCAGATTCAAAGCCGTCGTCGTGCCGCGCGTAAAAATAATTTCTTCCGGCGCAGCCGCATTCAGAAACTTCGCAACCTTTTCCCGTGCCCCTTCATAGGCATCCGTCGCACGCGAACCGAGCGTATGAACGCCGCGGTGCACGTTCGAATGATCTTGTTCATAATAACGACTTACCGCATCAATGACGGAACGCGGCTTCTGGGAAGACGCCGCGCTGTCCAGATAAACGAGCGGATGCCCGTTTATCTCCTGATGCAGTATCGGAAAATGCTCCCGTACCGCCTCTATATTCATCCTTCTAGCTTCCTTTCGAGCAAACGCTGAAGCTGCTCGCGTACCGCATCAATCGGAATCTCCGATACGACAGGCGCCAAAAATCCGTAAATAATCAATCGTTCAGCATCTTGCTTCGTAATGCCGCGGGACATCAAGTAGTAAACCTGCTCCGGGTTAACCTGTCCAACGCTCGCTGCATGACCTGCTTTAACGTCATCTTCGTCAATCAGAAGGATCGGGTTGGCGTCGCCGCGCGCTTTCGGGCTAAGCATCAGAACTTTCTCTGTCTGCACGCCGTTCGCTTTCGTTGCGCCTTTCTCGATCTTCGTAATGCCGTTGATAATCGCTGTTGCGCTGTCTTTCATTACGGCACGAGTAACCATGTCGCTCTCCGAGCTGCGTCCAAAGTGAACGGCTTGCGTCGTCAAGCTCATTTTTTGATCGTTTTGTCCGATCGTAATTACTTTAGCGTCCGAATTCGAGCCGTTGCCTTTCAGGTGGGAAGTTGTGTCCGACAGCGTGTTGCCATCGTTCAAGTCCCCGATTACCCATTCCATCCGTCCGTCATTCTCGATAATCGAGCGGCGAAGCGTCAGATCGACACCGTTGTCAGCCATATGATGAATGGAGCCAAAACGTACGTGTGCGCCCGATTTCACGAACACTTCTACAACCGAATGATGAACAAACGGTTCTGTAGTTGTTCCTGGCTCGGATACAACGTAATCCACGTAAGTCACTTTGCTGTTGCTTTCTGCTACGATCAAAATGTGCGGTGCAAAAGCAGCTTCGGATTTATTGTTATACAGGATCGCTTGCAGCGGCAATTCAACCTCTACATTGCGCGGCACGTATACGAATACGCCGCCGTTCCAGAGCGCCGCGTGCAGCGCGGTCAGTTTATTGTCGCCTTTATCGATTGCTTTGAACAAATAAGGCTGAACCAGATCAGCATGCTCTTTGCATGCGGTCTCCAGATCGGTGAAAATAACGCCTTTAGCAGCCAATTCCGCCGATACCTGTTTCCAAGCGATCGTTGAATTTTGCTGTACAATCAGGCTTTCCGTTCCTTCTGCCACCAGTTCCGTTACAACGCTCGGCAATTCGCCGACCGATGCTGCCGCTTGTCCTTGCTCATAATTGCCAACCGCCGTCAGATTCCAACGGTCAATGCGAATTTTTTCCGGCTTCGGCCATTCCAGCGTTCCGGCAAGCTCAGCTGCTTCGCCGCGCAAATCAACGAGCCATTGCGGTTCGCCTTTGCTGCGAGCAAGCGCCTCTGCGGATTGACGGTCAGTCGGAGTCGATAATTGTGTACTCATCCGTTATGCCCCCTTCTCCGCTTAAGCCTGGCCGACCGTTTCGTCTACGATGCCCAGTTCTTCTTTAACCCAATCATAACCTTCGTTCTCCAAACGCTGTGCCAGTTCAGGACCGCCCGATTTCACGATACGGCCTTGCATCATAACGTGAACGAAATCAGGAGTAATATAGTTCAGCAACCGCTGATAGTGAGTGATGATCAAGAAACCGCGATCTTCGGAACGCATTGCGTTAACGCCATTCGATACGATTTTGAGCGCATCGATGTCAAGACCGGAGTCGATCTCGTCAAGTACGACGATTTTCGGGTCCAGCAATGTCATTTGCAGAATTTCATTCCGTTTTTTCTCGCCGCCGGAGAAGCCTTCGTTCAAATAACGGTGCGCGAATTCCGGATTCATCTCCAACTCTTTCATTTTGCCTTCCATTTGGCGAATGAATTTGATCAGCGAAATTTCGCTGCCTTCTTCGCGGCGGGCGTTAATCGCACTGCGCAGGAAGTCAGAGTTCGTTACACCAGGAATTTCACTTGGGTACTGCATAGCCAGGAACAGGCCAGCGCGAGCGCGCTCATCCACAGCCATTTCGAGCAGGTCTTCGCCGTTCAATACAGCGGTACCTTCTGTTACTTCATATTTCGGGTGACCCATCAGTGCGGATGCCAGCGTACTTTTACCAGTACCGTTTGGACCCATGATCGCGTGAATTTCCCCGCCTTTAATCTCGAGGTTGATTCCCTTTAAAATTTCTTTTCCTTCGATGGCTGCTTTCAGGCCGTCGATGACAAATTGCGTTGCCATAATATGCTTATCCCTCCATGGTTGGTATAGTCGGCTCGTGCCACTCTATAATCAACAACAACGGTCTTATAGTAAAAGATAAAACAGCGATTCCGTAGGTTGTACCGCTTATCTTCCAACGCTAAATGCTAGCGCTCGCCGAGTCAAAAAACGATGCCCGTAAGACGTTATATAGTTGTAGAGTGATTCTCAATGATTCTCAATAATCATTTTATTATAAGTTTTGTTATAAAGCAATCCGAGAAGCCCTGCGGGCTGAAAATATATACGCCAAATGTCGAATTAACCGGCAATTGCCGCTTTGATTTCAGCGATTTTTGCCTGCAATTCCGGTTCTGGAATAGCCTGCTCCATCGACGGTTCCGGCAGCGTGGAAAACTCCGCTGCAACTGTCTCCCCTTCTAGCTGTACCCAGGATTTGCAGCCTGTAAACGATGGAAGCACCGGAATTTCAATGGGATTATCCAATCGGAAGACGCGCAGCAACAGCAGATGAAGCGGCTTCGTACGCTTCCATTTCAACCGCTCCTCGGCGAAATCATCCGTCCAAATGTGAAAATCACGCAGCCGGTTCAGCGTCTCTTGATCCGTTATTTCGATATCCTCAACCGCTTCCGCATACGCTTCGATTCGCATCGTATCCGGGTGCTGCTTCCATTCTTCAAGCGTCCCCTGAATTTGCCCCTGATGATCCTCCTTGAGCAGATGCTCTTTCTGATGCTCGTATGCGGGCATCAAGTAAAAGCCGGGACTGCGAAGACTGAAGTCTCTCGTCTCCTCTACGATGCCGCCTTTGCGCATAACGAGCATCAGTTTCCCTTCTTTCAGCGCTTGAACCGTGACCGCCCACTCCTTCAATGCGACCGGAAAGCGCTCTACCGCCTCTGACAACGTAATCCCTCCAAACTAAACTTGTCCTTTGTCTTATTCCATTATATCATTTGTAGGTATTCCAAGGCGAAAAATTATCAGTTATACTAAGCGGAGTAGAATACTAGGCATTCTGGACTAAATTGAATCTTATACTATCGGAGGTGGACAACTATGTCTGCTTATCACCCTTTAACGGAGCAAGAAGCAATTGAAATTGCCCGGACAGTCGAAGGCATTTTTCCGGAAGGGGCTGCACTCCAGTCCCGTGAGATCGGCGACGGAAATTTGAACCTTGTTTTTCATATTACAGATCCCGCAAGCGGGAAAAGCTTAATAATGAAGCAAGCCGTACCTTATGCCAAGGTCGTTGGCGAATCCTGGCCGCTTACGCTGGACCGGGCCCGGATTGAAAGCGAAGCGCTGATTTTGCAAAACGAGCTCGCGCCCGGACTTGTCCCGACCGTATACAAATACGATGCGGATCTGGCTCTTACCATTATGGAGGATTTGAGCGATCATATTATTATGCGTCATGGCTTGATCAAAGGTGAAAGCTATCCTAAATTTGCCGAGGACATTACGACGTTCATGGCGAAGACGTTGTTCTTCACCTCCGATCTGGGCAAGAACCAACAGGATAAAAAGCTGCTGGTTAAAAATTATGTCAATCCCGATCTGTGCAAAATTACCGAGGATCTCGTATTTGATGATCCGTATACAGTGACGGACAACAATAACTATGAAGCGGCAATCGAAGATGCAGCTGCAGCTTTGCGCGAGGACGGGGAGCTCCATCTGGAAGTTGCTCTGCTCCGTGCGAAGTTTCTGACGAGCGCTCAGGCGCTGCTGCACGGCGATCTTCATACGGGCAGTGTATTCGTTACGAAGGATTCGACGAAGGTCATCGATCCGGAATTTGCTTACTATGGCCCGATCGGCTTCGACGTAGGCGCGGTTATTGCCAATCTGGTACTTAACTATGCTGGCCAGGGACACTGGATTCAAGATCCGTCCGAGCTGGCTAAGTTCCGAGGCTATCTGATCGAATCTGTTCGTGATATCTGGACGAAATTCGACTTAAAATTCCGCGCGTTATGGGATGAGCACGGCGTCGATCGTCTCTTCAACTCCGCTGCAGGCTACAAAGATCTGTACATGAAGTCCTTGCTCCAGGATGCTATCGGCTTCGCAGGCTGCAAGGTTGTCCGCCGTATCGTTGGTTTATCTCATGTAGCTGACATCGACCGGATTCCTGACGCTGCTGACCGCGAGCGCGCGCAGCGCCTCGCACTGGAAATCGGAACGTCGCTCATTAAATTCAACCGCAAGGCGGATTCCATTGAGGAAGCTATCGACATCGTATGGTCCGCTGCCGCCAAGCAGTAATAGTAAAAGTCGGTTCAACAGAAAGGAATTTGCATCATGACAACTGATTATGTAGGGCTGCAATCCGTTATTTGGTCAGGGGATAAACTCGACCTGCTGGATCAACGGCTTTTGCCTGAAGAAATTGTATATTTGCCGCTGACAACCTCTGAGGATGTTTGGGAGGCGATCCGCCATTTGAAAGTGCGCGGCGCGCCAGCGATCGGCATCTCGGCTGCTTACGGCGTCTTCCTTGGCAGCAGGGATGCTTCCAATACCGGAGAATGGCTGGAGCAAGTTCGGAAAGAAGCCGAGTATCTGGCTACATCGAGACCAACGGCTGTCAACTTGTTCTGGGCACTGGATCGGATGAAAGCCCGTGCTGCCGCCATTGTTGAGAGTGAATTACCGCTTGAAGCGGCTAAGCAAGCATTGCTTGACGAAGCAATTGCCATTCAAAGCGAGGATGAAGAAACGAACCGTTCCATCGGGGAGCACGCGCTCACACTCTTCGAAGCAGGCAACGGCGTCCTCACGCACTGCAATGCCGGCGGTCTGGCAACTGCGAAATATGGCACGGCGCTGGCTCCATTCTATCTGGCACAAGAACGCGGCATTCCGCTGCGCGTCTTCGCTGACGAAACCCGTCCGGTGCTTCAAGGCGCTCGCTTGACCGCGTTCGAGCTTCAGCAAGCCGGTGTAGACGTTACGCTCATATGCGACAATATGGCTGGAATGGTCATGTCCAAAGGCTGGATCGATGCCGTTATCGTCGGTACGGACCGCGTCGCTGCTAATGGCGACGTTGCGAACAAAATCGGAACCTACAGCGTAGCTGTACTGGCGAAAGCGCATGGCATTCCGTTCTATGTCGCTTGCCCGATGTCCACGATCGACCTGAACACGCCAACTGGCGCAGAAATTCCGATCGAGGAGCGCAGCGCTGAGGAGATTACGGAAGGCTTCGGCAAACGTACCGCCCCTAAAGGCATTAAAGTATTCAATCCCGCCTTCGATGTGACGCCAAATGATCTCGTTACGGCGATCATTACTGAAAAAGGCATTATCAAAGCGCCTTATGACGTAAATTTGAAAAACCTGTTTGTTTAAACTAAATACGCCTGCAGGAAGGGCCATACAATGGCTCATCCTGCAGGCGTTTTTCATTGTATTTGCGGTTATTGCGGGCGATGAGGCTCATTCCTCGCAGCCTTGCCTCAAACCATTAAGGCCAAAGCGTCCCAGCCTCTCATACCAACCACAATGCCAAGCGACTCTGCCGTCGCGGTTACAGACTCAAGCGGCGCGTCCAATAGCTCTTCCAGCGTTTTCACGCCGACTGCTCTCCCAGCCACAATGCCTCGGTCCTTCAGCCTATCATTGAGAAGTCCAACATCAAGGGCACCGCACATTATATATCCAGTGTCCGTCGTTATGGCAAGAAGCGTCGTTTTAGGCAATTTCACTTCCACGCCTAGCACCGTTGCCCCATTGCCAAGCGTAATCGGAACCATTCGCATCATACGAGTTCCACCCCCTTTGAGCCAGCCTCAATACAAGTGAGTAAGCTGCACGATCATTATATGCAGCACAATCTTTAACTGGTTGGATGGATACACATTTCGGATGCGATTTGGGACTACTTTGATGACGCAATAAGTGATATATTAGAGGTAACCCATTACCTAGTCCGGAGGAACTATGAAACCCACTCAATCTATGACTCCTAAATCCTACGTGTTCCAGGTCGAAGTACTCGTTGAAGGTTCCAGCAACGGGGCCGCTCTGGAAAAAATCATACATGCGCTTAACGAAGCGCCCTTGCTGGACTATCGGATTTTAAGCGGTATTCAACTTGGTCAACTTATAGACGAACGCAAGTCTGAAGCCGTTAATCTGGTTCCTATAGACATTTCTGAACCCGTCCGACCCGAGAATGCGATAGATTCATCCTCTGCGCCAGAACAATCCGACGGATTTGATTCTATTCGCAAGTACATGAAATCCAATAAGCTGATTCGGCTTATCGTCAATAAAGGCTTCGGTGTTAAGCTCAGCATCCCTTGCCGGATTATTAATTTCGACGATCAGACAAGCGTAGTCACGATCTACCATGTCGACGAGAAGCAGGTCTATACGTTTAGATTAAATGAAATCGAAGATTTTCAAGAATAGCTTTCACCTGCTTAAAAATAAAACGGACATTAAACAAAGCTCCCATCCAGGTAGGATGGGAGCTTATCTTTTATTGGATATAGGCAGAGCCTAGCATTTGCTCAATGTTGGTACTCGGCACTGGAGGGCTCCAGTAATAGCCCTGCATTTCATCGCAGCGATGTTTTCGCAGAAACTCCATTTGCCCTTCCGTTTCCACGCCTTCGGCAATGACCTGAATATTCAAATTATGTGCCATAGCGATAATAGCCGCTACGATCTCGGCATCGCTAGGGTCTTGTTGAATATCCCTGACAAATGAACGATCGATCTTCAAACGGTCTATCGGGAAGTTTTTCAAATAATGGAAAGAGCTATAGCCGGTTCCGAAATCATCGACGCTAATTCCGATACCCATATTCGTCAATGCAATGAGGCAGCGCGATACGTGGGCAACGTCCATCGTCATTGATTCTGTAATTTCCAGATCCAGATATTGCGGTTCAAGACCGGTCTTCTCCAATACTTTCGCGACTTTGCCTGCCAAATCATGCTGCACGAATTGACGAAGCGACAGATTGACCGACACTGGCATCGGCGGCAAGCCCGCTTCCTGCCAAGCTTTGTTCTGGCGGCAAGCTTCCTCCAGCACCCAATCGCCGATCTGTACAATCATTCCGCTTTCTTCAGCCAGCGGAATAAACTCTCCAGGCGGAATCATCCCCCGGATCGGATGCTTCCATCTCACAAGAGCCTCTACACCAACCATCGTACCAGAACCAATATCATACTGCGGCTGGTAATGAAGAACGAACTCCTGCCGCTGTATCGCCCGGTACATTTCATGCTGCAAGGTCAGACGCTCCAGAGAGGAATTGCTCCAGCTTTCCGAATAAAGGATGCAATCGTTTTTGCCGCTCTCCTTGACGCGCACAAGCGCCATATCTGCCTTCTTGAGAAGCGTATAGCCGTCATCCTCCGCAATCCCGTTCGTCACCGTACCGATACTCGCCGTGATATGAAGCGGAAAACCCTTCAGCTCAAACGGCTCCTCAATTAGGCCGAGAATGCTGCGTGCAAGCTCCAGAAGCTGCTCTTCCGTCTCCGCTTCCGTAAACAAGAGGGCAAATTCATCGCCTTCCATTCGGGCTGCAAGCCCTTGCTCCGCAACTGCTCGGGTCAACCGCTCCGCTACTTGCATGAGCAGCATATCGCCGAACTCTCTGCCGAAGGAAGCATTCACCAGCTTGAACCGGTCAAGATCCAGGTAGCATAAGCCGATTAGCTTATTCTCTTCCTGTGCCTTAACGAGACTTTCGCTTAGTTTAATATGAAAGAGCGTCCGGTTGGGAAGCCCTGTCATATCATCATAATAGGCCATATAGCGAATACGCTCGATGTTGCGCTTCCGGTCGCTTAAGTCATGGCTAACGACTATAGTGCCAATCGCTTCGTTCCCCTTCATCATCGGCGCGCACACGATCTGCAGCTCCAAAGGAAACCCCGAGCGATGCGTAATGTTGACGTTGACTTGGCAGGCTTCGCCGTTCAGCGCTTGCTCCAGCAGTTCATTCAACTGCTGGCGGCTGCCCGGCTCAACCAGAGGCGCAAGCGAATTGCCAAGCAGCTCCGCACGGTGATAGCCTAACGTCCGGCTGGAAGCTTCATTCATCTCGATGATGACGCCCTGCCGGTCGAGAACCGCCAAAGGAACGGCTTCCGAACGAAGGAGCGTTTCCACAATTGGCGTATGATAGTTTTGAAAGCTTGATGCTTGTCCGCGCCTGACGTAGAGGAAAGAAGTGATCGCTAGCGTACATGCGAATAGAATGGAGGAAACCCATTCTAGGGGGGTATTGGACACCCAAATAAACGATAGGATAACAATGACCGCCGAAGCGATCAGGAAGAGTAAACCAACCTTCCAAGGTTCATTAAGCGATTGCGCTACCGCATACCGCGTTTGTTTTACTGGCAAGTCATCCATTCGTTTCGTCACGCACCAACTTCCTTCCTCTGCTCAGGTCAAGTGTGTGTTGGTACTATTATAAACGAAATAAACGATATGGTATAGAAATATTTACTAAAGGAATGCAAGAATCTTGTAGATGAAGATCGAATTTTGTCGAATGATGGATTATTTTTCACTAGAACGAAGGGCTGCCGCTATAATACAACCCCATCCGCCTAAAAATGCAACTCCCCCGATAGGTGTGATCGCTCCCAGAACAGAAACGTCAGAAAGTGCCAAGGCATACAGACTTCCGCTGAAAATGACGACTCCGGCAACGAGCAGATTGGCGCCTGTACGCAGCAGCTTGCTCTCTCCAAGCCGGTCCGCAAGCAAGGCAACCAGCATAAGGCCAAGCGAATGATACATATGATAGCGTACGCCCGTCTCAAAAATGTCCAGAAGACGCTCGGACAACACTTCCTTCAATCCGTGGGCGCCAAACGCGCCAAGAGCAACCGCCAATGCAGCGCCAAATGCGCCAATTGCAAAATATTTTTTCAACATTTGATTTTCAATCCTTCCCTATTTGTGTATACTTTTACGTGATTATGGATATATAAGCATTGCTTGCTATCCTTTTACTTTTAACAATAAGGAGTCGATCACTTGGAAGAGAACCGCAACGATTCAACCAAACCAGTCAACGAGGGGGAACAGGTTGTCGATAACAACGAGCAACAGCTCCATAGTGACCCATTTTACACCAATCCATACGCAACGCAGCCTGCCTTTGGCCAGCCAGTTCCTGTCCAGCCTGAGAACATCAAACAGTCCGGACTCGGCATCGCTTCCTTTATCATTGCCTTAGTTGCTGTTCTGCTCGGCATTATCGGCATTATTCTCTCCGTTGCTTTCACAGCCGGTATAGCCGACGACCCGCAATCGATCGTACGAGAAATAGAGAATAACGATATTTCGAGCGTTGCTTCCATTATGGTTGCAGGTTTGATGCTGATTGCCGGCGCCGGCATCGCGTTTATCGGCCTCATTCTCGGCATCGTGGGCGCTTTTGCCAAGGACCGCCGCAAAGCTTTCGCAATCGTCGGCATCATTCTGAACGGCTTGATCGTCGTCGGCATCGTTGCCTTAACCGTATTGGGCCTTGCAATCGGTGCAAACAGCGTCTAGCCTAAGCGCGCAAAGGCGTGCAGACGGGTGCGTAATCGCATTCCGCTGCACGCTTTTGTTATTTGACGGTAATGGCCGTTTTGCTGTAGCCCTCTTTCGTCTTATGAACTTCCAGTGCAGCCGGGAATGCTTGCTTCAGCTCTTGAACGTGTGAAATAACGCCAATCAGCCGTCCCGCCCGCTGTAAATCAACAAGCGCCTCGACTGCTTTGTTTAGTGAATCCTCATCCAGCGAGCCGAAGCCCTCATCAATAAACATCATTTCAATCGACACTCCGCCTTGGTGCGCTTGGATGACATCAGTCATTCCGAGTGCAAGGCATAATGAGGCGTTGAATTTCTCCCCGCCTGACATCGTTTTGACATCACGGTTTTGCCCGGTATAGGCATCGTAGATATCAAGCCCAAGCCCGCTTTGCTTGCCCCTTACTTCAAGCCGGTCGCTGCGCTGCAGATTAAACTGTCCGCCGGATAAATTTCGCAGCCGAACATTGGCCGCCTGCAAAATCTGCTCCAGAAATTCGATCAAAATGTATCGCTCAAATGAAATCTTCAGCGCATTGTCGCCCTTCAGCATTTGATACAGATCAAGCACCTGCTCCAACTCGGACTCAAGCTGCTTAACCATAATGTTGGCGTCATCCAGCGAGTGCTTCAGTCTCTCGGCCTCTGATGCATAACGGGAAGCCGTCTGAAGCGCAGCAATGACGGCTTCCAACTGTTGCCGAACCGCTGCCTTCTCTTCCTCCATCCGCTGTATGTCTGCAGGCTCCATACCGGACAACGCCAGCTCCAATTCTGTAATACGGCGCTCGGCAGCGAGCAACGAGGTTTTGTAGCTTTCCAATTGCTCTTTCAGCATCAAACGATCGTGCTCGGGCAGCAGCGCCGAGCGATACTGCTCCGAATTCGAAAATCCTGCAAGCTCCTGCTGCTGCGCAAATCGCTCGGCCGTTTGCAGAGCATTCGATTTCGCCTCTGTTAGCTGCTGCTCCAACTGCTCCAAGTGAGCTTTCTCCTCGACCACTTTCGTCCGAGTCTGCTGCACACTCTCTTGTGCTTGCTTCCAGGCTGCGGCCAGCGTATCGGCCAACAAGCGCTGCGCAGTCAGCCGCTGATTCAATTGCTCCGGCGAACGCAACGATTCTGGAATGCGCTCCAGTTCCTTTTCCAGCACCGATTGCTTTGTTGCGCGTTCGACAGCAATCCCATGCTGCTCTAGCTGCAGCTTATCCTTCATCTGCTGCTGCTGCTCCAGCTTCGTCTCCAGCTGCTCGCTGGTTCGCTTCAGCTCTTGTATTTGCTTGCCTTGCTGGTCCAGCCGATCAGCATCCTCTTTCAATTGCCGCCATTGTGCGCGTAATGACGCCTGCTGTTCCGCCAACCGCTCAGCTGACGCGCCAAACTCGGCAAGCTCTGCAGCGCTGCTCGCCCAACTGCTGCGGGTGGCGGCGCTTTGCAGCTTCGCTTCGTTCAATTCGCGCTCGAAATGGCCGAGACGATCTTTGGCCTGCTGCAGCTGCTCCCGCGATGGGAGCGCATCGGACGATTCCGCTTTGGCCGGATGGTCGGGGCTGCCGCATACCGGACAAGGCTTGCCGTCATGCAAATGAGCGGCGAGCAAGCCGGCCTGTCCTTCAATCCATATATGCTCCAACTGGTCATGCTCATTGCGAATCTGCTCCAATGCTTGCAAACGTTCCGTCTCAAGAGCGGCAATTGTGCCTAGCTCTTTCTCGAGCTCCAGCAATCGGGAAACATGTTTGCCTTGCTGCTCGACGCTTCGCAGTTGCTCCAGCTTGTCAGGCAGCGACGCTGTCTCGCTCTCTAGCTCCTTCAACTGCATGCTTGCCGACTGCTTAGACTCCTTTGCGGCTGCAATTTGTGCTTCAGCTTGCTGCAGCTTGGCAGCCCCTTCCCGCTCATCAATGAGGAGACGATCATACGCCCCGCGCAGCTCGGCGAGCGATTGCACGGCCGGTACCAGCTCAGTCAGCGTATGCAGCTCTCGCATCGCTGCTTCCCGCTCCGCCTCGCGCTGCTCCTCGCGGCGATAGCGCTCCTCCGCTTCCGCTGCGGCTGCGACCGCTGCTTCTGCGGTTGCCCGGCGCACATCGCGCAGTTGAAGCTTCGCTGCGGCGTCACGCGCAGCCCGCTCTGCCTGCTCCGCATACGGAGCGAGCTGCGCCGCACGCTCCGCCAGCAGCAGCCGGTGCTCGCGCTCCACATATTCGCCGCGCTGCGCTTCCAGCCGCTCGCGGTTCAAACGCTCGCGATCCAGCTCCGCAAATCGCGCATTGAGCGCAAGCGCATCGCGCAGCCGCGCTTCCTGTGCATCGAGCGCCGCTTGCAGCGATGCTTTGCCCGCTTCGCCATCTTGTGCTGTCTGGCGGTAATAGGCCAGCTCTTGGCCCAGCGCTTCCGACAGCTGCGCCCCGTTGAAGGAAGGCTGCGCTAACGTTGCAGCCAGCACGCTATCCTCACGGAGGGGCAGCGTCTCTGCGGCTTGCTTCATATAGAGCTCCGCCCGCAGCTTCGCTTGCTTCAGGGAATCTCCCAGCTCGCGATTACGCTGCTGAAACCGGCCTTCCAGCCGCTGGTACAGCTCCGTGCGGAAAATCCGCCGCAATATTTCCTCTTTATTGTCCGTATCGGAGGTGAGCAATTTGCGAAATTCACCTTGCGGCAGCATGACGATCTGGTTGAATTGCTCCTTCGTCAGCCCGATAATTTGCTCCACTCTTGCGTTCACATCGCCCACAGTAAAACGATCGACAGCCGGTACTTCCGTGCCTTCCGTCGTCTCGTACAGCTCTGCTTTGCCCCCGGTCTCGCTTTTATTTCCTCCCTTGCGGTGCGGCAGCTGCCGGAACAACCGATAGCTGCGTTTGCCAACGGCAAATTCGAAATCGACAGCCGTATGCGTCTCGTCATCGGCAAAATGGCTGCGAAGCATCCGCGGCTCCGAACGGTCCTCGCCGCTTGCCGCGCCGTATAATGCGAAGCAGATCGCGTCGAAAATCGAGGTTTTGCCCGCCCCTGTGCTGCCCGAGATGACAAACAGCCGATGATCCTCCAGCTGTGAGAAATCAATCGTCTCCGCGTCGCGATAAGGCCCAAATGCAGTCATCGTTAGCTTAAGCGGTCTCATACCGCACCTCCTTCCTCACGAAGAAGCTGCTCGAACGTCTCTGCGAACAATTGCTTCTTCTCCTCTGCAAGCGGCACGCCCTTCACTTCCGAGTAAAATGAAGCAAACAGCTCCACCGGATTGGCCTCTCTCCGATTGCCCGCAGCCGAAGCTTCCTCACCCTCCGCTGCTTCGATTACGCGGGTTACCCGCCGCTCCACATGCAGCGCGTTTGGATAAACAGCGCGTACCTTCTCCATCGGAAACAGCACAGGGTTGTCGTTCAGCAGCGTTACAAATACATAGTCCTCGCTTACCGGATGCGATTCGATTTCCTCGATCGTGCCGGTAACCCGCCGCATGTCGCGGAGCGGCTTCAGCTCTCTTTTTTCAATCGAGCATACGCCTGTTTCATTCAATTCGATTACCAAATAACCTTTGTTGTGGTTCTCCTCAGAGATCGAATATTTCAATGGCGAGCCCGCGTAACGAATGTTTTCCCGCTGGACAAAATGAGCCTGGTGCAAATGACCGAGCGCCGTGTAATGAAACGGCTCAAAATAATCCGCCCGCACATGCTCCGCCCCGCCGATCGACAGCGGACGCTCCGAATCGCTCGTATTCGGCTCGGCAGCGCCTCCTGACGTCACAAAGGCGTGCCCAATCAGCACATGTCTGGCTGCCGGATTCATTTGCTCAACAATACGTTTTGTCGTCTCCCGCATGGCATCGTCATGTGTACGAATCTTCTCGTCGCCGAAAGCATGGCGAACTTGCGCCGGATCGGCATAAGGCACGAGATGAAAATGCACCTCACCGTATGCATCCTGCATAACAACCGGATTCATGTCCGGCTTCAAGCGTCCTGCAATATGTAAGCCTCGGCTTGCCATCATTGCCGTGCCAAAATCGATACGGTCCGGACTATCGTGATTGCCGGAAATCGCCAGAACAGGCGTATTTAGCTCTATCACTAGTTTGTTCAGCAGTTCATCAAGCAGCTCAACGGCTTCCGTTGGCGGTACACCGCGATCATAGAGATCGCCTGCAATAATGACAGCATCCGGCCTCTCTTCGGCGACTGCTTCCGTCAATTGTCCAAGCGCATAACGCTGGTCTTCCGTCATATATACACCCTGCACCAGCTTGCCTAAATGCCAGTCCGCAGTATGAAATAGCTTCATTCTATCATCCTTCCTGTACACCAGGCCGCAAGCGGCCCTCAAACAATTAACTATTCGCCCCGCGCCTGCTCAACTCCTTCCTGCAATATTTTCCCCTGCAGCCATTGGTTGCTTAATTAGCCAAACCGCGTTACATTTATTCAAAACTATTATCAACAATTCAAAACGATCAATTTAATGGCATGAAGGTGCGCAACGGAGGATCATTTACGGTGGTGGAACAAACTAAGGCAAGTGTCAAAAGCAAGCTGCTGAGCAACTACTCGCTGCTGCTAGCCGTCGTTTTCGGCGGTTTTCTCATATTCGGTTTCTCGGAAAATGTTAAAGGCCCAGCGATTCCGCGCATGCAGTCCGATTTCTCATTAAGTGAAATGCAAATCGGCCTATTGCTGGCACTAAACTCACTCGGTTATTTGCTCGCTTGCACCTTTACTGGCGCGCTGGCCAGACGGTTTGGCGTCAAAACGACAACGATTATCGCGTTTGCAGCGATGGCTTTATCCGGGCTATTCATTTACTGGGCGGCAAACTATACCACGTTGTCCTTATCCTACTTTTTCATGTATATCGGCAATGGCCTGCTGGAGATCGCACTTGCGATACTGGCGGCCCGGATTTTCACCCGCAATACCGGCATGATGATGAACCTCTCTCATTTCTTCTATGGTCTCAGCTCC
Organism: Paenibacillus radicis (ex Gao et al. 2016); assembly: GCF_014641555.1. Lineage (GTDB taxonomy): Bacteria > Bacillota > Bacilli > Paenibacillales > Paenibacillaceae > Pristimantibacillus > Pristimantibacillus radicis. The sequence goes on from NZ_BMHY01000006.1 coordinate 140,565, forward strand.
ATGGTTGCACCATTGTTAGCCGCATCGCTTATGGGTGTGCAGCTATTTGGCTCGGAGCTTGGCTGGCGGGGAATGTACGCGCTTGTGCTTGCGCTGTCCGTGCTGCCTATGATTCCTGCTCTATTCGCACGCGTTCCGGGAGACGAGATGAAGCCGGAGGAACGGCTGTCGCTCAAGTCCTTTATCAAAGACCGTGCGGCATGGCTGATCGTCGGCATGCTGTCCTTCGGGGTCGTGTCAGAGCTTGCAGTAGGGGGCTGGCTGGTTAACTATTTGGAAAAGGTATACGGCTGGAGCAGCGACGCTTCGGCAGCGATGTTATCCGCCTTCTTCCTCTGCTTCATGCTGGCGCGTCTGCTGCTTGGGCCGCTTACCGATCGATTCGGCTACACGCGATCGATTATCGTACTGTCGGCCGTGTCGGGCCTCTGCTCGGTAGGAGCTATTGTCGCCGGCGAATCCGGCGCCTTTCTGTTCGCTCTGGCCGGTATCGGCATCGCCCCGATCTATCCGACGGTGATGGCGCTGCTCGCCAAGCGGTATTCGAATGGAACGGAGACGGCGATTACGTTCACCGTCACGATGATGGGCGTCGCCAGCGTCATCGGGAATTTCTTGATCGGGGCAATTACCGATCTGTTCAAAGGCTTTTTCCGCTCGAGCCCGGACGCAGGCTTAGCCGCCGGACTTCAGGCGGGATACGGGTTTATCGCCGCTTGCGCGCTGCTATGCTCCGTTGTCGCTGTAATGCTGTACCGGTATATGAATAAGCGCGGGGAGTTGTTGTAAGGCGGCGGCGTGTGTTTCCACTCCCTTCGCTAGATAACGAAGCAGGTTCGCTGATCAGCGAACCTGCTTTCTCTATATCCAGTGAAAACTAACCTTTACAGCAAATAGCGAACCTAATTTCGCTACTCATGAACTTAGGTTCACGAAGTGCGAAATTAAGTTCGCTATACTCACTTTACTGACTTTCAAACCTTCCTCCAGCGAAGTTGTCTTCGTTAAATTGCGAAGTTGCTTCGCTCTGCGTCCTTTATGTATCAGTAACTCCTACGTTTTTGACTATAGTTGCTAAGCGTCACTATTCTTAAAGTAATCCAGCAGCCCATTCCAAACTTCTTCCGTCACAAAATAAGTTTCTACTGCACCCAGAATTTCCCCTGTTATGTGATGTTTATATTGAATATTTTTATATAAGTTATCACCAACATATTTATCATACCAATCAATATACTCAACAGAATCTCCGACGTCTAACCTTGTAGAAGCCATAATATCAAAATTATCTTCTTCGTCAAAATAGGGTTTAGCTATAAATCCCTCGATCACATAAATTTTGTCTCCCTTTCGACTATCATGACTAACACTCATTTTCCACTCCAGCCTCTCTCATACTTACGGATGTTCATACTGTCTCTATTTCAGTAAAAAGACAATTAAAAATCGTTACCTCACCGAAGTTTAATAGCTCTGTTTCTAAATCTGGAACTACATGTTTGCAAATTATATCCTCTAATTTTATTAACTTCTTACCACTCATTAATAATTCAATTTTGCTACTAATCCGTTTCATTTCTTCATTTCTCACTAGATGATCCTTGAATTTCCAAATTCCATCATGATAGCTTGTTTGAACATAATAATAGTAATAAAAATCGCCAAGAACACTCACATAAAGCATTAGATCGATTCGACTTCCACCTAAAGCTTGAATTAATTGTATATCATCATCAATAATCTTTTGGTTTTCCAAAATCAAAACTTTAAATTGCATACAATTATATTCGGCCAGATTCGTCCAATCAACAACTGCATAGTTAGGTAATGTTCGCTGAATCTCCTTCGCAAAAAACTTGCTTTCCCCCTCAAACTCGCTTCTCTTGTTACATAATCTTGCATATTCCTTACTGGTTGTATACTTAATATCATCGAATGCAATTCCCTTAGGAAAGAAGTTATAAATAATAGCTAACGCTTCGTTCAATTAGGTTCCCCTGCCTCCAAACTAATTCTTTCCATCGTAAAATACACGTTCCCCAAATATAATATTAGCTTATCCCTGTCATCCGTTAGTAAAAAAGTGCCACCTGTATTTAACCAATAATTTTTCATCAATTCGTCACTAAACACATCCACTACGGTAACAGAATCCTTATTAATTCAATGTCATCCAGCCTTACATAGCTTTCCTGAAAAAATTGAGACTCAGATATTAATACCTTTTGATAATAAGGTGTCCGTAGAGTAGCCTCTTTCGTCTTCAATTCGTTTGCAGTATACGTTATTTCATAATTTATATAGGAATCAATTTCTTCATTATCTAATGAAGTAACGGTTCCACTTGCAATTTCTCCAGTTATTTTCCATCTTCCATAAAAAATCTCATCATTGCTAACCTCTATGTTTGATTTGAAATTTTCAATTATATTCATACTCTTTTTTTCATTCGTATTCTGCTTACCACAAGCTACAGAAAAAACAGCTAAAGAAATAAATAAGAGGACTAATAATGATCTTTTCATGCCTTCACCCCTCTCTGTAAAAAACGCATGCGTATATAAATACACACTTTAATGGATTTTTTAGTTCTTACTCCGCTACACCCTCATTGGATCATCCGCCTTGAAAATAGTAAAGTATTACCTATTAATACAAGATATCATCTTGAATTGATAGGTTGTTTATTACAATTATTTCACCAACGTCCCATTACCTTTCGCCGCTGTATCCCATTTGCACAACTTACCACCTCTATCGGAAACCATTATCTTTACTAATGAAAAGATTTCCTTAAAATCAGCTACTTTCCTGACAATTCGCCTCTATAGGTCGAAAAGTTCACAACAGGAGAAATCAAATTCCGAATAAAGAAAAAACATCTCCTATTTGTTTGAAAGTCGGAATCTCACGATGTTGCGCGAGTAAAGGTGAGCAGTTTGTGTAAAACGCTTGCCTCTCTTTGTTGGTCTGTCTTGGTCTGTCTTGGTCTGTCTTGCCTGTCTTGCCTGTCTTGCCTGTCTTGCCTGTCTTGGTCTGTCTTGATCTGTCTTGCCTGTCTTGCCTTCTCCATCCTGCTCTCCCCCCTGTCTGATCGTATTCGCCTGCCTGCAACTTTCGCAGAGTGACGCTGCTAATCTATCTCCCCCGACAAAGAGATTGCTAGAATCGGGCAACTTTTGCCTCACATATCCGGGGAGGACTTGAATACATTAAATAATAACCATACATTCTCGCAAGGAGGTGCTCCGAAATGGGTTCAGCGGATCATAGAATGTTTGTTGTTTCTCAGGAGGATTGGTCGCTGCATCGTAAAGGCTATCAAGACCAGGCCAGGCATCAGCAAAAAGTACGGGAAGCGATCAAGCAAAACTTGCCTGATCTCGTATCCGAGGAAAGCATCGTCATGTCTGACGGCAAGCAGGTCATTAAAGTGCCGATTCGGAGCCTTGACGAATTCCGGTTCGTGTACAACTACAATAAAAATAAACATGTCGGGCAAGGCGACGGCGACAGCCAAGTCGGCGACGTGCTTGGGGTCGACCCGCAAGCCGCCAAAGGCCCCGGAAAAGGCGAAGGCGCGGGCGATCAGCCTGGCGAGGACGTCATAGAGGCGGAAATCAGTCTGGCCGAACTGGAAGCAATGCTGTTCGAGGAGCTGGAGCTGCCTTTTCTCCGGCAAAAGGATAGGGATCAGCTGGAGACGACTGAAATTAGATTTAACGACATCCGTAAAAAAGGGATCATGTCCAACATCGACAAAAAGCGGACGATCATGGAAAATCTCCGGCGCAACGCAACCTCCGGCCAGCCCGGCATCCACGGCATTTCCCCCGACGACCTCCGCTACAAAACCTGGGAAGAGATCGTCAAGCCGCAATCAAATGCTGTCATTCTAGCGATGATGGACACGTCAGGCTCCATGGGCTCATTCGAAAAGTACGTGGCGCGCTCGTTTTTCTTCTGGATGACCCGCTTCCTTCGTAACCAATACGAGAAGGTGGAAATCGTCTTTATCGCGCATCATACGGAAGCTAAGGAAGTAACGGAAGAGGAGTTTTTCACCCGCGGCGAAAGCGGCGGTACGATCTGCTCATCTGCTTATATCAAAGCGCTCGAAATCATCGACAGCCGGTACTCGCCCAGCGCGTATAACATCTACCCGTTCCACTTCTCCGACGGCGACAATCTGACATCCGACAATGAGCGCTGCGTGAAGCTGATCGGCGAGCTGCTCAAACGCTCCAACCTGTTCGGCTACGGCGAAGTGAATCAATACAACCGATCCAGCACGCTCATGTCCGCCTACAAGCACATCAATATGCAGCATTTCATGTATTACGTCATCCGGGAGAAGGGCGAGGTCTACAACGCGCTGAAATCCTTCTTCCACAAACGTGAAGGCGTACCGGGATGAGCTCCACAAATTGAACTCCTCCCTCTAACACAATGGAAAATGCACCTAATCCGCACCCTCCGCAACAATAATTCTTCTTCATACAAAGGTATCGAGCATCTACACAGCTAAATAAACCTCCCTTTGGCAAATAAGAATACTCTAGGTAATAACGCAAAAGCCGGAAGCTTGGAAGGAGCAACGCTCCTCAGCTTCCGGCTTTTCCTATCTATCCATCGCTATCCATCTATCCTCTTATTCGTCTATCCTTCTATTCTGCTACCACTCATACCACTCTGCCCCAACTACTCAAGGCGGCAGCCGACGTGTGATTAAGCACTACAGTCGGGATGACTCCGTACGCCATTACTACACTTGTTCCCCGCACGTAACCTGACGGTGCGTCATAGCATAGAAATCTGCCTCAACACCACAAACTCCTTACTGAATCTCATTCCAGAGCGTACGAGCCAGCTGTTGAAAATAAAGCGACTGCGTCCAGCGGTCGCTAATTTCCTTTGTTCGACCTCCGGCTTCGTCGGTCGTGATCGCATAGGAAGCCGGGCCCAGCTCACAAACGAACGGGAACTTTTGTCCCGGCGCAGCCTGCCGCAGCCAGTGACGCATGCCGTCCGCCCACCAGCGTTTATAGTGAACCAGCATCGGATGATCACCATGCTCGCCTACGTCGACTTGGATCTGTTCACCGTTCGACACTCTGGCATGGATGCTTGAGGTCTGCACTAGCAATTGCTGCAGCAGCGCTTCCGCTTCGTCCGGAACATGATGCATTTCCCCCGCTAATACATAATGAGAGTAGTCGATCGTCAGCTTCAAATTGCCGATAGCCCGTACATATTCCGCGGAACGGATCAAATCCTGCGTAATTGTGCCTCGGTGCGTCTCGACAAACACCGGTATGCCTGCTTCAGCGGACAAGCCTTGAATATCCCGAAGCAGCTCCAGTGCAGACTCTCCCGTCACGAATGGGGTGAGCACCTGCGCATTCACATACTGGATGCGTTCCGCGCCATATGCTTGTGCCTCCTGCAGAAACGCCCGCATATCCTCCGCATTTCTCGGATAAGCGTTGACGCTAAAGCTAAGTCCATACTCCTCAAGCAGCCGATTCCACTGCCCGGCCTCCTCCTTAGCTGGCAGGAAGCCGTTAATACCGTCATAACCTGCCTCGGCAATGCGGGCGAACCGCTCTTCCGTGCTCCATTCCCTTCCTGCGTCTCCAAGACCGCTCATCGTCCACCAGGACATTTGAACATCCAGCGCTGGCGCCGGACTAGCAGCGTTTGCATCATTTCGATCAGTGTGGGTAGACGAGTTCATGTTCAATGCCGCAAGGCCCTCCCTCCATGTTCAGCTCCAGCTCAACCTGCGATCCGTCCGCCCGGTACAAAGGCCGGTAGAAATGGCTGATCTTCGTTGCCGATTCGTTCGCATAGTGGCAAATGAAGGCGCGGCGGAAGCGATCCTTCGATTTATTGCGGTACGAGCCGTGAATGAGATTGCCGTTGAAAAACAATACATCTCCCTTATCCATAATTGCCGGGACCGGCTTCTCCTCTTTTGGAGGCTTGACGTAATGCGCGGAAAACGATTCTTTAACATCTGCCTCATCCGGACAGACGATCTCATAGGTATTCGTCTTCGGTACGATCAGCATACCGCCATTCTCCTCGTCTGCTGCGTCGATAGCTGTCCATGCCGCGATACAGTTGCCAGGCTCCACTTTCAAATAGAAGTTATCCTGGTGCAACGCTTGACCGCGGGAGCCCGGCGGCTTGTAATAGAACATGCTTTGAGCGGCCAGCGCCTCTTCACCGTACAAATCACCCAACACTTCAAGCACCGGGGCGTGAAGCATATATTTCCTCGCCGTCTCGTCAATACGATGCGGGTGCAATACACGCGGGTACCGTTTAAGCGGATCGGTGCTTTCCCCTCCTAGCTCAGGCTCAAAATAACCGGGAATCGCTTGCTGGCTGATTTTATCAAACGCCTCTTCAATCTCGGCCACCTGATCCGGACTAAATAGTCCTTTTACAATTAAATAGCCTTCCGTATTAAATGCTTGCAGTTGTTCCTCCGTAAGCACGCGCAATGATTTTGTCATCTTCTGCTAGCCTCCTGTTTCTTCATTTATCTTCATGCTGTAAGCTGTCGATCTAACAACTTCAGTATAATTAAGGAGGCTTAGCGGTTGAATGCCGAAAGATGCTAAAAAGTCACACTATCCTGCTATTTCATATGGCTGGCAAGCGATGTTCTCCTATAGACTGTAAGATGCCTAAATCGACAACAACGCAAAAATAGCGCTCCAGCAAGAGCTGTATGCGCCATTTTACATTTTAACCTTCACCGCGTTTGACCTTATTCGCAGTTAACCGTCTCTTCATTTAACCATTCGTCTGAGCAGCGGGAAATCCATCGGACCGCTCCTGCCTCTCACGAACCTCGCCATAAAAAAACCGTTCCGCCTTATCCCGATGCACAGCGTGCACATGTTTGCCAATGGCGGTGACTGCCGCAGCAATGACAGTTGCATCGTCTGTAAAGCCAAGTCCCAGCAGCGCATCGGGAATAGCATCAATCGGACTAATAAAGTAAGCGAGAGCGCCAAATGCGATTCCTTTGGCATACAGAGGCGTTTTGGCGTCTATCGCGCAAAAGTACATCGATACCGCTTCCTTCGCGAACGGAACTTTACTCGCATATTTTTTCATTTTGCTCCAAAACTTTTTCTTTACAACCTCTTCATCACGCTGGCGCTTGCCCTCTTCTTCAAGCTGATGCTGTACGATCTGCTGCATCTGGCGCTCCCCCTTCCGAACTCATTCCTAGATTACCTCCATTATAGGCCACAACAAACCGCCATGACTTCCGTCTCCGGTATAGTATCGTCCCCGCCTTACGTCCAGCATGACGCACAGTAACCCAGCGATTATTTTGCCAGACCGGATTATAGAAATCGGTGAAAAAGTAGTACAATAGAGAAGAATTAACGAATTGAAGGAGGTACGTTCCGTATGAATTATGAAAGTTATTTTCAACAATTAAGGGAGCAGCATCTGGAGCAGTTAAAGCAATTTCTGACCATTCCAAGCATTTCCGCTCTCTCCGAGCATAAGCAGGATATGAATGAAGCCGCACAATGGGTGGCGCAAAAGCTGAAGGAAGCCGGCATGGATATCGTTGAGGTGCATCCGACGTCTGGGCACCCCATCGTCTATGCAGAGCATCTGCATGCACCGGGCAAGCCAACCGTCCTCATCTACGGACACTATGACGTTCAACCTGTCGATCCGCTTCATCTATGGGAAACACCTCCCTTCGAGCCAACCATTCGCGGCGGCAAGCTCTACGCACGCGGAGCAACGGACGACAAGGGACAGCTTTTCCTACATATTAAAGCCGTTGAGGCGCTGCTCCGCCAAGAAGGCGAGCTGCCGGTCAATGTGAAGTTCTGCATCGAGGGCGAAGAGGAAATTTCCAGCCCAAGCCTGCCTGCATTTATGAAGACGAACGAAGAAAAACTGGCGACCGACGTCGTCGTCATCTCCGATACCTCGCTGCTGGAGAAAGGCAAGCCAGCTATCTCAACTGGTCTTCGCGGCCTTTGCTCGCTGGAGGTTGCCATTCAAACGGCCAATACCGATCTCCACTCCGGCACGTATGGCGGCGGCGTTCCGAATGCGCTTCATGCATTAATCGAGCTATTGGCTTCCTTGCATGATGACAAAGGACGGATAACGGTAGAAGGCTTCTACGAGGGCGTTCCCGAGCTTTCCGCGGCGATGCGCGAAGAATTTGCCAAGCAGCAATTTAATGAAGAGAAGCTGCAAAATCATTTAGGTCTGGATGCCTTGTACGGCGAGGAAGGCTATACTTTCGTAGAACGTACAGGTGCGCGTCCGACGCTGGAGCTGAATGGCGTTTATGGCGGTTTTCAGGGCGAGGGCACGAAAACGGTCATTCCGAAGGAAGCTCATGCGAAAATCACATGCCGTCTCGTCGGCAGCCAAGATCCTGTCGCCACTTTGGAGCGCATTTCCGCGCATCTTCATACGCATGTGCCAACAGGAGCGAAGCTTACTGTGACACCTGGGGAGAAAGCCCGCGCATTCAATATGGACCCTAGCCATCCAGTGCTGCAAACAGCGGCCGATGCCTACGAAGAAGTATATGGAACGAGAGCTCTCTTCACGAAAGACGGAGGCTCCATTCCGATTGTCGAGACCTTCTCGCGAGTGCTCTCCGCCCCGGTCGTTATGATGGGCTTCGGACTGCCCGACGAAAACCTGCACGCTCCTAACGAGCATTTCAATTTGGAGAACTTCGATAAAGGCTTGCTGACAATCGTTGCGTTTCTGAAAAGGTTATAGGGATGAGCGAACTCGAACTCGAATTTGAACAGTTACAGCAGAATTTACCCGGATGGGTCAGAGCAAGCCAGCCTTGCTCGGCCCACGGCCGGGTAGCCGCCTACATTCCCGAGCTGTCCAAAGCACCCGGCGAGGCGCTTGGCATCCATCTGATTGATGCACAGGGACGTACCTTAACGGCAGGCGACAGCAGTCTTTCCTTTACGATGCAGAGCATTTCTAAGGTGTTTACATTAATATTGGCGCTCATCGACAACGGCGAGAAAAAGGTATTCAGCAAGGTGGGCATGGAGCCGACCGGCGACAACTTCAATTCCATGCTGAAGCTGGAGCTCGTCCGGCCTGGCATCCCGTTCAATCCTCTGATCAATGCCGGAGCGATTGCCGTCTCCTCCATTATTGGCGGTGACAGTCCGGACGAGAAATCGTCGCGTGTCCTTCAATTTTTCCGGAAGCTTGCTCATAATGATTCACTTGATTATGATTACGAAGTGTATCGCTCTGAGTCGGATACGGCGAATTTGAACCGTTCGATGGGGTATCTGCTCAAGGATAACGGTGTTCTGGAGGGCGACGTGGATGATGTTCTCGACGTCTACTTCAAGCATTGCTCTATTAATGCAACCTGCGCCGATTTATCGCGTATGGCGCTCGTGCTCGCTTTTAACGGTACTGATCCTATTACGGGAGAGAACCTTATTCCAAGACGTTATGTCCAAATCGCCAAAACGTTCATGACGACCTGCGGCATGTACAACGCTTCCGGGGAGTTTGCCATACAGGTAGGTCTTCCTGCCAAAAGCGGCGTGTCCGGCGGCATTCTATCGATGGTGCCCGGCCGGTACGGTATCGGCGTTATTGGTCCTGCCCTCAATGCAAAAGGGAACAGCATAGCGGGCGTTCAGTTGCTGGAGACGATGTCTCAGCAGATGGACTGGAGCCTGTTCTAGCCGCCAGCTTATTTTTCCATAGAAAATAGGGAGAACAGCAGGTATAATGTTCGTATACCAACTTTTGGGAGGACGCCTCTTTTGTCGAATTTTGATAATGGACCGCAGTTTCAAAACTATAACCAGCCGCCTCATCCGAACCAGCCCTGGATGCCTACGCCTCCAGCACGGACAAACGGAAAATCGATTGCGGCGCTCGTATTAGGCATTTGCGCAATTATCGTACCTTATCTGGGATTTATTATCGGAATCGTCGGTATGATTATTTCATCGCTTGCCTTAGGCGAAATTAAGAAAAAAGGTGAGCAAGGAAAAGGGCTGGCAATAGCTGGTCTGGTGACAAGCATTATCGGTACGGCGATGTACGCCTTTATCTTGCTTATTCTAATCTTGATCTTCGCCTTTGCAGCAGATAGCTATGATAGCAGCAATTTCAGCTATAACGTAGCTGGCAACTAATTGAGCGATTAAATGTTTATACGAAAAAACCGCGCCATAGCGGCTCTTTACAGAACGGGGGGTTCTGCTGAAAGAGGATGGCGCGGTTTTTTTATTTGGCCGAAGCGGCCTATTCAGGCACAGCATGAGCAGCCGAATCAGTTTTCTTTCATAAATTCCTCAAGATCTTTATCCGCCTTGGATTGGTTGCAGAAATTGCACGCACACACACAATTGTCGGGAGTCGTATGCCCGCCTTTAGCCCGAGGCAGCATATGATCGATCGTATCGCCGTAATCGCCGCAGAAGTAACAGGTATAATTGTCCCGGGTCAATATATGCTTGCGGAAATCTTTGTTGCTGAACAGTCTGCGAATCGTATGCCGATTCACCACGACAGCAGCCCGCTCCTTAACAAGAATGATGGCAAGCTCTATATCGATCTCCTGATACCAGCGTCTGCCTTTGTCGGTTTTGCCGCGCATCCAGATCGTTCCTTGACGAGTTGGCCGCAGAAAGGCCGTATCGGTAGGCGAATGATTAGAGGGCTTCGGCTGCTGGCGCTGCTTCGTTTGCCGTGAAGCCTGTCTGGTACGCGGCCTGCGTTTCGGGTCAGCACCATTAGAAGCAGGAGCAGCTTTGCCCCCGTCTGAGCTAACCGGAGCTCCACTTTGCACGGATGCACCTTGACCTTCAACGGACGCAGCCGGGCTATTATTACTGGCTGCCTTGGCGCCCTTCCGCTTGGCGGCTGCCGTTTTCCCCGGCGTATGGCCAGCGATAACCGCTGTTGCCGAAGCAGCAATACCATCCGCGACAATAGCCGATGGCGCAGCTTGAATAGAAGCCGCTTTATCCGCTGCCTTCCCTTCCACTGTTGCTGGCGCAGTTGCGGCGCGGCGTGTTTTACGGCAGGAGCGGCAAGCTCCCCGCCTCGATTGTGTGCCGGAGCGCCGGCCGGTACGGCGCAAAAACTCGTTCATCGGCTTTGGCTCATGACAATGAGCACAATATTTCAAAGTCGGTTGTTCGGTATCTGCCATCGGTTGCTCCGGGCAATCCCATGTTGCCTACTGCCCGCTATCTTCCCCTCGATTTTTTTATCATTGTAGCATGAAACATGGTTAGCGCGTACTTGGCGTGTGACAATGATTCAACGAATCATCATGGTGCGGATTGCGGATTGCTGCTTACAGCTTCATCCGGTAAATCGGCTTGTTCTCCAGTCCGCGGATAAACGGCGTCCATGGCTCGGATTCCGGCGTCGTATCCAGCGCATCCTCAACCATTTGCAGCTTCGCATCCATGGCGTCGATATGATGAAGAGCCACCGCCTCCGCCGTTTGCGGCTGAACGGGGCTTCCCCACTCTCCCAAATTATGATGCGACAGCACCAGATGCTGCAATCCGATTACTTTCTCGGATTCCAAATCTATTCCGCTATGTATGGCCGCTTCCGTAATCCAGCTGGAGGCCAGCGATATATGTCCAAGCAATTTCCCTTGAAGGCTGTAGTCCGATACGATGCCAAGCTGCGCGATCATTTCCTCCGGCTTCGCAATATCATGCAGAATAATGCCCGCTTTAATGAGATCCGGGTTTAAGAACGGTCTTTGCTTGCAGATGAATTCACCAATTTCCAGCATTCTTACAATATGATAGGCAAGTCCGGCAAAATAAGCGTGATGATGCGTCTTCGCTGCGGGATAATGACTCAATTTGTCATCTACCTTCGCAACACAATAATCGACGATGCGGCGAATCTCTTCGTCCTCAATGCTGCTTTGCACTTGCTTGATCGCATGAATAAGATCATTTGGCGAGATCGGCGCCGAACGGATGAAATCGGTCAAATTCACTTGATCTTCTTCGGTCGTGAGCCGCATGCGCACGATTTTGATTTGCAGTTTCTCGCGGTAAGTCTGAACCACACCATGAACCTTTACCAGCCCCATTGGGAAAAAGGTTTCCTTGTCCGTGGACGACACGTCCCAGAACTTGGCGGACATTTGCCCGCTTCCGTCGCAGAGCACGATATCGAAATAATCTTTCGGCGTAGCTCCGTTAGTCAGCTTCACTTCAAGCTCTTTCAACAAATAGTATCCTGTAAAATCGTCCGAACTCGCTAATTGTTTAATTAATGTCATCGTCGTTCCTCTCTTCTTCCGTTCTCCCGGTTTAAACCTATACGACCATTATACAATGGAATGCCCTGGAGTGACTCGGTTTTATTGAAAGGTTCCTCAACCATTTCTCTTCCTGCCAAGGCCAGCCGCCAGCAAAAAAAAGCCGCAATCCCGTTGTTTGCTGACAACGGCGATTACGGCTGCATTTATTTCACTGCGGTTTTTTCCCGCAAAAATCGATAGAGCAGCGCAAAGCCGAGTACCCCGGCAAGTGCCATAACTCCGCTTGCGGCATACATCGGCTGCGGGCCATAACGGTCGAAGAGCCAGCCGCCTAAGAAGCCGGCTACGATGCCGGATAGTCCGCCCCAAGTTAAGGCATACCACGCTTGGCCCGACGCCCGGAATTCGGCTGGAACGAGCAGCGCGGTAAGCTGTGTCCCGATATAATAGAACCCTCCGAAGGTCAGGCAATGGAGCGCTTGAATGAAAATGATATGCAGCGGGCTCTCGGCAACCGCCATCAAAGACCAGCGCAGCGCATACAGCACACTGATGACCGCAAGACATAACATCATGACACGGACATTTTTACGCAAATAACGGTCCAGCAGCAAAAATATCGGAATTTCGAAAATCGAGGAAAAAAAAGCCGACCAGCCAATTACGCCTGTCTTTCCCCCTAGCTCTGCGATATAAAGTCCAACGAAGGTTGTATTCATCGAGTTTGGTATAGACAGGACAAGACCGATAATGAGAAACAGAACAAACGGCCAGTTGCGGAGCATGGAGCTGCGGCTGACTGGAGCCGTTCCCGCTTGAGGCGCCGCAACCGGTACTCCGCCTGGCGGAAGCGTAAAGGCAAGAGCGATAGCGAGCAGCATCATGACGCTGTAGACGATCCATAAACGTTCGATGCCCATTCCGCCAATGACCGGTCCCGAAGCGACCGCTAGCAATGCCCAGCCAAGTGACCCCCACAGCCGAAATGCGCCGAATTTATGGCCAGTCCCTTCTATAGCATTCAGTATCAAGCTGTTGCTTTGCGAGAACAGCGGCATTTGAAAGAAGAAAAAGAGCAGCATGCACGCATAGATAAGCGTATAGGAATGGACGAGAAATACGAGCTGCATGACCAGTAAATTGCCGATCAGCATGACGATCAGAATTCGCCGGATGTTGCGGAACCGGTCGCTTAAATAACCCCAGAACGGATTGGCGATCAGCGATACAACGGGGCCTCCTGCCATCAGAGCACCAATCTCAATCGTCGACATCCCTTGCGACTGCAAATATAAAGCGAAAAAAGTGCTGTAAATCGCGATCGTTCCATATACGAAAAAGTTAAACGCCTTTATGGAGCGGTATCCCATGCTGGCGGCCGTCAAAGATGCGGATGAATTCATAGCGTCCTATCCGCCATTACAGCTTCACGGCTGTTGACCGCGACGCCTCCGCCACTTCCTCTGCCGTCACTTCCCGGCCTAGCTCGTCGGATTTATACATGCCCTCGCTAATCAGCATTGTATTTAGGGCAATCTGCGCCGTCGGCAGCAGATCCACTCTGCCCTGAAGCGCAGCTACCCAATGATGCTGCGAGGAATCATAAGCATCTTCATTCTCCCGCAATCGGTGCCAGCGAATATCCATCATATCGAGATCAATCGTGCTGTCCATATCGATATCACAGACGGTGCTATGGAAGCTAAACGGCTGAGCCGCGGCACCCGATCCGTCATTCGGCAGTCGAATGCCTCCCTTAGAGCCCGCAATACTGCTGCCTTCAAAGCCGCCGAGATGAATCGACCACGATTCGATGATATCCAGCGTCAACCCGTCTCGAAAGCGGACAAGACCAGAGGCCAGCTCCTCAACATCAAAGCCGCTGGTCGCTTGCCGGTCGGCCAGCATATCCATCTCCTGATACAGCTTGCCAGAGATCCGCTCCACACTAGGATTGCCTAGCAGGTAAAGCAGCTGCGAAATATGATAGACGCCCATATCCAGCAAAGCTCCGCCGGCAGCCGTTTCTTTTCTCGTAAAATAGGGAGTGCCGTAACCGTCGACGAATGGCCGGTTGCGTCTGCGGAAACCTGTGGAACGCGCATGATACAGCTTGCCCAGCATGCCTCCGTCAATAAGCTGCTTGGCCGCTTTCGTCTCTTTCCGATACAGCAGCCCCAATTGGATATGCAGCTTTTTCCCGCTCTCTTCCGCCGCGGCGGTCATGCTCTGACCGTCAAAGTACGTGCCGGCAATCGGCTTTTCGCAGTAGACATGCTTGCCTGCCCGCAGGGCGTCAATCGTTACCGGCGCATGGAAGTTGTTATGGAGGCAGACATCGACGGCGTCCAAATCATCCCGCTCCAACAGCTTCCGATAATCCGAATACACATGCGGAATGCCATATTGCCCGGCTACCCGCTGCGCTTCCGCTTCATTGACATCGCATACGGCGACAAGCTCCGCCCCTGGAATCGCCTGATACTGCTGCACATGCATTTTGCCTATTTGTCCGACTCCAATGATGCCGATCCGTATCCGTTCCATGCTTAAGCCTCTCCCCTTTGCAAATCAGCTTCATTCGCCAGATGTTGTTGTACCAGTCCGATCAGCCGCGCTGTCTCGGCGTATTGATCAGCCGGCGCATTATGCTCGATGCCCCAATATCCGTTGTAGCCCGCGTCTCGCAGCGTACGAATCGTTTGAATAGCGTCAGGAGATGATGCTGTTTCCGCATCGAAATGCGTATGATACGCCCAAGGCGCGACAAGCTTGTCACCTTCCTCACGATCGGCGCGCCAGCGTCCCAAATGAACGAGGAAACCGAACGCAGGATGATCTACCGCCTCTGCCAGCCGCTTCAATTCCCTAGGCTGCAGCGATGCGCCCATATGGTTTTCCGGACCGATCCGAAAGCCGTTATCCGCTCCAAATTCCGAGAACTCCTGATAACGCCGCACCGTAAATTCGAATTGCTCCTCGCTCATCGGCTCGGTATCCGTATAAGAGCCTCCCGTATCAATCCGTACCGTTTCCGCGCCCAGTATAACCGCCGCCCGCAAATGAACGAGCGCATTTTTGTACAGATGCACTCTCATCTCCGGGTCCGGATCCCATAAATGTGCGCCATCGATCGCGAAATTAACGACCCGGAGCTCCCGATCATCGAGCGCTTCTTTGATTTTCCGAATATATCCTTCATCCGCCAGCTTCATGACCGGCTTGCTGCTCCGATCGATGAAAAACCCGTTCCACAAATCAGCAACGTCCAGCCCATAGCGGTATTTAACCGTTTCCAAATAACCGAATACGTCCATCTTTCCTTCTAAATACGTGTTGTTGAACGAATAGCCTCCAATTGAAATGTTCATAAGCAGCACCTCTCCCGGCAGTCATTATGTTCCCAACTCCATTATAGACCTCTGTCCAAAACGGTCAGGGGCTCTTTTTTCTTCGAGATGGGGTAAATTTCTATCGTTAGCGGTGTTGAAAACGATGCAAATTGGGTATAATGGATACGCGAACTATGACGAATTGTCGAATGGTAGCGTAATCAATCTATTTTCAATATAATAATGATACATAATCGTTATTTTAGTTATGGTGCATGTTTATACTATAATGGTTTTATATGAATGTTCTAATTCCGTCCCAATGAACTTCAAAATCCGTAAGGCGGAGGTATCTGACAATGTCAGCTGGTAATGATCAGACGCAAAACCCTTGGGCATCCTATTACGGGCCCAACCTAGGTTATGTGCAAGAACAATATGAATTGTATAAGCAAAATCCCGAATCGGTCGTAGCGGAATACCGCGATCTGTTCGCGCGCTGGGGCGAGCCGCCTCAATACGCCGGACAACAACGCGCTCCAATTGGAGCGGCTTCCGAAGGCACTTCCCACATTAACGCTAAAGTATTGCAAAATCTCGTAGCCGCAGGCAAATTCGTATGGAACATACGTGCCTTCGGCCATTTGGCTGCGGACATTGATCCACTCGATATCAGTCCGAAATCGAATACGAAGATGCTGGATGCGGCAACTTACGGCTTAACTGCAGCCGACTTGGCAGGATTGCCTGCTGAGCTCGTATGGACTAAAGCCCCTTCCGACGTATCCAACGGTCTGGAAGCGATAGAGAAGCTTCGCAAAGCCTATACCGGTACTCTCGCTTACGAATTCAGTCATGTTCACAATGAAGAAGAACGCCTTTGGCTGAAACAAAAAGTTGAGAAAGAAATTCCAGAAATCTCTATGGATGCAGAGGAACGGAAAAAACTGTTGAAAAAGCTTTACGAAGCCGAGCAGTTTGAAGACTTCTTGCAGCGCACTTTCGTCGGCCAAAAACGTTTCTCCGTCGAAGGCAACGACGTACTGGTCGCTCTCGTGGATGAAATGGTTCATGAGCTTTCCAACGACGGCGTCAGCCATATCCTGATGGGAATGGCGCATCGCGGCCGTTTGAACATTCTCGCCCATGTCCTTGGCAAGCCTTACAGCAAAATTTTCTCGGAGTTCCACCATTCGCCTAACAAAAAGCTTATTCCGTCCGAAGGCTCCATCGGTATCAACTACGGCTGGACCGGCGACGTTAAATATCACTTGGGCGCCAACCGCTCGTTCAAAAACGGCGAAACGGTCGAAACCCGCATTACGCTTGCTAACAACCCGAGCCACTTGGAGTTCGTCAACCCTGTCGTTGAAGGCTTCACACGCGCGGCGCAAGACGATCGCAGCAAACCGGGCTACCCGCAGCAAAATCTCGAAGCAGCTGCTTCGATTATTATGCACGGCGATGCAGCATTCCCTGGCGAAGGCATTGTAGCGGAAACGCTGAACATTGCACAGCTGACAGGCTACTCGCATGGCGGTACGCTTCATATTATCGTCAACAACCGAATCGGCTTCACGACGGAAAGCCATGACTCCCGCTCGACGCATTACGCGAGCGACGTTGCGAAAGGCTATGAAATTCCAATCGTGCATGTCAATGCCGATGATCCAGAAGCCGTTATTACCGCGGCACGGATGGCATCCGAATACCGGACGGTCTTCAAGAAAGACTTCTTGATCGACTTGGTCGGCTACCGCAAATACGGACATAATGAGACGGATGATCCGGAAACGACTCAACCGCTTATTTATCGTAAAGTGAAAGCTCACCCTACCGTTAGCCGCATCTATGCTGACAAACTGGTAGCAGCAGGCGTTATTACAGAAGCCGAAGCAGAAGCTTTGAAGCAAAGCGTTATCGATACGCTGAAAGCCGCTTACGAGGAAGTAAAGGCCCGCGACGGCAAAGAGCCTGTCCACCAAACGCCATCTTTGCCTCGTGATCAGGAATTCGGCAAGGATGTTCAAGCCGTTTCCGTCGAGACACTGCGTGAAATCAATACCGAGCTGCTCCGCTGGCCGGATAACTTTACGGTCTATCCGAAGCTGCAGCGTATCTTGGAACGCCGTGCTACGGCGCTTAACGATGGAGAGAAGCTGGATTGGGGTCATGCGGAGACGCTTGCCTTCGCCACAATTCTCGCCGACGGCAAACCGATTCGGATCAGCGGCCAAGACGTAGAGCGCGCTACATTTGCTCACCGTAACCTGGTGCTGCATGACGCCGAGACCGGCAATACGTTCAGCCCGCTGCATCAATTGCCGCAAGCGAAAGCCTCATTCGCCATTCACAACAGCCCGCTGTCTGAGGCTGCTGTACTCGGCTTCGAATATGGCTATAACGTTCACGCACCCGAGACGCTCGTCATCTGGGAAGCGCAATACGGCGACTTTACAAACGTAGCGCAAGTGCTGATCGATCAATTTATATCTGCCGGCCGCTCCAAGTGGCAGCAGAAGTCCAGCTTGGTTATGCTTCTCCCTCATGGCTATGAAGGCCAAGGACCCGAGCATTCCAGCGCTCGTCTAGAGCGTTTCCTGCAGCTTTCGGGCGAAGAGAACTGGACGGTAGCCAACTTGTCCAGCGCTGCGCAATACTATCACTTGCTGCGCCGTCAAGCCTCGATTACGGAGAGCGAAGCTGCTCGTCCGCTTATCGTTATGGCGCCGAAGAGCCTTATCCGCAACCCGCGTGTCGCTTCCAGCGTCACCGAGCTCAGCGAAGGCAGCTTCAAGCTAGTCGTTGAACAGCCGGGTCTGGGTGCTCGTCCGGATCGTGTTGAGCGTCTGGTGCTTGCAACAGGCAAAATGGCTATCGATATCGAAGAAGCGATTGAAAAGGACGAGAGCGGAGACAAGGACTGGCTTCACGTCGTTCGCGTCGAGCAGCTCTATCCGTTCCCGGATAAAGAAATCAAAGCGATTATCGAGCGCTTGCCGAGCTTGAAGGAAATCGTATGGGTTCAAGAAGAGCCGCACAACATGGGCGCTTGGAGCTATATGGAGCCTCGCGTTCGCAAGATCGCTCCTGCAGGCGCAAGCGTAAGCTACATTGGACGTCCAGAACGCTCCAGTACGGCAAGCGGCTTCCAGCAGGTACACGCTTTCGAACAACAACATATCCTTTTGCAAACGTTGAAATATAATCCATCACTCACAACCAACTCGGGGAGGTAGTCGCATTGCAACAAATTATAGTTCCAGCCATGGGCGAATCCATTACTGAAGGAACAATTTCGAAATGGGTCGTTAAAGTAGGAGACGCGGTTAAACAAGGCGACGTGCTTCTAGAACTTGAAACCGATAAAGTCAATATTGAAATTAGCGCAGAGCAAGACGGCGTACTGCAAGAAATTACACGCAACGAGGGCGACACCGTTCAAATCGGCGAAGTGATCGGCAGCATCGGAGCAGGCAGCGGCGCTGCTCCAGCTCCAGCTGCTGCACCGGCAGCTGAGCCTGCGAAAGCTCCAGCCCAAGAAGCTGCACCTGTTCAAGCAGCAGCTCCAACAGCTCCGGCTGCTGCAGACAAAGGCGGTCAAGTGAACGCTTCTCCTGCAGCTAGAAAGCTTGCAAGAGAAAAAGGCATCGACCTTTCTCAAGCACAATCGTCGCTGAGCCGTGTTAGCTCGGACGATGTTCGCGGTTACGGACAACAGCCGGCAGCTCCTGCAGCTGCTCCGGCTCCAAAAGCAGCAGCTCAACCGGCCTTTACGTCGAACAAGCCTTACGAGCGTAAGAAAATGTCCCGCCGCCGGGCGACAATCGCCAACCGCCTCGTTGAAGCGCAAAGAACAGCAGCCATGCTGACAACTTTCAACGAAGTCGATATGACAGCGATTATGGATGTTCGTAAACGCCGTAAACAAGCTTTCTTCGACAAGCATGACGTAAACCTCGGCTTTATGTCCTTCTTCACGAAGGCTGTCGTTGGCGCATTGAAGGAATTCCCTCTTCTGAACGCTGAGATCGATGGCGATGACATTATTGCGAAACAGTTCTACGATATCGGTATCGCGGTTTCCGCGAAAGAAGGCTTGGTCGTTCCAGTCGTTCGCGATGCAGACCGTCTGAGCTTCGCTGAAATCGAGAAGCAAATCGTTGATCTTGCCGGCAAAGCACGCACCAACTCGCTTGGTCTGGCCGAGCTGCAAGGCGGCACATTCACAATCACGAACGGCGGCACATTTGGTTCCCTGCTGTCGACGCCAATTCTGAATGCTCCACAAGTCGGTATTCTCGGCATGCACAAAATCCAGCTTCGTCCGATGGCAATCGACGCTGAGCGTTCGGAAAACCGTCCGATGATGTACATTGCCCTTACTTATGATCACCGGATCGTAGACGGCTCCGAAGCAGTTCGCTTCCTGGTCAAAGTAAAAGCGATGCTTGAAGATCCAGAAACGCTGTTGCTGGAAGGCTAATTCCACAAGCAGAATGAATAAAGAAAAGCCCGACGCGAATGCGCCGGGCTTTTCTTTGTTTGCTATTGCTCCGTTAGACGAACTTGCGACTCGTCTTTTTCCCGTCACAGCTGAACACGATTTTTTTATCCTCCACTACTGTTTCGAGATGAACCGATTTGCCCCAAAGCTGAACGACATAGGGAAGCGTGCGCTCTACATATTTCAGATCCAGTTCGGTCCCCTCATAGCTATGCTTCAAATAAAGCTCACCTACCCGGTTGAAATCACCGTCAAATACGACGATATTCGGAAAGCCGCCATTCACTTTCGAATAGACGAGCTGCTCGCGGATATTTTCCCATGACTTATCGGTTATTTTCCACTCTGGTCCCTTCTTCTCGAAGATGTACAGGTCAAGATCGTCCACCAGCTCTTTTGTCAAATAATTGCGAAGGAAGGAGATGTCGGAATCGGCTTCCCGCACCTCGAACATTTTGTTACGTCCTTGCCCGGGAACGCGGCCAAAGCGCTCTTTTTCAAGAGCAGTCGGCTTATCCCAGCGGCGTTCGATGTCTTCGAATATTTTCAAGCCCAAGTAATAAGGATTTAAACTATGCCGGGATGGCACAACGACAGATGAATTCAGCTTGGCAAACTCGATCGTCTCGTCGCTGGTCAGCGGAAGCTCGCGAATAATGCGTTGATGCCAATACGAAGCCCATCCCTCATTCATAATCTTCGTCTCAATTTGCGGCCAGAAGTAGAGCATTTCATCGCGCAGCATCGACAAAATATCACGCTGCCAGTCTGCCATCTGTGGCGAGTATTCCTCGATGAACCAGAGCAGATCCTTCTCCGGCTCCGGAGGAAACCGCTTGGCTGCTGCTGCTGCAGCAACTGCCTCCTCTTCAGCGGCTTCGTTTTCTTCCTCATCAAGCGACCATAGATCCTCGTAGTCGGATACATTGTTGATTTTCGAGGAACGGTTCTTCTCCTTCGTCAGAAGCTCGATGTAGCGCATTTTGTCCAGCTGATACGGTTTTATGATCGTAGGGTCTACATGCTCCTGAATCGCAAGCACTGCATCAATAAATTTTTCGACCGCCTCTGAGCCGTGGTCCATCTCATATTGATGAATACGATCGGCCGTCGCAGACATGCTTTCCACCATATTGCGGTTCGTCGCTCCGAAACGTGCATTGTTTTTGAAAAAATCGCAGTGGGCAAGCACATGCGCAACAATCAGCTTGTTCTGGATCAGCGAGTTGCCTTCCAGCAGGAAAGCATAGCAGGGATTCGAATTGATGACCAGCTCATAGATTTTACTAAGTCCAAAATCATATTGCATTTTCATTTTATTGAAGGTTTTTCCAAAGCTCCAATGGCTGAATCTCGTCGGCATGCCGTAGGCACCAAACGTATAAATGATGTCCGCTGGACAAATCTCGTAACGCATCGGGTAAAAATCAAGGCCGAACCCTTCTGCGATTTCCGTAATTTCATCGATAGACCGCTCCAAAGCGCGGATATCGTCCTGGTTCATCCGCCATCCCCCTGTACATGTTAATACCGTTCATACCATATGTATGCTTGGCTGTCCTGCGGTATGACGGCTTTGGCAAGGGAATGTGGTCTGTGCGATTGAGATCCATTATCTTCTTTATGTTTATAGCAATCTAATCCTGACTGTTGTATTATTAACATAGATTGTACCAGATTGTTTACATATTATAGGTTTTAATTCATGATTTTCAGTCGAAAAGGATGTTGTCCGCTATTATACCTATCCTAACTTCTATTATTCATGGTCTAATGTATATTATGACGGCGGGATTAATGTTCGTCATTATTACACCAAGATTCTCTTACCCCAACTATCGCCGCAAGCTTCTATTCATTGCTATTCTCGGACTATTGTCTGTTATCTATTTAGGACTTGAACAAACCGATCCGCTTGTATATGCACTTCACTTAACGCCAATTTCGTTGACGCTGGCCGTTTTGTATGAGGGTCTGCTGCCCGGTATCGCCACTTGGGCGGCCTTCTGCATTGGCGGCATTTTTATTATGCACAATGATCCGCTCACGACCTTGATTTCGAGCATTGCACTCTTTGCCGCCGGACTTCTCTGTCACTATAAGCTTGAAGATGTCTCTCAACTGCGAATGTCTTTAAGATATTTCGCTCTCGTCTGCATTTATCTGACGGCTTACACGACTATCACTATTCTGCAGGGCGGCACGTTCGAGCTTCGCACTCTCGCTTTGATTGGCACGGCCAATCTTCTTTCGTCTCTATTCATCAATTACATCTACTTCCACGTCAAACACCAGGAACGCTTTCAACAGGAACTGATTATGTCTGAAAAATATCAAATGATCGGCCACCTAGCTGCTTCCATCTCACATGAAATTCGCAACCCGCTTACAACGACAAGAGGTTTTCTTCAATTAATGGGCAAGGAAGGTCTTGATCGCGAAACGCTTAACCGCTACCGTAAACATGCCTTCGAAGGGGTCGATCTCGCCAGTACGATCATTACTGACTATTTAAACTTTTCCAAGCCAAATGAAGAAAAAAGCCTGCTGTTGGATGTACAGATGGAAATTGACGGCATCATGCCTTGGCTGCAGCCCTACTCGGCTCTGTCGAACATTGAAATCGAAATTCAGCATTTATCACGGGAGAGACTGCTCATACGCGGTGAATCGAAAAAACTGCAGCAATGTCTGCTCAATGTGATGAAAAATGCAATTGAATCCATGCCAGACGGCGGCAAATTGACGGTGCATACACAACTAGTACAAAACTCTATTCAAATTTTGATCCATGATACAGGTGCCGGGATGGACAAATCGCAGGTCAAACGGCTTGGCAAGCCTTATTTTACAACGAAAGAAAACGGGACAGGCCTGGGTCTTATGGTCGTCATGAGTATGATAAAAAAGATGAACGGCAAAATTTTGTTTCGAAGCAAGCCAAATGAAGGAACGATCTGCGAGCTTCATTTTAAACGGGCCGAGTTGTAAGAAGAAAGAAGTCGTCTACAAATATAACAGCCTTTGAGGCTGCCGGGCAATCGGCGCTTCAAAGGCTGTTTTTATAATGCTGTTTGGCGGCATACATCGCTTGGTCGGCATTAGCAATCAGCTGTCTCAGACTGACGTAGACACCCTGATTGGAGCTCACGCCGATGCTCGCCGTAATGAAGACGGGAACATCATCTGTAAGAAAAGGATCTTGAAACGATCTTTCGATCTTCTCCTTGACCGTTCGAATGCCGCTCTCCTCTGCCAATTGCGGGAAGCAGATCAGAAACTCATCGCCTCCGTATCGGATGATGCGATCACTTTTGCGCAGATGGCTTCGCAAGCGATTCGAGATTTGGATCAGCAGCTTATCGCCTGTTTCATGACCAAACTGATCATTGATCCATTTAAAATCATTCAAATCGATAAACATAACGCCAGAAGGCGCTTCCCCATTATCGAATAGCTTGTGAAGATAGCGGCGATTGTACAAACCAGTCAAGCTATCTGTGACAGCCGTGTTCTCGAGATCAATGGCGTAAGCAATGAAAGCCGCCATTGACTGCAGCTGCATCAACTGCTCTTCGGTAGGCTCGAACGGCTCCGTGTGTACGATATGAATCGTACCGTACGTGTGATTGTCTGCCGTTACAATCGGCACGGATAGACGCGGCTTATCCGCCGTCAATTCCATCGTTACCGCATCCGGGTCGTCAGGCTGCTCTTGCATAGCCGGCTCAAGGTGATTAAATGCTTTAATAATGCGGTTGTTGGCACCATCGCAAGCGGTAATGAAAAGCTTGTCCGCCTTTAATTGACGTTTCAAATTATGGATCACGTACGCTAACGCATCCTCTAAACTGCTTGTGGTGGCATTCATGCCCGCTTTTCACTCCCGCTCTATTGATCACCCGCAACTCCCGCTGCTAGATCTAGTTTAGTCGAAACAGTTGTTATACTCAATAATAGATTAATGGGAAATCTTTGGTTTGGGGGCTATTTCTAACCGATTATTCCTTTACGTTTTATTCTCGCATTTCGTTTCCATAAAAATATAAAAAACGCATGCTAATTTTACATGCGGACTGGCTTTGCACGGACTCGCTATGCACGGATTCGCTGCGCGTTTTGGTTCATGCTGCCGTTCTTGATTCCATTGCCTCATCGCTTTCACGATGCACAAGGGATAGAATCTTCAAAATGCCAGCCTGAACTCAAAACGCTCCGCTCATCCCATTCACACGATAAAAGCAGATCCATTCAAGAAATTTCAATATTTGCTTTTGAGCTATACTTGTATTGCCCCAGAGTAACACTCAGGAGCGCCAATACAGATACGAAATCAGCTCCATGAACATAGCCCGGCTATACGAATTGTGAAACAAAATGTAAAAGTGCAGGTTGATGAGCTTCATATGGCCTAAAATCACGATCAGAATGCAAAAGTACATTTGAAATCGCTATATATTGCTCTATAGAACCTTTTTGGACCGATCAAAATGCATATTTGCATTTTGATGCGATAAATCGCCGAAAATGCGGCTGACAACCTGCACTTTTACATTTTGATTGGCATTGTTGGATATTGTACTCATTAAATAAGGATCGTTTTTGTAATTTAAGTGATTTATTGAAGACCTACTTGTTTGTTCTCAAATTGCGCACTGTCGTAGCGTTACTTGCTGTAGCTTATAAATCCCGCCTCTCTTGAAAAAGCTTCCCCCACAGCAAAAGAGAAGCCCCAAGAAAAACAGAGCTTCTCTGCACATAACTGCATGTATGATTAGCAAGCTTCCGCCCGCTCTATGTCATCAAACCAGTTCAGCAGCCCGAGCGTTAGCCTCTACTTGGGCAGGGTCTTTGCAGCCCGGAATAACTGCCGTAACGACCGGATTCTTCAAGCACCACGCAAGCGCCCAGCTAGCCATGTCGACACCTTGCGGCACTTCTTCACGCTGAATGCGTTCGACTTCCTCCAGCTTCTGCCGCGTATTCTCCGCATCATGCCGGTGACGTACGTCGGTGCTGCCAAAAACAGCGCCTGGCTTGTACTTTCCGCTCAAATAACCGCTGGCAAGCGGCACTCGGGCAAGCACGCCAAGATCCTGGCGTTCGCAGGAAGGAAATACACGCTCTTCCGGCGCGCGGTCCAGCCGGTTGTAGACGACCTGAATTGCCCGCGAGTTCACTTTAGTCGACGCATCGGTCTGATGCAGGTTGTCGTTGCTGCCGATCGAAGTACCGAGAAACCGGATTTTCCCCGCCTCTACCTGCTTGTTCAGCGTTTCCCAGAGCTCGTCGTTGTCAAAAGCCGCATCCGGCCCGGAATGGAATTGATAAAGATCGATATAGTCAGTCTGCAGCGCTTTAAGCGAAGCATCCAGCTGGGCAACTACACCTTTGGCGTCGAATACGTCCGTACGGGAAAACCGTTCATGGAAATGATGGCCGAATTTCGTCGCAAGGATCCAATCCTCGCGGTTGCGGCGGCCAATGTAGCTGCCGATCAGCGATTCCGACAGATGATCACCATAGCATTCTGCCGTATCGATGAGGTTGATGCCGAGCTCCCGCCCTTTGTCGAGAATAGCATCCGCTTCATCCTGCGTATACTCCCGGCCCCACTCGCCGCCGAACTGCCATGTTCCAATGCCAATAACCGATACATTCAAATCCGTGCTGCCAAGTCTTCTATACTTCAACCGATACACCTCTTCCTGTCGGATATGTAACAACTTTATTGTACGATATCGACGGGACATGTTCCAATCCGCGCGCTTCTTTTTTATTCAAATCCCGCTTTTTTCAAGTTGCGGTAACTGATCGACAAGCTTTCGAATGCATCCGTCGGTCCGGCATCCCGCTCCACAAGATACCATTTCACATCCGCTTCCTCACATGCCTGGAAGATATCCGGCCACTCCAGATTGCCCTCCAGCACCTCAGCCATAATCGTCTTCTCATCGATGATTGCCATGTCCTTCAAATGAATCGCTTCTATTCTTCCTTTCATCTTCCTGATCCAACTGCTTGGATCAGCTCCCCCCGCCTGCACCCAATACGTATCAAGGGTAAACAGAAAGCTTTCTGGATCGGTATTTTCCAGCAGCGTTTCGATACCAAGCTTGCCGTTATGCTTTTCAAATTCGAAATGATGGTTATGATAGCTGAATTTCAATCCGTTTTGCGCCAGCTCCTTGGCGATGGCATTGAATTTGGCGGCAAATGCCACATATCCGTCTGCATTCCGGTATTCCGCAGGCAATCCTCCGATACCGGCCAGACCGCAGCCAAGCGTATGGTGATCGCGGATAAGACCGTCCAAATCATTAACAAATCGTTCATACGGCATATGGGTCAATACGATCTGCAATCCATGGGAACGCGCGATTGCGGCCAATTCTTCTGGCGGAATCGGCCCCATCCCCGAAGCTTGAATCGTCGTATAGCCGATTTCTTTAATTTTGCGAAGCGACTGGTCGATTTCCTCCGGTGTTTTGACAAAATCGCGAATCGTATACAGTTGAGCTCCTGTTATTTTGGACATCTGAATACCCGCCTTTCCATTCTTCTGATTTGCAATCTAATAAAGCGATTAGATCGGTTCCGCTACCCTTTTAGTATAATAAAATGCAGGCTTTCTTCCATTGCGAATAACAGGATTCACATTGCAAATATAGCGGTATTCTTTTACACTAATGGCGTAGATGAAGCAGGAGGGATCGTATGGGCACCGTTCGTGAATTACGTAACGATTCAATGATTTACCACTATAGCGTGGATCAGCGGCAAACAGATGAGTATGCGCTTCATTGCCATCCGTTCTATGAGCTGTTCTACTTTATTTCGGGTGAGGTCAGTTATTTAATCGAAGGGAAGCGCTACGTCCCGACACCCCATAGTCTGCTTCTCATTCCGCCGAACGTCTTTCACGGGGTGAAAATCGAGAGTACCGTTTCGTATGCGCGTTATGCGCTTCATTTTGTTCCCGATCTGCTGCCTATCGAAGTCCGGACGACGCTGCTGTCACCTTTTCATTCGGAGGGCGATTCCAATGACTTCTACTTCCCGGGTGCAGCCGATTCGAGCATGACATCCTTTTTCGAGCAGTTGATGGACTGCCTGGAGATGGATGATGACATCAGAGCGCTATCCGCGCGAATTCGATTGGAGGCGCTGCTCACTCAGTTGTTATTCATGAGCCGGTCCCGCAAGGACGGCCGGACAGCCGAGCTTCACTCTCAAAGCATGACACCTGTGCTTGCCTATCTGAACGAGCATTTAACGACCGAAATTACACTGGATGAGCTATCCGCCCGTTTTTTTATAAGCAAGCATCATTTGAACAAAATGTTCCGCAAAGCGACCGGGACGACGATTGGCCATTATATCCTTCACAAACGTGTCGTACTGGCCAGCCAACTGATGCAGGAGGGACATCCAGCCAGTCTTGCGGCAATGAATGCCGGATTCCAGCACTATTCTTCTTTCTACCGCGCCTATAAAAGCATTTACGGTCATTCGCCTACCGAGCGGAGCAACCAAATTACATTGCGCTAATGATGCCAAAAAGGCCCGTACCGCATCTGCGCAGCACGAGCCTATATGAATTTACACCCGCCGTTTGTATTTGCCATTATAGGCGATGCTAACGTCCACATCGATCTTCGCCAGCGAATGCTCGTCCAAAAACATAGCCGTTCCGTTTTTACTGACTTCCTTCCAAACCTTCGGGTATTTCCGGTATAGCTTTTCTTCCAGGCCAAACACGTCAACGCCGGTTTGAATGCCCGCTTCATAAGTCGTTTTAATATACTGCTGGACTTCCTTCTCGCATAAACGAACCATATCTTCGTACGACATCGGTTCGATATACTCATATAAGGCTGCCATATATCTGGCCTTCACCCGAAAGGTAACGTCCGTTCCTTTTACGACAGGCGTAATTTTCAGATTCGGAAAAGCCACGCTTACAGAACCATAGATAACACCCTTTTCGTCCTCCAACAACACTTGCACCCGGCGCATTTTCTGCTGCAGATAAGGAAAGCCAATCAGCTTTTTATGGGACATATATATAAATTTGCCCTCCCGCTCGAAAAAAGCCCCGTCGATGCGGTGCAAACTCTGCTCTCGTTCGTTAACTGTCCAGTCCCTCTTATTAATAACGACATTGGGCAAATAAGCACGGTTTTGCTTGCCGTTCAATTCCGCTATAAATCGAAGTGCAAGAACTGGCGGATAGAGTGATTCATCCTTGTACGAGGGGAGCGGATCATGGAGGATGGAGGACAACGGTGACTCGTTAAAAATCGTGTTGGTGCTCAGCAATTCCTCGATCGAATCCCTCGTACCGTATACCCATGTCGTATAACGGGACTCCGGATACCGGCTGATCATATCAAGCACTTTATGCAAATTCCCGCTCTCAAGCAGCCTTTCGGAAAAGACGATTGAAGTAATATGCCCCCATGTTATGTGCATCTGAGCGGTTCGGTACAGTTCGTTAATTGCCATGTCCAGCGTCTTTCCGCTTCCATGGCCCAGCCAGATGTTAGGAACCTTCCCGCCGCCTCCTCCCTCACCCTTAGCTACTGTGGAAAACTCAAGCATTTGCACATATACCGTATAAATTCCATCGGTGTAGTCAAGCCCCAGCGCTTTCGCATAGCTGTTGCTCTGAATTTCTGTCGCGCTCCAACAGCCGGTTGTCAGGAAAATTAGCACAGCTGAGAGGAGCAGGAGTGCAATCCTTCTGAGCGTTGCAATCTTCAATTGCCCTCATCCTTCCTCGGCGACTTCGTCTCGAGATAAAGAGGGCGGCGTTTATTCCAACTACGCGGCAGCTTGAACAAAGCGGCGTAAGCTTGCTTGATGTTAAGCGGACTGAGCGGAGCCAGATAGGGAACGCCAAATGATTCCAGACCCGTCAGGTAGATCAGAAATAAAATCAGCGACAATATGAACCCGTATATGCCAAGCGTCGCGCTCAAAATGAACGTAACGAACCGGATAATGATCAACGAGCTCGACATGACCTGATTGACGACCGTCGCTCCGGCAACGATTGTGACGGCTACCACAACAATCATAAGCGGGGAGACGATTCCGGCACGAATCGCCGATTCCCCGATGATAAGTCCGCCAACGACCGTCAGCGTCTGACCAATCGCCATTGGCAGCCTGACGCCCGCTTCACGGAACAGCTCCATCAGAATCATAATCAAGCACATCTCGACCCCCGTCTCCATCGGCAACCCCATCCGTCCGGTTGATACCGTGACGACAAGCGAGAACGGCACCTGATCCATATGAAAGGTCGTCAGCGCGATATAGAATCCCGGCAGAAACAAGGTGATGAATAAGCCCATAAACCGCAACAGCCGGCCAATATTAACCGAGAACAACGGAAAGTTGGCATCCTCCGGCGATTTGAGCAGTAGAAACAGATTAACGGGGCCGATGATCGCACTGGGATTCCCGTCCACGATAATGACAAAGCGGCCGTTGATTAGACATTCAGCTGCAAAATCAGGCCTGCCGGTATAGTGGGTTACCGGAAAAAGCGTAAATTGCAGCGGTGAGAGCAGCTCCTCTAATTGATTGGAAGTTAAGAGCCTCTCCACCTTAATGGTCTGCAGCTTCTGGTGAACATGCTGGATCATTTCATCGTTTGCGATATTACGCATATAGAGCAGAGCCACTTTATTGGCGGTAAGCGTGCCGATTACTTCAAACTTACAGGCCAGCTCGGAGGTCCGAAGGCGCGTCCGGATCAGCGCTACATTAACGGCGAGCGGCTCAATGAAGCCGTCGCCGGAGCCGCGAATCGTCACCTCGGTTTTGGATTGCTCCGGGGCCCGTGTCGGGATGTTAGAAATATCAATGCTCCACATCGCTTGCAGCGAAGGAATGCAGAACAGCATATGTCCCTCGAAGACACGAACGGCCATCGCTTCCGCACCGAACTGGCTTGTGTTAGGATCTACCTGCACCCATACGAGATTGGCTTCGTTCTCGACATCGGCTACCCGCAAATACTTCGTTTTCTCGAATATCCGGTTCAGCTCGGGAATAATGACATCATTAATCATATTCGTCTCTGCCATCCCGCAGTTATAGACGATAACAGCCGCTACGGGCGGATTGCCTACGCGATGACTATCGACGATAACATCATCGCAATAAGAAAAAAACTGCTCCAGTGTCCGCTGCGACATATGGAAAGGCTTCTGCTTCTGCCCATCCTTGCCATTTCCGCTGCCGTCATTACTGAGACTGCCTTTTACATTGCTGTTGCGATCAGCTTCTTTGCTCTTGCCGCTTGCGCTGCCCTTTGCGTCTTTTTCTTTCATTTATGCCACCTCTTTATCTTCTTTGCGCCACCACCCGAGAAGCGCGAGCAGAATGGTTAAGCTGTAAGCGTAAATAAGCACAGCAGGAAACTGAATATGGTTCACATATTCATAGACAAGATCGATACGCCACCAAATAATCGAGAATCCGCACATAATCGCCGTGATACATGCAATAGCAATCATCCGTTTATGAGGACGGCGTACGTCCAGCAAATCCACAATGAGGTACATCGCTATTGCAATTCGGGCAAAAGATCCGCTCAGCCATTGGTAGATCGATAAAAAATCGACATGCTGCAGCAGCTTGCCGACGTTAACCAGCTTCCACTGGTCAAAGGGAGTAATCCGCTGCTTCATCGCTTCTTCCGGGCCAAACTCCGTTATCCCCCCAATTGTCGGACCTAGCGTAATGCCGATCATAAAGATGCCGAGTATGAGCAAATGCCATAGCTTTACCTTGCTTTTAATTTCATGCTGGAACAACAGCAGCGTCCACACCTCGACCATCCCGGCCAACGCATAGATCATCCCTTGCCAGACAGGTTCAACGCCATGCTCCAGCATCGGGAGCAGCTGATTATAGTTTTTATATTTCGTATTGGCCCCCATGACGAAATAACCGAGAAAAATAACAAAGGGCAGCAGGATAGCAGAGGTCATCGCAATCGTAGGCAATCCCCTTATTGCAGCCAGCGCCGACACTAGCGCGCCTCCTATAACCACAATAGATAACGGTGTAAATTGTAAGTAAGTGGCTACCGTCCAGTTAGAGGTTTCGAACAGCGTATGGGTTCCGAGGATGAGCAGCAGCAGCGCCGCTGACAAGCGAAGTATCCATGACGGCACGATGCCGAATTGACGGGCAACCCAATCCGTCAGCCTTTGCCCGTGAACCCTTTTCATCACCACATACATAAGTATCATGAACAAAATAAAAAACGGGCCAGCCGCAATAATAGACAGCCAGGCATCCCGGCCCGCAGCATCCAATATAGCTGGGATGGCCAATACATGGCAGATTAAGCCGGCGCCAAGCATGATGATCGAGAACGCAAGCCAGACCGAAATCAGCTTATTGCCATGGTTCATG
Organism: Paenibacillus radicis (ex Gao et al. 2016); assembly: GCF_014641555.1. Lineage (GTDB taxonomy): Bacteria > Bacillota > Bacilli > Paenibacillales > Paenibacillaceae > Pristimantibacillus > Pristimantibacillus radicis. The sequence goes on from NZ_BMHY01000006.1 coordinate 172,153, forward strand.
AGCCATCCTCCTTATGTTGACAAGTTATTTCTTATCATTCCAAATTTTAGCTGGGCTATTCCTGCAAAAAAGAAGAGGATGCCCTTCCGAGTAGTAATCTACTCGAGGAACATCCTCTTATATAACAAGTGCAGCAACATTCTTCTGACCGCTCAATCCTCCACTTTCCGCACATCGACGGTCACCTTAAGCTTCTGCTCGCCGTTGCCTCGGTAGACGCCTTTTACCGGAACAATATCCTTATAGTCGCGCCCATGACCCAGCTTCACATAACGCTCGCCAACCGGCGCCTCGTTAGTTGGATCGAAGCTGCACCAGCCAAGTGACGGCACATAAGCTTCCACCCAGGCATGGGAGGCTTGCTCGAAATCGGCGATTCCGCCTTGAAGATCGCCAACGAAATGATAGCCGCTCACATAGCGCGCTGGAATGCTGTGCGCCCGGCAGCAAGCAATCATCAGATGAGCGAAATCCTGGCATACACCCCGCTTCCGCTCGATCATATCGCTCGCTTTCGTTTTCACCGTCGTCGCTTCCGGGTCGTAAATGAACTGAACCCGAATGCTGCTGGACAAAGCAGACAACCAACCCATTACGCTAATATCGGTCTCTTCCTTATCGCTGATGCTGAAGGCAAAGCTCTCGACTTCAGGCGTCACGCCGGTGTATTCAGTCTCCAGCAGAAACTCAGCAAACCGGTTGGCCGCTTCCTCCGTTTCCAGCCATGCCCATGCTTCCCGCGCCAGTCTGCCATTCAACAGAGCAGCTTGCTCCTCCGGGCTTGGCGCATTTGTCGTGACGACGGTCATTTGCGTCCGGATCGTCAGCTTGCGGTGCATCGGATTGACGGAGAAGGAATGAACCCGATTACCGAAATAATCCTCATAGCTGAATAGAGAAGCGTTGGGCTCGATCCAGATCGCCTGCTGGTAGCAGGACTGGCGCTCGTTCGTGCTTGGCGTCAGACGGATTTCATTGACACTGTCCGTTACCGGTGCCTCGTATTCGTATTGCGTCACATGTGAAATATTCAGCTTCATGCGCTTGCTTCCCCCATTCGAAAAAAGGTTTTCGCAAACGCAACCCCCATCGTCTCGCACGCTTCCAGCAGATGGCTGACAATCAAACCGTTACGGTCGACGATCATATCATCATGCTCCAGACAAGCCAAATCCGCCTTCACCTTTCCAACCTGCCGGATGACTTTCTCATGAGCAACCCGAAGCTGCTTATCCTGCAGCTCGATCATGCGCATATGCTCATCCAGCGAATGAAAAGCGAAGTGAACGGAACGCGGAAAGGCCGCATTCAACACGACGAATTCAACAATCGATTCCACCGACATCCCATCTGCGTAAAATCGTCGGAAGGACTGATAGCCGCTCACCGATTTCAATACCGCTTGCAGGTACGGGTAAGCGCCCGCATTATTCCAGCCGTCTCCGCTTGCCGCGTTGCCGACCGCTTTAATGATGCGCAGCGTATTTTCCGCACGTTCCAGATACCGTCCGCATTCGATGAAATGCCATTCATTCTCCCGAGGCATAACGGACTGGCAGAAGCCCTGAAACAGAGCGGTCCACTCCCGAATGCGGCCATAGAACAAATGCGGCGATTCGCGCATGAGATCGTCTGGCTGCTTCTCCCTCAGCCATAAGTAAAAGGCGTTGATCGTATCCCACAGCTCGCTTGGCACCTTCTCGCGGATGGTTCTTAAATTGCCTCTGGCATGGCTCACACAGGACACAAGGGAATTGGCATTGTCGCGGTCGAGCGTAATGTAATGGAGAACATCTTGTTCGCTATAGGCGCCATATTGTCCTTCATAGGAATCTCTGCTGCCCAGCGCATCAACGATTCGCGTCCATTTGCAAGGCGCATCCACAGCTTCGCCCCCGGGACCGCGTGCTTCCAAACCGCGTTCATCCTCTGCCTGCAGATGGTAGTGAACGTCAATCAATCTTGCGTGATTTTCCGCGCGTTCCATATAGCGGCCAATCCAGAATAAAGCTTCCGCATTACGATTAAGCATAGCGACCCCTCCATTTCTTCGACCTCGACCGAGGTTCCTTATTGACCGTTTTATCGGTTCAATACCCATGTATCCTTCACGCCGCCCCCTTGCGAGGAATTAACGACGAGCGAGCCTTCTCTCATTGCGACTCTTGTGAGACCGCCAGGTATAACATGCGTCTCCTCGCCCATTAGCGCAAATGCCCGCAAATCGATATGCCGGGGCGACATGCTTCCATCGACCATGACCGGTGCCCGCGACAGCTTCATCGTCGTCTGCGCAATATAACGGTCCGGCTGGCGTATAATCGCAGCTGCGAAATCTTTAATTTCCTTTGCCGAAGCCGTAGGGCCGATCAGCATGCCATAACCGCCTGACAACGATGTTTCTTTTACGACCAGTTGTTCCAAGTGATCCAGCACGTAATCCCGTTCTTCTTTGCGCGACAAAATATAGGTCGGAACGTTATGCAGAATCGGCTCCTCGCCCAAATAGTAACGAATCATATCAGGGACGTATGCATACACTGCTTTATCGTCCGCTACCCCTGTACCTGGAGCATTCGCAATCGCAACGTTGCCGGCCCGGTAAGCATTCATCAAGCCTGGCACGCCAAGCAGCGAATCCGGATGGAAAGCGAGCGGGTCGAGAAAATCGTCGTCGATCCGGCGGTATATGACGTCCACCTGACGCAAACCGCCCAAATCACGCAAATAAATTTTATGGTCCTTATAGACCAAATCTCTCCCTTCCACGAGATGGATGCCCATTTGCTGGGCCAGAAAGGTATGCTCGTAATAAGCGGAGTTGAAAGCTCCCGGTGTAAGAAGTACAATCAGCGGGTCGCGCTTGCCGTTAGGTGCCAGTGAACGAAGCGAGCTCAGGAAATAATTCAAGCTGCGTTCGATACTCTGTACGGATGAGGATAAGTATAAATCGTGGAACAGCTCGCTCATGAGCGTGCGGCCTTTGAACAAATACGAGAAGCCCGACGGAGAGCGTAAATTGTCCTCTAGTACATAGTAACGGCCTTTCTCGTCTCTTATTAAGTCTATGCCGGAAGCGGTAATATAAACGCCCCCGGGAACATCGAGCCCGGACATTTCCGGACGGAAATACGTGTTGGATACGATCATTCGTCTAGGGATGACGCCGTCTGCTACGATGCGCTGACCGTGGTAAATATCATGAACGAACAGATTAAGCGCTTTGATGCGCTGACGGACGCCGCGGTCCACCGCATCCCATTCATGCTTCGGAATGACTCGGGGAATATAGTCGAACGGAATGGTACGCTCAAGCGGCTCGTTCTGATTGGGGCTATAGAGGGTGAAGGTAATCCCCTCCTCCAGCATCCTTTGATTGAGGGCATGCTGCCGCATCGACAACTCGGCATGCTTCATCCGTCCGAATAAACGATGGACGCTTTCGTAATGCGGGCGAACGGACAGATCCTGCTCGAACATCTCATCGTAAAATGATTGCGAATCATAATAGTGCGACTGCGTGGCCGTCGACATGCGAACCGCCTCCTCCATGATGGTGCAGCATCCTCAATCGATGCTTACGTCGGACATTCCTTATAAAATGTTATATTGATGTAAGGTAATGTAAGTGTTTTCGATGACTTTTACCTACATTTACATCTTTTATGGTAGCTTCATCATACTAAATCCGGATATTCATGTCAACTTATATAACATAAAAAGCAGGGCTTCTTTTGGAAGAAGATCCCTGCTTTTATCATATGCCTATTTTTTTGTTATGTATTCAATTCACGCAAATCTTTCGCCACCTGCTCCACCATTTGAACGAATACTGCTAATTCCTGTGAACGGGCCGCCTGGTTCCGGGCTTCACCGGACGTTTGCTCCGATTCTTTCTGTACGGCAGAGATTTTTTTCTCAATTTCCTCCAGATTGCGCTGGATCGTCTCCATCGCCGTCCGTGATGAGGCTGCCAGCTTTCGAACCTCGTTGGCTACAACTTCAAAGCCTCGACCGTTCTCCCCTGCTCTGGCCGCTTCAATTGCGGCATTCAACCCCAATAAATGCGTCTGATCGGAAATACCGCGAATCAAGGTTCCCATCTCCGTAATGCCATCCAGCTCAACTTGCAGCTCGCCAAGCAGTTCATGTGCTTTGTCCTGCGACTGTGACGTCGATACTGCGGTTGCAGCAATCGATTGTGCGCCTTCGTCCAGCTCGACCATGAGTCCTGCCAGTTTCTCGACCGCACCTGTTACGGTTGTCAGCATTTCGGACCGTTCATCGGCCAAAGTTTGAATTTTCGCTTGTTCGGATTGGTTATATGCCTCCAAAACGAGCTGTGAATCTAAATTGAACATTTTGCTAAGCGAATGAATGATGCCGCTCCAGCGTTCAGGAATAACCCGCTGCATCACTTGCGTCGAAATATCGAGATAGGTCATATAAGTACCGAGATACCAGTCCGTTGTTAAGCCGATCCGCGAGTGAACCAAGCCAATTTTAATCCGGTTCTCAATAAACGGCTCATCGATGACGCCGGAAGCCAGCGACAGCCAATAGACGCGCTGCGTTTCTTTCAACCGTTCAATATTGCTGACCCGGTTAATCAGATCCATCATTTCGGGATATTGTTCAATACTGGAGTAGAAGCGGTCAACTACTTCCTCCACGACTTGCTCGAATATCGGACGGCAGGCTGACAGCCTGTCCAAATCTTCTTGGGTTATTCTCGTATAGTCCAGCTGCCGTTGACGATGCGCCGAAACGTTAATCATGTTGAAGCTCCCCCTATGGTTGGCATTATTATGCTTCTTCCTATTATATCGACAAAACCAGGTATAAAGTAACCCTTATTTGGAAAAACAAAACCAGCGGCACCATTCTCCGCTGGTTTTGTTCACAATTTAGCGATTTAATAGACTGCCTACATACCGGAGAAGCTCATTGGCACATACCGGGCAGTAGCCATGCTCGTCGATCAGCCGCTTTGTCACTTCATTAATCCGTTTCAATTGGCTCTCATCCGGCGTTTTCGTCGATGTCGTAATTTTGACAATATCCTTCAAATCAGCGAACAGCTTTTTCTCCACCGCTTCGCGCAAACGCTCATGACTGGTGAAATCAAACTTTTTGCCTTTTCGGGAATACGACGATATCCGAATGAGAATTTCCTCGCGAAACGCTTTTTTTGCATTTTCGGAGACGCCGATCTGCTCTTCGATCGAACGCATCAGCCGCTCATCGGGATCCATTTCTTCCCCGGTCAGCGGATCTTTAATTTTCGCCCAATTGCAATAGGACTCGATATTGTCGAGATAGTTCTCGAATAAGGTGCGAGCAGACTCCTCGAAGGAGTAGACGAAGGCCTTCTGAATCTCCTTCTTCGCCAGCCCGTCATACTCCTTGCGGGCAACGGAGATGAAGTTCAAATACCGCTCCCGCTCCTCCTTCGTAATCGACGGATGCTGATCGAGTCCGTCCTTCAGCGCCCGCAGCACATCCAGCGCATTAATGCACTGTGTATCCTGCTTAATTAAAGCGCTCGAAATCCGGTTGATGACGTAGCGCGGATCGACGCCGGACATGCCTTCTTCAATATACTCGTTTTGCATCTCCTTCAGATCGGCATCCTTGAAGCCCTCAATCTCCTCGCCGTCATACATCCGCATCTTTTTGACCAGATCCATGCCTTGTTTCTTCGTTTCCTTCAGGCGGGTAAGTATGCTGAAAATCGCAGCCGAACGCAGCGCGTGCGGCGAAATATGAATATGCTTCATGTCGCTTTGGCCGATCAGCTTCGTATAAATCTTTTCCTCCTCCGACACCTTCAAGTTGTACGGGATTGGCATGACGATCATCCGCGACTGCAGCGCTTCGTTTTTCTTATTGCTGATGAATGATTTGTATTCGGATTCATTTGTGTGGGCAATTATGAGTTCATCAGCTGATATTAACGCAAATCGTCCAGCTTTAAAATTTCCTTCCTGCGTCAGCGAGAGCAGATTCCACAGAAACTTCTCATCGCATTTCAGCATCTCTTGAAACTCCATCAGCCCGCGATTCGCTTTATTCAGCTCACCGTCGAAGCGGTAAGCGCGCGGATCGGATTCGGAGCCGAACTCCGTAATCGTGGAGAAGTCGATGCTCCCCGTCAGATCGGCAATATCCTGAGACTTCGGATCAGAAGGGCTGAATGTACCGATACCGATACGGTTATCCTCGGAAATGAGCACCCGCTCGACAAGCACATTTTCGATTTCACCGCCATATTCGGTGCGCAGCCTCATCTGGCACGAAGGGCAAAGGTTGCCTTCAATCCGCACGCCAAGCTCCTTCTCAATTTCTGGCCGAAGGTCATGCGGAATGAGATGCAAAGGCTCCTCGTGCATCGGGCAGCCTTTAATCGCATAGACGGCGCCTCGTTCGGTTCTGGAATAGCGCTCCAGTCCTTTTTTGAGCATCGTCACAATCGTTGATTTCCCCCCGCTTACAGGTCCCATCAACAGCAGTATCCGTTTACGGACATCCAGCCTTCTTGCAGCCGAATGGAAATATTCCTCCACCAGTTTCTGAACCGCACGGTCAAGCCCGAAAATTTCCTGTTCAAAAAACTTGTATCGCTTGTTGCCGTTCGTGTCCTCCACGCCGAATGATTCAATCATGTCATAGACGCGCGAGTGCGCTGTCATGGCCGGTGTGGGATCCTGCCTCAATGATTCGATGTATGCCTTGAACGTTCCTGTCCATTCCAGCTTCTCACTCTCTGTCCGATACTCCGATATTCGCTTGAAAATGTCCATGCCGTGCCTCCTCCCATCGCTTCCGCAATCCGCATTTTTCACTCCGCCCGGGATTTTCTCTAGCCCATCTATCGAGGGAACAACTTTTTATTGAAGTATTACATTCCTATGCTTAGTCCTGTAGGAAATTGACCACTATTTTAGTCGGCAATCCATCAAAATGCGACAAGCGTGAACAATCCTTTGTTATAATAGGTGGGAGAAAGCGAGGGATTTTCCGTGGCCGTCACGAAGGAAGAAGAGCTGTACAGCCCTATTAAAGCTTACTATGAGCGGCTGGGATACACGGTGAAAAGCGAAGTTCTGCACTGTGACCTTGTCGCTATGAAACCGGACGCCTCCGATGCGGTTGTTGTCGAAATGAAAAAAACGTTCAACCTCGCGCTGCTTCTGCAGGGAGTTGAACGCTTGCGAATTAATGACAATGTCGTGCTTGCCGTGGAACGCAACCGGAAAAAGAGCGGCGCCCACAACCAGCGCTTTAGCGATATTACCGAGCTATGCCGGATGCTGGGCCTCGGATTTATGACCGTTACATTCTTTAAGACAAAAGCACCGGTCATTGAATTTCTTTGCGAGCCGGGCGATGCGCCGCAGCGCGGCATCCGCAGAAAGAAGCAAGCCCGCCTGCTTCAGGAATTCCGCGAGCGGAGCGGCGATTATAATGTAGGTGGCAGCACCGGACGCAAGCTGGTCACTGCCTACCGTGAAAAAGCGCTTCGCTGCGCCTATGCCATGCAACGCTACGGACCGCTCTCCCCGAGCAAGCTGGCGACGTTAACCGAGTTTGCCAAATGTGGAGATCTGCTACGCAGCAACTACTATAGCTGGTTCGAGCGGGTCAAGCGAGGCAGCTACGGTCTGACGCCAAGCGGCGAGAAAGCGCTGGAGGAATACGCTGGCGTCATCGCCGAGTGGATAGCAAAACTGCCGCCCGACGCCTAATGGCGTCGCAGCGGCAGTGATTGAATAATGGAATGATAGAGGAATGAACATCATTCCGGCGAAGCGATAATGCTTGCTCTAGCTACGTGCCGTAAATTCGCGAATGGCATCCGCCAGCCGCTCTACACCCTGCACCGTTTTTTGCCCCGTATTATGGGTGAAATTGAGTCTTGCCGTATTCCGCTGCGGATCATAGGCGTAGAAGGAGCTCCCCGGCACAAACGCCACTCCTTTTAACACAGCAGCCTTTAACAACACTTCCGCATCAAGCCCTTCCGGCAGCTGCGTCCAAATAAACATGCCGCCCTTTGGCTCGATCCAGCTGAAGCCCTCAATCTTTTGCTCCAGAAGCAAGCTCTGCATCTCCACCATTCTGTCTCGATACGAACGGCGAATCGTTTGAATATGATCGTCTAGTGGAAAATGAGCCAGCAGTTGGCTAAGAATTTGCTGATCCATCGTGCTGGAATGAATATCAGCAGCCTGCTTCGCCTTCGCCATCATTCGGATTACTTTGGCATTGCCAATAGCCCAGCCGGTACGCAGCGCAGGAGCAACCGTCTTGGAGAAGGTACTGGTGTAAATGACAGCTCCGCCTTGCTGCTGCTGATCCAGCGAGAACAGCGTCGGGTAGTCCGCCGTTTCATCAAACTTAATTTCGCCGTACGGATCATCCTCCAGAATCGGAATGCCGTTTCGCACGCATAGATCCAGAAGCTGCTGCCTTCTTTCCAGACTCCATACATTGCCTGTCGGGTTTCCGAAAGTTGGAACCGCATACAGCATTTTCGGTTTATGTTCACGAATGAGGCGCTCTGCGTCTTCCGGAATGATGCCATGCTCATCGCTTTCCGCCGCAATGACGCGCAAACCGTACAGCTCGAATACTTGCAAGCAAGCAAGATAAGTCGGCTTTTCTACCAAGATGACGTCGCCAGGCTCCGTCAGCACTTGCACGAGCAAGCTGATCGCTTGCTGCGAGCCGGTTGTCAGAATGATTTCATCCGGGTCAACATTCATCCCTTTTTGCGCCATACGAACGCAAAGCTGCTCGCGAAGCGGCAAATAGCCTTCAGTCAAACCATATTGCAGAGCGCCTTTCCCTGCATCAAATACACGCTCAGCCGCCTCTCGGACAGCTTGTACAGGAAACAACTCCTCCGCAGGCAAGCCGCCGGCGAACGAGATCATATCCTTCCCTTGCGTCAGCTTCAAAATATCTCTAACAGCCGACGATTTTACCTCGGCAATTCGCGATGCAAACCGATAATCCATTACGTTTGCGCCTCCCCATTATTAGTCTGAATCCTTTTATTTTAGCAAGGTGTTCACAACTTTTAAAGTTTTCTTTTTTCGCATCGTTGGGTATAATGAAGAAGATGTAGCGGAATCAATCGGAGGTGTCTGCGCAATGTCCATTACCATGATTACCGTACTGACGGTCTTTGTTTTATTCGTGGCTGCGATGTTAACGTCTTCTTACAACGAAGACAAAACAAAAGGCCTCTAATTCGGCCATTGTGCATCCCGGTATTCGGGATTAAAAGAAGGAAGCTTCCTATACTAAGCGTGTTGGCGCTTGATACAGGAAGCTTCCTTCTTTTTTTAGCATGCTATGGATTAACGGCGAAGTTGATTCATCTCGCCTACACATTGTCCGCATAAGTATCTGTCTTTAAAATCACGTACCTCTTCCATCGACCCGCAAAATACGCATCTTGGACGGTAACGCTCCAAAATAATGTGATCGCCTTGTACTAATATTTCAACGGGATCCCCTTCATTCATCTGATACCGTTTGCGAAGAGACTTTGGAAGCACAATTCGCCCAAGTTGATCTACTTTTCTTACCACCCCTGCTGGTTTCATCGTTTTCACCTCTTCTGTGTCTAGATTTGCAAGCTTTCCAGTGAAACCTTTGCTTTAATAGCTTTCGATGAGCATTCGGCAATTCCTTCTGACATTCTCATATTCTTAACATTCTGCAATTAATGAAGAGATGGGAAATGATTTTGCCGAAGCGCCTCGTAGATAACAATCGCTGCCGAGTTCGATAAATTAAGCGATCTGACGTCTCCCGTCATAGGCATCCGGATACAAGTATCCAGATTCGCATCAATCAGCTCCTGGGGCAGCCCCTTGGTCTCTTTGCCAAACACAAAAAAATCGCCGTCCCGATATTCAAACTCCGAATATACTTTTTTGGCACGCGTACTGGCATAGAAAAAACGGCCTTCAGGGTTGCTGTCCAGCACTTCCTGGAACGAATCATGGTACTCAATGTGAACCGCATGCCAATAATCGAGACCCGCCCGCTTTAAGGTACGATCATCTGTTTGAAAGCCTAACGGCCGAACAAGATGCAGATGCGCTCCCGTAGCTGCGCATGTTCTTGAAATATTGCCCGTATTTGCCGGTATTTCAGGTTCTACTAATACAATATGGAATGCCACTCTCTTTCACACCTCTCATTCTTGCCTATACATTATACATGAAATGATAGATTTGCGCATTTTCTCGAAAAATTTTACACATCGTTAACTTACGGTTAATCTTCGGATGAATGTACTCCTTCATAATGAAGTCATTAATGGGAGTGTAAAGGAGAATAGTGCGATGAAGAAAAAAATATTAGTCGTCGATGACGAGCCCTCCATCTCCATGCTCATCGAGTTCAATTTAAAGCTTGCCGGCTATGAGGTTCGATGCGTCGGAGACGGCGAAGCCGTATTTGATATGCTTAAACCATTTCGTCCTGACTTAATCGTATTGGATCTCATGCTGCCGAAAATGGATGGTCTCCAAGTATGCCGCGAGCTGCGCAAGCTCAACAATGCTGTGCCGATCGTCATGCTTACCGCTTTGCAGGATGTTACCGACAAAATCGCGGGACTGGATAATGGTGCCGACGATTATATGACAAAACCGTTTAGTCCGCAGGAGCTCATTTCTCGCATACAGGCTATTTTCCGCCGCATACAAGCCTTGCCCAGTCATGTTGAAAGCTCCGCCTTCGATATTGGCCGGCTTTCGGTAAGACCCGATCAACGTGAGGTTATTGTAGACGGCAAAGATATCGAGCTTACGCCAAAGGAATTCGAGCTGCTCTTATTCCTCTGTAAGCACAAAGGTAAAGTGCTGAGCCGCCAGCAGCTGCTGCACGGCGTCTGGGATTATCATTTCCTTGGCGATACGCGTATTGTCGATGTTCACATTAGCCATCTGCGGGATAAAATCGAGAAAAACGCCAGAATGCCTGAGTATATTATGACCGTGCGCAATGTCGGTTATAAGCTGCTCGGCCCGAACGGCGTCGAAGCCTCGTCCCTCGCATAACCGCTTAGATGATGAATAAATAGGATTGACACATTTAATAGGATTCACACAAAGAAAGGACAGCCGTCAAGCGCTGTCCTTTCTTCTTTTGTTTCATTAGCCGTTGCGTTTTTGGAAATCAGCCATAAATTCCGCAAGCGCTTTGCAGCTTTCAAGCGGAACCGCATTGTAAGTCGAAGCGCGCAAGCCGCCAACGTCGCGGTGCCCTTTCAGACCAACAAAGCCGTGCTGCTCCGATTCTTTCACAAATTGCTTCTCAAGCTCTTCGGTGTGAATACGGAATGTAATGTTCATAACCGAACGGCTGTCCGCATGTGCAGCACCCGTATAGAAGCCGCCGCTTTGATCAATTTGATCGTAGATCAGCTTCGTCTTATCGCGGTTGAACTGCTCCAATTGCGCGACGCCGCCTTTGCTTTGAATCCATTTCAGAACGAGATTAACCATATAAACCGAGAAGGATGGCGGTGTATTGTATAGCGAGCTGTTTTTCGCATGCGTATCGTAACGGAAAATAGCGGGAATATGTTTAGGGCTTTCGGCAACCAGATCATCGCGGATGATAACAACTGTAACACCGGATGGTCCAAGATTTTTTTGAGCGCCAGCATAAATGAGGCCAAATTGACTCACATCAACAGGACGGGACAAAATATCACTCGACATATCGGCAATCAATGGCACGTTTCCGCCAATGACCGGATATTGCTGGAATTGCGTACCGCCAATCGTTTCATTGGAAGTCAAATGTACATAAGCTGCATTTTCAGGCACTACGATTTCGCTTTGGCTAGGTACGCGCATAAACTTGTCGCTTTCCGTCGTCGCCGCAACTACTGTCTCACCGATCAGCTTCGCTTCCTTGATCGCTTTCTCCGCCCAGTTGCCCGTCATAACGTATGCACCAGGACGTCCTTCGCGAAGAAGGTTCATCGGAATCATAGCGAACTGCTGGCTTGCTCCGCCTTGCAGGAAAAGCACCTTATAATTGTCGGGAATTCCGAACAATTCGCGCATTAGCGCTTGCGTCTCATTATTTACATTCTCATAAAGGGCGCTACGGTGCGACATTTCCATGATGGACATGCCGGCACCTCCGTACTCAACAAACTGCTCTTGTGCCTGCTGCAGCACTTCAAGCGGCAAAGCGGCTGGTCCAGCATTGAAGTTATAAGCTCGTTTCATCTCCGTTACCCACCTTTTTGTTTGGTTACATCCGAGGTTAATCTCACATGATAACGCTAATGATAACAAGTTTATGCCGATGCTTCAAGTGTATTTCGACGAATATTGTTGACAAAAAGTCGAACGCTAAAGGTTTAGTTTCTGTAAATCATTCGGATTTTGATGAGATAGTCATTTTTACTCCCAACAATTCGCCAATAACGTAAATGATGGGCTCGTGCTGCTTGCGATAAGTCCGTTTTTTCGCTATTCGGTATTGAATTTCCTTAAATTTTGGGGTGTAGAGCTGGATACAGGGCAATACGTCAAAAAGTTCATAAGGGAAGAAATTGATTTCCTAATAGAGTAAAAAGTTACCTTATTAGGATGAAACAGTCCAAAATCTGCTCCTCAGTCAGATATTAGAGAAAAAACTGCAAATATTAGCGAAGTTTTCGACAGGACTTATCGAAATTTACACTTTATAATTGCAAACACTCGAGCAGTACATGCGACGCTTCAAAGTGAAGTGGTATTTTCAATAGGATATATGACATAGGTACATAATAAAGGTACATTAACAGAGATACATGGCAAGATTCACTTAATAGGTGCATTGGCAGCTTCACTGCTCAAGTTCACTTACAGCTTCACCAGATGCAAGTTCAATACAGCTTGAATATACTCAAATTCAACTCACAGCTCTACAGTTGAAATTCACTCATTTTTCAACTCACAAGTTCACTCACAGCTTCAATGTACAATTTCTCGCAGCTTCACTGCACCAGATCAATGCACGAAAAAAAACGAGCTCCCGAAGGAGCTCGTTTATCGGGTTGCGATTAGCAACCGAAATAAAGGCTGTATTCATGTGGATGGATGCGAATCGATACCGCTTTAGCTTCGTTGCGTTTAACAGCAACGTAGTTCTCGATGAAGTCTTTGGAGAATACGCCGCCTTCAGTCAAGAATTCAGTATCAGCTTCCAAAGCGTCAAGCGCTTCGTCAAGCGTACCAGGTACGCTGCGGATTTCTTTCTTCTCTTCTTCTGGCAGTTCGTAAATGTTTTTGTCGAATGGACCGTAGCCCAAAGCAACTGGATCCAATTTACGTTTGATACCGTCAAGACCAGCAAGCAGCATAGCTGCGAATGCCAAGTAAGGGTTAGCCGTGGAGTCCGGTGTACGGAACTCGATGCGGCAGCCTTTTGGCGTTACCGAAGCGATAGGAATACGAACCGCTGCGGAACGGTTGCCTTTGGAGAATACCAGGTTAACCGGTGCTTCGTAACCAGGCACAAGACGTTTGAACGAGTTCGTGCTTGGGTTTGTCAGAGCGATCAGGGCAGGTGCGTGATGCAGGATGCCGCCGATGTAGTGCATAGCCAGTTGGCTCAGGTTGCCGTATGCGCCTTTTTCATAGAACAAAGGAGTGTCGCCGTTGAATATCGACGAGTGAACGTGCATACCGGAACCATTGTCACCAAACAGCGGTTTTGGCATGAATGTTGCTACTTTGCCGTATTGGCGAGCTGTGTTGTGAACAATATATTTGTAAACCATCAAGTTATCAGCTGTTTTCGTCAGTGTGTCGAAACGGAAGTTGATTTCCGCTTGGCCTGCTGTCGCCACTTCATGGTGGTGACGTTCAACGCGAAGGCCAACATCTTGCATCAGACGAACCATTTCACTACGGATGTCTTGCTGTTGATCAACTGGTGCTACTGGAACGTAGCCGCCTTTAACAGGAACTTTAAAGCCCAGGTTGCCGCCTTCTTCTTTACGGTTCGTGTTCCAGCCTGCTTCTTCGGAATCTACGTAGAAGCTGGAGGAGTTCATTGTGCTTTCATAACGAACTTCGTCGAAAATGAAGAACTCGGACTCAGGAGCGAAAAATGCTGTCGTACCAACGCCAGTTGTTTGCAGGAACTCTTCAGCCTTTTGAGCGATGCTGCGCGGGTCGCGCTCATAGCGTTCGCCGTCCGGCGTATGAATGTTACACATAATGTTAAGTGTTGGGTGATCGGTAAAAGGATCGATGAATACAGATTCCGTATCAGGCATCATCACCATGTCAGATTCTTCGATACCGCGGAAACCTGGGATCGAGGAACCGTCGAACGCTACACCGTTTACGAAAGTGTCGCTGTCGACTTCTGTCGAAGGAAGAGTGATGTGGTGCGCTTTACCGGAAAGATCCACGAAGCGGAAATCTACGAACTGAATGCTGTTTTCTTTGATTGTGTCCAAAACATTTTGAACTGACATCTGATATTTCCTCCATTTCCGAACATTTGCATATTGTTGAACAGTTATTGTTCAATTTTCGTTCCAAACTATGAGGTAATTATAAAACTCTGTTTTCGCACCGTCAATACTTATGTAAGGTATTTTTTATTCGCATGTCAGGTATACTTACAGCTTTAAACATTTGTTCACAAATGCACCTTTTTATCATAAAAAAAGGCCCAGAACCCTTGACAAGCAAGGATTCCGAACCTTTGAAAAAGCAATGATTTATATTTTCCATTCCAGGAAAGCATCAGCTGGCGCCTTTGGCGTATCGAATTGCTTGCCAACAAGCGGAGCGAGCTTCTCTAAATCCTTTAACAAATTGGCGAACTGATCCGGGAACAGCGATTGAACGCCATCACCTGTCATCGAGTTGTCCGGGTCGGTATGCATTTCGACGATCAGACCATTAGCTCCAGCAGCTACGGACGCTTTCGACATCGGCTCGACAAGCTCGCGGCGTCCTGTACCGTGACTTGGGTCGGAAATGACCGGCAGATGGCTTAGACCTTGCAGAACTGGGATCGCCGACAGGTCGAGCGTATTCCGTGTGTAGGTTTCAAATGTACGAATTCCCCGCTCGCAAAGCATAACATTCGGATTGCCTCCTGCAAGAATGTATTCCGCAGCATTGAGGAACTCGTCGTAAGTCGAGCTAAAGCCGCGTTTCAGCAGCACTGGTGTTTGAATCGTTCCGAGCTTGCGAAGCAGATCGAAGTTTTGCATATTCCGGGTACCTACTTGCAAAATGTCAGCGTATTCCGCGCACACATCGACATACTCTGGCGTCATTACTTCAGTAATGGTAAGCAGACCATGCTTCTTGCCCGCTTCCGCCATCATCACAAGACCTTCAACGCCAACGCCTTGGAAGCTGTATGGTCCCGTACGAGGCTTAAATGCGCCGCCGCGAAGCACCTGTCCGCCTGCTGCTTTAACCAGTCTTGCGATTTCGTCGATTTGCTCTGGCGTTTCCACCGCACAAGGGCCGCCCATAATCACAAGATTGCTGCCGCCGATTTTTACCCCTTTAATATCGATAATTGTGTCGTCCGGATGAAAGTCACGGCTAGCCAGTTTGTAGGACTTCGAGATTTTGATCACATTCTCGACGCCTTTCATTTGACGAAGGTGCTCTGCAAGCTGCGGTTCCGCTTTGCCGATAATGCCGATAACGGTACGGTCAGTACCTTTGGATACATGCGGCTGTACGCCAGCTTTCTCAATATAGTTAACGATCTCCTGTATGCGGTCATCCGAAATATTCTGATTAGTAATTACGATCATGTCCATCTCTCCTTTTTCGCTTCAACGCTTATACGCTGCTTCGCTTTTATGCTGTTATGCTTTTTGGCTTTTATGCTTTTACTCGCTAAAGTTAATATACACGATGCCCCGCATCTTCGTCAAGTAAAAATGTATTTGTATTTTTTCTGCTCTTGTTCTCTGGTTCAAACTGGCATTAACATGTCCCAGCTGTTTATTGTTCCTCATCAGACTCTGCCCTGTACTCAGGCCGCTCAGCTACTGTTACTTCACTAAACAACTCCCTTTTGACACTCAACCGCTATTACTTAGCTAATGAACGAAGCTGCTTCGCTTTTTTGCGAAGCAACTTTCGCTCCATGCAGCCTCATATACTCATTCTCTAGCTCCAGCGAATCAAATTTCGTTGTTCATGAACCTAAGTTCACGAATAGCGAAATTTAGTTCGTTAATTAATTTAGCGGTTCCCAAAGTAGTGCCTACAGCGAAATCAGGTTCGCTATTTTGCGAACCTGGTTCGTTAATAGTCCGATCCATGATCAGCAGATATTGCAGTAAAGAACTTACAGAGGAGACGCCTAGTATACCAATTAACGAAGCTGCTTCGCTTTTTTGCGAAGCAACTTTCGCTCCATGCAGCCTCATATACTCATTCTTTAGCCCCAGCGAATCAAATTTCGTTGTTCATGAACCTAAGTTCACGAATAGCGAAATTTAGTTCGTTATTTAAATAAGCAGTTCCCAGTATGACGCCTACAGCGAAATCAGGTTCGCTATTTTGCGAACCTGATTCGTTAATACCCCATCTATGCACAGTGAGGCGCGAGGCATGAGCATATTGAGGAGAAATCGTGGAAAGATCAGCACCAATGCTGCATCCCCGAATGCAACCTTGTGTGTGATCAAGCACCACGCACAGAGTTGCACCGCATGCCAAGTCAGCACTACTCACAACAAAAAAAGAACAGGAAAACCGACTGCGTCGGCCTCCCTGTTCCCGTCTGTTGAGCACTTAAATTGTCTTTGTCGCTATACCAGCCGCGTCGCCGCCGGCAGGCACTGATTTGGTGCGAATGTTCGGCAGCAGCTTATTCATATTAATGGTACGCTTAATTTCCCACGTAGAAGGATCCGCGTTATCGTATTGCTCCAAGTAAGCAATAACTTCCTTCGTAATCGGCGTCGGCGTAGAAGCGCCGGAAGTGACAGCTACCCGTTCAATGCCAGCCAGCCACTCCTGCTTAATCTCCGATACGTCGGATACACGGTAAGCTGTAACACCCGCGATTTCTTCCGATACCTGGGCAAGACGGTTCGAGTTGTTGCTTCGCGGATCGCCAACGACAATGCAAAGCTGAGCAGCGCCCGCTTGCTCGGCAACCGCCTCCTGCCGTACTTGGGTTGCGAGGCATATTTCGTTATGAATTTCAGCCTTCGGAAATTTCTCCAGCAGCTTGCTCATAATGACCCGGATATCCCATTGCGACATCGTCGTCTGGTTGGTGATGATGATCTTGCCATCAGGCACATCAAGCGCATCGATTTCTTCCACTCGTTCAATGAGATGGACCCGATCGGGCGCAACGCCAATCGCACCTTCCGGCTCTGGATGCGCTTTTTTGCCAATATAAATAATATGGTAGTCCTCCGCAACCTTCTCGCGGATCAAATCATGCGTCTTCGTCACATCCGGACAAGTCGCATCCACTACTGTCAGTCCCTTGTCGCGGGCGCGCTGACGCACTTCCGGCGAAACGCCGTGGGCGGTAAAAATAACCGTCCCCTTCTCTACCTGATCCAATATTTCCAAACGGTTCTCCCCGTCCAGCGTAATAACGCCTTCTTGCTCGAACGCTTCCGTCACATGCGAATTATGAACAATCATGCCCAAAATATAAATTGGCCGTGGCAAATCCAAGTTTTTAGCCGTCTGCAAGGCGAGCACCATTGCATCGACAACGCCGTAGCAATAGCCGCGCGGCGATATTTTAACGATTTCCATCTGTTGCACCTGCTTTCCGACCGTGCTGCGGTTAGTGTTCCTCTCGGTCCTCTATCTCCATTATAGTCGAAGAGTCCGGTTCAGAAAAGTGCAGCGGCAGCCAGATGACGAAAGTTGACCCTTCGCCCTCAAGCGTGGTCACCTCAATCGAGCCCCGATGCTCGTCAATGATCCATTTGGCAATCGATAACCCCAGCCCGGTTCCGACCGTTTTCCCGCGGGATTCATCAATCCGATAGAAACGATCGAAAATATGCGGCACCTGTTCAGGGTCCATGCCAATTCCCGTATCGCGGACTACAACGCCTACCTGATCATCCTTTTGCTTTGCGCTCAGCTCGATATAGCCTTCTGACGTGTACTTGAACGCATTTTCGATAAAAATAAACAGCAATTGCTGCAAATATTCGTGGTTGCCGATTACCGTCGCGCCGCTAAGAATAGAAAGGTCGCCAACACGCCATTCCGCTGTACGCGGCAGCAATTGCGCCCTTCGCGCAACCTCCTCTACTAGCGGGAACATCGGCAGCGGCACCTTCTCCATAACGTAGCCCGCATCCGCACGGGCTAAAGCGAGCAAATCATTCACAAGCGTCGACATCCGTTTCGCCTCAGCAGCAATGTCCTGCATCGCTTCGTTGGACATCTCCAGGCGCTGCGCGTCGAGCGCCAGCACGATGCCATCCTGCGCTTTCGGGTCCATCGTCTTCGTCCACATTCGCTGAAGCAGCTCGATATTGCCGCGAATCGTAGTCAGCGGCGTACGCAGTTCATGCGAAGCATCCGATACGAAACGCCGTTGCGCCCGATACGATTCGTCCAGGCCGTTATACGCCATTTCGAGCCGTGCAAGCATAATGTTCAGCGTGTAGACGAGTCGGCCAATCTCATCCTTCGGCCCTTCCATCGGAATACGCACGCTCAGATCAGAGCCGTTTTGAATTTTTTCCGTGGACCGGATGACACGTTCAATCGGCTGAAGCACCTGCCGGGCTAGAAATAAGCCGACGGTAAAGGCGATCAGCAATACGGCTAAGGAAGAGAAAATCAAGATAGATCGGACTCCGGCAAGAAAGCGCTCCTCACTGCCTACAAAAGCGCCAACCTGCGCCAGCCCCACTAAAGAGCCGTCTTCTAGGTGCAAGGGTCTCTGATAGATAAGAAACATATACTGGTGGCCGTTAATTGTTACCCTTGCCTTTTCAAAGCCCCGGTCAGGATTTTTGGAAGCTTTAGGATAAGGAAATTCCAGTCCCTTTTGCTTCATATTCGAATCCAGAGATATGAAACCTTCTCGGTAATTGACGATTTGCAAATACAAGTCCGGCTCGTATAAGCCGCCGACACCTCCGAGTTTGAACTGGTTGGAAAACGTTGTTCCATAAAACTGAATGCTGTTCGACTGTTGACGAAGCGAGTTTTTAATATCTCCGTACGTGTTCATATTGACGAAAAAATAGATGGCGCAGCCGAATACAATAAGCGTAGCGGCAAGCAAGCCCGAATACCATAATGTAAGCCGAAGCCGTATTGTCATTCGTTAATCAGCCCTCTCCGCGCAGCACATACCCGGTGCCCCGCACCGTCTGAATAATCCGATTGCCGCTTCCATCCTCCAGCTTCTGGCGAAGCATCGCGATATAAACCTCCAGCACATTGGATTCGCCGCTGAAGTCGAAGCCCCATATTTTCTCCATAATCGCATCACGAGTCAACACTCTGCGCGGGTTTTGCATGAAGAGCAGCAGCAAATCATACTCCTTCGCTGTGAGATCAATTCGCCGTCCCGAACGAATCGCCTCCCGGGAATCCTGATCCAGCGCCAAATCACCATAGACGATTTTACTGCTTGTCTCCTCGATCTTATCCGCTTTGCGACGCAGCAGTGCACGCACCCGTGCAAGCAGTTCTTCCAGTGCAAACGGCTTAATCAAATAATCGTCCGCCCCGGCATCTAGCCCTTTCACACGGTCCGATATATCATCCTTCGCCGTCAGCATTAGAATCGGTACAGTGCTTCCTCCCTCACGCACCCGGCGGCATACTTCCCATCCATCGACATGCGGCATCATCACGTCCAAAATTAGCAGATCGGGATCTGCCGTTAGCAGCAGCTTCAGCCCCTCTGCGCCGTTATTCGCCGTCGATACGTCATAACCCTCAAAAGCCAAGCTTCTGCGAAGCAGCGAAGTAATTTTCTCATCATCATCCACTACGATAATTTGCGATCTCATCCCGCACCCCCATGTGCCTCTATACGCATAAAACAAGCGCAGAGCATGCAACACTCTGCGCTTGTTTGCACAACGCTCTTCTTAATTACTCCGCATTGAATTTGTTCTTGTCGCCAATCTCGACCGGCAAATTCATTTTTTCCCCTCTGCGGATAATGTTCAATTCAATTTTATCGCCGACCTTTTTCGTTTGAATCTGCTTGATCAGCTCTTGCGTCGAATTGTATGCTTTTCCATCGATACCAAGAATGATATCGTATTGCTTCAGATCCGCCAAGTAGGCAGGCGAATTATAGTAAACGTTGCTGACGATCGAACCTTCCGCTTTCTCTAGTCCCAACTGCTGCGCAATGTCTGCTGTCACATCTGCGAGTCCTGCACCGATGAACGGAACCGGCGTTTTTGGAACCTCTTTATTGTTTTTCAAATCATTCAACACATTTTGGATCGTGCTAGTCGGAATTGCAAAGCCGATGCCTTGCGCCTGTGAGCTAACCGCTGTGTTGATGCCGACAACCTCGCCATTCACATTAAGCAGCGGACCGCCGGAGTTGCCGGGATTAATCGATGCGTCGGTTTGCAGCAAATGCTCGTAATTACGAGTGCCTTGCGAATCCGGAATGTCGATTGGACGTTCTTTCGCGCTCAACACCCCAACAGTTACAGTATGGTCAAAACCGTACGGATTGCCGATCGCAACGACCCAGTCGCCGATATTGATATTGTCAGAGCTGCCAAGCGGAAGCGTAGGGAACTCTTTGCTTCCCGTCACTTTCAGAACAGCAAGGTCAAGCTGATAATCAGAGCCCAGAAGCTCGGCTGTGAACGGTTTATCGTAGCCTTGCACCGTTACTTCGATTTTGTCCGAGTTGCCAACTACATGCTGATTGGTCAAAATGTAACCGGAAGAATCGAAGAAGAAGCCTGTACCGATTCCGCTCGCTTGCAAATCGCTGTCATTGCCTTTGTCCTGCGGCTTTGTTCCGGGATAGTCATCTCCGAAAAACTGACGGAAGAACGGATCGTCGAGAAGGCCGCCGCCGCCACTGTTTCTCGATGGCTTCACGTATGTCTCGATTTTAACGACGGCCGGGCTTGCTGTTTTGAACAGCGTAGAAATGTTATCAGGCCGCGCAGCTGCAGTCACAGGAGATGAACCGCCGTTGCTGGCTGTTTGACCATTTGTCGATTCATTCGACTGCCCCGGCGCCATCGCTTGCGTCCCTTGCGTAAACCAGTTTTGCCGGTCTGACGCATACATGAGAGTGCCTACGACCAGCACCCCAGCAAGAAATGAGATGAACATCGACCGGAACGACGTTCCCCGCTTCGGTTCGCGCACTTGCCAGTTGCCCTTAGCAGACGACGACTGCTGATTCGATGTAAAGGAACGAAGCGCCGGCGGCTGTGCAACCTCGACTCTATCACTTCCTGCTTGATAAGGCTCGCTCGTTTGCTGCTGTGCTTGAGGCCCTACTGTGCTGCCCGCTGCCGTCGAAGCATAAGTTGAGCTTTCCTGCGGCTTGAATGCCGATTCTGATGAATTGCTATTGTATGGCGACTGCGAGGGAGCACTGCCCTCGTCCTGTGCACCAGGTCTGAATGGCCCGTAAGAATAATAGTAGGATGTTTTGCTTGCTCCATCTTGTTGATCAGGCGACGAGGCACTTTGCCCATTGTTGTCAGTTCGCGCTGTTCTTTCCGTCTCATCGACGGTTTGCTCACTATTCTCAGGATTTTGAAAAAAATCGTCAAATCCGTTCTTTTTGTTTTGATCGTCCATAACCGTTCTCCTCCTTAGGTATACCATTTCCATCAAACAGCCATATTCCCTGATGGGCTGCTGCGTATATGTTGTATTCCTATCATGCACATTCTACCTTAAAACAAACTTAAAAGTACATGAAATTAAAATAACTTCTATAGGCGTCAAGACATTGTTTTAGCTGTTTTTAATGAAAAAAAATGTATTCATCAGCAGATAAAAACAAGCTATGTGTAAAAAAAATAAAGCGGCAATCGCTCTGCCGCTTCATCCTTAATCATTCGTTGAATGTCCACGTAAATTACTCCAATATCCGCTCGGCCTCGGACAAAACTTCCTTTGCGCGATCGATCCATTTCGGCTCGATATTGGCATCGGGATCAACCGGTGTTTGAAATTGATCAAATAAAGCGCCTACTAGATGAGCTTTCGCTTCCGGATCATTGCCTTCATTGTATAGATGCTTCAGCACATATGGCGTGCCCAGCCGAATAACCGCATCCGTATCTTGAGACGAATCGTCTATACTGCCGGATATCACTTGAAAGGGCAGCCGCAGCCATACTTTATTGGCATCATCCAGCGCCCGGTCGAAGGAGCCGCTCGTATAGTCCCAGTTGCCGCCCAGCGAAAACTGCTCCTCCTCCAGTTGGCTGCGTGCCTCGGTATAACGGTTCTGATAGCCTTCCAGTGTTGAAGATAATGGCATCATCGAATTGTTCGCTCCTTTAGCATACCTGTACGTCTAGATTTGGTACGATTGCATTACCGTACTGCTAAAGGATAGTATAGCCCCAAAAATGACCGATTATGATTGTTTGGCCCAGCCTTTGCGATGCGCAAGCACAGCCAGCTGCGTCCGGTCCTCCAGCTCGCATTTCATCAATAGGTTGCTCACATGCGTTTTGACCGTTTTAACACTAATATGAAGCTCCTCGCCAATCTCCTTGTTAGACCTGCCTTCGGCGATTAATAGCAGCACTTCTTTCTCCCGCTCGGTCAGCCCCTCATCGCCAGCTTGCGCTGTACGCTGCCGAAGACCACGCGTCAATGCTTGCGACACGTCCGCCGTCATGACTGGCATCCCCCGCATCGCTCCGTTCAGCGCGTAGATAAGCTCCTCCGCCGACACGGTCTTCAATACATAGCTAACCGCTCCCGCTTCAATGGCGGCATACACCTTGTCATCTTCCAGAAAGCTGGTCAGCATAATGATCTTCATATCTGGAAAACGCGAAACAATCGCCTTCGTCGTATCAATGCCGTTCATGCCAGGCATCATTAAATCCATCAGAATCAGATCGGGCGTATCGCCGGAAAGCAGCAAGTCCAGCGCGGCTTGGCCGCTTCCCGCTTCCGCGACGACTTCAAATTTCGGTTCCAGCATAAGATAGGTACGCAAACCGGTTCTTACCATATCATGATCGTCTACGATCATGATCTTCAACTTGTCATTCCCGTTCATTGTACTCATCCTGCTCGCTCCCTCGCCAAATTTTCGGAATGGTTACTTTCACTCTCGTCCCGCTCCCGGGCTTGCTAATAATTTCGGCGGTGCCGCCCAGCTTCTGGGCCCGCTCCTGCATCGTCGACAACCCGTAAGAGCCTCGTCTTACTTCTTGTACCCGGAAGCCTGCCCCGTCATCTTGAAGGTTAAGCGTAATTTGCCGCTCCGTTTCAGCAAGCGTCAACGAGCAGCTTTGGGCAGCCGCATGCTTGACGACGTTGGCCATCGCTTCCTGTACGATGAGAAAAAGCTGATGCTCCTTCGCTTCCGTCAATGGCTCTTGAATCCGCCACTCAAGTGCTCCCTGCAAACTGTTCTGACGGCAATAATCCGGGAACCATTTGTCGAGCGCTTCGCGCAGCGTCTGCCCCTCCAGTTCCAGCGGACGCAGTTGCGCAATAAAGACGCGCATTTGCTTCTGAGCAAGCGTAGACATATGGATGAGCTGATCGAGCACAGATGCCGCCCGCTCGCGGTCAATCTCCTGCAGCTTCGGCAGCGAAGAGGCGCACATATGCATCGCAAACAATTGCTGACTCACCGTATCATGAAGATCACGGGCAAGACGCTTGCGCTCCTCCAGCACCGCCGCTTCATTGGAGGTGGCGATCATCACCTGCTCCTCGCCTACCATCTGCAGCCGTTTCATCCTCTCCTGCATCTGAACGGCAAGCTCGTTGAATTCCCGGTACAGCTCCATAAAGTTAAGATCACCAGTCTCCGTAATACGGACCTCATAGTTTCCGTTATTGGCTTGCTTCATGGCAAGCTGCAGCGTATCCAGCCGGCGTTGCAGCCGCTGTCCGGCCCAATAGCCGAAAGCGGCACTGACAAGCAGAAAGACGGATGCAGCACCTAGCCGCGTCTCCGTCTGCCCCGCTTCAAACGACAATCCGAACCAAACTGCGAACCCCAGCAGCAGCGCAGCAACCGAAGAAGCGACGAACATAATAATAAGCTCCCATTTGCCGCTGCGCAGAAATCGCACCATCATTAGCCTTTACCCCACCTTCGTAACTCGAACGTCGCCAACGAATGTGCTCACGACTAATTTAATCCGCTTATCCGTATCGCTATAAGCCGGCGAATAGATGTTTACATTTTTGAAAAACCCGCCTTCACGCTCTCCCAAAATCTTTACATCGCCTACAAAAGCGCTGGATATCACTTGAATGCCAACCTCGTAATCATTGGGAACGTACACTTTAACGTCGCCAACGAAAGAGGAAATGCAAAGCCTCGTTTCCCCGAATGGAATTTGCGCTTTCGTCAGATCGACAACGGTATCCCCGATAAAATGAGAGATATTCATCGGCTTCAGCTCCCAATAATCGTGACCGATATGAATATCGCCGATAAAGCCGGAGCGTGTCTGCGCATCGGAATCATAATTCCAATATTCCGTCTCATGGTGATGATGGTGATGACGGCCATGCCGTTTCGAATGATCGTGATGCTTCTTAACGTCGTCCTCATACCCGGTTTGCTTTTGCTTTGGCTCAGTCCGCTCTTCTTCATTCGCTTCGCCAGGCTTTGTCGGATCAGGATGAAGCGGAGGCGCTGGCGGTACATGTCCTTGAGGCTCTTTGTAGCCGGTAAACGATTTCCAGTCATCATTTGGCTGCGCATGCGAACGGCGCTTCCGTTTTTTAGGACGCCGGATCATATTGATTCCGATTAAGATGATAATAATAGGCCAAATATAAGGAGCAATATCGCCTACCGACCAAGAGAACCAATCCAGATTGCGTCCTAGGAAAACAAATCCGATCAACAGCATAATTCCGCCCCACCAGCCGGAGCCGGAACCGTTGAAGGCACCTGACAGAACTCCCTGCAATCCGAAATAAATCAGAAGGACAGGCCAATAAGTGGATATAAGATGGCCTATACTAAAATCGAAGTCGAGCTGCCCCGTCTGCCGGAGCAGAAACAGAACGCCAACCGCAATAACGATAACCCCTATAAATAGCCGGTTTATAAAATTTCCATTCATATACTTTCATCTCCTGCCTATGCGTTCATTCTTTGTATATTTAGTATAGCTAAAGCTGCCAGGCTTCAAAAGGGACGGCCGATTGAACTTGTTCTCCGTCTCTAGACTGAGATGAAGTATTTTTCATCCATTCCAGCAATTACGGGATTTAGATCTGACATGTCATGAAACATTACGTTAATTCGTTGACATAGCTGACTTCATCTATTTATAATGATGAACGGATTGGAAGGAAGAGAAAAACCTTACATCAGATTATCCACAGAATAGAGGTTGATCAAACGATGGATATTACCGAGCTGTCTAGAGGTCTGGATACGATATGGGTCGTATTGACGGCAGCCATGATCCTGCTGATGGAGGGCGGATTCGCTTTGCTGGAAGCCGGCTTCGTCAGACAGAAAAATGCGGTCAGCATCATTATGAAAGTGTTTGTCGACATCGCTTTTGGAGCACTTGTCTTCTATTTAGTCGGATTTGGCATTATGTATGGCAAAGATATCGGCGGACTATTCGGAACGAGCGGTTTCCTAATGAAAGGCGATCTCTCTCATATCGTGCTCAACATCTCTAATGAGACGTATTGGCTGTTCCAATGCGCCTTCGTCATCGCCGTCATCTCTATCGTGTCGGGAGCCGTTGCCGAACGCATTCATTTCCGCGCCTACATTCTATTCACGATTGCAATGACAGGTCTAATCTATCCGCTGGCTGGACACTGGGTATGGTCGGGCAGCGGCTGGCTTGGCAAGCTTGGCATGATCGACTTTGCAGGTTCAGCAGTTATACATGGTCTCGGCGGTTTTGCAGCTTTAGCGGCAGCAATCTTCATCGGACCGCGGATCGGCAAGTTCATGCCGGACGGCAAAGTCAACATCGTCCCTCCGTCCAACCTTCCCCTTGCATCCGTAGGCGCCTTTATTCTCTGGTTCGGATGGTTTGGCTTCAACGCTGGCAGCACGCTCAGCGCTACCCATTCCGGGATCGGGCATATTGCCATCACAACGATGCTCTCGGCAGCCTCGGGCGGAGCAACTTGCATCCTGTTCACGATGCTGCGTTATAAGAAAGCAGATCCTCCAATGGTAATCAACGGATCGCTGGCTGGACTTGTCGGCATTACGGCCGGCTGTGCCTTCGTCTCCGATAGCGTAGCCATTCTGATCGGCGCAGTATGCGGAATCGCCATGGTGCTTGCAACCGAGATGCTGGAGCGAAAAAAGATCGACGATCCCGTTGGCGCTTTCGCCGTTCACGGCATAAGCGGCAGCATCGGTACACTTGCTGTCGGGTTGTTCGCCGTTCCCGAGCTGACTGCTAATGTAGGTCAAGGCTACTACGGCCTGTTCTATGGCGGAGGTTGGAGCTTGCTTGGCGTACAGGCTCTCGGTCTCGCAACCGTTGCTGTCTGGGGCTTCGCCATTACCTGGCTGTTCCTATGGCTAATTCGTAAGATCATGCCGGTCAGAGTATCCAAAGATGAAGAGCTAATCGGACTTGACGTCGGTATTCACGGCGTCCCTGCCTATAGCGACAACAGCGATTTCATTGATCTGGACCGTGTAAAAAACGGAAACTAAAACGCATTAAAAAACGTTGTCTCCGCTTCATACGGTGACAACGTTTTTTCGTTTCGTTTGCTTTTATTGGACAGCGTGATACCGCTTTGTTACGTTAGGCTTGGCGCAGCTCATTAGCCAGCCCGGAAGATACCGACACCATATCACCAGGAGAAGAGCTTGATTGAATGGACCGGGCATTCTCGATTTCTTGACGCAGCTCCCGTACCTTCTCCATCGGTTTTTTCACAAAATGAATATATTCGACAGCTAGATGATGATCAGGCTTGCGGCCGGACAGCAAGCGGCGAAAAGTAGACATGGATTGATAGGCGCGCTCTTCCTTCATCCGGCGCTTCTCGTAGCGCTCCACCATCTGCTCGATTTCGATAATTTCCTGTTCCTTCTTCATTACATAGGCATCGATGAATGGCAATACTTCAGCCGCTTTACGATGGTGTGCAGCTGTATAATTCGTATAAACAATCGGATCCGTCATAACCGTTCACCCAACTTGTCATGTTATATTTACTAACATTGTCTATCATACAATAAAAAGGCACGTTTTGAAAACTGTTTTTTTGTTCAAATAAAAAGAGGAACCGGCTTTACCCGGTTCCTCTTGCTTTTTCCCGTTATGGGATTACTTTTGCGTATTTTGTGTTGCGTTGTTTGCATTGTTGTTTGCGTTCTTGTTTGCTGCGTTGCCTTGGTTGAATTCTTCAGCGAATTCAGCGTTTAAGTTGTTGTTGTTTTGATTTTTGTTGTTTTTGTTTTTAGCCATTGTTATCGTCACCTCCCATACTAGTATGGCAAAGCACCCGATTAATATGCGTTCATATTTCACGATTCAATGTAAGCTTGAGGCAGCGGTTTTCCCGCTTCGACCGCCCGATTTATATCGTTCAACCAAGCCTGCGAAAGCTTGCCGGAGCCTTTGCGCAGCACCTGAACCGTAACCGTTTTTTTACCCCACTCGGCGTACACCTCTTTTACCGTCTCGAAGTAAAGATCGATCCGGTGCCCTTTGATGGCGGAGCCTGTGTCGGCTACAACACCGTAGCCATACCCGGGTATATACAGCAGCGTTCCAATAGGAAACAGCTTTGTATCAGCGGCAACCGTCGACACTTGACCCCGGTGAACCTTTACACCTGAGTACGTAATGCCATATTGCGGATGACCAGGCTTTTTGCCGGTAGATTCGACGCCTGCTGTATAGCCGGTCGCCACCACCTTCACGGAGGCAACCGCCTGCTCTTTCTCCCCTTGCGCATAGGCGTCGGGTGAAGCAGATGCGAGCGTTCCGAAGGCGATAAACATGACTAATGTAATCCGTATCTTCTGATTTAAAAACAAAAAAAAGCTTGTAACCATTTGGGCAGCTTCCTCCTCAGAAGAAGATTTCCCTAATGGCACAAGCTTTATTCGGTATTTTTTAGATCGTCTTAGCAGCGATCTCGCCTTGCAGCAGTTCAATCAGCTCAGCAACTGCCTTAGCGCCAATATCGCCTTCGCCGCGCTTACGGATCGATACAGAGCCGGATTGCGCTTCATTGTCGCCGACAACGAGCATGTACGGAATTTTCTCCAGCTGCGCTTCGCGGATCTTATAGCCAAGCTTCTCGTTACGCAGGTCGCTTTCTACGCGAACGCCGGCATTGCGCAATTGCTCTTCCACGTCGCGGGCATAAGCCTCGTAAGCTGTCGATACTGGAATGATCTTCGCTTGAACCGGCGACAGCCAGAGCGGCAGCGCGCCTGCAAAGTTTTCCAGCAGGAAGGCAGTCATCCGCTCCATCGTACTGATGATACCCCGGTGGATAACGACCGGACGGTGTTTTTTACCGTCGTCACCGATGTATTCCAGCTCGAAGCGCTCAGGCAGCAGGAAGTCCAGCTGCGCAGTCGACAGCGTCTCTTCTTTGCCAAGCGCCGTCTTGATCTGAACGTCCAGCTTCGGACCGTAGAACGCCGCTTCGCCTTCCGCTTCGAAGAACGGCAGACCCAGCTCTTCTACTACTTCGCGGAGCATACGCTGGGATGTTTCCCACATCTCATCGTTTTGGAAATATTTCTCGGTATCCTGCGGATCACGGTAGGAAAGACGGAAACGATAATCTTTAATGCCGAAATCCTCGTAAACTTTGCGAATGAGGTTGACGACGCGCGCAAACTCTTCCTTGATTTGATCCGGACGACAGAAAATATGCGCGTCATTCAGCGTCATCGCGCGTACACGGTGAAGACCTGTCAGTGCACCGGACATTTCGTAACGGTGCATCGTGCCCATCTCGGCAATACGAACCGGCAGATCACGGTAGCTTCTCATATCGCTTTTGAACACCATCATATGGTGAGGGCAGTTCATCGGACGAAGTACGAGCTCTTCATTATCAAGCGCCATCGGCGGGAACATATCCTCGCTGTAGTGCTCCCAGTGGCCGGAGATTTTATAAAGCTCTACATTGGCCAATACAGGCGTGTAGACATGCTCGTAGCCCAAACGCTCTTCCAAGTCGACGATGTAACGTTCCAAAGTACGGCGAACCTTCGCACCGTTTGGCAGCCATAGCGGCAGACCTTGGCCAACTTCGCGGGAGAACGTAAACATTTTCAACTCTTTGCCAAGTTTGCGGTGATCACGTTTTTTCGCTTCCTCCAGGAAATGAAGATGCTCGTCCAGCTGCGCTTTTTTGGCAAAAGCAGTGCCGTAAATACGCTGCAGCATTTTGTTCTTGGAATCGCCGCGCCAGTATGCGCCTGCAACGCTCAGCAGCTTGAACGATTTGATGCGGCCTGTAGACGGCAAGTGCGGTCCGCGACACAGATCGAAGAACTCGCCTTGGTCATAAATCGTAAGCTCGGTGTCCACTGGCAAGTCGCGAATCAGTTCAAGCTTCAAATTGTCGCCGATATCGGTGAAAATAGCGACCGCTTCATCGCGGCTTACAACGCGGCGGCGAATGTCGAGATTTTGCTGGACGATGCGTTCCATTTCCTTCTCCAGCTTCGTCAAATCTTCAGGCGTCAACGAATGCTCCATATCGATATCGTAGTAGAAGCCGTCTTCGATTACCGGACCAATGCCCAGTTTGACGTCGGCGTCGCTGTACAGACGTTTGATCGCTTGAGCCAGCAGGTGGGCCGTACTATGGCGATAAACCTCAAGACCGTCCGCTGATTCAACGGTAACGATCTCAACAGCGGCATTTTCCTCGATTGGCGTATATACGTCCACAACTTTGCCGTTCAGCTTGCCGGCAATTGCGTTTTTGCGAAGTCCAGGGCTAATGGAGCCAGCAACCTCTTCGATCGTCGTTCCTGCGGCGTATTCGCGAACGGCGCCGTCTGGAAAAGTAACTTGAACAGACATGTTATTCATCCTTTTCTTATTATAAATTTAGCTGCGCGGGAAAAGCATAGATTTCAACATTCAAATGAACGCAAAAAAAGCACGCATCCCGCAAAGGGACGAGTGCTTCTATACCCGTGGTTCCACCCTACTTCGACTGCGACCGCTTTCTAATAAAGCTAACCGCTGTCCTTGTATGCTCTGGTAACGGAGAGAATCCGGTACGGCTTACAGACGGTTTCCCGCTTTCAACCGTACAGCTACAAAGGGGTACATCCGCTCTTGCCTGAAGGAAATTTCAGCCTCGTTTCCTCTCTCTGAACCGGCATGATGAGACAAATGCATGGCTTTGTCATTGCTGTTTGCATTTCATTGCTTATGTCCAATATTATAGTCCTCAATGACTGTCCGGTCAATAGTCATATGGAATATATTGTAATATCCATCGAATCAAGGCTGAATGCCGTCATTAATCGACTCGAAGGATGGACTGCAGGCGCTGCATTGTGT
Organism: Paenibacillus radicis (ex Gao et al. 2016); assembly: GCF_014641555.1. GTDB lineage: Bacteria > Bacillota > Bacilli > Paenibacillales > Paenibacillaceae > Pristimantibacillus > Pristimantibacillus radicis. The sequence continues at coordinate 202,886 of NZ_BMHY01000006.1, forward strand.
ACAGACTGATACCCTGTTGTCGAAAATCGTCTCGATCGTACGTATGACCTGCATGTCAGGCTGCCGGGTATGAATCATGATGGTTTTCGGCGATACGGCAATCAACGAGCTAATGACCATATCCTCAATGTTCATCTCCGTCTCCAGCATTTCCGCGACCATCCGATCGGAATGAGGTTTAGGCTCGAATAGCTGAAACTTGTCATTATACATGACAAATTCATGATTGCCTTTATGGACAAGGTGAACGATAGGTACTTTGGAATCCTGGAGCCCGACAAAATATTTGAGCAGCGAGATAAACTCCTGGTATTGCTTATCCAGCACATATTCATCGAGCGCATACTCGACAATTTCAGCCAGCTCTTTGCGATAGTGCTGAAGCCTGAACGTCGTTAGACCCGCTAGATCCAGCCATGTATTCTCCTGTAAAAATAGCTCGATCTCATCCGCGACCTTCGTTTTTCGCCGCTGCCGGTCCGCATCAAGAAACTTCGTCCCCAGCCCATCCCATTCTTTTCCATGCAGCAGCTCATGGCAATATTTCTCGATCATAGGGGCATCAACGGCGTAATTGCCCTTATAGTTGCGGCGGATAATCCTAGCCAATATTTGCGGCTCCATGTGGGCTACGATAAATTCGGCAATCGCCTTCGAAGCAGTCAGATATACCTGTTGACTATGTTCAGCCAATTGAAAATGGGGCAAGAGCGCATGACAGGTTACATGGGGCTCTCCATCCTTCAAAAGTTTGAATTGAATTATTGGTTCATTCGTTTCTGCTGCGATATGTAAATCGTTGGCGGCATATTCATTCATCAGCTTTGCCAGCTCAGCTGCTTCATGCTCCCGCGCAGGAGGCAGTGTTACGGTAAACAGCTCCATGAGCTCACCCCTTTCATTTCCCTTCTTAAGTATATGGCCCTAGGGTAGGGGATATACGATGTAGAGTTTGGGAAGTATAGGGGCTTCAAATACCTTTCTGAACGTCCTCATTTCAATAAGAAAACCCCGTCTTCGCTGGGCGAAGACGGGGCTGAAAGCTTCCGCTAGTTCTGCATAATAAAATCATTTTCAGCCTTCTCCGATTCGGAGTAGACCTTCAAAATATTATATTTCGTATCACGCTGCGCCGGCGTTTTACCAGCCTCGCGAATTAATTGAAGAATAAGTTCAATATTTACTTTATGGGTCGTGCCCGCTGCCGATACGACGTTCTCTTCAATCATCGTGCTGCCGAAATCGTTGCAGCCGTAGGAAAGCGACAATTTGCCCATTTCTGGCCCCATCGTTACCCATGAAGATTGGAAGTTATCGATGTTGTCCAGCATGATGCGGCTTACCGCAACAACTTTCAAATATTCCTCGGGCTTCGCTTTCTCCCGCTTCATATTGGTGTTGTCCGGCTGGAATGGCCAAGAAATAAAGGCCAAAAATCCTGTCGAATCATAACCGTTTGCAATGCATTCGTCTTGCGCGTCACGTATACGCAGTAAGTGCAGCGCCCGCTCTTCCATCGTTTCGCCAAAGCCGTAAACCATCGTAGCGGTCGTATTCATGCCATGACGATGCGCGGATTTCATGACGTCCATCCAATCGGTCCATGAGCCCTTCATCCGGCTGATTTTGCGACGGGTACGGTCATCCAGAATTTCAGCTCCACCGCCTGGAAGGGAATCCAGTCCGGCTTCATGAAGCTGGCGAATAACCTCATCCAGCGACAAACCTTCAGACACGTCTTTCATCTTCTGAATTTCTGCAGGAGAGAAGGAGTGCATCGTAATGTCAGGGAAATTCGTTTTGATTTTACGAAGCAAATCCGTGTAATAAGTAAATGGCAAATCCGGATTCGTGCCGCCTTGCATCAAAATTTCGGTGCCGCCGACGTCAATCGTTTCCTGAATTTTGCTCAAAATCGTCTCGTCCTGAAGTACATAGCCTTCCTTGGACCCCGGCGCACGATAAAATGCACAAAACCGGCAATAAACATCACAAATATTTGTATAATTGACGTTGCGTCCTACAACGAAGGTCGTAACCGGATCTGGATGCTTTCTCAGCATCAGCTGATTGGCGACATGCCCCATCTTCTCGATTTCATCGGATTCAAACAGTGTGACGCATTCTTCAAAGCTTATGCGTTCGCCTCTCAGCGCTTTATCTAAAATATAGTCAATCGTTGCCACTACGCAACACCTCCTAATTAACCGTTCATTACATGCTCCAATTTCATCCTAACATAATTCCGACTAGTCTGACACCCCTGTGAATGTGGCAATTAAGCGAACGCATCCTCAGCAAAAAAGGAGTACAGCGCCCTATATCAGGAAGCTATACTCCATTATTTATTATGCGCGCAATGCCGCATCCAGATCAACAATCAGATCCTCAACATCCTCAAGACCAACGGAATAGCGAAGAATGCCATCGGTAATTCCGCGTTGAAGGCGCACCTCCCGCGGCATCGCTGCGTGAGACATCATCGCCGGATACGACAGGATGCTCTCTACCGCGCCAAGGCTGACGGCTACGAGCGGAAGCTCGATCCGGTTCAACAGCGCTTTTGCACGATCCCCGCTGCCGACGTCGAAGGAGACAACCGCTCCATAACCTGCCGATTGGCGCTCATGAATTTCACGTCCAGGATGATCCGGCAGCCCTGGATAGTAGACGTGTTCCACTTCAGGATGATTCGACAGCCATTCCGCAAGTCTGAGGGCACTGCGTTCGCTATGCTCCATCCGTGCTTGCAGCGTCTTCATGCCGCGCATCAGCAGCCAGCACTCATGAGCACTCAATACAGAGCCGAGACCGTTTTGCAGTGCATAGAGTCTTTTGCCCAACGCTTCATCCTTCGTTACGGCAAGTCCAGCCAATACATCGCTATGACCGCTTAAGAACTTCGTCGCGCTATGCACCACGATATCAATGCCTTGTTCAAACGGACGCTGATGGTATGGGGTCATGAATGTGTTGTCGAGCAGCGACAGCAAGCCGTTCTCTTTCGCCCAATCTGCGACGAGCTTAATGTCGGTGATTTTCAGCGTCGGGTTGGATGGCGTCTCAATAAATACCGCCTTCGTATTTGGCTGGATCGCAGCTTTTACCGCTTCAAAATCAGTCATATCGACAAATGTCGTCTCAATGCCAAGTCTGCTCAGCACTGTTGTCAGGAAACGGTAAGTTCCGCCGTATACATCCTCCGTTACGATAAGGTGATCGCCAGCCGAGAACAGCAGGAAAGTCGTCGAAATAGCAGCCATGCCGGACGCGAATGCAAATCCGCGTGTTCCGCCCTCAAGCAGCGCAATATAATTCTCAAGCGCTTCACGGGTTGGATTGCCTGAACGGCTGTAATCATGATGCGGCGGGTTAAATACATCATGATGATGGAACGTTGATGCTTGAAAAATCGGCGTGCTCGAAGCGCCCGTTTGCTCATCGATTTCAGCGCCGAAGTGAAGCAGCTTTGTCGAAAAGCTGCGGCTAGCGATTTTGTCCGGGTTGTTTCTGTCTGCCATTCTGCTATTCCTCCCCAATTTCCTGTTTCGCTGCGGCTAGCGCCTGTTCCAAATCTCCGATTAGATCGTCCACATGCTCGATGCCGACTGAGAAACGGAGAAGCCGGTCGTCGACACCGATTTGGCGGCGAATTTCTTCCGGAATGTCTGCATGCGTCTGCACCGCCGGATACGTCATCAGTGATTCCACACCACCCAAGCTTTCAGCGAAAGCAATCAGCTTAACATGACGCAAAATCGGCTCCACATAACGGGCATCCTTTAAGCGGAAGGAGAAAATACCGGTGTTGCCGGAGGACTGTTTATTCTGAATATCATGGTTCGGATGATGAGGCAGAGCGGGATAATAAACTTCTTCCACTGCAGAATGCCCCTGCAAATATTCCGAGATTTTAGTTGCGTTATATTGATGACGCTCCATGCGCAAAGCGAGTGTCTTCATCCCGCGCATTAGCAGCCAGGAATCTTGCGGCCCAAGAACGGCACCAATCGAATTATGAAGGAAAGCCATTTGTTCCGAAAGCTCTTTGCCTTTGGTCACGATAAGTCCAGCTAGTACATCATTGTGCCCGCCCAAGTATTTGGTCGCACTATGAATGACGATATCCGCTCCAAGCTCAATCGGGCGCTGGAAGAAAGGTGTCAGCAGCGTGTTGTCGACAATGGTCAACAGCCCTTTCGCTTTTGCCCATGACGCTACGCGCTCGATATCGGTAATCATCATCAAAGGATTGGTTGGCGTCTCAATGAGTACAGCCTTCGTATTCGGCTGCCATAGCTCATTTATGGCATCCAGATCATTCGTGTCCACATAGGAGGCCGTAACTCCAAATCTCGACATGATCCTCTCCAGCAGACGGTATGTACCGCCATAAAGGTCAAGTGAAACGATAAGGTGGTCGCCTTGGCTGAACAGCGCAAAAATCGTTTGCAGCGCTGCCATGCCGGAGCTACAGGCAAAGCCTGCATCTCCAGACTCGAGCTTAGCTGCTGCTTCTTCAAGAACGGAACGTGTCGGACTTTTCGTACGAGCATAGTCAAAACCAGTGCTTTGTCCAAGTTGCGGATGACGAAAAGCGGTGGATTGGTAAATCGGGAAGCTTACCGCTCCCGTAACTGGCTCCTTAATGGAACCGATCTGCGCCAAATGACTTTCGATTTTCATAAATTCGATACGCTCCTTCGTCTCTCTTATATGCCTGCGCCTAATTCATAAGGCGTTTGCTGGTATACATAATAGTTGAGCCAGTTCGAGTAAAGCAGATTGGCATGCGCTCGCCATGTCGAAAGCGGCAGACGCTCCGGATTATCACCCGGGAAATAGTTCTTCGGAACGTCAATCGCCAGTCCTTTCGCCTTATCGCGGTCATACTCGAATTTCAGCGAAAGCGGATCGTACTCGGAATGCCCGCTGACAAAAATTTGTCTGCCATCCTTTGAAGCTACAATATAGACGCCGGATTCTTCCGATTCCGACAATACTTCCAGCTCCTCGATTTTCTCAATATCTTCACGCCGGACTTCCGTGTGCCGCGATTGCGGAACGTAGAACATTTCGTCGAAGCCGCGAAGCAGATTAACATTCCGCTTCTCGATTGTGTGAGGGAACACGCCGAAAATTTTATCATCAAGCTCATATTTCGGAACGCCATAATGATGGTAGAGTCCCGCCTGCGAGGCCCAACAGATATGGAAGGTCGAAGTGACGTGCTTTTTGCTCCATTCCATAATGTCCTTCAGCTCATCCCAATAATTAACATCTTCGAAATTCAAATGTTCCACCGGTGCGCCGGTTATAATCATCCCGTCATAATATTCATGGGAAATTTCGTCGAATGTTTTGTAAAAGGATTCCAAATGATCCGCCGACGTGTTTTTCGACGTGTGTGTCTTTGGATGAAGCAGTACCGCTTCCACTTGCAGCGGTGTGTTGCCGATCAGGCGCAGAAGTTGCGTCTCGGTCGTTTCTTTAGTCGGCATCAGATTCAGAATAACAATCCGCAATGGACGAATGTCCTGATGATAGGCGGTGCTCTCATCCATCACAAAAATGTTTTCGTTGTTTAATACTTCTTTCGCTGGTAAATGATCTGGCACTTTAATCGGCATACGATTCACTCCTTTAACTCAGTCTGGGTATTTAAAGCGCAAAAAGACCCTTTCTGCAGTGAGAAAAGGTCGTACGCTCAAGAAATAAAGCTTCCGCCTCTCTCATCTCTCAGAAACCCAATAAAATTGGTCTCCGCAAGAATTAGCACCGTGCTTACGCCGGTTGCCGGGCTTCATCGGGCTAGTCCCTCCGCCTGCTCTTGATAAGAAAGTTGATCTATTTGGTTATGCACTTCAATTCCAGTTCTTATTCTTAACTTTAATGGATTCTGGCATTCGCGTCAAGAAGGATTGTAGCATAAGCTATAGCAAACCACGCCTCTTTTTCTTCTTGAATGTAAATGCACAGCAGGAGTATACTAGACAAGGATTGTGGATTATACCCGATTCTAGATGATTTAGCAAAGGAGTGCATACGGACATGGAAGGCGACCGACCTAAGCCTGACAACAATCGAATACGGTATCTGCCGGATCGAAAGCGAAATTGGGCTTTACGGTGTCTTACGTAACCGTCCCGAAAGCACTTTTCATCCGGCAGTTCTCCGTTTATCAAGAGAGGAGATGCAAGGGATGAAAATTCGTCTCGTACATGATGGAGTATTTACTCCTGTTGAGGATATTAATGAAACGCTGCTCCCCGCAGCAAAAGGCTTCTATTGGATAGATGCCGACGTAGAGGACTTGGCTGTCCTTCAGCCGTTATTCGGCATGCATGATTTGGCCGTAGAGGATTGCTTAAGTGAAGAAGAGCAGCGTCCAAAAATCGAAGTTTATGAAAACCATTATTTTATCGTGATTAACAGCATCCGGTTTGACGATGAGGAAATCTTTCTCCGGGCATTGAACATTTTTCTCGGACGCCATTATATCATAACCGTAACGAAGCAAAAAATTAACGAGCTCCGCTCCTTAAAGCCTGTCTTGTGGGAGCAGGAGGTTAACCGTCCCGATTACTTCTTGTATCATCTGGTCGATATCGTGGTCGATAACTATTTTCTTGTCGGCGATCGAATCGACACTCGGATTGAGACACTTGAAGAAGACATTCTGATGCACACGAAAAAATCGCACCTGAATGAAATTATCGGTCTGCGCGGCGAAATATTATGGCTCAAAAAAGTGCTAGGTCCGCAAAAGGACGTAATCGCCACTTTAAATAAGAAAGACTTGAAGCTGATCGACGATCAGCTGCAAAAATATTTTAGCGATATTTATGAAAATGCGGTCAAAATCGCCGAGTCCTTCGATACGTACCGCGAGCTTATGGGCAACTTACGCGAGGCTTATCAGTCGAGTATCTCGGCGAGAGCCAATGAAATCATGCGGGTGTTTACCGCGATGACGACGATCTTCATGCCGCTTACGTTCATTACCGGTATTTACGGGATGAACTTCGATTTCATTCCCGGCCTGCATATGCGCGGCGGCTCATACATTTTGCTCGGCATTATGATGCTGCTCGGCTTTGGTATGTTCTTTATTTTCCGCAAGAAAAATTGGCTTTAAGCGGCTTGGGCCGGCTCTACTCCGCAAAATCGTTGGCTGGCGGCCGCCAAAATGTAAATGTGCAGTTTGTTTAGCCGATTTTGGGTCATTTTGGCGGCTCAACATGTAAAAGTGCAGTTTGGTTCGTCCATTTCGCCTCATTTTGGCGGTTTTGGGCTCGTCAAACTGCATTTTTGCAGTTTGAACTTTGTTTTCGCGGAATTTTCCCTATGCAAAATGTATTTTTGCAGTTTGACAGAGTGTGGAGGGTAAATGAGCATTGGTGGCAGACCCGGTTTTGAGTAAATGAGGATTTAGTGTTAGTGGTTGTTGTTGTTGACGTTCTTGCTTCTAATGTTGGAAAGAAAAAAGCACGAATCCCGCGCTGTACAACGGGACTGACCCCTTAGCGTGAGACAAATTAAAACACCTTCAAGAAAATGCAACCATGTCGTAAGATATGGAGACAACCTTGGAGGTGTTTTTACGTTGGCAACACGAGTAAGTTACCCAGTGGAAACAAAAATGAAAGCCATTGAATTGAGAATAAAAGGAGTTCCAGTGAAAGAGGTCATGGAGCAGCTGAGCATACGAAATAAGACGCAATTAGAAACCTGGATGCGATGGTACCGCAAGGGCGAATTAAACCGCTTGGAGCAACCTGTAGGCAAACAATACAGCTACGGTAAAGGACCCGAGTTTACCTCGGAACTGGAGCAAATAAAGGCGGAGAATCGGTTCTTAAAGCAGCAAATAGATGTGCTAAAAAAGTACAAGGAAATGGAAAGGAGTTGTCACCAAAAATCATAGTTGAACTGGTTGAGTTGATTCACGGGGAAGTTACGATCACCAAAGCTTGTGCATGGCTGGGTGTGCCACGTGCTACCTATTACCGATGGAGAGCAAAAAACGAAACTCGGCCATTGGACAGCATGGTTGAAGAGATTCGAGAACTCTGCACTGAGCATAAATTCCGTTACGGATAGCGATCAGGGCAGCGTCTACACGTCGCTAGGGTATCAGGAAGCTGTAAAAGGAAAAGGCATTACCATGAGCATGTCCCGCAAGGGAACGCCCGCTGATAATGCCCCCATTGAATCGTTTCATTCCACACTAAAGTCTGAAACGTTCTACCTCGAAGGGTTGACCCATACAACGACGGCAATCGTTGAACAGACCGTTCGAGACTACATCACTTATTATAACGCAATTCGTATTCAAACGAAACTAAAGAACCAGTCGCCGATTGAATACAGCCGACTGGCCGTTTAAACTTGAAGGTGTTTTGATCCCTGTCTCACAAATGGGGGTCAGTCCCAACTATACAGCATCCATTCGTGCTTTTCTTTTTATTCATGCTTCTGGCGAGCCTAGTCTTCCTCAAAGAGGTTGGTCGACAAGTAGCGCTCACCCGTATCAGGGAGCAGAACAACGATCATCTTGCCCTTGTTCTCAGGACGTTGTGCCAGCTCTGTAGCTGCTTTAACTGCTGCGCCAGAGGAAATGCCGACGAGCAGCCCTTCTTCCTTCGCCAAACGGCGTGCAGTCAGAATTGCGTCCTCGTTCTTCACGGTAATGATCTCATCCACTACGTCGCCATTGAAGTTGCCAGGCACAAAACCGGCTCCAATTCCTTGGATCTGGTGGACACCGCGGGTGCCGCCCGACAATACTGGGGAACTGTGCGGCTCAACCGCCACGATTTGCACCGATGGCTTGAGCTCCTTCAACCGGCTGCCAACACCAGAAATCGTACCGCCAGTGCCTACACCGCCGACAAAAATATCGACCGCGCCATCCGTATCCTTCCAAATTTCTTCCGCTGTTGTCTTTTTATGAATGGCCGGATTTGCCGGATTTTCGAATTGCTGCGGAATGAATGCATTCGGAATTTCCTCAGCAAGCTCCTCCGCTTTCTTGATCGCGCCCATCATTCCCTCTGAAGCAGGAGTGAGCACAAGCTCGGCGCCTAACGCCTTGAGCAGCTTTCTCCGCTCCGCACTAAACGATTCCGGCAATATGATAATGAGCCGGTATCCGAGCGCCGCCGCCGCAAAAGCGAGGCCGATCCCCGTATTACCGCTGGTTGGTTCGATAATGACGGAATCCGGCTTCAAAAGGCCGCGTTCCTCCGCATCCTTGATCATCGCGAAGCCAATCCGGTCCTTCACGCTGCCGGCAGGATTATAATATTCAAGCTTCGCCACGATCGAAGCTCCAGTCTGTTCCCGCTTCGTATAATTGGCCAGCTCTAGCAATGGTGTGTTGCCAATTAGTTCTGTCAAATTACCATAAATATTCGCCATTGTAGCACCCGTACCTTTCAACTATTAGTAACCGTATAATCTTTATCGGTATACATCCATTATACCATTTTGGGACGGCTTACCCAAATGGAATCGCCATTTTTTTGCTGTATGCCGGCAATTCCATTATAATAAATATAATCAATGTCAAAGCGCATATCTTCCAAAGGGGGGATTGAGATGAATATCAGCCAGCTTGAGACGCTCCTCACGATATCCAAAACGATGAGCTTCCGCAAGGCAGGAGAATTACTGAACCTGACACAGCCCGCCGTGTCCGCACAGATCCGGACGATGGAGGACGAATTCAAAACGGTGCTAATCGATCGCAACCAGCCCGTCACATTAACAGATCATGGACAAGTATTCCTCGAACATGCGGAACGCATTCTATCGATTGTAGAGGAACTGAAACAAAAGCTGTCAGATCTAAGCTCTACCCCGCAAGGGCATATACTAATCGGAACGACCTCTTCGATTGCCATTCAGCTTTTGCCCAGGGTACTGTCTTATTTCCAAAACCAATTTCCGCTTATTAAAACAACGATTCATACCATGCCCTCTTCACAGGTAATGACTAGCGTCGAGAACGGCAGCGTCGATATCGGCATTACATACTTGACGGATAAACCGCCGCATGTTGATTCTTCCACCCTTTACTTCGATACCTTCGAACTGGTCGTATCGCCTGCACATCCCTTGAGCCATCTCACACATACGAAGTTTGAAACGCTCAAAGATATTCCGTTTATTATGCTGGCTCCAGATACGCTAGGGCGCCGGTTTTTGGATCGAATCTTCCGCAAGTACAACATACAGCCGAACATCGTCATGGAACTGTCGAGCAGTGAAGAAATAAAACGAATGGTTGAGATCAATCTTGGCGCAGCCGTCGTATCCAAGCTTTCGATTGCCAATGAATTAAAGCGGGGCTCTCTCCGCATGATTAAGGTAACTGAACTCGAGATTACCCATCCGGTAGGTGTCGTCTATAAATCCGGCAAATATTTAAATACAGCGATGCAGCAGTTTTTAAGCGATTTGAAGGGGATGCCGGAGCATCAATTTATCAGCAGCGAATAATGCTTTTAACGATTACGCAGAGTATGGCTTTCCTATCCCATTACCCGCCATTGCCGGAGGAGGTTCCACGACATGAAATTTGACTTACACACGCATAATGAACGTTGCGGCCATGCGGTCGGAACGATTGAAGACTATGTGACAGCTGCCATTGACGCAGGACTGCAAGTAATCGGCATTTCTGATCACTCGCCTTTTTTCGCTCACGAACAAGACCAGCCGTTTCCCGGCATTGCGATGGCGCGCAGCGAATTTGCCAGCTATATTGAAGAAGTTCAACGGTTGAAGGTACAGTACCAAGACCGTATTGAGGTGCTGCTAGGCATGGAGTCGGACTTCTTCCCGGAGTATATCGATATTTACCGCAAGGCATACGCGGAAATTCCGTTTGATTACATTATCGGCTCCGTTCATCAAGTTAGCGGAGTAAGCATTTTCAACCGTAATCGTTGGAAAGGTCTATCGGAGAAACGTCATGTCGAGGAAAAACAGCTGTATTATGATCTGATACGCCAATCTGCACGCACTGGACTGTTCCAAGTGTTGGGCCATATTGACGCGATGAAAGGCTACTATCCGCAATTTTCCGAAATTCCTGCCCATGAAGACATCGACGAGACGCTGCGGGTCATTGCAGGCGAGGATGTCTCCATTGAAATTAACACTTCCGGCAGCACCAAAGATGTTGGCGGCTGGTATCCTTCGGATGAAATTTTGGAACGAGCACTTCATTTTGGAGTGAATGTAACGTTTGGATCCGATGCACATATTCCTGGCCGGGTCGGCGATGAATGGGAGCTCGTACAGAAGCGTTTGAAGGAGATCGGCTTTAAACAGTGGGTCTTTTACCGGAGAAAACAAAAAATCATCGTTCCGCTCTAAGCATTATTGTACATTTGAGGGCTCTGCAGACCCGATTACCGGGAACAGCAGGCCCTTTTTATTCGATTCCGGACAAAAAAAGTGGACCCGCGCGATCGCAGGTCCTAAAGGATATATTAAAAGGGGGTCTTGTTTATTATAATAGCCCATTAATATGTACACACCGTAACAGAACTATTTCATTTGTGTAACAAATTTTGATCTTATATGACTTCGGGGGTTGATTGACGATGATGTGGCTGGCAATTGCCATCGGCAGTGCCTTGCTCTTCGGCTTGGCTGGCTGGTGGATGAAAGTAAGCCAAATGCGCGGCGGAAATGCCAACATTCTGCTGCTAGGCCTTTATATATCTGGAACGGCGGGCTTTGGTATCCATGCCGCTATGGAAGGGACACTTAGTCTGCTCGCCGATTATCGGATTTGGATCGCGGGCATCATCATTGGAGCCGGCTCAGCGATCGGCAACGCCGTATTTATGAAAGCGCTGGAGTGTGGCCCCGCCAGCTTGACCTCCCCATTAACCAATTTGAACATTGTACTGGTCGTAGCCTTGGGAACATTCGCTTACGGAGAGCGAATTCATTGGAATGAAGCAATTGGCATTGTTCTGCTCTTGCTGGCGGTAGCGATGATTTCCTATAGGAAAAATAACTCACGTTCAACAATCGAGAAACGCTGGTTCATTCTCGTGGGTGTCGCGGTTATCCTGTTCGCCTTTCGCAACGGCGGACTAAAAATAACAGAAGAGCTTGGACTGCCAAGCGCTCCGGTTCTTTTTATCGGATACGCCTTGTCGCTGCTCTGGTTTATTCGCCCGCTGCTTCACTCTCGCACTGACAGACTAGCTGCAGCAACCGGGATGAAGCTCGGGCTGCTAGCCGGCCTATTCTCTTATGGCGGTCTGCAATTGTACGCTATCGCGTTAGCTACAGGACCTGCTAATCTGGCGGCACCCATCTTTGCCACCAATAGCTTAGTCGTTGCGTTAGGTGCCATTATTGTATACAAGGAAAGGTTAAATGCCGTACAGTGGGCTGCCTTCGCCTGCATGATTGCTGGACTGGCCATTATTCGCATCTAAACATAAGAAGACAGCCTCCAGAGCCAGTACTGGCTCCGATGAACGTTGCTCTGTGTGAGAGCTAAGGTTCATCTGCGGAGGCTGTTTTTCATGATTAATTAATTAAGAGAGCAAAGCGTCAATCGAATAAGCGCCGGCACCCGTGAACGCCACACCCAGTGCGACGGCAAGCAATACTAAATTGTATTCGTAGCCGTTCTGCGTCACCCAAAGGCCGTTAGCACCGTGAACTTTAACAATTGCAATGAGCATGGTAATGATAATAAGCGCTGCTCCAAGCCACGTTACGAAACCTGCTGCGAACAATAAGCCTCCGCCCAATTCGATAAGACCAGCGGCAAGCGCCATCGGTACTCCCGGCTTCATGCCTATCGATTCCAGCCAGCCCCCTGTTCCTTTAAGTCCGTATCCGCCAAACCAGCCAAATAGCTTTTGTGTTGCATGACCGACCATCAAAAGACCAATGACAACCCGAATAATTAATAACCCCGTATCCAACATTGAAAATCGCACCCTTCGTATTTGTTTTGTTTGTTTTCGATGAGCTAATAATATATTAAGTTACTTACTTTAGTCAAGTATATATAGAATAAATATTTAAATTTGTTTTAAAAGGAATTCAACTTACTTTTCCTAAGTACATATGCTACAATAGGTATACAGAAAGCGGGGTGATCGCGTTGGATTATACGACAATGTGCCCAAAGTATGAGGCTGCAGTAGATGTATTAGGCAAGAAATGGACGGGCCTTATTATTCGGGTGCTTCTTGGCGGACCGAAGAGGTTCAAAGATATTAAAGGACAAATTGCCGATATGAGCGATAAAATGCTGACCGATCGCATGAAAGAGCTCGAGTCGCAAGGCATTGTCAAACGGACCGTTTTTCCGGAAATGCCCGTTCGGATTGAATATGAATTGACTGAAAAAGGACATAATCTTCAGCCGGTCATCGAATCGATTCAAGCATGGGGAGAAAATTGGATGTAACGTAAAAGCCGCGCAAGCGGCTTTTTTGCATGAGAGAATAATTGATGGCTGTAACTGTTTGCTGACTGTCCCCACAAGCCGTTGACGATGCCTGAGTTGTTCAGGCTTCTGCAATACTCTGGTTCCTGAACTGTTCTGAAGCAAACCCTCCTTTATGCATGCATTCAAGCCGGCTTGCTTGAGCAACAAAATGTAAAAGTACATTTTACTTAGCCTCAAAGCACCCCAACAGAGCGCTCAAAATGCAAAAATACATTTTGAACCCCTCCATTCCACCCTATTAATGCTTTTTTCGCTGATCTGCCTGCACTTTTACATTTTGATGCGGTAAATCGCCGATATTGCGCTGATCAACCTGCACTTTTACATTTTGATTAGTTAGATGAGCAATACAGCGAACCTGATTCGCTAAATAGTGAACCAAAGTTCGCTCCACAAGAGTAGAAGGCTGGCGGCGGCAGCTACAGCGAACTAAACTTCGTTTTTGGAGAACGCAGCTTCGCGAGTAACGAAAATCTCTTCGCTAATGCTGGAGAGCTGCCCAAATCGGCATGTTTTGAGTAAAATCTGCGCACCGGTCTTCGCTAAATAGCGAAGCAGGTTCGTTGTTGTTCAAGTGGAGAGTCAAGCTTCTCGCTCAATGGGGTCAATGGCAGATGGTTAAGCGTTAAGCAGAGGTTGAAAGACGAAGTGCACTTGATGTGCAAACCTGTAAATAGCCGTATCTTTAGTGAAAGTGTTGATGGCGTTTGTTGCATGCTTTGCCCTGTGTTCATGGCTCTGTAGATGTTACTCTTGAACGGTTTGGCACAACTAAGCTAAGCGGAGCGTTTTGAGTTCAGGCGGACTTTTTGCGGATTCTATCCAATTGTCATCGGGCAGCGATGAATGATTGGAGTCAAGAACGGCCGTATGAACCAAAACGCGCAGCGAAGCCCTACCTGCATAACTAAGGTAGCGGAGCGTTTTGAGTTCAGGCGAACTTTTTGCGGATTCTATCCAATTGTCATCGTGCAGCGATAATTGATTGGAATCAAGAACGGCAGCATGGACCAAAACGCGCAGCGAAGCTCGCACAGTTGCAGCTGCATGCCCGCCCACAGCAAAAAGCCCTCCGCTTAAATACAAGCGGAGGGCTTCTTCTTTTATCGCTAGCTAACTTGGCTCTACTACATGCCAAGCCATTTTTTGAACAAATGCTTCGTCGTATCTTTGTTGATTGCAGCGATCGACGTTGTAAGCGGAATGCCTTTCGGGCACGAGCGCACGCAGTTTTGCGAGTTGCCGCAGCCTTCGATACCGCCGTCTTCCATCAACGCATCCAAACGCTCTTCTTTGTTCATTTCGCCCGTTGGGTGAACGTTGAACAGACGAACTTGGGAGATCGCTTGCGGACCGATGAAGCTGTTGCGGTCATTGACGTTCGGACAAGCTTCCATGCAGACGCCGCAAGTCATACATTTCGACAGCTCGTAAGCCCATTGACGCTTCGATTCTGCCAGGCGCGGTCCAGGACCAAGATCATAAGTACCGTCGATCGGAATCCATGCTTTAACGCGTTTGAGCGCGTTAAACATACGTTCACGGTTAATGACAAGGTCGCGAACAACCGGGAATGTGCGCATTGGCTCAAGGCGAACCGGCTGCTCCAGTTGGTCAATCAGCGCGCTGCACGCTTGACGCGGTTTGCCGTTGATTACCATCGAGCAGGCGCCGCAAACTTCCTCTAGACAGTTCGATTCCCAGCATACCGGGGCAGTGCCTTTGCCTTCTGCCGTTGTCGGGTTACGCTGAATTTCCATCAAACCGCTGATTACGTTCATATTCGCACGATAAGGAATTTCGAATTCTTCTTTGTATGGAGCAGAATCCGGCGTATCTTGACGGGTAATGATGAACTTAATTGTTTTTGTAGCTGTTGCTGTTGCTTCTGCCATTGTCGATTTCTCCTTTCTTACCAGCTTAGTGTTTGTTCGATGTATAATCGCGTTTACGCGGCGCAATCAGCGAAACGTCAACGTCTTCATAAGAGATTTGCGGGCCTTCCGGTGTCCAAGTCGCTTTCGTCGTTTTCATGAACTCTTCGTCATTACGATTCGGGAACTCCGGTTTGTAGTGCGCGCCGCGGCTTTCGTTGCGGAGCAACGCGCCAAGCGTCATCGCTTCAGCCAGCTCAAGCATGTTCCACAATTGACGTGTGAACGACAGGCTGGAGTTGTTCCATTGCGCAACGTCGTTAATATTGATTTTCGTATAACGCTGTTTCAGTTCTTTAATTTTGCCGATTGTCGCTTCAAGCTTATCGTTGAACCGGACAACCGTCATATTGTTTGTCATCCATTCGCCAAGCTCTTTCTGAATGACATATGCGTTCTCGTTGCCATCCAGGCCGCGAATCATGCTGATTTTGTCAACTTGACGTTTTTTCTCGCGATCGAATACGGAGGAGGAAACGTCGTCAGCCGATTTTTTAAGCCCTTTGATGTACTCAACCGCTTTTGGACCCGAAACCATGCCGCCGTAGATCGCGGAGAGCAAGGAGTTGGCGCCCAGACGGTTCGCACCGTGGTATTGATAATCGCATTCGCCAGCTGCGAACAGCCCTGGAATATTCGTCATTTGATTGTAGTCTACCCACAGTCCGCCCATCGAATAGTGAACGGCAGGGAAGATTTTCATCGGAAGCTTCCGCGGGTCATCGCCCGTGAACTTCTCGTAAATTTCGATAATGCCGCCGAGCTTCACGTCCAGCTCCTTCGGATCTTTATGCGACAGATCGAGGTAAACCATGTTCTCGCCGTTGATGCCAAGCTTCTCATCGACGCAGACGCTGAAGATTTCCCGAGTTGCGATATCACGCGGAACCAGGTTGCCGTAAGCCGGATATTTTTCCTCCAGGAAGTACCAAGGCTTGCCGTCTTTGTAAGTCCATACGCGTCCGCCTTCGCCGCGGGCCGATTCGGACATCAAGCGGTTTTTATCATCGCCTGGAATCGCTGTCGGGTGAATTTGAATAAACTCGCCATTCGCATAGTGAACGCCTTGCTGATAAATCGCGCTTGCCGCCGTACCCGTATTAATAACCGAGTTTGTCGTTTTGCCGAAAATAATGCCAGGGCCGCCGGAAGCCATAATAACGGCATCGCCAGCAAATGTGTGTACTTCCATCGAGCGCAGATCCTGCGCCGAAATGCCGCGGCATACGCCGTCGTCATCGATAACCGCGCCGAGGAATTCCCAGTGCTCGTATTTCGTTACGAGACCAGCAGCTTCCCAGCGGCGGACTTGCTCGTCCAAAGCGTACAGCAGCTGTTGGCCGGTTGTCGCGCCAGCAAATGCCGTACGGTGGTATTGCGTGCCGCCGAAGCGGCGGAAGTCAAGCAGACCCTCCGGCGTACGGCTGAACATAACGCCCATCCGGTCCATCAAGTGAATAATGCCAGGTGCAGCTTCGCACATCGCTTTTACCGGCGGCTGGTTGGCAAGGAAGTCGCCACCGTATACCGTATCGTCAAAGTGCTCCCAAGGCGAGTCGCCCTCACCTTTTGTATTAACGGCGCCGTTAATGCCGCCTTGCGCACAAACGGAGTGGGAACGTTTTACAGGGACGATCGAGAACAGATCGACATGTACGCCCGCTTCCGCTGCTTTAATCGTAGCCATAAGACCAGCAAGGCCTCCGCCTACGACGATAACTTTATTTTTAGCCATAACGCATCGCTCCTTGTCTTCAAACTATCCGATATTCGTCCATGCCAAAGCGGCACTAGCCGTTTCTTTGAACTCATCGCCCGTGAAAGCAACGAGGGAAAGAATGAACAGCGCGGACACGAGTACAAATACAACCATGCAAATATAAGAAGAAACTTTTTGCGCACGCGGGGAAATCGTAATGCCCCAGCTGATCAGGAACGCCCACAGGCCGTTGCTGAAATGGAACACAGCCGCCAATACACCTACAACGTACATGACGAAAAACGCCGGATTCGTTGCAATTTGGTGCATCGTGGAGCCAAGCTCCTCATGCGTTACGCTGCCGATGTAAACTTGAAAACGAGTCTGGTAAACGTGCCAGAACACGAAAATGAACGTCAGCACCCCTGTAATACGCTGCAGGGTGAACGCCCAGTTCCGGCTGTACGTGTATTGACCCGAATTCAGGTTCGACTGATAAGCCATATACAAACCATAAATACCGTGGAACAAAATCGGAAGGTAGATGCCAAAAATCTCAAGCACCGGCACAATCGGCAGGCTGTTGATGAAATGCACGCCGTTAGCGAACCCTTCCGGCCCGCGCTCAAACGCTTGATAGTTGGTCAAGGCATGCACTAGAATAAAGCCCCCGAGCGGAATCACCCCGAGCAGCGAGTGCAGCTTGCGCCAATAATACGAATTTCCTTTCATTTCATAGTTCTCCTTTCTAGACTCAAAATGCTCACTGTCTTTGAACAAACCATCCTACATTTTACCCCCGGTCGGAATAGCCGTCAACAAAAGTTGACACGGATTAGTCACACTTTCCATCCTACTCCTTTTCGTCTTATAATGGAATTGCATATTTTTTATAATTTACAATAACAATTACGCATAAGGACGTTTATCCGTCCATCCGGTTTGGAGGCGTTTTCTACTATGATTGAAGAGTTGGACATGTTTGCCGCCATTGTCGAGCATAAGAGCATGAACAAAGCGGCGGCCGTGCTGAATCTGTCGCAGCCTGCACTTTCGCGCAAGCTGGCCAAGCTGGAGGAAGATCTGGGCGCGCAATTGTTCCGGCGCATCGGCAAACGGCTGGAGCTGACAAGGATCGGACAGCTCACCTACGAATACGCGCTGGAGCTCCGCCACTCGCACAAGCGCTTTCTTGAAACGGTATCGGAATATGCGAACGCAGGCCGCACTTCCATTACGATAGGCGCCAGCCTGACGACGCTGCAAACGACGCTGCCTGATTTCATTAAAGCGCTAAACGCCAGCCACCCCGAATTCGACATTAAGGCGATTACGGGCAAGACACATGAAATCGTTACTCAGGTTCGCGAAAATAAAGCCGATATCGCAATCGTCGCCTCTCGTATCGAAGACGCGCAGCTGCATTGCGTGCCGCTGTTCGACGATCATCTTATGCTTGTCCTGCCAACCAGCATTGCGATCACGGGCAAAACTCATCTTGGCATCGATGACTTGAACGGCTTGCCGATGATTTTGTTCTCAAGAGGCA
Organism: Paenibacillus radicis (ex Gao et al. 2016); assembly: GCF_014641555.1. Taxonomy (GTDB): domain Bacteria; phylum Bacillota; class Bacilli; order Paenibacillales; family Paenibacillaceae; genus Pristimantibacillus; species Pristimantibacillus radicis. Next base: position 221,569 of record NZ_BMHY01000006.1, read on the forward strand.
CCTGGTACCGGATGTTAACCGACGAGGTGTTCGCCAAACATCATTTGCAGCCGGACGTCCGAATGGAGATTGACTCCTTCGAGGCCATTCTCCGCCTGCTTCACACTTGCCGCGCAGCAACGCTGCTGCCCCACTCCTACTTGCGCAAGCAACTGCTGGAGGACAATGAGCTGTCTGTCGTCTCTATTCAGGAGCTGGAGCAGACGAAGCGTACAACCTGTCTCATTCACGCTGATCCGGCTGGGCTCCATCCCGCCGTCCGCCTATGGATCGAAGAATTATCCGCCATTAACTGACTATGTAAAGCAAAGCGCAGCAAAGGACAGCGGCCAACAGCGCCACTGTCCTTATCATCACCTGATTACCGATAGTTCAAACTGTTCAATCTGATCATTTGTCCCGATGACGACCATGATATCCCGCTCATTCAGAACGTCTCCCGCCGTAGGCGCAATAATAACACCGCCCTGAGGCTTGTTGATCGCAACGATGCTGCAGCCGAACCGGGCCCGCGGATTAAGCTCGCTGAGCGATTTGCCGTTCAGCTCCCTTGGAACGACAAGCTCGGCAATTGTATATTCCTTCGACAACTCGATATAGTCGAGCAGGTTCGGCGATACGAGCTGATGCGCTACCCGAATGCCCATATCGCGCTCCGGATAGATGACCCGGTCTACGCCCAGCTTCTCCAATACCCGCCCATGAAGCTCGCTCATCGCCTTGGCGACAACCTTCTTCACGCCTAAATCCTTCAATAATATCGTTGTCAGGATGCTAGCTTGAATATCATCGCCGATTGCGACGACGCCACAGTCAAAGTTGCGTGCGCCCAGCGAGCGAAGCGCCTCTTCATCGGTACAATCTGCGGACACCGCATGCGTCAGCACGTCGCACATTTCCTGTACGGCCTCTTCGTCCTTGTCGATGCCAAGCACCTCATGGCCTAGTTGAATCAGCTCTCTCCCCAAGCTGGACCCGAACCTGCCAAGACCGACGATGACAAACTGCTTGTTCTTCATTTCTTAATTATCCCCATTCTCTAACCAATAGTAATTTTACCTTCGGGATACCGATACAGCTCTTTTTCTGTTTTTGGTCCCAGCGCATAAGCCAGTGTCAAAGGCCCGAGTCTGCCTGCAAACATCGTCAAGGCAATGACTATTCTGCCGAAATCCGACAGCTCCGGCGTCAAGCCGGCCGTTAATCCAACCGTCCCGAACGCGGAAGTCGTCTCAAACAATATTTTTACAAACTGCTGGTCTTCCGTTGTCGTCAGCAGCATGGTAACGCCAATAACTAGCGCCAGAGACAGCATCGTAATCGTCAGCGCCTTGAATATCCGGTCTTTCCCGAGCCGGTAACGGAACATGACGATATCCTCGCGTCCCCGGCCCATTGCGACAACAGCACCAATCAGCGTCGCAAAGGTGGTCGTCTTGATCCCACCGCCTGTAGAGCCAGGCGAAGCGCCGATGAACATAAGAATGACCGTGAAGAACAAGGTTGCCTGATGCAAAGAGGTGTAATCAAGCGTATTCGTGCCTGCCGTCCTCGGCGTAATCGATTGGAAGAAAGCCGCTAATATCTTTTCACCCCAATTCAGAGAGCCCAGCGTTTTCGCATTCGAGAACTCAAAGATGAAAATAACAATCGCGCCTACAACGATCAACGTTCCTGTCATGGAAAGCACGACTTTGCTCTGCAGCGACAGCCGTTTGTTTTTCTTTATTTCAAGCAGGTCGGATATGACGATAAAGCCGAGGCCGCCAAGCACAATCAGCAGCATCGATGTGATATTGACCAGCGGATCGCCAACATAAGCAGTCAATCCCCGGAAATGGCCGAAAATATCGAACCCTGCGTTATTGAAAAAGGATACGGCATGAAAAAGGCCAAAGTACGCCGCTTTACCGAGCGGCATATCGAAGGAGAAACGAATGGTGAACAAGAGCGCTCCAACCACTTCTATCGATAAGGAGTAAATAAACACTTTTCGGATCAGCCTAACAATGCCCTCCATGCTCGATTGATTCATCGCTTCCTGAAGAACGAGCCGCTCCTTGAGCGAAATACGTTTGCGAAGCACAAGGGCAAACAGCGTCCCCATCGTCATGAAGCCGAGGCCGCCGACTTGAATTAATAGCAATATGATAAGCTGCCCTGCTGTAGAGAAATAGGTGCCGGTATCGACAACCGCGAGTCCCGTTACGCAGGTTGCAGACGTTGCTGTAAATAAGGCATCAAGAAATCTTAGCCGTGTTCCGTCAGCCGAAGCAAACGGCATGCTGAGCAATATAGCGCCAATCAAGATAATAGCCGCAAAGCCGGATACGAGTATGCGCGGCGGTGACCATTTGCGAAAATCGATAAACTTCAACATGACACGCATCCCTTACCCGTTTTTGAGCATAAAAAAAAGCACCGGAAACCCAATGCTGCTGCGATGAGTCCTGTTCCATACAGCCTGCGAGGTTAGCTGACGGATTCGGGCCTGGAAAGGCGGCCCTATTCAGTGAAGTATGACTGCTTCACCGAAATTCACCCCATGCTGACGGAATACGTTCCGGCAACGATATGGTTCCCCCGTTTTCTTGCGGAAATTCGGCTGTTCTATTCAATTAACAATGATACCGATTATAAGCCTATTTCAACTGCAATACAAAACAAGCAATGTGCATAAAATAAGCTCAATTCATTCAAATTCAGCCAATGGGCAGCTCTGGCATATGCCGGGCTTCTCGCCGCTCGTTATTTCTCCCTTTTACAGGCTGCTGATCGAAGTTCAATATTTTACATGTTCTTTTTTCGCTGAATTGGCATTGGATAAAATAGGGAGTCCTATGGTATTGTTACTTTATCTGTTTTCAGCCGTACTATGGCTATATTGAAACCAAAACGAGGTGAATTATGGTTAATTCTATTGCCCCTGGTGACTGGAAACGATTTATGTGGGCCGCTATTATTGGCGCCGTTATTTTCGTTCTGGCTCAAATCCTTCCGTCACAAGGCAGCAGCTCCATGGAAGAGGAATCGATCGCATCGGTCAAAGCGAGCAAAAGCAAAGCGGAACAACAGGCTTTGCAATTCGCGAAGGAACACTTCCGCGAGGAGCCGGTCGAGGCGCATACGATTTATCAGACGGACAGCCTAGCGGCAGGTTATTTCTCCAAGCAGAAATTAACTTCCAAATTTGACAAAGCGTATGGCAACGATTTTCCTTACGATACGTTTCGGGTTCAATTGAAAATGAAAGACGACACCAACGCATTTGTATATGTACATATGACGACGGGCAAAGTTGTCGGCTGGAACTGGAAGGGCGGCGTGCCATTCCCCGAAGAACAGTCTCTTGTCCAAAAAGCTACGCAAGCGGCCTTGGACGCGGGTTTCCGCCAAGAAGAGCTGACGGAAACGATCACGTCTCCTAGAGGAGAAGTCGTGTTTTATCCGAAAGGGTACAAGCTCGGCGAGGCCAATCTAATGCTTACAGTCGGAGTCGCAAGCGGACCTGACGGAAAGCCGGTCATTAACCGGTATAAGGCTGTCTTTACACCTCCTGCAGACTACGTATCCAATATCGATAAGCAGAAGGGCATAGCTAACGTCTTATCGGTTGTCAGCTTGCTTTACATGGCGTTGATGACGCTCGTGCTGGCGATCATTTACGCCGTGCTCTACCGCCGTCATACGACGTTCAAACGCGGACTGTTCATCAGTGCATTATTTACGATCTTCTATATTTACAGCAACCTGGATATGATGGATGGCATTATGGCGCAGTCCGGCGAGGAAATTATGACGGATCAGGGGAAACTCGTGATGCAGATCATTACCGTCGTCATGCTCGTTCCTGTAGCGCTAGCCGTCTACTTCTCGCTCGTCGCCGGCGACGGCATGTGGCGCTCCAACAAACGCCCGTTATGGCCGGGATTCCGGGAAAAGGGCTACGGCGATCATGTATGGCGCAGTGTCGGGTTGTCCTATTTGCTGGCACTCATCCTTCTGGGATTGCAATCGATCATTTTCATCGTTCTCGAAAAAGGGATCGGCTCTTGGTCGACGACAGACGCGACAACCTCGCCTTACAATATAGGCACGCTGTGGCTGCTGCCTACACTGGCATGGTGCGCCGCTATTTCCGAGGAAGCGATTTACCGGCTGTTTGGCATCGCGATATTCAAGCGCTGGTTCAAAAACACGTTTATCGCCTCGCTTATCCCAACGGTCATGTGGGCGCTGGGGCATGTCGGCTATCCGATTTTCCCGTTCTACACTCGAGTAATCGAGCTGGTCATTCTCGGCCTTTTGTTCTGCTTCATCTTCATGCGATTCGGTTTCATTACGGCAGTATTCACGCATGCGATACTGGATACGCTGCTTATGAGCCTGTCTCTCGTGGCTACAGGTGAAGCCATCAATGTGACCGCGGCCATCATTTATGTCGTATTGCCGGTCATCATTGCAGGAGGCATCCGCTACTGGCATCGTAAGAGATTCCGGCCGCAGCCGGATATACCGCTCACTTAGAGCCTGATCAGATGAAAAAGAACCATTCCCGCAGCGGGAATGGTTCTTTTTTGTGCAGCTACTGCTTTCTGTATTTGATTAATTTGAAATGATAAGCGATATAAGGCATCCCCGGGAAGATCAGTACAATTAGCGAAACAATTGCCAGCCAGAATCCGATATTGCCGGCAAGAGCGGGAAGAACGCCGTATATACCCGCTGCTTTTACTAATGCAAGGACGAGAGTAACAAGCAGCAAAGGCAGGGCGGCTCTGCCCATCATTTTCTTTTCCCGCTCGTATTTCTCAACTAATGTCGCTTTGTCTGTATAGATCGGCTTCGTGCCCGCCGGCGCCTGAAACACATGAAAGCCGTTCCCTGCGGAGCAAATATGTGCCCAGCCTGCCTCTGCAAAAATAGCAAAGTAGTCCTCATCGGGGCTGACTTGAAAATCAACCTCATACGCATAGTTTTGCGGTTCAGCTTTTCTAAGCTTATACCCAAATGGAGCAAAACTGTCCAGAAGCCAGCCCTTCCGCGCGTACTTGCTTAATTTGCGCATATCCCTTTTTTCCGTAAACGCAAGTCCTCCACTCGTCACATACTTCGTCTGTTTCATCCCCGCTACACCTCGCCTTTCACCCCAAGTATTTGGTCGGCATGCCGAACCATTGCTCTCCTGCGCTCGGTATCCTGCCTCAATAGCTCAATACCCGCTGCTGTTGTGCCATACGTTTTTCGTTTCTCATCCCCATCGGCAACCAATTCAATAAAACCTGCCGCCAGCAGTTTCTTAATCGTCGTATAAAGCGATGCTGGGCCAATCGTAAGCCGATGCGCCGTCGTGGTTTCAATCCACTGCATAATCAGGTAGCCATGCTTGGGTTCTACGACGGATAAAAGAATATAAAAAGCGGTATCCGTCAGCTCGCCCATCTCCAAAGTATCATTTCTTGGCATAATAATAATTTCCTTTCATATATCGTTTAATGATATATCGTTAAATGAATTGTATCATTAAACGATATAACTGTAAAGATGAAATCGGGAATAAGAAAAGCCGAGCGAACAACAGGAACGTTTCCTGTGCTCGCTCGGCTTGCTTTTGGCGATATTTTGTTTGTGAGAAGCTCTATTGAAAAAACTCTTTATACGCTTCCCTTTCATCATAGTCATCATCAATACTGAATTCTTCGTCATAATTCCAATGGCCGTTCGCATATTCCATATAAATCATAGCCTCAAATATATATTCGCCTTCCGCTACGTCTTCCGTGGCATCGCTCCATTCCAGCGTTGCGTGAACTGCCGCTTCCTTCTCCCCAAGAAAAACAACCCGCTCCTTAGAAAGCTTATATCTCGATTCGGCAAGCTCAAAGTTGGTTTTCAAAACGATATCCCACCAATAATCAGAAGTTGGCATATTCTTATTCCAACGCTTAATGAATGACGGTGATGTATATTGGAGTGTAAGTTCAAAATTCTCCTCGTTATAAGCCTTATAATAAGTTCGCAAGTCGGCTAAAACAGCGTTTTGCTCCTTATTCCGCGCCCCTCGTATTTGTTCCGCAGTCTCATTTATATCCTTCGGCAGATCCATACTAAGAAAGATGTAGTTTGAATAAGAAACTTTCCATTGCCCGTATTCTTTGCGAAGCTTATAAACCATTTCCGTTCGTTGTTCCAAAAATTCCGTATTATCAATATAGTTAACCCAAAGCTTAGCTTCGTTAGAAGCTGTGAACTCCATATGATCTATCGTTACTTTAAAATCTCTGACAGGAATTTCGCTAACCGGTGATTCATAATCTCTGGCGTAACCCGCTTCCAGATTGTCAGAGGCCATTAGTTTAAGACTTTGATTGTGATAAAACTTCGTGACTAATTCCAGTATAGGCTTATCCTGGCCATAGCCGTATTCCAGCATGTGAACCGTTTGCTTCCGCTGTTCGTAATTCACCGAATACTTCATCAAATAAGCAATCAAACGAATGGGGATATAGGTTTCATTGTTGAATTCAATAACTGGAGCACGGTCATAATACTCTCTGCCATCGTACTCAACGATATCCTCACCTGCCCAGACGATAAGCTCAGCGCCGTTCACAATACCTTTGACCATCTTAGTCGTGCGGTCATAAGTAACCTTATAGCCTAATGCATTTAAAAGTTTGCGGAACGGGACGTACATCGAACCGGATTTAATAACTGGTTCTATCTCTGTCAGCTTCTTGTTATTTACATACAGTTGAATCGGTTTTGCCACCGCTGCATTCACATGAATCGGCGCAGCCGCTGTCATTAAGCAAATGACAAGCAGCCACGCGATAAACCTTCTAGACATTGGACACTTCCTGTTCTGTTCTATGGTTTTGTTTTTTTAAATACCGCCGTTAATCTCAATGAGGTTGCCGGCCGGATCACGTAAATAAGCGACGCGGTGCCCCCATTCGGGTGTATCATGCGGTTCCTTTATAAAGGTGATGTCATTGCTCCTTAGCTGCTCAAAAGCCACATCTACGTCATCTACGCTGACAATGATCGCAAGCCGCTCATTCGCGCTGAAGGGCTGCGTCCTGCTGACTATTTCGCTAGGCTCGCTAACCAGTAATGGCTCTAAAGCAAGGTGAATGTCTCCTGTTTGAAACTCGGCATACGGCGTATCTTCATTTCCGTGGAGCACTTCTAGTCCCATCAGATCCCGGTAAAACAAAAAGCATTCCTTAACATTCGGCACGAACAAACGGATATGTGCGATTTTCATAAGATCACCCTCCATATAATGGAATTGATTTCAATGGATCGATTATAGCAACCAGATACTGCTCGTACAACGAAAAAATGGTATGGGCGAGAAAAAAAGAAGCCGGCGTCATCATGACGTCGGCTCTTCGTTTAATGCGGCAATAATTTGTGCGGCAAGCTTATCTCCAATAGACAGAGGCCGGAAATCTTCTACCGAGGCCTCTTTGATTTTTTTGATCGAGCCAAAATGCTTCAGCAGCAGCTTCCGGCGCTTTTCCCCGATACCCGGGATGGCATCAAGCTGTGAAGCGATCATCGATTTACCGCGCTGCTCGCGGTGGAAGGAGATCGCGAAGCGGTGAACCTCGTCTTGGATGCGCTGCAGCAAGTAAAACTCCTGGCTGTCGCGCGGAAGCGGCACGACCTCAGGCGGATCGCCGGTCATCAGTTGGGCAGTCTTATGCTTCGCATCCTTCACGAGACCGCAGACCGGAATATAAAGCCCCAGCTCATTCTGCAGCACGTCCACAGCGGCCGATATTTGCCCTCTGCCGCCGTCGACGACGATAAGGTCAGGAGCAGCCAGCTGATCCTTCAGCACGCGCTCGTA
>NZ_BMHY01000006.1:229454-300878 GCF_014641555.1 Paenibacillus radicis (ex Gao et al. 2016)
GCGTCTGCGGACGACCTCGCGCATTGTCTCGTAGTCATCGGGTCCCTGAACCGTCTTGATCTTATACTTGCGGTACTCTTTCTTGTCGGCTTTGCCGTCAGTGAAGACAACCATCGCAGATACCGGATTCGTCCCCTGAATGTTCGAGTTATCGAACGCTTCGATCCGGCGAACCTCCGGCAGCCCCAGCCAGCCGGCAAGCGCTTCGGAAGCTTTCACACTGCGTTCCTCATCCCGCTCGATTAGCCGGAACTTATCGGACAGCATAATTTTCGCATTGTCGATGGCCATCGACACCACTTCGCTTTTGCGGCCGCGCTGCGGCATTAACACTTTAACCTTAAGCCAGTTATGCAGTGAAGACATCACTTCATCGGCATATTCCGCCTCAACAGCCTCCTCCCCTTCAGCAGTCGTCGTTGCGGCCTCCACTACGGCTGCGGATGCCGGCGGCTGCGGCAGGAAAATCTGCTTCGGCAAAGCCGGATTATCGCTGTAATATTGGGTCACGAACGTCATGAAATCTTCGTATTCCTCGCCGTAGTACGGGAATGTCGTTCCCCGGCGTTCGATCAGCTTGCCTTGGCGCATGTACAGAATTTGTACGCACATCCAGCCCTTCTCCACCGCATAACCAAAAATATCGCGGTCGAGGGCGTCCGCCATCGTAATCTTCTGCTTCTCGATAACGGCATCGATCGCTACAATCTGATCACGGTACTCCTTAGCCCGTTCGAATTCGAGCTGCTCCGCTGCCGCGGCCATTTTACGCTCCAGATCCTGTTTGACCACATCATGGCCGCCGTTCAGAAATTTCGTAATTTCTTGAATCATGGAATCATAAGTGTTTTGCTCCACCTCAAACTCACAAGGCGCGATGCATTGCCCGAGATGATAATAAAGACAAACCTTATCGGGCAGCGTATTGCACTTGCGCAAAGGATATAGCCGGTCCAGCAGCTTTTTCGTTTGCTGAGCCGCGAAGGCGTTAGGATATGGACCGAAATATTTGCCTTTGTCCTTGATAACCCGTCTTGTCACTTCGAGGCGGGGATGAGCTTCATGCGTTATTTTAATATAAGGAAAGTTTTTATCATCCTTCAGCAGCACGTTATAGCGCGGATGATGCTGCTTGATTAGATTACATTCCAGAATAAGTGCTTCCATGTTGCTTGCGGTCACGATAAAATCGAAATCGCGTATTTCCGATACAAGGCGCTGCGTCTTGCCGTTATGGCTTCCGTTAAAATACGAGCGAACGCGGTTTTTCAGCACCTTTGCCTTCCCGACATAAATGATGGTTCCTTCGCTATTTCGCATTAAGTAACAGCCCGGCTGGTCGGGCAGCAGCGCCAGTTTGTTGCGTATTCGTTCTGCGGCGACGGCTCTGGCATTGTCGCTGCTTTGTAATTGCTCGTCCATGCTGCCCCTCCCTTTCAGATCATATGTTCCATTTTAGCACATTCGAAGGTCAGTTCGCCTTAATTTGTCACTCTTATTGCTTTACAATTATTCGGAAAGTTGGGTATACTAGATGAAGCTGAATGTGTTCAAGGGAGGCGTCATCAATGGAAAATGTGAGAGATCCGCGCGAGCATTATAATGAAGAACCGCGCGACGATTTGATGGATGTTGTGTTCGGCTTTGGCGGCATGCTTGGTGTTATGACTGTCATTTTCGCTGTAGCGGTAATCGTCAAATTCGTTATTTCTTAATGGAAAAGCAAGCGAATATGGTCATTACATAAGCGCTTCTATTCAAAAAAAGCTCCGTTCGGATGATCCGAACGGAGCTTTTTTTATGGAAGGAAATGCTGCTATTGAACCGCGCGCAGTGCTTCACTGCTGTTATTCCCGCTCACCGCTGCATTCCCGCTATTGGCATTATCGCGGTTTCTTGCCTGAGGCTCGTGGTTCGTTTGTTTGTGGGAAGGCTGATCGAAACGGGTACGCTCCGTCCGGTCAATCTGAACGATCCGGCCGTCATGCACCGTGATGTTAACCGATCCATACTGCAAGCCGTTTACTTGATCGACGATTCTCTCCAGCCAAAGTTGATCCAATTCCAATGGTTTTGCCATCTTCAATCCCTCCATAGTTTACCGATATACTCGGATTTATAGTTGTGGAGAAAGGACTCTCTTCGAGTCCCTCTCAGCATGCTTCTTTTATTCCACGCCGCTTTGCGGACGTCTTGCCGTCTTCCATTCGAATAACGCTTTTACAAGCAGCGTAACAACTGCCAGCATAACCAGCAGTGAAGCTACGGCGAAGGAAGCTGAAAACTGATATTCATTGTACAAAATCTCAATATGCAGCGGCAGCGTGTTCGTCTCGCCCCGAATATGACCGGATACGACCGATACTGCACCAAACTCGCCCATCGCTCTCGCATTGCTCAGAATAACGCCGTACAGCAAACCCCATTTAATATTCGGAACGGTAACCCGCCAAAAGATTTGCCAGCCTTGAGCGCCTAGACTAGCCGCTGCCTCTTCCTCTTGCACGCCTTGCGCCTGCATAAGAGGAATGAGCTCTCTAGCGACAAACGGAACGGTCACGAATATGGTTGCCAGTACAATGCCCGGTAAAGCGAACACGATTTGAATGCCGCGTTCATCCAGCCATGGGCCGAAAAAGCCTTGAGCGCCAAACATCAGCACATAGATCAATCCGGAAATGACTGGCGATACAGCAAACGGCAAATCGATAAGCGTAATAAGAACATTTTTCCCTCTGAATCTGAATTTGCTGATCGCCCAAGCCGCCGCTACACCAAATACAGTATTGAGCGGCACCGCAATGACGGCAACAATCAGCGTCAGCCTGAGCGCCGATAATGCATCAGGCTCTGTAATTGCCGCCCGGTACACCTCAAAGCCCTTCTTAAAGGCTTCGACAAAAATTGAAACTAACGGAAGCAAAACGACGAGTCCGAGAAACAGCAGCGCAACGGTAATTAACACCCATTGTACGCTCCTCGGTTCTGTAATATGCCGGGGTCTCTTCGAGGCTTCTTCCGATAAATGCGCAGTAACCGCTCCAGCCATATGGTTCCCCCTCCTAATCCGCTATCGTCCGGCGGTTGATCCGCCATTGGAAGAAGTTAATAAGCAGCAGCAGCAGGAAAGATACGACCAGCATGACCGTTGCGATCGCCGTAGCGCCCGCATAATCGAATTGCTCCAGCTTTGTCATAATGAGCAGCGGGGCAATTTCTGTCTTAAGCGGCATGTTGCCTGAAATAAATACGACGGAGCCGTATTCGCCGATTCCTCGTGCAAATGCAAGCGCGAACCCTGTTAACAGCGCAGGCATAAGCTCCGGCAAAACGACCTTCCAAAACGTTCGTAAACGATACGCCCCCAGCATGACCGCCGCTTCTTCCGTATCCTTCTCGAAATCCTGCAGTACCGGCTGTACGGTCCGCACGACAAACGGAATGCCGATAAATATAAGAGCGATGGTAATGCCGAGCGGCGTGTACGCAACCTTCAGGCCGATAGGCTCCAGCAGCTTGCCGACCCAGCCGTTAGGCGCATAGATCGCAGTAAGCGCGATGCCTGCAACGGCTGTCGGCAAAGCAAACGGCAGGTCGACAAGGCTGTCGATAATTTTTTTACCCGGAAACCGGTAGCGCACCAGCACCCAAGCGACCAATAATCCAAATACGAGATTAACGAGTGCTGCGCAAAATGCCGTCACGAAGCTTACCCGGTAGGAGGCAAGCACGCGTGGATTTAAAATAATTGCCCAAAACTCGTTCCAGCTAAGACCGGTCGATTTAATGAAGACACCCGCAAGCGGAATCAACACAACCAAGCTGAGGTAGGTAATCGTAAAGCCCATCGACAAGCCGAAGCCCGGCAGCACGTTTTTCGCTTTCGACCTTACCGTCCTGGAACCTTTCATGAGAAGTCAGCTCCAATCGAATTTGATTGCTTCATTATTATTTGCCCGGCGTGTAGATCTTCTCGAATATGCCGCCTGTATTGAAGTGCTTCTCTTGGGCTACTTTCCAGCCGCCGAAATCTTTGTCGATCGTCAGAAGCTCAAGCTCCTTGAACGTATCTTTATATTTCGCGCCGATTGTTTCGTTAATTGGACGGTAGTAGTTTTTAGCCGCAATTTCCTGGCCCTCGTCGGAGTACAGGTATTGCAGATAAGCTTCTGCTACTTCGCGTGTTCCGCGAGCGTCGGCATTTTTGTCGACAATCGCAACCGGAGGCTCAGCCAAGATGCTCAAGCTAGGATATACGATATCGAATTTATCCGGACCCAATTCTTTCACAGAAAGGAATGCTTCATTCTCCCAAGCCAGCAATACGTCGCCGATTCCTTTTTCAACAAAAGTTGTCGTTGCGCCGCGAGCGCCAGTGTCCAGAACAGGTACATGTTTGAACAGCTCTTTAACGAACTCTTGCGCTTTTGCTTCATCCCCATTGTTCTGCTTCAGTGCGTAGCCCCAAGCAGCCAGGTAGTTCCAGCGTGCGCCGCCGGATGTTTGCGGATTCGGCGTAATAACTTCCACTTTATCTTTGATCAGGTCGTTCCAGTCTTTAATGTCTTTCGGGTTGCCTTTGCGAACCAGAAATACGATTGTCGATGTGTAAGGCGAGCTGTTGTGCTCGAATTGCTTCTGCCAGTCTTCACCAAGAAGACCTGGTTCAACGAGCGAGTCAATGTCATAGCCCAGTGCCAGCGTTACAACATCGGCTTTCAATCCGTCGATAACGGCACGCGCTTGCTTGCCAGAACCGCCATGGGATTGTTTTACCGTCACGACTTGACCGGTTTTGTCTTTCCAATATGTTGCAAAAGCTTTATTGTATTCATCGTATAATTCCCGAGTAGGATCGTAGGAAACGTTAAGCAGTTCAACCGGATCTTTAGGCTTCTCTGTATCTTTCGGTGCATCTGTAGCCGTTGAACCCGCTTCTGCTGTCGGAGACGGAGATGCTGTGTTCTTGCCATTACCGTTGGAGCCGCAAGCTGACAGAACCAAACTTAATGCCAGCACTAGTACGAGCGAAAATACCGTTGTACGTTTTTTTCTCATCGTCAATACACCCCTTGTTTTTATGGGCAGATGAATAATCTCGCGGCTCCGGTGGTCCGGTAGTAAAGTATTATTCCTACCTGTTTAGTTGGTTATGGAAGAATTCTACCAGTGTCCGCATGAACCTGTCAATAGAAAATTGGAAATAAATGAGGAAGCTGCCGAATTATTTGTTTTACGCGAGGTGCATTAGCCTCAGAGGTTCAGCTGCATCAAGCTCAGGGGCGCTGCGCGTTTTGGTTCGTGCGGCCATTCTTGATTTCAATTCCCCTCGTTTACTGGAGGATTATTGGATCGAATCTGCAAAAAGTCCGCCCAAACTCAAAACGCTCCGCTTCCCTCATTTGTGCACAATAGCTGCAATATTCAAACAGACAGACAGACAGACAGACAGACAAACAAACAAACAAATAAGACAAACTCGCCCGCCTTAATTCTGGCTCCGGTTCTGGCTCCCGCTCTGCTAAACGCCTTTTCGAGTGCTGTACAGCAAATTCTCCCACTTGATGCTTCGGGAACTAATCAAAATGTAAAAGTACAGGTTGTCCGGCGATTTTTCGGCGATTTATCCCTTCAAAATGCAAATGTGCAGGTTGATTGGCTCAAAACGCCCCAATAAGGCCGAATTGAGCCATTTCAAATGTATTTTTGCATTTTGATGGCTGTTTGGACCCCTTTGAGCGCAAACAAAATGTACTTTTGCATTTTGTTCGAAGTTTAGCCTGATTGGTAACGTTTATGGAGAGGTAATGGGGTGTTGGATCGTTTTCGCAACCGAGAGTTCGAGTACAACGAGAGGAATTAGTTGTTTTCTTTCTCTTGTACGCCAGCATCTTGGATGAGATGACTTTTTAGGTTCTTTTCTTTCCTGGTTCATCACGTATAAGCTACCATAAAACATGGAGAGATCAGCCTGAAACTTCGGCTTCCTGTTTCTGTAATTTCATATGAAAAAGCCCTGCGTTTCTAACAAACGCAGGGCTTCTCCTCTTTTCAAAATGTCTTAAAACTCGCCGCCCAAAGGAAAATGGCACGCCACTTGGCGATCACCGGCTGCTTCCCGAAGCAGCGGCTCCTCCCTGCTGCATCGCTCTTGAGCCGATGGGCAGCGCGGGTGAAAACGGCACCCGGCCGGCGGGTTGGCCGGTGACGGGACATCGCCCTGAAGCACGATCCGCTCCCGCTTCCGGTTCGGGTCGGGGCGCGGAATCGAAGATAGCAGCGCCGCCGTATAGGGATGGAGCGGCTCATCGAACAATACCTCCGTCGGTGATACCTCGACGATTTTTCCCAAGTACATAACGCCGACACGGTCGGAAATATGGCGGACGACATTCAGACCGTGAGCGATGAACAGAAATGTAAGGCCCAGCTCCCGCTGCAGCTTCGTGAGCAGGTTCAATACTTGCGATTGGACCGATACGTCGAGTGCCGATACCGCTTCATCCGCTACGATAAACTCCGGATTGAGCGCAATCGCGCGGGCGATGCCGATCCGTTGACGCTGACCGCCAGAAAACTCATGCGGATAACGGTTGCGCCGTGAGGCATCCAAGCCGACTAACTCCATCAGTTCCACTACTTTACGATCGATTTCCCCCGACCCCAGACGTTCATGCAGCCGAAGCGGCTCTCCAATAATGTCACGGACCAAGAAACGTGGATTCAATGAGCCAAACGGGTCCTGAAAAATAATTTGCATCTGCTTTCTTAACCGGCGAAGCTCCTTCCCGCTAACCTGTTGAACATCGGAGCCGTGAAACATAACCTGTCCCTCTGTCGCCCGCTGAAGATTAAGCACGACGCGGCCAAGCGTCGATTTGCCGCAGCCTGACTCGCCTACCAGCCCAAACGTCTCTCCTTTTCGGATCGACAACGATACCCCGTCCACCGCTTTCACCTGGCCGACGACACGGTTCAGCAGTCCGGTTCGAATCGGAAAATATTTTTTTACATTGTGCAGCTCCAGCAAGTACTCCGAATCCAACGCGTTCATGATATCCTCAGCTCCTCTGCTCCAATTCCTGTCTCCATGCTTCAGAATCACCTCCGCTTGCATACATCCAGCAGGCCGCTTGATGGTCGGAATTTACTTTAAAAACAGGCGGCTCCGTGCTCTTGCAACGCTCCCTCACATGGGGACAGCGAGGATGGAAACGGCAGCCTGTCGGCAGCTGATTCAGACTCGGAATATTGCCCCGGATCGTATAGAGCTCCTCGCCTCTTGCTCCTTCCAAACCCGGTACCGATTGAAGCAGCCCGATCGTATAAGGATGGCTCGGATTCGCGAAAATATCGGCAACAGCGCCTTCCTCCACAATAACCCCTGCGTACATAACGGCGATCCGGTCGCCCATCTCAGCCGCAACGCCCATGTCATGCGTAATGAGCAGAATCGACATGCCCAAATCCTTCTGCAGCTTGCGAAGCAGATCCAATATTTGCGCCTGAACCGTAACATCAAGCGCTGTTGTCGGCTCGTCCGCGATTAGCAGATCGGGATCGCAAGCAAGGGCAATTGCAATAACGACACGCTGACACATCCCTCCCGACAATTCATGGGGATACTGCTTGACCCTCATCTCCGGTGCCGGTATGCCTACCAGTCGCAGCAAATGAACCGCGGTTTTCCAAGCTTCTTTCTTGCTCTTCTTCTGATGAAGCATGACGCTTTCAGCGATTTGATCGCCTACGCTATAGACCGGATTGAGTGCCGACATCGGATCTTGAAAAATCATTGCGATTTTATTGCCCCGAATACGGATCATTTCCTCTTGGCTGCGGCTTGTAAGGTCATCGCCTTTAAACCCGACATCGCCTTCCAGAATGGCACCGCCGCCGTATTCAATCAAGCGCATAACCGCAAGCGAGGTTACGCTTTTACCGCTGCCGGACTCTCCAACTAGACAAACGGTCTCACCCTTGTTCAACGTCAGATTTACCCGATCCGTCGCTTTCACTACGCCGTTATCCGTCTGAAAGCCGACGGTCAGGTTCCGGATTTCGAGAAGCTTTTCCGCCATCTTTCCAGCCTCCTTCCGGTTAACGTCGTATTTTTACGCGGATTTAACGCATCTTGGATACCGTCACCTATGAAATTGACCGCGAGCACGACAATGAGAATGCACAAACCCGGGTAGACGGCTTGCATCGGATCGACAAGCATAAATTCCTGTGCATTGCTAAGCATAAGACCCCAGCTCGTTTGCGGAGCTTTTATTCCCAATCCGAGATAGGAGAGCGCAGATTCGCTTAAAATAGCTCCGCCCACCATCAGAGTTGCGTTCACGATAATCGGAAAGCTTGCGTTGCGCAGCAAATGGCGGAAAATAATGCCCCAGCTGGACACGCCAATTGCCTTGGCCGCTTCTACATATTGCATTTCCCTCAGTTGAAGGAAATTTCCCCGTACCAGGCGCGCAACACTCATCCAGCTTGTCAGAACGAGCACCATAATCAAGTATTTAAACTCCGTCCCGAAAATCGCCAGTACGAGAATGTTCAGAAACAGCAGCGGGATGGAGTTCATCACATCCACAAGCCGCATAAATACCGTATCAACGAAGCCGCCGAAGTAGCCCGATATGGAGCCCACAACGCTTCCTATTAATACAGACCCCAGAGCGACCAAGAATCCGACCAGAAGGGAGACGCGGCTGCTGTACAGCAAACGGGTAAATGTATCACGACCGAGTTCATCGGTTCCCAGCAAATGTCCGTCCGTGCCCGCTTTCAAGTTAGCGGCCAGCAAATCAATTTTTGCGGGGTCATAGCTTGTCAGAAATGGCGCAAACAGACCTACCAGAATAAAAAAACTAAGTACAATCAAACCAGCCATCGCATAAGGATTGCGGCGGAAGGAAGCCCATGCGATACGCCACGGCCCTGGGGGCTTGCGCAGCTGTTTACCCGGCGGCGTATTTGGCTCTAATTTTGCCGGCCGATTGGTTTGTACACGAGAAGATGGAGAGGTCATGCGGCTTTCCCCCCTCTCTTGTTGAGTTGGACACGCGGGTCAACGATCGCATAAAGCACGTCCGCGACAAAGTTTCCTACAATAACGATGACGGCAACAATCATTGTAATTGCCATCAGCACCGAATATTCACGGGCGACCGCCATTTCGACGAACAGACGTCCCATACCCGGCCAGTTGAACACATTTTCTGTCAAAGCCGCACCTGCAACAAGCAAAGGCAAATCAAGCGCCACTACTGTAATAATAGGAATAAGGGCATTGCGCAAGGCATGCTTGTAAATAACGCGCCCCTCCCTAACCCCCTTCGCTCTAGCGGTCCGGATATAGTCCTGATGAAGCACTTCCAGCATGCTTGCACGCGAATATTTGACGTAAGCCGCCAGAAATCCGAGCGTCAGTACCGTAACGGGCAGTATTAAGTGCATCAGAAGATCACCGAGATCGCCTTCCTTGCTCATCGTGTACATATCGGATAAAGGAAGCCAGTCCAACTTGAGCGAAAAAATTTGCTGTAAAATGATTCCGAACCAGAAGGTCGGCATCGCAAAGCCTAAATACGAAATAAATGATGCGCTCTGATCGGACAAGCTGTATACGCGAGTACTGTTGTATATCCCCCATGGAATGGAGATCAGCAGGGTCAGAAACCACGCGGCTCCCATCAGAACGATCGTATTGCTGACAGTGGGCCAAATAATTTGACCTACTGGAATATGGTTTTTGAACGTGTAGCCCAAATCGCCCTGCAGCAAATCGCCTAGCCATCTGAAGTATTGAACCGGAACCGGATCGTATAGGCCAAGATTACGAGCCTGTGTCTCCATCGCTTCGGGTGACAACCCCGGAGAAAGCATAATTTGGAACGGTCCGCCTGGAGCCAGATGGATGAGTGAAAACGTTAAAATCGTAATGAGGATCAATACCAAGACGGATTGCAGCAATCTTCTAATGATGAATTCAGTCATCGCCATCCTCCTGACGAATGCCGCTGGCGGAGTGCCGGGATACCTTCACTTCCCGGCACTCCGCTTCAGGCATACGGATTATACTTCTACATGTGCAGCAATTATTCGGTCAGCCACCATTTGATGATGTGGTAGAAGTATCCCGTCTGATGGGACGGCTCCGGCGCGTCTTCTTCGGCAAAGTTGACCTTTGGCCCGATGCCTTGCGGATTGCCGTATTGGTACAAGAAAATATAAGGAAGATCGGTCGAAATTTCTTTGGCCGCTTGATCATAGATTTTTTTACGCTCGGCTTGAACGACTGTCGAATAGCCGTCAACCCAGAGCTTATCCAGCGTCTCGTTTTTGTACCAGCCGGTATTTTGTCCAGCAGGCGGGAAGTACTTGGAGGAGAAAATACTTTCCGAATCCGGATCCGGATTGCTGAGCTGCCAGCCAAGCAAGATAGCAGGGTATTTGCCCGGTGTAATATTCTGATCAATCCACGTTGCGAAATCCATCGCTCTCGGCTTCACTTCGATGCCGACGTCCTTCAGATTTTGCTGGATAACTTGCGATACCTGCTCGCGGCGGCTATTGCCGGAGTTGTATTGAAGCTCAAAGGAGAACCGTTTGCCGTCCTTCACCAGAATGCCGTCTTTGCCGGCTACCCAGCCGTCCTCGGCAAGCAGCTTCTTCGCTTGTTCGGCGTCATAGTTATAGTTGACCGCTTCAGGACTGTCAGCCCAAGAGCCCGGCATGAACGGCGAATTCATCAGCGCGCCTGAGCCTTTCAGTACATTATCAACCATTCCTTGACGGTTCAACGCATGCGCAATTGCCTGTCTTGCTTTTTGCGAGGCGAATGGCACGAACTTATCCGGGTGGTTGTTCGGATCAAAGTTAAAGCTGACATATTCATAGGAAGATGTCCGGCCAGTAATCAACTTGATTTTATCGTTTTTCTTAACGGCCTCAAGCTGTGTAATCGGAATGGCCAGTGTCGTATCTACGTCGCCTTTGAGAAGCGCTTGAACCTCGGTGTTTTGATCGGCATAAATTTTGTAAACGATCTTCTGGATATTCGGTTTTACTTCGCCCCAATAGTTCGGATCGGCATCAACCGTAATATACTGGGCTGTTTTCCACTCTGTCCATTTCCACGGTCCACTTGTGACCGTTTTGGCCGGATCTTTGCCATAAGGATCTTTTTGCAAATCTTTCGGGTTGATGTCCTTCAAAATATGAGCGGGAACTGGACTTAACATCAAGGAATATTGAAACGGCGCAAACACCTGTTTGAGCGTAATTTTCAAGGTGTAGTCGTCGATTTTTTCAGCTTTATCCACTTTATCCAGCGTTGCAATTCCTGGTGAGCCAACGTCAGGATTAATGGTTGTATTGATGGTATAGATGACGTCATCGGCCGTTATTGGCTGTCCGTCACTCCATTTCGCATTATTTTTCAATTTAATCGTATACGTCTTGCCATCTTCCGATATTTCAGGAAGCTCGGCGGCGAGCGACCAAGGCTCGGCTACGATATTGCCGGAACGGTCCAAGTTATATAGTGCTGCATAAAGAAGGTAGTTGATATCGCCGGACGCGGTATCTTGTAAGAACAATGGGTTGACCGACACGATGTCGCTGAATGTACTGACTGTGAGCGTACCGCCAGCTTTCGGCGTATTGCCGTCGTCCTTAGGCGTTTCCGAGGGAGCGGCAGTAGCTGAATCCGTAGGCTTGGGCGTATCATTAGCGCCTTTGGGTTCATTATTTTTACTTGTGCATCCTGCAAGCAGTACAACAACCATACATAAGGCCAGCAAATATTTCGCTTGTCGACTCATTAATAACATAGCTACCATTCCTCCTAAAAAGTTTTGCGCAGCAAAACTTGCTGCGTAAGGATATGCTTAAGTTTTACGCAGTAAAACTACTACGTAAGGATATGCTTAGTTTTGCGCAGCAAAACTTGCTGCGTAGGCATAAATCCCCGAACGATATTCCGACATAAGTCCTTATTTGTTCAACTATTTTAAATTTTCTGACTATTTTTGTCGTAACTATTGCAATTAGACAAATTCACACCTAATATGGAAATGTTGACAGGCCGGCTTCACTCCGAATTATTAAATAGAAAATTGTTCACCCATTTATGTACAACCCACTTTTGGAACATATTCTCATTCCCTCCTTTTTGAAAAAGTATACTACAATATATTAACGCGGTAAATGGTTAAAGCAATAATTATTTTAACCTTGTAAATATAACAAGACTTACAGTGAGCTGCTGCTCCATAAAAAAGGGACAGTTCAGGGGTAATGCCCCCGATCTGTCCCTTGTCGTATGCAAAAAACTCCGTTACTTCCGTCCGCGTTTATTGTCTCCTGTTACCATAACAACCTGTACGTAAGGCCGAATCCGATCCATCAGCCGCTGGCCTTTATGCCTTTCGTCCCCGTCCTTGCTTGTAAAGCTGAAATGCTGCTCCAGCGCATCAAGACCGTAGTTAGACGTATACAGCGTCGGCTTGCGGTTCATTCTGTAATTCAAAATCGAACCAAGTACATGATCGCGTACCCATGGATTCAAATTTTCCGCGCCGATATCGTCGAAAATGAGTAAATCGGTCTCCTTCATCATCTCGACCGTCTCTCTGAGCTTGCCAGGCTCATGCATCATCGACTTCAAATCCTCGACAAACTCCGGCATATAGACAATCGCTCCGGAAAATCCCGCCTTAGCGAGCTCGTGCAGCAAGTAACACATGAGAAAAGTTTTGCCTGTTCCGAATGTGCCGGCAAGATAAAGCCCCTCCTGTTGCAGTCCCGCTTCCTTCGTACGGACGATATAGTCCAATATTTGATAAGCGGCTTCTGTCCGTTTCGGATCTTTGAACAGAATCTCATCGGCCGAATAGCCGTTTTGCAACGCCGTCTCATCGACGTAAAAGCTGCGTATCCGGCTTTTAATCTGATCCTCGTTGCGCCGCGCAATAAACTTCTTGCAAGAAACCTTGCGGTCGTAAATTTGCGGCTGATCGTTAACGGTCTCGCAGGAAAGCAGCGTATAATGGCCCTCGAAATCATTCGGGCACT
Organism: Paenibacillus radicis (ex Gao et al. 2016); assembly: GCF_014641555.1. Classification (GTDB taxonomy): domain Bacteria; phylum Bacillota; class Bacilli; order Paenibacillales; family Paenibacillaceae; genus Pristimantibacillus; species Pristimantibacillus radicis. The sequence continues at coordinate 242,538 of NZ_BMHY01000006.1, forward strand.
TCTCAAGACCCGGACAATTGGTACAGTTGCGATATTCCGTAACATATTGATAAACACGGTTCAAGTTGAGACGAACCGCTTGCTCGTCAAGCTCGGGATGTTTATCCAGCAGTCTTGCAACTAGCGGATCGGCCATCAACTCGGCGAGCTTCTGCTCCGCCTGATCGGTAATTTTTTGCCCCGTCGGCCATGACTTCAACAAATCGCCAAGCGATTCCATTCTCCTTCACCCCGCATCCATAAATTTCGTATTGCTTTATTTGCCGTCCAGCTTGCGCGCCAAATTGCGCATTTGCTCCAGCTTCTCCGGCGAAATCGACGACTGGCCATCGACCGGACTGTCCTGCACGATCGGAATGGACGGCTTGCGCGACGTTCCTCCTGCGCTCCGGCCTGCACCGGCTCTTGTGCCCGGTCTGCCTGAAGAAGCAGCTTCCTTCCTCCGCTCCTTGTCCGCCTCTACCAGCGTCTGCTCGCGGACATACACGACCGCTTTCTCAAAATTGTCGATCTGCTTCACCAGCATGTTGGAGACGACCGCTTCGACAAAGGTTTTCGTAACCCGCTGTGCGTCATTCATTCCGATGACATAATGAATAAGAACATTAATAACCGGCGCTGGCAGACGGTAATTCAAATCGATCCGCTCGAACGTTCTCTCGATCCAATCCGGTACTGCGCCAGGGAAGAAACGCTGCATAAACCGTGTATGAGGCTCGTTGCGCATCAGCATGTTGTACTGCTGAATGTCGCAGCGTCCAGTCAATTGGCTTGGCACGCCCAAATAATATTCTTCAAGCACGCCTACCTCGTCCAGCTCCGCGTCGCCCTCTCCGTCTTGAGCGGATATGGCTTGCATTCTAGCTACCGTTCGCTGATTGTCGCCTTCCCGCTTCTTGTCCTGACGGTAGAGCTGATTAGCACGCAGCTGCAGCTCATCCACATTCAATCCTTCTTGCTCGGAAAAAATACCGTCCTCGTCCAGCAGACGGCAAATATCGGCGACGGATAAGTTGTATTTATAGGCAACATAGTTGACCTGCGCCAACTGCTCCGCGTCACTGCGAAGCCGTTCCACATAGCGGCGGTTTTCCGAGTTGCGCGGAAACCGCAAAATAATGTCGCCATAAGGAATGCCTGCCGTTTCGAGCTGCGGCCGCAAAGCCGCCTGTCTAGCCGGGGCCACTTCACTCAGCGCTTGCTCTAGTTCGACATCAATCGACTGGATGTTGAGCTGGAACAGTTCATAGAAAGGCACAGATATATTTTCTTTCGTCATCGACTGCTTAGCGTTCATCAGTTCTTCCGGTTCTTGCGCACCAAACTGCTCGCGCAGCGAAATGACGGCATACTTACCGATCTTGTCACGCAGCAGCATTGTCAAATGCTGATTACGGAAAAACTCGGCTGGCGACAACGGCTGAGACAATTCATATTCGTAAATAACATCGGCCTGATCCGGCATGCCGAGCCGCGAGGTTTGCAGCAGCCCAACCGCCTCCAGACGCGAGGCTTGATCAATTAGAAATTTGCGGCCCCGTTCATTCATATCCATGCCAAGGCCAAGAAACAATTTACGTTGAGATTCGATCGGCGAATAGCCGGTCATCCCCTCGGCAATTCCGTGATACAGCTGTTGAAATAAGGCGACGGAAAACCCGCCGATCATCGGTTGATAGATGAGCGACAGCATTTTATAGTCCAGACTGTTTAGCGAAAAATCACGAAATATGTAATAACGGTGGTGTTCCGTGTATTGCAACAGATTTCCGATGCGCATTGCATCTACTCCATCCCATCCATACTTTCTATCATTCTATCATAAAACGAACCAATAAGGAGGGCTCGAAAAATAGAAAAATCCCCCGAATGAGGGATTTTCGTCATCTTGCAAATCGCCTGTTATGGTGGCGTTTGTACGATTACTAGAACATTTTATAGCCGCCGCGCCGTAAAGCACGAATCGCCCAGCCGCTAACATAAGCGCCTGCCAGCGCTCCGATAACAGGGATCAGGTCGACGAAAGTGAAGGCAGCAAAATTACCGGCAAACGACTCGGAATTATCCCAAGTCTGCCATATGTAGAGGGGAATTAGAACAATAATAAACACATAAATCGGAAACCAGGTTGTTTTCAATAGCATATTAAGAATAAAGCCGATGCCGAACATCATAACCAAAAACAGCACCGTCGCTACAATGAGTTGAAGCATGTACTCTTCTCCTTTATTTTCAGGCTCTCGCTCTTCAGTTTAAATAATGGGAAACCGGAAGTCAATTGGCATTATCCAATTGTCACAAGTCAGACATTTGCTCTCAACGGAAATTCTAAGCTACAATATGGAAAGCGATTGAAATGAGAGGAGATTGAAGATAAATGAGTGAAGTAGCGATAACTTTAGAAGGCTGGTATGCCTTGCACGATTTCCGTACGATCGATTGGACAGCTTGGCGCAATGCAAGTGAAGCGGAACGCAGCCGCGCACTGGACGAGCTTCATACGTTCTTGAATCAATGGGCAGAGGTCGATGCGGACAAAAAAGGCAGCATCGCAGTATATTCCATCCTTGGCCAAAAAGCCGACTTTGTATTCATGCATCTGCGCGAGACGCTGGAAGAGCTTAACGATGTAGAAATTGCATTCAACAAAACGTTGTTTGCGGAATTTACAGTGCCTACCTATTCCTATGTCAGCGTCGTAGAGCTTAGCAACTATGTAAACCAACCGGGCGCCGATCCGCTGCAAAATCCGGACATCGTCGCACGTCTGAAGCCTTCGCTTCCGAAAGCTAACCATATTTGCTTCTATCCCATGAACAAACGCCGCGATGGCAACGACAACTGGTACATGCTCAGCATGGACGAGCGCCGCACGATGATGCGCAGCCACGGCATGATTGGCCGCCAATACGCGGGCAAAGTGAAGCAAATCATTTCTGGTTCCGTCGGCTTCGACAACTGGGAGTGGGGCGTAACGCTGTTCGCAGACGATGCGCTGCAATTTAAAAAGCTTGTCTACGAAATGCGTTTCGACGAAGTAAGCGCACGCTACGGCGACTTCGGCGACTTCTACGTCGGCAACCTGCTCACGGCGGACAAGTTTTCCGCTATGCTCAAGCTGTAAGACCTAAACACCCTGCAAGCGCGTAAATACGCGCTTGCAGGGTGTTTTTTATTCCCTCCTTGTTACCCGTTCTTTACCCATTTAGTGCTTACGGGCCGAAGAGCGAAGCTGGTTCGCTAAATAACGAACCAACTTTCGCTGTGCGCTTGACCATATGCACCACGCTTTCGTGCAACGAAGCTATTTTCGCTATTCGGGAACCTAGGTTCTCCAATTGCGAAAGCAGCTTCGTTGCAGACACTGGCCGCCCACCAAAAACCCCTTATAGCGAACTTGCCTTCGTTAAATAACGAAGGCGCTTCGCTAACTAACCACTTCATTTAATATAGTTGGGCAGACGGTAGAGGGTTACGCGATACGGCGAGGGAACAGGGATGATGGCGCCGTCAAATTCGAATCTTTTCAGCCAATTGGTGGCCGAGCGGTTACTAATCTTGAACTGTCCTGCTATATCGGACGCTTTAATTTTGCCATCTTTCCTCATTGCCATTTGTAAAACAAGCTGCTTCCGTGACTCCCAAACCTGCTTACTGTGCCCTTCGTCTTCCCGGTATGCTTGCGACCACCATTGCCCGATCGCCTGTTTAATTTGACGTTCACATTGCTTCGGCTGATTTTCCACCTGCCATGCAGAGAATCGTAGAACGAGCCAGCCCGATAGCACGAGATCGTTCTGGCGGAGCAGGTGATCGTTAAACTCCCCCGGTGATATATCCCGCGCATGCGTAGTAAAGCCGTCGATCTCCATAATGAGCTTTACCCCGTGCTTCACAAAAATGAAGTCCGCAAATCGTTGTCCGCCCTTATAGTCCAGGAATGGATGCTCCGCCTTCAACCCTTCGTAATTGTAACCAAACGCCGGCCCCCACACCTGTTCTAGAAATTGCAGTTCAATTTTACCTAACTTATTGCGAAACTTACCGTTAATTGCCGCCTCCCGATTAAACGCCTCAATAAAGTTGTCCATTTGCTGCTGCATCGCTGTCTCCTCCTTATCATAGCTTCATCTGGTTTGGTCCCTAAAACAGAAAACACCCTGACCGCAGACGAATATCGCCGCAATCAGGGTGTGCTTCACTCCTAGTTACCTACCAATTTAGTATAGTAGATATTGAAAATACTGGCAACCAAAACATAGTATTGAAGGTCTTTGTTATGTTCCTTCAATCTCCAACGAACCAGATTCGCTATTTAACGAATCCATCTTCGCAAAAGTAGCATCAATAACTACCCGCTAGAACATTTAGCGAACTAATTTTCGCTTTTCATGAACCTAGGTTCACGAAAAGCGAAGCTAGCTTCGCTGCTCGTCAAAATCAGGCGGAAAGCCACGGTACAGCGAAGACAGGTTCCTTAATTTGCGAAGGAGCTTCGCTAATGGGGCTAGTACGGCACTAATGCGGCTGGTGCGGGGCTAATCCGGCTACTGCAGGGCTAGTGCAGTTAGTGTAGCTAGTGCTGGGCTAGTGCAGCTAGTGCTGGGCTAGTGCAGCTAGTGCTGGGCTAGTGCAGCTAGTGCTGGGCTAGTGCAGCTAGTGCTGGGCTAGTTGGCTTTAAGATTAGCTGACGGAAGGATACTTAGCGAAGTTAGCGAAGAAGTTAGTTAAGACATAAGAAATTAGCATTGGCTGCAGGCACAATAAGATGTAATTAGCCATCAAAAAAAGCTTTCCCCTGCCGAACGCGAAACGTTCGGCTGGCGAAAGCCCATCATGTATTAGTCCTCGTCTTCCTCGTCCTCAATAAGCGCGAGGCGCTTTGCATCGAGGTACTCCTGCGTCGCGCGATCGCGCTCGCGGCCTTTATCCTTCAGACGCTCGATTGCGGGCTGAATGAGCAGGTCGACTTCCTTTTGCACCGTATAGGCCAGATCGTAACGGCTTTGCGACTCCAAGAAGGAGCCCACTTCCATTAATGCGTTGTACCGGTCCAGCTCATCCCGGGTCAACAAGCCTCGAACTTGCACGCTGCAATGGCGCATTATAGAAACTTGCCTTTGCGCAGCACGAGCGGAATACCGCCGATAATGAACAGGTAACGCAGGTCGATCATTTTTTTCAGCCAAGCCGCAACGCGGCCTTTATATTTTTTACCGAAGGCGATGCCGATCGCTTCGCCTTTGCCGAGCGAGGCAACCGTACCCTTGTTGCTGAACACAAAGCCTTTCAGCGGCTGGTTGCGGATCGAAGCGACCAGGTTATGCGCACATACGACGCCTTGCTGCATCGCGATTTGCGCAGTTGGCGGGTAAGGGCGGCCTTCCGGATTGAACATCAGCGAATTGTCGCCAACGATATAGATGTTCTCATGACCCGGAGCACGCAGGTTGTCATCGATTTTCACACGGCCGCGCATCGTTTCAAAGCCAGCATCCTCAATAAGACGGTTGCCGCGGATGCCGCCAGTCCAGATAACGGTTTGCGATTTGATTTCTTCGCCTTCGCCAACAACGACGCCATCCGGCGTGCATTCTTTAATGGCTGTGCCGATGCGGAACGTAACGCCTTTTTTGGACAAGACGTCCATTGCGTATTCCACAAGCTCAGGATCAAAGCCAGGCAAAGCGGTTGGAGCCGCTTCAATATTGTAAATTTTCACGAGAGCAGGATCAACGTCAAACTGTTTGCAAAGCTCAGGAATGCGGTCGGACAGCTCACCGATAAATTCAATGCCGGTAAAGCCTGCTCCGCCTACGATGAACGTTAAGTAATCCGTACGATGAGGCTCGCGTTTATAGCGGGCAAATTGATATTCAATATGTTCCCGGATCAGACGAACCGAGTTGATGCTGCGAATATTCATCGCATATTCACCAAGACCCGGAATGCCGAATGTTTCCGGCTCGCCGCCTAGGCCAATTACAAGATAATCATAAGAAAGAGTGCCGTCTTCCAGAATGACCTTTTTGTCTTGCGGACGAATTTGAACAACCGTCGATTTGACGAAGTCGATCTTAAATTCGTCGATCAGTTTGGAAATGCTGACACGGGCATTTTCCGGATTATCGGTCCCGGCAGCGGGCATATGCAAATGTGTTGTAATGTAGTGATAGTCATGCTTATTTACGAGGGTGACGTCGGCTTCGTTGTAATTAAGCTCCTTTTGGAGACGCAACGCAGTCAGTACTCCACCGTACCCTGCACCTAAAATAACGATTTTCGGTATGTTGCTCATCGTATGATCCCATCCATTCCTGTGCTTTTTTTCTCTGTGAAAAATTACACAAACCCGTATGCTAATTTATAATATCTATCGGTAGCTTGTGCAATTCGGTTCCTCTTTATAAGAACTGGGCTTTGACATCTTCATCTCTCATCGCAATCGTGGTTTTTTAGGTAAAATCCATACATTTTGACGGTCCAAGCTTCCAGTGACTTACGTAATATACATCAGAAATATTACATAGTTTTCTTTAAAAGTTCAAGAGCAAAATATACGAAAAACTTTAGAGAGGCATACAAATTCGCGGTTTCAATCCTGGCTGTCAAAAGCTTATAATGAAGTAGCGTTTAATCCAAAATTGGAGGTGCATCCATGCCTAATTCCGAATCCTTGGAACAAACCGTCGACATTGCCATTATCGGGGGCGGGCCCGCCGGCTTGTTTGCTGCTTTTTACGGAGGAATGCGTCAAGCATCCGTATTATTAATAGAAAGCATGCCTCAGCTAGGGGGACAATTAGCAGCCCTTTATCCCGAGAAATATATATACGATGTTGCCGGATTTCCGAAAGTAACAGCCCAAGAGCTCGTTGACCGTCTCATTGAGCAGCTTTCCCTGTTCAAACCGGACATTCGTCTCGAAGAAAAGGTATCCGCGGTTACGAAAAAGGACGATCGGCTGTTCGAGATCGTTACGAACAAATCGGCTTATTATGCCAAAGCGGTCATTATTACGGCTGGCGTTGGCGCATTTGAGCCCCGCAGACTGGAACTGCCCGAAGCTGCGCAATATGAGAGCAGCAATCTTCATTACTTTGTTGGTGATCTTCAGCGGTTCAAGGATCAGAACGTGCTGATCAGCGGTGGCGGCGATTCTGCCGTCGATTGGTCGCTTATGCTAGAGCCGATTGCAAAAAGCGTCACGCTCACCCACCGCCGCGACAAATTCCGGGCGCATGAGCATAGTGTCGAAAACCTGATGAGTTCCACCGTTAAAATCGCGACGCCAAAAGAAATTACAGCGCTCCATGACGATGGCAGCGGCCGGATCGGACGGGTAACGCTGACCGACGTCAAAACGAAGGAAACTACAGAGCTTAATGTGGATGCAGTTATCGTCAACTTTGGCTTCGTCTCCTCGCTTGGCCCTATCGCAGATTGGGGCATTCACATCGAAGGCGGCTCGATCGTTGTCGATACTCGAATGGAAACGAACATTCCGGGGATTTTTGCCGCTGGCGACATTACCACTTACCCGGGCAAACTCAAGCTCATTGCCGTTGGCTTCGGCGAAGCTCCTACTGCAATTAATAATGCAAAGGTGTACGTCGATCCAAGCGCAAAGCTGTCTCCAGGACATAGCAGCAACATGAAGCTGTAAAAAACGTGTATGCGCGTATATGATCAAAAAAAGGGTATCCTAACCTTGGCTTTTGCAATTCCCGCAGCGCATTTCAGCGCTCGAGTCCAGCCAAGGAGGATACCCTTATGTTATGTCCGGTTTGCAACGGCTTGCAGCCCCTTTTTGCACAATGCGAAAATTGTCATGAACCATTAAGTGATTTGGGACGGATAGCGGATTGGACTGGCCCTTATGCGCCATACGAGCCATGGGAAGCGTCAGAGCAACAATATGAACAAACGGCGGAGACAACACATTGCAAGCATATTGCTTTCTGCCTGAATTGTGAGCGAACCGTAGATGTGGGGATAACGGAGTGGATGTAATTCTTGTCTAAGCCGTTACGAGCTCTTCGCGCAAACCTAGCTTTCTGCGCCTCATTTCCAATTGCAGCATGTAAATAAATTCAGGCTCTAACTCAAATTGGACGGCCGCGATATAGGTGTCTTCCAGCAATTCATCGTTAAGCAATTCCATAGCGGACACTTCCTTTCCTCATGGATTATCCTAATTTCTTCCTCATAGTAGCATTGATTTTTCAATCCAACAACAGATCGAATTATACACAACCACCTGTGGACATGCTGTGCATGATTTGTGGACATGCGTCGAAAAATAAGGAAACTCAACGTGGATGATGTGGATATCGTTATACACAGCCTATTTTTCGCTAAGTTCAATAAAAAACTTTAATGGGAATTCCCAACTCCATTAATGGAATATATTGACCATATCTATCATATAAAAGTAGGTTCTAGCCTTCTCCCGGTCTCCATCGCGCAAAAAAATAAACCCGCCAAGGGGTTTATTTCATACTTACCCATCCATTCTTACTCTCTTATTGAGGCCTCGTATTCACTTCAAAAATCCATATCTTTCCGCTCGTATCGATGCCATAGTCAAACCCAAGCTGTCCAATTCCGGGAAATTTCGCTTCCAGAAGCTGAGTGGAAAGGACGGTAAGCTCCCGCATTTTCTGCTTCTTCGCGCCAACGGCCGACGCTCCAATTGATCGTCTTATACCTTGCGCAGCCGTTACCATCGTACCTCCCCGGCAAATGTTCGTTACGAACAAGCCTGGCTTGGCTATCCGCCCAACCAAAGAGCGATATACCCAGCCGTTATCGGTTTTCACATATTTCACGCGATAATCGATCGGACGTCCGCCAACCGTCGCCAAATAAATACCCTTCTGAATCAAATATGCCCGTTTCTTCTTGCACTGATCCAGCGAGCGCTTCATGCTCTCGAAACTCGTAAAGCTTCTCGTCTTGGCATAGTATGAGTAGGAATAGCCCCCGCTCGTTTTCGAAACTTTAATGACTCCGTTCCCCCCGGCACCGCGCACCGGCTTGACGACAACCATCTGATGCGTATTCAGCATGCTTCTCAAATTCTCACTCGTATAACGGCTAGTAGGAGGGATATGGGGCGCAATTTGCGGATTCGAGCGAAGCACGGCCGTTTTAGCCCATTTGCTGGCTAATTGCCTGCCTTGATGTTCACCCAATACTTTCAATCTCCTTTCCTGCGGCTTCATCCATAGCATATGACAGAGAAGTATCTATCTCTTGGATGAATGTCGGAGGATAGAAGCCCCAATTGCCGAGCATATTAGCGCCTTCCAAGCAATCTGCCTAGCGAATGGGTGATTGTCAGACGAATAGTTGAACTATATTAATAGAAGAAATTATTCAATAACGTTACATGAGGCAGCTGAAAATGCAAAAAAAAGGTACAGTTCCTCCTTTAGTGGAGGTGGCTGTACCTTCTTCATCATTGAATTTTGATCCGAATAGCCTGGTTCAAGACTGAACTATTCTTTATTTTTCTCCATAGCGGCCTTTAAAGCATCGGCCAAACTATTCGACAAGCTGACGTTGTCGCTGAATTGCTCGATCATTTTTTTCTGCTGATGCTTGTTCACTCGTCCGCCTTGCTTGTCCCCCAGCATCTCGATCACGTTGCAGGGGCGGCATTGCGCATACTTGCCGGCTTTGCCGTCATGGATCTCCATCTTCTTATGGCACTGCGGACAGCGCTTGTTAGACAGCGCCGGCTCGGTCGCGCGGCGATAGCTGCACTCCCTGTCGGAGCAAACGAGTGATTTGCCCCGCTTCCCTTTCACTTCCATAAGCAGCTTGCCGCATTCCGGGCAGCGGGAGTGGGTCAAGTTATGCGGCTTGTATTCCTTCGTCTCGTTCTTGACCTCCGTTACCCATTTGCTGGCCTGCTCGCGAATGGAAGCCATAAATTTGGCGGGCTCGCCTTTGCCTTGCGCAATGCGCTCCAGCTCACGCTCCCATTGCGCCGTCAAATCCGGACTGCGCAATTCTTCGACCACCAGTTCAATCAGTTGCTTCCCTTTGCCTGTCGGGATAAGCCGGTTTTGCGACCGTTCAATCGTATCGGTGGACAGCAGCTTCTCAATAATGTCCGCGCGGGTAGCCGGCGTTCCTAGCCCATGCTTCTCCATCTTCGACAGCAGCGACGCCTCCGTATAACGGGCAGGCGGCATCGTGCGAAGCTCCTTGACCCGGCTTTGCTTAACCGGTACCGTCTGACCCTGTGTCAGAGCAGGCAGAAGCTGCTCGGGCTGCCGTTCCCCTTGCCCGCTGCGTCCGTCTTCTTCCTCGTCCTCATCGTCGTCGGCTGCGCGGAGCGCTTCTCCGCTGTAAAGCTCCTTCCAGCCCATATCCTTCATGATCTTCCCTTTGGCATAGAGCTTGTCGGTTCCGACCGTAAGCGTCACGCTCGTCTCGTCATACCGGTACGGAGCATAGAACAATGCGATAAAACGACGTACGATCAAATCATAAAGTCTGCGCTCCTCATTGCTTAGCGCCGATAAATTGACGAATTGCTCCGTCGGAATAATAGCATGGTGATCGCTCACTTTGCTGTCATCAACGAATCGCTTCGTCACCGGAAGCTGACCGCGCAGCAGCTTGCGCGCCAAAGCCGAATAAGACCCCACTGCAATGCTTTCCAGCCTGCCCTTCAGCGTCGGTACGATATCACTGGACAAATATTTAGAATCCGTGCGGGGATAAGTGACCAGCTTATGCTGCTCATACAGCTTTTGCAGCACATTCGAGGTTTGCTTTGCGGAGAAGCCAAGCCGCTTGTTCGCATCCCTCTGCAGCTCGGTCAGATCGTAAGCCTGCGGATGAGGCTCTGTTTTCTCAACCGTGCGCAGCTTGTCTACTTTCGCGCCTTTGCCATTCAACCGGCCTGCCGCAGCTTCCGCCGCCTCGCGGTTCCAGACTCTGCCGTCATGCGAATCCGATTCCCGCCATACCGCTTGAAAACCGCCCAGATCGGCAGAAATCGTCCAATACGGCTGCGATTGAAACTGTTGAATCTCCTTCTCCCGGTCCATCATAGCGCCAAGCGTCGGCGTCTGAACACGTCCGGCCGCAAGCTGAGCATTATATTTAACGGTAAGCGCACGGGTTACATTCAATCCAATCAGCCAGTCTGCCTCTGCCCGGCATACCGCCGAGGCGTACAAATTGTTGTAATCTTTGCCTGGCTTCAGTGCCTGGAAGCCGTCTTTAATCGCCTTGTCTGTCTGCGAGGAAATCCAGAGCCGCTTGAACGGCTTGCGCCAATGAACGAGCTCCATGATCCAGCGTGCCACAAGCTCGCCCTCACGTCCGGCGTCCGTCGCAATAATGAGCTCGCCGATATCCTGTCTGCGGCAAAGCTGAGCAACGGCTTTATATTGATGAGAGGTTTCCTTCATCACCTTCAAGTTCATTTTGGGCGGAAGCAGCGGCAAATCTTCCAGACTCCATGTCTTGTATTTCGCATCATACTCTTCCGGTTCAGCCAATGTGACGAGGTGGCCAAGCGCCCAGGTTACGACATATTTCGGGCCTTCGATATAGCTTTTATTTTTTTGGCTGCAGCCAAGTACGCGGGCAAGCTCTCTGGCCACGCTCGGTTTTTCCGCCAGAACAAGTGATTTCATTGCTGTTTTCTCCAATCGTATCGGGTATTGTATTCCTCTTATTCTACCATAGGAAAGAGAAACCGCCGACTATCCTGCTTTCTCTTACCCTTCCACTCTATTTTACCCGGCAATTCCGAGTGTGCTATAGTATTTTCATTATCTACTATTCTAAATTTATGAATGAACTAGGAGCGTGTCCGAATGAAGCCCCGCTTAATTGCCGTCATCACATCGGTTTTGCTTATTTACGGCCTCATCAACTGGTACATCGGCTGGAACGGCTGGGTGTATGCTTCAACCCTGTTCGGGTGGGAGTCGCCAGTACTGTACAGCATAGTTATTGTCGTTCTCGCGCTTGGCTATATACTCGGGCGAATCGGACAATCTAACTTCACCCGGCCGTTTGCCCGGCAATTGAAACTGCTAGGCTCTTACTGGATTGCCATATTCGAATACGGCGTTCTTCTGCTTCTGCCAGCCGACTTGATCGCCTGGCTGCTGACGAAAACTTCCGTTACGACAGAGACATCCATTCTTGCTGTAGGGACAGTAGTTGTCGTCATACTCGCTGCGTTGCTTATTCGAGGCTCATGGAATGCTTGGACACCGATCGTTCGGGTCTATAACGCTGTGATTCCGAAGCAAGCTGGCAATCTGAAAAAGCTAAAAATCGGGATGGCTTCCGACATTCATCTCGGAACGACGGTCGGCAACCGTCATCTGCAGCGTCTTGTTGACGAGATGGAGAGAATAAAGCCGGACATCATTCTGTTGCCCGGTGACATTATCGACGACGATATCGATCCGTTTATCCGCTACAAAATGGCAGATGTCATGAAACAGCTGAAAGCGCCGCTTGGCGTATATGCCGTACTTGGCAACCACGAATACATCGGCGGGCATATCGAGCAATTTGTAGCGGAAATGGACGCGATCGGCATCCGTGTATTGCGCGACGAGAACGTGCTTATTGCGGACAGCTTCTATATTATCGGCCGTAAAGACGCCTCCGCTGCTTCCGGCCGCAACGACAAAAACGGCAGGCTGCCGATCCGCAGCCTTGTAGCCGAGGTCGATGCAGCACTGCCGCTCATTATGATGGATCACCAGCCCTCCGATTTGGAGCAGGCTGCCGTTAACGGTATCGATCTTTCGTTATCAGGCCATACGCATCGCGGCCAAATGGCACCTAATCATCTCGTTACCCGCAGACTGTTCGAGCTTGATTGGGGCTACAAACAGAAAGGCGGCCTGCATGCAGTCGTCTCCTCCGGCTTCGGCAGCTGGGGACCGCCAATCCGAATCGGAAGCCGTTCAGAGGTCATTCAGATCGATTTGGAGTTTAAGAATAGAGGATAAAATAATTCCGGTTACTGATTATTTTCTCTTACTTGCAGCGCCGTACGGCGAAGCCAGCCATAGATGACGTCCGCCTGCAGCAGCAGCACTGCTGCCAGTGCAAGCTTCGCTAACTGTACAACTAGACTGCTCCATGCGCTGACTAGGAAAGGCTGAGAGATCGTATACGACTGCGCATAGACCTGCAACACTTGAGCGACGCTGCCAATCAAAGTTGGCAGCGTCGTTATTATAATAACGATCGCCACCAGCGAAAAGCCAAAGCGATATAACGTGCCCTCTGGAACTCGATTCCAATCGAAATTTGCTTCCCCTTTATCCCCCACGATGCGTAAAGCAGCCCAACCGGCTTTTTTCCAGAACAGAGCACTTCCCCCGATTAGCAGCAACGCTGGCAAGAGAGAAATCCCCCATATCATCATGCCTTCACTTCCGACTACAATCATTTGAATGGTCGTGCCGACGAATAGCAAAGCACGTATAAGCATCCATACCGCCAGCAATCTTACGGCAACAAAGGTCAATTCATGAAGCTTCATCGTAAGTCCCCCTTCGTTTCTCGTTACTCACTCCTCAAACAAGGTTCGAAAATATCGTCCGCGATTGTTCAAAAAATCTTTCGTCAGCCGGTAATGCTCCGTCTCCTCGTAATCTGCCCGCTTGATCGGATCATGATCGAAGCTCCATATCGTGGCGCCCGGGTATGACAGCAGAATCGGCGAATGCGTCGCAATAATGAATTGCGACAGTCCTTCGCGCTCCATTTCCCAGATCCGCCGGATAAAGGCTAACTGATTTTGCGGCGAAAGCGCCGACTCTGGTTCATCAAGCAGATAGATGCCCTTGCCGCCTAGGCGATTAGTAAACAACGACAAGAAAGCCTGCCCATGCGACTGCTCATTCAATGATTTTCCGCCATAGGAATCGTAGGCTCTTCCATCCTCCTTAGCCAATTCGTCAATATAATCGGCGAAGGCATCAAATGTCTCGGCGCGAAAGAAAAATCCATTGCTCACCTTCGGTGTCCAAGACAGCTTTATAATGGAAGCCAGCGACACATCATCCTTCTCTTTAGATAGAAGTGAGCTTTTGCCGCCAACAATATTAAATCCGCAAAGATGCGCAATCGCTTCCAGCAATGTCGACTTGCCGGAACCGTTCTCACCGATAAAGAAAGTAATGTTGCTGTCCAGATCCAGTTCGTCTACCCGCTGCAAGGCTGGTATGTGAAAAGGATAGCTTCCCAGCCTGCCGTCTGCTTCCGCAGCTTTCCAGTCGAAGGAAGCCCGTTTCAAAAATGTCATTCTGCCTGCTCCCTTCACTAGCACGAGGCTTGCTGATTGATTGCGGAATGTAGTCTACCCGCTGTTTGCCGATGAGGGCTTTTCCCCAAAATGTCCGTCCTGCTTCTCAATGATTCGCTTTAGTTTCGCAGAAGAAGAACGGCTTAATGTATACGTCGCTGCCGATTCACCCGGTTTCTGAATTAAAGCCAATGAGGTGGAGGGATAAATCCATAGCAGATAGGGTTCACCGCCAAGCTTGAATTGGTACGGCGGGGAAGCGATGTCGTAATCGCCTTTATTTTTCGAAGCAAATCTTTCCGCATAGGCAAAGGCCTTTATTGTTTTACGATCCTGCAGCGTCCATTGCTCCTCCACACCCCGTTCGGTGTCCGTCAAACCGTCCAATCGCTCCAAGACCACTTCATTCACCGAAATCCGGAAGGATTGGATGCCGATCACTATAGCTGCTGCAATAATTACGATTAGGGAGATTAATAATCCTTTCTTCAACGGAATCCCTCTTCTCATCAGCTTCATAATATTCAAATATATGTATATAGACGTTTTTTTCAGGAAAAAAGTTTCTCTACTGCAAAAAAGCCGCGCTTCATAACGAAGCAGCGACTTTATAAAGTTTTATGAAGCCGGACCTGGCCGGTTAATGCTCTTCATATAGCTGACGGAAGCGATGATGAAGTAAAACGTCTGCATAATGATAAAAATGCCGATGACCACAAAGGAGTACAACCATACAGAAGAATCCATTAACGTATCCAGAGCTTTCATAGCGACAAGAGCGTGAATTGTACCTACGACGCAAGGAATATAGAACACGATCGCGATTTGCGACACCGAAATCCGTTTGATTTCCTGGAGTGTCATGCCGATCCGCTTCAAGGCGCGGAATTGCTGTTGATCCTCTTGCAGCTCCGTGAACAGCTTGAAGTAGATCAGACTGCCGGCGGCGATAAAGAACAGCAAGCTAATGAATAAACCGATAAACAACGTTAAATTTCCGTTTTGTATATAATCCTGATACATAGACGCCCGGGACATATGTGTCTGATCGCTTTTGTTCTCAGGAACGAGCTGCTGCACTTTATCAACGGCTCCTGCCGCGCTTTCCCAATCTTTCACTTCAAAGCCGTAAGCAACAATCTGCTTCTCTTCCGGTATAGAAGCCATCATCTTGCTGTAAGCAAAATCATCCATAATAATGGTGAAAAGATGGGTGGTCATATTCATAATTGTAGTACGAATATTCTCTGACACTTTAAAGTCCACCGGTTTTCCATTGATTACACCCTGAACGGATTGCGGAGCTTTCATCCAGCTCGCTTGCATAATAACCGTATCCTGCTCCACCGCAATTGCCGGTAGACCGAGAGCAGCCGCATTATGATTATATGCAGAAGCCGAAATAACAAAGCCTTTAGAATGGCTATAGTCATGGGATTGATCATCTTCGGTAACGAACTTCAGCTTCGTGATCTCTGCGCCTACCAGTTTATCCTCTCTAGTGACCGGGTGACCATTTTTCTCCAATATGCTGGCCATTTGCGCCGGATCAACGACCTCATGAGCATGAAGGCCGCGCTCGACGAATGCAATTGTATAAGGCGAGAAATCCGTCACGACATGCTTATATCCAACCTGCATTAAATAAAAAGTACCCGAAGCGGTCAAAATGACGGCGCTCATGATGGACACCATAAATAAAATACGCGCGTTGTCTCTCAGCTTATAGCCAAGCTGGGACAAAATAATCATGTTGGTCCGGTTGTAAAAAACCGAATGTTTACGCTGCAAAAAACGGATAACCAGGACGCTCAACTGCGTAAATAGAAAATAGGTTCCGATCGTGACCGTAATCAGTATCGGCAGCGCCAACAGCAAGAACGTATTCACCGTCATGTTCAGTGCCATGCCGTACGCGGCTCCCAAACATAATACGGCCAGTACGACGAGCCATTTCGAGAAGACAAGATCGCCTTTCGGTCTGCGGGCCGCTTTCAGCAGGTCAACAATTTCCGATTTGCCGATGCGCAAGGACGTTAACAGCGCAATGCCCATGGATAAGGCGAAAAAACCGATTCCGGTCAGTGCAATTGCCAGGATGGGGGCTGCGAACGGAATAGGATCCTTCACGCTTAGTATGGCCCCCAGCGCCATAAAGAACAATTTGCTGAACAGCATGCCAATCGCAATGCCCGTGACGAGAGACAGCAGCGCAACGGCTGCATTCTCATAAATGACGAGTCGCCGCAGTTGCGACCGTGTCATCCCGAATAAAGAGAACAGGCCAAACTCCTGCTTTCTCGTCTTCAGAAACGCCGAGTTCGCATACAGCACGAACAGGAACGAGAAAACAGCAATCAGGTAGAGACAGAACTGCATGCCGGTGCGAATCTTTTGCGCCTGCATAATGTTGCCGTTGATAACATCCGGATGATAGATAAAGGCGGCGTACATGTAGAAAATGATGACGGAAAACACGCTGCTCCAGAAAAACGCGCTGTAGGACCGCCAGTTGCCGCGGATATTGCTAAGCGCGAGCGAACGGAACGTCATCGAAATTACCTCCCAGCACGCTCAGTGCGTCCAATATTTGTTGGAAGAATGCCTGCCGGTTCGAGCCGCGCCGAATTTCCGAGAAAAACTTTCCGTCTTTAATGAAGACGATCCGCTGGCAGTAGCTGGCGGAGAACGGATCATGCGTAACCATCAGAACCGTCGCTTTTAGCCGCTCATTCATATCCTTCAACGAGTCCATTACATCCTTCGCCGACTTTGAATCCAAATTGCCGGTCAGCTCATCGGCCAATACAAGGGAAGGCTGGTGGATGATCGCCCGCGCGATAGCTGCCCGCTGCTTCTGTCCGCCGGACACCTCATAGGTCCGTTTGCCGAGAATGGCTGTAATTTGCAGCAGTTCGGCAATAGGCCGCAGCTTCTCATCGATTTGCCGGGGAGAAACGCCCTCCAGCACGAGGGGCAAAATGATATTTTCCTTGATCGACAGCGTGTCGAGCAAATTGAAATCCTGGAACACAAAGCCGAGCTCTCTGCGCCGAAACAACGCCAGCTTGCGTTCGTTCAATCTTGCTGGATTAACGCCGTTAATTTCAAGCTCGCCCGAAGTAGGCCGATCAATTGTCGACAGCAGATTGAGCAGCGTCGTCTTCCCGCTTCCCGACGGTCCCATTACCCCGACGAATTCTCCAGCTTCGACCTTTAAATCGATATCTTCCAGCGCTTTATACGAAACATTGCCCTTTGAGCTGTATATTTTGCCTAACCCTTTCGTATGCAATACACTCATTTTCAACTAGCCTCCCAAAGCTTTCTATCGTTGCTTGCATGAATAGTATATCCTTGAGCGCACATAGGCTCCCATCGATTTCCCTTTCATGCGGGACGGCTAACCTTACAATGTTGTCACCCAAGACGATGGATACCGCCCGGGTAAAAGGAAACCGTTGCCGTCGTGCCCTCGCCTGTCCGTGACTCGACGGACAATTCATGACCAAGCCGCCCGCATACTTGCTTAGCCAGATAGAGGCCCATGCCGGTCGACTCCTCAACGGCCCGTCCATTCTCGCCTGTAAAGAAAGGATCGAATATACGCGGCAAATCCTGCGGCTCGATGCCGATGCCTTCGTCCTTGACCGACAGCTTAACCGCATTGGCCTGCGTAACAATCCGAATCGTAAGCTTCTTGTCGCCAGGTTTGCGCTTGGCGTATTTAATTGCGTTGTTAACGAGCTGATTCAGAATGAACGTCAGCCATTTCTCATCCGACTCCGTCGCGGCTTCCCCTTCGATTCTCGGATAGATCGAGTAACGGATGCACTCCCTTTTATGCCCGTTGATGACCGTCCGCGCAACTTCATGCAGCTGCAGCTGCCGCGGATGCAAGTCGAGCTCGAATTTATCCAGCCTTGCTGTATGCAGCATCATTTCCAGCCCGCGCGTCAACCGGCCAGTCTCCTCCCGCAAACTCGTCAGCAGCTCGGTTTGCTTCTCTCCAGACAGCTGCTGCTCTTTGCCCTCCTGCGCAAGCAGATCGATGACCGATACTGGCGTTTTCATATGATGCACCCACTGCATGACAAAATGATTATGCTGCTCTTGCTGACGCCGGTATTTGTTAAGCTCAGTCATATAAGCGCTGTGCTGCGCTTCAAGCAGTTGCTGTACCGCCTTCTGCTCCACTGTAATTCCTGACCGGACTAGCGTCGAAGCATTTAGCCTTACCGGTTTCTGAAGCGCTTCTCCCAGCTGTTTATAATAAGCACGCTGCCTCATATAATCGACAGTAAGACCCACGATCAGAAGCAGCAGCGCTAATTCGATAAAATAATAGAGCAAGCCGGGATCGGCCTGCTCCGCATAACGCAGCTTATCTAGCAAGAAGATGACGGAAGCAATTCCGATGCATCCCAAATAAACGGCAAGCATTATTTTACGATCCCATAAATAAGCTTTCCAGCTCATGCCTCGGCCCCTTTCTCTATATCCGACAAAACCAGCTTGTAGCCTTGACCGCGTACCGTCTCAATCGCCTTCACGACGCCAAGCTCCTCCAGCTTTTTGCGCAGTCTCGTCACATTGACTGTCAGCGTATTGTCATCGACGAACTGCACGTCATCCCAAAGCGCCTCCAGCAGCTCTTCGCGGCTTACGACGTGCTCCGGCCTGCGGAGGAAACATTCCGCCAGCAGCAGCTCGTTTTTCGTCAGCTCCACCCGCTTACCCTGCCATTCCAATTCATTGCGGCTAAGATACAGAGTAAGGCCATTTGCCTCCAGATCACCGCTGGCAGTACCGCTGCCAACTCCAAGGCCAGGTGTGCCTGCTGCATATTCCCCATAAACGCGGCGAAGCGCGCCTCTCACTTTAGCCATCAGTAAATCCAAGTGAATCGGCTTGGCCACATAATCGTCGCCGCCATTCTCGATGGCCATCACTTGATCCATCTCTCCGGCGCGTGCCGAAATAAATATAATCGGTACATTAGAGCGCGTACGGATTTGCCTGCACCAATAAAAACCGTCGAAATAAGACAAATTAATATCAAGCAGCACGAGATGCGGATCATAATCGATAAATTCGGCCAGCAGCTCCTTGAACCGTTCTGCCCGCCGCACCTCGAAGCCGTATTTTTCCATATTCGCTTTTAAAATTCCGCCGATCTTATCATCGTCTTCTACTATAAATATACGATACATCTAAAGACTGCCTCCGAATCAAACGCGACATTGATATTGAACTTGAACACCCTTATGATAGCAGTTTCAATGAAAGCGTTCAAACGAAAAAGCCCCGGCTGCGCAAGAGGCAGCCGGGGCTTTGCCGACATTAGAAATTCGGATTTCCGAAAGCTCCGGTCCGGAAATCATGGAAAGCTTGCGTAATTTCCCGATCGGTATTCATAACGAACGGCCCGCGCTGAACCATTGGCTCGTTAATCGGTTCACCGCTTAATACGAGCACAAGCGCATCCTCCGTCAGCGCCTCGATCCGAATCCCGCCAGGTTCGTTCCGGAATAGAACGAAATCATTTTCCGCTGCTTGTTTGTGTTCGTTGATCATCACTTCGCCTCGCAGCACGAGCAAACCAGCATTATATGAGACTGGAAGTGTAAAGCTCGCTTGCCCGCCCTGATTGAAATCAATATCGAAGAGATTGAGCGGTGTATAGGTGCTTGCTGGTCCCCGCACGCCATTATACTCGCCAGCAATAATACGTACGCTGCCGCCTTCATTAGGCAGTTCAACCCTTCCCATTGCGGAAGACAACAGCTCCTGATAGCCTGGTGTTGTCATTTTATTCGCCTGCGGCAAATTGACCCAGAGCTGAATCATTTGCATGACGCCTCCCTGCTCGGAGAAGCTTTTCTCCTGATATTCTTTATGCAGCACGCCGGACCCCGCCGTCATCCACTGCACGTCGCCAGGACCAATGATGCCATGATTGCCCGCGCTGTCATGATGCTCAATGCGGCCTTGATAGGCAATCGTCACCGTCTCGAAGCCGCGATGCGGGTGGGCTCCGATACCTTTCACCTCGGCGCCTGGCGGAAATTCAACCGGTGCGCCGTAGTCCATCAGCACGAACGGGCTGATTCGCTGCTCAAATGAATTGCCTCCAGGGAAATAATTCGATACGCGAAAGCCGTCGCCTACCATGTGGAAGGGCGAGCCTTGAAATGTGCCTTCGATCTCGCGATAAGTTGCAGTGTTGGTCATGAGAACCATCTCCTTATTAATAAGTTTATTGGATTTTATCTTCAATTAAAGATATAAGGCCGGTATAAACCGCCGAGAACTACTTTCCGGCGGCTCCTTTGCCTAATGCTTTTAACAACGCAATAGCCTGCTTCTGCTCCTCTAAAGTCAAGCTGCCCATCACTGTTTCAATCCGCTCCGTATGCTGCGGGAAAATTTCATCGAACAATTGCCGTCCAACGTCCGTAATTTCCGCGTACGTCACTCTTCGGTCTGTACTGCACGGCACACGCTTCAAGTAACCCTTGTTTTCAAGTTTATCGATATTGTACGTCATCGTACCGCTCGTTATTAATATCCTGTCCCCTATCTGCTGGATCGGGATACGGCCTTTCGCATACAACACTTCCAATATGGCAAATTCGGAGGAAGATAAACCATAGCTTTTTATATCTTTTACCGCAACGTCCATAATGCTCTTAAATGATTTGGACAATACAACTAACAATTTCAGCGCTGTCTGCTGTTCCTCACTCATCGCTTCCTTCATCCGCTCACCCCCTCATCAGTAGTTATCTTGAATTAAAGATATAATAAATTTCCTTTGCTGTCAAGCCTTTGACCCGTTTACGGTCCATTCATAGGAATAGCAACCAGCCTATAGTTGGAAAAGTTAACCTTTGCTATCCGTCGTATGCAGCAATTTCAATCTTGAAAGAAGGACTCTATTCCCACATTCCTTCACAAAATCATTACAAATTCTAAATAATGGGATAATAATCGACTGTTAAACTGACGTTGAATAAGAGATCGATATCGAGAAAGGTGACGAAAACCGATGCAAATGAAAAAAGTAGTGGTCATCTCCATGCTGGCGGCGGCAATTGGTACAACAGCCGTAACTCCGGTAATGGCACAAACGAATGCAGCTTCGCAAACCCAGCAGGCACTGCAAATCAAGAACGCAACCTTTACCGTTAATGGCAAAGCAGTTGCAATCCGCACCATTAACAAAAGCGGGACAACACTCGTCTCGGTGCGTGACATTGCCCTGGCAATCGGAGCTGAGATCAATGTTTCCAAAGGCGTGATCAAAGTTCAACTGAATCACAAAAGTGCAACCCTGACGGGCAGCGCGGTTACGTCTGTTGGCGGCAATTCGTTCACTGAGCCAAAAGCGCTGCTTGAAAAGCTTGGCGCAACGTATGTAGCAGGAAGCAATGTAGTCACTTCGATCAAACTGCTTGCTGACATCGAACAAGCCGCATGGATTAACCCTTCCACCTTGCTTGCATCGAAAACCATCGAAGGCGGACGTGAAGACTACCTGATCGATACAGCGACAGGCCGCAGCGAATTGCTGCTTGCTTCCTCCAATACTTCTGACCTTGTGATCTCGAATGACGGCACTAAAGTTGCTTATACGGATGAGAACGGCGCTGTATACGTGATCACGCTTGCTACGAAGCAGACGGTTCAAGCCAGCACGGACAACTCGATTAAAAACGAGCTGCAATGGTCCGCTGACGGTTCCGCATTGTTCTTCCTGCAAGGCGACAAAAACTCTGTAATCGCCAAAGTTGATCTGGCAGACGGCAAAGTAACGAAAGTGCTGGAAGACAAAGTCGACTACAAGGCTGATCTCAGCGTATCCTCCGACGGCGGCAAATTCGCTTTCACGGTTATCAAACAGCCTAAAGTTACAGCCGACGCTGGCAAGGACGTTAGCCTGGATGACGTAGCGATCGATGCAACAGGAACAGAACCACAGTTGTACTTCTATGACGCAGCGAAAGCCGACAACAAGCCGGTTCAACTGACTAACGATAAAACGGATAAAGCGTTCCCGCAAATCTCTGCAGACGGCTCGAAAGCCTACTTTGTAAGCTTGAGCGACGACGCTAACAGCACAGGTACACTTGAAGTTGTTGACATCGCTGGCAAAACGGTAAAACCGCTCTTCAATGAACAAGACGTTTACCAGCTTGCAGCGAAAGGAAATAAACTTTACTTGCTTACTGCCAAAGGCGAAGGCAATGCCATTTACAATATCGACGCCGCAACCGGCGCAGCTACACTTGTACATACCGTATCGGACGGTGTCAGCGAAATCATCGTATCGAATAACGACCAGCTTGCAGCTATCAGCAACGGATTGCTCGCAGTAGCCATCAACGGCAAATTCACAACCATCACAAAATAATTTATTGGAGGAAAAACGCAATGAAATGGTTTAAACAAATTACGATAGCGGCACTTATCGCCGTAATTGGCTTCAGCTCGGTGCATGTTGCAGACGCAGCAAGCAAACTTTCAGGCAAAATTGTTATCAATGGCTCTTCCGCACTGCTTCCATTGACTCTTCAAGCAGCTAATGAGTTCAAAAAAGCTAATCCGAAAGTTAAAATCTCCGCATCCGCTGCCGGTTCGATTACAGGCCCGCAAGCGGTTCGCAAAGGTATCGCTGATATCGGCGCAGTAGACTGGGATGCTACGAAAGACGTTCCTGGCTTCAAAAAATTCGACGGTCAAGTTGCACATAAAGTCGCTGTTATTCCTTTCGCAACTGTCGTGAACAAAAACGTTGGCGTATCGAACCTGACGACGAAGGATCTGCAAGGCATTTTCTCCGGTAAAATTAAAAACTGGAAAGACGTTGGCGGCAAAGATGCTGAAATCATCGTCGTAAACCGTACGTTTGGTTCCGGCACACGCGTTAACTTCCAAGACAAAGCACTCGCTGGCGAAGACTTCATGACTAAAGGCGACAACTACAAAGAAGTAAAAACGAGCGGCGATATGAAGACGGCTATCGAAACTACGCCAAACGCTATCGGTTATATGGACCTTGCTTACGTAACGGACAAAATGTCAGCTTTGAGCGTTAACGGCGTTGCTCCAACTGAAGCTAACGTAATCAACGGCAAATACAAAGTATGGGGCTACGGCTACTACATGACTAAAGGCCAGCCTACTGGCGCTGTGAAGGAATTCATCGCTTACGTACAAAGCGCGAAATTCCAAAACGGTTCGCTCAAAAAGCTGAAATTCATTCCGATTTCCGCAATGAAATAAGAAGGAAAGAGCGGCCGGCTTGCGCATATGGCGCGTAGCCGGCTGTTTTTATCCAAAGGAGCCGAACTCAAATGTTAGAATCCTCCGTCGCTGCCCGTACGGGCTCTAAGCCATCGGAGCTTGGCGGCAGTATTATAGCCGGAAGCGGCAAACCGTTCGACCGCAAAAAAAGGCTGTTCGCCATGAACCGTTTTTTTCGCTACATATGCATAGCCAGTGCATGCTTCGTCTGCCTCATTCTTTTCCTTATTCTTATCCTGATGTTCCGTACAGGCGTCTTAACGTTCCGCGATATTTCATTTGCTGACTTCTTCTTTTCCACCAACTGGAATCCGATGGAGGAACAATACGGAGCGCTAATCTTTATATTCGGAACGTTTGCTTTAACGGCGCTAACGCTGCTCATCAGCGTACCGCTTTCTATTGCAATCGCTGTTTTTCTATCCGTCTTCGTGCCTGGCTGGCTGAAAAATGCGCTGCGGCCGATACTGGATCTGCTCGTTGGCATTCCATCCGTCGTATACGGCTACCTCGGCCTCACCGTTCTTATTCCGATGATCCGCAATGTGACGGGCAGCGGCATGGGCGATGGCATTCTGGCGGCGGCACTCGTCTTGACGATCATGGTACTGCCGACAATTAGCCGGATTAGCGATGATGCTATTTCTGCTGTACCCAGAAAATATAGCGATGCTTCTTACGCTCTAGGAGCTACCCGTTTCCATACCGTTTGGAAGGTGCTGCTTCCTTCCGCGCGCAGCGGTATTATGTATGCCGTGATTTTAGGCATGGCCCGCGCGATCGGCGAGACGATGGCTGTCGTTATGGTTATTGGCAATACAGCTCAGCTCGCAGACAGCTTGCTCAAACCGACATCCGTTCTAACAAGTAACATCGTTATGCAAATTTCCAACGTTCCATTTGACTCCACCTGGAACTATGCCCTTTACCTGATGGGCTTCCTGCTGCTTGTTATTTCGATTCTGATGATTGCTACCGTTCGCTGGCTGCAACGCAAGGGGGTACAAGGATGAAGTCGACACAAACGGCCAACCCCTTTCAAGGCGTCGGTAAAATGAACCGATTGAACAACCGCGTCTTCACGCTGCTGGTCTGGATTATCGGTGCGGCAGCTATTCTATTTATTTTCGGCCTGCTGTTTCTCATCTTGGAGGCAGGACTGCCGAATTTGACTTGGGACTTTCTGTTCGGACTGCCGAGCGAAATCGATGAAGGCGGCGGCATCGGCCCTACGCTGATCAACTCGTTCTACATCCTTGGCATTTCCCTCATCATTGCCATTCCGCTCGGCATGGCTGCCGGCATTTATTTGGCCGAATTTGCGCCAGACAACAAACTGATCGGCTTCGTGCGCATTTGCGTAGAAGCGCTGGCTTCGGTTCCGTCGATTATTTTCGGCCTGTTCGGCATTGCGCTGTTCGTGGAATTTTTCCAGATTGGCTTGACGATTCTCGGCGGAGCGGTCAGTCTTGCATTCCTGAACCTGCCTGTCTTGGTAAGGGTGACCGAGGAATCACTGCGCGCTGTGCCGAAGGAGCTCAAAAGCGCTTCCTTCGCACTTGGCGGCACGCATCTGCAGACGATCTCCCGCGTTCTGATCCCGGCTGCGCTGACCGGTATCGTCACTGGTATTTGCCTTGTGGCGGGCCGTGCATTCGGCGAGAGTGCTGTCATTATTCTGACTGCCGGCGTAACGACGTCCGGGGAAATGTGGGACTTTAATTTGTTCTCGCCGGGCGCGACGCTTGCCGTTCATCTCTGGTATGTACAATCGGAAGCGATCGTACCCGATGCTCAGCAAATTGCCCAGAAGGCGGCGGCGGTTCTTGTCTTCGTCGTGCTGTTCATCAATTTGGTGTTCCGGATTCCGCTTTGGTTGAAGGCTAGGAAGATGAAGGGCTAGGGCTGTTTGACTGCTAGTTTAAAAGGCTGTCGAGAATTTCTCTCGGCAGCTTTTTTTAATGTATTGTGGTGCCCGTATGCTGGGGTCGCTGCGCGTTTCGGTCCGTGCTGTCGTTCTTGATTCCATTTCCCCATCGCTAACACGATATAAAATGGACAGAACCTGCGAAAAGTCAGCCCGAACTCGAAACACTCCGCTCACCCTCTACTGGTGCAAATAACTTAACAACACTCAACCTAACTCCTGTGTTCTCCCGCTAATTCTTTTAACAGCAAATCGTTTTCTGCCAAGTCACTTTGAACATCGCTGCGCGTTTCGGTCCGTGCTGTCGTTCTTGATTCCATTTCCCCCATCGCTAACACGATGTAAAATGGACAGAACCTGCGAAAAGTCAGCCCGAACTCGAAACACTCCGCTCACCCTCTACTGGTGCAAATAACTTGATCTATCGGAGGCGAATTAGTCTAGGTGGCTAGTACGAAGGTTTCTTGGCCTCTCACATAAAATTCATGCTACTGCCATAGAACGAAGCAGCTTCGCTATATAACGAAGGTCGGTTCGCAAATTATGTGGAATCCCCCCCCATTGGGGAACTCTCCAGCATTAGCGAAGAGAATTTCGCTTTTGGAAAAGCCAGGTTCACCAGTTGCGAAGTTTTCTTCGCTGTAGCTTTTGCCGCAGCTATTTGGCTCTCCTGCAGCGAATTCGAATTCGCTCTTATGCGAACCAGGTTCGCAATGGGGTAAATGCTGACCCTTCTAACGGTTTTATTCCGTTTGCTTAGCCATACTCCCAGGTTACACCCGGACTTTCACAGGTAACATCAAGCCGGATACCAGGGAACGAAGCAACTTCGCTGTATAACGAAGGTCGGTTCGCAAATTATGTGGAATAGACCCCCATTTGGGGAACTCTCCGGCATTAGCGAAGAGAATTTCGCTTTTGGAGAAGCCAGGTTCACCAGTTGCGAAGTTTTCTTCGCTGTAGCTTTTGCCGCAACAATTTGCTGCTCAAATAGCGAATTCGAATTCGCTCTTTTGCGAACCAGGTTCGCTATAGGGTAAATGCTGACCGATCTAACGGTTTTATTCCGTTTGACTAGCCATACTCCGAGGTTCCCTACAAAGAAGCTTGATTAGCTCTTTTGTGAAGCAGGTCGCTAATATGTGGTAGAACACCGTCATGCTACGCTACAACACATCACACGCTGGGAGCTGTGCGTGGTAATAAATGTTAGTTAAGGGGCCACTCACCATACGTGGTTCTGAACAAAATTTGGGCATAAGCAGCAGCTTCGTTTTTAACAGCCGCAGCGGAGAAGTTCATTAACTGTTGGTTTCGTTTCAGTCCGGAAACTCCGGCTCCATACGATGCCGGGTGGTTCGTTATTCAATGATTCGAGAAACGGCCAACGGTCCACGGTACATGATTCGGGTCAGCAGCAGCGCAAGCTCCTCGACCGGGAGGCTCATGCCGCTGCGAATCCAGTGTGTCAGCATGCCGATGTTGGCAGAGGTCATAAAGGCGATCAAATATTCTTTTGGAAAACCCGGGTCACGTTCGCCCACGATTTTCATAAACGCCTGATTGTACATTCTTTCGGTCATAAATTCCCTGATCCGCATCGGAAACCGGGCATCCCCGTTAGGTCCCAGTATGACACGAAAAAAATCAGCATGCTCCGCAAAATAATTGAGCACGTTCAAGCTAACCGGATAAATTTGATCTTTCTCGGCATAGCGGATCATATCATATGGATTCAAGTGGCTCATTACACCTGTAAGACCTACAAAAACCTCTTCCTTGATCTGATCCATCAAATCCGGCACATCCCGGTAATGCAAATAAAACGTCCCCCGGTTAATTTCCGCTTTCTCCGTCAACTCACTTACGGTAACCCGCTCAAGTCCTCTTTCATCCACAAGCTCAAGCAACGCGCTGCGAAGCAGACGCCTCGTTCTTTTTTTGCGCAGATCCGTTTTTTCTCCCATCGACCAGACTCCTTTTTTTCAAGTTAATGAACACAAAAAGCTCCTAATGCCGATTACTCGACAAATGGTGCGACATTGATTATTGAATGGTTTCTTTCGATCATTATAATTAACACTGTGATCCTTAATCAACAAATTGTCTATTATTTTACAAGAAAATGATAAAGAGAAAAAAGGAGAGAATCAACGATGAATGGTTCAAAAAACATGTTCCGCAACAAGTTAGTGTGGATCGGATTAGCTTTAGTGGTCGGCGTTATTTTTATTATGGGTTTGGCGCAGCTAGGCTCATCCTCCAATCCTGTGCCCAAAAACATGCCGGTAGCGCTCGTCTCGCTCGATAAGGAAGTGCAACTCCCTAATGGGCAGACTTTGGCTATCGGAAAAATGATCGAACAGCAGCTTATGACAGCCGCTCCCTCTCAGGGTACAGAGCCTCCGCTCAAGTGGGAACGGGTTAATAGCAAGGATACCGCGATGCAAGGTCTCGACGACAAAAAATATTACAGTGTGCTGATTCTGCCGGAGTCGCTCAGCGCCGATATTGCTACCTTGTTCAGCCCGCAGCCAAAAGCAGCAGCGGTAGAGGTTTACCTCAATCAGGGCATGAACATAACCGGAGCCAATCTCGTTTCCCAGGTACTTACCAAGATCGGTGAAGGCATGAACGGACAACTGCGCAAACAGGTGCTCGAAGGCGTAAAGGCTCAAGGCGATATATTAAATAGCGCGCAGGCTGCTGCGTTGGCTTCGCCAATCACGCTGCAGACGGAAATCGTACATCCCGTACCCGCACATAGCGCCAACGGCAATGCCCCAGTCGCTTTTACAATTCTGGCTTGGTTCGGTGCTATGATTGCATCCGTTCTTACGTTTCAGGCTTCAGCCAAGGCCCGTTCCACAAGCAAACTAAGCAATGCAGGCGTCGCTGTCTCGCAAGCTGTTATCGGTCTGCTGTATGTGCTGGTGGCGCTTGGCGCAACACTTTTACTGGCAAAAAGCACGCTAGGAATGACGATTGCGGACAGCTGGCAATTCAGCATTTACTTTACATTCATTAGTTATTGCTTCTTCCTGATGCAATCTTGTTTGTTAAACTGGCTTGGTATGAACGGCATGCCGATTATGATTCTGATCTTCTTCTTCGGATCGCCGATACTCGCATTACCGTCTCAAATGCTGCCTGCCTTTACGCAGGATTGGCTGTACTCGTGGATTCCGCTTCGCTTCGGTACCGAAATATTGCGCGAAGTTCTTTACTTTGGCGGCAGCTCATTCTCCTCTGCCTCTGCAGTTACATTGATTATTATTGGAGCCGTCGCCCTTTGTCTCTCGCTGCTCGCTGCAGTCGTCAAACCTTACAAGGATAAGAATAAGGCGAAGGAAACCGCAGCTGCAGAAAGTAAACTGGCCGTTTAAACGAAAGATAGCAAACATAAAAAAAGGCAGGAACCGTCATGGTTCCTGCCTTTTTGCGTTAATTAAGCTGTTGGCATTTTCGTATCGGTCGGCTTGGCAAAGCCTTTGCCATAAGCCTCGTCAATCCACTCGCGAATCTCAAGCGTCGTTTTGCCTGCTTGCTTCATCGTCACTGCCTGTGCGGCAATTTTCAAACAGACGCCACAGCGCGTGCCATGATCGTCCCAGACTACTGAGCCATCTTCTTTCATTTCCGCGATAAAACAGTTCAAATTGCTCTTATGATTCGCACTCTCGCCGCAGCCGCAGAAGCAAGGAATCCACTCCAGCAAATCAGCAGCTTGTCCCGCCGCCTGATATACGATTCGCATATCCTCGCTTTGACCGTCCAAAAACTTCGGAAGTACTGCAGCAGATGCTGTCTCCTCCTGCAAATCACCGTTTACAGCGTGACTGCTATGCCCGTCATTTCCATGTCCAGCATGTTCGTTGTTCGTGCTGCCGCTGTTGTTCCCGCCGCAAGCGGATAACAAAACGAGCGACAGCAGAGCCAGAACCGCAAGCTTTTTCATCGTTCTATACCTCATCCCTATTAATAAAACCGTTGTTTAGATTCATCTGATTTATAACTCTTGCTGCTGCAGCTCTATGATTGGCAGCTCGTCCACAAAGCCTCTCCGTTTGAGCCAATTCGCGCAATTAAGCGTCCAGGTATGCGCCTCTGGATGATCATAGGCAAGGCCAAGACCGTGATGCCCGCTCTCATAGACATGCAGCTCGAAAGGGACGCCATTTTCACTAAGCGCTTGCGAGAACAGCAAGCTGTTTTGTACAGGAACAGCGCTGTCGTCGGCTGTATGCCACAGAAAAGTAGGCGGAGTGTCGGACGTTACCTGCAGCTCGCCTGACAGCGAATCACGCTGTTGCTGAGAAGAGTCCTCGCCAAGCAAATTCACTAATGAGCCCGGATGGGTGTACTTGCCTAAAGAAATAACAGGGTAACACAGTACCATGAGATCCGGTCTGCTGCTGACCCTCTCTATAGGATCAGCGCTCTCTACATCACCGGCATCGTACTGCGTACCCGCGGTAGAAGCAAGATGTCCGCCCGCCGAGAAACCTAGTATGCCAATACGGCTCGGATCCACGCCGAATTCCGCAGCCCGGCTGCGCACAAGACGGAGGGCCCGCTTCGCGTCATTTAGCGGATGCGGATGCTGATTCGGGGCCACCCGATAATCCAATACAAAAGCATGCAAGCCAATATCGTTCAGCCATTCCGCTATAGGCTTACCTTCATGTTCCGCCCGATAAGCATAGCCGCCTCCCGGCAGCACGATAATGGCCGCAAGCGGCTTGTCCGTTGCTTTCAAATACGGGGTCAAAAACGGAATTTCACTAGCCTCATCAACCGCACCCTCTGGCCAAATCGCAAATTTCTCCATTTCTTTGGGCACCTCCATTAAAGCGTTGTCATCTTATGATAACAGGTTGCTGGATTTTTTTACAGGTTGGATTGAATCAGAAAGTTTATTAAATTTCGTGAACATTTTAAAGGAGAGATTCCCTTGAAAAAACTTAATTATTGGGAGAAAAGACTGCTGGTCAGCTTAGCGGCCTTAGCTATTATTGGTGTTGTCGCCTATATCAGCAAGCATTTTTGACAGCCGGCAATGATAATTCGACAGAATATAGCCAAAAGCACCTATTCCATTTGAATATGGAGGGTGCTTCTTGCTATCATTAGAATTAGCTATCACAAGCCACGGTCTCCCGGCAGTACAGGAATTGGCTTCGCGTTCGTCTGTCTTGCACGCGTGCATGAAGCATCCAACGTATGGGAGGTTATGTATGAAAAAAAGGGTGTTGAAATTGGTACTTTCCATTGCAGCTCTTCTATTAATCGTGATTATAGGAGCAAGTTTTTATTTCTACAATGTCGCAATCGCGAGAGCTGATAAAAGCTTTCTTAACGGCAATCCCGATCTCGCCGTTACGGCAGCAGCAGCAGAGGCTGTTGAAATCGATGGGGATGAGTTATGGTGGGAGAAGCAGACCTTCGAGACGTGGACCCTCGTTTCCGAAGATGGTTTGAAACTGCATGCCTATTATTTGCCCGCTGCCATAACGACGGACAAAACGGTCATTCTCGCACACGGTTATTCAGGCCAAGCCCCCCAAATGAACAAGCTGGCTCAAATGTACAGGGAGAAGCTTGGCTACAACGTCCTTTTGCCTGATGCACGCGGACATGGCCGCAGCGAAGGACGCTATATCGGCTTCGGCTGGCCGGAACGTAAGGATTACCTCGGCTGGATCGCGAGCGTGCTTGAACGCAGCGGGACCGGCTCTCAAATCGTCCTCCATGGCGTCTCTATGGGCGGCGCGACCGTCATGATGACCAGCGGTGAGGAGCTTCCGCCTCAAGTGAAGGCCATTGTAGAAGATTGCGGCTATACTTCCGTCCAAGATGAATTATCGTACCAGTTGAAACGGATGTATCGTCTGCCTTCCTTTCCGCTGCTGCAATCCACCAGCCTGCTCACTAAAATACGAGCTGGCTACGCATTTAATGAAGCTTCAGCGTTGAAGCAAGTGAAAAAAACGGATAAGCCGATGCTGTTCATCCACGGTGACGCCGACTTGTTCGTTCCGACCGACATGGTCTACGAGCTGTACGAGAATGGCCCGCAGCATAAGAAGCTCTATGTCGTGCCGGGGGCGGGACATGGCCAAGCCCGGCAGACCGACCCGGTCGCTTACGATCGGGAAGTATCGGAGTTTATTGGGGCTTATGTGAAATAGTGATATGAAAGGCTGTCGAGATGATCTCGGCAGCCTTTTTCCTTGCACGCATCACCCCCGGGATCGCTACGTGTTTCGGTCCATGCCGGCGTTCTCGCTCGCAACCCCCGGGTTCGCTGCGCATTTCGGTTCATGCCGCTATTCTTGATCCCATTGTCCAATCGTTTTCACGATGATAAATGGATTGAATCTGCAAAAAATCGTCCTGAACTCGAAACACTCTGCTCACCCTATGCCGCACAGTATCGACAGATCAACAACAAACAACACATAGGGATAATTACACTTACAACTAAGACTACAGCGCGTCAAATCAACATATACTACTTCCTAGTCAACTCTGCTCTGAACCGTCCACCCGTTTCCAATTAGCGGGATAGTTGTTATGCGATTGTTTTCCATATATTAACACAAAAACTTCTCAATACTACCAGGAAACGAATCTGTTTCGCTAATTAACGAAGACCGGTTCGCTGATATGACTCTAAAACCTGTGAATCGGAGCTGCACTTCAGCATTAGCGAAAAGACTTTCGCTATTGGAGAAGCTATGTTCTCGGAAAGCGAAGTTTAGTTCGCTGCAGCTTCTGCCGCCGCAATTCACCTCCTGCAGAACGAACTTTGATTCGTTATTTTGCGAAGCAGGTTCGCTAAAGTTCTCGGCCGCCACAGTGCCCCCAGTAATCAACTCAGGTTGTGCGACGAGAGAGCAAAGTAGTCCACACCTCTGAATAGTTGCATGACCACGTAATTTAGTGTGCTCCCTAAAATAAAAAGAGACTGCCTTCCGCAGGCAGCCCCTTGTATTTTATAGATTTACAACTTTGTTCAGACGCTGGCAAACGATATGTCGTTTGTTGCTTTGGCAGCCACGATGCGGCCGAGCTCTTCATTGCAGCGGGCAATAATCGCTGGAGCCGTACTTTCAGCATTGTCCCAAGTACTGTGCGCATCCGTTACGAGGGTAACAGAGTAGCCCAGCCCGATAGCGCCTTTGCACGTTGCTTCCACACAATACTCGCTTTGCATTCCTGCTAAGATGAGATGACGAATACCCGACTGTTGAAGGCGCTCATGCAAATCCGTATCAAGGAATGCATTCGGCGTCGTCTTGTGAATGATGGAATCAGCCTTTTCTGGAGCTAACTCGCTATGGATTTCCCACGGCCTCGTTCCCTTAACCAATGGGCCGTTTTCAGGCGGCTCGTTATGCTGGATGTAGTAGATCGGAGCCCCATTTTTTCGCGCTTCGGCCAATAGCTGCTTCATATTATCGAGAACCGTACGGGCATTGTATACCGAATTACCCTCCGCCAGCATATCGTTTTGTGCGTCAACGATCAGCAAAACTGTTGATTCCATGCGTGACTCCTCCTTCACCCAGAGAGCACTCTAACTCTTTGCTATCCAATAAATTGGTTGGCATGCAGCTTAACTTCCTCGATGCTCACATCTTTTATTTTCTTATCACGAACATCTTTCCAGTTCTCGTAATAATCTTGCTTCATATAGACATTCATATCGAATCTGCCCATGCGGAACATAACTCTATAACCAATGATTTTTTCACTTGCCATCGTGCACCTCCTGAAGAACTGTGCAAACAGTGCCGCAAAGCCTATCGCTGCTCTATTTCTCCATTATAATAGCTATATGCTTTAACTTCTATCATTGGAATCATTACTCCTACATCGTATCATAATTCAATACCTGAGCCGCAATACCTTCGAAAATTGTTATAAAGATTGAATTCATTCTTGCGTAAAGAACTCATTATCGCCACTTTCTTACTCAACGCTCCCCAAACGTGAAATACCAATAACTTCACTGTCTCTTATGAGAGGGTTCTCCGTACCATCACTAGAGCAAAATCAAAGGCCGCCATAATCGAAAGGCTGGATCTCACAGCCTACATCTCGCATGAATCGTTCGCCCACTTCCCCAGCGATATTCTGGCTGAAGCCAGCAAGCTGGGTGTATAGCTCCCTCGGCTTGCGGCTATGAAGCGGTATTTCCAATAAACCATAAGCGATACTCTAACGGCGAAACATATAGATTCCATATTGTAGAATCTCGAAAGGTTTAATTCAAAGCACACTAAAAGGGGCTGTCCCAGAAGCAGTTTACAAAAAATTAGCCCCCACTTTTTGTGCGATATTCAAGTAAAAAAGAACCTTCAGATCCACTTTCTTCGTGGTTTTGAAGGTTCTTTTGCACATACTATGGGATTCTCTCACTCGGGCTTCCCCTTTTGGGACAGCCCCTTTTTATTTAATGAACAAGATAACAACTATTACAGGCTGCACTTATCCTACTCTAGATTAGCATGTCTGCCATACATCGTCGCGGAATCCAACTGCCGGCTCTCCATTAACTTCAGCACAACCGCGTCGCAAAAAACTAGCAGCGTCTGCTCGAACAAGGCCCCCATAGGTTGGATGGACTTGTATCCATTGCCTGATGGTTGGATGGTCTTGTATCCATTGCCTGATTGCTCTTTAGTAGACCCCGGCAATCTGACGATGATATCTGTCATTTTTCCAATGGTTGATTCGGGAGAAATCGTAATAATCGCAACTGTTCCGCCTAAGCTTTTGGCTTTCTCGGCCATGGGCACCAGGCTTCTTGTCTCTCCCGAACCGGATCCGATAATGAATAGATCCTCTTTTCCTAAGTTTGGAGTTACTGTCTCACCTACCACATACACTTCGATACCCATTTGCATCATACGCATGGCAAACGCCCGTATCATCAAACCCGATCTTCCCGCTCCCGCTACAAAAACTTTGCTCGCTCGAAGGATGTGATCCGCCAATATGCTGGCTTCTTCCTCTGCAATGAGAGCTAACGTTTGATTCAGCTCTTTTACAATTTCAGCTCCATACTCATTTATTCGCATCAGGCATTATCCTTGTTTAATTAATTTTTGCATTTCAGCGGCCGTAGCCGGTTTATCTTCCGAACCGGTAATTCCGCCGCCTACAATAATAAGATCAGGCTTCGCTTTAATGACCTCTGGCAATGTACTCAATTTAATGCCGCCTGCGACTGCTACTTTTGCATGCTTCACGACGCGCTTGATCGTCATCAGATCCTCAAACGAGTTTTTGCCTATAGCTTGAAGATCATAACCCGTATGCACACAGATGTAATCCACTCCAAACGCATCGAGCTCCTTCGCCCGTCCTTCAATATCGTGAACGCCAATCATATCGACCAAAATCTGTTTCTGTTGTTTCTTAGCCTCTTCCACTGCGCCCTTGATCGTCATATCCTCAGCTACGCCAAG
This sequence comes from Paenibacillus radicis (ex Gao et al. 2016), assembly GCF_014641555.1. Classification (GTDB taxonomy): domain Bacteria; phylum Bacillota; class Bacilli; order Paenibacillales; family Paenibacillaceae; genus Pristimantibacillus; species Pristimantibacillus radicis. Next base: position 277,561 of record NZ_BMHY01000006.1, read on the forward strand.
AATCGTGATAATGTCAGCACCAGCTTCAGATGCCTTCATCACTTCATAACCAGCGGCATCCATCACTTTGAGATCCGCCAGCACTTTCAGGTCAGGGAATGCCTCTTTAATTTCCTTAACAGCTCTGAGTCCCTCATTAATGACAACCGGCGTGCCGATCTCAACGATATCGATATAAGGCTCGACTTCTTTTATCAGTTGCTTCGCTTCCGGGATATTGACCAAGTCTAATGCTAGTTGCAGTTCCATTTATATTTCTCTCCTTATGCATTTTATTTATGGAATGAATCTTTGGTATAATGATGCGACTATCATTCACAATCATGCTAGCTGCCGGCTGTTCAAATACTAAAGGATGTATTCACAAAAGAGAAGAATGCACTTTAATGTGCGGTGGTTACAAAAAAGTAACCTTTGTGCTGGGAGGAGGAAGTCAGATGTCCGATCTACGAAAAGAAATTATGGACAAGGTCAGCAATGGGGATTTCAACTGTGAAAAAGAATTGACTCTGTCCGTTATTGGCGGCAAGTGGAAATTGATTATTCTCTGGCATTTAGGAAAACAAGGTCCCCAGCGCTTCAGTGAACTTCAGAGGCTGCTGCCGAAAATTACGCATAAAATGCTGACAAGTCAGCTGAAAGAATTAATGGATGACGGCATTATTCATCGAGAAGTATTTCCGGAAGTGCCTCCGAGGGTCGAATATTCGATGACTGAGCTTGGAATGACGCTGCTGCCGATTTTGGAGATGATGTACACATGGGGCAAAAACCGAATAACGGATATTAAAAAAATGCAGGAACAGCCTTCATAACAATAGGAATAGATATCGCTGGGACAAAAAAACGGACTCGCCTTAATAATGGCAAGTCCGTTTTGTTTATAACTTTCAATAATCGCACATTAAACGCTTTTCTTAGATCAAACCATTACCTTCATCGAATCCGAGCATGAGATTCATACTTTGTATAGCCGCACCTGATGCCCCTTTGCCTAAATTATCGTATCTTGAAATAATATTGATTTTGTCTCCTTGTCCAAAAACAAAAATTTCGAGCTGGTTCGTATCATTACACTCCGACAACATAAAATGGCCTTCATCGAGATAAGCCTCTGAGTCGTAAGGCATGACATGCACGAAACGCTCTCCTTCAAAATACGCCGACAATGCATCATGTACATCTTTTGCAGTGGCATTCTTCATATACCTGCTCGCTAACGGAATCGACATCGCGATTCCTTGTGCATAATTCGCTTTGATAGGTGTAAATATCGGCTCATAGGCAAGTCCGGAATACAACTTCATCTCGGGGAGGTGCTTATGATTAAGCTGCATGGAATAATGCCTAGGCACATTCAGCTTTTTCTCAGCCGCAATGGTTGGATTCTCGTATTCCTCAATGCCGCTTCGTCCAGCACCGGAATAGCCTGTCAGAGAGTTGCACGTAACCGGATAATCTTGTGGAAGTATGCCCGCCTCAATCAGCGGTCTTGTTGAAAGAATAAAACCGGTAGCATGACAGCCGGGAACGGAAACTCTGGTTGCGCTGCGGATCAACTCACGTTGATTTTTCAACTCAGGCAAACCATAAGCCCAATGACGATCCGTTCTAAACACGGTACTCGCATTAATAATCTTCGTTTTTTCATTCTTTACAAGCGCAACAGACTCTTGTGCAGCCGAATCGGGAAGACAAAGAAATACGAGATCCGCTGCATTCAAATATTCGCTTCGTGCTTCGGCATCTTTTCTTTTGCTTGTGTCTATTCTAAGTATTTCGATATCCGACAGTTTGGATAAATACTCAAAAATCTTCAACCCGGTCGTACCCTCTTGCCCGTCAACAAACACTTTATACGGCATGATCCTTCTCCTCAATGAATAATTATACTCAATAATGATTAATTATACATATATCCGTCATTTATTCAATCACTCATGTCACGTAAAACATTGAAAAAACTTGCTTACCCCGCTTTTGTCTTAGTCACTGTATTAGGAATAACTGCCGACTCTGCTTATAGACTAATCTGCTGACGAGCTCGTGAAAGCCGAGCGAAAAGCAACCCAGCGACCGCTTAATCAGCGGTTTTTTTATTGTTCGCATTTTGCAGCCAACGAAAAAAACCTCCCTAACGATGAGCGTTAGGGAGGTTTTAGCTGTAGCTATTTATGGAATTGTTAATGCGCAGTTAAGTTCTTAGCAAGGATCAGCAGCCGGGTTGCCCGCTGCCGTAGCCGTACGGAACGACGAGCCGCAGCCGCAAGTTGCTGTAGCATTCGGATTGTCGATGGTGAAGCCGCCGCCCATAGCGGAGTCCTTCCAATCGATCAGCAAGCCGTTCAAATATTTCATGCTTTCCTCGTCCACAACGACCTTCAGCCCGGACAATTCAAGCGATTTATCGCTGTCGCTTTGTTCGTCATCGAAGCCCATGCCGTAGGAGAAGCCGCTGCAGCCGCCTTCCTTAACGCCAATACGCAGGAACAAGTCCGGTGTACCTTCCTCTTCCAGCATTTCTTTTATTTTATCTGTTGCCGAATCACTAATCGTGATCATGCCGCATCCCTCCAATTTTCACTAATTGCATCCATCAGGTTACGGATAAAAAAAGCCGTTACCTACCTGTAGTATACTCCTCTTCTGGCGCTTCCTCAAGAGAATAACGCCTGTCTCATGGAGCACAAACTGCAACAATCATGTAAGCACAGTGAATTCACTTTAATGGTTGCCCCTGTTTCGGAACAGGTTTATAATAATGACAGCTTCTTAATCGGTATAGCAAGTTCTTTTTTTCACAATCGTATTCGACAAACGAATCGAGTCGTTATAGGATTCCCTTCGAACAAACAGAATCAGCTGCGCCTTCTATCAGAGACGCGGCAACCTTTTCGTTACGCCATGAAATAGAAGCGTATTTATTTAGATGATGCCTATACGAATTGTATTTAGACAAAGGAGGCTGTCAGCATGAACACAGCTGTACAAAGCGACAATAAGCAAATGCAGGAAATCGTTGAGAAGGTCCGCCGGGGCGAGAGGCTCACGCTGGAAGACGGTGTGTTTCTATATAAATCCGACGATCTGCTTACGATTGGACAGTTGGCGAATGAAGCCAATTTGAAGAAAAACGGTAAAAAAGTTTATTTTATCGAAAATATGAGTCTCTATTTCACGAACGTATGCGAAGCGCATTGCGCGTTTTGCAATTTCCGCAAGGATGAGGGCCAGGAAGGCGCCTATACGCTTTCGGGAGAACAGATGATTGAATATGTCGAACAGCACATTCATCCGGGCGTACGCGAATTTCATATCGTAGGCGGCCATAATCCGCATGTGCCATTCCAATATTACGTCGATTCGATCAAAGCGTTGCATGAAAAATATCCGGAAGTAACTTTGAAAGCCTATACCGCAGCCGAGATTGATTTCTTCTCGCGCATTAGCGGATTGAGCTATAAAGAAGTGCTGCAAGAGCTCATGAAGGTCGGCTTGAAATCACTGACCGGCGGCGGCGCGGAAATTTTATCCGATCAGTATCGTAAAAAAATGCGTGTCGACAAAGCCGATGTCAGCCAATATCTCGAAGTACACCGTACCGCTCATGAGCTTGGACTGCGGACGCATACGACGATGCTGTACGGCTCCATCGAATCCCATGAAGACCGCATCAAGCATATGCTGCAAATACGGGATCTCCAAGACGAAACAAACGGCTTCCAGGTGTTCATTCCGCTGTCGATGCAGCCGATTAACCCGAAAGCAGGCATTCGCCGCCGGAACTCGGCGTTCGAGGATTTGAAGACGATCGCGATTAGCCGCTTGATGCTGGACAATATTCAACATATTAAAGCTTACTTCATTAATATCGGTACGCAACTGACGCAGGTCTCGCTCACAATGGGCGCTTCCGACGCACACGGCACGATTGTGAAGGAAAGAATCAGCCACGCAGCAGGCGCATTGACACCTGAGGGCATCACACGCGAGGATCTGATCTGGCTCATTAAAGGTGCAGGGCGCATCCCGGTAGAACGGGACACCTTCTATAACGAAATCAAAGTATACGAGTAATTGACCATACGGACGCACATATTAGTATCATAAAATCGGCATCATTACAGACATTTGATAGGGTAGGGAACCGGAATGAGAAAATTTGTGATTTTAGGCGGCGGTTATGGAGGTCAGGCTATTGCAGCGGATTTGCTGGATAAGCAGCTCCCGCTTGACGTGGAAATTATTCTGATCGACCGTATGCCGCATCAGGGATTAAAAACCGAATATTATGCGCTTGCCGCTGGCACCGTATCTGATCTGGAATTGCGCGTAAAGTTTCCTCACGATCCAAGAATAACGACGAAATACGGTGAAGTAACTGGGCTCGATTTGGACGAAAAGATCGTCCATATTGAAGGACAAGATTCGATCGCTTATGAATGGCTGGTCATCGGACTTGGCTGCACGGACAACTATCACGGCATTGAAGGCGCCGAGCAGTTCTCCACGAGCATCCAGTCCTTCTCGGCGGCCAGACGCACTTATCAGCTGCTTAACGATGTGAAGCCTTACGGTCAAGTATCTATTATCGGCGGCGGTTTAAGCGGCGTTGAGGTAGCTGCCGAGCTTAGAGAAAGCCGCGCTGACCTGAACATCCGGATTATTGACCGCGGACCAAGTGTCCTGTCGGCTTTTCCCAATCAGCTTCAAAAGTTCGTAGCCGCATGGTTCAAAGAGCACCAAGTAGAGATGCGCAGTCACGTCTCTCTCTCACGTGTAGAGAATGGCGCTTTGTATGACCATAATGCCAACGAAACGATTCTAACGGACGTCACCGTCTGGACAGCGGGCATTCAACCTGTCGAGCTCGTTCAACGGCTGAACCTTCCGAAGGACAATCAAGGCCGTCTTATTATTAATGAATGGCATCAGCTGCCGGATCATACCGACGTCTTTATCGTCGGCGACTGCGCTTCTCTTCCGCTTTCTCCAAGCGGTCAGGCAGCCGGCGCACAAGGCAAGCAAATTGCGGAAGTGATGCATGCCGTATGGCAAGACAAAACGCCTCCTAAGCTTGGCAAACTCAAGCTCAAAGGCGTTCTCGGATCACTTGGCAAAAAAAGCGGATTTGGTCTTATGGGCGGTACGCCGCTCGTCGGCAAAATTCCGCGGCTCGTCAAAAGCGGCGTGCTCTGGAAGTCGAAACGGCATTTCGGGTAATGCTAATCAGGAGCGTCCCCCGCTCGTCTCTCGTTCGTTAGCGTGGCAGACCTGCTTCATCACTCGTTCCTTAAGCTGCGGCACATCTGCAGCCGAGACGATTAAGCAGTCGACAAGCGCGAACGGAAGCAAATAACATTCGCCGCAATTGCCGAGGCAGCCGTATTCAATCACTTGAAGAGAGGTATCCTTCTCCAGCTCCTGCATGAAGGCCTCGGTGCCATCATGGTGCATATTGCCGGCGCAAAATTCGATTGTCGTCTTACTCAATTTTGCTCACCACGCCTTAAAGGTTTGATATCCATTTTCATTCGCTTCACTTTGTACTATAATAGGGGAGAAAGGAGATGATTGCAATGAGTGAACAAGTACAAGACACTATGTACGACGAAGTATTGGACGTACTCGATAAATTGCGTCCGTTTCTGCAACGTGACGGAGGCGACGTTGAACTCGTGGATGTGGAGGACGGCATCGTCAAACTCCGCTTGATGGGTGCTTGCGGCAGCTGCCCAAGTTCAACGATCACACTGAAAGCCGGTATCGAACGGGCACTGCTCGAAGAGGTAGAAGGCGTTCAAGAAGTCGTTCAAGTATTCTAATGAAAATGGCGGAGCAGGGATTATCCCTGCGCCGCCATTTTTTAATCAACCAGCTTTTTTTGATTTTTCTCCAGAAGCCCGCATTCCTCCGGTTCACATACTTCTCATTGTTGATCAGCAGATCATAGGTGGTCCACAGCGTAACTGTGCGGATGAATAAATAGGCGCCCATAGCAATTAACACGACGCAAATCGGATAATAAGGCACCAGTGCACCCTGAGCGATCCCTTCTTTCTCCAGTACAAAAGCCATTCCGCCTATCGCAACCATAGCAGCACCAACAATAATTACAGCTGCGTACTTTCTTTTCAACCGATTCATACGGTCCGTCAATTGCTTCACATATCCCTGATCCAGCAATAGAGGTTCTTTTTCCAGCACATGGTACCGCTGCTCATCTCCCAATATGGCGGACATGAAGACAACGACACCCGCCGCCCCCAGCAATAGAATAAGGATCGAATAGACAATTGGTTCTTCACGGAAGATCAAATATGGCAAGCTGGCCAGGATAAGCAGCCCCATGCCTGCCGCAATTCGATTGGATATTTTCTGCTGATAGCTCATAAACCCTTCCGCCATCTCTTGGCTGACATAATAGCCGCGTTCTTCACGCCCGCTATTCTCCTCAGTCTCCTTCAGCAAATAATCGATGGAGACTTCGAACAAATTGCCGATCATAAGCAGCTTTTCAGTTTCGGGGAACCCTTGACCATTTTCCCACTTGCTGACTGCCTGTCTGGTCGTGCTCAGCTTTTCAGCCAGCGCTTCCTGAGAATAGCCTTTTTCTTTTCTTAACCGAAACAATTTCTCGCTAAATGCCATATGCTTGCTCTCCTTTGCTTTTTGTTACCTGAATTATAGAAAAACAAAGGGGCGGCTGCTATATCATTCAGGTTGCGTTTGCGCCATTTGCGGTTGCAAATGCGTAACTTCGGGCATTTTTCTGTTCATTCAGCTTCTAAAACAGCTTTGCTTACACTTTTGCACAACGGTCTGGTCAGTACTTCCAGTTTACCAGAATACCACTTCTTTTTACTGTTGTACGGAAAATAGCCCAAGATATTGCCTATAAAAAAAGGAATGCCCCTCGGGCACTCCTTCTTGTCTATCATCCATTCAAGACAAAATATTGTTGCGGATCGGATCAAAGCCGCCCGTCACATTCATAATATTGCCGGTTAAAAAATCCGATTGCGGGTGACAGAGAAAGCTGATGACACGAGCTACATCCTCGCCCGTACCAGGACGGCCGACCGGCGACTCGCAATCCCGCTCGCCCGCCACCTCCCAGATGGAACGCTCTTTATTCGCTCCCTTGATGTCGCCTGGCCCGACCATATTGACTGTAATGCCATATGGCGCCTCCTCGACAGCGAGCGTTTTCGTGAAAGAGACGAGTCCGGTCTTCGCAGCGGCGTAGACGGCCCTGTGCGGCCATGCCCGGGCTTCACCTGCGTGGCCGAAGCCCAGATGGATCACACGGCCCCAGCCCTTCTGCCGCATTCCTGGGAGCAAGTGATGATCCAGTAGCATAGTACCAAGAAGATTGCCGTTCATCAATCGGATGATCGTCTGCTGATCATAATCGGCAAACAATATCCGTTCGCGGATAAAAGGGCCAGCATTGTTGACTAGAATATCGATGCCGCCATTCCACGCCTCCGCTTCGACAGCAAGCTTTTCCGCTCCCTCTGCGGTTGCAATATCGGCCTGAATGATGGTTGCCCTAACCTTCAGTTCTTCAATTTCCTTCTTCGTCTGCAGCGCCTCATCCTCGCTGTCTACGTAATTCAGTACGATGTGGCAGCCCAGCTCAGCGAGCTGCAGCGCCGTTCGTTTGCCAAGTCCCTTTGCGCTTCCTGTAACCAGTGCCGTCCGGCCATTCAGCACCACGAGTATTCCCCCCTCGCAATTAACCTTGCTTGGTTCGCAGCTTGTCGCAAGCATACTGGAATGTGAGCCGGAGAGACTCCGTAACCAGCTCCAATCCTTGCGCCAGATCCGCCGATTGCGAAGCGATGTTTTCCAATTGCACCTCTTCGCCGTACTCTTTGTGGCTTTGCGCCAGGTCATCCTGCATTTCTGAATTCATATAATGAATTTCTACGTTGCGTCTTTTGCGCAATCGGCCCGTGGACTCCTTGAACTTCTCCTTCACATCATTCAGCTTCCAAGTCAGATTTGGATGCGCATTTTTCTCCCGCATATTACGCAATACCGTAAAGTAAGAAAAATGCGGCTTGATCTTCTCTGTCTTCATCTCCAGGAAATCGTTCAGAAAAATACTCAATTTGTCCATTAAAGAGAACACCCGGATAAACGCGTTTTTGTCAAAATAGACGTAACGGCGGTAATCCAGCAGCTCCTCGGCCGACATATCGCTTACGGTATTGGCTTTAATCCGTCCGCGGAATGCATGAGCCGCATAGCAGCTCTGCTCCAACTCGTTCAGAGAAGCAATTAAGCCTTTGGTCCATATTTCATACGTTCGAAGTTTGTGATCAGTATCTTTGCCTGCCTCCACCCTGCTTTGCAGCATGGAAATGAAGTTTTCCATGAGGTTGATGGCATTTGCCAAAGAGCCCTCGGCTTTCCGTTCAGACTCGCCAAACATGAATCGCAGCATACGGATCAGCACCCTTCTCTATTAGCCATTTCGTTATTTGTTGAAGTATTCCTTCCAGCGATTGTCAACGAGCGAAGAAATATCTTCACGCGGGAACAATTCGTCTGGATATCCCGGCTTCATACGCGCATCAATGACAATCGGCAGCTTGTAGCCAAAGTGGTGACGGCGAACTTCCGCATAGGCGAAAATATCGTCAGCCGGGTTGAAGCGCGTGAATACCGTCCATAGGAACGGAGTCTGTGCATGAGCAATTTCGGCGTCATCAGCCAAAATAATGAGCGGCCATTCTGTACCGCGCTGCGACAGACGCTCCAATAAACGTTCCGCCAGCTTCGGTTCAGCTTCATAAGAAGCACCCGATACAACGAGACATCCGCGGCAATAGACTTGGGCGTTCGTAATTTCTTCAATTGCCCCTTCTTCATAAATAGCAGGCAGCTTGCGAACCGGCTCGCCAACGCCAAGCATAACGGCCTTGGAGCCATGATTCAGCTTGCCGCTCGTATAATCAAGCGTATCATGCGACGTCTCATCAAAGACGAACAGATCGGAATGCGGCTGGAACCGCTCCAGAACCGTCTCCAGCAATACATCGAATTTGGATAGATCGATTGGCTGATCGGTCAGCATCAGGAATTTCGTCAGCGTAAGCTGGCCTTGGCCCAAAATGCTGAACGCCGTCGACAACGCTTCGCGGGAATAGGATTCCCTTACGACAGCAGCTGCAAGCGCATGAACGCCAGCTTCAGCGTATGCCCACAGCTCTTTAACACCCGGCATTACCATATTGAAAGCCGGCGAAAGCAAACGCTGCAAATATTCGCCCAAGTAGTAATCCTCTTGACGCGGCTTGCCGACAATCGTCGCCGGATAGATCGCGTCCTTCCGATGCCATACATGATCAACTTCAAACACCGGAAAATCATGCGTCAACGAATAGTAGCCGAAATGATCGCCAAATGGTCCTTCCGGACGGCGAAGATGAGGCGGCACTTTACCGCTGATGACGAATTCCGCTTCGGACGGAATGCGATGTCCGCCTTGCGGATTTTGCACGACAGGAAGTTTGTCTCCCAGTATCAGCGATGCCATCAACAGCTCCGGCAGATGCTCTGGAAGCGGTGCAATCGCGGAAGCGATCAAAGCGGGAGGACCGCCTAGGAACACAGATACCGGCAGCGCTTCGTTGCGTTGCTCAGCTTCGTAGTAGTGGAAGCCTCCGCCTTTATGTATTTGCCAATGCATGCCCGTTGTTGAATCGTCGAAGATTTGCATCCGGTACATGCCCAAATTATGCTTTTTACGGGCTTGCAAGCTTTCCGTGTAGACGAGCGGAAGCGTAACGAACGGTCCACCGTCTTCCTGCCAGCTCGTCAGCCTAGGCAATCCCGCAAGCGGACGTTCCTTCCGAAGCGTCTGCAGAATCGGTGCATTGGCTGGAGGCGTTTCTTTCATTCCTACCTTCAGCATGTCCCAAATCAAGTTCTTTTCTCCCCAAATCGCCTTCAGTGTTGGAGGCATAATCCGGTCCGTAGCGCCGATAATTTGTTTCATTAGCGCTTCCGGACGAGGGCCAAAAGCCAAATCCACTCTGCGGCTCGTGCCAAAAAGATTGGTCACGACAGGAAAAGAGCTGCCCTTCACATTCGTGAACAGCAGCGCCGGTCCTTCCGATTCGATAACGCGACGATGAATTTCAGCCAACTCCAAATAAGGATCGACCGGTGCATCGATAATGGCCAAATCATTGTCTTTTTTCAATACCTCAATAAATTCACGCAAATTGTTAAAAATCAACCGTTATCCGTCCTCTCCTGCAACCGCCTGGAACGTATCAGCATATCGATTAAAATGCCGAACAAACCGGTAATTATTAAGTTATGAAGCAAGCTTGTAAAAATAAACCAGTTGTCATTCGTAAGTGTAGCTGTCAGCAATGCGCCGCTCAGTACTTGGCAAACGACCAGCAGCACGGTCCAGCCGGCAGGAATCAACAGTCCCGCTTTACCATTCGTCACCCGGCGGATATGCGTATACAGTCCAAGAATCGAAAGACCAAGCAGCATACCGGCAACCCGGTGGATAAAGACGATCGTTGTCGCGCCTTCGAAATCAGGAATAACCTGACCGTTGCAAAGCGGCCAGCCAATACATCCGCCTGCCGATTCGGTATGGCGAATAAATGCCCCCAGATAAACAACTACATAACAAAAGACAGTTACGGCAAGCACTCTTGGAAACACGGACCGCGGAACCGTAAAGACCGCTTGGCGTCCGTTCTTGACTCGATAAGACCATACAACGAGCAAGAGCGTAGCTGCAAATGCAAGCAGCGAGATTCCAAAATGAATGGCCATGATTGGCGGAGATTGCGGCCATAGTACGGCAGCAGCGCCCATTAATGCCTGTACAATTGTGAAAAGCAATGCGCCTCCCGCATAATAAAGCGGCTCCTTGAAGTCGACTTTATTGGAGCGGAACAGCCGGTAAGTGGCGAGGAAGGCGGCCAATACAAGCAAGCCCTCGAAGCCTGTAATCAGACGGTGCGAATACTCAATTAATGATTCCAGCGTATAAGAAGGAATAAATTTGCCGTTACAGAGCGGCCAGTCATCACCACAGCCCCGCCCCGATCCGGTGTTCGTGACTAACGCTCCGGCAAGCAGTACAAGAAGCATTCCGATGCACGATGCGATAGCAAGCGTGCGAAAACGGCCGGTTACCATAATAAAATCACCTTTTTTCGGGTTTTCTTTACACCTCACATTATATCGGTAACAATCGGCAAAAGCCATGTTGAAAATGTGACGATTCACAAGGAGAAGTGAAGATAAGCGTTATTTTTTCTCCTGCGGCATACCCTTATGCTTGTCTCCAGACGATAAAAAAATCCGTGCATCGCTGCACGGATTTGCTTGCATTACGCCTTTGGCAGTGACTCCGCAACTTGTACGGCACGATCGAGAAATTGTTCAATTTCTTCCCGTGTTTTACGCAGCTTGCTTACGAAACGGATAAGCTCCTGCCCGCCGCGGAAAGCGACAAAGCTTGGTATGCCAAGTATGTTCAGCTCGGAGCAAATATCCGGCAGCTCGTCGCGGTCTACCTCGAAGAACGAGATCTTGCCTTTGTACTTCTCCTCCAGGTCGGGCATAAACGGCTCGATGTAATGACAATCCGGACACCAAGTCGTTTTGAATACCGCTACTGTAACCGCGTCGCTTTGGACGGCTTCGCGGAACCCTGTTTCCGTACTTAATTTATTCATAAGCTTGCAACCTCCTTGATGTTAGCCAACTTCACGCTCAAGTACGAATACTTGCCCGTCTCCATAGGATTCCCAGTGGATTTTGGCATTTACCGCTGTAGAGAAGCTGCGGGCCGGCACGTAAAGCGTACCGTTGACTACCGTAGCCGGGAATGGCATTTTAACATTTTTCCCATTTACGTTCAAGATATCGCTGCCTTCTTTAAACGCAAGCGTTGTGTTCGTCGCTTTATCAACTACTTTCACTTGCTTTGTCTTGGAATCATAGCTTACGACTCCGCCCAATTGCTCAGCGACATCGCGAAGTGGAATAATCGTTACATATTGCGGGGTAACGATTGCCGGACGATAATCATAGTCGGAATAGATTTGTACAGATTGATGACCTAACTGCAGCTTGTTTTTAAGCAAATCATAAACGACCGATTTATTGTCGAATAATTGAAGCGTCTCATATGCTTGCAGATCAAACAATTGGTCGCCGGTAATCGCCCCCGCAGGAATAACTACCTCATCTGATTTCACCGTACCGTTAACATTCCATTGCTCGCTCACTGTACGAAGCACGATGCCTTGGATCGGATACAGCAGATCGTCCGAAGGTTTAAAGGTTGCTTCTACAATTTGCTTGCGAATATCCAGCTTGCTGTCGACGAACAATTCCGCCTTCACCGAGCTCTCTTTATTGAAGATTGTATCCAGCGTTTCTTTATCTTCCTTCTCGAATGCTTTCAGTTCCTCTTGCAGGCTAAGGAGCAGACCTGTAATTTCTTTGACCGCTTCCTTAATTGTTTCTGCCTTCGTTGCCGCATCAAGGTTTACATCCTCGAACGGATTCACTTCGCCAAGCGCAGCCCATACGTCCTTATTTTCCGACAGTACCGTAACGATAGTTGTCACGAATGTCTCCAAACCTTGTTTATCAGCAGCAAGCGCATCTACATACGATTTGACCCAAGCCCAGATCGCTTGACCGTCAAGTTCAGCTTTCACATGAACAAGGGAAGTCGATACACCATTAATAGGCTCGTTAACAGTCTCAACAGACAGCTTCTGCGGATTCGGCAAGTTGTTGATCAAGAAATCCCCTGCACTGTCGATCAATTTGTGACCCAGTTCAGTAATCGATGCTTGGACCTCGGCCGAAGGAGCCGCTGCCGCATCAACCGGCAAGCCTGTCAGCTCTGCAAGTCCCGCTTCTGTAAGATCGATTGCAATCGGCGCTTTCGCTCCTTCGATCTCAAGCAGCAGCGCTTTAGGCGACATTTTAACGGAGAAGCCTACACTTGCTTTCTCGCCCAGGATGAGCTTTCCTTTGTAGGAAGCATTCGATGCATCCTGTACTTTAACATCGTCCAGCTGAACTTTCAGTTTCGAGAATAATTGAATAAGTGCCAATTCTTCTTGGGGCAGCCCTTCATAAGCCTCTTCGTTAACGAGCAAATTCAGCTCTAAAGTCTGCTTGCCCTCCATCGAAGTTACCTTCAGCGTGTTCTTCAACACATTGTTCAGATTAACGCCATTCACCGCTTGGCAGCCAGCGGCAATAACAAGAACGAGAGCAAGCATCAGCGCTAGCCCTGTTCTCCATGTAAGAAATCTTTTCAAAATAATAGTCCCCTCTCTCGCACAAAGATAATGATAAAAAAAGAACGAGCATTAAATAATTGTACAATGAGATGAATAGGTTGTAAATGTATGGAAAACGTCGATTTTCCACTATTTTAGTCTTATGCTTGCGCAGATTTAGCAAAAGGCTTCAGCAGCTTCATGAACAGCTTGCGCAGCGGTCCAGGGAATGACTTGGCGTCCTCCATCGTCACAACACGCAATACGATCAGAAGCGCCAGATAAAGCACGACGATAACGATGCCGGCCGCTGCGGCTGACGTTAAATATTCGAGCTTGTCCGGCCAGCTGTGCACTAGCTTGCGCACGCCGATTTCAGTTCCCCAGCCGCCTGCAATGGCGATTAGAATAGTAGCCAGATAGGGCAGCCAGCGGCGGCCTAGAACTGTAATCTTCACTTCACCGCGGATAGAATCCAAATTAAGCCACGTAATCACAATAAAGCAGATGGTCGATGACAGAATGAGTCCGTATACGCCTAGAAGCGGCGCCAGCGCTACGCTAAGCACCAGCTTCAGCCCGATGCCGGCAAATGTATGCTTCATCGGTTGACGCGCCTTACCCAGCCCGAACAGAATCGAATTGCTTGTCATCATCGTAATCTGGAATACAGTGCCGGCCGTCAACGCGGCTACGATGCCGCTGCCGGAAGGTCCGCTGAACAGGAAGCCGGTAACCGAATAGGCTGCAGCCGTCAGCGTTAGGGCAATCGGTATTCCGGTGAACAAAACAATTCGCATAACGAGTGAGGTTTGCCGCTGCACTTCGCCCATATTGCGAAGCGAATAAGCAGACGAGATAACCGGAATAATCGATGTGCTGAGCGCGATTGCCAGAATTGGCGGAATGCCCGCAATCGACTGCGCCTTAAAGCTGAATTCCGTCAGTGCACTCAATGCATCCCTATAATCCTTGTAATACCAGCCCTCCGTCAATCGGATAAGGAGTGAGGTATCAAACATGTAAATGAGTTGAACCGTCATTGCTGTAATGACGACCGGAATGGACATTTTGAAGATCTCCCGGTAGATCGAACGGTAAGGCAGCTTGCTTGCAGCTGCTTTTGCTTCCGCCCGTTCCGCCTCCGACCTTTGAGCAACAGGATCTTTCGCATCCATCCGCTTTAGCTTGCGTGCAAACCAGAGCATAACGAGAAACGCGCCTACGCCGCCCAGCACGTTGCCAAACGTAGCGGAGGCTGCCGCCCAGCGGTCTCCCCATCCCCATGCCAACACGAGAATCGCCAAACCTACCCCAACGATAACTCGTAAAATTTGCTCCACAATTTGCGAGATGCCCCCCGCTGACATGAGTTGTCTGCCCTGGAAGTAGCCTCGCATCATCGCGATCACTGGAAAAATAAGCAGCGTTGGCGCAACAGCGCGAATCGCAAGATCAGCGCCTGGCGTCTTGGCAATATGCACCGCATAGAACGGAGCCACTGCGTAAAGCAGTCCTGTCAAAATAACGCCGGTTACCAGCCCGAATAAAAGTGCGGCCTGATAAATGCGATGCGCCTCTTCCGGGCGCTGCAGCGCGTATCGTTCCGATACGAGCTTGCTGATCGCGCTCGGAATGCCTCCCGTAGCGACGACAAGCAGCGTTAAATAGAGCGTATTGGCAACGGCAAAATGCGCCATTCCCTCCTCCAGCAATATATGCTCCAGAGGAATGCGCTGGAAAATACCAAGAAACCGCGCTACAAGCGCGGCTGCGGCTAATATAAGCGTGCCTTTAATAAGTGAATCTTTTTTCATAGCTGTCCGTCTCTTCTTTCTATATCCGATCTATAAAACCCAGAAAATAAACAATACAATCATCACAGCCTGTAAAATGACTTTAACGACGACGCTTGTAAACAGGCCAACCAGCGAGCCAAATCCGACTTTAAGCGACTGAACGAAATTCGTACCGACAAAGAGCTCCCCGATAACAGCTCCTGCGAAAGGTCCGATAATGAGGCCGAACGCGGGAATGACGAAAGGTCCGATAATAATACCGATCGTACTTCCCACGACGGACGCCCTTGAACCGCCGAATCGTTTGACCCCCCATGCGCTGACCGCATAGTCGGCTATAAATAAGACAACGACAATCAGCGTTTGAAGCGTCCAGAACACCCAGTTGAAGGACGTGAAAGAGAAGAAGAAGCCATAGACGAAAAAGGCACCGTATATCGCGAGTGCTCCCGGCAATATGGGATAGATGGCGCCAGCCATCCCGACAACGAATAAAATAACGACCAGTGACCAGCCTAAAATATCCACTGTCTATCAACTCTCCTACAAGACGTATCGTTTAAGCACTTCTGCAATGCCATGCTCATTGTTCGTCAGTGTGACCACGTCGGCCGCTTCCTTGACGGCATCCTGCGCATTGCCCATAGCGACGCCAAGCCCGGCTTCTCTTATGGCTGCGATGTCATTCAGGCTGTCGCCAACGGCAACAACCTGCGACATGTCAATGCCCATCACCGTGCATAGCTCGCGAATTGCGCTTGCTTTGGTTATGCCTTGCGCATTCATCTCCCAGTTCCACGGCGATGAGTTCGTAATTTCCAGTGCTCCCCATTCGGCTACCTCGTCATAAATGCGCTGACGGACAGGCGCATCCTCCGTATAATAGCCAAACTTCAGCCAATGGTGATCCTCGATTGCTGTTCCTGGTTCAATCCATTTCTCCAAGTTGTATATTTCATCGGTTGTATAAGCCCAAAACCATGTTCCCGTATGCTTCATTGCAAGCTCATGAAGGCGTCTGACATAATCCGGACCAAGCAAGGTGCGCTTATGTAGAACATGAGGGCGGCTCCATACCTCGCTCCCATTCACGGTAATCATCGGCGTCTCCAGCTTTAACTGCTCCGCAAACGGAAGCGCGCTGCGAAATCCTCTGCCCGTCGAGAAGCTAACCGTAATACCGGCATCCAGCGCACGCTGAATCCATTCAGCATTTTCCTTGCTAATCTCGCTTTGTTCATTCAGCAGCGTTCCATCCATATCGAGTGCCACCAGCTTGTAATCTCCCATTTTGCTCCTCCTGTCGTCCATAGCTGTACTACAGCCATTTTAGCATAAACCGGGGAGATTCCAAACGCTTTAGGCTAAACGATATCGCAAAACAATTCTAATTCGCTACGGCCTCAGAGCTTACTGCACCGCCGCTGGCCCCTTCCTGTGCCTCCGGATTGCTTGGCGGCTGTCCGCTGTCGCCTTTGTCCAGCAGCCCTTGACCGACCGTCTGCAGCTTGAGGAGTGTCTCATCCAGCGTTGCCTTGCCTTCCTTAACCTTTTGCAGCTCGGTTTGCGCTGTTCCATTAAATTCCATATAGAAGTTTTGCGGCAGTTTATCATAGTCTTTATACATATTGTTTACGCTTGGCTTCAGCGCATAAAACGCCGCTAAATTACGGTTTTCATCATTGTTCAAATACTTGGTCCGAATCGGGAAACCACCGAAGTTATTCGATTTGGAAGTTACTCTTGCGAAATCGTCGCCTGTAATGTATTTAATAAATGTCCACGCCGCTTCTTTGTTGGCAGCCGCATTGTTGATGGCGAAAATATTGTAAAAATTAATCATGCTGCTGTATTCCGGGTTAGCCGGATCTACGGGAACAGATACTAAATCCCAGTTTTTGATCAGTTTTTCCTGGTCTTTTTCCTTTAAATAATCTTGCGCTTGTTTAAGCTGCTGCATCACATACGATCCGTCGAGCGTCATTGCCGCTCTTCCCGATATGAAAGGATTGCCGAGCAAATAATCCTCATAAGAGCCGCCGTTCATCTGGTTTGCACTTTCGAAGTACAGCGCCTTTGAATTGACCGCGTCGAGCGCCATTTCAAATATGCCTTTCCATGCTGGTGTATTGATGGTCATTTCTTTTTTACCCGCATTAAAGAACGCTAAGTTTTGCGCCCCAGCCAAAGTGGAGGCGATGTCGAACAGGTTGTCGCTGTATCCCATTTTCAACCCGTATATCCGTTCCTTGTCGCTTCCGTCTGTCGGGAACCGTTTGGCTAACTGAATGAGCTCATTAAAGCTCATTTTATCTTTCGGGTAATCGATTCCGAATTTATCAAACAAATCCTTATTATAGTACAAGGCTTGGCTGGAATAGCTGGTAGACAGACCATATAACTTGCCTCCGCCCATTTCCTTCAAGTAATCAACCATGCCTGGGACAAGCCCTTCTGTATCATACTTGTCCTTCTCGATAAAGCCGTCGAGTTCATACAATTTGCCGTCCGTCGCCATTTTCTCATATTGGCTGGTGTCAATCATGAGAATGTCCGGCTGTTCTTTCTCTATGAACTCATTCATCAGCTTCGTATAGTCTTGTTCTTGTCCCTCTTCAGGACGGACTTTAGATGTGCTTATGACTTCGATATTAATATTCGGGAATAAAGCGGTGAACAGCATGCCGTACTGCTGATAGAACGAAGATTCCTCGTAATACATAACCCTTAACGTTTGCTGCTCGTCAGCTTTGCCTTTATCGCCGCCAAAGCTGCAGCCTGACAGTACCGTAAGCACCGCCATTACTAATACAAACTGCTTCATCCACTTCTTCATTTCTTTACAACACTCCCCAAAATTCTTTTATAAATCCAATAAGTCCCAAAGTTAAGACGGTACAAGTATTAAAGAAGTTTCACGTTCGACAAAAAAAGACAAATAAAGACAATATTTTCACTGCTTGTTTCTATTTGAGTCATTATGACAAGGATAAAATTGGACCCTATCCATTAGAGGAAGCAGTGATTGAACGTGATTTCCCAACCCAGCCTATAAAAAAACGGGCCTTTCTCCAATTGGAAAAAGGCCGTTTTTAATGTATACTCTCTTGTTGCTATTGCGTTTCAATAAGCTTGCGCATACGCAGTTTTTTCGCAATGTACCCATGAGATGGCGAGAATAAAAAGGCGAGGATGAACAGCAGTCCAGCGGCGCATACAATACAGCCCGCAATTGAGGCGTCGAGCACGACAGCCGCACCGTATCCCAGAAAAGTGCTGGCAATGCCCATTAGTGCACTAAGCACAATCATGCGGCCTAACCGGTCGGTAAGCAAATATGCGGTCGCCGCCGGTATAATAAGCAAACCAACGACGAGAATCGCGCCGACACTCTCGAATGAACTGACGGTCGCCATGGACACGAGACCCATCAGCAAGTAGTGAAAGAGCGCGACCGGTATGCCGCAAGCAGCAGCAAGCGCCGGATCGAAAGCACAAAGCTTGAATTGCTTGTAGAACAAGCCGATAACCGCCACGATAACAACTAATGTTACACCTAGCAGCCATACCGCCTTCGGCCCCAAATCGACGCCGTTTACTTCCCAGACGTTCCAATGGACATAGGCAATTTCCCCGTAAAGAATAGCATCCTGATCCAGATGCACTTGACGGGCGAATAAGCTGACGAGCAGG
Source organism: Paenibacillus radicis (ex Gao et al. 2016) (assembly GCF_014641555.1). Taxonomy (GTDB): domain Bacteria; phylum Bacillota; class Bacilli; order Paenibacillales; family Paenibacillaceae; genus Pristimantibacillus; species Pristimantibacillus radicis. The sequence goes on from NZ_BMHY01000006.1 coordinate 296,348, forward strand.
ACCCCCAGAGCGAACAAAGCTGTGAAAACAACGCCGATAGATGCATCGGATTGAATGCCGCTTTGCTGAAACGTCTGAATGAGAAAGACGGCAAGCAAGCCGCAGATCATCGCTGCGAACAGCATGAGCATTGAATCACGCGAGCCGCTGAGCAGAAACGCGATCACGATACCGGGCATAACCGAGTGACTGATCGCATCGCCGATCATCGCCATTTTACGGAGAACGAGAAACGCGCCTAGAATGCCACAGCAGCTTGCAACCAGCGATCCCGTCAGCAAAATCCAAAAAACAGTCATAACGCCGCCCCTTTCTCCGTCTCAGCCGCCGCAACTCTCGCCTTCGCATGAAGTTGCGATTGATCCAGTTCCAGCTTCCGCTTCACTCGCAAACGGATAAACTGCTTAGCGAGCAATCCTTTTTGCGGGCCAAATAAAATCGATAAGAAAAACAACGCAGTAGCCGCCAGCACCGTCAGCGGTCCCGTCGGAAGATTGGCAGCAGTTGAGCTGATCAATGTGCCTGCCGCTCCGCTAATAGCTCCGAACAAGCCCGACAACACGACCATAGCGCCAAGCCGATGTGTCCAATATCTGGCCGACACGGCCGGGGTAATTAATAGAGCCGCCACGAGTACGACACCTACCGCTTGAATGCCGACCACTACTGCGACCACCATAAGCAGCATCAAGAGCTGTTCCAGAAAAGCAACGGGATAACCGATGCCGCGAGCAAAGCCCGGATCGAAGGAAATAAGCTTGAACTGCTTGAAGAGCAAGAAGCAAACTGCAATGAGAATAACGCTCACTATCGACATTGTAAGCACATCAGAGCCAATCATCGCCGCCGCTTGCCCGAATAAAAATTTGTCCAAGCCCGCCTGATTACCGTAGCTTCCATGTTGGATGATCGTCAGCAATACGATGCCTAATCCGAAAAAACCGGAGAGTACGATACCCATCGCCGCATCATGTTTAATACGGGAATGACGAGTGACGAAGCCGATGCCAAAGGTTGCAATAATACCGGCTGCAGCAGCTCCGATCAGAAAGAGCAGCAGCGATTTCGTCCCTGTCAGCATGAACGCGATACAGATTCCGGGCAGCGCCGCGTGGGCAAGCGTATCCCCCATTAAGCTTTGTTTTCTTAAGTATGAGAAACAACCGATAATGCCGCTGCTTAAGCCAAGCAAGGTACAGCTGATAAAGATCCATTGCATGTTCGGATCATTCAGAAGGGTCCATAAGCTTTGCATACCGGGTCACCCTTTCGTAGCAAGCATATCAGAATGATTGCGGCTGCGATCGAGAAAAGCGAGTCTGCCGCCATAAGTCTGCTGCAGCAGCTCCTGCGTAAACACTTCGTCCGTCGGCCCGTATGCCTGAAGCTCTACATTTAATAGCAGCACGGAGTCAAAATACTCTTGAACTGTTGCAAGATCATGGTGAACAACAATAACCGTTTTCCCTTGCCGTTTCAGCTCCTGCAGCAGCGTAATGATCGCTTTCTCCGTTGCGGCGTCGACACCGGCAAACGGCTCATCCATGAAATAAAGGCTGGCGTCCTGAGCAAGCGCTCTGGCAAGAAAAACACGCTGCTGCTGTCCGCCGGACAGCTGGCTAATTTGTCTGCCTGCGAAATCCGCCATGCCGACCTTAGCCAGACTTTCCAGCGCAATCGCCCGCTCCTTAGCCCCCGGCCGGCCAAACCAGCCAAGATGACCATAACGTCCCATCGTCACGACATCCAGCGCATTTGTAGGAAAATCCCAATCGACCGATTCACGCTGCGGCACGTATCCTACCAGCTTGCGTTGTTGTTTGTAAGGCTTGCCGTAGACGAGCACCTCGCCGCTTAATCTTGGAATGAGGCCAAGCGCCGCTTTCATCATCGTCGATTTGCCTGCGCCATTCGGGCCGATTACCCCAACAAGCTCACCTTCTTCTACAGAAAAAGATACGTTGCGGAGTACCGGTTTTTTCTGATAAGCCGCGCTTAATCCTTGAATCGTGAGCGGAGCTTTGGCTTCTATACTACGTTGTTTCAGTTCCATTCCGATCATCTCCCTCTTTACTTCAGAGCGTTAACGATGGTATCCACGTTATGCTTCACCATACCGATATAAGTTCCTTCTACCGTGCCTTCGTCCCCCATGGCATCGGAGTATAGCTCCCCGCCAATGACGACCTCATGGCCCAGTTTTTTAGCACCTTCGATAACCGACTCAATCGATTTACGTGGAACACTCGATTCGATGAACACCGCTTTAATTTGTTTTTCCACTAGAAAATCACGCAGCTCGCTCACGTCCTTGGAGCCGTACTCTGACATCGTATTCATCCCTTGAAGCCCTGTTACCTCCACGCCGTATTCGTCTCCAAAGTAGCCGAATGCATCATGCGCCGTAACGAGAATCCGGCTCGCCTCCGGCAGCTTCGCAACCTGGTCGCGAACATACTGGTCAAGCTCCTCCAGCTTTGCCAAGTAAACGGCTGCTCTTTCTGTGTAGCCTTCCGAATGGGCGGGGTCCTTCTCAGACAGTGTATCGCGAACGACCTCTGTCGCAGACATCCATAGCTTCACATTAAACCAGATATGCGGGTCATGTGAGCCGCTGCCGCCTTGCGGATTAGCGCGAAGCTGCTCCTCTTTCAAATTGGAGGAAACGGCAACCGTCGGCTTCGTCTTCTCCAGCTTTTCGAACATTTCTGCCATCTTGCCTTCCAGATGCAATCCGTTATAGAAAATGAGGTCTGCTTTATCCAGCTTTTCAATATCTCCGTGTGACGCCTTATACAGATGGGGATCGATTCCCGATCCCATGAGTCCGGTGACAGCAACCTCGTCGCCGCCAACTTCTCTAACGATGTCTGCGATCATTCCGATCGTCGTTGTTACCTTTAACTTCCCTTCATTTTCCACAGCCGATTGCTTCTCTTCTGCTTTTCCCCCACAGGCTGTCGTCAGCATAACGAACACCGTCAAAAACAAAATCGTCATAATAAATCGCCGAAAGGCGGAGTTCACACGTACTGGCTTTTTATTCATAAAAACTCTCCCTCTCCCAAATATTTTGCATGGACGAACATTAGTTTACTTAGAGACTCTTTGTTTATATTATACAAAAAAGTTTCTCTGATGCAACATTTTTCGTGAAAATAGGCTGGATTTTTTTGAAAAGTGTGCTCCCTATAGGTGTAGATGATCATTTAAAGCTCAATGGGGATAGCAAAAAAAAGTGCTAGTAAGGAGGATCGCTCCCCTCACTAACACCCTTAAGTAATGATATTCGAATATGCAGAAATCCAATATCGGGAAGTGATTGTGAACTATAATAACGGAAAGATGGAGTTGAGGTTGTCCTGTATGGAGCACGCTTCCACACTACCACTGATACTTTTCCAACGTATGGCGCATCAGCTCATATTGAAGTACCTTGCCTTCTTTGCCAGCTTTGCTCACCGTAACTGCCGGCCGAAAATATCCCTGATCGCATAATGCCTGCAGTTGCCGAATGGTTGTCCGATGATTGAGCGATAAATGACGGCTGGCATCGAGCGGGCGGAGCCATCCCCCTTGTTTGCAAGCAAGCCGAATGATTTCTTTTTGGATCAAATCGTCCAGCTTAATCGGTGATTCCAATGTCTGATAGCGGCTCAGCAGCAATCTTAGCAATGTTGCACATATTTCTGCTCGGCCCGCAACGTCATCGTAGGAGAAGGCAATCACATTGTAGCCAAGCCCTTGAAAAAACACTTCACGATTCAATTCCTCGGCATACTTCCTCCTGTCCGTCTCCGCTACATGAGGGCCAAAACCTTTAACTTCGATTGCCAGCTTGATATGGCCGGACACCCATACAAAGTCTGCGAAGTACGATTTCCCTCTCCAGTCGATAATCTCATACTCGGGATGCAATTTCTCCAAATTCCCAACGACCGGCCACCATACTTGCCGTAAAAAAAGCTGCTCCGCATGCTGATGGCCACGCTCCAGCCGCCCTTTCCGCTCACCGCTTCGACCATCCAAATGACTACGTATCCATTCTGCATAGGCTTCCTCAAAATTTACCGACATCTGCTTCCCCTCCAACATTTTCAAAATAAAAAAACGTCCCCATTCATCCGTGGATGAAAAGGGACGTTCTTCGTCCTAGTTTGCCTATTTTGCTTAACTACCTGCATTATCTCATTTCCACACAGGCTCTACAACCTATATTTTCTAATACATCTGAACTTTTCATGCAGTTAGTCCTCCAACACCCCTTGGGAGTTAAACAAAATGCAAATGTGCATTTTGTTTGCCGTTATTCCGGCGATTTATCGCGTCAAAATGCAATAGTGCAGGTTGATACGTCAAAAAAGCCTCATTTGAGTCGAAATGACCGATTTCAAATGTATTTTTGCATTTTGAAGAGGATTTTGGACCATTTCAGGCCAAACAAAATGTACTTTCGGTTAGGCCCCCGTAATCCGGAGTTTTACCCTACAAATAACAGGTGCTTGAAGAAAAGCTCATTATTTCATGCTGT
>NZ_BMHY01000007.1:0-483 GCF_014641555.1 Paenibacillus radicis (ex Gao et al. 2016)
CCCCTCAAGATGAGACTTCCCAATTAGTAAGACCCCTTGAAGACGACGAGGTTGATAGGTTCGGGGTGGAAGCACAGTAATGTGTGGAGCTGACGAATACTAATCGGTCGAGGGCTTATCCTAACTGCTAATAGGACTTCATTTCAATTCGCATCCAGTTTTCAAGGCGTAAAGCTTTGAATCATATTCCCTGATAGCTCAGTTGGTAGAGCACTCGACTGTTAATCGAGTTGTCACAGGTTCGAGTCCTGTTCGGGGAGCCATATAGAGAGGTGTCCGAGTGGTCGAAGGAGCACGATTGGAAATCGTGTAGGCTCTAACCGGGTCTCGAGGGTTCGAATCCCTTCCTCTCTGCCATAATTATACTTTTCGTTTACGAAGTGAAATTTTGCTTCACGAAACATTTAGGCCCGTTGGTCAAGGGGTTAAGACACCTCCCTTTCACGGAGGTAACAGGGGTTCGAATCCCCTACGGGTCACCAT
>NZ_BMHY01000007.1:506-867 GCF_014641555.1 Paenibacillus radicis (ex Gao et al. 2016)
ACAATTTCTAAACTTTAACCTAAAAAAGTATTGCAAAGTTGACCTGAATATGGTATATTATAAAGGTCGCTCAAGCGATATGGAGGCTTAGCTCAGCTGGGAGAGCATCTGCCTTACAAGCAGAGGGTCGGGGGTTCGATCCCCTCAGCCTCCACCATTAATACTTTTTTTAACGACGCGGGGTGGAGCAGCCCGGTAGCTCGTCGGGCTCATAACCCGAAGGCCGCAGGTTCAAATCCTGCCCCCGCAACCAAAACTTTACCAATGTGTGTCCGACAATGATGTGGAGCTGTGGTGTAGAGGCCTAACATGCCTGCCTGTCACGCAGGAGACCGCGGGTTCGAATCCCGTCAGCTCCGCC
>NZ_BMHY01000007.1:1143-1403 GCF_014641555.1 Paenibacillus radicis (ex Gao et al. 2016)
GTTGTGGAGGGCTAGTGAAGTGGCTAAACACGGCAGACTGTAAATCTGCTCTCTTCGAGTTCGGTGGTTCGAATCCATCGCCCTCCACCACAACCTAGGGGCATAGTTTAAAGGTAGAACAAAGGTCTCCAAAACCTTTGGTGTGGGTTCAATTCCTGCTGCCCCTGCCAATTGAATATGAACATGGCGGTCGTGGCGAAGTGGTTAACGCATCGGTTTGTGGATCCGACATTCGGGGGTTCAATTCCCCTCGTCCGCCC
>NZ_BMHY01000007.1:1434-1778 GCF_014641555.1 Paenibacillus radicis (ex Gao et al. 2016)
ATTTTAATTGTCATTGGGGATTAGCCAAGCGGTAAGGCAACGGACTTTGACTCCGTCATTCTCAGGTTCGATCCCTGAATCCCCAGCCATTATTTTGCGGAAGTGGCTCAGCGGTAGAGCATCGCCTTGCCAAGGCGAGGGTCGCGGGTTCGATTCCCGTCTTCCGCTCCATATTTTATGGCGCCATAGCCAAGCGGTAAGGCAGAGCTCTGCAAAAGCTCTACCCCCAGTTCGAGTCTGGGTGGCGCCTCCACAATTTCATAAGTATTTTGCGGCCTTAGCTCAGCTGGATAGAGCGTTTGACTACGAATCAAAAGGTCAGGAGTTCGAATCTCTTAGGCCGC
>NZ_BMHY01000007.1:1812-157759 GCF_014641555.1 Paenibacillus radicis (ex Gao et al. 2016)
CTTTACAAAATGCCGGTGTGGCGGAATGGCAGACGCGCGCGACTCAAAATCGTGAGGGAAACCGTGGGGGTTCGAGTCCCTTCACCGGCACCAGATTAATCAACTAGAAGTTCATTGGATGTCTATCCGATGGACTTTTTTTGTTGTTTATTTATATTTATAAAATTGAATCATGGCGATACAAAATACTAGTTGTGAGAATGGTTTTCAATTATAATGAGATACAGCCTTATTATAATTGAAAACTTTTTAGTAGCAGGAAGTGATTGGTTTGAATTGGAACGAACATCTATTGCTGTGGAACGAAGCCAACGTCAAGCTTCTCGACATTAGACATCAGTCGATGGCACAAGGAGACGAGCTTCGCGGTTACAGGCTTCCCTCCAACGCCTTTCTCTGGGTGACGAAAGGACACGGAAGGGTAATGTTGGACGGAACTGGTTATGCCATCGATGGCTATCATTTGCTTCATGGCGCAAAGGGCATGAGTCTGGACATTATCTCATCAGGTGAACGCCTCGAATATGATCTCATTATGTACAAGGTTCTGTTCGCTTTCCCAGGCAATCGTTATTTGGAGCGGCTGTTGAAACGCAGCAGTCCTTTTCACATTCAATATGGATTCACACCTCATGCTCCGCTTGCCCTTCATTCCAAATTCGAGATGATGGAACAAAGCTGGCGTAAGCTCACGCTGTTGGACAAGCTGTATGCCAAAGGCGTTCTCTATCAATTTGTCCATGAATTACTCGGCCAGATGGTTGGGCAGGAGTTAGGGGAGATACGAGCTGATCTTGTGTCCCAAGCTACTCGTTACATGGAAACCAGCTATTCGAAAGCATTTACAGTTGAGGGTTTGGCAGAGCAGCTTGGGTGCAGCTCCAGCTATTTGTCCCGTTTGTTCAAAAAGCAGCTAGGAATCACGCCTAATGACTATTTGATCCAAGTTCGAATCGAACACGCCAGCAGGCTTTTGAGAGAGACGAAGGCATCTTTACAAGAAATTTCATCAAGCATAGGGTATTTGGATGTCTACTATTTCAGCCGCATGTTCAAAAAACAAACCGGTGTATCCCCGCTGCGCTTTAGATCACTGGCAGCTGAGAGTGCGGTTCAGAATAGTCCATTTATTAGTTCAGGACAAGCTATTGTCCCTCGCACAGGCCACAGCTATAATGATAATTATTCTCATTATGAAAAAGAGGGAGATTTAACGATGTATAAAGATATGAAATTGTCAGTAACCGCAGTGTTGCTCTGCATGACTTTGTTATTCAGTGGTTGCGGGGCTGCAACAGGCTCCAATGATCCATCCGCTGCAGCAGGGTCTTCGGCAGCTGTTGCACAGGAGCAGCTGCAGACAAAGCTGGTTAAGCATATGATGGGAGAAAGTAAAGTTCCAGTCAACCCGCAGCGAATAGCCGTGAATGGGCTCGAAGACATTATGCTGGCGCTTGATGCTCCGATGGTTCATGCTCAATCTATGAAGGGACAATACTTGTACGATACGCTGCAAGCAAAAAACATCCCTTCAGTCTACACACCAGACGGCATAAATTATGAGTCTATTCTTGAATCTAAACCGGATTTAATTGTAGCAAATCTTTTACCCTCAGATACTGAGTCCTATAGGCAGCTAAGCAAAATTGCTCCTACTATCGTCTATGACCGCAGTGATTGGCAGACGTCCATTGTTGCAATCGGAAAGGCAATTGACCGCGAAGAGAAAGCCCAGTCTATCATCAAAGACTACGAGGAAAAGTTGGGCAAGGCTAAAGAGGCTATTGTGGCAAAGCTAGGGGCTGATCGAACATTAGCTTTTATTCGACCATCGAAGCAGGATGTTCAGCTGTTTTTCCCGGCATTCTCCTATACGAGTATCGCTTACGAGGATTTAGGATTGACATTAGAACCGATGCTGGCTGATTTGATGAATAAAGAGGAAGATGGAGCCTGGGGGATTGAAGCATCGCTTGAGAAACTACCCGATTTGACTGCGGACTATTTGTTTGTCACAGTAGGGGGCTCATTTGATTCTGAGGATGAAGCGAAAGCTGCTTCAGAGGAAATGAATGTAGTGGAGGATCTGAATGTATGGAAGTCAATTCCTGCGGTTAAGCAAGGACATGTGTATAAGATGCCATCCAGACATTGGATGCTGAACGGACCTACAGCAGATAGTATGAAAATTGACGATGTACTCGCTGCCTTTGGTTTACAATGAGATAAGAAACCGTTGAACACAAGTTCAACGGTTTTTTGTTATGAGAATTTATAGGTGAATCAGAATTCATGCTTGAGATGACATCCCTTTCTTAATGCGGAACGACATTGCCAAACTCCATATAACAAAGAGCAGTTGCAGGGATAAAGCTAGCATAATTCCGGTTAATAAGCCCCAATTCATGGTTTGACTAATGGCGATGAAAGCACCGCCTATCCCGATGCTAAGCCCTGGACTAAAAGCGTCCGTGAACTGTAGGTTGGCGGATATCTCTCCTTCTTCCCCTCTATTGGCATGCTGCAATGCAATCGCTCCTGTGGTTGGATGCGCTAAGCCGATGCCGAACCCGGTGAATACTTGCGAAATGACCGCGTATACGATTCCGCCTTCAGGGAGGCTGACGGCCAGCATGACTGCAATAACACCAATGACCATCAAGCCAATTCCTGCTGTAACCCGCTTATTCCGGCCTGTGCCCTGATCTTTGGCATCAAGCTTGGATTGGAACCAAGCCGCTGCGGACCAGCTTAATGCGCCGGCAGCTACAATCAGTCCTGCTAGATCAGCAGGCAGTTTCTTCACATCTGTCAAAGCAAGCACGACATAACTTTCAGTGGCATTGTAACAAGCGACAAACAAACCTCTTGAAATAATGGTGGAAGGCAGCCCTCTGCCAGCGCTGAACGTACCGGCTGGCAGCAGTTTACGTAAAGGCAGAATCATAATAAGTACACCTGCTGCCGTTAACGCTATTCCTTTCCAGTTTGTTATAGAGCCAATTCCGGCTAGCAGCATTCCTGTGCCAACGGCCAGCAATACGGCATAACCTTCTTTGCGGCTTTTTTTAGATTCCGATGCGCCTTCTGTTTTGAAATTGCGAAAAGCGGGCAGCGTAAGCACCACAGCTAAACCAATGAAAGGCAGCACAAACCAAAATACAAACCTCCAGGAGATGTATTCAGCTAAAAGTCCTGCGATATAGGGACCAATTAATGCAGGTAAAATATACGCGCTAGAAAACATAGCCAGTATCTTCGTTCTCAATCTGTCCGGATAACCTACTGTAATACTGAAATATACACAAGTGATGATAGCACCAGCGCCAAAACCCTGTAGCAGTCTCCCGGCAATTAACATAAGCATATTGACGGAAAGAGCCGCAACGACGATCCCGATAACGAAAAAGAGGATCGACGTTATAAACGATGCGAATACGCCTTTCTTGTTGATTCGTTGACCGGTAACCATCGTTCCGACGATTTGTGCGAGCAGGAAAGCGCTGAATATCCAGCCATATAGATGAAGACCCTGCAATTTTTGCGCCAAGCTCGGAGCAATTGTAGTAATCGCCAAGCCTTCAAAGGCAACAGTAGTTACGGCAAGGATGATTCCGATGGTTAAGGCTCGATAGGGCGCATCAAAAATTCCGGTTTCTTTTTTGGATGAATCCATTGTACATTTCTCCTTTTGGTTGCTGTATCATTAATTGCTATGACAAGTATATGGTGATAATATAAACAATAAGATTCTTGATGTTTCACACTACATGTCTTGATGATAATCGACATGACAACTATATTTCGCATGGATTCATTAATTTATGAACCCAATGCTGCTGCTCTATTTTATAATGCCTAAATACTCCCGCCACGGGCCTACATCCGACCCGTATCTGTTTGCCATGACTCGAACGATTTGTGAGATGTGTGTTAAATCATGAACGGCCCATGTAGCAAGTAATTCCTTCACCTTCACTACACCAAATGCGGGGTGTGAACCCGTTCGTTCAAGATGTATGCCAGGATCAAGCTGGACTTTCAGAGCCTTTAGATTTTGATTTCGAAGCATTTTGAACGCAAGCAATTTTTGTGCAATCGTTTGTTCGGATACTTGATTCAAGTGAGAGTAGCGATCGAATGAAGGGAATGGCTTGCTTTCGCCTTCTTTAAGAATAAACATTAGACGAGGCATCCAATTATTTTTCTCACCTTCAATGAGATGATCGATCACTTCATGGACATTCCAAGTTCCCGCACCTTCATTACAGTGCAACCAGCCAGCGGATAAACCCGATAAGAAACAATCCAATGTTTGCGGTGTGCGCTCAAGAATTTCTATCGTTTCCTCTAGATTAAACTGCATGCAGCGGCTCCTCTCACGGCTTCTAATTATAGGTCTTTCACGTTATTAAACATGATGGAGAGCACTCTTCTAAAATTCTCCACTTCCTCTTCAGACAAGCCTTTGATGGTTTTCTGATAGGCTTCCATAGACGGAGCAAGGATTTCGTCTTTAATATCACTGCCTTTGGGCGTTAAATAAACACGTAAAGATCTTCGATCCGTTTCATGAACGACCCGATGGATAAAACCCTTTTTCTCCAATTTAAACAACATTCTCGCAACGTTAGTCTGATCCTTATACAATCTCTCTGCAAGTTCCTTTTGAGTAATCCCTTCTCTTTCCCACAGGACGACCAGAATCTCCCACTGTTCCACTGTAATATCAAACGGATTAACTACTTTTTGATAGTAGTTGTTCAGCTTTAGCGCTGCTCGTTGGACATTAACGCCAATATATTTTTCTAATTCCAAGGGATTCCTCCTTTATAGTAGACATGATTATAGTTGTCGTGACCATTATATTCGCTATTATTTTTACTGTCAATGCTACCCAATGCTTGAAGGATATCCGATACTAAATGGCTGCCGGCGGTTAATAAGGAGTTGAACATTGCAATTTGCAATCAAATCATTTATTATGGATATTACAGGTCTGTAATTAAAGGAAGGGAGGAGAGCAGCATGCAGTTCTCCAAAAGTACAGATTACGCTCTACACGCCTTACTCCATCTAGGTAATTCAGAACGACACAATAATGTAGGGATTAAGGAGTTAGCAGTGACGCTGGGCGTTTCAGAAAGCTATCTGTCCAAAATCATGTCCAAGCTGAGACAGGATGGTATTGTACGTGCAGTACCTGGGGTAAATGGCGGTTATGAGCTGGCAAAGCCGGCAGACCAGATTACTTTTCTCGATGTCATTCAAGTTATTGAGGGCAGACAACAGATGTTTGAATGCTCGAATACGAATTCCCAGCAGCATCAGTTGTTAGCAGATGAGGGAACCGACCAGGGCCATCAGGCACGCAGAGGGAGTGAATGTCTCGTTGAGAAGGTGATGTACGGCGCGGAGCAGCAGCTTCACCAGTATCTGCAGGCGCACACTATTCAGACGGTAATTGATGAGGCTCTCAAGCGGAATTGCAGTGGCAACCATGATAAGAACAAGAAGTAAGCACTATGCTTCTTCTTGCAATCTAATTATAGATATTATAGATCTAAGGAGGATATTCTAGAGATGGAAAAACAAATGGTTGATGTTGTCATTATTGGCGGTGGTCCAGCAGGGTTGAATGCTGCCCTAGTGCTAGGGCGGGCGAGGAAAAAGGTAGCTGTAATTGATGAAGGACGTCCGCGTAACGCCGTAACTGGCGAAACTCACGGTTTCCTTACCCGTGACGGGATAAAACCTGGTGAATTTAGACGCATTGCGAGGGAAGAGATCAGCGCCTATCCTTCCGTATTTTTTGTAGAGGATACGGCTGTTTCGATTACGGGGACGGATGGTCAGTTTCACATTGAGACTGCACTAGGAAATCGCTATGAAAGCAAGAAGGTGCTGTTTACCGTCGGTATGAAGGATCGTCCGGTGAATGTTCCAGGGCTGAAGGAGGTCTATGGGAAAAGCGCCTTTGTCTGTCCGTATTGCGACGGATGGGAACTGCGGGATCAGCCGCTCGTTGTCATTAATAAGGGGGCTGAGCTGATGCATTTCGCTCCGTTGATTTCCGGATGGAGCAAGAACTTTACAATTTGCACGAACGGGCCTGATGAGTTGACGGATACAGAACGCGAGGCGCTCCAGAAGCGGGTTCCTATGTTCACGTCGCCAATTCAGCACATTGATTCCGTTGATGGAATCGTACAACGGGTCATACTTGAAGACGGAACTATCATTCCATGCAGAGGCATATTCTTCAAGCCGGATCTGGTTGCAGGATCAGACTTGCCGCAGGCCATCGGATGTCAGATGACAGAAATGGGCAACGTGGAGGTCGATAGCTTTGGCAAAACGAGTGTTCCAGGCATTTTTAGCGCCGGGGATGCGGCATCCCGAATGCATCAGGCGATTGCCGCTGCCTCTATGGGGTCTTTTGCAGCAGCAGCTATGAACAATGAACTGAACGCAGAGGCTTGGCAGCAAAACCAATAAGCATTGTTGGGCAGATCTGTCGCTTTAAACATAGTAAGGGGAGTGGAATGAATGAGCATGAATGATTTTTATAATGAAGCCATCTGGGAAAAAGCTTGGAAAGATCAAAGCGAGATCATGTTGAAAAAGATGCAAAAGGCAGGGGTCGATTTTTCCCATTCCTTTGATCCAAAGGCAAAGACATTCAACGAGCAATCGTTTAGTGAAGAGGGCAGGAAACGAAGCAGACGGATTATTAACTGGCTGGAAGGCCAGGGAGTTGGCTTTGAGAATACCTCTGTGTTGGATATTGGCGCCGCATCAGGCGTATTTACGGTGCCGTTTGCGGAGCGGGGAGCCCGGGTTACCGCTTTAGAGTCGTCTCCTCCACTTGTTGAATTACTGGAAGAGAACATTGCCAAATTCGCTGATGATCAAGTGAGCATCGTACATGAGCCGTTTGAGCATATTGATGTGCAAGATAAGGGATGGGGCGAAGCATTTGATCTTGTATTTGTGTCGATGTGCCCGGTTATACTGGATTGGGAGAGCGTGGAAAAGGTGCTTTATTGCGCCCGGAAGTATTGTTATATCAGTATGCCGGTGACGCATAACGAGCATAGCTTATTGCAAGAAATTTGGCCGCTCATTACGGGCCAGTCATTCAAAAAGAAACCATTGGAAATGGGATATTTACTCCATCTGCTTTACTTGAAAGGCTATTCGTACGAGTCGCTTGTCACGCGGGAAATGAAGACGAAAGAAGTAACACATGAAGCGGCGCTGCAGGAAGTGATGACCATGCTTGGTCATTACGGGCTGTCTGTGGATGAGAAGGCTGTTCGAACGGTGGCTGGTTATTTGGAGCAAGCGTATCCGTCAGGCAGAGTAGCCGTTCAGGAAGGTGGACGTTTCGGCAAGGTATTGATCCGGTTGCAGGATCAGAGCATGTACAGCAAAGAGGATTAAGTGTAGGATCGGGGATATCAAGTGAGAAGCGTGTAACCACTCAGTAAGAGGGTACGCCTTCTCACTTTTTAATTCATATCGTAAGCAGCATTATCAATTCGGATAAGCTCTATCTCTCTATTGCTTGAACAATTTGAGTTGTATGATGCTGATCATGACTGATTATGTCTTGTATGAATTGCTCCAATGTGAACGTATTGCCCTCTGCATCTGTATGAAGTTTTGAATAATCCTCTTCCGGTACCGTTTGTAGAGCATCCGTAATGGCTTTCCTGGATTTCGTTAGTGCACCGATTAAGTCTGCCTCCGTTTGGCTAAGGGCCCAGGCGGCAGCAGCTGTATTGAATGCGATCACATCATCAGCTTCCGACATAGTTATCGGGTTGTTCGTTACAATGGGCTCGATGGTTGTATCATAAAAATATTTATCCCACCTAATAAGGTGGCCAATAACCTCCTTAATACTCCATTTGTCTGAACCTAGGGCTGTTAGCCAAACTTGTTCCTCGTAAATATCTAGCTTCGTTACAAACTCAACCAATGTACCGCATTTTGCGATAAGCTCATACTTTTCCATGACATCCTCAGTCCTCTATATAGGTTTATTTAATTATTGCTCTGCTTAAAATGTTGAATCAAAAGCTGGACTGTTATGATTCGTTAAATGGACGAAGACATTAACATGATTTTCAATCTAAATCATAGGATGAACAATTTGCCCTTAATGACCGGGACAACTCGTAGTATAAATCTTAAAGTGGACTTTAAGTCAAGTTTGGCCGTAGAGCGATACCGTGAAGGCGGAGATCGGCATATAAAAAGGCTGCCGACGTATATGTCTGGCAGCCTCTAACCGTTTTTAGTAAAGTTATGAATAATTAAGCAATCACATCATGTTTCCGGTCGGAAATAAAACAAGCAATAGCCAGCAGCAGCGCTAATCCGACCAGGATTGATCCAACCCATGGGAGCGACACCAAGGAAAGATGAGTAATGACAAATCCTCCGATAAAAGCGCCGGTAGCATTGCCCAAATTACCGGCTGAATGGCTCATAGTCGAGGCTAATGCGGGTGCAGACTTAGCAAGGTTCATAATACGTACCTGCATGCCTGGGAAGACGGCAAAGGATGCAGCGCCCCAAAGAAAGATCGTCAATACGGCGGTGATTTGGTTATGAATCGTAAAGGTTAACACACCGAGAATGACGCAAGTTGCAAAATAAATACCAAGAATTGTAGGCATGAGCTTCCAGTCCGCCAGCTTGCCGCCTATGATGTTGCCGAGTGTAACGCCGCATCCGAATAGAACAAGAATCCAGGTGACATGATGATCGGCGAATCCTGTAACTTCCACAAGCAGCGGGGCGATGTAGGTGAAAATCGCGAACAGACCTGCATTGCCCAGTACGGATATCATTAGAAATACAAGCAGTCTTGGATTCGCGACTTCTTTTAGTTGCTGCATAATGCCTGTCGCTTTTTCCTGTTTCAGCTTCGGAATGAAAATGATGATGCCGATTAGCGTCAACACGCCCATGAGAGCAATTGAAGCAAATGAAGCACGCCAGCCCATATGCTGGCCGATAAAGGTTCCGAGCGGAACGCCTATAATATTAGCAATGGTAAGGCCCGCCATCATCATGGAGACAGCGCCGGCTCTTCTGTCTGGATGGACGAGTCTGGATGCGATAACGGCACCAACTCCGAAGAACGTTCCATGCGTCAGTGCTGTAATTAACCGTGCAGCCATCAGAACACCGTAAGTTGGAGCGAACACGGCAGCAACGTTACCGAAAATAAACAGACCCATTAAGAAAATTAACAGTTTCTTTTGCGAAATGTTGCGGGTCAGCATGGTCAGTATAGGGGCTCCGACTGCTACTCCCAAAGCATACATCGTAATAAGCTGTCCTGCAGCAGAAATGCTAACCCCCAAATCATCCGCGACATTCGGGAGAATGCCCATAATGACAAACTCAGTCATTCCGATTGCAAAGGCTCCTACCGTTAGGGAAAACAAGGAGATCGGAAATTTTTTGGAAGCTTCTTGCGTAATACTTGGTTGAGATAACGTCATGACATTCTGTTCACCTTTCACTAATACCGATTATAATGTTAGTTTAGCCGCAAGCGGCTAAATCATAGGAAGATTTGTATATCTTAAACCGCATTGAATAAAGAAACAATACACCCTTTGTAAAATTAAATATGCCAACGTACTCCTGTTCGATCTTACAGTGTAGAGTACCCTCTATGTCAATAGAAGAAAGTGGTGTTTACCCCGTGCCTAACCAGATGTTTTCCATGGGGAGAACATCCGGTTTTTTATGATAGAATAGAAGGAGAAATACCGCTAATCCGCAGGGCTGGCAGGCTGCCCCGACTAAGGTCTAGTGCAGATACCGCCGCAAGTCCGTTTTAGAAAACCTAAAAACGATCTAGAATAAGAACATAAGCAAGAGAGCAGCAACAACCAAAAGAATAGAGCAAAGAAAACGGAAAGGTGGTGGAGTTAAAAATGGATGGTAAAAAAGTGCTTGGCATCTTGTTGGCCGTCGTCGGCGGCATCGTCGTACTTAATTTTATCGGGGTTCACATCGGTTCCATAATCGGCTTTTTGTTCCCGTTTATTCTAATTGGACTTGGGGTGGTCGGTTACCGCAACGACAAGAAATGGCTTGGCGGCATACTAGTTGCGCTTGGTGCGATCTGGCTGTTTGGCAAATACTTGGGATTGATCCTCGTGATCGCGGCAATCGTGCTTATCATATATGGCGTTTCGCAATATCGGAATAAACGCAGCTACTAATGAAAGAAATTTGGCGAGGAGGGCAATGAATGAGCATTATGCGGCGAGTTCGCGACATTACGGTCGCTACCTTAAATGAACGGCTGGAGAAAGCAGAGGATCCTGTTCGATTGATTGATCAGTTTCTCTGGTCCACAAGAGAAGATATTATTCAAGCAGAGCGGCTGTATCAACAGTACGCTGGACATAGCAATCACCTGAAGGCACAGTGGCTTCAGGCGGAGCAGCAGAAAGAGAAACGCGAGCACCAAGCATTGACGGCACTGAAGGCAGGCGAGGAGCAACTGGCGAGAATTGCGCTGCATGAGAAAGCAAGCAGCGAGGAGCGTTCGGCCCAATACCGCGACTTGTATGAGCAAAGCAGACAAAACACAGTTGAGCTTGAAGAGCAGCTTCGCCAAATGCGCAGCGAATACCAGACGGTGTACGACAAGCGCGAATACTACGCAGCAAGAATGGAATCGCTGAGATTGCAGCAGCGGCTGAATTCCAGATACTCTGGAGTCGGTGATCAAGGCGCCAACCCGGGCACGATGTTCCGCCGCTTGGAAGACCGGATCAGCGATATGGAGCTGGAAGCGAAGAGCTTCCAAGATCTGCGCAGAATGGGCCGGGAATTCGCTTCTGAAGCGGGTCAGACGGTACAATCCGTCATCGAACGCGAACTTGAGCAATTAAAGCGCAAACTCGATAAGGAAGGATGGTCGTCTTGAAAAAACTGTACCGTTCGGCACGCGATAAAAAGTTATTCGGACTATGCGGCGGCCTAGCGGAAGTGCTTAATGTAGACGCAACATTGCTGAGGATTCTGCTTATCGTTGCAGCGATCTTCACAAGCGGTATGGTCATTCCCGTCTATATTATCGCAGGTCTTGTCGTACCGAAGGAGCCGCCTTATGATAACGGATTTGGTCCGGGACCAGGTTACGGCGGATACGGCAATGGATATGGAAGCAACTACAACAACCAGTATGGCAATCATAACAACAGCAACTTTGGACAACACTTCGGCACTCATGCAGGAGGCCCTTACAAAAACCCTCCGCAGCCGCCGAAACCGCCATGGGGCGCTAATGCAAATACACAGCCAACTGAACCAGCATCGCAGCAATCTTCGGCTCAATTTGACCGGATGATGGATGATTTGGAGAAAAAAGCACTTCGTAAAGAAGTAGATGAACTTCGCGCAAAACTGGCGCAAATCGAGAAGGGAGAGAAATAAACATGGGAATTTTTAAAAGAATGAAAGATATGACTAAGGCTTCGGTGAATGAGGCACTTGATAAAATTGAAGATCCGGTAGTTATGCTTAACCAATACTTGCGGGATATGGAAGCTGAGATTCATCAAGCAGAGGTGACAGTCGCGAAGCAAATGGCGAACGAACGCCGTATGAAGCAGCGTCTGGAAGAAGCTGTTCGCAGCACGTCCGACCGCGAGTCGAAAGCGGAAGCGGCACTTCGCGCAGGACAAGAAGATCTTGCACGCAAGCTGCTGGAAGAAAAGCTGTACTTCGAGCAAAAGACTGGCGAGTACACGGACCTGCATACGCAAACGAAAGCGCAAGCTGACGATTTGATGCAGCAATTGCACGGTATGAAAGAGGAGTTCTACCAGCTCCGCAACAAACGCAATGAGCTGGCTTCCCGCGCTCAAGTGGCAAAAGCGCAGAAGCAAATGGCGCAATTGAGCTCCAACCATACGATTGACAGCGGCACGGCGTCGAGAGGCTTCCACCGGATGGAAGAGAAAATTATGCAATTGGAAGCGGAAGCGGATGTGCTCCGTACGCCATACGCTTACAGCGGAAGCGGCGCGGCGGTTAATTCGTTCAACGTAGCCGACGTTGAGAAACGGATGAAGGTGGATGAGCAGCTTGAAGCATTGAAGAGCAAGCTCAATAAATCTTCGGCTCCGGTTGAAGCAGACCCAGCCGAGTAAGACGAAATTGAAAGCAGATCATGAAGCACAGAGCGGATCGGGCGCGCCCGGTCTGCTCTTGCCTGCTTTCATTATGATTGGGATTGAAGGAGTGAGCAGAAATGGCGGATACGAAGCCGTCCGAGCAACAGAATAAGGCGGCCCGTCGTAAAAATATAACCGAGACGGTACTCTGGCTGCTTATTATTATTAGCCTTGTCGTTATCGTGCTGCAAAGCATCGGTTATATTCAACTTTTCACCTTGCAGGGGAAATGGGCGGTATTAGGTTTAACCGTAATTGGCGCCTCTATGGCTGCAGCCGCATTGGTCGGCTATCTGCAAAACTCTAAGTTAAAGGCTGCGATCCAGCGTTTGACAGAGCAGCAGCGTAAACGGAACATTCGTGTAACGATCGACACTGCGGATGATGCCTCTAACGAAAATCAGTCGGAAGAGGAACAAAGCGATGCGATCTGGACGGAGAAGGTGAAATTCTCTGCTGTTCTGGAGGAACGCCAGCGTCTTGCCCGGGAGCTTCACGATGCGGTTAGCCAGCAGCTGTTTGCGATCTCGATGACCGCAACCGCTGTTAGCCGGACGATCGAGCGGGATTGGGAGCGGGCTAAGAGACAGGTTCAGCTTATCGAGGAAATGGCTTCTGTGGCGCAATCGGAAATGCGCGCGCTGCTGCTGCATCTAAGGCCTGTCCATCTGGATGGTAAAAACCTGGGGATGGCGCTGACCGCTTTAGTGGACGAGCTGAAGCAAAAGGTGCCAATGGAAATTATATTGGAAGTAGACGATACGATATCCCTTCAGACAGATGCAGAGGATCATTTATTCCGTATCGCCCAAGAAGCACTGTCCAACACGTTGCGCCATTCCAAGGCTGAGCGGATGGAAATTAAGCTTTTGCGCGATGGTCCTTATGTACGATTGCTCTTGATTGACGATGGTGTCGGTTTCGATCTGGAAGTGAAAAAACAGACCTCTTACGGGCTGCTTACGATGGAAGAACGGGTAAACGAACTGGGCGGGCTGCTGCATATGGTCTCGAAGCCTGGTGAAGGCGCCATGATCGATATTCGGGTTCCGTTGGAAGCCGTATAAAGAATGAGTTAATATAGAAGAAGCGAATATGAAACGTTATAAGAAAGCGGTGGGAGCAGGTGGAGCCGATGGAACAGTTGAATCAACCGATTAAAGTGCTGCTGGTGGACGACCATGAGATGGTTCGGATCGGACTTGCGGCGGTATTGGATACGGAGGACGGGATCGAGGTCGTCGGCGAGGCAAGCAATGGCTATGATGGAATCAGGCTGGCGCAAGCCTATAAACCGGATGTCGTTCTAATGGACCTCGTAATGGATGGCATGGACGGCGTGGAGACGACTCAGAAGCTGTTGGAACTGTATCCGGAGTGCAAAGTCATTGTGTTGACGAGCTACTTGGATGACAGCAAGCTGTATCCTGTCATTGAAGCGGGTGCCTTCAGCTACCTGCTGAAAACTTCGCGGGCAACGGAAATCGCGGATGCGATTCGTGCGGCTTCGCGTGGCCAGTCGGTATTGGAGTCCCAAGTGGCGGCCAAGATGATGAGCCGGCTCCGTCAACCGAAACAGCCGTCACAAGCTCCGTTGCACGAGGAACTGACCGAGCGGGAGATGGATGTTCTTAAGCGTGTGGCGCAAGGCATGTCCAATCAGGAAATCGCCGATCAGTTGTATATTGGCATCAAGACAGTGAAGTTCCATATTACCAATATATTCAATAAGCTTGGCGTCGACGATCGGACACAAGCGGCAATTTATGCTCATAAACAAGGCATAGCGGAATAATAGAGGAATGCAGTAACACCGGATATCCGGTGTTATTTTTGTTCTAGATTTGGTAAAATGAGTTAAACGTACTGGTCGATCCATCTTCCGCCGCCGTTCCAGCCTCCAAGTCTGGTTAGATGAAGGGAACGGTCGTAGCCGGTATAGTCAGGTTCTCTCTCCTGAGCGGAGCGCAGTGATTTTCGCATCCGTACAGGAGGCAGCTGTGGTTCATCTTCGCGAAACGAATAAGCAGCGCTGCGATCCACGGCTTTCACAGGCAAAACGCGCTCTGCATATCGCGGGGTACGGTAGATTGGACGAATGGACATGGGAACTGCCTCCTTCGTTAATATGTTTTTTGGTGCCTGCTGGACAGGTAGCCTTCATTCCAGCTTAAACGGAATCAGGTGCAAAGTCTGACGAATGCCGCTGTCGACTTTGGGGCGATATTGGCGAGCTATAAAAGCAGGAACAGGAAAGCGACTAAGGCCAGATCAAGTGCGATTGCCCCGCCGATTGGGAAAAACGGATTGTAGGCGTAGGGGTCATACGGATAGGCTTGTGCTTGCACCGTTTCCACTTTGGGAGCAGCGGCTTTTGAGTTTTTTCCTTTTCCCTTCTTCAGCTTGCTGGGTTTTGCCTTGTTCAATTCTGCTGCGGCTTCCACTTCTTCTTGCTGCCCGTTAAGCGTCAGTCTGCCGTTTCGGCAATGGCTCAACACTCCGACATGACGCGTCCCATCCTGCATAATTACGCAAACAGGCAATCCGCAAAAATTAGCAATAACCTCTTCCTGAAGCGGATAAATTTGTTCCATGTTGGCATCCCCCACTGATCATTTTGCAACCAGTGTATTCACCTACAGGCTCATGCGTATGGATTAATACCCAGTTAGAGACGTTATTAAACAGATTGAGCGAATGATGGACGAAATGATGTGTCAAGGAGGCGGACCCTATCTCAACTTCTTACTATTCGATTCGAACAATGAAGAACCGGAAACGGCAGCAATTGCATGCCCGTTTGGCTGTACTTGCAGCATTCGTTATTCTTGTCGCTTGCGGTTACTGGGCGTTCATGCAGAAAGGGAACGATACAGTAGAGCAAAGTGCTTTTCAGCATGATATACAATCGTTATGGTCTTGGACGGACAAGCTGTTCACAGGCGGTGCCGGATCCGCGGAGTGGAGCTTGCGCTGGGATGCGGAGGGGGACGGAGCAACGGTTGGACAACTGGTACAGGCTATGACTTCAGAAGATGCAAGCTCCGATAAGAGCGTTTTATACACAGAGGGAGCGGACGAGGCTACCATTATGCTGGAGGCATACGGCGGGGAATTGTCTATTCATAGCCTTCCCGCTGGCAGACAAAGGAGGGCCATTCTGCAGTTTCGTACTAGCGGGGAGGCCAGCAAGCAAAACCTGCTCAATCTTGTTCAAAAAGTGGAAGAGGGACTGGAATCGGCGGATACGAAATATTCGGAAGGTATAACCGCACGAGGGAAGACGGAATATAATGATGCAATAAGCCGTTTGGTTAAAGCGGGGCAGGCGAGGGAAATTGAGTATTACGCCGATGGCGGTACGGTGAGCAATTCTTACTACACCGATCGACTCAAGAAATCGGTGAAAAGCGGAGGCAAGGAAGGCAAGCTAATTAGCTTCCAGGCAGCTAGTCACCGCGAAGCGGGCTCCAAGCAGCATGATTTGATTGTCGGTCTTCCGCTAATTACGGGGGATTATGCCAAGAGTACCCCATAATCAGCAGAAATAACGGAACTTATCAGTTATTTTTATGTGGAAGATGAATAGCAGTTTAAGGATTATTATGCTAAACTACATAACATGTGAAACTACAAAATGAATAGGAAAGAATGAGGAAAATGAACCATACTACGAACCTGGAATCAACCCTCGGGCAGGGCGCCGTATACTATTTGTTTGGGGCAACAGGAGATTTGGCAAAACGTAAATTGTTCCCCGCCTTGTTCAGCTTATATAAAGAAGGCAAGCTGTCCGAAAACTTTGCTGTAGTCGGTCTTGCCCGCCGCACACGCACTAATGAGCAATTCCGTTCCGACGTGTACGAATCCATCGTCGAGTTTTGCCGTTATAAAGCCGATGATACCGAGCTATGGAACCGGTTCGCTGAGCATTTCGAGTATATGCCGCTCGATATCAATAACGTGGATGCGTTCCGTGAGCTTGGCAAGCTTTCCGAGCAGCTGGATGCTAAATTCGATATTCCGGGCAACCGTTTGTTCTATTTGGCGCTGGCGCCAGAACTGTTCGGACCGGTATCGTTCAATCTTCGCGACGGCGGTTTGCTGGAGTCGGCAGGCTGGCATCGCGTTGTTATCGAGAAGCCGTTCGGCTATGACCTGGAATCGGCTCGCAAGCTGAACGATCAGATCAGACAGGTATTCAGAGAAGAAGAAGTATTCCGCATTGACCACTATCTCGGTAAAGAAATGGTGCAAAACATTCAAGTGATCCGTTTTGCCAACGCTTTGTTCGAGCCGCTGTGGAATAATAACCATATTGCTAACGTGCAAATAACGCTGTCGGAAACGGTTGGCGTCGAAGAACGCGGAGGCTATTATGATAAGTCGGGCGCATTGCGTGATATGGGTCAGAACCATATGCTGCAAATGCTTACGATGATTGCAATGGAGCCGCCTAGCCGTCTGCATGGCGAAGATATTCGCGACGAGAAAGTAAAAGTGCTTCGTTCGCTGCGCAGCTACAACTCGCATGAAGATGTTCGCAGCAACGTCATCCGCGGCCAATACAGCGCGGGCGAGGCGCGTGGCACACAGCTTCCGGGTTACCGTGAGGAAGATTCGGTCGGTGAAGGCTCCAATACGGAAACGTATTTCGCGGCAAAAATTGCTGTCGACAATTTCCGCTGGGCTGGCGTACCATTCTATATACGCACAGGCAAGCGTCTCCCGGTCAAAACGACAGAAGTCGTGATTGAATTCAAGTCGATGCCGCAAAACGTATTGTTTGCGCAGCGTCATGATCTGGCGCCTAACTTGCTCGTTATTCGCGTTAATCCGACGGAAGGCATCTACATTAAAGTAAATGCAAAAACGCCGGGCGTCGACAATTCGGTGCAGCCGGTAGCGATGGAATTTTGCCAAAGCTGTCAAATCGGCTTGAATACACCGGAGGCCTACGAGCGCCTCATTCACGATGCGGTTCGCGGCGATTCGACGTACTTTACCCGCTGGGACGAAGTTGCGCAAGCATGGGAGTTCGTCGATCGCATCGCCGCTGCATGGCGCGATGATTCCGGCGACTTGAAGCAATATCCGGCCGGTTCTTGGGGACCAAAGGCAGCCGAAGAGCTGCTTGCCAAAGACGGTTTCCACTGGTGGCCGGTTAACGGCCAAGAGGAAGACAACGTCATTTGGATTACGAACAACAGCAAATAAATAATGTAAATTTCAGCGTCTCATCGTTCTTCAATAGCGATGAGACGCTTCGTAATGAGAAGGGAAGGCATGCATGAGTCAATCATTAGGCAATGAAATTAAACAAGAAGTTGAGAAGCGCCGCACATTCGCCATCATCTCTCACCCGGATGCGGGTAAAACGACGCTGACGGAAAAGCTTCTATTGTTCGGGGGCGCTATTCGGCTTGCCGGTTCGGTTAAAGCGCGGAAAGCAAGCCGCCATGCGACATCGGACTGGATGGAAATTGAGAAGCAGCGCGGAATCTCGGTTACGTCCAGCGTGATGCAGTTCGATTACTTGGGACACCGCGTTAACATTCTGGATACGCCGGGTCACCAAGACTTTAGTGAGGACACGTACCGCACATTAACAGCGGCGGACAGCGCCGTCATGCTTATCGACGTTGCTAAAGGCGTCGAGGCACAGACGATCAAGCTGTTCCAGGTATGCCGCAAACGGGGCATTCCGATCTTTACCTTCATTAATAAGCTTGACCGCGAAGGTCAAAGTCCATTTGAGCTTATGGAGGAGCTGGAGCGGGTGCTCGGCATTCGTTCCGTACCGATGAACTGGCCAATCGGCATGGGACGCGAGCTTTGCGGCGTCTATGACCGGATGAAAAACCAGGTAGAGCTGTTCCAAGGCAATGATCATAATACGATCGAGGTTCGCAAGGTAGACGATTATAACGATCCAATTATCCGCGAGATGGCCGGCGATTTCTTGCATGATCAGCTTGTGCAGGATTTGGAGCTGCTTGATGTAGCAGGCGATCCGTTCGATTTCGAAAAGGTGCAAGCAGGCGAACTGACTCCAGTCTTTTTCGGCAGTGCCGTTAACAACTTTGGCGTTCAGACTTTCCTGGAAAACTTCCTTCAGCTGGCTCCGAAGCCAGTGCTGCGCATGAGCACGAATGGACCGATCGAGCCAACGAACGAAAAGTTCTCTGGTTATGTGTTCAAAATTCAAGCGAATATGAACCCGGCTCACCGCGACCGCATTGCGTTTTTACGTATTTGTTCTGGACGGTTTGAGCGCGGCATGAGCGTTCGCCATGTCCGGGCAGGCAAAGATATTAAGCTGTCGCAGCCACAGCAGTTTTTGGCGCAGGACCGTGATATCGTGGAGACCGCTTATCCGGGAGATATTATCGGATTGTTTGATCCGGGCATTTTCCGCATCGGCGATTCTTTGTCGCAAGGCTCCGAGATCGTTTTCGATGAGCTGCCGACTTTCTCACCTGAGATTTTCGCCAAAGTAACGGTTAAAAATGCCTTGAAGCATAAGCAGTACCAGAAGGGCATCGATCAGCTGACGGAAGAAGGAACGATTCAAGTATTCCATTCCGCAGGCGGCTTCGAGGAGACGATTCTCGGCGTTGTCGGCCATCTCCAGTTTGAGGTGTTCGAGTACCGGATGCGCGGCGAGTATGGCGTCGAAATTCAGCTTCACCGGATGCAATTCCAATTTGCCCGCTGGATTGTAGATGAGACGAATAAGATCGACCCGGCCAAATTCCGGATTAATTCTTCGCTTGTGAAGGACAAAAAGGGCAACTATGTCGTCTTGTTCGAGAATGAATATGCGATGCGGACGGCGATGGACAAAAATCCGACGATGAAGTTTTTGGAGACGGCGCCATAAACGGCTTTTTGATCCTGTAGATAAAAAAGAACCCCTGATAGATACGCAGTATTTCTCGCGTTCCGTCAGGGGTTCTTTTTATTTTAATACTGCTGTTGTTGTGCGCGGTGGTTGATGATCTGTTCCACGAGCTGATGCTCCAGCACACTGTTGTATTCCCGCACCATTCTCGAAATAAGGCATAGATCGACGATGATCCAAATGAACAACGCGATCGCTGGTAAAAGGAATAGAACAAGGGCGATTACGAATAATGCCATGCTGTCGTAACCCTCGTCAATAAGAGCGGACATAACGGCGAACAATATATAGCCACCGGAGGCAATTAGGAAAAGGACAAGCTGAATAATTGCGGAAACCTTCTTTTTCAAATAAAAGCGGTGTACGCCCAAATGGCCGCCTATCAGCATAAGGTAGGCAATCGCTGCGGATTTCTCCACATTTTTGATTTCGGAGTTGAACACCAGCAATTCATTTAAAGTCAGATCGCTTTTATTCATCATCGCCTACAGCATTCCGTTGCCGGTAAAAGCTTTGTGCGATTGGATTTCATTCAGCACTTGAGCTTCGATCGCTTGGTTGTGATCTTTAATCCATTGGTGAAGCAGGAAGGCATCAACTACCCACCAGATGAATGTGATAAATAAACCGAGACCTGTAAGAGACAAAATTAATAGTGCGATAGCAGAACCGGTACGTCCGGTATAAAAACGATGCCCGCCAAATATACCAAGGAAGTACCAAAGTACATAGGCAATTACCATGTTTTTGCCGCGGTTTTTAACCTCTTGGTCGAGCAAGAGAAGCTCTCTTGCATCCAACTGACTTTTTTGCGCTACATTAAAATTCATGACCAATCTTTCCCCTCTATCTTAATTATTTTATAGGGCAGTCTAGAGTATAACTGAAATGACAAAATCAGACAAGATTCTGAATCCGTTTACATACAAAAAATATGCGTTCACTTTAAAGTTTATTGACGTACAAACGCTTTCATGACATAATGTACGCGTGTACATTGATTAGCAATTGAAACATTGAGGATGATGCTTTATTCGAAAGGAAGTTGCAAAGCTGGCCGGCGTTTCGGAGGCAACCGTATCCCGGGTGCTGAACGATGTCGGGCCGATCAAGCCGGAGACGAGGGAGCGGGTACTCGCTGCCGCTCAGGAGCTGGGTTATGTGCCCAATGCGCTCGCGCAGCGGTTTGCGCGGCGGAAGAGCGGCAATATTGGCGTTATTGTGCCCGTTGTGCCGAAGGTGCATCTGTTCACGACTTACTATTTCGCTGAAATATTAAGCGGGATTGGCGATGCGGCCAAGCGCTGCGATTATGATCTGCTCCTTATTTTTCGTGAGATGGACGGAGAGCGGGACTATGCCAAGCTGTTTCGGACGCAGAAGGTGGACGCTTGTATTGTGCTGGGCGCTCAGAACGTTGCTGAAGAACGGGATGCGCTTCGGGAGCTCAAGACGGAGGGATATCCGTTCTGTCTCGTCAATCAGCGGTTCGATGGAGAAGGCTTTATGTATGTAGACGCCGATCATGAAGCCGGGAGCTATGAAGCGGTACGCCATCTTCTTGAACGCGGCTATCGCGACATCGCTTTCTTAAATGGTCCCGGTGCGTATTCGAACAGTGAGGACAGGCTGGCGGGTTATACGCGTGCCTTGACGGAAGCGGGGCTGCCCGTCCGGAAGGAGCATTTGTTTGAAGGCAACTACAGCCGCAAGAGCGGCTACGAGGCTGCAGCGGGCATTGCCAGGCTGCAGCAAGAGGGCGGCATTGATGCAGTATTTGCAGCCAATGACCGGATGGCCATCGGTCTGATGGACGGACTTCGCGAGCAGGGCATTGAGCCCGGCAAGCAGTTGGCCGTCGTTGGCTATGACGATTCGGACGGCTCGCGCATCGTAAGCCCGCGCTTGTCTACGGTAGCAGTACCTTTCTATGAAATGGGCAAAGCAGCGGCGCTTCGTTTGCTGGCGCCTTCGGCAGATGATGTGCCAAATGAGAATCATTTGCTTCCTGTACAGTTCGTGCATCGAGAAACCTCTTAACTATAATTCGAAAGGCGGTAATCGAAAATGAGCAAAGTTCGTGTCGGAATGGTCGGTTACAAATTTATGGGCAAGGCGCATAGTAATGCGTACCGCGCACTGCCGATGTTTTTCCCAAATGCGGCTGCAAAGCCGGAAATGAAAGCGATTTGCGGACGTAATCCGGAAGGGCTGGAGCAAGCGCGTGCGCAATTTGGCTGGGAGAGCGGCGAGACGGATTGGCGGAAGCTGATTGCCCGTGATGATATCGATTTGATCGATATCAATGCACCAAGCGATGCCCATAAAGAAATTGCAATTGAAGCCGCTAAAGCAGGCAAGCATCTCTTTTGCGAAAAACCGCTTGCGCTAACGCTGGAAGATTCCAAAGCGATGCTCGATGCGGCAGAAGCGGCTGGCGTGAAGCATATGGTTGGCTTCAACTATCGGTTTGCTCCAGCCGTTCAACTGGCGAAGAAGCTGATTGATGAAGGCAGACTGGGCGAAATTTATCATTTCCGCGCAGTGTTCCTGCAGGACTGGATTCTCGATCCGGACTTCCCGCTCGTATGGCGTTTGCAGAAGGAAATTGCCGGCTCTGGCTCTCACGGCGATCTCGGCGCCCATTTGATCGATATGGCGCGTTTCCTCGTTGGCGAGTTCAAAGAGGTAGTAGGAATGGGAGAGACGTTCATTAAAGAAAGACCGCTTCCGACATCGATGACAGGACTTAGCGCTAAGGGCTCGAAGGATGCGCCACGCGGCGAAGTTACAGTTGATGACGCGACTTTATTCATGACCCGTTTTGAGAACGGTGCGCTGGGCAGCTTTGAAGCGACGCGGTTTGCGGCAGGTCATCGCTGTACCAACTCCTTCGAAATTAACGGCAGCAAAGGCAGCGTGATTTTTGACTTCGAGCGGATGAATGAGCTTCAGGTTTATTTTACAGACGATGCCGAGGATGTACAGGGCTTCCGCCGTGTATTGGCAACTGACGCAGCTCATGCTTATATGGATGCATGGTGGCCTGCCGGACATACAATCGGTTACGAGCACACCTTCACGCATGAAGTGCTGGAGCTGATGAATGCGATAGCCGAGGATCGTCAGCCGGTTCCTAACTTCCATGACGGGGTGAAATGCCAAGAGGTGCTGGAGGCGGTCGAGCGTTCCGTTCAGGAGCGCCGCTGGGTGGCGCTGCAGGAGCTGCAATAAGGATTTGTGCAGGGGTATTCAAGGAATATAGGCTTATAGAAGCACATGAAAAACTAGCCAGCAATGCCATGGTCAAAGTTGGTTTGGGGCGGACTGGCAAGAATGTCGGAACAGAAGACTAGCAGTTCATTGGTTATTTGGAGCATAGCGATCTTGTAAAGCTTAATGAAATAGGACTTATACTATAGGGCAAGGGAGAATGACGGCATATGCGTAAAGCGTTAATCGTATGGGGTGGCTGGGATGGACATCAGCCGAAGGAAGTAGCAGGTATTTTTCAAGAGGTATTGGAGCAGGAAGGCTTTGAAGTCGAAGTATCGGATACGCTTGAAGCGTTCGCAGACGGGGAGAAACTGAAAGCGCTTGATCTGATCGTACCGGTATGGACGATGGGTAAAATCGAAAATAACCTCGTAGACAACGTATCGGCAGCCGTTCAAAGCGGCGTTGGCTTGGCTGGCTGTCACGGCGGCATGTGCGATTCATTCCGTGACAATGTCGACTGGCAGTTCATGACGGGCGGCCAATGGGTTGCACACCCAGGCAATGACGGCACGAACTATGTCGTTAATGTTAAACACAGCTCGAGCACACTGACGGAAGGTATGGACGATTTCGAGGTATCCAGCGAGCAATATTATTTGCACGTCGATCCTGCTGTAAATGTGCTTGCCACTACGCGCTTCCCGGTTGCTGAAGGCCCGCATTCGCTTAACGGTGCTGTAGATATGCCGGTTGCTTGGACGAAGCGTTGGGGCGTTGGCCGCGTGTACTATAACTCGCTTGGGCATCAAGCCAATATCGTCGATATTCCGGTTGTGAAGGAAATGATCCGCAGAGGCTTCCTCTGGTGTGCAGAAGGTAAAAAGGCAGCGGACAATGGGGGTCAAAACTAATATGAGTAAAGTGAACGTAGGCATTATCGGTACAGGCAACATCAGCAGTGCTTATTTGAACAACCGTGCGCAGTTTCCTTCGATGGAAATCGTAGCATGCGCCGATCTTGATGTAGCGCGTGCTGTTGCGAAGGGCGAAGAGTTTGGCATTCGCGGCTGCTCTGTAGAAGAGCTGCTCGCCGATCCGGACATTCAATTGATTATTAACCTGACGATTCCGCAGGCGCATGCCGCTGTTTGCTTGCAAGTACTGGAAGCCGGCAAGCATGTTTATGTGGAAAAGCCGTTCACAGTAACTCGCGAGGAAGCACAGCAGGTGCTTGAGCTTGCAGAACGAAAAGGATTGCTCGTCGGCAGCGCGCCGGATACCTTCCTTGGAGGCGGTATTCAAACCTGCGTGAAGCTAATTGAAGACGGCTGGATCGGCCAACCGATCGCCGCTACTGCATTTATGATGTCCGGCGGACATGAGAGCTGGCACCCGGCACCTGAATTTTACTATCAAAAAGGCGGCGGCCCAATGTTCGATATGGGTCCATACTATTTGACGGCGCTTGTAGCGATGCTTGGACCAATCAGCCGTGTAACTGGCTCGGCTCGCATCTCGTTCCCAGAGCGGACGATTACAAGCCAGCCTAAATATGGGCAAAAGGTAGAGGTTGAAGTGCCGACGCATGTGGCCGGCCTTATCGATTTTGCCGCAGGTGCTGTGGGTACGATCGTAACCAGCTTTGATGTGAAGGGCGGTTCGGGATTACCGCACATTGAAGTTTACGGCAGCGCAGGTACGCTGCGCGTACCGGATCCGAATGGCTTCGGCGGCCCAATCCGTCTTTGCCGTGCAGGCTCCAACGAGTGGGTGGAAATTCCGCTCGCTTATGGCTTCACTGACAACGCCCGCGGCATCGGTGCAGCCGATATGGCGAAAGCCATTCAATCGGGACGCAAGCATCGCGCCAACGGCAACATGGCTTACCATGTGCTTGAAGCTATGCACGGCTTCCACGATGCATCGGAGCAAGGCTCGCATTACGTGATGAAGAGCACTTGCGAGCGTCCGGAGCTTCTGCCTTTGAAACAAGGCTTGGAGCCGTTTGGATTAGGCTAGAACTGAAGAGAGTTGTGAGCAGCAAGGCGTCCGGTGGACGCCTTGCTGTTTTTTTGTTTACTTGGTTTAGTTTTGTGTATGTGTTGTGCGTGATGATGCGGGTGCTATGGTGTGTCGAACAACGAACTAGCTTGGCATTTTAGCGAACTAAACTTCGCTGCATGTCGCAAACATGCTGTAACATGCTGCTGATAATACCGCAGATGTCATACAGCGAACCAGCTTCGCTAATTAACGAACTGAACTTCGTTGCGCGAGGCTAGCATAGGTGGAGGATGTGCTATAGCGAACTAAAATTCGTTACTCGAGAACCTAGGTTCATGAAGAGCGAAGTTTAGTTCGCTGTACAGCCAGGTGTGCCGATTCGAAGGGGCTCCAGCGAACCTTGCTTCGTTCTATAGCGAAAGAGCTTCGTTATTTTAAGCTGAATACTACTCATAGGAAATTAAAGAAGTATCTGGCAGGTTTAGAGCATTCATCAGCGAACTAGCTGCTCCACTGATAACTGGAAAGTGTTTACAGATTATTTGAAAATGTTATACTCAACAGTAACAGAAACATTCGATGGAGGGAGGGATACGCTTGAAACCAGTATGCATAAAAAATGGCTGGGTTGTTCTTCCGGATGCTGTTGTTAAAGCAGATATTTATGTGCGAGAGGGCAAAATTAGCAGAATTTCACTGGTAGGGGAAGGTGCAGATTCGGCGGATGCCGAGGGGAGAATTCTCAATGCTGAGCATTCAAACCATGACGGTGATAGAGAGGTCTTTAGAGCTGGAAATTCAATCATCGATGCTAGGAGGACGGCTATCAATGTTGAGCATTCAAATATGGATGCCGAAAAGGGGAGCAGCAGTATCGAGCATTCAGTCAACCATTCTGCCCATGCAATCATGCCTGAGGAGTTTACAGTCATCGACGCAAGCGGAAGCTATGTGCTGCCCGGACTAATCGATATTCATAACGACGCGATCGAGAAGGAAGTGCAGCCGCGGCCCAATACGCTATTTCCGTTGGAGATGTCTTTGCTGGAATTTGAGCGGAAGCTCCCTCTGCACGGTATTACGACGATGTACCATTCCCTATCGCTTGGCGTAGGTCTTAGTTTGCGCGGTGATCACTTGCTGACGGAAATGGTTGAGCTTATCAATCAGTATCGGACCAAACGTTCAATCATCCGCAACCGGATTCATCTTCGCTACGAAATTTCACATCTGAAGGGAATGCACATTGTAGCCCAATACATTGAAGAGAACAAAATTGATTATTTGTCCTTTATGGATCATAGTCCCGGACAAGGCCAGTACCGGAAGGAAGGATCTTTCGAACGTTATGTGATGAAAAATCAGGGGATGGAACTAAAAGAGGCGCAAGCTTTGGTCGTTGATCTGATGGAGCGAAGGCAGCGGATTGATTGGGAGCAGTTGAGGCAGCTTGGACGGCAAGCAATACAGCAAGGCATTTCGTTGGCTTCTCATGACGACGATTCCCCAGAGCGGGTGGATGTTTTTAAAAGCTATGGTATCAACGTTACCGAATTTCCCATTAACCTCGAAACTGCGCAATATGCAACGGGGGAAGACATGGCAGTTTGCGTAGGTGCTCCCAATATAGTAAGAGGCGTGTCGCATGACCAAAATTTGCGTGCGATTGATGCCATAGCATCAGGTGCTGCATCCATCATCTGTTCGGATTATCATTCTTCTTCGCTTCTTCAGTCTATTTTCAAGCTGGCTGATGAGGGAATAGCCGCTTTGCCTACGGCCGTTCGAATGGCTACCCTTCATCCGGCGCAAGCTTGCGGCATCGCAGATGAGGCGGGGTCCATTGAGCCAGGCAAAGCGGCAGATCTCATAATCGTCCAGCGCTATAAAGGACATCCTTGGGTAACACATACGCTAGTTGACGGTAAAACGGTTTATGCAGCTGATATACGATACCAAAAGGATTAAGCTTTCCCCGTTACCGGCTGCAGCTGTTGGAGATGATTATAGAGCACATCAACGAGCTTGGATTGCTCCTGCGCGTCAATTTCCTTCCAGATCATTTCGAACAGGACGCCAAGCCCCGGAAGGGTACGCTCGTCATGGCCGACAGACCCCGTGATGACTTCTTCCAGTTGCTGTTTATCATTGTTTTGAACCCGCTGTACGATAGCTTGCCTTAAATCCAAAATCGGTGGCTGCATTAAGGAACCCTCCATGTCATAAGTTCATCGGTCGCACTGCGACCGCTAATGGATTGCGCGTACGTAAATTACTATGTCCCCGAGTGCCTTTTTTCATCCGGTACATATCGTTATGTTATAATGGAATACAGCGTTATTAGGGGCAAAGACTTAGCTTTTTTTCAAAGGAGAGCATAAATCGGATGGCCAAAAAACAATATGCCGTAATCGGAATGGGCCGGTTCGGATCAAGTGTAGCCGCAACTTTGACGGGGATGGGTTTTGAAGTTCTTGCAATCGATTCGAATGAGGACCGGATTCAGGAGGCAATCAACAAGGTTACACATGCGGTATCCGCAGATTCAACTGACGAAGAAGCGATGCGTTCCCTCGGCATTCGCAACTTTGATGTTGTGGTAGTGGCGATTGGACAAGATATTCAATCGAGTATTTTGACGACTTTAATATTGAAGGATTTGGGCGTAGGCACGATTATCGTAAAAGCGCAAAGCGAGCTGCATGGCAAAGTGCTGGCGAAGATCGGCGCGGATAAAATTATTTACCCGGAGCGGGATATGGGACTGCGGGTCGCGCATCATTTGGTATCACCCAACATTTTGGACTATATCGAAATTTCTGAGGATTACAGCCTTGTTGAAATTAAAGCTCCTCCTGCTATGGTAGGTAAAAACTTGGTGCAGCTCGATATTCGTCAAAAATTCAAATGCAATGTAATGGGAATTAAGACGGGAACGTCAATGAACATCTCTCCAAATCCCGATGATTTGATCAAAGCGGGGGACGTGCTCGTCATTGTTGGCAAAAATCAAGATTTATCCAATATGGAAATTGCTTATTCGGAAGGCTGATTAGAACCGTGAACAATTATAATCATGAAAAAATAACGTCCGTACAAAATGACAGAGTGAAGCAATGGGCTTCCCTGCTGGATAAAAAATTCCGTGATCGAACGGGTAAATTCGTTATTGAAGGCGTTCATCTTTTGCTCGAGGCGATCAAAGCTTCAGCTCCGATTGAAACGATCGTATATGACGGGGAGCGCGGCATTCCGCCGGAATTGCAAACTGACGCAGCGGATTCCTCTAGCTTCGAATGGGTTGAAACATCCATACAAGTAATGGCCAAATGCACGGGAACCGACACGCCGCCGCCGATATTTGCGGTTGTCGGCAAGCTGGAGTGGGACGAGTCCTCTTTGTTCCGAGACAACAGTCTTGTTGTCGTATTGGACGGGGTCCGCGATCCGGGCAATGTCGGCACGATCATCCGCAGCGCCGATGCAGTTGGGGCGGACGCGGTAGTGCTCGGTAAAGGCTGTGTCGACCTGTATAATCCGAAAACGGTACGCTCAACGATGGGCTCCTTATTCCATCTGCCTCTTATAGAAGCAGATCTGACGGAGCTGCTGCCTGCTGCGAAGGAGAGGGGCATCAAGCTAATCGGTACGAGCCTGCAAGCCACGCACACTTGTTATTCCTACGACTGGACCGCCGCTTCGTGGCTGTTGTTAGGCAACGAATCCAACGGTTTATCGGCAACAGTACGCGAGCAAGCGGACGAGGCAGTCATTATACCGATGCGCGGACAAGCCGAATCGCTGAACGTGGCGATGGCGGGTACAGTGCTGCTTTATGAGGCGATGAGGCAGCGGGAGTTTAATTGAAATGTATTTCTATAAGCAAAATCCTGAATAATCAAGATATCTAATCTTGATTGTTCAGGATTTTTTTCATGCCGTCTATACCATGGTCATCAAGCTCTTCATTCACCAGCAACATTATCTGTACCGGTACAGATACCGTTTTTCACAATTGTGGCAAAGACTTCTCCCGATTAGAATGATGACATAGTTCCATACATGGTTCATGCGAGGAGAACGAATAATGAATACAACACGAGTTCATGCAAGTGCTTATCTGGCAGCAATCACCTATGCTGTTTTTATTGGCTTTTCTTTTTTGTTTGTGAAGGTGACGGTAGCTGCGGCTCATCCGCTGGATGTACTGGCGCATCGATTTACGATCGGATTTATTGCAGTTGCTATACCTTGTCTGTTCGGCTGGGTTCGTATCCGGATTAAACTGCGAGATCTGTGGAGAATAGCCCCGCTCGCGTTATTTTCACCGGTACTCTTCTTTTTCTTTCAAACATATGGGATGATAAATGCTTCTTCATCGGAAGGCGGAATTATTTTGGCAACGGTTCCTATCTTTACACTGCTGCTCGCTTCCTTCTTTCTTAAAGAACGCACAAGCCTGATTCAGAAGCTGTCATTGATTTTGTCCGTTGCAGGCGTGGTGTTCATATTCGTCATGAATGATGGAAGCGGGCTAAATGCAGCGAATATGAAGGGACTTCTGCTCCTGCTGCTGTCAGCCGTTTCGTTTGCGGGATATAGCGTTCTGACACGTCCTTTAGCTCAAAAATATGCGCCGATGGAGATTACGCTCGTTACGACGGGGATAGGTTTTATTGGATTTTTGGCTGTTTCCCTGATCCGGCACGCTGCTGAAGGAACGCTTCAACCTTTTTTTCAGCCATTTGCTGAGCCTTCCTATGTACTGGCTTTATTTTATTTGGGGGTAGTATCTTCAGTCGGAACTACGCTGTTGTCCAGCTTTGCATTGTCCCGGCTCGAAGCCTCTAAGGTTAGTGTGTTCAGCAACTTGTCGACATTAATATCGATAATGGCCGGAGCGCTTATTTTAAAGGAGCAAATTACCGTTTATCATGTATTAGGTGCGATTATGATCATAGTTGGGGTACTAGGCACAAATAAAAAACAACAACTGCGGCATCAGACGAATCGGCCTATGAGGGAGATAGAGAGATGAAGGTAAAAAGCCTTTTATTTTTACTCGGGATCAGTTTAATTTGGGGATCACAGTTTTTCTTTGTCGATAAGGTGATTGCAAGTGTACAGCCTTTATCACTGGCAGCAATCAAGGCAATAGCGGGGGCTGTTACTTTGGCCTTGATCTATAGCCTAATGAGTAAGAAAACACAAGGGCAGCATACCGCGCGTCCTAAGACGAAGGCGGGCCTCCTTTTTCTAGCGATTGCTTTGTTTGAAGCCGTTATCCCCTTTTTCTTAATCGGATGGGGGCAGCAGCGGGTATCGAGCAGTGTAGCTTCCATTATTATGGGGACGATTCCGATTTTTACGCTGCTCATTTTGTTTATCCTTAGAATCAGCCGATTGCGGATGATGCATTATTTAAGTATTGGAGTTGGCTTTGCAGGTATTCTGATCATGATCTTGCCCTCGCTAACCATTGACTTTGGCAATCAAAGCCTGTGGGGGATGGCGGCTCTCGTAGGCGCTTCATTAAGCTTCGCGCTATCCTTGGTGCTGCTTGAAAAGCTGCCGCCGATGTCGTCCGTTCTGGCGATGAGAAATGTGCTGTTGCTCGCATCCATCATCCTGATTCCGCTAAGCTTTATAATCGAGAGTCCGTTAAACATCAGACTCACCTTAGTTGAACTCGTTTCTCTTCTTATTCTTGGTGTTTTTCATGCGGGCCTTGTATATATGATGTACAATCAGCTCATCAAACAATCAGGAGCGGCTTTTGCAGCTCTTACGAACTATATCGTCCCCGTCATAGGTGTTATTCTTGGCACTGTGTTGTTAGGAGACCAGATTAGCCAGAGTACATGGTTTGCGTTAATCATTATTATGATATCTTTGCTTTTGGGAAGTATGGCATCTAGAAATAGATAAAGTGCAGAACCGTACTAAACAGCGCGTATCTTCGCGCCTCTCTATGGAGCTTGCCCAGCAAACGCTGCGGCAAAGCTCTATTTTTTATGGAAAGCGCCTATTGCTTACTTATATCGCGCCGTGATATACTCAGCTCATGATATATCACGACATGATATAGCGTGTCGTGATGCAAGGTGTGCGGGAGGTAAAGCGATTGAGTGAAAAGCTGTTGCAAAGTTATTTGCCGATGTCAGAGACGGCTTATTATATTTTGCTGTCCTTGACGGAAGTTCGTCATGGGTACGGCATTATGCAGGATGTCGGTGAGCTGACGGGCGGACGGATTCATTTGGGAGCGGGGACGCTGTATGGGAGTTTGTCTCGTATGGAGAAGGATGGGCTTATAGCCGTTGTGCTGGAAGAGGAACGCAGAAAATCATATCAAATGACGGCGGTCGGCAGGCTGATTCTTAAGGCAGAGATCACTAGAATTAGTGAGCTTTACCACAATGCAAAGAGAATGGAGGGCAAGCTGGATGCGTGAGCAGAAGAGCGAGTTTAAGTGGTGGTCAAACTGGGCGCCCGAAAAGCTCGAACGATGGATGGAGCAGAAGGAAGCGACGGGCTGGCATCTCGTGAGGGTTAGCGGCAATGCAATACGGTTCCATTACCAAAAAGGCGAGCCACGGAAGATGCGATATTGCGTTGATTATCAAAATAAAGTAGATGGGGGTTATGTTAGTCTGTTTGAGGAAGCCGGCTGGACATTAGTATATAAAGCTACTGGCTGGTATATCTGGGGGATGGCTTATGAAGGAGATCAGCGTCCAGAAATTTACACCGATAGTGATTCACTTATCGAACGAAACAAAAGATTATCTACGACCTTGCTGATTGTTCTTTTCATGCAATTTCCGATTTTGCTAGTCAACTTTGGTATATTGAGTAAATTTCCGCTTATTTGGATCGTTTATCTCGTGCTTTTTTCCTTCTTGACTTACGGTATTATTCGTTTGAACGCTGCCAATCATCGATTTAAAAATAAGGGCGGCAGATTTGACGGCCGAAACTAATGCAGCGCCCGCGCCCTCCAGCGGAATCTATTAACATGGCAAATCCATGCAGCATGGCTTTATAAAAGCTTAACAATGCGTTAATATAAACTATAGAAAAGATAGAAAGGCCGTCGTCTTTGGCGGCTTTTTTGCGTTCATAGATGGGAGAGTGATCGCTTTGCGTTTGCAATTTTTTGACGATGGCTACCGGCGTTCGCCTTTTGCAGCGCTGCTAGTGCTGTTGTTTGCCAAATTCGTGCTGTTTCGTATTTTCCTGTTCAAAGGCGTTACGTTTACGGGCATGCTTTCCGATCTGGCTGCGATTCTAGCTGTTTTGCTTGTATGCGAGCTTGCTATACCTGGCAGATGGAAGGGGCTAGGCTATTGGCTGGTCAACTTCATACTTTCCTTGCTGTTGTTTGCATCAACCGTATACTTTGCTTACTACGGCTCAATTCCGACATTCACGGCGCTTAAGGCGCTGAATCAAGTCGGGCAAATCGGAGACAGCATCAACGCGCTTATTAAAGGCGTTTATTTTGTCTATTTTATTGACCTTGCTATTATTTCTATCGTTTACTGTGTTAATAGATTAAGAGGAATTCGGGTAAAAGGGCGCAAGCGCATCGGTCGAGCCGCGATTCTGCTAGGCTGCGCCGTGTTCTGCCTGGCTTTGTCTGTCCGGTCCGTCTACGTGGCTAAAGCGATTCCGAACGAGCTGGAGCAGGCTCAGAGCCTTGGCTTCATTAATTACCAGGCAGCGGCTGCTTGGCAGGCGGGCAGCGAATCGCTGGCAGCGAAAAACGGCAATTTGGACGAGGTTACCGCCCAGATTAAGGAGCTGCAAGCTTCCTACCCTTATCAGTCCGAGTCCGAGTCTGCGCGTTCGGGCCAGGCACCGGTTACTTTCGGCCAAGCGAAAGGGAAAAACGTCATTGTCGTCCAGCTTGAAGCTTTTCAAAACTTTCCAATTCATCTGTCCGTTGGCGGGGAAGAGCTGACGCCGGTGTTGAACAAGCTGGCCGAGGGAAGCTACTACTTCCCGCATGTGTTTCAGCAAATCGGGCAAGGAAATACGTCGGACGCTGAGTTTATGTCGAACACCTCCATCTATCCGGTAGGAAATATGGCGATGTCTACAGGCTATGGCGACCGGCAGCTGCCGAGCATGCCGCGAATGCTGCAAACGGAAGGTTATGAGGCTTATACGTTCCATGTCAATGACGTATCCTTTTGGAATCGCAATAAATTGTATCCGGCGCTGCATTTTAACGGCTATTACGATAAGCCCTATTATGAGAACGACAATTTTAATGAATTTGGTCCTTCCGACGAGGAGCTGTACAAGACCGGCATAGCCAAGCTTGGCGAGCTTCATGCCAAAGGCCAGCCATTCTACGCGCAGTTCGTCACTGTCTCCAGCCACTTTCCGTTTAAAGTACCAGAGGATCGCGGTCCGCAGCTTCATTTGCCGGAGGAGATGGACGGAACCCATCTAGGTGATTATTTGCGCGCTGTGCACTACACCGACTATGCACTTGGCACCTTTATCGAACAGCTTAAAGCGAAAGGGATGTGGGATAATACCGTGCTTGTCGTCTATGGCGACCACTTTGGTCTTCAGCCTGATAAGGCGGATGCGGCAACGATTAGCTCGCAGCTCGGTATCTCTTATGATTCGCGTTTAAGCCGGTTTAATATTCCTTTTATCGTTCATGATCCATCGCAAAAAGAAGGCCATGTCATCGAGCAGCCAGGGGGTCAGCTCGATATGATGCCGACGCTTGCCAATCTGCTGGGCCTCCAGCCTGCAGAGAAGGGCGTCGTTGCCTTTGGCCGGGATTTGCTGAATACGGATCACAACGTCTTCGGGATGCGTTATTATTTGCCGACCGGCTCTTTCTTCAATAATGAAGTTTTATTCGTGCCTGGCAAAGGCTTTGAGGACGGCACGGCGGTATCGCTTAAGACAATGGAGCCTGT
The DNA here is from genome assembly GCF_014641555.1 of Paenibacillus radicis (ex Gao et al. 2016). Taxonomy (GTDB): domain Bacteria; phylum Bacillota; class Bacilli; order Paenibacillales; family Paenibacillaceae; genus Pristimantibacillus; species Pristimantibacillus radicis. Next base: position 35,109 of record NZ_BMHY01000007.1, read on the forward strand.
TGCCGATATCGAGCAATATCGCAGTGACTACGATTATATTATGCAATTGATGAGCCTTTCTGATCAGTATGTAAGGCTGCTGCCGAAGCGGGGACCAAGTCAATAGGATTGAAAAAAGCTGGCGAAAATCTACAGCTGCATCATGCAGCGTCGATTTTCAGCCAGCTTTTTTAACCCATCTCTTATGCTTACGAACGAGCGAAGCCTTCTTCATCCATGTATTGCACGGCTTCCTCATACGTTTCAAACGCCATCTCCAGATTCAATCCGGAATAAATGTACCACATATCATCTTCCAGCTTTAAGATCAGCTTTTGGTCGGAGAGGCCGTACCACTCCTCTTCCTTCACCTTTTTCCGTCTGCGTGACGGCTTCGGCTCTGGCGCTTCCTCCCGGCGGGACAAGGAATCAATCGCCTCCCGGATCAGCGTACGAAGCGACTCCTCACTGAAATCTCTGATGTTCACAAGTCCTTTATCATCAGTCGGATAGCCATTCAGAAGACCTGCATACACGTAGCCGTTGCCGTTAGGATGCAGATGATAAATGACATTTTTACGATCGTACAAGCTGTCTTCATACTGAAAGTTAACTCTTCCGAGCGATACATCGTTTCGCTGCAGCTCTTCGAAAGAGGCGATAACAGCCAGTTTTTGATCAAAATTCAACATTAGAAAAATCCCCCAAGCTATAGATGCTCCCGATTTACCTGTTCGTTACGAACCATTTGCTCTAACTTCTCCACCAGTTTATCATGCTCCGGATCGGCCTTTATCAAGCCGAACCATGATTTGCGTTTTTGCTGCTTCAACAGCTTTAGCAGGTAGAGCTTTTCTTTTAACGTCAACACTTGCAATCAACTCCTCCGAGAACGACGGGATCAAGTTGCTTTTTATTAATAGTACTCGATTTTTGGTCGGGCGGCTACCTGAAGGAGCAGGAAGGTGAGAATTGGGGGTGGAAATGCGGTTATGCAGTGCTCTGTGCATGAAAACGAATAAGCTCCGCTTCAATTGTTCAATTCGACGAATGCAGGCAAAGCCAATTGACGGCCTGAGAGGAGCAAACTTATGATGGGAGCAACTAAGGCGATATTCGTCTGCAGTGCAGAGAGGGTGGGAAGCGTGAGCAGAGATAGCGATCAGCATTATTTGCGGCGATGCATCGAGTTGTCACGCAGCGCAAGGGAGAACGGCAATACGCCTTTTGGCGCTATACTTGTGGGGCCGGAGGGCGACATTTTATTAGAACAGGAAAATGTTGAGTTGACGGAGCGCCGCTGCACAGGTCATGCTGAGACAGCGCTGATGGAGAAAGCGTCTCATCAATATCCACATTCTTATTTATGGCAGTGCACGCTGTATACAACTTTCGAGCCATGCGCCATGTGCGCAGGGGCTATCTATTGGGGCAACGTTGGGCGAGTCGTATATGCATCGACTGAGGAAGCGCTGCTCAAGCTGACAGGCAGCCATGAACAAAATCCGACGTTCAACTTGCCTTGCCGCGATATTTTTGCCAGAGGGCAGAAGGCCATTAAAGTAGCAGGGCCATTCCCGGAGCTTGAGGCGGAGACGGTTGCTGTACATGATAACTATTGGCTTTAACCGGAAGTGAAGGAAGCCAGGCGCGAAGCCGGGCCTCCTTCTTTTTTGTCCCACTTGCGCATAAGCATGAACATATAGGAAGCGGGACAAACGGATCATGGGGCTGAATTGGCAATGGCAAGGAGGGAATAAAGGTGGCGCGATGGGGAAGAAGAGGGTTGTTGTCTCGGATGATTGACCGCTGGCCGGGCGGATCTATGAAACGGGTAAAGACGGTGAGCTGGGGAAATCGTTTTTCCTCAAGCAGCAGCGGCAAAGCCTGGGGCGGCAAATGGCAGCCAAAGCCTAAAATGCGGACGAAGGCGGTGACCGGAGGACCTCGGCCGGCATGGGGCGGTCTTCGCGGTTCGCAGCGGCGGCCGCGTGCGTTCAAATCTTCAAGCAGCGGGAAGGCAGTTGTCATAAGCGGAGGCGATTCACGGCCAGTGTCTCCGCGAAGAAAAAAGCGTTATTGGGTGCTCGTCGCCCTGCTCATACTACTGATTGGCACGATTCAATCCTTCGTCTATATCGAGAAGCATCTGCGGCCGCCGCTTATGAAGGTGGCGCAAATCCGGATCAAGCAGGTAGCGACACAAGCCATTAATAAAGCGACGACCGAGGAGGTTGTCTCCAACTCGGACTTTGAGAAGCTCATCGATTGGAAAATGAACAGTGCCGGCAAAGTGTCCGGCTTCATGCTGAACTATGCGGAGCACACAAAAATACGGGCACAGACGATTGAGACGGTGCAGTCTACCTTATCTGACCTGAAAGAAATTCCGGAGCGCATTCCGATCGGCAATGCACTAGGCAGCGCAATTATTTCGTCTTACGGCCCGAGAGTTCCGGTTAAGTTCGAGCCGGTAGGTGCGGTAAAGGTTGATCTGAATACGAGGCAAAAAAATGCCGGCATCAATATGATTCTTATTGAAGTCTATATTCATATCGTGACGGAGGTTGCCATTATCGTTCCGTTTGAAACAGATCCTCAGCTGGTCGAGACCGAAATTCCGATTTCGTATCTGCTCGTCGTCGGGGATGTGCCAATGTACTATTACGACAATAAAGGCAATCCGGTAGGCGATTCTGCAGCACAAGCTCCTAATATATCCGTTCCGTTAACGAACGGCGAGGGCGTATCCAAGCCTTCGGACGGGAGTATGATTGAAGAACATCTGAACTCTTCATCGCTTCCTGCGCCTGAGGCCGTCGGCAATGGCGATTAATTGCAACGGACGCGAAAAAGCTGATCCCCTTTATGTCTGACGGGGATCAGCTTTTTTTATCCATTGGAGCGAAGCCGCTTGCGTTCGTCTGTCTCCCATTTTTTGAGGAGCGGATAGGGATCGAAGGACCACTCGATCAGGCCTCGATCACGATAGACGCCATAATGTAAATGGGGCGGAAATTTGCCCTGCGTACCTGGCTTGCCGTAACCGGAGCTTCCGACCCAGCCGATGACCTGACCGGGGTTGACGAGCGAGCCAACGCCAATAGATTTATCGAAGCCCTGCAGATGAGCGTAATAATGATAGTAGTTATTGAGGTCGCGGATACCGATTCTCCAGCCGCCGTAAGGGTTCCAGCCCTTTACTTCGATGATGCCGTAGCAGGTGCTTCGGACAGGAATGCCGTAAGGCGCGAAAATATCGGTACCCTCATGACTTCGTTTACCGCCCCAGCTGCGGGCATTGCCCCATGTGCTGCGGTAAGAGTAGTTGGACCCTACGGGTATGGGAAAGGCATGCTCGAACAAATCCAGGCGCTCATGAGCGGCGTAAATTTGCGCAAATTGCTGAATCCGCTGAACGGCTCTGCTGTTGCGGTAATAATCCCACAGCCCTATTGAAAAATCATCCTCTGTAGAGCCGCCGTGCTGCAGCAGCCGGCTTGTAATGGAGTAAAGCAGATCAAAGTCATTGTTCCGATCTGCTATGCCATCGCCGTCACCATCCCGGCCAACCCCGTTGAACCATTGGATAGATACCGGAGACGTATCAGAAACATCGGGATTTAGCGGCCCTGCCCACTGCTCCTCTTCGATAAATACGCCGCTGACATCGCCAAGCTGAGGCCGTAATTTCGGCTTCGCTTTGCTGAGCGTCCGCTCGTATTGATCGATTGCGGCAATGCGGTACCAAGGAACTTCCGACATGATGCTTAACCGTTCATACAACTGCTGCCGCAGCTTGAGGACGTTCGCGTCGCTTCGCGTATCCGATGCTTCCGCTTGCGCTGCGGCCGGCTTGTCAGCCTGCTGAGCGGAACAGGGCTGGCCTGCCATGGCAATGGAAACGGCTAGTATGGCTGCGGCAATTGAAATGGTCTGTTTCAAACGTTCCACCCTTTCGCTGGCTCTTTCGCATAATCGTTATGTTTTGCAAATCATTGGCTTTTATGCGAAACGTGCTATAATAAACGGAGAACTTCGCACTAGCCTGACCCCGCGCTGAGAGCTGCGTGTCGTTAGGGGATTAGTTGTAATTATATGCACAGTTACGTTGACAATCGTTTCTACACCAGTTGAAATCGATATTGAAAGCAGGGAAAGCTAATGAAACAGAAGCAGAAGGATAAACTGCCGAAGCCGGATTGGCTTCGTATTAAACTTTCGACGGATGGCAATTATTCCGAAATTAAGGACATGATGCGCTCGAAGACGCTCCACAGCGTTTGCGAAGAAGCTCGTTGCCCAAATATATATGAGTGCTGGTCCAATCGTACCGCTACGTTTATGATTCTGGGCGATATTTGCACGCGCGCTTGCCGCTTCTGCGCGGTTAAGACAGGTTTGCCTACAGAGCTTGATCTGCAAGAGCCGGAACGTGTAGCGGAAGCAGCTGAGCAAATGGGGCTGCGCCATTGCGTTATTACTTCGGTTGCACGCGATGATTTGTCAGACGGCGGCGCTCAAATTTTTGCCGGGTCGATCAAAGCGATTCGCGAACGGATGCCATTTTGCCGGGTAGAGGTGCTTATTCCCGATTTCCTCGGCAACGCAGATGCGCTGAAAATCGTTATGGATGCCAAACCTGATATTTTGAACCATAACATCGAGACGGTGGAACGGCTGTCCGATCGCGTTCGCGCGCGCGCGAAGTACAAGCGCTCGCTGGAGCTGCTGAAACGGGCGAAGGAAATGAATCCGAAGATTCCGACCAAGTCCAGCATTATGTTAGGCGTGGGCGAGACGTACGAGGAAGTTTTGCAGGCGATGGACGATTTGCGCGCCGTGGATTGCAATATCCTGACGCTGGGACAATACTTGCAACCGACGCCTAATCATTTGGCGATTGAGCGCTACGTGCATCCTGATGAGTTTGCCAAGCTGAAAGAAGAAGGACTGAAACGGGGCTTCCGCCATGTCGAGTCCGGACCGCTTGTCCGCAGTTCCTATCATGCCCATGAGCAGACAGATTCCGCCGAAGAGGCGCAATCCCGTGAGCTTACGGGCGTATAAGCCATATTTTAAGCTCCGAGAGGTGGGGGAGAAGCGTTGATTCAGATCGGTGGAAAAATCTATGAGTTGCTGCATGAGAACCGCAATGGCTGGAATGCGGATGCTTTCAAGGACCGATACAGTGAAGTGCTGGAGAGGTATGATTTTATAATCGGCGATTGGGGCTATAACCAATTACGGCTGAAAGGTTTTTTTCGCGACAATCATATGAAAGCAACGAAGGAAAGCGCATTCTCCGGTATGACCGATTATATTAATGAATATTGCAATTTCGGCTGCGCTTTTTTCGTCTTGGAGAAGACAGGCAGCGTGAAGAGGTCGCCGGAAGATGAAACGAATGAGGAAGAGGAAGCGCTGCTGAACACAGATACAGACGCACACTTGCCCGAAGGCGATGATTCGCTTATTTCGGCAATTGTCGCTGGTGTAGCTGCGGCCGCAGCCTCATCAGCAACTCCGATTGCTGCAGTCCCTCCTCAGGTGTCCAAGGGAACGCGAGAGCGCGAAGGACAACCATCCGGAGGCGCGCAGCAGCAACATGAGAAGCAGCGTGGTCCTCGCAATGAGCATCGCCGAGGCTATCGGCCAAATGGCGGCGATCGGAACAAGAAGCCGATCAAGCCTCCGGCAGGCAAAGCGGTCGCTGTCGCTTCCGAGAAACAACAGCAGCAGGCGCAGGCTTCGCAGTCGAAAGAGAGTGATCGTACGACGACATAAAGAGCGAAATAAAAACTCCAGCCCAATGGGCTGGAGTTTTTGTCTACAAATCGATGAACGCATCACGTACGCGGTTCCAGAACGGAAGCGGACGATAACGGGCAAAGTTCACTTTGTGAGAGCTGACCGTACAGCGAATAGAGCGGATATCATTGCGCTGAATGCTGACGTGATCGATGACGAGCTGCAGCCTTTGTTCTTTTTTGGAAATGATATCGCAGTGATGATGCTGCGGCAGCAAAAAAGAAGAGCCAAGCGTCCGGTATACCCTGTTGTTAATGGAAGCAATTTCTGCGATTTGCAGCGATTCAATCGAAGGGTGAACGATGGCTCCGCCAACGCTTTTGTTGTAGGCGGTGCTGCCGGAAGGCGTCGAGATGACGATACCGTCGCCTCGAAACATTTCGAAAGGCTCGTTATTAACGTTCACCTGAACAACCAGCGTTCCATCTACACCTTTGATCGTAAAGTCGTTTAGCGCAAAATAATGCAGCTTCTCGTTTGGCGTCTCTACTTCAATCTCGGCAAGCGGATAGTGAACCAGATGCGGCTCTTCCTTAGCCATCAATTCAACAAGCTTACTCAGCTCATTCGCTTGCCAGTCGGCATAAAAGCCGAGATGACCAGTATGAATGCCTACGAAGGCGACTTCTTCTACCCGGTGGACATAATTATGGAAAGCTTGCAGCAAAGTGCCATCGCCGCCGATTGAGATGACGATTTCCGGTTTTTCATCTTCCCGCTGGAAGCCATACCCCGCTGCGAGCTGGTGAAACTGCTCAGCTAGTGATTGTGATAATGTATCTCCTCGGTCAATAACCGCGTATTTCAACAAAATTAAACCCCTTCCGAAAGCTTCTGTATACCATAGATGATATCGGAATCTGTCGGCAAATACAATGAGGAGACAAATGTTGTTTTATGGTGCGAGCCAGCCCCATAGCAAGTAGACTAAGGCGATGGAAATGAAACCGTGAAGCATTCTGGACACCAGAAGTGGTGCATAACGCATATCGGTCCGGCTAAGCAAGCTGACAACCTGCGCATGAACGGACAAACCTCCCCAAGAGAGTACCCATGCGGCAATAGCTACTTGGTGCATTAATAAAGTGCCGGAGCTTCCGGCTGCTTTGGCTCCAAGCGTTACCTCGAACAGTCCGTAAATGACGGCATCGGCAAGCTGCAGCGGCAGGCCAAACCATTGGAACAAGATGCGGAGCAGTTCCGACATCGCTTCGGCTACACCCGTTCGGGTCAGCATCTCGATGACGACAGAGAAGAAGACGACCAGGCCGCCAATAACAATCATCAGCCGAAGCGCCGATTGGATGGAATCCTGAAGCAGTTTGCCAAGACTGCGGCCATCGAGCAGCCGGGCTTCATGCATAGCTTTTAGAGCAGACGCTATTCTTGACTCCCTTCGTTTTCCCTGGTTATTAGTTGGACGACGGTGAGGTCCGCTCATCGGTGCTTTGCGATCATGGAACCGCATAAGCAGCCCTATAATGAGAGCGCCGACGTAATGGGCAGTAGCAAGAATAGGAGCCAGAGCTGCATTGTGAAAAAAACCTAGCGATACAGCACCGATCAGGAAGACGGGGTCTGAGGTGGTTGTGAAGGCGACAAGACGCTCTCCCTCCGCCCGATTGACCAGCCGCTGCTCCCAAAGCTGAACCGTTAATTTGGCACCAACGGGATAGCCCGATACATAACCCATAGCGACAACGAAGCTGCCGATGCCGGGAAGCCGGAACAATGGGCGCATGAGCGGATCAAGCAGCTTGCCGAAAAAATGAACGATGCCAAAGCCCAGCATCAGCTCGGAAATGACTAAAAACGGGAATAAAGCAGGGAACAGCACCTGCCACCATATCATGACGCCTCTTAGCGATGATTCCAATGTTTGAGACGGGAAGCAAGCCATGAGCATAACGATCAGCAAAGCTCCCAACCCGGCTAGTGAAGCGGGATGCGCGAGGGTGCGCAGCATAGACAATCCTCCTTGAAGCATCGGTTCTGTTTTGAGCCTTTAGGGATGCGAACAGCGTCTGGGAATGCGTAGCGAAATAGCGCTATAATGCTTGTCTATTACTTATATGTGGGAGGGTGGACATCCATCCCTAAACCGAGATTGGAAAGCTGAAAAATAATTCTCATTATTTTAAGAAAACGCTTGCAAGGACAGGGATCATCCATGCTACAATAGAAATATCCTAAGGGCATGGAGGGATCGGAATGTTCATGAGTGTAATTGCTGGCATCCTAGTCTGCGCGTTTGTCTATGTCATTCGAGAGTCTCTTACCGCACCAGGCGAAGAGGACTATGAGAGTTAAACAAGCAACTTCCACATATAGCGCCCCGCATCGACAGCGATGCGGGATTTTTTTGATTTGAGCGAGTTGGCGGTAAAGTTCCGCGGTTGTATGTGTACGTGCGTGATTTTCTCTACAGTGAAGGGTTTTTCGCTATCCGTGAACTTCGGTTCACCAATAACGAAGTTAGGTTCGCTGTAGAGTGATCCAGTCCTAGCAATGTGTGTGGAGCGAAGTTGGCTTCGCTAAATAGGGCGTCCGGTTCGCTGTAGGGCGACCAAGCCGCGCTAACCACATTTTAGCGAAGCAGGTTCTTAAAATAGCGAAGCTATATTCGCTGCAGGCTGAGCTTAAAGATACTTCACTTGCTACAGCGAAGTGAATTTCGCTATCCGTGAACTTCGGTTCACCAATAGCGAAGTTAGGTTCGCTGTAGAGTGATCCAGTCCTAGCAATGTGTGTGGAGCGAAGTTTGCTTCGTTAAATAGCGAGTCTGGTTCGCTGTAGGGCGACCAAGCCGCGCTAACCACATTTTAGCGAAGCAGGTTCTTAAAATAGCGAAGCTAACTTCGCTGAAGTTTGAGCTTAAAGATGCTTCAATTGCTACAGCGAAGTGAACTTCGCTATCCGAGAACCTAGGTTCACGAGTAGCGAAGTTAGGTTCGATATAGAGTGACCAAGCCCTAACAATGTGTGTGGAGCGAAGTTGGCTTCGCTAAATAGCGAGTCTGGTTCACTATAGAGTGACTGCACGGTGTATATCATCTATTGTAATTCCGAACGCTAGCTAGTTCCTTCCTCTTAAATCACTTTCTTTTATACTCCAAAATACCTACACAATTGCGCTGGTTTTGTCGATAGATAAGTATATATGCACATACAGAATAGGAGATGTGAACCATTTGGATCCACTCTATCAGACAAACTTTCAATGCATTTGCTGCGAAAGCAGCTATCCGACCTCGAGGGTGAGGCCAAGTTTCAAAAAGGCAGTCACAACAGACACCGATTTTTGCGGTTATTATAAAAACGGTATTAATCCGGACTTTTATGTTGTTCGCGTGTGCCCAAGCTGCGGATTTGCTTCGACGGAGAACGGGGTAAGTCAATTGAGCGATCGGCAAAAGAAGCAATACTACGAGCAAGTTGGCGTGCGCTGGTCGGTAAGGGATTTTGGAGGAGAGCGTGATCTGGATCAAGCTCTGGCATGTTATAAGCTGGCTTTGCTGACCGGACAATCTGTCGGGGAAAAAGAACGCGTCATAGCGGGAATTCTTCATCATATAGCATGGCTGTACCGGTATCAGGGGAAGGCTCAGGACGAGCAGCGTTTCCTGCGATTTGCTCTGCAATCGTATATTAAAGTATACGAAGAAGAGGGCGAGCAGTTAAATAATGCGAGACTTATGTATATAATCGGGGAGCTTAACAAGCGAGTCGGGGAATCGAGCGAGGCGGTCAGGTGGTTTTCCCGCATCGTAAATGATAAGCGTATTATGGATGCTGCGATGATCCGGGCCAGCCGGGAGCAATGGCAGCAGCTGCGCGAAGAAATGGCCGACGCCGAACAAATGTCCGTCGACGGCCTGACTGATAATAAAGAGCATCGTTCCAAGAGCCAGCCGGTTTAACTTCTTATTGTGCGCAAAGCTTGATCTGCCAGCAAATAATCGTTATCCATATCGACGATCGTTGCTTTATTATGACAGCATGGGAAGACGAGCAGTTTTTTCTTGCCATGCTGAATGTCGGCAATTTCTTTGACTCGAAGCGGGATGAGCACATTGTCTGCACCGCAAAATGGGCAACTAGGCACGTAAACATCGTTCATAACGATGTCATAGGGCCAGCTGCGTTCGAATGGGATCATAAGGATGAATCTTCCGTTTTATCGGCTTGTCCGGCAGCACTGCCGGCTTCTGCTTCCGCTTTGGCCAACTCGGCCAGCTTTTGCAGCAAAATATGACGGGGCATATGCATCAAATGCTCAATCGGCACACCAAGCTGCTTCGAAAGCTTGATTGCGGTGTCCGGCGAAATTTGTAATGGTTTAGACATGGTGGAATACCTCCATCAATCAGGATATAATTAAGTTATACACCGCTGATAGAGATTGCGCAAATAAAACGCGGATCACTAGGGCGGTGTTTTTGCGTTTCGCATAGCGTATAATGAACAATTAATAGACACCAAACAACGCTTCATACGGATTGGAAGATGAAATGAAGTGAAAGGAGAATGTATAAATGGCTGAATATCCGCTGACATGGGACTTGGACATTTTTTATAACGGTGGCTCGGGCTCGGCAAGCTTTGCCGCGGAATTGAAAGGAATTGAGGATGATATCGCTCAATTGGACCAGAGGCTGGAGGCTTCTTCCACTGATCCGCTGGAACAGCTTGCCGCAACGACGGAGCTCGTGCAATCGATTTTGCTGCGACTGCGGCAGTCTGATTCATTCGTTGCCTGCTTGATGGCACAAGATATGAAGGACAAGGCAGCAAGCGGACTCAATGACCGTGTGAAAACGGCAATGGCTAAATTCCTCGGCGCCTTAACCCGTTATGATAACGGACTTCGTCAAATCGATGACACCGAATGGAGAAGCTGGTTACATAATGCTTCTAGCGAAATCAAGCAGGTTGCCTTCAATTTGAATGAACGGCGCGAGCAGGCGCGTGAAAAGCTGGCTCCGGAGCTGGAAGCGCTGGCCGGCGATTTGGCGGTGGATGGCTATCACGGCTGGGGAGATCTATACAATCTGATCGTATCCGGCGCAAAGTTCAATGCTACGGGAGCGGACGGGGAGCAGAAGACGCTCTCGGCCGGTCAAATGTTCAATCGGCTTTCCGATGGTGATCGCAGCGTTCGTCAGGCGGCTTTCGCCGAATGGGAACGGGTATGGGGTGAACTGGCTGACCTCTGTGCCGATACGCTTAATCGCATTGCAGGCTTCCGCCTCAAGCTTTATGACAAGCGGGGCTGGCAGTCTGTATTGAAGGAGCCGCTGCAGATTAACCGGATGAGCGAAGCGACGCTGGATGCGATGTGGTCTGCCATCGAAGCGGGCAAGCCTGAGCTTGTTCGCTACTTGGAGCGGAAAGCAAAGCTGCTTGGCGTAGAGAAGCTGGACTGGCATGACGTTAGCGCACCGCTTGGTTCTTCGGCCAAAACGATCAGCTACGATGAGGGCGCACAGTTCATTAAGGAGCAATTTCATAAATTTAGTCCGGATCTGGCTGAATTTACAGAAATGGCCCTCAAGCAAGGCTGGGTCGAAGCGGAAGACCGGGCAGGCAAAAGACCCGGCGGCTTCTGTACAGCCTTTCCTAAGGACGGCCAGACGCGTATTTTCATGACCTATGCCGGCACTCCGGACAATGTATCGACGCTGGCGCATGAGCTGGGACATGCTTACCATCAGCATGTGATGAATGATCTGCCGGCATTCTCGCAGGAATATGCGATGAACGTTGCAGAGACGGCTTCCACCTTTGCAGAGCTGATCGTATCGGATTCTGCGATGAAGGCTGCGACCGACAAGGAAGAGAAGATTGGTCTTCTGGAAAATAAAATTCAAAACTCCGTTGCTTTCTATATGAACATTCACGCCCGGTTCTTATTCGAAACCCGGTTTTTCGAGAAGCGCAGACAGGGCATGGTGACGGCAGCAGAGCTGAGCGAGCTGATGGAGGCTGCGCAGCGGGAAGCCTTCAGCGGCACGCTGGGTGAAGTTCACCCGCATTTCTGGGCTTCGAAGCTCCACTTCTATTTAACCGACGTACCGTTCTACAACTTCCCGTATACATTCGGCTACCTGTTCAGCGCCGGCATCTATGCCCGTGCCCAGCAGGAAGGACCTGCGTTCGCTGAGCGTTACGTACAGCTGCTGCGCGACACGGGATCCATGACGGTAGAGGAACTGGCGCAGAAGCATCTTGGTGTAAAGTTGGATGAAGAAGGCTTCTGGCGCGACGCGGTTGCTTTGACGAACGAAGATATCAAGCTGTTTCTGGAGCTGACGAACGAATAGGCTCTCCTGCATAAACAGAAGGCCCCGGCAAAGCGATCGCTTTGCCGGGGTTTTCATACGAACATGATTCGACTGATGTCGGTTGGGGGACGGACTTATGAATGAAATGATCATCTATGTTTGCTCGGATGCCGTCGGGGAGACGGGGGAAGCGGTTGCCAAAGCGACATTGCGTCAGTTCGCATCAGAGGAAGTGAAAATTAAGCGTTACGGCCATATGAAAAGCGAAGATGAAGTGATTCAGGTCGTGTCAGAGGCAGCCAGTACAGGCGGATTTATCAGTTATACGCTTGTCCAGCCCAAGCTTCGGGCGCTGATGAAAGAGGAGGCGTTCCGCTGGGGTGTGAGGGCAGTCGACGTAATGGGACCCATGCTGGAAGCTTATGTAGATACGTTCGGCAGTTCTCCGAACCGCAAGCCGGGTCTGCTGCATTCCATCGATGAAGACTATCATCGGCGGATAGAAGCGATCGAGTTTGCCGTCAAATATGATGACGGCAAGGATGCCAGAGGCTTTATGCAGGCAGAAGTCGTCCTGATCGGCGTCTCACGGACCTCGAAGACGCCGCTGAGCGTCTTTCTTTCCCACAAAGGGATAAAGACGGCCAACCTGCCGCTTATGCCGGAGGTAACGCTGCCGGCAGAGCTGGCAGCCGCACCTGGCAGACTTATTATCGGACTGACGATGCAGCCCGAGCATTTGCTTAGCATTCGGACGGAGCGTCTCAAGACGTTAGGCCTTCCGCCGACAGCGCCTTATGCTTCGGAGGCAAGGATCGTCGAGGAGCTTCGCTATGCCGAGAAGATTATGGAATCATTCCAATGTCCAGTTATTGATGTTACGAATCGTGCGATTGAGGAAACAGCGGGCCTTATTATTGAGATGCTCTATCGGCAAACGGAGATACGGAACGACTGGTATTAGTCGTTTTATGTCAATTTTTGACCAGGAATGGGATTAGGAATGCGGGAAGTTGGCAATACGTATGAGTGAGGGCAATTGAGCGCAACACCCGGCTCTGCCATCTCATATAAGGGCAAAGACTTCGGGTAATAAGTTGCGAAGCAACTAATGAAGCTAGAGAAGGAGAGAATGGAATGGAACGTACATTTATATTAGTGAAGCCGGACGGTGTCAAACGCGGATTAGTCGGAAACATCGTATCGCGATTTGAAAGCAAAGGCTTCCATCTTGCGCAGGCGAAGCTGATTAGCATTGATCAATCGCTGGCCGAAACTCATTATGCCGAGCATGCCGCGCGGCCATTCTTCGGTGATCTCGTCTCGTTTATTACCTCCGGTCCGTCTTTTGCCATGGTATGGGAAGGAGACGGCGCGGTGAAAAACGCCCGTTCGCTGATCGGGAAGACGAATCCTGCCGACGCTGAGCCCGGCACCATCCGCGGTGATTTCGCGTTAAGCGTCGAGAGCAATATCGTTCATGGCTCGGATTCCCCGGAGAACGCGGATCGGGAAATCGGCCTCTTCTTCCATTAATCGGATTGCAGCTTTAAAACACCCCCGTACAGCGGTAAATATCCGCGTGCGGGGGTGTTTGCGTTTAACGAAAAGGGTGAAATAGGGATTGACATGATACAAAATGTATCTTAAAGTAAGGAGTATTAAAGATACAATTTGTATCATATTTTAACGGATCTACTTTTTGAAAAAGATAGATAAACAAATAGGGATAGGGTGATGGAAACGATGAAAAAAGTAAAAAAGGCAATTATACCTGCTGCCGGGCTTGGTACACGTTTTTTACCGGCCACGAAAGCTATGCCCAAGGAGATGCTTCCGATTGTCGACAAGCCGACCATTCAGTACATCGTGGAGGAAGCGGTAGCTTCTGGTATCGAGGACATCATCATCGTAACTGGCAAAGGAAAACGGGCAATCGAGGACCACTTCGACCACTCGTTTGAACTGGAAAATAATTTATTCAGCAAAGGCAAATTTGATTTGCTCGATGAGGTTCGCAGATCTTCTAACGTTGATATCCACTACATAAGGCAAAAAGAAGCGAAAGGTCTTGGCCATGCCGTCTGGTGCGCACGAAATTTCATCGGTAATGAACCGTTTGCCGTTTTGCTTGGAGATGATATCGTTCGCTCCGAAGTTCCTTGCGTCAGGCAGTTGATTCAGCAATATGAAGAGACTCAGCGATCGGTAATCGGCGTGCAGACGGTACAGCCCGAGGAGACACATCGTTACGGGATTGTTGATCCCCTTGCATGCTACGGCCGGCTTTATGAAGTAAACCGTTTTGTCGAAAAACCGGCTGCCGGATTTGCACCTTCCAATCTCGCAATTATGGGCCGCTATATTTTGACCCCTGAAATCTTCGAATTTCTGGCTCATCAGGAAGAGGGGGCCGGCGGTGAAATACAACTGACAGATGCAATTCAGAAGCTGAACGCTGCCGAAGGCGTATATGCCTACAACTTCGAAGGCATTCGCTATGACGTGGGAGAGAAGCTCGGATTTATTACAACGACACTAGATTTTGCCCTTCGCAATGAAGAATTGAGAATACCGCTGCTGGCCGTTATGGAGCAAATGATGAAGCAGGAATATTCGAATAAGTAAAAGGACAGGTGAAAGCGATGGCTCCAACATCTCCCCAGCGGAATGACATCGAGGCAGTTTTTGAAACCGGAACTTTATACACCGGCTATGAACGGAATCTTTCTTTAAGGCTCTATCTCATGGTCAAACGTGCAGTGGATCTGCTAGGCGCCTCCGTCGGCCTCATTCTGTTGTCGCCGATTTTGCTGCTGGTCGTTTTCAGTATAAAAATAGAGGATCCTAAAGGGTCCGTTTTTTTTTACCAAAAGCGGGTCGGCAAGCATGAGCGCCAGTTTAATATGTACAAATTTCGCTCCATGGTGTCCGATGCAGAGAAGCAGCTGGATCACCTTCTGGAACGAAATGAAATCGAAGGCGCCATGTTCAAAATGAAGAATGACCCCCGTATAACGAAGGTAGGCAAATGGATTCGGAAGACCAGCATCGATGAGCTGCCGCAGCTGTGGAATGTGATTCGCGGCGATATGTCGCTCGTCGGACCCCGTCCAGCTTTGCCTCGGGAGGTTCAGGAATACAGCAGCTACGACAGGCTCAGGCTGAAGGTAACGCCTGGCTGTACCGGGCTTTGGCAGGTTAGCGGACGAAACGCATTAAGCTTCCGGGAAATGGTGGAGCTTGATTTGCACTATATCGAACGGCGCAGCCTTCTATTGGACTTGAAGCTTATTTTATTGACCGTCAGAGTGATGTTCGGCTCTAGTGACGCCTATTAAGAGGGGGAGAATCGGATATGAAGCTAGTGTTGTTGTCCGGCGGATCGGGCAAGCGTCTCTGGCCTCTTTCCAATGACGCCAGATCGAAGCAGTTTTTGAAGGTGCTGGAGGATGAAGAGGGGATCAGGGTGTCGATGGTGCAGCGGGTGTGGGGGCAATTGGAGCAAAGCGGATTGGCTGAATCCAGCCTAATCGCAACCAGCCAATCGCAGGTTGAAATGATGCATAGTCAGCTAGGCGAGCAGGTGCCGCTTATTATTGAGCCGGAGCGCAGAGATACGTTCGCGGCCATTGCGCTGTCCGCTGTTTATTTGTACTCGCAGCAAGGCGCAAGCCTGGATGAGGTAGCGATTGTTTTGCCTGTCGATCCCTATGTCGAAACCCGGTTTTTCGACACGGTCAAGGAGTTGGAGTCTACACTCCAAACATCCCAGGCGGAGATGGCGCTCATCGGGATCGAGCCCACGTATCCTTCCTCCAAATACGGTTATATTGTACCTTCCTCTAAGCTGGACGACTCCATCCCACGCTCTTATCGCACCGTAGAACGTTTTGTTGAAAAGCCGGATGAAGAAAAGGCTAAAGCGCTTATGAAGCAAAATGCTTTGTGGAATTCCGGCGTATTTGCATTCCGGATCGGTTACGTAATCGATTTATTGGAACGCAGGGGCTGCCCCATTCAATATGAGGAGCTTGCCAAGCAATACCATCTTCTGCCCAAAATAAGCTTTGATTACGAGGTTATCGAGCGTATGGATAACATCGTCGTTATTCCGTACGACGGTTATTGGAAGGACCTTGGGACTTGGAATACGTTGACGGAAGAAATGAACAGCAGCCAGCTTGGCAGGGGGAAGGTAAGCTCGGATTGCGTCAATACGCATCTGATTAATGAAACCGATATGCCGGTATCCATTATTGGGGTGTCCAATGTAGTTGTTGCGGTTAGTCCAGACGGCATTCTGGTAACGGATAAACAAGCTAGTCCACGCGTGAAGGATTTCATCGATTACGACCAGGAGCCGATGTTCGAGGAGCGGCAATGGGGATACTCCCGTGTGCTGGATTACCAGAAATACGAGGATGGCAGCTGCGTCGTCACCAAGCGTGCTTTAATCCGGCAGCATAGAAGCTTCGGCTATCAATTGAATGTTCATCGGGAAGAGAGCTGGACCATCATAAGGGGAACAGGTGAATTTGTGCTGAACGGACGATTCATGTCCGTCAAAGCGGGAAGCACCCTGCACATTCCGATGCAATCGCTGCATAGCATCCGGGCGATAACGGAGCTGGAGATCATCGTTATCCAGACTGGACGGGAAGCGGATAACAATCAGGTGATGGAGCTGTACCGGACGTGGGACGAAGTAGCGGAACATGCCATTAACAAATAGTAGAAAAGCTTTAGGATAAATTGTTAGAGTTATGTATTGACATGCTACTAATTGTATCATAAAGTAGAGTTGTAGCGAATGTTACAAATTGTATCTATTTAACTATCCGAAGCTTCGCGGGGGTGCGATTGTGGATTTAAATCGTTATTTAAGTTTGGTCAAAAAGAAATGGTGGCTCTTGGCTTTATTTGTTATCGTAGCATGCGCAGCAGTTGCCGTTAAGAGCTACTATTTCACGACGCCAATCTATGAGGCAAGAGCCAAGCTGATCGTAAATCAAGTTAATTCGAACCTCATGCCCAACGTAGGATCACTGCAATTCGATTTAATGCTGATGGGTTCCTACAAAGAAATTATGCTGTCTTCGGCGATTTTGGATAAGGTTGTCGAGCTTAATCCAGGACTCGGGGAATCTGCCAGTCACATGGCGAGAGAGCTGTCCGTATTTTCCAGCACGAATTCTCAGGTAATGAGCATCGTGTACCAGGACGAATCGTATCAGCATGCGATGGAAGTCGTGAATGCGGTCGTCAAAGTGTTTAAGGATCAAATTCCGACCATTATGAATGTCAATAACATTACCATTCTGAATGAAGCGAAGCCTGCGGATGCCAACAGCCTCTCTCCCATTAACAACAACTTGGTTATGTCTTTACTGATTGCCTTTGTTATTTCGATCATGCTCTGTATGTCCTTCATTATTTTTCTGGATTACTTGAACGATACCTTTAAGTCGGAAGAGGAATTAAAGGAGCTGCTGGGTATTCCGGTTCTAGCCTCGCTTAGCAAGACGAAACGGAAAGATATGAGAACGGGCCGCAAAAAAGCTGCATTAGCCAAGAAAAGAGAAGTAGGTGAGAACTATGCCACGCTCAATCAATGACTCCCATTTAATCGTCTCGGCCAACCCGATGTCGCCGTTCGCCGAGAGTTATCGCGTCCTTCGCACGAACATTCAATTTTCTTCCGTGGATACTCAGTTTCAAGTGTTAATGGTTGCCTCTGCGCAAGCGGGAGAAGGGAAGACGACGGTTATCAGCAACTTGGCCGCCGCGTATGCGCAGGAGGGGAAGCGGGTTCTGCTGATCGATATGGATTTGCGCAAGCCTTCCCTCCACTATTTCTTCTCTCAGACGAACCATAAAGGTTTAACAAGTCTATTAACTGGACAATTGACCACCCAGGACGTTGTGATCCAAACCCAAGTTCCAAACCTGTCGCTCATTACGGCTGGCCCGACACCGCCTCATCCGGCAGAAATGTTAAGCTCGCAAAAAATGAGTCAATTGATGGAGGAACTAAGGCGGGACTACGATATTATTCTGGTCGATACGCCTCCTATCCTTGCTGTTACGGACGGCCTGCTTGCCAGCGTATTATGCGATGGCGTGATCCTGGTCGTTCAGGCATCCGTCGTGAAGAAAGCGCTCGTTCTTAAGGCGAAAGAGCGGCTGGAGCATGTTCAAGCCCGCATTGTGGGCACCGTCTTAAATCAACTAAACCGCGATGACAATTTGAATGTCGGCTATTACGGCATGTGAGGCTGAATGATTTTGTCACACCCACTACCGACCTAAGGCAATCGTTTCAATAGGAGTTGAATTTCATTGCGGATTCATTTGATACAATGGCGAAATCACCTCGTTTTGTTTGGCGCTACTGTGCTGCTTGCCGCCATTATTGGCTTGTTTACGCAGAGCAATCCCATGTTTATGCTCCAGATCGGCATTCTGATTGCTGTCTTTATTCCAGCGGCGGTGTTGTCGCTTCGGGATCATGCTGCACTCATCCCCTATATCGTGGGCTGCTGGGTTTTTTCTGCGGAGCTCCGAAGGCTTATAGACTGGGCGCAGGGTGAATATACGCAATTATCGTTAATGCTTATCCTGCCGCATATCGTGACGTTTTCCCTCGTATTCAGCATCATGAAGAACAGGGAGAACCGCAGCTTTGCTGAGGAATTCAAGACAAATAAGTTTTATTCTTTTATTGTGGCCGCTTACGTATATGCTGCATTTGTAGGCTTGATTTTGAATAAAACGGCTGGCATCT
Organism: Paenibacillus radicis (ex Gao et al. 2016); assembly: GCF_014641555.1. GTDB lineage: Bacteria > Bacillota > Bacilli > Paenibacillales > Paenibacillaceae > Pristimantibacillus > Pristimantibacillus radicis. Next base: position 53,970 of record NZ_BMHY01000007.1, read on the forward strand.
ACGATATGATGGGATATCTCGCCCCCGCTTTAATTGTGCCTTACTTTTTTTTAAGACCGTTTACTTCCGCCGAGCTCAATAAAATTATTCAATTATGCGTTACATTTGCTTTGCTTATTTCCATTTACGGATGGATTCAGTATTTGACTCTTCCGGCATGGGATTTGTTTTGGATGAAAAATGCGCATATGACCTCTATCGGTCACCCTGCTCCCAAAGAATTCCGGATGTTCTCGACGATGACCTCGCAAGGCCCTGTAGCTGTATTTCTAGGTACGATGCTGGTCATCATGTTCGTCAACAAGGAATGGCGGGGAAAATGGGGCTGGCTGGGCATCATGCTGGTTGCATCTGCCTTTTCGATTACACTCGTCCGCTCGGCTTGGGTGACGCTCGTGTTTGGATTGGTGGGCTACATCGCTTTTATGGACAAAGGGAAAAAAGTATCGAAGATTTTATCCATCCTTGTCATTGGTGCATGTCTATTCTTTGTTATGAGTAAATTGCCGGGTGTAGAAAATGTAACGGCGAGACTGCAAACCTTTCAAAATATGGACGAGGATACTTCTTTTAAAGATCGGATTGGACTTGTTTTTCACGCGACGCCGATCATACTGAGTCATCCTCTTGGCGCAGGGTTTGGGAGTGTCGGACGGGGAACGATTCTTGGTGATGGAGCAGGCTTTGCTGGATTAGGCAGTCTGGACAACGGCTATTTGGGTGTATTTGCTACCTTCGGCCTCTTGGGGGGAGTCGCCTTTTTTATCGGGATGTACTTATTGTTTAAGCATTTGCTGTCGCTAAAAAACAACAGTATTAAAGTTTTAGCGATTTCGACGATTATTCAAATTTTAGTCGCCTTCTTTTTTGGAGGGGGGCTCCAAGCCTATCAGGGCGTTCTATTCTGGCTATTCGTGTCCATGGCGCTCACGCAATCCAATCTGAAGGAGCAACGGTTATGATTCATGTACTCGTCGTCAATCATGTAGCTGAGCAAGGCGGGGCGGAAAATGTACTGCTGACAACGCTCCGGCATATCGATAAACAGAAGTTTAAAGTGACGGCCGTATTGTTTCAGGAAGGACCGTTAGTGGAAGAAATACGCTCTATCGGCATTGAAGTCGTTACGATTAAGGCGGGACGAATACGCAATTTGCTTTATTATGCCAAGACGGTACTCCAAATCGTTAAACAGTTGAAACGTTACCGGGCTGATATCGTCATTGGCTGGTCGCCGAAGCCGTTTTTATATGCAGGTGTCGCTGCTTGGCTTGCACGAAAGCCCGTGTTGTGGTGGCAGCACGGCTATCCGTCAGCATCATCCCGCTTTGACCGGCTTGTCAATCGAATCCCGGCCAATGCCATTCTTTGCCCCTCCTACTCTGTTGCGTATGCCCAGAACGGTATAGGCGCTCAAGTGAAGACGCGAGTCAATCATCCGGGTATCGAAACGGAGTTTTTTGCTTACTCGCCTTCCGACCGGGAAGTCATTCGGGACAAGTATCAAATTCCGTCGTCTGCCAAAGTTGTTGCGTTCATTGGCCGGCTTCAGCGCTGGAAAAGACCTGATGATGTGATTCAGGCTTTCAGCCGCATACAGGATGAGCAATGTTATTTGCTTATTGTGGGCGGAGCGTTGTTCGGAGAAGAGAGTGATTACGTACAGGAATTGACAGGATTGGCTGAGCGGCTGGGCTGTGCGGATCGCGTCATCTTTGCCGGGCATCAGAAGGAGATTGCGCCTTATTTGTCGGCTAGTGACATCGTTATTAATTCGTCCAGCAAAGAGCCTTTTGGACTTGTAGTTGTCGAAGCCATGGCTAATGGCCGGATCGTTATTGCGGCAAACAGCGGCGGGCCTGCGGAAATTATCGATCATAACTGGAACGGACTGCTTTATGACGGCACAATTGAAGGTTTGTACGAATGTCTCCTTCAGGCATTGGAAGAAAACTCGGAGACTTTGCCGCTTGGCAGACGCGCCGAATTGAAAGCAGCGGAAAGCTTCTCAGCACAGCAGATGGTAGGCCGATTCGAAGGGTTGCTCGCGGATATGTACAAAGAGGCGTAACTACAGCCCCGAGAGGCAAAGGAGTATTTGGATGAAGGAGCAGCAAGGGGTAAAAGGACAGTGGATGAGGAACACGCTGCAGACGTTTGGAAGCCAAATCGCCATTATGTGCATTACAATCCTGACAGGCGTTTTGCTTGCTAGGGGACTCGGCGCAGAAGGCAGAGGAACCTATATTGCGATCACGATGTGGTCCAATTTGCTGTACTGGGGATTCAATTTCGGACTTTATCAATCCGTCATCTATTTTTCAAAAAGCTATGATGGAGATAAGAAGGTTATTTTTACAACCTTTCTTGTCTACGGGGTCATTCTTTGTTCAATTGCTACGCTTATAGCGGAAGTTGTAATCGTTCCGATGGTGACTGCAAACGGAGGCAGTGATGTCGTACTCGCAGCAAAAATCTATTTCTTGGGCATTTTCTATGCGGCCTTCTCTGAGATTATTATTAGTACATTGGCGGGCGAGGAGAAGTTTGGATACTCGAACGTTCTTCGTATGGCTGTACCAGGCCTGACGGCAATTGCCATGCTTGGACTTTATGCAACAGGCTATCTGTCGAGTGTAACAGCGCTGTATGCTTCCTTCATCATTTCGACCCTTCTATTCGTTATGAATGTGGTTAAGATCATCCATATGAAATACGTTAGCTACAGGATTAACTGGCGACTGATGTGGTCTGCTTTCAAATACGGCTCGAAGTCGCATGGAGGCAGTGTAGCCAGCCTGACATCCGAGAACTTAACGCAAATGGTTCTGTCTCTTTTCTTGCCGCCGGTTGCTTTGGGACATTATTCGGTTGCACAAAGCGCAACATCGCCGGTTAACACGATCACCTCGACGATTGCGATCACGACCCAGCCGAAGCTGACGGCCGAAGAAAAGCACAAGGTACACAGCCGGGTTGTGGAGCTGATTAGAAAAGCAATTATTCTAGTGGGAATCGCCGTCGCGGGCATGACTGTCGTATTGCCATTTGGTATTGAATTCGTTTACGGCCATGAATTTGAAGCGGCGATTATTCCTGCTTTGATTTTGCTGCCTGCCAAATTATTCGATTGTTTATCTAATGTACTGAGGAATGCTTTGAACGGTGCGGGAATGACGTTCATCAATACGAAAAGCGAGCTAATCGTATTGATTGCAACGATGGCCTGTATGTCCGTTTTTTTCACTCGCTGGCAATTAGTTGGAGCCGCTGCCGTGACCTTAATTTCCAGCCTGGTCCGGATTGCGATCTTCTTTATTGAATACCGGAGAAAGTTTGCGCACTTCACTGTGGCGGAGGCATTTCCGGGAAAAACGGATATGGTGGAGCTCTATAGGGATGCGCACAGCCGAATCGCCCGGGGATGGGCAGACCGGCGCAAGCGCGGTCTATCCCCGGAGCGATCGGAATTATAGCGCCTTAGAGGGCTGCTAAAGTGAGGACGCCATTTCTGACGATTAATTGATACCGGATTCCGCTGGCTTCGTCAGTTAGAATCAGACCGTTGCCAGGACCGCCGATCTCCAGACTTTTATCCGCATACAGGTAAGGCACCGGCGAGTAGGAGCTCACATGGTCGTACGATACCATGACACCCGCAAAGTAAGTGGGGTTCGTCTTGGACAGAACATAAAAGGAAAGCCGATTGGCAAGTCCGCTTGGAATGCCTTGCTCGCGTCCGAGCATACGAAGCCAGCCTAGCTGCTCAGTGCCGATGACATCGTCATAAATATTCGTTCCTTCCCCCTCGATTCTTCCCCTTGAAGCATAGTAGGTAAAGCTTGTTGGCGTGGTCGGCAGGACAAAATATTGCATGGCAAGCGGCCGGTTGCTGCCAACATTGAGGGGAAGTGAAGGGGCATTGAAGTCGATTTGGAGACTAGGCTCATTGACGCCGTCCGGTGTAAGCTTGATGATTTTGATATTATTTCCGATAATGCGTTTCATTTCATCGGTGACAGGGACGGGGAGCTCGGAAGCGGAGACGATGCTTAGCTTTCCTCCATTGCCGACTCTCCAATTGTCCAATACTTCCGGATTCTTCAGCAGGTTAGCCGGGGCAATCGGAACGAATGAACGGGTGTCACGCTCTTTCATTCGCGACTTCAGATCGTCAGAGGTATAGAACGGTGCGATTTTTTCTTTGACTACGATATCGTTTATAGATAATCCGCTTAGATCCAATATTCCGGTAATATTGGAGATCCGGTTAATATAGGCGGAGCCTAATGCGCCTTTATTTGTAGACTTCATCAATTTATTCAGCGTATCGCCGAAGACGGCGGTTGTTTGCAAAGCGCCGAACCAGGCTGCATATTTCTGCTTTTCCGAAATCGGCTTCAAATCATCAGGCAGGGCGTACTGCCAATCGCTCTCATTATCCGTGTAATCGGGTCTCGACCAAGAGAAGCCAAAGCCAAATGTCTTGAGGTTAAATGAGATGGATTTAGGCAATAGCCGAATGGCAGCTTCCCCGCATTGCTCAAATTGTGCAGACATCAATATACCGCTCAAACCATTCACATCACTGACGCTGTTATAATCATTGAGGCCGCTGTCAATGCATTGGTAAATGCCGTAGGGAGAAAATCCTAAATGCACTCTAGTGATTTGAACCCCTATACCTCCGCGGTGGCCTGCAACGAGCAGTGTCCCCAGCAGAATGCCGCAAAACTCCCCTGAAATGTTTCCGCCCTGGTAGAAATAATCACCATTGTTTAGGCGGCAATAGACGCCGATCAAGCCGCTCCAATTACAATCATACGAAGTAACGTGGCCCGTATTGTTATTTAATAATTGTCCGACTTTTACGAAGCGGGTTCTTACATTGCGGAATATAGGCGTAGCATTTCCGGCTATTTCTATAGCTGCAGGGCCAACGGCAAACATTTCATAAAGATCCTGATCAAACAGTTTTTTATCGATCCATTTACTTAAATACCGTCTGTTGTACTGAATCATGCCATGGACGGTGAAATTTTCGAATACCGCACTAATTCCTGCCGTTTGAATTTTTAAGCAAGGCAATAAATCGGTTTTCGTATCAATTGGATCCCACTGCAATATCGCTCCATACTGTTCTCCGTCCACATAAGGGCCAGTAGCGGATACGATACCCCGGGAGTAGCTGATCAAGGTTTGGCGAATACGGTATTCGCCAAGGGGGAGAAATAATTTATAAGATGAATTGCAAAATTGCAAGGCTGCTTGCATAGCTGCCGTGTCGTCAGTCGTTTTATCACCCTTAGCTCCAAACCAGTGAGGATAGACGTAATCAATTTGCGCTGCTCCGTTAAATAACCCTCCGGCTGTAATGTCGAAGATCCAGTCATGAGTTCCCGCATCGATCGAGCCGTTAATCGTTAGTACAATGCCTTTATCTGGTTTTAAGCGAGCGTTATTGGCGAATAACAGCCGCTTGTTAGCAGGTATTGTTATATTTTTTTTTACGGCGTAAACCCCTTTTGGGATGAAAATGATATCTGAACCTGCGCCCATTGCCGCCACGATTGCTGCCGAGCTGTCTTTGCTTCCGGTCGGATCTGCGCCTTTCTGGACGATATTGTTGCCAAAATCATCAATTCCCGCCATCTGAAAATCACCGCCTCCATTCATTCGTTATGTAACCGCAACCTGGCGCAGAAACAATAGCATATAAGATGAGGTGTGTGGGTGATCTCGTTGGACTACATACTAGGATAGTATATGAGATTCACATGTTGATAGGGACGGCGTTTGCCGTCAATAGAAGGCCCAATTCAATAGACCCTAGTATATATCATTTGTGAAAATTAGGCTGACGCTATTGACATGATACTTTTTGTATCTTAGAGTAAGGGTATAAATGATACGAAATGTAACTATTGATTGAAGATGAGCCGATCAATTATATGCAAGGGAATGATGGTGAATGCGGATAAGTGTAATAATCCCCTCATACAACCGGTTGCAAAGCTTGAAGCTCTGTCTGGAAGGGCTCAGGAGGCAAAGCAGACTAGCGGATGAAATCATTGTAGTTGCTAGGGCAACAGACGCTGAGACTATACATTTTGCAGCGCAGCATAAGGATCCGGCGGTTCGTGCCACTATCGTTGAGGCTGGAGGTGGAATAGCGGCGTTGAACACGGGTCTCGAGCAGGCATCAGGAGACATTATCGTCCTAACGGACGATGATACCGTTGCTTATCCGGATTGGTTAGAGAAAATCGCTCTGCATTATCAAGCTAACGAACGGCTTGGCGGTCTCGGAGGAAAAGACTGGGTTTATCACTCGGGTCAGCTGGAAACGGGCAGAAAAAACCGGGTAGGCCAATTGCTATGGTTTGGCCGAATGATCGGCAACCATCACATCGGATACGGAGAAGCGAGGCAAGCAGATATCTTAAAGGGAGCCAATATGAGTTTTAGGAAAAAGGCGATAGAGGGCCTCCTATTCGATAAAAATTTAAAAGGCAGCGGGGCGCAGGTGCACATGGAGGTCGCTTTTTGTTTGGCAGTCAAAAAAAAGGGCTGGGAAATTATTTATGATCCTAACGTTTGCGTCAATCATTTCCCTGCCGAACGGTTTGATGAAGATAAGCGCAATACGTTTCATGAGGCGGCTTTTTTCAATATAGCCCATAACGAAACCTACGCTATTCTGCGAAGCTTGGGCGCAGTGAAACGATCCGTCTACCTGTTCTGGGCGCTTCTGATCGGCAGCAAGGCATCTCCCGGAATTATTCAATGGATCAGACTCATGCCCATAGATAAATCGGCAGCTTTGAAAAAGCTGTTCATATCACTTAAAGGAAGAGTTGAAGGATGGAGAACATGGAAACTGTATCGAAATTCGAATTGAGACCGCTGCGGATTGCCGTTATCGCACTAGAGTTTATTTCTTCCCGCCATAGAACCGGCGGTGTGAGCCATTATAATCATCGGCTATGCACGAAGCTGGCCGATATGGGCTATGACGTGACCGCAATCACGCTGAATGGCTATCCGGAGGAATTGAATTATAAGGTATCACCTTTATTTGAAGACACGGAAGTGAAAAATCGGTTTGCCCGTTATTACTTAGCGCCGTTCAAAGGCCGAGACGTAGACTTCGGCGCTTACGATCTTGTCATTTCCAGCGGTGATGATTGGGCGATGCGGCGCTCAGGGAAAACCTGGGTCCGCATCATGCACGGCAGTGCCTATCGAGAGGTTCAGCATAACAAAAAATGGCTGAGGAAGTTAAATCTCTCGGTGCTTTATTTACTGGAGCTGCTCTCTTGGAGACAATCAACCGTCACGTTATTCAACTCGCAAGATACACAGACTTTATACCGTTCCCGCCCGCAGGATAAAGTGCTGCATCTGCCAGTCGATCACCAGTTGTTTTATCCCGGAGATAAGGCGGCAGATCCTACTATTTTATTTGTAGGGGCGCTCGACAGCCGGAAGAGGGGCCGTCTGTTAAGAGATTTATTCGTTTCCGTAATTAAGCCGAAGATTCCAAACGCTCAGCTATGGATGGTGTGCTATCCTGACGAGCCGCATGACGGCGTAACCTATTATCAAAGCCTGAGCAACGAGCAATTGGCTGAGCTTTTCCGGCAAGCCCATATTTATTGCATGCCTTCGACTTACGAAGGCTTTGGCCTGCCTTACTTGGAGGCGCTCGCCAGCGGGACTTTGGTTGTCAGTACGCCTAATCCCGGAGCGGTTGAAATTCTAAATGGCGGGGAATATGGCATTCTGGCATCAGATGACCAGCTGGCTTCCGCTTTAATCGAAGGGTTATCGAACCGAGAGGGTTATCAGGAAATGTTGGATAAAGGATTAGAGTGGGCCAAGTCGCATTCCTGGGAGCAGGTGGCCGTTGAATATCTTTCCTACTGCCCCGATTGGAAAGGCGCCTCCACGTTGGAAACGGCAGGTGCAATGTCATGAATATTCTTCTCTCCATTCACCACGAAATGAACAAAAACGCGGGCGCGCCCGGCGTAACCTTTCAACTATACAAGCAATATCAGAGGCTGGGGCATAACGCAGTGATGTTCTCCTTTGATGATCTGCCCTCTTATATCCCGGGAAAGTGGAAGGCCGTTCTGTTTCCATATTACCTTTATCTCAGAATTAAGCAGCTCGCCAAAAAAGGGGAACTGGATGTGGTTGATGCCTCTAGCGGTGATGCATGGGTGTGGTCGCTGCTAAGAAGCAGAAAACGATCACCTGCACTGGTGTCCAGAAGTCATGGTCTCGAGCATACGATGCACGAAAATATGCTGGAGGAGCAGCGCAGAGGAAACCTCAAATTGTCATGGAAGTATCCGCTCTATCACGGAGGTCTTCGGCTTCAGGAAGTCGCGATCTCCTTTCGAAGAGCGGACGGAGCGTTGTTTCTGAACCATCGAGATTTTGAATATGCAGTCAGCCGGCTGAGGGTGCGAAGTCCGCTTGCCCGGGTCGTGAGAAATGGCCTGCCGGATGAATTTCTGCATTTGCCGATTGATTTTAATCTAGGCCCGGAGATTCGGATCGCCCAAATCGGCAGTTATATTCCGAGGAAAGGCATTCACTACACGGCTCAAGCGCTAGACGGGATATTACGGCAATTTCCCCACGTTAAAATATCTTTTATCGGCACAGGATGCTCGCGGGAAACCGTTCTTCAGGATTATGACGAGCAGCTTCACGATCAAATTGATGTCGTCCCAGCATATAGCCACGAAGAGCTTCCTAAGCTGCTTGTGAATCATCATATCAAATTATTTCCGACCCTCTCAGAGGGGTTCCCGCTTTCCCTCTTGGAAGCGATGGCTTGCGGACTGGCCCCAATCTCCTCCTTCACAACAGGCTCCTTCTTAATTGATGGACGAGATGCCTTGATTATTCCTTTCCGGGATGCTGCGGCCATTCAGAAGAAATTGAGCCAGCTTATCGAAGATACCGACTTCCTGCAATCCATAAGGAAAAAAGCTTATGAAACGGCGCAACAGCATGAATGGAACCGTATCGCCGGAGAGGCGATTTCTTTTTATGAGCAATTGAAAGAGAGCAAGCTGTAAGGACATTTCATTTGTGATCACCCTATATCGATCAGAAAGAGAGAGAAGCGACAATGAAGCTGCTATCGACAGGATTGGGCTGGAATGATCTGCAGCCGGGCGGGCTGAACCGGTACTTTGCCGATTATACGGCCGCCATGAAGGATTATGGGCATGCAGAGCTGGGATTTGTCGTGACGGAGAGCGGAGACCAGCTGTTGACGGAGCTGAATATCGTAGAGGCAGCTTCTGCACAAACACCGCTAATCACCCGAATGAGATCGCTGAGACAGAAGACCCGTCAATCGGTAGAAGTGTTTCAGCCAGAGGTGTTTAATCCGCACTTCGCGCCCTATGCGGCAATGGTGTCCAGAGCTGTCTTGCCGCAGCATGTGCCGATCGTCACCCATTTTCACGGACCTTGGGCATTGGAATCGAAGGTGGAAGAGCATCACCGTTCCCCTCTGATGAGAGAGTCTCGTTATTGGCTGAAGAAGCAAGTTGAACTCATGACTTACCGCCGCTCAGACAGCTTTATTGTCCTTAGCGAATATTTCCGGGATATCCTGACCGAACAATACGGAATGGAAGACAAACAGATACATATTATTCCGGGCGCGGTGGAGCATGAGAAATTCAAGCCGCATCCGGACCGGGAAGGACTAAGAAGAAAGCTTGGCGTACAGCCTGAGCAAAAGCTCTTGTTCTGTGCCCGGAGAATCGTTCGCCGAATGGGTATTGACCGATTAATCGAGTCGATGACTGCGATTGTGGAGCAGCATCCCGATGTTCGTCTGTTCATTGCGGGAGACGGGGCGATGCGGGAGGAATACAGCCGGCTCGTGGAAAGACTTCAGCTTTCCGATCACATCAAGCTGCTGGGAAGGGTGTCAAACGAGGTTCTGGTGGAATGGTATCAGGCAGCCGACTTTAGCATCGTGCCTACGATAACGTTGGAGGGATTTGGGCTTGTCACCGTAGAATCGCTGTCCTGCGGCACTCCGGTGCTCGGTACGCCTTTTGGCGGAACAAGAGAGATTCTAAGCAAGCTGTCGACGGACCTATTGTTCGAGGATGGATCGTCGGAGGCGATGAGCAAGACGATAACAGCGGCTTTGGAACAAAGACTGAGCTTGCCTTCCCGTGAACAATGCAGGGAGCATGTCTTGCAGCATTACACATGGGATAGAGTGGCAGATGCCGTTACTCAAGTGTTCGAAGTTGAGCTGGAGAAAAGGAAGCGATTCCGTTAGTTAGCCAATGGGAGGTAGCTAGGCCATGAGTATTCAACTCAGTATTTGCATTTGCACGAGAAATCGTCCCGAGGATTTGGAGAAGGCGCTGCTCTCGATCGAACAGTCCACCATACCCGCATTTGAAGTCATCGTATCTGATGACAGTACCGATCTTCGTACAAAGGATATGGTTGCGTCTAGCTTTCCGCAAACGGTGTTTATCGAAGGTCCGAGAAAGGGACTTGGCCCGAACCGCAATCATGTGCTGCAGCGCGCAACCGGAACGCATCTTTTGTTTATGGATGATGACATGGAGCTGGGGACGGAATGCATCGCGCGGCTAGACAGAAGGCTGGAACAGGTGGAAGCGTCCCGCAGAGATAAGGTGATTCTGACCGGTATCGAATATGGCCGAAGCAACGATAAAGTGTATCCGAAGGATCAATCGTTTCTAGGGTTTCAGACCAAGCTGTACGACCGGTCGGAGGGGCTGAATACGCTAGTAATGGGGAGCGCGATTTTCCCTTGTGAATTGTTTCAAACGGTTCGCTTTGATGAGCAATTGGTGTACGGGTATGACGAGGTCGATTTTTCGACGCGAGCTGTAAATAGCGGCTATGAAATTATATTGTGCGAGCAGGCCTTTATTAAGCATAACAGTTCTCCGGTCAATCGTGATTATTATAAACCGGTCATTGAAGCTTCCAGGTTTTACGTGACTTTCAAACGATATACGTACACCGAGAAGCTTCCCGTTAAAGGCTGGATGTTCTTATCGCTGGCTTGCTGTCACTTGCTGCTGAGCGACTTGAAGCATAAAGGGCTGCCGGGGCTTAAGGATGCGAGAAGAACGATGGGAACCTCTTTGACCTATATTCGGAATTACCGGCAAACCGAAGCCGGGCATTAATTCATTGTGCACAAGGAAGAAAGGACGCGATACCGATGAGAATCGCTCTATATAATCATACGAGCGAAGTGAGCGGCGCAGAAATTAATTTGCTGTTAACCGCAGCTTACATGCCGCAAACTTCATTTGTACTGTATGCGCCGGAAGGCGAGCTGCTGGAGCGGGCTCGAAGCCAGGGGATGGAGACAGTTGCGCTGCCGGGCTATAGTGCGAGACTGTCGATGAATCCGATTCGCTTGGTCAAAGGAGCGGCCGGTATGGCGCTTGCAGGCTGGCGATTTGCCTCTATGGTTAATAAAGCGCGGCCGGACGTGATTCATGCCAACTCGGTACGTGCCGGCATTATGGCGTCGATGTTTCGCTGGTACCACCGGATTCCGCTTGCTTGGCATCTTCACGACATGCCGCCGAAAGGAATCATTGGCGGGCTAATCCGCTTGCTGGCGGCTGGTACGACACAGGCATTAATTGCGATCTCGCAGCCTGTGCTGGAGGGGATGAAGACCAGAGCGCTGGAGAATCGCATCCATCTTGTTCATAATGGCGCGGTACTGAAAGAGCAGGATGAGCTTGCAAGAAGGTACAGCAAGAAGGAGCTCCGAGGCGAGCTTCAGACGCCAATGGAAAGCGGGGTACTTGTCATTGTCGGGCAAATCACGCCGTGGAAGCGGCAGGAGGATGCGATTCAAGCGCTCCATGCTCTGCTTCTGGACAATCGCGATCTCTATTTATGGATCGTGGGAGAACCGAAATTCCGTTCAGAGAATGAGGTTTATTTCGAACGGTTGAAGCTGCTTGTCTCTATTCTGCATATGGAAGACCGTGTACGATTTACCGGTTTTCGCGAGGATATCGACGAGATTTGCAATGCTGCCGATATGCTGCTGCTATGCTCGGAGAATGAGCCCTTTGGGCGGGTCATTATCGAAGCGATGGCGAAGGGGACGCCAGTCGTTGCGACAGACGGCGGCGGCGTATCGGATATTATTGAGCCTGGCATAAGCGGTTTGCTATATCCGGCAACGGATACGAAAGCTCTCGCCGCCAGTATTGGAAGCGTGTTGGACGATCGCAAGCTGCGGACTACGCTAAGCGTTAACGGCCGCAAGCGGATCGAAGCTTTCTTTTCCATTGAAGGGGCAGCCGAAAAGCTGGAGCATGTGTACGAAGACATCGCTCGAACAGGCCAGAGAACAGGTGTAAATGTGAAGCCGGTTGAACGAGCGAGGGGGATTGCCAAATGAATAGTCCCAGAGTAGCCATTGTTCATGATTATTTGAATCAAATGGGCGGAGCGGAGCGGGTAGTGGGTGTGCTGCACAAAATGTTTCCCGAGGCGCCGATCTACACGACGATCGTTGATCAGGATAAGCTGCTTCCGGAGCTGCGATCGGCATCAATCATTACGACATGGATGCAGAGGATTCCGCGGATAACGAGCAGCTTCAAGCTCTATTTCTGGCTTTATCCGCTTGCAGTCCGATCGATAAATGTTAGAAATTACGACATTATCGTCAGCTCCAGCAGCGCCTACGCCAAAGGGGTGCGCAAGTCGAGGGATAGCGTGCACGTCTGCTATTGCCATGCGCCGATGCGATTCGCCTGGGATTTCGACAGTTATATGGATCATACCCGGATGCCGAAGCCTTTGAAGGCGATAGCAAAAGCTTTTACGATGCCGCTGCGTGCATGGGACAAGGCGAATTCCAAGCGGGTGGACAGAGTGATCGCTAATTCCAACGTCGTTAAAGACCGGATTAAGCAGTATTACGGACTAGACGCAGCTGTCGTCTATCCTCCAGTCGATATAAGCCGCTTCTCCATTGCAACCGGGCAGCCGGATGATTACTTTCTTATCGTCTCCCGCCTAGCCTCCTACAAGCGTCTTGATATTGCAGTGGAGGCTTGCACGCGGTTGAATAAGAAATTGCTCGTCATCGGAGATGGGGATGACCGGGAGCGGCTGGAGCAATTAGCAGGGCCAACTGTTTCCTTCCTGGGCCGAATAGACGATAAAGAGGTCGTTTCCCATATGCAGCGATGCAAAGCGCTGTTGTTTCCCGGTCTGGAGGATTTCGGCATTACTCCGCTGGAAGCCAATGCTTGCGGCCGGCCGGTTATTGCATATCGCGGAGGCGGTGCGCTGGATACGATTGTGCCGGAACTTAACGGGATCTACTTCGATACGCAGACGACGGAGTCATTTGCCGAGGCACTGGAAAGCTTCGACAAGCATGTATGGAATGCGGATGCGATACGCGAACATGCGGAAAAATTCAATGAGCGCCTATTTACAGAGAAATTGCTCCATTTTGTAGATTTTACAATAAAAGAGCGAAAAAAAGATACAATTCGTTAATTTTTTATGCTATAATTGCTACAATTAGTATCATTTAAGGGGGCGATTGCTCAGATGATGGATGGTCGTACAGGTATAGATAAGCGGCACTATCTGGCATTTGGACTGCGAATTGCTAGTGATTTTGAACTGCCGGAACTGCTGAGCGTTAATGAACCGGATTTTGAACCGGATTTTATCGTGGAATGGGCGGATTTAACCGCTCTTCGCAATGAACTGGATCCGGATCGTCCCTTTGCGGTTAAGGGGAACGAGATGGTGCTCGGCTTGGATAAAGCGGCGACCTACCGGATAACGGGCGGCAGCCGTATTCAGATGATGCCGGCGGAAGGGGCCGATCCGCGGGATTATCGGATTTATTTGCTGGGCCTCGGTTTCGCGTTTGCATTGTTTCAGAGAGGAGCCATTCCGCTGCATGGCAGTGCCGTCGTTATCGAAGGAAGGGCTTACGCTTTCGTTGGGGAATGCGGTGCTGGCAAATCGACCTTGGCAGCAGCTTTTTTACGTCAGGGCTATAAGCTGCTAAGCGATGATATCGTTCCGGTTACGCTTGGAGCAGGGGAGAACGGCCCGGTCGCGCATCCGGGATTTCCGCAGCAGAAGCTGTGGCAGGAAAGCCTCGATTTTTTTCAAATGAATGCTGCGCATTTTAATCCCATCGGGGATGACTACGAGAAGTATGCCATACCGGTTGCAGATCAGTTTCACCAGGAGTCAATGCCTCTGGCTGCGCTATTCGAATTAGAGGCGGCAGAAGACAGCGAGACTGTCGAATTGAAGCCGCTATCCAAGCTGGAACGCATGCAGTTGCTCTATATGCACACTTATAGCGGTGCGTTGCTGACGAAGCTGGATTTAAGACCCTGGCATTTCCAGATGTCTTCGACTATCGCATCACAGGTAGACTGCTACCGGTTGAAACGTCCGAAACACGGCTTTACAGCAGATTTGCTCGTGAATGAAATTTTAAATGTGGCGATGAAAGGAGAGCTGGTGCAATGACAACACCATCCGGTGTTTTTGCAGGTCAGACCGTAATACGAGCGGAGGGCTTTCTGGTCAGCGATATGGGCGGCGATAAAGTCATGATGAGTGTCTCGACCGGGAAATATTACAATTTAGGCCAGACGGGCGGGCGGATATGGGAGCTTCTGTCAGAGCCTTCTACGTTAGAAGGGCTGGTCGATGAATTGTGCACGGAGTATGAAATCGACCGTGAGGCTTGCGAGCGTCAAGTGACCGCCTTTCTGGCTCAATTGACAGAGCAAGGGCTCATTCAGATCCGGTCTGACGAAGCTTAGCATGGCGGGCAGGGTCAACAAATGGCTGGCGTCCGATCGCCGGACGAAGCTGCTGCTGCTGGAAGCCTACTGGTATTTGGGCTGGGCCCGGATCGTGAAAGCGATGCCGTTCTCGAAAGTAGCTCCCTCCCTTGGCGTAGCGATGGAAGAGACGGCTTACGTCTCCTCCCCCGATCATGAGGAGGCTGCTCGAATGATCTCATGGACGCTGCGCGTTATGAGCAGATATACGCTATGGGAGAGCAAGTGCATGGTAATGGCGATTGCCGGTATGAAAATGCTGGAGAAACGGGGCATTGAAAGTACGCTTTACCTGGGGACAAAAAAGGATGACAGCGGCAAAATGACCGCGCATGCGTGGCTCAGGGCGGGCGCCTTTTATGCAACGGGGGCGGAGATTATGAATGAATATACAGTTGTAGCCATGTTCGCCAACGATGCGACTGTGTTCAAAGGGGAGAGATTGGGATGAGCAGCCCGAATGCGCTCGACAAGCGTTCCTTTTCGAAGGAATTTAATATGCTGCTGTTACTGTTGCAGAGCGACAGAACCGTTACCTTTGAAGAGGCGTGGGAGCAGTCGCAGCAAATAGACTGGAATGAGTTTTTATTCTATGTCGGCTATCATCACGTCAATCCGGTTGTATATCCTCTGCTCAAGCGGCTGAATGACGAGCGGCAATTTGTTCCTCCGGCCATTATGCAGAAGATGAGTCATCGTTTTATGAAAAATACATATGAAATGCTTCATCTGCGCGGAGAAATGGAGCGTGTCGTACAGCTTCTGGAAGGAAAGGGCATACGTTCGCTAATGCTGAAGGGCCCGACGCTGGCCGCTCTTCTTTATGGCGATATATCGGGACGAACGTCCAAGGATCTCGACATTCTTGTATCGAAGGCGGACATGAAGCTTACGGAAAAGCTGCTGATGGAGGAGGGCTACCGTCTCAGCGAGGATACGCCGCTGCTGCTTAATAATACGGAGCGCAAAACCCATCATCTCTCTTATTTTCATTATGAGAAAGGGATTGAAATCGAGCTGCATTGGCGGCTGAATCCCGATACGGTGAAGGAGCCGGATTTCGAGGCATTATGGGCCAGGAGGCAAGTAAGCACTCTGCACCCTTCGGTTCATTCGCTGGGCAATGAGGATTTGTTTCTTTACCTCGTGCTTCATGGAACGAGACATGGCTGGTCCTGCTTGCGCTGGCTGCTCGATATCGATCGTATCGTCGCCAAACCGCTGGAACGGGATACAATACAGCAACTGCTGCAGACCTATCGCGGCCGCGACCTGATCGGCCTTGCGTTCGTGCTTGCTCAAGGTTTGCTTGGGACGAAGCTGCCGGATGCTCTAGCGTCATTGTCTGCCTCTAACAAGGGGGAGAAGCTTGCTCCCTATGTGCTGATCTTTATGCGGGAGAGGGCGATCCTGCATCCCAAACCGGAGAAGCGGGACATTGCGATTTATTACAACCGCTATATGCTGGCTACGATGCCGTTCAGTCAGAAGGGGCTTTACTTGCTAAATAAGATTTATCCAAGCTCCTGGGATGCAGAGGTTCTGCCGCTTCCCAAAGCGCTCCATTTTCTCTATTTTCCGCTCCGCCCGTTTCTGTGGATATGGAGGCAAGTGAAGCGGCAGTCCATTTAAGGAGGCTTTTCCAACGTGAAGGCAATGCGCATCCTATTGAAAAAGCTGTACGCTGTAGCCGGCAGCAAGGTGCTGCTGCATCTGACGCTTATGCTGCTGGTCAGCTGTCTGGAAGGCATCGGCATTTTTTTGATCATTCCACTGCTTAGCATTATTGGTGCTTTCGATATGAATGTCGATGCGGTGCCGTTCGTCGGTTCGGCAATGAAGGCTTTGGAAGAATTGAAGATCCCGTTGAATTTGCCGATCGTGCTGGCGGCTTACATTTTGCTCGTCGGAGGACAGGCGCTGCTGCAGCGAAATCAGACGGTTCTTTCTGAAAAAATATCGCAGAAATATGTGAAAAGCTTGCGGGTCGAGACACATCGCTCCCTCCTGAGGGCGAAATGGGAGTTTTTTCTGAAACGGAGAAAATCCGATTTCAACCAGATGCTGTCTACGGAATTGAACCGGGTAAGCCGGGGCATCGATTTGTTTCTGATGTTAATTTCCTCTGTGGCGTTCACGGTCATTCAGATCGGCTTCGCCATGTGGCTCTCGTTCCAGCTGACGGCCATCATCATCGCAAGCGGCCTCGTGCTCTCGCTTGTATCCCGCAGATTTATTCGCAAGTCGGCACAATACGGGCAAGAGTCCTCCCGGCTGTTTAAAAGCTATTTCGCTGGCTTGAACGACCATTTCGGCGGAATGAAGGATATTAAGAGCAATCAGCTCGAAAGCTCCCATATTTCATGGTTTCAGACACTGGCGGGAAAGATCGAAACCAACTATTTGCGCGCTTATCGGCTGTATGCGAATTCGCAGCTGCTCTACCGGGTTTCCTCTGTGCTGCTGATCGCCGTATTCGTCTATTTCTCCATAACGTTTCTTCATGTGGCTGCGGAACAGCTGCTGCTCATCGTCCTGATCTTCACGAGGCTGTGGCCGAGGTTTATCTCGATTCAGTCCAGCCTGGAACGTCTGGTGTCGGAAATGTCTGCCTTTGAGTCGCTGACTACCTTGCAGCAGGAAAGCGACGAGGCACGGGAAGCCGATGAATCGCTGGATGACGAGGCGATCGCTCCACTTCGGGTGGAGGGAAGCATTGCATGCAGCGGGATCCACTATTGCTATGACGGCTCAGAAGGAGCGGAAGAATCGGAAGTTCACTACGCTCTGAAAAACATTAATATTAGCATTCCTGCCAATCAGATGACGGCGATCGTCGGCAAATCGGGTGCGGGGAAAAGCACACTGGTCGATTTGTTGATGGGGCTGATCAAACCGATTTCCGGTAAAGTGCTGGTTGACGGAAAAGAACTGACAGATGAGCGTTTGTACGGACTCAGGCAGTCTATCGGTTATGTGGCGCAGGATCCCTTTCTGTTTCATGGCAGCTTGCGCGATAATTTGAAGCTGGTTGTCCCGGAGGCAACGGACGAGCAGATGTGGGAGGCCTTGTCTTTCTCGGCGTCCGAGCAATTTGTCCGAAATTTGCCGCAGGGGCTGGATACGATTGTGGGAGACCGCGGAGTGAAGCTTTCCGGCGGAGAGCGGCAGCGCATTGTGCTGGCGAGGGCGATACTGCGTAAACCTTCCATTCTGGTGCTGGATGAGGCAACGAGTGCGCTGGATAATGAGAACGAATTGCGGATCAAAGAGGCGCTTGAGCGGCTTAAAGGGAAGATGACCATTATCGTCATTGCTCACCGGTTGTCGACGATTCGTAATGCTAACCAGGTTATCGTGCTGGAAGACGGGGAAATCGTTCAGCAGGGCGGGTATGCACAGCTCTCTTCTGAACCGCGGGGCGTGTTCCAAAGGCTTTTGGCGAACCAGTCTTAAGAGCAGGGCATTGCAGGCTTGTAGCCTCCAATGCTTTTTTTTTATTTACGAGACAAAAAATAAACCCTGGTTCCTCTCTGAGGAGGAATAGGGTTTACTTTTACGCTTTTTATTACCAAGGCCAAGGCCACCAGCCGCCGCTTTTCGGTGGCCAATGTAAAGTTTGAGTTTCAGCATCACCCTCGTCGAATGTCATTTTCACATCCAACGTTTCCAGTTCAGGAGCTTCCCATTGCTTTTTCATTCCGGTCACCTCCTTTCAATTGGATCTGGCAACTCATATGTATGAGCTACGTTACGTTTCTAAGTATAGCATATGTGATACGATTTGTATCTATTTTTTCTAATTTTTTTCAGATTTTTAGAAGGAAATTGATGGTTGACGAATCGATTGGACCTATGGTAAATTTTAGTCAATCTATAACGGCAAATACGGAAGCACCGTAAAGGGCCGCAGGTAACTGCGCCTTTTACGGTGCTTTTTTGCGTTTGTCCGATGCATTCAGGAGGAGGTTAAGGATTGAAGCTGCAATTGGCAATCGCCGTCAAGGAACAGGAATATGCGAGACGGCTGGCGGATTACATCCGCGACAGCCCGTTCGGAGGGAAGTGGCAGCTAACGGCTTTTACTCATCCGGAAGCTTTTGTTCATTTCTTGAAAGGGGGGTACCCTGTTGATTTTATAGCCGCACAACCTTCGATGCTGAAGACTGCGGAATCCTTTCTTCCCAATGTGCCTACGGCTGTGCTGGTAGGAGGAGATGGCGGAAGCGCTGAATTTCCGGAGCTGCGGCAATTTCAGCCGCTGCCCGAGCTTCTGCACCGGATTGCCGCGCTTTACGCTGATTCCGGCGGCATGTCTAGGCAGAAGGCGGAGGAAGGTGCATCCGTCCTGGCGGTATATTCAGCCTCTGGAGGTGTCGGTAAGACGACTTTATGCTTGCAGTTGATGAATGCAGCGGGGGCAGCAGGCTACCGCGCCTTTTATTTAAACCTGGAGCGCTGGAATGCCATGGAGGCTTGGTTAGGCAAAGAGGCAGGCTCCTCCGAGGGCGAAGGATTGTCGCAGCTGCTTTACTTGCTGAAAGCCCAGCCGGAGAAGGTCAACGGCTGGCTGCTCCAGCATCGCAAGCGGCATTCTGCGCTCAAGGGTGACTACTTGCCGGCCTTCTCCAATGCCGATGACCGCATGACGCTTCAGGCAGCGGATGCCGAGGCAATCGTTAAGGCCGTCGCCGCTTCCGGTCAATACGACCTGATCGTCATTGATATGGATGAAGCGCTTGATGAGCTCCATGTTGCACTCTATGAACGAAGCGATCAGATTGTTTGGCTGCTGACCGATGATCCTTCCGTCAAACGGAAGAGTGAACTGGCATGCCGGTATGGCTCGCAGCGTTGGGGCAGCCGGTTTCAAGCGGTTGAACGGCGCTTTCAATTTGTTGTGAATCGCCGTTCCGGAGGGAGCGGTGAGCGGCTGCCGCAACGAGATTGGAGTGAGGCCAGACCGATCGCTGCAGCTTTGCCGGAATGCGAAGCGGGCAGCATCCAGCCGCAGTCTGTCATAGCTGCCCCTCAGTATAAAGCAGCGGTAGAGCGGTTATTCCGGCAACTGATGAAGGAAGGAGGGGGAGACAGGCTTGCTGACGGATGAGATCGTCCTTGCGCTGAGAGAACAGATTCGTGCTCAAATCGATTTTGGAGGGGCGGTTTCCGACGATAGGCTGATGGAACTGGTAGAGCGCAATGTATTCCGCTGGTGCGAGGAGCACCCGCTCACCGTTTCAGAGAAAGTAAAGCTCGTCCGCCGGCTCTATCATTCCTTCCGTGGACTTGATATTTTGCAGCCGCTGATGGACGACCCGACCGTAACGGAAATTATGATCAACCATCATGCAGAAATCTTTATTGAAAGGAGCGGGCATGTCTCTCTGCTTCCTGCTGCCTTCGAGAGCCGGGAGCGGCTGGAGGATCTTATACAAGCCGTTGTGTCGAGCGTCAACCGTGTCGTCAATGAATCTTCGCCGATTGTTGATGCGAGGCTGAAGGATGGCTCCCGTGTCCACGTCGTGCTGCCGCCGGTAGCGCTGCGCGGACCTTCAATGACGATAAGGAAGTTTCCGGAGCGTCCGTTAACGATGGAGTCGTTCGTTGCCGCCGGCTCTATATCCGCCGAAGCGGCCCGGTTGCTGCAACTGCTGACGCAAGCGCAATATAACCTGTTTATTAGCGGCGGTACGGGGACGGGCAAGACGACATTCTTGAATGCATTATCGCAGTTTATAGCCAAGGATGAGCGCATTGTGACGATAGAGGATTCGGCCGAGCTGCAGATCCGCAGCGTTCCCAATCTTGTATCACTGGAGACGCGGAATGCGAATACCGAGGGCAAAGGAGCGATTACGGTCCGAGAGCTCATTCGCGCTTCACTGCGGATGCGTCCGAACCGGATCATTGTCGGCGAGGTTCGGGGCGGAGAGACGCTTGATATGCTGCAGGCGATGAACACTGGGCATAGCGGATCGATGTCCACTGGCCATGCTAACGGAGCCCGCGATATGATGGCACGTCTGGAGACGATGGCGCTCTCGGCGGCCGATATGCCGGTGCAGGTCATTCGTCAGCAAATCGCATCGGCGCTGGACATTGTCATTCATCTGTCCCGGTTCCGAGACCGCTCCAGGCGTGTGACGGAAATTAGCGAAGTTGTTGGCGTCGAGAAAGGGGAGATCAGCGTCGTTCCGCTCTATGTATTCCATGAGGAAGGCGAGGAGGACGGCAAGGTAATCGGCAGCTTGAAGCGTACCGAGCACATACTGCGGCACCGCGACAAGCTGCGGATGGCGGGCTTGGCGGATCGCTTGGAAGGGGAGGGACAATGAGTCGTACGGTCAGGACAGGAGTACAAGCTGCGAAGCTTCAGAATAGAAAGAAAGGTCAGTCGGCGAGAGTAAGAGCGGGACTTGCGTGGATGGGATATACGGATGCTTCCGGCGCAACTGGCGGGGCAGCTTTATTACAAGATTATAACGAGTACAGACTAACGATCCGTCAATTCATTATCTCTGCTGCAGCAGGCTGGTGCATCGTTTTTGCAGCTATCTATTTGATTTATCATTCCATTGTTGTATCGATTGTGCTTGGTTGTATCGGCTGCTGCGCTCCCAGGCTGTATAAGGCATCTTTGCTTCGGCGGAGGAAGGAGAGGCTGAAGCTTCAATTCAAAGAAGCATTGTATTCGTTGACATCATCGCTTGCAGCGGGAAGGTCTGTTGAGAATGCATTTGTCGCTACGATTGACGATCTGAAGCTTTTATATCCTGACCCTCGCACAGAGCTGTTGCGCGAATTTATGATCGTCAAGCACCGGCTCGACCATTCGGAGCCGCTGGAGCATGCTTTGCGCCAATTCGCGGAGCGGGCGTATATTGACGATATTACGCAATTTGCTGAAGTATTCGCCGTTTGCAAACGGTCTGGCGGCGATCTGGTGGAGGTGATGAAACGAACGTCGCAGACGATTGGAGAGAAGCTTGAGGTGCAGCAGGAAATTGCCGTCATGGTCGCGCAGAAACGGTTTGAGGCTCGGATTATGATGGCTGTTCCCTTTGCGTTTTTAGGTTTTCTTAGCGCGGCAGCTCCGGACTACATGGCGCCGCTCTACGGAGGTGCCGGATATGTACTATTAACGGCCGGCATGGCGGTATTGGGTTTATGCTTCTGGTTCATTCAAAAAATAATGAACATTCGAGTATGAGGAGGGATGAGAAATGGCGGCAGTCCCGCTGATTCTTATGGCGGCATGGCTTGTCCTGCTTGGAAGACCAACCTTAGGAAGGCTCATCCGGCTTGGAAAAAATCGGCGAGCGGCAGGCAACGCTAAAGATTGGCTGCTAATCGATCCCTTTGCTAGCGTGCTTGAGAGAAGCGGCATCTATGAGCAGATCCAACTCCCGCTTAGCAGCTATCACGCAAAGCAAGTTGTGCTTCGAGGTCTAGACTGGCCGTTCGAACAGACGAAGCGGCTGCTGGCAGCCGCTGCTGCATATGGTTATGCAGCCATTGCCGCTTGTTCGCTTCTCGCTTGGCTGGCGGAAGAAATGACTTTAATGGCGATGGGGCTCATTATCGGCGTCGTACTATTTCTCCGCCCGATGCTGGAAGCGGGAAGATTGATCGAGCGGCGCAAACAGGCTGTTATTCTGGAGCTGCCGGAGCTGCTAAGCAAGCTTATGCTGCTCGTCGGAGCAGGCGAACCCGTGATGCAGGCTTTGATTCGCTGTCAAGAAGGCAAAGAAGCCCAAGAACATCCCTTGTACAAGGAATGGGGCAAAGTTGTTCATTCGCTAAGCAATGGGGAATCATTCACCGTTGCTGCCGAGAGGTTTAATCGGAGCTGCTCGGTACAGGAGGTATCTGTTTTCACAACGGTATTGCTGCTCAATTACCGGAAAGGCGGCGAGCATTTCGTGCTCGCGCTGCGAGAGCTTTCTTATTCGCTTTGGGAAAAACGCAAAGCGGTGGCTCGTTCACGAGGTGAAGAAGCTTCCTCCAAGCTGGTGTTTCCGCTGGTTGGCATTTTGCTCGTATTAATGGTTTTCGTTGCGGCGCCAGCCATGTTGATGATGGGTTAGAAGATAGGATTGCTATTAAATGATAAGCAGAGAGGAAGATTTAAGATGAAGATGATGAAAAAAGCAGCGGGGGCCATGCGTTCATTTTGGCGCTCGGAAAGCGGTCTGGGCACGCTTGAAATTATTCTTATTATCGCTGTCGTTATCATTATTGCATTGCTCTTTAAAGACTGGATTATTGATTTAATAGAGAATCTTATGGGGAAAGCCGATGAGCAAGCTGATCAAATCTTCAACTAGATCCGTGTGGCTCCGCCAACTGTGCTGTGAGCGGGGAAGCTTTACGCTGGAATCCGCCATCGTATTTCCTGTATTGCTGGTGATGGTATTAATTTTCATTCTGTTTGCCGTCTATCTTTATCAGCAGACCATGGTCTATTATACGGCGTCGGTTACGGCAGAGAGGACAGCCTACAGCTGGGACAATAGCAACCGAAATACCCGCAGCGGCATAGTAGAGGGTGACGCCTATGACGGGCTGTATTGGAGGGTTGCCGAGGATCAGGCGCTGCAATCATTATTTGGGCTTTCTACAGGAACGGCCCCTGATGAAGTAACGCTGCAACTGCCATCAACGGGAGAACGGGAGAGCATGAAATTGGCGGCCCGGAAGCTGGCGGGAGGCTCTTCTTGGCTCGGGGAAGGAAAACTGGCGCGGTTTCAAGGGTCAATTGCTTACGAGCGAGGATTATTGAAGCGAGAGGTGAAAGTGAGTCTCAAGCAGCCGATCTCGCTTGTTCCCTTGGAAAAGATGCTGGGCCGTACGGAGCCGAGAGCTGTCGCAAATGCCAGCATCGTCGATCCGGTTGAGTTTATCCGAACGGTCGATTTGGTACGTTACTACACAGAAAAGTTTAGCTCAGTTTGGGGAGGAAATGAGAAAGCCGGTGCTGCCAAGACATTGGGCAAATACAGCGGGCAAGCGAATTAATCAGGCGGTAGGGGAGGAGCTGCAGTGCGGTTTACTACAAAGGCTAGAAGCTTATTCTATCGGACGGATGGCGCAGTAACGGTGCTGTCGGCGATGATGATGTCCTCACTGCTGTTATTTTCAGGCGTGCTTATTGATTATGCGAGAATGGCTGCGCTGCATAAGGCAGCCGAGGATGCGGCGAGGGCAGGAACGCGCTCCGTTCTTTCCGCATACGACGGGGAACTGTATGGAAGGTATGGCCTGTTTGGCCGCGGAGGCACCGAAGGCGATTCGATTTATGAACTTGTCGCAACAGCCAATCTGGAACGAAAAGCTAAAGCTTCAGATCCGGCCATGCGTCTCGTTCAACCAGAGCTTGTGTCGGCGCATGCCAATGCTTCCGAATATCTTGGCACTCACCGCATATTTAAGAGGCAGCTCATGGAAGAGATGAAATATAAGGCGCCTGTCGACTTCACACTGGAGCTGGCCGCAAAGTTTGCCCCAATGGCAGGTCCTCTCAAGGAGGCGTCGATCACGGTCGATTTGCTGGAGAGGCTAAGAAAGCTCTATGAGCAGCGTGAAGCACTGCTGCAAAAGGTGCTTGATTGGCAGAGGAAAGCCGCACACAGTATTGAAGAAAGCGACTTGGCAAAGCTGCTTCCCGAGGAAGGCTCGCGATCAATAGGAGCGAACACTTCGCAACAGCTTGCGGCAGAGCATGCTCAGTATGCCGAATGGGTGAGAATCGATGAGGCATTGGCCGAAGCGGGCAAAGCGCGTAAATTCACGAGGGAGATAGAAGATTATGTGAGACGGGCAAGGGAACTGGTCAAGCAGCTTGACCAAATTCGCTTGAAAGCAGGAAGCGAACATGACGCGCTTTCGGCCAAGGGTACAGAACTGCTGGAGCAAGCCAGAACGGTTAACGAGCAAATGAAGCAAGTGGCCGAAGAGGTTGAACGGCGGGCCAAGGATGACGGATACGACCGCGTTGCGGGACAAGACATTCCCGGGGCCGATGCGAGCCATGACTCTACGATGACAGAGAATGAGCTGAAGGACGTACAGGAGTCTGCAGGTGACTTGGTGCTGCCGGAGGATTTTTTCGCCGAATATCGATTAGAGCTGGATGGCCATGCTGCGGCCTATGAAAGGCTGGATGACTTGATCGAAAGCTTTAATGCTTCTTTGTCAGAAGCGATACATTCTCCTGAATTAGACAGCTCCAGCAGCCAGCTGATGACCGGTGTCAACAAGCTTATTGCCGGTTATGGCCGTTACAGCAGTGAGTATATGGGGAGCAGCTCCATCGTGGAGCAGCGCCAGCGAAGGTCGAATGATGATCTGAAGCAAAAGAAAAAGGAGCAGGAGAAGAAAGCGGATTCGCTCTGGCGGCAGGCTCGCGCGATGCTGGAGGGGATGAAGTCGCTGCCGGAGGAGGACGAGAACAAGACACAATTTCAAGAGGTAAAGCGGCGGTACGAAGCTAATCTGCTGTTTAACCAACAGGAAGCTGGAGCAGAAGAGGCTGGAGGTGCAACGGGCGGGAAGGTGGCAAACGATGCGCATGAGCAAGCAGAGTCTTCCGTTTCTTTAATGGGCAGCTTGTTTGGCGGAATGGCCGATACGCTGGAGAAAACGAGAGATTCTGTCTATGCAGGTGAATATGTCCTTTCAAGATTTTCCGCTTTCCAGCCGCAGCACTTGAAGTCAATGATTACGGACGGAGATACGGAGTCGCTAAAACAATCACTCGCTTTGCAAAATCAGGAAGCGGAATACATTTTATACGGTTTTTATCAGCCTGCGGCAAACGTAGCAGCGGCTTACGGTGAGCTTTTTGGAGCGCGGATGGCCATTCGAACGATGGAAGGGCTTGTACAATGCAGATCGGTTGGTCATCCTCTGCTTATTCTCACCTGCTCATTAATTTACGGCTTGGAAAAAACGATGGAGGACTTCGTTGATTTTTCCAATCGAGGAGCAGCGCCCTTATCGAAGTATGCCAAAGTTGATATTTCGTATACCGATTACTTGAGGCTATTCATGCTTATGCATGGCGGAGCGGACCGGCCTTCGAGGCTTGCACGAATGATTGCCGTTATCGAGCAAAATCGCGGAATTACGCTCTCGTATGTGCCAACAGCTGTAACTGGTGAGGTACAGGCAGCGGCAGAGCTTTGGTTTTTGCCGGGTGCGTACAAGATGATTGGCGGTTTTGGATTTCTGCAGGGAAAGGTTGTCGACGGCCGATATGAAACGACGCAGACGGTGGGCTGGTCTTATTAGCTTGAAAGGCAGGGAAGGCGAGCGCGGCAGTATCGTTGTGGAAGCGGCGCTTGTGATGCCCATATTATTAATTATGCTGCTTGTCTTTATCGTGCTTGTCCGGCTAAATGCAACGCAAATGGCGCTTCAGTCTGCAGCATCGCAGACGGTAAGGCAAATGGCGGCTCATATTTATCCTGTAGATTTGGCCTATCAGCAAGTGGAGCATAAGCTGCCGGAGTTTACTCCAGCGAATGCGCCCTTGTCGGACTGGGGGCAAATCGCTGTCAAAGCAGCAGAGTGGCTTCCCGATCCTGCCGGTGCGGCTGCTGCGGCTGTGTTCCAGGGCGATTGGCAGCCTTTAGTTGATATGGCAGCGACCGAATTAGGACGGTCAGCTATAGAGCCAATGCTGCAGCATTATGCAGACGAAGCTGTTATCAATAAGGAGCGCATCAAGCTCTCGCGCCTCGGTTTGCCGGATTTGAAGCATAAGCAGGAGCCTTACTTAACGATCGAAGCTGAGTATGATTTTCCGATGAGCATCCCCTTTACTGGAAAGAAGATACGACTTCGCGAGCAAGCTTCGGAGCGGGTGTGGATAGAAGATGCAGTGCCTGCCTTTGATGGGGGAGATCATGGCGAAGCTGACATTATACCAGTGCAGATCATCTCGATTGAGCCAACACCGCTTCGACCCGGATTGAAGGCTACAGTTGTTGCGCTCACTAAACCCGGGACCAGCGTATCGCTCGAAGTCCAATATAAAAGCGGGAAAAGCACAGCGAAGCATCTCGGGGATGCGACAGCTGACGCTAACGGCTATGTGCAATGGACTTGGCATGTTTCAGGTAATACAACCCCAGGCATATGGGAGCTGACGGCAACCTCGGCCTCGGGTGAGAAAGTATCCAGACATTTCAGCGTAGAAAAGAAACCGAAGGGGGGATAATGCTTGCCCATTCCGATAACAATTCCGTTTGCTGCTGCAGCCGTCCTGCTGGCTGCGGCGCTTTATACCGATGTTCGTTCCATGCTGATACCAAATCGGCTGACATTGTCTTTTTTTGCAGCGGCTATCGTTTACCGTTTGATTGACGGTGGCTGGAACGGATTGCTGCAAGGTGCTTTGGGTGCCGCAGCAGGGTTTGTGCCGTTGCTGCTCTTGTACGCTGCCAAAGGAATCGGGGCCGGCGATGTTAAGCTGTTCGGAGCTTTAGGCGCATGGATCGGAGTGCCGGCTGTGCTCTATGCACTTATGTACGCCATTTTGTACGCTGGCGCTATTGGACTAATCTTTATACTGCTGCAACGGCCTATGGCCAAAAGAATGATCGCCGCCGGGCTATCGTTTTTGCTGCAGGGAGGAAAAATTCGCCGGGGGCAGTGGGCAGCATGGGCTGAAGGCGGGCGCAGCTTCCCGTTTATGCTTGCGGCAGTGCCGGGTGCCATTACGGCATTTTTGAATTAAGGGGGAAAACGAATGGGTGCATTTAAAATCGATTTCTCCATGAACCGGGGACATGAAATGATCATTGAACGGGAGCCTGCTATTCGCCGGGAGGAACTGGATGAGATTGAGGTTCAAATGCTGATGAACAGCAAAATTCCAGGTATGCTGCCAATGAACTGGTCGGATATGGATGGCATGATTACCTTTCGCTACAATTTGGCGGGCCGGAAAATGCTTTCCCACCGCCTGCAAATGCAGCGTTTGTCTATGGAACAATTTTATACGCTTTTGCTTGCGGTTGTTGAAGCGCTTGGAGAATGCAGCCACTATATGCTTCGGCCTGAAGGCTGTATGCTCGGAGATCAATACCTATTCATTGGAGAGCAATTGAATGATATTGGTATTGCCTATTTGCCGATTCAGGAGCCTTCGGCTGCAGACTTGCTTTTGAATGGCGGTTCATCGGGGCATGGGGATCTATTGGCTCTCATCGTTCGTTGGACTTCCTTTGTCGGGCAGCTCGACGGGGAAGGACTGCAGCGCCTGCTCCAACATTTCAACGATAAGCGCTGGCCACTTGCCGAGCTTCGTGCTGAGCTGCTGGAATTGTTAAGCGGGCCGGATCGCCTTGCACAAGCTTCTCCGGTTAAGGAAAAAGTGAATAGAACATCTATAGGAAGCTTACGGGAAAGAAACGAGGATAGCGAGTATACCGATTGGCGTGCAAGGAGCGAAGACGTATGGAATAAACATATTCAACTTGAGATGGAGCCCTCAGGGAGCTTAAATGATGCTGGCGGAGGGGATAGTTCTATAAATGGAAGAGGCTTCCCAGCGGCGTTCAACGAGGAAATAATAGATGATACGGATGAAGCTGCCCATACTAGTTCGATCAAAAAACAATGGGTTTTCTCTGCTGTTGTTCTCGTAGCGGTCGCCTTTGTCTGGCGGTTCTTATACCTGCCTGCTCAATCGAAAAACAGCTTATACATTAGCCTTGGATTATCTTTAATAGGAGCGGCTATTGTTGTGATGATATGGCTTAGAAGCCCAGCTCTATCTATGCTGTCTGAAGACGGCGGGGATGATGATTTTATTCCCGAATCCGGTCCGCTGGCCCATTCCTGGCCCAAGATTGCTGCTTCCGAACCGGCCGTTCCTCGGGATGTGAGAAAACAGCTTCATTCTTCTCCCCCGAGAATAGCGGAGCCACACAACGAAGCCAGGATTGCGGAAACAGCAGTTGATTCTCAGCCAATGAGATCTAAAGCCGACGCGACCGTATTGTTGGATCATCCCCATGTACAGCAGGAAGGAGGGCTCAGACTTTACCGGGAGTGGGAAGGAAAGAGAGAATGGCTCGACTGGAACGGAGAGCGATTTACTGTTGGCAGAACCGGTGAGCAAGTGGATTACGAGGATGGAGCCGCCGGCATTTCCCGGCTACACCTGGAAATTGAGTGCAAGAACGGAGTCTATCAAGTAAAGGATCTTGGTTCGCGCAACGGAAGTCTATTAAACGGCCAGTCGATGATCGCCTATAAGGTCTATCCGCTAGATTCGGGAGACGGTGTTCAGTTGGCAGGGGCAAATGGTCCAAAATATGAACTAGTACCTTTTAACGGAATTGAATAAGATGCTGTATACAGTAGGAAATTAGAGATTATTTCATTAAAAAAGTGGGAAAACATTTCGATTTACAGACTACAATAAGAAGACGCTATGACCTAGCGTCTTCTTATTGTCTTCAGTGAGTATTATTTTTTAAGTAGCTCTCTAATTCATCAGATGGCGTGGCAGAGACCTTGTAGTAGTCTTCAATCCTTTTATTATCACTATCATAGGAGATTTTAATGTACATTGTTTTATATATATGGATTGAAGTTTGGTCAATCTTACTCGGATCAAGTATGAATGCTCTTGCTAGGCTAGCACCTTGGACTTTACCGCTAGGAAGAATATTCAATTTTTCATCATTATGAGTATTGGTTTGAAATACATTACTTGTATTTAATTTTTGTAACATGCTTGGTTCTAAATAAAATGACATAATAACATTATTCATAGGTATTTTAGGTTCTTGTATAAAAGTTTCATACTCAATTCGATCAGCATCTTCATCATTGAGAAGTTTAATACTATTAGTTAGTTTATAGTTTGATGGGTCTACTTTGTTGAAATTATTTTTGTTAATAGCTTCAATGAGATCCTTCTCTTCGGACGTATATGTAACCTCATTTGCTAAAGAATTCGAGTTCGATTTATTGTTTTGACAGCCTAATTGTAAAGTTATCAATAAAAGAATTATTGAATATAGGAAAGTTTTTCTCATGATGCACCTCATCTTAGAAAAGAGACCTGTGAATAAACTCCCAGGTCTCTTTGGAATTTTTAAACCTAGTCCATCCAGTCTTCGTCGGAATATCTCTTGTTTTGTAAGTAGTTAAGATATGCTTGGTTAGTAATAAAAGCATGATCATTGTAATGTGGAGCAGATTCAACTTTTACAGCAGAATAGCCAGTAGCAGGTACGAAGTCTTTAGTTGCTTGACGAGTATTTTTGTTTTTATCCGTATAATAGCCATAATAGTGCTTGTAAGAATTGCGATTTGTACTTTCAAATAACACATTCCATGTATTGTTGTAGTATACCAAACCTTGCTTGGTTGGGAAGTTATATGAAATCATCGTCTTTGCTTTTGCTGTCTTTTGAATGTCAATATCCCCATGACAGTTGTATGTTGTTATTTGAAGTTCACCAAACTCAACAAATCTCCTTTATCGTAAAAATTAAACAACAACAAATTAATGATAATATAATTATGTGGGTTATTAACCGAAAATGTATTTTGTAATTACCGCAATGGAAATTTCATCATATATTTAACAAAAAAATGCAATCAAATAAGTGCTTTGTAATATTTTTTCTTATGGAGAAGTCCGTTGATGATATTTAATTAATTTTTGCAAGGGCCAATGGTACTGATTAAGGCTTGAAGCATAACAGGGGCAATAGGAGGGGAAGAAGGTTAAAAAATGGGATAGACCCGGTTGAAGGGCCTATCCCATTAATAGTTAATAGATGATGCTAGGAACCTGCCAATTCCTTCATCGCGCTGTCGACATCCGGGTAACGGAATTGAAAGCCCAGTTCCAGCGCCTTGCGCGGGATGGCGCGTTGACCGTCTAGCAGCAGCGAGGACATTTCCCCAAGCACAGTCTTCATGAGGAAAGCAGGGACAGGAAACCAATGCGGCTTGTGGAAAGCTTTCCCGAGTGCCCGGCCGAAATCTTCATTGGTTACCGGCTCAGGCGCAGAACCGTTGACAGGCCCTTGTACCCCGCGATTGTCCAGGCAAAAAAGAATAAGCCGGATCATATCCTCCAGGTGAATCCACGAGAGCCACTGCTTTCCGCTTCCGATCGGTCCGCCGCCATATAACTTATAAGGTAGCGCCATAAGCGGGAAGGCCCCGCCTTTTTTGTTCAAGACAACCCCGACGCGGAGCTTGACGAGCCGTTCAACTTCGATGGCATTGGCTGCTTTTTCCCATTGCCTAACGACGCCGGACAAGAAGTCGGTCGTATTCATCGGACTCGACTCATCGAAGGTTTCGCTTAAAGAGCTGCCGTATGCAGAAATGCCGGAGGCGTTGACCACGACCTCCGGCTTCTGTTTAAGTTCTTGAACGATGCGTGCGACGCGGGCGGTTGCATGAAGTCTGGATTCTAGCACGCGTTGTTTGGCGGCTGCTGTCCAACGCTGATTGATCGATTCTCCCGCCAGATTGACTATGGCCTGAACACCCTCCAGCTTGGAGGGCTGCTCAGCTAGTTCGGTCCATGTCGTATAGTACAAACCTTTGGCTGTCTGAGCTCCTGGAGTTTTCGCGGTTCTGGAAATAATCCATACCTCATCCTGCCGTTCAAGCAGCGCTTTTACAAGCGCTGTGCCGACGAATCCCGTTCCCCCTGTAATCGCAACCCGCATCCGCCACTCATCCTTTATCGACTAAAGTTTCTCCAGCTTGTTTAAGTAAAGCAAAGTCACGCCATCGATATTCTTTTCGGTATATTCAATTTTAATTTTATCATCGGGTTTGAGCTTGTTCAATGTGTCGGTAAAGGTATCGGTAATCTGCAGAACGAGTGGGTCTCCGTCCACAGTGACCTCGATGCTAGTCGTATCGATTTGTCCGCCGTATACGCCTTCTTTGGCAAGTGCAGCCGAATTATCGGGGCTATTGCTGCCTTTATCTGTGTTTGCCGGAGTATCCGGGGAACCCGTCTCGGTATCCGTTACGCCATTGCTTCCATTGTTGCTGCCGTTTTCTGCGTTTCCGTCGTTTTCGGAATCGGGCGTTGGCGAAGCATCGCTAGGCTGTTCAGTTGCTTGGTTCTGATTCGACTCATTGTTCTGGTTCGGCTTTTCCGTATTGCCTGATGCGCAAGCTGAGGCTGTCAGCATGATAGCCAGAAGAACGGCGCTTGTTGCAACTACGCCTTTCTTTTTCTTTCTCTTTGTTGTATTCATAACAACCACCTCCTGTCCTTATTAACGAAAAGGAATGCTTTAGGTTACATTTTTTCGTCAATTCTAGACCATAGACCTATTTATTTAAAAGATGACTGTAGGGTGCGTAGTCGATCCCTCTGCGTTCGAGAAAGCTAACCAAGCTGCGGTAGTCGCGTTTTGGCGTAGCGCGTATGTAGCCTTCAATACAATGGTCGCGAGTGACCTCATTGGCGCCGTAATCAATGGCGACTTGGCCGATTTTGGCTGCTATGGAATGTTTGGCAATATCGCGAAAGGCGGTGGGCACAGGAGACACCAGCTCATCGAGAAAATGCTTCGACTCCTCCGTCCACATGCTGCGG
Organism: Paenibacillus radicis (ex Gao et al. 2016); assembly: GCF_014641555.1. Classification (GTDB taxonomy): domain Bacteria; phylum Bacillota; class Bacilli; order Paenibacillales; family Paenibacillaceae; genus Pristimantibacillus; species Pristimantibacillus radicis. The sequence continues at coordinate 86,478 of NZ_BMHY01000007.1, forward strand.
CTTCGTTCCACCCAATAATTTTGCCAATCGAGCTTGGATTTGCCATCGCGCTGCGGGAGCACCTTCAGAAATTTACGGAACATGAAAAATCCGCCGATGGCCATGGCTCCAACCATGACAACCGCCCAAAAAATGATGAAAAACATAAACCAATCTGGAGCTGATTTCATCTTATCCCTTCACCTCAGCATGAATTATACCGTATTCCTAGATTTATTTCGACATTCCTTGTAAAATAAGGTTTGATCAACCGAAAGGGGCGTTTATTAATGTTGAAAATCGGTTCCCATGTTTCTTTTTCGGACAAAGGCCTTTTGACTGCAACTGAGGAAGCTGTAACATATGGTTCGAGCACCTTCATGATTTATACCGGGGCACCGCAAAACACCCGGAGAAAACCGATCGAATCTTTATATATTGAAGAAGGCAAATTGGCAATGGACAAGGCCGGCATTGGCGAGATCGTCGTACATGCTCCCTACATTGTCAATCTCGGGTCCTATAAGGATTCTACATTTGATCTAGCCGTTCAATTTCTGCAAGAGGAAATCCGTCGTACCGACGCGATTGGCGTTCGCAATATCGTGCTTCATCCTGGCGCATATACGGACAAGGATGCGGAATACGGCATTGCCCGAATTGCTGAGGGCTTGAATCTTGTATTGGAAGGAACGAAGGAAACAAAGGTCAATATTGCGCTTGAGACGATGGCCGGCAAAGGTACGGAAATCGGCCGCAGCTTCGAGGAGCTGGCACAAATTATTGATAAGGTCGGTTTGAATGATCGCCTTACAGTATGTATGGACACTTGCCATATGCATGATGCAGGCTATGACCTCATTGGCGACTTGGACGGCACGCTGGAGCAGTTCGACCGGATCGTTGGTCTCAATCGCGTCGCGATCGTGCATGTCAACGACAGTAAAAATCCGCGCGGTGCCGGCAAGGACCGTCATGCTCCTGTAGGCGCTGGCTGGCTGGGCTACGACGCGATTCGTTCCATCGTTCATCACGATGGACTGGCTGGCCGTCCATTTATATTGGAAACGCCATGGATCGGCAAGACGGATAAAACGCAGCGTCCGATGTATGAAGCAGAGATTGCTTTGCTTCGCGGCGATGCTGCGGAACGCTTCGGCGAATCGTTCTTCGACCATGTCGAGCGTCTGCATCATTTCTTCGGCAAGCAAGAAGTTGATCATCGCGAGTTCGTACTTGGCACTTGGGATGTATTGAAAAACGACGCGAAAGCGAAAAAAGCCGACCCGCGCGAGCCGATGGAGCGCTTGTACGATCTTGTAGCAGAAAGCGATGCACTGCCTGGCGATCTCTCCGAGGAGCAAATCAACCAGCGCATTACAGCTTGGTTTGCTGGCAAGCAACTGCTGGTTAACGCATAGATTTTACGAGCACGCCTTTGCTTCGCCTGCCCTCATGGAGGCGAAGCAAAGCGCGTTTATTAGGATAAAGCTTATAAATTCACTTATTTAAATAAAGACTAAACAAATTAGATGTCAAGGAAGGAAGTTACTGTACATGTCTTCAAGCCAAGCCCAAGCCTCCGCTCCAAACAGCGGACGCGCCCGTATGCTCATCTCTTGTCCGGATCGGCCGGGTATCGTAGCAGCCGTTTCGCATTTTTTGTATGAGCACGGCGCCAACATCGTTTCATCCGATCAATATACGATGGATCCTGTTGGCGGAATGTTCTTTATCCGATTTGAATTCGATTTAACCGACCTCGACAAAGAGCTTCCTGTGCTCGTCGAGGATTTCGCGCGCGTAGCCGACCGTTTCGAAATGAAATGGCACACGTTCCGCGCCAGCCGCAAGAAGCGTCTTGCGATCTTCGTCTCCAAAGAGGACCACTGTCTGATGGAGCTGCTGTGGCAGTGGAAATCGGGCGATCTCAATGCCGACATCTCCATGGTGATCAGCAACCATCTGGATATGAAGGAAATGGTCGAATCCTTCGGCATTCCTTATCATCATGTTCCAGTTACGGCCGATACGAAAGCGGAAGCCGAGCGCAAACAGATGGAGCTTGTAGCCGACAAGGCGGATCTTATCGTACTTGCCCGCTATATGCAGATCATTTCGCCGAAGTTTATCGAGGTGTTTCCTAACCGCATCATTAATATCCATCATTCGTTCTTGCCAGCTTTCGTCGGCGGCAAGCCATATGCACAAGCTTACAACCGCGGCGTGAAAATTATCGGTGCAACCGCTCACTATGTAACGGAAGAGCTTGACGGCGGACCGATCATTGAGCAGGACGTGCAGCGTGTCACGCACCGCGACGATGTAGAGGAACTGAAGCGCATTGGCCGGACGATTGAACGCGTCGTGTTGGCTCGTGCCGTGAAGTGGCACACCGAAGACCGGATCATCGTACATCAGAACAAAACCGTGGTGTTCAACTAGAATCGTTCGGGTTTAAGCCCTTTCATTCGTGAATTTAGGATGGCAAACGCCAGATCGGAATGGTACAATATTCAAAGCCATTGCGCTACAACTCGCGCTATATAAACAAATAGAGAGAATGCAACATCGCTTTAACCAATGGATCTTTAGGAGGAAATAAGAATGACAGTTACTCAAAAATCGATTGACCAGCTTTCGATTGACACGATCCGTACGCTTGCTATCGACGCAATCGACAAAGCGAATTCCGGACATCCGGGCATGCCAATGGGCGCTGCTCCGATGGGCTACCAGCTTTTTGCTAAAAACATGGTGCACAATCCGTCCAACCCGACTTGGATCAACCGCGACCGTTTCGTATTGTCGGCTGGTCACGGTTCGATGCTGTTGTACAGCTTGCTGCATCTGTCCGGATACGATCTTCCGATCGAAGAACTGAAAAATTTCCGCCAATGGGGCTCCCTGACACCGGGTCACCCGGAAGTTGGACATACAGCTGGCGTTGATGCGACTACGGGTCCGCTTGGACAAGGCGTTGCGATGGCAGTAGGTATGGCTATGGCAGAAGCGCATCTTGGCGCTACTTATAACAAAGAAGGCTTTAACGTAGTCGATCACTATACGTATTCGATCTGCGGCGACGGCGACTTGATGGAAGGTATTTCTCACGAGGCTGCTTCCCTTGCAGGCCACTTGCAGCTGGGCAAACTCGTTGTCCTGTATGATTCCAACGATATTTCCCTTGATGGCGAGCTGAGCTTGTCCTACTCCGAGACGGTACAGAAGCGTTTTGAAGGCTACGGCTGGCAAGTGCTTCGCGTACAAGACGGCAACGATTTGGGCGCATTGTCCAAAGCGGTTGCAGAAGCGCAAGCGGAGACAGGCAAACCGACGCTGATCGAAGTGAAAACAGTCATCGGCTACGGCAGCCCGAACAAGCAAGGCAAAGGCGGACATGGCGGTACGCACGGTTCCCCGCTTGGCGCTGACGAAACGAAGCTGACGAAGCAATTCTACGGCTGGTCGGAAGATCATTCCTTCTATGTACCAGACGAAGTTCGCGCTCATTTTGCCGAAGTGAAGCAAAACGGCGAGAAAGCAAACGCACAATGGGACGAGTTGTTTGCAGCGTACAAACAAGCAAACCCAGAGCTTGCGAAGCAGTTCGAACTGGCGATTTCCGGTGAATTGCCAGAAGGCTGGGATGCTGACCTTCCTGCTTACACAACGGAAGACAAGCCGGTATCGACTCGCGTTGCATCGGGCAATGCGTTGAACGGACTTGTGAAAAACGTTCCTCAGCTCGCTGGCGGCTCCGCTGACCTTGAGAGCTCGACGATGACCCACTTGAAAGGCCTTGCGCAATTCAAACCGGGCAGCTATGAAGGCCGCAACATTTACTTCGGCGTTCGTGAATTCGGCATGGCGGCAGCAATGAACGGTATCAGCCTTCATGGCGGTATGAAAGTGTTCGGCGGTACGTTCTTCGTATTTACCGACTACCTGCGTCCGGCTATTCGTCTGGCTTCCATTATGAAGCAACCAGTTGTATATGTACTGACTCATGACAGTATCGCTGTCGGTGAAGACGGCCCTACACACGAGCCGATCGAGCAACTGGCTTCGATCCGTATTATTCCGGGTCTGACTGTTATCCGTCCTGCTGACGGCAACGAAACATCGGCTGCATGGGCTTATGCGGTTGAGAACAAGGAAAATCCGGTGGCGCTCGTCTTGACGCGTCAAAACCTGCCGATCCTTGAAGGCGCAGTATCGAATGCCCGTGAAGGCATCCGCCGCGGTGCGTACGTCGTATCTGACGCAGCAAACGGCAAACCGCAAGCGCAAATTATCGCTACAGGTTCCGAAGTTCAACTGGCTGTTGCCGCTCAAAAAGCGCTGGCTGAAGAAGGTATCGCGGTTCGCGTAATCAGCATGCCAAGCTGGGATCTGTTTAACAAGCAAGACAAGGCGTACAAAGACTCCGTTCTGCTGCCGGAAGTTAAAGCACGCGTAGCGGTTGAGATGGCTCATCCATTTGGCTGGGAGCGTTATGTAGGCGACCAAGGTGCAATTATCGGTATCGAAGGTTTCGGCGCTTCGGCCCCTGGCGACCGCGTCATCAAGGAATACGGCTTCACCGTTGAAAACGTAGTAGCAAAAGTAAAAGCTGTACTGTAGAGGAGCCAACCGACATGTCGCAATTTGAAAATGTAACGATCGTCAAAGAAGCTAACGTTTACTTTGACGGAAAAGTAACAAGCCGCGCTGTACTGTTCGCGGACGGAACGAAAAAGACGCTGGGCATTATGCTTCCAGGCGACTATGAGTTCGGAACGGACTGCGTCGAAATTATGGAAATTCTCGCAGGCGATTTGAAAGTGCTGCTGCCAGGCGAAACCGAGTGGCTGCACATTCAAGGCAAAGGTGAATTTACCGTGCCGGCGAATACGAAGTTCAAGCTGCAAGTAGCGGCTGTGTCTGACTACTGCTGCTCCTACATCTACGAATAATACCGCTTTGCTGAAAAGCTGCTCCGCCTGTTGGCGGAGCAGCTTTTTTGATGTTTTTAGGTAAAGGGAAGCAACCATGTTTAGCGGTTTCTTGTAATTGTTGAGTTAGCTTCTGGCAGGCAGCTTAAGGCGATACTTTGATTGTAATAGGTTCGATTTTCCGATAGACAGCAGTCTATCAGGAATCAAAATGTAAAAGTGCAGGTTGTAAGCTGTTTTATCGGCGATTTATCGCCTCAAAATGTAAAAGTGCAGGCTGATCGGCCCAAAAAGCACCGATAGGGCAAAAATGAAGCATTTTAAATGTACATTTACATTTTGATAGCGGTTTTGAGGCGCTTTGAGGTGAATCAACATGTATATTTGCATTTTGATCCCCGAAGCAAGAGGGGACTAGCATATTGGCTCAGCCATGAGCAGACGTTGGGTTTAGATAAGAGGTTCGACAGCGGCACTACGGACATTTGGGGTATCAGTCATTTATTAATACTCTCTCTTTCAGTACTCGGAGTCTTCCTAATTCAATACCAGGCATTCTTCATAAAAACTTTAGTTTTTTCTCCACTTCATCTGAAGTTTTCCTCTGTAAGATGAAAACATTCGATGCAAGTGAAGGAGAGTGGCAGGATGAAGACGATGCAAGAGAGGTTTTTGTTTTTGCAAAAATTTTCGCGGCAGCCCCGGATGATTGGCAGCATTACACCCAGCTCGCGTTTTTTGGCAAATACAATACTTGGCTCGATACATTGGGAGCATATAGAAGCGGTAGCGGAGCTGGGCGCAGGTACTGGTGCGATAACGAAACGGCTGAGCCAGTATGCCGGGGAGAAAACGAAGGTGCTGCTGTTTGAACAAGAACCGGAGCTTTTCCACAAGTTAAAAACAAACTACCCCTCTTATGACTGTCATCCGGATGCCCGCTATTTAACCCAAACGCTCCAGCAATCCGGTATCGACGGGCTGGATTGCGTCATATCCGGCTTGCCTTTTTATAACTTTCCGCAATTGATGCGCGACCAGCTTATGAAGCAGATTCATAGCGCGCTAAAGCCGGGAGGCATGTTCGTTGCCTTCCAATATTCGCTGCAAATGCGCAAGCAGTTCAGCAGCAGCTTTGAGGTTGAACGAGTCGCCTTTATGCCGCTCAATATTCCGCCGGCTTTCATTTATATTTGCAGGAAAAGGTAGAGCCCTTAACATCATCTGATGATTTATGGTAATTTGGAGGGAGGAGGGATAATCAAATGGCTCAGCATATTGTCATTGCCGACGACGATTTGGAAATTCGGGATGTGCTTCGTATTTATTTGCAGAACGAAGGCTACCGCGTAACAGAGGCAGAGGACGGCCTGCAAGCGCTGGAGATCGTCTGGGCGGAGCCGGTTGACCTTCTGATACTTGATGTCATGATGCCGCGTATGGACGGCATTAGAGCTTGCATGGCGGTGCGGGAGTCATCGGATATCCCGATTATTATGCTCTCGGCCAAAGGCGAGCCGATTGATAAAATTGCCGGATTGACTACTGGCGCGGATGATTATGTGGCGAAGCCCTTTAATCCGCTGGAATTGGTCGCCAGAGTGAAGGCGCAGCTTAGAAGGAAAAACTCGGGAAGCCGAGCCTTGAATGACAATGTAATCGAAATCGGAGAGCTTGTCATCGACCGCTCGCGGCATACCGTGCGGCTGAGAGGAAGGGAAATCGCTTTTACGCCAATTGAGTTTTCGATACTGGAGCTGATGGCCAGCCACCCGGGCATCGTCTTCAGCGCTGAGAAGCTGTATAAGAGCATCTGGAACGAAGAGAAATTCATTAGTGACAATACCATTATGGTGCATATCCGCAATATCCGCTCCAAGATCGAGGATCACCCGCGCGAGCCGAGATATATCAAGACGGTGTGGGGAGTGGGATATAAAATTGAGTAAAAACTCCCTCTTTGCATGGCGTCGGAGCATTCGGGTCCGTATTATCGGGTGGCTCCTGCTCAGCTTCATATTGGCAAATTTCTTAACGACGGTTATTGAGTACTATGTTCCCTATTTCAAATCCGATACTCCGGTCGCGAATGTGCTGTCGTTTTGGATGTTTATTATTTGTTTTTTGTTCTTTTTCTTTCTGCTGACTCGAAGCGTCATCAGGTATTTGAGACGAATAGCGGACGGCCTGATGTCGATTGCAGGAGGCAGTCTGGGGCACCGCGTTCCGGACGGTCGTAAGGACGAGCTGGGCGATGTATCGCGGAATATTAACTACATGGCAGAGCAGTTAGAACTGACAATGGCGAAGGAACGGGAAGCGGAACGGTCGAAAATGGAGCTGATTACGAACGTATCCCATGACCTCCGCACGCCGTTGACGAGTCTCATCGGCTATTTGAATTTGCTGAAGCAGGATGAAATCCAGCAGGCAGATGAACAGCGCCGGTACATCGACAACGCCTATCATAAATCCGAGCAATTAAAAAGACTGATCGACGAATTGTTCGAGTATACGAGACTGACCGGAGGCAGCGTCGAGCTTTCCTTAGAAACGATCGATTTGCATAAACTGATGGAGCAGATCGTGACGGAAATTGAGCCTCTGGCTCAGGAACAATCGCTAACCGTACGCAGATTGCAGCCTTACCGCGCTTTGCCGGCCGAGATCGATCCCGATTTATTCGTTAGAGCCGTCGATAATCTATTGATGAATGCGCTCAAGTTTGCATCGAAGCCGGGAGAGGTTGCGGTTGGGGTTTGGGACCATGAGGACGGAATTGAGATTAAGATCATGAACGAAGGAGCTCCGCTCCCGGAAGCAGAGGAAGACGGGGAGCAGCTGTTCCATCGTTTCTATAAAGGCGACCATGCCAGAAGAAGTACGGCGGCTAGCCGTATTCCGAACGGTGCGGGCCTGGGGCTGTCCATCTCGCGCAATATTATAGAGCTGCATGGAGGAAAGCTTTTTCTCCAGTACGAGGCGGGCGTTTATACCTTTACAATTCAATTGCCAGGGCGCAGGGACCGTTAGTCACAATTCCGCAAACGAATCGTCATAGATTCGTGACATCGAGCGGCCGAACCGAATTGTTTTGCCCCGCCAAATCAGATAAGGTAAGGGTAATACATTGGTTATAAAGGAGAGTTCGATGAAGGAGCGCAACTATACGCCGTTAATCGCCGTGCTGTCGGTGGTTCTTGTGCTGGTCATTACCGTATTGTTTTTTCTGCCCGCTTATGACGGGGAGCTTCATTTTGATGTGACGCTTCTGCCGCTGCTTAATGCCGTATTCAACAGCTTCACTTTTATTACGCTTCTAGTCGCTTTGATTGCGATTATGAAAAAGAACGTCAAAATGCATAAACGTTTTATTGCGGCAGCCTTTACGTCTACGACGCTGTTTCTTATTTCTTACGTGACGTACCATTACTTGACGGAGTCGACGAAATATGGCGGCGACGGCGTGCTGAAGGGGATTTATTTCTTCGTTCTGATCACGCATATCTTGCTGGCAATTGTCATCGTGCCGCTCGCACTCCTGTCGGTTGCACGTGGTCTGAACATGCAGATCGAGAAGCACCGCAAGATTGCGCGCTGGACGATGCCGATTTGGCTGTATGTCAGCTTTACTGGCGTTGTCGTCTACTTAATGATTTCCCCTTATTATTAAAATCCTGCGATAAACCAGCTTATAGTCAAAAAGAAGAGGCTGTCCCAAAAGTCACCGGTCGTGACTTTAGGACAGCCTCTTTATTTCTGCGCACAGGTCGCGCTTAAGCCTCGCCGCCGCCAAACTTGCGGCCGATCCATTGCTCATAAGCTTTGGCCACAACGCTCATATCGAACTCGCCGAGTCCCATCGCTTCACCGATTTGGAGCTGGCTTTTGGCTGCTTCCAATATCGGAGTTGGCACCTTCAAGCCATCCGACAGGACAGACGACAAGCGCAAGTCCTTCAGCATAAGCGCCAGTGAGAATTGAACATCGTAGTTGCCAGTAAGCAGCTTTTCGCCTTTAAGCTCAGCCGTTCTGCTGGCAGCACCGCCTGATTGAACCAGTTCGAGGAATGCCTTTCCGTCGATGCCGCCGCTAGCCGCGATTGCCATGCCTTCAACCAAGCCGAGCATGTTGATACCGACGATCGTGTTATGTGCGAGCTTGGCTGTGGAGCCGCTGCTGTTTCCGCCCATATGTATAATTTTACGGCCCATCGCAAGCAGCGCGTCTTCCACCAATGCCAGTACTTCTGCATCGCCGCCAACCATAAACGTCAGTGTGCCGCCATCCGCAGCAGGTTTGCTGCCCGTGACAGGAGCATCGAGGAACTTCGCTTGACGCTCTTCAGCGGAAGCGGTCAGCTCAAGCGCCAGCGCAGGGGAGATCGTGCTGCTGTCAATCAGCGTCGTACCCGGCTGCAAAGCGGAGAAAATACCGTTTTGGCCAAAATAAACTTCACGGATCGCATCGTCGTTGCTGATCATCGTAATGACCGTATCGTTTCCGGTTACCGCCTCTGCAGGGGTAGCGGCTTCTTTCGCGCCAAGCGCAAGCAGCTCGCCGGCTTTGCCCGGTGTCCGGTTGTATACCGTTACCTCGAATCCTTTGCGAAGCAAGTTTGCAGCCATTCCATAGCCCATGACGCCCAGGCCGATAAAACCGATTTTTTTGCTCATCTCTGCCATCCTCCAAATGTGTAATGTGCTTTCCGCACCGCGCGCGCTAGGAGTTGCGCGCGGTTCGGAATTAGCCATTCAAATCTTCTATATCCATTATAATATTTCTTCATGCATATTTCATGGTCGATAAACTTGTTTTTGACGGGTAAATCCGATATTCTAAATGCTAAGCCAAGATGCTTGTGAAAAACATTATCAGGGAGGCCTCCTTACTTATGAGTAAAACAGTTAAATTCGATTATAGCAAGGCGCTCACGTTCCTTGGGCAAAACGAAATCGACAACCTGACGGAACAAGTACGCCTCGCTCACGATCAATTACATAATGGAACGGGCACCGGCTCCGACTACCTCGGTTGGATCGACCTGCCGCAAAACTACGATAAAGAAGAATTCGCCCGCATTCAGCAAGCTGCGGCAAAAATCCAATCCGACTCCGAAGTGCTGATCGTAATCGGCATCGGCGGTTCGTACCTCGGCGCACGCGCCGCGATCGAAATGCTGTCCAATTCGTTCTACAACCTGCAGACGAAGGAACAGCGCAAAACGCCTCAAGTGCTTTTTGCCGGCAACAACATCAGCTCCACTTACGTTACGCATTTGCTGCAGCTGATCGAAGGCCGCGAATGGTCGATCAACGTCATTTCCAAATCGGGTACAACGACGGAACCGGCAATTGCATTCCGTATCTTCCGCGAAGCGCTGGAGCGCCAATACGGCAAAGAAGAAGCGCGCAAACGGATCTATGCGACGACCGACCAATCCAAAGGCGCGCTCAAAAAGCTTGCTACAGAAGAAGGCTACGAGTCCTTCATCATTCCGGATGACGTTGGCGGCCGCTACTCCGTACTGACGCCTGTAGGCTTGCTTCCAATTGCGGTAGCGGGTATCGACATCACTGCAATGATGCAAGGCGCTGCAGAAGCGGCGAAAGAATACAGCAATCCAAACCTCGCAGAGAACGAGGCTTACCAATACGCGGCTGCCCGCAACGCGCTGTACCGCAAAGGCAAAACGACGGAGATTCTCGTTAACTACGAACCGAACCTCCATTTCGTATCCGAGTGGTGGAAGCAGCTCTTCGGCGAAAGCGAAGGCAAAGACTACAAAGGCATTTACCCGGCATCCGTCGATTTCTCGACTGATCTGCACTCCATGGGTCAATTTATTCAAGAGGGCAACCGGAACATTTTCGAGACAGTTATCCAAGTGAATGAAGTGGCGGACCATATTTCGATCGGTCATGACCCTGCGGATCTGGACGGATTGAATTTCCTGACAGGCAAAACGATGGATTTCGTCAACAAAAAAGCGTTCGAGGGTACGTTGCTCGCGCATACAGACGGTCAAGTGCCAAACTTCATCGTCAACATTGCTGACTTCTCGCCGTACACATTCGGCTATCTCGTCTACTTCTTCGAAAAAGCCTGCGGCATCAGCGGCTACTTGCTTGGCGTTAATCCATTCGACCAGCCGGGCGTAGAAGCTTACAAACGCAACATGTTTGCTCTGCTTGGCAAACCAGGCTACGAGAAAGAGAAAGCGGAGCTTGAAGCGCGCCTGTAGGCGCCGTTTCAAGCGGGACTGCTGAATATGCTGGAGCGTTATTCGACGATTCGGGGAGAAGGCAATGCCGAGGTCGTCATTAAAAAATCCAGATTTATCGGCCACGCCAAGCCGGTCGAGACGGAGGAGGAAGCGGTCGCCTTTATTGAGGAGATCAAGCGTCTTCACCGGCAGGCGACGCATAACTGCTCCGCTTATCTAATCGGTGAACGCGACCAGCACCAGAAGGCGTCGGATGACGGAGAGCCGAGCGGTACGGCGGGCAAGCCCATTCTTGAGGTTATCAAGAATAAGGGGTTGAAAAATGTCGCCGTCGTCGTTACCCGCTATTTCGGCGGCATCATGCTTGGTGCTGGCGGCTTAGTTCGTGCTTATACGGACGGAGCGGTCGCTGGTATCGAAGCAGCCGACGAGATTGTGAGGGTGCTGCACCGGGAAGTTTTCGTCGACGTTGATTATACGTGGTACGGCAAGCTTGAGAATGAGCTGCACGGACGCGGAACGCGCGTGGGCGGAACGGAGTTTACCGACCGGGTCATCGTCAAATGTTTGCCTGAGGAGCCGGAGGCGGGAGCCTTTATTGCGTGGATGACCGATCTGACACAAGGCCAGGCGGAAATTACGCAAGGCGAGAGCGTCTACTATATTGAAGGTGAATAAGGAATGAAGGAAGCCCCGCAGGAGGTTCGAGCAATCGAATCTCTTGCGGGGCTTTTTGCGATGTCTACGGATGAGCCTATTTCCAGCAATCGGCAACCGCCTGACAGAAAAAATGTTAATTTAGGATTGACTAGACCAGTTATTGTCTGCTAAATTTAGAATACCAAGTGTATTAATAGGAATTGTAATGAATGGTTTTAGGCATCATCCTACGGCACGAGCCGATGGTCTGGAGGTTAAGGCATAGTGAATGTCATGTTTCGCGGCAAGCTGTGGAGCTTCGGGTTTCGCAGCACGGTCATGCTCTATTTTGTCATCCTTATCGTTCTGCCTATTCTAGGAATCTACTCGCAATCATTATCACTCGGATGGCACCCGCTTTGGGAAAGCATATCCGACCCCCTCGCTTGGAAAGCAGTGCTTCTAACGGTGAAGCTGGCGGTTATTGCAACCGTCATCAATGTGCTCATTGGTACGCTGATTAGTTGGGTACTCATCCGCTACCGTTTTCCCGGCAGACATCTATTGAACAGCTTGGTAGACTTGCCCTTCGCGCTTCCGACCGCTGTAACGGGATTAATGATCCTGCTGCTGCTTGGTCCAGGCAGCCTTGTAGGGGGATTTGCCGCAAAGCTGGGCTTCGAAATTGTATTCCATGAGCCGGCCATCGTCATTGCTATGGTATTCGTCACATTTCCCTTCGTTATTCGGGCGGTACAGCCGCTGCTGGAGGAGCTCGACAAGTCGGAGGAGGAAGCGGCCTATACGATGGGGGCTACTCGTGCCCGCACTTTTTTCAGCATTATTTTCCCATCGATGCTCCCTGGCATATTAAGCGGGGGGATGCTGGCGTTTTCCCGCGGACTGGCGGAATTCGGGGCAGTCGTTCTCGTTGCCGGCAACATTCCGGGCAAGACGCTCATCGCATCGGTTTATATTTTTGGAGAGATTGAAAGCGATAATCCGCAAGGGGCGGCCGCAGTATCTGTGCTGCTGCTGACGCTATCGTTTCTCATCTTGTGGACGGTCAACCTGATTCAATCAAGGAGGCCGGGCCAGTGACGATACGCAGGTTATGGATAACCGCCGTTTATTTGATTTTTACCATACTTTTAATAATTCCGCTGATTGAAATCGTTAGAGGGTCTTGGGCAGACGGCTGGGGCGGTTTCACCCAAGCGCTTATGCGTCCCCAATCGCTTCATGCTCTTGGTATGACCGGTATTATCGTGATCGTGGTGACGCTGATTAATACGATGTTTGGCGTCATGCTGGCGCTCTATCTTGTTCGGGCGCAATGGATTGGTCCAAGGATCAAGAGGCTGCTCAACAGTCTCGTTGATCTTCCGTTTGCCGTATCGCCTGTAATCGGCGGCTTGATGATCGTGCTGCTGCTCGGTCCAAGTACCGTCATTGGCGCCTTGTTCGAGGATGCCGGCTTTAAGGTCGTATACGCCTTGCCTGGCATGATTCTCGCAACCTTGTTCGTTACTTTCCCGATCATGGTACGCGAGGTGCTGCCGGTGCTGCAGGAGATCGGTGCACAGCAGGAGGAAGCAGCGTCGACGCTTGGCGCTTATTCCTGGTACACGTTCTGGAAAGTGACTTGGCCGTCTATCCGCTGGGGTGTCATCTACGGTGTCGTATTGACGGTAGCCCGTTCGCTTGGCGAATTCGGCGCTGTACTGGTCGTTTCCGGCAACATCATGAATAAAACGCAAACAGCTACGACGCTCGTCTATCAAGATGTGGAAAATTTCAATGTGGTTGCCGCCAATGGCGTAGCGCTCGTTCTGGCCGTATTCTCGGTAGGCTTGCTGCTGCTCATGGAGTGGGCCAAAAAACGAAAGGAAGTGCATTAGCCATGCATATCGAAGTCCGCAACCTCAACAAAAGCTTCGGTGATTTCAACGCCGTGCAAAATGTCAGCTTTGAAATCGAGAAAGGCCATCTGATCGGCTTGCTCGGCCCAAGCGGCGGCGGCAAAACGTCGATACTGCGAATGCTGGCGGGCCTTGAGTCACCTACGTCCGGCGATATTTTGTTCCATGGCAAGCGCGTCAACGATCTGCCTCCGCAGGAGCGGGGCATCGGGTTTGTGTTTCAGAACTATGCTTTGTTCAAGCATATGACGGTGTTTGACAATATTGCTTTTGGTTTGAAGGTCAAGAAGCAGTCCAAGGAACAGATTCGTCAGCGTGTTACGGAACTGGTCGAGCTGACGGGACTGAAGGGCTTCGAGCATCGCTATGTGCATCAGCTATCCGGCGGACAACGTCAACGCGTTGCCTTTGCCCGCGCACTTGCGCCAGAGCCGCAGCTGCTGCTGCTCGACGAGCCGTTTGCCGCTATTGACGCGAAGATCCGTACCGAGCTGCGTACCTGGCTCAAGGAGATGATCGAACGCGTCGGTATTACGTCGATCTTCGTCACGCATGACCAGGACGAGGCCATTGAAGTCGCGGATGAGATTATGATCATCGGCAAAGGAAAGCTGGAGCAAAAAGGAACGCCGTGGGAAATATACAAAAACCCGCAGACGCCATTCGTCGCCAGCTTCATCGGCGAGTCGACCGTCGTAGAAGACTTGTCCGTGCTCAAAGGCTTTGAATCGGCGGCTGCGGATCATCCGGGCACCAAAGCACTTATTCGTCCCGAATATATCGAAATTGGCAGACCGGGTGAAATTAAGCTCGCTTCAGCTACGCTGGATGCGAACGTGAAGGATGTTCATTTCCGCGGCAGCGAATGGCTCGTTGAACTGCTGGTCGGCAATGTAAAGCTGATTACGTATCGCTCGCTGGAGAAGGAAGTGCTTCGTCCCGGCGATTTCGTAAATGTACTCGTTCACCGCGCTTATTTATTTAATGATAACGATAGCTGGATTGCAGAAAACAGCCTGAAGACCGATCCGATGCCTGTCCACATTTAATCGAAAACTAAAGAGGTACTCTAATGATAAATAATCGAGGAACAAGCAGGCGCATGCTCGCTCTGCTGCTTGCCGGGGCACTGCTGCTGACATTGGCGGCGGGCTGCGGCAGCAGCAAAGAGCAGAATGATGCCGCATCTTCCGCTCCAGACGGTGATTTGACGCTTGTAATCGGTGCCTATTCGGTCGTGAAGGATGCTTTCGAGGAGCTTCTGCCGCAATTCCAGGCGCAATGGCTGCAGCAGACGGGACAGAAAATCGTGTTCCAGCAATCGTACGAAGCATCCGGCACACAAGCCCGGGCAATTGCCGGGGGCTTTGAGGCTGACGTCGCAGTCCTTGCGATGGAAGGTGATATCGATAAAGTTGTGGACGCCGGATTTATAACGTATGACTGGAAAGCTCAACCCCATGCTGGGATGATTACGAGATCGATCGTCGTTCTCGGCACGCGCGCAGGCAATCCGCTTGGCATTACCGGATGGGATGATCTGACCAAGGATGGCGTAAAGGTGCTGTATCCCAACCCGAAAACCTCGGGAGGGGCACAGTGGGATATTAATGCGATGTATGGCGCCGGGCTTAAAAAGTCAGAGGAAGAGACAGGCAAGCCCGATCCGGCTTATGCGAAAAACTATTTGAAGTCGATCCATGCGAACGTAGAATCTCTCGACAAGAGCGGCCGAGCCTCGATGGCGGCGTTTGAATACGGCGTGGGCGATGTCATCGTTACCTACGAGAACGAACTGTTGTCCCGCATTAAGCAAGGCGTGAAATATGATATCGTCATTCCTCGGGATACGATATTGATTGAGAATCCTGCTGCGGTGGTCGACAAAAACGTTGATAAGCATGGTACGCGCAAAGCGGCAGAGGCGTTCGTCGCGTTCCTGCAAAGCGAGCAAGCACAGCGTGTTCTGGCCGATTACGGATTCCGACCGGTGGAAGAGAAGGCTGCGGCGGACACGAAGGGACGATATGTCGAACCTGAAGGCATGTTCGATATCAGCTATCTTGGCGGATGGAAGGAAGTCCGCAAGACGCTTTATTCCAAGCGCGGCGTCTGGTATCAGGTGCTGGCGGGCATATAAGCAAGATTGAAAAAGCTAACAAAGCCCCTCTAAGAGGCTTTGTTAGCTTTTTTATTTTCAGAAGAATGGAACTTTCCGGCTAGTCAGTTGTCTGTTTAATAGGAGGTGAGGAAATGAAAACAGCTGAAACAGCCAAGGCTGCTCAGGAGAATTATCTTGCGACACTTGTAAGCGCAGGGCCGATGGAGATCGAGCTGATTGTCGCTAAATATTGGACTGATATTTGGAATTATGCTTTCGTATTAACGAAAAAGCATGATTTGGCAGATGATGTGGCACAAGATACTTTCGTTCAAGCCCTTCTTGGGCTGGACAAGTTTCGGGGGCAAGCATCTGTAAAAACATGGCTGTTGAAAATATGTCATAACGTGGCGATGAACCAGTTGAAATCTGCGTTTTTTCGAAAAATATTTCCTGTTGCCTCTGTTAGGCATTCCGGACAATCGGCATCGGCCGAAAGTGTATTTTTCGCAAAAACAAAGCTGGATGCAGTCTGGGAGAATATGCTCGAACTGCCGTTAAAGCATCGGGAGGTTATTATTCTAGAGATCAAGTACGAGTTGTCGATTGCAGACATCGCTGATTTCCTCGGCATTGCGGAAGGAACTGTGAAATCACGGCTGCACCGGGCCAAGGCTCAAATGAGAAAGAAGTGGAAGGAGGAAGAATGATGCCGGGAACCAACTTTGAAGACTCACTGCGGAGGGAGCCTTATACGGAACCGCGAAGAGTTACGGTCCAACAAGTTGAGCAGATAAAAGAAAGAGTGGCTCAAGGTGAAAGAAAAAAGAATCATTTCAAATGGCTGATTCCTGTTTTGCTTAGCTTAACTGTCTTAATTGGGGTATCCTGGTTCAACTTGCCGTTCATGCAATCACCGAAGGCGGCAGAAAGTAAAGCGATTACGATGCCATCAGAAGAGCGGACCCTAAGAATCATTAATAAATTTGATCCTGATAAAACTCGCTCCATTATTCATCAAGAGTTGTTGGATAACCGGCAGATATTAGTGCTCACTAAGGTTATCAAATCAGACGAAAAAACGACGGTATGGGAAGCCGGGGTTCTAAATGAGGAGGAGGGCAGTCTGAAATGGTTGAAGAAGGGGGAGGTCACAACACCTTTCATTTCCAGAGAACAGTATGAGAAGCTCACAGAGAAAGGAGTAACCGACACGTTAACCCATGCTTTTGTTCCGTTAACGAATGCTAACGGCCGAACTCTCGTCATAGGCACGTCCATCGATCCTCATACAAATTCGATTGACATCACCGATTCTAATAACAACGTATATAAGGCTAGAAAAATACAAGCCAGCTTATTGTGGTATACGTTCCTCCCAGAAAAACAACAATCTCAATACCGATATGAACCGTCGGAAGAGGTTGTCACTGGAAAATAAAAAGGCAGGCATAGGATCTCAATCTGAGATACTCTGCCTGCCTTTTCGCTTATAGCAATCTATTCGGCTTGCAGCACGAATTTGTCGATCACATGCTTCACGCCGTCCTCATTGTTGCTGAAGGTCACGTAATTGGCAAGCTCCTTAAGTGCGGGAACGGCATTGCCCATGGCTACGCCAAGTCCCGCGGCTTCGATCATCTCGCGGTCGTTCCAGGCATCGCCAATGGCAATCGTCTGCTCGATCGAGCAGCCTAAATGCTCGGCCATAAACCGGAGGGCATGTCCCTTCGTTCCTTCTTTATGTGTGAATTCCAGGTAATGTGCCTTCGACTTTGTCATATGCACCTTATCGCTGATCAGCGGCTTTAATTCCTCCGCGATTTGATCCAAATAAGCGGGCTCGTCGATCATGAGCAGCTTCGTATTTGGCTTGTCCAGCAGCGCTTCAACATCGTCGGCAACGACGTAAGGGATTTTGGACAATGCCGAGTAAGCGCGAGCACGGTCATTGTCTTCGGCGACATACAGCACATCATCGACATAAAACTGCAGATGCAATCCTTTTTCCTTGGCAAAAGCATACAGCAGTCTCGTGATTTCCGTTGGAACGCTCCGTTCATACAGCACTTGTCCGTCCAGCAGCGTCTTAACAAGCGATCCTTGATACGTGATAATTGGGACGTTCAGCTGAATCTGGTCGGCAATTTTGCGGGCGGAAGCATACATCCGGCCTGTAGCAAGCGTAACGGTTACGCCTTGGGCAATGGCTTGCTCAAGTGCGGCTCTTGTTCCTTCCGTCACGATCAGGTCATCATTCAATAGGGTGTCGTCTACATCAATAGCAATTAATTTATACATAAGCGCAGTCTAGCTCCTCTCTCTATAACTAGCCTGATTGTAGCGAAAAATAGGACGGCCTACAAGCCACTGGCTATTATAGGGTATAATGAATGCATTGGAATGCAAGCGCACGGATAAGACGATGGCCGCGGCTATTTGCTTCGTCGCCCTCAGGTGAGCTACATTTAGAAGGACATACAAGAACCGGGAGTGACGGAAAGTGAAATATTTTACGAATGAAGTGATGAAACAAAGAGCGATCGCGATTGCGGTGTTAGGCGCGGTCGTATTTGCGGCGGTCGGATTCGGGATCGGATGGCTGTGGATGGGCTATAAGTATCCGATGCTTCGCGAACCCTCTTTCCGCAATTTTGCCGTTTCCTACGAGACGATCATGGACGATTATTTGAACGGTGCCAAGGCGGAGGATCTCATTAATGGAGCTTCCCAAGGAATGGTGGCCTCGCTGGAGGACCCTTACTCCAGATATTTGATTAAGGAGCAAGGCAATGCCTATACACAGGGCTATGAGGGCGAGTTTTCAGGTGTTGGCATAACGGTCCGGGAAGAGGACGGATTGTTTGTTGTTGGTGCCTTGACGAAGGGCGCACCTGCGGAGCGGGGCGGCATTAAGCTGCAGGACGCGATCGTTGCAGTGAACGACGAGAAGATGGCCGGCAAAAAATACGAGCAATTGATCGGGCTGATGAGGGGCGAAGAAGGTACGGAAGTGAAGCTTACCCTTCAGCGCGGCAATCAGCTGCAGCCCATTGAGGTGAAGCTGATCCGGGAAGCGATTCCGGTTCACACGGTCACTTCGGAAATGCTGGAGGGCGGGGTAGGCCACATTACGATCAGCCGGTTCGCCCAGAAGACGGGCGATGAATTCGAGACGGAGGTTGCCAAGCTGCAAAAGCAAGGCATGAACAAGCTGCTGCTCGATATGCGCTCCAACCCTGGAGGCCTGCTGCAATCGACTCTTCAAATCGCCGATATCCTCGTACCGAAAGGAAAAACGGTGCTGCAGGTCGTCTATAAAAACGATAAGCGGGTCATTACGTACAAATCCAAGCAGGAGAAGCCTTGGAATATTCCGATTGCAGTGCTTGTCAACGGCCAATCCGCAAGCGCCAGTGAGGTGCTGACGGCCGCGCTGAAGGAGTCTGCAGGAGCCACGGTAATCGGGGAGAAAACGTACGGCAAAGGCGTCGTGCAGGCGTTTCAGCAGTTTAAAGACGGCTCGGTGCTCAGCTTGACGGAAGCGCAATGGAAAACGCCTGGCGGTACATGGATTCATAAAGCCGGAGTAACACCGGATGTCGTCGTTGCACTCCCGAGCTATGCATCGCTTCGTCCGCTTCCAATCGGAGGCGACATGAAGAAGGGAAGCTATGGCGAAGATGTGAAGACGCTTCAGACGATGCTGAATGTGCTGGGTTACGCAGATACGGGCCAGCCAGGTCTGTTTGATGCACAGACGGAGCAGGCGCTGCGCCGCTTCCAGAACGATCAGAAGCTGACGGCAAGCGGCGCATTTAATGATAAGACCGCTTATCGATTGCTTGAAGAGCTGAACAAAAAGCTGGAGCAGGAAGACACGCAGTTGAAAAAAGGACTGGATGTGTTGAAAAAATAAAGCGGTCATCTTGTCCCCCGCTATTGACAACGGGAATGATAATTAATATCATTTGAGTAATACACCGTTGAGTTTGCATGCGGTTGCGGGGTGACTGGGATGAAGAAGATCAAGTATTGCTCGCGCAATATGAAGAATAACGGGACAAAGCCTGTCTATAAGGCGATGAAGTCGAAATATCCCGAGATTGAGATGAAGAAAAAGGATTGTCTCGGCAACTGCAGGACATGCAAGCACGAGTGTTTCGTGATGATCAAATCGGAGACGGTGAAAGCCGATTCCGCCGATAAGCTATATAAACAACTGAAAAGAATGATCGGATAAATTAACAGGAGGGATGGCATTTGCCGTCCCTTTTTTTTGTGGTAGAATATAGATAATTCTTGAAAAGATGAGGTGCATAAGCGATGAATGACAAATTAGCAGAAGCTCTAAATGATCAAATGAATTTCGAATTCTATTCGGCGCATGTGTATCTTGCAATGGCAGCCTACTGTTCGGCCGAAAGCCTTGAGGGCTTCGCCAACTTCTTTATTATTCAGGCTGAAGAAGAACGTTTTCACGCGATGAAAATATATAAGTTTCTGAATGACCGTAATCGTCGGGCTACACTGACGGGACTGGGCGATCCGAAAAACGAGTACGCTTCGATGCTGGATGCGTTCGAGCACGGTTACGCGCATGAACAGCAAAACACGAAACGGTTCTACGATCTCGCCGATCTGGCATTGAATGATCGTGAGCACGCTACGATGTACTTCCTGAAATGGTTCATCGACGAGCAGGTAGAGGAAGAATCCTTGTTCGACAGCATCATTCAGAAGCTGAAACGGATTGATAAGGACAGCAATGCTTTCTATATGCTGGACGCAGAGTTTGCACAGCGCACATTCGTAGCACCGGCAGAATAACTAGACAACGAAGAGAAGGGACAGGCTGCAGAGGGCCGGTCCCTTTTTTTTATGCGGAGAGGGGGATTTGAAATTGTTCTATAGTATTCAAAAGTTTGTAGGTTTGCTTTCCTGGCCGTCGGTGTCATCTGTTTGTTTGCAGCCAGTCCATGGGTCGGGGGAGTTCTCTTATTCGGCGGTTTTGTTCTAATATCGCTAGGAGAATTGATTTTATTGTTGAAAGCGATGTATGACCGGCAGTTAGGACTGCCTCCCAGCAAAGAGCAGCTTCAACGAATCATTCATGCTACTCCCCAATTAGCGGTAACTTCTAGCTCCCTTACGATTTCTCCAGTCGATGGATCAGAGTATCCAGTAATCGAGTTAGATGGCGAGAAATATGTGCGGGGAAGAGCTTTTGTGCGGTATATGTCGCAGTTTGGAAACCGGTATTCTTTTGAATTTCCCAATACCGATAAGCTTGAGCTGCGCTGTTCAGTGGATTACAGTAAGGGCGTTCCGTTATTCGGTTATGAGGAGCAGGTGTTTATCAAGCTGTCGGTGCTGCCGATTACCTACCGTTTTGAAGCAGAGAGATTGATTGTAGAAGCTTTGGAGCCGGCTCCGCAGCAATAATGGTCTCATCACTTATTCTTAATAAATTCCATGAGGAAGGAATGGCGGCTATTACAGGTTTATTGCGAGGGCAAGTGGCCAAGCTGGCGAACGTACATGCGGAAACCTTAAGGTATTACGAGGAGCTGGGATTAATTGCTCCGCCGCTGCGTTCCGACTCTGGCTATCGTCTCTACACCGAAGAAGTGCTTGAGCAGTTAGTCCTCATCCAAAATGCTAAATCCTGCGGTTTCACGTTGAAAGAGATTCAGAAGGCGTTAGTGAAATCGAAAGAAAACTTAATCGATATTCATGATTTTCTCAAAGTAATTGATGAGAAGACGAATAAAATCCGCAAGGAAATTGCCCAAAGGGAACAAACGGCAGACATGCTGGAGCAGTTGAGGCAAGATTTGCAGGCCGCAGATAAACATCCCGGAACGCAAGCAACGCTTCGAGCGCTAAACATGGAGTAGCAGATGGACTTGACTTTGTACCCCGCTACAGGCTTTAAACTAGCCTTATTCCCTGTAGGAGGTACAATGATGAACAAGACGAGTAAGGAACAGCTTGCCGCAATTAAACAGTACTTGAAGCAAAACAACCGGTTTGAAAATAAAACCGTAAGTGAGATCAGGCAGCAAATGGCGGCGTCCGCAGCTCAGATTCCCCATCCTGACCATGTTACCATCCGTAAGGAAAAAATCGGGGAGCTGATAGCCGAGTGGATCATCCCTGAAAACCTTTCTTCGAATGAGGAGAAGCAGGCCATTATTTATTATCATGGAGGAGGATTTATCGCGGGCACTTGCGAAGCTTATCGCGATCTAGGTGCGAGAATTGCAACAGCAGGCGGCATTAAAGTGCTGATCGTGGAGTACCGGCTGGCTCCGGAGCATCTCTACCCGGCTGCTAATGAGGACTGCCTGAGTACGTACCGCAGGCTCATCGAGGACGGATATAAGCCATCAAACCTTATATTAGGCGGCGATTCTGTCGGAGCAAGTCTTGCACTCATGACACTCCTGTCATTGCGGGACAATAGCGAAGAGATGCCGGCAGGAGCTTTTTTATTGTCGCCTCACAGCGACCTTGTCCATTTGGATGGGGAGTCGTATCGTACGAGGGCTGAGCTTGATCCCACAGGGAGTCTGGAGGCAAACACTGCCCTATTGGATGCCTATTTAGGCGGCCATTCTCATAAACCAATTCCTCTGCTTTCGCCATTAAGAATGGATCTGTCAGGGCTGCCTCCTTTATTGATTCAGGCAGGGAATGATGAGGTGCTGCTAAGTGATGCGATAAGGCTGGCTGATCGGGCAAGAGCGGTGGATGTTACGGTAGAGCTGGAGATATGGGAGGATATGTGGAGTGTGTTTCAGCTTCTCGCTTATATGCTCCCGGAGGCTCAACAAGCTATTCATAACATTGGCCGGTTCGTGCGAACGGTGTTCCAGAGAACCGGCCAAGCTTAATCATTATAAAGTAGTAATCTTGGTATGAGTGCTATTCATAAGCGGACAATAAGAACGGTGAAACGGCAGCCGGCTTGCCGCGATAATAGGCGGGGGAGCTGATATACAGCTCTTCCTGCGCCCGGGTAACGGCAACGTATGCAAGACGCCTTTCTTCCTCCAGCGCGGCCTCCGCCTTGTTGTCGCCTGCTTGCAGGACGCTGCGGTCGCTGTTCTTGTCGGCAGACAATGCTGAGCTGTGGGGCAAAATGCCCTCCGAGACGCCGCATACGAAGACGACCGGAAATTCGAGACCCTTCGACTTGTGGATCGTCATAAAGTTGACAGCATCGGCGTTGCGCGGGTCAAGCTTTAACAGCTTCATTTCCTCATGCTTGGCTGCAATCTCATCGATAAAAGCGAGAAAAGGCTCAATGCGCTCGAATCGTTTGGCCGCCGCTTCCAGCTCATCGAGCATTTCCTTCAGCGATTCCTTGTGTTCTGTTAGCGCGGCTTGACCTTTATTCGCTTCCAGGTACTGATCATAGAAGCTTGTCCGCAGAAGTTTAATAGCCGCTTCAGGCCGCATCGCCGCCAGCGAACGAATCAGCTTAATCCGCTCTTTGATTTTCTCTTTATGAAATTCCTTAATCATCGGAAAACGGGTCAAATGAATGAGCGGCCATTTTTTCGCCTGTTTTTTCTCTTCGTTCCAGATAAAGGCCATCGCCTGATCCGGCTTCACGTACATCGTCGCCAGCATAGCTTCCATGGCATCAAAATTACGCCGTTCGATAGAAAGGCGCAGGTGAGCGATGACGGGACGAACGATGCCCTGCTCATAAAAGGAATCTCCGCCGCCATAGTCGATAAACGGCACTTGGCGGATGACAAGCTGATCGAACACGGCGCGGCTGCTGCTCGCTGTCCGGAACAGAACCGCTATATCGCCGTAACTGCAATTGCCTTTGGCCTGCTTGGCGATAATGGTGTTCACGATCAGCTCCGCTTCATCGTCGGAGTTGCCCGGACGCGCAAAGACCGGCGGCGCGCCATGCGGTTTGGCGGTTTGCAGCGTCTTGCTTCGCCGCTGTTTGTTGTGACGAATAATCGCGTTTCCGAGACCAACGATTCCAGAGCCGGAGCGGTAGTTGACGTCGAGGACGACGCTGCGGGCACCGGGAAACTGCTGCTCAAAGTTCAGTATATAATCGTTGCGAGCGCCGTTGAATGAATAGATGGTCTGATCGTCATCACCAACAACCATTAAGTTGCGACTGGGCTCGACGAGCAATTTAATGAGTGCGTACTGCACTTTATTCGTATCTTGAAACTCGTCGATCATAACGTAACGGAAGCGGTTTTGGAGCGATTGAAGCAGCCGTTCTTCCCGAAGCAGCAGCTTGTACGCTTCCAGCAGCATATCGTCGTAATCGATGAGATGCGCTTCGCTTTTCCAAGCTTCATAGCTCAGAAACAACTGCTTAAGCTGCCGCTGCTCCTCGTCGCCTTCCGGGAGATCCTGCGCTTCGATCATTTCAAGCTTGTATGCGGATAACATAGCAATCAAGGTTTCAGCCTGGTACGTCTCATGCAAATTCCGCTCGCGCAGCAGCTTTTTGAAAAACAGCTGTTTGCGTCCGGTCTCTCCGAGAATAGCTTGTTTATATCCGCTGCGCCGAAGCAGCAGCAGGCAAAAAGCATGGAAGGTCCGCGCTTCAATAGCTGATGCCGCATGATCGCCGATATTTGGCAGCTTGGCAATACGCTCGCGCATTTCTTCCGCGGCTTTCTTGGAGAAGGTCATCATCAGCAGCCGGTGGGGTTGTACGCTGCGAACGGATAGCAAATAGCCAGCGCGGCATACAAGCACTGAAGTTTTGCCAGATCCGGCTCCGGCAATCGTCAGAAGCGGCCCGTCGTGATGACGGACGGCAGCAATTTGCCGTGCATTGAGCTGAATGCCATGCGCCTCCAACGAACGGAAATAGGATGCATCGCTTTCTGTTGGGGCGACCAGCTCTGTGCTGGTGTCGGCCGATGCCCTTACGGCAGCAGGGAAGTTTTTATTCACAATGCCTATTGGACGTTTAAAATAAGTATAATTGTTTGTCCCTTTTTGATTCGTTGTCATATTGTTAATCACCTGTGCTTGATTATAGCATGATAGACAAGTGTGTATCGCGGTAAAATAGAACAAAACATCATTGGTTTTTAGCAGAAGAAGGAGGCAGTGTACAAATGATACAAGAAGCAACGAAGGAAGATGGCCCTGAGGTGATGCCGTTGATGCATTCAGCGATCGGCTCAATCGCTTGCTCGCTTGCGGGCGTTGACGGGGAAGAGGAAGCAATGGACATCTTAGCCGCCTTTTACGAAAAGGAAGGCAACCGGATCAGCTACCGGAACGTTATCGTGGATAAACGCGATGGCAAAGTAGCAGGTATTCTAATCAGTTACGGAGGTGACGATGCCGAAGCGCTTGATCGGCCATTTATCGAGAGAATCGAACAGGAAACCGGGCGGACAGGCTATGCGATTACGCAAGAGACCAGACCGGGGGAGTATTATTTGGACACTATTGCTGTGCATGAGAGTTATCAGGGGCTTGGCATTGCGAAAGCACTAATGGCTGCTTTTGAGCTCAAGGCGGCAAAGGGAGGCTATGACCGTGCCACGCTTATCGTTGAGGAATACAATGACCGGGCTTATGCATTGTATGTAAAGATGGGCTATACGGAGGACGGTGAGCTGGAAGTAAGCGGCCACCGGTACAAACGGATGGTAAAACAAGTTTCACTATAGAAACGGGAAGAGAGTGAAGTCGATGGCAGAGGTTGGGTTAGGCCGCAAAATCGCGTATAGCTCGGGTAATTTATCCGTCAATTTAATCGCGCAAGCATTTGCAACGTACATCGTGTTCTACTACGTAGACGTATTGGGCGTTAGACCTTATCTGATCACAACGGCTATGGTCATTCACGGTATCGTGAATGCGCTACTTAATCCCTTATTTGGTTATTTATCCGACCGGACGAAATCACGCTGGGGAAGAAGAGTGCCGTATATGCTGTTCGGGATGGTGCCGCTGGCGGCGCTGTTTACCGCAATGTGGTTTCCGGTTGGAACGGGTGCGGCGCTTTTCTGGTATTTCCTTATCGTCATTCTGGCCTATGATATTTTGTTTGTCATGGTCGTGCTCAATTATTCGGCCCTGTTCCCAGAGCTGTTCGTTACGATCAAGGAGCGGGCGGCCGTATCCTCTTGGCGTCAAATGCTGGGAATTATCGGCATGATTGTCGGCGTCGCATTGCCCCCGCTTATTTACGGAAAGCTGGGATGGGGCGTGATGGGCGTTATTTTCGGCGCTATCGCACTGCTATTCTTCATTGTCATGCTAGCGGGCAGTAAAGAGAAAGGGAACGCGTCGGAGGCGACGATTGGCTTCTGGAGTGCACTTCGCTACACATTTTCCAACAAAGCATTTGTCTATTATGTAATTGGAAGCTTGCTTGTGCAATTTACCTTTGCGCTGCTGCCGGCAACGATCCCGTTTTTCGCCAAATACGTTCTAGGCGCAGAGGATAACGGCAGTACGATTTTGCTTGGCTCTATTTTTCTGGTTGCCATCCCTTGCGTCTATATATGGGGGAGACTCGTTCAACGGTGGGGGCCGCGCCAAACCATTATTATGGCTGTCATTTGTTATATGGTTGCACTTATTCCTTTTCTCTTCGTCACGACGCTTGCGGCTGCGGCCGTCACGGCTGGTTTAGTCGGCATCGGGCTTGCTGGACTGATGGTGCTGCTCGAAATTATGCTCTCCGAGGTCATCGACGAGGATGAGAAGCGGACCCGCGAACGGCGGGAAGGGATGTATTTTGGGATGAACGGATTTATCGTCCGTTGGGGTGTTTCACTGCAAGCGCTTACGACAGGGATTGTATTGGAAGCTTCGCATTATGTAAAGGACGCTGTGCACCAGACCGATGCTGCGATCTTGGGCTTCCGCTCGATGCTTAGCCTGATCCCGATCGCAGCACTGCTGCTGGCCGTTCTGTTTTTCACCCTGTACCCGATCCGGAAGAAATAGCTACTCCATATACCACAGAAGCTCTTTCGCCATCGGCTGTCCAGGTTTTTGTTCGGCTGAACCGCATAGCCAGCCTTTTAGCCGATCCTTTCGCAGCTTGATTGCAATATTGGTTCCGTCCGTCTGTTTAAGCAACATATAGCCGAGACGTTTCGTTTCATTAAGAAGCACAGCAGGTGACAAGGTGTTTTTATAACCGGAATCATATTGCGGCAGGTACTGGTTCATAACACGCTCACTACAGGAAACCAGCGGACGAAGCTGGCGGTTCGTTTCGGCTTGGTACTGAAGCTCGGGCCATTTATAAGGCTGAGATGTTCGGTCATCGTTATTGAGCTGGAAGGCATTCAAGAGCTCATTTATTAGCGTACTCCGAAACCGTTCAACCTTATGCTCCCACTCGTCTCCTTTGTGCAGATAGCGGATGAGCTCAGGGGTTGCCTGTTTATGTACGGGTACGGGATCGATCCGGAATGTAATCAGATCGAAGCCGAAAGGCGGCATTTGCACACGCTGGAATGTTGAAAGCTCGACGGTAACGATTGCAGGGCTGGGGCGGCTAACCCGAATGACGCTGTAGCCCTTCCGCTGGCCGTAATAGTCTGAGACGGCTTGCCTAATGGATGGTCCAAGCAACTGCTGTAAAGCTTGGTGTTCGTCAGGCGCGAGCGGCGCGTGGGCTGGAGTAGCGCTATGCTGCGACAGCAGCCAGACAAACAAGATGAAGATAACGGTCATATAAAGTTTCATCGCGGAAGACTCCTTGTTCGCATTACATTCACTGTCCGTAGCGTTCCCGCAGCAGGATTGGTCCATGCTTTCTCTTCAAAAAAAACTGCATATAGCCGATGTATTTACTATTCGCACAACAAGGAGAAGTGGAAGATGAATTTGTTTCCTTCCGTATGGAGAACATTTGCCTATAAAATAGCGGATCTTGAGCCGCATGAAATCGACGCCGTGCAGCAGATTTATAATTCATGTACAGCGATTAGCGAATGGGATGGGAGAACCTATAATCCCCTATATGTTCGAGAGTCGTATGAGGCCGGCATTCTGCCAGAAGGCGGCGTCAAAGAGCAGTTCAAAATTCAGACGATCCGCAATGAATCGATGAATGAAATCATCGGTTTTTTGAGTTTATATCACGGGTATCCGCGGGACAGCTCGATTTATCTTGCATTTATGGGCATCGCGGGTGACCATCAGAAGCAAGGCTACGGCAAGCAAGTCGTTAAGCAGCTGCTGATCGAGGCTAGAAGATTAGGCTATTCGGAGGTTCGGGTCAATGTATCCTTGAAAAACTGGCCGGCGCTTCGCTTCTGGACGCATTCCGGTTTCAACCATATTAGCGGTATTTTTGGCGACAAAAAAATTTCGGACGAGCATTTTGCAGATGTTGAGCTGGTCAACGAGCTGGCTTAAATGGAGCAGTAGGCAGGTGGAGGAAGAATGGCAACGACTGTAACGACACGAATTGAGATTGAGGCGCCGATTGCGTTATGTTTTGCCATGGCAAGCGATATTGGCGTCCATACAAGAACGGTTTGGAGACATACGAGGGA
This sequence comes from Paenibacillus radicis (ex Gao et al. 2016), assembly GCF_014641555.1. Classification (GTDB taxonomy): domain Bacteria; phylum Bacillota; class Bacilli; order Paenibacillales; family Paenibacillaceae; genus Pristimantibacillus; species Pristimantibacillus radicis. The sequence continues at coordinate 114,818 of NZ_BMHY01000007.1, forward strand.
AAAGGCTGTAGCAGGTGTTACCGATGGGCCAATTAAGGGAGGAGAGACCGTTACCTTCGAAGCTACGCATTTTGGCATCAGGCAGCGGTTAACTTCCCTTATATCTGAATACGACTCGCCGAATAGGTTTGTAGATGAGACGTTAAAAGGCGCATTTAAAAGCCTCAGACATATCCATGAGTTTGAACAGATCGGTAATATCACGGTGATGACCGACACGCTTCATTTCGAAGCGCCTTTTGGTTTGCTCGGTCGGATCGTGGAGGTGCTTATATTGAAGCGTTACATGAGACGTTTCCTCGAGCACCGCAACAAGCAGCTCAAGAAGCTTATATTAGAGAAATTGTGAGAGCGGAAGGTTAACGGCTTGCTCCCGATTCCTTCTTGAATTCATCTAAGCAGCTTTTGCAAATACAGGCCGCATTTTTAAATTCATCCGGCACGGCATCAAGCAGCGCTTTCGGGAACGTTTCGCGAGCGCACCAACAGCTTCCGATCCCGGTTTCTGCGGATGAAATTGTGGCTTCCATCCCACAGCTATGATTTTTTCCGCATAGAGGGCATTTCATCGTGGGGTCTCCTTTTGTTAAATAAAATTGAAAACAAACGTTTACCTGATATCTTTTTTGGTCTATAATGATAACTAGATTATAATTATTATAATCAAGAAGGAAGCAGGTGATTGCTATGAATGTAAACTCAAAAATTAATATAAGCATAGAGCAAAAGCCCGAGCTTGAACAGATCAACCGGCAATTGAAGACGAAAGGCTTTAAGCTTACGGCGCAGCGCGAGGCGACGGTTAACATTCTTCTGGAGTATGAGAAGGATCATTTGAGCGCGGAAGAGGTTTATTTGCTTGTGAAGCAAAACTATCCGGATATCGGACTGGCGACGGTATACCGTACGCTGGAGCTGCTCTGCGAGCTTCATGTCGTGGAGAAGGTCAATTTTGGCGACGGCGTGGCCCGTTATGATTTGCGAGGCGAGGATCAGCCGCATCTTCATCATCATCTGATCTGTACGAAATGCGGCAATGTTGAGGAAATTAAAGAGGATTGGCTGCTGCCGCTGGAGAATCGGGTATTGGCGGAGTTTGGTTTTACCGTTAGCGATCACCGGTTGGACTTTCAGGGTGTATGCCGGGATTGCAACGCGAAATCGCAAATGCCAGCCGTGTAAAATAGGATGATAAAGCCCGGCCTGGATGGAATTCTTCCGTCCAGCCGGGCTTTTTTGTCAACTGCAGGGAACGCCGTTTATGTAGTAGCTGTCTTCTCTATACACCCGAAAGGCGATTTCGGAATCGGCAATACCGATCTCCTGCAGCCTTGCCGTAACGGCCTCCGCCACACGGTCTCTAACAGCCTGTCCCCGTTCAAACCAGCCAATTTCCACAAACGGATAGCTGGCATCGCTGCTGCTTCCGCCATACACGGATATGGTCTGCAGCACATCCATCGTAAAATTATCGGTTCCGCAGTCACAAATAGCGGCCAGATCGGCAGCGAGTGCCTCGCCTACGGTCAGCAGTTTGTCGGCGGGAACGCCTCTGAAAGTCAATTGCGGCATGCTGAATGCCCTCCTTTTCAATCCTGTGTAATCAAACCTTGACTCCCCTAGAATACTGTATTTGCGCCATTGGCGAAAGAGACGAAGGCAGGTTAGCGGTGCAAACCATACAGGGCAACCTCCCAATCATGCACGCATTGCCTTCCGCAGAGAGAAAATCTCCGCTACCCTCTCAAATGCCCCCGCCCATTCTAAAAGACAATCAAAATGCAAATGTACATTTAGATTAGCCTCAAAATGCCCAAAATAGCATTCAAAATGCAAAAGTACATTTGAAATCGCTCCATTTCGCCATATCGGCTCTTTTTTAGCCAATCAGCCTGCACATTTACATTTTGATGCGAGAAATCGCCGATATAGCGCAGTACAACCTGTATTTTTACATTTTGATTCGAAGCTGTCGGCAGTTTGCACACATGGGGAGAGCGGAGCGATTTGAGTTCATGATGACTTTTCGCAGGTTCTCTCCATCAACTTATCGCGTATGCGAATAGACAGATGGAATCAAGAACGGCAGCATGAACCAAAGCGCGCAGCGACCCCGTCTCTTGATTAGAAGCTGGCGGCAGTTTGCTCGCATGGGGAGAGCGGAGCGATTTGAGTTCATGATGACTTTTCGCAGGTTCTCTCCATCAACTTATCGCGTATGCGAATAGACAGATGGAATCAAGAACGGCAGCATGAACCAAAGCGCGCAGCGACCCTTTTATTTGGCTCGAAGATGGCGGCAGTTTGCTCGTATGGGGAGAGCGGAGCGATTTGAGTTCATGATGACTTTTCGCAGGTTCTATCCATCACCCTATCGCGAAGGCGAATAGATAGATGGAATCAAGAACGGCAGCATGAACCAAAGCGCGCAGCGACCCCGCTTTATGGCGGCAAATTGCGTGCAGTTCCGCTGCTTTAGCCCACCCCAAATTATTTTTTTGTAAAAAACAGCTTGTCTGATGAGAGTTTTTATGACAACATAATCATGCCATTATTCTGACTTATCAGAAAACGTCGAGAGGGGTCCCTAACAATGACTACGATCAGAGGCGGAGATATTCCGAGAGAAAAAGTAAGATTGGCAAAGCATTATCCCTTGTTTATCGGGGATACGATTGGCGTCGAAAGCTACTATCAGAAGCTTCATTGGCATGATGTGCTCGAAATTAATCTGATCAAATCCGGCACGGGTTATTACATCATTAACGGCCGTCAATTTGAATTTCAGCAGGGCGATATTTTGCTCATTAACTCCAATGATTTGCACTGCGCCTATGAAACGAAGGACCTCGTAATGCTCGTCATTTCCTTTGACCCTTCCTGGCTGATCAGCAGCTTGCGGCTTGATCCCGAAATATTAAGTCCGTACCGGGAAATGGGCGTTAACTTTACCAACCTGCTGGACCGCCAACATCCGCGTATTCATAAGCTGCGCTCGTTGCTGCTGGAGCTGCAAGAGGAGCATACGAACGGCCTGCGATCGCACACGACGATCGTTTATTCGCTGCTGCTCCGGTTTCTTGCTACCATTAACCGCGAGTTCCGAATCGAGGCTGCTGCAGGTGCGGCTAACCAGATCAGCGAGCGTCAGCTGGATAAAATGCGCTATGTCATTATCGAAATGGAACGCAATTTCGCCCACAATTGGACGCTTGCGGAGCTTGCTGCGCTCGTCTACCTCAGCCCTTCCCGCTTCAGTGATATTTTCAAACGCGCCGTCGGGATGCCCCCGCTTCTATACCTCATCCACATTCGTCTGGAGAGCGCAATCGGCATGCTCGAAAACAATCAAATGAAGATTACCGACATTGCTCTTGAATGCGGTTTCAGAACGTTATCCAATTTCAACCGGCTGTTCAAAAAGCATATTGGCGCCTCTCCGAAGGAGTCCAGACGTCTGCAAGGCTAATACCAGTAAGATTGTGTCAGTTTCTAACGGTTTAGGCGAAGAATGTCCCGGAAAGAGAAGCTACAATAAGGAGGTAAGAAGTTGCGAAGGACGTAACTTCTTCATGTGATAAAAGATGACGTAAAGTTGACTTTTCGCAAAAGAGGGGGATGCGATGCCGCAAATTCGATTGCACGCAGAAAAACAGACGTATAGAAGGCAAAGTCTTCTGATCCGAATCGTCAAGCAATGGGATATTCAGCTTATGGTCGTACCGGGATTGCTGCTTGTCTTGCTGTTCTGCTACGTTCCGATGTACGGCGTGCTGATGTCTTTCCAGGATTACAGTTTGTTTAAAGGGTTTATGAACAGTCCTTGGGTCGGGTTCAAGCATTTTGAAATGTTTTTCAATGCACCGGAGTTTTGGAATGTTATGCGCAACACGCTCGTGATCAGCTTGCTGAAGCTGGGGGTCGGCTTTCCGGCACCCATCCTGCTGGCGCTTATGCTTAACGAGGTGGGCAGCAGGCACTTCAAACGGCTTGTGCAAACGATCAGCTACTTGCCTCACTTCCTGTCTTGGGTCATAGTGTCGGGCTTTGTTATCTCCATGTTGTCCACGGACAACGGCAGCGTGAACATGCTGCTGCAAAGCCTGCATCTGATCAAGGATCCAATTAACTTTCTCGTGGAGCCCCGATATTTCTGGTCGATTCTCGTCACGACGGGGGTTTGGAAGGAAATCGGTTTCGCATCGATCGTTTACCTGGCGGCCATCGCGGGCATTAATCCGCATTTGTACGAGGCAGCTTCTATTGACGGTGCGAGCAGAATCCGGCAAATCTTTTCCATCACCGTGCCTTCGATCATGCCCGTTATCGTCGTCTTCTCGATACTGGCTATCGGCAACCTGCTGAACGCCGGCTTCGACGATATTTTGCTGCTTGCGGGCAATCCCGGCCTGCGGGAAGTAAGCGAGGTGCTTGATACTTATGTGTACCGGGTTGGGGTTCAAAATTCCAGGTACTCGTATGCGACAGCCGCCGGACTATTCAAAGCGTTGATCAGCGTTGCATTGCTGGCTGGCGCAAACTATGCGGCCCGCAAATCGGGCAACAGCTTATGGTAGCGGGAAGGAGCGTGCAAGGCGATGAGATTGTCGACCGGAGACCGGTTATTCATCGGAATTAACTACACGCTGCTGTTCGTATTGGGCTTTGCGGCTCTGTACCCGTTTTGGAACGCAGCGGTCATTTCATTCAATAACGGCAGCGACACGATGCTTGGCGGCATTACGTTCTGGCCTAGAGCTTTCACGCTCGAGAACTACGAGGTCGTCTTTAAGGACAAACGGCTGGTGGACGGCTTCATCATATCGGTGCTGCGTACGGTCTTGGGCACAGTCGTCTCCATTGCGGGAACGGCGCTTCTGGCTTACGGCATGACAAAAAGAAAGCTGATCGGCAGAAAAGTATATATGGTGCTCTGTATCATCACGATGTATTTTAGCGGCGGCTTAATTCCCAGCTATTTGCTCATTCAGAAGCTTGGTTTGATGAACTCCTTTTGGGTGATGGTCGTTCCCGGCATTATCAGTGTGTGGAATATGATTATTTTCCGGACGTTCTTCATCGGCATCCCGCAGGGGCTGGAGGAGTCGGCACAGATCGACGGTTCGTCCAACTGGGGCATCTTTTTCCGCATCATTTTGCCGCTGTCCGGTCCGGTTATCGCGACGCTTTCACTATTTACCGCGGTCTATCACTGGAATGACTGGTTTGCACCGAGCATTTACATTTCGAACGTCGATTTGCTGCCGATTCAGACGAAGCTTCAGCAGATACTGAACTCAAACATTATGCTGGAACAGATGCAGAATATGGACTCGGCTGCGCAAGGCAGATTGAATCAAATGAAAGCGGTTACGACCAAATCGCTGTCGATGGCTACGATGATGGTGGCAACTGTACCGATTTTGCTTGTATATCCATTTGTTCAGAAATATTTCGTCAAGGGCGTATTGATTGGGTCGCTTAAAGAGTAGCCGCAGGTTTAAGGCAAATGCCTTTAACCATAAAAAGCATGGGGGGATAATGCATGAAAAGGATGAATAAAGCATTTCTTTCAGCACTGTCAGTCACACTGGTCATCGTAGCCGCTTTAACAGGTTGTTCGAATGCGGACAACAACAGTAAGCCAGGAACAGATAAGGGTGGCAACGGGGGCAATACAGGCACGGAGCAAGCAGGCGGAGCCTATGAGCTCGGCAAGGAGCCGCTCGAGTTTTCGTTCTACGGCCATTATGACTGGTATACCATGCCAACTTGGGGCGAGGATCTGGCGACCAAATGGATTAAAGACAATAAAAAGGTGAACGTCGTGCCGATTAGCTCAGGCGGCGCTGCCAAAAACAAGCTGAGCACGATGATCGTGTCGCAGAAGCTGCCGGACGTCATCTGGATGGAACGCGGACCGGATGTGGAGAAGCTTCGTTCCGAAGGGATGCTCGTTGCTTTTGACGATTATTTGGATAAATATCCGAATTTGAAAAAATGGGCGGGCGATTCAACGATCGATATGCTCAGATCGCCGGACGGCAAGCTGTATCAGTTCCCGAACTGGTATACGACGCAGCCTAACGGCAACGCGGGTTATCTGGTAAACAAAAAGATTTATGAGGAGCTTGGATCGCCAAGCCTGGAAACGACCGATGACCTTTATGCTTACCTGAATCAAGTGAAAGCGAAATATCCGGATGTTGTTCCGCTTGAGCTGGGCCAGCTGGCTGCCGGAATGGACGTAATGGTATCGGCATTCGCCGAGAACCGTCCGTATACGTTCAATCAGATGATTGCTGTACCAAATGGCGACAAGCTTACTTCGCTGTTTGCAGATCCGGTGTACCGTGAGCTGCTGCAATTTACGAATAAATTATACCGGGAAAAGCTTATCTCGCAGGATACATTTACGCAAAAGCTGGAGCAGGTCGAGCAAAAAGTTGTTACAGGGAAAATCGCTGTCTATGCTGCTTCCAGTCCGACGGAGTTTGGATCGAAAGGCAATTCGCAGCTTAAATCGCAAGATCCGAATGCCGGTTATATTATGGTGTGGCCTGTACATAAGGCCGGCCTGGACAAAAACAAAATATTCCCTGGCGACTATAAGCAGCTGGGCTGGAACGTCAACGTCATTACGAAATCAGCTAAAAATCCGGAAGCGATCTTTGCTTTCCTCGACTGGTTCACAGGTCCAGAAGGGCAGCGCACCATTATGTGGGGTCCGGAAGGCTTGTACTGGGATGGGGTAGATGCAGAGGATGCGCCGCTGTTTACGGATAAATTCGTGAACGACCCGAAAGGCCGTGACGAGCTGATGAATTCCACCGTCAACTTCCAATGGAACGGCAACACGGTGTATGTCGACAACTCCAAGACGAAATTCGAAATGACGCTGCCGGAGGACAAGCGGAATTGGGAGACGTATTGGCAGTCTACGATTACTTGGAAAACCCAATTCAATACGACGGAATATGTCAATCTTGATCCAGCGGGCGATTCCGCGGAAGGCATTATCGCGCAAAACATTTTATCCATCTACGAGCAAACCAGAGCGAAGGCGGTCATGAACGCAAATTCGGAAGCAGAGGTTCTGTCTATCCTGGACAAAGCCGAGAACGATGCCCAGAAAGCGGGCTATGAAAAGCTCCTCGCATTCAAAACGGAAAAGTGGCAAGAGAATAAAGCGAAGCTTAACAAATAAAGCGCAGCAGACAGAAGCATAGATAAGGGCTAACGGGACCGGTCATCGCAACCCTGCAACTGCCGGAAGGGCGGCAGCCGGGAGCAGGCTGGTCCCTGTGTCTAGTAATTATATGGGAGAGATCATATTTGACTTACTACCTTGGTGTAGACGGCGGTGGAAGCAAGACAATTGCCGTCGTGACGGATGAAGCGGGACGCATTGTCGGGATGGGTAAAAGCGGGTGCGGCAATCATCAGTTGGGAGTGGCGCTTGCTGACCGCAGCATTAGGGAGGCGGTGCAGGAGGCATTGACGCAAGCAAAGCTCAAAGCCGAAGCTATCGATTTCGCCTTGTTTGGACTAGCAGGTGCTGACCGGGAGGAAGATTATCGTATTTTGCGGCCGATGGTTGCAGCGATGGGATTTGCCCGCCACGACGTCGTCTGTGATACGGTGATTGGCCTTCGTGCAGGAACGCGGCAGTCGAGCGGCGTTGTCGTCATTTGCGGAAGCGGTACGAATAGCTACGGCGTAAATACGCGGGGCGATGAATTGCAATGCGGCGGCTTTGGTTATCTATTTGGCGATTTTGGCGGGGGCGGCGAATTGGCCGTAGAAGTGTTCCGCACCGTTATCCGGGCATGGGAGGGCAGAGAACAGCCGACGGCTTTAACGGCTCTGACGCTTGAAGCTTTGGGTTATGAGGAAGTAGAGACGATGTTCTCCGCATATTTGGACGGAGGAAGCCGAAGCGTCCCGAATACGCTTGCGAAACTGCTCTTTGATGCGGCGGACCGCGATGAGGCAGCACGGCGAATTTTGCAGCGGCAGGGCGTTGAGCTGGGACTAACGGCAAGCACCGTCATCCGACGGTTGGGCATGGAGCAGGATGTGTTTGATCTGGTTATGGTGGGCAGCTTGCTTACGCGTGCTGACAGCCGCTTTATCGTTCCGTATATCGAGCAGATCGTGAAAGAGACGGCTCCGGGCTGCAGCCTGAAGGTGCTGGAGATGGAGCCGGCCGCCGGAGCGATTCTGCTGGCGATGGAGCGAAGCGGGAAGCAGATCGAAGCTGTTGTCTACGATCATTTAAAAGCCGACTTGGCAATCGAAGGGAGACAGACACAATGGGTACACGACTAAAGGTTGCCGTCATCGGAGGCGGTTCGTCTTATACACCGGAATTAATAGAAGGCTTTATTACGAATTATGAATCTTTTCCAGTAACGGAAATCGCTCTCGTCGATATAGATGCAGGCAGCCATAAGCTGTCTATTGTGGGGAGTCTGGCGCAGCGTATGGTGGAGAAATCCGGACTGCCGATTAAGGTAACGTTGACGATGGACCGGCGGGCGGCGTTGACCGGCGCTCATTTCGTATCGACCCAGATGCGGATTGGCTTGCTGGAAGCGCGCGGCTGGGATGAGACGATTCCGTTGAAGTACGGGATGATCGGGCAGGAGACGACTGGTGCGGGCGGCATGATGAAGGCGCTTCGCACGATACCGGTACTGCTGGACATCTGCAAGGATATGGAGGAGCTTTGCCCTGATGCGTGGCTGCTTAACTTCACCAACCCAGCAGGCATGGTAACGGAGGCTATTCATAAGCATTCCTCGATTAAATCAATCGGCCTATGCAATTCTCCGATCGCGGCGTACAAATGGCTCTCTGGTTTGTATGGGGTGCCTGTTGAACGCATTTCCTGTGAATTTGCGGGCCTCAACCATTTGCACTGGATTAGCCGCATTACAGTCGACGGTGAATCCAAGCTGGAAGAGCTGCTCGGGAGCCGCAGCGGCTACACTGCCGCTAATGTGCCGCAGTCCGCATGGAACGAGAGCTTAATTAAGTCACTCGGCGCGATTCCCTCTTATTACTTGAAATACTTCTATTTGCACCGCGAGATGCTGGAGGAGCAGCAAGCGCTGGCAGCTAAAGGCGAGTCACGGGCTGAAACGGTCAAGCGGCTGGAGGACGAGCTGTTCGAAATTTATAAAAATCCGGAGCTGGCCGAGAAGCCGAAGCAGTTGGAGCAGCGTGGTGGGGCTTACTATTCCGAGGCTGCGGTCAAGCTGATGAAATCGCTCTACAACGATACCGGCGATATTCAGACGTTGAATGTGAGCAACGGCGACATTCTCGACTTCCTGCCAGAAGATGCTTGCATTGAAGTGAATTGCATCGTGACGAAAGACGGCCCTATCCCGCAGCAGGTGGAGACGGTGCCGCCAGCCGTGAAAGGCCTTATTCATGCGGTGAAAACGTATGAGCAGTTAGCGATTGAAGCGGCCGTCACGGGCAGCCGGGATACGGCTCTGCTTGCCTTAACGAACCATCCGCTGATCGATTCGGTGAATGCAGCCGAGCGTATGCTGGATGAGATGCTGGAGCGGAATAAAGCTTACTTGCCGCAGTTTTTCCGTTCTTAAGACGATACAGAAGCCCCCGTTTACAGGGGCTTTTGTGTCGTTTGCAGGTTTGAATGTTCAACCAATTTTTAAAGGCTTTCTGTCAGGGATGTGCGGCGCCCCGGCAGAGAGCCTTTTTCTTTAGATGCCGCAGAAGGGACAACTGCTGCAAGCAGCATTCGTTATGAGCCAAGCACGAATCGATATTATTTATTTTTCAATAGAAAAGCTCTATTAGCCGAATGGCTGTCTGCAATGATAAACTCGTTTCAATATTAAAGTCGACAAAACCAATAGGAATTATAAAAATTACATTTTGGGAGGCATTCATCATGGCTAAACAACGTCAACTTAAGCTGGGCGCAGCACTTCACGGAGTAGGGGGCAACATTTCAGGCTGGAGACATCCTGATGCCATCACCGACGCTAGCGTCAATTTCGGACATTACACACGCCAAGCGCAAAAAGCGGAGGCAGGCAAATTCGATTTCGTATTCATCGCTGACGGTTTGCATATTAACGAGAAATCGATCCCGCATTTCCTGAATCGGTTTGAACCGATAACGGTGCTGTCTGCGCTTGCTGCCGTTACTTCGCGAATTGGCGTAGTCGGCACATTGTCTACTTCCTATAGCGAGCCATTCACGGTATCCAGACAGTTCAGCTCGCTGGATCATATAAGCGGAGGAAGAGCAGGCTGGAATGTCGTTACTTCTCCTCTGGCTGCAACGGCTAACAATTTCAGTAAAAAAGAGCATCCCGATCATCCAAAGCGGTACCGGATCGCGACGGAGTATTTGCAGGTGGCCCGAGGTCTGTGGGATTCATGGGAGGACGATGCGTTTACTCGCGATAAGGAATCCGGCGTGTTCTTTGATCCAGAGAAGCTGCACCGCTTAAATCATGAAGGCGAGTTTTTCTCGGTGCAAGGGCCTTTGAACATTGCCAGATCGAAGCAAGGACAGCCTGTCGTATTCCAGGCCGGTTCCTCGGAGGACGGCAAGACGCTGGCCGCTAAAGAAGCTGATGCCGTATTCACACACCACGAGACGATTGAGCAGGGCAAGCAATTTTATGAGGATGTAAAAACGAGAGCGGCATCGTTCGGCAAGTCTAGAGACGAAATCGTTATTTTGCCGGGAATTGGACCGATTGTCGGGGCGACGGAAGAAGAAGCCGAGCGCAAATACCTTCAATTGGCTGAGCTGGTGGATATCGAGCATGCACTGGCCTATCTCGGCCGCTACTACGAGCATCACGATTTCTCGCAATATCCGCTTGACGAGCCGTTTCCGGATTTGGGCGAGCTGGGGCAAAACAGCTTCCGCAGCACAACGGACCGGATTAAGCGCAACGCTGCAGAAAAGGGGCTTACGCTTCGCCAAGTGGCGCAGCAGGAAGCAACGCCGCGTCCGGCATTTATCGGGACACCGGAGAAGGTGGCTGATCTTATTCAGCAATGGTTCGAGGAAGGTGCTGCCGACGGTTTCATTATTGGAGAAGCGATTCCGAACGGATTAACTGAATTCGTTGAATCTGTCGTGCCGATCCTGCAGGAGCGCGGATTGTTCCGTACGGAATACGAGCATGACACACTCCGCGGCCACTTGGGAGTTCCAGTTCCGGTTAACCGTTATACCAAACAAAGAGAGACGCAAGAAACGATTGCGAACGGATCGCTTGCATAAGAGGGGGAAATGACAATGAAGACGGGTAGAAAATTAAGCTGGTGGAAATTCGGAGCCGTGACGCTCGCTGCAATTATTGCACTGACGGGGTGCAGCTCCGCTTCGAATAAAGAAGGAAACACCAGTCCCGCTAAAGCTGAGGAAACAAAAGCTCCTGTTCAAGGAGGCGAGTTGACCTATGCGCTGGCAACGTCGCCGGTATCGCTTGATCCGCATACGAATGGTCTGGCAGTCGGTGTCCGTATTATTAACAATCTGTATGACAATTTGGTTGTACAACTGCCTGACGGCTCGGTAAAACCTTGGCTGGCGAAAGAATGGACGATATCGGAGGACGGCCTAACGTATACGTTCAAGCTGCGCGACGACGTTAAATTCCATGACGGCACGCCGTTTAACGCGGAGGCAGTCAAATTCAACTTCGACCGGGTTATCGATCCGGCGACGAAGGTATCCAATGCGTTTGCGCTCATTCAGCCTTATCAATCCTCCAAAGTGATAGATGAATATACGGTTGAAGTGAAGCTGGCTTCCCCGTCGCAAGCGTTTCTGCGCAATATCTCCCAAGGCACGCTAGGCATCGTTTCGCCGACGGCTGCCAAACAGTACGGCGAGCAGTTCGCAACGCATCCGGTTGGCTCCGGTCCGTTCAAGTTTGTGAAGTGGGATGAAAACTCGGAGATCGTTATTGAGCGCAATCCCGATTACAAATGGGCGAATGAAACGGCAGTAAACCAAGGCGCTCCTTACTTGGATAAAATCAGCTTCAAAATCGTACCGGAAGAAGCAACTCGCATCGGCAGCGTACAAAGCGGCCAAGTGCTGGCAGCGGAAACCGTTCCGCCGCAAAATATCGTTTCCATTAAGAATGATTCAAAATTCCAGCTCCTGTCGACGAATACGGGCGGCTTGCCGTATACGCTGTTCATCAACCAAAGAAAGCAACCGTGGAATGAGCTCAAAGCGAGACAAGCGCTGCAGTCGGCTATTGACGTTACTTCCATCGTCAAGTCGCTCTATTTAGGAACTTATGATCAAGCATGGTCGCCGCTTGCGCCAGTTACGCTCGGTTATGATGCGTCGCTGGAGAATGGAGTTAAGAAGGATCTTGATAAAGCCAACGGGCTGCTGGATGAGCTCGGCTGGACGAAGGGCGCCGATGGCATTCGGGAGAAGGATGGCAAGAAGCTGACGCTGCATTATGTCGACGCTTCCCCGAATCGTGAAAAACGCAATGACATTGCAGCCATTATCCAGCAGCAGTTGAAGGAAATCGGGGTCGACGTTAAGGTCGACATTACGAAAGATTACGTCAACCAAATTTTCGTTAACGATGATTACGATATTTACGGCAACAGTCAAGTCAATGCCGATCCAAACTCGCTCTATCCGTTCTACCATACGGCTGCTCCAACAGGCCGCCCGACGCTGCATGGCTACTCCAATGCAGAGCTCGACAAGCTTCTTGAAGACGGGGCGGTAGAGAAGGACGAAGCGAAGCGGGTTGAAATTTACAAGCAGGTTCAGCATCATGTTATCGATAATGCCCTCATTATTCCGATCTACGTATTTCCATATACGATAGCTGCTTCTAACCGTGTTCAGCAAATCAAACTTGATGCGCTTGCCTATCCGCGCTTCAATGATACCTACTTGACGAAATAAGGGGGCTGCTGCAGCATGGGCAAATCCGTTTTTGTACGGATCTATACTTCCCTTCTTGTGCTGATTGGAGCGTTGATCGTCGTCTTCATCATTATGAACGTACTGCCCGGCGATCCTGCTCTCATGATGCTGGATCCCGCCGAGTCCACGCCCGAGATGATCGCCAACATGCGGCATCAGCTTGGCTTGGATCGTCCGTTTTACGTTCGTTTCGCTGAATACTTCGTTAATCTGCTGCATGGCGACTTCGGCAACTCAATGCTGAATTCGGATCCGGTATTGCCGAAAATCATCAAGCACTTTCCTGCGACGCTGGCACTAACGGCGATGAGCTCGGCAATCGCTGTTGTGATCGGAATTGTACTAGGCGTGCTGTCGGCCATTCACCGCAACAAGCCTATCGATTTGCTGGCCAGACTAATCGGATTGTTCGGCATTTCGATGCCGACCTTCTGGTCGGGCATATTGCTCATTCTAATCTTTTCCGTTCAGCTAGGGTGGCTGCCCGCGATGGGTTCAAGCGGATTCAAATCTTTAATTATGCCTTCACTTACGCTTGGCCTTGTTGGTGCGGGCTTTATCGTCCGAATGGTGCGAACGAGTATGCTGGATGTCATTAACGAGTCCTTTATCGTCACGCTTCGTTCCAAAGGGCTGTCCGAGCGGGCGATTATGTACCAGCACGCGCTCCGCAACGCCCTAATACCGGCGATTACGATGATTGGCATGATTGTTGGTGAAATGCTGGCCGGAACCGTCGTTATCGAGACGGTATTCTCGCGTCAGGGAATAGGCCGCATTATTGCGGATGCCATTATGGCAAAGGATTTGCCGGTGGTACAGGGTGTTGTGTTTTTCTCAGCGGTCGTGTATATCATCGTCAATCTGCTTGTCGATCTGTCCTATTCATTCATCGATCCTCGCGTAAGACGGGCGAGTTAGAAAGGGGCGTTTCCAATTATGAAAGAAGCAGCGGTATCAGGCGGCCTCTCGCTTGCAAGGAGAAGGCTGCTCCGACTTCCACGATTTAATAGAAGCAAACTTTCTGCCTCCGATTTATTCGTATACGGCGCGGCAATTGCGGTTGCGATTATTATTTTGTGCGCGATTGTACCGCAGTGGCTTGCACCTTATTCCCCTACGGCAATGCAGGCAGATCAAGTGCTTCTTCATCCAAGCTGGGCGCATCCGCTCGGCACGGACTATTTTGGCCGGGATGTGCTCAGCGTCGTCATATACGGCAGCCGTGATTCACTCATCATCGGTTTCGTCTCTGTATTGGTCGGCAGCATTACGGGCGGATTAATCGGTGCGTTGGCAGGTTATGCAGGCGGCATAATCGACACCGTGCTGATGCGGCTAGTTGATGTGCTGATGACGATTCCCGGCGTTCTGCTGGCGCTTGCCATTGCCGCGGCGCTGGGGCCAAGCCTGACGAATGTCGTGCTGGCTGTCGCAGCCGCTACGGTTCCCGGGTACGCCAGAGTGATGCGGGGGCAGATCATGAGCATGAAGGCGAGACCTTTCATTACGGCTTCACGATCGATCGGTGCAACCGGTCCGGTCATTTTCTGGCGGCATGTGCTGCCGAATTCGTTATCGCCTATGTTCGTCATGGCGGCAATCGGAATTGGCTCTTCGATTTTGACCGGAGCGGGACTAAGCTTTCTTGGGCTCGGCACGATTAAGGAAATTCCCGACTGGGGAGCGCTGCTCTCTCAAGGCAGAGGGTATTTGACCGTTGCCTGGTGGATTTGCACCTTTCCAGGACTGGCGATTACGCTATTCGTTTTGTCGGTGAACATTTTGGGCGACCGGGTGAGGGACCGGCTTGATCCGAAGCGCAGCCGGGGCTGATGACGGCACTAAGCATGTCGTACTCCATATACTGCACGAAGCATGCTGTATAAATCGTCGAGAGCTGCATCAACTAATGAAAGGAGGAACGATATGAGCCAGCTTTTGGCCATTGACCGGTTATCGGTCGATTTCACAACCGCTAAAGGAAGACTGAGGGCGATATCGGATGTGTCGCTTCATTTAGAGGCTGGCGAGACGGTCTGTCTGGTCGGGGAATCCGGCAGCGGCAAAACGATTACTTCAAAGTCCATCATGCGGTTAATCGATTATGAGAACGGCATTATCTCCGGCGGTTCAATCGTTCTGGACGGAGAAGAGCTGTCGACGATGCCGCAATCGGAGCTGCGGGCACTGCGCGGCAAAAAAATGGCGATGGTTTTTCAGGAGCCGATGGCAGCATTTGATCCTGTGTTTACTGTAGGCAGTCAAATTATAGAAGTCATCTTGCGGCATAAGCAGAGCAATAAGGCGGGAGCATGGGAGCATGCCGTACATTTGCTTCGGCGGGTTGGAATTCCTGAGCCTGAGGTTCGGATGAAGCAGTATCCCAATGAGCTCTCAGGAGGCATGCTTCAACGGGCAATGATCGCAATGGCACTTGCTTGCGGCCCTGAGCTGCTGATCGCCGACGAGCCGACAACTGCGCTTGATGTGACGATACAGGCGCAAATTCTGCATCTGTTACAGGAGCTGAAGCAAGAGTTCAACATGGCGATATTGCTCGTCACGCATGATATGGGGATCGCCGCCGAGATGGCGGATCGGGTCATCGTCATGTATGCGGGTCAGGTTGTTGAGCAGGCGACGGCTGTACAGCTTTTTGACCAGCCTCATCATCCCTATACGAGAGGGCTGCTTCAATCCATTACAACGATGGATAGCGACCGGAATGCCAGACTGTACGCCATTCAAGGTTCAATTCCGAACCTGTCCGAGCTGCCAAGCGGCTGCCGCTTTCATCCGCGTTGTCCTTATGCAACTGAACAATGTTTGAATGAAACGCCGCCGCTTGCCGAGGTGAATGGCCGTCTCTCCGCATGCTGGCATGCCGAGCGGCTGGTCCAATCCGAATCCTGGTATCCGGCTTTGGCAGAGAAGACGGCTGAGACGGGCGAGCGTGTTGTGTTGGACAAGAAAGATCATCTGGATGCGGAATCCATTACTGCGGATCGTCTCCAATTAGAGGTGAAGTCTAATACATCGGGCAGCAAGATCGATGAGTTGTCCGCCTCTGAATTGCTATTCAAGGTGGAAGGGTTGTCTAAGCACTATCCGATTCGCGGAGGGCTTCTTAACCGCTCTCAGTCCCGTATTCGTGCAGTTGATCAGGTCTCGTTCGCTATTCGTCAAGGCGAGACGTTTGGACTTGTTGGGGAATCCGGCAGCGGCAAATCTACGCTTGGCAGAGTGCTGCTTCAGCTGGAAGCGGCTACGGAAGGCAACGTCAGCTTCCGCGGTCAAAGCCTGACAGAGCTGTCCGGGGCAGATCTGCGGCGCGCAAGGCGTGATATGCAGATTGTGTTTCAGGACCCGCAAGGCTCGGTTAATCCCAGATGGTCAGTTGGCGAGATAATCGGCGAGCCGCTGCGCGTCCATGAAAAGGCGCTGAGCGGCAAAGAACGCAGAGCACGGGTGGAGGAGTTGCTGGAGCTTGTAGGGCTCAATCCTTCCTGGTATGATCGCTATCCGCATGAGTTTTCAGGCGGTCAGCGACAGCGCATTGGCATCGCCAGAGCGATTGCGCTTCGTCCCCAATTTATATTGGCAGATGAAGCAGTGTCAGCGCTGGATGTGTCGGTGCAGGCGCAAATCGTCAATCTAATGAAGGATTTGCAGCAGCGGTTGAATCTGACCTATCTGTTCATCGCGCATGGCCTCAATATTGTAAGACATATTTCCGATCGGATCGGCGTTATGTATTTGGGCAAGCTGGTGGAAATTGCGCCAAGTGAAGAACTGTTTCGAAATCCAGCCCATTACTATACGAAAGGACTTATATCCTCCATTCCTCAGCCTGATCCGGCACGCAAACGGGAATTCATCGCCATTCAAGGCGAGATTCCTTCGCCGGCTAATCCGCCAGGAGGCTGCCGGTTTCATACGCGGTGTCCGGCTGCAACTGACCGTTGCCGTAATGAGGAGCCTGCTTTGCGTGAGGTGGGGACAGATCATTTTGCCGCCTGCCATTACCCGATTGGATAAACAAAGAACCCGGCATTCGCATGCCGGGTTCTTTGTTATGCATTGCTACGTGCAACGAGGTGTCGTAAACTAACGTAAAAAGGTGTAAAAGGTCCATTCGTTGTAGGATGGGGAGGGAGGTTCGCTCTTGAAACGATTCATATTGTTGCTGCCGCTTGTGCTCTGGCTGGCAGTGGCCTTGCCTGCAGCGATGTTTGCCGCTGCTGTGCCGGATAAGCCGGAAGGACATATTCAGGATGCCGCAGCGATGTTCGACGATAACCGGTTGGATGAGCTGGAGCAAGCCGCCCAATCAGGTTTATATCAATTTTATGTATTGACCATCAACAGTCTGGATGGGGAGGATTCTGCAGCATTTGCCACCAAGGCTTATAAAACGTGGAAGCTTCAAACCGGAGATGTGCTGCTCGTTATTTCCAAGAATGAAAGACGGATCGAGATGAATTTCAACAATCCGGGCCTTCAGGCTGCGATCGATCAATTGCCTAACGATTATGACGGCAATGGCGACGGCACGGAGTCGAAGCTGACCGAACTTGTTAATTTGCACTTTATTCCTTCGGCAAGAAATGGTGATTTCGTCCAGGCATCATTGTCACTTATGGATGCTGTCAATTTGCTGGAGGCTCCGCCGGTCACCGAAACGCCCGATGAAGGTCAAACCGGAGCTGTAGGATCTGGATCTGAATCAGGATCAGGTGGCAGCGGGGCGTCCCAAGGAAATGGCGGAAATGTCGGCTCGGATCGGCCGAGCGTAACGAATCCATCTGTACATCAGCAGCCTGTGCTGGAAAGCTCGCGATCACAGCAAGGCTTGAATTTTCTTTGGGTGATAATCATATGCGCCTTGATTGGCGTACTGTGGGCCGCCGCAGTGTCCTTCTTCAAGCTGCGCAAGCTTGCGCGCCAGAAGGAAAGAACCGGCCGTCTAATGGTCGAGGTGGAGCATGCCAATGCCGACCTGAAGCCGTTTGTTGGCTTGACACAGGGGAAAACCGAGCAGCTCGTTGCCTCTATTGATCGAAGCTTGTCGGAGTTGATTGTGAGTCTTGATCAACTGCGGACAAAATCGGAGAGCGAGCGCATATTCCCGCTTCACTATCCGAAGCTGAATGCCGTGCACGACGCGCTGAAAGCAGCGCTGGACGACTCGGAATCGAAGCTTTCGGAGCTGCGTGGTGAAATCGGCCGTATTGTCGAGGCCGATGCCAATGTGCGCAAGACGACGGATGATCTGCATGAACGTCTGCCGGAGCTGCGCAAGCAGACAGACGAATGGCGGAATCGGTTGTCCTATCCCCTTCCATTAATTTATGCCGAACTGGACCGGTTGGGCATCAAGCTGGAAGAGGCGGATCGTCTCGAGGTATTTGATCCTATTGAGGCGGATCGGATTGCCACCGAGAGCTGGACGGACAGCGGAACGCTGCTTGGACATATCGGCTCTATTGAGCGGTATATGAGCAAGCACCGTGATTTTGCTGCCGTAACGGAAGAGCGAAGAGCTGAAATGGAACGGATAACCGATGAGAATGGAATCCGGAAAGCGATTATGCGACTGAATCCTTTTGCGCTGCTGGATCAAGCCCGCACTGTAATGGAGAAGCTGCATGAAAGGCTTCGCGAGGGGGCGATGGACCAGGTGATACAGCTTGGCGATGAAGCGGACCGGCTTCTGGCTGAGGCTGTCGGCATCGCGAACCGGCAAGCGGAGCTGAAAAAGCTGAACCGTAAAGATATCGACTATTTGGAGGAAAAGCAGCATCCCTTCAAACAAGATATTGCCGAGTTGGAGCAGCAGTTTGGCTATATTCGTGCGACCTATTCGCAGCATCATTGGCTTCAACTGCATGAGCGGTTTGAGCAGATGAAGACGGACGTTCAAGAGGCAGCCCGTCAGCTCCCCGAATTGAATCTCTTAACCGGAGATGGTGAGCAGCATTATGACCGTGCGCGCGAGCTGATCGACGGCTGGCTCGGCCGGTATCATGAATGCGACGATACGATTGCCGATTGCAGAGGAAGCTTCCGTGAGCTGGACGAACGGCAGCAACGCGCGAAACGGTCGGTCGACAGCCTATGGAGCCAGTTCGAAGGCATTCAATCGCTGGTTAGACGGGAGGCTCTGCCGCTGAATCAGGGCTGGCAGCAATCCTATACGGCGATTGAAGAAGCCTACCGTAAGCTGAGCAGCGTTTGGTCATTGCCGCCGCTCCATATGGATGAGATCGAAAGCGAGCTCCAGCAATTCGACAGCGATGTACATGCACTTCAGGGGCAAGTGAACCGGAAGCTGGAGGAGAAACGGGAAGCGGAGCGCCGCATGCGCGAAGCTCAGGCGATGTATGATACTGTTTACCGCAGAGCGGGCTCGAAAATCAACCGCCATTCCTACAGCAGCAACTTTACTTCATTGAGCGAGCATACGAAGCAAATGATTGCGGCAGGCATGTACGCTCAAGCGATCAATGAAATGGCAGGTCTAACCCGGATCGTCGATCAGATGCACCGGGATTATGAAGCCGTAGAAGCGGAAGAGCGCAGAGCGGAGATGATGAGGCAGCAGCAGCAGTCATCGTCATCGTCCAGCAACTCTTCTGGCGGAGGCTCATGGGATTCGGGCTCCAGCGGAGGCAGCTCCAATAATGGAGGCAACTCTTCTGGAGGCTCGAACTGGTAGCTCTACAATAAGGAGAGGTAAAGGTTATGTTTGAAATCACTATTGATTTATATCAGGATTGGAATGATACGGTAAAAGAAATTTTTCGGGGCTCGGGCTATCCGCTGCCGGAGGGAATGAGCGACAAGGAGATCGGTGTCGCCTACTTCATGCAGACCGCGCAAACGGAAGAGGAAGCGGAGAAGCTGCGCGAAGCCAATGAACAGCGAATTCTTGGCTTGCAGCAGACGATTCAGGAGAACTTCGAGCAAGTGATTTTGCCTGATATTCGCAATCGAACGGGATATACAGGCGACTCATTTTCGTTCAAGTGGGTTTACAACAACGGAGAGCATATTATTGAAGAGCAATCGGCGTACCGCATCCCTTTATAGTAACAAATGAAAAAAACGCCCGCATCCATATCCCATATAGGGAGTGGCTGCGGGCGTTTTGGTTGGGTTTAGTTTGGCAGAACTATTACTCAGCCTCTTTATAGTGCTCGGCGCAAAAAGCGGCGAGCTCTTCCAGTTCATCATCCTCAAGCTCAAAGTCGAGATGGCGTTCGGTTTCTTTTTCGATCAGGTCATGTTTAACGATGGAGCCGTTTCCGTCCTCTACCCCATAGACGACCCGCAAATATATACCTTTGGCGGAATATAGCTCGTCCTCCTCGTCCAAATCGAGATCGATCAGAAATTCATAGCGCCGTCCGGCTAAAATGCCAAACGGATCTTTTACAAATTCAACGCTGTAGCCTGTAATCGTTAAAAGTTCCATTATTATCGTTGTCCTCCATTATATTAATCTGTTTATTTCTACTTCTCGCCCTTAAATGGACTATAGAACAGCTTCGGTATGCCGGTGTCAAACCGCATCAGCTTGCCGGATGACGGATGCTCGAAAGAGAGGACGCGGGCGTGCAGCCCGAGCCGTGGAATCGGCTTTGCTTTGGAGCCGTATTTTTTGTCCCCGACGACCGGATGGCCGATATCCTGCATGTGTACGCGAATCTGATTTTTCCGTCCCGTCTCCAGATGAACTTCAAGCAGTGAAAACTGCCTTCCAGCCTGGAGCAGCTTGTAGTGGGTTACGGCAAGCTGTCCGTCATTCGGACGTTCACTGGAGTACATGCGCAGCGTGCTCGTTTCCTTCAGCCAGGATTTAATCGTTCCTTCGGTTTTTTTGACCGTGCCTTCAACTAGAGCGACATAGGAGCGCTCCTTGACGATTTCTTGCCAATTGGTCTGAAGCTTCTGTTGAGCAGCTTCACTTTTGGCAAACATCATGACGCCTGACGTATCCCGGTCAAGACGGTGCACGACAAAAATCCGGCTTTTCGGATCGTTGACCCTCACATGAGCGGTTAATTGACGATAGGCAGTCAAATCGGTCTCTTTGTCCGAGGCAATCGACAGCAGTCCGGAATCTTTATTGACGACGATAATATCGTCATCCTCATGCAAAATAACGAGTCCGGCCAGCGGAACTGTTTCCGTCAACCGTTCCTTGCGAATCGAGACGAGCTGTCCCGGCTTCAGCATGTAATTGTATTTCGTCTCGGCGCGTTCGCCGACAAATACTTGTCCGCGGGCGAGCAGTGATTTAATCGAGTTGCGGCCTTGATTGAGATGGGTAATGAGAAAAGAGAGCAGCTCCGCTTCCTCGCCAACCTGGTATTTCCGGTCAGGCAAGCTTGTTTTCGGTTTGGTGGAGCTGAACGGTTTCTTGGGCATTGCTGACAACCTCCTGCATGTTCCTTGCTGAAATCACTATATCATGATTGGGTTATCAATACTATTGGGATGCCGTAAAGCGGACCTCCGTTATCCCGAAGTTTGACTGCCAATCTATGAAAACCGTTTTCATAGACAAACAGCTCGCTGGAATGTTACGATAATAGAACTTGTGAATTCATTATGGGAATGTAGTAAAAAAATGGAGGATTACCGCTGTGAGAACACTACGATTGAAAATGCTGTTAAGCACTTGTATTACCGCGAGCCTGCTGCTCGCACCGCTGTCCGGCGGAGTTGCCAATGCTGCCGTTGCTCCTGTCTCAAGCGCGACCAAGCTTGCTGCTCCAGCAACGATAGCGAAGCCTATTTCGGTCTACGTCGACGATAAAAAGCTGACACTTACGACCGCTCCGTTTACGCAAGATGGCGTTACCCTCGTGCCTATGCGTCCGATCTTCGATGCGCTGGGCGCAACCGTATCCTGGGAAGCCAAAACAGAGACGATTATCGGCTCGAAATTCGGCGTAAGCATCTCGCTTAAGGTCGGCAAGAAAACGGCGATCGTCAATGGAAAATCGGTAAAGCTTGATGCTGCGCCAGTCGTTCGAAATGGCGTTACATATGTACCTGCACGTTTTATCGCGGAGTCGCTGGATGCGAATGTGAAATGGAACAGCAAGGAATCGTCGATTCGCATTACGACGAAGGAATATGAGAATTGGAAGCTGTACCAGCAGATTATGAAGGATGCCGAAGCAAGTCGTGTGAAGCTAACGACGGCACAACTGGTAGAGCAATACGATGACAGCATTGTAACGATTACGACCAACCGCGCATTAGGCAGCGGCATCGTCGTAGGGAAGTACTGGATTCTGACCAACTATCACGTTATGGAGGACGCTTCCTCCGCAACCGTTGTAACCGTAAACGGCGATGAACTGGAAGTGGCCGGCGTTGCCGCAGCCAATGAGAAAGCCGACTTGGCGATCATCCAGATGAAAGAGCCGCTGGATGCCACTCCGGTAAGCCTGGGTTATGACCTATTCTCCCGCAAAGGCGATAAAGTAATCGCAATCGGCAGCCCGCTGGGCTTGCAAAATACAGTGTCTGACGGATTGATCAGCAATTTCATCTACGAGAACGGCGTCCGTTATATTCAGACGAGTGCGCCAATTGACCACGGCAGCTCTGGCGGTGCCCTGTTCAATGAATACGGAGAACTGATCGGCATTACATCTGCCGGCATCACGTCGAATGCAGACCTGAACTTTGCAGTAGCCGTAAGTCATGCGACGCTAATGCTTGGCAGCCTGGGCAATAAACCGGCTGCCAATGTGAAGTTTCTGGACCCGACCCTCCCGGCTACCCTGGTAGGTGAATCGGAAGATACGATCCGCGCTCTGATGGACAAGCATTTCTCCGCTGTTCAGTTGGAAGATGGAACAGCTAAATTTACGGACTGGTCAGTAAAACGTGATTCCGAGGGCTGGCTCGTTATTTCGGCGAATATCGATCCTTCTTTCTATATGATGTACGGAAGCTCAATCGCAGCGGAGTTGCGTTCCTGGTCCATTAATATCGGCTCCGAGCTGAACCGGATGCTTCCGGGCGAGAAAATTCAGTTCCTGGTCAAGTTTGACCGGACTTACGGCTTCAAGCCGCGCGGCTATGCAGCGGATGAAGTGACGGATCTCGGCAGCGACAAGTGGCGCCTGGCGTTTACGGTAGTCGACATGCAATTGAAAAATACGCTGATCATTAAAGTTAGAGATTAATGCCATCATTTATTTTTTAGCATAGGTAAGATAGAGTGGATGAGGTTACCCCTCAGCATTGGTGCTGAAGGGGGCCTCTTCTTTTTTGCCCGGCTATTCGGTACAATAGTAGTGATTTTGGTTCAGTTAGATTGAAGTTAGAGAGGTAACGCTATGAAAGTCGTATTAAGCACCCTAAATGCCAAATATATTCACACATCCCTTGCCCTTCGTTGTTTGAAGGCGTATAGCGAGAAAGACTTCGATATTGATATTGCTGAATACACCATTAAAGATCCGGCGATGAACATCGTCTCCGATCTGTATTCCCGTAATCCCGATGTGGTAGGCTTCTCCTGCTATATCTGGAATATCGAAGAGACGATTACGGTTATCGGCATGCTGCGTAAAATCAATCCGAAGCTGAAAATCGTCCTTGGCGGACCGGAGGTCAGCTATGATACTGAGTTCTGGATGGAGCGGATTCCTGAAGTTGATTTCATCGTCGTTGGAGAAGGGGAAGAGACCTTCCACCATCTGCTTACCGAGCTTAGCGGCGCGTCCAAGTTCCATATGGTTTTTGGCTTGGCTTACCGGAAGCAGCGTGCAGACCGGGTCGAGATTCTTGTCAATCCGGGCCGTCCGAAGCTGGATCTGGCTACGCTGCCTTCACCTTACCGGTTTAAGGAGGATATTCCGACGCTGGCGAACCGCATCGTTTATTTTGAGACGAGCAGAGGTTGTCCGTTTAGCTGCCAGTTCTGTTTGTCGAGCATTGAGGTGGGCGTTCGTTATTTCGATATGGACCGCACGAAGGCAGATATTTTGTATCTGATCGATTCTGGCGCCAAACTGATTAAATTTGTCGACCGTACGTTCAACATTAAGCGGGATTACGCACTCGAAATGTTCCAGTTCCTTATTGAGAACCATCGCGGCTGCGTGTTTCAGTTTGAGATTACCGCGGACATTATGCGTCCCGAGGTGTTGGATTATTTGTCTGAGCATGCGCCGCCGGGCGTATTCCGGTTCGAGATTGGCGTGCAGTCGACGAATGACCCGACCAACCTTGCTGTACAGCGCCGTCAAAACTGGTCGAAGCTAGTGCGTACTGTAACGAAGGTGAAGGAGTCGGGTAAGATCGATCAGCATTTGGACTTGATCGCCGGATTGCCTTTGGAAAATTACGAGACGTTCAGCGGCACGTTCAACGATGTTTTTGCTCTGCGTCCGGAAGAATTACAGCTAGGCTTCCTGAAAATGCTCCGTGGCACCGGTCTTCGCCGCGACGCCGACAAATGGGGCTATATTTACATGGATCAATCGCCATATGAGATGCTGGGCAATGATCTGATGCCATTTGGCGACATCGTCCGCATTAAACGGGTAGAAGATGTGCTTGAGAAATATTGGAATGGGCATCGGATGGACCGTACACTTCTCTATTTGGTGGACAACGTATTTCCATCGGCGTTTGCTTTTTTCCAGACGTTTGGAGACTATTGGGAAACGCGCGGCTGGCAAAAGATCGGCCACCAGTTAGAGGACCTGTTCTCCCGTCTTTGGGCGTTCCTTAATGAGTACAAGGAGCATGACGCAGCTTCCGGCGGCGGCAAGCTGGATCTGGAAGTCGTGCTTGGCTTGATGAAATACGACTTCTTCCTGAACCATAATTACAAGCCGCGCAAAACGTGGTGGGAGTTCACGATGGACAAATCGGTATGGGGAAGCTGGATGCGTCTTCTGGTGGAGCGGCCTGAGGACGTCTCGGCTGAATTTGCACAGCACCGCTTGTCCGAGAGGGAATTGCAGAAGCATGCGGTCATCGAGACGCTGCCGTTCGATTTGGCTGCGTACCTGGAGACCGGCGAGATCCGCAAGGATAGCGCAACGCTGCTTGCTGTGCTGTATGCGCTGGACGGCAGCGGCGGCAATAAGCCGGTTCCGAAGCCTTACATGTTGAAAATAAGCGGCGCGGCGCAAATTGCCGGCGCTTAAATCATTAGCAGCTTCGCAGGGATTGCACCTGCGAAGCTATTTTTTTGTTCCCGCGACTAGGCAAAAAAGCTGTCGATTTTTACGGTAACTAGTTAGATGCTTAGGTGAAGGTCCGACTATTTCTCGGTCAGAGATTGTATGTTGAGTGTGCTAGCAGTTTCTTGCCCGTGTGCAGCGAATCCGATTCGTTTTTTAAGGAAGCAAGGTTCGCAGTAAAAGGGATTACTCGAACCTTGCTTGCGATTAGCGAATAGAATTTCGTTTTTCGCGAAGCTGTGTTCACGGATAGCGAAATTTGCTTCGCTATCGATTGGCTTGATGCTAGTATGGGCTGCAACAGCGAAGATAGGTTCGCAAAACAGCGAACCAGCTTCGCTCGGGCGCAGAGGTGATGATCAGGAAGGCTGCCGATTCCCTAACCACAGATTGGACGTTGGCATGAACTGCAACAGCGAAGATGGGTTCACAAATCACGGAACTAGCTTCGCTCTAGCGGCGTTATTACGACGGAAGGAAGCGAAAATTGATTCGTTAAACAACAGCGGACGTGTTCATGAGCTGTCTGCACCTTACTTCAGAAATCAAAATGTAAAAATACATGTTGGAGGACGAATTTTCGACGATTTACCGCCTCAAAATGCAAATGTGCAGGTTGAACGGCGTAAAAAGCTCTAAAAGGGTGGATTTGGAGGTTTTCAAATGTACTTTTACATTTTGATAGCGATTTTGGGCGGTTTGAGGCTCAACAAAATGTACATTTGCATTTTGTTCCTCACATGGCATGGGTAAAGCTGGCAGGTGGAGTTAATAGTGCTCTAGTTAGCCGTGTAGGTTGGAGTGACTAAGCGAAATAAAGTAAAGAAGACAAAAGACAAGAAAAGAATTGAAAAGAATTGCATGAAATAGCAGATCAGAGGAGAGAAGAAGAGCAGAAGAGCAGAAGAGAAGAGAAGAGAAGAGAAGAGAAGAGAAGAGAAGAGAAGAGAAGAGAAGAGAAGAGAAGAGAAGAGCAACACAGTTACTGAGCAGAGCTTCTCGACACCCTAGCGAGCGGTAAGTCGCCGCGCTCTTCTTGTCGCGCTGTCCATACAAGCTGCTGCTCCCTAGCATAAAATAAGAGCCCGATGCAGCTGCATCGGGCTCTTATTCCATTAATCCGTCTTAAGCAGGAACGACGCTGCGAAGCACCGTCATCGATCCGTCCAGCTCATAGCCGCCAAGGTTTGCAGGAAGCAGGAAGCATTCGCCTGCTTTCACGTCGAGGCTGCCATCCGCCCAGTTCAGCTTGCCGCTGCCTTCGGCAACGACAACGATAACGAAGCTTTCCGCCGATGTGGAGTAAGCCGCTTTGGAAGCGACGATGCCTTTTTCAACGATAAAGTATGGGGAAGATGCGATCGTCAGCCATTCGCCGTCGGCGATGCCTTCGGTTGTCATACGGCTTGCGCCCGAGCCCTCATAAGCGATAACGTTCAGCGAATCCTCGATGTGCAGCTCGCGCAGCTCACCGTCCAATCCGAGGCGGTTATAGTCGTACAAGCGGTAGGTCGTGTCCGAGTTTTGTTGGATTTCTGCTACTACAACACCTGCGCAAAGCGCGTGAACAGTACCTGCTGGGATGTAGAAGGCATCGCCCGCTTTAACCGAAACTTCTTGAAGAGTGTCGGTAATGCGGCCTTCTGAGATAGCAGCTTCCATGGCCGCGCGATCAACGCCGTCTTTCAGGCCGTAGATGATTTTTGCACCCGGCTTCGCATCGAGAATGTACCACATTTCGGTTTTGCCCAGCTCGCCGGCAGGCAGGCCTGCATAGTCATCTGTCGGGTGAACTTGAACCGAGAGATCGTCATTGCAGTCCAACAGCTTGATCAAGAGCGGGAAGCGGCCGTTTTTCTCGGAAAAGCCTTTTGTTCCGAAAAATTCACGTCCATAGGCTTCGCGGATTTCATCCAGTCCTTTGCCTGCAAGCTCGCCATTAACGACCTTCGTCGTTCCGTTCGGGTGATCGCCGATCATCCAGCCTTCGCCAATGGATCCTTCAGGAAGCGCCAGGCCGAACTGTTCCAGCGCGCGTCCGCCCCAGATGCGTTCTTTCATTTCCGGTTGAAATTGAAGCGGGTAAGGTTTTACTGCTGTAGTCATTAATCTCTCTCCCTGTTGTTTAATTTTTTTAATAGTTGTTTGAATGTGAGGATAAATCGAATGTCTAGCGTTGTCTTTTCTCGACAGCTACCAGATAAGGCGCCGTTTTGCGCTGCGGCTGCCGGTAGACAACAGCTGCAGCGATGGAGCCCGGCAGCTGCGTAGCCCAGGCTTCAACGGCTGCTGCTTCCAATTCCCCGCCAGGATGGCCAGGGTAGAGAACGCAGGTAACGATGCCTCCGGGACGGAGCAGCGATAACGCAGCGTCCAGAGCTGCAATAGTCGTCTCCGGCTGCGTAATGACAGATTCATCGCCGCCCGGTAAATAGCCGAGGTTGAACATGACGGCAGCGACTTTCTCGTGTGCGTCCTCATCTACCGCGGCGGCCATTTCGGCATGACTCTGAAGCAGCAGTCTAAGCCGGGGCAGACGGTCTTCTGTCGCAAGAGAGGCAAGCCGTTCCTGCGTCCGGTCCAGCGCTTCCTGCTGAATATCGAAAGCGTATACGGTTCCTCCCGATCCTACGAGCGAAGCCAGCGCTAGCGTGTCGACACCGCCTCCTGCGGTAGCGTCGATGACGGTATCGCCCAGGCCTGTCCGCTCGGCGATCCATTTATGAGCCATGCTCAGGACAGACAGGAAACCCATGCTAGTTGTTCCCCCACAGTTTGCCCTGCCAGGTATCGCGGCGCTTCAGCTCGTCGTCGATGGCATTAAGCACTTCCCATTTCTTCAAGCTCCAAGTCGGGCCAATCAGCAAATCGCGAGGTGCGTCGCCGGTCAGGCGATGAACGATCATCTCCGGCGGCAAAAACTCCAGCGAGTCGACAATGAGCTTCACATATTCGTCCTGCTCCAGAAAACGCAGCAGACCTGCTTCATACTGGCGAACCATCGGCGTCTTGCGCATGAGGTGGAGCAGGTGGATCTTAATTCCCTGTACGTCCATCTTCGCTACTGCGCGGCCAGTATCAAGCATCATTTCATGCGTTTCCTGCGGCAGGCCATAGATAATATGGGCACAGACACGGATGCCGCGCTCCCGAAGGCGGCGCACCGCATCGAGATAGCATTCGGTGTCATGCGCGCGATTGATAAGCGTCGATGTCGATTCGTGAATCGTCTGAAGACCCATTTCTACCCATAAGTATGTGCGTTCGTTCAACTCGGCCAAATAGTCGACGACATCATCGGGCAAGCAGTCGGGACGGGTAGCGATGGATAATCCAACGACGCCCGGCTGCTGCAAAATCTCTTCATAGTACTCGCGCAGCTCTTCAACCGGCGCGTAAGTATTGGTATAAGCCTGAAAGTAGCCGATGTACTTGGCATCCGGCCATTTCAGATGCTGGCGGTCACGGATCGTGTTGAACTGCGTGACCAGATCGTCACGCCGTCTGCCGGCGAAATCGCCGGACCCTCGTGCGCTGCAGAACGTGCAACCGCCTTTGGCGATCGTACCGTCGCGGTTGGGGCAAGTAAAGCCCGCGTCGAGCATTACTTTAAACACCTTGCCGCCGAACTGCTCGCGCATTTCGTAATTCCATGTATGAAATCGTTTATCGCCCCACAGTTGCGGCTGCTGAGGCGTCATTTGCAATGCGTTCATTTATTTCTCCTTCTTCCTTAAAGGCTGCCCCTCTATTTTATCGGATATCGTGCTGAAATGCCATGCCCGATTAGACCCGCTAACTTGGTTGAAATCAACTGGAAATTAAAACGTTTTCAAAATAAATTAGGCTTGCTATACCTTACATGATCTGTTATATTAAAAGTGTGAAAAGACAATAAAAAAACCTTACATGCCTTAATCGTAGCGATTGTCATAGAACGTCGATTAACTGGAAATGCTGTATAATAAATCGATGAGGTGATATGAAATGAGTCAAACGACAAAAATTCCGCATGGCGATGAGAAAGTTACGGTTGAGTTAACGGTGAAAGAGCTGATGGTGCTTAGCGGCGTCCGCTTTCCCAATAATCATCTTCTAGAAGTATCCGCACGCAAAAAATTAAATGAAGTGCTGGAGGAAACATTTGAGATTGAGCCGAGCAGCAGCCCGATTAATTATCAAATGCTTACTTAATTCCATATTCGCAAATCAGCCGCAGGAGCTCCTGCGGCTTTTCTATTTGCCGTGAACCCTTTACATGGGAGGCGGTCTTGGGGCAAAATAAGAATCAGTTTAATGGAGTCTAGGAGGACAAGATCAGTATGCGTCTAAGAGGAAGAAAAGGAATTCGCGAAAGTATAGAAGCACAGCCGGAGCTGGTTGTACTTGATGCCGCTCCGCATAAAGGCAAGTGGCGTGAGTTTTTCGGCAATGACAATCCGATCTACATCGAGCTGGGCATGGGCAAAGGCAGATTCATCAGCCATATGAGCGCCCGCAATCCGGAGATTAATTTTATCGGTGTCGATATGTATGACGAGTTGATTCGTCGCGCCAGTGAAAAGGCCCGCGCGGTATGGGAAGAAAAAGGGGAAGAAAATCCGCCTAATCTTGCGCTCCTTCGCGCTAATATCGAGAATATCGAGAACATGTTTGAGCCGGGAGAACTACAGCGGATTCATCTGAATTTCAGCGATCCATGGCCAAAAAGCAAACACGCCCGCCGCAGACTGACACATCCGCGTTTTCTCGCGAAATATGCGCAGCTGCTGAACGAGCGCGGTGAGATTCATTTTAAGACAGATTCGCAGTCTCTGTTCGAGTTTTCGCTGAACAGCTTTGCCGAAGTGGAAATGCAGCTTCGCAATATATCGCTTCACCTTCATAAGGAGGGACCGCGAGAGGATCTCGTGTTCACCGAGTATGAAATGAAGTTCATGGGCAAAGGCCAGCCGATCTACCGGCTAGAAGCCGTGATCGGCGAAACCGCGCTGGAGCAATACCGTTCCAGCAAGCGAGAGGCAGCGAGCCGTGAAGCGGCGGCTGCGGAAGCCGATGAAGCTGCCGAAGCCGCAGAACAAGCCGATCGGGAAGAAACCGAAACCGAGTAACAGCAATGACATTAAGCCGGAAACTCCAGCATGGAGCTAGACCGGAGTCACCCAGTTATATTCGACCGCGATGGCCGTCAGCGTGCCGATGAGCGCGCCGACGGCAACGTCGGAAGGATAATGCAGGCCCAGATACATCCTCGACCAGCCCACCGATACCCCGATAATGACCGCAACTGGAAGCGCAATAACGAACCAGGGACCGCTCGCCGCAACCAGCGGAATGAGCCAAGCAAAGATAGCGGTCGTATGACCGGAAGGAAAAGAGGAGTCCACTAGCGGCTTCCTGCCCGTATTCATTCCCTCCAGCGCCTGATAAGGGCGCAGCCTCTTAAATTTTCTTTTTACGATAAAAACAGGAAAATGACTGATAACAACTGCGGTAAAGCAATGCCAGCCCGTAGTGTTCCAAGGAGCCGGAGCGAGTAGCGCGAAGAGCAGCGAGCTCAAAACGGTGAACGAAGCACCGCCCATATGGGTTACTGTAGACAGCCATTTGCCCAGCCATCGATGCAACCTTCTGTGTACCCGCCTTTGATTCGCCCAGACGATGAACTCCTGTTCGCGGGTTCTCAGCCATTCTATCATTCGTCTCATCCGTATCCTCCTAATAAATCATCGAGGGCAAAGCTCGATTCGCACACATTATACCCGATATTACGACGAAAATGTTTAAAATATAATAAGTTGTTGATTTGAAATTTATATGAAGGCTTTACGTATTACAAAACGGCCCGATTGGTAAAGCTTATATGGAAGACTAGGCCTTCAGGGTCATCCGGTTCACGGTTTCGACACAATGCGCCGCCCGCACGGTTAGAAACTTTTTCGCAACTTTTCTCGTATGTAAGGTCGGAAGTGCTAAAAAATCAGCAAATGGATGAAAATAAGGGCGACGCGCCGCAAAAGGAGGTAATTGTGATATTGATGCGCCATGGAAGCGTTTTTCCGGTTGGAAAATGCATATTGGCGGCAAATTAAGGTTTTGACAAAGATGGTCATTGTGTGGAAAATCAGATAGGTCGCAGAACGCTTCCAAATAGATAAAGCGCTGTACACCAGACAAGAGAGAGAGTAATAAAGAGCCTGTCGGGGCCAAGCGGCATTGTTTTCGGGCATGTACGCCGGTGATCAGAACGGGCAATTAAAAAGGGGTCTCAAGGGGGCAGTACCGAATGTTTAATACGATAATGTTTGTGTTTCAAATCGGATTTGCTTTGTTAGGTCTGTATCAGCTGTTTTTAACGTTTTTTGGCTGGAGCAGGAAGAAAGAGGATTTATCCCATGCGCCGCAAAAGAAATTCGCACTGCTTATCGCGGCCCATAATGAAGAGCAGGTCGTTGGTGCATTAATCGAGAATTTGCTGAAAATGAAATACCCTCGTGAGCTGTACGATATTTTCGTCATTTGCGACAACTGCACGGACGGAACGGTCAAAGTCGTGAACAGCTATGATGGCGTCTACGCCTGCGAGCGCGTCAACACGAATCAGCGCGGCAAAGGCTACGCTGTGGAGTGGATGCTTAAAGAGCTTTGGAAAATGCCGAAAAACTATGATGGCGTTTGTATTTTTGACGCTGACAACCTGGTGGCAACCGACTTCCTGCAGTACATGAACAATGATCTGTGCAACGGAAACCGCGTCATTCAAGGTTACCTGGATACGAAAAACCCGAACGACTCGTGGGTTAGCTCCGCCAATGCGATCAACTACTGGTTCTGCAACCGGTTGTGGCAGCTGCCGCGTACAAACTTGAAGCTCGCTAACTTCTTGGGCGGCACGGGCATGTGCTTTGAAGCCAAGCTGCTGAAAGAAATGGGCTGGGGCGCAACGAGCCTTGTAGAGGATCTGGAGTTCACGGTTCGCTGTATTAAAAAGGGCATTTACCCGAAATTCAATTTTGAAGCGAAAGTGTTTGACGAAAAGCCAATCACGTTCCAAGCTTCCGCACGTCAGCGGCTGCGCTGGATGCAAGGCCACTTCGACGTCACCCGCAAATATATGCTGCCGCTGTTGTGGCAGGGCATTAAAGAAGGCAGCTGGACGAAAATCGATGCTGCGCTGTACGTATTCAATGCGTATAACTACCTAGCCGGCTTCTTTATCACAACGATCGTCTGGGGCGATATCTTCTTGTCCGGCGGCGACAATGTGACTTCGGTTTACAACATGCTGCCGATATGGCTGAGTATCCCGTACATGCTGTATATTTTCACTCAAATCCCGCTTTCGATGTACATGGCGAAAGTCGACTGGAAGCTGTACCTGCGAATTCCGACGTTCCTGTTGTTCACACTGTCGTGGTGGCCGATTACAGTTCATGCCTTTTTCACGCAAAACAACAAGAAGTGGAGCCATACGCAGCATACGCGCGTTATCCGGCTGGAAGAAGTGCAAAGCAAACAGCTGTAAAAGAGTTGACACCCGCATGGTGGCTATGATATATTAACTCGGTAGCAGTTTTGAAAAGATGAATAGTACGCACAAGAAGAAGCACCCGCTTCTCACCTTTCGGCAACGGCTGACTGGTTTGCGATAATCGATTGTTATCGAACATTTCGTATGAAATGATGAGAACGGTTATGGAATGCGGGTTCGCGTGAACCCGCATTTTTTTTATTTTCTTGTAACTATCCACAAGAATTCCACTTTGGAGGTGGCACGTTATTAGCAGAGAACATCAAATCAACGATGAGATCCGGGCTAGAGAAGTTCGTCTTGTAGGCGCAGAAGGTGAGCAAATCGGTATTAAATCGATTCGCGATGCAATGCAGATGGCCATTGATTTAAACCTGGATCTGGTGAACGTCGCTCCTACGGCTAAGCCGCCGGTATGTCGCATTATGGACTACGGCAAATTCCGTTACGAGCAGCAGAAGAAAGAGAAAGAAGCTCGCAAAAATCAAAAAATCGTCGACTTGAAGGAAGTTTGGTTCCGTGCGAACATTGATGAGCATGACTACCAAACAAAATTCCGTAACGTCGTGAAATTTTTGAACGAAGGCGACAAAGTCAAAGCTTCCGTTCGGTTCCGCGGGCGTGAAATCGCGCATGCGTCGATCGGCCAGAAGATTCTGGACCGTCTGGCGCAAGAGGTTGCCGAAATATGCAGCGTTGAACGTGCACCGAAGCTGGAAGGCCGGAGCATGATTATGATTTTGGCACCAAAAAGCAACACTTAATTAAAGGGAGGATAAACGACATGCCTAAGATGAAAACACACAGCAGTCTGAAAGACCGCTTCAAAATTACCGGTACTGGTAAAGTAAAACGCTATAAAGCGTACCGCAACCACTTGCTGTCCCACAAATCGGGACGTCAAAAACGTGTGCTTGCTGGCCAACCGCTTATGGCAGCTGGCGACGTTCGCCGCATTCAGCAAGGTCTCGCTAACCTTAAATAGTATTGTACGACCATTATAAAAAGCAAATTCAACTTACAGGAGGTTTCCACTCATGGCAAGAGTTAAAGGCGGTTTTGTCCGCACTCGTCGTCGGAAAAGAATTCTAAAGCTAGCTAAAGGTTATTTCGGTTCGAAACATCGTCTGTTTAAAACAGCGAAGGAGCAAGTAGGCAAATCCCTGCTGTATGCTTACCGTGACCGTCGTACGAAAAAACGCGACTTCCGCAGACTGTGGATCGTTCGTATCAACGCGGCTGCTCGCCTGAACGGCCTGTCGTACAACAAATTCATGTACGGCTTGAAACTGGCTGGCGTAGAAGTTAACCGCAAAATGCTTGCTGACCTGGCTGTTAACGACATCAACTCGTTCAACTCCCTTGCAGGCGTTGCAAAAGCGAAAATCAACGCTTAGTATCTGCTAAGCGATATTGAAGAGGTTGTCCCGTAATGGGACAACCTCTTCTTTTTTTGTTGTACTGGTCTGTGCTGTGCTGTAGCTTGGACATAGACATGTATGCTATTTAAGCGTAGGAACCTTGGTAAGTCGGCGTGTGCACTGATTCGTGAGCATTGGAGAGTGTGTAAGTGTTACATATAAGTCGTAATATCTTTTCTCCGTCTACTTAGATAATTTGCCTTTAAAAATAACTAACTCTGCCCTCTGTCCTTTACTGAGCCCAGATTCTCGTACTAACTACCCACCGCAAAAAGTTACCTTATTATGTCGCTTTTTTCCCTAATTAGAGACCGTTTATGGTGAAACGAAGCTGTAAGTTATAAAAGTAAACAGTGGAGGCAATTGAATTCGCAATAGAGAAAAAACTTCACTTATTTCCCGAAAAGCAAGCGGAAAGGGCCGATCACCATAAAATTCAAGAAAAAATATCATTATGCAGCGAAGAGAATTTCTTTAAGTAGCTTGAGCAGCCCAATTAATAACTTATAGGTTCAAAATTAACCCGCCATGCTCGCCATACAAGTAAATATATTACTCAACAAAGTTGTTTAGGTGGTAGTATGTAATCCGTTTAGCCTCGGGGGAGGGGCAGGTAAGTACGCCTTCTTCCAGCAGCTTGCGCAGCCAGTTGCTGGCTGTCCGCCTTGAGACTTGAAAAAGTCTTGTAACGTCATCTGGCCGGATTTTTCCCTCTCTGCGAATAGCGAACTGGGTGATGAGCTGCTTTTTGATTTCCCATAGCTGAAGGTTGTCGCCGCTTTGGGGGCCGTATGTCCGTGACCACCAGTAGCCGATAGCTTGCATAAGCGTCTGGCTGCAGCGCTCCGGCTGGTGCTCGACTTGCCAAGCGGAAAAGCGAAGCAGCAGCCAACCGGAAAGGATCAGATCGTTTTGACGTGACAGGTGATCATTAAATTCACCGTGGTTAATATCTCTCGCGTGTGTGGTAAACCCGTCCACCTCAATGAGTAAGCGAGTGCCGTTGCGGGTGTACACAAAATCAGCAAAACGCTGGCCTCCCTTATAATCGCGAAAAGGAAATTCCGCCGTTAATCCTTCGTAGCGGTAACTAAAAGCAGGGCCCCATACCTGCTCTAGGAACAGTAATTCCATTCTGCCCAGCTTGCTGCGAAGCTTACCGTTTTGCACAGCCTCTCGTTCAAAGGCTTCAATAAATCGGGTTAATTCGTAGTGCATATCTTCGCCTCCTCATTCATGATCAGAGAATAAAAAAACACCCCGGGCCTTTAGCGTCAAATACGCCAAGACCGGGGTGTGCTTCACTCCCTGAAATATGAAATAATTGTATGTTATTTCCAGTAAGAAAACAATATGTTCTTATCGGGTCCACTATGCAGTCACGAACTTTCCCGCCTCCCCCTCTATAAGTACATATCCATTTCTATCCCTATCGGACAAACAAACAAGCAAATAGATTTAAAGCGAATAAACTATAGAACAACGGGGAAAGGAGGGATTTGGCATGGGTAATGTCACTAAGGAACGGGCAAAGCAATTAGTCGGTAAAACGATCTATGCGATGCGCAAAGATGGTTCAGTCGTAAAAGGCAAACTCGTTCGGGTGCATAACAACAAGCTCGTCATTGCTCCGCTGAGGAAAAAAACCAAAGGCAAAACCGTTCAAACAAAGGGGTTTTTGCTCCCGCTTGTTCTTTTTGATCTGCTTGCAATCGGTACGCTTCCATTCTTTGGAGGCGGCTTCGGTGGCGGCTGTGGCTGTGGTGGCGGCGGCTGCGGCAACTGTGGCGGAGGCGGCTACGGCGGAGGCTACGGAGGCGGTTACGGTGGTGGCGGCTATGGTATAAAAGGCTACAACGGCAACGGCTACGGAGGCGGTTACGGCCAAGGCTATGGCGGCAGCTACGGAGGCGGTTATGGTCAAGGCTATGGCCAAGGTTACGGTCAAGGCTACAACGGCTACTAATTTAAGAAACTAGATTCCTTGCTGAGGCTGGGGCGAAGCAAGCGTCTTAACCATTTCGTAGCAGCGCAATTCAGGATCATATCGAACGGCTTGATAACCAAGTCTGGTGTAAAAGCGTTGTGCTTTTGCATTGATATCATCTACGAAAAGCTTTGCGTGTGTACAGTGATGGGTTGTGCCGTATGCTTCGCAGCTGGCCATCAGCTTTTTGCCCCATTCCCGATTGCGGTGATGGGGGTGGGTAACGAGCATATCGATGTAGAGAAGCGGCCCATACTGTTCAAAATGAACAAAGCCGTACGGCTTTGTGGTTTTTCCCGCAGCTGCAACGTAAGTAATGCCGGTCCGAAAACGGACGGGCAGCTCTCGTATAGCATGCGCATCAAGCGGATGAACGGAATGGGCAAGAGGCATTAATTCCGTGCGGATCAAGCTGAAAATTTCAGAATCATCGGTTCTGGAGTTTCGCATTCGTATTGTAGGCATCAACAAAACAATCCTTCCTGTTCAGGAATGAGATTGCCAAAAACGGCTATACTACCATATGTGCAAATAGGCGCTGGCGGAACGTGTCCGTAATTTTTTGGAATGTACGCTGGAATGTTCTTGACGTAAGAGAATTGACGGAATATAATGAAAGCAATCTTATTTTTTAATATGTCATCGGCAATGATGAGGACGAAGTATTAAGGGCCCTTTTGCTCAGAGAGTGGACGGATTTGCTGCAACCGTCGCCAGAATCCCTTTTTGCGAGCTCACCTCGGAGCTGTTTCCCTGAAAAGCAATTTGCGTATTAGGGGAAATCGCAAGGCACGCGTTACTGTGCCACAGGTATGGACGTTATGTGCGCGCACACGTTCTTACCTATTGAGGTTATACATCGAGAGATGTATAACGAATTTGGGTGGTACCACGGAAGTTCAACCTTTCGTCCCTCGAGTCTTCGATTTATGCGAAGCGAGAGGGGCGGAAGGTTTTTTTGTTTTCGTCGAACTAAAAAAGGTATGAAGTAAGCTAGGAGGAGGATGGCAGATGGTCACGCAAAGTGCAACACTGAAGTCAAAGCAAGAATTAATCGAAAAATTGCAGAAGCCTGAAGTAATTACAGGTTCTGAAATGTTACTCCGTAGTTTGGTGCTGGAAGGCGTCGAATGCGTGTTTGGCTATCCGGGCGGCGCAGTGTTGTACATTTACGACGCGATGCACGGATTCTCCGATTTCAATCATGTGCTTACCCGCCACGAGCAAGGAGCGATTCATGCAGCAGACGGCTACGCACGTGCTAGCGGTAAAGTTGGCGTATGTATCGCAACATCGGGCCCAGGGGCAACGAATCTTGTAACGGGTATCGCAACTGCATATATGGATTCTGTACCGCTCGTGGTCATTACAGGCAACGTTATCTCCAGCCTGATTGGCAGCGACGCTTTCCAAGAGGCGGACATTACAGGTATTACAATGCCGATTACTAAGCACAGCTACCTGGTTCGCGACGTAGAAGATTTGCCGCGTGTCATTCATGAGGCATTCCACATTGCGA
This sequence comes from Paenibacillus radicis (ex Gao et al. 2016), assembly GCF_014641555.1. GTDB lineage: Bacteria > Bacillota > Bacilli > Paenibacillales > Paenibacillaceae > Pristimantibacillus > Pristimantibacillus radicis. Next base: position 152,476 of record NZ_BMHY01000007.1, read on the forward strand.
ATTCGGGCCGTAAAGGACCGGTATTGATCGACATTCCAAAGGACGTATCGGCGAACAAAGCTTTGTTCAAACCGGTAACAGAAGTGAGCATCCGCGGCTACAACCCTACGGTTTCGCCGAATAAGCTCCAAGTTGACAGACTGATTCAGGCAATTGAGCAAGCAGAACGCCCGCTGATTCTTGCAGGCGGCGGCGTTGTATACTCCGGTGCTCACGAGGAATTGCTCGAATTTGTAACGAAGACGGAAATTCCGATCACGACAACGCTTCTTGGTCTTGGCGGATTCCCAAGCGGCAACGATCTGTGGCTCGGCATGCCGGGCATGCACGGAACGTACACGGCTAATAAATCGATTCAAAGCGCAGACCTGCTGATTAACATCGGAGCTCGCTTCGATGACCGCGTTACTGGTAAACTTTCCGGCTTTGCGCCGCTGGCGAAAATCGTTCATATCGATATCGACCCGGCTGAAATCGGTAAAAACGTACCGACGGATATTCCAATCGTTGGCGATGTAAAAACGGTTCTGCAAATTGCGAACCAGCAAGCGAAACGCGCCGATAAAGCAGACGCTTGGCGTGCGAAGCTGCAAGCATCGAAGCTGGAATTCCCGTTCAGCTACAAAGATTCGGAAGAAGTGCTGAAGCCGCAATGGGTTGTGGAGATGATTCACGACACGACGAACGGCGATGCAATTGTAACGACGGACGTAGGCCAACATCAAATGTGGGCTGCGCAGTATTACAACTTCAACAAACCGCGCTCTTGGGTAACCTCCGGCGGCCTTGGCACGATGGGCTTCGGATTCCCTTCCGCGATTGGCGCTCAAATGGCTAATCCGGATCGGGTGGTTGTTTCGATCAACGGCGACGGCGGCATGCAAATGTGCGCGCAAGAGCTTGCGATTTGCGCGATCAACAACATTCCGGTTAAAGTTGCGATCATCAACAACCAAGTGCTCGGCATGGTTCGTCAATGGCAAGAGCTTATCTATGATAACCGTTACAGCCATATTGACCTCGCCGGCAGCCCGGATTTTGTTAAGCTTTCTGAAGCTTATGGCGTTCGCGGCTTCCGCGCAACAAACAAGGAAGACGCTCGCAAGGTATGGGAGGAAGCACTCCGCCATCCGGGCCCAGCGGTCGTAGAATTCGTCGTAAACAAAGAAGAAAACGTGTATCCGATGGTTGCCCAAGGAAGCACGATCGACGAAATGATCATGGGGGATGCGTAATGAAAAAGCATACAATTGCAGTAATCGTTAATGACCAGCCCGGCGTTCTGCAACGCGTATCCGGCTTGTTCGGCCGCCGCGGCTTCAATATTGAGAGCATTACAGTAGGAACAAGCGAAGAGCAAGGCCTCTCCCGCATGGTTATCGTCACTTCCGGCGATGACCATACGCTGGAGCAGGTAACCAAACAGCTCTACAAGCTGATTGATGTCATTAAAGTTATCGATCTCAGCTCCAACCCGATGGTTGCCCGCGAGCTTGCGCTTATTAAAGTAAGCGCAGAGCCTGCGTCTCGTCCGGAAATACTCGGCGTTGTCGAAACCTTCCGTGCGGCTGTCGTCGATATCGGCACTCATTCGCTTATTGTACAAGTTGTCGGCGATACCGAGAAAATCGATGCGATGGTCGAGCTCTTGAAGCCTTACGGTATTCGCGAGCTGTCCCGCACAGGCGTAACTGCACTGAATCGCGGCAGCAAGTAATAACGAAGACATCCAATTAAGACAGTCACTCAAATTAACAATCCCGCTTTGAGCGGGAGTTTAAGGGGAGAATCGAACTTACGTTTTCTCTACTTAAACACCCGTTCAAAAGGGTTAAATTAAAGGAGGCAATTATTAACATGGCAGTTACTATGTACTATGAAAAAGACTCAGACATCAGCGTTCTCCAAGGTAAAACAATTGCAGTTATCGGTTACGGAAGCCAAGGCCACGCGCAAGCACAAAACCTTCGCGACAGCGGCCTGAAAGTTGTTATCGGCCTTCGTCCAGGCAAATCCGCTGACGTTGCTAAAAAAGACGGCTTCGAGGTTCTGACTGTTGCTGAAGCGACTAAAGTTGCTGACGTAGTTCAAATCTTGCTGCCAGACGAAACTCAAGCAAAAGTATATGCGGAAGAAATCGAGCCAAACCTGAAAAAAGGCGCTTCGCTCATGTTCTCCCACGGCTTCAACGTTCACTACGGTCAAATCGTAGCTAACAAAGATACAGACGTATTCCTGGTTGCTCCTAAATCGCCAGGTCACATGGTTCGCCGTACTTACCAAGAAGGCTTTGGCGTTCCTGGCTTGATCGCGATTCACCAAGATGCTTCCGGCAAAGCTAAAGAAATCGGTCTTGCTTATGCAAAAGGTATCGGCTGTACGCGTGCAGGCGTTATCGAAACTTCTTTCAAAGAAGAAACAGAAACTGACTTGTTCGGTGAGCAAGCAGTACTGTGCGGCGGCGCTTCCGCGCTCGTTAAAGCAGGCTTCGAAACTTTGGTTGAAGCTGGCTACGCTCCAGAAATGGCTTACTTCGAGTGCTTGCACGAGCTGAAGCTGATCGTTGACCTGATGTATGAAGGCGGACTTGCAACAATGCGCGATTCCATCTCCAACACAGCTGAATACGGCGACTATGTAACAGGTCCTCGTATCGTTACTGAAGAAACGAAGAAAGAAATGAAACGCGTTCTGGAAGACATCCAATCCGGCCGTTTCGCTCGTGACTTCATCCTTGAAAACCAATCGAACCGTGCAATGCTGACGGCTACTCGCCGTAACGAAGCTGCTCACCCAATCGAGCAAACTGGTGCACAGCTGCGCGAACTGATGCACTGGATCAAGAAGTAATTAACGACTCCAGTTCATATTGGCAGTCTAGCTTAAAATAGGCTGCAAATGAACGATATTATCCCGGTTCGCCGGAGCAAGTCCGGATGCTTTGTCGTATCCGTTGGCTGCGCTCTGCGCGAGCCGGGATTATTCTGTTATGCGGTTGAAGATGCCGTAATGAAAAAAGCCCTATTGAGGGCTTTTTTCATTATGCAGGTTCGCATATTATATACATCCTATATTGCTATACTTCATCCGACTAGAAAGGAGGGAATCGGAAATGGTCATTAAAGAAACGTTGCGAACGTCCAAACGGGACGAGATGATCGATATTACGCGCCAGATAGCCGCCGTTGTTGCCCGTGAAGGGCTGTCGGACGGGCTTGCGGTCATCTATTGCCCGCACACGACAGCAGGCATTACGATTCAGGAGAACGCCGATCCGGACGTCAAGCATGACATTCTGATGCGGCTGGATGAAGTGTATCCGTGGGAGCATCCGAAATACCGCCATGCTGAAGGAAATACAGCTTCCCATTTAAAGGCGCTAACAACCGGGACAAGCCAGACCGTAGTGGTTAGCGGCGGACGTTTGCTGCTGGGAACGTGGCAGGGCATTTATTTTTGCGAGTTTGATGGGCCAAGAAGCCGTACTTTTCATGTTAAGCTGCTTCATGGATAGCGATGAAACGGTATGCTTATAAGGTTTGCCTATAAAGATGATAGATTTTATATCTTTGTTTAAATGGACGAAATGTGGTACAAATGATAATAGGTTGAGAATCGCTAATTGAGCATAAATAAGGGAGTGTACAGATTATTATGTCAGAAGTTAAAAAAATCGCGGTTATCGCAGGCGACGGCATTGGTCCCGAGGTAGTAGGCGAAGCGCTTAAAGTATTGAAAAAAACGGAAGAACTGTTCGGTTATCAATTCGAAACGGAAAACGGCTTGTTTGGCGGTATTGCTATCGACGAGAAAGGCACACCGCTGCCGCAAGAAACGCTTGATCTTTGCAAAGGCGCAGACGCAGTACTGCTTGGCGCTGTTGGCGGACCGAAATGGGACAACAACTCGAAAGAGCTTCGTCCAGAGACTGGCTTGCTGGGCATTCGCAAAGAGCTGGGCTTGTTCTCGAACATCCGTCCTGCAACGGTATTCGATTGCTTGAAAGAAGCATCGACGCTGAAACCGGAAGTGCTGGAAGGCACTGACCTTATCGTTGTTCGTGAGCTGACAGGCGGCATCTACTTCGGCGAGAAATTCCGCCGCGAAGGTGCAAACGGCGAAGAAGCCGTTGATACTTGTGTCTACAACGTACAAGAGGTTGAGCGCATCGTTCGCCAAGCATTCGATATCGCAATGACTCGCGGCAAACGTCTGGCTTCGGTCGACAAAGCGAACGTTCTGGAAACTTCCCGCCTGTGGCGCGAAGTCGTTAACCGGATTGCGCCTGAGTATCCGGAAGTTGAGCTGGAGCACGTACTCGTCGACAACTGCGCTATGCAATTGCTTCGCCGTCCTTCGAGCTTTGACGTTATCGTAACGGAAAATATGTTCGGCGACATCTTGAGTGACGAAGCGGCTATGCTGACAGGTTCGATCGGCATGTTGTCCTCTGCTTCGCTGGGCGAAGGCAGCTTCGGCCTGTATGAGCCGGTCCACGGTTCTGCTCCTGACATTGCGGGACAAGGCATCTCCAACCCAATTGCAACGATTCTCTCGGTTGCACTGATGTTCCGTCTTACATTCGGTTACCATGAGGCAGCTCAAGTTATTGAAGATGCGGTTAAAAATGTACTGGATGCCGGCCACCGTACTGGCGATATCGCAGTGGATAAGAGCAAAGCAATTGGTACGATCGAAATGGGCGACCTTATCGTTGCAGCAATGAAAAAAGCTTAATTATAATTATTATAAAAAAATAAAGACTTTAATATTGACTTTATTATCGTCTGATGATAATATTTATCAAGTGAGTCACCCATAAAGTGACGAAAAATATTATGGATAGGTCAAGGAGGAATTCAATATGGCAGAACGTTTGGTAGGCCGCCCGGCACCTGATTTTACGATGGATACAGCAACTGGTGACGGTAAAGATTTCGGAACGGCATCTCTTTCGGATTACAAAGGCAAATGGCTTGTTCTATTCTTCTACCCACTGGACTTTACATTCGTATGTCCGACAGAAATTACAGCTCTGAGCCTTGCTGCTGAAGAGTTCTCCAAGCTGAACACTGAAGTTCTTGGCGTCAGCGTAGATAGCAAACATAGCCACCGTGCATGGATTAACACGCCGGTTAACGATAATGGTCTTGGCCAGCTGAACTTCCCGCTTGCTGCAGACATCACGAAAAAAGTAGCATCCGACTACGGCGTGCTGATCGAAGAAGAAGGTATCGCGCTTCGCGGCCTGTACATCATCGATCCGCAAGGCGAAGTGAAATAT
>NZ_BMHY01000007.1:157781-234517 GCF_014641555.1 Paenibacillus radicis (ex Gao et al. 2016)
CAAGTTGTTAACCACAACGACGTAGGCCGCAGCGTTGATGAAACGCTTCGCGTACTGCAAGCTTTGCAATCCGGCGGTCTGTGCCCAATGAACTGGAAACCAGGCCAACAGCATTTGACTGCGAAGTAAGATTTGAAGAGAAAGCCCGTGCCTTCCGGCACGGGCTTTTTTTTGGTTTTACTAGACCTTATCCGGGTAAATGTGCTTGTAAAGCAGGAATTTCGACCTCCGGCCTCGAATAAGTTTATTGAAACGAATCATTATCGTTCGCCGGCGTTATGCAGGCAGGCGTATAAGGAGGGAGCCGTCAATGAGCTTCTGCTGCGGTGCAAGTATGATCGGCACGAAGGGAACGTTAAAGCATTTTCGGACCCATATCCATAATGTGCCTATTATGTTCTGTCCGGTGTGTCACCGGGTAGAAATTCATTATCTCATCGAGAACGAATATGAAATATTAGCAGAATACGCGCACGGCGACGGCGCCGCGGAAGTGGATTTTCAAGAGTATGTTGAACAGGAAAACAAAGCGCTGCTGGAAAACTGCGTCAATCACGAGAACGAGGATCCAATGGACGTCGTGCTTAGCCAGATTGATATGGCGCTGGATTTGCTGAGCTTTGCAGGACAGATCGGCGATATGGAATGGCAAGACCAATTGAAGAAACGGTTAGGCACCTTAAACGGCAGACGCAATAAGTTGAGGCAGAGAAGAACTTCTGTTTAATGTTGTTGATTGACCTGTGATGCCTCCTTTTACGGGAGGCTTTTCATTTGCCGCCGCGAGGCGGCAAATGTCCGTTTAAGCCTATTCTCATAAATTTAATATATTACCCCCTAAATCCATAAAACGTTATCGATACATATAACAGAGAGGTGGAGCGGTTTGCTACTCTTATTGTTCAAACGGTTTTTCGGAAAGACCGCTTCTCCGAAATCGGCAAATATGAAACAAAATAAAGCTCCTGAAGCCATTGTGACTCAGATTAGGCAAGGCGATGACAGCTTGCGGGAGCAATTTATTTCCGATTACAGACCGTATATCGCCAAAGTAACCAGCCGGTTCTGTAAACGGTATGTAGACCCGACAAGGGATGATGAATTCAGCATTGCCTTGACGGCTTTTAATGAAGCGATTAATCAGTTCTCAACGGAATCTGGCCGATCCTTTCTTGGCTTTGCCGAGACGGTCATGAGACGCCGGCTGATCGACTTCGTGCGCAAGGAGCAAAGGCATACCCAATCGTTGCCATACAGCTCTTTCGAGATGCAGGATGAGGATGATCAGACCTACAATCCGATTGAGACAAGACAGGCTTTGCAAGCCTATGAACTGAAGCTCGCTTCCGATGAGCGGAAGATGGAAATTCATGAATATAGCAAGGAGCTTGAAAGCTTCGGCATCTCATTCATGGAACTGGTAGACAGCTCGCCCAAGCATGCAGATTCCAGGCAAATGCTGCTCGGCATTGCCTCTACGCTTGCAGGCGAAACGCATCTGTTCGAGCATCTTCGCGCAAGCGGCAAGCTTCCGGTCAAAGAGCTGACAGAGCTTTGTGGCGTATCGCGAAAAACCGTCGAACGCAATCGGAAATATATAATTGCAGTTTCTTTTTTATTACAAGGGTCGTATCCCTATTTATACGATTATTTGAACATACCGGGACAAGAGAGAGATATGAGTGAGGAGGCGGGAAGATGAATCGCGGTGTCGTAATGCAAGTAAACGGGAAACAGGCAGTCTTGATGACAGCGGACGGCAGATTCGTATCTATCCCGCTGAAGGAGAAAGTCCAGATTGGCGAAGAGATTCTCTTCGAAGCGAATACAGGGGCGGGCACCGGTGTTGCCGCTCATAAGCCGAGAAGAAAGCGCAGCTACTGGTACGCTGGAGCTGCAGCCGCGATCATCCTGCTCATCCTGCCGATCCTCTTTTTCGTCCAAAGCGATAGTCATCCTGTTGTCGCTTATGTCAGCATGGATATCAATCCGAGTATCGAAATCGGTGTTGATGCGAAGAAAAAAGTGTGGGAACTGCGTGCTCTGAATGAAGATGGCAATAAAATCATTGAAAATATAGCTTTTAAGGGCAAGCCGATCGAACAGGTTGCCGATTCGATTATGCAAAATATTGCGGGAGCCCATTATTTGAGCGGCTCGGAGAAAGATATCGTTATTACAAGTTTGCTCCTGAATCCGAGTGTTGGTCCCGATTTTGAAGCTGCTTTGGCACTGCAAGTCGACCAAGCGATCAAACGAATGATAAGCCAATTGACGCTCGATACGAAAACTACGATTACGGCGCTGTCGATTCCAGTCGAACTCCGCGATGAGGCGGCTATTAATGGAATCTCCTCAGGAAAGATGGCCGTCTATTTGATGGCAAAGGCAGAAGGCTATGCGATACCAATAGAGTCCTTAAAGCAGCAGTCCATCGATAAGGTGACAGAGCCGATCGGCGGGGTGAATACGATTGTCGAGCAGTCCGATCATACAAGCAAAGAAAAGCTGAAGGAGCTTGTGGACAAAGAGAAGCAGGAGAATGCGGCAAAGAAAGACAAGGGAAATACAGTGCCAATTCCGGTCAAACCAGCAACCGACGGCGGTAAGCAGGCGACCGCAACGATTACGAACAAACCGGGTAAGCCGTCTGCTACGCCCGGCAAATCACCTGTGCGCAAGCCGGAAACGCCGCATAAACCGAATAAGCCAAAGGAACCAGACAAAAAAAGTGACTGGAAGGAACAAAAGGACAGGCATAAAGCAGGAGGATCCGGCAAAGAACGCGAAGGTAAAACCAGAGGCGATCACCGGACCTGGGATGGGCACAAGCGTGATAAAAAGGATAAAGAGGTCCGGGGGAGCAGGAGCGGCGATCACGACTGGAACACGGGCAATGGGAAAGACAAGGGCAAACAAAAGGATAAGAGAGAAGATCAGGACAAGGGGCATAGTAGAGGGAGCGGCAAAAACGGTAAAAACTCGGATAACGAACGTAAGGGAAAAGGCCGTCAACATGGCAATGGAGAAAGAGTCGCGTAGCATGAAATTGTAAAAAATATTAGGCTTGCAGGGGGAAATTTCCTTTATAACGAAACATTCCTAGTACCCTTTAAGTCTAGTATAGGTGTACAGTCACAGGAAAAATGTCACCCATCTATTTCTATCATAACCATATTTCGACAAAGTTTCCGATTGACATCTATTGTTAACAAAATTTATGATTAAATAAATATTTGCAATGATGTCTACAGATTTGCCGGGGAGGAGTTTATGATGCAGCTGATTCGAAAGCGCTATTTCCCGGCGCTTGCCGAATATGTTAAAAGTGGAAAAGAAGTGTCCCTTTACAAGGCATCGGAGCTCGGTACTGATTTGCATGGCATGCATCCAGAGGAAGTTATCGCTATACATGAAGAGTGCATGCTAATCATCGTGGCGAATGTCGATTCCGACGAAGCGATCCAGCTTTATAATCGTTCTTTTATTTTTCTGATTGAAGTAATCGTCACTCTGCGTTTGCATGGTATTCCGGAAAAATCGTCGGAACAGCGTTTTACCGAAATGCGCGAAATGCTGTTTCGTTCCAATCGTTCGTTCGAAATGGTTAAAAATAAATATGAAAATGTGTTGCAGCATATGGATAACGGCATTGCGTTGTTTGACAGCGATGGAATTCTATCTTTTATCAACGTTCAAATGGCAAAGATGCTGGATATACCACGCAAGACTCTAATTGGCTGCAACCTTAATGAAATTTTGACGCATAGGCAGCTCAGTACGGCCACCAAGAAAGTGATCGTGCGGCTTTACAAGGAAATGTTTCTACGCCGAAGCGGGTATTATGAGTTTCAGGACAAGGATGGCAAGCATTTGCTTGTCACCGTTACATACGGCGATCAGCTGGAAGGCGATTTTTTGATCAACGTCAAGGATGTCTCTGAATACAAACAAATCGAGCAAACAGCGCTGCAGAACGACAAGCTGGCTATGCTGGGACGGATGTCCGCAGCTATTGCCCATGAAATAAGAAATCCGTTAACCTCCATCAGAGGTTTTATCCAGCTTCTCCGTCCCTACTTAATGCAGCTTGGCAAGGAAGAGTATGCGCGTATTATACTTGCGGAAATCGACCGGGCCAACGATATCATTTATGAATTTCTGAACTCATCCAAACCTTCTGCTCCTATGAAAAAGTCTGTATCGATCAACCGTCTGATTAATGAAGTGGTATTGCTTTCTGAGAGTGAAGCGTTAATGCGTAATTGTCATTTCCAAGTTGAAACCTATGATGAGGATACCGAAGTGATGGTATCGATCGACGTCAAGCAAATTAAACAAGTGATTCTGAACATTTTGAAAAATTCATTAGACGCCATCGATGAAGTCAGTGACCAGCGAAGGGGGAGAATTGATATCATCACCCGTTCCGACGGTCAGAACGCCGAGATCACAATAAGAGACAACGGCAAAGGAATGGACAGAGCGACATTGGCTCGCCTATTTGATCCGTTCTTTACGACAAAGGAAGCGGGAACCGGTCTGGGTCTGTCGGTAAGTTACCGAATTATCCGCAATCACGGGGGCTCTATCCGTGTCGATAGCCTGGAAGGAAGCGGCACATCGTTTACAATCTATTTGCCATTAACCGAATAAACGATTAGAATCGGGGTATACACCCCGATTTTGTTTTTGAAAGAGAGGAATTTTTGATGAGCACATCATTTACATATGAGACAACGGCTTCGGCCGGTTCGGCAGAAGCTATCGTTCGTCTAATTAGCCCTTCTGAACTGAAGGATCAGGCTGCGCAATGGGTACAGCCGCAAATCGACAACGCTTTACGCGCCGCTCAAACAAAAGGGCTGTTCAGAGGCGAGCTTGAACAAGCGGAGACATTCGCTACGCTGGGACTCCATTCGGCCAACCATATCGTATTCGTTGGCATAGGCGAGGAGGCAGGGCTTGACGAACTGCGGCTAGCAGGTGCTGTTGCAGCTAAAGCGATTATGAAACTTAAAGCGCAATCGGTACAGCTGCTGCTGCCGCAAAGTATTCTGGCAGGCAAGCTGTCGCCGGGAGCTGCAGCCCAGGCGTTGACGGAGGGTCTAAGGCTGGCGGTGCATGACAGGCTGCCTGAGCTGCGTAACGAGAAGCAGCGCTATTCGCTTGCGAAGCTAACCTTTGCTCCAGCAGCTGAACTTGCTGATCCCGAAAGCTTTGCCCGTCAATGGGCGAACGGTATCGCGCTGGGCCATACGGTGGCCGATGGCGTTATTGCAGCTCGTGATTTAACGAATATGGCTGGAAACCGTCTTCTTCCAGAAGGCTTAGCTACCTATGCAGAGGATTTGGCCCGGGAATATGATTTGGATATTGAGATCATCGATGAATGGACAGCACTTGAGCAAGGGATGGGCGGCTTGCTCGCCGTTGGTCAAGGTAGCGTCCACCCGCCGCGAATGATCGTGCTTCATTATAAAGGAGCTCCCGATGATGCAGAGACTTGGGGACTGATCGGCAAGGGCATTACGTTCGATACGGGCGGCATCTCGCTGAAAAAAGCAGCGGGCATGGAGGAGATGATCTCCGATATGGGCGGTGCAGCAGCGGTATTGGGCGCGATGCGCGTCATCGGTGAGTTGAAGCCTTCCGTTAATATTATCGCGGTAGTGCCTACAGCTGAGAACATGCCTTCAGATCGCGCATTCAAACCGGGCGATATCATTAAGATGATGAACGGTTTGACCGTTGAAGTCGTCAACACCGATGCAGAAGGACGTCTAGTCCTTGGCGATGGCTTGACGACAGCAATCCGCCGCGGCGCCACCAAGCTCGTCGATATTGCGACGCTGACCGGTGCTGTTCTGGCTGCGCTTGGCATTGAAGCGACAGGTGCGATAACGAACAATGAAGCACTGATGGAACAAGTGAAGCGGGCTTCGGAGCGGAGCGGCGAGCGGGTATGGCAGCTTCCGGCTTATCCGGAATACAAGAAGCAGTTGAACAGCGACGCTGCCGATTTGAAAAACAGCGGGGGCCGCTATGCAGGCACGATTACCGGCGGCTTGTTTGTCGGTGCATTTGCTGAGGATCTGCCTTGGGTTCATCTGGATATCGCGGGAACCGCCTTTTTGGACCGCAGCAGAGGCTGGGAGCCAAAGGGAGCTACTGGTGTAATGGTGCGTACTTTAGTGGAATTGGTAACGGAAAATTAAATAGGCGGCGGCCTTCTGGCCGCCGTTCAATATTGGCTTTGGGAAGGAGCAACGGCATGCAGCTCATTAATCAGAAGAGAGTCCAGCAACGAATCGATGCCTGGAAGGATCAGTCGCTATATGTACATGTCGAGATGACATCGGGAGCTTATGCAGCTCATAATGACAGTTCGAAGCATCCGGCGGCTACTTTTATTACGAATGCTGTTATTCACTATTCGGCAGGCTCTATTGCAGGAGAAGGTCCGTATCGAGTGGGGCTTAAAGCCGCGACCGGCTGGATCTATTCCGAAGGATTGACGCATTGGGACGAGCTGGATGAAGAACGGCTCATATTAGCTGGTCATGATAGTCAGGGTAAGCTTGTAGTTGCTTTACAGCTAAGTCCAAGCCCGTTTTAGAGAAACAAGGTAAGAGAGGAGCACATATCGATGGCAACTTTTCAACCGTATCAACGCATTCTCGTCATTTTGCCGCATCCGGACGATGAAGCCTTCGGGCTGTCAGGAACGCTGGCTAAAGCGATCGAGAATGGCGCGCATGTCACCTATGGCTGCTTAACGCTTGGCGAAATGGGCCGGACGATGGGAATTCCGCCTTTTGCCAACCGCGTAACACTGCCTAAATTCCGCCAGAAGGAGCTGGAGGAGTCTTGTCTTGCGATTGGTATCCAAGATTTAAGGCTGCTTGGCTTTCATGATAAAATGATTGAATTCGAGGATCAGGACAAGCTGGATGAAACGCTCGATGCATTGATCAAGGAAGTTGCGCCGGAAGTTATCATTACATTCTATCCCGGATACAGCGTCCATCCCGATCACGATGCGACAGGCGCTGCCGTCGTAAGAACAGTGGGCCGGTTGCCAGCCAATGAGCGTCCGCCGGTATTGTGCTTGGCCTTCTCGAGAAATACTGTAGAGAATATCGGTGAGCCTGACGTTCATAATGATGTAAACAACTTTTTGGAGCAAAAGATCGCTTCGGTGCTTGCGCACCGCTCGCAGTTCCAGATCAAGGAGCTTGAAGGGCCTGACAACTGGAAGCGCAAAGAAGTCCGTGAGCGCTTCGGAACTGAACATTTTTGGACGTATAAATTTAAATAAACAACAAGAATCCGCTGGCTGTGAGAGTTGGCGGATTTTTTTTTATTACTAAAGGTATGAAAAGATAGAAGGTTCTTAGCCCATATGCTTCTTTGGGGTGAAAAGCTGCTTTTCCCAACAGATAGTGCATCCGGGAAAAATGGTTACTACTCATACAATGGTCATGGGGATGTAATCTAGATTACGGATAGTACTGGTGCTACTATTAACAAATATGAATATGACATTTGGGGTAACATTTTAACCCAGACAGAAGAAATGTCTAATCCCTTTAAATATACAGGGGAATATTATGATCAACAGAATATCAACAAAGCTATACAAATAACTGTCTTCAGGTCTCAGTAAATATACTGGGGGATGGTAAACTTTATTATGGTGTCGATTTAAACAGATTTCTTAATAGATATGACTACTTGATTCCCAATGCCGCAGCAAATGCATTTGAATCGCTCTTTTACAATAATGCATTTACCAAAGCAGCGTATCGATCGCAGCTAAATAGTGAATACAAATATTATAATAATATGAATTGGTTGAGAAAAAGAGGGACTCAGGCTAAATTTCATATGTTTAGAATTGATATCCTGTTAGGGAGAGAGCCCGGATGATCTCTAGAAGAAACAAACTAATAATAATTGGTGTACTCATTTTGTTGATGCTAGCTATGGTTGTTAGCATACATTTCAGTTTCAAGGGAACGCCTTGGGGGAGAGCGAATTTTACACAAAGGACTGAGCAGTATCTTTCTAAAGTTAATTATAATTTTTCTAGTGAGTATAAGTTATCGACTGTTCACAGTTTTAAAACAGGTGAATATAAGTCGATTATCACACTTCCAAGTGGTATACAGTTTGAAGTGTTAGAGGATTATAGTAATAATTTATTTGATAACTATTATGTTGCCAAAGTAGAACACACTGTATCTAATGAAGCATCCGAAGCTATTAGAGGCATTTTTGATGGTAATCCACGGGTGACTCTACATATCGGGGGAGGGAAGGATACTAATAAAAAACTCACAGAGAGTAGTTCTTATACAAATTTAAATAGCGATATTAAAACACATGCTACCTTTTATGTTAAATTAGAAAATAAATTTACTTTCACGGATGAAAGTATTTTGATTGAACAATGTTCTAAGTTTATTAAATGGATAAAAACTAATAATTATGATGCAAATGTGTTTATATCTTTTAATGACGGATATGTAATAAATATTAGATATGATGAACTGCGGGTGATAAAAGATGGAGATGTTTTGAAACATGCTGTGAAGATTCAGACCAGAGTATAAATCATAGCAGAACGCACATGTGAGCTGTGTTTCCGATGTTAGATGGTACCTAAAAACTGGTGTGCAGCTGAATTGCTCCCTCTAGAATAGACATTGAACTAACCTCCGGGTTTTCCGATGTAATTCTAGGGGGGTATTTTTTATGCTGTTGAAAAAGGTATTCGGAAGAGTTAACGAAATGATTATAAATAAAGGAGGAACTCTTTACTATTGAATAATTGCACTATTAATAGCCAACGCAGGAGCATTGTTCCGATTAGTCATATTTATGAATACGGTAAAGTAAGGGATTTCGCAAAAAACTATATAGGGAATATAGTAACTGGATCAAATTATGCAGATATTACAATTGGAGATGTGACTAATAGATTTTATTTCAATGGAGGTAAAACAAATGCAGGAGGTAGTTATGAGAACGTAAATGGATCATTGATGATGGAACGAGATGATTTTCTTAAAGCAATGGGATTAACATATGAAAAAGGAAAGGATCAGCAGTTTACAATAACTCAAGCCCAAGTCAATTTCGAAAAGGGAGTAGACTATGGAACTGCAATAATTATATCAGCAGTTGGATTTGCTGAGGGATTTGCGATTCCTGCTTTTATAGCAGGTGGGGGGGTTGGATTTTATACTACATTTAGTAAATTTTATAATAGCCCCGGTGACTATACAGTCCATATTTATAAAACACTCTCACCAGATAAAGCTGGCTATACAATAGTTATAGTTGGTTATTATATTGACTCAGATGGTTTGAAGCACGAATATAGAGTTGTGGAGCAGCGTAGTAATATTTCTCCTCTTACGTATCAAGCGTATGTAGTAAATCCTTTTGATGTCAAACCAAAGGAAGAACCAAAGGTTGCGCCGCCACAACCAGGTCCTGGAAGAAGGTGAGAAAGCCTTGATAGGCTTCAATAATCTGATTTGTCCGAAGTGTAATAGTAAGCTTTCTAAAAGGTTGTTGTATAATCCCATACTATTGTCGAATTACAACTGTCATAATTGTAACTCTAAATTGATGTGGAATAAGTTTCGTAGGATTTCCTATTTTTTTCTATCGTTATTGTAATAGGCTATGGGGTTTTCTTGGATAGTATAGTGCATATAAAACATCAAGGTGGACTTTTATATTGGTGCGGTGTTGGTTCCTATATTTTATTAATACTATTATCATATCTACTAACACCGCTGTTATTTCCAAATCCATTACGGGCTGCAGAAAATGACGAGCCTTAACAAAAATTTATGCAACTAAATTTAAAAATAGTGATTAAGTATGTCCGTGAACCATTCTATGTTTGTTTTATAAAAACTAAATAACAGATTAATTATATTTTAGGCTGTTGAGGAATCCCTCCACAGTCTTTTTTATATTCTGATCTTTCAAGTAAATAAAGAATGATAAAGAATATCTTTTATTTTAACAAGTTAATACGTGTTCAACAGTAATGATTTTGCTATCGCATACGTTCTCGTAGCTTAACTTACTTCAAAGTTTAACTTCTTCAAATTTTTCCCCACAACCGCTTGACATCTTCAACTGTGTACTTTATTATTACAGTACTAAATAAAGTTACAGTTTGACTATTCTTGATTAAGGCGGTGGCTGTCATGAAATACGAAGTGAGCGACTGGGTACAGGGGAGAACGGTTAACGGCGAATTCATATTTGGGTTTGTTGAGCAAATAGACGCACTGCAAGGAATCGTGAAGGTCAATGTGGTGAAATCGGATAACGAAGGTTCGATTGGCAAACCGACGGTCGTACGCGAAAAATGGTTGAAAAAACTGCCGGAGCAAATTGAGCAGGATGAGGCTTCCGTCCGCAATCTGATCGATCTTGCGCTTTCGACGTGGGATGAAGCCTGGTTTATGGAACTGACGGAGCAATTGAACATGATCGAAACGGAAGCAAGCCAAAGAAAAGGATATGATGCAGCCTATGAATCGAGATTATCAGCTTTTATTTGAGCATGCTGGCGGCAAGGAAGAATCCCCAATAGCCGGACATGGAGTTGGAACGAACGCCGGACATAAAGGGGCATGCACAACCAAGTCTGCTCCAGGCTCGGAAAACAATTTCAACAAACCCGACCCGATACGGAGAACCGTCGAGCGTACGCCGAACTGGTTCCCAATCGGGGATTAATATAAAAGCTGTCTCGAAACGTTGGATGCAACGGTTTTGAGGCAGCTTTATTATTTTCATCTCGTTGGTAAAACATACGGATTTAACCGGAACATTTGTATTGAGAGAAAGCGCTCTCTCCGATATACTGAACAAGGACAAGCGAACTATTATTATGTTGTTTCGTCAATGGCGAAGAAGGGGACTCGAAACCTAATGACATACGAAGAGGTATTGGAAGCATTAGCTGGAATGGGAACGGAACAAACGAAAAAAACCTACATACGTCATGGGGCAAAAGAGCCGTTCTTCGGCGTTAAAATTGGGGATATGAAGAAGCTCGTTAAGTCTGTTAAAAGGGATCAGCAGCTGGCGCTGCAGCTTTACGAATCGGGGAACCACGACGCGATGTACTTGGCGGGACTGACCGTGAATCCCAAAACCATAACAAAGTCTCAACTTCAAAACTGGGTTGAGAAAGCTTATTGGTATTCTCTTGCTGAGTATACGGTGGCAGGTGTAGCCGCGGAAAGCGCATATGCCCATGAGCTCGCAATTGAATGGATCGAATCACAGGAAGAAATGATTGCGGTATGCGGCTGGAGCACCTACTCCAACTATGTATCGATTACACCGGACGAAGAGCTTGATATCGAAGAAATCCGGGCATATTTGGCTAGAGTACATGCCTCCATCCATACCGAACGGAACCGTGTGCGCTATACGATGAATCAGTTCGTTATTTCGGTAGGCGCTTATGTTAGGGAACTGACGGACCAAGCGAAGGCGGTCGGTGAAGCGATCGGCAAAGTACATGTCGATGTTGGCGATACAGCCTGCAAAGTGCCGCTGGCGAAAGCCTATATCGAGAAAATCGAGACGATGGGCAGAATCGGCAGCAAAAAGAAGACATGCATCTGTTAATCTATTTCTATCAACGGCTAACGGCAGCTAGGGGCGATCTAAATCGAGCATACGCTCATCGCCCAGGCTGCCGTTTATTATGCGGTACGGCGGAAATTTAAGCTACAGCGATAACGCCTCGCTATCACTCTCTTTGCCTGCATTCTCCTCGCGGACAAGCTTCAGAAACTCGCGCATGAAGCCGGGCAAATCCGGCCAAGCATGGCCGCTAACGAGCTTGCCGTCTACGTGAAGCGTATCTTCAGCATAAGTTGCGCCTAGCCGTTCAACTTCTAGCTTGCAGGCGTTATAGGCCGTCAAGGTGCGTCCCTTGAAGTAACCGGTGTCTGGCAGTGCCAAGAATACTTGAGCGCCATGACAAATCGCACCTACCGGCTTGTCTGCGTCAAGGAAATGCTGAACGATGCGCGGCAGCTCCGCATCCTGGCGAATATACTCCGGCGCTCTGCCGCCCGGAATAATTAGCGCTGCGTAGTCGGCGGGGTTCACGTCGGCGAAGCCGATATGGGAGGCGAGCAAATGCGCTGGTTTTTCCGTATAGGTATCCCAGCCTTCGATAAAATCATGAACGACAGTGTGCAGCACTTTTTTCTGCGGGGAAGCGATAACGGCCTCGTAGCCTTCCTCCAACACGCGATAATACGGATAATAGACTTCTAAAACCTCAGCTCCGTCACCGGTTAGAATAAGAATGGGTTTGGACATGGGCTCACACTCCTCTTTATCGATTATCGACATCGAAACAGACTGCCAGAATTATTATGCTTTCTCTGGAAAAGATTGTATATGATTCCAAAGTCACGACTTTGAGGAATGTTTTTTGCTGCATTTGTCGATTGAAGTCGGGATGTGCAAATTCGGTAGAAACAACTACAAAATAAATAAAATTAAACATACTGGATGTTCGCTTTTTTGCTATATTAAGGATAAGAGCTGGGGGTGCAGCACTAGATGAGAGCGGGCTTTAGAAATCCGATGACGAGCATTAAAGTGAGGCAGCAGCTGATTCTGCTGTTTCTGATCCTGGTTATACCGACCTTCCTTCTCCAGTGGTACGGGAACAACAGGGCGGAGCAAATTTTGAAGCGTCATGTAACCAATGCCTATGTCGAGCTCAACAAGCAAAATCATACGCTGATTGAACGGGATATTGATACTGTCAATCGAATTACGACGACAATTATTCAAAATCCGACGACACAGCAGCTGATTCCGAGAGAATCCGATACGGTTATTCAACGCGTACGCAAATATGACAAAATGGATAAGCTGCTTGCCGCCTATTCTACGCCTTTGAACGGCGGAGAGGCGGTCTATTATTCTCTTTATATTTATGATCCGAATGATTACTATTTTTTTGCGCCAAAGCTCCAAGTGACGCCAAGCGGTGTGTATTTCTTTAATAAAGCCAACAAACCTGCATGGTTTGATGCCGCCGTTGAGAAAAGAGGGCAGGGCTTTATGCGCATTACGGAAAGTAATGACATGCTGCTGAAAAGGCAGACGCTCGCTTATGTCCGCGCGGTCTATACAACATCCGAGGGGCACGGCGTCATCGGGGTATTGATCGCCACCAAGATGGAGAAGAAAATTGGCGAGTCGCTGCAGTCGGTCGAGCTGCCGGGCAGTGAAATTTATTTTACCGATACGGATAACAAGGTGCTTGCTTCCAACGAGACGGGCATGATGGGTACGACGCTTTCGCTCCCTGAAAACGTTTACTTGGGCAAAGGTGAGGCTCGTCCCATTATGACGGGTGATTATATTTATGTCATGCATGAGAATGAAACGTCACAGCACCGGCTGATTTATAAAATTCCGGTCAAATCACTGCTTCAGCAGCAGAATGAACTGAAGCGGGTTATTCAATTCATTTCCATCGGATACGCGCTGTTCGGATGTATCCTGATCGTCTATTTCTGGCGATCCCTCATGAGACCGCTTCAGAAGCTGGCTTCCTTCGTTCGCGGCTACGAGCCCGGCAGACGTGTACCGGAGACTCCCGGCGGAGGTCGCAACGATGAGGTTGGTGTTCTCATAGCCGCGATGTACGACATGGCACGAAGATTGAATGTGCTCATCCATAACAATTACAAAATGGAAATTAAACAAAAGGAAAATCAGCTGCAAATTTTGTATCAGCAGATTAATCCGCATTTGCTGTATAACACGCTGGAAAGCATTTATTGGAAAAGCTCGCTGGAAGGCAAGTCCGAATCCGCTGAGATGATTAAGGAGCTGTCCAAGCTGATGAAGATCAGCTTAAGCCGCGGGAGAGAGCTGATCACGCTTGCGGAAGAGCTGGAGCATGCTGCGGCTTACGTCCATCTGCAGTTGAAACGTTATGATTATGATTTCCAAGTGATTTGGTCCGTTCCGGCAGAGATGATGCATCATCTTATTCCGAAGGTCACCTTGCAGCCGTTGATCGAAAATGCGATTTTACATGGTGTGCGGCATATGGGCGAGGATGGGGAGATCGTCATTTCGGCGGCTTACGAGGAAGACAAACTGCTCATTCGTGTAGAGGATAACGGCTATAAGGAAGTGGATTATAAATCCATTGAGGATCTGCTGAATGAAGAACCTTCTAATCCGTCGCCGCTGGGCTACGGAATCCGAAATATACATCAAAGGCTCCGGCTGCATTTCGGCAACTTGTACGGCATTCATTATAGTAAACGCGGCGGCGGCGGTACAATCGTGACGATCGTACTTCCAGCAGCTATTGAAATGGGGGAGCAAAGCGATGTATACGATATTGGTCGTTGATGATGAACCGTTGATTTGTAAAGGGCTTTGCAGCCTTTTGGCCGCTTCCGGCATCGATATTCAAACAATTCACATGGCGCACAATGGATATGAGGCACTGGACTACTTGCGGGCGGAGGATATTGATCTGCTCGTGACTGACATTCAGATGGGAACGATGAACGGCATCGAGCTGATGCAGCAAGCGAAAATGATTAAACCGTGGATTGAAACGATTATTATATCCGCTCATGAGACGTTCCAATATGCACAAATGGCGCTGCGGCTTGGGGCGAAGGATTATTTGATCAAGCCGCTGAACGGCGATCAGTTTCTGGACTCGGTAAGGAATGTACTGCTCAAAATGCGCAAGCCGGAGCCGGCGGGGCAAGATGAACTCATTGCCGGCTTGCGTGAGCATTTCTATATGGCGGAGCCGCTCCCGCAAAGCGTGGATTGGCTGAACCGTCTCGTGGCCGATCCGCGCGGGACAATCGAGCTTGCAGGAAAGCTGGAAGCAAAGCATGGGATCAGGCTGGCTGGCCCATATTTCTCAATGCTGCGTATCAAATTGAACTGGGATGGCGGGCCGGGCGACAGCAAGCGGAAGCTTGTGTCCGGCGACGGCAAGCTGCTGCAGTACGCCGCGCTTAACATTACGAATGAGCTGCTCAACGAGCAGAGAAGCCACACCGCCTTCTATTGCTCCGATCAAGAGATTGGCGTTATTTTGCAATGGAACGAGGAGCAGTACGAGGAAGCGGGAGCCGATCGCGTCAATGAGCTCGATATGATCGGCCGCAGCCTTAATTTCAACATTCATAAGTTTTTAGGCATATCGAGCATGGTCGGCATCAGCCAAATTATGAAAGGGATCGAGTATCTCAATGTGTTGAATGAGCAATCGAATAAAGCGCTGCAGCTTAGCGGGCAGCATCCGGATCATTTCGTCTTTTATTACGGCGATTTCAATTGGAGCCTTTATCCGAAGCAGCCTTCTGAGGAAGAGCTAAGCGCTCAGACGAGCATGATTGTAGACAAAGCGAAGACCTACATCCACGAGCGTTATGCGCAAAAGGGGCTGACCTTGCATGAGGTCGCGCATAACAATCACGTAAGCCCTAACTATTTGAGCTACTTGTTCAAAAAGGAAACCGGTATTAATTTATGGGAGTATGTCATTAAATTGCGAATGGAAGAGAGCCGCAGGCTGCTGCTGCAGACTGATTTGCGGCGCTATGAAATATCGGAGCGGGTCGGGTACGAATCTCCGGAGCATTTTAGCAAAATTTTCAAAAAGTATTTCGGAATTAGCCCTAGCGAGCTAAAGAAGTAAAATCGCCTATCATTAGCTTAGATACGCACCTTATCTAGTAGGGGACTTTTTTTCTACAATGAGATGGAGCGATAGATAAGAAATGAGGGAGACATAATGGAACAATCAACACCAGCTATGTATGGGCCGCCGAATACCGCACCTAAGCGGAAGAGCAGGCTGGCCCGCGGGACAAGGAAATATTTTTGGGGACTCTTATTTCTATTGCCTGCATTTGCGATCTTTATTCTGTTTCTATGGGTGCCGATTGTAAAAGGATTTACGTACAGCTTCTATCACATCGACTTTGTCAAAGGCGACAATTTCGTCGGCTTCGACAACTATAAGGCTGTCTTGAGCGACAGCGATGTATGGATTGCAGTGAAAAATACGCTTTATTATATGTTCTTGGCTCTCGTAATCGGCTTTTGGGTACCGATATTGTTTGCGATTGCCATATCTGAATTGCGCCGGTTTCAAGGGTTTGTACGGGTAGCTGCTTATTTGCCTAACGTCCTTCCCTTGGTCGTTCTCTACGGCCTGTGGCGCTGGTTCTATGATTCTGTTGGACCGATCAACTTCGTAATCACAAAACTGGGGCTTGACCCTGTGGCCTTTATGACCAATACGAAATGGTCGATGATATCGATTGTCATCATGGAAACGTGGCAATCCTTCGGTTCTGCCATGCTAATCTATCTGGCTGCTGTACTCAGCATTCCCCGCGACTGGTACGAGGCGGCAGAGATTGACGGTGCCGGCGTCTGGAACCGGATTCGGTACATTACGCTGCCTTCCATTAGCAAATTAATTGGACTTCTCTTGATTCTGCAAATTATTGCAACGACGCAAGGCTACCAATCTCAATACGCTATGCTTGACGGCGGACCTAACAAAGCGACGCTTACGTATTCACTATACATCGTCAAGAACGCGTTCACGAGACTTGATTTCGGCGTTGCTTCGGCTCTGGGTGTGCTCATGTTCCTCGTATTGGGCGGCATCGGTGTTCTGCAATACAGGCTGCAGCGGAAAGGGGAAAACTAAAAATGAAGCCATTGGATAGGGGGATATTATCCCCGCACGACTTTAAGAGAAGACCGAACCAGATCGGTTACGGCATCATGGTGCTCGTTATTATAGCTATGGTCTTATCCATGCTGTACCCGATATTAATTACGCTGTTCAACGGCTTAAAGGCGAATGTGGAGGTTAACACGTTCCCGCCGCATTTTCTGCCTCAAGATGGATGGCATTTCGAAAATTATAAACGGGCATGGAAATTCATTGAGCTTCCGCTCTTTTTCCGTAATACGATGTTTATCTTCCTGGGGAATATGGCTGTAACCATTGGCGTGCTGGGACTTGCTGCGTTCAGCTTATCCAAGCTTAATGTGCCCCGTAAAAAAT
Source organism: Paenibacillus radicis (ex Gao et al. 2016) (assembly GCF_014641555.1). Taxonomy (GTDB): domain Bacteria; phylum Bacillota; class Bacilli; order Paenibacillales; family Paenibacillaceae; genus Pristimantibacillus; species Pristimantibacillus radicis. The sequence goes on from NZ_BMHY01000007.1 coordinate 174,934, forward strand.
TGGTGCAGTTTTTCTTCATGATGACGCTTTTTATTCCTCCAACAACGTACATCATTCCGAACTTCTTGAACCTGAAGGATTTGTCACTTTTAAATACGTTTTATGCACTCTGGCTGCCGGCTGGCGCCAATGCATTTTTCCTGCTGCTGCTTAAAAATTTCTTCGACGATCTTCACTTTGAAATGTTCGAAGCGGCAAGAATCGACGGAGCTTCAGAATGGAGAACGTACACGCAAATTGCCGTACCGTTGTCGCTTCCGATCTTTTCGACACTCGCGATTTTCGTCTTTTCGGCGGCTTGGAATGACTGGTTCTGGCCAATGCTCGTCATGCACAGCAATGAAAAATATCCGCTCGCGACAGCTATTTACAAGTATGTCATTGGCGCACAAAGGCTCGATGTCAACATCCGCTTCGCCATCCTAACGTTTGTCATGCTTCCGCCAATTTTTATATTCTTGCTCTTCCAAAAATACATCATGAGAGGCTTGCATTTGGGCGGAGTAAAAGGTTAATGACAAATTTCACGGAACGTAATGATGCACACAATCGGAATAGGAATACACCTCGTGTTGTATCGTTGCGCTCCATTATGATGAATATGCAACAACATTTCGAAGCGAAAAGGGGAGTTTCCATGCGTAAATACGCAGGCATTTTTATCAGTCTCGTGCTTTTGATCTCCATGCTTTCTGCTTGTAGCGGCGGAAGCAAAAACAACAACGAACCACCAAAAGGGACGGACACGGAAACGCAAAAACCGGCAGCTACGACGGACGCAACGGCAGCACCGGAAGATGACATTACAAAGAAAAAAATTAAAATCAGTATCTACTATCCGCTTCCTGACCAAGTGGAAAACCGCAAGCTGGAAGATGACAAAATTGCTCGTTTTAACGCGGTATACCCAAATGTTGAAATCGTGAAGAGCGATTGGCACTACAAACCAGATGAAATTGGCATTAAAATGGCTGCAAACGAAGCGCCAACGTTCTACAATACATTCGCGACAGAAGCAAGCTTCTTGGTTGAAAAAGGCTGGGCTGCTGATATTACCGATCTGTACGACAAATACGAGTACAAAGATCAAATCAACAGCGTATTGCAAGACACGTTCAACATCAATGGCAAAATTTACGGCGTACCGCAAAAAGGCTATGTAGTAACGACAGTTGTAAACAAAAAAATGCTGGATGAAAAAGGCGTTGCCCTTCCTTCTTATGACTGGACTTGGGATGATATGCTGAACACAGCAATAGGCGTAGCCGACACGAAAAAAGGCATCGCTGGTATCGCTCCTATGGGTAAAGGAACGGAAGCTGGCTGGAACTGGACGAACTTCTTGTTCGAAGCAGGCGGCGATGTGCAAACGGTTGACGGCAAAGTAACAGCTGCATTCAACTCCGAAGCTGGCTTGAAAGCGCTTGAGTTCTATAACAAGCTGAGATGGGAAGCAAACGTTATTCCGCAAGACTGGGCACTGGGCTGGGGCGATGCATTAGGCGCATTTGCAAATGGACGTACAGCAATGGTTATTGCTGGTGCTGAGAACATTCTGGAGCAAGCTTTGAACCAAGGCGGCATGAAAATCGCTGATGTATTAACATACCCGATGCCTTCCGCAGAAAAAGGCGGCAAGCACACAGGTGTATTGGGCGGCGACTACCTAATCATCAACCCGAATGCATCGAAAGACGAGCAAGAAATGGCATTCCGTTATATCACATTTGACTACTTCTCCGATAAGTATCTGCAAGCAATCGAGAAGGATATCCAAGCTCGTAAAGCAGAAGGTAAATTCTACATCCCGCCGCATATCAACTACTATGCTGCTGATTCCGAATATGGTAAAAAAATGCAAGCAATCTTCGATAAATACGACAACGTATACAAATATGATGCCGAATCGAATAAATTGCTGGACGGTAAAGCAGAAGCGCAGTACAACACGCAAGATTACTACGGCGCTATGGCTAACGTCATTCAAGAAGTATTCTCCAAAAAAGGAACTAACCTGCAAGGCCAATTGGATGCTGCAGCTAAGCTTGTTCAAGAGAAATTCTTCGATCCCATTAAAGTTGAGTAGTCTGTTATAAAATGAACCAGGCTGGCCTTTGAGCAGATTTGCTGCTCAAGGGCCAGTCTTTTTTTTTTTTGCTGAGCAGGAGTAAACCAACTACAAGACAGCTATAATGCTGGTTGACACCTCCAGCGAAGCTGCTTCGCTATCTAGCGAAGTCTTATTCGCTATTAGCCTATGTTTGACGCGATGTCGTTCAATTAGCGAAGTGATTTTCGCTCTTCGTGAACCTTGGTTCGCCAATTGCGAAATTCGTTTCGCTCCGCTATGGCAATCACCTCACATTAACTGCTGCAACGAAGTTGTCTTCGTTAAATTGCGAAGCTGCTTCGTTACAAGCCTACCAGCCAGCGGGCAGCCAAGGTTCCCTATTTCATTTACTTGCCTCGAACTAGCTGCGACAAGCGAAAGCGGCTTCGCTTTTTTGCGAAGCCGCTTCGTTATACAGGCATGAGAACGTTAATACAGAAACAGTTTAATTGAGCTGTCCGATTATAAACTGCCCTCCACTGCCTCACTTAGTCCAGCAGCCGCTTCACGGAGCTGCGCACGACGAGCTCGGCAGGGAGAACGATTTTTTTCCAAGGGCCAGCATCCTCACGGTTTTGAATCCGGTCAATGAGCATTTGCATGCCCATGTAGCCAAACTGATAGGCCTGTTGGGCGACCACTGTAATGAAGGGATCGATCTCGGAGTAGGGACCAAAGTCGTCGAAGCAGACAATCGAGATGTCATCAGGGATGCGCAGTCCGCGTTTGCGGAGCAGCCCGATCACTTCGACAGCCAGCACGTTGTTGCCGGCTACGATGGCTGAGGGCATCGGATCCAGCGAGCTGATCCATGCGTCAAGCTCGGTCAGGTCGCTGCGCGGGCCAAAGCTCGTCTCGAACACCCGCTCCTCATGCAGCGGCAGTCCGTTCAGCTTGAGCGCCTCCTCATAGCCTAGCCGCCGCATTCGGGCGCTGGAGACGGAGCTGGAGCCATTGACCAAGGCGATGTGCTGATGGCCTTGGCTGGCTAGCTGATCGACGAGCTGTCTCGCTCCCTCTTTGCTGTCGCCAAGCACGATGTCGCATTCGATGCCTGGCACTTCACGATCGAGCAGCACAAATGGGATATTATGCAGCCTCAGTTGCTCCAAGTGCGGCAGTGAAGGATCGCCAGTAGGGGCGATAAGGACGCCGTCTACCCGTGTTGTCAGAATCGTATTCATGTAGCCGGCTTCCTTCTCCAGATTCTCGTCGCTGTTGCCGAATAGAAGGCGATAGCCGTTTTTCGTAGCGGCATCTTCCGCTCCGCGTGATAATGTCGTATAGAAGGGATTCGTAATATCGGTAATCAGCAGAAATAGAATGCGTGTCTGCTGGAGGACGAGGCTGCGTGCCATCTGATTCGGCACATAGTTCATTTCCTCCATCACTTTCTTGACCTTAGCCTTCGTTTTCTCACTAATTCGCCCTGTGTTATTGATAACTCTAGAAACCGTCATAGCCGATACATTCGCTTTGGCGGCGATATCATAGATCGTAACCATACCGTTAAGCTCCTCGCGTTAAATCATAATTTTATATTACAAGAGAAAGAAGTTGACAGCAAGGTACAGCCTTGATAAATTGGAGTTATCGGTAACGCAAATCATTCGATACCGGCACTCATTTTAACATTGGAGGGTTTATTATGGTGGATACAGCATATCGCTTTCAAAGTGGTTTCCCGAAGATCGGTATTCGTCCAACGATTGACGGTCGTCGCAAAGGGGTTCGCGAGTCGCTTGAAGTACAAACGATGAATATGGCGCAATCGGTCGCCGATTTGATCTCGGAGCACTTGCGCTATCCGAACGGCGAACGAGTGGAATGCGTCATTGCAGACAGCACCATCGGCGGCGTGGCAGAAGCAGCTGCTTGTGCGGATAAATTTGCCCGTGAAAATGTAGGGGTATCGATAACGGTAACGCCATGCTGGTGTTACGGTACGGAAACGATGGACATGAATGCATCGATTCCAAACGCAGTGTGGGGTTTTAACGGCACAGAACGTCCAGGTGCGGTTTATTTGGCTGCGGTATTGTCCGGCTACGCACAAAAAGGCATTCCTGCATTCGGTATTTACGGTCAAGAGGTACAAGAAGCATCTGATACTTCCATTCCTGAAGATGTGAAGGGCAAGCTGCTTTCGTTCGCAAACGCAGGTCTCGTTGTCGCTTACATGCGCGGCAAATCCTATCTGTCGATGGGTTCCGTATCGATGGGTATCGCTGGTTCCATCGTTAATGACGCGTTCTTCCAGGAGTATCTGGGCATGCGCACTGAATATATCGATATGTCCGAATTTGTACGCCGCTTCGAAGAGCAAATCTATGATGTTGCGGAATATGAGAAAGCGCTTGCATGGACGAAGAAGAACTGTCTCGAAGGTCCGGACAACAATCCGGCCAGCATTCAAACGACGCGCGAGCAGAAGGACAAGGACTGGGAGACTGTTGTCAAAATGGCACTCATCGCCCGCGACCTGATGGTCGGCAACCCGCGTCTCGCGGAGCTGGGCTTCGGTGAAGAGGCAATGGGACATAATGCGATCGTCTCCGGCTTCCAAGGCCAACGTCAATGGACGGATCATTTCCCGAACGGCGACTTTATGGAGTCGATCTTGAACTCTTCCTTTGACTGGAACGGCATCCGTCCTCCATTCCTCGTATCGACGGAGAATGACAGCTTGAACGGCGTCGTTATGCTCTTCGGTTACTTGCTGACTAATACGGCGCAAATTTTCGCCGATGTGCGTACGTACTGGAGTCCAGAATCGGTTAAACGTGTGACGGGCCACGAGCTGAGCGGCCATGCTGCCGGCGGTATTCTTCACTTGATCAACTCCGGTTCGGCGACGCTGGACGGCACAGGCGAACAGCAGCGCGACGGCAAGCCGGTGCTTAAGCCATTCTGGGAAATTACAGAGAAAGAAGCAGCCGATTGCTTGTCTGCGACTTCATGGCGTCCGGCTGGCGTGGAATATTTCCGCGGCGGCGGCTACTCCTCGGACTTCCTGACTCGCGGCGGTATGCCGATGACGATGTCCCGTATCAACCTTGTTAAAGGAATTGGACCTGTGCTGCAAATCGCAGAAGGCTATTCCGTTGATCTGCCGGCAGACGTGCACGATACCCTCGACAAACGGACGGACTCCACTTGGCCGACAACTTGGTTTGCACCAATTCTGACAGGCGAAGGCGCGTTCACGACGGTGTATGATGTAATGGACAATTGGGGAGCGAACCATGGCTCGATCAGCTACGGCCATATCGGCGCGGATCTGATTACACTGGCATCGATGCTTCGCATTCCGGTCAACATGCACAACGTGCCGGAAGAGAAGATTTTCCGTCCGCGCGTTTGGGGCTTGTTCGGCACAGAAAGTAAAGAAAGCGCCGATTACCGCGCTTGCAGCAATTTTGGACCTTTGTACAACTAAGCTAGTTTGACGCATGCCGAGCTGTTTCTCCCTACGGAGAGGCGCTCGGCTGCGCTATGCCATTGAACAGATAAACGAAATTAGGGATCGGGGGAAAATAGGATGAGCAGCATGGACATTCGTCAGGAACTGTGCAAATACGCAAAAAAAACGGTAGCTAATAAATTGGTGGTTGGTCCTGGCGGCAATATTAGCGCCAAGCATGAGGGTAAAATGTATCTTTCCCCAAGCGGCTTTGCACTCGATGAAGTGGAGCCGGAGCAATGGGTTGAAGTAGATATAGAGACGGGAGCGATTACAGACATCGGTCTGCGTCCTTCCTCTGAAGTGCTGATGCATCTGTGGGCGTACCGGGCGAACCCGTCGATTGGAGCAATCGTTCATACGCATCCGCCGTATTGCATCGCGTTCACACTCGTGGAAACCGAGCTTCCGATTATGTTCCCGGACCAAGCGGCGCTTGTCGGCAAAACGGTATACGTACCGTACGTATTGCCGACGACAGATAAGCTCGCTGAAGCGCTCGTTGAGAAAGTGAACGACGCAAGCTCGATTCTTCTTGGCAACCATGGACTGGTTACGACAGGCCGTAATTTGCGTGAAGCATATTACCGGACTGAAGTGGTTGAGGAAAGCTCAAAAATTTTCCTGATCGCAAAAGCGATTAAAGAGCCAAAGGTGCTCACTAAAGAAGAGTTTGAGGAAATCGCCTCGCTGGAGAGCGAAGCGTACCGGATTCAACTGCTGCAAAAAATGCAATAAGGAAAGGGGCGGCATAACGATGTTGCTGTCAACCGTATTGGCTTTCGATCTGGGAGCAAGCAGCGGACGGGCGCTAATCGGCAAACTCATGCAAGCGGAGGACGGGCAGCGAGAGCTGAAGGTCGAAGAAATTCACCGTTTTCCGAACCATGCCATTGGGGTCGGCGGCCATTTGCATTGGGATATTTTGCGGCTGCTGCATGAGATGAAGAAGGCGATCCGCAAAGCGTTCCAAGAGGGGCATCGCCCGGAAACGTTTGGCATCGACACCTGGGGAGTCGATTTCGGTTTGATCGATGCGAACGGTGAGCTGCTTGGCAACCCGTATCATTACCGCGATCCGCAGACGGAGGGGCTTATTGAGGAAGTGATCGGCATGGTCGGCAAGGAAGCGCTGTTTCAGCAGGGCGGACTTCAATTCATGCCGTTCAACACGATCTATCAGCTTTACGCGATGCGGAAGGCTGCTTCTCCCAAGCTGGACGCAGCTTCGTCGCTGCTGCTGACGCCGGATTTGCTCGTCTATTTCTTGACGGGCCGCAAGGTGTGCGAGTTTACGATGGCAACGACGACCCAGCTGTACCATCCCGAGCAGCAAGCGTGGAACACGGAGCTGATGGACCGATTAGGTATTCCGTCCGGCATTTTCTTGGATCCCATTCATCCGGGAACACGTATCGGCTCATTGACGCCCGAAGTATGCGAGGAGCTGGACGTGCCGCCGATCGAGGCGGTCGCTGTCGCTACGCATGATACGGAATCCGCAGTAGCCGCAGTACCGGCAGGCGAAGGAGCATTTGCTTATCTCGTGTGCGGAACCTGGTCGCTGCTTGGCACGGAGCTGGATCAGCCGCTCGTAACGGCAGAGGCGATGGCGCATGACTTTTCCAATGAGGGCGGCGCTTTCGGCAAGTACCAGCTGCTCAAAAACATTATGGGCCTGTGGATTTTGCAGGAATGCAAGCGGGAATGGGATGAGAGCGGGAATGTCATTTCGTTCGCCGAGCTTGTTGATTTGGCGAGTCAGGCTATCCCGTTCCGCAGCTTGATCAATCCTGATGATGCACGTTTTTTTGGCCCTTCCGATATGGTTGAGAAGGTCCGTTCGTTTTGCGCGGAGACGTGGCAGCCGGTACCGGAAACGGAAGCCGAGATTGCCCGCTGTATTATGGAGAGTCTGGCGCTCAAGTACCGTCATGCGCTGGAGAAGATGGAGCAGCTGACCGGCAATGCCTACGCTGGGATGCATATGGTCGGCGGCGGTATTCAGAACCGGCTATTGTGTCGTTTGACCGCAGGCGCGCTGGGACGTCCCGTATGGGCCGGTCCGGTAGAGGCGAGCGCAATCGGCAATATGCTGATGCAGCTAGTGGCACAGGGGCATTGCTCCAGCTTGGCGGAAGCGCGCGAGCTGTCGGCAGCTTCTTTCCCTGTGGAGACATACTTGCCGGATGAAGCGGAAGCAGACGTCTGGAATGAAGCGTATGAGGCATACAAGCAATTGCTATAAAATTCTTATTTGAGCATGATGAGTGAATCCAACCCAAAGGAGGCGTGAGATAAAATGCTGATTGGAATCTCCAAGCTGATTTCCCCCGAGCTGTTGAAAATATTGATGGAAATGGGCCATAGCGACGAGATTGTCATCGCTGACGGCAACTTCCCAGGCGCAAGCCATGCGCAGCGCCTTGTTAGAGCGGACGGGCATAACATTCCAGAATTGCTGGATGCCATATTGCAGCTTTTCCCTCTCGATCAGTATGTCGAGAAGCCGGCTGCACTGATGGGTGTCGTGCCAGGCGATACGGCGGAGACACCGATATGGGCGGAGTATGGCGCCATTATTGAGGCGCGTACCGGACTGAAAGAGCCGTTCGAGGAAGTGGAGCGTTTCGCTTTCTACGAGCGGGCAAAAAAGGCCTATGCCGTTATCGCGACCGGTGAAAGCGCGTTGTACGCAAACCTGATCTTGAAGAAGGGCGTTATTCAATAAACGCCGGTGAATAGTTGGAATCCCGTTGACCTTACAAGTCAGCGGGATTTTTTTTATTTACGAAGAACAAGCGTCCAATAGTGCAAAACATTTCTGCCAAAGCGGATTGCCCCAAAGCGGACATTGTCCAGCGTTCACCGGAAATTCCAACTGTTGACACTTTAGCTTACCTGATCTACTATTAATCCAATCAACTAATTCCTAGTTATCTAATTGGAAAAGTGCACAAAGAGCTGGCAAGGGGGAAACGATGATGAATATCGACAATATCGAGGCGTTTGTCTATGTCATACATTACGGAAGCTTTAACAAAGCCGCGGAAATTTTGTTCCTGTCGCAGCCGTCGGTTACGGCACGTATTCAATCGCTGGAGCGGGAGCTGGACTGCAAATTATTCGACAGGCTCGGCAAGCAAATTCAGCTGACGGAGGAGGGCAAGCGGTTTTTGCCTTACGCGCAATCGATCCTTCAAACGCTGCAAAAGGGAAGGCTTCATCTGCATCAGAAAAAAGCGCTCCCGAACGAGCTGCGCATCGGCTGCACCGTATCGGTATCCAATTACGTCCTGCCGCATCTGCTGCCGGCCTTCAAGGAGATCTATCCGGACATACACTTTAAAGTCATTACGAGCGGAACTGACGATATCGTCCATAAGGTGCTGGGCAAAGAAATCGATATCGGCTTCGTGCGTCATACCAATCATCCGAATCTGCAGTCGGTAAAGCTGTACGAAGATCCCATCCGGCTTCATGTATACGAAGGCCATCCGTTCATCGGCGATCCGGATCTGACGATCGAGCGAATCGGTCATGATCCGTTCGTATTCTTCGAATGCGGCGCACTGGATTGGATTCGCATTCACCGCGCTTTCGAAGAGTTGAATGAGCCGCCTGCAATCGTCTATCATACCGATAATTTGGAAACGGCCAAAAAACTCGTGCTGGAGAAAGCGGGCATCAGCTTCCTGCCCAGTCTGTGCGCATTCGAAGAAGTGAGCAGCGGTAAGCTGTTCCCCATCGACTTCCCGGAGGTCGCCGGCATATCGCTGCAGACGAATATGATCGCGCTCGGCGGCGAGCATACGACGTACTTTAATTCGCTTCAGAAGCTGGCTAAAGAGCATCCTTTTTTCCGCTAACATCAAGCCCTGACAGCCTGTATTGGATTGTTGAATTCTCTTATAGAAAAACTCTATTATCTGGCTTATTGACGGCGGAGATGGCGGATGATAAATTATTGTCAAATCAATTCTTACAAAAACAGTAGGAATTATAGGTTTAATAAAAGTTCATGGGGGAATTGAGATGAAAAAGTTTTCGATAGCAGCGGCATTGATCGTATTGGCACTGGTCGTGTCCGCTTGCGGAGCGAAGAGCGGAGGCGGCGACGGTTCAAGTGCTGCATCGGGTTCAGGCAATAATGGCGGAACGAAGGCAGTTAAAAAAATTATCGTCGGCACCGGCACACAGTTTCCGAATGTTTGCTTTATCGACGACAGCGGTAAGCTGACCGGGTTTGACGTTGAGCTTGTCAGAGAGTTGGACAAACGTCTGCCGGAATATGAGTTCGAGTTCAAGACGATGGATTTCTCCAATCTGCTGCTGAGTCTGGAAACGAATAAAATCGATTTTATCGCCCATCAAATGGAGAAAAACCCGGAGCGGATCGAGAAGTTCCTGTTCAACAAAGAGCCTTACAGCATTTTCTTGACGAAGGTAGCTGTAGATAAAAACAATACAACCATTCATTCAATCGAAGATTTGAAAGGCAAGAAAGTATATACAACGCCAACGAGCAACGCGGCCTATTTCCTAGAGCAATACAATAAAGACCATGACAATGCGCTTAACATCGTTTACTCGAGCGGTGCAGCCAACGACCTTGTCAATATTATTCAGAGCAAACGCGTCGACGCTACCATGTCAACCGACTTTGCATTGGCGTTCTATCCTGGAGCGGACGGCCAGCCGGCTTTGAAAACAGTAGGCGAACCGCTTATCCAATCCGATGTGCTGTTCGTACTTCGCAAAGACGGCCAAGAGTTGTCCGATAAGCTGGACGAGGCGATCAAATCGGTGAAGGAAGACGGTACGCTGTCGAAGCTTAGCATTCAATGGCTAGGTCAAGATTTCACGAAATCATTGGACGAAGCAACGACGAAGTAAGAGGTTAGCTTAATTATTTGGGTATAAGGTGAGGTGTGAAAATGGGCAAAAAATTCGACATAAACTACGTGCTCGACTTTATACCCAAATTGCTGTCTTATTTGGACATTACGTTGTTTATCGTTGCAGCGTCGCTTGTGTTTGGACTGCTAATCGGCTTTCTGGTGGCGCTCCCGAGGATGTACAACGTTCCGGTACTGAAACGCATATCACAGGTTTATGTATCCTTTTTCCGCGGCACTCCGATTCTTATTCAGTTGTTCCTTGTCTATTACGGCGTGCCGGAGCTGTTCAAACTGGTGAATATTGATCTATCCCGGACAGATGTACTTGTGTTTGTTATTCTATCGTACTCGCTGCACAGCGGTGCCTTCATTTCCGAAGGCATTCGGGCGGCGGTCAACGGAGTGGACCGGGGGCAGGTTGAAGCAGCCTATTCGGTGGGGATGAACGGTTTTCAGGCCTTTACCCGAATTATACTGCCGCAAGCGCTGGCTATATCGGTGCCGATTTTCGCAAACCTCACGATTGCCAACTTGAAAGATACGTCGCTTGCCTTCACATTGGGTGCGATGGAGATGACCGGGAAGTCGCAGACGCTTGGTACGGCGACGCAGCATTTTATCGAAACCTATATTGCTCTATCGCTCATTTACTTCGTAATCAGCACGGTGCTCGAGCGGATGTTCCTTTATGTGGAGCGCAGACTGCTGAAGCATGAGAAACAGCTGGTCCAGCATGAGTCTAGAGCGAGAAGACGGGGCTTATGGAGAAAACCGCTCGTGCCGCGCATCGAGGAAGGGGGCTAGATCAATATGCAGCTTGATTTCAGCTTTATCGGAACGGCATTGCTGAGTTTGTTCAAAGCACTTCCGAACACGCTGTTAATTACGGCAGTTTCAGTTCTGGTCGGCTTTCTGATCGGGACAGCAGTAGCGTTAATCCGGATTTACCGCGTTCCCGTTCTTCATCCCATTGCTTCCGGCTACGTCCTGTTTGTCCGGGGGACGCCGATGCTCATGCATCTGCTGCTCATTTATTTCGGACTTCCGATGCTGATCGACAGCATCGCCGGAGCACTTGGCTGGGGCTTTCGTTCAACGGCCATACCGCTAATCGGATTCGTATATATTTCCTTCTCGATAACAGCCGGCGCTTATATGTCTGAGGTCGTCAGAGCGGGTATTACGGCCGTTAACCGGGGCCAGTTGGAAGCAGCCTATTCGATTGGTATGACAACGCCGCAAGCGTTGCGCCGGATCGTAATGCCGCAGGCACTCGCTGTCAGCCTGCCTAACCTGTCGAACAACTTAATCGGGATGCTGCACGGGTCGACGCTTGCGTTTACTGTATCGGTAGTTGAGATTAATGCACAAGCGCAGATCGTAGCGGCAAGCAATTGGAAATTTCTTGAGGCCTACATTGCAGCAGCGCTCTTGTTCTGGGGAATGACGATCTTAATCGAACGGGGCACAGCGCTGCTGGAGCGCCGGATCAACAACTATAATCGAGGTGGTGTAGCATGATCAAGCTGAGTCGGATTTCGAAATCTTTCGGGAAAAATCAGGTGCTTAAAGATATTACCCTTTCTGTAGAAAAGGGCGAGGTCGTTGTCATTCTGGGCCCGAGCGGCTCCGGCAAAACGACATTGCTGCGCTGCCTGAACTATTTGGAGCGGCCTAATGACGGCACGATTGCAATCGGCGATTATACCGTAGACTGCAAGCATGCCGGGAAGAAGGACATTCATCAGCTTCGCCAGAAATCGGCGATGGTGTTCCAACATTACAATCTGTTCAAGCATAAGACGGCGCTGGAGAACGTCATGGAAGGCCTCGTCATCGTGCAAAAGCTGCCGAAGGAAGAAGCCCGCAAACGAAGCGTTGAGGTGCTGGAGAAGGTAGGGCTCGGCGCAAAGCTGGATGCTTACCCGAGCCAGCTTTCCGGCGGACAGCAGCAGCGGGTTGGTATCGCCAGAGCGTTGGCTCTCAATCCGGAAGTCATTTTGTTCGATGAACCGACGTCGGCGCTGGATCCCGAGCTGGTCGGCGAAGTGCTGGACGTCATTCGTAAAATCGCCAATGAAGGGATCACGATGATCGTCGTGACTCATGAAATGAGCTTTGCCCGCGAAGTATCCAACCATGTCGTCTTTATGGACGGCGGTGTCATCGTTGAGGAAGGCAAACCGAATGAACTGTTTGGAGCGCCGAAGGAGGAGCGGACGAAGCAATTTCTGAAGCGAATCACATCGGACTGGGTCTACAATATTTAGTACAGCGCTTGCGCAAAAGGGAGAGGGTACCGATGACGATCAAGCTTAGCATTTTGGATCAAAGCCCGGTGTTTGAAGGGGAGACACCTGCGGATGCATTCCGCCACACGGTAGAGCTTGTTCAACAAGCGGAACGTCTTGGCTATCACCGGTTTTGGGTGTCTGAGCATCATGACGGTTTTCTGGCCGGCTCATCGCCGGAGGTGCTGATTGCGTATCTGATTGGCCAGACGGAGCGGATTCGTCTCGGTTCCGGCGGCATCATGCTGCAGCATTACAGTTCGTATAAGGTTGCGGAGAACTTCAATATACTTGCTACGCTGGCTCCAGGAAGAATCGATCTTGGCATTGGCCGCGCGCCGGGAGGACTGCCCCGTTCGACCAAAGCTTTGCAGAAAGGGATTACGGAGCCGCAGACGTTGTCGGAGAAGCTGGAGGAGCTGTCGCATCATGTGAACAACACGCTCCCGGATACGCATGCGTTAGCGGGTATTCAAGCATCGCCAATTCCACAGCAGCCGGCTGAAATTTATTTGCTTGGAACGAGCGTCAGCAGTGCGGAACTGGCCGCGGAACAAGGTCATGCTTACGTATTTGCCCAATTCATCAACAGCGACCCGGTTGTCGCTGAGGAAGCACTCACCCTTTACCGCGAACGGTTTAATTCGGCCACCGGAAACAAGCCTAGAGCGATTATTGCATTATCTGTAATCGTATCGGATACTGATGAAGAGGCGGCGCTGCTCGCCACAGATATGAAAAATGTCCGGATTACACTCGCGGACGGCAAAACGTTGAATCTCGGAACGGTTGCGCAAGCCGAAGAATTCGGCAAACAGTCGGGTCAGGAATATACGATTACGGAGAGAGACGCCGAGGTGACTAAAGGCTCGAAGGAAACAGTTCGGCGCAGACTGCTGGAAATCCAGCAGCAATACGGCGTAGACGAATTTATCGTAACGACGGCTGTGAAAGATTTTGGGCTGAGGCTGCGATCCTACGAGCTGCTCAGCGAGGCGTTCTCCGAATTGTCGGTAGGCAGCTAATAAGGCTGCGGAAAGAGGAGGAGCTGCATATGGCTAATCAAGCACGGAATGCTGCGCCGGATTTTGATCAATATTTGATCGATATTCGGCGTCATTTACATCAATATCCGGAATTGTCGAATGAAGAATTCGAGACGACGGCAGCCATTCGGCGATGGCTCGAGGAAGCAGGAGTACGTATTGCGGATTATGGACTCGCCACTGGCGTAATCGCCGAGATTGGCAAGCCTGCTGGCGAAGGTCCGCTCATTGCCATCCGCGCTGATATCGATGCGCTGCCGATTCAGGAGGAGACGGGATTGCCGTTCGCTTCTCGCATAGAAGGAAAGATGCATGCTTGCGGGCATGATTTTCATACAGCTTCCATCATTGGTGCGGCTGTGCTGCTGAAGCAGAGGGAGCATGAACTGAATGGAACGGTTCGTTTCTTGTTCCAGCCTGCAGAGGAGAAAGCGCAAGGAGCGCTTAAAGTGATTGAGAGCGGAGCGCTTAACGGCGTGCAGGCGGTGTTCGGCATGCATAATAAACCGAACCTGCCAGTCGGCGTTGTTGGCGTGAAGGAAGGGCCGCTAATGGCGGCGGCAGACGGCTTCATCGTTGAAGTCGATGGTGTGGGCACGCACGCAGCGGTGCCGGAAGCCGGCAATGATCCGGTTGTAACGGCGGCTCATATCGTCACCGCGTTGCAATCGATCGTCAGCCGCAACGTCGGTACGCTGCAAAGTGCAGTCGTCAGCGTGACGAAGCTCAACAGCGGCACCACTTGGAATGTAGTTCCTGACAAAGCAGTGCTGGAGGGAACGATTCGCACATTTGAAGAGGATGTGCGGCAGAAGGTGCTAGCCCGGTTTGAAGAAGTCGTCATAGGCGTAGCTTCCGCATTTGGAACAACGGCCAGAGTACGATGGATTCAAGGGCCGCCGCCGGTCTATAACGACAAACAGCTTGCTGTCGTAGCCGAAGAGGCTGCTGAAAGAGCAGGATTGACGGCAATTGTGCCGGTGCCTTCGCCGGCTGGCGAGGATTTCTCCTTTTACCAGAAGCAAGTACCAGGTGTCTTCGTCTTTATGGGAACAGCCGGACCGCAGGAATGGCATCACCCGGCGTTTGATCTGGATGAACGGGCGTTGCCGCTGAGTGCCGGTTATTTCACGGAGCTTGCGCTGCTCGCACTGGAGCAATTGAAGGAGACGACGGCAGGGAGGGCGAACGGGTGAGCACGGCTTCCTATGATGTGATCGTAGTTGGCGCAGGCTCCATGGGCATGAGTGCCGGCTACCATCTGGCGAGCCGGGGAGCCCGGACGCTGCTGATCGATGCATTTGATCCGCCGCATAATAACGGCAGCCATCATGGCGAGCCGCGCCTCATCCGCCATGCCTACTCGGGTGGAGCAATTTACACGGAGCTGGCGCTCCGGTCGCATGAGCTGTGGAATGAGCTTGAGGATGCGAGCGGCGAGAAATTGCTCGTGCAATCTGGCGTCATCAATATGGGTTCCCCCGGCGTTTATTCGTTGGAGGACAAGCGAGATCGTTCGGCTGCCTTTAATGTCGAGATTGAATATTTGGATGCAGATGAAATTCAGAAGCGCTGGCCGGGTATCCAGCTGCCGGAGCATTATCAAGGGCTTTACGAGCCGAAAGCCGGCTACTTGTTCAGCGAGCGCTGCGTAGCGGCTTATCGGAAACAGGCGCTGGCCGCAGGGGCGGAGCTGCTCGTAAACACCCTCATCCGCCACATTGAAGCGGACGGCGAAGGCGTTGCTGTACACACACCTAGCGGAATTATTCGCGCTGGCAAGGTCATCGTAAGTGCGGGTGCATGGTTCAAGACGCTAGAGCCCTTCATCACGTTGCCCATCCGTCCCGTTCGCAAGACGGTTGGCTGGTTCGAGTCGGCGGAGACGTTATTCAATGAATCGGTCTTTCCTGGGTTTACACTCGGTACGGAGAACGGAGGCTATTATGGCTTTCCGAGCATTGGCGGCGCCGGAGTGAAGATCGGCCGGCATGATACCGGAGTACCTTGGCTCCCTGGTGAGGAAGTTAAGCCGTTTGGCAGTTATCCAGAGGATGAAGGCGATATCCGCCGAGCGCTGGAGACCTTTATGCCGCAGGCGGCAGGCAAGCTGCTGCGCGGAGCAGTGTGCAAATATGAGTTTACGCCGGATGAGGATTTTATTATTGATGTCCATCCGGAACAGCCTAATGTTCTGCTTGCCGGAGGTTTTTCCGGTCACGGCTTTAAGTTTTCCAGCGCCGTCGGCGAACTTTTAGCTGACTTGGCTTTGGATGGAAGTACGAAGCGGGATATCGGACTGTTCTCGCTGGCTCGCTTTCAACAAGCCCCGTCGCGGTAAGAACTCAGAAATGATGAAATCAATGGAATAGCAAAATAAAGAATGCGGTAAAAATCCGATTATTGGAGGCATAAACAATGAGCAATCAGCCAGTAGACGTACAAAGCTATTTAGATACGCATGATCAATTGCAGGAAGCGATCGCGGGCTTGGATGAAGTGCAGCTGAAATGGAAGGAAACGCCGGAGAAATGGAGCGTGACGGAGGTGCTGACGCATCTGGCCGATCACAATATCGTCGTATCGTTCCGAATCCGGGATATACTGGCAGATACGAAAGCGACGCTGCCTGCTTTTAACCAGGATCTATGGGTTAGCGGACAGTCAGGCAATGAGGGCGAGGTATCGGATGTGCTGGCGTTGTTCAAAGCGCTGCTCGTCTACAACAGCCTCTTGTTTGGCAGACTAAGCGAGGCAGATTGGGAGAAATCAGGCATTAACTTTAAAGGCGATACGGTTAGCGTTGCCGCAGCGGTTCGAGGGTTCACCAATCACGTTAAACACCACATCGGGCAAATCGACCGCATTAAAGCAGCCTATTCAAAAATTTAATACATCGATCGAAAAGGTTGATTTTACGGCTAGGCCTGGCTCATGATAAGGTGATATTATATTAATCTTACTTATTTCATGGGAATTATAAGCTTTCCAGGATAGCTTTGCTTCAAGCTAGCATTGCAGATAGGGAGGATGTTGATCCGATGGCGGAAAATAACGGTATTGTAATCCGTGATGCGGAGGAAAAGGATAGGGATGCCATTCTGGCACTTATGCTGGAATCCTACGGTCAATATGAGAAAGTAATGCCGGGCGACGGCTGGCTGCAATATGCAGAGAGCATCAGGGAGTCCGTCGACCGCGATGGCCCGATTGCCCGTATCATTGCGGAGCTGGACGGCGAAATTGTCGGAAGCGTTCAGATGTTCACTTCGTCAGAATCTGCTTACGGCGCACCAGAGCTAGGCATCTTAACTCCGATTATCCGGCTGCTTGCCACCTCTCCGAAAGCGAGAGGCAAGGGCGTTGCAACGGCGCTTATTAAGGAAAGTGCCCGCAGGTCCATTGAGCTTGGCTCTGACACGCTGCATTTGCATACTTCCGATATGATGGAGTCGGCAGTCCGCTTGTATGAGCGGCTTGGCTTCGAGCGTGCTTACGACAAGGAAATGCAGAAAGGCGATGTGCTGGTCAAATGCTACCGGCTGCTTTTGAAGGAGACGGCTTTGTTAAGTTAATTCCAGCAGGCAACGGATTGCACTTGTGTTGTGCGATCAGATTCGTAAACGGTTTGATTACTATATAATTGGAGGGAATCATAATGGCTAAACGCAAAAAACTGAAGCTTGGAGCACTCATTCACGGTGTCGGCGGACATATAGGCGCATGGAGGCATCCTGAGGCGTTGACGGACGCTAGCGTTAATATCGAATTTTACAAGCAGCAGGCACAGAAGGCGGAGGAAGGCAAGTTCGACCTAATCTTCATTGCAGACGGCCTTTATATTACCGAGCAGTCGATCCCGCATTTCTTGAACCGTTTTGAGCCGATTACCATTCTGTCCGCTTTGGGTGCAGTGACGAAAAATATCGGTCTTGTGGGTACGCTCTCGACCTCCTATAGCGAGCCGTTTACGGTCGCCAGACAATTTGCCTCTCTGGATAAAATCAGCGGCGGCCGCGCAGGCTGGAACGTCGTAACCTCTCCGCTGGAGGGCTCGGCTAAAAACTTCAGCAAGAAAGAGCATCCGACGCATCCTGAGCGCTACAAGATCGCCGAGGAATATTTGGAAGTCGCAAGAGGACTTTGGGATTCATGGGAAGATGACGCGTTCGTCCGCGATAAAGAATCCGGCGTGTTCTTTGATCCTTCCAAGCTTCACCGCTTGAACCACGAAGGCGAATATTTCTCGATCCAAGGGCCGCTCAATATTGCGCGTTCGAAGCAAGGGCACCCGGTTGTATTCCAAGCGGGTTCGTCAGAAGCGGGTAAAAACTTGGCAGCGAAAAGCGCTGATGCTGTCTTCACCGGTCATGAGACGATTGAGGAAGCTAAGCAGTTTTATGCCGATGTGAAAAGCAGAGCTGCTGCCTATGGCCGTTCAGGCGATGATATCGCAATTCTGCCAGGCTTCGGACCGATTGTCGGTCGGACGCAGGAGGAGGCCGAAGCGAAATACGAGGAGCTGACTAAGCTCGTTACAATCGATAAGGCGCTTGCCTACTTGGGCCGTTTCTTCGAGCATCATGACTTCTCGCAATATCCGCTGGATGAGCCATTCCCGGAACTGGGCGAGCTTGGCGGCAACAGCTTCAAGAGCGGCACCGACAAGATCAAACGCGTCGCGAAGGAGCAAAATTTGACGCTGCGTCAGGTTGCGCTTCGCTCGGCTACGCCGCGCACGCCGTTTATCGGCACACCGGAAAAAGTTGCCGACCTCATTCAGCAGTGGCATGAGGAAGAAGCAGCCGACGGCTTTATTTTCCACGCGGCTACGCCTAAAGGACTGGATGAGTTTGTGGAATTGGTCGTCCCTATTTTGCAAGAACGCGGTATTTACCGGACCGAGTATGAATCCGACACGCTGCGGGGTAACCTGGAGCTGCCGGTTCCTGACAACCGTTACACCAAGGTAAAGGTAAATAGTTAATATAGGCATGGACTCGCCTGGCGGGCAGATCGGAAGAAGCGGAGCGATGTGGCTCCGCTTTTTTCGTGTTGTGAAAGGCGCGCGCAGCGTAGGCGAGCTTAGTTGGCTTGCGCATAAGCGGCAAATTACGATACACTTAATTGTATACACTTTCATGATTCATAAGGAGGATATGCCATGAATTCGCGCAGCATACAAGTCGGTCCACCGCGGTTCGGAATAGCCGTTCATGCGCTTATCTGGTTAGCTCAGAGCGGAGGATTCGTTACAAGCGCATCGATCGCCGGGAAAGTTAATTCCCATGCTACTTTTCTTCGCAGAGTGCTCGCGCTGCTGTCACAATCGGGTATTGTGGAAGCGAGAGAGGGCCGGGACGGCGGTTACTGTCTGAAGGTAGTGCCGGAGAAGCTTACGCTAGGCGACATCTATATGGCGGTGAAATCCGAAGATTGTGGCGGAGGCGAGCCGGTTAAAGGAACAGAATGCAAGCAAGAGCTCGAGTCTGTCAAAAGCACAGAGTGCAATCAAGCCGGAGAAGCGATCATGAAGCTGGATGAAGCGTTAGGCAGCATTATGGCCGAGGCGGAGCAGCAGACGATACAGCTTCTGGCAAAATATACGTTAAGCGATCTGATGAGCCATGTTGACTTTTGCCAGCTGGCCGAACAGATTTCAGAGTGAGAAAAACGGCCGAAGAGGCCGTTTTTTAGTTGTTGCTCGTTAATGGGTTTCTACGGGCCTTACAGCTTTAGATAGCGTATATAGCGAAGCTGCTTCGCTGTGCAGCGAAGTGAAGTTCACTGTTTGGTGATGTGAGGTGTGCGGATGGATAGTTAGCGAAGGCAGCTTCGCTTTTCAGGAACCTAGCTTCGCCAGTAGCGAAAATCAGTTCGCTGTTAGCTTTCTCGGAGGGTGGGGATGGTTGATTAGCGAAAGGGGATTCGTTACATAACGAAGCTGCTTCGCTCCAAAGGCAGGTTCAAGGAAACTAGAAGCTTAGCTTGGTTAATTGCCGCAGGACTCCTCCACCTTTTGCTCATATGCTCCTTTGTAACTATTGTTTTTTCCACAAATTGCACTATAATCGTTGGAAATAGAAGACAAAGGGGGATGGCAATGCTGCCTACATTAGAAACTGACCGTTTAATATTGAGGCCATTTGAGATATCGGATGCAAGCGAGGTTCAACGGTTGGCCGGTCACATTGAGATTGCCCAGATGACGCTGAACATTCCCCATCCGTACCCGGATGGCGGGGCGGAGATATGGATTCGTTCCAGCAAAAATAACAGTCGCGAGGGCAGCGGTTTTCCTTTCGCGGTTGTTACGAAGGATGACGGCCAACTAATCGGCTGTATAAGCCTTAATTTGTCCAAGCCCCATCGTAAAGCAGAGCTCGGCTACTGGCTTGGCAAGCCGTATTGGGGGCACGGATATTCGACGGAAGCAGCTAGGCGGGTGCTTTCTTTTGGTTTTGAGGAGCTTGGACTTAATAAAATTTACGCCATTGCGATGGTCAAAAACCCGGCGTCCACGAATGTAATGAAGAAGATCGGGATGCAGTGGGAAGGCGAGCTGAAAGAGCATATTTTGAAATGGGATGTGTTCGAGGATATTGTCTACTACGGCATCCGAAAATCGGACTACGAGTCGCTGTAATTGCAAAGTGCAGTATGTATAAATGAAGCGTGCAGAGGGGTAAGCCCGTCAGCACGCTTTTTGATTTGCATTCTATTTGTCATCATTAAAGCCCGGCTTCGAAAAGCCTTCTAAGCTCGTCCGGCACCGGACGGCTTTTTCTAGTTTGAGGATCCATTGCGACGCTCGTGACAAGCGCTTCAGCACAAAGTACGGCTGCCTCATTGTAGATTCGCTGCTCCAGGACGAAGCTGCTGCGTCCGACGGTTTTCGGCTCAGTTGTTACCGTCAGGCGGTCTCCCTGTACACATTCATGCCGATAGCTAATATTGATGTTCACCGTAACCGTCTGCACCCCTAGATCTTTCAAAACGTCGTAGTGAAGGTTGCTGGCTTCATACCATTCCTCACGGCCCCATTCGAGATATTCCAAATATTTCGCATTGTTCACATGACCGTTTACGTCAATTTCGGTTGGACGTACGATAAGCTCCAATTCTGTTTTCATAGTAGGTAACACCTGCTTTCCAGTCAGTCATTATTGCTGAAAATTATATCATTCTTTGTCTCATGGCGAAATGAAACGCTCATCTTGGGAAAAGGTTTATTGAAAGTAATCAGGAACTTACAAGTTGCTTTATGTAGTCCCGATTTAAAACACAAATACCCCAACTGCTCCTTTTCGCGAGAAGGAGCAACTGGGGTGCACAACAAGCATAACGCTAGGAAGCTGACAGGCCGATACCCGTCATTGCCTTTTGGAGCAAGCCAATCATCTCATCGATATCAGATTTCGTTGCAATCAACGGCGGCATGAAGCGGATGGTAGCAGGCTTTGGTGCATTGATGAGCAGCCCATCCTCCATACATTGAGCAACGAGCGGCTGGGCAGTGCCATCAGGAACATCAAAGGCAAACAGCAGTCCTTTACCCCGAATATTGGAGATCGGATAGGTGCGGGACAGCTCTTGCAGCTTGTTGATCGCGTAGCTCCCGACTGCCGCAGCCTGTTCTGCAAGTCCAAGGCGCAATATTTCTTGAACGACGGCGAGACCGACTGCCATTGCAAGCGGCGCTCCATTGTAGGTTCCGCCTTGATCACCTTGTACGAACAGATCGAATTTATTCGTCGTTAACATAGCGGACAGCGGATAGCCTCCGCCGATCCCTTTGCCAAGCGTTAACACGTCAGGCTGGATATCGTAATGCTGGAAAGCGAAAAGTTTGCCGGTTCTAGCCAGCCCAGTCTGAATCTCGTCAACGATCAACATAATGCCGTAAACGTCGCAAGCTTTGCGAATCGCCTGCAAATAAGCGGAATCGACCGCATTCACGCCGCCTTCGCCCTGTACAAGCTCCAGCATAATCGCGCAGGTTTTGTTGCTTATTGCCGCAAAGCAAGCGTCAAAGTCATTAATGGGCACATGGATAAATCCGGGTACCTTCGGCTCGAAAAGCGTATCCCATTGGGCTTTGCCCGTGGCTGACATCATAGCAAGCGTTCTGCCGTGAAAACTGTTGGTCAGCGTAATAATCTCATACGCGCCGCCCAAGTGAAGCGCACCATGCTTGCGCGCCAGCTTCACGGCGCTCTCATTAGCTTCGGCCCCGCTGTTTGCGAAGAAAACTTTGTCAAAGCCGGAAATATCGGTCAGCAGCTGTGAAAATTCAATCATCGGTTTATTATAAAAACCGGGACTCGCATGAACGAGCTCTCCGGATTGCTTCATGAGCGCGTCCCGCAGAACAGCAGGTGAATGACCAAGCGACGTAACCGCCCAGCCTCCTATAAAATCCAAATACGACTTGCCCTCCGTATCCCATAGTTGCATACCCTCGCCGCGTTCCATGACGACGTTCGGACGTTTCGCCGTAAATAGCACCGATTGCTCCGCAGCAGCCAACAGGTCGGCCGTTTGCGATTGCACAGCTTTCGTCATCCTCATCAAACCCCCATCACGTATTGATTATTGAATAAATATACACTTAAACGAATAAAAATACAACCATCAAATATGGAGCTCAGCAAAAATATTTTCATCTCGAAAGCAGGAGGGAGCAGGCTCTCACACTGCGATGAACCATTAATATTTTAATAGTAATAGCAAGATTGTTATTGTATGATGATCTATACCGAAAAAGAGGGAATACCATCCAATTAAGGGAGGGCGACAGTTGCTCTATCATATTAGTGATGAATCGGACATCGAGCTTTTTAGGCCTAGGCCGCCAGCTGCTTATCCGGGAATGTCCCCGGTCGTATGGGCGCTGGATGAGGCGCATCTTATTAACTATCTGTTTCCAAGAGAGTGCCCTCGTATCATTTATGCGTTATCAGACGGGGTAAGCGACGTGGATCGGGAACGTTTTTTCTCTTATACGACTGCAAAGACCGTTATTGCGGTAGAAAGCGGCTGGTATGAGAGAATCAATCAGGCGAGGCTTTATCAATATGCTTTTGACCTTGTTGAGTTTGAATGCTTTGACGAGACTGCAGGTTATTATATTTCGAAGAACACAGTGAAGCCGCAATTCGTTGAAGCGATTGACGATCTGCTCCATAAAATAACGGCTTCAGGAGCTGAACTGAGAGTAACGCCTAACCTGCATCTGCTCAGAGATGCCGTTCTGTCTTCCACTGTGGATGATTTCTCTATTATCAGATTTCGTAATGCAGCGGCTCATTCCTAACATTCAATAGAAGCTCGGTAAGGGAGGAAGAGCACGAATGGAAATTACATTAACAAGGCTATCCACCCGCGAGGAAGCGGCCATTCTGGATCAAGCTTTTTCTGCTATATACCCGTGGTATAGCTCCAGCGATTATTATATGAAATGCTTGGGTGAAAATCAGGAGGGAAAGCGAGTAACCTTGATCGCTTATTATGGAAAAGAGTTGGCCGGGTGCTGCCATCTGCTGTACAACTCCGCCTATCCGGATTTTAATCGTAACCAAATTCCCGAAATAAACGATTTGAACGTATTCCCGGCATACAGGCGCAAAGGAATCGCCCATGCAATGTTCGACGAACTGGAGGCTACCGCTGCCAAGACTGGCAATAAGATCGGCTTGGGTGTGGGTTTATACAAGGACTACGGAAACGCTCAAAGGATGTATACGACACGCGGCTACATGCTGGATGGGAACGGTATTAGGTATGGCAATGAGGAAGTGAAGCCCGGAGCTACTGTCACCGTAGATGATGATTTGCTGTTGTATTTGGTTAAAACACTGGGCTAGCAGCGCGTTAGACCACATCAATAGAAGCAAGAAAAAGGCTGCCGGGATCGCAAGCGATCCGGCAGCCTTTTTGCGCCAATATTTTATTCACGCTTTATTAATAGAAAGATTACTTGCGGATATTGTAGCCAATGAACGCTTTCGTCTCGAAATCGAATACGGCTGTCAAAGGCCCGATCAATTCGTCTTGGTCCGTGTTGTAGGTAACGGTTACGAGATTACCGTTAGCGGCTTTAATTTCGGCAAGCCGTTTTTTCTGCTCATCGCTGGAAGCCATAACGCCGGATTCTTTAGCGGAGACGATTTCAACGACTGCCTCATCTTTTTTTGTTTTAATGTGCTTCGCTTGATCGGACACTTTTTCCCAAGCCAAATCACGGTATTGCTGAGCAGCTTCAGGCGTCATTTTACCAGCAGGAGTCTGGATGTCCGACAGCACCACGAGGTAGAACAGCGGACTTTGCGGCGGAAGGCTCTTCGTCTCGAATGGGCCGTAGTAAGCGCGGACCTTTGTGCCGGCTTTCAGATCTTCCCATTTCACGGATTCGCCTTGAGGCGTAAGAACGCTCGTTTCTTTGCCTGCATTCAGCGTTAGCGTTGGAACGGCTTTGCCGTCTTTCGTCTCACCGAATTGAATCTGCCAGCCGTCATCCGTATGCTTCACCGATTGAATGACATCTTCCTTCACCGCACGGTCAGCTTCGACCGTAATCTTGGCGGCGTGTGATTGGCCAGGGAAGCTCATCGTCATAACCGGACCGTATTCCACATTGATTTGCTGGCCGGCTTTCAAATCTTTAGCCGCTACTGTTTTCCCGGCCTGATCTTTAATGACCGTTTTTGCGTCGGCGAACAGAATAACCCATGCGTTGGAGCCTTTGCCCAGCAGCTCAATCCGGTACTGCCCTTTGTCCTCCGCCACATTGACAATAACGCCGGTGCCGCGCATATAATCAGCCTCTTCCTGGCCTTTGCCATTCAGCTCGATTTCTTTGTTTTTTGCATCATAATTCAGAGTGTATCCGAGTTCGGCAGCAGCGCTGCGTACAGGAATATACGCTTGTCCATTAATATAGACCGGGGTCAGCGAAGTGCTCTCTCCATTGACGACAACTTTAACGTCCTTATGCAAAATCCCCGTTACTTTCTCAACCATTCCAGCAGCTCCAACTACAGCAGACGTGCCCAATAAGCCAGCCGTGGTCAACAATACGATCAGTTTTTTCTTATGTGTCATACAAGCAGCTCCTTCCGTATTTACCGAGAATGTATGTCAAGTAGTTTGACACCCCATCAGACGTGAACAAGTTTTGAAAGGTTGCAGAGAAGTGTATCAATAGCCAAAAAGGCGGATAAGGATTAGACTTTTGGAGGAATCGTACATACTTGTTGATAGGG
This sequence comes from Paenibacillus radicis (ex Gao et al. 2016), assembly GCF_014641555.1. Classification (GTDB taxonomy): domain Bacteria; phylum Bacillota; class Bacilli; order Paenibacillales; family Paenibacillaceae; genus Pristimantibacillus; species Pristimantibacillus radicis. The sequence continues at coordinate 200,009 of NZ_BMHY01000007.1, forward strand.
GGATGAAAACAAACCACTGTTTAAGTTCGTAAATGTATGTTATTATAAAAACGAACATTTTCGAACATTCATATATAAACGAGGAGGAATTTACAATGGAAGTGCGTCACGCAACGAACCCGACAGATTTCAAAACATACACAACTGAACGATTGAGAAAAGATTTTTTGATTGAGGGCCTGTTCGTTCCCGATCAAATTTCCATGACATATAGCCATTATGACCGTATGGTCGTAGGCGGTGCCTTTCCGATTCAAGAGAAGCTGGAGCTGGCAGATCCAGACACGCTGAAAACCGATTATTTTCTGGAGCGCCGCGAAGTCGGTTTCTTGAATATTGGTCAAGGTACAGCTGTCATCTCGGTAGACGGCGAAATCTATGAGCTGGACAGGCTGGATGTATTATATGTCGGCAAAGGCAAACGGGAGGTTCTGCTTGCCAGCAAGGACAGCGCCAACCCTGCGAAGCTGTACTTCTGTTCCACGCCTGCCCATAAAGAAATTGAGACGCGTAAAATGACGATGGAGCAGGCGAATCCGACACATCTGGGCTCACTTGAGACATCCAATGAACGGGTGCTTTACAAGTATATCCATGCCGACGGCATTCAAAGCTGCCAGCTGATGCTTGGCGTGACCAGCCTGAAGACAGGAAGCATCTGGAACACGATGCCGTCTCATCTGCATGACCGCCGGATGGAAGCTTATCTGTACTTTGACTTGAATGCAGATGCCCGCGTATTCCATATGATGGGCGAGCCCTCGGAGACGAGGCATCTGGTCGTAGCCAACGAGCAAGCGATCCTTTCTCCGCCATGGTCGATCCACTCTGGGGCAGGAACGAGCAACTATACGTTCTGCTGGTCGATGGCTGGCGAGAACTATACCTTCACCGATATGGACGTCGTAAAAATGGACGAGTTGAAATAACATGCTTGCCGCCGAACGTCATCGACATATCGTCAAGCAGCTGGAGGAGAAAGGAAGCGTCAAGGTTTCGGAGTTAAGCGAGTCGTTTGGGGTAACGGAGAAAACGGTACGTGAAGACTTGGAGAAGCTGGAGGAGAAAGGGCTTCTCAAACGGATTCACGGCGGCGCCGTCATGGCTCAGGATGGTGAAGACAGCCTGCTGCCGCTTCAATTTCCGAACAGCAAGCATCAGAAGGAAAAAGCGGCCATCGCCGAGCTTGCGATTTCAGTTATCGAGCCGGACGATATTATCGCGTTAGATGCAGGAAGCACGACGCTTGAAATCGCGAAGCGGCTGAAAAACATGCCGATTACGGTGTTGACCAACGACTTGCTCATTATTCGCGAGCTGACGGCCAAGGACCAGGTCCGGCTGGTCGTGCCTGGCGGTTACCGCCATCATAATTTGCTGATCGGCAATGAGTGGCATGAATGGATTAAGCGGCTTAACGTACACAAGCTGTTCTTATCAACGACAGGCATTCATATGGAATACGGCTTGACGATCTTTACCGAAGAGCTGACCAAGCTGAAGCAGGTCTATATGGAATGCGCCAAGCAAATTTATTGCGTAGCCGACCATAGCAAATTTGACCGGGGTGCGCTAATTACTTATGCGGAGCTGGATGCGGTTCATTGCATTATGACTGACGCCGCCATCGATGATGACGTCGTACGCAGATATGAGGAGCGGGGCATCCGGATTATGAAGGCATAAGCACAATCAGAACAAGGCAGACAGCCCGAGATAAGTGTATTGGAGGAACGTGTAAAATGAGTTTTTTTGATCTAACAGGAAAAACCGCAATCGTAACGGGCGCAGGCCGCGGTCTTGGTTCGGCGATTGCGATCGGTTTGGCCAAAGCTGGAGCTGATATTGCGCTTGTGACGAACAGCACACCAGCTTCAGCTGTCAAGGCTGAGATTGAAGCGCTGGGCCGCAAAGCGATTACGATTCAAGCGGATGTGTCCGACCGCAGTCTGCTGCCAGGAATCATTGAGCAGACGCTGGATGGACTGGGCCGTCTCGATATACTCGTCAACAATGCAGGCATTATTCGCCGTACACCTGCTGCCGAGCATCGCTTTGAAGATTGGCAGGATGTACTGGATGTGAATTTGAATTCTGTATTTGTACTCTGCCAGTTGGCCGGCAATCATATGATCAGCCAAGGCTCGGGAAAAATCATCAACATCGCTTCCATGTTAAGCTTTCAGGGCGGAATCAACGTTCCTGGCTATACGGCGAGCAAGCATGCGGTAGCTGGCTTGACGAAGGCGCTTGGCAATGAATGGGCATCGAAGGGTGTACAAGTGAATGCGATCGCTCCGGGTTATATGAGCACAGACAATACGGAGGCGCTTCGCGATGATCCTGTGCGGAGCAGACAGATTCTGGACCGCATTCCGGCAGCGCGCTGGGGAACGGCGGAGGATTTAATGGGGCCGGCAATCTTTCTTGCATCGCAAGCGTCCGATTACATGGCGGGTCACGTATTGTGCGTGGACGGCGGCTGGATGAACCGGTAGAACTGTGGTAAACTTTGGACAATTATACGGTTAGACTAGGTGGTTGTCCAATATGGCGGATAAAGAGGAATTAACAAGGTTCGGAGTATCGTTTCCGGCGCCTTTGATTGAACAGTTTGACGAGTATGTCGAGGAGCAGGGCTATGCAAATCGTTCGGAGGCGATACGGGATCTGGCGCGCAAAGCGCTATTGGAGCCGTCGCGCTTGAAGTCCGAGCAGCTAGTCGCGGGTACTATCGTTATGGTGTATGACCATCATGCGAGGGAATTGCCGCTGCTGCTGATGGAAATTCAGCATGACTATCATCGGGATATTATTTCGAATATGCATGTGCATTTGAATCATAACCAGTGTCTTGAGATCATCGCGGTTCGGGGGCAGCTTGCCAGGCTGCGCCAATTGCATCAGCAAATTCAGGTGCAGAAAGGTGTAACCTACGCGGAGCTGTCGGTAACGTTCGCGGAGGAGGAGCATGCCGGGGATCAACATGATCATCATCAGGGGCATGGGCACCGATAATGGAAGAAGCTCCTTGCATGGCCGGGTAACGGCTTTACAAGGAGCTTTTTTTATGGCTATTCAGTGCTGTAAAGCCAGCAGTATGATTGATTGTGAACTACGTTTATTTTTTGAACGGATCATCGTTGCGGATGGACTGTGCTTATTTGATTTCTTCCCGTCCAAGCGACAACCTGGCCCTGAATGGCGGATTCAGATACCGGTCCTTGGACGATGCTGCTATAGAAGCTTCTCCACCACAGATCACCGAGCAGAAAATAGTGCTCCTCGGGCAGCGTCAGCTCCATATTAATCATTTCGGGAGATTTCACGCCTTGCAGCCCAAATGCTTCCTGTCCGTAAAACGCATCAAGCCTCATGCCGTCGATATAAATCTTGCTTTGTTTGATACGTACGACTTCTCCCGGCAGTCCAATGATTCTGGCAATGTCGAATTCTAAATCAGCCGCTGGCGTTTTATAATAAACGACATCTCCTCTGCGATAGATCTGCGCCTCGTATTTCGGCTCAACGACAAGCAGCGAACCTGCGAGATATTGTTCCGTATCCCGGAGCATGCCATCGCTTCGCAGCGGAACGACCAATAGATCCTCATTCGGTTTATTGATAATGGGCAGTTCATAGGGGGTATAGGAGTCGGTAATCGTTTCCTCTTCTACTTTGGCTGTACAGCCAGCGAGCAATAATAGGAATAGAGCTAACATAAGAATAACTTGTTTGTAAGCAGGCATGTCATTCCCTCCGAGGTAAAGCCTCAATTTCCATTATAAACCAACAAAAACTATGATACTACTAATATATTAGATTGACGTTAGGTTTTCTAACTTTACAAGCAATTTTATGGGAAAAAGGGATGTTCGTTTCGATTTTCTGTGTTACAATTTTGTTAAAACGTGGCACGATTGAAGGGGAAAGCTAGATTTTGAAATGATTTTTCTAATAGGGGGAGCAAGATGAACAAGATGAGCAAGAAGCAAAACTGGCAGAGGACAACGGTCATTTTCGCATTATGTACATTATTGTTTTTTTTATCGGGATGCTCGGGAGCGGCAAAGCCTGAACGTCAGCCTGCAAAAGCAGCAGAGACTAAGGATGAATTGCTGCTGGCTGTAGGCTCAGAGCCGGAAGGGGGCTTCGATCCAACGGCTGGATGGGGGAGGTACGGATCTCCAATGTTCCAGAGCACGCTGCTTAAGCGAAACAGCGATATGAGTATCGGAACCGATTTGGCCAAGCAGTATAAGCTGTCAGAAGACGGCAAGCAATGGACCGTCGAGCTTCGCGATGACGTGAAGTTTTCTGACGGTGAACCGCTGACCGCCTCCGATGTGAAATTTACGTTCGAGACAGCAGGGAGCAAAGGCTCTACAATCGACGTAACGAATGTAGAGGCCGTCACCGTAAATGGCGATCACGAAGTTGTGTTTTCCCTTAAGGAACCGCAGTCAACCTTTATCACACTGTTAACGTCGCTTGGCATCGTTCCAGAGCATGCTTACGGTGATGATTACGCGTCGCATCCGGTCGGTTCGGGCCCTTATAAGCTCGTGCAATGGGATCGCGGCCAGCAGGTTATTGTTGCCTACAATGATCTTTATTACGGGGACAAGCCCTTTTTCAAAAAGATGACGTTCATGTTTTTGAGCGAGGATGCGGCATTTGCAGCGGCCAAATCAGGCCAGCTTGATGTGGCTTACATTCCTTCGGCATTCAGCAAGCAAGAAGTAAACGGGATGCATGTTGAAACTGCGAAATCGGTCGATAATCGCGGCATTATGCTGCCTTACGTTATGCCGGGCGAAAAGACAGACCAAGGCTATCCGATCGGCAATGCGGTAACGGCGGATCTTTCGATCCGGCAAGCGCTTAATTATGCAATTGACCGCAAGGCACTCGTGGACGGTATTCTCGAAGGCCATGGTACTCCGGCGTTTACAGTCAATGACGGGCTTCCATGGTGGAATCCCGATACGGTATTCCAGGACGGGGATCTTGCGAAAGCTGCCAAACTATTGGCAGATGGCGGCTGGAAGGATACCGATGGAGACGGCATCGTTGAAAAGAACGGCGTCAAAGCGCAATTTTCGCTGCTGTATCCCGCAGGGGATATGACGCGCCAGTCGCTGGCTCTTGCGGCGGCGGATATGGCGAAGGCGGCCGGCATTCAGATCGATGCAGCCGGAAAAAGCTGGGACGATATCGGCAAGCTGATGTATTCGAACGCGGTCATGTACGGCTTTGGCAGCCAGGACCCCATTGAAATGTACAATCTATACAGCAGTAAATTCCGCGGCGTTGATTACAATAACTCCGGCTATTACAGCAATGCGGCAGTGGATGAGTGGATGGATAAGGCACTTCGGGCAACGAAGGAGAAGGATGCGATGGACTACTGGAAGAAATCCCAGTGGGACGGCAAGACGGGCACAAGCGTACAAGGCGATGCGCCGTGGGCATGGCTTGTCAATATTGATCATTTGTATCTCGTTAAAGATGGGCTGGATATCGGTACGCAAAAAATTCATCCGCATGGGCACGGCTGGCCTGTTACGGACAATATCGAGCAATGGCGCTGGGTAACGGAGTAATGCGAAGCCGGGATAATCATTCGCTTTTGAGGTTGATGAAGGCGCTGCTGTGGAAGGCATTACGGCTTGCTTCGCTGCTTGCCGCGATTAGCATCGTATCGTTTATCCTCGTCAGCAATTCCCCGGTAGACCCGGTTCAGGCCTATATTGGTGCAGACATGCTTGTCGTCAGTCACGAGCAGCGCGAGCTTATCGCCAGCTATTGGGGGCTGGACGATCCGCCAGCGGAACAGTTTTTCCGCTGGGGCTCGGCACTGCTGCACGGCGATATGGGCGTCTCCATGATCTATCAGCAGCCGGTAACAGAAGTGATTGGCGAACGGTTTGTCAGTTCCTTGTCGTTAATGGCTGTATCCTGGCTATTGTCCGGTATTATCGGATTTACGGCAGGCGTGCTTGCTGCAATGAACAAGGGACGCTGGCTTGATCGGATCATTAAATGGTATTGCTATGCGTTGGCCTCCACGCCAACCTTTTGGATGGGGCTGGTACTGCTCATTGTTTTTGCGGTATGGCTCGGGTGGTTTCCGGTTGCGCTTGGTGTGCCCGCAGGCAAGCTTGCGGAGGATGTATCCTTGCTCGACCGGCTCCGTCATATGATTTTGCCGGCCTTGACGTTGAGCATTGTGGGGATCTCGAGTATCGCGCTGCATACGCGGCAAAAGCTCATCGATGTCTTGGAGAGCGATTATGTCTGGTTTGCCAAAGCGCGCGGAGAAAAGGGCTTTACGTTGTTTTTCAGACATGGCTTGCGCAACATTGCACTGCCTGCGTTAACGCTGCAGTTTACGTCGTTTGGCGAGCTTTTTGGCGGCGCAGTGCTGGCTGAGCAAGTATTTTCCTATCCCGGACTAGGACAGGCTACCGTTGAAGCCGGGCTGCGCGGAGATGTTCCGCTGCTGCTTGGTATCGTACTGTTCACCGCGATATTCGTATTTGCGGGCAATGCAATTGCCGACGTTCTCTATAGGACTGTCGATCCGAGAATGAAAGAACGGGGGACGCTGTAGATGAAATCGGTGTCGGTATTAAAGCAGGGATCGTTCAGCGGCCGCCGTGCTCTATGGTCAGGAGGCATTTCGATTCTGTACTTGACGCTTGCCGGGGCAGGAGGACTGCTGCTCAGCAGTGAAGCGTTGACTACGCATTTGGAGAGCCGGAATTTAGCGCCTTCCCTGTCTCATTTATTTGGAACGGATTGGCTGGGGCGCGATATGTTTACCCGGACGGTAAAAGGGCTTGGCCTTAGCATGGCCGTCGGCTTTCTCGGAGCGATTTCGAGCAGCATAATCGCAGCGATTGTCGGTCTGCTTGCCGCGACAATGGGGAAAGCGGTCGATCGTTTTTTAAGCTGGATGATTGATTTGTTTCTAAGCGTGCCTCATCTGGTAACCTTGATTCTTATCGCCTTCGTTTGCGGCGGCGGACTGAAAGGTATCGTGATCGGCATTGCCTGTACGCATTGGCCAAGCCTCGCCCGGGTCATCCGGGCAGAAGTGATGCAGCTGCGCAGCGCCGAATTCGTGCTGGTGTCGCAAAGACTGGGCAAATCACGCATCTGGATTGCCTTGGATCATATGGCGCCCCATTTGGTTCCGCAGCTTCTTGTCGGAATGCTGCTGCTGTTCCCGCATGCTATTTTACATGAAGCGGCAATTACGTTTATCGGACTTGGCCTGTCGCCGCATCAGCCTGCGATCGGCATTATTTTGTCAGAATCGATGCGTTATTTATCGACCGGCATGTGGTGGCTCGCTTTTTTTCCAGGACTGTGTCTGCTGTTTACGGTACGGGCCTTCGGTACGTTTGGCGAACTGATGAAGCGGCTTGTGGACGCCAAAGGGTTGCATGACTAGACAGGGGGGGCGGCATGAATGGCGCTATTGGAAGTAGAAGGCTTGACGGTAGCCTTTCGGCGGCAAGCCGGTTTGTTCAGGCAGAGGACGATGGAAGTCATTCACGGGCTGGAGCTGACGGTCGATGCCGGGCAGGTGGTAGCGGTTGTCGGTTCAAGCGGCTCGGGCAAAAGCCTGCTGGCCCATGCGATCATGGGCTTGCTGCCAGACAATGCCCATTGCAGCGGAAGTATCCGCTATGATGGCACGCTGCTTGATGCAGCCAGAGTGTCGGAGTTGCGAGGCAAAGAGATTGCGATTGTGCCGCAATCTGTTACGTATTTGGACCCGTTAATACGGGTCGGGAAACAGGTGCGTCATGCCGCATCAGCGGGAGGCGGCGAGGGTGAACGGCTGCAAAAGCAGGTGTTTGCCCGCAACGGATTGGCGGAGGAAACAGCGCGGATGTATCCCCATGAGCTGTCCGGCGGCATGGCGAGAAGGGTATTGGCGTCGACGGCAATCATTAGCGGAGCAAAGCTGATTGTGGCTGATGAGCCGACGCCGGGGCTTAACGAAGCGGCTGCATTGGAGACGGCGCGGCAGTTTCGCGAGCTGGCGGATGCAGGCTGCGCTGTGCTGTTCATCACGCATGATATTCAGCTTGCATTGAGCTTCGCGGACCGGATCGTCGTCCTTTATGCCGGAACCGTAATGGAGAACGCGGCTGCTGCTGATTTTGCAGGTGATGGAGAACGGCTGCGGCATCCATATACGAAGGCGCTGTGGCAGGCGCTGCCGGGCAATGGCTTCAAGCCGCTAGGCGGCTCCCAGCCCCATCCGGACATGCTGCCGCCGGGCTGTCTTTTTGCTCCACGCTGCTGCCATGCTTCGGAAGATTGCACGTCGCAACGGCCGGAATTCATGCCGTTGCGGGACGGAGCGGTGAGGTGCTTCCATGCTTCTTGAAGGAGTAGGGCTGGGGTATCGATATGGCCGTCGCGGAGATTGGGTATTCCGCGATAGGAGCCTGTCGCTAGCTGCCGGAGAAGTAGTCGGGATTGCGGGGCCAAGCGGCTGCGGCAAGACGACCTTCGCGAAACTGCTCGCGGGTTGCGCGATTCCCGGGGAAGGCGAAGTGCGGCTCGGCGGCGTGCCGTTGCCCCGCACCGGCTACAGTCCGGTGCAGATGGTGTTTCAGCATCCCGAGCGGGCTGTCAACCCGCGCTGGCGGATACAGCGGATTGTAGAGGAAGGCGGGCTGCCGGAGCCCGGGCTGCTGGAGGCGATGGGCATCGCCGAAGAGTGGCTGGGCCGGCGGCCTGCCGAGCTTTCGGGCGGCGAGCTGCAGCGGTTTTGCATCGCCAGGGCGCTTGGTAGCGGCACCAAGATGCTGATCGCCGACGAGATGACGACGATGCTCGACGCCTTAACGCAAGCGCAGATCTGGAGCGCCGTGCTGGACATTGCGAGGCAGCGCCAGCTTGGTCTGCTCGTCATCAGCCATGAGCGGCCGCTGCTTCACCGGCTATGCGATCGTATTGTAGAGTGGCAGCCTTAGCAGCAGCTATGCTATGTTTGATTGCAAGAACGCAGTCTGGAGCATCAAGGGTAATAGGGCGTCTAATGCTAGAGAAGAGGTCAAGAAAAGCAGCCATTGCCGTCGGCTTATGCCGAAGAAAAATAGAGGCTATTGAACGAAAGAAGCAGGGTGCAGGGGCAAGTAAAAGTAACATCTCATCTGGCGCTAAGAGGCGGGTTAATCCTCCTCTTAGCGCTTATTCGTGATATATAGCGGATGGAGCAAGAATGGTGCTAATGGGCGAAAGAAGTAGCAGGCAGGGTCAGGAAAAAGTAACATCGCATTAGACGTTAAGAGGAGGCTGCTCTCTCCTCTTAAAGCTTTTTTTCTATTCATTGGTGGTTTAGCGAATCAGGTTCGCAAATTAGCGAACTGAATTTCGCTACAGACCGCAGAGGAGGGTACATCGTCTCTACAGCGAACCGATTTTCGCTATTCGAGAACCAAGGTTCACGGATAGCGAAGCTAGCTTCGCTGTAGCTCGCCGCTGGGATAGTGTACTTAAGAAGAGCGAAGTTACTTTCTTTAAATAGCGAATCAGCTTCGTTGTAACGCGGGTTGCTGCTGGGCGTTTGTGTAGGGCGAAGTTAGTTTCGCTAATAGCGAAGAAGGTTCGTTATAGCGAGGTTGGCCGCAGTGTAGATGAGAATAGGAGAGATAGCGAATCAGGTTCGCAAATTAACGAACTGAATTTCGCTGCAGACCGCAGAGGAGGGGAGTATCGTCTCTACAGCGAACCGATTTTCGCTATTCGAGAACCAAGGTTCACGGATAGCGAAGCTAGCTTCGCTGTAGTTCGCCATCAGAGCATAGCGCCTTTGAAGAGCGAAGTTACCTTCGTTAAATAGCGAATCAGCTTCGTTGTAGCGGGGGTTGCTGCTGGGCGCTTAGGTAGAGCGAAGTTAGTTTCGCTAAATAGCGAATCAGGTTCGATATAGCGAGGTTGGCCGTAGTTTAGATGAGAATAGGAGAGATAGCGAATCAGGTTCGCAAATTAACGAACTGAATTTCGCTGTAGACCGCAGAGGAGGGGAGCATCGTCTCTACAGCGAACCGATTTTCGCTATTCGAGAACCAAGGTTCACGGATAGCGAAGCTAGCTTCGCTGTAGCTCGCCATCGGCGCATAGCGCCTTTGAAGAGCGAAGTTGCCTTCGCTAAATAGCGAATTAGCTTCGTTGCAGCGAGGCTGGTAGTCTGGAGCCATAGAAAAACGAAGTTACCTTAGTTAAATAGCGAAGTTGCTTCGTTGAAGTGACGTTGGTTGCTTAGCATCTGCGAACAGCGTAGTTAGTTTCCTAAATTAAGCGAATCAGCTTCGTCGTGAGCATAAACAGGAAAAGAGCTGGAACACGTCGCAACGTGTTCCAGCTCTTTTCCGTCATCACTAGCTAGTCGCGAGACTAGCCAATCATTATTTTCCCCTCCGGGTAGCGGTACAGCTCTTTCTCCCCAGGAGCGAGTGTGAACGCGAGAGTCAGCGGGCCAAGGCGGCCGATAAACATCATCGTGATGATGAGCACCTTGCCGAGTGTCGTCAGATGAGGAGTTAAGCCCATGGATAAGCCCGTTGTGCCGAACGCCGAGGTGACTTCGAACATCGCGGTCAAAATCTCAACGTTCTCCGTGGCGCTTATTAACATGGTGAACAGGACGATGGCGGATAGTGCAACGATGGAGATCGTCAGCGCTTTATGAACGCGGTCTTTTGCCAGTCTTCTATTGAAAAAGACGACGTCCTCCTTGCCGCGGATCATCGCAATGACGGCGCCGACGAGAATGGCGAAGGTCGTTACTTTAATGCCGCCGCCTGCCGAGCCTGGTGAGGCTCCGATGAACATCAGCAGGACGATCAGAAACTGGGTCGCGCTTCGCATCGCGCCGATGTCCAGCGTGCTCGCCCCGCCTGAACGAGGAGAGATCGACTGGAACAGCGAGCTGTAAAGCTTGCCGGTAATGTCCAGCGGCTCTAACGTTCTAGCATTCGTGAATTCAAAAATGAAAATAAGAACAGCCCCGGCGAGAAAGAGGACACCTGAAGTGGTCAGCACCACTTTGGAATGCAGGCTGAGCTTGCGAACCTTGGAGAAGTCCCACAGTTCCGCCAATACGATAAAGCCGATGCCGCCGAGAAAGATCAGCATAATAATGACGAAATTGACGATTGGATCGTCAACGTGGCCGACAAAGCTGGAAAATGGGCCATTTACCGTTCCGAGCACGTCGAAGCCAGCATTCGTGAACATGGAAATACTGTGGAAAATGCCAAGGTAGAGCGCTCTGCCAATAGGCATCGTTAGCGAAAAACGCATCGCAAGCAGCAGCGCGCCAACGATCTCGATGACGAATGCATAGACCAGCACCCGCCGGATGAAGCGGACGATGCCCTCCAGCGAAGCCTGATTCATCGTCTCTTGAAGCAGCAGCCTTTCACGCAGCGAAATGCGCTTACGGAAAGCGAGCGCGAGCATCGTCGCCATCGTCATAAAGCCCAGGCCGCCGATCTGCATCAACGTTAGAATGACGACTTGTCCAAAAATCGTAAAATGGGTACCTGTATCTACAACGACAAGGCCGGTTACGCACACCGCCGAAGTGGCTGTGAACAAAGCATCGATGAATGGAGTACGTATTCCATCGGTACTTGCGGCAGGCAGCGAGAGCAGCAGCGAGCCTATGCTTATAATGATAATGAAGCCAAGCGTCAAAAATTGAGGCGGTGTTATTTTAAGCAAAATTGCTTTTGTCTTGGTCAATGTAATTCTCCTTTTATCCAATAAAAAAGACGCATTGCGCCGGATTGAAATGTTCACTTTATTATCTGGTATAATTAGGCTAGATGCAACCGAGATTAACGCTGACCGCATGGTTTGCAGGACAGTCGTTTCAGAAGGGAAGTAAGCTTGATGAGAACAAGGTATATTGCAACGATTTCGCTTGCCGCTATGGGGGCGGGATTTATCGTCACCAAATATATGCTGCCGGATGCAGGCTGGTCCAGAATGCTCGAAAGCGGCTTTGAAGCAGGGCTTGTCGGAGGTATTGCCGATTGGTTTGCGGTGACTGCGTTATTCCGCCATCCGTTTGGCATTCCGATTCCGCACACATCGCTGCTGCTCAAAAATCGCAATAAAATCGTGAATTCGCTCATATCGGCTATGGAGAACGAGCTATTGAACAAGGACAGCATTAGCCGCAAGCTGAGTGAGCTGAAGCTGTTCAACGGACTTGCTTCAGGAGCCGTAAGGCTGATCGGCAAACGCAAAACGAGGCTGAGTCTCGTCCAATTCGCGCAAACCTCGCTTGATCGGCTGCCGTTGGAGCGTTTTAGCGGCATTATTCGCGGATTTGTCGCTGATTATGTGCGGAAGCAGGACATTCGGCCAATCGTTCAGAAGCTGACGGACAAGTTTGCTCATGACAGCTGGGACGAGAAAGCGCTCGATTATTTGCTTGGAGCGGGCAAGCAGTGGGTGTCGAAGCGAGAAACGGAGCAGCTGCTCGGCAAATTAGCCCATAGCAAGCTGGAGGAGCTGCAGGTTGGCGGCTTTATGGGCTTTGCGGTCCAAGCCTTTATCGGATTCATGAGCCCGGAAAAGCTGGGGCCGATGGTGCAAAATATGCTGCTCTCCGCCATCCGCGATTTAAGCCAGCCTGGCAGTGAGAACCGCGTGAAGCTGTTGAACGAAGTAAAGTCTGCAGTGGAGAAGCTTCATGAGAATGAAGCGCTGATGGAGCAGCTTAAGCAATGGCTGGAAAGCGGTGCGGACAGCGTAGAGCTGGAACGGTTTATTCATCTGCGCCTGGAAGAGCTGCGTCAATTGCTGCTGGACAAGCTGGAGGAAGAATATAGCCGAGGCGGCCGTAATGTGGTGAAAGGCGTTCGTTATTTGACGGACCGTGCCAAAGAGAAGGAAGAGCTGCTTCAGCAGTGGGAGCGGTCTATTCTCGATTACGCGGTACATTTCATTGAACGCAATCATTACCGGATCGGCATGCTCGTCCGGGACAATTTGGATAAAATGGATGATAAAGCGCTCGTCGAAATGCTGGAGCAAAAAATCGGCAATGATTTGCAATGGATTCGCGTTAACGGCGCGATTTGCGGCTTCGCCGTCGGAATTGTGCTGTCCTTCTTTTAAGAAAACGTGTATAATTCAAAGCATTCAGGTATGAAAAAAGAATTGTATAAATATATGTGATACCGTATGGTTATACATGTTCCATTCTAACTTGAAAACCAAACTTCATATGAAGGAAACAGGTGCTCTTCTCCGGTTGAACTCGGATTTGAGCTTAAAAGGGAAGTCCGGTTCAATGCCGGCGCGGTCCCGCCACTGTAACAGCGGAGTCCATTCGCACGTGAAAAGCCACTGATCCGGTCGGGATTGGGAAGGCAGCGAAGGATGTTGAGGCTGAAGCCAGGAGACCTGCCTGTTTCGACAGCACTGCTGTACCTACGGGAGATAGGGAGGTGTTAAGGATAGCCATCGTTGCTTATACGAGGGGCGTCTTTACCTATGCTTCTTTTAAACTTGGGTAAAGATGGCTCTTTTTTTGTTGCATTTATTTATTCAAATTTTACGAATCGATTGGGAGGCTGGAATCATTGACTACATTAAGAAGCAGCAATTTGGGTTACCCGCGTATTGGTGAAAACAGAGAATGGAAAAAAGCGCTCGAAGCTTTCTGGGCAGGCAAGCTGGAAGAAGCTGAGCTGTTGACGCAGCTGAAGTCGATCCGCTTGAAGCACCTGCAAGTACAGAAGGAAGCGGGAATCGACCTTATCCCGGTTAGTGATTTTTCGCTATACGACCACATTCTTGATACAGCGACGATGTTTGGCGTCGTGCCGGAGCGTTTCGGCTATTCGGGCCATGGTCCAGTTCCGGTATCCGTCTATTACGCAATCGCTCGCGGCAACAAGGATGCTTCGGCGTCGGAAATGACGAAATGGTTCAATACGAACTATCACTATATCGTGCCTGAACTTAACGGCGCTTCGCCTAAGCTGGTTGAGAACCGTCCATTGAACGCTTACCGCGAAGCGAAGCAGGAGCTTGGCATTGAAGGCAAACCAGTCATCGTTGGTCCTTATACGTTCCTCAAGCTGTCGAAAGGCTATGAGCCGTCCCAATTCGCCGCGCTTGTCGACCAATTCGTTCCGCTCTATGCTCAATTGTTGAAAGAGCTGGAAGCAGAAGGCGTGCAGTGGGTACAAATTGATGAGCCTTCGCTCGTAACGAGCGTTTCGAAAGAGGAGTTTGAGCTGGTGCAATCGATTTATGCGCAGTTGAACCAAGCAGCCCCAGGCTTGAACCTGCTTCTGCAAACGTACTTCGAATCCGTTGAGCAATATGAAGCGATAGTCGCGCTGCCTGTACAAGGTATCGGCCTTGACTTTACGATTGGCGAACGCAGCCTGAATCAGCTCGAGACGGCTGGCTTCCCGGCTGATAAAGTTCTTGCTGCTGGTATTGTAGACGGCCGTAACATCTGGCGTGCCGATCTTCGCGACAAAACGGCACTTGTGAACCGTATCGCGGCAGTCGTGCCGCAAGAGAGACTTCTTGTACAACCTTCGTGCAGCTTGCTGCATGTGCCGGTATCGGCTAAAGGCGAGGTTGGTCTTGCTGCGGAGTTGTCCGATGCGCTTGCATTCGCTAACGAGAAGCTGGAAGAAGTGGTTGTTATTGCTCGCGCGGTTCGCGAAGGCGAAGCTGCTGTGCAAGAACAACTGGACAACAACGAAGCTGTACTTCGTACCCTGAATGAATCGGCTTCCCGCAACCGGAAAAGCGTTCAAGATGCTGTAGCCGAAATCGGCAAACAGCCATCGTCGAGAAAATCCGTATTTGCATCGCGTCAAGCGGCGCAAAAAGCGCGCTGGAATCTTCCATTCCTTCCGACGACGACGATCGGCAGCTTCCCGCAGACAGCCGACGTTCGTGCTGCACGTCAGCAATGGCGCAAAGGCCAACTGCAGGATGAGCCATATAAAACATTCATCCGCGAGCACATTGCGAAATGGATCAAGCTGCAAGAAGAAATCGGACTGGATGTACTCGTTCATGGCGAATTCGAGCGTACCGATATGGTTGAGTTTTTCGGCGAAAAGCTGGACGGATTTGCTTTCACCCGCAACGGCTGGGTACAGTCTTACGGTTCCCGCTGTGTGAAGCCGCCGATCATTTACGGCGATGTGCAATTCAGTCAGCCGATGACTGTCGAAGAAACGGTGTACGCGCAGTCGCTGACATCCAAGCCGGTAAAAGGAATGCTGACTGGTCCGATTACCATTCTGAACTGGTCCTTCGTCCGTTCCGATATTACGCGTGAGCAAGTTTCGTATCAAATTGCTTTGGCGCTTGCAGAAGAAGTGAAAGCATTGGAAAACGCGGGCATCGAGATGATTCAAGTGGATGAGCCGGCGCTGCGCGAAGGGCTGCCGCTCAAGCGTGCAGATTGGGAGCATTACCTCAATTGGGCAGTGCTGGCATTCCGTCTCTCGACTTCTGACGTTGCAGACACAACGCAAATTCATACGCATATGTGCTATTGCGAATTCCATGACATTATCGATTCCATCCGCGCATTGGACGCAGACGTTATTTCGATCGAAACGTCGCGCAGCCACGGCGAGCTGATTCACAGCTTCGAGGAGCATACGTATGAGCTGGGCATCGGTCTTGGCGTATACGACATTCATAGCCCCCGCGTGCCGGCAGTTGCGGAGATGACGAACATGATCGGACGTGCGCTGAAGGTTCTGGATCCGGAACTGTTCTGGATTAACCCGGACTGCGGATTGAAAACGCGCGGTATCGACGAGACCGTAGCATCGCTGCGTACGATGATTGAGGCGACGGAAATCGTCAGATCGCAATTCGAACACGCTAAAGCAGGCGTTTAATCGATAGAAAAGACTTGCCGTTTCGCGAAGTGTAATCGCGAATTCGGCAAGTCTTTTTTTTATTATCATTCTATTCGAAATGGACGAATTGTTCCGGATGAAGGCGGATATAATGTGCGATTTGTTTGTAGGTCCAGAGTGATGCTTCTTTATAGAGCAGGTAAAAATCGCTCATTTCGGCATGAAGCTGAGGATCCCTATCAATATCCTGCAGCGAGACGTCGAAGTTAGCCAGACTTCGAGGGTGATTCCGCTGCCTAAGCGATTGTTCTGTCCGCTCGAGCAGGGCAAGCATTTCAGGATCATCGAAATGCCGCAGGCTTTGCAGCAATCCCTCCCACCTCGGTGTCTGGGCCAAATAATAGGCTGTCCACCAGTAATAGTCGGCTTCGGACTGGATGGCATGCAGGTAGTGCGTTCGGAACACGAACAACGCTTTTTGGCCCGAAGTTAGAAGCGGGTACAGCTCAGCAGAGAAATCTCCACCCCGGCTCTCGATGTCCTTGTAAGCCGTGATTAATGGCTTAAAACAAGCGGATGCCAGACTTTCATCGTCAAACGAGGCGAAAGTCTGTTTGTTTATTACTGTCAACAATACAATATCACTCCTTCTCTCCCATTATACGAAATATGAAGTTCTGATAGAAGAGAGATGTAAGATTGGTATTATCAAGTTTATAATGTACTTATTACATATTTCGCGCAAGCGAATACGGGAGGAACGAGCTTGGCCCCATTATTAAGTATGAATCGGATAAGTAAACGAAGGCCGGATAAAGCCAGGGAATGGCTGTTTGACGATATAACGGCAGCTATAGATAAAGGAGAACGAGTTGCGCTGCTTGGGGCTTCGGGCACCGGAAAGAGCACGCTGCTGCGCATTGCCGCTTTGCTGGAGCCTATCGATGATGGAGAGCTTCATTTGGAAGGCATAGCGCAAATTTCGTTTAAACCGGAGCATTGGCGGAAAAAAATAAGCTATGTCGCACAAGCGCCAGTTATGCTGGCCGGGACTGTCGAGCAAAATTTGCGGACAGCCAGCGAGCTCCATGGCACGCTTTTTGATGAACCGCTAGCCCGCCGCTGCATGGCGGAAGCCGAACTTGGGCATTTGGATTGGAAGAAGCCTGCTGCTGAGCTGTCGGGAGGCGAGAAGCAGCGGACGGCGCTTGTTCGTTCCTTGCTACTTCGCCCGGCGATGCTGCTGCTGGATGAGACGACTTCTTCCTTAGATCCAACCAGCAAGGAAGCGGTGGAGCACATGCTTAACCGTTGGGCTGAGCGAGAAGGTACGGCGATGGCCTGGATTACGCATGACATGGAGCAAAGCCGCTCAGTGAGCGATCAAATTTGGTTTATGGGCGATGGGAAGCTGCTGGAGCGTGGAGATACGAAGGCTTTTTTCCAAGGACCGTCCACCGAGCAGGCCAGACGATTTATTCAGAAGCCTATCGAAAGAGAGGCGGGTGGGAATGAGTAATTTAGCGCTGGTGAGTACGCTTGTTTTTGTCGCCATTACCGCCTTTTTATCGATCCGGAAAAAGCTGGGCTTGGAGAAGGACATTCTTATCGGAACGGTCCGCTCCGCGCTGCAGCTTCTCTTTATCGGCTATGTGCTGCATTTCGTATTCGATACCCGTAATCCAGTGTTTATCGTCCTTATTCTATTATCCATGATTGGTATCGCAGCCTGGAATGCAGGATCGCGAGCCCGGGAAATACGCGGCATCCGGCTTCGGATTGCGATAACCCTGGCTTGTACGGAAGGGCTGACGATGGCGCTGTTGCTCGGTTTCTCCATCATCGAGCCGACACCGCAATATATCATTCCGGTGAGCGGGATTGTGATCGGAAGCTCGATGATTGTCGCCGGCATCTATTTGAATCAGATGAAGCGTGAGCTGGAAGCGTCGCGCGGTGAGGTAGAGACGCTGCTGGCACTTGGAGGGACAGCTAAGCAAGCGATTCAGGGAGCGGTCAAACGTTCTGTCCGCTCCAGTATGATTCCGACGATCGATGGGATGAAAACCGTTGGGCTCGTTCAACTGCCTGGCATGATGACGGGGATGATTGTCGCCGGAGCCGATCCCATCGAAGCAGTCCGCTATCAGATGTTGATAATGTTTGTCCTTGCCTCTTCCGCGGCTTTAACGGCAATTTTGCTAAGTCAGATCAGCTATCGCTTATGGTTTACGAAAGACGTACGGCTCGTGCAGAGCCCGAAGCAGGATACGAAGTCGTAGCGCTGCTGGACATCAGCTTCGTTCTTCCAGAAACTTTTGAATTTTATTTTTCGTGATTCCGTCATCCAGCGGAATATGAATTGAAATTTGCAGATCGGACTTGTCGAGCGGTTGGAAGGAAATATAATCGAAGGCCAGCTCGCCGACAACCGGATGCTGCATAATCTTATGGGCGTGGGAATAGTCCAATACGTCATGCTGTTCCCAGTAAGTCCGAAATTCCTCGCTAAGCTCAGACAAGGAGAGAACCTGTTCTCCCCACCAAGGATCGTCCCCGTAACGGGCATAATCCGCGCGGAATTGAGCGACGGTTCGACGTGCATGCTCCTCCCACTGCGAACCCTTCATTTTACGAAAGTCTGCTGATGTAAAAGTACCCCATAACAAATTCCGCTGTTTTTCAGATACCTTGCTCAAATCCCCATTCAATATGTACATGGCTTCATTCCACGCCACGATATTCATTCTAGCGTCCATGGCACATGCAGGATTAAGTCCCTGCGAGTCCAGAAAACGCTGCAGTACCGGACTGACTTCACTTTGTGCCCGCGATTGTTCCGGAGGAGGCTGCCGGTGTGCGAGCAGAAACATATGCTTGCGCTCTGCCGCGTCTAATTGAAGGGCAACCGCCAGTCCTTCAAGCACTTCCGCTGATACATGGATCGAACGTCCTTGCTCCAAATAGGTGTACCACTCCAAGCTCACGCCGGCGAGCATGGCAACTTCTCCGCGCCGCAGTC
Source organism: Paenibacillus radicis (ex Gao et al. 2016) (assembly GCF_014641555.1). Taxonomy (GTDB): domain Bacteria; phylum Bacillota; class Bacilli; order Paenibacillales; family Paenibacillaceae; genus Pristimantibacillus; species Pristimantibacillus radicis. The sequence goes on from NZ_BMHY01000007.1 coordinate 218,927, forward strand.
CGGGCGTTCGCCTGCGGCCCGCCTCTGGAAGCCCAGCCTGCTTGGGCGTTAGACGTTCTCTGCGATTGCGGAGAAAATGGGCTAATTCGCTGTAACGGTTTATTTCGTTTTTGGCCAAAACTCAGTCCTCCTGTTCATAAGCAGAAGAAGGGTGGGAGTCCCGATACCAGTATAACCAGACACCTTCTTGATGCGTTCTTTCAGCTATACAATAGCTTATGTGAAGACGCCGTATAAATCAATTACACGAGAAGGAGAATGGATATGAAACTGGATTCCAATACGATTCTCATTACCGGAGGCGCAAGCGGCATCGGCCTTGCACTTGCCGAAAGATGGATAAAGACTGGCAATAAAGTGATCATCGTTGGACGAAGAGAGGACAAGCTGGCGGAAGCCAAGGCGCTTTACCCCGAGCTGCATACGTACCGATTCGATGTTTCGAAGGAAGAAGAGCGCCTTGCACTGTTCAACCAGGTAGCGCAGGAGCATCCTGATGTCAATGTGCTGCTGAATAATGCCGGCGTTATGCGATTTATACGTTTGGATGGCGAAGAGCCTTGGAAGGATACGGAGGTTGAGCTTTCAACGAATTTGGCAGCGCCGATTCATCTGTCTATGTTGTTTACGCCACATTTGAAAAACAAGGAGCACTCAGCCATACTGAATGTCACATCCGGATTAGCTCACGTTCCGACTTCGTCTGCTCCTGTCTATAGTGCCACTAAAGCAGCGCTCCATTCGTTTACGCTGACGCTCCGGCACCAATTAGCTCAGCATGGAGTACAAGTGATCGAGATTTGTCCTCCGCATACAAATACTGATTTGGGAGCGCCAGGAGCCAATACGGCTGGCGTACCGCTTGAGGAGTATGCAGATGCGGTCATGGAAAGCCTTGCGCAAGGTGAAAATGAGATTACGTATGGCTGGTCCAAGCTTACTTCCCAAGCTTCTCGGGCGGAACGTGATGAAATTTTCAAGCAGCTGAATGGTGTTCAGAATGTCTAAAGCAGATCCTCCTGTTATGGAGTGATAAAAACCGAGCTTGTGTGCCCCAAGGCCGCAGCTCGGTTTTTTTAATGGCTTATCGTCGCTTGGAGCCTTGTTAAATAAGGTCGGCGAAGATTTTTTTGAGCGCAGCCAGAGCTTCATTCTCAAGATTCATGAGTCCGTTAATAAGCTTGATGCATCGCTCTTTCTCCTTCAATTGGCGTACGGGAGGTTCTGTATACGGGTACATAGTTCCTAATATTGAATAATCGGCAGCAATTTGATTGTAGATTTCAATGCAATCATCCAGCAACGACGGATTTAATGCCGGCAGCTTTTCTTTCGCTTCAGTGAGGTATAGGGCGGCATAGCGTCGTGCTTCCTTCAACACTTCTAGAAAAAGACTGAAGAAATACCCATCCACTTCGTCGGCATCTAATGCCGCCAACCATTTTTTGTGCGCCTTATTTCCAACCGTGTAGGTTTTTCCTGCCCATGTATATTGCTCTTCATCGTTTAAGCGGATGACAAACGCCAATGATTCCTTAAATGAAGTATACGAATCAGCAGCCGGAACAGTCGTCGCCCAATGCAATGAAATAAGTCCGGCTTTAGCTGGGAGGGAGGCTTCGGTTTTGTTCCGGGATTGGACACAATTTATACAGGTGCAGCGGCTAAGCCCTAGATGATTCCATGGGATCGCCTCTTCCGCGAGCTTTTCTCCCGTATGCCACGAATCGGTATAGTAGCCGTCCTCGTCATAAGCCGTAATAATAGAAGTCTGATTAGCGATATCCAGATTTTTGGCGAAAACAGGCTGCCCGGCATCGATGGCTAGCTTCGCCTTTTCCCACATTTCCTTCTGAAGCTGAGGAAAACGATCACCTTCGGCATATTGGTGAAGACCTTGAATATCGATTCCGATATGCCGTATCAGCCGAAAAACATCTGGTTCAACGGGGCCGCCGTTTGGTTCAACCAGATTTTCGTCCAAAATGTGCAGAAAAGCGATACCTGTAATGCCATATAGCCATGTGGTTGAAGCATCAATGCGGTAATAGTCTGCGACTGAGTTAATGGCGCCGACCAGAGAAGCATCCAATCCGCTAAATTTATAGCCATCCAGAGAATGGGCTGTGTTGACATTCAGTTTGAGGTCTTCTGACATATAGAGGGACACCTCCAGTTTTTAGTAATGATTTCTACATTCTGAACGAAATCCCTCTAGTCTGTGTTTAAGGCTGTCTGTCATTCATATAGCGCACGGTAACTGCCCAGAATAGAAGAGCAATGCCGCTAACAGCTGCACCCAGCCAACAGACGCCTTGCCATCCGAAGCTTCCGTACACGAGGGTTGAAGCGATGGAGCCCGTCGCACTGCCGATCGAGTAGAAAATCATATAGCCGGCTGTCAGTCTGCTGCGCGCCTCCGGCCGAGTGGACAGAATCATGCTTTGATTGGTAACGTGAACGGCTTGAACGGCAAGATCAAGTAAAATAATGCCCGCAACAAGAGCGAATAGTGATTGAACCGCAAAGCTGATCGGCAGCCAGGAAACGAGCAGCAGACTTAGTGCAATTCCGGTTGTCCACTGACCATGCCCTCTGTCTGCAAGGCGTCCGGCCCGCGCGGCTGCAAGTGCGCCTGCCGCGCCGGCGAGGCCAAATGCGCCGATTGCTGTATGGGAGAGCGAGAGCGGCGGGCTGCTTAGCGGAAGCACAAGAGACGTCCACAAAATGCTGAACGCACTGAATATAAACAAAGCCAGCGCAGCGCGGATGCGCAGCACCTTTTCTTGAACGAAGAGCAGCAGCACCGAATGAATGAGTGACCAGTAAGGCAATGTTTCCTGTTGACGTACTTGCGCGCCATTTGGCAGTATCCGGAATAACAAGACCGCCATAACGAGCGTGAGCATAGCGGAAACGAGATAGACAGCCCGCCAGCCTGCAAGGTCGGTCAATGAGCCGGCAAACGTCCGGGCAAGCAAGATGCCCATCACGATGCCGCTTGTTACAATCCCGACAACGCGTCCGCGTTCAACAGGGGATGCTAGGCTTGCCGCGAACGCAACAAGTGTTTGTGTGACTACGGCGAGTAATCCGACGGCTGCGATACCGGCAAATAAGAAGGCTGCGCTTGGAGCCAGACCCACCGAGAGCAAGGCCACAACGGACAACAGCATTTGTCCGGTGATTAGTTTGCGCCGATCTAGCTTGTCGCCAAGTGGAACAAGCAGCAATAAACCTAGCGCATAGCAGATTTGCGTAGCGGTGATGACGATGCCCATAGAGGAGGGAGCAAGGCCGAACTCGTTCGATATAGCATCCAGCAATGGCTGCGCGTAATAAATATTGGCTACGGCCAGACCGGAGGCTACGGCAAATAAAAAGGCAGTGAATCCGGATACGGTAGATGCAGGTGCGGGGCGTGCGTACATAGGTTTTTCGATCATGCTAAGGAAAGCCTCCTCATTTCATACTGAATGGTACATAATATTTGTTTGATAAATATATAGCGCATGATGATACATTGTCAACTGTTTGACATTGATGGCGTTTATTCGTAAAATTTAAATGTACCTTTCAGTATGAAAAGGGGGATGTTAATGGTTCGTCCACGGGAATTTGACGAGGAGAAAGCGCTAACTGCCGCGATGCAGCAGTTTTGGGAGAAGGGGTTTGAGGCAACTTCCCTCACCGATCTGACTTCCAGTATGGGCATTCAACGGCCGAGCCTTTATTCCGCGTTTGGAGATAAAAAACAGCTGTTCGAAACGGCATTTCGGAAATATACGCAAGCTCATGCTGCATCCATACGGACTAGCCTTCAGAGGCATTCGTCAGTAAGAGAAGCGTTTCGCAAGTATTTTGAAAACCTGGCAGATGAAGCTTACGGACAAGCACCGAGCCGGGGATGCTTTTGCATTAATACGATGGTCGAGCTTTCGCCCCATGATGAGAAGTTTGAGATTTTGACCCGGGAGCATCAAATGTATTTATCGGTTATTTTTCAGGAGACGATTGAGCGCGGCATACGATCGGGTGAGCTGGATGAGGCCATCAATGCGAAACAGACGGCACAGTCGCTGATCATTCAATTGATTGGGCTAACGGTTTTTTTGAAAGCCCGGCCTGATCGTTCATTCGTTGCGAGTGCCATAGAAACGGCGCTGAGCTTGATTAAGCCGGCTAAGAGCGAGGGATAAATAAAGGGGATTCGCTGCGCCTCACTCAAAAATGAGGCTAACCGTTTACGCCAACTCTCGCATCATTTCAAGGTTGCTGCCGGCTGCAACGAATTAAAATGTAAAGTGCAGGTTGGAGGCGGTGATTTCGGCGATTTTTGGCTTCAAAATGTAAAAGTGCAGTTTGATCGACCGAAACAGCCCCTTTAGGGTGAAATGGAGCGATTTCAAATGCACTTTTGCATTTTGAAGGCTATTTTAGACCATTTAAGGCAAATCAGCATGCGCTTTTACATTTTGTTGATCGATTAGTGCGGCAGCATGCGGATAGCTAAGTGATTAATAACAACTCTTTTATACTAATGGGATCGTATTTGCGATCTCTAGCAGCCACTCGCGGTCGCCGTGTTCTGCTAGCAACTCGTACTGCACAGCTCTTGGGGCTTGAGGATGTTCAGTCGCCCAGATTAACCGCCGCATCTCTTCGCTTTCCAAATAAACCGCCTCTTGACCGTGGATACGCAAGCGCTCGATCGTTTGCTGTTCCATATCGGGTACGTGAATTCGGCTCTTCGTCGTTCCGAATAGGCGGCATTCAAAGCTTCGGTCTGCTTTGTCATAAAGCAGCCTTACCCCAACAATATCTGTATTCGGGCGAAGATCGCGGACAACGACAGACTTGCCTTGCTGCTCGCTTTCGGCAATCATCGCTTCCCTCTCTTCTTCCGTCACATTATCGAAGCCGTAATACACTTCAATGCGGCGAAGTTCGGCTTCGAGAGGCAGTGGAGGATTCCACGGGGCAGCCTGCTGGAACAACTGCTCCAGGCTATCGGGCCAAAGGACAGCCTCGTAGTTCGTTTGCTGACTGACGGCACGGTCGCCCTGACCGGCGATATAGATCGCTTTTCCCATACCAGGCTTTAATTGTTGAATGATTGCATCCATTGGATCAGAGGGCTGGAACGTGTCGACTCGAACGGATGCCAGTACATCGCCGTTGTCGTTGCGCATGTCGATTTGCTCCATAATTTTACGCTTCAAATGAGCTGGCGGCAGTAAAGCCTCCGCATTTGATTTCATTTGGCTGATCCAAGCTTCTTCGTTAACTTTTTCAGAATTATTCATATCGATTTATCCCCCAATTTTTCTCTCATTCGGACAAGCGCTTGATTCAATCTCGACTTGACCGTCCCGATTGGTATAGACAGCACATTGGCAATTTCCTGCTGCGGCAAGTCGTTGATGTAACGCAGCACAAGAACCTCCTTCAGCTTCTCAGGCAGATCATGCAATTCTTCCATGACGAAATCGCCCTGCGTGTCACCGGCAAAAGAGACATGATTGTTAGCTGGAAGCGGCGCCGTTTGAAGCTTCCGCTGCTTTTGCTCGTTCCGGTATTCCTTCCACTTTTTCCTTCGATGGGCGTGAAGCTGGCGAATGGTAATACCGTACAACCAGCCCTGTAAGGAACGGGAATGGTCGTATTTGTCTAAATTACGATAAAGCTCCAGATATACATTTTGCGCAATATCTTCGGCATCCGTATGGCTTCCGCTCAAATAGTATAAGGTGCGGTACACTTCATTGACCGTTTCATTATAAAGCTGTTCGAATGCTTCCTTCTGTCCTTTCAGCGCCAAACCAATAAGCTCAGACATCGTTGTAACTGCCACAAATAACTTCCTCCTTTCTCGCTGTTTACTTCTATTTGGTCATTTTTTCATAATCCGTTCGTTTTGTTTCTATTTTATTTCAAAATTTGTACAAATGGAAAATATTTACCTGTATAATAGTGGATCATCATTATGAGACTGATATCGAATAGAGGAGGAAGTCTATGTTTCCCGATTTATCGGCTCATCCCGAATTTGTAAATGGGCAAAGTATGCCCTGGTGTGAACAGCTGGCTGGAAGAACTGGAAGGTACGAGTACCCATGGACGGCGAATGTGGAGGGGCTGGCGGCCGAGACGGTTCTGACTGAAAAGCTCGTTGCTGCCGTGCAAGGCAGAGTGCTTGATGTAGGCTGCGGGCATGGAGAGTACACGAATCGCTGGGCGGAACAAGCGGTGGAGGTTGTCGGGTTCGATATGACCAAAGGCTTCATTCAGACAGCCAACGAGCAGTATCGAAGCGCTAATGTCCGGTATGTGGCAGGCTCAACGAAGCAGGGGCTTCCATTTCCTGACCATTGCTTCGACGTTGCCTACACGAAGAAGGGACCGACAAGCTGGTATAAAGAAGGGAATCGGGTTGTCCGGCCGGGAGGTTCGCTAATTATGCTTCACCCGGGGGACGGTAATGGAGAAGGCGGTGAATTAGGGGAGGCATTTCCTGGCTTATTCGCCGGACCTGCATCAGGCACGCCTACGCTGGATCGAATTCAAGAGCGGCTGGCGGTTAGCGGACTTACTGACATCCGAATGTCGGTATTGAAGGAGCTGGTATGGCTGCCTGCAGCTGATGATATTTTGGCTCTGCTATGTTTTGGTCAAAGTGACGGATTCTCGCAGTATGTGAGTGAGACTTGCTTCAATGACATCAAGACGCAGTTCGATAAGCATGCGGAGGCTCGGGGGATTAGGACGACCGGATTTTACTATTTAATTGAGGCAAAGGCATCTTTCAAATAGGATCATAAAGTACAAAAAGAAAGCCGCCTCACATAGTCGTGAAGCGGCTTCTTTATGGACTAGGCAATATGTCCGACGATGCTATGAACAGGAGAAATTGCAGCTATTCTCCGTATAGTTCGATTAGAATAAGGACAAATAAAAGACGGATTGACGGAATAACTCCGCATACTCGGTCTGCGAGGGCTGTCGCGATCCCGGATGGGATTGGCCTCGGCAAACTTGGCGCACAGCCTCATCAAAGAGACTGCGAAGCTCGTAATTTCTGATCTTCTCCGAATGGGGAGATCCTGCCACAGTATGCAGGTTGACCCAGCCAATATAATGCGGCGCAGAAGAGCACCAAGCATTCCAATCTGCAGGCTGTTCCTTCTGCTGAATGAAGAGCTCGCTCCACCCCGTACCGGCATTGGTAGACAAGCGCATGTAGGCGCGGTGACCGGATTCAGCCCGGATAATATACAATTCGATATGAGACACTTTTAACAATGACGGCAGCTGCTGAATATCCGGCAGAGGTTCCGTTCCTTCATGTAATACAGTTATCATTTTGCAATTCTCTCCTTGATTTCGCTTACGGAGTTAGCTGACGGATTCGGGATAGAGAGCTTCCCTACAGACGTGCGCGGGCGCGCTTTCGTCCGATTCACCCCGTGCCTTACGATCATCGCATCTTACGGCGTTGAACGCAAGCGTTGGTTCCCCCGTTTCTGTTCGATCAGAATTCAGCGATATAAGTATAAGCCGTGTTCGGCATGGCGTTCATACTAAACCGGAATCGCCGCTTTGTAAAATGCCAGAGGGGCGATATTGCCCCTCATTCCGGCAAATTGCCAATACAGCTGCCATTTTACTCGTAAAATCCGGTTCATTCTTTCAAATTCTCATTTCTGCTATCGCAATCGTATGCAATGAAAATCTAGCGGGAAAGATGCCAAAACCCGTACTGCATTCCCGCAGCCTAGTTTTCGAAAAGTAGAGAAAGAACGAGATAAATCGATTATTTTCAAGAAGTAACATTATGTAAGCGCTATATCCTATCTTTTTCCCTCGAATTCTCAACCAATTTGCACCCGCTATCGCTTTACACAAATATTGGCTGGGAGTATGATTCGATTCATGGTTACGTAATCTGTTTCCATTTGCTGCATTTGCTGAGTTCCCGTTGATTGCAACGGGAAGCGGGGGAACCACAGCGGGAGGGATCCAGTGTTCTGGAATCTTCTCGTTTATCGCGGCGCTGCGATCCGATGTGAGAGTCGGAGAAGAGCGCTGCAGGGGTGAATCATCGACCGAAAGCCATGGACTTCGGTTGAAGTAGGGCAACTCTCACTGCCCGAATCCGACAGCTAACCTCGTAAGCGTATAGTTGAGAGAGGCGACAATCAACGCGATGACTCTGTCATGGCTTGACGACCGTGTAAATGAAGCATGCTCTCTAGCTGCCGATTGGCTGCTGGAGTATGCCGTTTGCCGCCGTCTAAGCGATGTTCGAAGAAGCCGCGGGTGAGCACCTCTGCTCCCTGTAGGCTTCTTTTTTGTTGCCTATTCTCCTAGCGATTCAATGAACAGGAGGAATTATTGAAAATGGAAACGATCGCGGTAGCCGGTTTTAACGAAACCAGCGTTAATTTTATTCGGCAATTGCTTTACCGCCAGCTTCCCTTCGTGGTGTTGACCAATAGCAAGCTGGAGGCAAGACGGGTATTAGAGGTCGCAGATGCTTCCGTCATAAAGGTTGTGAGGGTTCGAACTACTGGCAGAACGTGGACGATCCCGGAGCTGCCGATTGCAACGGTATATATTTTCGAGAACAGTCTGCCGCTGAGCTGCCGCTATTTACGATACTGCCGATCCCAATGGGCCAAAGCCGCTATTTGCGTCATTACGACAAACTGGCATCCAAAGGCAATCTACAAAGCGCTCGGGGCAGATCAGATTATTTACACGCAAGGGGAAGAGGTCAGTTATTTGCTTACATTTGCGGAGCAGAAGCCTGAGCTCTAAATAGGAGGCTATAGTCATGATGGATATCTATATGGTTGCATTGCTGCTTGGAATGTTCGCTGTATTGGCAGGTTTTCTGGCATGGTGCGCGAAAACGGCCGACGGCGAAGGAGGAGAGGGAAGATGATCGTTATTGCTATCGTCACCCTGCTGCTGTTCCTTTATCTTGTCTATGCTTTATTGAATCCTGAGAAGTTCTAGCCTAGGAGGCGTATCGATGGAAATGGTTCAAATAGCGGTCGTGGTCGTCATTCTACTGGCATTAGTTAAACCGCTAGGCACTTATGTATATCACGTATTTTCGAATGAAGCTAATTGGACGGATAAGGTGTTTGGTCCGTTCGAGCGATTGCTCTATAAATTTATTGGTATCAAAAATCGGGACGGCATGAGCTGGAAAAAGTATGCCTTAAGCTTTATTGTCACCAACCTTATCCTGACAGCGGCTGCTTACTTGCTGCTGCGGCTCCAATGGATACATCTGTTTAATCCAAACGGGATGGAGGGGATGGAGGCCACTCTATCTTTCAATACGGTGATCAGCTTTATAACGAATACGAATCTGCAGCATTACAGCGGCGAAAGCGCGCTCTCTTACTTCTCGCAAATGGCAGTCATTATGATGATGATGTTCACATCGGCGGCAACAGGCTTCTCGGTTGCTATTGCTTTCATACGCGGACTAACGAGCAGAGGGCAAACGATCGGACATTTCTTCGAAGATTTCGTCAAAGCGCATACGCGTATTTTCTTGCCGGCTTCTTTTGTTATTACGTTAGTGCTGGTCGCGCTGCAAGTTCCGCAGACATTGGATCCAACGCTGACCGTCAAGACGCTGGAGGGGGCCGCGCAGCAAATTGCGATAGGCCCGGTCGCCTCATTGGAATCGATCAAGCATTTGGGCACAAATGGCGGCGGATTTTTCGGTGTCAACTCGGCACACCCGTTCGAGAATCCGAACCCGCTGACGAACGTAATTGAGATTTTGTCCATGTGGGTGCTGCCTGCTGCGCTGCCCTATACGTTTGGCCGATTTGCCAAAAGTAAAAAACAAGGCTGGGTCATTTTCTCAGCGATGATGGTATTGTTTCTCGTCTGTTTAACGACGGTCTATGCCGCTGAGAAAGCAGGCAATCCCGTCTTTGGCGGACTCGGTATCGATGCTTCGCAAGGCAGTATGGAAGGCAAGGAGGTGCGGTTTGGCATTGCAGGCTCGGCCTTGTTCACAGCTGTGACGACAGCAGCGACGACCGGCTCGGTCAACAACATGCATGATACGCTTACGCCGATCGGAGGGCTTGTTCCGATGGCTGAGATGATGCTGAACGTCGTCTTTGGCGGCAAGGGCGTCGGGTTAATCAATATGCTGATGTACGCCATTCTAGCGGTGTTCCTATGCGGCTTGATGGTAGGCCGGACTCCTGAATTTTTAGGGAGGAAGATCGAGCCCAGGGAAGTGAAGCTAATTGCCGTCGCGATACTGGCGCATCCTTTTATTATTTTGGTACCCACAGCGCTCGCGCTGTTGACCGATGCCGGCCGGGCAGGCATTACGAATCCAGGCTTTCATGGCATCAGTCAGGTGCTGTATGAATTTGCATCTTCGGCTGCTAACAACGGTTCAGGCTTCGAAGGGCTTGGCGATAATACAACGTTTTGGAATATAAGCACAGGGCTGGTTATGCTGCTTGGCCGTTATATTTCGATCATTGCGATGCTGGCTGTGGCGGGATCGCTGCTGCGCAAACAGCCTGTACCGGAAACGATAGGGACATTTCGAACCGACAATGCCTTGTTCACAGGTTTGTTGATCGGCACGGTATTGCTAATTGGCGCGTTGACTTTCATGCCGGCGGTCGCACTTGGGCCCATTGCCGAGTATTTGACAATCCGTTAACGGATGAGGTGGATAAAATGATGACGAATAATCGACAGAAACGAATGCTGACGGCGGATGCCGTTCAGCGTGCTTTGAAGGAAAGCTTGCTCAAGCTCAACCCGGTAACGATGGTGAAAAATCCGGTCATGTTCGTCGTGGAGGTTTGTACTGTTATCGTATTGTTGATGACAGTATTTCCGGGTTATTTCCATTCCGAGGATCGTATCGGTTTTAATCTGACTGTGTTTCTTATTTTGCTGTTTACCGTTTTGTTTGCGAATTTTGCAGAAGCTTTGGCGGAGGGGCGCGGCAAGGCGCAAGCTGATTCACTTAAGAAGACGAAGCAGGAAGTGATGGCAAATAAACTGGTCGAGGGCGGCAGCATCAACGTAATAAAGTCCACGGAGCTGCATAGGGGCGACTTGGTTATAGCTTCGCAGGGCGAGATGATTCCTTGCGACGGAGAAGTGGTTGAGGGCGTCGCTTCCGTCGATGAGTCAGCCATTACCGGTGAATCGGCCCCCGTTATTAAGGAAGCAGGCGGAGATTTCAATTCGGTAACTGGGGGGACCCGGGTCGTTAGCGACTGGATCAAAATCAGAGTGATTAGCGAGCCCGGTGAATCGTTTATCGATCGGATGATCTCCTTAGTGGAAGGGGCCAAACGGCAAAAAACGCCAAATGAAATTGCGCTGGGCACACTGCTGACCAGTCTGACGCTCATTTTCCTGATCGTGGTTGTCACGCTGGGCCCAATTGCAAAATTTGTTGGCATCGAGCTTGAAGTACCCGTGTTGATTGCGCTGCTCGTCTGTCTCATTCCGACAACGATTGGCGGGTTGCTGTCCGCAATCGGCATTGCTGGCATGGATCGGGTCGCTCAATACAATGTGCTGGCCATGTCAGGCAAAGCGGTGGAAGCGGCTGGTGACATCAACACGATGATCTTAGATAAGACCGGAACGATTACTTTCGGCAATCGGATGGCCAGCGAGTTTGTGGCGGTAGGCAGTCACGTGAAAAGCGCCGAGCTGCTCAATTGGGCCGCGATTAGTTCGCTGAAGGACGAAACGCCGGAAGGCCGTTCTGTACTCGACTATATGAAACGCAATGGACTTCCGTTCGATACGCTTGGGGCGGAGGGAGGCGAGTTCATTCCGTTCCGGGCGGTGACAAGAATGAGCGGCATCGACTTGCCGGACGGACGGCAGGTGCGCAAAGGGGCAGTTGATGCTGTGCGGAACTGGGTGCTGTCGCAAGGCGGGATTGTACCTGATGATTTGACCGGAAAAGCGAATGTCATTGCGTCGGCTGGCGGCACGCCGCTCGCTGTTGCCGTAGATAAAGATGTAGTTGGACTTATCTATTTGAAGGATACCGTCAAGCCGGGAATGAGCGAGAGATTCGAGCAGCTGCGGCAAATGGGCATCAAGACGATTATGTGTACCGGGGACAATCCGCTAACGGCTGCGACCATCGCTAAGGAAGCGGGGGTGGACGGTTATATCGCCGAAAGTACGCCGGAGGATAAAATCGAGGTGATCCGCCGGGAGCAAGCGGAAGGCAAGCTGGTTGCTATGACCGGCGACGGCACGAATGATGCGCCAGCGCTAGCCCAAGCAGACGTTGGCATTGCCATGAATAGCGGCACGACTGCCGCTAAAGAGGCTGCCAATATGGTGGATCTGGATTCCGATCCCTCCAAGATCATCGAGGTGGTCGCCATCGGCAAACAACTGCTGATGACTCGCGGTGCGTTGACGACCTTTAGCATCGCTAACGATATTGCCAAATACTTCGCCATCATTCCGGCGATGTTCATGATCGTTATCCCTCAAATGAACGCGTTGAACGTGATGAAGCTAGGCTCGCCATATTCGGCTATATTGTCGGCACTCATTTTCAACGCAGTCATCATACCGTTTCTTATTCCTTTGGCGATGAAAGGTGTCGCCTACAGGCCGATGAGCGGCTCTCGTCTATTGGGCCGCAATTTGCTTATCTATGGACTTGGCGGCATGCTCGCGCCATTCATTGGTATTAAACTGATTGATCTTGTGGTGCATATTTGGGTGTAAATTAGCAGGGATAGAAAGGATGATTGTTTATGCGTACCAATGCATTTGCAGCAACTGCCGGCAATAAACCGGATTCTAGCGGTTCTATTCTGTGGCAGGCTTTGCGATCAAGCCTCGTATTTATCGTGCTTTGCGGCGTTGTTTATCCGCTTGTCTCTACGGGAGCAGCCCAACTGCTCTTCCCTAGAGAGGCAAATGGCAGTCTAGTGAAGGATGGAAGCGGGCAAATTGTAGGATCTGCGTTAATCGGCCAGCCGTTTAAGGATCCGAAATATTTTCAAGGCAGAGTCTCAAGTATTGAGTACAATGCCGCTGGATCCGGCTCTAACAATTACGCGCCGTCCAATCCGGCTCTGTTGGAGCGGGTGAATACTTCCATCGCGCAATGGAGGACGGAAAATCCCGATGTTCCCATTGAACAATTGCCGATAGCTTTAATTACAAATTCAGGCTCAGGGCTCGACCCGCATATTACGCCGCAATCGGCGGCTGTACAAATTCCTCGAATCAGCAAGTTAACTGGCTTGGACGAAGCTGAATTAAAGCAATTGGTAGAAGTTAATACAGAAGGGCGTTCGCTCGGCTTGTTTGGAGAAAATAGAGTCAATGTGCTGAAGCTGAATTTGCAGCTGGCAGACCGGCTTGCGGGCAAGTCAACTGCACCGCAGGTAAAGGGCTGATTCTACGAGGAGAAGGAGGCGGTCTCCATTTATAGAAGGAAGACGCCGGAGGAAGTGCTGGACTTCATCTCCAAGCTGAAGAGAGGCCGATTGAAAGTAATTATAGGTGCCTTTAGCGGCTCCGGCAAAACGTATCATATGCTGCGTGAAGGTGTACAGCTGCAGCAGCAAGGGCGGGACGTCGTTATATGCGCCGTCTCAACCTTGCAGCGGCCGGAGACGGTTCGGCAAGCGGAAGATTTGGAACGGGTGCCCAGCATCCACTGGACGAAGGATGGTCGGGAATATAAGGATCTTGATGTAGACGCCCTGCAGAAACGCAATCCGGAAGTCGTTCTCGTGGACGGCCTTGCTCACAGCAATCGTCCTGATGCTCTTCGCCCGACAAGGCTGGAGGATATAAAGGCGCTGCTGGATCTCGGAATTAGCATCATTACGACGGTCAATGTGTATGAGCTTGATGGGGTACATGAAATCGTAAAACAGCGGACTGGCATGGCTGCCGAGGCGACGGTTGGAGCGGACGCATTGGAGCTGGCAGATGAAGTCCGCCTTATCGACGTGTCGCCAGAAACGATGCTGCAGCGATTGGAGGACGGGCTGCTTGGCGACAATCCTCATCCCTTTCTTTCCAGACGAGGGAATTTGGGCGTGCTGCGTGAATTGTCGCTTCGGCTAGTCGCTGAGGGCGTTAATGAATCGCTTGAAAAGCATCGTGATGAAGAGGGAGCAGTTGGCGCTTCAGGCGCTTCCGAGCGTATTGTTGTTGCCGCTCAATATCACTGGAACGGTTCCTTGTATGTCCGCAGGGGACAGCAAATCGCCCGGCGGCTGAATGCCGGTCTGGCTGTGCTTGCGTTTGTCCGGCGAGGAAAGATATTAAGCAAGGAGCAGCATACATTCAAGCGATCCATTCAAAAGCTGGCGGAAAAAATCGATGGAAGCTTCGAGGAGCTTCCGCTGCCAAGCCGGCGCAAGCTGCCGGAAATTCTAGTTCGATATGCGGTTGAGTTAAGGGCAAGCCGAATCGTGATGGGGCAATCCAGACAGAACCGGTGGCAGCAATTGCTGCACGGATCCATAGCAGAAGGCGTGCTGCGCAGAATGAACGGTATCGATCTGTTTCTAATGGCTGATCGCGCGGAGCAGGCAGGGGAGCGCATTATACCGGCCAGGCAAAGGCAGGAGAAGAAGCCGGATGACTTTAAGAGGCTTAGTCCGCAGGAGCTGGAACGGAAGCAGAAGGCCGTCTGCAAAGGGAGCTTTAAAGTGTATATCGGCGCTTCGCCGGGGGCAGGCAAAACCTATACGATGCTGCGTGAAGGCCATGCGCTTCTAGATAAAGGGGCGGATGTCGTCATCGGTCTGCTGGAGACGCATGGACGCAAGGAGACGGCTGCACAAGCAGGCAGCCTGCCGGTCATCCCGCGTCAGGTTATCTCCTATCAGGGGGTTATGCTGGAGGAGATGGATACAGAGTCGATTATCCGCCGCAATCCGGAGATCGTACTTGTAGATGAGCTGGCACATACGAACAGGCCGGGAAGCATTAGAGCCAAGCGCTATGAGGATGTGCTCTGCCTGCTGGAGAATGGGATTTCGGTCATTGCGACGGTCAACGTGCAGCATCTGGAAAGCTTAAACGATGCAGTCGAAGCCGTTACCGGCATCCGAGTAAAGGAGACGATTCCCGACTCGCTTCTGCGATTGGCGGATGAAGTGGAGCTGATCGATGTAACGCCGCAAATGCTGCATCAGCGCATGCGTGCCGGCAACATTTATGCAATGGATAAAGTAGAGCAGGCACTCGGCTCTTTTTTTACAACCGGGAATCTAATCGCACTTCGCGAGCTCGCTTTGCGAGAAATTGCCGACGATGTCGACGAGCGTCTGGAAGCCTGGGATCAACGTCAGACGCTGCGCGGGCCGCTTCGAAAGCAGGAGGTCATATTTATCGGCATTGACATTCGTTCTGGCGCAGCCGAGCGGCTTATCCGGCGAGGGTTCCGGCTGGCATACCGGTTAAAGGCGGAGTGGCATGTTCATTATGTAAGCTGCGGAACACCCTTGGACGCAGTTCAGGAGAAAAAGCTGGAATCATTGGCTGCTCTGACCACACGGCTAGGAGGAGCTT
>NZ_BMHY01000007.1:234546-252949 GCF_014641555.1 Paenibacillus radicis (ex Gao et al. 2016)
TCGAATTTTCGTTCGCCGCGGGGCGAACTGCAATTGCGGACCGGCTGCTTGCAGCGGCGAATCAGGTGCAGACTACCCAGCTTATAATTGGGCAATCGCGACAGACGGTATGGCGTTTTTTGCCGAGCGGCAGTCTGATCCGCCGTTTATTGCGGCTGGCCCGCCATATGGATGTGCTCATTGCGGCAGAGCGGCGTTAATTATAGAAGCTTTGAAGCTTATTGATACGGTACAGCTGCCCATAAAGCCCGTTCGGCTTGGTCTCACCAAGGCGCATTGCCCGGCATACCATAATGCAAGCATCCCGATTGCATATCGCGGCGAAGCGGATAGGGTGAGCCGAGCCAGCGAAAACGAACCCGAAAGGAGCTCGGATAGCCGATGGGCAGAGAGTTTATCGAGTTGTTCGATAATTGGTCGGAGGATTACGATCAGACGGTGGCTGGGCATGACGAGCAATATCGCGAGGTTTTCGAGCATTATGATCATATTTTGCAGACGGTCGCTTCCCGCAGTCAAGGAACGGTCGTTGAGTTTGGCGTTGGAACCGGCAATTTAACGGAAAAGCTGATTGCGCTCGGCAGGCAAGTGTACGGCGTGGAGCCATCCTCCGGCATGCGCGGACAAATCACTAAGCGAGGTCTTGCCTTTACGTTGCTGGACGGGGACTTTATTCAATTTCCGCAGATCGGCGCACCTGTCGATTCCATCGTCAGCACGTATGCGTTTCACCATCTTACAGATGCGGAAAAGGAAGAAGCGATTGCGCTCTATAGTAAACTGCTGAGCAGCGGCGGGAAAATCGTATTCGCAGACACGGTCTACCGCGATGCGGATGAGCGGGAGCTCATCCATGCTTCTGCCCGGGAAGCGGGCTACAACGACCTGCTCTATGATTTGCAGACGGAATATTATACGACGATTGAGGCGCTGCAGGCGATGCTGGAACGCAATGGCTTCAGCGTAACCTTCAATAGGCTTAACCGCTATGTGTGGCTGATCGACGCGACGAAAAACGGTTAATGGAGGAGCTGTCAAATGGCATACTACCGCAACGTCCAGCAAATCGTCGGAAACACGCCGCTCCTCGAGCTTACCCGCTATCCGTTGCCTAACGCAGTCAGGCTGTTTGCCAAACTTGAGTTTTTGAATCCCGGCGGCAGCGTCAAAGACCGCCTTGGCCTGCAATTGCTGGAGCATGCCTTTCATAGCGGCAGCCTTAGACCGGGCGGGACGGTCATTGAGCCAACAGCGGGAAATACAGGCATCGGCTTGGCATTGGCCGCAATCGGCCGTGATGTCTCGGTTATTTTCGTCGTACCCGAGAAATTCAGCATTGAGAAACAGCAGCTGATGAAAGCGCTTGGAGCTGTCGTCGTCAATACGCCAACGGAGCAAGGCATACTTGGCGCGATCCGGAAAGCGGAGGCGTTAGTTGCAGAAATTCCTGGCGGCTACTCGCCGGCCCAGTTTTCGAATCCGGCAAATCCGGCTACGTACTATGAGACGATGGCTCCGGAAATTTGGCGGGATTTGAACGGCGAGTTGGATATCTTTGTAGCCGGAGCAGGTTCAGGCGGCACATTTATGGGTTCAGCGGCTTATTTCAAGGAGCAGAATCCGCATATTCGAACGGTCATTGTAGAGCCGGAAGGGTCGATTCTCGGCGGCGGCAAACCGGGGCCTCATAAGACCGAAGGCATTGGCGTTGAGAAGCTGGCTCCCTTTATGGACACCGCTTATTTCGACGAGGTTCGCACCATCTCGGACGAGGATGCATTTCTGCGGGTGAAGGAGCTTGCTCTGCTGGAAGGGCTGCTTGTCGGCAGTTCTTCTGGCGCTGCGATGCAAGCCGCGCTGCTGGAGGCGGAGAGGGCGGAGCCGGGCAGCCGGATCGTAACGATTTTCCCGGATGGCAGCGACCGTTATCTGAGCAAAAAAATATACGAGGGAGGATCGGAATGAGAAAGCGGACGGAGCTTATTCACGGCGGTATTACCGGCGATCCCCATACCGGCGCAGTCAGCGTTCCTATCTATCAAACGAGCACGTACGAGCAAGAAGACATCGGCGTGCATAAAGGCTATGAATATTCCCGAACCGGCAATCCAACCCGTCATGCGCTGGAGGCACTGATCCGCGATTTGGAGGAGGGCGAGAGAGGGTTCGCCTTTGCATCCGGGATGGCGGCGATTACCGCGGTGCTGATGCTGCTGAGCAGCGGTGATCATCTGCTTGTGAACGACGACGTATACGGCGGTACTTACCGGATTGCGACCAAGGTAACGAACCGGCTTGGTATCGAAGCGAGCTTCGTGGATACCACCGATCTGGCTGCACTGGAGCAGGCGGTTCGTCCTCATACAAAAGCGCTGCTGCTGGAGACGCCGACCAATCCGCTGCTCAAATTATCCGATATTGCTGCGGTGGCCGCATGGGCAAAATCCCGGGGGCTTTTGCTTATCGTCGACAATACGTTCAGCACGCCTTATTGGCAAAATCCGATTCCGCTTGGCGCGGACATCGTCATCCACTCGGCAACCAAATATTTGGGCGGGCATAGCGATGTGGTTGCCGGTCTTGCTGTAGTAAACGACAGTGAACTTGGGGAACGGCTTCATTTTATTCAAAATGCGACAGGCGGCGTGCTTGGACCTCAAGACTCCTGGCTGCTCCTGCGGGGGCTGAAGACGCTGGGCTTGCGGATGGAGGCTCATGAGCAGAATGCGAAGGAGCTGGCAGCTATGCTGTCCGTTCATCCTTCCGTCAGAAGGATTCATTATCCCGGTCTGGAAAGCCATCCCCAGCATGAGCTTGCCCGGCGGCAAGCGCGCGGCTTTGGCGGAATGATCTCGTTTGATGTCGGCAGCGGTGAGAAAGCGGCTGACGTCATTCGCAAGCTGCGCTATTTCACGCTCGCTGAAAGCCTTGGCGCCGTGGAAAGCTTAATCTCGGTTCCGGCCCGGATGACGCATGCTTCCATTCCGAAGGAACGGCGGGAGGCATTAGGCATCTCGGACGGACTGATCCGCATTTCTGCCGGCATCGAAGACAGTGAGGATCTGATCGAGGATCTGGCGAACGGGCTGGCCGACTAGGCGCGAGTGTATAGAGAAAAGAAACCTGCGTCACGGGTTGGACGCAGGCTTCTTCATGATGGCGAGGCATTTAATGTGTTCAGCGTTATAATGGATCGTCTTGCCGTCTGCCGTCTTCAGCTTCAAGAAAGGATAGTCCGATTGCATGAGAATTCCGTATTTATGGGGAGCGAGGCCAAGATCCAGCGCGACGGGGAAGCCTTGCGAGGCAAGCAGCCGGCCGTTGTAAGTTGGCGGAGACTGCTCCTGATCAATCAGCGGCTGAGGATCGGCTGGCGGGAACCAATGCTGATCATCCACTAACGGACTGATCCATTTCAAATGACCGGCAGGAACGATCAGCTTGCCGTTACCTACAGCTTCAAACTCAAAGTAATCTTCATAGACGGCTGTTACGGTTCCGTAAAGGAATTGATGCCGATCCAGCCTTATGAGTGACGGCAAGGATCGGGCATGAGTCAATAGTTGAATCAATGATAACCCGGTTGCAGCGTACCCGTCCGGATGATCGGTACGCTTATTCTCAGAACCGGAGCCGGTCGGCTCCATAAACTGAATATGCTTGGCGGCGATATATTGATAGTGTTGCTCCTGCTTCAGCACAACGGCGTCATATCCGGTATCGACAAGTATGCCGGATTGACTGCCGCAGCCCATCAGCTCGATTATCACCTCGCAGCCAATGAATTTTTTAAATAGGTTCATAGGCACTCTCCTTTCTTATTGGTTTAATGCGCCGGGTAAAGCCAGACTACCCATAGGGCCAATAAAACAAGCGTAAATACGAGCGTAGGCGGAATTACGATTGCTGTTACTTTCACATAATCCTTCCACCCGATTTTGACCTTATACTGTTTGAGGATGTGCATCCAGATAAGGGAAGCCAGCGTGCCGATTGGGAGCAGCAGCGAACCGATATCGCTGCCGATGACGCTGGCCAAATATGCGATTTTCAGCGTAAGAGGATCTAGTCCCATCTGCGTTAGCGTTAGTGTACCGACCATTAACGCAGGATGGTTATTGAACAGTGTGGACATTGCGGATAGAAGTCCGCCCATCATCAGGCTGGCACTCATCAAATCTCCTGACACGAGCGGTTGAAAGATCGAAACGAGTTTCTCAGTGAGTCCGATATTATTCAAGCCGTAAATGATGACGTACATGCCAAAAGCGAAAATAAGAATATGCCAAGGAATTTTTGCAAGGATATCTTTCGGCGGCATTTTTAAATAAATCCATCGCCAGCCTAGCAGCAGCAGTGAGCCTAGAACGGCCACCCACTCGATCGGAATATGCACGTAGGATGCTCCGAATAAGCTTAACCGGACGGCAAACACGAATAGGAGAATGGATTGCATGAACCGGGTCGTATAACGCGGATTAGGTTCTGAATGGAGCGGTCTGCTTAAAGGGTGGCTGCTGCGTATGGATACAGAGCGCGGAATTTGCTTTGGCAGCTGCCGGTAGAAGCAAAGAAAAAGCAGGGTAACGAGAAAGAGCAAGCCAATTGTGGCCGGGACGAACATCATCATCGTATGCATATACAAATCCATATGAACGATTTTGAGTGCGATTAGATTGACGATATTGCTGACGCCAATAGGCGCGCTGGATGCAGTGGCGACTAATGCACCGGATAGCAGGTAGGGGATTTTTTGATGATTTTTAAGTCCCAGATGCTGAAGCATAATGAGAAGTATTGGTGTTGTAATAAGAATGCTGCCGTCATTATTGAAGAAGAGGGTCATGAGAAAACAGATAAGGTTGACGTACCAGAATAACCGGATGCCCGAACCGCGGGCCCGCATGGCAAGTCCTTCAGCGGCCCAGACGAAGAAACCGAAGCTTTCCAGGACGATTGCCATTACAATCGTTGCCATTATCGTAATGGCTGCACCGCTGATCGTCCCGGTAATTTGGAGTAGGTCGGGCCAAGATACGGCGCCGCTAATCAGGACCACGATCGCGCCGAATGTGGCGGGTATCGCTTCATTCAGTCCTCTCGGCCGCCATAAAATAAGGACAATCGTAAAGAGAAACGCAAACAGGGTCAATAGGACCGGAGCGGATAGCAACAAATAAGGATCACCTCAATTTCGATCTGACTGTCTGAATATCTGGAAGTTTTACTCGCCGACGACCGAAGGCTGATGGGCCTCGAATCTCTCTCTGTCGTAGGAGATAGCGGACTGGGCCGCCAATTTGGCGACAGGCTGCTCTGCCGAATTCATCAGTGGGACGGATGGCTTAAGCAAGAGGTACAATGCTAAGCCTGCTAGGGTAATGATTGAAAAGATGATAAGCATGGATGCGGACTCCTTTCATTCAACCTTCATCTGGCTAGCATCTATCACTAGCAGATATTGATAGGATATAAATATGTGCCGGAATGATAGAGAGTGCTGGGCATTTGCTGCAGTGGGCTGGAATTCCGCAGGGCTGCTGCATAGAAGACGCAACAAAAAGAGCTTTCTGGGTGGCGGCCACAAGAAAAAGGCGGCTCAGAAAGCTCTGGCATATGTCGGCTGGAAGCCTTATTATGGACAATTGTGCTCCGGCTGCGGTTCGACCCAATCCTGTGACCATCTTTGAATTTCCCGGACGATCGGCTCTAGCGCGAGCCCCTTCTCGGTTAGGGAATATTCAATGCGGACGGGAATTTCGGGGTAGACCATTCTCGCAACGATGCCTTCATTCTCCAAATCCTTGAAACGTTCGGACAGCAGCCTTCCGCTAATGGGAAGCGCGGCTTGGACAGTGCAAAACCGTTGAGGTCCGGATAATAGCTGATAAATGATTAAGCCGATCCATCGTTTGCCGATAAGGTCCATTCCCTTTTGCAACCGTGGACATAGATCGGTTTGCTCCATTTCAATCACCTCGTTTAAGTCCCATTATTATATCTTTAATATCTATTATATACAAGCAAACTTAAATATTGTCCATAACTTGACGTTACTTAATTTCGAATATATAATTAGTTACTATTAGTAAGTGAAATGAGGGAGGGAGCTTCAATGTCGCCTTTATTTTTAGCGCATGGATCACCGATGCTGGCTGTCGAAGACAATGACTATACTGCTTTTCTACGCGATACTGGAGCGAAGCTGCAGCCCGCTGCGATTGTGATCTTCACCGCGCATTGGGAAACAGATGTTACAACAATCAGCTCGAAAGACGATATATATGATACCATCTATGATTTTCATGGATTTCCGGATGAGTTGTACCAAATGAAATACAACGCGCAAGGCTCTACCCAAATTGCAGAGCTTGTGAGACAATTATTGGAGACGGAAGGCATACCTTCCGGGTTCGATACAGAGCGAGGCTTGGATCACGGTTCCTGGACGATTTTGTCTAAAATGTTCCCGAAAGCCGACATTCCAGTCGTGCAAGTATCCGTCAATCCGTATTTACCCGCGGAAGAACAATATCGCATAGGCAAAGCGCTGCGCGAATTGGCCGGACGCAACATATTATTAATCGGCAGCGGCGTGACCGTGCACAACTTGCGGGCGCTCAGATGGGGTCAGAAGGAAGCGGAGCCTTGGGCCGTCCAATTTGACGATTGGCTGATCGGAAAGCTGGAGCAGCATGCGCTTGAAGATCTGTTTCGTTACGAGAGCCTTGCGCCGAATGCGAAAGTCGCCGTTCCGCGTGCCGAGCATTTTGTACCGTTTTATATTGCGCTGGGCGCCGGTCAACCGGATACTGCGCCGAGAATTATCCATAGAAGCTACGAGATGGGTACGTTAAGCTATCTTTCATTCCAATTCTAAACTTTATACGGCTAAGAAGGTGCAGCAATGAACAAAAAAGACGTTATTTCAGTATTGAAAAATAAGATTCGAACGATCGAAGACCCCGCATATGATCTGCATGTAGTGGGCCCAATTCAGTTGCCGGTAGAACTTGACGGGCAGACCAAAGTGTTTCAATGGTATAGCTGGCTCCGCAAGGAGAAGCGCGAGAACGGCAGCGCTGAAACGGCCGAAGAGCTTATCGAAAGCTTGAACGATTTCCATTATGCCGATTTGCAGCAGTCCAGTGTACTCGTATACGGCGATTTCGAGCATAGTCCCGAAGCGCTGATCCGGATGCACAGCATTTGCCACACCGGTGATATATTCGGCAGCCAGCGCTGCGATTGCGGCTTTCAATTGAAGCAGTCGATGCGGATGATTACCGAGCATGGCGCCGGGGCGCTGTTCTATCTGGCGAATCACGAGGGCCGGGGCATCGGTTTGTTCAGCAAAGCGATGGCTTACTTGCTTCAAGAGGAAGGTCTCGATACGGTAGAAGCCAATGTTGCGCTTGGTTTCGCGGATGATTCCCGAAACTACGATGAGGCGATTGCGGTGCTGAAGCTTTTGCGTGAAGCGCCTGTTTCCCTCATTACGAACAATCCCCGCAAGGTGGATGCCATGCGCAAAGCGGGAATGAACATTAGCTCCCGTTTGCCGCTTTGGGGCGAGGCGACCGTATATAATCAGAAGTATTTATCCACAAAAATTGCTAAATCCGGCCATTTCGAGCGAATTTTAGCCAATAAGTGAGTGAAAACCGGGGATTCCCCGGTTTTTTTTGTTGTTTCGACCATTTGGCAGCGAAACTTCCTAACAACTAATTCGTCTAATGGTTATGTTCAACTTGGCATACACTAGGAAGACGGAAGGTTGGGTGGACGATGGGCAAACGACAAAGCGCCGGATTTATTTACCGGCTTGCAGCTTTGATCACTATAGCAGTAGTCATAATCGCAGTAGCCGCAGCATGCGGGAAGAAAGAGGAGAACGACGGACTCCAGCAGGGCGGGAACGCCAAAGAAGCGGCTTCGAAGAAGGAGGGAGAGGGGCAGGATGACCTGCTCAACAAATTCCGTGCTACAGTGAAGCAGGCCAAGGAAGCGGCCGATATCGTCTCCTTTTTGAATGAAAATATGGGCAAGGCCGGCCAAGCGAACGCGGATATCATGATTCGTGAATTAAATGCGTTCTATCAGACGGACCTCCCTCGGACGCAGGAGCAGTTTTATCAGCCGAATGTGCAGGAGATTTTGCTTGCGAGCGAGCAGCCGATTACGGCAGCAAATGCGGCTTCGTTTGAAGATAAAGCTGTGAGGCAGCTCGTAGTAACGAAGCTGTCCGGCGGTTATCGTCTGGAACAAGCCGAAGGAACGATTTTTCCAATCGTTGATTATGCGATGCAGCAGAAGTTCAGCGCCTATTTATCGGATGCCTTAAAGCAATATGTGGCGTTGAAGGCGGTGGAGTCAAGCAAGCCAGCAGCCAAGGACGCCGGTTTGGTCATTTCATGGGACGAGCTTGCGGAGCGGGCTGTAATGGCGGAAACCTTCGTTTCTGATTATCCGGATTCCCCGGAGCGTGCCGAGGTGCTGCAGCTATATACGGATAGTTATTTGTCGATGTATATTTACGGACTGAACAATACGCCCA
The DNA here is from genome assembly GCF_014641555.1 of Paenibacillus radicis (ex Gao et al. 2016). Taxonomy (GTDB): domain Bacteria; phylum Bacillota; class Bacilli; order Paenibacillales; family Paenibacillaceae; genus Pristimantibacillus; species Pristimantibacillus radicis. The sequence goes on from NZ_BMHY01000007.1 coordinate 243,104, forward strand.
TATTCGACTATGATACTTACAAGCTGAAGCCCGAAACGAAAGCCAGCTATGAGAAGCTGCAGGCAAACCATCCGAATACAGTGACGGCCGAAACGGTGAAGCGTTTCCTTGAAGTGCTTGCCGGAACGGGGGGACGGGTTTATGAAAATAAGGAAGGGATGCAGACCAAAATCGCAGCCGTACAGCGATTCCACGAGCGCTTTCAAGCGGATGCCAGATCCCAGCTGGAATCGGAGTAGCAGGCGGGTTTAAGACCAAAAAACGACAAAATTATTTTGCGTTATTGTTTTTTTTCAAGTATGATGGGTGTTAAAAGCCATTGAGATCCAAGGACGAGAAGGAGTAAGCGCATGAATTCGAAAACTAGCCATTGTAAGATTGTAGATTGCACTGTTCGCGACGGCGGACTCGTTAACAATTGGGATTTCAGCGTTGAGTTCGTTCAACATTTGTACGCTTCGTTGAATGAAGCAGGCGTCGATTATATGGAAATCGGCTACAAAAACTCGCCTAAGCTGCTGAAGGGCGCCGAATCGGCAGGTCCTTGGCGTTTTCTGGATGACAACTTCCTGAAAGAAGTTATTCCGAACAAAGGCAACACGAAGCTGTCCGCATTGGTCGATATCGGCCGTGTTGACGAGAATGACATTTTGCCGCGCAGCGAAAGCCTGCTGGACCTTATTCGAGTTGCTTGCTACATTCAAGACGTAGACAAAGCGCTCGAACTGGTTAAAGTGTTCCATGACAGAGGTTATGAAACGACGCTTAACATTATGGCGCTTTCCAACGTAATGGATAACCAGCTGCTTGAAGCTTTCGAACTGATTGCAGCCAGCGTCGTTGACGTTGTCTACATCGTAGACTCCTACGGCAGCCTGAAGCCTAATGATTTCAGCTACCTGGTGGACAAGTTCCGCACGCATTTGCCGAACAAACGCCTCGGCGTTCATACGCATAACAACATGCAGCTTGCATTCGCCAATACGCTGATCGCTGCGGAGAACGGCGTTGAGCTGCTTGACGCTTCCGTATATGGCATGGGCCGCGCAGCAGGCAACTGCAACACGGAGCTGCTTGTTGCTGATCTGAAAAACCCGAAATACAACGTACGTCCTGTTCTCGACATGATCGAGAAATACATGATTCCGCTTCGCGAGAAAGAAGAGTGGGGCTACATCATTCCGTACATGATTACGGGCATTTTGGATGAGCACCCTCGTTCCGCTATGGCGCTGCGTGATTCCGAAGACAAAGACAAATGCGTAGAATTCTACGACCGTCTGACGACGCCGGAAATTGCACACAGCAAATAATTGAAACATAAAATGGAATAGACGAATATGAAAAAGCTCCTCCGCCTGCTTGCTGCTGCAATAGGCGGAGGAGCTTTTTGCTGTAGTATGGTTGAGCTCACCCGGATACTAGTTCAACGTTTTGATCATCGTGACGTGGGGAATGCCTTCCTCCATGAAAATATCGGAGACAGTCTCATACCCCAGTCTTGCATAGAAGGCTTCGGCATGCGTCTGGCCATTCAGCTTCGCTTGTGTCAGCCCCATTTCCTTCGCTTCCGCTTCCAGTGCCTCCGTAATGGATTTGCCAAGGCCATGTCCCCGATGGGAGGCAAGCACGCAGATCCGCTCGAGTTTGGCGACTCCATTTACCGGTCTTACCCGGCCTGTAGCGGCAGGTTGTCCATCAAAGAGTACTAATACATGATGGGTTGCCGAGCCGATTTCATCAAATTCATCGTATTCTTTATCTCCATCTACGCCTTGCTCATCAACAAAAACCTGCTTCCGGATTTGAAACGCGGCAGCCCGGTCCTCTTCGTTACTAATCATTCTCGCTGTAATTGCCATGCAGTCCATCATCCTTTTTTTCAGGTTATTTCGCTTTGCTATTCCAGTAAAGCTTGCAGCTATCCTATCCTTCCAGCAGCAAGCCGTCACCGCGTATCGCAGCTGCCTGATGCAGCTCGTTCGGGTGCAAATAGGCGGTGCCTTCAAAGAGCCTTCCGTCTCGGGCTACCGCTCTCAGATAAATTTGAATATCTTCGCTTTGTCCAAACCATCCGAGCAGCTCCCTGTCCGTAATGCCGTCAGCATTTGCATACCAAAGCCGAGATCCATAATCGGATACGATTACGAGCTCGGCGCTTGCAAAGGACAATTGTTCCGAGCGTGCTCCAAATTCGATCGTAATTGCTGCTAATTCAATCGTTTCCATCTTCGCTAACCTCCAATGCCTGATTCGATTTTAATGCGAGGGCTTATTTAATGCAACAAATGACAGCCGTTCTTCGTTAATATGGGAAAAGATAGAGGGGGTAGAAAAAAATGTTCATTTCTGCTATCTATACCGTTTGGAGGCATCGAAAGGCCGTCAGCTTTGCGCTGCTTGCTGCGATGCTTATTTTTATGTCAGCCTGCTCCAGCGAAAATAACGCCTCCAATTCTTCTGGCCGTAATACAGAAGCAGATTCGGCGACAGCATACAAGAGCGAGGACTCATCCGCCCCGCGCAAGGAGGCTCTGGATAAGGCGGCTTCCGAGCCAAAGCCGGACAGGGACCGTGGTGAAAACGAGAGACGGCGCGGCACGCAGCAGAATGAAGTGCAGGTGCAAGCAGGCCAGCTTACGGCTGGTGAATGGGATGATCTTGCTGCATGGGGGCCATTTGGTAATTTATTGAACAGCCGGGAAGGCGATGAGAACCGGGCCTACTGGCGTTTCCGTTCGTTTGACCGTCTTGAAGTGGAAGTGACTGCGAGCGGCCGGGCGGTAGCTGATGCGACCGTTCGTTTGAAGGGACAACAGCATAAAGAATGGACGGCCAAGACGAATGCGGCAGGCAAAGCCTATTTATTTGCCGGACTATTCGATAGCGGACGAAGTGAAAACCGCAAACGAATGGAGGACAAAAAAGAGGCCGGCAACAATAGGGCTGCCAGCAGCTTTGCCAATGACGGAGGTCTATATGAGGTTGAGGTCAGCCATGGCAACTTAAGCAAAAAAATGAAAAATATCCGATTGTCCGAGCAGGGCTCGCTGAAGGTGAGTCTAGACGGGGAGCCGGAAAAGTCCAATAAGCTGGACATTATGTTCGTGATCGATTCGACAGGCTCGATGCAGGATGAGCTCGACTATTTAGCTGCAGAGCTGAAGGATGTGGTAGGCCGGGTGAGTAAGGAGCATGCCAATCAGCTAGCGATTCGTATCAGCACTAACTTTTACCGCGACATTCATGATGATTACGTTGTAAAGCCGTTTCCATTCACGAACAATATCGACAAAGCGATCGGGCAAATTGCCTCGCAAAAAGCGAAGGGCGGCGGCGACTATCCGGAGGCGGTAGAACAAGCGCTGCGTGACGCTGTGCGCGAGCATGACTGGAGCGATGAGGCCAGAGCCCGTCTCATGTTCCTCGTGCTGGATGCTCCGCCGCATCATGAATCACAAATTATTGATGAGCTGCAGGATCTTATTGGCGAAGCAGCTTCGCAAGGCATTAGAATTATCCCGGTCGTATCAAGCGGAACGGATGTGCAGACGGAATATTTAATGCGCTTTATGGCGGTATCTACGGGAGGCACCTATTTGTTTCTGACGGATGACAGCGGCATCGGCGGGGAGCATTTGGAGCCGGCAGCGGGCGAATACGAAGTGAAGCTGCTGAATGATTTGCTTGTTGAGACGATTAACCGTTACGTCCAGTAATGAGGTGAGTCCGGGGGACAGGAGAAGGGTTAACGCCCTTGTTAAGCGTTGTAGCCAAACTGATGGGAAATTCTCTCGGCAAGACTTTACGGAGAACGAACCAAACGGCAAAATCGTCAAAGCAGTATGTAAACGAATCAATCGGTAAAATCGTCAAAACTGTAGCGAAAACGGATCAATCAGCAAAATCGTCAAAACTGTAGTGAAAACGGATCCAAATGTATATCTGCATGTTGGAAGCCCGATTTTCGGTGATTTATCGCGTCAAAATGCAAATGTGCATTTTAATTGGCTTAAATAGGCGAAATCGAGCAAATTCGGACGATTCCAAATGTACTTTTACATTTTGAACGCTCATATGGATCTTTTAACGCCAATCAGCCTGCACTTTTGCATTTTGTTTCTGGTTTGGCACAGGGAGGCTAGGGGAGTTTATGCAGGGTCCTACTGTATAGCTGGATCATGATCTGACTTGTAACCTGGCTGAGTAATAGTACAGCTTCTCGGAATGCTGAAGATGATTGCCCGTTTTGATGCTAGTGCGGTAACGCCCTTTAGCGGCGTTGCCGCTTTTTTGTTGTTCGGGCAGCAGTAGCGGCGGCCGCTTGTTTCTTTTAGAATGGGTAATAGACAGTAAGCGGTGGAGGTGTGAGTCATGCAGTATGAATTATTGCCGCTAGGCGATCGTGCGATCGTACTGCGATTGTCGCAAAATAAAGGCACTGAGGAATGGCGGGCAATGGCTGCTGTGGCTGCAGCCGTGGAAAGGGAGGCGTCTACGTGGATCATGGACGCCGTTCCGGCTTACGATACGGTGACGGTCATTTATGATCCATCACGGCTCCTTGCACTGGCAAATCCGCTGGAAGGGGAGACGGCTTACTCTTTGGCGGAACGGCTTCTGCATAAGCTTATCGACAGCCGGACAGGCAGTGATTGGAATCGCGAGCATCCGTTCCAAACGATTGAAATTCCCGTCTGCTACGGCGGCGAGCATGGGCCGGATTTAAAAGAAGCAGCGGAAAGATCGGGGCTATCGGCGCAGCAATTTGTTGAACGTCACGCAGCCGCTCCATATACAGTGGCGATGATTGGATTTATGCCGGGTTTTCCTTATTTGAGCGGACTGCCAGAGCAGCTGGCACAGCCAAGGAAAGCAGTGCCTAGGGCGGCTGTACCTGCCGGCTCTGTTGGCATTGCCGGCGGGCAGACAGGGATTTATCCGCAATCAACGCCTGGCGGGTGGCAGCTGATCGGCAGGACGGCGGTCAAGTTGTACGATATCGACCGGGAGCCTCCCGTCTTGTTGAAGGCTGGTGACCGCGTTCGCTTTGTGCCAGCAGACCGGTTGGAAGAGGAAGAGAAGGCAGCTGACAATGGGGAGATTCTAATGAAGCAGGACGAGCTTGCCGAGAGTGACTTCCGTCCTTTTGCAGCGATCGAGCGTCCGGGCATGTGGACAGCGATACAGCATGGGGGAGAAGCAGGCCTTCGCGCTTACGGAATTCCAGCGGGTGGCGCGATGGACAGGTATGCGCTGCGGGTAGCTAATTTACTGGTAGGCAATGATACTTCAGCAGCGGGCTTGGAACTGACGTTAGCCGGACCGGAGCTGGTATTCAGCGCCGATCAATTAATTACTATCTGCGGAGCGCCAATGTCGCCAACGATAGATGGCGAAGAGCTGCCGATGTGGCGGCCCGTATGGGTGAGGAGCGGTGCGGTGCTCCGCTTCGGCCACGCAAGCAGCGGATGCCGCGCTTATGTAGCGGCGGCCGGGGGCTTGGAAGGGCGGCGAGCGACTGTTGGCCGCCGTCTTGCTGCAGGCGATCGCGTGCCGATGCAAGGCGGCGCGGAGCTTTCACGCTGGGCCGCCGCTTGGGCAGCGGCGCTGGCAGAGAAGGCAGGCAGCCGGAATTGGGCGGCCGCCTCCTGGTTTGCGCAGCCGAGTGTATACGGCGGCGGAGCTAGTGAAGCCGGCATCGTGCTGCGGGCGATGCCGGGCAGTGAATACGGGCAGTTTAGCGAAGCTGCCCGTGAGCTGTTCTTCCGGGAGCGGTATCGGGTCGCTCCCGCCTCGAACCGGATGGGGTGCCGCTTGGAGGGCGCCCCGCTGGAGAGACTCGCCCGTGGCGAGCTGCTGTCGCACGGCGTTACGCCTGGCACCGTGCAGGTGCCGCAGGGCGGTGCTCCTATCGTGCTGGCCGCCGACTGCCAAACGACCGGCGGCTATCCGAAAATCGCGCATGTCGCAACCATCGACATGCCGCTGCTGGCACAAGCCCGTCCCGGCGACTGGCTGACCTTCAAGCGTATTACGCTTGAAGAAGCGCAGCTGCTTGATCTGGAGGGCGAGCGGGAGCTGCAACTGCTTGCGGCTAGCATCCGCAGCCGGCTGCCGCTCCCATGAGACCGGAAGCGAAGGGAGTAAGATGATAGTGAATGGAAAGTCCATTGATTTGAATTGTGATTTTGGAGAAGGGTACGGAGCGTACACTTTCGGTCAGGATGCCGAATTGCTGCAATACGTTACCAGCGTGAACATTGCCTGCGGCTTTCACGCGGGCGATCCACATACGATGCGCCGGGCAGTAGAAATGTCTCTGGCAGCGGGGACAGCAATTGGCGCCCATCCCGGACTGCCTGATCGCCTTGGCTTCGGAAGAAGGGAAATGGCGATAACCGCTGAGGAAGCCTATGATTTTACCGTTTATCAGATCGGTGCTCTATCTGCATTTGTACGCGCGGCTGGAGGAAGGCTTCAGCATGTTAAGCCGCATGGCGCCTTATATCATATGGCGAACAGCAATTCTGCCATTGCGGAAGCGATTGTCAGGGCAGCTTCAGCAGCAGGGGAATCGCTTATGGTATATGGACAGTCTGGCAGTCTGCTGCTGGAAGTGGCAAGAAGGGAAGGACTGGCCTTCGCTTCGGAAGTATTCGCGGACCGCGCTTACGAACGCGATGGAAGCCTTATGTCCCGAAACAAGCCAGGCGCGCTAATCACTGATGAGGAGCAGGCTGCTGCACAAGCGGTTGCCATGGTGAAGAACGGCCATGCAGTAACCATTGATGGACAAAGAGCCCCCATTCAGGCGGACACGATATGCCTGCACGGCGACGGGCCCCATGCCGTCCAATTTGCTTCACGGATTCGCGAAGCCTTGATTAAGGCGGATATTCGAGTAGAAGCGCTGGGCAAGAAATGAATACCGCTAACACATTGCAAAAAGAAATAGCCTTCAAATCCGCAACGTACTGCGGATTTGAAGGCTATTTTCGTTAAGACTCCTCAGGCTCCGATTCATAGGCAATTAAAGAGATCGGGGAGCCGATCTGTTCGGTTAACTTCTGCTCCAGCTTGCGAATTGCTTCAAGCGCATCTGCCCGGTCCCCTAGCTCGGCGATTTTGAAGCTGCTGTCCAGCATGCCGCCACTCCTCCTTCGTCCGCTTGTTCTTCTCATCATTTACGCAATGGGAGGTTCTTATACGGCGAAAGAAGGCAGAGCAATCAGGCTTGCAACAGGGATGGCGTGATTCCGTATCCCAGTCCTGAATCCTGGGGAGCGATGGATTTCAGCTCGATCGCTAAGGAAAGCTCGTCGCTGTCATCTACAAAGGGATCAATTGTTCCTTGGAAAAACAACATATTGATATACTCATTGATCATAATTGATTTCTCACTGTTGATGCTGTCGTCTATGAACGGCAGGTCCAATTTTCTATTGATCAGCATATCGATTTCTGGCTGAATAAGCTGTTTGGTAATGACCGTGAAGGGATTGGTCTTCCAGAAGGTATTGATCGCTTCAATTTTTCCTGCAAAGGTCGGAATATAATGCCGGTCATAAATGTGCTTCCAGCATTTAACTGGAATTGACACGGATACGGATACGTTTCTTACCCGGTGATCGATATCGACTGCCTGTTTATTTTTTTTCTGTTTTTCTATTTTTCTTTTGGTAAAGATGGGAACCGTAATATCCCAGTCAAAGCTTACCGGCGCCAGGTTTGGAGGATAATTGCCTTTGTCCCGGCCGAGCTCAGCGGGCTTGGCGTCTAACCATTCAGCAGACACCCGTTTGACTTTCTTTTCAGCCGTATCCTCATCCGGCTTGTAATCGTACCAGATGGCGGGATCAAATACAGGTGCAGTTCCTTTGCTGATTTCTGTCAGACAGTCAGCGATCGCTTCCAGTACTGCTGCAATGGCGGTATCCAGCCCTTCGTCATAGCTGTCGATGGCTTCTTGATGATTCAACACCGGCAGCAATGCGAGCTTGCGGATCTGAGTGTCCAGTTCCAGGATGGATGCGCTTCGCTGGGTTTGAACGGATTTCTTGCCAGCCATCACCATTTGCGGATCGAAGCCGGAGCCCGGGTTGCCAGTTGTAAGCTGGTAGCCGGGGGTTATATTGTTTTTCAAATTCAGCAGTGTGTTTTTTAACTCGCTTTCCCCCTCCTCGGGTTTGGCTGCATCGCTGAACTTTGTGTATGCGGCTTTTGTCAGTACGTATTGAGTAGCACTCGGTTGAACCATCTCACCGATACTGTCTGCAGTTGCCGCCAGCTTCTTCATCATATCCTGAGAGACGGAATGATCCAGCTGCATATTGGCGTTGCCCGATGCTGTGCGTGATTTTTTTAACCGATCAAGGTTGTCATCGTTCGCTCCTGTGAACAGCTGCGCGGAGCCGGACGGGGCAGGGACATCGGCGAGCTCCCGCGAAGAGACGCCTGTTCCGCTTCTGGCGGCTGAAGCCCCCATGCGGTCCGCTTCGCTTTCGAGAGACGGATTATCGTTCACATCAACATCGCCCATCTGGGTAGTGGGCTTTACCCGACCTTGTTTCTGCTGGACAACATGCCAGGCTTCATGGGGCAAGTGCTTCTCTTGGCCCGGAGCGACATGGATTTGACTGCCTTGAGCGTAGGCCAGCGCGTTGAGCTGCGAAGGCTTGGAAGAATTATAGTGAACCTGGACATCGTCCATAGACATGCCGGAGAGCTGCTCCACGCCTGATTTCAACTGATCCGGCAAGCCTGTCCGGTTGGGCGTGGCCTGCGGCGGAAGCGCTGATGCGGAGTCCTGAGTTTGCATCAGCTGTGCAACGGCACGGTTGCCGGCCGTTTGCTGAAGCTGTGCGATCCGGGAGGAAGACATAGGGACGGCTGCCCCGTTTGACGAAGTTTTTTTCTGAATAACCGGACCCGCCTGCTGCGAGGCTTTCTGTTTTTTCGATATTCGCTGATGCAAAACAAATCCTCCCTTTCCCTTTGCTAAATGCGCCTGATGATACGTTAAAAAATACTTGTCTCATTGTAGCATAGAATGGATAAAAATGGCTTAAATTCATTGAGGCAACTGTCACAATACCGTAATTGTTCTTTCCCAATGGGTCTAGTACACTGGAGGGTAATAATGGGGAAGCGGCAGGAGGAGCATGCATGTCTTATAAGTGGCTGAAATTTCTTATTTTGTGGATCCCCACGGTAACAATCGGGCTGTGGGAGTATACCCGTCATGCTTTTTTACTGGAATATATATCGATGGATCTCGGCAATCTGCTGGCTCCGCTTCTCGTGTTGATTGTGACGCTGACGTTATTGCGGGGACTCTTCGCGAAGCTGGAGCAGACACAGGAAGCGCTGCAGCGCGAGCGATTGATGAAAGCTTCGCTGGAGCAGCGGGAGCAGCTGGGGCGCGAGCTGCATGACGGCATTTCGCAGTCGCTGTTTCTGCTGTCGGTACAGATGGATCGTCTGGAGCATGCGGAATCGGAGGAAGCGGCGCTGCAAAAAAGGGAGCAAATCCGCGGCACTATAAAGCATGTCTATGAGGATGTGAGGCAGTCGATCGCCAATTTGCAGTCGATTCCCGCGGCGGACGACGTTTCTTGGAATCAGGCGATCCATACGCTTGCGGAGGAGATGCGGCAGACGAGCGGGATGAAGGTCGTTATCGATTGGCGGCTCAGTGAAGGGCTGCTGTCGAGCAAGAACAAAATCGAGCTGCTGGCCATTATAAGAGAAGCGTTAATGAATATCCGCAAGCATGCGAATGCGAGCATTGCCAGCGTCATTTGCACCGAAGCTGCAGGACAGAAGTATGGGGACGGCAGTACC
>NZ_BMHY01000007.1:252975-265996 GCF_014641555.1 Paenibacillus radicis (ex Gao et al. 2016)
TTCCGCTGCCTCATCCGGGATAACGGCATTGGAACGAGCCAGAGCAGTCTGGAGGAGAAGGGGAAATACGGAGTCCGAATGATGCGGGACCGCGCGGAACGGATGGGCTGGACGCTGCAGATAACGAGCAGGACCGGAGAAGGTACGGAAGTGGAAATAACGAGTGAAAGCGAGGATGAGCAATGACGGACGGCGGTATGGTGAAAATAAGGGTGTTTTTAATTGATGATCACCCTCACGGACGCGAAGGCATGCGGGAGATCGTCGGCAGCGATTCTTCCTTCGAAATCGCAGGCGAGGCGGCTAGCGGCGAGGAGGCAATTGCGAGAATTGACGATGTGCTCCCGGACCTTGTCCTGATGGACATTAATATGCCGGGCATGGGGGGGCTTGAAGCCACGCAGCGGCTCAAATTTTTGCACCCGGCTTTGAAAATTGTAATGGTGACGGTATCTGATGACATTACGAATTTGTTCGAGGCTATCAAACGAGGAGCACAGGGCTATTTGCTCAAAAACTTAGCTCCATCCGCTTGGCTCGAATATTTGCGGGCAGTAGCGGTAGATGAGGCGCCGATGTCGAAGGAGCTGGCCTTCCGGCTTTTAAAGGAATTTTCTTCTAGTGGAGCAGGCGGTATTCCCCAGGGCGGACAACCGGTCCGGTCCGGCGTAGAGGTCTCCATGACGACGCCTTTGACTGAAAGGGAGAAGGAGATTTTGGAGCGGGTAGTTACGGGTGAATCCAACCGCGAGATTGCGGCAGCTTTTGGGTTATCCGAGCATACGGTCAAAAATCATTTGAAAAATATTTTACAAAAGCTGCACTTGGACAACCGTGTGCAATTAACCCGCTATGCTTTCGAAAAAGGACTCTTTCAACGGCCTTAACCGGCACTGCAGCCTTAGTCTGGGCTTTTTTCGACAAAAGCGGCAGGATTCATCTCTTTTTCGTAGAATAGTTACATTATTCGGACAGGTTTTCTGTCATTTAACGGCCGGATTTGCGGAATCATTGCCGGAGCAAGCTGACAGCTGGATGATGCGGGGCCCGGCTCCGAACTTTTGATGCAGGAGGGTTGCGGATGTCGAACGCTTGGCAATTTCCGATTGCCCGGGAAATTCAGCTGCACAACCGGGTGGACGAGCTGGAGCGGCTTAATGAATGGCTGGAAGCGGTTGGTGAGGAGGCGGGCTGGCCTCCGCGGGCTAAGCTCGATTTGTCACTGGCCTGCGAGGAGCTGATCATCAATATCGTTAATTATGGATTTCCCGCAGGCGGGGAGCATTATATTTCCGTAAGCTTATCTGCTTCTCCGCTGACTGCTGAGGTAAAGATCGAGGATGCGGGCGTGCCGTTCAATCCGCTGGAGGAGGCGGACCCGGACATGTCGCTTGAGCTGGAGGACCGGAATGTTGGGGGCCTTGGCATTTTTTTTATCAAACAATTGATGGACGACATCCACTACGAGCGGACGAATGAGCGCAATCGTTTTCGGATGAGCAAGACGTTCAGCTACATAAACAAGAAGACGAACAATGGCAAGCAGGAGGACAATGCAGATGAATATCGAGACGCAGGACATTAACGGCATTACCGTTTTGCCGCTTCAGGGCAGGCTGGACGGGAACAACGCTTCGGTCGCGGAGCAGGCTTTTTTGCAGCAGATAGGCGAGGGGAAGCAGCAATTTATTTTTGATTTTAGCGGATTGCAATATATAAGCAGTGCAGGGCTTCGCGTCATCTTGGTGGCGGCTAAGAAGCTTCGGGCTTCCAAGGGCAGAATGATCTGTGCGAGCCTTGGCGAGCAAGTGCTGGATGTGTTTGAGATGTCCGGATTTACGAACATTCTGGAGATAGCTGCGACACGCGAGGAAGCGCTCGATAAATTCGGAGCCGGCGTATAGTTTGCTGAGAAGAAAGGGGGAGCGGCTTTGGCGATTGCAGGGTGGATCGCAGGCGCTTTAGGGCTTGGGGCTGCTGCGGTGCTGTGGGCAAGAAGCCGGCGGCTGGCTGCGCAAGTCAAGCAGTCGGACATGCTGTTCGAGCTCAGCTCTCAGATGTATTCGGCCACGTTGAAGCAGGAGCTGCTGCAGCAAGGAGCAGAAGCGGTCAAACGGCTTGTTCATGCAGAGCAGGCTGCAATTATGCTTGCGGGTGAAACGGGCGGTGGCGGCTTGGATGAGCAAGGAGCCATATCTGTACCGCTTACAGCGAGGGGACGCCAGATCGGCATACTTCAAGCGGCGGGCAAAAGAGGCGGTTCAGCATTGACAGTATCGGATCGTGAATTACTGGGCAAGCTTTCGGGTCCTCTGGCTCTCGCGCTGGACAATGCGCTGCTCCATGAAGTGTCGGAGGAGTCCGTTAATGAGCTTCAACTGGCTACCGCGTTAAAGGAAAGGCTGGAGAGCGAGCTTCAGATTGCAGGAAGCATTCAGCTAAGCTTTCTGCCGACCACGATGCCGTCAGCAAATGAACCGTTCGACGTTTGTGCGCTGTTGAAATCGGCAAAAGAGGTAGGCGGCGATTTTTATAATTTTTTCAAAATCGATGACGACCATTTGTTTTTCACGCTTGGCGATGTTTCCGATAAAGGCATACCTGCAGCGCTGTTCATGGCGATGACGCTGTCGCTGCTCAAAGGGAAGATGCATCCCGAGCTGTCGCCAGGCGAGCTGTTGAAAAAAGTAAATGACGAGCTTTGCCTCGATAACGCTCAGCTGTTTGCAACCATCGTATGCGGCGTGCTGCAAATCTCGACCGGTGAAGCGGTTCTGAGCGACGGGGGACATTGTACGCCATATGTCGTGAAGGCTAACGGCGAGGTGCTTCCAATCAAGCTTGCCAAGGGGATTCCGCTGGGCTCGTTCCCGGATTTCACCTACAAAAACGTCGGGCTGCAGCTTGAACGCGGCGATAAGCTTGTTATTTATACAGACGGCATTACAGAAGCAGAAAATGCGCTTCAGGAGCAATATTCGACTGGCCGGCTGCAGCATTTTTTAACACAGACGAAGGACTATTCCAGCGCAGAGATTATCGATGCTTTATTAATGGACGTCTTTATGTTTGCTGACGGAGCGCCTCAGTCCGACGATATTGCAGTTCTCTGTCTTACGCGCCGCTAAGCGCAAATGCTACAAGGCAAAGGTGAAACAAAGATGCCCAAATACTATAACAGATTGCAATACATACAAGATCAGTTATCCATTACAGAGCGAGGAATCCGGCTGCTGCTGCATCATTTCGAGAGCAGGGAAACGGCAGGCGATTCCTCGCTTGCTTTGCGTGGACTGGTTATTACTCCGGCAGATATTGAAAGAACGCTGGAAATGGAGCATGGCCCCGGCTCTTACGACCCGCTGGAGGAATTCCGCCTTGAGCGTATACAAGCTGAGCGAATGATCGCTGAAGCGGTAGCGGAAAGTCTGGAAGCGGGATTAAAGCTTCCGCTGCTTCAGTTGGCCCAGCGTTTTAAGCTGAGCGTATGGGAGCTGCGCTGTGTCGTTCTTGTTCTCGCCGCCGAAATCGACTCCCGCTGGGAAAGCTGGTTTGGTTATCTGAATGACGATGTGACGCTTCGCATGCCAACGGCGGAGCTTGCTTTGAGCATGCTGGGCGACAGGCCCGAAGATGAAGTATCCGGCCGCTTTTTTATTGGGGAAGGATCGGTTTTGCGGCGGTATTTGCTCCAGCAGACCGATAGCCCGCCGGGAAGAAGCTCCCTGCGCCAGATCTTGAAGCTGGATGCCCGGATTGTCGGCTATTTGCTGGAGACCGAGCTTCTAGACAAACGGCTGTCCGATTGTGTGGTGTTGACAGAAGCAGGCGATACGCTGCCGCCGATGCTTGTCGGGAACGAGCGGCTGGAAGGATTGGCGGCCGCTGTCCGCCGTGATAGAGGGCAAGGTGAGGAAGACGAGGGCATACCGGACAGTTACGACGAGCAGACGCTTCCCTTCTTGCAGATTACAGGTCCTCAAGGCGCAGGTAAAAAACTGCTCGCCCGTCATTTGGCACGCGTGCTGAAGCAGCCTCTGCTGCTTGTCCGTCTGGATGGACTTCTCGCTTCTGGAGAGAAGGTGCGCGAGAAGCTGCAGCTGCTTATTCGCGAGGCCGTTCTTATCGGGGCTGTAATTGCTTTCGAGGAAGCGAAGACGGCAAAGACGGACGAAGAGCAGGGCAGCGGTATGTTCCGCGAAATAAGACAGATGCTGGACGAGTATAGGGTAATGGCTGACGAGCCGGCGGTGTTGTGGCTAACCCGTGAGGAGAGGCGCAGCGAGCAGCTTCCGCTGCCGGAAGGAGCGGGGCTGCTGAATATTGCATTAACGGTTCCGGATGCCGATCAAAGGCTGCTGCTGTGGACCCAAGCCGCGCACGGAGGCGTCGACATGCCTGTGCTTGCAGAACTAGCGGACAAATACAAATTTACTCCCGGTCAAATTGAAGGCACGATGCGCCAGGCAAGGCGAAAAGCTGCTCTAGGCAGCGGCCGTTCCCTAACTCTCCGGGATATCGACGAAGCGTCCCGCAATCATGTCAGCCACAGGCTCTCCGAGTTGTCCGATCTGTTAAAGCCTTCAAGAGGCTGGGATGATCTTGTGCTGCCGGAAGAGCCGTTTGCGCTGCTAAAGGAAGCTTGCAGCCGGTACCGGAACGGCGAGACTGTCTACAGCCGATGGGGATTTGGACAAAAGCTGCCTTATGGGCGCGGGCTCAGCATGCTGTTTGCCGGCCCTCCCGGGACAGGCAAGACGATGGCGGCGGAGGTGGTAGCCAAGGAGCTGGGGCTGGAGCTGTATCGTATTGATCTTTCTCGCGTAGTAAGCAAATATATCGGCGAGACGGAGAAAAACCTGCGAGAGCTGTTCGCTGAAGCGGAGAACAGCGGATCGATTCTGTTTTTCGACGAGGGCGATGCGCTGTTTGGCAAACGGACGGAAGTCAAGGATTCCCATGACCGTTACGCCAATATGGAAGCCGCCTATCTGCTTCAGCGGATTGAAGCGTTTGACGGCGTATCAATTCTAGCAACGAATCTGCAGCAGAACATGGACGAGGCGTTCATGCGCAGAATGCAGACGATCATTCAGTTTCCATTTCCCGACAAAGAAGGCCGCGAACATATATTCAGAGGATTGCTGCCCAAAGAGGCTCCGCTGGACCCTGGACTCGATCTGCCTTTCTTGGCAGATAGAATTGAGGTATCAGGCGGACATATTAAAAATATTGTACTGTCAGCCGCCTTTCTGGCGGCTGGTGAAGGCATGCCGATTGGTATGCGCCATATGATACGAGCATCCAGGCAGGAGCTTCAAAAAATGGGGAAAATTATCGTAAAAGAGAGTTTTGAGCCTTACCTTTAGCACGTTACGGAGGCTTAATTCTCGCAGTCTATCAAAATTGGATAAAAACTGACATTTTCTGATAAATTTTCGTAGTCATTTTTTAGCAAAAACAGTATAATAGTCTCGTTGTTCGATCGGATTAAGCAGGATGAAGGAGGATGAAGATGGCAGGGTATACGGTGATTGCGGATACGGGTGCCAGTTTATTGCGATTGCTTCGGGAAAGCATGACGCCAGACCCGGTCCCAAGGCCCGAATTAATCGGTCTGGCTTCGCCTCGCGATGCGGGTGATCTCTCACTGTCTCTCTTCCTGCTTAATGTAACGGAGAACGGTGAGGCTCGCCGCACGAAGATGCAGGATCGCGGAGGGCTGCTGCAATTTCCCCCTATGACCGTCGATCTTTACTTTATGATCACGGCGCATTCCAACGCGGACCGTTTGACCCGGTCACTGGACGAGCATCGGATTTTGGGAAAAGCGATGCAGGTTCTGTATGACAACTCGGTTTTGCGGGCTCCCTTTCTGGAGGGAGCGCTGGCGGAGAGCAGCGAAACGGTTCGAATCTCTTATGTCAGTATGGAAACCGATGAGCTTATGAAGCTGTGGCAGTTCGGAGATTTGTCCTACAAGCTTTCGGCAGTATACCGTGTCGGACCTGTGCTACTCGATTCCAACCGCACGAAGACTGTGTCGCGAGTGGTGGAGCGGCATATTACGATCGAAGACAAGGACGGTGGGCCGGCTTGAGCGAATTGCGCAACCGAATGATTACCCGCTGTTCGCTCGTTGTCAGGCTGGTGGACGTATGGACGAGAAAAACTCCGGGAGCCCAGGAAGTATCCGTATCGCTTGAAGGGGATGTCAAAAGACCTATCCGGAAAGACGATGGCAGCTATCTGTTTCTCGATGTGGAGACAGACTACGCATTCCTGGAGGTGCTCTCCACGCATTACTTGCCAGTCCGGCAGGAGCTGACGCTGAGCAGCTTGAATCGTATCTCTCCGGTCGTCACCGTTCCTTTGCTTCCATCCAGATTCTACCCGCAAGCAAGCGGTTCTACCGGCTTGCGGAGCCGGGTGCTTGATCCGGCCGGCCGCCCCGCTGCTGAGGCGCTTATAACGGCCTATGCGACGGATGAAGCTGCAGCAAGAGGGCGATTGTCGCAAGAGCTTGCAGAGCCAGGCGATACATGGCTGAAAGCAGGTTCTTGGCAAGGAGCCAGTACAGCGGGCGAAGCTTTTCTTCTTCGCAGCCGTGAGGCGGAAGAACTGGTGCAATTGGCTGAATTAGCGCCAGGCGGCATGATCCGGCTGGAGAAGCCGTTGAGGAATGCTCATAGAAGAGGTGCGCTACTGCTGCCTGCTGTCTCGACACGCAGCGGTTCGGACGGTGCGATTATCCTGCCGTTCCGCGGCACGCTTCCTTCGAAATTCAGGGTTGCCGTTCGGGCAGCCTTGGGCAAGGCCTCCGGTGCTGCAGAATGGACCGCTATAGCGGGAGAAGTAGCGGCAATGCCGGACATTACGATTTCCAACTAGCTTTATTAATTATTGGTCTTGGGGTCGATGAAGGCCGGGAGCCATTAGGCTAACGTCAATAGTCGCCTAATACATATATTGTTTCAGAGAGGAGATCACAAATGGCTGAGTATTTGTCGCCAGGCGTCTATGTGGAGGAATTTGAAAGCGGCTCGAAGCCGTTGGAAGGTGTCAGCACAAGCACCGCCGGTTTTATCGGACTTGCGGCGAGAGGTCCCGTTGAAGGACTTCCGCAGCTCATTACGAGCCCTGCTGATTTTTCGCGTGTCTACGGCGGTTATTTGTCAGAAAACGCTTTCGGTTCCTATCGCTATCTGGCTTATGCGGTCAACCAGTTTTTCCTGAACGGCGGCTCGCGCCTGTTCGTTACCCGGGTAGCTCCTTCCGACGCGAAATCGGCGTCGAACGAGGATGGGGCCGTATTGTCCGCTTCCGCCAAAAATCCGGGAGCTTGGGGCAACCAGGTTCGCATCATCGTTACACCATCCAGCAAGGCGAAAACGCCAATTCTTGAAGCGCTGGAGGGCAACCGCTACCGCGTGAAAAACGGCTCCGGCTTCTATGCTGGCGATGTTGTCGTATTTACAAGCGGCGAGAGCAAGCAGGTTAACCGCGTCGTATCTGTTCAGGATCAGACGATCGAGCTGTCCCAAGCATTGACGGGAGAAGTTGCCGATACTGCGCTTGTGCCAAGCAAGTGGCTGAGCACGAGCGAGTTCACGCTGACTGTTGTCTATGGCAGTGAAGCCGAGACATTCGAGAAAGCTTCCTTGAATCCGGAAGCGCCGAATTTCGTGGACAAGCTGGTTGAGCGTTCTTCCTTGATCAATCTCCATGCCAGTGCGGTTTCCGAAGGCAGCGTAACGCCGTTTGAGCAAATTGCCGGCGCGGATGCGGCAACCTTCGAAATTATTCTCTCAGGCGGCAGCGACGGTTCCGCAGCTGCGTTATCGCCGGCCGACTTTATCGGCGAAGACAATGGCCCGGGCAAAAGAACCGGCATCCAGTCGTTTATCGACAACGATGTCGTAAGCATTATCGCAATCCCTGGCGTAACCGATCCCAATGTGCAGCTGTCTCTTGTCGCTCATTGCGAAAGCCTGGGCAGCCGCTTTGCGATTCTGGATCTTCCTCGCGAAGCGACGAAGGTGCAGGACGTACTGGCGCATCGCGACCTGTTCGACTCCAGCTACTGTGCACTGTATAATCCGTGGCTGCAGGTGTTTGATCCGCTGGACAAACGCAATATTTTCATTCCGCCATCCGGTACAATCGCAGGCATCTACTCTCGTTCCGACACGACTCGCGGCGTACAGAAAGCGCCTGCCAACGAGACGCTTCGTGGCGTAGTCGGGCTGGACGTGCAATATAACAACGGCGAGCAGGACATTCTCAATCCTGCGGGCGTCAACCTGATCCGCGCATTTTCGGGACAGGGCATTCGTGTATGGGGCGCTCGTACTTGCTCCTCCAACACGCTCTGGAAATATATCAACGTACGCCGGCTGTTTATTTTCCTGGAAGAGTCGATTAAGAACGGCTCCAACTGGGTCGTATTTGAACCTAACACGGAGCAGCTGTGGGCGCGCGTCCAACGGACGATTGACGCATTCCTGACTCGCGTGTGGCGTGACGGTGCGCTTGCAGGCTCAAGTCCGGCGGAAGCGTTCTATATTAATATTGGTCCTTCGACGATGACGCAGGACGATATCGACAACGGCAGACTGATTGTCGTGATCGGTGTTGCGCCGGTGAAGCCGGCAGAGTTTGTCGTATTCCGCATTACGCAGAAGACCGGCTCGGAATAGCAATCGGGTAAGCGTCTGACGAAATCATGAATTCATTATGATGGATGAAGAGCTTCCACTTTGAATAACGGAAGGGGATAACTATGCCTGGAGATCGTGTAGATCCATACCGCAATTTTAGGTTCCGCGTTGAACTGGAAGGATTGGAACAGGCCGGATTTAGCGAAGTGTCCGGATTTGAGGCGACGCTTGACGTTATCGAGTATCGCGAAGGCAATGAAGTGACGACTCCGCGCAAGCTGCCGGGTCTGGTGAAATACGGCAACATAACGCTCAAATGGGGCACTTCTGAATCGATGGAGCTTTACGAGTGGCTGCAAGAGTGCGTGGAAGGCACGATTGAGCGCAAGACGATTACAATCATCGCGCTTGATGAGGAAGGCGAGGATGTTGCAACTTGGCAGGTTATCGAAGCATGGCCTGTGAAATATTCGGCGCCTACCTTTAACGGTATGGGCAATGAAGTGGCATTCGAGCTGATCGAATTCGCTCACGAAGGCATGACGCGTACGGCATAGCAGGTTGGAGAACAAGGGCGGTCCGCGGAATAATCATTCCGCGCTGCTCTTGTTTTCCGCTTTATAAATGATAGACATACGAGAGAAGGAACGGAGGTATTGACGATGGCGTTTCAGACGGAATACGAATTTGAGCTGCCGAGAGGCTTTGTCGACGATAACGGCAATTTACACCGGCGCGGCGTTATGCGGCTGGCAACCGCAGCAGATGAAATACTGCCGATGAAGGACCCGCGCGTACAGTCAAATCCCAGCTATTTAACCATCATATTGATGGCTCGCGTCGTTACCCGGCTTGGCGATCTGAGGCATATCGATACGAAGCTGATTGAGAAGCTATTCACGGCAGATCTTGCTTATCTGCAAAATCTGTATCGCCAGATCAATGATCTAGAGGCGCCGAAGGTGTTGACCGCTTGTCCGAAATGCGAGCATGAATACGAGGTGTCGATCGATTTTTTGTCCTTAACGGAGGCGCTCTCCTAGGTTATCCGGCAGATCGGATCTACGAGGAGGTCGGCTTCATCGCCTATTATTTCCACTGGTCCCATGACGACATTATGAACATGGAGCATGCTGAGCGGCGGCGCTGGTGCGAAGAGATTTCGCGGATCAACCGGAAAATGAATGACGAGTCGGCGGAAAAGCCCAACGTCTTTGACGTATTCAACAAAAGGAGGTAGCGGCGGATGGCAGCGACGGGATCCCGCCAGACGGGGCGCATCTACAAAATCGCTTCCGCTTACAAGTTCTGGATCGAGCTGGACGGCATGTTTGTCGCCGGGTTTACCGAGGCATCCGGGCTGGAGGCGGAGACGGAAATTGAAGAGTACCGCGAAGGCGGACTAAACGGTTTTGTGCACCGGCTTCCGAAAGGAACCCGCTATCCGAATATCGTGCTGAAGCGAGGCATGACGCAATCGGCTATTTTGTGGTCTTGGTATGAGAGCACCATGAACGGTGCGATACAGCGCAAGCATGGCGCAATCGTATTGCAGTCGGCGGACGGAAGCGAGTTTGGGCGATGGAATTTTACCGATGCATATCCGGTGAAATGGTCTGGGCCGCAGCTGAACGCAAGCACAAGCGACGTTGCATTCGAGACGATTGAGATTGCGCATAACGGCTTAAAGGGTGTTTTTACCCGCTAGCTGGGATCATGGCTGAGGGTATAGTCCGGTAAGGCTTCGGTCTAGTGATGATAGGTAGTGCCGAAAGGCAGATGAGCAGGTATGGTTAGTAAAAGGCGCTGGCATTAGCAGAGTGTGTAGCGACAGGTAGAGGTTATAGCAAACTTTGCAGTTGAAGCATGCGGAATTAGCAGTGAATGATGTTTATGCTTGCTGAAACGTATTGGATGAGCAGGTATGGTGACTAACACTAACTAGAAACACGAGCTGCATCAATTAAAATGCAAAAGTACATGTTGTTTCGATGAAAAAGGCTGAAAAAGTCGATCGAAATGTAAAAGTACATTTAAAAACGCCAAAATTGACGTAAATGGTACGAATTTAGGCAAAAAAAATGTATTTTTGCAGGTTGAGGGTTGAAATTGGCTAATTAGGGCTGAACAAACTGTATTTTTACATTTTGTACGGTTCGAACAGCAGTTTGGTACAAGGAGGATGCGCTGGTGAAACGAAAGGCGGATACAGGCAAGCAGCATGGCAAGCAAGCAGGCACGGCCACGTCTGTACAGCCGTTTGCCGGCAGCATCATGAGTAAATATAAGGGCGGGAGTAAAGATTCTTTCGGCCGTATTTCATTGTCTCATAGGCTGAAGCAGCAGGAAGATGCTCCAACAGAGCATAGGATTTTTGTCAAAGTAATCGCGCCTGCGGAGAAGAAGGAACCTAAACAATTGGGACGAGCAGCATTGCCCGTTATTCAACTTAAGCCGCAAGCGGAGAAGATTATACGAGAAAAAGTAATTGTGGAGCGTGAGCGGATCATATTCCGAGATCTGTCGCGCATTATTCAGGAATCTCGGATGATACGAGAAACGGCTGTTACTCAACAGGCGGAAGTTAAAAGGTCAACCAGCCAGCAGACAAAAGACACTGCGGTAGTTATTCAGAAAAAAACGGAAAGCGGCGAGGGGCAACAATCGTTAGCTCATTCTCAAGGTTTCCGTGTAAAAAGATTAACGACAAGCGGTCGACAGGAGCTCGTTACGATAGCAAGACCCATGATTGTGAAAATAAATCATCCTATTCAAAAGACAGATGAGCAGTCAGGCTCTTCATCTAGCAATAGGGATTTCAATAGATGGAAGACGAATGCGGAGCTTCAAACTTTAATAGATAAAGTGAAAAGAATGAGTTATCCCAGCAAGGAAAGAAGCAAAACTAAGCTGGAGCATCTCCTTAAGCAAGAACAGATGATTCGCGTGCAGCAAGCTGCAATTGGACAGAAAAACGATGCATCAAGCTTTCAGCCTGAGCATGGTGGACGGAAGGCAGCCGAGACTGGAGAGGGTCAAAGCAAGAGACCAGAGCTCTCTATAGCGGAGAAAGCAGGGTCAAGCAAGAACGAACGAATGGATGGAAAACAATCGAAGTCGGTTGAACGCTCGAATAAGTTAGAGCGAGGGAATAAGACCGGGAATGGGGAAGCAGCTGATTCATTTTATGCTAAAAAAAGGATGCGGGCTAGAGCTGTAATAGCCCAAGCAAAGGCCGTGCAGCCGCATAAGTCAATGGAGCAAGTGCATGCCAAGCCGGGCAGACCGGAGCAGACGGAAAAAGATAAAGATGCGAACGGTTCAAGCAAGCAGTTAACAGTCGTGCCAGTGAGAGCCGGACATACAATTGCGAATGAGAGAGCCAGCGGCAGCTCTCGGACGAGTTCAGTGCACTCCGCAGAAAGTGCTAATCGGACAAATAGCAAGGAATCGAAGAAAACCGAAGCAGTTATGCGGGCCAATGTCACGGGGCCGAATGCAACGAAGCAAGTACATATTAAGTCAAACGCAGCAGGGCAAACGGAATCCGCAGCAAGCGGGCAGGCAACTGCTGAGTCAAAGAGCTCAGGTGAACGTGAGCACGGGCAAGCAGGGCAAGCAGGCATAATGAAGCCAGTTAGCCCAACACCTCTTACGAAAACAGTGCATTTATCTGAAGCTGCTCTTCAATCTGGTGCAGAGGAAAAGGCGACGAACGGCGTAACAGTGCAAATGCATGTAGCGCAGCCGCAAAAGACGGTGGAGCAGATCCATGTCAAGCTGAGTCAGGCGTGGCAAGCAGAGGCACTTGAGGACAAGCAGGCGAAAGCCGGGCAAGCAGATTCAGGTTCCAGTGAGCGGTTAAAAACGGAATCTGCAAGTAGTGAGAACCGAGTTCGCTCGGGGGTTAAGTCGGATACAGCCGATATGTCAGACGTAGCGGAACAGCAGGGAACTGAAGTAACGCGGAGTATGCAGGCTAGAGTGATAGCGCGGGTGAATGCAGCAGAGCCTCAACAGGCGGCGATGCAGGTGCATGCAAAACCGGGTGGGGCTGAGTCGGCGGCGACGATTGGGAGCGGACAGACGAGTGCAATACCAGCGACTACGGCGCAAGTGAATTCGGCTGAGCAATTAGAAGAGAGTATTCGAGGAAATGTAGTCCAATTGACTAATATGACAGAGGATCAGACGGATATAAAGCAAAGCATGCAAGTGAGAGCAACAGTGCAGGCGAAAGAAGCCGTGGTTCAACGGGCAGCAGAGCAAGTGCATGCGAAGCCGAGCGCAGTGAGGCAAGCGGAGGCAGTTGAAGGCGAGCGGGCGAAAGCCGGGCAAGCGGGAACTGGTGAGCGAGCCGG
>NZ_BMHY01000007.1:266020-280476 GCF_014641555.1 Paenibacillus radicis (ex Gao et al. 2016)
TGCGACAGCACGAGCGAATGAAGCAGCGCAGCCGCAGAAGGCGGCGGAGCAGGTACATGCGAAGCCGAGCGGAGTGAGGCAAGCGGAGGCAGTTGAAGGCGAGCGGGCGAAAGCCGGGCAAGCGGGAACTGGTGAGCGAGCCGGCGCGACAGCGCGAGCGAATGCAGCGGAGCCGCAGAAGGCGGCGGAGCAGGTACATGCGAAGCCGAGCGGAGTGAGGCAAGCGAGGGCAATTGCAGGCGAGCGGGCGAAAGCCGCGCAAGCGGGAACTGGTGAGCGAGACGGCGCGACAGCGCGAGCGAATGAAGCAGCGGAGCCGCAGAAGGGGGCGGAGCAGGTACATGCGAAGCCGAGCGGAGTGAGGCAAGCGAAGGCAGTTGAAGGCGAGCGGGCGAAAGCCGGGCAAGCGGGAACTGGTGAGCGAGCCGGCGCGACAGCGCGAGCGAATGCAGCAGCGGAGCCGCAGAAGGCGGCGGAGCAGGTACATGCGAAGCCGAGCGGAGTGAGGCAAGCGAGGGCAATTGAAGGCGAGCGGGCGAAAGCCGGGCAAGCAGGTGCGGGTGAGCGAGCCGGCGCGACAGCGCGAGCGAATGCAGCAGCGGAGCCGCAGAAGGCGGCGGAGCAGGTACATGCGAAGCCGAGCGGAGTGAGGCAAGCGAGGGCAGTTGAAGGCGAGCGGGCGCAAGCCGCGCAGCCGCTGCATACCTTCGTACTTAAGCGTCATAACGTGAGGGGCAATGTGACTGCGACGAGTGGACCAACTGGACAAGACAACAGCCAGCCAGCCAATCCTATGTTGAGTTATGCAGGTACTGGTTCATCCGCCTCCCCAGCAGGGGGGCCCATGCCGGCGCTGGCCCACCCGAAAGCGAAGACGACGGCGAAGGAGCCGGAGCGAATTGTACAAGTAGATGCGCCGAAGGAGCTAGATC
This sequence comes from Paenibacillus radicis (ex Gao et al. 2016), assembly GCF_014641555.1. Classification (GTDB taxonomy): domain Bacteria; phylum Bacillota; class Bacilli; order Paenibacillales; family Paenibacillaceae; genus Pristimantibacillus; species Pristimantibacillus radicis. The sequence goes on from NZ_BMHY01000007.1 coordinate 266,953, forward strand.
CGGAAAAGCTGCAAAAGATCATCATGCAGATGCCGCAGCTTAACCCGGAGGCGATAGCTGACAAGGTGTATCTGGCACTGGAACGAAAAATGAAGCTGGAGCAACGAAGACGCGGCATCTGAGCGTCAAGGATCGGATGCAGGGAGGCTTAAAAAATGGCATTAAGCAAAGCGAAAATCATTATTTATCGGAGCAAGGGGCAAGAGACGATAGAAGTGATGTTCAACCCGTCGGAGTACGCGCTTGAGACGAGCAACCAGTTCGCCGATTCGGAAATCCCGGGCTTGCAGACGCCTCTCGCCCATTATACAGGCGGCAGTGAATCCAAGCTTACTATGGATCTGTTTTTCGATACATACGAGAGCGGCGAAGACGTTCGCAAGCATACGTTGAAAATTTTGACCGCCATGGAAATCGATTCGGATCTTCACGCTCCGCCGGAAGTCCGCTTTATATGGGGATCGCTTGATTTCAAAGGCAATTTGGAGTCGGCATCCCAAAGGTATACGATGTTTCTGGAGTCGGGCGTACCTGTAAGGGCGACGCTTGGCGTATCGTTTACAAGCACGCAAACGATGATGGAGCAATTCCAGGAAATACCCCGGCAATCAGCCGACCGGACGAAACAAAAAACGGTCAAGCAAGGCGATCAATTATGGATGCTTGCGGCTGACGAGTACGAGGATCCTGCCGCTTGGAGGCATATTGCCGAAGCGAATGGCATCGATAATCCGCGGGATTTAACGGCTGGAAGAAAATTGACGATACCGAGATTGGAGTAAGCGCTAATGGCACCGTCCCAGACGAGCGGCTTCGCATCATTGGAAACGAAATACAAGCATTTTGTCGCGCCGGAAATGGAGCTGCTTATTGACGGAGAGTCGGACAAGCTCGCCCAGATGGCAGTGGAATGGGTGGAAGTCGACCTATCGACAGAGACTCACGCCGATATGGCGAAATTCTCTATCGTGAACGGATTCAGCATCAGCGAAACTAAGTTTAATTGGGTTGAAGATACGATCCAAGTCGGTAAAACTCTCCAGGTTAAGCTAGGCTACGCCGATAAAAAAGGGCTGTTGTTTGACGGGCTTATTACGGGGTATACGCTGGATTATTCATCCAATAGCGCGCCGAAAATTATCGTAACGGGAATGGACCGGTCATTTCTGTTGATGCGCTCCTCTCATTCCAAGGGCTGGTCCAAGATGAAGGACAGCGATGTTGTCAGGCAAATTGCTGGAGACTATGGACTGACAGCCGAAATCGATGATACGACGATTACCCGTGAACGAATCGAACAGGCAGGCGTTAGCGACTATCATTTTATCCGCTCGCTTGCAGTCGACAATGACCGGCAGTTTTATGTGGAAGGCTCTAAGCTCTACTTTGTTAAGCCGAAGCTTGGGCAGCCTGTTGTACAGTTGAAATACGGACAAAGCCTGCTCGGCTTTGCGCTTCAGATCGATGCATCGGGTCAGATGGCGGAAGTAAAGGTCCGGGGCTATGACGTGGACAAAAAAACACATGTGGAAGCGACGGCCAAATCGGTGACCGCCATGCCTTCAAAATCGACAACGGGTCCAAGTCTCGCTAACAAGCTTTCATCCAAAAAGGTGGAGATCGTCTACTCGCAAGCTGCCTCGCAGGCGGAGGCGCAGCTTCTGGCCACCTCGATGCTGGAGAGGAAAGCAAGGGAGCTTGTGACGGGATACGGGTCAAGCATCGGGCTGCCGGAGATCAAGCCGGGCAAAATGATTCAGATCGACGGTCTCGGCACCGGATTGAATCAAACGCTTCGGATTACGAGAGCAACGCATCGTCTGGATGCGGATAACGGTTATACGACGTCATTTGAAGCAGAGGGGAATGCGATATGAGCATGATGTTCTCGGGCTTGTTCGATCAGCATGGGCAGCATGCCCGCTCGATGGTTCCCGATCAGCTGTCCGGCGTCTGGAACGCGATTGTAACGGCAAACAACGATCCCGACAAGCTGGGCAGAGTAAAGGTGAAATTTCCGCTGCGTGAAGGAGAATTGCAGACCGACTGGATACGTGTCGCTACGATGATGGGCGGATCGTCGCGAGGCACGCTTTTTATCCCCGAGGTCAATGATGAGGTGCTCGTCGCTTTTCTGATGGGCAGAATCGATTCTCCCATCGTCATCGGGTCGTTATGGAATAAGGTGGACAAGCCTCCAACCCCGCATGAGAAAAACGATATTCGGCAAATCAAGACCCGGAGCGGGCATGAAATTACGTTCCAGGATACGGACAATGACGGGAAAATTACGATTAAAACGAATAAAGGACATCAGATCGAGCTGGAAGAGAAGTCGAATTCCATCACAGTGGAGACGAAGGATAAGGCACAGTCAATCGTGATGACGGGCGGCTCCTCGGGAACGGTCACAGTGAAGGCGGGCGGGACAGCTAAAATTGTCATGAGCAATCAGGGCGATGTAACGATCGAAGGGACGAAATCCACAACGATCAAAGGACCAAAAATCGAGGTGGACGCGCAAGCCTCGCTGACGCTTCAATCCGGCGGCATGCTGGAAATGAAAGCGAACGGGATGGTATCGATCAAAGGCTCGATCGTGAAAATCAACTAATTTTGGGAAGAGGGCGGTCGGGCATGTCGGCTTCGTTTTTAGGAAAGGGATGGAAGTTTCCCGTGCAGGTCGATGCGACGACCGGCCGGATTCGAATGGCGGAGGGCGAAGAGGATATCGCAGAGTCGATTCGTATTATTTTACGCACCTCCAAGGGGGAACGGCTTATGCGGCCTAATTTTGGCAGCGGGCTCAAGGAGTTCGTTTTCGGCACGACAGACGATACATCGATGAGGTTGCTGGCTACGGATGTGGAAGCCTCAATCCGCGGCTGGGAGCCTCGCGTGAAGGATATCGAGGTGGAGGCAAGCCTGGACCCCGTGCATTCCGGCAGAGTTTTGCTGAAAGTCTCGTATGTGGTGCGGTCAACGAACAATTTATTTAATCAGGTGTATCCTTTTTATTTAGAGGAAGGCAGTAACTGACGGGAGCGAATGTGGCGATGAAGCATGGGGGAAAATCGGGTGATTTCAATCGTCCGCCCAAAATAAATCCAAATAGCAGTTCTACCTTCATTTCCAGGTTGAAGGAGATGGTTCCGCATTATACGCCGGAATGGCGGTTTTCCGAAGACGATCCGGATCCTGGAACGGGTCTGGCCTATTTGGCCGGCGAAATGCTTCAGGATACGGTGCAGCGGCTGAATCAGGCGCCGATTAATCATTTTTTATCCTTTCTAGACTTCATTCAGGTCAAGCTGCAGCCGCCCCGTCCTGCTCGTGCGAACGTTGTGTTTGCGTTAAGTGAAGGAGCGGTTGATCCGGTTCATCTGCCGGCTGGCATTTCGCTGACAGCTGTCCATCCAGACGGCGGCGAGCCGCTCATCTTCGAGACGGAGCGTGCTTTGGCGGCAACCCCCGCTAAAATCATGGAATGGATCAACGTTCATCCTGAAAGGGATCGGATTGCTGTGGCTGCTTCGAATTATGCAGAGCTTTTATCTTCAGGTATTGCTGCTCCAGTCAGGCTGTTTGATACCGATCATTATCAGAATGAGCAGGAGCATGTCCTCTACATACGTCATGACGAGCTGCTGCTAGCTGACCGGCCAAGCCGCATTTATGTGCATGTCGAGCATAGCGCCAAACGCTATACGGAACCGGAGCTGGCAGCCTCGCTAGCATCGCGGGCAGTAGAGTGGACATATCCGGTAAATGGAGAATGGAAAGCGTTCGATTCGGTCACAGCCGCCGGAAATATGATCATTTTACATAAAGCGCAGCCAGGCATGATTGAACTGACGGAGCATCAGCAAATCATCGGCAGATGGATTCGCTGTACGCTTAAGCCGCTGCCGAACACCGCTTCGCCGCTGTTAAACGCAAATCTGGAGCTGGATCGCGTCCGTATGCGTGCAGCTCATGACGCGCAAGGCGATTTGCAAGGCATTTTGCCCACTGTGCTGTACTACAACGATATGGAATTAATTCCGGAAGGCTTTTTTCCGTTTGGCGAGCATTTTATTCCTTATTCCGTTTTTTATATGGCCAGCGAGGAGACGTTTACGAAAAAAGCAGGACGAGTACGGCTAAGCTTCCACGCCAAAGCGATTCCTAGCGTTCTCAGGACAGCCCCCGATCCGGAAGTGAAATGGAAAATGGTGATGCGGACCTCCGAGTTTGAGGAAAAGGATCCGCCTCGAGTTCGTATTCGCAAGGTGCAATGGGAGTACTGGGACGGCGGCAATTGGGCGATGCTGCCGGGAAGCGAGCGATACACCCAGTTGTTCGAGGAGCTGCCGGAGGAGCAAGCTCGTGTTTTTACACTGGAGTTTACTTGTCCGGAGAATATGACGCAAACGTTCGTTAACGGCAAATACGACTATTGGGTACGTGCCCGTGTCTTGCAGGTCGATCCGATAATCGCCGCTGTTGTGGAGTATATGCCGCCATGGCTGTCCGGACCGTCGCTTTCCTATGCGCAGGGTTCGCAGACATTGCTGCTGCCAGATCTCGCTTATACGAGAAGCAATGCCGACGATCGCGACCGTACTGCGTCCGTGCGGCAAGGCGGTGCGCCGTTTCGGTTGTTTGAGCCGATTCCTTGCCCGCAGCCGGCTGTTTATGTATCCTTTGACCTTGCTCCGGTGAAAGGCCCGCTGGGTATGTACGTTGGATTGGAGCGTCGTTTTGCGGCAGGAGGCGAGCCGCCTTGGATCGAGTGGGAAGCGCTGTGCTATGAGCATGGAAGGGAAATATGGATGCCGATTAAGCTGAATGACGGAACGAATGCTTTTACGATCAGCGGTCATCTGAATTGGGCGGGTCCGACGAATATGGCGAGGGTTCGCTTGTTCGGCAAAGAGCGCTATTGGCTGAGGGCTGTGAATCGGGATTATCAAATTAGCAATTCGACCAGCGGATATCCAATTGCCGGCAGCGTTCATCTCAATGCAGTAACGGTTCGCCAGCAAGTAAGCCAGGAGCGGGAGCTAACCGTTGCGGCAAACGGCTTTGCGCAGCTGACACCGGGTGCTTTTATTGAAGAGGAAGTATGGGTGGACGAACAGGAACGGTTTACTGAATACGAACGGGAAGCATTATTGCAGCAACCAGAACTGTATACCGCAAAGCGGGATGGAGAAGGCAAGCTGCAGAGGTTTTGGGCAAAGTGGTCACAGGTGACCTCGTTGGCAGAATCAGGACCGGATGACCGGCACTATACGGTTGATTATGCAGGAGGCTCGATTCAATTCGGAGACGGTGTTCACGGTATGCTGCCTTCGCTCGACAATACCGACCTGGTTCGCATCCGCTTTAAAACGACGGAAGGTGTCCGGGGCAATGTTCCGGCAGGACACATTACGGGAATGCAGCTTCCGTTTGCTTTCATTAGCGCGGTATCGAATCCGGAGCCATCCATGGGAGGCGGAGATACCGAGCGGGTCGAGCAGGCAATGGCTAGAGGACCTCAGCGTCTCAAGCATCGTGGCAGAGCGGTCACCTCTAAGGATGTGGAATGGCTGGCAAGAGAAGCTTTCCCGCAAATTGCGAAAGTAAAATGCTTGTCTAACCGCAATGGCTTGCTGGAGAAGTCTCCAGGTTCTTTAGCGGTTGTCGCATTTCCAGCCGGGGGCTTGAATGATGCAGCCCAGTTCCCGGAGCTTAGACAGACGGTTGAACGGGAATTAAGGCGTCAAGCGTCCAGCCTTGTATCACTAGGGGGAGCCATTCGCGTCGTCGAGCCGGCATATATGGAGATCTCTGTCCATGCAACAATTGCTGTGCAGACCATTGATGAGATTTTGCCTGCAGAGGCGGAGTGCGTGTCCAAGCTAAATGCATTTTTAGATCCGATTAACGGCAATGCCGGCGGCAACGGCTGGAATATTGGGGAGCTGCTCCATGCATCGGTCCTTCATTCTCTGCTGCATTCCGTTCGTTCTTTACTGTACATTGAGAGGCTTTACATTCATGTGGCGAGAATTGAAAACGGCAGCCGGATCGAATGGGACCCGGGAAAAATGAGCGAGGTTGCGCACGGTATTGTAGTGAACGGAGTTCATGCCATAACAGCTGTTCCAGCACCGAATTAATGAACGGAAGGAGGAAATCGCATGCTGCCTAAGCTGCCCTTGGACGATCGTACCTATGCGGATATCGTAGACCAGTCGCGTCGTATGATTCCGAAGCGCGTACCGGAATGGACGGATGAGAATGCTCATGATCCGGGCATTACGTTTCTGGAGCTGTTTGCATGGCTTACCGAAATGCAGCGTTATTATATAAGCAGAGTACCGGACAAAAGCCGCATTAAGTTTTTGGATTTGCTTGGTGTCTCGCCCCGTGATGCGGCCGCTGCAGTTGCTGAGATTTGTTTTGACGGCATTTCGCGAAAAACGGTCATTCCGCGTGGCACAAAGCTGCTGGCCGAGGATCAAATATTCGAGACCGTCCGGGCGTTAAGCCTTGTACCGCTCAAGCTGGACCGGATCATTAGCCGCACGGAGCTTGAGGCCAATGACGTAACAGCATCCAACGAACAACGGAATGTAGCATTTTATCCGTTCGGCAAGGAGGCTGTGGAAGGCTCAAGAATGTATGTTTCGTTTGACCGGGATCTGGAACCGTCTGAGCTTGTTACATTCAGCGTCAAGTTAAGCGGCAGCAAGTCCGCCGGCATGGAGGATGAAGAATCTTCGGCGTCTAGGATTGAACCGCTGGATTTAGCGGGGATAACGCCGTCAGCCAAGCTCTCGTGGAAAGCGTACGTGCTGGATGAACAGAACGGTACGGCAGGCTGGTTGCCGCTGGAGGTTGTCGAGGACCGAACACTTCATTTGACGGTAAGCGGTCAAATTACGTTTCGCAATAAAGCGAGAATGCTGCCGATTACCGTCCATCCGGCCAATGACCGGTTCCGGTATTGGATCTGCTGCACGATCGAAGAAGGCGGCTATGAGCTGCCGCCGCGAATTGCCGGCTTAAGGCTCCATACCGTAAATGCGGTGCAAAAGGACACGCTCTGTGAAAGCATACCGGTTCAGATTCCGATATGCGAAGCGGAAATCCGGGTGTCCAGTTATTTGGCGCTGCATGGTCATATTCATCTGCAAGTACAGCGGGAGAATGGCGGTTGGATCTATGTCGATCCTATCCAAGCCTCTTCGAACGATAGGATCACCTATCGTGTCTTAAAAGATTTGGAGGCCGGCGAAGCAGTCATTCATCTTATAGCAGGTGAGGGCGTTCAACAATTGGAATCGGAAACGTCCATTCGTGTAATCGCAAGCGCACCGGGCTTCGAAGCGCACCGCTATATCGGAAGGAGCAACGGTTTGCCCGGCCAGCAATTTGAACTGTACGAGCTTCCATGCGTGCGGAAGGATGCCATTGCTCTCCAGGTCGCTGTTGTAGACGAGGACGGAATGACGGTCTGGCAGGATTGGACAAGGGTCGACGATTTCGACCGCTCCAAGCCGGAAGACCGCCATTATCTGTACGATCCGGTGAAGAGGCTCATTATCTTCGGCAACAATGAGCAAGGTGCCATTCCTTCGCTTAGTTTGGAGGACAATATTGCCCTGATCGGCTGTGAGCTTGGCGGAGGAGAGCGCGGCAACGTGAAGCCGGGGCTTTTATCGGAATGGGTTCATGAGGAGCACAGGCCGGCCGGCGTATTCGTCTCGAATCCTGATTATGCGGCCGGCGGCCGTGAGGCAGAGCAGCTGCAGGAGACGCTCCAGCGGGCGCAGTCTGAGCTGAAGAAGACGTTTCGCGCCGTTACCGATGAAGACTACGAGACGATTGTTAAGGCTACGCCCGGCGTCGATGTGGCAAGGGTGCATGCCATTCCGTTGTTCAAGCCGGGTCTGGCCGAGTATCCGCGCGAGAAGGCACAGGGGCAGGTATCGGTCGTAGTGGTTCCCAATAGCTTCAGCCGGACGCCCCAGCCTAGCGGAGGTTTTTTACAAACGGTGAAACGGCATCTGGACAGCCGAAGGCTTGTTACGGCGGAGGTACATGTGATTCCACCGGTATATATCAAAGTAACGGTGCATGCTGTCGTTGTGGTCGAACCGCAATTTATAGACGAAGGGGATGCGATCGCTGCAGCGCTTCGCGAACTGCTGAGGCCGCTTGACGGAACCGGCGAGGGAGCCGGGAAGGGCTGGGCGTTTGGCAGGCCGGTCTACAAAGGGGATATCTACAATGCCCTGAGCGGCCGGAATGGCGTCGTTTTCATCCAGGATTTATGGCTGGATGCTGACGGGGCGCATGTGAAGAAAAGCAAAGGCGGGGACATCATTTTGCCGCCGCATGGCTTGATTTATTCCGGTGAGCATGAGATTGAGCTCGTAAGCCGGCTGCATTTATAGACAAAGACAGGGGCTGGAAAACAAGTCATGAGCCGGCCAGGTAAGGGAGGGAAAGAGCCTGAACGGAGAACGATTTTTTTCGCTCAATCGCGAAGAGGACTGGCAGCGCGCCGCGACCTTCAATCTAGAGTGGAACCGGTCCGGATTCGGAATATGCCGCGACAATAAGTATGGTATTCATGCTGTGCTGCAGTTGGAGGAATTGAACGGTACTGCACGTGTGAAGGAGCTGGCTCTCGGTCAGCATGACCGTCTGTACATGCTGGATGAGCGGGCTGATCTATGGATTTACGACCGTCGCAATCTGGAACATAAGCGATTGTTCTCGCAAGGCCATGGCCTGTTCACGGCGAATGCCCGAATTGCCGCGGCCGGTGAGCTGCTTTTCATAGCAGATTCGGACAGTGATCGAACGCTGTCCTGCTACAATGCCGGAAATGGTCAGACGCTGTGGTCCCGGACGGGCACGGTTGACGGCTTGCCGCTAATACCGCTCGCTGTCATTGCTGATGACAGCAGCCTTTATGTGCTGACGCCGCTTGAAGTGGATGACGGAGGCGATGAGCCTGCTGTTCCGGAGGGCGGCAAGCTGGGCATTATGCAATTCTCGCTATCCGGCGCGCTGATCGCCACATGGAGCGACCCTGCGTTTAATCAGCGAATTCGCGCAAAGCTGCGGCATTTGCATCGTACTTATTTTTTATCCGTATCACCAAATCGGGGCTTATACATATTCGACACGCTATTTGCCAAGCTGTTTTCATTCCGGCATGACGGAAAGCTTGATGTTCGGCTGGAGTTTCCTCGAATGCCCTATGCGGGGCTTTGCTTGGATACGAGAGATGTACTGTACATCGGCGATTCCCGTGAGATCGATCGCGAAAGCGAGGATGACCGCTTCATTATACAAGCCAAATCCGACGGTGATCTCATCGGACGGATTACGGGCTTTCGCGGCAAGGCAGATCAGCTGCTGATCGACAGCAAAGACCGGATGTATATTTTGAACAGCGAGGATTCCACCGTCACGATCCTCAATTTACAGCCGCAGACACTCGTCATGGAACAGACGGGGGTGCCGGAAGGCGTATGGTTCTCTCGTGCTTTCGATAGTACGGAGATTGATACGATCTGGCATAAAATGACGCTTGATGCCTTCATTCCCGAAGGTACGCAGCTTCGCGTCTCTTATTTCAGCTTGAACGAGGATAGCTGTATTCTGAACGGGGCTTATGCCAAGGTTGATGATTGGCTCTCCGACCCGAGCCGTTCCTACCGCGAAAGGCTGAATGCGCTGGCGCATTTATGGTCGCGTCCCGTCATTAACCCGAAGGATGCGTTGTTCTTTGGCGCAAAGGGCCGGTATCTCTGGCTCAAAATCGAGTGGCTGGGTACGGAGCGGCATACACCTTCGCTTCAGCGGCTGCGGGTTCATTTTCCCCGCGAAACGTATTTATCCTATTTGCCAGCCGTCTACCAAGAGGATGAGGCAAGCAAAGATTTTCTGGAACGTTTTTTATCGCTATTCGGTACGTTGTTCACGGAGATCGAGGATGATATCGCGGAACTTCCGCAATATTTCGATGCAGAGCTGTCGAGCGGCGAGCATTTGCGCTGGCTTGCCTCCTGGATCGGGCTGGAGACGGATGATTACTGGACCGACGAGCAAGTGCTTGGATTTTTGAAAGAAGCTCCTGAGCTGTATAAGTATAGAGGCACGAGACTTGGCATCGAGAAATCAATTGAAACCTATACCGGACAGAAGCCGCTGCTGATCGAGCATTTTCAGACGAGGCCAATGCGGGACAACGCAGAGCTGAGGGAGCTGACGGACCGTCTGTACAGCAATGATCCCTATACGTTTACGGTACTGCTGCGACCTGAGCAAGCGCCTACAGAGAAGCAGCGGGTCGTGATTGAGCAATTGCTTGAAGAACAAAAGCCGGCGTATACGGAAGCGAAGCTTGTGCTGCTGCAGCCTTGGATGTATCTGGACCTGCATACGTATCTCGGCATCAATACCGTGCTTACGGAGCCGTCCTTGCTCACGCTTGGACCGGATCGGGCCATGCCGAACGATACGCTTATCGTCGATATGGGCATGGAACGGAGAATGGACGTATATACCCGTCTGGAAATGGATTCGGAGCTGGAATAAACGGCGTTGGTTGGCCAATAGGCAAATAAGAGGAGAGTGGCGGTAGTGAAGAAATCGAGGTTGTATCCGTTTGAGCGAAACCGGTACTTCTATGGCAAGCTGCTGACAGTGCGCGATTTTGAGTCGGAGCAGAAATATGTCAATGACAAAAGAAGGCTGCTTAATCGCCTGTTGTACGGGAGCGGCGTCGTATCCGGGATGCAGGTGGTACCGGTGGACGACAAAACCATCTCAGTTGAAATGGGTGTAGCGATCGATTATATCGGCCGCGAGATTGTTATTCCAGCCCCGGTGACGCTGAAGCTTTCGATGATTGAAGGATTTACGAACAATGAATACAAGAAGAACGTCTACCTTTGCGTCAACTACGATGAGAAGGGGAAAGAACCGGTTCATTCCGTCGGCAACTCGGCAGTCCGTTCGGATGAAGTGAGTGAATACAACCGGGTTCTAGAGTCGTACCGGCTTTCGATCGTAGAGGAGGCACCGGCTCCTTCATCCTTCGAATTTGTCCGTTTGATGGAAAATGTAGTGATCGTCTATCAGGACGACAACGTCCGCATTACACAGCGGATGCCGAAGTACGTCAATGCGGGCGAAGTGGCAGAAGTGCGGCTCGTTGTGGAGAAAACGCTGCAAACGCCGAGAATTGCTTTTGATTTTGAATATGAAGCCAAAGGTTTTATTCCGCTCGGACCGGAAGGCAATTCGGTATCGTTTAGAGAAGCCGGAGATGCCAATGAGACGGAATTTGTACTTGTGTACAATGTGAAGGCGCCGGAGGAGACTGGCGTTGCTGCGCTGCTGCGTATACCAAGCCAAAAGGCAAAGCTGACAATCGGCGATGAAATCATCCCAATTGATGCGAATGCATCGCATTCCATTGACGTTGTGAAGGAGCCGGTAGCGGAGCGGATTTTGAAGGACTGGCATGAACGGAGTCTGGAGCAGGCGGTAGAAGGCTCGGCGGATCAAAGCATTTGCTTGGCGAAAATCAGTCTCCTCCAGATGGGGCCGACTTATATGATTGAGAAGGTCGACCGGGTACCCTTTGGAGAGTATATCGAGAATGCTTCGCTGCTGCAGCGGTTGGGTCAGTCGTCACGCGGCGCTGCCCTGCATAAGTTTTTTGCAAGCGCGGAGGCTCATGATTTGGAGTATGATGCGAAGCCGGCGCTGGATGTCACGTATCATCCGGACCGCAATGCATTCGACTTTAAGCTGGGCATTCCCCGTCCACAGCCGCTGTATGACGAGATCGCAACGGGTACAATGGAAGTGGCGCTCGAGTCGATCGGCAAAACCGGAGGTTTCTTTTTCTCCCGCGGGAAGAAAAACTTCATCTCCAATGAGATTAGTCACGGATTGGGTGATGGCCAGGTAACGGTTGTTGTCGGGCTGGAGGAAAATGAATCATCCCTTGCCGCTGAACGCAACGGATCGGGTAAACGCGTCTATTATGGACAAAGCGATGTGTTTAAAGGAACTGAATTCGAGCCGGATATCCCGAATGTATCGCTGGGTTCGATCGTCTACCCGGAAAAGGGAACCTTCCGCATCGGCATGAAGCTGCAAGGCGAAACAGAAACGACCGCTTCTGTTATTGCGGTTCGCTGGTGGGCGTTCAAAAGCCTGTCCGGTGCTGCGCCGGCTATTGACAGCAGGCTGGCCGAAGCTATCGCGCAAGCGGCAGCCGGCCGGGAATAGCTTTTTGGGAGAAGGCTCTTTGTAGTTGATGTGCCCGGCGCGTCGCGTTGTTTATATAGTTGGAACTGGATTGTTTAGACGAAGAACGTCTTTTTGCCTGATGGCAGGAAGGCGTTTTTTGTTTTGTATGTTTAAAGGCCACAAGCTGCTCGGGCTTTGACGTAAATTTTGTTGGAACGAGCCATCCTTGAGCTCCCCGCTTTGTGAGGCGCTGCACTACTGGCGCGTGACTGAGCACTTCGTGCCGTAATGACACCGTGTGCCGGGAAACGTCCATGATAGAAAGCGGCGACAAATTAGTAAAATGTTAAGGGAAGAGAGGTTTTTGTGAATGAAGGCTGGAGATCGGAACTTGAAATGGGGAACGTCATCGGTATCAGCATCAGTATCGTTTGAACAAGCACATGAGGCTTTTTTGCTGGAGCATACGAATCGCAGACAGGGAGAACGGAAGGGAAGGCTTGTGAGAGGTCATCAATATGCGGAGAAGCTGCTGCTGCAAAATGTATGGTGGCCGCTTTTCGGCAGCTTTGAGAACCTTCATCCCGAGTATGAGGTGCTGGACTGGAACCGGAAATCCCAGTTTCTTGATTTTGCCTACATAACGCCTTTTGGCCAATTTGGGCTGGAGTGCGACGGTTATCAAAGTCACATTAAAGATATGGATCGAGAACGATTCAGCTATTCGTTGAACAGAGAAACTTTTCTTACCGGATTGGGGTGGAGGATGATTCATTTCTCGTTCGACGATGTGCAGAAACGCCCAGAAGTATGTCGGATGCTGCTGCAGCATGCTATTGGCCCTGCTTTCTTCTATAAAGATAATGCTGCAGGCGCTTCTGCCTCATCGGCCTCATCGCTGCGTATTGAAAGAGAGTTGCTGCAGGCAGCTTGGAGGTTTGGAGGGGTGATCCGTCCGAAGGAAGCTCGGGAGTATCTGGATGTTGATTTTCGTACGGCCCGTAAACATTTACAAGCCATGGTGGTGAAAGGATTGCTCCAACCGGTATCCGAAGGCAAGCAAATCCGGAGCTACGAGGTTAAGCCCGGGGCACTGGAACAGCTGCTGCTGCGATAGCGATAGTTAATCTTCATAAACGGGGTACCCACGTTGGAAAAATCCAACGTAGACGAGAGAAATGGAGCGGAAATGGGCTCTACGTTGGAAAAATCCAACGTAGACGAGAGAAATGGTGCGGAGATGGGCTCTACGTTGGAAAAATCCAA
>NZ_BMHY01000008.1:0-66949 GCF_014641555.1 Paenibacillus radicis (ex Gao et al. 2016)
CATGTAACAGCATGAAATAATGAGCTTTTCTTCAAGCACCTGTTATTTGTAGGGTAAAACTCCGGATTACGGGGGCCAAACCGAAACCGCTCGTTCAAACTGTACTTTTACATTTTGAAGCGTAAAAACGGCTATTTTCATTGAAACAAAATGCACTTTTGCATTTTGTTCGATAGGTGACCGAGCACCGCTTGCCGGATGGCACCGTGCGCCGGAAGTAAGCTGCCTTTTGCACGGTGCAAGGCGGCTATTCGCTATGTCTTTCCATACACGCGGCAGGCTTGCATCTGCTTCATGCAGCGGAAAAAGTGCGATTGCGTTTTTTGCATACGAGGGCTGTTGCGCTTCATAGTAGTCGGAAGAAGGCAATCGCTCTAGGCTCCAGCCGGCTCCTTCTCTTTGCCATAACGGATGAAAAGCCAAACGCCGAACAAGATGAATAGGCCCGCGCCAAGCTGGTAGCCGGTCAGCGGCTCCTTCAGCAGCATCCAAGCAAGCAGCGAAGCGATGACAGGCTCGCCAAGCACGGACATCGACACGGCAGCAGCCTTCATGTACTGCAGCAGCCAGTTGAACAAATAGTGGCCGAACAGCGTCGGCACGATCGCCAGCAGCAGGAAAATGCCCCATTCCTTGCTGCTATAGCCGCCGAAGGCATTGCCTTTGACAAGGTTGTAGAACGCCAGCGCCGTTGCTGCGAAGAGAAATACCCAGAAGTTATAGGCGAAGGCGTTCACTTCCTTGCGAAGCTCTTTGCCGATTAGCATATGGACAGCGACTGCGGCTGCTCCAAGGAGAGACAGCAAATCGCCAAGCAGCGCCTGTGGCGAAAGCCCGAAATCACTGGAACCGATCACGATGGAGCCGATTAAGGCGATGCCCATACCGAGCAGCATCATCCGGTTCGCTTTTGTCCGGAACAGGAAGTAGGAGCCGATCATGACGAATACAGGCTCGAGCGTAAGAATCACGGTGGAGCTCGCGACGGTCGTCAGCCGAAGGCTGGCCATCCAGAGCAGGAAGTGGAGGGCAAGCATAATGCCGGAAGCGGCAAGCCAAGCCCATTGCCGGGCGCTTAGACGGAACATGCTGCTGCGATATTTCCAGACGAAGGGTAGCAGCAGAAGGTTAGTCAAATACAAGCGATACATCGCAATGACGGCGACGTCGGCCTCCGACCAGCGGACGAAAATAGACGAGAACGAAATGCCGATAATACCGATTATAAATAGCAGCTCATGGGTTGTGAATATTTTGACGCTGCGGTTCATGCCTTGCGCGGTTTCCAATGCCGATAACACTCCAAACGGGTTGAACTTCGCCTGTAATACTACTACAGTGGGAAAGCACGTTGCAAATGGTAATTTCGTCAGCTGCTCAACGAAGCGCGGCAATTCTGGTACAATAGGAGCAGAATATGTCGGGAAAGAGGAGATTGGATGAAATTCAGGCCATGTATCGATCTGCACAGCGGCAAAGTGAAGCAAATCGTCGGGGAGACGCTCGACGAGAATCCGCAGCAGGTTGTCGAAAACTTCGTGTCGGAGCATGACTCGGCTTATTACGCTAATATGTTCAAGCGGGACGCCTTAACCGGCGGCCATGTTATCATGCTGGGCGGCGGCAATGAGGAAGCGGCGATTCAAGCGCTGCGCGCGTACCCGGGAGGTCTTCAGCTTGGCGGAGGCATCAAAGCCGAAAACGCAGCCTTTTATCTGGAGCAGGGAGCCTCGCAGGTTATTGTGACGTCTTCGATCTTCCGTGACGGCGAGCTGGATTGGGACAGTCTGAGAAGCATTGTCTCTGAGGTTGGCAAGGATAGGCTCGTCATCGATCTCAGCTGCAAGCAGCGGGACGGGGAATGGCATGTCGTCACGAATCAATGGCGTACGTTCAGCAGCCTGGTCGTGAATGAAGCGAACTTGCGGGAGCTGGAATCGTATTGCAGCGAATTTCTTATCCATGCGGTTGATGTGGAAGGAAAGCGGACAGGCATCTTGGAAAGTCTGGTTCAGCAGCTTGCGGAGTGGGTACACATTCCGACCACCTATGCAGGCGGAGCTCGCTCCATGGAAGACCTCGAATTGTTCCGGCGATTGTCGGGCGGCAAGCTGGACATTACGGTGGGCAGCGCGCTGGATATTTTCGGAGGTAATCTGTCCTACGATCAAGTCGTTGCCTATTCGGCGTCGATTCAATAAATGAGTTAAAAAAAGAGAGCCAGTTTTGCTGAGTACAGGCATATTGTGTATGCTCAGCGACTGACTCTCTTTTTGTGTTTGGAAATTAATTTGCAGTTGCGGAATCGACGGCTGCCGCAGGTTTTTGCGGCTTCTGCTGTGCTTTGAGCAGCTCGGCGTCAAAGCATTCGCGCAGCTCGACGATTTTACGCAAATCGGTCAAAACGACCTTATCCTTCAGATACTTGTCGTGGAACAGCTCCCATGTTGGGGCTGTTTTTTGCGCCATCAGCGTACGGACTGCATTTTTAACCATTCGTCTTTCTTTCGCGTTGGTATATGTATCCTTATACAGCTGCTTCCGCTCGAAATCGAGGTCCTGGAATACGGCCCGGAATACATCCGCCGTCATGCGTGCGTCGTCAAGCGCCCGGTGCGCCGTGCCTTCCGGCGTAATCTCGAGGTCCTGAAGGGCTGCTTCCACGCTGACGTCGTTCGTGACATTTTTATAGCGCAGGTAGCCTTTGAGCAGGTCGAAATAGTAGGCGGACATCCAGAAGTTGTCGTCAAGCTTGTGCATACGCGTATCATAGACGATTCGCTTCAAATCCTCGCCGCCCCAGGTGAGAAGGAGAAATTCCTCTTCGCCCCGGCCCAGCCATGCGATAAAGTCGGTAATTACTTTTTTAAATCCGCTTGCGCGGTCGATATCTTCTTGCGGGATACCTGTTTTTTTCTTGATGAAGCTATTTAGCTTGGAAAAATAAACCGGCTTGATTAAAGCCGAAAACTCATCCGTCTGACGCAATTCCGAATTAAGGCGGACAGCGCCGATCTCGATGACTTCCATAGGCAGCTCGCTCGCGAACTTGCGGCCGTTGAACTCGATATCTAGTACGATATAATCCATCGTTTTACCCCCGAATAAATGACTCCCTGCTATTTTACCACAACAGGCGGGGTAAGCACTAAATTTGACGTTTTAGTGCCTTTTTTTGATTAAATTTTAGAAAAAAGCCAATCCATAGTTTACATCCAATGTAGCATCTATATACTTAGAAGGTGGAATCACTGTGGTTATCTACACCTTGAAGGAGGACTATTTATGCAAAAAACGATTAAAATCGGCATCGTAGGATATGGAAACCTGGGTAAAGGCGTCGAAAAAGCGATCGCTCAAAACCCGGACATGGAGTTGACTGCGATCTTTACACGCAGACAGCCGGACCAGCTTCAAAGCACAGGCGGAGGCGCGAAATTCGAGCATATCTCCGCTGCTGAAACGTATAAAGGAATCATCGATGTTATGATTCTTTGCGGCGGTTCGGCAACAGACCTTCCAGAGCAAACACCGGTATTGGCTAGCATGTTCAATACGGTTGACAGCTTTGATACGCATGCCAAAATCCCTGAGTTTTACGAGTTGGTTAATGCAGCGGCTAAGCAAGCAGGTACGCTCAGCGTTATTTCTACTGGCTGGGACCCGGGCTTGTTCTCGCTCAACCGTCTGCTCGCGGAAGCTATTCTTCCAGAGGGCAAAGACTACACGTTCTGGGGCAAAGGCGTTAGCCAAGGCCACTCCGATGCGATTCGCCGCGTACCAGGCGTGAAAGCTGGCGTTCAATACACAGTGCCTGTACAAGCTGTTATTGACCGTATCCGTTCCGGCGAGACGCCAGAGCTGGAAACACGCGAGAAGCACCTTAGAGATTGCTACGTTGTAGCGGAGGAAGGCGCAGATCTGGAGCAAATCCGTCAAGCGATCGTGACGATGGAGAACTATTTTGCCGATTACGATACGACGGTTAACTTCATCACTGAAGAGCAGTTGAAAGCCGAGCACCAGGGCATGCCGCATGGCGGCTTTGTTATCCGCAGCGGTGTTACGGGTGAAAACACGAAGCAAATCATTGAGTTTGGCTTGAAGCTGGAGAGCAATCCAGAATTCACAGCCAGCGTTCTCGTTGCTTGCGCGCGTGCGGGCTACCGCATTAGCCAAGAAGGCGGCACTGGCGCGAAAACGATCTTCGATCTGCCGATCGGCTACCTGTCGCCGAAATCGGCTGAAGAGCTTCGCCGCGACCTTCTGTAATCCAGAGAGGAAGCAGCAAATATGTATAGAGAAGGGCCTTGTCCTCGGAGATTCCGGGGCAAGGCCCTTTTTTTCGCGTTAGAAGGGCTTACACAGTCATGTGGCTTTGTATGGCATCTTTGTTTTATGGTGCTGATTTTAAAATATTGCTTGTTTAAAAGTTATCGTTATTGACGTACGATTTTTAATTTTGGGCTGCGAATTGTAGTCAATTGACTTTGTTTCGGGAGGAAAATAGAGGGAGGAAACGGTCGGATATTTTATTTTTTGGTCAGGGGAAGGTTTCCTTACATTTCCTTTCGCAGTCAGGATCTGGCTTGATTTTAGGGGACGTTCACTTTCTTAAATTATTTAAATTTTAGGAATTGTAAAAGTTTGAAAGCGTTTCAAATCCTGTAGTAAAGCCGAACAATGTCAGGTTATAGAACGAATTAATCAAGGTAAAAAATAATTTTTATTGGCATGTCATAATATATATGTTTTAGTATTTATGCAACAGAGTGCAAAGTATCTTCAAAAAATGCAAATGACTCGTGAGCCAGCCAAATAAGGAGTGTGTATGACCTTGACAACAGCGGTAACAGAACAGCAAGCGACGGCAAAAAAATACGTGCAATCGGTTTTTGAGACGATCTCCAAACGCAATCACCATGAGCCTGAGTTTCTTCAAGCGGTTAAAGAAATCGTAGATTCCCTTATTCCAGTGTTTGAAAAACAGCCCCAGCTTATGGAGCTTGGTATTCTGGAAAGAATCTCAGAGCCGGAGCGCGTCGTGTATTTCCGCGTACCTTGGGTTGACGACAAAGGTAAAGTACAAGTCAACCGCGGTTACCGCGTACAGTTCAACAGCGCACTTGGTCCATACAAGGGCGGTCTGCGTTTCCATCCTTCCGTTAATGCCAGCATTATCAAGTTTTTGGGCTTCGAGCAAATTTTCAAAAACAGCTTGACCGGCCAACCGATTGGCGGCGGCAAAGGCGGCTCCGATTTTGATCCAAAAGGCAAGTCGGACAACGAAATCATGCGCTTTACACAAAGCTTCATGACAGAGCTGTACAAATACCTCGGACCAGACGTTGACGTACCAGCAGGCGACATCGGTGTTGGCGCTCGTGAGATCGGCTTCATGTTCGGTCAATACAAACGCATTCGCGGCGGTCACGAAGCTGGCGTACTTACAGGTAAAGGCCTTGGCTACGGCGGCAGCTTGGCTCGTAAAGAAGCAACAGGCTACGGCACTGTATACTTCGTACAAGAAATGCTTGCTTCCAAAGGACTTAGCTTCAACGGCAGCCGGGTTGTCGTATCCGGTTCCGGTAACGTATCGATCTATGCGATCGAGAAAGCTCAGCAATTGGGCGCTCATGTTGTTGCTTGCAGCGACTCCAACGGTTACATCATCGACGAAGACGGCATCAAACTGGATACCGTTAAACGTCTGAAAGAAGAAGAACGTAAACGGATTAGCGATTATGTATTAGAGCATCCGAATGCGGTTTATGTGGAAGGCTGCCAAGGTATTTGGTCGGTCGCTTGTGATATTGCACTTCCTTGTGCAACACAAAACGAAATCGACGAGAATGATGCGGCTAAGCTGATTGAAGGCGGAGTTAAAGCAATTGGTGAAGGTGCGAACATGCCTTCGACGCTGGAAGCGATTGACGTATTCCTGAAAAACGACGTATTGTTTGGACCAGCGAAAGCTGCCAATGCAGGCGGCGTAGCGGTATCGTCGCTGGAAATGTCGCAAAACAGCATGCGTTTGTCTTGGACTTTCGAAGAAGTTGACGCGAAACTGCATATCATCATGAAAAACATCTACGACAACAGCGTTAAAGCAGCTGAAGAATTCGGCTACCCGGGCAACCTCGTAGTTGGCGCAAACATCGCAGGCTTCATGCGTGTTGCCAATGCAATGGTATCCCAAGGCGTTGTGTAAAATATACGGATTGTAAAGAAGGATTGGACCTTATCAAATGGCTGTTTACGGCCATTTGATAAGGTCCTTTTTTTACGTTTAGCGTGTTAGCAAGTATGCTGATAGTTGCATTGGCAGTCGTGTTGGCAGTGCTGTCAGCTGGCGTGTCAGCAAGCGTGTCACAGGAAACGTACCGCAGCTGACATAGCTGCTAGGCCGGGTGTAATTTGCGAAGCTGCTTCGCTAAATAGTGAAGCTGGGTTCGCTCTAGAGGCTTGTTTGAAGGACTGAAATGGGATTAGCGAAGCTAGCTTCGCTTTCCGTGAACCTAGGTTCTCCAATAGCGAAAAAGGGTTCGCTATCACGCCCCGGGGCACTGTCAGTATAGTGCTGCAGCGAAGTTCGCTTCGCTGTATTGCGAATCTGATTCGCTATAGGCTGTAATAAGTGCCAGCATACAGCTGTAACGAAATTCACTTCGCTATATTGCGAACATGGTTCGCTAAATGCATTGTTTGAGCCAGCCGGGTGATGATAGCGAAGCTGCTTCGCTAAATAGTGAAGCTAGGTTCGCTCTAGAGGCTTGTTTGAAGGACTGAAATGGGATTAGTGAAGCTAGCTTCGCTTTCCGTGAAACTAGGTTCTCCAATGCGAAAAAGGGTTCGCTGTACGCCTCAGGACAGTATCTGGATAGAGCTGTAGCGAAGTTCACTTCGCTGTATAGCGAACCTGATTCGCTATAGGTCATTGTCAGTGCCAGCATAGAGCTGTAGCGAAGTTCACTTCGCTGTATTGCGAACCTGATTCGCTATAGGCCATTGTCAGAGCCAGCATACAGCTGTAGCGAAATTCACTTCGCTATATTACGAACATGGTTCGCTAAATGCATTGTTTGAGCCAGCCGGGTGATGATTGCGAACCTGATTCGCTATAGGCCATTGTCAGTGCCAGTATAGAGCTGTAGCGAAGTTCGTTTCGCTATAGGCTGTAGTAAGTGCCAGCATAGAGCTGTAGCGAAGTTCGCTTCGCTATATTGCGAACATGATTCGCTGTAGCAGGTAATAGTTGGTGGAGAATGAGATGGGGATGTGTAGAGAGGTAAGTTAGTGGGAATGAGACCAGTATGGGGTAAGCTGCAGGGTAAGTTGTTGGGTGCGCGCCGATTGATCAAGGTACGTATCTTAAGTAACCATGATGAGTTGTTGAGGAACAAGCCGACCGCTGGAGTAGCTCGTGTGACGTTATCTGTCGGCGATCAATCGAGTATTAGTTAGTTTGGTTAATGCGCTCTAGAGGCAGGAGGTTGGGGAGCGCGCAGAGTGATCAAAGTACGTTACTTGAGTAACCAGGATCATGTGGTTTTAGGAGCCTATCGACGGATTTACCAGCGAATGAACGTTGTAGCAGCTGTTGAGTAACTGTAGCTAACAGAGTAGTGTTAGATTAGCTGAACTAATCTGAGGTATATTGGGCTGAACTAATCTGAGCTATGCCGATCTGAGCTGACGCCCAGAGCAAATCATTAGATACTTAGTTCATTAATCTAGTTAATCCAATCGAGACAACCGATGCAGTGAGCTCGACTTTAGCGTCCAGAAGAAGACAAAAGCGGCCTTCTTCGCAGGAGGCCGCTCACAATTCAAAATAGCTAACTATTCACTCCGCCAATGCGAATCTCCCGCTTTGACGCATCAGGCTCGGCAAATGCAAGCAGACGCTCACCTTCGGCGGCTAAAGCTTCTTTTTCCGCTGCCGAGTGCTCACTGAATAGTTCAATATGAAGAATGGCAACGATGCCATCCTTCTCTTTCAGGTTCTCCAGCCGCCAGATTCCGGTTACAAAACCGTCGACCAGTATCGTGGCTTTAATAATACCGTTCACCGTAAAAACAAGCGGTTTATACTCGTCTGGCAGAATGCGCGATCTGTCCGCATAGGAGAGAAGCATGTTGTCGAACTCGGATAAAAATCGCGGAGGGGCGGGAGTATCAGGATCGGGTAAGGACATGTCCGCCAGATCGAACAGCTCGACGCCATTATCGTCGCGGTAGACGACAAGCTGGCCGCGCAGCCGCTGTACATGCGCCCGTAAGCCAGTCAAGCCGCACCATGTTTGCATGTCTTTGACGGAAGCCGGCCCGAACGCGGCAAGGTAGCGGAGAATAAGCCTCTCCGGCTCAACGCTCTCGGAAAGCGGCTGGCCGAGCCAAGCTTCGGCAGTCGTATGGCGGGCTTGTCCGCTTTTGCCCCAAATGCCTCTGGGCGGCACCTGTATGAGAGGCAGCACTGCTCTTGAAATTTGCGCCAAGGTCCCGGATTCGTGTCCGGGAGCGAGCGGCTGCAGCAATTCGCCAAGCTCCTGGAAGCTGAGTGGGTCTTGTTCCACATGTATACGGCTCGCTTCCGCTATCACGGTTATATCGACGCCTTCGAGACGTTTGCGATAGGCGCTTCGAAATGCCTGATCCAGCATGGGTTGCAGAACGGGACGCATCCAGAGACAGTCTTCGGCGCTGACGAGATGAATCGTTGAACGCATGAGACTGATACGGACGGCCTCACGACTAAGGAGCAATTCGGCGAGCTGCTCCTGACGGAAATTGCTCAGCCGCGTCCATAATGCAAAGTAAGGCGGGAGCGGCGCCTGGGACTGCAAGCCGGCCAAATGCTCGATGGCCTCAAGGACACCCATATTGGAACGACGCAGCAGGAGCTGACGATCCAGCAGAGCGCGGTTAAGGGCTCTACGGCTTAAAAGCTGAGGCTCCGCTGAGGCAGAGCGTTGCAACGGATTCTTTTTCATGACAGAGGCGGCTTCCTTTCTGCTTGCATGCCCCGGCGGGCAACATATCTTTTCCAATAATTATAGTTAACTTTATAATGGATGAAAAGAAACGATCAGGAGGAGCGATCATATGGCTAAACAACCGTTGCTTACCGAACAAGAGCTGCAGGAGGCGTTGTCCAGCGCGGAAGGCTGGAGACTCGAAGGGGAAAAATGGCTCGTGAAATCGTATCTGCATCCTACTTTCCCAGAAGCTGTCGATTTCGTTAACCGGGTAGCCGAGGCTGCAGAGGAAGAAGAGCATCATCCGTTCATTGCGATCGAATATCGGAGAGTCCAATTGAAGCTGACCACTTGGCATTCCGGAGGCTTGACTCAGCTGGACCTCATAATGGCCCGAAGATGCGATACACTTTTTATAAAATAATACCTACTATTCTTATTGGTTATATAGTACAATATGACTAGATAAAGCAACAGGATTTCTCATCCCTATCATAGATAATGGAGGATTGAAAAAGATGACTCAGACGGATACCCCCGTTCCTTCCGTTCCGCTGCCGCTCGTGCGCTTCAACACTTGGGTAACGCTGGCTTTTGTAGTCGTTAGCTGGCTGACCGGCCAGGCTTGGATTCTCATACTGCCGATTGTGTATAACGGACTTGGTGCGGCGGCAGGCTGGAATCCGCTTATCGTATTGGCCAAACAGTTCTTCAACAGGCCTCCATCCTCATATGTATCGGAAGAAAAAGCACAGCTGCGCTTTAATCTGACGCTCAGCACCTCGATGCTGGCAGCAGCGCTCATAAGCGCATTGGCGGGCTGGACCGTTGGCTACTATATTTTCACGATCATGCCTGCACTGGCGATGATCGCAATGCTGGCCGGCTTTTGCATCGGCTGCGTAATTCGTTACCGGTGGCAGCAATACCGTTATTCCAAAAGCAAAGCTTAGTTAACTAGGCTTGTCCTGTCCTGTCGATAGCTTCATAGAAACGCCAAAAAAACCGTTCCATACCGGAACGGTTTTTTTGGTCATGCATCCATTAAGGATTGGCGTGCACATAAATAATATTGGCGTAAAAAATGCGCAGCTCATACGTAAAGCCGCTTTCTTCAAAGGAGACGAGAATATAATCATTGCCTACACGTTCAAGAATTCCGATGACGGCAAGCTGGCCGAATCCGTTGGTTACGACCGTTACTTCAGAGCCGATAAGCGGAATTAAATCGCCGGAAATCGTAGTTGCCATTTGCGTCACACTCCTTGCGGGCTTAAATCCTCGATATTAGTAATAAAAGCGAGCGGAATCGTCATCGTCGTCCCGGCGCTGGTCAAAAAGGTGGCGATCGTCTGCTGAACGCTCGTAACCGTGCATGCCATGCCTGTAGGCTGACCCGGCGTCATGACGTTAATAAGTGTCCCAGCGGCCAGATAACCGTCTAGCAGTGTGATAAGCTCGGCAAAGTCGCCCGATGGTCCCGGAGGTCCTGGAGGCCCAGCAGGGCCGTCTGCACCGGGTACACCTTGTGCCCCTTGCGGTCCAGCGGGTCCGGCAATGCCTTGCGGCCCCGGCGGACCCTGCAAGCCTTGTGAGCCGTCGGCGCCCGGAAGACCCGGATCGCCCTGCACTCCCGGCGGCCCAGCGAGGCCTTGCGGTCCAGCAGGTCCAGCCAGTCCCTGCGGACCAGGTACACCGGATACGCCCGGCATGCCGTCAACGCCTGCAGGCCCGGCTGCTCCACGCATGCCATCGGTTCCGGGAGGTCCGGAACTGCCGGGCGAACCGTGAATGCCTCTAGGTCCCCGTTTGCACTTGATTACCTTAATAATGATTTTCTTGCGTTTACGGTGACATTTCCGGCGATGATGCGGGTGTCGCTTTTTTCTTTTTCGAACGGGCTTGCATCTTCTTTTGCGTGTTTTCTCCGAGTTATTCCGTTGGACATGCTCCACAAGCTTAACCAAAGAATTAGGGTCTTTCAGCCAGATTAAGTTATGCTGCTTAGGCCTCCGTCTGATCGGAGCAATCATCAGCCTACATCCTCCTCCGCAAAAGCTGTTTCTATTAATTTATCCGTTGCAGCGGCGGAGTGGACTAGTGATATGTCCTATTTTTGCGCACATTTTCGCGGCAGCGGAAAGAGGGAGAACCATTGCTGAAACCGCTTAAAGCGAATATAATAAAACGGTAATGATCATACCTTTTCGAACAAATGCACACGCAATGCGCCGACTTCAAGTCTAATCCACGTAATTGGCGCACAATATGAGGGGGATTATCGAGATGAAGAAGATACGAGTGCTGCAGCAGCTCGCCGACGCAGGCGTTGTTGCCGTTCTCCGCGCCGATTCGCCGGAGGAAGTGGCAGAAATGGCCCGTCATGCTATTAAAGGCGGCATTAAAGCGATTGAAATTACAATGACAGTTCCGTTCGCGCTTCGCGCTATCGAGGAGCTGTCTAAACAATATTCCAGCTCGGCGTCGCCGGATGCCGACAACTATGCCATTATCGGCGTCGGCACGGTGCTTGACCCGGAAACGGCCCGCGCAGCTATACTGAGCGGTGCGGAATTCGTTGTGGCTCCGGCGCTCAATCCTGATACGATCAAGCTATGCAACCGCTACTCCATTCCAATGATGCCGGGGACGATGACGGTTCATGAGATTCAAAGTGCACTCGAGCTCGGTGCAGATATTGTTAAATTGTTCCCGGGCAACCTGTTCTCGCCAAGCGTCATTCCGTCCATTAAAGGCCCGCTGCCGCAAGCGAATATTATGCCAACGGGCGGCGTATCGCTGGAAAACTTGAAGGACTGGATCAAAGCCGGCGCCGTTGCGGTAGGCATTGGCTCCGACTTGACGAAGGAAGCGGTCCAAAAGGGCGATTTCACGCTCATCGAGAAAAAAGCCGGTGCGTATATGGAAGCTTACCGCAGCGCCAAAGGGCTGTAATCGCAGCCAAGCACAGGCACAGTGCTGCCTGAATAGGAGACAAGCCTCTTGAAGCACCGGAATAATCCGGCTCGGGAGGCTTTCTTTTATGCGACAAACTCATCCCGCATTGCACCAATAAATAAGAAGATTCGATGAAATAGCGGACGCCGTATTGAAATGGTCGCTTTGTTATGTATAAAGTAGTAATATGTGCTTGGAAAAGACGAAGGAGGCTGTAATCATGGAATTCCGGATTGAGAAAGACACGATGGGCGAAATCAAGGTTCCTGCGGACAAGCTGTGGGGCGCGCAAACGCAGCGCAGCTTGCAAAACTTTAAAATTAGCGGCGAACGTATGCCGATTCAAGCTGTCTATGCGATGGCAATCGTGAAGAAAGCGGCGGCTAACGCCAACCTGAAGCTGGGCGTGCTGGATGAAGTGAAGGCAGGCGTGATCGGCGAAGCGGTCGATGAGATTTTGGCCGGCAAATGGGATGAAGAGTTCCCGCTCGTCGTATGGCAGACAGGCAGCGGCACGCAAACGAATATGAACGTGAACGAGGTGGTTGCACACCGCGCCAACCAATTGCTGCAAGAACGCGGCAGCTCCGTACGCATTCACCCGAATGACGACGTCAACCGCTCGCAAAGCTCCAATGATACATTCCCGGCTGCCCTGCATATTGCAGGAGTCATTGAGGTAGAGGACCGTTTGCTACCTGCGATTGACGTCTTAAGCCGTACTTTTCAAGAGAAACAAGAGAAGTTCGCGAACATCGTGAAGATCGGCAGAACGCATCTGCAGGATGCAACGCCGATTACGCTTGGCCAAGAAATTAGCGGCTGGCACGCGATGCTGGAGAAAACACGCAGCATGATCGTACAAAGCGTTGATACGATGCGTGAACTGGCGCTTGGCGGCACTGCGGTTGGCACAGGCTTGAACGCTCACCCGGATTTTGCTGTAGAAGTGGCGGCTGAAGTGACGGCGTTGACAGGCAAAACCTTCATCACTGCGCCAAACAAATTCCACTCGCTGACGAGCCATGATCAAATTACTTACGCTCACGGCGCGATCAAAGCGCTGGCGGCGGATCTGATGAAAATCGCTAACGACGTTAGATGGCTGGCCAGCGGTCCGCGCTGCGGCATCGGCGAAATTTCGATTCCAGAGAACGAGCCGGGCAGCTCCATTATGCCGGGCAAAGTGAATCCGACGCAAAGTGAAGCGATTACGATGGCGGTATGCCAAGTGTTCGGTAACGATGCTACGATCTCGTTCGCTGCAAGCCAAGGCAATTTCGAACTGAACGTATTCAAACCGGTTATTATCTACAACTTCCTGCAATCCGTTGCGTTGATGGCGGACGGCATGATTTCCTTCAATGACAACTGTGCGGTCGGTATCGAGCCGAACGAAGCGGTTATCAAGCGCAACCTGGATCAATCGCTTATGCTCGTTACGGCGCTCAATCCGCATATCGGCTACGAGAATGCGGCAGCGATCGCTAAAAACGCGCATAAAAAAGGTTTGACGCTGAAAGAATCCGCAATTGCGAGCGGCCTGCTTACTTCCGAGCAATTCGATGAGTATGTGAAGCCAGAAGCGATGATCGGTACGCGTAAATAAATTCGGTTACCATTCCCCCTATCTCGAAAGCACGCGAAAGCCTGCCTCCGGGAAAGGGGGATTTTTATTTGGGGGAAAAGACGCCGGAATCCGCTCCGAACCGTGATCGAACACGCGGATTATGGTATGATACGGTTGGTAAGCCGAACCAAGGCGAGCCATCAATCCGATGCAAAGTAGGTTGTACACATGCATTTATTATCTGTTGAACATATAACGAAAAGCTATGGCGAAAAAATGCTGTTCGAAGACGTCACGTTTGGGGTCGAGGAAGGCGAGAAGATCGGCATCATCGGCGTTAACGGCACAGGCAAGTCAACTTTTCTGAAGGTGATAGCGGGAATTGAGCCCGCCGATTCCGGGAATATCTCGATCGGCAATCGCGTGACGGTGCGCATGCTGGCTCAAGACCCTGTATTTGAGCAAGGCGAGACAGCGCTGGAGCATGTGCTTGGAGGCCAGTCGCCGCAGCTTCGTGCCGTGCGGGACTATGCCAGCGCGCTTGCTGCCATTGAGCTGAATCCGAATGACGAAGCGCTGCAGCAGCAGCTTATCTCGGCGAACCAGCGCATGGACGAATGGGACGCGTGGACGCTGGAAAGCGATGCGAAAGTTGCGCTTGCTAAGCTCGGCATTCTTAATTTCGACGATAAGGTCGACACCATGTCAGGCGGTCAGCGCAAGCGGGTTGCGATGGCGGCTGCACTGCTGCAGCCATCCGACATTCTCATACTGGATGAGCCTACCAACCATATCGACAACGATTCTGTTGCCTGGCTGGAAAGCATGCTGCAAAAGCGCAAAGGCGCGCTGCTTATGATTACCCATGACCGGTATTTCCTTGATCGGGTCAGCAACCGCGTTATTGAGCTGGATAAAGGCCGGGCGCATTTCTATGAAGCCAACTACAGCCGTTTTCTGGAGCTGAAGCTGGAGCGTGAAGAACGCGAGGCGGCTTCGGAGGACAAGCGGCAAAACCTGCTGCGCAACGAGCTGGCTTGGATTCGTCGCGGTGCGAAAGCAAGGACGACGAAGCAAAAGGCCCGAATTGACCGCTTTGAAGCGTTGAAAGCGCAGGCTCCCAAACAATCGGGCGGCAAAATGGACGTATCCGTTGCTTCCTCGCGACTCGGCAAAAAGATTATCGAAATCGAGAGCGTCTCGAAGCGCTTTGGCGAGCGCACGCTCATTCGCGATTTCAGCTACATTGCAGTGCCGGAGGACCGCGTCGGCATTGTTGGCCGCAACGGCAGCGGCAAGTCGACGCTGCTTAAGCTCATTGAAGGCAGATTGCAGCCGGATGCGGGCTCTGTCGTGCTCGGACCGACCGTTAAGCTCGGCTGGTTCTCGCAGGAGCATGAAGAGATGGATGAGTCGCTGCGCGTCATCGAATATATTCGCGAGGGTGCGGAGCAGGTCAAGACGGCGGATGGGCTGATGATATCGGCTGGGCAAATGCTGGAGCGGTTTCTGTTTGCTCCGGCGATGCAGTGGTCGCTTATTGCTAAGCTGTCCGGCGGAGAGAAACGCCGTTTGCAGCTGCTGCGCGTACTGATGAATGCGCCTAACGTACTGCTGCTTGACGAGCCTACCAATGATTTGGACATCGCCACTTTGTCCGTGTTGGAAGATTATTTGGACGACTTCCCGGGCGTCGTATTCGTCGTCTCTCATGACCGCTATTTCCTCGATCGGACAGTCGATAAAATATTGGCGTTCGAAGGCGAAGGAACGATCACTCAGCATACCGGCAATTACTCTGAGTATCAGGAATTTGTCGCCAAGCATGGCAGTGAATCTGCTGCAACTGGTTCAGGCAAAGCGGCTGCAGCAGCCGGCAAACCGAATGCAAGCGCTGGCGCTGAGAAGACAGAAGCGGCGCCGCGCTCATCGGAGAAGGCGCTGCGTATGTCGTATAAGGAGCAGAAGGATTATGAGCAGATCGATGGCTGGATCGCTGAAACGGAAGAGGCGTTGAATGCCATCGCCGGACGGATGGATGCATCCGGAAGTGATTCCGTGCTCCTGCAGCAGCTTATTGAAGAGCAGCAGCAGCTTGAGGCCAAGCTGGATCAACTGCTGGAGCGTTGGACTGAATTGAATGAACTGGCGGAACGGATTGCCGAGCAGAAGAAAAACTGATCTTTGCGCCTTTTACGAAAGCTTACAACATGAGGGCTTTGCTGCCCGATAGGAGACGATGGGAATGACGGACCAAATTCGTAATATTTACTGCATCGGGCGCAATTATCGCCTGCATGCGCTGGAACTGGGCAATGAGGTGCCGGATTCGCCGCTCGTCTTCACGAAGCCGTCCCATGCAGTTGTTCCAATGAATGGCAATGTCGTTACACTGCCTGCTGACCGAGGTGAAGTGCATTTCGAGCTGGAGCTCGTGCTGCGAATCGGGAAAGCGCTCCAGCCAGGCATGAAGCCGGATGAATGCGTCGACGGCTTGGCGCTGGGGCTGGATTTGACGCTGCGTGATGTGCAAAGCAAGCTGAAGGCGAAAGGCCAGCCTTGGCTGGAAGCCAAAGGCTTCAAAAATTCGGCACCGCTGGGCGGCTGGGTGCCGTATCCGGGCGAAGAGGCATTAAAGATGAGCAGCTTTAAGCTGATTCGCAATGGGGAACAAGCACAGCTGGGCAATTCCGGCGACATGCTGTTTGGCATTTCTGAACTGATTACTCACATCGATAACGCTTATGGACTGGGACGCGGCGATTTGATCTTTACCGGAACGCCAGCTGGCGTAGCGGCCCTTCAGGATGGCGATGTGCTGGAAGCTTATTTGGACGACAAACTTGCGGCCAACTGCACAATTAAACTGTCGTAATCGACAGACATATTAGAAGTCTTGGAACAAAAATAGGGGCAGCCACCGTAGGGAAATGAATCCGACGGTGACTGCCCCTATTTTGCCGGGAGCCGGTATTCTATCAATTAAGCATTGAAAGCTCTAAGCATCCATACATGCTTCTCGAGCGTCGTGTGGACGGCGAGCAGCATATCGGCTGTCGTCTCGTCTCCGGCTTCTTGAGCGATGCCCATTCCTTCTTTCAGCTCATCAATGATGGTGGAGAAGTCGGCAATTAGCGAATCGACCATTTGGGTAGCTGATTCTCCGCCGCTGGCTTCCTTGATGCTGGATGTTTTCAAATACTCCGACATCGTGGCGAGCGGCTTGCCTTGCAGCGCCAGCAGTCGTTCAGCCAGCTCATCGACATGAAGCGCAGCCTCCTCGTAAAACTCCTGGAATTTCACATGCAGCGTAAAAAACTGCGTTCCTTTTACATACCAGTGATAGTTATGGAGCTTAACGTAAAGCACGCTCCAGTTGGCGATTTGTTTGTTCAAAACGGCTTGAGTCGAAGTCGTTGTCGTTGTAGTAATAATGATCTCATCCTTTCTCCGCTTATTGTGCGCCCTTCCAGCGCTTTCATGCAAAGGAAGCGGGCAACGTTATTAATTATATTAATTCCTTGTTTATAATTATTACAAATAACGAAGCCAATGTCAAGCATCCTTCTTCTTATTTACCCTCGAGCCGGCTGCATGAAACAAAAAAAGGTACAACCGCCGTTTTTCAACGTGGTTGCACCTTTTCATTTACGGACGAAGGATCGTCCTTATGCACGATAGCATTGCCATTTATTTTATCTCTCAACATGTTGAGTATACTACGTTCTGAGGCAATAAACTACCTTTTTATGCGAAAAAAATTAAGCTTTAACGG
Source organism: Paenibacillus radicis (ex Gao et al. 2016) (assembly GCF_014641555.1). Lineage (GTDB taxonomy): Bacteria > Bacillota > Bacilli > Paenibacillales > Paenibacillaceae > Pristimantibacillus > Pristimantibacillus radicis. The sequence goes on from NZ_BMHY01000008.1 coordinate 17,282, forward strand.
CTGTTTGCAGGCTATGAGCCTCTTCCAGATACCGTTCGCAGTCTAAAGCTGCCATACAGCCGCTGCCTGCTGCTGTAATCGCCTGACGATATTTATTGTCCTGTACGTCGCCGCAAGCGAATACGCCAGGGATATTCGTCTCCGAAGTGCCAGGCTTCACGATGATGTAGCCTTGCTCGTCTGTCGTGATTTGACCATTAAGGAAACCGGTGTTAGGCGTATGGCCGATTGCGATAAAGACGCCATCGGACTCGATCAATTCTTCTTCGCCAGTCTCGTTGTTGCGTACTTTCATGCCTTGCAGTCCTTGCTCGCCAGCAACAACTTCAAGCGGTGTGCGATTCAGGTTCCAGCTGATTTTCTCATTGCTGCGAGCGCGGTCCTGCATGATTTTGGAGGCACGCAGCTCTTCGCGGCGATTCACAACCGTTACTTCGGATGCGAAACGGGTCAGGAATCCGGCTTCTTCCATTGCAGAGTCGCCGCCGCCGACGATAATCAGCTTTTTACCGCGGAAGAAGAAACCGTCGCAAGTTGCGCAAGTGCTGACACCGCGGCCAATGTTGTCTTGCTCGCCTGGAATACCGAGGTATTTGGCTGAAGCGCCTGTTGAGATAATAACAGACTCCGCTTTCAACTCGCCGATGCCTTCTACGTCAAGCGTGTAAGGGCGTTCGCTGAAATCCACGCTTTTCACAGAGCCCGTACGGAACGTAGCGCCGAAGCGCTGCGCTTGTTTGCGCATATTGGACATCAGCTCGCTGCCGAGAATACCTTCAGGGAAGCCTGGGAAGTTCTCGATCTCTGTCGTTGTAGTCAACTGTCCGCCAGGCTGCCAGCCTTCGATAACGAGAGGCTCCATATTAGCGCGCGCCAGATAGATCGCCGCCGTTAATCCGGCAGGGCCGGTACCGATAATAATTGTTTTATGCATCGTAATCCCTCCATTTGTTACGGTTTCGGTTACACTTTCTAGTTTAAAATTATTGTAATCTAGATGAAATGTCAACAATGTTCATCTTAAATTCATGTAGCTATATTATGGTTAGAAAGAATGCTGGAAATAGGGGGAATTATGGTGCCAAAAATACTAGTCGTCGATGACGATCCGAATATTCGCGAGCTGGTCATTCTTTTTTTGCGGAGAGAAGGCTATGAGATTATTGAGGCAAAGGATGGCGAGGAAGCGCTGGCTTGGCTGGAGGAGGTACGTCCTGATCTTGCCATCATCGACGTCATGATGCCGCGTATGGACGGATGGGCGCTTTGCTCGGCTTTGAGAGAATATTATGATCTGCCCATATTGATGCTGACGGCAAAAGGGGAGACCGCGCAAAAGGTAAAGGGATTTGAACTGGGTGCTGACGATTATGTGGTCAAGCCCTTTGATCCGCCTGAATTGATCGTACGGGTCAAGGCGCTGCTGAAGCGGTATCGGATCGCCTCCTCGAAGACGGTAGATTTCGGACGGATCACGATGAATCGAAGCGAGTATCAGACGTTGGCCGGCGGAGCAGAGGTCATGATGCCGCCAAAGGAATTCGAGCTGTTGTTCAAGCTGGGAAGCTATCCCGGCAAAACCTTTTCCAGAGAGCATCTGATCGAGCAGCTGTGGGGGATGGATTATGAAGGAGATGAACGGACGGTGGACGTGCATATCAAGCGCCTTCGCGAGCGGTTTCCCGAAGAGAAGTCGGGTTTTCGGATCGTGACGATCCGTGGACTGGGCTACCGGCTGGAGGAGTCGTTATGATACGCAGTCTTTATGTCCGCATCACGATTACCTTTCTTATTATTGTGCTGGTCAGCATGGGGATCGCTTTCTTTATGGCAAATTTGCTGTTTCAACGCGATATGAAGGGGAAGTTTGGCGGCTCAATGGAGCATACGATCGATCGAATCGAGCAGCTGTATACGGGATCTGCCCCTCGCTCGCTGCCTGTATTTCTAGAGCAGGTCGCCAACCTGCAAGGGTTGACGCTAGTTGCGGTTGGGCGGAATGGCATGCTCATTTCGGTGGGGCTCAATCGTGATTCGCTCGTTAATCACTTAACGAGAGAGACACTGACGAGCGTTTTTGCAGGACAGACGGTACAAGTAGCGATTGGCGAGGAGGGGGAGGACAAGCCCAGCAAGCCTCCGGCAATCGGAAGAACCGTCCGGTTCGGGAACATGGATTGGGCGTTATTCGTGACGCCAGACCGAGCCATGGAAGTGAGAAGCTTCCAGCGCAATACGTTTACAATTCTGACAACGGTGCTGGTAGTCGGGGGCATCTTAATTTTAGTAGCCGCCAGATACTTGGTGAAGCCGCTCAAAATGATGACAGCGGCAACGACGCGAATCGCCAAAGGCGATTTTGACGTCCAGCTCCCGCTGCAGCGCGGGGATGAGCTTGGCGAGCTGGCCGACAGCATTAACCGGATGGCGGTCGGGTTGTCGCAGCTTGAAATGATGAGACAGGACTTTGTCTCCAATGTCTCGCATGAAATCCAATCACCACTGACGTCAATCGGCGGCTTTGCGGAGGCGCTGCGCAGCGAGCAATTGACCGAGGCGGAGCGGGGAAGATATGTCGGCATCATCAAGCAGGAGAGCAGCCGGCTGTCGAGGTTAAGCGAGAACCTGCTCAAGCTCGCCTCTCTTGATTCACAGCAGCATCCTTATGCTCCGGCGCCATACCGGCTGGATCGGCAGCTTCGTGATACGGTGCTGTCCTGCGAGCCGCATTGGGTAGCGAAGCAGCAAACGGTGGAGCTGTTTCTGGAGGAGACGATCATTACAGCAGACGAGGATCAGCTGAGCCAGGTATGGATTAATTTGTTGACGAACAGCATGAAATTTACGCCGGAGGGCGGCCATATTTCATTTCATTTAACCGAGCATGAAGGCTTCGCCATCGTCCGGATTGCCGATTCCGGCAGCGGGATTCCGCCGGAAGACCGCGAGCGCGTATTTGAACGTTTCTATAAGTCGGATGCCTCCCGTGATCGAACGCTTGGCGGCAGCGGGCTGGGCCTGTCAATCGTCCATAAGATCGTTGGCATTCACGGCGGGACGATCGAGATTGAAGAAGGGGAAGGTGAGGGAGCGGTATTCATCGTCCGGCTGCCAGTTGCGCTATAGGGATGGATAAATATTGGAAGACGAGTTATGATGGATGCATATATTTTTCTGAAGGACGGGGGCTAGGCGGATGAAACAAACGGTACGCAAAGCGATAATACCTGCTGGCGGTTTGGGGACGAGGTTTTTGCCTGCAACCAAAGCGCAGCCGAAAGAGATGCTTCCGATTATCGATAAACCGGCTATTCAATATATTGTGGAAGAAGCGGTGCAATCGGGCATTGACAGCATCGTAATCGTGAGCGGGCGTCATAAGAGAGCGATAGAGGATCATTTCGACAAATCCTTCGAGCTCGAGGCGGAGCTGGAGGAACGGGGCAATGAGCAAATGCTGGCCATCGTTCAGGAAATCTCCAAGCTGGCAGACATTTATTACGTGCGCCAAAAGGAGCCGCTTGGTCTCGGTCATGCCGTGCTGTGTGCAAGACGCTTCATCGGGGACGAACCATTTGCCGTATTGCTCGGCGACGATATCCTGAAATCCGATCCGCCTTGCTTGAAGCAGATGATGGACGTGTATGAGAAGCGGCAAACCTCTGTAATAGCGGTTACGGAAGTTCCTTGGGAACAGACGCATAAATACGGGATTGTCGATTTCGAGCCAGGCAATAAAGACGGCCTCCTGCGCGATTTGGTGGAGAAGCCGATGCAAGGACATGCGCCTTCCAATTGGGCTGTCGTCGGACGTTATGTGCTGGAGCCCGCCATTTTCGATTTGCTGGAGCGGGCCGTCCCAGGCAAAGCTGGTGAAATTCAATTGACCGACAGCCTGCAGAAGCTGAATCGTATTTCGCCGCTCATTGGCCATCGGTTTACGGGCAAGCGCCATGATGTGGGGGACAAGCTAGGCTTTGTGCAAGCGACGATCGATTTTGCACTGGAGCGCGAGGATTTGTCCGACGATGTAAAACGGTACTTATTGGAGCGGTTAGCTCAATTATCTTAGTGGCAGAAAACGTTCCAGCATAGGGGAACGTTTTTTGCTCGAATGAAATGGAAGCGTTCACATTATAGGGTGGAGGAGATTTCATGAGTCGAAAATATGCAATCGGCATCGATTTTGGCACGCAATCCGGCCGTGCCGTTCTGGTGGATCTATCGAATGGAGAGGAAATGGCTGAGCATGTAACGCCTTACCGCCATCTTGTAATCGATGAAAGACTTCCAGTATCCGGCGTCAAGCTGGAGCATGACTGGGCGCTGCAGCATCCTATGGATTACATGGAAGTGCTGGGGCAATCCGTACCGGAGGTGCTGAAGCTATCTGGCGTTTCGGCAGAGCATGTGATCGGAATCGGCGTCGATTTTACCGCGTGCACCATTATGCCGATTGATGCGGCCGGTGTTCCGCTATGCCTATTGGATGCGTATCAGGCTAATCCGCATAGCTGGGTGAAGCTATGGAAGCATCACGCCGCGCAGCCGGAAGCGAACCTTGTGAACGAACTCGCGGCGGAACGCGGCGAGCGGTTTCTTGCGCGTCATGGCGGCAAAGTATCGTCCGAATGGATGATTGCGAAGGTTTGGCAAGTGTTGAATGAAGCTCCTGACATTTATGAAACAGCGGATCAGTTCGTTGAGGCCGCCGATTGGGTCATCGGCCAAATGACCGGACGTATCGTCAGAAACAGCTGTACAGCCGGCTACAAGGCGAACTGGCATAAGCAGGAAGGCTACCCGAGCCGGGAATTTTTTGCGGCATTGGATGCTAGGCTTGCTGATTTGGCGGAGACGAAGCTGCGCGGGGAAGTAGTGCCGCTAGGATCGAAGGCAGGCGAGCTTACCGCAGAGCAGGCGGAGCGAATGGGATTGATGCCGGGTACAGCAATTGCGGTTGGCATCATTGATGCGCATGCGGCTGTGCCCGGCTTGGGTGTCGTGACACCCGGCAAGCTCGTGATGGCGATGGGTACCTCGATTTGCCATCTGCTGCTTGGAACGGAGGAGAAGGTTGTAGAAGGCATGTGCGGCGTCGTCGAAGACGGTATCATACCGGGTTATTTCGGCTATGAGGCGGGGCAAGCCGCGGCGGGTGATATATTCGAATGGTACGTCGAAGAAGCGCTTCCCGCCTATGTGCGTGATGAGGCGCAGCGCGAAGGGGAGAGTGTTCATACGTATTTGGAGCGGCAAGCATCCTTGCTGAATGTTGGACAATCCGGGCTGCTGGCGCTCGACTGGTGGAACGGCAACCGGTCTGTGCTGGTCGACACCGACTTAACGGGGACGATTATCGGCTTGACGCTGTCATCGAAGCCCTGGGAAATCTATCGATCCCTGCTTGAAGCTGCCGCATTCGGTACCCGTAAAATCGTTGACGCCTTTCACGGCAGCGGCATAGAAATCCATGAGCTGTACGCTTGCGGCGGCCTGCCGCAAAAGAACCGGCTGCTTATGCAGATTTATGCGGATGTGACGAATCGCGAAATTAAAGTGGCCGCTTCGAAACAAACGACTGCTATTGGAGCGGCGATGTTTGGAGCTGTGGCAGCAGGGGCTGACAGAGGCGGCTACGACAGCATCGTCGATGCCGCGGAGCGTATGGCCCGCGTCCAAGAAGAGAGTTACAAGCCTATTCCGGCGAATGTAGCGGTTTATGAGAAGCTGTATGCGGAATATCATGCACTGCATGATTATTTTGGGCGCGGCGCCAATGATGTGATGAAACGGCTGAAGGCGATAAAAGAATCAGCTGCGGATAAAAGTGTAATGCAGGAGCAAGCAAATTAATTGAAAAATAACCTTCTCCAGCCGACTGCTTGGAGAAGGCTATTTTTTATGGAAAAGAAGAGGTAAGGCATGCTATAATTTGCTCAACCAAGGCTTTAGGAGGAGATTCAGGTGAATGGAAGACCTCTAGCAGAAGAGTATGAAGGATACAATAAAGCCTATGTTGAGCTGGTGCCGGATTGCAATATTAAGGATTATCTGGGCAAGCAGTTGGATGACATGACCGCTTTCTTGAGCGAAATTCCTGAAGAGCTAGGCGATTACAGCTACGCGCCAGGGAAATGGACGCTGAAGGAAGTGATTGGACATATATCGGATAATGAACGCATTATGAGCTATCGCTTGCTCGTTATCGCACGGGGTGAACAGCAGGTGCTTCCTGGCTATGACCAGGACCCGTACATGGCGACGGTCGATTACAGCGGGAACACATTGGGTCAATTGATTGAAGATTTCGTGTTAGCCCGCCGTGCCTCGCTATCAATGATTGGTTTGCTTTCCGAAGAAGCAATGCTTCGTACAGGCACAGCAAACGGAAGGGTGTCAGTTCGAGCGCTCGCTTATATTTTGGCCGGGCACGCCCAGCATCATTGGAATGGCATTGTAAGCAATTATTTGAAGTAACGAACGAAGCGGCAGTCCGGAGCTTGCTGGTGGAGCTCATAAAGGGCTGCTTTTTTCTATTTTTTTAGCGAGTGAAAAAGGGCCATTAAAACTAGTTTAATAGACAATTGATCGTTTTCTTCCATTTTTTAAATTTTTCCATCATTTAAAAATGGAGATCATTTACTTTTTCAAGTAGAATAGAGAGAAGCATGAGAGAGAGAACTACGGCGGCAGGAGTTGAATAGAAGTGTATTGCCAGCATTGCGATAGAAAGCACGAGCCCGACGCAGTATTTTGCAGCCAATGCGGCAAGAGACTGGCGATTGCGGAGCGAGCGAATGAAACGTCGTTGGAGGAACAAGCCCGGCAGCAATTGAATACGGGTATGACGCAGTCCGGGGCCGCGATAGAAGCGGATGTTTCGGTGCGAACAAAGGCAGGCCGCAAGCCGGTTATGATCGGACTGATTCCTGTATTTATTTTCATCCTTACAGCAACGGCTGTATGCTCCTATTTCCTATATGAAACGAAACGTAATGAACAGGTAAATCAGTGGCATGAAGCCGCAAAGCAGGACGCGCTGCTTGGGAAGTATGAGGAAGCGCTGCACCGGTTGAAAGAGGCTTCCAAGCTGCGTCCGAAATACGCTTCTTTGGCAGCCGACACCGTCGTTGTTGAGGAAGCGATTGCCTTTCAGCATTCGATCGACGACATTAGCAGCAGGATGAGCCGCAATGAGCTGACGGATGCGGAACCGCTGCTCAATCAGTTGAAGCAGCAGCTTCGAGGCCGGGAAGAGCAAGCTTTTACCGTCATTCGGGAGCAGCTTTCAGAGCTGATTGTCCGAATGACAGTCGGTCAGATCGAGAGGGATCTGGACTCGCTTCAAACCGTTGAGGCATTGGCCACTAAGCTGAACCAAGTGAAAGGACTGTCCGGAAAAGAGGCACTTTCGCTGCAGCAGCAAATCGAAGCGAAAATCGTCTCAATCAGCTATAAGCAGGCTGAATTGCAGATGAAAAAGAAAAGCTTCTCGGACGCTCTGGCGACAGTACAGCTGGGGATGAATTATGCTGCGGAGAACGAGCAATTGGCGACACTCTACGGCCGGATTCAGAAGGAGAAGCAGAAGTTCGAACAAGATGAGCAGAAGCGAATCGAGAACGCGATGCAGAAAGCGGCGGAAGAGGATCTGATTAATCAGACGGCAGCCGTCGAAGTGCTGCATGTCGGAACAAGGCGGGACGAGAACGGCGACTTCCATATTGATGGACAGCTGAAGAATGCGGCGACACGGCCGATTTATTCGGTTTCGGTCGAGTATACGGTTCACGACAGCCAAGGCAAAAAAATCGAATCAGGCAAAGTGGATGCAACGCCTAAATATATTGAGGCCGGAGAGACGTTCAATTTCACCGCTGTTGTTCATGGCGTTGAGGACGAGCATGCCAAAGTTGTTATTGACCATGCAACCTGGTATTTGGATTAAAGGATTGTAGGCGGGAGACGAGAAGATGAGAAAAGCAACGTGGATCAGCATCCTTGCATCTGCTGCCGTACTGCTGGCGGGGTCAGGGGCGGCCTATGCTGTGCATACAGAGGTGCCAAAGCAGCTTACAGGCGGTCCGCTGCTGGCAGATACACAGCGCGGCAGCGCGCCAAAGTCGTTGAAGGATATCATTTATGAGACACAAAAGCTGGTCGTTATGATTGAGACCAAGGATGGGACGCAAGGCTCAGGTTTTCTCTACAACAACCAAGGAGACCTCATTACGAATGCGCATGTCGTGAGCGGGGTCAAAAAGGTCATTATAAAAACAGCCGACGCCAGAGAACTGGAGGGCGAGGTCATCGGTATTAGTACGGACATTGATGTGGCTGTTGTCCGGGTTCCTGATCTTGCAGGTATGGAGCCGCTGCAAATGGTGCGCTCAGAGAAGGCGGAAGTGGGCGATGAGGTCATTGCAGTGGGCAGTCCGTTAGGCTTTCAGAATACAGTCACGACCGGCATTATTAGCGGTCTTGGCCGCAGCTTTGAGATAGAGCCGTATACGTACAAAGATCTGTATCAAATATCGGCGCCAATCGCGCCGGGCAATAGCGGCGGCCCATTGGTGAGCAAGCGGACGGGCGAGGTGCTTGGCATCAACTCGGCAGGCATAGAGGAGAGCTCCATCGGCTTCAGCATTCCGATTGTCAACGTGCTGGAGCTGGCGGAGGCTTGGTCGGCCGAACCGATGACCTCGCTGCCGGAGCTGGCTTTTACAGACGATAATGGCGTCGTACAGCAGGACGCTTCGATAAGCGAATATGCCGGATATTTGGTTACCCACTTCTATGACAGCTTGAACAATGCCGACTATGTGTACGCCTATTCGCTGCTTGGCGGCAATTGGAAGCTTGGCACAAGCTATGAGGAGTTTAGAGAAGGTTATATGGGTACGCGCAACGTTGTCATCGACGACATGCATGTTACAACCAAAGGTGATGATGAAGCGACGGTGGCCGCAGTCCTTTCGGTGGATGAACGGGTGGATGGCGAATACAAGCTGAGCAAGTATCAGGTTACTTACGAGGTCGGCTATGAGAACGATCAGCTGAAGCTTATTATTGGCAAAGGGAAAGCGATTTTGCAGGATAAAAAACGGACATGATGTTGAGCTTGTATGCGAAAAAAAGTGCAGTGGATTCGTTTCAGACCGGCGCGCAGCGCGGTTTGTGACGAGTTTACCTGCACTTTCTTTTTGTTATGATTTATAGTTCATCGGTTCCTATTTCCACTTCATCATACACCGCTTGATTACCCTTCTTTTTCTTGACCGAGCTGAGCGACACGTCGGAAATATCGGCAAGCTCCTCGTCATCCGGGCGTCCGGATGGTGCATACTGCAGCTCCAGCGTGACGCTGTCGTTCAATTGGAGCGGGAAGTTCAGCAGGGTAGTCGGGATGATACGTCCATTGAGGCGCAGGATATAGCCGATCGGCCCGCCAATTGGAATGCCGCTGACGGATTCGATTTGACCATTGAAAGAGAACTGAACGACACCTGTGGCGGAAAGCGCCTGGAAGATCGACAGCCCCGGACGATATGGAATACGGTAGCCCTGTGTTACGTTAGGGAAAAAGCTTCCGCCGTTTATCCAGACGTTAACCGAGCCAACCGGGAAAGGGCCGGGAACGGGGAATGGAACGGGAAGCGGAAACGGAAAGGGGAAAGGCCCCGGAGGAAACGGTCCAGGTCCTGGCGGGAAATGACCATGTCCAGGAGGGAATTGTCCATGTCCAGGAGGAAAATGACCATGGCCCGCTGGAAATCCTCCGCCTGGTCCAGGAACAAATTGACCTGCACCTGGTCCTTGAGGCAGCATCCCCTGTCCCAGAGGAGGCATTCCCATGGCAGGGCCGCCTGGTGAAAGCATGCGCGGCCCGCCGCAGCCGCAATCCTTCACGACGCTTCCGTCCAGTGTATTAATGTACTTGTAAGTATATCTCATGCAACAGTCAGACTCCTTCACATTGCAGATTAGGCGTTTATCCTCATCCATCATATGCGGCAGATGCCTATCCCTGTGCATGGCTGTCAAAGCAGAAAAAAAGCGGCGCTTTCTCCGAGGAGAAAGCGCCGCTTCAGTTATTAGCTAATATTACAGAGCTGCTTCGTAGCGTTTGCCAACTTCAGCCCAGTTCACTACGTTCCAGAACGCCGCGATGTAATCAGGGCGTTTGTTTTGGTAGTTCAGGTAGTAAGCATGCTCCCAAACGTCCAGACCAAGCAAAGGTGTTTCGCCTTCGAAGATCGGGCTGTCTTGGTTAGGCAAGCTGGATACTTTCAGTTTGCCGTCTTTCACGGAGAGCCATGCCCAGCCGCTGCCGAAACGAGTAGTTGCTGCTTTAGCAAAGTCAGCTTTGAACGTTTCGAAGCCGCCCAGTTCGCTTTCAATTGCTGCTGCAAGAGCGCCAGTAGGAGCGCCGCCGCCGTTTGGTCCGATAACTTCCCAGAACAGGGAGTGGTTCGCATGGCCGCCGCCATTGTTGCGTACAGCTGTGCGGATTGCTTCAGGAACGATTGCCAGGTTGTTGGCAAGCAGTTCTTCCAGCGATTTGTCTTGCAGCTCAGGAGCGGATTCCAGAGCAGCATTCAGGTTCGTCACATAAGCATTGTGGTGACGGTCGTGGTGAATCTCCATCGTCAACGCATCGATATGCGGTTCCAGTGCGTTGTTTGCATATTGCAGAGCAGGTAGTTGATGTGCCATAGTTAACAGCCTCCTAATTAGTAGATATGTAGATCTCTTCAATTATTATCCCTTATCCGAGTGAATAAATCAACATTTATGTTGAAAAAGTCGGAGCTAGGTAAAAGGGCGGATAACATCATTAGAATGGCATGATTTTGAAGCATTTATGCAATATCGCGAGCATTTCAGTCAAAACATGAGAAAACATGAAATAATATCATTGTAAGCGCTTAATATAAAGCGTTTTCACGAAATATTCGAGAATTTATTTAAAATTTTTAAGTTTTTTTAAATTTTTAAGCAGGAAATCGTTTTTTCATGTCGTATTTTATATACTTGCAGCACTATGACAAGGTATAGAAGGTGTATATGTAATGAACGTTCGTTCCTTCCAGTTATCGGACTACAGACCACTAACGGCACTTCTTGAAGATGTACTTACCGAGGAGTGTTACGAGCAAACGATGGAAGCTTTTGCACGTCAATTGTCATGGGACAGCGAATTGGTACTTGTCGCTGTCGAACAGTCGGAGATTGTAGGTATGATTATCGGTACAATAGATAATAACAAAGGTTACTATTATCGTATTGCCGTCCTTCCTAGCCATCAACGGAGAGGAATCGGCAAGGCGCTTATCCAATCTTTGCGTCAGCGCTTCGAACAGCGTAATGTTATGAAGATATTGATAACAGCTGACGAATACAATGAACCGGTGCTTCCGCTGTATGAAGCAATGGGCTATGCCTCGAACGATTTTTATCGTTCCTTCCAAAAATTGAGTATTATTGCAGGCTAAGCGGTTTCGTTACCGCGAATAGCCATATGTGCAGAGCATATCTGTACCGCCATTGCTTTTGGCGGTGAGATATGCTTTTCTATTTATATAGCAAACAAGTACGAGGAGAGCGGCATGAACATATACCGGCACTGTGTCATTAAAAGCTTTAAGCATGACGGACATCTGCATCGGACTTGGCAGCGCAATTGGCTTGTGCCCAAAGAGCGTCTTGCCGCTGCGCAGAGGGATGAGGATATGATTGTGCTCATCAATCGCCAGACACCGATTCAGGAAGCTGACGGCAAGCTATGGATTAGCCGAGTGCCGGCCGTTTCTTTTTTTATCCCCGGGGAATGGTATAATGTCGTTGCATTGCTGGAGGATGCGGGTATTCGTTACTATTGCAACATTGCATCGCCGCCATTTATGCAAGGGGATGTATTGACGTATATCGACTATGATCTTGATGTGATCCGTACCATCGACGGCAGCCGGCATATCGTGGATCAGGATGAGTATGAGCTGCATAAGCTCGCTTATCATTATCCGAAGAGAGTCGACGATCTGGTCTGTCAGGGACTAAAATCGCTTCTGCTGCGTATTGATTTGGGGCAAGCTCCATTTCAGGAAAGCCAGGTGTTAGCTTATTATAAGGAATGGGACGAACAGTTTGATGAAAGCGAAAGCGAGGGTTAAGCGAATGGATGTCTCCTCACCGGAAAATACGGCGCCAAAGCCTGCGTGGCTGAAAGAGCTGTGGGATTGGACGAAGACGATCGTGGTTTCTTTTGCTATCGTTATGGTGCTTCATTTGTTTGTATTCAATCTGTCGACCGTTCAAGGACATTCCATGGAGCCTACGCTGCATGAGCGTGAATGGCTGTTTGTCAATAAAATTGTATACATGCTGGGAAAACCGAAGGTAGGCGACATTGTCATTCTGGAAGATCCGATGACTTACGGCGACAAAGAGGAACTGCTCGTCAAACGGATTGTCGGCGTACCTGGAGACCGGCTTGAAATATTCAATAAAGAGCTCTACCGCAACGGAGAGCTAGTAGAAGAAACATATATTGATTCGGCTATTGAGGATCTGGACTTTATGCCGATTCAGCTGGCTAAGGATTCTTACTTTGTTATGGGAGACAACCGGCATGCGAGGGCGAGTAAGGATAGCCGGATTTTTGGAACGGTGAAGGAATCGACCATTCGGGGAAGAGCAGATTTTATCGTGTGGCCGCTGGGCCAGCTCAAAGCTTTGTAAAGGATGTCGGCGAATGAAGGACGTTATGATCTATACGGACGGCGCTTGCTCGGGCAATCCCGGGCCGGGCGGCTGGGGTGCAGTGCTGTTCTACGGGCCGCATCAGAAAGAAATTTCCGGCGGAGAAAAGCAGACGACGAACAACCGGATGGAAATTGCAGCTGTTATTGAAGCGCTGCGGCTGTTGAAGGAGCCCTGCAAAGTGAGTGTCTATAGCGATTCGGCTTATGTAGTCAATTGCTTTCAGAAGGGCTGGATTCACGGGTGGCTGCGCAATGGCTGGCGCAACAGCAAGAAGGAGCCGGTGGAAAATCAGGATTTGTGGAAAAGCTTGTGGGAGCTGATGAAGCTTCATGAGGTAACTTACATTAAGGTTAAGGGACATAGCGACAATGAATGGAATAACCGCTGCGATGAGCTGGCCCGCGGGGCGATTAAACGGCTCGCTTAAACGTTAAAGCCATTCTATTGAGCAGTTGGATGTCGCAGGCAAGGAGGGATAGGGATGACAGACAAGGATCGCTGGACGCGGCTAAAAGAAGAGATGAATGAAGCGGCAAGGTCGCTTGGTATCGATAAAATCGGCATAACCTCCGCAGATCCGTTCACGTCGCTGAAGCAAATCTTGATTCGCCACCGTGAGCTGGGACGTGAATCGGGCTTCGAAGAACCGGATTTGGACAAACGGACCAATCCGGCTCTTCTCTTCGATAATCCGCAATCCATCATTGCGATTGCAATTGCCTATCCTTCCAAGCTGCATAACCCGCCCAAATCTGAGCCCGGCGCAAGACGGGGTATTCTCGCCCGGGCTTCGTGGGGCGAAGACTATCATAAGGTGCTGCGCGACCGGCTGGCAAAGCTGGAGAACTGGCTGCGCGAGCGGGTTCCTGAGCTGCGGGTCGAGAGCATGGTCGATACGGGGGCGTTGTCCGATCGCGCGGTTGCGGAGCGGGCGGGCATCGGTTGGGGCGCCAAGAATTGCATGATCATGTCGCATGAGCTAGGCTCCTGGATTTATTTGGGCGAAATGATTACGAATTTGCCGCTTCCGCCGGACAAGCCTGTTACAGAGGGCTGCGGCGAGTGCACCAAGTGTATTGATTCTTGTCCAACCGGGGCGTTAGTTGGCCCTGGACAACTCGATTCCAAGCGTTGTATTTCTTTTGTAACGCAGACCAAGGAGTTTGTACCGGACGAGTTCATGCGTAAGATCGGCAACCGGCTCTATGGCTGTGATACTTGCCAGACCGTCTGTCCCGTCAATAGAGGGAAAAACTGGACGCATCAGCCGGAGCTCCAGCCGGATCATGAGCAGGTGAAGCCTTTGCTTGTTCCGCTGCTGACGATTGGCAACAGGGAGTTCAAAGAGAAATACGGCAGCACGTCTTCGGCATGGCGGGGCAAGAAGCCGATTCAGCGGAACGCGGTTATTGCACTCGGCAACTTCAAAGAGAAAAGCGCGGTGAAAGATTTGGAGCAGGTGCTGCGGCAGGACCCGAGGCCAGTGCTTAGAGGCACAGCTGCATGGTCGCTTGGCCGTATCGGCGGAGAAGAAGCAGAAGCCGCTTTGCGCGAGGCACTGCCTCTTGAGAGCGATGAGGAGGCAAAGGTCTATATTGAGCGAGCGATTGCTGCTCTTGAAGCTGCTGAGACAACCGTAGAGATTTAATAGTAGAAGATTATGGATAAGAAATGCGATAGACCTGGCTAGAGACTGCGGGCTGGTGTTTCGAAACAGCAGATAAAGCTAGTAATATTTACTTTTATACCGCTGTTTGCGAAGGCTTGCTTTCCATGCTATTATAGGGGACATTATTACAGACATAAGAGAGTTTATAGCGGGAAAGGGTCAGGTGAATTATTAATGGGAGTATGGAGTTATATTATTCCGATTGTTACGTTGATCGTAGGGGCGGTTGGCGGATTTTTTGGCGGCGTTTTCTATTTGCGCCGGCAGCTTGAGCGGATGCAAAGCGATCCGGAAATGATTCAGAAGATGGCGAAGCAAATGGGCTACAACTTGAATAAGCAGCAAATGCAGCGTGCGCAGCACATGATGAAAAATCAAAAAGCGCCGCGTAGATAATAGCGCAATTCGTGAGAGGTAGCCGGAGAGGAGAATGCGGAAATGGCGGGAAGAAAGGATTACGTCAATTCGGCTGTGTCTCGTAACCGGGAGCAAATCGAGCATCACGTGAAAGAGATATTGAAGCTGATTGGCGAAGACGTGGAACGTGAAGGGCTGCATGAGACGCCTGCTCGTGTTACTCGGATGTACGAGGAGATTTTTGCTGGTTATGAGGTAGAGCCGCGTGAAGTGTTGGGCGTCAC
The DNA here is from genome assembly GCF_014641555.1 of Paenibacillus radicis (ex Gao et al. 2016). GTDB lineage: Bacteria > Bacillota > Bacilli > Paenibacillales > Paenibacillaceae > Pristimantibacillus > Pristimantibacillus radicis. The sequence goes on from NZ_BMHY01000008.1 coordinate 32,360, forward strand.
TTTCGACGAGCAGCATGAAGAATTGGTCATTGTAAAAGATATTGTCTACTATAGCCAATGCGAGCATCATATGGCTCCATTTTTTGGCAAAGTGCATATTGGCTATCTTCCAAGCGGCAAGATCGCCGGATTAAGCAAATTTGCCCGACTCGTTGAAGCGGTAACGCGTCGTTTGCAAGTACAGGAGCGAATTACGACGCAGATTGCGAATGTGATGGAGGAAGAGCTTCATCCGCATGGCATCATGATTGTTGTAGAAGGTGAGCATCTGTGCATGTGTTCGCGCGGCGTAAAAAAACCGGGCAGCAAGACGATTACATCAGCGGTACGCGGCGAATTCCGTTCCAATCCGGCGCTTCGCTCGGAATTTTTATCCTTAATTAAAGACTAACGCAAGGAACACAAAAAGGACCGTTGTCCCTCCCGCTTTACAAAGCGGGGAGAACAGCGGTTCTTTTGTTCAGTTGCTATTATACGGAATCGGAAACAAAGGTTTGATTGACCTGGCTTAAGAATAAGGCTGCGCGTTGAATATATTCGTTCGGATATTCCCGGAACAGCATCTCATGCTGACCGCGCGGAACGATCCACGAGCGGGATAGCGGGTTGCTTTGCTCCGCGGCAATTGTCTCTGCCGTTTGATATGGCGCTTTGGCATCGCTTGTGCCATGGATAATATAAAGCGGGATGTTATAGCCTTTGCTATCCATAATGCGGTCAACCGGAATTTGTTTCAAGCTGGCGCCGGACCAGATTGGCATCATCGATTCAATCAAGGTCATGGATGGGAAGCGCGGCAAGTCTACGATTTGCTTCACATTATTGTACAAAGTATCGGGGCTCGCGAGAAACAGACTATCGAGTATCATCGCATCGATATCATCGGTTTGCAGCGCTGCTTGGAGCGCAGTGCCTGCTCCCATCGAGAAGCCCCATACAACGATCTCTTCCGCGCCGCGGGATTTGGCGTAATCGACGGCTGCGAGCAGCTGCTGCGATTCTTCCAATCCGCCTGTAGCCGGTGCTTTATATTCATAGGATGCATAGCCGTAGTCGAAAAGAACTACATTGTAGTGCAGACTATGCAGCAGATTCGTTAAATCATACATCGGAACCCATGTCTCTTCCCGATTAGCCCCATAGCCATGGCTGAATACGACGGTACGGTTTGAAGAGACGGATGAAGCATTAGCAGATGAGGCCAGCGTTACATCAGCGGAATCGCCGGCTGCCGGAACATACCAGCCGCTGACCATCGTTTTGCCGCTATGGCTGGGGATGACGATATCTTCATAGTCAAGCCCGATAGCATCTTTCGGATTGGACGTAAGCGGCGCCACATAAGGGTGGGCAAGCATCCATGCAACATAACCATGAAAAACAACGACAAGGAGCAGGCACATAGCCGCAATCGCGGCTGTCCATGCGGTGAGCAAATGATAGCGCCGCGATCTCGCTTGCGGACGCTGACGGTTCAGCAGGCCGTCGATCGGCGGGAAAGGCTGAAGCACTTGGGGGAAGCCGCTTTCCAGCGGGATCGGCGTCATAATGGTTGTGCTCATGTCGTTGTCCTCCCTGCATGATGAATGTGTGAAAACGCTTCAAAGGATCTAGTACTTTTATCGTATTCCGATAGATTAGGCCTGTCAATTGATGTCGACGTAATGTTAAACAGTTGTAATGATGCTGTAATGAAGTAACTTTTCTTTACGGGTGAGATAGGATTGGGGTATACTGAACGAGAATCATTTTCACTGTCCGGAACGAATGAACAGTGATGGTCAGAGGAGGTGCGGCAAGGATGGAAGAAGGCAAATCGCATGTGCGCGCGGTTGACCGTGCGCTTGATATATTGCTTTGTTTTACGACGGGAACGAATCTGGCCATGACTGAAATTGCCGACAAGGTCGGGCTTCATAAAAGCACCGTGCATCGGATGCTAGCTACGCTGGAGGATAAGGGTTTCGTCGAGCGGGACCCAATTTCCGATCGTTATCATTTAGGTATTCGAGTGTGGGAGTTGTCCGCCCATTTGTCTGGGACTGATGAACCAGCTATTATCTGGCAGCCTGAGATGGAACGGCTGCGCGACCAATTGGGCGAGACGGTCAGCATCTATGTGCGTGATGGACAGGAGCGGATTCGCATTCAGGCGGTGCAGAGCAACCAGCCCGTACGCCGGGTAGCGCCTGTTGGCGCAAGGCTGCCGTTATATGCCGGGGCATCCAGCAAGGTGCTGATCGCTTATGCGGATCGTATCGTCCGAGAACGGATCATCGGTGATCCGTCTTGGCCGGCCATTATAGACTTGGAGCAGTATCAGGAGCAACTGGAGGAAATTCTTGCCCAAGGGTATGCGACAAGCTTTGAGGAGCGCGAGCCGGGCGTAGCTGCTTTGTCGGCGCCAATCTTCAATCGCAATGGCGATCTGTCGGCGGCCCTTTCGCTTTCCGGCCCGTCCAGCAGGCTGACGATTGAGATGATGCGCGAATATGCGCCCCTGCTCATGGAATCTGCCAAACGAATGGGAACGATGCTTCGTTAATCTATTTTTTTGTGAAGTTATGGTGCGCTGTGTAATTATCCTACACAGCGCTTATACCTTTTTAAGGTGTTTAGATGGTTGTATTTTCGCTGAGCCATAAAAATTCAAACAATCTCTTTTATTTAGTTCCTTGATTGGGGCTTAATCGATAGTGACGAGTGGCGTTGTCACTTACTCTCATCAACGGTGGATTCCAAGTATAATTATAAGGAGAGCGAGCATGTGGAGGCCTTGCAAACATTGACGTACCTTACACCAGAATATATAAAAAAATTTCAATGTATTGGCTCAGATTGCGAAGATACATGCTGTTCCTTGTGGGAAGTTTCAATAAACAAGGATACGTATGAAAAATATCAAAATATTGCGGATTCAAGTTTTAAGGAATCTTTGATAAAGAATATACAGGTCAATAAAAGCGGATCGAACTATGCTTCTTTTGTTATGAATGAGAAGACTGGAAACTGCTCTATGCTTTGCAATGGACTATGTTCAATCCAAACTACGCTTGGAGAAGAATACTTGTCTCAAACCTGCTCTACATATCCAAGGGTACTTAATAATGTGGGGAGTACTACTGAAATTTCTGCTGTTTTGTCCTGCCCTGAAATCTCACGTGCTTTACTACTTAATCCGAACGCGATGAATTTTGACAAAACATTTAAACCATCGACTCCTAACCTTAAGGTTGATACGATTAATTATAAAGAACACAAAAATAATGCAATAGATGAAGTAAGATATCTTGCATACGATGTGATAAACGACAGGCGTTTTTCTTTCCAGCATCGTCTTATCCTGCTTGGCGTATTCTTTGACAATGCAGACGATTTTCAGGAGGGTAAGCAATATGCTAAACTTCCAGCCTTTATAAATGAGTTTAAGGCAGAAGTCGAAAATAATTCGGAACTTCGTGACTACGATGCGTTTCCGCAGGACGATGCGTTTCAATTTGAGTACTTACATAATACGCTAATGGAAAACTTAAAAGCGTTTATCTGGAATAAAAGATATACCGAATGTGTTAATTCTTATATGCGAGGAATCCAACTGAACAATACTTTGTTAGAGGATTATGTTAATACATATAAAGATTGCAAAAGCGATTTCTTAGATACCTTCTTGAGCGACAGCCCTCATGTTATGGAGAATTATATAAAAAATTATATTTATCAATTTCTTGGTGACTCTATACTCAGTGGAGAAAAATTCTTTGATTTTTATATCAAAATGGTAATAGATTATGCACTTATCAAACTGCATTTGGTTGGCATTGCATCTGAACAAAAAGACTTGAATTGTGATCATGTAGTAAAATTAATTCAATCTTATACAAAGAACTATAAATTCTCAAATAAGTTCATCAATACAATCTATGACAAAGTGAAAACAAGCCAATATAATTCGCTGGGTTACATGTCGCTATTGATTAAATAAGGTAATAGAATATTTTCACTAAACTGAGAAGGCCTGCCCGGGAAACTGGGCAGGCCTTCCATTTGTAAACGAATAGCCCATCCGATTCCTTCATATAATGAACCAGCTAATGAGGATTGGGAGGGATAGCTATGTCTTCGCGAACGGTCAAGCAAGGAACGGGCGGCCGCATGGACCGGCAGCCAAAGCAGCCGTTGTTAAGAGGGACAGCTGCGAATCAATCGCCGCTGTCGCCAGTTCCACAGCCACAGCCGCAGCCGCAGCAGCAAGCCAAGCCGGTGAAGCCGCAGCCCAAGCAGGCAAAGCTGCCAGCGGATAAACAAGAGGCGGCTGCTATCGACCAAAGGGCGGCGTCCAAACTAACCTCTCTTCTGCGTTCTTCAGATTATATCGACGGCAGCCGGGACCGGCATGACGGCTGGAAATCGGCGATTCACCAATATGTGAGTCTGTACAATCAAGCAGAGACGGAGCAGCATGTCGCTGCCATAGACGGTTATGTGTCCGACCAGGATCATTGCACAAGAATGCACGGCAGATTGCAAAGGCTGCGCCAGAGAGACTTGTTGCGCGGCTGCTTGCCTTCCCGCGGAGAGACGAAGGCGGAGCTTGTGCGCGTGAATGAATCGGCAACCGAGGTTTCCGTCCTTGTGAAGCTGCATATTAAACGGCAGATGGAGCAGTCCGGACTTTACTATATTGAGGAAAGAGCAGAGTGCGAGCGGCTGTGGCTCGCTCAATCCGGAGGCTACTGGCAAATTGTCCGTATCGAACCTGTCATTGGCGAGAGAAGGCCGCGTTTTGGCATTTCTGAATATGCTAGCGGCTTTGAGGAAGCAGAAGACTATGTGGCGGAGAGCCAGTCGCTCGTCCGTTCCACTCCGTTTCTCAACTACGAGCTGTTTCCGCAGTTGAAGCATCGGCAAGCGGGTATCCCTTACCGGAGGGATTTGGCCGCCGCTTATGCGGATCAGTGGTGGAATCAGCCTAACCCTGCCTACGAGGAGTTTGAGGTGAATTGCACCAACTATACCTCACAGGCGATCTTTGCAGGCAATGGCCCAATGAACTATACTGGTAAAAGAAGCAGCGGCTGGTGGTACAAAGGCCGCAACAAAGGCGGCGAGTGGTGGAGCTACAGCTGGTCCGTATCGAATGCGCTGGCCAATTACTTGACTGCACCGCGCAGCTCGGGCATGCGCGGCAGTGTTGTAAATTCTGCTGAGGAGCTTCAGCTTGGCGACATCATTACGTATGACTGGAACGGCGACGGACGCTTCGAGCATAGCACGATCGTGACTGCTTTCGATGCGGCAGGCATGCCGCTCGTTAATGCCAATACGGTGCCGAGCAGGCATCGCTACTGGGATTACCGGGATTCCTACGCATGGACGGAACAAACGAAATATCGTTTTTTTCATATAGCGGACCTATTATAAAAAATATAGATTCCGGAGGAGCGTCCATGGGGAAGAAAGTGCATGTAGGACTCGTTTACGGGGGAAAGTCCGGGGAACATGATGTATCCCTTCAAACCGCGTTTGCAGTAGCTGGCGAGTTTGATTATGCTAAATACGAAATTACCCCTTTTTATATAACGAAGCTTGGCGAATGGAGACGGGGACAAATTCTAATTGCCAGACCTGGCAGCATCGACGAGATGAAGCTGACGGCTGTGCAAAGTGCAGCCTCAGCTGCGTTTCCGCTTGCTCCGCTATTCGATCGGTTAGGGGCAGGGGCGGCAGGCAGCTCGCCGATTGACGTCGTATTCCCGCTGCTCCACGGTACATTTGGCGAGGACGGCACGATTCAGGGACTGCTCGAGATGGCCAACATCCCTTACGTGGGAGCGGGCGTTCTTGCTTCCGCAGTTGGCATGGACAAGATCACGATGAAGAAGGTATTCGCCTACGAAGGGCTGCCGCAATGCATCTTCCGCTACTTTAACCGGACGCAGTGGGAGAAGGACTCTGCTTTCTTCATTATGGAGGTCGAGGTGTCGCTAGGTTATCCTTGCTTTATTAAACCAGCTAACCTTGGTTCCAGCGTCGGCATTTCTAAAGCAAAAAATCGCGAGGAGCTCATTGCAGCCGTTGACCATGCATTCCGGTTCGACCGTAAGGTGGTCATTGAAGAGTTCGTCGACGCCCGCGAGATTGAGGTAAGCGTGCTTGGCAATGACGAGCCGAAGGCTTCTGTGTCAGGTGAAATCGCACCTTCCAACGAATTTTACGACTATAAAGCGAAGTATATCGATGGCAAGTCGACGATGCAGATTCCGGCTTTATTGCCATCTTCGGTAACGGAGAACATTCGCGAAATGGCCGTTCAGGCTTTTCTGGCAATCGACGGATCGGGGTTGTCCCGGGTCGATTTTTTCTTGCGTAAATCGGATGGACAGCTGTTTATTAACGAAGTAAATACGTTGCCGGGCTTTACCCCTTTCAGCATGTATCCGCTGATGTGGAAGGAAACCGGATTGCCGTACCGGGAGCTGCTCGATAAGCTGATCGAGCTTGCGCTGAGGCGTTATGCCGACAAGCAGACTATCGATTACGGCGGAAGCGGCAATTAACATTAGAGGAGGAAGCTAGGGATGGGTTTTGCAACAGAGTTTAATTCCGTTTGTAAATTCAAATCAGAACAAGAGCTTTATGAATTGTTGGAATATGGTCGGGGTAAAATGGTAAAGAGCGGTTTCCGGGTCTTTCCAACCGGCCAGAAGGTGATCGCTTACACACCAAACAATGAAGCGATTGCAATTGTTCGTATTCTGGCTTCTATTGCGGAAATTAACTTTCAAGGCGAAGAGATTACCGAAGTAGAGATGGAATTAGTCAGAAAGCTGACAGAGGAAGAAGCCCGTGTCCAAACGGCACTGGCATTCGAAATGTTTTTCGGAGAGCGTGAGTAGCATATGATCGTCAGATTCGGCTTCGTCGCCATGAGCTTATTGCTCGAGAACGCCTCGCCTTCCCGTACAATGACCTATACCAATTTCGCCAAGCTGCCGGATCGGGAAGCGGCAATACGCAGGCTCGAGCAGATCGCCAAAGATAATTTGCACAATACGCTTCGTATTCTAAGACATGCCACGGAGAATGATATTCGGCTGCACCGGTTGACCTCCAAAATCATTCCACTGGCAACGCATAATGGATTGGCCGATTGGAATCCGTATCCGGAGCTGCAGTCTGCCTTTACCGAAGTGGGTGAATATGTGCAAAAAACGGGTATTCGGGTTTCCTTCCATCCCGACCATTTTTGCGTATTCAGCACGCCCCGTCCGGAAGTCCTGATCAATTCAGAGAAGGACCTGGACTACCATGTGCGAATGATTGAAGCGATGGGTTTGCCGGAGACGGTAAAGAACAATATTCATATTGGCGGAGCCTACGGCGACAAAGTCGTAGCCGGAGAGCGTTTCGTGCAGCAGTTTGGGGCACTTGCGCCGCGGCTCCGCAACCGGGTCACGCTTGAAAACGACGACAAGACGTTTAATGTTGTGGAGACGCTTGAAGCGGCCGAAGCTGTCGGCGTCCCTATGGTGCTGGACATTCATCACCATGATGTCAATGACGGCGGCATTTCGCGGGACGAGCTTTCCGGCAAGCTGTGGCAGCGGATCTTGGACACCTGGAAGCGGGAAGCGGACAGGCTGGGCTGGGATTCTGTGCAAGGCGCTGATGCGCTGCCGCCCAAAATCCATGCGTCGAGTCCGAAGAGCGAGTCGGAACGAAGAAGTCATGCCGATGGCGTGGAGGCTAGGCCGCTGCTTCGCTTTTTGCAGGAAATTGCAGGCTCGACAAGCCGTGTTGATTGCATGCTGGAGGCAAAGCACAAGGATGCGGCTTTGCTTAAGCTGATGGAGGATATGAAGGAATTAGAGGCGCTGGGCGAGGGCGTCCGCGTCATTGACGGCGGCAGCATTGAGGTGCTGTAGCCGTTTCGTTTTATCGGAATAAGCGCGCTTGTGATGCGTGAGCTGAGAAAGCGGGGGATTGAAGTTGCTGGAATGGATATTGCTTGTCCTGCTAGGCGTAGTTGCAGCTATGTTCGGCAGCATCGTTGGCCTTGGGGGCGGCATTATTATCGTGCCGGCGCTTATGCTTCTCGGACCGCAGCTCATAGGCGCTGAGATCGATCATGCAACGGCGGTCGGCACCTCCCTGACGATGCTTATCGTCACTGCGCTTGCGTCGACACTTAGCTATGCGAAGAAGAAGATCGTCGATTTCCGCAGCGGGCTGCTGCTGTTTATAACAAGCGGACCCGCCGCCATGATCGGCTCGGCTTTGACGGGGAAGCTTCAAGGCGCAGCCTTTTCATTAAGCTTTGGTATTTTTATGCTGCTCATGGCCGCACTCCTTATCGCCCGTGATTATATGAAACCGGTTACGCGGCAATGGCCGATTGAGCGTTCGATTACGGATGCGTCTGGACAAGTCCATACTTATGGTTACGGACTGCTGCCGCTGCTGCTTATTGGCTTCGCAGTTGGTCTAATATCCGGGTTGTTCGGTATTGGCGGAGGCTCCCTGTTTGTGCCGGTTATGGTGCTGCTGTTCCGTTTTCCGCCGCATCTTGCGACGGCAACGTCGATGTTCGTCATCTTCTTGTCTTCCATATTGGGCAGCGGAATGCACGGCTGGCTCGGGGAGATTAATTATTGGCTGTTGCTTGCACTGGTGCCTGGCGCTTGGGTAGGCGGCAAGCTTGGCGCCTGGGTGGCAGGACGCATGAGCGGGAAGAAGCTGCTTTGGCTGCTTCGGATTACGCTGCTTCTGCTCGCTTGCCAGCTGATAATCGAGGGATGGATGGAGCTATAGCCTGTTTCCATCCCATAACGGGACAAATTACGAAACTTTTGAGACCTCATCTCGTATTTCTATACGATAACTATTATTTTTTCAATTATTCAGACAAGTAGAAGGTAGTGTGATGCACAGTGAGCGATCAGCAGGATGCAGCCATTATTGGCAGCAAAAGCTTTACTGCCGTAGCGATTAACTGCGCGGCAAAGGCTGGCGAATGGATTAAGACAAAGCTCGGCAATTATGAGAAGCTTGATATAAAATATTCCTCGACCGACCTTGTAACGGAAGTGGACAAAGGGTCGGAGACGCTGATCAAGCGGTTGGTCCTGACTCATTTTCCGCATCATTCTTTTCTTGGGGAAGAGGGCGTAGAACCGGGGCCAGAAGCTTCGGTTCGCGCGCTTGAGTCCAAGCTGGAGAATGAATATTTGTGGATCGTTGATCCGATCGACGGCACGACGAATTTCGTCCATGGCTTTCCGTTTTTTGTCGTGTCGATTGCCCTTGCTTACCGGGGCGAAGTTATTGTCGGCGTCGTATACGACCCGATGAAGGATGAGCTGTTCTTGGCCGAGAAGGGCAAGGGCGCTTACGTTCACGGCAAGCGAATGAGCGTATCCGGCGAGGATACGCTGAGAACCAGCTTGATAGCTACTGGTTTTCCAGCAGATCAGCAGTATGCGCTGCCCCTGAATATGAAGGGCTTGCAAGCCGTTGCGCCACAAGTGCGCAATATCCGTTCCGGCGGTTCGGCGGCTCTGCATATGGCGTATGTGGCGGCCGGAAGGTTGTCCGGTTTCTGGGAAATCGGGCTGAACAGCTGGGACTTGGCAGCAGGCTCGCTGCTCATTCAGGAATCGGGCGGCACGGTTACCGATTCGCTCGGACAGCCCTACCATTTGGGTGTCCGCAACGTAGTCGCATCCAATGGGAAAATTCATGATGAGTTTGTCGGAGCTTTGGACAAGGCCGAGGCGACGTTATAGCTTGCAAAATGGAATAGGGATAGTGAATAAAGAGCACCCTGCGTTTAATCAAAACGTAAGGGTGCTCTTTTATTTATATGAAATACTTTTCATTCACAAGCAACCTCTACACCAAGTAGCACCATCTAATTCGAAGTAACCAAAGTTGCTCCAAGTAACTAGCTTTCAGCATAGCGCTACTTTACGGAGTGGCAGGAGTGGTGGTTTGGATAGGGAAAGTTGGTTGCTAAACACGTAAAAGAAAAACATACTTTATTAACTGCAGTTTTTTCCTAAATTTCTCGCCATCTGAGCCGAATATAAGCGGATTTACTCATTTAAGGTACATTTTTTCTTTATAAAGAAATGAAATGCCGCCCTTGTGAACTTTCTTACCTTACACGTTCAGATCCCACTTTTCACTAGCGAAATAAGGAAATTGTTTACTTAATAGCGAAAATGAAAAGCAGATTAGCAAAAAGACCTGCTGGATAGCGAAAAGCCATGTTAGTTGAAACGGGAGTTAGATGGTTAATGCAGCTTGTTCCGGTATTCCTGCGGCGTGAGCCCATAATGCTTTTTGAATAGCTGAATGAAATAGCTGGGCTTCTGGTAGCCGAGCATTTGCGAGATTTCATAGATTTTTTCGTCCGTTTGGGACAATAGCTGGGCTGATTTCTCCATTCGTGCGCGGAGCATGAATTCGCTGATGCCTTCGCCGGTTTCGGTCTTATAGATTTTCGATAGATAGGAAGGATTCAAGAACACATGGGACGAGATAGAGTGCAGGGAGGCATTATCTAAATGCTCATGAATAAACTCCTGCACTTTGCGGATGATGCCGGAACGGGAATCCTTTTCCTCCGTGCTGACGGAAGTTTTGTAGTTTTCGATGATGCGGTAAGCCCAGGTCCGCAGTTCGTCGACAGCTGTAATCGGACGCCCGTTGGCATACGCATGGAAGTCGTCGCCGATCGTGTCGGACAACCATTGCTTATTCTTATGGACGAGGGCGGCAAGCGTCGCGGCAATGGTGAAATAGGTTTCCAGCACATGTTCCTGGGAGTCGCGCCAATTCGTCTCAAGCTCGTGAAAGATCGTATCCAGCTTGCTGCGCACCGCATCCCACTGGCCTACCTCTAACAACTGGAGGATGGTTGGCGGGCGATGCAGCTCATTGATTAATTGCGGAGCGCCGCCGCGGGCAGGCTCTTTGGCCAACGAGATATACAGATCCTTCTCGCTGCCGATGAAGTGGCGGAAGTTCGTAATGGAAGCTTGATAGAGCGGACCTACCTCGGCCGGAAACGACCCGGATTTGCTCGTCAGGACGGATATGCCAACCCGTAAATACGATTTGACGACATGCTGAAGCTGGAACGCTCTCCGTTCGATCCACTCCTCGACGCTCTCCGCTGTATTTTCCTCAATGGTACTCTTCGCCTGCAGCAGACAAACCAGATAACCATGCGTATCCTTCGCATGCCAGAGATGCAGCCGCTCTCCGAAAATTTCCTCCGCCATATTGGCTAGGGCATAATCGATTAATGCTTCGCTTTCTCCGCCTTCGTACAGCCTTTCGCTGTCATCCAGCCGCAGCAGCATAATGTGGACCGGAGTGACTTCACGGAACGGTATTTCATACATCGTTAGCTTGGACATTAGCCGCAGCGGCTCGGCGGATTGTTTGCCGCTCAGTAAATCGAGAAGCATATATTCGCGAAGCTTCGGCAGCTGCTCCCGCAAGGAATACATCGCACGCTGGACGGAGCTGATTTCCTGCCACTCTCGCTCCAGATCGCCGATCGCCTTACGAACCGCGCCAAGCAATTCATCGTCGGAAGCAGGCTTGAGCAAATAATCGCTGGATTGCAGCTGCAGAGCCTGCTTCGTATATTCAAAGTCCGAATAGCCGGACAGAAGAATGCACTTCGTATGCTTCCAATTTCGTTTTACTTCCCGTATCAAATCCAAGCCGGACATGCCGGGCATCCGAATGTCGGTAATGATGACATCGATCGGCTGCTCATTCATAATGTCCAGCGCTTCCTGCCCGGAGTAAGCCTTATAGACATTTGTTATTCCTGCTTCGTTCCATGGAATCATATCCGCCAGATCGTCTGCCAAAATAGACTGGTCATCGATAATTAGCAACTGTCGCATGTCTTATTCCTCCTTTAATTTTCGGCTATTCGCATGAGCCTCGGCTGCGGCCGCAATGGAAGCGGCTGCTTCCCTTACGCTATCCGGTTCATTCGGCCAGTATAGCTCGACAGCTACCCCGCCTTCATCCCTTTTCAAAATGCGAAGTCCGGCTTCCTGCCCGAATTGCAGCAGCATGCGCTGCCGGGTATTCCACAACGCGCAGCCTTTGTCCTCCGTAGGCGGCATCGACATTTGCTGGCGCAGCTGCTGCAGCTTCTCGTCGCTGACGCCGATTCCGTTGTCGGTGACGGAGATGATGTTGTAGCGGTCATTTTGCGAGCCGGTGATTCGAATGTCGCCATCGCCAACCGGCTCGATGCCGTGAATAACGGCATTTTCTACAAGCGGCTGAAGAATAAGCCTCGGCAGCTCAAGCTCAGCCATTGCCTCAGGCACTTCAATGCTGAAGCGTAAGTCCTGCACGTTCATCGATTGAATGGCCAGATAGCTCTGGACAAGGTCAAGCTCCTCTCGCAGGAAGGCTGCCTGCTTCTCCGAACGGGTCGTGTACCGGTAGTAGCGGCTCAAGTGCAGCGCGAGATCCATAACGGATTCTTTCTTACCGAGCCGGGTCAAGCTGCGGATCAGCGTAAAGCAATTGTATAGAAAATGCGGATTGATTTGCGATTGCAGTTGCTTCAGGTTGGCGTCTCTGGAGCGAATCGTCTCCAAGTAGACATTTTGGATAAGTGTCTCGATCTGGGCTGCCATATCGTTGAAGCTGACGAGCAGGAAGTGAAACTCATTATTCGGGCGGAAAACGTTAAGCTTCGGATACTCGCCTTTTTTCAGCTTTTTAACACCGCGGACAAGCTCCCGGATCGGCACCTGCACATTGGTATAAAGCACATAGGCGGCAATCGTGCTTCCGATTAACAGGAAGAAGATTGAAATGTAGAAAAGCAGGCTGTTCGTTGTAATCGGGCGAACGACATCATCGATTGGCAAATAGTCGAACAGGTACCAGCCAAGCTCGGGCATCCACACGCTGCTTACCGTGTATTCAACTCCGTCGAGCTTAACGCGTTCATACTGCCGCTGCGATAACGATTTGAGCTCGACATGAGAGAGAAGCGCGGACTGCAGCTCTTTATCGGAATCTTTGACGGATAGAATCTGATAGTCTTCAGATACGAAGCTGGCATCTCCCTTGCCGCCCTGCTTGAAGCGGTCCAGCGCCTTCACCAGCTCGTCCGCTGCGAAGCTGACCTCGACGATCAAGCCTGCTTTGCGGGCGGTGCTGTCAAAGGGCTCGGTAATAAAACGAACGAATCGGGGCTGACCCCGGTAATAGGGAGCGACGATATTGGTATATTTCCAGACGCGTGAATAGTTGCTGTCAACCAGACTGGCGTTATATTCGAGATAGGTATTGGTCGATACGAAGGTTTTGGTCGCCGGGGCATAGATACTGATGGTCGTATCCCAGGCAGAAGAGGCATTGATTAAACGAAGCTTGTCGTTGACGCGAAGCTTCTCGTCCGTCTGCTCATACAAGGAAGCGATTTCGATAAACTCCAGATTGCGAACGTTGATGTCCTCGCTGATGATGAGTCCGCTTTTCGCCAGTTGGGAGGCTGTTTCGTCGGTTTTGGCCGCAAAATAGGACAAATCCTTATACATCGATTTCTCGACCTCGTTCATCACGACATCGAGGCTTGTCCGATTGGAAAACCAATAGAGCACGATGATCGGGATCAGCAGCATGACGATCAGTCCCATTACTTTTGTAAACGTATTCACACGAAGCGACATTGCCGCTCTCCTCCTCTTATCGATTGAGATAGAGACAAATAATTGGGTATCGTTCTAAAATGTTTGGCGCAGACGAGCGAATTTCCAGATTGCTATACTTACTATACAGCATGTTAATTGTCTGTCAATGAACAAAAAAGAGTATGCGGAGAGGAACGTGGGAATGGAAACAACAGTAAAGGAGACCAGCGGCAAGCAAGGCCACGGGCGGCAAGATTCCGCATGGAGCAAAGGGTGGAAAGGATTTCTGAGACGAACATGGCCGCTTCATTTAATGCTGCTGCCTGCAGTGCTTATCCAGCTCGTTTTTGCCTATGTGCCGCTCGGCGGCCTCATTATCGCCTTCCAGGATTACAAGCCCCAGCTGCGATTCGGCTCGCCTTGGGTAGGGCTTGACCATTTCAAATTTATGTTCGAATATCCCGACAGCAAACAAGTTATTATTAATACCGCGCTGATCGCCGGGTTAAAAATGATTTTCAACATCGTCGTGCCGTTCTCTTTCGCGCTTCTGCTCAATGAAGTACGGATCAATCCGTTCAAGCGGACGGTACAGACGTTAGTATACTTGCCTTACTTTATTTCGTGGGTGTTTCTCGGCGGCATTCTTAATGACATGCTCTCCTCCGACGGCATCGTTAACACGCTGCTTCATAACTGGTTCGGCATCGAATCGATTCTGTTTCTGGGCGACGGCAACTGGTTCCGGTTTACAGTTATCCTCAGTGACGTATGGCAGCAGTTCGGATTTGGCACCATCGTCTATCTGGCTGCACTTGCGGGTATTAACCCGGCTCTATACGAGGCCGCGGAGGTGGATGGCGCGAACCGCTGGAAGCAGACGATCAACATTACGATTCCATCGCTTGTGCCGATCGTAATCGTGGTAGGGACGCTTGCGCTGGGCAATATTTTGAACGCAGGCTTTGACCAAATATTCAACCTGTACACGCCGCTTGTCTATGACAAAGGCGATATTATCGATACGTTTGTCTATCGGACCGGTATTCTGAACGGGCAGTACAGCTTTAGTACAGCAGTCGGCATCTTCAAATCGCTAGTCGGCTTCTGTCTGATCGTCGTGGGCTACCGCTTGGCCTATAAACTGGCGGACTACAAAATATTTTAGAAGGAGGCTCCAGACTTGTACCATAAAACAGTAGGCTATAAGATGTTCTCGGTGCTCAACTATTTCATCCTGGCGGCTGCGGGCCTTCTGTGCGTCCTGCCGATCGTTCATATTCTGGCAATCAGCTTTAGCGCAAGCGCTCCGGCAAATGCTCATTTGGTCGGCCTGTGGCCGGTAGATTTCAACATTGAATCGTATACGAAAACGATGAATAACCCGAACTTCCTGCGCGCCTTCTGGATCGCAATCGGCAGAACGCTTCTCGGAACTTTCATCACGATGAGCGTTATTACGCTGGCAGGTTATGCTTTGTCCAAGGACAATAGAATTTTTAAAAGCCGCTCCAAATACGCCTGGTATTTTGTCTTTACGATGCTGTTCAACGGCGGCATTATCCCGTCCTACATTCTCATTCGCGAGCTTCATATGATGAATACGATTTGGGCGCTCGTATTGCCGGGTGCGGTGTCGGTCTTCAACATGATCCTGCTGATGAACTTCTTTCGGGCTACGCCAAAAGAGCTGGAGGAAGCGGCATTCATCGATGGAGCTGGTCATTTCTCGATTCTGTTCCGGGTCTACATGCCGCTGGCGATGCCTGCTATTGCGACCATCTCGCTATTCACGATCGTCGGCAATTGGAACGCCTGGTTTGACGGGCTGCTCTATATGACCGACTACCGGAAATATCCGCTCGCGACGTTTCTGCAGACGATCATCGTACAACAGGATTTCAGCAAGCTAAATCCTGATGTCAACGAGCTGAAGAATATTTCGCAGCGAACGGTCAAAGCGGCGCAAATTTTTATCGGCATTATCCCGGTACTCGTTATTTACCCTTACCTGCAAAAATATTTCGTAAAAGGAATTGTGCTAGGCGCTGTAAAAGAGTAGAAATAAGAAGATAACAAATTAGCATCGCACACAAAATAATGGTATTTATAAAAAAATAATCCAGTTCTATAGTAAGGGTAGAGCGTTAATAAAGCGTTCTCATTAATTTACGGGGGGAAAAAAATGCGCAACTCATGGAAAAAGGTTTTGCTCTTGTCGCTAGTCACCGTTCTGACATTCACGCTTGCTGCTTGTTCGGGATCGAACAATAACAAGCCGAGCAATAGTCCGACTGCGGCACCGACGGAGGGCACAGATAACGGAGCAGCAGCTACGGATAGCGGCGTAGACGCAACGGGCTGGGACGGTTCGAAATATACGACACCGGTTACCCTTTCCACAGTGAAAGGCATCGGTACCAACTATTTCTTCAAAAACGGCGAGACGATGGAGAACAACGTCTTGCACACTTATATGAAAGATAACCTCGGTATTGATGTGAAGTACGACTGGGTCGTAACCGACACGAACGATGCTTACAAAACGAAGCTGCGCCTGATGCTTTCCTCGGGCGAGAAAATGCCGGATGTCGTCACGTACCGCGGCGACTTGGAAACGGTTAACATGCTGATTGACTCCGGTCAATTCATGGACGTAGGCGAAGTGTTCGACAAATTCGCTGGCGACAAATACAAGCAAGCTGTAGATTTGAATGCCGACACTTGGCTGCCAGTTGTACGGGACGGCAAGCGGATGGCTCTTCCAGTACTCGACTATGCGTACAATGACGACATGGTTCTCTGGCTTCGCCAGGACTGGATGGATAAACTGAATCTGCAAGCTCCAAAAACGGTAGCAGATCTGGAAGTGATCATGGACGCTTTCGTGAATCAGGACCCAGACGGCAACGGCAAGAAAGATACGCTCGGTTTGGCGCTTGGCTTTAAAAACACATTCCTGAACTGGATGAGTGATGTAAGCTGGCTGTTCGGCGCTTACGGTACAATGCCAGGTCAATGGAACAAAGGCGCAGACGGTGCACTTGCTTATGGATCGATCGATCCAGGTGCTAAACAAGCCCTCGCAACGCTGAAAACATGGATGGATAAAGGCTATATTTCCAAAGATTCCGGTTTGAAAGACGATGTATCCGGCTCTGAGTTCTTCACGAAGGGTCAAGCAGGCGCAATCGTCGGCAGAAACTGGCTGCCAGACTGGCCGTTTGGCGATTTGATCAACAACGTGCCAGGTGCTAAATACAAAGCTTACCCGATTCCTGCAGGACCAGACGGCAAAATTGGCGCACAAAGCGGCAACCCGTCGGTTAACGGCTGGATGCTGATCAACAAAAATGCGAAAAATCCTGAAGCTCTTATTCGCTACTACAACTTCTTCTTCGACAACTGGGCGAACCCTGAAAAGGGCAGCACATTCGAAAACGGTTTTGCAGAAGGCTATGACTGGGCGAAATTGCCGGACGGTACGATTACGAAGGAACCGGAAAAATATCCGGATCTATTCAAGGATTATGCCGACCGTACGCACCTTGTAGAGCCAATCTATTACTCGCTGACGTTTGAAGGCGCACGTATCCCGTCGCTGTATGCGGATACCATGATCAAGCTTGGCAACGGAGAAGCGCCAACTACGCCATACGAGTCGCAAACGGCTGCAGTGCGCAAACCGGAAAACGTAGATGCAATGAAGATTGTTATGGAGCAAAAGGACATTCGGATGAAAAACTACTTCCAAGGTCCATTGACGGAAACGATGAAACAGAAAAACGAGCTGTTGAACAAATTGCTTAACCAAACCTATTCGAAGATCATTTATGGCCAATCGCCGATCGATGAATTCGATAAGATGGTTGACAACTGGAAGAAATCGGGCGGCGAGCAAATTACGAAAGAAGTTAACGAATGGTTCGCATCCGCTTCGAAGTAATCCATTAAATCTAGCGCGTTGAACAAAGGAAAAGGAATGCCTGCATCTTTAGCAAGGGCATTCCTTTTCTGTTGCACGGAATTATTAAAGCCATTAATTGTTAGCGCTTTCAAATAAACGGAGGAGGCTGCAGCATAATGAAATGGAAGGGATATGCAACAAAAAAACTACGCAGGAAGCTGGGCGTATTCGCGCTTTGCTTGACGATGTTAGCCAGTTACATACCGGCGGTTCAAGCGTCAACAACACCGATTGGAGATCCGGATAAGAGCTTGGATGGACACTGGGCTTCAGCGCAGGTCAGCAGATGGTCGTCGAAAGGGCTTGTCAGCAGTTACCCGGACGGACAATTCAAACCGGATAAGTCGATTACTCGCGCAGAGTTCGTCAAGCTTGTGAATACACTATTCGGATTTCATACCAAAGGGAAAGAAGGGGCACCCGGATTTACCGATGTGGGGGACAAAGCCTGGTATGGGGAGCAGGTCGACATTGGCCGTCAAGCTGGCTATATTGCCGGATATCCGGACGGCACCTTTAAACCGGATCAGGCAATTGCAAGACAAGAAGCGGCATCGATTGCCGCTGGCCTCTTCCATGTGAAGACGGCCGGGGAAGCATTGAGCGGTTTTGGAGATAGCGCTAAGGTGGCTTCTTTTGCCCGCGAAGCGCTCGCAGGTCTTGTGTCCGGCGGTTATTTGAAGGGTTTCGCCGATGGTACGATTCGGCCGCAGCAGCCGATTACAAGGGCAGAAGCCGTGGTGCTCTTCGATCGTTTGGCAGGAGAGATTTATAGCGAAAAGGGCAAGTTCGGCGACAAAGCGACTACATTGGCAAGTGCGATCATTAATACGACAGACGTTACGCTGGAACATGCAACGATTAATGGCGGACTGATTCTTGCTCCAGGCATTGGCGAAGGCGATGTGACGCTTAAGGGAGTTCAGGCGAAGGGCACCGTTTATGTGAATGGCGGCGGTGTGAACAGCGTACATGTTATTGATTCCAATGTGAACCATATCGTCATTCATCGAACGGACGGTCCAGTACGTGTCGTATTTTCAGGGGATTCCCGTGCGGGTACGCTTGATATCGAGACGAATGCCATTATCGAAGCTGGCAGTGACTCAGATATCGGAGAGGTGCATAACGAATCGGGGTCTGCGACCTTTAACGGAGAATCATTGAAAGCTGGCGAGAGATTTGAAGTGAAGCAAGGCGTACCGGTTCGCAATCAGCAAGGAGGCTCGGGATCAGGCGGTTCGGGCACAGGTTCGACTCCAAGCCCGAGTGCAACTCCGACGGCAACCCCGAGTCCAAGCCCTAGTCAACAGGATTGGGAGCTTGTCTGGAGCGATGAGTTTGACCGTTCGGGCAGCAATCTGGACAGCAACGGCGTCGATTTGGACAAATGGGGCTACCAGCTTGGTACGGGCTCACAATATGGCCTGGACGGCTGGGGCAATCAGGAGCAGCAATATTACCGCTCCGAAAACATGTCAGTTGAAGACGGCAAGCTCGTCATTACCGCTAAAAAAGATGGTTATGGCGGCAAAGACTACACGTCGGGCAGAATTTATACACAGCCGACCTTTACGAAGGCGTATGGAAAATTTGAAGCGAAAATATCGATGCCGGTCGGCAACGGGTTGTGGCCAGCGTTCTGGATGATGCCAGCGGAAAGCGAATACGGCGTCTGGGCAACTTCGGGCGAGCTGGACATTATGGAAGCAAAAGGACGTCTTCCTGGCGAGGTTGGCGGAACGATTCATTACGGCAGACCTTGGCCGGGCAATAAGAGTACAGGAGCGACCTATCATTTTAAAGAGGGTAAAAACATTTCCGAGGAGCATGTATACGGCGTTGAATGGGAGCCTGGCGAGATTCGCTGGTACGTAGACGGCGAAGTCTATCAGACGCTGAACAATTGGGATGGTACGGGTCTGGATAAGCCCGCGAAGTATGCGTACCCTGCACCTTTCGATAAGCCTTTTTATATGATTCTGAATTTGGCGGTAGGCGGCACCTTCGATAATGTCGCCGTTGATGATTCCAAAATTCCGGCGCAGATGAAGGTTGACTATGTTCGTGTCTATGAGAAAGGCACGCCATATCTCAATCCGACCCAGGAGCCGGTCGTGGAGAAAGAGCCGCTCCCGCAGCCTCATAAAGAGGCGATTGACGGCAATTATGTACATGACGTGGCCTATAATGAGCCATTCAGTATTGTAGCGAGCGCGGGTGATCAGCTGAATACAGTGCATTGGAATTTTGTCCATATGCCTGATTTCAACGGAAACGGGACCGTATCGGTCGATACAGTGAACGGACAGCGATTTGCCAAGGCTGATATTAGCGCAAGCGGCAGTGCGGCGCATTCGGTACAGCTCATTCAGAACGTGACCGTTGGCAAAGGCAGATGGTATAAGTTAAGCTTTGATGCTAAATCTTCGACGAACCGTCCGATCTCGGCAAAAATTGGCGGCGGCGAGAACCGCTCATGGACGACGTACTCCGATAGCATCAGCTTTAATCTCACGACTGAGCTGCAGCGCTATGATATGACGTTCCGCATGACGGAAAACTCGGATGCGTTAGCGCGGCTTGAGTTCAACTTGGGGCTGAACACGAATCCAGTGTGGATCGGCGGGGTTAAGCTGGAGGAAATCGAACCTCTAGATCCTTTCAACGAGCTGCTGCCGAAAGAGCCGCTGGCAGGCAACTACATTTATAACGGCACCTTCGATCTGGGCCGGATGGATCGGATGACGTATTGGAATTTCGATGTGCAGGGCGGAGCATCCGCTGCAGCGTCAGTTGATCCTGCAGCCCGGGAGCTGCTCGCCACAATTACAAATGGCGGCACTTCGGCCGAAGCGATTGCTTTGTCGCAGTCAGGTCTTAAACTGCAAGCGGACAACAATTATAAAATGACATTCAAAGGAAGCGCGGATGCGAATAGAACAATTGCCGTAGCTATCCGCAAGGCAGACGGTACGGATGTGGTTGAGCCGATCCCTGTTTCTTTAACGCCAACAGCGTCTGAACATGAAGTGTTGTTCACGGTCAGCGATGCGAGCGACAACAACGGTAAAGTCATCTTCTTGCTGGGCGGCAATGATGCAAATGTCCGGCTCGATGATATCGCCATGTTCAACCTTACAGCCGCTGAGGCTGAGCTGCCGCTTACCGAGCAGTTTCCGGTGAAGAACGGCGACTTCTCAAACGGTAAGACAGGGTGGACGGATTTTGTTCTCGGGCGTTACGAGAATAACAGCTCCAGCGCCAACTTTACGACATCCAACGACGGGATGCGGATTGCGATTGCGAATGAAGGCACCGCAGACTTCAACGTCATGCTGATGCAGAATGATTTCCAGCTTCGCGAAGGCAAAACGTATGTTGTGACGGTTAAGGCAAAGTCGAGCGTGGATAGAGAGACGGAAATCGTCATCGATGACGCTTCCTATACCAAATATATCTCGAAGAAAGTCCAGCTCACGAACGATTACCAGACCTTCACTTACGAGTTTAAGCCAAACTCGGACGTACTCGCTTCGTTCAAGCTGCTGCTGGGTAAACTGGGCGGCGCAAATGCGCTCGGCGCGCATGACGTATACGTGGAGCAAGTACGTGTGGAACAGAAGGGGGCGCGTGAAAAAGCGTTCCTGCTTCAAAACGGTACTTTCACAGACGGTTTCGAGCATTGGGGCAAGCACGTACAAGGCGATTATGACGGTGATTCACGGGCTGTCATTGCTGCAGCTGGAGGGGCACTCAAGGCTGCAATTGCCAATACAGGAGCCAATCCATGGGATATTCAATTGTCGCAAAGCGGCCTTGAGCTGAAATCAGGCAAAACCTATCTCGTAACCTTTGATGCGCGGTCGACATTGGCCCGGCAAATCGAAGTAATAGCTGAGAATGGCGTCTACCATCGTTATTTGAATCAGCCGGTTCGGATTGAAGAGACGACGAATAGCTATACATTCGAGTTCACGATGCCGCAGGATGATACGGCAGCTTTGAAATTTTTACTAGGCCAGCCGCAAGAAGCAGAAGAGAAAATTTCAGCAGCGCATGACTTGTTTATCGATAATGTCCGCTTCGAGCTGAAAGGAGCGAAGGAAGCAGCAGGCGAGAAGGCCGCAACAGCCAATCAAATTAGACTTGCTGCTCCTCCTGTCCTGCTGGAGGATGCCGACGGCAATTCCATCGGCGAGACCATTGCCGTAACGTTCACGAACAATGCGGCTTCGCAAGCATGGCTCGCCGCACTCACTGCAGTGAAGATCAATGGAGCTATAGTTGATAGCGCAAGTTATACGACAAGTCCCGGAAAAATCGAGTTTTTACCGGCTGTTTTTCCAAGTGCAGGCGACTATAACATCGCAATCAGCGCTGCGGGGTATGAGCTTGCTTCTGTACGGCAGCATATAGAGGCTGAGAAGATGTGGAGCCTTACTTGGTCAGATGAATTCGACAATTACGATCCATCCGCAACTGTGGATACAAATGGCGTTAATTTGGACAAATGGGGCTATCAGCTTGGCACAGGCTCGCAATATGGCCTTAGTGACTGGGGGAACGGAGAGCTGCAATATTATCGTCCAGAGAACCTGAAGGTGGAGGACGGAAAACTGACGATTGCAGCGCGCAAAGAAAACTTTGGCGGCAAAGGGTACACGTCAGGCCGGCTATGGACGCAGCCAACGTTTACGCAAGCCTATGGCAAATTCGAAGCGAGAATGAAGCTGCCGGAAGGTCAGGGCTTATGGCCTGCATTCTGGATGATGCCTGCGGACAGTGAGTATGGCGGCTGGGCGTCGTCGGGCGAGCTCGATATTATGGAAGCGAGAGGAAGATTGCCGGAGGAGGTCGGCGGCACGATCCACTTTGGCAAAGGTGCTCCGAACAATCGCAGCACCGGCAAAGCTTTCATTTTCCCGAATGACGGGAAAATTTCGGACTTCCATACTTACGGTGTGGAGTGGGAGCCAGGGGAGATTCGCTGGTATGTCGACGGAGAAGTCTATCAGACCGTCAACAACTGGCATAGCTGGGGCGCAGATCAGCCTGATAAGTATGCGTTCCCTGCTCCTTTCGACAAGCCATTCTACATGATATTGAACCTTGCAGTTGGCGGCGTCTATGACGGCAACAGGCTGCCTGATGATTCAAAGATTCCTGGTGAGATGGTGGTCGACTATGTCCGCGCTTATGAGCTGACGGGCAGACCTTACAAAACGCCGGTTGAGCCGTCCTTAGACAAAGAGCCGATGCCGGCCGATGCGAAGCTGCCAATTGACGGCAACTATATCTATGATCCTGCCTTTGCGAAAGGCTTGAAGGATATTGATACGGCGGATAAACCGCTGGACAGCTTGTATTGGAACTTTCTTCATACGCCAGCCTTTGGCGGAGCCGGCTCGGCTTCGGTAGACGGGGGCTTTGCGAAAGTGGATATTACGAGCGGCGGCAATGCCACCCATGCGCTCCAGCTCATTCAATACGCGACGCTGGTTAAAGGGCATATGTATAAGCTTAGCTTTGATGCGAAAGCGTCGGGCGACCGCAGCATTAGCGTCAAGCTGGGGGGCGACGAGGACAACGGCTGGGGAGCGTATACGGACAATTATAATGTTCCGTTAACGTCCACTGCCGGACATTATGAGTACCGCTTCCAGATGACGGCAGATACCGACTCTACTGCTCGTCTGGAGTTTAACCTGGGCGGCAATACGAGATCGGTCTGGATCGGCAATGTGAAGGTCGAAGAGGTCGATGCGCTCGTAGATTTAGACGGAGCGAAAGCACCGATGGGGAACGGCGAGCATGTATACAACGGCAGCTTTGACCTTGGCACGATGGATCGGATGAACTATTGGATCCTAGAGGGTGCAGACGGTTTTGTTGACGCTTCGCGCAGACAGCTGGAAGTATTTATTCCGAGCGGCGGTGCAGATGCAAATGCAGTTAAGCTGCGGCAGAAAGGCATTAATTTGCAGCAGAGTGACACGTATGAGCTGACGTTCTGGGCGAGCGCTCCTTCTGCAAGAACGCTGAACGTTGAGCTGAGAAGCAAAGACGGCTCCTCAGTCTATGCCTCGGAGACGGATATTGCGATTGGAACGACGCTGACGAAGCATACGGTTTCATTCGATATGGAAGATGGCGTAACCGATCTCGAAAGCCAGTTGATTTTCCTGCTTGGCGGTCAAGCGGGCACGATCGTACTGGATCAGATTAGTCTGATCCGGTTAACGGATCGCAACGTCGATTTTAGCGGCATCGATCTTTACCCGATTCAGAACGGTGACTTCTTCGACGGATTGAATCATTGGGAGATGTACACAGAGGGAGCAGCAAGCTATTCTGCTGCTGCTGGAGAAGCCAGCATTCAAATATCGAATACAGGCGCCAATACGTACTCCGTAATGCTTAGCCAATCGGGTCTGAAGCTCAAAGAAGGATTGAATTACGAGCTTTCGTTTGATGCTAAGTCAACAGTAGCTCGAGATATTCTGCTTACGCTGGAGAATGCGGGTTATCAGCGCTACGCATCAAGCTCCTTTTCGATAGGAGCTGGCGTTTCGCACTACACCTTGAAGTTCAGAATGCCGGCCGACGATACACTGGCTTTGAAGTTCCAGCTTGGAAAAACTTCAAACAGTCCTGCTGGCGCTCATACAATTACCATCGATAACGTGGTGCTGAAGGTGAGAAATGCGCCGCTGCTCCAAGCTCCTACTATTGTAGCGGATCAGACGGACAATAAGGCAGGCAATGCGATTACGATCGCATATGCGGGCAACAGCAACTGGCAGCAAGCGGTGACTGGCATTGAGGTTGACGGTACGGCATTGTCACTGGGAGATTACGAGACTGGTCAGAATGCGATTGTCATTCATTCCAGCGTGTTTAGCCGCGACGGCAATTACGAGATTCATGTGAAAGCAACGGGATATGTGGATGCTGTCGTTCGTCAATTGATCTTTTCATCAGACGGCAATCTGATCTTGAACGGCGATATGTCGGGTGGCAAGTCTGCTTGGGAATATTGGACGGAAAATGCCGATTATTCGGAGTATACCGTTGAGGATGAGAAGGCTCGTCTCGATATTCACTATCATGGGGGCATCCATCCGGAGTGGAATGTGCCCGTTAGCTGGTCGACGCAATTTATGCAATCGGGCATTAAGCTGGAAGCGGGCAAGGCGTATGAATTCAGCTTCCGTGCCTGGTCCTCTGTTGACCGCCCAATCGAGGTAGAGCTGACTGGCTATAACAACGGGGAAAAGGCAGCATTCAGCTTAACGGGGGACTCATCAGTGGTGCATAAGAAAACGCTGATCCCTCAGGCAAATACGACATTGACGATCAAGTATTTGCTTGGAAACGTCATTATCGGTGATCAAAGCGTACCAAGCGGCAGCCATACGATTTATATCGATGATGTCGTTTTGAAGGAAGTGCCGGCTGGTCCGGCCATTGGAGCGGATACGACAGACAACAAAATCGGTCAGAATATTGAATTGACCTTTACCGATCAGCCGGCATGGCGGGGAGCCATCACAGCAATTACCGTCGATGGCATCGCGGTTGATCCGGGCAAACGAGTCATCGAGCCTGGCAAAATTACATTGGATGCTTCCCTGTTCACAGCAGTGAAGAACTATTCGATCGTTATTAAAGCGAACGGATACGCTAATACCGAAATTACGCAGCCGATTAAGACGAATGCCAGCAATGTAGCGCTTAACAAAACGGCAACGGCTTCCTCTAATTTACAACCGGCAAGCAATGCGGTTGACGGCCGGGGAGAAGGGCCAGGAGGCACCCGCTGGGAGAGCGCAACGTCTGACAATCAGTGGATTGCCGTCGATCTAGGCCGGTTGTATGCGCTGCAGAGCGTCGTTCTAAGCTGGGAAGGCGCTTTCGGTAAAACGTATAAAGTCCAAACTTCTGTCGCAGCTCAGCCTGGAGAGGGAGATTGGACGGACGCGTATTCGGAAACGAATGGCAACGGCGGACTGGACACCATTCCGTTAACAGTAGCAGAAGCAAGACATGTCCGGATTCTCGGACAGACGAGAGGCACAATCTACGGCTACTCGCTATGGGAGCTGGAGGTGTATGGAACGCCAGTTGGCGCACCAGATCCGGAGCTGCTTGTTCCTCCGGCAGTAGCTGCCGACACAACGGACAACAAGCTGGGAAGGCCAATTGAGCTGACCTTTACTGCAAATGCTGCATGGGAAGCTGCCATTACTAGAGTACGATTAAACGGAGCTCAGCTATCTGCGGGCGCAGATTACAGCATTGCTTCGGGTAAGATCACGTTATCTGCCAATCGGTTTAACCAATCAGGCAGCTTTACGGTTACGATTGAGGCTGATGGCTATCGGGCCGCTGAGGTCGTACAGGTCATAGCGGCTGAAATCAATCTGGCGCTGCACAAAGCAGTGACGGCATCCAGCAGCAATACGAATTTCGATCCGAACGTGATGACGGATGGAAATCATCAATCACGCTGGGAAGCGAAGTGGGAGGACAATCAAGGAACGCCGATGAATCCGGAGTGGATTGTCGTTGATTTGGGAGCCGTTCAGTCCCTGTCGAAGCTGGTTCTCGTATGGGAGGCGGCTTACGGCAAGACCTTCGCCATTCAAGTTGCACAGCCGGGTGACGATATTTCACGGGAAAGCACGGCGTGGCAGACTGTTGCGACAGTAAGCAGAGAGCTGCAGGCTGAAGCGAGAACGGAAACGATCGCTTTGAATGAAGGAAGCTCGGGGCGTTATATCCGTATCTATATAACGGAAAAAGGATTTGCTCCATATGGTCCATCCTTGTATGAGATTGAAGCTTACTCGTAAAACCAAAGAAACGCGCGCCGAATCCGGCGCGCGTTATTTGTATGGAGACGAATACAGCGAAGGGAAGAAAAGTTATGCACATGTGGACAGATGTGCCGCAACTCGCTCATTCCCGGTATTGTTTTGCACATGTGCATAGAATATGAATGCAAAGCGCCTTGAAACCCCGAATTCGGGACAAAGCTGCCCCGTTACCCCCAGATTGACCCTGATTTATGAACAGATGTGAATAAGGAGGGCTTTACAGTCTAGCCAATGCATAATCGGCTGCGGCAATTGTCGCAGCAATATCTTCTTGGGTATGGGCGATTGTTAAAAACCACGCTTCGTATTTCGAAGGCGCAAGATTGACGCCCTGATCCAGCATGAGCTTGAAGAAGCGCCCGAATAGCTCGCCATCCGTGTCCTGCGCCTGATCATAGTTCGTCACAGGATGGTCGCAGAAATGTGCCGAGAACGAGCCGCGAATGCGGTTGATCGTCAGCGGTATGCCGTGCCGGGATGCCGAAGCTGCGAGGCCATCTGCCAAATCAGACGCAAGCCGGTCCATTCGCTCATAAATGCCTTGCTCTTGCAGCACCTCCAGGCAGGCGATGCCAGAGGAGATCGATGCAGGATTGCCCGCCATCGTCCCAGCCTGGTAGGCGGGGCCGAGCGGAGCTACCTGCTCCATAATATGTTTCTTGCCGCCGTAAGCGCCAATAGGCAAGCCGCCGCCGATGACTTTGCCAAGTGCGGTCAAGTCCGGTTCAATCGCAGCGAAATCAGGGAATGCAGCGAAGGTTTGCGCTGTGCCGTAATGGAAACGGAAGGCGGTAATGACTTCATCGTAAATGACAAGTGCGCCAGCCTCACGGGTCAAGCGGCATAAGCCTTCGAGGAATCCGGGCTCCGGCATGACCATGCCGAAATTGCCGACGATCGGTTCAACCATAACAGCTGCCGTCTCGTCGCCCCAGCGCTCCAATGCGATCTTGAGCGAATCCAGATCGTTGAAGGGCACGGTAATGACCTCTTGTGCGATGCTGGTTGGAATGCCGGCGCTGTCGGGAATGCCAAGCGTCGAAGGGCCGGATCCTGCGGCGACAAGCACAAGATCGGAGTGGCCGTGGTAGCAGCCTGCGAACTTGATAATTTTATTGCGCTTCGTAAAGGCGCGGGCGACGCGGATCGTCGTCATTACCGCTTCCGTACCGGAGTTGACGAAGCGTACTTTGTCGAGCGAGGGAATGGCTTCCTTCAGCATGCGCGCAAGCTTGATTTCAAGCTCTGTTGGCGTGCCATAAAGGACGCCGTTTTGTGCGGCGCGAATGATCGCTTCCGTAATATGAGGATGGGCATGTCCTGTAATAATAGGACCGTAAGCAGCCAGATAATCGATGTACCGATTATCGTCGACATCCCAGAAATAAGCGCCTTCTGCCCGTTTCATAAATACCGGTGCACCGCCGCCTACCGCTTTGAACGAGCGGGAGGGGCTGTTAACACCTCCGACGATGTGCTCTAGCGCCTCCTTGTACAAGGTTTCGGATGTTGTGCGTTGCATAGCCATATCGATAAATCCTCCTTTGGGAATGTTGGATATTGCCCGGCAAAAACGGCTTCATTCCCGATATGGAATGAAGCCGTTTCAAGCCATTATACGTTATTTCGCGTCGTTAGTTAGCAGTTGTTGTGCCGCTGTTCGTGCTGCCGCCTTCGGCATCTGGTGAAGGAGAAGGTGTCGCTTGCGTTTCGTCTTCAGCCAGCTTCTCCTGCACGTAGGTAAGCAGGTTATCTTTGTTTTTGACAGCCAGCACGGATGCGCCGCCAACGTTCTCGTCAGCGATCATATCCATTGGAGGAACCTGTGCGGTACCCGCTACATGGCTCTCTACGCCAAGCTGTCCCAGCTTGAGCATATCGCTTACTTCCAAGTTTGTCTCAATGTAAGGAGAGACGCTTTGCAGTATTTTTTGCATTTTCAAAATGTTCCAAGTCGATTGAAGCTCCTTCGCCACCGCCTGCAGCAAGTTGCGCTGACGTTCGGTACGGGTGAAGTCGCTCATCGCGTCGTGGCGGAAACGGACGTATTGGAGCGCTTTGTCGCCGTCCAGCAGCTGATAGCCGGCTTTCAAATCGATGTCGTACTTGTTTTTATCCGCTTTATCGGTATAGTGCATATTTTTCTCTACTTCGAAGTTAACGCCGCCAATCGTATCGATCAGTGCTTTGAATCCTTCGAAATCGGTATACACATAATATTGAATGTCTAGGCCTAACAAGTCGCCTACGGTCTTCATGGCGAGCTGCGGTCCTCCGAGCGTAATGGCGGTATTGATCCGGCCTTTGCCGCGTCCATCAATGTCGACATAAGTGTCGCGTAGAACGGAGAATAGATGAGCCTTTTTCGTAACGGGATCAAACGATGCCACCAGTATAGAGTCGGAACGCGGTACTTCATTCTTTTCTAAGCCGCGTGCATCGCCGCCGAGCAACAGAATGTTTACACGTTCTTTGCCTTCCCACTTAGGAGTAGTCACCGTCGGATTGTCTTCAAACTGTCCGAAACGGGATTCTTCCTTCGGTTTGCTGAAGCCATCCAGTTGTTTATATATACCGGATCCCCAGACTATTGCCCCAGTAACGACAAGAGCAAGAACGACCAGAATACCGGTAAGGATCCATATCCATGGACTCCTTTTCTTTTTTGGCTCTTTTTTGCGCATGATGGTACAAGTGCTCCTTTCAGCATGTAAACCTAATATGTGGTTTGTGGTCTTGCCGTTTACGCTTCGCAATATCTAATGTAATATTACATATCATAAAATTATAAAGCGGAACGTCATACGGAATCAAGTTTTATCATTTACAATGGGAATATCTCGCAATTTCCCGGGAAATGTCGACCGTTCCAAACGGAGAGGGGTTAAGAAGCAATATGCTGGCCATAGATGTAAAAGACTTAAGAAAGCAATTTAAAGTGCAAAAAAACCGCGAAGGGCTGTCCGGCGCACTGAAGGATTTATTTAAAAGGGAGTACAATGAGGTTCGCGCCGTCAAAGATATTTCATTCCAAATTCCGCAAGGCGAAATTTGCGGCTATATCGGAGAAAATGGGGCAGGCAAATCGACAACGATCAAAATGCTCACCGGCATTCTCGTACCGACTTCCGGAGATATTCGGGTTAACGGTTATATTCCGTATAAGGATCGTGAAAAATTCGTCGGCAATATCGGCGTCGTCTTCGGTCAACGCTCGCAGCTGTGGTGGGATATCGGCGTGATTGAATCGTTCCGGCTGCTTCGCAAAGTATACGGCGTTTCCGAACAGGACTTCCGCAGACGTCTTGATCAGCTGGTCGAACGGCTTGATCTGGGTGACCTGCTTAACCGGCCGGTCCGGAAATTGAGCCTTGGTCAACGGATGCGCTGCGAGCTTGTTGCTTCGCTGCTGCATAATCCATCGATTTTGTTTTTGGACGAGCCAACTATCGGTCTGGATATAGTCGTCAAAACGGCGATTCGCGAATTTCTTCAAGAATTGAACCGTGAGGAAGGCACCACGATACTGCTGACGACGCATGATTTGCAAGATATCGAAGCGTTGTGCTCGCGGGTCATCATGCTGGACGACGGCCGGATTATTTATGACGGCGGATTGGACGAGCTTAAGAACAGATGGAGCAGAGGCCGCGAAATTCAGTTCCAATTCACGTCGCACACGCCGCTGGCGAAATTGGAGCAACTGACCGCTGGTCTTGGCGTCACTTGGAAGCAGGAAAGCGACCTAAACGCGACGATGTGGCTGCCGCATACGACGAATGTATCCGATGCGCTTTCCATCGTAACGGGAGGCACGGCTATTCGTGATATTAAAATCATCGAGACGAACACCGACGAGATCGTCCGCGAAATTTACCGCTCGGGTTCGGCGTCCGCATCGGCTGCCGCTACGCTGCTTCGCGAAGAGGAGCCGGCTTTACGATGATGAGCGCTTATATTGATTTTATCCGCATCCGGTTTCTAACGATGCTCGCTTACCGCGTTAACTATTATAGCGGCATCATTATTTACGCCATTAACATTGGCGCTTATTACTTCCTGTGGAAGGCCATATTTGGCGATGCTGAAGTGCTGCAAGGATTTACACTGGCGCAGATGACGACTTACGTGGCGGTCTCCTGGATGGCTCGCGCCTTCTACTTCAACAATCTGGATCGTGAGATTGCCAATGAAATTCGTGACGGGAGTGTAGCGACGCAGTTGATTCGCCCGTATTCCTATTTGCTGGTCAAAATGATGCAGGGCTTTGGCGAAGGCTTGTTCCGCATGCTGCTATTTATGGTGCCGGGCATGCTTATCGTCTGCTTTATTTTCCCGGTCCGGCTGCCGACCGATCCGCTTACTTGGGCAGTGTATCTCGTCATGCTGCTGTTCAGCTTCCTAATCAATTCGCAGATCAATATATTGACCGGGTTATTCGCCTTCTTCGTGGAAAACAACGAGGGCATGATGCGAATGAAGCGCGTAATGGTCGATCTGTTCTCAGGCGTACTCATTCCGATCGCGTTTTTCCCGGGCTGGTTAAGTGCGATCATGCAGTGGCTGCCATTCCAGGCGATCACGTATTTGCCAAGCGCAGTGTTCACCGGCCGGACGCCGCTTAATGAGGCTTACGGAGCTATCGGCTTGCAAATCGTATGGTTTGTTCTGCTGCTCTTGCCAATCTGGTTCGTATGGCGGGCGGCGCGCAAGCGGCTGTTCGTGCAAGGAGGATAACTGAAAATGAGATATGCAGTTTTACTGTGGGAATATATTAAAAACTATGCCAAAACAAGGCTGACCTATCGTGCCGACTTCTGGATTGAAGTGTTGTCGGACTTAATGTTCCAAGGCATGAACTTGTTCTTCATTCTTATCGTATTCCAGCACACGCCGTCACTCGGCGGCTGGACGGAGGCTGAGGTTGTATTCGTATACGGCTTCTTCATGATTCCTTACGGATTGTTCACGACTTTCTTCAACATGTGGAATTTCAGCGAGCGGTATATCGTAAAAGGGGAGATGGACCGGATTCTGACTCGTCCAGCACATAACCTGTTTCAGGTGCTGCTCGAAAACGTCGATCCACCTTCCTTGATCGGCTCCGCAGTTGGTGCCATTATTATGGCGGTCTGTTGGAATGATCTCGGCCTTGCTTTCCATGCGTACGACCTGCTCATGCTGCTGTTGTTCGTTATAGGAGCGGTGCTGGTGTACGGCGGGATCTATACAGCATTGTCCGCGTTGTCCTTTTTCTCAGATGCGCCAACGGGCATCGTGCCGCTCATTTACAACATTCAAAACTACGGCCGTTACCCGGTCAACATTTATAACAAAACCATCCGTTTTATTCTGACATGGGTGCTGCCGTTCGCATTTGTCGGGGTTATTCCAGCCTCGTACTTCCTGGATAAGAAGTCGGATGACATCTCGCAGCTGGCGCTGCTGACACCTGTCGTTGGAATCGTATTTTTTATTTTGGGGCTGTCATTGTGGAATTACGGCGTCAAGCGGTACCGCGGCGCAGGATCATAGAGGTTGGATGCCCGGTTTCTTAATAGAAGGTTGCAGGGGACAGCAACTAATTGCATTAAAGGCGCGTTACAGTTAAGGAGAGATGAAGCATGGCAACGAGTAAAGCGAAGGCGGAGATTGGACGTAAAGCTCCGAATTTTTCGCTGGAGGCTTCCAGCGGCGAGCAGGTCAAGTTAAGCGACTATATCGGAAAAAAGGTTATCGTCTACTTTTATCCGAAGGATGCGACGACGGCCTGCACCCAAGAGGCATGTGATTTTCGCGACGCTTATGAGGCGCTAGCCGGACATGGCGCGGTCGTGCTTGGTATCAGTCCTGACCCGATCAAATCACATCAGCGGTTTATAGAGAAGCAGGAGCTGCCTTTCCTGCTCTTGTCCGACCCGGAGCATAAGGTGTGTGAGCTTTACGGCGTCTGGCAGTTGAAAAAGCTTTATGGCAGAGAATATATGGGAATCGTTCGTTCTACCTTTCTGATCGACGAGAAGGGGAAGCTCATAGCAGAGTGGCGCAATCTGAAAGTGAAAGGGCATGTGCAGAAGGTGCTGGAGACGCTGCAGGGGTAGGCATGAGGTGAAGGGCTGGTAGTGCAGCCTAGAGACCGTAGTAGACGAAGCATGCGGAACTGTGGGAGTAGGGCTAAGCAACGCTGAGAAAGCGCTGGGGAGCTAGGCATAGCTAGGCAGGCGGAGAAAGAGCTAGAGAGCTGGCAGCTAAGCATGCGGAGAAAGAGCTAGGCGCATAGCAGGCCAATGCAGGGGCATTGGCTGCTCGTTAGCAGCATCGATTCGCGTTTACCACACGGCTCACGACGCTCTGAAAGCTTGTTAGCATTCATGGACGAACGGTATCCCTTTTTTACGGAGGGAGCAACAGGGACTTGAATATGAAAAAGCATCTGAATGTGAAGAAGATCGCAATTACGATGATGGCGGCTGCTATAGTCATGACTGGTTTTGGCGGAGCCTCAGGTGGTATGCAGGGGCCGTCTGTCGCTTATGCGGCATCGGTACCTGCTCAACCGGGTGCTATGACTAAAGCTGTTGTTACGATAGACGGCAAAGCGGTGAATTGGATCGGCCAGCCTTTCGTGCAAAACGGTACGACGATGGTTCCGCTTCGGGAGGCTTCGGTTTCGCTTGGCGGCAGCATCGCTTGGAATCAGGCTGTCCAGACGGTGACGATCCGGTTGAATGGAGACGTTATTACTCAGCGATCCGGCGATTCATTTTTTCTGGTGAATGGCGTTCGCTTTAATATTTCCGGTCCATCACGAGTTGTAAAAGGCAGCTTAATGGTGCCGCTGCGCGGACTGATGGAAGCGATGAAAGCTTCGCTTCAGTTATCGCAAACGGCTGGAACGACTTCGATTACGATCACAACAGACAAAGTGACGGTAATACCGAAGGCATTTGGCGAACTGGACAGCTATTTGAAGTTGAATTCGTATTCGGGCATGGCGCTTGTGGCGAAGGATGGCAAAGTGCTCATGCGCAAAGGGTATGGCCTCGCGGGCGAGGGTAAGCTGAACAGACCGGATATGAAGACGAGGATTGCGTCAATTACGAAGTCTTTTACGGCGGCATCTATTATGCAATTGATTGAAGCGGGCAAGCTGAGTCTGGATGATCCGATCTCGAAGCTCGTCTCCGGCATACCAAGCGGCGATAAAATTACGATACATATGCTGTTGTCGCATACATCAGGATTGCCTTCGGAATTTACACGCAAGGACGGTACTACGATCGAGCAGACCGTAAATGAAATCCGGACGAAAAAGCTGGATTTCGAGCCGGGCACCGACTACAAATACAGCAATTGCGGCTATGTGCTGCTGGCGTATGTTGTCGAGAAGCTCTCAGGCATGAGCTACGCTGATTATGTGCAGACCAATATGCTGCAGGCAGCGGGCATGACGCATTCCGGTACGGCTACGGCTAAGACGCCTACCAATGACGGTTATGTGCTGAGTAAAGGAGCATGGGTAAAAGCGCCTTACTACGTCTCCCAATCGGGTACGGGAACCTTATATTCAACTGTGGACGATCTCGTGAAATGGGACAGCCTGCTGCATTCCGGCAGCCTGCTTAGCGATTCATCGCTTGAGGCGATGTATACGCCGCATTCGCAGAAGGGCTACGGCTATGGCTGGATTGTACGGGAGACGCCGGAAGGCAAAACCGTATTCCACAACGGCAGCGGCAGCGGCTTCTCCACGGGTATGTCCCGGAACTTGGAAAATGGCGTGACCGTCATTTTGCTGGGCAATCATGCGGGCATCGATACCGCGCTGATGATGGAAAAACTGCAGACGCTGGCGGCGTCTGCGATAAGAGTTTAGAGCGCCTCCCTAGGTTGGCGCTCTGATAGGGAGCTCCAAAGTCGTTATTCGACTTTGGGGCTTTTTTTTGTTGGAGGCGGGTGAACGGCTCAAACTTCAAACTTCAAACCTCAAACCTCAAACCTCAAACCTCAAACCTCAAACCTCAAACCTCAAACCTCAAACCTCAAACCTCAAACC
>NZ_BMHY01000008.1:67008-276938 GCF_014641555.1 Paenibacillus radicis (ex Gao et al. 2016)
CGCTTAGACTAACTTATTCGCCTTCCTCAACGTGTCATTGGACGATGAAATAGCTAGTTACTCAAACAAAATGTAAAAGTGCATGTTGATTTCACTTTTTCGACGCCAAATGGCCTTCAAAATGCAAAAGTACATTTGAAATGGCTAAAATGAGCCGAAATCGGGCTGTTTTCGCCAAACAACCTGCACTTTTGCATTTTGAGAGGGAATATCGAGCGAAATGAAGCGATCAAAATGTACATTTGCATTTTGACGCGGAGGAGGAGAGGTGTATAGCAAGTAGCTGGTTCGAATGCGGGCGAGATGAGGTGTATAGCAAGTAGCTGGTTCGAATGCGGACGAGATGAGGTGTATAGCAAGTAGCTGGTTCGTATGCGGACGTAGAGAGGCGTGCAGTAAAGTAACTTGCTCGTATGCAGACGTAGAGAAGAGTGGGTTATTTAACATCCTCGTATGCGGACTACAACCGGGCGCGGCATTTTTTTATGCGGGGTAACTCTATCAGGTCTAAACCGAACGAGAGCTGGCGACACTGGAGATAGAGTAGATCTTATACGTTCGGGAGGTAGATGAATACGATGATAGCGCCTAAGTTTAACGATATGGTTCGAGGAGAGCGGCAGCATTGGCCCGAGTCGCCGCAGGTGCTCCTGCAGCGTTTCATTCATAGAGTAGGGAGTGTACTGCTAGGCAAGAGAGAGACGATAAAGATGACGTTGACTGCGATGCTGGCGGGCGGGCATGTACTCTTGGAGGATGTGCCTGGCGTTGGTAAAACAATGCTGGCACACGCTTGCGCAAGAGCGCTCGGCGGTGAGTTCAAGCGCATCCAATTTACTTCGGATATGCTTCCCGCAGATGTTGTGGGAGGGGCGGTATGGGACAGCCGCAGCGGCGAGCTGATCTATCGCCCGGGACCAATCATGGCCAATATTGTTCTGGCAGATGAAATCAACCGGACATCGCCGCGCACCCAGTCCGCATTGCTGGAAGCGATGGAGGAGCGTCATGTGACGGTGGAGGGGGAGACGCGGGCATTGCCGAAGCCATTCATGCTTATCGCCACGCAAAATCCGCTGGATTACGAAGGTACGAATCCGCTGCCTGAAGCGCAGATGGATCGTTTTATGATGCGGTTGTCGATTGGCTACCCTGAGCAGCAGGACGAGCTGCGGCTGCTCGCCCAATATGCAGACGGTCAGCGCAAGGAGCCGCAGCAGCTAAGGCCGGCTGTCATGCCGGAGGAGTGGCTGCGTATGCAGAACGAAGCGCAGCTTGCTTATGTGCATCCTGAGCTGTTGGAGTATATCGTCAAAGTCGCTAATGCATCGAGACGCTCGCAGCAATTGCTTACGGGCTTGAGCCCGCGTGCCGGGCGCGACTGGCTGCGTGCCGCCCAAGCCTATGCTTATATCGAGGGACGCAGTTACGTGCTGCCCGATGATTTGCTGGCAACCGGTGAAGCGGTGCTGATCCATCGTCTGGAAGCTTATCCTGGCATG
Organism: Paenibacillus radicis (ex Gao et al. 2016); assembly: GCF_014641555.1. Lineage (GTDB taxonomy): Bacteria > Bacillota > Bacilli > Paenibacillales > Paenibacillaceae > Pristimantibacillus > Pristimantibacillus radicis. The sequence goes on from NZ_BMHY01000008.1 coordinate 68,511, forward strand.
AATGGAATGAGCGCAGGAGCAAACGGAGGAACCGCTGAGACGCTGCGGCAATTGATGCGAGCGATCCCCCTTATGAATAAGTCGACTGCATCGGGGCTCAATCGCGCTGGAGGCCGATATGAATAAACGAGTTGGTGAGGTCGGCGGCGTAAGTGCGAAAACCGCAATGGACTATTTGGCAGCAGCTATGGAACCAGCCGCCGGACCTGGTGCCAAGCTGGCGGATTCGGCCGATATGTTTGCGGGGAGCCTGGCAATTCCGAGTTCTAAAAACGGCGAGACTGGGCAAAAAAGCAAAAACGATGGCACAGATGAGTTCGTCATTCCTCATCATCATCGCACCTACCGGACAAGATGGGTGGCGTGGTCGGTATTGCTTCTGTCTTGGGGAGGGAGCTTGAGCGCGCTTATTTTACGCGGCGGTGAGCTGGAAGCATTCATGCTCGCCGTGTTGAGCGTCATTATGATCATTGGAGCGGGAGGCCCGCTGCTTGGAGCTGCCGGGCTAGAGGCCGGGCGCGAGATTATGGCGCGGAAGGTTAGGGATGGCGGGGAGACGACGGTTCGGCTGACGATTAGACGATCGTTTCCCATTCCTTTGGTGTGGTATGCGGTTGGCGAGAATCTGGTCAATCGAACGGGAAACAAGGGGATGGAATTTCGCTATATAGCAGCCCCTCTTTTTCGCAAGGAGCTGACGATCGACTATTCGCTGCATAACGTCAGGCGAGGCGAGCATGTGTTTCGCGAGCTGACGGTTACGACGGGGGATTGGCTTGGCATGACAGCCATCACCCGACAAATAAGCTGCCCGGGCGAACTGCTCGCCTTGCCAGCTTTGCCAGAGGCCGGCACTATGCGCGTCGATCCCGAAGGCGGCATTGTTGTTGAACGCGGAGCCGGCGAGGGTATCGCCGGTATCGAAGGCGTGCCGGGCACGACGGCGTCGCGGCATAAGAAACGGATGCCGGGCGTAGGTCCGGAAAGCCGTCCCTACCGGCAAGGCGATTCGCCGCGCCATATTGATTGGAGAGCCGCGGCGAAGGGGCGCGGCCTCTATACGAAGCAGCATACGGCGGAGCAGCCCGCCGAGCTTGCCGTCATTGTCGACACGTCTGCCGCCGCATATGGCGGCGACGGTCGGTTGTTCGACGCCTGCGCGGCGTGGGCGGCGCAGGCTATTGAACGCGCGGCAGCGGCCGGCGGAGCGGTGCGGCTGCTTGCCGCGCAAGACGCCGCCGCCGGGGACGCAGGCGGCAGCAGTGGAGCGGGAGACGCGGGTGAGCGAAGCGCCCGCGTGGACGCTGTGGCGGTGCTGCAGGGCTCGCCAGAGGCTCTGCAAGATCGCCTGGCGAGGCTGCGCCTTGTTGGAGGCGACAGCAAGCCGGATGGAGGCCTGTATCGGCAGGAGCTTGGCGGACTGCGTCCAGGAGGAAAGCTGCACGCGTACACGGCGGATTGGAAAGAAGGCAAGGGCTGGACACAGCTTGCCGCATTGGCCAACGATCAAGGCTGCCGGCTGGAGCTTCATATCGTGACGAAGCAAGCTGTATTGACGTATGCGATGCGGGAACAGCAGCGGCTGCTGGAGACTTATGGCATTCAAATGCATTGGCTTCCTTTTCCCGAGCGGATGATGGAGCTGCCGTACACGGCGGAGGGAGGGGTCTCGAATGGGCGCTAATGACGACAATCGGCAAGCCGAGCACTCGCTTCGCTATCGGCTGCTGACGACGGTGCTTCTATTCGGCCTGCTGGCGGAGTGGATGATCCCGTGGGTGGACAACAGCGAGTGGGGAGCCATCTACCAACTGGGACCGCTGCTTGTTATTATCGGCTGCGTGCTGGGGGCAGGGTTGTTCCGGCCAACGTGGTATATGTCGCTAGCGTTTAATGGCGGGCTTTGTTTGATGAGCTTGATGTGGCTGTTTAAAAGCGGCGATGACACTGCACTGCAATGGCTGTCTCATTTTCCAGGGATGCTGTGGGAAGATATTCGCTTGATGATGGAGTACGGCCTGTGGACGATGTCTGGGGAGCTGCGTACGCTGCTCCTGTTCGTCGGCTGGGCGCTGCTTGCGCCGGCGCTTCAGGCGCTAATGTGGCTCCGTCAGCTCTCGCTAGGCTTCGCGGCGGCAACGGCGCTTTATTTGCTGACGCTGCATGTCTGGCTTGGTATGGATGTAACTCCGGGCTTACTGAGGACGACAGCAGAAGGGCTGCTGCTTGGCGCGCTTGTCGCGACGAGCAGAGCACAGCGTATTCATGGCGGTGTCCGGGAGAGGGGCTTGCGAAGCGGTACAGGCTGGCTGGCGGCTTCTGTATTCGTGGTAGCGATATGCGTTGGTGCGGGATTGCTGCTATCGGGCGGCAAACCGGCTTTCCAAGAACCGGCCGCATGGACGTCATCTTTGGCAAGCCGTCTGGAACAGACGATCATTTCGCTGGGCAGCGGCGGAAGCTCTGCCGTATTGCAGGCGAGTACGGCAAATGCGGGAATGACCGGCTATGGATTCGATGATCGGGAGCTGGGAGGCCCGCTTGTGCAAGACGACAAGGTTATTTTTACCGGTTTGTCACCCGTCCGCGCTAACTGGCGGGGCGAAGCCAAGAGCAGCTATGACGGGAGGGGCTGGAGCGATGCGTGGAGCCGCAAGACGCTGCTTCCGGTTGACGAGGCGGGGGCAGGTGATGCTTCAGAGGCTTCTGCAGGAGCTTCCGAGGAGGCCGAACAGGGTGAAAGCGTCGCGCAAACCGTAATACTTGCTTCACCTGGTCAAGGCTTGCCTTTATTTGCAGCTGGAGCTTCCGGCCATGTGCAAAACCTGGAGGCGTCTGACCCGCGCCGCAAGCTCAATACTTACGTGCGCAACGAAGCGACTGGCGCTTTGTTCGCTCCTTCAGATACGGCCAAGGTGGAGAAGTATACGGTGCAAAGCAAGCTGCCGGTAACCGATGAGGCGATACTGTCGAAGACAGGCAAATACGCCTTTGGCTCGGAGGCTTCTGTCGATGATAGCGAATTGGACATCTATCTCCAATTGCCCGATTCATTGCCGAGCCGTGTATCTGCTCTAGCAGCAGAAATTGCGGGCGGAGGCGTGACGAGCCGGTTGGATCAGGTTAAAGCGATTGAAACTTACTTGGAAAATAACTACACGTACTCGCTGGACACTAAGGCTCCTCCTGCCGGAGCGGATCTGGTCGATCATTTTCTGTTCGAGCAGCAAAGCGGCTATTGCGTCCATTTTTCTTCTTCTATGGTCATCCTGCTGAGAACGCAGGGGATTCCGGCTCGGTGGGTGAAGGGCTTTACGTCTGGAAATCCCGTGTACGAGGATGACAAGGGAATAACAACATATGAGGTGCGAGGGAAAAATGCACATGCGTGGGTTGAAGTATATTTTCCCGGTGCGGGCTGGGTACCGTTTGATCCGACACCGGGATTTAGCGGCACGGAAAGCGGACCAGTTGTCGCATCGGTTTCTGTTGGGGCATTAGGTGCTGATGGAGGCGGTGCATTGGTTACAACGACAGGCAGCGCTTCGAGCAGTATCGCAGGAGGCGGCAGCATGTCTATGTCTGGTAAGGCGACAGCCGCAAACATAGCCGCTAGAGCTGACAGTTTACTGGCTGCGGCCAGACAGGGTGGAGCAGCCGTCGCGGCTTCGGCAAGAAATGCAGCGCAAGCAATCGCCGAGGCAGCACCTGCGGCGCAGGCAGCGGTCGCAACGATGACGTTAGCTCTTGTCTGTTCAGTAATCGCCGTGTTTCAGCGGCATAGGCTGCAGTTGGCACTGGCTATGCGGCGATACAATACGGCGTATGCCAGAATGAACAGCGTCAAGCCTGGATTAGGCGCCGCTGCGTCGGAAGCGATAGGTGCGGTTGCAGCGGAGTATGGACGAGTCCGCTCTTTAATAGGGGGAGGTACGACCGTAGAGCAGCTGCGGACAACTTTCCCTGCGCCAGCGCCGCCTGGGCAAACAGCGTTAGCAGCGTCTGCTGCGAAAACAACGTCTGAGGCACAGGCATCTGCTGCACCAGCTGTGCTTGTTCCAACAGAGCCAGTGCCACCGGCTTCAGCAGCCTTCACCGAGTCAGGCATGCCTGCTCGAACAACCGCGTCATCTGCGTCCCAAGCTGCGCTTGAGCAGACGCAGAAGCGATTCACAGCGGTGTCAGCCGCGACGTGGAAGCTGCTCCAGAGCCGTATGAGCGAGCGGACGTCGCAGCAGACCGCGCGTGAATACGCGGCGGCGGTAACGGCTTCGCTGCCTTCCGCACGCGCCGCAGCGCTTGAACGCTTCATCGCCTGGGACGATGAAGCAAGATTCGGGAAGCGGGCCGGCTGGACCGCTCCGCCGCCTGAGGAGCTCGCGGAGGCGATTCACACGCTCCGCGCCCGCAAATAAAGAGAAGGGCCAAGCAATGCCGGTATAGCCGGACTGCTTGGCCCTTCTTTATTTTCACAGCTTAAGTCTCAATCCAAAACCGCTTGACTACACTGCCATCCGAATCCGTAAAGCTTACGTCCGGAATACCTCCGTTGCTCAGGATCGTGCGCTCGGAACCGATGTTGTCGGCATCACAGACGACAAGCGCCTTGCTGATGCCAAGCTTCTTTGCCTCGATCAATGCGAGCGCCAGAAGAGCCGTTGCATATCCCTTCCGCCTTTGCGTAGGACGGATGCCGTAACCGATATGACCGCCCAGCTGAAGCAGTTTATCTGTCAGACGGTGCCGGATGTTCACCGCGCCGAGAATTCCGCTGTTTTCGCCCAGCAGCCAAAACGTCGAATCCGGGACTTGGTCGTAGGGACGCGTCCCCTCTTTTTCATTATCGAGAAGAAATTGAACCATTGAACGGAAATCGGAAGGATCCTTGCCAATCACCCAAGGGACCAGATCCTCGCCGCTTTGTTTCCATTCCTCATAAAAATCAACATAAGGCAATTGCAGATCGACTGTTGGTTTTACTAAAAGCAGCTTTTCCGTCATCTCTGGTTCACTCCAATCTCTAATTTTGTTGTTTTGCAGCGGATGGCATGCATGTTGGCCCTGCCCGCGATTACAGTCCGGTGTTTGCCCCTTTTCCTATTTCCGTCTCAACCCTCTTCCAGCGTAAGGCGGTCCAAGCGCGCAGCACGCGTTCAATCGGGCCGATCTTGAAATAGCGAAGGTAGAGCTGGCTGGCAAAGCATTGGACGATGAAAATAGCAAACGCGAGCGCGATACCGCCGAGAATGCCGATTTTCGTAAACAGCCCAAGTCCAAAGCCGTAAAAAACAAATACGCAAACGATCGTTTGCAGCAAATAATTCGACATCGACAGCCGCCCGACGCTCTCGAACCGATTCATCCATCCCGACAGCCAACCCGGTCTTGCGCTGAATAGCAAGGCCAATCCTGACAGGTAGCCAAGTGCCAGAATCGTACCGCCCAAAGCGGCGATCGAACCGGCCCAGCCCAAATCGGGGAGCAAATACTTTGCTGATTTAAGCAGCAGCCCTGCAGGAATCAAAACTGCAGCAAGCATGATATAGTGCTTTTTCTCTTGCTCGGGCCGGTGAAACAGCTGCAGTTTGGCAGCGGACATGCCGAAAAGAAACATTGGTGCGACAACAATTGGAGAGATAAACAGGTTCAAAACCTGATAAAAGCCATACATACCAAGCGGGTCCGCCAGCGTTCGATGCTGAATAATTTCGGCAAAAGAGCCGCTCCCGTAAATGGCTATTGTTTTCTCATTAAACTTTTCCAAAGCGGACAGCGGGAGAACAGCATCGTTGTGTGCCCCATAGCTCAATAGAGCGGCGAGTACGGCGAACACCAAACCCCAAATGAATAGTGTGCGCGGCTTCGCCCGAAGGAACAGCAGCATGCCAAAGCCCGTCAAGCCGTAACTAATGAGGACATCGCCTTCCCACAGAAAAATATAATGGACAAGACCGATAACGATCAGAAACGTAAACCGTCTTGCCAAATGAGCGATCGGTTGCCCGGCCAAGCCGTGGCGGCGTTCTACATTTTCCTTTATTTTAACCATGCCAAATCCGAACAAAAATGCGAAAATCGGCATAAAGCTCGTCTCCACAACGATCTTCACGATTGTATGGGCTGCCGAATCGGCGGCTGACAGCGAGAAGAAGCTCATCTCCTGCATGCCCCACATCCCATACTGAAAACAAAACATATTGGCGAGCAAAATGCCCAGCAAACTAAAACCTCTAATGCCGTCTATATTCCTTAATCTGGGAGACGGATTGCTCATCTCAAATCACCTCGGATAATGTTTACGCACGTTTATCCGAATTGTTTCATTTTCCCAAATTCGAGCAAAATATTGGATATCCTTGAGCGGATTGCATCTTTTTAGGCGTTAAAAGCGGGTTTACAGCCGGAGGATGGCAGAACCGTGAAATTAGAGTTCGCAAATATTGTCGGAACCTGTCTCTTCACCTTGACTCGGTTTGAGCGGTATAGATATAATTACTACATTAATTGAGGGAGGCTCGGTAATGAACAAGCCAAATGAAATCATCGTTGTTCTCGACTTTGGAGGACAATACAATCAGCTAATCGCACGCCGCATTCGTGATTTGGGCGTATACAGCGAGTTGCTGCCATTCAACACACCGGTGGAGCGGATCCGCGAACTGCAGCCGAAAGGCATCGTGTTCTCGGGAGGACCGGCTAGCGTATATGAGGAAAAATCGCCGCTGGTCGATCCGGCCATTTACGATATCGGCGTTCCTATCTTTGGCATTTGCTACGGCATGCAGCTGATGGCGCATCAACTGAACGGTAAAGTAGAACGCGCAGGCAAGCGTGAGTACGGCAAGGCAGAGGTTGACTTCACGGCTGACAGCCATCTGATTCAAGGTCTGGAGCAGCGTCAAACGGTATGGATGAGCCACGGCGACCACGTTGTAGAGCTTCCTGAAGGCTTCAAAGTGGATGCAAGCACAGACCATGCTCCAATCGCTGCAATGAGCAATGCGGATCGCAAGTTCTTTGCGGTGCAATTCCATCCGGAGGTTCGCCACTCGGAACACGGCAACGAAATGATTCACAACTTCCTGTACAACGTTTGCGGTTGCGACGGCAACTGGACGATGGAATCGTTTATCGAGGACACGATCCGCGATATCCGTGCACAAGTTGGCGATAAAAAAGTACTTTGCGCGCTGTCCGGTGGCGTTGACTCCTCTGTAGTGGCAATTTTGCTGCACAAAGCGATTGGCGATCAATTGACTTGTATGTTTATCGACCATAACTTGCTGCGCAAAGGCGAAGCGGATGGCGTTATGGAAACCTTTGTCGGCAAGTTCGATATGAAGGTTGTCAAAATCGACGCTCGCGAGCGCTTTATGAGCAAGCTGAAAGGCGTAGACGATCCGGAGCAAAAACGTAAAATTATCGGCAACGAATTCATTTACGTTTTCCAAGAAGAGTCGGCTAAATTCGATGACTTTGAATTCTTGGCTCAAGGCACGCTGTACACGGATATTGTGGAAAGCGGAACAGCAACAGCACAAACGATCAAATCGCATCATAACGTTGGCGGTTTGCCTGAAGATATTAAGTTCAAGCTCGTTGAGCCGCTTAAAGCGCTGTTTAAGGACGAGGTTCGTAAAGTCGGCGAAGAGTGCGGCTTGCCGGAAGAAATCGTATGGCGTCAACCGTTCCCAGGTCCGGGCCTTGCGATCCGTGTACTTGGCGAAGTAACGGAGGACAAGCTGAAGATCGTTCGCGAATCCGATGCAATCCTTCACGACGAGATTGCCAAAGCCGGTCTGAAAAGAGAAATTTGGCAGTATTTCACCGCCCTTCCGAACATGAAGAGCGTTGGCGTTATGGGTGACGCACGTACGTATTCGTACACAGTCGGCATTCGCGCCGTAACTTCGATTGACGGTATGACAGCGGACTGGGCGCGTATCCCTTGGGACGTGCTGGAGAAAATCTCCGTCCGTATCGTTAACGAAGTTGAGAACGTCAACCGTATCGTGTATGACGTAACTTCGAAACCGCCTGCTACGATTGAGTGGGAATAGGCTGCAGACGTAAATTGAAAATGATTTCTCATTTACCTGCAACTGCTGGTATTTAAAAATGACTCTCTTTTATTTGTGTTTTATAACCAGATAAAAGAGAGTTTTTTGCGTTGAATGTGGGGATAATTCATTGTATCAGGTCGTCTTAAGTGTCCAATCGGTATATAAAATTCCTTTACCGCTAAATAAACTAGAAACGTAGTTTTATTGGGTACGTAAGAAGTATAATTAGTCTAATGACTTGATGAATAATGGATGGGAGAAGTGAGGAAGGCCAATGGTATTTTTAAGAGAGTTTTTTTCAAATCACATCGTGAAAAGGATAATGTTTTTAGCAATAGTCGCGCTTCTGCTGTACATACTTAGGCATATGATAAATTTATTGCTTCTATTGTTCCTGGTTACTTTTGTATTAGGGCGTTTAGAGGGATTTATTACGAAGCAACTTTCCCGGTTTATTCCTATATCTCCGATAGTCGTAAATATCGTAATCTATGTGCTCCTTATTTCCGGAGTCGTAATTGGCTTCCTGAATTATGTGCCTAAGCTCGTGGTTCAAGTTGCAGGAGTGTATAATTACAGTATAAATTTCCTGAATTCACCTCCACAAAATGAGACAGCCCAACTGATTGTAGATATGCTTGAAAAATTGGATTTCCAAAGTTATTGGGGCAATACAGTCAACTATATTTTAAAGCTTGGTAAATCGGTAGAAATGATTCTTTTCGTCATTGTGTTGAGTTTCTTCTATCTTATGCAAAAAAATAAAGTGGTTAAATTCACAGAGAAATTCGGCAGCAGTAAAATAGGATGGTTGTATAAGGAATTTAATTATTTCGGTAAAAAATTCACATCCTCTTTTGGTAAAGTGATTGAAGTCCAGCTTATGATTGCTTTGTTTAATACGGTTTTGACCATTGCTGGTTTATGGATATTAGGTTTTCCGTATCTATTTGCACTTACCATTATGGTGTTCCTGTTGAGTCTTATTCCTGTTGCAGGTGTTGTCATTTCCTTCATTCCAATAGGTATGATTGGATACCAAATTGGCGGACTTTCATTGGTCATCTGGGCAATCGTTTTGATTGTCGTCATTCATGGAATTGAAACCTATGTTTTAAACCCAAGACTATATGCTCAAAAAACGAAATTACCGATGTTCTATACGTTCATTATCCTTATATTTGCACAGCATTTCATGGGAATATGGGGATTGATTATCGGTATTCCGATTTTCATGTTTTTACTTGATGTACTTAATGTTGATCAATCTAGTGAGTAAAATCCCCTGTAAATGTTTGATGTGCATGGGCGACAATCGGTCTATGTCGATTGAGTGGGAATAAACTTAACTAACATAAAAAAACTCTCTTCTATTCGTATATTAACAAATAGGAGAGAGTTTTTTATGTTCAATGTCACTTAATGAAGCGAAATGTAAAATCACAAAAAATTCCAATCTATGGTACAGTTGATTCACGACCAGATAACAGATGGAGGATCATAGAATGAAGAATATGGACTATATCGTATGGATAGAAGCTGAGGAATGGTCTGGAACTATAAGTGATATCGATGATATGAACACAGATGTGACTGTTACTTTTGAGGATGAATCAAAATGGATCGCATCCTTTATTACATATAAAAATATGTATACTTTGGTTGAAAAATATAAAGGGACTGGCGAGTATTTGGGCGGGAAGTATTTTGATTCAAGCAATATGATATTTGTAGATGAATGCTCTCGCAAACGTATTGAAGAATTAATTGCTTATTTTATTCAAGAAGGTCAGTTTGATCATAAATTTAGCGAGTGTGACGACATTGATTATTTAATGAGTAATGATGTCGAACCTAATACAGATCAGACAAAAGTAATGGCGTACTTTATGATTTATGGAGATAAGTTCTTGCCGGATAATATATCTTCAAAGCTAGGCATTACACCAACCAAACAACATCTCAAAGGGGATATCATATCGCCGCATCCACAACTGAGAAATTCGAGAACAATGTACAGGAATGAAACCGTTTGGGAATTAAGCACAGGCTATCAGAATTCTTATGATATAAATGACCAGATAAATGAACTGCTGGATAGCCTTGAAAGTAAGCAGAATGCTCTACTTGAAATCAAGCGGAATAAGAGTACAAGTTTTATGTTTATGATAGTCATTCAAGTGAGAAATGAAGAAACACCTGCCACCTATTTGAAAAGTCGCTTCTTAAACTTTGCAACTGCTATTGGCGCTGAAATCCATTTTGACCTATATGTTTCCAATTAGTGCTTATTCTAAAAAAATGGGGTGAGACTCTGAACAATACAAAGCTGACAATCTCTATACTCGTAGTCATTATCGTATTGCTTATAACCGCGCTGGTCTTCCAGTTCATAACGTCACGAGATCAACGTAATCAAAAGGATGAGTTCGTCCTGCACCGGATGGATCAGGCAGATGTGAAACGCTTGGACGAAATGGTGCTGCGGCATCAAGAGGGAAAAGGGGATTTTCTCCTTGTCATACCGCCGATTGTGGACGGAGGGTATTGGATTCACGATATACACTCGAATGGAACCCGTGTGACTTGGACGATCGATAACACAAGGGACGGAATGAGCGGCGAACGGGGAAAACAGGAATTTCGTTGCGGCACTGTCAGCAAACAAGAGTCGGAATATACCTATGATTATGTACTTAACCAATGTGAGGGCATGGGTGAAGAAGCGGTTTATGCTCTCAGTGTATTAAAGGATATTGAACATAAATAAACATAAAAACGCCCGCTATTTGCATGAGATTCAGCAAATAGCGGGCGTTTCTTCAACCTAGTAAAGCTGTCGCACATGCATCTTCTTAAACGACAGCAACACAGCTGCAACAAGCAGGGCCAAGGCAACAAATACGCCAGACTCGCCTGTCCATAATAGCGCGTTCTTCCCTTGGGAGAAGGCGTCGAAAACGTCTTGGATGACGGCGTTCCAGCATGCGTGCAGAAGTACGGCAGGCCACAAGCTGCCGGTCGTCATGCGTACACGTCCGATCACGTAGCTCATCGAGGTGCAGCTGATCATAAACAATAGTGCCGATAACGCCAGGTTAGGACCGGAATAGTACAGTCCCATAAACATTACAGGAAGATGCCAGAGCCCCCAGATAATACCGCTAGTCAGCATAGGGGAAGGAATGCGGGCTTGGAACAGTCGGGTCAGCATATAACCTCTCCAGCCAAGCTCCTCGCCGAAACTAGTGAGGATTCCAATAACGGTACCAACGGCCATTTGCGCGACTAGAAGGCCAATGAATTTTACGACAGGCGATGCTTTAATAAAAGTGTCCGGCGCGACAAATTCGACGAGTCCCGTTGCCCAGGCGGTTCCATAGGCGACCAGTCCAATCATAACCGGGAATAACAGAATGAACGGAAGACTCTTAAAGAAACGGCGCCCTCCGAACCGCAAGGAAATATCGGCTGAGCCTTCGCGCATTATTATGCGGGCGAAGATTGAAGCCAAGGCCGGTGACCACATGAGCAGCAGTACCGACATTGGGGTTTGCTTCGATACTAGCATATAACTAAGAATGGAGAGCGGGATGAGCATTGCAAAAAAGTAAAGTAGTCCCTTCCGGGCTCTACGGATTTGTTCATCGTTTCCCTCCCGTGGTATGGGGGTGAAGCTGCCAGTCGTTGTGTTCATCATTGTGCTCCTTTTTTCGAGTATGTATTTCCAAGGAGTAGTATATCAATCGCCAGCCCGAGATTTGAACAACTGGAGACCAGTCTTTTGCCCCGCCCAAAGCCCAGTCCTCCGTGCGATTCGAGTCGAGGCTCTTCCTTCCGGACGGGTCGCTTTGCTATAATTAGACCATATCAGTGGCAAGGCAGATCAGCGGCAAAGGGAGGGACCGGAATGAAAGGACATCCAACCGTTATACGGGATCATATTAAGCTTCCGTCCTCTTTTCCGATACTTATATCGCAGACCGAAGGGGTGAGCCCGCCCTTTCAACGGCTGCATTGGCATACGGCTCTTGAAATCAACTATATTGTAAAAGGCAGCGGCCACTACTTAATCAACGGCAACCGCTGCGACTTCCAGCAGGGCGATATCGTACTGATTAATTCTAATGACTTGCATCGTGGCTTTGAAAATGAAGGGCTTGTCATGCTGATCGTCATGTTCGATCCTGCCTATTTAGCGTTGGAACAGCGGTATGATACGGAGCTGCTGACACCGTTCCGCGAGATGGGCAGCCGCTTTGAGAATGTTCTTGATAGAAGCCATCCGATGCTGGGGCGCATCGGCTCCGTTCTATTGGAGATGGAAGGCGAATACAAGGCGAAAGAGCCGCATTACGAAGTGGTCGTTCGTGCGCAAATGCTTCGGTTTCTCGCGTTCGTTAATCGCTACTTTGCAAAGGCGGACGGCATGGGAGCGAGCCAGTCGAGGGGGATGGAGATTATCCGCCAGACGCTGCGCCGAGTCGAGGATTATATCGGTCATCCCTGGACGCTTAAGGAGCTGGCAGAGACGGCCCATCTCAGCCCCTCTAGATTTAGCGCTTTATTCGTACAGACGGTAGGTACTTCACCGATGGACTATTTGATCCAGCTGCGGCTCTCTCATGCGGTTACACTGCTGGAGACGACGGATGCGAAAATTATCGAAATCGCGGCGGAATGCGGCTTCCGTAATTTATCCAATTTCAACAGGCTGTTCAAGCAGCATATCGGGAAATTGCCTTCGGAGCTCCGGCTTACCCTCAATTAACAGTAAGATAGTATTAGAACATCGTTCTTTATCATTAGAGAACGGTGTTTTTTTGTTTTAGAATAAAGGTATAGAAAACACGAAGGGAGCGTGGGCTTTATCCTTTTTCTAGGAATAGACGCCGGCGGAAGCAAGACGCATGCTTTGTTGACAGATGAAACAGGGCGCGTGCTTGGCCGCGGTTACGGCGGAAACGGGAATCACCAGACGGCTTATGCCGAAGCGAAAAATAGCATCGAGAGAGCTTGCGCAGAAGCGCTGCAAGCGGCTAATGCAACCAAGGAAGATATTACGTTCGCTTACTTCGGTCTTGCCGGAGCAGACCGCGAACCGGATTATGTTATTTTGCGTCCCATGATCGCTTCGCTTGGCTATGAGCGTCATGCGATTGCTTGCGATACGATGATCGGCATGCGCGCGGGAACGAAACGTTCTTATGGCGCAGTTATTATTAGCGGTACAGGCTTAAACGCAGCGGCTCGCAACGCCAAAGGCGAAGAGCTGCAATACGGCGGCTTCGGCTATTTGTTCGGAGACGGACACGGGTCGGGGAGCGATTTGGCAGTTCATGCTTTCCGCACGGCGATCCGCAGCTGGGAAAGACGAGAGCAGCCGACGATTCTGACCGAGCTTGTGCCGCATCAGCTTGGCTATCAATCGGTTCAGGAAATGTATGACGATGCGCTGGACAACGGCAAACGTCCATCCTATGAGCTTGCCAAAACGATGTTCGAAGCGGCATCCCAAGGCGACGCCGTGGCGATCCGCATTTTGGAGGAAGTTGGCTTGGAGCATGCGAATGCGGCTAATGCGCTGATCAAGCGTCTTGGCATGGAAGAGCAGACCTTTGATGTTGTGCTCGCTGGCAGCGTGATGTCGAAAGGCAGTTCCCCGCATCTAGTTGATTCGATCAAGGTTGGCATTAAAGCAGCAGCGCCAAACGCATCGGTCGTAAAGCTGACCGTAGATCCGGTTATCGGCGCGTTAATGAGTGCAATGGACAATAGCGGCATTGAAATTGATGAGCGCACAGATGCAGCGCTGCGCAGCATTACGCTTTAAATTCGAAGGAGGGCATTTCGACATGGAAAAGAAAGCATTGAAAATAGCAGTAATCGGAGGCGGCTCCTCCTATACACCTGAGATCGTGGAAGGCTTTATTAAAAAATATCCGGAAATGCCGATTCGCGAGCTGTGGCTCGTTGATATCGAGCAAGGACGTCATAAGCTTGAAATCGTAGGCGAGTTGGCAAAGCGTATGGTGGAAAAAGCGGGCTTGCCAATCGAGGTGCACCTGACGCTCGATCGCCGCGAAGCGATTGCGGGCGCTGATTTCGTCACGACGCAAATGCGCGTCGGTTTGCTTGAGGCGAGACGCCGCGATGAGCATATCCCGATCTCTTACGGAGTTATCGGCCAAGAAACGACGGGACCTGGGGGCATGCTGAAGGCACTTCGCACCGTTCCGGTTATTTTGGACATTTGCAAAGATATCGAAGAGCTAGCTCCGAATGCTTGGATGCTCAACTTCACAAATCCTGCCGGCATCGTAACCGAAGCGGTACAAAAGTACAGCAAAGTAAAAACCGTTGGCCTGTGTAACTCGCCGATCAACTTCCAGAAGTTTCTGGCGAAGCAATACGGCGTGACAGAGGGCGAGGTATTGCCTGAATTCGTCGGCATCAACCACTTGCACTGGGTAACGGCAGCTTATGTACACGGTGAAGACAAGCTGGAGGAAATGATCAACGGCGGTAAGGATTATTCGGCGACCAACGTTACAGCATTTGACTGGGACGCGGATTTCCTCACCTCGCTTAATGCAATTCCGACCTACTACCTTCGTTACTTCTATATGACGAATACGATGTTTAACGAAATGAAAACCTCACTGGAGAAAAACGGTACACGCGCAGACGTTGTCAGCCGCGTGGAGACGGAGCTGTTCGAGCTGTACAAAGACGTGAATTTGTCGGAGAAGCCGAAGCAGCTGGAGCAGCGCGGCGGAGCTTACTATTCCGAAGCAGCTGTCAACCTGATGCACTCGCTGTATACGGATAAAAAAGACATCCAGACGCTGAACGTCCGCAATAACGGCATTCTGGACTTCTTGCCGGATGACGCCAGCATTGAGGTGAACTGTGTCGTTACGGGACAGGGTCCAATCCCAATCCCGCCGCAACGCGTTCCAGAAGGCATCAAAGGGCTGATCCATGCGGTGAAAACCTATGAGTCGCTGACGATTGAAGCGGCTATAAGCGGCGATAAAGGCATAGCGCTGCAAGCGATGGTTCACCATCCGCTCGTTCCGGACGTTGCCGTAGCGAAGCCGATGCTGGAAGAAATGCTGGAAGCGAACCGCAGCTATCTGCCCCGTTTTTTTGACGGGAAATAAGCAGAACGATTGAAGACGGCCAGTGCAGCCGGGGAGTACAAGAAATCCCAGGTTGCACAGACGACTTCAATTATTTTTAAAGCTTGACAACATCTTCTTTCCAGCCTATTGTTTAATTAAGTTTCCTAATTAATGAACGGGTTGAATGAAATGGGGTTTCCTTTTGGCAAAGAAATCGGCAAAGCAGCAATTTGTACGCATTACGAACCAAAATTTAATTATAGATACGATCCGGCAGCGGGAGAGCGCGACACGAAGCGAGCTGTCGAAGCTGCTGAATCTGAGTGTACCAAGCGTATGCACCAACGTAGATCAGCTTGTGGAGCTTGGCATTGTCCGGGAAACGGAGGACGCATCATCAGGGGTTGGCCGAAAGGCGAGCCGATTGCGGTTGAATGATCAGTTCGGTTATATTATTGCGGTCGATCTGAGCAATCCGTGTGTGACTGTAGCGATTGCGAACTTGAAGCCCGAAATTGTGCAGGAATTGAAATTTGATATCGAGCAATACGAGTTAGGGCAACTGATGGAGCTGCTGACAGGCAAAATCGAAGAACTGCTGACCCATGCAGGCGTTAGCCGTGAGCAGCTGTTGATGATCTCGATCTCGGTACCTGGACAGGTAGATGGCGAGAGCGGGCTGGTGAAATGCGGTTCCTACCTGGAATCGCTAGGAACGGTCAACTTCAGAGAACCGTTGTCCGATCGTTTTCTGACGAAGGTGCTCCTGCAAAAAGATATTAATGCCGCCATTATTGGCGAGATGAGCTTCGGTTCCGCTCAAGGCTGCAGCAACGCTGTATTTCTAAGCGCAGATGTTGGTCTTGGACTCGGCATTGTGCTGGATGGCAGGCTTTATCCCGGCAGCTTTCATGCATCGGGTGAAATTGCCGGTTATCTGATCAGAACGAGCGATGCTGCTCCGGTTCGCCTGCAGGATCAGGTATCGATCGGCGCGCTGGTACGCGACGTTCGGGCTGAACTGGCAGCTGGCGCGGCCAGCAGCTTACATCAGATTTCTGCGAGCAAGCCGGTTGGCTTCAACGACATTATGGCGGCTGTATTCGCCGGTGACGATCTGGCAGTCCGGCAGGTGAAGAAACGTGCGCAAATGCTGGCAGCAGTTGTCGTGAACCTGCTTCAACTGCTCGACCTCGATACAATCGTTCTAGGGGGCGGGTTCGTATCATTGGGGCCCGCATACACCGACACGCTCAGGGAGGAAGTAAAGGCGCTCATGCCTTTCTCGAAGGCAGCAATCGTGCACACAGCTTTGAAAACAAAAGCGGTTTTGATTGGCGGCGTGGCGATCGGTTTGGAGATGATTTTCAACGAGCTTCTGGAGGAAGCGGAATCTAATTGACTTGCTCATTAGATTTTGTTTAATTAATTAATAAAGTTAATTAATTATAGATTATGGTTGGTTCCCGGCAAGAGTATCGCCTCATTGGATACTCTACGGGTTTCAATAGATGAATGAACGAAAAGGGAGAGTTGAGCGATGAAGAAAACGGGGAGCAAGGCAACAACGGTCTTATTGGTATTAGTCGCGGTTATGGTATTCATGGCGGGGTGCGGGGGCAGCAACGGTACCGGAGGGAATAACAAGGGAGAAAACAAGAGCAAAGGTAAAGAGATTACACTCCGCGTAGCGACAAGCTTTGCGGGCTCCGACCCTTGGGTGCCGGCGTGGACGAATGCACTTCAGCAGTTCAAAGACAAACATCCCAATGTGAAAATCGTCGACGAGTCGACTCCGGTCAACAACGAAGCGCTCCGGACGAAGGTAAAGGCTGATGCCGCGACGGGCAATCTGGCGGACGTAATGTTCTACTTCAACGGCAGCGAGACGGCGATTTTGACCGAGTCTGGCGAAATCGTATCGTGGGAAGATGAGCTGGCGAAAGACCCGGAATGGGCGAAGCAATTCAATAGCGGCATTATGGATAAAGTCAAATACAACGGCAAATTGTATGCGCTTCCTTACATCGGTTTTTACGAAGGGCTGTTCTGGAACAAAACCTTGTTCGACAAGTATCAGCTGGAAGCTCCTGCAACCTACGATGCATTTATGAAAGCGGTAGATACGTTTGCGGCCAATGACATTATTCCTTTCGCGACGTCGCTGACGACCCCGTATTTGCAGGAAGCCCTCGTGCTCTCTCAAGTGGGACCTGAAGGCCAGCAAAAGGCTTACGATGCTTCGTGGGCGCCAGCATTGAACATCTTCCGCGAGCTTAGCGAGAAAAAAGCGTTCCCGAAAGATGCGCTGACGCTGGATGACGAGAAAGCGCAGGCTTTATTCTCCGGCGGCAAGGCGGCGATGATGTTCAACGGCTCGTGGACGGCTGCTGGCAACAGCAAGATTGAAGGGATTGAAATCTTGCCGTTCCCGCTCGTACCGGGCGGCAAAGGCGAGAATATGATCGTGTCGGGCTTCGGCTCGGGCTGGTATATGAAAAACAACAAGGATCAAGACAAATACGCGATGGCGCTTGAATTCATTAAGTTCATTACGTCCCCGGAGGTTGCGGGTAAATTCGCTGAAATCGGCGGCACCTATGCGGTTCAGGCGACCGCAACGAATGAAACGGCTAAGTTGTTGACCGACGGTAATGCGATGGTCGCTGCGGCGAAGGATTTCGTAATGCCGATTGACTCTTACGTGACGCGCGAATCGTATACGGAATTCACCAAAGGATTGGCCTACCTCTCCGGCGGCAAGAAGACAGCCGAGGAAGTGCTGGCCGAAGCGAAGAAGTTGAACGATAAAGCGACCAAATAGGCTGCGCTCCGAGTTCCGCTCCGGGAACGTCGTCGCGTTCCCGGACGGCACGAGGAATGATAGAAAGGGAGGCGTTCAGCCGTGATTTTCCAAGATAAACGATATATCGTACTGTTTCTGGCGCCAACGATGCTGCTGCTGGCTATATTTTTGCTGTACCCGCTGGGGCAGTCCGTCTATTACAGCTTCACAGACTGGTACAATTTCTCGAATACGAAGCATTTCAACGGTTTGGCCAACTATCGGCAATTGATTGCGGACCCGGTTGTCGGTATTGCGTTCAAAAACACATTTATCCTCGTTATTGGTGCAGTTCTGCTTCAAGCGGGGGGCGGTCTGGTGCTAGCGCTGCTGACCGACAGCATCAAGCGCGGCTTTAAGTTTTTCCGTACGGTATTCTTTTTCCCGATCGTCATTTCCGGTACAGCCATCGGTTTGATGTTCTCCTTAATTTATAACTACGATTATGGCTTGCTGAACGCGGTTATGCGGGTCTTTGGCTGGGGAGAGCAGGTATGGCTGACGGAAAAGAGCGCGATCTACCTCGTATTGATTCCGATTTTATGGCAATATGTCGGCTTTTATTTCGTTATTTTCCTGACGGGGATGTCCAAAATCCCAGAGGAAATCTATGAATCTGCTACGCTCGATGGCATTACCGGCTATCGCCGTTCGATCTACATTACGATTCCGCTTTTACGGGATGTCATCGCTTCTTGCTTGACGCTCGCAACCGCTGGGGCGCTGAAGGTGTTCGACGTTGTCTATATCGTGACGAAGGGCGGGCCGCTTAATTCGAGCGAGCTGCTCAGCACCTATATGTATACGAAAGCATTCAACGGCCAAAACGCCGGTTATGCGAGTACGATCGTCATTGCCATGATGGTACTGGGCATTGTGATTACAGTAGCGCTCAATCGGCTCGTCAAAAAAGATGCCGTCGGCTAGCCTGCTTAAGAAGGGGATACGGATATGGTGAATATGGGGCTTCGGCCAAGCGGAGCAAAGCTTGCGGTCTATGCGCTGCTCGTCCTGTGGGCGTGCACGACGATCTTGCCGCTGTTATGGGTACTGCTGAACAGCTTTAAAACGTCGGATGAAATCTTAATGCAGTCCTTTGCACTGCCGCAACACTTTAGTTTTACGAACTATTTGAAGCTGAACGAGTATGGCAATATCAATATCGTCAAAGGCTTCGTCAACAGTTTGATCATATCGGGATCTGTCGTACTGGGCGTATCGCTGTTCGGCGGATTGGCCGCTTTCATATTAGCGAGATTCAAGTTTGGACTTAAACCGTATTTCAATTATGTATTTGTCGTTTGCATGCTGCTGCCGCAATTTGCCGTCATTATACCCAACTTCGTCATTATCGAGAGGCTTGGCTTGAACGGAACGTATTTATCCGTCATCTTGCCCCAAATCGCAGGCAATTTGAGCTTCGCAATTATGATGATGACGGGCTTTATGGCTTCCTTGCCGGGCGAGCTGGAGGAGGCGGCGGTAATGGATGGAGCGGCGATTTGGAAAATTTTCTACCGCATCACGCTGCCGTTGTCGCTGCCGATCTTCGCTACAGTATCGATCATGGTCTTTCTGTGGTCGTACAACGAGCTGCTGCTGCCGCTCGTCTACTTGCCGATTCGCGATATGCAGCCGATCTCGGTATTGCTATCGCTCGTATCGAATGCTTACGGCACCGATTACGGGGCGATGATGGCGGCAATCGCGATATCCATTTTGCCGCTGCTCGTGCTTTATATTTTTTCCCAGGAAACGGTTATTAAAGGGTTAACGGCTGGCGCAGTGAAAGGTTAAGAGAAGGCTGAGAGAATCGAATGCACCCATTATTACAAACGAAGCACAATGAGGAGACACGGACAATGACAACACCAATTAACGTAATTATTATCGCGGCTCATCCAGACGAAGCGGAGATTTATGCAGGAGGGACATCGGCACTGTTCGCAGAGCTTGGACACCGGGTGAAGTTCGTCTCGCTGACGAATGGCGATTGCGGCCATTATGCGATCAGCGGACAAGAGCTGGTGGAGCGTAGAGCGGCGGAGGCTGTGGAGGCGGCGAAACGGCTCGGAGTGCTGGCCTACAGCATATTGCCGATCTCCGACGGCAGGCTGACGACCGGATTTGAGGTGCGGGAGGAGGTCATCCGGCAAATTCGCGATTGGCAAGCAGATATCGTCATTACCTTCCATCCCGAGGGTACCGGACATGTGGACAATCGGAATGCAGGAAGACTTGTACGTGATGCCGCGGATTTCATAGCGAAGGTTCCAAATACGGTGCCGGATACACCGCCGCTGGAAAGCTCGCCGTTGTTCCTGTTAATGCCGGACTATGGCAAACGCGCCTCTTACACCGCGGATATCGTCGTAGACATTGGCCCCGTACTGGAGAAAAAGCTGCTAAGCTGCGATGCCCATGCTTCCCAGTTCTATGAGTTCGCGCCTTGGCAGCGGGGCTTGCTGGATCAGGTTCCGCAAGGCTGGGAGGCAAAACGGGAATATATTCTGGAGCATTGGAGCAGCTTCTTGGACGTGTCGCCGGAGATGACTGCGACTTTAGACCGAGAATACGGCGCGCATGCCGCAAAGGTCCGATATGCCGAACCGTTCGAAATCGCGGATTATGGCAGACGCCCCGATCATGATGAACTTCGTGCCTTATTGCCAATGCTTGGTTAAAACCGAATAATACAGTAAGTTATGATGGTAACGTTCGTGAAATCTATTGACAAAAGGAATCGTTGATCTTTAGAATAAGAGACGGCAAACATATAACTTTATAACTCTTTTCGTATAATCTCAAGAATTGGCTTGAGAGTCTCTACTCGATCACCGTAAATGATCAGGCTACGAAAGGCGAGGGAAAGTCCGTCGGTCCACGGAATACTTTTCCGCGTTTTGCAGAGCCTAGGAGATGAGATTTGCGGTAGTCCGCATGTCCCAATTCCTAGGCTCTTTGTACTGCTTGCACACATTTTTGGGGGGTTATGTTAATAATGGAACGTTTCTTTAAGCTAAAGGAACACGGTTCTAACATCAGAACGGAAATTATGGCCGGTCTGACGACATTTATGACGATGGCTTATATTTTGGCCGTCAACCCGATTATTCTGACGCCAGCCGGCTTGGATTGGACGGCCGTATTTTTGGCGACGGCGTTGTCAGCGGGTATTTTCTCGATCGCAATGGGCTTGTTCGTGAACTTCCCGGTAGCGCTTGCACCTGGGATGGGGCTTAATGCGTATTTTGCATCGGTCATCATTTCATCGGCGGCGACAAACAAGCCGATCTCGATTGAAATGGGTCTGACTGCCGTATTTATTTCCGGTATCATATTCATTATTCTCACACTGACGCAAATTCGTCAGATGATGATCACAGCGGTACCAGACAGCTTGAAGCATGCCATTACCGTTGGTATCGGCTTGTTTATCGCCATTATCGGTCTGAAAGGCAGCGGCCTGATGACGATTGCGGCTACAACGTTTGGCGATGTGAAAGCAGGCGCCTACACAGACTTGGCTGGTCCTGAAACGGTTATTCACTTGGGACATCTTGCTTCGCCTGATGTGTACATGACGATTGTTGGTCTCGTTCTGATCGCAGTTCTGATGGTGCTGCGTGTACCGGGCGCCATTTTGTTCGGTATCGTCGGCACAACCGTTATTTCCTTACTTACGGGTCAAACCAATGTGAAAGAAACACTGACAGGCAAAACATGGGTTCCTGATTTCGGTAAATTGAATTTTGTACATTTCGATTTTGCAGGTGTTATTGAAGTAGGTCTGGTAACGGTTATTCTAACCTTCACGTTCGTTGAGCTGTTCGATACGTTCGGAACGCTTGTTGGTACAGCAAACCGTGCCGGTCTAATGAAAGATAAAGAAGAAGGCAAGAAACGCGTCGGCAAAGCAATGTTCGTCGATGCGATCGGCGTAAGCGGCGGCGCAATGCTGGGTACGAGTACGGTAACGGCATTCGTAGAAAGCTCTGCAGGTGTGGCGCAAGGCGGACGGACAGGCCTGACGTCAGTTACGACAGGCATTTGCTTCCTGATCGCGATCTTCGTAGCACCGGTCATTGCACTCGTTCCGGGTTCGGCAACGAATGCAGCTTTGATCATCGTCGGCGTACTGATGATGCAATCGATCAAAGAGATCGACTTCTCCGATATGGTTTATGCGATTCCTTCGTTCTTGACGCTGGCGCTGATGCCTTTCACTTACAACATTGCGAACGGCATTTCGTTTGGTGTAGTGACTTACGTATTGCTTGCAACGGTTGCTAACGTAACTGGCAAAGGCAAATACAAAGTTCACTGGCTGATGTGGATTATCGCAGCGCTCGTGCTGGGACGCTTCATTTTCCTCGGCGGAGAATAAGCGAAGCTCTAGCATAGAAGAGAATAAGCTGGAGGCGGATTGGACCGGCGCCCCGGCAGTAGAAAGAAGCGGCACCCTTCGGGCCAATGTCATTAAGTTAACTTAGCTTAATGACATTGGCCTCGGGCGCCGCTTCTTTGTTTTATAAGGAATAAATGAGGCCATACCTATTATTTGAAGAATAAAAAGTTAGTCGGCAGCTTGCGAAGCTGACCGTCCGACGGTTTGTTAATAACGCGTCCGTTCCAGACAAGAGAGGATGAACCGCCGCCGTCCAGGTTGTAGCCGTCTACCGCGCCATAACGGCGAAGGAGCAGTTGCAGCTCGGCCAGCGTAGCGCCGGAGCTTCCGCCTTCATTGCGTCCGTCCACAACGAGGACTAGCAATTGATCGTCTTTGTAATTGGCGATGACGGTACGAGGAGCACGAGCCGGACTGGACTGCCATTTCGGCGGAATCGTCGTTGACATGCCATTTTTCAACAGCACGGGAACGAAGGATGCACCGAATTTGACGTTCTTGTTATCAAGCTCCTGACGGTTAGTGAACTTGCCGCCGACTAATTCATTGCTTTCATTCAATCCGACGAAGAACAGGTCGGAATATGATGGCTCAAAGCCTCCTACATACTCTCCGTTAAGCATCGTTGTGCTGAGCGGGTAACGGCTTCCGCTGCCGTCGGCAAATCCCCCTGCATTGACACCCGCAAAGGCTCCTGTTCGTTTGACGGCTGCCAGCGTCGTCTCAGCGCCGCCGTAACGGTCGCCGCCAAGCGCCATTTGCATGGCTTCCCCGGTCTTCAGCTTCAGCTTCAACGCATAGGCTTTGAAGTAATCCGCCTCTATGTAGAACAATTGCGCTCTTATGTTCTTCGTATCGATCGTCCCGGAAGGCTTGCCGAGCTTGGAAGTAATGATCCGGTCATAGATTTCATAAGGCCGTTTGGCTTGAGTTGTCGCCTTATTGACGATTTGCTTCATTTCTTCATTCGTTTGGTTATACAGCTTAATTTGCTTTTTGATCGACTGGCTCGTCTCGGAAGCCGTCTCTTGCGCTTTGCTCAGTCCCTCTACCGCGTTAGCGGCTGGCTGAGGAGCTTGCCCTTCAGCAGCGCTTGATTCTAGCTTAGGAAAGGCGCTCTCGCCCATTACGACGGCCACGTCGGCGAACAATAGCCAGACCAGCACGCCTAGAAAGGGCGTGCAAGCAAGCAGCAGCGTACGATTTAGGTAGCGGACACTGTTGTTGTTCATTTCAGCACATCCAAGCTTTTTTGCAGTTCGTTCAGCTTCTTCTTCACTTCATTTAACTGGCTATACAGCTTATTACTATTATCCGTTTTGACATCGGCGTTATCTTTTGTAAAGGTAAGCAGCTCATTAAGCGCGTCGACCTTTCCTTCCAGACTGGCGAGGTCCTCTTTATAGCTGGCTTCCAGCTTGTCCAGGCGTTCCTCGTACTGCTTCTGCATATCGGCGATTTGCGAAGCGGTCTGGCGTTCCAGGTCGGCGGCTACTTGCCGCTGAATATGATCGCTGTAAAGCTTGGCGCCGGCGATGCCGATTAAAATCAGCATGAGCCAGACCATTATAAATAAGAAGAAATACCTTTTGCTCCTCCGAGTCCTGGGCGATCGCTCGTAGATCGAGGATGCGGCCGGCTCCAACGGTGCATGATTAGACATGTTATGCGTTCACCTCTTCTGTGTCGTGATTAGTTAGGAAGATGGGAAGTGAACGAACTGCGTTCAACCAATAGCTATACAATAAAACGGTCGAATGATGGCGAATGTTGCGGGTGTCACTACATTGTAACAAAGAAAAGCGTCCAGGTCTGCCCAGCAGTTTGTGGGATTGACTAGATGCGTTATAATAGGAGTCAACAGAGCTTGAAGGATGAGCTTATGAAGCAAGTTTGGCTTCCGTAAAAACGGGGTATATGCTTGCTTAGGTGCTTCCGTATAAACGGAGCACAGGCGTATGGTGCTTCACGAAATAACTACAAGACTTAGCATGCTTACGAAGTAAGTTTTGCTTTACAAAACTAAGCAGATGCTTACGAAGTAAGTTTTGCTTTACAAACCTAAGCAGATGCTTACGAAGTAAGTTTTGCTTTACAAAACTTTTTAGGAGGGTTCGATATATGAGTCAGCAAGTGGAACAAGCGATGTTTGCAGGCGGTTGCTTCTGGTGCATGGTACAGCCGTTTGAGGAGACGCCAGGTATTTTGTCTGTTGTATCCGGCTATAGCGGAGGACATACGGAAAACCCGACTTACGAAGAGGTATGCTCAGATACGACAGGTCATGCCGAAGTCGTTCATATTACATTTGACCCGCAAGTTTTCTCGTATGAGAAGCTGCTGAACGTTTATTGGCGCCAGACCGATCCTACCGATGCAGGCGGACAATTCCATGACCGGGGCGAATCGTACCGGCCGGCAATCTTTTACTATACAGAAGAGCAACGGGTGAAAGCAGAGGCTTCCAAAGCGGAGCTTCAGGCAAGCGGTCGTTTCGATCGTCCTATCGTGACGGAGATCGAGCCTGCGAAGCCTTTTTATCCGGCAGAGGACTATCATCAGGGCTATCACCATACCAATAAGCTACGTTATAAAATGTATCGCAAAGGCTCAGGACGTGACGCATTTATTGAGCAAAATTGGACGGTTAACAAAAATAAAGACGAGCTGAAAAGCCGCTTGACGCCGCTGCAGTATGAAGTGACGCAGAACAATGCGACGGAGCGCGCTTTTACGGGCGAGTTCTATGATCACAAAGAAGAAGGGCTGTACGTCGATATCGTCTCTGGCGAGCCTCTATTCAGCTCCCGTGAGAAATACGATTCAGGCTGCGGCTGGCCAAGCTTTACGAAACCTTTGAAAGAATCGGCCGTTAAAGAACTGACCGACACGAGCCACTTCATGGTTCGTACGGAAGTTCGCAGCACGGAAGGAGACTCGCATTTGGGTCATGTGTTTAATGACGGTCCTGGCCCGAACGGACTTCGCTACTGCATTAACTCTGCATCGCTGCGGTTTATTCCGCGGGCTGATCTGGAGAAAGAAGGATACGGGGAGTACGCGAGCTGGTTCAATTAAAGTTGGACACAGAATGAAATAAGTGTGAAATAAGTGCCATAAGGGAGAGGTTGTCGTGAATTTAGAAGAAGCTATTCGCACCAGAAGATCAATTGGGCGCCTGAAGAAAGACCCGGTTGATCGGGCTGTAATCGAAAAAATACTGGAAGCCGCAACATGGGCTCCAAGTCATTTCAATACGCAGCCATGGAAATTTATCGTCATGACTGGCGAGGGCAGATCGAAGCTGGGCGAGGGCTATGCCCGCGTTGCACTTGCGTCCTTGGACACTGGAATCGGTGCAGCGCTGGAAGAGCGTCTGGAGAAGGAACGTGCGAAAGCATTCCGCAGCCCGGTCGTGATCGCTGCTGTATGCTCGCCTTCCGACGATCCGCGGGCAACGCTGGTTGAAGAGATCGCCGCTTCTCATGCGGCCGTCCAAAACCTGCTGCTGTCGGCACATGATAACGGCTTGGCAGGCGTATGGCGTTCCGGAGATCCGATGTATCATCCGCTTATGAAGGATACGTTTGGACTTGATGCGGAGGAGCAGCTTGTCGGTTTAATTTATCTTGGTTATCCCGATATGACTCCGCCGGACGGCAAAAGAACGCCAGCTTCGGAGAAAACAGTTTGGATTGATGCATAAAACGGTGCGATAACGAGCTTTATCAAGATTAAAGCCTTCTGCAAGGGAATATGCCGACGTCAGACGTCTGCAGCCCTGCGGAAGGCTTTTTTTGTCAATTGACTGCTTCACGAAATAGATATATAGTAGTAAATACTTTGCTGTTAATTGTTTTAGTTCTAAAGTAATTCGCCCGAGCGTAAATGATAAATTAGGCTCCTGCAAATGCGAAAGGGGGGGATTGGGATGGACAGAAGCGCTGAGCTGATTGCATTCTCAGGGCAGTTCCGCAGTGTGCTTCGTTCAATTAATCAAGAATGGAACAAACGAATGACGCACAATTTATCCTATACGCAATTCAAGATGATGTACCGCCTTCATTTGGAAAAAAGGCTTAAAGTTTCCGAGCTGGCCGAATCGATGGGACTCACATCTGGCGCGATTACTGGTGTAGCTGATAAGCTTGTTGCCGAAGATTACGTCGTACGCGAGCGGGCAACAGATGACCGGCGAGTTGTCTACATTGAAATCACGTCAAAGGGCAAATTAATGATTGAAGAGCTGCTCGAATCGCAAAGCGAGACCATTTTATCATTATTTACAAGTTTGCCGGATGAAGACATTCAGCATTTGAAGCGCATTTTTGCGCAGCTGATTGCGAATATAGAGAAATTATAATCATAAGGAGAAAAGACAATCATGGAGCACTTATCAAGCAAGCGCAAGTTAACCATTATGGTCGCTATTATGGTCGCGATGTTCTTCGCAGCCATCAACCAGACGATCGTTAGTACGGCAATGCCTCGTATCATTGCAATTTTGGATGGGATGGAGCTGTACACCTGGACGATTACGATTTACATGTTGACCTCCACAATCGCAACGGTACTGGTCGGCAAGCTGTCCGATATTTATGGTAGGAAGCCGTTCTTGCTCGTCGGTATATTATTGTTCGTTATCGGCGCTTTCACTTCCGGCTTGGCTACTGACGTTTATCAGTTTATTACATTCCGCGGCATTCAAGGTGTAGGTGCCGGTATTATTATGGCAACTGCTTTTACCGCAGTAGGCGATTTGTTCCCGCCGCGTGAACGTGGTAAATGGACCGGTCTAATGACCGCTGTATTCGGCTTTTCCAGTGTTATTGGACCAACTCTTGGCGGTTACATCATCGACCATCTCGCATGGCACTGGGTATTCTGGATCTTCCTGCCGCTGGGTGTTGTCGCTTTTGCGATGATCCTGTTCCTGTTCCCGAAAACGGAACACAAAAAAGGCGAGTCGATCGATTATCTTGGTTCTTTGTTCCTGACGACGACTATCGTTCCGCTTCTGCTTGCGTTCACTTGGGCAGGCTCCAAGTACGAATGGGCTTCGACTGAAATTATCGGCCTGTTCGGTATTACGCTTGTATCATTAATCATTTTCCTTCTGATCGAAAGATCGGCTAGAAATCCGGTGCTTCCGCTTCAGATGTTCCGAAACAAAACCGTTACGCTGTCCAACGTAATCGGCTTTATTATGAACTTCGGCATGATGGGCGCACTCATCTACCTGTCGTTCTTCGTACAAGGCGTATTGGCAATCTCGCCGACACATGCCGGCTATGTCACAATGCCGATGTCGATCGGTATGGTTATTACGAGTGCAATCGGCGGCTCGCTTATTAGCAAAACAGGCAAGTACAAACGTTTTGCTTTGATCGGTATGCCGATCATGCTTGCGGGCATGGTTATCATGGTATTTATGAACAGCGTATGGATGGCCGTTCTGGCGATGATTATTTTCGGCTTAGGACTTGGTCTGGGTATGCCGGTGTTCTCGCTGACGATCCAGAACGCAGTACCGCATAAAGAACTGGGTGCGGCTACAGCAACGATGCAACTATTCCGTAACCTTGGCGGTACGATCGGTATCGCAGTAATGGGTACGGTATTGGCTTCAAGCCTGAAGCATAACTTGACCGACCTGGCTAAAACCGGACACGGTGCAGACTTGTCGAAGCTTGATCCGGCCGTTGCGGAGAAATTCGCGAAGTTCGCGAACCCGCAAATGCTGACGGACCAACCTGCGCTGAAAAGCACGATGGAAAGCTTGCCAGCTGACGTTCAGCCCATTTTCCAAAAGGTCATCGAAATGCTGCGCGATGCGCTTAGCTCCTCGTTGTCGACCGTGTTCCTTACAGGCGCACTGATTCTGGTAGTCGCGGTTGTACTGACATTCTTTATTAAAGAAATTCCGCTTCGCACATCGAATAAAGCGCCTGAAGAAGGTTCAGCCGAAGGCGACAAGCTTGTGAATGGCAAGCTTGCGAGCCAAGGCGAGTAAGAGGCAAGTAAGAATGACATTAAGGCAGTAAGGCAGTTAGAATAGTAAAGCCCGGCAGTTATCATCGCGTGCGATGATGGCTGCCGGGCTTTTTGTGTTGTCAGGCTGTTGACTGGGGGAGTGGATTGGAGTGCTTGATCGTGTTGCGAAAATAATTCCGCTATTATGTCGCCCGTTTTCTCTAAATGGAGCAAATTTCGTTCAATCGACGGCCATTTTACGATATAAGTGAAGTTTTTTCTCTATTCAGAAATCCGTTTCCGCTGTTGTGAACTTATTGACCTTAATGCAGATAAAGCGCCAAAGTGGCTGAAAATAAGGAAAGAAGACGACACTATTGCGAAAAAACGTGCCGATCGTAGCTCTACACCTACAAATAAGTGCCGATTTGCGAGCTGCTACTCAGTACCTGCAAACAAGTGCCGGTCGGCGGGAGAGCCAACGTGAATGAAATGGATGGCAGATGCGGATATAGCAGCAGCTACAGCAGCTTCTTGATCCGGAAGTTTTCCTTGAGTACATACCAGTTCTGCGGAAACGGAACGCCGAGCACCCAGTAGCTGACACCTCGGAGATTGAACAGCTTTACGATATTGAACTTGGCTTGTACGCTGCGCGCATCCTCGTACCAGACCACATGCTCATGCCCTTGCTCATCGTAGTAGTGATAATATGGCGATTGCGATTCGGGATCATAATGAATTTCTGCGCCGAACCTGGCGGCTTGAGCAACCGCTTCCT
Organism: Paenibacillus radicis (ex Gao et al. 2016); assembly: GCF_014641555.1. Taxonomy (GTDB): domain Bacteria; phylum Bacillota; class Bacilli; order Paenibacillales; family Paenibacillaceae; genus Pristimantibacillus; species Pristimantibacillus radicis. The sequence goes on from NZ_BMHY01000008.1 coordinate 97,708, forward strand.
GAGGGCTGATGGAGGGTGCCCACTTATTGCCCTTTGCGTAAGGCAAAGTCCAGTCATAGCCGTACAGGGGCATGCCCATGACGATTTTGTCCGGCGGAATAACGGAAAGGGCGTATTGCAGTACTTTGACGACCTCGTTCAGCGGAGCAACGGCTAGCGGTGCTCCGCCGGACCAGCCCCATTCATAGGTCATCAGTACAACGAAGTCGACAATGCGGCCATGTGCCTCATAGTCATGCGCTTCGTAGAGCGTCCCTTTCTGATCGCCTGTCAGCTTAGGCGCAAGCGCCGTAGAGACAAGATAGCCGTGCGGGTGGAGCGTATAGACGAGCCGCTGTAAAAAACGGTTGTATAGCTCGCGCTCTGCTGGCGCAACATATTCAAAATCAACATTGAGCGTCATGTAGCCCTTATACCGCATCGTTCCGAGAATATTGGCGACAAGCTGGTTTTGAACGGTCTGATCTGTAAGTACGGCATGGGCAATGGCGGTGCTGAAGCTGCCGTCTTCGAAGTTGGTAATCACCATCGTCGGAGCCGCTTTTTGTCCATATGCCGCTTGTATAACCGCAGCATCATCCAATGCGCTTAAAGAGCCGTCAGGCTGAACGCGATAGCTGAATGGACTTATGTATGTGAGGTAGGGAGCGATATCATTCGTTATAGCGACGCCCTGCTCATTGAATTTCTCCGTGTAACCGTTAACCTCAATGACCGGCTTGACCGGTTGTGGTATACGGATGATTTGACCGGGGTAGATAAGGGCGGGATTGCTCAGCCCGTTCACGATGGCAAGCTCCTGCAGCGTTGCTCCATATCGCTGAGAGATGGACCACAGCGTCTCACCGGGCAATACCGTATGGCTGCCGGCGCTTGTCGAAATGATGACAGCCTGGCCGATTACGAGCCTGTTCGGATCTTCCAATCCGTTCACCCCGGCAATGGCCTCCACGCTCACCCCGTATTGTCTGGCGAGCTGCCAGACGGATTCTCCTCTTCGTACGGTATGTATTTGCACCCGCCGATACCTCCCGACTTGTCAATCTACTTCTACTCTATTCGGCGGGTGCGCATAATTTAACCAATATCCGAATTATTCGTTGTCTTCGTTAGGGTTCAGTTCGTCTCCAATTGATACGCCCATAAATACCCCTTTGATTCCAGCAGCAGTGCATCCGAACGTTCTTTTGGCTGCAGGATGACGCTGTTGTTGGCATTCATGATATACCCGTCGTTTATGCGCTCAATGGCGATAGGCACATCGAGCTCCATGAACAACTGCCGCATGCGGTAAATTGTATTGTACAGGTTAGGGAGAGCACGGCTTTCCTCAATATTCGGCCATAGATCATCAATGATCCGCCACTTTAAGCAAAGTTTATTTTCATGCAGCAGAAAATAGTAGAACAGCTCCTCCGTAATACGAGTCGGCCATTTCACAAGCTGCCCGCTTTTCTTGACGGATGCTTCTCCGTACAGCTGAACGTCAAGCTCTTTCTTAAGGGCAGGCTTCTCTTTCTTCCCGTAATATTTCTGAAGGCGCTCGTCAAGCTGCTTCACCGTATTAGGAGTCATTGGCTTCAAGAGATAATCGAGTGCTTGGACACGAAAGGCTTGCACGGCATATTGCTGGTGGGCCGTTGTGAATATGACCGGTACGTCAATGCCGCTCTCCACTAAGCTTTGAGCAAGCTGAAGACCTGTCATTCTCGGCATCTCAATGTCGAGGAGCAGTGCGTCTACAGTCAGCCTCGGAATTTCCTGCAGCGCCTCGAATGGCGATTCGAAACGGCCAACAATTTCAAAGGGACCGTAGGTTTCAAGCAATCTGGCATGCAGACCTAGTATCGGCTTCTCATCCTCAACGAGAATAACTTTCCACATCATGCAGTCCCTCCTTGATCGGAATCGTAATTTGAATGGTTGTTCCCTTGCCTGGCAATGCTTCGATGTCCAGACTGCCTTGAGTAAGATCAAGCACGCGCCGGCGCACATTCGTAAACCCAATGCCGACGTTAGCTGTTCCTCCCTCCATTAATTGAGCCCGGCGTTCTGTTGTCATGCCTACGCCGTCATCGGAGACCTGAATATGTAACAACGACTCATGCTTATAGATGGATACCTGAACATGTCCCGGGCCTTCTTTGTCGAATAAGCCGTGGCGAATGGCGTTTTCAACTAAAGGCTGCAAGAGCAGGCTAGGAATCCGAATGCTCTCGGCGGTGATAAGCGGATCGATGTCATAGGCGAACGTTAGCCGCTCTCCAAATCTGGCTTTCTCCACCTCAACATAAGCCTCAATGATCTCCAGTTCCTTTTGCACGGTAGAGAATTGTCCGTCCCGGCTTGTCTCAAAGATATAGCGGAGGAAGGAACTGAGCATCGTCAGAAGGTAAGCGGCACGTTCCCCATCGGTGTAGCAGAAGGAGATGATGTTGCTTAACGCATTATATAGAAAGTGCGGTTTAATCTGGGTTTGTAAAAACGCCATTTCATATTCGATCGCTTTCTGCATCGATTGCTTCGTTTGTTCGACAGCGTTCAGCCTCGCCATCAATGTCTCTTTCGAGAAAGGCTTAATAATGTAATCATTAGCGCCCGAGGCAAAGATGGTCTCAATATGTCTTGGATATTCCGAAGAAATCATCATCAGAATCGGAAGCTCCATCAGGGACGACTGTAAACGGATTTTCTGAAGCAATTCGAGACTGTTCATGCTGCCTGGGATAATATCATCAATCATAATCATTGAGATGTCCGGGTGGTTGCTGTAATAGTCGAGCGCTTCTTGCGCGGTATAAGCAATTCGTATTTTGTAGGTATCGCTCAATATGCCCCGCATCACTTCCCCGTGTATCACATCGTCGTCGACAATGAGCAGCGTCTGCAGTTCACGTTCTTCTGCAGATGCGGCAGCTTGTAAATGGTAGTTATGCCCCGTGAAGGTATCCGGCTCCTTGTATTCGCTGAAAGCCAGCTTGAGTGTGCAGGTGATGCTGTTCTCGGTACGCTTATATTTGATGCTTCCATTCATTTGTTGAACAAGCTCCACCGTCATCATGAGCCCTGAAGAATGCTGCCGGTCCCCGCTTGTCGCGATGGCCTTGCGGGTCGTCTCCACATGAAGCAGGATATCCGTTCCAGCCCGCACGGCTTCAATGGTCAGGCTGTCTTCCGCAGTATCTTGAGCAATCTCGGTCATCATACGCAGGAGCACTTGCGCCAAAGCCTGCTCGTCCGCCCATACATAAAGCTGCTTCGATATCTTCTCATCGATGTGAATCTTTTTCTTCGCGAATGTAAGCTGCATTAGCTGAAGGGCATGGTGCATGACCATCTGGAGATTGGTGGACCTCAGCTGAATCGCGTAATCGTCAAATCGAATGCGGGTAAAATCATTCAAATCTCTCAGCACATACACCATGTTGCCAATAAGCTGTTCGGCTAAGTATAGCTGCTCGCCCTGTTTATGGTGATTGCGCTCTCGGGCAATCGATTTAATCAAATGGATGGCATCATGCAATGGTTTCTGCAAATCCTGCGTTGCGACTTTCAAGAAATCATCCTTCGTATCGTTGGCCTTCTGCAATCGGACGGTCAGCCGCTCTGATTCCTCTGTCCGGTTCATGAGACGGATGCCGAGAAATACGTTCATCGACAATACGCTTCCGATCAATCCGATGCGGTTCCAACTGTTGCGGCCAGAGAAGAATAAGCTGTCCGACGAGCCGCTTATTGCGAAAATCGCCAGAAACAGCAGCATCGAGATGAGAATGACGGCTTCGTTTCTGCGTATTGAAATGCGATTTTTAATCGTCAAATAACCGATGCGAGCGATAACGACGAGAAATAATACGTCCATATAGTAAAAAAACGGATACTGAATACCCGACAAGGTTCTTGCCGGAAGAATGACATTTAATGATGCATAGACGAGGAGCGGTAGCAAAAGCAGAATGAGTGTCCTTCGCTTCATAGCGGAAGGAATCATTTTGACAATAAAGTAAAGCAGCAAGATGGGGCTCAAGTATGTAATGGCGTCTTGCAGTCGAAAGTACAGCTCGAAAGGAAACGACGGGAACTCGCGCAGAAGCATCCGCTCTCCACGGAAGGCGATAACGAATGCCAGCACCAGAAAATATAATCCGCTGTATAAGAAGGCCTCGTCCTTCGTACGCAGCAAGTAGATCGTTAAATGGTACATGCCGAATAACAGCAAGCATAAGACTGCAGCCCATTCCAGGGCAAGATCCCGCTCTACGTCTTTCTTAATAGATTCGGCATCGCCGATGTCGATCGGCAGCACGATTCCGCCTCTTGCATTGTAGAAGTTGGAGGCATGAATGGTAATTAGAATCTGCCGGCTGTCCGGTTTAAAGTACGCCTCATAGGACGGGTTGCTCGGAACCGTTTCTTGTTTAGTGACGGCCGTTTTTCCTTGTTCCGCAACGATTTCGCCATCGATGTAGATCGTATGAGCGGACCAAATGTTTCGTACGCGAAGACCGACATCGGACCAGTGATCAGGCAGATATACGGTGAGCTGGTAGGAGCCCCACTGTGTATTCGGTGTCCAGGGCCCAGGAACGGGCAAATCATCCGCTTTTTTCGAAAAATCATCCGGAGCGACGAACGAGTTGTCCGTGAATTTCCAATCGCCGGCTAACGATACGAATGGAGAATCGGACATTTCTCGCAAGTCGAGTATGCCGTCTGCCGCTTTGATATGGACGGAGCTTGTATCCTTGTCGCTAAAAATCATATAAAGAATGGCGATTAAAGCGCATGCCACGCCCAAATAGCCGATCCATTTCTTCATTTGCGGTCACATCCCTATACCTACTACTATACGTGAAAAATCTCTCAAAAAACTACCAATTTCCGTACCATGCGACAGGAGGCGCGCTTGGTACGGGTGGACATGTCGAATAAAGAAGAATTTGAGAGATTTTTGAGAGAAGCCTCTGCTAAGTTGGAACTAACATCTTCAATAGTTTGGAGGGGTGTGGGGTTTCGCAAGGTGCTTAACGCTTAATTTGGGTGGTTCTATCGGCATGTGTAGTTGATTGCTGGAGAATGAGACATTGTTGCTAATCTTACAGAATGGGTGGATCAGATGAAGAAGAAAATGATTGCAATGGCAATGGCTTTTCTATTGCTTGTTACAAATGCGTCAATGACGTACGCGCTAGCGCCAGTGGCCGAGGTTTACTATAATCTCGGTGAAAGTACAAAAACTTATGACACGAATATGCTTGAAGGCTTTTTAAATGATGCGGTTAAAGCCAAGCTGGCAGCAGCGGGTGTCAATCCTAAGTATGTATCGATTATGGACGCGAGTGCAGATCCGGCAGATGTTTCGGATTCCCACGTACATTCCGGCTATGACAGCTGGTACATCAATAATGGATACACAATTACTCCGTCCGTTGAAACGGCGGATTACAATCACGTTCAAGTGTCCAATAACGGCAAGACGCTGACTTTCTATGGGTACACCCAGCCGGCCTATAAGGACTACATGCTGACGAGCGGAACGCCATCCGGCAAGAAGATCATTACCTTCGATATGGATGAGTCCAAAGTAGATTATCACAGCATGGAAGGCGGCGGCTTTCTTTTTAATACACAGATCGATGGAGCGGGCAAATTAAGCGGCTACGCTATTCTATATGTACAAGGCGCTATCAAGGTTTACAGCATAAACGGTGTGGACGCAGCGGCTTTGCACAACGAGACAGGAAGAACTTTATCCTCGATCCCAGGCGTTACGCCAATCGGAAGCTATCCGAAGGGTACTTCTACCCATCATACAATTAAAATTAATGTAACAGAAACGAAACTGAATATGTGGGATAACGGAGACCAGCTCATTAAGGATCTCACACTTCCAGCCGCTTACGGCAATGACTTTGGTCCAATTGTCAGCTATACAAGCCATAGCTGCGAGATCATCTCGATTTTTGCTTTTGACAATATGAAATTGTTCTCCACGTCCACCAAGACTTTAGACAAAGCCGTTGACGATATTGTATGGGATACGCATGCTCCATTGCGCTATGTCGTGAATATTAGTGACGACCCGCAATCGAGCCTGGATGGAGGTCCAAACCAGTCCAAGCTGAAGGACACATTAAATAATAACGGCGCACAATATGTAGGCGTTACCGCCTCGGTTTATTCGGACACTAACCAACGCTTTATCGATGAGCTTGTAAACGGCGGAATTCATGTAGATTCCGGCCAAGATATTCCTGATATCATTGATGAAATAGCCGAGCGTGTTGCGAACCAGATCATTGCGGACTATAAGGATGCCATTCTGGCTATTGAAAAGGCAGAAGACAACACGGATATCCAGTTTACTGCTGGCGATTATAAAAACTCGGTGAAAAACAATATCACCTTAAAGCAAGACGACGATGTAACCACCATCTGGTCCTCCGATCAGCCTTGGATTATCGCACCGGACGGAACGGTTACGAGACCCGTTACGTCACAGCCTGGCGTCTATGTCAACCTGAAAGCGACGATTATTAAAGACGGGCTTACAAGCGAGAAAGTCTTCACCGTATATGTAAGTGCAGCGGAGCCAGGTCCTTTGACCACTCTGACGGCCGTGTCAGAGGACGGACAAGTGACACTGAAATTCCCGGAACTGACGGATACTGCGGACGGAGATATCGTAGTTGAACAGTCTGCGGACGGTACCAACTTTACACCCGTTATTCCGCAAGAGATTTTGAACAGTATTTCAAAAAGCGCCACGATTGGCGGTTTAACGAACGGTGAAAACTACTTCTTCCGTCTGGTGGTTAAATCGGGTTTCTATAAAGGAACATCCAATGTAGTTCAAATTTCTCCAGCTGAGAAGCTGACAGCTTTGACGGCGACTAGAGGCAGCAGTAAAGCGACTCTGACGTTCCCTGCTTTAACGGGAGCAACGAATATTGTAGTTGAGCAGTCTACGGACGGCGTTAACTTTACTCCTGCAACGACAACGGAAACATTGAATGACACTTCAACAAGCGCTACTATTACCGGCTTGACCAATGGCACAACGTATTATATTCGTTTGTCTATTGAGTCGGGCAAATACGCGGGTGTGTCTACTGTCGTTACAGTTACGCCTGCTGTACCTTATACACCGCCAACACCTGAAATTGAGCAGCCGATGAATACGAAAGTGACGGTGTCCGATGGCGGTAAAACGGTTCAGGACAAAATCACCAAGCTGGTCGGCGAAAACTTGAAGGTATCGGGTAAAATCAAGTCGGCCAGCGGTCAAGAAATAAATGTGCCGAACATTGTAATGAATGCAGACGGCAGCTTTACGCTTCCGAAAGTTCCTGCAGGCGAGTACAAGCTTGTGTTGAACGTAATTGCACCATATGGTGAAAAACTAGCTGGTCCTACAGGCAAGCTCGTAGTGGACAGCAACGGAAATGCAAGCTTGACGGTTGATCTGGTTGATCCGTACGGCACGATTCTGGATACGATCACGAATGAGCCTATTGCAGGCGTCAATATGAAATTGTACTGGGCAGATACCGAACTGAACCGCTCCAAAGGCAGAACGCCTGGAACGCTTGTCAATCTGCCGGAGCTGCCGGATTTCGCACCTAACAAAAACCACAATCCGCAAATCAGCTCCGACAAAGGCGAATACGGCTGGATGGTATACGCCAATGCCGATTACTACTTCTTGGGCGAGAAGGACGGCTATGTTGTGTTCGACAGCCGCAACGATAAGCGCGAAGAGAAATTTGGTGATGACAGCTTTATTAAAGGCGGAGTTATTCATGTCGGCGAAACAATCGTGAAGTTCAGCTTCTCGGCGCAGCCGAAAGTGAAAGCTTCGGGCACTCATAACCCGTACATGATCGGTTATCCGGATGGAACGTTCAAGCCGGACCGCGGTATTGTCCGTGCGGAGATCGCTACGATCCTTTCCCGTCTGTACAAGCCAACCACGAATTCCAAAAAAATATCGTTTACCGATGTGGACTCCAAATACTGGGGAGCGGATGCGATAGCAATCGCTACGAATAACAAATGGATGGTCGGCACTGGCAAAAATACGTTTGAGCCGACCAAACAAATTACGCGTGCGGAATTTGCGCAATTGCTGACGAACTTATACAAATGGGACGTCGAGAGGGAAAGCAGCTACACGGATATCTCCGGACATTGGGCGGAGAAAGCCATTGCAACGGTTGAGAAGCAGGGCTTGCTGTTTGACTTTACGGATAAGGCATTCAATCCGAACCAGCCGATTACAAGACTGGAGGTTGTCCGCATCTTCAACCGCCTGCATGAACGCAAACCATGGCATGTTGAAGTTGACGCGAAATGGTCCGACGTTCCGGCAAGCCATGCGTACTATTCAGATATTATGGAAGCCTCAGTTCAGCATCCGTTCGAGCAGTTTGAGACCGGAATCGAGAGCTGGAAGAAATAAAATAAGTTATTGAAACAAAGCGACCGTAACCGGCAATGTCATTAAGTTAAGCAAACTAATGACATTGCTTTGACCGGTCGCTTTTTTTGCAGCAATGTATTATAGAAACGATAATCTGTAAAAATATTCCTATGCGGACAGCGGATTACAGGTTAATATGCTGCCCCTTTGCGTGGACAACCTTAATATTTTGATACATCTTGACACAAAAACGAACTTTTTTAAAAAGAACTCTTATTAATGTTCGTATTTTATTCTTATTTCATTGACAGCTATGGAGGGATTGGATAAACTAGAATAGGTTAAGGCGGAACATTCCGCCGCAATAGTCGAAGACTCGTATATCCTCGGGATTTGGCCCGAAAGTTTCTACCCGAAAACCATATTTTCGGACTACGAGCATGCTGGAACAATTGAAACAGGTTGCCCTTCCAAGGGCAGCCTTCTGCTGTCTTTGCGTTATCGCATTAGCGAAGTAAAGCCAATTGTTGCCAGTAAGTCATCGAATCACTTTCTCATTCAGAGAAGGTGTATACGATGCTCCGCTCGGGTCCGGTCAAGCAATCGTGAATGTTCAAACGGCTGCTAGCCGGGCTTTTTGTGCGTTTAGGGCCAAGTGCCGGGAATATCAATTTATAGATGAAGGAAGGTTTAGCGCATGTCTGCGAAGGTTGGCGTTATCATGGGCAGCAAGTCCGATTGGGACACAATGAAATTAGCTTGCGACGTGTTGGAAGAACTGCAGGTTCCTTATGAGAAAAAAGTAGTCTCCGCACATCGCACCCCGGATTTAATGTTTGAGTACGCAGAAACGGCCGCTGAACGCGGATTAAAGGTCATTATTGCAGGAGCGGGCGGCGCGGCTCATCTTCCAGGGATGGTAGCGGCCAAAACGCTGCTGCCGGTCATCGGAGTGCCCGTCAAGTCGTCGAACTTGAACGGGCTTGATTCGCTTCTCTCGATCGTGCAAATGCCGGGCGGCATTCCGGTAGCGACGGTTGCAATCGGCAATGCCGGCGGCACGAACGCTGGATTGCTGGCGGCGCAAATGCTGGGCGCATTTGATCCTGAGCTGCTGGCCCGGGTCGAAGCTCGCCGTGCGCGCATTCAACAGGAAGTGCTGGAAAGCAGTGAAACGTTATGACAACAGAAGCAGACAAGCGTAAGAACGCTGAACGGACAATTGCGCCGGGAAGCACGATTGGTATTTTGGGCGGCGGCCAGCTGGGCCGGATGATGGCACTCGCCGGAAGCGCGATGGGCTACCGGTTTGTAGCACTTGATCCGACACCGGACGGGCCTTGCGGTCAAGTGTCAGATCAGATCGTAGCCGCTTACGATGACCGCGATGCCGCAAGAGAGCTGGCGAAGCGGTCGGACGTCATTACTTACGAATTTGAGAACGTGGATGCAGGCGTAGCTGCGATGCTAATGGCCGAATCGTACGTGCCGCAAGGAAGCGAGCTGCTCTATACGACGCAGCATCGCTTGCGGGAGAAGCGGGCGATCGAAGCATCAGGCGTTCGAGTGGCTCCATACAGCGAGATTCGCAGCGCTGAAGAGCTGAGAGCGGCAGCCGAGCGATTTGGCTTGCCGTGTGTACTTAAGACGGCTACCGGCGGCTACGACGGTAAAGGCCAATGGGTTATTCGCAGCTTCGACGAGGTAGAGGAAGCGTACGAGACGTTGAGCCGCAGCGGTGCGGAGCTGGTGCTGGAGCAGTTCATCCGGTTTGAGAAGGAATTGTCCGTTATTGCGGCGCGAAGCCCGCAGGGAGAGATTAAAGCATTCCCTGCTGCGGAGAATATTCATATCGACAACATCCTGCATCTGTCCATCGTGCCTGCCCGCATTTCGGAAGCTGTACAACAGGAAGCCGAAAAGCTGGCGATGCGAATTGCCGAAGGGCTTGGCGTTGTAGGTCTGATCGCCGTCGAGCTGTTCTTGACGACAGACGGCGAGCTTTACGTCAATGAGCTTGCGCCTAGGCCGCATAACAGCGGTCACTATACGATGGAGGCATGCCGCACCTCGCAGTTCGAGCAGCATGTGCGGGCCGTGTGCAACTTGCCGCTTGGCGATACCTCGTTGTTGACGCCGGTTGTCATGGTCAATGTATTAGGACAGCATGTTGAACCGCTCCTTGCCCGCGTGCAAGAGCATGATGAGGCGGCAGAGCGGTTGAAGGTAGCCCCGAAGCTTCACTTATATGGAAAGAAAGATGCGGTGCATAAGCGGAAGATGGGCCATGTGAACGTGCTGGCCGACAACGTGGAAGCAGCGCTGCAATGGATAGAAGAGACTACAATTTGGAAGGTGTGACCCGTACATGTTAGAGCGTTACAGCAGACCGGAAATGAGAGCAATTTGGACGGAGCAGAACAAATTTCAAGCTTGGCTTGAGGTGGAATTATGCTCTTGCGAGGCGTGGGCCGAGCTTGGTGTTATCCCGAAGGAAGATGTAGAGGCGCTGCGCAAATCGGCAAGCTTCAATATTGACCGCATTTACGAAATCGAGCAGGACACCCGTCATGACGTAATCGCCTTTACGCGTGCCGTATCGGAAACGGTAGGCCCTGAGCGCAAATGGGTGCACTACGGCTTGACTTCGACGGACGTCGTCGACACAGCGACTGGCTACTTGCTGCTGCAAGCAAATGCCATTCTGAAAAAAGACATCGAGCGCTTTATCGGCATTCTTCGTGAGAAAGCGATTCAATATAAAGATACGCCAATGATGGGACGTACACACGGCGTTCATGCGGAGCCAACGACTTTCGGTCTGAAAATGGCGCTGTGGTACGAGGAAATGAAGCGGAACCTGGAGCGGTTTGAGCATGCGGCAAACGGCGTACAGTTTGGTAAAATCTCCGGCGCTGTAGGCACTTACGCCAACATCGATCCTTTCGTTGAAGAATTCGTATGCAACAAGCTTGGCATTACGGCTGCCCCGATCTCCACGCAAACGCTGCAGCGTGACCGTCATGCCGAATATATGGCGACGCTGGCGCTGGTTGCAACTTCGCTTGATAAGTTCGCAACTGAAATTCGCGCCCTGCAAAAATCGGAATTCCGTGAAGTGGAAGAGCCGTTCGCAAAAGGCCAAAAGGGCTCTTCGGCAATGCCGCATAAACGCAATCCGATCGGCTGCGAGAACATCTCCGGCTTGTCCCGCGTTATTCGCGGCCATATGCTGACTGCTTATGAGAACGTGCCATTGTGGCATGAGCGCGACATCAGCCATTCGTCCGCAGAACGCGTTATTTTGCCGGATGCTACGATGCTGCTCAACTACATGCTGAACCGTCTGGGCAACATCATCGGCAACTTGACCGTGTTCCCGGAAAACATGAAACGCAACATGCAGCGCACGTTTGGCGTACCGTTCTCCGGCCGCGTTATGACGAAGCTGATCGACAAAGGACTCAGCCGCGAGCAAGCGTATGACACGGTTCAGCCGCGCGCGATGCAAGCCTGGGAAGAGCAGCGCCAATTCCGCGACATTATCGAATCTACGCCGGAAATTACGGGCCTGCTGTCCTCGGAAGAAATCGATGATGCCTTCAACCCTTCGTGGCACCTGAAGCATGTCGATACGATTTTCACACGTCTTGGATTGAACTAAGCCTGGATAGAACGAAGGGGGATAAGAGGAGAATGACTGCGCAATCGCAAGCATTGTCTACCGCTGCGGAGTATGTAAAAGCGCCGCTGCTCTATAAAGGAAAAGTACGCGAACTGTACGATCTCGGCGAGTACTACCTGATTGTCGTCACAGACCGCATCTCCGCGTTCGACTATGTGCTGGACCCGGCTGTGCCGGAGAAGGGCAATGTACTGAACCGGCTGTCGGCGTTCTGGTTCGAGCAAACCGCTTCGATTCAGCCTAACCATGTCATTCATACGGATGTGGAGAAGCTGGGGGATCTCGTTAGCGAGCCCGAGCTGCTGAGAAACCGCATTATGGTGACTCGCAAAGCAGAACGGATCGACATCGAATGCGTTGTCCGCGGCTATATCACAGGCGGAGGTTGGAGACAATACCAGCAAACGCAAGCGATCAACGGCATCGCGCTTCCGGCTGGCATGCGCAAAAACGAACGTTTTGCGGAGCCGATCTTTACACCGGCAGCGAAAAACGACGTGGGCCATGACGAGGACATTCCATTCGAGCGGATGCAGGAAATGGTGGGGGCCGAGCTCGCTGAAGAGCTTCGCGACCGCAGCATCAAGCTTTATGAATTTGCACATGCGTATTGCGAGGAGCGCGGCATCATTCTTGCCGATTGCAAATTCGAATTTGGACTTGTTGACGGCAAAGTCATTCTAATCGACGAGATCTTCACACCCGATGCTTCCCGTTTCTGGGCCGAGGGCAATTATGCGCTCGATATCGAGATCGACAGCATGGACAAGGAACCGGTTCGCACGTATCTTCTCGGCTCCGACTGGGACCGCGACAGCAAGCCAGCTCCGCTGCCAGAGTCAGTCGTGGATGAAACAACGAATCGTTATCTAGACATCTATCGTCGTTTAACTAAATAAGACGGTTCAAAAAGCTTGAAAGCCGACTTTTTGAACTTTGATTATATAAACAGCATGGCACTGGCCGCGGACAAAGCGGCCGGGCCACCCTTTCTTCACCGACCACCCGGGATGCTTTTAGAACAAATCGCTGTGAGCGAATTGAAGCGCGGGTGTCCGATCTGAAAGCCGAAGGCGTTCGCTTTTGAACAATTGAAAAATTTCCACGATCCTGTGGAATCAGAATTTTTCAATGTTCAACGCGATGAAGACGGACACCCGCGCGGAAAGAGCGGTATCAGCTGATCATGTCTAACTGCCATCTCGGAAAACTCACATTTCCAGGAGGCCACAATGAAAGCAATCGTCTACGTTACTATTAAAGAAAATGTATTGGACCCGCAAGGAACAGCCGTTCAAGGCGCACTGCACACGATGGGCTTTGGCGATGTAGGCAAAGTGCGCATCGGCAAATATTTGGAGCTGACGCTTGATACGACGGACCGCGCTCAAGCGGAAGAGCAAGTTAAAGCGATGTGCGAGAAGCTGCTCGCGAATACGGTCGTAGAAGATTACCGTTTCGAACTGGAGGGTTAACACGATGAAGTTTGCGGTTCTGGTATTTCCCGGCTCCAACTGCGATATCGACTGCTTTAAAGCCGTTGAAGCAATTGGCGAGCAAGTCGAATACGTATGGCATACAACGACGGACCTGAGCGGCTTTGACGCCATCCTCGTTCCTGGCGGATTCTCTTATGGCGATTACTTGCGCTGCGGCGCGATTTCCCGTTTTGCCCCGGTTATGAATGAAGTGAAGAAAGCGGCGGACGAAGGCAAATTCGTCCTCGGCATCTGCAATGGTTTCCAGATCCTGACGGAAGCGGGCCTGCTGCCAGGCGCACTGATCCGCAACAACGGACTGAAATTCCGCTGTCACCAGACGCCGCTTGAAGTGGTTAACAGCGCTACGGCGTTCACGAATCAATATTCGCAAGGCGAAGTGATCAGCATTCCGATCGCGCACGGTGAAGGCAACTACTACTGCGACGACGAGACGCTTGCTAAGCTTCAAGCGAACAACCAAATTGTATTCCGCTATGCGGGCGATACGAACCCGAACGGTTCGGTCTACAATATCGCTGGCGTAAGCAATGAGCGCGGCAACGTGGTCGGCATGATGCCGCATCCGGAGCGTGCGATGGATCAATTGTTCGGCTCGGAAGACGGCAAACGGATGTTCACATCGATTTTGAATGCATGGAGGGAACAACATGGCGCAGCAGTTAACGGCTAAGGAGCCTACAGCGGAGCAAATCGCGGATCAGCGTATTTACACGCAGTTTGGCGTTACGGATTATGAATTTGAGCTTATTTGCGGATTTCTCGGCCGCAAGCCTAACTATACAGAGATCGGCGTATTCAGCGTTATGTGGTCGGAGCATTGCTCGTACAAAAACTCCAAGCCTATCCTGAAAAAATTCCCGATCACAGGCCCTCGCGTCCTGATGGGACCAGGCGAAGGCGCTGGTATCGTTGATATCGGCGACAACCAAGCGGTCGTATTCAAAATCGAATCGCATAACCATCCATCCGCCGTTGAGCCTTATCAAGGCGCAGCAACAGGTGTAGGCGGCATTATCCGCGACATCTTCTCGATGGGTGCGCGCCCGGTTGCTCTGTTGAACAGCTTGCGCTTTGGCCGTCTGGAAAATGACCGCGTTAAATATTTGTTTGAGAACGTCGTAAGCGGCATTGCAGGCTACGGCAACTGTATCGGCATTCCGACGGTTGCGGGCGAAGTGATGTTCGACGAAAGCTACGAGGGCAACCCGCTCGTTAACGCAATGTGCGTAGGCTTGATCGATCACGACAAAATCCAGCGCGGTGTAGCTAAAGGCGTTGGCAACCCTGTATTTTACGTTGGACCGGCAACAGGCCGCGACGGCATCCACGGTGCAACGTTCGCTTCTGTTGAGCTTTCCGAGGAATCCGAAGAGAAGCGTACAGCGGTACAAGTCGGCGATCCGTTCATGGAGAAGCTCGTTATGGAAGCAACGCTTGAGCTGATCGATTCCGGTATCGTGCTTGGCATTCAAGATATGGGCGCAGCAGGCCTCACTTGCTCGAGCGCGGAGATGGCTTCCAAAGCAGGCAACGGCCTCGAGCTGTACCTGGACGAAGTTCCGCAGCGCGAGACGGACATGACACCTTATGAGATGATGCTTTCTGAATCGCAAGAGCGCATGCTGTTCGTCGTTGAGCCGCAGCATGAAGCGCAAGCGAAAGAAATTTTTGACCGTTGGGGCATTATTTGTGCCAAAGTCGGCAAAGTAACGGATGACGGACGTCTCCGCTTATTCCATAAAGGCGAAGAAGTGGCGGATATGCCGGTTAAAGCGCTCGTTGACGAGTGCCCGGTTTATGAAAAACCATCGCAAGAGCCAGCTTCCTTCGCAGCAAGCGCATCGATCGATACAGCTGATTTCACTGAAATCAATGATCTGACTGGCGCGCTTGAAAAAGTATTGGCTTCCCCAACTGTAGCCAGCAAAGAGTGGGTTTACAGCCAGTATGACTACATGGTCCGCACATCGACAGCCGTTCAACCAGGCTCCGACGCTGCTGTCGTTACGATTGACGGCACGCGCAAAGGTCTGGCGATGACGACGGACTGCAACGGACGTTATGTATTCCTCGATCCTGAAGTCGGCGGCAAAATTGCAGTAGCCGAAGCGGCGCGCAACATCGTATGCTCCGGCGCAGAGCCGCTTGCGATCACGGACAACCTGAACTTCGGCAGCCCGGAGAAGCCGGAAGTGTTCTGGCAGCTGGAGAAATCGGCAGACGGCATGTCCGAAGCTTGCCGCGTGCTGGATACGCCGGTTATCGGCGGCAACGTCAGCTTGTACAATGAGAATGCCAAAGGCGCGATCTATCCGACGCCGGTTATCGGCATGGTCGGTCTCGTACATGATACAGATCACATTACGACACAAGGCTTCAAAAAAGAAGGCGACGTAATTATTCTTGTCGGCGAGACGAAAGCGGAATTCGGTGGCAGCGAGCTTCAATACGTGCTGACGGGCGAAGCGAAAGGCCGTCCACCGGTTATCGATCTGGCAACGGAAAAAACATTGCTGAACACGGTGCTTGGCGCGATTCAGCAAGGACTTGTCGCTTCGGCACATGACCTGTCCGAAGGCGGCCTGGCGGTTGCGCTTGCGGAATCCTGCATCAGCGGCCGCATCGGCGCTGAAGTGAACGTAGCGACAGAGCTTCGCGCGGATCACGCGCTGTTCAGCGAATCGCAATCCCGCATTCTGCTGTCGGCGAAGCCGGAGCAAGCGGCTGCGCTGCAATCGCTGTTGAATGAGCAAGGGCTGGCTAATGCAGCTATCGGTACGGTAAAAGGCGGCAGCCTGACCATTAACATTAACGGCAAGTCCGGCGTTGCTGCGCCGGTACAACAACTGGAGAAGGTCTGGAAGGATGCGATTCCATGTCTGATGAAATAAAACAGCTAACGCTGTGGACGGGAAGCCATTATAACGAAGGCATCGGCCGTGACGATATTTTCGATAAATTGCGTGAGGAGTGCGGTGTGTTCGGGGTATTCAATGTCCCGAACGCCTCCTCGCTTTCTTATTACGGCCTTCACGCTTTGCAGCACCGCGGCGAGGAAAGCGCGGGCATCTGCACAGTGGATACGGAAGACCATAACCGTTTTGCTTATCATCGCGGCATGGGTCTTGTGAAGGAAGTTTTTGATAAAGACAAGATCAACTCGCTGAAGGGCGACCGCTCCATCGGTCACGTTCGCTATTCGACGGCGGGAGAGAGCAAGCTGGCGAATGCGCAGCCGCTTATTTTCCGCTATCGGGACGGCGACCTTGCGGTTGCTACCAACGGCAATATCGTAAACGCGCCTGAAATTCGCAAGGAGCTGGAGAGCCAAGGCTCGATCTTCCAGACATCCAGCGATACCGAGGTTATCGCTCACTTGATCGCCCGCTCGCCGAAAGATTTCGAGACGGCGGCTAAGGAAGCTTTGCAGCGGATCGTTGGCGGCTTCGCATTCCTCATCATGACGAATGATAAGCTGCTGGTGGCATCCGACCCGAACGGCCTGCGTCCGCTCGTGATGGGCAAGATCGGGGACGGCTACGTGTTCTCTTCCGAATCCTGTGCGTTTGAATCGATTGGCGCCGAGTATGTGCGCGACGTTCAACCGGGCGAGCTGCTGTATCTCGACGAGAACGGCCTGCGCGAGGACCGTTATGCCGAAGTGGAACGCAGAGCAACCTGTGCGATGGAATACATTTATTTTGCAAGACCCGACAGTGACATTCATACGATCAATATCCACTCTGCCCGTAAACGGATGGGCAAGCAGCTGGCGATGGAAGCGTTCGTAGACGCGGATATCGTAACCGGCGTACCGGATTCCAGTATTTCGGCAGCGATTGGCTATGCGGAGCAGACTGGTATTCCTTACGAGCTTGGCCTCATTAAAAATAAATACACGGGACGGACCTTTATCCAGCCTTCGCAGGAGCTTCGCGAGCAAGGCGTAAAAATGAAGCTGTCCGCCGTTCGCAAAGTGGTAGAAGGCAAACGCGTCGTCATGATCGACGATTCCATCGTTCGCGGCACGACGTCGCGCCGGATCGTCAACATGCTGCGCGAAGCGGGAGCAACGGAGGTTCATGTACGGATTACTTCGCCGCCATTTCAAAACCCTTGCTATTACGGCATCGATACGCCGGACCGCAAGGAGCTGATCGCTTCCTCCCGTACGGTAGAGGAAATCCGCGAAATGATCAATGCAGACTCGTTGTCGTTCTTGACCAATGAAGGCTTCATCGACTCGGTAGGCGGCAATGACGGCGCTTATAACCGGGGCATGTGCCTGGCTTGCTTCGACAATGACTACCCGACTCCGGTCAACGAAGAATCGGATAAAAGCTGCAGCTGTTAAAATGCAACAACCATATATAAAGGAGATGACTTGTAGTGGCAGAAGCGTATAAAAAAGCCGGCGTCGACATTGCGGCAGGCAATGAAGCGGTTGAGCGGATGAAGAAGCACGTCAAGAAGACGTTCCGTCCCGAAGTGCTGACCGACCTCGGCGGCTTTGGCGGATTGTTCGGCTTGAACAAGGACAAATACGAGGAGCCGGTGCTCGTATCCGGTACGGACGGCGTAGGCACGAAGCTGAAGCTTGCTTTTGCGATGGACAAGCATGATACGATCGGCATCGACGCGGTTGCGATGTGCGTCAACGACATTATCGTACAAGGCGCAGAGCCGTTGTTCTTCCTGGACTATCTGGCATGCGGCAAAGTCGTTCCGGAGAAGATCGAAGCGGTCGTAAAAGGGATTGCTGACGGCTGCGTACAGTCCGGCTGTGCGCTGATTGGCGGCGAGACGGCAGAAATGCCTGGTATGTACCAAGGTGACGAATACGATATCGCAGGCTTTACAGTTGGCGTTGTCGACAAGAAAAAAATCATCGACGGTACGACGATTGCTGCCGGCGACGCAGTTCTCGGCTTTGCTTCCAGCGGCATTCACAGCAACGGCTTCTCGCTCGTTCGCCGTCTTCTGCTTGAAGAATGCGGCTATGCGCTGGACCAGCGTCTGCCGGAGCTTAACGACGCCGTACTTGGTGACGTTCTGATCGAGCCTACACGCATTTACGTGAAATCGGCGCTGAAGCTGATTGAGCAAGTGAATGTGAAAGGCATGGCGCACATTACAGGCGGCGGCTTTATCGAGAACATTCCGCGCGTATTGCCGGAAGGCGTTAACGTCGACATCGAATACGGCTCGTGGCCGATTTTGCCAATCTTTCAGCTGATGCAGGACAAGGGCGAGATTACGAACCGCGATATGTTTACGACTTTTAATATGGGCATCGGGTTAATCGTGGTTGTTCCTGCCGAGCAGGCAGAGCAAGCGCTTCGCATTGCAGCTGAGCTTGGCGAGCAAGCTTACCGCATCGGAACCGTAACGGAAGGAAGCAAAATCGTTACGTTCACGGGAGCGGAAGTGTAATGGGAGCATTGCGGTTAGCTGTTTTCGCGTCAGGGCAGGGAACGAACTTCCAGGCTCTGGCCGATGCGGTGCAACAAGGAGGGCTCGATGCGACCATCGAGCTCCTTGTTTGTGATAAGCCATCCGCACCTGTTGTTGAGCGCGCGAAGAAGGCTGGTATAGAGGCGTTTGTATTCAAGCCGAAGGATTATCCGTCCCGCGAGGCGTATGAGACGGAGATTCTTGCGGAGCTGGAGCGCCGCGGTGTTGATTTGATTGTACTTGCCGGCTACATGCGTATCATTACGCCGGTGCTTGTGGAGCCTTATTATGGACGAATGATCAATATTCATCCGTCACTGCTGCCGTCATTCCCCGGCGTGAACGGCATTGGCCAAGCTTTGGAGTACGGCGTGAAGGTGACAGGCATTACCGTGCATTACGTTGACGGAGGGTTGGACAGCGGGCCGATTATTGCACAGCGCGTCGTTGAGGTGCTGGAAGGCGATACGGAAGCTTCGCTCGCCGAACGTATTCACGCGGCGGAGCAGCAGCTGCTGCCGCAGGTGACGCAACTGATCGCACAAGGTAAAGTCGAACTGAACGGCCGTCATGCAGCCGTGAGCAAGTAGCGTAATTCTTTATTAATCGATTCATCAGGGCTCCAATCGGAGCGTTAACGATAAACTACTTTTTAACTCATAAGGAGGATAATCGCGTGGCTATTCGCAGAGCGTTAATCAGTGTATCGGACAAGACGGGCATCGTAGAATTTTCTCGTGAACTTGCCAATCAAGGCGTGCAAATTATTTCGACAGGCGGTACGTTCAACCTATTGGAAAAGGAAGGCATTCCGGTTATCGGCATCTCGGACGTAACAGGCTTCCCTGAAATACTGGACGGACGCGTGAAAACTCTGCACCCGGCGGTGCACAGCGGCTTGCTCGCAGTTCGTGACGATGAAGAGCATCAGAAGGTAATGAAAGAGCTTGGACTCGACTACATCGATCTGGTTGTCGTCAACCTGTATCCGTTCAAGCAAACGATTGCCAACCCGGATGTTGCTTATGCAGATGCGATCGAAAACATCGATATCGGCGGTCCGACGATGCTCCGTTCGGCAGCGAAAAACCATAAGTTCGTAACCGTCGTTGTTGATGCTTCGGATTACGCTGCGGTTATCGAAGAAGTGAAGGCAAGCGGCGATACGACGCTGGAGACGCGCAAACGTCTGACCGCGAAAGTATTCCGTCATACAGCAGCTTACGATTCCCTCATTGCCGACTACCTGTCGAAGCAAGTGGGCGAGCCTCTTCCAGAGAGCTACACCGTTACTTATGAGAAAGT
Organism: Paenibacillus radicis (ex Gao et al. 2016); assembly: GCF_014641555.1. Lineage (GTDB taxonomy): Bacteria > Bacillota > Bacilli > Paenibacillales > Paenibacillaceae > Pristimantibacillus > Pristimantibacillus radicis. The sequence goes on from NZ_BMHY01000008.1 coordinate 118,076, forward strand.
ACAGGATCTTCGTTACGGTGAAAATCCGCATCAGAAGGCTGCCTTCTACAGCAAACCGCTTGCAGCTGCAGGCAACATTACGACGGCTGAGCAACTGCACGGCAAAGAGCTTTCCTACAACAATATCAATGACGCAAACGCGGCGCTTGCGATCGTCAAAGAATTCGACGAGCCGGCTGTCGTAGCGATTAAACATATGAACCCTTGCGGCGTAGGCATCGGTGCTAACATCCATGAAGCTTATCAAAAAGCGTACGCAGCCGACCCGACGTCGATTTTCGGCGGCATTGTAGCAGCTAACCGCACGCTTGGCGCAGAAACGGCTGAACTGCTTAGCCAAATCTTCTTGGAAATCATTATTGCACCGGACTTTACGCCTGAAGCATTGGAAATCTTGTCGAAAAAGAAAAATATCCGTCTGCTCAAGCTGGGCGAGCTGTCGGTAGCAGCAGCTGAGCGTCAGCCGGAATGGCTCGTGACGACTGTAGACGGCGGCATGCTTGTACAAGAGAGCGACGTTCGCAGCCTGACGGAAGCGGATCTGCAATTTGTTACAGACCGCAAGCCAACGGCGGAAGAGCTGAAGCAATTGCTGTTCGGCTGGAAAGTCGTGAAGCATGTGAAATCGAATGCGATCGTTGTCGTGAAAAACGATATGACGATCGGCGTTGGCGCAGGCCAAATGAACCGCGTTGGCTCCGCACGAATTGCGCTTGACCAAGCGGGCGAGCAAGCTGCAGGCGGCGTATTGGCGTCGGATGCTTTCTTCCCGATGGGCGATACGGTTGAACTGGCTGCCAAGCATGGCATTACAGCGATCATTCAAACAGGCGGCTCCGTGAAGGATGCGGAATCGATCGCAGCGGCAAACGCGAACAATATCGCAATGGTACTCACAGGCGTACGCCATTTCAAACATTAGAATAAAAGCTTAGCGGGGGGAGGCAACAAGCATGAGAATATTAGTCATTGGCGGCGGCGGACGCGAGCATGCGGTCGTATGGGCGCTGAAAAAAAGCGAGAAGGTCAAAGAAGTTTTTTGCGCTCCGGGCAACGCAGGTATTGCACAGTTGGCTGAATGCGTACCGATTGCGGTTAATAAATTCGATGAACTGGTGCAGTTTGCGAAGGATGCAGCGATCGACCTTGTATTCGTAGGCCCGGATGATCCGCTTGCCGAAGGCATCGTAGATGCTTTTGAAGCGCATCAAATTCCGGTGTACGGACCAAACAAAGCGGCGGCTGAAATTGAAGGCAGCAAAATTTTTATGAAAAATCTGCTCAAAAAATACAATATTCCGACCGCTAAGTATGAGACGTTTACCGATTATGAGAAGGCTTCGGCATACTTGCGCGAGCAAGCGATTCCGATCGTAATTAAAGCGGACGGTCTTGCTGCTGGCAAAGGCGTAACGGTTGCTTATTCCATGGAAGAAGCTGAGCGTGCTTTGCGAGAAGCGATGGTCGACAAGGTGTTTGGTGAAGCCGGCAATCAGATCGTTATCGAGGAATTCCTAGAAGGACAGGAAATGTCGATTCTTGCATTTGTAGACGGAGAGACGGTTCGCGCGATGGTTCCGGCACAGGATCACAAGCCGGTCTATGACAACGACAAAGGCCCGAATACGGGCGGCATGGGTACGTATACGCCGCTTCCGCATATTCCGCAATCCATTGTCGACGAATCGATCACCAACATTATCATTCCGACGGCGAAAGCGATGGTTAGCGAAGGCCGTCCATTCCGCGGCGTGCTGTTCGCAGGTCTGATGATTACGAAGGACGGTCCGAAAACGATTGAATTCAATGCTCGAATGGGCGATCCAGAGACGCAGGTTGTATTGCCGCGACTGGAAACCGAATTGATTGATATCGTACTGGCATCGCTCAACGGCAGGCTGGATCAGTTGGATATCGTATGGAAAGACGAAGCGGCTGTGTGCGTCATTGTTGCTTCGGAAGGCTATCCGGCGTCGTATCCGAAAGGCCGTGTCATTAGCGGTCTGGAAGCGGCAGAAGCGCAAGGCGCGCTCGTGTTCCATGCAGGAACAGCTGAGAAAGACGGCAGCATCGTTACAAACGGAGGACGCGTGCTAGGCGTCGTCGGCCGCGGCCGGGACATTGCCGAAGCTCGTGCTCGTGCATACGAGGCAGTCAGCGTCATTCATTTCGACGGCATGCACAGCCGGACGGATATTGCTGCGAAAGCGCTGAAAGGTCTTTAAGCTAAAAAGCGCGAGTGACAGGGGGGAAATGACCCTGTTACTCGCGCTTTTTTCAGTAATAGTGAAACAGGCACTGTCTCATACAGTTGGGGATTTACTTATGGGACAGCCTTTTAATGGAAGCCACCGGTTAAGTCAGTGGGTATGACTGCGGTCTTTGAATACCAGACCTGTTGTTTAACAATCTCATGTACGCTCTGTAAGAAACAATGCCTCAAACTTCGCTTTTCCTTGTTTTTCCACCCAGGTATTGAAATCCGTAAGTTCCGGGTATACCTTGCGCACAACAGAAATATCGACCTCGTGGCCTTCTTCGTTTAACCATTGAAACACGCCGGCCAAGATATCATTATGCTGGCGCAACGTTTCCAGCGGAATTTGAACGTAAGGGATGGTACGGTTGGTTATACGGCCTATAACATCGGCAATTTGCAAGGGTGTTAACTTGTCGCCAGCAATTTCGATAGTTTTACCCAAATAGTCAGCTGGGTATCTAAGTGCTAACGCGACGAAAGCGCCAATGTCGTCCACAGCTACGAGCGGGATTACTCCATCAGGCTTGAAGGCTTGTGCGATTGTTCCGTTTTGCACGCCGGCGGACATCGGGTCTGCGAAGTTTTCCATGAAGGTGGCGGGACGCAATATGGTAGCCGGCAAATCTAGTGAATGAATGTACTGCTCAATATCCCATTTCTGCATGTCGCGATATCGGGATTGCGCATCTGCACCACCAACAGATGTATAAACGAAGTGCTGGATGTTCGCCTTTAAGGCAGCGTCCGCTACAGCCTTCCCAATACGTCTTTCTTCGGCGTTGGATTCGAGAGTAGGGTCCCAGCCTGACGCCTGAACACTGAATACGCCATAAACCCTATGCATAGCGGCATCGAGCGAGGCAAGATCGCCCATGTCACCTAAAAAAAGCTCGGCTCCCAATTGGGATAATTTCAGGGCCTTATCGCTTGATAAATCGCGAACAAATGCACGAACCTTCCAGCCATCGGCGATTAAATGCCTAACGGCCGCACCTCCTTGTTGTCCGGTTGCTCCCAAAACCAATATCTTTTTATCACTCATATCACAGGCTCCTCTCTAAGCTTTATAAGACTATCTCTGCTTAAGCTAAAACGTGGCAGTTAAATAAGTCCTGTTGTTATTTTAAAACACTAACTATATAATTTAAAGTAGACACATTATTTTTATATAACTTCAAAAAGTAGACTAGCTTTACTTTAGTTAGGAGTGATTTCTGTGGATGTACGCAAAGAAGACGAACTATGCCTCATCTCTATTCGTGAAGCTCTGGAGGTTGTTCGTGGAAAATGGTCTTTTTTGGTGCTTTCCTTACTAAGTCTGGGTCCGCAACGATTTAATCAAATGCGAAGAAATTTGGACAACATCAGCATCAAGTCTTTAACGGATGTCCTGCGTCATTTGGAGCATTATAAAGTCATCAATCGTCAGGTGTTTCCTACCGTACCTGTAGCCGTTGAATACTCGCTAACGGATAAAGGACGGGAGTATATACCCGTGCTTGCGCAAATGCGCAAATGGGGTGAAAACTGGGGGGAACATCCGCAACTCGTCGATGGTCGCGAACATCGTTGCAGCACAAACAGGAGAGCACTGAAAAATTCTCCTAATCGGCAACTTTCTTGATTATAAAGAAGGTTGTCTATTTTTATTCGCGGCTGATGCCCGACGGGCCGAATACCGGAATCATGATACGTCTCTTTGAAGCTAAGAGAACGAAGGAGCAGGCTGGACGCTCCATTTGATTTGTGAAGGCGGCAGCCTTACACTATTTAGGTCAGTAGAAATCAATTTGGAGGTATCCTACCATGTACGCAACCGTTCAAAGCTTCATCCAAGACTATACGCAAGAATCAGCTTCAACACAACGGGTTTTTGACGCGTTGACGGACGAGTCTCTCGCACAGGCGGTCGCTCCGGGTTATCGGACAATTAGTCAATTAGCATGGCATTTGGCCGAAAGCGGCGGTATGCTGAGTTCCGCTGGATTCAACCTGGACAGACACTCCGGCCGTTCCGAATCCGCTGTTGCATTAGCCGAAGCTTACCGTGCAATCTCGCAGTCGATTATTCGCAGCGCAGGAGAAGTACTCACTGATGAGAAGCTCTCGGAGCCGCTGACTGTATTCGGCAAGCCATTCACTTATGGCTCGCTGCTAGGCATGTTTGTAAAGCATGAGGTTCATCATCGCGGTCAACTGACGATTCTGATCCGCCAAGCGGGAATACAGGCGCCGGGAGTATACGGTCCATCGAAAGAGGAATGGGCATTGAACGGAATGGAAGCTCCGCAATAACACAATTCTTATAATAAAAGAGCTGTGAACGGCATTTTGCGATGCCGTTTCCCGGCTCTTTTTTTGTATAAACAATGACTTGGAAAAAACTGCTGGAAGATGTCGAAAGCATGTAACTAATTTGTAACACCCTCTCTCTCTTATTCCGGTACTATGAAACTATCAACCGGGGAAGTAGAAAGGTGAATTAGGATGGGAAATAAACGTAGAAATCGTCGTCGTTGGCTAGCAGCAGCGGTCTTGCTTGTCGTTATTAGCATTATTATTGGGGGCTGCGGTACAGGCTTAGGCCTCTCAATAGCAGAAATTACAGGAAAAGTTGTAAAAGCAGATGAAACCGATCAGAATAACAGTAAACCCGGTGCAGTCGAACAAGGGGATCTTGTCGATTATCCGCGGCCGCCGGAAAAACCTGGCATCGAAAACGGAAATACAAGCAAGGGCGACGATCATACGGCACCACCATCCGAACAACCGAATGAACCGGGTACAACGAAACCGGATAAGGGACAGGGACATGAACCTGAAGCTCCGCCTGCGGAGCTTCAGCACAAGGATAAAATTATCGCGTTAACGTTTGATGATGGGCCGGATAAGAAGTATACACCGGCCATTCTCGATATTTTGAAGGAGAAAGGCGTAAAAGCGACATTTTTCGTCGTGGGCCAGCAGGTGAAGAAGGAACCCGAGGTACTGCAGCGAATTGTAGACGAAGGCCATGCGATCGGCAATCATTCCATGAATCATAAAAATATGGCCAAGCTCAATGCGGAGCAAATCCAACAAGAAATTGATGAAGCGGATAAGCTCATTAAAGAGGCTGTCGGTTTTAAGCCGAAGATGTTCCGCGCGCCATACGGCGCCGTATCGGATACGCTCAAGAGCATTTTGGAAGACGATGACCGTGAGTTAGTTAGCTGGAATATCGACACCCGTGATTGGGCGGGAACACCGGTATCGGAAATGCAGGAAATGATTCATAAGAAAGCAAAGCCTCACGCGATTATTCTTATGCATTCATTCGGCAGCAAAAATATTAAGCATACGGTGGAGATGCTTCCGCATGTTATTGATGATTTGAAGAAAAAGGGCTATACGTTCGTAACTCCTGATGAAATGGCGGGATAAGGAGGTTTATCGTTCCTTGAATATAAGCATGTTAGGCAGGGCGGCGCTTATAGCCGCCTTTCTGTGTATGTTTGCGACCGGTTGCAAGTATACCGCTGCCCCGGCCGATCTGCTGACAAAGCCGTCGCAGACAGCGGACAAGCAGGCATTAATGAAGGCGGTTGAAGCGGCAATGCCCGCGTATTCCAAGCTGACATTGCCGCTTCGCGATGATGGAGAGGGCGCGATTCGCCAAGTCGATCTGAACGGCGACGGTACGCCGGAGGCTATCGTATCGCTTTACAATGAATATAACGTTCCAGAGCTTGTGGTATTCCGGATGACATCGGGTGTCTGGCGCTCCTGGTTTATTATTCAGCAGCCCATGGCAAGGCAAATCGACTGGATTAAAATCGATGATTTCGACCAAAATGGCAAAGTGGAGCTTGCCATCGGCTGGGTAGGCTCGTTCGAAAGCCCAAGTCTGGCGGAGTTTTATTCATTTCAATCGAAGCCGGTACGGAATGAGGAAGGCAAACTGGTGCTTCAGCCGGTGGATTCTATTCCTTATGCGTATGCTGAAGTGGGAGACGTCGATGGAGACGGCAGGCTGGAAATTGCGATTATTCAAACGGACGGCTCCTATCAGGAGACGAGTCTGCCTTCTTACACGTTGAATCTGTACAATTGGGAAGGCGCTGAGCTGACGCTGTTGCAGCAGCTGGAATTGTATGACGGCGTCAATATGTACGACCGGATGATCATCGGCCGCGTCTCGCCGGAACAAAACGGGGTCGTCGTAGAAGCTTCTATGGGTGCACACTCTATGTACACAGCCATGTACGCTTGGGAGAACCGCCGTCTTCAGCTCGTTTATCCGAAGCTGGCGGCGTCAGCAGGGCCAGAGGATGTCGTCTTCACCGAGACGCCGGTCATGAGCGAGGATATAAACGGCGATGGAATTATCGAACTGATGCTTCCGAGACCGGCACCTGGTCAAGATGATTTATCTTATGCCGAAACGAAATGGATTAACGAATGGATGCAATGGGATGGTAAAGATGCCTTCCATAAGATGCTGGAGGAATATAGCGACTACAGCTACCAAATGCGTTTCCAAATTCCAAAGGCGTGGATGGGTCACTATACTGTCCGCGCTCCGGATAAAGGGGATAGCTACGCGATTGCTGCTTTTGAATATTGGAACGAGGAACAAGCCTATAAGGCAAAGCTGGCTGACATCTATGCGATCCCTCTTAAGAAACGGGAGGCATTCGAAGCGGACTGGAAGGCGAAGGGGCGAAGCTATTCCGTTCTGAAAGTAAAAGACGGCTTAGTCTATGCCGCCTCATTCGCAGACCCGCCGGAATCGATGTCCGAAGCGGATAAAGCAGTCTTTCTGACGATGAGGCTGGAGGACGGAAAGGCTGGCGAGTTGTTGCGAGTAATGGAAGAAGACTAGTTGTTCGATATAAACAAAAAGCAGGTGTGTCATGCGAATCTTATTGCTGGAGGACGAGGAAGCAATCCGCGGCTTCGTACGCATTAACTTAAAACGCAACGATATGGACGTCATTGAGGCAGATCATGGGGAGGCGGCTCTGGCATTGGCGGCAAATGAAGGGCCGTTCGATATTGCCCTGCTGGATGTCATGCTGCCGACAATTAGCGGTTTTGAGGTGTGTGAGCAGCTGCGCCGCCTTTATCCCGGCATGGGCATTATTATGTTGACGGCCAAATCCCAGGAAGAGGATAAAATATACGGACTGGAGCTGGGAGCTGACGATTATGTTCAAAAACCGTTCAGTCCGGGGGAATTAATCGCGAGAATAAAATCGCTTTATCGGAGAATGAAGCCTGTGGAAAGCTCTACGGCGGTTGTCCCGCTGGAAGGGGCAACAGAAGAAGGTCAGGCCAAGCCCACTGCCTTGCTGCCAGGGGCGGATACGGCTGCCGAGACGGCAGCGGCAGCGGTTCAAGCCGATAATGAACTTGTTCGCGGGCGCTTCCGGCTCACGTTTGCCGACCGCAAGCTGTGGAAGCATGAGGATGAAATCATCCTGACTCCGACGGAATGGACGCTGGTTAAGCTGCTGATGGAGCGGCAAGGCCGGAATGTGAGCAGGGATGACATTTTGACCGAGGTATGGGGACGCTATTATGTAGGCGACTTGAAGGTCGTCGATGTGAATATTCGCCGGATACGGCAAAAAATCGAGGACAATCCATCAGAGCCGGTCTTCATCGAGACGGTATGGGGACTTGGCTATCGATGGAATCGGAGCGATCGTCCATGAACAGCCTGAAAACAAGAATCGTATGGAGCTACCTGCTTCTAATCGTTCTCGTTGTATGTGTGCTTGGAGGCTTGTTCCTGACTTTAATATGGAATTATTACTATGGGAGCGCGCAAAGTTCGGTGAAGCAAAGGGCGATATATGCGCTGACGCAGCATAGCCGTTCGTTGGCTTCGTTGAAGGTTCACGACCAAGCTGATTATATGCTGCAATATATGGCTGAAGGAGATGTTCGCCTCCAGCTTCTCGACAATAATGGCAAAGTGGCTATCGACTCTGACGGTTTTGCCGAACAGGTGCAATATACGACCCCTGATGTGAAAACGGCGATGGACGGCTATAATGGCACTTGGCAGGGAGAGGACCCTTATTACAGGGAACGGGTAACCTCGGTTACGATTCCCATCTATAACGATACAAGAGTCGTCTCGCTGCTCCGCTATTCAGCTTCGGTCGAGCGGATTGACGATATGGTCACGCGGTTGACGCAGATGACCGCCATCGTCGGGGCTGGAGTCGTTCTGTTGTTTCTGGGTCTTAGTCTGTGGATGACGCAGCGGATCGTTCGTCCGATTCAGGAGCTAACGCGTGCGGCGCGTTATATGGCTGACGGAGATTGGACACGCCGCGCGGTCAAACGCAACAATGACGAAATCGGACAACTCGCCGAGACGTTTAACGTGATGGTCGTGGAGCTGAACAAGCGGGAAAAGCTGAAGAATGATTTCATCTCTTCAATCTCGCATGAGCTGAGAACACCGCTTACCTCGATTAAAGGATGGAGCGAGACGTTGAAGGGGAGCGAATCGGCGGTTGACGAGGAGACTTCGCTTGGGTTGAACATCATCAGCCGTGAAACGGATCGGTTGACAGGGCTGGTCGAGGATTTGCTCGACTTCTCGAAGCTGGCGGCAGGGAATATCGAGCTGCAGCCGGAAGTGCTCGATTTGAATAGTCCAGTGAGGGAAATGGTCCATCAGCTTGGGGTACGCGAGGAACAAACTGGCGTGAAGCTGATCGCAACCTTTGGCAAAAGTCCGATCTTCGTCTACGGGGATGCGAATCGCTTGAAGCAGGTCATTATTAATTTGATCGATAATGCATTCAAATTTACTTCAAGCGGAGGGTCAGTCCGAATCGCTACGACTACGTTTACCGATAAGGAAAACGAGAAGGCGTATGCGCAATTGACCGTTGCAGATACCGGAAGCGGGATTAGCGGGGAAGACTTGCCTCATGTAACGGAGAAGTTCTATAAGGCGAACACGGGACATGGAGGAAGCGGGCTGGGACTTGCAATATGCAAAGAAATCGCCGAGCTCCACGGCGGCGAATTGTTGATAGACAGCGAACGCGGAGCCGGAACGATCGTAACGGTAAAGCTGCCGGTTGTGAAAGAAGATTAACTTATTGGTTCGGTAAAGCTGGGACATGCTATTCTTTGTAGAACAGCATATCCCGGTTAATCATCACGTACAATACCGCGATGATTGCGCCGGCAATGAGCATGACGGACAGCCAATGATGGGTCAGCCACTCGATCCATAGGGGCATAAGACAGGTCACTCCTTTTCTTACAGGATAGGTGTGGCTTTAGTATGTCCAAAGTAAGAAATCTTGATCGACCTGTTGACAGCAGGTTTAGAGGAATGCTATTATGAGGTCAATTAATCATAGTATTCGGGTAGGAATTATAAATATTCACAGGCAGCATTAGTTTAGTTACCCACGGGTTGCGGGCTACGGGAGGTTATCGGAATGGAAAAACAATTGATACTGCGTCATGACGGTCTGGAGCTGGCAGCTACGCTTCATTATCCGAAGGACGGCGCTGGCAAAGAAAATGCCAAAAAACAAGCAATCATTATCAGCCATGGCTTCGTAGGCAGCCGCGTCGGTGTCGACCGGTTGTTCGTGAAGACAGCTAGAGCGTTGGCAGCCGAAGGCTCTTATGTTCTCCGCTTTGATTATGGCGGCTGCGGCGAAAGCAATGGAGATTATGGCGCGCTTGGATTTGAGAGTATGATCGACCAGACGCGTACCGCCATTGATTATATCTCCTCGATGGATTGCGTAGACCCGCAGCGGATCGTGCTTCTCGGTCATAGTCTGGGCGGCGCGATTGCCCTTATGACTGCTGTAAGGGACAGAAGGGTGAAACGGCTTATTTTATGGTCGCCCGTCGCCTATCCGTTTAACGATATCGTCCGCATTGTCGGCCGTGCCGGCTACGACGAAGCTGTTCAGCAAGGCGATACGGATTACTCGGGTTTTACACTTCAACCTGTATTCTTCGACTCGCTGCTGCAGCATCAGCCGTTCCAAGCCGCTACGAAATTTGGAGGCGAGGTACTTCTTGTACACGGTACAAGCGACGAACTTATTCCAGTGGATTACAGCTTCCTGTACCAGAAGGTGTTCTGGACGCGCAGCGAAGGACTCTGCGACAAAGAAATTATTTTTCAAGCGAATCACACGTACTCGAACCGCAAGCATCAGGAGGAAGCAATTCGGGTAAGCTCGAACTGGCTGGCTGGACTCGACCGGCAGCATCAGGAATGGCATCATTGGAGCATTTAATAAAAGCGAGACGGCGGTGCCAGCAGGCGCTGCTGTTTTTTTTGTCTCGTGTAGCAGACAATTATTTCTAAATGTGATTAAATGATAAATAGAATTAAAGCGCTACCGCGTGAATATGACGAATATAAGGCGGGAGAATGAATGAACAATCGAATGCAAGTTCTACGCAGGCTGACATCAGGAGCAGTAGTGGCTGCGATGATGGTATTGCTGCTCGCGGCATGCGGCCAAGGCGGCAAAGCTCCGAATCCGGATGTAGAAGTGACTGCAGATCCGACAGAGGCTCCAACGCCGGAATTGACACCTTCGCATCCTTTTACCGCTCCATTAACGGGTCTAGGCCGAGATACGGAAGCGGGCTCTCGTCCCATTGCGGTTATGATCAACAATTTGAAGCCTGCCCGTCCGCAGTCGGGATTAACCAATGCCGACATCGTATGGGAAGTGCTTGCAGAAGGCGGCATAACGCGGCTAATCGCGATTTTCCAAAGCACGGACAAGCTTACGGAATCCATTGGACCGATCCGCAGTATACGTCCTTATCTGATCGATATCGGAGAAAGCTATGGCGCAGTTCTTGCTCACGCAGGCGGGAGCAATGACGCCTATGCAATTTTGCAGCAGCAGAAGAAGCCTTATCTCGATGAAATCTCGAACGCAGGAAGCTATTTCTGGCGAAGCAAGGAGAGAAAAGCTCCGCATAACCTTTATTCCGATTTGGAGAAGCTTCGGAACGGTGCAGATAAGCGCGGTTATGCTAGCGACCGTTCGGTTCCTGTCTATACGTTCATTCCGAGCAGTCAGGACGGAGCCATTCCAGTATCAGCGGCAGCAAGCGCGGGTACAGATGCGACAAGTATTGAGATTGGCTTTACTTTGAAAAATTATAAAGTATCTTACGCTTATGATGCAGAAAGCGGTTTGTACCAGCGCTCCATCAATGGCGAGCCGCATATCGATATGAACAATAACGAGCAATTGAAAGCTGCTAATCTTGTTGTCTTAGGGGCAAGGCATAAAACGCTCGATAATGTGGGCCGGCTTGAAGTAGATCTCCATGCAGGAGGTTCTGCCATGCTGTTCCAGCAAGGCAAAGCGATCTCATGCGAATGGGTGCGCAGCAGCGACAATATGATTCGCATTCTGAAGGATGGAGCCGAGCTGCCATTTGTACCGGGCGTGACGTATTTCCATGTGGTGCCGAATACGCCGACTTTTGAGGATCATATCGTTTTTGGGTAAAATGATGCCATAACGGAAACACTCTTAACAGGTGAAGAGTGTTTCCAATTTGACGGGTTGGCGTTTCAACACGTCAATAGGAAAAAGCTGTAAGCACGCTCCTTCCGGGGCGTGTTTTTAATTTTTTGTAATGAAAAACGAAAAAAATAAAAGTTTTCATAAATCCTTTACATTCCCTTAACAAAACTAAAGTAAACTATGTTAAGATTATCTGGGCTCATTTCATGAAGCCTCAACATCCAGTCAGGTAAAGGGGATTACGATGTTTAAGAAAAAAGACATTTTCTTTAAAACGTTTGAGGAAATGGCAGACACCTTGGTTGAAGCAGTACAGTATTTTTCTAACGGTGTTTCTGACCTGTCGGATGTGACAGCTTTCGCTAAGGCGATGAAAGAATACGAAAGCAAATGCGACGTATACGTCCACACCATTCTCAAAGAACTGAACAAGACGTTCATTACCCCGATTGAGCGGGAAGATATAATGGCGCTCACGACGTCTCTCGACGATGTTCTCGACGGCATTGAAGCTTGCGCTTCGCGCTTCGAAATGTACTACGTTCATGAAAAGGACGAGTATATCACGTTGTTTGGCGATATTTTACTGCGCTCTGCAAATCAAATCAAAAAGGCAATCTACTTGCTGACGGAGAAAAAACTGCTTGCGATTCGCGAACCGAATATTGCGATTAACGAGCTGGAGAACCAAGCGGACGATTTGCTGCGCGTTGCGGTTAAGAGTCTGTTTGCGAATGTGAAAGATCCGATTGAACTGATTAAACGGAAAGAAATCTACGAAATGCTGGAGCAAACGACCGATTATTGCGAAGACGTAGCGAACACGTTGGAATCGATCATTATGCGCAACAGCTAACCAGATAGTAGAGAGTAGGAGTCAATTCAAATGGATTTAATGGTTCTATGTGTAGTCGTTATTCTTGCGCTGGGCTTTGACTTCATCAACGGCTTTCACGACACGGCAAATGCGATTGCTACGTCGGTATCGACGCGGGCGTTAAAGCCGCGCGTCGCCATTATGATGGCGGCTGTCATGAACTTTGTAGGCGCTTTGACCTTTACTGGCGTAGCGAAAACAATCGGCAGCGGCGTCGCCAATCCGGCTGAGCTTACCAACGGCGTTGAGATCGTCATTGCCGCACTAGTGTCCGCCATTGTATGGAATCTCATCACTTGGTGGTTCGGTATTCCTTCTTCCTCTTCCCATGCATTGATCGGCTCGCTTGCCGGAGCCGTTATTGCCGGAGCAGGTACGGACTCGATTAACAGCAGCGGATTGCTCGATATCGTCAAAGCGCTGCTAATATCTCCGCTTATCGCGTTTGCGGCAGGCTTTATCATCATGTGGATTCTGAAACGGATTTTTGCCCGTTCCAGCCCGCATCAGGTGAATAAAGGCTTCCGCTTCGGTCAGATCATCACAGCTGCATTCCAGTCGTTCTCGCACGGAACGAACGATGCGCAAAAGGCGATGGGTATCATCACTTTTGCATTGGTAGCAGCAGGGATTCAAGAAACGATGGACGTTCCGCTGTGGGTTAAGCTGTCCGCTGCGCTTGCAATGGCGCTGGGCACTTCGGTCGGCGGATGGAAAATCATTAAAACGATGGGCACGAAGATTTTCAAAATCGAGCCGATCAATGGCTTTGCCGCCGATATTGGCTCGGCCGCCGTTATTTTAACCGCGACATTGATTCATTTGCCGGTAAGTACGACGCATGTTATTACGTCTTCGATTCTGGGCGTGGGCAGTGCGAAACGCTTCTCCAGCGTTCGCTGGTCGGTCGCTGGCCGTATCTTCGTCGCTTGGATTATTACGATTCCGATTACTGTCTTTATGGCTTATGCTGTTTATTGGGTTATCGATAATGTGTTTTATTAATAGCTGATTGGAGGCTGCCGGGAGTTCCGGCAGTCTCTTTTATTTGTGGACTGCGTGGCTTGGGGGGCGCTGTGCGTTCCAAGTGAGCTGTGCGTTCCAAGTGAGCTGTGAGTTCTAGGTAGACTGCGCTTTTTTGGGCTGCTGCCAGTTCCGGGGTCGCTGCGCGTTTTGGTTCATGCCGTCGTTCTTGATTCCATTTTTCCCATCGCTTACACGATGATTAATGGATAGAACCTTCGAAAAGTCGTCCTGAACTCAAAACGCTCCGCTTACCCTAAGCGCACACAACAGAAGACCACACAAGAAGTACCGAACAGAACCAACCATAAAAAGCAGGACAATAGAACGCTACGGGCAATCCCAGATCCAACTGATACAGCATATATAATGTACAGCCTAGACACACCAACACCCAGCCAGCAGATCCAGCAAACCCAGCAAACCCAACAGATCCAGCAGATCCAGCAAACCCAGCAAACCCAGCAAACCCAGCAAACCCAGCAAACCCAGCAAGGACACCCAACACAATGAACACAACAGGTCATACAGGAAATACCAGCATATCGATACCCAACAGGGATAGGACAGATAGCACACGTTTCGCGAGTTGACTACAGCGAACCGTCTTCGCTAATTAGCGAAGAGAGGTTCGCAGATTTTACTTAAAAACGTACAGAGCAGGGCAGTGCTTGAGCATTAGCGAAGAGAATTTCGCTGTTGGAGAAGCAAGGTTCTCGAAGAGCGAAGTTTAGTTCGCTGTAGCCCTTTCCGCCATCAGTTTGCGTGGGCGCAGCGAATTTTGATTCGCTGTTTTGCGAATCAGGTTCGTTATGGGGATTGCCCATCATGCGAGTGGAAGAAGAAAAACGAAAAGACGCAAGCCAGTTGGCTTGCGTCCTTCATCGCGGAGCAGACGATTGTTACAGCTTCTTCTTCACTGACTTCCGTTTGCGCTGTCCCTTTGGGGCACCAGTACGTTTGCGTCTGCGCTTGCGCTTCTTTGGAATAAATTCATCGGACTCGTCGGAATCATCACTCGATTTCTTGAAGGAGCCCATCAGCACTTTGACCATCGGCGCCATTTGTGACACAGTGGACACGACCTTCTGCACCTTGGTGACGGTATTCAGGATGCCGTCGATGCCGCCGAGGCGGTCGACAAAGCCCTTGATGTCACCCAGCTTATCGAGGGAGAAGAGCCCCCCTTTTGCAGGAGCTTCGGTCTTTTCGACCAGTTCGGCGGCCGTTGCCGGAACGACGACGGGTGCCAGCGATTCCTGTATTTGAGCAGCCGAAGCGGGCGGGTCAATCTCCTGGGTCACGCCGAACGTCTTGGAGAGGCTTGATAAGCCTTCGCTCTTGTTGGTCAGCGCCTGGCGGTGATGGCCGCCGTGAGGCGAGTGCGGCGGATAGTAGTGCTGCGGATAACCGCCGCCGTTGTTGTTGCGGTAGTTCACGCGGATCACAACCCTTTTCTCATTGTATGTTCTGCTTAATAGCAGTCTATGGGATAGGCGAACATACGGATTGGACGATTGTCACGGGTCATGAATAAAAAATCGGGATAGCAGCCCTGTCTCCCTGATAAGAGACTCTTCCGTCCTGTAAAGCGTCGAAACGGTAATGCTTGAAAAAATGCCCTAAAAAAGTTACAATGTGAGCAATAACTTATAGGAAAGTAGTGGATTTGCATGCAGCTTAAAAAGCTTAACGATAAAGCGATCGACCAGTTGTTCGAAGCGGTACTAACGTTGAAATCGGTGGAGGAATGTTACGTCTTTTTTGACGATCTATGCACAATCAACGAAATCCAGTCGCTGTCTCAGCGGCTTGAGGTTGCGCGCATGCTCGGCAAAGGCAGCACCTACAACCAGATCGAGGCGGAAACCGGCGCTAGTACGGCTACGATCTCGCGGGTGAAGCGTTGTTTGAATTACGGCAACGACGGGTATAAAATGGCACTAGAGCGTTTGGGACGATAAAACCATGAAGCCTGGCATACTTGTTATTAGCCATGGCTCGCGGGAAGCGGAGTGGGTAAAGCTTGTAGATGAAGCGGTGGCTGCCGCCGTTTCAATGCCTTCTCTCACCGGTGTGCCGGTTTATTCGTCGTTTCTCGAAATTGTAGAGGGACGGCTCATACAAGACGGCATCGATGCGCTGGAAGCGCAAGGTGTAACGGAACTGTTCGTGCTTCCGTTATTTGTCTCGTCCGGCAGTACGCATGTTGATGAGATCGGGCAAGCCTTCGGACAGCCGCCGATATCGGAGCTGGAAGGTGACCTGGGAACCTTCCGCGTAATGCAAGCCAATATTCATATCGGTCAACCGATCGATGAGGACGAAGAAATTGTGGAACTGCTGCTGTCGAATATATGGCCTTTATCCGCATCTGCGGACCGTGAGACGCTGCTGTTAATCGGCCATGGCAGCAAGGAACCAGTATTTCACGAGCGATGGCAGCAAGGGCTGAACCGGCTTGCGGAACGGCTGCGAGAGCTTGGCGGCTTCGCACATGCGGCGACAGCCATGCTGCTGCCGGATCAGGCTGCGGAACGTATGAGGGAGCTTCAACAGAAAAGACCGGATGAAGCGGTAATTGTTGTGCCGCTATTTTTGAGTAAAGGATATTTTACGAATACCGTCATTCCGAAACGGCTGTCCGGACTGGACTATCGCTATAACGGTGAAGCGATGCTGCCGCATCCCGCTGTTGCGCGTTGGATAGAGAGACGGATTTCTACCTGGCTCGAGCAGCTTGGGGCAACGAAACGGTATTCGTAGTGGGGGCTTTATTTTATGGTGAATAAAAGAGCGAGATTAATTTATAACCCGACATCGGGACGGGAAGAGATGAAGCGCCGGCTGCCGGATATTCTGCAAAAGCTAGATCAGGCGGGTATAGAAGCGAGCTGCCATGCGACAACAGGCGAAGGCGACGCGACACTAGCGGCTGCTGAAG
Source organism: Paenibacillus radicis (ex Gao et al. 2016) (assembly GCF_014641555.1). GTDB lineage: Bacteria > Bacillota > Bacilli > Paenibacillales > Paenibacillaceae > Pristimantibacillus > Pristimantibacillus radicis. The sequence continues at coordinate 134,719 of NZ_BMHY01000008.1, forward strand.
CCGTAGAGCGTGGTTACGACATGATTATAGCGGCCGGAGGTGATGGCACGCTTTATGAAGTCATCAATGGTTTGGCGGAAAAGCCTAACTTGCCGCCGCTCGGCATTTTGCCTTTAGGCACGACGAATGATTTTGCCCGCGCGATGGGAATCCCCCGGCATTGGGAATATGCCTGCGATCTGATCATTCAGCAGTATACGCGGCCGATCGATGTGGGGAAGGCAAATAATCGTTATTTCATTAATATTGCCGGCGGCGGATCGCTGACGGAGCTGACTTATGACGTTCCAAGCAAGCTGAAGACGATGATCGGGCAGTTGGCCTATTATATGAAGGGGCTGGAGAAAATGACCCGTCTTCGCCCGACGCAGCTTAGCTTCGAGGCGGCAGGCGTTGGGGGATTTGACGGGGAGTTTATGCTGTTCCTCATCTGCAACAGCAATTCGGTTGGCGGGTTTGAGAAGCTCGCACCGGATTCCAAGGTGGATGACGGATTATTTGATGTCATTTTGCTGAAAAAATGCAATTTGGCGGAATTTATCCGGCTAGCGACGATGGCGCTGCGTGGCGAGCATTTGAATGATTCGCATTTCATTCATTTTCGGACGAGTGAGTTGAAGGTAACGACACCTGATTATGTACAGATTAATCTGGACGGGGAATATGGCGGCCGACTGCCGTTTACATTCTCGGTGTTGCCGTCGCACTTGCAGATCTTCACCGATGAGACAGGCATATCGACGTACCGTTAATTGAGCGTGATGAATAAACCTTTGTAGGCAGGCTGCGCCGGGTGGCGATTGGCTGCTTATGGAGGTTTATTTCTTTTTGGAGATGGATTACACTAGAGGGATAAAGCATGAGGAACGGAGATTGTTGGGATGAACAGAAGAGGCAATAATGGCAGAGGACAAGCAGGCGGCGGAGCTCGAAGACAGACGGGGAGCGGCGGCAGAGCTGGTGTCGGGAACGGAACCGGGAATAAGAGCGGGACGAATGTAAAGGACAAAATCCGTGAAGATGCGCCGTTTCAGAAAAATGAAGAGGTAACGGTCGATATTATCGGATTGACCCATGACGGCGAAGGTGTCGGACGAGCGGACGGATTTACCTTGTTCATCCAAGGTGCTTTGCCTGGCGAACGAGTGCGGGCGAAAGTCATGAAAGTGAAGAAACAATATGGCTACGCTCGGCTAGAGGAGCTGCTGACGGAGAGCAGCGACCGTGTTGAGCCGCCTTGCGATATTTTCGACAAGTGCGGGGGCTGCCAGCTGCAGCACTTCGATTACCCGGCTCAGTTGGAGTGGAAAAGACAGCATGTGATCGATTCATTGGAGCGGATCGGCAAGCTGCAGGTAGCGGGAGGAAAAGCTGCTGCTGCGGGTGGTGAAGATCGCGCATCTAGCGAGGGAATAATCGTGCATCCTACCGTGGGAATGGCAGAGCCTTGGCGCTACCGGAATAAAGCGCAGGTGCCTGTTGGTGCAAGCGGCGGAGCTGGCGGCGAACTGATCGCTGGCTTTTATGCGCGAGGCAGTCATCGGATTATTGATATGGACGACTGTCTGATTCAGCATGACCGCAATGACGAGGTCGTGCGTGTCGTGAAGACGATCGGTCGAGACCTTGGTGTATCGGCTTATGATGAAGAAAGCGGAAAAGGACTGCTTCGCCATGTGATGGCGCGGACAGGTTTTATCACCGGTGAAATTATGGTTGTGCTTGTCACAAACGGTACGAAGCTTCCGCAGGCGGAGGAATGGATCAAGCGAATCCGTGAGGCGCTTCCGGCTGTGAAGAGTATTGTGCAGAATGTGAACAAGAAGGATACGAACGTCGTTTTTGGCGACGAGACGCGTGTATTATGGGGCAGTGAGGTCATCTATGATGAGCTCGACGGCATCCGTTTCGCAATCTCCGCACGATCATTCTACCAGGTGAACCCGGCGCAAACGGTAGAGCTGTACCGCAAAGCAGTAGAGTACGCGGGACTGACTGGCACGGAGTCAGTTATCGATGCTTATTGCGGAATCGGCACGATTTCGTTGTTCCTAGCGCGCCAAGCAGGTCATGTGTACGGTGTTGAGATTGTGCCGGAAGCGATTGAGGATGCGAAGCGAAATGCGGAGCTGAACGGCATCGCAAACGCTGCGTTCGAAGCAGGTCCGGCGGAGGTTGTCATTCCTCGCTGGCGCAAGGAAGGCATCGTCGCCGATGTCATCGTCGTTGACCCCCCGCGCAAGGGCTGTGATCCGGCGCTGCTTGATACGATTCTGGCAATGAAGCCGGAGCGCGTCGTCTACGTGAGCTGCAACCCGTCGACGCTAGCGCGTGATCTGCGCGTGCTGGAGGACGGCGGTTACCGGACGGCGGAAGTGACGCCGGTCGATATGTTCCCGTGGACCGTTCATGTGGAGAGCTGTGTGTTGCTCATAAGAGAATAGCAAGAGCCGCATTTACCTGCATAAAAGTCGAGGTCATTACGCCTGATGAAACATTCCTGGCGCTCACCGATAACGGAACAAAGATGCTGGATAACTCGCTTGTCCCAGTCGCCTATGAAGCCGGGAAAAGGCAAGCGCAATATGAAAGCAACCGGATTCGTGGCTTCTGGAGTCATTGAGAGCCCAGCGATGCAATGTCGAGTAGATGGCGTCATAATGTAAAATAGCGGCGTAGGGGCAGTTCCCTTACGCCGCTATTTTTCTGGATTAATTCATATACTTTCCAACCAATTGGGTACCACAGCTTGATGATTGTTATCGGTTTTTCATAGGGAGGCTCTTAAAGCAAATGTCCGCCGGACACTTCAATATCCTGGGCTGTAACCCAGCCGAAATCGTTGGACAATACGTTCACAATGACCTTCGCCATATCTTCGGGCTGGCCGATTCTGCCAAATACAGATTGCTCAGCCAGCGGCTGAATGAATTCAGGATGTTTATCGAATACGCCATCGCCAAAATTGCTGTGTGTAGGACCAGGCGAAATGGCGTTGACCCGAATTTGCCGAGGTGCAAGTTCTTTGGCGATGTAGCGAGTCCAAGTTGAAAATGCTGCTTTTAACGAGCCATAGGCGGAGTAGCCAGGGAATGATTGGTTCTTGGACGAACTCGTGGTATTTATGATGGCTCCGCCATCATCCATGAATTCGACTAGTTGCTGTGTCAAAAAAATCGGTCCTTTGAAGTTCGTATTCAGAATCTTGTCGAAGTACTCTTCGCTCATTTCATTGAACATCATTGGCCCACCGACACCGCCATTATTCACTAAGTAATCAAAGGTTGTTCTGTTCCAAATGTCTTTGAGGCTCTGTTTCACTTCTACAACAAAAGCTTCGAAGGTTGATAGTTGAGTCAAATCCAGCTTTAGTGCCACTGCCCGAACTCCTTGATTGTTCTCAATTTCCTTAGCGACAGCTTCTGCCCTGTCTTTATAGGAATTATAGGTGAGAATGACGCTAATTCCGCGCTTGCCAAGCTCAAGAGCCGTCGCTTTTCCAATGCCGTTACTTCCGCCAGTTATAATAGCTATTTTCATAAGATCCTCCTTAATGATGTGTTCGATCTGATTTAATTTTAGTCGCATCTGCTGAAACAATATAGATCTAATAATGCCTTTTGATTGCCTAAAAGCGCCGCATTATTTTTCTGTGAACCTGGATTGTTCTTTATTTATGCTATATGTAGATCCTAAAAATGCCAGGGTGCTTCAGAGTTATGTTGAGGGGTAAGAAGTCATATGATAAAATAAGTACATGAATAAAGTCCTCGATGAAATCATTGATTTAATGAAAGGCGCAGGTACGCGACAAATTGAAACTGGAGTACCGGGGCTAAGTAAGATTAAGGGAGACATTCCGGCACATCAACTCGCAGCACTCTACGAGCCGATGATAGGCTTTACGGTTCAAGGAACAAAAATCCTTTCAATCGGGGAGCGTAGCATTAACCTGAATGGGCCATCCTATTTCGTGTTACCGGTACATGTTCCTGCAACGGCGAGTGTACATCCAGACCGCGATGGTCGTCCTTACATGTCCCTTGGTCTTAAGTTGAATCAGAATGTTCTTCAGAGTTTGTTAAGAGATCTTCCTGACAATTTAATACCAACCGCTTCAGAGCATTTCGTAGCTTGTGAAATGGATGTTGAATTGATGGAGGCATGGCTGCGCTTATTGCGATTATCGAAAACAACAAGAGATATTCCAGCTCTTGCACCGGTTTATGAGCGTGAAATCCTTTATCGCGTCCTAATGGGACCACAAGGATGGCATCTGAGGCAATTTGGTCTGCGGGAAAGCAATTTATCCAAGATTTCTCAGGTTGTAAATTGGTTTCGTAATAATTTTACGAAGCCAGTAGACATTGGCGAGATGGCATCGAAATCGGGTATGGCTATTAATACCTTTCATCGTCAGTTTAAAAGGGCAACGGGGTTAAGTCCTATTCAATTTCAAAAGCAATTAAGGCTCTTGGAGGCAAGAAACCTTATTGCATTCGAGGGCTATCCAGTTGCCAGTGCCGCATATCAAGTTGGCTATCAGAGTCCCTCACAGTTTAATCGAGAATACTCCCGCTTCTTCGGTTTATCTCCTGCTCGGGACACAGATAATCTAAGACGAATAGAAAGCATGAGGGATTAGATAGTTGGCTTCTTTTTTATACACTCCACACATGTGGAGAGTGCTGCGAGAACCGTATCATCGTTAGTGGTAAAGCAGAGAATTGAGCTAGGTATTTGGAATCGCGATTATGGCGAAATCCAGATTGTTCATTATATTTGTTAATTATTTTGAATAAAGCATTTAAAAAACATGACATCGATACCGATATAACTAAGAACAGAACACTTTTGAGATGTGTTCTGTTCTTTACTATGATTATAGAAGGGAGAGATCTCAAATGAATAACGTAAAAGTGAAGCTAGCCGTACTTCTAATTATTCTGCTAGGTTCAACATCATTTCAATTTGTCCAAGCAGCTCCTGCAGCCGTAGATAAGTTTGAGGTCGTAGATCATTGGTTTCCTGATGTGCGAATGTATCCTATTATTGTTTTAGCTGAATACAATAACGGAGTTTATGAGCGAAGGCCGAACGGAGCAGGTCTTCCTGCTGGCATTTTAGCTTATTGCTTTGATAGGTCAAGAGAATACCCCCTTACGAACGATCTTTTCGGATATCGTACCGGTGAAGAGTTCTATTCCCCACTTAAAGAAATGAGCAATTACCTTATTAAAGGAAAGGTGATTGATGGGGATAGGATAAGAGCGGTTCTGCTCAATGGTTTTCCGACGAAAAGTGTCGCAGACTTGCAAGCGACTACGGGCATTACCGGTTTGGACGAAGACATGGCCCTTTGGGCTACGCAATATGCCATTTGGCATTACACGAATGGAGCGGATTTGAATGAGTGGCGCAACCAGTATTATCCGCCAACACTAGCGGGAGAGGATTTGTATAATTACTACATCAGTCTAGATCCTATAGGGCCAACGTATACAGAAACGGATGTAGATGTATTTGATCAGAAATTATCATTTGATGCCAATGATAACCTTGTTGTATCGGTATCCTATAGAGCAACAGAAAAGAATTATGATGGAACTGTTATTTTGCCATCAGTCCAGCTTGATAGTGCTACGGCAGCTAGATATCCGAATGCGACTGTAGTTGAATCAACCTACAACAATGTAAGACCTGACAGCAGCACGATCACGATTACAGTCGCTAACGGCGATTATGATGCTTCGGCTTCAAAAGTAGATATTGGACTTCAATTTATGATGCGTCAATCGGTCAACGATGTGTTCATCACTTCGTCAGCAAGATATGTCGATGACACTCAAGATTTAGGTGCGGTCGCAGTCCATGTATTGGACGTGCAAAAAAATGTGCTGTTAAACTTTAATATTCCCGTGCAGTCAACACCGACGCCGACGCCAAAAGATGAACCAGAACGGGTAGAAGAAGCAACGCCAATGCCAATGCCAACGCCAACGCCGACGCCTAAAGAAGAACCTACGCCAATGCCAACAGAAGAACCAAAGCCGGTAGAGGAGCCAACACCAACGCCAGCGCCAGCAGAAGAACCAAAGCCAGTAGAAGAGCCAACACCAACACCATCTGAACCGACAATTGAAAAGGAAAAAATAAAAGTCCTTCCTAAAACAGGAGAGGCAAGTAAGGATTTATTTTATGCTGTAGGGACGGTATTTATTGCCGCCGCTTTATGGCTATTAAGAAGAAGAGACAGCGCGGGTAAAGGTTGAGAGTTTCACCACTTTGAAAAGCGAAAGGAAGGGATCTAAACATGAAAGAACCATCCGAACAGCTTATTGAAATGCTAGGTCATCCTTACAATCCCAAGAGTGTCCAAGCTTTGCTGCAGTCATTCGGCGTCAAACGAATGCCAAAGCCAAACAGTTATTTCAACGACGATATTATCTGGTCTCCGAAATCATCGATACGCATAGATATTTATCGCCCGCCAAAAATAAATGATTTGACTGGACTCCAATATACAAATCAAGATGAATGGATTATTGGTGCCATACATTTTCTCGCGCCTGGGTCGGATGACAGAATTAAAGCTCCGTTTCCCGGAAACCTTCCCAAGGGAATCACAATGAGCTCAACACCAGATGATTCAATAGAAGCATATGATAGACCTCAATTGGATGAACAATGCGAGTGGCCTGGATTTTCCGGTCGAATCTTAGCATGGCGCAAGCCGGGCATAAATATTGCAATTAAATATGAGGACAGTGAGACTGGCAGCAGGATGATAAGCTACCAAGCTTGTTTAATTGGCTGTATAGGTGCTTGGCGAAACGATAATCCGGAGGTTTTTGCTCCTTAATTTTAGGTTCGAAAAGTGAAGAAGCGATAGGAGATAGAGGCTCTGCGCGGTAAATATTTTACTCACCTCTATTGAGTCGAGTGGAAGCAGGTATTGTACCTGCCTCCACTCGATTTTTTTCATAGGGGAAACGGAAGGTTAATCGATCTTGGCGTCTTAGGGCAAAATAGTTTTAGCTATTTAGAGGCTTAGTCTCAACCCAGGCAACCTTGAGATCTCTTCCTTTGAAAAACCATACGTTATTGATTTTAATGAATTCGTCGTAATAACGGATAGCGGCTACCATCAAATTTTTGTTATCGCCGTCGATCGTTAAATGCTCGGCGAAGCAATAGGTGATCCCAGTTGCAGTATCGCCAGATAAGGTAATCTTGCTTTGACCATTGAAGTGCATGGTGGAAGTATACGTATTTAAATTTTCGAAAATAGGAGCTAATTCCTCCCGGCTATTCACGATCTGTGAAGGCTCAGCCTGGCGTTCATCCATATAAACTCTGAACAGCGTATCTTCCGTAAACAGTGCCATTTGACCTTGGGCATCTCTCGTGTCCGCACAAAATGCATAGGCATCAATAAGCTCGCGTATTGCATGACGGTCAGCAATTTCTTCAAGGGATAGTTTTTGTACAGCTTCCATATTATCCTCACCTTTTTTCATCATTTTTATTTGCAGCCGTTTTTTACAAGCTATATGCTGCATCTAACTTATTATCAATCGTAACCGGATTGAGTCCTTAAAGCTTTGTTATGAAGCTCATTTTGTTTGTCAATTCGGGTCATTCTCAATATGGGAGGGTTACCCTGCTGGATGGATTGGATTGCCATAGTGACTTCGTGTTATCTTTGATTCAGATAAGGAGTGAGACGAATGGGGTCCATAATTAGTAAAGCTGTGAAAATGCCTCAGAGTCTGCCCAGTGTTGGCATGCTGAAGATGAAAGGATTATCGGTCATGGGATCATGCGCCTATTCCGATATTAAGACCGGACGAATGTATTTGCAGGAGCATGTTCTGCTGGTTGTTTTGGAAGGGGTCTATATTGTCAGACACGGTGATGAGGAATATCCGGTAAGAAAGAACGAAATGGTGCTTTTACATAAAGGGATCGTCATTGATTATGAGAAGTACGGGGAAGAGGATTCGAGTCATGTATTGGATTACATGATGTTCTTTCTGAAGGATGAGCTGCTTCATGAGTTTATGAAGATATCCAATTTTCCGTCCTCTAAGCTTGAAAAGCCCATCCCAGCTGCTGTGCATTCGGTCAATGAGCGGCTGTTAAGCTATGTTGCATCACTCAAGCCTTATTTTGAACAGCCGGAGGGCGTTCAAGACGAACTCATTAAGCTGAAAATGCTGGAGCTGCTATTTGATATATTGGATGCAGACGAAGGGTTAATGAACCAAATTTTGCAACTGAGACAGCAACGTCCCACAAATATTGTAGAGGTAGTGGAGAAGAATCTGCTAAACCCTGTATCGCTGGAGGACTTGGCCTATTTGTCTGGCAGAAGCTTGTCGACCTTCAAACGGGAATTCCGGAAAATCTACAATGAGCCTGCCTTTCAATGGATTCGGAACCGCCGGCTGGAGAAGGCAAAGGAGCTATTAACCCATTCCGGAATATCCATAACGGATATCAGTTTGGCTACAGGCTTCGAGAACGTCTCGCATTTCTCAAAGGTCTGGAAGAAGAAGTATGGGGTTTCTCCGTCGGCAATGAGGAACCGTAGTGCTGCCGAATTGGTGGAGGGTTAATCGGTCAGACAGTGGTAAAAGACAGCAATAAATTATACATCATTCCATTTGCAAATAAGGGGTGCAGCGTTATGGGGGAATATTATTGGGACACGCAAATTGAATATCTGCGTAATTCCAGAGACTTATTTTACAATGATGATTACATCGAATTTTTAGTGAAGTCCGTTTGGAAAATTGAAGCTCCTGTACATTTGGTTGATTTCGGATGCGGGTATGGCTATTTAGGGTTAAAGCTGCTTCCGCTATTGCCAGAGGGTTCAACGTATACAGATTTAGGCGGTAAGCTTCTGGATGAAGCGCGAGCGATATTCGCTCAACTCCCCTATCAGACAGAATTTCTGCAAGGTGATATTCAGGAGATTGGACTGGAGAGAAAGTATGATCTAGCCATTTGCCATGCCTTTTTACTTCATGTACCGAATCCAAAGATGATATTGCAGAAGATGGTGGATTGCGTTGTGGATACAGGAAAAGTCATTACTTTCGAGCCTCACTGGATAGCAAACGCATCCAACTTTTACTTGCATGGACATGAACAGTCGGATTTTTTTCAGTTAGGATTGCTGCAAAAGCTCTATGAACAAGATGCCGCTCGGTGCTGCAAAGATGGCAACATAGGCATGAAGATACCTGTATATTTGAGTCAATTAGGTTTGAAGGATATCGAATGCAGAGTTTCCGATAAAGTGAATTTTCTTCATCCCCATATGGAGGCCGATAGTAAAAATAGAATGTATAACCGTTTAGCTGAGAGCGGTTATGCAGCGGCTCCTGGTGAGGAGAGGGATGTCTATATTAGCGGTCTTATAGAACGCGTTGCTTCTCAAGAAGAAGCTGTAATTCAGTACGAGAATGAACTGCTGCTTTCGAAGGAATTTCACATTGAATCGTACCTGACGTATGCTTCTAATATGAAGATTACTTTTGGCAGCGTGGTTAGGTAACAAGAAAGGAAGAACATCGATTGCTTAGCTCCTTAGATGAGGGGCTGTTTTTCTTTTAGAAAGGAAAAGTATACTAGTATTAATTATAAATGGGACGGTGGAAGTATGAATGAGATTGCAAGCAGTAACCGAGTTAGTTGTCCTTGTTGCGGATACTTGACACTAGTAGAAAGAGGGGGCTTTGAAATCTGTTGTTTATGTAAGTGGGAAGATGATGGCCAAGATGATCCAGATGCAGATGAAGTACGGGGTGGTTCTTTAACTGAGGCAAGGAATAATTTTAAAGTGAATTATACAATGTATAGCGATGAAAGAAACATTCTGAGTCAGTCAGAAACAGAGATATCGACGAAGAAAGCTCTAATGACTGAATTCGATAAGCTGAAAACGGCTGACGATAATTCAGCTGAACCTATATGGGATAAAATCAATTCTCTTGAAGAGGCACTAGCAGATATCGTCTATGAAAGTGCAATACAATATAGTGACAACGTAGAGAAAAATCAATAAACTTGCTCTAACATGATTGGAAAAGTGGAACGCAGGCTGCCAAAGCCAGACGTTCCGTTTTTTAGCTCATTTAAATTGACAATCGACTTTAGTTACAGTAAGCTGTTTTATATACAGTTAACTGTAACTTATGCAGTTTAGTGTAAACGGAGGTGTGTTATGCAGAGTTATACCGCCAAGCAAGTAGCTGAAGTGCTCCAACAGGATGATCCACGTATGAATTTGCGAACGGTGAGGTATTACACACAAATTGGTATGCTGCCACCCCTGGAACTAGTCGGTAATAAAAGGGTATACACGGACAATCACATCAATTACTTCCGTGCAATTATCACCCTATCAAGAACCGGTGAATCTTTAGCTTCCATTCAAGAAACATTACAGAAGCTTTCAATGGCAGACATTGAAAAAATCAGTCAACAGCTAGCTTTATATGAAACAAGCCGAGTGATTGAAAATGAAACGCTGAAAATAACAGATGATGTCATCCTAACGATAAGTCCCCGGATCTCTGCTGAGTTAAAGCAGAAAGTTATTGATTCCGTCTCACAGGTGTTAAGAGGTGAGAATCAATGAGACTTGATTTTAAGCTAGCTAAATCATTGATGGAGAACGAAGAAGGAATGAACCACATATGGATACAGATTTTTAGGGAAGAAGGGTCTGTTTCTCAAACGAACCAAATAGAGATTCAACTTCCGCAAGGAATATATCGCTCCTGTAATCTTAATGGTTATGCTGAGAATGCTTGGCAACAAATTGTCCTCGACTCCAAGGATAATGAGGTTATATTTGCAATCTTCACCCAAGAAGCAATTGCCTGTGGTGATGTGAACATTTCTGTGACTTTGACATCAGGTGAGAAGATGTTGAACCGAGAAATACCTATACGGTTGGTAAATGAAGATGAGATGGATTTGGTCGAGATTAATGAACAAGTCACAGAACGAGTGAAACAGCTAACTCGCGCAAAAGATACTTCATCAGGTGAAGATACAAATATCATCCTTATTCAACCTAGAGTTCTGGAAATAAGACACAATGATTTCTCTTACCTTGAACAGAAATACCGTGTTGATTGCTAAGAAATCAGTTGGAGGCGGTAGATTCGTGGATAATGAGCAAATTGAATATACGGTAGAATATCAAGATAATTACGGTGTAATGTACTTCGAAAATGTGAAGGCAAATAACGTTGCCGAAGCAAAGATGCAGATTAGTCAAAGACTCCCTGACGTGGTTATTAGGGCGATTACGGTAGTGTCAAAAGAAAATGGAGAATAAACAGCCTATGAATATTTTCAATAAGATTACTACAGATCGGTTAATCATCCGAACACTTGAAATGGCAGACCGGGATGCCTTTTATAATTATCGTTCGATGCCTGAGGTCTACAAGTATCAATCCTGGAAACCAGAGAACATTGGCGACAGTGAAGCGTTTATCCTTGCGAATATGGCTGTTGTCCCAAATACAAGTGATACATGGCTGCAAGTAGCTGTCTGCCTGAAGGATGGTCCGCTTATCGGTGATATCGGCATTCATTTTATGGAAGATGATTTTCAGGCTGAAGTAGGCTATACCTTCGCTCCAGATTTCCAAGGCAAGGGGTATGCCTCCGAGGGAGTTCGGGCTGTGATCGATTACTTGTTTGCCGGACTTGGGAAACATCGAATTACAGGCTCAGTAGATCCGGACAATATGAAGTCGATAAGACTGCTTGAAAATCTGGGCTTTAGAAAAGAAGCTCATTTTATTAAAAGCTATCGAATGAAAGATCAGTGGTATGATGATTGCGTTTATGCTATTTTGGCAGAAGAGTGGAAGTGATCGATGTGAAAATAACCCTCAATTTCGTCTAACGGCGGGATGAGGGTTATTTTTATATCCTTCCGATAGGAAGGGTGCTGCAAGAGAAACTTTATTAAAAGAATATTTTTTGAGTCGTTACTCTTGTTATGAGCAGGAATTCTCTTTTATCTTGTCGAATCTTTGTCGAATGATGCTATAAATTTACATTTTCGAGTTTTTTACAATTGAAAGCGAGGCTAATAAAGATGTATCCATTAATGAAAGAGTTCCCGAGGAAAATGACAGCTTTCATCCTGGTACTGATTTTGGTGTTGTCTTATTTTCCGGTATATCCTGCTGAAGCTGCTCCCCTTGGAACAGTGACGTTTACGTCAGCAGCGGGATTTAGCGGCAGTACGATTACTGCGGGACAGGGAGGCTCAACTGCGATTCCAGGCATGACGCTGCAAATTATAAGCGGTGATGGATACGACTGGACTTATGAACAGCCTTATTCAAGGTACGCTGTCGCTGCAGGTTATGACGATAACCTTTCTGCTAGTTTGATGACGATAAAAAGCAGTAATCCTGCCACCAATTTTGATTTTCAGTCTTTTTTTGTAGCCGATTCGGGTGGTGGACCTATTACAGTAACCGGGTATGATAATGGTATTTCTACCGGATCGGTAAATCTGGATACGACTCAAAACGACTATGAGAATACGTTCTCTCAGAGCAACGGGTTGACGGCATCAATATTTCAAAATGTCGATGAGATCCGCATTACTCCTCAAAATGAGGATATGTGGATTGCCCTAAATGATATACAAATCGGGAGTCCTATTCCTGTGGCACCATTGATTACAAGTCAGCCAAGCAATTCGACGATTTCTGCAGGCGCAAATACGACGTTCTCAGTGACAGCAACGAATGCGACGGGATACCAGTGGCAGGTAAATCAAGGAGCCGGCTTTACGAATATTGCGAATGGCGCATCGTACAGCGGAGCGACGACAGCAACACTCACGATTACGGGAGCAACCGCAGGAATGAATGGCTACCAGTATCGTGTGGTTGCAACCGGAGATGCAACACCTAACGCCTTATCAAACAGCGTGACGCTAACGGTGAACTCGCCGCCGTCGATTACGGCGCAGCCAAGCAGCTCGACGATCTCTGCAGGTGCAAATACGACGTTCGCAGTGACAGCATCGAATGCGACGGGATACCAGTGGCAGGTAAATCAAGGAGCGGGTTTTATGAATATTGCGAATGTCGCTCCGTATAGCGGAGCGACGACAGCAACACTGACGATTACGGGAGCAACCGCAGGAATGAACGGCTACCAGTATCGTGTAGTTGTCACCGGAGCGGCAACACCTAATGCGGTATCGAACAGCGCGACGCTAACGGTGAACTTGCCGCCGTCGATTACGGCGCAGCCAAGCAGCTCGGCGATTTCTACAGGTGCAAATACGACGTTCGCAGTGACAGCAACAAATGCGACTGGATACCAATGGCAAGTGGATCAAGGAGCGGGCTTTATGAATATTGCGAATGGCGCGCCATACAGCGGAGCCACAACGGCAACACTGACGATTACAGGAGCAACCGCAGGAATGAACGGCTACCTATATCGTGTAGTTGTTACTGGAGCGGCAACACCTAACGCAGTGTCGAACAACGCGGCTCTTACGGTAAATTCGCCGCCTTCGATAACGTCGCAGCCAAGTAGCTCGACGATTTCAACAGGCGGAAACACGGCTTTTTCAGTGACAGCAACGAATGCAACTGGATACCAATGGCAAGTGGATCAAGGAGCGGGCTTTATGAATATTGCGAATGGCGCGCCATACAGCGGAGCCACAACGGCAACACTGACGATTACAGGAGCAACCGCAGGAATGAACGGCTACCTATATCGCGTAGTTGTTACTGGAGCGGCAACACCTAACGCAGTGTCGAACAACGCGGCTCTTACGGTAAATTCGCCGCCGTCGATAACGTCGCAGCCAAGCAGCTCGACGATTTCAGCAGGCGGAAACACGGCTTTTTCAGTGACAGCAACCAATGCGACTGGATACCAATGGCAAGTGGATCAAGGAGCGGGCTTTACAAATATTACGAATGGCGCACAATATGGCGGAGCAACGACAGCGACGCTGACGATCACGGGAGCAACGGCAGGAATGAACGGTTATGTGTATCGTGTTATTGCTACTGGAGTTGCAACACCTGCTGCGGTGTCGAACAGTGTGATGCTAACGGTGAACTCACCGCCGTCGATAACGTCGCAGCCAAGCAACTCGACGATTACCGCGGGAGGCAACACGACCTTCTCGGTATCGGCAGCGAATGTTACGGGTTACCAATGGCAGGTGGATCAAGGAGCGGGCTTTACGAATATTTCGAATGGTGCTCCATACAGCGGAGCAACGACAGCAACGCTGACGATAACCGGAGCAAGCGCAGGAATGAGCGGTTATCTGTATCGCGTAGTAGTTACTGGAGCAGCAACACCAGCTGCAACGTCAAACAATGCGGTGCTAACGGTGAACACGCCGCCATCAATTACGAGTCAGCCAAGCAGCTCGACGATTTCAGCAGGCGGAAACACGGCTTTTTCAGTGACAGCAACCAATGCGACTGGTTACCAATGGCAGGTGGATGAAGGAGCGGGCTTTACGAATATTTCGAACGGTGCTCCATATAGCGGAGCAACGACAGCGACGCTGACGATCACGGGAGCAACGGCAGGAATGAACGGCTACCTGTATCGTGTAGTAGTTACTGGAGCAGCAACACCAACTGCAACGTCAAACAATGCGGTGCTAACGGTGAACACGCCGCCATCAATTACGTCGCAGCCAAGCAACTCGACGATTACCGCGGGAGCAAACACAACCTTCTCGGTATCGGCAGCAAATGCTACCGGTTACCAATGGCAGGTGGATGAAGGAGCGGGCTTTACGAATATTTCAAACGGTGCTTCATATAGCGGAGCAACGACAGCAACGCTGACAATCACGGGAGCAACGGCAGGAATGAACGGTTATGTGTATCGTGTTATTGCTACTGGAGTTGCAGCACCTGCTGCGGTGTCGAACAGTGCGACGCTAACGGTGAACACGCCGCCGTCGATAACGTCGCAGCCAAGCAACTCGACGATATCAGCAGGTGCGAACACGACGTTCTCAGTGACAGCAACGAATGCGACTGGATATCAGTGGCAGGTGGATGAAGGAGCGGGCTTTACGAATATTGCGAATGGCGCACCGTACAGCGGAGCGACAACGGCAACGCTGACGATTACGGGAGCAACGGCAGGAATGAACGGCTACCTGTATCGTGTAGTTGCAACCGGAGCAGCAACACCTAACGCGGTGTCAAACAGCGCGACGCTTACGGTAAACACGGTGCCTGATGCGCCGATAGTTACAAGTATCGTTGCAGGAGATAAGCAAGTTCATCTCGTATGGAATTCCGTAGCTGATTCGACCGGATATAAAATCTATCAGAGTGATATTTCCGGCGCTTATGGAGCTGAAGTTGCTACTGTTGGTCACTCGGTTCAACAAAAGGACATTACCGGATTAACAAATGGAACAACTTATTATTTTATAGTGAAAGCAGTCAATTCGGTAGGAGACAGCGATACTTCTAATGAAGTGAGCGCAAAACCAGTGTCGGTTCCTGCAGCACCAACGAATATAACGGCGGTCGCCGGTGACGGGCAAGCAACGATTACATTCCAAGCCCCAGCTAATAATGGCGGTAGTGCCATTACGGGTTATGAAGTTACGGCTTCTCCCGGAAATACAGTAATAACGGGTACTGCAAGTCCGATTACGTTCACGGGCTTGAGCAATGGGACAGTTTATACGTTTACCGTAAAGGCTATTAACGAGGCTGGTAGCGGGGCAGCATCCGGTGAATCCAATGCCGTCACTCCGAAAGTGCCGTCCAACAATAGCAATAGCGGCAGCTCAGGTCCATCGGCTCCGGTAAGTGATGATCAGGATATCGATGCATCTGTTAATGGCAAGGGAGAGCGTATCGGAACAGCGACAACGAAGAAAGTAAACGGGCAAACCGTAACCACAGTTGCTATCGATCAGAAAAAATTGCAAGCCAGACTCGAGTCAGAAGGCATAAAAGCACGAATGATTATTCGTCTTAATGCGAAACCGGATGTCTTTAATATCGAGCTGAATGGTCAAATGATCAAAGATATGGAGAGTAAACGGGGTACTATTGAGATTCAAACAACGGCTTCCAGTTATGTACTTGATGCTGAACAAATTGATTTGGATGCCTTATCCGAGAGACTTGGAAAGCCATCGGCTTTGCAAGACGTGAAAATACGGATTGAAATCGCTGCGCCAACAACGGAAACAATGAGAATCGTGGACATTGCGGCAGCCAAAGAAAATTTTAAACTTGTCGTACCACCTGTTAACTTTACGATCAAAGCCGAATATGCAGGCTCAATTGTTGAAGTATCCAAGTTTAACACTTATGTAGAGCGTTCCATTGCTCTGCCGAATGGAGTAGACGGCAGCAAAATTACAACAGGCGTTGTTATTGAGGCCGATGGTTCAGTTCGGCACGTGCCGACTAAAGTTATCACAAAGGAAAGCAAACACTATGCCGTAATTAACAGCCTTACCAACAGCACATATGCGGTTATCTGGCATCCGCTTGAATTTCAAGATGTAGCGAACCATTGGGCTAAAAATGCAGTCAATAATATGGGATCGCGTATGGTCATTGATGGTGTAGGGGATGGAAAGTTTAATCCAGATCGGGATATTACACGCGCCGAATTTACAGCTATATTGGTTCGGGGATTGGGATTAAAGCTGGAAAGTGAAGTAAGCTCCTTTTCGGATGTGAATGCGTCAGCCTGGTATAGCAGCGCAATTAATACGGCATATGCTTATAAGCTGATTAACGGTTTTGAAGACGGAACCTTCCGTCCTGACGACAAAATCACGCGTGAAGAAGCGACGGTTATCATCGCAAAAGCGATGCAGATTACAGGGTTGAAGCAGAAGCTAAACACGACATCAATAGAAGAAAGCTTGCGTGCATTCACGGATCGAAGCGAAGCTTCAGAATGGGCGAGAAGCAGCATCGCTGATAGCTTGCAAGCGGTTATAATTACCGGCAGAAGCGCTACGGTGCTCGCTCCAAAAGCTCTCATAACAAGAGCTGAGGTAGCTGTTATTATAGAACGTTTGCTTCAAAAATCAGATCTGATATAGTTTATACAAAATGAAGGAGGTTGCCCGTAAAAAGCACATTTGCTTAGTCGGGTAACTTTCTTTTTTTAAAGAGACTAGCGAAGGCCCATTCTAGAGGAGGCAGGCGGCATGTTCATCGTAAACGTAGAAGGTGCAGTCATTCGAGAAGATAAGTGGCTTGTCATTACACGTAGTATGAAAGAAGAGCATGCGGGAGGAACGCTTTCTCTTGTTGGAGGGAAAGTAGAGGTTGAAGGGAACGGACTAGAAATACTAGAACAGACTGTAAAGCGAGAGCTGTACGAAGAGGTCGGTATCGAAATAAAAGATACAGTTACTTTTGTATACAGCTCTTCGTTTGTGACAGAGGATGGAAACAACGTTATAAATATGGTTTTCCTATGCGAATATGATAGAGGCACTGCACATAGCAAGAGTCCCGATGAGGTGGAAGCCGTTCATTGGATGACCTTTGATGAAATCATGAATCATCCCCTAGCGCCACCTTGGACAAAAGAAAGCATAAGAAGAGCGGCGTTGATCGTTACATAACGACAAGCACCAATATGAAAAGTAAAGGTAGTGGCTGTATTGCCACTGCTTTTTTGTATTGAATCCAAAGGAAAACCATGGGAATTGTGGAATATATCTATAAAACCAGTAAACGGAGGTGTTCTAATGGTAAAACGATATTTATATTACTTTGGATGGACGGTTGGATTTTTCTGCGTGCTGTATCTAGCAAACAGGTCTTTTCAGTACTTTGATACGAGATATGAAGCAACATTCAATCTTCCTTATAACTTATGGATCTGGGGTACCATTCCTATTTTAGCGGGTATCTATTTTTCTTTTTACAAAGGTATTCCAAAAGGTGTTGCAATAAACTCTTCTCAGCTTGTTATACTTATTTTAAGCTTTATAGTCTCGATCTACCCTTTTCTAACCTTTTACTTAGGAGTGCCTGTTGTACCGTTTGTTTTTATTGGATTATATAGTTACTATGGATATTTTCTTGTTTCTTTTTTATTTGGTTTTTCTCTCTCCAACACTTTTTTGAAATGGTGATTTTGCAAAATTCGAGGTGATCTGGTGAACAAAATAGAGATCGTATTGACCAAACAGGGAAAGACTTTTAAGGATTACCGGCATTTAACGATTACGGAAGGAAGAGAAATCTGCATTGTTAATTTTATTAAAGGCCGGCTATATCCCGACAAGAAGACGATGAACCCGACCTACGAGTCATATCCCGTCAAGCAGGATGCAATTATGAAGGTGATTTCCCTCCTCAACTGGATGATTTCCAAGCCTATGTTCCGACGGGTATGTTCATAACCTGGTTGGTTAAGAATGATTTGATCAGCAAACAAAGCCGCAAAGAAGATGTGTCTGAAATCGAGCTGGTCAAAAAGAACGAAATGACAGGTGCTCAAATTTATCGTCGAAATTGGGATGGCGTGTTGAGCTCGAAGGAGTTGTCGGATGAAGCAGATGCGTTCGCCCGTGAATATCTCAATATTCACAACGACATCTATACGGCTGTTGATTTCACGAACTTACTGGCCGCTGACTTGCCGACGATTTACCATGTAGAAGATTCCATTGATAACTATCATAAAATAGAGCCGATCATTACGAAGCGCTATCAGGACTGGATGAGTCGCAACAAATCTAATAGTTAAGCTATCCAGACTTTTTATTTTCGATGTATAATTTTGGTAGTCTAATACAAAGGGTAACTGGAGAATGCGATAAATGGATAATAACTATAAGGATAGAATTGAAATCGTCATTCAATACATTAAGGAAAATAGTAGTCAAAAACTCAATCTTGATAGATTGGCTGATGTTTCGAATTTTTCGAAGTATCATTTTACAAGAATATTTACTTCTATAGTTGGTGTGACTCCAGTTGCATTTTTAAATCGAGAGCGTTTACAAAAAGCTGTATATTTGTTAACTGAAACAAACAAGACGATTCTGGATATTTCTATTCAATGCGGTTTCGAGTCGGTATCTACCTTCAATGCGGTTTTTAAAAAGCATTATGGGAAGACCCCAGGTGTCGTTAGAAATCGTATAAGGAAAGATAGCAATATTTCATCCTTTTTTAGCAATAAGCAAGAAGAGTTATTTCCTTATGAGAACTACAATAGAAATGGGAAAAACAATATCTTGCGGAGGGCTTGGGAGAATATGATCACTATTAAGCAGCTTCCAGAATATGAAGTGGCGTACGTTAGGCATGTCGGAAGTTATTTGCATACTTATGTTGCTTGGGATAAGTTAGGACGCTGGGCAAGCGATCAGGGACTTACACCCGAAAACCATCATTTTATCGGAATATCCTTGGATGATGGAAACTTCGTAGAAGAATTAGCTTGTCGATATGATGCTTGTGTGACATTGCCAAGTGGATATGAAAGACAGCAGTCTAATACGCAGGTAGAGTTTAAAACACTATCTGGCGGAATGTATGCTGTATACTCCTACTATGACACCATTGATAAATTCGTTCTCGCCTATCAGAACGTATTCAGCCTTTGGTTGCCGAACAGCGAGTATGATGCCGACGATAGACCATGTCTGGAATTTTGTATGAATGATCCTGCTAAGGATAAGGAAGGGAAATGCAAAGTTGATTTATATGTACCAATCAAAAAAATGAAAATCGAAGCGGTGAAGGCATGATCGTAGAGGCAGTTTTTGTACAGTTTCCGATTCTCCAATCTAATGTTCTGCTATTGAAGAAGATAGAGGATCATCATCTTGACGAAGTGTTCGAAATCTATAACAATGACACTGTATTTGAATACTGCGGCATTATTCCCAAACATAATAAAGACACCGTGAAGAACATGATTGGCCATTTCGAGAGAGACTATAACAAACAGTCCAGAGTGAAGTGGGGGATATTTGTCGTTGCCGAGCCAGAACGGCTGCTGGGCATTATTGAAGCGATGGACTTTAACCAGAAGGTAAATGCCGTGACGATTGGCTATTTTTTATCCGAAGCGCAGTGGGGTAAAGGGATCGCTACGGAAGCATTAAAGATATTACTCCAGTTTTTGTTCGACGATGTCAACGTCAACAGAATTCAGGCTGAGGTGATGCCTGCCAATGAGAATTCCAAGAAGGTATTGCTCAAGAATGGCTTCATTAAAGAAGGAACATTAAGGCAATCCGCACTATGGGCGGGGAAAGGTATTGTCGATTTAGAAATATACAGTATTCTTGAAGAAGACTATGTAAGAGGATAAGGAAGTGTTTAGCAATGGATTTAGAAATGGTCATGCAAGAGCTTGAGGCGCTCGGTAAGGAGCGAACCAAAAAAATTTACGAATCCAATGGCGCACATGAACCGCTTTTTGGTGTGGCTACAGGCCAAATGAAGCCAATCTTCAGAAAAACAAAAATAAACCAGCCGCTGGCAGAGCAGCTTTACGCGACCGGTAATTATGACGCGATGTATTTTGCCGGGATCATCGCAGACCCGAAAGGGATGACGGCAGCGGATTATGACCGTTGGATTGACGGGGCTTATTTTTATATGATATCCGATTATGTCGTTGCCGTTACGTTGGCGGAAGCGGACATTGCGCAGGAAGTAGCGGACAAGTGGATCGCGAGCGGCGAAGAGTTGAAGATGTCGGCGGGCTGGAGCTGCTATTGCTGGCTGTTAGGAAATCGGAAGGATGAAGAGTTTTCCGAAAGCAAGCTGGCGAATATGCTTGAAATGGTGAAGGATACGATTCATGATTCGCCGGAACGGACGAAATATGCAATGAATAATTTTGTATACACGGTAGGGGTTTCCTATGTGAAGCTCCATGATCAGGCGATGCAGACGGCGAAGGAAATAGGTCCGGTAGAGGTTAATCGGGACAAGAAAAAAAGCAGTGTTTTGATCGCATCCGAGCGTATTCAGAAGGCGGTAGATAAAGGGGATATAGGTTTCAAGCGTAAGCATGTAAGATGTTAGATAACATCCCCCCCATTAATACTAACCTTATTGGAGGTTAGTATTTTTTTTGCCTTCACCAGGTATGCCCCTCATCGGTGCAGGTTGAATTTATGCATGTTTATCAACAATACGCACACGCTATCAAAAAGAGTTTAAACAATCTTTAATGTTAGTTTATATAACATAAACATCACGCTAATTTAACGAAATTTTAAAGTTGTGAAAATGTAAACGAAACCAATCTCAGAATCTGGGATCTAAAATTTCCGAAAACAAAATATAGCCAATAAAAACAAAACAAGACCATTTGAACGTTATGTAATTTAACATAATATTGGGTTAGGCAAACAAGGCCGAATTGAAATGGGGAGGAAATAAAGAGATGAAGAAAACAGCAAAGATAACGCTTGTATTATCCATGTGCATGATGTTGTTGGCCGCTTGCGGCGGCAAAGGCAATGATACCAACGCCACGCCAACCGCTTCTCCTGATTCAAGCGAAACCGCTTCCACTGACGGAGAATTGAAAGGTACAATCACGTGGGCTACACACCGTACCGAGCTGGTTGACACGGATCTGAAAAGATACGTAGAAAAGTTTGAAGCGAAATACCCAGGCACCACGGTGAAAATCGAAGGTCTGAAGGATTACGAGCAAACGATTCGTGTACGGATGGCGGGCAATGAATTGCCTGACGTGTTGTCCCTGGTCGAAACGACAAAGGCTGATTTGCCTACCTTTTATGAGCCATTGGACGATCTCGGTCTGAACGACAACATTTACTTCAAGGACTATAACTCCTATGAAGGCAAGCTGTACGGCATTACGCAACAAACGGCGATCAATGGCCTTGTATATAACAAAAAGGCTTTTGAGAAAGCGGGCATTACCGCACCGCCAAAAACATTGGATGAGCTGTTCACCGTTGCAGAGAAGCTGAAGGCGGCAGGCATCGTTCCAATGGCGACGGCCTTCAAAGATGGTTGGACCCTGCAATACTGGACGGATCCGGCTGAATTCATCTACGGAAGCACGAGCCTGCGCAACGATAAGCTCAATACAGACACGCCGTTCACTGTAGACGGACCTTATGGCCAAGGCTTGGGCATTCTTAAGCAGCTCTATGATAAAGGCTACCTGGAGAAAGACATCTACTCCGCAAGCTGGGATCAAACACAGAAGGACATTGCAACTGGCAAAACAGCGATGATGTACATCGGCAACTGGTTCTTCTCCAACCTTATTGCGGCAGGATTGCCGTCTGAGGATATCGGATTCGCTCCGCTTCCTTTTGACAACAGCGGACAGTTCAAAGGCATGATGCGTAATGACTGGGCTTATGCGGTCAGCGCGCAAAGCAAAAACAAGCCGCTTGCTAAAGCTTTCGTTAAATTTATGCTGGAAGAGTCCGGAGACGAAGCGGATCATATGATTATTTCTCCGCTTAAAGATAAGAAGCAGGATCTTCCGCAATTGACGGAGTTTATGAGCTACAATCCTACGATGTTGGAAGCTCAATCTGTAGATACGAAAGTAACGACGGCAGAAAACAAAATGCAATTCAATGTGTTTAAGTTCATCCAAGAATCAACGGTAGGCAACCTTCAAACGGTATTCGATGGCTACAATAAGAAATGGAAAGCAGCCAAAGAAGCTACTAAATAAAGCTGCAGTACTATCAATAGTCTTGCTATGACCGACAAAATGGATGGCTGGTCTCCCCGGATTATCCATTTTGTCGTCCTTATTTTTTATCGGTAAGAGAGGGGAGAGACAATGATCAACAAACTTAGCTACAGTAAGCAAAAAGGCATTCTGATCATTTCGTTTCTAATTGTTCCATTATTGTTACTTTGTTTATTTTCTCTATATCCGGCGGTTTATCTTGTCTATTTAAGCTTTATGAACTGGGATGGGTACAGCCCGGTTAAAACCTTTGCAGGCTTTGCCAATTACAAGGATGTGTTTGCCAACAAAGAGATCTGGCAGGCCTTCTCACATAACTTCGTCTATTTGGGCTGGGGGCTTCTGCAGAACGTAGGCGGTCTGGTATTCGCACTAATGCTCAACTCCAAGCTTCGCGGGCGTAACGGTTATCGGGTTATGCTGTTTATGCCTTATATTATGAACGGCGTTGCCGTCGCTTATATGTTCAACTATGTATTCAATTCCGAATATGGCTCGCTGAATACGTTGTTGCATAGTGTAGGACTTGATTCGCTAGCGATTAGCTGGTTTGGATCTCCCAAAATCGTCAACCATGTTCTAGGCTTCATTACGCTCTGGAAGTTCCTCGGACTTAATATGGTCATTTATTTAGCGGCTTTGCAGTCGGTGCCTTCAGACATTATTGAAGCGGCTCGTATTGATGGAGCATCCCGGATGCAAACGATTTTCCATGTTATTCTTCCTAATATGGTAAGAGTCATTGAATTGAATCTGTTCCTGACGATTATCGGTACGCTGGAAATCTTCGATCTTCCGTTCTTGTTAACGAAAGGCGGACCGCTTGGTGCAAGTGATACGTTCCTTACGAAGACGGTCGAGATGGCATTCAAATTCAATAACTTCGGCATGGCTTCCGCAATGAGCCTTACCTTGATTGCCGCCGTTATTGTCATTTTAAGCGTGCAAAGATTGGTTACCCGGAGGTGGTCAGATTGAGAACAATGCGATTCCAGCCGTTATCATTCCTCAAGCATATCTTTATATGGATCGCCATTGCTGTGATCATTTTCCCGCCTTATGTTCTCGTAATGAACGCGTTCAAGGATAAGCAGGAATTTACACAGACGAGCGTTTTTAAGATGCCGAACAGCTTTCTGAATTTTGATAACTTCATAGATGTACTGCAGCGGGCCCATTTGGACAAAGCGTATATGAATACAATCACGATCATCGTTATTGCGGTTATCGGCAATATTTTGCTCGGAACTATGGTAGCTTTCGTTCTAGGCCGCTTCGATTTCAAGTTGAAAAAGGCGGTAATGGGCGCTTATATCGCGGTGTCGTTTGTTCCGACGATTACGACGCAAGTTGCTACCTTTACAGTGATTAATAATCTGCATCTCTATAACACAATCTGGGCTTCTATCGTTCTGCACTTCGGGACGAATGTTCTGCAGATCTTCATCTACTTGCAATTCATTCGCAATATTCCGAAGGAACTGGATGAGGCTGCAATGATGGAAGGCGCATCTTTGTTCAGAATCTATCGCACCATTATTTTCCCATTGCTTACGCCGGCAACGGCAACGATTGCGATTATTAAGACGATCGATATCTACAACGATATGTTCATTCCTTATCTGTACATGCCATCCAGAAGCTTGGTTGTGGTCTCCACAAGTCTGATGAATTTCTCCTCAGAGCGCAGTACAGAATGGGAGTTAATGTCAGCAGCGATTCTGATGATTATGGTGCCAATCGTTGTTCTTTATTTATTCTTCCAGAAGTACGTGTTTGCCGGAATTGTAAGCGGTGCTGTAAAATAACTGTACTTGCAATCTCGGACAACTAGGGGGAACGGGCATGAGAAAAAGGATTAACGGAAGCGTATTCCAAAGGGTGGCTGAGCGGTCATGGATCATCTTTGCCAACCTGAATATGCAGCAGAAGCTGCTAATCGTATTCCTTTTTCTTGTCTGTCTTCCTGTTGTAATGGTCAGTTATGCATCCTCCTATTACTATTCGCGGTCGATAAAGGACAATACGATCGCTTATGCGACGGAAACGACGACCAAAATGCTGTTGAGGCTCGATGATTATGTGACGGATCTCTATAATATGTCAGCAATGCCGCTCTACAACAAAGAGTTTCTAGAGATGCTGGCCGATCCCAATATCGAGCTGCAAAAAAGCAAATCGATTTATACCTATATCGAGAATTTAAACAAAATTAAGCCGGAGACGATGTCGGTCTACGTTTTTGATAATTACGGCAGAGTGTATTACAACATTAAATCCTTGTCGACTCGTAACAATCTGGATGAGATTAAGGATGTGTGGGCGCAGATTGCCGCGCGTGGCAGCGGTCGGCCCCAGCTTGTCAGCACGAAAGAAATCTCGACGTACCAAGATTCGTATTACGCGTTCTCGGTAATCAGACAGCTTAAGCAGACAACGGATATGAGTCCTATCGGCTATATCGTTTTTGATACGAATATCACTGCGATAAACCGGCAGATGCAGGACTTTGATCAGGTCACCAAAGGGAAGACGATCCTCGTCGATGAGAGCAACATGGTTGTGTTCGATAGTGAGGGCAAGCTGACTACTAAAAATTTGTCGAACGATGAGTCCCTTCGGTTAGCTGCGGCAGACAGAGGTTCTTTTCCGATTGAGGTAGAAGGCAAATCTTATATTTGTACGTATGCCAAGTCCTCTCTGACCAATTGGAAAATGTTCGTCTATATTCCGGTAGAAGAAGCGACGCGGCAGGCGGCGGTAACGCGTAATATTACGCTCATTACGACTGGCGTGTTTGTTACGATCGCTTTATTGTTTGCTATCGCGATTTCCTATGCGCTTACGCGGCCGCTTATCAAGATTAAGACGCTGATGCAGGAAGTGCAAACAGGCAATCTGGATGTGAGCTTTAATCAGAAATATCGGGATGAGGTCGGGATGCTAGGCCGGCATTTCAATATTATGGTCAATCGGGTCAGGGAACTGCTCGAGGAGGTTAAGTGGACGCAAAGCCGTAAGAAGGAAGCCGAATACGCAGCGCTGCAGAGTCAGATCAATCCGCATTTCATCTATAACACGCTTGAAACGATACGAATGAAAGCGGAAATGAATGATGATGAGGAAGTCGCTGACATGACGTTTACGTTAGGGAAGCTGCTTCGCTATGGTGTCAACCATGAGGAACAGCGTGTCACCGTCGGCCAAGAGCTCGGTCATTTGAACAATTATATGCTGCTGCAAAATACGCGATTTGCGAATAAGTTTCAGCTGATTAATGACATTCCGGCTGCAGATTATGACATTCCCTGCATCAAGCTGATGTTCCAGCCGATCGTCGAGAATGCGGTTCATTACGCCTTCAAGAATAGGCTTGGGGAAGGCATGATCCGTCTCTCTGTCCTTCATGAGGGAGAGGATGTCGTCTTTACCGTTGAGGACAACGGAAGCGGAATGGATGCGCAGAGACTCAAGGCGATAAGGGATCATATGGCGGGAACCCGTGAGCTTCCTCCAGGCAAGGGCATTGGACTTCGTAACGTGAATGACCGCATCAAACTCCAATACGGGGAATTGTATGGCTTGCATCTAGAGAGCAGTGAGAGTAAGGGCACCCGAGTTATGATCAGGCTGCCCGACAAGCGGTTGCGGGAGGAGGGGTAGTTATGCTTAAGGTGATGGTTGTGGATGATGAGGAACAGATTCGTCAAGGCATTGTGAAGATTCTAACCCGGTATCAGGGAGAACTGGAAATAGCCGGTCAGCATGCGAATGGTCTTGAAGCGCTGCTTCAAATCTCAAGCATGGAGCCCGGTGATCTGGACCTGATTCTTACCGATATCGAGATGCCGATGATGAACGGGCTTGATTTCATTGCGCAAGCCAAAAGCAAGCTGCCCGATCTTTGTGTCATTATGCTTAGCGGCTACAATGACTTCGAGTACGCGCGCCGGGCGATGAGGGCAGGAGCGACAGATTACTTGCTGAAGCCGATGGACAAGGTGGAAGTGTTCCGGCTGCTTGCCCAATGCGAGGAGAAGAAGCATGCTGCACTCCAGCATAACCAGACGAAAGAAGCTGCGCTGCCAGCCTCAGCGCCCGCAACCGAGAAAACGATCGTAGAACGCATTCGGAAGCTGCTGGGGAAAGAGTACAGCAGAGATATTGATTTGAAATATATTTCTGGCGAAATCGGCCTAAGTTCAAGTTATATAAGCAAGGTATTCAGCCGGGAGACGGGTGAGACGATTACGGATTGCTTAAACGGCATCCGGATTGCGAAAGCCAAGCAGTTTTTGCGGGATCATCCGAATTTGAAAGTATACGAGATTGCTCATAGTGTCGGTTACGGCGATAAAATTTATTTTCAGAAGCTGTTTAAACGAATGGTTGGCGTCACTCCGCTTGAGTATCGCGGGGGTGCGCTGGACGGTTAGGGGAGAGAAGGATGGCTTCTTTTGAAATTCAAGGAAACGAGTTTGTATATGATGGCAAGCCTTTTCGAATCATTAGCGGCGCCATGCATTATTTCCGGATCGTTCCCGAATATTGGGAGGATCGGCTAATTAAGCTGAAAGCTTGCGGTTTTAACACGGTAGAAACCTACATCGCATGGAATCTGCATGAGCCGAAGGAAGGACAATTCCATTTCGAAGGGATTGCCGATCTCGAACGTTTCATCCGATTGGCGGATGAGCTGGGGCTATTCGTTATCGTTCGTCCAAGTCCGTATATTTGTGCGGAATGGGAGTTCGGAGGGCTGCCGTCATGGCTGCTTGCCGATTCGGATATGAGATTGCGCTGCAGTCATCAGCCCTTCCTGGAAAAAGTTGATGCTTACTACGATGTGCTTCTGCCGAAACTGAAGCCACTGTTATGTACTTCCGGTGGTCCAATCATCGCGCTGCAGGTAGAGAATGAATATGGCAGCTATGGGAATGACAAACGCTATTTGGAATACTTGCGGCAAGGCATGATCAACCGGGGGATGGATGTGCTGCTGTTCACCTCAGACGGCTCGGAGGACTATATGCTTCAAGGCGGGACGCTTCCAAGCACGCTGGCTACACTTAATTTCGGCTCCAAGCCGGAGCAGGCTTTCGAGAAGCTGCTTCAAGTTCAGCCGGACAAACCGCTTGTATGTATGGAGTACTGGAATGGATGGTTTGATCATTGGGGAGATGAGCATCATGTCCGGGGTTACGATGATGTGAAGGATGTGCTGGACCGGATTTTGCGTATGGGCGCTTCCGTCAATTTCTACATGTTCCACGGCGGAACCAACTTTGGCTTTTACAACGGGGCCAACCATATTGATTTCTATGAACCGACGGTAACCAGCTACGATTACAATGCGCTATTGTCCGAGTCAGGGGATATTACAGACAAGTACTTGGCAATCCGCGAGGTTATCGCGCAATATGCTGACGTTTCGGACGAACACTTACCGCCGCCTTCGGTGAAGAGGGCTTATGGAGAAGTGCAGCTCACAGAACGGGCCATGCTGTTCCCTTCTTTTGATCAAATAAGCTCACCTATTCAAAGTGTTGTTCCAGAAACGATGGAGCGGCTGGGTCAGGATTACGGATTTATCTGGTATGAGACGGAGCTGTCTGGTCCGCAACCGAACTGTGAAATTATGCTTCAGGACGTTCATGACCGGGCACTGATTTATGTCGACGGAATCTATCAAGGCGTGGTTGAGCGCTGGCATGAGGGCGACCCCATTACGGTTAATGTTCCTCCTTCTGGAGCTAAGCTCGGTATTCTTGTTGAGAACATGGGCAGGATTAACTACGGCGCACGGATGAGAGACGTTAAAGGGATTACCGAAGGTGTGAAGGCAGGAGCTCGCCTATATAATCAATTTTTATTTAACTGGACGATTCGTTGCTTGCCCTTGGACGATCTTTCGGGTATTCAGTATGAGCAAATTTCAGCTGCCACAGATGATAAGGCGTCAGAATATAGCGGATCTCCGGCTTTTTATAAAGGGACCTTTGAAGTGCATGAAGCCGCAGATACATTCCTGAAGCTGGAGGGTTGGGTAAAGGGTGCCGTTTTCGTCAATGGATTTAACCTGGGGCGCTATTGGGAGAAGGGGCCGCAGAAGACGCTTTATGTACCTGGTCCGTTGCTGCGCGAAGGTGGTAACGAGATTGTAATCTTTGAATTGCAGGGGACGAAGAAGCCTGTCGTCAGCCTGCAAGATTATCCGGAGTTAGGTTAACCGTCCGAGTCAGGGGAGAGATCACATATGAAAATCGGAATTATCGGATACGGAACGCGGATGCATTATTTTCTCGATCGGTTGCTCGAGCTTGACCGGGGCGTGTCTGTAGCGGCGGTTGCTGACATTGAGCCGGAGAAAGCGAAAGCCTTGCTGCTCACCAAAGAGATCGAAGAGGATACCGTTCGTTTCTATACGGATGCGGATGAGATGCTGGAGCGGGAGGAACTGGACGGGGTTATGATTGGAACCCGTTGTACGCTTCATGCGGCAATGGCGGCTAAGGTGATGAAACGTAATTTGCCGTTGTTTTTGGAAAAGCCCGTTGGTGTCACAGCGTCAGATTTGGCTCAGCTTCAGCAAGCCGATTCAGAATCCTCCTCAGAGGTGGTCGTTTCATTCCCGCTTAGAAGCACGCCTCTGGCTCAATTGGCCAAAGAGATTATCGATTCAGGGCGGCTGGGTTCAATCGAGCATGTTCAGGCGGTTAATAACGTCCCTTACGGCAGCGTTTATTATCACAGCTGGTACAGGGATGAAGCGGAAGCGCATGGATTGTTCCTGCAGAAGGCAACCCATGACCTTGATTGCTTGAACTATTTGATTGGTCTTCGCCCGATTACGGTTGCGGCTATGGAGTCCAAACGAGTGTTCACAGGCGATAAGCCCGCGCAGCTTCGCTGCGGCGATTGCGGGGAGTTTCATACTTGTCCCGAAAGCCCGTACGTGCTGCAGAAGTTTAGCCAAGAAGAGGTTACAGGTGATCTGTGCGCCTTCGGCGTAGACACGGGCAACCATGATTCTGGCAGCGTGCTTGTCCGATATGAGACCGGGATTCATGCTGTGTATTCGCAAAATTTCTATTCCAGAAAATCAGCAGCTTTACGGGGAGCTAGATTGATTGGATATAAGGGCACACTGGAATTCGACTGGTACCAGGATGAAGTGAAAGTTCATATGCATCATACGCCGAGGGTGGATCGCTACAAGCTGGAGGCAGCCAAGCTGCCGCACTTTGGGGGCGATGCAGCTCTGGCGTTGAATTTTATCGGTGTGATGCAAGGCACAGAAAAGTCGCGCACGCCTCTATCCACAGGAATTTCCAGCGCGCTCATGTGCTTGAAGGCGGAAGCGGCTGCGCAGTCGGATAGCTATCAAACTATAGATCTGACATAAGGAAGGGGTCATGCCAAGTGGGTGAACGACGCATACAGCATTCGCTTGTGACACATGATGAGCACGATGACAGACATTACGGAGCCGTTCATGTTCCGGTCTATGACAGCAGTCTTTTCACGTTCCCTTCCGTCGCCAAGATGGATCGTGCAGATGAGGAAGGCAGCTACACGTATTCACGCGGCAACAACCCTACCGTCAATGAATTGGAGCGCAAGCTGGCTCTGCTGGAAGGCGGGGAGCGGGCGAGATGCTTCGCTACAGGGATGGGGGCGATATCGGCGGCCGTTCTTTCGGTAGTACGTGCCGGGGACCACATCGTATGCGTGAATCAAGTCTATGGGCCTGCAAAGAGACTGATGGGTGAATATTTGCAGCGTTATGGAGTGGAGACCGATTTTGTCGACGGTTCGGATCTGATGGCTATTGAGGCGGCTATTCGTCCTAATACGAAGCTGCTCTATTTGGAAAGTCCTTCAAGCCTGCTGTTCGAGCTGCAAAATCTTAAGGCTTGTGCAGAGTTGGCTCGCAGACAAGGCATTCGGACGATCATCGACAATACGTGGGCTACCCCATGCTATCAGAATCCGTTAAAATACGGCATCGATATGGTAGTCCATTCGCTTACCAAATATGCAGGCGGCCACAGCGATGCGATGGGTGGTGTCGTCATCGGCAGCGAACAATTAATCGGGGAGCTGGACCGCAATGAGCTGGTGCTGCTCGGGGCGGTTATGCAGCCGCAAGTTGCTGCTTTGGTCGTAAGGGGACTAAGAACTTTGCCGCTGCGGATGGAGCGGCATCAGAACGGGGCTATGGCTGTAGCGGCGTATTTGGCGTCTCTGCCTTTCCTTGATCGCGTTCGTTACCCGGGTCTTCCTTCTCATCCGCAGCATCAATTGGCGGAGGAGCAGATGTCCGGTTATGGAGGTTTGCTTTCCTTCGAGGCAGGTTTAGACCGAGAGAAGCTTATTCGATTTATTGATCAGCTGACCTATTTCAGAATCGGCTTTAGCTGGGGAGGCTATGAGAGCCTCGTGTCGCTGCAAGAAAGAATCGTTGATCCTCCTGGTCGTAATGTTCCTGTTGTGAGATTATATATCGGGCTAGAAGAGCCCGGAGATTTAATACGCGATTTAACGGCAGCCTTTCAAAGCGCCGGATTTCATGATTAAAGGGAGCGAAGCGAATGACTCTTGAGGATGGTCTATTCGAAATCCAGTGCTTAAGTTCGCTGGCGAAGGTGTTCCCGGATGAAGAGCTGCGGGAGCCGCGCTGCGGGGAAGGGACTGCCTTGCTGGGCGAAGTCTACTCCTTTCAGGTGGCTTACCGCAGCTTGAAGCAATCAAGACCGTTTCCTATGGAGGTCAGAGTAATTTCTCCAGAACTTAGCGGGCTTATAGCGTTGCGCAGAGTGGGCTTGGCACCATCAGAGCTTCCGGGATATGCAGATGCGGATGAGCATGTGCTGCGAATGAGTCCGGGGTTATATCCGGACCCGTTGTATCCGCTTGAACCGGATAATAGCGTTCAGGTATTTCCGAATCAATGGCGCTCGCTTTGGATCGAAATTGCATTGGATACAAAAGTAAAGCCAGGCATGCATGCCATAGATATTCAGTTCCTCACTCAAGAAGGCGAAGCTGCGGGAAGCGAGAGCTTTAGATTGCATGTTATTCCTGTTCTCTTGCCGGAGCAGGAGCTCATTCACACGGAATGGTTCTATGCCGATTGCCTTGCGACCCAATATGAAACGGAAGTGTTCAGCGAGCCGCATTGGCAGTTGATCGAGTCCTATGCAGCGACGGCTTCCCGTCACGGAGTGAACATGCTGTTGACGCCGTTATTCACCCCGCCTCTCGATACGAAGATCGGGGGAGAGCGGCCGACCGTACAGCTAGTCGATGTGAGCCGCTTGAACGGGATCTATTCCTTCGGATTTGATCGGCTAAAGAGATGGATTGAGATGTGCGACAGGAATGGCATTCGCTATATTGAATTTTCTCACCTGTTCACGCAATGGGGCGCTAAACATGCTCCAAAAATTATCGTGTTGGAAGACGGTAACGAAACTCCTTTATTCGGCTGGCACACGGATGCAACGGGAGAAGAATACGGGCAGTTTCTGGACGCGTTTTTACCCGCATTGATAGCGTTTATACATTCCCACGGTTTGGAGAAGCGCTGCTTCTTCCATGTATCGGATGAGCCTACTGAGGAGCATCTGGAGTCATACCGTTCGGCAAGCGAGAAGGTACGGAAGCATACGAAGGGCTTCCCGGTCATTGACGCGTTGTCGAATTTCGAGTTTTATGAGAAGGGGATGGTCAGCCACCCTATTCCCTCCAACG
Source organism: Paenibacillus radicis (ex Gao et al. 2016) (assembly GCF_014641555.1). Classification (GTDB taxonomy): domain Bacteria; phylum Bacillota; class Bacilli; order Paenibacillales; family Paenibacillaceae; genus Pristimantibacillus; species Pristimantibacillus radicis. The sequence continues at coordinate 167,245 of NZ_BMHY01000008.1, forward strand.
ATCATATTGAGGCTTTCCTGGATGCTGGAGTTTCTGAATTATGGACTTATTATTGCTGCGTGCAATATAAGGAGGTAGCCAACCGCTTCTTCCATATGCCTTCCGCTAGAAACCGGATACTTGGTACGCAATTGTATAAGTTTAATATGAAGGGCTTTTTGCATTGGGGCTATAATTTCTGGAATTCGCAATACTCGCTTAGAGCGATTAATCCTTACGAGATAACGGATGCGGACGGGGCTTTTCCTTCGGGAGATGCGTTCCTTGTATACCCAGGCGCAAGCGGGCCGGTCGAATCCATCCGGCTTAAGGTCATGTTCGAAGCTTTGCAGGATTTGCGTGCATTAAAGCTGCTTGAAGAGTTGACGGGCAAAGAGGAAACGCTGCGAATGCTTGAAGAGGGATTGGATGGAGCGTTGACCTTTAAGACTTATCCGAGGCAGGCGCAATGGCTGCTCGCCAAGCGCGAGCAAATTAACAAGGCGATCTATGAGAAAACAATCGATCGGGGACCAGTAGTTGGTTAGTACGATTGAGTGAAAAGGAAATAGTTACAGAAAGCACCGGTTCGCAGCCAAATTAGAGGCTGTGGGCGCGGTGCTTATGTGCGCTTATTATGGATGCTGCCCTCCTGGCATCTTGCTTCAAATAACCTGCTTGACGTGGAGTTAAGTCCACGTATTAAGCTACTGGAGCAAGGACAAAGTAAAGGGAGGAAACAGCTATGAAATATCGAATTCTAGGAGCAACAGGTATTTCGGTTAGTGAAATCACACTAGGGACGATGATGTTAGGTGCTATGGGGAATACGGATCATGACGATTCGATACGCATCATTCATAAAGCATTGGATGAAGGTATTAACTTTATCGACACGGCCGACGTTTATTCCATGGGGGAGTCGGAGGAGATTGTTGGCAAGGCGCTCAAGGGGCGTCGTGACCATGTCATATTGGCAACGAAATTTGGCTTTCCGATGGGTTCAGATGTGAATCAGCAAGGCGGATCTGCGCGATGGATTAAGCGTGCGGTGGAAGATAGTCTTCGCCGGCTTGGCACAGACTACATTGATTTGTACCAGATTCACCGCCCGGATTATTATACAGATATTAACGAGACCTTGTCGGCGCTTTCCGACTTGATCCACGAGGGCAAAGTGCGGGCGATCGGGTCGTCGACATTTCCTGCGGAAGCCATCGTCGAAGCCCAGTGGGCAGCGCAGCAGGGAGGCCACCATCGTTTTCTGACGGAACAACCGATGTATTCGATCTTTACAAGAAAGCTGGAAGGCGCTGTACTGCCAACCGCTCAGCGTTACAGGATGGGCGTGCTGACCTATAGTCCGCTGAACGGCGGATGGCTGTCCGGGCGTATGGAACCCCATGCAAGCCACCGGGCTAAGGGCAGACCGTCGATGTACGACGCGACCAATCCTGTTCTTCAGCCTAAAGTTGATGCCTTAAGAAAAATTACAGCGCTCGCGGAGGAAGCGGGCATCCCGCTGCCGCATCTCGCTCTTGCGTTTGTCCGCTCGCATTCCGCTGTGAGCTCCGTCATTATCGGCCCTCGCAAGATGGAACAACTGGAGAGTCTTCTAAGCGGAGCGGATGTTGACCTTAGCGATGAGATTCTAGACCGCATTGATGAGATTGTCCCTCCGGGTACGGACATCAATCCAGCAGACAACTATGCCGCCGATCATCCGGCCCTTGCCAATAAGCGGCTGCGCCGCAGATAAACGGCAAACGAAGCAATAAGAGCATGAGCGAGCTGCACGACCATTGTGAATGAGTTAGACGGTGGGTGCAGCTCTTTTATCTATTTAGAGGTAAAATATGAAATAGCAGATGGAGAAGGAGGATAAAGATGCCTAAACTCGCAATCGCTGAAGTTTCTCACAAATCGGGACTCAGTTATGATACCATACGTTACTATGAGAAAATTGGATTGATCCCGAGGGCAAAGCGTAAGGAGAATGGCCAACTGGAGTTCGATGAGAACGTTGTGGATCGGTTATACTTCATTAACTGTCTGAAACGGACAGACATGCCCCTTAAGGAAATTCAGCAGTATATGAATTCGGTAAATGAACAGGATACAGACAGCTGTTATGCTATGCTGAAAGAACATAAACGAAACATCGAGCTGCAGGTAGACGAAATCAACGAAACGTTGAAAATCATCAATTATAAACTAGATAATTTCGAGCGTTTGAAAAATTCTCAACACACAGCGGCACTTGCACATGCCAATGATAACGGCTTGGATGCTTTGCATTGAATAGGATTCAGGGGAGAGTAAATGGGGGAATTATGTTTTGATTAGAAGATTAGCCGCGATTTTAATAGATAGTATGATCATACTTTTGCCTATAACCCCGATCTTTATATATTTTGTAGTTACACATAATCATATGGATGATTTGTTGGGGATGAATGATATACTTCGGATCCTAATTTCTATTAGTCCTATAATTATTTATCAGATAGTATGTGAATTGCTGTTCAAACGTTCATTTGGAAAAATGATCATGGGATTACGTATAGTAAGTTTAGACGGCGGGGAATTAAAATTTTGGCAAATCATTTTACGGAATGTGATGAGAATAGTGGATCATGGATTATTCATGGGCGTCATTCTAATTTTTATAACGAAAAAGAAACAAAGATTAGGCGACCTTCTAGCTCGAACTGTCGTAGTATCTGATAACAGTAAATAGTAAAAACAACGCCGCAGAGTCAGTTCTCTGGGGCTTTTTCATTGTCTTCGCTGCCATTTCCATTAAGTAAGTTGGACAAGAAATCTAATCATACAAGGACATGAATCCGATAACTTAAGGTAGAGTAATATTTCCAAATATTTATAGTTTTTGATGGGGAGAAAGTAGAGCTAAGGAGTCCGTACATTGTCCAATAAGCTAAATAGAATGGAAAAAGGAAAAATCTTTTTAATAATAGGTCTGTTTACAATCGTTCTTATCGGAGCAAGAGTGGTTTGGATTTACTCGTTTCAAGCGACGGATCAATCGCTGGCTGCGAACGGACAGCTCGATTTACGGCATTGGGATGCTTCTAAAGGGGGGACGGTCAGATTGGATGGGGAGTGGTCGTTTTATCCTCATGCTTGGCTGATCGGGAAGGAACATGATAATAAATCAGTGGTTGAAGCTTCTTCCGATGCCCAATTCATTCAAGTGCCAGGAAAGTGGAATGATTCCATAGAGGCGGAGAATCCGACTCCCTATGGTTTCGGTACATATCACTTGCAAATTCTGGTTGACCCAGCTAAGGAACTAACCTACAGCATTCGCGTTCCGAGCGTTCGAAGCTCATCGGAGCTGTATGTGAATGGACGTTTGCTGAATCAAACGGGAAAGCCTGCATCGAATAAGGAAGCGTATAAAGCATGGAATATACCGTATACGGCTTCTTTTACGGCGAATGATAGTGGAGTAATCGAGCTTGTGATTCAGGCTGCCAATTATGAGGACCCCCGAGGGAGCGGCATTATCCGGTCTATAAAGTTCGGGGCAGAGGCGGCGGTTGCCAAGGAGACACAATTGTCTGTACTGATGCAGCAACTGGTTGCCATCGTTTTTCTCATGCATGGCGTTTATGCTCTTATATTATTTCTGGCAGGAACCAGGGATCGGAGATTGCTATATTTCTCTCTGCTGGTCGTTAGTGCGATGCTCATAACGCTGCTAGGCAGCGATGAGAAGATCCTGCATTATTGGATTCCGCTTAATTATGATTGGGGATTTAAGCTCGTTCATCTATTAATGATTACCGGAGCTTACGCTTTGTTGCAAAGCGTAATGCACCAGCTGCCTAATCGTTTGCGAAAAGTATATCCGTTTTGTATCGTATTTTTCATAGCCGCTATATTGTGGGCGGTAGTTATGCCTGTCCACTATGTTGTCATGGTGCAGTTTTTGTATGTGTTAGCTTTTGCTGCTGCGGTTCTGATCACCCTAATGTCCATGATCCTCACCTCCATTAAGGAAATAGGAGATAATTTATTATTGCTTCTAGCACTTCTTGCTTTCACGAGCAATTTTGTATGGTGGATATTTTTCCTTGCGACTGGTATTAAAGTGGTCTATTATCCGTTCGATTTGATCGTGTCGACAACCTGTTTGTCGTCCGTCTGGTTCAGGCATTATTTTTTTGTCTACTCGGAGACTCGAAAGCTCGCCGCAAAGCTTCAAGAAACGGACAAGGTGAAGGATCAGTTTTTGGCCAACACGTCGCATGAACTGAAAAATCCGCTTCACGGTATAATCAACATTTCACAGGCTGTTCTGGAGAGGGAGCAGCACTCGCTCAATGAAAAAAGCATCACAGATTTAGGCACTGTTCTATCCGTGGGCCGCCGGATGTCGATCGTATTAAACGACCTTCTAGATGTGATGCGTCTCAAAGAAAACGCGCCACGGCTGCAACTGCGAAGCTTTTCGATCCATACTATCGCAAGCGGCGTATTTGAGATGCTTCAATATATGACGGAAGGCAAGCCGGTACGGCTGGTAAATCACATTCCGGAACAGTTCCCGCAAGTCTATGCCGATGAAAATCGAGTTATCCAAATTGTATTCAATTTGCTGCATAATGCGATCAAATACACGAATGACGGAGAAGTATCCATTCGCAGTCATGTGAAGAATGGCAGAGCTCATATTACGGTTGCGGATACGGGCATCGGAATGAATGAGGATATGATCAGACGAGTATTCGAGCCTTATGAGCAAGTCCACTCCGATAAGACGATGATCGAGGGCGGATTTGGCCTAGGGCTAAGCATCAGCAAGCAGCTAGTGGAACTGCATGGCGGTTCGATGAAGGTACGCTCTATTCCCGGTGAAGGCTCAGCGTTCACTTTTACTTTACAGCTATCCAAAAGGGCTGAGGGAGAGCAAACAAAGCCCGATGTAATCTCGGCGGGAATAACGGAGTCAGCCGCTGCCGCTGCTCCGCTTGAATCGGTCGTTGAGCAACAAACCCTATTGGGTGATAGGCCTAGAATCATTGTTGTGGACGATGATCCGCTTAATCTGAAAGTAATTGAAGCTATTCTTTCTGAAGAACTGTACGATATCACGACAGTCACGAGCGGTAAGCAAGTATTGGCTCTGCTGGATGCTAAAGAATGGGATTTAGTCATTTCAGACGTCATGATGCCGCAGATGTCGGGCTATGAGCTGTCACGTACAATTCGCAAACGGCTTTCGATAACGGAATTGCCGATACTTTTCCTGACAGCAAGGACTCAGACGGAAGATATTGCGAATGCTTTTTTAGCGGGGGCAAACGATTATGTCACAAAGCCGGTAGAGGCGCTTGAATTAAGATCCCGGGTGAAGGCATTAACCGAGATTCGGCAAACAGTACGAGAGAGGCTGCGAATGGAAGCTGCTTGGCTTCAAGCGCAAATTCAACCTCATTTCCTATTCAATACTTTGAACGCGGTAGCGGCTTTGAGCGAGATCGATACGGAGCGGATGCGTGATCTGATCGAAGCATTCAGCAATCACTTGAGAGATAAATTTAAACTTGAGCATATGGACGAGCTTGCCCCAATTGAAGATGAACTTAGTATTGTCCGTTCGTATCTCTATATTGAGAAGGAAAGATTCGATGAGAAGCTGAATGTGACCTGGGAGATTGATGAGAGCAGTGGGGTGAAGATTCCGATGCTAACGATTCAGCCGCTTGTTGAGAATGCAATTAGACATGGTATTATGAAGCGTTCGCGCGGAGGCAATATTCATATCCGTTTGACGAATTACGATACCTATGCAGAAATCGCAGTCACCGATGACGGGGTAGGCATGGATGAACATACGCTGCAGCAGGTTCTTGTCAAACAATCAGACCATGCCACGGGAATCGGTCTGCTGAATACAGACCTTCGATTAAAGCGGCAATATGGGAGAGGGCTTCAAATTAAAAGCGTGCCTGGGGAAGGGACGTCGATTTCTTTTAGAGTAGATAAAAAAGATGAGGTATAGGGGGTAAACAGGAGGGCTGCTCATTACTTTAAGAGCAGCCCTTTTTGAGGTGTTCAAAACTGAAATCTAAAAGACCGCACGATGACCGAAGTACCCCACACTAATAAAGATGCAGCACCAGATGAACGCGCCTATCGCTGCAATAACGACATAATGACGGAATTTGATGCCGATTACCCCTGCCATGTAACAGGTCAAATGCCGAACGCCTGGGATATAGTAGCCGAAAACGATGGTCCAAGGCCCGTATTTCTTAAACCACTTTTCCACCTTTTCTAATCTCTGGGGTGTCAGTCGAATCCACTTCCCATATTTCAGCAATAAAGGCTTGCCCACTTTATTTCCTAAGAAGAAGGAGAATAACATCCCTGTCATCGTTCCTAGAAATGCTACCACGATGGAATCACAAAGGTTCAACACGTGGGTTGATGAAAGATAACCAATTAGAATCATTAACATTTCATCGGGAACTGGCAGTCCAACGATTCCTAAAGTGAGTAAGCCGTAAATCGCATAATAGCCGTACTGTGCGATAATTAATTCTAGATTGTCCATGCCTTGCCTCCGTTGCGTTAGCGACTATGTATGGTGCGGAAAGTGAATGGTTTGTAGATATCTTATAGTATAAAGTATTTTGTTAATATTGGCATTAAGGCTAGTTTAAATCCAGTTTAATTTTGACGTTTTTTTATTACATGAATTCAATAATGTACTACTGCGGAAACTTGGTGGTTCAAATTTTTTTTATTTTTCTTCAAAATCCCATCAGAAAAACCGATAAATGTTAATGAATTAAAATTGAGAGAAAAGGGAGAATCTTACTTTGAGTAAACGCAATAAAAATTTAGTTTTGATTGGATTGGCTTTTGCCATGTTGTTGGTTTTTTCCGGGTGTGCGAGCAAAAAAACAGATGAAGAAAAACTTGCTGACGCTATTCAAGAAGCGCTTAAAGACTCATCTAAAAATGAGAATGCTTCAAAAGATCCTGATACGCTGGAGTCCCATTTAAAAGAAATCAGCCATTTTCTTACTTCGGATATTTGGAACGATGGCTTTGTAAACATCAGTTGGTTCATCGGAAGCGGTACTAATAGTACAGGCGATAAAATGGATATCGACTTTACAATTGAACGCCTGGGCAAAGCGATGGAGAAAAAAGCCGAATATGATACTTATATTCAGGGACTGGATGCGAGTAATGATGGTCTAAAGCAAGTATGGACCAAGCTTTCGAATGAAATCGATGTTCTCTATAACAAGCTTAAGGAGAAGACTCCTGTAGCTGAAGATTCAAGTTACGAATTTGATACTGGATTGTTTGAGCAATATAGAGATGCATTTAAGAAAGATATAGAAGCGCTGACGTCTAACTAGATAAAACCATGGCAAATCAAACAAACCACCGCTTACATGAAATAATGTAGGTAGTGGTTTGTTTTTGTATAGAACGTTAAATAATAGATTGAAAAATATTCCAAAACATTTAAGATAGACATAGTGTTATTAATGTGGAGGAACATTGATGAAAAGCAATTCCTATAATGATATTGAGAGATATCGTGTAATATCCCATTTTAAAGTTGAAAAACTGGTTATCACTTGTTTTGTTATTAGTGTTATGGTGTCGGTATGTATCAGTGCATTCTTTGCTTTAAGTGAGGAAAGGGACTTAGTACTATCATTTATATTTTATTTACTGTACACATTTCCTACGGTCTTTCTGTTAGGCGGGACCTCTTCATTCCTCATAGAACATAAACTTAGAATACCGCTGATAGTTAAGCAAAATAGGATACTAAAATATATTTATAAATTATTTCTGTACATGCTAGCGGGTTCTATAGGTATAAATATATTTTGGACAGTCATAACTCTTCAAATACCGAGCTTTACAACACTGAAAGAGTTTTTTCTTTTAAATGATCTAGGTATCATTGGCGGATTAATATACTATCATTTCCTATTGTTGTTCCAAGTCATTGGCGGCGTTATTGAAAAGAAAAGTGGAATGGAGAATAATTAATGCGTTAATACAGGGGGAACATAATTGAAGCAATTTTTAAAAACCTCTTTAGTAGTCGTTCTTGTTCTAATTGCTTGTATTTCCGCTCCTTGGCTTTTGCTGTATCTAGGTCTTTCAGCGGGAGAGGACCCGCCTAAACCTGCTTATTCATACGGAGAATTTCCTTTTTATTTGGAATATGAAATCAATGGTCATAGCGTGATTGTAGAGGATAAAGTCATTGTTAGAAATGCTGGAATTGGTCTTAGTGAAGGGACCGGCAAGTATATCAAGTGGAAGCAAACCTTGGCAAGCGGAAATAAGGAAATTGTATTATTTGAGGACGGAGAGGCAGAAAAATTGATTTTTGCAATTAGAGATAGAAATTATCACTTGGAGGAGAATCAAGAGGGAAATAAGTACGATTCGAGGCCTGATATATATAGAAAAGCGAGAAAAGAAAACATGCGATCTTTTGAAGTCATGACCGAGAGAGAATTATTCAAGTACTATAAGATCAAATTGATAAAATTCGAATATGGTGAACCTTTGAAAAAAAAGACTTGCGGAATAAACGAACATCAATGTCTTCAAAGTTTCATTAGGTCTGAAAAATAAAATAGTGAATTTTATATGTTTCGCGGCGCTGAATACATCGTATTTGTTAGTATTTGGTTCAATATTGATCTTCTATTTTTACACTGCTTTTCAAGCGCTGATGGGAATTTAAATATATTCGGAGGGATATTATGAATTCTAAAACCAATGAATTATCCGATTTAATACAAGCAACAGTGAAGAAGTTTATTTCTGCATCGGCTGCTGTAATTGAAATCGAAAGTTCTCCGCTGCATCTAGGCTTCCAAGCGGTTGATCTATCCCGGTATCAAGTGCTGATCGAAGATGAAGGAACAAGGAGAAGCGTCTCACTCATTACCAAGATGGCGAGCCGTACGGAACGTCGAGTCCTTCACCGATTGTTTTCGCAGGCAGCTAACGTCCCCTTTAGCCATACCATTGATATGAACTCCGAACATCGAGCCCTTCTATGCATTCAGAATGTGGATGAAAATACGGATTATCAGAACTTGAATCTCGAGCTCCTTCAAAAAAAGGAAGTGGCAGCTTTAGCCTACATCCATCAGTCGAATCTAGGGTACAAGGAACAGCTCTCATGGCTTCCAGCGGCAACTCGTGAACATGCTGAGGAAATGCTAAATACGCGCTGGAGCCCCTCTTGGGAAAAGGCCAAACAAAACGAACAATTCGTCGAAGCATTTGGCGCGTATATTCCAGAGGTTGAAGCCATTGCTGTCCATGCAGCTGCTGAACTGGAGGTTATCCTGAACGGTGAAAGCTTGCATACGTTAATCCATAATGATCTTAATCCGGGTAATGTACTCGTCCATAATAATGATGATGTTTTTTTCATTGATTGGGAGGAAGCGAGATACGGTTCCCTTTACCTGGATGTTCCGTTAAGGCTCGAATTAGACCAAGCAAGAGAGTACCTTGAATTATTGTCTTCGTATGGAGTGGAGCTTCCCAGCGCAAAATTTGAGTCACAGTATAAAATCGCGTTTCATGGCATGGAACCTGGGAGCGTGGACCGATGATTTGCGAGCCAAGGAAGGGCTCATTAAATATTTGAAAATGGCAACTTCATAAGCCTCTTGCCGTCATCTCCAACTTTATCTTCATTTTCATCTACGCCTTAACCCGGTACCAATATTGATACATGTCGGAATATCCGATTTTTGAATAAAGCCGCAAGGCAGGCTCATTATTTGCAAGGACTTGCAAATGACTGTAGGCTGCCCCTTTTTCTTTTCCCCACTGCAGCAAGTGCAGAATCATCTGCTCTCCATAACCCCGATTGCGGAACTGAACATCGGTCACAATATCGAATAACCCGATATAGTCCCGCTCGATTACGCCAAGGCCGCAAGCGACGACCTGCCCCTCAGCAAATAACGATATGAATCCCTTCGTCGTATTTATATTGGACAGCATCCGTTCCATCACACTCTTATAGTTTTCAGGAGTTTGGCTAAGTCTGAAAAAATGCCCGAGCCATTCTGCAGTCAACGTTTCATCTATTCGAGCTTGATGCTGATCAGGCTGTTTAACCCCATCGAGCTTAACAGCTTTGACAATTGAACGATCAAATGTGATGTAGCCCTTTTCCTCTAGCACTTGATCTAAGTGTGCCGGATGGACGAAGGGTGAAATTCTATAAATCGCAGGGAGAGAGTGGGCCGCATACATTTGCTCGCATTGCTCGATTTTTTCATCCAGCTCGAGGGTTGAATAATGAATAGGGTTAATAGAGTTGGCCCGTTTCGTATAGCCGTTAGCAAAGCGCAGCACCCACCCGTCATAGAGCAAAGTGGACAAGGGCTGCCAGTTGTTCAGACATAATTCTTCAATCGTTTTACTGTCCATGGAAGAGTCTCCTTATTGTTATTTTGAATAATAATACTTTAATATGAATAAATATACAACAATCTTTTACGGTTGTTGACTGCCCTAATCCTATTCAGTGATCATTTTTTCTTGAAAACACGGCTTAATTCATTCTGCGTTCACATGTTTGTGATAAGCTCTGCCATGTAATTAAGGAGTTCATTATTCACAAAATATACTGAATGCTGGAGGCTTATCATGTCATCCTTGATGAAGGAAATGTACGCGAAAACAATTTTACTGGCGCTGTTAATCACAGTGCTGGGCACAAGCTTGCTAGGGAGCCAGACCCCTGCGTCTGCTGCGGAACAAACCGCAACGACGGCAATAACGTCGGAGCTGGAGGGCGCAGCTGACATCAACGACAGCACGAAGCTGGCCGCTTTCATTGACGGCATTATGAATGTACAAATTGAAAACTACAAAATCCCTGGTGCGGTCATCGCCATTGTCAAAGACGGGAAAACGGTGCTTGCGAAAGGTTATGGACATGCCGATATTGAAAAAGGTAAACCTATCGATCCAGACACCAGCCTGTTCCGCATCGCCTCAACAACGAAGCTGTTTACATGGACGGCTGTCATGCAGCTGGTCGAGCAAGGCAAAATCGATCTCGATGCCGACATTAACTCCTATCTGAAATCGATGAAAGTCCCTGACACGTATTCGCAGCCGATTACGATGCGCCATCTGATGACGCATACGGCCGGCTTTGAAGAAGGCGGCGTCGGCTACCAGATTACGACCGATCCGGCCAAGCTGCCGGGCTCAATTTCGGAGACGCTAACCAAGCATAGGCTGGCACGGGTAAACCCTCCCGGTGAGATGATGTCCTATTCCAACTATGGTACGGCGCTGGCGGGACTTATCGTCGAAGAAGTGAGCGGAATGCCTTATAATGACTATATACAGAAAAATATTTTCGACACGCTCGATATGAAATACGCTTCCGTTCAAGAACCTGTCCAGACTGCGTTAAAACCGTATGAGGTGACTGGCTACGCGCGCGAGAACGGCAGCTATGTGACTCAACCGCCTACGTTCGAAGGAGGCTTCCGCCCTGCGGGATCAGGGTCCGTGTCGGCAATCGATATGACCCATTTCATGATCGCCCATCTTCAGAACGGACGTTATGGCGACAAGCAAATTTTGAAGCCGGAAACAGCTGAGCTGATGCACTCCCCTGCATTTATATTCCACAAAGGCATGCCGGCGATGGACCTTGGATTCTATGAGTTGAAAATAAACGGGCTGCGCATTATTTCGCATGGCGGCGCAGATCCGTTGTTCACGACGGAACTCCATCTCATTCCTGAGAAGCAATTCGGTATTTTCTTATCCTATAGCGGCGGCGAAGGGTCGCTTGCTGCAATGGGCTTGACGAAGGCGCTGCTGGACCGCTACTATCCGGCTCCGGAAGTGAATCTGCCTCCTATGAGCTTAACTCCGGATGAGTCTTTGCAAAAGTATGCGGGCTCGTACCAATTCGTACGCCGCAATCATACCGCTATCGATAAGTTTTACAGCTTTCTGGCGAAAATGAGCATTGGTGTTGCCGGCAACCGATTGACGATCGGCAGCGGATCTGAGCAGCAGACTTTCGCTCCGATAGGCGATGATTTATTTCAAAATGAAGAAGGCAATCTAATCGCCTTCCGTACGGATGAATCCGGGAAAGTGACTCACCTATTCATCGATTTCTTGTCATCCGAGCCGCTTGAGCGGGCGCCGTTAATCAATCAGACGAAGCTTTGGTTCCCATTGCTGGGTCTTTCGCTAGCGCTGTTCCTTACCGTGTTGATCGGCTTCATCTATCGCCGGCGCGACATCAAAGCGATGCCAGCTATGCAAAAGTGGGCAGTCCGGCTGTCGGCTGTTACGGCTGGCTGGGCAATCGCAACGAGTCTCGGAACGTTTGTCATCGTGCTGAACATGGGACTGGTGGACCGATTAAGCCGTATTACGTCTTCGTTAAACATCTTCCTGTTCATGCCTGTCATTCTTATCATACTGACGGTGGCGCTCCTTACGTTTAGCGTATTGGCATGGAAAAACAACTATTGGACGCTGTTTAAGCGCGTTCACTACACCTTAATAGCACTAGCTTCTGTCGTCATGTGTTCGTTCTTCTATTATTGGAATCTGTTAGGCTGGCAATTTGGATAATGCAATAAGCCTCCACTCAGGAGGAATTTAACTCATAGTGGAGGCGTAATTCCGATGGCAAAAATTCTGATCGCGGATGACGATGCGCGGATTCGCGAGCTGATTGCTTTATTTTTACGAAATGAAGGATTCGAGCTAGTGGAAGCGAAGGATGGTGCGGAAGCGCTGGAGATTGTAGAGAATGACGGGGTCGATATGGTCATACTCGACATTATGATGCCCCATCTAGATGGCTGGGAGTTGTGCAGGGAAATTCGGCGTATCGACTCCAACATTCCGCTCTTGATGGTCACCGCCAAAGGGGAATCCACGCATAAGGTAAAAGGATTTCAACTCGGAACGGACGACTATTTAACGAAGCCGTTTGATCCGATGGAGCTGGTCATGCGGGTGAAGGCGCTGCTCAAGCGCTACCAGATCGTCTCTTCTCAGACTGTACAACTTGGCGGAATCATCCTGAATCGTCTTAACTATCAAGTCATCCGCGGAGATGAGACGTTTACTTTGCCGCTCAAGGAATTTGAGTTATTGTTTAAGCTGGCGAACCATCCTGGCCAGATTTTTACCCGGGAGCAGCTCATTACCCACATATGGGGAAAAAACTACGAGGGCGACGACCGGACCGTCGATGTTCATATAAAGCGGCTGCGGGAGAGGTTCGCGGGCGATACGCATCATTTTCAGATTGAAACGGCCCGCAGCTTGGGCTACAGGCTCGTCATTTCATGATCAAAACGTTGTACGTCCGTATCGTTGTCACCTTTCTGGCCGTTATTCTATTCAGTCTGCTGACCTCTTTTCTTGCCGGCATGTTTCTGTTTCAGAAAGAAATCAATCATGCCGGGCAGAACGATATGCTCGCCGCCGGCAGGGAGATGATTGAGCTGTACGAGCAGACAAAACCTGCAGATCGGGGCAGATACCTTGCACGTATGGCGAAGGTGTCCACTTACCGGATTCACCTGTATGACACTTCCAGCAAAGTAACGATCTATGGCCCTAGCCACTCGGAAAATGCGGTCATTACGCCGGAGGCCATTCAGCAGGTACTGCTAGGGAAAGCGTACCGTTCCCCTGTGGAACAGGGGCTGACGTTTGTTGGTCTTCCATTCCCGTTCGACGGGGAACAGCATGCTATGTTTATGCAATTTACCTCGCAGAATGAGAATGTATTCAACCGGATGCTGCTGCTCATCTTGCTGTTAGGACTGTTGATCGGCAGTCTGTGCATCATCGTCGCGGCACGTTATTTGGTGAAGCCGCTCCAGACGCTGACGCAAGCGACGAAACGGCTCGCCAAGGGCGATTTCGATATCGAGATCAAGACGAAACGGGCGGATGAGGTTGGCGTCTTGACGCAGGGTTTTAACGAAATGGCTAGCGAGCTAAAGCAGCTGGAGCAGATGCGGCAGGACTTTGTCTCCAACGTCTCCCATGAAATTCAGACGCCGCTCACGTCGATTACCGGTTTTGCGATGGCGATGAAGAACAGCAGCCTTGTGGCGGAGAGTGACCGGAACTATTATTTGGATATCATTATTTCCGAGAGCGGGCGGCTGTCCCGTCTAAGCGACAACTTGCTGAAGCTGGCATCGCTCGATTCGGAGCACCATCCGTTCGAAGCGGTGCCATACAATCTTGTGGAGCAGATCAAGCAGGTTGTCGTTACCTGCGAGCCGCAATGGTCGGCGAAGGGGATAAGGATCGATCTGGATACGGCGGATTCGGTCAAAATAACGGCGGACCGCGATCAGCTTAATCAGGTATGGATGAATTTGCTCGGCAATAGCATTAAGTTCACGCCCGAAGGCGGACATATCGACATTGGGATTAAGCGGTTCGATAATGAAATATTGTTCTCGATTACCGATACGGGGATCGGTGTTCCGCCAGAGCAGCTCGAAATGGTGTTCGAGCGGTTCTACAAGACCGATCCTGCAAGGAATCGGAGCGTTGGCGGCAACGGCCTTGGTCTTGCCATTGCGAAGAAGATTATCGCGCTTCATGATGGAAGCATTGAAATGAAAAGCCGGGTTGGAGAAGGCACAACCGTGAAGGTCCGGCTGCCGGTCCGATAACGGATAATTAAAAGTGGTAAGAAGCTCAAGCGGGAATAACCGCTTGGGCTTTTTTTAATTTGAAACGAGATGCGCTCCCTAGCGTTTATGAAAAGTCCTTGTTGCGTGCATAAGGAATACACACGAAGGACACAGGAGATCTTTATACTGGGTCTTGTTCCTGCAGATGAGGAGCGATTGCAGGATTTCGAACCTGTTGTGATAACATGGAGGAAATATGGCGGATGCCAGGCAGAAATGTACAGGCGGGATGCGGGGTGTATGGCAGGAATGCGAAAAATATTGCTAGTTGAAGACGATACGCTGATGCGTGAATTTATAACCGACTATTTTCGGAAGGAACAATGGGAAGTGTATGAGGCTGAGAATGGGAAAATCGCGCTGGAGCTGTTCGAGCAGGTATCAGTCGATCTCATCGTTCTCGATATTATGATGCCCGAAATGGATGGCTGGTCGGTATGCAGACGTATTCGCGAGAAATCGGCGGTGCCGATTATTATGATTACAGCCAGAGCTGAGGATGATGATCAAGTAATGGGGTTTGAGCTTGGCGCCGACGAATACGTGACGAAGCCGCTGAGTCCGCGTGTATTGGTCGCACGAGCTACCGCTTTGATGAAACGGACGGAAGGAACGATTGGACGTGATGATGAACGACTCGTCTATGGCGAGCTAACGGTCAACAGAGCGGCGCATACGGTAGCGGTTGCCGGTACAGCGATTCTTTTGTCCCCTAAAGAGTATGACTTGCTTCTGTTTCTGATTAAGCATTACGGAAGAGTGCTGTCCCGTGAGCATATATTGGATGCGGTCTGGGGATATGAATATTTGGGAGACTTGCGTACGGTAGACACGCATATCAAAAAATTAAGAGCCAAGCTTGGGGACGAAGGCCGCTATATTTGCACGGTCATTCGATCCGGCTATAAGTTTGAGATGGAAGCATGAGAAAACAAGGTGTCGTTCTCAAATTGTTCGTTGTCACTTCAGTCTTGATTTTAATCGTATTCTCATTCGTTATGCTGGCTGAGGGCGTTTTCTTTGAACGATTTTACCGGTCTTCCAAGATCCATACGCTAGAGCGGAATATGAATCATTTTGCGGAGCAGTTCAAGCTGGCTGATGCGGATAAACAGAGAGTTTCGCGTCAGTTGGGGACTTTTATGAATCAGAACGATGCCAGCACCGCCATTGTGAATAGCCGTTTTGAACGGATGGTCATTGCTCCCTACTATTTGGTGCTGCAAGTAGACGGCAAGGCCATCACGGTGCAAATTCCGACGGATGGCATGACGATCGAGGATATTCCCCACGGTATTCAAGCTGGCGACCATTTGGTAGTAGACGGGATATTTATGGACGAAGCGGATACGATCATGCACCCCGTTACGATAAGCCGGGAAAGCTCGGCGCTGGGACAGGGGCTGGTGCGTGTGGAGGGCCGGGTAACAGATTTTATACTGCCTGAAAAACGATCCTACAATCCGATTTATCAGGATGGTCTTATTGACGATGCCCTTCGGGAATGGCAGCCGGCAGTGGAATCCAGCCGCACGCTTTTACACAAAAACGGGTTCGTGCATGCGGAGTGGAGAGACAACTGGAGCGGTGTTCAATATGTAGTTCTTCTGAAGTCTTTATCGGAGGACGGAAGCCGTTATTTATTTGTGATGGCCTCGCTGCAGCCAGTGGGGGAAGCCGTTGCGATTCTAAAGCAATATTTCATCTATCTGGCGCCTATTATTCTGCTGCTTGTCGTCTTGTTGTCTTTCATCTATTCGCGGATCGTGTCTCGTCCGTTAGTGAGCTTAAGCCGCTCGGCAGCGCGGCTTGCCCAGCTGGATTTCACCGTGCAGCCTGAAATTCATTCCAAGGATGAATTCGGTGAGCTATCGCGACATATGGTCGAGCTGTCCCGCAATTTGGATGCGGCTTTAAAGGAGTTAACTCAGGCTAATGTGCAATTGCAGGCGGATGTAGAGGAGAAGCAGCGGTCTGAGCAGCTTCGGAAGGAGCTGGTGGCTAACATTTCCCATGAATTGAAGACCCCGCTTGGTATTGTGAAAGGGTTCGCGGAAGGTCTTCAGGATGGAGTAGCCGGCGATAAAAAAGACCGTTATCTGGCTCTAATCGTGAATGAAACGGACCGGATGAACGCTTTGATTATGGATATGCTGGAGCTTTCCAAATACGAGGTGAAAGCCGTTCGGCTGCAGCTCCGGGACTTTTCTTTGGGTGTGCTGATTCAAGGGGCGGCTGAATCCTTCTCCGGGCAGCTGGAGAGTAAGCAGCTTCGTATTCACATAGACAAAGACGATGAAGATGAGCTGCTCGTAACAGCAGATCCGGTTCGGATTGAACAGGTGGTTTCGAACTTATTGAGCAATGCGATTCGCCATGCGACGGAGAACAGCGTCATTACAGTTACGATAGAACGGACTGCGGCCGGAGGGATCAACACGGTTATCGCAAATGCAGGCCCGCCTATAGCAGAGGAAGATCTGGATCGGATATGGGAGCAATTTTACCGGGCGGAACGCTCCCGTGACCGTAAATCCGGCGGAACCGGATTAGGGCTGGCGATCGTCAAACATATTATGGAGCTTCACGAAAGTCATTTTGGTGTAATGAATACCAAAGAAGGCGTTGCCTTTTATTTCACATTACAAGAAAGCAGGGGAAAACATCATGAATAAACCGAAATATCTTTTTGCAGCTACAGCGCTTGCCGCACTGCTGATCGTTAGCGCATGTGGTGCCAACAACCAATCTGGAACGTTCAACACGCCAGACACGACGCAGACACAAACGGACAAACCAAATACGGATACGGAGACAGCAGAACCAACGGATAAGCCGGATAAAGCGGGTAGCGGAGCGGATGAAGGCGATCAGGAAATCCTGATCATTATCGATCAGACGCCAAGACCGAGCGAGGGAAACAGCTTCGATTTTTCTGTTAGCAAGCGCCCGGAGGGCTATGCCCTGGCTGAAATGCAATGGGTCTCTGACAAAAGCACGGTGAAAAATACGATCGCCGAAGCGATTGAACATGGCGGAAACGGCGAAGACGGCTTCTACATTAGCGGGAACGGGCAGTTCATGGGCTTTTTCTACCCGGATGAGATGAAAGGCGAGGAAGGCCAGGCAATCTTTATTTTCAAAAACGAGCAAGGCAAAGAGCTGACGTGGAAAAAGAAAATTACGTTGAACTAGAAAGTTAAGTTTGGGGAAGCTCAGCCGGGTGCGGCGGGTAAGGCTGTCGAGGGATCTCGATAGTCTTTTTTTATGTAATTTACCGATAACTGAGCTGGCTTGGCTCACAGTACAGAGCAACGAATCAAAATGTAAATCTGCAGGTTGTCAGCCGGTTTTTCGGCGATTTATCGCATCAAAATGCAAAAGTGCATTTTGATTGGCCCAAAAGAGCCCCTTTGAGCAAAATCGAGCGATTTCAAATGTACTTTTGCATTTTGAACACTGTTTTAGGCTGTTTTAAGCAAATCAGCATGCACTTTTGCATTTTGTTTCTTGTTTGGCGTACGGAGGCTAGTCCAAACTTGCTAATCGCCCAACACTCGAATACAGTTTATAATTATCATAACCATACCATTACGAATCACGAAGGGAGCCCATTATGGAGTCCAACAAAACGACGTACGAATCCACCGACGCTTATATCGCTCAATTCTCGCCGGAGGTGCAGGCCATTCTTCAGCAGGTTAGACAAGTCATCAAGGAAGCTGCGCCTGAAGCGACAGAGAAGATCAGCTATGCGATGCCGACGTTTGTACTACACGGAAATTTGGTCCATTTTGCCGCGTTCAAGCATCATATCGGATTTTACCCCGGCGCAGGCGGTATTGCATCGTTCCAAGAGCAGCTGTCCCTCTATAAAGGCGCGAAAGGGTCGGTCCAGTTCCCGATAGACAAGCCTATGCCGCTGGAGCTTATTCGTGAGATCGTTAAATACAGAGTAGCGGATAACATCGAACGGGCAGCCAACAAGGCCGCTAACAAAAAGAAAAGCGAAAAGTAGCATCATCAAGCCATCAGTCAGTCAGTTGGTCAGCCAGCTAGCCTTACAAAAATTTGAACGCAGGATGGACAATTTTTTGAATTGTTAGGGACGGTTCCGCCATGCAAGATTAGATTAGGAGATATTTAACAGTATCTCCAATCTATTGTTGCGGGAGGGAATTAAGGAATGATGCAGGAATCAAGGAAAATGATTCAAGCCATGCTCGTTTTTGTACTGGTACTAGCAGGCTTGGTGCCTTCGGCAGCTCCAGCCGCGGCATCGGCAGTCACAATCTCTCAGACAGGCACAATTGTAAGCGCTACCAACGGAAGTTTGACTCTCACTTATGATTTAGCGAATGGCAAAGGCAATTTCTCGGCTGGGAGTACAGTCATTTTGTCGGACTTTTATTCCGATTACAGTGTGGCGGGAAGCAGCACTCGAATCAGTTCGACTGACCCGGCGACGAGAACGGCTAGCTGGGCGGCGACAGGGAACGATGGATATGGATCGAACGGCCAGCGGCTGACGATCACGAATCAGCTGAACTCCGGTTCAACGATCATTCTTCGGATCTCGATGTACGAGGACAAGTCCTATATCTTAACAGACATGACGGTGAACAACGGGACAAGCCAAAGCATAGACTTCCTGGAGCCGATTGCCGCTAACAATCTGAACATCGGAGCGGGCTCGGACAAGCGGATCTATACGACGCCGTATACGAACAACTATGATTTTGGCGTAGCTCCGGTCAATGATTTTGGCAAAAGCCAAAACGGCTACGACCGCCCTTATGGATCAGAAGAATCGTGGTCGGCCTTTAATGGTACCAGCTATTGGGTAGCCTCGGTGTTTGATAACACGAATAAACATGGCGTTGTTGCAGGAGCAGCGACCACATTCAATTGGAAAAGCATGCAGTATTTGAGCCAGGCCGCAACGGCCAATGGCCCGTTGACCGGTTTTTCGGTCTATAACGCAGGCGGGCAGCAAAGCGGCACCTCAGTAAGCTCGGATCAATTTTTCCTTGGATACTTTGATGATTACCAGCAAGGTCTGGAGACGTTTGGCCGTACCTATGCCATCGCAGAGCCTAAGCTGGAATGGAATGATGATGTGCCGATTGGCTTCAACACCTGGTATGCGTATTACGCTTACCCGACAGCTGACGCGATGTTCCCAATGACCGATTATTTCGAGGAGCATCTGAAGCCGCTTGGCTACAACTATATGAATCTGGATTGCTGCTATCAAGGGGTTGAGAATAAGACGGATTTGGAAAATCTCGATGATTTCGTCGCCTATGTGCATGGAAAAGGAATGAAGGCCGGGACGTATTCCGCGCCATTCGCCATCTTCGATGAGTTGACGGCGACCGTTCCTACAACGTCTTATACGTTTGGGGAAATTGCGCTTAAGGATGCCAGCGGCAATCCGATAAAATCCTATATTAATACGTATATCGTAGACGCTACTCATCCGGGCGGACAAGCTTATATCGCCTGGATTATGGATACCTATCATGTGAAGCCGGGTTTTGACTATGTGAAGCTCGATTTCATCGATCTGGGCATGTATGACGGCAAGTTTTACGACACGACGAAAAACGGCATGCAAGCTTACCGGATCGGCATGCAAATCATGCGTGATGCGCTGCTCGCCGCCCCTCAAGACATTTACATCAATGAATCGATAGCTCCGCTGCTGCCTTCGGGGTATGCGCATGGCAGAAGAACAGGCGTGGATACGACGATTGGCCTTGAATCCTATCCAGGCATCGAGCGCCAAGCATTTAATGCCGCCGCCTCGTGGTGGACGAACGATACGTTGTACGCGTACAACGATGTTGACATGATTTTTCCAGAGAGCGTTATTAACGGGTTTGATAAAATCACTTTGAATGAAGGCACGCTTCTCTCGACGGCAATTGCGCTTGGAGGAGGCCATTGGCTGATTGGCGACAACGTTCCGTTTATTTCCGAGGACCGGATGGCGATTTTGCGCAACGCAGGACTGCTTGATCTGGTCAAAAAAGGCGGCGCAGCCAAGCCTGTGAAAATGTCCAATTTCTATCACAAGCTGGAGCATTCGCCGATAGCCATCTATTTAACGGATACCAATGGCGACCGTATCGTCGGCCTGTCCAACTGGGATATGAACAATTCCGCGCCGGTCTCGCTGACATTCTCTGATCTTGGGTTAAACGCCAGCACGAACTACACGCTGACCGAGATCTACAGCAGTACGAAAATCGGGCAATATACGGGAAGCTACTCTCGCACATTGAAGCCGGGCGAATCGATCATCGTACGAATCTCCGAGCAGCCTTCGTCGCTGCCAACGGCGCCGGTCAATCTTGCGCTGGGCAAAACAGCTTCTGCGTCCTCTATCTGGTCCAGCGGCTACGATGCGGCCAAGGCTATTGACGGGTCAGTCAGCACGCGATGGAGCGGGGCAAGCGGTACGGCAAATGATCAATGGCTGGAGGTTAATTTGGGTGCCGCGACTAACGTTAACCGGGTTGCAGTCAGCGAATACGGCTCCGGCAACCAAAGCTTCCAGATCGATACGTATACGCTGCAGTATTGGAACGGTTCGGCTTATGTGAACTTAACGAAAGGGTTTACGCTCGGAGACCGCCGTGTATTCGATTTCCCGACGGTAAACACTTCAAAAATCAGGCTGTACATCAACAAGGCCCGATTCATTCCATCCATTCAGGAAATCGAGATCTATAACGTACCGGGCAATACCGGATACCGGATCGATCAGGACAATAGCGGTTCCTCGTATTCGACTTATTCGGATATTCGCGACGTTATTCAGCGGATGCAGACTTTTACACTAACGCAATCCGAGCTGCCGAAAATGGACGTCTACTTGTATGAGAGCTACGTCAATAAAGTGCCTGAGGATAATTACTATTTAGATATTGTCGAGCTGGACGCCAGTCATAATCCAGTGAAGAAGCTGTTCAGCGCCGCGCTGCAGCCTAACAATATCCCGGGAGCGGCTACGCCATATGCCATCTATCCGCGCTTGACGGGTCTGGATACGAGCAAGCAATACGGATTGATTTTGCGTTCGCCGGGTTCGCTGGAGGACGGCTCTACCAATAACAAATACGGCTTTGCCTACAGCGACAGCAATACGTATGCCGGAGGCTTCGAACGGCTGTCGACAGACGGCGGCTTGACCTGGACGACGGAAAACGCAGGCAACCGCGATCTGATCTTCACTATTTACAAATAACAGGCAGTGTAAAAAGAGGAGCAGCCGGCGGCTGCTCCTCTTTGGGTTATACCAGTCTAATCATCCTTATACTTTATCCAGCTTATAAGTTTCCAGTACACGGATGACGATAACGGCCGCTTCAGCCCGGGTAAGGCTGGAGAGCGGGTCGAACTTCTTACCGGATTTACCGATCATGAGGCCTTGCTTGACGACAAGCGCGGTTGCGGATTTCGCATAAGGCGCAATGCTTCCGGCATCCGTGAATCCGGCAAGCACGCTGTCATCCGCTTTGGCGTCTACTTTCAGATAGGCCAGCAGATTTGCAAGAAGCACCGCGATGTTCTGACGACTGATGCTGGCATCAGGATCAAATTGGGTAGCAGAATTGCCTTGAACGAGCCCGAGCTGCTTCGCTGCGGCAATATCGCCTGCGTACGGAGAATCGGCGGCAACATCCTCAAATGGAGCGGCTCCGTAAGCCGGTAAAATACCAAGCCCCTTCACAATCATGGACGTAAATTCGGCACGGGTAATGCTCTTATCCACTCCGAATGCCTCGGCGGTAATGCCATCCAGCAGCAGCTTGGCTGCGGCACGGTTAACGGCTTTCTTCGCCCATTCCGCTTTAACATCGCTGTATGCGATATCTGACTGAATGACAGTGTAAATGCTGTTGCCGTTGCGAATGAGCTCGGCGGTAACGGTGCCGTCGCTGTTTTTCGTGAAGAGTGTAGGTACCGGACGGAATTCATTGGAGTCCGGGAGGTAGACGACACCGGTAGCTTTGGATGGATCAAGGCTTCCGCTAAGGGTGAACAATCGGCTGAAGGCATGCGATCCAAATGCCGTTACCTCTTCAAATTGTCCATTAGCGGCTTTCTTCAGAATCTTGAAATCAAGCGCTGGTACGAGCAGCTTCACCCCATCTGCCACAGCCAGCTTCTGAATCGCTTCGGCAGTCTTGGCATCAGGAGACGTAATGACGATGCGAATGTCTGCATCGAGATGAATTGCGTGCACCGGAATGGCGTACGTGACACCATTTAGAATGACCGACAGCTTCGCGTCTTCGCCTTTAGCGGCTATAGCCGCAACAACTTCTTTAGGCAGTGTAATCTCCGCCTGTTTGGCTTCCTTGGCTGCAGAGATGATGAATGATGAAGTGTCGGCTGCTCCGATGGCTTTCACTGCGGCATCTTTCTTAATCTGAAGGTGCCAAGTATCTCCGGATTTGCTGATTTCAGCCTCCAGCTCGTTTTTAGCTGTTGCAACGACAGGGGGAGCGGATGATCCCGAAGAAGAACTGAAACCGGAAGTGCGAACAGCGAGCGGAGCGCTGAACGGCGATACTTCAGTAATTTGCCCGTCTGTTTCTGCAATAGCGAGTACAGTAAAGGTATAGTCCGTGCTTGGCGTCAGCTCTGTCACAATGCCTTGCGTACTATCTGTCGTGACAAGGAAACGGTTATTGACATATACCTCGTAAGCAGCCGCGCCTTCCACTTCATTCCACTTGAGTTCAATCGAGCTAGTACCGCTGTTAACCTTAACTAATTGCTGAGGTGCGGCAAGCGCGTTCGGATTGACGATGCCAGTAATCGGCAAGTCCTTAACGAGTTGTGTAGTCAGCGTCCGATTCTCGTCATTGCTGATTTCCCAGCTCATTACGCCGCCCAAATCGAGCGTTTTGACAAGGGATGCTGCGTACATCATCGATGTTTCGTCATTGTAAGTAATGAACGTGCCTGTATCTTCGTTGAATAAATAAGGAACCTTCGCGGATTCATTCCAATAACGGACGTATCCGTTTTTGCCAATAAAGCTGTTCTCCAAATCATCAAAATCGTAGAACCCGTTTTCCCACTTGCCTACCGGAATTCCCGTACACGTCTGGTACTCTCCAGGTTCAGGACAACCTTCCCAGCCTTTTCCGTAATAAGGCACGCCAAGCAGCAGCTTATGAGGCGGAACGCCGCCGTTCAGATGGCCAAGTGCGCCGCCTCTGACGTTGTTGCGTTCAGCGGATGCTTTCGGATGTGTCTCATCATAGTACAGCGGGGAGTTGTGGTGGGCAAGAAGCTCCCAGTTGCCGCTGTAATCGTAAGCCATAATATTAATGAAATCGAGGTATTGCACCGAGTTTGCCAGATCGGCATTCGGTATGAAGGAATCGGCTTGCTGTGAAGCGATCGTCAGCAAATAATATTTGCCGTCTTCCGAGCCTGCCGCGTCCAGAGCTTCCCGAACGGTTTTCATCAATGCGGTAAAGTTGACGTTGTCTTCAGGACGGTGGCTGTTGCCATCCTCGCCGCCTTCAACCGGATACTCCCAGTCGATGTCAACGCCATCCAGATCATAAGCCCGCAGGAACTTCACGACAGAGCCGGAGAACGAGAGGCGCGTCTCCTCCGTTGCGGCCATATCCGAGAAGTGGTCGGAGAAGGACCAGCCGCCTACGGAAACCAGCATTTTAAGATGAGGATTGGAATCCTTAAGGGTAGAGAAGGTTTGGAAGTTGGTTAAGTCGATCGACTGGTCTCCAACGACCATTTCACCATCGTGGACATATCGATCCTGCAGCGGCACCTTGTCGGTCTGACATTCTACGCCGTTCGAGCCGGCTTTCATCCAGCAAAGGTCGGCAAATGCGTAGTTAATGTGCGTTACCTTAGACAAATCAATATCGGTTGGCTTGAAATTGCGGGCATAGCCTGACCAAGCGGTGTAATACGTTACGTTGTTGTAGCTGCTGCCCGGTACAGTTGATACGGAGCCGCTCAGCGATGATTCCCAAAGGCTGTTTTTCGCTTTGGCAGTAAACGTATAGCTTTGGCCTGCGGTCAGGCCGTTTACGGTATAGCGGTTCGTGTTGCTGCTGCCTATAAGAACGCCATCCTGATAAATATCATAGCTGCTGGCTCCAGGTGTTGGCGCCCAGCCAAGCGCTGCCGTCGTACGGTTTGACGATACGACTTGCAGATCGCGTGGAGCATCCAGTTGTCCCCATGTGAGGGTAACTGCATTGCTCTTCTCCGAGGCTTTGACCCCGTCGTCATTGGCGAGCTGCGCTCCAACCAGGAAAGTCAGCGTTGCGCCGCTGCTGATCTCTTCGGGTGTCAAATTATACGTCAAGCGGTTGGAACCGTCCCAGATACCGCCTTTATAGCCTCCGTTGATCCAATATTCATAGCCGTTGGCTGTCGGGCTGCCCTCCCAGCCCAGCGTAACGCTTGATTCCGTGAGACTAATTACCTTCAAATTTTGCGGCGGCATAAGCGGCAGAGGCTCATACTCGGTTAAATCCTCTGTCGTCGTGAAGGTGACGACATTGCTTTTGAGCTCTGGAGTCAACTGCGGCCATTGAATGCCGTCGGGACCAATTAAGAAGGAGTAGGTCGTTTCCGGATTTAAGCCGCCTACAGTTGCTAATTGTGTGTTTCCGTAAAATTTATAGTTGCCGTTCGTATCCCAAATCCAGTAGTCGTCAATCCCGGTGGCGTTAACCCATTTCAGCTTGACGCTGTTATGTGTGACACTGACAACTTCCAGATTCGTGGCTCCGGCCGTCGGGCCCGGAGTCACGACCACTTCTCCGTCCTTTGTTGTAAATTCAATGATGTTGCTCTTATGAATGACTTCAGGAAGCGGGCGTTCATACCAAGTGATATAAAATTTGTAGGTGGTGTTAGGGGTTAGCTCAGTCAGCACTTTCTCACCGCTATTCCCCCATGTGAAGTAGCTTTCGCTGGTGTCGCTTTTCACCCAAATATCAATATCGTTTTTGTCAGGGTTCAGATCCCATTTGATCGTAGCACCTGTTGTTGTGACGGAATCTTCAACAACCCTCAGGTTTTGCGGTGCTTCAGGGTCTTGTGCTTCTACTTCCACAGGCTCTTCGCTTTGCTCCTCGGGAGCTGTTTCTTCTGCATACGAGACCGTTGCGCTGAGCAGCGGGCTAAAGGCCAGCGCCAGCACGAGAAACGCGATTAACAACGGCTTCATGTTCTTGTTGCGAGACATCCAATACATTCAATCACCTCTTCTTATAAAATGTAGGGCTAGTCACGCTCCCCTCTATCATGGGTGGAAGCGATATGGAACGGAAGGTGAAATTCATACGATAAATGGGATAAAATTTTACAAAAATGTAATATTGTCGAAATCTGTTGTCGCTTCGTCAGAGGAGGTGGCGGAGATGCTCGAATGGCGGAAGTGCCGTGAAGGAAGGGCATGACAAAGAGGGTGCACCATTATGGGCAGCACCCTGTTAACGCACTATTTTCATACGGTTATCTGTTAGGAGTTGTTAGTTGGATTAGCAATGAGACTGTGCTTCCCGTCTTACTTTCTCCGTGTAGACGATCGCAGTTTCAATCGAATCCTTCAACTGCTCGATGAAGGCTTCCGTTTCCGGGCTAAGCGATCTGTTCTTCAGTTTAATCCATCCCAGCCGCATTTTATCGCCATAGTCCTCCAGCGGAATGGACATAATGCGTCCATCCATAAACTCCTCCACTAGCAGACCGCTTCCCGTCGAGACGACGTCGGTGTTGCAGACGACATTGACGGCAGTAGCCCGGTCATTGACGACGATCGTCCGATTAGGTTTTCTAGCGGGAATCAAATTAAACTCCTCTGAAAAGTCGATCGATTCACCCTGCTTATGCTCGAATGCCATATAGATAAAGTCATTCAAATCTTCGGCTCTCAAAGTGTCTCTCCCCGCTAAAGGATGTCCCTTTCTCACATAGACGCACGGTTGAATTTTACGCAGCAGATGAAATTCGATATTTCGTGTACCTAGAAAACGTTTAATGATTTTCTCTGTCAAATTGGATGTGAAGATGACGCCGATATCCGAGACGGAGGCTGATACATCTTCGATGACTTTATCCATGCTCGTTTCTCTGATTGTGAAGTTAAAGCGCGGATTATCGATCTGGTTCACCAGCCGGACGAAGGCATCCACTGCAAACGGGTAGCGCTGCGTCGATACGGAAAACTGTGCTTCCGGCTCTACCTGATTCGAAGTGTACAAGCTCTCGATATAGGATTTGCGCTCCAGCAGCGAATTGGCATAGCTCAGAAACTGTCTGCCCTCAGGCGTCAACTCCACCCCTTGATTGCTGCGGCTAAAAATCGAGATATTCAGCTCCGCCTCGAGCTCTTTCAGCGCACTGCTGATGCTGGATTGCGAGACAAACAGTTTGGCGGCCGCCTTATTGATGGACCCGCAGCGGGCGATTTCTGCTACATATTTCATTTGCTGAAAAGTCATGATCCAGCCTCCTATGAATGGTCTTACTATTGTATCGCCAAAGCTGACAAAGAGCCAATTCGTTATCGGTTGAATCGATAGCAAAAGGTATTTTTTATGTTTTAACACATCGTATTTTATCACGGTATACTTGAGAAATGGAATGAACTAGAAAAGGTTCAATAGAGTTAATTGAGGCTTAGAAGCAGGCAGGGAGAGGCACACAGCATGAAACAGAACAAAATGGGTCCAGTCGCCCTCAGCGGATTGATTATAGGACCGATACTCGGTTCCGGTATTTTAATTCTTCCCCCCATCGTTTACGGCATAGCGAAGGAATGGGCGATTTTGGCGTGGCTGGCGATCATCTTGATCAGCTTTGTGGTCGCGTTTATTTTCGGGTATATCAGC
Organism: Paenibacillus radicis (ex Gao et al. 2016); assembly: GCF_014641555.1. Taxonomy (GTDB): domain Bacteria; phylum Bacillota; class Bacilli; order Paenibacillales; family Paenibacillaceae; genus Pristimantibacillus; species Pristimantibacillus radicis. The sequence continues at coordinate 194,894 of NZ_BMHY01000008.1, forward strand.
ATTCAATTTCCGGGCGACGGGGGAGCGACGAATGCGGTTGAGCATGTATTTGGCCCCTATGCCAAACGGCTGGCTGCTTTTTATCTCATTATAGGGGTGACGTTTGGCGCATCGGCGGTGCTGCTGACGGCGGGCGAATATATAGCTAAGCTTGGGGGCGTTTCACCTTTGACCGTGAGCTTCATCCTGCTGCCGATATGTATTGCGTTGTTGCTGGCGAGGGTTCATTTTCTGGGAAAAGTCGCTTTTGTCATGTCGATTGTGGCAGCTGCTGTACTGTTTCTGGGCGGGGCAAAAAGCTTGCTGGATCATCCCGAGCCGCTTGTCATGACAAGCAGCTTTGATCCTTCGGCCTTTGGCTATGCGCTGCTGATTCTGTTCTGGGCCATCTTCGGCTGGGAGATTATCGGGAATTACAGCGGCGATGTGAGAGAGCCGAAAAAAACGATCCGCAGAGCAATCTGGATCAGCATTGCAGCAATCTCCGCAGTTGATCTCGTCGTTGCTGCTGCAATTCAGCGGACGGCTGTCAGCGATGGAGAGTTGACGATTACGTCGATTATCCACTCGCTGTTTGGAGGGATGAGTCCGCTCATCATGGCAGCACTGGCCTTATTCCTATGCGGCTCTACCTATTTTCTATATGCGGGCGGCATTGCTAGACTTGTTGCTTCCTTGGCGGCGGAGAAGGTGCTTCCAGCTTTTCTGGGCAAGCGATCACGCCATAACGTTCCGGTGGTTGGGGTTCTCGTCATATTTGTGCTGAATGTGGCTGTACTGCTGGCTGTCCGTGCGGGATTGTTTGATCTGGAAGCGCTGGTTGCCTTCGCGAACAGCTTTCTGACGATTAACGCGCTAATTGGCATCGTTGCGGGAATCGTACTGATCCCGAGCAAATTCATTAAGATTAGCGGGAGCATGCTCGCCCTTTTCTTTGTAGGGATGCTGTTTTTCCACTCTTCGCCGATGTCTTTGACGCTGATCGGAATTCTAGCTGTCTATTATTTATATAGGCATTTTTCTTCAAGAGTTAGACTTACGTGAGTTCTTTTGGTATCGTGGATTATGATGTCATTATTGGTAAATTATGATCTGCAATACGAAGGGAGCTTTGATTAATGGAGAAGATAGAGCTGGCAGAAGAGATTTATAAGGCTTCGCATCTAACGGGGACATTCCGTTTACGGTCAGGCAAGCAATCCGATCATTATTTTGACAAGTACTTATTCGAGTCTAATCCCAGGCTGCTCGCGGCAATTGCCGACAAGCTCGCTCCGTTGGTCCCTCCGGGTACGGAGGTGTTGGCTGGCCTTGAGATGGGCGGCATTCCTGTAGCGACTGCGCTGTCTTTAAAGACGGGCATACCTGCAGCATTCGTGCGGAAGAAAGCGAAGGAATACGGGACCTGCAAGCTTGCAGAAGGGATTGAGATTGCAGGCAAAAACGTCTGTATCATTGAGGATGTCGTAACGACCGGCGGCCAAATTTTGCTTAGTGCGGAGGATTTGAAGCAGCATGGAGCGAATGTGCAGGCGGTCGTCAGCGTCATTGAGAGAGAAGCGGCAGGCAGAGCCAACCTGGAGCAGGCGGGCCTCGCCTTTTATTCTCTATTAACGATGGACGAGCTGCTGGCCGCTGTGAAATAGATTTTGAGGGAGATGAGTCGCCTGCGGGCGGCTCTTTTTTTATGGCTTGTTGCCGGGGCTTGGATGACGAGCGATTGGATGAGCTGATCCCATGAACTCGCTATTAATTGAAACGAAACGCCTTGTTATTGCGATTTCTCTGTTTGTTTGGTTAATAGACGAAGTTCGTGGCGAAGCGACTCCAGCTCATTGTCGACATGGGTGATGAATTTGAGCAGCGTGATGCCGAGCAGCGTGAAGACAAGTCCGCTCACCGGGAACACGACTCTCTTAACCGTTATTTTCATGAATACATAGTCTGAAGTGTCAGAGGAAAAGGTTTTCGGCATGTATTGCCATAACCCGTAGATCATAAGCAGGACGCCTGTCGTGAGAATGAGCACGGATAAATATCTGATTGGTTTGAAGTACATGATGCGTCGACCTCCAGTTAGTTGAAACTCGTCATTTATACGCTATATAAGCGGGGGGAGTTGCGGAAGCTGCTCTCGTGCGGAGAGGGATGCAGTGATAAGCGGCAGAGGGAGTAGCGGGTCACGGGAAAGACGTATGGAAGCAAGTGGCTGCATTGGTAAGAGGGCGGCAGATGGAGAATAGAAGGAGTAAGTAGCACCTAGGGCAGAAAGAGCAGAAAGAATAGAGCAAAATGAGGAAAGTGAGTAGAGCAGCAGAAGTAGCATAAGAAGCAAAAGTAGCAAAATTAGCAAAAGTAGCAGAAGTAGCAGAAGTTGCATAAGAAGCAGAAGTAGCATAACGAGTAGATAAAGTGGCAGGAACGGAAGGTAACATAATTGAGTAGTTTAATGGCTAGAAAGCTAATCAAAATGTAAATGTACATTTCGATTACTCCCCAAAGGGGCTAAATGGGCATCAAAATGTAAAAGTACATTTTGCAGAAGTGAAAATGGCTATTTTCCCTCGTTTTTGCTCAATCAAACTGCACTATTGCATTTTGAGCCTCGATATTGGCCGAAAAGCCGTAATCAGCCTGCACTTTTACATTTTGAATAGCGGATGAGGGGATGCGAGTGTAGCATTGGGTACCGTTTGAGGAACACACTATCTGTGGTGAGCAGAGGTTCAAGAATAAACAAAGAGAGCCACGGTTTACCCGCGGACACTAAACTACGAACCAACAAATCGACAACCCTCGGCAAATCTTAAGCAGTATGAACTAGAAGCCTACATATTAAAAATCTAATTAGCGAAGCGGGTTCGCAAATCAACGAAGCAATTTTCGCTATGCTGGCGAAATTGAAGATGCTGAGCTAGTACAGCGAACCTATTTTCGCTAATCGCGAACCTACGTTCATGAGTAGCGAAGCTAGCTTCGCTCTGGCAGGAACATGAACCCAAAGCCTCTGTGGAGCGAACCTGTCTTCGTAAAATAGCGAAGCAGGTTCGCTCCAACCAACATTTGAGCGAGTTAATCTCAGAAAAACGCACGATACTCAGCCGATTGCGAAATGAGCAGCTCTCTTTGCGTTGAGCAGCAGGCAGCACCGCAGTACCTGGCAGCACATCACCGCAGCACCTATCAGCACCGACGCACCTGCCAGCACCTCGACATCACCGCCCCCGGCCAGCGTAACACGCCCCCCCTCTTAATTGTCCGGCGACGGTTGAAACCGGAAAGCCCGCGGGCTTACGCCGTGGAAAGCGCTGAAGTGGCGGGTGAACGGATGGATGGAGGTGTATCCGAGCCGTTCGGAAATGGCGGTTACGGAGAAATTCGTTTCCACCAGCAGATGGGCCGCCCGTTTCATTAGAAGCCTGTGGCGGTATGCGTTGGGTGTAAACCCGGTTTCCCGCAGAAACAGCGAATGGAAGTAAGAGCGCTTCAATCCGCACATCGCTGCCCATTCCTCTACCGAGGTTCGCATCTCGGGACGCTCGTTCAATTGCGCCAGCAGCTTGACGATGCGGAAGTCGCTGGGCTGATGAGTGTGAATGACGTTGTACCAGCTCAGCATCCAGGCATACAGCAGGCTGTTAACGAGCTCTGCGTGGTAATAGCGCGTATCGTCAAACTGCTTGGCAAGCGTAACGAAGGAGTCGAACAGCCAAGGATAAGGCTGGAGCGAGAAGCGGCTGGGCAGCGAGTCCAGCTCCGGGCATGGTTCGGCGACAGAACGGGTGTCAAAGGCAAACGGCTCCGGCGCGTGAATAAACATCCGGTTGAGCGACACGGGGCCCGGAGCCCCTTCCCACATATCGCAGTATAAATTATAAGAGGACAAGGGTTGTCCCTTCGCAACATGAAAAGCATGAGGCTCGCCCGGACGCAAAAAGATAAGCGTCCGGCGGTCAATCGGATACATCTTCCCGTTGACTTCCATCTCGCCTGGCCCGTCCACGAATAGATGGAACGCATAGACATTGCACACACGCAGCCTCTCGTTTAAGCCGCCTTCATAGAGGTAACGCATGGAATCGCCGACGTAGGGCTTTAATTCATTCAGTGGTTTCATTTTCGGTATCCCTGCCTTTGCTTCGCTTAACCACTACATAGGTAAATTATTTATAAAAGTTTACCGGACTAATCGTCAACTAATTGGACTAGCGAACAAATACGTCTTTTTTTATCAATGTTACAATAATGGCGCGATTTACGAAAGGGCTTTCACTGTTAGGGTGAACGTTCGAGCCATCACCGGAGAGGATGATTACGATGAAAATGACATATACGCAGTCTGCAGCAGGCTGGAAGCAAGGGCTTCCGCTCGGAAACGGACAGCTTGGAGCTGTAGTGCACGGCGGCATTGATAGCGAGACATGGAATATGACAGAGGTGACCTTCTGGTCAGGCAAGCCGGAGCGTTTCGGCGGATCGCCGGATGCAAGAGAGAAGCTGACGGAAATGCGCGAATCCTTCTTCAGCGGTGATTACGTCAAAGGAGACAAGCTGGCGGAGCAAGCATTGGAGCCGAAGAAGGGCAATTTCGGCACAAACCTGTCGTTATGCGACATTCTTATTAGCTATGGAGACGAAGGCAGCGAGCTGGTTCGTGAGCTGGATTTGGAACGGGCAGTTGCAACGGTATCGTACCGCAGCAGCGCAGGAGCGGCAATCCGCCGGGAAACGTTCGCAACGCATGCGGATGGAGTGCTCGTATCCCGCATTAAGGGCGACCGTGCAGGAAGCGTGTCGTTGAAGCTCCATATGCAGGGAAGAACGAATACATTCGATGCTTGGCTGGAGGAAGAGGGCAAGCTGGTGTTCCGCACTCAGGCGACGGAGGACATTCATAGCGACGGAACTTGCGGAGTCTGGAGCGAAGGCGGAGTAAAGGTTGCCGTCACAGGCGGAAAGCTGAGCGGAGCGGAGGGGGAGATCAGCGTCCAAGAAGCGGACGAGGTCATCATTTATTTTGCCGTTGCCACCGATTATGACCGTAAGGACGACAGCTGGAAATCTGAAAGCACGGAGCGGCTGGCTACTGCCCAAGCTAAAGGCTTTGACCGGCTGCTGGCGGATCATTTAACGGATTATCAAGCGCTTTATAGCCGCGTTAGTCTCGATCTTGGAGAGACGGCTGAATTTGCTTCGCTTCCGACGGATGAGCGGGTACGCCGCCTGCGGGCTGGCGAACTGGGCGACACCGGACTTATCGCTTTGTTTTACCAGTACGGACGTTACTTGACCATTGCCGGATCACGGGGCGATTCCAGACTGCCGCTGCATTTGCAAGGAATATGGAATGATGGTGAAGCCAATGCGATGGCATGGAGCTGTGACTATCATCTTGATGTCAATACGGAGATGAACTATTATCCGACGGAAATTAGCAACTTGGCGGAATGTCACGTCCCGCTTATGAACTATATCGAGAAGCTGGCTGAAGCGGGCCGGTCAGCCGCTGAAGATTTTTACGGCTGCGAGGGCTGGGTCGCGCATGTATTCTCCAATGCATGGGGATTTGCATCGCCAGGCTGGGGAAGGTCATGGGGGATGAACGTGACGGGCGGCCTCTGGATTGCGACTCATCTGAAGGAGCATTACGAATATGGCAAGGACCGTGAATTTCTATCGCGGCAAGCCTATCCGGTCATGAAGGAAGCAGCGCTGTTCTTCCTTGATTATATGGTCATTCATCCGAAGTACGGCTGGCTTGTAACGGGGCCGTCGAATTCCCCGGAGAACAGCTTCTATCCGGGACCGACGGAGCAAGGTGAGCAGCAGCTTTCCATGGGCTCGACGATGGATCAGATGCTGGTGCGCGACTTGTTCGTCTTCTGCCTGGAGTCGGCAGAGCTGCTAGAAGCCGATCCAGAGCTGCAAGCCCGGCTGAGAACGGCGATTGAGCAGCTGCCGCCGCTTCAAGTCGGCAAACGCGGCCAACTGCAGGAATGGCTGGAGGACTACGCAGAGGCGCAGCCGCAGCACCGGCATTTCTCCCATATGTACGGCATCTATCCGGGCAACCAGATTACGCCGGAGCATACGCCAGAGCTAAGCGCTGCGATGCGGCAAACGCTGCTTGGACGCATGCTGGTCGACGAGCTGGAGGATATTGAATTTACGGCAGCGTTGTTCGCCTTAGGCTTCTCCAGGCTGCATGACGGCAATCAGGCTGTGAAGCATGTCCGGCATTTGATCGGAGAGCTTTGCTTCGACAACCTGCTCTCGTACTCGAAACCAGGCGTAGCTGGCGCAGAGACGAATATTTTCGTCATCGACGGCAACTTCGGCGGAACGGCTGCAATCGCAGATATGCTCCTGCAAAGCCATGCCGGCACCATCAATCTGCTGCCTGCTTTGCCGGCAGACTGGTCCAATGGGTCTTACGAAGGATTACGGGCAAAAGGCAATGCCGAGGCATCAGTCGTATGGAGTAATGGCAGCTTGACTGAAGCGATCATTACGGCGCACTCCGATCTGGAGACGGTCGTCAAATGCGGCGGCAGCCAGGTTAGTCTGCAACTGGAAGCAGGCAAGCGTTACCGGTTAGACGGTCAATTAAAGCTTATTGAGGTAGAAGCTGCATAACGAACGAGCATCCAAGCCGCCAAAGTGGAGCCGCACCAGAGGGTGCCAAGCTCAAACTTTGGCGGTTTGTCGTATCGTTCGTTAAATATTGGGATTGTTACAGCCCCTTCTCTGATTTACATTAAAAATGCATTTTGAAAGCGCTTCATAAATTTTAAATAGCGAACAGGAGGCATGAAGTAATGAGAAGAAAACAATGGGCATTGTCCGGCAGAGGATTGTTCCTCTTGCTGACGGCAGTGCTGCTTGTCCAGACGGCTTTTTTCGGCCCGGGTCAATCCGGACGTGAAATCCATGCGGCAAGTGCAGACACGGAGGCAGCAATAGCAGTAGAGGCGGCAGCCGGAAGCTATTCGTATGAAGCCGAAGCGACGGCGAACACGTTGTCTGGCAAAGCAGAGGTTAAAGCTTGCGGGGAAGCAACTGGCTGCTCCGGCAGCCAAGCGGTTGGCGGGCTATGGGGCGGTTCGTCGTTGACATTTAATGACGTGACTGTTGAAAAGGCCGGCGTATATACACTGACGGTACATTATATTTCTGGCGACCCTAGGTCGTTTGGCGTAAGCGTTAACGGCGGTACGAAGGATCACTACGATCTGCCGAAGACGGCAGACTGGGATACGCTTGGCGTTTACGAACTTGAAGTGGAACTGAAAGCGGGAGCGAATACGATCCGCTTGGACGATGAGGGCGGCTATTCGCCGGATATCGACCGGATCGACTTGCGCTTATCTGACAGCGGCGGTCCTGGCGGCCCGGTTACAGGTACCGTCTATGAGGCAGAAGCTTCCGTCAACGTGCTGACAGGCAATGCTGCGATAAGCGGCTGCTCAGCGGCGACTGGCTGCTCTGGCGGCCGCAAGGTCGGCAATTTGTGGGGCGGCTCTACGCTGCAATTCCGCGATATTATGGCGGAAAAAGCTGGCGTGTACAAGCTTAGCGTCTACTATATTTCCGGCGACCCTCGCCCGGTATCGATCGCCGTCAACGACGGCGTATCGGAAAACTATGCGCTGCCCAAAACGGAAAACTGGGACACGCTTGGCGTATTCACGCTGGAAATCGAATTGAAAGCAGGAGCGAACACGATTACATTCAACGATGACGGAGGCTGGTCGCCGGATATCGATAAGCTGGAGATCGCTGCTGCCGGAGGCGGGGGCGAAGATCCGGGTCCGGTGGATAACATCGGCGTAATCGGCAAAGCGCTCGATTCGGACAAGTACGGCTCCATTAAAGTAACGAAGCATGAGAAAGGGGCAACCTTTGTCTCCCGCTCCTACAGCATTACGTTCAATACGGAGTCTGGTCTGGCTGCATATGCTTGGAACGGCAAAACGCTTGTGAAGGGCGCGTACGCCAGTGCTCAGCTTGAAGACAAGCTGCTCGACAGCCGTCAATACAGCGAGCACAGCTTTAAGCTGAACAATGTGGAGAAAATTAAGGACGGGCATGGCAAGGGCGTCCGCATTACGGTCGAGAACCGCAGCGAAGGCTTGCCTGTGATGAAGCAAATCTATCAGCTGTATGAGGATCAGCCTTACTTCCTCGTATCGCAGCAGGTAGTCAGCAGCGGTGCGGCGGTTAGCTCCAACGATATGGCTCCGCTCGTCGTGAACGCTAGCGGCGGTGTTGATATCGGCACAGGCGGAGACAACCGTGTACTGATCACGCCGTTCGACAACGACATGTGGTCGCGTTATCAAGCCCGGACGATCAATACGGCGCTGAATAACAACAACTACATCAGTTCGGAGATGACAGCGATCTATGACAACACCAGCCGCAGTGGTCTTGTTATCGGCTCGGTTACGCATGACGTGTGGAAAACCGGCATCTACTGGAGCGGCTCGAACGATAAACTGAATAAGCTGAAAGTATACGGCGGCTTCACGTCGCTCACTTCGACGCATGACACGATCGATCACGGCAAAGTGTCAGGCAACACGATTACATCTCCGCAAATCGCGGTCGGTTATTACACCGATTACCGTGACGGGCTGGAGAACTATGGCGAAGCGAATGCAGCCGTTGCTCCGCCGCTGAAGTTCCAGAAAGGCGTACCTTCCGGCGTACCGGTCGGCTGGAACAGCTGGGGCGCCTATGAAAGCTCGCTCAGCTACGACAAAGTTGTAGAGGTATCCAATTTCTTTAAAGCTAACCTGCAAAAATCGTTTACGAACAAAGGCACTGTATACATTAATATGGACTCGTATTGGGACAACCTGAGCGAGCAGCAGCTTCGCGATGTGGTAAAGGTTATTCGTAAAAACGGGCAAAAAGCAGGCATTTACTATGGCCCATTCGTCTATTGGGGCGACAATATGTCGCAGCCGGTAGAAGGGACTAACGGCAAGTATACGTACGGCGACATCGTGCTTCGCGATGCGGCGGGCAACATTTTGCCGAAGGTGGACGGCGCCTATGCGATCGATCCGACACATCCCGGCTCGCAGCAGCGCGTCGAATACGTGTTCAAGAAGTTCCTGGATTATGGCTTTGAATATATTAAAATCGACTTCCTGACTCACGGCTCGTTCGAAGGCAAGCATTTCGATCCGAAGGTGCAGACAGGTATTCAAGCGTACAACCAAGGAATGGCGCATATCAATAAGACGCTGGGCGGCAAAATGTTCATCAGCGCCTCAATCGCGCCGATGTTCCCAAGCCAATATGCACATGCGAGACGCATTTCCTGCGATATCGACGGTACGCTCGGCCGCACGGAATACCAGCTTAACAACCTGACTTACGGCTGGTGGCAGAACGGAACGATATATGGTTACACCGATCCGGACTATATGACGCTGGCTAAAGGCGGCTCGTACAATGCAGCACAGACACGGGTCAACGCCGCAGGGATATCCGGCACGGTGTACATGAACTCCGATGACGTTAGCAATGTGGAGACGCAGAAGCTGATGAAGTCGCTGCTGACGAATAAAAGCGTGAACGACATTGCCCTGATCGGCGAAGCGTTCCGTCCGGTTGAAGGCAACACGGGAACGGCTGCAGCTGACGTATTCGTCCTGCAGGACAAGAAGGACTACTATCTCGCAGTATTCAACTATACGAATGAAGCGGCAGTGAAGACGGTTGACCTGAAGCGGGCGCTTGGCGTTACTGCGACTGCTAAGGTCGAGCTGACAGACGTGTGGACAGGGACGAAGGTTGAAGTGAAGGACAGCCTCCAAGTGAATCTGGAAGGCGCACAATCCAAGCTTTATAAGATTAAGGTGAAAAAGTAATAGAAGCAGCACATCAAACAGCCAGCAAACCGGAACCCGGTATGCTGGCTGTTTCTCTTACCAATATCGATGATTACAATGCTTTATTTCCCCGGAATACGAATCGTAACCGTCGTACCGATACCCAGACGACTGTAGATCGAGACACCGTAGGAGTCGCCGAACAGCAGCTTGATCCGGCTATCGACGTTTCGGACGCCGTACCCGGACAAAGTATCTTCGCTTTGCGGCAGGTCGCGTCCGTTCGGCATCCGCATACCCATGCCGTCGTCGATCACTTTAAGCAAGATATCCTGCCCGTCGCGGCAGGCTCGAATAATAATATTGATGCCATGCTCATGATCCCAGATCGCATGGTTGATGCAATTTTCCACAAAAGGCTGCAGCGTGAGCTTCACGATTAGACACGGCAGTACGGATTCATCGATGTCATAGTGAACCCGCAGCAGATTGGCGAATCGCACTTGCTGGATCGAGACGTAATAGCGGGTCAGCTGAATTTCCTCATGCACCGAAAGCGTGTTTTTTCCTTTATTGAGTGAGATGCGGTAAAACTTCGCCAGATCGGTCACCATTTTGTTCATGCGCGGATCTGCGTTCCGAATGGCGAGCGAAGAGATCGAAGCGAGCGAGTTGTATAGAAAATGCGGGTTAATCTGGGCTTGCAGCACGTTCAGCTCTGCCTCCCGCTTATCGATTTCCTTCATATAGACATCCGAGATCAGCGTGCTGAGCCGCTGGCCCATTCTTCGCAGCGCATTGCCGATTTGGCCGATTTCGTCACGCCCCAGCGGCCGGATATCGGTGAGTTCGAACTCTTCTTTCTCGATGCGCCGCATCATGCCGACAAGTGTCTCTACCCGCTTGGTGAATAGTCTTGCGGTGACATAGATCAGAATCGCCATGACGGCAAGGCTGGCTATCGCGTAGATCAGTATGCGCTTGGCGGTTAGATTTGCTTTGGACAGGAAGCTGCTGTACGGAATGACCGAGACGCTCTTCCAGCCGTATTTGGTCGTATTGTAGACGACGAGCACCATTTCACCGTTATAGGTGCTGTCGAACTGACCGTTCATCTCCTCCGGAAACTTGTCCGGCAAGGCGATAGGCTGGTTTAGCAGCGTTTTATCTCTAGCGGACATGACGATTCCTTCCTCATTAATAATCAGCACCGTTTTGTCTTCCGATTCCTTCTCCATAAGACGAAATATATCGGATTCCAGGATGTTGATCGTCAGTACACCGTATGGATTGTTCATGCTGCTTATATTCAGCATTCGCGACAACGTGAACATCGGCGGCTGATCGGGCTCCGGCGGCGTCGTAACGAAGCGCACGTCGCCGTAGCTGTCCCGCAGCGATTTATACGCCAAGGAGTTGCGGAAATTCTCGCCCATTCGCTTAATGAACATGCCGTCTGTAGGCAGTGTTTCATTGTTGATGAAGATCGTCATGGAATGAATGTCCGGATTCGTCGTCAGCATGTTGACGAAGGAATTGTTGATATATTTGTATGCATCGACGAATAGCGCCGGGTCCACCGAATAATCATTCGTCAAATAGGCACGCATCGTGGAATCTAGATATAGCGTGGCGGAAAGCTTCGTATACGTATCCAGCTTATTCTCCAGGTTCGAATTGATTTGCGCAACGGTAGAGCCTGTATTCGCCACCATCTGGGCGGACAACTCCCCGCGAATGGTCGTATAGGAATATAAGGCGAAGAAGAGCAGGGGGAGAATGCCCCCAAGCAGGAACATGATGAACAGCTTCTCCCGGAGCCGCCAATTGTTTAAAGGGTTGCTGAGCCAAGCGGCCAGTTTTCTCATACGTTGATCACTCCAGCCTAAAGTTGCATTTTACGGTATTCGTTTGGCGTGCTCCCTTTATGCTTCTGAAAAACCGAACAGAAATAGGAGACATTCTCATAGCCGACCTGATGGGCAATTTCGCGCACCTTCAGCGAACGGTTTTTGAGCAGCTCCGACGCATGGTTCATACGGACGCGGGTCAAATAATCGAGTATCGTCTCGCCTGTCTTTTCCTTAAATATAGTCCGTACATAGTTCGGCGACAGGTAGACCTCTTTCGCAATATCCTCCACCGTAATCGGAAGATGATAACGCTCGGCAATCAGCTTCGTAATCTGGCCGGCGACGGACTGATAGCGGTCAGCATCGCGTGCTCCTGCAGCCTTCAGCAGCTCCGTGCAGAAGCATTGTGCGTAAGCATGGTAATGGGCGATCGTCGGCAGCAGCGACAGCTCCTTCCAATGATCGGCGAGCAACTGTTCGCGAAGCGGGCCGGCCATTAATGAAGTGAAATGCTGCTCAAGCGCCGTGAGCAGTTGAATGACCGCTCGAACGGCGAAGTTGCGTTCGACCCGCTCCTGCCGCATAACGGCAAACCAGTCATTCAGCGTTTGTCCGGCCCGCTCAGCGTCGGTGCTCTGAATGGCAGCGATCAGCGCTGCCACGGTTTGCTCCACAGGCATGTCGGTCTGCTTCACCGCTTCCGGACTGCCTGGCATGATGACGGAGCCGGCTTGCCGGTACAGTTTTTCATCATTGCAGCGCTGAGACTGCTCGAACGCCTCTTTTAGCAGATGGAATCCTTTGTGTGGTCCGGATAGGCCAATAGTCACGAAAGCTTCGCCTTCCACCGTTACGGTCAGCAGCTCTTCCCGAAGCAGCTCCCAATAGGCAGGGTCCCATTGCTGCGGTTTTCCTTGAAACAGGACAAACAGCGTATTAATCCCGGTCTCCAGCACAATTGCAGCATCCAGCCGCTGTCTGAGCAAGTCCCGCGCAGCTTCAGCCGCATCAGCTACCAGCGCTCCCGATGGCGCGGGCAGCACTTTGTCCTCCTCTGCCGTTTTACCGCGTAAAGCAGGAGGCTCGAACGTCATGTAAGCGGCTCCAAAAGATTGATGGGCAGAAAAGCCGGATGCGCTTTTTTCCCATTGGCGAATCCATTCCAGCCGGCGCTCCTCCATAGGCTCGCGGACGATGCGGAGGAGCAGTTTCTCCAGCCGCCAGCCGCCGCCTTCGCTGGCAAGCTGTTCCTCTTCGCATTTCTTTTTCACTTTCTCCAACAGTACAAGCAGCTCTTCCATATCGATCGGCTTCAGCAGGTAGCCTGCCGCTTCGATATTGAGGGCGGACTTAATATATTGAAACTCATTATGTCCGCTTAGATAAATGATCTTGACGCTTTTGTCGATCTGCTTCGCCCGTCGTCCGAACTCCAGCCCGTCCATAATCGGCATGCGCACATCCGTTACGATAATATCCGGCTTTAGCTCCGTGAGCTTGCTGAGAGCTTCCTTGCCGTTGCGGGCAGTCCCGACAACCTGAATGCCAATCTGCTCCCAAGGAACGTATTGCTCCATCATCTCCAGCTCGATTGCTTCATCATCTACCAGCAGCACAGTGTACATGTCGGCACCCGCCTTTTCTAGAAGAAATATAACTCTATGATGTCTTTTCTTTAGTGTAACGGTAATGCCACTATTCAACAATGGAGCAAAAGTAAGTGTGTGCGTTTGGAATATGAATCGTTAGATCTTATTATAGAACGGCTATTTTGCCCGGCCTATAATGAGAACACGAAGCAAATGAAAACGCAATCAATTCACGGGAGGCAACACGATGAACATGCAACCTAAAGCGCAACCTCAAGGAAGCGGGACGCTGGCCGTCAAGCGGAATAGAGGCGGACTGCTGGACAGATTGAAAGAGCAGCGGCTGCTTTATGTACTGATGCTGCCCGCGATCATCCTGACCTTGATGTTCTCCTACGTACCGATGTTCGGGCTGTATATGGCGTTCATTAATTATCAGCCAGGCGGCGGAACGTTTTTCGAGCAATTTTTCACGACGGATTTTGTAGGGCTGCAATGGTTCGAGTATTTCTTCACGAACGGCGACTTTGTAAGAATCATGCGCAATACGCTGGCACAAAGCTTCCTGTCGCTGCTGTTCGGTTTCCCAATGCCGATCATTCTGGCGCTCATGATCAATGAAATGAGAAACGGCTGGTTCAAACGGACGTTCCAGACGGTCTCTTACATGCCGCATTTCATCTCTTGGGTTATCGCAGCGAACATTATCATTACGATGCTCTCGTCGGGCGGGGTAATCAACAACATCCTGACCGGCCTGCATATTATCGATGAGCCGATTCAGTTCATGCAGAAGGGACCGCTTTTCTGGTGGATCATCGCATTATCGAACGCTTGGAAGGACATGGGCTTCAACGCCATTATGTATTTGGCCGCTATTTCCGCAATCAACCCAGAGCTTTACGAGGTGGCGAAGGTCGACGGCGCGAGCCGCTTGAAGCAGATGCTGCACATTACACTGCCATCCATCAAGCCGACCATTATCATTTTGGCCATCCTTGCAGTTGGCGGTATTTTGAACGCTGGCTTCGACCAGCAGTACCTGCTCCAGAACAATACAGTTATGCAATACTCGGAAGTCATCGATACGTACACGTACAAATACGGTCTGCAAAACGGCATGTTCTCATACGGTGCTGCCGTCGGTTTGTTCAAATCGGTCGTGGCGTTCATACTCGTCATCAGCGTCAACCAGATGGCTAAAAAAATGGAAGAACAGTCACTGTTCTAGAACAAAACGGAAGAGGAGAACACGCCATGGTGAAAGACAAAAAAGATTTTCTCTTTATGACCGTCGTTTACGCGTTTATCGTTGCGATATTTATTGTTACGTTCTATCCGTTCTGGAATATCTTCATTATTTCTTTGAACAGCGCAGAGGATACGCTGCGGGGCCATTTATATTTGTGGCCGAGGGAATTCAGCTTAGCGAGCTATAAGCAAATTTTGACGGATAGCGAAATATGGATGGCGATTCGGATTACACTGCTTCGGACGCTCATCGGCACGCCGCTTGCAGTCATCACGATCAGCATGCTATCCTTTTCACTCAGTAAAAAAGAGCTCGTCGCAGGCCGTTTCTGGACGCTGTACTTCGTCTTCACGATGTACTTCGGCGGCGGACTTATTCCTTACTATATGGTGCTCAAAAGCTATCATCTGATCGACAATTTCATGGTCTTCGTCGTTCCGGGCTTAATGAACGTGTTCTATATGATCATCGTTCGGACCTTTATGCAAGGACTGCCGCAGGAGCTGGATGAATCGGCGAAGATAGACGGTGCGAATTACATCCAAATCTTCTTCCGCATCATTCTTCCGCTGACGACGCCGGTACTGGCGACAATCGGATTGTTTACGGCAATCAGCCACTGGAATTCCTGGTTCGATTCGTACGTGTTCACTTACAATCCAGATTTGAAAACGCTGCAAGCGGTACTCGTCAAAATTTTGAATCAGTACCAAACGGGCTCCATGGTCGGCGACGCGCAAGCAATGGCCAATTCGGCCAAACGTATGGCGGTATCTCCGGATACAATCCGGATGGCCGCGACGATGGTCGCAACGCTGCCGATTATTATGGTATACCCGTTCCTGCAAAAATATTTTGTGAAAGGCATGACGCTGGGCGCGGTTAAGAGCTAATCCGCCCGGCAGGCTTTTAGATTACTTGCGGGAGGTGTTGCGGTCGGCCGGATGAATGCCGAACAGTCTTTTCGATAAGCATACGATTATGAATAAGGGGGATTTTTGGATGAACGCAAAAAAATGGATGCTGTCGCTGCTGACAGCCGTAATGTTGATTTCCTTATTGTCTGCTTGTGCTTCGAATTCATCAAATAAACCGAGCAACACCAGCACGGATAAGCCAAACAGCGGTACGGACGGCGGCACGAAAGAGCCAAGCACGGACCCGATCAAGATTACGTTTTTTGATAAAAACACAGGAGATAAATTCGATAATGCCATCGCGAAAGAAATTACAAAACGTACTGGCGTAACGATTGAAATCCAACAGCCAACGGGTAATCCGACGGAAAAACTGAATCTCATGCTGGCGAGCGAAGACTTGCCGGATATGATTATGTTCGACCGCTCCAGCGACCTGGTTGCGAAATACATTGAAGCGAAGGCTATCATTCCGCTGAATGATCTGATCAGTCAATATGGCCCGGATGTAACGAAAATGTATGGCGACGTACTTAACAAAACGCGTTACAAAGACGGCAACAACTACTATCTGTCCAACTGGTACGGACTTGAGCATGAGCCGGTGTTCGGCTTCAACATGCGCAAAGATATCGTGAAGGAGCTTGCACCGGATAAAGCGGAAGGCGGCGTTCCATTCACACAAAGCGAGTTCAAGCAGCTGCTTGTTGATTTCAAAGCGAAATATCCGCAAATCGACGGCAAGAACACAATCGCTCTGACGATGGACGGCGAGAACTGGGGCGGAACGATCGGCACGTTCAAAGGCATGTTCGGCCTGTCGGGCTACTACGAGCATGACGGCAAGCTTCAATATGATGTGAAAGATCCGAAATACAAAGATATGATTCTGTATATGAACGATCTGTACCGCGCTGGTCTGATGGACAAAGAGTGGGCGATCAACAAACGCCAGGTATGGGAGCAAAAAATCGCGACGGGCACGATTCTCTCGTCGACAGGCGCATACTGGGATTTGGGCAACTCCAACACGATCATCAAGAAAGACAAAGGCGAAGAATCGCAGCTGTTCGCTTATAAGGTTGTTGCAGACGGCGTAGATCCTTCGAAAACGACATTCGGCGGCCGCAGCTCCTTGGGCTGGGATGCCATTTCGATCACGAAGAAAAACAAAAATCCGGAACGCACGATGCAACTCATTAACTTCCTTGCAAGTGAAGAAGGCCAATACTTGCTCATGTGGGGTATTGAAGGCACGCACTGGGATATGAAAGACGGCAAGCATGTACCGCGTCCGGAAACATTGCAAGCATTCAAAGACGACTGGGCTGCTTACACGAAAGAAACAGGCATTCGCAAATGGACTTGGTTTATTAAAAACGGACCAGGTGCAGACGGTACGCCATACGACCTTCCAGGCCGTTACGAGCGTTCTCCTGTCGACCAAATGGCGATCAAAAACTTGTCCGACACGGTGTATGACACAGCGATCTTTGACGGCTTGAACCCGCAAGGCGGAACGCCGGAAGCGTTGAACGAGCAAAAAATCAACGATATTACGAAGCAAGCTTTGACTAAGGCAATCATGGCTCCTTCTGCTGAAGAAGCAAGCTCGATTTTTGACAAAATGCTTTCTGATATGAAAGCTGCAGGCGACGAAAAAGTCGAAGCGGTATACTCGAGCAACTACGCAGCACGCAAAGAGCTGTGGAACTAATCGCATAACCAGATTTGCCGAGGAGGCCAGCTGAGCTGGCCTTTTCCTTTCATTGGATAATAGAGCACGGTACAATGAGTATGTGAACCAATAGGAGAATGGGAGCGGATGAAATCATGACGACCGATATTGGACAATTCAAGCTGGAGCAAGCATCCGGGACGTTTGCAGCGGACAATGGCTTGCTAAAAGTGACGGCGAATACAGAAGACGGCACGCTGGCGCTTGCCTGGAGGGACGGACAAACGATGACGGGGCTTTATGCGGAAGCCCGTGTGGGCGCAGAAATCGCCCGTTCTAGCTACTATGGCTCGCATACGGTGCCGGAAGCTTCAGTACAGGCGATCGAGGACGGCTTTGGGGAAGGGCTGCGGTTCAGCTTTGAGCATACGGAGCCTGGCAAGCCGGTGCTGCGGCAGCTGATCCGCTTGTACAAGGATCTGCCTTACGCGTTGATTGAGCTGGAAGCTGAAGGCGAGCAGGAATGGGAGACGAATGAACTGACTCCGCTTGCCTCCTATTTGAACGACGATGGCTTGCTTGATTTCGGAGACGGCTCCAAAGAAGAGATCCGCTCCCTGTTTATTCCATACGACAATGACAAGTGGGTACGGTTCGGTTCCCACGCCAATCCTGCCAGCGTACGCAGCTATGAGGTGACGGCTATCTACCGGGCGGAATCCCGCCGCGGCTTCGTTATTGGCTCGGTGACGCATGATATTTGGAAAACGTCTATCGACGTGGAAGGCACTTTCTCCGAAGCGATCGGCCGTCTGCGGGTACTTGCTGGCGCAGCCGATCTCCAAACCCGCGACACCGTTCCGCATGGCTCGCTGCGCGGCACTTCGATCAAATCGCCGACGATCTTTGTAGGCGCTTTCGCTGACTACCGTGAAGGCATGGAAGCCTATAGTGGAGCCAATGCGGTCATCCAGCCTGCGCTGACGTGGTCCGGCGGCGTTCCCGTTGGCTGGAACAGCTGGTCGGCCGTCATGGCAAAGCTTGATTATGATGTCTACACGCATACCTCCGATTTTTTTGCCAAGGAGATTCAAGGGAACGGCTTCGCAGATCAGGATGGCAGTCTTTACGTCAATTTCGATGCCTGCTCGCATAATTTGAAAGAAGGCGAGATTGAGGATGCCGTACGCCGCGTCAAGGCTAATGGTCAGAAGCCTGGAACATACTACACGCCGTTTGCGTTCTGGGGAAGCGACCCGGATACGCCGGTGGAAGGTACAGACGGTGCGGTTCTTTATCGGGAGATTTTGCTGAAGGATGCCGCAGGCAAACCGCTGCCGAAGCTGGATGGCGCGTTCCCGATCGATCCGTCGCATCCGGAAGCGATCGCGCGCATTATGCGCAATCTGGATGAAGTCACTTCAATGGGCTTTGAGTATTTGAAAATGGATTTCCTGGCGCATGGCGCGATGGAAGGCGTGCATTACGACCCTTCGATCCGTACCGGCATTCAAGCCTATAACTACGGAATGGCGGCTATTGCGGAAGCGCTTAGCCCGGAACGTCTGGGCCGTCCGTTTCTGATCAATCTGTCGATTGCACCGCTGTTCCCGCACGGCTATGCGCATAGCAGACGCGTCTCCTGCGATGCATTCGGCACGATTGCCGATACGGAATATATGCTGAACGCGCTCACGTACGGCTGGTGGATCAGCGACAACTTGTACCGCTTCAACGATCC
This sequence comes from Paenibacillus radicis (ex Gao et al. 2016), assembly GCF_014641555.1. Lineage (GTDB taxonomy): Bacteria > Bacillota > Bacilli > Paenibacillales > Paenibacillaceae > Pristimantibacillus > Pristimantibacillus radicis. Next base: position 213,769 of record NZ_BMHY01000008.1, read on the forward strand.
GGATCATATCGTCCTGTACAAGAGCGACAACCAGCGTTCGATCTCCGAGCATGAAGGGCGCAGCCGCTTGAACTCGGGCGTGATTTCCGGCACATCGCTGCTGCTCGGCGACGACTACCGGATGGAGGAGGCGGCCAGCCGTGCGAAGGCATGGATGACCAATAAAGAAGTGATGGCGCTGGCGAAGCGCGGCGAGACGTTCCGTCCGGCGGAAGGCCGCAGCGGTACAGGCGGCGAGGATCTCTACTCGCTGGCAGGAGACGGCGGCACTTACGTTGCGGTCTTCAACTTCGATGTGGAGAAAGGAAAGTCGAAGTCAATCGACTTATCCCGCGTCGGCATCGACTGGGCGAAAGCTTTAACGGTTCGCGATCTGTGGAGCGGCGAGTCCTACAGCCTGCAGCCGGGTGCAGCAGAGCATGTTCTGGCGCTGGAGCCTGCCGAATCGAAACTGCTATTTTACATCTAGTAATATAAGCGATAGCCCTATTCATACGAAGAGACGGTTTCTTCCGGTCGGCAATGGCTGGATGGAACCGTTTCTTTTTTTATTTTTATAACCCCGGAAACTGTATTATAATACAACCATCTTTACTCAATGTACGAATGTAAGCGATTAACTGCTGTCTCTCCGCGCTCGGAGAGAAGGGGCAAGGCAGTCTGCAAGGCAGGGGGGTCAGACATGCAAGACAGGATGAACGCTGTGCAATCTGGAAAAATAGTACCGCATACTTTAAAGGGCCGGCTGGCTCTCGTTCTCGTACTGGCTACGGCTATTCCGATCGTATTGATCGGGCTGGTGTCGTACTATTGGATTTACGATATTCAGATCGGCCGCATCGGACAAGATATACAGAATCAGGTGGAACGGGAACAGCAGGAAATGGAGAAGCGGCTCGACGAGCTGGGCCGTGTATCGCAGCTGCTTGTCGGCGAAGGCGGGATCGGACAGGACGTCATGACGTTTATTTCCTCCAAGGACGCTTATGAGAAAACAAAGCTTTACGATAAAATTTTACAATCGACCTCGAATATTAATTTTGCGAATCCAAGTCTCGGCGTCATGCTCTATTATGCTCCGACCTACAAGGATCCCTTTTTGTTTGCCAATATGAAGGTGGAGCAGGAGCTGCTGCTGCATCCGGGACAAACGATGTATTCCAAAAATAAGTTTGCCTATTATGGCCCCCATCCTTCCGTCCGCGTCTATAACAAAGTGCTTGTGCTTTCGCTTTGGCGGGAAGTGGAGAATGAGGAGGGCGTGCCGCTGTCCATCTATATCGAGCGGGATATTTCCGACTTGATGATCGCAAGCCGTCCGGGAGATATACTCGTCAGCAGCTCGGGACAGGTGCTGTACAGTCATAATGAATCGGCTTACAAAATCGGCGACGTATACGGCAAGCCGCCTGAAGAGACGAAAGCTTTTGCCGCAACTAGCCGAAACGGCTGGACCTATATTCATTTTGTTCCGCTGAGCGAGTACAACGGGGAAATCAATGTATGGTTTTATCAGTTTATTGCGATCGCGCTGCTCTCGCTGCTTATCGGAATTTTGCTGGCCTGGTTTATTTGGAAAATGGTCTACGGACCGATTCGGGTCATCAATCGCGAGATTCATCATTTTCAGATCGGGCAGGGGAATGATTCGCGCAAACTGGCGACAACGGGAACGGTCGAGTTCGATAACGTATTGAACAACTTTGACAATATGAAAAACCGGATTATGGAGCTCATCGCAGACATTGAGGAGAAGGAGAAGCGCAAAGGCCAACTGGAGGTGGAGAAGCTTCTTGTGCAGATCAATCCGCATTTTTTGCATAATACGCTCAATACGGTGCAATGGCTGGCGCGGATGAACGGGCAGAAGGATATTGCGAATCTCGTCGCTGTATTCACAAGGGTGCTGCATTATAATTTGGGGAAGAAGAGCATCATCGTGACCGTGCGGGACGAGGTGCAGGCGCTGCGCGACTACATCGAGCTGCAAAGCATCCGGTATGACCATAAGTTTCAGGTTCACGTAAATGCGGAGGAAGACGCGGATGACATCGCTATTCCGCGGTTTATTATGCAGCCGCTGGTGGAAAACGCCTTGTATCATGCCTTTGACAATGAAGAGGGGCAGATTGAGGTCACGATCCGGCTGGCTCCGGGGGGCCGTATGCAAATTATTGTCCAGGACAACGGGCAGGGCATACCGCCGGAGCGGATGCATGAGCTGTTCGAGCTGGATGAGCAGCGGCAGCGAAGCGGTCTCGGCATCGGACTGCGCTATGTGAAGAAGATGCTGGAAGTGTATTACGGCTCCGAGGCGCAATTCTCCGTTCATAGCGCACCGGGAGAAGGAACGACGATCACGATTGACATGCCGGATCAGGTGAAGGTGGAGGAATAGCGATGATTCAAGCCTATATCGTAGATGATGAGAGTCTGGTTCGCAAAGGCTTGAAGATGATTTTTCCGTGGGAGAAATACGGAATTGAAATTATCGGAGAAGCAGCTTCCGGCGAGCGGGCAAAGCTCTATCTGCAGGAGCATCCCAATACGGTGCAATTGCTCGTGACGGACATTACGATGCCGGGCATGACGGGACTGGAGCTGATGCACTGGGTCAGGGAATTCGACGCTTCGATCAAGATGGTCGTCTTAACCTGCCATCAGGATTTCGACTATATTCAGGAGGCGCTGCGCATCGGAGCGATTGACTATATCGTCAAGACGCAGCTGGAAACCCAAGATCTCGATGAGCTGCTGGAACGGATTGCTGTTAAGGTGGCAGAAGACAAATCCGGGGCGGCGGCACAGACCGGGATGGGTGCGACGACAGCGGCGTGGACGCGTGAGGCTTTCGAGAAAGGCTGGCTCCATCCGCTATGGGTATGGGAGGACGATGCGTTTCAGTTGATGCTGAGCATGCTCGCCGATGAGTCCGCTTTGATGCCGGAGGAATGGGCGGCGCAGGCTTTGCACAAATGGCAGCAGCTGTTCCCGCAATTTCTCGGCTGGGAACCGTTGCCGAGCGAAGCTCCAGTGCTGAGAGCATGGCTGACTGATACCCGATCGAGGCTTCAGCAGTGGCTGCGGCAATCCGCTTATTCGGAAGAGATGATACACGGCATCTTGAAGGCGCTTGCCTATATGGACGCTCAGGCGATCGAAACTCTGTCGCAAAGCGATATTTGCGCGCAGGTGAACATTAGCAAAAGTTATTTCAGCCGGAGCTTTAAAGATATTTTGCGGATCTCGTTCGTCCGCTATGTTCAGATTCGGAGCATCGAGGAAGCGAAAAGGATGTTGTCCACGACCAACCATCCGGTCTATTGGATCGCCGAGCAGTGCGGATTTACCGATACACGATATTTCGGCAAAATGTTTAAGGAAATGACGGGCCTGCTGCCTACGCAATACAGGCAAAGCCAGCATGCAGACGCTAACTCTGACCCGTCATCTATATGAAAACCGCTCCTCTTATTTGGTCACAGTAAGAGGGGCGGTTTTTTTGTTGTAAAGGTATGTTATTTTTGAACGAAAGCTATACTTGGACAAAAACATCGCAGGTGCTCAGCAAAAAATCCGCACACGGCGTGGCGGGTGCCGTTGCTATAATTAAACCAGAAAGAAAGTGCTTACAATCCACTTGAAAGAGAGCGATACAACATGCGGATGAAAAGATGGGGTTTATTAGCTTGTACGCTGCTGGTCACGGCGCTTCTCACGAACGCTTGCAGCAGTGGAGGCAATAATGCAAAGAAGCCAGAAGGGGAAAGCGGCAACGGCAATCAGACCGTTGATACGAGCCCGCTTGGCAAGTATGATCCGCCGATCGAGGTGACGGCTGTCCGGCCAATCTCGGAAGGAATGGAATATAAGTCGGGAGAGTCGCTGGACAACAATGCTTGGTCGAGAGCGTACGAGGCTGACCTTGGCATCAAGATCAAATACCTCTGGACGACGCCTGATGCCCAATATGCGCAGAAGATCAACATCGCCATCGCATCGGACGATATGCCCAACATCGCTGAGGTGAATGCTGCGCAGTTGAAACGGCTGATCGAGGACGACCAGTTGCAGGATCTCACGTCGGTCTATGAGCAGTATGCTTCGCCGCTGACTAAGAAGATTTTGTCTGAGGATGGCGGCAATGCCATTAAGTCTTCGACCTTCGACGGCAAAATGTATGCCATTCCAAAAATGGGCTCCGGCATCGGCCAGTCCCAAGTGCTGTGGATACGGACGGATTGGCTGAAAAAGCTCAATCTGGAAGAGCCGAAGACGATGCAGGACGTGCTGGCTATTGCTGAAGCGTTCGCCAAGAAGGACCCGGACGGCAATGGAGCTGCCGATACGTACGGTCTGGGCGTCAACAAGGATCTATGGGGCTTTTATGCCGGGCTGGAAGGCTTCTTTAACGGCTTCCACGCTTATCCGAACATTTGGGTCAAGGATGCGTCCGGCAAGCTGGTTTACGGAAGCGTACAGCCGGAAATGAAGCAGGCGCTGCAAAAGCTGCAGGAAATGTACGCTACTGGCGTACTGAATAAGGAATTCGGAACGCGTGACGCATCCAAGGTGAACGAGGATGCCAACGCGGGCAAGGTCGGCATGTTCTTCGGCTTCTTCTGGAACAGCGGCTGGCTGCAGGACGGCAAGACGAACAATCCGGACATGGAGTGGAAGGCGATCGAAATTCCTTCCATCGACGGAGAAGCGGCGAAATCGCAAGTGCCGTTTGCCATCAGCACGTATTACACCGTCAAGAAGGGCAGCGCACATCCGGAAGCGGCTGTAAAAATGCTGAATCTGGCGCTGGAGAAAATATACGGCGAAACGGCGGAGCCTGAAATCTACAACGTCGATAAAGACGGCATGTCCGCATTCAGCTACACGCTGCTCTATGGCGAAGCGCCGCGCAAAAACCTTGACGCGATGCTTCATATCAAGAGCGCGCTGGAGGCGAATGATCCATCCTCGCTTAATTTGGAGGAGAAGGGCTACTACGACAACATCATGAACTACCGTGGCGGCGATCGCGCTTTCTGGAGCGCAGAGAAGATGTACGGACCGGAAGGCTCGTTAAGCGTACTTGATGCCTTCATGCAAAAAGGGCTGACGATGGACAATCAATTTTTCGGTGCGCCAACGCAAACGATGGTGGATCGTGAGGGTACCTTGCAGAAGCAGCAGGTTCAGACGTTCACGAGCATCATCATGGGCGGATCGATCGACCAATTCGATGCCTTTGTATCGACCTGGAACAAGCAGGGCGGAGAGCAAATGACGAAGGAAGTCAATGACTGGAGTCAAAACTAAAGAATAAGTCTGGCAGAGAGAAGGAAGCCATTCCTTCTCTCCATTAAATCATGCTGGTGAAGTGGAGGAGCAGATGGACAATAGAAGATTTTTACGTGAGATACCCTTTCACCTCATGCTGCTGCCGGGCATATTGATCGTACTTGTCTATAATTACATTCCGATGGCAGGCATTGTCGTCGCGTTCAAACGGTTTGTACCGTCCAAGGGCATGTTCGGCTCGCCGTGGATCGGATGGGATAATTTTCAGTACCTGCTCAATATGCCGGATATTTATCAAGTGCTTTGGAACACGATTTATATATCGCTGATGAAAATCATTGCTGGCGTTATCGCGCCTGTGCTGTTCGCCTTGCTGCTCAACGAAGCCAGAAACCGGCTTGTCAAACGGAGCGTGCAGACGATTGTCTATTTCCCGCATTTTTTATCCTGGATCATTTTGGGCGGTATTTTCATCGACATTTTGTCGCCGTCTACCGGGATCGTCAATCATTTTCTCACCTGGCTTGGTCTGGACCCGATCTACTTTTTAGGACATAACAGCTGGTTTCCCGTCACGCTGGTAGGCACGGAAGTTTGGAAAGGATTCGGTTACGGCTCCATCGTCTATCTGGCTGCGCTAACCGGCATCAATCCAACCTTGTACGAAGCTGCTGTGATGGACGGAGCGGGACGCTGGAAGCAGACGCTTCACGTTACGCTGCCGGGACTGATTCCGATGATTATGCTGATGACGATTTTGAGCTTAGGAAATGTATTGAATGCAGGCTTCGACCAAGTATTCAATTTATATAGCCCTCAGGTGTACCAGTCGGGCGATATTATCGATACGCTCGTCTACCGCATCGGGGTGCAGGACGCGCAATACGGGGTAGCGACGGCAGTTGGTTTGTTCAAGTCGGTCGTGTCCTTCCTTTTCATCGGCATCTCCTACGGGCTCGCCACGCGTTATTCGGACTACCGTATTTTTTAAGAGAGGAGACTGCATATGTTCAGGAAAGCTACAATGGGCCGAAAGGTGTTTGTTGTGGGCAATTATGCCATCCTTATTGGCGCAGCGCTTATCTGCCTGCTTCCGATCATTAATATTCTAGCCATATCCTTTAGTTCAAGCTCGGCGGTCGGCTCGGGCAGAGTGCAGTTTTGGCCCGTCGAATTTACGCTCAAATCCTATGCTTTCGTGCTGGAGAAGCCGGAATTTATGACCTCCTTCATCATTGCTGTGAAGCGGGTGCTGGTCGGCGTACCGATTAACATGCTGCTGACAATACTCATCGCCTATCCGTTGTCCAAGGAAAAGCAGCAGTTCAAATGGAGAGGCGTGTACGTCTGGTTTTTCGTCATCACGATGCTGTTCAGCGGCGGACTGATTCCATGGTACTTGACGATTAAAGCGACCGGCTTAATCGATTCCTTCTGGGCGCTCATTATTCCGGGGGCGGTACCGATTTTTAACGTCATTTTATTGCTTAACTTTTTCCGTTCCTTGCCTAAGGAAATCGAAGAAGCGGCGTTTATGGACGGGGCAACGCAGTGGAAGGTGCTTTGGAAAATATTCGTTCCATTGTCTGCACCGGCCATCGCGACATTGGTGTTGTTCTGTATCGTGACGCATTGGAACTCCTGGTTTGAAGGACTGATGCTCATGAACGATCCAAGCCATTACCCGCTGCAATCGTATTTGCAGACGGTCATCGTGAACCGGGATATGTCGCTTGCGACGTCAACGGATTGGAAAGCGTTAGCGCTCGTCTCCGACCGGACGACGAAAGCGGCGCAGGTATTTGTAGCTACGGTTCCGGTGCTGTGCGTCTATCCTTTTTTGCAGAAATATTTTACCGAAGGCATCGTAATGGGCAGTGTCAAAGGATAATCAGCATTCTATCAATCTAATTCATATCAGAAAGCGGAGGCTATCATCATGGCGGCTAAAATTGTATTTATTGGAGCAGGCAGCATTATTTTCGTTAAAAACTTAATCGGGGATTGCTTGTTGACCCCTGCGCTGAGAGACGCGCATATCGCGCTGCTGGATATTGACAAGGAAAAGCTGCGCTTGTCCGAGCAAATGCTCAAGCAGTTGAACAACAACATCAACGAAGGCAGAGCGGATATTAAAGCATACGACGATCAGCGCGAAGCGCTTAGAGACGCCGACTTTGTCATCAATGCGATTCATGTGGGCGGCTACGACCCTTGCGTGATCAACGATTTTGAGATTCCGTTGAAGTACGGTCTGAAGCAAAGCTATGCCGATACACTTGGCATGGGCGGTATTTTCCGGGGGCTGCGTACGATCCCTGTTATGCTCCAGATCGCGAAAGACATGGAGGAAGTATGTCCGGATGCTTGGCTCTTGAACTATACGAATCCGATGGCGATCGTGACCGGTGCTATTCAGAAGGCAACAAGCATTAAGACAGTTGGCCTGTGTCACAGCGTGCAAATTTGCGTCCGCGATCTGTTCGAGGGACTGGGCATGGATCATACGAACGTGAAGTCCAAAATCGCAGGCATCAATCACCAGGCATGGCTGCTTGAGGTTCACCGCGACGGCGAGGATCTGTACCCGGAAGTGAAGCGCAGAGCGCTGGAGCGGCAGGCAGCGGAGCAGCATGATGATAAAGTCCGTTACGAGATTATGAATCAATTCGGCTATTATGTGACGGAATCGACGCAGCATACAGCGGAGTACGTTCCTTATTTTATTAAAAATGCGTATCCGGAGCTGCTGGATGAATACGGCGTTCATACGATGATGTACAAAAACTGGGGACAATCGCAAGCGGACTACTGGCAAAAGGCGATGGAAGAGCTGCTGGGCAACAAAGGGCTGTCGCATGAGCGTACGCATGAATACGCGTCCTATATTATGGAATCGATTCTGACGGACAAAATCTACAAGATCGGCGCCAATGTGATGAACAACGGGCTGATTACGAATCTGCCGGACGGCGTTAATGTTGAGGTTCCTTGCCTTGTGGACGGCAGCGGCATTACGCCTTGCTACATCGGAGACTTGCCGCCACAGCTGGCTGCACTGAACCGTACCAATATTAATGTGCAGGATCTGACGATCGAAGCTTCATTGACGGGCAACAAGGAGCATGTGTACCACGCAGCCTTGCTGGACCCGCATACATCGGCCGAGCTGAGCATCGCGGATATCCGCAGCATGGTAGACGAGCTGCTTGAAGCGAACCGCAGCTACTTGCCGCAGTTTGAAATCTAGTCTAGTTCAATCATAGAGCTAAAGCAGGCCGCTCTTTCAATCATCGCGATTGGAGGAGCGGCCTTTTTTTCTTGTAAAAGGGGAAATACGATCATCAACGTCTACACTTTTTCATCCCCTTTTTCTGCCGGATAATGAACGCAGAGCGGGAATATCCGAAAGGGGAAATGGCGATGAGGGATCATTACTATGCGGCTGAGAAGCTTGCCGGGTATAGACAAGCGGAGCTCGAGGAGCTGGCGCACAAAGCGGCACTCATTCAGGAGAGCAGAACGGCCGCTTGCCCGTGCGCAGCCTGTGTGCAGCAAGAGGCAGCGGCTCGGGGCACGGGATGGCGGCGCAGACTGGGGGTGCTGATTGCTCGCTTGTTGGGGAAGAGGTGAAGCGGCGGCCGCACCCCTAACCTTCAAAGCGGTGGCAAGACTCCTAATTGTGCCCAGCCTTCCTTGGAGGGACCATATACTGCAGGTATAGACAGCCCAGCTTGCCGCATCAGGACGGTAACCTGACCTCGATGATGAACGATATGTTTGATCAATCCCATGAAGATCGTCGCGTTGGACTCTATTCTTCCGAACGCTTTTTGGGTTTGCTTCAACGTTTCGTCCGTCCAATTCTCTTGAAGTGCATGGACGACATGAGCGCTTACCGCATGAAAGACCTCCGCAATCTCTTTTGAGGACGGCACTTCATTCGAAGCTGACACTTTCGGTACGGGGACTCCGAACTCAGTTAAATATTCAGGAATATTCGTAACCATATGCCAAGCAATTCTTCCGAGCGTACGCCCCTCCAGATATACCTGCTGCAAAAGCGATTCATCTGTCAACTCGTCCAATACTCTCTGGGTTAACACGGCCTCGTTCTTCCATTCGGCAATCAAATCTTCAACTGTGGTATACATCTTCTCATCCCTTTCCTGGACAAAATTCATTGGAAACTTTGTCCCGGTTTCTATTCTTATTACTTGCTATTCTGGCTAAGAAACTCGTTTGCGGCATGGAAATAACCGTTTAAATCATCGGCGTGGACACCGTGACCGCATTGTTCGAACACTATAAGCTTAGTATTAGGTCTTCGCTCTTTCATTGATAAGCGTTCAATCCGCCCAAGGAATGCCCTAGGATAGTAACAGGTCGCCCTCCAAGCTCCGACCTGACGAGGTTCAGGAGATCATTCACATAATCATCTCTTGCGTATTCCTTGCCTGGAGAATGATCGCTCCAACCGTGCCCTCGTTGATCCAGAGAAATAACCCGCCAATCTTGGAATCGCACGGCCAACTCTGAAAAGGATCTAGCACTCGCCATATACCCATGCAGCATGATAAGCGCGTTCGCTTTCACCGCCAAAATCAAGGTAGGAAAGCCGAAGATTTCCCGAGTGAAAAAATTTCCTTGTGGCGGATCGGTTATGTCCGGAATTCAACATGTAATTGATTCTCCTCTCTAATCAACGGTTCTCCCTCGAATCCATCTTAATCGCAAATAGTGACAACTCTTGTCATAGTTAAACTAATTATTTTCAGCTGCTGAGAGGCAAATTACGGATTTCTAGCTTTCGTTGTTGTTGTCCGTGCAACCCGGCCAACACGGCGGCTATCGCCATAAAGATTAAGCATGCTGCATAGGGCTGTGAGGGACATGACGCTGAAGAAGTGCCGTTGTCATCAGCGGTGGTGTAATAAAGGATGCCAACCCGATTGTAATTGCACCCAAAGCCGTGAAAAAGTTGACTATAGAAGTTAGCGGCAGCAGAGCGATCGCAGAGAGGGTTCGGAACGGCGAACTGGACTTCGGCGTTTGCTCGGCTCCAACGGCGAATCCAACACTGGAGTTTGAGCCTTGATCGAGGAACGATTAGGGATTATGTTAAACACGAATCAACCATTGGCCGGTCGGGATTCCGACTTGTATTTACCGGGAGCTCTGGGAAACGGCATTTTGTCCAACCGGACAAAATGATTTTTCTTGCATTGAGGTTGGGAGCTTATTTGTGATTCAACAAATGATTAAAGCAGACTTCGGCGTCGGAGTTGTTCCAATGTACTCGGGTCTGGAACAGGCGGGCTCTGTAGTCATCAGACCCTTCGCCGATTTGAATCCTGTTGTCACAATAGGCTTCGTTTATAAAAATAAAAACTTCCTGGGGAAGGTATCATTGTTGCTAATGGATGCCATTAGGGGAAACCTTGAACCGAATTCAGAGCTGCAGCTAGCTTTTTGATTCCTCGGTTCTCAGAAGGGTTTTAGTAGTTTTTTTCAGGTCCGCCATATTTCTTTGAAGTCAATCCAGCCATGCGAGTTGATGCCTACCCCTCGATAAGAAGGGGAGAAGTAGGACTGGAAGCGCGAATGAAGGAGAAACAGGGCATGTGCATCGTCCCTCAGACGGGTCTCAATGTCGGTTAAGAGCCGCCAGCGCTCGGCAGAGCTGTCACAGTTCAGCGCCTGATCGACATGCTCCCTGACGTATTCATGCCAGTCCGGCGTTTGAAATTGTTTCGTGAAGCTGCCCGCTTGCTCATAATTTTCAATCATGCAGATTTCTTCCTCGGGAAAGACGACGGCATGAAGGATGATATCCATCTCGTTCATGACCGGGATTTCCTGAATATGGTCCATCTGCTCATAGCGGATATGAAGCGGAATGCCGACGACGGCGCATTGCTGCTGAACCCATTCCGCATCCTGCAGATGTTTGCCATAGGTGCCGAGCGACAATGGCGTGCCATCGTAATCGGCGAGAAGCCGTCTAGCTTCCTCCAGATCGTATCGATACAGTTCTGTTTCTGCTTGCTCATCATGGAAAAAACCTCTGGCGATATGGAGCCGGTAGCCGCCCAGCTCGCGCAGCATTTGACTCCGGTTCAGGATAAGATCCACGGCTCGGCGGAAGTCAGCCGATTGATGCTGTCCCGGCTTATTCATATTCCAGGACAGCAGGCTGGTGCAGCAATGCTTAGATACGGTGCTTTGCCAGCTCTCTAAGTCGTCCTCCTGCTTGCCGGGGTCGTAGAGCAGCTGCTGCCAAAGCGCCTGATCGGCTGATGCAGAGCTTGGTATAAAGACGATATGGACGCTGTCCAGATGCGGCCGGCCTTGGTAATAGCGGGCATTGGCATGCAAGACGAATCGTTCGTCTGTCCATTCCGCTAGCTGGAAAGGGCCGGTTCCGATTGGCTGCTTCCAGAACTGCTTCTCGTTCTCGCCCGCATAATCCAGCGGCAGAATCGATAGCGCGTTCAGACACAGAAAGCGCGGGAAAATCCGATTCGGCTTGGCGAGCTTGAAACGAACCGTTCGCGGGGATGCGGCTTCTACGCCAATAAGGAAGCGGAGCGGCCAGCTGTTGCGTTTGCCCGTCTGCATTCGCTTGAAGGTAAAAACGACATCCTCAGCGCCGAGCTCCTTTCCGTTGTGAAAAAACACGCCTTTGCGCAGATGGAATGTCCATAGGGTTGCATCCTCGCTGGAATCCCAAGTATGGGCGATTTGCGGGAGGATACGGTCTTCCGCCGCATCGTAGCGTACGAGCGGGTCGAAGAGCTGCTGTACCATATGTGATTCCAAGCTGTAGAAACATTCCGAAGGGTCCAGCGTCAATATCGGCTGGGACAGAGGGAGGCGCAGTGTATCCACCGTCTCATTCCCTTCCCCGCGGCTTTTGCCGAAGCCGAAGCTGCCGGAGAGCCATTCCGTGAAGCTTTCGATCGCCTGCGTCCCTGCATCATATCGCTGCAAAAGCTCAAACGCTTGCTTGTATTCTTCCTTTTCCGCGTATTGGCGGGACAGCTCGATTAAAATATGGGTTTTGCCAGCGAGAAAAGCAAGCTTGGAGCGATTTCCTCTTCCGCGTCCTGCTTGCCAAGTAATTAAGCCGGCGTCCGTTAGCTTGCGCAAGACGAGCTTCGCGTTGCGGGGCGTGCAATGCAGCGCATCGGCGACTTGCTCTAGAGTGACTTCGCGGGGAACCTCAAGCTGCTCATGGGAATTTAATTGATGGGCTAGCATGATGAAATGCTCAAAGGGCTGCATCCGTCCGGCCTCCAGTTCTTCTTTATGTCAGGTCCGTTTTCTATTTATTTTACAGCCACCCCGGCATTCTTTCCATCCGAATCAGATAGGAGGTCCGTTGCTGGTCATTGAATTAAAAATGCACCTGCCGCAAGGTGGACGAGGCTTGAAGCCTTCCTCCTTGCAGCAGATGCATCTAGTGTGAAGCTAGCAATTAGTTTGTTTTGCGCGAAGCTTCTTCGATATGTCCGAAAGCCCAATGGGAGGACGGCACATCCGTCCATGTTGGCTTAGTGGAAGCCGGAAGCGGCTCTCTGCCCAGTACACGGTTGAATATAGCAACGGCTTCCGCCCGGGTTAATGCTTGGTTCGGCTTGAAGGAGCCGTCCGGCATGCCAGTCATCATGCCCGCTTGGATGACAAGACGTATTGAGCTCTCTGCCCAGTGGCCTTGAACATCTTTCGCTGCTGCTGTATTGCCTTCGTTAGTAAGCTTCAGCCAGCGGCTTACAATGACCGCCATTTCAGCACGAGTCAGCTCGGCATTTGGCTTGAACGTGCCGTCTGAGAAGCCCTTCATTAAGCCGGAGGTTTGAATAAGCGAGACGGCTTGGAAGGCCCAATGTCCCGAAGCTACATCTGAGAAGATTACAGGTGCAACAGTGTTATCCTCCCCGGCACCGATTCGCGACAGCATCGCGGCGATTTCGGCGCGGCTAACGCTTTTCTCCGGTCTGAAGGAGCCGTTAGCGTATCCGTTAATATAAGAACTGTGCTGCTTCTGATACAACGACCAGTTGCTCAAATGAAGGATCGTAAAGGTGCTGAACTTCGTAACGTTAAATTGCAGATGGGTTTGTCCTGCCGCATCGGTTACGATTTCCGGCTTAATGACGACCCGTTCGCCATCGCTATGCTCAATGAAGATGGCAAGGTTGTCCAGCCATTGCTGGCGCTCTTTCTCATTAGCAGGAATCTGTGCAGCTGGCAGCGGCAATGACAGGCTTACGGCACGGGATGACAGATTGGTCTCAATCGTCATCGGACGTCCAATGACTTGAAGGCTGCCGTCACCGAGCACTGTTTTGACCGCTTCTTCTTTAACCGCACGTTCTTTAACCTGATCCTGATCCGCCTGATTCTTAATTGGAATGATGCGGAAGTACGTATCACGGGTCAGACCTGTCAGCGAGTTGTAAGGAATGATCAGGCTCACACCCGCCGTGTGAATCTCCAGATTAATATGTCCTTCTGCCAGCTGCTGCACAGCTCCGGCAGGGAGGTTCACGTTAACTTGGACCACTTCGTCCTTCGTATCGGGGATAACGACACGAGCGGTATGAAGGCCTGCTGCTGTGAGCTTCTCCACAATTTCACGGGCGTTGCCGGCAGACAGCGTAACCTCGTCTTTTTTCTTTCCATCAGCCCCAGTGGTACGAATGATAGTTGCGGCTGAGATTTGGTTGTTGTCGCCGCCATCTACTGGAACTGAAATCTGCTCTGTCTGGCTGGACGGAGTGGAGCTTCCCCCCGTTCCTCCAGGAGCCGGAGTCGGTTCTGGAGTTGGTGTCGGAGTCGGTTCGGAGCTAGGCTCCGGCGTTGGCTCTGTACTAGGTTCCGGAGTCGGTTCGGAGCTAGGCTCCGGTGTTGGCTCCGTACTAGGCTCTGGAGACGGCTCTGGAATTCTAGGCTGATTGTATACTTTAATCTCTTGAAGATCAGGCCCCAAGCTGCCGTCTTCTCCTACTGCATGGATCACGATCTGAATGTAGCGCTGCGTGATCGCTTCGGGAAAAGAAACCGAATCTGTCGTATAACCGTCGTAGGGTCCTTCCGTATGGGTAACGGGAGCTGCGTAAATCGTGCCCGGGATGGTTGCGAACGGTCCGTTCGGGCTGTCGCTGACCTTTACTTCATAGGATTGCAGGTAGACGGAATCGGTAACGAGGATTTCGTTATAAAGCGCGTTTTCTCCCATATCGAGCGTAATCGTCCATGGCGCATCAGTTGGACTGCCAGTCCAGCCTGTATGGAGCGAATCGTCGGTCAACTGAGTAATTTCACCACTGATAGTTCCCTTGTCGACTGTAACCGGAACACCGTAGGCCAGGTTGGAGCTGTCTTCATTAACAATGACGGTCCGCGTCACTGCAACAGCTTGATTGCCAGCTGCATCAGTTGCAGAATAGGTAATCGTATACATGCCTGGCACCGTTGTATCGATAGCTGGCAACGGAGCGCCGTTCAAGCTGTAAGTGACTGCCGCTGTCAGATCGTTATCGACATTATCGGTTACCGTTACGCCAGAATCATGGAAGGCTGTCCCGTTTCTGACCAGAACGGTTGAAGAGCCGATAAGTGTAATGACCGGTTTTACTGTATCGAGAACTTGTTCATCAAGCTCGGGGAATTGACTGACCGACGAGCCGTAAGCTTTATACGCTTTGCCGTTTGGCAAGTAAGCGATGCCGCTTGGTTGAAGCTGAGCGTTCTTAAATAGCTCAAATTTGGAGGCATCTACGGCCCCAGCCGTTAAATGCTCGCTGGCAATACGAAAGATCTTGTTGCTTCTATCGTCAATAGCGTATAGATTGCCTGCGGGGCTTATCGTTATTCCTTTTACCGGTGACGAGAGGCCACTGATGACCGTCGTTGCGGCCGATGCTCCCGATGCCAGCTTGTAGATGCCTTTGGTCGTGTAGTCTGTGAAATAAAGGTTGTCTGCTGCGTCGAAAGCTAGGCCATATACAAAATTAAATCCCGTATTGTAGTAGGGGGTCGCGCTATTTGCAGGGAGGGGGAAATTGGTGAGTGCGCTGCTGCTGATTTTATAAATATTTTGATCATAGTTGTCCGTTGTGAAGAACAGATCTCCGGCCTCGTTAAGGGCAACCGTCATAATATAGCCTCTGTTCAGCACTTTCGTGACTTCACCTGTCTCGACCGAAATGCGAAAAATTCCGCCCGGTTCCCGCTGTGCTGCATAAATATAGCCGTCATGGTAAGCAAGTGCCCTTGCGTCTTGAAGCGCAGCACTAATAAATGCGCTTGGAGTCGGGGGAACTGCCCAAGCTTTGGCAGCAGGAAAGCTGGCAAGCAGAAGCATTAATGCCATTAATAAAGATAAAGAACGTTTCATATGAGAGTTCCTTTCCTATTCAAAGTTGTGAAATAGTTCCGGCTCTATTTTATTAAAACGCTCTGAACCAATTCTGAGCAATTTCGACATAAAGGTGCTTTATTTAATACAGCAGCCTCCATAAATAAAAGGTGGCATAGGATTGCCAGCCTGTCCAATTGGCAGACAGCTTCACGATTTCCTCTTTCGTAGGCTTCCGGTCGATGCCAAGCACATGCTTGATTGCATTATGCAGGCCAACGTCATCGATTGGAAAGGCGGAAGGCGTCCGCAGGCAGCGCATTAACACATAGTTGGCGGTCCATGGCCCGATACCGCGAATGCTGACGAGCATTTTTTCCGCTTGCTTCAAATCTCCGGCGCCAAGCAGCTTCTCCTTTGTTAGCTGCCCGCTTGAGACGAGGCCGGCTACACCGATCAAGTATTCGCTTTTCTTCGTTGTCATCTTCAGCTCGGTCAGCTCTTCTACCGGCAATGCGGCAATATCCTTAGGAGATGGGAACAGCCAGTAGCATTCCCCGTTATATTCAAGCGATCGTCCGTACCGCTCGACGAACCGCCGCTTCAGCGTGTAGGCGAACGGAAGGTTGATTTGCTGACCGATAATGCCCCAGCAAAGCGCTTCGAATAAATCGGGTATGCCAATCGTACGCAGGCCGTGGTGCGTTCTAATCGGCAGCTCCAGCAGCGGGTCCTTGCTTGCCATATGGTAGAAGGGTGCCAGATCGGTATCCAGGTCAAACCACTCTCTCGTGTAGAGGGCCACCGCATCTCGTACTAGCTCAGACGGCGGCTCTTCGGGCGCAAGAAACCTTACGCTCAGCCTGCCGGGCTGTTCCTCGAATACCTCGACAACGACGGACAAGGAGCTGTCCCCTTCGGTTTCTCCATCTACCGGTATGGCTTTGCGGATTCGTCCGTCTACTACCCGGTGCATACATTCGCCTGCAGCACGCGCTAAATAACTCACATTTTGTGTAAAGCTGAAAGGCTCGGGAAGCGGCAAATAGAGTTCCCTGCCATCCGGCGAGACTGTATATGAAAGGCTATTGTTCATCTTGATCCTCTTCTCTGCGAACATTCTTATATAGTAGTTTTACCATAAAAAAAGCTTTCGCAGTTTCGAAATCTTGCGATCCTATTATGGGATAGAGCAGTCTGTGAGCAGCTTCTGATTATTCAGCAGCGAGTTGTGTATGCATTCTGTTCGCATCAGAGCTGGAAACCGCTTCTGGCTTTTTGAACGAAATACTTTTTCGGCCGGTGATCAAGTGATATACCACGCAGACGGCAAGGATGAGAAGGACGAAATAGTCGTAGAGATGAGTGGCCGGTGTGTGGCCCGTGAAATTGAGAAAGTTATGCAAGCCGTGAAAGACGATGCCCGGCCAAATCGTGCGATGCTTCACAACGAGCAAGGCGAGCAGCAGTCCCAGCAGAAAGGCGTAAGCGACTTGCAGCAAAGTATCTTCGGCCGATTGCCCGCCCAGTGCTTGCAGAGCGTGAGTCACGCCGAAGAAGAAGCTGGAGACGATGACGGTGAAGCCCGTTCCTTTGGACAGTAGCACCCGCAGCATAATGCCGCGAAAGAGCGATTCTTCGACAAAGCCGACCAGCAACAGCTGGGATAGGAGCATGTAGGCGAAAAAAGAGAACGGAGCAGCTTCAAAGCCGCGGTTGGCAATGAGCAGAACGGCAAGAATAAGCAGCAGCGGCGCAAAGTCCAGCCATTGTCTGGCTGTAAGCTTGGTTAAACCGCCGCTAAAGAAATATTGCCGTCCCCGTTTTTTCACGGAAAAGAAACATATAAGGAATACAGCAATCGGGATAAAGCCGAGAAATGGAGCAAGAGGGTGGGTCCATTCAGCAATCGAAGCGTATGCACTGCCTCCGGCAATGAAAACAATGAGCGCCAGTTCGATGAGAACAATCGTGAGATAAGGTCTTTTCCACTTCAATTCATTCAAGTTTTCCATCATTGCCATTCTCCCTTTTCGATCATTTTACTGAAGAAATCATGCTCCATCCGAAAAAACTGCAAGCCATAATGCATGACAGATACCCGGTAGTAATAGTCGTCTTTGTTAGGAATCTGCTCCAGCTCCTTTGATACGATGCCTTGAACGGCTTCCATCTGGGCGATGCCGCTTCGCAAGGTGTGCTGGAAAGCCCGCAAGTTTTGCAACCGGGTGGATTCATCTAAATAGTCATAGAAAAATAGTTTGAGCAAATGCTCCCGTTTATTTGCCTGCAGCGGCTCACGCAGCCAGTTCATGAAATAGCTCCGGCCTTGCTCGGTAATCGCGTACAGCTTTTTGTTCTTGCTGTCATTTGTTTCTTCTTCAATTAAGTGTCCGGCGGAGACGAGCCGCTTGAGAGCGGGATAAAGACTTCCGTAGCTCATTTTGATAAAAAGGCTAACCGATTGCTCCGCTATTTTTTTAATATCATAGCCGCTCATTTTGCCCTGCATCAGTATGCCTAGGCTAACCGTTTCAACCACTTTAGAACGCCCCTAACATATATCGATTTGATATATCAATTTGATATATGTAATTTAGCATTTTTTGGATTTGTCGTCAACGGTTTTTTTGGAAATCGTCTTAAATCGGCGCCGGCGGCATAAATTGGCTAAAAAAGGAGAGTGAGCGTTAGTGGACAAGGCCGTGAGGCGGTATTATCAGTTGAAGCAAAAGCAAAAAGAGCTGGAGCAGGAGCTCGGCGAGCTGCGGGCCGAAATATTGAATCATTGCGAAGAGCAGCAATTATCCGAGCTGGAGACGAAGGGCTATCGGGTGAAGCTCGTCTTGCAGGAGCGGAAGGAATATGACGACGATAAGCTGTATGAGGCACTCCCCGATCCGGAAGTCTGGCGCCTGCTATCGAAGGCCGATGCCTCCAAGGTCGCGAGTCTTGTAAAGCTGAACGTCGTTCCCGAGGAAAGGCTTAAAGACACCTATTCGTTGAAGCGCGTATCACTGCTGCATGTAGACAAGAAATAATGCCCATAGCAAAGCCCCTTTTTCAGGTGTAGGACTTGCTCTGCCGAAAAAGGGGCTTTATTCACTTGTAAGGCATTATTCGTAATAGCCTTCGGTTGATTTACGTAATTGGCTGAATTGATTGCCGTCATGTCCGAACCAAACTTGCGAGCTTGTCCGATGAGCCAGCGTGCGGATTTTTTCAACCGAATTCCTGTAACCGACGGAGTCATAAATAACCCCTGGCGGTTTAACAGGCGGTCCATAGCTCTCTGCTGTGTAAATCGTATCCGAAGCGAGGATAATTCCGCCTGTTTCCGGCATTTCGATATGCAAACCCAGCATGCCCCAAGCGTGACCGCTGCCGCAGTTAATGATTTGGATGCCCTCAGCCAGATTCAGATGATCTTCATGCCGCTTGACCGTCCTCCATTGCAGCTGGTTCTTGATCCAAGCATCGATGTCTGCCCATACGTAAGCTCCTTCCTTTTCATTGCGGGCATAGCTTTGCAGCGCACCGTTCAGCTCATCCTCGTGGACGATAATTGTAGCGTTCGTGAACATCTCTAAGCATCCGGCATGATCCATGTGCAAATGAGAAGCAATGACGTACTTGATTTCTTCAGGCCTTACACGGAGCTGTTCAAGCCGGTTATGCAAGTAACATTCCTCGCCAGCGACCCAAGGGAACGATTTCTGGGTGGCTTCGGACCACCGGCCCTCAAAGCCCATCGAATTCGGATTGCAGGCGGTATCGAATAAAATTTTCCCTTCCGGATGGTCGATCAATACGGTGTAAATTGGGAATTCTACAAATTCCGCGGGGGCGTTAGGGTTACTTATCGTTGCTGGATTATGCATAGCAATCAGCCAGTTTTTGTCCATGCTCATACGCCCGTTGTCCAGCACATACAGCTTTGGACGAGGTTTAATAATCGTTGACATGCGAAGCGGCCTCCCTTGTATTTGACGATGATATAGCCATACAATAATGCATAAACTAAAACTGCGTAAGTAGGCACTTTAAGGTGTACAGGGAACTTTAAAGTGCATAGGAGGGAGAATTGAAAATGACAGCTTCTGCTAAAACCAAACAACCCGACATCTCGCTCGCCGTATGCGGCTACAGCAAAGTAATTGAAATTATATCCAATAAATGGACAGCGCTCGTGATCTATGCCATAGAAAACGGAAGTATACGTTACGGTGAAATCGAGAGAAGAATTGCAGGTATTTCCAAAAAAATGCTGACGCAAACGCTGCGAAAGCTTGAGCGTGATGGCATTGTTCAGCGTCATATTACGCCGTCCGTGCCCCCGATGGTCGAATATTCGCTTACGCTTCTAGGCCAGACTTTGCTGCGCCCGATGAGGGAGCTGCGGCAATGGGGAAGAGACAATTATATGCATGTCGAGGCGGCAAGAATGCAGTATGATTTTACGTACAACAAAGATTCTATGGATTAGCGGTAATGAAGGGAGTCGCATTCATATCTGGTTGAATGCGATTCCAACCGTGGAGGAAAAAGTAAAAAATCCCCTTGTCAATCGAACAGAATTCATATTATAATGATCACAAAGTTTAACCGCTTTAACTTTCGCGAAAGTTAGAACATTGCAGTAACCGTATTCATAATCGAAGAAATTGGTATTATTTTTTTATTCTATAAGTTAAAGCGCTTAAACTTATGGGATAAAGCAGGACACCTACCCGTACGAAGAAGGGGGACCCTTGAGTGAGGTCAACGAAAGAAAGCCGGCGTGAGGGAAGGAATTTTTATTTTTTCATTTCACCATGGTTAATTGGATTTGTCTTATTTGCACTATTCCCGGTCATGGCTTCTCTTTACTACAGCTTCACGGAATATGATATCATCCACGCGCCGAAGTTTATCGGAGCAGGCAACTATCAGGAGCTTTTCCAAGACGAGCAGTTCTGGAATTCGATCAAGGTAACGTTGAAGTACACGTTCATCAGCGTACCGTTAACACTTCTGCTTTCTTTGTTTTTCGCGATTCTAATCAATCAGAAAATTCCATTTCGCGGTTTTTTCCGGACGGCGATGTACTTTCCGAGCATGATTTCCGGTGTATCCATGGCATTGCTGTGGTTCTGGGTATTTAATCCGCAAGCCGGGCTGTTCAACTACGTGCTTTCTATTTTCGGAGTAGAGCCAATCGCTTGGTTTCTCGATGAGAATTATGCCATTTGGGCGCTGATCATCATGTCGTTCTGGGGAATGGGAGCAGGCATGCTTATTTTCCTGGCCGGACTGCAGGGTGTACCAAGCAGCTTGCTGGAGGCTGCAAAACTGGATGGCGCAGGACGGCTTCGTTCCTTCTGGAACGTAACGCTGCCGCTGATCTCGCCGGTATTTCTGTTTCAGCTCATTATGGGCTTGATCGAATCCTTCCAAGTGTTTACGCAAGCGTACACGATTACACAAGGCGGTCCGAACTACTCGACTTGGTTCTACGTTTATAACATCTACGTCAATGCGTTCAAAAACTTCCGTTACGGCTATGCATCGGCGATGTCGTGGATTCTTCTGATCGCGGTCATGATTATAACTTACGCCATTATGAAGCTGTCGAACCGTTACGTTTACTACGAAGGAGGGAGCGAACGATGAGCCAGCCTGCATACGCCGGTCAACCGAAGAAAAAAACAAAACTCGACATCGCCCCGATTATCGGGTTCATTATTTTGTTAGCTGTTACGATCGCCATGATCTTGCCTTTTGGCTTTATGATATCGACCTCATTGAAGACGACGAAGGAAATGCTCGTCTTTCCTCCGACCGTTATTCCGGAGCAATTCGCTTGGGGAAATTTCAAAGAGCTGTTCATTAATGACGAGATTAAATTCGGCAGGCAGTATGGCAACAGTCTGATCGTTTCTATTGCTACTGTTATCGGTACGGTGCTTTCCTCTTCCTTCGTCGCATTTGGCTTCGCCAGATACCGGGCTAAAGGAAGCCAGCTGATGTTCATGCTGGTGCTGGGCACGCTTATGCTGCCTTATCCGGCGATTATGATTCCGCAATTTTTGCTATTTACGAAGCTGGGGCTTCATGACTCGCTTCTCCCATTAATACTGCCAGCGTTTTTCGGTTCCGCTTACATGATCTTTTTGCTGCGGCAGTTTTTCTCCAATCTTCCCAATGAGATTTATGATGCGGGAAGAATCGACGGCTGCCGGGAGATCGGCCTGTATTGGAAGCTGACGCTTCCGCTCGCAGGTCCAGTGCTTGCTACGGTTGCGATCTTTTCCTTTATCTGGAGCTGGAATGATTTGCTTGCACCGGTTCTTTATCTGGATTCGCAGGAAAACTTCACCCTTCCGATCGGGATGGCAGCCATGCTGTCGTCGAAGTTCCGGATTGCGCCTTGGAACCTGATGATGGCAGCCTCATTGCTGTCGGTTCTTCCGATTGTTGCGTTGTTCGCCGTCGCGCAAAAACGTTTTGTCGAAGGCATCGTGCTGACTGGCATCAAGTAAAGTCCACATAGAGCTTTAAGCCAATTAAAAAACAAGGGGGATACACAATGAACAAGAACAAAGGCAAGCTGTTGCTCGGTCTCATTCTCGTATTTTCGATGGTCATGTCCGCATGTACAGGCGGCGGCAAGGATGGCGGCAAAGACGGAGACATCGTGACGATTACGCATTACACAATCGATTCGCCGGACCGCACATTCGTGGAAAAGCTGATTCCAGACTTCGAGGCGAAGCACCCGAATATTAAGGTCAAAGTAACGAAAGCGCCTTACGAGCAATTCGACTCGAAGCTTCAATCGGCCATCGCAGCTAAAAACGCGCCTGACGTTACTTCGCACTGGGGCTATGGCGGCTTCATGGAATATTACAACAAAGGCATGCTGATGGATCTGTCGCCTTACCTGACGGACTTCAAAGCATCCGACTACAACATCCCGGAAGACGTTATGAACATTTACAAAGTAGACGGCAAAACATACGGCATTCCGGTCAACAGCTATGTAACCGTGATGCTCTATAATAAAGATTTGTTCGATAAAGCCGGCCTTCCGTATCCGCCATCGGATTACGAGGACAAAAGCTGGACATTCGACAAAATGGTGGAGTACGCAAAAGCGTTGACGGTAGACTCCAAAAACTTGAACGAAGCGCAATACGGCGTTGACTTCGGCTTTGGCGAACGCGATCAACGGCCGCAATACTTCGGCGGCAACGTCTATTCCGAGGATACATGGACGAATGGCGGCAAGCCTTCCGAGATTAATCTGACGAAACCGGAAGTTGTGGAAGCGTTCAAGAAGGTTTACGGCCTTATCTATGATCAAAAGGTTTCCCCGACACCTGCATTCTCGAAATCGGTATCCGGACAATTCGGCGATCCGTTCCTTTCCGGCAAAATCGGCATGTCCGTAGTTGGCTCGTGGAGCTTGGCTGCTTCCAGCGATTTCAGCTTCAACGTAGGCGTAGCTGCGGTGCCGCAAGGCCCGAACGAGAAAGTAAGAAGCGTTCTCTATGTCGATCCATTGTTCGTTCTGAAAGATTCCAAGCATCCGAAAGAGGCGCTGGAGTGGATTGAATATTTGGTTACGGCAGAAGTGCAAGAGAAGTCCATCGAGCTTAGCGGCGGCAACCCGCCGGTCAACCAGCAAGCGGCTGAGAAATATTACAGCAACTTCGAAGGCATTGATCCGGAGCAAATCAAGCAAGTATTCGACGGCGCTTATAAATACGGATTTGAATCTTACAACCATCTGATCTCCAACTATTCGCAAATCAACGAGTTGTTCATCAACGAGCTGGCTAGCGTGGAGAATGGAGATAAGAAGGTAGAAGATGCATTGCCGGCTATTGAGACGAAGCTTAAAGCACTGCTTGAGCGCTTGAACAAATAACGCAAGTCGAAATCGGGGGAGAAACGGGGTTTAATCCGGGTCTCTCCCGTCCTTGCCTATTTGCTGTTTTGGCTCAAATATGGTATTCGTTAATAAATACTTTTTTTATTACAGGAGCTAAAACGATGAAAGTCAGTATCTTTGATGTAGCCAAAAAGTCGGGCTTGTCGGTCGTAACGGTATCAAGAGTGCTGAATAATTCGTCTTCGGTTCGTCAGAAAAATAAAGAGAAAGTGCTGCAAGCGATGCGGGAGCTTGACTATCATCCCAACGCCTCCGCCCGAAGCCTTGCGCGGGGCAAGACGGGAATCATCGGTCTGACGCTGACGACGCTGCATGACTCTTTCTTCGATGCAGTCGTCAATGAAATTAATGACAGGCTGGCTGAGCATGGCTATTATTTGGCGCTATCGATTTCGAAGAGCTATGAGGATGCTTTTCACCGCTCCTTGTTTCAAGAGGATCGCGTAGACGGCGTCATCCTGCTCTCGCCATTTGATGAAGACGAATACGTAAGCGAGCTTAAGAAGAAGCAAATTCCGTTCATCATGATCGATAATTCGAAAAAAAATCCGCAAGTTACTTCTATTATCGTTGATAATTTCAGAGGCGGCTACGAGGCGACCAAGCACTTGATAGAGCTGGGTCATACGGAGATTGCCCATATTGCCGGGCCGGATCATTTCCTCAGCAGTAGGGAGCGGGAGCGCGGGTTTAAAGCTGCGCTGGAGGAAGCGGGCCTGCAGCCTTATTGCATAGAGCGCGGCACCTTCGAAATCTCGACCGGCTATCATATCACCAAGGATTGGATTGCCTCCGGTAAGCTGCCTCCTGCTGTCTTCGCAGGAGATGATAACATTGCACTCGGCATCATGGATGCCTGTCTCAACGAAGGCGTACGCATTCCGCGCGACATCTCGGTCGTGGGCTTCGACGATCAAATTCTAGCCTCCGAATTTCGTCCGCTGCTGACGACAATCAGACAGCCTGCGGACAAAATCGGCGCGATGGGCGTGGAACTGCTGCTTGCGGCAATCTCCAACACCAGCACGCGGAATGCGACGGTACAGATTGAGCCGGAGCTAATTGTCCGGGAATCGACAGCGCCGCCGCAAAAATAACTGCATCATCGTTTCGTTATATGTTTGTATAAGAGTTCCAGCCGCTTAGCGGCTGGAACTTTTTTTGCGTTCTGCTCAGTTTTGCAACAGCGTGCACAAGGTAGTCAATTTTTTTTCGAATTGGTCAAATCCGTTTCTTCCGGGAGCCGCTCTGAAACGGTTAAATAAGAAGTAGAAACGTTAGATACCAGCTTAGATGAAGAGGTGACTACACATGCAAGGAAACGAAGTTCAGCAGCAGCAGGCGCTGCCTAAGCTGAAGCGCAAGCAGCGGGAGGAAATCGCCGGCTATTTGCTGGCGGGGCCTATGCTGCTCGGATTGTTTATTTTCACCGTTATCCCGACGCTCATCTCCTTGGTGCTCAGCTTCACGGAATGGAGCTTTATCGCCGATCTTCAGAAGATGAAGTTTGTCGGCTTGAACAACTTCAAGCAGCTGTTCGATGATCAGGTATTTCTAACCTCGATGAGAAACAACTTGATTTTGCTGCTTGTCGTTCCGGTTCAATTGATCGTCTCGCTCGTGCTCGCCGTCGTCATTGAACGGTACGTGTATGGCAAAGGTTTATTTAAAGTGATGTTTTTCATGCCGTACATTTCAAGTATGGTTGCCGTCGCGATTGTGTTCCAGCTGCTGTTTCACCCGTCCTACGGTCCGGTGAATGAGACGCTTCGCTCGCTGGGCATCGCCAATCCGCCAAAGTGGCTTGCCGATCTTCATTACGCGCTGCCTTCGGTCATGATTATTCTGATCTGGGTCGGCATCGGCTTCTGTATGGTCGTCTATATGGCGGCGCTTAACGCCATTCCGAAGGATCTCTATGAATCGGCCGATATCGACGGGGCTGGCGTATGGACGAGATTCCGGCGCATTACGCTGCCGCTTGTAACGCCAACAACCTTCTTCCTGCTCGTTACCGGGCTAATCAGCTCTTTCAAATCGTTTGACGTCATTAAGGTGCTGACGGAAGGCGGGCCATCCTATTCTACCTCGGTCGTCACCTACTATTTGTACACGACGGCATTTGAGAATTTAAAGACGGGCTATGCCTCTTCCATCGCCTGGATGCTGTTCGGCTGCGTGCTGCTCATTACGCTCATCCAGCTGTACGGTCAGAAGAAGTGGGTTCACTATTAAGTACGGGGGACTGAATATGCCATCAACCATGAATGCGCGAATGAGAAGAAGGATAGGAAAAGCGGCGGTCACACTAGTTATGCTGATGCTTGGGATTGGCTTCCTGCTGCCCTTCATCTGGATGATTTCGGCCTCCGTAAAGCCCGAAATCGATGTATTTAAATACCCGATTCAATGGATTCCAACGAATTGGCAGTTTTTCGAAAATTATAGGGAGGTATGGGTTGGCGATCATCCATTTGCCCTGTATTATTGGAATTCGATCAAGGTGAGTATCGTGACGACAATCGTATCGGTGTTTGTGTCCGCGATGGCCGCCTTTGCATTCTCCCATGTCGAGTTCCGCGGAAGAAAGCTGCTGTTCGGAGTCGTGCTGATGACGTTCATGGTGCCAAGCTACTCCATCATGGTGCCTCAATTTATGATCTTCCGCTGGCTGGATCTATTCGACAGCCATCTGGGACTTATTATGCTCGGCTCCTTCAGCGCGCTGGGAACCTTCATGCTGCGTCAATTTTTTATGGGGCTGCATAAGGATTACCTGGATGCCGCATTTATTGACGGGGCAGGCACGTTTAGGACGTTTGTCCGCATAGCGCTTCCGCTCGTTCAGCCGGCACTGGCGACCTACGCGATCCTGCGGTTTATCTGGACCTGGAACGACTATGCCAACCCGCTAATTTTTCTAAGAAGCGACCGGCTGATGACTGTCCAGATCGGCATTCAGAAGTTTGCATCGGAGAGCGGAGCCTTCTATTCTTTAATTATGGCAGGCACCGTTTCGGCGATACTGCCGCTGCTTATTATCTTTATTTTCGGACAGAAGCAAGTCATTGAAGGAATTGCCCTTGGCGGCGTGAAAGGGTAAAAATAGTTTCGAATCGGTAAAAATCGTTACTGTGAGCGCCAAAACCGGAATGGTAAGTTTAAATAGCAAATGAAACCGCTTTATTATAAAGGGAGGCATACAGATGAAGAAGAGATGGATGTCTACAGCAATATCGGCTATCGTGCTGACGACGCTGCTCGCAGGCTGCTCCGGCGGCAATGGCAATGGGAATGGCGGCGGCGGAGCGACAGCGAAGCCGGATAAGAGCGCAGAGACGACGAGTGCGCCGCAAGTGAAGATCAAGTTTTTGAACTGGGAAAAGGCTGAGGTCTATCAGCCGGCAATCGATGCGTTTGAAGCCAAATACCCGAATATTAAAGTCGAGTACGTGCCGGTCGTCGAGAATGACTCCAATGAGACGATCAAAAAGATTGACATTATGTATGCGTCTGGCGAGCAATTTGACGTGTTCTCGCTAAACTCGGTGCCGAATTTCAGCCAAAGAGCAGTTAACGGTATGCTGGAGCCTCTAGACGATTATTTGGCCAAAGAAGGCGTGAAGTTCGAAGAGGAGTATAAGGCAGAACAGATGAAGCTGGACGGCAAACGCTACTCGTTGCCGGGCAAGTTTGGACCTTGGTTTATTCTGTTGAACAAGTCGCAGCTCGATGCGGCAGGGCTGCAGGTTCCGCAAAGCTGGACGTGGGATGAATTCCGCGATTATGCCAAGCAGCTGACGAAGGGTGAAGGGCCAAGCAAGCAGTACGGTGCCTTTTTCCATACGTGGAAAGACTACTTCCTGCTGAAGCAGTACAGCGCAGCTCAAGATCAAGGCATTATGAAGGATGACGGCATTCACTTGAATGCGGACAATCCGCTGATGAAAGCGTCGCTGGAGCTTCGTTATGTGATGGAGCATGAGGATAAAAGCTCGACGCCGTATCAGGATATCGTAACGCAAAAGATTCCATATCGCGACGAATACTTCCAAGGCAAAGCAACGATGCTGCCTACCGGTCCATGGATGATTGCCGAAGCGGGCGGCACGGACAAAATTCCGGCAACTTTCGTATCGGCGTTTGCACCATGGCCGACCAATGCGAAGGGCGATGAGAACTACTCGTTTGGCGGCGCGGATTCGCTCGTCATCTCTTCCAAGTCGAAAAACAAGGAAGCCGCATATCAATTTATCCGCTTCCTGTCGACGGAAGGCATGGCATTGACGAAGCAGCTTAGCGCATGGAAAAAAGCCGACGTAGCAAGTGAAGTTGATGCGATCGTAGCATCGACGATGACGCCGGATATGATCGATAAAGCTTCGCTGCTGAATACGCTCAACGTATCGAAGTTGCCACAGCCGGCTAATGCGCCTTCCTACGCGGCCGATATCGAGAAAGCTTATATTTCGGAAGCAGAGAAATATATTTTGGGTACAGCGGATATCGACGCGACGATCGCAGGTATTAAGACGAATCTCCAGAAAATTATCGATGCAAACCAGAAATAGTTTCCTTATAATGATCTAGACAAGAGGATGCCTGCGCGCAAGCGGGGCATCCCTTTCACCTTTTAGAAGAAAGGGGCCTTTGCGATGAGCTTATCTTCCTTTGGCTGGCGCAAGAAGCTGATTACGTCCGCGCTGCTGTGCCTGTTCATTCCATCGCTGCTTACGCTGCTGATTACCGGCTTGAATACGAGGAATGAGCTGAAGGAGAAGGCGGTCGTCAAGGCCGAGCAGTCGCTGGAGGTAGCCGATCTTTACGTATCCAACCTGGTGACGGATATGCTGAAGGCGTCCAATACGCTGCAATATGACAGCGAGATGATGACGGCGATGCGCACGGCTTGGAGCAGCTACCGGAAGAGCGAGGACGGCAAGCTTGATTTTTTCACCTATAAGCCGGTTGCGGAGAAGCTGGATCAGCTTACGTTTTTTGGCGGCAAGACGTATGTGACGATCTTGCTGCCGGGCGGTTTGATCTTTACCAACTATTCGACCTACCGCAACGATCTGGCTTATATGTATAAGGAGCCATGGGTGGATAGTATGGCAGCGGAGCCGGTCAATACAACCTACTGGCTGGGTACGCAGCCTAATTACGTACATGCCGATGCGGCCGGCAACCCGAATGTCGTAACGATTATTCGCAGCTTTCAACTGTTTGCCAATACGGGCAAAGCCTATATTGTACTGAGTAAGCCGGAGGAGCAGTTCCACGAAATATTCAGCAAATATGCGGCGGATCAGAAGATCATGCTGATAAACGGTGAAGGCCGTATTATCTCCCACCCTGAAGCCTCGGCAATTGGGGGTACGATTGAGGCGTCTTTGCACCTTGATCAGCAGTCCGAAGCTTCGTCCGCCGCTGCACTTCGGGATTATATTCGTGTCGAGCATGCGTTATCCTATGCGGGCTGGAGGATCGTCAGTCTGACGCCATACAAAGTGGCAGCGGGCAATATTAACGGCTTTCTTAACGATTTGATTATTTTACAGGTGCTGTTTTTCCTGTTGTTCTCGGCCGTATTGTTCTACCTGCTGCGGCAGTTGACGAGACCAATCGTACAGCTGGCGAAAATCGCTGAGCGGGTCGATGCCGGCAATTTGGATGCCCGTTCCCGGTTTGGCGGTCAGGATGAAGTCGGGCGGCTTGGTGCTTCGTTCGATCGAATGCTGGATCGGATCAAGGAGATGATTCATCAGATCAAGCGTGAGCAGGACCGTAAGCGGATGGCGGAGCTAGAGCTGCTGCAGGCGCAGATCAACCCGCATTTCCTGTTCAATACACTGAATTCTATTCGTTTGCGGGTGTTGATGAAGGGTGAGAAGGATATTGCCGAAATTGTCGGCTCCTTGTCCACACTGCTGCGTATGACCATCAACCGTAACAATGAATTCATTACACTGTACGAGGAGGTTGCCACCGTTAAGGAATATATGCGCCTGATGAACTTCCGTCATGTGGAAAAGGTGGAGCTTACGAGCAACCTTGCTTCTGACACGCTGCTGGCAATGCTTCCACGGTTTACGCTGCAGCCGTTAATCGAGAACGCTTACATGCATGGGTTAAGACAAAAAGAAGGGCATATCGATGTGCAGTCCTGGAAGCAGGGTCATCTGCTCTTTATTTCGATTCAGGATGACGGAATCGGCATGACGGCGGAGGAACAAGAAGCGCTGCTGGGACGGTTGGCCGAGCAGGTCGGGCTGTCGGAACAATCAGAGCAACGGGAGAGGCAGGGGCAGCCGCAACTCCTTCGGCAAGAGGGGAATGACCGTCTGCATACGTCCTCCGAGCCGCGGAATGCAGAGAGAAGTCCAGTTAGCGGAATTGGTCTGAAAAACGTTCATGAACGGCTGCGGATGATCTACGGCGATGTCTATCAGATGCAAATTGAAAGCTCGCAAGGCGGAGGCTTGAAGCTGGTGCTTCGCATTCCGATATCGATGGGACAGGAGGCGATGGAAGATGAATACCGTAGCGCTGGTCGATGATGATGTCGCTGTACTTGAGTTTTTGGAGAAAATGATTCCTTGGAACGACTATGGCTTTCGCGTCGCGCATACCAGCACCAACGCACTGGAAGCGCTGGATGCGTGCGCTGCGCTAATGCCCGATCTGATCATTACCGATATTGGCATGCCGGTAATGGACGGTGTCGCTTTCATTCGGGCGGTGAAGGAGCTCAGCCAGCAGCCGAGGTTCGTCATCCTGTCCTGCCATGATGATTTTCGTTATGCGCAGCAAGCGGTCCAGCTTGGCGTTCAGGATTATATTCTGAAGGAGACGATGGACCCCGAGGCGCTCACGGTACTTATTGCCGGCATGCAGGAGAAGATCGGTTCGGAACGGCGGCTGCACGACGAGCTGAAAATGCTGCACAGCCGGGCGCACCGCAGCAACTCGGTGCTGAAGGAGCAGTGGCTGCGAGAGCTGCTGTCATCGCCTGTGCCAGACAGCCCCGCATGGACGGATGCGCTGCAGCCCTTTGGCTTTCGGACGGTGCTGCCTTATTTTATTCCCGTCGTTGGACGGCTTCATGAGGTCAATGCAGCATGGAAGCGTTACGAGAGCGAGGATACGGTAAAGTTCATCGTCGAGAACGTGGCGGAGGAGCTGCTGGGTAACGAAGCGAATGCGCTGTTCATTAGCGTATCGGCAAGAGAGTTCTGTATCTTGTTCAATTGCAGCAAGGAGCTCAAGCACAGTCCTTATGAGCGTGTTCGGACGCTCGCGAGGCTCGTGCAGCAGAAGCTGGAGCAAGTAGTTAAGCTTCGTTATTCCATTCTGATCGGCGGTATCGAAGCTGAACGCTCCGGCGTCAGGCGGCAGATTGGCGGCATGCTGCAAGCGACGGACCGGTTCTTTTATTTGCGGGACCCTCAGTTCATGACGATGGAGGAAGCCGGGCGGCTTACTTTTCACGAGGAGGAGCCGTTATCCTTCTATTACGAATATTCGGAGCGGATCAACCGGACGATTATCGAAGCAAATATCGATGTTCCCGAGGCTGTCGAACCGTTTATTCATTTTATTTCGATCCACAAGTTCGAGCCGAAGGCGGTCAAGCGGTTCGTCTTCAAGCTTGCGCTCGATACGATGATGAAGCTGAAGGATACCCGGCATTATACGAATGAAAAGGTACAGAACGAACTGGACCAGCTAGGCAACGTCAGCGAGCTTCGGGAATGGCTGGTCGGCTTCGTGCAGGAAGCGGTGGGCTTGATGGAGCAAATCGCCAAGCAAAGCAAGAAGGTTGAAATTATTGACGCGCAAAAATTTGTCCGGCAGCATCTCGACCGGAAAATTTCGCTGGAGGAAGTGGCGGCGCATTTGCATTTGAATCCCAGCTATTTCAGCCGTTTGTTCAAGAAGGAGACGGGTCAAAACTTTATCGAATATGTGACCCGCAGCAAAATGGAGAAGGCACGGGAGCTGCTGAACGGCTCGGACCGGACGATGGAGCAGGTGGCACAGCAGCTCGGCTACGAGAATAGAAGCTATTTCGTCAAATTGTTCAAGGAGCATTATGGCGTTCTCCCAAGCAAATATGTATAGCTAATCGGCTGCTTCAGATCTTTTCTCTGGAGCGGCCTTTTTTGTATATGAAGCCCTCCGCAGGCAAGCCGCTATTCCAAAGTGTACCTCTGTCTAACTCTACACTGCTGATGTAACATGAAGGCAGGAGGCCAGTTTCGTTATCTTGCTATTCTACTCCCGAAATCACACAAACGATACTTTTCGAGGCTATACTATAGGCGAGGTGAAGCCCATGAACGAGAATGAGCTGCCGTTGACGGATGAGCGATGGCAAGCGATTGTAAGCAATGACACGGCGTATAATAACCGATTTATTTATGCAATTAAGACGACGGGCATCTTTTGCAAGCCGAGCTGTAAATCCAGAATACCCAATCGGGAAAATGTCCGGATCTACGCGAATGCGGAGCAGGCCCATGACGCCGGCTTCCGTCCTTGCAAACGGTGCAAGCCGACGGGCGAACGGCTGCCGGATCAGGAGTGGGTAGCCGTTGCGGCGCAATATATCAACAAGCATTATAACGAGCCGCTTCCTCTGCAGACGATAGCCGACGCTTGCCACGGCAGCCCGTATCATTTGCAGCGAACGTTCAAGCGCATTATGGGGGTTTCGCCTTCCGGCTATGTTCAGCAGATGAGAATATCGAAGGCGCAGCAGCTTTTGAACGAGACGAACCATTCGGTAGCGGGAATTGCAGCGGCAGTTGGGATGCCGAATGTCGCGTATTTTATAACGCTATTTAAGAATACAACAGGCTGTACGCCCATAGAATACCGGCTGCGCAGCAGCCGAAATGAGATCGGATAGGTGATGGATAATGGAACAGGCAAATGAACGGAAAATTTATTGGGCGTTTTTAATCCATGGGCAATGGAGGCTTTACGTGGCGGCAACTTCAAAGGGGTTATGCTATGTAGGTTCGCCTGGCAAGCCCTATAAGGAAATGAGCGAGTCTGTGAGCCGTCGTTATCCTCGTCACGAATGGGAGCAGAACGACGAAGCTGTACAGCCCTATATGTTGCAATTGAAGCAATATATCGATGGAGAGCGCAGGGATTTTACGATTCCGTTTGATTTGGGCGGGACGCCATTCCAGAGTGCCGTATGGGAGGCTTTGCAGCACATACCGTACGGCGAGACTTGTTCGTATTCGGATATCGCGGAGCAGATCGGCAAGCCGTCCTCCGTAAGGGCAGTTGGGACCGCGATCGGTGCGAATCCGATTCTGATTACGGTGCCTTGTCACCGCGTTATTGGTAAAAACGGTACACTTACCGGCTATCGCGGCGGTCTGGAGATGAAGGTCGAGCTTCTTCGTCTGGAGCGGAAGAGCCTTGTTGCCGAAAGGAGCGTTCAGCATGCCTGATGGGCTTTCTAAGCGGCTTGCCGGCATGGATTGGACTCGGTTGCAGCAGGAACTGGACGAGCGCGGCTACGCTGTCATCCCCGCTTTGCTGGATAATGAGCAGTGCGAGAAACTGATTTCCGCTTACGAGGATGAAGCCTTGTATCGCAAGACGATTCGTATGGCGAGATACTCATTCGGAGAGGGCGAGTACAAGTATTTCTCCTCCCCGCTGCCGGACCTGTTGCAGACGCTTCGTGAAGGGCTGTATCCTGAGCTGGCGAAAGCCGCTAACCGGTGGAAGGAGAGGCTAGGCCGGGGAATGAGTTACCCGGAGCAGCTTTCCCGCTTTTTGGCGCTGTGCCAGGAGCAGGGGCAGCTGCATCCCACTCCGCTCATTCTGAAATATGAAGCGGGAGGCTATAATTGCTTGCATCAGGATTTGTATGGAGATGTTTATTTTCCATTTCAAACGGTTATTGCTTTGAATCAGACGGGTTCGGACTATGCAGGCGGTGAATTTATGCTGGTGGAGCAGAGGCCGAGGGCGCAAAGCCGCGGACACGTCATTCGTCTCGAGCAAGGAGAGGCGCTTGTTTTTCCTACGCAATACCGGCCTGTTCAAGGCAGCCGCGGCTATTACCGGACAACGCTGCGCCACGGCGTCAGCACGATTACTGAGGGAACCCGTTACAGCCTGGGAGTGATTTTTCATGACGCAAAGTGAGATTTTGTACAAAAATGCGAAAACGCTGCTTAATAAAGGAACCGGCCTGCTATCGGGCTATACTCATTCTTTGAATCCCTATGGAGGCTGTGTCTTCGGCTGTTCTTATTGCTATGTCAGGGAGATGCCAGTGGCGCTGTTTCATGAAGGAGAATGGGGCTCATGGATTGATGTAAAGCAAAACGCGGCCGAGCTTCTGCGCAAGGAACTGCGGCGTGCAAAGGCCAAAGGCAAAGTAACGATCTTTATGTCGTCCAGCACGGACCCGTATCAGCCGATTGAATATAAGGAGCAAATTACGAGATCGCTGCTGGAGGCGATGGTCGAAGATCCGCCTGATTTTTTGCTGGTGCAAACCCGAAGTCCGCTCGTCAGACGGGATATTGACTTGCTTCTTAAGCTAGGGGAGCGGGTTAGGGTCAGCATGA
Organism: Paenibacillus radicis (ex Gao et al. 2016); assembly: GCF_014641555.1. Taxonomy (GTDB): domain Bacteria; phylum Bacillota; class Bacilli; order Paenibacillales; family Paenibacillaceae; genus Pristimantibacillus; species Pristimantibacillus radicis. Next base: position 247,973 of record NZ_BMHY01000008.1, read on the forward strand.
CGATCGAGACTGACCGCGAAGATATTCGCAAGCATTTCACACCGGGTGCGCCGCCTATCGCGGCAAGGCTGGAAACGCTCCGGCTGTTGGCCGAGGCAGGCGTAGCTGCGCAAGCGACAATTGCTCCTGTGCTGCCGAGCACGGAGCAGTTTGCCGAGCTGTTGAGGCCGCTCGTCCATCGTGTATGCGTAGACGATTATTTTATGGGAGACGGCAGCGGAGGCAGACGGACGAGAAAGCTCGGTATCCGTTCCCTTTACGAAGAGCTTGGTTTGGAGGACTGGTATAGCCCTGCCGCTAACCAAATCATATACGACAGACTGCTGCAGGTATTTTCTGCCGAGCAAGTGTATGTAGGCCAGCGAGGGTTTGAGCCTTGATGTCCATTCATAGATAACGACCCGAAGCGAGGAGCTGCTTCGGGTCGTTTGTGCGCTGAAGGCTTGTTTACTTGCTTTCTTGCGTCAAATGAAGGATTTGCTCTCTAATGTTCTCATGGCTCAAACCGCCGTGATAGCAAATAACGTTCTCGATATCGAGCTCTAGAAATTTAGACAGGGAGCGGATTGCCGTTTCCATATCCGGTGTATTCTGCTCGACGGGCTCGCGTAAATGGCCTTCGGAGGATACCATGGCATCTGCGGCGATAAGCGTCTTGCTCTCTTGCAAATAGAGGCTGATGTGGCCCGGCGTATGACCAGGCGTGAATACGACTTGGATGCCGCCGAAATCCGGCAATACCTGACCGTCCTCCAGAAGCTGATCTACTGGAATCTTAGGCTGATTTCGAAAAATTTCGAGCGCTTTATCAAGCTCTTCTTCCGGCAGGTGGGACAGCAGCTTAGCCATCCGTTCCGGATTGGATTTCACTAGCGGAAGCTTGCCTTCAATATAAGGCTGATCGAGCTCGTGTGCGTAGACGGGAACCGGTTTGCCGGCTGCATGAATGATTTCCAGAACGCCTCCGGTATGATCCAGATCCTGATGTGTAACGATAATCGCCTTCAACTGAGAAGGTGCTATACCAGCCTTGTCCATCGCATCCACGATGAGCTGGCTTTGGCCTGGCATGCCCGCATCGACCAGAATAGCCGAATTTTCGTCATAAATGAGTGTCGGATTGAGCACCATAGGTCCACGAGGGCTTGTCACATGAATCTCCAGCATTTCGACTCCGTTTGCAATTTTCATTGCCAATCAGCCTCCTCTTTCGTTCCATCTAAACTTGAAAACACTATAGTTATCTCATATATCGAAAGTGAAAGTCAAATGTAAAATATTAAATTATATCACAAAAATAATTATTTGTCAATAGTCTGAGTTAGGATTTTTGAGAAAAACAGGCAAGGTGTCTGTTGACTTTATACGATCATATTTTGCCCCGTTGCAAAATAGTTAGCCCGTCCAAAGTGTATTGCCCCGCCGTAACAATGCTAGATTTAAGCAACACTGTTTCTCTAGACCCACACGTATCCCCATTTGTATAATGGTCAAGTGTCAAAAAAAGCTTATGGACAGCGAATGAATAAAAGGGGCTTACGCAGCATGAACCAAAAGAGCAATTCAACAGGCACGTTTGCAATTGCAATCAGTCTGATCAGCAATTTACTGTTAACGATTCTGAAATTGGCAATCGGCCTGATGGTAGGCAGCCAGGTGCTTCTGGCGGACGGCATTCATAACGCCGGGGATGTCGTAGCAGCGGCCGCTGCCTTGAGCGCGACAATTATCGCCAGAAAACCGAGAGACAACGACCATCCTTACGGTCATGGCAAAGCCGAAGTGATTGGCTCCGCTATCGTAGCCGTTATTATGATTATTGCGGCCTTTTATATTGCTTATCATTCCGTTGAATCCTTTTTCCATCCTGCTGTGCAAGCAAGCTATTTAGCATTGGCTGTAGCAGCGGTATCGCTGATATGGAAGCAATGGCTATACCTGTATTGCATCCGTCTAGGCAAACAAATGAATAATAAAAGCTTAATTGCTACGGCTTACGACCATCTTGCCGATGTCTATGCATCGATCGCGGCGGTTGTTGGTGTCGGAGCTGCGCTCATCGGAGACCATTTCGGCATCGCTTTTCTCAGCTACGGCGATCCCATCGCTGGAATTATCGTCGCGTACTTCATCTTGAAGCTCGCCTACCATATGGGGAAAGAAGCGATTGACATCCTCATGGATAAAATGGTGGAGCAGGAGAAGTTGGACCTCTACGAGCATCTCGTCATTTCCGTGCCGGAAGTAAAACGAATCGACCGTATCCGTGCAAGGGAGCACGGTCACTACATCATTATCGACGTACGTGTCGGCATTCCTGCGGATTTGAACATCCAGGAAGGCCATGACGTTTCCAAAAAAATCAAAACGACGATTATGGAGCAGCATGACGATGTCGAGGAGGTGCTTGTGCATCTGAATCCTTGGTATGAAGATGAAGAAGATCAATTGTTGAAATAATATATTTCAGGAGGCTGCAGCCATGTCACAGGAGATTTGGATTAACCTGCCGGTTAAAGATGTTGAGAAGTCAACTGCCTTTTTCAATGAAATTGGATTTCATGCGGATAACGTTGGCAGCGAGAGAGCCAAGCTTGTTGTTGGCCAAACAACGATTCTGCTGTTCCCGAATGCGGCGTTTGAGAAATTTACAGGTGCAGCAACCGCAGATACTTCCCATAGCGCAGAAGTCATATTTTCCATTGGCGCTGGAAGCAGAGAAGAAGTAGATGCCTTTATTCAAAAAGTGGAGGCTGCCGGAGGAAGCATCTTTGGCAAGCCCAGTGAAACGGACGGCTGGATGTACGGTGCAGGATTTGCCGATCTGGACGGTCACCGGCGTTTTTTACACCCCTATGAACAAAAAAAGAACGGCTGAATGTTCAGCCGTTCTTGGGGATTGATCATGGTCTTGGTACTATACCATGATTTTGCAAATATCGTTTGTGAACTCAACCGGATCTTGAACCGGCAAGCCTTCGATAAGAAGCGCTTGGTTGTACAGCAGGCTCGTGTACAGATCAACCTTCGTTTTATCCTGCTCGTAAGCCGCTTTCAACGAGGCATAAACCGGATGGTTGACGTTGATTTCAAGAATTTTCTCAGCTTTGATATCTTGATTGTTCGGCATCGCCTTCAAAATTTTCTCCATCTCGATCGTCACTTCGCCCTCAGTGGACAAACAAACTGGATGAGACTTCAATCGTTTCGATGCTTTGACCTTCGTCACTTTACCCGACAGCAGTCCAGCCATATGCGCGAACAGATCCTGGTTCTCGTTCTCTTCGGCATTGCTGTCCTTGTCGTCTGCATCCGGCTCGATGCCGAGATCGCCGCTGGATACCGATTTGAATTCCTTCTCCTTGTAGCTTGCAATCATTTTCACAGCGAATTCGTCAATATCGTCCGTGAAGTACAGAATTTCATAGCCTTTGTCCGATACAATTTCCGTTTGCGGAAGCTTCTCGATACGGGCGATGGATTCACCTGCAGCGTAGTAGATGAACTTCTGGTCTTCCGGCATACGGGAGATATATTCGTCCAGCGTGACGAGCTTTTTCTCCTTCGAGGAGTAGAACAGCAGCAGATCCTGCAGCGTGTCTTTGTTTGCGCCGTAATCGCTGTATACACCGTATTTCAGCTGGCGGCCGAACGATTCGTAGAACTTCTCGTATTTATCCCGCTCGTCCTTGAGCAAGCTTTGGAGCTGGCCTTTAATTTTGTTTTTAATGTTTTTCGCGATCAGCTGAAGCTGGCGGTCATGCTGCAGCAGCTCACGGGAAATGTTGAGCGACAGGTTTTCCGAATCGACCATCCCTTTGACGAAGCCGAAGTAATCCGGAAGCAGGTCTGAGCATTTGTCCATAATGAGGACGCCATTCGAATACAGCTCCAGGCCTTTCTCGTATTCTTTCGTATAGTAGTCAAACGGAGTATTCTCCGGAATGTATAGAATCGCATTGTAGACGACTGCACCGTCTGCGCTGATATGGATGTGCTTGATCGGCTTGTCGAAGCCGTAGCGCTTCTCGAAGTAGAAATTATCGTAATCCTCCGGCGTCAGCTCGGATTTGTTTTTGCGCCAGATCGGAACCATGCTGTTAACCGTTTGTTCTTCTGTAAAGCTCTCGAACTCATTCTCTTCGCCTTCCTTCGGACGGCTGCTGGTAATGTCCATCTTGATCGGATAGCGGATGAAGTCCGAATATTTTTTAACAATCGATTTCAGACGGTACTCGTCCAAATACTCGTCGTATTGGTCGTCTTCGGTGTTTTCTTTAATTTTCAGCGTAATGTCTGTACCGATAGTTGCTTTCTCGGCAGGTACAATCGTATAGCCGTCTGCACCCGTCGACTCCCACTTGTAGGCTTGCTCGCTGCCGAGCGCCTTGCTGACAACAGTCACTTCATCGGCGATCATAAAGGCGGAGTAGAAGCCAACGCCAAATTGGCCGATAATGTTATGGCCGTCTTTCGCTTCGTTCTCTTTCTTGAAGGCAAGGGAGCCGCTTTTCGCGATAATGCCGAGGTTGTTCTCCAGATCCTCTTCGGTCATGCCGATACCTGTATCGGAAATCGTCAGCGTCCGGTTCGCTTTGTCAGCAGTGATTTTCACAAAATAGCTGTCACGGTCGAAGTTCAGCTGATCGTCTGTGAGCGCTTTGTAGTATATTTTATCGATGGCGTCGCTTGCGTTGGAAATGAGTTCGCGCAGAAAAATTTCCTTTTGCGTATAAATGGAGTTGATCATCATCTCGAGCAGTCGTTTGGACTCGGCTTGAAACTGTTTCTTTGACATGAAGGAGCTCCTTTCGATTTGGGGAAGCTTTCGATTTAGCTTAGCACTCATTGCGTTCGAGTGCTAATTCTTTCTTTTATATACCATATCCCAATTTGCACTGTCAATGTTGGGCGAGGCACAGGGGGAGGGGATGAAGGCTGCTGAGAGCATCTAGGGCATTCAAAATGCAAAAGTGCATGTTGTTAAGGGGTAGAAGGCTGTATTTTCGCTTCAAAATGTAAAAGTACATTTTGATGGGCTAAATTTGGTTGAATGGAGTGATTATGCGGCATTCAAAATGCAGATTTGCATTTTGAATCGATTTATCGACTAAATAGTGGGAAATGAAATGCACTTTTGCATTTTGTTTTGCCGAGAGGATACTTAAGGTGCCACTAACTCTACCTTTATTCGATCAGGGTCTTCGAAAAACAGAGCATAATATTGTTCTCCGCCCGCGAACGGCTTACGCTGCTATTAGCGCGACTTTCGCACACAAAAGCTAATTAATGGCGATACGAGTCTGAACCGTCTTTAAGGTTTGTACATGCAACGTACTGATTGCCTCCATGAGCCGGTTCGCTTTATCGCTATATTGGCTGCTCAGCTCGGCATCCTTTAAGCTGTTCAAATTGATCTGAACGGTCAGCAACGCAGATTCGGCTGCTGCCTTCATCATAATGGCGCCGATGCCAAGGTCGGAGATGACATTTTTGTTGGCGGCGTTAGCTATACTTTCGGTGCTTTCGAGGCCATTCTTGCATGCTTTCATCAGTTCCAGAGGCACATCAATTGCTCTTATAGCAGCTAGTTGAATGGCCTGCTTGCGCAGCGTTTTCTCCTCGTCCGTCCCCGCTGGCAGCTTAACTGCATGCATATACGTATCGAAGGAAGCGATGTCGGCTGCGAGCAGCGCCTCGCATTGCCCGGTGAAATGCTGCATTTTTGCTAGTGCGTCTGTTACTAGCGGCTGGAAGTCGGCGTATTTCTCGCCCTGCGTCAGATTGCATACCATGGAGGTCATGGCGGCGCCGAGCGCTGCGGCGAGAGCGGCGACACTGCCTCCTCCTGGCGTAGGGCTGGAGCTGGACGATTGCTGAACAAAGTCGCGGATGGAGTAATCCCAGTTAATTGGAGTCATTGCGTAGAACCTCTCCTTGTTGTGAAGCTAGTGCCTTCATCAAGTTTTCGAACAAAATAGCTGTAGTCAATGTACCGACGCCTCCAGGAACAGGAGAAACAGCGGCAACGATATCTCCGATATCGCTTGCTGCGTCGCCGACGATTTTTCCGTCTGCTTGTTCATTTATTCCCGCATCGATGACAGCCAAACCTTCATGCACCATCTCCTTGTTAACGATGTTGGGGTGGCCGACTGCGACGAAAGCAATCTCGGCATGCCGCAGATGTGAAGCGATATCTGTCGTGCGGGAATGGCACACGGTTACAGTGGCCTGTTCCCTCTGCAGCATATGGAACAATGGCAGGCCAACCGTCTGGCCTCTGCCGACAAGCGTTACGTTTTTCCCCGACAATGAATAACCGTAATGCTTGAGCAGCCGGATGCAGGCTTGCGGCGTAGCGGGATATAGACCAGCATCACCGGTAACCACGGCAAGCTTATTCGCTGGCGTTACACCGTCGACGTCTTTAGCGGGATCGATCGCATTTTCGATGATACGGGTCGATATTCCCTTGGGCAGGGGAAGCTCCAGCATAATGCCGTGAACATTGGCGTCAGCATTAAGCAGGCTGATTCGTTCCAGCAATTCATTCTCGTTTACCCGGGAGTTGAAGGTGTGGAGCTGGAAGGCAATGCCTAACCGGTCGGCAAGCTTGCGTTTGGCCCCGGCATAGTAGGCGGAAGCGGGATCGCCCTCCACGAGCAGCGTTGCGATACAAGGCTGAACGCCTCTCCGTTTCCATGCTTCCACCTGCGCTGTGACTCCGGCATAGGCAAGCTCCGCCGGTTCTTTCGCTTTCATCAATACGGCCATGATTTTGTTCCTCCTTGTTTGGGTGAAATGAAAAAAAAGCATCCGCAGAGCGCTCGTCAAAAACGAGCACCCGCAAATACTTTTCCCCAGGCGAACGGCACGGTGCAGCCGCATGCTTCCTCGTGGTTTATTCCACTCGAATCTCGCCAGTCGCATGCGGCGATGTTGGCTTTATTTTATCAAAAGGATGTCTGAAAAGGAAGCGGCGGAATAAAGCATTCTGCCGGAATCATTGCTATTGTTCGCCTGCTATTGGTACAATACTTCTTAGTAGATTGCGATAGACGAGGGAGCTGTAACGATTGACCAAAGGAAAAAAGAAAAGCGGCATCGGGCAAGGAACGGGCAAAAAAGGCTGGAGCCGTTGGGATAAAGCAGCAAAAGCGAAAAGCGTAAAGCGCGTGTTTAGCAAAAACGGCAAGCCTGGGGCCGCCGGCAAGAAGGCTGATGAAGGCGCAGGCGCTTCTGCCAGCGTTAAGAAAGATTCGAATTAAGCAAGCAATTGGCCGTTCCCGGCAAGCTGAGGGGATGGCCTTTTTTGCGCTGATAGGGCTTTAGGGGGATTCTGCTATGCAACGCGCATTTATATTTCAAAGCGAACGATCAAATAAGTTTTGGCGTATTTCGTGCAACGGCCCCGTATACACGGTTCATTTTGGACGGATCAACACAAACGGCAGAATGCTCGATAAAAGGTTCAGGAGTGAAGAGGAGTGCTTGCGCCAAGCGGAACGAATCATTGCGCAAAAGCTGAAAAAAGGCTATTGGGTCGACCCGTCATTTGAGACTGTTGAACGTTACCAATGCTACTATGATGACTCATCTGAAGGGCTGCAGCACCGTACTTCTCACCCTCGTTTTACGGGGCATTTCGCTGAGCTATTCTATTACAATTCGGGCGATGAGGATACTCCGTTTGGCAAGAAGGAAAGCTTGGCGGCACTTCGTGCGTTGGAGATGTATATCCAGCAGCAGGGGGCAGAGGCAGGAATCGCTGAGCTGGTAGCGAGTTTTCCGCATCTGCTGATCGAGAGGGACTGGGACATGCTGTACGTCCCGGCGCATCGGACCGATGAAGCTTTTGTGAAAAAGCTGATGGAAGGGCCGAAACTGGATCGGATGAGCAACGCGGAGCTTCTGCTGCTGAACGACCGCGTGATTGTAGCGGCGGCACTGGGCCAGATCAAGATTATGGGCGAGCTGAGTCTAGTCTTGAGAACGGAGGCGCTTCGATCTCTGGAGCGCATGAACGTGCTGAAGCGGCTGACAGGGGACACGGAGAGGGGAAGGTGTATCCGGGAGCGGACGGCGAAGGATTTAGTTAGTTTCTGAGGCGGATAGCTAGTGAAGCAACACTATCGCCAAAATTGTACTGAAACAGATAGTCGTTAATCTGAGTAGCACTGTTACTGGCAATAATGTTATTGTCGTCGCAGCTTCTATCGTTGTTCGGAACCTTAAAGACTAACTTCGCTATTTAACTACACTTTTTTCTTTATTTACATGTTGAAATCTAGCAAAATCAGAGTTTTTGCGGTTTTAAGTGAACTTTTTTCTCTATTCGGAAATTGAATTCCTCTGTTGTTACCTTTTCGACGTTATTGGTTCAATAGCGTGCAACCAGGCTGAAAATAAGGTAGATTCATTACACAATAAGGAAAAATATTACCGATAGTCAATTGGATACGAAGAGCAAGTGTGTGCAGAGGGGAAATATGCAAAAATAAAATGCCTCTAAAAGGGGGCGTCTGGAATTAGCAGTGAGTCAGCGACACTCTAGCCGGGAAACGGAACAAGAGATGCTCAACAGCTCCCTATACAAATTTCCTCGTATTGCCTAATAGAGAATGATCAGTTATAGTATTGGTGATAAATCGCATATGAAGTGCGGGTGCTGGATAAAGTCCGGCTGAGATAGGCAACTTGTTTGCCTGACCGTTAATCTGAACCAGGTAATGCTGGCGTAGAGAACATTTCGAATTGTAAGCCATTCGTCTATTCTCGAATGGCTTTTTGTTGTGTTTCGAGCGCCTTAGCTTACGTTACCGACGGTTACTAAGCAAAGGAGTGCAGATGAAAAATGGTAAACATGCATGTGAAAGAACGATTCAGCGACAGGTTGTATGAGGGCTCGAAAGATATCTGGGAGCAGAGCCATCGGCATCCGTTTCTGGCGGAGCTCAAGGCGGGGACGCTAGACCCCGAACGGTTCAAATATTACCTCATGCAAGATTATGTCTATTTGATCGACTATGCCAAAATGTTTGCTTTCGGCAGCATTAAAGCCGGTGATCTGGAGATGATGGGCAAGTTCTCAGCGCTTTGTGACTCGACACTTAATGTGGAGATGGGGCTGCACCGGCAATATGCCGAGAAGTTCGGCGTGACGCGGGAGCAGTTGGAGTCGACAGAGCCGTCTCCAACGACAGTTGCTTATACGAAATATTTGCTGGATGTGGCAGCGCAAGGTACGCTTGCTGAAGTGACGGCAGCCGTTCTGCCCTGCATGTGGAGCTATCGGGAGATCGGCGTACTGTTTACACAAGATTCTGCAGCGATGGAGCATCCGCTCTACGGGGAATGGATACGAATGTACGGTTCGCCTGAGTTTAGCGAATTGACGGATTGGTGCATCGGCGTAATGGATCGATTGGCGGAGGGGCTGGCAGAGCCTGAGCTCGCCAAGCTGGAGCGTCATTTCCTCATTGCGTCGAAGCTGGAATATATGTTTTGGGATATGGCATACCGCCAGGAAGAGTGGCCGGTGTGAGCAAGCGGGAGAAGCTGGCGGAAGACCCGCAGGGGGATGCATTATCCGTTCAAGGGCTGCACTATGGTTTTTCCGGCGAGGAGCCGTTGTTCCACGATTTGAGCTTTACAGTTAAGAAAGGCGAGTTCGTCAGCATTGTAGCGACAAGCGGAATGGGCAAAACGACGCTATTCCGGCTGCTTGCGGGCCTGCTCGTACCGGGTTCAGGCGTCATCGCGGTTAACGGCAGCGCAACAGCAAAGCAAAATGCCGTCGGCTATATGCCGCAGCGCGATTGCCTCATGCCGTGGCGGACGGTGCAGGATAACGCGGCAATCGGGCTAGAGCTTCAAGGAAGCTCAAAGCGCGAGGCACGCAGACGTGTGCTGGAGCTGCTGCCCGAGCTAGGGCTAGAAGGAACGGAACTGAAATATCCCCATGAGTTGTCCGGCGGTATGCGGCAGCGGGTGTCTTTCCTTCGTTCCTTGCTTGGCGGTGGCGATTTGCTTCTGCTGGATGAGCCGTTCAGCGCTTTGGACGCCATGACGCGCACCGGTATGCAGCAATGGCTCCTTCAGGTGTGGGAGAAGCATAAAAAGACGATTCTGTTTATAACCCATGATATCGACGAAGCGCTGCTGTTATCCGATCGGGTGCTGGTTGCTGCCCGAAGACCGATTACAGAGCTGCAATCCGTCGAGATCGAACTGCCGCGTCCGCGTACTTATGAAACGGTGCTGGATACGCGGTTCGTCGCTCTGAAGCGAGCGTTAATGGAACAGTTTGGCCGTCTGAATCATGCCGCCGATGCGGGGAGAGAGTCTCTCGAAAGCATCCGCCCCGCTTCAAGCAGAAGTACCCGGGTACAGGGAGGGGCGTCCGGATGATGACCAGCCTGAAAGCGAAAGTACCGGTTCTGCTGTTCATACTTTTGTTAGCGGGATGCTGGGAGGCAGCTACGAATCTGTTCGACATTCCGCATTATATTTTTCCGAAGCTAACAGCGGTTCTCGAATCGATCTTCGATAATGCCAACGTACTCGGCAAGCATTTCGTCGTTACACTAGGCGAAGCTTTGCTTGGCTTAGCCTTCTCGGTCGTATGCGGCATACTTTCTGCAATCTGGATCGACAGCTCGGCGTTAGCTCGGAATACGATATACCCGCTTATCGTGGCTTCGCAGACGATTCCGATTATAGCGTTGTCCCCGATCATGGTGATGTGGTTCGGCTATGATCTTGGAAGCAAAATAGCAGTCGTTATTTTATTTACCTTTTTCCCGATTGCCATGAACACAGCAGATGGCTTTCGTTCGGCGGACACAGAGATCGGTGACCTGCTGCGTACGATGGGAGCGGGTAAACGAGATTTGTTTATGAAGTGGAAAATACCGTCTGCACTGCCTTCGTTTTTCACCGGTTTGAAAATGGCAGCGGCCATTAGCGTTGGCGGCGCAACGCTTGGCGAGTGGCTGGGCGGCGAATCAGGCTTAGGCATGTTTACGAAACGAGCGGCGAATATGCTGCGAGGCGACGATGTTTTCGCCGGCGTCCTGCTATTGTCGTTTATGGGGATTGCCTTATTTGCAGCCGCGCAGGCGCTTGAGAAAACGATGCTGGGTCAACGCAGAACGATGAAATCATAGTCTCTATATTAAATAGGCCGACTAACGGGAGGAAATCATTCATGTTTTATAGTCAACGAATACGCAGACAGTTTGCCATCGGCGTAGCGGTAATGTTACTGCTGCTAACTACAGCGGCTTGCTCATCCCCCTCCAATGGAGGGAAAGAGGAGTCTAAGACGGAAGAACTGACCGTACTGCTGGACTGGTATCCGAATGCGGTTCATACCTTTCTATATGCAGCAGAACAGCAGGGCTATTTCGCTGAGGCGGGCTTGAAGGTTAAGCTCCAGACCCCGGCGGATACGAGCGATGCCCTGAAGCTGGTCGCAACGGGGAAGGCCGATCTGGCGCTCAGCTATCAAATGCAAGTAGCCGTATCGCGCTCGGAGGATATTCCGGTCGTATCGGTTGCGGCGATCGTCCGCCATCCGCTCAATCAGCTGTTTGTTCCGGCGGCTTCGGGCGTGAAGACACCCAAAGATTTAGCCGGAAGAAAAATCGGCTATCCTTCACTTCCGCTGGACGAAGCGATGGTCAATACGATGGTCGAAGCAGACGGCGGAGACCCTGCTAGTCTTGGCTATGTCGATATTGGCTGGGATCTTATCCCGGCGCTGGCGACGAACAAGGTGGACGCCATCATCGGCGGCTATATCAATCACGAGAAGCTGCTGCTGGAGAAGGAAGGCATGGAGCTCGTCTCCTTTAACCCTGCTGATTACGGCGTTCCGGACTATTACGAGCTGGTGCTGACAGCAAGCGAGAAAGGCTTGGAGCGTAAAAGCGGTGCAATTAAGAAATTTATAGAAGCAGCGGCGAAAGGGCAGGCCTATACGGCAAGTCATCCGGATGAAGCGCTGGGACTGCTGCTGGATAAGCAAAGCAAGGATTTTCCGCTTGATCCGGACATTGAGAAACAAAGTCTGGCTGTATTGCTTCCATTGATGGACCCTGGCTCCGAGCCGTTCGGCAGCCAATCCGAGCAATCTTGGAAATCAGTCATTGATTGGCTGACGGAGCGCGGACAGATTAGCAAAGCTTACGAGGCGAAAGAGGTCTTTCGCAATCTATAGAGATGTCATGGTTGACTCCATGCAAATACGATGAACGGAGGCAGGCCACATGGCAGAGCAGCAAGAAGAACAAGCGCAGCAAAAGCTAGACCAGCAAAGCCGGCAGGAGCGGTACTCCCGGCAAATGCTGTTTGCCCCCATTGGCGAGAGCGGACAGCATAAGCTGAGCGAACGTGCCGTACTTATTATTGGAATGGGAGCGCTCGGTACGGTGCTGGCGAACCATATGGTTCGAGCAGGCGTTGGACGTGTTCGTTTCGTAGACCGGGACTATGTGGAAAAAAGCAATCTTCAGCGGCAGATGCTCTTCGATGAAGAGGATGTCGAGCAGGGTTATCCGAAGGCGATTGCTGCTGAAAAGAAGCTTCGCCGCATTAATTCCGATGTGCGGATCGAGGCCATTGTGGCGGACGTAACGGTCCACAATATTGATGATCTGCTGGATGGCATCGATCTGGTGCTGGATGGCACCGACAATTTCGAAACGCGGTTTTTGCTCAATGATGCCTGCTTTCGCAAAGGCATTCCATTTGCTTACGGAGGAGCGGTTAGCTCGCGGGGAATGAGCGCCATTCTGGTGCCCGGGCAGACGCCTTGTCTGCGCTGCTTTTTGTCCTCGGGGGAGAGCAGCGGACAAACCTGCGATACGATCGGCGTCATATCGCCGGTCGTTGATATCGTCGCCTCTTATCAAGCCGTTGAGGCGCTTAAGTTTTTGGTCGATGCGCAGGAAGCAAGAAGAAATAGCCTCGTGACATTTGATGTGTGGAATAATCACTATTTCGAGATGAAGCTAGGCGAGCCGAACAAGCAGTGTCCCTGCTGCCAGTTGAAGCAATATCCTGCACTGCAAATTACGGAGCGGGATTCTACCGTATCGCTATGCGGCCGAAGCACGGTGCAAATATCCGGGCGAGGTCCGCTTTCTCTGGAGCAATGGCATAAGCGTCTGGAGCCTGCGGCTGTAAAGGTGGAGTTGAACGCCTACTTGCTGAAGGCGGAGCTGCCGGAGGGAGAGCGTCTCGTGCTGTTTCCAGACGGACGCGTTCTCGTGCAAGGAACGGAAGATCTTGTACGCGCGAAGTCGATCTATGCCCGTTATATCGGTTCATAAAAGAATAGAGGAGCGTGAACGTATGAAGGATTTTCGCTTATATGCGATTACGGGAGAGCAGTTTCACCCGGGCCGTGATTTGCTGGAAGTGATGGAGGAAGCTATTGCCGGTGGAGTGGATATTATTCAACTGCGTGATAAAGACAGCAGCCGGGAAGAGGTGCTGCGCAAAGCAAAGGCGCTCCGCGAATTGACTCGCAAGCATGGCGTGACGTTTATCGTCAACGATTATATCGATATCGCGCTGGAGGTTGACGCTGATGGTATTCATCTGGGTCAAAATGATCTTTCGCTGCAAGAGGCCAGACAATTGGTGGGGGATAAAATAATCGGCATCTCCACGCATGCGATCGAAGAGGCGCTGCTCGCGGAGGAGCAGGGTGCTGATTATATCGGTGTCGGACCGGTTTTTGCGACAAAGACGAAGGTGGACGTCGTCGATCCGGTAACGGTTGCTTACGTGCAAGAAGTAGCGAGCCGGATTCGTATCCCTTTCGTTGCCATTGGCGGCATTAAGCTCAGCAACGTAGATGAAGTGATTGCCGCAGGGGCGACAAGAATTTGTGCTGTCAGCGAAATTGTAGGCAGCGCGGATGTAGCCGGAACTTGCCGGGCTTTTCTAAGCAAGCTGGAAGGACGGGAATAACGGAATGGAACTGATTGTGAACGGACAGAAGCAGGAGCTGGAAGCCCGTACGATTGAAGAGGTCGTCATTCACTTCGGTTTGGAAGACAGGCCGGTTGTTGTGGAAGCGGATGGAGTCGTGCTGACGAAAGAGCAGTGGGTGGCGGCAGAGGTTCGTCCGATGATGAAGATCGAATTGGTTCATTTTGTCGGAGGGGGCTGAGCGCATGAAAAAGGATACCTGGCATATTGGGGGACATGAGCTGCATTCGCGGTTTTTTATCGGCACGGGACTATTCCCGAATCCTTATGTGCAAAAGGAGGCGATTCGAGCCTCCGGTGCTGAGGTGCTGACGTTTGCAATTCGCCGCGTCAATCTGGCCTCAACGGAGGATGATTCCATTCTCCAGCACGTAGAGGGCGAAGCCTTTCGTTACTTGCCGAATACTTCCGGTGCGAGCACTGCCGACGAAGCGGTGCGCATCGCGAGGCTTGCCCGGGCATCGGGACTCAGCGACTGGATTAAGGTGGAGATTAGTGCCAATGAGCGTACGCTGCTGCCGGATCCGCTGGAGACGCTGAAGGCGACGGAAATACTCGTTAAAGAGGGCTTCACGGTGCTTCCGTACACCTCGGATGACCCCGTGTTGTGCAAAAGACTGGAGGAGGCAGGGGCAGCGGCAGTTATGCCGGGTGCGGCTCCAATCGGCACGGGATTGGGCATCCTCAATCCCTATCATATCGGACTTATTGTAGAGGAAGCGAAGGTGCCGATCATCGTTGACGCCGGTCTGGGCTCAGCCGCTGACGTTGTACAGGCGATGGAACTCGGCGTCGCAGGCGTGCTGATGAATACGCCCGTTGCGAAAGCGAAGGACCCGGTAGGTATGGCAATGGCGATGAAGCTGGCGATTGAAGCTGGCAGGCTGTCTTATTTATCTGGCAGAATTGCGAAAAAACGCTATGCCTCGGCAAGCAGCGGGCACGAACAGTTTCTATTGAAATAGCACTTATTATAGAAGCAATTGCGAAATTTAGGATCAGAAAGCTGGTACAGCGATGGGGGAAACAGTAGTCATTATGGGCGGAGGCGTTATCGGCCTCTCTTGCGCCTTCGAGCTGCAGCGGCGCGGTCATCAAGCAATCTTGCTTGAGATCAATCGCTGTGGCGGTCAAGCATCGGGAGCGGCTGCGGGCATGCTGGCGCCCTTCTCGGAAAATGTTGAAGGGCCAGACGCTTTTTTTCATCTGGGCAAGGAAAGCTTGAGGCTGTATCCGGGGTGGCGAGATGCAATCCGGTCCATCTCCGGACGCTACTTCGAATACAGCGATTCCGGCAGTCTCTATATCGCATATCATGAGGCGGACCGGCTGGCGCTGGAGGGGCGGCTGCTATGGCAGCGGGAGCACGGCTCCAGCGGTGTTCTGCTGGAAGGAGACGAACTCTTCCGCAAGGAGCCGCTGCTTTCTAGGCAAGTAAAAGCGGCACTCTATACACCAGCCGAAAGTCATCTTTACGCACCGGACTATGTAGAGGCGCTGGAGCATGCATGCCGGTTGACTGGCGTTCATTTTCATGAACAATTAGGCGGACTAGAAGTAGCGGAATGGCGGGATGCGGTCGTTGTGCAAGCGAAGGATGGCCGGCGCTTTGGCGGCGACCGGCTGCTCGTATGCACGGGGGCATGGGCGCAGGAGCTGGAGGAGACGCTGGGCATCCGCATTCCAGTCTATCCGATTCGGGGGCAAATCTGCGCCTATGAGGCGGAGATCAATCCGGTTCACCATATGGTGTTCAGCAATCAGGGATATCTGGTGTCCAAGGAGAACGGCACTTTAGTATGCGGCGCCTCGGAGGATGTAGCAGGCTTCGATACGACAGTAACGGAGCGGGGTATCGAACGGCTGCGCAACTGGAATAAGCAGGCGTTTCCGTTTCTTGCGGAGCAAACACCCTTCCACCGGTGGGCGGGCCTCCGCCCTTCGACGCAGGACGGATATCCGCTGCTTGGACCGCTCGAGGAATCCGGCCGCGTGATTATGGCGGCAGGTCATTACCGCAACGGGATTTTGCTTAGTCCGGTGACTGCCAAGGCAGTTGCTGATTATATCGACGGCATTAAGCTTCCGGAAATGATGGAGGCTTTTGCTCCCGGGCGATTTACCTATTAATGAAGAAGAGAAATAGGAACGGGGGAAAATCATGGAGCAGATAGAGGGCCGAATAGCGAGGGCGTTGACGATAGCCGGTTCCGACAGCGGGGGCGGGGCAGGCATCCAAGCGGATCTGAAAACCTTTCAGGAGCTTGGCGTTTACGGCATGTCTGCGCTAACCGCGTTAACTGCACAGAACACGTTTGGCGTACAAGGCGTTTACCCGGTTGCCGAAGAAGCTGTTACCGCGCAAATTCATTCTGTCGGCAGCGATATTGGCGTGGATGCGTTGAAGACAGGGATGCTGTTCAGTGCTGAAATCATTACCGCAGTGGCGGAGGCGATCGCTTTCTTCGGCTGGACGAAGGTCGTCGTTGATCCGGTTATGATTGCTAAAGGCGGGGCATCGCTGCTGCAAGCAGAAGCAATTCGGGCTATGACGGAAAAGCTTCTTCCGCTCACTGCTGTCCTTACACCGAACATTCCGGAAGCGGAGCGGCTGGCGGGCATCCCGATTCGCACCAGCGCCGATAAGAGAGAGGCGGCAAGACGGCTTGCTGCCTTTGGCGCAAAGCATGTCATTATTAAAGGCGGGCATGAGGAAGGCAAGGAAGCGATTGATTTGCTTTTTGACGGGAGCAGCTTCAGCGAGTTGTCGGGCAAGCGGGTGGAAACCGCCCGTACGCATGGTACGGGCTGTACATATTCCGCTGCGCTTACGGCTGGCCTAGCGGCAGGGCTTAGTGTGGAGGCTTCGGCGAGACAGGCTAAAGCCTTCATTCAGGCGGCAATCGAGGACGGAATTACCATTGGCGGCGGCCATGGGCCGACCAACCATTGGGCCTATCGCCGCAGCCTTGTCGCCCATTCTTGAGATTTGCCGCTCATCATGCTACCATGTGCTCGAAAGCAATTTTGTAGATGAGGTGAGGAAGCATGGGGCAAGCAGCGCAGAAGATTAGTCCGTTTCTGATGTTTTTCGGACAGGCGGAGGAAGCGATTCAATTTTACACCTCGATTTTTGACGATTCCCGTATTGATAAAGTAACACGCTTCAGTGATGTTGGTATTCCAGTAGAGCCAGGCAACGAGCAGAAAGTTCTGCACGCCATATTCACGTTGAAAGGCCAACAGTTCATGTGCATCGACAATTTGGACAAGCAGCATAAGCATTCGTTTACGCCAGCACTTTCTCTCTTTGTCTCTTGCGATACGGAAGAGGAGCTGAACCGCGTATTCGAGCAATTGTCTGTCGGTGGCGCAGTACTGATGTCACTTGCAGAAACACCGGTTAGTGCAAAATTCGGCTGGGTAGAGGACCGGTACGGCGTGTCATGGCAGCTGGATCTGCCTAAATAAATGAGTGTTATTTCAATAAAGGCTTTGTCGTAGTAGACTTTAGAGAGCTGCCGGTCAGAGAATGACTGGTCGTCTCCTCCAAGTCCGCCGGCAAAGCCTTTTTATATGCGGATCTTGATACAATACAGGAAATTTACACCATTTTGTCGAAATAGTAGATTTAACATAGATTGATAGCGAATTTGCGGATTGAAACGATGTCCCGCCGAGGTATTATGAGAATGTCGCAAGGCTGCTTGTTGGTTTTGCCGGCAAGATCAGTGTTGATCTTGGATATGATGGCTTTCTTGCCTTGACGCCCAAGACGGATAAGCGTGACTATTTTACGCATGCGTTCAATGCCATGCCTGTAATGGGGCTTAATATGGGCATCTATGGTGTTGTGTCAAAACAGATAATTCGGTTATACTACAAGTAAAAGGGTGTGATCTTATGACACGAAAAGTATTGCCTGGCGTCCTTACTGCTGAAGGACAACCTATACGAGTAACTGTCGGAGCTACTGGCGATAACGAAGCTCGGATCATTGATCCTGTTGGTGTTCTGACTGATCCCCGCAGCGATCATACGCCTGAATCCCGGGCAGCTATGAGTGAGTTTATCCGGAAATGCAAAAGCGGCGAAATTGAAATGAAACCTATATAGCTATAGCTTCACCTGAAGCACTCACATGATGTGGGTGTTTTTTATTTTCTCAGGATGAGGAAGCATTTATATATAAAACGACCATTCATTACTAAAGTGGATAAATGGTAAGCGTCAATACAGACTCTATCTCCAATTCACATAATTATCTACTTGGCATCGGTGTTCTCTGATATCGGTGTGGATGCTTTAAGACCAGCAGCCGCCTCCAAGTCCGCCGGCAAAGCCTTTTTTATATGCTTATATGAATGTCATAACAGGAAATTCGCCCCATTTGTCGAAATGGTAGCCTGAATGGGATCGATAGCGAATTCGCGGATTGGAGCCAAGCAGCTATGATGAACGAACGGAAAAAGCGCATTCTGGTCATCGAAGACGAAGAAGCGATAGCGCGGGTTATTAAAGATTATTTGACGGTTAACGGCTATGAGGTTCTGACGTTCGGAACCGGGCGTGAGGGAAGAGAAGCAATGGAGACGTATGTGCCGGATTTCATTATATTGGATATTATGCTGCCTGATGCTGACGGGATGGAGCTGTGCCGCCACATTCGCGAGAAGCATGCAACTCCGCTTCTTCTGTTAAGCGCTCGCAGCAGCGACACCGATAAAGTGCTTGGACTCGGCTTTGGGGCCGATGACTATATGACTAAACCTTTTTCGTTAAGCGAGCTTGTCGCCAGAGTTCAGGCGCATTTGCGCAGGCTGGACGGAATAAGCCGTGCCCAGAAGGAGCAAGACGATTCACTGCGGCGCGGTGCGATCACGATTGATAAGAAGGGATATCGAGCAGCGGTGAATGACCGGGAGATCTCCTTGTCTGCGAAGGAATTTGAACTGCTGCTGCATCTGGCGGAGCATCCGGATCAGGTGTTTTCAAAGAGTCAGCTGATTGATGCGGTATGGGGATATGGCGCGTATGGAGATGAGAATACGATTACCGTCTATATTCGCAGGCTTCGCGAGAAGCTGGAGGCAGACCCATCCAAGCCATTCTACTTGCGGACCGTTTGGGGCGTCGGCTATAAATTCAGCACAAGGGATGAAGCTCAGGATGATCAATGATGGTTATTTGAGCGTCTGGTTAAAAAGGTGGCTGGCAGCGTCATTGGTCTGCTTGATCGGCATAGCGGGCATTGGCGTCTATTTGCTTGCGGGTTCAACAGACAGCAGGTCTGCCGGTTTAGTGATCAATGAGGTGCGGTTAAAAACAAATGCCGTGATGCTGGAGCTGGAGAAGCAGGGCGTCTTGCAGAAGCTGGGGCAATCGGGCAACTGGAGTAAGATGCTCGAATCCAGACTAGGGGAGATGGGACTAACGGTTGCCCTTCTTGACGGCACAGTCGTTTATTCATCTGAAGGAGAAGCTATGTCTAGCCTCGATATGCGAACGTCACTGCACTATGATCTATATGCGGCGAAAATGGACTCTGGCGAAGAATACCGGATCGCTTTCCCTGTTATTGAAGAAGGGACGAATTCACAAATTGCGAATGCGATTTTCACCGTGCCACAAGGGCATTTGGATAAGCAGGAGGCGCAGAGCTCTTCGCAAGCCACTCTGATCATCCTGCTGTGTGTATTATCCCTCTCTCTGCTGGCTTTGCTCATCGTATTGAACCGGAAGCTGAAGCGGGACGCTATAGCGCCAATTGCCGATTTGAAGGATCACTCGGAGGCGATGCTGAAAGGGCATTATGAGCAAAAGATCGAGCGCCTTCAATCCGATGAATGGGGCGAGCTGTACGTGATGTTTGATCAAATGCGGCTGGAGCTGCAGCATCTTCAGCTTCGCAAGCAAGAGCAGGAGCAGGCGCAGAAAGAGCTCATTACGAACATTTCCCATGATTTGAAAACGCCGCTCACGACGGTCAAAGCCTATATTGAAGCCATCCAGGCAGGAGTGTGTCCGGATCTCCCTGCGGTGATGGCCTATATGGAAGTCATGCAGACACAGGCGGACACGATGGCAAGACTGATTGACGATTTGCTGCTCCATGCTTTAAAGGAGCTAGGTCAAATTTCGGTCGTTCCCGTAGAAAGCTACAGCCGAGCGTTGTTCTCGGCGATTATTCAGCCAAGCGCCCATTACGTGCGGACGGCGGGCATCGATGTTGACGCACCGCAGGCAGAGGAAATTCCAGATGTGCTGATCCGTGCGGACGCCGTGCGAATCGAGCAGGTTGTCGTTAACTTGGTAGCCAATGCACTGAAGCATACAGCGCCCGGAGACCGGATCGCGATACGAGTTGAGCAGGCCTGCATCCATGGGAAGGAACAGCTGCGGATTACGGTCGCGGACACAGGGTCCGGCATTTCGCCGCAGGACATGCCGTTTATATTCGAACGTTACTATCAAGGCAAAGCCGGGCAGAGCCAAGTAAGTGAGGGAACGGGCCTCGGGTTGTCCATATGCAAGCATATCGTTGAGGCACACGGAGGCTATATCGATTTTCAAAGCGCAAGCGGCAAGGGAACTGCGTTCTCTTTTACGCTCCCGCTGGTATGAGGGCTGTAAGGATTTATTCATAATTTGATAAGCGACTATATAGATTGGCCCGCTAGAATAAAGTCATAATGACGATACGGAGGGCTGACTGATGACTAAGCAAGCGATAATAGAAGCCCGCAACCTGTGCAAAACCTATTCGACAGGGAGCGAGCAGTACCATGCGATTCGCAATATTGATCTGGAGATTTATGAGGGAGATTTCACCGTTATTATGGGCAATTCGGGGTCCGGGAAGTCGACCCTGTTATATATGCTAAGCGGCCTTGATGCATTGACGGCGGGAGAAGTTACATACAGAGGTGAGAGAGTCGACGGCTACAGCGAGAGAGAAATGGCTTCGTTCCGGGCAAGCAAGTTGGGCTATATCTATCAAAGTATCAACCTCGTGCCGGATTTGACGATTATGGAAAATATCGCTTTGCCCGCCTATATCGCGGGCGGCGAGCCTAAGGCGGTGCGGCATAAAACGCAATTGCTGATGGAAGCGATGGAAATCGAAGGTCAGCGCAACCGGCTGCCCTCCCAAACCTCCGGCGGCCAGCAGCAGCGGGCTGCAATCGCGCGGGCCTTAGTGAATTCCCCCGATATTTTATTTGCCGACGAGCCGACAGGCAGCTTGAATTATGAGCATGGCATGGCGATTCTCGATATTTTAACGGCGAGGAACCGTCAAGGGCAGTCGATCGTGATGGTTACCCATGACATCAAAGCGGCTTGCCGGGCTGACAGGCTGATCTATATTCGCGATGGCAAGGTTGGCGGCATATTGGAGTTTGACAAGTATGATGAGCAATCCGTGCAGCAGCGCGAAAGCGTCATTTTCGCCTATGTGACGGGGAGGGAGCAGCAATGAGGGCGATATGGGCGCTTTGCCGCGCAAGCCTGTTTAGAAAAAAGCTGCAAAACGGTCTCATTGCGCTGCTGATTCTGCTCGCTGCCCTGCTGCTTGGCACATCGGCAACGGTGCTGTCGAACACGGACAACTTATTTAATGATGTGCATAAGCGGACGAACGGTGCTCATCAGATTTTGACGATAACGAAAGGTCTGCATGATCCGCAGCAGCTTTATCAATGGTGGAACGAGCAGGAGGGCGCTGCCGCTTCAGCGCCGGTTCCGTTCCGCTATTTGTCAGGAGTCAGCTACAAGGGTGAAGAGCTGCCTAATCTATATGTAATGATGATGGATACGCCCGCTCAATCTCCTTCGGTAGACCGGTTATTGTTTGCAGATGGAACAGGCGAGAATGCTCCAAAGGCAGGAACGGCTTGGATTCCTACCTCTCTAGCCTATACGCAAGGAATAAAGCCAGGGGATATACTGTCGTTTAAGACAGGCACAGGGGTTTTCGAACTCCAGGTATCTGCAGTCGTCATTGATCTTCCATTCGGGGCACCGTTCTCGACTACCTCGCGTATCTGGATGAATCATAATGATTATATGCAGAACATGGAAGGGCAAAAGGGCAGCGACAGTTATATGCTAGGGCTGCGGTTTCAAGACTATGAGCGTCAAGGCGAGTATTGGGCAGGCTTTGAACAGCACTTCGGCATTCCTTATTTAGAAGGAAAAGTAGAGTTTGAGGAAATAACGGCCTTTTACTTAATTTTGAACCGGATTATCGGCTTTGTAATGATAGGTCTCGGTATCGTGATGATGTTTATCGCGTTGTTCACGATTGGTTTTACGATTTCTGATGCTATTTTATCTAATTACCGGACCATCGGCATCCTGAAGTCGACGGGCTTGTCCTCCGCAAGAATCGTTGGAGCTTATGCCCTGGAATATGCGCTTCTTGCGACGGCCGCTATTATACCGGGACTTGTCATCAGCCGCTTCGCATCGGCACTTATTCTGAACAACTCCCTGTCCGTTCTGAAAACTTCGGATTCTAACGCATTGGCTCTTCAAGAGGGCGAATGGCTCGCGATAGCCGCGGGAATGTTCCTGCTGCTGCTTGTAATTGGTTGTGTGATGTCCTTCAGCCAGAAAATCAAATCGGTACAGCCTGCACAAGCGATTCGCTATGGCATGTCGGAAGCGCAAAGCGGGCGGATGGCCCGCCGTCTTGGTACAAGTTCGGGCATGACGTTTGGACGTTGGCCGATTAAGGCTGTTATCGCTTTTAAGCATATCGTCAAAAACGGAAAAAGCTCCACGCTCGTTGTAGCGCTGGCAGCTGTGACGACGGCTGTTCTCGTATTTAGCTGCGTCTTACTCAATAGTATTGTCTCGATTAAGCAAACCGCCGCTCAGTGGGGCTATGATTCGTCGGATATTTCGGTATCGTTTTACAACAAGGAGGCTTACTCCAGCGAAGATTTTGAAGCGCTTGTGAAGGGTGACGAAAGAGTCAAAGACGCGGGCTGGCTCACTTTGCTGAATGGCGTTTTGCCTTTGGAGAAAGGCTCTCAGGGTTCGGCAAGTATCTCCCTTAGCGTGCTGGACGGCAGCTATGATAATCTGGGCTTTACCGTTCTTAAGGGAAGCAATCCGGTTCTTAAAAACGAAATGGCTATAGGCATTAACGTAGCCAGCAGACTTGGCAAAGAAGTCGGAGACACAATGGAAATTTATATTGACGGCCGTAAGCATACGATGCTGGTGAGCGGGATCTATCAGGCAATTGCCAATATGTCCAACTCAGCTAGAATAATGGCTGATGCACTGAATATGAGCGGTGTGACGGGTAATCATGACGCAGATGTCGCTTTTATTAATTTGCATGATTCCCGGATTGCGGATCAATATGTCGCCGAATTAAACGGCAAATATCCGCAATCCGTCACTGCCGCAACACAGCAGACGCTGCTGGATTCGGAATTTAAAGAAGCGACCGGAGTGTTGATTGTGCCATTGGGACTGCTGGCTCTATTGTTCGTGGGTGTAACCTTTATGATTATTTATAGCGTTTGCCGTATTTCAGTATGGAAAGAAAGCGGAACCTATGGCATTTATAAATCACTCGGTATGACGAATGCGTCTATTCGGGGCGCAATTACGCTAGGCGTCGCCGTTCTGACATTGATTGGCGCAGGACTCGGCATCGCGATTGGCATTTTCGGCTTGCCGGGTTTATTGAAATCATTGCTGCTGGATTATGGCATCGCCAAGCTTCCGCTAATTTTACCGCCGTTTGGCATTGCAGTGGCGTCCGTTATCAGTGCGGCTGCTGCCAGCTTCGGAGCGTGGCATGCTTCCCGTTGGCTGGCCCGTACTTCTCCGAGAATACTAATTATTGAATAGAAGCTAGGCTAGAAAGGCTGTGGAATAGAACCAGACATCGTTCCTATGGGGGAGCGAGGCTTGGTTCTATTTATTTGTCATGAGACAATATACAGCTCATCTTTCAGCATTTATACTATTAACTAAGCTTATCGGGTATGAATTTGATTGAAGGAGAGGATGGCAGTTGTTCGATCCTACCGTGTTTGATAATTTGAAAGTGGCCATCGAAAATTATGCCTATGATTTGGACAATCTCGACAGCACGATACGGATCACGCATCGGGTTGACCGGCTGGAGATGGCGGTTATGTCGAGGCTGTTTGCCCTTCGGTTTACATTGGGGGATTCTAGCGAGCTATCGGCTGAGCTGCAGCTGGAGGCTTCGTTGAAAGATTTGGCTTCAGAGCTGCTGGCAGTGGAAGGGGAAAACCCAGCGTGCACGCTAAGGTTGTTTTTCCATATGCCAATAGAGAATGTGGATAGGCAGTGCGCGCAAGTTGAAACGATCATCCAGGACATTTGGCAGCCTGATGAACCGCCCGTTCAAACCTTGTCATTCGGATACGGGCAGCAGATCCCTCAATATTTGAACACAATCGAGCTGGCGTTCCATCGTAAAATCAATGAGGATCAAATGGAGGACGTTCCGGAGCTGTTGGAGCATATGGTGAAAACGCTGTCGGCGCTCGTTACTGTGTCTGAGGTTTGAGTTAATTGAATAAAAGAGGAATGAACGGGGGTTATGCCCCGTTCATTCCTCTTTGTCGTTCCTTATTTTTTGAAGAAACCGTTGAAGATTTCCTTCACTTTATCCTGCTCTGGTGTAATCGTGAACAGCACGTAATTGCCGTTTCGAACGATTTGATAGTTTAGAGCATCCTCATACTGGTCTTGCAAATAGGTTTCGAACGTTTTTTGAATCCGCTCCGCGCGTTTCGTGAAGCCTTCTTTAACAGCATCATAGTTTTTAGCTGATTTCAGCTTAACGACGACAACCTCACTTGCTTTTGTATTCATCATGGCCTGCAAGAAGACACCATCCTCCAGCAGATCGTCCGGATCGAAGCCGTAGACGTCAGCGATGCTTTCTGAGCTTGCTTCAATCATACGGGCAATTTGGATATCGGAAGTGATTTTAGATGTGATGTCGCCAGGTTTAACGTCATCCGCCGAAGGCCTCTGCGTTGGCTTTGCCGAGGCTGCAGGCTTATCCGAAGGTTTTGGCGTTGGCTTTGGTGCAGCTGTTGCGCCGGGCTTCTGACTCGGCTTCGCGGTTGCCGGCTTCGTCGTTGCTTGCGGCTTGGCAGTCGCTTGCGGTTTAGCCGATGCTTGCGGCTTCTGTGAAGCTTCCGGTTTCTCGTTTGGCTTTGCTGTTTGCTGTTCCGCAGACTCCGGCTCTTGTGCAGGAGGCGCTTCGGTTACAACTGGCGTCTCGGTCGGCTGGAGCTCAGCCTCCGAATTTGAGTTGCTGCTGTTGCTGTTGCTGTTGCTGCTGTTGTTGCTGTTCTGTTCCTGGTCAGGGCTGCTGCTTGGACTAGATTCCGTTGTGGCTGTATTGCCGGCCGAGACATTGGAGTCAGCCGAATCTCCTTTGCTTCCGCAACCTGCTGCAATTAGCGAGACAGAGATTGCGAGCGCCGCGATTTTCAATACTGCCAAACTGCCTTTTCCCATTATGTACCTCTCCCATTCTATGTTGTCCTAGTCTAGACGGAGTGGTAACTGGGAAGGTTGCAGGTTATGGATATAGCGAGGCTAGTCGATATTCTTAGTTTCTTCGAGGCGGAAATCATCGACCTTCTCGCCGTCTTCCCATATTTCCACGAATAGCGCATCGCAGTTTTCGAAATCCGCGGGAGTGAATGCCAGCGCTTTCTCCTCGTCGTCGCCGACGTACACATTGTCCATCCCTTCTTCATTAAATGAGAGAATGACGTAAATTTTCACTTTAAAGCCCTCCATATATACATGTTTTATTTTTGCAGTATATCATAAAGCTGCAGCCAGTTGCCTCACCGAGGGAATAACGGTTATTTGCCTTTACGCGTTAACTCGGAGAGAATTTCCCATTGCTGCGGGGTAACGTCCCTAAGTCCGTTGAACTGTCCGGCGCCTTGAAGCCATTCACCTCCGTCGATAGTAACAACCTCTCCATTAATATAGGAGGCATAGTCAGAAATTAGGAAAGCAGCGAGATTCGCGAGCTCCTCCTTTTCCCCGGTACGCCTGAGCGGAATGCGGTCAATCATCTTTTGCTCAAATTCAGGTGTCGGCGACAGTCTGGACCATGCTCCTTCAGTAGGGAAAGGTCCCGGGGCTATTGCAGCTTGGCGAATGCCATAACGCGCCCATTCTACGGCAAGCGACCGGGTCAACGCCAAAACGCCGGCTTTGGCTGCGGCCGAAGGCACAACATAACCGGAGCCGGTGGAGGCATAGGTTGTGACGATATTCAGCATCGTACCGCGATGTCCTTGCTCGATCCATCGTTTGCCTACCTCAAGTGTCGTATAAAAGGTGCCGTGCAGCACAATGTTCAACACCGCATCCACTGCGCGTGGAGAAAGCTTTTCCGTTGGGCTGATGAAATTGCCGGCAGCATTGTTCACAAGCACATCGATTCGGCCAAAATGATGCTCCACAGCACTGATAAGCTCCTCGATTTGAGCGGGCTCGCGAACGTCGCAGCTTTTATAGAAGACCGGGTTTTGTTCGGTGCTCATCTCGATCGATGCTTGCTTCAGTATCTCTTCACGCCGGCTTGCAATGGCAACCCTCGCTCCGAGTGCCGCGAATTTTTCTGCCAAAGCCCGTCCCAAGCCTGTTGCGCCTCCTGTAATCAGAACGACCTTATCTTGTAGTAAATCGTCTGCAAACAACCCCATTTCAGCCTCTCCTTTCATAATGAACGAATGTAATCTATTTATATAGAAAGAAGGAGTGGCTTACGACATCTTCTTCTATATGATGCAATTGCGCTGACGCTCCAAAACCTCGTTATGATATGATGAGAATAAACGTTGTTTCATAAGAAGGAGAATGACAGATGGCACTTGAGATTGAACGGAAGTTTCTGCTGGCACAGCCCTTAGACGCGATCGCTGACAAGCTGGTTAAACGATCGGAGCAGCGGATTGAGCAAACCTATTTGGCACTGGACGCCAATCAGGAGCTAAGAGTACGTCGCATAACGGATGTGACAACTGGCGAAGTGACGTTTACCCATACATTCAAAAAAGGCAATGGCCTTGCGCGTGAGGAAATTGAATACTCCATCTCGGAAGGAATCTATTCTCAAGTCATTCAAGCATTTGGCGCAGTACCGCTGACGAAAAACCGGATTACGGCGGAGTGGAACGGAATCGTCATTGAGATCGACATCTACGACCAAATTCAATTAACGGTGGCTGAGGTGGAGTTTGATTCCGTCGAGCTAGCAAATGCGTTTACAGCCCCGGATTGGTTCGGTCAGGATATTAGCACGGAAAGGCAGTACAGCAATAAAACGGTGTGGAAGCAGTTGCAAGCCGGAGGCGGATTCGAATGACCCGTAAGCTCGTGTTTTTTGTAGGCGGAGCTGGAGCGGGCAAAACGACGCTCGCCAAAGCGCTGGCCGGAAAACGGGGCATGGCGTTCTTCGATATGGATACGCTGCTGCAGCCTGCAGCTAAAGCGATTATGACGGCTGCCGGTCTTGATCCCTATGACCGTGATTCTGCCGAATACAAAAAGCTTTGCCGCGATCTCGGTTACCGGATTACGATGGACGCTGCTTTGGAGAATGTTGCCCTTGGAACGGATACCGTTGTCATTGGTCCGTTTACGAAGGAATTAAATGATCCGCAGTGGATTGAACAGGAGCTTGCAAGGATAGGGGGTTCGCTCCAAGACGTGGATGTGAAAGCCGTTATCGTCTACCTTCCCGATCAAGAGAGCTACCGGGGCAGAATCAGTCAACGGGGACTGAAGCTGGATGAGTGGAAGCTGGAGCATTGGAGTGAGTTCAGCCGTTCTTTGGAACGGAGGGAGCTGGCTTGGAATCTTCCAGAGAACGCTGTCCTGCAGTTCGACAACTCGGAACCGTTTGGTGAATCGACGCTTGCTCGATTGGAAGATTTCATTGATGGCGGGAGCTGAATCAGAAAGCAGATAGCGGTCGGCTAACTGATTAGCGATGAGTGACTCGGACTGTGTGGCGGTTGGAGTCCTCTTTTTACATATGATGTACAGCTCATTCAGTAGTAGAAGTTTAATGATGGAGAGGTGTTAGGTGCTTGAAGGATTATATACTATCTTTAGAGCAGTGGTTGAGAAGGCATGCTAATCCGGAACAAGCCGTAGCGATGGAGGCGTATATGCGCAATCAATTCACGTTCCTGGGGTTGAAGAACCCGGAGCGGACGGAGCTGGTTAAAGCATTTTGGAAAGAGCACGAGCTGCCGCAGGGAGAGGAACTATTGACTGCTGCTGTACAACTGTGGAGTCTACCGGAGCGGGAGTTTCATTACACGGCTTTGAATTTACTGGAGAAACGCAAGAAGACGGCACAGATTTCGGATATTGCAGTTTTGGAAAAGCTCGTTGTCGAACATTCGTGGTGGGATACGGTAGATATACTTGCAGCTCATCCTATTGGCAGCCTGCTGCGCAAATATCCGGAACTCATACAGGACTACACCGAGAAGTGGATTCAATCGGATAATATGTGGCTTCGCCGAGCGGCACTGTTGTATCAGCTTCGGTATAAGGAAAGCACGGATGCGGAGCGATTGTTCCGTTATATAGAAAGCTGCAAGCATGAAGAGGAGTTTTTTATACGGAAAGCGATTGGGTGGGCACTGCGTGAATATGCGAAAAGCGACAGTGGCAGGGTATTAAGCTATGTACAAGGCGCGGCCTTATCTCCTTTAAGCGTAAAGGAAGCTTTGAAGCATATGAAGGTCTAATCCCTTTAATAGAGGGTTCAGGGACTTAGTTTCAACTTTTTTTAAGATATTATTAAAAAACAGTTGCATTGTTATATCCGTCTATGGTATATTCTAATTCCGGCCGAGAGAGACGCGGTTGGCGAGGCAAGCGAGAGCGAATGGGACAAGCTGAACGG
>NZ_BMHY01000009.1 GCF_014641555.1 Paenibacillus radicis (ex Gao et al. 2016)
TGAGCTTTTCTTCAAGCACCTGTTATTTGTAGGGTAAAACTCCGGATTACGGGGGCCTAACCGCTTTTGCATTTTGACACGATAAATCATAGAAAAAACCTTTTACAAACTGCAGATTTGCATTTTGATCCATTCCAGCATGTAGCTCGCCAGCATGAATAGGACCTGACAAGAGGATGAGCGGAGCGGTTTGAGTTCAGGTTGCCATTTTGAAGATTCCATCCATTGTTCATCGCGAAGACGATGAGGTCAAGGAATCAAGAACGGCAGCATGAACCAAAACGCGCAGCGAATCCATTCTAGCAAGGTTAGAATACTGCTACTTCATGCGGAACTGAAAAACATTGCTGCCCGTACTTTCATCCGTTACAGCCAGCAGCGTCTCTCCGTCTGCGCTCCACTGCAGCGAATGGATATAGCCCAAATTGTCGTAGACGGTAAATTCATCCGTCAACCCCTTATCGTCCAACGTGGCCGCCATCACTCTGGACCGGCCATCGCCTCTGGCCGTATAGGCCAGCATGTTGCTAACCGGATTATATGTCATCTGATCATATAGACCTTCTTTTAACAGCTTAGGCTGCCCTTCACTAGTAACGGAATAAATGCCTTCTACCCCGCCAATTCGCCCGGATAACGCAACATTGCTCTTGCCCCATGGCCGAATGTCGTAAATATCGCCGACGACTCCATTGACCGCTATCGTCTCCATCG
The DNA here is from genome assembly GCF_014641555.1 of Paenibacillus radicis (ex Gao et al. 2016). GTDB lineage: Bacteria > Bacillota > Bacilli > Paenibacillales > Paenibacillaceae > Pristimantibacillus > Pristimantibacillus radicis. The sequence goes on from NZ_BMHY01000009.1 coordinate 715, forward strand.
CGCCCGAATTCAGGTCAATGTTATAAATTATATCTTCTCCTTCACTATCCGTTGTTGCTGGACGATAAAACGGCATGAAGACATGTGTCCGGTCTGGCGAAAGCGCTAGGGTCATTAACTGTTTTACAAACGACCCGGACAATTGATCCTTTTTAGGTATATTCATTCTATAGTCCTCAACCTTGGCAATCAGACGACTCTCACTCGTCTCCAGATCACGGACACGAATGTAATTGTGATAGAGCTCCACAGAATGCCGATCATCGGGCATGAGCGTCCAATTGCCCCACTCCGTCCATCTTCCTTTCTCTCTTTTCTCGGCAGCGTCGTACCAGACAGTCTCAGGCTGATTGTCGCGAAAGGTTTGGTACAGGATGCTGTTCCCATCCGGCGATGCCACAATATGAACGACATCTTCCTTCTCTACTAATGGAATCAGGCTGTTTCCCGCCAAGTCAAAGATCGACAGCGCGCTGCCGCTAGACTTCTCATCCTGTTTTTGCGACAAAACGAGTACGGTCCCATTTCTCAGCGTTTGCAGCTCATATATCGAGTCAGGACTATACCGTTTAATCATCCGGTCGATCCGGTTCAATCCGTTTTCTTCAAACAGCGAACGATCAAGTATGATGGTCTTATCCCGGTTCATCGCACGCAAATACCATTCGCCCGCACCTAGGAACAGTGCAGCTACCAGGACTGAAAGTGCCGTCAACACCATCAGCCGACCCCAGAACGAGTCCAAACGCCCCTGCTTAGACATTCAGAACGCCTCCTAATTCCATCGTTACGCAAGTGCCTTTGCCCGGAGCGCTTTCAATCACAACTTGACCGCCATGCCGCTGGGCAATTGTCTGGACGATCGCAAGACCCAATCCGGCACTGCCCCTCTCCTCATCTGAGTTAGCGCTTGCCAGTCGATAATACGGCTCGAACAGATGCGAGAGATTCTCCTCCGGAATACCCGCTCCTTGATCTGCTACCCGGATAAGGCAGCGGTCAGCGCCATTACGGCTAAGCGCCACTGTAATCTTCGAATGTACACCGCCATATTTAACCGCATTGTCGAGTACATTAAGCAGCATTTCGCGCAGCTTTTCCCGGTCTCCCCGAATATACAGCGGTTCTTCATCCGCAAGAAAGTGTATTTGAATCCCATACTTATCGCCCCTGACAGCCATGTCTTCGCATACGCTGCCTGCAAGTGCGGACAGTCCGACACGTTCAAAACGGTACGCAATCTGCTCGGAGCCAGCCGTAGAGAACAGCAGAAGCTGAACGACCTTCTCGTTCAGCCGCTTGCTCTCATCAATAATGTAGCGCATACCCTTATCAAAAAACGGTTTGTCCTGAAAACCGTTCTCCTCCATAATTTGCGCGTACCCGCGTATCGTCGTAAGCGGCGTTTTTAACTCATGCGTGACGTTATCGAAAAATGTTTTGCTCATCTGCTGCGTGATCTGCAGCGCATCGCGTTCCCGTTCAATCATGGCAATTTGCTCTTGAATTTGCTCCATCATCAAGTTATAGCCTTGCGTCAACTCCATAATTTCGTCATTTCCTCCGCGCACCGGAACAGGCTCGTAAATGCCTTCAGCAACCCGCTTCACACTCTTCGCTAGCCTGGCTACCGGCTTTGTAATCCGATTGGCTAACAACCATGCGGTCAAGAAGACGAGTACGAAGATTGCGACCGCAAACCAGCGGATCGCGGTAAGAAAACGGTTCGTGAACGCATCAAGCTCGGAGTAATTTTTCTTCAGATGAACAATACCGATGAGCTTGCCGTTTGATTCGACAGGACTGGAGAGGCTGACGACGGAAGACGAACCGGAGCGAATAACCGAATAGGCGATCTTGCCGCCCATCGATTCAGCGAAATCATCTGAAGCAGGAAGCTCCTCACTGTTTAAGCGGGACAGCCCCTTCCCCTCCGCATCATATACCGAGATTGGAGCGCTGACGGACGCGCTTAATTCCTTAACCAAGCTATCCGCTTCTGTCTGGAAAGACTGCTGATCCAGCGTTACATTTTTGCTCAAATAATATTGGCCGATATACAAATCGATAGACTTCTTAAGCTGAACGACGTCTTGATTGATAAGACGGGATACATTCTGCTCCGTGATCGTAACCGATACGAGAAGCAGCGACAGCAATCCGGCGAATACGACCAGCGTAAAGGAAAGCAGCATTTTGTGCCGGATCGTCAGTCTCATTCCGGAAATCAGCTTCATGGCAGCTTGTACCCTACGGCAAAAATCGTCTCGATAATCGACTCCTCCCCTTCGCGGTCCAGTTTTTTGCGAAGTCTCTGAACATGAATATCTACCGTCCGCGTATCGCCCGGGAAATCATAGCCCCAGACATGGTCCAAAAGCTGCGCCCGGGTAAACACGCTTCTCCGATTCTCAGCCAAAAACATCAGTAAATCGAACTCTTTGCTTTTCAGCTCAACCTTTTCCCCATCCTTTAATACGACTCTTTGCCGCTTAATAAGCCGGATGTGATCCTTTATATCAATCGAAGCCTCCGCTTCGCCTTTTGCCAGCGCGGTGGCGAGCTCTATTCGACGAAATACTGCTTTAATTCGCACGATCACTTCCCGCACGTCAAACGGCTTCGTCATATAATCGTCGGCGCCCATCTCCATGCCAAGTAATTTATCCACCATATCCGATTTCGCCGTTAACATAATAATGGGAATGTTCCATTTCTCCAACGAGGCGGTTTTGCAAAAGTCGAATCCGCTCAAGTCTGGCAGCATGAGATCCAGCAAAATAAGATCGGGCTTCTCCTGCCGCACCTTCTCCTCCGCCAGACGCCCCGTTCCGGCATGAATTGCGGAATAACCTTCTCTTTTAAGCGCGTAGATCAGCAGCTCCGCCAGCGCCGTTTCATCCTCTACGACCAATATCGTTTGTTTTCGCATGAAGCCTCCATGAAACTTTGAAATAAACTTTGTATCCATATTAGCATGACCGTATCGGAATCTCTTCGTATCATTCGCCATTTCGAATGATTTTACAATTTGGATACAACTTGGCGGCTTTTCGATTACATTTGCGGGTTGGATAGAAACAAGCAATCGGTAAACTTCTCTTATTCCGGGAAATCCCCAACGATAAAAGGAGAAGTCAAATGTTAAAAAGAATTATGCCATCATCCATCGTTATTATCATCGTCATCCTTATGTTGTCTGCCTGCGGCAGCCCCAAGCAAGAGCTGCCAGCGGACAACACCGCCGGGAATTCACCCGTTACAGAGAAACCTTCTTCGAATGCAGGCAGCGGCAACGTGCCGAATAAGCCGGAAGGGGACAAAAACGAACAGACGGGATCGAATAAGCCAGACGGCCAGCAAACACCCGAAGACATTGCGACAGTCGCTCATGCAGAATCCGTCACCGTGCTGGTGAACAAGCACAATAAACTGCCGGAAGACTACACCCCGGCAAATCTCGTATATCCCGATGTAAAGTTCACGTTCAATGAACGTATTGATAAACGCAAGATGGTGAAGGAAGCCACTGACGCGCTAGAGCAATTGTTTCAAGCGGCGAGTAAGGACGGGCTGCCGCTAGCCGGCGTATCCGCCTACCGTTCGCACAGCAGGCAAAAACAGCTGTTCGAAGGTTATGTGCAAAAAGATGGACTGGAGAAAGCCCGTACCTATAGCGCTTTTCCGGGGACAAGCGAGCACGAGACAGGACTCGCGATTGATGTTGCCGGAGCTGACGGCAAATGCAGCGCATCCGACTGCTTCGCAGATACGGCTGAAGCCGGTTGGCTTGCGGACCATGCCCATGAATATGGATTTATTATCCGGTATCCCAAAGACAAAGATGACATTACAGGTTATAAGTATGAGCCTTGGCATTTAAGATATGTAGGACTGGATGCCGCTTCGGACATGCATGAGAGCGGGTTGACGTTCGAGGAGTATACGGATTCGGTTAAGGCCGCGGTACACAAATAAATGAGTAAAGAGACCGCTCCTGCTCGCTGCGGTCTCTTGCTCATGTTACGTAATGAAATTCGAATGATCGATTCTCGTATGCACTTCAATCTTCGGCTGTATGCGGCTGTATTGCTCTGGCCAGTCCTCTTTCATCGTTTTCCAAACCTGCGGATGCTTGCGGTGAATCCATTCCCCGACGCCTAGTAAATCCGTATGGCGTTTCTGAGTGTAACGAATGAATTTACGGATATCTTCTGCAATTTTTAGGTTTAATTGATCTTCCCAGGCATGAATCATCACTGGCGTAATGTCAAATTCCTTGCATGGCATATCTGTAATCGTCAAATCGGCGTTAATGTCGAAGGAAACTTGGGGTTGCCGCTTCGAATCGAGGGTCACATGCATTTTCGAATTATTATTAATATTTTCGAACGAAATTTGTTGACCGGAGCCACAAGGTATTTTTTCAAGAGAACCCGACATCTGATTGCTCGCTCGCATAAAAGCTTTCGTTTGACCCGGCGACAGAGTCCCGGCCAGGTGATCCTTTTGAAAAATATATAAGCCTGTCGCTTGAAGAATACGCTTATTTTCCTCCGAGTCTTTAACCTGCAAGATTGCCGGGATTGCGATATCCCGAAACTCATTGATGTAATCTCTATATACGTCAATAAGAGACACTTTCATCGTCATTGCGGTCGCTTTGCCGTTTTCGGCCAATCCTTTGAGAACTTGGGACGTAATCATCGAATTAGGAGCTGACATTTGGAGCCTCTCATATGCCTTTCCCTCCGTCATATAGAGCAGCGTCGAGTTGCGGAATTGTCTTAAACGCCGGATCGACTCTATATGCGGAGACAAGCCATCCTTCATGACATCTTTGCTGAACAGAATAACAGACGTATGTCCCCACAAAAGCATGCGGTCGGATTTATTTCTCATTAATCGGGCAGCTTCGAATGCATTCTCTCCCTCATGGGATAAATAAAAACTATCGCTTTGCATCCCTTTGGGCTGTTGTCCGCCGGTTACGATTTTGGCTATCTCCGCCGTCACACGAATCGGGGCATTCTCCCCTTTATCGATCGCAATAGAATGGACAATATGAATCTCATTCAATTCCAGGCTTCCGTCGCAGGCGCCAATAAGCAGAACAGCCACAGACATCGCGAGCAATCCCAGCAGTCTAAACTTGCGGCTGCTCATCTTCGTGTTCCTTCCCGAAATCTCCGTCGGCGGAGCGGATGGAATAAGCCGGGACGCTTATTGTTGAATGTACTTGGCCTTCTAATGACGATATCCGCCAGCTGCTCAAAGTCAAACGGAGCAGCCGGCGACAAGTACGGCACGCCGAATGATCGCAACGAGGCCAAATAGGTCATGAGCATAATAACGGCTGCTACGATACCGACATATCCTAGCACGGAAGCCATGAACGTTATGCCGAATTGAATAATCCGAATGACATAATTTATCGCGGTGGAAGGCAGCGTGAAGGTAGCGATACCTGTTAAGGCCGCTACAATGACCATAATGGGCGATACGATTCCGGCTTGTACGGCTGCTTGACCGAGAATCAAAGCGCCTACGATACTGACTGCCTGACCGACTTGCTTAGGCATACGGACTCCCGCTTCCCGCATAATTTCGAAAGCGATCATCATGGCGAAGCTTTCAATAACTGCGGGAAAAGGAACAGGCTCACGCGCAGATGCAATGCTTTGCAGCAGGGAGGTGGGTACAAGCTCGTGGTGAAAAGTGACTGTCGCCACATAGAAGCCGGGCAGCAGCGCGCCGATAAAGGCGCACATCAATCGCATGAAGCGAATGCTGGAGCCGATATAATAATTCCATGCATAGTCCTCGCTGACTTGAAACGCCTGAAGAAATACGTACGGCAGCATCAGCGCAAAAGGCGAGCCTTGAATGATGATCGCGATACGCCCCTCTAGCAGAGCGGCGACTACTCTGTCCGGCCTTTCGGTCGTCTCGATGAGCGGCAGCAGCGTCCCTCTATTGTCGACGATCCATTCCTCCACTGTGTTATCTCCGGGGATAATGTCGACAGGAATTTCCTGAAGCCGCCGATGAACCTCTTCCAGAAGCGCAGGATTTGTTAATCCTCCGATGGAAATGACCGCCATCGTTGTCCTGGTAACGACGCCCGCATCCTTAAATTCGATTTTCAAATCAGGAGACGGACAATGATAACGGATTAAGGCTAGGTTATTGCGAAATGATTCGGTGAATCCGCTGCGGGCCCCCTTCACCGCTGCTTCACTGACAGGCTCCTCCACACTGCGCAGTTGAACACTCAGCGTATCAATTGAAATGCCGTACTGCTTATTGTGATAAAGCAGTACCGTATTGCCGCTGGCCAATTCTTTCGCAGCCTCGGAAATGGTGCGAATTTCAGATTCACTCGTTACTGTCCGCAGCAGTGAAACATGATCGGGGTAAAAGGCGTAAACCTGCCGCAGCATCTCCTCGTTAGCGAGGCCGGTCAAATGGCAAATTGTTATCTGTCCTTCCCCATTTTGCCCCTCGATATCATTCATCATTAAATCTTCCGTATGGTACATTCGCTCAGATAATAGCTGTTTATTTTCTGCCATATTTGATGTGAACCGTTGTTCATCCGCTTCCATAAGATTTCTCCTCCGGGATCGAATTTTGTCTCGCAGCTGCAACAAGGAACAGCACAATAGGCAGAACCAATTGAAAAATTAAAAAATACCAAGCTTGCCGATCGTACAGGCTGCTCATCTCAATGAGTCCCCATATTTTAAACCGGGCACAAATGACGACGGCAACTGCCAGCGGCGGAATAAACAGCCTCGGACGGCTGATATGCAGCCATTCGGTGAGCGCTTGAAGCGCGGACCAGAAATAGACCGTTACTTTGACGAACGAGCTCATTACCCATATCGCGATCAGGATCGCGTCAAGCCTTTCGATATCCCGAAACAGCTTAATATTTTGAATCAGGCTAACGATGGGGTACGTAAAGGTGCTCGCCCCCTTCCCGCCAAAAACAACGATACAGCCTACAACGGCCATCATCAGCAGCGCAAATGAAATCCCAATGCCTATAATGGCATAAGGGACCGTTTTCTTCGTCCGTTTCACATATTGAATGATCATCGATATAAACATCATGTCACCAAACCAGGAGATAACCACAAAGCTTCCCTTAAATGAACTCCAAAATCCGTTCTCCATAACCGGAAGCAAATATTCGAAGTGATATTGACTAACGAGCAAGATGTAAATAAACAAAAAGGTCATGACGGATATGCCAAGTATAAGCAGCGCTACGCGGGCAATGACCTCCAAACCGTGAAATACGGCATATGCGCACATAATGATGCCCACGATCATATAGCCGTTTTGCGGAATCATTGGATTGAGTGCAATGATGAAAAACTGGGCGTATTCCCGCAGTACCCAAGACGTAATGTCCAGAAAATAAAAGAAGAACAAGAACGAGAAAAGTCCCCCGAGCCATCCGCCCAGCACTTGCCTGGAGATCGCAATGATGCTTTTACCCGGATACCATTTATTTAATTGTAGAAAAACAAGCACATTCAAAATGCCCACCACGCCGCCAAGCAATACGAGGACCCAGGAATCCCTGCTCGCATATTGCGTCAAAATCGCAGGAGCATATAGACTGGCGGTACCAACGGTGGAAATCACGAGAAGAGCCATCATCTGTTGATTCGAAATGGTAGTTTGACGCATCATAGTGAAATTATCCCTTTCTTAATAACCTCAGTCTGTCCCCGGCGCTGTAAATTATTCACGTTATAAAGCCTTCAATCGGGGAACAATGGTAGCAGTAAAGGAGGGCTGAATATGAAGTCGAAAGCCTATGTGTGGGCGTATATTCTTTCAGCCTTCTGGCTGCTGGCACTGCTGCTGTATATACCTCATAGTGCCATGTATTTAAGCATTTCCAAGCTTCCCTGGGCCTTTCTAATTGTTAACCTCGTAACACATACCCCTATTCTGTTGTCGCTCCTGTTAGCAGACTGGTATACCAAAAAACAAAAGAAGCAAAATGAGAATAGCTAAATATGAAGCTGCCCAAATAAAAAGGGAGAAACCGATTCAATAGCAACCGGTATCTCCCTCTTTCCTATCCCTTTTATTACGCTTAGGATAACGAAAACTCTCTGGCTGCTTCTGCCATTTTCAAAAACAGCTGTTTGCCAATTCCTATACTCCGATGCTCTAGCGAAATAAATAACTGATCTAATAACACGTAGTTATATGTTTCACCAAAAGGCTCCCGATTTATTGTTTCAAAACCTATTAATTCATCAGGACCCATTATTATACATGGATAATCTATTCAATTTCACCTGCTTTTCTTACAAAACGTTAATAGCAAACCCTTACAATGATGATTTTGTCAATTGGTCCAAAATTAATGATCTTTCATTTTATTTTAATAATGCAGATTTAGTCCATATTTCATAAGGTTTCAACTTCCCATTAGTAAATAATGCCTGTTTTTGCTGTGTTATGCTAGCTCTAGTTAAATCAGCAACTAGACTTCATGCCTACTTGGCAAACATACTTAGGAGGTTCTCCCTATGAAAAGAAACACAACCCCAAAAATGATTAAAGTTATCGCCGGTGTCGGCATCAGCTTATCGATTGCATTCAGCGGCGCGGTTATCGCAGCTCCACAACAGGCGCATGCAGCAGTCAGCAGCAGTACGAAAGCAAATCAAATTATCGCCACAGGCAAAACCCTGCTCGGCAAACCATATAAGCACGGCGCAACAGCTGGCAGCACGTCCTATTTCGACTGCTCCTCGTTCACACAATATGTTTTCAAAAAACATGGAGTCAGCCTTCCCCGCTCCTCCCAGCAGCAATCAAAGGTCGGCAAGTTCGTATCGAGAGCCAACCTGAAAGCCGGTGATTTGATATTCTCCGATACGAACCGTGACGGCGTTATCAATCATGTTAGCATCTACATGGGCAACAACAAGCTTCTTCATACGTATAAAGTTGGCGTTGGCGTCACGATCTCGAACTTTAGCGGCAGCGCGTGGGACAAGACCTACGTTACGGCACGCCGCGTCCTGTAGTTATTCAGCTTTAAACAATCCGACATAACGATAACAAATAACCTCCAGGACCTGGGTCCTGGAGGTTATTTGTTTAATGATCGTCTTTCGCTGACTCATCATCCTTTTCCTCCTGCTGCTGGACAGCTTCCTCACCATCTGGCGGCGGATCTGAAACAGGGGGCTTGGTCTTCAACGTCTCTGCGATCCTCTGCAGCCGGTTAAATTCTTCATAAAGGTGCAGCAGCTCTGCCTCCTTCGCTTCCATCTGAAGCGACAATTCATTGAGTAAAATCCGCAAGCTTTCCTCATCATATTCAACCTGCTTCGCTTCCTCAGCAACGGTAGCGAATCCGTCTGTACGCTTTATATACCTGCTGCAGCCGAAGGTGACAATTGCCCATTCGTCCGCCTCTTTGCGGCCCAACTCCTTATAAATATCGACGTAACCGTCAAATACCATATTGATCATTTTGCGGTAATCCCAATTCACAATGGCAAGGCTCTCCTTAGCGCGGCTTACTGCCAGCATAAGCTGGAAATCATTCAGCTTGCCGCGTTCCTCCTCTACCCGCTCTATTTCATGAACAAAGTAAGGGTATGCCTTGCGAAACAGTTCGGATACCGTTGCAAATTCTTCTTGTGTGATCATCTTCGTATCTTCCGCTTCCATTGCTCTCATTCCTCTCTTGCCGATAAGTCCATTATAATAACTTTCGCAGCAAGAGGCCAATTTGAGCGCCAGTACTTATGACTTTCTTTCCCGGTTCGTATATAATAGAAGAATAGCTAGGCTAGTCCAAGAAAGTTGGTGCATCATATGAATGGCCGCAGAGCGGTATTCACGATTCTGGGCATTTGCGCAGCGCTTGCCTTAGTCGTTTACACTTTGATTCAACTCGTAATAAAGGCGCAGCCATAGGCTGCGCCTTTATTTTTTTATATCCAAGGTGGTGTTACGGTCAAATAGCCGGCGAATTTTTTACTTTCTTCTCTTCGCTGACGGCGCATCTCGGAGCGCTGCGGAGCTGTCTCGAACAGCTTCAGCTCTTCTTCGGATTCCGGAATAACCCGCGGCACCGGAATCGGCTTGTTATTCTCGTCCAGCGCCACGAACGTTAGAAACGACGTCGCCGCAACCTTCCGCTCACCGCTCAGCAAATCTTCTTTAATCACCTTGACGAACACCTCAACAGACGTTCTGCCGTTCCAAGTAACGTACGACTCCAGACTCACATAATCGGTAGGCCGGATCGGCTGCAGAAAGTCAACGGAATCCGTAGATGCCGTAACGACCGTACGGCGGCAATGCTTCGTAGCCGCAATTGAAGCGATGTCGTCAATAAATTGCATAAGCTTGCCGCCAAATAATGTATTGTGATTGTTGACGTCTGTCGGGAATACACGGGACGTCTTGTAGCACCTTGATTCGCGTGAATAACGTTGCTCCATGACTATACAGTCCTCTCCGCCGCAGCAGGAGCGGCAAATACGGACAGCAGCTGACTGAGCGAGCGTTCCTCTTCAACCTCCAGGCAGAAATCAATTTCTCTGCCGATAACGGAATTGAAACGGCGATCGGTAATAATCATACCTGCGGTCAGATCATGCCCGCAGTCGATTACCGCCTTCAGTGTTTGTGTCCGTACGAGTGAAGGATCAACGGCAACCAGCACGGCAAGCGGATCATGCATCGCACAAGCGCCCAGGAAACCATTTGACTCCCCGTAGAATTGAATATAGCGGTCCATCGACTGCTGCAGGAACAGGGCAACATCCCGCTTCTCAGATGGCGCGTTCTGCAGCAGCTGCTCCAGATGCTGACGCGTCAGCTTTACTTTCATCGTTACGTCCAGGCCGACTACTGTAATTGGCAGCTCGGAATTGAACAGAACAGCTGCCGCCTCCGGATCACCCCAGAAGTTGGCTTCACTGACCGGCGTGACGTTGCCCGGCGCAAATACGGTGCCGCCCATAATAACAACCCGGTTGATCAGCTTCGCAATCGACGGATCCTTTTGAACCGCAGCTGCTACGTTGGTCATTCTGCCTACGGGTACGATGATCAGTTCGCCAGGCAGCTCATGCGCCTTACGGATAATGAAATCGTCTGCCGACTCTTCAAGGGGCTTCTGCTCGGATTTTGGCAGCTCCACATCGCCGATTCCGTTATTGCCATGGATATGCGGCACTGGTCCGCTATAATGGCGTGCCAGCGGTTTTGCGGCGCCCATTGCAACCGGCACCTCATAGCCGCAATTGGCCAATTTTATAAGACGCAGTGTGTTTTCCGTCGCTTGCTCTACCTCGATATTACCGAAAACCGTGGTAATGCCCACGAGTTCAATATCCGGTGAAAGCAGCGCGTATAATACCGCCACCGCATCGTCAATTCCTGTGTCTACATCCAGTATGATTCTTTTTTTTCTGTCCGTCATATGTGTTTGGACTCCTCTCCTATGTATGCCTCCATTGTATACGATGCAAGCATGGTTTCCAAAGGAAATCGTTGCTTGCAATCCAACGGCTCGGCCATTTCGTGAACCAGCTTTAGTTCGAAGCGAGGCGGACCTATCCTCCGTCCCGTCAAACCATGTTATAATATGCTTCATATTATCACTAATAAGGGGAACGCTCAAATGAACGCCAATGAACGGGATCAATTTATTATTGACGCCTACCGCCGAGACGAACAGACGATGATCCTCGTTTTCGCACAATGGTGTGTCAACCATGGACTCGAGGCCGCCGAACTATACGCTCGTGCTTACCCTCGCCAGCCAGACAACGCCGCACTCCAAGAGGCGCTCGCGCTTACCGCTCCTCGCGAGGAAGCCGGCGATATTGATGACGATACGGTGCTTCAGGTGCTGTCTTTGTTCGACAACGAAGAGCTTGCATTCATCGTCACTGAAGAAATCAGCGCCCGACTGCAGCGCCCACGCGAATAGCTAGTTGCCGGCTCCCTATTGTTTTCTCCCTTATTATGACGTTATAATAGGGATGCGAACATACGTTTGACGCCATAGTCAGTCACGGGAGGCAATATGAAAGGCTCTACTCATTTGGCGATCGGAGTCGCCATCGGCGCTGCCGCCGCCGTTTATTACCCATTCTCGGCTATGAATGCCGCCGTCTACGTTGCAGTAGCCGGTGTGTCTGCCCTCAGCGCGGATTTGGACGGTCCTAGCATTCTGAGCTCCAAGCTGAGCAAGCTGTCGAAGCTCATCTACTCCCTCATTCAAGGAGGCGGGTGGCTGCTCGTAGGCGCTGTCGCCTATTTGTATGCCGCCGACCAGTATTTCAACATGAAGCTGGCGATCTTTTCCGTTGCCGTCGTATTGGCCGGTTTGTTTGCCGGACGCGGAACGATACGCAACGCCTTGGTTACCGCCGTTGGCTGCGGAATGATGTACGCCGGATTTATGGCGAACATGACTTGGCTTATCGGTTTTGGCCTATTTGTCGGCATCGCGCCATGGCTGAAGCATCGCGGAATGACGCATACGGTATGGGCGGTGATCGCCTGGGGCGCCATCGGGCTCGGGCTTGAGCGCGAGCTTCAGCTGGAAGGGCTGATGCGAATCGCTGTTCTCGGCTATCTCTCCCACCTAATCGCTGACACGCTAACGCCAAGCGGCGTGAAATGGTTCTACCCGCTATTCAAAAAATCGATCAAGCTGCGCTAGCTTGCGCAGCCGCAAGAAAAAGGCTTTTCTCAAGGGATCATACACAGTCCCTGTGAGAAAAGCCTTTCTTTATTTAACGAAGACGATATTTTCATTGCGCAGATCAATGGTCAGATCCTTGCCGTCCATATACCAAGCGTCGTTCTCTTCCATGTAAAAATGAATACCATCCTGCACCGTGCTAACTGCCGGGTATCTTGCTGTATCTTTCATGATGCCGAACGAAAAGGCATCCTCTCCTCCGCCGCTGTACCGTACGTAAATACGTACGCTGTCCGCTGGCTTGAAGCCCCATTCTTCCATAAAACAAGCCGTTGCAGCTGATGTTACGCTCATTTTCATTCTGTTCACCCCTTCCGATGCTGTTATACGTTCATGATAAGCAAGGCCAGATGGCCATCAAGCTATAACTCGTGTATCGTCACTTCGCTGCGAACGAGAAAGCGGGCATTAGGTCCAGCCTGGCTGATTCCTTTGGATATGTAATAAGCGCCCTGCTCCCCTTCATGCAGCCCTTTCACGATACCGGCGGCTGCCAGCTTTCCCTTGTTAATGTAACGGAATAGAAACGGTACGTTAAATTGCATGCCGTGAAAATGTCCAGCCATCAAATACTTATAACGATGAGTTAGCTGAAGCACCAGATTCGGGTCATGGGTTAGCACGATAATGGGCTTGCCCCGGTTCGCGCCTTGAAACGCTAATTTCGGTTTGCTCTTCTTGCTGCCAGAATCGTCAATACCGACTAACATAAATTCACCTGCATCGTAGCTTCGATTGCTTAGCAATTGAACACCGGTGTCTTTCATAAGCTTGACTAGCTGCTTCATTTGCCCCGCGGCCAGCCGGTGATCATGATTGCCAAGTACAGCAAATACGGGAATGCCGCAGCCGGCGATCGCTTCCAGATAAACACGGACCTTCGGCAAATACTTGCCATTTTGCGTAAAGTCCCCGGTAATAAAAATATACGATGGACGCTCTGTCTCAATCAATCTTTTTATTCTCGCGGCGCTTATTCTGATTTTCTCTACATGCAGATCGCTAATATGCAGCACTTTCATCCCAAGACCTGCCGGGTACTGAACCCGTTCGACCTTCAGCCATTGGGTCGGAAATATAAACAGGAAGTAAAGCAGCGCAACCGCTAATGCTGCCGCAATCATATAGACCATCCACGTATCACCCTATCAAAAGCATACCTTATCGCGGCTGCCCATTCAAGACACCGCCCCTCGCAAGCGAATCGCATCAAAAAAAAGCCCCGGAGCATCCCGGAGCTAATCATTCAAGGTTCGATTATAGAAATGAGGGCTTTTTATAAATTGCTTTGCGTTCCAGCACCACTGTATATTCCCGGTCTCGACCGTCAACCGACGGCGCGACGAATACCGAATTGGATTGCTGTTCGCCACGGGCAGGTTTGCGAATAAGTCGGGCAGTGTGGTTCTCACGATTTCCTCTGCTCTTGTTCATTGTGAATCGCCTCCCAGCAAATAGTTCACGGTGTCCATTAATTCGCTGTTCCGTTCGGCGAGTATTCCAAGCTCCTCGTCTGTTACGGTGCGTGCTCCAGCCAAATGAACGGTTACGACAAAATCCTTACCCACAGGATAACACAGTAAATAACCAGCCGCAACCAGCTTTCCCATTCGCAAGAAGCGCATCGTGCTATTCAAGAACGCGTCCACTACGAGAACGGGAGACTCTCCTTCTTTTTTCCCTTCATTCGTATGATACGGGAAAAAGCGCCCTTTGCCGACATTGCCGGCAATTTGCCGCATGCCATCCAGATCAGCCTGCCATAACGCAGCGCCGGTTACACGGTAGCCTTCCAGCGGAGAGGCATCGTAACCATTGCGAATGGCCTCGTACAACCGCTCATACGGGTGATGCTCATGCTCGCTGAACGTGTTTTGGTTGAATGCTATAAAAAAATGCAGCAAGCTTTGCTTGCGCTTCAGCTCGGATTCATAGGCTGCGGCCCGAATGGCTGGATCTGGAAAATGCCCCTGCGCCCGAATTCGATCGGCAATCTCATCGCAGGCCAGGTTGACTGCGGCGTCGAAATTGCCATCGGAACGCTCCTCGTAGCGGAGTACGGTCAATCCCAGCAAATCAGAAGGCAGATGAAACTCATCGATAGCGATCCCTTCCCGTTCCGATGATACTTGCTCCGGTATGAGAAAAAACACGCGGGTTCGTTTCAGCCGTCCCCAGAACATGCCCATCTCAAATACCGTATTGTCCCTTGGCGCAAGAAAAGCTTTGCCTCTCATCATGACCAGATCATCGGCTGCCAGTACGAAGACCGCATAATCGCAAGTCTGCAGCTGGCGCTCCAGCGCCTCGATCGCGTAATCATTAGCTTTGAAAGCTCCCGCATGCCAAGGCGTAACCTCCGCTACACGGTTCAAAGCGCGATGAATCGCGTTCACATATTTGATTGCTTCCCTGGATGATCCAATAAACAGCTTTGGCTTCGTCACGTTCGAACTCCTTTGCAGCGGCAGTTTACGTTTCATTATACTAGCAAAATAAGGAAACGAGAAGGAGTCGCTGGTAGGAAGATCGATATTTATATTTATGTCAGCTATGATGCAAATGCTGCAGCGTTTGCGTAAAAATTTCTTTCACATGATCATCGTCCAACGAATAATAGACGGTTTTACCTGCTTTGCGCCGCTTCACTATGCGTACATTACGCAAATAGCGAAGCTGATGCGAGACCGCTGACTGCGCCATATCCAGCACGACGCACAGATCATGAACGCATAGCTCCTGTTCCAGCAGCGCATAGATCATTTTCACCCGGGTCGGATCGCCAAGCGCCTTGAACAGCTCGGCCAGCTCAACCGCCGTTTGTTCATCCACCCGAGCCTTAGTCAGGTTGTCGCCGTCCGGCTCCGTTCCGATACAGTTGTCCTCGCATTGCTCATCGATTAGTTTTTCCAATTGGCGCACCACCTTCATTTTTCCGTAGGCTTATTATATCAGAATGCTCTTCTCCTTGCTCAGGCGACGCAACAATTATTGTATCGTGAACATTCGATGACGATAATTGTTGAAAAATAGCCACTTTGAGTCATGAAACGATTTCTCTTTTTCTTTTATACTAGTTTGGAAAGGAGGCGATCAAGACATGGCAGCTGCATACATGACCCTTTTAGGCGCATTATTCGTATTCGGGGTGTTGTATTTGGTAGTGGCAGGCTCGAAAGCAATTCGTGACGATGATGAGTTGCAAGATGAGGCGCTCCGTTCTTTACACTAACTCCGATAAAATAAAAATGGCTATTATTTCCGTCATAAGAAATGAAAGAAGCGTCAAAGAGATCATAATCTCTCTGACGCTTCTCGGCGGTCTGACTAATGATGCTCCGACAGCCACTTGGCCAAACTTTGAATTTCGCTCTCAGACAATCTTCTGCCGAATGCCGGCATGCCGCCTTTCCCATTTGCAATGATAGCGGCGATCTGCTCCTCCGTCATCGTACTGCCGATATGCTGCAAACCAGGCCCGGATCGGCCGCCTTCCAACTCAACGCCATGACAAGACAAACACTGGTTTTTATAGAGCGTTTCCGCTGTATCATTGTTCGTCATGTGCAACTGATCATCGGCTTCATCATGTGCAACTGCCGCTTCGCTCCCGCATGCGGAAAGCACGGCGATAAACAAGAATGCACACAGCATCACAACGTATCCTTTATACATGTCCACTCCGCTCCATCCCGGCTTGTTCTCTTCTGCGTAATCGCTAGTTAGCATTGGCTATCTCTGGTCAATTTATTAGAAAGCCCTCCATTAAACGAAGCAGTAACCCCGCTCATACGCATATCGCGCAAGTTGAACCCGGTTGTCCAAATGCAGCTTCTGCAAAATATTCTTTAAATGATTTTTGACCGTATGCTCCGAAATGACCAGCTTCTTGGCAATGTCCCGATTCGCCAAGCCGTCAGCTACTAAACATAGAAGCTCCTTTTCTCTTGGAGTCAGCGGCGTATCTTCGTCGCGAGGCTCATAAGCAGGCGAGAAGCTATTCATAATACGTACTGCGAACTCTCTAGGCATAGGCTCGTCGTCCAATACGATCGCTCGCAAATATTCAAGCCAAGTGCCAGCGCTGAAATGCTTCACCAAATAGCCTTGCGCGCCGTTCTTCAACGCTTCAAAGAAATGAGTAATATCATCTGTGGCTGTTACCCAGACTATTTTGACAAACGGATATTCTAATTTGATCTTTTTAGTAGCATCTAAATCATCCGTTCTGCTCCTATCAACAGTCATTAAAATCAAATCCGGCAGCATCCGTTCCGCTGATTGAATGGCGTTTTGCCCGTTTTGGGCTTCGGCCACAATTTCGAATAAGGAATCCTTCTCAAGAACATTCCTCATTTCCTCTCGCGCATGGTGATGATCATCCACGATGAGGACCCGCACTTTCTGCATCGTCATCATCCCCTTCTCCATCTATGTCGTAGTCGTTGTAGCCATATGCGGATCATTCCCCTCATTATACGGACAATATTAGCCGAACAAATGCCTGTCAGAAGGAATCGGGTGACAAATGAGTGGCGTCCAAAGAACAAATTTGTGAATACCGCCAATTTATTAGATTTAGATAACGTCACCTGCCAGAGGTTTACTTCAAGTTGGTAAATAAGCTATTATTTGTATATATCGTCGAAACAGGAGGCGATCTTGAATGAAGCTTATTCGTCGTTTTTTTCTTGTCGTACTTAATTTGACCGGAGAGCTATGGATCGGTGCTTTTCACCGAACACCCGACTTCTACGACAAACATACCGCTTCTAAAACTAAAGCCGGCTATTTTGCATTCGTTGCTCTCGTTACAGTTGCCGTTGCCGGCATAGCAGTCTGGCTGTCTATCCGGGGCGCTGCATAACGGACAATGCCATTCCAACACGGCAGAATGAAAAAAGCGCAAGAATCAGGGGCTGAAGGCTCCTCGTTTCTTGCGCTTTGCGCTGTACGTATTACATCTCAGTTGGCGGAAATCTGATTCTTATTTTGCGGGGTGCAAGTATGACTAGAAAGTACGAACTAATTCTCGATATTGCAGGCGTGCTGGCCGCCAACTTTTCTCCCTTCTTTTGGAGAAAACTATCCGAAGACTACGATGTACCATACGATAGACTTACCCGATTTAAAAAAGAAATACGTGAAGAGCTGTGGACAGGAAAGCTTGCTGAAGCCGAGTTTTGGGAGCTGCTTTGCAAGCATTTCCCGGCAATTCATAGAGAACAGGCAAAAGATGTTCTTCTTTCAACTATTACTCCGCTGCCAGCTATTCAAAAAGTGCCGGAATGGAGCCAGTATGCAAATATCCATCTGTTAAGCAATCATCGTATCGAATGGATTCGACCGATTATAGACCCCATTAAAAAACATCTAAGCAGCATCACCCTATCGAGTCAGACCGGTTATTGTAAGCCTAATCCCCAAATCTATAAGCTCGTTCATAACAAGCTCCATCATTCAAACAACGTTTGGTTTGTAGATGACCAGAATAAAAATTTTAAAGAGGCATCATGGCTAGGATGGAATACCCGGCTGGCGGATGAAAACGGAGAATGGATACACGACATTACACAGCTTTTGACAACAGATACAAACTAATCGATTCTTTAAAAGCCTTACAACTATATGAATAAGTTGCAGTACGACGCCTCTATAGCCCTTGCTCTGCCAGTTGGCGGTTAACTCTCTCTATTAAACCGGTCTTCAAAGGCTCCTCAAGAAACGAAGCCTCCGCTCCGTTGCGAATGAGCTTGCCAATGTCTTGAAGAGTCAGTCCGCAATGCCTCATCAACATGATATATTCCAGCGTGATCGTCGTTCCCGATACCGTTAAGTTGTCGGTGTTCACTGTTACCGCTATACCGCTGTCCAAAAACCGTTTTAGAGGATATGCCTCCCAGGAGGAGACCGCCTTCGTCTGCATATTACTAATGGGACAAAGCTCCAGTGGCGTCCGTGTCGATCGCACCAATTCCATCGCTTCAGAGTGACCGTCAATCCGAACGCCGTGCCCAATTCGGACGGCGCCAAGATGAGCGATGGCTTCAATAACATTTTCCGCGCCTCCCGCTTCCCCGGCATGAATCGTTACGGGCAAGCCCAAGCGGCGGGCTAACTCGAATAACGGACGATGAAGCTTCGGCGGAAATCCTGCTTCATCACCGGCAAGATCAACAGCAGCTACCCCGTCTCCATATCGGCTGGCAGCGGCTCTAATGACGGCTTCATTACGGTCATAACGGTCATGCCGCATACAAATTACGATCGCTCTCGCAATGACACCGAATTGCCGCTCTCCGCGGCGCAAACCCTCGCGAACATGCCCGATGACATCCTCGACGCACAACCCCTCCTTCGTATGAAGAAGAGGCGCATATCTGACCTCTATATAGATGCAGCCTTGATTAGCGGCCTGTTCAACAACTTCAAATGCGACACGTTCCAACGCCTCCGCCGTTTGCAGAAACGGCAGCACGAAATCGAATTTGCTTAAATATTCGCGCAGATCGGCGCAATCCTCATCGATTTGCATTCGAGATAATAGATGATTACCTTCCGGGAGCGCTTTTCCCTGCTGATGAGCTAGCGCTCGAATCGTTTCCGGCTTTACGCTTCCATCCAGATGCAGATGAAGATCGATTTTCGGAAGCCGCTTCAGTTGCTCCACTCTTTTGTCATCCATCGCGCTATCGCTCCCTTCGCTTCTAGTTTGTTTAGAATCTATTCCCGCCTGCTCTTGTTTTCATAGACGTCGAGCGCAGCCTGTACGCCGGCTCCCGCTTTAAGAGAAGCACCCTGCCGGATGAGGACGGCTTCGAACGCCCCCAGCAGATGCAGCACGTTTTTCTGATTGCAGCTGTAGCCCATCGTTCCGATGCGCCATATCCGGCCTTTCAGCACCCCAAACGAACTGGCGATTTCAATACCGAATTGGTGGAGCAGCATGCTGCGAACCAAGTCCCCGTCCATTCCTTCCGGAATGGCGACACAGGTGACGACCGGCAGCTTGCAGGCTGGATCGCCGTAAAGAGGCAGACCCATCGCTTCAATGCCGGCGACAAGCGCCGCTTCATGGAGACGATGGCGTGCAAACCGTTCATCAAGCCCTTCGGCCAATACAAGGCGCAGCCCTTCCCGCAGCCCGTACAGCATGGACGTCATTTCGGTATGATGATTAAGCCTTGCGGGTCCCCAATAATCTTGAAGCTGACTAATGTCGAAGTAGTTGCTTTGTATAGCGGGTCTCGCAGCTTTATCCCAGTCTTCCCCACCGGGGGTACGGAGACCGCGTTCTACCTTTTTGCGAGCGGTGATTTTTCGCTCCGCGATATCGTTGTACGTAATAGGTGCCATTCCAGATGGGACGGACAAGCATTTTTGCGTACCGCCGATAACCGCGTCTATATGCCAAGCGTCCGTCTCTACCGGAACGCCGCCAATTGTAGCAACGGCATCGACGACAAACAAAACGCCAAGCTCTCTGCAAACCTTGCCGATTTCCTGCAGCGGCTGCATACGGCCAGTAGACGTTTCGCCATGCACTATCAGCACTAGCGCCGGCTTTTCACGTCTTATCACGGCAATTACCTCTTCCGGATCAAACACGCCTCCCCATTCTTTCTCCACGGCGATAACCTCTGCTCCGCATCTCTCCGCAATTTCATAGAGCAAATGGCCAAACCGGCCATAAATCGGCACTAGCGCTTTCTCACCCGGCTCGATCAGACTGGTCAGTACGGCCTCAATGCCCGATCTCGATGTGCCATCGACGGGAAAAGCCCATTGATTGTCCGTTCGGAACAGCAAACGAAGCATCTCCATCGTGTCGTTCATTAACGCCGTGAACTCGGGATCGAATTGACCAAGTATCGGATAGGACAGCGCCCGCAGCACTCTTGGATCTACCTCGACGGGGCCGGGTGTCATAATGGTGCGCGGTGAAGGCGATAGCTCTTGATATTGTTTCATGGCAATTTCCCCTCATAGGCTAACTCGTATAAAAACGCCGCAAGGACCGACACGCCGTCGGCAAGCTCTTCCGGCGACGTATATTCCAATGGCGAATGGCTAATTCCAGCCTTGCTTGGTACAAAAAGCATAGCAGTCGGACAAATGGCTGTAAATAACTGCGCATCATGACCAGCCCCGCTTGAAATGCGCCGGCAAGTCAATGATAAGTCCTGAGAAATCCGTTCCAAGCGGTCGGTTAAAGCCTGATGCATGGGCGCGGACTTTGCTTCAAGCCATGGCGAGATCGATACCTCCAGACCTCTCCATTTGGCGATTTCTTTGAATTTATCCAGTATCGATTCGCTGAACTGCTGCAATAGCTGTTCCTCGGAATGCCGGATATCGACCGTAAAGCCAACTGATCCCGGTATCACATTCGGCGTATTGGGCGCGCAATCAATTCTGCCGACCGTTGCTACCAACGGCTCGCCGCATATAATCGCATCAGCCTCCAGTTGCATAATCATCTCCGATACACCGAGCAGCGCATCCTTGCGCATATTCATCGGCGTAGTACCGGCATGATTGGCCTCTCCTTGCACGGTCACAGCATAACGCCGCTGGCCGACGATAGCGTCGACGATGCCTAGCCGTTTACGCTGTTTCTCCAGCACCGGCCCTTGCTCGATATGCAGCTCTACGAACGCGCCAATGTCGCTCCTTCTGCAATCGGGCAGATCAGCCCTGCCGAAGCCTGCTCCCTCCATCGCTTGCCGGAGACTGATTCCATCGCTGTCATATACGCCTTCGCCGCTGTCCCATTCATAGATACCGGTCGCGTTGCCGGATCCCCAGTAAGCAAGCGGAAAACGGCTTCCCTCCTCTTCGCAAAAGGAAACGAGCTCCAGCGTATGCAGCGGCTCGCCATACGTCTCCTTCAAGTAGGCAAGGGCAGCCAGCCCTGCTGCAATGCCATAAGTCCCGTCATAACGGCCCCCTGAGACGACAGAATCAATATGCGAGCCGGTCAGCACGACGGGAGCGTTGCGATTTGATCCCTCAAGCCGGCCGTATAAATTGCCGACGCGGTCCACACGAACATTCAGGCCCTGCTCCTTCATCCGATTTGATAAATATGCTTGCGCGTTTTGCCAAGCCTCCGAATAAAGCAGCCGGGTTACGCCGCCACTGCCGTCATGGCCGAATTCCGACAATTCGGCAAGAAGCTCCGATACGAATGCTGCTGTCTCCTGCTTCATCGGCGATCTCATCCTGACATCAGCCCCCGTCCCCGGAATCCGCCCTTCACCCCTTGACCTTCAACATACACAAGCTCTCCGCGCACAAGTGTCGCCGCCACTTTGCAATTGAATTGTTTTCCGGAATACGGACTATGCTTATGACGATAAAACAAATCCGCATCGCGAAGCGTATACGGGTGATCGGGATGAATAATAGCCAGATCGGCGTCCGAGCCGATAGCAATCGCTCCTTTTTGCGGATATAAGCCGAAACGCTTCGCCGGCCCTGCCGACATTAGTGCGGAAAGCTTATCGATCGCAATGCCCCTCTTGATCCACCCTTCGTGAAGGATCAGCTCCATGCTGCTCTGCGCACCAGATATGCCGCCCCATACATCGAAAAAGCTTCTGTCCTGTCCGAATTTCAGTTCAGGCGGACAAGGCGAATGATCCGACGCGATAATATCAAGCTTACCCTCGGCAATCAAACGCCACAGTCCTTCCTTCTGTTCGACGGTTCGTAGGGGCGGCGCACATTTGGCGACGGGCCCCTGCTCTGCCATATCCTCTTCGGTGAAGTATAAATAGTGCGGACATGTTTCCACGGTAACCTCTAGTCCATTAGCCTTCGCCCGGACAATCATTTCGACGGCCTCGACGGTGCTGATATGAACAAAATGGAGCGGACAGCCGGTAATTTCGGCGAACAGCAGAGCTTTGTTGACCGCCTCCAGCTCTGCGATCGGCGGCCTGGAGGCGATGAATGCTCGCGCATCCAGCCTCCCGGCAGCCACTGCTTCGGCAGCGAGATGCGCGGTGATGGAATCACTCTCCGCGTGGAGCGCTACGAAACCGCCCAGCTTCGCAATCCGCTTCATCCCTTCCAGCAGCGTCCAGTCGTCGGTTTCGCGAAACCGGCTCTCGCCTTCGCCTCCCGGACTGGACATAAACGCCTTGAAGCCAATAACGCCAGCCTTCGACATCGCCTCCAGCTGATCAAGCTTGCCCGGCATCAGCCCGCCCCAGAACAAATAATCGACGACTGAGCTTTGCGCCGCCCGCTCTTGTTTCAAACGCAAGACGTCTGGCGTTACGGTCGGCGGATTTCCATTCAGCGGCATATCCGCGTAGCTCGTAATCCCTCCGGCAGCAAGCGAGGCGGAGCCGCTCTCGAAGCCCTCCCAGTCATGTAAGCCCGGTTCATTGAAATGAACATGTATATCGATCATCCCGGGCAATACATAGCAGCCTTCCGCATCCATCACCTGTCCCGCCCACGGTTCGGAAGACGCCAGCGATTCGGATAAAGCGGCGATTTTCCCATCCGCTATTCCGATATCGAGCTTGCGCGTCCCGCCGGGCAGCACGACGGTTCCATTTTTAACAATCCGGTCAAATGGCCCATTCATCATGGATCAGCCTCCTAGCTTCCGCGATACGTACTATAGCCGCCGGGAGCAACTAGCAGCGGGATATGATAATGCTCTTGTACGTCATGAACATAGAACCGGATGGGGATGCGATCAAACAGCGGCCGACGGCCCTTTACCGCAAATGGATGATCACCTCGCAACAAGTAATCGCCTGCTGCAAAAACAATTTCATAGACGCCCCCTTGTATTCGCTGGCCTTGCAGCAGAGGGGCATCCAGCCTGCCATCGCTGTTCGTCTCCGACACGACGGCCAACTGGGGCGCCTCATTCTCTGCAATCCGCCATAGCTCGATCGCCATGCCGCCTACCGGTTTCCCCAACGAGACGTCCAGCACATGGGTCGTAATTTTACCGTTTGATGCTGACATATCGACAACCCCCTTATGCTCCTCCAGCTCCATTAGAACAATTACGGCAGCTACTCTTCTATGAGATCCCCTATCCGAAACGACGTAATTTTTGCAATATTTCTCATCGCTTCTTCTGCTTCTTGCTCGAGCGTATGGGTAAGCCGCTCCTGCAGCGCTGACCAGATTGCTGATTTATTGCTGCCGCGCACCGCATAGATGAAAGGAAACCCAAATCGCTCCATATACTGCCGGTTTGCAGCTGCGAACTCCTCGAATTCCTCCGGGGACAGCCGGTCAAGACCCGCCCCCTGCTGCTCGCGTGTCGAATACTCGCCGATACTGAGCCTCGTCGCCAAATCGGGATGCATTCGGAAAAAGGCATGAATCTGCGCCTCCGGCATTTCCTTAATGATGCGCAGCATCGTCTCATGAAGCTCAGAACGGCTCTGGAATGGCCTGAGTGCCCAGGCCGCCTCCGCCACCCATGGCGAGTTTTCGAATATAGCACCCAAAGCCAGAACAAATTCCGCTTGGGTCATTCCATTTACTTCCGATAACTGAATCAATATCCGTTCCTCCATTTCACAGCCTGCTTGATTGCTCTCTTAATGCCCCCGTATCCGGTACACCGGCATATGTTGCCAGAGAGCGCCTCTTCAATCTCATCCTCGTTGGGGTCGGGTGTATGCGACAACAACGCCTTTACCGTTATGACCATTCCCGGCGTGCAATAACCGCATTGAAAGCCGCCCTCCTCCAGAAAAGCACGCTGAACAGGGTCAAGCTCTCCCTCTCCTTCCTGCGCAACGCCTTCAACCGTCGTAATATGCTTGCCTGCGCATTGATAAGCCATCGCCAGACAAGCGTTTATCGGTGCTCCGTCGACGAGAACGATACACGCTCCGCACCTACCGATCTCACAGGAGCGCTTGGGACCGGTTAGTCCCAGCTCTTCCCGGAGAATGGCAAGCAGCCGCTTGGATGGCGCTACGTCAATCGTCATGTCTTGACCATTTACCATCAGATGCACAGCCGGTGCAGCATATTGATCCAGGCTCATCGCCGAGTCACCGCCTTTGCAAGAAAGATTCAATATCCTGTAATTGTAAAAGCTCCGGCTGTATGGGCAGCTTCGAGATCCGTACGCCGGTCGCAGCATGGACAGCTGATGCAATAGCCGGCGCAAGCGTAACGGAGCCTACCTCACCGATGCCCCTTGGACCGTACTGATCGAAATCCGGCAAATCCTCGATCGGCTCCACCTCAACCGTCCCGCGATGCTCCGCTATCGTAGGGACCAGATACGTATCCAGGTTTTTCGTCAAATACAATCCGTTCTCCATGACGGCCTCTTCGGTTAGCGTGAAACCAAGTGCCATACTGCTTCCGCCCTCGATCTGACCGAGAAAACCTTGCGGATTGATCACTGGACCTGCCGCCACGGCATGGTACTGATCCAGCAGCCGAACCCGCCCGGTCAGCCGGTTGACGCTGATTTTGACAGCGACTGCAGAGTACGTGTAGAGGAAATGCGCCCCTACGCGATCAACCGGCGAGGTTGGAAAGTGGAACCTCGTCGTACAGCTAATCCGCTCCTTGCTGTACATGGCAAGGTCTGCATAGGTGAGCAGCAGCATCTGCTCCTCCTGCTGCCAAATGCCGCCCTCCCCCAGCCTCAGCTTTGCCGCCGGCAATGCGAGAAGCCGGGACGCTGCCTCCAGCGCTTTCGCTTGAAACATAGGCCGTAAGTTTTGCAGCGACTTCCATAACATGCTCGTCGCCCGGGAAGCGGTTGTCGAGCCGCTGTCCGGCACGACGTCGGTATCGCCGATAATCATGCGGATATCGCTTGCAGCGAAGCCGAATTGCTCAATCAGCATCTGCTCCAGCGAAGCGAGAAGTCCTTGCCCAAATTCCTCATAGCCAAACACGGCCTCAATCCGGCCGTCCGCTGCAAGCGTAAGCCGGCCTCCTGCAGGATCGGGTATGCCGACGCCAAGACCGGCGCCATGCATCGTGAATGCGGCGCCATAGCCTATGCTGATCCATGGCTCCTCGCTCGTTGTCGCAGAGAATGAGGAGCCCATCCCTGCGGACGCACGCTCTTGCCATAATCGGCTTGCTTGGAGCGCTTGCCATACTTGCTGAGCGCCTTCCGTCGCGGCTATCGGCTGTCCGAACGGACCGGCATCATCCGGCATTCTCATATTGCGCAGCCGCAGCATCCACGGATCGATGCCTAGCTTTTCGGCAAGCCGGTCTAATTGTCCCTCCAGGGCAAAAATCGCCTGGTTGCCGCCAAAGCCCCGAAACTCCCCTGACATGCCGTTATTCGTAAACACAGATACGCCATCTACCTTGATATGCTCGTAGCGGTAAGGACCAATTACATGCTCTACCGCAAATCTCAGCACTTCCGCGCCAAGCGTAGCGTATGGACCGGTGTCTGCGATAATCGATACTTGATGAGCGATTAGCTTGCCGTTGCCGTCCACACCTGTCTTCATCGTAATTTTCATCGGATGACGCTTGAGTCCTGCTCTGACCGATTCCCAGCGGGAGTTGTGAATTTTCACCGGCCGGTTCGATGCAATGGCGAGCAGAGCGCCATAGGGCTGAACGTTTAGTTCGTCCTTGCCTCCGAAGGATCCGCCAATCGGACTGGAGACGATGCGAATATCGGCTTGCGGCATCGCCAAAATACGGGAAAGCTGCATCCGGTCCATAAACCCGTGCTGCGTCGGAGCGTAGACGTTTAATCGGCCGTCTTCGCCAAGCACGAACAAGCCGCCCTCCGTCTCCATGTACGTATGCATTTGCCGGGGTGTGCAGTATGTCTCCTCAACGATATGCGCGCAGCATTCAAATCCTCGCTGGGCCTCGCCTGCACAATATGCCGAGCGATGCAGCACATTTCCTTGAGGATGCAGCTGCGGAGATTCTGGAGCAAGTGCACGTTCGGCATCGTCAACCACTTCCAGAACCTCGTAATCGACCTCAATAAGCTCCAGTGCCAGCGCTGCCAGCTCCGCCGTGTCAGCAGCAACTGCCGCAACAGCATCGCCGATATAGCGGACGATGTCCTCGCAAAAAACAGGCTGATCCGGGACCGCGATTCCAAACCGGTTCAATCCGGGCACATCTGCCGCTGTCAGAACGGCATGCACGCCGGCTAGTTCCTTCGCTCTTTCTGTGCGAATCGCTTTGATACGGGCATGTGGATGCGGGCTCCGCAGCACACGTCCATAGAGCATGCCTTCCGCCGAGAAATCGGTTAAATAAGCCATGCTGCCTGTAACCTTGCCGGGACCGTCAGGGCGGACTCGCCAACGTTTGCCGCTATTGCTTCGATTCAACAGCATCGCCTTCGCCTACCTTTCCTCTGTCAGCCGCTTCGCTGCCTTCCATAGCTCGGATACGATCAAATTCGCCGCCGTTCGCCTGCGATAATCCGCCGAGGCAAATGAATCTCCCTTCGGTTTGAATTCTGCCAGCAGCGATTGGTAAACGACAGCAAGCGATGGGCTGTTACTCGGGTTTTCCATTAGCAGCGCTTCTGTATGCTCCAGCCTTCGCGGCCTCGTTTGACCGCCTCCTGCCGCTATTCGGATGTCTCGCCAAATGCCGTCATCGCCAAGTTGCCCGTTAATTGCAACGGTCACGACGGAAGGCGTGAACGCCTCGCGCCGGCCTACTTTATGATAAGCGAGAATTCGCTTCGTTTGCGAAATTGAAGTTTGCCGCGGAAGCTGTATCCCTACGAGCAGCCTTTCCTTCCACGCGCTTTGCAGTTGTTCCGCCTCAAGCCACTCCGTCAGCGCCTGATCTGTGATCCCCTGTTCAGTCCGCCATTGCAGAACGGAGTTGCAGGCCAGCAGAGCAGGGAGTGCATCCCCAACGGCCGAGACGATATTTCCTCCTAATGTCGCCAAGTTGCGCACAGAAGGTGCCGCAATGTTGCGGACCGCTTCCGTTAGGAGCGGATGGGCGGTCTGGAGCCCAAGATGACTGCGGCAGCTCGTCAACGTCGTCATCGGGCCAATTCGCCAATTGCCGTCTGCTTCATCATGGATGCCGTGAAGCTCGGCAATGCCGCTCAAATCAATCAAATATGCCGGGACCGGCGCAAGCCCCGACTCCCATTGCGTCCGAAGCAGCGTGCCGCCAGCAGTGTACGAGGCTGTCGCTCCCCACAGCCGCTTCATCTGCCAGGCCTCCTCCGCATGCTGCGGGTGTCGTACAAGCGGTTCTGCATGTAAGCTTTGCCTATTTGCACCCATGGTTCTGCCCCTCCTCCCGGCTTCCAGAATTGACTAATCGCTAGAAACGCTGCTCCCGAATATAAGGACTTCCTAGCGCTTCAGGAGCTCCCGACGGTTTGTTGCGGTTGCGCCAGCCCAGAAACATAAGAACAAGAATCGTCACGATATAAGGAATCATTTTTAAAAAATAAGACGGGATATCGCTCCCAATTAACTGTATGCGGAAACCTAGCGTATCTAGCGCACCAAAGAAATAAGCGCAAAATAAAGCGCGGACCGGATTCCATCTTGCGAAGATAATAAGTGCGACCGCGATCCAGCCTCTGCCCGCCGTTAAGCCTTCGATCCAGGTTGGCGAGTATACAAGCAGCATATCGGCGCCTGCCAGACCAATCAGCATGGAACCGGCGATGACATAGCTGTATCGCAGCGTCTGCACACGCAGCCCCATCACATCAGCTGTTGGCGGATTGTCGCCGATGGCCCGCAAATGCAAACCCCATGAAGTGCGATGAATATACAGATGCATGCCGATAACGAGCAGGAAGCTAAGCCATGTGAACAGATCAAGGTGAGCGAACATCGAGCCAACAACCGGAATCGGCTCCAGCCATGGCAGATCCAGCTTTGGGACGGCTCCCGTAACCGGCTGTCCTGCAATCGATTTACCCAAATAAGCGCTAAGCCCCGCCCCGAACAACGTCATGGCGAGTCCGCTGACAATCTGGTTTGCCCGAAGTGTCACGCATAGAAAGGCATGAATAACACCAAGAACAGCGCTGATGGCAAAGGTCGCTGCAATGGTTATACCCAGGCTTCCCGTATTCAAATAAGTGATGCAGGCGATAACGGCCCCCATCAGCATAAGCCCTTCTGCGCCAAGCTGAATGATGCCTGATCGCTCAATTAATATGCCGCCAAGCGTTGCGATGAGCAGCGGCGTGCCGGAGGAAACGGCGGCTACAAGCAATTGCGTAATAAGTTCCATACCGTTTGCGCCCCTCTCAACCGTTTCTCCGAATTCGGAATTTATACGCCATGCCGCCAGCAATGAGACAAAATAAAATCGCCCCTTGCATCATCGATGAAATCGAGGACGGCAGTCCAATCGTCTGCACGCTGTACCCGCCTACAATTAAGCCGCCGAATAAAAAGGACGAGACAATGAGCGCTAAGGGGTTCAACTTAGCCAGCCATGCCACGATGATGGCCGTGTATCCGTAGCCGGGCGATATGCCGTACATAAGCCGATGTGTAACTCCCGAAACCTCGCTCATTCCCGCCAAACCTGCCATCCCGCCGCTGATCAGCATGACTAGCAATATATGGCGGCTGATTCGAATGCCTGCATTTCTCGCCGCCTCCGGATTAGCCCCGATCAGCCGCAGTTCATAGCCCCAACGGGTGTAACGAATAAGAAAGGCATACAGCAAGACGCCCGCAATGGCGAATATCAAGCCATAGTGGAGCCGCGTGTCGCCCACAAGCGGCAAAGACTGCGCCTCTGTAAACATCGGACTGCCGGGAAAGTTCATCCCTTTCGGATCCTTCCAAGGGCCGAATACGAAATAATTAAGCGCATGGATCGCCACATAATTGAGCATCAGCGAGGTAATCAGTTCATTGACTTGGAAATACGTCCTCGGGATCGCGGTCAACAACCCCCAAATTCCCCCGCCAATTATGCCGCAGAGGACCATCAAAGGAATGGTGAGATAGCCGGGCAAGCCGGGAAAATAGACCGTTACGGCCGTTGCCGCCATCGCGCCTGCAAGAAACTGGCCTTCGGCCCCGATGTTCCATACCGATATGCGGTAAGCAATCGCGACGCCGATGCCGCAAAGCAGCAGCGGAATCGATTTGACCAGCGTTTCGGTTAAACCAAACGAAGTGCCAAAGGCTCCGGTAATCATTTTCATATAAACGGTGACCGGATTCATGCCGTTTGCTCCGATAAAGATGCCGCATAATACGAGAGCAAGCAAGACGGATAAAATCGTTATCCACCACGGACTGTCCTTTCTGGATGGGTCCAATTCGATACGGAAGGAGAACCGTCTAGATCCCGCCGTTTCCTCTGAACTGTTCGATAGCTTAGTCGCTGTCAGCGGTTCGCTCATACGGCCTGCTCCTCTCCAGACTCCCGTAAACCAGCCATATACATGCCGATTTGTTCCCGGCTCGCTTCCCCTCTTGCCAGCTCTCCGACCATCTGTCCGTTGTAGATGACCAATATCCGGTCAGACAATTGCATCACCTCATCAAGGTCCTCTGAGATGAGCAGAACGCCTTTGCCTTCGCCGCGCATTCTCGCAAGCAATTGATGAACCCCCTCTGAGGCTCCGACATCCAGCCCCTGTGTTGGATGAACAGCGACCATCAGCAGCGGGTCCTGATGAATTTCTCTGGCAAACAGAAGCTTCTGCTGATTGCCGCCTGATAGCTGGCGCACCGGGGCATCGACGCTTGGCGTCTTGACATCGAACTGCTCGATAAGCGACTGCGTCCAAGCGCGATTGGCACTCGTCCGCAAGAAACCGAATCGCGATCTCTCTTTCGTCCGATACGTTTTGAACAATAAGTTGTCCACTGCCCCCAAGCTTCCAGCGAGCCCGCTCTTCATCCGGTTTTCAGGCACATGGGCAATGCCCGCTTCGATAGCGCCCCGGACGGAGCCGTTGTGCAGCTCCCCTCCGTTGAAGCGAATGCTTCCCTTACGCCACGCCCGAAGCCCGGTCAGCACTTCGGCGAGCTCTGACTGACCGTTGCCGGCTACGCCCGCCACACCGACGATTTCACCTTCATTCACTCGCAGCTCCAATTGGTTCAGCGCTTTTCTGCCGTGATCCGCATAGACATCCAGCTTCTCTACAATTAGCAATGGCTTGCCGGGAGAATGGCTCTCCAGCGACTTCGCTACCGCCATTTCTTTGCCGACCATAAGCCGGGCCAATTCCCGCTCATTCGTATCGGCTTTATCAAGCGTATGCGTCAGCTTCCCTTTCCGCATAACCGAAATCCGGTCGGAGGAGGCCATAACCTCCTTAAGCTTGTGCGTCGTCAGAATGACCGTCTTTCCCTCCGCCTTCATCTGATACAACGTCTCGAAAAGCTGCTCAGCTTCGACTGGCGTAAGCACTGATGTCGGTTCATCCAAAATAATGAGATCAGCTCCGCGGTACAACGTCTTCACGATCTCGACGCGCTGCTGTTCACCTACGGATAGCTGCCAGATGGGACGGTTTACCGGAAAACCGAGGCCGAAATGACGGGCCAGCGCCTCCACTTCCTCCTGCTTGCGCTTTATCCAGTTCGGACCGCGCCAGAAGGAAGACGCTTCGCCCAGCACGATATTTTCGGCAGCCGTCATATTCGGTACGAGCCGAAAGTTTTGAAACACCATGCCAATGCCTAGCTTCATCGCATCCTTGGGTGAACGAATGTGCACCGGCTTGCCATGCAAAACGATTTCCCCGCTCGTCGGCCGATAGACGCCGGACAGCATGCACATCATCGTGCTTTTCCCTACCCCATTCTCGCCTAACAGTGCGTGTATTTCGCCAGTCTTCGCACGAAAGTCCACATGATCATTGGCGATGACCGGGCCAAATCGCTTGACAATTTGATTCATGACGACAGAATACATCTCGCTCATTGTGGTTCCTCCTCCAGGATGCCTTCGCTCCCAAACTTGTCTGGACCTTGCGCTGTAGGCGAATAAACCAACAAATCCCTTTGGTAAGGGATTTGTTGGGGTATGCTACGATCATCAGTTTTTCGGAATCGTTCCTTCCACACCCTTGACGAACCAATCCATAACCAAGATGTCTTCCAGCGTCATCGTTTTGCCTTCTTCTACTTTTACCGCGCCGGCAGCATCAGTAATCGGGCCGCTGAATACATTCAGCTCGCCATTCAGAACTTTGGCCTTCGCATCCTCAACCAGCTTCTTCACATCATCAGGGATGCTAGAACCAAGCGGAGCTAGACCGACCATTTCATCGGCTAGAGAGCCGGAATACTGCTCGCTTTTCCACGTACCGTCGATAACGGATTGTACAACCTTCGTATAATATGGCCCCCAATTCCATGTCGGGTTGGTCAGATAGGCTTCGGGAGCATAACGGGTCATATCTGAATCGTTGCCGCCGGCCAATGCACCCCGCTCCGCCGCCGCTTGCAGCGTTGCAGGTGAATCCTGATAAGCGAGCAGCACATCCGCACCTTTATCCAGCAAGCTGATCGCGGCTTGACGTTCCGTCGTCGGGTCATACCAGGTGTTGCTCCAGACGACATTGACTTTCGCGTCCGGATTGACGCTTTGGATGCCAAGCGCAAATGCGTTTATGTTATAAATGACTTCCGGGATTGGAAACGCACCTACGTAGCCGATAATGTTGGACTTCGTCATTTTGCCTGCCGCAATCCCGCTTAAGTAACTGGCTTCATAGTTTTTGCCGAAATAATTGCCCATATTGTCTGCCGTCTTGTAACCGGCTACGTGCATGAACTTGACCTTTGGAAATTTCTTCGCTACGTTCAGCGTTTGATCCATATAACCAAAGCTGGTTGTAAAAATGATATCGTGATTTTGCGCTAGCTCGGTAATAACCCGCTCCGCATCGGCACTTTCAGGTACGTTCTCGACCGTATCCGCTTTAATGCCAAGCTTCTCCTCCATATACTTCCTGCCGTTGTCATGCTCGAATGTCCAACCGCCGTCGCCCGGAGGCCCGATGTAAACAAATGCGACGCGCGGCAGCTTTGCCGGCTCATCCGTCGCAGCATCCGCAGGTTGACTCGAAGGCGCGTTTGTGGCGCTGCCTTTATTCGAATTGCTGGAACAGCCCGCCAATACGAGTACAAATACGATGAATAATGCTAACCCTAATCGATTATTGAATTTCATACCGTTCCTCCCGACCCTCTATTTATTCACCATGATTGAAATCGATGATGTAGCTTCAATATACTTACGCGTCATATCAACGTCAATATATATGACACGTTAATTGGTCTGAAGCTCTAATGAGGGTCGGTTTCATTGTGCACGATGCACGAAACCTTTCTTTTTCTTGTTTTTTACGTTACATGAACATCACATTCACTTATTGGAGCGATACCTTTCTATGGCTATCTGAAAATCTTTAAGATCATCGACATCCAGCAACAACCCGCCTTCGCTTTCATTTCCGTCATAAGTGATCGCTTGTCCTCGGTATCCGTCTTGTCCGAACAGCTTCCGGGCTCCCGTGTCGCCTTCCAGTGCCGCCAAGGCCGGAAGCATCGACAAACGGAAAATAGCCGGAGGCATCAGCACCCCCTCTGATGAGGAGGCAGCATAATCCAGCTCCGGCCGCTCTTCAAGCGCCAATATTAAACGCCGCACCATCTCCGCCGTAACAAACGGCTGGTCGGCAAGCCCGACAAGCACCGCGTCCATCCGGCTGGATCGTGCGGCGTTTATGCCGCTCTTAATCGATTGGGACATCCCCTTCTCTGAATTGGTGCAGACGACAACACGCAGCTTCGCATGTCTGCCAACTGCGTCAGCCGTTTCTCTCAGCCAGCTCGGCAGCTCACCGGGACCAACAACGGCGATAACCTCTTCTATCTCGCTATCTAATAGAGTACGCAGACCCAGACTGCCAAGCGGCACGCCGGACTCCAGCTCCATGCCCAGCTTCGGCTTCCCCATTCTGCGGCTCTTGCCCGCCGCCAAATAAATGCCGCATACTCGCACTCTTCTCTCCTCCTGTTATCGCAAATGCCGCTTTGCCATTGCATTCCGCCGCCCGGAAAGCAATTAACTCGGCTGCGATACTGACTGCAATTTCGTCCGGCCCCTCAGCGCCAATATTAAGTCCAATGGGCGCGTGAACCTGACTAGGCAAGGGCTTGCCTTCCAGCAGTAAGGCAATGCGCCGGCTCGAGCCCATTACCCCAATGTAACTGACTTCATGTTGGACACTTAGCGCAACCATTTCGCGATCCCGCTGAAGCTGGTGGCTGCATACGATGACGTAATCTTGACTGCACAGCGGCAAATCAAGAATCAATTGAGCAGGTGCTCCCAACACCAACTCCGCCCCGGCAAACCGGTCTGGGACAAGCAGCGAGGACCGCCAATCGGCCACGAGCACGCGGAAACCGCTTTGCAGCAACAGATGGCTGATGGGCGGGCTGTCTGCTCCTGCGCCGAATAGAATAACCCGCTTCCGAGGCGTCATTTTAACGGTCAACAGGTATTGGAAATCTCCAACTCTTGCTCTCATATCTGCACTTGCCCCGCTGCCCCTAATCGCTTCCTCTTCGCTTAACAGCTCGTATCGAAGCTCACTGCCCTTTCTATAACGAAATAGAAGAATCGTTTCGCCTTCCGATACCCGTCCTCCCATTTGCAATAATGCTGACAGCAGCAGCGGAGTCATCGCCTCAAGCAATACCTCAATCACACCGCCGCAGCCAACGGCCTCGCCCCATATGACATCCTCGTCAGCATTCAAATTATACGTAATAATCTCCCAGCTCCCGGATTGCACAACTTCCCGGGTTCGCTCCTTCAAATCTCCCTCCAGACAGCCAGGGCTAATCGTCCCTACCGTCTCTCCATCGGCCAATAGCAGCATAGATGCCCCTGCCTTGCGGTAGGAGTGGCCCTTGACCGAAATAATAGTCGCAAGCGCAGCAGGCTGCCGCCGTTGCTTGACCGCTTCCACGATTGGATGCATATCCATCGGACCTCCTCCTGATGTGAGCGAGAAATTGCGGGCTGGAACCATTCTATAGACGTCCCAGCAACTTTTTCAACGACCGGTCCGCTTCGCGAAGAACATGCGGCTTGTCGATTGTCAGCATGGTGCGCCCTTTCATAACAAGCTCTCCGTTAATCATAACCGTATCGACATCGCCCCTCGTTGCGGCATAGACGACACGGGAATACCAGTCCGCGTCAAATGATGGATAGACGTGGAAATCCTCCAAATCGAGCAGCTGCCAATCCGCCAGCTTCCCGACTTCAATACTCCCGATCTGATCCTCCATCCCAAGCACCTGCGCACCGCCCATCGTCGCCATCCGCAGGACGGTACGAGCATTCATGACAGTCGGGCCATGCTTTACTTTCTGAATAAATGCAGTTAGTCGCATCTCTTGAAACATATCGAGGTTATTGTTGCAAGGAGCACCATCCGCGCCAATTCCGACCGGTATGCCGGCAGCCAGCAAATCCGGTACTTCCGCAACACCGGACGCCAGCTTCAAGTTGGAGCCCGGACAATGCGTCACTTTTACGCCGCGTTCCTTAATAATCCGTTTTTCTTGTTCATTCAGCCAAATGCTATGTGCCAATATGAGATTCGGGCGGGCCAGCCCGATATGATCCAAGTACACGACGTTCCGCATGCCGCGTTCCGCTTCGACGATCGCGATCTCACCCGTATTCTCGGATGCATGCGTATGAATGCGAACCCCGTATTGCTCCGCCAAATCACGAACGCCGACCAGCAGCTCTTCGGTGCAGGACACAACAAAACGAGGACAAAAAGCATATTGAATGCGTCCCTCTGCTGCACCATGCCACTTCTCCAGCAGCCGGACGCTTTCCGTCAAGGAATCTGATGTTCTCTCCTGCAAGGCTAGCGGAACTTCCGCCCCATGATCCATCATCACTTTGCCGGATATCGCACGTATACCGCTCTCGGCAATGGCTTGAAATGCCGATTCCGTATGATGCACCGTCTCCATATCCAATAGAGTCGTCGTTCCGCTCCGGATCAACTCCCCGATACCCAGCAATGCAGAATAATAGATTGAATCCTCATTATGCGCTGCCTCCAGCGGCCAAATCCGCTGTTTCAGCCAATCGATCAGCTCCAAATCATCAGCCCGGCCGCGAAACAGCGTTTGACAAAGATGGATATGCGTCTGGATGAACCCCGGCAGCAGCACCTTTCCTCCCGCATCAATCACGATATCCGCCCGCTCAGGCGAGATGCCGCTGCCGATTTCGACAATATGTTCATTTATGACGAGTACATCGCCGGCAACAATTTCTTCTTTGTCATTCATCGTTATAATCATGGCATTGCGAATTAGTGTAGCCGCCATAAGAACCGCTCCCTCTTCATCGATCCCTATGCGCTGTCCGTTATCAGGCGTGGTCCTTGTTCAGCAGCCTGCGGAACATAAAAGCGATTTTCAGCCGCAGCAGATCGTTCATCTTTTTCAAATCGACATTCAATATTTCACTCAGCTTCTCGATCCGATAAGTGGCTGTGTTGCGATGAATAAACAGTTTTTTTGCCGTTTCATTAAGCTGGCCGTCATTGTCCAAATAAGCTTCCAGCGTGCGCAGCATCTCGCCTGCATAATCCGGGGCTTTGTTCAACACACCGCCTAGCCATCGGTTGCAAAAGGCTTCCATCCGTTCCTTGGATACATGCTCGAAGAGCAGCGCAAGATCCATCGTCTCGAACCTTACGATCCGTTGCTGAGCCTTCCATTCTCCCGCCAGCCGCAATGTCTGCCTGCATTCCTCGAATGCTTCAAGCAGCTGCTCGGTTTTTTTCTTCTTCCTGCTTATCGCCGCTCTGGGCATCTCACTGGCGTCCCGGAAATGTGTTGCGAAACATGCTCCAATTGATGCATCAATCTCTTCTTCCGTTATCCCTTCGTGCGGCAATACCGACAACAGCCCCTCTTCCATTACAATATGCAAACCATTCAGCCGTTGAAGTCGACTATGGCTTAAATAATCCGATTTCAACCGGTCAAGCCGCCCCGTCTCCGCCCCTGAGGATGCCGTCCAATTCGTCAATACGCAGCTGTAGCTTTGCCGGAGCAGATCGATTTCCCAGCGGTCGGCATAGTCTGTAACTGTATCGATTGGCAGCCCGTTTTGCAAATAACGCTTAATGATGACCCCAAAATCCTTTTGTGCCGACAGCTCGAAAAAATCTTCATATTTCATATTCATATGATAGGAAAGCAGCTCTGAAGCCTGCAAATACAGGCTTTCTTCCGGCGTAGACAAAAACAGCTGCGGATTGAAAAATAGCACAAAACCGGTACAGCGCGAATTCTTCATCAGCGGAATCCGATAAGCCTGCCAGCGCTCGCTTTTCATCCACTTTTGCTGCTGCGGCCATGGCCAGCTCTCCAACAGCTCCCTATCATCCAATTCCGTTCCGTTATGCACCATCTGTCCTCGCGAGCCGGCCACCGCTACTGGATAGCCGATAATGTCTTCCACCGCATGGAATAATTCGCTCATGTTCTCCGTCTTCAGCGCAAATCGCATTAGACGAATCTGCTTATCCAGCACATCCTGAAGCACACCCGTATTCCGCTTCATTTCTTCCCGGAACAATCCGTTCATCTGATCAGAGAACGTAAACGCATAGGGCAGCTCGATCAACGGAAAACCAAGCTCATTGGCTCTGGCAATCAAATTGTCCGGAATTGCATCCCAGAACCGGCCAAGCTTAATGCCAAGCGCGGACGATCCTCGCTGATTTAGACGACAGATCAGTTCCGCCGCTTCCTGAGGCTGGTCTTTGATGAAATAAGCGGTGGTGAACAGCATTTCCCCTTCTTTGATCCAATCCGTAATGTCAGGCGCATCCATGACGTTGACAGATTTGACGATCCGGCTTCTCCCGGCTGTTCCAGCCACTAACTTACCTTCCGACAATGGATATACCGCCAATGCCTGCTCGACTGTTAAATGCATGGCAGAACCTCCGCTCAATGGCATTCAATGTTATATTAGATAACATATTAATCGAGAAACCCTTTTTCCACAATACAAAATGTTCAAATTTTCAGATTTCATGAAGCAATTCAAGCCTAAATATCACACACTTATAACACGGGAATCTGACTGCTAGCTGTATGGTTGAGTTCATTAACCAATCCACAACTGCCAGAGCACGGTGTTGTGGATTCCATGACGGCTATTGAACTCATCCAATTACGCTCGTGGCATAACAAAATGTAAAACTGCAGGTTGTTGGTCAATATCTCAACGATTTATCGCATCAAAATGTAAAAGTGCAGGTTGATTCATCTGAATTTCCACTTATAGGAATAATTATCGGATTTCAAATGCACTTTTACATTTTGAGGATGTTTTATTGCCTTTTGCGGCTCATCAAAATGCACTTTGGCATTTTGTTTCTAGTGTGGCATGGGACGATCGCTATATGAGGTAAATAAGAGGGGTCTATCTTTTAAACCTATGAGTCAGAAGCTGAAGTTGACGGGGATTATATGGGTTAGAAAAAGAAAAAAACCTCCAACCCCAATTACATGGGTTGAAGGTTCTTTTGCAAAACGGTTGCATCCGAATCTTAATATTTCAACTCAGGAAGAGGCAGGAACAACAGATTGAATGGCAGATTGCTTCCGGATGCCGGTGTAAACGCAATCGTTACTTGTTCAGCACTGTCTCCCGTCCGGTAAAGGACACCAACGTCGTTTGCATTGCTCAAAATCGTCGTCGTCGTCGTGTAGACGAGCTTATTATTGACCAGGAATGCGCCGCCATAATGTCCGCCCCGCGGATTAAGCAAAATGAGCGTATGCGGCTGTACGTTGTACAGGCGCAGCACATAGTAAGCACCATTGTTGCCGTCGTTCGACATAATATCGCCAGTCGTCACATCATAACCGGACAGGCGGGAGTCTACTACTTTATCGGCCAAAATCATACGCGCTGGCTCATTGCCAATCGTATCGAGTACATGGATGTTGCGGTTTGCGTCATGGAACGTGCCGCGAACATGCTTGCCGTCACGCGGAAGCTGCTGCAGGTGCGGAAGCTCAGCTAGAACATCCTTGTCAGCATCTACAACAACGACGCTGAATTTAATCGGTGCCGAAGTCGATACGTCGGAATACATCGTAACCACTCGGTCTTGCGCCAGCTTGACGTCGCTCAGTTTGCTGAGCACGACACGGCTTTCGCCTGCTGGAATTTTCGTTACTTTGTTCAAGGATGGCTGCGTGCGGCCAAACAGATAGTTGCCGACTGCGGCTTTGCCTGTTTGCGATACGTATGGCGCAGGACCGCCAACGCCAACGCGTTCCTCGGTTACTGTTGCTTCTTCAGCATTCTCGTTGGTCGCAATGATATAAATGCGAACCGGGTTAGCGCGGTTATTCTGATTGTGGGTCAAGAAACGAACATTGCCCGACGCGGTATCAGAGTAATAAATACCCTCTTCGTCAATATGCTCAGGGCTGTTGCTGCGGATCAGCGTTTGCTGACCAACGACGGACAATTCATACGATACCGTCGGAAGCTTCAGAACGCTTGCTCCGTCGATTTGGTATTTGTCGCCGACTTCAGTAAACAGCATGTCGAAATCCTGCTTGCTGTACAGCGTCTCATCCTCGATCATAATCGTTTTCGAAAATTCGCCGACTGCGCCATGCGTATCGGTAACTTTCAGCGTAATTGTCTGCGGACCTGGTGTGAAGAAGCCTTTGGCGTTATTCGTCCATTCCGTCTTTTTAATCTTGTTCTCGTCATCGGTGCTGTGGTCGGTATAATGGATCATCTCGCCCATTTTGTACGAATTTTTATCGGTCGTAAAGTTCGCGACCGGCGGCAAATTCGGCTGTTTGACTACGACGTTCACAGAGAATGGATCGCTCCATACACCGTTCTCATCCTGCACCCAGCGGGTTACCTTATAAGCTCCCGGGCTGTCAAAGGTAGAGGCTTGTCCTTCCCATCGCTCATCGGCGATGAGCAGTCCTTTCGGATGGGAAGCTTTATCGATGTAAGAAACCTCTGTTTCACCAGCATAGATTGTCGCTGGCGATACTGCGAATGCCGCAACCGGCTTCACTGTCCAATCCAGCGTAATTTTCTTCTGCTCAGCGTTGCTGCTGATTTTCATGCCGTAAGGCTTGAGCAGCGAGCGAAGCGGAATCATTAACGTGCCCTGTTGTACGAAAGGCGCACCGTCAAGCTTGGTCGAAGCTCCATTGATTTTGTAGGCAGTACTGCCAGCTTTGTAGCGAAGCTCCTGCTGGCCTGTCGTCAATATGTACTCTTTCAGCTTCGAATCATAAACAACATTGCCGTAAAGACGTTCAGCAATCGAACGGGCGGCGACGTAAGTTACCCCCTTCTTTTCGGTTAATGGCTGTGAAGCTTTGAAAAGTTTGCCGTTATGGTACATTTGGTTCGTTTTTTGGATCAGTACCAACTGATCCTGGAGTTGACCTTGCGCTTGGACCGGAACGGCCATGGCAAAGAGGAACAATGCGACAAGTGCGACTAAGCTGACTTTTTTACCCATTACAATCTCCTTTTTTGTGTAATATTTTCTGAACTGCATTTGAACCGACAAACTATGAACGCAAACGGGAGGAAAAAGTTGCACAATAAATTAGCGAAAAATCGCGGACACGATATAATCCATAATGAGCTTTCTCGACAAAATTGCTGCATTTCTGCCCGTAATCTGTTTACAAATGACGGCAGTAAGCCGTTCTGAGGTTGCAACCAGCAGTATTTGACGGCCATGCCCGAACGCAAAAAGGCAGTCGAATGCGCCATTTTGCGACGCAGGCGATTGCCACCAATGAAAGCCGTATAAGCCAAGGGGTGTATTACATTTGTGCACGGTGATGACATTTGGTTGATTGCCAGACCAGTCTCCTCCGCGCAATTACAAGAGGCCCAGCTTGGCCAATCACGGCCATAGAGCTGAAGCCCCGTTCCCCTTCGTTTATGCCCCGACGTTCCCGTCGACCGATTTCATCCGTCATTCCGGCAGCATCTGCTCCATCGCATGCAAGGATGAAGCCGACAAGCCGGATTCGACGGGCGAAGCTGTCCGCACAAAAGGATCGTCGAGGGGGCCCGCCATAGGGAAGATACCGCTTTTCCAGGATGTGTTCATGCCATTTATGCGTTAGTAGGCTGCGGTTCTGCCGTCTGCTGCATTTTCGGCAAGCTGAATGCGGCAAACCAGACAAAGACCGATAATACGGTTAAAATGATAAAAATGCGATGCAGGCTTGTCTCCAGCAGAGCAGCGTCAATCGTTTCCGCGCTGCCCGTATGCAGGAGAAGCCCAAAGAACGCGATGCCGATCGTCTGACCGAGCGTACGGATAAAATTGTTG
Organism: Paenibacillus radicis (ex Gao et al. 2016); assembly: GCF_014641555.1. Classification (GTDB taxonomy): domain Bacteria; phylum Bacillota; class Bacilli; order Paenibacillales; family Paenibacillaceae; genus Pristimantibacillus; species Pristimantibacillus radicis. The sequence continues at coordinate 41,874 of NZ_BMHY01000009.1, forward strand.
CTGGCAACGGCCGCGCCGCGCAGCTCCCAATTAACCGCAGATGAGACGGCTACTGTAAAGCTTGTCAATGAAAGACCAAAGGATAAACCGGTCAAAAACGTGTAGCACATAAAAAGTATAATTGGCGTGCTGCTGTTCATAAACATAAAGCCTAGGCTACCGCAAATAAGGAACAATGCACCGGTAAGGGCAATTCGGCGCAAGCCGATTTTGGCAATCCAGTTGCCAGCCAGTATGGAGCCTAGCGGCCATGATACGGAAAGCGGAATCATCGCCAGACCGGAGTAAGTGGCGCTTTTCCCAAGCACGCCTTGGAGCCATAGCGGCAAGTAAAAGATCGTAACGACATTGATGACGCACAGCAGGAAGCTGACTCCATTGACAGCGCTGATTGTCCGCAGCTTAAACAATTTAAGCGGGATGATCGGCTCCGGCGATTTTTTCTCAATTATGAAAAACATACCTAAAAACAATGCCGCAACCGCAAATAGCAAGCCGATAACGAGCGGTTCCGCTCCTGAGGCGCCATCCTCATTGCGGAGCAGCGTCAATGCATACAGGAAGCTGAACATGCCGATCGAGAAGGTCGTGATGCCTGCATAATCGATATGCCGTTTCTTCTTCTCGAAGCTTTCTTTAAAGGAAGACAGCAGAAGCGCTATAGCGATAATACCGAATGGCAGATTCATATAGAAGATAGCCCGCCACGATACATAATCGACCAACAAGCCGCCCAGCAAAGGCCCGGATATACCTGCGATGCCCCAAATACTCGACATCCAACCTTGTACTTTGGCTCTTTGCTCATACGAATAAAGATCCCCTATAATAGTATATGGAATCGTCGTCAACGCCCCGGCTCCTAAACCTTGCAAGGCGCGGAATAAAATTAATACTTCCATGGACTGGGCGAGTCCAGACAACATAGAGCCGGCCAGAAAAATAATAGCACCGATCATAAACATTTTTCTTCGTCCGTACAGATCGGAGAGCTTTCCGTAGATTGGCGTCGTAATGACCGTTGCCAATAAATAAATCGAAATGACCCAGCTGTATTGCTCAATGCCTTGAAGCTCTTTGGTGATGCTTGGCATAGCCGTACTTACAATCGTCCCTTCGATAGCCGCCAGAAAAGTAGCGACAAAGAGGGCGATCGTGACGCTTCGCCGATTGCTGTTGTTATTCATTGCATTTCCTTTCCGTCAATCTCGGTAATGGGAGAAATAGGCTGCATGCGTATGCTAATATCATCTGCCATTATCGGTGAAATATCAATCCTTAATCGCTATCGTTCACGAGGTCTTCATATATCGCGTGTTTTTCAATTGTTCGCAACATATTGGTCCTGCCGCACGTAATACATAACGATCTCTCTTGTTCTCCTCAAGCTTCCAGAAGTGATGATCGTTAAACAACTGCAGCAATAGCTGTTGCGCCGCCAAAGCGGCATTTTGTTCGTCGCGCAGCAAGGTGAAGCATATCGTATAACAGACCGGTTCGTACTTACGCAGCCGATCCACTTGGTTTTGAAATGGTAACATGGGAATGATCCCGCCCTTCGACTCAATAACACTGCAACGCTATTATAATGTAGTCTGGGCAACTATTAGTTACGAAATGGTTAAAATGCAAATTTATGCTGTGTTCAAATTGTCATTGATTATGTTAGCCTATTGAGAGCAATATCACGGTCCGTTATTCAATCTTTTTTTACGACAGGGTGAAAAAGCCATATGGGCTATTCTTATTTATTAACGATCATTGAGCAATTCGGTTATATTGCCTTATTCCTTGTACTATGTCTGGGACTGATCGGTCTGCCGATTCCGAATGAAGCGGTTGTACTGACCGGGGGGGCTTTGGCCGCATCCGGCATGCTGGAGCCCGGGCCCGCCTACCTGATGACGTTTCTCGGCATCTCATCAGCTATGACCTTCAATTACTCGATAGGCCGCTTCGCCGGCTCCAGACTATTTGACTGGTTCATGCGAAAGAAGAACATCGAAAAATTCGTCTCCAAAGCGGATCACCTGAATGCGAAATACGGCGGCTGGTCACTGGGAATCGGGCTGCTGTTTCCCTTTCTGCGCCATGTCATGCCCTTTGTTGCCGGCACCAATCGAATGAAATACAGCAGATTCTCATTATTTGCTTATCCTTCCGCTTTCATTTGGACGTCGATTTATTTCACAATTGGAGCTTTGTTCGGCGATCACGTCGAGGAGATTGGTGATCTGATCTACGATTACGGCCTCCTTGCTGCAGTGCTGGCCGTTGTGATTATCGCCTATCTTTTCTGGCATTTCTCGCTGCGCAACCGGCCAAAGAAAGAAGACAATGCGAGACGGCACTTATAGCCTTGTGAGACAATAAAAGAACCATTCGCCTGTACCTCACAGGAACGAATGGTTCTTTACGTTTATAACCGTACCAGTTTCTCTTGCGCCGCCTGGACCAAGAAGTCGAACAGCTCATCATCTTCCTCTAGTTCATCTTCGAGAGCGAGCAATTGATCCTCGTCGCCTGACTCGTTCAGAAAAAATAAGCCATAGCCCCATTCTGTCGCTTTGCGGCTGTGCAGCGTCATTTCGTATTGATTCGAAGAACCGTCGATTTCGAACTGAACTTGTCCGACATAGCCGTCGGCCTTCGTATACGTCATTTTTGCTTCCAAAATTTTCACTTTCATTCGCGGGTAATCTTCCTTCCTAAACTCGTCCTTTCCTCATTTTACCCTTATAAAATTTTTCGTCAATGATGGTTCTTATCTAACCGTTCGTCTCCTTCTAATCGCATACGCGATAAAAACGGCAAGCAGCAGTACGGCAACGATGGAGATGATAATCGGGATACTGCTTGATTGTTTGGGCGGCATTTGCAGCACAGGCGGTACAGAGCCGCCTCCAAGGAGCGAAAGATCGGCGCCGGCTTGCGCGAGCAGCATCGTTCCGCCGCAGGAATCGACCTGGAGATCCCCGCTTTTTGCATTGGCATAAACCAGATATTGTTGACCGTCCTTGAATTCGACGCCGCAGCTTGCGCTGCTCATAGCGGTATGTACCGTTAATTGATTGGTAACATGCCCCTTCCATACTTCACTGACTTCAAAGTTCACCTGAACGGGACTATCGGACGAGCGGCTAACGAATGGGATCTCAGCCTTCTTTTTCGTAAAAACGACTGTCCCGGCAAAAATAGCGGCTTTGCTTTTCATTTGCTGTTGTACTTCAGGTCTCTCCGCGCATGAGCAAGCCTGTACCGCTTGCGGAGCCAGCAACCCGCCTATAACAATTATTACGAGCGCAATGGCAATAGAGCCAGCCGTGACCGCGATTTTGTTCAATGCAGACAACCTCCCTTATCTCTCTCTAATTTTTACAATTTTATTTCTAGACGGCTGCCGGCTCCAAAATGTTTCATGCGCCGTCACAGGCGCGCCATCTGCCATTCCATAGCAGCAGCGCACAAAAAAACCGGCCCAACAGATTCAAAGATCCATTGAGCCGGTATGATAACTAGCCTTCGTTCTTCGTTGGTTCGATCAGATTCGCTTTAGACGGCCAGAATGCCCGTCTGCCGAGCAGCGCCGTTATGGCCGGCACAAGGAACGGACGCACGATAAACGTGTCCATCAGAACGCCCAGCGCCGTTATAAGGCCAAACTGTACAAGCACCTGGATCGGCAGCGTTGCCAGCACGGCAAAGGTAGCCGCCAGAATGAGCCCGGCCGAAGTAATAACGCCTCCCGTCTCGCTCACGCCTTCCTTAATTGCTTGCGACAAAGGTATCGTCTTGCGTTTCCGCCAAATGCTTGAAATCATGAAGATGTTGTAATCCTCGCCGAGCGCAACGAGAAATACAAAGGAGTAAAGCGGAATGGCTCCCTGAATCGCATCGACTCCCATGACATAATGGAGGATGATCCAGCCAAGGCCAAGCGCCGAGCCAAATGAAAGCACGACGGTTGCGGTTAAATACAACATCGCCGTTACCGACCGCAAATAGATGAGGAGCAGCAGCATAATCAGCGCGATGACAAGCGGAATCACAACGGTATTGTCCCGGTTGGTAAGCGCCCTCGAATCGTATTGGGTCGCCGTCTGTCCTGCGACCCACACTTTATCGGCTGCGTGGTCTATGCCTGCCTGTGCGAGCAGCGCCTCCGTTTTCTCATAAATTTGCGGAATTGCATCCATTGCTTCTTCCGAGTAAGGATTGAGATTGAAGAGCAGTTGCACCGACTGCAAATTCGGATCCTGCCCGCTGGCCACCGCCTTCGATACTGTATCCACCTCGCGCAGCGTGCCTAAACCAGATGCCAGGTCTACCGATTTGCCTTCTGTTTGGACGACAACGGTAACAGGCGCTAGCTGACCAGGGGTGAATGAGTCGGAAATGACATCGAAGCCTTCTCGGGACGGCATATCCTTCGGAAATGACGATAACAGGTCATACGTAAATTTTACTTGCGTCGTAAATCCGGCCAATGCCGTCAGTACAACCACGCTAGCAATAACTACCGTCCATGGCTTGGCAACGACTAGCTTGCCGATTTTCGTGCCAAAACGATTTTCCCTGCGCTTCTCCGTCTTCACTGGCTTGCCTTTGTTTTGCGCGCGGGCAGCGTCCATTTCGGCGGTTCGTGGAACAAAAGGATAAAAGGAGCCTCTGCCAAAAATGGCAAGCAAGGCTGGCACTAGCGTGAGACTAGCGATTCCCATTATAAGAATCGACAAGCTGAACGGTACCGCAAAACGCTGGTAAGCACCATATTTAGCAGCCAGCAGTGTGATCAAAGCAAGAACGACGGTGAAGCCGCTCATCGCTATGGCGCCGGAAGCGTCCTTAAACGCCGTACGCAAGGCACGTAGCTTGTCATTGTCCAACTTCAATTCCTGACGGTAGTGGGAGATGAGAAACAAGCAATAATCGGTTCCCGCGCCAAACAGGAGAACGGTCATAATGGAGATGGCTTGGGCGTCGACTGTAATCCAGCCCTCCCCCGCCATCCAGCCAAGCAGCGGACTGGTAACCAAGTAGGCAAATCCGACGCCGATTAACGGTATAAAGGCCAGTATCGGCGAGCGGTATATGAGCAGCAGCAGAATGAGAACAAGCAGCACGGTTGCGATCATCAGCGAGATATCTGCCCCTTTGAATAAGCTGCTGGCGTCCACCGATATGCCGGCCGGACCGCTTATTCTGGCGCTTAGCGCGTTCTTGTCTTTCACCGGAACCGAGAACGGATCGGGCTCGCTAGTCCATGAAGAGACTTCCTTCTGAATATGCTCGAAATTGGTTTTCAGCACATCGGATTCGGTACTTTCGTCAAATGGAACAGGCTGCACCAGAGTCGCTCCATCCTCAGAGGTGAAAGCGGCTAGCGCAGGCAAAGGCATTTGATGGAAAGGAATAATTGCACCCTGCGCTTCCAGCGGATTGTCGGAGAGTGAGGCGGACAATTGCTGGAAGAGCTTGTAATCATCCTCGGTCAGCCCCCCTTCCCGGTGCCAGACGATTAATGCGGGCACCCCGGACTCACTAGGGAATTTCTCTTTAATTAAATGATCTGCGACAACGGACGGACTGTCCTTCTCTAAATTCGGCGCCCTATTGTTTTCCTTGTCGCCGACAGGCGGCAGCAATACGGTCAGCAGCGCGGCAAACGCGATCCATACCGCCAGCGTCACCCATCTACTGCGTCTTCCTGCCACGATGTGGCTAAGCTTTTCCAACATTCCGATTCATCCCCGTTTCCTTTGCAGTCTTATTTGGTTTACAATAGATTTGTGTATTAAATAATTATATATACCGGAAGGTTAATTAATCAACCGAATTTGATTACAAATTTGCGAACTCGCTATATAAAGCTAGCCGTTAGGCTAAACCTGCCAACATTAACGAGGAGGGCCTGACTTTGACAGAACAGCCGCCAAAACGAAAACCCGGAAGACCTAAAGCGGATGGAAAAAACCAGACGATGATTCAAATTATGCGCACCGCCGCCTTTTTATTTATGGAGCATGGCTTCGAGAAGGTATCGCTGGAAGGCGTCGCTCAAGCATGCGGCGTAACGAAAGCGAGCGTCTATTATTATTTCAACAACAAAGCTCAGTTGTTTACCGAATCGGTACTGCTGGTCCTCTCTGTCGCGCTTGAGCAGACCAGACGAATTATGGAAGGGCCTGGCTCGCTGCAAGAGCGGCTGCTTAAAGTAGCAGAGGGGCATATGGCGAATGCCCACGTCGATTTCGAGACGATGATGCGAGAGGCTTCCGCAGGCTTGAGCGAGGAACAGATTACGCGCATTCGCAATGCCGAAAACGCCCTCAATCAGCTGCTCGAGGACGTGTTCCGGCAGGCTATAGCAGACGGAGAGATTGCCCCGGCCAATCCGCTGCTCCTCGCCCACGCTTATATTGCCGTCATGACAGTACGTAACCGCAAAGAAATTGTGAATGACAAAGAGAGCCTGCAGCAAGCAGCCAAAGATATTATTCAACTCTTCTGGAACGGTCTTGCCCCGCGGAAGCCATAAGCGAGTACGCTTCACAATGGCTCTATAAAATAAGGAGCGCAAATAAAGCGGCAAGTCCAAACCGGTAATACGCAAACCAGGATAACCGGAGCTTTTTAATCAAATTCAGAAAGGTTACAATTGCAATCGTAGCCACAATGAACGCAGCGAGCAAGCCGATCAGAAACAAAGGCAAATCCGCTGCTGTTAGAAACGCCCTGCTTTTAATCAAATCTATTCCGCTTGCTCCAGCCATTATAGGCACGGAGACGATAAACGTGAATTCGGCGGCGGCCTTCTGGCTTGCGCCAAAAAACATCCCGCCTGATATCGTGGAGCCCGAGCGTGAAAAGCCGGGCCATAAGGCAAGCACTTGGAACAAACCGATAGCAAGCGCTTGTCTATACGTAATATCGTCCAGCTCCTCCGCCGTTATTTTCCGTTTCAACCGATCCGCTGCGATCATGAGCAGCCCGCCAGCTACCAATCCGACTAGCACCGTTGCCGGACTGAACAAATAATCTTTAATAACACCGTGCAGAAGAACGCCGAAGAGGCCAGCCGGAATAAGAGCCAGTGCAATGTGGAGTACATTTAGTCCCGATGTTTTGGACAGATTGAAATTCAGCAGGCGGATGAATCTTTTCCGGTACAGCACGAGCACTGCCAAGACGGCACCAAATTGAACGACGACCTCGAACGTTTTCGCCCGTGCATCCGTAAACCCAAGCAAATCTGCTGTTAAAATTAAATGACCCGTCGATGAAACGGGCAAAAATTCGGTTAAACCTTCCACAATCCCCATGATGATCGCATTCAGCAAATCTCCCACGTCAACCTCCGCCTTTCCTGAACGTAAGCGGCGGCTTGTCATTCTTGTCCAGCCGCCCTCTTCCATTCTACGATGCATAGCGGTTTAAATATGACCCGCACTCCCCCGCAATTTGCGAAAAAGCAAACAAAAAACCGCATCACGGACAAGGAGACCTCTGAAAAAGTTGCTTTTCAATGGCCTTCCCAATCGGAAAGCGGTTTTTTATTTGTTGCGATTCACCATAATTTCGACCTTGCGGATGCGATGCTTCTCCTTCACCCGAACAGTAAACGTCAGCTCGGCATACGTCCATGGCTCGCCAACCTTTAACTCTGCGTTTTGATTAAACAGCCAGCCGCCGATGGAGTCAACGTCTTGACTCTCCAGATGACTGCCTGTCGCCTCGTTGACCTCGCTGATCAATGCCTTGCCGTCCACCAAAAAAACATTGTCTCCGATCTGATCGATTTCAACCACTTCGTCCTCATCGAATTCATCACGTATTTCACCAACGATTTCTTCGACAATATCTTCAATCGTAATCATGCCGGAGGTGCCTCCATATTCATCGAGAAGAATTGCGATATGGACCCGTTCGAGCTGCATACGCCGCAGCAGCTTTTTAATCGGAATTACTTCCGGCACCGACATCATGGGCTGCATGAGCGATCGTACGGTAGAGTTATGCGTATCGAAATCATGCATGAAAAACTGCTTCGTATTAATGACACCAATGATATTGTCCTTGCTTCCGCTCGCAACAGGGAACCGCGTATATTGCTCCTTACGGATAATCGCAATATTTTCTTCCTTCGACTTTTCGACGAATAGACATACCATGTCGGTGCGCGGCACCATAATTTCACGAGCCAGCCGTTCGTCGAATTCAAAGATCCGGTTCACGTAGCTGAGCTCGCTTTTATTAATTTTTCCGCTTTCGTAGCTCTCCGACATAATGAGCCGGATTTCCTCCTCGGAATGCGCTTCATGCTCCCCCGTCGGTTTTAAGCCCAGCATGCGGACGAGCCCGTTCGCGGAGCCGTTAAGCAGCCAAATGAACGGAAACATCAGCTTATTGAACCAGATGATGATCGGCGAAGTGAACTGGCTGACTTGCTCCGCTTTAATAATAGCAAGTGTTTTCGGGGCAAGCTCTCCTAGTACGACATGCAAATAAGTCACAATAACGAAAGAAATAATAAAGGACAAAGCATTCGATAGATTTGCCTGAAGATGCAGCCGTTCAAACAGCGGATGCAGCAGCTCATGTACGGTCGGTTCGCCAAGCCAGCCAAGGCCCAGCGCCGTTATTGTAATCCCCAGCTGGCACGCAGATAGATAGCCGTCCAGATGAGTAATGACTTTTTCGACTGATTTAGCGTTTTTGGCCCCTTCGTTAACCATCTGGTTAACGCGGCTCGTGCGCAATCGTACGACCGCAAATTCCGTAGCGACGAAAAAAGCCGAAAATAGCAGCAGGATCGCAAATAAGAACAATTTCAATACCATGTGACGCAATAACTCCCCTTTAGCAATGCAAGATGGCTAGGCATTCCCTTATTGTAGCCAAAGCTCATCATTCACATTCCGCAGCGGGATTTATCGGGTTACCACGGCACGTCGTCGTTAGAGGAAGTTTCGTTATGGGCAGCATTGTCTGACTGGGCTCTGTTCAGCGAGGCTTCAAGCTCCGATTGCGGTTGCGGTGCTTCTTCCCGCTCGCGACGATGGGTTCCGATTTCATCCAAAATATCGGTCAGATCCGGCGGCGAAAGCAGCTCAACCGGGGACATGCCTTTATCAAATTGGAAAGAATCGCCTTCAATGACGACAACGTATCGTCCATTATGCTTGGCGAAATGAAAAGCAGTGCCGAAATCGGCCAGCAGCCCTTTCATCGTAACGCTATCCAGCTTGAACGAGAAAGATAAATCGGGCTTCTGCTCCACCAGCGCCGCCGATGCGGCAGCAACCTGCTCATGCGTCCAATATTCTTGGATATCACGTTTTTCACTGTTCGCCCATACCTCAATGGCATTCTCCTCTTCCCGCCGCTCCGTACTTTCGGGCGCATCCTGCCACTTATCCTCCATGTACTGTTGAACCATGCCAAGAACCTGCTCGCCCATTACTTCGGGCAGCGGTTTTTCATAAGAGACATACTTCAAGAAGTCTTCGAAATAACGGGCGTGGGACGCTTGGTGAATTTTCAGCTCCCAATGCTCCAGCATCCCTTCCTCCGGCATATGAGGATATTGAATAGACTTGATGCTGCGTGCGCTGATTGCCATTTCGACTTGAGAAATCAAGCTGCGCTCATCGGCGATGCGGGCGATATTCGGTTCAAAATCGCATTTCAGCAAAAATAAAAACGGCTCATCGAAATACGTATTCAGCTTCGCCCTCGCAATAATAAACGCACCGCCTCGCACTGCGCTTGTATCCATATAAATATGGACAAGCTCGTCGGCGATGCCGATGAACCGCTCCTTATGTTCAGCATCGCGCAAGCGCTGGAACAGATTGTAGTTCTGATTGCTTCCAAGCTCATAGCCGGGCTCGACCATGAATCGTCCGATTTTGGTCGGCGCGTTCTCCGAATTGGGATTCCGTTCGACTTTGCGCTTGACGATCCGCTTGAACTCTCCATCCAAAAACTTCTTAATTTCACTGTCTTCATAATCGTCCTCGTCCAGCGTTTGATAATGCTTGTACCGCTTGGACGAGCCGCTGTCGTCGCCATCGGTGACAATGACGAAAAAAGATAAATACTCCATATTGAAATCCACGAATTAACCCCCGGTATTGTAAGCCGCTGCCTGATAGCTGTAAGTCGGCTTCAATTGTTTATCTTTAAAGCCCCGATGCCAGATCGAAGTTGTAGATGGCGACATCGGCGGAATAAGCCAGGACCATCTGCCCGTCACTTCGCGTCCGTTCGCCTCTTCCTGCTTCTCAAACCGCATAAACTGTTCCGCTGCCGTATGATGATCCACAATGCTCACGCCATGCTTCTTGAAAGAATGAATGACCGCAGCATTCAGTTCCACCATAGCACGATCCTTCCATAGCGACGTATTTGTCGTCGTATCCAGTCCCATCGCTTCCGCCACTTTCGGCAGCTGATGGTACCGGTTCACATCGGCCAGGTTGCGTGAACCGATCTCCGTTCCCATGTACCAGCCATTGAACGGTGCAGCTGTATAGTTCAAGCCGCCGATTTCCAGCTTCATATCCGAAATAAACGGTACGGCATACCATCTCAATTGCAGCGCTTGAAATGCCTCACCCAGCTCAGGATGTTCGATCGGAACCTCTAGCGCAATACCTTCCGGCAGCTCGTACAGCTTTGGCTGACGATCGTCAATCTGGATGACAAGCGGCAGCACGTCAAACGGCGTCTGTTTGCCTTCCCAGCCAAGCTTCGTACATGCCTCTGTAAATGCAATGGAAGCAGGATCACCAATTACGCCTTGTTCGGTTTGATAACCGGCATAACGGACAAGCTGATGATTCCATATACGGATGCGCCGGTTCGGCCGCTCAGGAGCAAAGACGGTAATCGTCGAGCGAACGCGCCCGCCGTTCGTGGCATATTTAATATGATTAAATATAGCTTCCGCAACCTCATCTTCCTGATCTAAATCCCTTGCGTCACGAACCTCTAACGATTGCCAAAACAACCGCCCGATACAGCGGTTGCTGTTGCGCCAAGCTAATCTGGCGCCATGCTGCAATTCCTCGTACGTATGCGTGTAACTTCCGTCGCGCTCTATTTGCTGCTCAATCTCAGACAAGCGAAGCTTGGCTTCTTCTTCACTTTTTCCAAGCTCGGCATAACATCCTATTATAAATTGTTCTGCTTCCGACCATAGTAAAGCGCTAGATGCGATCATGCTGTTCCCTGCTCTCTTCAATCTTTTGCAATACTCTTCTCTTACGATATAGCATCTTAGCGGCCTCGGCCACATCATTCAACATGCCCCTATTAATGAACGCGCCGAATAGCATGCCTGCAACAGGAATCATCTGAAACAGCTTCTTCCAGCCGAAATTGTCACGATACAGCGCGACGGCTTCCTGCCAGCCTTGAAGCTGCGACATCATTTGCTTCCCTCCGTCGCCTCCCCCGAACACCGACAACTCTTCCAAAATGGCTTTTTTGCCTATAATATCCGACGAGGCGAACTGCATAATTTTCACCGCAAATACCCGCTCCTCGCGGAGGCTCGGATCATAGCCGTAACAGATGCCGATTTCCTGTATAATTTTCAACGACAATCCCAATATGGCGGGAATATCGAGCGCTAATGTTAAAAGTCCGCCAAAGCCGGTCGTCGCCCCTTGCACCGTTGCCAGCTTCGATCGGCTGGCTGACAGCTGGTCGGCTGTTGCATCCATGACGCTAAGCGGCAATCGCGCAACACCGTCCAGATCAAGCCCTTCTGTCCGATCAGGTATTTGCTTTCTCAACCGCTCCAGTACCGATTTCTCCGACAACAGATAACGGCCTCCGGTCTGAACGAATGCGCCAACCTCATTAACCGCTTCTCCGATTTTTTGCTGAATGACGGCAGGCGTCAATTTATCAAGCAGCATGAACGGCAGCCGGCCCAGCTTCTCCCAGAACCATAAGTCCTTCTGTGAGCTTTCCCATGCCTCGATCTCGCGCAGCGCATCGGCAAGCTGCTTCTCCGTATCCTTCAGTTCTCTTATCATTCCGGCGCCCCCTTTGCCTGCAATACGAAATCAACGATCAAATGGATGCATTCCCGGCCTTCGGCTGCTTACCGATCCAGACGGTCACTTCTTCGTCCTGTTAGATAGAGCATAATAAACGAGATTACGACAACTGCTCCCGTCCAAGTCCAAGCGAGACCCATACGTCCCGATTCCACGGCTACGTATATGGCGGTTGGCGTCGTTTGCGTCACACCTGGAATGTTGCCTGCCACCATCAGCGTTGCCCCGAACTCTCCCAAGCTGCGGGCGAAACCGAGCAAATAGGCTGTCATAAGCGAGCGACTGGTTAAGGGCAGTGAAATATAGAGGAAGATTTGCCATTCACCGGCTCCCGCGGATCGCGCCGCTTCCAACAAGTGCTTGTCTACCGAGGCAAAACCGTTTTTCATCGTCTGGTAGACGAGCGGAAACGCTACGATGACCGCAGCAATGACGGCTGCCAGCCACGTAAAGATAACAGGCTGCCCGAACAGCCATTCATAAGCTTGCCCAATCCACCCTTTGCGCCCTATCAAAACAAGCAGAAGGAATCCGACGACTGTCGGCGGCAGAACCAGCGGCATCATGAACAACGTCTCAAGCCATAGTGCGCCGCGCTGCGGTTTTCTTGTCATCAGCCAAGCGACCAGCGTTCCGAGCGCAAGCACGATAACACTGGCGACCAAAGCGATGCGCAGCGATAGGAGCAGCGGCTCCGTCCATTGTTCCCATGTCCAATCCGACAAACGCATTCACTCCGATATTTATTTAGTAGAATAGGTCTATTATAGATGAAAACAGCTCCGAACAGCCAGCATGCCTGGCTCATTCGAAGCTGTTTTCTCCTACATTATGAACATTTTGTTACTCTGCTTGTTCTTGCTCTTCCTCTTGCTCTTCCTGCAGCTCCGCTCTTTCGCGCGCCTGCAGCAGGAAGATCGTAATCAGGATGAATGCAACAAGCGCCATCAGAGGAATCGTAATAAAGCCCAGCCAATTGAGATAGTCTTGATTGCAAGGAATGCCGGAACGGCAAGGCGCAACCTCGCCAAGCTTCGGAAACCATATTTCGATGTTGTGGTACAGGGAAATCAGTCCGCCGATCAAGCTGAGCGGCAGCGTGTACCAAACGATGCGACGGTCGCCGCGATAGGCGGCAATGCCTAGAATAATCGCTTGCGGATACATGAATATACGCTGGTACCAGCACAAATCACATGGTATAAAACCTTCGATTTCGCTGAAATACAAACTGCCTCCGGTCGCTACGAGCGATACCAGCCAAGCAAAGTACAGGCCGGTCCTTTGACTCCAAGATTCATACCTCAATGGATATTACCCCTTCAGCGTTTTTTCGATCGTCGCTTTAATCGATGCGTAATCCATGGAACCGGTATACTTCTTGCCGTTGATGAACAGCGTCGGCGTACCCGTTACGTTCAACGGACGAACAGACTCGTTATCCTTGTCCACTCTTTTCTTATAGGTCTTGTTGTCGATGTCACTGCGCAGCTTATCAAAGTCGATCGGCAGGTTGGCATCCTTCGCCAGTTGAACAAGATGCTCCGGTGTTGCCCATTCAATTCGTTCATCCTGCTGTTTGTCATATAACGTTTTGTAGTAAGTCCAGTACGCTTCCGGATTTTGCTGATGAACCGCTTCGGCAGCCAGCGCTGCTGTCTCCGAATCCGGGCCGATAAACGTGTAATTCACGAAAGAAAGTGAAGCTTTGCCGGTATCGATGAAATCCTTCTCCAGCTGCGGTTTAATATTTTGTGCGAAAAATTGGCAGGACGGACATTTGAAATCGCCGAATTCGACGAGTTTGACCGGTGCTTCCGTGCTTCCTTGCGTTGGCAATGAAGCATAGTCGAAACTAGCCGGCTTGCTTTGCTGATTTAGGCCGATGATGATGACAGCAATGACTGCCACAAAAGCCAATGTCAGAAAAATAAGCGATTTGTTCGATCCTTTTCGCTGTGCCTCTTTCGATTGCTTATTCGGATTGGGACGATATTGCTTTTTTTTCGGTTTGCTCAATGCCATTCAATTCCTTCCTGGACACGGGATTATAGCGCTTTGTAGCAAGTTTAGTTACAAGTCACTTTAAAGTCAATATGCCTAAAGGAGTTGTCTTAATACTGTCAAATTTATTATTCGGTTGTCAACTGCTCTGGAGCAATTAATGCCGTTAATTTCCCGCTATGAATCAGCTTTAATTTGTGGAGTGCTCTCGTACAGCCGACATAGAGCAGCTTAGCGTCATGATCGGCGTAGCTGTCGGCATCCGCGTCCGCGATAAGTACGGCATCGAACTCCAGCCCTTTCGACAAATAGACCGGTACGACCGACAACCCGCCTCCGTATTCCGGCTGCTTGCTTTGCACGAGCGAAGGCTCCAGCCCTTCGGCTTTAAGTGCTTCATAGATAATCTCGCATTGTCCGGCTGTTCTCCCAATGACGGAAATCGTCTCGTAGAGACCGCTGCTCTGCCATTCCCGGACAGTAGAGATGATGCCAGATGCCCAACTGACAGGTTCGATAGCTTCAACAAGCACAGGATCGCCGCTGCGGAATACAGGCACAGCCGGCTTTACGCCGCCGCCCATCGCACCCAAAATCCGGTTGGCGAATTCGATAATTTCCATCGTTGAACGATAGCTGCGATTCAATTCAAAGTAGCCCGTGCGCTCTTCTTCAAACAGCGCCGTAAGCTCCTTCCAGCTTTGGATACCGGCATAGTCGTGAATCCCCTGCTGCAAGTCGCCAAGCACCGTCATGGATGGCGCTGTCTGACAAAGCCGGAGCGCCTCCAGTTGGAAAGGTGAGTAGTCTTGTGCTTCGTCAATGACGATATGATCATACGTCGGTGTTTGCAAACCGCGCAGACGCAAATGAATATAGGCAAGCGGAGCCAAATCCTCCCCTTCAACTCTGCCTTCTTTCAAGCGGGACCACGTTGCTGCCGCTACACCTTTCGGAACCTCAGGGGATGCTTGTTTTCCATGAAATAACGTCATATACAGCTGAGTGGCCGTATAGGAAGGGATTTTCTTCAAGAAAGCGTTCAGCTTGGCAGAAGCTTTGGCTCGTATTTTTTTATCCGCGATTCCACGGGTTTTCAGCTCCGACTCAAACCAGCGGCGAATACGGCTCGCCAGCCGGTCGCGTTTTTTCATCAGCGTCTCTTCGCCATAATCCGTGTCATACCACTCCTGCATCTGCTCGGGCTTCAGCACTAGCCCCGGAAGCGGCTCGAACGGAATGACCGGTACGATGCGGTCTGCTGTCTCGGCAATACGCTGGTCGACGATCGCTTTGAACGATAACGATCCCTTCAGCCTGCCGGATGAATTCGCAGCCTCCTCTGCCGTGCGGTGCTGCTCGAACCAATAATTAAGCGTATCCGCCGTGCTGGCGAGCGATACTTCATGCTCCAGAAGCTCAAGCGCCCAGTCCGCGAACGTCGTCTGTTGAATATCTCCTACCCCAAGCTCCGGCAGTACTCCGGAAATATAATCGAGAAACATCCGGTTTGGCGCGAAAATAATCATTCGCTCGGCGCGCATCCGATCCGCATATTGATAAAGAAGGAAAGCGAGCCTGTGCAGCGCCACCGTCGTCTTGCCGCTGCCCGCCACGCCTTGGATGAACAGCGCCTTCGCCCGTTCCGAACGAATAATTTGATCCTGCTCATGCTGGATGGTAGAGACGATATCACGAAGCTTATTATCCTTGTTCTCGCCCAGCCGATAAAGCAGAAACTCATCGGTAACGGCTTCATCCTCTTGGCCGCGCGTATAGCTGTCTACCATCCGGACGAGCTCCCCGTGCCGGACCATCAGGTTGCGCTTCAAATGAACATAGCCTTCAATTTCGCCTTCCGGTGATTCGTAAGCGGCAGTGTCTTCTCCGCCCGTAAAAGAATAGAAAAGGCTGGCTACGGGAGCCCGCCAATCAATGACAATCAGCTCATCCTTGTTGCTTTGTTTAGCCACTCCGGCTTTGCCGATATAGAGCGGCTTGTTCTTATCCGTCTGCACCTCTTGAAAATCGATGCGCCCGAAATAGGGCTCACGCTGCGCGATCTCAAGTCTTTTTTTACGCTCCTCACGCTGCAGGTCGAGCATTTGCTCCGTGAAGTCATTGCCCGTGTAACGCGGACCAATCTCGTTCAATTGCGTGACAATTTCATTCATTGACATTGCGAGCCGGTCTTTTTCTTCTTGATAGGCACTTTGAACCGTCATGTGTCAGTTACCTCCTAAGGTTATTTCGTCTCCCAAACGCAAAGATCGCCGTCTGAACGACGGCGAGTATGTTTGCGATGGATAAAAATATGGATTACAACTATACCATTATTAGAAGCCCGAAGGCAATCTTCTTCTCCGGCCAGTGCTCTGGCCGCTTCTTCTGGCCTTTCTTCTGGCCTTTCTTCTGGCCTTTCTTTTGGCCTTTCTTTCTCCGTCCGCAGCAACAAAATGCAAAAGTGCAGGTTGTAAGACCAAAAATGACCCGTTTAGCCCATCAAAATGTAAAAGTGCAGTTTGATCTTGCTTTTTGAGACCATTTTAATAAATTCGGATCATTCTGCCTGCACTTTTGCATTTTGAAGGCGATATAGTTCCGTTTTCTGAGGATTAAAATGTATTTTTACATTTTGATTCAGATGAGAATAATGACTCCTTGCCTCATACGCTAGCCGGTTGAGAGCAATTGCTCCTTGCCTATACGCAAATCGGTTGAGGGCAAGGACTCCTGCCCCACACGCTAGAATGAAATGGCCGAAAAGTCCTGTCCTAACAACCGCAAAACGACATAAACCGCTACCAGGTTCCATAGAATGAGCAGCGGAATACCGACCACAAACGACCGGTGCTTCGTCTTATGACGAAACACTTGCATCCCGATCCAGGCGCCAGCCGCCCCTCCTATCGCTGCGAAGCCAAACAGACGTTTTTCCGGGACGCGTCTTTTCTTATTGCGGGCAGCATGTTTATCCGCTCCCATGAGCGCAAACGCAACCACATTGACGACAATTAAATAGTTCCACAACCACTCTACTGGAATGCTCATGCACTTCCTTCCTGTTACTGCCCCCGCGGCTTCACCCGATTGGTAGGCTGTGCGGCATAAGGATCATCCGGCCAATAGTGCTTCGGATATCTTCCTTTTAAATCTTTCTTCACTTCGAAATAAGCACCGCTCCAGAAGCTGCCCAAATCGCGAGTAACCTGAACCGGCCGCTGGGAAGGAGAAAGCAGATGAATCGTAAGCGGCAGCTTGCCGCCGGCAAGCATCGGCGTTTCCCGCAAGCCGAACAGCTCCTGCAGCCGCACGGCAATGAACGGCGCTTCCGGATCGCTGTAGTCGACCGGGATGCGCGAGCCGCTCGGAACGGTCATATGGGTCGGCACCATCTCATCGAGCTGCTGGCGCTGCTGCCAGCTGTACAACGACTCCAGCACTTGAATCATATTCAGCCGCTGCAAATCGTTGCGATTTTTCATTCCGATCAAATGCGGCAGCAGCCAGTCCTCTAAAGTTGCAAGCAGCGTCTCCTCTGATACATCCGGCCAATCCTTATTCCGCCCTGACATCAGACGCATTCGAGCTAGCAGCTGCGACGACTGCTTACTCATCTGGAGCAGTCCCACTCCCGACTGCCGTATTCCCTCTAGCAGCGCTCTCGCCACTTGCTCGGAATCTGGCTGCGGCAGCGGCCCTTCCTTCAAGACGAGAGCACCCAGCCGCTGCCGGCGGCGTGCCCGGACAGCTCCAGCGGCGGAATCCCACTCCACCGAGTCCTGCACTTCGATTTGCTCACCCGCTGCCAGCTGAAGCTGTTCCGCTTGGAGCATGGCCGCCAGTCGGATTCGGCTTTCCGTGCCGGAATCGTCCAGCTCTGCGGCAACCAAATACGCGGCACGCGACAAAGGTTGAAGCTCAGGAAGCGCTGCCCCCCGGCCGTTCGCAAGCAAGTAGCGGCCATCGCTTCGCCGCTGCGCAATCCGGTCGGGGAAAGCAAAGGCGAGCAGCAAGCCGAACGGCTCCCCTTCCGGCAGCTGCTCAATCTGCCGCAGTTCTTGTCCGCCAGCACCTTCCGCCTCATCAGCCGCTTCCAGCATTCGCAGCCATTGAGCAGCTTGCGTCTTCATTCGCTGCACTGCACCTCGGTCAACGACGCCAGCACTTCTGCCCTTAAGCGCGTCGACCCTCAGCAGCAGATCGACATTGCGCTCCTGCGGCAGCAAATCGCGTTCGCTGAGCAGCGCAGCCAGTTCGCTGGCCGTCTCCGCCAATCCGAGCCGCTTCGCCTGCAGCAGCATATAGCCAAGGCGAGGATGCAGACCCAATCTGGCCATTCGTCTGCCCCAGCCGGTCGGCTTGCCGGAAGCATCGATGGCGCGAAGCAGCTCCAGCAGCTCCGTCGCATGGTCGTACGCAGCTTGCGGCGGCTCGTCCAGCCAACGAAGCTCCGACGGCTGCTGAATGCCCCATACGGCCAGCTCCAGCACCAGCTGCGTCAAATCCGCCTCCGCCAGCTCAGGTGCACTCTGCTCCGGCAAATATCGCTGCTCCTGCTCCGTCCATAGCCGGTAGCAGACGCCAGGCGCCAAACGGCCTGCACGGCCCCTCCGCTGATCGGCTGACGCCTGCGATACCTGGACCGTCTCCAATCTAGACATGCCGGTTCGCGGCGAGAAACGCGGAACCCGCATAAGTCCGCTGTCCACAACGATGCGAACCCCTTCTACTGTCAGACTGGATTCCGCGATCGACGTAGCAAGCACAACCTTCCGCTCTCCCGGCTTGCATGGCGCTATGGCTTCATCTTGAGCTTCAAGCGGCATACTGCCGTGAAGCTCAGTGACCCTTACCGCTCCGCCCGTACTGACGCCAGCCTGTGCAAGAGCAGAGGCCGTCCGTCTGATCTCTCCTATGCCGGGAAGAAAAGCGAGGACGTCGCCCTCATATTCTCTTAATGCCTGTTGAATGAGGGCGGCCATCCCCGCTTCAAGCCTGCCTTCCAGCCGCGACGAGAGATAGACCGTCTGCACCGGATTAGCTCGGCCTTTGCTGGCGATGACCGGCGCTTCGCCCAGCAGCGTTGCGACTGCTGCCGTATCCAGCGTTGCAGACATGACGAGCAGGCGCAGATCGTCTCGCAGCAGCGCTTGCGTCTGCAGACATAGCGCTAGTCCCAGATCGCCGTGCAAATGCCGCTCGTGAAATTCGTCGAACAGCACAGCCCCAACTTGTTCCAGCGCCTGGTCCTCTTGCAGCATCCGCGTGAGGATGCCTTCCGTAACGACCTCAATGCGAGTCGACCGGCTTACCTTTGTATCGAGCCGCACCCGATAGCCGACCGTCGCACCCACCGGCTCGCCTAGCATATCCGCCATATACTTGGCTGCGGAACGAGCCGCCAGCCGTCTTGGCTCCAGCATAATAATTTTGCGGCCTTGCAGCCACGGCTCGTCAAGCAGCGCAAGCGGCACCCTCGTCGTCTTGCCCGCGCCGGGTTCTGCTGTAAGCACGACGCCAGTACGCGTCCGAAGCGCAGTGATCAGCTCTGGCAGCACTTCATCGATGGGCAATGATGGTTTTAACATGTAGATAGCCTCCAAGCCGATAATTAATGCAATTAATAATTAATGATGTATTTCATGATGAATTATCGGCTATTTTACGATTCGCAGCATTTGTACGACAGGCCGATTGTCTCCAGCCAGCTGTGCTTCCCTGCTCCGCAGCTGTGATGAGCCGTCGCCGTCTAGAAAGATGCCGTCAACGAGCTTCCCGCCGCCGACCAGCTCCGTAACCGCTTCACGAAATTGGCTCAGCGTTCCCTTCGTCTTGCTCACGACAAGGTACAGCGTTCCGCTTTCATCATAGACAGCGCCAGACCGCAGCCGTAGATCGTCTGGGAAAGGAGCCTGCTCCCGCTCCGTCTCCGCTTTCCATTCAGCGTCACGGCCAAGGCTCATGCTGATGCCGCCTTGCGCCCAAAAACGGGTATGGTCCATTACTTTCAGTTCTGACGCTTTGCCAACGACTTGGACAGACAGCTTATTTGCCGCCCCGTCCCACACGAGCGTGCCCCGGGCATATTTTGTATTCTCGTTGCCGGAACCATAATCTTTAATGGCACCATTAACAGGCAAACTATTCACGATAGCAATGCTGAGCAAAGCCTTATCATAGAAAAAACCGCCGTTAATGCCGTAATAAGGCGAAATGGATACATTGTTATGAATCGCCGTCAAGGTCACATTAGACGGCTTAGTCGCCAGAACATGAAGCTCCATGCCTCCAGCGGACGTTGCTGTTGCATAGGTATAGCTGCTCGGGAAGACCTCCATCCGGTCGCTTTTCGCCTGCAGTGCATGGATCATGATGAAGAACAGAATACCTGCTCCGATAATGACCGCCGCCATTACGGCCGTTACTGCGACCGCTTTTTTCCGGCCAAGCTTACCGTTTGGCGCTTCGACGCCTCCCGGATCCAGCTCTGGCCCTATGTTATTGTCCTTGCTTGTCATAATTGCGTTGCCCCTTCTCTCTATCATCCCTTGCAAGCCATGTCTCTCCGTGACGCGAGTTGCTGCGGTAATTCGGCGTCACAGCCAGCAATCAGCTATCTAAACTAGTCAGATAGTAGCTACTAGCTAGTCAATCTTGTCAGTCAAACCAGCCTTTGCGCCGGAACCAGACGTACATTCCCAGTCCGATGACGAGCATAATGCCAAGCAGCAGAAAATATCCCCAATTCCAATTCAACTCCGGCATATTGTGAAAGTTCATACCGTAGATGCCTGCTAAAAAGGTAAGCGGCATAAAAATCGTCGTAATAACCGTGAGCGTCTTCATAATAGAATTCATTCGGTTGGAGTTGTATGACATATAGCTGTCCCGTAAATCCGCCGTCATCTCACGGCAGGCGTCGGTCATTTCGGCCAGCTTCAGCAAATGATCGTAGATGTCATGATAAAACGCGACATACTGGCTCAGCCCGTCGATCCGCTCCGTATTCAGAATACGGTACAGCAGCTCCCGCATCGGAAGAATCGTTTTGCGCAGACGGAGCAGTCTGGAACGAATATTGAAAATATCTTCGATCGCCGTCTGGTTTTTATCGTTGCCGCCGC
The DNA here is from genome assembly GCF_014641555.1 of Paenibacillus radicis (ex Gao et al. 2016). Taxonomy (GTDB): domain Bacteria; phylum Bacillota; class Bacilli; order Paenibacillales; family Paenibacillaceae; genus Pristimantibacillus; species Pristimantibacillus radicis. Next base: position 63,079 of record NZ_BMHY01000009.1, read on the forward strand.
CGATTTCCATGTCCAGCACCTGCTCCTCCAGTTCCTGAACGGCCGGAAAATATTGATCGACCAGCTGATCGATTACCATATAAGCAGCAAATAGCGACCAATTCTGGCTGGTAGCCGGGCTTTTCGCAATTTTCGCCCGCGCCTCCTCAATCTCATTAGAAGGCTGATAATGATAGGTCACCATGAATTTTTGCCCGATAAACATATTGACCTCGTACACGGCCAAAGTGCGGGGAACAATCGAATGCAGCACTAAAAAATGAAGCGGATCATAATGATCCAGCTTCGGCCGCTGCAGCAAATGGAAGCAATCCTCGATCGCCAGCGGATGGAAATGGAAATAGGAAGAGAGCAAGGCGGATTCCTCCTCGCTCGGCTCGCAAAAATCGGCCCAATACCATTCCAGCTCAGCCGTCGCCAGCTGCCCGATCGTCAAACCATCCCTCCACTGTCCGTCTTTCGTCAATCCCATAATCCGTATCAAATCAAACAACCTCCTGTAGCGATAGCGGCATAGCGCCGGTCAACCCGCAAACTGACGGATCAACCGGTCGCGTTCCTCTTTCAACGATGCATGCGTTCCTTCGGCCTGCGCGAGTTCCTTATCCAGCGTCTTCAGAAGCATTCTAGCTTTGTGAAGCTGATTCTCGGCCTGCGACTGCGATTCTTTTATTTTACCTTGTACAATCCAATCTGCAATCAATCCGTCGAAAAAATAATCGGCAAACGTCGCCATTCCGCCGATTTCCACAGCCAAATCCGACTGAAGGTTTACGTCCTTCAGCTCTTCCTTTAGCCGTTTGACCAAATGGCGGGCCGTATTGATCGAGTTTTTGGCGTCATCGATTTTGGAATGCTTAATGGACGTGCTAATCAGCCCGCCGCCGAGCATATCATAGGTGCCCCAGTTGGCAGCCGAATCCAGCTTATTGACGGCGTCCTCGAGCGAAAGCACAAGCTGGCGGCAAGCTGCTGCCGCTTCATACCATTCCTTGCGCTGCTGCTGCGCTTCCGCCAGCTGGCCGTCCAGCTCTTCCAGACCATGAGCAGCTTCGGAGTCTCCGCTAAGTATCCACTGCTCTTTCTGCTGCATCAGACGCGCGTATGCCTCTTCCGCACCGTGCAGCTCTCCAAGCTGATTTCCGTTTTCTATTAGCTCTGCCTTAAGCGTCTCTACCTCCAGCTTCGCCTGCTGCAGCTTTAACAATACAGCCAGCGCTTCCTGACGCTCCGTCTCCAGCTGCTCTTCTTTATTTCTAAGCAGCGTGTGGAACAGATTCGTCCAGCTCAGCTTCAGAAGCTTATCTACATCTTCCTGCTCCTGATCGAACTTGACCTCCAGCTCGGTAATAAGCTTCATCTCTGCATTTATCTGCGATTGAAGCTGCCTGTGGCGCCGCTCCAATTGCCATTGCGACGACATTTTCTCCCGTATCTCCTCGAGCTTTTTATTCCAATCTGCAATGGTTTCGTTCATCTTCACCGCTGCTCCCCTCTGCCTTTATCTGTTCATTCTGTTATTCATACGAAATACTCTTCTATTAGACTTCAAACCGGGGGAAATGGTTGCGCTGGCGGAATTAGACATGCTATCGTTTGTAAAATAGAGAAAACCGAAAAGGAGCCTACACTATGATTCGCGGAAGATTCGCACCAACGCCTTCGGGGCTTATGCATATCGGCAATATTTGGGCGGCGCTGCTTGCCTGGCTGCAGGTTAGAAGCGCAAACGGACAATTTGTGCTGCGGATGGAGGACATTGACAAACCCCGCTGCCGGTCAGAGCTGGCTGAGCAAGCGCTGACTGACCTTCGCTGGCTGGGACTCGACTGGGATGAAGGCCCCGATATAGGCGGCCCTTTCGCTCCGTATACGCAAAGCGAACGCGACGAATGGTACACTGACGCGCTCGATCGCTTGGAGCAAAACGGCATGCTCTATCCTTGCTTTTGCAGCCGCGCAGAGCTGCTGGCTGTCGCCAGCGCTCCCCATGGACTGAGTGAGGAAGGACCTTCCTACGCTGGAACCTGTCGTTGTCTGACCCCGGAGGAACAGCAGCAGCGAATGGCGGCGAAGAAGCCTTCGCTACGATTCCGGATCGATGACAACCGCTCCGCCGTCTCGTTCCACGATGGAGCCGCCGGCACGCAGGCATTCGCTGCCGATGCAGGAGGCGATTTCGTCGTTCGCCGGGCGGACGGCATTATCAGCTACCAGTTAGCTGTCGTCGCAGATGACGCTGCAATGGGTATTACGGACGTGCTGCGCGGTTATGACTTGCTCGACTCGACTCCCCGTCAGCTGCTGCTGTACGAAGCGCTTGCGCTGCCTGCTCCCCGCTTCGCCCATGTTCCGCTGCTGATGGGCGAGGATGGCCGGCGCCTCGCCAAACGTCACGGCGATACATCGATTGCCGGATTAAGAGCAGCAGGCTTATCGCCAGAGCGTATTATCGGCTGGCTGGCGCAGTTAGCCGGTCAGACAGACACCTTGGAGTCTGTTTCGGCGGCTGAGCTAGTCAGCGGGTTTCGTCTGGAACGCGTTCCGACCGTGCCGATCGTCATTGATGAGAATGCGATGCGTCAGCTAATGCGGCACTAATCTGCTGTATTGCATTAAAAAGGTCTGCCTTCTTCGATTCTTTCCGCTCGAATCGATAAAGGCAGACCTTTTTTACAAGTGGAGATTACTTCTCATGCTGCGTACGGCTCGCTTCATATACGGTCGCATAGACCAGACGTCCAATTGCATTGCCGATTGTCGTTGCCGCGCCTGCATAGGCATGGACAGAATTGCCATAGCCTTGCCCGCTGACGCCAATGACGATCGCGTCTGTCGTCGTCCCTGTAGCGATCCTCCCGTTATCCGGGTCAACGATGCTTAGATCCTGCAGCGCCGCAGCCTTAGCTTCCGCCGCCTGGATGACAGCATTCACCATCGCGGCTTCCGTCATCTGCCCATCAATGAGAAGAACTGTGTTGATCGTACCTGGCGCATAAGCGGAGAACGTTTCTCTCGGCAGTCCGGCTCGTGCGCCGTTGCTTGTACCGGAAGTGGTAAAGCAAACCAGCTTGAAGCAATCCCCCTCCTCTTCCGCAACAGAAAGATGCGTCAGCTTGGCAGCAGTCATTAGACATATCGTCTTACCCGGGTCATATCCCCATCCCTGCAAGCGGTTGCCTGCATCTGCTCCAGGATCTTCGCATTCATAAGGAATCGGAACCTTCCAATTGACGACCGTATCCGAAGCGGCCAAACCGCCAAGATGCACAGCGCTGCTAAGTGTGCGGAGCTGCATAGGACTGGAGACAACAATACGATCCCCCTCCTGCAGCTCCGCTGTTACACCCGGCCATACCGCGGATTCGTAAAAGCTGGCAGTACGGAAAGGCTGTGTCATTCGATCATTCCCTCCATTCCACTGCAAGCATGAATCGCAGCCATCGCCCCCTTCAACTCCGCCAAAAATCGTTCGTTCTGAGGACGCAGCTTAATCGCGAATCGGCAATAATGCGCATCTAATCCGGTAAAATGAGACGCATCCCGGATTAACACGCCGCGCCGCCCCAATTCGTTCTGTAACGCCGCAGCCGTTAAACCTGGCTGTTCCGGCAATCTAACAAGCACATAGTTCGCTGCCCCAGCATACACATTCAGACCTGATTCCCAAAGCCGATCCGCAAACCAAGGCCCCTCTTCCTGCAGCCAATTTTTCGTCTTAGCGGCAAATTCCTCATCGTCCAACACCGCTTCGCCGATCAACTGCGCAAGCGAGTTGACGCTCCAAGGCACTTGAAGCCGGCTCAGTTCGGCAATGTTGCCCGGTTCTCCTACGATATAGCCCAAACGAATGCCCGGAATGGCATAAAACTTTGTCATTGACCTAATGACGAACAGCCGGTCGTTCACAGCCGCTTCTTGCAGTAGCGAATAGGCTTCCTCGTCAGGGACAAAATCCATAAATGCTTCGTCGACAACAACAGTTGCTCCCTGCTTAACTAACTTCAAGATCAGTTCAGGTCGAACGAGTTTACCGGTAGGGTTGTTCGGCGAGCCAATCATGTAGAAATCGGCAGCTCGCGATTGCAGCAGCGATGCTTCGGAAAGCTCAAATTGTTCGGCTTCGGTCAACGGAATCGGCAATGTACCCCCGCCGATTTTGTGAACAGCATCGCCGTATTCGGCAAAAGAGGGATAAGCCAGCCCCGTAATAACCGGATTATGCTGTCTGACGACAAGATCAATTAGCTCAGCAGCCCCGTTGCCGATCAGAATGGATTGTTCATCTACTGCATGCAGCTGTGCCAGCTTCGTTCTTAACCCTCGAACCGCCGGGTCAGGATAACGGTCGATTTTGTCGGCATAAGCTGCCAATACTTGCCGCACGGCTGGCGGGGGACCAAATGGATTCATATTGGAGCTGTAATCCAAAAAATGCTCGGCAGGCAGCCCGTACGCTTCCTCGGCTGTGCGCAAGTCGCCTCCGTGCCCGTATTTTTCAAGCATAATGCTTCACCTCTATCATCATTTCAATACAAGGAGCACCGCAAGGATGAGAACAGCTTCGACGGCCTCATTCATTGCACCGTAGGTATCACCGGTCAAGCCGCCAAGCTTCCGGCTTAACCAAGTAGCGGTGATTAAACCTACTGCTGCTGTAATGAACGCAGCACCAGCGCACCAAAGAATTGCGTCCTCTAACGGTATCCCGCCTGCAAAAGCAATAACTAATGTCAATGCAACAGCAAGCAGAAATCCGGCTGCCATCTGACGCGGCCCCGCAGCACGGAACATCGCTCCGATTCCTTCGCCTTTCCTGGCGCTGGGCCAGCCTACGATGGCTGCCGACATCCACCAGCGGCTCCATATCGGCGCGCTCGCAATCAGCGCCATCGATTTCCACCACGATCCGTTTTCCAGCCCCAGTTCGATCAGCTCGCTCAAGACGGCAAACTTGAACAATAGCAGCAGCACCGCAGCAATGACTCCCATAGCGCCGACACGGCTATCCTTCATAATTTCCAGCATCCGCTCCCGGGAACGGTGGCTGAGCACGCCGTCGGCCGTATCCATCCAGCCGTCCAGATGCAGCCCTCCGCTCATCGCCGTCCACACAGCTAATACGATAACAGCTGCTGGAAGCGCGGGCATAAACAAGCTCAGCAATCCAAAGCAGATAGCGGATACGGCTCCGACAATCGCTCCTGCGGCTGGAAAGTAGATGATACTTCGGGACAATTGCTTGGGTTCAAAGGGCACCTGCACGGGAACGGGCACCCGGGTAAGAAACTGTATGGCTGCAATTAATGCTTGACCATGAACGATTAATGAACGAAATACCATACGATCAACACTCCTGCCATGATCAGGATGCTTGTCAAATAAAGCAATCGGGTAGCGTGAAGGATATCGGCCGCTTCCAGCTTGCGCAGCGGCCAGCCCATTCTTGCCCGTTCGCTTGGCTGACCAAAATAATAGTTCAACCCCCCGAGCTCAATGCCAAGTGCTCCGGCTACCGCAGATTCCGGAATGCCGCTGTTAGGGCTTGGGTGAAGACGGGCAAATTGTCTGATAGAGCGCCAGGCTCTTGTCCCGGACATTCCCCGCTGCAGCAGCGCGGACAGTGACAGCAACAGGCCGGTTATCCGGGCCGGAATATAATTCAGAACATCATCGGTCCGGGCCGAACACCAGCCGAAGTCGGCATATTTTTCGTTGCGGTAGCCGACCATGGAATCCAGCGTATTAGCTGCGCGGTAAAGCATTGCAAGCGGCGCTCCTCCAATTAATGCGAACAGAATCGGCGAGACGAACGCATCTACCGTATTTTCAGCTACGGTCTCTACCGTCGCCCGCGACGCCTCCTCTTCACTGAGGCGGTCTGTGTCTCTTCCGACAATATAGCCGACATATTTGCGTGCATCGGCTAAATTACCGGAAACTAGAGGGCGATAGACAAGCATTGCTGCTTGTCCCAATCCTTTAACAGCGATGGTCGTCGAAATGAACCAAGCGCTGGCCGCATTGCCAAGCCATGGGTGAATCCAATCGGCTGCGGCAATAATCAGCCACATGATCCCGAATGAAGCCAGAAGCGTCAGGACGGTCAAACAAACTCCCGAAGCTTTTATCGCGGCCGGGCTTCGTCCCTGCAATTGCTCCTTCGCCCTCAACTTGCCCTCCAGCAGCCGGATCAGCCGCCCGATCCAAATAACGGGATGAGTCGGCCATTTCGGGTCGCCGACAATCCAATCGATCGCAATGGCCGCTGCTGTCAGCAACAGTATTTCGGACAAAGAATAAAATCCTATCATAATTGCTCCCAGCGGAATGCGAGCGACTTCACATCTACAGGAATGCCCGCCGTTACCAAAAAGACACGTTCGCTAATGGCTGCTATGCGCTGGTTCAAGCGGCCTGCTTCATCACGAAATATCCGTCCAAGCGGATAGGGCGGCACCACACCGTCGCCTACTTCATTCGTCACGAGAACTAGCGGATAGGGGAAAGCAGCAATAGCATCCAGCAGTAACTGAGTTTGCGGTTCCAGCCACTCTCCCATTTTCAAATCAGGAAGCTCCGTCTGTTTCTCCTCTGCCAGCAGAAGCCAATTCGAAATCCATAGCGTCAGGCAATCGACCAATACGACTGGCCTCTCCGCTTCATCTAAAGACAGGCTGGCGGATTCCGCAGCTCTAGTCAGCTGCTGAAGCGTCTGTGCCAATTCCAGCGGCTCTTCAATCGTCTGCCATTCGAATCCCGTCGAGTTACGGTCGCGTTTATGCCTCTCGATCCGCTCCGCCATTTCCTCATCCCATACCCGGCTAGTCGCTATATAAATGCCGCGTCTGCCCAAACGGGCAGCAAGCTGCTCGGCGAACGAGCTTTTTCCGCTGCGCGCGCCTCCTGTTACTAGAATTGCCAACCCGTTCACCTACTCTTTCGAAATACCAGCGCTCTCGAAGGTCGCCATTTCTTGCATTAATTTAAGCGATGCATCGATGAAATGAAAGCCGAGCACTGCTCCGGTTCCCTCGCCAAGCCGCATATCCAGATCAATCATCGGCGATAATCCCATCGCTTCCAGCACTTTGGCATGGCCCTGCTCCTGTGATAAATGCGATGCAATTAAATAAGGCTGGACATGCTCCGATATTCGTACAGCAGCCAGCGCTGCAACCGAGGAAATATAACCATCGATAACGACAGGACAGCCATTCGCGGCTGCTCCGATAATGACGCCAACCAAGCCGGCGATTTCAGCGCCTCCGACCTGGGCAAGGGCTAGAAACGGCTCCTTCGGATCAGGGGAGTGCAGCGCCAGTGCTTTTTCCACGACCTCGACCTTCTTCAGCCAGCCCTTGTCATCGATACCTGTTCCTCTTCCAACTGTCAGCCCCGGGTGCAAGCCGGTAAAGACCGATGCAAGCGCCGCGCTAGCCGTCGTATTGCCGATGCCCATCTCGCCCGTCGCGAACAGCTGATAGCCCTGCTCCGCCAGCTCGTCCACAACTTTCACGCCGGCCAAAATCGCTCGCAGCACCTGCTCCAGACTCATTGCAGCCTCTTTCGTCATATTGGCCGTTCCGCGCACGATGTTATGCTGCAGCAGATCAGGATGGTCGATGGCTGATTTCACACCGATATCAACGCAAAAAACGTCCGCTCCTGCTTGCTTAGCCAGCACGTTCACAGCGGCGCCTCCGCTAAGGAAATTAAGCACCATTTGCGAGGTCACTTCCTGCGGAAAAGCGCTGATGCCTTCCTCGCATACTCCATGATCGGCTGCCATAACGACGACGGCCTTCCTCTGCAGATCCGGCCAAAGCCCGCCGTGAATGCCCGCCAATTGATAGGCGATAGCTTCCAGCTTGCCCAGGCTTCCCGGCGGCTTCGTCAATTGATCCGAGTGCCGCTGCGCGCTTGCAGCCGCTCCCTCGTCTACTGCATTAATTCTTCCCAGCATATATGCGATTTCCTTGCAATTGCCCGTTTCCATCACATTCACCTCTCCCTTATCGTAATGGCGCTGCCCCTCCAGGCTGGAGCAATATTTGCGGAACCCCCGTTGCCGGATGGACTACAATTGTTGCGCTTGCACCATAAACACTCCGTATGAGCGATTCATTCAATACTTCCTTAGGCGGCCCGGAAGCCGCGAGGCCCCCTTCATGCAAAACGAGCAATTGATCACAGTACAAAGCCGCCAAATTCAAATCATGCAGAACGGCGATAACGGTCAATTCCCGTTCCCGCTGCCAAGCTTGAACCGTATCCAGCAAATGGATCTGGTATCCGATATCGAGATAAGTTGTCGGCTCGTCAAGCAAAATCAATTCTGCTTCCTGCACCATAACTTTTGCGAGCGCTGCCCGCTGCCGTTCACCGCCGCTCAATCTCTCCAGCGGCCTATTCTGCAAAGCGGTGAGTCCCATCGCCTCCAGCGCCCGGTCAACCAGAACCGCCGGATCATTCTTCTCGTCGCCGAACCAGTTCTGATAAGGATATCTGCCCATGCCAACCACTTCACGCACTGTAAAAGCGGCCGGAGGCAGTCCCCCTTGCTGCAGCACAGCCAGCTTGCGGGCAAGCTGCTTGGCCGCATAGCTATCCAGCGGTTTCCCCGCCAGCATCACTTCCCCCGAAGTTGGCTTTGCTGCCCCAGACAGCAACTGCAACAGCGTCGATTTGCCAACACCGTTCGGACCGATAATACCGTAGAAGCGGCCCGTCTGAAACGTGTGCGTCACGTTGCTAAGGATGAGACGGTTATGTATTCTTTTCGTCAAATGTTTCGCCTCAATCATGCCGTATCCTCCTGACTGCGCTTGCTTCTATAAAGCAGATAGGCAAAAAACGGCGCCCCGATCAAAGCGGTTACAACGCCAAGAGGAATTTCTCTCGGGCTAAGCGCCATCCGGGCAAGCGTATCGGCCCAAAGGACGAATATGCCGCCTCCGATAGCCGATAGCGGAATTAAGAGACGGTAGTCCGGCCCAACTATGAGACGTATTAGATGCGGAATAACGAGTCCTACGAAGCCGATAACACCCGATACAGATACGGCTGCAGCGGTCAGCAGCGTAGAGCCGATAAGTACGATCAGCTTCGTCCGCTCCACCCGGATGCCAAGATGCGAGGCATGCCTTTCGCCAAGTACCAGCAGATTAAGCGGATTGGCATACACAAACAGCAGAGGCAGTCCAATAAGCAGAAATGGAAGAAGAATGTAAACATGGCCCCATGATTTCAAAGCCAGCGAGCCCATAAGCCAGAACAAGATTTGATTGACGACGCCGTTCGACATCGACACCATAAGAGATACGAATGCTCCCAGAAATGACTGTACAATAACGCCGGACAAAATCAGCGTCTCCAGCTGCATCCCCGACCGGCCTCGCGACAACCAAATGACACCAAACAAGGTAACGACACCCGTCGCAAACGCGACTGCGGGAATCGTCCACATCCCGATCAGCGTTTGATAGCCGAACAAAATCATATAAGCCGCGCCAACCGAGCTGCCCGATGCTACGCCCAGCGTATAGGGCTCCGCCAACGGGTTGCGCAGCACACCTTGGAACCCTGCCCCAGCCAGCGCCAGACAAGCGCCAACGAGAACGGCCAGCAATACGCGGGAAAGCCGGACTTGTGTGATCACGGCGACATCTCCCGCGCTCCAGGCTTGACCGGAATCGGCTCCTCCAATTAACTGATGCCATAGAATGCCCCATACGTCCTTTAACGATATGCCGGCAGAGCCGATAGACAAGCTGACGAGCATAGAAACAGCAAGAAGGAGCAAAGCTGCTCCTCCATAGCTAAACATTTTACGCTTCATCGGTTACTTGACGAGATCCGGATGGATCGCTTTCGCCAGCTCAAGCAGGCCATCCGCAAGTCTTGGACCGACGCGAACGAGCGGATCTTCCGTCACGGTGAACAGCTGTTTATTTTTCAGCGCATCGATGGTATCCCAGCCCGGACGGCTTTCAATTGCCGCTTTAATCGGGTTAGGTTCTTCCTTCAGTGCCGGGAAAATAATGATCTGCGGATTCTGCTTCACAACTTCCTCCGCGTTGACTTCATGCCAGCTAGGCGTAGCAGCCGCAATGTTCGTACCGCCTGCCAAGCTAACCAGCTCGTCCAGGAAAGTGCCAGAGCCTACTGTCCACCCAACTGAAAACTCCAAATAGACCGTTTTTTTCTGTGCATCCTTCACGGCATTGACTACTTGCTGCTTCGTTTCACGCATATGACTGGCAACCTCGGCAGCTTCCTCGTTTTTATTGACGATATGGCCGACCTTTTCAATTTTCTCGATAGTGGCGTCATAGGTCAACGGATCGGATGCAAAAACAGGAATACCCAATTCGCGGAGCTTCTCAACCGCAGCCGTATTCATGCTGGAGGAAGCGAGTACGAGATCCGGGGTCAGAGCCACAACCGCCTCGATATTCGTCGTCATATCGCCAACCTTCGGTTTCGCCGCAGCTTCTTCCGGGTAATTGCTGTATGCATCAACGCCCGCTACCAAATCCGCGCCGCCAAGCGCATACATAATTTCCGTCTCGCTTGGCACTAGCGTAACGACTTTAGAGGGGGCTTGCTCAAAGGTAAGCTCCGTTCCGGTGTCATCCTTTATTTTCAGCGGATACTCCGAGGCTGGAGCGGCTTCGCCTTGCTCTACAGCTGCTCCTCCGTTGCCTGCACCAGGAGCATTTCCGTTGTTGTTGTCTTTAGCGGCTCCTCCGCAAGCTGCGATTACCAGCAGCATCGCCGTAAGCAGTACGGCCATCATCAGTTTAAACTTGGCATTCATCTTCATTTCAATTACACTCCTTAATTCCTGTTAGTCGTTATTAATTCACACAAAAAAAGCATTTTCGGCTTCTGTGCCGGAAATGCTGTTCGCCCGTTGCATAGGCAAAAGACAGGCCTTCATTCCAACACCAACCTAGTCCAGAAGGCAATAGCGTCATCATAAATGCTATGAAATTATAACGTAGCTACTATAACATTCCATTTAAGCCTTGTCTATGTTTTGAAGCAGCTTGGCTTTGACTGAGCTTTGGCTGAGCTTTGACTGAGCTTTGGCTTAACTGTGGCCTAGCGCCCGTCTCAGTCTGCCGTTTAAACGAAGCGCGTTGCCCACCACCGATACTGAGCTGAAAGCCATTGCCGTCCCGGCCATCCATGGCTGGAGCATGCCATAGGCGGCAAACGGAATAATAAGCGCATTGTAAATGAAGGCGAAGGTCAGATTTTGCCGTACGTTGCGCACGGTCAGACGGCTAATGAGTACTGCCTCCGGTATCGCGGTCATCCGAGGCTGGAGCAGCGTTAAATGTCCTGCTGTTAACGCTGCCTCCGTTCCATCTCCCATCGCCATACCGACGTCGGATGCAGCTAGAGCTGGCGCATCGTTCCAGCCGTCTCCGGCCATGCCGACGCATCTTCCTCCCGCCTGCAGCTTGCGCACCAGCTCCAGCTTATCTTCGGGGAGAAGCGAGGCATACACTTTATCTATGCCCGCTTCCTTCGCCGCTCCAAGTGCCGGCGCCAAGTGATCGCCTGTCGCCAGGATAACCGCGACGCCCGCCCTCTTTAAGCGGGAGATCGCCTCTCTTGCGTTCGGCTTTACCGTATCGGTAAAAGACATGGCTCCGGCTATTTTACCATCGTCGATAACATATAGCACCGTCTCGCCCGCCCGCTCCCGCTCATTGGCAAACAAGGCAACTCCGCCGGATAGTTGCAGGTGCAGCTTTTCTATTAGCCATGCAGCATTGCCAACACCAACCTGCCTGTTCTCGACCGTTGCCTCCACTCCTTTGGCACTCGTGTAAACGAATTGCTCTGCCGAAGGAAGAACAAGTCCCATCTTGTCCGACTCCGTAACGATCGCTTTAGCCAGCGGATGAGCGGAATGGAACTCTACCGCAGCGGCAAGTCGTATAACCGCGGATTTGCTGCCGTTATGAGCATAAACCTGGCGGATGCGTGGCTTTCCTTCCGTCAACGTGCCGGTTTTGTCCAAAATGATCGTATTTACTTGTGCTAAACGCTCCAACGCACCGGCCTCTTTCACCACGACACCTTTCTTCGCTAGACGGCCAGTAGCTACAACTAATGAGATTGGCGTGGCAAGCCCTAATGCGCAAGGGCATGCGACGAGAACGACGGCAACAGAGCAGCGGAACGCTTGCTCCCAGTTGCCCGGTACAAAAATGAAAAACCAGGCTAGAAACGTAAGCGCAGCAAGCAGCAGCATGGCCGGTACGAACCACCCTGACACTTTATCTACTTGCCTTTGAATAGCCGATTTATTGCGTTGTGCTTGCCGGACAAGCTCACTGATCCGGTTCAACATGGTGGAATGACCCGCCGCTTCCGTACGGATTCGAAGCGGGTGTCTGCCGTTGACCGTACCTGCCCATACGCGGTCGCCCGCATACTTCGCGGCAGGCAGACTTTCGCCTGTCAGCAGCGACTCGTTTACGTCGGATTCGCCCTTCGTGATGACGCCATCGACGGGGATTGTCTCCCCGGGATTGACGAGAACGTAGTCGCCGATGCGAACGAACTCCGTCTTAATTTCCATCGGCGTGCCTGCCCGCTCGACGAGGACCGTCTCATTTTTCAGTTTGCCATAGCCGGCGGCGCTGTCTTGGGCTCTGGACGTAGCATTGACCTCTATAAATTTGCCTAGCAGCACCGCCGTCATGACTACAGCCGAGGTTTCGAAATATAGCGGCAGTTCATGTGCTGCGGCAAGCGGGAATCCGGCTGACAGCACAATGTAATGACTGTAAAAATAAGCGGCCGACGTACCGACCGCAACAAGAACGTCCATATTGGCGGAACGCGCCCGCAGCGCTTGATAAGCGCCATAGTAGAACGGCATGCCGATGACAAATTGGATCACCGTAGCTAAACCGAGCTGCAGCCAAGGATTAGTTAGAATTGCTGGCAGCTGCACAGCTCCCGTAAAAGAAAGATGCTGCACCATCGCTGCAAGCAGCGGAATTGTCAGCAAAGCGGAAAAAATTAAACGGATAAACAAGGAACGGCGTTCCTTGTCCAGCCCTTCCTTTGCTTTTTCGGGTACAGAAGGCTGAAAGCCGATTTGCTTGATTTTATCGGCGATTTGAGCAGGCTCGATTAAGTGAGGCGCATATTGAATCCAGGCCGTGCGTGCCGGGTAGCTGACTGCAACCTCCTCTACGCCGGCTAGCCTACCTACCGTTTTCTCTATTCTTGCGGCACATGCTGTACAGCTCATCCCCTGTATGGCATAATCTATCGTCACGCTTTGCAGCTCTGCATTGTCCAACTCTCATACACCCGCTTTCCGTCCGCCTCCCAACGACAGCAAGCAAGGCTGAGGCGGGAGAACGGCAAACATGTCCTGCCTCATCTATATGTCGGACAGGCCGGAGTCATGAATGCTCGGCGGAAAAACATGCGGCATTGAAGCAATTTATGTTGGAGATGCCGGTGCGAAACCCTCTCCTGCGGCCAGTAAGAAAATCCAGTATCGTGGCAATTCATTCACGAGAGCGAACCCCGACTCAGTAAATACCTCGAATAAACCCGCTCCAAGCAGCTCCACCGAAGCACATTCGCTATTTAGTGAAGTAACTTTCGCTGTACGAGTCCCTGGCAGCACCCGCCTACCATGCAGCGAATCTAGCTTCGCTACTCGTGAACCTTGGTTCGCCAATTGCGAAAATAGATTCGCTATGAGGTACAGCCAACTAGTTCTTGCCGAGATTAACGAATTTACCTTCGTTATTTTGCGAACCTGCTTCGCTGCACGACCAGCATGCAGCTGGCCGCAGCACGTATCGAGCTTATTCGAACGAAGAAACGATTCCTCTCCCTTACAACGAAGCACATTCGCTATTTAGTGAAGCAACTTTCGCTGTACGAGTACCTGCCAGCACCCGCCTACCATCCAGCGAATCTAGCTTCGCTACTCATGAACCTTGGTTCTCCAATTGCGAAACTAGATTCGCTATCATGTACAGCCAGCTATTTCTCGTCGCGATTAACGAATTTGCCTTCGTTATTTTGCGAACCTGCTTCGCTGCACGACCAGCATGCAGCTGGCCGCAACACGATCGAGCTTATTCGAACGAAGAAACGATTCCTCTCCTTTACAACGAAGCACATTCGCTATTTAGTGAAGTAACTTTCGCTGTACGAGTACCTGCCAGCATCCGCCTACCATCCAGCGAATCTAGCTTCGCTACTCGTGAACCTTGGTTCGCCAATTGCGAAAATAGATTCGCTATGAGGTACAGCCAGCTATTTCTCGTCGCGATTAACGAATTTATCTTCGTTATTTTGCGAACCTGCTTCGCTGCACGACCAGCATGCGGCTTGCCGCAGCACGTATCGAGCTTAGTCGAACGAAGAGACTGTTTCTCGCCGTAACAACGAAGCAAATTCGCCATTTAGTGAAGTAACTTTGCTGTACGAGTACCTGCCAGCGAAACATGGTAAACTTCTCCTATGAGAACCGCTGGCAATAGCCAAGACTGTGTGTCAATTTCAACTACTTCACTGATTTCTGTTTCCAGCCACTATGTGAGAATTTGATGGAACAGTAGCAGAAGTAGCTGCTTTATTTATATCAAAACAAATAGAGTAAAAGAAATCTTGGTTTCATTTGAGGAGGATGAAATTATTGAAAATCAACAAGAAGTATAAATATTGGCTTTTTAATTTTGACAAATCAAATAAAGAAAACACATGCCCTGATGAAAATAATAGGAAATGTATTGCTGCGATTTGGGATGATGAATGGCGCGGAATTGAACTACTGGATAAGTCCGATGTTGAATTGAAGGACTATTTGACTCAAGTGATTGATGATTACAATGTATACACAGGTGAAAAAATAAATAGCAATTTAATTGAACTTGCTATAGCAGAGATGAAGAAAATTAAAGAAGAGCAAAATTTAGTTTAATAAAAACCTCTGTTTCATGTACTAGTACCTTGACCTCAATCATTTTAGATCTCCCCTATTCGCACAGAAGAATATGGGAGGGTTTTCCAATGCCAAAAAAAATACAAGATTGAGTTGAGCGTCATGGGACGTGAGTATATCAATCAAATTTGCTTTCTGCACGACGAGCCTGCGGCTGGAGGCAATGCGTATCAAGCTTGTTCGGACGAACAACTTCTCCTCTGTCCTTCAACGAAGCACATTCGTTATTTAGTGAAGCAACTTTCGCTGTAGGAGTCCCTGCCAGCACCCGCCTACCCTCCAGCGAATGTAGCTTCGCTACTCGTGAACTTAGGTTCTCCAATTGCGAATCTAGCTTCGCTATTAGGAACACCCAACCACAATTCATCGCAATTAACGAATTTACTTTCCCTATTTTACGAACCGGCTTCGCTGCACCAATAGATAGCTGAAAACCCCCGGCATCTTGCATAAATGCAAGACGCAGGGGGTTCTACGAAGCTCTAAATAAACGATTTACGCGCCGAATTCGACTTCGCCCTGCCATTGAAGCATGCCGCCAGTCATATTCGTCACCTTATAGCCTTGCGCCTGCAAAAACTCGCAAGCTCTGCCGCTGCGGTTGCCGCTGCGGCACACGATGATAAGATCAGCATCTTTCTCCAGCTCATTAACACGCTCTTGAAGCTCAGACAGCGGAAGGCTGCTTGCCTCTTTAATATGTCCGGACTCCCATTCGTCGATCTCACGCACGTCGATCAAATTAAGCTGCTTACCTTCGTTTAATAATGCTTCAACCTCTTCAGGTGTAATTTCTGGATACATGCTATTCGTCATTCCCTTCAATTTTTCTCGCAATTTGCGTCTCATATTGTGAAAATGCGGAGGATTGGCCCAAGCCCCGGGACTCCATCACCATCCGGTATCACAGACGCTCATTGATCCGGCGATTTAACGCTTCCCGCTCCGGGCCATCGCTTCTTGAATACGCTGCTCGACAAGAGTGGACATCCAATCCATCGCCATCACTTCTTCTCTTGCATTGTATCGCTAGGCGCAGTCACTGTCCAGCCGTCTCTTTTCCCCATCAAAAACATCCAGCTTTGGAGCAGGCAAGTTCAGAAAGCTTCCTGCCACTATCTTTTTGTACGATTTTTTGCTGCGAGCAGACGGCTCATTTTATCGTTGCCATCCCCTTGCTGTACCTGCGTTTGCCCTTGTCCTGATCCTTGACCCTGACCTTTATTTTGTCCTTGTGACGCTTTATTTTGTCCTTGTGCCGCTTTACCTTGTCCTTGTTCTTGCACTTTATCTTGACCCTGCCGTTGTCCCTGCCCCGTAGAAGAACCACCGTCCCGTCCCGCTGGCCTTGAGACATTTATGGCAGGATCTTCAGCCTTGCTTTTATCATAAAACTCTGCCGTACGGCTCTTTCGCTGCTGCAGCCTGGTCACCGATTGCGCAGACAAATCTCCAGCAGTTGAGGACTTCAATCCCCCTCTGCTCCATCCCCGCATCCGATATCGCAGCCAGCTTGCTATACGCGCCCACGGTACAGAAATCCGCCTCAGCGCAATGTCCGCTAACAGCAAAAGCAAAGCAGCTATAAGCAGCGATCGCGACCAATCTACCGGTTGACGGTGCTTCTCAGGATCAAACCGGAAAGCCTCTGCCGGTTTGTCCAGCGACAACACTCTGCCGCCAGTCGACTCGGCAAGCTGCTCCAGCGCTTCCGAACCATTATTAACAGATAACTTGTATTCCGGCGAATATGGAATGACGAAGCCCGATGTCGTACCTCCGCCTTCTTCGCCGCCAATTCTCATTAAATAGACGCCCGGCTGAGTCACAGACATATTTGCTTCATATTCGCCCGGCGCAATCGGAATGGGTTCCAGCTTCTGCGTCTCGCCCGCATCATTGTTGACTACAGCGTTCAGCTTCGCCGCTAGATCGGAATCGCCGCTTTCCGAACGGATGCGAATGTTCGCTTTCCGGCCGTCCAGTTCGGCGTTAACCTGATAAGGCACGCTTTCGAATTGCGGAAACGTCCACTTGATCCATTCGGTAAGCACGTTCGGAAGAGACGGCCAATTGACCCAATCCCGCGACCAGCGTCCGGTCATATCGCTTGTCCAAGCAACAGCTCTGCCCGAACCGTAAGGCCAGCGAGCCAGAATGGGATCTCCATCTGGAGACAGCAACGCGATTTCTGCCGTTTCTTTGGCCGTTGTCGCGATGTAGGCATTCAACTGGGGAAGACCGTTTTTCCATAACGCCGACCAATTGCCTGATTGCCCTAGAGCTGGTGTAAACGTCTGTTCCACAATATAGGTTCGCGACATCATCACCGTCTCACGGCTGAAAATAGCCGGAAGCGTACTTTCATCTTTTGTAAAATAATAACGTCCCTTGGCTGCCTCGGCCAAGCTTTTAAGCAGCATTTGGTCGGCGCCATCGCCTACGGCAACCGTCGACATCGTCATTTGTTTCTCCACCATCGAAGAGGTTAAAGCGCTGTACCCCGGGTTCGTCGACGATTGGCCGTCGGTCAGCAAAATGATATGCTTCCGCTGTGCCTGTACCTCCAACAGCTTCTTATAAGCTGCATCCAGCGCCGTGAAAATTTCCGTACCGCCCTCAGGCTGGATACCTTGAATTTGCGAAATCATTTTTTTACGGTCTGTCAGCTTCGTTGGTTCGACGATCCACCAAGGCGCCGAATCGAATGCGACGACCCCGACAGTATCTTCGTCCCGCATCAATTCAACAGTCCGTATCGCTGCCTCTTTGGCTAATTCAAGCTTGCCGCCGTCCATACTGCCTGAACGGTCGATCACCAGCACAAGACCCAGAGTCGGAATTTGGCGTTTTCCTTTCAAATCCATATAGACTGGCAAAGCCCGTTCGATCGGTGTTTTAAAATAACCGCCAAGTCCAAAGCTGTCATTGCCGCCCAGCATCACTAAACCAATTCCATAGTCGCTCACTGCTTTTGCGATCCATTCCATCGGCTTCTCCGCAATTCGGGTAGCCGGCACATTGTTAAGAATAATACTGTCATAGGCGGCATAAGATGCCAGCTCTACCGACAAGCGTTCTGGTGCAATCGTGTCATAGCCGATAAAAGAAGCCTTCAGTGCCGCTTCAACATTGCCCGATGATCCCGGCTCACCTTCCACGATAAGCACGGACGGCGGGCCGTTCACTTTACTGAAGCCATAGGCGACGTTGTTTTGCTCGCGCTCGTCCCCCTCCGCATACAGCTCCGCCCGGAACTGATGAAAGCCAGGTTCTAACGCCGCGCTTTGCAGTGCAAATTGATTCTCTCCCGCTTCCAGCTGGACTGTGCTGCGAGACAATTCTCTATTGTCGGCATAAAGGCGAAGCTCGCCGCTGCCTGCTGTAGTGCTGTTTATCGTAAACTCGAAGTTGAACTTCTCGCCTTGCCGTAAAGTTTGCGGCACGGTGAACGATTCGATCGCCGCATCCGTCAATGGCGGCGGCGTAATAGGAACGACATCCACGGCAATGCCTGCACTATTCAGTAAAGCCGCTTGGCGCAGCATGCTTCCGGCATTCTCCGCACCGTCGGACAGCACGACAATTCTTCCCCCGCCAGCCTGCTGCAGTAAACCGGATGCCAGCTGCAAGCCTTGCGATACATCTGTAAATTGTCCATTGACCTTAGCCCGGAATGAATACCGTTCCGCACTAAGCATTTGCTCCGGCGAAAGTGCACGTTCAACCGCTGCGTCGAGCCCGATTGCAACGATTCCTCCGCGATCATCCGCCTCTTTGCCCGTCATCGCTTTGGCAATCCATTCGCCAAGCTCTTTATCCGCGTTGACGCTGGCTGAACGATCGGCAACGAACACTACATTGCGCTGATCCGTCGTCCAATAGGGCTGCACTTGTGCTGCAATGGCAATTAATAGAAGCATAATGATAGAACGTAACGCCACGACGGCGGCCTTGCGCCCGCCCTTCAGTCTGGCTGTGCCGCGAAGCATCCACCAGACGAACAGTGCCCAGGGCAGGAGCAGAAGCAGAAACATCGGCGAATTAACTTGCATGCCCACGGCGGTACACCTCCCATTCGCCAGCCAAGATAATGAGGAGCAGCAGAGCAATCCAAGCAGCGACAGAAGCCGTTGCTGCTGTCTGCGGCGCTAATTGACCGCTATTGGGCTGACCGCTCCCGCTTCCCTCGCCATTCGTTCCAGACACGTATGAAGGCGCTATAGGCTCTACTTTGCCAAATGCTGCGCTCTCCGCCGCATCTGCGGTGACGGTCAGTAAACGGTCAGCTATGACTTTATTGGCTTTGTCGTATTCAACCAGCCTGTACAAGCCTGGAATTGACGGCGCCTTCACTGTTTCACCTGAAGTGCCTTTCATGGTTACTGATTGTTCAGCACTGCCTTCCCCGTAATCGCTCAGTTGCTCAACCGTCTTCCACCCCGCGCTAGCGGCTTCGCCGCTGAAAGACAATGACAACGCAGAGCCGGCAACGGCAGTACCGAGCTCGCTCCGGGAACCGCCGCTCATCCAATCTGCGGCTTGCACAACTAGCACCGGAAACTCCGGCCGCAGCGGCAAATCCGTATCCTGAAAATCAAAGGTGAACCGCAGCTGCGGCCTGCCTTCGACCGTGCCCGCATAAATAGCTGGAATTCCTCCGTATGTAAGGATCGCTTTTCCCCAGAGCGGCGCATCTTTCGGCTTCAACAGCCTGCCGATATGCGTATCCGCAAACGATAAGTAGGCCACGACCGGATGGTCGGCCAGCTCTGCCCGATTATTATCGGGTATAACCGTCTCGGCCCCCGATTCCTTCGGATGATCGATGTACCAGACCGGCTTGGATTTCAGCAGTTTTTCCCAGCTTTTATCGGCAAGCAGCTTATCGCCGCTCCCGTCGACAACGATCCAGTCCAGTTCCTTCTGATCCTCCGCGTCAGGAATGTATTGTTCCGGATCAGCTTTGACCGTGGAGACACCAGCCAGTTGAAGCGCTTTTTCCAAAAAAAGATTGCCCTTGCTTACGAGAAGCGCCCGCTTGGCCCTCGACTCGGACGGAAATTGATAAGCAACGTCATCCGCTGCATAACCGTCGCTCCCTCCGGCAAATTGCGCTTTATAATAAGCGGCTTCAGCCGGCAGCTTATCCACCGTCAAGCTCGTCCAGCCCCCGGCTTCGGCTCTGACCGTTTCGGTCGCGAAGGGTTTTGCTGATCCTTCTGCATATACATTTACTTTCAATTGCTGCATCGTGTCCGCATCGTTGCGAATCGTAATAACCGCTTTATTGTAGCCTGCTGCACCCGGATCCGTTTTTACGCCAAAATGAACGATTGCGCGATTTGAGCTTGGCGCAGCTTCCGCACCGTTTGCTCCCGCAGACACCAGTTTAGCGTGAAGCTGCAGTTCATTGACGGCGCTTGCGTCACTCCATCTTCCATCGCTATACAGCATAATGGAACCGTCCGCCTCGTCGCCCAATAACGAATCGGCCAAAGACAAAGCGGCCAAATTGTCGCTGGCTCCAAAGTTAGGCTCCAGGGCACGCAGCGCCGTCAAAGCATCGCGATGAGACAGTTCACCAGATGCGATTATTTCCGGCTGCTCGCCAGTTGCGATGATTGTAATGCGCCGGCCTTCCTTTTGCCCGGCAATCCAATCCTCGGCCAACTGCACGTTTTGCTGCAGCAAAGAACGTCCGTCATCCGATCGTACAGTCATGCTGGCCGAACTGTCCATAACAAGCACCGTATGGCCGGTTGCTGCCGCTTCCCGGGTCCAATAGGGCTGCATGAGCGCAAATACAAGCAGCGCAGCAGCAAGCAGTTGCAGCAGCAGCAATGGGCGGCTGCGCAATTTTTGCCACGGCCGATTGGCTTCCTGCTCTCGCAGCACTCGATTCCACAGCAAATGGCTGGCAATTTCAGTATCGATATACACCCGTTTCAGTACGTACATCAGAACGATTGCCGGCAGAGACAGCGCAAAAATAGCAGATATAGGCGATAAAAATTGCATGACAGTCTCCCCTCCTCCCGATCCTCCGTTAAGTTTTGCTTCGCAGCACCCCGCGCTGCAACAGGTCCCGATTGATCACTTCCGTTAATGAATCAGCCGATGAGATGAATATGTACTGGGCGCCCCGTTCCCCGCACAGCCTGCTCAAATCTTCGCGATACTGATCAACCGCCTGTTTGTATTGGGCGAGCAGCGGATAGGCAATGGCAACATCTTTGCCGGAACCCAGTTCGCTATCAATCAGTCTCAGTTCACCGCTCAGAGAAGGATTTAGTTCCTCCGGGCTAAGCACATGGATAAAAACAACCTTTTGCCCCGCTGCGATTAACCGCAATAAAGCTTCCTCAATGCCGGTCTCATACATCGCATCGGTGATGAGCAGTGTCACGCCAGAGCGCATCGGCCTGCCCTTCACACCATCCAACGCTTCAGCCAGTGATAGAACAGCTGGACGATGATCAGCAATGTCGCCGCTGGCACCTGTTGTCCCCGCAGCCTGTGGCCCCGGCATCGCTTGTCCTAAAAATTGAAACAACTGCGGCAAAGAGCTTCTCCCCCGAAGCGGCTCCAACTCCTTATTCAGCCCGTTGTCGCCAAATAATCGGGCGGTTACCCGATCCTCACCGGTCAGCGAAGCATAGCCGATACAAGCGGCCAATCGCAGAGCAAATCGAAGCTTGCCATTCTCCTGCTCATCCCCAAACGACATCGAACGGGATACATCAACAAGCAAGTTTACCGTCAGCTCTTGCTCGTCCCAAAACTGGCGCATATAAGCGCGGCCCGTACGTCCATAGACGTTCCAATCAAGACGGCGAATATCGTCGCCGGGTGCGTAAGGCCGGTAATCGGCAAACTCTTGGGAGCCGCCGAGCGAGCTTGATCTTCTTTTGCCCGCCAATGTTCCTTTCACCCGGTTGCCTGCAGCAACACTCATCTGATCCAGCCTGGCAAGCAGTGAAAGATCAGGAAACAGCAGCTTTATCGCCGCTTGCGCATCGATCGAAGACCGCCCTGTGTTGTCGCTCATCGCTGCGCCTCCAGCGCGGCCAAGATCGTTTCGGTTATCCGGTCTGTTGATATGCCCATCGCTTGTGCCTCATAGCCTAGCACGATACGATGGCGTAGCGCAGGAAGCGCAACCGCCCGGATATCGTTCCAGGATACATGCAGCTTGCCTGAGCATAGCGCCCGCACTTTGCTAACGGCGATAATCGCTTGCACGGCCCGCGGTCCGGCACCGAATCGGACAAACCGCTTCACATCCTCCGGTGAATCGCCTTCTCCAGGATGCGTCATCATCACAAGCCGGACTGCAAGATCAAGCACATCTTCGGCAACGAGCAAATGCTTGGCATAAAGCTGCAGTTCCCTTAACTGCTCCCCGCTCATTACAACGCTCGCCTGCGGCTGTTCCGCCGAGGTGGTACGCAATACGATTTGCTTCAACTCTTCGCGAGTCGGATAATCGACTCCAATCTTTAATAAGAAACGATCCAACTGCGCTTCAGGCAACGGATAAGTTCCCTCTTGCTCAATCGGATTTTGCGTAGCCAGTACGAAAAAAGGCTTAGGCAGCACATGCGTCTGACCGCCTGCTGTTACCGTTCCTTCCTGCATGGCTTCAAGCAGCGCGCTTTGCGTCTTTGGTGTTGCACGGTTGATCTCATCGGCCAGCACCAAATTGCCGAAAATCGGCCCCGGCTGGAAACGCTGGGCGGCTGCCCCTTGCGCTCCGAAATCAATCAGCGTCGTTCCGGTAATATCGGAAGGCATTAAATCCGGCGTAAATTGAATCCGGGAAAATTGCAGGTCAACCGTATCGGCGACCGTTCGGATCAGCATTGTTTTTCCGAGTCCGGGAATGCCCTCCAGCAGCGCATGACCGCCTGCCAGCAAACACCAGAGCAACTGCTCCACTACATCTTGCTGGCCGACGATAATACGTCCAATTTCAGCTTTCAATGCGGCGATACGCGCCGCAGCTTCTTCGATTTGCGTCTTTGATTCGATCATGAGCTCACCTCAACGATTAGGCTGTATTTGGTCAAAATAATCTTTCACTTTATTTTGCATGCTTTGCGGCAGCTGCGAACGGGACAATGCCTTCTTGGCCTCGGCCGCATATTCGCTGTATACATCCTCGTATGAACGGGTCATACCGTCCAGCATCGGGGAAGGATCGTCAGTCGTTTGCGTCTGTCCGCCAGTCGAAGGCCCGACGTCCTGCTGAACATTGCCGGAGCCCTCCATGCCGCGCGGTGTCGTGACTAAGCCACGGCCGCCTTGACCGGTACCGCCCTGCAAGCCGCCGCGACCGCCCCCTCCAGATCCAGAACCGCTGCCTTGTTGGCCGGATCCGGGACCATTGCCGCCGCCATTGCCCTCGCCAGCACCTGCGCCCGCTCCGCTCCCTTCTCCCGAGCCCGCTTCGCTGCCCGAACCGCCGGCTCCGCCTTGCCCTTGCTCACCAGATTGCCCCGCCGAGCCAGAACCGCTGCTGGAACCTCCGCCTGCTCCTGAACCGGCTGAGCCGCCTCCTGCGGAAGCCCCGCCTGGCATACCGGACGAGCCAGAACCGCCCTGCGCTTGCTGCGCCGCTTGGCCGCTCTCTGCTAACCGCTCGGCCATCATCCGCGCCAGCGCCTCAAGCTCCGCCTGCGAAAGCTCGCTGCCAAGCGCTTCTTCCAGCGCGGACAAAGCATCGTCTCCCGCCGATTTGCCGTCTCCCTCTCCGCGGGCCTGCTCCGCTGACTGCTCCAGCGCATTTGCCAGCGCGCTGTCCTTCGGCTGCTCTTGCGCCAGCCGTTCCAGCGCCTTGGCAATCGCTTCCTTCTGCTCCTGCGTCAGCCGTTGCAGCTCCGAGCGCATATCGCCGATTGCCTGTTTCATGCCCGCAGCATCGCGATCCTTCAGCGCTTGCCCCAGCTTACGCAGTCCTGGCTCGCTGTTCATCGCATCAGCGGCAGCATCAAGCCTTTCCGCCGTTTGCCGTGCGGCTTCAGCCGCTTGCTCCAGCTCCTTGATCGCTTCCTCCAGCTCTTTCAAAGCCTCTGTAGAACCCGCCTTCTCCAGCTTGCTCCGCAGCTCCTCTAACGTCTCTGCAATCTGCCTCTTCGCTTCTTCCGGCAGCTTGGCCTCGTCCAGCTGTTGTGCAAGCTCCTCCACTTGACTTTCCAGCTGCTCCAGCCCCAGCTCGGCAGCAGCCATCGCCTTAGCCTTCTCGTCGAGCGGGTTAGGCCATAAGAGCAGAATCACCGTCAATAACCAGACAGCTCCAATGCCAAGGACAGAACGCCTCCAGCTCCGCCAAGCAGGCCAAGGAAGGCGGCTTCTTAATTCCGCAGTATAGCGGCCAGCCCCTTCCAGCGCCTCCTGCCGCTGCAAACGGACGATAACCGGCTCACTCTCTCCGGAACGCTCCAGACCGTCAAGCGCAGTTGCTACGGCATCATCGGTATGCTCCTTGTCCATCACGCGAGCTGCATCCCTTAGCGAAGCCCGCTTCCAGAAGCCAAGCCCCACTCCAGCGAGCACTCCAACGGATACCAGCAGTACCAGCCAAAGCTTCGCATGCAGCATTGGAAGCAAGCGGCTCAATCCCAGTACTAGCAAACCTGCAAAACTGCCGCCAAGTATGCCAAGCAATGTGTAACGGCTTATGCTAAACAACGTCAAGCGATTGCGTACGGGCGCCAGCAGCTCGATTAACTTTCGCTTTTCTTCCATGAATTGCGATTCTCCTTTCCAATACTAAGGTCGCTAAAGCATAAATAACGGAGCACCCTTTCGGCACACCCCGTTATTCAGCACCATCTATCGTTCTATTTATTTCTCCGCTTCAATCTTGGACGCAGCTTCGCGATGCTCAGCCACAGAACCCCTGCCGAGATCAGACCATAAATAATCATAAATTCATGCCACAATTGAAAAGCCGGCTTCTGTGAAGCTTGCTGCCCCCTGTTGTGGATCTCATAGATTTGCTCCGAAACGTTAGGATCGAGAATGCTGTACAGCGCTACGCCCGGATTCCATGCCAGTATGTGACCAATCCAATTGTAGGCTGCCGGATTAACCGCATTATTCGCAGTATTGTTCGTCACGCTTAGCGCCACATAAAAAATAAGCAGCGTGCCGACATAAATAAACAGCGTAACTCCGTATGTCACAATAACGGAAATCATCGTTCGTTTGAACAATGTTGAGAACAGTATACCTAGCGAGCCTAGCATAATCATCATAAAAAAGTAATAGATAAACACCAGAAAAAGCTGCGACGGTGAAATGCCGCCATAAAGAAAGACCATGCTGTATACCGGTATCGTGCTCACCACGATCAGAACCATAAAGCCAAGCGACGACACCAGCTTGCTCAGAATGATTGTCGTCGAGCTTTGCTGCGTTGTCAGAAGCAAATTAAGCGTCTGCTTCTCCCGCTCCCCGCTAATGACGCCAGCGGTAAGTCCGGGAGCCATAAATGTAATCAGTCCGAGCTGGGCGAAGCTTAGAAAATAAAACAGAATCCGGCTTCGCTCCGGATTGAACGAAGTTGAGCTGCCGCCCAGCTCCTGGGTTAAATAAATGGAACAAAGTGCCATTAAGCCAATAGCGAATAAATAGGCGAATATCGTCCACATGGAACGGGCCGTCCGCATGCGCAGTCTAAATTCCTTGTTCAGCACGGGATTAATTAGCCTGGAACGCCAATTGCCGAGCTCTTTTCCAGCAATGCCTTCGTTTCTCATGAGATCGCTTCGCCTCCTTTCGTAATTTCCAGAAAGATGTCTTCCAAATTTGTTTGTCCTTCGCTGAATGATATCAGCTTGTAGCCAGCTCCTATCATCTGTTGAAGCAGCTCTGCCTGTTCCTCATCATGACCGCCGTAATGAACGTGAACACCCCGTTCGTCGCGGAGCACCCGATTAACGAAAGGCTGCTCTCGCAGCCAGTGTTCGGCTTCTTCCGTCCTGCCGATTAACCGGATCGACAAAATCCGCTTTACGCGCATCCGGTTTTGAATATCCGCAACATTACCCTTTGCGATCATTTGACCGTGCTCGATAACGCCAATCTCATCTACCATCTCCGCCAGCTCCGGCAAAATGTGCGAGGAGATGATGATCGTTTTACCCATGGCCTTCAATTCCCGCAATATTTCCCTCATCTCGATCCGAGCCCGCGGATCTAGGCCGGAAGCCGGCTCATCGAGGATGAGCAGATCCGGGTCATGAACGAGACAGCGTGCTAGACATAAGCGCTGCTTCATGCCCCGGGACAACGTATCGACGTAGGCATCTTTCTTGTCGCTTAAATTAACGAGCTCCAGCAATTGAGGAATTAATTGTTCCCTCTCCTGCTTAGGTATTCCATAGCTCGCGCCATAGAAATGCATGTACTCCATCGTTTTGAATTGATCGTATACGCCGAAGAAGTCCGGCATATAGCCAATCCGTTTACGGACTTCCGCCGGATATTCGGTAACGTCGAAGCCGTCTACCTTCGCGTAACCCGAGGAAGGTGCCATCAACGTCGCCAAGATCGACATTGTGGTCGATTTGCCCGCACCGTTGGGGCCAACAAAGCCAAATACCGTGCCTTTAGCAATAGTCAAATCTATCGATTTCAGCGCTTGAAACGTGCCGAAGCTTTTGGTTAATCCTCTTATTTCGATCATCGGCGTTTCCGCCGTCTCCATAGCAACTTCCGTATCTACCTCATTCATCGTATCTTTCATTATCGTACCGACACTCCTTCCAGCCCAATCATCGGCAGCCGGGCATCCGCATCTGTTGCAGCTACCATCTTCATTCGAATCGTATTGGACGAATCAATATACATTTTTGCATCCATCTCCGCAGCCGCAGGTATCCAATCGCCGCTAGCTGCATTAAAAATCAACCACTGGAGACTCGATGTATTTACGAGGTTCGAGAATGATAATTTATCGTATTTCGCCTTTTCATTCGGCACATGGAATTCGAATTCCAATTCGCCCGGGCTGAAGTTCATATTCCCGTCGCCGTATTCGTCAAACCGCTGCATCGTATGCGAAGTGACGACAGGTTGCATAGCGCCTGCCGGCACGGTAACGCGGCCATCATTTTCCGAAATAAGCGTTCCGATTTGCTGTACCCACATCGTCAAATTATCTGTTCGAACGGCGTCATTGTTTACTTGGAACATTGGCGTATGGTCCTCACTAAAGCCAACGACACGGGGCAGCATCTGCGATGCAGGATTAGCGGAATTCCAGTACATATCCATCAGCTCGCGGTGCCTGTTGTATTTGTCGTCTCTCCCGTTCCCATAAGGAAATAAAGAGGAAGAGAATGGGGAATACATCGTACTATTGGTATTAGGGGCAGACGGAATCGAGACCGATTTGGCTTCATTCGGCGCTAAATCCCCAACATTAATCAAATTACCGCTAATAATTAACGCGACATGACTCATGGCTGCTTTCGTGCCATTCGTAACTTCAAGCTGCTGCACTCCATTATTGCTGCGATAAGCAAGCCCGAAATTCCCAGTATCTTTATCCAGTGAGATACCATCAAACCAGGCTTTCCGGGTTGACCAATAGGCAACGGAATTCCATTGCATCGTCGTCTCCTGATCATTCATCAACACTTGCGTATTGCCAGTGAGATTCAATTGTCCGCCGCCTTCGTTAGATAAAGGCCGCAGGGGAACAGCATGGTCGAAATGAGCTTTAATGGTACCTCCATTAGGGGAAAACACACCAAATGCACCTGATCGAACGCCGCCCCCTTCAGGAGCCAGCTCCACAACCGATACAGAATGGGCAAGGAAGCTTCGTTTATCCTCAGCTCCAAATATGAATATCGCCACGCCCATTAAGACAGCGAGCGTTGGCACCAGCCACCAGGTCCATTCTCTCCGGTCCAGTTTTTTCAGCAGGAAATAGAGTACTGGCGCTGCAATTAACATATATAAAACGAACATCCATAATAACAAGCCAAATTTAGGCGGATTAATAGAAGGAAACTTATCGACTATGTTTTGAACATTCCAATACGAATTGGAATACAGAACCATATTGCCCTGCATAATCGGAGACAAGCTGTCCTTCAGCAGCTTTGCATAAACCAGTTCACTGCCATTCCATGATGCAATCGGCTCAAGCGATGGATCGAAGGCGACGTATATAACGCTGCCGCTTCCTACAGGCCGAGTAATAGCAAGCGGTATCCCATTTTCAGATAAAACCGTATTGCCTTCAATAATAGAACCGGTTGATACCGTTATCGGTGCAGCCGATTTCCATTCCTTCCCGCTTTCCTTGCTTAGTGAGGCTGGGCTAGTCAGCGAAGAGGTTCCCTCTTGCTTCAATGGCACTATCGATTCGAACGCCTGCGCGGTTTTGCTGTAGCCTGCACCGCCTGATAGCATTAGCGTCCCTCCAGCCTTCACCCAATCCTCGATCGCCTTAACCCGCTGCTCATCCCAGCCAGAAGTCGCAACGTCGTTAATAACAAGCAAATCGAAATAATCGAGCAAGATGGATGAATTCGGCAATTGCTCTTCCTTTAATGGAATAACGGATAAATTATAGCCTTGCACATTCAATGAAGGCATGAAGTTCAGCGTGTCGGGATCGCTAGCAAGAACACCTATCGAATAATTAACAATAGACGAGCTTATTAGATAGGGGCTGCCGATCACGATGTTGACCTTTTCCCCTGACTTATAGGAACCTTTATAAAACCGGATTAAATTGTTTTTTTCATTAAGATTCATTCCCGGAATGGCAATTGTCAATTCAACATCACTACCCCGGGGCAGCTCCGCCGGCACGACATAATCCGTTGTCCCGCCATAATTGCCAGCTATCGTAATAACGACTTCGCCTTTCAGGTCGGCTTTCGTCATATTGGTTAACGTTAGTCGGGCAGGCGCCCACTTTCCTTCCCTTACATTCCCCTGGTAACCGACGCTAGCTTTGACGGAAATGCCGTTAAAATCAGCAGCGCTAATCCTTCCGCCTAACTGAAAAACGGCGGATACCATTCCAACCAACACAATCAGTGCAAGTATACGTTGTAACTTATGCTTCACAATCAAGCCCCTCTCCTCTATGTATATCCATCTACATAATAACGGAAAAGCTCCTATAATTGTTGCATATTTTGACAAATTGAAAAATATAAGGATTAAAAAACGGCGATGCAGAATTAATCCGCTCGCCGTTTTCGTATTCTAAATGCGTACTGCCGTGCCGCTTACCGCTACCATCAGCATACCATCGCGAATCACTTCATAATCGATGTCGATAGCAACGACTGCATTGGCCCCAAGTCTGGATGCTTGCATCTTCATCTCTTCGATTGCGACGTCTCTCGCTTCCTTAAGCTTGCCTTCGTAGGCCCCGGAGCGGCCTCCAATGATGTCTGTAATAGAAGCTAAGAAATCGCGGACAACGTTAGCACCCATAATCGCTTCGCCGGTAACAACTCCCGTATATTCCAAAATGGGACGTCCTTCAATAGTAGGTGTAGTAGTGATCAGCATGTTTTTTCCCCCTTGCTTCCAAAGAAGCATGATATATGATTCTGAATGATTGTACGTTGAAGGAACGGATAATGTTTCGCTGCTTCTCCGAATCCCGACTTTAGTCGAGTTTCTCGAAATCAATTTTCCCGGCCGTATTCGTTCGAAGCTGAACATGTACGCTAACCCTGACGCTAATTTCCTTGGCGCCTTGCCTCACCCAGAGCTTAAATCGCTCTTCGACCGCTTCCGAAGTATCTGGATACCGCCCCTCGTACTTGTAATCTACAATCTCCGCACCGTATTTGGATGCGGTCTCCTGCACCGCCAGCTTCCCCCATTTGGCATAGTCCGGCTCCAACGCGGTTGCTTGATTTGACATGGTCAACGATCCAGCAATTATACTTAATGCCAGCATGAGCAATATTATAATTCTCTTCAACTGCCTGCCACCCTTCCAGCGATTATTGATTCTCGCCATAGGGTAGCCTTTGCAAGGATAGGTTATGCAGGCCGTCTATTCCTGTCCCATCCGCTGCCTCTCAAAGCTTGCTGGCTCATTGTGCTCCAGAAGAGGCGCATACATCATCAGCGCTTCGTTCGCGGCAATGAACTCATCGCGCAGCCATTCCCGCTGTCGGCATGACTCACGCGCCGGTGAATCCGGTTGTCTGTGGTTTCATTTCGAATTTGCAGATAGGCATAGCCTTTCCGCTTCATATCGAATTACGTAATTGCCGAAAGATTGGCGTTGTATGCGTAATCACAAGGCAAGGCGCAGGAAGTGTTTCAGACCAGATGAATTCGATATAAAAAACAGCCGCTCCGCTAGTTCGCGGAACGGCTGTTGTCAGCTATTCAATTATTGAGCTGTTTTTCTTTTCCGGTTCAGGAACTCGTAAACGATTGGTACGATAAACAGCGTAAGCAGCGTCGAGCTAGTCAAACCGCCGATAACCGTAATCGCCATTCCCTTCGAGATCAAGCCGCCGGATTCGAAACCGAGAGCAAGCGGCAGCAATGCGCCAACTGTTGCAATCGCCGTCATCAAAATCGGACGGAGACGTGTGCCGCCAGCTTCCAGAAGCGCTTCACGAACGCTTAATCCGTCACGCTCCTTGTGAATAACACGGTCGACGAGTACGATCGCATTGGTGACAACGATGCCGATAAGCATCAGCGCTCCAATCATCGCTGTAATGCTCAGCGATTCACCTGCGATCCACAGACCAACAAATGCGCCGATAACGGTGAACGGCAGGGAGAACAAAATTGCAAATGGCGTCAATGCGCCGCCAAATGTAATGACAAGCACCAAGTATACGATCGCAATGGCAGCCAGCATTGCAAGACCCAGCTGCATGAACGATTCCGTCATTTGCTCGGTTACGCCGCCCATTTCAATATCCATGCCGGATGGAAGCTTCATTTCATCGGTCATCGTTTTCAGTTGAGTGGATACTCCACCTACATTGGATGCTGTAATGTCAGCGGACACTTCCGCATAAATACGGTCGTTTTTACGAGTAATCGTATTCGGCGATGCCCCTTCTTCAATGACAGCCACGTCTTTCAAAGCGATTTCCTTGCCCAGCGGCGAGGTAAGCTTAACGTTTTCCAAATCGGCTTTATCCTTGTAAACCTTCTGCTCTACCTTCACGTAGACATTTAATTCTTTGCCATCCTTCTCAATCTTCGTCAATACCGGGTTGCTTCTTGACGGACTGAGCGCCATTGCGATCTGTCCGGCAGCCAGACCGTTCTGGCTAAGCTTTTCTTGATCCGCTACGATGCGATACTGCTCATATGTTTCGGACAAGCTCGTATCGACATTCGTCAAATCTTTGTTTTCCTTCAGTTTGTTCTGAAGCTCTTCCACGACTGGCTGCAGCGACTTCATATCAGGACCGTATACAACCATCGATACTTTAGAGCCGCCGATACCGCCGCCCATAAAGTCCTGCTGCTTCCATTCGCCTTTGCCGCCAAGCTTCTGCAGCATGTCGATAACTTGATCTTTCTCGCCTGCAAACTCCTTGAATGACTCCTCATATTTCAAATTGAACAGGGCTTGCTTGGAGGCAGCCGGGTTGAATGGATTTCCTCCGCCAACCGAATATTGCACAATTTCAAGACCCTCACGGTTAAGCAGCTGGCCTTCCGCTTTCAGAGACATTTCCTCAACTTGCTCCCGGGTTTCGCCAGGGGCGGGATTGTATGTGACAACCATCGTCTTCTCTTCATCGCCCGGCAGGAAGCTCATGCCGATGACCGGAAGAAGGAAGCAGCTGCCGATGAGCAGCACCAGTGCGATGCCAAATGCGATAAACTTATGATTGAGGGACCATTTGAGAGAACCTTTGTACCATTCCGTCAAGCGTCCCGGCTTCTCTTCATGTACTTTACCGGCTTTAATTCCGTTGCGGAACATCATATGCGCCAGCATCGGAACGACTGTGATCGCAACCAGCAGTGATGCCAGAAGGGCGAAGACGATCGTAAGCGCAAACGGCATGAAGATTTCGCCGATCATACCAGATACGAGTGCAAGCGGCAGGAATACAGCGATTGTAACGATTGTGGAGGACATGATCGGTACGAACATTTCCTTCGTAGCATCCAGAATCAGTTCTTTACCCTTCAGCTTCTCTCCAGTCAGCGCCATCCGTCTGTAAATATTCTCGATGACGACGATCGAATCGTCGATAACCCGCCCGATGGCGACGGTCATCGCGCCCAGCGTCATAATATTGAGCGTAACGTCAAAGCGGCTCAATACGAGAAGCGCGATCAGGATCGACAACGGAATCGATACAACAGCGATAATCGTCGAACGAATATTGCGAAGGAAGATCAGAATAATGAATACGGCAATAATCGCACCGATAATCGCTTTGCTGATCATCGTGTGAACCGAATCTTCAATCGGCTTGCCTTGGTCCAGCGAAGTGATCACTTTCAATCCATCCGTGTTTTTCTCCAAATCGGTCATCTTGTTCTTTACGCCATTAACGACATCGACGGTGTTCGCGTCTGCCGATTTGACGATGGAAATACCGATAGATAACTCGCCGTTTGTTCGCGAGATCGATTCAGCCTTATCGATAACTTTAAGATCCGCTACTTCACTAAGCGATACGGTCGGAAGCTTAATATCAAGTGCCACGCCTTCTGGCAATGCGCCGCCTTGCGCGCCTCCTGCCGGTGCGCCAGCACCCGCTCCTGCACCACCGCCTGCGCCTTGCGGCGTATACGGAATTTGCAGGTTGTTCAAATCTTCCTCAGTTACGATGTTACCGTCCACAAGCACCGTTTTCTCGGAAGAGCCGAATTCAAAGATGCCAAGCGGTACAGATAAAGCGTTACCTTGGATGATGCCTTTAACTGTCTCTTCTGTTAAGCCGTACTTCGCTAATTGCTCCGGCTTGAACGTCAATTCAGCCTGCTTCACGTTTTGACCTGAAATTTGAACGCTGGCAACACCTTCGATGCCTTCGATTTCAGGTACGATGTTCTGCTCCACATCCTTGGTCAACTGCTCCAGGTCCATCTTATCGTTCGAAAGGCTAAGCGCCAGAACCGGGAATGCATTAAGGCTTATGCGTGATACGCTTGGGCTCTGAGCGCCTTCCGGCAGGTCCAAGCCTGCTACTGCTTCTTTAATTTCAGTTGCGGCAGCATCCATATCTACCCCATATTCATACTCGACAATGATCGAAGATGCATTTTCCATAGAGGTAGAATTAACCGTTTTTACACCCTGCATATTGCGGGTACGCTGCTCGATCGGCTTCGTTACCTTTTCCATGATTTCCTCAGGAGCGGCTCCCGGATAGACCGTTGTTACACTTACAATCGGTACAGTAATGTCAGGCATCGTCTCCATCTTCATGTTGAGGCCCGAATACAAACCGGCAAACATGATGATCGCTGTTAAAATCCACAGGGCAAACTTGTTGTTCAACGAAAATTTAATAATACTCTTCAAACGAACTCCACTCCTTCTCTCTCGTTCATTCCTACACTTTAAAGCGGTAGCCTACGCCCCAAATCGTCTCGATATATTGCGGATTGGAAGGGTCATGCTCGATTTTCTCCCGAAGTCTGCGAATATGGACCGTTACAGTCGCGATGTCGCCAACCGATTCCAGACCCCACACTCGCTCGAACAGCTCCTCTTTATCGAATACGCGATTCGGATGGGTCGCAAGCAGCAGCAGCAAATCATATTCCTTCGCCGTCAATTGGGCTTCCTGCTCATGGATCGTCACACGTCTCGAAGGCTTGTCTATAGTAAGTCCTCGAATATGGATCTGATTGCCCACCCCGCCTCTTTCTCCGGTCAGCCTTTCATACCGTGACAGGTGAGCCTTTACCCGGGCGACGAGCTCACTTGGACTAAACGGCTTCGTCAAGTAGTCGTCGGCCCCTAATCCAAGTCCTCTTATTTTATCGATGTCGTCTTTTTTCGCGGTTACCATAAGCACTGGAATATCGGAAGTCTGCCGGATTTGACGGCAAATCTCGAAACCGTCCACCTTTGGCAGCATTAAATCCAAAATAATTAAATCATAGCCGCCTTCCACCGCTTTTTGCAGCCCGACATCGCCTCTCCCTTCGATCTCCACGGCAAAGCTGTGGCTTTCCAAATAATCGCGTTCCAACTCTGCTATTGCTTTTTCGTCCTCAATAATCAATATTTTCTTCATCTTGTGTCACCGTCTTGGCTTGAGTCGCAATCGGCAGTGCCACGTAAAACCGCGACCCGCCCTCTTGCGCATTTTCCGCCCAAACTCGGCCGCCATGCCCTTCTATAATTTGCTTCACGATCGCAAGTCCAAGCCCGCTGCCGCCCGTCTCCGAGTTCCGGGATTGCTCTGCGCGGTAAAAGCCGTCAAAAATGTACGGCAAATCTTCGGGCTCTATGCCAGGACCACTATCTTCGATAACGATGATCGCCTCCCGGTCGCTTCTTGTCGCAATTCGAACAGTTATCGACTTGCCTCCGTCTTCTCCATCCCCGTGCAGCTCCCCCATATATTTCACACTGTTGCTCAAAATATTGCCGAGGGCGCGGCTCAGCTTCTCAGAATCGGCCGCCACATAAAGCGAAGATCCGCCGGATATCAAATCGGAAATACGGAAATCAATCTCCGACTTCTCCATATCGAATTGCTGTTCTTCCATGAAATAAAGCAAGTAGCTTCGCAAATCGATCACTTTAAAGTCAAAGGCGACCTTCTGCATATCAAGCTTCGAGAACAAAAACAATTCATCGATCAAACGGTCCATGTCGGTCGCTTTGCGATAAATCGTCCGCATGTAGCGCTCTCTCTTCTCATCGGTGTTGGCGATGCCGTCCATAATGCCTTCCACATAGCCTTTAATAGCCGATATCGGTGTCTTCAAATCATGTGAGATATGCGACAGCAGCATTTTACGATTATCCTCATATTGCAGACTTTGATCGATGGAATGCTTCAGCCGGACCCTCATCTCCTCGAAGGCATTTCCCAGATCGCCGACTTCCCCTTTCGAAGTTGTGTTAACCCTCTGGGAGAGATCGCCCTCCTTCATCAGCAGTGCCGCCGTCTTCAGCTTCTGAATCGGACGAATAATGCTTCGTGACACGAAGTAGGTGAGCAGCACCCCGGTAAGGCCAATAATGCACAAAGCGGAAAGCCCAAAAATCGGATGCCAGTACATCGGCACTTGATCCGCACGCAGCAACAGCAACGCTTTGCCAGCATCACCGTTTGAATACGTAAAGCTTAAGGAGACGAAACGAAACCGGTATTGCTTATAAGCTACTTCTTCGGGTGTTGAGTTTGCGTATTTCTGCCAATCTTCATTAGGCACAAACTTCTTCAGATAAGTGGAAATCTGATCGACCTTGCCTTCACGGAAGAATACGAACCCTGAATTCAGCTCCGCCAGCTTTGCATCCCATTTCGCCAATTCACTTGGCTGATCAACCCGGTCGGGATTGTTCTGCAGTGCATTGTGCAATTCTCCTGCCGTAAAGGACTGGACATACAAAATCTCGGTGTTTTTTTTAATGTCTCTTAGGTCCTCCACGCCGCTTAGAGACAAAGTTACGATGATAATTCCCGAAACCACAATAAAGGGTACGATCGTCATCAGCATGTAAGACAAGTACAGCTTTCTTCGGATGGACAACGGCAATCACGCCTAACCTTATAATTCGATGTATCTATCATTTATCTTAATGGGCAATTATAAACAGCACCTAAATCATTTCTTACAAAACTATAAACTGTAGTTAAACTGCTAGCCAAACTGCTCTTTTATTGCAATTTCTTTACTTTCAACGGATTGGCAGCCGCGCTGCAGAGTATAATCGATACGGATAACAGCCAGTGGAACATAATCCATTCGCCAGCGCCTGCCCCGTTTTGGAGCCGAAACCATGTGCTTCCTCCAATAATAGCTAGCAGTAAGGCTATGCTTGCAGCC
Organism: Paenibacillus radicis (ex Gao et al. 2016); assembly: GCF_014641555.1. Lineage (GTDB taxonomy): Bacteria > Bacillota > Bacilli > Paenibacillales > Paenibacillaceae > Pristimantibacillus > Pristimantibacillus radicis. Next base: position 99,089 of record NZ_BMHY01000009.1, read on the forward strand.
GTCAGTGCTGTACGGCCGTTTTTCCGGGCGAGATGCAATAACGCGATACAGAAAAATGCAAAAAACATTGAAGTAAACGGAGCTACGACCCACAGATTGAGAAACCATGGATTGGGAGCTAAAGCCAATTTAAAGAGAAGCAATAGGGCTCCGGCACCTGCCCCGTACAAAACAAGCGGAGCATACAGCTTATCCCGGTATTTGTGATGAGTGTGCTTAGTTTCTTCTGGTTTCGTATCCCGCATGAGCCACCTTATCCATTTGACCATTAGCCATAGAGCGGGAACGGCAACGCCTAACAACGACAGACCCAGCTGCAGCAAATAATACACGCCGTACGGACCTACTCTCTCGAGCAGAGAAGGAACGCGAAGTACAAAAAAGCCGTAGCGATGCGTCCAATTGTCGACAAAAATATGAGTAAAGTAACCGATAAAAGCGGATAACACGAACATGGTCCAGCCAAGAAAAGTAATACTCAAACAGGCTGGGGAGCTGCGCTGCGCATACTCCTGGACGAAGCGATCGATTCCCCCTGCCGACGGCATAAAAGCCGGCAGCGCCGGCTTTAGTACACGAGTATACGCTATCGCAATTGCAATGCATAACGGTAAGCCAAGCAGCAAAAAACCAGGCAAGGAATGTCCGATCGAGCGGAAAGACTGCATAGCTACAAAATATTCCATATCCGGCGCCATGCTGCCCAGAACAAGCCCGGTCACACTAAGCGCCGGAATCACTTTTTTCAATGGAGCTGCAAACAATGGATGCGATAATGTAAACGGCATTACAATCCCCTTTCGGTAAAACTTGCGCTAATACACGTTGCCGAATTTAGCAATCGGCCAGATACGATATACCACCTTTCCTTCGATGCTGGAAAAAGAAATCGGTCCAAGCGAGCGGCTGTCTTCACTATGCTCACGGTTGTCGCCCATCACAAACAGCTTCCCGGGTTCAACCTTGTAAGGGAATTGAGTGGAGCCGATTGTCGTCAATCCTTTTACATACGGCTCATGTGTAAGCTCGCCATTCAAGTAAACGGCGCCGTCCCGTACGTCAATTTCATCACCGGGAATGCCGATGACTCTTTTTACGAGCCGCTGTTCGCTTTCTGGTCCTTTAATGATGACAATATCGCCCCGCTGCGGGTGCTTGAAATGATAGGACCACTTGTCTTCAATTAAACGTTGTCCGGCGACGAGCGTATTCTGCATGGAAATGTTATGTACTTCGGACTGCGCATACACATAATTTTGGAACAAAAAAGCGAAAGACAGTGCTAGAACGAGAGAAATCGTCCATTCCCGCAGTTCTTTTTTCCATCCCCGTTTCGTTGTTTGAACCTGATCTTCCATCCGCAAGCACCCCAGTTTCCATTAGAATAGACAGCCCATTCATTCAAACCATACCTATATACGATTAATTCGTTGCAAAAGTTTCCAATTCCTTCTCTCAATTAGACGTGACAGCATGAGTCCGCTCCATTAAAGTAGTAATTGGAGGGGAACATTCATGAGTGCAGCGTCTCGAAACCAAAGGCTATTATTTACATCGATTACTTTATTGTACTGGATCTCTATGTATGCCTATGTCCCGACTTTATCGCCTTACTTAAGTACACGCGGGCTGTCTCTTCAGCTAATCGGCATTGTGCTTGGCAGCTATGGCTTCGTTCAGCTGCTGATCCGATTCCCAATCGGCATCGCCTCTGACCGCCTTGGCAAACGCAAGCCGTTTATCGTACTAGGCATGCTTGCAGCCACGATCAGCTGCCTGTTGTTTATCGTACCGGGCTCGTGGCTGCTTCCGCTTGGCGGCAGAGCCGTTGCGGGCATTAGTGCATCCGCTTGGGTCGCTTTTACCGTTATGTACGCCAGCTATTTCGCACCAGGCGATGCATCCAAAGCGATGGGCAACATTAGTGTGATGACCGTTGGCGGCCAATTAATCGGCATGATGATCAGCGGTTGGTCGGCCGAAGCTTTGGGTGATGCCTGGCCTTTTCTAATCGGGGCGTTTCTCGCTCTGACCGGACTGCTGCTCGCTCTGCTGCTTAAAGAGCCGGAAAATCCTATGAGCTCGAACGGGAATGGCATGTCGTTCGCCATGATAGGCCGCGTCATCCGGACGAGAACGCTGCTCCAAGTATCGCTGCTGTCGGTGCTTGCACACAGCGTCCTGTTTATTACAATGTTCGGTTTTACGCCGTTAAAAGCCAAAATGCTTGGAGCCGGCGGTTTGGAGCTCACCGGCATCGTTCTCGCCTTTATGCTTCCACATGCTGCAGCGTCGATGTTTACGGCCAAATCAATCGCTCCCCGCTTCGGCAATTGGACGACGATTGGCGCAGGCTTCCTGCTTAGCGGAATTTGTACGGTCGCCATGGGCTATTCGCCGTCGCTCCTCGTGCTTGGACTAACGCAAGCCGTTAACGGTTTTGCCCAAGGACTACATATTCCGCTGCTGCTTGGACTCGCTATTCGCGACGTCAATCTGTCCGGCAGAGCGACTGCAATGGGACTCTATCAAGCGATTTATGCGGCCGGTATGTTCGCCGGACCATTTCTGGCCGGCTGGCTGAACGAAAGCTGGGGGCTAAACAGCGGCTTTATCTTTGGAGGCGCGATTGCAGCCGCTGCCGTTCTTTTATGTCTCGGATGGCAGCGCAGCGAGCAACGCCGCCTACTGAAGCAGCATGAGCCAGACAGTATCTAAAGCACAGCATTTAAATAAAAGAGCAGTGATGCCGACAATAGAGCGGCGAGCATAAGCAGCGCATCCCTCGCCGCAAACCGCAGCTTGAAGCCGCGCGTCGGTTTTCCGTTAGGATTGCCGATGCCTCTTGCCTCTAGCGCGTCGGCCAGCTGCTCGGCCAGCCGCAGCAGCGACCGGATATAGGGAATGACAACCGGGAACAGCATCGAGACAGGCAGCGAGCCCGCTTGCGTCGTCGCTTTCCCTCTTGCATGCGCGATGGCCGCAAAACGCTGCCATTCCGAGCCAAGCAGTGGAATGAAGCGGAAAATAAGCGTCACCGTTAAGGCTACAGAGCTGACTGGTACTTTGAATCGGCCTAGCCAGCCAAAGGTTTGTTCTATGGCACGTTGGACGCGCAGCGGCGTAACCATCGCCAGCATAGGCAGGCCAAGCAGCATGACGACCAATAGCCCGCTGAACCGCAGAAGCGTAAACTGCGCATTCGTCCATTCAAAGCCCAGCGGCTTCAATTGAATACCGGCAATAAAGGCGATTGCTGCAATCATGATGCTATAGGCCCGGATCACTTTGATCCAGGGCCTTATTTGCGCGCGTAACGGAAATAGAGCAATTCCGGTCAAGACAACTGCCACGCCAATACCGGGCCATGTGCCCTGCATCAGCACCGCTGCCGCAAGCAGCACATACGACAGAATGAGGGCCCGCGGATCAAAACGCGAGGCTAATCCTCCTGCGCCAATTTGCGGACTGATATTTACCTTGTCCGCTTCCTGCGACTGATGAGGGGATTCAACATCATAGTCGACAGAGCGAGCTTGGCGCTCTCGGCCTGCATCTGCACCCTGCGCAGTTTGTTGCTTCTGCATAAGCTTAGGCTCTCTCAACTCTCCATGCCCTGTAGCTGCTAACTGTGAAGCTATTGCCCCTGCAAGCTCGCTGAGGCTTGGCCAAAGAGCCGTATCCGGTTGTGAGAGCTCGAATCGCGCATGCCGAAGCTCCTTCAATACGCGCAGCGCCTGCGGGGCTGCATAGTCAGACGCATGTACCGCAGCCCACTCTGCCGCCGGTACTGCTTGAAGCAACAACCCGTCCTCCATGACAGCAACCTCATCGGCGATTGGCAGCAGCACATCCAAATCATGCGTCGAAATGACAGCTCCGCCTCCCGCTTCCCGATGAGCTTGAAGGACGTCGAGCAGTTGGCTTATACCCGCCGTATCCAACCCGGATGTCGGTTCATCGAGCAGCAGCCACTGGGGCTGGCAAGCAATGAGACAAGCAAGCGATAATCTGCGCTGCTGTCCGCCGCTCAGTGTCCACGGATCGTTCTCTGTAAGCTGCGGCGGCAGTCCCGTTGCCTCCATCGCTTTTCTCATGCGATCTTCCTGCTCTGCTTCCGGCAGCTTGTACGGCTTTAAAGAGAAGCGGAATTCATCGCTTACCTTCGGGGCGAACCATTGCGATTCCGAATGCTGCAAAGAAATGCCAGTATGGAGCAATACATTGCGGTCCAGCCGCATTTTCCTCCGTTTGCCCTTTTGCCATAGCGAGCTGCTCCCAAGCGCAACACTTCCTGAATGCAAGGGTCTAAGCCCGGCCATCATTTCTAGCAGCGTTGACTTCCCCGCTCCATTAGCCCCAACGAGCAGTGTAATTCGGCCTTGTTCAAAACTGCCGTCAATCGGACCGATGATTCGTTTGGTTCCGTATTCGGCAGCGGCATAAACCGCAGCATCATCAAAAGTCCAATTCCCGCTCATCGCCTCTGCACCGCCTTTGCAAGCGCAGCCGGAGTAAGCGGCAAGGAAGCCAGTTCTACACCATGCTTCTCCAGCTCCCATGCTGTTTGAACGACATAGGGCGCTTCGAAGCCCAGCCTCTCGCAGACGCTGTCCATCGCCCGGCTCCGAGCATAGAACCCTTCCGCTGCTCCGTCAAACACGATCTCTCCTTGCTCAAGCGCGATGACCCGATCGCCTTCCCTCAGCTCATCCAGCTTCTGGGTAATCCATATCACTGCAATCCCCGAGCGGTTCAGCTTGCGGACGATATCATGCACATAAATAGATGCTTCGGGATCCAGCATGGCCGTCGGCTCGTCCATTAATAAAATGGGCGCATCTACCGCCAGGCAGCCTGCTATGGCAACCCGCTGCTTTTGCCCGCCGGACAGTGTGCCCACCGGTTGATGCCCACGATCAAGCATACCGGTCCGCGCAAGGGCATTTGCGGCCTGCTCTGCGATAAGCTCACCCTTAACTCCGTTCTGTTCTAACATAATAATAAGATCTTCAATAGGCGTCGCGCCAACCATGGACGCTTCCGGCTGCTGCATGACGATAGGCGCTTTAATTCCGCTTCGGGATGCCAATGCGTCCCCCCAGTCCAAAAACCCGCTTGCCTCCCCCGCTTGAAAACCGGCAATCAGCTTTAACAGCGTACTCTTCCCGCTTCCGTTCCGTCCGATTAAGGCAATCCATTCCCCTTGTTCGACGCGCATATGTATGTTTTTTAGTATAGCGACTGGCTCTTCTTGCTCATTAGCCGTAAAAGCCCGGACCGCCACGTCGGTTAATTGCAACAATAAATTTCTTTCCAAAAAAATTCACCTGACCTCTTCCACAAAACGGCTAGCTGTGCTACAATCCGATTTGTTAACCTAATAACAATGATAAATGGTTAACATATGACTTGGCAATGAAAAAATAAAGGAGTCGATTTACTATGCGTTCCACGAGCAACGTACGCAACCTTGTATTCATCGCATTATTCGCCGCTTTATTCATCGCAATGAGCTCCATTGAGCTTAGACTGGGCTTGCCCGTCCCGATTACGCTTCAGACGCTGGCATTGACGCTGGCAGGAGCCTTTCTAGGACCACGCAACGGTTTCTTTGCCATTCTTATCGTCCTTGCGCTGACAGCAACAGGACTGCCCCTTCTTCATGGCAAGGGAGGCATTTCCTACATTGTCGGGGCGACCGGCGGCTTTCTGTTTATCTTTCCGTTCTGTGCCATGCTGATCGGTTTCGCAACCCGCTACATATTTAACAATGAAAAGCTCCGGGCCAATCGCACGGTTACCTTTATCGCCCTATTTATCGCTTTTGAGCTGTTTGGATCATTGATTTCCTACTTAGCCGGCGTTCCTTGGCTGATGCATGTGACAGGTCTTGGCTTTCAAAAAGCGATGGCAGCCGGCTGCTACCCGTTCCTGCTTGGCGATGTCATTAAATCATTCGCAGCAGCCATTATAGTGCTCTCATTAAAACCATACATCCTGCGCATTCAATCGTCAATGAAGAGCAAGTCGCTGCAAAGCGCTCCCGCTTCGGGCAGACCGATCTCTTGATGAAAAGCAGCAAAATAAAAAAATGGCGGTGCTGAGGGGTTATCCCTTTGCACCGCCATTTCTTTTGTCCATTTCGGTATCATTATGTTACAGCGACATCCGGTAAATCGCGATGACGTCTTGTTTCGTCAGCTTACGGAAATTGCCGCGCGTTCCGCTGCCCGTTACCTTCTCCGCCATTTCCTCTAAGCGGCTGTCATCGATATCATAATCGGCAAGTCTGGACGGCGCTCCGATCCCGCTCCAAAACTCGCGCAATGTCCGAATGCCTTCCTCCGCGATTTCCCGATCTGTTTTCCCCTCCGTGCTAACGCCGAACACATTAACCGCAAACTGCCGGAAACGCGCTACGTTATCATCCAACACATAGGTCATCCAATTCGGGAACAAGATCGCCAATCCGCCGCCATGGGGAATGTCGTATACGGCAGAAACCGCGTGCTCCATGTCATGATTGGCCCAATCCCCTACGACGCCCATCGACAGAAAACCATTCAGCGCCATCGTTCCGCTGTACAAGATCGTCTCCCGATATTGCAGATTGGTCAAATCATCTACCAGCAGCGGGGCCGTTGCAATAACGGCACGCATAATCGATTCGCAAAAGCCGTCTTGAACGGGAGTAACCGGATCATGGTGAAAATATTGCTCGAATACATGCGCCATCATATCGACCATCCCGTACACCGTATGATCCTTCGGCGCACTCGCCGTAAAGGCAGGATCCAGTATAGAAAACGCAGGCGATACGAACGGGCTGCCCCATCCATGTTTCTCCAATGTATCCTCATTAGAGATAACAGAACCGGCATTCATCTCCGATCCAGTGGCAGCAAGCGTCAATACCGTACCTAAAGGCAGAGCAGCCTGAACAGATGCTTTCTTCGTGATAACATCCCAGAAATCACCATCGAACTTGGCAGCAGCGACAATCGCCTTCGCACAGTCGATCGTGCTTCCCCCGCCAACAGCCAGTACCCAATCGATGTTTTCTTTGCGGCATAACTCTGCTCCGCGGCGTACCGTCGTAATGCGAGGGTTAGGCTCTACACCGGCAAGCTCTGTCACGACGCAGCCTGCTTCGCTCAGCTTCTCCAGCACTTGCTCGTAAAGCCCGTTGCGCTTAATGCTGCCGCCTCCATAGACAAGCAGCACATTACGGCCATGCTTGGCTGCCTCTGCTGGCAGATGTTTCAACTGTCCTTGTCCGAAATAGAGCTTGGTAGGGTTAACAAAAGTAAATGGGTTCATCATTCTACACTCCTTTTAGATGGTTATAGGGGAAGAAGCGCCTGTCCCGATAAATAGGACAAGCGCTTCCCTGTTATATTAGTCGCATTCCTCTGGCGCTTCCACAGAAGCGGACTCGACATTGATTTTTTCCGAAACGGTGTCACGAATGATCGAAACGACTAGCTGCAGCAAGTAGTTAATATCGGTCTGGCTTTGCTGAAACTCGGAAACGATTGGAATACCGTCAAGCTCGTCCTGCAGCGTTTCCATTTCGCCCTCGATTTTTTTCACCATATTTTCGTTCTTGAACGTCGTCTCGAAAGCGACGAGCTCTTTTTGTTTTTTCTTAATTTGGGCAATCAAACCCTGAACGCGCGTATTGCCTTGAATTTGATTTTCCGCACGGCGATAATGCTGTACTTCCTCCGAAGTGAAGATGAGGCCCGCCAGCTCCTGCGCTTTCTCCATAATATCTTTGCGCACGATCAGATCGCGGGTATTGAACTTCGGAATGCCGCAGCCGTCCCCATGCTCGTGATCATGCTGATGGTCATGTGAGTGAACGGCGTTCTGTTGCTCTGACATTGTGATCTCTCCCCTGTTTTATCGTTAAGATACAGCCGTATGGCTGACATCGCGATTTAATGCTTCTGCTTTAATATACCATGTTTTGGCTTCCGTTACCCTAGCTTGTACGAATTGGCCGATCCATTCTTTAGGACCTTCCAAGTGGACAAGCTTATTCGTACGTGTGCGGCCTGCCAAAATGTCCGGATTGTTCTTGCTTTCGCCCTCAATCAGCACTTCGACGACTTCGCCCCGCAGCCGTTCATGGCTTTCGCGGCTCATCTCCGCCATCAGGCTGTTCAAGCGCTGAAGACGCTGCTTCTTCACTTCGAGCGGTACGTTGTCAACCATTTCAGCGGCTGGCGTCCCTTCTCGCGGCGAATAGATGAAGGTATAGGCTGAATCATATCCGACCTCGCGGACCAGGGAGAGCGTATCCTCGAATTGCTCATCGGTCTCTCCAGGGAAGCCGACGATAATGTCGGAGGTCAGCATTGCATTCGGAATGGCTGCCTTAATTTTGCGAACGAGCTCCAGATAGGACTCTCTCGTATATTTGCGGCTCATCCGTTTCAAAATCTCCGTGCTGCCTGATTGTACCGGCAGATGAATATGCTCCACCAGATTGCCGCCGGTTGCCAGCACCTCGATCAGATGATCGTCGAAATCACGCGGATGGCTCGTCGTAAAGCGAACGCGAGGAATGTCGATCTTCGACATATCCATCATCAGATCGCCAAACCGGTATTCGATATCTTCAAAATCTTTGCCGTAAGCGTTGACGTTTTGCCCGAGCAGCGTAATTTCTTTGAACCCTTGGCGCGCCAGCTCTCGTACTTCTGCAATAACATCCTCAGGTCTGCGGCTCCGTTCCTTGCCCCGTGTATACGGAACGATACAGTACGTACAGAACTTGTCGCAGCCGTACATAATATTAACCCATGCCCGCATGCCTTCCCGTTTCTTCGGCATGTTCTCGATAATATCGCCCTCTTTGGACCATACTTCGACAACCAGCTCCTTGCTGAAATAAGCATTTTGCAGCAGATGCGGCAGACGGTGAATGTTATGCGTGCCAAAGATCATATCAACAAACGCATGCTTTTGCAGAATTCGGCCTACGACCGATTCCTCTTGCGACATACAGCCGCAGACACCGAGGATGAGGCCCGGCTTTTCCTGCTTCAGCACCTTCAAATGACCAAGCTCACCAAACACCTTGTCCTCGGCATTTTCACGAATCGCGCAAGTATTCAATAAGACGACGTCCGCCTGTCTGCGGTCCTCGGTCGCCTCATAGCCCATTTGCTCGAACATGCCCTTCATCACTTCGGTATCATGCTCGTTCATCTGACAGCCATAGGTTTGGATCAAATAAAACTTGCCCTTGCCCAGATTGCGCAGCTCCTCAGGAATCTCAAAGTCATAGTGGACCTCGATGTCCGCCTTGCCGCGCTTCTTCTCTGCTTTATAATCGGGAGCGGCATTAATCTGAATGTTGCGCCCCTTAATTCGATAAGTAACCTTGCCATCCTCTTCGCTTAACACTTTCGCATCGGAGAAATCGAAATATTTGGAGTAATCCTTTTCGCCCTTGCCGGATTTTAAGTCCGGTGAGTTTCCGGTCTCCTTCGTCAAAGCCAACACATCCCCTACAATTATATCAAATTTCCGCTTACACCTGTGGAAAGATCTTATATAAATACATCAATAAATGATTATAGCACAATGCCCCATTCTATTCCATCTGGGATTCCGGGCAAGTACCGTTTCTTCGGGATAAAAAAAACCGCCCTTGCCGCAGCAAGGACGGTTACTATTAGCTAACTACTCTATGATCTCACCGGTTGAGCCATTTGAGACTCCCGCCGCATTCGCTTCATCCGTATCGATATGCATATCGAGTGCAAAGTCAGGCGATACTCTCGCGATTACCTGTTCAAATACGACGCCGCGGTCGCCGCCAAAGCGTACACGAAGCAGCTGCTTGTCTTGAATGCCCCAACGCTCTGCATCGCTTGTATGGAAATGAATATGACGAGCTGCGACGATTACGCCTTCCTCAATCGTCACTTCGCCTTTTGGTCCTTTTAATGTCACGCCAGCAGAACCGGCAATATTGCCGGACTCACGAAGCGGCGGATTAACGCCGATCGAGAACGCATCCGTCCGGGATACTTCCAGCTGTGTATGACTCCGGGCTGGACCCAAGATGCGAACTTTAGGAAAAGTACCCTTCGACCCAATAACCTCTACCGTCTCGTTCGCCGCGTATTGGCCTGGCTGAGACAATGGCTTCATCTCCGTTAAGGTATAGCCTTCTCCGAATAAAATTTCAACATGCTCCTGCGATAAATGAATATGTCTAGCCGATACGCCGATCGGCACCAATTTCTGTTCCATGTTGTCAACATCCTCTCTGGTTAGTTATGTAATTGGAAGAAATAAGCATGCGGCAGGTTTTGCCGCATGCTTATCATAACATTTACTTGAATTCGGCTACAAGTTTATTGAAATCCGCTTCAGAAAGCGTCAAATCCTGTTTGGACAGCGATTCAGGCTGGAAGCCGGTAATCAGATCCTCATATGATTTACGTTGTTTGTTTTGATAAATAAGTCCGGTAAGCATGCCTTCTGTTTCCATAATTTTATTCATCGCCGCCATACGGTTGGAAGGATCGTATTCCGGGAATTGCTCCAGATTAACGATGTTCTCCTTAAACCAATCATAGGTATTGATCTTATTGAATGTGACACAAGGACTGAATACGTTGATCAGAGAGAAGCCTTCATGCTTAATACCCTCTTCAATCAGGTTGGTCAGCTGCTTCAAATCGCTGGAGAAGGACTGCGCGACGAAAGTCGCTCCTGCCGACATCGCAATCTCAAGCGGTGAAAGCGTCGATTCGATCGAGCCCTCCGGCGTCGACTTCGTCTTGAAGCCCTCGGCGCTGCGCGGCGAGGTTTGACCCTTCGTCAGTCCGTAAATTTGGTTGTCCATGACGATATACGTAATGTTCAGGTTGCGGCGGATCGCATGAACGGTATGACCCATCCCGATAGCGAAACCGTCGCCGTCGCCGCCGGAGGCGATAACGGTCAACTCGCGGTTAGCCAGCTTGACGCCTTGCGCGATCGGCAGTGCGCGGCCGTGAATGCCATGCAGCCCGTAAGCGTTAATGTAACCGGAAATACGGCCTGAGCATCCGATACCGGAAATGACAGCAAGCTGTTCCGGCTCGAGCCCTACGTTGGCAGCAGCGCGTTGAATGGCCGCTTGAATCGAGAAATCGCCGCAGCCCGGGCACCAGTTTGGTTTGACATTGTTACGGAACTCTTTAAAAGTTGCCATCTTAGACCAGCTCCTTGCAAGCTTGATATACTTCAGAAGGCAAAAACGGGTTGCCGTCATATTTAAGCTGGCTATTGATTTTATCCGCAAAGCCAACATTCATTTTAATTTGACCAGCAAGCTGAGCCGTCGCGTTGTTTTCCAAGACGACCACTTTTTTCGCCGCTTGCAAATAAGGGAAGAGCTGCTCTGTCGGGAACGGATGAATCTGGCGAACCGTAATATGGTTCGTCGTAACGCCATCTTGCCCCAGCCATGCTCTCGCTTGATCGATCGTGCCGCCCGTAGAACCCATGCCGATAATAAGCAGCTCCGGCTCAGCGTGAGGCGCATCGACGCGAATCGCTTCGCGCACTTGCAGGTTGTTCAGCTTGTTTAGACGTTTATCCATCATGCGCAGCCGGTTAGTTGCACTCTCCGAAGGTCTGCCCGTCTCGTCATGCTCTACGCCGGTAACATGGTGTATGCCGTTCTTAACGCCTGGGAGCACTCGCTGCGATACGCCATCCTCTGTAAACTCATAACGCTTGAACAGCTCGTGCTGCGCCAGCTCTGGCGCTTCCGTAACGAGTTTACCGCGGTTAATCTGAATTTTGTTCAGATCCAGCACATCGCAAGACTGCTTGCCTAGCGATAGTTGAAGATCGGTCATGACGATAACCGGCACTTGATACTGCTCCGCCAGGTTGAAGGCTTCGATCATATCGTAGAAGCAGTCCTCGATAGAGGCTGGAGCGATAACGATCTTAGGAATTTCACCGTGCGTGCCGTATACCATTGCGTTCAAGTCGGATTGCTCCTGCTTTGTCGGCAGGCCGGTCGAAGGACCTCCACGCTGTGTATTGACGATAACGAGCGGCGTTTCTGTCATTCCGGCAAGACCAATAGCCTCCATCATGAGCGACAAGCCTGGGCCTGCAGAAGCGGTCATCGTGCGTACGCCTGCGTAATTCGCGCCGATAGCCATCGTAACGGCCGCAATCTCATCTTCGGTTTGAACGACGGTTCCGCCGAATTTAGGCAGCTTTTTTATTAAATATTCCATAATCTCGGATGCCGGCGTAATCGGATACGCGGACATCAAGCGGCAGCCTGCAGCAACGCAGCCAAGCCCGATGGCTTCATTGCCGATCATGAACAGCTTCTGCTCCCCATCGGCTTCATCAAGCTTGAAGGCGTCCAGCGGGCCGCCTGCTTGCTCTAGTACGAATTCAGCGCCGCGCTTAACGGCCTCGATATTTTTCTCTACAACTGCCGGACCTTTACGGCCAAACTCTTCTTCAACCGCTTTATTAAATACTTCCAGCGGCAGTCCGAGCAAAGCCCAGGAAGCGCCTGAAGCAACCATATTTTTCATTAACGAGGTTCCGAGCTCTTCCGCCATCTTCGTAATGGGCACTGCGAATAACCTGGCATCGATCCCTTCGGGTATAACCGGGTTAAATTTTGCATCTGCTACCACGACGCCTCCGGCGCGCAGTTCCTTTGCATTCAAATCGATGCTCTCTTGGTCAAAAGCGACCAATATGTCCAAATCATCGGAAATCGCCCGAATCGGTTTTGTACTGATGCGAATTTTATTGTTCGTATGTCCGCCTTTAATACGGGATGAAAAATGACGGTATCCGTATAAATAGTATCCCAGACGGTTCAGAGCCGTGGAAAAGATCCGGTCGGTGCTTTCGACACCCTCGCCCTGTTGGCCCCCGATCTTCCAAGACAATTGACTGATCAAAATGCCCATCTCCTCTTTTTGATGGCGTACGCCGTATACATGAATGAATGATTATGGGGTTGAAATATAAGCATTATTAGGAGGTAAAACTTATACCTGCTTACAGCATCTTAATAAACATTCACAACAAGTGTAAAGGGGAGCTTGACAAATTGCAAGATGTAAACGCTTAATAAACGATAATGATTTTCGATGAGTATGATAACAGAAGCAGATGAGAGCATTTGCCGGATTAATCCGGCAAATGCTCCGCCAAAAAGCTCAATGCGTTGCCCGCGAAAAAAGCCTCCGTTTGCTGTTCGGTATACCTTTTCAGCAATGCTTCACGAAGGTCTTCCACCTGACCGGGATGCGTCAAGCCATCTACATAATGATCGATACCGTCAAAATCAGAGCCAAACATCAGATGATGCTCGCCCCCAAGCTCGCATACATGCTCAACGTGACGCAGTACATCGTCTATTGCTACTTTTTCTCCGCCTGCAACGAAGTATGGAACAAACGTTATGCCTACTCTGCCTTGCAGCGCAATGATCGCTTTAATCTGATCGTCTGTCAAATTGCGAGGATGATTCATAATGGATTTGCTGTTGGAATGTGAGGCGATAATCGTCCTGGTTGCCAGGTCAGCCGTATCCCAGAACGCACGCTCCGACAAATGGGATACATCAACGATGATGCCCAGCCGGTCGCATTCCTTCACCAGCTCTCTCCCCTTTGCGGTGAGGCCGCCTCCACGCGGCTCCATCACGCCGTCCGCTGCCCAGTTCGCGTGATTCCAGGTTAAACCTGCCGCCCTTACTCCAAGCTCAAACAGCACTCTGAGCAGCGACAGGTTGCCTTGCAAGCCGTCAACGCCCTCCAGCGATAACATTGCGCCGATCGCTCCTGCAGACAGACACTGCTGCAAATCCGATTTCGTTTTAATAAAGTGCATGTCCGGACAAGTCATTACCTTTTCGTTAAACAAATCGATGCTTTCCAGAATCGGTACGATGGAGCCGTTCAAATGCTCCGGTATGTAGATCGCGAACGTTTGCAGCGCCGTTCCCGCTTGCTTCAGACGTTCATAGGATACATCCAGCTTTCCCCCTTCGTTATGGAGAAAAGTTAGCTCAGGCTGCACTAACAGCTTGCAGAGTACATCACAGTGAAAATCGACAATAGGTTTACTCATTGGTTTCACCTCACCTATTAGTATAACTCGACAAAGCAAAAAACCTGTCTACAACGTAAACAGGTTCAACTATTCATGCGGAATGTCCGAAGCAGCCGATCCAAAGGCTGCTACCTCGGTTCAACGATGAGCTTTATCGCCGTTCGGTCTTCCCCATCGATCACAATATCTGTAAATGCCGGCACACAAATCAAATCCACCCCGCTGGGAGCAACAAAACCGCGAGCGATCGCAACCGCCTTTATCGCCTGGTTCAATGCACCCGCCCCGATAGCTTGTAATTCAGCGGCGCCGCGCTCACGCAAAACTCCGGCCAGCGCACCTGCTACGGAATTTGGATTGGACTTTGCTGAAACTTTTAATACATCCATGAAAAAGGACCTCCTCGGGAATGATGGATGGATTCCACTATTAAATAGTATTCGAGAGAGGTTAAATAATTCCTGCTTTTATTGCGCGACTTTACGGACTGTTCTGAATTGTGTGACGATTCATAGTTTCAAAGACTCGGCTATACGCTACATAAGCAGCCATTCATCTTCGGTAAGCCGAATTTTTTGAAGCTTTACCGCTTTGCCTGTCGCATCATCGAGCTGCACCGATACACCATGCAAATGCCAGTGTCCTTCATCTACGACGAAACGTGTCGGCAGCTGTGTAATAAATTTATGCAGTACTGCGTTCCGTTCCATACCGAGCACGCCATCGCGTGGACCCGTCATGCCAACGTCCGTTAAGTATGCTGTTCCTTGCGGTAAAATGCGGTCATCATTCGTCTGTACATGGGTATGTGTACCGACCACGATGGAAGCTTTGCCGTCCAAATGCCAGCCCATCGCGATTTTCTCGGAAGTTGCTTCCGCGTGAAAATCGACGAGAATGTTATTTGTCTCTTCCTTCGCTTGCTCAATCAATTCATCTGCTTTGCGGAACGGACAATCAATTGGCGGCAAAAACGTCCGGCCTTGTAAATTGATGATCGCCAGCTTTTTGCCATTAGCTTTAATCCAAGCCGCTCCTTGCCCTGGCGTTCCTTCCGGAAAGTTGGCCGGCCGAACGATTCTTGGTTCATCATCTATCCATTCAAAAATATCTTTATTGTCCCAGGTATGGTTGCCCATCGTAATACCGTGCACGCCCCATTCGAAAAACTCTTTTGCAATGGTGGCCGTTATACCTCTGCCGGCTGCAGCGTTTTCGCCGTTTACGATAATAATATGCGGATTGTATTTGCTCTTTAATGCCGGCAGCACACGCTTAAGGGCAGCGCGTCCGACACTTCCTACAATATCGCCGATAAATAGTACGTTCATTACATAAGTCACTCACTTTCTTTTACCCGTATAGACGGGAAAAGTGGCTGACAGGCAGCCACTTCTCCGCAAAGCCATATTTAATTGTTGCTTTATTTCGCATATTCGACCGCGCGTGTTTCCCGAATTACCGTAACTTTAATATGTCCCGGATAATCAAGCTCGCTTTCGATCTTCTTCGTAATGTCGCGTGCCAGACGGAACGCTTCCGTATCATCAATTTTCTCAGGTTGTACCATTACGCGGACTTCACGTCCAGCTTGGATGGCATACGACTTTTCAACGCCTTCAAACGACTCCGAAATGTCTTCCAGCTTTTCAAGCCGCTTGATATACGTCTCGAGCGTCTCGCGACGAGCTCCTGGACGAGCTGCCGACAATGCATCGGCGGCGCCAACCAGCATCGCGATAACCGATGTCGCCTCCACGTCGCCGTGGTGGGACGCAATACTGTTGATAACAACGGGATGCTCTTTGTATTTCTTCGCCAATTCTACGCCGATCTCCACATGGGAGCCTTCAACCTCGTGATCAAGCGCTTTGCCGATATCATGCAGCAAACCTGCACGTTTCGCGAGCGTAATGTCCTCGCCCAGCTCGGCAGCCATCAATCCGGTCAGGTAAGCAACTTCCATGGAATGCTTCAGTACGTTTTGACCATAACTTGTCCGATATTTCAAACGGCCCAAAATTTTGATCAAGTCTGGATGCAGACCATGAACGCCAACCTCGAACGTAGCTTGCTCCCCGTATTCGCGGATACGCTCATCCACTTCTTTACGGGATTTCTCAACCATTTCCTCAATGCGTGCAGGATGAATTCGTCCATCAGCCACAAGCTTCTCAAGAGAAGTACGGGCAATCTCCCGTCTAATAGGGTCAAAACCAGACAGAATGACCGCTTCCGGTGTATCGTCGATAATGAGATCGATACCGGTCAATGTTTCCAACGCGCGGATATTCCGTCCTTCGCGACCAATAATGCGGCCCTTCATCTCTTCGTTCGGCAACGAAACGACCGATACCGTCGTTTCAGCCACATGGTCAGCCGCACAGCGTTGGATAGCGAGAGAAATAATGTTGCGCGCTTTCTTGTCTGCTTCTTCCTTCGCCTGCTGCTCAATCTCTTTGATCATCTGAGCTGTTTCCTGACGTACTTCCTGCTCTACATTAGACAAAATGATCGATTTCGCATCTTCCATCGTCAAGCTTGAAATGCGTTCAAGCTCGCTAAGCTGCTGCTTGTAGATGGAATCAATTTGCTCTTGTGTCTCATCGATCCGTTTCTCTTTGTTGGCAACTAGCTCTTCTTTGCGTTCTAGCGCTTCTAATTTTTTATCCAGCGACTCCTCTTTTTGGAGCAAACGTCTTTCTTGACGCTGCGTTTCATTGCGACGCTCGCGAATGTCTCTCTCAGCTTCCGTACGGAGTTTGTGGATTTCGTCTTTTGCTTCAAGCACCGTTTCCTTTTTCTGGGCTTCCGCTTCTTTCTTTGCATTTTCTACAATGACGACAGCAGCTTGCTCAGCGCTGGAAATTTTGGCTTCGGCAATCGACTTTCGAATAAAATAACCAATCCCAAAGAAAATAACGCCAACAACGAGACAGATCAACACGGTCCAGATAGGTTCCATCTTGTTCACCTCCTCGTTGCATTCACCAAGGCAAAAGCTTGGGATGATATTAAGTTTTAGCCGGTTTTCAACCGATTGATCTTCTAACAATTTGACGAAAATTATCGCTTCAAATCAACTTTTGGAAGGAAAATTGATCTGAAATAGAAGGAATACATGTTCATTTTATCTTTTGATAAAATCAATTGTCAAGCAAAAGCCCATCTTCCTCGTCATCCGCCTCTGCCGCGGCTTGTTCCATGACCGATTTTACCGCATCTTTAACGATGTCTCCTGGAAAACCTCTTCGCATTAGAAATCCCATCAATTTGCGCTTTCGGTCTATAGGGTCGCCCTTCAGCGAGCGCCATTTTTTCCCTGCCGCTTTCACTGCCGCTTCCCGTTCAGCTTCTTTGTCAATGGCATCTGCAGCATCGGCTGCCGCCTGTTTCGATACGCCTCGCTGCTGGAGCTCCTGCTTGATCCAGCGCCGGCCTTTGTTCGCATACTTGATTCGCTGCGCGGCAAATTTACGCGCATACTCTTCATCATCCACAATATGCTCCGATTCTAAACGTTCGACTGCCGAAGAAATATGCTCAGGCTCGAACTCCTTACGCTGCAAATATTGTTCAATTTCCTTGCTAGTTCGCGGCTTGGCGCCCAAGAAAGCAACCGCCTTTATGTAAGCACGGTATCGGCTGTCCTCATCCCCAATCGCTGCCAGTTCATCTTCTGTGAAGGCATGTCCCTTGAGCAGTTCATGTCTGATCAGTATGTCTTTATGAACGGTTAAAAGGGGCTCCTCGCCCTCCCCATGTATATGATAGCGGCTGCGATCCTTACGATCCTGCTTCACCGCTTGAATCTCAATCATCAAATCCCTCACTTTTCCTCTAAAACAGCATCGCCGTCCCCTGGAGGACGGCGTAGGTCACTGCTATTTGGTATTAATCCAGTTCGGATTCATCAAAATCATCGTCATCGTCTTGGGATAACGTTTCGACTGGCTGTGCTGTTGCCGACAAATTGCTCGCTTCGCGAATTTGCTTCTCGATAACAGCTGCAATTTCACTATGATCCTTCAGGAACTGCTTCGCATTCTCCCGGCCTTGGCCGAGACGCTCTCCGTTATAGGAGAACCATGCGCCGCTCTTCTGTACGATATCCATTTCCGTACCGATATCGACAAGGCTGCCTTCTCTGGAAATGCCTTCGCCGTACATAATATCGATCTCCGCTTGCTTGAACGGAGGAGCGACTTTGTTCTTCACGACTTTAATACGGGTACGGTTGCCGACCATATCATTGCCTTGTTTAATCGTCTCAATCCGGCGTACATCAAGACGTACACTGGAATAGAACTTCAATGCGCGTCCGCCTGGTGTCGTCTCCGGGTTACCGAACATAACGCCGACTTTCTCACGCAATTGGTTGATAAAGATCGCAATCGTCTTCGATTTGCTAATTGCACCGGACAGCTTACGAAGCGCCTGAGACATCAAACGAGCTTGCAAGCCCACGTGAGAGTCGCCCATGTCACCTTCAATTTCCGCTTTCGGCACAAGCGCCGCCACGGAGTCAATAACGATAATGTCCACTGCGCCGCTTCGTACAAGCGCTTCTGCAATTTCTAGCGCCTGCTCGCCCGTATCCGGCTGCGAGAGAAGCAGCTCATCAATGTTAACGCCCAGCTTGCTCGCATACAAAGGGTCAAGCGCATGCTCAGCATCGATAAAGGCAGCTTGTCCGCCAACGCGTTGCACTTCAGCAATAGCATGAAGCGCCACTGTCGTCTTACCGGATGATTCTGGTCCATAAACTTCAATTACACGGCCTCTTGGCAATCCGCCGATACCAAGAGCAATATCTAAAGCAAGCGAACCGCTAGGCACGATCTCTACTTGCATATGGGTGGATTCCCCTAATTTCATGATAGAGCCTTTACCAAACTGTTTCTCAATTTGACGTAAAGCCATTTCTAAAGCAGCGCGACGATCCGACAAGCTACTCACATCCTTCTTCATTTATAATGTAATGATACCTTGTTTCTTTCCCGTTGCCAAGTCTTTTTTCGAACATACATTCGTCTTTTTTTGTCCGGCTTCCCCCTCCCGCTGAAAATAAACAAAAAAAGAACCGCAGCAAAGTCATCTTCGCCACGGTTCTTCCGTCATATTTACAATTATAGACAATATCTCTGATGAAAACAATCGTTTTTTTGTAATGTTGTTATGCTTCGCTATGTGACAAAGCCTGCCACAACCGATAGAGCGCTGCCTTAACCGCCCTTACGCGAATAATCGAACGGCTGCCGCTGAGATGGGTTGTATGGACATCCGTCGGCTTGCCTCTTTCCGCAATGGCGAAATAGACGAGTCCGACAGGTTTTCCTTCCGATTCGGCTGGGCCGGCAACTCCAGTAAGTGAAATCCCGAAGTCACTGTCGGCGAGTTCGCGGATACGTTCAGCCATCAGCGCCGCTGTCGATTCGCTGATCGCGCCCGGCGCCCCTTCCCCCTCGAGCTGCGTCATCGGTATTCCCAGCAATTGATGTTTCATGACGTTCGTATACGTGACGACCCCGCCCGCAAATTCTCCGCTGCTGCCCGGTACATTTGTCACAAGCTCCGCAAACAATCCGCCGCTGCAGCTCTCTGCACTAACCATGGTGCGTCTGGTTGCCCTCAGAAGCCTCACGACAGCCTCCTCCAGCGGAATATCCTCCTGCGCATACAAATGCTCGCCTACGCGATCCTTGACCGCCTGAACGGTAGCGTCGATTTTTCGTACAGCCTCCTGCTCCGTAGCCGCCTTAGTTGATACCCGGATGGCGACCTCGCCTTCTTTTGCATAAGGGGCCAGAGTCGGATCGCTCTGCCCGTCAATCAGATCCAGAAGCTTTGCTTCCAGATTGGATTCCCCAATACCGGCAAAGCGAAGCACACGCGAATAGAGAGGCTGGCTCTCGCCCAGCGCTTGACGAATCCACTGCCGCCCGGCTCCTTCCATCATCGGCTTCATCTCCCGGGGAGGTCCCGGAAGCAGCAGATAATGGGTGCCGTCAACGCTTAGACCGTTGCCAACTGCGAGTCCGGCTTCATTAAATAAAGGTTCAGCGCCGTCGATTGTATGGGCTTGCCGCTTATTGCTTTCCACCATGTGAATGCCTCGCGAACTGAACAGCTTCTCGATTTGCTCCATGGAGGGGCCGTGAATGGACATGCCGCGGTTCAAATAAGCAGCCAGCACATCTTTAGTCAGATCATCCTGAGTCGGTCCGAGACCGCCGGTAAACACAAGCAGATCCGCTCTCGAGCGGGCTGTTTCGATGGCTGACTGAATACGGCCCGGATTATCGCCCACTACGGTCTGATAATAGACGTCGATGCCAAGCGCAGCGAGCTCCTGCGATAAAAATTGAGCGTTCGTATTTACGATCTGTCCCAGTAGAAGCTCCGTGCCGACTGCGATAATTTCTGCTTTCATGAAAAATGCCCCCTGCCCGTTATTTGAATGGAAAAGCATCCTCCCTTCATGGGAAGATGCTTTGGATTTTGCGAATGCCACAGTATGTGTTATTGAACCGGTATCAAGTGCTTATTCTTAACAAAATAGTCTATTCCAGAGTAGACAGTGATCGCAACCGCTACCCAGCTTGAAATCATGTCAAACGGAAAATCGATGAAATGGAACGGGAAATTGTTCAGAAGCAAGGAGATGATCATCGTAATCTGGATGGCCGTCTTCCATTTGCCCCATTTGCTCGCTGCCATTACACTTCCTTCGAGCAGTGCAATTTGCCGCAAGCCGGTAACCGCAAATTCACGGCTAATAATGATGATAGCCATCCAAGCGGCCAGCTTATCCATTTGTACGAGCGAGATCAGTACAGCTGCAACGAGCAGCTTGTCTGCCAGTGGATCAAGCAGCTTGCCCAAGTTCGTTACAATTTTGTTCTTTCTCGCAATATAACCGTCTAGTCCGTCTGTACTTGCCGCCACGATAAAAATAATTGCCGCTATAATCTGATTGTATGTAATTTGGTAATCACTGAATGCGAAATGCGGCAAATTGAAATTAACGAGCAAAAACACCATAATAATCGGTACCAGACAAATTCTAAGAATTGTAATTTTGTTTGCCAGGTTCATGCGGATACCTCCCGGGCAAAAGCCGCTTGCCAGCTCATACCGCTGTTCATCTTGTTTGTGTGACCTAACTGTAACTGTACTTTCATCTGTGCGTCCCCCAGCCATATCCGAAAAGCTATAGTCAAGTATAATACACCCTTAATCCGCATGTCAAAAGCGAGAGCACCTGCGTTAAGAACGCCCGTTGTCTCTCGCTTTTCGTCCGCTCATGCCCTCTCCCGAAGTGCCCTTAGCGGTAGTTCGTAAATTGCAGCTCCACCTTCAAATCAGCACCGCGAAGCAGCGCCATTACAGCTTGCAGGTCATCCCTGCTTTTTCCGGATACGCGAATCTGGTCGCCTTGGATAAGGCTTTTCACTTTCAGCTTGGAGTCCCGGATCAATATATTAATTTTTTTGGAATGCTCCTGATCGATGCCCTGGCGCAGCTTGATGCGCTGGCGAACCGTATGTGCCGATGCGGATTCGACTTTGCCGTAATCCATATTTTTAATAGGCACACCGCGCTTGACCATCTTCGATTGCAAAATATCAAGTACGCTATTCAATTTGAACTCGTCGTCCGATATAATAACTAGCTCTTCTTTTTCTAGCGCAATGCTGCTCTTGCTTCCCTTGAAATCGAAGCGAGTCTCGATCTCACGCTCCGCTTGCTGAATCGCATTGTTCAACTCTTGCATATCGACCTTGGAAATAATATCAAATGAACTTTCGGAACTCATGTACACAGCTCTCCTCTATCCTGTAATTCGAATCATACAGGGCCGATATACGACCCTGGTGTTCTTAAGGCGCTTCTGTGCTCTCACCATTTGCAGGAGGAATCGGCGAATCCGTCGCATTGCCCTGCAACGGGCTAAGCAGCACTTTTTTGGATCTTGCTTGATCGCCATCGTTAACCGTAATGCCATCCACCGTTATAACGGTCAGATCGGCACGGCCGACATTGACATAAAGCGGCTCTGTAATATCATAAGACACAGTTTGGCCGTCCTGTACCGTCTCAGCAATCAGCTTCTCTCCGGTGGAGCTGCCTTTACGCACTTCCGTCCAGCTAGGTCCTCCGGTAATTTTAATCTCCAGCTTATGGACAACATTAGCAGGTCCGATGTCATAATGATCGACCTTGCCTTTTTTCTCCGTAAAGGTCAAGCTGGTTGCCTCTGTTGGCGGAGGCGTCGGCGTTGGTGTCGCAGTCGAATTGCCTGTTCCTGTGCCTGCCTGGCCTTTATCACTAGGCAATGGAGAAGCTTGATCCGTAATTTTTGTTTGATCGTCAATTCCTTTAGAATCATCGCCCTTTTGGCTGACGACGTAAAACCAGACGACGACTACAATAAGAATAAGAAACGACCACATCAGCACGTTGAAGCCAAGCTTGCCAATCCGCTCCGACGCTTGGGTTTGCACTCTTCTCGGCGCTCTTGCCGCTACCGGCTCCGACACCTGCTCGGTAATCGTTGCGGCCGGCACTTCATGCTGGTACAAGCGAAGCACTTCATCAGCGTCCAAGCCTACGGCCTCGCAATAATTTTTCACAAACGCTCTTAAATAAAAAGTTCCCGGCAGGATGCTGTGATCGCCGTTCTCTATAGCCTCGAGATAGCGTTTGCGAATTTTGGTGGTCTCTTGAACATCTTCAAGTGATAAGCCGTGTTCTTCTCTTGCTTTCCGAAGCAATGCTCCCAAATCTGACATTTGTTCGTTCTCCTCTCTTTAGAATTCGTCCGTGTAGTTAGCCGTGAACGATTCATAGGTAATTTCTTCGTCCGGCGTATTGCGAAGCTCGATAATCATATCAAAATGGCTGTAATCATAATGAGATTCCTTAATGAAAATATCCGGATGCTCGATAACCTTCGTCGAAGGCATCGCCATAATCTCTTGGAGCAGCGCATAATGCTTCTCATTGGAACGAATCGTGCTTACAATGCCGTCGATGATAAAAATATTGTTGTTCGTCATCTCATCCTCCGACAGCTGGCTTCTAACCGTCTGCCGCAATAAAGTCGACGATACGAACGTCCATCGCTTGTTCGAGCATACGCTCCCGGCAATGATCGATTCTGTCTTCCCAACGCGAGGCATCCCTCGCAAGCCAATTACTTGATTGCCGTCCCGCTTGAACACTTCACCGAGAAAATCGACGAGAATACCGAGCTCATCACGCGTAAAACGGAACGTCTTGCGGTCATCTGAATCTCGTTCGATATAACGGCCGTGCCGAACTGCCAAAATATCGACAATCGTAGGCGTCCGAAGCTTGTTAACGGTAATGTTGTCTACTTTTTGAAGCATTTTGCCAAGCAAAACGATTTTCTCTTCATCGTCCGTCTGCAGCAGCATGCCCCTTGTCCGGTCTTCTACACCGTTGATCGTCATAATGTTTACTTCCAGCATACCAAGAAGGGATGCTATATCACCTAGCAGCCCGGGCCTGTTCTTATGTATTTTGTACTCCATATAATACTGCTTGCTTTCCATGAATGGTCACCGCCCCAAGCCTGTTGATGTCAGTATTGCGCAACGCTACAATCATTAATCATTGCTATTTGCGAAAAATGCCGCTTACTAAAAGCTTATTCTACAATTTTCGCTACAATCCTGCAACCTCCATCGGAAACATTGCAGAAAAGCCTCCGATTGGAGGCTTTTCTGAGAGGAATCCTATCCGGCCTTGTTAATGATTGACAAGCTTCACCATCAAGTTAGCAATCGTCTTTTTCTCCGACTCGTCGCCTGCATCCCAAAGCTCTTTCAGCACACGCTGTTGTTCGTTTTTGGGATCGACTTTCTCATCGAGAAAAGAGCCAATCTCATAGGCTAGATTTGTAATCATTTCTTCGGTCATACCCGAAGCCTTCGCCTGGTCTACACGTTCAGCCAAAAACTGCTTAAAGTTCGCAAAATTGCTGAGCACTGACATTCGTTTCTTCGCCTCCTGAGTGTAAATGAAGAGAATGAACAACAGTCATTATTGTGCCGCAACGTTTGCGGAAATATGCAGATTAGGTGTGCCAGCCGCCGTTCGGGCTAATAATTTGCCCGGTTATGTAGGAGGATTCCGGCAGCGCCAGGAAATAGACGAGCGAAGCGATCTCATCTGGCTGGCCGAACCGGCCAAGCGGAATTTCCTGTTCAAGCGCAGCCTTCTCCTCAGCGTCGAACCCGTCCATCATCATCGTGTCGACCGCCCCCGGAGCAACGGCGTTAACAGTAATACCGGTAGGGGCCAATTCCTTCGCCAGCGCTTTCGTAAAGGCATTCATTCCGCCTTTTGTCGTGGAATACAGCACTTCGCAAGAGGCGCCTGACATTCCCCAGACAGAAGAAACGTTAATGATCCGCCCGTAACGGTTGGCGATCATTGAGGACATAAAGATTTGACTGCAAAGGAACATGCCCTTCAAATTAACGGACATGACATCGTCCCACTCCTGCTCGGTCACGTCCATTAGCATGCCGTAATGGGAAATGCCGCCGTTATTGACTAGTATGTCAGGCAGCATGCCGTTTGCTTCCAGCTTATCCCGCATTCGCAGCAGCTGTTCCTTGGAGCGTAAATCCGCAGTTATCGTCATTACGTTGGCGCCAAGCCTCATGCAGGCTCGCGCCGTTTGATTAGCCGCCTCATGCGACTCTAAATAATGAATGACGATATTGGCGCCTTCCGCGGCAAAGCGCTGCGCAATGGCAGCGCCAATTCCCCGGCTTCCCCCGGTAACCAATACCGTCGATTGACGTATAACCGTCATTCCCCTGCTTTTTCCACGATCGATACAGCCACTTGGCCGAAGTCGAAATGCTCGCGAAGCCGTGCGTTGACCTGCTCCAGCGTGCTGTTCTCGTACAGCGGAAGCAGATCGAACATATCGCTGTCGCGAAACCGGTAACGCGTAAATTCGCTGGCGATCGCTTCAGGGGAATTAAGCATTCGCAAATAACTGCCGATTTTTTTCCGCTTCGAGCGCTCGAAGGCTTCTTCAGAAATGCCGGTTTTCACCGCTTCCTCTACCGCCGCCCGAACTTTGCCAAGCAGCGCTTCAGGGTCAGGGCTGTCGCCTCCGATAACCGAAAAAGCGTAGTTGTCGCTTGAATTAAATTCCGATCCAAACGAGTCGGAGATTAAATTTTCCTCATATAGATCCTGATAAAGCGAAGAGCTCGCCCCGAACAAAGCATCCAGCATCAGCTTCGACAATACTTCCTGCTCCAGCAGCTCCGCAGGCGGCAAGCCGACGCGCTTCTCCTTAAAGCCAAACATCACTTTAGGCAGCGAGACCGGAAGCTTCGTTACTTTACGCGGAATTTTGACACTAGCCGGCTCATCTTCGAAATAACGGTGAATTTCACCTTGCGGTTTGAAGTTTTTACTCGCTTGGTTGGCCCGCACCAGCTCGAACACCTCTGCCGCATCGACACCGCCTACGACGAACAGCAGCATATTGGACGGATGGTAAAAGTTTTCGTAGCAGCGATACAGCGTTTCCTTATCGATTTGGTAGATCGACTCCACCGTACCGGCAATATCGATGTGAATCGGATGGTTATGGTACATCGCATCGATAAGCCCGAAATAAACCTGCCAGTCAGGATTATCCTTGTACATATTAATTTCCTGCTCGATGATACCCTTTTCCTTATTGACATTTTCGTCGGTAAAATAAGGATTTTGCACAAAATTGATCAGCGTCTCCAAGTTAGCCGTTATTTGCTCCGTTGCGGAGAACAAATATACGGTCCGGTCAAAGCTTGTAAAAGCATTAGCCGAGGCGCCTTGCGATGCAAACGTGGCGAAAATGTCGCCGGTTGGCTCCTCGAACATTTTATGCTCGAGAAAATGGGCGATGCCGTCAGGCACTTTAGACGGCTCTTCTCCCTCAACGGCGAAACGGTTGTCAACAGAACCGTATTTGGTAGCAAATGTGGCATACGTTTTTTGAAAACCGGGCTTCGGCAGCACGATCACTTCAAGTCCGTTGTCCAGCACTTCGCGGTATAGCGTCTCCTGCACATTGTTGTACTCAAGCGTTTCCATGTCTGTTAAGCCTCCTTCCGGTCTCGCAAGTAATAGATCGTATCCAGTTGAACCCGGTTAGCCACACGAACGATATCCTCTGGCCCGACCGATTGGATCTGGTCAAGGAGCTGCTGCGCGCTGCGGTCTTTACCGGACAATACCGCATTAAAGTCATAAGCAATCATCTCATAAGCGCTGTCCTGCAGCTCCCGCAAATGATTGGAGATCATCGCTTTCGTCTGGCTGATCTCCAGCTCCGTAAGCTCTCCGCGTTTCATGCTTTCAAGCTGTTCCTTGATGATGACGACGGCGCGGTCGTAGTTTTGGATCTCAATGCCAGATTGAATCGTGCAAAGTCCTTTATGTCCGTCAAGCCTCGATGAAGCGTAGTAGGCA
Source organism: Paenibacillus radicis (ex Gao et al. 2016) (assembly GCF_014641555.1). Lineage (GTDB taxonomy): Bacteria > Bacillota > Bacilli > Paenibacillales > Paenibacillaceae > Pristimantibacillus > Pristimantibacillus radicis. The sequence goes on from NZ_BMHY01000009.1 coordinate 125,720, forward strand.
AGGCTCTCCTTCTCCCTAACGTTCAGGAAAAGCTTCGAATGCGGGTAACCGCCCAAGATGCCGTTGTACATCAGCGATGCCGCATAGTCGTCATCTCCGTACAGGATACCGGTGCGAAGACCAAGATTCAGCTTACCTTGACTGACATCCATTTCTTCGACGACCGTTTTCACATCGCCTCTCTCTTGACGGACATTCGTCACTGCATAAACGCCAGGCACACCTGCTTTAGGACGGAAATATTGCTGGACGAGCGCAGTTACCTCATCAAGCGTCGTATCACCCACGACATATAGGTCAAAGACCGCTTCCTCCAGCCATTGCTCGTACCTGCGATAGAGAGAGTCCGCAGTAATAGCAGCTATATCTTCAAGCTTGCCAAGAGGATGGAGACGATAAGGCTCATCCTCGCACATTTCCTCCAGACAACGCTCGGCCGCATACCGGATTTTATCGTTAACGATCGATTCAAGCCGTTTCGTTAGCGTCTGCTTCTCGGCCTCCACATATTTCGCGCGAAAAGCTCCATCTTCTGTGCAAGGGTCGGTTACAACCTCCCCTAACAGCTTTAACGAAGCGTCTAGAAGCGGACTGCTGGATGCGACGAATTTGTCGTTAATGACATCCATTCGAAACTGGACGATCTGTGAATCGCCTCTTTTATATACGTCAAAGCCAAATCCGGCCCCATACAAATCGTCAAGCCGTTCGCGAAATGCTTTCGTCTCTGGCGTGGAAGCCGTGCCTCGACGCAGTACGAAGGGAGCGAGCGCCGTCTCGGTCACTGTATCCTCCGATAACGGAACGCCTGCGAATAACGAAATCGCAAAAGTTTTAAATCGTTTGGTCGGCAGTACATGAAGCCGAATCCGGCCCAGCTGCCCTCTCTCAAATAAGGTCACTCCGTTAGCTCCTTCCTTGTATAAACCTGCAAATTTGGTTCTGCTGGAGTAAATGTATTCCAATTACACGTTGCCTATACCATTCTAACTTAACCGAAATGGAAGAAGCAACCTGGGCCTGCGCAAGGGCAAGGCCGGCTGCTTCTTCGGAGTCGCAATTTGCTTTTACATGCAGAAAATGTGTTTGCCGATCGTCTTCACTTGCGGCCTAGTCCAAATCCATTTGGAGGTAGCCGTAACCGGGTTGAAATAGTACAGGCAGCCGCCGCTAGGGTCCCAGCCGTTGATGGCATCTTGAACCGCTTGCGCCGCTTTCTCGTTTGGCGTCAAATAAATTTGACCGTCGGCCACAGCTGTAAATGCACCGGGTTGAAAAATAACACCCGAGATCGAATTTGGAAAGCTCGGCGATTTCAGACGGTTAATGATAACCGCTGCAACGGCTACCTGGCCTTCATAAGGCTCGCCTCGCGCCTCGCCGTAAACGGCGTTGGCCATAATTTGCAAATCGCCTTTGGAAAGGCCCAGCTTGTTGGATTTATCCAAGGCAGAGCCGCTCCCAGAGCCCCCTCCAGAACCGCCAGATCCGCTTTCTGAACCTGTGCCGCTGCCAGCTCCCGCTCCGGCATTGCCGGACTCCTCAGCACTCGGCTTCCAGCTTTTCGTGGCTTCCCAAAGCTTGAGCTTCGTTTTGGCACCAACGATGCCATCCGACTTCATGCCGAACTTCCACTGGAACCAGGTAACAGCGTTTTTCGTGGTCGTACCGAATTGGCCGTCAATCTTGCCGTTGAAGTACCCCAAAAATTTAAGTCTTCCTTGCAGCTCATAAACATCCTTGCCGGAGGAGCCGACTTTCAACGTTGCGTTACTGAATGTTTCTTCCGCCTTGCCGTTCATCAAATGCTGTAACGAGAACGTTCCGAATACGAGCATGACGATTAACGCGGTCATTACAATTAAACGGTTTCTCATCTAGGGATCTGCCTTTCTCATAGCAAGTTAGTTAGCTTCATGCAGCGTTGCCTAGCACTAGTATGAGAAAGGAGCTTTCGTTCTATGCATCGAATGGAAACTGTAGCATCTCCATACAAAAAAGGATATCGTCCTAGGACGATATCCTTCCTGCCTGATATTGCTCTATTGTGAGCATAACCTCACGAGGTTTGCTGCCCTCATAAGGGCCAACGATAGAGCGGGCTTCCATTTGGTCGATCAATCGGGCTGCTCTCGTATATCCGATACGCATCCGGCGCTGTAACAGCGATACAGAAGCCTGTTTCGCTTCAACAACAATTTGCACCGCTTGATCATACAGTTCATCTACAATGTCATTCGGATCATTGGATTCTTCCTCAACCTCAGGAACAAGATCCTCTTTATATTCCGCTTCCGCCTGTCCCCTCGAGTATTCAACGAGCGCTTCCACTTCTTGATCTGAGAGGAATGCGCCTTGCACACGAAGCGGCTTGGACATGCCTACAGGCAGGAACAGCATATCACCGCGGCCTAACAGCTTCTCTGCCCCGACCATGTCGAGAATCGTCCGCGAATCCACTTGCGACGATACGCCAAACGCAATCCGGGAAGGAATGTTGGCTTTGATGACGCCCGTAATGACGTCTACAGACGGACGCTGCGTTGCGATAATAAGATGGATGCCTGCCGCACGGGCCATTTGAGCCAGACGGGCAATGGAATCCTCTACGTCGCCAGCAGCGACCATCATCAAGTCCGCAAGCTCATCGACGATGACGACGATGTACGGCAGCACCGCTTTCGGATTATCCGCCATTAAATTGTTATAGCCTTCAATATTTCTTGTTGCGGACTTGGAGAACAGCTCATAACGCTTCTCCATCTCGACAACGATCTTCTTCAATGCCAGAGAAGCTCTGCGCGGATCTGTTACAACAGGAGCAAGCAAATGCGGGATACCGTTGTATACATTCAGTTCGACCATTTTCGGATCGACCATCAGAAACTTCACTTCGTCCGGCTTCGCTTTGTACAGAATGCTTGTAATGATGCCGTTGATGCAGACCGACTTGCCTGATCCGGTTGCCCCTGCTACGAGCAAATGGGGCATGCGGGCAAGATTGCCGATAATCGGCTGGCCGGAAATGTCCCGGCCAAACGCGATAGACAATTTAGACGGTGCATTATGAAATGCTGGTGTCTCCATCACTTCCCGCATCGTAACGACGGATACTTCCATATTCGGCACTTCGATGCCGATCGCAGATTTGCCCGGAATCGGAGCTTCCATCCGTATATCCTTCGCGGCAAGTGCAAGTGCAATATCGTCGGTCAGGCTGACAATTCGGCTTACCTTCACTCCCGTAGCCGGCTGAACTTCATAGCGGGTAACGGCTGGCCCGCGAACGACGTCGAGCACTTTGGCTCGAACACCGAAGCTTTCCAGCGTAGCTTCCAGCTTTCTCTTCGCATCGATGGAATCCGCTCCGTCCCCTCCCCTTGCCAATAAGCTTGGCTTGGTTAGCAAGGAAAATGGCGGAAGCACATAAGGCTTCGGTTGAGGCTCTGCCGGAACCGAAATTGTAGCAGCCGGTTCAGATGCTTCTTTGACTAGAACTGCACTGTCGGATGGTTCCGCTTCATCATCGTTAACTGCTGAAGGCAGCTCTGCATGATCCGGCAACTCGGCAATAGGTTCCTCCATTTGCTGTTCATCCTCAGTGGATTGCTGCGGCCAAGTCCCCGTCCACTCCTCAGCCGGTTGTTCTTCTTCTTCTGCATAAGGAGACGAAGGCGGATAGGTTTGCCCGTCATGAATTGCTTCCAGATGCTGCTCAACAATCGGTTCTTGGATCGTCGGGACCGTTTCCCAAGGTACTTGATCGGGCGAGTTATGTAAAGCTTCTTCTTGTTCTTGTTCCTGTTGCTCCTGCACCTGTACGGGCATCTGCTGTTCGTTCGGATCGCCGTTGCGATCCCACTCTCCTGCTATTGCTTCACCGTTCTTAGCCCAATGCGGACTCATTCCGTTCAACTGATGCCCATCATCATCCTCATCATCGAGAGACCAGTCGTCTTGCTTGACGGTTTGCTCGCTTTTATCCTGTTGCAGCCAAGAGAAGAAGAGGGAGCGTTTCTTCTTTCGAGGTGTAAGCGGAAAGTCTTCGTCCTCGTCGATGGCGTCATCATCCTGAGCATAACCTTGGGGGTCGGCGGCACGAGGCGCTTTCGCAGCAGCGGCGGCGGTTGCCGCCCTAAGCGCAGCTCTCTGGTTCCACTTTGCTGCAAACAGCTTGAACAGCCGAATTAGCTTGCCTTTTACAAGACGGCCCATTTCAACATAGGATTTGCCAGTCATCAGCATAAGCGAAATCGCAAACATGACCCACATGACGAGCTTGGCCCCGAAATAGCCGAATAGCATGAACAGCATCGAATACTCGATGGCGCCGATATATCCGCCGCTAATGTCCTTTTCATTCATCGGACGGTCGTCCGCTCCGTCAAAGGTAAGAAGCTCCAGCCTGATCGCAGAGCTTAACTGTTCAAAGATTAGTCCGCCAGAGAGCTCCGATGAAGGCGCCAGCGATTTGTCGATCATCGCAACTGAGCTCCACAACGCTAATGCCAGTACGCAGATCAGCACGCCAGTACGACGATGCGACCAGCCCTTCGGCCAAGCGCGCTTGACCATGACGGTAAGTCCGACATAAATGCCGACTAATGCCAGCACGAAATAAAATTTGCCCAAAAACAGGCCAAACAGCTTGGACAAAGACCGGCCAACCGTCGCTCCGCCTGATAAGGCGATTACAGATACTGTTATAAGTAAAATACCATAGACTTCATATTTTAAATTGGATGCAATCGATTTCTTTTTTCTTCTCTTTTTAGCCAACTTTTTGTCACCTCTGGTTTAACATTATACCATAGGTGGACAAATGTTCCTATTTTCTCTTTTTAGTTTTGTACATCATTTTGCCCGTACATCATGATAGACCCAGGTGCAAGCTGTGGATTTAAATAATCATTCAGCTGGCATTGCAGCAGTCTGACGATTCTCACCATACCAGGTGCAACTGGAATCACTTCCATATGAATCCCGTGAAGCCATATTTGCTGCGACGGGGTTTGAGCCGTTTCAGCAGCGCCAGTCATACCATCCAAAACAGTCTCCAAGGGCATAATCGTATAAAGCGTCATTAATTATACACCCCCGGGCCCGGCTGACCTGCCGCTGCAGGCTTGCGTTCTGCAATTCGGCGATTCAGCTCCTTCAGCGCTTCTCCCAGTCCGCCAACGGCATCGATTAATCCGTGTTTGACAGCATCAGATCCGATAACCGTCGTTCCTATATCGCGGGTCAATTCACCTGTTTTGAACATGAGATCCTTAAATGTTTCTTCCGTAATGTTGGAGTGCATCGTCACAAACCGAACGACCCGCTCCTGCATTTTATCCAAATATTCAAAAGTTTGCGGTACGCCGATAACGAGTCCGTTCAAGCGTATCGGGTGGATCGTCATCGTCGCCGTTGCGGCAATGAAGGACATATCCCCGGCTACGGCGATCGGAACACCGATAGAGTGCCCGCCTCCCAGAACGAGCGTCACGGTCGGTTTGGACAAGGAAGCGATAATTTCAGCAATCGCAAGACCTGCCTCTACATCGCCGCCAACCGTATTCAGCACGATTAGAATGCCTTCGATTTTGGCGTTCTGCTCTGCTGCCACCAGCATTGGAATCAAATGCTCGTATTTGGTCGTCTTATTTTGCGGAGGTAACACGATATGACCCTCGATTTGACCAATGATCGTCATGCAATGAATGTTGGACTCGGCAACAGGCGTCGCCGTTTGTCCAAGCTGCTGAATCGTTTCTACGATGGTACTGTTCTTTTTCTTCTCATCGGCAGCCGGATCAGGCTGCTCATTTGTTAATGGAATGGAATGGCTCCACATGACATTAAGTCCCCCTCGTCAACAATGTTGCTGAAATTTCTGCGGCTTGTCATAGTATGAGGTCGACTGCTGAATTTATACGGGGGCACAACAAAAGAGACCGGTCGTAGGCAGTTTCCCGCCCAGCATCCGGTCTCTTCTTACGTCTATGTCAAACTTCCATAATAATAGGCAAGATCATAGGACGCCGCCTCGTCTGTTCATAGAGATAGCGCCCTAGCGCGTCCTTCACGCTCGTTTTTAAGGAAGCCCATTCGTTGACCTTATCATTCATTAGACGATTTAGCGTTCCAGTGACGATTTTCCCTGCTTCATCCAACAGCCCTTCCGCTTCGCGGACATATACGAAACCGCGGGAAATAATATCGGGCCCCGACAAAATCATTCCTTCCTGCTTACTCAGCGTAACGACGACGACTAGAATACCATCCTGAGACAGGAGCTTCCGATCCCGGAGTACGATATTGCCGACATCCCCGACACCAAGACCGTCGATCAGCACATTTCCTGCCTGTACCTTCGAGCCTCTTCTCGCATCGCCGTCACGAAACTCAACCGTTTCCCCATTTTCCAGTACGAAAATATGACTCCGATCAATACCGACATCTTCACCCAACTGAGCGTGCAAACGAAGCATGCGATACTCACCGTGAATCGGGATAAAATACTTCGGCTTAATTAAATTCAGCATTAGCTTTAACTCTTCTTGACTGCCATGACCGGAAACATGAACGCCGGATACCGAGCCGGGTCCATAAACGACATGTGCACCAAGCCGGAATAATTCATCTACCGTTCGTCCAACATAACGCTCATTGCCAGGAATCGGCGTAGCAGCAATAATAACTGTGTCGCCCGGTAAAATATCGACTTTCCGATGTGTAGAGCGGGCCATCCGGGTTAAGGCGGACATTGGCTCCCCTTGGCTTCCCGTACATAAAATGACGACGCGGTCTGCCGCCAGTTTATTCACTTCCTCCGGTTCAATCAGCATCCCTTCCGGCACATGCAAGTAACCAAGCTCAGAGGCGATGCTGACGACATTCACCATACTTCGGCCGACAACCGCGATCTTGCGATTCGTTGCTTCCGCAGCATGAATAACTTGCTGAACGCGATGGACATTGGAGGCAAATGTCGCGACGACAACCCGCTGCGGCGCTTTGTAGAACAAGTCTTCAAGCGCCTCGCCCACATTTTTCTCTGAAGGGGTGTAGCCCGGCCGTTCTGCATTAGTACTGTCGGACAGCAGCACGAGAACCCCTCGTTGACCGATGCCGGCGATTCGCTGCAAATCCGCATATTGCCCGTTCACTGGCGTATAATCAAATTTAAAATCACCAGTATGGACGACGCTGCCTTCCGGTGTATCGAGGCAAACACCTACTGAATCAGGAATGCTGTGATTTGTCTTGAAGAAGGAGACCTGAATATTACCTAATTCGATCTGCGAGTCGGCATTAATCAATTCACGCCTTGTTTCACCTAGCAATCCCGCTTCCTTCAGCTTGCCTTCAATGAGACCCAGCGTTAGCTTCGTACCATACACAGGCACGTTAAGCTCCTTCAGCACATAAGAGAGACCGCCGATATGATCCTCGTGACCATGCGTGATGACGATGCCCCGAACTTTATCCCGATTTTCGAGCAAATACGAAATATCGGGAATGACGATATCGATGCCTAGCATGTCCTCCTCCGGAAATTTCAGCCCGGCGTCCACGACGACAATATCGTCTGCGTATTGGACGACATACATATTTTTACCGATCTCTCCGACTCCGCCCAGCGCAAAAACAAGCAATTTATCCGTATCGTTCTTCTTTGACAAGCGATTCCCTCCCTTTTATGACCGCAGTCGTACCTGCCTGGGACGAACTCCGGTGAGATGCCGAAATGCCAATCATTGCCGAACCGTTGTTTGAACCCATTATACAGGAAAAAATTGAGAGAACACAAACAATTTCCCTTCTTGAGCTTGTCCGTTTTACACGTATACAGTGGCCGCCTGCGTAAGCGAATGTTCTTCCGATCGCTGTTGTATCCAGATTCCTTATATTTATCTAAAGGTTGGAATCCGGATACAAAGGCGAGCGCTGCCGCTTCTCCAGAATCATTCGCTTACTCCGTCTCTTGTTATCATGATATGTTTCTTTTTTATAGAAGAACGGCGGGACTTGCCTCCCCCTCTTATACAGGTCGGCAAGCAAACACATGTTAAAGCAATCGCATCAGCAGGTACATGAAATGTCGAGCACCAGCTAACCAAACTCGCATCAAAAAAGGCGATGCAGTATGTCCCTGCCCCGCCTTTAAAGGTAACCTGCTTTGACCATGTAACGCGCCTCTCCTATGATGCACAACCTACGCCTACTAGCCTTCCAAGCTAAAGCACAAAACAAAATGTAAAAGTACAGGTTGATAAGTACCTAAAGGCACCAAAATGTCCATCAAAATGTAAAAGTGCAGTTCAGATCGCTATAATTCACGATATAGAAGCTAAATGAGCCAATCAAAATGCACATTTGCATTTTGATGCGATAATTCGTCGAAAAATCACCTTACAACATGTATTTTTACATTTTGATTCCAAAAGCCGCGTCCTCCGCAAGGCTACACAGTACGCTGCAGTATGATCGCATCAGTTTGCACGCAGTGGGTGAGCGGAGCGTTTTGAGTTCAGGCTGGCATTTTGAAGATTCGAATCCATTGTTCGGCGTAAAGCGAGATAAACAATGGAATCAAGAACGACAGCATGAACCAAAACGCGCAGCGAGCCCGGTTTTGCTCTCAAAGTGACTTACAATATGCATTTTGGGTGAGCGGAGCGTTTTGAGTTCAGGCTGGCATTTTGAAGATTCAAATCCATTGTTCGGCGTAAAGCAAGATAAACAATGGAATCAAGAACGACATCATGAACCAAAACGCGCAGCGAGCCCGGGGCTAGAGGCAATGCTGCCATTTGCATAGAAAAACGGAGGCGGTTCAGGGATAACCCTGCACCGCCTCCGTAATCACGCCTATATTAATTTACTGATAAATTCTTTTTCAGCTTCCGTCGCTGGAACAAGCGGGAGTCTCACACTGCCGACCGGAATGCCTTTCAAAGTAAGAGCATACTTGACAGCAACCGGATTTGGAACCGGATGCGGGCTCTCGAACAGCCCTTTGAATACCGGATGGCATTCCTGATGAAGTACAGCAGCCTTACGAACGTCTCCGCTCAAGTAGGCTTCGATCAGCTGCTTCATTTTTGCGCCGATAACATGGCTGGCTACACTGATAATGCCGTGTCCGCCAACTGCAAGCGTCGTCAACGTTGCACTGTCGTCTCCGCTATAAACTCGGAATGTTGACGGAGCGCCAGTCACAATTTGCGTCAACTGATCGGGGCTCGCGCAATCTTTTGTCGCTACGACATTGTCTAGTTGAGCCAGACGAATGGTCGTTTCAGCCGACAGGTTAATACCAGTACGTCCAGGGACGTTATAGAGAACGACCGGCAAAATCGTAGACTCTGCAATCGCTTTGAAATGCTGATAGAGTCCTTCTTGGTTCGGTTTGTTATAGTAAGGAGTTACGAGCAGAACGCCGTCTACGCCGCAAGCTTCCGCTTCCTTCGTTAAGTGGATGGAATGCGCTGTATTGTTGCTGCCCGTTCCTGCAATAATTTTGCAGCGTCCGCCCGCGCGTTCAACCGAAAAGCGGAACAATGCCAATTTCTCCTCGTCCGTCAACGTAGGCGATTCGCCTGTCGTTCCCGATACGACCAGAGTATCGCTGAGCTGTTCTTCAATTAGATAATCGATCAGACGTCCGGTAACTTCCCAGTCAATCTGACCATTTGCGTCAAATGGTGTGACCATTGCCGTCATTAATCTTCCATAATCCATCCAAAAAACCTCCTACAAAACTTTACGAGCAACTATGCACTGTTACTATTATAAATGAAGTCCAAACTTGGCGTGAAGCGCTTGTAGCGCAGGGGCCATATCCGGCTCCTTCACAAGTACCCATATCGTCGTGTTCGAATCCGCCGATTGCATAATTGTAATGCCTTGTTCCGTCAATGCCTCGACGATTCGCGCCATGACGCCGGGCACACCGTTCATGCCCCCGCCGATGACCGACACTTTCGCACAGCCATTAATTGCAGTTGGTAAATATCCGATATCTTGAAGTAAACGAACAGCGCGGTCGGCATCGTGATCAAACACAGTGTACACCGCGCCGCTTGGCGTTACGTTAATAAAATCAACGCTTATATGATTGCGGGCCATCGTCTGAAACACTTGCAATTGCACATCCGAACGGCCTTCTATTGCTTGAACCGAAATTTGCGTAATGCCGGATACGTGGGCAATGCCCGTTACATGACGATCGCTTACATAACCTTTGGCCTGCTCTGGCCTGTCGGTTACAAGCGTTCCTTCATCATCGGAAAAAGTTGAGCGTACCCGAATCGGGATACGGGCTTGCTGCGCGATTTCGACAGCACGGGGATGGATGACCTTTGCTCCCTGGCGCGCCATGTTGCATATTTCAGCATAGCCAACGACAAGAAGCGGTTTGGCGTCTTTAACCAGACGAGGATCGGCCGTCAAAATACCGTTCACATCGGTATAAATGTCTACACAGTCTGCGCGAAGGGCTGCGCCAATCGCTGTTGCCGAGGTATCGCTTCCTCCACGGCCAAGCGTAGTCATATCACCATCCTCGGTACTGCCTTGAAAACCAGTTACAATCACAACCTCGCCATCCCGTAAATGAGACAGCATACGGTCGGGATGTAGCTCTTTGATGCGTGCATGGCCGAATTGCTCATCGGTCCGGATGCCCGCCTGGCCTCCATTAAGCACAATTGCAGCAATGCCCCGCGAGCAGAGCAGGCTGCATAAGGCAGAAGCGGCAATAATTTCTCCGCAGCCTAGCAGCATATCCCGCTCGCGGGGCGGTAAACGGTCGCCGTTATCGCGAATGAGCTGAAGCAGGGTATCCGTAGCGTACGGGTCGCCTTTGCGACCCATCGCCGAAACGACTACGACGATACGGAAACCGTTCTTCAGCTCTCTGGCAATATGTTCTACACAGTGATTTCTAGCTTTATCGGACGAAAGTGAAGTGCCCCCGAATTTCTGAACCAGGATGCGCATGGATGGTTATCCTCCGGTACCGATAGCAAGATGTCAACATTGCCGTCAACCTTTACCTTTAGCCTTTTGCGATATGCTCTGCAATTTGAACGGCGTTCCAAGCGGCGCCCTTCAACAGATTATCGGAAACGATCCACAGGTTCAGTCCGCGCTCATGGCCCAGATCTCGTCTCAAGCGGCCGACAAATACGTCTGGCTTGCCTGCAGCGTCTGTCGCCAATGGGTATTGCTGATTCGCCGGATCATCTACCAGCGTTATGCCCGGAGCGTTCGCGAGCAGCTGTTTGACATCTTCCAGGTCATAATTATTTTTAAGTTCTACATATACGGATTCGGAATGGCCGTAAACGACCGGAATACGAACGCAAGTAGCGGTTACTTCGATCGATTCGTCGTTCATAATCTTTTTCGTTTCGCGGACCATTTTCATTTCTTCCAGCGTATAGCCGTTATCTTGGAATTTATCAATTTGCGGAATTGCGTTGAACGCAATTTGATGCTTGACAGGCAAGCCGCCCACTGGCAAAATGTCCGGATTAACCGGCTCGCCTTGCAGCGAAGCGCGGGTTTGGCGAAGCAACTCATCGATTGCACGAGCGCCAGCTCCCGAAACCGCTTGGTAAGTCGAGACAATAATGCGGCTGATGCCGTATTGGTCTTGCAGAGGTTTCAGCGCAGCGACCATTTGAATAGTCGAGCAGTTCGGATTCGCAATGATCCCTTGGTGCTCGCTTACTTTCTCAATGTTCACTTCCGGAACTACAAGCGGCGTATTCGGATCCATCCGGTAAGCGTTCGTGTTGTCGATGCAGATTGTGCCATGCTTCACCGCATGTGGAGCGAGCGCTTTAGTAACGTCGCCCCCGGCGCTGAACAATGCTATATCAACGCCCTTGAAGCTGTCCGGAGTTGCTTCCTCTACGGTTACTTCTTGGCCTTTGAAAGTTAATTTGGTGCCGGCAGAACGCGGCGAGGACAATAACTTCAATTCACGGATAGGAAAATTTCTCGTCTCGAGCAAGTTCAGTATTTGTTCCCCTACTGCGCCTGTTGCGCCTACTACCGCAACGTTAAACAATTTCTGATTGGACATCTGTCGTAATTCTCCCCTCTATCTTTGAACAGCAAATAAAAAAATAAAATAAAAACAAATAAGACTAGTAATTAAACCGCTCAATGAGCAGCGGCTGCAGTTGTTTTCCTTGCAGTGCTGCTTCGCACGTCTCCAGCGCCAAATCCATTCTGGCAACTAGCGAGTTCGGTTTTTGAACGGGATTATCTTGGCCAAAAGGCACAAAATAGATATGTTTAGCCACTAACAGCTTTGCGATGTTGGCGGCATTCAACCCAAGTCCGTCATTTGTAGAAATAGCAAGCACGACTGGTCTTCCATTCCTCATTTGCGCTTTGGCCGCCATTAATACGGCGCTGTCTGTCAGCGCATTTGCAAGTCTGCTTGTTGTATTGCCCGTGCATGGCGCAATCAATAGCACGTCGATCTGTTTCGATGGTCCAAGCGGCTCCGCTTGCACAATCGTAGAAATAATCTCATTGCCCGTTATCGCCTTTAGCTGCGTTTGCCATTCTTGCGAAGTGCCGAAGCGAGTATCCGTCGTCATAATTGTATTGGAGACGATCGGAATGACATTCGCTCCCGCATCAACAAATCTCGCGATTTGCGGCATAATTTCGGCAAGCGTGCAGTGCGACCCTGATAATGCGTATCCTACCGTTAATCCCGACCAATTCATTGCCCATTCCCCCGCTTAATCGAATCGTCCATAATCAATTGAGACAAACAATCGGCTATGATTCGTCCAGCTGTTTTGGGTGCAACGATACCGGGCAGGCCGGGCGCGAGCATCGCCTTGATTCCCCGTTTCTCGGCAAAGCGGAAATCTGTTCCGCCAGGCTTGGAAGCGAGGTCAATAATAACGGCCCGCGAAGGTAAATTCGCTATAATTTGCGCTGTGACTATCATAGTCGGAATTGTATTAAAAAGCAAGTCAATATTGCCTGTATACTCCAGTAGTTTGCTGGTGTAGAAAGGCTTGAAGCCCATTTCGGCAGCCCTTGCAAAATGCTCTCCGCGCCTTACGCCAACGAGTACATCTGCACCTAATCCCTGAAGGGTGCGAGCCATTGTAAAGCCGGTTCGGCCAAAGCCAAGCACCATTGAAGTTGAGCCATGAATCGTAATATCCGTATTCTGAATGGCTAGCATAATCGCGCCCTCGGCCGTTGGAATGGAATTGTAAATCGCAACGTCATCCCGTTCGAAAAATTCGATAAGCTCCAGCCCATTCTGCTGGCAAATCTCCCTCAAATACGTCTTAGCCATCCCTGTATACACTTTGCAGTGCTTAGGTGCACGGGCGAGATGCTGATCCAGGAGCCGAATCTCGCGATCGCTGAACACGGTATGAATCAAGCCCTGGTCGTCAGTACCGACCGCAGGCAGCAGCAGCGCGTCGATGTTATCGAACAGTTGCTCGTCAAACTCGGCATGTACTGCGCCATCCAGCGATGAATGAAGCCCCTCGAAGCCCGATACTGTCACCGACGCATCCAACTCCGCCAGCTTGCGAATCACCTCGAGCTGCCTTGCATCGCCGCCAAGCAGCAGCACTTGAATGCCTGTTAACATGCAGCTATCACTCCTTTCTGCGCACGAGTTATAAATCATCTTATGCCAGCGCCCAGAATGGGTGAAAAAAAAAGACTCCTGCCCTCTGCAATGTGATTAAGGCAACATCAATAATCACATTGCAGACTGCTGTCAATGTCATTAAGGCAACATCAATAATCACATTGCAAACCGTTGACAATGTCATTAAGGTCGCTTCATTAATGACATTGCAGACTGCTGACAATGTCATTAAGGTTTTATAATTAATCACATTGCATGCTGCTGTTCCTAAAAAAAAGAGCCGGTTCCCCCTGCAATATAGCAGGAAGAACCGGCTCTCTCTCTTTCAAACCTAAACGCCTGTATGGCCAAAGCCTCCGGCTCCGCGAACGGTATCCGGCAGCTCATCAGCCAATGCGATCTCAATGGCCGGAATTTGCTGGAACACCATTTGCGCAATTCGCTCGCCGCGTGTAATCGTAAATGGCTCTTGACCTAAATTGACAAGCAGAACCTTCACTTCACCCCGGTAATCCGCATCAATCGTCCCTGGGGAATTCAAGCAGGTAATGCCGTGCTTGTAAGCCAGCCCGCTTCTTGGGCGGATTTGCGCCTCGAGCTGCGCAGGCATTGCCATTGCAAATCCGGTTGGAATGAGCTTGCGCTCTCCCGGCGCAAGAATAACCGGTTCACCGACTGCCGCTTGAAGGTCAAAGCCTGCCGCCCATTCCGACATTTTATTCGGCAATTGAATATCTTCATTGCCTTCAAGCCGTTTAAATAGTACCTGAAACAAAACGATTCCTCCCCAATTGTGCCGCTGCTTTATCGTTCGAACCGACCATCGCGACTGCGAACGGTACGGAAAGCATCCGTTCCGTTACTTGACGCAAGTCGGTCATCGTCACATTATCGATTCGTTTCAGCAATTCGTCAAGCGTATAATGACGCCCAAGCATAAGCTCGTTTTTACCTAACCGGTTCATCCGGCTGCTCGTGCTCTCCAGACTTAAAATCAGGCTGCCTTTAAGCTGCTCTTTACCCCGGTGCAGCTCATCCTCGCCAAGCCCTTTCACCGCAAGCTCCTCTAGCTGCTCCATCGTCAGATCGAGCACTTCCTTCGTTTGCTTCGGTGCCGTTCCGGCATAGATCGTGAACAAACCGGTGTCCGCATAGGACGTATGATAAGAATAGACGGAATAAGCCAAGCCGCGTTTCTCCCGAATTTCTTGGAACAAGCGGGAGCTCATGCCGCCGCCGAGCGCATTGTTAAGCAAAATCATCGCATACAGCTGCGGATCGCTAATCGAACAGCCGGGGAAAGAGAGGCAGATGTGATTCTGCTCTGTTTTTTTCTTAAAGAAAATATAATCGCCATGAAAGCCCGGCGCTTGTACTGGAGCTGAGCTTCCTCTAACGCTGAATCGGCCAAACTGGCTCTCCAGCAGTTCCAGCAGCGCGCTCTCTTCTACGTTGCCTGCAACGCTGATCACCGTATTTTCAATGGTATATGTATCATTCATATAATCACGAAGTGAATCGGAATTCATCGCCGTCAGACGCTCTTCCAAACCCAGAATGGAATACGCAAGCGGATGATCGCCGTAAGCAGCGCGGGAAGCCTCGTCATGCACCTTGTCGTCCGGCGTATCCTCATACATCGAGATTTCTTCCAAAATCACGTTTTTCTCTTTCGCCAGTTCCTCTGCATCCAGCCGTGATTCGAAAAACATATCGGCCAATGCATCAACCGCTATAGGCAAATGCTGATCGAGCACTTTGGCGAAATAGCAGGTATACTCCTTCGAAGTAAAGGCGTTGACATTGCCGCCAATTCCGTCGAACAAGTCTGCGATATCTTTAGCCGATCGTTTATTCGTTCCTTTGAAGAGCATATGTTCGACAAAATGAGAAATGCCGTTGTTATCCGGCGTTTCATTCCGCGAGCCTGTTTTTACCCATATACCGAATGCGACCGACCGAAATGTAGGAATATATTCCACAACGACTCTGAGACCGTTGCTGAGCGTATACTTATTCACAATCGTCCTCCTTAGCAAGCTGAATGTAATTCTGCGATAAGCATAGATTTCCGCTAATCAGAAGCCCCTGCTTCCAATCAGTTTATCAAAA
Organism: Paenibacillus radicis (ex Gao et al. 2016); assembly: GCF_014641555.1. Lineage (GTDB taxonomy): Bacteria > Bacillota > Bacilli > Paenibacillales > Paenibacillaceae > Pristimantibacillus > Pristimantibacillus radicis. Next base: position 141,477 of record NZ_BMHY01000009.1, read on the forward strand.
TTAAGGCCCCGGCTCAACAACCGGCGGCACCCGATCCGTCGACAGCAGCTCGCTTACCGTACCGATTGCATACCCCTTCTGTTTTGCAATACGGATCATGCCTGGCAGCGCATCACGGGATGAGGCTGTCGGATGCATGAGAATAAGCGATCCTGGCTCCAGCTTTGACGAAATCCGGCGAATAATCGTATCAGGAGAAGGTTTCTGCCAATCGATTGTATCGATGGTCCACAGTACAGTCATTAGCCCTTGCTCTGCCGCTACTTGTATCGTCATCTGGTTATAGTCACCCGAAGGCGGTGCAAACCACTTGTTGTCAACCGCAAGCGTCGATTTTAACAGCTCTTCTGTTTTGGATATTTGCGTATAAGCGGCCTGTCTGCCCAGTTCGCTCATATTCGGATGCGAATAGGCATGATTGGACATTTCATGGCCCTTCGCTTGAATTTGCATGGCAACATCCGGATATTTCTTCAACCAGGAACCATCCAAGAAAAAGGTAGCCTTCACCTGCTCCTTCTCCAGCGTATCGAGAATCGGTTGTATGTATTCGTTGCCCCAAGCGACATTGATCATAAAAGCGATCATTTTCTTCTCAGGATTGCCTCTAAAAATCGGATATTTGCCCAAGTCCCGCAGCGAAATTTCCGGATTGACTTCCTTATATACGAATTGAATCGGAGACAGTGTCCCTGTTGCAACTGTTTTTTCAAAGCTTTTGTCGATATCGACTTCCACGCCATTATACCCGGGAATAGCTTTCCATACCCGGTCTATTTGTGCGTTTATAGGCTCGATTCGCTGTTTTTCTGCCTCGTTGGCAATCGTTTGCCGCAGCTCACTCAGCTCCTGCTCACTAAACAGTGGCTTTACGGCAGCCTTAGTCGCACCGTTCGCTTTGACCGATGCCACATAGTCGCCTATTCCGCCAAGATTCAAACTAAAGGCTGCAATAAACGCTGCCATGCACACGCCTATCCAACCGATTTTTGTTCGCAAGTTCATAGGTTTAGCTCCACCTTCATCATCGGTTAGCGTCTTTGCCGAATCCGGCCCATGCAATATGCAGACAAGACGCTTGCTCAAAATGTATGAAGAAATGGACGAGATTATGCAAGCCGAAAGCCAATTCCGGCAAAAAAACAAAAAGAGACAGATTCACTCTGACTCTTTGCATTCAAACGATATAGAAAGCGCAGAAGCTAAACTTACTGCGCTGGTACTTGAGGTGCAAGAACGGCTTTGCGGGACAGGTTGATGCGGCCCTGCTGATCGATCTCGGTTACTTTTACCGTAATTTGGTCGCCAATTGCCAGAACATCTTCAACTTTAGCTACGCGTTCGTTAGCAAGCTGGGAGATGTGGACAAGACCATCTTTGTTCGGCAAAATTTCAACGAAGGCGCCGAATTTCTCGATCCGTTTAACGGTTCCGAGATAGATTTCACCGATGACAACCTCTTTGACGATACCTTCGATAATCGCTTTCGCACGTTGGTTCATCTCTTCGTTCGAAGAAGCGATGTAGACCATGCCGTCTTGCTCGATATCGATTTTCACGCCGGTTTCCTCAATGATTTTATTGATGATTTTGCCGCCGGAGCCGATAACATCACGGATTTTGTCCGGATGGATACGAAGCGTCAAAATTTTCGGAGCATATTGCGACAGGTTTTTACGCGACTCGGTCATTACTTCGTTCATTTTGCCCAAAATATGCAACCGGCCTTCGCGTGCTTGCTCAAGCGCCTGGGACAAAATCGCACGGTCGATACCGTTGATTTTAATATCCATTTGAATTGCCGTTACGCCTTGCGCCGTACCTGCAACTTTAAAGTCCATATCGCCGAGATGATCTTCCATCCCTTGAATGTCGGACAAGATGGAGAAATGTTCGCCGTCCTTGATCAAGCCCATTGCGATACCTGCTACTGGAGCTTTAATCGGAACGCCCGCATCCATCATGGCAAGTGTACTTGCGCAAATGCTTGCTTGGGAAGTCGAACCGTTTGATTCCAAAACTTCGGAAACGAGACGGATGGCATATGGGAATTCAGCTTCAGAAGGAATAACCTTCGACAATGCGCGTTCGCCAAGTGCACCGTGACCAATCTCGCGGCGGCCCGGAGGACGGAGCGGTCTTGCTTCGCCAACGCTGAATGGCGGGAAGTTGTAATGATGCATGAAACGTTTCGTTTCTTCAGGGCTGACACCATCCAAAATTTGAACGTCGCCAAGCGCGCCAAGTGTACAGATGCTAAGTGCTTGTGTCTGACCGCGTGTGAATAAGCCGGAGCCATGTGTACGCGGCAACAAAGCGACGTCGCATTCGATCGGACGAATTTCGGCAAGGCCGCGTCCATCGGGACGAACTTTGTCATGCGTAATCAAGCGGCGAACTTCTTCTTTCACGATGTCGTACAGCACTTCTTTCACATCGCCAATAAGCTCAGGCGTTTCTGCATACACTTCTTCGAAGTGAGCAACAGTGTCGCTGTTGACTGCGTCAATTGCTTCCTGGCGTGCATGCTTCTCCTCGATGCGAATAGCTTCTACAAGGCGTTCGGATGCATATGCGCGAACCGCTTCGTTAACGGAAGCATCCACAGCATGAAGCTTCACTTCCATCTTCGGCTTGCCAGCTGCTGCAACGAGCTCTTCAATCGACGCAACGATTTTTTTGATTTCATCATGACCGAACATGATAGCTTCCAGCATGACGTCTTCACCGACTTCATTGCCTTCCGCTTCTACCATCATGATCGCATCTTTCGTACCTGCGACAACGACGAAAATATCCGTCTGCTGCCCTTGCTCGACAGTCGGATTAATAACGAATTGGCCATTGACACGGCCAACGCTTACGCCGCCGATCGGACCGTCAAATGGAACGTCAGAGATAGCAAGTGCTGCAGATGTACCAATCATTGCCGCAATTTCAGGCGGGCAATCCTGATCCACGCTCATGACGATGTTCGCGATTTGCACATCGTTGCGGAAGCCTTCAGGGAACAACGGACGAATCGGGCGGTCAGTCAACCGGCTCGACAGAATCGCTTTTTCACTTGGACGTCCTTCGCGTTTAATGAAGCCGCCGGGAATTTTACCGACTGCGTACATGCGCTCTTCATAGTTAACTGTCAGCGGGAAGAAATCCAGATCCTTTGGTCCCGTTGAAGCCGTAACCGTACACAAAATAACGGTATCCCCGTAACGTACCGTTACAGCGGCATTTGCTTGCTTGGCGAGACGGCCTGTCTCAAGGACAAGCTTTCTGCCGCCCAACAACATTTCGACTTGTTGCAAATGTAATCCCTCCTAGTTTGTAATGTAACAGTTGGCATTCATACCATTCGCCAACAGCGTTGGCATATCCTGCTGTACCTTTTGATATTACAAAAAGCAACCCGCGAATGCCGGCTCCGGGAAGCCCGGACGGCAAAACAGCCAGGTTGCTTTTCATGTAACAGATTCTAGCGGCGAAGGCCGAGTTTTTCGATCAATGCGCTATAACGTCTAACATCTTTGTTTTTCAGGTATGCCAACAGCTTACGGCGTTGACCTACCATCTTGAGCAAACCACGACGGGAGTGGTGATCTTTCTTGTGCTCCCGCAAGTGTTGAGTCAAGTTCACGATGTTTTCAGTCAGGATAGCGACTTGAACTTCCGGTGATCCTGTATCGCTCGCATGTGTTTTGTGCGTTTCGATCAGTTCTTGTTTACGCTCTTGTGTAATTGCCATCCTCGTTCACCTCCTTGAAAAATTAAAATAATCGCCGTTAGCCCAGGTACCGCCGGTGAGAGCAGACATCCAAGCTAAGGTTCTTATCGCGTTCGTCCATAAATGGGCCGGTCCGCAACGTTATTCAGTATAACACAACAGCATAGGCAAGTAAATGCTGCCGTTTTAACCGAGGTTGAACCGTTGTTTGACTTTATCCGAATCCTGGCCAATTTGCGCAATCAGTTCTTGTACGGAACCGAATCTTTGCTCCGGACGGATAAAATCATGGAACCGCACGGTAATCGATTCTCCATAAATGTCCTGGTTAAAATCGAAAAGATGCACTTCCATAACCGGCCGGATCTCTTCTTTATTAAAGGTTGGCTTCATTCCGTGGTTCAGAACGCCGTAAAATGGCTTTCCCGCTACTTCACCCGAAACGGCAAAGACACCGAGTCGGGGAGCTACATAACGGTCAGATATTTCAAGGTTGGCGGTCGGAAAACCAATGGTCCGGCCGCGGCCATCACCATGAACGACTATACCTTTAAGTTCATAAGGACGACTGAGCAAGTTGGCGGCCAATTCGATGCCGCCCTGCTCTAGCGCCTCACGTACATAAGTACTGCTCACCTTTATGCCGTTCTCGAACAGCGGCTCAATAATTTCGACATCAATGTCCGGCGCACCCAAGCTGCGCATCATTTCGGCATTGCCTTGACCCTTGAAGCCAAACATAAAGTCAAAGCCAACGACAATTTGACGCGCTCTCAGCGGCCGGAGCACCTCGTCGACAAATTGCTGCGGCGAAATGGCCGCAAACGTTTTATCGAATTCCAATACGAACACAAGGTCTACGCCAAGCTCCTCGAACAAGGAAGCTTTGGACTCAAACGGCGTAAGACTATTGAAATAACGTTCGCCCTGACCCAGCACTTCTTTGGGATGCGGGTTAAACGTCATGACAGCGGACAGCAAACCTTTGCTTTTGGCAAGCGTTACTGCCTTTTTAATGACGTTCTGATGCCCGCGATGCACACCGTCGAAATGGCCGATCGCGATCGAAAGCGAATGATCCCGGAGCACTTCCGGAATCTCCGTTAACGGATACTTGAGTGAAATCATTTCCAACTTGGATACACCTGCATTTCTGTTCAGACTTTCGCTTTTGCGAGCCGATGTGGTAGTGATGCTATGAAAATACTTTTACCGGTTTCAGAATTTCCGCCCCGGTGTCCCATTCAAAAATCCCGATAAACTGATTGCCTTCGCCGTAAAGCCGGATCAGCCGATCCCCGCTCGGACGTTCGGCAAGCATGCGCAGCGGAATTTTTTGTCCTTTAAGCGCCATGTCAGCAATCACTGACGACACCTGAACAAGTTCCAAATGCGAAATCGCCATTTCTGCCGATAACAAGCGCGATTCGAGCTCTCCTGCCTCCTGAAGCTCTTCCACCTGCTCCAGCGTTACGCATTGTTCCTTCGTAATGCCTCCAGACATCGTACGGGTCAACTGCGCCATTGCGGCAGGAACGCCAAGCTCCCGTCCAATATCGACGCAAAGTGTCCGAATATACGTGCCTTTCGAGCACACGACTGAAAAGGAAAACGTTGGCTTGTCTGACGATAAATTGAGGCCTTGCAGCTCGATTTGGTGGATCGTCGCTTTTCTTGCTTTCCGTTCTACCGTCTTGCCTTCCCGCGCCAGCTCATAGAGACGCTTGCCGTCCACTTTAACAGCGGAGAACATCGGGGGAATCTGTTCGATCTCGCCGACAAAGCTCCTAAGAACCCGAATAACCTCTTCCTCGGTCACTACAATGCCGCTTATCTCCTCAACAACATTACCGGTTAAGTCTTCCGTATCGGTAGCAATGCCAAGCTGAATGACAGCTTCATAGGCTTTCGGACGTTCTTGCAAATATTCAACCATACGCGTAGAACGGCCCAAACAGAGAGGCAATACGCCCGTCACCATAGGATCCAGCGTTCCCGCATGGCCGATCCGCTTCATCTTGGTCAGCCGGCGCACCTTCGCCACTACATCATGCGAAGTCCAACCCGCAGGCTTCCAGATCGCGATAATACCGTCCATCGTTAATTCAACGCCTTTCTAACCGCATCAACCAAAGATTCAATCGCATCCGGGAGCGAACCGCTCAGCCGGCAGCCGGCAGCGCGAACATGGCCGCCGCCGCCGAAATTTTGCGCGATAGCCGCTACGTCTGCTTTGCCCGAGGAACGAAGGCTTGCTTTCACATGACCGTCTTCGGTTTCCTTGAACAAAATTCCGACTTCAACACCATCAATATTCAAAGCATAGTTGACGATGCCCTCGAAATCTTCGGATACGGCGCCGGTTTCCTTCATATCATCCTTAGCGACATAGAGCCAGCCGATCTGCTGATCTTCACTGAAAGTAAGTCTGCTTAAACTGCGTTGCAGCAGTTTCAACTTCGGCATCGTCATTTTTTCAAGCAAATGATCTGCCAGCTGGTGACCGCTGACACCTTTGTCCAGCATACGCGAAGCGATCCCCATCACTTTGGAGCTCGTGTTGGAGTAGCGAAAGCCGCCCGTATCGGTTAAGAGGCCGGTATAAATAGCCGTTGCGCAGTCCTTGTCAAAGTCAAAGCCGGCTCTTTCGATAAGATCATATAAAACTTCTACCGTAGCTGCTGCGTCAGCCCGAATAATATTAACCGTACCGAAACCATTGTTCGTCGGATGATGGTCGATATTAAGCAAGCCGGCATCTTCCGCAAACAAACTGGAGACCTCGCCGATTCTTTGATAGTCAGCGCAATCTACCGTAATAATATGCTTATAAGCCGCAGTGGGCTGCGATTTGCGATAATTGATAATAGCGTCATAATGCACAAGATAGCTTAACCGTGAAGGAGATTCGCCTTCGTTCATCAATACGAAGGATTTACCCAATTTGTCTAGCAGCCAGCCAACAACTGCTGTCGAACTAATAGCATCCCCATCAGGCTGAACATGGGAGACGACTAAAAAGTCGTCCCCCTCGTTCATAAAAGCAAGTGCAGCATCAAGTTGCCGCGTATATTCCGCAGTCGTCATCACGACTTATTCCCGCGGTTGATTTCCTCCAGCAGCCCTTCAATCCGGCTGCCGTATTCAATCGAACTATCGAACTTGAACAAAATTTCTGGCGTATGACGCAGACGCATCCGCTTGCCGAGCTCGGTGCGAATAAAACCGTTTGCCCGTCCGAGCGCTTTAAGCGTCTCTTCCTTTTGCTCTTCGCTGCCAAGCACGCTCAAGTAAACACGCGCTTGGGACAGATCGCCAGACGCTTCCACACCTGTTACGGTGATAAAGCCAATTCGCGGATCCTTCAGCTCAGTTTGAATAATTTGGCTCAGTTCTTTCTTAATCTGTTCGCCTACACGGCCGACACGTATTTTAGCCATCGATTAATCACCTCTCTACCGATTCCATCACGAAGGCTTCAATAATGTCCCCTTCTTTGAAGTCGTTAAACCGCTCCAGCGTAATCCCACACTCATAGCCTTGCGCAACTTCTTTGACGTCATCCTTGAAGCGTTTCAACGTATCAACCTTGCCTTCAAAAATAACGATGCCTTCGCGTACGATACGCGCTTCAGCGGAACGGGTCACTTTGCCGGACGTAATCATACAGCCTGCAATTGCCCCAACTTTGCTAACTTTAAAGACGTTGCGGACTTCCGCTTGACCGATAACAACTTCCTTGAAGATCGGATCAAGCATCCCTTTCATCGCCTGTTCGATTTCCTCGATCACGTTATAGATGACGCGGTGCATACGAACATCGACTTTCTCTTGCTGCGCAGCCAGATCAGCCTGCGGCTCTGGACGAACGTTGAAACCGACAACGATGGCATTGGATGCCGAAGCCAGGTTGATATCGGACTCATTGATCGCACCGACGCCGCTGTGAATGATTTTAACACGTACACCTTCGATATCGATTTTGGCGAGGGAGCCTTTGAGTGCTTCCGCAGAGCCTTGAACGTCAGATTTAATAATAACGTTCAGATCTTTAATTTCGCCTTCTTTGATGTGTTTATACAGATCATCCAGCGTGACGCGAGTATTCGCACCCAGCTCGGATTGACGCTGCTTGATGGAGCGGCGATCGGAGATCGCTCTCGCTTTGCGCTCATCCTCGAATACCATAAACGGATCGCCGGCTTGCGGTACTTCTGTAAGACCCGTAATTTCCACTGGTGTAGAAGGACCTACTTCTTTCAGTCTGCGGCCTTTGTCGTTGACCATCGCACGAACGCGGCCGAAGCAGTTGCCGGCAACGAATGCATCGCCGATTTTCAGCGTACCGTGTTGAACGAGAATACGAGCTACTGGGCCTTTGCCTTTGTCCAGCTCGGCCTCAAGCACAGTACCGCGGGCGCGTTTGTCCGGGTTCGCTTTATAATCATTCACTTCCGCTACGAGAAGAATCATCTCCAGCAAGTCTTCAAGACCAATGCGCTGTTTCGCAGAAACGTTAACGAAGATCGTATCTCCGCCCCACTCTTCCGGAACGAGCTCATATTCAGTCAGAGCTTGCTTAATTTTGTCCGGATCAGCGTCCGGTTTATCGATTTTGTTGACGGCAACGATGATTGGTACGCCTGCAGCTTTCGCATGGTTAACTGCTTCTACCGTTTGCGGCATAACGCCGTCATCCGCTGCTACGACAATAATCGTAATATCGGTAACCTGCGCACCACGGGCACGCATAAGCGTAAACGCTTCGTGACCCGGTGTATCCAGGAACGTAATTTTCTTTTGTTTGATTTCAACTTGGTAAGCGCCGATATGCTGCGTAATGCCGCCTGCTTCGCCGCCTGTTACATTCGTTTGACGAATGGCGTCGAGCAAAGTCGTTTTACCATGGTCAACGTGACCCATGATCGTAACGACTGGCGGACGAGCCACCAAATCTTCATCTACATCGGTCTCTTCTACAGTTTCGAAGGAATCTTCCTCAACCGGGATTTTCACTTCAACCTCTACGCCGTACTCCGAGGAGAGCAGCAAGATAGCATCCATTTCAAGCTCTTGGTTGATTGTTGCCATTACGCCGAGGAAAATCAGCTTTTTAATGACTTCGGAAGCATCTTTATGAAGCAGCTTCGCCAATTCGCCTACTGTCATCGTACCGCGTACAATGATTTTTTTAGGCGTATTGTCGATTTTTTCGCGGCGTTCCTGTTGCGGCTGGTTGCGCTGATTGCGTCCTTTGCCCCCACGGTTGTTGCCGCCTCTGAATCCGCCCGGTTTGCCGTCATCAAAGCGTCTTTGTCCGTGATTGCTGTTAGGACCGCCCGATTTGGATTTGTTCAAACCTGGCTTGCTGTTGCGGTTCGAATCAGCAGCTGTCGAACGCGAAGCCGGTTGCGCCGGACGCGAATCGAAGCTGCGGGTTTGACCGCCGCCTTGACCACCGCCGGATGGACGGTTGCCGCCCTGTCCGCCTTGGCCCGCACCTGCTGGACGATTGCCTTGATAACCGCCGGATGGACGGTTGCCGCCTTGTCCGCCTTGACCGCTGCCTGCCGGACGGTTGCCGCCCTGTCCGCCTTGACCGCCGCCGGATGGACGGTTGCCGCCCTGTCCGCCTTGGCCGCTGCCTGCCGGACGATTGCCTTGATAACCGCCGCCAGATGGACGATTGCCTTGACCTTGGCCGCTAGGGCGGTTGCCCTGATAGCCGCCGCCGGATGGACGATTGCCTTGACCCTGGCCGCTAGGACGATTGTTAGAGCTGCTGCTTGGCTGAGATTGCGTTTGCGCCGGGCGTTGTTCTTGCTGCGCCGCGCTTGGTTGTGATTGACTTGGTTGCGTTGGAGTTGTTTGCGTTTGGTTTGTTTGCGTATTCGTTTTAATAGAATTCATAGGCCCCTGTCTGTCCTGAGATATATTTTTGTTGGCTGGCTGAGACTGCGGTTTGCCCGCTGTCTGCGAAGCAGCCGATACCGTCGCGCCTGAAGTTTCCTGCGCGCGTTTTGCCGCGGCATTGGCTTTAATATCGCGGAAAAAACCTTCCACTTTCTGCACCATTGCATTTTCCATAACACTCATATGGTTATTAACGGGCAGATTCAGCCGTTTAAGAATAGTTATAATTTCTTTACTGCTCATGTTTAGCGATTTGGCGTATTCGTATACGCGTGTTTTATCTTTATTGTCCTTGCCGTCCTGTTGGTTGCTCAATATGATCCACCTCCGAATTTTGACTCAGATGACCTGCAATCATTTTTCCGAACTTTGCGTCAGTTACCGCCAGTACGACTCGTTCCGGCTTTCCTATGGCCTTTCCAAGCTGATCGCGGTCAAATGCTTCGGCGAGTTGTATCCCGTAGGTGCTGCATTTGTCGCGAAATTTCTTCTTCGTATTCGGGGAAGCGTCTCCCGCAATAATAACGAGATGCGCATCTCCTTTACGTACCGCCTTGAGCACGATTTCATCGCCTGTAATCAGTTTCCCGGCCCTCATGGCCATGCCCAGAGAGGATAAGCATTTATTCGTCTTCATCGCTTATCAGCTCCTTATTGGCTAGAAACTGTTCCTCAACCGAGATGAAATCCTGTTCAAGCTGGTCGTAAATTTCATTGCCGACTGTTTGCTTCAAGGCCCGGTCAAGCGCCCTCGATTTCTTCGCCAGCTTAAAGCAGCTGACTTTACCGCATAAATAGGCGCCTCGACCGGCTTTTTTACCTGTAAGGTCTATCAACACTTCTTCTTCAGGTGTCCGAACAACGCGGATTAATTCTTTTTTTGGTTTCATTTCTTGGCAAGCTACGCATTTGCGCAGCGGCACTTTTCTCGGTCTCACCGTACATCCCTCCTCTGCCGATTATGGACGCAGCAGCTGAAGCCGGCTAGGAATCGATCGAGACGGAATCCTGATGCATCGTGCCTGTCAAAGTTCTCGGGCGGCCGTATTCCTGCTCCGCTTGCGTTTCACTCTTAATATCGATTTTCCAGCCCGTCAGCTTAGCTGCAAGGCGAGCGTTTTGGCCTTTAATGCCGATAGCGAGTGAAAGCTGGTAATCAGGAACGATGACGCGAGCCAGTTTTTCCTGCTCAAATACGATAACTTCCAGCACTTTGGAAGGGCTTAGCGCATTCGCCACATATTCCTCAACGCTATCCGACCAACGAACAATATCGATCTTCTCGCCCGTCAACTCGGTTACAATCGTTTGTACACGCAGTCCTTTTGGTCCTACGCATGAGCCGACTGGATCTACTTCTTCATTGCGTGAATGAACGGCAATTTTCGAACGGAAGCCCGCTTCACGCGCTACGGAACGAATTTCGACGACACCGTCATAAATTTCGGGAACTTCCAGCTCGAACAGACGCTTAAGCAAGCCCGGATGCGTACGCGAAAGGATGATTTGCGGACCTTTTGTCGTGTTCTCAACCTTCGTGATATACGATTTAACACGGTCGCCGTGCTTGAACTTGTCAGTCGGCATAAGTTCAGTCAGCGGCAGCACCGCCTCAACTTTGCCAAGATCAATAAACAGATTGCGAACGTCCTGGCGTTGAACGATGCCATTGACGATATCTTCCTCTTTATCGATAAAAGCATTGTAGATAAGTCCGCGTTCCGCTTCGCGAATCCGTTGCGTAACGACCTGCTTAGCCGTTTGTGCCGCAATCCGTCCGAAATCACGCGGCGTTACTTCGATGTCTGCAATATCGTCCAATTGATAATGCGGGTTGATCTCCCTCGACGCATCTATAGTAATTTCAAGACGCGGATCGAGCACTTCATCAACGACTGTTTTACGTGCATATACTTTAATAACGCCGGTGTGGCGGTTAATATCGACACGCACGTTTTGCGCCGTATTGAAATTGCGCTTGTAGCTGGAGATTAGAGCAGCCTCTATCGCTTCAAGCAACACATCTTTCGTAATTCCCTTTTCCCTCTCGATTTCCGATAACGCTTCAATAAAATCCATGCTCATTGGAATGGAGTTCCCCCTTTCAAAAATAAAAGCTTCTGCTCTGCAATCTCTAGAATACGATGGCTAGCCGAGCGCCTGCCACTTTCGCATACGGAATCGCATGCTCTTTCTTGCCCGCTTTCACTTGAAGCTGTTCGCCGTCAAAAGCGAGAAGCTGACCCTCGAACTCTTTCAAACCGTCAATCGGCTCATATGTCGTTATGTAGACATGCTTGCCGACCGCTTTGCGCACATCTTCCGGTTTCTTGAGCGGCCGTTCGGCCCCCGGTGAGGATACTTCGAGAAAATAGTTGTCGCTGACCGGATCATTCTTGTCGAGCTGCTCGCTGAGATATTCGCTGATCCGACCGCATTCATCGATATCGATGCCGCCTTCCTTGTCTACGAATACACGCAGGAAGTAGTGGCTGCCCTCTTTCACATACTCAATATCAACAAGCTCAAAGCCATTGCTGTCGAGAAACGGAGCTACCATTTCTTCAACGACGGATTTGATTTTGGATGTGCTCAAATTGCTTTAACCTCCCGTTTGTACGTTCGAAATGGGCTTGATCCATGGAAAAAGCCCAAATACAAAACGTAAAGAGTGGGTTTCCCCACTCTTCTGCTTCAAAGTCTCTATCCACATCATTGCCACAAAAATTATATCATAACCGCATGAAGAGTGACAAGAAATCTTTTCATGTGCTGACAGTTAGAAGAGGGATAGCTGATTCGATTCCGGCAAGCCGCGGAAGCAGCCCATGCCGTTCAGAACCTCGACAATCGTCTTGCTGGCCTTCGATTTCTGCTGGAAATCCTCGATAGACAAGAACTCGCCTTCTTCACGCGAAGCTGCAATGTTCCGGGCCGCGTTGTCGCCGATACCGGCGATAGCCGCAAACGGCGGGATAAGCGATTCCCCGTCTACAATAAATTTCGTAGCATGCGATCGATAGAGATCAATCGGCTTGAAAGAGAGTCCTCTTGCCGTCATTTCCAGCGCCATTTCCAGCAAGGAGATGCTGTTCTTCTCCTTCGTCGTCGCGCTGAAGCCTTTTTCTTCGATCTCTAGCAATTTCTTAAGAATCGCGTCATAACCTTGACAGAGTATTTCCAGATCAAAATCCTCGGCGCGAACCGTGAAGTACGTCGCGTAATATTCAATCGGATAATACAGTTTGAAGTAGGCGGTGCGAACAGCCGAAATAACATAAGCCGCGGCATGCGCCTTCGGAAACATATACTCGATGCGCAGGCAGGAGTCGATATACCACTGCGGTACTTTGCAGTTTTTCATCTCATCGATCCATTCCGGCGTCAGACCCCGGCCTTTCCGTACGCTTTCCGTAATTTTGAAAGCGAGTCCGGCATCCATTCCTGCTTTATAAATCAAGTATAACATAATATCGTCACGACAGCCGATTACGGTCTTGATGTTACAAGTACCCTTCTTAATTAATTCCTGGGCATTGCCGAGCCATACGCCCGTGCCGTGGGACAATCCCGAAATTTGCAGCAAATCGGCAAAGGAGGAAGGCTGCGTCTCCTGAAGCATCTGACGAACGAATTTCGTTCCCATCTCCGGAACGCCAAACGTTGCGACTGGCGTCCGAATCTTCTCCGGCGCCACACCGAGCGCCTTCGTCGAGTTGAACATGCTCATTACTTTCGGATCATTCATCGGAATCGTCGTAGGATCGACACCCGTCAAATCCTGCAGCATCCGCATCATTGTCGGATCGTCATGTCCCAGAATATCGAGCTTCAGCAAGTTCATCTCAAAAGCATGATAATCGAAATGCGTAGTTTTCCACTCCGCATTGACATCATCCGCCGGATATTGGACAGGTGTTACATCCTCCACCTCTATATAATCCGGTACAACGACGATGCCGCCGGGATGCTGCCCGGTGCTGCGCTTTACTCCGGTAACGCCGGCAGCGAGCCTCGACAGCTCCGCGCCCCGCCACTTCTTCCCGTGGTCTTCCTCGTATTTTTTGGCAAAACCAAAGCCAGTTTTCTCCGCAACCGTACCAATCGTGCCGGCCCGGAATACGTTTTTCGGACCAAACATTTCTTTTGTGAAATTATGAGCCGTCGGCTGGTATTCGCCCGAGAAGTTCAAGTCGATATCGGGAACTTTATCGCCTTTAAATCCAAGGAACGTTTCGAACGGAATGTCCTGCCCTTCGCCTTTTGTCAGTTGCCCGCATTTCGCACAGCTTTTGACCGGCAAGTCAAAGCCGCTCATGATGCTGCCGTCGAGAAACCATTCGCTGTGCCTGCAATCGGGATTCAAGCACATATAATGAGGCGGCAGCGGATTAACCTCGGAAATGCCAAGGAAGGTTGCAACCACAGAGGAGCCAACGGACCCCCGGGAACCTACGAGGTAACCATCCCGATTGGACTTCTTCACAAGCCGCTCCGAAATCAAATAGTTGGCCGAGAAGCCAAATTTAATAATCGGCACAAGCTCCTTCTCCAAACGATCGATTACAACCTGTGGAAGCTCTTCCCCATAAAACGATTTGGCCGTGTTATAACACGTTTCACGGATTTCCTCGTCTGCGCCTTCAATAATCGGCGTGAACAATTGTTCTGGGAACATCTCGAACGGTTCAAACCGTTCGGCAAGCTGAATTGTATTCGTTACAACAACTTCATAGGCGCGTGCCTCTCCCAGAAAAGCGAACTCGGCAAGCATTTCATCCGTTGTACGAAGATGGGCCTCCGGCTTACGGATATCCTTAAGCGGACTAAAGCCGGTAATGCCATGAATGGCGATGTCCCGGAACAGCTTGTCCCTCGGATTCAAGTAATGCACGTTGCCCGTTGCAATGACCGGCTTGCCAAGCTCATCGCCGATCTGACAAATATAACGGTGAGCCTGTTCAATCTCAGCACGGCTGCCAACCAGTCCCTTCTCGACCAGATGCATATAAAAATCGATTGGCTGGATTTCCAGCACATCGTAGAAGCGGGCAACCTCCAGCGCTTCCTCGTACGATTTATTAAGCACCGTCTCGAAAAACTCACCCTTCTCACAGCCGGATATGACGAGTATGCCTTCGCGAAGCTCAACGAGCTTGCTTTTAGGAATCGTCGCTACCCGTTTGAAATGTTCGGTATGAGAGATCGAAATGAGCTTGAACAGATTTTTTTTGCCGACAGCGTTCAACGCGTAAATATTGCAGTGAAAAGGCCGGGAATTGGATAAGTCCAGTCCTACATAATCATTTAATTGATGAAGTCCGGTAATATTACGTTCCGCCGCGTCGCTAATCAAGCCATATAATACGCCGCCAAGCGCCAAGGAGTCGTCGACCGCCCGGTGATGGTTCTCCAGACTGACTTTATACTTGGCCGCCAGTGTGTTCAGACGGTGATTCTTTAGTGAAGGATGAATAAATCGTGCAAGCTCAAGCGTATCGAGTACCGGATTCGTTACCTCAGGCATACCGAGCGACTTGCAGTTGGCTTGAATAAAACCGATATCGAATCTGGCGTTATGCGCGACGAGTACCGAATCGCCAATGAATTCAACAAATTCACGCAGCATAGGCTCAAGCTCCGGTGCATCCTTGACCATATCGTCGTTGATGCTCGTTAGCTGCTGAATGTGATAAGGAATTTTTTCATGTGGATTAATGAAAGTCGAGAAACGGTTAATTTCTTTGCCATCCTTCATGCGAACACCGGCAAGCTCGATGATTTTGTTGTTCACGACGGAAAGGCCCGTCGTCTCGATATCAAATACGATATATTCGGTAGTTGCCAGCTGTTCCTCGCGAGGGTTCAGCACCATCGGCACCGCATCGTTGACGACATTAGCCTCGAGTCCGAACAGCACTTGAATGCCGTTCTTCTTCGCTGCCTTGAAAGCGTCGGGATAGCAATGAATATTGCTGTGATCCGTCACCGCAATCGCCTTATGTCCCCACTTCGCGGCCGTTTTCACATAAGCATCGATTGGCGTTACTGCATCCATCGCGCTCATCGTCGTATGAAGGTGGAACTCGACCCGCTTCTCTTCTGCCTTATCCTTGCGATCCGGCGGTGATCCGATTTCATTCAGATCGCTTGGCATCATGACGAGCTCAGGCTCTTGCATAAACCGGTCGTAATCAACCCGGCCTCTCGCCTTTACCCATTTGCCGTTCGCTATCAGGCTGAACATTTTCAAGTCGTCCTTCGTTTTGGCAAACATCTTCATCGCCATGGAATCGGAGAAGTCGGTAACGTTGAACGTATATAGCGTCATGCCGTTCCGCAGCTCTTTCACTTCAAGTCCGAAAATCGTACCTTGTACCGTAATCTTCTTCTCTTCTTCACGGATGTTCATAATCGGAACCGGCTCGTCCCGAATATCATAGCCTACAGACAATTTGGAAGGCTGGTCATCGCCTTCATCCGAATCGGAATCGGTTGCTGCGCTTTCCATGATTTGAAGAACGGCTTCCCGTTCCTCCTGCACGATCTTCTGTTGAAACTCATCGTACACCTCTTGCCTGGACGCGCCGCCTGATCCGACCTCTAGCTTCACCCTGTAGTTGCGGGCAAAACAGCGGCTGTAGAAGCGTACGATTTCCTCGTCGATCCGTTTCTTGCGGGCAAGCTCGAGGCCCATGCCGTCAAGCAGCGAGATTGTAATGAGATCGCCTTCCGCATCCATGCCGGCTTTCGCCAGCCAGCCGTTGACCGAAGCGATTTCCTGCTGCGCCCATTCGATAAACAGACCCCAATATTCCCGGGCGATGTCCGCAGATCCGACACTGTCTTCATAGTGGAACTGAAAATCGGTCTCCGCAATATGGGCGAATTTCAGATGAACCGCCTGCAAAAGCCCGCTGTAGGCCCTAGAAGGCACTAAGGACGCTTTGCGAATGCAAAACGTCCATTTGCGGTTGCTTTTGCGGACGATTACCTGATCAATATACCCGTCTTTATAATAAGAATGGATAAGTTCCTGAGGCAGCTCCGATTGCTGAAGCAGCAATTCGAAGCGTTGCCTCTTATCTCCGGTTTGACTCATGGTTAATCATCACTCCCAACAAACTCCTATCGATTCAATCCGAGCCAGAATTTAGTAGGCGCGTGCAAAAACGACTGTATGCTCCGCATGCTCACCGCATACGAGACAATTCGATTTCTTCTTCTCAGGCTCGAACGGAATGTTCCGGCTCGTTGCGCCTGTCTCTTCCTTCACTTGCTTCTCGCATGCCGCTGAACCGCACCAGCCTGCGAGTACGAAACCGCGCTTCTCTTCCATCGAAGCTTTCATCTCATCCAGCGTCTCGACATCATAGAAGTTGTCCTCACGGAACTGTTTCGCTTTCTCAAACATCGCCGCCTGGATTTCTTCCAGCATCGTTTGAACTTCCTGGGTCAGATTGTCCTGACGAACAATCTTCTTCTCGCCAGTTACCCGGGAGACGAGTACGACTTGTCCATTCTCCATGTCACGCGGTCCAAGCTCGAGACGAAGCGGCACGCCGCGCATTTCGTATTCGTTGAACTTCCAGCCCGGGCTTACATCAGAACGGTCGTCAACACGAACGCGGACGCCTGCCTGCTTCAGCTCGGCAAACAGCTCGTCTACGCGGCCGACTACCTGCTCACGCGTTTTCGCTGGACCAATCGGAATCATGATAACTTGCGTTGGCGCTACCTTAGGAGGCAATGCCAAGCCGCGGTCGTCGCCATGAACCATAATCAAAGCACCGATTAGTCTTGTACTTACCCCCCATGAGGTCGTATGTGCAAACTGCAGCGTGTTTTCACGGTCCAAATATTTAATATCGAATGCCACGGCAAATTTCGTGCCGAGATAATGAGAAGTGCCGGCTTGAACCGCACGGCCGTCCTTCATCATCGCTTCGATCGAATAAGTATTGATTGCGCCGGCAAAACGTTCCGAAGGCGTTTTCTCGCCCACGATAACCGGAATCGCCAGAAACTCTTCAACGAACTGGCGGTAAACATCCAGCATTTTCATCGTTTCTTCGCGTGCTTCTTCTTCGTTCTCATGAGCCGTGTGGCCTTCCTGCCATAGGAACTCACTTGTACGAAGGAAAGGCAGCGTCCGCTTCTCCCAGCGGACTACGTTCGCCCATTGGTTAATGAGCACTGGCAAGTCGCGGTACGATTGAATCCACTTCGAGTACATATGCCCAATCATCGTCTCTGATGTCGGACGGATTGCGAGCCGTTCTTCCAACTGTTCGCCAGCCGCTTCCGTTACCCACGGCAGCTCCGGATTAAAGCCCTCGACATGATCCTTTTCCTTCTGGAAAAAGCTCTCTGGGATGAATAGCGGGAAGTAAGCGTTGCGGTGCCCGGTTTCTTTGAAACGGCGGTCCAGATCGCGCTGGATATTTTCCCAAAGCTCGTAGCCTTCGGGACGGAACACGATGCATCCGCGAACCGGCGAATAGTCCATGAGCTCCGCTTTTTTAATAACATCGATATACCATCTTGAGAAATCCTCGCCCTGCGGCGTAATTTCGGTTACAAACTGTTTATCCTTCGACATAACCGGTTTACTGCTCCCCTCGCACCAATCGCAAAATATCGTTATAAGTTACTACTACCATCAACAGCATAATCATCGCGAACCCGATAAAATGAACCATACTTTCCCGGTTCGGATCGACAGGACGTCCTCGCACTGCTTCCAGACCGAGGAAGATAAGCCGGCTTCCGTCAAGTGCCGGTACAGGCAGCAAATTGAAAATGCCTAAATAGAGACTAAGCAGCGCTGTCCATGAGGTCAGCTGTGTAATGCCCTGCTGCGCAATTTGACTCGTATATTCCGCCGTTCTTACTGGTCCGCCCAGATCATCGAGCTTGAATTCACCCATAATAATCTTCTTGAAACCTTCAAAAATGCTGACAGTCATAACTTTCATCAGCTTGCCTGCACCCGTAATCGTCTCTGTAAACGTAGCCGATCGCGTAGGAAGCGATGCGGAAATACCCACTTTACCGACTCCTTCGGCATTAGGCTTCGGCGTAATTTCAATCGTATGCTTTACACCTTCGCGAACGATGTCGAACTTCACAGGCACGTTAGCCGATTTGCCGATAATATCGATCATCCGATCGAAATCTCCGCCAATCTTCGTCCCGTTCACAGCATCGATCGTATCGCCTTTGCGGAGATCGGAGTTTGCCGCCGGTGTGTTGTCCTGAATCGTTCCGACAAATAGCTTATCGGGATTTTCTTGCGGAATGCCCGCCATTTGAATATACGCGGCAAACAAGACAAATGCCAGTACAAAATTCATCAATGGCCCGGCAAAAATCGACAACGCCCGCGCGCCAACCGATTTGCTGCCAAATTGGCGGTCAACCGGAGCGATTTGCGTTTCCTTGCCTTTGGCGATCATCAACGCTTGCGGATGTACCGAAAACCGTTCTGCTTCGCCGTCGATATCAAGAGTGACAAACAATGCCCGCTCCAAATCGATAGCGGTAACCTCGCCGCGAATAACGCCGCTTCGCTCATCCAGACGATCCAAATACAACCTTGTAACCTTGCCGTCCTTCACCCGGACTGCAATCGTCTGCCCTTCGCCAACGTCGACGATTTCCGGGTCTTCGCCCGCCATCCGGACAAATCCACCGGCCGGTATAAGACGCAACGTGAAGCGGGTTTCCCCGCGTTTGATCGAGAATAACTTCGGACCAAAGCCGATCGCAAACTCTCTAACCAAAATACCGGCCCGCTTCGCAAAGTAATAGTGACCCCATTCATGAATAGTCACAATCACAAAAAATACGAGCACGGTCAAAAAAACGACCTGAATCATCTCCATAACGAGCCTCCTGTTCGTAACGGCCTGTACATAGATTATCATTATTCTCCCGTTCGATACAAGAGAACCACAGGTTGCCGCGGAAGCTAGATTGCGGCTGCAGCTTGGCGCGCCCAGGCGTCGATCGCCGCGATCGTTTCTACATCATTGACGTCGGTTACCGAATGCTTCTCCAGCACTTTCTCTAACACTCTTTCGATAGCCAGGAAGTCGATTTCACCATTTAGGAATCTTGCAACCGCCACTTCGTTCGCGGCATTGAATACCGTAGGCGCCGATTGCCCTGCTCTACCGCATTCAAAAGCCATTCGCAAGCAAGGGTAGCGTTCGTAATCCATTTCGCGAAAATGCAGCTTTCCGATCGCAGCCAAATCCAGTCTTCCGCATAGTGAAGGCTGACGCTCCGGATAGGTAAGCGCGTATTGAATCGGTACGCGCATATCCGGCAATCCCATCTGTGCAATAACGCTATTATCGGCAAACTCGACATAGGAATGGATAATGCTCTCCGGATGGATGAGCACATCAATCTGATCGTAGTTGATACCGAACAGCCATTTGGCTTCAATCACTTCAAGCCCTTTATTTACCATTGTTGCCGAATCGATCGTAATTTTTGCACCCATCGACCAATTTGGATGATTAAGCGCCTCTTGCACCGTTACACCAACAAGCTGTTCTCGTGTCCGATCACGGAATGATCCGCCGGAAGCCGTTATTGTAATGCGGCTTAGCGACTTGCGGTCTTCACCGTTCAGGCATTGGAAAATAGCCGAATGCTCGCTGTCTACGGGAATGATAGACACTCCCTTAGCCTTTGCCCTTTCCATGACGATATGACCAGCCGTAACAAGTGTTTCTTTATTGGCAAGTCCGATGTTTTTACCCGCTTCAATTGCAGCCAGAGTTGCCGGTAACCCGCGGCTGCCCATAATGGCAGTAACGACGACATCGGCATCATTGTCTGCAGCGGTTTCTATGAGCCCCTCTTCGCCGTAAACGACCCGGATTGCCGCAGGAAGCAAAGCCTTCGCTTCTTCAGCCAGTTCCTTGGTCGCCAGGCAGACGATTGCAGGACGGAAGCGCAAAGCTTGCTCGACCAGCAGTGAAACGTTGCTGCCAGCTGATAAGCCAATGATCTCATAGCGATCGGGATCGCTTGCGACTACATCGAGTGTTTGCGTACCGATTGAGCCGGTCGAGCCAAGAATCGTTAATTTCATCGTTAACCCTCTCTCGCCATACAGCAAATAATTTAATAAACGAAAAAAAGCGGGCGCTGCGCCTCCACGACGCTCCGCCCGCTTCCTCTATGGAACCGTTTATGTAGGCAGCAAGCCGGAAAGAAGCACGAGCGGGAAGACGATAATCCAGCTGTCGCAGCGGTCCAGTATGCCGCCATGCCCCGGAAGGATCGCACCGGTATCCTTAATGTCGCGAACGCGCTTATAAGCGGATTGAATTAAATCCCCGAGCTGTCCGGCAACCGCGGCAATCAAGCCAATGCCGAGCGCTCTCGGCAAGCTCACGACGTCGGGCATAGCCAGTGCAAAAGCAACAGCCGTAATGAGCGACAAAATGACACCGCCTGCCGCTCCCTCGATCGTCTTATTCGGACTGATCGAAGGCCATAGCTTATGCTTGCCTAAAGCTCGTCCGGCGAAATAAGCGCCGACATCCGACGCTATAATGCAACCGAGAACAAGGAAGGTCCAGAACAAGCCATGCTCTTCCATCTGTCTTACCGTATCCAGGGCGCCAAACCCATAGCCTACGTATAAAGCGCCAAGCAGCATAAGTGCAGCGCCGTCAATCGTTGTTTTGTTTTTACTAACAACCGTTACAGCCAATAAAAGAAACGCTGCAATCCACATCACCATCAACGCGGAAGGAGCTTCCATGTCCCATAAGGACCAAGGCAGCACGAACGTAAGCATGCCCGCGAAACCGATAAGAGAAGCAGGATGATGCCAAGCGAATCCATTCATACGCACATATTCGGAGAAGCCAATTATAGCCATGAGCACGAGCAAGCCGGCAAAAAACCAGCCTCCGGCCAGCGCAAAAGCGATGAAACCCGCGGCCGCGAGAACGCCTGTCACGATTCTTTGTTTCATTCCAGTCACTCTCCGTTATGGAAGCTTACAAGCCGCCGAATCGCCGCTTGCGGCTCTGATACTGCAGCACCGCTTCTTGAAAATGAGCCTCGTTGAACTCCGGCCAATATACATCGGTAAACCACAGCTCACTGTAAGCAAGCTGCCAAAGCATAAAATTGCTGAGCCGCAATTCGCCGCTCGTTCGAATCAGCAGGTCCGGATCGGGGATGTCGCGGCTTAACAAACGCTCGGACATCAATTGCTCGTCAATCTGATCCGGCGTCAAACGACCATCAGCCACGTCTCCGGCTATCGCCTGGATCGCATCGATCATTTCCTTCCGACTGCCGTAGTTAAGCGCAAAGTTAAGGACGAGACCGGTATTGTCCGCCGTCCGCTCCATCGCTTCTTCCAGCGCGTCAATCGTATAGGAAGGCAAATCGGATTTGATCCCCATCATACGAACCTGGACATTGTTCTCAATGAGTTCCTCCAGCTCGATCTCCAAAAACTGCTGAGGGAGCCGCATCAGAAAATCAACCTCGTCCTTCGGACGCTTCCAGTTTTCCGTTGAAAAAGCATACAGCGTCAAATACTTGACGCCGAGCCGATCGGCTTCCCTGACGACGCGTTTGACCGCCTTCATACCGGTATGATGACCCGCAATACGCGGCAATCCGCGATCTTTGGCCCAGCGCCCGTTGCCGTCCATGATGATGGCGACATGATCAGGCACCTTATCTAGCTGAGGCATCTCAGCCTTTGGGGACGATTTGCCTAGTTTGGCCCAAAGTCGACTGATCATCTACGTTCCTCCCACCCGGAATTGCAAACCCCTCTTTGAAGAAGGGCTCGAAGCGCAATTAAACTTCCATGATTTCCTTCTCTTTAACGACCAATACTTTATCTACTTCAGCGATGAAACGATCTGTCGCCTTTTGAATATCTTCTTGATGGCGACGGGATTCATCTTCGGAAATGTCCGTTTTCTCCATCTTTTTCACATCATCATTTGCATCGCGGCGAATGTTGCGGATCGCAACTTTGGCTTCCTCGCCGAATTTCTTCGTCATTTTCACCAAATCCGCGCGGCGCTCTTCCGTAAGCGGCGGGATTGTAATCCGAATGGCTGCACCGTCATTCGAAGGTGTCAAGCCAAGATCCGATTTCATAATCGCTTTCTCAATCGCGCTAATCGACGTTTTATCCCACGGCTGAATGAACAGCGTGCGGGAATCCGGCGTATTTACGTTAGCCAATTGGGATACAGGCGTCAGTGCACCGTAATATTCAACTTGAATGCGATCCAGCAATGCAGGTGTTGCACGGCCTGCGCGCAAAGTAGCCAAATCACG
Source organism: Paenibacillus radicis (ex Gao et al. 2016) (assembly GCF_014641555.1). Lineage (GTDB taxonomy): Bacteria > Bacillota > Bacilli > Paenibacillales > Paenibacillaceae > Pristimantibacillus > Pristimantibacillus radicis. The sequence continues at coordinate 164,452 of NZ_BMHY01000009.1, forward strand.
CTTTAGTGCGCCAATCGCTTTTTCCATCCGCTCTTCAGCGTTTTTCTTAACAGCTTGTGGCATTATTTAGCACTCCCTCTCACAATGGTTCCGATTTTCTCGCCAAGCACAACTTTCTTAATATTCCCTTTTTCGGTTATCGCGAACACGACCAGCGGAATATTGTTGTCCATGCAAAGCGAGGATGCGGTTGAATCCATAACACCCAGGTTTTTGCTTATCACGTCCATGTACGTAAGCTCTTCATATTTCTCTGCAGACGAATCTTTGAACGGATCGGCGGAATATACACCGTCAACTTTGTTCTTCGCCATCAGAATCACTTCCGCTTCGATCTCCGCTGCACGCAATGCTGCGGTCGTATCCGTGGAGAAGAACGGATTGCCTGTGCCTGCTGCGAAAATAACGACGCGGCCCTTCTCCAAGTGGCGAATCGCCCGGCGGCGAATGTACGGCTCCGCGATTTGCTGCATCGCAATCGATGTTTGTACGCGAGTCGGCACTTCGATTTGCTCCAATGCGTCTTGCAGCGCCAGAGAGTTCATCACCGTTGCCAGCATGCCCATATAATCGGCAGTCGCACGATCAATCCCTTTTTCCGTTCCCGCGATTCCGCGCCAAATGTTGCCCCCGCCTACGACGATCGCAACTTCCACGCCAAGCGCGATAACTTCTTTCACTTGTTCGGCAATTTCCGATATTACAGAGGCTTCGATGCCGTAGCCAAGATTCCCGGACAGCGATTCTCCGCTGACCTTCAATACGATCCTTTTAAACACTGGCTGTCCCAACGTCACTACCTCCATCATTGTATTGCTATTTTGTTGCGCTATTGACTAGTCGACTGTCACTCTAAAAAGGCTTCCATATAAAAAGCAGGCGGGGCGGACGCCCCGCCCCGCCTGTGCGTTCGGATTACAGTTTTGCTTGAGCCATAACTTCTTCAACGAAGTTATCTACTTTTTTCTCCAAGCCTTCGCCCAGTTCATAACGAACGAAACGACGGATCGAAATGTTTTCGCCGATTGCGCTTACTTTTTCATTCAGCAATGCGGAGATAGTTTTGTCTGGATCTTTAACGAAGGATTGCTCAAGCAAGCAATACTCTTCATAGTATTTCGAAATGCGGCCTTCAACCATTTTATCAACGATTTTCTCAGGCTTGCCTTCGTTCAAAGCTTGTGCGCGAAGGATTTCGCGTTCTTTCTCAAGCTCGTCGGAAGGTACTTCTTCACGGCGAACAAATTTAGGGTTGGAAGCTGCGATGTGCATCGCGATATCTTTTGCAAACGAACGGAATTGATCCGTTTTTGCTACGAAGTCAGTTTCGCAGTTGATTTCAACGAGGACGCCAATACGGCCGCCTGCATGAATGTAAGATTCAACAACGCCTTCCGTTGCGATACGGCCGGCTTTGTTAGCTGCCGCGGAAAGGCCTTTCTCACGAAGCAATTCGATTGCTTTCGTGATATCACCATTTGTTTCATCCAGAGCTTTCTTACAATCAAGCATCCCTGCTCCGGTTCTTTCACGAAGTTCTTTAACTGCGCTAGCACTAACTGCCATATTTAGCCCTCCTGATAATGTACATTGTTATTTAATATCATCCGGTCAAGCAGAAACGGCTCCGCCGTTCTTAATGGCGAAGCCAAAGTTTCGCGGTGAAATAAAAGCAAATTTATATGGAGAACATATAAAACTCTTATATTTCAAAAAAAGGGCGGTGAGAGGCTTTCACCTTCTGACCACCCTTTGTTGAACTAGCAAGCGTAATGAAGATTAAGCAGTTGTTTGCTCGCCTTGGTTAGCTTCAACAATTGCGTCAGCCATTTTGGACGTAAGCAATTTCACCGCGCGAATCGCGTCGTCATTGCCTGGAATGACATAATCGATTTCGTCTGGATCGCAGTTTGTATCAACGATACCTACGATTGGGATACCAAGCTTACGAGCTTCGGCAACAGCGATACGCTCTTTGCGTGGATCGATGATGAACAAAGCGCTTGGCAGGCGTTTCATGCCTTTAATGCCGCCGAGGAATTTTTCCAAACGGTCTTTTTCTTTGTTAAGGATGATAACTTCTTTCTTTGGAAGAACTTCAAAAGTTCCGTCCTCCGACCATTTCTCCAGCGTGCGAAGACGATCGATACGCTTTTGAATGGTTTGGAAGTTAGTCAGCGTTCCACCCAACCAACGTTGGTTGATGTAGAAGTTGCCGCAACGCTCAGCTTCTTCTTTAACAGAATCTTGAGCTTGTTTTTTCGTGCCGACGAACAGCATAGTGCCGCCTTCAGCTGCGATCGAGCGAACAAAGTTGTAAGCTTCCTCAACTTTTTTCACTGTTTTTTGCAAGTCGATGATGTAAATTCCGTTTCTTTCGGTGAAGATATAACGATCCATCTTAGGGTTCCAGCGACGAGTCTGGTGACCGAAGTGTACCCCAGCTTCAAGAAGCTGTTTCATGGAAATAACCGCCATTTCTCCAACACCTCCTATAGTGGTTTTGTTTTGTAGTGCTCCGCCGCCAATATCATCTTTCGCTAAAACTTCCGGCAGCCGGAAGCACCGTTAGCGAAATTAATCGGCGTGTGTTTTTAACACCGTCCATTAATATACCATATCCGTATGCACGGTGCAACAAACTTTGTGATTCAATTATGGATTTCGCTATTTTCAGCAATTATTCGATGCCTCTTGCTTTCAATTCTGCCCGTTCTTCTTTCGTTAAAGGGTCGCTCTTAATAATCGAAATGATCTCTTGCAGCTGGGGCTTGCCTTTAAACAAAAAATAACCGGCGCGAACGGTGGGTTTCTTAGATCGTTTCATGGCCGCGATAAACGCCGCTTCATCCTCGATCAGACCGTTGTCGGCCAGCAGCTTGGCTGTCCCTGTCAAATTCATGCCGCCTTTAATCTGAAGTATAAGCTCTTGAACCGGAGCTTCCGGTTCTTCATTCTGCTTAGGCTTCTCCGTGCTTGGCGGCTCCTTCTCAGGCTGAGTCGTAGTAACTGGTGTCGCTGAAGGCACCGCTGTCGCCTCAGTACCAGCAGGGCTAATAGCAGGCTTATCTGGCGTTTTCTCCTGACGAGCTGCAGCAACGGCAGCATCCAGTTCCTGCTGGGAATATTGCTTTTCATCCCCAGAAAACAGGCTCTCGCCCAGCTTCGCCTGACTTTGCTCTCCAATCTGCAACAGCTGAAGCAACAAAGCACCGACGATGATGCCCATACCAAGCCCCGTCAAAAACATGCGGTTTTTAAGCACGAGCACCCTCCTCCTGCTTCGCCAGCTGCAGAATAAGCTGGACTTCCCCTTTGTTCATCCCGAGCTTTTTCGCGATCAACTCAATTGATTTGCCTTGGTTGTAAAGCTCTAACAGCTCGGCATACCGCGCCTGAATCGTAGTCGGCGCTGGCGCTGCTGCTGGAATCGGATCAGGCTCCTGTACTTGCGGCTTTGATTGAGCTGCCGGAGCGTCAGCAACCGCTTGCACAACACTTGCTTCGGCTGCTTGATAGGAGCCCTCTTGCAGCCTTGCTTGTGTTTGGGCGGCTGCTTCCCCTGCCTGCTTCTCCAGCAGAGCCAGTCTTCGCTCCAACTCTGCAATGCGCTGCTCTTTTGCTTCGGCCTGCGCATGGCTTTGCTCACGGAATTGCGTAACGAGCTGCACGAGCTCCTTATGGTCCAGCTCCGTATTCTCCATAAACTGTTCCAGCGCAATTTCCATATTGCTTGTCGCTATACCAGCGTTCGCCTGTTCTTGCTTCGCTTTAGGAATTAATAAAGCGAGCACGAGTACGACAGCTCCCACCAGTACGACATATGTCCATGTATCCATCTGCTGCACCTGCCTAAACTAACGAGTAGATAACTTTAAAGCTTCATATCAAAGCGATGGCCTTTATACGGATGAATCGGCTGCTTCTCATCCTCGGCTTCCTCTGCGGAAGGGGCACGCTGCTTGTCCCGTTTTCCGCCCTTGGAGCCTTCCTGGTCTTTCCTGATGTTAAGGCCAATCGCCTGCTCGAGGCCCTCACTTCGAGTACGGGCAAGCTCGTCTTGACGCGATTGCTGCTCCCCAAGCTTTGTTTGCTCTATGGCAGGGCGCTGATTAAGCGCTCCTTGTGTACCGCCGAGTTCCGGTGTTCTAGGAATAGAATGCTGCAAATCAATCGGTCTAAACGTCATTCCCCGTCCTCCTTATTAATGCGGTATTGTTAAGGAAAAATCGGTACGTTGACGATATCGCCATCCATGTAACGGAACGACACGTGCTGGATTGGATCTTTAAGATAGCGGGTATACCTGCCAATTACAATTTTAATGCCGCCGTATATCGTATGGCTGACATCGACTCTTGCCCGGTCCGTATCTTCCAGTGTCTTCTCGATTTCGAGAATCCGATCCCGCATTTCCTCCATCTCGCCTATCGACACTCTCTTAGTCGCTCCCAGTTTAATCCGCAGCGACATCTTATCCTCTGTCAATTGACCTGATGCTGCCAGCTGATCGAGAATCGTCAGCGCTTTCTCCGATTTATCCAAACTGTCCTGTGTTTGCCGAAGTTTAAGACGCAATTCGCTGAGCTCTGCGCGCTGCTCCGGACGAACGCCGACCTCTATAGCAGTAGCAGTTGACATCGTATTGCCGACTACCCTCGCTGAGACGAGATCGGCCGCTTGAACTGTACCGCCAACGATCAATCCTTTGGAACCTGAGCATATGACGCTGCGGCCGGCGCGCACGATAGAATGCATAATACTTTGCGAGACGAGAACGTCTTCCCCTGCGCTTACGTTGCCGTCTTGAATAAAGGAGCTTTTAATCGTCTTATTCGCTCTGACATGGCCTTTATTGCCTGCCATGATTCCGCCGATAATTTCTATGGAGCCTTCCGATTCCAGCTCCGCGCCCTCTACACCACCGATAATTCGAATGTCACCGGCCGCTTTGATCTTGAAACCGCTCAACACGTTGCCGCGAATGACGACCGTACCGATGAAATCAATATTACCTGTTTTGTAATCGACATCGCCATTAACCTCATATACCGGAAATACGTTGATCTTTTCCTTATCCGTTAACGTAATAAGACCGTCGATCGTCGCATACATCGCGGTCTGCTCGCCGCTGACAACGACGTTTTTCCCTACCTTAAACCTCGCTTGCTTGCCAAGCTTGGCGGCAATCGTCTCCCCGGTAACCATTTTCCCAGGCAATCCATATTCCGCTTCCACCCGTTCGGCGATAAGCTGACCACGCTGGACGTTCTTCAGTTGATTGACCTCCTTGAAGTCAACCGTACCGTCTTCAAGCTCTGCTGGGCGCTGATCCCGCTCCTTCATGTCATAAATGAAACGGATATAGCCGTCTTTGCCGGTCGTTGCCTGCTGCCCTACGGCGACGAGTGTCTGCTCTTTGCAATAAGCCAGTACATTGTTGCATATTTCGGTAAGCAGTTCGGTTCGGATTCCGCTCGTAATGCCCTTGCTAATTAAGAATCGTTCCAGCTGATTCGGCGTGCAATCAAACTCATCCGTAATCCGATTAAATATCAAAAAGGCAGACAGCTTATCGGCAGATGTTTGAATGCGCAGGAACGAATCTAGTAATTGATCGTCCACCTTTATACCCCCTTTCTAGTGCTGTGTTAATTGATCTTTATGCTTAGCCAACGCTCCGCGAAGGCGCAAAATCGCCTTGGAGTGGAGCTGGGAAATTCGCGATGGTGATAGCGACATCACTTCAGCAATCTCGCTTAATGAAAGCTCATCGTAATAAAATAGCGACACGACGGTACGCTCTTTCTCCGTCAGTTTTTCGATCCCGCTTACGAGGGATTCTTTCAAAAAAAACTCATGAACCTTATGGTCGGGATTTTTCACCCTTTCGTCAACGAGCAGGCTCATCCTCGTCTCCGTTTCTTCTTCCCGAATGGGGTCCTCCAGCGAACATACAGTCGTTATTGCAATTTCGTGGAGCATCGTCGTAAACTCTTTTTCACTAATTTCCAGATACTTGCTTATTTCGGCATCTGTCACGGAACGCAAATATTGCTGCTCCAGCTTTTGATACGCCTCTTCTACTCTTTTTGCCTTCTCGCGAATAGAACGGGGCACCCAGTCTCCTTGGCGAAGACCGTCAATAATTGCGCCTCGTATACGCCACGAGGCATACGTTTCGAATTGCAGACCGCGGCTGTAATCGAATTTTTCAATTGCATCTATGAGGCCCATTACGCCATTGCTGGCAAGATCGTCGCGGGAAACGTTTTTCGGCAAGCCTATAGCCATGCGGTTCGTGACGTAGTCGACGAGCGGCAAATATTGCTCGATCAAACGTTTCTTCGCCTCAAGATCGCCTTCGTCCTTCCATGCTTGCCACATCTCGATGTTCACTGACGCAATCATCGCCTCAACCTCCCGTCAGGTGACGTATTGCTTTTACTAATTGTTCGGGATCCTTGTTCTCTGTCGATAACAGTTGCGGAGGGTTCAGCGGACGGAATTGCTCCGCTGCCTGCTGTTGCTCTTGGTCAGCTTTCTCCGTTCTCTCCGCCGTTGAATGGCTCCCCTCTCCAAGCTGGGCCTTCAACAGTTCATTGATGTCATCGCCCTCATCCGGTGTATACAAATCAAGCGCCGTTCCTTTGCCCTCTTCGTTTGCAGCCTGAGCGAGCTCAGATCCGGCATTCATCGCCGGGGGCTGCAGGATGATAGAAATCGCCGCTCGTAGAATAAACGCGAGAACGACAAAGGCGATGAAAGCGTATAAGCTGCGCAGAAGCATGACATCCAGCGGGTTTTTGCCAATCGAGAAAAGCATCGTCAGCGCCGCTCCGACAAGTCCCATCACTAAATTCCATCGCCAGGTTCCGATCATTCGTGCTCAAATCTCCTTTATACCAAGCTGTACGCTTTTTATCGTTAAAATGCCAGTGCTGCTGTCAATTTCGATCGTGCGTCCATAGTTGCCGCCGACATCCTGAGCGATGACCGTAATCATGTTCTTCGCCAGCATATCCAAGCAGGACTCCACGTTGCGCGGACCGATTCTCATCGAATCGGACTGTCCGCTGAACGCAAACATTTGCGCTCCTCCCGCCATCTTCGCAATGGCGCGCCGCATATTCGCACCGGCATCTTTCATCCGGCCGATTAGCTCTGGAATGGCAGTATCGGCATATTTGGCGACGTTAATGGCAGATTCGCGTGCAATATCCGATGTTGGAAGCATCACATGCGCCATTCCGGCAACCTTCGATACGGGGTCATATAGCGTTAACCCGACACAGGAGCCTAGACCCGTCGTTCGAAGAACTGCCCCGTCCACGGCGATATTCAAATCCGCCATGCCGACCTTGACCAAATTTTGCTCTATCATTCGGTAGTTACTCCCAAAGCTTTAAATATTTTATTGAAAGATTCCGGGTCGGGTATGAGAAAGAAGTGGCCTTCAAGTTCCTGCCGGTCTTCCAAAAACGTCGTTTCAATCAGCAAAGCGGAATCGCCCATCTCCCCGTATTGGACCAAGCCATAGCTTAAAATAGCACCGGCCATATCCAGAGCAACGGACGGCACCGATGGCGCCATCGTCAAATGAGTGAAATCCGCAAGCGAAGAAAGATAAGAGCCGGCAAGTATGTTGCCGATTTCGCAAAGCGCGGACAGCTCCATTTCCGAATATCCTTCTTGCTCTTCAGGTCTCAGGGCAAGCAGCTGACTAAGCAGCGACTTTGCCGATTGTTCCTGAATGATGAAAAACATATTGCCAGGGGCTTCCCCCTCAACACGAAGGAAAACCGCAATAACAACCTGCTCGGAGCCGCCAACACGATTCGCAACTTCCTCGAAGGGAAGCAAACTGACTTTTGGAACCGCCATGTCAACCGGCTTGTCGAGCAGTCTCGACAGCGCGGTTGCGGCATTGCCCGCTCCAATATTGCCAACTTCCTTCAGCACGTCCAATTCAAAAGCTTCAAAGCGGCTAAATAAACTCACCTTACACCTCTAGCTGTTCTAGTTGAATAATTTCATTTTTGTTCAGAACCTCTGACAAATTGAGCATTATAAGCAGTCTGCTGTCGCCTAGTCTAGCAATTCCTCGCAAATATTTCGCTTTAATGCCGCCAACGATCTCTGGCGGAGAATCGATCGTATCCGTATCGATATCAATAACGTCATTCGCTGCGTCGACGATAAAGCCAACCTCCAGTTCCCCAGCCGCTACTACGATAATCCGGGAATTTTCAGTCGGTTCCGTCTCACCAAGTCCGAACCTGCCGCGAAGATCAATAACCGGAACGACGATGCCGCGCAAATTGATTACACCTTTAATGAAGCTAGGTGTTTTCGGAACGCGGGTAATTGGAGACAAACGCTCAATGGTCCGTACCTTGTCAACCTCGATGCCGTATTCCTCGTGCGCCAGACCAAATACTATGACTTTCAATTCTTCTCCCATCGTGAAACCTCCTTATTTAATGAGTGCATTAGGATCGATAATAAGCGCAACTTGACCATCGCCAAGTATGGTAGCGCCTGAAACGGCTTCAATGTTGGTCAAATACTTGCCCAGTGACTTCAATACAATCTCGCTTTGGCCAATAAATTCATCGACGGTGATGGCCGCCCACTTGTCACCTTTGCGGATAACGACGATTTCCGTCTCCACTTCGTCACGCTCGTCGTAGTCCGGAGACTCCAGTACCCGGCTAAGAGAGATTAATGGAATAACCGAGTTGCGGAATTCGATCATTTTATTGCCGTGAACCTCCAGCACTTGTTCCCGTTTAATAATGGCCGTCTCCACAATTGACGATAGCGGAATCGCATATTTTTCCGAGCCCAGCTTAATCAGCATGGCTGAAATAATCGAAAGCGTAAGCGGCAGCTGAACCGAAAATTTCGTTCCTTTGCCAAGCGCTGACTCCACGCTAACGTTGCCGCCAAGCGACGTGATTTTAGAACGCACGACATCCAGTCCGACTCCGCGCCCCGATATATCCGAGATTTTATCAGCCGTACTGAAACCCGCTGCGAATATCAGCATGTGGATTTCGTCATTGGACAGAGCTTTTGCTTGCGCTTCTGTTACGACGCCGTTTTTAATTGCTGTTTGCAGCACTCGATCACGATTAATGCCGTTGCCGTCTTCTTCAACTTCGATGAAAACGTTGTTGCCGCTGTGGAATGCCCGCAGGTGAATGGTTCCCGTCTCCGGCTTGCCGGCTGCAATCCGTTTATCGATCGTTTCAATACCATGGTCAACGGAATTACGCAGCAAGTGGACGAGCGGATCGCCAATCTCATCAATAACAGTTCGATCGAGCTCCGTATCGGCTCCCGTAATGACCAGATCGATTTTTTTATCAAGCGATTTTGCCAAATCGCGAATCATACGAGGGAAGCGATTGAATACGGTATCGACAGGTACCATCCGCAGCTTCAGGACGATATTTTGCAAGTCGGAGCTGACACGAGCCATATGCTCTACCGTTTCTGTCAGGTCACTGCGTTTAATTTCACTGGCTAGCTGCTCCAGCCTTACACGGTCGATCAGCATTTCGCTAAACAAGTTCATCAGCGTATCCAAACGGTCAATATCGACGCGGATCGTTCTCGATACTGCTGCAGGAGCGCTTGATGCAGCAGTCTGACTGCGAGCACTGCCGATTTGATTAGCGGCCTCTTTTTTGGCAGAGTCTGTCGTTGACTCATCTTTTGTTTCTGCAGGAGCAGCCTCTTGTGCTCGCGGCGCTTCCGCAACATGCAGCATTTGCAGAGATTCCGCATCAAGCAGCGTTACCGTTGCCGTCTCAATTTCGGATATCGAAGTGATTTGCTGCTGAAGTTCATCTTGTGCAAACTTAGAAATCGTAAAGACGACAAAAGAGCGGTCGAACTTTTCTTGCTCCAAATCTTGTACCGATGGATCGGATTTGACGATTTCACCTGTCCGCTCCAATAGGTCAAATACCATATAAGCGCGGGCTGCCTTGAGTACACAATCCTCGTTAATGCTTACCGTAATGTGATAAGCCAAATGGCCGCTTTCAATCGACTGCTGCAGGATCGAAGTTTGAAATTCATCAAGCAATCCTTTTGCAGCCGGCTTGTTGACTGCAGGCGCAACTGCTGCAGCTGATGCAACTGGTGCCGCAACGGCATTGGATTTATAATCGCCTTTGAAAATAGATTGCAGCACTGCAACGATAGCCGTTACGTCTGCTTTGCCTGTTCCGCCGCCGACGATATCCTGTACCATCGCTTCAAGCGCATCAAGTCCTTTAAAAAGCGTATCAAATATAAAGCTGTCCATTTTTAGCTTGCTGTTTCGAACCAAATCCAGCACGTTTTCCATCTCATGCGTCAACGATGCAAGATCCTCATAGCCCATCGTTGCCGACATGCCCTTTAATGTATGGGCGGAGCGGAAAATCGATTGGACAATCGAAAGATCCTCTGGCGCTCCCTCGAGCTGCAGCAGATTTTCATTCAAGGCTTGCAGGTGATCGTTGGACTCGTCGATAAACATCGACAGATAAGCATTCATATCCATTGTGGTGCACCTCCTGTTAGGACTCTAGCTCTTTAGATCGATTTCAAAACGGCTTGCGCGATAGCTGATGATATGCGTTGAAGCGGAAGCACCGTCTTCACCGCACCGTTCTCCACTGCACTTCGCGGCATGCCATAGACGACGCAGGTTTCCTCTGCTTCCGCTATAGCACTTGCCGCTCCGCTTTCTACCAGCGCCTTCAATCCCTTCGCGCCATCACTTCCCATCCCGGTCATAATAACCGCATGTCTCTTTAATGAAGAAAACGGGATAAGCGATTCGAAAAGCACGTCGACCGAAGGGCGGTGCCCATTGCGCGGAGCTTGCTGCGTCAGCTTGATATGGTAGCCCGATAGATCATGAGCCATCTCCATATGGTAGCCGCCAGGAGCGATGTAGACGACCCCCGGCTGCAGCCGTTCGCCTTGTGAAGCTTCAACCACTTGAAGCTCACTGAAGCTGTCCAGCCGCTGGGCAAGTGATTTGGTAAATTTCGGCGGCATATGCTGTACAACGAGCACAGGTGCCGGGAGATGGGCAGGCAACGAGCATATTACTTCATGCAAAGCTCTCGGTCCGCCAGTTGATGTTCCAATTGCAACGATATGGCGAAACGGATCGGATTTCGCAGCCGATTGTTCCGGCAAGCTTGGCTTGACGACATCGGGCTGCACTTGGGCAGCTATCCGACCTTTATGTAATGGGGACGAGGCCGGACGGTTTAGCTGTTGCTCCTGAACCGTCTTTCTCACTGGTTCTATTTTCCGTTCCGGAAGCACCGGCTTACGTTCACTCGGCGCCTGTTCCCCTAATTTTTTGACATTATCGTCAGTTGGAGCCTTGTATGGTTTCTTAACCGGCTGCTTCTGCCCCTCCGGCTCCTTGAGCTCGATTCCCGGCAGCCTTCGTTTCATCAGCACAGCAATTCTCAGCTTGTCCAGCAGAAGTTCGCCTACTTGAATGATGTCGTTCGAAAAGGCTCCGGAAGGTTTCCGGATAAAGTCAAATGCGCCATATTGCAGCGCCTTGATCGTCTCTCTTGTGTTCTCCTCACTTATGCCTGAGAGCATAATAACGGGAGTCGGATGAAGCTTCATAATCGATTGAAGCGCATCAATTCCGTTCATTTCCGGCATTTCCAAATCCAGCGTCACCGCATCCGGCTTTAACCGCTCGACCGCTTCAATCGCCTCTTTGCCGTTGGCGGCCGTGCCGGCGATCGTAAATTGCGGATCTTTCACGATGAGATCGCTGAAAATTTTGCGCATGAACGGAGAGTCATCTACAATGAGCACGCGATAAGGAGCCATCTTCTTCCTCCTCATTTTCAAAGGACTATCGTGATAGCCTGAACATTTTATGTAAAAATCCCTTGACGCCATCCTGCGCAGTCCCAGTCGCCGCTTGCTTCGACTCTGTAAACCGCTTGGCGATTTCCTCCACTCCTCTAGAAGCGTCCGTACCGGGAAAGGCGATCGTAAATGGAACCTGCCGTTTCACTGCCTTAGAGACGTTAGGGTCATCCGCTATCATACCAAGCGTCTGCAAATCCACTTGCAAGAAGCGCTCTGCCGCCATACTGATTTTCTCGGCGGTTTGTCTGCCTTCTTTCTTATCTCCTGCTCGGTTTACGATCAGTTTAAAGCTTGCGTCAATTCCCTTCGCTTTTACCATTTTGATCAATGCATAAGCATCCGTGATAGAAGTAGGTTCGGGAGTCGTCACGACAATCGTCTCCTGGGCCGCCTCGATGAACGTTACCGTTTCCTTGGAAAGACCCGCTCCCGTATCGAAGAGGATGACATCATACATGCCGTGAAGCTTCTCGATTTGACCGGCAAACCATTTCATCTCTTGCTCCGACAGCTCAAGCAAATCTTTGAAGCCGGAGCCGCCTGCGATGAAATGAAGGCCAGCTGGCCCTTCTTGCACAATATCCCAAATCGTTTTGTCTTGTTTAAACAAATGATAGAGATGACTGGTAGAGCTGACGCCCATTAAGACGTCGATGTTTGCCATACCGATATCCGCATCGAATACGAGAACCTTTTTCCCCATACGCTGCAAAGTGATTGCAAAATTCAAACTGAAGTTGGATTTCCCAACACCGCCTTTGCCGCTCGTTACGGTGATAATACGCGTTCCCCGGCTGGCTTCCAGCCCATTCTTCTGCTTCACCAGGTTGCGAAGCGCTTCCGCTTGATCATTCATCGGCTGGCGCCCCCAGCAGTTCGTTCACATAGGCTTCGAGATTGAACGGTGCAATATCATCGGGTACCGTCTGTCCCTTAGCAACGTAAGTAGGAGTTAACTGATAGTTCATCGCCAGATTCAAGATAGCGCCGAACACGGACGTCTCGTCCAGCTTTGTGAATAGTGCCTTACGGACGCCGTATTTGGAGAAATTCTCCGCTACAGTCAGCATATCCCGTGTCTTCCCAGTCAAACTGAGCACGAGTATCGTTTCACTTATTTCATTCGTTTGGAGCAGGCTGTTTACTTCCGATACGTGCAGCTCATTGCGGAAGTTGCGCCCCGCCGTATCCATGTAAATCAGTTCCCGATTTTCTAGCGCCTTGAAAGCTTTAGGAAGATCCATGGGCGAGAATACGACTTCAATCGGCACATTCAAAATATTAGCGTACGTTCGCAGCTGATCTACTGCTGCAATTCGATACGTATCAGAAGTGATGAATCCGACTTGCCGCCCCCGCTTAATCGTCTGCTCTGCAGCCAGCTTGGCAATTGTCGTCGTTTTGCCAACGCCTGTCGGTCCAACAAAATGTACGATTCTCGCCTCTTCACTGATTTGGCCTCCAGACATTGGCGCCATCCAACCGTTAAGAATGAGTCCGGCAACCGTCCAAACACTCTGCGCTTCCAACGGAAGCTGCTGCTCATGCAGCTTTTGCTCCACTTCATCCAGCAATCTTTTAATAAGCTCAGGCTCTACCTCTTGATCGGTCAGACGTTCATAAAGGGCTTCAAGTGCCGCCGGCATGTCTTGACCGAGTTTACGGACCGATAGTTGCAGAAGCGATTGCTTAATGACGCGAATTTCATCCAGCAGCTCGTCGTTGATCCGGCTCAACGCTTGTGACGGAGGCTGCTGCGGTTCCAATACTGCAGTTGCTGCAGTAGCAGGCTGACTGCTTGGCCTTGCTGTCGCTGCCGCAACTGCCGAACGCTGCTGCACCGTTTCATTGATCGCTGTCATAACAGCTTCGAAATCTGCTGCTTGCTTGCTGGAAGATTGCGGTTTTGGAGGCGGGGCATTTGATTCGATTGCCGCAATAACCTCCATCCGCTTTTTGCGGAACATCCCCATAAATCCACCGATGCGTACTTCCTTCGTATTCAGAATGACGGCATCCTTGCCCAGCTCACTCCGAATCATCGGCAGCGCTTCAGGCAAATCGTTGACGACATACCGTTTCACTCTCATAAGTTCACCACCCCTACGCTTTGAACTTCAATATTCGGTTCAAGCTCGCTGTAGGAAAGAACCGGCACATCCTGCATTGTGCGTTCCACGATTTGACGCAAATACATGCGTATTGTCGGAGAGGTCAACACAACCGGCTGCTGTCCGGACTGAATTTGTCTCGTAACCTGTTCGTTAAGTTTGCTGTAAATTTGCTGAGTAGCGATCGGATCTAATGCGATATAGCTGCCTTGGTCCGATTGTTGGACCGATTCGGCAATCTTCTTCTCAAGTGCAGGCCCGACAGTAATTACTTTCAACGTATCGCCTGATGCCGAAAATTGCTGTGTAATTTGACGAGATAACGCCTGTCTGACGTATTCGGTCAAGATGTCTGGGTCTTTCGTAAAGTTGCCCTGATCGGCCAATGATTCGAAAATGGTAACGAGATCGCGTATTGAAACCTTCTCGCGAAGCAGCTTTGCCAGCACTTTTTGCAGTTCGCCAATCGAAAGAATCGATGGAATCAATTCGTCGATAAGTGCCGGATATGCTTCTCTTACATTATCCACAAGCGCTTTCGTCTCTTGACGTCCAATCAGCTCATGCGCATGGCGTTTAATAATTTCCGTCAAATGTGTCGCCACCACGGAAGGCGGGTCAACAACTGTATAGCCAGACAGTTCGGCTCGTTCTTTCATCGGCTCGTCAATCCAGATGGCCGGCAAACCAAATGCCGGTTCCGTCGTTTCGATGCCGATTACCGAGTCATCCTCGAAGCCTGGGCTCATTGCCAGGTAATGATTAAGCAGCAATTCACCGCGGGCGACTGTGTTGCCTTTGATCTTAATGATGTATTCATTTGGCTTAAGCTGAATATTGTCCCGAATACGAATGACCGGTACGACAAGCCCCAGTTCCAAAGCGCATTGCCTTCGGATCATAATGATCCGGTCCAGCAAATCGCCTCCTTGCTGGGTATCCGCCAGCGGGATCAAACCGTAGCCGAATTCGAATTCGATCGGATCCACTTGCAGCAGGCTGATAACACTCTCCGGACTGCGAACTTCCTCGATCTGCTGTTCCTCGACAAGCATTTCCTCTTGTTCCTGCTTTTTAGAAATTGACTTCTGCATTCTCCAGCCTCCATAGGCCAGAAGCAATGAAAAAGGCAGCGTACGAATTAGACCGATTGGCGTAAACAAGCCAAGCAAAGCAATCGTGCCTGCAACGATATACAAAAGCTTTGGATATTGGAATAGCTGGGATGTGACATCATCGGCCAAATTACCGTCGGATGCTGCTCTTGTCACGATCAAACCGGCAGCTGTAGAAATAAGCAATGCTGGTATTTGGCTGACGAGACCGTCACCAATGGTCAGGATCGAATATGTAGATAAAGATTCCATGAAATCATATTTATGTACGACCATACCGATCACAAAGCCGCCAATCAAATTGATCAGGAGAATGATGATCGAAGCGATTGCATCGCCTTTAACGAACTTGCTGGCACCGTCCATCGAGCCGTAGAAATCGGCCTCGCGTTCAATCTTGGAGCGGCGCTCGCGGGCTTGTTGCTCGTTGATAAGTCCCGCATTCAAGTCGGCGTCGATACTCATCTGTTTACCAGGCATCGCATCGAGCGTAAATCGGGCCGCGACCTCCGCTACCCGCTCTGAGCCTTTTGTGATAACGATAAACTGTACAACGACGAGAATGAGAAACACGACAAAGCCGATGGCTATTTGCCCGCCTCCAACCCAACTGCCAAAAGTTTCAACAACTTTACCGGCATGGGCATGCGCCAAAATGTTCCGCGTCGTCGATACGTTCAGCGCTAGCCTGAATAATGTCGTTACGAGCAGGATTGCTGGAAAAATAGAAAAATCCAGCGCTTCCTTCGTATTCATGGCTATGAGCAGAATCATGAGTGCGATGGATATATTCAGAATGAGCAATATATCCAGCAAGGGAGTTGGGATTGGGATTACCATCATGAGTACGATGCCGATGATCCCGACCAGAATTACAAGATCTTTTAGTTTCATGATGCTGCCTCATCCCTTTCGATTATAATGATTGACTCGGCCTTTCAATTTATATACGTGCGCAAGCACTTCCGCCACAGCCTGGAACAGGTCCGCAGGTATGGAATCTCCGATGTCTGCCCGTTCGTACAGCGCTCTGGCCAGCGGCTTATTTTCCATCGTTATGACGCCATGCTCCTTCGCAACCTCTCGGATTTTAAGCGCGATATGGTCCATCCCTTTGGCGATAATGAGCGGTGCTTCCATCTTTGTAGCGTCGTACTGTAGGGCTATGGCAAAGTGCGTCGGGTTCGTAATGACGACATCCGCCTTCGGAACCTCCTGCATCATCCGCTGCATTGCCATCCGGCGCTGCCTTTCGCGAATTTTGCCTTTAATTAGGGGATCGCCCTCTACTTTTTTGTGTTCATCTTTAATGTCTTGTTTGGACATCCGTAAGTTTTTGGCGTGCTCATATCGCTGGTACATATAGTCCAAAAAAGCAACTATGACTAAAACGGAGCCGATCTTAATACCAAGATTTACCGTCAAACCGGCAGCAAAATTAAAAATTTGTTCAATCGACAAATGCGGCAACAGCAGAATGCGATTCCATTGCCCCGCAATCGTCTGATAGACGAGAAGGCCAATAATGAGCAATTTCGTAATACTCTTCGCAAATTCAACTAAAGATCTTGGAGAAAAAATTTGTTTAAAACCGTTAAGCGGATTCAGCTTGCTGAATTTTGGTTTCAGCGGTTCTCCAGTTAACAGGAAGCCAAACTGCATTACGTTTCCGACTATTGCGACGATAATGACTATGGAGAAGATTGGAGCTAGTATCACAATCATATCTATAGCCAGTTCCTTGAATAAAACACGCACATTTCCTTCTGACAATTCCATCGTCAGCTGATCATTAAATAAGTGCCAGAACATACCCATAATACGTTCTTTGAAATAACCGCCAATCATAGCGAAACCCGCAAACACGAACAACAGAATGAAGGAGCTCGGCAGCTCAGCCGATTTGGAAACCTGCCCCTTCTTCCTTGCGTCCTGCTTCTTTTTTGGCGTCGCCTTTTCCGTCTTTTCTTGGTTGAATAGCTGCAAGTCGAGCTTCAAGCGGTACGTTCGCACGGCTGCAGCCTCCTTATTGACCTTCGGCTTGCTGTACGATGCCAAACAACTGCTCCAGGTTGTCGAATAAAATAACGAACAGCTTATCGAATAAAACCGCCATCCCAGGCATGAGCAGGATCAAAACAAACAAACCGATAATAATTTTGAGCGGTATGCCGATTACAAATACGTTGTACTGCGGTGCTGTCTTCGCCAGAAAGCCAAGACCGGCATCCGTCAAGAACATGGATACGGTAAGCGGGGCAGCAATTTGAAGAGCAAGCATAAATGTATGCCCTACCGCCTTAGTTAGAAATTCCGTAATACTTCCTTCATAAAGCCGTCCAAACAATTCGTTGTCCAGCGGTATCCATTGATAGCTGTCCATCAATGCCGTCAACAGGTAATGATGGCCATTCATGATCAGGAAGATCATAATCAGGAGCATGTACTTGAAGTTGCCGAGCAGCGGCGCTGATGCACCCGTCATCGGATCGACGACATTTGCCATCGCGAAACCAATCTGAAGATCCATTAGAGCGCCTGCCGTCTGCACAACAGTAAAGAACAGGTAAACTATGTAGCCTATGAGAAGTCCGACCAATACCTCTCTGAAAATAAATAGAATATATTGTGCGTCAGGAATGACGGTTTGCTTCATCCCGTATGTCAAAAAGACGATAAAAGAGATAAAGAAGCCCAGACCAATCTTAAATGCACTCGGGACACCTTTCATTGAAAACAGCGGTGCGACGACGAAAAAAGCCGTTATTCGACAAAAGATTAACAAAAAAATAGGAAAGCTTTGCACGAACAGATCCATCTCTTCGATTCACAGCCTATCCGATGTATTTATATAAATTATTCAGCAGATTGTAAGTGAAATCGACAATCGTATTTAAGATCCAGGGACCAAATACAATAATGGATAAAAAAACCGCTACGATTTTGGGCACAAATGCTAACGTCTGCTCTTGAATTTGCGTAGTCGCTTGAAAAACACTGACGATTAATCCGACGACTAGAGCAATTACAAGCATCGGTGCGCTGGCTTTCAAAATCGTATAAAGGGCTTGTCCCGCCAATCCGATAATGAAATCAGCACTCATGGCATGTTCCTCCCGTCTTCGTCATGGATTGAAGCTAAGCAGCAGCGATTTGACGATTAAGTACCACCCATCCACAAGCACGAACAACAGCAGCTTGAACGGAAGCGAAATCATAACGGGCGGCAGCATCATCATCCCCATCGCCATTAATGTGCTGGCAACGATCATGTCGATGACAAGGAATGGAATAAAGATCATAAACCCCATTTGAAAAGCGGTTTTCAGCTCGCTGATCGCATACGCGGGAACGAGTACCGTAATCGGAATATCCTCGAATGATTCCGGCTTTTCCGCCTTAGTGTAATTCATGAATAGCAGCAGATCTTTCTCTCGCGTATGGGAGAACATAAACTTCTTCATCGGAACTGCGGCCGCCTCCAGCGCTTGCGTCTGTGACACTTCACCCTTAAGATAGGGCTGAAGCGCTACTTCATTCACTTGCGATAGCGTAGGCGCCATGATGAAGAAGGTAAGAAACATCGCCAAGCCAATCAACACTTGGTTCGGCGGCATTTGCTGCGTGCCGAGCGAAGTCCGGACAAAGCCGAGGACGATTACGATTCTCGTAAAGCTGGTCATCAGAACGAGAATAGCCGGGGCTACACTCAATACTGTTATTAGAAGCAATATCGATAATGCGCTCGTTCCCGGTTGTTCTCCTCCATTGCCAAAATTGATCTCGACATTGGGCAGCGGCTCCGCGAATGCATGCGATTGAAGCAGCATCGCGGCCAGCTGTACGGCGACGATCGATATCCACCATTTATTTTTCATTGTCATCCATCAACCGTTCATTAGGTTTATCGTCTTTAAGCAACGACTCCAACTGCTGTTTACGGTCCGCTTGACGATTCAATTTGTCGTTCAGCATCGCCTGGAAAGACGTAGAGTCGGTATTATTCCATTGCCCTTCCGAGGACTCAGCTTCCGTCCCGCGCTTGCGGAAACGGCCGAGAAGCTCCGACACTGTACCGCCGGACCAACTGCCGGAAGATTGACGCTCGAGCGCGGCGATAATTTGCTGCGCCTGTTCACCGGATTCTACTTTATCTAGCAGCGTAACGTTCTCGCCTACTCCGACGATGTATACCCGGCCTGCAAGCTCAACGACCTGAAGGGAGTTGTTTTGTCCCAGTGCAACGCCTCCGAGCGAACGAAGCGAGCGATTCGTGCCCCACACCCGGCTCTTCTGGGACAAAAACTTCATAACAACGACTATTAAGCCGATAACTAGAAATAAAGATATAACGACCCAAATCATGCTGCCGGTAAAATTGCCTGAATCAGAGAAAGCCGGCTTCCCGCTATCCCCGTTTAATTCACTTGCCGCTGCGAATGCAGGCCAAACCGCGATGCCTGCTGCCGAAAGAATAGATAGTTTTGCGCTTATTCCCCTAATTAGCATGCCGGAAAGCCGTTAGCCGAGCGTTTTCTTGATCGCTTCGATAACGCGATCTGCTTGGAAAGGCTTTACGATGAAATCTTTAGCACCCGCTTGAATGGCGTCGATAACCATTGCTTGCTGACCCATTGCGGAACACATAATAACTTTTGCGTTGGCATCCAGCTTTTTAATTTCCTTCAAAGCAGAGATACCGTCCATTTCCGGCATCGTAATGTCCATTGTAATCAAGTCTGGTTTCAATTCCTTAAATTTCTCCACCGCCTGCGCGCCATCCTGCGCTTCTCCGACGACTTCGTAGCCGTTCTTGGATAAAATGTCTCGGATCATCATGCGCATAAAAGCTGCGTCGTCTACGATTAGAATGCGGTTTGCCATCTTTTTTTTCCTCCTAGGGTGTTATTGTAATTTTTGAATTCGGTCCCATTGGCTCACAATATCGGTTACGCGTACACCAAAGTTTTCGTCAATAACGACTACCTCACCTTTGGCAATGAGCTTATTGTTCACGAGAATGTCGACAGGTTCACCGGCCAGCTTGTCCAGCTCGATAATCGATCCTTGGGACAATTCCAATATATCCTTAATTTGCTTCTGGGTCCTTCCTAATTCTACGGTAACCTTAAGCGGTATGTCGAGCAATAAATTAAGGTTTGTTTCATCCGTATTTACGTACGGCGGTTGGTTAAAATTGGCGAATTGCACGGGTTGTACATTTACGCCCCGGTTCATCGGATCTCCGTACGTTTGCGGGCCTTGCGGCTGGCCTGGCATTTCGAAATAGGCAGGCTGCTGTTGCATTTGGGAAGCTGCGGCCGCTTGCATGTGGCCTTGCGTCTGAGCTGCAGGGGCCGGCTGTTGGGCAATCGGCTGTTGCGGCTGTGATGGTGCGGCAGCCGGCGCCGGTGCACTTGCTGGCTCTTCCTCTGTCCCGCCCATTAGCGTTGACACCATTTGCTTCGCAAACGACACAGGGAGCAATTGCATAATCGTCGAATCAATGAGCTCTCCGATTGTTAATCGGAACGAGATTTTAATGAAAATATCGACCGGCGGCAGCTGGCCCATACCATCACCGCTGTCTACATCGAGAATGTCAATGCCTGGAGGCGAAATATTAACGAACCGGTTGAAAATCGTCGACATTGACGTAGCCGACGAACCCATCATTTGATTCATCGCTTCCTGCACTGCGCTAATATGTATTTCATTCAGTTCCTGAGCCGTTACTTCGCCTTCTCCGCCCAGCATCAGATCTGCAATGACTTGAGCATCCTTCGTCTTAATGACGAGTGAATTGATGCCTTCAAATCCGTCTACGTATTGCACGCTAACCGCAACATGCGGCTTCGGAAATTCGTCAGACAGCTGATCTCTCCGGATAAAGGTTACTTCCGGCGTCGTAATATCGACTTTTTTGCCAAGCAGTGTAGACAAAGCTGTAGCTGCGCTGCCGAACGTAATATTACCGATTTCACCAAGCGCATCCTGCTCGATCGGAGTCAGAAAGTCAGACAGTACCGCATTTTCAGCGACAGGCTGCTCCGTCTCTGACTCGCCGGATGATTGCTTCAACAACGCATCTATTTCTTCCTGGGACAAATAATCTTTACTCGTCATATTCTTCTTCCGCTCCTTCGTTGACAACTTGATCCACTTGAACGGCTAACCGATCTTTGACCGAGCCGGGACTGCCGATAAATTTCAACTTGTCGCCTACCTTGATTTGCAAGCCTTTGTTGATCGGCTTATGAAGCGAAATGACATCGCCGACGGACAAACTGAGAAACTCCTGAATCGTAATCGAAGATTCTCCCAGCTCGGCGACGATCGGCAGCTTGGCCTTGCTGACCCGCTGCTGCAGCATTTCCACTTCTTCCGGTATACGTTCCTTTTTTTGGGATACGAACCAGTGATGGGCCGAAAGGCGGGGCATAATCGGCTCAATAACGACATGCGGGATACAAAGGTTGATCATACCGGTTGTATCGCCGATTTTAGTGCTAAGCGATATAAGTGCGATCGTCTCATTTGGCGATACGATTTGCATGAACTGCGGGTTTGTCTCCAGCGCCTCCATACGAGGCGAAATGTCGATGACCGTCTTCCATGCCTCCTGCAAGCTTTCGAACGTACGGCTGAAAATCCGCTCCATTACGATCGTCTCGATCTCCGTCAAGTTATTAATCTTCGACGGGGCTGTGCCTTGCCCGCCAAGCAAGCGGTCAAGCATCGCATAAGCGACGTTAGGATGAACCTCAAGCACCATTCTTCCTTCGAGCGGCTCAGCCTCAAAAATATTAAGAATCGTCATTTTCGGAATCGAGCGTATAAATTCGTCGTAAGGAAGCTGCTCGACTTGAACTACACTAATTTGCACGAACGTGCGAAGCTGCGCTGAGAAATAGGTAGTTAAATATCGCGCGAAGTTTTCGTGGATGCGGGTCAAGCTGCGAATATGATCCTTCGAGAAACGAACAGCGCGCTTGAAATCGTATACCCGTACTTTCTTCGTCACTTCTTCTTTTTTCAGATCGTCCGCATCCATCTCACCCGATGACAATGCGGCAAGCAGCGCGTCTATCTCATTTTGCGATAAAACATCAACCAAATCTCTCACCCCCTTCAAGGAATGTCGGCATCAAGTTCTAAATCTGCGTAATAATAAAGTCTGTAATTTCAACCTTAACCAGCTTTTTCCCTTCCGGCAAAATCGGATTGATCAGGTTTAGAAGCTTCGATTCCAGCATGTCCTCGCCCTTGGAGCCTTTCAGTTCATCCGCCGTCATGTCTGCTATCGTACGGTTAATAATTGGCTTTATTTCAATCTCCATCAGCTTGTCAAAATCCTCTTTTGTTTTTTTGCTGTCCAATTGGAACGCAAAGCTGATTTTCACAATATAGTCTGCATCCAGCAGATTACGTGTGAAGCCCTTCAACTCGGAAGTTACTTCTACCCGCTTATCTGCACTCAATTGCTTGACGACAACCGGCTTGTTTGCACTCACATCCCCGCTGGTGTCGTTAAAGAAGGATTTAAACAAAATGATACATACAATTGCGATAAGTGTAATGGCCAGCAATGTCGTTACTAACCATGGCAACATTTTTTTCATGTCTATGGACCCTCCGTTTGTTCGCTCTTCTGGGTCGCCGCGTAAACGCCGATCGTTCGAAGATAACTCTGTACGAGCAGCAGAAGATCGGACGCGCTTTCCGCCACTATGATTTTTTTGCCTGTCGTCAGCGATATGATCGTATCAGGCGTCTCTTCTACCAATTCAATAAGAAGAGCATTAATCATGACTTTCGTGCCATTCAAACGAGTTACGGTAATCATAAGCTGCCCCCTTCACATACCGGGGAGGCTTTCGCCTCCCTCCGGTTATGGTCTAGCTAAGCGCGATTAGCGCTTCAGGTTTACAACTTCCTGCAAAATTTCGTCTGATGTTGTAATGATACGTGAATTCGCCTGGAACCCCCGCTGCGCTACGATCATCTCCGTAAATTCAGCGGTAAGGTCGACGTTCGACATCTCCAGTTGACCAGCTATAATAGCCCCGGTACCAAGCTCAGGATCGTTCGCGGTCATAAATTCAAATTCGCCGTCTGGGTTCGCGTTAGCCGTAACTTGATACAAGTTGCCGCCCATTTTGAGCAAGCCGCTTGGATTGACGACTTTAACGACGCCAAGCTGCGCGACGACTTCCGTACCGTCTGCAGTCACACCCAGGATCGATCCGTCTTGTCCGATCGAGAACGAGGTGTATTCCGGCGGTATCGTAATTGGCGCGCCGCCACTGTCAAGAACAAACAAGCCTTCGGCCGTAACCAGCTGCCTGTTCGCATCCGGCGTAAAGTTGCCGGCACGGGTCAGATAGACCGGTTGTCCGTCCGGACTTGGCGATACCGCGAAAAAGCCGTCGCCGTCGATCCGTAGATCCGTCGGCTGATTCGTTGTCATCGCGCTTCCTGGCGTGTGCACAGTGTCGATCGACGCGATCGACACGCCAAGGCCGATCTGACGTGCGTTAACACCTGCTTGCTCGCCTTCAGTGGAAGCCGTAACACCAGCCGTCGTTTGGCTCATAATATCGCTGAACATGACGCGGCTGCCTTTAAAGCCAACCGTATTGACGTTTGCAATGTTATTGCCGATTACGTCAAGCTTCGTTTGAAAGCCACGCATACCGGATACACCGGAGTACATCGATCTTAGCATTTCTTGTATTCCTCCTAATTAAATAGTAGATAAGTTACTCATAAGACTGCTTCAGTCGGTCGGCAGTCAGTAGGCCCCCTTTTCGGTCCAGCCCGTTTCTTGCTTAGTTAAGAATAACTGCGCTGTCTATTTGCGTGAATACATTGCTATGCAGCTGATTGCCGTCCATTGCGGTTACGACCGTTCGGCTTGGCACATTCACAATCATCGCAATATCTTTCATCACGATGAGGGAATCTACTGCGCCTTTCGATTCTGCCTCTTCCACCGCATTCAATATTTTCGTCAATGATTCCGGCTGCAGCTGGATGCCGCGCTGCTTCATGCGAACTTCCGCATGATGGCTGAAATTAAGCACCTTGGCATTCAGCATATCGCGGAATTCCGAAGACGGATTCGGCTTTGCTGCTGCCTTGGACTGCTGCATTAATTTCACGGGCATGATATGCCCAATTTTTACGCTGTCGCTCACGGTGTATCAGCCCCTTCCGAGGATGACTCCGATTCATTGCCGTTCTCCGAACCGCCTTTATCTTCGCCCGTCTCCGAAATGGAAACCAGATGATCGAGAAGCACCATCGTATCATCGCTGAATTTAGCATATTGCTTGCCGTCCGAGACGACTACAGAATTCACGATACCTTTTGCCAGCACAGACTGACCCTGATCATTCATTTCGTACCATTCCACCGTTTTGCCGATCAGATTGGACGCCGTTCCAAGGTTCTGACGCAGCAGCCCGAGCTGTGTCGACATATTCGTCAATTGCTCGACCGAAGTGAATTGGGCCATTTGCGCGATAAATTCTTTATCCTGCATCGGCTGCATCGGATCCTGATTCGCCAGCTGCGTAACCAAGATTTTCAGAAAATCATCCTTGCCCAGCGTCTGGTTCGGCTCCCGCTTGGCTGCGTTCTGCACATTCTTCGCGCTATAGTTCGGCCACACGGCAGTTGGGCCAATGTTGTTGTTCGCCACATCGCTCACCTCCATCCTACTTGCGCATTGATTGACACTCTTATGCCGTTACGTTCACAGTCCGGCCAAATCCGAGATCCTGAATTGCAATCTGTTCAATGACTTCGCTCTCAAATCCAGCATCATCGGAAATCCGATCGCCTTTGGATTTGTTTTGTCCTGCGAAATTTTGCTGCGCCGTTCCTTGGCCATGCTGTCCTCCGGCCAGTTGAGCAGCATTTTGTCCCTGCGTAACCTCCAGCTTATCAACCGATAAACCTTGTGCCTGCAGAGCTGCACGCAATTGCGCCATCTGATTGTCCAGCACATCTTTCGCCGATACCGTATCCGTATGGAAAACGGCGGTCAACTGTCCGTTTTGCATTGTAATCCGGACGTCCACTTGACCAAGCTGCTCTGGAAACAATTGAATTTTCGCTTCCGTCTTGCCGCCGTTCAAGATGCTGATATCCAGCTTTTGAACGAAATCTGCCATCGTATCCGCGAATTGATCTGCTGTTACATAAGGTTGAAGCAACGCTCTTGCTGCCGGATGTTGAGCGACTGTACGGAGAACATCTCCAAATACCGCTCCGCCTGGCAACACAGCTCCTTGCTCTTCTGTCCCCGCTGGCAAACTATCGTTCAGGCTTTCAGATGCAGCTTCTTCAGCTGCTGCAAGCATTACAGAAGGATGAATGGATTGCTGCGTTAAACGCTGCAGTAAGGCAGCCGTTGTCGCTGTTGACTGCGTAACAACTGGAGCTGCATGCTGCTCTCCAACCGCTTTATCAGCTGTTTGATCCTTTGCAGCATTATTGCCTTTCTGCTTCTGCAGAAGCTCATGCAGCGCTTGAAGCTGTTGACCAATCAGTTGCGTCGGTTCCTGCTGCTGAATTTGTTTCAATGAGCCGTCTTGAACGGCTGCTTGAAGCTGAAGCAGCGAATCCTGTAGTTGAAGTTTCACAGCCGACGCCGGGTTTTGCCCCGTGTCTGAATCCGTCTGACCGCCGTCTTGTACTTGAGCCAGGGTTAACACTGGAATACCAAGTAAAGCCAGCAAAGCGTTAAACTGATCCAGTATCGATCCCAGCTCTTTAACCGCTTCTTCACTGCCGGCATCCGATTCCTGCTCTTCCCCTGTATCAAGCTCGCCAATTAGAGCATCCAGCACCGACAGTAAATCCTTGGTTTCCTCAGCGCCAATTGTAAGCGCACTCCCCCCCAGACTTGCTGCAAGGGAAACTGCAGCAGGGTCAACCGAGGCCGAACCGCTAGAGGCTTTTGCTGTGCTGCCGTTCATTTGATAGACCAGCGCCTGCTGAAATCCTGCGCCGCCGCCTGCTTTCGTTTGCCCTGCACCGGTTGTAGACGCTGCTGCTCCATTATTAGCGGGTATTGAAGCCATGATCATATCCATTTTTTCACCTCCTCTCGCTTGAGAAGCTGTTATTTGCCTGTCATTAGCTTCGATACGAGCTGAGCCGTCAGTTTCTCATTGATCCCTGACATCCCTGCCACAATAGCCGATCTTGTATTATCGTCGACCCCGTTCAATATCCGCAGCACTTTGCTTGGACTTACATCCGCCATCGCAATAAGCAATTGCGCCGCGCTTTTTGCATCCATCGCCGAGAACGTTGCGTTTAATTGTGCGGTGTCCAGCGTTGAAGAAGGTTGTTTCGTCGCGTTTGCTGCTGCTTGCGCTTTTTTCAAATCTGCTTGCAAAGCAGCGATTTGCCGGTCTTTTGCAGGAACCGTATCCTTCAGCATCACTGTTGCATCAGCAGCCGTTTTCGGGTTCATTTTTTCCATTACCCGTACCCGGTCATCCGGACGCATCGCCTCTAGAACGAGCACCATATCCTCAAGCGTCATAGCTTGTAAAATCGGCGCTGCTTTGCTTGGCGTGATTTTGCCGTACATGCCGGCCAGCTCCTGAATTTTGGCTTGATACTGCTCATCTTCAAGCCCTTTCTTCTCTGAAGCTTTCGTTAATTGATCCAGCTCGGTCTGCAGGTTTTTCAGTTCCTGCTCTTGCGCTGTTTTTTGCTGTGCAGTTTGAGCCAGCTCGTTTTCTTTCTCCGTCAACTGGGCTTGAAGATCCTCGATTTTCCGGCCCATATTGTCCGACTTCAACTGCTGATCATCCGATCCGCCGGTCGATTGCTTCGCTTCAGGAAGAACATTCCGAAGTACTGGAATCGAATTGCCCAGTTTAAGCATCGAATTGCGCATGTCCGCGTTGTACAAAATGTACACGACGCCGATAAGCACGACAACAAACAGAATCGGAGTTACGAAAAACATCATTCGCTCAAAACCGTTGTAGCTCTCTTTCTCCATATCCGCATTCGCCATTCCAATCACTCCCTCTAGCCTTGCGCTGCAGCTTAAGTTTACGTAGCCGATGCGATGTAGCGAACGGTCGCCATCTCATCCAGCTCATTCTGTTCCTTCAGCTGCGTCGCGTACCGGAACCGTTCATGCTCATGCTCTTTCGCTTTCATCCATACCTTCTCATCCTTCATTCGGTCAGCAAGCAACGAGCGGTTGCTGTCCACCCGCATTTGGGCACGTCTTATATCCCGGAGCTTGCTTTCAATGCAGCTGTCCAGATACTCCAGATAGTGCTGCAGCATTTGCAGCTCCGACAAAGATACGGCCGTCTGCGATGTTTCCATCAGGCTTGCTTCCCATTCCGCACGTTTCGCCCGCAGCTCAGAGAGCGACAGCTCTTCGATTTGCAGTTCGCCAATCGCGGAGGAAAGCAGCCATTCCGCTTGCGTCTTCTCGCTCGTCTTTAAGTCGACGATTTTTTGATAGGAATAACGAAAGGATGCCATTTACGGTTCAACTCCTGTAAAATTCGGTCATTAATCGGTTCTGCGTTTCTTCAAGACTGACTTTTTCATTCGTTTTTTGTCTTGTAAATCCGTCGATCGCCTCGATATTATCAATCGCCAGATCAATTTCTTGATTGGAACCGCGCTGGTACGCCCCAATATTAATGAGATCTTCCGAACCTTTATAAATAGAAAGAAGTCGTTTTAATTGGTTGGCTGCATCCTGCTGCTCTTCCGTTACGATTTCCTTCATGACACGGCTGATCGAGGCAAGAACGTCGATTGCCGGAAAATGTCCCTTATTCGCCAATTGGCGGCTAAGTACGATATGTCCGTCCAGAATGCCGCGGACGGCGTCTGCAATCGGTTCATTCATATCGTCACCGTCAACCAGCACGGTATAGAAGGCGGTAATCGATCCCGTTGGACCAGTACCCGCTCGTTCCAGCAGCTTAGGCAAGTTTGCAAAGACGGAAGGCGTGTAGCCCCGTGTTGCAGGAGGCTCGCCAATGGCTAGTCCAACTTCGCGCTGCGCCATGGCATACCGGGTTACCGAATCCATCATCAGCATGACGTTCAACCCGCGATCGCGGAAATATTCAGCAATTGAAGTCGCTAGCAAAGCACCTTTGATCCGGATGAGTGCCGGCTGGTCCGACGTAGCGACAACAACAACCGATCGGGCTAGGCCTTCCGGCCCAAGGTCTTTCTCGATAAACTCAAGTACCTCGCGGCCCCGTTCGCCAATTAACGCAATAACGTTGACATCAGCTGAAGTATTGCGGGCAATCATGCCAAGCAGCGTACTTTTACCAACACCCGAACCTGCGAAAATACCAACCCGTTGACCTTGTCCAACTGTTAGCAAGCCGTCGATCGCTCTAACGCCGATTCCTAGCGGCTCCACAACGCGCGGACGCATCAGCGGATTGCTGGGTTCGTTGTGTGTAGAGTAATGCTGCATCCGGCTCGGAAGGAACGAACCGTCTAGCGGTTGACCAAGACCATCCAACACTTTGCCTAATAGCTCCGAACCGACTTGTACGGTAAGAGGCTTACCTGTACCTACGACATCACAGCCTGGACTAATAGCATGCAGATCGCCAAGCGGCATTAGAATAACTTTATTGTCCCGGAACCCGACAACCTCGGCTTTGATCGGCTTGGTTGCCTTCGACGGGTAAATATAGCAAACATCTCCGATACTCGCGTCCGGTCCTTCAGACTCAACGGTCAGTCCGATAACTTGCGTCACCTTGCCGTTGACGCGGACAGGATCTATGGGAGCCAAATGCTCGACATATTTGGAAGCGTCCAGCTTACTCGCGCTCATCCTGCATTCCACGCTCCTCGCTGCTTTGATGAGCTAGCTGTATGAGCTCGCGCTTGATTTCAGAGAGCTGCGTATCGATTCTCGCATCAATGCTGCCAAAGGCGGATCGGATGACACACCCCGCGTCTTTGACTGTCGAATCCGGCAAAATTTGAAGCTCAGCCTGTGAGTCAATTGCAAGGTTCAGCTCTTCTCTAGCAGCTTGTACGAATGCCAATTGCTCTGGCGATACGCAAAGCGTAATAACGCCCTGCTCCCGCCGTCTGGACAGTGATTTTCGGATGAGATCGACTGCAAGTTCCGGCGCATCGGTTATTTTCTGGCCAATGATTTTCTCAGCAATCGCGCAGCTTAGCTCTACTAGAAACGGCTCTGCTTCTTGAATGATTTGCTCTCGCATGTCGTACGAGGTTTTGAGGATCGAGGCCGCTTCCGATAGACGCTGCTCCCATTGCTGTCTGACATCGGCTTCGGCTTGGCTGCTGCCTTCCGAATAACCATGCTGATAGCCAGAATCCTTTGAAGCTTGCGAGGCTTCTTCGTCAGCAAGTCGTTTTTCCAGCCACCAGGCATCGATTTGCGTCTCTGCTTCAGCAAGCAGCTGCTCGCTTTGCTTTGCCGCTTCACGGATTCTTTCCTCTGCGAATGTCTGTGCATCGGTAAGGATCTGATCACGCAGCGAGATTGTCTCTTCGTCTGGACCGGCTGGCTCTGCCTCTTCGTCGCCAACATTCTCTTGAGTCGTCGCAGCATAATGATTATGCGAGAGCAGCTCTTTGAATTGATCGACGGAAACTACGCTGTTCGATTTAATAAGATTAGACAATGATATCGTCTCCTCCGCCGCGAGCTATAATAATCTCGCCGGATTCTTCCAGTCTGCGAATAGTAGCGACGATACGGGTCTGTGCCTCTTCGACATCGCGCAGTCGGACAGGACCCATGAACTCCATTTCTTCCTTGAACGATTCCGCCATCCGTTTGGACATGTTGCGGAAAATCGCTTCGCGTACTTCCTCGCTCGCCACTTTGAGAGCAAGCTGGAGATCGGAATTTTCGATATCGCGGATAATCCGCTGAATCGAGCGGTTGTCGATATTGACAATGTCCTCGAATACGAACATCCGTTTTTTGATCTCCTCGGCAAGCTCGGGATCTTGAATCTCCAAAGCGTCGAGAATGGTACGTTCCGTGCCGCGGTCGACGCCGTTCAAAATTTGAACGATCGAATCGATACCGCCGGCATTCGTGTAATCCTGCGTAACGGTTGCCGAAAGCTTTTGCTCCAGTACCCGCTCGACCTGTCCGATAACTTCTGGCGAGGTGCTGTCCATCAAAGCGATTCTGCGCGCAACATCCGCCTGCTTCTCCTGAGGAAGAGAGGACAAGATATGCGAGGATTGCTCCGATTGCAGATAAGAGAGTACGAGAGCGATCGTCTGGGAATTTTCGTTTTGTATAAAGTTCAAAATTTGAGTCGGCTCCGCCTTGCGGGCAAAGTCGAATGGCCGTACTTGAAGCGTGGCAGTCAGACGGTTGATGACCTCGACTGCTTTTTGCTCGCCAAGTGCCTTCTCCAAAATATCTTTGGCGTATGAAATACCGCCTTGCGTAATATATTCCTGAGCCAAACAAATTTGGTGGAACTCGCTAATAATCGATTCCCGTTCGCTGCTGTCAATTTTGCGTACATTGGCAATCTCTAGCGTAAGCTGCTCGATTTCTTCTTCCCGCAAATGCTTGAAGATTTGAGCAGAAACTTCCGGTCCCAATGTAATCAACAGAATCGCTGCCTTTTGACGGCCGGATAATCCGTTCATCGCTTTCGCCATTTGTGCCACCTCTATTCTTCCACAAGCCAGGAGCGAAGAAGGTTAACGAATTCTTCCGGCTTGCGTTTGGCCAGTGTTTCAAGATTTTTACGTGCTTGACTCTCTTGGCTTGCATTTATATCCAGTGATGGATATTCGACTTTCATCGGTTCATCGGCAGCAACAAGCTCAGTTTCTTCCGCATTTTTCCTGCGTCTGCGAACGAGCATAACGGCAAGTGCCCCGATAATTGCCAGTGCCGCGGCGCCTATACCGATTGCCCAGCCTGTGGACAAGCCGCTTGTAGAGTTGTTTCCACCATTTGCCGCAAAATTTTGTGAGATTACTGCAACCTTTTTGCCAATTAACAAGTCATCATTAACATCCTGTCCTGAATTGGCCAGCTGTGCACGAACGACTGAAGTCAAATAGGACGTTACGCTCGCGAGCGATTGTTCGTTCAACTTGCCTTCCTCTACACCGATGCTGATCGACAAATCCTTAATCTGATAAGGAGCGGATTCGATGAGATTGTTAATACGGTTTACATCGTAATTCGTTATGCGCGAGCTTTGTTCGGATTGGGAATCACCATTGCCTTGCGCTGCATTATATCCAGGTACATCGGTTTCTCCAGTACCGGCTACACCGCCTGCTGGCGTACTTCCGTTTGTCGAGCTGCTCGTATTGTTTTCTTCGCTAATGATGATGCCATTATTGTTATTGTTGTCGAGCGGCTTAACCAGCTGCTCTTCGGATTTCTTCTTGTCGAAGTTAAAGCTGCTTGCCACGCTGATAACGAGATTGTCGCCCAACAGCGGACCTAGAAACTGCTGAATGTTTTTCTTCAATTCCGATTCATATTTGCGTTGAATTTGGAATTGCGTTTCAGCTGCGTCTGTAGCCCCAGTAGCAATGCCGTTCGTTACCGAGGACAGCAGCTCGCCTTGCGGACTTGAAATGGTGATGTTCTGAATGGCCAGCTTTGGAATCGCCGTTTTCACCAAATTGTAATAGCCGTCGATTTCCTTCTGGCTAGGACGGTATCCCGCTGTAAAGTTCATCATGATGGAAGCCGAAGCCTGATCTTTGTCTTCCGGAGTCAGAAACACCGTTTCCTCCGGCAAGTTAATCAGAACCTTAGAGCTTTCCACACCTTGCATACCGTTCAGCAACTGTTGGACTTCACCATTCAACGCGTTCAAATATTTGACGTTGAATTCGTTGTCTGTCGTGCCGAATGTCGATGAGCCTTCCGAAAAGGCCCCAAAACCCATGGAGCCGTTTTTAACCAGGCCCTGCGAGCCGACGTCCACTTTGATCCGTGAAGCGACCGCGCTTGGAACGGAAATGCTCTTCCCGTTATTGCTGAGCTGATACGAGATGCCGCCGCTATCCAAATAATTCATAATGGCAGCCGAATCCGTCGTATCCAGATTTGTAAAGGCAATCTCATAATCTGTCCTTGTGAATATGTACGTCAGCAAGATGATGGACAATACTAGTACACCAATCGATGCCCCCAGCCAAATTTTTTGTTTTTTACCCATCTGACCCCAAAACTGCGTTAGCCTTTGGCGTGCTTGGGCGAATCTTTCGTTCACATCGTCACCTCACCCGAATGGTTTACGTCTAGTTCACAGCTACACTTGCATCCGCATTATCTCTTGATATGCTTCGATCATTTTGTTGCGAATTTGCGAGGTAAGCTGCAGGCTGAGCTGAGCTTGTTCAGATGCGACGAGCACTTGGGATACATCAACTTCACCGATTAAAAACTTGTCGTTCATGTTATGTACGTTCTTGATCTGCGAGTCTACGCCATCGATGGCTTGCTGCAGATATTGACCAAAGGACTGTGTTAACTCCGCCGGCGTCGCCTGTTTGGGCTGGGCTGCTTCGAGAAGCTTGGATGCGGATGCGGGTTGAACTTGATTGAGCTGAAGAGGTTGGATCATGTTAAGACCTCCGCGATTCTAGTTAGATTATTTGCCGATTTCAAGCGCTTTGACGAACATCGCCTTGGACGCGTTTAGTGCAGTTATGTTTGCTTCGTACATACGGGTTGCTGATATCATATCTACCATTTCTTTTGCAACATCAACGTTTGGCATACTTACGTAACCATTCGCATCTGCATCGGGATGCGTAGGATTGTAGACGAGTTTGCTTGGCGTCTGATCCTCGATAATCCGGGTCGCTCTTACGCCTTGGGAACTATTCGAGCCTTTTAATTGGCCGTTCAATAGTTCTGCAAAATTTTGCTGCGCGGGCTCCAGAACGACCATTTTACGCTTATACGGGACAAATTGCCCATTCACATAGGACGCGCGGGTCGTTTCTGAATTGGCGATATTCGATGAAATAACGTCCATCCGAAGTCTCTGTGCCGTCAAAGCGGAGGCGCTGGCATCAAAACTATTAGAAATTCTCATTTTTAAAGCCTCCCTTCGATTCCAATGCGCATCATTTTCGCATCATGACTGATTTGCTGAATATAGAAGTTGTAACTTAGTTGGTTTTTTGCAAGCAACGACATTTCTCTGTCGATATCGACATTATTTTCGTTATTGTTCATTTTCGTCAGTTGGTCTGTCGACAATTGCGCTGTTGGCATCGATGTGCCTACCCCGATTGGGATATGCCTAGCGTTGGTGCGCTTGCCTGCAAGCTTGCCGGGTGACTGTTGACCCATCTGCTCCTCCAGCAATTGCTCGAACAAGACTTCGGACCGCTTGTAGCCTGGCGTTTCTGCGTTGGCAATGTTGTTTGCCAAAACCGTTTGACGCATTTCCGCCGCATTAACCGCTCCTTCCAACCGTTGAAATGATGCTCCGTTCAACAAATTCACGTTATATTCACCACTTTCGATTTGAAGATGTCACTAAGACGTATTCAACAGAATGTCTACCATTCCTTCTTTCTTCGACACATAATTATGAAAAAAATGAGACGAAGCTGTCGAGATTTGCCGACAAGTTAATATTCAACAATTACCTAAATTATTACAATAAGAAAAAAGCCCTATCTTTGGTGAAAGATAGGGCTTTAGTGGTGGGATATTATGAATTTTCTTGTTAAGATTTTATTTTTTCTAGTTCCTGCAACAGCTGGTGATTTAAAATTTTGATGTAAGTGCCTTTCATGCCAAGCGATCTCGTCTCAATTACGCCTGCACTTTCCAGCTTGCGAAGTGCATTTACGATAACAGAACGAGTAATTCCGACACGGTCAGCAATTTTAGAGGCGACCAAAAGTCCCTCTTTTCCTTCCAATTCCTCGAAGATATGCTCAACAGCTTCCAATTCACTGAAAGAAAGAGACCCGATCGCTACCGATACGACAGCCCGGCTCCGAACCTCCTGTTCCACTTCGTCGGCGCGTTCCCGCAATATTTCCATCCCGACTATCGTAGATCCATACTCCGCAAGAACTAGATCATCATCGTCAAAATGTCCGTTCTGCCGGGTTAATACGAGCGTACCGAGCCTGTCTCCACCGCCTGTAATCGGGACGACCGTCATAATTTCCTGCTGCCCCAATGTTGGAAATGCTTCATAGACGCCGGTATCCGGCTGAACATTTGTTACCGATTCCTGCATGTCCAAAAAAAGGACGTTGCTTGGCTGCGGGAAACGAAGCTCATCTGCCGACATGGATCGCAAAGAATCGTGGTCATAAGCGTTTACAGCCGCACAGCCCAGCACCTTGCCTCTGCGGCTCACAACGAATACGTTCGTTTGTATTGTGCTGCTAAGCACCTCCGCCATCTCCCGGAAATTAACCGCCTTACCGGCTGCTCGCTGGAGCAACCGGTTTAGCGTTCTTGTTTTTGTAAGTAAAGTCATTTTATTACTGCCTCCCAAAGCTCATACCAACTACAATATATATTGACTTAAATCGCGGTTTTGCGCAATGCCTCCGACTTTTTCCCGAACATATTCCGGTGTGATCGTCATCTGATCCAGCGTTATGTCCGGCGCTTCGAACGATAAATCCTCCAAAAGCTTCTCAAGAATCGTGTGGAGCCTGCGCGCACCGATATTTTCCGTGTTGCGATTGACGTCTGCTGCAATGGAAGCCAGCTCCTTAATCGCATCGTCCGAGAAATCAATTGTAATGCCTTCTGTTTGCAGCAATGCCGCATATTGCTTCGTTAAAGCGTTTTTTGGTTCTTTCAAAATGCTGACGAAATCGTCCAAACTGAGCGAGGTCAGCTCAACGCGAATCGGAAAACGCCCCTGAAGCTCCGGAATAAGGTCCGAAGGCTTAGAAACGTGAAAAGCGCCTGCCGCAATGAATAAAATATAGTCCGTTTTTACCGGGCCGTATTTCGTCATGACGGTAGAACCTTCTACAATCGGCAAAATGTCGCGCTGCACGCCTTCTCTGGACACATCGGGACCTGAGCCTCTTGACGGGCTTGCAATTTTGTCGATCTCGTCTATGAAAATGATACCGGATTGCTCTGCGCGTGTTACCGATTCCGCAATCACTTCATCCATATTAATTAATTTATTCGCTTCTTCCTGAATGAGCAATTTACGGGCTTCCTTAACAGGCAGCTTCCGCTTCTTCGTCTTCTTCGGAAGCAATTGGCCAAACAGCTCCTGCATATTCATGCCCATGCCTTCCGGCCCTTGACCGCCAAGCATATCGAGCATATTCGGCGCTGCATCCTCAACCTCGACCTCGACTACTTCGTTCTCAAGTTTACCTGTTGCCAGATCCTCTTTAATCTGCGAGCGCTTCGCAACAATCGCTTGGTCCTGTTCCGGCTCCTCGACAGGCTCTTTTTCCTGGTTCTGATTGCCGAACAGCATTTCAAACGGATTTTTGCCGCTTTTTTCTTTTACTTTCGAAGGGACGAGCAGGTGTACCAGACGTTCATTGGCCTGCTTCTCTGCCTTATCCTTCACTTGCTCCGTACGTTCAGCCTTAACCATCCGAATAGCGGTTTCAATCAGGTCACGCACCATCGACTCCACATCGCGGCCGACATAACCCACCTCTGTGAATTTCGTCGCTTCGAGCTTTACGAATGGCGCTTTGACGAGCTTCGCTAGCCGGCGGGCAATTTCTGTCTTACCGACGCCGGTAGGCCCGATCATTAGAATGTTCTTCGGCACAATTTCATCCCGAATATTTTCTTCCAGCATGCTTCTCCGATACCGGTTCCGCAGCGCAATCGCTACAGAACGCTTTGCTTGCTTTTGGCCGACAATATATTTATCCAGCTCCGCAACAATTTGCCGCGGTGTCATCGCATCATTCGCCATCTCTGATCTCCTCCGCTCTTATGAACCGATTTCTTCGACAATGATATTATGATTCGTATATACGCAAATATCGGCAGCCACTTCAAGTGAGGCTTTAGCAATTTCCTTCGCATTCATGTGCGGAGCGTGCTTCTGCAGCGCTCTTGCTGCGGACAAGGCGTAATTGCCGCCGGAACCGATCGCGAGAATGCCGTCGTCCGGCTCGATAATTTCACCATTGCCGGAAATAAGCAGCAAGCCTGTCGTATCCATTACGAGCATTAAAGCCTCCAGCTTGCGAAGAATGCGATCCGAACGCCAGTCCTTTGCGAGTTCCACAGCAGCGCGCTGCAAGTTGCCGTGATGCTCCTCCAGCTTCGCTTCAAACTTCTCGAAGAGCGTAATTGCGTCGGCGACGGAGCCCGCAAAGCCGGCAATAACTTGACCGCGGTACAATCGGCGTACCTTCTTCGCTTTATTCTTCATCACGACGCTGTTGCCGAAGGTCACCTGACCGTCACCCGCTATAGCGCCTTTCCCTTCATGCCGCACGGCGCATATCGTCGTTGCGTGAAATTCCATCTCCATCTTCCGCACCTCCATGATTTTGGCTTGCATTCATTAGGCTAGAGACTAAAGCTACCGCATTACTTTACGGCTAAATGATCAAAATGTTCCTCTTTAAATTTTGAAATTCCTTCCAGCGCCCGATTCGCAATGGCTTCATTTTTATCCTTTTTGTTGCGGATGCGCGTCTCCAGCGGCGGGAAGAGGCCAAAATTGGCATTCATCGGCTGGAAATGCTTGAAGTCGGCAGTCGTAATATAATTCGCCATACTGCCCAGCGTAGTGTCCACAGGCAATGTGAGCGGCTCCAGGCCGCGGGCCAGACGCGCAGCGTTAAAACCGGCGATAAGGCCGGAAGCAGCCGATTCGACATAACCCTCTACCCCGGTCATTTGTCCGGCGAAGAACAGGTTCTCACGGTCCTTCAATTGATAGGTTGGACGCATCACGCGTGGGGAGTTGATGAATGTGTTGCGGTGCATAACGCCAAAGCGGACGAATTCTGCGTTTTCCAGACCCGGAATGAGGGAAAATACCCGTTTTTGCTCGCCCCATTTGAGATGCGTCTGAAACCCGACCATATTGTACAGCGTACCCGCAGCATTGTCCTGCCGAAGCTGAATAACAGCATGCGGAAGCTTGCCGGTATGCGGATTAACCAAACCAACTGGCTTCATCGGCCCGAACAGTACCGTCTGCTTCCCACGGCTCGCCATGACTTCAATCGGCATGCAGCCTTCGAAATAGACTTCCTTCTCGAAATCCTTCAGCTCAGCCTTCTCTGCTGTCGTCAGTGCCTCGTGGAAGATGTTGAATTCCTCTTCTGTCATCGGGCAATTCAGATAAGCTGCCTCCCCTTTATCATAGCGGGATGCCAAATAGACCTTGCTCATGTCGATTGAATCTTTGTCGATAATCGGAGCTGCCGCATCATAGAAGTAGAAATACTCTTCTCCAAGCAAGTCTCTAACTTGTGCCGACAACGAAGGGGCAGTTAACGGACCCGTCGCGATGACGACAATGCCGTCCGTCGGAATTTCTTTCACTTCTTCGTTGCGCACCTCTACAAGCGGATGCTCGTGCAATAAACGTGTTACTTCACCCGAAAAACCATCACGGTCGACGGCGAGTGCGCCGCCCGCTGGAACCGCATGACGGTCAGCACAGCCCAGAATAAGCGAATCCAGCTGCCGCATTTCTTCTTTCAACACACCGACTGCATTAGACAGGCCATTCGCGCGAAGGCTGTTGCTGCAGACGAGCTCTGCAAATTGATTCGTATGATGCGCAGGTGTCTTCGTCTCCGGACGCATTTCGTACAAGACGACCGGTACGCCCTGGGATGCGATTTGCCAAGCGGCTTCACTTCCGGCAAGTCCGGCTCCGATTACAGTGACTTTTTGAGTATGAGACAATTTCAGTACCTCCAATAGATGTTCAGACAGCTTCTGCAAACTGACCATGAGGCCTATTGCAGCTTGCTGCGAAACGGTTTCGTTGGTGATGCATGATAATAGCTAAGTCCAAATTTGCAGTGACTATTTCGCAGTAGAAATGTCCTCCCCTGTCAGGGGAGGACACAGATGGCAAACAGGCTGCGGCCTGCTATGCCTGCTCTTGATCCTCGTCCGGCAATTCCTCGGAATAGTCACAAGATGGGCACTGCAGTCTTCCGCCGTTGCGGCTCTTTTTCTCCACCAGCATCGCTTCGCATTTCGGGCAAGGCTTGCCGGACGGTTTATCCCAGGATACATAATCACAGGTCGGATACGTGTCGCATCCGTAGAAAATACGTCCTTTTTTACTTCGGCGTTCAATAATTTTGCCTTCATGGCATTTCGGGCAAGTGACGCCGATGTCTTTCACGATCGGCTTCGTATTGCGGCAGTCCGGAAATCCGGAGCAAGCCAGGAATTTACCGAAACGACCCATTTTGTATACCATATGGCGCCCGCACTTCTCGCATACCTCATCGGACACTTCATCTTGAATTTCAATTTCCTTCATTTCCTCTTCAGCGACTTCCAGCCGCTTCTCGAATGATTCATAGAAGGAAGCAAGTACTTTTACCCAATCCTGGCTGCCTTCCTCCACATGGTCAAGATCATCTTCCATATGGGCAGTAAACTCTGCATCCAGTATTTCCGGGAAAAACTCCTCCATCAACTGGATAACGAGCTCGCCGAGCTCTGTCGGCATGAACTTTTTCTCCTCGATGGCGACATATCCACGCTTTTGAATCGTTTCCAGCGTTGGAGCATACGTACTTGGCCGTCCTATGCCGAGCTCTTCCAATGTTTTCACGAGCCTTGCTTCGGAATAACGCGGAGGCGGCTGCGTGAAATGCTGTTTCGGATCAATCGTATCAGAAGTTACCTCGTCGCCGATTGCGAATGGAGGCAGAAACTTATGTTCTTCTTCTGTACCATCGTCATTGCCTTCAACATACACCTTCATAAAACCTGCGAATTTTACTTTGGAGCCATTTGCACGGAAAACAACCTCGCCGGAAGACAGATCCACTGTCATCGTATCAAGCACGGCAGAAGACATCTGACTGGAAACAAAACGTTCCCATACCAGTTTGTACAACCGGAACTGATCGCGGCTAAGAAAAGGCTTCATCGTTTCCGGATCGCGCAGTATGGATGTCGGACGGATTGCTTCATGGGCGTCCTGGGCGTTGCTGTTTTTCTTCGTATATACACGAGGCAGTTCCGGCCAAAACGGAGCGCCATATTTCTCGGTGATATATTCCTTCGCTTCTTCTTGGGCAATCGGAGAAATACGCGTGGAGTCGGTTCTCATATAAGTAATCAAACCAACCGTGCCCTCTTTGCCCAATTCAACCCCTTCATAGAGCTGCTGAGCAACGGACATCGTTTTGGATGCGCGGAAGCCCAGCTTGCGCGCAGCTTCCTGCTGCAAGGAGCTCGTAATGAACGGAGGTGCCGGGTTGCGGAGCCGCTCTTTCTCTTTCACTTCTGCAACCGTGAATTGATTGCCCGCTAGGGCATCCAATACCGCCTGCATTTCCTGTTCGTTGCCAAGGTCGCGTTTCTGGCCGCCGATCGAAATGTATTTCGCTTCGAAAGGAACGCCCTTCTGCGTCATTTTAGCCGTGATCGACCAATATTCTTCCGGGATAAAAGCGTCGATTTCATTCTCTCTGTCGATGACGAGTTTCACGCAAACCGATTGTACGCGCCCTGCGGACAAACCTTTTTTCACTTTTTTCCACAATAGCGGACTGATCTTATAACCGACAAGCCGGTCAAGGATCCGTCTTGCTTGCTGCGCATTGACGAGATCCATATTGATTTTACGCGGTGTCTTGAACGCATCCTTGACCGCTTGTTTCGTTATTTCATTAAATACGACGCGGCAGGTGTCGGTCTCATCCAGCTCCAGATAATGTGCCAGATGCCATGCGATCGCTTCTCCTTCGCGATCCGGGTCAGCCGCCAGAAAGACTTGCTTTACTTTTTTGCTGGCATCCTTCAATTCTTTCAATACAGAGCCTTTACCGCGAATCGTAATATATTTCGGATTAAAATCATTATCCACTTCGACGCCAATCTGACTCTTTGGCAGGTCGCGAATATGGCCCATAGAGGCTTTTACGATATACTTGCTGCCTAAATATTTGCCTATGGTTTTGGCTTTGGCCGGTGATTCTACGATTACGAGTGAATCTGCCATTCAGGCGCCCCCTCTCTCCACTGCTAGTTACAATACTATATAAAGTGATCCTGGCTGCTGTTCGATTTTCCGTTTTATACATAAATTTATCAGAAGTGCGCTCAAATGTCCAAACGGGATTGCCGTTATCTGGTGCA
The DNA here is from genome assembly GCF_014641555.1 of Paenibacillus radicis (ex Gao et al. 2016). Taxonomy (GTDB): domain Bacteria; phylum Bacillota; class Bacilli; order Paenibacillales; family Paenibacillaceae; genus Pristimantibacillus; species Pristimantibacillus radicis. The sequence goes on from NZ_BMHY01000009.1 coordinate 204,933, forward strand.
AGTCGTTCATTGAAAGTGGCTGATCGCGTAAAATATCGATCAATTTGTGTTCATCCGCCGACAAGCTGGACTGCTCCGCTTGTGCGAAATGCCCTTTTTCCGAACCGTTCGCACCGGCAATTCGATTCAATTGCTCCGACAGCCAAGGAAATTCTTCTATTATATGTTCAACGCGGCTTACAAGCTTTGCTCCCTTCCCAATCAGCTCATTGGCCCCTTCGCTCTTCGGGGATGATATTGGCCCCGGTACGGCAAATACGTCACGGGACATTTCGACCGCTTGATCCGCCGTAATGAGCGAGCCGCTTCCCCTCGCCGCTTCGACAACAAGCGTTCCAAGCGACAGTCCGGCAATGATGCGATTGCGGAGCGGGAACATGCCCGGGTGCAGCTTTGCGCCGATGGGCGTTTCGGACAGCAGCAGGCCCTGCTCGGAGATCTGTCGATACAGTTCTCTATTCTCAGAAGGATAACAACTATTTACAGCGCTTGCAAGCACGGCTATCGTACCACCGGCTTTTCCTAGCGCCGCTTGATGGGCGACGGCGTCGATTCCGCGCGCTAAGCCGCTGACGACGGTAAGTCCTCGCGCCGACAGCTGTTCAGCTAAATGTGCCGCTGTATGACGCCCGTAAGCCGTTGGATTGCGTGTGCCGACTACCGCAATAGATGGCCGATTCAACAGTTCCAGCCGTCCCCACGCATATAACACCCATGGCGGCTGCGGCATTTGCCGCATAACATCAGGATACCGGTCATCGTAAGGCGTAATAACGGACGCTCCAAGCCGTATAGCGCGTTCGGCTGGCGAATCCTCCCGGAGCATCGGCTCGCGCATCCGAACGGCAGCAGACAGCGCCTGAGCCCGTTGAAAGCCCGCTTCAAGCCAATCCGCTTCCGTCATGCTTTCGGCTTCTGTCCAAAGACTCTGTACGACCGCCTTCTGTATAGCATGCCAGCCTACTCCCGGCAGCTCGTGAAGACGAACGACCATTTCTTTCGCTTTTACATGATCAATTGTCATAGGACCAACCCTCTCTTTTAGGGAGGTTCGGCCTGCATTCTTACCTATTGTGCGTTACAGCGCCTAAGAATGCAAGTCGACCTGTCATAATGGCAAGAAGCATTTTTACATGCTGCAAGCGGGACAACTTTGAAAACGGGCAGGAAAAGCGCTCGGAAAGCGAAGGCAATTCGGGCCTCAGGGACAAAAAAAAGCAACCTGTCAATCCCCTATAGGGGCATTGATAGGTTGCTTACCTTATCTATCTTGCTTATGAAAGCCAAGCTCCATTATTTCGCTACGTTTGTGCATTTTTCAAGCAAGCCTTGCTCTTCCAGTACAGCAACGAGCGTGGAGCCCATTTCGGAAGGCGTTGGCGCTACGCGGATACCGCAAGCCTCAAGCGTTTCGATTTTCTCTGCAGCTGTACCTTTGCCGCCAGAGATAATCGCACCAGCATGGCCCATACGTTTTCCTGGAGGCGCTGTTGCACCGCCGATGAAGCCGACAACCGGTTTTTTCATGTTCGCTTTAACCCACTCCGCAGCTTCTTCCTCTGCCGTTCCGCCGATCTCGCCGATCATGATAACCGCATAAGTATCAGGGTCGTCATTGAATTTGCTCAAGATGTCGATGAACTCGGAGCCTTTAACCGGGTCGCCGCCGATGCCTACTGCGGACGATTGGCCGATACCGCGAGTCGTCAACTGATGAACAGCTTCATAAGTAAGCGTCCCGGAGCGGGAAACGACGCCAACGTGGCCTTTTGCATGAATGTAACCCGGCATGATGCCGATTTTGCATTCGTCCGGCGTAATAACGCCAGGGCAGTTTGGTCCGATCAGCGTTGTTTTGCTGCCTTCCATGTAACGTTTTACTTTAACCATGTCCAGAACTGGAATGCCCTCTGTAATACAGATAACAAGGTCAAGACCTGCGTCTACCGCTTCCAAGATGGAATCGGCTGCAAAAGCAGGAGGGACATAGATAACCGATGCAGTAGCGCCAGTAGCAGCAACCGCTTGTCCTACCGTATTAAACACTGGAAGCGATACGACTGATCCGTTGTCAAGCGTGATGTCGACGTTCGTGCCGCCTTTGCCTGGAGTTACGCCGCCAACCATCTGCGTGCCGTATTCCAATGCGCCTTTTGTATGGAACAGACCAGTAGCGCCTGTGATCCCTTGCGTGATGACTTTTGTATCTTTATTGACCAAAATGCTCATCGAATTTCACATCCCCGTTAATGAATTCTCGTACGCGTAATTTATTTCACGAGAGCGACAATTTTTTGTGCGCCGTCTGCCATAGAGTCCGCCGCTACAATGTTCAGTCCCGATTCGTTCAACATTTTTTTGCCCAGATCTACGTTCGTGCCTTCAAGTCTTACGACAAGCGGACGATCCAGACCAAGCTCTTTCGCAGCGGCAATTACGCCTTCTGCAATGACGTCGCAACGCATGATGCCGCCGAAAATGTTAACGAAAATACCTTTTACGTTCTCATCGGACAGGATGATTTTGAAAGCTTCCGTTACTTTCTCTTTCGTTGCACCGCCCCCAACGTCGAGGAAGTTGGCAGGGTCGCCGCCATAGTATTTGATGATATCCATCGTAGCCATTGCAAGACCGGCGCCGTTAACCATACAGCCGATGTTGCCTTCAAGCGCGATGTAGCTCAGATCATACTTGGAAGCTTCGATTTCTTTTGCATCTTCTTCTTCCAGGTCGCGAAGCGCCACGATATCTTTGCGGCGGTACAGCGCGTTGGAATCAAAGTTCAATTTGGCGTCAAGCGCCATAACGTTGCCGTCGCCAGTTACGACGAGCGGATTGATCTCGGCAATCGAGCAATCCTTCTCAACGAATGCTGTATAGAGAGCAATCATGAATTTAACCGCTTTGTTTACCAGCTCATTAGGAATATTGATGGCATAAGCCAGCTTGCGAGCTTGGAACACTTGCAGGCCAATCGCTGGATCGATTACTTCTTTAAAAATTTTCTCCGGGGAATGTGCAGCCACTTCTTCGATTTCTGTGCCGCCTTCTTCCGAACCCATCATGACGACGCGTCCCGTCTCACGGTCCACAACTACGCCGATGTAATATTCTTTCTTGATGTCGCAGCCTTGCTCGATAAGCAAGCGCTTAACTTCTTTACCTTCTGGACCTGTTTGGTGAGTAACGAGCACTTTGCCAAGAATTTCGCTGGCGTATGTACGAACCTCATCCAAGCTTTTTGCTACTTTAACGCCGCCGGCTTTGCCGCGTCCACCTGCGTGAATTTGCGCTTTCACGACAACGACTGGTGTGCCCAGCGCTTTTGCCGCTTCTACCGCTTCGTCAACGGTGAATGCTACTTTACCTTCCGGAACAGCTACACCATACTGTTTCAGGACCTCTTTGCCTTGATACTCATGGATATTCATTGTTTGAAATCCTCCATTTCACCGACTGAGTTCAGTCATAGGTACACAATCCTTGACTATTGTAGCATCTTTCCTGTTAGATTTCGAGCCTTCCGGTTTTGGTTTTTTGATATGGATTTCATCTCGGAATGAGATTAAACGACACCGATTCGACAGTGCTATGCCTATTATTATGTACGAATCATGCTCTATCAATGCTTTTATTTTGAAGAATCTCCATAATATTGACAGTTATTTCTTTCATCCATTATGATGGAAATATCAGCTGTACCACCTAATTTTATACACTGTTTTAGTCGAATCGGACGTGAGGAAGCACCTTCATCCATCTATTTGGAGGTGTTTTTTTGTTATGTTCAGTGTAATGCGAAGCAGCAGCGTACTTGGTGTTGAGGGGAAAAGCATACTGGTTGAAGTGGATATTGCGAGCGGTCTGCCTCAGGTCAATGTGGTGGGGCTGCCCGACCCCGCCGTAAGGGAGTCGGTGGAGCGGGTTCGTGCCGCTATCAAGAACAGCGGATTTACTTTCCCGATGGACCGGATCACGGTCAATCTTGCTCCGGCGGATATGCGAAAGGAAGGGACGGCCTTCGATCTGGCCATCGCAGCTGGCATCTTGACAGCTAGTGACCAAATCAGCGGAAAGCCGTTCGAGGACGCGATGCTGATTGGCGAGTTGTCGCTAAATGGACTTGTACGGCCTGTGCCGGGCGTATTGTCCATGATTGAGCAAGCCAAGCGCAGCGGCATTCGCAAGGTGCTGCTGCCTCAAGGCAATGCCAAGGAGGCCGCATGGATCGGCGGAATGGAGCTATATGCATTGAATTCGCTGGGCGAGCTTCGCGGCGGCGATGACGGGAAGAGCTGGGATGCGCTCCGGTATATTTCGCAGCCGGGTTCTAGGGATTCCTTGGAGGGGAGCGCGCCTTCGCCTTATGCGCAGTCGGATACTTTAGGGGACTATAGCGATGTTATCGGTCAGCAGCATGCGAAGCGTGCGCTCGTCATCGCGGCGGCGGGCAGGCATAACCTGCTCTTCTCTGGCCCGCCGGGCACTGGAAAAACGATGATGATCCGGCGTCTTCCCGGTATTTTACCTCCTTTGACCGAAGCCGAGGCGCTTGAGGTTACGAAAATTTACAGCGCGGCTGGCAAGCTGTCGACCGATGCACAGGGCCTTATTCAAACCGTCCCCTTCCGTTCGCCGCATCATACGATTTCCGCCGGCGGACTTATCGGCGGCGGCTCCGTTCCAAAACCCGGAGAAGTGACACTGGCCCATCGCGGCGTGCTCTATCTGGACGAGCTGCCTGAATTTTCGCGACAGGTGCTGGAAGTTATGCGCCAGCCGCTAGAGGATGGCATTGTGACGATTGCGAGGTCGAAAGCTGTATTTCATTTTCCTGCACGGCTCATGCTTGCCGTATCATACAATCCTTGTCCATGCGGCTATTACGGACATGAGACGACAGAGAAACAATGCACCTGCAGCGACGCAGTCATCTCCCGATATAGAGCTAAGTTGTCCGGTCCGTTGCTCGACCGGATTGATCTCCAGCTTGAGGTTCCTAGACCGATGGAGCAGCGGGAGACTGGTGCTTCTTACAACGAAGGCGCTGAGATGAATTCCGCGCATATGCGCAAGCTTGTCTTGGCCGCCAGAGAGCGGCAGTCTAGCCGCCTTGCCTTACTTGGACTCCGTGCTGATTCCCGTTTATCCGGCGCTTCACTCCGCCGCTCCATCAAGCTGCTGCCGGAGGCTCTCGCCATGCTCGAAAATGCGCTGGAAGCGCTAGGCATCAGCATGCGCGCTTATGACCGCATCCTGCGGCTATCGCGCACGATTGCCGATGTGGAAGGAAGCGATGCTGTCGAGGCAGAGCATGTGGCCGAAGCGATCCAATATCGGCGGCTGAATGGTTGAGCGCCATAAAACCTTCGCAGGGTCTTATCCCGGCGAATCGGCCAGCATTCTATGGCGTTTTCGCACGTTTCGTTAAGGATAAGACCCTCCCGGGGTCTTATCTCTCTCCCAACGCTTCATTTTCAATGCCTTAAGACCCTCGCAGGGTCTTATTCCAGCGAATCGGCCAGCATTCTATGGCGTTTTGGCACATTTCGTTAAGGATAAGACCCTCACGGGGTCTTATCTCACTCCCAACGCTTCATTTCCAATGCCTTAAGAACCTCGCAGGGTCTTATCCCTGCAACACACGGTGTCGTTGCATAACGGCGGTTAGAACACATTCATCTACTCCTGAATAATGTTTTCGCCCATATGTTATTTTTTCGTTAACGAAATCACGAAGAGGGTCGAGTCTTCCTGCGAATCCTCCAAATACAAGGAACCGCCCATTTTTTCAGCCAATTTCTTCGCAATGGAAAGCCCTAGACCCAGACCGCCTTCGTTTTCATTGCTCCTGGACTCATCCCCCCTGACGAAGGGGTCGAAGAGTTTTAACTTCAAATGTTCTGGGATACCAATGCCTGAATCCCCAATTTCAATTCGAACGTCAACGGCCTCTTCTTTGATCGCAACACGCAGTTTCGTACCTGGAGGATTATATTTCAAAGCGTTAGCCAGAAGGTTCGTTATGATCCGATTTAAAGCCTCGGCATTGAATACAGCGACCATACTCCTATCCGGAATTTCCATCGCCAGCTCGAAATTTTTCCGTTCGATATCGCCGTACATTTCCGCAACGGACTCCCGCAGGAAATCACCCACATCGCTCTTCTCCAGCTTCAAGGGATGATCCGGAGAATCAAGCTTCAACAGCTCCAGCATGCTTTCGATCAAAGCCGTCACTTGGTTCGACTTATTATAAATATAGTTCAAATACCGGTTTTGCCTGTCGCTATCCTCTACTTTCCCTTCCATAAGGGCCTGAGAAAACCCTTGGATGCTCGTAATCGGCGTCTTCAGATCATGTGATAAATCGACGATGAGCCGTTCCTTACTCTCCTCCAGGAGACGTTTTTCTTTAGCAGTGCTTTCGATGACACTTGCCATATAATTGAAGGTATCGCTGATCTGTTTAAACTCCTTCTCCGCATGGACGTCAATTCGAGTACTGTAATCGCCATGCGTCATGCGCTTCAACCCGGCAGCAACAGTATCCAGCGGTTTCTTTATCCGCCTGGCTACCCAGTAGCTGTACAGGAAAATAAAAAACAAGACGGCAGCAATAGAGCCATAAAAAAATATTTTCACCCGATTGAACGGAAAAGGCTGCTCTTCATCGATAACCAAAGGCTCAGCTGCCATATTTTTCTGAATCGAAATCTGCTCACGGGGAATTTTCATCACCAAATAATGCGGAGGGCTATAGCTCTCAATTGCCGCGATCGAGTAATAATAGGTTTGTTTTTCTCCGTTTTCCAGCAAGGCGAACAGCTCATCCTGTGTATAACCGATTTTTTCGTTGCCCTTCTTCCCCTTCGAGCCGATAACATGAAACTTATCATCCAATTCCTCCAGCCATCCGCCGTGCTTCTCCAGCCACTGAATGCTGTAGGCGCTTCGTTTGTCAGACTTCAGAAAAGAGGCGGCGCTCGCGTTCATAGACTCGGAAGTGTGCGCATTCTGAAAAGCATAAATGATACCGGCAATAAAGCAAACAATAATAATAACCATCAGAAAAATATTAAAAAAGAAAAAGTCGAAAATGAGAGATGTATGCAGCCGCCATCTTCTTCTAATGCTGAACAGGCGCTTCAAATTTATATCCCAGCCCTCTGATTGTTTTAATATAGGAAGGGTTTTTCGGATGAGGCTCGATTTTCTCCCGCAGGTTGCTCAAATGAACCATTATCGTATTATCGTCATAGGCAAATGCATCATCCCACACGGCCTCATAGATCTTTTTCCGCGTCAGAACACGGCCCGAATTGCCCATTAGCAGCGCCAAAATTTTATATTCCGTAGACGTCAGAAGTACGGGCTGACCTGCAAGATAAAGCGTGCAGCTTTTCGTATCCAGCACAAGCTCGCCCGCTTCCAGCCGCTCCTCCTCTGCTTCCTTTTTGCTAGCTGCAACGGTATCAAATTGATGCACCCTGCGAAGCAAAGCCTGTACCCTCGCAACGACTTCCAGCGGATTGAACGGCTTGGTCATATAATCATCCGCCCCCATGCTAAGCCCCAATATTTTATCACTTTCCTGGCTCCTAGCAGATAAGAATAAGACGGGAAAGTAATGCGAATGACGAATCGTCTTTACCCATTGAAAGCCATCGATGCCTGGCAGCATCACGTCAACGACAGCCAGATCATAGCTGTAGTTTTCTATCATATCCAACGCAATCCGAGCATCCGCAGCTTCGTGGACGTCATATTCCGGTTCCAAGTAAATCTTTAAAAGCTCAATAATTTCATGGTCATCTTCTATTAACAAAATCGAATACGTCATTTCCATGCTCCTCTCCGCCCTATTTTACCTCTTTACGATAAAAAACATAACAGGCGAGAACGAGAAACGCAGCTAAATAAACAGCATTAATCAACAAGGATCCAAACAGATTGATATCCGGATAAGGGGAGGCTCCTGTGCCGCCGATGTGCGGATCGGAATCAAAATGCCTCAAATTCAAATGATTGAGTACAATGAATTTGGACCATTCGTACTTTGCGATCATTGCGCTTATACCGCCGCCAACTAAATGGAGAATGATTGACAATGATAAGGCAAGCGGGACGCTCGCAACAGCCGTACCTATTAGTAAGGCCAGTGTAAAATAAAACAAATCGCTCGGTACAGCATACAAAAATGATTTGAAGACCGTCAGTAATGTATAGTCGTCGCTATTTTCAAATAATACGAGGCCAGTTATGATGCTTGCCAGACAGGAGAACAGCAGAATCCCGGTCATTACAGTTACACCGGTCGCGTACTTGGATAATAATATGACGGAACGGCTTGGCGGGCGGATGAGCAATTGCTTGATCGTCCCTTCCTTGAATTCCTCCGCAATCGTCTGCGCGCCATAAATAATCATAAACAACAGGATCGGATAATTCAGCACCGGCTGCAGTTTTGCAGCAAAGCCATATGCGGTCAGACCGTGCATCGTTTGTTTCATAATGAGGCCTGCAGCTACTGTAATCGCCAGTAAGAACCCAATGAAGATATAGTTTTTCCGCCTGACATGCAGCTTTAATAATTCATTAGAAATCAATCGCATAAACCTCATGATCTCACCCCCTGTGTCAATTGCAGGAATAGATCCTCAAGCTTTGCCGTTCTTATTTTCACTTGTACGATGCCGATGCCATGCTGGACCAAATCCGACACTAAGCCCGGAAGGTCTTCTCTCTTTGCTCTTATAGAAATGACATTGCCACCGTCGCTCTCTCCGTTAAAGCGTGGCTTAAGCAGTAATGACGCCCTTTCAGGATCAGTAACTTCAATATCTACGGTCACCTTTCCATCCTCATCCATTTCCTTCAAAGAACGCTCAGCGACAAGCTGTCCTTTCTGAATAATGATGACCCGGTCGCATAAAAGCTCAATCTCGGCAATCAAATGGCTGGAGACGACAACCGCCATCCCTTCTGTTTTGGCCAACTGCTGCAAATATTGCCGGAGTTGGCGAATGCCTGCCGGATCTAATCCGTTTGTCGGCTCGTCAAGAATTAGTATCGATGGGCGGTGAAGAATCGCTTGTGCAACCCCCAAACGCTGACGCATGCCTAGCGAGTAGGTTTTGACTTTTCGGTCGATCGCTTCATCCAGTTGAACAAGGCGGATAACCTCTTCCATTCTCTTCTTCGAGACCGGTTTGCTGCTCATATTCGCATAATGCTTCAAATTTTGACGGCCGCTCATCTCCTTGTACAATTCGGGGTTTTCCACGATGGCTCCAATCTGCTCTAGCGCTTTGCCTCTAGCTGATCGAATGCTGCTGCCGCCGATTCGGATATCACCCTTGCCGATAGATATAAGCCCGACCATCATGCGGATCGTTGTCGTTTTGCCCGCTCCATTGGGGCCAAGAAAGCCGTAAATTTCACCTGCTTGCACGGTAAAGGACAGATCTTTTACAATGGTTTTTCCTGCAATTGATTTCGTAACATTTCGGACCTCTATGGCTGCTGTCTGTGACATAGCTTCTGTCCTCCTCATCTGTTTCTAATGACATAGGTTTGAGCGATATGGTCATGCAAAGCCCGCTTGCGTCCGTCAAATCCGGCTAAAATAAAGCCAACGCACAAAATGACAGCTGACAGCCATTTCCCCGCTGTTTCACGCAAAAGTGCATTCCAAAACGTAACCCTGCGGCCATCCTGACCGATCACTTCAATTCCCATCATCCATTTGCCTATCGTTCTTCCTGTTAACAACGTCATAACGAATAGATAAGCCGTCATCAGCCAAGGAATCGTTTGCCCCTCCCATTTTCCCAGCGAGGTTATAAGCTGCGACACACCGTATATGATGACGGAATCTATCACAAACGCTGTGCCCCGAATCCAAAACCCGGCATATTGCCTATACTCATTTTCCTGTTCCACTACGACCAATCCCCTCTCTAATTTCGTGCGGTACTTGTTGATCCGCCGCTTCTGTTACGAGTATAGCAACCGCCTTCTAAAGTACCCCTTAATGAAATCTAAAGATTGTCTAAAGAATGCAGAGAACGGCAAAAAAGGCTCCGCGCAGCCGCGAAGCCTTCATACAATAGAGTTTCATTCGTTCGTTTATTCTGCTTTCCCGCTTAGAACGCCGCTTCGATGTGCTTAAGCTCCAGAACCGCATTATCGCGGCCAAGCGTCACAGCAATTACATCGAACCGGACGGACTGATCGGTTATGATATGCTGACGCATGTAAAATTGCGCAAGTACAGCCAGCTTCTGCTGTTTCCGCCGGTCTACCGATTCCGCTGCCGTTCCAAAACGGCCTCCTGCCCGGCGAGTGCGCACTTCTACTATGATGAGCAAGCCATCCCGGCTGGCGATCAGGTCGAGCTCCCCTATCCGGCACCGCCAGTTGCGCTCTATAACGGCAAAGCCGGTTTCCGATAAATATCGGAAAGCCGCTGCTTCGCCTATTTCCCCAGTAAGCTTCCGGCCGTCAGCCTTCTGACCCGCCGCGTTCTTATCCGTTCCATTGCTCATCGTCTTCTCCTGCCTTGGCCTCCCGGTCTGCCCGGTAGACAAAACTGAGTATTTCGGCTACAAGCGTGTACAGCTCCGGCGGAATCGATTGATCGATATCCAGCTTGGACAACACTTCTACAAGTGAAGCATCCTCCTGCACAGGGACGCCATTCTCCTGCGCTGCATCGAGAATACGATCGGCCACATGTCCTCTGCCTTTCGCGATAACGACCGGCGCAGCGTTGTCTCCCGGCTCATATTTAAGCGCAACCGCTTTGCGAAGAGGAATTGGTTCATTGTTCGTTTGGCGATTGGCGCTCATACGCGAAAGTCGACTCCTTTATAAGCTGTGGCCGAGATTGGCGCCGGCTCCGCAGTTCTCAGCTTATCTGATCCGCCGGAATCAGCAGACAAATCTCCTTTGAAGGTAGGCGTCGTGCGTAAAGATGACAGCTGATAGCCGGCTTTGCTCAAGCTCTCGGAAACTTCTGTCCTTGCCGACTCTACCAATGCCGATATCGCAGGATGATCATTCCATAGATTTAAGCTGACGATTTTGTCCACCACGTTGACGTCAACGATCGTATCGCCCAGCGTCTTCATAGATAGATGGAACAAGAGCCGGCAATTGTTTGCATCAAGCTCCCCTTTTCGGCCGCGCCGCGTCTGAATTTGTACCGAGGCCGTTTGATCGCCGTTCGGACCATTCAGCGGAATAAACATCGTGAGATGGCTGAACATCGAGCCGTTTCTTTCCGGTGTCAGCAGCAGCTGTTGTCCCGTCACCTGCTGAACAAGCTGCTGAGCGGTTTCCTTCAACGCAGCAGGAGCGTCATCAGATGCGGCAATAGCCAGCAATACGCTTTTGAGCGATTCATGGGTCAGAGCCTTCGGCGCCGCAGCGGCTTCCTGCATACCCGGCTCAGCAGCTAAAGACGAAGCCATTGTAGAAACTCCCGTTATGCGCGGCTCCTGCAATGAAGCTGCGGTTGGCTGGAGCAGCTTTTCGTTCCCTTCTGCTCCAGCTTGCACCGTTGTCCTCGCTGCGGAACCTGCAGGCAAATCCGTATTTGCAACAGTTTTCTGCGCAGCTCCTTGACCGCTGACTTCAGTATCGGCTGGCTGCTGACCTGTTGGACTGCCTCCAGTCGGCGGGAACTGCTTCAGCAGCTGATTCTCATAATCAACGCCCATCCATTTCATCATTTGGCCAAGCCAATTGCCGGATGAACCCGTTGCCCCTCCCGCTGACGGAGATGGAGTCGAGGTCGGGGAGCTGGCCGCCGCTGCTTCTGATCCGGCAGCTTGCTGCTGTACGGCCGCCGTATTCGCCCCCGCCGCCAAATTGCCGGCTGTCGGTGAAGGCTGGCTGCTTGGACTAGCGGGTGCAACTGCAGCTCCTCCGGTGCTTTGCCCAACTGCTGTAGTTGCGGCCCCTGTTACGTTAGCAGTATTGGACGCACTAGCAGCAGAAGCATTAGCAGCGTTTGAAACGAGAGCGTTAGCCGCCCCTGCGGCCGTGTTAACGGCAGGCGCTGCGCCAGCACCTGCATTCCCTCCACCTGAGGCTGGCGCGTTTGCAGAGCCGCCTGCAGGCGGCTGAACGCTAGTCTCGGCAGCTGCGCGCATGAGCGCCCCGCCTTCGCTTAGCAAAGCTTGCAGTCTCGCGGCAAGCTGCGGCAGCTGTGATTTGCTGCCAGCCGCCCCGCCTTCCCCTAAGGCATTTGCAAGCTGCTGGTGCAAAGCGTCCAGTAATTCATGTGCCGAGCGTCCGAACATAACCTGCTGCATAGCGCTAATCGTACCAGCCGTTACCGGCAGTCCTCGTTTAATGGCTGCTGCAGCTGCCTGCATCCATTGCTCCGCATTTACACCTTTCGGCATCGCTGATAACGCCTGCTGAAACAGCTGCGCGGTTTCACGGTTCATCGGAAATCCTTCGCGCCTTAATTCTTTTACAAGCTCCGTCGCCCACTTCTGGTCCGGCAAGCCAAGCAGCTTCACAAGATCTTTTACCATGTTGTCAGGCAAGGCAGCCGTTCCAGTTTCGACCTGCTTCAACACAATCATACTGTTTCCGCCATCCGTCAGTGATTGCGACTGTACTTGAAGCATGGCCGTCTGTCCTTGCTGAAGCGGCAATTCAAGCTTCGCACGAACTTGAACCCCGTTTATTTGTACAATCGCTTCATTGTTGTCCATCACCTGCATAACCTGGCCGCGGACGACTTGTCCAGCTTTCAGCTCCATCGTGCGCGCCTCGCCTGCGGAAGCGTCGCCTAGAAAGCTTTTCATCATTTGATTAATATTCATCTATAGGTAGCACCCGCTTCCAATCCGCTTCTTTACACCATTATAAACCTATATTGTACATATCGGTATTATCCGGGCGGCAGTGAAGGAGCGTCACAACAAAAAAAGGCATCAGAACGCCAATGGCGATTCCATGCCCGATTTCTTGCCTTTAGAACAGCTCCTGCTGCTCCACAAATATTTTCCCCAGAAAAGAACGGCGATGCAGCGGGCTTGGCCCGTATTCCAGCAGCCTTTCCCGATGCAGCTTGGTCGCATAGCCTTTATGTATAGCGATTCCGTATGCCGGATAAAGCTGCTCCCATTCATTCGCGCATAGTCTATCCCGAGTCACCTTCGCTATGATGGATGCAGCGGCAATCGATTGACTCGTCGCATCGCCCTTAATAATAGCTAGCTGCGGCTGCGGCATGTCCACCTTCTCCGCATCTACCAGCAAATAATCGGCGGCAGTTCCAAGCGATTGAACGGACAGCTTCATAGCAAGCCGCGAAGCCTGCTTAATGTTGATCCGATCAATCGTTTCCGAATCGACTCTCGCGGCCGACCAAGCGACGGCATGCTGAATGATAACTTCATACAGCTCTTCACGTCTCTTCTCAGACAGCTTCTTCGAATCGTTTACGCCTTCCAGCTCCAAATGCGGAGGCAAAATGACGGCTGCCGCCACAACGTCGCCAAACAAGCAGCCGCGGCCTACCTCATCGACGCCGGCGATAGCGGAATAACCTTCCGCCCAAAGCCTTTGTTCATACTCCAGCATTGTCAGATTTCCCCCGGTTCCCCTATTGCCCATGATGCAGCTTACTTATTTCCCTTTGGATTCCTGCGATGATCCCGCTGCTGCCGGAAAAGGAGCCTCATACGAGATTCGGCCAAGCTTCCCTGCTCTCATCTCACGCAAAATTACGCCGGATGTTTTCTCCAGATCCACTCTTCCGCCTCCAACAAGGCAGCCTCTGCGGCGGCCGATATCTTCCATGACCCGAACAATTTCGTCAGAATCCTCCGTATCCTTCGGCGGTGCATCCAGCTCGAATCGCTCTTTCAATGCCGGCCAATACCGTTCCACCAAATCCTTGACGGCAAAAAAAGCGATATCCTCAACGTTAAGCACCTGCTCCTTGATGGCACCCGTCATCGCAAGCCGGTAGCCGACGAGCATGTCCTCAAATTTCGGCCACAAAATGCCTGGTGTATCAAGCAGTTCCATCTCCGTTCCAACCTTAATCCATTGCTGGCCTTTCGTTACGCCAGGACGATCTCCCGTAATTGCAATATTCCGTCCGGCCAAGCGATTGATCAGCGTTGATTTGCCAACGTTTGGAATGCCCACGATAAGGCCGCGTACTGCGCGCGGATTAATCCCTTTCGATATCTGACGTTCGATCTTCTCATGCAAAATCTGTCTTGCCATGAGCGGAACTTCAGATACCCGTGTACCGGTTGACGAATCTAAGGCCAACACTTCATGGCCTTCATATTTGAAATACGTGATCCACTGCTCCGTAACTTTTGGATCGGCAAGATCGGACTTGTTGAGCACGATCAGTCTCGGCTTCCCGCCCAATATTTCATCCACCATAGGGTTGCGGCTCGATAACGGAACGCGCGCATCCAATAGCTCAATGGCAATATCGATGAGTTTCAGCTTGTCCTGTATTTGCCTTTTTGCCCGGGTCATATGACCGGGGAACCATTGAATGGTCATTTCCTCACCTCACTGCAATTCTGCTTCTCTATTGTTAATGCTTAATAAAGCTTACTTTGCTCATAGGCCAAAAAATAAAATCAGCGCGGCCGATCAGCTCTTTCTCGGATACGAAGCCGATGTCACGGCTGTCCTGACTATTGTCACGATGGTCACCCATGGCGAAAATATAGCCTTTCGGCACCGTGATTTCACTGTTTTTATCGTTCGGGTAATTCGACGTAGGCGATTTATTCTCGTTGTACAAACGTCCTTCGGCATGAGCCTTTTCAATCGCTTCCTTAATATATGGCTCTTCAATCTTCGTGTCGTTAACGAACACATCATCCCCGTCTACCCGAATCGTTTGGCCGGGAAGTGCGATGACACGCTTAATGAAATCTCTGCCTTGATCCGGAACATGGAAGACGACAACCTCGCCATGCTTCGGCTCACGGATATTGTACAATATTTTATTGACGATCAAGCGCTCGCCCGTCTCGAAGTTAGGCTGCATGGAAGGCCCTTCGACTATGAACGGCGAGAACAGAAACTGCCGAATAATGAAGACGAGAATGATGGCGATCGCAAGCGCCTTAATCCACTCCACGATTTCCTTGGAAGCTCGTCCGCCCTTCTCCGGCGCTTTGCCGTTTGCTCCAGCCAGTTGTTCTGCTCGGGACTCTATGTGATCTTCATTTCGGTTTTGTGAATCCATTCCTACGCCTTCCTTCTATCTGTAGTCCGTTCATGGCTGGTAACTCTGTTCATAAATAACGAAAAGGAGCTTGTTTTCGCAAGCCCCTCTTGTCGTTTCATCTTAACGAATTTCTTTAATTCTTGCCGCTTTACCACGAAGGCTGCGAAGGTAGTACAGTTTAGCGCGACGTACTTTACCACGGCGTGCCACGTCGATTTTGTCGAGTTTAGGCGAGTGCAGCGGGAAAGTTCTTTCCACACCTACACCGTAGGAAATTTTGCGCACTGTAAACGTTTCGCTGATACCGCCGCCGCGACGTTTAATTACAACGCCTTCGAAAAGCTGGATCCGCTCGCGGGATCCCTCGATAACTTTAACGTATACTTTCAACGTGTCACCGGGACGAAAGTTAGGAAGGTCTTTGCGAAGCTGCTCTTGCGTAATCGCTTGTACGAGATTCATCTTGGATTCACTCCTTCCACCATAGACGTTCTTAATAACTCGCCATGTTCCCATTGAACAGGTTCATCACTATTAGCGGACCGCCCGAATAATACAAACAACATTTGCAATTTTATCATATTGGGCTATAAAATTCAACATGTTTTTGCTGGACATCATTAGGTATACTGAAACAAACAACTTAGTGTAGAGAGGATACCTATATGCCCCGTCTATCAAGAGCACGAACTACAATCATTTTCTTATCAGTCGTTCTAGGTTTGGCCGCACTATTTCCTTCACAGCCTTCATTGGCGCAAGCTTCTCCTTCAACGGGAGCGAATGCAATCACAGCTCCTAATACCGACAAATTCCCGGATACGAAAAACCATTGGGCAAGCACCTATATCGCTTGGGCTGTCGAACAAAATCTCGCGGCTGGCTACGAGGACGGAAAATTCCGCCCCGACCGCAATATTAATGAAGCCGAATTTTTGGCTCTGCTCCTTCGTGCCTATGGCAACAACGAAACGGCCGCTGCCGGCGTTCCTTGGTACGAGCCTTACTACAGCTATGCAAAACAACAGGGCTGGCCGCTCATCTACGACGTTGCAGACAACAGTTCCTTCCGCCGTGGACAAGCCGCTTTACTAATGGCAAGTGCTGCAACAGGCAAACGCCTGACAGAGAAAGAAGCCATTCAGTGGCTTCTTGACGAGAAGCTGACGACCGGACGTACGGCTCCGACAGTAACCGGCTTTTACCCGCAAGGGACGCTCACCCGGGCAGAAGCGTTGACGTTCCTGTACAGGCTGTCGCAGCATTCAGAGCGGCTTTCTCCAACCAAGCTTCCTCCCGAAGCAGCGAATCCGGCTGCACTGCAAGGGATTGCCATTGGAGACACGCTCGCTAAAACAAAGATGGTCCTCGGGGAGCCGCAACGCAGCGACGAAACCAAGGAAGGCTTTACATGGCAAGTATACAACGATGATTACAGCCGTTTCGCCATGATTGGCACCCGCGGCAGCAAAGTGGTCGCTTTATTCAGCAATACTGCCGCCAACTGGGAGGTCAAGCCTAAAATAAAGCTTGGAACGACGCTGTCGGAGGCTATTGCGATTATTGGCAGCAAAAACGGCCATGAGAACGAGTTCGATTATACCTTCGTCTCCGGCAGCATCACGACGACCTTGTTTATCGATCGTCTGGACGGAAACCGTATTATCGGCATCATGCAAACCGATTCCAGTGCCTATGGCAAACCTGGCAATAGCAGCTCTTCCACGCTTCAAGGGAACTATGAGCAGCTAAGCTTTGACCTTGCGAATGCAGAGCGCTCCCGGCGCGGTATCTCATTGTTCACCCAGGACACCAAAGCCTCCAAATCAGCCAGAGCTCATAGTCAAGACATGGCAGACCGAAAGTATTTCAGTCATGATAATCCCGATAGCCAGTCACCGTTTGACCGAATGAAGGCTCAAGGAATTACATACCGAAGCGCCGCGGAAAACATCGCTGCCGGCCAGACAGACAGTATGTATGCTCACTACAGTTGGATCAATTCACCCGGCCATCGCAGCAACCTGTTGAGCAAAAATCTAACTAGGCTCGGCACAGGAGTCGCCTTTGGCGGATACTATGGTGTCTATTATACCCAAAATTTCTACACCCCATAACTAAAAGAGGGACCGAGCACCGCGAAAATCAAACCTTCGCGATTGAATCGGTCCCTCTTTCCTTTGCTACTGCTCTTCCTTGCTAAGCGAGGCCAGCCATTTCCGTTCTTTCGGCGTCAGCTCCGCCTTTTCCAGCAAGTCCGGACGCCTGTTGAACGTACGCAGCAACGACTGCTCGCGCCTCCAGGCATCGATCCGGCTATGATGCCCGGATATGAGCACCTCAGGCACCTCCCAGTCGCGGAACACAGCAGGACGCGTATAATGCGGATACTCCAGCAGCCCTGTGCTGTAGGAATCCGTTACAGCAGAGCTTTCGTTGCCGAGTACGCCCGGCAGCAAACGAACGACGCTGTCGATGACTGTCATCGCCGGAATTTCGCCTCCGGTCAGCACGTAATCGCCAATCGATAACTCATCGGTGACGAGATGTTCCCGAATTCGTTCATCATAGCCCTCGTAGTGGCCGCAAATCAATACGATATGCTCCTCTTGGGACAGCTCCTCTGCTTTCCGCTGTGTGAACGTCTCCCCTTGCGGGCACATCAGAATAATGCGCGGCGGCTTGCCTTGCGGTACAGCAGCCATGAGATCTTCGACAGCCATAAACACAGGCTCTGCCTTCAACACCATGCCGCCACCGCCGCCATATGGGTAATCGTCGACTGTATTATGCTTATTATTGGAGTAGTCGCGGAAGTTAATGGCTTGCAGATCCACGATGCCTTTATCCTTCGCTTTACCCAGTATGCTCGCGTTAAACACGCCCTCGAACATCTCCGGAAACAATGTTAATACGTCTACTCGCATCGCTTACATCAATCCTTCCAGCAGACGTACCTTCACCAGCTTGTTCGCCACATCAACATCCAGAATAACGTCATCAATCACTGGCAGCAGCACTTGCTTGCCCTTAGGCTTGCTCAAGTCGACGACCCAGACGTGATTAGCCCCTGGACTTAGAATCTCCGAGATCACGCCAAGCTCTTCTCCGTCCTCTGTAACCGCCTTGCAGCCGATAATCTGATGGTAGTAGTATTCGCCGTCTTCCAGCTCGCCTTGCTCGGCTTCTGGAATTTTCAGCAGCCATCCTTTATACTTCTCGACCTCGTTAATGTCGTTGAAGCCCTTCAGCTTCAATACAAACATTCCCTTTTGCTCGCGAGCCGCCGTAATTTCGATCTCTAGCTGACGGCCGGATTGCTCATCCTGCAGGGACAGCTTATTGCCGACCGCAAACCGTTCTTCCGGAAAGTCGGTGCTTGGGAGCACCTTCACTTCTCCGCGCAGTCCATGCGTATTGGCAAGCTTGCCTACGGTATACCATTTGTTTCCCATATGTATCAACCCTTTTCGTTCAATACTTCTCTATTTTGAAAAAGGGTTAGGATAATTTATCCTAACCCTTATCGATATGTGATTACGATATGATGTCAACGATGACGCGTTTCTGAGATTTGACGGCGGCGGACGTCACGACGGTTCGCATCGCTTTCGCGATGCGGCCCTGCTTGCCGATAATTTTTCCGATATCATCGGAATGTACCGACAGCTCGTAGACAGTGCCTCGCTCATCATCCTTCTCATGCACGCGCACGTCCTCTGGATGATCCACCAACGCCTTTGCTATGACAAGAATCAATTCTTTCATCTCAAGGCCCTCCGCTGTTCAACAGTTATTTCTGTTGCTTAAGCTCATGGAACTTTTTCAGGACACCTGCTTTGGAAAGCAAGTCGCGAACGGTATCAGATGCTTGCGCACCTGTTTGCAGCCATTTCAACGCTTTCTCTTCGTCGATCGTTACTTGAGCCGGTTGTGCAACCGGATTGTAAGTACCGATTTCTTCGATGAAGCGACCGTCACGCGGGGAACGGGAGTTGGAAACGACAACGCGGTAGAATGGAGCTTTATGAGCACCAATGCGTTTCAAACGAATACGTACTGCCATGGAAATTCACCTCCTTCGAATAATGAACGCAGTCCTAACAACTGCTTTAATTAGAACGGAAACTTCTTGCCTTTACCCATCAAGCCCTTCAGGCCTTTCATGCCCTTGGAGCCTTTGCCCATCATCGACGAGAATTGCTTCATCATCTTGCGCATATCGTCAAACTGCTTGATGAGTCGGTTTACCTCGGCAACCGATGTTCCGCTGCCTGCAGCAACCCGGCGACGGCGGCTATGGTTCAAAATTTCCGGTTTTTGCTTTTCTTCCTTCGTCATGGAGCGAACGATAGCTTCGACACGGTCGATTTGTTTCTCGTCCACTTTCATGTCTTTCATACCCTTCATCTTGTTCATACCCGGCAGCATGTCCATCAGCTGATCAATCGGGCCAAGATTACGGACTTGAGCCATCTGTTCGAGAAAATCATCGAACGTGAACTCGGCATTGCGCATTTTGCGTTCCATCTCCGCCGCTTTATCGGCATCGATATTGGCTTGCGCCTTCTCGATCAAGCTGAGCATATCGCCCATGCCGAGAATCCGGGAAGCCATCCGATCCGGATGGAAAGGCTCCAGAGCGTCAATCTTCTCGCCCATCGCTGCGAACTTAATCGGCTTGCCTGTTACGGCCTTAACCGATAGTGCGGCACCGCCACGCGTATCGCCGTCAAGCTTCGTGAGTACGACGCCTGTAAGCTCCAATTGCTCATGGAAGCTTTGTGCAACGTTAACTGCGTCTTGACCGGTCATCGCATCAACGACGAGCAGCACTTCATCCGGCTTCGTCACTTGATGAATTTGTTTCAATTCCTCCATCAACGCTTCGTCGATATGCAGCCGTCCGGCGGTATCGATAATGACATAATCATTGCCGTTATCCTTCGCATGCTGCAAGCCTGCGCGGGCAATCTCAACCGGTGAAGTCTGATCGCCAAGCGTAAATACCGGCGCATCGATCTGTTCGCCAAGCACTTGAAGCTGCTTGATCGCAGCTGGCCGATAAATATCGCCAGCGATCAGAAGCGGTTTGTGGTTGCCCTTTTGCAACAGACGAGCCAGTTTGCCTGTCGTCGTCGTTTTACCGGCGCCTTGCAGGCCGACCATCATAAGTACGGTAGGCGGTTTATTCGCTTTCGCCAGCTTGCTCTGCGTCCCGCCCATCAGCTCAGTCATCTCTTTGTTGACGATATCGATAATGACCATGCCAGGGGTAAAGCTTTTGGACACTTCCAGACCAAGCGCTTTCTCCTTCACTTTGGCGATAAAATCTTTGACGACTTTAAAGTTAACGTCGGCTTCAAGCAGCGCCAGTCGAACTTCGCGCATTGCTTCGTTGATATCATCCTCAGTTACTTTGCCTTTGCCTCTCAGCTTGCCGAACACATTTTGCAATCGGTTCGTTAAGCTCTCAAATGCCGCCATGATCCATCACCTCCGTTTTTCATTCTGTCGTTGTTAATCGTTCAATCGCGGCTAGCAGCCGCTTCTTCTCGGCTTCGCCAACCGCCAGCTCAGCTACGCTTCGTTCCAGCTCCGCCAAATGCTGCTGGCGCGATTCATGCTTAACTAGCAATTGAAGCTTGCCCTCGTAGCTTTCTAGCACTTGTTCTGCACGCTTGACATGCTCGTACACCGCTTGCCGGCTAATGCCGGATTCTGCAGCAATCTCACCAAGCGAATAGTCGTCGTGAAAATAATATTTGAGAAAGGTGCGCTGTTTTTCCGTGAGCAGAGGCTCGTAGAAATCGAACAGCAGGTTGATTCGATTCGTTTTTGCAAGGGCATCCGGCTCTTCAATAAGCATCCTTGATCCCTCCACCGCGTCCCATTACCCGGCTTGGCGTGAATATGCCGCCGGTCTTTGACGTCTAGTTTGTTGCGAGTCCGTCAAGGAAATGTCCTTTACACCTGCGCAACGTCTTTTATCTTACACGATGGCAGATATCACTGTCAAGCTTTTCGCCTTGTCACCTTTAATCCTATTGCGGAGCCTCTTCGGTATCGCGTTGAATAAGTCCAGCGAACAGCGCATGTACGAACTGCTCAGAGTCGAATTCCTGCAAATCGGTCATCTTCTCCCCGAGACCAACCAGCTTCACCGGCAGGTTCAGTTCATTGCGGATCGCAATGACAATACCGCCCTTCGCCGTGCCGTCGAGCTTCGTGAGCACGAGGCCAGTCACGCCGCTTTTCTCGCCAAACAGCTTCGCTTGGCTAAGCGCGTTTTGACCTGTCGTTGCATCCAGGACCAGCAAAACCTCATGCGGCGCTTCAGGAAGCTCGCGTTGAATGACGCGGAAGATTTTGTTGAGCTCCTCCATCAGGTTCGACTTGTTCTGCAGACGGCCCGCCGTATCGCACAGCAGGACGTCTACCCCGCGCTGCTTCGCAGCTTGCACGGCGTCGAACATAACCGCAGCCGGATCAGAGCCGGAGGACTGCTTGATCACATCGACGCCAACCCGCTGTCCCCACACCTCAAGCTGTTCGATCGCGCCTGCACGGAACGTATCGCCTGCTGCCATCAGAACGCTTTTGCCCTCGCTTTTGAATTTATGAGCGAGCTTGCCGATCGTCGTCGTTTTGCCGACGCCATTGACGCCTACGAATAGAATAACCGTAATTTCTCCGCTCTTCGCCATTTGCAATCCTGGATTGCTTTCCCCCTTGAGCAGACCAACCAGCTTCTCGGAAAGAACTGGCTGCAAATCGGAAGCATCCTCGATCTTACGCTTCTTCACTTCGCTGCGAAGGTCTTCGATCAGCTGCATCACTGTATTAACGCCTACATCGGCGCCAATTAGAATTTCTTCCAGCTCCTCGTAAAACTCCTCGTCGATTTTTTTCCTTCTCGTAATCAGCTCTTCCACCTTTTCCACGATAGCGGTACGGGTTTTGGTCAAGCCTTCTTTAAAAATATTCGTAACCGCCTCCGTCTTGGAAGCGATGCTTTCCTTCAGTTTCTTAAAAAAGCTCACGTATGTTTCCTCCCTACAGGTTGCTCCTGGGTGTCTTCTCTCTTGCTGAATGATATTAATTCTATCTATCTGTTTATATTTGAATATATGCTCTCAACTTGAACCTGCTCAGACAGGCTAGGCCGTTGCAGGCTCTTCTTCATCCACCTGCTCCTCCAGCCGGACGGATACGAGCTTCGATACGCCGCCCTCTTCCATCGTTACGCCGTACAGCACGTCGGCTTCCTCCATCGTCCCTTTACGGTGAGTAACGACGATAAACTGCGTAAGTCCGGAAAATTCTCGCAAATATTGTGCAAAGCGGGCTACGTTCGCTTCATCAAGCGCCGCTTCGACCTCATCGAGAACGCAGAATGGAACGGGCTTCACTTGCAGAATTGCAAACAACAGCGCGATCGCTGTCAAGGCCCGTTCGCCGCCGGACAACAGCTGCAGGTTTTGCAGCTTCTTGCCTGGCGGCTGTGCCACGATATCGATCCCCGTATCGAGCACGCGATCCGGCTCGACTAGAACGAGATCCGCCCGTCCGCCTCCGAACAGCTTCGAGAACACGACGACGAAATGGCCGCGTATCGCTTCAAAGGTCGTTTTGAACCGTTTGGACATCTCTTCATCCATCTCGCGAATAACCTGATACAGCGTCGTCTTCGCTTCCACCAAATCATTCTTCTGCTCGGTAAGGAATTCAAACCGTTCCTTAACGCGCTCGTATTCGTCAATTGCACCCAAGTTTACATCCCCAAGCGCTGTAATTTGACGTTTCAGTTCACGAACAGCATTTTGTGTGCCAACAACGTCCTCAGGCACCGGATACCGCTCCTTCGCCAATTCAAAGCTCAGCTCATACTCTTCGCTCAACTTGCGCAGCAAGTTATCGAGCTCCACATCGAGCCGGTTGGCTGCGATTTCCGTCTGACGAAGCTGCTCCTCCACATTGCGAAGCTGCGCCCGCTGTTCCTTCGTTTCGCTCTCGCCCTGCTCCAATTCACGCGTACGTTCAGCGCGTGCTGAACGCTTGAGATCGGTCTGCTCGGCGCATTCCTGCTTCTTCAGGCGCAAATGATTCAACTGCTCGATCTGCTCAACCGTTTCCTGTCCGTGACGAGCCAGTTCCTCTTCCTGCTGCGCCAGCAGCGAACGATAACCGCTCAGCTCCTGCTTGGCGCGCTGAATATCGCTGCGCACCCGCGTCGCCTGATCTTCGAAGCTAAGCTTCTCCGAGTCCGTCTTGGCAACGGCGATTTTCAAGTCCGTTAACTGGCCTTGAAGCTCTTCCTTAGCCGATTCGCTCGCTTTACGGCGGTCCTCCGCCAAGCGAATCGCTTCTTGCAGCCTGACTTCATCTGCCTGCAACTGCTCCAGCCGGACTTCCGCCTCCGCAGCGGTTTGCTCCATCGACTTCCGCTCAGCCAAATGACTGTTACGATCTGCAGAGAATAGCTGCTCTTGCTCGCCCAGATGCTTCGCTTCGTTATTCAACTGCTGCAGTTCGGCTCTCACCTGCTGCTCCTCAATCCGGCTCTGTTCTGATCCTGCCCGCAGCTCCTCCATTTTATGGTTCAAAATGGATTGCTCCTTACGCAGGTCGCTCAGCTTGTCCCGCAGCTGCGTAATTGTCGTTTGCGCTTCTTTAATTTCCTTATCCAGCGCTTCGATCTGACGGCCCCGGCCGAGCAAGCTCGCCCCTTTTTTCTGCAAGCTGCCGCCAGTCATAGAACCGCCCGCATTGACGACATCACCTTCCAGCGTCACGACTCGATAGCGGTATTGGCATTTCGAAGCGATCCGGTTTGCCTGCTCCAGCGTTTCGGCAAGCAGTACATTACCAAGCAAGCTTTTGACGATTGCCTCGTACTTCGCATCGCTCGCGACCAAATCGGCGGCTACACCGACGAAGCCTTCAACATCTTCAGCCAGTCGCTTGTCATGCTCCGAAATATGTCTTCCGCGAATGACGTCGAGCGGCAGGAAAGTAGCCCGCCCCAATTGACGCTGCTTCAGGAAGCTGATCGCAATTCGCGCCGACTTCTCGTCTTCCATAACGATATGCTGCATCGCTCCGCCAAGCGCGGTCTCAACAGCCGTCTCTATACGCTCCGGCACCCGAATCAGCTCGGCTACCGCGCCATGGACACCAGCAATGCCGCCTGAAGACCGGCGCGATGCTTTCAGAATTTCCCGGACCCCTTGCATAAAACCGTCCAGCGCATCTTGCATTTCCTTCATCGTATCGCGGCGGGAAATTTGCGATTCCAGCTTTTGCTCCCACTTGCGAATGGCAGCCGTTGCATCCTCGACGTATTGTCCGATTTCTTTGGACCTTTCCGCCTCGTCAATATATTTGTTCCGGTTCGTATTAATTGCTTTCAGTGTAGCTTCGAGCTGCTTTTCCAGCTCTAGCCGTCTAGCCGTAAGCTTCTGATGCTGCTCATTCCATTTCGCTTCGTCGTCAGACAGTCTTTCCATCCGGCGTTGAACGGCTTCCTGCTGCTGCGCTGAATAACGGATTTCGTTGCGTAATTGTGCCATCGTGCTCAACACATCGAGCAATTCGCCCTTTAGCGTCTCCTCAGCATCCGCCACAGCATTGCCGGCAACACCGATTAAGTGAACTTCTTCCTCCGCTAATTTGGTTTTTAATTCAGCCAATTGAAGCTCCAATACGGCAGTTTTGCTTCGGAATTCTGCTTCTTCTTTCGTTAATGAAGCGATACGCTCGTCCTGCGCAGCAGTCGTTTCTTCCAGCTGGCGTTTATTTTGCTCCAGATTGCGTTTGCGCTCCTTGAGCACCTCGCCGTAGCCTTCGCATTTCTCATACTCCTCGCTGTACTGGAGCATCGATTCATGCAAACGATCCAGCGCTTCCTCCAGCTCGCGCAATGCAAGCCGGTCCTTCTCCAGATGCGCGTCATGCTTGCTTACGACGGTAGACAACTCTAACTGCTCCCGCTTCAGCCGATCGAGCTTTTCATTGGCCTCTGCCCAGGAGCTATGCACATTTTCAATATTATGTACGTACATCGATATCTCTTGCGTCTTCAGCTGTTCCTTGAGCTGCTTGTAATGGATCGCCTTCTCCGACTGCTCGCGCAGCGGCAAAACCTGATCCTCAAGCTCCGTTACCAGGTCGTGAATACGAAGCAGATTACCTTCTGTTTCCTCCAGCTTTTTCTGCGCCTCGCGCTTGCGAGACTTGTATTTCACAATACCGGAAGCCTCTTCAAAGATGCCGCGGCGGTCCTCGGAGCGCGTACTTAAAATTTCCTCGATCCGGCCTTGACCGATGATCGAATACGCTTCCTTGCCGATGCCCGTATCCATGAAAAGCTCCGTAATATCCTTCAGCCTGCAAGGCTGCTTGTTGATCATATACTCGCTGTCGCCGCTCCGGTGAACCCGGCGCGTAACCGTCACCTCGTTGTACTCCAGCGGCAGTGCACCATCACCGTTGTCGAGCGTCAATGACACCTCGCCGTAGTTGACCGCTTTGCGCGCGTCGCTGCCGGCAAAAATAATGTCTTCCATCTTCCCGCCGCGCAAGCTCTTTGCACTCTGCTCACCGAGCACCCAACGGATGCCGTCTGAAATATTGCTTTTGCCGCTGCCGTTAGGCCCGACAACAGCGGTAATGCCGGTCACGAATTCCATCTCCGTTTTGTCGGCAAATGATTTAAATCCCGCTAATTCGATCCGTTTCAGGAACATAACTTGGCTTTCACCTCAACGTATATTGTAACACAACTTACAGGCGCCCGTTAACCATTTTACCCTGCAGCGCTCGGTCTGCTGCGCTTTTTTCGCGGATTGCCCAAATTTCCTGCTTAAATAAAAACGGGTTTGTTTCGCAAGCGCCGCCTCGCGGGACGCGCATCCGAAACAAACCCATCTTCTATTCGGTTGACAACGATTGCCACGCCTGTGACGCAGCGCGCTGCTCCGCTTCTTTCTTCGTCCGCCCGACCCCGCTGCCATAAGCTGTCTCCCCGAGAAAAACCTCTACGACAAACTCACGGTCGTGCGCTGGTCCACGCTCTTCGGTAATCCGGTATTCTACCGGACCGAGACCGTTATGCTGCGCTCGCTCCTGCAGTTTCGATTTGAAGTCCTTCACGAGCAGGCCATAATCGTTGGACTCGATGAAGGGAAACATATGAGCTTCCAGAAACACCCGCGTCCGGTCGATTCCGGCATCCAAATATATAGCGCCGACAAAGGCTTCGAACAAATCGGCCAACAGCGCAGGACGCTGCCTTCCGCCAAGCTGTTCTTCTCCTCGTCCGAGCATGACATGCGCGCCAAGATCTAGGCGTTCGGCGAATTGCGCGAGCGACGGTTCACAAACGACCGATGCGCGCATCCGAGTCAACTCGCCTTCCGGCCGCTGCGGATAGGCAGAGAACAAATATTCCGACACAAGCAATTGGAGCACAGCGTCGCCGAGAAACTCAAGGCGTTCGTTGTGCTCAATGGAACTGTGCTTATGCTCGTTCACGTAAGACGTATGCGTGAACGCCTGCTTCAGCAGCTTCAGCTGTTTAAACTTGAGCTCCAGTCTGGACTGGAGCTCATGGAATGTATCACGCTTCATAAACTTTCAACACGATCGTTGCATTGTGGCCGCCAAATCCAAAAGAGTTGGACAGCGCTGTACGAACGTCCGCTTTACGCGGCTTGTTCGGTACATAATCCAGATCGCACTCCGGATCCTGGTTTTCCAGGTTGATGGTCGGAGCAATGACGCCGTTTTGCAGCGTCAGGCCAAGAATGACAGCCTCTACGCCGCCAGCGGCGCCGAGCAGATGGCCCGTCATCGATTTGGTCGAGCTGACAGCAACTTTATAAGCGTGGTCGCCCAGCGCCTTCTTAATCGCTTTCGTCTCCGAACGGTCGCCTACCGGAGTGGACGTGCCATGCGCATTGATATAATCGATGTCACTTGGCTCAATACCTGCATCCTTGAGCGCTCTTGTCATACAACGAGCAGCGCCATCAGGATCTGGCTCAGTCATATGATGAGCGTCGCCGCTCATGCCGTAGCCGATAACTTCAGCGTAGATACGTGCGCCACGTTGTTGAGCATGCTCCAGCGATTCCAGAATAAGAACGCCAGCACCTTCACCCATTACGAAACCGTCACGGTCCGTATCGAACGGACGGCTTGCTCTAGCCGGCTCATCATTGCGCACCGACATGGCCCGCATGGAGCAGAATCCTGCAAGACCGGTTGGACGAATCGTCGCCTCCGCGCCTCCGCAGATCATCACATCGGCTTCACCGCGCTGAATCAGCTTGAACGAATCGCCGATGGAATGCGTACCCGTTGCACAAGCGGTAACCGCCGTGCTATTCGGGCCTTTCGCACCAGTCAGAATCGATACTTGGCCAGAACCCATATTTGCGATCATCATCGGGATGAAAAACGGACTTACACGCTTTGGTCCCTTTTCAAGCAAAATGTTGTGCTGGTCTTCCCAAGTGCCCAATCCGCCAATACCGGAGCCGATCATAACGCCGATGCGTTCTGCGTCGACATTTTCCCCGACTACGATTCCGGAATCCTTCACCGCCGACAAGCTTGCAACGGATGCAAACTGTACGAAACGGTCCATACGGCGAGCTTCTTTTTTATCTAATTGAAAATCTTCAGGATTGAAGTTTTTAATTTCTGCAGCAATTTGCGTCGGGTATTCGGACACATCAAAAGCCTCGATATGAGAAACGCCCGATTTGCCCTCCAGCAAATTCCCCCAGAACTGATCCAATTCCGATCCGAGCGAGGTCATGACCCCCATGCCAGTTACGACAACTCTCTGTTTCATTCGATTCACCTCAAGAACAGCTATTTGGATACGCTTCTTAACGCATCGTGATTTATATATAAAAAGCTTGCCAGCTCATTCATGCCTTCATGTTGGATGCTTATCGCAACCCTGCTTCATATGGAGAGAAGTCCCGTCTGTTACAACGGGACTCTGGCTTCCTTAGTTAAGAGATTGTATGTAATTAACTACTTCTCCCACTGTGGTGATTTTCTCTGCATCTTCATCAGAGATCTCCATATCAAACTCGTCTTCCAGCTCCATGACCAATTCAACGACATCAAGAGAGTCAGCGCCGAGGTCATCTTTAAAGGAAGCTTCCAGCGTGACTTCCGCTTCGTCTACGCCAAGTCGGTCGACGACGATACGTTTTACACGTTCTACTACTTCGGACATCCGGTTCACCTCCTCTTTGGTATTATACGAGAATTAAAGATAAAATGCCATACGTAACCGTTTTAATTCCTGCCCGGACCGCGTCAGCCAAGAGCTGGCGCGGCTTTTACGCATCCTTACATGTACATGCCGCCGTCCACATGAACGGTCTGGCCAGTCATATAAGAAGCGGCATCGGAAGCCAGGAATCTTACCGCATGAGCGATATCCTCAGGGCTTCCGAGACGGGCAAGCGGAATGTCCTTGGCCAGCGCATCGCGAGTCTCCTCGGGCAGCTTGTCCGTCATATCCGTCTGGATAAAGCCCGGAGCGACGCAATTGACTGTAATGCCGCGAGAGGACAATTCACGCGCGCTTGCCTTGGTAAGTCCGATGACACCCGCTTTCGCGGCCACATAGTTGGCTTGTCCCGGATTTCCGAGCACGCCAACCACCGAAGAAATGTTGATAATGCGGCCTGAGCGCTGCTTCATCATCGTACGCGTTACGGATTTGATCCCGTTGAAGACGCCCTTCAAGTTCGTCTCAATAACTTGATCAAATTCTTCTTCCTTCATACGCATAATTAAATTATCTCTTGTAATGCCTGCGTTATTCACCAAAATATCGAGCGCTCCGAATTGTTCAACGACTTCTTTCACCATCGCATCAAATTCATCCGCTTTCCCGACATTGGCTTTGAGCGTAATGGCACGGCGTCCAAGCGCTTCTACTGCTTGCGCCGTTTCCGCCGCAGCCGCTTCGCTGCCCGAATAGTTGATCGCAACATCCGCACCGGCTTCTGCCAGCGCAATAGCGATCGCCCGGCCTATGCCGCGCGACGCACCCGTAACGAGCGCTTTCTTGCCTTCCAAACTGGCAAACATCGCACACCCTCCTTAGCAAAAATATAGCATTAATTCAACGCTTCGATTGCCGCCGCACTGTTAATCGAAGTCACGCGAACGTTTTTATCGATTTTTTTGATCAGTCCTGCAAGCACAGTGCCGGAACCAATCTCAACAAAATGATCAACGCCTTGCTCGATCAGATAGCGGATGCTGTCTTCCCAAAGCACTGGCGAATACACCTGTTCCACGAGCAGACGGCGGATGTCGGAAGCTTCCGTTACCTGCAAAGCCGTTACATTGGCGATAACCGGAACGGCCGCATCCCCCATGCTTACGCCTTCCAGTACCACGCCAAGCTTCTCGGCCGCAGGCTTCATCAAGGAGGAGTGGAACGGACCGCTTACTTCCAGCGGAATAACCCGTTTCGCTCCTGCTTCTTCTTTCCCGCGCTCTACTACCGCTTGAACGCCGGCAGCCGTTCCGGAAACGACGATTTGTCCCGGGCAGTTCACGTTCGCCAGTTCAACCGCATTCCCGCCGTCTGTAACAGCCGCGCAAAGCGCAGCCAAAGAATCGCGTTCCGCGCCTAATACAGCCGCCATCGCGCCTTGACCGCTAGGAACCGCTTGCTCCATAAATTCTCCGCGCGCTCTTACTGTGCGCACCGCATCAGCGAATGACAAAACACCTGCAGCAACTAACGCGCTGTATTCGCCAAGGCTGTGACCGGCTACGTAATCCGGCTTTAAGCCGCGGCCTTCGAGCGCTTCAAGCAGCGCAACGCTAACCGTCAGCAGAGCTGGCTGGGTATTCGCTGTCTGCTTCAACTGCTCGTCCGGTCCGTTAAAAATAATATCGCTAACCGAGAAACCAAGCGCCTCGTCAGCTTGTTCAAAGATCGCACGCGACGCAGGCACGGAATCGTATACGTCTTTCCCCATGCCTACCGCTTGCGCGCCTTGGCCGGGAAATACGAATGCTATTTTACTCATGAATAAGTCCCCTCCGTTACCATTTCAGAACCGATGCGCCCCAAGTCAGGCCGCCGCCAAAGCCGACAAGCACCAGGCAATCGCCTTGCTTTACTCGTCCTTCTTCAACTGCTTCCGCTAATGCAATCGGAATGGATGCAGCGGATACGTTGCCGTATTTGTCGAGGTTGATCATCGCTTTCTCTTCCGGCAGATCAAGCCGTGTAAGGGCGGACCGGATAATGCGGATATTCGCTTGATGCGGAACAAGCAGATCGATATCTTCCTTCGTCAAACCGGCTTTCTCCAGTGCTTCTTCAGCTGCTCCGCCCATAATGCGCACCGCGAACTTGAACACGTCATTTCCGGCCATCTGAATATAATGCTGCTTGGCTTGAACGCTTTCTTCTGTAGCTGGCGTGCGGGAACCGCCGCCGTCTACTTTAAGCAGCTCTCCGCCGCTCCCGTCCGCGCCAAGCACAAAGGATTGGAAGCCGCGGCCTTGCTCAACAGGGCCAAGTACGACTGCGCCAGCGCCGTCGCCGAACAGAATACAGGTGTTGCGGTCGGTATAATCCGTAATCCGCGACAATGTCTCTGCACCAACGACCAATACATGCTTGTACATGCCGGTTGCGATCATATTCGATGCGGTAGCCAAGCCGTAAATAAATCCGGAGCAAGCCGCCGAAAGATCAAACGCTGCAGCGCGTTTCGCGCCCAACTTATCTTGCAGCAAGCATGCGGTGGACGGGAAAAACATATCCGGAGTAATCGTAGCCACGATAATAAGATCAATGTCCTCTGCCGTCAGTCCCGCCGCTTCAATTGCTTGCTTCGACGCTTCATATGCCAGATCGGATGTCGCCTGCTCCGGCGCAGCAAGCCTGCGCTCGCGAATGCCAGTACGGGTTACAATCCATTCATCATTCGTTTCTACCATTTGCTCCAGCTCTTGGTTCGATAAGATCCGGTCGGGAACATATTTGCCCGATCCAATAATGCCTACAGGATGTAAACTCAATTCCACTCACTCACTTCCCGCTTATTTCCGCTGCAATCGATTCGGTCAGTTGTCCTTGAATCGCCGTCCGCGCTTGACGAACCGCGCTTCTCACTGCCAAAGCATCGGATGAACCGTGGCATTTCATGACCAGTCCGTTCAAACCGAGCAGCGGCGCGCTTCCATGCTCTTTATAGTCCATTTTTTTCTTCAGCTTCCGGAGTCTTGGCAGCATGATCGCCGCCGCGAGCTTCGTCATCATCGATTCGCCGAAAGCGTCCTTCAAGTAATTCAACAACGACCCTGCGGTTCCTTCCATCGACTTCAGCATAATGTTGCCAGCGAAGCCGTCACAAATGAGAACATCGCAGCTGCGCTGCAAAATATCTCTTGATTCCACATTACCGATAAAATTAATAGGGGCATCTGTGAGCAGATCATAAGCCGCTTTCGTCAGCTCATTGCCCTTCTTCTCTTCCGTACCGACATTAAGCAGGCCCACTCGAGGCTTCTCCATGCCGTGCACTTTCGAACGATAAATACTGCCCATTATTGCGTACTGGAGTAAATGCTCCGGCTTCGCATCCATGTTGGCGCCCAAATCAAGCGCCAGAACGCCGATATCGTCCATCGTCGGCAGCATCGGTGCAAGCGCAGGACGCTCTATGCCGTCCAGACGGCCGACAACGAGCAAGCCCGTCGTCATCAATGCACCAGTGTTACCTGCCGAAAGCATGGCATCCGCCTGTTTTTCCCGAACAAGCTGTCCGGCTACGACCATTGAAGCTCCCTTTTTCCGGCGAACAGCCTTTACAGGCTCTTCGTCGGCTCCGATCACTTCATCCGTATGGTGAAGCTGCAAATTAGCCGGTTTCTGTCCTTGGAGCAGCGGTTCAATAACCGCTGTATCGCCAACAAGCAGCAGTTCCGTATCCGGCCATTCTCTCGCAGCTTCAACCGCCCCCTGTACAATTAATCCGGGGGCATGATCGCCGCCCATTGCGTCAATGGCGATCCGCATGTCCGTCTCCTCCTTCGTTTTCCGCATCTCCGGCAGAACGATAAATGACAAAATTGCCTTGGAACACCATCTCGTCGCCCACATAGGTAAACAATTCTACCTTGGACTTGTTCCGTTCGCCGGAAATGGAGCGTACATATGCTTTCGCAATGCATTTTTCACCCAGCTTGACCGGCCGGATGAATCGGATGTCCGCCGTTACCGTCAAAGCAATTTTGTCATCTATAATAGCAACCGCCAATGAATTCGCCTGCGCAAATACATGATGGCCGCGGGCAATGCCGGTGCGAGAGAAAACATGTTCATCGCGTATTTCAAATATCGATATGCCGCTTTTGTCCAGCTGCAGGTCGACGATATCGCCAATCACCTCATGCAGCGGCAGTGACCGAACCGAATCGTAGGAGCGTTCAGCCATCAGCTTCATGCGCTCACGCAGCTCAGGAATGCCCAGCTCCATGCGATCCAAACGAATCGTCTGAATGCTGATTTTCAAATGGCGGGTGAGCTCTCGGTCCGTCATAAACGGATTTTCGTCAATTAACCGGGCGAGCAGCTGATGCCGCTGCCGTTTGGGCATGCGTTCCATCGTCGGCACCACCTTTACAGTATAGTGACTCCCATTCTAATTTAAAACCAAACCGACAGCTTTGTTATAAATTAAGAATGTATAGGCTGATTCATATAAATGCACGCTTATAGTTAACCATGCGGGCGGCAACACCGTCTCCGCGAGGCGCTTTATAGCTGATATTATCACCAGGTACTAATCTTAAGTATATAAAAAATAGCACCTCATCGCAATGAAGTGCTATTGTGGGAATCCCGAGATTATTGAGCAATAATCTCTTTCGTTTTGTAGTATCCGCACACTTTGCATACGTGGTGAGCCAGTTTCAGCTCTCCGCATTGCTCGCATTTTACCATACCCGGCACCGCCAGTTTGAAATGCGTGCGACGTTTGTCGCGGCGAGTCTTGGACGTTCTTCTTTGAGGTACTGCCATATTTCCCACCTCCTTCACAAAATCAATCAGCATTGCGTTATTGTTCTTCTTTGAACAAGTCCTTGAGCACTGCCAGACGGTGATCAATCCGTTCCGTCTTGCAGCCGCATGTGTGTTCATTTAAGTTTTGCCCGCAAGTTTGGCAAAGTCCTTTGCAATCGTCACTGCATAACGGAGCAAAAGGCATAAAGAGCTGAAGCGCTTCTTCCACAAAAGGTTTCAGATCCAGTCTGTCTCCAGCCACTGCAATGACGTCACTCTCTTCGTCGTCTTCGTTCTCCCCCTCGTCCGATTCGGACGCTGGCTTGAACTGCTCGAAGAAAGGAATAACTGTGTGTTCTTTCACAGGATCCAGGCATCTGGAGCAAGCAAGCTCCCAATCGATGGTCAATTCACCATCAACCGTAATCCCGCCTTCATTGCCTGTTACTTGAAGCGCCACATGGAGCGGACCCTTGCTAATGACATCGCTGCGTCCTTCAAACAGGTCGGTTACGTCGATGGATTCCTCCACCTTCGCCTTCAACCCCTTGGACATTGTTTCCTGTACATGAAACTGCATCAGATCACCCCAAACAAACAAAATTTATTATATCTATCCCAGCACTGTTTTGTCAACATTTTCACGCCTTTCACGATCCTGCCGTGAATCCCGATCCTGCTCTATGCTATGATGGATCATATATTCATTCGAGAAGCAAGGAGCGGCCGTATGCGAACAGTAGGACTAATTGTCGAGTATAACCCGTTTCACAACGGACATCAATATCATTTGCAGCAATCGCGAAAAATAACGGGCGCCGATTCCGTCGTCGCCGTAATGAGCGGCAACTTCCTCCAGCGCGGCGAACCCGCGGTCATGGACAAGTGGGCGCGTACCGAAGCCGCTCTGCGCGGCGGCTGCGACCTCGTCATCGAGCTGCCGGCAGCCTACGCGACACAGGCCGCGGAATGGTTCGCATACGGCGCTGTCGCCTTGCTGGAGGCTACTGGCGTCGTGGACGCCTTCTGCTTTGGTACAGAGAGCGGCGAACTGGACGCGCTGCGCGAAGCGGCCCGCGTCGTTGCGCATGAGCCACCAGCCTTCAAGGCGCTGCTCAAGGAGGAGCTGGCGAGCGGCAGTGCTTATCCAAGCGCGTACAGCACAGCCATTAGCGCTTATCTGGCCCACATCGGTCGCGAGGAAGCGGCGGTATTTCCGTTCGCACAGCCGAACCACACGCTAGGCCTTCATTATTTAATTGCGCTGGAGCGGCTTCAAGGACGAATGGAGCCCTACACGATCCGCCGCGAGAAATCTGATTACAACCAGACAGACGTGACAGATCATGCAATCGCCAGCGCGACGGCGATCCGCAAGCTGCTTCTGGACAAGCGGGAACTGGCAGGCAGCCGACCTTACGTTCCAGCTTCTACATACAGTGTCATGGAACAGGAGTGGGCGGCAAGCCGCAGTCCCGTAAGCTGGGAAACCTTCTCCCCTGCTCTGTTCCACAGCATCGTTACCCGCTCCCCAGCCCAGCTCGGCGAGCTGAGAGAAATTGCCGAAGGGCTGGAGCACCGCATAGCAGCTGCAATGCCGAAGCTTGCCGATTCCGGAGTAGAATCACTCCTTGAGGCGCTGAAGACTAAGCGTTATACCCGCACGAAGCTGCAGCGGGCGTTATTGTCCATATTGCTTGGGCATCGCAAAGAAGATTTTACGGCTGACAAGCTCGCATCCGGCGTTCAATACATCCGAGTGCTCGGATTTACTGGGAAAGGCAAGGAGCTGCTTCGCCGGATGCGCACCCATGCTGCGCTGCCCGTACTCCTGAGCGCTTCGAAAGCGCAGGAGCCTTATCATTACCTCCAGCTAGACATTCAAGCCTCTGCGGCCTATATGCTTGCGCAACCGGGACATGCTTCTGCAGCGGCGATGTACCGTGATTTTACCGGCAAGCCGATTATGATTTAGTTGATTGAAAAGCTTCCAATGCAGCAACTGCTTCCGCGAGCGTGGACACTCGAACGACCTGCATCGAGGTGCGGATTCGTTTCGCTTTTTTCGCAGCTTCCTCGTAATTGCCGGCAGGCGCGAGAAACAATCTTGCGCCTGCCTGATCCGCGGCTACTATTTTATAGCCAATTCCGCCAATCTCCCCGACTTTCCCGGTTGGATCGATCGTGCCCGTACCTGCGATGATTTGTCCGCCGGTCAAATCTCCGTCCGTCAATAAATCCAATGATTGCAAAGCGAACATGAGGCCGGCCGAAGGGCCGCCGATTTCTCCCGCATTAATAGACAGCGCTAGATTCCCGTCAATTGGCGCAAGCTCCCGGTATTCGGAAAGCTGAGCGCCTCCAAGCGCCAATGACAGCCGTTCCTTCGTCAAGCTCCCGTTAAATGCCTCCAGCTTCATCGTCAGGTCAAGCTCCGATTCGTTTCTTAATACCGTCAACCGAACTTGATCACCGGCTTGCTTAGTCCGCCACACAGCGGCTAAATCATCCAGTCCGGCAACTTCTTTAGTTTCTGCCTTAATAATTGAATCGCCTGGCAGCAAGCCGTTTTCCGAACGGCTTGAACCTGATACCATCACCCCTGCAGGAACCGTATGGTAAGGTACGTGGGCGAACCTGTACGCCGCTTCGATGGCATCATTTTGAGAGCCATGCATAATGACATTCATCCGCTGCTGATACTGCTCGTCGGTGTAACCTTTCAAAATGCTAGTCTTAGACAAAGCCTCCGCATCTCGCTGCCAATTGGAGCGGATTGCTCCCCAATAATTCGTGTCGGTCAACTTGACCGTCGTCATGAGAAAAGCTCCGCCCTCTACACTACTGGTCACCGGCATCTCCGTAGTAGTTTCTGGACCGATTGTTACCATTGAACCCGTTCCAGCCGCGATTCCCGGTTCATAAATGACATACGGCGACGGCGCAAATAACAGAAACCACATGAAAACAGCCGTCGCGGCAACAAGAACGATATTTTTGATTCCAACACGTTTGAATCCTTCTCTCATAGCTTCCCTCCTCTCTTCACTGCTGCTTAACCAACTGGTCTATCCTTGTCCACGCAAGCGTACAATTTACAATCGACCAAGCTGTCCGGATTTAAAATCGCCTTTACAAATGGAGTGATCGGCTCATGGCCCGTACGATTTTGCTTGCTTTTATATCGCTCACCCTTATCGGCGCTGTCATTCGCATGCCGGACGCCGCTTTTCAAGCATCTTTGCAAGGACTAACCGTCTGGTGGACAATTGTGTTCCCCGGACTGCTTCCGTTCCTTGTCCTTTTTGAAATGATCGCCGCCTTTGGGCTCGCCCACGGCCTCGGCGTACTCATGCAAGCCCCGATGCGGAAGCTGTTCAAGCTGCCGGGCGACGCCGCACTGCCGCTAGTGCTGGGCTGGATGTCCGGCTTCACTGCCGGAGCAGAAGCTACCGCCGATTTGAGGCGTCGCGAAGTGTTATCCCCACGCGATGGTCAACGGCTTCTGGCCTTGTCGCATATGCCAAACCCGATGTTCATGCTTATTGTCATTGGAGCAGGATTTATGCATCGTCCTGAGCTAGGCATAATCATTGCTGCAGCCGTATGGCTATCGGCGCTCTGGACTTTTGGGCTGCAAGCGCTGTTGCGAAGACGCAAGCCCGATCCAGCTATGGAGCCTGGGCGCGACCGCCAAGCCGGGCTAACTGACGGCCGAGGCGGTCTGCTTGGCAGAGCCGCAGCGGCAATCACTTCTGCCCGCGAGGAGGACGGCCGAGGCTTCGGCAAAGTGCTAGGCGACGCCGTATACTCCGGCGTACAGAAGCTAATGGTTGTCGGCGGCTTTATTATATTCGCCTCCGTTGTAGCCCGCTTGGCGCAGCCGCTGCTCCAGTTCGTCGCGCCAAATGGAGCGCTGGACCTCTCGTTGCCCGCGCTGCTAGAAGGCCATCTCGGCGCATATGCAGCAGCCGTTTGGCAAGGGCCGCTAAGCAGCGCATCCGTCAACGCTGCACTTGTAGCCGCTGTGCTCGCATGGAGCGGCATCAGCGCTATTTTGCAGGCGGGTTACGCCGTCTCGGGCACCGGGCTGAAACTGCTCCCCTTCATCGGCTCGCGATTGCTCCATGCGGTGCACGCCGCGTTATTCGCGCTGCTGTTGTGGAAACCTGCGCAAGCCGCCCTCGCTTGGCTGCCTTTGCCGCTCCCCGTCTTTTTTGGCGGAGACGGCAGCAGCGTAAAAACAGAGGCCGCCATGCTTTCGCATGGCGACCCCATGAATGCGCCGCTGCCGCTGACTGTCAGCGACCTGCCCGGTCTATGGCCTTATGCGCTCGCTTGCGCAGCGGCCGTAGCTGCCGCCTGTGTGTTACTGTCTCTCATCACAAAACTGACTCCTCCCGCAAATCGTTCCGTTAGTATTCGGAATACCAATGGCGGCAGGAGACACTAATCTTATTTATATTTTTCGACCAGACGACGTTCCACCGCCTGTGGCACCAGCTCCGTCACTTCGCCCTTAAACTGAGCGATTTCCTTCACGATGCTGGAGCTCAAATACGAATACTTTGGATTCGTCATCATAAATATCGTATCGATATCACTGTCGAGCAAATGATTGGTCGAAGCTAGCGTAAGCTCATATTCAAAATCGGTTACCGAGCGAATGCCTCGGATAATGACGTTGGCGTTGCGTGACTTCATAAAGCGTACAAGCAAGTCCCGGAAGCTGTCTATCGTAACGTTCGGTATGTCGCTCGTTACCTCGCGCAGCATTTCTTTCCGCTCCTCAACGGTAAAAAGCGGATTTTTGCTCGTATTATTAAGCACCGCTACAATTAATTGATCAAATTGCTTTGCCGATCGGCGAATAATGTCCAAATGTCCAAACGTAACTGGATCAAAGCTGCCGGGATATACCGCCACGCGAAGCTTCTCACTCATCTGCTTGTCCCCCATTCATGCTGTCAGACGGTATGTATCGGTAAATCGTTACCGCTGTATCTCCGTACTTGGATTGTTTTAATTGCTCAAATTGCTTGATGTGCTCGGGGTAAAGATGCGCCGCATCATGTTCCACGACGATAATTGCTTCTTCCTCCAGCATGGATCGCTGTGCTAAATCAGTCATCAGCTCATCCATCTGAATCATCCTATAAGGAGGGTCTAGAAACACGAGCTTAAATACGATTCCCCGCTTCTCCAGCAGCTTGATCGCCCGCTCCGCATCGTTGCGGTAAATTTCCGCCGCGCTGCCCATTCCCGCTATCTCCGTGTTATGCCGGATAATATCGATGCTTATTTTCTCACGGTCGATGAAGATCGTCCGCTCGACGCCTCTGCTCCAGGCCTCAATTCCGAGTGCGCCGGTGCCGGCAAACAAATCCAGCGCCACGCCTCCGTCGAAATACGGCCCGATCATGCTGAAAATCGCTTCCTTCACCTTATCTGTCGTAGGACGCGTATTCATGCCGGGAACGGCTTTCAGCGTACGGCCTTTTGCCGCGCCTGCAATGACTCTCACTGCATTTTGCCCCCTTCGTATACTGTCCCGCTTATCGTAACATAATTTATAGCCGTTGAAAAAGCTTCTGTTCCTGCAGACGCGGTTTTGCAATTTTTTTTGGATGCCAAGGTATATTCCCCCACAAACCGGACAAGATAAAATCATCGGCGTCGGAAGATGCCGTAGACAACCGCGGAGAAGACTTACGTTTCCCCATAAGCTCTTCGTCCGGTTTCTCCTCTCCCATGAAAGAGGCTCTCGAAAGAGGGCCTCGATTTTTTTCAGAAAACCTTATAAATCAAGGTTTATATATTACACGGGATTTAATTTATATAAGTTGTCGCCCATTTGTCGCCCAAACTCAAATTCGATAATAAACAAGCCCACTGACCTAAATTGCAGTGGGCTTGTTTATTATTTCTTTTATATACTGACCGTATCGTTTAACAAACAAATCCAAACATACCTCCTATGTCCGCTGAAGCCGGTCGGACATCTCGTTACGTACAACATGCCTAAGTAGCGCATACTCACCTTATACCAATTTCAAAATCGTAAGCGTTTGGGGATTAGATTCCCGGCGCAAAAGCGCTCTATCCTTCATCATTAGTCCGATGCCAACATCTCTAGAGAGAACCAATTATTCCAAATATATGAAATTTTTATTACAATCTTCCAATTTTTATGATAGAGTCTATTTGTAACGTATTTACAATTTTATTTGAAGGGTGGAATTTTTTTGTTAAAGAAGAAGCTCATCATTGTTGCACTCACATTAGTTTTATCGTTGACTGGCGTCACCTCTGCTTTTGCCTATGAGGGTTGGGCAGACACCAAAGCTACGGCATACCAATTACAGGCACCTATTCTGGGAGTATCGTCATTACTCG
Organism: Paenibacillus radicis (ex Gao et al. 2016); assembly: GCF_014641555.1. Classification (GTDB taxonomy): domain Bacteria; phylum Bacillota; class Bacilli; order Paenibacillales; family Paenibacillaceae; genus Pristimantibacillus; species Pristimantibacillus radicis. Next base: position 244,634 of record NZ_BMHY01000009.1, read on the forward strand.
ATTCACCCTATGATACTGATTGGTACAGCTGGACTAATAATACAGGTAGTCCAAGATCATTTTCCGCGAAATTAGTAAGCCCGGCAGGAAAGGTTTACGGCTTTTCCATCATAGTTCCAGGTGATATCCCTCGATACTATTACGATAGTACTCCAGATGGCTTTATTAAAGTATCTACAACTCTTACAATCGCTCCTGGTGCAACTGTTTATATTCAAGTCCGTGGAAATACATTCGATCAATTTTCTACTACTGAACCCTATAACTTTACTGTCTTATATTAATAAAAGAATCAATAAGCCCGCCAACCACATAGGTTAGCGGGCTTTGCTTATATTTTTAATGTCTATACGATTAGTATTCCTTTCCTGTCCCAATCTACATTAACAAATAGCGCCTCAGTAAGCATCCTTTGTTCCACGCACTTAACCGGAAAGACAAATAGTAGTTCTCAATAATAAATTACCGCAATTATCCACTTACTTAAACATCAGCCCGACCTCAGGGCGAACCAGCTTCGCTAATTAAAGTAACAAATTTCACTTATTCAAGAGCGTAGAGGTCTTTAAGACGATCTAATGAACATATCTTCTTTATTGTGTAAGTCATTTTCGCAATAAAGAAAATATGTACATTATTTCACTTCAAAACTTCAGAATCACCATGATCTCCATATTCCAACGAAAAATACTGCGCTAATTTGCGAAGCAGGTTCGTTACGGGTTGTTAGTTAGTTGTGGCTTGTGGCTTGTGGCTTGTGGCTTGTGGCTTGCGGCTTGCGGCTTGCGGCTTGCGGCTTGCGGCTTGCGGCTTGCGGCTTGCGGCTTGCGGCTTGCGGCTTGC
>NZ_BMHY01000010.1:0-218569 GCF_014641555.1 Paenibacillus radicis (ex Gao et al. 2016)
CTCCTTCAAGTCCGCTCGACTTGCATGTATTAGGCACGCCGCCAGCGTTCGTCCTGAGCCAGGATCAAACTCTCCATGAATTTGATTGCTCATTACTTTGTTTTATCGCTTTTCTCATGAATGGCGAACCATTCATAAGGGCAGTTTTGCTCGTTGTTCAGTTTTCAAAGAACAATTTCTTTTTGTGTGTCAACCGCGTTTTGCTCAGCGGCGACTTTTATAATATATCACAGTTGCCTATCTGATTGCAAGCATTTTTTTTCGTCTTTCGACATTTTTTTAGAAGCTGATTATGTATTCATTAATTCCTCATAATCTGTTCCTTGTACGATTATTACTACAATCCCCGTACAACTCGCCGATTAACTTAAATGCCTGCTTCAAAAGCGGCGAGTATTAATTTATCATATTACTTTCATTTGAGTCAAGCCTTTTTTAAAACTTTTTTAAAAGCGCTGTCACCCCAACAAAAAAGCCCGCAGCACTACAGTGCTTGCGAGCCTCTTCCTTCATTCTATCTACATCATATAACGCAATTCAAGCGCCTCCGTATCACCATTATCCGGCATTACAGCAACCTCCCGGATCAAGGAACGCTTCACGAGCTTTTGTACAAGCAAAGACAAATCAACATGCAACGCTTCTATAGAAGGATGTAATTGAAGCTCCAGGATACTCCATGGCTCTTCTCTATCCCCCATGAGTCGGAACAATAGCGTGCAGCAAGCTTTCATTTTGTTCATCACGGTAAACTCGCACGCAAGCATTACTAGCTCAACGCGCTGTTGAATGGTCTCGTGACTAACAGTCAGCTCCTCATACAGCTTGTACACTCCAGGGTGAACGAGTCGCATTTGCCGCCATACCGTCAATTCCGGATGTTGTCCTTCTTCTATAAGTACAATGTGCGCCCAATGATGAAGCGCCGACAATACATGGCTGTATGCATCCAATATATTGTTGTTCTCCAGCTCATGCTTTGCCTGTAAATACGTGCGCAGAAAGCCGGTAAACTCGATCAACAGCTTCTGCTCCTTCATCGTATCCGGAAATAACATTAAGCGTTCGCGAATATTCATCAGATAGCCCTCGCGATCCAATACGATCTCCCCCCGAACAATCCACTCAATCAAATTGCGCTGCTCTCCGCTGGAAATCCATTGCTGCATGCTGTCCGAGTCAATCGTACGAATTAGAATACGTTCCCCGTCAAACCGCATGTGCTCGGTTCCGGCGGCGCCATTGCGCTCTCTGATGACCAGCAGTAGTAAGTCCAAACCTTCAATAAAGGGGTTGTATGGATATGGATTCTCGATAGCGGCAAGACTGATGACATCAGGCTGCGAGCGAAAAGTTTGCGTGAAATGCTTTATGATATGTTTCACTTCTGCCTCCATATAGCTTATCCGAGAGGATTCAGCTATAATAATAGTCTATGGGTATATCTTTTTCGACAAGGCAGGTCCGGTTTCCTGCTTCCGCAGTAAGAAAACCGTCCTAATTCTTATATGAACATTGTCATGGAGAGGATTGGAAAACGTGAACAAGTTTTTTTTCAAATCAGCTAAAATTAATGAGTTTCGTTTATGGGGTCTTGTCTTCACTTTGGTCGGCATGGGCGTAATGATTGTCGGCACCGGAGGCATCATCTGGTGGGGGCAAATAGGCAGGATCATTGCCGCCGTCTTTATGGTTATCGGCATGATTTCGCTGCTGATCAGCGTCATGGTCTATTTCTGGGCCGGCATGATGTCCACAAGCGCGACGATGCTGCAGTGTCCGGAATGCGGCCGCCAAACAAAAATGCTTGGCAAAACAGACCGTTGCATGTATTGCAAAACGATACTTACGCTTGACCCGGCGCAAGCCACACATGCTCCTGCAGAATAATCACTCCATTGAAAAGCAAACACCCCCTTCGCCAGTTCCAACCGGCAAAGGGGGTGTTTCTTTATTTATATACGATATTAGGGCCGTTTGCTGATCGCGTCATCAATCGTTTTCCAAATGGAAGGGGTTTGAAATGCTCGCTGCCAAGAAGCAGCGCCTGCCAAGTCGTATTTTCGGACAAGCCCGATTCTCGCTTGTATCGATACTTCATCTTCAATCCATATACGCTGCAAAGCATCATCCTCTTTGTATTCCACGTAATGCTGCCCCGCATCCTTGTCAAACACAGGCTTCAGCTTTTTAGCTGCTACAATTTCCTTTACCCGCTCCATCCCAACAGCTTTCGAGCTGACCTTCTTAGCTCCGTCGCTGTCCGTTTTCTCGGTCCAAATGCGGGTGTAGAGCGGCATGCTCAGCACAAGCTTGCTGGCAGGAACGCCGTCCTCTTCCAAAATACGAACGATCGAGCTCTCCGTCCAGCCGATCGAGGCAACCGAACCGGCCTTCGGACTCGATGCCCAGTGCTCGTCATAAGCCATGACCATCATATAGTCGACAACTTTGCCGAGTGAAGCCCGGTCGAGAAACAATGACCACATCTCACTATTCGATTTAGGAGTAACATCTATGGAGACGACTAATCCTTGCTCATGCAGCAAAGGCGTCATTTCCCGGACAAATTGCACTAGATTAGCCTTGTCCGACGTTTTTACATTTTCAAAATCGATATTGATGCCTTGCAGATCATATAACTGGGAAAAAGCAAGCAGCTGCTGAATCATGGAGAAGCGCGTTTCCACACTGGCGAGCGCTTGCGTTGTCCGCTCCGGTTCAAAACCGTTGCTGAATAACGCCCATACTTGCATGCCCTGATTATGTGCCCACCTTACATAGGCCGGGTCGGCTTTAGCTTTTATCGTTCCCTTCGCGTCCTTCAACTCGAACCAAGTCGGGCTTACGACATTGACGCCTTGCATGTCATTGATCTTAGAAGGGTCGATCTTCTTCTCATATACCGCTTCCCAGACCAGGTTGATTTTGCTGCCCATTACCTTCCACGCTTGAAAAGGAGGCTCTTGCTTCGGCAGCGGAATCGTTTCGATCGTCGTTAACGCGGCACTCTTCTTGGCCATATAGCCGACTTGTCCTTGCGGACCTTGCACGAAGAGCCATCCGTCACGCTCTCCCCATATCCGTACGCTGCCGCCTTGCGGAACTCGTTCCACATAAGGAGCGCGGATCGTCGGCTCAGTCCGGATCGCTTCTCCTTTTTTCCCAACCGCTTGGGCCAGTTGAATGTTCTCGCCTGCCTTAAGCAGTACGACGATCCCGGAATCCGCTTCATATTCCGCTTTCAGCCCGTAAAGCTCCTTGAGCGGTGTAAGCGGGATATAGACGTTTTTGCCATTCAGCTCGGCCGCCATCTCCAGCTTGTAAGGCTTCTGATTGACGGTCGCGGTCAAAGAGTCCGTCTTCATATGAAGCACTTTATCCGCCGTCGTCATAATAATGGACTTTGAATCAGGCTCATAACGGATGAGCTCGTCCGATCCAAGCACATGACCAAGAATGGACAAAGGGAGCTTTACCTCATCATTTTCAATAACGGCCCCTTCCGCCAGCACTTCACCCTCGAACGTGATCGGATGCTCCGCTTCATAATCCATCACCTTAAGTTGAGTATTCGGTATATACCTCATATACAGCATACAGCCGATAACGGCAATCATGCCGACTACAAACATGAACAGCAAAAACTTGAAACCCCCGCCCTTTCGACGGCGCGGCGTCCTGGTGTACGTCGCTTCCAATTGCTCACACTCCCATATCATTCAGTTATCCTTCTTATAAAAAAACGCGCAAAGCCGGAGTTACCGCGATTTGCACGTTCGTTAGCAAGCATTAAGTTACAATTACAATAAGCTGGTTTCCGGCGTCTTCTTCGTTAAGCAGCTGGAACATACGCCGTAGATTTCCATACGATGGCCCTCTACAACAAAGCCAGTAATATTCGACGCGGCCCGTTCCACTTCCAAAAGCGGCGGATAGTGAAAATCGACGATTTGTCCGCAGTCCTTGCATATTGCATGGTAATGGTCCGACAGATCGGCATCAAACCGGCTGGAATCGTCGCCATAGGTCAATTCACGGACCAAGCCCGCTTCCACAAACAATCTCAAATTATTATAGATGGTCGCCACGCTCATACTAGGAAAGTTTGGTGACAGCGCTTTATAGATTTCGTCCGCTGTCGGGTGCGAAGTCGCATCCATCAAGTAACTCAATATGGCATGACGTTGCGGGGTCATACGGACGCCATTCATCTTCAACTGTTCCAATGCCTGGCTCACGCTGGATACTCCCATTCCCCTCACGCCTTTCTGCTAAGTAGTTAAGACCATTGTACGTTCATTCAAAATGATTTGTCAATGAAAGCGCTGCTCGCGAGAAGTCCAATTGCATGAATAGAGATACTGTTTGTCGCATTGATCTGAATCCGGTAGGTACCTGCCCCTACCGTACCTCTTACCGTTTTTTTGCTGACGGTAAACGGAAAGTCGGTGTCAATGCTGCCGAACGTAACCGAGCCGTACACGGTGAAATCCCCATTTTCCGGCGCTTCGACCTTGATCTCGCCTACCGAGCTGTCCACGTCCCAATCGCCGCCGATGACAGAGCTTGATAATTCAATTCCGCCATTCAACGTATCTGCTTTAACGGATGAGGCTGCTTCCTCGATACTGATTTTACCATTTTTCGTCTCGGCTTCGACTGCTCCGCCAGCATCTTTAACCTTCACGCTTCCGTTAATGGTCGTAGCGACTAACTCTCCAGAAACGGAGGCTACATCTACTGCGCCATTTTTAGTTGTTGCATTCGCTGAACCTGTAATACCGGATAGCTTCACGCTCCCCGAAATACCAGAAGCCTCCACATTGCCTTGAATGTCCGATAGTTGGATATCGCCACTGACGTTATTGACCCGCAGTCCACCTGCAGCCGCTACTCCATTCACATCAACTTCCCCGTTGGTCACATGGACGGAGAGCGATAATTCGGTCGCTTCCCGCGGCATCGTCACGATCAGGTTAATGCGCGGCTTGCGGCCGCCGCTCGCTCCATAAGGCTCGCCAATCCCTTGAATGGTCAGCTTAGCCGAATCACTTGAGGTGTCTACCCTCGATTTCTCCGCAATACGTCCCGCTTCCGTCTGATCTTCAGTATCGACCCAAACCTCCGTATCGACGAGAACACTGTTCACATCACCGGAGCGCAGCGTCACGTGCCCGTTAGGATTCGAAATCGTCATTTCGGAAACGCTCTCTTCTAACGGTATGACGATTTGCTCTTTTGTATAACGAAAGCCTTTCTCCTCGCCGTAATCCGCGCTACCCTTCAGCTCGACATATTGGTCCAGCCACTTAAAGGGCAGCTCCGCATATTGCGTGACCACGAGTGCCGTTGCCGCAATAATAATCGCGAGCAGACCGCCCCCGAAATCTAAACGCAGCCTTCTTTCCTTTTTCCGGTTAAAGATGCTGAACAGAATGATTTCTGCTCCAAGCAATACAAAAACCGCGGGCCACCAATGCAGCAGCAGCGCAATGTCATTCCGGTTTTGCAATTGGTCGGACAATAGCAAGCAACCGATTGCTACAATGATTGCGGCTGACGTGAAGCGGCCTAGCTTAAACACATCCACCGCCCCTTTCCAATAAATAATGATTAAGATCAGTGCTGTTACGGCCAGCAGTGGTCCCACCGAGTAGTCCGCGAGCTCATTCATCCAAGGGACGAGACTAGCTGGGGGACGGATGAGAATGGCAAGCAGCAGGCCTCCTATCATCAGCAGAAAACCGCTCACCATCGTCAGTCTGGAAGGCTTCTCCGTAGGCCGCTCGACGCTTTGCAAAGCATCATACACGCTGACGAAATAAAAGGCTGGCACCGCTAGCGCCAAATAAACGATAAATAACAAATGTCTGGCCCCGTTTGCGTCCGCCAAGCGGATGATCGCCGCAACGTCCAGCATCAGTCCAGCCATAATCAACAGGCCGCGCGCATAACGTCCTGCATATAAATGCCCGCTGCCCGGGAGGATAAAAGCAAGCACCGCGGCAAGCAGGCGGCTCTTCGGCCGTTTTACTCCGAGCTCACGCAATGGACTCCCTCCATATGTTTAATTTGGTCGAGCAGCGTAAGCAAGGATTCGGATTTCGGCAGCGTCACGTACAGATGAAGCATGAACTGCCTTTCCGCTTCTTCACCGAGCTCCTCCAGCAGCATTTTCCGGATGACGATCTGTCTTTCGGTCAATAACGCGTTCAATGTCAAAATAATTGCCGAACGCTCCTCCGCCTGTATCTTCAACAAATATTCCCGTTTCGCGCTGATATATCGCTTCTCCAGCTTGTTGAAAGCCCATAGCGTCAGGAGCACCATAATAGTCGAAGAAGCTGCCGCGAAATAAAAGCCTGCACCGATCGCAAGGCCGATCGCAGCCACAACCCATAAGGAAGCGGCTGTCGTTAATCCAGTAATCGATTTGCCCGTATACAATATAGTCCCAGCTCCAAGGAAACCTACGCCCGTAATGACGGCTGCGGCCAGACGAGCCGGATCCACCCTTACATTCGTCTCATTAACGAAATCCGAGAAGCCGTATATCGACAGCAGCATCAGCAGACAAGACCCGATACAAACGAGAATATTCGTCCTGAGGCCGGCTGCATGATTAGACTGTTCACGTTCAAGGCCCACCAAACCGCCCAGCACTAATGCCAGAAGCAGCCTAAGGAAAATATGATATTCGTTAATCGACCAGGGATTGGCGACCGCATGCACCATTTCGCAGACAACCTTTCTATGTGAGCCTATTGTAACATATTTGTATGCGCCCAGCTGCCTAACTCGTTCCTTCCAAGCAAAAAAACAGCGCCGTTCATCATGACGATGAGCGGCGCTAGTTTGATGAAACGCTATTGCAAAAAGCGAAAGCGGGTGCTGATTATTTCAACCGATCAAGGAGCAGCTTGTTAACCAATCCCGGATTTGCTTTGCCTTTCGTTTCTTTCATAATCTGACCGACAAGGAATCCGATCGCCTTTTCTTTGCCTGCCCGGAAATCTTCAACCGATTGCGGGTTAGCCTGGATGATCTGATCCACGATCGCCAAAATCGCGCCTTCATCGCTAATTTGCACCAGCCCTTGCTCTTCCACGATTTGCTGCGGCAGCTTGCCGGATTCCAGCATCGCTTTAAACACGGTTTTGGCGATTTTGTTGCTGATCGTCCCCTTCTCAAGCAGACCGATCATTTCTCCCAAGCCTTGACCGGTAATCAATACATCGGCAAGCTCTTGGTTGTTGGCGTTCAGGTAACCAAGCAGGTCGCCCATAATCCAGTTCGATACGGTTTTTGCATCCTTCGTATGCGCAAGGCTCTCTTCGAACAGATCGGCCAATTTCTTCGAGGATGTAATGACTTCTGCATCATAGGAAGGCAAGCCGTAGTCGGTCGTATAACGAGCTTTGCGGGAATCCGGGAGCTCTGGAATCGAAGCGCGAACGCTTTCCTTCCACTCTTGACTGATATGGAGCTGTACCAAATCCGGGTCTGGGAAGTAGCGATAGTCATGCGACTCTTCTTTGCCGCGCATCGATATCGTTTTGCCCTGAGCTTCGTCCCAACGGCGCGTCTCCTGCACAACCTTCTCGCCGCTGTCGAGCACTTCGGCCTGACGCAGCTGCTCATACTCCAAACCGCGTTGAACGCCGCGGAAGGAGTTCATGTTTTTCAACTCAGCACGTGTTCCGAGCTTTTCTTGTCCGTATGGACGAAGGCTGATATTCGCATCGCAGCGAAGGCTACCTTCCTCCATCTTCACATCCGACACTTCGCAATACAGCATAATCGCTTTCAGCTTCTCAAGGTAAGCTTTTGCTTCCTCTGGTGTACGGATATCCGGCTCGGATACGATCTCAACGAGCGGCGTACCGACACGGTTGAAATCGACAAGCGAGGCGTATCCGCCATCAACGTGAGTCAGCTTGCCTGCGTCTTCCTCCAGATGAAGACGGGTAATGCCGATTCGCTTCGTCTCGCCGTTAACCTCAATATCAATCCAGCCATGTTCACCGATCGGCTGATCGAATTGCGAGATTTGGTACGCCTTCGGAGAATCCGGATAGAAATAGTTTTTACGGTCGAATTTGCTGATGTCGGCAATTTGGCAGTTCAACGCCATCGCCGCTTTCATCGCGTATTCCACGGCTTGCTTGTTCAACACCGGCAGGACGCCCGGATGTCCAAGACAGACCGGACATGTATGTGTATTAGCCGGAGCGCCAAAAGCAGTCGAGCAGCCGCAGAAAATTTTACTATTCGTATGCAGCTCGACGTGAACCTCAAGTCCGACTACTGTTTCGTATTTATTCGCTTCAGACATCGTTATTCTCCTCTCATCCCAGCTGCGGACGGCCGCGGTGGAATTCGGTGTTCTGCTCGAACGCGTGCGCTGCGCGCAATACGGTCGATTCGTCGAAGGCTTTACCGATAATTTGCAGACCGATCGGCAAGCCGTTCGAGCTGCCGCAAGGAATGCTGATTGCCGGAACGCCGGCAAGGCTGACTGGGATTGTACAAATATCGTTTAAGTACATCGTCAGCGGATCGCCGACCTGCTCCCCGATACGGAAAGCTGTCGTTGGCGCCGTTGGTCCCATAATGACGTCAAACTTGCTGAATACTTGGTCAAAGTCTTGCTTGATCAGCGTCCGTACTTTTTGCGCTTTCAAATAATAAGCGTCATAGTAGCCGGAGCTAAGCGCATACGTGCCAAGCATAATGCGGCGCTTCACTTCCGGTCCGAAGCCTTGGCTGCGGGACTTGCGGTACAGATCAATCAGGTTGTCCGGATTGTCGGCACGCACGCCGTATCGAACGCCGTCGAAACGGGCCAGATTGGAGGAAGCCTCCGATGAAGCGAGCAAATAATAGGTCGCGATCGCATATTCGGTATGCGGCAGCGATACTTCTTCCCAAGTCGCGCCCAGGCTTTCATATACTTTCAGAGCGTTCAGAACCGCTTCCTTCACTTCAGGATCGATACCTTCGCCCAAATATTCCTTCGCTACGCCGATTCGCAGACCTTTTACATCGCCTGTCAAAGCACTAGTGTAGTCAGGAATGCTTACATTAGCAGACGTGGAATCTTTGCCGTCGAAACCTGCAATGGCTTGCAGAACATAAGCGGAATCTTCGACGTTTTTCGTCAATGGTCCGATTTGGTCCAGCGACGAGGCGAAGGCAACGAGTCCATAACGCGATACGAGTCCATAAGTTGGCTTCAAGCCCACGATGCCGCAATAGGCTGCAGGCTGACGAATCGAACCGCCAGTATCCGAGCCGAGTGAGAAATACACTTGGCCAGCAGCGACCGATGCCGCAGAGCCGCCGCTGGAGCCGCCCGGTACATAGTCCGTATTCCAAGGATTGCGCGTCGGGTAAAAGCTTGAATTCTCATTCGAGCCGCCCATTGCGAATTCATCCATGTTCAGCTTGCCAATCGTTACCGATTGAGCCGATTTCAGCTTTGCGACTGATGTCGCATCATAGATTGGATTATAGTTGCTAAGGAATTGGCTCGCACATGTCGTGAGCAGCCCTTCCGTTACGATATTGTCCTTAATACCGGCTGGAAGCCCGAACAGCAGCCCCCGCTCCGAGCCGTCCTGAAGCTGCTTGTCCAGTTCCGCAGCTTGACGACGGGCGTTCTCCTCATCAAGCGTAATAAATGCTTTAATGGAAGAATCCGTCTCTGCAATGCGGCGGTAAGAAGCATCCACCAGTTCGGATACTTGAAGTTCTTTATCATTCAGTTTGTTATGTACGTCCTGCAGGCGCAGATCAAACAGTGCCAACTGCAGCTCCTCCCTTCAATTAACCAATCTCTTTATTCCAATACAGCCGGTACTTTAATTTGGCCGTCTTCTTCATCAGGTGCGTTAAGCAGCACTTTCTCAATCGGCAGCGACTCTTTCGTCACGTCTTCGCGCATCACATTCGTGATCGGCAGAACATGACTTGTTGGTGCTACGCCTTCGGTATCCAGGCTGTTCAGCTTTTCCGCATATTTCAGAATCGCATTAAGCTGGTCGGTGAACTGCTCCTTCTCCTGCTCGGACAGCTCCAATCGCGCCAGGTTGGCTACATGCTCGACATCTTTCAACGTTATGCTCATGGAATGCATATTCCTCCCTTTCCATCCTTCACTTCATTCTTCCCATTATAGCTTAGATTCGCATTTTCACAAAGTAGTCGTACAGGTCTCTTTTGCAAAAAATGACGACAAACAAAAGCTCCCCCCGATAGATCGGAAGGAGCGATACCCAATTAAATCCAAGCCTTCAGGTTAACCTGCCGGATGAAATCTTCCTTGCTCTGGCTCTCGCTGCTTGTACTTTCTACCTCAACCTGCACTTCCTCGCCTTTGACGATCCAGTTGAACAGCTCCTCATTATAAGTAGCAAGCGCATAATCAATCAGCGCCTCCCGCTCCACGCGGTCCACTTCTTCTTGAATGAGCACCTCTTCCAGCTCGACATCCTCATCCGGGATAAGAAAATTGCGGTTCGCCGCCGGCACACGCAGCACGTAGTCAAATACATTGTCGACGTTGCGGTCGTAAGCAATTATATAGCCATACTCCCCTACGGGAAGATTTTGTTCGTATTGGTCGGCGATTATGACGACCTTTGACCCTAATTTCAGCATCGTCTTCACTCCAGTCTCTATCAGCCGCGAATTATAACTATTATCCTACTAAAAAATAATAGCCATGTCCAATAGAGTAATAGAAGTTAAGGTTATCGCCTATTTATATGACATTTATGGAAGCTCCATCCGCCGCATCCGCCACACGGCTGCGTATAGGATGGCTGCCGTTAACACGGCGCCTGCGATGATAATCATACCTGCGGCGTCCGGTATAGAACCGAGAAGAAAACCGCTTGCTAAGCCCGGTAACTGCCCGGGACTCCAGGCGAGCGCGCTTGGCAGGAACGAAGCCGTCAGCGACAAAAGAATCGCAAGCCCCAAAGCGGAAAAAGCCGCAGCAGCTCCGCTTCGAAGCCATACGCTCCCCGCTATCATCAACGTGCCAATAACCGACAGCCACAGCGCAAATACAAGCAGTGCTTGTATCGCACGTATTGCATCCACTTCCCCGATGAGCAACGAAGTGTAATACCATGCCCCTAAATAGCCGATCGTTAATGACCCCCATACAAGCACAAGCATCGCCGTCCATTTCGCTAGTAAATAAGCGGATCGGGAAATGGGCTTCACGAGAATCATCGAAGCCGCCCCCGAGTTTCGCTCACTCGATACCGCTCCCATAAAACCCAGAGCGACGATCAAACTGCCGATCATGCCATATTGCTGCAGCGTTTGCGCTAGCACCTCACCGCTTTGAGGCTTAGGCATTTCTATAACCGTACCTTGCGGAAAATTTCCTGCATTTGCTAGTATATCAGGCAAAAAGTAGGTCACAATTGGCTGGCTTACCCCCAATAAAAGAAATACTAAAGGCAACCATAGCAGCTTATAGCTACGAGCAAGCTCCAGCAGTTCCTTCCGCCAAATAATCATCCATTGGCTCATCCAGACACCACCTTCATAAACAAGTCCTCCAGCGTCGAATGGCCAAACTCCAGCTTGGCTACCCGAATCCCATCCTCGGCAAGCTGTCCAAGCAGCTCCCGTCTAGCCAGCTCCATATCGGTTACGACTAGCTCTATTCCCTTCTCAATTCTGCGCAGCTCCTTCACATAGGCTCCGCCCTGATACGACACACACCATTGCTTGGAGTGATCGTCACCTTCGATATGCAGCGTGATGACGGACATACGGTGGTTGTTCTTAATCTCCTCTATGGAGCCTTGCAGAGCCATCTCACCATTACGAATAATAAGAACGTCATCGCATAACTGTTCGGCGTCATGCAGAACATGAGTGGAGAACAGCACCGTCGTCTCCTGCTTCAATTCTCGCAACAGCATCAGCACCTCATGCCTGCCGAGCGGGTCGAGTGCCGATACCGGTTCATCCAATATGAGCAGCTTCGGTCTATGGACAAGAGCTTGCGCAAGCCCAAGTCGCTGCTTCATTCCTCCGGAATAGCCGCTGATTGCACGATTGGCTGCGGCGGAGAGTCCTACCCTCTCCAGCAGCGCGTCGGCTTGACTCCTTGCTTCAGCAGCAGACAAACCGCATAGACGGGCAGCATAGACCGCATATTCACGGCCGGTCATCCAGCCGTAGAATGAAGGTGCTTGCGGAAGATAGCCGAGCAGTGAGTTAGGACTTTGTCCAGGCTTTACTCCCGCATAGCTCAGCTTCCCGCCTGTAGGCTGCAATAATCCCGCCAGCATACGGATGGTCGTCGTTTTCCCCGCACCGTTGGGACCCAGAAGCGCTGTGCAGCGCCCTGGTGCAATGTCAAAGCTGATGCCAGCTACCGCCTGTGTAGATCCAAACGCTTTGGTCAATTGCTCAGCTCGCAACAATGCGCTCATTAATCATTCCTCCTGCCGACCACAAAAAACAATACGGGGCCAATAATATTTACAAATACGATAACCAGCACCCAGAGCCATTTTGGCCCTCTCGTTTGGCTCGCCTTAGCGAGCGCGACCAATGCCACAATAACTAATATGAGCTGTATGACGAAAAGCGGGGCGATGATCGGCAGAAGCTTACTAAGTTCCATTGTCGATTCATTCATTCTCATGCCCTCCCTATTATTAGATTCTTATTAAAGGTATCTTCTTTAGTCTTTTAGTTCGAAGCAAAGCTGGAGAAGTAAATAATGAGTCCAGCGAATAGAAGCAGACCAATGACGATAAGCCAGCTGAGCGGACTCCCCATATTGACCGTATAACCGATGCCTTGTCTTTTCTCTACAAACAGCGACGGGTCGGACTTGTTATAATAGATGACACCCAGCTTCCAATGCTGATCAGCATCCATCGGCAGAACGGCAGTTTCTTCTGCGAACGTTGTTCTCTTCGCACGAATCATAAGCACGATAAATACAGCAACCGTGACAAAAAGTACAATCATGAACGACGTGGTGCCAGCCCCGATAAAACGGCTGCTCGCTTCCAAGACACTAGCTAACTTCAACAGGGAGAATAAGGCCACAATGAGCAGACCCATACTAATCATCAACAAAGAGCTTAATCTGCGGAAATGAACGCTATTGCGGCGCGATGCTTCCGGATTGGCCGGGTCGATCTGCTGTTTGGTTACATCTATGAGCCAATTAATTCCCATGAACATTCCGATCATGACCAATTGAATGATACTGAGGTCAAATACAGTTATGAAGCTTTTCGTCGAGAATCCGTCGGCTACACCTTGAAGGTCATAATGCGTTGCCATTCGCTCGGGAATGGAATCATAGATGACCGTTAAATAAATAGCTGTTCCCGCCACAATAGCGAAATGCAGCAAAAACCATAAATTCGAATATCTTTTTTTCTGTTTATGGAAAGACATATCCACGACGATCTTCTGTCCAGGCGGCGTCTGTACTTCCCAGCCTTTATCGGCTTTCAGCTTCTTTACCCTGTAATAGCTGCGTACATACAGAAAGGAATGACCCAGCAGCGAGAAAAAAATGGCGGTCAGCAGTGCGATTGCGAAGCGTATATCCCCCAGCCATGGCTGCAAAGCGATATAAAGGATCAGCCCGGCTATTGAAACGACAACCGACCACTGCAAATAATTTTTCCTGGCAGCCTCAAGGCTCGTATCTTTCAGGTAAGGCTCTGGAATGGCAACGCCAAATCGAATCGATCGTTTAGCCAGAAACGGCGAAAGGATCATAATGATGTTCATGGGCAAGTAAGCCGCTAGCATAAAAATAATGAAATCCTGCATACCTGTCACTCCTTATCTTGTGGTTGAATGTCGTTGTAAAGCCGGGCGATGATTTCCGTCAGCTGTTCCTGGTTTAGTCCCCGGCAAAGCGATTCGGCTACGACCGGTCTTAACTGCTGGCCTAGCTTCGCTAAATAGTGCTCCGTAACTTGCGGCATCTCTTCCTTCTGCACGACGATGACGCCTTTCTTCCGGTGAACCTGAATAAACCCTTCCTGTTTGAGCAATGTGTAAGCTTTATTGACGGTATGCAGATTGATCCCGATGTCGGAAGCTAAGCTTCTTACTGAAGGGAGAGACTCTCCTGGCTCCAGTCTTCCGCTGGCAATTCCCTCGATGATCTGATCCATAAGCTGCGTATAAATAGGAATTTCCGATTGTAAATCCAATTCAATCATCATATTGGCGCCTCTTTTGCTCTTATTGTTACATCTGTTATACATATAATATAACAGATATCTTTTTACTGCAAGATGATCTGTCGATTTTAGGCTAATACCCCGAGCTGTATGAGGATCAAAATGCAAAAGTACATTTTGATTCGCTGCAAAAGGTCTAAAATCGCTATCAAAATGCAAAAATACATTTGAATTCCGTCTTTTTCGCCTTCTAACAGCCATTTTCGCGATTCAACCTGTACTTTTGCATGTTGAGCCCCGATATGGGCGAAAAAGCTGCAATCGACCTGCACTTTTGCATGTTGATGGACATAGCCTAGAGATTACTCCATGCAAAAATGGCCAAAAAACAGAAATGGCGGTGCCGGGGATTAACTCCCAAGCACCGCCATTTCTTTATTTTCGCTCCCGGCTGTACCATTCCCAAACGGGTTCAATGGAAGCCTGGTCTAAACATCTCACGCTGTACTCCTGCTCGCTGCCCAAAGCATGAACAGATAACGAGTATAGCCGCTTGCGCTGCTGCCACCTCGTTCCTCTCACACTCATTACAACGATTTGCGGCCTGCGGATATAGTAGGTTATGCGGGACAAGTAACGTTTACGCAACGTCAGCTGTCCGTTTTCAAGCCCTATTCCCGCCGTCTTATAACGGGACCAACACCAGTAAGCGACGATTGGCAGCAACACCAGCGACAACAGACCAGGGCCCTTGAACAAGAAGATCAAGGCAGCACTGAGGACTGCGGCAATGATCAGTTCAACTCTCATATAGTAGAGAAGAGCCCGCTTCGGAGCCGGCGTATCCGCCTTTTGAACCTTCAAATGCGGCACATAACTGCCCAATACTTCCTGAAGCTTCACACGCGCAATGAACGGATGAAGCACCAGCCGCTCGTTTTTATCTGAAGATACGACCTGCAGCCGAATTTTCGCATAGCCGGCCATTTGCTGCAGCAGATTCTCCTCGATGATGACTGCCTGCACCTTGCGTGGATCAAACACATGTGTTTTCTTGTCCAGAAGGCCGTAGGAAACTGCTACCCTCTTCCCCTCCATACGAACCTCAAAGCCCGCAAACTTAACGAGAAAGAGTATGCTCGAGAGGATCCATGCCAGCAAGAGAGCGCCTGCAACAATCAATAGAATGCCTAAATAGTCAGCCATGAGGCTTTTTGATTCCTGCGCGATATTTTCAATGAAATGATCGGGGGCAATCAATCGAATAAAATCATCGGCAAAAGAGATTAAACCCGCAACGAAAGCAGCTACGAGTCCGAAGTTCATGGACGTTAAGCCCGCCATAAGCAACTGCCCGCCATTCAAACGGTAACGTGTTTCCTCTTGCCTAGGCACGACAGCTGACGGCTTCTCTTCCGCTGTATCAGAGGACAGCCCGGTTGCAGGTTCGGCGGGAGTCTCTGAAGCCTGTGCAGCACCTTCCATCATTGCACCCTTGTCGCTGCTTCTAAGCAGCTGTGCCCGAAGCTTCTCCGCTTCTTTCGCCGACAAGGCCGCTAATATCCCTTCTGCCTTCTTATTGCCGCCGGGCGTTTCGATTTTAAGCTGAGCAACGCCCAATATGCGCTGAATAAACGGCTGCTCGACATTAACCGAATGGATACGTGAAAAATAAATCGTTTTCTCATCGCGAAATAAAACGCCCTTCTGAATCACGATACGATCCTGCTCCAGCACATAACTGAACTTTCGCCAATCAAAGTAACCATACACCAGAAGCAGCGCGATGACGGCCCCAATTCCGAGGTACCAATAGAGATTCAAGTGGGTAAGCTTCGTCCCCCTCAATAGCGTAATAATCGCCACAGGGAGCAAGCCTTTGACTGTTTGCAGCAGAGCAAACAGCATGTAAACCGGATGCAGCTGACGGCGATCAATCATCCTGATCATCTACTTTCGCCAGCAGACCAATCTGCCGCTTCAAATCAGAAGCTTCATCCTGCTTCAGGCCGCTAATCTCATGAGTCGTGGCCGCCGTCACCACCTTAACACTAGCCAGCTTATATTTCCGCATAAGCGGCCCGCTTTCCAGCTCCACATGCTGGACCCGGACCATCGGAATGAGCACATTCTTCTTGAAAATAATGCCGGAGGCCAGCTCCAGCTCCTCATCAAATAATTCATATTGGAAGCTGCGATACTTCCATAGCGGAATAAACCAGGTGAACCAAACGGCAGATAACGTCACAACGGCCAGTGCGATCCAAGCCGGAAGAAACGTCCACTGATTGGACCCGGCCAATGCCGTGTACGCGATGATCAGCGCATAGCCTATCGAGTGAGTAATTAATGAACTGATTCGGTACACGGTAATATAATCTTGGTCCAATCTCCTGCTTAATGGACGATTCATTCCGGCAGCACTCCTTTAGGGCAATTTAATTAATTCTTCTTTAGTACGCGTTAGCGGACGCGGAGATTCATCGGTTATTAGGTAGCTGTTCTCGATCCCTACCACACCTTGTCCCGGAAACGTAAATTTCGGCTCCACAGCAATAACCATTCCGGGCTGCAGCGGCATATCGAAGCCTTTCGCCAGAACCGGCCATTCATCGATTTCCAGACCGATCCCGTGTCCGAGGAACTTGGCCTGATCGGCCCCGTAGCCCATGAAATGAGCCGACAGACCGGCCGACAACGCCTGCTCCAGCGAATGCGTATACAATGCCGAACATACGGTGCCGGGAATCATTCGTTTCTCCGCCTCGCGCAAAATCGCTTCCGATGTCTGGTAAGCAAATGCCAGCTTCTCCGGAAGCTCCCCGATGACGGCCGTTCTTGTCTGATCGATAATATAGCCGTCGATACAACAGCCAATATCAAGCAAGATGGGCTCGTTTCGCCGAATAAGGCTGCGACTGACGCTTTGCGGCGATGCCGCACCAAGCCCCAACCCGCCTGCGGGACCGTCAAAATAACTCGGCATCGCCGCCGCTGCTCCAGCTATCAGCATGCCTGTCGCAATCTCCTGGTTGTAGCCGCGCATCCGCATAAGACCGATATGCCCGCGTATCCGCAATTCATATTCAATTCGGGCAATCCAGGAAAGCTCCGACATTCCCTCATGCAAATCGTTCAGCGACTCCGTCAGCGCTTCATCCACTGCTTTCGCAGCCGCTTGAATCCGCTCCACTTCCATCTCCGACTTGATCATTCTAAGTTTGCGAATCGATGCCGATCCATCCAGCAGCTTCACATTACCGTCCGGGCCAGCCAACAGTTCGGCCAGCTTCAAGTACGTTTGCGCAGGCAAGACATCGAGATCGGCAGCTATTCGCAAAGGTTGACCTGAACCGAACAATTCGGGATAATCACGCGCAAGCGTTTCCCTAAATTGCCGGAAAGCACCCAGTTCCTTAACGGTAACTCCGGTTTCTTGCTTGGCGCGCTCCACGCTTCTTTTAACATAAAAGACCGGTTCCCCATGGGCAGGGACGAAAGCATATCCTGTCTGCATAGAGCCGGTAAAATAGTATAAATCGATATTTTGAGAGATCAGCATGCCATCCATTCCGCCCGACTGAAGCTCTCCCTGTAAACGGGAGATTCGCTCAAAGGCAACAGATGTAGGGACATCCTGTAATTGATTCATCATTTTCTCAACTCCAAAGCGCAATGAATACTCCCGTATTACTGTAAAATCAATGTGGGAGCTTACGCTTATTACAACAATAATCCTCAGCTTCGTCAACCTGTCATAAGCCTTTCCTTGCATGCGGGCTTCTGAATGAGAGTTCTAAATAGCGAACCTGCTTCGTTATTCGAGAATGACTAGACCTACAGCGAATCACCTTCGCTAATTTGCGAAGGTAAGTTCGCTCGAGGAGGGCTAGTTGCGGTCGCTGCACAGAATAGCGAACCGTTTTTCGATGTTGGTGAACCTAGCTTCTCGGATAGCGAAATTTGGTTCGCTGTTGGCCGTACATGCACGGAATGAGTCAAAATAGCGAAAGTAGGTTCGCTGGAGAGCGAACCTGCTTCGTTAAAACAAGAGTAACTAGAACTGCAACGTAGCGATATCGCAAATAGGGAATCCGCTTCGTTATTCGAGAATGACTAGAACTATAGCGAACCGCCTCCACTAATAAGAGAAGAAATGAACAGTCATCTTCATCAGGTCGTTTAAATCCTCATCCAACCACCTGCTCCGCAACGCCTTTAATTTCCCAGCCAATTGGCTTAGTGGCGGTGAAAATTCTAGGATGCTCCATTCGGATTATAAGAATAACGCCGGGACTGCGCAGCGTCGCTTCATAATCGTATTCATCGTTACGGTAAACGTATGGAAAACTAACGCCTTCATCAATAATCTGGAACACAAGAATTTGAATCGGCTCACGAAGCGGAGAGTTCGGCAGCGGCTTCCAATCATTCCCGCTTAGCTGCAAATTCGCCGCCAAATAAGAGGAAGCTGCGGCTCTCGCCGCAGCTTCGTCAATACGAATGATTCCCTCGGACAAAGCCTGCCGGTCAAGCTGTAAAGCCGCAGCGTGTGCAGCACGGTTCACAGCCCGCTTCCCTTGGTGCAAAAGCTTCATGGCCGCTTCCTCATCCGTCTGCTGCAAATGAAGCGTCATCCACACCGTTACCATCAGCGTCAACAGCAGTAGCTTATACAAACAACGATTGCCCCCTTCTTAAGGTACATATTCGCTCATTTTAATTCCGAAAGCTCGCATTCTCTCATTCTCATCTACAGGAGCCAGACCGATTAAGCGATCGATCTGAAATAAGTTTTCATAAGGATAGCTCATCGTCAGACGCAATCCGCTTCCCCGGGGAAGCGGCGCTGCCGGATTCGTTGCTCCAAGCCCATTGTCAGAGCTTATTTCGTATTCCACCGCTTCCGGCCGCATCCCGAAGCTTGCAAGCCTGCTGCGGGACTGGTCAATCATCTCCGTGTCGATGTAGCCGTAGGTTCCGCTTGCTCCAACCTCCAGCAAATAATCGGTCTCCTGCTGCAAGACAGCCTGCCGGACAACGAGAACATGACGATAGATCGGCGAGAACATCATCCAGCACATCGTTGCGGCGAATAAAACAAATACGAGTATGCTCTTCATGGACTTAATTGCCGGATGTAGCCCCCGATTGCGTCTCCGGAATCGCTTAAGCTCTTGTTCATCCCGCGCTCTCCTTCCATAACGTTCGTATAGATGACAATGACAACAATAAGGAGCAGCAGTGTCATTAGGATGCTTCTCATCCTTCCATCATCCCTCCGGAACAGCCTATCTGCTAGAAAGCATTTGGCTGATTTTCGTATTTGCAGCTTCGCCCTGTGACGTAATTTGACTGCTCGTTCCTGTCGTATCCTTCGTAATAATGTTATTGAACAGCAAAATGACGACAACAAGCATCATAACGGTCATTAAAATATTGCGCATCTCGTTTCACCCCTTTCGATAATGAATTAACCCAAAGACTCGAACAGCTTCTGCCCCTCTCTAATCCAGGGATAAATAAACACTTGAAAGGTATACAGAATCGGAATGCCTGCAATGATAAACAGTCCGTACGAGGCCGTCTCCTTGCGGCTTTCCTTCGCAAGCTCTAATTTCTCCTTATAATCCTGAATTCGCTCGCGAAGCAGCTCATAGTATTCAGGACTCTCATGCAGTCTTAACGAGTCGATTGTCTCGGCAAAGCTCATCCCGTCATCGGTTCCGATCCGATGCTTGAAGCGCCGAAGCGCCTGTTCGGCATCGTGATACCACTCCGTCAGCAGCCTGTCCATCTCCCCCCGCAGAACACGGGTATAGGGTACGCAGCGCGTCAGCTTCGTATGGATATGGAGCGAAGACTCTGCCAAATAAAGCAGTTGATTGCTCATGATGTAAATTTCTTTCGTGATGCGATACGCCCTCAGCTTCCGGATTGAGCGAAGCCAAGGCAAATCTGCATATAGCACTGCAATTAGCACGACAAGTCCAATCGGTAACAGCCCAGCTCGTCCCTGTCTCAGGTCCACTCCAAGCACCCCCAATACAATCAACGGAAGTAGAACTAGCAGAATGCGTCTGCCGGCAACATACCAAGCCGCATCAGCTGTTAAGCCGCAACCGGCCAACAGCGTCTCCCGATCGGCAAAGGAAGACTGATCCCGCCCCAGCCGAAGCCGTCGCAGCCATCTGTCCGGCACCTGTTGATGCTGCCAGTCCAGTTTGACCAAATGTGTCCAGCGTGGTCTTCTTCGCGGAAGCAGCCGGAACAGGGCGAGCACGGCAATAAATCCGAATAGAAGCTGGCCTGCGAACAGACTAAAGCCCGTAAGCCATTGGGTCATTTGCATTTGCATGGCAGTCGCCAGCCCCTTCCCTCTCCTATTTATTGAAACAATTGCGGTGGCTAAAGCTTGCGTCTTGAAAGCCATAATCCCATTAGAAACGAACAAAAGATAAGTACAACCGCATTGAGGAGCATATCTCTCCCGCCAGGGTCAAGAACGTAATACCGATATGCACTTTGTTTGTTGTAATGCACATTAATGCCAATAAACAATGCCAGAAACAGCAGCGGTGTAAAATTGACGATCCGGATTTCAAGCAGCCGATTGCGCTCCTGTTCATTTGATCGTCTAGCCTTGCGCATGTCCCCGATTAGCTCCTTCAAACTGTCGGCAATCGGCGTCCCTTCCGAAAGAGCCGCCCGGATAATATTAACGAAATAATGGCCCCAGATATGGCCCAGCGAAGCAGCGAAAATACGCAGGCTCGCTTCATCATCTCCCCGTACGGACAAATTGCGGTACAACTGCTCAAATACAGGCTGAATCGGGCCGAGCAGACGCCTTTCCTCTACGGTACGCTGGAGTGCAATTCGCACCTGCCTGCCTCCTGTCACTAAATAACATTGATAGAACAGTTCAATGGATGGCAAAAAATCAAGCTGAAGCTGCAATTGCCGTTGAACAAGCATAGCTCTTAGCGTCGTATACGGCAGAAAGCCAGCGACAAGTCCGATAAGAAGCGTCCCCTTTATACTTTGAAAATAAAAACCGCCAGTCGCAATACCGGCCAGAAGCAATACAGCTGAAAAAACCGCCAGTCCCGTTGGCGACAGCTTAAGCTGCAGCGTTTCGAGCAATTCCGCCAAATGGCTGTACAGCCTGTCGTACCGTTTCAATCTCTCGGTCAGCCGAAAACTCAGCCGGCCTCTTTGGCGAAATGCTAGCTTATCCCGCCTTGCTTGTTCGGCGCTCCATAACGTAAGTGCAAACCGGATGGCTATGAAAAGAAGCAGAAACAGCAAAAGGGCGGCTGCGGCAATCGACAGCTTATTCAATAGCCGCCCCTCCCCGATCAAGTCTCACTCTGGCTTTGGCGGACGGGGACTCTGGAAATAGCCAATCCCGGGTATGTTCATCGTAACGCACCCAATCCCGAACGATTACACCTCCTGAAGCCCAATCGATTTCTCCAATCCGGGCAATAATTCGTCTGCCGTCGATATTTCGCATCTCGATGCCGATTTGCGTCACATACTCAGCGATTCGCTTCGTCAGCCGCTCCGGATTCATCCCCCGGCCATCCAGCATGCACATGTCGCAAATCGCCTCCGGCACATCCTCCAGCGTATTAGCATGAACGGTAGTCATGCTGCCGGAATGCCCTCTCGTACAGGCCCGAACATAAATATTGGCATCCATATCCCGAATTTCGGCATGAATAATGCGGTCGGGAGACTGGCGTAATGCAAGCTTGAAAGCCTGTTCCGCCCGGTGCAATGAATCCTCTTCTTCCGCTTCATATTCCACCGTGTTCTTATTTGGAAAATCCCGCCCGAGCATCATCTCGTAACGGCCTTCAATCGTTACAATTCTCTCCTCATCAGGAAGCTCGGCGATGAGCGCCTTAATTAAATGCGTTTTACCGGAATTCGTTGGTCCAATGATAACGAGATTGAATCGGGATTGAAGGACGGCGTGGAGCATGTCCATCATTCGTGCATTCAGCGTCGAATAGGGCGGAGCAGCCAGCGCAGCCAAGCTAAAGCTCCTGACGATGAAGAAGCGGATTGTAAGCGTTGGCCTCGATGTGAAACCGAAGCCTGTCATCGTGACGCGGGAGCCGTCCCGGAGGACAACCTCGGCCCATCTTTTACGCGGACCAATCCGGTCATTATTATAGAGAACGAGGTTTTGCTGAATTCGCTCCACCTCGCGTTCATGCTCGAAGCAGTACCTCGAACGCGCAGCTTGTCCGCCTCGAACTTCATAGATAACCGTACCTACCACCTGAATCTCCTCCAGATCATCCTTCTGGCGAAGAACGAGCTCGAGCACATTCAAACCGATGACCTCGGCAAAAACCGCTTCGGCCAAAGTCTGATAGCTATGCGCATAACCCTCCAACTGATGAATGCGCAGCCGGATCAGTTGATCTTCAATAATGGCTAGAATTTGCTCTCTTTCGTTAGCGAATCCCAGAACAGCCCGGTTCAACGTTTCGTTATACTGCCGCCGTTCCTCCTCCGACAGGCCGCGAGGTGATGCCAGGTAAGCTTTCATTTCCTCCGCCAGCCTGCTGAAATCGTCGCTGCGCTCCTGTCTGCTGCCCGTTCCTTCACTTTCCCCTACGGGCGCAAGCCGGCGGACGGCTGAAGCATAGCCTGTCGGAGAAAATCTTCCGTCGCCAGTACCGGTTTCAACACCTGTTGTCATGAGCCTACCCCATTCCGGTGCGACAGCAGCTTACGGTACCAAGGCTGCGTATGCACAGCCGGAAAGTCGCGGCGAACGCCATGCTTGAGCATAATACTTTGAGCGGATCGCTTCATGGCAGCCTTTCCTTCGGGATCTTCTTTCAGCCATTGACCATAAGTTCCATTGTCCAATTGCGTAAACAGATTGCTGGACAACTGCAGCTTTCCAAGCTTCGCCGTCCCCATCTCTTTGCATATTTCCTTCATACGATAACCTCCAGTGCTCCAAGGCGATTGAATAACGATCGTTGCAAACTGCTCGGATTGAATGCCGAACAAAGGGGATAACTGATGAAGCCAACGCTTCCCATCCTCTTGAAAATGGGATAAAGCACTTGTCGTCACGACAATCCGCGAATCCGCTCTGCGCAAGGCACAAATCGTAGCTGCATTGTCCCAATAAGCACCGACGTCAACGATGACGAGTGAGAAGGCCCTCGTTGCGATGTCTATCAAATGCTCAACTTCCTCCGGCGTGAAATATTCGGCCTGATCCCGGTGCAAATTGCCGAACAGTACATGCAGGCAGGGCCGCTCCTGAACCCGGTGCACTGCCCGCTGCAGCTTCTCTACGGTTAAGAAACCAGATTTAAGCTCCGGGCGAAGCTTGTCCAACGTAACGGGAGGCGAGTCCACGCCGATGTAACGGTGAATTTTGGCGCTTTTCAGATGAAGGCATAAGTAAACGACTTGCTTATCGCTCGCTTCGGCAATCCGGTAAGCCAGTGCAAATGCCGCTGTCGTTGTACCGATATTGGGAGTAGTGCCCACAAAAGCGATAACCGGCGAAGCGGCTCCCGCATCGTTCATGATCCCTCACCTGTCCGCTCCGCAGGCACGTTAAGCGATTCAGGACTGAATGCGATAACCAGCTTTCCCGCACCTTCCTTGCAGTAGCCGTCAATTAGCAGCCACTGCGGTTCCGTCAGATTCAAATTAATATAATCGATCATTCCGTTCGCATCCCGCCTCGAAGCGTACATGCGAGCTTTATCATCGTCAGCGAGCGACAACAGATTCGAGTTTTGCATATTATCGATCTCCGTATTGCCCGATGATTTCACAGATGCGACTGTTACCAGCTCCTCGAACAGCCGCCGGGACGGCTCACCTTCACCGGACACATAAAGGGTTACTTTATCACCAGCGCGAATGCCATTGGAGATTGAGCGGACGTACTCCCTAGGAATCTGAAACGTCGATTCCGAGCCCGCTGGAAGCAAGCGGTAGCGGTTGATTTTCCATGCAAGGATCGGCTCATTCGTTCCAAGCGGAACGACTGTCTCCATTCCGGCTACTGCGCTTGCATCAAGGAGCATATCCTTGTCCAGCGTATCCCGCGGCATGCGCCGGTAAATCAAATCTTCCATTTCAAGCCGCTTGCCTGCTTCAATGAACCGCTTCGGCACGACAACCGCAACCGTCTCCTGCTTCTCCAGCTGCAGCCGCTGCATATGAAACAAACCATAAACGACCGAGACCGACAGGAGCGCGGCCGCCACACTAATACCCGCACTACGCTTTCTGCTCATCTATTCTCTCCTCCTCAGCCCGGCAACGCATAAAAAAAAGAACGCAGCAGTAGCCCTAAGGCTAATCTACTTGCGTTCTTCGCAAAGCATTGCTTAACTATATAGAAATTCAACAACCAATTAATGTAATAATAGCAACTAATAGCAATGTTGTCTACACATAATTTGAATTGCGCAACAATTCCAACAGTTGGTGCAATAACAGAAAAAAGCTTCCCCGCGCTGACGGCGTTTATGCCGGAGCAGAAGAAGCTTCCTTTTCCCTAACTAAATCCATTAAAAATCGATTAATCCAACGCTGATCAGCAAGGCATCGTCGACCTTGCGCATCGTCTCGTCGTCCAGATGGGTTATCTTATCGGTTAACCGCTGCTTATCAATGGTTCGAATCTGCTCCAGCAGCACGACAGAATCACGGTCAAATCCATGGGCGGCCGCATCCATCTCGACATGAGTCGGAAGCTTAGCCTTCTGAATTTGCGCCGTAATTGCAGCCACGATTACAGTTGGGCTGAAACGGTTACCAATGTCATTTTGAATAATAAGCACCGGCCTTACGCCCCCCTGCTCCGATCCGACGACGGGGGACAAGTCCGCAAAAAAAACATCACCGCGTTTAACGATCAAGTTCTACACCCCGCTTACGAGACGCCCCAGCATATGGTCGGCTTCTTCCTCCGCTTGAAAAGCTTCTGAGGCCATATTCAAGTTGATTTTCGCCATCTCGAGATAACCGCGCTGCATGGATTCGCGGATTTGCCGTTTTTTACGTTCGACAAGATACAATTTCATGGCCTGCCGAATAAATTCGCTGCGATTGGAGTTCTCCTTCGCGACGATTCCGTCCACTTCCTCCAATAGCTGATCCGGCAAACTAATCATGATCCTCTTGGTGTTCTGCACATTGGCCACCGAGCAAGCACCCCCAAAACTTTTCCAAAAACCATTCATATTCATTATTGCATTAATAAGCCGTCGCTATACTCCAACATATCTATGTGACGCGTATATCAATTATGCTGTATGATTTCGCGTATAGCACCATGTACGTCAGTTGCCTTACTTAATTCGCGATAATTGGCGAAATTCCTTTTTACTCTAACAATTTTTGCGGTTTGGAAAATTTTCCACCTAAATTAACGGGTTTTCGACTGCAACCGCCTTGCCATTCTTCATATAAATACGCGGAACGCGGGCAGTCATCATACATGTCACTTCGTAATTAATGGTACCGAGCTGCGCTGCAACTTCCTCAGCTGTAATGCATTCCTCACCCTGGCGGCCGATCAGTACGACCTCTTCACCCGGTTGAACCGCTTCTTCACCGGATACTTCGTCCAACGCAATCATACATTGATCCATGCAGATCGTTCCGAGCACCGGCACTTTCACGCCTCTTACCAGCACCTTTGCTTTACCGCCCAGCATCCGGCTAAAACCGTCGGCATAACCGATAGGAAGCGTTCCTATCTGCTCCTGCTTGGAAGTAACGTAACGGGAGCCGTAGCTGATTCCCCAGCCTGGAGGCGCTTCCTTCACCATGACAACCTCGCTCTTGAGCGACATGACCGGCTCTAACGCAATTACGTCCCGCTTCACTTCATCCGAAGGATAAAGGCCATACATGCTGATCCCCAGTCTTACCATATCGCTAGGCCATTCGGGCATATCGATCCCTGCTGCGCTGTTCGCAGAATGAATAATCGAAATCGGCAGCTGATTTTGCTTTACATAATCGACAATTTCACTGAATCGCTCATATTGCTGCTTTGTATGGCTTTTATCCAGCTCATCCGCTCGTGCGAAGTGAGTGAACAGCCCCTCAACCTCAAGCTGCGGAACTTTCAACGCCCGTTCGATAAAATCAGCAACGGCGTGAACCCCCAGCAGACCTAATCGTCCCATGCCGGTATCCATCTTGACATGCGCTTTCAGCCGTTTGCCGTCTTCGCGCAGCGGCAGCGCCGCAGCCGCCTCCAGAACATCCTCACGGAATAAGGCCACCGTAACGTCCTGGCTTCGGGCTACTTCCAGCGCATAAGCAGGAACGTAGCCAAGCACGAGTATCGGTGCCGTTATGCCGGCCTGTCTAAGCTGGAGCGCTTCATCTAGAAAAGCAACGCCCAGATAGTCGACGCCAAACTGTTCGGCTTCGCGAGCAACAGCAACCGCCCCATGGCCGTAAGCATTCGCTTTCACGGCAACAAGCAGCCGCCGGCCTTCAGGCATCGTGTTTCGGAACGCTTGAAGGTTGTGATTGAGTGCATCAAGCGAAATTTCTACCCTCGTCGGGCGATAATACGAATCCAAGTCGTTCACCTAACCTCTCTGACGGCCAATCCCTATATCCAACATCCAGTCCGGACGATAAACATCATAAAAACAATGTTATACGTTGCCGCTTGGGCTGTCAATGAATTGGCCGCCTGAAACAGTTAGTACCTCTTGGAAACTCACTGCCGCTTATTTCGATGTGTCTGCCTGAACGGATTGCGCGATTTTAATCATATCGGATTCTGACAGTGTAGAGCTTGTAAGGCGGAATTGATTGCCTTCATACAGCCAAGTCAACGTATGCTGCTCCTCACCCGTACTCATTTGTCCAATTGTGAAGCCTAAGTCATACATCTCGCCTTCGCTATAGGATGCCGCCTGATCTTTAGGCTGCGTTTGAATGAGCGAATAATCGTAAGTGCCCGTATAACGGGTCATGAGACCGGCATTGCCGCCAAATACGATATCCACACTGTCTTTCTCTGAGACGCCTGTCGGCATATACGTCGGCAGCATCACTTGCAGAATAGCTCCCGCTTCATCTGGATGAGCGATCGTCTCATCGCTCTCATCTTTAGCATTGGCATTATCTGCTTTTCCTGCTGCCGGATCTTTTTCCGAGCCGTTATTGACTTCACCGCCCGCTTTCGTGCCCGCGTTGCTGCTGTTATCGCTAGGAGTAGTCGCTTCCTCGCTGCCTTCTCCATTGTCCTCCGGCTGGACAGTTGTCGCTTGATCGCCTGTGCCGCCATTAGATGGAGCAGATTTCATATTTGCTTCCGTCTCAAAAGCGCTGCTTTCGAATTTTGGTCCAAATTCAAACGTATCGAATTTCACATCGACCATCACGGAAGCATTGGTATCGCTGACTTCCACATGCACCGGTTTGAAATCCGACTTGTTCAGCCAGATTTTTTGACGGGCAAGCGAGCCGTTATTGTAATTGGCCATGACGTCAAATACATAGGAGTTGTCTTCGACTGCGAATTGGCGGGAGTTATCGAGCAGAATGCTTTGTACCAGCGTTTGATACAAATACACCTGACCTTGGTTTTGCGGCCAATCGCTTTGGAAACGGAATACTTTGTTCAGACGGGGAGTGAGTACAAATACGCCGTCGTCATTGCGGAGCACAATTTGCGTAATGTCTTTCTCGGTGTTGGTCAATTTAATCCGGTAAAAATTAGGCTTCTGATAAGAAACCTCAACCGCATACTGGAGAGGCTGTGTGCCGGTATTGAGGGTCATCGTTCCGCTCCCCCGATAGCTCTCCATGCTGCTCACCGTTTTATCGAGCTCCTTGACCACGGACTCGGCGTCCTTCGTCCCGCAAGCGCTCAATACGAGTGAGAAAACTAACAAAATTGCCGCGGCCCATGTAATGCGACGCATTCCAATCAACCCCTCTTCACAATGTTTTTCCAACTGGTAACATGTCTATGAGGGAACTTGGACAATTATGCGGACTGGCAATAGCTTGGCTCTACTTAAATTTTTCGGTGTTTGTGTAAGAAGCTCAGAAAGCTTAGCCATTCAGGGAATATCATACAAAGGATCATTTATTCCATCGACAAAATCATTGAAAATTAGACTATCTATATGCAACTTTGATAGAAACCGACCTTAATAAACAATTAATCTTGAGAAAAGAGGGGGATTTTAGCAAAAAAGGGATTGTAAAGTGAATTTAAGCCGCTATAATAAGATGTGAACGTTGTGTGACGACGTCAATTATTATCAAAGGGAGAGATTATTTTTGGAACTCAATAACGAACCGCAAACAAATCCTTATAATGCGGGGTATAACCAGCAAGTATCGCCGATTATTTCGGTGAAAGAATGGATGCTCATGATGCTCATTTCGATCATTCCGATCGTTGGTATTATCATGATGTTCGTCTGGGCTTTCGGAGAAGGCAACCCTACTAAGAAAAACTACTATAAAGCGGCTTTGCTGTGGTCTGCAATTGTTCTCGTCCTTTATATTCTTATTGTAGTATTGTTCCTGGGCAGCATGTTCGCTGCATTTGGCAATATGTAATACCTGCTACATACCCGCTGAGGGGCGGTCAGGCTGTCGAGAAATTCTCGGCAGCTTTTTCTTTGACCATTTATTGTTCTACGCCGTAACTGCTGCTACAGAATATGTGGTCAAACTCCGCTGTTATCCCCCCAAACTCTATGCGCCATATTCGTTCAGCCAGTCCTTTTGCCACTCTTGAAATGGCTTGGCTTGAACTTCTTCCAGCTTCTTGCCGTCTAATGACCAATATCCTCCATCTGATGCATCTTCATGCGGAACTGAAGTGCCCCCGATCGGCGTGCCGTCGACTACATAGACAAATACATTTACTTTGCCCTGCGACTTCACAATGAACTTTTCAACGTCGATGGTTTTACCGAAATAGGAGGCAGGGTTAACTGACTGCAGTCCCCAATACATCATATAGGGCAGGGTGACAATTTTTTGTTTCGTTAATTCATAGCTTTCTGCATGGGCTTCATAGGACAACACTTCATAGCCTCTATCTTCAAGAAAGCTTATAGCTGCGGATTGGTTTATTGGCCTATCATTGCGACCTGTGCACCCGATCAATAATACAAGCAGAAGAATGGGGATGACATATTTCATTCGGATCCTCCAATTGTTATCGTCTTTACCCACCAAACGCTATCGAACCAAGTAAAGTTGCAGCTCTAGCCTTGTGCAAAAGTGTAAAAAAGCCCCTCGGCATCTTACAAACCGAGGGACTTGCAAATGTTGTTATTTTTCCGCTTCCTTAATTTCAGCCAGCAGCTGTTGCAGCTCCGGATTGGCAGGAGGCTCTTTCAAATCGAGGCTGCGCAATGCTTCTACCGCAATTTTCAGCACTGCGTAATTCCGGTACCACCGATTATCAGAAGGAATCAAATGCCATGGCGATGCCTTGCTGCATTTCTCGAACAGCTCCTCGTAATAGTTGCTGTATTGCTTCCATGATTTACGTTCCAACAGATCGGAAGGGTCGAACTTCCAGTTTTTACTCGGATCCTCGATCCGGCTGATCAGCTTCTCCAATTGGAATTGCTTTGATATATGCAAAAACAGCTTTACAACCTTGACGCCGTTATCGGCAAGCAATGCTTCAAAATGATTGATATGTTTAAACCGGCGTAATGCCTCCGCGTCGTCCACTTTGCCGTGCACTCTTGTAATCAGTACATCCTCGTAATAGGAGCGGTTGAAAACAGCGATTTGGCCAAGTGCTGGCACGGCGTGATGTGTCCGCCACAGAAAATCATGCCGGGATTCTTCCTCGGTCGGAGCTTTGAAGCTATGCGCCGAAATGCCTTGCGGGTTCAATCCGGCAAAAACCTTCTTAATCACTCCGTCCTTTCCGCTGCAATCCATTCCCTGAAAAACAAACAGAACGGCATGCTCTTTCCCAGCGATCAGCTTCTCCTGCAATTCCTGCAGCTCCTGCTCCAGCTCCTTAATCTCCTTCGCAACCTCATCTTTATTCTGAAATCGTCCTGTGTCCTTAGGGTCGAAATTCGAGAGATTAACTTTCTTTTTCACCGAAATCCGAAACTCCTTGCTCATGCCCTCACAGCCTTTCTTCTTATCCTTATATCCTTTTAATTCTATTTTCTTATTCTTATCCCTTCATCATTCCCCTTAAACAAACTTTTCAATGGTCAACATTGTGGGTAATGAAACAAATAGGAACCGAAAGGAGAGAATGAGATGGGAACTTATGTAGAAGTTGAAAAAAACGTTTCTTTATATGTAGAGGATGTCGGAACGGGGACTCCAGTCATCTTCCTGCATGGCTGGCCGCTTAACAGCCGGATGTTCGAATATCAATTTACATGGCTCTCCGAACAGGGGTATCGCTGCATCGGCATCGACCAGCGGGGCTTCGGCAAGTCGGATGCTCCGGCAGAAGGCTACAGCTATGACCGCTTGGCAGATGATATTAAAGCAGTTATCGACCGCTTGGAGCTGGATCAAGTCTATTTAGTCGGTTTCTCTGTAGGCGGCGCAATCGCCGTTCGTTACATGGCGCGCCATGGCGGCTATCGCATCCGCAAGCTTGCCTTGCTGGGAGCAGCCGCTCCAGCTTTCACGCAGCGGGACCAATATCCATACGGAATGAAGCGTGAGGATGCCCAAGCTCAGATTGCAGCAATCCGGCAAGACCGGCCTCAGCTGCTTCGCGACTTTGGATCACAGTTTCTAGACGGTGGCGGGGAGAGAGCTATAAGCGAGCCTTTCAAAGACTGGCTTCAACAGCTTGGCCTCGAAGCTTCCGCTTGGGGCACCGTGCACACCTTCGAATCACTCCGGGATGAAGACTTGCGTGACGATATCCCGCAGATCAAGACAGCAACGACCATCTTCCAGGGAATGAAAGACATCATCTGCCCGCCGGAATTTGCTACGCTGCTGCTTGCCGGCATTGACGGCTCTACGCTTGTTCAGTTCGAACAGAGCGGACACGGGATGCTGTTCGATGAGCCGGACAAGTTCAATGAAGAGCTGCTGCGCTTCCTTAAATAGATCATGTAAGCAAAGGAGGAGCCCTGTGAAGAGGCTCCTTCTTTGCTTGCTCTCATGAGTCTATCCCCTCATAACAGCCACAGAATTTTTACATCTTCCGCTTTATACCGCTTCAAACCGGCTAATATCGTCCCATCCCCGCCGCCCGACCCGGTCGTTCCCCGCCTTAAGACCAGTTCGAGAAACCGACTGGGGACTGTTACGAGCAGCCGGAATCCATACTACAATAAAGACATCGAAGAGCAAGTCGAAAGGATGATGGGAAATGAAAAAATTATTTCGTTCACAGGCTGACCGCAAGCTGACAGGTCTTTGCGGAGGCATCGGGGAGTGGCTGGGTGTTGATCCTACTGTAGTTCGATTGTTGGTAGCAATAGCGGCACTATTCAGCTTCGGGGCGGTCGTGTTGATCTACATCGTCGCATCGATCTTCGTTCCTAAAGCGCCTTACGGCGATTTCAACTACACTAACCAATACCACTTTTAATTTCATTTGATAAAAACTAAGGGAGAGATGATGATGGGAATTTTGGAGAGAGTTTTTTCGATAACGAAGGCAGCAGCAAACGAAATGTTGGATAAAATTGAAAATCCGGTTATGATGCTGAATCATTACCTGAGAGATTTGGATGAGGATATCGCCAAAGCGGAGCGTTCGCTGGTCACTCAGCAAGCTCAAGTACGGATGCTGCAATCGAAGCTCGACGAGCAGAATGGTCAAGCCGCTTACTACGAAGACAAAGCGGTACAAGCTGCATCTGCTGACCGCGAAGCGGAAGCTAGAACGGCATTGGAAGCCAAGCTGCTCTATAAAGAGCATGCGGATGAATCTTCCCGTCTGCTTGAATTTGCACAACAAGCTGTTACCGAAATTGAATTGCGCCTAGAAGCATTGAAGGAAGAACGTACACGTCTGCAAGGAAAACGTACGGAACTGATTGCACGAGTCCAGCAAGCCGGCGTAGTATCCGGGGCACCTGCCCCGCAGTCTTTTGAGGGCAGCTCGGCTGCGAGAGGCTTCGACCGGATTGAGCAAAAGGTAATGGAATGGGAGGCGGCTCGCGAACTCTCGAAAGCGCCATATGGCAGCTACAGCGGTTCAGCGTCCAGCGTTCCGAATCCGCAGCAAGAGAAACGCAATGCGCTAGTTGAAGAAGAGCTTCAGCGTCTGCTGAACAAATAAACGAAAGAGCCCATTCTTGCATACAGCAAGACGGGCTCTTTTTGTTTTTCATTATTTCATTATTGGAAAGGTAACCCGAATTGTCGTACCCGTACCGGGGTAGGTGCGCACCGTAATTTCGCCGCTCATTGCCTCTACGAGCCCTTTCGAAATGGCCATGCCCAGACCTGATCCGTCCGTTGAGCTTGCGCTATCGGTCCCGCGATAATAACGCTCAAATAGCCGGTTTGCTGTATCTCCGTCCATGCCATTGCCGTTGTCGCTGAATGATAGCGCCACTTGCCCTCTGTCCTCCACCTCTTCAACCTTTACCGTCAATATCGTTTCAGGAGGATTATACAGCCATACGTTAGCTGCAATGTTCGCTATGACTCGCTCCATCCAAGGCTTATGCAGCTTTGCATACAACGGTTTGTCCGCCGGAACAAATCGGATTCTCTCTTTATTGAATGACGGACTGGCTCCCGCACGTTCTAAAGCGGCTCCCAGCCATTCATTCAGTTCGATTCGTTCTCCATCTTCCTGCTGCATACCGGCACTGATCCGATAAGACATGGCCAAGTCGTTAATCAGCGTATCCATATGAGCAGCTTTCTCCAGCATGATACGGGAAAATTTGCGAACCTCCTCCAGGCTCCATTCATAGCTGTCCTCGGCAAGCATATGCGTATAGCCTTTAATAGAGGAAAGCGGTGTTTTCAAATCATGGGTAATGCCTGAAATCCATTCTTCGCGCAAATGTTTATTTTGCTCCCGAAGCTTCTGATCTCTTAGCAAAGTAGCAGCCAAATGATCGATCGAATAAAGCACCTCTGCAAACACCCGGTAACGTGAACGCCACTCCCCGGAACGCTTGCGGCTGACAGCAATTCCTCTGCGGTCAAGCGGTTCCTTGAATTCCGCTTTGCCTAATGAATTAAGCCAAGCAAGCATATGAAGCATCGGCACCCCGAAACGATGCGCATTCCATAAGGAGAGCAGGGTAAAGACGATAATTAAAGCAATGAACATAACCGTCATTGCAGTAAGCAGAACCTTCCCCTCCGGCGGCAGCCATCCCCGATCTACTTTTCCGCTCGTTATATTGGGTAGTCCTACGATCCAGGTTCTGCCGGTATCCTCCTCGTAAGAAGTGAGAATGCGGTCGTCAAAACGATAGAAGTACAAAGTACGAACGACCATATCGTCAATTTTATAGCGGCTTTCGACGCCCTTTGGTTTATTGAACGAAGCCAGTTCCGCACCATTGGAATCCAGTAATTGAACAAATCCGCCTAGGGAACGCAGCCTGCTAGCCGCTTTCTCTGGAATGACTAGTTCACTGCCGGAAAACCTGGCTTCGGCCTTCACTTGCTCGAACAACGGGGTCAGTTCATTGCGCGTTCCATAGATCAGTGTAAACAGCTTGCCTTCCTTTTTCTGCACCCATAAATAGATTTCATAGGGAAAAGCATTTTTGTTTAACCAATACTCCATTAACTGCCCGGAAGTATACTGCTTGGGCACATCATTTGGCGTGTTGTAGGAACGCTCCACTTGACCGTTCTCATCCAGGCTTTGCAGCCAGCCGTTATTTTTCTTCACTCGTTCCAGCAAGCCTGGCTCAAACTCGAAGCCGTCAGTCGTAAGCTTGGAGGATTCAACGAGCCGCTCCAGTCCAACAGAGGCAAAATCACGGGAAATTTGAATTTCAGCATATTGGCGTATAACCCACAGGCCCGACAGCACTACGATCAGCAAAGAGACGATACCCGCAATCGATAATTGAAAAACGAACCGCAAAGCTAATCGCCGCTTAATGTTCATCGCTTCTCGATTCCTTTTGCTTTGGGTTGAATCAGCTTATACCCAAGCCCTCTTACATTCACGATAAATTGGGGGTTGGACGGGTCGGCTTCAATTCGCTCGCGGATGCGGTGAATATGAACCATAACTGTATTATCATCGTTAAAGGCGTCAACGCCCCACACTTGCTCATACAGCTCGCTTTTACTAAATATCCGATTCGGATTTTCACATAAAAACAACAACAATTGAAATACGAGCGCCGGGCATGATACCGTCTCGCCCTCAACGATCAGTTCTCCTGCTTCCGCGTTTACCTGAAAACGTCCATAATCATAGACCGTTTGCTGCTGCAGACGTGTACTTTGTCCAGATTGACCCGCCGCAAGCCGTTTGGCATGCGTATACCGACGAAGCTGTGAGCGTATGCGGGCTACAACCTCCATCGGATTAAACGGCTTTGTAATATAATCGTCGCCGCCTACCGCAAAGCCGGTCAATTTATCAAAATCAGATGTCCGTGCTGTCAAGAACAGAATAGGGGCGTCAGTCAGTTCCCGTAGAAATGGAGCAGCCTCAATCCCGCTTCGGCCAGGCATCATAACATCCAGAACGATCAGATCATATTCCTTAACTCTGCAAGCGGCAAGCGCCTCCTCAGCGGATGACGCATTGTCGATGTCGGTAAACCCTTCTTTCTCCAACACGATTTGCATTAATTCAACTATAGAATGCTCGTCATCGACAAGCAGAATGGAATGGCTGTTCATTCCGTACCTCCATCTTCTTCACGCCGTTTATTTCATTAGTTTACCATGATCTTTGCGATGGAACCCATAGCGCTCTCTTAACGCAACCTTAATTCTGCTTCCTATGAAAGCAGCATGAATTAAACTTGTGTTCACTAAAGCGTTCAGTTCCTATAAGGTTGCCCTGTTATTCTAACGGAGGATAGACAATCGATGAATCGGAGGCGTTTAGGTTGGAGAAAAAATCAAATTTTAGAATGAGAAGGATTGCTTTAATATTGGTTGCAGGTGCATTTGCCGGCCTTCTGGCTGGATGCGGAGGCAATAAGGAAGCACCGGCTTCCGCACCGACCGTGAAAGAAGCCGTGACGAACGAAGGCGAGAAAAGCGAATTTAAATTCGAGAATTTACCAGACCTTCTTTTGAACGGAGAGTATGAGACGATCTACAACCATACGAATCAGGCATTCAAAGATGAAATCAGCCTGGCTGATTTCAGTGCCTTGGTTGGAGACTTTAGCAAGGATGTTGATTCACTGCAGCAGTCCTCTATCTTGAAGTTGAACGGAATGGATCTGCGGTCATGGACAACTCCCGGCGGCAATAAAGGACTGATCGCACTCGTCGATGCGAGCAATGAAATCAACAGCCTGCAGGTCCGGTCGCTTGACGTCTACCCCGAAACCGATGCTCAGTTCACCAATACGGCTTTCGAGCCGCCGTTTAAAGGAGACTGGTACGTCTATTGGGGCGGAATCAACGCTTTAGTGAACTATCACTACGAGTATCCTGGCCAGCGTTATGCCTATGACATCATTAAAGTGAAGGATGAGAAATCCTATAAAGGCGATCCGCTTAAAAACGAAAGTTATTACGCCTTTAATCAGGATGCCTTCGCTCCTGCAGACGGTATAGTCGTAAAGGTCGTCAACGATATTCCGGACAATGAGCCTGTTGGCGTTATGAATGAAAAAGCACCCGAAGGCAATGTCGTCGTAATCGATCATGGCGGTGAATACAGCTTTATCGCGCATATGAAGAAAGGCACCATCGTTGTAAAAGAGGGAGATAAAGTAGAAACAGGCGATCTCCTCGGTAAAACAGGTAATTCCGGCAATTCCAGCGAGGCGCATCTTCATTTCCAAGTATCCAATGGCCCTGATTTATTCGATGGCACGCATGCCATTCGTGTACAATGGAAGAACAAAATCGATGACTCGCAAGGACATACGATTTCCAGCGATTAAAATAAAACAAGGCTGGCGCATTCAAATGGCGCCAGCCTTGTTTTATTTTGTCTATTGAGCCGATTGCGAATCCAGCAATTTCAGTATTACCGTAACGACCTCCGCACGGGTAGCGATGGCTTGCGGATCAAATGTATTGCCGGGTTTACCCTCCAGCAGACCTGCTTTAGCTGCAGCAGCGGCTTCTTTCACCGCCCACTTCGGGATACTGCTGTCATCGGCAAAGCTTGTTGACGTTTCTCCGCTCGTATCAAGCTTTGCCGCACGGGCAATAATGACCGCCAGTTCAGCTCGGCTAATGCTGCCGGATGGACGGAAGCTTCCATCCGCATAGCCTTGAATCAATTGCTGTTTCTGGACCGCTGATGCATGCGGACTGGCCCACTCCGGTATTTGGCTGCTGTCCTGGAAGGTGCTTCTTTCTGTTGCTGCTGTGTCGAGCTTCAGCGCCCTGCTGAGCATGACGGCGAACTCGCCGCGCGTAATCGGATTCTCAGGATGGAAGCTTCCATCACTATATCCCTTCACAATGCCTAAAGCTTCTGCACGGGCAATCGCGGTCTCCGCCCAGTGTCCTTTCGTATCAGCAAACGCCTTAGCCGGTTCTCCGCTGGCACCAGGGGACGGGCTTGGACTTGGGCTAGGTGTTGCGCTTGGAGTCGGACTAGGGCTAGAGCTTGGACTCGTACCCGGATTAGAACCCGAACCTGGCGTCGGGCTCGGAGTCGGGCTTGGCTCCGGGCTCGGGCTAGTACCCGGACTTGGCTCCGGACTCGTGCCTGGGCTTGGGCTAGTACCCGGACTTGGTTCAGGGCTGGTGCCCGGTCCTTCGTTTGGAGAAGGAAGAGGCTCTTGTGTCGCAACCGCCGAAGCCGGATCGAATTGAAGCCTCACCTGATCTTCACCGCTGTAATGATTTTCCGGCCAATCGACTTTCACCCAGCCATCTATGACAGATGCCAGATTGGAGACATTAAAATAAACAACACGCGTATTCGCTGCCGTATCTCTGAATAGCACGGGTACATTTTCCCCGTTTAGCTTGAAGCCCGTAATAACGGAATCTTGCTTAATCGTAAAATAAAATGTTTTTTCCGTACCGGAAACGTGAAGCATACCCGGACTGACAACAAATGTCTGCATAACGGAATTGTCTGAGCTTCCGGACTTCAACACTTTAAAATTAACATAATAATTGCCGTCAGCAAGAGCTTCACCCGGAACCCGGGCTGCCTCAAATTGCTGTCTCGCTGCTTCCAAATTTGCAAATGCCGCTTGAATATCTGATCTTGCCGCAGCCGGGTGATCTGCAGTCTGCTTCACCTCGCTAATGACCGCTTGAAAGCTCTCTTTAGCCTCTGTGCTATATTGTCCCGGCTGTGTCCCAGCTTCTGACTCATCATGCAGCTCTTGAGCAGCCTCAACCGCTTGATTCAACTGATGCAACAGCTCCACATTGAAATTCAAATAAAGCGTCTTTTCAACTGTAGGCTGATCAGTCGTTTTGTATACGATAGGAAGCAACCCGTTCGTTGCATTCAGATTTGTCGAATTTAGAATTAACTGCCCGGTATATTCGTCCTTATCAGGACGGTTTGCAACCTCTCTAACCGTCTGCTTGGCGCCAATGCCGGTTCCATCACTGAAGGCTGGATTATAAGTGGCGCTGTACCAATCCAGCGATACGAATTTTGACTTAAATTCACTGTAGTTTTTTATCGTAATCCGCTCATAAATTTTAGCGCCGGAGATCACTTCGACCGTTTCCGGTACGAAAAAGGAGGCAAACTCAGACTCCACCGCATTAGGCGAGCGGCTGTCCAGTACAACAAACCGGCCTACCCCTTGCGTAGCGACATTATCTGCAATTTCAACCAGATAGTTTTGCAGGTCTGACACTCTTCCATTCACTTGGGCCTGTGAGACTTGTGCATTGTCCCGATCCTGAATAGCAGCCGTTATTAGCGTCTGAAGCTTATTCCGATAGCTCGTGCTAATGGGCGTATCGGGAATTTCTCCTCCGCTGACAATATATTTCCGAAGCGCATCCGTTGCACCCGTGTAGGTTACCGGATCAGCGACCGCCGCTGCCCCGAACGGTTTGGAAGCCGCATAGACGGACTGCGCCTCCACAATGACATTGCGAAGTGCTGCTTTATCAACGACAATCTTTGAAGCTTTAACTTGCTCCACATGTTTGTTGAGTTCAAAGAAGGCTAGACCAAACTCTGACTCTGTGGCATTTTCCTCAGCTGCAGCAGCAGCCGCTTTTTGAATTGCGTTATGTAACCCGTTCTTCGTTCCAACTGGGTAATAGCCGTCCCCGGTTCCTTCCGTTATTGTGTCGTGAAGGCTTTGCGCTGTTGCGATAAGCGTATTCAGCCCCTCAAGCGATACTGGATCGCCTTCCGTCCCCGGTACAATTCCGCTTGCATCCAGCTTAAGCTGTACCGGATACCAATTGTCATATTGAATGTGTGCCGTTGAAATATAGACATGAATGAGAATATCATACGTTTTAGACAAATCGGTTACGACATAGCTTGCAATTGATGCGTTCGGGTCATTGCTATAGGCTGATATGTAGTTCTCCGCTCCGCTTATTAGCTGACCGCCGCTAATAACAGCCCGGGACGCTCCATCCCTCAGAATGCCGACAAACGGAATGTCCTGTTTCGCAGTAATTTCATGTTGAAAGGTAATCGTCCCGTTCTGTACAATCAGCTTCCCGCTTCCGGCTACCGAATAATCTTGAAGCTTGGAGGAGGTTTGCTTCCCATCCTCATAATAATGAAATCCTACCGGGTACTCGCCGTCTGTTAGCGAAGCGGCAGCAGCCGACGAACCAAACGGAGCAGCGATGGCCGTCTGTAAAATAAACAAAAAGGCCATTACCGCAGCCAAGCGGCTTTTTCCCTTCAACTTCAACACATCCACATCCTTTTCATTGAATTAGGCCAGTTGTCATGCTCCGGCCAATAAAAGAGAGAAGAAAAGACCTGCCTGCAAGGGCAAGCCTTTTCTTCCTGTCATCTTTACGCTTCGACTGCGCCAGCCGTGTTAAACAAGAGGCGTGCGTCGCGTGTGTATTGATAGCCATTCGGAGGATAGACCGAAGACGGGATGTCTACGTAAATTTGAATATTAACGTAACTGTCAAGATCGTCAGTTGTGAACTGGAAGGCATAGTTGCCTGCCGTTGCAGGCGTTACGCTCGTTGCTTCCACATAACCGGCACCGTTATTGACCCGGAAGTTCTGGATGTAACTGTCGTTAGTGAATTCTACCGTAACCGTAAAGGAATTGCCGTCGGCCACGACAACTGCAGGTGCCGCGATATAGCCGGTCAACATCGATGGAGCGGTGCTGGTAGCCGAATAAGCCGCATATTGAATTTTGTAAGTTCCGTCATCAGGGAAGGTTGCCGCAAATGCAGGCGTGACATAAGCAACAGCTACAGCAATAAGAAGCATGAACATAACGAGATTTTTACGGAATTTGATTACCAATACAAACACTCTCCCTTAATCGTTTTTTGGTTGGACATTCTGCTACTCACCAGCGAAGACGACCTTTCACACTCCTTTCCTTGTAGACGCTGCAAACCGAAAGAGGAGAACGATATTTTGTCGATAATGATAATTATTATCAATACATGCTTAAAAAAAAGGGTTTTGCTGGCAGCATTCTGCTTTACCGGCATCACCAATCATTTTTGATACACTCATGAAAATGAATATCATTATCAATATAGTCGTAAAAAAAAAGCTCCTCTAAGTCCAGTGCCTTTCATTGGCAGCAAACGATATCACCCATAATTTGCTATCAACGACATCATTGTAATAGAGCCAACTAAAAATTGTCAATACATTTTTTTGAAATTATTGCCGTGTTCGGACTGAGAATTGAAAGAGCTCCCGCTCATATGTACATCACTTGATAAGTAAATGTGCATTGTAGATCCCTTGATTGAGGGGCTATAATAACCTCGGTCAGCTTGATTGATAATGAGAATCATTACGCAGTTATTTAGTCAGCCCTCTATCATTCTCGCAACAGACAACAATCAGCATAGGAGTGGATTCTGCAATGGCAAGCTCAAAAAAAATGACAGTGATACTGGCAACGATACTGCTAGTAGCCATGATAGGATTAAGCGGCTGCGCCGCAAACGGAGGTTCCAGCTCCAGTACGAATAACAATCAGACAACGCAAGGCAATAGCACTGCGACTCCTGAAAGCAGTCCTGTACCAGAAGAAGATGCAACGCGAACGGTGAAAGATCAATTTGGCGAGGTCACAGTGCCCGCACATCCGCAAAAGGTAGCCGGCATCTACATGGAAGATTATTTAAAAGCGCTTGACGTTAGCCCTGTTGTTCAATGGTATCACCCGCTGTGGGGGACGCAAGAATATTTGAAATTGACTTCTCCTACATGGGATATTACAGGTGATATGGAGAAATTATTAGCTTATGAACCTGATCTGATTTTTGTTGACGGGGGAGCGGATGCAACGATGTATGAGCAATATTCCAAAGTCGCCCCTACTTACCGTATTCCTGATTCCGCCTTGCAAGATCCTCGCCTTATTCTGACAACGGTGGCTGATGTCTTGGGCATTCCAGAGAAAGCCGAACAGTTGCTCAGCGATTATGATAAGCAAGTAGCCGAGACCAAATCACTGCTGCACGAAAAAATTGGAGACGAAACGGTCGCCGTCCTGCGCATCAACATCAGCGATAAGTCCATTAATATTCTCGGTTACAAGAACAGGTTCATCGGAGCTACACTGTACCATGACTTAGGATTAAAAGCTCCCAAAATGGTCGAGGAAATGGAAGCCTTTATTGACTTGATCTCGATGGAAGCTATTCCCGATTTAAATGCAGACCACTTGATCATTCTCCCGTCTAACGGCAACTGGGAATCTCCAGAAAACCAAGAGGCGATCTCGAACTTGTTTGAAAGCCCCATCTGGAAGTCGGTTCCAGCCGTTAAAAATGGTCATGTGTACAAAGTAGAGCGCTCCCATTGGCAAACCGGCGCTATTCTAGCCAATAAACTGAAAATGAATGATCTTACCGCCATTTTCTCCAAATAACAATTATTCGAGCGAAGCTCTTCAAGCAAATAAAAGCTTGAAGAGCTTCGCTTTTTCTTTTACACTATAACTATGATAATGATTCTCAGTTAGGTGGCGATTAGATTGACGCAGCAAGCGGCTATCGCATATTGCGCGATGAAAGAGATACGGCATGAGCCCTTGCAGGGTTTATATAACGATGAAGATAAAGAAGAAAGCGTCTATACGATGCTCGTTATTACCGAGGGAAGCGGCACTGCCCGCCTTGCCCAAGACGGTATTCGTCTCATCCGCGGATCTTGTCTGATTACCCCTCCCGGCTCAGAGCTTACTATTAAGCCGGAACGCAAAGGACTGCAGGGCTATATCATCTCCTTTCTATGGTCCGGCGTTCCTGGGAAGTTAGCTTCTGCCAGCCGTGACGTTAACCTGTTCCCTTGTACGGGAGAAATGACTTGCCTTCCTTTTTCACAAGCGATAGAAAGTATTGGAGCGATCTATAGCCACCGCTTGCTTCACGGACAATTGGAGCTTTTTCAAAATCAGATTCGATTTCAGCAGCTGCTGCTTTTTCTTCTCCAGCAGAACCAGCAGCAAACGGCAGAGACCGACATTCGCCGCGGAATGGAGCAATCCATCCGGTACTTGAAAGAGCATTACCGCGAACCCTTCACTGTCGATCTGCTTGCCGAGCGGACGATGGTCAGCCGCTGGCGATATACAAGAATGTTCAAGGAGCTAACCGGGCAATTGCCGCTTGATTATGTAAATGGGATACGAATCGAGCGCTCCAAGCAGCTGCTCCTTCAGACGGAAGATCGGCTTCACGCGATCGCAGAAACGGTGGGCTATAACAGCGAATACTATTTTAATCGGCGTTTTAAGCAAACGGTGGGCATCTCTCCCGGACAATATCGGCGGATTCATCGGGATGATTTAAAAATCTACGCTCCCTACATGGAGGATTTCCTGTTGGCGCTAGGCATCAATCCCATTGCGCAATGCTGGGACGCCAGATGGGGCAAGCAGGAGTATCTGGGCCTGCAAGATGTCCCCGTTCTAGACCCAACAAGTCTGTCTGATTTATCCGCATGCAAGCCAGACTTTATCATTCTAGATGGCGGCTATGAAAAATATCCGATTAGCATC
Organism: Paenibacillus radicis (ex Gao et al. 2016); assembly: GCF_014641555.1. Classification (GTDB taxonomy): domain Bacteria; phylum Bacillota; class Bacilli; order Paenibacillales; family Paenibacillaceae; genus Pristimantibacillus; species Pristimantibacillus radicis. The sequence goes on from NZ_BMHY01000010.1 coordinate 42,506, forward strand.
CGCCAATTTGAGCGCCTTGCCCCTACGTATCGTCTCCAGCACCCCGGCGAGAATTGGCGTGCCACCTTGCAGACAATGGCCGATTTTTTGGGTAAGACGGAGCAAGCCGATCAAGTAATTGCACAATATGAGAATAAAGCGGAAGCAGCAAGTCTACGCTTGCGACGCTCCGTTTCCGGGCAGTCGGTGGCCTGCGTAAGACTGTCTGCGTCCGGTATTTATCTATATGGGGGAGTGGATCTTGGGTATACAGGCTCCGTCTTGTATGGGGATCTGGATTTGACGCCTCACCCGCTTGCAATCGAACTCTCAGCTCGAGCGTCACGGCTGGAAATGCTGACTGCGGAAAAACTGAAAGAGCTGGATGCTGAGCATCTCTTCGTCGTATACGATAAATACGAAGGATCTATTCCCAACCCGAATATGAACCCGATTTGGAGGTCGCTGCCGGCGGTACAAGCCGGACGCGTATACGAGGTTGATTTTCTTACCTGGATGAATTACGGAGTCCTTTCCCATAACAAAAAAATCGATGACGTTCTTCTTGCTTTAGCTTAATAAACGTATACAAGCACGAAGGCTTAATGCTCCTCCCCTCATAGGAGCTTTCCTATTACGAAAGTTAACATTGTTCTAACGTTTATGAAATACGCCGCTAATACTGTCCCCTTATAGTAAAGATATCAAGGAAACAGGAGGCGAAATCAGCATGATCGTATTCGATGTTGTAGTAGATGGAGAAGTGAAGGAAACGATAAAGCCGGTGAATCAGCGCTTGAAGGAAATTCATGTTTATGTTCAAGAAGAAGCCGTTCGGGTACAAGAACAATATAGCGGAAGCATTTACTTGAGCCGCAGAGTCGAATACAACTAACGCAAAAAGATGACCCCACAACAGAGGCCATCTTTTTTTTTGCCTATTTGAGATGGAATGGTTCAGTGCTGCATGCACATGTTTACAAACGGAAGCTTCCGTTCGTTTCTCCGCCGGCCGCCGCTTGATCACGGAATCCCCGCTTAAACAGCAGTGATACGGAAAATCTGGCGCAGACAAGAGCGAAAGCAACAAAAAGCAGCGCCCATATAAAGCCCGGCAGTATGGTTGCCCGACTTAGATTGGCGGCATCGCCTGCCGCGCCGGGAGATGTAATCGATAGGCTTAAAATAATGAATGGACTCAATATCGACTCCACCAGACAAATGAATGCGATCAACAAATAGTAGCCGTGCCGCAGCCATTGCGGAGCCATCGCTCCGATTACTCCAGTAATAACGGCAAAACCTGCGCACCACAGCATGCCGTAGCCATTTCGCACGAATAGCGCAAGACCAATCGCCGCCAGCGCCGTAACGAGATAAAGACCCGCTCTTTCATTCTTTCTTGCATATAGCCAGAACAACAGCAGGGCAAACAGTGCAGCCCCTGTATAACCGGCAAGCGAGATCGGAATCGACATCCACGATTCTGCATAGCTCGTATAAGTAACCCCGCTCTGATTCGCATATAGGTAAATATGATTGACCTGCCCCTTCAGCAGCAACGCCGCCAGCGCATGCCCCAATTCGTGAACTAGCGTATCCACATTGCGGAAAAAAGCAGAAAACGGAATAAATCTCGTTAAGAAGACCGTAACCAAAACAACCACAGCTGTCTGCAGCCAAGCTCGCATCGCAATCCCTCCAAACCTTCCTACCCTTTTTTACTTCATTATGGCATATGAGGTTTCATCCGGTCTCGCAAAAAGAAAAGAAAAACTGCGGCCCCCTCCTTCTGGAAGTATGCCGCAGTTCATTTTTATTAAACGCCGTATTGATCGATTTTGATCAAATTAGTGGCACCTGCACGGCCGGTAGGCGTTCCCGCTGTAATGACAACATAGTCGCCTTTTTCCAGCAGGCCGGTTTTGCCGCCATTGCTCAAAGCGGTTTGGAAAATGCCGTCAGTCGATTCCGGTCTTTCCTCGCCCTTAACAGGAATGACGCCCCAGAGCAGCGCTAGCCGCTGCAGTACATTGTCATTCGACGTAATCGCGATAATCGGCGATTTAGGACGATATTTGGAAACCATACGCGCCGTAAAGCCGCTTTCCGTTGGCGTCAAAATCGCTTTCGCGTCCAGTTCCAGCGAGGAGCTTACAACGGCTTGACTAATGACTTCAGTAGTTGTTGTCGGCTGCTCCGAGCTGCGCTGACGGAAGCCGTCCGCATAGTCAAGCATCGATTCCGCGCGTACCGCGATAGATGACATCGTGCTGATCGATTGTACCGGATATTTGCCGGCAGCTGTCTCACCCGAAAGCATGATCGCGTCCGTGCCTTGAAGAACGGCGTTAGCTACGTCGCTTACTTCCGCCCGGGAAGGACGCGGGTTCACTTGCATGGAATCCAGCATATGCGTCGCTACGATAACCGGTTTGCCGGCTAGATTACACTTATTAATCATCTCGCGCTGAATCATCGGTACTTCCTCTACCGGGATTTCAACGCCGAGATCGCCCCGTGCAACCATGATGCCGTCGGAAGCTTCAATGATTGCATCCAGGTTGTCCACGCCTTCTTCATTCTCGATCTTCGAAATAATTTGAATATGGCTCGCTCCGTTTGCCTGAAGCAGCTCGCGAATTTGCAATATATCTTCAGCACGCCGTACGAAGGAAGGCGCGATAATATCGATACCCTGCTCGATGCCGAAATGAATATGGCGAATGTCGCGTTCCGTTACGCCTGGCAGCGTCGTGCGGATACCTGGCAAATTAACGCCTTTTCTAGGCTTGATGATGCCGCCGTTCAAGATCATACAAAGGATTTCCGTCCCTTGGGCGGACTGTACTTCAAGCTCAATCAGACCGTCGTCCAGCAAAATTTTATCCCCTGATTTAATAACGAGCGGAAGCTCGCTGTAATTGACATGAATCCGCTCTCCGTTACCAACGATATCCTCTGTCGTCAACGTCAGCGTCGATCCTGTCTTGAGCTCGTAAGAAGCTTCTTCCAGCTTGCCGATCCGAACCTCTGGACCTTTAATATCAAGCAAAATCGGCACGATTGCGTTTGTTGCCTGTGCCGCTTCGCGTATACGTTCAATTCTTCCCGCATGGTCTTCCAGCTCGCCATGAGCCATATTAAGCCGCGCTACGTTCATTCCCGCTTGAATCATTTCCTTAAGCACATCTGTCGAGTCGCAGGCCGGTCCCATCGTACATACGATTTTAGTTTTGCGCATTTTGTCGATTCCTCCCGAAAGAACATTGTCATTGAGTATTGTAGCGCTAATCTTCCCAACGGACTACGAAATATAGTACGCTATATGAAAAATAGTACGTTTTTGAAAGGAGCTTTTGCCATGTTTCGATTTGTACAAATTCGCCAGGACCGGGGCGTAGATTGGTTCGACGACGGGTCAAGAGCACCGGGAGCCTCTACGCTTGTACTTGCCAGCTACGGCAAATCCGTTTATTGGATCGAGCATGAAAAAGTTATTTTGGACAAAGGGGAGGCCCTGTATATTCCCGCCTGCCAATCCTATTACGGCAAGTGTATTCCGACTGTGTTTCATGAGAAATATGTCATCGAATTTACCGGTGCGGATCAGCTTGCGGGACTTCCGATCGCTCAAAGCGATACTTGGGTAAAAACGAAGCTGGGCATGTACGATCTATGCCTCGGACGAATTAGAACGGTCTATGCCGACTGGATCGACAAGGCGCCCTATGCCGATATTCGCGGACTTGCTGTTTTGACTGAATGGCTGGCTGTCTGGAACCGCGAGCTGGACGAGGGTACGAATTCTCCGGAAATTCACCAAAGCGTGGAACGGATGAAGCAGTATATATCCGACTATTACCAGCAGAAAATAACGAAGGAAGAGCTGGGCGATTATATTCATAAAAGCCCTAACTATGCCGCCACGCTTTTCCGCCGGGTAACCGGGCAGACCATCAGCGAGTTTGTTCATGCCGCGCGGATTAAGAAAGCGATCTATATGCTTGTCGACTCTACGCTAACCGTAGGCGAAATCGCCGAGTTTGTCGGCTATAGCGACGTCTCTTATTTTCAACGAATATTCAAGCGGGAAACAGGTACGACGCCAACCGAATACATGCGCGAACGGCCCTCACCTACAGCTTAGTATTTCAAATAATAACCGTTGACAATGAGTCTGATAATCATTATCATTCTAGAGGACAATGTACTCTGTTAATACTGATACTTATTTATTGGGAGGCTTTACTACATGTTTACTAGCAATCGTACAAAACCAGCTTCACTTCTCATACTTTTACTATCGCTCACCCTGCTTCTTGCAGCCTGCGGCGGCAATTCCAACAAAGGCGCGAACCAAAATTCCAACGAAGCGAACGTATCGCCTTCACCTGATGCAAGCACCGAACCCGCTTCCGAAAAAATCGTAACCGATGCTGCCGGCAACAAAGTAACGATCCCGGCTAACCCGCAGCGGATCGTAGCTTCCTATTTGGAAGACCCGGTGCTTACCCTCGGTTCTACACCTGTCGCTCAATGGACTGTCAACGGAGGTGTTCAGAATTATTTGCAGGATAAACTCGCTGGTGTACCAACATTAGATTATGATATGCCGCCTGAGCAAGTAGCGAGCTTTGAGCCTGATTTAATCCTTGTCTCCTCTGAAGCGACTGCACAAAAGGGGCTGTACGAGCAATATTCCAAAATTGCCCCAACGTATGTTGTCGGTGATAAGGTAAGCAACAACTGGCGTGAAGCGCTGCGGACCATTGGCGGTCTGCTGGGCAAATCCGAACAGGCAGAGCAAGCGATCAAAGATTACGAGCAAAAAGCGGCAGACAGCAAAGCCAAGCTGACTGAAGCCATCGGCACGAAATCGGCAGCAGTCTTCTGGCTGACAGGCAAAAACTTTTATCTCGTTGATGAAAAAGTATCGAGCGGGGCCGTTCTATACGGGGACCTTGGCATGAAGCCTTCCAATCTAGTTATCGAAATTCCGGAGGAATCACGCGGCAACTGGAGTCCTATTTCGCTCGAAAAACTCGCGGAACTGGATGCTGACTATATTTTCATCTTAAACAGCGATAAAAGCGCGGGCGATACTTCCATTATTGATGGACCAGTCTGGAAGAACATCCCGGCTGTAAAAGCCGGCAACGTCATTGAGCTTGATTCCAATAGCAGCTGGCTTTACAAAGGCAAGCTTGCCAACGAAAGAATCATTGACGATGTAATGAAGGCATTGGTGAAATAAAATTGAGAAGTCGGGGGCAGCTTGCTCCCGACTTCTCAATCCCCCCTTTTTCGGATGTTCCCCCATTTATAGGCATATATCCTTCGGCATACATAAGGATCTATGCCTTTTATTATGGCCGTTGGCTCCTTCCAAGTTGTAATTCGCATCTTGTATCTTCAGCTGTTTTCTTTGAGAGGTGGCCTCTCTTGCCGATGGTTTATCTTATTAGCTTTGAGCTTTACAAAAAGATAAGCCATATAATGAGAGAATACATACGTGAGAACAGTTAATAGGAGGGTACTTCCAAGACCAAGCTTTTGATGGATTAAAACAGCGTACAAACCAATAAAAAGGAAATGAATAAAATAGATTTCTGTCGTTAAGGCACTTGCGCTCTTTAAGAATGTCCACCCTAGTCCATGTAGTTTATTAGATATAAAATAGAGAATGCTTATCCAGAATAGGATAAAAAGAATATAAACTAGATTCACAATTATCGTATGATGGTAATAAGAACTGTCTGATTCATATCCCGTTGGAAAATTAAAAAGGACAACGCACACAGAATATGCAACGAGAATGATAGAGGTAACTTTGAATACCCTCTTATAAAACTCAAATTTATTACCCGTTTGAATTAAATAAGTACCAAAGAGATATCCCCCAATAGGATAGGCAATCCATGTGAAAAATGGGAAGTATGAAAAATCATTGCCAAACAATAGAGCGGTAAAAGGTGCAACAGCTGTTGCTTCATAATAGGGAATATACGGTAACATGAATAAGTTGAATATCATAAATAATAATAAAACAAGCATGTATTCTCTAATGGAAAAGTTGAAATAGAGTGACACGGCAAAAAACAGCATCGCCAGCCCTGCAAATTGCAAAATATCAATATAAAAAAGGTTCTCATACACTAAGTTACTAACTGCCACAGGAGATTCAAACCCGAGAAAAGTATTGATCCAAGCCGGAATAACTGAACGGAATAGATTTAAGATATAGCCTGCCGCTACTAAGGTTAACCCACGTTTGACAAGTAGACCCGGTGTATTCTTTCGAGAATAAATAATCCCAACCCCAAGTAAAAACATAAAAACGGGAGCGGCCGGAACACCACCTAATAGCTGTGTCAAAATCCCATAAATAGACTCTTCTTGAGTAGAACGATTACTAAGCTCTAATAACATGTGTATCAAAACCATAAAAATAACGGCTAATCCTCTGGCTACGTCTAATTCATTTTGACGCCCAACATTTTTTTTATTACTGACGTCTATCAACGATCGCACCTTTTTTGACGATACATGAGATCGTATCCAATTTTCGGAATAATCTTGGTGATGTGAAAATGATTTTGATCATATAGCATTTGAGCTTTTTTCTCATTTTCATGCGTAGATGTATATAAACATAAATACTCTTTCCCGCGCAGCCTAGCTTTTTCTACCGCGTAATCCAATAGATTGATACCGATACGTTGCCCACGATAACGCTCATCCACACAGTACCAGCCGATCCAATCCTTTTTTTCAAAATCGTTCTGCAATTCATAAAGTCCAATGATCCCCATAACATGATGATCTTGTATCGCAATATAGTATTGAAAAGAGCGGACATCTTGATCGACCGTAGCTTGATACTTACTCAGCTCTTTTGAATCCAAGCTAGCTTCTAATTCCCGCGCAGGAAATACGCCTTCCTCCTCGTCACCAAAAACAGAGTTGACTAATAGACTAGCTTCGCCTAAATATTCTTTTTGAAGCTCAACGATTTTCATTTTACTCATCCTTCGCAATGTTATTCCAAGTTGGGAAACCATATTTCTGGAGCTGCAGCTTCTGTTATAGGGTAATACTCGATTTCTGGAAGCAACGATATGGATTGATCTGAGGTCAGTAACCATTCTGACAATACCCGGTTTCGTGTCTGACTGAAGTCCTCATCGGTCATTCCATTCACTTCGAATTTCACCCAGTTTCTTGGCGGAAATTTGACAACTTCAAATTCATTCATTTCCTCAACTTGATCTGTAGTTACTATTCCTACACCGTAAGTAAACCTATCCGTATCTCCAGCTAGACTAATGCCAACAAAGGAAGTCGCAGCATATTTTTTTTCTAATTGACTCAAAGTGCCCTTCATCGTTTCTTGATGCCAAAAATTTTCGATGTCTTTCAAATAAACGGACTTGTCATTAGAAACAGAAATTGTTTTTCCGACAAAATACATCGTGGGATAATATTCTGTTATAGCTAACAAAGGCGCACTGCTTTCAATGCTAAACTTAATATGCATAGGTCCAAAATAGTTGATAATCTGAGAGGTTGACTGGTTTCGAACGTCTTTGGGAGAGACACCATGAAACCTTTTGAAAGCCTTGGAAAAAGCTTCGGGCGTTTCATAGCCCATGTTCAATGCCGTTTCTAAAATGGAGAGGTTTTTCGTTTTCAAGGAAATTCCCGCGTTACTTAACCTCCGATTTCGAATATATTCTCCGATGGTCATACCTGTTATAATTTGAAAAGTCTTTTGCAAGTCAGATACATTCGTATAAAATTGTTTGGCTAAACTATCAGGAGTCAGCTTTCGATCATACAATTGTTTTTCAATTTCTAATAAAGCCTGGGATATAATTTTTATCTGTTCCATTTTGAAATCTCCTTCTAGTTGCTTATTCTAACCCAACCCAATGAAAAAAGTCTGTCTTATTCAAACGAGTTTTGTCCGTTTTCACAAGAAAAAAAAGGCGTTTCGGGAGATGCTCCCGAAACGCCTTTTGGTTATTTTATGCTTTAGCTATAAACCGGTACACTTTGCTCTCAAAATCGCCATGGAACTGCGGGAATGGCAGACCGGCATACATCAGCTCGTCGCCGCCGTACGACTCTCCGGTCGCTTGGAGCGTGTAGTCCAGCTCTGGATTCAGCCCCTTCAAGGTGAAGCGGTTAAGCGGATGATACGGCTGGCGAAGTACAGTCATGAAGAATACCAGCGCTTCTTGCTTATCCTTGGATACAAACATCCAAGCCGTGTCATTGCCCTCGAACGGGCTTTTCAGACGATAGAAATCCCCAAACTGAACGAGGTGACGGACTTCCTTATAGAATGCAACTTGATCCTTCACCACGGTTTTCTCATCTTCCGTGAATTTCGTCAAATCCAGCTCATAGCCGAAGTTGCCGGATAACGCGACGTTGCCGCGAGTTTCAAGCGGAGTCGAACGGCCAACCTGATGATTCGGAACAGCGGATACGTGCGCGCCCATCGAGCTGATTGGATAAACAATGCTCGTACCGTATTGGATTTTCAGACGGCAGACCGCATCTGTATTATCACTCGTCCAGGTTTGCGGCATGTAGTAGAGCATACCCGGATCGAATCGTCCGCCGCCGCCGGAGCAGCTTTCGAACAGAATGTCAGGGAATGCCGAGGTAATGCGCTCCATCACGTCATACAGACCCAGCATGTAGCGATGCGCAGTCTCCCGTTGACGTTCCGCAGGCAACAGCGCAGAACCAATCTCGGTCATATTGCGGTTCATATCCCACTTCACATACGTAATTGGCGCACTTGCAAGTACGGCCGACACCGTCTCTACGATGTAATTGCGTACATCGGCGCGGGACAGGTCAAGCACCAATTGCTGACGCGCAGTCGTTCTTGTGCGTCCTTCAACGTGCAGGCACCAGTCTGGATGAGCGCGGTACAGCTCGCTCTCTGGCGAAATCATCTCAGGCTCGAACCAGAGCCCGAATTGCATATCCAAGTTGCGGACACGATCTACCAGATCTTCAAGGCCGTTAGGCAGTTTCCGGCGATCAACGAACCAGTCCCCCAGCGAGCTTCTGTCGTTATCCCGTTTGCCGAACCAGCCGTCATCAAGTACGAACAGCTCAAGCCCCAGCTCCTGGCCGGCTTTGGCAATCGCTTCGATTTTGTCTGCTGTAAAATCGAAGTAGGTCGCTTCCCAGTTGTTGATCAGAATCGGACGGCTTTGATCGCGGAATTTGCCGCGCGTCAGACGGTTGCGGTACAGGTCATGGAAAGAGCGCGACATGCCGCCAAGTCCTTCAGAGGAATGTACGAGTACAACCTCAGGCGCTTGGAATTGCTCGCCCGGCTCCAGCAGCCAGCTGAAGTCAAATGGATTGATGCCCATGAACAACCGGGACGTGTGGAACTGGCTAACCTCAACCCCAGCTGTAAAGCTGCCGCTGTAAACGAGGTTTACACCGTAAACTTCGCCATGATCTTCATCTGCGCCTTCGCCAAGAAGGGCGATAAACGGATTTTGCATGGAGCTGCTTGAACCCCTGCGGCTCTCAATGGATTGCATGCCTGGCACCAGCTTGCGGCGGTGAATGTAACGCTCGCGCGCCCAAGCTCCCGACAGCTGAAGCATCTCGTATTCATCATTGGCAAAGTCAAGGCTCATGCTCAATGCGCGCAATACTTTCAGTTCGGCACTGCCATTATTGATCAGTCTAGCGGAGCGCGTGATTGCGTTGTAATTTTCGAACACGGTATAAGTCAACACAACAGTCAGTCCCGACAGCGCATCCTTCAACGTAATTTCAAGCGTTTCCGCTTCCTCGTCGCTCTCCGTGTAAACCGAAGGCAGTCCTGCCAGTTGCGGTTTGCCTTTGCGGATTTCATGCGATTCGTAACGCAGATCGGATACGGTCGTTCCGTTTGTCAGCTGTACTTGATAAGCTGGCGAGCGGAAGTCGGAGTTGCCGAATGCCGGATACTCGTGCGGCAGTGTATCCAGTGAAAATTCCGGATCGGTAGTCGGGCTGAACGACGAGCGTTCTTTCAGCTCCAGCAAGCGCTCAAGACGGCTGCCACGAACGCGGCGGCCCCAGTAAAGATGCGCAGGATAACCGCCTTTTACAATTTTGATCACATAGCTAGTTTCGCGAGACTGCAGGTGAAAAATTTGTTTTTGTTCATCAAATTGAATTCCCATGTTGTAAGCCTCCTAGGTTGTGTTAACTATTTGCAGCTAAACCGCCGCAGCTTTCTCTAATAATAAGCTTGGTTTCAATCGTAACCTCCATCGATGCCTCACGGCCTTCGATTCGCTCCATCAGCAGTTGAACGGCTGTCTTGCCCATTTGCTCCGTATAGGCTTTCACTGTGGATAGCGGCGGACTGAGAAACGCCGACATTTCAATATCGTCAAAGCCAACGATCGCCATTTCATTCGGAATGTCCACGCCATGCTCATGTAACGCTCGCAGAGCGCCGACAGCCATCGGATCGCTGCCGATAAAGCAAGCGGTCGGACGATTGTTTTGCAAGAGCAGCGCTTTCATCTGTTCATAACCGCCGTTTGTCGACCAGTCTCCTGCATGCAGGATCAGCTCTTCCTTAAGAAGGCCTTGCTTCGCCAAACGTTCCTTGAAATGTCTGGTCCTCGGATCAAAGCCTTCGTCACTGTCACCGCCGATATAAGCGATCGTCTGGTGCCCCAATTGCAGCAGATGATCGACCACGCTGTTGACGGCTTGCCGGAAATTGAGATGCACGGAGTCGTAATCGCTCAATTGCTCCCAATGATCGACCAGCACGACTCGGTCTGTATGGCCGATGAGATGAACGATGGTCTCCTGAGCTATCGTGCCCACCGCGATAAGTCCGCTAAGCTGATGGCTCGGTTGAAGCTCCATCCCGCTGTTCAGCCTCCATACTTTGCCGATGGATAAGCCAAGCTCCTCACAGCGGGTTTCGATTCCGCGCCGAATGGAGGCAAAGTAAGGGTCGCTGCTCTCCTCTTCAACTGACAACGAGAGCAGCAGTCCGATTTGCTGGTTTGCCAGCATTCCCTCTTGCTTCAAACGCTTAAGACGGGTCGGCTTGTACTGCAGCTCCTCGGCTGCAGCGAAAATCCGCGCTCGCGTAGCATCGCTGACTGCCATTGAAGCATCGTTGTTCAATACGCGAGATACTGTCGCGGAGGAGACGCCGGCCTTTTCGGCGATTTGTTTGATCGTAGCCATCGCATCACCATTTCAGAGTAATTTCCGTTCATCCGCTCCTATAGCAGCAGAGTTTTATTGCTTTGGTTGTTTGGTTTGTTTGAAAACATAAGACGTTTAATTTTAGTTAATAAATTTACTAAATTACATGATTAATTGTATCAAATATAGTCCGCTCTCTGCAACTGTTAGATTAAAATAGGCTGCGCATGCTGCAACAATACCGTCTGTGTTACGTCTTTGTGGATACAATAAACTTAGAAAGTGTCCGCATTTTGAACAAAATGGAGGGATTCGGTTATGAAAAAAATGCTGCTTCAGCTTATGCTGCTTATCATTGTCTTTGCTACCGCATGTTCGGCAAATAACAGTCCGGAAGGAGCAAGCGTTCCGCCAGCAAGCCCTACACCAACCGGTCAACCGCCTGTTACGACGCCGACACCTGAACTGCAGCCAGCCACAGCCGAGCAAACTGCTAAAGCTATTATTACCGCTTTGAAGAATAAAGATCATCAAACTCTCGTTTCCTACATTCATCCCGATAAAGGAGTCCTCTTCTCTCCCTATGCTCATATTGATGTTACTAGCGCCGAAGTATTTAAAGCGGATAAGCTGCCTCAACATGACGATTCTACCGTCTATTATTGGGGCGATTACGACGGGTCTGGTGAAGCGATATCTTTAACTTACGGCCGTTATTATGACAAATTCGTATATGATCAGGATTTTGCCGCTGCTGAAAAGGTTAGCACGGACTCCATCGTCGGCAAGGGCAATTCACTCCTCAATATCAGTGAAGTTTTCCCGGGCAGCACAACGGTGGAATATCATTTCAGCGGCTTTGACCCGCAATACGAAGGCATGGACTGGGAAAGTTTAATTTTAGTTCTGGAGAAGGACGGCTCTGTCTGGCATCTGAGCGCCATCGTCCACTCGAGTTGGACGATTTGAGTGATCGTTGACGCTCCCACGTTTGCAGGATGACCGACTTCTCTTTCTAAACTAAGGTGGCTCGCCATAGCGAAGCGGATTCGCTATTTTGCGAAGGCAATTTCGTTGTTGGGGCTCGGCAAGACTAATTAGTTGGAGGACAGCGAACTTATTTTCGCTTTTCATGAACCAAGGTTCTCAATTAGCGAAATTTTGTTCGTTGTGGACGTACAGTTGGCGGACAGCGGGCTCTGCTGCGAATATGGCTTCGCTGTTTAGCGAAGCTGGTTCGTTCGGGCAAACGTGACATTTATGCAACGTTCGCCAAGCACTGCTCGAGGTTTGAACGCCGAAGTGCGACTGAGCACTCCGCATGCCGAAATGATAACAGCGCTGCCTGAAGGTGGAAGCGCGCGCAGTGCGAGAATGTGCAAACGTGCAAAAAACAAAGCAGGGCTAGCCATCACCGGCCTGCCCTGCTTCCATAAGTTAAAAATCTTTTCGCGTAATAACGAGCAATCCGGCAAGCAGCACAACCACCGTATAGGCTGCCGAATAAATAAGGAAAGTGTTGGACGGCGGGTTATTTACCGCGAATAACATCATAAAGCTGTTGCCGTGCAGACTGTTCGCGAATTCATGAATCGAAAACATCTCCGCCAGCATGCGCTGCTGCAACGAGTCGGCGGGCATGATGAGCGTAATAAGTCCCGTAATCGTCGACAGCGACTTGACTCCCTCTTCACTAATTTGCCCGGTATCGGATACCCTTGAGATCATGCTTCCCAGCCAGCCCATTCCGAACAACATCGTCATCGCGACTCCGTTGCCAAGCGAGCTAAGCCAGCAGGACCCCAGCATGGTTAGCGAAATAAGCAGCGGCACGACTGATGCATAAAGCAAAAAAGATTTGAACAGCACTGCCATTTCCAATTGGATGCCGGTTTGCAACCAGGTTACACATTGAATCGCAATGAATACGATCAGCGCATACACAATACCAAAGACGTTGAAACCAAGCCATCTGCCCAAATACCATTTCCAGCGCTTTATCGGTCTTGCTAGGACGGACTGCAGGACGCCATGCTCAGCTTCTCCAGAAACGGCGGCAACTGAGCTGAATATCGCTAAAAAAGCCACGGCAAAGGCTCCAAAAAAATAACCTAGAGATAGAATAATAGCCCCATCGCGAAAACGTTCGAACAGATGGCCGAATGAAGCAAATTCATTGACATTAGGCTTCCTGTCCCCAATAATAGCATCCGATACGAACCAAAATGCGATCAGAAACAAGGCGGTCATCACAATCGTCATGAGCGTAACCCGCTTCCGCAGCATTTCCTTGAGCGTCAATCGCCACACTGCGTTCATCGGCGTTCCCCCCTATGATCCAGGCCCGAAACGGATTTCAGGAACCACTGATCCAGACGTGACGAAGCCTTCTTCGATTCATACAGCGTCAGTCCTTGCTCAATCAGCCGAAAATGAAGCAAGCCTATCTGCTCTTCATTCTCTACAGCAGTCTCCAGCCAGACAACGCCTTCCTCCAACAATTCCTCAGCTTCAGCATCACTTTCCGTTACGACTGTAACCGACAACCCCGTTGACTCACTTAGCCAATCCAGTACAAAAGGCGTAAACCCGCCTACCTTAAGCAGCCATTTGTTTCGAGAATGAAGTACATCGTTCAAGGAACCATTGGACAGTATCGAGCCGTTATTAAGCAAAGCGATACGATCGCACATTTGCTCGACATCCTCCAGCAAATGCGAGTTCAGAAAGATCGTCTTCCCTCTTCCGCGCAGCCGGATCAGCAGTTCCCTGACTTCATATCTGCCGACAGGATCAAGCGCCGAAGCCGGTTCATCCAGAAACACGATGTCCGGGTCAGCTAGCAAAGCGCAGGCTAGTCCAAGCCGCTGCTGCATGCCTTTGGAATACCCTTTAATCCGGTCCCTGCCCCGGCTGCCGATCCCTACTTCATCCAGCAGAGAGTGAATACGCTGCTTCGCCATTACGCGGTCAAGTCCGCATAATTGGGCATGAAAGTGAAGCGCCTCCTCGCCGGAGAGCCAGCCCGGGTATCGGAACAGCTCCGGCAAGTAGCCTATTCTTCGCCTAGCTTCAACGCTTCCGGCGGCCATGCCGAATATGCGGGCTTCTCCAGAGGTCGGCTTAATCAAGCCGACGAGCATTTTAACCAGTGTGCTTTTCCCTGCTCCATTAGGCCCCAGAAAACCAAATGCTTCCCCCGCTTCAATGTGAAGAGAGACGCCGCGAATGCCGCGGCCGTCTCCATAATCCTTCGTTAACTGTTTCGTTTCAATTGCAGTACTTGTCATTGATGAGTCAGCTCCGTTATCAGCTCAATAACCGCAGCGCGGTCCTCGTACCCTTCAAAATAGGCGCCGACCCTTTTGCCGTCAGCCAGCCACAACGCGCTCCAGGTTGTTTTTTCTTGATCACGCTGGAACTTTTCCAAATAAATGGTTTTATCGTTGATCGTAAACTGCTCCATTTTGCCGTTTGAGACAATTGGGAAAGGAATTTGGCCTTCTTCCAGCCTCGAGGTGTTTACGATGGCATCTCGTATATAGTCCGGCAATACCGGAAGCCGCACCACGGCATCAAACGCTTCCTGTGCGTCAATGCTCGGATCAATATCGATCGTCGGCGCATCCATATAGCTGAGGCTAATCGAACGGCCTTCACCCGACTTAGAGCCCGTCACCTCTTTGTAATACACATTTAAGGCGCGGCCGATCTTAAGGTTCAACGGTTTTCCGTCGACAGATTCCGGCAGCAGTTTTTTCGCGCCCAGCTTTTTCATCGTTTTATTTATCTCTTCGACGTTCAGCTTCAGCGTATAAACTGAGTTTTGATTGGAGCCTTTCGTTATTTCGGTCTGTTCACCTAGCTTCAGCTCGGGCACAACTACCCCGAATTGCTGCAAAATTTGGCTGTCGGTTATATCGCTGTTATACTCGCTCGTTTTACTTGAAACAAAATCGCCGAAACGGGTGCTCAAATTCGCATCGCGATAAAAGATTTGCGCCAACTGTTCCAAATCATTTTCCTGTACGACGACGACTTCATTCATCTTGAACTGATTAAGCAGCGCAGCCAGCGCCTGATTTGTCGTCGGAATCGCGATCATAATCGCAATAACCGCAGCCGCTCCAGACATGCCGACTTTCAGTGCATGCCGCTTTAGCCATCTGCTGCTACCTGACGGCTTCTTTGCAGCAAACGACGGGATCTCTGCCTCAGCCAAACTGCCGCTCTCCACGTTTTTATGGACTGCTGCCAAAGCAGCCACTTGATCGTTAACGCTCTCTTGTACTTGCTCTGAACTTATTTCAGCAGCAGCGCTTCGCTCTTCCGCCCATTGTGCCCACAGCGGCGACTTCTCTTCTCCTGCAAGCTTTGCCTCCAGCCGGGCCCATGCCTCTTCTTTATGCCGCTTCTCATCTGCAGTCCATTTATCATCCTTCATTGTCATTTCGCTAACCTCCTATTCATTGGACATAATACCGTCCGGCTTCATTGCCTGCCGTTTGAACCGTTCTCCCGCCCGTTTCAAGAGCGTGCCCACCTGCGGCTGCTTCAGTCGCAGCTTCTCCGCTATTTCTGCATAGCTGTATCCCGAATATCGCAGCATCAGAAGCTTGCGGTCCCGCTCGGGCAAAGCCTCAAGCAGTTGCTTCACCTGTTCCTGCTCGTCCCGCTCCAAAATCGTCTCTTCATTGGACTGAAAAGCTTGCGGCTGGACCATAAATTGCTGCTCGGACTTTTGAAGCAGCGCCCGCTCCCGATTTTTTTTATCGATATAGTCATAGGCTTGTCTAGTTAGAACCCGATGCAACCAAGCGCCTGCGGCTTCCAGTTGATCCGGCGGATTTCGGTACAGCTTTAGAAAAACTTCCTGAGCAATATCTTCAGCCGCAGCTTCATCGCGCAATAGCGCTATAAGCTTGCGGCGTACGGACGGATAATGCTGGTCGAATAATTGGCGAAACAGATCCGGCGCCGAATGTTCCACTTTCCGATAACCTCCTTTATTTCGCTTAAGCTATCTATAAGACGAACGATAGAACGATTATGTAACAGGGTCAAAAAAAAAGCCGCCTCAGCGAGGCGGCCTTCATGGCCGATACTTTATTGTTCGGCGGATATAGCCGATTCATACAATGCGGCGAACTGATCGGGCGGAACAGGCGGGCTGTAGAAGAAGCCTTGCACCAAATCGCATTTATGCTTGCGAATGATATCCAGCTCTTCCTGTCTTTCTACACCTTCCGTTACAACCTTCATATTGAGATTATGAGCGATGACGATCAGTGATTTGAAAATCATTTGTTTCTTAATATCGCCAACGATGTCATGAATAAAGGTTTTGTCGAGCTTCAAATAGTGAAGCGGAATATTTTGCAAATAGCTAAGCGAAGAATAGCCTGTGCCGAAGTCGTCCAGCGACAGCTTGACGCCCAGCATCTGCAGCTCATGCAAAATTCTCAGCGTATGCTCGGGATTGTCCATAAAGATCGACTCCGTCAGCTCCAGCTCGATCTGCTCCGGCTTTACCCCAGCCTCTTCAATAATCTTCTCTATCGTATGGACGATGTGCTTCTGCTGAAATTGAATCATCGACATGTTCACACTAATCGAAAGCGGCGTAATGCCTTCGCGTTCCCATTGTTTAATTTGCTTGCAGGCTTTCCGCAGCACCCATTCACCAAGAGGAATAATAAAGCCTGTTTTTTCCGCTAACGGAATGAACTCAAGCGGCGATACCATGCCAAGCTCCGGATGCTTCCAGCGCAAAAGAGCTTCCGCTCCGTATACGCGGCCGGTAGACAGCTCGATTTTCGGCTGGTAGACGAGTGTAAATTGCTCCCCCTCCAGCGCGGCGAACAGACTGTTCTCCAGCACGATTTCTTTCTTCGGCACATCATTCATCGAAGGCGAATAGAGCGTAGACGTATTGCGCTGCTTCTTTGACAAGTAGAGCGCAATATCAGACTCCTTCACCAGCCGGTCGCCTGTCCAGTCATGAAGCTCATGCTGAAGACTCATGCCAATACTTGCAGTCATGTAGAACAGCCGGTCCTTCAATCGAATCGGCTCTGCGATAACCTGCAGGATCGTTTCGCCGACCATAATCGCTTGATGCAGATGGCTGATATCCTCAAGCAGCACAACGAACTCATCGCCGCCGAACCGGAATACATGCCCGGAGACTGAATCCGATGTTCCGTTCTGATTCACCACATCTACAATTCGCATCGCAACTTGCTTCAATAGCAAATCGCCCATGGAATAGTCAAGCGTATCGTTAATGATCTTGAAACGGTCCAAATCGATGTAAAGCAGTGCGGAGTGGCTGAAAATACTTCCCTGCTGCAGACTTTGCATTTTGGATTCCCAGTGCCGCGTATAGCCGTAACGGTTCGGCAAGCCGGTAAGCAGATCATGTGTCGCCTGAAATTCAATGAGATCCTCCGCTTCCTTGCGGTAATCGATCATCCGGTTGAAATGATCCGCCATATGCTCAAACTCGTCATTCGTTTGAATATCGAGTTTTTGCTTCAAATCCCCGACAGCAAGTGCTGCGGAAACCTGCGCAACCTTGCGAATATTTTGCAGCACGATTTTTCTGACCAGCAGCACCATCAACACCGTCATTACAATAAGCGCAGCAATCGATATCGCAATCGAATTCCACAAGCTGTTCCTAAACTCCTTGAGCATGTTCTCCTTCGGGATGACGAGCTCAAAGTGCCAGGTATAATCTTTAATTGCAATCGGATAAAAGATACGAAGCACTTTTTTGGACGTATTCGGATCAACATCATAGGACATCGACGACTCATTCTTCTTCAGCAGAGAAGGATTCTCGAAAGTTGACCACGGTTGATAAGGCTGCAGAACCCGATCAGGATAGGCACTGTTCACCACATATTGATTGCCTGATGAGATGATATTGGCGTAGCCGTCCAGCGGATGGAGCTTGCCCACCTCGTTGCTCAGCATCTCCAGCGAAAAGTCTGCCCCTACAATGCCGAGAAATCGTCCTCCCTTATCCACAATTGGAAATACAAAAGAAGTCATCATGATCTTTTTCCCATTGATTTCATAGTCATAGGGTTCCATCATCGTAAACTTCTTCGTCTTTTTCGGGATTTGATAGAAGTCGCCTTCCCCCGGCACTTCATAGTGCCGAAGAGGCATATATTGAACCATCCCGTTCATTCGAACAACATAAGGCAGAAACCGTCCGGTCTCGTCATCATGGTCCGAGGCGTTGCGGTGGGTGGCATCGCTTTGGTCAAAAGCATCAGGCTCCCACAGTGTATATGTACCTAGCAAATAAGGATTATCCTCTATCATTTGCTCCAATAAGCGCACGACAGTGTCCCGGCTGGCCGCGTCATCCTCCCGCATCTCCAGCATTGTGTCCCGCAGCATTTCCAGTTTTGTGAGCGTTTGATTAACGGATTGCGAGAATCTTCCGATATAAGCAGTAGACTGCGTTTGAGCCAGCAGCTCGCCCTCGCGTAAATTCGCATCGTAAAGCTTCATTAAATGAATCGACACCAGCAACGCAAACGACAGCAGCATGAGAGCCCCTAGTGCCGTAATTAGCTTCTGTGCAATACTGAGCCTCATTTTCTTCAAAGTAACGATCCTCCTGTGACTGGAACCATCAGCGTCGATTCGACGATATTTGTCAAAATATGATTTGTTTCTAGTATACTTGACAAATAATGTGAAGCACAATGCAAATGTTCATCCTTTCGTCACTAGAACCTAATATTAATCGACATATCTTGTCGAATTCTATTCCAATGCTCGCCTATCCCCACAACTCACTCCCAAATGCTTATTCCATTTCTCGTCTATAGCAAAAAACCCCCGGTTTCACCGAAGCGAAAAGCGGAGATTTTAGACCATGCACAGAGCCCGGATAGGCTTCGCGCATCAGCATCTTTTAATAGAAGAGATCGATAGGACTACCCTTTGACAGCCCCAGCGGTCATTCCCTTCATGACTTGCTCCTGGAAAATAAGATAGACGATAATCGTCGGAATAACCGCTAGCGCCATCGCCGCCATCGTTAGCTTATAGTCAGTCGAATAACCGGTTGCAAACACCGACAAGCTGAGCGGCAGCGTCTTGAGCTTCGGATCGCTCATAAATACTAACGCAAACGAGAAGTCATTCCAATACCGAAGAAAAGCGAGTATGCCGACCGTCGCGAGCGCCGGCAGCGCTAACGGCAGCATCATCCGAAAGAAAATACCCCAATAGCCCGAGCCGTCAATCTGTGCTGCTTCCTCGACTTCTTTCGGGAAACTGTTCATATAGGCGACGCAGATAAATATCGCTATCGGCAGTTCAAACGCCGTATAGGGCATAATCAGCGCCGCATAAGTGTTCAAAATATGGATTTTATTCATTAATATAAACAACGGAACGAGCGTACTGTGGATCGGAATCAGCATCCCCAGCATGAATACGCCCATAACGAGCAGCTTGCCTCTGAACTGAAAGCGCGACAGCACGTAGCCGCTTAATGCACCAAGTACAAGCGTAAGAATCAGGGAAAGTATCGTGACGAAAAACGAGTTGACGTAAGCTCTCCCCATCTCGGCAACTTCCCATGCCCGGGAAAAGTTGCTCCAGTTCCAGTGACTAGGCAAGCCGAATGGGCGGGAGAAAAACTCTTCGTTCGTTTTCAGTGCGCTTATAAACAGCCAAAGCAATGGATACAGCGTAACTAAGGCGTAGACGGTAAGAGCGGCCCCGATAAGTTTCGATTTCAGCCAACGGAATCGGGGCAATCCCGCTTCCGATCGGCTGGAGGAGGCTGGCTGCAGCGGCCTGGTCATGGGTGCGGACATACGAATCGTCCCCCTCCTATTTTTTGGATTTCATCAAATATTGGCTTCCGGCTACCATAATCAAGCTAATGACGACAATCATCGTAGACACGGCACTGCCGTAACCGAACCGATAGATCGAGAACGTATTGTTGTACATATAGGAAGCCAGCAGCTCCGTCGAATGGGCAGGCCCGCCGCCCGTCATGACATAGATAAGGTCAAATGCCTTCAAACTTCCGGAAATACAGAGCACGACAGCTACTTTAATCGTGTCCCAGATCATCGGGAGCTTAATAGAGAACAGCTTCCGTGAGCCATGGGCGCCGTCAATCTGTGCCGCATCGTCAATTTCGGAAGGAATGTTCTGCAAGGCTGCGATAAACATAACGAGATAAGGCCCTACGTTCAGCCAAATAATCGGAACCATGATGGCGTACATCGATACCGACGGATCGGACAGCCACTGCATCTTCCAGCTGCCGAGTCCCAAAGAGTCGAGCAGAAAATTAAGGACGCCGATTTGCGGATGATAGATGTAGCCCCAAATGATACCGACGACGACCGATGAGAGAACCATCGGCATAAAGATGGATGCGCGGATAAACTTCTGAAACCAGCCGTTTTTCAACAGCACAAGCGAAAGCAGCAGCGCAATCGGCACCTGTCCGAATACGGAAGCAGCTACGATAAGCAAATTGTTTTTAAATGATTTCCAAAACAGCGGGTCTTGCAGCACTTCGGCATAATTGTTCAAGCCGATAAACTTCATCGGGCCAATGCCCTTCCAATCGAAAAATCCGTAATAAGCCGACCAGACGATCGGTACGATGACGAAAAAAATAAAGATGCCCAGCGTGGGGAGCAAGCCGATCGCGATAAAGCTTCTAGTACGCATTGATGTCATGTTCATCCCTCCAACATCGAGCCAGAACGGCGGCCGTGCAGGCCGCGCGCTCCATTAACGGTTCGACTTGCCCTTATTGGCCTAACGCTTTCGATTGCGCATCTTGAATTTTTTTGGCGATATCCTCTGGCTTGCCGCCCATCAGCAGCTCCTGCAGACCATTATTAACCGCTTCGCCTCCTGCAGACGTCAGTTTACCGTCATATACAGGGGTCAGCTTCACGTTGTTCACCAGCTCATAAACTTCGCTGAAGATCGGCGACACTTTGCTCTTATCCAGCTCGACTTTGTAACTGACCAATTGATTGCTCTCCAGCGTCCGCTTCTGCGCATCTGGGCCCGACATTGCATAGATCAGCTCGAATGCAGCATCCTTCTTCGTGCCGGTTGCATCTTTGCCAAGTCCCATGCCGACGCCAACAACGCCTGACAATGTGTTCGGCTCACCCTTGCCGCCCGGAATCGTCGGCAGCACCGTTGCCCCCATTTGCTCCAGTGCTTCTGCATTCGCATTGGAAGCCAGATTCGACAAAGCCCAGCCTCCGTCGATCATCATCGCTGCTTTGCCTTGAGCAAACATTTGCTCCATTTGTGTATTATCAATGGCATTAAATCCGTCCTGGAAAGCGCCGGCTTTGCCCAGATCCTGCATATACGTCAAAGCCTGTACAAATTCCGGATCGGTAAATGAAGCGCCGTCCTGTTTAACTGCCTTCAAAAACCACTCCGTACCCGTCACCCGGTCAGCGAGCGAGCTGAAAATGCTGGATTGCGCCAGCCAAGCCGCTTTATTGCCCAGCGCGATCGGTGTAATTCCTTTTCCTTTCAACACGCTGATGGCGTTCATCAGCTCATCCCATGTTTTAGGAACCGTAAGACCGTTTTGTTCTAAAATCGATTTGTTATAGTAGAGAATGGAGGTTGGTGACAAGCCCATTGGCGCGCTGTAAATTTTGCCGTCAACCGTGAACGCGTCAAACGAGTTTGGCATGAAGCCGTCTTTCCAATCCTGGTGGCTGTCAATCAGCTCGTTCACCGGCTGAATAAGTCCGGCTGCGGAAAATTCCTGTGTCATTGAGCCATTCGAAAGAATAAACACATCCGGCATTTCGCCAGCAGCCGCTACCGTCTTCAGCCTCGTCTTGTAGCCGTCCGGCGGAATCGCTTGAATATCCAGCGTAACGTTAGGATGATCCTTCTGGTATTGCTCTATAATGGAACGCATCGTTTGCGCCCGCAGATCATCGCCCGTGAAATTATGCCAAAGCGACAGCTTCACTTTCTCGCCGCCCGCAGGCTTCTCACCCTCGCCCGCCGTTCCCTTGTCGTTCGTGCCGCCGCATGCGGCCAGGACGGAAATAAGAAGCGCTGCTATTACTACCAATGCCATTCTTTTCTTCATGTCATGTTTCCTCCTTCAATAGTGGGGTTACATTCGAGTATAGGGAAACCAACCTGACATTGGCAGGGGACAGACACCGGATTAAGGGTAGAAAAAGATCAGCTTCTTGCCCGATATTCGGAAGGCGTTAGCCCCGTGTAACGTTTGAACAGCTGGCTAAAATATTTCATATCGGCGTAGCCAACCCGGCTGGCCACGTCGCTCACCTTAATCGGAGAGTCGCCCAGCAGCGCCTTCGCCCGCTCGATTCGGGCAATGGTTACAAATTCAATATAGGTATGGCCGGTCTCGCGCTTAAACACCTCACTGAAATGGTTCGGGTTGAGATGAACGTTTTTAGCGACTTGCTGCAGCGTAAGCTCCTTATCCAAATGATCGTGGATATAGGCGATGGAGCGGTTAATGTAGGGAATCCCTGCGTTTCCCACCGCTTCTGCGTAGACATGCATAAGGTGATTTAAGGGTGCTAGCATTTGCAATCGTTGGCTGTCGCTAATGGCTGCTTGTTCTGAAATCCGGGGCAGATGGGCAAGCGTCCCGCTCCCTTCTCCAAAGGATGCCAGCACGCGCTCAATCCAGCGATGGGCGGAAATGAGCACAGAATTGACGAACGCCTGCATCGATTGCGGCGTAGCATCAGGATCTGCCAGCAGCGCTTCCGTCGTCGCTTCCACCCATCGCTGCAAGGAGGCTGGATCACCCTCCTTGAGAAGTGTGGTGAGCATTTGCTCCTCTTCGATCGTGCAGACGGTACGACCGCCTTTCCGCTCGATCACATTGGCGTAACACAACAAACGCACCTCCCTTGCGAATTCCTGAAAGCCCAGAGCGATGGCCGACTCTTTATTCGATAACGGCAGGCCGCTCCAATCCGCAACGATGGAGCCTGCCCCCGCAAACAATTTGCATTTCAGTCTCCGCTCGATTCGAAGCAGGTCGCTATCAAAGCGCTTTAGCCCGCCTTCATCGCCCAAAAGGCCGTCCCGTCTCAACACGACGAGCAAAACGTTATCACGAATAAGCGCCTCGCCCTCTACCAGCTCTCTCATCATATTGTGGACCGCGAATAGAAGCAGTCTGCCGTCCTCGGCTGCGCCTCCCCAGCCCGAAGCCGTTACGGTAACAGCCTGTAAGGGGGAAGCTGCGCCCAGCTTGAGTCCCGGCAGCAGCTTTCCAGCCTGTTCCAGCTGCCGTTCATCAGGCTCCGGACCGGAGACGAGCTTCTCCAGCAGCGAATCGCGCAGCTGATCCGGCTTTAACGTATGCAAGCGGCCAAGGACCCGCTGCTTTGCCCCGTTAACTGCACGGATGATCTCGTCCGGACGGCTTGTTTTCAGCAAATAGTCGCTAACCCCCTGACGGATCGCTTGCTGCGCGTAAGAGAACTGGTCGTAGCCGGTCAAGATGAGCACTTCACTATCAGGGAGCAGACGTCTGGCCTCACCGGCCAGCTCCAGCCCGTCGCGTCCGGTCATTCGGATGTCGGTCAGTATAATTTCCGGCCGCTCCAGTGCGATCCTCTCCATCGCTTCCTCTGCGGAGGCCGCCGGCCTGAGCAGCTCATAACCAAGCTCCTCCCATTTGATAACTGTGCTAAGACCAGTCCGAATAATAACCTCGTCATCGACGATTAAGAGCTTCATACCGCTTCCTCCTCCTGTGAGATGGGAATTGCGAAAGAGACGCGCGTGCCGATTTGTTCGGTGCTTTCCACACGCAGTCCCGCTTCCGTTCCGTAATGCAGCAGCAGCCGCTTATGGACGTTGCGCAAGCCATAGCTTCCTTCCTGCAGCCGTTCACGCTCTCTGACCCGGTCATCCGGACCGTGCAGTTCTTTCTCGATTGCAGACAGCTTTAGAGCGTCCATTCCAGCTCCGTTATCCGATACGGCAAAAGCCATCCAGCCCCCTTGCCGCTGGGCGGTTACCGTAATTTCACCAAAGCCTTCTCTTTTCTGAACCCCATGAATGAGCGCATTTTCAATTAAGGGCTGAAGCAGCAGCTTCAGCATGACCTGCTCCCGCAGCTCGGGATCAATCCGCATCGTCAGCTTAAAGCGATCCGGGAAACGAATGGCCTGAATCGTCGCATAGTGACCCGCATGCGCGGCTTCCTGCTCCACCGGGCAAAACTCCTCCCCTTTATTCAGGCTGAATCGCAGAAAATCGCTTAAACTGCCAACCATATCGGCGGTCTTCGCATCCTGATTCATAAGCGCCATCCAGTGAATCGAGGATAGCGTATTGTAAAGAAAGTGCGGGTTGATCTGCGCCTGGAGCGCCTGCATATCCGCTTCTTTTTTGTACGATTCCTCCAGCTTAACCTGCTCGGTCAATGCAGCAATCCGCTCGCTAAATTTGTTATAGCTCCGAACCAGCTGACCAACCTCGTCCATCGTCTCGACTGGGTATGTCTGCATTGGCTCCTCCGGATTCGAGCTTTTTAGAAATTGGGTCAGCATCGTCAACGGGTTCGTAATGCGCTGAACGAAATAAAGCACAAGCGCCGTTACGATAATAATCGAGAGCACGATGACGATCGCCATAATTTTCAGCACATAGTTGTTTTGCGACCGGTACTCGGAGAAAGGCATAATGCCCGTCAGCCGCCAATTGACGCCTGCAACCGTATCATGCAGAACTGTCCGTTTGTCATCGCCGCTTCCGTAATTAGCTGCCCCTGAATGGCCTTTAGCGCTGTAACCGGGCAGCAGCTCCGCCATCGTGGCGGGCATCTTTTCTTGAATGGAGCCCGTTAATAACTGTCCTTCCGCATTGGACAGCACAACGCTCCCGCCTCCCGGCATGCCGGCTTGGGCCAATATTCTAGAAAGCGCTTTCTCATCAACGCTAATAACAAGCGTGCCGATTTGTTTGAACGAATTAATGCTTCGAATCGGCCGGACGAGAGAAATAACCTGCTTCGTTCCCGCCGCTGTCGTCGTCTCATAGCGGGTCGACCACCACTTCTCGGAAGCTTGAAAGCTTTGTCCGTCTTGTCCCGAAATCGTCGGCAGCGCTGTCTTAAAAATCGTTGTATTGGATAATAAATGCGATTGGTACATGGGATAAATCGTAATGTCGGAAATATAAGATTTGGAGAATACGAGATTGGATAAAAACTCGATCATCTGCGTCTGCTTGACGGCATCGTCGCCGCGGTTGCTTAAGTACTGCTGAATATCCTTTTGCCCGATAATAAAGATCGAGATGTTCTCAATATCCTGCACGATGAACTCCAAATTAGTAGCCGTCTGGCTTAAAATGCTCAACCCCGACTGCTTCGCCTTCTGCTCCGTTGCTGTTGACGCCATGTCGTAGGAAAACAAACCTAGCGCGAGCAGCGGAATCAATACAGACAGCAGGAGCAAAAAGCTAAGCTTTCGTTTCAGCGAGCTGCTGATCCAGCGCATTTCCCATCTCTCCCATCCTCGCTTCAAGTTCTAGCCTCTTGGTGTGCTATTCACAGCTATCCTACCATACTTTTTTTTAGCAAAACAGATTTTTTGTTTGATTTTTACAATCATCAGGTGTACCCTGTAGGCAGTAAGCGATTAAGGAAAGCAGGGATAGCATGGAATCGATTGCCCAGGAGCTCAGCTTCATGACCGAGTTGGCGAAAGGCATTACTGCGCAGTTCGGCGATAGCTGCGAGGTCGTCGTGCACGACTGGTCGCGCCCCTATGATTCAACGATTGTCGCGATTGAGAACGGTCACGTCACCGGACGCAAGGTCGGCGACCCCGGCACGAATCTGGGGCTCGAAATTATGCGAGGAACGACCGAAGGCGACAATCGGCATAATTACATTACACAAACGAAAGACGGCCGCATCCTTCGCTCTACTTCGATGTATGTGAAGAACAATGCGGGGACGATCATCGGTGCTATCTGCATCAACTTTGACATCACCGATCTTATGGTAGCGGAGAAAACGCTGCAATCTCTCACCGCAAGCGGGCTCGCGCCTGTTCGCGAGTCTTTCGTCAGCAACGTCAACGATTTGCTGGATACGCTCATTCAAGAGACGCAGGAAGCGATCGGCAAACCGGCGGCCATTATGGCGAAGGAGGATAAAGTCCGCTTCATTCAGCTGCTGGATCAAAAAGGCGCTTTTCTGATTAAAAAATCAGGAGAGAAGGTATGCAGCTACCTCGGTATTTCGAAATATACGCTGTACAGCTATTTGGATGAATCAAAATCTGCGGCAGCCGATTCCGATGCTCAAGCAGAGCCGGCCTCGGTGCCTGATCGAGGAGGTTTGTAAAATGTCGATGTCCTTGCAAGCAGAGGAAGAAATCGTCGTGAAAGGGAATGCCCCGGAAACGCCCTGTATCATCATTGACAGCTCTGTCGTCGACCACAATATCCGTGAAATGGCAGAGCGTATCCGGCGTCTTGGAGTCAAGCTCCGCCCGCATGCCAAGACACATAAACTGCCGGAAATGGCCGCTCGCCAAGTGGAAGCAGGGGCTGTCGGCATTACCGTTGCCAAGCTGTCGGAAGCGGAAGTGATGGCGGATGGCGGCATTGCCGATATCTTCATCGCTTACCCTATCGTCAGCGAGAAGAAGCTGCGGCGGGCCGCGGTATTAAGCCGGCGTATCCGGCTGATTCTTACTGTCGACAGCTTGGAAGGCGCAAGAAGGGCGGCAGCTGTCGCTGTGAAGGAAGAGTCAACCTTTGAGGTTCGTCTTGAAATCGACAGCGGCTTGCATCGTACCGGCGTATTGCCGGAGAACGCCCTTGCGCTTGCCAAGGAGATTCATGCGCTGGAGGGTATTCGCTTGACCGGCATTTTCACCTATCGCGGTGCCATGCTGGATGGCAAGTCCACGATGGATCTGCGGGCAGCGGGTCTTGAAGAAGGACGGCTCATGGCCGTTACAGCTCAGGCATTGCGTGCCGAAGGGCTTCCCATCGCGGATGTCAGCGTAGGTTCTACGCCAACATCCGTGTTTGCAGCAGAGGTTGAAGGCGTAACCGAAGTCCGGCCCGGCACTTATATTTTCCATGATCGGATGCAAGCGGCCTATGGCGTATGTTCCCTTGAAGATTGCGCAGCTACAGTCTGGGTCACGGTAGTCAGCCGTCCTTCGGCGGAATTGATCGTCGTGGACGGCGGCAGCAAAACCTTCGCCACCGACGTGCAGCCGAACAATCCGCCGCTTCATCTGCAAGGCTTCGGCCATATTATGGGGGCGCCTGATGCGGTTCTGGAGCGAATGAACGAGGAGCATGGCATGATTCGCATCGGTGCCCATCATCCATACGAGGTAGGCGACGTTATTCAGATTATTCCGAATCATATTTGCAGCACCGTTAATTTGCATAATGACGTCTATGTCACGGAGCCTAGCGGCGCTTTACGGAAAACGCGGGTTGCGGCGCGCGGCATGCTGGAATAGCAAGGCATTAAAGTTTTTATTATGATCATTCATCCTATTTCCCCCGGGAGGGTCATTGCGGCATGCTGGATCTCATATTGAAAAACGGAAAAATCGTCGACGGCAGCGGAAACCCTTGGTTTGCTGGCGACATCGGCATAAAGGACGGCATCATTGCTTCTATAGGCAGCGTGGATCAAGAGGCTCGCGAAGTCATTGACGTCGGAAAGCAAATTATTTCACCCGGTTTCATTGACGGGCATTGCCACTCCGATCTGATGATTATCGACCACCCTTACAGCGAGATCAAGCTGCAGCAAGGGGTAACGGCCGAGGTCGTCGGCAATTGCGGCCTCGCCCCTGCCCCATTCGTCCGGAGCCGGGCCGAGCTGCTTCAAACCTATGTGCAGCCCGTGCTTGGCAGTACGAATTGGGAATGGCCGTGGGAGACGGTCGGGCAATATATGGAGCATGTCGCCCGATCTAATCCCTCTGAGCATATCGCAACCTATGTAGCCCATGGCGCGCTGCGAATTGCTGTAATGGGATTCGAGAACCGTCCCGCTACTAAAGCTCAGATTGATCGGATGAAAGAGCTGCTGGAGGAAGGACTTCAAGCAGGCGCGATCGGCTTGTCCATCGGCCTGCTGTATGCGCCCGGCAGCTATACCTCCCGCGAAGAGCTGGCAGAGCTTTGCAGTGTGCTTCCAAAATATGATGGTCTGCTCTCCACGCACATCCGGGGTGAAGGCAATAATCTGCTGCCTTCGGTTCAAGAAGTGATCTGGATTGCGGAGAAGGCCGGCATTTCACTGCATATTAGCCATTTGAAGGCCGCCGGCAAGGCGAATTGGGGTAAAGCGCTGGATGCGCTTGAGCTTGTTGAGGATGCAAGGGCTCGGGGCATGGATGTTACCGTTGATGTCTATCCGTATTCGGCAGGCTCCACGACACTCACGACTGTCCTTCCCCCTTGGGTGCTGGAGGGCGGAATTGAGCGGACGCTTGCCGCATTCCGCGACAAGCAGCTCCGCTTGCGTATCAAAGAGGAGCTGAGCCGCGAGCAGGACAGCTGGGACAATCTCGTCTGCTCCACTGGCTGGCAAAGCATTATTATTGCCTCTGTTCAGAGTGATGCCAACCGGCATCTGGAGGGCCGATCCATTGCGGAAGCTGCCGAGCTGCGGGGCGAGCACCCCGTCGATTGCATGATGGACCTGCTGCTGGAGGAAGACGGACAGATCGCGATTGTCTATTTCCATATGTCCGATGATGATGTAAAGCAGGTCATCGGCTACGAGAAGTCGCTGATCGCCTCCGACAGCTTGAATTGCGAAACCGGCAAGCCGCATCCGCGGACTTATGGCACTTTCCCCCGTGTCTTTGCCAAATATGTCCGGCAAGACAAGGTGCTGTCCTTAGAGCAAGCGGTTCGCAAGCTGACCTCCTTCCCTGTGCAGCGCTTTAAGCTGGGCAAAAGAGGACTGCTCGTGCCTGGCTACGCTGCCGACTTGACCGTATTCAATCTCGATACGATCCAGGATACCGCAACCTTCGAGCAGCCTCGCCAATACCCTACGGGCATTAGCCATGTCATCGTTGGCGGCCAGTTGACGCTGCAGCACGGCACGCACACCCATAAACGCGAAGGCCAGTTGATTCGCGCGCATCGCTGCTGCTCGCTTTAGAAGTTTTATTGAGAAAGTAACTACAGAATAGAGCAAAAATAAGGTTAAGGTTAGAGTTAACCCATTATAAGGAGGAATTTATTCATATGTCTAAAATCGATCAACGCCTGGCTGAGCTGGGTATCGTTTTGCCTGAAGTAACCGCCCCTAAATTTTCTTACATCCCGGTGAACCAGACGGGTAATCTAATTTATACATCCGGCTTCGACTGCCGTATTGACGGCGTACTTATGTATGAAGGCAAAGTTGGCTCTGACCTGACAATTGAGCAAGGACAAGAAGCTGCCCGTCAAGTTGTCATTAACCTGCTTGCGGCAATGAAAGCCCATTTGGGTGATCTCGACCGTGTCGTTAAAATTGTCAAAATTCTCGCCTTCGTCAACAGCGCTCCCGGCTTTGGCGATCAGCCTTACGTGATCAACGGCGCTTCTGATCTGCTCATTTCCGTATTTGGCGAAAATGGCCGCCATGCGCGTTCCGCCATTGGCACAAGTGATCTGCCGTTCCATACGCCAGTGGAAATTGAACTGATTGCAGAAATCCGCGACTAGGAAAAAACAAATAAAAGGCTGAAGTTTCAACGGAGTGCAGGACGCGTTCGAATTACTCGAAATGTCCATTCACTCGCTGAAGCTTCAGCCTTATTTCATTGTTGGATTAGCTTTCTTTCACTTTCGTCTTTTGACTCGGAACTGTTTGTTTCTTCTCCTCAGCGCGGCGCTGCTTACGCAGCTCATCGAGCAATTGATCCGCCGATTTGCCTTCCGTGCTGATGCCATGTTCAGTGGCAACGCGCTTCAAATGCTCCAGCCGCTTCGCTTGATGCTCCGCTTTGAAAGCTTCCCATTTGTCCTTGTCCTTCACCTTCGCTGCTTTCAGCTCGTTCTTCAGTTGATCCGCCGTCTTGCCTTCTGTGCTAATGCCGAAATATTTCGCCATATAGCGCAGTTTTGCAAGACGATGTTCTTCTATTTGAGCCGCCGACGGGGGATTGCCATGATGATGCTCATGGTCTGACTTCCAGCCTTCATGGGAGCTGGAATGGGATTGTGCGTCAGCACCCTTCTCTGCCGATTGCTGATCTTCCGGCTGTGCCGCATACGCCGGAGCGGCTGCTACGAACAGCGCTATGGTTAGCAGCGCGACAAACGATTTTGTTCTCATCCTGTTGCCACAACCCTTCTATTCTTTTCATGATGCGTTGCGGGAGCATGCGTGGCTCCTCTTGGATTATTTTTCCCAACGTTCATGACGAATAGACGTGAAGAGCTTTTAATCGTTTCGCTCTAGCTGTATCAATTGCTCCAGCAGGCTCTCCTTCGAGAAATGCTCGCCGATGAATACCGCGACATCATTCACATCCCCTTGCGGAGTAATGCGCATGAAGTCCGTCTCCTTGTACGCATATTGGAATAGAAAACGGCTAGCCGTATCAGAAAAGGTCACAATGCCTTTTGCCCGATAAATATTGTCCGGCAGCCCCTTCAGCAGCGCCTCAAACGCTTCGCTGTCGATTGGCCCGTTCAAATAATGCGTCAATACCATCACATGATCATGCGTGTGGTGATGGTGTTGATGATTGTGGTGCTCATGGTGATGATCATGATCATGTTCATGCTCGTGTTCAGCCTTATCAGATGATGCTTCAGCACTCGCATGATCTCGATTCGGCTTGCAGCCACACGGCTCACCGAATTCTCCCAGGTGGCCGCCTGCTGTGGCGGCTGCGAATGCTGACGATACTGCGCTTTGTTTGGATGAAGCCAGCCACTCCCAATCATCAACGAAGCAGCGAATCGTCGCCATAATCGGTGCATGCTCATTCAGCTCCCGCAGCAGCTGCTGCGCCTCGACAAGCTCCTCTGGCTCCAGCTTATCCGCTTTGTTCAGCAGCAATCTGGTCGCGCAGCGGATCTGCTCTTGCATGAGCTTGTAGGTTCTCCCCTTGCCGCTCCTTCTGCGCTGCAGAAGCTCCGGACCGTCAACGACGGTTATGACGGATTGCAGCTCGATCCGGCAATACATCGCGGCTTCTGTCACACCATCCAGTATTTCAATGGGATTCGCTGCGCCAGTCGATTCAATGACGATCAGATCGGGCTGATGCTCGTCCACCAGTGCTTTGATCTCCATACTCAGGTCGCCGCGAATCGTGCAGCAGATGCAGCCGCTTAACATTTCCGACATCGGCACTTCGCCATCTACCATTTGTCCGTCCAGATTAATATCGCCCAGCTCATTCATAATGACAGCGGGTTTAAGCCCTTGTCCCTTATAATAGTCGAGCAGATTGGTCAACAGCGTTGTCTTCCCGCTTCCAAGAAAACCGGAGAGGAGATGTACCGGAATTAAAGCTTTATTTTCAGCCATCGCTTATATACCTTCTTTACTTATGTAATCGCGTTTTCGCTAACCTTATTATATCGTAACTGTTACGACTGGGACAACGGGGGATCACGAGTGAGATTGAGTCGAGATTGAGATTGAGATCTAGGTCAAGGTCAAGGTCAAGGTCAAGGTCAAGGTCAAGGTCAAGGTCGAGATCCAGATCAGATTCAGATCGAGATCAGGATCGAATTTGGATTTGAATTTGAATTTGAATTTGGATTCGGATTCGGATTCGGATCAAACCCCCAAGACTGCGGGTCTTAGGGGTTCGTCGTCATCTATAATTAGATTTTGGCGGCCACGCCATTACTCTTTCGCTAATCAGCTTTAGACTAGCACCAGAAGGAACGGCTGATAATGACCAGAAGAATAAAGAGGACCAGAATGACTCCAACGCTTGTAAAAGCGCCGCCAACCGATCCGCCGCAGCCAACGCCGGCGTTACCTACTCCATAGCTCATTTGTTCATCTCCTTTAAATAGAAAGATAAGGAAGGAAAAGCTTGCACCTCGGTTTTCTGCCGCCGCGAACTGCGTTGCTGTGGCGTTTGTACGGCAGCATCTTGCTTGGGTACATTTGTATCCTATGTAGAAAAACCTAATGCGTATAGGCATTGAGCAAATATGTGCGTTTGCTTATTTTTGCATGGAAGATGCACGTTTGCGGGTTTCCCTGCTGATACTCTGCTGTTGGATCTGTTGAATGTCAGGCGCACAGATCAAAATGTAAAAGTGCATTTGGATTGGCCAAAAATGGCCCATTTTCCGCTTTAAAATGCAAAAGTACATTTGAAATAGCCTAAATCGCTTGAAATCGGCCGATAGGGTTGATTCAAAATGTATATTTACATTTTGACGGGTATCTAGGGTGCCAAGGAGCTAAATCAAAATGTACTTTTGCATTTTGTTAAACATTTTCATACCGGAATCTTTTTTGGATGCACGTGAGCTTTTCCAAAATCGAACATTTTTTTTTGGAACCTATGAACTATTTTCAAAGTAATAAGGATAGTTATTGGAAAATACATCATAAGGGGGAAACAAAAAATGAAAAAAATTGTGATTTCGGCATTGATGCTAAGCTTGCTATTGGCGGGTTGCGGCAACGGGGACAAGAAAGAGGCTGCAGCTAACGATTCAACTCCAGCTAACGTAACGACGCCTGCAGTGGATACAAATGATAAAGACAAGGCTGCGAATGAAGAAGTGAAAGTCAAAAAGAAATCGAAGGAGAGCGCTATTGCGCTTGAGTTTTTGAAAGTCTATTACAATGGAACAGAAGATGAGAAAAATAAAGCAGTGAAGGAATACGTTCAAGAAGATATGCAGTTGCTGTTTAATATGGGCGGCATGGAAAACGAAACCGAGTTTCTGAAACCTAAAGTCGTTAGCACGATAGAGGTTGAAGGAGAAGAGGGAAATCATTCAGCCACGCTTATCCAAAGCGATAAAAAAGAGGAGCGGATTGTCATGATGCAAGGCGACAAAGTGATGGCTATATTTGCTCCTGGTGCGGATGGCGAGTCCAATGAATTTTTCGACGGTATAAGAGATCAATTCAAATAGTAACTAGAGCCCGCCTGCCGCAAAGCAGACGGGCTTTACTCTAGCACTTTAACTCGACGCGCTTATTTTTGGCATCCCACTTCACTCCGGCACCAAGCGCTTCTGCTACTGTACGGACAGGCACGTAAGTAACGCCTGCTTTCGTGTCATATAAGCCGTCAATCAGCTTCTTATCATTCATATAAACTTCGATTTTTTCCATTATGTCCCCCCGTTCTTGTTCCGGTTCGCTCTTCTGAACGAGTTGAAACAGCTTGGAGCTTACCGTTGCTTTAAAAGCTTCCCAGCCTGACCATTTGCCTCCATCGTACATCAGACGAGGACATATTTTGCCGCTCCAATCGTAATGCCGGCGCAGACGGTCAGCACCCCATCCTCGCTCCTTCAACATTGAAGCAACCAGCGACGCTGCGTTATCAAGTGTTTTTGCATAGTTTCCACTCTCGCAAATCTCAATACCGATAGACGTCCGGTTGCCGGACTTGGCGCCGCCGCCGTCTCCGCTATGCCAAGCGTTTTCTGTTAGCGGCAAGCATTCGATCGCTTCCCGCTCGTCGATGACGATATGGTAGGAAGCCGTACGGTTATTAGACGGATTCGTCAGCCAATTGCACTCATTCCGAGCGGTGCTGGATGGGTTGCCAGTGTTGTGAATGGTAATAGTTACGGGGAGCATAGGGAGTGCAGGACGGCGGTTGCAAGGCGTGTTGGGAGGGATATGGTCAATGAGATAATTACAAGACATCCTTGTTGTTCCCCTTTCCTTTCAGCACTTCAATAATATATTTCAGTTTTTCGGGAAGAGGCACGCCGGCGCGTCCCAGATTCTCAGTGAAAGAAATTAATTCATTAGCGATATAAAAATAAACGGTGGCCATCATCGTCATATTTTCCGTTTCAAGAAGAACATCGATGCGATGAGCCAGTAACACAACTAAAAGCATAAGGCCTTTTTTTGCGAGACCGACCGCGCCAACAGCGCTGTTTAGACCGCGGCCTTCTTTTATAGAAGCATAAAGCCCTGTAATAATATCGACGGAGATCGCGATCAGCAAAAACGTAAGCGATTCATGCCAACTGCCGTAAGCAAACGACAAAAAAGCGCCAGCAATGCCGGCGCCTCCATTTAAAATACTTTGACCATTCATAGTTTACTCACTCTCCTCAGTTATGAGAATAGCCTCCACCTCGTCACGTTTGCTTGCAGGCACTTCTTCAATTGACTTTAGCCCTCTTTTAATCAAATTTGCATAAATTACTGCCATTGGTTGCACCTCCTTACATTCGGGATTCAAGCGCTTCTAAACGGGAATTCAGTACTTCAATTGCCTCCAACTGTGCCGATAGTGTCGTTTGCTGCTCAACAGTTACCTCATAAGCTTCTGTCAGGGCAAGCATCATTTCAATATTTTCTTCTTCCAATCTAACAACTTTTTGTTCTATAGTTTCCGGAACAGGCGGTTGTTGCGCCAACTCGTCTTTAATTTCTGCTTCTGTTTTCTCACGGAACAATCCCCCGTCTAGTTTGTACAGGTTAGCGTTAACGCTGTACAACTGCCATTCTTCAAAAGAAATGGCTAATGCAGTAATCGGTATGTTTTCACCATGGATTTCGTTAAAATAAAAACCTATAATATTTCCATCTTCATTTACATCGGCAAAATATTTAGCGGTAATGCTTCTAGACTCTATTCCTGTTTTTGCTTCCATTCCACTCACTCCTCCTTTAGTAGCCCATTGTCATCCAAGAGATTTGTCTAGCTGACCCGCTTGATTGATAAACTTCTAATTGAGCGAGTGTCACACCCGGCAGGGCTACTGTGTATCCTACCCCACCCCCACCAATAATAGTTGCTGTAACATTAACTATGTTGACTGGATATGCAATAGGGTAGGTTACTCTCGTTGAAGTATTATTAGGAACACTTACTGTCCCCCATTGAATAATTAGGCCGCTGGCAAGTTTTTGATAACCGTTTGATACTAAATTTGAGTCAGCGACTAAAGTTTCAGTAGTTATTACTTCAGACCATTTTGTCCAGTAAGCAGGGCTTCCCATCAATCGTCTTGTAAATAAACGATTGCTATCCCCTTTATATGCAATCTGCATAGTTCCTTCGTGAGGCAATAACGGAAAATTGATGACCTCAACATAGTAAGCAACGATTTTTGAAGGAGCATTCCTTCCATCGTACACACAATATTTTCCATTTCGAATAAGAGAATTCAAGTCCGTTTTACCCGGAAGCATTATACTATCTTCTCTATCGAATTGATTAGCTAAAAAACTGCTCAGTTTACTAAAAGTAGAATACACATTATTCGCATACAAAATAGAACCCGAAATAACTGGAACATTTACCGATATCGTGTTAATGTGGTTAACTCCAGCCTCTAGCACCAACGCTCCACCAATTTGAATATCTTCTAAAACTGGCCTAGCCAGTTGATATAAAAGATTGTATTGTTTTATTCCTGTGTTAGCCATTTCGGTCGGAAGAGTTGTTGTAAATTGTCCTAGAGCTGCTGTTCCATCTGGATTTATTTTATTCCAGTACTTGGTTCCGGTCCCGTTATAATTCTGTCCATCTTGTTGCAGTAAACGCCAGCCGTTAAAATAAGCTTTGATCTCATCAGCAGACGGTGTGTATAAGTCACCCCAGCCACTATCAGAATTAGGAACATGGACATAAACTTGATTATCGGACCACATATTAAACGAATCAGTTGGAAACCCCGATGCTTGCCACGAATATTTCCCATTATTTTTAAGTAATTTACCATCACTTTTGATCATTACTGCACTCTCGTCAAATGGAGTATAAGAAGAAATAGTGTTTGTAAAATAAACTGGCTTGTTATCCTTACCTGCAACTATTTCCCCGTAAGTCCAAGGTAAAGATCCGTCCAGTGTTATCTTTTCCCATTTCTTATTTTTTTTAGGTTTACCCCCAATAAACTCTACTGTATCGCAAACACCATTTTCTACATTACCAAAGAGTTCAGTATAGGCAGTAATTGCAGTCTTTTGTTGTGACCTAAATGGTACAGCAATAGTACCTTGTACCAAGATAGGATTGCGAAAAGTATACGTTCCTGCTCCTGATGTGAAGTTACCCGCTCCAATTCTCAGTTTTCTATAATTACCACTATTGAATGTAAAAGTACTGTTAGACCACTGCTTTATAGTCACTTTCCAATCAATCGTGTGAATACTGTATAAACCGGTTCCAGTCTCAAATGACAAGGTATAATCGGTATTGGGGAGACATTGAAAATCATAGAAAGATACTGAATTATTCTCGGAAGCTAGCAATGTCATTTTATATGGCTCATTAATAAATGATTTCTCGTGGAGCGTCCATTCATTAAAAGAAGGAAGTAAATTACCTTGAATACCGGTTACTTTCGCATCCTTTACACCATAAACACCCGTACCTACATGTGGGTAATTACTTGAAATCAGATCGGCTTGCATATTATCAATTGCGGCAAACTCAGCTGGAGATAATTCAAACAAACGTACATTCTTTATTGAGATACTATACTTAAGATATTTAGATGCTTCAGCATATGGGGTTCCGATAAGAACTTGACAAAGATAGTTATTATTAGGTACATATGTTTTGAAAAATACATTTTGCCATATTCCTAATTTTGTTTTATCAATAGGTCCACTTCCTAGTCCAGTTATTGCTATTTTCAATTCCCCTGCTCCTGGTAGGACTTCGTTAACTTTAACCTCTGCCATAGCCATTACGTATTTTCCTGATTTTAAATTAACTAGTGAATTTGCATTTTCATAGTAAGCGTAATACTCCTTAGATGCATCAGGACAATTCACCACTATTTCTTCCGATGAATTCACTTTCGTGTAATTTATATGTGTAGATGACATACCAATAGTATGATTAAATTTACTAATGCCACCTAATAAATTAATCATCGTTCGACCTTCTATTCTAGGAAAAGCTAAAGCAGAAACGTTACCACCCTGAATAATTTGATCTCCACTTTTAATAGATGCTACGTTGAAGGATTCGTTATTGCTTCCTAAAAAAGAATGTAACTCCTTAATAGCCCCGGCAGCATCCTTAGCAACTGTTTGAACACTGGACATATCGCCTACAACAGCATCAAGTTTATCCCAGTTATCATTTAGCATGGTTTTAATATTAAAAGTCTCATTGCCATCTGTAACCGGATTTTTTTTCAATAAATCAAGATTCTCCGTATTACTAGCCATTATCTGACCCCCCTACAAAATTTGATAACGGTGTTGCTTCCAATTCATTCAAAGTTAATAGAAGATTAATATCTTTAATTAATAGGTATCTGAATGCATATTTAACTGTTAAATGTGATGGAATTATCTCATCAATTGCAGCCTTTAAATCATCAAGGTTGGGAGGAACACCAACCTTACTTACAAACCGAACAATTACCTGATACTGCTCAGATTTTACCGATACATCAACCATTCCCCCGTAATAAGCCTCAGCAACTGACTTAATTAACTGCCCTCTAACTGTCCCCGCCCCCCTTATCCGGGACCGTATAACAGCTCGACGCTGTTCGAGGGGCTGGCTAGCCGATGCTGCGATACCTAACTCCTTTTCCCATCGTTGCAACCCCCAAGTTGCCGAATCAACGAAACGTTGACTCAGCACTCCTGCAGAGGCAGACTCAAGGCTATCGAGTTCCACACCTTCTGTTTGGCAAATGATTCGACTCTCTCTGACGTCCTCATAATACTGTGGCAGATGGTTCAGTAGTACTTTGCCTATTGGACTCACCACTGTGTCATTCATGCAAACTCACCTCGTTCAAAACGGCAACCTGACTCGATGCAATGGCGACATTCGTTGCGTTTCCGTTAACGAGCAAGTTTGTGAAGTCAATAACTCCGGGAGTGTCCAACAACAGTGAGCCAATTCGAACATACTTTGGAGACGGATCTACCGTAAACGCAATACTTCGCAAATAATCGGTCATTACCCTTGTAAAATGCTCCTTAACTGTTCCTAGAGGTTTCGAACCATCCAGCACTAATTTGGCAGTCACTCTTAATGCAACGCCTTCAGCAGGGGCAACTGTTACCTCTGCCCCAATCGGAGCAACTCCTTCTCCCATTCCTAGTTCCGGACTGATAAAATTCTGCACGGAATCGACCAACTGAACGCTTGCTGGCAGCTTCTCACTGTCGATCAGAACAACCCGAACTGTTCCGGGCCCATCCCATAAGGGCTCAACTTGGACGCCTCCGACACCAGCCACGGAAAGCGCCCATTTTACATAATCGGCTTTATTTCCGCTCGTCCCTGGACTCTGAACCTGGGTTAAGAGCCGAGCACGAAGGCTATCATCCGTCTCATCATCCTCCCCCGGGATCAGCACATCTGCAAGCTCGGCCCGCGCAAGGCCATTGATATAATCGATAGGCAGCAGCGCCCCGAAATCGGAATTGCCCGCCGTCCCCGCCGTCTCGCATTCCAATACATAACGCCCTGGCGAAAGCTGCGTCTTCACCTTGTAATTGCGGTCGCGCAGCGAGAAGCGTGCGCCGAGTTGAACCGCCATTGGGGCATTATTTGCATCAAAAAACAACCCAAGCCTGCTGGCCCGGGTTGCTTCTTGCCATTTCACTCCGTAATCCAACGCCCGCCGCCGTAAAAATTCGCCGCTGGATGTGTCTGCGAACGTCAGATCCAGCTGCACGTCCAGCTGCGAATAGACTTCCGCAAGCTCAGCTGCGGCCGGCGCCAGCGCATCATAAATGATGCTGCCTTCCCGCTTGTCCACGTCTCCCGGCACCCGCTCCAGCATGCGCTGCAAGATCGCGCTATAGGTTTGATTTTCATACATTTCCCTTCACCTCCATCGTTGAGAGAAAATCGCCGTAATCACTCTGTACCTGAAAAGTAACCAAAGCGCTATCGCCCTCTACAGTCATTTCGAAATCACTGACACCCGTGATCCGGTCATCCTGAAGCAATGCTTCCTGAATACGCCGTTTTAACTCGGACTTCATATAACCGGCCGCTCCGCCGATCAGGTTCATGGATTCAAAGCCATAATCGAAGCTGTAGATAAAATGCTCGAACCGCTCTGTTTGCAAAATTTTGAACACGGCCTGCTTAACCGCGTCTAATCCATCTACAAAACCGGAAATACGTCCGCCTGCGATGTTTAGTGCGTAAGTTCTGCTTGTCTGCTGAGACTCCGTTACCAAGTCTTCCGTTAATTGAATACCGCCCGATGGAATCATGCGACCACCTTGTCCAAAATAACGAATTTCTGCCCGCCCTGAACGCGCAGCAGCAGAACGGCATCGCCCGCTTCCAGCCCACGGCGGATGAGAAGCTTCTCTTGCAATGCTTCTCCCGTTTGCCCCGATCCGATGCTGTGTGAATGCGTTAAGTCCACCTCAAAGCGCGTCAGACTTTCCGGGACAATTAAAAAATCCTCTGTCAAAGTAAAACGCTGATCAACGTTTACTTGCAGAGGATTGATGCTGAGTACTTTTCCGGCCATCACGGCCATAGGGTTGCCCGACGCATGGGCGGCGGCTCCCGCTTGTTTGATAATGTCCAGCAATGCCATTAAATCACCCTCAATTCCAGATTCATCGTATGCGTGTCTGCATCCAGCTTATGCGTGCATTCCTCAACGAGAAAATATTCCTTCAATTGCAGCTCTTCGATAACAATCGGAACGTAGCAGCCGGCGCGGACCCGAATGTCTCCCAGTGCTTCAATGCTTAGGCTTCGCTGCTCACGGTTTTTCAGCTTCATCAGCTGATCCAACTGCTCGTTGATCTGGGCACTGTTCATGTTGTCATCCGCCTTCTGATAATATTGAAGACGGCCCCAGCGGGCGATATTCGCGCTGTCCTGCACGATGTATACTTCTCGTTTGCCCGCTTCCTTGTTATCCTTGACGATTTTCACCCGGTTGAACGTATCCGAATCGATAGAGCTTTTATAGTCGAAATCATACATGAGGCTCCAGTCGCCAATAACGGTATCCAGCTTCATATCGTCCAATTTCCGGACCGTCAGCTCGCCATAATCGTCAAACAGCATAAAGTTTCCATGCCCATTGATCAGCGTCAGGTCAAGCGCCTTGCACATCGTATCGAGCAGCTTTTTATTGTCCTCCAACATAGTGGGAATTTTGTAGACCGTATCCGCGATTTTTCCCGTTTTTAACCCGCAATCATCGGCGATTTTCTTAATAATATTGCCTGCCGTTTCATTCGTAAACGAATAATGGTCGTTGATGAGCAAATAACGTACTTGGTCGTATGCCTTAAGCGACACGCTTTCGTCGCGGCCAAAGCTTTTCTCAAACACATAGCCGTAGAAAACGTTCACGTTGTCCATTCTGACCCGAATGACGTCGCCGTTATTTACCGTAAAATCACGGTGCTGAAACAATGCTCCTTTAAGCAGAGTCAAATCCAGACTGGACGGGCTGCCGATACGTTTCGTCTTGTAAGTCATCGACGG
The DNA here is from genome assembly GCF_014641555.1 of Paenibacillus radicis (ex Gao et al. 2016). Classification (GTDB taxonomy): domain Bacteria; phylum Bacillota; class Bacilli; order Paenibacillales; family Paenibacillaceae; genus Pristimantibacillus; species Pristimantibacillus radicis. The sequence continues at coordinate 83,371 of NZ_BMHY01000010.1, forward strand.
CACGATGCTCGTAATATTCCACAGTTTACCGTTACGGTTGTCCAAAATAATTTCCAGCATATCCGTCACCCCGGCAGCTTGAGCGTCATCCCGATCGGCAGTCTAGTTAACTGCGCGTCCGTAATGCCGTTCAGCTTCTGAATTTCACGCCAGCGCGAATCGTCGCCCAGCTTTTTCTTCGCCACTTTAATGAGCGTATCGCCAGCAACCAGCTTATAGGTCGTATCCTTTTGCTTATCTGCTGGCCGATCGCTCTTGGTATTAGCCTTGCCTTTATCCACGATAACTGGACGCGCCCGGTAGAATGCATATTGCTTAAGCGCGATACTGTACTCGATATCGCCGGAACCCGCGGCTTCCTTCCAGTCGAACTTCTCGATACTAACCGCGATGTTCAAGTCAAAGGACTCTCCCGTAAATACAAACCGGATCGGCTTTTTCTTCTCCATCCAGTCCCTAATAATCTGAATGTAGAAAACCGGATCCAGCAGCTCATCCTTCCTTACGATAAAAGGATATTCCGACCCCGGCGCCGGAAAAAAGCTGTCGAACGACACGTCCATCAACTTCCGGCTCTGGATGACGTTAATCTCTCCCAAGCCGGACACTTCGTACGTTTTCCCGCCCGCAGAGTCACTGATCTGGATCTCAGGGGGGTTTACCGGAAGAAAAAAGCTCTGCTGCTGATTGTTATAGCTAAGCCCGATCGTATACTTTTCATTACGGTTCGTAATCATGCTACGCGTACACCCCTTCCGCCGACGATGCGATCTCATTAGTCAGAGAAGCTTCCATACGTTTGATGACCGTATCGATATCGTAGCCGTTATTGATGTCGCCAGTCTGCACGCTGATCGACGGCTGCAGCGTTACGAAGTTCTGAATATTCTTCATCTCCGCCAGCTCGCGCATCGTCTTTAAATCCTCGCTCGTAATATCGACCGAGTCATTGATTTTGCCAACCTCGCCGACACGGTTGATGTCTGGGCCGGCTGCAGGAACACCAAGTCCGGGGCCCGCTCCCGCTCCAGCTTTATCTTTCGGGTATTGCCCGTTAAGCTTTTCTTTGAAATCGCCAACCCCGTCAATCGTTTTCGCCATGAAGCCTTTACCAGCTTTATCGCCTTTTTGAAAGGCCTCGCCAATATCGACTTGCTCCATTCGAAGAGAAGATAAATCCAGAACATCTTTATTGCTCGTTGGCGGCTTCATTTCATCGATCGCTTTCATCGTGAATTCACCAATTGTATCAAAATCGGTTTTAAGATATTTATTGGATAAATCAATTAACGCATTTATTCCATCTATCGCAGCGTTAATAATACTACCAAGAAAACCGCCAACATTTTTAACAAGGTCATAGAACAATTTTTTTATTGCATAGACAGGGTCAACAAATATATTGAACAGAAATTCTGCAAACGCCAATAAGGCATTCCACAAATAAGCAACATTATTTTGTATAAATGCAAACAATGCATAAAAAACACCAGTTATAAATCCAACAATTTGTTCTGCTGTGGCTCCAAATTGCATGAAGATTGCAATTAATAAGCCGATTGCAATCATTATCAGCAAGATCGGCCAATTCACTGCCATCCATGCTAAAGCTTGAGCTATCACAGGGGCCACCAACGCCCAAAGGCCGACAAAAACTGCTGGAAGAAATGCAAGTATAACTGGCCAAAACTCCTTATTAGCATCAAAGAAAGCCATGGCTTTCTCTCCTATAGAAGCTAATAGTTCGGCGCCCAAGGTGAGGCCTTTATTCAAGGCATCAAAGAAAGGCTGAAATTTGCCGCTCTGAAATGCATCCAGTAACAGCGTTAATAAAGGCGATATAGCGGCTAGCGCTCCTTCTCCGGCATCAGCAAAAGACGTTTTGAACTGCTGCTTCAGCATATCCAGTTGGACAGCCGGACTTTTCAGCATGGCGGTCAGTTTTTCTTCCCCCATGTTCGCTTTATCGAGCAGCTTGTCGAACGATGCTAGAAAGCTATCCATATTTTTGGAATTTCCCAACATATCACTAACTGTCTTTTCTGGCAGTTGAAGTTGTTTGGAAAGATCCGTAAAATCTCCACTCATCGCTGATTTCATGGCTGTCGAAGATGCCCCAGGATCCTCACCTGTTGGACTCAATGCAGCTATACGTGTAGAAAATTGCGTCAATTTATCCAACTGATCCGTATTGCTTACAAGCGGCATGAATGACAAAGCACCAGAAAAAGTCTTGTTCACATCTTGACCCGAGCTCAGGGCGTTTTGTTTGACCATTTCAAAAACTCCCGATCTTTGAGCTGCACTATCGGTTGTCACCATAAGCTGATCCTTCATTTTTTGCTGATCAATGGCCCCGTCAAATGTCATACTGAGCATTTTCTTTATAGGACCATACATCTTTTTCAAACCTGCAGCGAATGAAGCACTACCGCTTTTCTTATCTTTCTCTTCACCTTTTCCATCGCTTTTCGGTGGCGCTTTGCCAGCTTCTTTTTCTGAAGTTTTTTCAGCGGCGTCTTTGGCAGCAGTTCCTACCTTTGTTTTAGCGGCAGCATCTTTACCTTTTTTAATAACATCATTAAACTTCGTCTGAGCGGTGGTCGATGTCTGAATCGCTTTCGTGATTTTTGAAATCTGCTCGCCCACTTTGACGAAAGATCGAATTCTTTTACCGCCGGTATCGAAAGATTTCAATAAGGTCTTTACTTTCTTATCGTTACCGCCAATTGCAGTTTTCATTTTCGAAAGCTCGCCGTTAGCACCACTAATCTTAAATTTAATCGTATCGAACACATTACCGACCGTCTCCATCTTAACGGCTTGAGTCTCCAGTCTTTTCATGGAATTGTTCGTTGTGTTCATTGATTTGATTACTTTTAATTGCGCATTTGAAAAAGCATCAGAGGCTTTAGCGTTCCTATTCATTTGCCCTTCAAATGTTTTTAAAGTCTGAAGCGTATAGTTTACGGCATACGCCATCGCTCTTAAGGCTTTGGACATTTTGATGGCTTCGGCCGAATTTGTGGCCATCCCAAACACCTCCTTCATAACGAACAGAAGGCGCCCCGCCGGGACGCCTTCTCCTTATTTTCGTTTCGATTTGGCACGCTGCTTGCGCTCATTCTCGACGCGGACGTCGATCATCGCATAGATGGCGGCGCGTTCGCGCCTGCTCATCCCCATCAGCTCATGCGGCAAAATGCGAAGCTCGTGGAGGGCGTAATATGCGTAGTTAGCATCTCCGTCGCCCTCTTTGATTAGTTTTTTACGTCATCCGCCAAATCGTTCATGCTTTGGTTGAAGCCGTTGATATCCTGCACGCGCTGCACCAGGGAGGCGTATTCGCCCGGACGGAGCATCTTGCGCAGCAGATTCTCGGCGCCCAGGACGCCATACGATTTCTGCAGCTCGGCATTTTTGAGCTCTGGAAAATGAATGCTGTTGACGACCAGCTTCGCCAAATATTCATCCGTGTTCGTCTCCGGCGTGTACACACCGTTCTTGCCTTTCACTTTGCGGGTTGCCGATTTGCGGCATTCCTCGTTCTCAGCTTCCGTCATGCTGCGAAGCTCCCATGCGACCGGCTGGCCGTCTTTATCCTTGAACCGTTCCGACACTACAAATTGTTCGGTCGCTTCGGCTCCCGTATTTTGCGCAAAAAATACACTCAAGTCACTCATGAATTCGATTGCCTCCTTTTATTGGTTTAACCCTGCGATGCCGGAGCAGAGAACGGCGACACGATGTCGATATCCGTGAACGTGAACTCCAGCTCCTCCTCCAGCGCTTCGCTTTCTGTATCCAGCTTACCCATGATGACGCTATTCAGGTTGACGTTATAGAGCGTCACCGTCTGTGCGCCGATGGTCGAAGTCGGATCTTCATTCGTAATCTGAACCTCGAAGCCTTTATCCACGCCTGTCTTCACGTAATCAAGCATCAGCTGACGGAATTGGGACGTCACATAATAGATCGTCATGCTGCCCGTACCCGACCAGCCTGTCGCTTTATGCTGCAAACCGCGGTGGCCGAGCGTTTTGATCTCCGCCTTCTGTTTCTCGATGCTGGCCTCCAGCGTCTTAATGTAGAACATTTCCTCGTATTTACCGTCAATCGTCGTATAAGCGCGGCCCTCTTGGCCGGAAATCGTATCGCCTGCGTTCAAAAATGCCATCTTACTTCACCGTCACTTTCATATATACTTTTTCTACGCTGTCTACCGGTTGAATATGAACTTCGATTACAAGGGCATCGCTTTGCGCGCCAGCCGCAACAATCAGATCCGTCTGCGAGTTAAAGTTTTGGATCGCATTCCGCCCTTGCAGAAGCTCCAAATACTTGACAACCTCCGAGCGGAAAAGATTGCGGCCGTCCGCGTTGTTGTCGATTTTGCCAATGTAAGACGATTCGAACAACGCCTTCAGATCGTTGGCGATGCCGTCGAGCACGCGGATAACACGGTTTTTCGAGAAGGAAGGATTTTTAGCCGCTCCATATTGAGTCAGGCTGTTAATGTCCTGCTCCACGATTGCCGTGCCGCGGCTTGCCGTAAATACGAACTCACCGCTGCGAAGCGCTGTTTCGATTTGGGAGTTGGAGTAACGAACATCGACATCCACCGCATTCTCATAAGCGGCGTAGGTCAGAGATTCATTAAGCGCAGCGCCTGCTGTAGCGGCAGCCACCCATACGGTTGCCTTTTCTGCTGGAACGATCGTGCCTTCCGCGAGCTTCACGCCGTTTTTCACGCTGATAATCCCTTCGTGGTTCGCAGAAGGGTAGTTCGCCAAAACTGCCTGAATCTTGCGGCCTTCATCCTCACGCAAACGGCGGACGAAAGCTGTAAACACCGCTTTAAGCGAATCGTCAGCGACCGGAAGAGCAATCGTGTTGAAGTCATGCAGCTCAATAGCCGTCAAATAATCGGCATATTGCTGGTTGGTAACCGTACCGTTGGCACCGCCGGCAAGCGGTACGCCCGCAGAAGCGCTAAGAGCGCCGGAGCCGCTGAATACAACGAAAGAATTCGGCACAAGGTCGGCAATTACCGCAGCAGTCTGTACATCGACCAATTCATCTGCCAAATAAGTCGCGACATCGAACAGCGTCTCGTCATCGACATTTTTCTGAACGGATACCGTGAGCGCGTTGCCGCGTACACCGCCATGCCGTGCCGTCAACGTGAGGCCGCCAATAGTAGCCGATGCTTTGACGCCTGTATTCAGACGGTAAACCAGCAGCTTCTTCGCCCGCTTCAGCGCTTCGCGAACCAGCAGCAATTCCGGTGCATTCAAGCTGTAGCCGAGCAGGCTTCTTACATCATTGCCGCTTTCAATCGAAATGATCGTTTGCGATGCGCCCCAATCCAATACGAGCGGTACGGATACCGTTCCGCGTTCGCCGATGTTCGCACCCAGCTGTCTTTCCCCTGCAAAATTAATGTATACGCCTGGTCTTACCTTGTTCTGCGTTGTCCAAGTTCCTCCTGCCATGATTTACATGACCTCCTTTTTCAAATAGGTGGCAAGCAGCGTTTGCGCCTGCTGATGGGAATAGCTTTGCTCTGCGTCCAGTACCGCGGACAAAAGATCCTTTTGCAATTCGGTGTACACCTTCGACGACAGCAGCTGGCGCTTGCTGAACGTTCCGCCTGACGGCTTGTCTTGATTTTCATTGTTGATCTGATTCATGCCCTTGCTCCCTCCGGTTCATGGTTTGCTTTTGCGATGCTCCAACCGTGCTGCCGACGCGCTTACATACGATCACCCCCTGCAATGGAATAAGAAAGGACGAGTGGCTGTATTCGCCTCTCGTCCCCGCTGCTTACGATGTATTTCACAATATCATAGTAGCACGGTTTTTTAGGCGATATCGGACAAGCGGCGGACATCATTCGGACAAGAAGCGGACAAGCTCGAGAGAAGCCTTTTGCCGCCATCTGCGGAATGTGCGGTCAACGATTCCAAGCTCAGAAGCAACGAAGTCAGCGGGCCTTCCTTCGATATAACGCAATCGAAGCAAACGCTCGTACTCCGGAAAACAAGTCTGCAGCGCCTCCATCGCCTGATCGATCGATTGCAGCTGCCGTTCAATATCTTGAAGCTCGCTCAGCCGGTTAATGACACCTTCATAACCTTCCGCAGCGGATCCTGCCCGCGCTTCAATGACTTTTTCGATTTTGCGGGCAAGCTCGCGAAGCAGCTTCTCATCACCCGGCTCGGCATTCCCGGCAGCCAGCTTAACTTCTCTCAATTGCGCTTTGGTTCCAACGGGATGCTGCGTTAAATGAGCATGGGCTGCTTGCTCCAATTGCTGCTCCCTTTTGTTTAAATACATATAAGAAGGCATCCGTCGAAGCTCGCGGTGCAGCTCCTGCAGCTTATCGTCCTCATAGACCGAGCTGATCGTCACCCCGCTTCCTACCGGCTGCTTCTCGATCCATTTTTTCCGGGCGACGAGACGCTTGTACGCTTTCAATTGCTTCACAACATCCTGCTCCATGTTCATAGAAATACCCTCCGTTTATTAGTTATGGTATTTAAAATACTGTAATTGATCAAAAAAATAGGTAGTCTCTATAGCTGCTTACGGTATTGACATTACCGCATATAACCAATAAAATATTAATATAAGTATTTATACTACGATTCCTCGTTACAAATTCATTATATGTGGTAATATAAATACCGTCAAGTATTTTAAATACCATTTTATATTTCGGAGGATGATAACAATGTCTCTTGGTACGAGAATTAAGGAACTGCGGACGAAAAACGAGTTGACCCAGCAGGACATAGCCACCCGCATTGGTATGGGCCGCTCCAACTTCGGTCATATCGAGAATGACCGGGTTGTTCCGACAAGCGGCGATCTTCAGCGGATCGCAGATATTCTGAATACAACAACCGATTATTTGCTCGGGCGGGAATCTGCAGCTGAATCGATTCCGGATTGGGCTACGTATAAAGATAAGCGCGATTTCAAGAAAATGTTGGAAGAAGACGGCGACCTGATGTTCGACGGCGTGCCGATGAGCGGTACGGACCGCCAGCGCGTTATGGACGTACTGACAGGACTATTCTGGGAAGCCAAACAAATGAACAAGCGTCCTAAAACGCAGGTGCAAGAGGAACCAGACAAACATAACGAGAAGTAGGTGACGCCATGGACAAACTAATAATGAGGCTTATCCGAAAATTCCAAACCAATGATCCTTTTGTCATTGCAGAGGGTTTAGGCATTCATATTCGTTATGCCGATTTGGGGGAAGCCACCAAAGGGCTTTACTATAAAAAGCTGCGTCGCCGCTTCATCGTCATCCACGACGTATTGCCGGATGATTGGCGCCGGTTCGTCTGTGCGCATGAGCTTGGACATGACCGGCTGCATCCGGGGTTTAACCGGTTCTGGCTCGATGAGCAATCCTTCTTTAATGTGGGGAAGTATGAACGGCAGGCTAATAAATTCGCCATCCGTCTGCTAACCTCGGGTGATACGCTGGGCCGCAGCGAGACAGTCGGCGAACTGCTCGCACGCAACGGCATTCCGAAGGAAATGGACAAGTTTTATTTCTGAGGGGATGGCAACTGAAAAAGGTGGAACAACATGCAAATCTGCATTTTGTTCCACCTTTTTAGCCCGATTTTTCTATTCAAAATGTAAAAGTGCATGTGAAATAGCTGAAATCAGCTCAAATCGGCCTATTCTGGCAAAACAACCTGCACTTTTACATTTTGAGGGTGAATATTGAGGGAAATGAAGCAATCAAAATGTACTTTTGCATTTTGATCGCACTGTCCAGCATTTTAATCGAAGGAGGGACTCCTTTAGATGGCTGCCCTCCCTCCTTCTTTTCTAACCCTTACAAATACTTACCCAGCACCTCTGTGAATATCGTCAAAAACCTCGCATCCGTCTCATCAAATCGGGCAAACGAGGGACTGTCGATATCGAGCACGCCAATAATGCGGCCTTCGCGGCGAAGCGGTATGACGAGCTCTGAATTTGATGCGCTATCGCATGCGATATGCCCTGGGAACTGATGCACATCTTCAACCAGCATAACTTCTCCCCGGCTGACGGCTGTTCCGCATACTCCTTTGCCGACTGCGATTCGTGTACATGCCGGCTTGCCCTGGAACGGGCCAAGCACCAGCTCATCTTCACCTTCAAGCAAGTAGAAGCCTACCCAGTTGATATCCTGCAAAAATTGCTGCAGAAGAGCCGAAGCATTTGCCAGATTTGCAATCCGGCTTGGCTCGTCCTCTACTAATCCCTCAAGCTGCTTCAACAGCAGCTGGTAGTTTTCTTCTCTCGTACCTGTATAAAGGGTATTCTCAAACATATCAAATCGCCTCTTTCCTCAAACAAGGTTCATTTCGCTCAAGCCATTACTCTATCTTTTGAATAGAATATCATATCTGCAAGTCATAGACAGGAGGAATGAAATGGCAAGAAAACAAGTCGCTTCTTCAACCCGAAAACGTCGGGTGAAGCCTATAGCCACCAACCGATCTCGTAAATCACGCAAGTACAATCTAATGTTAACCCGCTCTCGCACCCGTTCCCGGGCACGTATTTCCCAGCTCGCTGACGATGTGTTCAATTTGACAAACGAAGCGCGGGCTGCAGCGGGACTAAGGCCGCTGAAAAAGCTCCTCATCACTACCACTCTCCCGAACGGTGAAACGTTAACAACCGATCAACTGAGCGATATCGCAACGTTAAAAGCTCGGGATATGCGCGATAACCATTACTTTGCCCATACCTCCCCCACCTACGGCACTCCAGGAGAAATGCTCACAGAATTTGGTGTGAACTGGACCGCTTATGGTGAAAATATCGCCGCCGGCCAGAGAACACCGGAAGCCGTTATGCAATCCTGGCTGAACAGCCCCGGTCACCGTGCCAACATTCTTAACCCTAATTTCACCTATCTAGGTGTCGGTTATGTCCCTGGCAATGACCAGAGTGAATTTCAAACCTATTGGACACAGCTATTCGTCACTTTATAATACGCCCCTTGCGTGCCAATAGAAAGTGATCAACTACAACAGAGATTAGAATTCCCGCGCTATATCTGACCAGATCAACCACGAGAAATCCTTTTCCAAGTATGAGAGCTCCTAGCGTCGTTCCCCTAATTACTTGAATCCACTCCGCTTGATAAAGCTGGCTGGCTTCTATGCCGAAACAAAAAACGACGGCTAAGACCGTTGACCGAGTTAGCTTCATTGTGGGCCAGAGCATTCGAAAACCAAAATAAATCATGCTCGCCCATAATGCATCACCAAAATGCTCCACAATAAATGGCGGGAGCTGTCCAGCATATTCTCTTGAACCCAGACCAAGAAGCATAGCGGCCACAACAGCGAGCCCATATACGATCCGCTGACGAAGCATGCTTGTTTTCATATTCATGTAGATGCCTGTCCTCCGCTTTCGCTTTATTATGTTCTATTTTGCATGATATTTCCTTTCAATGGAACCTTTTAGAAATACGGAGCGTCTATTCATTACTTTCTAAACGAGGTGTTTACAATGATCATATGGATAAATGGCGCTTTTGGAGCTGGAAAAACACAAGCCGCCTATGAGTTGCATAGACGGCTTCAACATTCTTTCGTATTTGATCCGGAAAATGCCGGCTATTATATTCGTAAGCAGATGCCCCAATCGCTTCTCATTGGAGATTTTCAGGATTATCCGATGTGGAGAGAATTCAATTACAGCCTGTTAAAATACATAAGCAGCAGCTATGAAGGCCCGATCATCATCCCAATGACGATTGTATCCCCCGAGTATTTCCAAGAAATTATCGGGAAATTGCAGTCAGATGGCGCGGACATTCATCATTTTACATTATGGGCTTCCAAAGATGTGCTGCTCAAAAGATTAAAAGGCCGCGGAGAGCGGAAAAACTCTTGGCCTGCTCAACAAATTGACCGCTGTCTGGAAGGATTATCCAACAAAACGTTCGGCCAGCATTTGGACACCGATCATATATCGACAGATGAAGTAGTGAATAGGATTGCCGCACAACTAAATCTAACATTACTGCCCGACAATCGAAACGGGTTGCAAAAGAAAGCCCATCGCCTGCTTACTCAAGTCCGGCATATCCGCTTCTTCAGCTAGCTTTTCGTAATAAATTGAAGAACACCGACTCACAGCTTTGCATGTCCTCTTTTCTGTTCCCTATTCACGCTCGATCAAGCCATACTTAACCTTAATACGATCCAGCTTCTCCAGCATCGGCTTCGATATAATAAATAGAAAAAATACGGTAGCTATCGCATGGACGAGATCAAACCAAAAGCCTGAGGCATATACCGCAAGCAAGGATTGCCACGAAAACGATGGAGAAAATATAGTAGCCGAGCCTAGATTAATAATACCGCCATAGATCACTAATGTAGACAGTCCGCCAAAAACGCATAGGGATAGCTTCCTCCGGCGAAGCAGCCCTTTCTGAAATAAAATGCCGGCTATAAAGCCGATGATGCCAAAGCTGAACATTTGCCAAGGCGTCCAGGGACCTTGGCCAAAGAAGAAATTAGAGACAAACCCCGCTGTAGCGCCAACTAAAAACCCGGCTTCCGCCCCGAAGCTGACACCGGCGATAATGACGATCGCGACAACTGGCTTGAACTGTGGCAGCATGAAAAACGCGCTCCGCCCCGCAACCGCGATAGCGGCCAGTACGGCAATAACGATCAGCTCTCTCGCTTGCGGCTTCCGTTTTTCAAATACCATGGCAAAGGGCAGCATCGTGTAAAGAATGATAAGCAAGCTTATAAAATAATACTTGCGGTCATTGAGCAAATAAATGCCCATAAGAATCGTTGCCGGTATTACGACAAGTATGAGTATGGCAGACAGCAGCGTCCGGCGGCTTAACCGCCGATTCGGCTTCGTTAACTGCTCTTCTTGCATAATGCAATCACATCCTCAATCGTAACTCCCTCTTGCCACACATGCCGAGCCATCCGGTTTGCAGCCGTCGTATAAAAGCTGTTGCCCGCGAAAAAAGCTTTTGTCGCATTTTCCGTAATGATACTGCCGTCGAAAAACATCGCGCATACATCCCCGTGCTTGGCACAAAATTCGATGTCATGCGAGACCATCATTATCGTGACACCTTCTGCATTCAGCTTCTTCAAGTAATGGGCGAGCCGCTCCTTGAAGAAACCGTCCAAACCTTTCGTTGGCTCATCCAGCAGTAAAATACGCGGCTCCAGCAGCAGCACCTTCGCCAGCGCCGCCCGCTGCTGCTCGCCTCCGCTTAGATCATAAGGATGTCTCGTGAGCAGCGGTTCAAGCTCTAGAAATTGTACAACAGTCTCGACCTTCTCTGCTTTTTCTGCAAGACTCAGAGGCGAGCCGGAAAGCATTTCGTACAAATCCTGCTCCACTGTTTTTTTCACAAACAAATGCTGCGGGTTTTGCGGAAGGATCGCCAATTTATTCGTGAACAGCTCTTTCGCGCTCATCTTCGCGATATTTTTGCCATCGATAAGGATCCTGCCCCGATAGGGCTGAACAAGCCCTCCCGTTAACGACAGCGTCGTCGTCTTCCCCGCTCCGTTGCCCCCGACGATGCAATAAAACTGTCCTTCTTCTACTTCAAACGAAAGATCCTTCACCGTGTCTGGTGCTTCTTTTCCATATTTAAACCATACCTCTTTGAACTGGATCACCGGTTTCTGCCGTTTGCCGCCGCCAGCGATAGCGTTAGCGACTGACTGCCCCCGGCTTTCTGTATCAACCACCGGAAGCTCCATACTTCTCCCTTGTAAAAAAGTATCCAGCCATTGCCGGCCTTCTTTTACCGTTACCGGAATCGCGGCTATTCCCGCTTCAACACCTGCACAGATTTGCATCGGAGAAGGCATAGCAGCAAGCATCGGATGCTTCATCCGAAATAATGCTTGGCCTGAACGGCGAGGTGTATCGTCGGCAATAATGGCGCCATCATCCATGACAATAAGCCGGTCCGATACGGGAAGCACTTCCTCCAGCCGATGCTCAGTCAGAATAATCGTCGTTCCAAGCTCCTGATTGATTTTCCGGAGTGTCTCGATAAAATCTGCCGCGGCAATAGGATCCAGTTGCGAAGTGGGCTCATCCAGTATGAGAACGGATGGCTGCATCGCCATAATGGATGCCAGATTGAGCAGCTGCTTCTGACCTCCCGACAGCTCTGAAACACTTTTATGAAACCAATGCTGAATACCGAAAAAGCTGGCCATTTCCGCTACGCGCAGTCGAATCGAGCCGCTGTCATAGCCCAAGCTTTCAAGCCCAAACGCTAGTTCATGCCACACCTTATCGGTAACAATGCCGTTATCGGGGTTTTGCAGCACGAAGCCGATCTCCGCCGCCTGCGTTCGCTGATCGGCTTCCTCAATTGGTTTGCCGGCGTAGCGTATCGTCCCTTCCCGCTTGCCATGAGGGGTCAGAATCGATTTCAGCTGTCTGAGCAGCGTGCTTTTGCCGCAGCCGGACCTGCCGCATATCGTAATAAATTCTCCGCTCGCAATCGTTAAATGGATATGGGAGAGCGTTGCTTGGTCCGACAACGGGAAAGTAAAGCTTACGTCTTGGAGCTGATAGATTTCCATTTCAAAGCCTCCACAACATGAATAATGACTGGCAGCATACCGAGCAGTAAATACGCGGCGAACACAATTATGCTGAACGGCGTAGTATGCGCCATTTTTATCGACGGGAAAAACCGCATATCGTTCCGGCCGCTTGCTTCCCCGATAACCATGATCGCAATTAAAGCCAACATGGTCCCTGCAACCAGACGGTCGCGGCTATCAAAGCGATAGAGCGAGAAGCTGGTGCGGCGCGGCAGCCCATAGCCTCTTGATTTCATCGAATCCGCCGTTTCAATCGCATTTTCCAAAGCCCAGGTCGTCATAATCGACAGTATCGTAATGCCATTGCGTGCTCGCACAAGCATATTTCCTTGGGTAATGTCGCGCCCAATACTTCTTTGAGCCAAAGAAATCCGCTTGATCTGCTCCTTGTAGCGGGGTACGAAACGCAGCACCATCGAGAATATGAGCGATAGAGCAGGCATTATTTTACCGAACAAATAAATAAATTTATCCGAAGTCATGACGGCATTGTAGCAAGAAAACCAGATCAGAATCGTCACAAACATACAGGCCGCCGACACCCCGTAAAGAATAGACTCCATCGTCATCGGATTGCCGTTTTTCAAATAGAAGAGAATCGTCACGCCCGCATGGTTGAATACCGGATTCATCACAGCCATTACAACGAACAACGGAACCATATAGAGCAGGTTAAACTTCACCGCTCTTCTTCCATTTAGAAGGATCGAATAGGTTAATGCGCAAAGCAGCGCAATCACTTGCAGCGCCGGATGCATCAAGAGCATCCCGAACAGCAGCATGGCGGCAAAATAGCCAAAATTAACGATTGGATGGAAGCTTGAGAAGCTGTCCTTCATCATTTACCATCCCCTGCACCAGCCGAATAGCCGCCTACATCCCGTCCCAAGTCGCAAGTATACACCCATTCGATTTTATCGCCGTCCTTCAGCGCATAGCGGCTCGCCCCGTAATTCGGAAACCACCCGTTCACTTTGAACATCCATCCGCTGAGCTCACCGCAGTCGAACTCGTAAATATTGTTGATACCCTCGATATAATTGCTGTTATAGATCGGTGTCATTTCGAATTCCATATGAATTTTGTTTTTCTTCATTTCCCGAAGCAGCACGTCAAAGACCGATTCCCCTTCATAAAAGGTTACTTTCTGCTCCTTATAGATAATACCGTCCTCGGGAAGCACTTCGAGCTTATCTTTATTGAAGCTGTCCATATGATCCAGGATACTCGCTGCCGATACGGATAAAGTTGCCGTAAGCTTCTTTTTCTTATCGACTACCGTATCCTGCCATTCGACCGGCTTTGGCTTCCCGCTAGGGATCGGATCGGTCTGATACTTATCCTTGCCGCCCTTCGGCGTGGACGTTGGCTTTATTGTTGCCGTTGGCTGCTTGCCCCCGGCATCGGCCGGCTTCTTGGTGGCTTCCGGCTTAGGCGTTGGCGTTGGCGCCGCAGATGAATCTGGTTTCGCTGGCGGTGTAGCTGCCGGGCTGCCTTGCTCCAAACCATCCGTCGGGGCCGGGCTGCCTTCTGCTTCAGCTTGACCTGCCGGTTTTTCAACCGCCAAAGGCAATGACTCTGACGACGGGGTACTTGCCGGTTCGGCTTGACCGCCGTCCGCCTTCTCTTCGCCGCCATGCTCCTCCGTTGCAGTTGGAGAAGCAGTCGCATCTTCTTTGCCTGCTGCTGGCGACTCGGTCACGGAGGCTGTGTCCACCTTCGTTGTGTTCTTTGCGTAATCGCCGCCCCAGAAAAATGCGACAGCCAGCACTAAAATCACTGCTATAGCCGCCAGCCATTTTTTGCTGTTCTTCACTCGTTTTCCACCCCAATCGTGAAAATAACGAAGCAAGGGCATCGCATTCAGCCCTTGCTCGCATATTTATTCGGTTAAGCTTTTACATCCGTCATATCGTAAAGACGGGTTTGCCCATTCAGGAACCGGTCATAGGCAACTAGAGCATAGAACGCTTGATCCGTTGCCATCAAATCGACATCACCCGGTTTGGCGCCGCCATTGTCCACACCGCCCGATTTAACGTGATAAAAGCCGCCTTTATCCTTGTTCTTAGCCGCATAGCTTAACAAAGCGTCCACTACGGAATGTCCGTTTTTCACAAATCTCGCATCGGTATGCGGATCAATGCGGAGTGCTGTTAAAGCCACGATAACCTGCGCCGTGCTTTCGGAGTTGGCGGAGCCGCCGCTCGCATAACCGCCGTCAGCCTGCTGTACTTTCGACAACCAGGCGATGCCGCGGTCTACAGCTGCTTTTACTTTCTCATTTGTTGCATAATAAGGTGCGAATGCTTGAATAGCCATCGAAGTAATATCCGGATCAGCAGCTGTTGGTTTTTCGCCCAGCGCCCATCCGCCGCCTGCTATTTCACGATTCAGAATGAAATCAATCAGCAGCTCTCTCGTCGTCTGCGTCTTTACTTTAGCAACCGTCGGAATTTCATAGTTCTTACTGTCCAGGGCAATCAACGCAAAGATCGGACCGTTGATGCCTTGCTTAATCAGCGTCTCGTAGTCAGCAAGCGGCTCCCGCAAATTATAGCCGGCTACATGATCTACGCCTTTGCCGATCGCAGTAAGCGCCAGAATAACACGGTCATACTCTGTATATTTGACATTGTGAAGCTTGCCGTCCACTTCCTTCAATTTCTTTTCTACATTGGCGTAATACTTGGCATAATACGCATCGGGCAGCTTAATTCCGGAGCGGGCCAAGCCAAATACCGTCCACTCCCCGCCAACACTGGCGATTACGGGATTGGTAACAGAAGACTGCAGAAAAGCTGCAGTCTCTTTCACTTGTGTTTTAACCTTTGTGTGTATCGGGCTTACAACAGGCGTTTCAGGATCCGTCTCACTTGGCTTGCCGTAGTCGAAGGTACGCATAGCAACCACAGCAGCCATTTCCCTAGTAACCGTTCCTTGCGGATTAAAGCGGTTGTTATCGCCAAGCATAATTTGCGAAGCGAGAATCGTGGTGACATCCGCTTTCGCCCATGCCGATACGTTGTCCGCGTCAGCAATCAGAGAGGCTGTCTGTACCGGCTTAAGTCCAAGCGCTCTAACGATTGTAGCTGCCATTTGCTCACGAGTAATGCTCGCATTTGGCTCGAACTTCTGATTATAGCCGCTCATATACCCTGCTTGAGAAACGGCGTTGATGTAAGGGTAATACCATTGATTAGATGCCACGTCGGCATAACCAGCAGGTTTGCTTACCATTGGAATATTAAGCACCGATACGAGCATTTTCGCAAACTCCGCTCTCGTTACCGATGACTTCGGATTAAACTTGCCATTGCTGCCTTGCACGAAGCCAAGCTCCGATGCCCGGTCGATTGAAGCTTTCGCCCACTGCGAGATTGATGCGGAATCTGTATAGGTTTGCCCGAGACCTGTAGAAGCATATGAAACCGTTAAATTCGTCGAGAACACGGATAAAAAGACGGCTACTATCAACAACCATGCTAGAAACCGATTTTTTTTCATCCTATTATTCACTTCCTTTCTTCTTCTAAACTTATAGTATTCCAAATAAAACAAACCCCTCGACTCATACAGTCAAGGGGTTTAATCAAGCGGACATCTCAAAAAAGCATGCTTGAATAAACACCTTCCTATCACTCGTAGAATAATTGGTGTAAACAAACAGGCAGGTATTCTGGCTCAAGCGTCATCGCCCATGCTGCCTTCCCGGTTTCCCAGTGGCTTCCTGCAAGGACTCTTCTTTTACAGCGGCGGGACCGCGCGGGACTTTCACCCGCTTCCCATTTAACCCATTCCATCAAATTAGACTAAGGAATAGGCACCTGTTCATTCTTATCCTATTAAATTATCTTGCTCATCATAACGAAAAAATGAAGATTTGTCATGTAGTTATTCGTAAAAAAGCCTCCCCCAAAGCATATAAAATATGCTCTGACGGAAGCCCCTTAGCCTACCCTTATACCGCTAGATTGGCCAAAACTAAACTTAACCCAGCTTCACCAAACTGTAATTTTTCTTGCCTTTACGGATAATGATGAACCGGCCGCCGATTGCATGCTCTGCCGTCACAGTCAACTCCACATCGCTGACGCGTTCTCCGTTCATCGAGATTGCGCCCTTCGTAATGTCCTCGCGTGCTTGGCGCTTGGACGGCTCGATACCCAGATCAACGAGCCAATCGATAATGTTTTTCGACTCCGTGCCTGCCTCGAAGGTTGGCATTTCCTTGAAGCCCTGCTCGATCTCGTCAGCTGTTAGGGAACGGATATCTCCGCTAAACAAAGCCGCCGTAATCCGCTTCGCTTGCTCCAGCAGCTCTTCGCTGTGCACGAATCTCGTCATTTCTTCCGCTAGCGCTTTTTGAGCCTCACGTTTATGCGGCTCCGTTTGCACTTTCTCGGCAAGCGCATCGATTTCCGCTTTATCGAGGAAAGTGAAAAACTTCAAATATTTGATCACGTCGCGGTCATCCGTATTCGCCCAGAACTGGTAGAATTCAAACGGCGTCGTTTTATTCGGATCAAGCCATACAGCGCCGCCGGCTGTTTTACCAAACTTCGTACCGTCCGCTTTAAGCATCAATGGAATCGTAAGGCCAAATGCTTTCGCCTCCGAGCCTTCTTTTTTCCGGATCAGATCCAGACCGCTCGTAATGTTCCCCCATTGATCGGAACCGCCGATTTGCAGCTGTACATCCTCGTGTTGGAACAGGTGCAAGTAATCGAGCGATTGGAGAATTTGGTAGGAGAACTCTGTAAACGAAATGCCGCTGTCGAGCCGGCTCGACACGACGTCCTTCGCCAGCATCGTATTGATGCTGAAGTTTTTGCCGTAGTCTCTTAGGAAGTCGATTACATTGATTTTATGGGTCCAGTCATAGTTGTTAACCATGCGAACTTGATTGTCGCCTTCGGTTACAAACAGCTTCTTCAATTGCGCCGTCAGTGCATCCACATTCGCTTGCACTTGCTCCATCGTTTGCAGCGAACGCTCCGTTTGACGGCCGCTTGGATCACCAATTGTTCCAGTCGCCCCGCCGATCAGAATGACCGGACGATGACCGGCCAACTGGAAACGTTTCAGCATCATAAATGGGATCAAGTGACCGATATGCATGCTGTCGCCCGTTGGATCTACGCCGCAATAGAGCGAAACCGCCTTCGTATTCGTTAATTCACGCAAGCCTTCCGCATCTGTCTGCTGGTTAATCGCGTCCCGCCATTCCAGTTCGTCGATAATGTTCAAATTCATGCAGCTCCTTTTAATAGATAAGTTCATCTCCGTCTGAAAACAACAAAAAATCGCCCCTCGTCTAATTGTAGACATAGGGACGATTGAATAACCGTGTTACCACCCAAATTGCACCAACAGGCCAAGAAGACGCTGTTTATGCCACTCATTGGCGAGATATCGTTCGCCGTTCCGCTTGGCATTACCCAAGATACTCCAGAGTGTAATTCGCAGACCTTGTTTGTATCAGGTTCCATCAACCCCTGACTTTCTATAACAGGGACAAAGCTGCTACTGGGCTCTTTCAACGTATATCGTTATAAGATTACAGACAGTATAGCCGAATTGCAAAATCATTGTCAATAAAGGAACAGGATTTCCATGCAGGATAGGCATCCGTCTCGCTCTATTGCCATTTTTATAGTAGAATGAGCATGCAGCACAATACGAGGATGAGGTGTTTGAATGTCCATCAGCTTCACGGCTTCCCGGATCAGCCGCTTAAAACGGGATATCACAGAAATCCAGAATCAAATCAACAATGATAAAATCAAAGCGGGCAAGGCGCTCTCCAAAATAAAGCAGCTTCAAAAAGAACTCCGAATGAATCCTTCATCCCCTGATTCCAGCAGCAAAACCAAGCAAATCAAAAAGCTGAATGAAGAAGCAGCTAAATTAGCCGCTTCTCAAGAGGAGTTATCCAAGCAGCTATCCGCCAAAAATGCCGAACTTCGGCAGCAGCCTGCCAAGGATCAGAAGAAGGACTAGTTGACTTAAACATCCAATAGTAAAAAAACAAAAGCGCCCATGACAGGCGCTTTTCTACTTATAAAATAACATCAGGTTTACCGAACTGTTCCTGTTCCTGAGCTTGCTTCAGAATATTAATAACAGCCTCGCTCCTAGGCACATTGATCAATTGGGTCTTTAACTTTTTATCAAATTTCTGAGTAACACTTATCATTAGAAAAGGCATCTTAAACGTAATGTTGCGTACTTCTCCATTCGAAGAAACGAATGAGACAATATAGGCATGAATAACTTTGTCAAATACATCCGTACCCGTCTCAATTTTTGATCCTAAAAAGTTCGCAAGCGGAATCTTAAACGTATTTTCAACTACCGATTTAAAGCCTCTAAATCCCTTCTCCTCGATAATAAGAAACTCTGAATTAAATGTTATTTCCAATTGGTTCTCTTCATTGGTCAGTTCCAATCCACTAACTAGTTTCACTAACGCCTTCGCCATTAGTCATCATCCCTTCGCGAAACATGTCGTTTCCTAAAATTATACATGAAGGTGGGATGAATTTCCTCTAGTAATTTAAATCTGTAAATTATTATTTTCGACAGGCTACCCTATCACTTCACCACTACTCTTCTGCTCCTTAGGCAGTGTCAGAAATACCAGCAACCCGATAACAAACAATGGAATGATAGATAAAATGCTGAGTTTAGCATTGCCTGTTACCGTCGTCGTTATCGACATAATGAATGGCCCGAGTATGGCTGCGAATTTACCGAATATGTTGTAGAACCCAAAAAACTCATTCGAGTTTTCCTTCGGAATGATCTTGGCAAAGTAAGATCGGCTTAATGCCTGTATGCCGCCTTGCGCTGATCCAATTAGTGCGCCAAGAATGAAGATATGCCATACGGACGAAATTAAAAACGCAGCGACGCAAGACACGATATACGTGATAATGCCTGTAATGATCAACGCTCTTGTCGAATATTTCTTCGCTAAATTCCCATATAGGATCGCAAATGGAAATGCAATAATTTGAATAATCAACAGTATTCCTAATAGCGTAAATGTATCGAGTGCATCCGCACCAAGCACCGCAGTTGCATAGGGCACAACCATTTTAATAATGGTATCTACCCCGTCAATATAGCAAAAATAAGCAATTAGAAATACAAACACGATTTTATAGTTGCGAATTTGTTTAAACGTTTGCGCCAGCCTTTTGAAGCTGTTCAAAACCGGACGCGGCTCAGGCTCGACATAGTAACGCTGTTGAACGTCCCTAACCATTGGAATCGTGAGCAATCCCCACCATAATGCGGTCATAATAAAGCCAATTTGATAACCAATCGCTTTATCCATGCCCATAAAGAAAATCAATGCTAGGCTGATACCGAAAGGAATCACACTCGCTATATAGCCATAAGCAAAACCTCTTGATGAAACCTTATCCATCCGATCGTCATTCGTTACATCCACTAGAAAGGAATCATAAAAAATATTAGATCCTGCAAAGCCTATTGCTGATAATACATAAAATAGGATCAGCAGCTGCCACTGGCCGCTATCAGGCGAAACAAAAGCTAGAGACAGCGTGGATAAAATACCGATGAGAGCAAAAAATAGGAAGAAACGTTTTTTCTTATCCTTATAGTCAGCTAGTGTACCTAATATGGGGCTCAGAACCGCAATAATGATACTTGCTAATGAATTGAAGTAGCCTAGGTCCATGCTGCTGTTCACATTGTTGAACATTCCAAAAACAATCGGCAATAACGCCGTTGTAACCGCTAATGAATAAGCCGAATTCCCGCAATCATATAAAATCCACGATCTTTCTTCCCTGCTTAGCTTCATAGACACCCTCCCGCTTATTATTCATTGCGCAATTGTAACATGCTTCCAGTCATCCTATGGTCATGCTAATATTATATTCCTATTAAGAAGACGTAAAGTTATGAAAAAGACGCTTCCAAAATCACTTTAGAAGTGCCTGGAAGCGTCGTTTTACATACTTATTCTAAACCGATCCTCTTTATTTCCGCTCTCGCCGAATCCAAAAACTAAATACATCATTTCTTAGATAGTCAAAAGAATACAGCACCTCTTTATTCTTCTCATCATAATGGAGCTGCTTCATCAGAATGACCGGCGTTTCTTCTTCCTTATCAATCTGCAGTCTCGATACATATTTGTCTTTCTTCAAGGGGACAAGCAGCTCTGTGTCAGCTCTAGCAATATTGATTTTGCATTTATCCTCCAGAAAACCAAACAGGGATCCGGAGAAATCCACACGCTCAAACGCATCGCCGACTAACTCTTTAGGCAAAATATTGATCGAATAAGCGACCGGCTCACCATCGGCATAACGAATCCGTTCCAGCTTAATAACCGTACTGTTCTCTTCAATATTCAGTGCATCTGCCCATTCCTTGCTGCATCGCACTTCTCCGATCATTTCCTTATTCTCTTCCTCATTCAGACCCGCTACTTTAATCATCGTGCCGATACTTTGCAGCATCTCAAGACGGCTTGGAATAATCGGGAGCGGTTGAATGACGAAGGTGCCTACACCATGCTTTACAAGCAGCTTGCCCTCCTGCTCCAGCAGCTTAAGCGCTGCGCGCAGCGTCTCTCTGCTCACATTGAAATATTTGGCCAACTCATATTCAGCCGGCAGCTTTTGCCCAACCTTCCAGAGCTTATTGTCGATCATTTTTTCGATTTCCAGCTTAATCGTCTGATAGCTTCCCATTTAGCCCGGCCTCGCTTTATATAAATTCAAACCTGAATAAGTAAGCTTTCTTTTAAGATATCATATAGCCGGTCATTACTACAGAGAGTAAGTGAATGCTCATCAACTTCCAGCCGTTTTACGATTCCGCCCGCTTCCTCTGCAATTAACGCACCCGCGCACATATCCCAATCATTAAGATTAAACTCCCAGAAGCCGTCAAAATACGAAGCCGCTACAAAGCATAAATCCAGCGCAGCGCTCCCGGTACGACGAATGCCAGCCGTCTGGCTAATCATATGGTTGAAATATTTGAGATTAATATATTCGGAATAACCGCCGCCGGGAAATCCTGTGGCCAGTAAACTCTTTTCCAATTGCGAAGTATGGGACACGTAGATACGCTTCCCGTTCAAATAAGCGCCGCCTTGTCTAGTTGCACGAAACTTCATGTTAAGCCATGGCGAATAGACCATACCAGCCTGAGTAACCCCTTTATGTTGTAAAGCAATCGAAATCGATGATATTGGAAAACGATGAATGAAGTTCGTCGTACCATCTATGGGATCAATCACCCACAAATAATCGCTATCGTTCGTAAAACTCCCTCTTTCTTCCGTAAGAATGCTATGCTCAGGATAAGCGTTCTTAATACATTCAATTAGAATTTCTTCGGATTTCACATCTACATTGGTAACGAAATCCGTCGCATAGCCCTTTGTGCGAACTTGAAGCTGATTTTGCTCATTGGCGATTTTCTGATAAGCGGCTACTTTGTCTACCCAAGACTCTATTTCAACCATTAATTGATCTAAATTCATGTCATCACAATTCCTTATTGTATGAACTCCACTCTGCATTGCTCTGCATCTACACGAAGAATCCGATGGGTTGTCGCTGCAGCTTCCGTATAATATAGCTTTGCCTTACTGTGTTCTGCGATCATCGCTTCAATCTCTTTATGCGGAAGCTGATACGTTCCTTCATCATCAGCACTAACAATGACAGCTTGTGGGTTTATGCTGCTAAGCCACTCCCCTGAAATCTGATGCCGGTCTCCATGGTGAGGAGCCTGCACAACAGCGATGTTCTCAATCTCTTCACGATAGGGCTCCCAGAAGTCCAAAGCCACATCAGAAGTGATCAGCGCAATCGATTCGCCTTTATAGCTAATGAGGACTGCCATGGCTGTCGAATTCAGCATCCGGTCAATTTGGTTCAAAGGCTCCAATTGCTCTTCAAGACAGCTCATGTCGAGATCGTTCAACTGGAGCTTCAATTGTTCAAGTTTGCTTCTATCCGGCATTAACAGCTTATAAGTCAATTCTTGCTCGTAAAATGCTGCAGGCTCCTCTATCCTATCAATAGGGATGTTAAGTTCCTTCGCTCTATTCAAAATTTGAATATACAGCGATAAAGAAGCCAGCATTGGCGTGGAGTCATTCAGCACACCGCTTTCCAATATAAATTCAGGCAGCATCAGATGAATTTTTATTTTCCCAATCGGAACATGGCCTAAAATATCATACACACCGCCAATATGATCCCTATGGAAATGGGTGATGACGAGCACATCGATTTTCTCAATATGATGCTCTTGGATATATTGGGCCAAGCTGCATCTGCGTGAATTTGCACTTGCAGTTGCATGAACATCTCCGCCGTCCACTACGAGGCAAAAGCTGCGATCGCCGTATGTATATTGAATAATCGTCGCTTCACCAAAGCCTACATTCAAAAAATCAATGACGCATGTCATGCTGAGCCCCGCCTATCGAACGTTTAATATAAAAGACTGAGAATACAAGCACGAGTCCAACCATAACGATTGCCGCTGCGGATCCATAACCAATTTGCAGATTGTAGACGCCTTGGCGATAAATATACTGCGTGATCGTCGTTGTGGAATTCGCAGGTCCGCCGCCGGTCAGAATGTTAACCTTATCGAACAGTCTAAAGGTATCAATCGTGCGCAGCAAAATAACAAACAACAGGGCAGGCATAATATTCGGAACGGTAATATGTCTGAAAATGCTCATCGAATTCGCTCCGTCTACTTTAGCCGCCTCGTATTGAGACTTAGGAACAGCCTGCAGAGCCGCATAGATCAACAAAAAAGCAAACGGCGTCCATTGCCAAATGTCGATAAACAGAATCGCATAAAACGCGATTCGAATATCCATCAGAAAATTAAATGGATCGAATCCAAACCAGGACAGCATATGATTGATGATCCCATTGTGATTACTAAGCATCATCTGCCAGATTAGAGCTACCGTAACAGGCGGCAATAAAGAGGGTATCAGAATCGATACCCGCAATATTTTCACCCCGCGCTTCATGCTCTCAACCAACACGGCAATAGCCAGACCCAGAATCGTCTCGATCGTAACCGCAAGCAGCATGAATTTGGTGGTATTCCAGACGGCTTGCTGGAACACCTCGTCCTTCACCACTTTCATATAATTGCTTAGCCCGACGTATTGTTTAGCTTCACTAGCCAGGTAGTAGTAATCCGTAAAACTATTAATTACCGTATAGACGATTGGAAATACCGTTAAACCCGTCAGCAGAATGAGAACCGGAGCCAGCATGAGCCACTGAAAACGACGTTTACTATGCACTTCTGTAACACTCCTTCATACCGTGAGAACCATTATTGCATAATCTGATCGATTGCTTGATTGGCATCAGACAAGGCTTTCTCTACGGTTTTTGTTCCTGCAATAGCTGCGGATAGCTCAATACCGAGCGCTTCTTCTACACGGGACCATTTCGCAGTTCTTGGCCGAGCTACAGAGTTTTGCAGCGCTTCTAGCTGTGTTGGAAAGTGCTTATATTTTGCCGATAATTCTTTATCCAGGTAGACGCTTTTGCGAGTTGGAACTCCGCCATGCTCGACCATTTTCTTCTGCGTCTCGCTGCTCGTAATGAACGTTAGAAACTTCGCTGCCAGCTCTGGGCTCTTCGCATTTGCCGTTACGCCCATCATCCAGTTCCCGATCATACCAGTTGCAGCTGCCTCTGCATTTGCAGTTGCTTTAGCCGGAATTGGAGCATAATCTGCGCTTGCATTTTCCCCTTTAATAAACCATGACGGCCAGCCTAATGCCATCGCTGCGCGACCCTCTGATACAGAGCTAACGATATCCGTTGTCTCATAGTTCGAACCGACAGCCAGTAATTGAATGTAAGTGTTCAATGCTTGTTTTGCGGGTTCGGAATCCACTTGCGCTTTCCAAGCATCATCAAATACTTGACCGCCATATGCCCACAGAATAGGCAGGAAATCGGAAACGATCGGGTTTCCTTGCTGACCGCGAATGACATATCCCGAAGCACCATCTGCATGAATGCCTTTAGCTACTGTCAGTACTTCTTCCCAGCTTTTTGGAACCTCATAGTTATGACTCTCGAGCAGCTGTTTGTTATAGAAGAAGAGTTGAACATTTCCCGAGAATGGCAAAGCGTACAGATCACCAGTCGCATATGGATTTTTACCTAATGCAATTGAGGATTCTTCAAAATCAGCATCGGCTTCGACACCAAGCTTGGACAAGTTTGCGAATAGTCCACCTTCACTAAACTCAGGCATCCAAGGGTCATCCGCCATAATTAAATCATAAGCGCCTTTCTTGTTTTTAGCGTCCAATGACACTTTCTGTTTAAGATCTGCCGCTTCAAGCCCAATGATCTCAACTTTAACATTATGCTCCTTCTCGAACGCTTCCTTCACAGCTTCCATTGCCGTTACATGCGAGCCGCCTCGTGCGGCGATGACCAGCTTGTCCGGTCCTTTCGTTGAACAGGCTGTAAAAATCGACACCATCATAACTAAGCTTAGTAATATCGCAAATCGTTTTTTCATCTCTCTTATCCTCCTCTATTCTTTTACTGCACCAGCAGTTAGACCGTTCATTAAATGTTTTTGCATGAACATCGCGATAATGAGCACAGGAAGCATCGATATCATACCGCCGCTTGCCACCTTGCCCCACTCTGTTAATTCTTGCTCGCTATTTAGCGTTGCCAGCTTCAATGGAATTGTGAAATCGCTTGGGCTTTGAATAAAAATGACACTGTACAAATATTCATTCCACGAAGCCATAAACGACAGAATCGTAACCGCTGCAATGCCCGGCATGACCAATGGCAGAATGACTTTGTAGTAGATCTTGAACTCCGAAGCTCCATCGACTCTTGCGCTCTCTTCAATTTCATTCGGAACGCTAGCGAAAAACGCAAGCATAAACCAGATAACGAGCGGCAAATTCACTAGAATATGAGCTAGAATGATGGGGATTTTCGTATTTAAGAGCCCTAATTCATTCATCAATATGTAGAGCGGCAGTGCAAAAGTAATCGGCGGCAGCACTCTAACCAGCAAAATCCATATCAGCAGTGATTTATTGTAAGCGATAGAAAAGCTTCTTCGTGCCAGTACATAAGCACTTGCCAAGCCGCATACCATGACAATTGTTAGCGAGGCTGCTGTAATGATGAAACTGTTGAATAGCGGAAGGAGATAATTCTCCGTTGTGAAAATGCTGATCATGTGCTCGAATGTAATGGAGCTAGGCCATAACGATACATTTTTGAATAAATCCTCTGATCGCTGCAGCGCCATGATCGCCATCCAATAAATCGGAAACAAGGTTGCGACTACCACCACAATCAACAACAAATATTTGGGATGAAACTTCAAACTCATTCTTGTGCTGTTCAAAATGTTCTCCTTCCCCTTCATTTGTCTAGACGTCTATACAACTACTATAGATTTGCGGTGTTAACGCTCTGTCATCGTCATATTAATAATTGGTTAAGGAGCGGGACTGGTTGGTGAGGGGATGAAAAGCAGAAAAAGGCACGATCACGGAGTCTCCTGTAGGAGATCTCCATGATCGTGCCTTAGCTGTTAATTAACCTGCCTGTCGGTTTATTTTATGTTGTGTGGGCGTAAAAAAGTTCCTAAATAAACAAAAGGGCAGACTCGCGAAAAACCTCTATGCTCAAACTGTCTAGATGGGATTAGCAGAGAGTTTTGGTTCATATCCTTGATTTCATTTTCCTCGCAGCAAAAATCCCTTCTGAACTTTATAGTGCTCCGATCACCTCATATTGGCTATGAAATCAGATGTTTCAGAGAAATTCACTCAGAACCGATCGTTTTCTAGCCAGTAAGCATGCTTGCCGGTGGCTGCAACGAATCAAAATGTAAAAGTGCATGTTGCCAGCCGCTTTTTTGACGAATTTCCGCCTCAAAATGCAAATATGCAGTTTGATCGGGCTAAAAAGCCTCTTTAAGGCGAAAAGTAGTCATCTCAAATGCACTTTTGCATTTTGAAGGCGATTTTGGCCCTTTTGAGGCTAATCAGCCTGCACTTTTACATTTTGTGGTTCCGGATATAACGGAGAGGGCAGATATATGGGGTTGATTTTCACATCCGGGTAGACAAACGTGATCAAGATCATTATGATGTCTACCTAATGATCATAGAAAATAAAAAAGAGGCTTCACATAAGTTCAATAAACTCATGCAAAGCCTCTTTTTTCAAGCCACAAAAAATCACAATTGTGATTTTTTACGACTTATTCAAAACCTCAAACCCTTATAGAATAAGGGATTTGGGCCTTATTACATCATTCCGCCCATACCGCCCATGCCGCCCATATCAGGCATGCCAGCGCCAGCACCCTTAGGTTCTGGTTTGTCCGCAACAACTGCTTCAGTTGTCAGGAACATAGCCGCAACGGAAGCTGCGTTTTGCAGCGCGGAACGCGTTACTTTCGCAGGGTCAACGATGCCCGACAAGGCCTTAGAGCATATATGTCACTTTTCATTATAATAAATTTCGAGCAATAACCACTTCTTGCAATCATGCTTACAATTACATTCTAAAGTAGTGGTTGTGATAAGTAAATACTCTTTTGAGACTTACTTGGAATCATAAACAACACACTACTTACTGTTGCAACACTAATTTTCCTAAAATATTTATTCGTTCAAGAA
The DNA here is from genome assembly GCF_014641555.1 of Paenibacillus radicis (ex Gao et al. 2016). GTDB lineage: Bacteria > Bacillota > Bacilli > Paenibacillales > Paenibacillaceae > Pristimantibacillus > Pristimantibacillus radicis. The sequence goes on from NZ_BMHY01000010.1 coordinate 110,749, forward strand.
GTTTCTCTCTTTTTTCTGAATTACTTTGTTGATGTGCCTCTTTAACAATGATTGCGAGTTCCCTATGGTTTGAGTTACTCGAATCGAACTCTGGTAAGACAAGGTGCTTAAACACATTTCCTATCTGTGTTTTAATCACATGACTTTCTACAAAAGTTTTAACTCTTGTAGTGTTTAGCAAACCACATAGAAAATAAGCTGGTTCTGGTTCAGTAAAGTCTACGAAGAATATTTTATGATCTGGGATATAAACTCTTTCTCCCAATCCAGGAATTTCTGTACTAGTAACTACAGCTGCACAAAAATCTTTTTGTTCTGCCCATATTACTTTCCAAGGAGAAAATGTATAGTCACCCACATTATAGATAGCGAAATACGGTGCATTTTTCATTCGTAATCGATACGTTGACCTTTGTCTAAGTAGCGATTCAAACGATTTAAAATATTCAGCAGTCTTGGGAAGTTCTGCATCAATCTTAGCTTCAGCTTTCGAATACGCCTCTTTAACAATTCCTCGGTTTGGCACAAGAACGAACAATTCTTCTTTCGGATGCACGTAACATGCCGAAAAATCGCTCGCTCCTTTTAAAAGTGGATAAATAAATTCTGGCTCAATCCATCTAATTTGTTGTGGTCCAATGTCTGTTTTTCCAGCATGAGGTCTTGTTTCAATTTGTACAAGAGAACCATCTACGCTAAGATTCAATAACCTCACAAAATATATTCCATTAAGGTCAACTGTTACTCCTTTTCTACCTTGTACCCAACTACTATTACCAATTAAATGTTTCATACTGGAAAACTCGCCTTTGGGCAGTATAGACCAAGGAGAGCCTTCACCCCCAACAGGGGTTGCCTCGTATTCAGAAATTACAACTCTTTTCAAAGCTTCCGATTTATCGAGAGCGACTGGCAAAACCTTTTTCGCCCCTGCTGCTGCCACCCATACAAAATACGGCAATGGATACTTTGGCTTTACATTCCTATGTTTATCGGCAACAAAAATCGCAGTTTTGTTCGCAGCATCAGGAAACGGTCGTAATGCTTTTAGGTCATCCACTGATTTTGGAATCAAGTTTTCATTTCCTTTGATTTTAAACTTCCTAAAACCTTCTGAAGAAGGTGACTGAAATAATGACTGTGTTACGAGGAAAACTAACCTTCCATTTTCACGTAACCATTTATCAGATACTGTATACGAAATCATCGCAGAAATATCAAGTTCATTACCACCATGATGAGGCGTAGAAGAAAAGATTTCATATTCTCTACATGTTGGCATCACCCTTTGACGGTATAACTCAGGGAGTTTCGACCATCGAACCCAAGGAGGATTACCAATAATTACATCGAAACTTCCTGCTGTCGCAGACCAAAAAAAGTTCCTTACAATTCTGAACCATATTCCATTCCAATTTTGTCTATGCAGTTGAAGCACTCTGTTATAAGTTTCTGATAGTGCTTCTCTCCAACTTTCTGCTTCAATTAATGTTATTTGTTTTTTACTTAACAGTTTCTTTTCAGCAATTGGGTAATTAGCATCCTTTTCGACCATTTCACTCATTGTAGAAAAGACTTGATCTAGTCTAATCCGATTCAACGCAAGTGCTGAAGGAAGTTTAATTTGCAAATTTGCTATCTGACTTCCAATTGTATACTCTATAATATCCTCATTGCCATCTGGGTTTCTTGCTGGTGAATAAACCGCATCAGCTAACAAAACTGGTAGTTCGACTCTTACGCCAGGACAAGAATCAATTAAATCAGATACAGAAATTAGTAAATTAACTCGTGCTGCTTGAACAGCTAATGGGTTTAAATCAAACCCCCAAACATTTGCAGTAATATGTTCTAGTTGCTTACTTGGACTCCAACCAGCAGTTTCTGCTTCGATTCTAATCCTTTTAATTACTGCGAGAAGAAACGATCCTGATCCACAAGTAGGATCAAGAAAGCGTTTATTTGTCCACTCTTTAGTATCTACTTTATCTAGTGCAACTTCGACAAGCCAATCAGGCGTATAAAACTCTCCTAAACTTTTCCTAAGATGATCTGGTACAAGGTCTTGATAAAAGTATTTAAGAACATCGCGTGATCGAGCAGTAGTTAATTTATCCGTCCTATACATGGCAAGATTCACGAATACATTTCTAAGTGCAAAGCAGATATTTTGTCCATGTTGAGTATCCAAACAAGCGTCTATATACCAACTAAATATTGCTTCTTCTACAAACCCCACTATGTTCGCGCGACTAAAAAATTCGCCCTTTTCTATCTCAGTATTGATTCGATTTATTAAGTCCCTGTCTTCAAGTGTAGCAGTTGATTCTGCAAATCCTTTGTACGCAGTATTGTCACTCAATGATGATACAATTTCAGCCCCTAATAGCTTAATAATAAGTGAGTTGTAAGTATGAATGACAAATAGTGCAGCAGATATTGTATTCTTAGAACTTTCCCCATTAATAGTAAATCCAAGATTTCTAACAATGCCATCGACTTGATTATTTGAAAAATCAGCTACTTGACCATAAAGATTTCGCCACTCTTCAAACAACATTTTTATTTTGTTGGGTTGCTCCTCCATTAACTTATCACTTAAAGCGTTTGCTAAAGCTTGCATTAAGGTAGCACCTGAGTTTGAAGAATGTCCAAAATCATCAATAAGATTTTCTGCCGTAACCGCACGTCTTTGTGACCCTCGTATAGCTTCTACAACTAGGGCTATTGAAGTCGAATTTATTGGCATTAAATGTCCATGTTGAATATCATTATTTTTTATATGTGCAAAAGCTACATGTACCCCGTCAGTCGCAATTCCAATGTAATCAGATGGGTCAAGTCCTTCAGTAACTGACTTTGTAAAAATATACTTTTTCAATCGATCTTGAATAGCTTCTTTAAATGCTGGGCTAGTAACCTTACCACCAAATAAGCCCACATTCTTAAATTCGATTATTACACCGTTATAGTACGCATCATTGCGTTCTCTCTCAGATTGGAAGTTAATGTTTAGTCCATTCTTCAACTCGCTAAGCCACAGTAGTCTTACTTCTTCTTCAGTAATACATAAACTAATGCCTTTAATTAAAGCTGTAGTCAACGTCTCAATCACAGGAATCCACCTATTCATTTGAAATACCAATCTTTGATCTATTGTAGCACATCCAAGTTCGTTCTATAAATTGGTAAACATTAACCAAACGAATTGTTATAGTTTTGCGAGTCCTATCTTTTTTAAATATTCTACTAAAGTTCAGTACTCTAAGTTACATTACGACCATTCATCTTGCTTGATACGTTGCCATATGCTCCAGTATTAAAAACTCCCTTCTACTGCTTTTGCCATAGATAGGAGGGAGTTTTAAAATTGTGATATTACAACGTGATAGAATAGAGAAAATCAATATCTTCAACAGTTCCAAAATTAATTCACCATTCAGCAGTATACACATTAGCCATTTTGCCTTGCTGTTCTTCATATTGATAGCTTGGAATCTTTGCTTCCACCAATACATGTTTCTCGCCATTTAGAAGGTCGTTGAATAGTTCTTCAAAATCCTTGCGTGAGAAATACAAATACCATCCATCAGAGTACGTACCATCGTCAGGTATTAAATATGTAGAGAAATGTGTCTCTTCTTTCTTAAATCCATAATTATAATAATCGTCCAACTCAAGTACTCCACTGATTGCAAATGATTTATCCAAATTGTTCGCCATATTAAACTGCACAGTCTTGGCATCCAGACTTATCTTATTTTCCCTCTTAAACTGCTCGACAGGACTATTGGCATCTTCTTGTTCATCTTGTTTAAGTTGGTCACCTGCTACTGTTATTAATAATGGCTCTAATTTAGTAACATCATAGTTAGAATAATCAAGCGCTTTTTCTCCAAAAATCCCTTCGACTGCCTTCAAAGCTTTATAGTATCCTTTATTTTTCTCGACTCCATCCCCAAAAATCCCATAAAACAATGATTGCTGATAAAAATCACTAACAGATTCCACTAATTTAATTTCACTTTCATTAGTATCTTCTCTATTCTTATAGCCACCAAATGTTCCAGCCACATGAGCAAATTCCTTTAATTCTTCTTTCTGTCCTTGTTCAACATAATGTTTGACTGTAATGGCTATTTGCTGCCCTTCATTCCATACTTTATTACGTATGTCTTGCGGTCGTTCATGACTTCCTTCTGAACCACAAGCAGTAAGTAAAATTATAAATAGAGATATACTCAATATCTTCTTCATTCATTCCCCTCCACTTTTATCCAAATCAGTAATTACCTTTTCTAATAATAGTTCTTTTAAGTACTATAATCAACAAAATTAAATTCTTCGATTATCTGTTTGTATTCAAAAAACTAACCTAACCTTTACTTAAGGCGGTGGTTAAATGTCTGCGTTTTCATATTCTGTCGGAAATAGAATCAGAGCTTTACGCAAGCAACGTGGATGGACACAAGAGCAACTTGCTGAGAAAGCAAATTTACACTATAGCTATCTCTCTTCAATGGAACGTGGTGAACGTAATGTTTCAATTGATTCTTTAGAAAAAGTCATCAATGCGCTGAAAATTAATCCTATGCAAATTTTCAATTTCATGGATACAGAGGTATTAGAGGGGACAGCAGATAAAGAATCGACATTGCAAGCAATTAATGCTCTTCTGCAAGTTAGAAATACGGATGAAGTAAAAATGGTTTACCGTATTTTGATAGATATGCTAGAAACATTTAACGGAAATAGCAATAATACAAACAACAGCACTTAGTCCCAATGGCTAAGTGCTGTTGTTTGTATTATGTTTAGTATCTACTCTAAATTTCTTGAATTACTTTTTTTACAATGCCCCATGCTAAAATTGCATTATCTTCATTCACAACAATAGATGCCTTCCTTTTTTCAACACCTGGATGGATTAAGTTTCTAAAACCTCTTATGGCATGAGCAAGATGATATAGTTGAGGCTCAATGTACCCTTCTTTGTTAGCAACATAAAGTAATTCATTTAAGTCCATTTGATTTACTTTCTTTGCTTTTCCATTTTCCAAAGTATGCGAGGCTATATTTTTAGAAGTTAGGTGATCTAAAAGAACCGCTTCAACTATACTACCACTCATTATTAAAGCAGTTTTATAAGACTTAGTAATTAAGGCAGTTACGTTTTCATTTATATCTCTTTCTAACATACTTTTCAGATCAGGGGAACTTACTTTATTCAGATATTTCAGTAATCTTTCGTCAAATCCAATGTTGGAGTATTGTTCTATATTAAAGTTCTCAGCAATACTGATTAATTCAATTTCTCTTTGATTTTTCGTCAATAAATCTTCTATCATGTCAATTATTTTTGAATTTATCCTATAAACAGAACTATTTGTACCTAAGTTATGATTGGTTACCTTAAACACGTATTTTTTCTCTAAGAATGTTTTAATTAGTTCATTAGCTCTTATTTCCGTTACGCTTAATAAGCGTGGCAACTGACTATAAGGACAGATGATTAAGCCTTCTTTATTTCTTTGATTTGAAAAAGCTATTAATTTGCCCTTTAACCACGCATTCTCTAAGTTAAAAGTTGAAGCTGCTTTATACAATTCTTCTTCTTCTTGTTGCTGTTCAACAATTAATTTTGTTACAACCTCAAGATTATTTAATGCTGTTTTATCATCAGCATTTAAGGATACCGCCTTCCTAAACATCTCCTGTGCTTTGTATAGATTATTTTGTTTACGATAAATTACTCCTAGGTTGTTCAAAGTGGCATTTGACTCCCCCTTCTTTTTTTGATGTAACTCATAAGTTTCTTTTGCCAAATTTATATCACCTTTTATGGAGAATGAGTATGCCACTTCAAACAAAAAATCACCTTTCATTTCCTGCAAATTAAAGTGATTGTATATTTCTATAATTTCTTCATATCTTTTCAGGGAATACAACTTTTCTATAAGAAATTCACAAATTTTCCCAGAGTAAACTTCTACATTAAAAGAATCAGCCGTAATAAAACTAATCAATTCTTTTTTCATTTCCAGTACATCTTCAAGATCTGAATTTTTTATGAAATGCCAAAAATACTCGCTCTCTAAATACTCTTCATTTTCAATATAAGTGTGCTTTATAAGTGACAGACCATAATTAAATGCATCTCTATTCCTAACATTCGACTCCGCAATGCTTTTAAGTGCCTCAATATAAATCAAATTATTCGGTAAGTATTTGTTCGCATATTCAAGGTCTTTAACAGCTCTTTTATCATTAAAATTTGAAAGATACAATCCTCGTAAACCTTTAATTTTTGCTAAACTACCTGTTTTTTTAGTTCTCGACTGTAGCTCTTTAAAAAACTCTAATAGCTCCGTATCAAATGAAAATACCAGCTGGGGATATGAAAATAACTCTGCTGAAATTGAACTATCAAATGGAATTTCATCAAACATCTCAAATGCTATCTCAAGTTCTTCTTGCTTTAGATTACATAGTATAGCTCCAATAAGAGGAAAATAACTAAGTTCTCTATTTACGTCTTCATTTATTATTAAATTAAAGCTACTCTTTGCCTTTGAGAACTCATTCATTCTATAAAAACAGAACCCCTTTGCTAATTCAATTAACAATGTATTGTTCTTACTTAAACTTTTCATCTTTTTAGCTATTTCATATGCTTCCTGATATTTTTTATATCCGTAGTAGTAACTAAACATATAATTATATATATCATTAGAACAAATATCTTTTTTTATTGCATCTTGAAATATGTTCTCTTTTTCCTCATCAGGGCTGCGTACAAGTAGCATCTCAATAAGTTCATGGCTGTCTGGAAATACCTCCAGTCCTTTTTTTATTAACCTCAAAGACTGATTTTTATTGCCCTCGAATTTTGCCAAGTAAATAAATGCATACTCGTAAACATACTCCCCGTTGACAACATCCTGAAAAAATCTTTTTGCTTTCTCCTTTGAATTATCAGGATTATCGTAAGTAGAAAATAATACTCCTAAGTAGAAATTAATTTTTTCATTTTTGTAGTCTTCTTTCCTCAATTGGAAAAGCAACTTTTCAGCATCATTATATTTTTTCTCTTCTAATAATAAAACTGCCTGTTGGATTCTTTCTTCCATAAAACCACGAACTCCCTTTCTTCCTAAAATAGCATTACAGTTATGTAAACAATTTATATTGAAAACTTTACTATTTCCTAAAATTTTCCATAGTAAAATATTACTACGTCTATACGAATCATGACATGCCCACCCTTAAAATCAACAAATGTTGACAACATAACTAATGTCCTATCTCGAGTATGTTTATCTTTGTATTTAGGGCATATAAATAAAAAAGCCAATGCTAATAAAGGCGTTGACTTTTTCTACTTCTTCTTCTCTTTTTACTTTAGATTTTATTCAAAACCCGAAACAAATTTCCGTGGACATAAATTTCGATATTCTCTCTAATAAAATAACCCCCCGAAAATTTTATTACTTCGCTATTAAACTCTATAATTCGTGCGGTCAGCTCATATTCCTCTTGAAACCAAACATCTACCTCAATTTGATTCATTACACAGCATTGAAACTGCTCGTTTGATTTCACTTGTATACACTTTTTCATATTCTACCAACTCCTTATATAAGCAATAAAGCACTCACGAACAGAAGAGGAAATAACCCCAACTGAATACGAGTGCTTCTCGCTTATTATTTCACATGAAAAACCACAGTTAAAGTTTGATACATTACTACTATAAAATTAGAATATAGAAACTACTCCATCTTTTATACACTTGACAAATCACAATGATATTTATCTGGTATAAAAGATGCGACAAATTTATTTTTCCATTTTATAGTGGTAATTTCGGAGGAGTCACCTTCCGTTCCAAAAGGCTCTTGTTCAACAAAACCAATACCATGTATAGTAACTCCCTTGTATTTCTTCACATCATCCAGATGATTGTCAAGGCATTTTTTTATTCTATAGTCACACATATCATTCATACGGGAAATTGAATACAGATCAGATATTTGTTCTTCATTGTCATTGTAATAATCTAATATATCATTGATTTGATAAATTAAATTATCTGTTTCTATATCACTTTTTATAACCGATGAGTGACTTTCGTAGTCTTCTGAACATACTGATACTATACTCACATTTAAATGCCCATATTTATGATTTACATCTTCAAACACAAGTACGTTACACAGTGTACCCTTGCATTTTTTTTCTTCACACTTTTCAGTATTAATTAATTCTTTAAGTAATTTGCGTTCACTTTTCATAAGTAATTTAAATTCATCATTAAATTTTCTTACTGCTATTTCATCTATTACTACCATTAAGTTTTCAAAATTTTTCTTCGCATTTGAAGTCCAGTTATAAGAGCCAGTTAGGATTATTTTATTATCTATAATACAAAATTTATGGTGCATATAGTTCCTTTCAAAAGGCATCTTTAAAAGCTTAACTATTGCACCTTTCTCTTGTAATTTGCCTAAAAGCGATGAATACCGTTTATTCATAATATCATCAGATATTACTAATTCTATTTCCACCTTTTTTTCAAGCAAGTTATTGAATGTTTCAAGATAAATAGGAATATTAATCCAAGCAACAGCCAACTTTATACTCTCTTTAGTTTTTTTCAGTTCACGTATTATGACTTCTTCAATATTATCAAAATGAACATAAACTTCCGTCTCCATTTTGAATACTCCCTCCCTTACTCACACTAATCGTTGTCGAACAACAATTCCTAATTGTATGCGACTTTTATTTTAAGAAGCTTGTTTAAAATACTCCGAATTTGCATATGCAATGCTATTCGCCAAAATCATCCTTTGAAATGCTTATTAATCATCGAAATATTTAAATAACCCTTAGATTCAATTAAAAAATTTGTGACACACTCAGAACTAAGTTCTCCTTCTTTTACTCGAACAAACAACTCGATTAAAGCATACAAAGGAACTAATTTGAAATTGTGTTTCTTACCCAAATGGATCGCTTGGTCAATAGCCAACTCTTGGAAATCAGGTCTACCTAAGCATACATAACCATCTGGGTCTAACCGTGCTGATTGTGATATAACATCCCCTGCCTTTTTTGAATCAATATGCTTAGTCTTGTCTAATTTTGCCGTTACTTGAATAGTATACTTATGTCCATTATCTAAAATCATTAAAAGATCAGGTTCGCCATTGCTTTGCTGTGCAATTCTATCCACTGTACCATTAATGAAATCTATGTTAAACAATTCGCATAGTTTATGCTCAAATTCAAGACCTGGAACATTATATAAACTTTTAATTAGAGATGAATCGAAGCCTAATTTTTCAATTCTTCTGATATGATCTTTTTCCCAAAATTGCGAATTTCTATCTCTTTTATCGTTGATAGCTTTGATAATCTTATCGACTTTAGTAGGGTTTATTATACCTTTAAATTCTGAGGGGTCTTTCTCCAAAAAGTCATCCAAAGCCACTACACCAGATTCAACTAATCTTATTTTCTCTTCTCGTGTTAAATCCTTAGAAAGGATATTTAGGAAATGACTTCCTAGTGTCGATCTATTTGAAACACACTTATTAAGTCGTTCTATTTCATTTGAAAATTCTGGTTTTATCACGTTAGATATTTGATAAACTACATCTAGCATCCAACTCAAATTAAGTGAAACGCTTCTAATGCTAGCTGATGTAAATCCAAAACCTTTTTTTATGGTAGCTAGACTATTCTCGCTATAAAGTATCTCTTTGACTAACAAAACCATTGAAAATGATGCACACAATGATTTGGTTAACGGTCTTCCAATATTTGCGTGTCTCTCATACTCTGATAGATAAAATCCTGTCATTTCACCTTTGGAATGTTCTTCTACAAGTCGAACTTGTATTTTTTGTTTAAGCTCTACATTATCCCATCTTATCCTATAGAATTTCCCATTTACTTCCTCAGTTTTTGACAATAGAAATATAAGTTCAAGATCATTCAGTTGACTAAGTGTTTGTATATGTTCTACTAATAAAGAAAATGATTCTATAGAACAACCCATGGAAGCACATATTTTTCCCAATTCAGTTATAGTGATTTTAATATGTGCAGACTGCTCAAACAATCCATATGTTAGACAAATATCTATTCCTTTATTTATGTGATCTACAATCTGTTGCTTTGCAATATCATTATTCCAAGAAAGAGCCGCATAACTTTTAAATATAAAATCAGTAATATTTTCAACACTATCTCCATATCCTGATGCTACTACATCTAACACCCTTAAGCTAATATCCTTGCCTTCAAATGCTGATGTAAATTCCTCTAAAGGAGCATTCAAATATGTTCTTTTAATAAATTCACGTTCTACTGCATTTTTGACTAAAAAAATCCCCCTACCAAAATCGTTTTCTATTCCATAACGACCCGCACGACCAAATATATTTCTCACCTCACCTACACTCCAATTTACAAGCGTAGGGGGCGTACTTGTTGCATCCCATTTCTGATGGTCTGCAAGTATTACAGTCTTACATGGAAGATTGACCCCCATTGATAGAGTAGTAGTTGATACTAATATCTTGATATGTTTTTCTTTAAAACCTGCTTCAACCAATCTACGCTCGTTAAGATCGCAGTCAGAATTGTGGAATGCAATAGAATTTCTGAGTGTTTCTAATAATTCATCACGTATTTCAGTTTCAGGTTCGTCTCTAAGTTGACCAATTACTTTTGATGCTGCTGGCATCCTCGAAAAGTAGCGCGCCAAATCTTGGGCTAATTGTTGTGTTGATGGGACTGAGTTCTTGATAATTATTATTTGTTCGCCCTTGTCCAATAAATATTCAATTAAGCCATATAAGTTAGTAGCATTTATTTGCTCTTCACCAATTAATGATGTATTCCATTCTTTATATTCAAATTTCCCATTTGTAAATAATACTCCCTGCCTTAATTCCACAGGTCGTTTATCTACTTGTATTACTTCGGCTCCAAGCCATTTATCAAAACCATTTAGCGAACTTAGTACTGCACTTAAAGCTATAATTTGGGTTCTTTTATTAGACTCTTTCATTTTAGTCAATAAAAGTTCCAAATTCCCCCCTCGTTGTGGGTCGCTCATCATTTGTACCTCATCGACAATAACACAATCACAGTTATTTAACATACTAGGACTGGCTATTAGCATTCCCGATAGTTTCTCATAAGTCATTACTGCTATATGATAGTTGCCAACTCGAATATCATCATCATCATCCCTATGATCTCCATCAGAAATTCGAATATTAAACCCTAGATCGTGATATTTTTCTCTGAAATCTTCATATTTTTCATCTGCTATAGCTTTAAATGGTACTAAATAGATAGTTTTTTTATTCGAATATGAATATTGAATAGCAGCCATTTCACCTATGAAAGTTTTCCCAGAAGAAGTAGGGGCAGCTATTACCAAATTGTTCCCACTAAACAAACCTTTATTAACCGCTTCCTCTTGAATTGGGGTTAAATTGCATAAACCAGCATTTTCCCACATATTTATAATATCCGCTGGAAAATCTAAATTTAACAATTTTCTAATTTCCATAAGACACCTCGTTGTTTTTTTATGAAATCCTCTTCCAAAATAAAAAACCAAATAAATCAAAAAATAGTTATTTGTCACCAGTTAAATAGTACCATAATTTGTCGTAATATAATATATGAAGATAAAAAGACAGTCGAAGTGACTGTCTTTTTATCTTCATATATTATATTACCCAAACACCGAGACCGTATTCAGACCTGTAACTGTTGCACCACTAAAATCCCATCCACCCAAGGGGTGCGCCTTACCGCTGACACTAGAAAGTCTTAAATGCCCTCTGTCTCTATGTTTAAGAGTAACACTATCAATATCGTTATATACAGTAAAATAATTACTTCCCTGATAATACAACTCCAAATCACCATACTGTCCACCTAATACTACATAATTATTAGGAGAGCCATTTTGATATAGTCTTGCAACGGATAGATTTGTCGTATCAATCTGGCTGGCTGTAATTTTCCCTGCTCTTATCTGATCAGCGGTAATCTCTCCAGTGTATACACCAGTAGAAGTAATATTTGTCAGCTTTGGCGAACTTGAAGCCAATGCCCCAACTTCACTCGCACTGTATGTTGGCTTTCCTACATTTGCCCAACTGATACTTCCACCTGTCATGTTCATGTTACCACTAAGATTCACATTTGTTGCAATTAAGTTTCCTCTCAGATCGCAATGATAAGGAAATGCTCTTCCTTCATAAGTTCTCAGTGGTCTACTATCGTTTATCACAGCTTGTCCTTCCATTATCCCATCTTTTGAAATAATGAAGCAGTGCAAAGTACCACCTATAGCTTCATCCGCTACATACTCATACGATTTCAAAATCGCTTCTTCAATACCTTCATACTGTCCTTTAATCTCAAGACAGTATGCCAAGGCTTCTTCCTGATTTGCCCCCATAGCATAGATTTTACCTTTACTGCTGTCTTGCTTTGTAAGTAACAAATCCTCACTATTAATAAAGTAATATGCTGGCTTGCCTAGTTTCATCATCAATATCTTGATTACAAATCCAGTATCATCTTTAGGTTGTTTCTTCTTCGTTTCAGTAAATGTCTTCTGTACATTGTGTTCAATAGATTTCAATGAACTCTTCTCATTAATTCTATTGAACATCCGCTCTGCAAGCTCCACATCACCGCTGAAAAAGATCACTTTATCACCTATTTTTCTAATTTTCTTATACTTGTCTGTTACAAAGTAATGTTTTCCATTAACTGTTATGGATACACGACTATCTGACGCTACAAAAATCTTATCATCATCAAAATAGCTAAAACATAAACTCATGATTTGATCGCTTCTTTCATTTCTATAATTTTTAATTCTTTGTATTTTTCATTTTCCACTTCTACTTCCTCCACAAAATCCGCATAGATAATGCCTATATCATCAACTTGCAATCGTACCTTACTGCATCCAACTTCCGAAATTCCAGGCAAAGCAACTAGCCTCACGCTTGCGTCATCAATAATGTTGTGCATTGTTACGCCCACATCAACGACTTTTGGTGCTTCGAGTAGCCTATCGCGGCTGACAAGAAAAACTGAATAATCTTTGTCCATACGAGTCAGTCCATTATCGAGATTCCCTTTCAGCATACTCCTTGTAATATCCAACTCCATTACTTCATTAATTCTCGCTATGGCATTAGTGGAACTTGGTGATTCGAAAAGCATTCCAGTATCATCAGCCTTATTTACTACAAGTGCTATGCATTGTTTTGAAAATCTTTCTCCTGCCCTCTGTGCAGCGTTACTGCTGTATGCTTGAACTCCAAGATTGTCCAGTGAATAACCTAAATCATGATTAATTCTCCCTAACGATGGTCTATTGTCCATCCTTCTATTCTGCTTGTACTTTGTATACTGAGTCATCCAATCGTTAAGAAACTCAGTTATGTGAATTATTTCACTTATCATTTCATGCCTATGTGTAAATTGATGTGGTTTACCATAATATGATGGCTTACTGCTATTTTTCACACGCACTAATGAGTTTCTACATGAGTTAAGCAATAGTGCTAACATCTCCATTGTTTCTGCTTGAGAAAGTTCTCCAGCCTGACTCATAAACCTCTGATTCTCCATAATTTCTCTACATAAAGCTTCATCCTTCTTTCTCCATATTGAACCTTTCGCTCTTTGTAAATTTTTTTCTTCTGTTGTTATTGATTTTGCCATTTCTAAATGCCTTCTTTATTGTGTAATCTCCGTTTCCCCATATCACATTTATGCAAACGCTTACAAAATATCTTATGAAATTCCGCTATTACTACTAGTATAACATACCAACATCTCATTTGTCAACAAAAATATGCATTAATGTTTATATATGGTATTTTGTTTTCTTTCTATTCTTTCAACTAATCCTTTACGTTTCAATTCATATGCTTATTCTATTTTCACACTATTAGCATTATTCAGCTTCATTCAACCATTGATCAAGCCAGACCATTCATTGTGCTATGCAATTTAAGGCTAAAAAAAATTAAGAGTAAAAAATAAAGTACCTATGCACAGAGCGTAGGTACTTTATTTTGCCTTTATAACATTTTTTCCTAAAGCCCACCTGCTTCATTATGAGCAAAAGCAGGTGGGCGACCTCTATATTGTGTTACATCTTGTTTTTCCTCATTTGAAGAGCACTATCCTCCTGCACTTCATTTGAATTTTTCCCCTTAACTTCCTTTGAGTAACTCTTGTTGTATTGTATTTCAATGCTAAATTGGATACGATTCAAAAAAAATAAAGCGATGTATCCACCAAAAAGAACAGTAACCATACTTGTTAGAAAGCCTAATAAATCTGCCATCCAGATTTCCCCCTAGTATTAAGAGGTTTCGCCCACCTAGAGACATACTCTATTATGATAGCAATGTTTTTATTTATATTCAAGCACTAATCTCGCAATCTGCTTTACATGCCGTAGGGCTTGAGGTAGTAGCTCAATATACTACAAGCATTCTAAATATTTCCCCATCTATCTAGTTGATGCATTATTTATGAGAAATTGTGCTACTTCTTCACACTTTGTCACACATCTTCACACGAAATTATGGGTCAAGGTATACATAAATGTTTATTTAATTATGGTGCGGCGATTCTTCAAAATATAAAGCCTGTCGTGGTAGAACAGTGTATGGGAATTTATGGTAATAAAATAATGGTCTTGATCTAAACTATCCCCCCCTATGTCTATAAGTGTTACCTAATACGGATTAGAATATCACTTAAATATTTTTAAAATTAGTAAATGTAATTTGATCGCCATTATATCAATTTATAATTTTTCTATAAATTTATTAATTACGTTCATCAATTTTTCATCGTGTCTGTTGTCAATATCGAAAATATATGATGATAACTCTTTTCGTACCAAATCGATAGCATTAAGCTTACTTTTATTAAGATGATTCTCTGCTATTTGTCTCTCAAACTTTATCCAATTTGACTCTTGAGAATTTTCAGAGACGAGTAAAACATAATAATCAGATGATTTTAATCCTTCTGTGATTTGTCTATGTAAATCTTGACCAAGATTTAGGTTTTCAACATCATACCATGTATTAAAACCATCCTTCTTCAATAAATCAACTAATATATTTGCGTAACTTCTATCTTTATGACTATAACTAACAAACACTCTATTATTATTTTTCTCCATCGTCATCCCTCTTATTTGCTGTAGAAATTGGATTAGGTATATTATCAATTTCTATACTCCGTCCATCTTCTCTTATTTTTTCGATAGCTATAGCATAATTTATTCTCTTATTTTCATCACCCTCACCAAAAGAATCAGGGTCGTATTTCATTTTTCGTACATTCATATAAATTGAAGATTCAAGCAGTCTATACCTTTGATATAGTTCTTTCATCTTAAAGGTGGAATGTAGTCCAAACATAATTGCCGAGAACGCTGTCGCGATTTGAACCAATAATCTCGCATATTCATTATTAGCAACATATTGAATTGTAAAAGGTAAACTCAATGATGTTATAGTTGTCCATAACACAATATAATAATGCATAGCCCCGTATCTCCAAGCCCTCTTTTGCCATATATATAATACAGGCGTTATGCTGTCATAATGCTCTTGCAACCATCTCCTTAATTCCGATGATAAAAAAGCGGCATCATTAAATGCATTATAACGAACTGACTTAACCTTCAATTGTGGTTTGAAAATCTTATAGAAAACTACCGCAGTTATTATAACAGACATTAAATAAAGAATTAAAATTACTCCCCACACATCATCAAGCACTTTCATAAATATCCCCCTACAGAAGTATTTATCAATGTAGTCCCTATATACAGAATCAAGTATCTCCTCTTTTTAATTTACATGCAATAATTTAATTAGATACGAGTACAAAAAAACACTCTTATCGAGTGGTTAGTCCTTGTATATGTGTGCTACAGCTTTCTGCTTATCGTCCTCACTTGGCATCGAATACCTTAAAATCATATCCGCACTTGAATGACCACTCAAACTCTGAATCACACTAATATCTTCTCCTGCGCGTACAAGACCTGTAATGAAGCTATGACGTGTCTGATGAACATTGTGTCCATTCTTCTCCATTAGATGCTGAACGCTCCTGATGCTGATACGATCTTGTCGATTACTGAGGAATAGGGCAGGGTGGCTATCTATTCGTTCATCAAGGTACTTTTCAATAGCCCTTCTTGCTTCAACGTTGAGTGGAAGTGTACGCTCCTTGTTACCTTTACCCAACCTAACTATCAACGAGCCTTTACGCTCGCTTACATCAACATCTGTGCGATCTAAAGCCACTAATTCAGACACCCTAATACCAGTCATAAGCAACGTCATCAGAATTGCAAAATCTCTTTTATTGCCTGTACGATCAATATCTCTAATCAGCTTATTACGTTCCAGCTTATCCATTGCTTTTGGTGCTTGCTTCTTTATATCGGCAACTTTCACGATTGCTATGTCTTCAATAGTATCGTTCTTCCCAGCCCACTTAGAGTACGACTTTATTGCATTCCACAACTTATTGATCGTAGATGCTGATTTCTTCTTAGCTGATAAGTAATCGATGTACTGTTGAACATCTGATCTTGCGTAGTCCCTTAGATTCGTTCCTGCTCCATCTAGCCACTTCTCGAATTGCTCGATAGCGTGACCATAAGTTTTAATTGTTGTTGATGATTTGCTCCGTAAGCCTTCAATAAGATATTGGTCTAACATACACCTTTCACCCCTTAAAATGTCGTTAAATAATTCTACGCAATATTTTCCGTTAGTTAATCCGCTATTTATGTACAATATCCGTTCAATATACGTCTTATTATAGCATAGAATTATAGTTCTACGCAATAATTCTACGACAATACATCTTTATTTTTTAGTAATACTATTTTTATGTATATAGATGTTATAATAATGCCTACGACCATTTTCTTGATTTGGAGGAGAATCATGTATAAAGTAGAGTATCTTATATTGACTAAACAAGAAGGCTCATTTTGTGACAGCGCAATTACTTTTATTAAATTGCTTGAGGTCGATTCTAGTATTTCTATTGAAGGTAGCAACATTACATATCAAAGCAACAACATCTCAGTGAAAGCTATTTATAAATTAAAGACAGGTGAAATCAGTGAAAAAAAAGAACGATACTTTCA
The DNA here is from genome assembly GCF_014641555.1 of Paenibacillus radicis (ex Gao et al. 2016). Taxonomy (GTDB): domain Bacteria; phylum Bacillota; class Bacilli; order Paenibacillales; family Paenibacillaceae; genus Pristimantibacillus; species Pristimantibacillus radicis. The sequence continues at coordinate 128,006 of NZ_BMHY01000010.1, forward strand.
TTTAGAAGTTGAAAGCATCTCTTCCGAGGATCTGGACAACTTCTCAAGTTTAATTACAAAACTAAAAGAAATCTTATTAAGAATTTCTCCTAATAATACTAAAGTGAATACACTTTGGGATGATATTGGAAGAGAATATGCTATAAAAGCATATCCATTAATAAATGAAACTGAAAATTTAATGCGTAAACTTATCTCACAATTTATGCTCATCAATGTTGGAATGGATTGGTCTGCTGAAGAAATACATGATGAAATCAAAGAAAAAATTCAACGGTACGAGCAACAAGAATCATATGTTGATGATTTATACAAGACCGACTTTATTCACCTTTCTGATGTATTATTCAAAAAATATAGAACTTTATCAGTTGAACAGATGAATAGACTACTATCAGGTATGAGAAAGTCTGAGGATCTGGATATTTCTATTTTAAGAAAGTTTATTCCCCAATCAAATTGGGAAAAGCATTTTGATTCCAAAATCAAGTACGACGACAAAAAACTAAAGGATAAATGGCATTTACTCTACACACTTAGAAATAATATTGCCCACAATAGATTTATTAGCAAAGAAGACTTTCAAAAAATTAATGGATTGGTTAATGAATTAAATAAAATTATTATAACTTCTATTAAAAAGTTGGACGTTATTAAGTTGGAAACGCAGGAAAAAGAAGAAGTAAAATTGTCCTATAAACCTAATTCAATGGCATACATGGGCTTCATAGCTGAGAAAGCAGTAGCAGACTGGTATTTAACTAGAAGTAACGTTAAGTCTATAATCCCAACTTCTGATGGAATAGATGTAGGTTATGATTTCATTTTAGAGTTTGCAACAGATTCTCAAGAGAAAATCGCTGTTATTACGAAAACTAGGAGACACAGATCAATTTTTTCAGATTTAAGATTATCAATCAAAAAAGCAGAGTATCAACTAATTAGTAATTTTAGTGAAATTCATCTTGTTTTAGTAATAAACGATTACTCCCCTGAGATGCATATCAATACTAGGAAGCTAGATGAACTACGTATACATACAAAAGTTTCAATCATTATTGGTTTTATTAATAAGAAGGGGTTCTTTAACCCTTTAGAAATATAACGTTTCATTACCAGTTCTTCCTATCGCTATATGCAGCAAACTAGTAAATATCCAATTATCAACTGTTTCACAAGTCTGACCCACCTGATCATCCTATCGCTCCAGCGATATGAGTTATCTATTTTTCATGTCATTTTTTTAGTTGGACTACATCGCAAATTATAACAGGCGGAGCATCGTAGGACACTCAATACAGTTGAAAATGTGCCGTGAGGGGGACGAGTGCGCTTGCGCGCTCTGGGGGTGGTGCGGCAGGTGATTGAGTTTTGTAGCGACAGCGGAAACAACTCAATCAGTTGGTTTCAGCACCCCCATTAACCATTTTAATCACAGAATTTAATCAAACTATGCTCTAACTTCTCTCGATTCACCTTAATAGAACATCAGTATTTTACATGAACAATTACCAAAGTCATCACGCTCTCTATATAATAATATAGGATGATGACATGAACAGATTAGCAATGTGCTTACAAAACCTCAACATGTTTATTGTGTATTCGTATATTGCTGGTTTGGATTAAATCTATAACTCTTTCGTCCTTTGCTATTCGAGAAAAATTAGATACTTTTATGTCGGACAATATTTGCTTCTTCTCATAAGTCCCTTTCTCTTTAGCGGTAATATATTCAATGAATTTATCCACATTATCTGGCTCTTTTGTAGTAAATCCGTTCCTAGTAAAATCAAGCTTTATTGCTTTCCTTTGTACCATTCCTTTTATTTGACTAAATACGCTAGATATAATCTCAGGGTCGCTATTTACAAGGAAAAACTCTCCTTTGGGATTGGAATTTCGCTGAATACGTTTTATACTTTGATATATCTCTGCGGCTATAAACCCCACCTGAACAAGGTTAAGTTCAGGATTTACAAATCGTCCTTTAACAATATTTAACGATCTTTTTCCTATACCATTCTCAGCATATTGCATGTACTGAATCGGATACTTTTCATATGATAGATTCGGAGTACCTATAATCCAACACTTGGTAAAGTCAGAATAGAGATTTTTGCCAACCAAGTTATTGAACCAATTTATTGCGTACTCTTGATTAAAATAATCATCGCCCACACCAATAGAGGTTACACCAGACTGTAGCAACTCCAAACGTATAGAATTTGCATTTTCTTTATGACATATAATCAAAGTCTTATCATCTATCTTATGGTTACTTTTGATTCTGGCGCTAATCTCTGCAAAATATTCATCTTTGTTATGCTTAATTTTTTCCTTACTACTATTAAAATCAACAATGTGGAAAAAGCTTTTGCTATGATCAACAATTCTTTCTTGACCTAAAAGTGTGAATCGTTTGTTGTCAACTCTATAAATGCCATCTACTATTGCTCCTGCATCGAGAATAATATTGTTTTCAAGCCCCCACAGACTATGCTTTTGATTACAGGTAGAAATATTACCGCCATTGTAAATACACTTATTGCTATACCAAAGTGCCAGTCCTTCAATAAAGTTTTCGACAGTCTTACGGTGAAGCATATTACTTATTGATTTCATATTAACTTCCATCAGTTTCATGAAGTTTTCAAGTGTTCGTGGATTTATCTTCAGTTCACAGCGGATGCATCTTGTTTGGTGCTTTTCAATAGAATTTTTTTGTAATTCACGTAATAACTTATCACACACTTTATCAAGATCACCTTGAATAGATATGCCAAGAATACTCCTAACTTCATCGTATACAGTTTTCGAGAACGTGAAAATGGGGAAATTGATTTTCTCGTCAATAATCAATACATTCCTATCCTTTGAATAGGCATCTCGCAGTTCGTCTTTTAAGCATAAATCTTTATATCGTTGATGGGTTATAATGATTACTCTAATATCTCGTAGACGTTCACAATTCTCTTCCCATTTTTGAGAATTTTCAGAAGTTATCCCTAGAACATTAGGTTTCATACCCATATTCCAATGTTTAAAGTATTCCTCTGTATCGATCACATCTTTCTTGAATGGCTTTACAATTAGAAACTTATTCGTGTTGTTCCAGTCATCAAAGCTTTCATCTATTATTCTATTTGTCTCTCTGCTCTTACCTAAGCCAGCCTCAAAGCCAAAAACATTAAAATGCAAAGGTCTATTTATCCTAGTGTTAATAGTCCTCTCCAATTCTAATATTTTTGATGTGTATTCTTCACCATAAAGGTCAACATAGTCTTCGCTTGTTTGTTTATGATCTATATGCTTCATTTGTAACGACTCCCTTGAAACTCAATTTCGGCGATGCACTCTCCATTAAGTGATATTCCTGACCACATGCCCTAAAGCGCCAGCCCTTTATAGTTCCTCTATGTTCAGTTGCTTGCGCAACTTCAATAAAATTACTACCTTTGCATTTTAAGCATTGTTCAATCCGATTGGAGACATTGTATATTTATTATGTATCCCTAATGATAAATGGCTTGATGACTTCCTTACCTCCGATATGTGTGAAAGGCATCGGCTCGATACCTGTAATACCAGCGGCGCACAGATCAAGGACACATTCATCCTCGACTTCTTTATGAACTACTGTGTCTTGATCAAAGATAATAGCAATATCATCTTCATCCTGCGTTACCGTAGCATTGTGCAACGGAAATTCGTTTGCTCCTACCTCTGGCAACACAATACTCGTTCCTATATATCAGATCGTTGACTCATAATGTTTATCCCGATAAAGTTATCTTCCGAGTCCCACAGTAATTTGCATTTTACATCTGCTAAACTCCCTTGATGATGCATTGATTTGTTTTTAAGGTAGATATACATTTGGCAATCACCAGCAATTGTAATCTGCATAGTAAACATCCTCTCTCTCAACTTCATTAGCTTCAAGAAACTGTGCCTTTTAATCTCAACAGTTCTCTTTCAATTTTTGCTTGCTTTTCCCAAAGTATTTCTAAGTCTATCTTATTTTCCGCGACCATCTTCTCCAACTCTTCTATTCGATCATTTGTAGTGTCCAATGTAGCTACTTCCGTTTTTCTTGTAGTCACAGAATGGCTATTACGCAATGCTTGCAACTCTTCTACATGCTTGTAGACTCTTTCCCAACGCGCTTTTTTCTCTTCATCAGAGATTGATTTATCAAAAGACAGTCTTTCCATCTCGTCAAGTATCTCTTTTGCTTTCGCCATTTTTTGTTGCTCTCTATCCCAGTCCATGAAATAACCATCCTCTTTTCCATTCGCTGCATTGTTGCATAAATGATATTTTTCACATTGTGATTTGTTATCATTAGCTTCTTACTGGTATCATATAATGTTAATTCAATGTCCAACAGAGAACGAATGTTTCCTTCTGCTGCTTCTCACCTAAATAAATAAAAAGTAGACCGTCCCTCTCAAGGTTGATGGTCTACTTTTCTGATCGTTTATACCTTGTTTGAAGCCAACCGTTCTTAAAACGGTGATCGTATTACGAGTCATTGGTGTTAGCGCATCTTTGTCTCAATTGGAATATTACCACTATAACCCATCTGAAATAAAGGCATATTTTATTAGCTTATTGCCTCTTCATAAAGCCAACATCCATGAACTCGCTCAATAGTGCCTTGAATCCTCCGGTGGTATATGTGAGCGGAATCCATTCCAGAATCATTAAGTTTATCAACAATATGGTCATAGATCGGTTCGACAAATAGCCGCTCCAATGCTAATCTCGCATCCTCAAGATAAAGTCGCTTAAATTCAGCAAGTGTAAGATTGGCATGGCTTTGCTTAATCTTGTACTGCCGATAATCGCTAATGTTAGCAATCAAGTTATCAATATTGCCGCTCCAGTAGTTGTTCCATTCTTGAAGATCGTCATCTGTTTGAAGTAGGAAATTCAATGTCTCTTTCCAGATATAATTAATGTCGTTGTATTGCAGTAATTGAATCCATGCATGCTTTGATGTACCAAGATTGGATAGGATGGATTCGTAAGTATCATAGTCCGTATTATTAGTCTGTTCTTTGAGTAGTTTAGCAACTGTCATGGTTATTCGCTCCTTAGTTTGGTTTTTGGCAATAGGAAAGTAAGGATATGTATATACATTCCTTTAGCAAGATGATATAATCGTTTTACGAGTATAGACGTTAAACGTATATACTTTCTACACTCACTATAAGACTATAGACGTTTAATGTCAATAGTTGATTTTACTTTCGGAGGGAATATCATGGATAAACGGTACACGTTGATTTGTAACTTGGACGATATTTTGAAAGAGAAAAATATTACTCCATATAGACTTTCAAAGGATACAGGAGAACGAATAGGAACTATTTACAAAATGGTCGGTGGTAAAGACGGTAAAGTTAAAATTGAAGATGCTCGATTCCCTGCAACTTTGTTAGCAAATGTGTGTGGCTATCTAAACATTACAATGGGCGATTTATTTACTGTCATTGAAGAGAAGGAGGACAAACAATGATTTCAGATAAAACACTTCTCGAGCTTGGTGTAGTTAAAAACGAAGCAGGAGTCTTCATCCCCAAGGATTTCTGTCTTGTATCTCTGCTCAATTGGTATCAATCAAAGGACGTTAAGTTGAATGACGAACAACATGAAGCCATTACGGATTTCTTGTTCCATCTGGAGTTAGATTTAGGTATTTGTGATGGGACTAACAAGGAATATCTAAAACAGAGGATTGTTAATTAAGATTGATTATTGAGCGATGTTTAGTTAGATTTATATCACGCCACTTCCATAGCCATTCCAATAATGCTCTACGCCCTCTACTCACCACAACCAACATTCCTGTGTCTGAGCCTACCAAGGAGCGCACAACCTTACATGATGCGCTCTCATTGCTATTGAGGAAGCAGGAGACACCGCTCAACCACGCTACGAGGATTTCTACAAGAATCACTCAGCCAAGAAAGATACTATTATTCTGAGTAGTGAACCGACAAAACTACTTAATTCCCAAGGGATTTCTGAGCATTTTACACTCCAAAATTACCCTTGATATTTTGCCCGATTCTCCCCTCTGGCTACCATTTTGGGGTGATAATTTTCCCTCAGTTTAGGATATGCCAAGCATCCCCCATAAAGCTATACCGCTCTATGGTTGAGGTGTCAATTCCGAAATTTGATCGGCGTGATATTTTTCGGAATCTGCCCTCAGTGGAGCGAAATCGGCGTGATATTTTTCACCCAAAATGGGATATAATATTCTTTTTAAATCTTTAATATTCTTTTAATATCTCTTGTCGAACGAAGTTCTCCAATCGGGCGGCTTCGCCTTGTGTCGCTTCGCTTATGGGGCTACTCCCCTTTCACTTTGTCGGACGATAGCATTAATCGATTATCGAAATAATGAAGTAAGTATCGGTATTTTTGCTTCTAAAACACAAAATATTAATTTTGAATAGTCATAATACTTCTTTAGTGACTTTTCATTCAAACAGCATTAACCCATACATCAATTCTGTAAACTCTCTCCAGTATAGCTTAATGCGATTCTATTGGTTTAGCGATTAATATTCCCCTTTAATTGATTGTAGTGCGTATGGCTGTACGCAAACGCTTCTCAGTAGTATTCAGGAGTATAGTCGCTACAAAATATAGCTATGTATCTTGGTCAACCAGCATAACAGTACCCATTTTCCTGATATGAACAGACAGTACCAAGTAAGGAACGTAGATTAGATAGATGAAAATACTCTTCAAGGCTATGACCTGCGATTAGCCATTCCAGTATCACTTCACGCTCCTCAAATTGTCTGATCAACATTTCCCTGTTTAAGCGCTCTGAAGAGCGTACAACCATATGTGATGTGCTCTCAGATGCTATCAGAGCGGCAATTGCCTTGAGCAGGACGCAGAGTGAGGTTACTGGTTTAATTGGAGCAGTGATGAATATGTATGCATTGGGGGTAAACAAGAAGAAACCTTACCGCCACTAACATGCAATAAGCTTTCTTCTTGTTGATTCCTTTAAGCTATTCCAGCACAGTTTTACGCGCTCTTGCTGGTTAGGTGATAATTCATTCATCCTATCTGATTGAAGAGCGTCAAACTATACACAAACGCCTCACAGCAGTATTGTAAACAAGGAGGCTCAGTCAGTTATATTATACACTTCCCATAGCCCCATAGCTGAGTAGCTAATTTGCTATTCTGCAAGTCTTTAACATCAATTTTGTTATTAAAAAACCTCTTTCCGCCCATGTATCACCTCAAGTATAGTTACTAGCCTTTCTCCAAGGGATAACGCATCTTCTAATATATCAATCACCTAAACCTACTAGCTATTTGCTGACAGCGGTGAGTTACCTTACTATACGAACGATTCATCAAAGTCATCATTTACCTAATCATTAAGCGTTTTATAGTATTATAAATCTAATATTAAACTTTTATATAGAAGGGATGATTTATTTGGAGAACAATTTTGAAGAAACACCTATACAAGAATTACCTATTCGCAGATTTTACTTTTCTGTAACCTTAATGTTGAGTCAAATGCAACATAATAAAAGAGGACAAGAACTTTTTTCTGGATTGTACACTTGCATAAATTCTTATCATGATGAATCTTTAGCATTGTTAAGAGCAACAACTAAATTGTTTAAAACATCTTTAGAGCAAGAACAGAAATTTAAAACCAGTTATTTAAAAGAACGATCTGAAATAGATAAGCTATTAATAGATGAAGATGATGAAGAAAAAAAAGAACATTTAAAAATTATTGTCTCTAGAAATTTAGAAGCAAAGAGGCACTTTTATGAAAACTTAGACCTAGAACAAAATGTGTTTTCATTAGGAACTATTGTTCAATTTCTAAGTTCATTTGAATCAACTTTACATTCATTTTATAAAAAAATAATTGAAATAGACACGCACCTTCCGAAAATAGAAGATGTTTGTAAACGTGACAAAGGAATAATAAAGTACCTAAAGTATTTTGAAAAAGCACTTACTACAAATCCAAATTCCGTATTAATTGGAACTCCTGATTTTCAAAAAGTACATCAATGGATTGATTTTAGAAATAACATTGTACATAATAACAATCTATCAACAGAAGAATTAAAGAATGTAATCAATCAACGAAAATTAAGTATCCGTTATAGAAGAGGGAAATTTATTTTTAATGAAAGTAATATTAGAGACATAGCCGATATATGTGGTGTAACTCTTGATAAATTAGTTGAAGAGGTGTTAAGACCATACTTTAAACAATCAGGAGCATTAGTTGAATAAATTACTGTTCAGAGTTTCTATTTGGGTTATTTGCCATACTCAACTAGATTACTCACACTCAAAGATAAAAAGAAGTAATCCATCACAACCTTGATAAAGATGGATTACTTCAATGTTAGAACTCACGACAACAAACTGGTAAGGTCGCCGTTCAACTCTATGCAGCTACCCCTCAGTAAGGAAAGGAAAAGGAAAGTCATCAGGATAAGATTCACTCAAATCCGCAAATGTCTCACCTAGCTTAATAATAAGTTTGCTTTGTTCTAATTCGTTAAGGATAAGTGTAGTTCTAATCGAACTTAATTCAACATCACATCTTAAAATGATTTCTTCCACTGTTGCAAAATTAAAATCAGCACCATATTCTCTTGCAGAACTTTGAATCAATCCAATGATCTTTTCATAGGTATATTGCCTTTTAGACAGTTCAATCGCTTCATACACCAAAGACTTATATTGTACAAAAAGCACTCTTTCTTCTTCGCTCACATCGTTCAAAGAAACCATTATGAATCCTCCATTTTAATTAATTTGATTTTTGGTGAGTAAGGCATCCCTTTCTTCAAGTAACTGCTTTATCTCCTGCTTGATGGCTTTGCGGCCTCAGATGGAGTATTGGGCGCGGAATGTTCCAAAGCCAATTTACAGTGACGTTGGGCGATTTGTACAAGACGTGTGTTGGTTGCATCGTCTTCTATTTGAACTGTGAATTGTCTAACCACAGGTACTCCCTCCAATTATTATCAACGTAATTTAGATGTTTAGAGAGTTTAATGGATTGTACCTATCGTTTTGCTCCCGCAATTCATTACCCCACATAGCAACGTATCGCATTGTCACAGCTATATTTTGATGCCGCATTAGCTTCTGGATAGCAAAAGCACTCATACCTGACATAGCAAGTCGATGACAAAAAGTATGCCTGAATGTGTGCGGTGACACTCTTATGTTTGGAAAATTCATCTTCTCGCCTAAATATTGAAATATCTGCATTAGTGAAAACTCAGTTATCTGATTATAGTCCCTCTTTGTGAAGACATATTCGCTAGTCTTCCCCCAGTGTTGTTTGCAGAAGGTTTGATATGCTCGAAGTTCTTTGGTTAGTTTCTCTGTCATAGGTAATGTCTCTCTACGTCTCGTTTTGCCAAAGACAGATATTGATTGATTTTCAAAATCAATGTCTGACCATTTCAAATTGATAATTTCCCCTCTTCTAATACCAGTACCTAAAATCACAACAATAAGCATGTAGTCACGATAGGCACAATAACTCTTCTCTCTGCGTTTAATTCTCCTATAGTAACTCAACATTTGAATAATTTGCTCGTCATTAAATACTTCAACTTTCACATCATCTTTCAATAGCTTAATTTTTTTAACTGGACTGATCTTTATTACCTCGCACTCCACCATGTAGTTGAAGAATGCTCTCATTCTCATAAGTTTTGTGTTTACAGTACCAGCTTTATTTCCTTTTTCTTGACAATGTATCAAGTAGCTTTTTGCGTGACTTTGTGTAATATTTTCAACGTTGACTACTTCATTCTCCACACAGTAATTGATGAACTCGCCAAGTAACGTTTGATAATTCCTGATGTTAACCTTTGTCGTATTCTTGAACGTGCGGTCATCTAAAAAATCTTGAAATGCAAACTTTAACAACACAAAAAACCACTCCTTAATAAATATTAAGAAGTGGTTATTGCTTCATTTATTATTTGTAACAGTGACTGCTTCACAAATCGAAGTCAAAATGACCACAATTCAAGGAGCATATTGGTCTGATGGTTTAGAGCAGAAAGGCTGAAAAGCCTTATCTACCCTTATTACATCATGCCGCCCATACCGCCCATGCCGCCCATATCAGGCATGCCAGCGCCAGCACCCTTAGGTTCTGGTTTATCAGCAACAACGGCTTCAGTTGTCAGGAACATAGCCGCAACGGAAGCTGCGTTTTGCAGCGCGGAACGCGTTACTTTCGCAGGGTCAACGATGCCCGCTTCGAACATGTTTACCCATTCGCCAGTAGCTGCGTTGTAGCCTACGCCGACTTTTTCGTTTTTCAGACGCTCAACGATTACGGAACCTTCTTGTCCTGCGTTCGCAGCGATTGTGCGAATCGGCTCTTCGAGGGAGCGCAATACGATGTTAACGCCAGTTTGCTCGTCACCGTCTGCGTTAACAGCAGCAACTGCATTGTATACGTTGATCAGAGCTGTACCGCCGCCGGATACGATGCCTTCTTCCACAGCTGCGCGAGTGGAGTTCAGTGCATCTTCGATGCGGAGCTTGCGCTCTTTCAATTCAGTTTCAGTAGCCGCGCCGACTTTGATTACCGCTACGCCGCCGGACAATTTAGCCAGACGCTCTTGCAGTTTCTCTTTGTCGAACTCGGAAGTTGTTTCTTCCAGTTGCGCACGGATTTGGTTCACGCGAGCTACGATGTCGGAAGCGTCGCCGCTGCCGTCAACGATGATCGTGTTTTCTTTCGTTACGCGTACTTGACGAGCGGAGCCCAGTTGTTCTACAGTAGCCGATTTCAGCTCAAGGCCCAGCTCTTCTGTAATCACTTGGCCGCCAGTCAGAGCAGCGATATCTTGCAGCATTGCTTTGCGACGGTCGCCGAAGCCTGGAGCTTTAACGCCTACGCAAGTGAATGTGCCGCGAAGTTTGTTCACTACCAGCGTAGCTTGCGCTTCGCCTTCGATGTCTTCAGCGATGATCAGCAATTGCTTGCCGGATTGAACAACTTTCTCAAGAACCGGAAGGATCTCTTGAATGTTCGATACTTTTTTATCCGTGATCAGGATGTATGGGTTGTCGAGGACAGCTTCCATTTTATCCGTATCTGTGATCATGTAAGGGGACACGTAGCCGCGGTCGAATTGCATACCTTCAACCACTTCCAGCTCCGTAACGAAGCCTTTCGACTCTTCTACAGTGATAACGCCGTCGTTGCCGACTTTTTCCATCGCTTCTGCGATCAGTTGGCCAACTTCTTCGTCTGCCGAGGAGATCGAAGCAACTTGTGCGATCGATTGTTTGCCTTCGATTGGTTTTGCGATAGCTTTCAGCTCTTCAACAGCTGCTTTAACCGCTTTTTCGATACCTTTGCGGATAACCATTGGGTTAGCGCCAGCTGTTACGTTTTTCAGACCTTCGCGAATCATCGCTTGAGCCAGAACTGTAGCAGTTGTCGTTCCGTCACCGGCAACGTCATTTGTTTTTGTAGCTACTTCTTTAACGAGTTGTGCACCCATGTTTTCGAAAGCATCTTCAAGCTCGATTTCTTTCGCAATGGATACGCCGTCATTCGTGATGAGCGGGCTGCCGAATTTTTTCTCCAGTACAACGTTACGGCCTTTAGGGCCGAGCGTTACTTTAACCGCATTTGCAAGAGCGTCAACCCCGCGCAGCATGGAGCGGCGAGCTTCTTCACTAAATTTAATGTCCTTAGCCATTATCGATTACCTCCCGGAAAATAAATAAATGTATAGTGATACTTAGGTTCTTGCTCTATATGTCCCTAACGGGGCTTATCCAAAGATCGCGTGAATGTCGCTTTCTTTCATAATCAAATACTCTTTGCCTTCGTACTTGATTTCAGTTCCTGCATATTTGGAGAAAAGAACGCGGTCGCCTTCTTTTACTTCAAGCGCAACACGAACGCCATCTTTCAACGTACCGCTGCCTACTGCTACTACTTTGCCCTCTTGCGGTTTCTCTTTAGCCGAGTCCGGCAATACGATACCGCTTGCGGTAGTCTCTTCTTTTGCGATCGCTTCGATCAGTACGCGTTCACCCAAAGGTTTGATCATTGAAAATAGCCTCCTTAAAAAGTTTGTCGCTTATTGTTTTTTATTAGCACTCGTAAGCGTAAAGTGCTAACAACCATAATTATCATACTTTTTTTTCGCTTCGATTTCAAGTGCTTCCTCTATTTTATAGCCGCCCACGGGCACTTTAACCATTATAGCCTTTTGTAAAATAACCTATAAGGAGCAAGCCGTCTTTTTTTACTCCCGCTTCAATGAACGCTTATCTGTTTATCTGCCGAAAACTGATAGTCGGTTTTCTTCCCGCCTGCCTCGGTATAAAAGTCGGCCAAAGCCTTGATGTTATACTCGCCTGCCGGAAACGTATCCCCTTTCAGAAACGCTTCAATAAAAGCTGCTTGTGAATCTGAATCGATATAACCAGCCGTTTTTTTGTAGGGTAACTCCAGCCACATTCCTTTTTGCATCTCAGTCGTAATTAATGGATCCTCCATGGAATAACCGAAGTCGATTCCCCTCGTCAGCTCCGTTACGCCAAACGCGACCGGATACATCGCATGGTAGATCGTCTCCGATTCCTTATCCCCGTCATATTTCAATAACGCCCTGATCGCCACAGCATCCTCTGTTCCATAGATCGACTTGCCGGTATCCAGACGAAGAACAAAATCCCCCATCCGAGATTCGATAAAAGCCGGTGCTGGCGATGCCTGTTCACCTTGCCCGCCCCCGCCCCGTTCCGGTTCGTCGATTTTATTAACCGATTCGTTACTGCAGGCACTGAGCACCAGAACTAGCAGAAGTACATACAGGTTTTTCATCCGTCCGCCCCTTTGTCAATTTTTCACTATTATCTCTGACGAGCAGGGCGCCCATTTTGTTCCTGATTTCAAGCGCGAATTCCGAGCGGAAGCATATAGATGCCGGACTCCTCGTCATGACTGATTTTCACATCAACGCCATAGACAGTCCTCATAACAGCCGGTGTCACTACGGTCTCCGGATCGCCCATAACAAGCACTTCGCCTTCCTTCATAACAATGAGATTGTCGCTGTAGCGAATCGCTTGATTAATATCATGGAGCACCATCACAATCGTCAGGCCATGCTCCGCATTCAGCTTTTTCACAAGCTCGAGAATTTCAAACTGATAATAGATATCCAAATAAGTCGTCGGCTCATCCAAAAATAAGATCGGCGTCTTCTGCGCGAGCGCCATCGCAATCCACACCCGCTGCCGCTCGCCCCCGGACAACCGGTCGATTCGCAGTTCGCGCTTGCCGATGAGATTCGTGCTGGCGAGCGCCCATTCCACCGCTTCTTCGCCTTCGTCGCTATCTGGCCGGAAGAGCCCTTTGTGCGGAAGTCTGCCGAAGCTGACCAGCTTCTCAACCGTCATATCTGCCGGCGCTTCATTATGCTGATGAACGACAGCCAGCTTTTTCGCAAGCTCCTTCGGCTTATAGCCGCTAAGCTCCTTGCCGTCCAGCACGATTTGCCCGTGGCGGGGCGCATAGTTGCGGGACATCAGTCCAAGCAGCGTCGACTTGCCGCTGCCGTTCGGTCCGATTATCGTCGTAATGGCGCCTTCGGCCACGGTGCAGGTTACATTTTTAATAGAATCGGTTTGTTTATCGTAAGAGAAGCTCAGCTCGTTAATTTCCATGATGGCGATCACTCCTCCTTAGCATAAAAATGAGAAACGGGCCGCCGATCACGGTCATTATTATAGAAGCGGGAATTTCGGTCGGTGCCAAAATCGTTCTTCCAAGCGTATCCGCCGTCAGAATTAGAAGCGCCCCCGCCAAAGCCGAGAACGGAATCAGCGCCTTATGGTCGGAGCCCACCGCCATTCTTCCGATGTGGGGGACAAGCAAGCCAACGAAAGCAATCAATCCGCCGACTGCCGTTGCAACAGAGGCCAGCAGCACAGCAACAACGGAGATCAGGAGACGGGCTTGTGTAACCCGCAGCCCCAGATTGCCCGCCGTTTTATCCTGCAGGGAAAGCATATTGCACCAGGAAATAAGAAACAGGGACAGCACCAGTCCGATCGAACCGTACAGTCCCAGTATTTCGACGTCGGCCCAGGTTTTCATCGTAAAAATCGAGCTGATCGCCTGATTGACGGACGTTACCGCGTAACTGCCCCGGTAGTTAAAGGATTGTGCCAGTCCCGTGAAAGTCGCATTTATGGCGACGCCCACCAGAATGAGCCGCATCGGCTGCAGTCCTGAACGCCAGGAGAATGAGTAGACAAGCAGACAAGCGATCGCTCCGCCAATGCAGGAGAACAGCGGCATCCAGAAATACATCGCCGGAAAAATCGTCACCATCAGCAGCGACACGAGTCCCGCTCCCGAGGAAATGCCGATTACACCTGCATCCGCCAGCGGATTCCGCATAACGGCTTGAAGCAATACACCCGATACCGCGAGCGCCGCTCCTGTAAGCAATGAAACGATCAAGCGCGGAAGGCGCAGATCCCGGATGACCGCGACCTCTTCATTCGTTCCCGTTATTAAACCTTTAATCAGCTCCAAAGGGCCGACCTTAATGCTTCCAGTCATCGCCGAGAATATCGTCACTCCCAGCAATAAAATAATGACGGCGCTAAACCACGCAGCTTTTTTGTACATAACACGCTTCCCCCAATTATGGATACAGCATTCCCATCAGCGCATCCAGCGCTTCGTTTGCCGCCAGATTGCCCGTCGTTCCAAACAACGACTCCTCCAGGTCATACACCCGGCCGTTCTTGACCGCGTTGAAGTGCTTCCAAATATCATTCTTTTTAAATTCCTCGTCGAACATCTTCACAACTTCCTCCGGCATGCCGTGTGCCGCCCGAAGAATAACGTCGGGATTCGCCTGCTGCAAATATTCCGTATTGGAAGCGAGATACTCAACTTTTTCGCCTTGCACGATATTGACACCGCCCGCTAGTTTCACGAGATCGCCGATATACGAATGCTCGGTCGCTACTAAATAGCTGCCAGGCACACCTAGCAAAATAAGTACGGTTGGAGCGGGACGGCCTTCGGTTTTTTGACGGATATCGGCAATTTTATCGTCGTAGCCTTTCACGATCCCCTTTGCCTGATCGGCACGATCGTATTTCTCACCCAGCTTTATAATCGCGTTTTTCATGTCGCCAAGACTCGTCAAGTTAAGAAAAGTCGCATCTACGCCGACATTTTTGAATACCGGCTCGAGCTCATATTGGAGTGTCGTAACGGAAAGCACCTCCGTCGGTTTGAGCGATTTGACGATTTCCATATCCGGGCTCATCGGATTGCCGACCTTTTTCACGCCATCATAACGGGACGGCAGCGTTTTGGAACTGGAAGGAATGCCGACAACATCGTCAATTCCCAACAAGTCCAGCATTTGCGTAATCGCAACAGTAGTCGAAACGATACGCGCCTCCGGTTTTTCTGAAGGTACTGTGGTTGCAGCCGCTTGTTGAACATCCTGCCCTGGTTTCTCAGTTGGCTGCGACTGCGCCGCACAGCCTGCTGTGAGCAGAATCAGCAGAGCGAGCTGCGTGAGCTTTGTTCCAAACCCTTTCATCAATAGCCCCATTCCTTTCTCTACAAGGAGAAAAATCGATAAAGGACGCCGGTTTCCCGGCATCCTCTTCGATTTCTAGTTTCATTCTTACGCCCGGTTTAGGCTGCTTTTTCTTCCTTCTTCTTGCTTTCTTCCGCTGCTTTTGCTTGTGCTTCCGCATAATCGTAAGCACGCAGAATGAGTGTTACCGCTTCGGCCCGCGTAGCGTTGGAGGACGCGGCGAATTGGTTGTTCTCACGGCCTGTAATTAAGCCGGCTTTAACCGCTGCAGCTACGTAAGGCTTCGCATAAGCCGGAATTGCATCGGCATCGGCGAAAGTCAGTTCGGCTTTCTCGTCAACGGTAATGCCAAGTGCGCGAACCATCATCACTGCGATGTCAGCCCGGTTCACATTTTGCGCCGGACGGAAGGATTCATCGGCGAACCCGCTAATTACGCCTGCTGCCACCGCGTGCTCCACATAAGCTTTTGCCCACGCTGGAATGCTGTCATTGTCTTTGAATACCGCTTGTGAACCCGAAGCGTTATTCAGCTTCAATGCTCTGCTAATCAAAGCCGTAAATTCTACGCGGCTAATTGTTCCTTCAGGACGGAAGCTGTTATCGCTATAGCCTGTTACAAAACCGAGTGAAATGGCACGCTCAATCGAAGCTTTAGCCCAGCTGTTCGCTACGTCTTTCAAAGTGACCGAAGGGTTGCCGCCGCCTGGTTTTTGTTCGTTGTCTTTCCCGCCTTCTTCGTCTTTCCCAGGTGTTTCGCCTGGAAGATCTGTTGGCGGTTTCGGATTACCTGTATGGCCCGGATCGCCGGTATAAGCGCTATAGCCGCCTAACTGGATTTGAACATCGTATTCATGATGATAGTCGATTTCCGCCCAATCGATTTTGACCCAGCCATTGATCAAGCCGCTCAGGTTGGAGACTTCGAATTTAACGTCTCTCGTATTGGCAGAAGTATTAGTTGCCGTAACTGTAGGGCTAACACCCTCTACTTTAAACCCTGTAATTTCATTGCTTTTCGTCAGTCGCAGCGTCACATATTTCTTGCCGCCTGATACTTCGAGCTTAGCGGGACGCACAACATAACCGTCCATCACAGATGCGGAGCTAGTGCCCTTTTTCAAAATCTGGAACGACAGGTTGTAAGTGCCGTCCGCAATATCACCTGGTACTTCAGGGTTTGGTGTTCCGCCGCCGTTGTTGCCGCCACCGCCATTGTTGTTTCCTACTACTGCCGCCTGGAAGGCAGTTTTTGCCGCCGTCAGCTCCGTAACTGCCTCGTCTACAGCAGCTTGAGCCGCCAGCCATGTTCCTTTTGTTTTAGCTGCGTCGATTGCCGTTTGCAATGCTGTTTTTGCGCTCTGCGGGTATTGTCCAGGCTCTGTGCCGACCACTGCACTGTTGTACAATGATTCTGTACTAGTTACCAATTGATCCAGCGCTGTTTTGTTCGCAGGACTAAATTTAAAAATAATGCCGTGTGTCGCCTTGTAAGCTTGACCGTTAATAACGGTATCGATGCTGACCGAGCCGGTCAAATCATCTGTCAAACTGTCGATTTCAAACTCTACCACTCTTGTATCAGCAGTTGGGTTCGAGCTGACGACCGTCGTTTCAACGAGCGCTCCGTCTTGCTCCACCTTCAAGCTAGGAATAATACTGCTCTCTTTTACGGAGAACGAAGCGTATGTTTTGCCATTGCGGGTTTTCACTTCAGCCGGCTTCGTAAAGTAACGCTCCATGCTGGAAGCCTTGAACGTATTCGTTGCATTGATAACGACATAGTTAACTTGCTGCGTCGGCTCACCAATTACTGAATTAGCGAAAGTGCTGCCAGCCGCTTGAAGAATCGGCAACGCGCCATTTACTTCTCCAGCTGTTGCATTTGCATCGTAAGCGGTCAGGAATGCCTCATCGATGGCATTTTTAAAAGCTTGCTTAGCTGCAGCTGGATATTGGCCTTGAGCCGTTCCTTCCTGCGTCGCGGCATAAACCGTTTGTGCAGCCGCTACTGCTGTGAGCAGCGCCGCAGAATCGCCTGCAGCCGCATTGAATTGCAGTTGAACATCATAGTCATGATCGTAGTTTGGAACGATTTCCGGCGGGATCGTGACATGGGTTTTTGCATTCAGCTTCGTGCCCAAATCCGTTACTTCGAATTTAACTTCGCGGTGTTTGATACCGCCAATAGTCGTTTCCTGCACATTGTCAGCATCCGTGTAGGCGCCGTTAAATTGTGTTTGAAACACGGTAATCCAATCGCTGTTTTTCAGCGTGGCGTAAATATAGCTCTTACCGTTTTCCAGCTTCAATACAGCTGGTTTTACCAAATAACCATCCATAACGGATATATCTTCGGTCTGATCCTTTAACACCTTGAAATTAATGGCGACTCCGTCTGTCAACCGATCGTTTGAAGCGGCTTGCGCCGGATACAGCTGTACCGTCCCTAATACGACGAACAACAGCAGCGCCATTGTCATGAGCTTGAACCATTTCTTATTCATTTCTTCATATCCCCTCACTATGATTGTTCATTATTTTTTAAAGCTTGCTTTCTTGCTGCGTAAAAATAGTACAAGACCGCCGCCCAACAAAATGACCGCCAATATAGCAATCACCAGCGTCTTGCTGCGTCCGCCTTCTTCTTGGCCTTTAGCTGGATCGCCGGCGGGATTGCTTGGCTCCGCCACCGTTTGCACGACTTCGGCCGTACCTTCACTGTTCGCTAAGGCTTGCTGTTCTTGCGCATCTGTACTTTCAGCAGATGGAGACGGGGAAGCGGGAGGATCAACCGCCTGATTGCTTTCAGTCTCTTTATTTTCCACATCCGGAACCGTCGGTTCCTCGGAAGGAATTGAAGTTGCCTCAGGTGTTGATTGGCCTCCAATGTCCACTTTCTCAGCATTCACCCCGGCAGAGGCAGCAGGAGAAGATTCCCCGGCTTTTGCTCCTGAAACGCCGCCAGCGTTTGAGTCAGGCTTTACCACGGAATCCGGCTTTACCGTAGGATCTGTTGGTTTTACAGCAGGTACAGATGGTGCTGCTTCTCCAGCAGCTTCCGTCGGCTTAGCTGTTGGTTTAGCTGTCGGTTTAGGCGTCGGCTTAGACTCGCTGTCCGCTGGCTTGTTGACGTTATCAGCCGCTTTGATCAGCGTTAAGGAATCGGTATCGAAGGCCATTCGAATCGTATATTTGTGGTTATAGTCAATCGATTCGACGATGACATGGATTTTCGCCATGACCGGCTTGGAGAAGTCGTCTACCTGAAACTTCACAACTCTCGTGTCTGCCGTATCGTTTTTGCTAACCTGCTTCGCCTCCGTGTAACTTCCTCCGGCTTCAACCTTGAACTCCTTCACCCATTGGCTGTGGTTGATTTGAAGCTGAACGGACAACTTGCCCTTATCCACGTATACAGTCGCCGGCTTTTCCCAATAATCATTGGCCATCGATACGGAATCATCCTCCGCTTTCAGCACGGTATAGACGATAGAGTAGGTCCCGTCGGCGAGATCGGATGCTGCTTGCACAGAAACTGCACTTACAAACAGCGCCATGCTTAGCAGCGAAAACATAAGTGCACGACAGAAAAATTTCATTTCTATCCTCCTTATATTGTAAAAATATCGATATTTATTGTTTATGAAATAATAAAAATCGATAAACAACGCATTCATTAACTTCCAATTGCATTATCAGTTAATGATTATCATTCTCATTAAATATACAAAAAAAATAGACGTTCTATTATTCGCTTCACTTACCTAATCCCTATGTAGCAAGGGTTTAGAGCTTCCCAGCTCGCATATCCTCCAATAAACCAACGTAATAATTATTTACACAGCATGCCTCCAGCGTTGAAATCATTACCATTTTGAGCTCGATGTGATCGTAACGTACAAAAATTATCCTGTCAATAACATTCCGCAATAAAAAAAATAAATAGAAAAATAAACTAAAAATTTCTCAGAACCTATTGACGACGATAACGATTATCACTATCATTTATGTGATGGACTCAATTGATACTGATTATCAATGATAATAAACTTGGAGGAGGCTGCTTTTATGAGAAAGCTTATACCTCTGGCACTATGCGCCTTATTGGCCACAGCAGGCTGCAGCGCCTCGAAGGCATCAAGCACGACAGATTCATTATCGAATCACCCGAATGCTGCTGCCGCGGTCTCCATTAAGGACTTTGCCGGACGCGGCGTGGCATTTTCCCAAGTACCGCAACATATCATAGCGCTGAGCAACGGAGAGATGGATATTGTTTACGCGCTAGGAGGCACACTCGTCGGAAGACCGACGACAAACGGCCCTTCCCCTGTGAAGGAAGCGCAAGATGTCACCCAAATCGGTTCGACGCATGAGGTCGATCTGGAGCGTATCACGCTGCTGAAGCCTGACGTCGTATTGGGCCATTATCCGATGAACAGCAAGGATGTTCCGATTATCGAAAGCATTCATTCCAAGATGGTACTGACGAGCGCCAATTCTGTCGAAGACATCAAACGTCAAATAACGCTGTTCGGAGAAATGCTTCATAAGGAGACGAAGGCCGCTGAGCTTATTGCCGCCATTGACGACAAGCTTAATGACTATCGTCCATCAGATGGCGCACAGTCAACAAGGACGCTCATTGTATATGGCGCACCCGGTACTTACATGGCTGCACTGCCCAATTCTTTAAGCGGCAACTTACTGGAGCTTGCTGGCGGCTACAATATCGCCTCGGATTTCGCAGTTTTGCAGAGCTACCCGCAGTATGCGCAAATCAATACGGAACGCGTGGTGCAAGCGAATCCGCAATTGATTCTTATTATGACGCACGGCAATCCGGAAGAAGTGAAGGCAGGCTTCTTGAAGGAAATGCAGGGCAATGCCGCTTGGAACGGGATCGATGCGGTTAAAAACAACCAGGTCGAGATTTTGCCGTCCGAGCTGTTCGGCACGAATCCGGGGACGAGAGTCATCGATGCGTTAGATGATTTGCATCAGCTCGTCGAGAAAGCGAAGCAGCCGTCATGAATCTGGCTACCCGTACAACAAGACGACGCTGGCTCTCTGCTGGTATGCTGCCGCTTATCGTTCTCATTTCCGTTTATGGCATAAGCTATGGCTCGGTCCCGATCCCGCTTCGTGATATTTGGATCGTTCTAACCGGAGACGGCGATTCTACTTACCGGACTATCATTATGGATTTAAGACTGCCTCGCGTGCTGATCGGCCTGCTTACAGGAGCTTGTCTCGCAGCTTCCGGCGCACTGCTGCAGGGCGTTATGCGAAACCCGCTTGCTGATCCCGGCATAATCGGTGTTTCCTCTGGAGCCGGTCTTGCGGCTGTCATCACAATGGTGCTTTTGCCGCAATTCAGCTATTTATTGCCTTTGTCCGCGTTCGCTGGCGCTTTTATCGCCGCGATGCTTATTTATTTGCTAGCTTGGGATAAAGGCAGCTCGCCCATCAAAATCGTTCTGGCCGGGGTAGCAGTCAACGCCCTGCTTGGCGCCGTCATGAACGGCGTGATGGTCATCTACAGCGATCGCGTGCAGGCTGTGCTGCCTTGGCTTGCTGGGGGACTTAACGGACGAAGCTGGCCTCATCTCTCATTCATGCTGCCTTATGCGAGCGTCGGTCTCCTTCTATCCCTGATCGCGATTAAGCCGGCTAACCTGCTGTTGCTAAGCGACGATTCAGCGAAGCTGCTCGGTCAACGCGTCGAGCTTCACCGCCTCCTTCTTATCGTGCTGGCTGCTTTGCTTGCCGGCTCTGCCGTCAGCGTCGCCGGACTAGTCGGCTTCGTCGGATTGGTCGTTCCCCATGCGATAAGACTGCTAATCGGGGAAGATTATCGCTTTCTGCTGCCTCTGTCCATAGGTGGCGGAGCGGCACTTGTTGTGCTGGCAGATACGATTGCAAGATCATGGATCGATTCGATCGAGCTTCCCGTCGGCATTTTGCTGGCCTGTGTCGGAGCGCCATTCTTTTTACTACTTTTGCGGAAACGGAGTGTCATGGGATGAGTGCAATTGAAATGAAAGAGCTAGATCTGGAACGCGGTATGTTCCGTCTGCACGACGTGACGGCATCCATCCCCAAGGGGCAAATGACCGCGATTATCGGACCAAATGGATCAGGCAAATCAACGCTTCTTAAGCTGGTTGCACAATTGCTCGAAGCGGATAGCGGCGCCGTTCTCATCGATGGGAAGGAAGGAAAGGCATTCAAACGGGCAGAGCTTGCCCGAACGATATCCATGCTTCCGCAAGCAAAAGATACTGCGCCTTATATGACCGTCAGGGAGCTCGTTTCCTACGGCCGCTCTCCTCATCAAGGACTGCTTCGCCAACGGCTGACAGAGGAAGATGAGTCGATTGTCCAGTGGTCGCTGAAGCAGACGGGCATTTTACGTCATGAAGACCGCATGTTCCATACGTTGTCGGGCGGCGAGCAGCAGAAAGCGAGAATCGCTATGGCGCTGGCTCAGAAAACCGGCATCATACTGCTCGATGAGCCAACTACCTATTTGGATATCTCCCATCAGCTCGACGTGATGGAAATGCTGCGGAAGCTAAATAAACAATTGAACTTGACCATTGTCATGGTGCTGCATGATCTTCAGCAGGCAGCCGCCTTCTGCGATTACTTAATCGCGATGGATGGCGGACAAATCGCAGATGCGGGTCATCCCAAAACTGTTATTACTTCCAGGTTACTGCGGGACGTCTTCGAGCTTGAAGCGAAAGTCAGCTACGAGGAAGATTACCCGATTATCATTCCTAAACTAAAAAAATTCGAGGAGGACAAAACGATGGTTATCGTAACGAACGTATCGAAGATTACAAAGGGCAACGGTGAGAAATTGATTGAGCGCTTTAACAAGGTGGGTAAAGTCGAAGGCATGGAAGGGTTCCTCGGACTGGAAGTCATGCTTACCGAGAATACGAAGGAATATGATGAGGTTTCGGTCGTCACCCGCTGGGAATCCAAAGAAAACTTTCAAGCCTGGACTCGCAGTGAAGCGTTCCGTGAGTCTCATCAGCACCGCAAAACGCCGGACTACATTATCGATAATAAAATTCAGTTTTACGAGGTAAAAATCGTTCGCAACCCGCTGCCTCTGGAAGCCTAGTCCGCAGCTTGCTTGCGAATTAAAAATCCCCGGCAGCCCTTGGGTTCAAGGCTGCCGGGGATTCTCGCATTAATTAGATTTGTATTGAAGCCCATTGAGTATGAATCGGGTTAACTCCGCAATTAAGCCGTCCATATCCGTCTCTACTTCCGTTAGGGCTCGCCAGTAATCTGAATGCCGGTAAAAGAGCAGCGCACCGACGATAGACATAAATACGGTGTCTGTTGATCCAAACTCGAACACGCCTTGTTTTCTGCCGGCTTCCAGCCATTTCCTCAGCAGTTGCCAGATCGGCATCGCATGCTCTCTAATTTTTTGAATCCGGGGGGTATTCAATATAATCTCTTGCTGCATAATCCGGATGAGCTCCGGCTCACGCATACGATATTCGGTCACTTCCTTAATCAATATGCGGATCCCTTCCACCGGCTCTACGTCCGGACCGATCGAAGCAATTTGTTCATTCGGAAAAAAGTTCTCAAACAACGCAGCGAACATGTTTTCCTTGCCGCCGAAATAATAGGAGACGAGGGCTACATTCGCCCCCGCTTCCTCACAGATTTGCCTGACCGTCGTACCGTCATAGCCTTGATTTGCGAACAATTTTCTGGCCGCAAGCAATATTCGCACTTTCATATCGTTGTTGCCACAGTTGTTCATGCCAAGGTCTCCAGTCGATTTAGGTGGTTTGTTTTGCTAACGCTCCAGAGGGTTGCGGTGCAGACTGCCGTTTCAGTGCAACTGCTGCGCCGCTGACAAGGAATGCAATTGCCGCAATAATCAGCAGTACGCCTGCATCGCTTCCGATACCAGGGCCTCCGAACAGCAGATTCATTCCGCCTTCTACGGCGTACGTAGCCGGCAGTATATCGCCAAGACCCGTGAAGAAACCTGACAGCAGCTCGCGAGGTACGACCGCTCCGGAAGTAACCAGCTGCGCCGATAGCAAAATAATATTAAACAGCATACCTGCCATACCAAACAGATATAGGAACATTTGCGAGACGAACATGAACGTAACCAGCACGACAAATTGGAACAGCCACAAGTGGAAGAAGCCACTTTCCATTTGACCGCCAAATGCAGCCAGCAGCGATGCTCCTACCAGGGAAACGAAAATAGCTGCCACCACATTTATTACGCTCCGGGCAGCGAAACGGTTCCAACGTCCAACTTGACCGCTAATTGCCATTCCTGATTGCTCCAGATTCATCCCCATAATCATCGAGCCTACATACGATGCCAGTACAAGCATCATTGGCACCATCTGGTTGTTCATTCCATTCACTTTGTTCGACGATTGAATGTCGGCTGTCACTCGCTGCGACAGGCTTTGCGATGCGGCCGCAGCCTGTTCAGCAGGCAAGTTGGCTTGTGCCAGCGCGCCTTGAATACCTGCAGCAACCGCTTGCTGATTCACCTCTGCCGTTACTTGATTCGCGACCGAGCTCATAATGCTTTTAATTAGTGCAGGGTTCGATTCATTAATAAAATATTGTACAGCCGCTTTGCTGTCCGGCGATGATGCTTTTGGCGTAAAATCAGCAGGCAAATAAATAATCATTTGCAGCTCACGTTCATTTAATTGCTTTTGCGCTTCCTCTAAGCTCGAAAGCTGCGACATATTAAAAGGGAGCCCTTTCGCTAACGTGCCTGCTACCTGCTGGCCGAGCTGCTTGTCTTCATTAACAACCGCTATTTTCAATTGGTCGGCGCGATCCGTTACGCCGTTATATCCGGTCATCCAGATGACCGAAAAAATAACTTGGAACATAAGTGCTGTAACGATACCAACGATCGTCGTCGGCCGTTTAAAAAAAGCTTTTAAAGCTGTTTTCATCTAAAATCCACTCCCTATTGCATTCTCTATTTCCGCATTAAACACTTGTTTAAAACGTTTGTTTAAATCATACTCCTGGCCTATGCGGCTGTCAATACTAACATGAAAAAACTGTCCTCAAGGACAGTTTTCCTCTTGCTGCTGCATAGCCTATAGCGAACCTGCTTCGCAAAAGAACGAATCCTAATTTCGCTGTAGACGAACTAAATTGTGCCGGCTCTGGCTACAGCGAACTAAATTTCGCTTTTGGAGAACCTAGCTTCTCCGATTGCGAAATTCACTTCGCTAATGCTGAATGGCGACTCGAATCCCTCTATTTTCTGTATTATTTGCGAATTCGTCCTCGTTAAACAGCGAAGTCGATTCGCTAATTTCTACTGCGGAGCGGAAAACGGGAATGAATCCCATTCCCTTTCCTTTTCCCTTCCTTTTCCTTTTGCGAGGTTAGACTGAGGAAATGGCTGTCTGGCTGTCTGGCCGTCTTGTTTTGAACATGTTGTGCGGTGCGAAAGGGGGAGCGGAGTGTTTCGAGTTCATGATGACTTTTTGGCGATTCACTTCATTTTCATCGTGTATACGATGTGAAAATAGAATCTAGAATGGCAGCTTGGACCGAAACGCGCAGCGAGCCCGGAACTTGCAGCATCCCCTGCATACAAAACAAAAAAGGCTGTCGAGTTACTCTCGACAGCCTTACCGTGCTAGTTCTTATCGTTAGTCAAACTCCATATCGTCTTCCCACTGCTTATCCCTTGCAAGCTGCTTCTTATACACCATAGCGGATAAGAACACACTGACTTCATAAAGAAGGATGAGCGGGATCGCCACCAGAATGTCCGATATGAAATCAGGGGGAGTCACGACAACTCCGATAAATACCATAATGAAATAGGCCAATTTCCGCAGCTTGCGCAGCCGAAGCGGATTCAGCACGCGAATAGCCGTCAAAAACATAATGACGAGCGGCAGCTCGAACAATAATGCGATCGGCATGATAATGTTGAACATGAAGGAGAAATACTGGGTAATCCCGATTGTTTCCTCCAGATTCAAATTAGCCGATACGGTTCTTGTGAAATGAAAGGCGAGCGGAAATACGACAAAATACGAAAACGCCAATCCTAACAAGAACATAAAGAGCGCAAACGGTATGTATTTCAGCGTTGCACGCTGTTCATTCTTTCTCAGCGCCGGCTTTACGAAAGCCCAAAGCTGAAAAGCGGTAAACGGAATCGCTAAAATCAGCGCAATAATGAGCGAGAATTTCATATACATGCCGATGCCGTCCCACATGGAGAAAGCATGCAGTGACAATCCGTTCGCCGGCTTTTGATTCATTAAAAAAGTATAGACTGGGTCTGCGACTATCAACCCGATCACCATGCCGATTACGACAATAACCAGCACATAGATGATTCGTTTGCGAAGCTCACCCAAGTGCTCCAGCAGAGGCATGAGCCCTTCTTCCCGAATCCGCTCCCTGTCAAAGGGCTCTTCGGAAGCTTCGCGCTGCGACGTTCCCATCTGAATAGCCTCCTTTTCAGCAAAAAAAGCGGGCCCGGTTAGTCCGGAAGCCGCTTGTTGTTCGAATCATTATGTTCCCTCTCGGTTACATCGATCCGCTTGCTGTCCTTATTCTTATCATTCTGATCGTCATCACCCATAATATCTTTCGCGCCTGCCTTAAACTCTCTCAGCGTGCGGCCGAAAGCGCGGCCCAGCTCAGGCAGCTTGTTCGGTCCGAACAGCAGCAGAGCAACGAGCACGAGCAGGATAACACCTGTTGTTCCAATTCCCATTTTTGACACCTCCATATTAATGTTAAACCCTGTAATTATGAATTACGATTGCAAACCTCCGTAGCCCATCTGAACAATATCATCTCTAACGATCGTCTGCCCAGCTAGAATACGGGGCAAGAGCACGTCGAATGATGTATAGGGATCATGCATCACGCAACCTGGCAAGCCCATAATCGGGACCTCTCCTATGTATCCTATCAACAGCATCGATCCAGGCAGCATTGGCGTTCCATAACTGACTATTCGTGCGCCAGACGCTTTGATTGCGCCCGGTGTGCGATCATCGGGATCTACCGACATTCCGCCCGTTACGAGTATCATATCATAACGTTGCTCTAGCAAATAGTGTATTTCCTTGACAATTATTTGTCGGTCGTCAGGCGCAAATCGCTGCTCGACGATTTCTGAGCCGAATGCTTCCACTTTGGCGCGAACAGCCGGTCCGAATTTATCCTGAATCCTGCCGGAGAACACTTCTCCTCCAGTCGTCAGCAGACCAATCCTCAGCTTGCGAAAAGGCTTAACGCGGAGCGGTGCTTGTCCGTCATTCGCGGCACGATATTCTGCCGCCAGCCTCTCCACAGCTTCTACCTTTGCTTTATCGACTACCAGCGGTATGACCCTCGTTGCCGCTATAGACTTGCCGGCTTGCAGCACCGTATTCGCTTTCACCGTTGCCAATGCAATTTCGCCAATACTGTTAATAGCACAAACGATCGTCTCATCCACATAAGCCAACCCTAGCTCGGCAGCCTTCAAATTCACTTTACCCTCATGCGGTTCAGTCGTTGTGATGCCCTTTCCAGTCAAAGCTTGAGCCATTCTCTCAGCAGCATCATCTTCATGAAGCTCTTCAGCACCAAGCTCCAAGATATAAATATGCTCTTTGCCAATATCGAGCAAACTTGGAATATCCGCTTCCGTTATGATGTGGCCCTTTTTGAACAGCCGCCCCTTAAATTTCCCGGGCAAAATCTGAGTCAAATCATGCGCCAGCCTCATGCCAATTGCATCCCTGACTGGAACCTCCTGCAGAACCGAGCCCCCGGCTTTACCGCTCATCTCATTGCTTTCGTTCATTCGCTGTGTTCCCCGTATCTCCCGGAGACGATCTCCAAAGCATGCGGGAGCTGATCCATAATCGCCATCAATCCCTCATGCACACCCTTCGGGCTTCCCGGCAGGTTTATAATCAGCGTTTGTCCGCGAATACCGCAAACTCCGCGTGAAAGCATCGCTCTGCGCGTTTTTTGCAAGGCTCCCATTCTCATCGCCTCAGCTAAGCCTGGTACCAGCCGGTCTACGACTTTGAGCGTCGCCTCCGGCGTTATATCCCTAGCTGCCAGCCCAGTGCCGCCGGTCGTCAACACGAGATCCGCCTGATAATATTCGGTCATTTCAATGATGGCGGCCATAATTTCATCCTGCTCGTCAGGGACGATCCGATAATCGACGATTTCCCCGCCAAGTTCCTCCTCTACAAGCTCGCGAATGACTTGCGCGCTCGTATCTTCCCGCTCGCCGCGCGAGCCTTTATCGCTTGCTGTCAAAATCGCAACCTTCCACTCCAACATTATCCATTCCTCCCGTCCCGGCTCATTGACAAGCTGCTAGGCTTCTTCTTCTTTTTCTTTTTCTTTTTCTGCATCCACGCGGTAATCGCCATTTTTCCCGCCAGTTTTTGATACTAAATAAGTAGGTCCAACGATCATATCCTTCTGAAGCGCTTTGCACATATCATAAACGGTCAGAGCAGCAGCGGAAACGGCCGTTAAGGCTTCCATTTCAACGCCAGTCTTCCCAGTTGTCTTTACCATCGCTTCTATGTAAAGCTCATCCTTGCCGTTGTCGTCAAAACTAACGTCTATCCCTGTCAACGGAAGCGGATGGCACATCGGAATCCAATCCGATGTTTTTTTGGCTGCCATAATGGCGGCAATTTGCGATACGGCAAGCACATCGCCTTTCCCAATTGCCCCTTGCTTAATGCGAGTTAATGTTTCCTCATGCATGATAACCTTCGTTCGGGCGACCGCGGTACGAGAGGTCATTTCCTTCTCGCTAACATCGACCATTTTAGCCCTGCCTTGTTGGTTGAAATGCGTCAATTCCATCATGGTCACCCCATTTATAATGATTTCTTTACTCAAAATAAGCGCAAGCCGCTTTCCGTAATCAGCCCATCCATCCGCTTATCATGAGGCTGCATCGGCAGCTTCTCCATCTCCAAACTCATCAGTTGGACATCGAAGGCCGCACCGATCCATACACTCTCATCTCCAAGCCGCTGGGCAAACCGGTCATAATAACCGCCGCCATAACCGAGACGTCCGCCGCAGCTATCGAATGCTACACCTGGAACGATAATGATCCTTGGCCACTCCTGCTCCGCAAGAGCGGGACTAGCGGCAGGATCGGGCTCCATGATGCCGTAAGCTCCGGCAATCAAATCCTCCCACCGTGAAATAAGATGAAGCGACATAGAACGATCAGCGGGCTCGCTTCTTGGCAGTACAACTCCAAGCCCCGATTGCCAAGCCCATTCCATGAGAGGCCTCGTATCCAGCTCGGATCGGAACGGCGCATAGCACATCACGCGCTTAGCAGCCTTTTCCGTCAGCCATTCGGCTAAATACCGGCATACTACAGCCGATTTCTCCGCGCATTCTTCTGCCGATAAGCTATTTCGTGCCGCCAGCATCTTCTGACGCAGCATGTTTTTGTCTAGGCCGGCAGCCAAGTGCAATTGCTCGTCCATGGGTTTGTCTCAGCCTTCCCGTCATTCCCTTTTCGTTACTTGTAGTTTACCATTGTTATGCAACTTTCGCCAATGTTGGCGGCGGTTTGTGGTAATATAGAATGAAACGGCAAGCATCCCCGCATCTTGCCATTATTTGGTGGAGGTATTGTTGATATGCTGCTTCAAGTGTCGAATATTCGTAAAAGCTATGGCATCGATGTCATATTGCAAGATATATCCATGCAGGTGCTCGAACGCGAGCGAGTCGGGCTAGTCGGCGTCAACGGCGCAGGCAAGTCTACCCTTCTAAAAATCATTGCCGGGGAATTGAGCTTTGATTCCGGCGCCATTCATAAAGCAAAAGAAACTCGGATCGGTTATTTAGCCCAAAACAGCGGCTTGCAATCCGACCGTACGATTGAAGCGGAAATGCGTGCCGTTTTCGCTCATTTACTAGACGCCGAGCAAGAGCTTCGTCAGCTCGAGCAGCAAATCGCTGATCCCGAGCTTCATAATCAGCCGAAGCGGTACGAAGAAATACTCGAACGGTATGCCCGCCGCTCTGACTGGTTCCGTGAGCAAGGCGGATTTGAAATGAATACGCGCATTAATAGCGTGCTTCACGGCATGGGATTTGGAGAGTTTCCGTCCGATACGCGAATTGCTACATTAAGCGGCGGGCAAAAAACCCGACTTGCGCTTGCCCGGATTTTATTGCAATCGCCTGATTTACTCATGCTCGATGAGCCGACCAACTATTTAGATATCCCGACGCTGACTTGGCTGGAAGGCTATTTACGCAGCTACTCTGGCGCCATTCTCGTCGTTTCCCATGACCGCTATTTTCTAGATGCGCTGGCGACGACTATCATTGAGATCGAACGTCATGCTGCCAAACGCTACACTGGCAACTATAGCCGATATATGGAACTAAAGTCAGCCGAATATGAATCCGAGCTGAAGCAATACGAAAAACAGCAGGATGAAATCGCCAAAATGGAGCAATTCATTCAAAAAAACATCGTACGAGCTTCGACAACAAAACGCGCGCAAAGCCGGCGTAAAGCGTTGGATCGAATGGATGTACTCGACAGGCCGCTTGGTGACTTGAAAAAAGCGAACTTTATGTTTCAAATCGAGCGCCATACCGGCAAAGATGTGCTTGATGTCGCTGACTTGTCAGTCAAATTCGACGAGAACAGCGACCGTACGTTATTCCGTCAGGTATCCTTTCAGCTTCAACGAAGCGAGACTGTAGCACTTATTGGACCAAACGGCATCGGCAAATCGACTTTGCTTAAAGTGCTTGTTGGACAACGCCAGCCTACAACCGGGACTGTGCGTTGGGGCTCGAACGTCAAGCTTGGCTACTATGACCAGGAGCAAACTGGCCTTACCCCTTCCAATACTGTGCTTGAGGAACTATGGAGCGAG
Source organism: Paenibacillus radicis (ex Gao et al. 2016) (assembly GCF_014641555.1). Classification (GTDB taxonomy): domain Bacteria; phylum Bacillota; class Bacilli; order Paenibacillales; family Paenibacillaceae; genus Pristimantibacillus; species Pristimantibacillus radicis. Next base: position 158,619 of record NZ_BMHY01000010.1, read on the forward strand.
TATCCGCACCTGGAAGAGGCTCGTATTCGCACGGTGCTGGGAAGCTTTCTCTTTAGCGGTGAAGATGTACTGAAAAGGATCAGCTCACTAAGCGGCGGCGAGAAAGCGAGAGTCTCGCTAGCTAAGCTCATGCTCCTGCAAGCCAATGTGCTCATTCTGGACGAACCGACCAACCATCTCGATTTGTTCAGCAAAGAGGTTCTGGAAGCCGCCTTACTCGATTTTGAAGGAACGTTGCTATTTATATCTCATGACCGGTATTTCCTAAATAAAATGGCTGAACGCATTGTCGAATTGTCTCCAAATGGAACCGAACATTTCCTAGGAAATTACGACGATATGATTGAGAAAAAGGCCGAGCTTGAAGAGATTCGCCGGGAAGCCGCTGCCAAGCTAGCTGCTGCCTCCAACAAACAGCAGACATCGACAACAGCGCCTACCTCTTACGAAATCGATAAACAAGCGAAGCGGGAGGAGCGGTCCCGACTACGCAAGCTGGAGCAGACCGAGCAGACCATCAGCGAGTTAGAAGAACAGATCGCTGAGCTCGAAGTACAGCTTACCGATCCTTCCATATTTAACGATTATATGCGGATTCAAGAAATTCAGGCTCAAATCGACAAACATCGCTCCGCTTTGGCGGCTGCCTATGAGGAATGGGAACAGCTTAGCGAATAGCAAAAACATAAAGCTCCGAAACATGACTCTAATAACGGACTCGTCATTGGTTGCAATTAACCAAATGGGTCCGTTTTTTATTCCATAAAAAGATGCTTACGCTATAAAAGCGTAAGCATTGAGAGGGAAACCATAGTTAGGGTACTGCTGCTTGCTTGGACTAGCACTTGCCATTATTGCTGGGATACGATGCTTCAATGGACAAGCCATGGAAGTTATCCCTTATTAGAATATCATTCCGTCTTTGGAATCAACGGAGTGATCGTATTCTCAATAGTTAGAATTGCTATTTAGAATTGTTCGATTCGAATTAGGCCGAGCCTTTTTGCTTCCACAATTGCTTCCGACCGGGATCGAACGCTTAGTTTTTCAAAAATACGGGTGAGATTATATTCAACCGTTCGTTGACTCATATGCAGCTTGGCTGCAATATCTTTATTGCTGTTGCCATTTGCAACTTCCTGCAATATATCTTGATCGCGTTCATTAATGGAAACTTCCTCGATTGCTTTCTCCGCCCGCGTAATTTTGACTTCATTGCGTCGAAGCTGTTTCAGCAGCGAGATCGGAATGACCGCTTCTCCACGCATTGCGCAGCGAATCGTATTATGAAGCTGTTCGCGGGAAACCGTCTTGGATATGAATCCGGACACACCGCATTCAATCAATAGATTAAAGTGAGTGCTTATTTCATAGCCGGTATAGATGAGCACCCTGCGGTCCGGAACTTGCTGAATCAATCTCTTCGTTAGTTCCAAACCGCTAATTCCCGGCATATTCAAATCGCATAAGATGATATCAAAGGATTCGTTATTAACGACCTCCAACGCTTCCATCGCAGAAAGTACAACCGTTACTTTCATTTCCGGATCCTGTTCAATCATCGTTTTCGTGCCTTCGCCTACCGAAGGGTGGTCATCAACTAATAAGATACGAATCACGCAGTAAACCCCTTTCCGATCGGCCGTTTGTCATCATTTCAGGCAAACTAATAACAACTTCAAGACCTTCTCCACGCTTCGATCGGAATGAAATGTCTCCTTCTAGGCTCGCAACCCTTTCTTTGATGCCGGATAATCCCATATGTTCGAAAGACGCTTTCATGTAATCGACATCCATACCCTTGCCATCATCCTTGTAACGGAAATAAATTTCATCCGTTCTTTGCTCCAGCTCCAGAGTAACCATATTAGCATGCGAGTGCTTGGCCGCATTTCGGAGCAGCTCCTGAACGATCCGGTAGATCGCTGTAATTTGCTCCTCGTTCAATGGATGCTGGAATGTCTTGGGACGGAAATCAATTGCGAAGTTATCCCGCATTTGGGAGTGCTCCACGATCGACTCCACCGCTTCGACAACCCCCATCTCCTTAAGCAAAGGAGGGCGAAGCTCGTTGCAGGTTTCACGAATCTGGTGGATGACGTCAAGCAGACCTTCTTTTATATCTTCAAGTTCATGCCCCAGCTTATCCGAGATTGGATGATCCATAATGACCGATTCCAGCTTGCGATACCACAGCAGCTGATCCTGCAGCGCAGAATCATGCAGATCGGCAGCGAGCTTGCGGCGCTCATTCTCCGAAAGACAGAACAGGAGGCGAAGCACCCATGGAGCCGTCGTCTGTTCCTTCCGTACTTCCGATTCCAAATCCTCGATGAGCCCTTCAATCAGATAAAGGTTCTCGAACACGATGCTGGCATAGTTCGCCATCGTTTTCAACCAGCGGAGTTCATCCGAGTTGAAGCGTGTATGATTGGTTTTGGAGCCAATCCATACGACATGGTATTTCGAGCGCTGTCTGCCAATCACAAGACCAAGTCCATGCGGCAGCTCCACCATCTCTCCTACTTTCAGTGTGTCGGCTACTTGAAGTAAAAAGATCGCAGTCCCTTGCTCCTCCGCCGTTTCACCGATCGGCTTCACGACGGAATCCGTCTGATCCACAAGCAAAAAATCGATTCGGCTGACGGGCAGCAGCTCATTGAGCTCCTGGCGCAGTACAGCTTCCAAATCCGCTCGCTTCATTACTCTCGCAATTTTACGGGAGAACCGGTCCAGACTGTCTTGGTAGCTGTACATGGCCTTGAATAGCTTAGGCCGGAACTTATGATCGATCTGCTCCTTGATATACAAGAAAAGGGTTACCCCCGTATAGACGATTACAAAGGTCTGCACAAACATAATCCAAGACATGCTCGATTGGCTCTTCATGACCGCCGTTACACCAAAGGTAATGAGGACCGAGGGCAGCAATGCCAGAGACGTATAGTATTTAAACCTCGTAAGGATGAAGTCGATGTCAAATAGCTGATTGGAAGTTAGCAAGTAGAAATAGACAACCGGCAATACAAATAGAAATGGTGCGGTAAATGCAGCCGGTAAAAACTGTGCGCTTCCGATAAATAGCGGCAATACGTTCATTACCGTAAACGGAGTAAACGCTACAATATGCGAAGTCAGCGTAATTTTGAACAAGGAGTTCAGCTTCGTATGTCTGTGATACAAATATTTCTTGATCAACAGAACGATACAAAGGAAATTACCTACCAGCAGAGTACCGTAATAAACCGTCCGGATCGATACGAAAACGTTGCTTGGGATCATCTCTGTCCATACATAGATCAAACAGCTCAATTGCACGATACCTGAAATTGCAAAAAGAGAGATCAACCACCGCTTGCCAATAAAAACGACATCATACCGTTTAAGGTAGCTGTTCATAAACAGCAAAAAGAGAGAAGGTATAAACGGGATGGCTACATAAATGATCGAGTAGCCTACCAGGTCGCTGCGATAGGACGCCGCAGATGAATAGTAACTAAGACCGATAATGACAAAAAACATCATCAGAATCAGCGCCGCTTGATCGTCCTTGCGTTTCCGGTATAAAAATACGGATAAACCGGTAAAAAGAACTAGTGAGCATAGCGGCAAATAGAGTTGAATAAGCAATTCCGAACCTGTGTGCTCCCCATTCCAGCCTTTGCTGAAAGAGACGAGCGCATAATCTCCGTCTATGTGCTTGACCAGTACCGTTACAGCCTTCTCAACAGAGAAAAACTTGTTCAAATAATGGTACTCGGTGGCAGCACTGCCGTTCACTTCGATAATTTCGTCGCCTATTGCAACTCCCTTGAGAATTGCTTGCCCTGCCGGTTCAATCGCTTCTACAAAATATCGTCCTGACGTTTCTTTGACTTCCATTCCGATAAACGGCTCTCTGACAACCGTCAAAGTCAAGTAAAGCAAGGTCGACAACAGGATGAGCAGAAAGAGAAAGGTCATAGTGCTCTTGATATGTATATTACGCATACTTCTCCTCCTGCATCATATCCTATCGCTTAAGGACTAGCCCCAGAAAGCCAGTTGATAGTTGCCTTTCTTCTCTTGTTGATTCTTCAATGCATCTTGGAGAGCGCCGTGCTCAGCTGCGGATACGCCAGCCAGTTGCGGTTGTGCACCCAGTACAAATCCATTGCTTGCCAACGAACGAATTGTTTCTTTTAACATTTAAATCTCCTCCTGCTATATTAGAATCAATTACTGATTCTAATATAGCAGGAATTCTATCGACAGCAAACGCTAAACTAGTTCGTATTTACCGCAATGTTCATTGCGGTATCCCGGTATTCGCTATTTTTCCCGACACAATCGCCATTATTTCCTCAATTTTCCCGGACGTTTCCGGGATGCCTCCAAGCAATTCCTGAAAGCGGTTGAAATAAAGACTAAACATCGCCGAGCCGTACAGCAGCGTTCCCGACCGCTCGCACAGCTGTTCGAATTCCGCCTCCATGCCCAAGGCTTCCGCCTCACCTAGCCGGCCGGCATAGTACTCCGCAACCCAGCGGTCCTCATCTCCCAAGTCCTCTAGTAAAAATAGAGTCAGCAGCGTTTTTTTGCGTTGCAGAAAATCGTTTTTCTCATCCCAGCGAAGCAGGTCTCTTCTATCATTTTCAATTTGAGCCGCGATGCCCAATTGTTCCGCATACTCGGCCACGCCTGCGTGCCATTCCCGGCCCGTCAGCATGACTCCGGTCATGCAAGCAAGGACAAGCAATGCCGCAGATTTGCTTCTAACGATATCAAGATATGAAGCTTCATCCGTCGCTAGATTGGCAAGATCGGCCATTTGCCCGTTAGCGGCAACAAGCAGTTGCTTGTTCATCATGTCGATGACCCGCAATACCGTTACTGCCTCCAGGCCGCATTCCGTCATCGCTTGCTGCGATAGGGTCATGAATACACTAGCCAGGTGAAGCGCAATCGGCAAAGGCGCTTGTGACCAAGGCTGGTGAGGCGCATCCTGATCCTGCAAATCATCCAATATATCCGAAGCCAGAATAAACAGCTCAACAGATGCACCCGCACGATAGACCGCTTCCGACGTACCGCCAAACAGCCGGTAATGGAGCACCGCAAGCGGACCAAACTTCATCGGTTCGGTAAATTTGCGTTCCATAAATAGATTCGCATAATAGAGCAGTTGTTCATCCTTAAAATACCGCCCTGCGAATTGTTTCATTTCCTGTCTAATAAGCGGCGCAAAATCTTCCATCGGAAAACCTCCGTCTTGTCTGAATGACTTCATTCTACACGATGGAAGAAAATGCCGACAACCGCCCGCATAAATCTCCTCTTATTTCTCCCCTTCCATTTGGTAGATTCCGCTTTTTCCTTCTGCAGTCTTTGTTCAGCAATCGCCTCCTCATTCAATTTATCGAGCAGCGTTGCCAGCATTTCCATACGTTTTTCGACAACTTCGCTGCGATGCAATGACGGACTTTTGATGTCGTTTCTTTGATCCTTTTTCAAAAAAGCCCTCCTCCAGGTCTGGGGGCGGTCACACCTCAGCGTAGGCGAAGTGAACGTAGACGGCCTCCATCGTTAAGCCTCCTGCAGGGATTTGCGATATCAATTTGCCCGGCGTATCGCATTTAACAATGCTGCCTTTGCGTAATACAGCTATCCGATCGCAATTACGCTGCATTTCACCCATGTCATGAGACGAGATTACAACCGTTTTCCCCTGACGCTTCAAATCTAATACTAATGACCAATATTCAGCTCTAGCCTGCCAATCCAACCCCGTTGTCGGCTCGTCCAGAAATATAATTTTAGGATCGTTTACAAGTGCGATTGCAAGTGCGGCGCGCTGCTGCCAGCCTCCTGACAGCCTCCTGACAGCCTTTTCACAATTTTATTCTCGAACGGCTCCAGCCCGAACCGTCCAATCAGTTCGTCGAGATCCATTTTCCGCGTATAAAACGATTGAAACATTTCGAGTGCTTCCCGCAAAGTCAGCTTGTCCACCAAAGACGTGCTTTGCAAATAGATGCCGATATAGTCCTTCAGCTTCTCCGCTTCCATTATCGCATCTATACCTAGTACATCAATCCGCCCATTGTCCGGCTTTCGCAGTCCCATCAGCATTTCCAACAGCGTCGTTTTGCCTGCCCCATTGGTCCCTATAATTCCGAAAAGCTCCCCTTCTTTTACCCGAAAGGATACTTCTTCAACCGCCTGGTTGCTCCCATAGCTTTTGCTTACCGAGCTTACTTGAATGACTGTCCGCTTTCTCATTGTAGTAATCCTCCATTCACGCTGGAAATCGCAATTGAGCAAATCTTTACCGACCTATCGACGAATCGATTTCTGACGGCTGCTGCCTGCCTGATCAATTCTATTAACTCTACCTTAACGCAACGCTAGCAATCTTGCACCGAAATACTAGGTGCGATTCCACGCAATCTTTTTGCGGTCACGCAAGCGGCATTCCAAATCGCTCATCTGTTTCCAGCGTAAAAAAAGAGCTCTCGCAAGGCGCTAAAGTCGCGCCCAGCAAGAGCTTTCAATAAACTGTCCACCTTATCCACAGAGTTATCCACATCACTTGATAAATTGTTAGTCAATTCTGTCGATATCGATTCCCAAAAACAAAGGATTTGTAAAGGTTAACGCCGCTAATTACTGGAAACTGTTGTATGTTGATTGCACTTATACACGTTATCAACATTATTCACAATACGGCTGTGAAAAAAATATCCACTTTCCACACACAGTCATCTCGACTGAAAACCCGCATTCTATAACGGTTTTCCTTCATTATCCACAGGAAGCTTTTCAACTGTGGGTAATTCCATCTTCTTCCTGACCAGAAGGGATTAGACAGCCGTATTTTCTTTCGTCCCGCGTTTATTTCCGGTCATCACCGCTTGATTGCAAGCTGCGACATAGGCTTGTGCGGCGGCGAAAATAATATCCTTATGGATCGAAGTGCCGCGGTATCGCTCGCCGTTATTTACAATCGTGACGACAGCCTCGCCATGCGCGTCTTCTCCCGTCGACAGCGAATGCATCTCCAAATCCTCGAATTCCGCCGCAACAGGAATCGCCTGCTGAATGCAGTGGATAACCGCCTCCAGCGGCCCTTCTCCCATGCCTGTATAAGAACGCTCCTCGCCTTCCGCACTATTCTTAACCGTTACCGAGGCAATTCTTGATTTATGGCTTCCAGCCAGTACTTGCAGGTCGACCAGTACATACGGGTCAGGCTGAGTTGCCGTCGTCTCTCCGGCAATACGGATCAGCTCATCGTCGGTGACGATCTTTTTCTCATCGGCCAATGCTTTGAAGCGATCATATACTTCCGTCAGCTCTTTGTCCGCAACATCGACGCCATATTCGGCCAGACGGTGTTTAATTGCGTGGCGGCCGGAGTGGCGGCCCAGGATAATCATGCTGCGGGAAATGCCCATCGCTTCCGGGTCCATAATTTCGTAGGTATTGCGGTTTTTGAGCAAGCCGTCCTGATGAATGCCGGATTCATGCTGGAAGGCATTGCGACCCACAATCGGTTTATTGTAAGCAATCGGATAGTGCATCGCATGGCTGACCATCCGGGACGTTTCATAAATTTCACGCTGCTCAATTCCCGTCTCCAGCTGCAGTACCGATTTCCGCGTTTCAATAATCATCGCCAGCTCCTCCAGCGAGCAGTTGCCTGCGCGTTCACCGACGCCATTGACGGTAACCTCGATTTGCGTCGCTCCCCCGCGAATGGCTGCCAGACTGTTCGCTACCGCTAGACCCAGATCATTATGATTATGGGCACTGTATCGAACCGACTCACCGCCGCGCGCTTGCGTCCGAACGGATCGGAACAGCTCCTCAACCTCATCTGGCAGTGCATAACCAAGCGTATCCGGCAGATTAATGATCGTGGCCCCCTCGGCAATGGCCGCTTCTACCAGATCGATGACAAACGCCCGATCGGAGCGTGTCGTGTCCATCGCCGAAAACTCGATTTCATCAACGAACTGCTTGCCGTAGGCGATCATTTCCTTCGCAATCTGCAGCACCTCAGCACGGGTCTTGCGCAGCTGGTACTGAAGATGAATGTCCGAGGAAGAGATAAACAGGTGCAGCCTTCTTCTCGCCGCATCCTGAGTCGCCTTAACTGCAGCATCAATATCAACCTTCATCATGCGGGCAAAACCGGAAATTTCTACATGCTGCAGCTCACGAGAAATTTGCTGAACAGCTGCGAACTCGCCTGCACTCGATACAGCGAAGCCCGGCTCTATAATGTCGACACCAAGCTTCCCCAGTTGACGGGCGATAATGATCTTCCGCTCTGGATCGATCGATGCGCCAGGTGACTGCTCACCATCACGTAAAGTCGTATCAAAAATTTGAATCTTCTTCGTTTCTTGTGCAGTATTCGTCGTTTCGCTCATGTGAAAAACCTCCGTTTATTGGGTGATTTAGATTTTTTGAATACAAAAAAACCTGCCGTCTCTGGAAAGAGACGACAGGTTTTCAATCCGCCGTGGTACCACTCTAATTGGCCGGACCCTCATATTGGTCCTGACCCGCTTGATGCCCGATGACGGAGGCTTTGCCGTAATGATGTACGAGCAGCCGCTGCCGCTTTCCACCATTCCGCTCCCAGGCGAGTTCAGACCTAAGCATCGACTGCGTCGCACCGACCCGCAGCTCTCTGCGGCAGCTTATGCAAGGATAACCTTGTCTTGGCTGCCGTTTTCCCGCTTCATTGCCCTACTGTTCCTGTTCCTAGCGTTATGTGTATGGGATTGTGGTTGATTATCATTCAAGTTAGTTGCTGAATACTTCCCTACCCTGCCGCAAAACAATAAAAAAAGCCTATCGTCTCTATATTCAAGAGACGACAGGCTGTTATGTCCTGCGCGGTACCACCCTTGTTGACTCCAAACGCTATGCTTCAGAAAAGCAAAGGTTCGTAAGTCCACCTTAGGCACATCGCCAACTCCGGATGTTAGTCGATGCGCACCCGATTACGGGGGTTAACCGTAACGACGTACGCGCTAAAGCTGCCATGGTCAGCCTTTGCCTCCGTCATTCCGCTCCCAGGCGAGTTTCAGGTCTCCATCGACTGCGTTGCACCAACCCGCAGCTCTCTATACCCGGATAAACCTTACTGATCCTGTTCCTTGCGTTTGCAAAGTATGGAATTGAAGTATTGTTGCTTATTATATTCACCGGAAAGTATTCTGTCAATTCCCATTGATCATATTTTTTTCAGATCGTTCCGCCTGCTGCCCAACCCTCCAGCGAGAAGTTAGGCTCGGCTTTCATATCCAGCGGGGTGAACTCGCCGCGCTTCCATTTCAAATATGCCGCGGCACCAATCATGGCCGCATTATCCGTACACAGACGATGCGGCGGCACCAGCAGAGGTACTGATTCTTTGACGCAGCGTGCTGTAAGTGCCTCTCTTAAACCCCGATTGGCCGCTACTCCACCGCATAACAGCAGCTGTTTGGCTCCAAATTCACGTACGGCGCGAAGCGCTTTTTCCACAAGCACTTCGATAACAGATTCCTGGAAGCCTCTAGCCAGTGCTGCTTTATCAAGCTCTTCGCCTTTCATGCCCGTCTGGTTAATAACGGCAAGCACCGCCGACTTCAAGCCGCTGAAACTGAAATCATAGGAACCAGCCTCCAGCCAAGCGCGGGGCAGCGTAATCGCTCGCTCAGCTTCCATTGCCAGCTTGTCGATATGCGGCCCGCCTGGATATGGGAATTTGAGCGCACGCGCTACTTTGTCATATGCTTCCCCAACGGCATCGTCGCGGGTTCTGCCGATCATTCGGAAGGAGCCTTCGCTCTCCAGCAGAACAAGCTCGGTATGCCCGCCCGATACGACGAGTGCCATACATGGATATTCCAGCTCATGAACGAGTTGATTGGCATAAATATGTCCGGCGATGTGATGCGTGCCAATCAGCGGCACATCCAGTGCCATCGCCAAACTTTTGGCCGCTACGATTCCGACCAGCAGGGCGCCGACAAGTCCGGGACCCTGCGTGACCGCCACAGCTGACACATCGCCTAATCCATAACCGGATTCCTCCAGCGCTTGCTCGATCATCAGCGTGATGACCTCCACATGCTTCCGCGAAGCGATTTCCGGCACCACACCGCCAAACCGCTCATGCACCTCAATCTGGCTGGAAATGACGTTTGATGCAATATGGTTGCCGCCACGGACAACAGCCACTGAAGTCTCATCGCAGCTTGTCTCGATTGCAAGAATAATACCTTCGTTGTTATTGTACTCATCTATATTACCGATTCCGCTCACAGTCCCTGATCCTCCGCCCCAACCTCATCGTCGTTCTGCTTCCCGCCCGCTAGCTCCGCCCACATAATGATTGCATCTTCCTGGTTATCAGAATAATAACCGGGCCTAATGCCGGAAGGCTCGAACCCAAGCTTCCCGTACAGCTTTTGAGCAATTCTATTGGAAGCTCTCACTTCGAGCGTCATTTTTGCCGCGCCATAATAAACGGCTCTGCGCTGCAACTGATCCATCAGCCGCTCGCCCAGCCCTTTTCCGCGCCAGTCCGCTTCGATGGCTATATTCGTTACATGCGCTTCGTCCATAATGATCCACATGCCGCCATATCCGATAATCCGGTCATTCCATTCCATGACGACATATCTGGCGAACATATTGTTCAACAGCTCGTTGCGGAACGCTTCCGCCGTCCAAGGCGTAGCGAATGCCTCTTCCTCGATAGCCACAATTCGTTCGATATCCTCCAGCGCCATCGTCCGAAAGAGAACTTTCCCGTCTATAGCAGATTTTCTCATTCTTTAATTTCCTCCGTACGTTTGGCTTGTTCAGCCAGCTTTTCCTTCAGCTTTACTTCCGCCTCGGTCAACTGCGTATAGTTTGGCGTAAAGGTGTGCGTATCATCGAACTGTCCCGCACTCAAACGCTGCTGGCCCAGCTCCGCAACCCATATGCCTTCCAGCTCGTAGGGCTGCAAGCGCACATCGGCAGCAATACCAGCTTCTGCACAAAGCTGCTTGAGACGCAGAGCCTCAGCTTCATGGAGGGTTAGATCACCGCAAATCGAAATAACTGCAGGATCATGGCCGGCTTCGCCTGCCAGTAATTCAGCAATGGTATCGACCCAATCCTTCATAAGCCGAACGCCGTCATCGGCAAAGCGGCTCCATTCGCCATCTGCGGTCATCGCAAACCCAGCTGTATACACCTGGCCTCGCCTCGCGTCCATGATCGGCAGTACCCAATGCACGCCAGCCAGGGCTTGAGCTTCATTCGTTTGATGGATACTGCCATATGCAAGAGCCTCTAGACTGGAAATGCCGATTAGCGGCTTCTTCCATACCCAAGCAAGCGTTTTGGCCGCAGCTACTGCGATTCTCATCCCGGTATAAGAGCCCGGCCCATTGCCGACAGCAATGGCTCCCAGCCCTTCGCCGCTTACGCCGCATTGCTCCATTAGATGCTTCAAATGGACGATAATATGAACGGAATGGTTCCGCTCCGCAAGGGAATGAATCTCGCCAAGCGTTTCATGCCCCTGTCGGATTGCCGCAGACATCGCCGCTGTAGACGTATCAAATGCCAATATCGGAAGTTGTTTAGTTTCTGTCATCGTTCTTCCCTGCTCCTATCTCGTTCAAAGCCGTACACCATGAAGCGTACAGTTCTCCAATACCCGTTACTCGAAAACGGCGGCCCGCTTCACCTTCATGCTCGATATAAATATCGAGTCGTTCCGGGGGCAGCAGCTCCTCAATTAAGCTCGCCCATTCCACGATCGTCGCGCCGTTTCCGTAAAAGTAATCGTCCAAGCCAAGCTCATCCGCTTCCTCCATTGAAAGCCGATAAACGTCCATATGATAAAAGGGCATCGCTGCGCCTTCATATTCCTTAATAATCGTAAAAGTAGGGCTGTTCACCACACCATTTACACCAATCGCTTTTGCAAAATATTGCGAGAACGTTGTTTTACCGGCGCCTAAGTCGCCGTCCAACGCTATGATAGTGCCAGGAGAAGACATACCCGCCAGCAATTCGGCCAATTTTGCCGTTTCCCGCTCATCCTTCACGCTAATTGCAGCTTGTCCTATCTGCTTGCTCATATCTATCAACCACCTGCTCATCAACGAAAATGATTAAAGCCCCGTTTCGCAAGCGGCACCACCCGCTCTGTCTCTGCTTCGATGAGACGTACGCCCGGGTCGCCTGCTTCTGTCTCACCAATTATATAAAACGGCAGACCCTCTGCATGAAAAGCTGCTTGAGCCGCCTCGGCATCCGATGCCGCTATCGTACCTAGCAGCGCAAAGTCTTCTCCGCCGTAAAGCATCCACTCCAGCGGATCAACGGCAGCGCGGCTGGCATAGCTTGCCATGCTGCCGCTGCGCGGAAGCTTGTACTCGTGCAAAATGAGTGCAAGGCCGGAAGCTTCAGCGATCTCCCATGCTTCACTAGCGAGGCCATCACTCACATCGTTGAGCGAATGGCAAGTGCCGCGCCTAAGGAGCATACGGCCCGCTCTAACGCCGGGCTCAGGCCGTTGGTGCGCTTGCACTAGCGCCGCCGGCAGCTCCACTCCCGATGCGCTTCGACTCTCTTGCTGCGCGAACAGACCATGCAGGCCGGCTGCCGACATGCCGATCGGCTGCCCCGCCAAGAAAACGGCATCCCCGGGCTTCGCGCCGGAGCGCCGCAGCGCCTTCCCTGCTTCGACGGCTCCTGTCACCGTCACCGCAACGACCAAATGCTGCGGCGACGACGTTGTGTCGCCGCCAACGACCGCTACGCCATAACGCTCCGCGCACGCATACAACCCATCGTACAACCGGCGCATTCGCTCCGGCCCGAATGACTTCGGCACGCTTACGGAAACCAGCGCGTGAAGCGGGATGCCGCCCATTGCAGCAATATCGCTAATATTGACGGCAAGCGCTTTATAGCCAATATCCTCTTCTTCCATCGTTGCGTCCACAAAATGAACGCCTTCTACCATCGTGTCCATCGCCATGACCCATTCATACGGTCCTTTGATGTCCGCAATCGAAAAATTACCGTCCACGAGCGCCGCATCGTCGCCGATTCCGAGCACGACCCCGCGGCTGCGCTGCCATTCTGCGCTTTGCCGGTCCGCCGTCCAATGGCGGATGCTTGCAAATTCATCCACTGCTCTTGTCTCCTTCGCTTCCGCTAATGGATGTCCCGTTTCTTGAAGCGGCCGCCTTTCACATCATGAATATTGCCGACGGCAAGAAACGCAACGGGATCAAGCTCATGCACGATCGACTTCATCTTTGCCTCTTCAAGCCTCGTAATGACGCAGAAGATTACCCGCTTCTGGCCGCCTGTAAAGCCGCCTTCCCCATGCAAGTAAGTAACGCCGCGTCCAAGACGGCTCATAATAGCCGCCCCGATCTCCTGCGAGTCCTCGCTAATGATCCATACCGCCTTCGATTCCTCGAAGCCCTCGATCGTAATATCAATCATTTTGAATGCAATGTAATAGGCCACCAGCGAATACATCGCTCTGTCCCATCCGAATACAAATCCGGCGCTGCATAAAATAAACAGGTTGAAAAACATAACGATTTCCCCCACTGAAAAGGGAAGCCGCTTATTGAACAAAATCGCGATAATTTCAGTCCCATCCAGTGATCCGCCAAAGCGGATAACCATACCGACGCCGATACCCAGAATAACTCCGCCAAAAATAGTTGCCAGCACGTATTCTTCCGTCAATGGAGGAACTGTATGAAGCAGAAACGTTCCCAGGGACATCACGCTGACACCATAAAGCGTCGACATCGCGAACGTCTTCCCTATTTGCTTATAGCCGAGTACAAGGAAAGGCAAGTTGAGTAAAAAGAGAAAGAGACCAAGAGGCAAACCCGTCAAATGCGAAATAATAATCGAGATGCCTACGATGCCGCCATCAATGATATGATTCGGCACGAGAAAGATTTCAAGTCCTACCGATACGAGCGCCGCCCCTAACGTAATGAAAAGCATGCGACGGAGCACTTCAAGCTTCGGCAGCTTTAAATGCTGTTGATGCTCACTCATGAAACCTTCTCCCTCTCCCAGAATCGGCCTTTTCCTTCTATTTTACCTTAAGAGTGGAGATATGGAAACGGCCTATAAAGCAAATCCCCCTATCAAGTGCCGCCAGCTGCGGCTGATAGGGGGATTTGCGGGTACTTCTGCGTCGAAGCTCTATTTATAGCTCTTTGACGATCGTCAGATGGAGCTCGTCCTTTAGCTCCAAGTCATAAGGCTGCGACGGCTCGCTCCCATCCGCTTCGCGGATAATTCGCACGCGCGGCCGGTGAAGCGCAAGCTCGCTGTTCACGGCTACGACACCGATTTGTCCTGAACTCAGCAGCAGCGTTGTCGACACGGGGTAAATGGATATATGACGGCAAAAAAGCTTAATCAGTTCAAAATCAAAATAGGTATTGCCCGCCGCAAACAGAAATTCGATGGCTTCGGCGGAAGTATAGCGTTTACGGTGCGGTCTAGGGGAAGTAAGCGCATCATAGACATCGGAGATTGCAACGATTTGCGCATACATATGTATTTCGTCCTTTTGCAGGCCGCGCGGATAGCCCGAACCGTTGTAGCGCTCATGATGCTGCAGCGCGCAGTGGGCCGAGACGATCGAAATATCATGATATTTACGCAAAATATCGAAGCCGTCTTTCGTGTGGTTTTCTACAATACCACGCTCTTCCTTTGTCAGAGGACCTGCTTTTTTGAGCAGCTCCTGAGGAACCTTGGACATTCCAATATCAAACATCAGCGCACCGATACCAAGCTCCTCAAGCTGATTTCGGTTATAGCCCTTGGCTATGCCGAGCACCCCAGCCAGCACCGCAACGTTAACGGTATGCTGGAATAAGTAAGCATCAGTCGTATGTATGCTTGTCAGATTGACGAGCATGTTGGGTCTCGTCGACAAATCGGTCATAATGTCGCCAAACACGTTGCGGAAGGTTCTCCCGAGATCCGGGACGATAGCCCTTCCTTTCATGGGTGAGAAGTCCTTAAATGAATTCATCGTTTTATAAATCGCATCGACGGCATGTCTGCGCGTTTCATCGCTGATTGTTTCTTCCGGAATTAAATCTTCTGTCTTCCCATCTTCGATAAACAAAAAATCGATTCCCAGTGATTGCAGCCGATTTATAAAACGTTCGCTTAGTTCGACTCCTTCGCCAAGAAGAACGCTCCCATTGTCTTGAAAGATGGGCTTGGCGAGTTTGTCTCCAGGATTGACCAATCCAATTTGCACTTTTCTCATTAGATAGTTCCCGCCTTCGATCGTTTTCTAGCGCTTACCGGAATGAATCTATTTTAGCAGATTAGAATGGGACTTACTATCTCCCCTTACTGTTTGCATCGCATGATCCCTGTATCATTTTGGATAAAAATCGACAGAATGTGCTATTTTACGGCAATCTTAGAGAGTAATCGGCATCAAAAAAAAGGTAAGAAGAATGAAATCCTCTTACCCTAATCACTTCCGGACCTGGATAACTTTAAGCCAGCTTCCGCTTGACGATGCGATTGCGTCCATTGTACTTGGCTTCATACAATGCAGCGTCGGCTTGTGATAATAGTTCCCGAAGAAACGCTTTCGGGTCTTCCAGCACCCTCGCATCGAACTGCTCGATTGATACGACGCCCATGCTGATCGTAACCGATACCGTCTGATCGCCATTGCCGGTTCTTACGACGTTATGCTCCACGGCTTCCTTGATCCGGTCCGCAACCAGATCGGCATGCTCCCGGTTCGTATGGGGCAAATAGACGGTAAATTCCTCGCCTCCATAACGCGCCAATACGTCCGTAAGCCTCAGCATGCTTCGCACCGCATCGACTGTGGCGCAAAGCACCTCATCTCCGGCCAAGTGTCCGAACCGGTCGTTAATCGATTTAAATAAGTCGATATCGAACAGAAAAATCGAGAAGGGAATGCCTTTCCGAACGTTGATCGCTACTTCCTGCTCCAACTGCTGCAGCAGGTACCGGCGGTTGTAGCAGCCAGTCAGACTATCCGTAATCGCCATATTTTGCAGCTTCTTATTCACTTGGGACAGCTCTTCTTGCATGAGCATCAGCTCACGGTTCCGATCATGAAGCAGCTCATTTTGCGTGTTGGTTTCATCCAGCAGGATGCGAAGCTGCGTTACGTCATGAAAGGTAAGCAGCCGGCCGATCGGCAGTTTTTTCTTATGTTGATTCAAAATTGGAGCAGATTGAATGACGATGTAGCTCGATTGTTCCAAATGAAGCGCAAGCTCAACCTCCAGACGCTCCAGCGGCTTCTCGTGCTGCTCTTCAAAAAACTTCAAAAAATCCCTCGCCGCTGACTTGGGCAACTGAGAAGCTATAGCTCCAGGATTGAACTTGTCACCGATTCTCAGCCGAATGATTGGCCTCATCGCCTTGTTGATATCAATCACGACATCGTTATCATCCAGTACGATAATGCCAGTTGACATCGTATTCATAATATCGCGCTGCACGACCTGAATAATATTAAAGACGCGGTGCTTCGTAATCGCATGCGCCAGATAACCTGTCGAAATGGCCATACCGCAAGAAATGATAGGAAAATAGCTGTTAAAAGAATCAATAAAAACAATATTAACAAGCAAATCGCCAATGCCAAACAGAATAAGCAGGAAGACGGTATTCATCGCCGTCCGGACAAGCGTCTTGTGACGGGAGGATACATCTTTGCGAAGCGTATATACCATAATGAACACCGACATAAAAAGATAGATCAAAACCTGAACGATCATCATCCAGTAAAGGGGCCCGTTCTCAAGCTGTCCGTTTGGATCAAGACCATAATTAATATTAAGAAACAAATTTCCGGGATTGGCCAGCGCCGCGAGAGCGGATACCACACCGGGAATAGAAAGCAGAATAATCCGGTTCTTCCTGATCACCTTTGCTTGTCCGGTGAGGACGACGATAAAAACGAACCAGCCAACACCTAGCAAAGAGAGAGCGACATATGCGCCTATAAGATAAAACAACTTGTATTGCGGATCTATCGCCGTTTGCGAAATAAACTGAAATAACGGCCACACCATAAATACGAAATGAAGGACCAAATAGATTTTATGGAGAACCGTAACAGAGTTAGCCGCAAACACGTAGAAGAATAATCCAAATAAAACTAGGAAAATGCCAAAATCCAACCAGATCATCGATTCCAATACGGTCACCCATCCGTTATATAGCCATCTATTTCCATTGTATCAAATGATTTATATAACGACAATTAATACTTCATCTCTTAGCGATTATTGTTGATTCTCTTTGCTTGGCAGCCGGTCGCCCAGCATCGCTTCCAACGACGGGGAAAGATGCAGGAAATTGCGGAATTGCTCATACTGCTCCCACTTTTTCGACGAAACAGCCTGCTTCTCGCCGCGTACGGCGCGAATTAGCAGGTTTTTTGGCGTATGCTCAGGATCAACAAACTCCAGCATTTGCACTTTGTAGCCGATCGCCTCAAGCAGCGTTCCGCGCGCCGCATCCGTCGCCAAAGCAGCAAACCGTTCCTTCAGCAGCCCTTGCGACAAAAGCGGCAAAAGCGTGTCATTCTGAATTTGCTTGAATGCCTCATGCTGACAGCAAGGTACCGACATAATGACCGACGCACCCCAACCGACCGCTTTCGCCAAAGCGGCGTCCGTTGCCGTATCACAGGCATGCAGCGTAACGACCATATCGGCTTCATTCAGCCCTTCATATTCAGCGATATCCCCGACCATAAATGTCAGGTTGCCGTACCCAAGCTTATCTGCAAGTCCAGAACAGAAGGAGATAACATCCGCCTTCAAATCCAGACCGATAATTCGAATGTCGCGCTGCTGCTCGATCGCCAGCAGATGATAGAGCGCGAAAGTAAGATAAGATTTGCCGCAGCCGAAATCGACAATCGTAAGCGGCCTGTCCTTCGGCAAATGCGGAAGCACATCCGTTACCATTTCCAGAAAGCGGTTGATCTGCTTGTACTTATCCTGCTTCTTGGCATGCACCATGCCTTCTTTCGTCATAATGCCCAGCTCGACCAGGAATGGAGCAGCCGCTCCTTCTGCCAATATCCGCTGCTTCTGACGATTATGCTGCAGCTCGGACGGCTGACGCACGCTTCCCGTAGGCGGCTTGCTGAGCACCGTCGCTTTCCCCTTTTTACTGAACAGCAATTGAAGATCGGCTTCCGGCGTTTTGACCAGCGCTTGCCGGTAGTCCTCGTTCAAGAGCGCCAGCAGCTTTGCTCCGGCCATTTGCGGCACGACGTTTTCATGCGTCACTTTATTTGCATAATGATATTCGAACTGATAGTGCAGCCCTTGCTTCAGTTGGATCGGTCTAACGATCGTCTTTGGCGGTGCCGCTCCATCCTTGCGCCGCAATTGGCTTAGCGTGCCTTGCAGCAGCTCGCCGCGGTCAATACTTGTGAGCAAATCTTGCTGCCATTGTTCTGTCATGAACGTTCAGCTCCCTGATCTTTTGAATTGCTATGCTTTGCATTGCTATAAGCTTTCTAGCCGAAACAAGGGAGCAAGCTGCATGATCCGCAGTTTGCTCCCTGCCTTCCGCTTCGCATTTCAATCATTGTTGCGTCTTAGCTGCCAGTTCTTCCACGCCTTGCTCCAGCTCTTCCCGGGATAAGCCGCCGGATAGGAGCTTCTCATCATCGTATAGCAGCAGCCGCCGGTAAAAATCAACGACCTCTTCCTTCGGAATGGCGCCATCCTCAAGCAGCTCATGGAGCACATTATCCGCCTGATCGAATTGAGACTCGCCCTCATGCCATTCTGCACGCAGCAGCTTCGTCTCCTCCGGCAGCTCGTAGAGCTTCAGCTTATCCAGAAGCTGCTCTGCTTCCTTCGCCGGCTCTACAAGAGTAGGCGCCGCTCCCAGCAGCGACAAACGCATAAATAAATGAAGCGACTTTAAATAATGAATAAAGCTCGCTTCCTCTTTGCCCTGCGCCTCCAGCAGTTCAGCTTCCTGCTTCATTAAGACAGCGATAGCCTGGAGATTGTCCGTCTCCACGACACCGTTGGTCGTCATGACCCCGATTAAATCCTTATCCGACAGCGAGCGGATCAGCTTCCCGCTTAAACCAAATCTCTTGTCCAGAAGCTCGTCAATAATAAGCAGCGCTTCGTCATGCTTCATTTCCCGCTTCAGTTGCATAATCTGTCCAACCGCTTCCGTCATTTGCCCGATCATCCGCATGAAATAGTCCCGTTGAAACATCGATTATTTCTCCCTCCCAAGCCTGACGATCCTTATTTATTCAAAAAACCGGTTACCGCTTGCACAAAAGCATCGGGCTGCTCCAGCATGCCCATATGCCCTGCGCCTTTCAAAATGACCTGTGTCACGTTATTCCCGTCAACAACCAATGTTTTTTCCACCGGTATAATGGCATCAAGTTCACCTGCGAGCAGCAGAAGCGGCAGATTTGTTTCTGCAAGAATCACATTCCTGTCGGGCCGTTCCTTCATCCCCAAAGCCGCTCCAATGGCACCAGCTTCGCTTGTTCCGTAGCCGATCTCCTTGGCCCGTCCCACTTGCTCAGCCCTGGATTCCAGACTTTCCGGCGCGAACAGTTTCGGTACAAGTCCATCAACGAAAGGCACAATGCCGTCTTTACGGATTGCTGCCACCGCCTTGTCGCGATTGCCCTTCGCAGCTTCACTGTCCGGGAACGGGGTCGAATGAACGAGCCCAAATGCCTGAAGCTTATCCGGATAGCGATCAGCAAACGCCAGCGTAACATAACCTCCCAAAGAATGGCCGAGTAAAGTGACACGGGGTATATTCAGATGCTCGAGCATACCTGCCAAATCATCGGCATACAATTCCATCGTATATGCCTCTTCCCCGGCTGCGGGAGAATTCCCTTGCCCCCGCAAGTCTGGCGCTATAATTCTTGCATGCTGTGCAAGGCGAGCGACTACTCGTTCCCAGTAAGCCGAACTTCCGCAAAAGCCGTGCAGGAGAACTAACGCCGGCTTGCCTGGCTCCTGCTCTCCAGAATCGTAATAAGCGAGCTCGATGCCGTTGCCGAGCCGAACTTGATGCTGCGCGATTGATTTCTTGCTCATTCCACGTCACTCCTTTATTCGACTAAGTTCCGTATCTCGCATTGGTCGGCTTCTTCGCACTGTCCTTCCAAGCCGCCTCGATTGCATCCGCTAAACCTGATGCCATTTGCAGCACGCGATGCAGCGGAGTCGTCTGCAGCGTCATATACGGCTTATGGCTCATACCGTTGACGATTCCCGCTATGCTGTAATGGCCCGCTTCAGGCAAATTCGCGCCAGTCGCTTGCCCCGGCTTTAACGGACCCTCAGCGACCAGATAACCGCCGACCGACTGTGCCTTGCCCAAGCAGGCATCAACGGCAATAACGACGGCGTGCTCTGCGATGGCTGCGCGAACCGCTTGCTCGACCCTGTAAGCATCGCAAGGCTCATCCAGCGTTCCTACTACATAAGGCCAGCCTTGCGCGCGAAGCATCGTCCCGAGCAGCGGACCAAAGCTATCTCCCGTAGAACGATCCGTTCCGATACACAGAAACAGAATCTCATCTCGGCTGGGGTGCTTTTCCGCAATACGGGATAAAAACGCGTTCAATCCGAAATCCGCGTAAAGCTGTCCGTTCTCACCTTTTTTCTCTATGCTGCCAATGCAGGCTTTCAAATGTTCCATCATCCTGCACACCCGCTTTTCTCTGTTTGCATTTTCGTTATGGCTTCATTGTATCCAATTTGGCACCGCGGTTCAATTTCCAGGCATCCGGACTCGGAAATATGGTACAATGGCGAAAGCAAATCGCTGTCCAGCGGCCGTTTGGGCCGACCGGATCAATTAGAGGGAGGACTGCATTCAATGGCAAACCTAGAACTGCAATCACAGGAAAATGTAGAATTTATGATCGAGACGATTAAGGTTAAGCTTCGGATGGCAACAGGTGCGGCTATGCAAGCGTCCCATTTCGGCGTCGATCAATATGAAGATATTAAAGACCTGTATGAGGTTGTTGCATCCAAAGACAAGTTCAGCATCAGCGAAGTGGAAGCTCTCGTCTCCGAGTTAGGCAAACTGCGAAATAAATAAAATATAGTATCAACACACAAATTATTCCATAAACAGACATTAAATTTCAGTATTCGACAAACTTCAATGTACGTTAATAAAAACAAAAGGAGCCGTCCCTAGGGAGCGGTTCCTTTTGTTTTGTCGCTATGTTTGAACATTTACTCGTCGTCTTCGCTCGTCTCAGCGGCGTTCACGGCTGCTGCCGATTCAATCGAAAGCGTAATGGTCACTTGCTTCTGCTCGCCTTTCAGAAAGAAAGCAAGACGCTCTAGCTTCTCTGCCAGTTCTGAGCCGCTAAGAGTCGTGTTCAACTGGTAATTAAAGCGGTCAGCAGGCTGTTCCTCATGCTGCACATAGGCGGATCTGCCTCTCCAGCCGCGGTCCTGCTGAGAGCCGGATTGAGCCAGCAATTGCTCCGATACCGGGTAAAACTTATCCGACTTATTGACTACACGCTCATAGATACGCAGCTTCTTAAGCAGCATGTAATATTGCGCAGAATGCTTGAAGCTCCAAGCCTCGCGGATATCCTTAAGCGTATAATCCATCTTCCAGCGTTTCAGTTTTTCTACTTGCTCGTCCGAATCCAGCTTCAAAAAGTCGTCCAACGGTATAATTTGTTCCGGCACGTAAACCCCTCCGATTGTTGTTTATAAATACACATAATTAATCATAATTAACGTCTTTGTTTTTCTTATAAAAAATACCATAATTTTTGATTCATTTCAAATTAATTTATTTACAGAATTATAAAAAACCGCCGCATCGTCCCGAAGGACAGCGGCGGCCTTATGACCGCAACTCTCTTTATTTGTTCTCCTGCAGCCCGATCGCGTCCAAAAACCGCCGGAATGCAGCAGCACCCTCTTCATTTCGCTTGTAGACACCAGCATCCTTAAGTACGTCCAGGAACTTAGCGCCTGTCTCGCTTTCAACAGCCGCTTTCGCTTCCTCTGCCGTACAAGCTGTGCCATACTGCGCTGCCAGCGATTCGATCCAGCTTGCATGGTTATGAAGCGGATGTCCCGCATCATGCAACCCGCTGTCAATCGCTGTGGAGCCCGTCAAATAAGCGGCGATTTGCTCCAGTTCGTCTTTCAGACGTCCAGGCAATACCGCAAGGCCCATCACTTCAATCAAACCGATGTTTTCTTTCTTGATATGATGCAGATGCTTGTGCGGATGGAAAATGCCGTCCGGATGCTCTTCGCTCGTCCGGTTGTTCCGAAGCACCAGATCCATCTCATAGTCACCGTTGTCGCGCAGACGGGCAATCGGTGTAATCGTATTATGCGGCGTACGGCTGCCATCGGCATTTTCCGTAAAGGCATGCACTTCCGCATTAGTATCACTGTAACCCCGCCATTCATCAAGCAAACGGCAAGCCGCACGGTGAACGTCGCTCTTCGAGGAGCCGCTTACGCGAATGACGGACATCGGCCAGCTGACGATGCCAAAGAATACGCCAGGCAATGCCGGATCAGCAAACGTCGCTTCGATCGGTGCCTTTTCCATCGGGAACGTATGGCGTCCTGCCTGGAAATGATCGTGGCTAAGAATCGAGCCCCCGACAATCGGCAAGTCCGCGTTGGAGCCGATGAAGTAATGCGGCAGCTGCTCGACAAAATCAAGCAACCTAGCGAATGAGCTATGCGAAATTACCATCGGCTCATGCGCGCCTTTGAATACGATGCTGTGCTCGTTGTAGTACACATAAGGCGAGTACTGGAAGAACCAAGGCTCATCTTGCAGTGTCAACGGCAGCACGCGCAGATTCTGACGGGCCGGATGATCCGCGCGTCCCGCATAGCCGACATTCTCGGCGCATAGCAGACATTTCGGATAATGCGCCTGCGGCATCGAGCGAAGCAAGGCGATTTCCTTCGGATCTTTCTCGGGCTTGGAAAGATTGATCGTAATTTCCAAAGCGCCATAGTCCGTCTCGTGAAGCCAATATTTATTGCGGCGGATGCGATCCATCCGAATATAGTTGGAATCGATATTCAGCTTGTAGAAAGCGTCGGTAGCTGCCGCCACTCCCTTTTGTTCCGCCGTTCTGGCAAATGCGCTTGCTGTCTCGGAAGGCCGGGGCATAAGCAGCCCCATAATCCGTGCGTCCAGCAAATCGCGGTAAGTCGTAATGTTATCGGTAATCAAACCGATGGAATATCCGTAATCGAGAAGCGACTCGAGCAGCTCTACTGCGCTCTCTAATTGTTCTTCCGGCACTTCTCCCTCATACGGCTCCGTGAAGCCGAACAAATCGAGCAAGGCGTTTCGCGATGCGTTGACGTCAAGCGCCTCGATCATCCCTTCGCGAAGCGCGAAGCGGACGAGCCGTTCGATGTTCAGCAAAGCGTTTTGAGCATTAGCCTGTGCGTATTGCGGGTCCGTCATGATGTGCGTTCTCCTCTCGGTATTCTGTACGCAGCTATCGACCTTTGATCTTTAGCCTTTTGCGTAGCCTTCCGGATTAGCCAGATGCCAACCCCATGCACTGCGGATAATGTCCTCCAGGCTTGCGAACTTCGGCTCCCAGCCCAGCTCCTTGCGGGCACGGTCCGAGGAAGCAACCAGTACGGCTGGATCGCCAGCGCGGCGCGGCTCAATTACCGCCTTGATTTCGCGGCCTGTAACGTTGCGGGCGATGTCGATGACTTCCTTCACCGAGAAGCCTTGCCCGTTGCCCAGATTATAAATTGCGCTGTCAGCCCCGCTTCTCAAGCGGTGTACAGCCAGTACATGGGCTTCAGCCAAATCGCTGACGTGAATATAGTCGCGAATACAAGAGCCGTCTGGCGTCTCATAGTCTTCGCCAAACACAGAAATATGCGGACGCTTGCCCAGCGCAGCCTGCAGTACGATTG
Organism: Paenibacillus radicis (ex Gao et al. 2016); assembly: GCF_014641555.1. Classification (GTDB taxonomy): domain Bacteria; phylum Bacillota; class Bacilli; order Paenibacillales; family Paenibacillaceae; genus Pristimantibacillus; species Pristimantibacillus radicis. The sequence goes on from NZ_BMHY01000010.1 coordinate 182,642, forward strand.
GTACCAGATGCGTCTCAGGGCTATGGTCTTCGCCGATTTTGCCGTCCGGATGTGCGCCTGCTGCATTGAAATAACGCAGCGACACATATTTCAAGCCATGTGCGACATCGAACCATTTCATCATTTTTTCCATAGCCAGCTTCGTTTCGCCGTAAGCGTTCGTTGGCAGCGTGCGGTCAAATTCGTCGATCGGCACGTTCTCCGGCTCGCCATAAGTTGCAGCCGTAGAAGAGAACACGATGCGAAGCACATTGTGCTCGATCATTTTTTCCAGCAGGCAAAGCGTTCCGTACACATTGTTATGATAGTATTTGCCTGGCAGCGTCATGCTCTCGCCTACCAGCGAGTTCGCCGCAAAGTGAATAACGGAATCAATCTTGTTCTCTTTAAATACCGTCTCCAAAAAATCAGCGTCTCTCAAATCCCCAACATACAGCTTGCCGCCGGTAACCGCATCGCGATGACCTTGCTGCAAATTGTCGACAACTACGATTTCCTCTCCGCGCTCCGCTAATGCGGCAACAGCGTGGGAACCGATATAACCGGCTCCGCCCGTAACCAATACTGCCATATCCGTCACTCTCCCTTTGTTATGATGAGTCGGTATTAAACCAGCTGTTCGACGCCGTTGCCGATGGTGCAGACATAGAAGTCAGCCGTCAAGCCGGTTGCTTCTGTATATTTGCGCCCTACTTCTTCTTTGAACAGCTCGATGCTGTCTTCATGTACAAGCGATACCGTACAGCCGCCGAAGCCAGCTCCGGTCATCCGGGAGCCAAGCACGCCCTCTACGCCGCGTGCAGCGTCTACCATCGCATCCAGCTCTGCGCCTGTTACTTCATACAGATCGCGGAGCGAATCATGGGAGCCGTTCATCAGTTGGCCGAACTGAGCCAAATCATCGGCTTTCAGCGCTTTGATCGATTGCAGAACGCGGTCAATTTCTTCCACGACATGTTGTGCGCGGTTGCGAACGACGTCTTCTTTGATCAAGTGCTTGTTAGCGTTGAATTGCTCCAGCGTAAGCTGACCGAGCAGCGTCAAATCTGGGAATGCTGCTTTCAGCTCTTCTACCGCCTGGTCACATTGGCTGCGGCGCTCGTTGTAAGCGGAGTCCACCAAGCCGCGGCGTTTGTTCGTATTGCCGATCACCAGCTTGTAGCTGCCCGATTGGAACGGAATCAGATCGTATTCCAGCGTGTCGCACATCAGCAGAATGGCATGATCCTTCTTGCCGTTGGCAACTGCGAATTGGTCCATGATGCCGCATTTAACGCCGTTGAATTCATTTTCCGATTTTTGCGAGAGCAGAGCGATCTTCACCGTATCTGTCGGCAGACCTTCCAGCGTAAGCAGCGCGTATGCCGTTACGACTTCGATCGAAGCGGAAGAGGACAATCCGGCGCCATTCGGAATTTCGCCGTGATAGAGCAGGTCATAGCCGTTTTTGAAGCTCACTCCGGTTTGTTGAAGCTCATGTACAATCCCCTTCGGATAGTTCATCCAGTCGTCAGCTTCGTCGAATACGATCGAATCCAGCGAAAATTGCTTGGAGGAAGGGAAGTTTGTCGTTGCAAGGCCCAATTGATTGTCCGCGCGTTTGCGGATAAGGAGCGTCGTTCCGAACGTCAATGCCGCTGGAAATACGTAGCCTCCATTGTAGTCTGTATGCTCGCCGATCAGATTGACGCGGCCTGGCGCGTGAAATACGCTAATCGATGTTTCATTCTCACCATATTGCTGTATAAATTGCTGTGTCAGCGCTTGGATGTTTGCCATTATGCGATCACATTCCTTTGTTATGAGGTAGTAGATTCCACTACAGTATAGCGCAACGTCGTGCGTAAACAAATGGCGGAAAATGAGTTTCATATGGATTTATGTGACTTTTATGTTAAGCCTGTTGCATGGTATCATAAAAAGACAAGACTCGTTTTCATCCATTCCATGAACAGAAGGGCTGATTATCGTATGCGGCGACAAGATTTCTACACGGTTGCTTCCAATCCCGTCATGGTTCCCGAGGCTGGGACGAATGTGCTGTTTGGCGGAGAAAGCCAGACGAAGCCTGCTCATCGGCTAGGCCCTAAGGTGTATGACTTTTACTTAATGCATGTTGTGCTCAGCGGGAAGGGCGTATTCGAATGCGGGGGCAAACGGCATGAGTTGCAAACCGGCGATACGTTTCTAATCGAGCCCGAGCAATTAGTCAGCTACGAATCCGATCAAGCCGACCCTTGGCGGTATCGCTGGGTCGCTTTTACCGGACCTGAAGCTCCCGGACTTGTCGCCGCCGCAGGTTTGTCTACCGCACAGCCCGTTGCAGACAATGCAGCTAACCGCCGTATTCCCGTCCTCTATAACCTTATCTTCAACAGCTTTCGGCTAGGCGGCTCTTCGGCACCCTTGAAGGCGGCTGGCTATCTACATTTGCTCGCAGCGGAGTACCGGGAAGCGGCACAACAGGCTGCGGGAAATTCCGGACTGGAAGCTGCCGATGGCAGCGAGCGGCTGCTGCAGCAGGTTATTCATTACTTGTCGACCCAATATGCCCATCCGGTATCCATCGAACAGATGTCTGAATCCCTTGGCTATAACCGGGCGTATCTGTCCCGCTTGTTCAAACGTCATACCGGCGTATCCCCCGTTACATTTCTATTGAAGCTTCGCATCGATAAAGCGCGGCAAATGTTGCGGGAACGCGACGAGCTGACAATTGAACAAATCGCTGCCTCGGTCGGATTGCAGGATTCACTTTACTTCTCCAAGCAGTTCCGCCGTTTTTACGGCCAATCCCCCACCTCTTACCGAGAGGCCATGCGAAGCTTGAACAAACCGCAATAGGTTGCCTTGCGCAATGCCGTATCCGCGCTGATGCGACTGGACATAGTAAATTTATTGTTTGTCCCCTATTCGTTCAAGAAGGAGCGTTCTTTCATGAAAGAGTTGCATACCGGAGAGTTATTTTGGCCAACGACTTTACAATCTGTTCAAACGTATGAGCCGCTAGGTGCTCCCTTGCAAGTTGATGTCGCCATCGTCGGCGGCGGGATGTCCGGCATTGTGTGCGGTCTCTCCCTGGCAGAAGCAGGTATATCCGCAGCCGTGCTGGAGCGCGGGACGATCGCCGGAGGAAGCAGTTCCGCCAATACAGGCCTGCTCCAATTTTCCAATGACATCATGCTTTGCGATCTGATCGATCAAATCGGCGAAGGGCCAGCCGTGCAGTTTTATAAAGCATGCGAGGAAGCGGTTAAGCGGTTTGGACAGATTTGCGAGCAGTTGCCCCGAGATGTGGGGTTCCGCAATCGCAGCAGTCTTTATTACGCCAGCTCTGAACAGGACCTCCCCAAGCTGAAGCGGGAATTCGAGACTTTGAAGAAGCATGGCTTCGATGTCGAGTTCTGGAGCCCGGACGATATTTCTTCACGCTTTCCATTCCGTCGTCCCGGCGCAATCATTACCCGAGGGGACGCCGAGATCAATCCGTTCCGCTTCATTCAAACAGCAGCTGATCATGCGGCTAGAGCCGGCCTCCGTATTTATGAACACACCGACATTACCGGACAACGCCGCTCGACAAACGCCGACAGGCATATTCTAACGACTGCGGACGGTCATGAAGTAACCGCGAAACATGTCATATTCGCTATTGGCTACGAGCCGGAAGAATTGCGAGGCCGTTTAGTGAAAGCAGAGCTTAACCGGTCATTTGCTGCAGTAACCCGTGTACAGCCCAGTTCATTGCTCGACCGCTTATGGCCGGAACGGCTCATGATCTGGGAGACGGCCAGACCTTACCTTTACTTGCGCACAACCGTCGACGACCGGATTGTCATCGGCGGACTGGACGAGCATACGGAGCATCCGATTGAAGGCGAGAAGGCGCGGCACAAGCGCATTCGTCAGCTCCAAGAGAAGCTTCATGCACTGTTTCCGGGGCTGGACTCCGAATTCGATTATGAGTGGAGTGCCACCTTTGGGGAGTCTCGCGATAATCTGCCCTTTATAGGCGAGGACCCCAATATACCAGGCTTGTATTATGGTCTTGGCTATGGCGGCAACGGTTCGGTATACAGCATTATAGCGGCACAAATCATTCGGGACAGTATTCAAGGCAAGGACCATCCCATAGCCCCGATTGTAGGACTGGATAGGCCGTCTCTCTTGAAAATTTAACGTTAGTCGCATAAAAAGCCATTGCACCCGCAATGGCTTCTATGTAAACCATCGCTCCGCTAGGAGCCGTCTATGATCCGGTAGGCTTCATATTGGCGGAACACTGACTCCGCTATCCCCAGCTTAGACAAATCCGGGCCGCCATCCTTATCGAGCAGCGACTTGCTTTCGTCGGTCTCGACGACAACGATGATCTGCCCATTTTCCAAAGCGTTGCGGCAAAAATCAGATTCCTTCGTATCTAAGCCGCTTGCCATCAAGGCCTGCGTCACACCAGCGTCGTCTCCTATAAAAGCAGCGCCAAATATACCGTTCCAGCCTGCCGTGCCGCTAACACCGCTGCCCGCCAGTATGCCGGGAGCCGCAAAGGTCATGCCTGCGCGATCATAAGGGGACGTGTTCTCTCTCGTCTCTGCGAGCTCTCTGATCTCGTCCACATGCATATCGCTCTCCGCTTCAATTCTGCGGGAGTGCGTAGCATCTTTAGCGTAGATTTTCAGCTCGCCTGTCTCAAAACCGGCCTGCTGCATAGCGGCAATCGTATCAATAACCTGCCGCTGTGTTTCGAATGCGGCAATCTTTTTAGCCATTCTAATTCCTCCTGACTGAGTCCAACTTCGCTTATTCCCAATTAGCTATTCCCAATCTCTAGTTGGATCACTCAAATCATATGCAATTCAAGATAGGCATTCATGCAGGTTGTGCATCATAGCGGTTCGAGTTATGATGGAAGGAAGTGTATTGGAAATCGGACAAGCAGGGGGCAAATCGATGATTCATCGGGTGCTTCAATATCCCGCAGAGTGGGAGTGGCATGTGCTGCAGCAGGAACGGCAGCAAGCGGTATCGGCAGACGGACTGCCCAGCCGTAAATTCAAGAAAAACAATTCGCCGCCAGCCGGCAGCGAATCCGATATAAAGTTATCCCAAGAGACGGAAGATCAGGAGTCCAAGCTGGCGCGAATTAAAGCAGCCCTCCCGGAATGCGCTGCCTGGCTGGATGAATGTATGGAGAGAACGACCAATCAGGTCATCGTCTCCGAATCGCTTGAATCCGGCCCTTATGTTTATGGCACCGTCATGTTCCAAGCCTCAGAGCAGCATAGCGATACGATTCCGTTTCATTTCTGGCTGTCTCAGAATAGGCTGGTAACGCTTCATGATGATTTGCGTCTGATGATCCGGCTGCAGGCCGATACGGTCGTTGCGCGTCTGGAGAGCTGCTCCTCTGCACCTGAGGCTCTGTTCGTCATGGTAAGCGTCGTGCTGGCTCCTTTTCATGGAGGTCTGGATGAGTTTGAATATCGGCTTGGCCAGCTGGAAGGCACAATGCGCAGCTCCAACCGTACGGGCTTAATGGATGTTATTTTCGAGCGCCGTTATGATTTGCTCCATTGGAGCCATTTGTTTCTGCCTATACGAGAGCTTCACGGCGCTGCCAAAGAGGCTTTCATGGATCTATTGATCGAAAGCGACAACTTCAAACGAATGACGCATCGGCTGGATCGGATTGAAAATTTGCTGAAGCATTATGCGTTTGAGATCGATACGCTTATCTCAATGGACGGATCGATCTCCAGCTTCCGCGGCAATGACATCATGAAGACGCTGACCATCTTCACCGTATTGTTCACGCCCGCTTCCGTTCTGGCCGCGATTTGGGGGACGAATTTCAATAGGCTGCCATTTGATGAGCATAAATGGGGCTTTGCACTGCTCTGCGGCATCGTATTTGCCGTCACCGTGCTGATCTACATCTGGCTCTGGCGCAAAGGCTGGACGGGTGATCTATTGACCGGCCGGAAACCGACGGACAAGCATATTATGGGACAAGGTGAAAGTTTGAAGATAAGCGAAATCTTCGGCATCAAGCAATCGCAAGCAAGCGGCGGGGATCACGCTTCACCTCCACCGCTGCCGAAACGCCGCAGCCGCTCCTCGAAATAAAAAAGAGCTGTACCCTTGATTCAATGTCATTAAGTAAGCTCTCCTAATGTCATTGAATCCTGGGTCAATGTCATTAAGTTACCCTGATGACATTGACCCGTTAAGGTACAGCTCTTTTTTTATAATTATAATTTTACAGGCAAGCCTGTCTCTGCAGATTGATTAGCGGCTATCGTCACTTTATGCGTAAGCCATGCATCCGCATATGAAGAGCGAATACGGCTCGTATCGCCGGTTCGAATCGCATGAAGGAATGCTTCATTTTCCGCCTGATAAGGATCGTTACCGCTTAAATATTCCGTCTTCGTATTCGAACGCAAATCCTTCAGACCGCCGTCGCTCCCCAGCTCAAGCACGCCTTGATCTGTATAAATATGCAGTCCGGCACGGTCTCCGCCTTGAATGCCGCAAGTATTGCTGATCGTCGCTACCGCTCCGCTAGCCAGCTTCAGCGTAACGGTTCCCACATCTGGAACAGTAACCCCTTCCTCTTTGCTCGCCATGATCCGATTTCCGTAAGCAGCATATACTTCCGTTACTTCACCCATCAAATAGCGCAGCAGATCAACGATGTGGGTCGTTTGCTCAACGAATTGCCCGCCTGAGCCATCAATTTTCCGCCACCAGTATACGCCCGGCATCGAGCCCATCCAATAACCAAGCGCCATTAAGGCTGTTCTTTCCTTCAGCAGCTCTCTCGCCCGCTCCGTTCCTTCCATATAGCGGAAATGATAACCTGCCGACGTGATGAGACCGCTGCGCTCAACGGCCTCCGCTATCGCTGCCGGAGTTTCCACATCCAATCCGATCGGCTTTTCCACCAAGAACGGAATGCCTCTCTCCACCAGCGCTAGCTCCGTCTCGCCATGGGCAAAAGGAGGTACGCAAATATATACCGCATCCAGCTTGCGGTCATCGAGCATTTCCGTTATAGAATCATACCCTTTGGCATCGTTAAAAGGCAGTGCTGCCGCTTCTGCTTTCTCCTTGCTCGTCCCGCAGAAAGCGGATACATGAATATCGTCCATTTTTGACAACTTCTCTGCATGCATACGGCCAAACCAGCCTGTCCCAACCATCCCAACTCGAAGAGTCATTTGTTCGATCTCCTTCCAATTTATAAAAAATGACAATCGCGGTTCAACGTCATTATAACCGCAACCCTCCGGCTGCGCATCAATTTAATTGAAGCGGCAACCAATCTAAGAGAGGAATAGGTACCAAGTTGCCCACCCTTTCATACAATACAAGATCAGCTTGCGCATGAGAGCGGAGGGTTCATGATGGCTACTCGAACGAAAACCCAGCAGCCCACCCGGCAGCGGCAGCAACCGCAGGAATTGGATATGCGGACCGCTTTGTTTCTAGCCGCCGTATGCGGACAAACATACGTACAATTCGATAACAGTGACGGCCTGTTTATCGTTCCTCGAAATTACAGCCTGGAAGGTTCCTTCACTGGAGAGGTTTATGATTATGCCGAGGAAAAGTTCGGCTATGTGCTTCAATCCGAAAGATCCTCGGTGCTCGCCTTCCGGGGTTCCGGCTCCGCCGTCGATTGGGTAGCCGACTTTATTGCCCAGCAAACGCCCTATACGCCCGTTAAAAATTGCGGTCAGGTGCATAAAGGCTTCACCGATATTTATACGGCCATCCGTCCGCAAGTGCTCGCATTAATTCAGCAGTTGCCTCCTGACAAGCCCTTATTCATTACGGGCCATAGCCTGGGAGGCTCGCTTTCGACGCTGGCGGCACTTGATATTGCGAACAATACGGCAATCAGAACTCCAATTGTCTATACCTTTGGAGCGCCCCGCGTCGGTGACGTAAAGTTTGTGCGCGCCTACAATGCGAAGATGGCGACCCACTGGCGTTTCCAGAATGAATATGACATCGTGCCTCATCTGCCGCCGCTCGTCTATCAGTCGCCTGATACAAAAAAAACGTATTACTACATGCATGTAAAAGGTGAGGTTAAGCGTTCTTTTCGCATGGGCTCCGTTTCCGGCAATCATGTCCTAAGCAGCTACTTCGCCGATCTGGTTCAAGAAGATCCCGTTTTCGCCGCTTCTTTATGTGCAGAAAATCCAGGCTGGTGCCCCATTGACGATTAATGAAACGCATAAAAAAATCCCCGCTCCGAAGCGAGGATGATAAGACGGCTTATCCGTTCGGCAATATATAGAGCAGAATCGCGAAGAAATGAACGATCGAGCCCCCAAGCACGAATAAGTGCCATACTGCATGATGATAAGGAAAACCGCGCCACATATAAAAAATCGTTCCAAACGTATACAGCAACCCTCCGGTAATAAGGAGCTGCAGTCCTCCTGGCGCCAAATGATCTGTTAACGGTTTCCATGCAAACACGATCATCCAGCCCATCGCAATGTATACGATTGTAGAAGTAAATAGAAATTTGGAAGCGAAAAATGATTTAAACACAACTCCGACCAATGCGCAGCCCCACACGATTCCGAACAGCACCCAGCCTAAAGTACCCTGAACGATATGCAATAGAATCGGCGTATAGGTGCCGGCTATAAACACGTAAATACAAGAGTGATCAAGCGATTCAAAGACACGCTTCGCTTTCCCTTCCGGAAAGCTGTGAACCAGCGTCGATGCCGCATAGAGCAGAAACATTGCGCTTCCGTAAATTGTAAAGCTGACAACATGGAAAGCCGTGCCTTTCCATGCGGCAAAGACGATGAGCAGCACCAATGCGGCTACGCTTAATGCGGCACCAATGCCATGTGTAATAGCATTTGCGATTTCTTCCCGCTTCGTATAGGTATGAGTATTCGCCATCCATTAACAACCCCTTCGTTCCCGAATCCAGCAAAGCTGCTGTCTTCAGTGTAACGAATCAGCCCCAGCCTTTCAACCAGACGCGCACCCGATCGATCGTTTTATCGAGGTTGCATACCGCATCCTGATCAATAAAGGGTTGCTGATGGCGGAAATAATGGGCATGCCCGCCGATTAGCGGAATGCCTTCCACCTTAACGGGCGCATGCTTCATCCGGTTCCATTGGGGAACTGTCCTACCCCGTTCAGCCTGCCAGCCTCCCCAGCTGCCGATCCGGCTTATCGGGTCATTCAATTTGCCATCTGCGTCAACCGAATGAAAATAACTGACGCGATCCCTCAAATCAGGCTGTATCGGGATGCGTGGCGAACCGACTTGCACGATTCGGACATTGCGTGCCAAACGCTGGTTATGCAGCATTCTGCCAGCTTGATAAGCAGCAATGCCCCCTCCGCTATGTCCGATAAGGAGCGTTGGCTCATCCTCGTCCCGCAGCGTTTCCATAATTTTGCGAAAAGCAGCTTTTGCCCCAACCCGTCCGATTCCGATCCGGTTGCTGAGATCGCTCCCTACTTCAACGATTTGCCTGTATAAATTGCGGCTTGCGTCTCCGTACGGATGCAAAATATGAATAAACGGCTCCAATCCGTCAGAACGGAACAGCCGGTCCAGCTTATCTCTGCATTCATTGAATGCCGTCTGAGTCGTGGCAACTCCGGCAAGCAAATAAATGCTGATGGAAGATTTGGTCGCCGTCATCGTAATCCCTCCGTCATGTATCATTATGTGAAAGTTGATGTATGTACATTATGCGAGGGTAAGAGCGTATTCATTCCCGTATGTTGATGGCAGTTCCGTTCACTTTCACCTTATAGCCCAGTGATTTGGCAGTTGAGAGCAGGGGAAGCGCGATCAATTCCCTGTTAATTGGAACGTTGCCGTCCATTTTATAGCCGCTCCATATTTTATGGCGTATGACATCAACCTGTGCCGTCTTTAACGTATCGGAAATGGACAACCAGCGAGTCAATACTGCCTGCTCCCCGTTTGCTCCCACCGAATAAAGCTGAACGTTGAGCAGCGTCGTAAACAAGGTCTGATCCGCATACAGCACGCCATCCTTGTAAAAAAGGAATCCGCGATACGTAAAGGTTTCGCTAATGGTTCTGTCGTTATCCTTTGGGCTTGGTGCAGCGCTGCTCAAATAATGAACGTTCGCGATTACGCTTTTATAGGCCTCCAGCAGATCATCGTCCGCCGTTATCGCGTAATTATTGACGCGGCGGGATTCGTTGTATTCCGTCAAATTGTTCACGTCGAAATAATAAACTGCCTTTACCCGCGGATACAGCTCGGGCAGCGACCTGTACAGCCGTTTTATTTTGTCCGCCGCAAAGTCCAGATCAGGCACGCCGTCAACGGCCGTGAAATGGGTCGCCCCATACTCCGACAGCTGTATCGGTTTTCGCCGGCTGAACCGGTTGTATACATAATCAAGAAGCATGAGCGGGTCCTCAAACTGTGCTGGCTGCCTGACATTTCCGTTATGATACTTTACATTATACACGTTCAAACCGACCCAATCGACATAGGCATCACCGGGATAAAAGCTTTCTATCGGCAGCTCGGGCACATTTAATACCGTCCATACCATCGCCACTTGGGGCGCTTCTGTCTCGAATACATCATGAACCATCCGCCATACTTGAATATAGCGTTCCGCATCACCGCTGTATGCTGTCCAAGTCCCATTCATTTCCGAGGCGAACCTCAGGAAAATAGCAACATCTGCCGCATTCGCCGCTTTGGCGAAGGCATGCAAATATTCGTCATCTTGGACAGCATCCAATCCGCTGTTCGGTTCCCAAGCGATATGAGGAAACGCACCCTGTTCCTTCACCTGCTCTACCCACTGCGCGGGAAAGGGCTCGCCATAGCCGACATATTTGAAGTAGCTCGCATGCTTCTTATCCGTTCTGCGATTAAACTCAGCCATGCTATAGCCGATCTCGCGATCCTGCAATACGTAAGCCCCCAGGTAAGCTCCTTCCTTGGGCTCAGCCTTCGCCAGCGTATAATTATAGCCTTTGGAGGTAAAACGTACCGTCCATGGCTGCCCCTCTGCTGCTTCATCACCCATATCCTGCATCACCGGATAAGCCCACTCCGTATGGGGGATCGGAGCACCGCCCTGTTGGATCAACAGAAATGCAGAAATTGCCCCGAGAGCCATAAGCCTCTGCCACTTTCTTGGTGAAAAGTGCACAATGACCGCCATCCTTCCGCCTCATTCATGATCTGGTAATCAGCATGAGGCATTTATTGGCGGAATATACCTTTAAAGCGATGAACAGACGCTAAATAAAATAAGACCTCCAATCCGAATACAACGGATTTGAAGGTCTTCGATTTCGATGCCGACACCGGGCTATACGCCCATTTTTTTACGCTGATTGTTGACTTTTTTCGTGTTTTGACTTCTCATTTCTTGCATATTAGTCGATTGGTGCTGCTTGCCTGGCAGATTTCCTTGGCCATTCTTCCTCTGCGCCAGCAGCTGCTTGGCTTTCTCAGCCTGCGTGAGCTGCTTTTTCGGCTGCTCAACGGCTTCATTTTGATTTTGTTCATTAGCGGACATACGATCACCTCGCTTTTATTCACAAGCCTTACTATCCAAGCATATCAAGCCTTTACGCAAACGGCAAGGCCGAATCGTGCATTTATTCAGCCGATCCGGTCGCCTGCGTGGAGCTCTTGGAAGCCGGAGCCTCCGTCTCTTTCTCCGATACGGGATGAGCTGCTGCACCTGCAATTCCATCCTCCGACGGCGGAGCCAGCTCAGCAAGCCGTTTCTCAAGCGAACGGACGGTGCGCTGAAGACGGAATTGGCGGATTATGCCGAATGAACCGACGATAAGCCCTCCGAATAGCGTAGAAGCCAATATGACGAGGATAAGCGGAATTTGCGTTTTCGTAAACATGAAATTAACTTGCACTGAATCAACGTTAATAACCGCAAACCAGGCGATAACAAAAGCAAACGCCAAGGCGGCAATCAGAAAGTTCTGACCTTTCATCGCATTCCCCTACTTTCTATGCCATGCTTTATGTCTCATTTTACCACATTCGGGCGAAAAAAAGGATATTTGGCTGCTCGCTGCCAAACATCCTTTCACAGAGGCTATTCCGTTGCCGGTTTTTGTACGCCCGCCGTTTTCCCAAGCTGAACCCATAGGACTCGGCCGATGATGAAGACAATAAAGAGAAGCTGCGGCAATGCCGTCTCCCAAGTCGGGTATGCGCCCAGGAAACGGATGCTCGGCAAGTGCTCCGATGAATGAGCCGGTAGCCAAGCCGCAACCTGCAGCGAGTGAATGCTTTCGCCGAGAAAGCGGATGACCAGATAATAAATTAACGCCGAAGCCGTCAGGAAAAACGGCCGGATCGGTAGCTTCGCGCTAAAGCGGATAATCGCAAAACCAAGCGCCAGCAGCACAATAAAGGTAACCGCAATACCGATGATCATATCGGACACCGCGATGGACGAAGACATACCCACGTAGAAGATCGTGGTCTCCGCCCCTTCCCGCAAAATAGCGAGGCCGGATACGATAAACAGCGACCATAAGCTTCCACGCGCAATAGCGCTGCCCATTTTCCCGTCAATATAACTGTTCCACGCCCGCATATTCGACTTGTTATGCAGCCAATTGCCCACTGTCAGCATGAGCAGGACGGAAGCGAGGCCCGTAATGCCCTCCATCGCTTCCCTGGCACTGCCAGCAGACGCCTGTGCGATAACTGTCGTAAGCACAATGGCCAAGACGACGCTAAGTCCCAGCCCTGTCCATACACCTGACCAGACCCAGACGCTTTTGGCTTGATTGCCCGTACGCTTCAGATAAGCAAGTAAAGCAGCCAGAACAAGAATGGCCTCCAGCCCTTCACGGAATAAAATCATACCGGCATCCCACGCTGTATATTTTTTGTCCGTAACTAACGGTGCCAGCAGTTCGCGCATTGATGCAACAACCGCTTCCGCTTTGTCCGGAGCGGGAGGGCTGGCAAGCAAGTACTTCGATACGTCCGTCATCTTAATCTCAATCTTGCTGTAAATGTCGGCTCCCCGTATTTGAACTTGCCCTTCAACCGCCGGCCAGGTAGCGATGAACGCATTCATCTGGCCGTTTGCTTCCTCCAAATGAGAGGATGCAATATCTTTAGATGCTTTATCGAGTATCACAATTAAATCGGCAATCGTCAGCTTGCTTGTAGCGGATTCATCGTTCTGTGCATTCAGCTTGCCATCCTTATAATCTTGAATAACGGCAATGAATGACAAGGTCTCCTTCTCCGCTTGCTCCGCACGCGGCGGCTCTGCCTGCAGCGCAATCCGTATCATGCTCATTGCGGTCTCCAGCTTGCCATACACCGTCGTATTGTCAGTCCGGATCGCTTGTTCGATTGGCGGCCAGCTGTCATTGATCCCCTTATAGGCGGCATTCGCCTTGCTCCATTCGCCCGCTTGAATATCAGCTAGCAGCTGCTCGGCCGTCGGAAGCAGACCAACAGCCGCTTCCTTGCCGTTCAATGCGGCCGTATCGGGAGCGGGTGCTGCTGTGCTTTTCACATAGCGATTGATTGCTTTAGTCAACGTCGATAAAGCATCCTTCGCTTCCTTAGGCTCCTCACTCGCTGCCTTCAATGCCTTATCGGCATGAGCAAACGCAGACTCTACGTCAGCCGAGAGCCCTGTTGACTTCACCGCCAGCTGCTTCCACAGCTTATTCGCGTCTGCCACATGTCCGGCAGCGGCGCTCCAATCGTCCTGACCGGCGGAAGCCAACGCTCCTCCCACTAGCGGCAGAAGATCGTTGAGCTCTCCAGCAGCCAAATCGGCGCTAGCCACTGCATTGGCGGCAGCAGCTCCCGCATGAGTGAAACCGGATGGAACTGTTGAAATGAAACTAACGGTTATTACAAGCAGCAAAACGGAAGCTGCCAGCTTGCGCGGCAATAGCTTCTTTACATGTGCAACCATAGATGTGGCCGCCCCTTCCTTATGTGAACAATAGAGCGATTAAAATAATGTTTCACCAATGTAGCCGCCCGGCTGCACACCAGGAAAACAAGCGAACATCGCGCTTCCGGTATGCACGATATATTCGTTCAAGCGATCGCTTTGGCCAAGCTTTTGCTGCATCGGAATAAACTGCTTTCGCGGATCGCGATTAAAACAGACGAACATCAAGCCCGCATCCAGTTGGCCGGTCCGATGATCCATGCCGCTGGAGTACGAATAACCTCTGCGTAATATTTCAATTGAGCCGTCCCCTCGCGCAAGCGCCATATGCGAGTTGACCGGGATGAGCGGTTTCCCGTTTTCGCCGTTTTTTTTCAGATCAACGGCCTCAAACTCCTTGCTTCCTCCAAGCGGTGCGCCGCTATCACGGTGACGCCCGAAGGTCGCTTCCTGATCACCAAGGGTAGAACGGTCCCATACTTCGACCCGAATGCGGATGCGCCGTGCAACCATATAGGTTCCGCCTGCCATCCACGGTTCGCCGTCGCCTTGTTGCACCCAGACGATATCGTTCATTTTCGCCGTATTCTTTGCATCCGGGTTGCCCGTTCCATCCTTGAATCCCATTAAATTACGCGGGGTAGCGCCAGCAGGATCCGCTTTCCCCGTTCTTTGAAAGCCCTCCTGCGTCCACCTCAGTACCGCTTTGCCTCGGGCAATTCTTGCCAAGCTGCGGATGGCATGAAAAGCGACCTGCATATCATCGGCATTCACTTGAACGCCGATATCGCCGCCTGTCCATTGCTCCTGAAGCTCATCGCCTCCAAAGGCAGGCATGTCGACTAACGCAGCCGGCCGCTGAGCGGACAGCCCGAAGCGGGCATCAAAGAAGGTAGCACCCACGCCAAACGTAATCGTCGTTCGCGATGGCGACAAGCCAGCAGCTTCCCCAGTATCGGAAGGCGGAAGGTTAAGACGGTCATTGCTGTCGCCGAGCAGTTGCCCTTTAGCCAGAGCTGCTGAAGCTTTCGTCCATGCCTGGAACAGCTTCCGGACCTCTTCCTTGCTAGAAACGGTCAAATCAAAGGCCGCAAACAATAGAAAGTCAGGAGCAGGCGTCACAATGCCCGCCTGATGCTCACCATAAAACTCAATTGTATCGGCTGCTTTGGAGGCGGTCGCAGTTTCAACTGTTGCTGTGGCTGCCCGGTTAAATGCGCCCATAATACCGCCAACGCCAGCGGCGCCAAGCAATAGCCCGGCGCCACCAGTTCCCGCCAGCCGCAGCATATCTCTGCGGCTAAGCGGTTTCTCCAGCACGCTGTCTCCAGGCGGCGAAGAGGTTTGATTTTGTTCTCGTTGTTTATCCCGCTCTTTGCCGTTGCTGCTCATCACGTTATGCCCCCAGAATGGTGCCCATCTGCGACAACGGCTCGGCAAGCGCGTCCAGCAGCTGGCTCAGCTTTTTCGTGTCTTCCTGTTTCAAATCCAGATAAGAGACATATCCGTCCCCGCTCTTATAAGATGCCAACGCTTCTTCGAGATTTTTGAAGCTGGTGCCAATTTCCGATTCCAGCTCGGCGTCTTGCTTGCCAAGCTCGACTTTCAGCAATTCATATATTTTTTTCGCACCTTCAACATTCGCAGCGAAATCATAAAGATCGGTATGGGAATAACGTTCTTCCTCTCCTGTAACCTTGGAGGAGGAAACCTCATTCAACAGTTCCACCGCTCCGGTCACGAGTAAGCTCGGCTCCACCTCTACCGTCTCCATCAGTGCGCGAAGCAGTTTAGCGTCCTGGAGAAGCGTATCCGCGTACCCGTCCATTCCTTCTGTCGTGTTGTTCTCCCATAATGCTTTCTCAATGCGGTGGAAACCGCGCCAATCCTTCTCTTCCACATCGTTCTCGCGCGCGTCGATGTTCGGATCGAAGTCGCCCAGCGCTTCGGCGATCGGCTCGATTCGCTCGAAATACATCCGTGTTGGCGCATAAAGCTTTTTCGCGCCCTCCAGATCCCCAGACTTGACTGCTTTCACAAACTTCTCCGTTTCAATAACGAAAGAATCCGCTTGTTCTACTGCGAATTGCCGGTATTGTTCCGTAATTTCATCCCAATTCTCTACTTTGGGCGCATCTTGTCCGATTTCTTGGGCTGCTGCCGGCTGTTCGTTTTTCGCTGGCTCGACAGCTTCCTTATTCGATCCGCAGCCCGCAAATACTAACGCGCTGGCAAGCATCAATGCTGTAAATTTCAACTTCATTTCGATATCCCCTTAACGTTTATAAACCGCTTATTTTAGTACTAAAACGAAGTATAATCTCGAATGATAATCATTGTCAATTGAAATTTTACTAATAAATAGACGCTTGGAAATAGGCAAGGTATGAACCCTCTTCATCTATACCACAATAGAATAGAAAGGAAGGAGGCTTCTATTTATGCAAGCATCATCTGCAACCCCTCAAACACCGCAATTCCCGCCGCAGCATCAATCCCAGCAGCCCGGCATCGAATCGCAAATGAAGCCGCTGCCCGTCTACAAATCGGACAGCTATAAAGCGGCCGGCAAGCTGGCCGGCAAAGCAGCCATCATTACGGGCGGCGACAGCGGCATAGGCCGTGCCGTAGCTATCGCCTTCGCGCTAGAAGGCTGTGACGTCTCTATTCCTTACTATAATGAGCATGAAGATGCTCAATTGGTACAGAAAGAAATAGAAGCAGCGGGCAAACGCTGCCTGCTGCTTCCTGGCGATGTCGGCGATGAAGCGTTTTGCCGAAGCGCGGTAGAACGGACGGTGCTGGAGTTCGGCAAGCTCGACATTGTCGTCAACAACGCAGGCGAACAGCATATCCAGCAGCGGCTGGAGGATATTACGGAGAAACAATTGGAAGCGACGTTCCGCACCAATGTGTTCGCAATGTTCTTTCTGGCCAAAGCTGCACTGCCGCACTTGAAGCAAGGCGCTTCTATTATTAATACGACGTCCGTAACGGCTTATCGGGGCAACCCTACGCTAATAGACTACTCTGCCACAAAGGGAGCGATCGTCTCCTTTACCCGTTCGCTTTCCGCCAATTTGGCGGAGCAAGGCATTCGTGTCAACGGCGTTGCCCCGGGGCCGATCTGGACGCCATTCATCCCCTCGTCCTTAGACGAGCAATCGGTTACGACCTTCGGTGCGGATACGCCGATGAAGCGTGCAGGTCAGCCTCATGAGCTGGCTGGCGCCTACGTCTTTCTGGCATCTGATGATGCCAGCTACGTGACCGGACAAGTGATGCATGTAAACGGCGGCGAAGTCGTTAATGGCTGATCGGCCTTGATATTAGAACGACAAAGGCTGCCCCTTGTAAAGGGGCAGCCTTTGTTCAAATTGGATATGTGACAATTGCAATCAACCTGTTAATGCTGTTCTGGCACTCTCCACAGCTGCCATTGTTCTTCCCAAGCCTGTAACGCCTCCTCCAAGGCCGCTGTCCATGTATGACTGCAGAGTACCTTGGTAGACGAGCTCCAGCACAGGCGTATTCTCCAAATCACCCGGTGTTACCATGAACGGCGATTTATTGCACAGCTGCACGCCGCTCTCCGCAAAGACGGATGCGACGAACTGGGAGCAAAAGTAAGCGTATTCCCGCTTCATTTGAATATTAAAAAGAAGACCTACTACACCCAGCAAGTTATAACGATATTGATCGCGATTGCGTTCCATATATTCGATTAAATTGCGCATTTTTACATACTCTGCCTGATTGACGCGAATCCGATACAACGCGCACGACGCTTGCTCGAACAGCTGCCCCCGCATGTTCTCCTTCACAAAACCGCCGAAAAACGGATTATGCGGATTTTTACGGCCGAAGCTATACACCTCGTTCAATTGACTGTCAAAAGCGATGGATGCGTGATTAAGAGGATCTCTCGTGAAGAGCTTGATCGTTCTCGTAAACAACGTTCCTGTATCGGTTAATATTACGTACACATCGAATTCGCTTGTCATGCCTTACTACCTCCACATTAAAGAACTATCTTTCCTTCTATTACTTTAATGCAGGAGCATCGGTTTCATAACCTGCTCGGGTATTAACGGTGTCCACGACTAAGGTCTAGTTTTTCATCTTTTGACCCATACCCTATATTTTAATGGAATCTGTCTGCATTCTCAACCAAAACTTAGTAAAGCTGTATATTTAGAAGAAATATCTCCCTATCCTATTCTATTTAACAGGTTAGTTCATTGTGCTATAGTTGGACTAGAAAATTATAACAGAAAAGGTGTGGGCTATGACTGTTCATCCAATCGATCTATTCGACGAGATGCTTGAATTGACGACAACGCTTTTTTTCGAACATGAAAATGAGCTCTTCTTTCGCTTTCTGGAACAAGAGTCCAGCGCTCTTATCGATGTAGGCTGTGGAAACGGCGCTTACCTGTCGCGACTGCATGATACCTATCCTCATCTGCCGTTTATAGGTCTGGAATATGAAGCAGGTATTTTCGAAAGAGCTGTCCGCAAAAAAACAGATGGGCTGGATTTTCAGCTATCGAGCTATGAGTCAGCTTCAGTCGAACCAAGCAGCGCTGGAGCAATCGTTGCCCGCTTAGTTATGCAGCATATCTCTGATCGAATTCAATTTGCCGAATGGGCGTATAAGCATATGGCACCCGGGGGGCATCTCCTACTGCTGGACGTGGACGAAAACGCTTTGCAGGTAAATGACCGTTTGCCGCTGTTCTCACAATTATATGTACAATCCCGGCAATCCATTCAAACATGGCTTTCCTTCGCCGATCGCCTGAAGCTGGAGATGACCCATGCAGGCTTTGCTCATTTGCGGACGGAACGATATCGTTTAAAGGCAGAGGATCAGGTAACGAAGCTGAAGCTTTACCGCTATATGATATGTGTGACTGAACTTTACACGCAAGAACCAATCTCGGAGGAGCGGGAAAAGGAATTGTCGGCATGGCTTGATGACGACTCCTGTTCGCATGAGATCCATATGTTCGGTCTTGAATTCCAGAAGCAATAGAGGGGGAGCAGAATGAACTATTTCACGCCATTTGAAAGCGAGATGCGGATTGTCTTTGATGAAGCGAAGAAGAGAATTTCTTTATTTCCCGAACCCTTTGATGCAATCGGACTCAACTATCTGCAAAAGTTTGACGTCTTCCAGACGGATAGCGCCAAAAACTATATTTGCTATCTGCTTCCCTACTGGATGAGAGACATCGCTCCCATTAGCGACGAGCAAGCGAGAAAGCTTTCGATCGCGGGCGTGTTTAACATGCTCTATTATTTTATACTGGACGATGCGATGGATTCCGTACAGATGGATAACAAACAAAAGCTTTCCATCGCTCAATTATTTCATTTGGAAACTCATGGGCTGTTGTTGGAGTTTTTCCCAGCCGAATCATCTTTATGGGAAAATATGAGACAATATGTGAAAGAATGGGCTGTAAGCGTGGCTGCTGAAAACATAGAGGATTATTTTCAAAACGATAGGATTAAAATTGCAAATAAGGCTGCTCCCATTAAATTTGCCAGTACCGGAGCTCTTCTTTTGAGCGGCAAGCCAGAGTTAATCAAGGAAGTAGATGCTTTGATCTCTTACGTGCTTGTCACCCTTCAAATGGCAGATGATTGGGCCGACTGGAAAGAAGACCTGAAAGACGGTAGCTATAACTGTTTGATATCATTAGCAGCCTCTAAATATTTAATTGGCTGGTCCGGAACAATTACAGAAAAACAAATGCAAAATGCAATCTACATTAACGATTTGCTCAAAACCTACTCCGCTCAAGCAGAGCTCAATCGTTCCTTTTTAGAAGCCTCTTCTGTACAATTACAATACCTTTCCTTATTTCATTCGTCGATCTGCTCCAATCTTGAATTAGGGGCCAAACGTGTCGAAAAGAATCGCTCATTGCTGTTATCCGGCGGAGGTTTACAATTATTTCTATCCAAATAGTTACATAGAACGACTTTTTGTCGAATAATAGATAGATTTAGACCCTAAGTCATGGTAGACTAGAAATAGGAAAAACATTACATATGACAAAGGGTGATTATCAATGTCGGCAGAACAAATCTTGAAGGAACAAATTATTAAAAAAGCTTGGGAAGATGAGACCTTCAAAGCTCGCCTTCTGAGCGATCCAAAGGGTGCAATTAAGGAAGCTTTCGATGTTGATATCCCTGAAGGACTTGAGCTTACCGTAGTTGAAGAATCTGCCAAGCACTACTACCTCATAATTCCACAGCATCCGGCTGAAGCTTCTGCTAAATCATCAGACCCATCCACTCAAGTAGAAATGTGGTAGTACACTTGGCGCCGAGCCCTTGCCCGGCGCTATTCTTTTAAAATAGGAAATTGGATATTAACTTCCGTTCCTTTCCCCTTCACGCTGCTGTAGTGAATTTTCCCCTGCATGCTCTCAATAATTCGGAACGAAACCATCAGACCGAGACCAGTACCTTTTGTCTTTTTAGAGAAATACGGCTCTCCCAGCTTCTCAAGCTCATTCGCTGACATCCCCTCGCCGTTATCGCGGATCTGTATACGAACCATATCCTCTTCAATTTGAGCAAATACATCGATTTTCCCTTCGCCATTCAAAGCTTCAACGCTATTCTTAATTATATTAATAATACATTGTTTGAATTTCGAAGAATTGCCTCGTACAAGCATCTTTCGACCAGCTTTTAAAGTAATTTCTCCACCCTGCAGATTAGCGAGCGGAATAAGGATTCCTACAATTTTGTCCAATTCCTCACCAATATCAAGAGCTCCATTATTATCGCTCTGCGGCTTGGCAAAGGTCAGAAAATCAGTAATGATGGCCGAAGCCCTGTCTAATTCGTTAATAGAGAGATCTAAATAACTCTTTTCTTTTTCTTGTGAAGATCTCTCAAATAGCAATTGCAGAAAGCCTCTAGTGACTTGTAACGGATTACGGACCTCATGTGCAACCGAAGCAGCCAATTGACTGATAATCTCCATTTTCTCTGAACGCTGCAGTTCGTTATTGTACATTTCAAGCTTTTTCGAATAAGCGACAACCTGTTCATAATTATGCGCTATTCGTTTACCAAGAATGACAATTAGGGATATGACGAAGCATACAACTCCCCATTTCCATAAATACAGTTCATAATGGGTTTCCTTAATATAGAACCAAAGTATTTCCATACTTACGGTCAAAAGGAATATACCTAATCCCACACATAGAATATAGGCTTCTTTGTTTTTTTTCAGACAATAATAGACTAATGCCCAGACGAGGACAACACCGCTTGCAATCATAACAATTCCAAACAGAAATACGGAGAATAAAAAATAAATACTATTAAACCGATCGTGGGTAAGCAGGTTGAAAGTCATAAATGCTAGGCAAAAGACCGCGTAGGATACGGTAATTCGGAAAGCGATTTTAATTAATGAGTAAGGTCCGACCCCAAAAATTTGCCTTACGAAAAGAATCATTGAAGGTAAAGTAACCGTCTGAGCAATGTCAAATAATTTATAATACAATTTTCCGTAATTGCCGTAAAAGCTGTATAAAAAGGGTGAATACGTAACAATCATTGTACCTACTGAAAGAATGGTAACGCTAAGCGCATTCCATCCGACAAAGAAATTTCGGCTGACAAAGCCAGCACATAAAAACATAATAATTGAAACAAAAATAAAGGATGAACCAAGAATGACATCAACCATTTCCCGCTGCATGAAATTCTTTAATAGCACTTGATAATCATCAAAAATTAGGACATCGGGGATACCGATTCGGCCATTTTTACTTTCAAGCTTTATGTAAATTGTATGATTAGAGTGCGATGGATCAAGCGGTAACAATATTTTATTCACATCATAACGGTAATTTCTTACCGAGTGGTAGATATCACGATCATCTAAATAAACATGCACGCTTTCTGCATAGGCCTTTTTAATTAACAATCCTGGGTTCTCCATCAAGGTGTCAGGTATTTCCATTTTAACCCAGGCTGCATTTACTCCGCTAGGTTTAATAGGGTCAGAATCTCCTTGATAAATAGGAAACCAGCTATCTTCTATCGCAGCTTTGGATGTTATTGTATTAGCGCCATTTGTCTCCCATCTCATCTGCCATTCTTTAATCGTAATGGCGGAGCCCTTCTCAGCGGCATATGACGGGGGAACGAAAAGGCCAAGCTGAAAAAGTATAAATAGCAGCAAGACAACCGCTATTCGTTTCACGAACGCATTCATTTAAGACACCCCAAAGCTCGACAAGTAATTTTTAGTTCTTAATACTCATGATTTCGACAATCTTCGATGGTCTTCCTTCTAGCAATTACCTTTTTTTAATATTTAATCGATTTTTATCGTAAAAAGCCGATTTCGCTGTAAAAAAGGCGCACATGGCATTGGCTATGCACGCCTTTTTCTGTTTAAAAAGCTATATTCTTCCACGTATAGACGGCACCTGAAGAGTTCTTATCAGATCCGGTCCCATAATCTCCAGCGCGTTCAATTGCAAACCAACCGAACAGCCTCCGTCGATGCCGATTTTCCCTTTGCCAAACCATACATCCGGTTTCCCATGTAAGTCGATTGTCTTCGTATGTCCAAATACGACTACTTTAGATAAGAATGGGTCTGCACGGTGGAAAGGTTCTTTCATGTACAAAAAATCACGCTTCGGCTGCTGCTTCCAATTTAGCGCATACCGCGGGTTCAATCCAGCATGCACGTAAATATACCAGTCATCCTCGTAATAATAGGGCAGCTGCTCTAGAAATTCAATATGATGGGCGTAGCTGCCGTTAATAGTATCCCTAAATTCCGGGAGCAGCTTTTCTGGGGAAGTGCCTTTGACAGCTGCCTTTCCTACATAACTTGCAAACGTATCGAAACCGCCATGTTTGAAAAACTTCCCTTCTGCCTCACCGTTGCCACTCCGGGCCACATGAACAAACCTCTCGTCATGGTTACCTTTTATAGCGATAGCACCATGATCGCGGACCAGACCTAACGTCTGCTCGACAACTAGTCTGCTGTCAGGCCCTTTATCGACAAAGTCGCCCAGCAACAGCAGAAGGTCGTCAGCCGGATCGTAAGCCGCCAGTTCCAGCAACCGGTTAAACGCGTCGTAGCATCCGTGGATATCGCTTATGACTAGCGTTCTTTTGGTCATGTCCCCCACTTCCTTCCTGTACTAATAGGTTCCACGACAAGGGTTTTATTTCCTCTATCCCTTTCGTAACTTCATAAGCGATGAATGCCCCTCACCATTCTACCAATTCCACATATGATGCTATAGAAACAAGAGAAAGGAGAATGAAAATATGGCCGTAAATGACGAAACGCCTCTCCCGCGCCTTCGCACGCTTATCAACAGGGCCGAGCAATCCTGGTTCGTTGTGTACAACTCCGCCTCTGACCGCAAAGTCATCCTTATCAACGGAAACGAATACGCCCAATTGCCGCTGCGCTTTAGTACCCGCTCCAAAGTGCTGGCATACTTCAAGCGATATTGGAGCAGCCAAGCGAGCAATACTTTATTTTGCAATCTGAAAACCATTGTGTATAAAGGCAGACTTTACGTTATCGTTGGAGATCCCGGTCCGGTTCCGGATGAAGTCGTATCTTTGCTCGTTAAAAGTGAGACAAGCCGCTATCTTTTCGTCCGGACGTCCTTATCTGGTGACCCGGATAGAAACTATATTGTTTATTACCGCATTCACAAACAGACAGACGGTAAATTAATGATTACTAAGCGCATTTCCGATTATTTGGATTACAGATATCTGCCGTGCCATTAGTTGCTGCCGCTTCCTTCCGCACCTGATTCATTCTATAATAGAAAGGAAAGCAGAATGAAAGGGGCTAAGATCGAAATGGCGACAAGCAAAGCGAAAAAGCTGCGGCAAAAACAAGAACGGCAAGGCATGCTCAATCCAGAAAGCTTGCGGGGAAGCTGGCATCACGTTAATCCGGCATCACGTACAACACCTGGTCTGCAAGACAAGCAAAACCGTATATACAACAAACACAAAAGGAATCACGCTTCATACGGCGACGATTCCTTTTGTGTTTGTTGGCGCTTATTGTAGTTAATCGCTTCAAGGCGCTGTTTATTTGTACTTGCTATTGTCGACTTTATAATGGTCCAGCAAATAGCTCATATCATTCTCATTTCGCTTTTGCTCCTGCTTGCGGGCTTCCTCTGCTTTCGCCAAAGCATCCTGCTTCTGCTTCTCCTCCGAGGCTTTAAGCTCATCCGCTTGCAGCTTCAGCTTCTGGAGGATGTCTGCGCTAAGCATATCCTTCAACGTAGGCGCCTTATCCTCGCGTGAAGATGTGTTAGGCTGTGGCGCAGCTTTTCTTTTTTTGGACAATGTTATCACCCCAACTTCAATCATTGCCCATTATTATAACATACGGATGCTATCGGCTTCTCTACTTATTGCTCCAATAATTCCAGCTTGCGCAGCAATTCGTAAATGACGATTGCGCCTTGAGCACGATTCGCGATTGCGAGCGGCTCAAATTGCTCTTTCTCGTTGCCGCGAACAATGCCAAGAGATTTTGCGAACGCTGCCGCCTCAGCTGCCCATGGCGCAATAGCGCCGCCATCTGCAAACTCCGCCTTCACCCGTTCCGCCTCTTCCTTGCTCCAACCTGGTATTTTTCCATTGAAAGCTAATGCATGGTAAATCATAGTCACCATTTCTTGCCGGCTCAGCGGCTGCTCCGGATTGAATTTACCGTCCGCACTCCCCTGTACAAGTCCCAATCGATATGCTTCTGTAACGGTACCTGCATACCATGAGTTACTGTTAACGTCTGGGAATACGCTGCTTTGTTCTGACCCGCTTCCCGCTTGCGTATCGATACCAATCGCCCTGAGGATCATCGCTGTAAATTGAGCACGGGTTAATGGATCAAGCGGTTTAAATTGGCCTGCGCCATCGCCTTGCACAATAAACCGGTCTGCTAATACCGTTATCGCCTGCTCCGCATATGCCGCAGCTTTTAAATCGCGAAACTCGGCACGATGCTTCAGAATAGTTGCATAGCCGCCATTTTTCAATTTCAACGTCGCCCATCCGTCTGCACTTCTCATTGATACCGGATAAAATCTGCCGCCGTCCATGCTGAACATAGCACCTAATAGACTTCCAGTGCTACCAGAGGAGTCACCTTCGCGAATTTTCAGCTCTACATAACCTTTCGTTAGAGAAAGGCTGCGCTTGCCGCCGTCCTTAGTTGCTGCTTGAAGCTCGTATCTAATTAATGAAGCACCTGAGAAGCTTGCCCCTGCGGCAGCTGCTGTCTGCTTCGCTATGCTTTCTGTTTTCTCGTCGGCCACTTGAAGTGTAAGAAGTAGTCTCTCCTCACGTTTGACTGCCGTTTGGAGATCGGCCAGATGGATCGTTATTGTTCCAAATGCCGTTTCGATCTCCAATGTCGCTGCGGGGTTAGCCACAGCCCATTCCATGAGCGCGCCCGGTAAACTGAGTTCAACTCCATTTATTTTCGCATTCACACTGAGTTTTACCAGATCCGGCTTCGGCGTTACGGTTAGTAAATCCTCTACCGCTTTTTCTGTTACCAATATGCTTGTATGACCATTGCTTTCACTAATGCCTGCACCTTTCAGCAGCGCTGCTCCTGTAGTGTTGCCGCTCACTGCATGACCGCTGTTGACCGGGGAACTGCCGCCTGCAGGGCCACCATTGTTTCCTCCGGGCTCACCACCATTGCCTCCACCGGGCTCACCACCATTGCCTCCTCCGGGTTCACCGCCGTTACCTCCACCGGGCTCACCGCCGTTGCCTCCTCCAGGTTCACCACCGTTGCCTCCTCCAGGTTCACCACCGTTGCCTCCTCCAGGTTCACCGCCATTGCCTCCCCCAGGCTCGCCACCGTTGCCTCCATCCGTATATTTAAATTTCTGTATACGCTGGTTCTCACTGTCGTTCACGAAGACATCCCCTGCAGCATTAACTGCAATCGAAGTTGGCCAATTGAGCTGGCCTTTGCCCGATCCTTGACTGCCCCAAGCTGCGAGCAATCCACCGGAAGCATCAAACTTCTGAATCCGGCTAGTCGCCGAGTCTGTCACGTAGACATGGCCAAGGCTGTCCAACGCAATGCCACCAATATGGTTAAAAGCATCTCCCTCTGGATTTCCCCAATTTGCATCGAGCAAAGTGCCTTCTTTACGATCCAATACCGCGATATTCTGTCCATATCCATAAGAGACATATACTTTGTCGTGATCGCTGTCAATCGCAATTGCCTCTGGCCGGAAATCAAAACCTTGTTGCAGTTGCTCTATAGCTTCCTCACTAATAAAAGGCTGCACTTCCCCTTCCGGGTTCAGCTTCACAACGGTTTGTGCGCCAGAACTGGCGACATAAATGTCCCCGTCGGCATCAATCGCCACTCCCCGCGGGTCACTCAGACCATATGCAAGCAGCTCAGCTCTGCCGGCAGAAGCGCTGAATTTATAAAGCTCGCTGTAACTTGTAATGTACAGATCACCGCTTTTATCCACGGCAAGCGCAGTTGGCTGGAAGGTTCCAGCACCGCCATAACCGCCTTGCTCCGCCAGGTAGTTCAGATTGTCATCGAAAAGCTGTACCCGCTCATTGCCAGTATCGGCTACATAGACGTTACCGCTCGTATCGATTGCAATGCCCGACGGATACTGAAATGAACCGGCTCCTGTACCTTTCGTCCCCCAGCTTGCTGCATGACTGTAATCAGCATGGAATTGCTGAACACGATCGTTGAATCTGTCTGCTACATAAATAATGCCTTCTGCATCGACTGCAATTTCCTGGAGACCATCGAATTGCCCCGGGCCTGCGCCATACTCGCCAAATTGAGCGAGCACGGACCAATTGGAATCGAATACGATCACTTGATTTCGATCATAATCCGTTGCGTACAGTTGACCCGATCGGCCAACATCTATGCCATAAATATCGCCATAGTTTCCTTCCTCGTCCACCATCTCGTCTACATATTGGCCATTCTGGTCCAATACGACGATCCGGCTCCATTGATCGCTCTCCACATCCTGATAATCCGATATATAAACTTTGCCTTCAGCGTCGACCGATACATCCTTGGGATGGAAGAAAGACTCCACGATCAATTCCCCGGGCTCAAAAGAATCCCAATACGACCAATCTCCCGTAGCCGTATCCAGTAAGTGGATTACACTGCTATCATAATCGGCAGCATACAAAATGCCAGATTCCGAATCTATCGCAATACCGTCTCCGCCAATGCCTCTGCCGCTGGCGTCCCACGATGCAACCGGTTCCGCTTGCGAGATATCCAGCTTCAGAACCTCATCGTCGTTAACTGCATAGACAAAACCTGCAGCATCAACCGCGACAGACTGAGGATTGAAATGCTGATCGCCCTGCCAGACGGCTAGACGGCTTCCGTCCCGGTCATATTGTTCAATCCGATTGCCATCATTTGCAATCACATACACATTGCCTTGAGCATCCGTCTCGACATCCTGCAACTGGTCAAACGGATAGATCCGCTCTGGTATCGCCGCCTCAAAGACATATTCGCTGACCGACCCAGCCGCTACAGCTATAAATATGCCCCCGGTGCCAAAAGCGCTTCCTATCGTTAGACAAGCGGCCAGCATCCATAAACCAAGCTTTCTCCTCTGTTGTAAAACTATCATTTCTTATCACACCCCTACGGAAAGAATAGATCAATCGACTACTATTCTATCAAGGCATGTAGGTTAAAAACGATTGACGAAAGTTAACTGATCATCGATTTTACGTCGAAATATGACGTATAATGAGAAATAAACCTCAATTTTCCCGACTGCGATCGGAAGTCCGGAGGGACCGAGATGCTCGATTCTGCTATTCTTGTCAAAACAAAAACAGCTCTTCCCCTGCATAAACAAGGCTGGATTAACCGCGGGCGGCTGCTTGAGCAATTGGAGCGGGGTTCGAACGGCAAGCTCATAGCTGTTTGCGCTCCTGCAGGCTTCGGAAAAACGACGCTTGTTACACAATGGCTCAATCAGTCAAACCATCCCGCTGTCTGGCTCTCCATTGATGAGATGGATAACGATGAGATGCGTTTCTGGCGGTACGTAAACCAAGCCGCATCCGCCATACTTCCATTGGACGGAATGAATCAGTTAGACCAGCTTGCGAGCTCATTGCCAGGCGTCTCAATCCGAACGTACATCGACGCTCTCATTAATGAGCTGTATGTACTGGAAAGTCCGCTATCCATCGTATTTGATGACTTTCATCTGCTGACGAACGCGAGTGTTTACGAGCATCTCGCCTATTTAATCGAATATTTGCCGCAGCAGGTCCATCTTATTGTGACATCTCGGGATGTACTGCCTTTCTCTACAGCCAAATGGCTCGCCAAAGGCCAATATACCGAAATCAACGCCTCACAGCTTAGCTTTACGCTGGACGAAACAGTATCCTACTATGCAGCGTACAGCAACAACAATACAGTCATCCCCCCTCTAGCAGAACGGCATATCCGAAAGCTTCATAACCGAACAGAAGGCTGGGTTACAGGTCTGCAGCTCATCTCCCTGTCTCTACAGACGGTAGACAGCTTCGATCGGTTTATCGATGCTTTTACAGGATACAACCGCAATATTGCCAGCTATTTATTTCATGAAGTTGTGTCTCAGCTGCCTGATCGAACACGCCGCTTTCTCGAATATACGACTTTACTGCCGCGAATGAACGCCTCGTTATGCGAAGCGTTAACCGGTGATACGGATAGTCAGGAAATGCTGGAACAATTGCGATTTAAAAACTTGTTTATCCTTCCGCTGGACGATACGGGGGAATGGTTTCGCTACCATCACTTGTTTTCCGAATATGTGCAAAATGACTTTAAGCGCGGAAGCAGCAAAGAGCAATGGCTGAATACCCATTGCAATGCCAGCCAATGGTTCGCAAATGAGGGAATGCTTGACGAGGCGATCGATTACGCCTTCGCCGGAGAAGATTACAATAACGCTGAGAGATTGATCCAGCGCCATATGACAAAGGTATTGAGACAAGGGGAGTTTGCAACGCTGCTGCGTTGGTTCGAGCGCTTCCCGTCCTCTTTCGCCCTAGCACCAGACATGCAGCTTTTATATACGTTTTGTCTGGTCGTTACGGGACAAATCGACAAGGCAGAAGGCATGCTCTCTGAAGTAGAGCAGCTTGTAAGCCGCTTGCCAAAGGGGGAAGAAAAAAGCCGGCTGCATAGCGACATTTTATTCGTCACCTCCAATCTGCTCTTCAGCGGCGGCAGCTATGAGCGCTGGTTTGCCTTTTCACAACTGTTGATTGGCGATTCGCTGCCGCGCAACCCGCTCTACTACAACTTCAACTATAATCTTTCTGAACCGCTGGTACGGCGGACCCTATTTGGGTTAAAAGGAACTCTCTCTCCCGAAACGGAGCAGATCGGACTTATGTTCAGAAATGTGCTTGAGGGGCAAGGCTGGGAAGAATCCTTAATTAATTTGTATCTGGTGCAGTCTTTAATCGAGGGTTATTACGAGTGGAATCGACTGGAGGATTCTCGAGTGCTTCTCCCCATTGTCGATCGTGCCGCACAACAGAACCGCATTCCCGGATTATTCGTGCCTAATCGTCTAGCTCAATCGATGATTTATTCCGCACAAGGCCAGCATCAACTCGCACGAGATACGTTGGATGAAGCGATCGAACAATTGGAGAAGCCGTCTTCGGATGCTGACAGCTACAATACCAGCAGTCCCCACTGGCTCCGTCAATTGCAAGCAGGCAGGACACGCATCTTTATGCTGGAGGGCAGAATCACTTCTGCACGGGTGGAAGTGGCCAAGCTCGGACTTAAACTGCAGGAGCGGCCTACCTTTGACCGGTATTATGAATATATGACGCTCATTCGCCTGCTTAGCGCTCAACGCAAGCCATCGGAAGCTTTGCGGTTGCTGGAACTGCTGCTCCCGCAAGCATTCCGGGAGAACTCGTTAATCAGCATCGTTGAAATCTACATTTTGCAGGCTTGCATTCACTATCGGCTCGGCCATAAGGAGACAGCCAAAACCTGCATCCTTGAAGCGCTCGGGCTAGGATGCGCTAATGGTTATATAAGAAGCTTTCTTGATGAAGGGAAAACGATGGCCGCATTACTGCAGCGGCTGCTGGAGGAGAATGACGTGACGACAACGCTGGAGGATCCTATCGCCGATTACGTCTCTATGCTGCTTCGGTTATTGTTCTCGGAAGAGACAACTGCAGCGCCTTCCTCGCCGGGAACAGCCCTGACATTGACCGAACCGTTAAGTCCCGGCGAGCTGCAATTGCTGGAACTCATTCGTCAAGGGGAGACGAATAAACGAATTGCTCTGAAGTTAGGTCTCTCCGAAGGCACAGTTAAAGTGTACGTGTCGAGGATTTACGGCAAGCTGGGCGTTTCTTCCCGCACACAGGCACTGGCAGCCGCCCAAACGCTTCAATTACTGGAGCAAGCATAGCAGCCGTTGTAACAAAAAAAGGGTTGTCCAGGACCGGTCACGATACCGATCAGGACAACCCTTTCATCTATTTTTCTTCTTTTTCCTCTGGCTCGTATTGCATCAAGACGACTGGCTTATCGTTTTTAGCCTGCTCGACAATGACATTGTCATCCGACAAAAATTTAATTTCCTTTAAATTATGTTCAATTTCCTCCTGCAAGCCTTTGATCGTATTCATGAAAGGCTCCAGGTCATCGCTGGAAAGCGCTGCTGCCGAATCCAGCTGCTTTGCTTCAAAAACCTGCTTCCCGATTTCACGGTACTGCCTTTCGATTTCATTCAGCTTTGAATTGTTTTGCAGCTTCAGCTTATTAATTTCCATAACCGTCTTTGCCTTGTTGCCTGCCTCCACGACGCCTGCTTTCACCTTATCGCCAGCCTCGGCGACACTAGCCTTTACTTTATCGAAAAAACTGCTCATTTCATATGCCTCCCTATCGAGCAGCCGCTATCTGGTCGTTTTGAAGTTGACCAGCTTTCTGGAAGCGACTCTGCTCTTCGAATCAAATACAATAATTTCAAGCTTATGACTGCCTGTCTTCAACTTCTTAGGATCTATAGTAAAAGCATATGGATATTGCTGTTTGCTCATAACCTCAATCCCATCCACCTTGGCTACCACCTTGCTAATATAAGGATCATAGGTTTTCACCCAGACGATCCCGGTTGCCGTATTGCTGATTGTACCCTGATTTGCGAATTTCGTCACGCTTTTCTCATAGCCTTTCGCTTGCTGCTTAGGCTCCACGACTTTAGACAAATAGTAGGGATCCTTAATTAATCGGCTATACGCGGCTAACAGCGGAGCGCTTTCCGTCAGACTGAAATTGTTCAGGCTGCGATCCGCGCTATGCGAATCCGTCAATGTATTGAGGCTGAACCAGTTGATGGATTTCAACCGCGGATATTTCAGCTTGGCGCCATGGTAAAGCATATTCATTTTCGTAATGGCAAAATTGACCGTCGACGTGCTGCCCGCTTTGCTGAAATGCGTCGCACCGTACTCGCTGACCATAATCGGCTTGCGGCCTGCATACGTCTGATACACGAAATCGAGCGAGTCGAGCGGATTGACCTGATCGGCCGGCGTTTTCACATTGCCATTGAAATACTTCACACTGTAGATGCTCAAACCAACCCAATCGACATAATCATCACCGGGATAATACGCTGTAATTTTTTGTTTCGGATTGGCAGCAGGCGACCATACCATTGCGACATTTGGCGCCTCTTCCTTCATTACTTTAGATACGAGCCGGAATTTCTCGATATACAGCGACGGATTGCCATTCCATTTCACCCAGCTGCCGTTCATTTCCGACGCGAATCGTAGAAATACTGGAACACCCGCCTCCTCCGCATCTTTAGCGAATTTCCGCAGGTATGCGTCGTCCTTGACCTCACTCAGTCCTTTGTCCGGCTGCAGCGCCAATTGAATTGCGCCTCCAGCCTTCTTCACTTGCTCCGCCCAATGGTAAGGGAACGGACTGCCGTATTTATGATAATTGAAGTAGACCGCATGCTGCTTGCCCGTCTTGTCGTTAAAAGCCTTAAATTTCCCGTCCCGCAGCTTTTCCACACCGCTGTCTTTAT
Source organism: Paenibacillus radicis (ex Gao et al. 2016) (assembly GCF_014641555.1). Lineage (GTDB taxonomy): Bacteria > Bacillota > Bacilli > Paenibacillales > Paenibacillaceae > Pristimantibacillus > Pristimantibacillus radicis. Next base: position 214,776 of record NZ_BMHY01000010.1, read on the forward strand.
CAATATAGGCCCCAATATACATGCCGCTCTGTGGCTCGAATTTGGCGAGCTTAACCGATGTTGCTGGCGGAGCTGCTTTGTTTTGTTCTAAAAAGAACTCAATTTCCGTGTTCAGCCCATCGGCTAATGCCATTACGGCATAATACGTATTCAGGTCACCGGACTTCTCGCCCAGCTTCTTATGAATTTTGGCTTCCCGATAATAGGTGTCGGCTGCTTTCTGAAACTGAGTGTCCAACTGATAGGCCTCAGCCAGCTTGCGCAAATAACCGGCTTGCTCGGATTGCGCGACAGCCAGCTCCAATTCCTTGATCGCAAGCTTCGTCTTGCCTTGCTTTAAATAGTTGACGCCGTTCGTATAATGCTTCCAATGATGAATAGAATCAGCATTGGCCTTGGGCGTGAGCGGCTGCAGCACCGCAAAGAGCAAGGCGATTATTAGCATTAGGCGCAAGCCCAATGAGCCGCGTTTTACTGCCATCATGTCGTTATCCTCCTGTGTCGTATTCGATTTGTACAAATTCATTCACTTATATTACCATGGCATGACCCAAGTAGTTTCGTTTTTATGCAAAAAAAACCAGGCAGCTCCATTATCGGTCTGCCCGGCTCTCCTTGCTTCATATCTAACAGAGAAATTAAATCGCCCAGTTTCCTTTACGGAAGACTGGCACAACCGTACCGTCCGCCTGAATGCCGTCGATATCCATTTCCTCGGAGCCAATCATGAAATCGACATGCGTGATGCTTGAATTTACGCCGTTTGCCTCAAGCTCTTCAGGAGACATCGTTTTGCCTCCGTCGATATTGAACGCATAGCCGCTGCCGATTGCCAGATGGTTGGATGCGTTCTCGTCAAACAGCGTATTGTAGAACAAAATATTTGACTGTGAAATTGGAGAATGATGAGGGACAAGCGCTACCTCACCCAAATAATGCGAGCCCTCGTCGGTATCGACCAGCTGCTGCAAAATCTCCTGTCCTTCCTCTGCCTCTACCTTCACGATCCTTCCTTGCTCGAAGGTAAGCTTGAAACCGTCGATAATGTTGCCTCCGTAGCTGAGCGGCTTCGTACTCGACACATAGCCATTAACGCCTGTTTTCACCGGAACGGTAAATACCTCTTCCGTAGGCATGTTGGCCATGAACGGAACGTTATTCGCGTTGATACTGCCTGCGGCAACCCACAGATGCTTATCGCCCAGCTCAATCGTCAGATCCGTTCCTGGAGCCGTATAATGCAGCTGTTTGAAATGACGGCTGTTGAGTGCTTCTCCTTTTGTATGCAGCGTTTCATTATGCTTCTCCCATGCCGCTACCGGATCTTCGGACCGCAGTCTTACCGCATCAAAGATCGCATTCCATAGCAGTTCCACTGCCTCTTCTCCAGAAGCTTCAGGAAATACCTTAGCAGCCCATTCTTTGCCCGCAGCGGCAACGACTGTCCAGCTCACCTTATCGGCTTGCATGGCACGGCGGAAATCCTTCAGTCCTTGTCCTGCTGCCTTCTGGAAGCTCGCTATCCGCTTGGAATCAATTCCTTTCAGCAGATCGGGGCTTGCCGATACGATAGAGATGAAGACCGCACCACGCTCTACGAATGAATTCCGTTTAGCCGTCTCCCACTCCGGATATTGCGTAAATACTTCATCTGATGCCTTCTCGTATTTCAAACGGGATAACGCATCGTCGGTCCATTCAATATGTACATTCCCTGCGCCTGCGTCATAAGCTTTAGCTGCGATCAGACGGACGAGATCGGCCATCTCCACCGCCCCTGTAATAAAGACTTCCTGCCCTTGCTGTACATTGGCACCGGTGCGTATGATCAGCTCCGCGTATTTTGGCAGGTGGGTTGTATAAGATTGTGTCATTTGTCATTTCTCCTTGAGGTTTATAGTTTTGAAATAAGCTTACGCTTGCAGGCTCTCCGTCATTCCTATTCTGTCCAATATCCGCCCGTTTCCCATATGCAGCTCATTTTGTGGTATGATAGACAAATGTGCTTTTATGCAAAAAGACCAACGTTAGAAGGAGCTACGAATTTTATTATGTCTAAACTAGGTAGAAACGAGCCATGTCACTGTGGCAGCGGAATCAAGTACAAAAAGTGCTGCATGGCAAAAGACGAGCAAACCGCTCGCGACAATCGTCAGCAAGCAGCAGCAGCAAATGGTACACGTTCCGTCCAACAGTCGGATTTGGCTGGCTTTATCAACTCGCAGCTGACCTGGAGCAATCCTCAATACGCAGAGCTGGCTCTGCAGTTATCCGAAAATATGCAAGCGGATTATACGCCTGATCAAACCGTCATGACAGTTATGGTCTGGCATACGTATTCGACCGCTACGTCCCCGAGCTTCCGGAAAATGGGCGTGTTCTGCGCAGCGCTTGAATTCATGGCCAGCGAAGTTCACGGCATGAACAAAAACCGCAACGAGCTCGCTGAGAAATATGAAGTATCGGCAGCAACCGTACAGAAGCGGTTCCAGGAAATCTCCGCATTTATGATGGAGCAAGCGGAACAAACGCAATCCGCTTAATGATAGTAAGGTTGCAGATAGGCAGACGGCTACTGCTGTCCGTAATGGACAGCGAAGCCGTCTGCTTTTTTACTATAATTGATCCGCTGCGAAAACAAGACCGATCTGTCTGCGCGCCTCATCCATAATCTCCATAACCGTCAGAGAGTTTGTAAAGGAATTCACTGGCGACTCCGTCTGACCAGCTTGTACGAGATCGGCAAACGACTGAATCTCATATACCATCGTATTGCTGGCCTGCGGTCTGCTTACATCCTCTTCACGCCCATCTCGATACTGCAAGCGTACGCTGGCAGGCTGGCTAATCCGTTCAATGATGATATTCCCGCCCTCGCCTTGAATCTCGGCAGGCAGGTTAGAGCTGGATATTTTGGAATGCTGAAGTACAGCCTCCATATCTCCGTAGCTCAGAATCAAGCTGCCTTTGCCGTCCACACCCGATTCAAGCATAACAGCGCTAGCCTGAACGCTATCCGGCTTGCCGAACAGAACAACGAGCGGATAGATGCAATACGTACCGATATCCATCAGCGAGCCGTTGGAAAGCTCCGGAAGGAATGCATTCATGACGACGCCTTCCTTATAAGCATCATAACGGGAAGAATATTGACAGAAGGACGCATAGTAGTGACGTACTTTGCCGATCTTATGCAGATTTTGCTGAATGGCTTCAAAGTTCGGTACCAGTGTTGACTTCATCGCTTCCATCAGCAGTACCTTATTCTCCTTAGCCGTCTCGATCATTTGGCGAAGCTCTTTCGTATTGGAAGCAATCGGCTTCTCGCACAGAACATGCTTGCCTGCTTTCATAAAAGTAATCGCATGCTCCGCATGAAGCGAATTTGGGCTTGCAATATAGATGGCGTCGATCAGATCGCTGCTTGCCATCTCTCCGATATCGGTGAACGTATTCGCAATGCCATGTTTATCTGCATAAGCTTGGGCCTTGTCCGCTGTCCGGGAGTAGATGGCCGTAATTTCAACTTGATTCGCTTGACTTGCCGCATCTACGAATGATTCTGTAATAAAATTGGAGCCGATTATGCCAAAACGCACCATATGCAAGTTCCTCGCATTCTGTATGTAGTCTCCACTTTATTTTAACACATTCCGACAATCAAAAAAGCCTGCCTCGCGTCATTTATACGCAAGTGCAGACTGTGATAATCGATTAAATGGTCGGGATGACACGATTTGAACATGCGACCCCCTGGTCCCAAACCAGGTGCTCTACCAAGCTGAGCTACATCC
>NZ_BMHY01000010.1:218599-218856 GCF_014641555.1 Paenibacillus radicis (ex Gao et al. 2016)
TTTTAAAAAAATGGCGCGGCCTAAGAGATTCGAACTCCTGACCTTTTGATTCGTAGTCAAACGCTCTATCCAGCTGAGCTAAGGCCGCAAAAAAAAAAATGGAGCGGAAGACGGGAATCGAACCCGCGACCCTCGCCTTGGCAAGGCGATGCTCTACCGCTGAGCCACTTCCGCATTTGGTGCGGTCGAGAGGACTCGAACCTCCACGGCTGTTACACCACTAGAACCTGAATCTAGCGCGTCTGCCAATTCCGCCA
>NZ_BMHY01000011.1:0-6689 GCF_014641555.1 Paenibacillus radicis (ex Gao et al. 2016)
AAATTAGCTTCGCTATAGCGTGCGGGGACAACGATGGGGCAGGTTACAGCGAAGTTTACTTCGTTAAACAGCGAATCGGGTTCGCTAAATGGTCGAACAAGGAACTTGAAGCGCATGGAGCAGTATAGCGAATCAGGTTCGCTAAATGGCCGAATAGGCAACTTGAAGCGAGCGGTGCATCAGAGCGAAGTTTGTTTCGCTAAACAGCGAATCAGCTTCGCTGGCAGGCAAACAGCTAACAGGGCGGACGACGTTTGCGCACAAAAGCGAGGCTGATTCATACGGCTGAAATAACCAAGTAACACGCCTATAAAAAAATCCCGCCTGACCGGCATCGGCCGATTGGGCGGGATTTCGTTATTTTGCGGCGAGGAAATGTTCGATGAAGGCCAAAGCCTTTTCCGACTTATCAGATGTGACGCGAACGCCGACGATAAAGTTGTCTTTTGCCAGCACCGGGATGTTCTTAATCAGCGGACTGCTTGAAATGTCGATACCGTATACATGCTCGGCCGTATCCTCTTCCGTCTTGTACTTGAAGGCGGCATCCGTCTGGAATGTATCCTTCACCAATCCTGACGCAATGTCGTCCAGATTTAGAAATGCGCCTTGCGGAGCAATCCAGTTGAACGTCGCTTTATCCAAAATGTAAATGTCCGGCTTTTCGGTTGCCAGCATAACCATTGCCTTCTGCTGAGAAGCCATATCCATCTGATCCTTAGCTTCCATCGCAACATAGGTGAAATTCACTTTAAAACGCTTCCAATCTGGAAACTGAGCAAGCAGTGCATTTTCGATTTGTTCTTCTGTACCTGTTTTATTATCGTCTGAGTTCATATAAAATTCGCCGATATACATCACCGAGAGATCAACTGGAGGGAGACTCGCCAGCCGGGCTTGCTCTTCGCGATGGTCGATGTACAGCGTAACGGCGTAGATGATCAGCGCAATGAGTGCGATGCCGCCAAACACATGGAACTTGTAATAGCGCCAGAAGTGGTCGACTTTCTGGGCTGTACCCGCCATGTTTTTATATTTTCCGTATTCCTGCGCATTAAATTGCTCGGCTGCAACCTTGTCCTCATACTCCAAAATAAACCGGTAAGCGCGGGTTACCGTTTCGAAATCGGGTGTGCCGGTTTGTACCTTGGCTGTCTCTGAACCAGGTGCTTCGGCGGAACGCATAGCGTCCTGCTGCTTCTGCCTGGATCGCTCCTGACGCATCAAAATCGTGTAGCGCTTTTCCACTTCATCCTTGGATGCATGCTCGGGAAGGCCCATCGTCTGATACGCTTGCTGCAATTCGTTCATGGGGATTCACCTCTGTCTATTTTAGGGGAGATCGATCATTCCTATACTCTAGTATACGGATTTAGATGAGAGATTTCCAATCATTCCGGCCATGCATTTATTTGAAAGCGAGGCAGCGCCTTCGGGCTACAAAAAGAGGGTCCTTATGGTATGATAGGAAAAAGCGCGAATGGGCTCGCAATAATCAGTCAATACATAGATTAACAGCTTAATAACGGGGGCTATTATATGTTAAAAGGCAAAACGATCATATTGGGCATCACTGGCGGAATCGCAGCCTATAAGGGAGCGGCGCTTTGCAGCAAGCTGGTGCAGGCAGGCGCAGACGTTCGCGTCATTATGACGGAATCGGCGGCCAAGTTCATTACGCCGCTTACGCTGCAGACGTTGTCGCGTCATCCCGTCTACATCGATACGTTCGAAGAGCGGGACCCGTCTGTGGTCGCTCATATACATTTGGCTGATCATGCTGACCTGATCATTATCGCGCCGGCAACGGCGAATGCGATCGGCAAAATAGCGAATGGTCTCGCTGACGACATGCTAAGTACGACGATGCTGGCAGCGACAAGTCCGGTACTCATCGCACCGGCAATGAATGTTCATATGTACGAGAATGCAGCTGTCGTCCGCAATCTGGAGTTGCTTGCAGAACGGGGCGCGATGTTCGTCGAGCCGGGTACGGGGCAGCTGGCATGCGGTTACGTGGCCAAAGGACGTCTGGCTGAGCCGGAGGACATTGTGAAAGCGGTGGAGGCTTTTTTTGCACAGGGTAATACGCTGGCTGGCCAGCGTGTACTCGTGACGGCCGGCGGGACGGTGGAGCGGCTTGATCCCGTCCGATATTTGACCAATGATTCATCGGGCAAAATGGGCTTTGCCATCGCCGAAGCCGCGAAAGCGATGGGAGCGCAGGTTACGCTGATTGCCGGACGTACGTCCGCTCAGCCGCCCGCGGGCGTTGAGCTTGTACGGGTAGAATCCGCACAGCAAATGCTGGAAGCCGTTACGGAACGGTTCGATACGGCGGACATCGTCGTGAAAGCAGCAGCCGTCGCCGACTACCGACCGGTAAAGCAGCATGGGCAAAAGCTGAAAAAGAACGGTGAAAGCCTGACGCTGGAACTGGAACGGACGACCGATATTTTGCAAACGCTGGGTGAAAAGAAGAAGGGGCAGCTGCTGATCGGCTTTGCTGCCGAGACGGAAGATGTAGAGCGGTACGCCATGGACAAGCTGACGCGGAAAAACTGCGACCTTATCGTTGCGAATGACGTTGGAGCAGATGGCGCTGGCTTTAACGGCGACACCAATATCGTTCAGTTATACGGACCAGAAGGATTAATTGAATCGCTGCCGATGCTGTCAAAGCGTGAAGTCGCTCAGCGGCTGCTCATTCATGCGGCGGATAGAATGGCGAGCACGCGGAGGCGGACGGAATGATCGCCAAAGTTATCGTCGATGTGCCGAGCCGCCAGACGGACCGGCCATTCGATTACGAGGTGCCGCCTGCTATGCAGGACTGGATAGAGGTTGGAAGCCGGGTAGGCGTGCCGTTCGGCGGACGCGTCCTTCAGGGCTTCGTCATCGGCTTTGCCGAAACGGCCGGCATTGATGCGGCGCGGATCAAGCCGCTCTCCGAGCTGCTGGACCCGGTGCCGCCGCTGCTGCCAGATCTGATTGAGCTGGCGGAATGGATTAGCGACAAGTATTGCTGCTCCTGGATCGCTGCATTGCAGGCGATGATACCGGCAGCTTTGAAAGGAAAGGCGCAGCGGCTCATTAGCTTGAACCCGGACGAGGCCGAGGAAGGTGACGGTTTAACCTCTTTGCTGCCAGTTGAGCTGGCCGATTGGCTAGCCAAGCAGGGGCAAGCTAAGCTCGAGACCGTACAGGAGCGTTTCCCCCAACATGCGGCTGCTGTGAAAATGGCGCTCCGCGAAGGGGTGCTTCTCGAACAAGCGTCGATTCGCGACCGGCTTGCGGTGCGTAAAGTACTGACCGTCTTCCCGCCTCATGATCGCGCTGCGGCCGAGGAGGCGCTCGCCGCTTTTCCAGTGAGAGCAGCCAAGCAGCGGGAGCTGCTCGCGTTTATGCTGGAACGCGGCGAGCCGATGCCGCTGGCAGTGATGCTGGCGGAAGCGGGCGGATCGCCGGCCAGCGTCCGTTCGCTGGTCGACAAAGGGCTGCTCGGACTGCGCGAAGTCGAGCAGCAGCGTGATCCGTACGCTGGACGCGAATTCCGGCATACAGAACCGCTGCCGCTGATGGAGGGCCAGCAAGCTGTCTACGAGCGGATCGCGGCTTCCGTCAGCCGGGGCGAGCCGCAGGCGCTGCTGCTGCATGGCGTTACGGGCAGCGGCAAAACCGAAGTCTATTTGCAATCCATTCAGCATTGCTTGGAACTAGGAAAACAAGCGATCGTGCTGGTGCCGGAAATTTCGCTGACGCCTCAAATGGTAGAACGGTTCAAGGGCCGCTTCGGCGACGCCGTAGCCGTTCTGCACAGCCGTCTGTCGAATGGCGAACGGTACGATGAATGGCGAAAAATAAGAAGCCGCCGCGTTCAAGTAGCTATTGGGGCGAGATCGGCGATTTTTGCACCTTTTGAGCGAATTGGGCTTATCATAATAGATGAAGAGCATGAATCCTCCTACAAGCAGGAGGAGAGTCCGAAATACCATGCCCGCGACGTCGCTGTGAAGCGTGCGAGACAGCATGGCGCAGCGGTTGTACTAGGCTCGGCGACACCGTCGCTAGAGTCGTTCGCGGCGGCAAGCCGGCCGCCTGCGCCGGGACGTGAATCCGGACTGCTGCCGATGCCGAACCGGGTCGGCGATCGTCCGATGCCTCCGGTTGATGTAATCGACATGCGCGCCGAGCTGCTGGAGGGCAACCGCTCCATGTTCAGCCGCCGCTTGCACGCGGCGCTGGCCGAGCGGCTGGAGCGCGGCGAGCAATCGGTGCTGCTGCTTAATCGGCGGGGCTACTCCACGTTCGTTATGTGCCGCTCCTGCGGTTATACGGCGGCTTGCACGCATTGCGATATTTCACTTACTTATCATCAAAAAACGCGTGCTTTGCGCTGTCATTATTGCGGGCATGCCGAGCTGGCGCCAAAAAACTGCCCCTCCTGCGAAAGCGAGCACATCCGGTATTTCGGTACCGGCACGCAAAAGGTCGAGGAGGAGCTGGCGAAGCTGTTTCCCGGCATTCGCGTCATTCGAATGGACGTGGATACGACTACGGAAAAAAATGCGCATGAAAAGCTGCTGAAGCAGTTCGGCGACCGGGAAGCGGATGTACTGCTAGGTACACAGATGGTTGCCAAGGGACTTGATTTTCCATTCGTAACGCTTGTAGGGGTTATTGCAGCAGATACTTCATTGAATCTCCCTGATTTCCGGGCTGCGGAGCGCACGTTCCAATTGCTGACACAGGTAGCCGGCCGGGCCGGGCGTCATCATCTGCCGGGCGAGGTTGTTGTTCAAACCTATACGCCGGAGCATTACGCGATCCTAACGGCGCAGCATCATGATTATGCCGCGTTCATACGCGAGGAGCTGAAGCATCGCGGAGTGATGGGCTATCCGCCGTTTTGCCGTCTTGTGCTTGTTACGATGTCGCATGAGCAGTTGGCGCAGCTCTCTTCGGTAAGCGAGCAGTTCGCCTCCCGTTTGCGTGAGCTGGCCGCAGCAGAAGGTGTCCTAGACTCGCTGGACAGCGGATCAAAGCGTGCATTGGAGGTTCTGGGACCTGTCTCTTCGCCGATTTCGCGAATGAAAGATCGCTACCGTTTTCAAGTTGTGATAAAATATCGGGGAAACATCGATGTGCCGGCGTTGCTGCGAAAAGCTACCGCTCCTTTTTTGGAGGGACCAGCGCAAAAACAAGTGCTGTTCAGCATCGATGTCGACCCTCAGGTCATCTTATAAAATAAATACCATATACGGTTATAAAGGAAGGGAACTATTCATGGCTATTCGTATTATTGTTAAAGATCCAGATCCGGTGCTCAGAGAACCGGCCAAAGAAGTAACGAAATTTAATTCCAATCTTCAAAAGCTTCTTAAAGATATGGCGGAGACGATGTATGATGCTGACGGCGTAGGTCTTGCCGCACCGCAAATCGGCATCTCCAAACGCGTTATCGTCGTTGATATCGGTGATGAGGAGTCTGGCTTGATCGAGATGGTCAATCCCGTTATTGTCGAGCAAGAGGGCGAACAATTGGGGCCGGAGGGCTGCCTTAGCATCCCGAACCTGAATGGCGACGTAAGACGTGCTGACCGGATCGTCGTAAACGGACAATCGGCCGACGGCACGCCGTTCTCGGTTGAAGCGACCGGTTTTCTGGCTCGTGCTTTCCAGCATGAGGTGGATCATCTGAATGGCATTTTGTTTACTGACCTTGCCGAGAGTGTCTACGACATTTCGGAAAGACAACGCAAAGGCGGCGAATAACGAAATGCGTATTGTATTTATGGGAACGCCTGAATTTGCCGTCCCGTCCCTGCAGCTTCTAATGGAGCAGGGCTATGAGGTCGTCGCGGTAGTTACACAGCCGGACCGGCCGAAGGGCCGCAAACGGACGCTGACGCCTCCCCCGGTGAAAGAAGCGGCTTTAGGCTACGGACTGCCGGTGCTGCAGCCAGAGCGGATGCGCAGTGAAGAAGCTGTCGCAGCCGTCGCAGCGTATGAGCCGGAGCTGATCGTAACAGCAGCTTACGGGCAGATTTTACCCAAAGGGGTGCTGGAGCTGCCTCGACTGGGATGCATCAACGTTCACGGATCGCTGCTGCCGAAGTACCGCGGCGGTGCGCCGATTCAGCGTTCGATCATGAACGGAGAGAAAGTAACCGGTGTCACCATTATGTATATGGCTGCCGGATTAGATACGGGCGATATGATTAGCAGAATTGAAGTGCCAATTGAGGATGAGGACACATCCGGAACGATGTTCGAGAAGCTGAGCATCGCGGGCGCTGATTTGCTGGGCCGTACGCTGCCTGCCATTGTGGCAGGCGAAGTTAAGGCTGAACCGCAGCAGGACGAGCTGGCTACCTACGCGCCGAACTTGACGCGCGAGGATGAGCGGATTGACTGGAGCCGCACAGCTAGGCAGATCTATGACCAGGTAAGAGGTCTTTCCCCGATGGCGGGTGCATTTACGACGCTTCAAGGCGAAGTGTTCAAAGTGTGGACTTGCGCCAAACCGGAGAATGGTTCTGCTGGAAACAATGAATCAACTTCTGGTACGGTACTGGAAGCAAGTGACCGGGGCATTGCTGTGCAGACGGGCAGCGGCATTCTGCTGCTGCAGAATATTCAGCCTTCTGGAAAACGGGTAATGGCTGTATCGGAATGGCTGAAGGGCT
>NZ_BMHY01000011.1:6710-151065 GCF_014641555.1 Paenibacillus radicis (ex Gao et al. 2016)
CGAAACTGGCAGCCGGAACTGTATTTGGCGGTGAAGCGTAATGAGCAGCGGAGAGCAAATGAACGGTAACAAAGGCGGCGGCGCAAACGCTGCCCGTTCCGCAGGCGGCAAAGGCCGCTCCAGCTCCGGCCGTCATGCTGGTGCCGGACAAGGGCGCGGCGGACAAAGCCGCGGCAAAGGTCAAGGCAGAAACAATGGTCAAGGCAACGGCAATGCTCCTCGTGAGACTGCCGGAACCCGCGCCCCAGTTCTACGTGCCGGCAGAGCACCTCGCACGCCGAGGGAGCTGGCGCTGGATACGCTGGTTAAGGTCGCCGAGACCGGTGCGTATAGCAACCTGCAGTTGAATCGCGCCCTTCAGGACGCACAGCTGCAGCGTGCGGATGCGGCACTAGCAACAGAGCTTGTATACGGCACGATTCAGCGGCAGCTTACGCTGGACCATTGGCTGAGCAAATTTGCCGCCAAAGGTTTGCACAAGCTGGAGCCGTGGGTGCATCAACTGCTGCGCATGAGCGCTTATCAGCTGTTGTACCTCGATCGAATCCCGGCCCATGCAGCGGTGAATGAAGCGGTGACGATCGCCAAACGGCGCGGACACCAAGGCATCTCGGGAATGGTCAATGGCATTCTCCGCAGCATAGACCGTAATCGAGCTGAGCTGACAGTATCAGCGATTAACGATAAGGATCCGGTCGCGAGAATCGCGCTTCGCCACTCTTACCCGGAGTGGCTGGTGCAAAGATGGATAGAGGCTTATGGCGAGGAAGCAGCCGAAGCGATTTGTGCGGCAGGCAATGAGCCCCCTCACGCCAGCCTGCGGATCAACCCGCTGCGCGGAGCGAGGGAAGAGGCGCTCCGGCAATTGACGGAGCAAGGCTTCGACGCTTCGGCCTCGGTTATTGCCCCGGCAGGTATTGCGGTTCGCCGCGGCGGCAACTTGGCCGATACGGAAGGCTTCCGTCAGGGCAAATGGACGGTACAGGATGAGAGCTCCATGCTCGTGGCCGAGGTGGCTGCACCACAGCCGGGCATGCAAGTGCTGGACTGCTGTGCTGCGCCTGGCGGCAAATCGACGCACTTGGCTGAACTAATGGAAGGCAAAGGCAAAGTATGGGCCAATGATCTGCATCCGCATAAGCGGCCATTGATCGAGGCACAAGCAGAGCGGCTGGGGCTGAACAATATCGAGGTCATTACCGGCGATGCCGGGGCGCTCGATGAGCGGTTCCCGGAGTCTTCCATGGAAGTCGTATTGCTTGACGCGCCATGCTCCGGTTTTGGTGTCATTCGACGCAAGCCGGAGATCAAATGGACGAAGACAGCCGGCGATGTTGCGGAAATAGCGGCAATTCAGCGCAGGCTGCTCCGGGCTGCGGCCAATCTGGTCAAACCAGGCGGGACGCTCGTCTACAGCACTTGTACGATCGAGAAGGCGGAGAATGAGCAGCAAGTGGCAGCTTTTCTGTCGGAGCATTCCGAGTTCGAGCTGGACGCCGAATGGCCGGAAGCTGTGCTTCGTCCGTTACGGCAAGCAGGAGCGATCGATGAAAGCTTCGCCGGACAGGCGCAGCTGCTGCCCCAGCATTTTGACAGCGACGGCTTCTTCATCGCCCGCATGCGCAAGCGCGCTTAAGCCGTTTGTGGCTGTGCATGGGCGTTTGTGGTAAAATAAATCATCAGCGGAGCAGGCACTGCCTGCCATCCGCGCCAATTCAGAGTCAGGTGTGATAAAAAACGATGAAACCTATTATTTATGACTATACGCTGGAACAGCTTCAAGATTGGATGAAAGAGAACGGGGAGCCCGCATTCCGGGGCGGCCAGCTGTTCGATTGGCTGTACGTGAAGCGCGTCAATAGCTTCGAAGACATGTCGAATTTGCCAAAAGCGCTGCGCGATAAGCTGGAGAACCATTTCCAATTCGTGACGCTGACTGAAATTACGAAGTTCGAATCGAAGGACGGCACCGTTAAGTTTCTGTTCGGCCTGCATGACAATCACGCGATCGAGACCGTTATTATGCGCCATGATTACGGCAACAGCATATGTGTAACGACGCAGGTTGGCTGCCGGATCGGCTGTACGTTTTGCGCTTCGACGCTGGGCGGCTTGAAACGGAATTTGACGGCCGGCGAGATCGTCGCTCAGGTTGTAACGGCGCAACAAATGCTGGACGCAACGAATGAGCGCGTATCAAGTATCGTAATCATGGGCTCCGGCGAGCCGTTTGAGAATTATGACGCTACGATGGCTTTTCTGCGTATTATGATACACGAGAAGGGTCTGAACATCGGACAGCGCCATATTACCGTCTCGACGAGCGGCATTGTGCCAAGCATGTATAAATTTACGGAAGAAAACACGCAGATCAATCTGGCGATTTCGATTCATGCGCCGAATGACAAGCTGCGCTCGAAGCTGATGCCGGTTAACCGCCGCTTTCCTTTCGAGGATGTTATGGCCGCGTGCCGCAACCATATTGCGAAGACAGGTCGCCGTATTACGTTCGAATATGCGTTAATCGGAGGCGTAAATGACCGCCCAGAGCATGCACAGGAGCTGGCGGATGTGCTGCAAGGGATGCTGTGCCACGTTAACCTCATTCCGGTCAACCATGTACCGGAACGCAATTATGTACGTACGCCGCGCGAGGATATTTTCGAATTCCAGCGCATTCTGGAACGCAACAAGATCAACGCGACGATCCGCAGGGAGCAGGGCCATGATATTGCTGCCGCATGCGGTCAATTAAGGGCGAAACATATGGAGTCCACGACGGGGTGATGACGGTTGTTAATTACGGCAAGCCGAAGTGATATTGGACGTATTCGTCAAATTAATGAGGACCGCTCTTGGGTAGGGCAGCTGGCAAACGGCATTACGCTGGCGATCGTTGCCGATGGCATGGGCGGTCATCAGGCGGGTGACGTCGCCAGTCAGCTGGCGGTCAATTCATTCCGCGATTCGATGGAACAAAAAGCGGGTAAAGACGGATTGACGCTGCAAGAGGGGAAAATGCTCATTCGGCAAGCGATTGTCGGAGCCAATGACGTTGTCTACGATATGGCTTCCCGCAATGAGCAATATTACAATATGGGGACGACTGTCGTTGCGGCGATGCTTATTGGCATGGAGACGATTATCGGCCATATTGGCGACAGCCGCGTATATCAGATTGCCAAAGGGAAGATTATGCAGCTGACTGAGGATCATACGCTCGTTAACGAGCTGTTCAAATCCGGTCAGGTAAGCGCAGAGGAAGCCGCCAATCATCCCCGCCGCAACGTGATTACCCGCGCGGTAGGAACGGATGCTCAGGTGGAGGTTGATATTTTGACTACTGCTCTGGAGCCGGACGACGTTCTTCTGCTATGCAGCGACGGCTTGACCAATATGGTCAATGACGAGCAGATTTTGCAGGCCGTTCTGGAAGAGGGATCGGATCTGTCCGATAAAGCGGAGCGCCTCGTCCAAATGGCGCTAAGCGCGGGCGGAGACGACAATATTACCGTTGTGCTTATCCAGGATACCGCGGGCGCTTCGAACCAAGGGGGTGACAACGGATGATCGGACATGATCTTGGCGGACGCTACGAAATATTGACCCGGATCGGCGGAGGCGGGATGGCGCTGGTGTATAAAGCGCATGACGTCCTGCTGAACCGGAACGTCGCAGTCAAAGTGCTGCGGCAGCAATTCGTCCATGACGAGGAGTTTATTCGCCGTTTCCGGCGCGAGGCGCAATCAGCTGCGTCACTATCGCATCCCAACGTTGTCAGCATCTATGATGTCGGACAAGAGGACGATACGCATTATATCGTCATGGAATATATCGAAGGTCATAATTTAAATGAAATTATTCAAGAGCGAGCGCCGCTGCAAACCGATGAAGCGGTGCGAATTGCCGTGCAAATATGCGACGCGCTCGACCATGCGCATCAGAACCATATTATTCACCGCGACATTAAGCCGCATAATATATTGATCGGTAAGAACGGAAGAGTAAAGGTAACGGACTTCGGCATCGCGAGAGCTGCTACAGCATCGACGATTACGCAAACGGGCTCGGTTATTGGCTCCGTTCATTACTTCTCTCCCGAGCATGCCAAAGGCGTCAATACCGGAGAGAAATCCGATCTCTATTCGCTCGGCATCGTCATCTACCAGATGCTGACCGGCAAGCTGCCTTTTTTAGGAGAAAGCCCGATCAGTGTAGCGCTTAAGCATTTGCAGGAGGATTTCGAATCGCCGAGAGTCGTGAATCCGCATATTCCGCAAAGCGTGGAAAATATCATTCTGAAGGCTACGCGCAAAAATCAGTCAGAGCGTTACAACTCTGCGCATGAAATGCTGCTGGATCTGGACTCCTGTTTAAAGCCGGAGAGGCTGAATGAGCCAAAGGCAACGTTCGTAAGCGACAGTGACTTGGATGAGACGCGCGTCATGCCGGCAATACGGGGAGATTTCCGTCCTTCGCCGCCACCGCCATCTATGACTCCGCCGCCGGTTGAAAGGCTGGAGCGGGATCGGTCGTCGGCGCAGCCGAATGACAGCAAGCGGAAGGAAGAGTCCGCTGCGACTAAGAAGCCTATGAGCTGGAAGCGGACTACGTCTATTGTTGTCATTACGCTCGTTGCACTGGCTTTAATCGTCTGGGGCTTCACAGCCGTATTGAAAAAGCTGGATGTGGCAGAGGTGAAAGTTCCTTACGTAGTTGGCAAGCAGTTGAAAGAAGCTAGAGAAGAGCTCGAGGCTGCCGGATTGAGCGTCGAGGACCCGGTTACGGAAGAATTTAAGGCGGACATTCCAGCCGGACAGGTCTATGAGCAGACGAAAGCCAATATGCTGGTGAAGAAAGGCTCATTTATCCACCTTTCCGTCAGCAAAGGTGCAGAGCTGGAGAAGCTTTCTGAATATAAAGGCCAAAAGCTGCAGGTCGCTAAAGACGAGCTTTCTGCGCTTGGCGTCGACGTAGAAGATCGTTCCGTATTTAAAGTTGAGGAATTGTACAGCGATCAGGATGCCGGCACGATTATCAACCAGACTCCTGCAGCGGGTACTGAATTTAATCCCAAAGATGTTCAGTTTACCTTTATGGTCAGCAAGGGCCGTGAGACGTTCCCTATGCCGAACTTGGTCGGAAAGACGGTTGCTGAGGCGAAAGATGAAATAAGGGCGTATGAGCTTGTGCTGAACAATGACGACATATTGTATGAGCCGAGCTACGACGTGAAGAAAGGAATCGTCATCGATTCCGACCCGTACAAATACAAGGACCCGGTGTCGAAAGGCAAGCGAATATCCATCCGGGTCAGCTCCGGTCCTCCTGCGGATGCGAAGGAGCATCAGTTCAACATTACGATCTCGCCAACGCTGGCAGGTAAGACGAGTGAAATCCGAATCGTTTATTCCGATGCTCAAGGAGAGACAGTGGAGTGGGGCAAACGACAGATTTCAGATACGCAGACTTTCCCGGTTAAGGTGCTCGTGAGGCCGGACGGAGAAGCGACGGTATTCGTATATCGGGATGGGCAATATGTCGATAAGAAAACGATCACCTATGCAGAAATTACGAAAGGCTCTGGTTCGACGACGGTGACAATACCGGGAGCGGACCCGACTCCACCTCCAGTAATAGAAGTGCCTACGGATACTGATCCTGTAGAAACGCAAGGGCTGCAAACCGGCAATAACGGCGGAGATGGAGAACACACAGATGAGCAGCACTAAGCAGTTGAAAGGTCGCATTGTAAAAGCGCTAAGCGGTTATTATTACGTGCTGCCGGTCGAGGAAGGTCCTTCCGGCCAGACAGTGCAGTGCCGAGGCCGAGGCGTTTTTAAGAAAAAGGGGATTAACCCCCTCGTCGGCGACGAGGTCTATTACAGCCTTACGGAGAACGGCGAAGGAACGGTGGAGGAGATTTTGCCCCGTTCCTCCGAGCTCATTCGCCCGCCTGTCTCCAACATTGATCTGGCGATTCTGGTCTTCTCCGTTACGGAGCCGACCTTGAATCTGCAATTGCTGGACAAGTTTCTTGTTCATATCGAGCATACGGGAATTGAAGCCGTGCTTTGTCTCAGCAAGCAGGATCTGGAGAAGGACGGCAGCGAGACGAAAGAGGCATCGGAGGCAGCTGCCGCCGTTAACCGGATTTATTCGGCAATCGGCTATGAAGTATATGGCACGAGCTCGCGGCTTGGCGAAGGCGTTGAGGCGCTGCATGAACGGCTGCAAGGCCACCTTGCCGTATTCGCCGGTCAATCCGGCGTCGGCAAATCCTCGCTGCTTAACGCAATCGTACCGGGACTTGAGCTGGAGACGAACGCGATCAGCAATCGGCTGGGCCGGGGCAAGCATACGACCCGCCATGTGGAGCTCATCGATATCGGCGGCGCATATGTAGCCGATACGCCGGGCTTTAGCCAGCTGGACTTTGCCGAGCTTGGCATCGAGGATCTCGGTTATTGCTTCCGCGAGATGCGGGAGCTGTCGCCGGATTGCAAATTCCGGGCTTGCAACCATGTACATGAGCCGGGCTGTGCCGTGCTGAAAGCGGTCGAGGAAGGGCGGATCGAACAAAGCCGCCACCAGCATTACTTGCTGTTTATGGCGGAAATGAAAGAGAAAAAACGGAGGTACTAACCTAATGGCATTAATCGCACCTTCTATTTTGTCGGCGGATTTCTCCCGCCTGGGCGAGGAAATCAAGGAAGCAGAGCGGGCAGGAGCCGATTGGATTCATGTTGACGTCATGGACGGCTTGTTCGTTCCGAATTTGACTTTTGGTCCTCCTGTAATTGGCGCCGTACGTTCGGCAACGAAGCTGCCGTTCGATGTGCATCTGATGATTGAACGCCCGGAGCTGTCTATTGCGAGCTATGCGGCTGCTGGAGCGAATCGGATTACGGTACACGCGGAAGCTTGCCTTCATTTGCATAGAACGATTCATCAAATTAAAGAGCTGGGCTTGCCGGCAGGCGTGGCGCTTAATCCAGCGACACCGATATCGGTTCTTGACTGCATCATCGATGATGTAGATCTCGTATTGATTATGACAGTCAATCCGGGCTTTGGCGGCCAATCCTTCATTCCTCATTCGCTGCAAAAGCTGCGCCAGCTGCGCAAGCTGCTGAGCGAGCGCGGTTTGGATCATGTGCATGTACAGGTAGACGGAGGCATTAACAGCGAAACTTCTAAGCTGGTTACGGAAGCCGGGGCGAATGTCCTCGTTGCAGGAAATGCCGTGTTTGGCGAAAGTGACCGCGCTGCAGCAATTGCGGCACTGCGTTAGGAGGCGGACCTGTGACAGAGCCTATGGATTTGGACTTGGATGAGTACGAAGAGCCGAGATGGAAGAGCATCCTTTGGATTTTGCTTTATTCACTGGTATGCGGTTTACTGCTTATGGCCTTTTCGCTCATCGCGTCGATCGTAAAGTTTGTCTTTTCGCTTGCGGCGTTATTTCTAATTATCCGGTTTTTCAAACGTTATGAGCGTTGGGGCGCGAGGGGTGCCTTCATTGCACTGACGGTTGTCTTTTATTTCTTATCCGCGGTTATAGCGGCTTTCTTCATTTATATGCAGCAATACGGCCCGGCTGCTTCGGGCTAATAGAGAAGGGCTAATGCGGGCGTCTTGCAATGGAATAGGACGACTGTACGCCGCATAGGATGGTTACATGAACGAAGGTTCGTGTAGCCATTTTTTTTATGGAGATAAGCAAGCTTGAATTCCGGCACAGCTGCTTGTTTTTCGCAGGCTGCACCTAGCTTCGCTGCCAAAGGACGACGCATAGCGGATACAATCGGCTAATCAGGCAATTGCCGATGAAGGAAGGGAACTAAGCTTAAATCAACGTTTCGACGAGTGTCTGGGGAGGGATGGGGCATGAAATTTTACACGATCAAGCTGCCGAAATTTTTGGGCGGATTCGTCAAAGCCATATTGAATACGTTCCAAAAAAACTAGGTTCGCAGTAGCAGCCTCCATCGAATGATCGTGGTTATACGAAAAAAAAGCACCTGGGTTCAGGTGCTTTTTGTCTACCGCCGGAAAACTCCATGCGGATGTTGTTATACTATACACGAGTGATTTTGCCGGATTTCAGCGCGCGTGTGCTGACGTAAACGCGTTTCGGTTTACCATCAACCAAGATGCGAACTTTCTGCACGTTTACACCCCAAGAACGACGGTTTTTGTTATTCGCGTGGGAAACGTGGTTACCTGTACCAGGCGATTTGCCTGTAATGAAACATTTGCGGGACATGAGTACACCTCCTTCAAAAGCCTACTTCGTTAGCATGCGCTTTAAGTTTTGCTTCTCATAGCTTGCAATCATCGTCCAGGACGACTGAAGCAGCTGTCTGCAGCAAAAATGCTTGGTTGCATAAGCGGTAAGTCCGTGCGTGCTGCATTCCAATCTAAAGCAACCATGGCTTGTATTAGCCGTAATAAAGCCTACACATAAACACACTTGAATATCGTATCACAATTATGATGGCTCAGCAACTTAAAAGTACGCAAATAGCGAACATTTTCCGAGGCCAGTATCGACTTTTTCAGATGATAGATGTCATGGTTTTACACGCTGCCCTTCTATATCCGTGCCGTTTATAGTACAATGGTTTATAGTCCA
Organism: Paenibacillus radicis (ex Gao et al. 2016); assembly: GCF_014641555.1. Classification (GTDB taxonomy): domain Bacteria; phylum Bacillota; class Bacilli; order Paenibacillales; family Paenibacillaceae; genus Pristimantibacillus; species Pristimantibacillus radicis. The sequence goes on from NZ_BMHY01000011.1 coordinate 15,349, forward strand.
TAATATATACCGTAAAGGAGTGTATTTCCATGCCACTGCAGCTTAGCACTGAACTTGGCCAAATATCCGTAACCGATAACACCATCGCCGTCATAGCAGGCTCCGCAGCCATGGATTGTTATGGACTTGTCGGGATGGCGTCCCGCAAGCAACTGAAAGACGGCATTGCCGAGCTGCTCGGCCGCGAGAATATGTCGAGAGGCGTCGAAGTACGAAGAGACAACGACAGTCTGCAGATTGATCTGCACATTATTGTGAGCTACGGAACGAAAATTTCCGAGGTGGCCCACAATATTCAAACTAAAGTTAAATATGTTCTAAATGAGGTTATTGGTTTACAAGTGGATCAGGTTCATATATTTGTACAAGATGTTAGGGTAATAACTTAGTAGCATAGTAGCAGGAAGGGGAATTTTCGTTGAGTAAGCGCTCCATTAACGGATCTGATTTTACCGCCATGGCACTGCTCGGTGCGGAAATGTTGCAACAAAACGTAGACCGGGTAAATGCATTGAATGTGTTTCCGGTGCCAGACGGGGATACGGGAACGAATATGAATCTTACGATTGCATCGGGGGTTCGCGAGCTGCGGAGCAAGCCTTCCGATCAGCTAGGCAAGGCGACGGAGGCCATGTCCAAAGGACTTCTCATGGGAGCAAGGGGCAACTCCGGGGTCATTCTATCCCAGCTGTTCCGCGGCTTTTCCAAAGCGCTCGCTAATCTGGACGAAGCAGGCACGACGCAAGTGGCTGCCGCATTCCAGCAGGGTGTAGACATGGCTTACAAAGCGGTGGTCAAGCCGGTAGAGGGCACCATTCTGACGGTTGCCAAAGAAGCTGCCAAGCATGCGGTTCAGCATGCCCGCCGTACGAATGATGTTGTCGAGCTGATGCGCGAGGTACATGCCAAGGCGCATGAGGCGCTGCAGCGCACGCCGGATTTGCTGCCGATATTAAAGCAGGTTGGCGTCGTTGATTCCGGCGGACAAGGGCTTGTCTTCATTTATGAAGGGTTTGTCCGCAGCTTGACTGAAGGCAGCCATTCGCAAGATGCATATGCGTTTCAATCAGAGGCGGCAGCGCCTGAGGAAGTTGCAGTTGCCCAGCCGGTCGTGGAGCCAAGACGTACCTCTTCACCGTCCGCGACATCAGCGCAATCGCGCCTGTCTACGGAAGACATTGAGTTTCTATACGATATGGAATTCTTTATTAAAAGGAATGTGAGCGGGAATCGTGTGCCGTTTTTTGATGAATACGCTTTCAAGAAAGCGTTGGAAAAAGACGGCGATTCCATCCTTGTCATCGTCGAGGACGATATCATTAAAGTGCATGTCCATTCCCGCAAGCCGGGAGATGTGTTTAATTTGGCATTGCCTTACGGTGAGCTTACCGATATGCACATTCTGAACATGCGCGAGCAGCACCGCGAGCTCCTGATTCAAGAGGGGGATACTCCGGCATTTGCGGCGGTTCCTGAATATGCGCTCAGCGGCGACATCTCGTCGGCGCAGCTGCTGGCAGGTACCGATTCACAGCAGGTCGTGCCGCCGGGACAGGTTCATGAATGGGCGCCTTTTGGCATCATTGCGGTTGCGATGGGAGAAGGCATTACGAATATTTTCCTCGGCAACGAGGTGGATATCGTCCTCTCCGGCGGGCAGACGATGAATCCAAGTACGGAAGATTTTCTAAAGGCGATTGAATCATTGCCTGCTGAGCATATTTATTTGCTGCCTAATAACGGCAACATCATTCTTGCCGCCGAGCAAGCGGCTGAGCTGAGCGAACGGAACGTGACCGTGATTCCGACCAAGACAATTCCGCAAGGGTTGTCGGCTATTCTGGCCTTCAAGGAAGAGGAGTCGGCGGAACGCAATGCCGCCTGGATGAAGAACGCGGCCGAGCAAGTGCTCTCCGGCCAAGTCACTCATGCTGTGCGTGACACTTCAATTGACGGTGTGGACATCCGGGAGGGCGATTATATCGCCATTAAGGAAAAAGGAATTATTGCCGCATCGAAGGAATTGCAGCAGGCATGTCAGCTGCTGATTGCCAGCATGATGGAGCAGGGCGGCGATCTGCTGACGGTGTTGACCGGCGAGGATGCAGAGGATACCGACATTGGTGCGCTTAGCGCTTGGATGGAAGAAACATATCCGGATGTCGAACTGGAGCTGCTTGAGGGCGGGCAGCCGCTGTATCCGTATTTATTTGCATTAGAGTAATGTTTTTGTTGTTGATTAAGAAGGGGGATGGCTTATGGGGAAGATTCGAATCGTTGTCGACAGCACATGCGATATTCCGCTGCCAGTTCGGGAAGAGCTGGGGATTGAAATGGTGCCGTTAAAGGTGCTGTTCGGCGAGGAGACGTATTTGGATTATGTGACCATCGGCTCTGAGCAATTCTACGAGAAGCTGGCCGCATCGTCGGCGCTGCCGACAACCTCCCAACCGTCTCCGTCGGAATTTCAAGCCGTCTATGAACGCGTGCTTCAGGAAGATCCCGGTGCATCCATCATTTCGATACATTTATCGGGCGCGGTCAGCGGTACTTATCAGTCTGCAGTTATTGGCAAGTCCATGCTGGAGGAAGAAGCGGACATTACGGTCTATGACAGCAAGTCGGCTTCTTACGGAGCTGGTATGCGTGCGGTAGCAGCAGCGAGATTGGCGGCAGCAGGCCGTTCGAAAGAAGAGATCATTGCGGAGATCGAGCGTCTGGAGCGGGAGACTCAGCTTTATTTTCTCGTCGATTCGCTGGAATATTTGCATAAGGGCGGCCGGATAGGCCGAGCTTCGGCGTTGATTGGTTCGCTGTTGAACATCAAGCCGATTCTATCGCTGGATAAAGAAGGTGCAGTCTACTCGGTAGACAAGCAGCGGGGGACGAAAAAAGCGATACAGCGTATTATCGAGATGCTGGATCAGTCTTTTGGCAGTGATCCTGTGGCGATTACCATTGCCTGGACGCAAGGAAATGCCATCGCGATGGATTTGTGCGAGCAGGTGAAGAGCAAGTTTAATGTGCAGTCGGTTGATTTTACGACGATTGGGGCGGTTATCGGGACGCATGTGGGTCCGGGTACCTCTGCCGTGTTCATGTATAGAGTGTGAGGTTGATAATGATGACGCTGGATCAAATTTCCGTCCGGCAAATTAAAGGCGTGAGCGCTCCTAAAGAGGAAGAGCTTCACGCCTTTGGCGTTCAGACTGTCGCCGATTTGCTGGACTACTTTCCCTATCGATATGAGGATTATCGCATTCGCGAGCTGTCCGAAGTGAAGGACGGCGAAAAAGTAACGGTGCAAGGCACGATTCGCGGCAACGGCATACTGCAGCGTTACGGCCGCAGTAAATCGAGGCTGACGTGCAAAATTGAAATCGAGCATATGCTGGTGACCGCGGTATGGTTCAACCGGCATTTTCTGCAAAGCCAGCTTGTGCCCGGCCGAGAAATCGTACTGACCGGCAAGTGGGAGCAGCAGCGGCTGCAAATGACGATCTCCGAGTCCGAGTTTCCCGACAAGGCGGGAGCTCCGAAGTCGGGGACCCTGCAGCCGGTCTATTCCGTGGGAGGCGGTATTACACAGCCCTGGATGCGCAAGACGGTTGGACAGGCATTGGCGCAGTATGGCGCAATGATTGAAGAGGTGCTGCCGCATTCACTTGTGGAACAGCATGGACTGATGTCGCGGCGTGATGCCGTGCTGCACATTCATCAGCCTGGCGATGTGCGGGAAGGGCAGGAAGCGCGGCGGCGGATGGTCTATGAGGAGCTGTTCCTGTTTCAGCTCAAGCTGCAGGCTTACCGTTCGCTGAACCGCAAACGCGGAGACGGCATCGCTCATAAGGTAAATGGAGAGACGATCCGGTTATTCGCTCAAACGCTGCCCTTCGAGCTGACAGACGGGCAGAAGAAGGTCGTAAACGAAATTATGTCGGATATGCGCCAGCCTGCCGCGATGAACCGATTGCTGCAAGGCGACGTTGGCTCCGGCAAAACGGTAGTGGCCGCAATCGCTCTATACTGCACGGTCAAGGCGGGACATCAAGGTGCGCTAATGGTGCCAACGGAAATTTTGGCGGATCAGCATTTGCGGTCGCTGCAGAAGCTGTTTGCGGATGCGGGTATTGAGGTCGGGCTGCTGACCGGCAGCATGACGGAGCGCCGCCGCCGTGATGTGCTTGCAGGCTTGCAGATGGGGATGATCGACATCATCGTCGGGACGCATGCGCTTATTCAGGACGGCGTGTTTTTCCGCAGTCTGGGACTTGTCGTGACGGATGAGCAGCATCGGTTTGGCGTTAACCAGCGGAGCGTGCTACGCCGCAAAGGGCTGAATCCCGATGTGCTGACGATGACAGCGACACCGATCCCACGAACGCTGGCGATTACGGCGTTTGGCGATATGGACGTGTCGACGATTCGCGAGCGTCCGCATGGGCGGAAGCCGATCAAGACGTATTGGGTGAAGCATGGCATGATGGACCGCGTGCTGGGCTTTATCCGCAAAGAGGTGGATGAAGGCCGGCAGGCTTACGTCATTTGTCCGCTGATTGAAGAATCGGACAAGCTGGATGTGCAGAATGCGATCGACGTATTCGTGCAGATGCAGCAGGCTTTCCCGGATTTGAAGGTCGGGCTGCTGCATGGACGGTTGACCGCCTCGGATAAAGATGAGGTCATGAGCAGCTTCAGCGAGAATGAGACGCAGCTGCTTATCGCGACGACGGTAGTCGAGGTTGGCGTTGACGTGCCGAATGCAACGCTCATGATTATTATGGACTCGGAGCGGTTTGGGCTGTCGCAGCTTCATCAGCTTCGCGGCCGTGTCGGGCGCGGCGAGCATCAATCGCATTGCATTCTTGTCGCCGATCCGAAGTCAGAGACGGGCCGTGAGCGGATGAAGGTAATGACGGAGACGGACGATGGCTTTGAGGTGGCGCGTCGAGATCTCGAGCTGCGCGGGCCGGGCGACTTCTTCGGAACGAAGCAAAGCGGACTGCCGGAGTTCCGGGTTGCGGATATGGCCGCCGATTTCGAGACGCTGGAATTAGCCCGGGACGATGCAGCTGAGCTGTGCGCGAAGGAGGAATTTTGGACTGAATCCGCTTATGCGCGGGTTCGGGCTTACTTGCAGAAGGATCAAATTTTTCAGGGCGAACAGCTGGATTAAGCAACATCTCCTCCATTGCGGCATATAGTTTAACGATTAGATTGGAATGCCGGATGGAGGTGTCCTAGCTCGTGAGTTACCAAAAGTACGGCATTCGGCCGCAACTGGTCGAACGCGTCAAGATCAAGATGAAAAATCCGGTCGTCAAGGACCGGATACGTCTGTTGTTGGGTAATGTGACGAAGTATGATTTGCAGGACCGCGTCAAGGTGAGAAAGCTGGTCAAATCGGCGGCCGTTATTTTGCAGGAGCAGTTGACGGAAACGCAAGAGGAGCAAGTCATCGCATTTGTACTGGGTCAAAAAATAGATCCGAACAACACGTTTCACCTGCTCAAGCTGTGGAGCATGTTCCGATAACGGATCGGATCATTGGTGGAGAAAAAGGGCAGCACCTTGCAAAATTTGCAGGGTGTTGCCCTTTTTCGATATTAGCCATGCAACACATCTGCACTTGTCTGCCGCCTACCACAGTCCCAGCTGTTCGTCTTGCGGGCTGGGCTCCAGTGAAATTGGCTCGATGCAATTCGGCTCGTCATGGCGCACATTGCCGACTGCAGCTGCGACGGGATAGGCCTCCAGCTCGTCCGCTGGAAAAGGCTGCAGCAGCTGATACAGCTCCTGCGGCTCTTGAATGCTGCGGTCTAGCCAAAGCCTCTCGTCGTCTTGATGCAAAATGACCGGCATTCGGTCGTGAATGGGTGCCATCAGCGTATTGGGGGCAGTCGTCATGATCGTACAGCTGTTGACCGTCGTTCCGTCGGGCGCAGTCCATGTCTCATACAAACCTGCCATACTGAAGATCGAGCGGTCCCTGCGGACGATGCGCATCGGCTGCTTGCCTTTGCCTGCTGCGTCTTTCTTCCATTCATAAAAGCCGTCTGCCGGGATGAGGCAGCGCTTGCGGCGCAGCGGTGTCTGGAACGCGGGCTTGGCGGCCGCCGTCTCGGAGCGGGCGTTCAGCATCATATAGCCGACCTTGGGGCTGTCAGCCCATGGCGGGATCAGGCCCCATTTCAGCTCGCCCAGCCGGTTCTGTTTGCCGTCATTGACGATGGCAAGCACCATCTGTCCCGGTGCTACATTATATTTCGGCTGATGATAAGGGACAGTTACCGCTCCGATCATATAGCGGATCATCAGCTCCTCCAGCGTCACTGCGATCGTATATCTTCCGCACATGGCAGTCGCCTCGCTTTCCTTCCGTTTAGAATAAATAGTTATACCTATTATGCATGGATACTGGGTGATCGGCAAATCCGTGATGGCTATTATACAAACTAAACTCCAGGATAGTAGTCGTACCCTAATCTATATATTTATTTAGTTGTTTTTTCGTATGGATTCGATCGAACTGCAGGAACATTTTTTTATAATATAGAATTAGTTCAATTAAGAAATAATCCAGATGTCACCCATATTAATATAAGGCAGGTGCATGATGCAAAATAGCTATACCTCATTTTTTACTATACAATCCAATGGTATAAACGAAATGAGTTATGAGGACCCTGCTTGTGTCGCTCTCATTCATATAGCTGATTTCCGTGATCCGGTTTGGTGGGCAGCCATAACCAAGGTGATAAGTAAAAGTGAAAATGAAAATAGTATAGTAAAGCCTACTCTTGAACAAAAAAGGGAAATTTATAAGAGGATATGCGCGCATAAAATGTTGGACAGCATGAATGGGATATTTACTTCTGAATTTGATTTTATTGAAGTCAGTATCAATGATATTGATTATAAGAAAAGTATATTAGATTTGTAGGAGGCTTAAGAGCAGCGGAAACGTTAGCCGGTTTTAAGTTGGAGATGTTTAAGTTTGTTACGATAATGGACGATATAGTATTTCATAGAATCGTAATTCCCGCATTTACAGGAAATTCAAAAGCGGTATTGAATTTCGTAAGAACTTAGAAAGATTTGTGAAAATAGGGATTGATCTAATACCACTAGAATATCTTGTCGGTCATACAAATATAGGGTATGATTTCAATATTATACTCCGGCCGGTCTGCTTCCAGCATCTACCGTTGCCGATACAGCGAGGTAGCGATGTGAAGGCTGAGACGATAAACACTTCATTAATGGATATGGATGAACTAGGCCGCAATACACGGATAGGGAACAAGTACCAGATTAAGAGGACGATTCATCAAAGCGAGCTGTCCATCGTCTATAAGGCAAGGGAGACGGATACAGGCGAGACGAAGCTGATCAAGGAGTTTTTCCCTCGTCGATTGGCGGTGCGCGGAGATAACCGGACTTCGGTTATGACGAGAAAGCTTCATGCTGAAGCTTTCGAGGAGCTGAGACTGCTGTTCGAACGCGAGGCAGCAATTCTGAAAGCGCTCAATCATCCAGGCGTTATAGCCTATTCAGATTATATCGAGATGAATGGCACCGCCTATATTGTGATGGAATATTGCAGGGGCATAACGCTGGAGCAATATATTAAGCAGTCTGAAGTGTCCCAAGCTGAGATTGCTGTTATCCTGCGCGCCGTCGTGGACGCGCTCGCTCATGTTCATGAGCGCGGCTTCCTGCATCGGGACATCAAGCCTGCCAATATTATGTTGGAACCAAATACTGGTGTGACCAAGCTAATCGATTTCGGTTCAGCTATTCCGAGCGGCAGTTTGAATAAACAAGCGATATTGACTTCTACCGGTTACTCGCCGCTGGAGTTTTATTCCGAGACTTCCCGGCAAGGTGTAACATCTGATATTTACAGCTTGGCGGCTACGGTTTATTTTACTTATACCGGACAGGCGCCGGTTGATGTGAAAAGGCGATTGTTCGAGGATGAATTACAATCGCTTCGTACGCAGAATCGGCGCGCAGGCTTTGTTCTAAGCCAGCTCATTCATTGGGGGCTCCGAATGTCCCCTGAGAAGCGCTGCAGCTCGCTCCGCTGGATTGAAGCGGGCTTGCGATGGGAGAGTATGACAGGCAGCTGGAAAAAAGGCTGAAACGGCGTTAGCCGGCCCAATGGGATGGCTGCCGCACATAAAAGTAGTAAATAAGGAATTGAAACACAACAATAGCTGTAACAATACAACAGGGGCTGTCTCTCTGGTCGTAACCGACCTTTGAGATAGCCCCTGTTCCGTTTTATTCTGGCCTTGTGAAAATATTAGTCGATGGTTTGATCGGTTTGTACCGAAGCTCAAGCTCGGTCACCCCGTCCTCAAACGTAATATAAAGCTTGTCCCCGTACTGCATAAGCTCCGTACGATCCTTGCGCAGCATCGTTTTGCCGCGAATGAGTGTTGCACGGGAGCTGTTCTTCACATAAAGCGTCTCGTTCTTTCCGGCCTGGAAGGAGATTTGAGCTGCTTCCGGCAGCGGTTCGTTGATCTGCAAAGCCCGGAACAGCTGCAACAGCGTTACATTACTGTTCGAGAATGAGGTTAATGGCCAATAGGTTACTGGTATTTCGTTTCCGCTTGCCGTATTCAAGAAGTACCCTTCCAGTCTGCCGGTGAAAGCAGGCTTAGGCTTCAGGTAATAGAAGAGAGCGATGCCTATTATAATAACGCCAAGAACAATTAGCCCGATACGGATAACCGGGGTCCAGGTGGAATGAACGTTAACGGTGAACTCACGCGTAACGCTGCCGCCTTCCGGATCGATAGCGCGAATTTTGAATGTTGTGCTGCCGGTTTTGACAAGCGAAAGGGCAAGCGCATCTTCTGTGAGGCTGGCCTTCACGGCTTTGCCCTCTGAATCCGGCAGTATTTCATACGTTAATGGATCATTGTTCGGATCGGTGAACAACGTATCCAGCTTGATTGCTGCGGTTTTATCTTCTTTCCTTAAAGCGACGCTGTCCGGTGCGTTTCCTTTCACTGGAGGCAGATTGCCTAGTTCCAGCTTGGTTCCGGGCAGAATACGGTAAAAATCGCTGCCTTCGACCCGAACGCTCCAGCTGTAGGAGGCAGATGCGGGGAAGGTATATTCGGTTTGCAATTTGCCGTCACGATATGCCATTTCCGTCTGGACGCTTTGTCCGTCGCTATCGTTGGTTACCGTTAAAGTCGCTTTGACCGATTGATAGACGTCGGTATCCTTCAGCGGGGATCCGTCAGGCAGAAACAGCTCCGCTTCGAAATGAGCAGGCTGTCCTTTGATCGCCTCGGCTTTAGCATCCTTTGGCGGCACGATCTTTGCCTGTCCATGAAACTCGTAATTGGATAAGATATAGATTTTGACCAGATCGCCAGAGGAGCCGCGGAACTTCATGTTGAATTTGCCCTTCTCCGGAGAAGCGATTTTTAGAATCGTATATTTATTCGAGTTGTACATGCGAACGTTGGTTGATTGATAGAACAGCTGCGTTTCGGTGATCGGATGCTCAGATATAAGAATAATATTGGCTTCGCTCATACTGCCGTTGGTCATGGTCACCGGTATTTCCTGCAGCGATCCCGATGCGGTCAATGCGGCTACCGGTACTAATATCGATTGTGCCTGATCTGCGTAAATTTGATTGAATAACTCCGGCAAATCTTCCGCGCTGCTCGTCATATAGGACTTGCCTCCGGTCTCGGCGGCGATTCGTCTCAGCTCTTTCTCATTTACTGTGCCATCGTGGTTCAAGCCGATTGTATAAATCGGGAATTGCTTTTTCTTCGCGAGTGCAATTGCAGCCGATACATCCTTATCGGAATCGCGGTTCGTTCGTTTGGAGTTGGAGCCGATATCGGTCGCACCGTCAGAGAGCAGAACGACGTAGCCGCGGCTGCCCTCCCGCTGCTGCTCAGCCAGCATATTCGTCCCCTTTAACAGCCCCAGGCCAACATCGGTCGAGCCCCGGCGGCGCAGCGATTCCAGATCGGACTTGAGCCTGTTGCGCTTATCCTTCACCGAAATGTCGGTTAGCGGCTGGGCCGCAACGATGCTGTGATTGTAAGCAACATAGCCAATTCGGGTTCGTTCCGCCTCGCTCATATCCATCAGCATATGAATGACCTCGGCCGACGTATTGTCGGGGTCGGTTGTTGTCATCGAGAAACTTGTATCCAGCACAAACATCGTATCGAAACGCGGTGCGGGAGGAGGAGCTTCCGCCGCTGCAACAGGAGACGACAGGGAGAGCATGCTCGATAAATAGATAGAAAGTAAAGAAGTTAACAGTAATAGCTTCGTCGTATATATTTTCATTTATTGCATTCATTTCCTTTCTGTAATCGCAATAGATATTGATTTTATTGGATATTATGGGTCAACATGTTTAAGGCATTCAGCATGTACTAGGACGTAGTTCATACTAGCGGTCATAGGCGTTTAGGTCATTCGAGACATTCCGCTATGAATATCGTCGGAAGAAGCAAGGGAAAAAGTAATAGTTTGTTGTAAAAAGAGGTCTTTTGGTCTAGTAATGACTTAAAAATGAGAAAAAAGGAGCAGTTTCAAATTATTGACAAGGAAATATATAACTGTTTAAGATTATCCGTGTACTGATAAATATTTGTAAGTTTATGTATTTTAATTTTGCATTCATAGAAAGGAGGGGCGTGCGATTGCATCCGTTAAGGCGACTTTAGGTCTCTGTTCTCAGAAGCCTTGCGATGCAGCTTGCCGCCATGCCGAATGGACATTATTAACCAGACGAACCGCACGATTCTGTTCGAGGAGATCAATCCGGAGAAGCTCGATTTGATCACGCTCGTAGGAGACGTGAAAGGAATCGACAGCTTAAGCGATGACAAAATCAAAGAAATCAACAAACAATTGCTAGTCCGCAGCTTTGACGAATTCCTCGACAAATTTTCGCCAAGCGTATATTCGTTTTTTAACGCCGCGAATCAAAAGGTCGTATATGCACTGAAAAGGCCGGAAGGCCTTGAGGAGAATGCCGTTTCGGAAATCAAGATCGATCAGCACAATGATTTCTTGAAAATGCTGTTTACCCTCATCGATACGAAAAGAAGTCAAGGCATCTCTAATGTCGATTTCAAATTCGAGCATTTGCTGGACATGATCTCACCGAAGAAAGTGATGGACGATATCCGCCAAGTGCGTAAGGAAATTCATTACTTGTACAGCCAGTATGAGAAGCTCGACGAGGGCGATCCTAAGAAGCTGGATATGGGGGACAAGCTGAACGTATTGTTCGAAGAGGCAAGCAAAAACTATAACAACGTAATGGCGATGCTGCCGCTTGCGATCGAAGACATTAAGACGAGACTGCTGCTTGGCGGCTCCCAGGAAGAGAATCAGGCGGAAGCCATTCAAATCGGGATGCTGACGATCGGCGAGAGCGGCGAGCTCAAAATCATCGAAGCGCCGAAGAGCGACAGCACGGAATTGATGCTGCTTGACGATCAAGCAGGCAGCGGGCTGCCGGAAGTGTTCGCCGACGATTACGGCTCGATCACGGATACCCCTTCTGCCTACGTAAAAGATCTCGTTGTACGCACGTTCTCGCCGCTGCCAGCGGTACAGAGCGATGTCGACACCTCGACGGAAGTAAGCAATTACAACACGTACCTCGAGTTCTATAAGAATGCGAAGGACGATTTCGTCAAAACGGTAAAGCCGCTCGTGGAAAAAATATTGGGCGTCAAAATGTTCTTTGACCAATACGCGAGTAAAAACAAAGGCATGTCGCCAACGCTGCTCATTACGAACAGTAAGCTGGATATGACCGTTAAGAGCGGCAATATTCCGCGCCTGGAGACTTATCTGAATACGGTCAACTCGAAAAATGACTTTGCCGATACGATCTGGTACGGCATCGTGCCATCGGTTGAGCTGGAGACGGCGGGCAAAGTGAAAGTTTCCCGCGAGCGCTTCAGAGGCAACGAGAAGCAAGTGAAGGAAGACGGCAACAGCATGGAGTCGCTTTCGATGCTGCTGCAGGTTGTCAGCGAGTACAAGGTGCAGGTATTCTTCAGCTTCGAATCCGGCGAGGAGACGACGTTCAGCAGTATCGCGACGGCGGGTATCGACAAGTATGTTGATAAATGCTCCGTTCTCGTCCGCAAAGGCTTCAGCGAGTTTGCCATCCCTTGTGTACCTAACTTCACGATTATTCCGAAGGACAAGTCGGGCGTCGTCATCGACAGCCGGATGCTGCAGACCGAACACGGCGTGCAGCTGTCTCAGGAGAAGGAAGATATTTTGAAGCTGTGGATCGAAGGCGTTTATGTCGGAGCCTCGTATGTAGCGGCGGGTATCGTAGCGGCTTATCAATGTCCGGAATATTTGCGGGAGCAGTTCAAGACAGTCAGTAAAGATTATCCGGGCGTACGCTTCGATATTGAAGCGGGCGACAACGGCCTGCGCGTCGTAACCTCGATGGCGAAGGAAATTTCCGGCTTTACGAACAACATCAAAGATTCTATCAACCGTAAAAACTTTGGCTTCGTCTTCTCCTCGGAGAATGCTCAGCTGCAGGACAAAGACATTCGTCGAATCACGGTGTATAAGGCAAGAAGTCTGGCGATGTCGGAGGATGGCTTCGACTCCATCTACAAGACGCTGGTCAGCACGTATATCGAGCGTATTCTTCGCTTCCAGACGGGCGACTTCAAGCATGAGAACATCGTGAAGTTCTTCAGCAACAATCCGAGCAGCCAGAAGAGCAAGTGGCTTGGCGCGCGCGGATATATCAACTCCGTCATTCAAGACGGCGACGATATGAGCTACATCATCGATGAGAAGAGCAATATGTGCCATATCGACCTCGTATTCAACGGCAACGTGAAAAATCTCGAGGTCATGATTACCAAAGGAACAACGCCGGTTAAGGCGTAGTCCAGGCAATAACCCATTCCGGGTGTTAAAGGTTTAAGCTCCATCCGGGGCTTGCCTTTCAACATATATAATTCACACAGCCATTGGCTGAAACAAATTCGAGGAGGCAATTATTCATGGGATTCAGATTGAAAGTAGAAGGCGCAGAAACAATCGAGCTGGGATTGGACAATATTCAAAAGGTTAAGTACGACACGGATACGCCGGATGATTCCAACGCGCGTTCCACAGACGTTGGCGCTACGCTGCTCTTGAGCGGCAAAATTATTACAGCTACGGACGGCGACAGCGCTGACGACACGCTGAAGCTTGCGACTTGGTCGCTTGTACCAGCTGAGAAAGCTGATGCTTACCGTAAAGTGACGCTGGAAGTTATCGCAGCTGATCAAGTGGTGCGCAAAGTGTACTTCCCGAACGCCTTCGTGGTGGATTACACCGAAGAGTTCGGCGATACGGAAGGCGTCGGCACGTTCAGCCTGTACATCAAGCAGAAGAAAGACAAAACCGAGTTTACGAAAATCGAAGGCGGCTACTCCGTTTAACCGTTGACAGCCAACGAATGAATGGACGGAGTGCCTTGCAAAAGGCACTCCGTCTGTTATATTTACCAATCCAACGTAAAGAGTTGATTTCAAGCGATGGCTACTTATTACGATCTATTGGAGATTCCGCGGCAAGCGACGCCGGATCAGATAAAGCAAGCTTACCGGAAGCTCGCCAAGCGGCATCATCCCGATGCAAACGGCGGCAGCCGAGAGGCGGAGAAACGATTTAAAGAAGTGCAGGAAGCCTATGAAACGCTGGGCGATCCGGGCAAAAGAAGCGCTTATGACGAGCAGCTGTCTGCCGGAACCCATCGGGCGTCAGGAGGTGGACCGCAAAAGACGGGAAGAACGGCCGATGCTGGAGCAGGTGCAGGCAACAAGGCTGGGGCGGACTTCGATATCAATCAAATGTCGCAGCAGTTCGAGCAGTTTTTCGGTTTCCATCCGAAGAACAAAGCGGACGGAATCGGCAAACCGCTGAACAAGAAGAGCAATCCGCTGGATACGACCGATTTGTTCAATCGTTTTTTCGGCAAATAAGGAGTGAACTATGGGATGACGGCGCAGGCAACGACGGCGGATAAAGGTCATGACCGGGGCGGCAAATCGAAAGGGATCATTATTATCGACATCCTTATTCTGATAACTGCGATAGAGGCACTATATTACGCTTTTTTTATTAATACAGACGAGCAGGTCATGTGGGCGGCTGCTATTGCCGCATTAACGGCGCTGCTTATCTTTTTGGGAATCAAGCTAAGCAAGAGGAACGGAATGAAGCGCAAGACAGAACCCATAGCAAAGCTCGTGCTGCTGGACGAAGAGGGCGAGCGAATGAAGGAATGGTACATAAACGGGGAAACTTCCTTGCTGATCGGCAAAAGCTCAGGCCGCAGCGAGGTTGACATAGACTTATCCGATGCGGAGTACGCATCGATTATCAGTCCCCAGCATGCGGTGCTGAACTATGCGCAGGGCGCCTGGTATGTCGAGGATCTTGATTCTCGCAACGGCGTCGGCCTGAGAAAGTTCAATCGCAGCGCGGTCACAAGGCTGGACAACGAGCAGCCGTACAGGCTGGACGCGGGGGATTTGCTCCTGATCGCGAACACAAGATTGCTGGTGAAATAATAACGATGAATTTGCCGCGGATCGCCGCTTGAAAGGCGATGACGCTCAAATAGATGGAGGATCGATCACGATGAGTTTGACGAGATGCCCAAACGGCCACATGTTCAGTACGCGAAAGCATGGCAACGTTTGCCCTTATTGCAGCTCCAGCGTTGAATTCCAGGGGGCAAAAGGCGGAGAGAAGAGACCGGTGCAGCAGGTGGAAGAGGATGAGAAAACGATGCCGTATATGGGCGAAGTGAAGGGGATCGATCCGGTTACCGGATGGCTCGTCTGTATCGAGGGTCCTCAGCTTGGCCAAGATTACCGCATTATGGCGGAGAAAAACTTTATCGGCCGCTCTGAGGAAATGCATATCCGCATAATTGGCGACAATTCCGTCTCCAGGCGCAATCATGCCGTTATCGTCTACGATCCGAAGAAACGGAATTTCTATCTGCTGCCTGGCGATGCTTCGGGGCTTGCATACCATAACAATGAAGCGGTCTATTCCCCTGTCGAGCTGACCGCTTACGACGTTGTGCAGCTGGGAAGGAGCAAGTTTATATTCATTCCGCTCTGCGGCACGCACTTTGAATGGGAAGACAGCGGGGCTTAACGGGATGATGCTTATGCAGATTGTCCAACTTCCTCCGCTTGTCATTCTGCTCGCTTTTATCCTTGTTATTGTCGTTCTGTTGTTGATTCGCCGGCGTTTGGCGGCCAGGGGAGGCCCCGTCGTCCGGCAACAACCGCCTGCCGTGCAGATCGGTAACGGTCAGACAATTGGCGCACGGGAGGAGCAGGATGATTATTTCGCAACAGCGGAGACACCGGCAGGAACGATAGCCGTGCTAGCAGACGGCATTAGCGGACTGGCAAACGGCAGAATGGCAAGTACAACCGCCGTATCGACGTTCATCAGGCAGTTCATGAACGTGAATAGCGAGCGGGAAATCGCGCCTTTTCTGAGTCAAGCTGCACGACAGGCGAATGGCGATATATTGCGCCAGCTTAGCGGCTCGAACGGCGGGACAACCGCCGTCGCCGCCATCATCTGCGGCGACGCTCTTCATTGGGGAGCGGTCGGCGACAGCGTCATTATCATCTACCGGAAAGGTGAATTCATCCCGGTGAACCGAAAGCATATATTAGCGACGGTGCTGGAGGAACGCTGCCTTTCAGGTGAAATAACAGCGGATCAGGCGCGGGGCAACCCGATGCGCAAACGGCTTATCAATTACTTGGGCTATGAAAGCTTCGAGAGTATGGATATTTGCGAGGAGCCGTTCCGCTTGAAGCCAAAGGATAAAATATTGCTTTGCAGCGACGGGCTTTACAACGGCCTGACAGAAATTGAGATGGATGAGGTTCTTGGCAAGGGAATGCCGCCGTATGAAGCCGCGGAGCAGCTGATCGAAGCTATTGAACGGAAAAGACTGAAGAATCAGGACAATGCGACGATTGTTATTTTGGAGCCGGCTTTGTAACGGTATGAAGATCAGCCAAGCGAGGAACGGCATGTAAGCGGAGGTCAACGATGAGAAAGGACAACAGCAACTTTAAGACAGAATTTCTGTCCGAAGCAGGCAATTTTATGGAGAACAGAGATTACTTCGCTTACGTCGAGCTGGACGATATGGCCTGCTGGGTCGCTGTGGACGGCTGCGATACGGACACAGAGGTCAACAGTGCGGAGATGGCTGTGCAGTGCGTGCTGGAGAACTTTTCCGAGCAGCCGACAATGTCCCGCAGGAAGCTGAGAGAGTATGTGCTTGAGGCGCATGAATGGCTGCGGTATGAGAGCCGCCGCGTTCGGCTTAAGGCGAGCATCATCGTCGTTGTGACGGATTATACCCGCACTGTATGGGCAGTTGCGGGCAATGCGAGACTGTATCACTTTCGCGGGGGACGGCTGCTGGCCAGAAGCAAAGATACTTCGCTGGCGCAGACGATGGCTGACAGAGGGAATTTATCGGAATCCGCAATTGACCGTCATGAAGAGCGGCATAACCTGCTGCAATACTTGGGCAACCCCGAGGGGTGCGAGCCATTCCTATCCAAGAAGACGCCGCTTCACGATGGAGATGTGCTGCTGCTTGCTACACAGGGGCTTTGGGAGGGTGTTGACGTTCCGGAAATGCTCGACGCCCTTGAGGAAGCGCAAGAACCGTCCCAATTGGTCGATTTGCTGGAGGATGTACTGCTTAGCAAGCAGCGGGCGTCGATCGGCAACTATACAGTGGCTGCTGTCTACGCGGACAAGGTGTATAAGGAAGACAAGAAAAAACGGAGCAAGTGGATTAAACGGATTGCGATCGCGATGATCCCGGTCCTTATCGCAGGCGGTATGGCGATTTACTTCAAAGGACGCGCCGCTGCAAGGGTCGCGGAGAGCGTCGTCAATATGCAGGAATACGGAAGCAATGGAGATACCTATGTCGAGGAGCAGAATTACGCGCAGGCGATGAAGTCGTATAGCGAAGCGCGTAATGAAGCGAAGAAGATTAAAGATAAACTGCATGTTGCATTGTATGGAAAAAGCTACAAAAAAGCCGAGCTGATTGTGGCGGGTGACGACTTTCTGCGCGACGGCAAGTACGATAAGGCGCTCACGCAATATAAGAAGGCGAAGGAAGAGACGAAGGGCGATGACAAGTATGATCCCAAGCAGCTGGATCAAAGAATCGCCAGTATCGATGAATATATTCGGATCGGGGAAACGGTGCAGAAGGCGGATTTGCAGGCCGAGTCGCGTGATTACCAAGCGGCCCTTTTGCTCTACAGGGACGCTCATAAGGCTGCGCTTAATGTCTCCTATTCCGGGGTGAAGGACATTAAGACGAAGCTGGACGATATGGAAGCAAAGATTGCGGAGCTGGAGAAGGAGCAGAAGAAGCTGCAGGCTGAAAGTCTGGAGAAGCAAGGCAACCGGAATCTGGCAGCGGGGAAATATGCAGCTGCCATCGATGCTTTTTCCCAGTCGCAGGCGGTGTATCAGGAGATCGGGATGCTGGAGTCTGTGCTTAAGCTGGAGAGGAGCATTACCAAGGCGGAAGACAAGCTGAATCCGATTCCTCCGGCAAGCGCTGCCGGGGCAGGCGGCTCCGGGCAGGAAAGTTCGAATGGTGATTTGCCGGCTTCTGTCAATGACAGCGGCAATACAGAGAAGAACGAATCTGCAAGCAATGGCTGAGGAACGGGCGAGAGAGGGGAAGACGGAAACGGATGAAGGATATCGTAGCGGACCGGCTCAGCCGGATGGAAGATTTGGAACAGCGCAAGCAATTGAAGCAGCTTATGAACGGGCTCTTCCTCGGGATGGTCGATTACCAGGAGAAGATGAACGCCGCGCTGGAGCGAAGGGTATTCGAGGAGCTGGAGGACGGCGAGGACAAGCATGATATTTTTGTAACCGTGTGCGCTCGCGACGACTTTGATCCCATTCATGATTTCCTGTACCCGATGCTCCCTGAAGATGTGAAGCTGCCCTCCATTGCACTCAACCGGATTGTAGAGAGCTTAAGTCGAGGTGAAGAGACGAAGCTGTATACGTTGTTCATGCAATGCGGCAATCCGGAGCTAAATGAGCTGCTGACTGGGAAACGGACATTCGGCGGCGTTCTGGAGACGACAGGCGGCCGTTACGCCATCGAAGCAAGAGTGGAGCGAAGCAGCCGGTATACGTCGCAGATCGAGCGTCTTTATGATGTTTTTCAGAAAAACGGGGTAGCTTGGAAGACAGTCAATCATCCGTATGCCTACAAGTTCATCGATGTCATACTGACCGGCAGCGACCGAATGCCGGCAGTAGCAGAGGAAGTGCTGGAGCTCAGCGTCGACTTGGAACAATACGAGCATTACAAGCGGACGGATATTATTCCGCTATGGAATATTGAGCAGCTTGAGCTGAAGAACAGCGGGTTTCCGGTGCCTGCAGCGGACCGAATCAACTTCGAGCATGTCATGTCTCTGCGCAAGACCGGTTCCGAACATGGCTATCTCGTCGACGGGGATGAGGAAAATATCCGTTATATTAAACGCTCTGCCGAAGAGCTGACGATTGTCAGCCCGCAGGAGCGGTCGGGCGTGTGGAATGTATGGAAGCTGACGCAGCCGGTGCTGACACAGCAGGGCAAGCTGGAATACCCGCTCTATTCGAACCGCCGCAAGGATGGTTTTATTGGAAAATATGCACGTAAGCAAACGATGGTCGTACGTGCGACAGGCGAACTGATGCGAATCGTCCATTCCTTCGAAGCGGCCCAGTGGCTGGAGCTGGCGGAAGCGGCGGTGGACAGCGTTCCCTCAGGCGGAGCAAAAGGCCGGACGTATGGCATGAATCCGTTCATCAGCGACAATATCCGCTCGGAAGCGGGGAAGAAGCGGCTTAAGCTGACGTTCCGCCCGAGGGGCGGGCAAGACCAGCATGATTATATGCTGTGCGATCTGATGAGCTTTCTCGTGTCCGAGATCCAGATGTATTTTCCGGAATACAGATGCGAAGGGGAATGGGCTTGAATTACATATGGGACTTAATGGTCAAGGCTCAGCGTTCGGGCAAGAGCAAGAAAGGTATTTACTTTCAGCCTGCCAAGGTGTACTCGCCGTACATGGAGCTGAGCCTTGTCGACATCAATGCCATGCATATCGAGCGGGAAGTCGAAGTGAATCCTTACTATCGGTTTTACGATATTTTTCTCGACATGTTCACGCTCGACAACGAGGAATCTGAAGAGCTGCGCAACGCGCTGTTCGATATTATGATTCATTTTTTGGCGGACATCGATCTGATGCAGGGAATGAACAGGCGGGAGTATTGTATCCGGTTTGTTCTTAAGGATATGGAGGAATGTCTGTTCGGGGAGGATGTGAAACGCGGTCTGGCATTGTTTAACCGGGATGAAAGGGAAATCATTGCTGTCAATGTGCTGCGTCTTTACGAGACTGGCGAAGCCGTCTATCTGCTCAAGGATACGATGAGGAAGCTGTTCCGCCGTTCGACGATCTATGTGAACTGTGAGGAGAAGGATGAGCTGGTCTTCTATGTCGGGCAGAAGGAATCGGCGGAGACGAAAGCGCGAATCGAGCTGGTGCGGCGAATTTTTCTGCCGATCCGCTTCGATACGGAAATTTACTGGGAGCATCATTTCGGCATACAGGGCTATGAAGAAACGATGCGGATTGATCGTATCGCCTTGTATTAGGCAGGGAAGGAGGGGGAGCGACATTGCGAGGCTATACATACAAAATTTATAAACCAGGCGTTGATGAGCAAGGCAGAAGCGGGCAGGGCAACGCTTCGGATGGCGCTTCACAGCAGTTCGGTTCTGCATTCGGCAATGGCATAGTTCATGGCGAATCCGGTTCTTCTAGTTCCGGGTTCGGGTCCGGTTCCGATGCCGGCTCTAGGCGATACGGGCGGGATGAGCTAGAGGAGATGACGACGCATCAGCTGCGCCGCATCTGCCACGAGGAGCGGCTGGTCAAAGGCGTTGTGGAGTCGCAGGATCGCGGCGAGCTGATTCGGACGGTATTGAAATATCGGGGAGCTGCCGACCGCCTATTCATCCGCAGCCTGCGGGATGGCGGTATCCAGCGCATCGAGCATGCGCTGCGAAGCTATTTGAACAGTCCGCAGCTTGGGGCGGAAACGATTCAGGTGCCGGCCAAGCTGACCCTATATGCCGGTCTAAGATTGGACGGGAGCGACGGCTACCGCGTTCGGACGGGGCAGGCGTCGGGTATTGGCGAATCGAATGTGCTGATCGTCAATGAGCGGGATGAGCTATGCGGCATTATGAATCTGGTCAAGGACGAGAAGGAACCGGGCGCATATACGCTTCAGTTCGATAAGCAGACGGAGCTGAGCCGGACGTCCAACCGCAATTATAGCCTGTTGTTTTTCCGCAAGCAGGATTCGGATTATTTGTATAAAGCGTATTACAGCGAAAGACCGATGCCGCCGACCAATCTTCATTATTGGCGATTGCCGGTAGCCGAGCTGGATATCCGTCAATTGGAGGCTACGCAAGCGGTATTGGCGATTGACTTCGGCACATCCAATACTACGGCTGGCGCTTATCTGGACCATGGGTATATCGCATCGCCCAACAGGCATGATTTGCTGAATGGGAGCTTGAAGCTTGGTGCAATCAATTATGTGTCATTCGCTAGTGAAAGCGGCAATTGGATCGAAATGCTGCCGACGGCAATCGGTGTGACGGATTGTTCCGATTCTTCGGCAATTGTCTATTGTTACGGCTATGAGGCGTTACGCCAATTAAAGAAAAACGGCTACGCCAGCCGGGCATCCGTCTTTCTGGGCATGAAACGCTGGGTGAACGGAAGGGACAAGCTGGAGGAAGTAACCGACGTTCACGGCAATACGGCAACGGTTAAGCGCGGCGATATTATTCGAGCGTATTTGCTGCATGTGATCGAGACGGCCGAGCATCGCTTCAAGTGCCGGTTCAATCAGCTGCATTTCACGACGCCGGTTAAGCTGAAGGAATCATTCCTGGAAATGTTCTCCGCTATCCTGCCGGAATATGAGATTGAACGGGAGCATGCGGTAGATGAAGGAATGGCGGTGCTGTACAACACCATCGCCGATCAGATCGAGCAGAACCGTTATATCGACGGTGAAACGTATGATGCTCTCGTCATCGATTGCGGCGGCGGAACGACGGATTTGTCTTCCTGCCGGTTCCAGATCGAGGAGGGGCGTATTTCCTATAAAATCGATATCCGCACCGCCTATGAGAATGGCGATACCAACTTCGGAGGCAATAATCTCACCTATCGGGTGATGCAATATATGAAAATCGCATTCGCCGACTATTACTTAGGAATCCGTTCCGGGGGGGATATCGACGAACTAATTGAAGTAGCCGGCGTTGATCTGTTCCGGTATGTCGATGATCAGGGAACAGCCAAGGTCTACGAGCAGCTGGAACGCCGCTATGCCGAAGCGGAGCGAGTGTTGCCTACAAGATTTAGAGAATACGAGAATCGTACGGGTGACGAATATTGGCGAGTGCGCCGCAACTTTTATTTTTTGTGGGAGCTGGCCGAGGCGATGAAGGTTGAGTTTTTCCGCCGGACGGGCATCGTTCGCAGAAGATTCGAAGCCGAGCGGACTTCGCGCTCTTCAGGCGTACTGGACAATGATCTGCATGTGACACCGGTCGAGCGATGGAGCTTGTCGCTTCGGGGGGAGGACGGGCGCTTGGCTGATCGTCACGACAGTCCGGATATCGTCTTCACGGTCAATGAAATGACCAAGCTGCTGAAATCGGATATTTATGCGGTCATAAGCAAGTTTCTCGAAGGCTTCTATCTGGACGGAAGGCTGCAGCAGTATCAAATCTTGAAGCTGACGGGGCAATCCTGCCGGATTGACGTTTTCCGCGAGGCGCTTAAGGAATTTGTACCGGGACGAAGCATCGAGTTCCGGCAACGGTCAGAGGACGCAGATAAGGTGCCTGATTTGAAGCTAAGCTGCTTGAGAGGCTCGATTCGGTATTTGACTGCGCGCAAGCTCGGGCAGATTGAAGCGAATATAACACGGGTCGCGCCGGTTGTTCCATACACCGTAACCGCGTTTACTCATCAAGGCGGCGAGAAGGTGCTCATTAACAGCATGGAGCGGTTGAGCGGGTTGCGAGGCGGCGTTTCGAGGCCGAAAGCGGTGTCCGAAGTGGAGTTCTACTTGAAAGGCGGGGATGAACGCATGCTTCGCAAGTATGTATACGCCAATCATCCAGAGGGCTATAAGCCAGCGCTGTATGAGGAGATTGCCGGCTTGTATGGCGATCAAATTCCGCAGGAGGAGACGGATACGATCGTCAATGGGGAGTCGAAGTTTTTCGTTGTGACGGGTGACAATCAGTGGGGCTTCTTCATTGTGCCGGTCGCACGGGTGAACGAGCAGCTGCAGCTGGGCGAGAAACGGCTGTTCACGTTCGAAGATGACCTGTCAGAGCTGGACTTCTTCGACGGAATGAAATAGAGAGGAGGCTGCATCCATGTTCATTGATCGGTATCCGAGTTTTACGAAGGGACGGATTCTGAAGACGGAGATGCTCGACAGTCTTCGGGATTATCCGCGTCATATGCTGGATATTTATTATGCCGGTTATTCGGACGGTATTCTGACAGGCGCAGATATATCGGTCGGAGAGCATACGCTAACGATTAGCCGGGGAATTGTCAAATATGGCGGCAGGCTATACGTGCTGGAACAGGAGCAGGAGCTGCGCTATGAATCGACGGGCAGGGAAACGGTCATCAAGATCCGTTTCGCCGAAGAGCCGGTTGTCCGAAGCGATATGACCGCTTATACGGCGGATATTGTGCTGGATGAGAATGTCGTCTTGCAGCAAGGCGAGCTTGAGCTTGGAAGATTCAAGCTTAAGCAAGGGGCCAGGCTGCGGATGAATTATGAAAGCTTCCGCGACATGTCGACGGAGTTCAACACGCTGCAGTTCGTCCACGTACGTTATTCGGGATATGCTCAGAGCACGATGGCTCCTATTATTATGCGCAGGTACGCCGACGAGCTGCTGCGCAGCGGCAGCAGCGATCCGCATGACATCACTTTCGCGATGCTGATCTTGAACGAGGGGACGGCGGCCTTTTCGGTCATTGAGCATTATGTTGCCGTTCGTCTGGGAGCCGAACGCAGGCCTATGGAAAATACGCAGCTTTATGAGAGCTTGCGCCGCATATTGGATCATGCCGCTTCTCGAAGCGGGGATCGTTTCGGTCGGGGCGGTGATTTGCGGCCAGGGGGCATGCAGCGGGTGCTGGTGGATTAGAGCTAGAAACGTATTTGCAACATTATCGAAGAGGATGAGTGGCTGTCAGTGAACTGCCACAAACTGGAGATTGGAACAGTATCAGCCGATTAATACGAAGCCTGTCGAGGCTGTACACTGCTAATGAAGAATAGGGATAGTTGCTAGCTACGAAGCCTACGAAGGAGGAATAGAAATGGAATTTGCAGATGAGAAAATAGCAGCTCTATTAAATGAAGCAGAGAAGTTGGAGGTATCCAATGATATTCTGGCGGGGCCCGTTCAGATCGGCAACCAATACTACGAATTCGAAGAAAGAGCTTTCTACGATGATAGAGTGAAGATTTACATGCCCAAAGACTTCGACGAGCTGCCTGAATCGTATAAAAAAATTAAATATCCGTCTAGTGAACGTCCGGAAATTATTAAGTCCGATGAGCATGGGGTTGTCAACATTACGCTCAATCGGGTGGACAATGACCTGGAGGAAGAATGGGTTGCAGAGCTGACGGATGGGATGAAAGCGATGATGAAGAAGCTTAATCCTGCCTATGTTTTCTATTCCGATGGGGTGGAGGCTGTCGGGGAGAAAAATATCGGCTACCTGGAATTTAAAAGTCCCGCGCTCGACGGATTTATGTACAATCTCATGTTTCTGTTCGAATTTGACGGTCAAACGGTAATGGGAACCTTTTGTTGCATGTACAAGGAATATACCAATTGGAGAGACATCGCTTTTCAAATTGTGAAAACAATTCGCGTAGTCAAAGGGGAGGAACAGACATGAACCAAGCCCTGCACACTTTTGCCGATTTAATCATAGCGCCTTACAAGTTCGAATCGGTTACGGAGCTCAAAATTACGAAGCAATTGAATGAGCATGCCAAGCTGTATATCCGCGGAATGATTGCCGAGGAACGAATGGATCATGATGTGGAAAGTGCCGATGAGAACGAGCGGATCGATATTTCGTTGAGAGACGGCGACCGGCAGCTAAGGCTGTTTCAAGGCGTCGTCACCAGCATTGCGGTGGAGACGGTACGGAATGTTCGAAGTATTGTGATTGAAGCGCTCAGCGCGACCAGCTTAATGGATATGAAGAAGGAAAGCCGTTCCTATCAGAATAAAGCGATGAAGTATAGTGAAATCTTTAATTCGGCAACAGAAGCATATCCTGGCTCTGAAGTGATTGATCAGGCGTCCAATGGAAAGAGCATTGGCGGTTTCCTCGTGCAGTATAAAGAGACGGACTGGGACTTCATTAAGCGTCTGGCCTCTCACTTCCATGCCGCACTCGCTCCGATATGCAGTGTTGAAGGGGTTAAATACTATATCGGACTGCCCAATCATCCGGCAAAACGGAGTCTGAACGAGTTTAATTACTCCATTACCAATAATCTGAAGGAATATCGGCTGAAATCCGCCGTTGGCGAAGGGCTGGATATTCAAGCGCAGGACTTCATCCGTTATGAAGTGACGACGAATGAAGTATTCGAGCTGTGCGATGCCGTTGAATTCAAAAAAAGACGGCTGTATGTCTATAACGCTGTTACCGAATTCAGAAATGGCGTTCTGACTCATACCTATCAATTTATGGATGCCAAAGGGTTCAGCTTCGGTAAAATGCACAATCGTGCATTAGCGGGAACGTCGTTGTTCGGCAAGGTTGTTGGCATATCCAACGACACCGTCAAAGTGTTCCTCGATATTGACAAAGACCAGGACGATGCCACTGCGAGCTGGTTTCCTTACTCCACAATCTATTCCTCACCTGATGGAAGCGGCTGGTACTGCATGCCGGAAACCGGCGACCAAATCCGAGTCTACTTTCCCGACGAGCAGGATGGCAACGCATTTGCCGCGAGCTCTGTTAACTTGTCATCATCCGATTCAAAGAAACGAAGCGATCCATCGGTTAAAAGTATCAGCACCAAATACGGTAAACAGATTGTTTTCCAGCCCGGCGCTGTTGAAATCATCGGAAGCGGGCAGCTGCTCATGCGCTTGACCGACGATGGTGGTATCGAAATTAACAGCGATAAGAAAATAGCGTTGAACGCCGAGGATGACATCGAAATTAACGGCGGGACCAAGGTCATCATTCAAGGGGAAGAAGGAGTAGATCTGAAGCAAGCAAGCGCCACCTTAAGCATTCTGGATGATGTCACGATGAGCGGAGGGAAGGTGAACATCGTATGATTCCGGTTATGGATCGCACGGCGGCATTGGAAGACTTGCTCGTGAATCATTTGGCG
Organism: Paenibacillus radicis (ex Gao et al. 2016); assembly: GCF_014641555.1. Lineage (GTDB taxonomy): Bacteria > Bacillota > Bacilli > Paenibacillales > Paenibacillaceae > Pristimantibacillus > Pristimantibacillus radicis. The sequence goes on from NZ_BMHY01000011.1 coordinate 40,999, forward strand.
GGGGAGTGGCAGCAGGATTTCGTTACGATTAACGAGCGGTACATGGCGGACAAAGATCGTATTGACCGCACCTTGACTGCGGCCTTTGAAACAGCGTGCTTACATGCAGCTCAGCTGCAGTTGCAAGGGCGCAAACGGGATATTCAATATATCCATTTTTCCTATTTGCGGACGAGCTTCATGGAGCAGAGAGCGGAATATCGAATCGACCTTTATGATGCCGACTGGTATATGGATAAAGAGGAATGCTGCAGCCTGTGGCAGGCTGACTTCTTATTCAATCCGGTGTTCGAGCGGCAGCGGGAGCTGGAGAAGCAGAGAGTGAATTACGCGCGGAAGATCAACCCGATGGACATTGAGCATATCATCCATCAGGAAGCGATGAAATATCATCTGCTTGCTATTGAATATATTCGAGACAGAGTGCCGGCGCTAATTGAGAGTGAAGGGTATGCAGCGATGAGGAAAAGCGAGGATTTGACCATTCTGGCTGGGGAGTACAGAGATCAGCATGAGCTTCTGTATCCCGATAGCGGATCGGATGAATAAGGATGGATTATTTTATTTTGAAGCAAGACGAGCGATATGCCAATACGCCAACGCTGCTGGAGGTTAGACAGAAGATCGACTCCAGGAATGTGAACAGATTTCACGCTGGGAAAATACCGGATACGGTCGTATTTCGAGTTGCGGCCGATGCAGATAGCAGCTTTCTCGATATTCTCGATCGCCAGCTCTATCTCGTATCGGACAAGCTTAAGCGAGTGATCGAAATGTATGCACCGGGAACGCTGTTCAAAATGATTCCGCTCATTGATGCGCGGAATAGAAAGCAGCAAATCTACTATTTGCCGATTTTTGAAGAGGTGGAAGCGCTAAGTTCAAGCAGCGAGTTCAATCTGGATCGCAGCGTCATTAAGAAATTGGTGCTGCAGAGGGAAAACGTGCAAGGGAAGAAAATTTTCGCGTTAAAAGAAGGCGAGCGTACACTCGTTATCGTTCGATTGGATGTAGCGGAAAGCATTATGCGCAGAGGCTTCATGGGTACGAAGCTAGTACGGGCAGCAATGGAATAGAGGGGGAGGATGAACAATGGGAGACGAGAGCGGGTATGTGGTTAGAGGTGCAAAAATGCAATGCAGCTTTGGAAGCAATTTCCGGCGGATCAATCTGCCGCAAAGTCATGGCGCTTATGTTAACGATAAGCCGATGATGAATGAGTCCGACCGGATGCCAGTTGAAAATATCGCTTATTTTGGAGTATGCAGCAGCGTAGAGAATGACAATACGGAAGTTTTATATTTATTTGGCAAGGATGGAGCGCCCGTAAATGGAAAACGGTGCTGCCCCGTTTTTCTTGATGATTGGTTGCTTACCAAAGCGGATGCGCTGGTTGATGGAAAGCCGGCGTTAACGACGAAATCACAGCTCATTTGCATGCATGATGGAGTCATTACGTTTGTAGATGACGGACAGCATTCCGATTAAGGCGGACGGAGGCGTGGGGATGAACGGGTTTCATAATCTTAAAGTGAATTCACCTTATTCAATCAAGAGAATCGAAGATTTGACGATGGAAAGCAAATTTAATGAGCATGCACGGTTTTATTTGCGGGGGATGCTGGACGATAGTGTTCATTTTACGCCGGTGCTGAATGCTTCGTTTCATGACGAGATTCAATTGCTTCGTATGGACGGGGACAAGGAAGAAACGTTGTTTAAGGGTCTGGTGTCCTCGGTGCAAACAACGAATCGCAATGGTATCTATACAATCGAAATTGAAGGGATATCCGGAAGCTTTCATCTGGATACGGAGAAGAAAAGCCGTTCCTTTCAAGATAGCGGGATGAGCTATTCCGCATTGTTGGACATTGTCGTGAGAGGCCATTCAAGCGCTAATGTCATTGCCACAGAAGGGAATGGCGTCAAGTTGGGCAAGGCAGCCATTCAATATAAAGAAACGGACTGGGCGTTTATTAAGCGATTATCCAGTGAATTACAAACGATCGTGAGCTGTGATATATTGGATAGTAGTCCCCGCTTTTACTTCGGTCTTCCGGAAGGAAAGAGCTACAAGCTGGCGGATGATACGGCTTATACGGCCAAAAAAGATTTGCTAGCGTTCAAGAAGGCAAGAGAGCAAAAGGCCGATGCGCAAAGCACGGATTTTTTCTATTACGAGATTGAGAGCAGCGTCCAGTATGCGCTGGGAGACGAAATTCAGTTTCGGAACAAGAAGCTTTACGTTAGCAGTATGCAAGCTTATATGGATGGAAGCGGGCTAAGATATAAGTACCGCCTATCGAGGCGGGAAGGTATTCTGCAGCAGCCTCGCGAGAATGTCGCTCTAAAAGGGTTGTCGCTTGAGGGCATGGTGTTGGAGGTAAAGGGGGAGCAGGTTAAGCTCCATCTGGACATCGACAAAGAGGCAGGTGCCAAGTCGGAATGGTTTCCGTTCGCGCCTCCTACCGGAAATGCGATGTACAGCATGCCTCAGATAGGCACGCATGCCAGTCTGTATTTTCCCGATGGATCGGCAGCCAACGCTATAGTGGTAGGTGCTGTGCGGAAAAACGGCAGCAGCAGCCCGAAGACGAGCAATCCAAACAACCGGTATTTCGGCACCGAGCACGGCAGCGAGCTGGAGATGACGCCAACGGCCCTCAACCTTACGGGCGGGAGCAAAGAGCCGCTGAGGATCAGCTTCGACGATAACTACGGCATTACCTTGACCAGTCACAAGAAGCTGACGCTGAATGCGGCGGATGAGATCTCTCTTTTCACGCCCAAGCGCATCCTTATTAACGCTCAAAGCCAGATTCTGGCACGCAAAGGGCAGCTATCGAACGGGCTGATTATAGAGAGCGAGTATCATCTTGTAGCGAACAATGTCATAGCCGTAGGCAGCGATAGGACAAGCTATATCGTTTATAATGACGAACCAACAGTTGATGCTGCTAGCCAAGAGGCGGCAGCTAAAGAAGCGGAAGCTGCAACAAAGAAGAAGTTTAGTTGGGGTAAGTTGGCTGCAGTGGTTGGTGCAGCGGTTGCTATTGTAGTCGTAGCTGCGGTCATTGTTGGAACTGGCGGCGCGGCGGCTCCGTTTATTGCTATGGCTGCAGTGGGCATGGTGGGAGCACTTGCAACGACTTATGCATCCGATTTGCAAAGTGGAGAGGATAGTAGTTTAGGCAAATATATATGGAATACGACATTAGGTGGGATAATTGGGGCTGTAACCGGCGGAATATTTGGTCCAGTTGTAACATCGGCATCTTTGATTCCCATGGCCACGTCACAATTGGTAAAAATGCAGGTGACGTCAATGCTTGCAGGCGGTGCAGCGACTGCATCAGACTATGTATTAACTGAAACTTTTAATGGAAGAATGCCTCGATTGGATACCGCACTGAAATCATTTAGATCTGGAGTTTTGTTTGCAGGCTTTTTGGGACCGCTTGCTCCTTATGTTTCAAAAGCAGTGGCACGTATTTCTACTAGTCTGGGGAATAAATGGAGACCAAAACCGATTGAACCACAGACCTCTGCGAATAATGGTCTTGAAAAGAAAGGATATGAACCGAAGCCTGGAGAAAGAAGCACTACAAGAGAGACTGAGGGGATGGGAAATCCTAAGTTACCTTCTGATAAAGAATTAAGCGATTCCATTAATGAATGGTCAAACATGCAGAAAAAATTAGCGCCTTCGAAAACAAAAAGGAATGATTTCAACACTGCTTCTTTAGTTTATGACGCAAGAACAGGGAAGTATTACTATGGGATGAACAAGGGCGTGAGACTTAGTGGAGATGCTCAGAATCCAGTGTTATTTGGAAGTAAAGATAAAGCAGGATTATTGCCGAAGGATTCTCTAAATGATTATCCATTAGGAAATTGTGCAGAGGTAGATGGAGTGAATCAGGCTTTGAATGATGGGGCAAAAATAGGTGATTTGTACTTGTACACTACTAAAACAACCCCTGCCGAGTTTGGAGCAGCAAAGGAAGCTTGTCAAAATTGTACGTTTACTTTTAAAGGAAATGTTCTTGATGCACTTACTGGGTGGTATAAAGGAGACTAATAAATGATGAATATGGAAAAATTTAAGCAAATCTCTTTGAGAGGTAGAGTTGCTTATGGAGTTAGCTGTTTTGAAAATGCCCTTCTAGCTTTAAAATATAATCTCGATGACTGGAAGATAGTTTTGAACTACTTATGGGAATTCACTAATTCCAACAATTTAGAAGAATGTCATACAATTGCAAATGAATTGATTCCTGAGAATTTGCTAGAGTTTAAAACATATGAAAAGCATGGATTTGAACGATTGAGCAAAGAGGAATTTCTGCACTTGTACAAATTGTATCAAGATATTGATGAATCCATTAACTCATTACTTTATGGTATTCATGAGCTTGGTGCTAGCCACGCGTACGGTACGGTTAGTGGATATGGTGAAAGTAGCTTGAAATCTTTGGAAAGACTTATAAGTTTAATGTTAAATAACAAATATCCATTGCCAAGCGTAGAACAGTTCTTAATATTTTCTATTAATGAAAATAAAGGATGGGGAAATAAGTTCGATGGTACAAAATTTTCCGAAATTCTGTAACATAGAAATTGAGGGCTAGCCAGTGCCGAATGAACCCATCATTCAACCAAGAACACATATAACCCATGTAATACCCGTATAAAGATTTCGTCATTTTGTTTGTACGCACATCAAATGCTTTAATTTTATAACCTAAATAACGCTATTCCATTACATTAAACAGGTCTATTATGGTCAGCTACAACCATGATTGACCTGTTTTTTATGAACTTCGTTTTCTTGGTGAAAATACATAAAAGCTAGAGGATAATGCTAATCGAAGGAGACAATCATTTATGGATAATGTACAAACTGCCAAAGAAATTCGTATAGCTATTAAGCAAGGTAATACTGCAAGAGTTACTGAACTAATCGGCAACAATATTGAATTATTAAATATGATGACACCTTTTGGAACGTGGCTTCATGTAGCTGCTTCGAAAGGCCAACTTGATATCGTTAAGAAACTTATACAATTAGAAGCTGATGTTAATAAGCTTGGTGGTGCATATGGTGGTGGAGCAATCAACGAGGCTGCTTCAGGAGGACACATAGATGTGGTGAAGTATTTATTGTCCTGTGGTGCAAAATTGAATATCAGTGAGCCTGAAAGAAATCCGTTGTTTGGTGCGATTAGTAATGGACATGTAGATATTGCAGAGTTTTTAATCAAGAGTGGTATTGATATAAGTATTAAGTACAGTGGTGATTATATGACAAATATGGATGCTTTGGCTTTTGCTCAAGAACAGGGACAAACTGCAGTAGTAAAATTATTGGAACCTCTGAGTGATAGTGCCTTTAACAGAAAGGAGATTTATCAAAGTGAGTAGGGAAACTGCCATTTAATTTTGTGGAAAAGAAGTCGATATAACTTTAATGGTAGATGGTGATGATGATGGTGATTTTAGTGAAAAACAGTATGCTTCGTATCAAACTTTAATAGAAAACTGGTGAAGGATATTATTGATACTTGCTTTGTTATAAATGATTTTAAAAAGACAAAAGAATGGCCGGGAAAAATTTATTTTACAGGATTTGCACGAAAAAATAAAAGGATTGTGAAAAATGGCACACTATACGAATCTTATGAACAGCAGCTGGTACGGTGAGATATCAAATTCCAACATTTCGAATATTAAGGAAAGCATTTTACTTTCAAAGACGGAACAAGATGTTACACTCCAACTCGTAGAACTTTTCAAATTAGGAGATTTTACTCAAAAAACACTCTTAATTCACTTGTTAAATCATTCTGAAGATGAAGCAGTATTAAATCTTTGTATTCGGATATTTTGCTCAATTTGCACTCATGAAGATTTAAGAGATTCCGACAATTTTCGGTTTTTAGAAAAAGCTGCTGAAGATGCGGTTAATACATTTGCGTCAGCGGCAGTTACAACGCTTTCTCTCGAAGTAGTTCCATATCTTTTAACGTTACTTGAAGATTGGGATGAAATTCATGATACATCGACCATTATAAGGGATGCTATAGATGCATTTATTGATTTTACAGAGCATTTAGGTGAAGATTCATCCGTGGAAGAGATTGGTCAATATTATTTGGCATACATTAACGGCCGTGATCCTGAAAAATATTACTATAATCAGAAACTTTCATTTCCTGGTGAACTAGCCAAAAAGTTAATTGAAAGAGTTATGAATGCTGCTAGCAACGGACATGCACTTGAAATGGAGTTAATTCCTTCCCTATTATCGATTTGGTCTGGAAAGAAAGTGCCAGGCGATTATTACACTGTAATAAATTCAGACAACTATAAAGGGTTTATTCATTATGTCGAAGGACTTTCAAAGAAAAATTGGGAGAAGGGACAGAAGTATTTTTACGGACATAAAATATAGCAGAGAACGGATATTCCTATATTAAATGAAGATGGAAAAGGGCTATAAAACATACAGAACTGATCTTAAATGAAATTCTAAGAAACACTTAAATAGTAGTTAAGGATATCCCATTTAATCAAATGAGATAATTAAAATAATTTAGAGGTATAACTATGGTACAAATGGATGGTTCACATCAACCTATTACAATAGAAGAAATTAATGAATTTCAGCAGAGGCTTAATTTGAGTTTTCCTGAACAGTATATAAATTTCCTATTAGAATCGAATGGGGGCGATCCTTCACCAAGTATGTTCAAAATTTCTGATGAGCAAGGTGAAGGAGTACTAAATATTCTTTATGGTATTGGGGACATGTACAGTAACTTAGAAGAGTATATAGATATTTATGAAGGTAGAACAATATCAAGAGTGGGATGAAAACGGAAATTTAATCAAAGTAAAACAAGAGGCAACTGCTTTTGAAAAAGAAATGATTGCTAAATATGACTTGAAAGCTTAGAGGTTTTAGAAATAATACACAAGATTTGAGTATTGAGTTTAAAATAGATGAATCCTGAGGTTGACTATGAATAGCTATATATTATCTTTCACAAAAAAGTTTGCTTATTTTTTTGAACATATAGAAATTTCTAATATTATTTATTTACATGATGAGGATGATAATGAGAGATTAGACCACGTTATCTTCCTTGAAAAAAATGATGGTGATGTTATAGGCATATATTTGAGAGGCATGAATCCATTAATCTCAGCGAATAGAATTTATGATTTGGATGATTTTAATTTATTTGCTAATTATGATGAGTTAATTGAATGCAAAGAAAATAAATTAGTTCTGAATACAATGAATTATTGGGCTTTTATTTATCGAATAACGATGGATCTGCTTCCTTATTTATATTATTTTCACACGATGAGATTGATGTAAAAACGGATTGTAGTAAGTCAGACGCTAATAAGATATTTGAAAATAACTATTGCAAATAATATTGAGGAATTGATTACACAATTGCGGCTTGCAAAAGAGAGAATGTGAGGGAAGAAACATTGAATTACAGCGTGTTAACTTACATAGAAAATCTAGAACCGAAGTATATGAACGAATCGACTCTATTTGATGAAGTAACCGTGATCTTATTTGACTACTATGATGAGAAGATAGATAGCTTTCGTATTGGCGGCAGATTAAAGGATATGTTCGTGCTAAAGGATGGAACCCGTGCCCCTTATGCAAGAATAAAAGATATTGACTTTGCAGTAATGCCTAGATTTTGCAGTCATGTCGTTATTAATAGAGAGTGGAATGAGATAAAGTTTCGAGAGGATTCTAATTTTTTTACGAGCTATTATCAACAGTTCATTGAGTCGGAGAGCGACCCAGAGACGGTTCTTATTATCCTGGATTGCTATAAAACAGAAGGTCGAGATTCCATGGCAGACTGTATATTGTCAATCGCCCAAGGATATAGTCAAGGTGCTGAAGATCTGCTGCTGTTATTGACAGAAGGTGCATATTTGGGGGAACAAGCTGAAGTTGTAGAAAAGTTGTATAACGAAAATTCGAATCAAAAGCTATCTGAAATTTGGGCGTTTCACTGTATCCAAGTTGGAAATTTAGATGCCATTCAAGAGATTCAAGATCCGATGAATGTGATCAATCTGTTTCATCCAACCCTCATGTCTGACCGTACACTTAAGCTCTTACAAATACCAGATGGGCTTCATATGATTATTCTTCGCTGGTTGGAATACGAGGATCCAGTGATACGTATAGATACAGCACGAACTATATCTCGGTTCGCCGAAAACTCCCATAACATTGCGCCATATATGAATTCATTGGAAGCTAGGCTTCATGACCATGAGCAACTAAGGTGGCATGGGCAGGTGTCTGCGTACGCAGCTAGTGCTTTGTATTATTCGACTGTGTCCAAAGAAACAAGAGCAAGAGCCTTGAACATATTACTAGATAAATTAGTTGACAAAGATAAAAAGACTTCTGTTAACTGTTCGGCTGCTTACACACGCTATTTAATAGATGAAAGTGATTATGATGCAATCGATAGGCTAATGAAACATAAGTCCAAGCATGTTCGAACCGGAGTCATGAGAGGGTTTTACGCAAAAGTGCTATCAACGGATGATGTTATGGAACGTATGCGAAAACAAAATAAGAATATCCCTTTGGAACCATTCGATTTTTCTCCAGTGTGTGAAAGATTGTTGGAAGGTCTCCAAGATGACTGCCTGGAGGCACGGAAGTTTGCATCGGAAGCTCTTCGGGATGCCGCATGTAAGAGGGGTTTGGACGTAACAGCAGCCATGCCAATGATGATAGAAATACTTTCTTGTGGTGATTCGATTATTGTACAAAATGCAATGGCAGCTCTTAAAAATAGTATGTGGAAAATAGACTCTGATCTGATTAAAAAAGCACTCTTTGCTACCGAGAGACTTCTTCAGGATAACAACAAAAACGTCCGTCAGGAGGCCGGGATTGCTGCTAGAGAAGCGAAAAATATTCTTATGGAAAGAGAAAATGGATGACACGATGATGTGATCAATCTGAAGGGAAATTAAATATAGAATATGATTATACAAAATATAGCCTAAATAACGTAATAGTGTTAAATCAAACAGGTCGATTATGGTCAGATACCACCATGATGGACCTGTTTTTTGTTATCTTATTTTCTTGTGATTTTCAAATTTACTCGTAATGTAGTATGGCATAAAACGAAAATCGTACCGCCATGATGAATATCACCAGAATTATAGTAAATCCAAAGTTTTCCTAAATAGAACTAAAAATTCAGTATGATTCTGCCGATATAGAATATTCAGTGGAAAATATACACAAATGAAGGAGAGTTCTGTTTTGAAGAAGCTATTGTCTATTACCATCAGTGTCGTACTAATCGTTCTGCTCAGCGCCTGCAATGTGGTCGGGGATGCCACAAAGAAAACATCACAAACAAAAAATAATGGAGCGCCTACGGATTTGGCTAAATCCAACGCTTATGTAGAGCTAATTAATTATATGTCAGGATGGCTGAATTTAGCTGAAGGTAATTATACTAGCAAATTTGGTCTTGAAGAAGAGATGCAGTTTCCGAAAAATTTTGATCCTGCCAAGTTTGACGGCAGCGTACTGAACCCAATTACCCAAGCCAGTTTCGACGAAGCAGATAAACTGATAGCTATGGCGTCTGAGAAGCCATCCATTGGGCCAGCGGATGAGACGATGAAGCTGCTTGCGCCAAAGTTAAAAGAGTTTTATGCTATCGTGAATGAAATGGATACTTACTACCGTTCCAAAGAATTTTTACAAGATAAATTCGAGAAAGGCAAGGAGTTGCACAAAAAATATCATACTCTGTATGTAGAGTATTCCGAGCTTGGCGAGAAACTTTACTTGGAAATGTCTGAAGTTACAAAGAAAAATGAACTGGAACAAATGAAGAGATTGAAGGAAGAAGGATATCTGATCGGGTACTACGCTAGAAGTGTTGTAATCAGGAGCAAAGAAATTCAGGAAGACTTCTATGAAGCGGGGATAGATGACAGCAATCTGGGTGACTATGACGCATCTAAATTTAGAGAAAAGTATGATTTGTTAACTGCTGACATTGAACAGTTCCTGAAATATTCCACGGATGAAGATCAAATGGCCAAGGAAGGTATTAAGTACCTCGGCATGTTCGGGGATGCGATGGCCAGGACAAAAGGTGCCGCCACCGATATTGTGCAGTTCCTTGAGAAGACTGAGCCAAGCGAGAGCAGCTCTGCTGGCTCAGGCAGAGTTACTACTGGCGAGCGTATCGGGCTGATTGAAAACTTCGACAAGCGTGTGTCGGATATGATCGGCCGGTACAATCAAATTCGATAAGGCAGCTCCCCAAGCTGGCTTGCTCTCTAGAGGAGGACTTCATACCTGTGAAAATGTTAACAGCCTTGCTAATCACTTGCTTCTTGCTTGCTGCATGCAGCACTATAGGGGAGCCGCAAAAACAACAAGAAAAGAAAGCGGCTGTACAAGCTGACCCCAGCATTGCAGCAGCTATTAAATATTCCGCCTATATGGAGCTTGATCTCTTCATTGCGTCTAAGCTGAATGAGACGGAGAGCTTTTATTTCCGAAATTTCGGCGCTGGCGAAGAGCTGGATGTTATCGGCAAGTCCGTAGCCTATACAGGCATTTTCTTGAAAATCAATAACTACGCATTAAAAGGAATTGAGGAGTTGGCGAAAAGCGAGCCGAGAATCGAAAAGGTGGATGCGTTGGCAGCAGAGCTCGCCCCTAATTTGAATGAACTTATTGGTTTATATGGAGAAGCGGATACCTATTACCTGATGAAAAACTACGCCGATGATGATTATTCCAAAGGTAAGACGCTTCATCAGCAAATTTTAACACTTCATAAGGAGACAGCGCCGCTCTTAGCTGAGTTCTCAGATGCACTCGGTGAGCAGCTTGTCCCATGGCTCAAAACGACAATGGAGTCATTGGATAGTAATCACGACGTGGAAGCCGCTGCTATTCAAACCTTGCTGAGCGCTTTAGCCTTGGATTCACTACTTGCGAAGCAGGGTCAAGGCGCAGGTATCGATCAACTTGATGCAGCCCAGGTTAAGACGCTATATGATCAATTGGATGAGCATATCAAGGCTTTGCTTCATCTAACTAAGGATGCCGAATTGCTTGAGAAGGAAAAGCTGGATGAATGGCTGGTTGGCGATAATAAGCTAATGCTCGCTGTCATAGAAGGAAAAGCTGCCGCCACTGACATCAATCAATCTCTTCTGCAAAAGAAGAAAGCGTCAGGCACGGGGAATAAAGATAAGGATGATATCGCTAAGGCCACTGCAGAAATACGAAAGTATCGCATTTCGGTCAAGAAGATGTTCACTGCCTATATGGAATATTTCAATAAAGCTGATAAAAGGCAGTGATTATAAGTTAGGCTGCTTTCTTGCTCATTAGCAAGCCATGTAACAGATTGATTATGATGAGATATTCATGATCAATCTGTTTTTTTGTTATCTGACTCAACTTTCGCAGCTCAAATCTCCAAATAAACTTGGAGTAACCAAAGGATTTGGAAATGCTGCATGCCTTAAAGCTTTTCCGATGTGGATTGTAGCAAAGCATTAGAAAAGCGAGACTGGCTAGACAAAGAAGGTTGTTGTAACATATAGGGATAGGCACCTTTCTTGTTGGCATGGTAGATTGACACTTCCGTGATACCAAACAATTAAGGTGTTTTTTTGTCAATATGATTTATTATATTGTATTCTTCTTACGTCCTCATAGGAAGGAATGGTCTAATGAATGCCCAACAACTAATGAAAATCGTTCAGGATCAAAAAAAGGAAGTCATCATTGATGGTGATGTGATTAAAGAGAAAACCAATGAGTTCGAGAACTTTTACCAATTGATAAAGAACAATGGTGTATGGGAATTTTCCGAGATGAACTTCGAGAGGAAGCCGAGTCCAGAAAAACAGGATGAGATAATCTTTTTGGATGAGAGCAAAGCAATTAATTATTTCTTTATAAGGGTATATAAAAAGCTCGTTTTCACAACGGTTTTTTCAGCAAACAATCCTATTTATGAGATTAGTGATATAAATGCGCTTCAACAGCTTTTCGATAAATTAGGGATAACGAGCGAATATTACAGCTTTCAAACGATAAAGCCCCAAATCGTATTCGGTGAAGCCGATCGCGACCAGTTGATCATTAGTTACATAGATCGAAATCAACAAAAACGCTTTACAACTAATCGTTTGAAACTTGAGCGTGGAGTATTTGTTATGTATAGACTCACTTACTCCCTATATTTATTGAAATCATTAGAGGACAGGATGATGAAAGAGCATGTTCTGATTGATCGTTTTCATGACGATGAGATTGAACTGTTTCTGAAATGATATCGTCGAAAAGAGAACATAACTGACGCCATGTATGTTTGCAGCCCGGCTGCCCAATACTGGAATTTATACAAATTCCCTGAGGGAGTGTGGCGTGATCAACAAGCCAACTAGTTCTACTATTAATAAAAGCTCCCGCTGGCTAAAGCAGCTCCTCGGCTTGCCGCTCGCTGCGCTGCGCATGGTAGTAAGCCGGCGGAAGGAGCATGCGGAATCGCAATGGATGGCAGAGGCAGCCGAGCCTCTGCGGCTGCAGCCGGAACTCGTCGCGGAGCTTGTTGACGAGTGGTCAGGGCTGTCGCACGTATCTGCTTTGTCGTTTCAGACATATACGCAGGCGGAGCAGGCGCTCGTGACTGAAATTCTCACCGAGACGACAAGGTGTAACCGAAACAATCGTTTGCGGACGGAGGCCTACGGCGGAGTCTTCACCCGTACGCCTGAACTGCACTGGGCGCTATTAGCGCACTCTGTCTCGCGCAATGGCGGGTGGAATATGACGGATTTGCAGGGAGAATGGCTTCCCCGACTGCTCCTTGATGAGCAGAGGGAAGCCGTATTTGCTTTTCTGGAACGTGCCAATGCATTGATTTTCCAGGACGCATATCCGCAACTGCTGCTTTATGAGCAGAGCGTGAAGCAGGGGCGTCCGTTGTTTCATCTGCTGCCAGCGTTTGGCGTATCCCGGTTCATGAGGCCGGTCTGGGACTGCTTCTGGAAGGAACGGGACTCGGCTGTTCTGACGACAGCGCTGATCGTCAATGAACAGCATTATATTGAGGAAAGGTTAGTGCGGCATCCCTACTTCCGCAAAGAGGTGCTTGATACGTTGTTCTTCGGTATGCAGCCTTTGCTGCAGCTAAACGCGCTCCTCATTCCTTATCGGGCGGAAGGGGAACTCCGACTAGCAGGACTTGTGCTGGAGAGTTTCAATAGCATTTACGAAAGAATTGAATTCGGCAAGCGGCTGTACGCTATGCTTTTTGGCGTCCCGCGTATCCGTGCGGGCGCGCTTTCGTTTGTTGGGAGCGTACCGCATTCCGGCTCACGTGCCGACTATGCGCCCCGCTTGTTCACTCGGATGAGGGAAGGTGCGCCTGAGGAGCCCTATGAAGCGAGGCTGAAGTCCGGAAGCCTTCTCCCCGGCGCACATCCGATGTACAGTCCCGAACTGGAGGCGGCATGGCCTGATCGGCCTGTAGAGCCGCCGGAGCCGGGCGACTGGTTTCAAGGCGTGACGGACGTCGAGCCTTTCTTCCATGAGCTGCCGATTCCGCCCTCGTTCGAGCTGACGGAGGAATACGGCCTGCTGCTGGAGCGAATCGAGCTGGGAGTGCAGGCCGCCGAACATGTAAATGTGAAGCTGTAGCAGTCTGCTGCGGTATTAGCTAATCTTAGCGTTTGAAGGAATCATCAGCTGCACACCTTGGCGATATACCTTGCGATGCGCACACTGATTTCGGCGCGGGCGGCGTCTCGAATCATGGAGAAGCGGTCTTCATAACCGCGGCAGACGAACCGGTAGTGGATGGCACCGCCCTCGCTTGCCAGTTCGTCCTGAAACACCCGGATGTTCCGATCTCTCAGCTCCTTGCGAACGATGGTCAGGTCGCTTTCAATAAGCTTCATGAGAGTGTAGGAAGCTTTGATGAACAGCGTCTTCATCGTATAGAAGGATAACTCGATGTCTCTGCGGTTTTTCTCGACGATGTCCAGCATCATTGGCAGCAGCACAAAGTCGCGAATGAGCTCAAGCTCCTCTTTCACGGGAACTTGAACCGGCTTACCGTCTTGCGGCGCACGGCGCTGCAAATATTGCTCCCTGTGCTCGGGCAGCATCATGCGGCTGGATTCCCAGCGGCCGTTTCCTTCAAGTTTTTTGCTCATTTGTAATGCCCTCCAATTTTAACGCTGCGTTCACGGGCTTGTGCGGCCTCCAGCAGCGAAGAGGCACGTAAAATCGAAGTCGTTCCGAACTTGTTGCGAATTGCGTCGGTCGTGCGCTCCAGACGCCGCTCCTTTTCTCGGTTGCCGAATAACGTCAACTGATATTGATCATCCGGTACGAGGCTGGACAGTGTGACGCCAAGCTTACGGACCGGGAGCCGATCCCAATGCGCATAGAACAGCGACCGTGCGGCGGCAAATACCTCTTTCGTAATATTTGTCGGGTCCGGCACCTTCATCTGGCGGAAAAAGCCTGTCGGCTGGTCGAAATCTGCGCCTTGCGCTCCGGCCGCAACGACATGGGCCATGTAGCCCTTGGCACGGCTTCGGCGGCAAACCTCCTCGCTTAATTCGAGCAGCACGACATCGATCTCATGGGGATTGGCGTAGTCACGCGGCAACGTCATTTGATGGCCGACCGCCTGCTGCGCATCATGGGTGCCTGGTTTGACAGGACTGGGGTCAATGCCGTTGGCTGTCTGCCAGTATAACTCGGCTTGGATGTCGCTGTTTCTGCCCATGCGGGCATGAAGCCGCCGCTTCAGCTCTGCAAGCGGCATCCGGCCGAGATCGCCGATCGTATGGATGCCCATCCGTTGGAAATGGGCGATCATACGCGATCCTACGCCAAACATCTTGCCCACCGGAAGCGGCCATAACAGCTGCTGCACATCCGGCTTCTGCAGCGTAAAAATGCCGGATTCATTCTTTTTCGCCCAAATATCCGTTGCCATCTTCGCCAGCATCTTATTCGGACCGATGCCGACTCGCGCCCATACGCCTGTGTAGAGCATAATTCTCGTCTGAATCAGGGCGGCGATCTGCTCTGGCGGACCGAAATAAGCGATGGAGCCGGTCACGTCGAGAAATTGCTCATCGATGGAGAAGGGCTCTACTAAATCGGTGTACCGTCCGAAAATATCGGTAATTAACAGCGACACGTCAATGTAGAGCTGCATGCGAGGTTTGACGACGACGAGATTGGGACATTTGCCAAGCGCTTCGCCTAGTGTCTCTGCCGTGACTACGCCGTAGCTTTTGGCGATCGGGCATGCGGCGAGAATAATGCCGGAGCGGCGGGAAGGATCGCCGGCCACAACGATCGGGTCATCATGATATTCGGGATGAGAAGCCTTTTCAACAGAGGCATAAAACGACTGGCAGTCGATCAGCATGATGGTACGTTCCACTATTCCCACCTTCTATATACGAATGTATGTTCTTATCCTTATTATATACTGAATGAAGCCAGGTGATGCAAGGGATAAACGGGAGGTAATTTTAGACAGTTGGGCAGTTAGGCAGTATGCCGCTAAGCTGCTGGCTTGCGAAGCTTTTTTCCTTGTTAGCGAAGCGGATTTCGCTATCGGCGGGCAGAATGGAGAGAACAGACAGGTTTCGGTGCATATAAGAGCAGTTTTTTCTCAAGAAGGAAATCGATATACGCAATAATGAAGAAACATGCCTTATACCGATGTGGAGCCTGAAAACCGCCTGAAATAGCGAAAAAATGTGCATAAGCAGAGCAATGATTGTGCTACTCGATCTGTAGCGGTCATGTGCCGTGTGAAGATCGGTCGATGCGAGGCACAGGGCCAAGGTACAGGCAAAGGCACAGGCACAAAGAGGTACAAGGAGCATAAGGCGCATACCGCGTATGACGTGCATAAAGCATAAACAAATTAACGGAAACGATTAGGCCATCCGCTTCAGGCCGCTTGAGCAATCAAGCGGTCTTTCTCTTGCTTTCATCAGCTATTGTTTACCGGCGGTCCTAGACAGTGCGCCCGGTCTCCATCCGCCGCAAAAGCTCGCAGCGACGCGCTTTGGACAGGCATGAGGGGGAGAATTAGCCGCCTAAATTTCAAGGGCTGTTCATTTTTTTAGCAGGACATCTTCATATCTAGTTCAATTGGTACAAATTTCATGTTAAAGTGTCATTATATGAAAAAAGTAATTGGCCGGACGAAAGTGGGTAATGAGGGGCCGGATTGTAACCGATTCAGGAAATGCAACGTAATGATTAGTATTAGTTATGAAGAACGTTGAATGGGCCCCATTCTTTTTTCACGATTGCAGGAATAATCCAATAGAAAAATGTGTATTCCGTATGGGCAGGGGAGGTGTAAGTTTTGTCGACGAGCAAATATATCAAGCTGCTGGTAATCATCGCTGCGGTGGCAGCACTAGATATTTACGTGCTATCGCCCGGTTTACTGGGAATCACAATTGGCGGGACGGCACTTTCGACGGCCATTGGGGTCACGCTGCTGCTGGCAAGCGCGCTTGTCATCATTTACGGCAGTTATGCCTTGCTGTTCAAGCAGCCGGTTGTATTGCCTGTTAAGGAGATCGCTACGCACGAGGAATATGTAGAATCGCTGGCTGCCTATAAGCGGATCAAGGTGCTTGAGGAAGATGTTGACGTTTCCTTGGAGCAGCTGGACCGGATCCGGAAGAAAAAGGATACGCTGCTGAACGTCCTGGACCAAAGATTCGATGCGTCTGAGCTCAGCTACAAAAAATTCGCTTCCGTCACGTACGAGGTGGAGAAGTTGTTTTATCTCAATATCCGCAGCATGCTGAGCCGGCTTCAGTTGTTTGATGAGACGGAATTCAAGCGGGTAATGACTCAGAAACCGGCAACGTTTTCACGGGAACTCATCCAGGCGAAGGTGGACGTATACAACGACTACTTGTCCTACATAAAAAGCTCCATCGGCACTAACGAGGAAATTTTATTGAAGCTGGATAAGCTGCTGCTGGAAATATCCCGACTGGACAGCTTTGAGCCCGGGGATATCGAGAATATGCCTTGCATACAGGAGATCGATTCGTTGATTAAGCAAACTAAATTTTATAAACAGTGAGGTGCAGCATGAAAAAGAGCAAATTTCTTCTGCTATCCGGCATTATGTTGGTTGTTGTATTCATAATTGTTTTTGTGGGGGTCAATCTGACTTCTAATCTGGGAAAAACCAAGACGGAGGTAGCCTCCGAGGATGCGGGCAAACGTTTAAACAAGCTGTATTCCAATATTTCGGTATCAACCGATACGCCGGTTAAAGGGCAAATCGACCTGAACCCGGCCGATATTGCGGAGTCGCTTCCGGATATATCGAAGTTTCCGATTACGGTGAACAACACGACTGATCAGTTCGTCGAAATTTTCTCATCGATTGAGAAAGGCGGTACGGGCGTCGACGGGTGGCTGACCGATGTAGCGACGGAGTTCAATAAAGCGAACATAACGATTGACGGCAAAAAGGTGTCGGTCAAATTGCGGAATATCGCTTCCGGGACGGCGACCGACTTTATTAAATCAGGCAAATACGTACCGGACGCGTTCACTCCTTCCAATGAGCTGTGGGGGGAAATGGTCAAGGCGAGCGGAGTAAAGACACAGCTTGTTTCCAAGCGTCTTGTCGGCAATGTGCCGGGGATCGTCATCTCCAAGGTCAAATACGATGCGTTAATCGATAAGTATGGCGCGGTAAACGTCAAGACGGTTACGGAGGCGATCTCGAACAATGAGTTCTCTATGGGTTATACAGACCCATTTGCCAGCTCTACGGGATTGAACTTTCTCGTAACGGCCCTTAATACGTTCGACAGCAATGATCTATTGGGCGCGAAAGCCGTTCAAGGATTTGAACAGTTCCAGGCGAACGTGCCGTTCATCGCATCGACGACGATTCAAATGCGGGATGCAGCGAAGTCCGGTATGCTCGATGGGTTTGTATTGGAATACCAGACGTATTTCAACGCAGACGATTTGAAGAACGGCTATGTGTTTACACCTTTTGGCGTAAGGCATGACAGTCCGTTGTACGCGCTGGGCGACTTGCCGAAGGCGAAGCAGAATATTATTAAGAAGTTTGCCGAATTTGTTGAGCAGGAGAAGTATCAAACGGATGCTAAGACGAAGGGATTCAATCTTCTTAATGATTACCAATCGGAGCTGGCGACGGTGAACGGCAGTCTCTTGTCCTCAGCCCAGAAGCTGTGGAAAGAGAAGAAAAACGGCGGCAAACCAATCACGGCCGTCTTCGTAACCGACGTCTCCGGCAGTATGGCCGGCGAACCGCTTAACCGCCTGAAAGAGTCGCTGATCAAAGGCCAGAAATATTTGGGCAAAGACAACAGCATAGGCCTTGTTTCCTATTCGAGCAGCGTTACGGTCAATCTTCCTATTGCGAAGTACGATACGAACCAGCAGTCCATGTTCGTCGGCGCAGTGAACAGTCTGCAAGCAAGCGGGGGGACCGCTACGTTTGACGGCATCGTTGTGGCGATGAAAATGCTGGAGGATGAGCTGGCTATCAACCCAAATACGAAGCCGATCATTTTCGTCCTGAGCGACGGTGAGACGAATGAAGGCTATTCGCTCAAGGATATTAAGGGTCTGATTGAGACGTACAAGGTGCCGATCTACACGATCGGATACAATGCCAACATTAAGGCGCTTCAAAGCATTTCCAGCATCAATGAGGCGGCTAGCATTAATGCCGATACCGATGATGTCGTCTACAAAATCGGCAACTTATTCAACGTACAAATGTAGTTCATAACTAGAATGGGGGATGGCAGGATGTCATTTACAATGGAATTGCCAAGCGAAGCAGAAATTAAGACAGCGATAGAGGAGCAGGTGAAGCCTGTTCCTGAGGAAGTATTAAAGCTGAAAGAAGCAGCTGAGACGAATGTAGCAGCTATTATGGCGCTTGATATCGAATCGTTGGAGAAGCGCAGAGACATTCTGAAATCGATTGATACCTTTGGCCTAAATACGATGCGTACTTCCTCGGATAAGAATGCTTTGCTGCAAGTCTCGGTAGGCAATCTTGCCAAAACCGGAGAAGATGGCGGTCAGGTCGCGCGAGGTTTGGCGGAACTTCACATTCAACTGAAGGATCTTGACCCGAGTGCGATCGATTTCACCAAGACTGGAATTCTGGGCAAGCTGTTCAACCCGCTGCGCGCTTATTTCCTCAAGTATCAAAAAGCTGACGGCATTATCGCGGATATCGTTATCTCGCTCGACAAAGGCAAGTCAACACTTAAGAATGACAATACAACACTCGAAATTGAGCAGCAGCTGCTTCGGGATTTGACGAAAAAGCTGCAAAAGGAAATTCAGCTTGGCGTCATGATGGACGAATCGATTGAATCCCAGATTGAAGCGGCAAAATTGCGCAGCGAGGAACCGGAGAAAATCCGCTTCATTACGGAAGAAGTATTGTTCCCGATGCGTCAGCGGGTGATGGATATGCAGCAGATGCTGGTCGTCAACCAGCAAGGCATTATGGCGATCGAAGTTGTCATTCGGAACAACAAAGAGCTGATTCGCGGTGTGGACCGGGCGAAAAACGTCACGGTATCGGCGCTGAAAATTTCCGTAACGGTAGCCGGCGCGCTGTATAATCAGAAGATTGTGCTGAAAAAGATTGAGATGCTGAATCAAACGACGAATGAACTAATAGCGAATACGTCTAAAATGCTTAGCTCGCAAGGGGCTGCGATTCATAAGCAAGCGCTGGAAGCCAGCATCTCCGTCGATACGTTGAAGCAAGCCTTCACGGATGTACTGTCCGCGTTGGATTCCATTAGCGCCTATAAGCAGGAAGCTTTGCCGAAAATGCGGGATACAATCGACCAGTTCCGGGAACTGGCCGATAAAGGCGAGAAGCAAATTGTACGCCTCGAGCGGGGACATCGGCTTGGGCTGTAATCGAAGAAGAAGGGAAGCCGCGCATAGCGCGGCTTTTTCTTTTTTCTGCGTGTGGCCTTCGGTACTCTTAATAAGACCCCGTGAGGGTCTTAATAACCTCCCGTCAGGGCAAATACAACACGATAAGACCCTCTGAGGGTCTTATGCGCAAATAAACCCTGCTTTAAATGGCTGTTTGGCCGTCGGGTCCACTCGATAAGACCCCGCGAGGGTCTTAATGACCTCCTGTCAGGGCAAATACAACGCGATAAGACCCTTTGAGGGTCTTATGCGCAAACAAACCCTGCTCAAGGAATCGCCGAATGGCGCAGGAAAAGCCATTTGCAAAAAAAAGAAGCCCCGAAGCGGCATAAGCCGCTCGAGGCTTCTTCAACCAGGAGGTCTCACTATCAACCTCCTTTATTAGCCTTGTCCTTGCTTGGCCGTCCCCAGCACTTCCTGTACATGGTCATCCACGCTGATTTCCGCCCGCCATTCCTTCGCCCGCTCGCCTTTGTCGTCAATCAGAGCCGCGCATAGCGCGGCTTTTTCTTATTGAATTAATTCCGATAGAAATAGTTGAAAATTGCTGTTGACAAAGCAAACGATCCGATATAATATTGCGTTACAGGAATTCATTATCACAATATAATAAAAATTAAGACTCACTTGACAAAAAGAGGTCTTATTTTCCCTTTAGGGAGAATAAGGCCTTTTTATTTTATAACTATACCAACTATTCGCATGTGTATAGTTCTATTTAACTATGGAAGGCAGTGTGATCGTATGGGCCAAGCAGCAGTCGAGTTTCAACAGGTAACGAAAAACTATGGTTCGGGCAACGTGCTTGAAAATTTCAATCTGGTCATTCCGAAGGAGAAGATTGTAACGATTATCGGCCCGTCCGGCTGCGGCAAAACAACGCTGCTGAAGATGATTAACCGGCTGATCGAGCCGGAAGCAGGAAGCGTGCTGCTGGGCCAGCAAGACATTGGCGAGCTTAACCCGGTGGAGCTGAGGAGGAGCATCGGCTATGTCATTCAGCAGATTGGATTGTTTCCCCATATGACGGTGGAGCAGAACATTTCAATCGTTCCCCGGCTGAAGGGAGAGAAGAAAGAGCATCTTGTCGCGAGAACAGCAGAACTGCTGCAATTGATCGGACTCGAACCCGAGCAATACCGCGGGCGTTACCCTCATGAACTGAGCGGCGGGCAGCAGCAAAGGATCGGCGTTGCGCGAGCACTTGCCGCTAATCCATCTATCATTTTGATGGACGAACCATTCAGCGCTCTTGATCCGATCAGCCGCGTTCAGCTCCAAAAAGAGCTGATCAAGCTTAATGAGCAGGTGCGGAAGACAATCGTATTCGTCACCCACGACATTGACGAGGCGCTTAAAATCGCAGATGTCGTCGTCCTGTTGAAGGCAGGGCAAGTGATCCAGCAAGGCTCGCCGAAGGAGCTGCTGGAGAGGCCAGCGCATGAATTCGTCAGGGAGTTTCTGGGGCAGGAAAGGTTCCCGCTCGCTTACAGCATTTAGAACGGACGCTCCGCTATTAATCTCATTGAAGGAGAGAAGCACATGCATCAACTATGGACGACCTTTCAGGCGAGCTGGGAAGTGATATTGGAAAAAACCCAGGAACACATTTACTTATCGCTTGTGTCCGTCGTATTGGCTTGCCTGATCGCCATCCCGCTCGGCATCTACCTGTCGGCTCACCGGCGGCTCGCAAATTCCGTCATCACAACCGTATCGGTGATCCAGACGATACCGAGCCTGGCGTTATTCGGCTTTATGATCCCGCTGCTGGGCATCGGTCCAAAGCCTGCGATTTTCGCATTAACGCTGTACGCACTCATGCCGATTTTACAAAACACGTATGTAGGCATTAACGGCGTGAACCCGGCGCTGATTGAAGCGGGGAAGGGTCTTGGCATGACGCGCTGGCAGCTGCTATGGATCGTCCAGCTTCCGATTGCAAGAGTCGTTATTATGGCAGGCGTCCGGCTCGTTGCGGTACAGACCATCAGTATGGCGACCATCGCCACTTATATCGCAGCAGGCGGTCTTGGGGACATCATTACCAACGGAATGAGCATGATGGACACGCCGACGATTATGCTGGGCGCGATCCCAGTGTCACTGCTGGTCATTCTGATTAACATTTTGCTGCTGCAATTGAACCGCTGGCTGACTCCCAAAGGTTTAAGCGATAAGAAAACAACTGTCAGTATTAACACCCACGCCAAAAAAAGGAGAGCTGCACTATGAAAAAATGGTTATCTGCACGATTGATAAGAAAATCAGCGTTACTGTCTTTGCTAATTGCCTTAATGGCGGTGACTGCCGCTTGCTCCAGCTCAGGCTCGGGTTCCGGCTCCTCCAAGATTGTGATCGCGACGAAAGGCTTTACGGAATCTGACATTCTGCAGCAGGTGCTGAAGCTGGTCGTTGAGAATGATACGGACCTGAAGGTCGAGACGATTAAGCTGGACAACAACCTGCTCTGGGAGGCAACGAAAAAAGGCGACGTAGATCTGTTTGTGGAGTACACCGGAACTGCCCTTATCAACATTCTGAAGCAACAACCGGAATACGATCCGCAGGTCGTATACGACAAAGTGAAGCAGCAATTGCAAGAAAAAGAAAATTTGTCGCTGCTTGAGCCGCTTGGCTTCAATAATACATATGCGCTCGCAGTGCGCCGTGAAATATCAGAACAGTACGGCATTACCAACATCACGCAGCTTGCTGAGCATGCGGGCGAGCTTATCTTCACCGCAGTTCCGCTCGTCGAGAGCGAGACGCGCCCGGACGGCTACGTACAGGCGAAGAAAGCTTACGGCATTAAGTTCAAGCAGCTGAAAGGCATCTCGGACCGTTCGCTTCAAGTCCAGACGATCAAGCGAAAAGAAGCGGATGCGATTCTCGTCTACTCGACGGATGGAAGCATCGCGGCGAATGATCTGGTTGTTCTGGATGACGACAAGCGGATTTTCGTACCGTATTACGCTGCACCGCTTATCCGCAGTGAGGTGTTGAAGGCTCATCCGGAGCTAAAGGAGGTGTTGAATAAGCTAAGCGGACAAATCTCGGAGAGCACGATGCAGAAGCTCAACGATGAGGTCGAAAGCGGGAAGAAAAAACCGGTAGACGTAGCGAGAGCCTGGCTCGAGGAAAAAGGACTTATTAAACAAAAATAAGAAATTCCAAATCGAAAAGGAGTGTTTCTCATGAGTGATCAAGTTGTAGAAAACAAACCGGCAGCAGAACCAGCAATCCGTACTGTGCGCGTACTTATTCAACCCACCCCGCGAAAAATTCGCGTCCGCTTCGGCGGCGAGACAGTGGCCGAAAGCGTAAAGGCGCTTATCGTGCATGAGCGCGGCCATCTGCCCGTCTATTATTTTCCGCGGGAAGATGTTCGCTTCGATTTGCTAGAATCAACCGATCATAGCACGCATTGCCCATTGAAGGGCGATGCTTCCTATTGGACGATCCAAGCCGGCGGGCGTATCTCGGAGAACGCAGCTTGGAGCTACCCGGAGGCGATCCCGGAGAGCAAAGGGCTGGAAGGCTATATCGCTTTCTATTGGGACAGAGTCGATCAATGGTTTGAAGAGGAGGAAGAGGTGTTCGTCCACCCGCGTGATCCGTATAAACGGGTAGACTTTCTGGCTTCGACCCGTCATATCCGGGTTGAGCTGGACGGCGTGACGGTTGCAGAGAGCCGCAGCCCGGTCATTTCGTTCGAAACCGGCCAGCCTGTCCGGTATTACT
This sequence comes from Paenibacillus radicis (ex Gao et al. 2016), assembly GCF_014641555.1. Lineage (GTDB taxonomy): Bacteria > Bacillota > Bacilli > Paenibacillales > Paenibacillaceae > Pristimantibacillus > Pristimantibacillus radicis. The sequence goes on from NZ_BMHY01000011.1 coordinate 64,835, forward strand.
TGCCGGAAGCGGATGTGAACAGCGAGTATCTGCTCTCGTCCGACACCGTGACCCGCTGCCCTTACAAAGGGATAGCTGCCTACCATTCCGTTCAAGTCGCCGGTACGGAGCATAAGGATTTGATTTGGCGCTATAACGAGCCCATTGCAGCAGCGAAAGCGATTGAAGGAAGACTTTCCTTCTATAACGAACGCGTGCAGATCTACGTGGATGGCGAGCTTGAAGTTGTAGCTAAGTCCGAACGTTCGGTGCTGGACAGCATCCGGCTTCACATCGCGTAAAGGAGGCTGAAATATGGATATCCATTCAGAAGAAGGGCGGCGGTTGATTCAACGAATGTCGCCTGTCGATGCCTCTGGCTCTGGCTCGGGGCCGGAAACACTCGGTACCGGCAGCACACGCACTGTCATTAAGCTAGACAATTGCCCGTTTTGCGGTTCGGATATGCGAATTGAGCAATTCGGCGGGCGGCTTCGGGTACGGTTTGGCGGCGAGACGATCGCTGATAGTGCACGGGCGGTGTTGTTTCGGGAGGCGGAACGTCCGCCGGCCGTCTATTTTCCGCCCGACGATGTGCGCCAGGAGCTGCTTCAGCCAACCGATACCCGGACACTGTGCCAATACAAAGGAAATGCCTCGTACTGGTCCATTCATGCGGGTGGTCAGGTAGCCCGCAATGCGGTTTGGAGCTACCAGGAGTCATCCGCCGATAGTGCGTCGATTCGCGGCTACTTGGCCTTTTATTGGGATCGCGTGGACGAATGGCTTCATAATGAACAGCCCATCGAAGACCGGCTGCTGTCAATCTATGATAACGGGATTAAGGAAGAGGAGGAGTTAGTCCAATGAGTGAAACGAAACGCCAACTATCGCTGGGAGCGATGATGTTTTTTCCAACGGGAGAGCATATCTCCAGTTGGAGACATCCGAAGTCGAATGCAGCGGGATCGTTGAATTTTGACCATTACAAAGAGATTGTGCAAACGGCGGAGCGCGGGAAATTCGATATGTTTTTCTACGCCGATGAGCTTTATGTCTGGGACCGCTTCGAATCCGGCATCGCCCAGGCCAACAGCATTCGTCCCGAACCGTTCACGCTGCTGTCGGCGCTCGCTGCTGCTACGAAGCATATCGGCTTGGCAGCGACGATTTCCACCACCTACAACGAGCCCTACCATATCGCCCGCAAGCTGGCTTCGCTCGATCATTTGAGCGGCGGCCGCGCAGCGTGGAATATCGTCACTTCACAGACGGACGAAGAGGCACGCAACTTTAGTCAGGAGAAGCATCTGCAGCATGAGACCCGCTATGAACGAGCCCGGGAGTTTGTCGACGCGACGCAAGGGCTCTGGGACAGTTGGGAAGATGACGCGCTGACGCTCGATAAGGAAAGCGGCGTATTTGCCGATAAGGATAAGCTGCACAATGTGGACTTCAAAGGGAAGTTCTTCAACATTCGCGGCCCGCTGAACGTCAGTCGTCCTCCACAAGGTTATCCGGTACTCATTCAGGCGGGCGCTTCAGAAGCCGGGAAGGAAGTTGCGGCAGCGACGGCCGAAGTGGTGTTTGCCCCGAAGGGAACGTTGGAGGAGGGCCAGGCTTTGTACAACGACCTGAAAGGTCGATTGGCTAAATACGGTCGCAAGCCGGAAGAGCTGAAAATATTGCCGTTCTTCATGCCGGTCATCGCGTCGACAGAGGAAGAGGCGAAGGCGCTGCTCGCAGAGGTCGAGGAGCTGACGCCGGAACGGCTTGGGCTGGATTTGCTGTCGCACTATTTGGGCAGAGACATTTCCGGCTTCCCGCTGGATGAGCCGCTGCCTTTCACCCCAGAGCTGGAGGGCTTTAATCAGAGCAAAAGCGGGCTGAAGCGGATTATTACGATTTTGGAGGCGGAGCCGCAGCTAACCATTCGCCAATTGTACAAGCGAATCAACAATCGCGCGATTGCAGGCACGCCGGAGCAGATTGCCGACGAGCTGGAGCAATGGTTTACGAATGGAGCCGCAGATGGATTTATTATCGGATTCCCGCATCTGCCTGCAGGCATTGATGACTTTGTCAATTTAGTTGTGCCGGAGCTGCAACGCCGGGGCTTGTTCCGTACGGAGTACCCGGAGGGAACGCTGCGCGATACGCTTGGCTTCAAGCGTCCGCAGAACAGCTTCGCGTCGGCGCCGGTCGGATAAGCTGACAAGACAGCATACAAAGAAGAGCACGCCGGGGCTTCCCAGCTCCAGCGTGCTCTTTGTCCCGCGATTGCAATATTTCTCGTATTATCAATCATACATTCAGGAGGCTTATCATGCGTGAATTAACGAAAGACGATGTGATTGCTGCCGTTAAGGGCGGCTCGGTGTTTGCGTCCGGAGGCGGCGGATGGGTAGAACACGGTTTGGAGATCGGCAACGCGGCGGTGGCGCTGGGCAGGCCAAAGCTGGTATCGGCGGATGAGCTGCCGGATGACGCGATCATCATAACTTGTACAGCGATTGGTGCTCCGGCAGGCACGGATTGGCAGATGCTTGGCAAGGATTATGTGCGAGCGGTCCAACTGCTGTTTGAACAATACGATGGTAAAATAGTCGGCGTTATGACGCCGCAAAACGGCATGTCGAGCTCGATCAACGGCTGGCTGCCGGCAGCTGCACTAGGACTGGTTGTTGTCGATGCGACGGGAGATATCCGGGCACATCCGACGGGGAAAATGGGCTCGCTGGGGCTTGCCTCCCGTACAGACTTCGAGACGATTCAGGCGGTTGCCGGGGGCAAGCCGGAGCTTGGCTCCTACATTGAGCTTACTGTAAAAGGTACGCCGGCGCGCACGTCGAACATCCTTCGTACGGCATCTGATATGGCGGGCGGTTTCATTGCGGCTGCACGTCATCCGCTGCCTGCGAAATATGTGAAGGAGCATGCGGCGCTTGGCGGTGTCTCTATTGCGATTGATCTTGGCAGGGCAATTATCGACGCGGAGCCGCAAGGGCCGGAACAGGTTTTGAAGACGATTTGCCGCAAGACAGGCGGGAGATTTGTGGGCAAAGGCAAGGTAGTCAAGAAGGATGTGAGCTATTCGGGAGCTTTCGATATCGGCACGATTGAGGTAGAGAAAGGCAAGAAGAAGCTTAAGCTGCACGTTATGAATGAATATATGGCGGTGGAGGATCAAGAGGGGACGAGGGTGAGCACCTTTCCCGACGTTATTACGACGTTCAATCTCGACACAGGCCTACCTGTCAGTGTTGGCCATATCGAGGAAGGTCAGCGCATCGGCGTTTTTGTTATCGACAAATCGCTTCTGCCGCTTAGCTCCAGCGTAAAGGACCCGTCCGTATACCCGGAAGTTGAGAAAGCGCTTGGTATTGAATTGTTGAAGTATGCGCTGGAGGATGAACCGGCGACGGTTGTTTCCGCCCATGCATGATCGTGTAGAGGTATTGAGTGATCCGCTTGTGCTGGACGGCGGAACTCTGACTGTGGAGCAGTTGCATGAGGTAGCCGTCAACGGGCGTGCTGTGCGGATCAGTGAAACGGCGCGGCAACGGCTGGAAGCTTCGCGCAAGCTTGTGTTCGAGCTGGCCGAGCAGGATATCCCGATTTATGGACTAAACCGCGGGGTCGGCTGGAACAAGGACAAGGTAATTGGGAAGACGTTTTTCGAGCGCTTCAATCGAAATTTGATTCTGTCTCACAGTGCAGGAGTGGCGCCTTACGCTTCAGTTGCAGAGACAAGGGCTGTCATGCTGGCCAGACTGAACACGCTGCTGCCTGGCCGCTCCGGCATCGATCCGGCAGTTGCAGAGCGCTATGCGGAGTTTCTAAATCAGGGGATTCACCCGAAGCTGCCTCTTCGCGGATCGGTGGGGGCCGCCGATATTACGACCATTTCACATCTGGGCCTGGCGATGATTGGGGAGGGAGAAGTGGAGTGGTCCGGCAAACGGCTGGCGGCAGGCGAAGCGCTCCGGCAGGCTGGACTTGCGCCGCTCGCTCTCGGTCCCAAGGACGGTCTGGCTATCGTCTCATCTAATGCTTTGTCTGCCGGAATGGGCGCGCTTGCCCTGCAGGAATGTGAAGCACTGCTTGAAACGGCCGATCTGGTGTACGCTCTGTCGCTGGAAGCGATCCGCGGCAACGTAAGTCCGCTGGAGGAAGGCGTGCATCTGGCGCGTCCGTATCCGGGACAGCTGCGAAGCGCAAACCGTGTCAGAGCGGCGCTTCTCGGCAGCAGCTTATGGGAGAATGCAGATACGGAGAGTCTTCAAGACCCGCTTAGCTTCCGCGATGCTTGCCAGATTCATGGGGCGGCCTATGATGCGTTGGGCTATGCGAAGGGGCAACTGGAGCTCCACTTGAATAGCTCAGAGGATAATCCATGCGTACTTCTGGAGGAGCGGAGGATCGTCTCCTGCGCAAACTTTGATCCGGTCACCTGGATACTTGGCTTCGAAATGCTGGGAAGCGCGCTGCATCATCTATCCAAAAGCGCCTGCTACCGGACGATCAAGCTGGGAACGCCGGCGTTTACCGGGTTGTCGCGGTTTTTGACTGCGGATGAAGAGCGTTCGATCGGATATTGCACGGCTCAGAAGACCATTACCTCGCTGGATGCGGAAATCCGCCATCTGATCAACCCGGCATCGACAGACTATTACGCGTTGGCTGGTGATATTGAAGATCATGCGGCGAATGCGCCATTCGTCGTTATGAAGACGAGAGAGATCATTGACCGGCTGTGGTATATTATCGCGATTGAAGCGCTTCATGCTGTGCAAGCGATTGATCTTCGCGGAGATTTAAAGCTTGGAAGAAGGACAGCGGCCGTCTACCGGGCAATTCGAGATGAAATTCCGTTTCTCGGTGCAGACCGGGATATATCCGTTGACATCGACCGGGCTTACCATGTGGTTAAGGAGGGACGCCTGCTGGAAGGGGCGGAAGCATGATAAAGCTTGATCGAGTCATGCTCGGACTTTGCGGCGTCGCTATATTCTGGGGCTTCAGCTACGTGATCAGCGGCTATTTGCTGCAGTCGTTTTCACCGGTTTTTTTATCTTTTTGCCGGATGATCATCACGTCCCTGTTTACGCTTACGCTGCTATTCGGGAACGGCGGGCTGCGGTGGCCGACGCGCAAGGAATGGCTGCTGCTGCTTGCCTCCTCACTATTCGGCTTGTTTATTCAACAGCCCTTGTACTACTTGGGGCTGCAGTTGTCTTCGGTTGCCAACGCTTCGTTGATTTATGCGGCTGCACCGCTTGTGGCCGTCTTGCTGGAGAGAGTGTTTTTTGCTGTGCGGATGACCGGGGAAAAGATTGCTGGCGGCGTGCTTGGCCTTGCCGGGGTTGTCGTCATTATCGGCTTGCATGGCGCCTCCTTCCAAGTGTCGCTGGGCGATCTCTTTCTGCTCCTAGCTATGCTTGGGATGACCGTCGGCATGCTGTTCACACCGGTACTCGCCCGCACGATGTCGAATCAGGCGATCAATCTGTATGCATGTCCAATTGGCATTATGCTTATGGCACCCTTAGCTGCAGGAGAAGCGGCTCTAGGCCGGACCTACATGACGTTCAATTGGGGCACGGCAGGGTTGTTTTTGCTGTTGGGGGCAATCACGATGTACTCCGGTCTATTGTGGACGAAGGGGGTTGCGTCTACTGGACCAGGGACGGCAGCGATGTTCATGAATATTCCGCCGATCATTTCGCTCGTGGCCGGACATTTCATCTTAGGTGAGCCTATCCGGGGCGTTCAATTGGCGGGTGGGGTGCTTGTACTGGCGGGAGTCTATGTATCCAGCCGTTCGATGCTGCGCAGACAGTCGTTAGAGCAGGGAACGGTGCTTGCAGAGGAGAATTAGGGGTTAGAGAAGAACAGTGAGATGAGCTTGTGTATCTCACTGTTCTTTTTGTTGTTGCTAGATTAGCGTTTCATATTGCTGCTGTGTCCAGGCGACAGCTTGGCGGCAGGGTCTAAGTAGACTTTGGCATTGTTGATAGCCGTTGGCGCCTCGCCGAACCCGACGGCAATCAGCTTTAATTTTCCGGGATAGGTCGTAATGTCGCCTGCTGCAAAAATACCCGGTATGCTTGTCTCCATCCGCGTATCCACAACGATCGAACCGTTCTGAATATCCAGTCCCCATTCCAGAATCGGACCAAGAGAAGAGATGAATCCAAAATTGACGATCAGCGCATCACAAGCAATTTCCCGCGTTTCGTTCGTTTGATTAAACGTAACCGTCAGGCTCTCGATCTGTTCGTCACCATGAAGAGCTGTAATCTCAGCTGGTGTTACGATATTTACTTTCGAATTAAAAAGCTTCTCTACGCTATGCTCATGGGCGCGGAACTTGTCCCGTCTATGGATCAGCGTCACTTCTTTGGCCACAGGCTCCAGCATCAGCGCCCAGTCGACCGCCGAATCGCCGCCGCCGTTGATAACTACACTTTTACCCGTAAAAGATTCAAGGTTGCTGACGAAGTAATGCAGGTTCGTACGCTCATATTGCTTCACATGAGGCAGATCCAGACGGCGCGGCTCGAATGCCCCGACACCTCCGGTAACGATGACTGATCTGCTGTAATGGGTTTCTTTATCTGTAACAATCTCGAAATGGCGCTCGTCCTTCTTAATGACCTGCAGAACCTTTTCGTCTAAACACACTTGCACCGGAAAATAGTTCATTTGCTGTTTCAATTGATCGACCAGCTGCTGGGCAGTCACTTGAGGAAAGCCGGCAACGTCATAAATGTTCTTTTCCGGATAAAGGGCCGTTAATTGTCCGCCAAGCTCTGGCATACTGTCTATAATTTTAACGCTGGCTTGACGCATGCCTCCGTAAAAAGCGGCAAACATGCCCGCTGGGCCCCCGCCGATAATGGTAATATCTTTGAATGTATCTTGTTGTTCAGTGGTCACGCAACATTCTCCTTCAATAAGTACATATTTTATATATTTATGTATATAAAGTTACCTTATCGCTAGATGGCTGTCAATGTTTGTGCAGCTGCGATAGGGTTTGGAGCATCTGTATCGAATATCATCTTAATAGACAGATGGGTATGGATGGGCCTTTCATTAATCATACTAGTACAATCTATATAGATGAGGAGATAGGCTCATGAACCAATTACGTTCATACAGACAGTCGCGTCGCCGGTTTGGCAAGCTTGGCGTTGTTTTGCTGATTGGAGTATGTATGCTGCTTATGCAAAGCTGCGCCCGCCCGCAGGCTAATGAAACGAAGCCGAGCCCGACAGCTGTGGAACAAGATCCTTTGGATCGGCAGATCGCTGACATGTCGCTGGAGGATAAGGTTGGTCAGATGATTATTGCCGGGATAGACGGCAAAGTTATCGATCCTGAAGCGAGCAAGATGATTAAAGACGAGCGGATCGGCGGCATTATTTTATACGGAAATAATATTTCGGATTTACAAGGCATGGTAGCTCTGGTCAATGCGCTAAAGCAGGCCAATGCTGGGAATTCCGTCCCTTTGCTGATCAGCGTAGATCAGGAAGGCGGTAAAGTCAGCCGGATGCCGAAATCGTTCACCGCAATTCCATCCAGTAAAAAGGTTGGTGCAACGAATAATCCTGCTTTGGCTGAGGAGATGGGCACGCTGCTGGCGGAGGAACTGAAGCTGACGGGCTTTAATATGAATTTTGCCCCCGTTCTGGACGTGAACAGCAATCCCGCGAATCCGATTATTGGCAGCCGGTCATTTGGTTCGACAGCGGAGCTGGTAAGCCGGATGGGTATGGCGGAGATGAAAGGCATTCGAGAGAACGGGATTATACCGGTCGTCAAGCATTTTCCCGGCCATGGCGATACCTCCGTTGACTCTCATTTGGAGCTGCCCGTCGTCAACAAGACGAGGGAGGAGCTTGCCAAGCTGGAATGGCTGCCGTTCGAAGCGGCAATTGAGCAGCGGACGGATGCCATCATGGTCGCGCATATTTTGTATCCGCATCTTGACCCCGACAAGCCGGCTTCCATTTCTGCCGCCATTATTGGGGACGTGCTCAGAGGAAAGATGGGCTATGACGGTGTCGTCATGACCGATGATCTGACGATGGGCGCGATTACGAAAAACTATGGACTCGCCGAAGCTGCGCTCGATTCCGTTCAAGCGGGGAGTGATATCGTGCTGATTGCCCATGGCTACGATAATGCCCTGCAGGTGCGGGATACTCTTCTGAAAAGCATACAGGAAAACAAGCTCTCCATCGAACAGATCGATAAGAGCGTCCGCCGTATTTTATCGCTGAAGCAGCGCTACCAATTGAATGACGAGACCGTCCCTGTGCCGGATTTGAAGGACCTGAATGCGCGGATCAAGGCGTGGATTAATAAGCTGTAAAGCTCGGAGCGGATGCGAAGCTCTAGCTTTTTGACCCGGAAATGAAGCAAGCTGGGATCGGGAAGGTTGAAGCAGCAAGCTTTTAGCGCATAACGTTCGCAGCGGGAAGGCATGCTTCCGTGAGCTTGTTTTACCGCTGCGTCACCATTTATTCACAAATAGTCAGACAATTGCGGATTTGTTTGCCGGACATCTTGCAAGAAGCGCTCGTACCGTGTAAGATAAAGACATCAAAACATTGTGATTAAATTCACATGACGATTGAAACAGTGTTCTCACCCCCATCGCAGCCAAGAAAGTTGTCCGGTTGATCGGCTTCGTTCAAGCAGCAATTTCAGGGCAGGTACCCGAATACAATTGCTTGAAAGTATTGCGCAGTAAGGCATAAGCTAGCTGGATTCGGGATTGGACATTTTTTTCAAACTACATTGTGATTTATTTCACAAAACAGGAGGCTATTATCATGACATTGAAAATTGCTGTAATTGGATGCACGCACGCTGGAACCGCCGCTGTCAAAAATATCGCCGCACAATATCCGCAAGCGCAAGTTACCGTGTATGAGCGTAATGACAATATTTCGTTTCTGTCGTGCGGCATCGCGCTGCATGTAGGCGGCGTCGTTAAGGATGCAGGAGGACTGTTCTACAGCAACCCGGAAGAATTGGCTCAGCTTGGTGTTCTTACCCGGATGCGTCATGATGTGTTAGCGATAGACGTTAAAGCCAAAACGCTGAAAGCCCGCAACCTGGATACTGGTGAGCTGGTCGAGGACAATTATGACAAACTCGTGATGACAACGGGTTCGTGGCCGATTATTCCACAGATGGAAGGCATCGAGCTTGGCAACATTCAGCTTTGCAAAAACTACGGTCATGCCCGTGAAATTATAGCCCGTGCGAACGATGCTCAGCACATCACTGTTATTGGAGCGGGTTATATCGGCATTGAGCTCGTTGAAGCGTTCCGCGATCAAGGTAAAGAAGTGACGCTGATTGATAATATGGACAGTGTGATGGCAAAGTATTTGGACCGTGAATTTACCGATTTGGCAGGCAAAGAGCTGCAGGAGCGTGGAGTACAGCTGGCGCTGGGCAGAACCGTGAAGGGCTTTGAGGGTGAAGATGGCAAAGTGAACAAAGTGCTGACGACGAACGGCAGCTTCGATACGGATATGGTCGTGCTTTGCATCGGCTTCCGTCCAGGAACGGATTTGCTTAAGGGTCAAGTCGATATGCTTCCCGGCGGCGCAATTCTAGTCGACGACTATATGCGCACAAGCAATCCCGATGTTATGGCGGCGGGCGACAGCTGCGCGGTTCGGTACAACCCAACTGGAAAAGCAGCTTACATTCCGCTAGCTACAAATGCGGTTCGAATGGGTACGCTTGTTGGGATGAATTTGTTGACGCCAATCGTTCGATATCAAGGTACACAAGGCACATCGGCGATCAAGCTGTTTGACTGGAATATCGCTTCGACTGGCATGACTGAAGCTGCTGCACTTGCTGCAGGCATGAATGTGAAAACAATCACAATCCAAGAAAATAACCGTCCTGAATTTATGCCAACTTACGAAGACGTACTGGTTAAACTTGTTTTCGAGAATGACGGCAGAATTGTCGGTGCTCAAATTATGTCGAGGGCAGACATGACGCAGGCGGCTAATACGCTGTCGGTCTGCATCCACAACCGGATGACCGTGCAGGAGCTTGCTTTCGTCGACTTCTTCTTCCAGCCGCATTACAACAAACCATGGAACTTGCTTAATACCGCTGGACTTGCGGCTATGGCGCTTCTAAGGGAGCAGCAAGCTCAAACTGCTCAACCAGCGAAGGTTGAGGTCGCTTAAGTAAACAGATTTGCTTGAAAAGGAGGCTCTCTGATTCATTAGAGAGCCTCCTTTTTGTTGGAGGTAAGCTGGTTGCTGGAGCCTTTGAGCGAAGCAGCTTCGCAAAATAGCGAAGCTAATTTCGCTGGAGCAGCGAGATGCAGTTGGTTTAGATGCCGAGCGAAGCAGCTTCGCAATAGAGCGAAGCTAATTTCGCTGGAGCAGCGAGATGCAGTTGGTTTAGGTGCCGAGCGAAGCAATCTTCGCTGTACGAGAACCTAGGTTCATGAGTAGCGAAGATCACTTCGCTATTCGCAAACTGCCTAGCTGGTCAGGTCAGTACAGCGAAGATTGCTTCGCAAATTAGCGAATCCGCTTCGTTACAGCAAAAGTGGCAGGTTACCTTCGAAAAAACTCTCAACCGCATCAGTATGCGTCCTTACCAGTAACATGTCGGCGAAGCAGTTTTGCCCAGCAGCGAAACTAGTTGGTTTAAAAGGTGAAGTTGAAGTTAGTTGAATTGCCGAGCGAAGCAGCTTCGCAATAGAGCGAAGCTAATTTCGCTGGAGCAGCGAGATGCAGTTGGTTTAGGTGCCGAGCGAAGCAATCTTCGCTGTTCGAGAACCTAGGTTCATGAGTAGCGAAGATTGCTTCGCTATTCGCAAACTGCCTAGCTGGTCAGGTCAGTATAGCGAAGATTGCTTCGCAAATTAGCGAATCCGCTTCGTTGCAGCAAAAGTGGCAGGTTACCTCGAAAAAACTCTCAACCGCATTAGTATGCGCCCTGACCAGTAACATGTCGGCGAAGCAGTTTTGCCCAGCAGCGAAACTAGTTGGTTTAAAAGTTGAAGTTGAAGTTAGTTGAAGTGCCGAGTGAAGCAGGTTCGCAGTATAGCGAAGCTAATTTCGCTGGAGCAGCGAGATGCGATTGGTTGAACTGTCGAGCGAAGCAGGTTCGCAGTATAGCGAAGCTAACTTCGCTGATGCAGCGAGATGCGGTTGGTTGTAGTGCCGAGCGAAGCAGGTTCGCAAAATAGCGAAGCTAATTTCGCTGGAGCAGCGAGATGCAGTTGGTTTAGGTGCCGAGCGAAGCAATCTTCGCTGTTCGAGAACCTAGGTTCATGAGTAGCGAAACTTGCTTCGCTATTCGCAAACTGCCTAGCTGGTCAGGTCAGTACAGCGAAGATGGCTTCGCAAATTAGCGAATCCGCTTCGTTGCAGCAAAAGTGGCAGGCAGGTTCCCGCCATTGCCATTCCCCCCTGATTCAGAACAGGGGAAATAGGGTACATATGCTAAACAAATTGCCGGATAAAGGGGAAAGCATATGGAAAAGCTGAATGCTTTTATTAAAATAAGTGTTGCCGTGCTGCTCGTGTTGGCCATCATTTACTTGGGATCGCTAGTTGATTTTCTGTTCAAGCCGATTGCATCATTGGTTGCGATTATGACCGTGCCTTTAATGCTGTCGGTGTTTTTTTATTACCTGCTGCGGCCGCTCGTCAATTGGATGGAACGCAGGAAGCTGAATCGAACGCTTGCCGTCATAATCATATATGTAATGATTGCATTAATCTTTGCTGGATTTGTCGTTATCGTCTGGCCGTCGTTACGCGGACAATTACTTACTCTGGTAGAAAATGCACCGGATTTATTCGCTTCCTTGAGCAAGCAGCTGGAGGAAATCGAGCAAAACGGAATATGGAGCCGGTGGTTTCCTGAAGGCGGCAATCCGCTTTCGCAGATGACAGATTACTTAAACAAGGGCTTTACTTTCGTCACTAATTATATCTCCAATGCGGTAACCGTCATATCGAGTATTGCCATTGTGATCGCGATTTTCCCGATTATTTTGTTCTATATGCTGAAAGACAGCGGGAAATTTAGCGACCGTATCATCAAACTTATGCCAACCCGATTTCAAAAAGATACCGCGGAGGTCGTTACGGAAATCGATCATTCGCTGAGCGGCTTTATCGTCGGAAAAGTGCTGATCAACTTAGCGCTAGGCGTGCTCATGTATCCCGGATTTCTGCTGATCGGATTGCCCTATGCGCTGCTGCTTACGGCGATCGCCGTTATCTTGAACTTTATCCCGTTTATCGGTTCGTTTCTTTCGATGATCCCGATCGTTATCATCGGGTTTATCGAATCTCCGTCAATCGCGATCTGGTCGCTTGTCGTTATTTTCGTAGCCCAGCAAATTCAGGATAATCTTATTGCACCTTATGTTTACCGCAAACAGCTGGACATTCATCCGTTGACGACGATTATACTCGTATTGGTCGGCGGGGATCTGGCAGGGATGCTGGGCATTTTGCTTATCATTCCCGTCTATATGATCATCAAGATCATCGTTGGAAAAATATATCGCCTGTATATAAAATGGCGCTGGGAGACGATATAAGAAGCAGTCACCGGCCAAGCCGCTGCTTATATGTGGACTCCACTTGCGGCATGGCCGACCACCATTAGGCAGCATGTGCTGCGCATAGCCTGTTGACAACAGACGATGTGATCATTATGATTAGAATGAACGTTCGATACAATCTTCTTTTTCGTTGAATCCAAGGCAAGGAGGTGCACCCATGTTTGAAAAATACAACAACGTGCAGCAAGCGGTATTGCAAACGACGCTGCAAATTATCAATGAGAAAGAGCTTCAGGCTACGTCGATGGCGCTTATTGCCAAACAATCCGGCGTGTCGACAGGCAGTATCTATCATTACTTTTCCAGCAAGGAAGATATTATAAACGAGCTGTACAAGGGAATTGTAAAATTCAACGGGGAGTTTGTAACGAGCGGACTCGATACGGATGAACCGGTTCGGATACGTTTTGAGCGTGCTTGGAAAAAAGTATTCGAGCTTTGCATGACCTATCCGCTGGGCTTTCAATTTATTGAGCAATATTCGTTCTCGCCCTATATTTATGATTCTTCGAAACTGGAGGCATATGAAGGGGGCTGGTGCGGGCCGTTGGCAAAGCTGTACGCTGAAGCGATTGGTCAAGGGCTGATGCTGGATATGGAGCCGAAACAGATGGTTCAGATGAATTATGGTTCAATCGTCTATTTGGTGAAGGGGCATCTCAAAGGCCAGTTCAACCTAAATGAAGAGACGATTCAGAGCGTGATTGATTCCAGTTGGAAAGCAGTAAGCCGATAATGCGAGGAAAGACTGCAAGGGAATGCGGTTTTTTCTTTTCAACAAATTAGAATGAACGTTCGATCTAACCTGATGTGAACTTAATTATTTCAATATGCATTCATCCGAGGAGGAAAAGAAAATGAGCAAAACAATTTTTATAACGGGTACAAGCAGCGGACTGGGCAAATTGACGGCGATTCATTTTGCGAAACAAGGATGGAATGTAGCGGCAACGATGCGTTCCCCGGAGAAGGAAGAGGAGCTGTTGAAGTACGAAAACATTAAATTGTTCAAGCTGGATGTGACGGATGCAGCTCAGGTGAAAACAGCTGTTGCCGACGCAATCGAAGCTTTTGGTCAAATCGATGTAGTCGTCAACAACGCCGGTATGGGCGCTTATGGGCCTCTGGAACTGGCGGAAGAGGACGCGATTGATTGGCAGTTTGCAGTCAATGTCAGAGGGCCGATTAATGTCATCCGGGCGTTCCTGCCTCATTACCGTTCCCGGAGGGGCGGAATGTTTATTAATATTAGCTCGTTAATGGGGCTGACGACAGCGGTACCGACCGGCTCGCTGTACAACATGTCCAAGTTTGCGCTGGAAGGCCTAATTGAGGGGCTTTATTATGAGCTGAAGCCGTTAAATATTGAGCTGAGACTGATAGAGCAAGGAGGTTCGGCTGGCAACAACTTCAACAGCAGCATCGTTTGGAGCCAAGGGGAAGAGATTACCGATTATGATGCGATCACGGAAAAAGTGAAGGCAAGCTTCAGCCAAGCACAGAACAAACCGATGGATGATCCGCAAATGATTGTAGATGCGATCTCTTCGCTAGCTACGGGAGAAAGCAAGAAATTTCGAACGCTTGTTGGTGAGGCAAGCAACGGACTGGTAGCCATGCGCAATTCGATGCCGATTGAAGATTATTTGGAGACGATTGCTTCTAATTACAAATAAACAAATAAAGGTTCTGATATTACGGCTGCCTGTGAGCGGAATGAAGTTCGCTCATAGGCAGCTTTTTCATATTTTCAACCTTTTATTTACAATAAAACCAATCGTTCATAATTCCTCATTAACAATCCCGGCGTACACTTGTCCTTGGTAGGACGAATAAGTCTAAGGGGTGGACAAGTTGAGCAAAACGATGGATCGCAAGACGTTTCTTTCCTATTTGGGTACCGGAGCAACAGCTCTGGCAGCCGCTTCTGCAGGGCTCGGCGTACTGGATGGCAAGGCCTCTGCCATGTCGGCAACGGCTGATCATTTGTTTGGATTTGATACGAACCGGGTAAGCGGATATTTTGATCCGATAGCGCCCACTGATGCCGACCAGCTTGTACTGCCGAAAAACTTTAGGTACGACGTCGTCGCAGCCTTTAACGACGTGATTAATCCGGAAGGCGAGAAGTTCGGCTCCGGCTGCGATTTCAACGCATTTTTCCCCATCGAAGGCTCCAACAATCGTGGATTGCTTGTCAACAATCATGAATACAGCACAATCTTCTCGATCGGCCCGGTTCTAAACGATAAAATGACTGCCGATCAATTGCATAAGAACCTGTACTATCAAGGCATGTCCGTTATCGAGGTGTATCGCGACGAGAAGGGCGTGTGGAAAATGGATACGAAATCGAAGTATGCGCGCCGCATTAACGGGTACACGAAATTCGAATTTACCGGTCCGGCTAGAGGAATCTCCGCTTTGAAAAGCGCTGCAACTGCAGTTGGTACCTTCGCCAATTGCTCCGGCGGCGTCACCCTTTGGAATACGGTGCTCTCCTGCGAAGAGAACTTTGCGGAGACGGCTGCCGCCTCCGGTTTGACGGAGACGCATTACGGATGGGTTGTCGAGGTCGATCCTTTCGACAAATCTTATTTGAAGAAGCATACGGCACTCGGCCGCTTTAATCATGAGAATACCGCTATGGGACTGGCGGCAGACGGACGCGTTGTTGTCTATATGGGCGATGATAAGAAAGACGCCTGCGTCTACAAATTCGTCAGCAAAGGCAAATTCGATAAATCGAAAGGCCGCGCCAACTCAGCGCTGCTTGAAGAAGGAACGCTCTATGCAGCCAACTTGAAGACGGGCAAATGGCAGGCCGTAACTCTGGAGGAAGTAGCCAAGGCGGTTAAAGGGAAGCCGGAGCTTCAACAGAAATTCAAAACGCAGGGCGACATCGTTACCTATTGCCAGGAAGCGGCGCTGCTTGTTGGCGGAACGCCGACGGATCGGCCGGAGGATATCGAAATTTCGCCGTTTGACCACACGATCTTCATCTGTCATACCAATAACGATAATCACGGCAATATTCATGGCCATATTACACGTATTTTCGAAGCAGGGAATGACCTCGGCGCTCTGGAATTCGATTTTGAGATTTTTGCGGCAGGCGGCCGTCAATCCGGTTTCAGCTCGCCAGATAATTTGGCTTTCGATTCGAATGGCCATTTATGGGTCGTTACGGATATTTCCAGCAGCAGCCAAAACAAAGGCATACACAAATCGTTTATGAATAACGGATTGTTTGTTATCCCGACAAGCGGCCCTGATAAGGGCAAAGCACTTCAATTCGCTTCCGGCCCTGTAGAATGCGAGCTGACAGGTCCGTTCTTCACGCCGGATGAGCAGACTCTGTTCTTATCCGTACAGCATCCGGGGGAAAACACGAAGGATTTGAGCAATCCAACTAGCACCTGGCCGCACCGTGCAGGCGAAAAAATGGCGAGATGCGCCGTTGTTGCCGTTAGCGGATTTAAGCTGGGGAATTAATCTATTAAAAGCAAGGGGGGACGCTGCCTAGGCGGTAACATCCCCTGCTTAGATAAAAAGGAGCTGCAGCTATGCCTTTCGGAAATATTGGAATTGGCGGATTGGTATTAATCCTCATCATTGCACTTATTATATTTGGTCCTTCCAAGCTGCCTGAATTGGGGCGCGCGTTTGGCCGGACGCTTAGCGAATTTAAAGGAGCAACCCGGGGTCTGGTGAACGGCACGGATGGCGACAGGGACTCTGAGCAGGAACGCGATCGCAAAGAGGGGGAGCCGCAGTTACAGCAGCAGCAAGCTTCGACGGCTGCGGACAAGTAAATGGCGGCTCCGAATGAACAAAGCGTCATTGGGCATTTAGAGGAAATGCGCTCCAGGCTGATCCGTACACTGGCCGCATTTCTCGTGTCTATGGCAGCAGCCTTAATCTATGTAAGAGATATTTATCAATGGCTCGTCCGGGATATGGAAGAGCAGCTGGTGCTGCTTGGCCCTTCCGACGTGATGTGGGTCTATATGATGATCGCCGGAGCCGTCGCTATCGCGGTTACGCTTCCAGTTGCAGCCTATCAGATATGGCGGTTCGTACAGCCGGCTGTACCGCCCCAAGCGCAGCGCTCAGCGCTTATGCTCATCCCCGGCATCAGCCTGCTGTTTCTAATCGGGATCTGCTTCGGTTATTTCATTCTGTTTCCGATGGTGCTGCATTTCATGAATGAAATGGCGGCAGGAGAATTTGCTGTGCTATATACGGCGCAAAAATATTTTACGTTTATGATCCATATGACGGTCCCGTTTGGTTTGCTGTTCGAAATGCCGGCCATCGTCATGTTTTTGACTAAGCTGGGGATTTTGAACCCTATCCGGCTTGCCAAAGCGCGCAAGCTTGCGTACTTTGTTCTTTGTATTGTGGCGGTGACGATTACGCCGCCGGATATTTTATCCGACATTATCGTCATTGTGCCGTTGTTTCTGTTGTACGAAATCAGCATCTCGATCTCGAAATTCGTATATCGCAAGCAATTGCGGGCGGGACAGCAAAACGAAGTGAGCGGATGAATAACGAGTAGACAAATAAGGAATTAAATGGTATGATGCTTTTACTAATGAATGAAGGGAGCTGGTCACAATGACAAACTTTACACTTGGATTGTTATACAACGTCGACAGCTGCCACTCATTCCATCGATCGGATTTTTAAAGTTATTTTCGAGCGACGATGAGCCCGGGCAGTATAGTCCGGGCTTTTCTATGTCTGTTTTGACAGCGCGTAGAGTCCGGGCATGCGGAATGTCCCGGGCTCTTTTTGTCGTACCCATCAAACAAACAGACGAAGGAGCTTGATCACAACAGTGAAAGAAAACTTATTAGAGCAATACGGATATACGGAAAACTACGTAAAGAACGTCCTGTCAGATCTGCCGGAGCGACAGCATCAACTGCAGCTGCAGCCGGCAAGAATAATCGCCCAGCATAAAAACTACTATCAAGCGGCAACAGCTCACGGCGAAATCATCTCGCATCTGGCCGGCAAGTATCTATATGCCAATGATGCCATGGGAGGCTTCCCCGCAGTTGGCGATTACGTGCTGGTGAAGCTGACCGAACAGAAGGATCGAGCGGTTATTCATGAGCTGATGCCCCGCAAGACGATGTTTTACCGCAGGAACAACTTTGACAAAAGCGAATTGCAGGTGTTGGCGGCTAACTTCGATACCGTATTTATTTGTATGGCGCTCAATCGTGATTTCAACCTCCATCGCTTGGAACGGTATGTCATCATGGCAAGGGAAAGCGGGGCTGATATTGCCATAGTGCTGACGAAAGCGGATTTATGCGATGATCCGGACAGCAAAGCAGTAATCTGCGAAACCGTGTGCCCCGGGATTCCTATTTACACAGTAAGCGCCCAAGAAAAGAAAGGGCTGGAGCAGCTGCTTCCGTATTTCGGCAAAGGCAACACCGTTATCGCACTTGGCTCGTCTGGCGTCGGGAAATCAAGCCTGGTGAACGCTTTGTTCGGTGAAGAGGTTATGGAGACATCGGAGGTGCGTGAAAGCGATGACCGCGGGCGCCATACGACGGTGCACCGTCAAATGATCGTCCTTCCAGGGGGCGGATTGTATCTGGATACGCCAGGGCTGCGGGAGATTGGAATCGCGGATGCGGCAGAATCTGTGTCGGAGCAATTTGCTGATCTGGAAGTGCTGCAGACACAGTGCAAATTCAAGGATTGCCGGCATGAGCGGGAGACGGGCTGCGCCGTTCTGCTTGCGCTGGAGGAAGGAAGGCTAACGCCCGATCGGCTGAGCAAGTATAGGAAGCTGTTGAAGGAATCAGCCTTTGATAAGGTCAAAAGCCGTTATTTGTATGAGAAATGGCAAGCTTCCAAAGCTTTCTCCAAGCAATTGAAAAAGCAGAAAAAAGGGCGAAAAGAAAAATTCTGACTCCACGCTGTAATAAAGCTCCCGCGACGCGGGGGCTTTTCTCGTATCGGATGCTGCTTTCCATGCAAATCAAGCTTAACTTCGTCCACCTTTTTTAAATAATTAGAATATATGAAGCGCTTTCATACCTGTACACTGGAATTGTTTACAATCAAACGATGAGGAGTGATCAAGCTTGAAAGCAATGATTCGCAACAAAACGAAGAAGGCGGTGGCGGCAGTTCTTACGATCGGATTGCTTATTCCGACGCTGTTCGTTTCCCAGCCCGTACAGGCGGCTGCCGAGTCGGTGTCGATCGACATGAGCCAGACCTTAGGGGCGCCTACTTATCGGGGGACAGGATTCCTCTATGGGCTGAGTGAAAATGGAAGCGCTCCCAATGGCTCACTGCTCTCTGATCTCAAACCGCAATTATTCCGCGGCGGCGGAGCGGGACTGAGCGGCGGCGCATGGGCGGTAGGCGGTTACAACGGCTACTTGCCGAGATTTAATTCGGTGAAAAACCAGTATAACCGGGTGAATGCGATTGGAGCGACCTATCAAATACTCGTAAGCGATATTTGGGGCTCCGACGGACGTACGATACCGAACAACAATGATCCGATATTTCCTGGCGACAATGGAAGCTGGACATCCTGGAATCAATTCATTACCCAGCTTGTGAATGATAAAATCGCCGCCAACATGACGAATGCCAGATATGATATTTGGAACGAGCCGGACGGCGCCTATTTCTGGCCAAGATCGGAAGCGCAATATTTCGAGATGTGGAAGCGAAGCGTCCAGCTTATTCGCTCTCTTGATCCGAATGCGGTCATCGTTGGTCCTGGATATGGCGGCTTTAACGCAACTCAGTTGAGCAATTGGCTGGATTATGCGAAAAACAACAACGCGCTGCCCGATATTCTCGACTGGCATTTCAGCGCGGACCCGGTTGCTGACGTTCAAACCGCGCAAAACTTGCTGAACACTAAGAACATAACGTCTATCGATGGCTTTACCATCGGTGAATACATCTGGCCAGCGGAGCAAAATGCGGGTTACACGGCATGGTACTTGGCGCGCTTGGAGAAATCGGGCGTTCTTGGCGCCAATCACGCCATCTGGGATCACTGCTGCGATCAAGGGCTGCTGGACGATATTCTGACGCCGGACTCGCAAAAGAAAGGACAGTGGTGGACGTATAAGAGTTATGCGGATATGACAGGGACACTCGTTGCGACTGTACCTTCGGCGAAAATCGATGGTGTTGCCAGCAAGGATGCGGCTCAGCAATCTGCTCGCATTTTGTTGGGCAACAAAGGCGGATACATCGGCAATGTGGACGTTAGCATCAACCAGTTGAACTCGGCATCCTATCTGGTTGGCGCGAATGGCAAGGTAAGGGTATCTGTGTCCCGAATTCATAATGTGGATCCTGTCACTGCACCCGATGTGGTTCAAGTGTTCGATGCGACGGTAACGAATCAGTCTATCCTAGTTTCGATTCCATGGCTCTATGCGATGGATGCCTATTCGATTACGTTATCGCCTTCGACAGGTACCGGCGAGCCGACCAATGAATACCAAGCGGAGCAGGCGGTCTTATCTGGGGGTGCCAATGTGATGACGAACCATACGGGCTATACCGGCACTGGCTTCGTGGCAGGGTATGAAACCCAAGGCGCTTCTACGAGATTTACGGTTCAAGCTCCGGCGCTCGCCAATTATGAGGTGACGCTGCGTTATGCGAATGGCTCCGGGGCATCCAAGTCGTTAAGCATTTATGTGAATGGGGTCAAAATCAAACAGACAGCTCTTGCGGCATTGGCGAACTGGGATAGCTGGGGGACGAAAGCCGAGACATTGAAGCTGCAGGCCGGCAGCAATACGATTGCCTATGTATTTGATCCGGGGGATAGCGGGCCAGTTAACTTGGATCGGATTCATGTTAGCGCTCCATCGGCCAGCGGAGCAACGATTCCGGGCAAAATTGAAGCGGAGAGCTATATCGGCATGTTCGGCATTCAGACGGAGCCGACAAGCGATGCCGGCGGCGGCTTGAATGTCGGCTGGATCGATAATGGCGATTGGCTGGATTATGGGGTACAGGTGCAGAACAGCAGTGCTTACACCGTATGGCTGCGTGTAGCGAGCCCGAACAGCACGGGGCAAATCCGTCTGCTTGACGGAGCCGGTTCAGTGCTGGCGACAGTCGCGGTTCCGAATACGGGCGGCTGGCAAAACTATCAGACGATCACGCAGACGGTCAGTCTGCAAGCCGGCTATCAGGTCATCCGGGTTCAAGCGCCAAACGGCGGTTTTAATTTCAACTGGATGGACTTTGCGGTCTCAACAGCACCGGTATCCTTCATTTATCAGGCGGAATATGCAGCCTTAGGCGGTGGAGCCAAAGTCATGAATGATCATACCGGCTATTACGGCAGCGGTTTTGTTGCAGGTTATGAATCCGCAGGAGCGTCCACTTCATTTGCGGTCAACGTATCAGCGGCAGGAAACTATAATACCGTGCTTCGTTATGCGAATGGCTCGGGCAGCACAAGGACGGTAAGTATTTATGTCAACGGTGTCAAGATCAAGCAAACTTCCCTGACAGCTCTGGCGAATTGGGACAGCTGGGGTACGAAATCGGAAAGCTTGAATCTGCAAGCCGGCAATAACACGATTATGTATAAATTTGATGCTGGCGATAACGGGCTCATTAATCTCGATCAAATTCAAGTCAGTCAATAGAGCAGGCGTTGAACAAAAGAAGTCCGGAGCAATCAATCGCTCCGGACTTCTTTTTACGTCGATACACTATGCTTCCAGCCTGCGTACACTCTCCCGCTGAATAACATCGGTTGCCAGCATGACATGATGCGATACGTCCTTGCCCTCCAGCAAGTCGATAAGCACCTGAGCAGCTGCAGTGCCCAGCTCATATTTGTATTGATGGACAGTGGAAAGTGCTGGCGTGCAATAGGCGGTCAGATCAATGTTGTCAAAGCCGATGATGGAGATGTCATCTGGCACTTTTTTGCCCATTTCCTTCACGCCTTGAAGCGCACCTAATGCCATCAGATCACTCGCGCAAAAGAGGGCGGTCACTTCCGGCCGTTCCGTCATAATACGGCAAGCGGCTTCTTTGCCGCCTTGCTCGGAGAATTGTCCGTTCAAGACGAGCGTTTCGTCAAAAACCATGCCGGCTTGATGGAGCGCCCTGCGGTAGCCTTCGAGACGAAGGAGACTGACATCGGCTTGGGTATGTCCGTTAATCATCGCGATCTCGCGATGTCCATATTCAAGCAGATGGTTGACGGCTGCAAGTGCGCCGTTCGTATTATCCGAAGTGACGTATGCAACATTAGGTCCTTGGAGAGTAATATCAATAAGGATGCAAGGAATTTCCGAGGATACGATTTCTTTCAAATAGGGGTCGTCGAGCCGGATCCCCATAATGATGACACCGTCGACGCCTCGTTCCTGGCATAACGTTTTGTAGGATTTGATGGACTGCTTCTGCGGTGTCGTGCTGAACAAGACGAGGTCATAGTCCAATTCGCCGGAGCGGTCATTGATGCCGCAGAGCACCTCATAGGCAATATTGTCTTTACTGCTGTCTCGCGTAATGTTGGATAAGAGCAAGCCGAGCGTTTTCGTTTTTTTTGAAATAAGCGACCTTGCAGCCATGTTGGGACTATAGCCCAGTTCATCGGCGATCGTCTTAATTTTGAGCCGCGTACCTTCGTTAACGTCGTCATATCCATTCAAGGCGCGGGATACCGTCGTCACGGATACGCCTGCTGATTTGGCAATGTCTTTAATGGTGACCATCGAATACCTCCAAAATCGTTAAAAAAATTAAAATATAAATTCGGGGTTGTAAATGCTTTCATCATGATCTATAATTCACATTATAACGCATCCGAAACGTTTTGGAAAGTTTGCAGGCGCCATTTTCATAACGGGATGCCCATTTTTTTGACGTTGATCCGAAACGTTTCGGATGCTCGCGATTAAATAGCTACTACAGCAAGAAAAGAGGGGAAAGCTTGGATTATCGAGTCATCAAAGAGAACGACCTGTTTCTAATGACGGACAAAAACGGCGACATTCCGCAAGGTGATGCTTCCGGTCTGGGACTGTATACGAAAGATACACGGTTCCTGAGCAGAATGGAGATTCGGATTAATGGACGCAGCCCGATTCTATTGTCCTCCGCTGCCGACGAGAACTATATTTCAACGATTCGCCTGACCAATCCGCATATGGAGGAGAACGGCGAACTGATCTTATGGAGGGAATCAGTCGAAATCGAACGTACCCGGTTCATTTATGACGGGGGGCTGTATGAAACCTTCAAGTTGACGAGCTACTATCCGAAAGCGATTCAATTCGATTTCTCGGTGCTGCTGGATGCGGACTTTGCCGACATGTTCGTCGTTCGCGGCTTCCAGCATGGAGATTTGGGCAGCAAGTCAGGCGAGCAGCAAGGCGAACGCCAAAGAACGATTGGCTATGACGGCGCCGACGGCGTCCGAAGAGAAACGAAAATCAAATGGGATACCGCGGAAAGCCGCGTCGAAGATAACGGTGAGCTGCATTTCGCTGTTGCGCTGAATCACCGTGAATCCGCTTCCATTACTTTCTTTGTCGCTCCTGTTGTGGATGGAATAGAGCCTCAGCAGCATGAGCCGCAGCATGCGATGGAAAAGCTTAGACAGTCCTATGCAGAGTGGAATAGCTCTACAACGACCGTCAACAGCGATATTGCGCTGTTCGATAAGCTCTATTACCGCGGCGTTCAAGACTTGCGGGTTCTGCTGACCGATATAGGCTATGGCGCATTTCCAGTAGCTGGATTGCCTTGGTATTCCGTGCCGTTCGGCCGCGACAGCTTGATTGCCGCATTGCAGATGCTGTCGCTTAATCCGGAGATTGCCAAAGGCACGCTGCTGACGCTGGCCGCTTATCAAGGCAAGAAAGAGGATGAGTGGCGGGATGAGGAGCCGGGCAAGGTGATGCATGAAATTCGTTATGGCGAGCTGGCTGGAACGAACCAAGTGCCGTTTACACCTTATTACGGAACGATAGATGCAACGCCGCTGTTTCTGCTGCTGGCAGCCGAATATTATCACTGGACGGGAGACGCCGGCTTTATCGTCTCGTTAATGCCTCATTTGAACGAAGCGCTGGCTTGGATTAAAGAATACGGCGATTATGACAACGATGCGTTTGTTGAATACTATCAGAAGTCTTCCAAAGGTATCGCTAACCAAGGATGGAAAGATTCCGCAGATTCCGTCGTTCACAGCAACGGCGATTACGCAGAAGCGCCTATCGCACTCGTCGAGGTTCAAGGCTATGTGTATCAGGCATTGACGCGTTTGGCACCGATATTCAGAAGCCTGGATCTGGCTGTACAAGCAGACAGCATGGAAGAGGAAGCAGCGAGTCTCCGCGAGAAGTTCGAGAGCCAGTTCTGGATGGAAGAGGAGCAGTTCTATGCCATTGCACTCGACAAAGACAAGAAGCGTGTAGATTCAGTTACTTCCAATCCGGGACATATTCTGATGTCGGGTATTGCATCGCCGGAGCGGGCTAAGGCAGTTGCAGAAAGACTGGTCGCTCCTGACATGTTCGGCGGATACGGTATCCGGACGATGAGCACGGATGCTGCAGGCTATAATCCGATGAGCTACCATGACGGCAGCGTATGGCCGCATGACAATTCAATGTGCTTGCTTGGACTCAGCAGTTCCGGCTTCACAAAAGAAGCGACCACGGTCATGCAGGGCCTGATGAAGGCTGCTGAAGGTTTTGAATATTACAGATTGCCTGAGCTTTATTGCGGATATGACGATTCGCTGGGATCGCCTGTACCTTATCCCGTAGCTTGCTCGCCGCAAGCATGGGCCGCTGGCACGCCGTTAACTTTCGTGCAATCGCTGCTGGGATTGAAGCCCGACGGCTTAAACCGCCGGATCACACTGACGCCGTCCCTGCTGGATGGAATGAACGAGCTGAAGGTCGACCATATGCGAATTGGCAACGGTACGCTAAGCTTGCGGATTTCGCGCGGAGAAGACGGGGCAGTCGTGGAAACGCTGTCTAACTCGACTGGCTATGAGCTGGTCATTGCCTAGGCAACACGAAACATTTTTCATATAGATAAAGCTCACATTACTAGGGAGGTTTTAAGGTATGAAGAAAAGATCAGGTTTTGCAATTGTTGCTTTAATTTTGTCTGCAGTATTGGTATTGTCCGCATGCGGCAAAAGCGGAGGAAACGCTAACTCGCCGGAATCGACATCCGGGAGCAACGGTTCAAAAGAGCCCGTTACGGTTACGCTAGCGGGATGGGGCGCAAGTCCGGAAGAGCAGGAGCTGCTCAACCAGACGATCCAAGAGTTTGAGACAAAGCACCCGAACGTGAAGGTTAAGTATGAAGTAATCGCCGATCAATACATGGATGTTATTAAGACAAGACTTATCGGCGGCGAAGGTCCCGACGTCTTCTATCTGGATGCATTCGAAGCGCCAGGTCTTATCGAACGCAACGTTCTCGAACCGCTGGACAGCTATGTAACACCAGAATTTGACGTAGCTGACTTTGACCAGCCGATGCTGGATGCGTTCAAGCAAGGCGGAGTTACTTACGGGTTCCCGAAGGACTCCTCGACACTTGCTATGTTCTACAACAAGAAAGACTTCGCAGATGCGGGTATTACGACTCCGCCAGCTACATGGGAAGAGCTTCAAGCAGCTGCAGTTAAGCTGACGAAAAAAGAAGGCGACAAAACGGTTCGTTACGGCTTTGGTGTTGCACCTGAGCTTGCCCGTCAAATGTTTATGATTCAAGCCTTTGGCGGCAAAGTGGCAGACGAAGAAGGAAACGCTGCGTTTGCTTCGCCAGAAGCGCTGAAAGGCCTGCAGCTTGTTACCGATATGCACAATGTCGACAAATCCTCTGGCGAGCCTAAAGAAGTGGGCGCTGGATGGGGCGGCGAAATGTTCGGCCAAGGCAAAGCTTCCATCGTATTCGAAGGAAACTGGGCGATTCCGTTCCTGGAGTCGAACTACAAGGATCTGGATTACGGCACAGCCGAGCTTCCAACCATTAATGGCAAAAAAGGAACGATGGCATTCACCGTTGCTTATGTGATGAACAAAGAATCGAAGAAAAAAGAAGCGGCTTGGGAACTGATCTCGTACTTG
Organism: Paenibacillus radicis (ex Gao et al. 2016); assembly: GCF_014641555.1. Lineage (GTDB taxonomy): Bacteria > Bacillota > Bacilli > Paenibacillales > Paenibacillaceae > Pristimantibacillus > Pristimantibacillus radicis. Next base: position 90,602 of record NZ_BMHY01000011.1, read on the forward strand.
ACCGGCAAAGAAGGCATGAAAACCTGGACGAGCAAAGGCTTTGCACTGCCAACCCGGAAATCGGTTGCGACAGAGCTTGGTTATGACAAGGATGAGAAACGCGGAGCAATTGTAGCCGGTGCTTCTTATGCAACACCATGGCAAGCAGGATCGACGCTTCCGACGATTATGAGCAACTTCAACAATCAATTCGTGGACACCTTTATGGGCAACTCGAAGCTTGAAGATGCGATAAACAAAGCACAGACGACTGCGAACAAGGAAATCGCAGCAGCGAAATAAGGGGATGGAGGAGGGGAGATGCCAACAATCTCCCTCCTCCATACTTTTGAGTTGGTAACGAAAGGAGAAGAGCATGCATGTCCCAAGCCTCTTCATGGAAAAAGAAACTGCGAAACAACGCGACGGGCTATCTGTTTCTGCTTCCAACGATATTAGTTCTTGGCACTTTTTTATTCTTGCCTGTCTTCTATTCACTCTATCTCTCTGGACATAAAGTGAATTTGCTGGGCGATGTCAGCTACAAATGGGTTGGCTTCAACAACTTCTCCCGGATGGCGGGGGACGAGCGAGCATGGATCGCACTGAAAAACACGGCATCATTTGCAATATTCGTTGTGCCGCTGCAAACGGCATGCGCCATCTTTTTGGCAGTCATATTAAATGCAAAGCTTAAATTTAAAAACTTTTTCCGCATTGTCTTTTTTATGCCTACCGTTACTTCCTCTGCGGTATTGTCACTTATCTTTATGTGGATTTACAATTCGAACGGTCTATTGAACCGGTTGCTTGAATTCATTGGATTGCACGGCTACAACTGGCTTGGAGATCCTGCGGTCGCCATGAAGGCGATCATGCTTATGAATATATGGTCTACCGCTCCGTTTTTTATGGTCGTCTTCCTGGCAGCGCTGCAGGATATTCCTGACGCTCTCTACGAATCGGCGATGCTTGACGGGGCAGGCGCATGGAGAAGATTTATTTCCATCACGCTGCCGCTGCTTAAGCCTGCTACCTTCTTTACAGTCGTCATGGGTTTTATCGGCACGTTCCAGCTATTCGATCAATCGTATATTTTCTCGGCAGGCTCCGGCGGTCCGAACAACTCGACCTTGACCGTTGCGCTGCTCATCTATCAATATGCATTCAAAAATCTTGACTTTGGCTACGCTTCAGCGCTGGCAGTCATGCTGGCTGCGGTCATCCTGCTCGTCACGCTGATTCAACGCAAGCTGTTTGCCGAAGAGAAGCTGAACTAGGAGGGCGATAAAATGGTAATCCAACAAACCAAATGGGGCAAAGTGGTTCTCTACTTCCTGTTGTTTGCATACGGCTGTGTTACTGTCGCGCCCTTCCTATGGGCGTTGTCCTCTTCGTTCAAGCCGCTAAGCGAGATCGTGTCGGGAGGCATTAATTTTATTCCGAAGCAGTTTACGCTGCAGAACTATTACGATATTTTCGTTAAAGAGCCGCTATTTATGCGCTGGATGTATAATAGTGCGCTCATAGCCGTTGTAGCGACAGTGTGCAATACGCTGTTCAATTCGATGGCGGGCTATGCGCTGGCCCGGATAGATTTTGCCGGGAATAAGATTATGTTCGTGCTCATTCTCGCCGTGCAAATGATTCCGGGTCAATTGACTATCGTGCCTGCATATTTGATTATGAAGCAGCTTGATTTGCTGAACACTTACGCAGCATTGACGCTTCCGATGATGGCTAATGCAACGTTCATCTTTATGATGCGGCAGTTTTTCCTTAGCTTCCCGAAAGAGCTGGAGGAGGCAGCAGCGATGGATGGCTTGAACCGGTTCGGGGTATTCTTTCGCATCGCTTTGCCGCTTGCTGTACCGGCTCTTGCCGCGCAGACGATCTTCGTCTTCATGGGCGCATGGAATGAGTTTTTGAAGCCGCTCATGTTCATGTCGGATAAGTCGATGTTTACGCTGACGCTCGGTCTCAATACATTCAAAGGCCAATATATTAGCCACTGGAACTATATTATGGCGGCTTCCATGGTATTTACGCTGCCGGCTCTGCTCATCTATGCCTTCTTTAATCGCTTCTTTATTAAAGGGATTACGTTTACGGGCGGCAAGTAATACAACGAAAAAAGCGGTTCTCATTCCGATAGGGAATGGAACCGTTTTTTTTGTGTATGGCGGAACATTGGAATGAAAACGCTGCCTAAGTTTATGAAATCGTACTCAAAACAATCATATTCCGGCCTAAATAATTAAATATTGAACTATTCAGAAGGCTTCTCAGCGTTCATAATAGACGATAGCAATATATTCCTACAGCTAGCGAAGGAGCGATTTCGACGATGACACGGATTCAAAAAAATGCAAAAGTGCTTTTTCAAGGGGACAGCATTACGGATGCAGGCAGAGACAGAAACGACGCTTCCCATTTGGGCGACGGGTATGTACACATTATTGCGGAGAAATTCGCACGGCTTTATCCCGATCATAACGTAACCTTTCTGAACCGCGGCATTAGCGGCGATCGTGTTCCCGATCTGACAAGCAGATGGGATGAGGATTGCCTCGATCTGAAACCGGACTGGCTGTCTATTTACGTGGGCATTAACGATACATGGCGTAAATACGACAATAATGATCCTACGTCTACCGACCAGTATTACGAGGGCTATCGCAAGCTTATATTGCGGACGAAGGAGAACAGCAATGCTTCGCTGATCCTTATCGAACCGTTCGTATTGCCAAATACGGAAGACCGCCACGCATGGCGGGAAGACTTGGATCCGAAAATTTACGCCGTTCGCGAATTGGCGAGAGAATTCCGTACGCTCTACGTGCCGATCGACGGCCTCTTTGCCGCTGCAAGCGCGCAATCGTCAATTAGTGAGCTGGCGCCTGATGGCGTTCATCCAGCCCGTCTCGGACAAGAATTGATCGCCAATGCTTGGCTGAACGCTGTGCAAGCAAACGGTTAATTTAACCGCTTCAAACCAAAGAACCGGCCCTTTACAAAAAGGAGTCGGTTCTTTTTTTATGTTTTTTTCATGCTGTTCCTATGCCATTGTCCTGTTAAGCGGACGTCTCTGACAAACGAATAAATGAGAGGACGATATCCTGAGGATGATCGCCGAAGGCCGAGCCGAACAGATTCATGCCGTTGCGGTTGGCTGCATCCGCCTTAACCTCCAGCCGGACACGAATCGGCTGGTTGAAGGATAACGCCAGCTCATCAATGTTCGTTTGCGAAGAGCTTGAGCCGTTGATGAGGCTGCCTTGACGATTGACACGCCATTCGGTAAGCATGCCGTATTCAGTCCCGCTCCTCCAACGCTCAGGAGTCAGCTTGCCTTTACGGTCGCCGTAATCGCTGGGACTCGTCCAAGTGCCGATCGGCAGATCATTGATCGTAAGCGAAATGTCGGACGGCCAGTCCTCACAAGATCCTGCAGCCTCGGAGCAGAGCTCGGCCCGTAATGCGATCTCGTCCAGTTGAACGCCGGGCGGCATCGGATTGGCGAAATAATACTCTACAAAGCCAGTACCTGAAAACCAAAGCAGCGCAGCGTCCGTACGCTCCGGCATGTAAAATACGCGCGGATCATCGGATGAGCCGATAATGGCCCCGTCGCGGTTCGCCATGCCGCAAGTCGGCTGTACAGAGCACGTGGCATACATTCCAATCGGCATATGTATTTCTTCGACCCGATGCAGGCCGTCTCCCGGCTTAGCCGGCAGCTCCAGTACGATGGAGCGGCAAGTGACGGAGCATATTTTTTCCCGGTTGGCTCCTTGCCAGGAGAGGACAAGATCGGCTTGCTCCAGCATTTGAACATTAATCGAAATAGTCGGTTGAGCAACGCCTAGCGCATCCGCTAATTGACCAACGCTCATTGGTTTGTCGCCCAGCGCCTCCAGAATGCGTACTCGAACGTCGCCGGACAACGCTTTGGCGATCTCCACGATACGTGAAGATGGAAATCGTATTGTTTCTTGCTTATTTTCATTCATGTGAACCGCCTGCTTCCTTTTGAACCTTATTAGTTATAGTGTACAACGATTTAGGTGTATTGTAAATTTATAATATACATTGTGTTTTTGTTATATTGGTGATAGTATGACTGTAATTCCAATAATGAAAGGTTGTGTTGGCTTGGTATCTTCTTTGTTGAAATCGATTGACAGCGCTATTCCACGGCCGGAATACCCGCGTCCAGACTGGCAGCGCGCCGATTGGCTCAATTTGAACGGGGCTTGGCAATTTCAGTTCGATACGGCTAATGAAGGGCGGAAGGGCAATTGGCAGGACAGGACAGATTTTGAAGAAACGATTACAGTTCCGTTCTCCTGGGCAAGCCCGCTATCAGGGATAGGAAGGGATGAGAAAGGAATTGGCTGGTACCGGCGTTCGTTGAACTGGAGCCCAGCTGAAGCAAATAGCAGACTATTCCTGCGGTTTGGAGCTGTCGATTATGCCTGCGAGATATGGATCAACGGAGTAGCTGCCGGCTCACATCGAGGCGGTTATGGCACCTTTGAATTCGACATCACCAACGTCTGGAATTGCGGTCAGGACAATGTCATCGTCGTACGCGTGGAGGATTTCGACGGGGATGATCAAGCGCGAGGCAAGCAAGGGTATGGTGAAATTCGCGGCATTTGGCAGCCGGTATGGCTCGAGGCCAGACCTCAAGCCTATGTAGCCAGTGCCAAGTTCCATACGTCCATGAACGGAACCGTAAAAGTTACGGCAGTGATCGAGTCGGCGCTGGAAGACGAAGCCGCTCATCTTCACTTTCATTTCGGTGGAACCGCAGTCCAGCATCAGCTGCCTCTGCAGCTCCAAGCCGGGCGTAATGAGATCGAGACCAGCTTTACGGTAGAGGAGCCACAGCTCTGGAGTCCTGAACATCCTCATTTATATGAAGGAGAGCTGCTGCTGACAGGAGAGTTCGGAACTGACACCATCAGCACCTACTTTGGCATTCGTGAGATTGGCACCGCCAAGCTCGGAGAGCGGGATTACCGGTGGATTACGTTAAACGGCAAGCCGATTTACTTAAACGGAACATTGGATCAATCCTATCATAGGACCGGCTATTTCACGTATCCGACCGACGAGGAAATGCACGAGGACATTTATTTGATGAAAAGGCTGGGGCTCAACTTCGTCCGTATTCACATTAAGCCAGAGGAGCCGCGTAAGCTGTATTGGGCAGACCGGCTCGGACTTCTGGTTATGGAGGATATGCCTTGCTTCTGGGGCAACCCGGATGAAACGGCTAGAGCGGCGTATGAAAGCGAAGCGGCAGAGACGATTCATCGGGACTATAATCATCCCAGCATTATTGCTTGGGTCATGTTCAATGAAACTTGGGGGCTGAAGACGGGAAGTGCCGCGACTGCACTGACGGGCGGCTCGCAGCCGAGCAGCTTCTTGCCGGAGACGCAGGAGTGGGTCAGACAGCAATATCGTTGGGCCAAGCAGCTCGATCCGACAAGAATCGTAGAGGATCACTCTCCTTGCAACAATGATCATGTGGAGACAGACATTAATACCTGGCATTTTTACATGAACGGCTATGAACAGGTTCGCACTCATTTAAATGAAGTTGTTAGTCAGACATTTGCCGGTTCGTCCTACAATTATATAGGCGGGAATACGCAATCGGATGCGCCGCTTATGAACAGCGAATGCGGCAACGTGTGGGGCATCGATGACGGCGGCGCCGGCGACAGCGATCTCGCTTGGCACTATCGCTATATGCTGAATGAGTTCCGGCGGCATGATAAGCTTTGCGGATTTGTGTTCACCGAATTCCGTGACGTAACGAATGAGTTCAATGGCTATTACCGCCTTGACGGTACTGATAAGCATTTCGGGTACGAGGCTTATGTGCCAGACATGACGCTGCGTGATTTGCATACGGCTGATTTTGTCGTCATCGATGCGCCGCCATGCCAGACGGTAAACGCCGGAGATACCGTATCGCTCAAGCTGCTTCGTTCCAGCTACTCGGACCAGTATCATGGACAAACCTTGTATATCTTATGGGAGTTGTGGCATGACAGATTGGGTACGAGAATCACCGACGGCCGCGGCTCATTCGGCGTTACTTGGTCAGACTATGGCGTTTCTGCACTGCCGGATCTTTGCTTGTCAATGCCTATGGAAGACGCAGCAGCTGTGCTGGCACTGCAGCTTGTCGACGCAAAGGGCAACATGATAACGCGGAACTTCACCACTTTCGACGTACGAAGCGGTGAGAAGGATGGACAGTACAGCTTGGATGGCGGATGGCTCAGCATTCCTGTCGCAGATTACTCCGATCATAGCTTCAACTATGAATGGAAGGTTCTCGGCGGGCATAAAGTGAATGGCGGCGAAGCGGGTAAATTCGTCTATGAGATCGTACTGCCGGAGTCCGATGGAGAGGGCGTGCTAAGCGAGATTGAAATCATGTTCGAGGCTAGCGCGAAGCGGATGCTGGCGCGCAATCGCGAAGGAGCAAAGATCCATCAGCATGGTATTGAATTCATGCATGGCGCCAATGCTAACGTAGAGTATAATCCGAATACGTATTATATGACTGATGAAGAGGTTCAAAGCTCAGACGTCTCCGTCGTTATTAATGGAATAACGGCAGGCGTATTCCGATTGGAGGATGATCCGGCCGACAGCCGTGGCATGTTGTCCTGGCACTATCAAGCGACGGAACGAAAGCTGGAGGAAGGCGGTTCCTACGGTTACCTTTGCAAAGCGGCCGTACCTTCAAGGCTCTTGGCGAAGCTTAACGAGACCAGGCGCTTTACGTTGGAGCTGCAATCGGGAGACGGAGGCTTAGCACTGTATGGACGCAATGCCGGACGATATCCGATCGATCTGCTTGTCCGATACCGTTGATTCATTAACGTAAAAGCAAATGGAATTGTCAGGAGGCTTCAAGCATCGCGCTTGAAGCTTTTTCCTTTCTCTATCGGCATGAAAGTAGGGTATACTTGTATTAGAGGGTTTGAGCAGGGTCTTGACTAACAAAAAGTAATCTGCTATATTATTTAGAATTTATAAGGTGATCTTTGCCGTTTAGCTAGTTAAAAAAAGTTGAGGAGTGAGCGTATTGGCAACCTATTATTTGGAACCATCCCGTACATTTAGCGAATTTCTGTTGATTCCCAACTTGACAACAAAGGACTGTACACCGAACAACGTCGATCTGAAAACACCGATCACGAAGTTTAAAAAAGGTGAAGAGCCAGCGATTTCTTTGAATATACCGTTCTCATCAGCGGTCATGCAGTCTGTCTCCGACCATAATATGGCGACTGCATTGGCTCGATGCGGCGGTATTTCTTTTATCTTCGGCTCGCAGTCGATTGAAGACCAGGCGTCAATGGTCCGCAAGGTTAAGGAATATAAAGCTGGTTTCGTCGTAAGCCGCTCCAACCTCAAACCTGACCAGACGCTGCAGGACGTACTCAATTTGAAAGAGGAGAATAGCCACTCCACGGTAGCGATTACCGAAGACGGCACCTCAAGCGGCAAGCTGCTCGGTATCGTAACGAGCAGAGATTACAGATTGAGCCGCGACTCGCTGGACAAGCCAATTAGTCAATTCATGACGCCGTTCTCTTCTCTTATCTATGGAACATCCGGCATTACGCTGCCAGAAGCGAATGATTTGATCTGGGAAAAGAAATTGAACTGCTTGCCTATCGTAGATGAGCATCAGCACTTGCAGCATCTTGTATTCCGCAAGGACTATGACGCAGACAAAGAAAATCCGCATGGATTGCTGGATACGAACAAATCCTATATTGTAGGCGCAGGTATTAATACGAAGGATTACAAAGAGAGAGTGCCTGCGCTTGTCGAGGCGGGCGTAGACATTCTCGTCATCGACTCCTCGGACGGCTATAGCGAATGGCAATACGAGACCGTCCAATATGTGAAAGAAAACTTTGATGTGAAAATCGGAGCTGGCAACGTGGTTGACCGCGAAGGTTTCCTCTATCTCGTGAAGTCCGGCGCTGATTTCGTCAAAGTCGGCATCGGCGGCGGCTCGATCTGCATTACGCGCGAGCAAAAAGGCATCGGGCGCGGTCAAGCCTCGGCACTGATGGAGGTCGCGGAAGCGAGAGAGCAATATTATAAAGAGACGGGCATTTATGTGCCGATCTGCTCCGACGGCGGTATCGTTCATGATTACCACATTACGCTGGCACTCGCGATGGGTGCGGATTTCGTCATGATGGGCCGTTACTTCGCCCGCTTTGATGAGAGCCCAACCAAGAAGCTTAAAGTCGGCAACAATTTCGTAAAAGAGTTCTGGGGCGAGGGCTCAAACCGCGCCCGCAACTGGCAGCGCTATGACACCGGCGGCAAGCAAGGACTTATTTTCGAAGAGGGCGTGGACTCCTACGTTCCTTATGCCGGCACGCTGAAGGAAAATCTCGATAAAACGATTCATAAAATGAAATCGACGATGTGCAACTGCGGCTCGACTTCCATTGAAGAACTGCAGCAGAATGCACGCATTACACTTGTCTCGGCGACCAGCCTTGTCGAAGGCGGAGCCCATGACGTTATTATGAAAGAAAATGGATTGTCTGCTGAATAAAAGATAAATTCCCTCCTAAGAAGCTGAATCTCTATGCGTAGAGATTCAGCTTCTTTTTGTTTTCTCAGCGCTTGAACCGGTCACTATTAAAGTATTGTTAATTGGGACAAATGTCCTTTCAGCCAACAGGGCTTTCATTGTTTAATAAAACTGCATCACAAATACATCAACAGGAGAGTGACGAGAAGGGCATGGAGCGATTAAAGAACCGGCGCCGGGAGTTTAGTGCAACTGTATATGTACTGAGCGAGAGCAGAGACAGCTTAATGTTCGTCAGGAGGAGGAAGCCCCCGTTTATAGGCAGTTTTTTGCCGCCAGGCGGGCATCTGGATGAGAATGAAACGCCTGACGAGGCAGCGCTGCGGGAGGTGCTGGAAGAGACCGGTTACCCGATCAAGCTCTTATCCGCTGCTCAGCATGAGCCGCTGGAGGACGTGGTAACAGCTTTGGCTGCACCCCTTGCCATTCAGCTTGAGCCTATTGATGATGAACACGACCATATCGATTTTATCTATTTGGGTCAAGTAACCGGTGATTCAGTCGAGCTTTCTGAAGAGGAAGAAGGGGGCGTCTGGTTGACTGTCGAGCAGCTGGATGAGCAGCCGATGCCGGAGTCAGTTCGAGCAGCGGCCAAACGAATTCTAGCCGGGGCGTTGAACAATTATTAACGGCTTGCATCTCTTCGTTTATTTCCAGGGCATAATGAGGGAAATCATGCACGGATACGAGGGATAAGGATGAATGACGGAATCATAGACAAGCTCAGACAGAAGCATAGCTGGTTAAACGATATGCTTGCCAATATGCCGCCTGAATGGCTGGGGCACTGGAACATAGTGAACATTCAGCTTCATGAGTCGGTTTGCGAGCAGGGGAGGATGCCGGATTACTTTTATGTCGTCCTGGAAGGCGAATTTAAAGTTCAGCACACGTTGGACGACGGACATTTAGTCATACTGGCCTATCTCTATCCCGGGGAATTAATCAGCGATATTGAGATCGCTCTCGATCGGCCTTACGTATGCTCGGTAGTCGCATCAACGAAAGGGACTATACTTGCCCTAAATACGGCTGTATACCGCAAGTGGATCGAAGCGGATCCCGGTTTTTTATTCATTTTGAATAGACAGCTGTCTAAAAAGCTCTATGAAGCCGGACAAAAGTCGATCGATCACATGTCGATGTCGCTTCGTCACCGATTAGCCCGTTATCTGTACAAGCAGCTCGAGCATTTTGATTTTAACGAGCATGTAGCTTGTATGATTGCCTTCTCACGAGAAAATATTGCGTTAGAGTGGGGTGTTTCGGTACGCAGCATTAATCGGGTGCTGAAGGATCTTAAGGATCGCAGAATGATTTTCGTCCAAAAAAATCAGATCATTTGCAATGAATGGAGCCGCTACTTGATAGAGAAAGAGCTAGAGGAGCTTGAGAACAAATAACATTAGGAGTGATTAGCTCATGTCCCAATTATCGAACCCGATGCAGCGCGGCCTGTCGCAAAAAAACATTTCGGCACGCCATATCGTTGCCATCGTCATTAGCGCATTAATTTACGGAGCGACGATCTATATTTCCCGGTACTTTCCTATTAAAATCGGTACGGTTCAAGCGATCTATCCGGCCGCTGTATTCGCTCCCCTGTTCGGAATTTGGTTTGGCCTATGGGGTTCGGCTGGACTGGTTGTCGGCAATGTCCTTTCCATGCTCGTAGTCGGCATGAATCCTGCCGTTTATCCGCTCGCACTATTAGCGCAATTTGCGATGGGCTTTATACCTGGCGTCATGTTCCGAAAAGTAAAGCTGGAGAGTGTGAAAGACCGCGTACATTTTATAGTGGTTGTTATCCTGGGTATGGTCGCGGGAACAGCACTTGTCGCGCTTAATCTCATTCTATTTCAAAAGGTTCCGGCTAATGTGGTATGGAGTACTGTCTGGGCTTGGATGCAGGTCAGCAATACGCTAACGGCAGCGATCCTTAGTCCGCTATTGTTCTCGTGGATGTCCGATTATATGAATAAGTCAGGGTTGTTTTTCAAACGGTTCTGGGGCTAAGAAGGGGAGAGATTAGATGCAGCTGTATTATCCTTCGAACTCAATCATTCATTACATGCATGGCTTCAGCAAAATACTAATTTTTGGCATTCTCTTGACGTTAATTCCTTTGTTCATGGAGCAGCCAATCAGTTTATTGCTTTTATTGTTTCTTTGCGCAGCATTGTTTTCTTATATCCGGCCGCCAAAAACCCATTTGCTGCTGCTGATCCCTGTCGGGCTGCTGGCCGTTATGATGAGCACGACCTATTTTTTTGCAGATATGGGCGGACAGGTATACTTGCATATGGACTTCGGCTATTGGATGTTTCAAATTTCTTCAGGCAATATTTTATTCGCGGTTACGTTTATTTTGCGAATGATGATTTGGTCGCTATTGTTTTTTATTTTATTATTCACTACTTCTCCAGAAGATTTGGTTATCGGGCTGAAAAGATTCGGTTTGCCTGAGTTTCTGACCTTGGCCGTATCGCTGGCTCTGCGTTATTGGAGCCTGATGATCTTTGATGTAAAAACGGTTATGGACGCTCAATATTGCCGCGGGGTTGATTTTCGCTCTGGCGGCCTGCTGACGCGAACCAAGCGATTTGCGAGCTTGCTGATCCCGGTATTATTCGTATTCTTGAAACGTTTCCGTACGACCAGCTTTGCGCTCACCTTGAAGGGCGTGGGAAGGAAAAATAAAAGAACGTACTATTACAATCCGCGCTTATCCGCTATAGACAGCTGGGCGATATCGTCGGCGGCACTATTGACTGCAGCTTGGCTGACGCTGCAATGGTTGTATAAACTTTAGACAAGGAGGCTGACTATGATCCGTTTTGACAATTACTCCTGCCGCTATGAATCGGGCAAAGAGCCTCTGCTGCATACGTTAAATCTGCAAATTAATCCGGGTGAATTCGTGTTTGTAACGGGGCCAAGCGGCGGCGGGAAATCGACATTATGCTTCTCCATTAATGGGCTGATCCCGAACGAAATGGAAGGCTCACTGTATGAGGGGAGCGTGACGGTAGACGGCATTAATGTTCAGCAAACGTTCCCGTATGACCTTGTATCGGTTGTCGGAACGGTGCTGCAGGACCCGGAATGGCAGCTCGTTCGAGGAACGGTGAAGGAAGAACTGACCTTTGCTTTGGAAAATATGGGCGTGCCCGTTGAAGAAATCGATCGCCGTTTGGCCCAAGTAGCCGAACAAGTGCAAATTAAACCGCTGCTCCTTCGCTCCTCTTTGGAGCTGTCCGGCGGGCAGAAGCAAAGGGTGGCCATCGCGGCTTGCCTGATGATGCAGCCGAAAGTAATCGTGCTTGATGAACCAACTGCCGAGCTGGATCCGATGGGGAAGGAGATGGTCATGGAGACGATATGCGAGCTGCATCGCGAGTGGGGCTACACGGTCGTATTTGTGGATCACAATCTTGACGTAACGCTACCGCATGCCAGCCGGGTCATCGTCGTCGCGAACGGGCGAATCATTGCCGATGCGCCTCCTTCACGACTATTTGATCAACAGGCTGTTCGTAAGCTGCTTCCTATGCCTCAGGTTGTACATCTGTCAAGACAGCTTGGCGTGCGCAGCCCAGACGGAGGCGATCCGCTAACGGTAGCGGAGCTTGAAGAGGAACTTGCTCGAAGGCTTGGAACCAGAGCACCTCTTGCCGGTACGAACAACGAGCAACTGATCCGTGATGAGCCTGCCCGCTCCGGCAAACCAATCATTGAACTCAAACAAGTAAGATTTAAGTATAAAAAGCATGATACCGACTTGACGATCAAACCGGTAGATTTGCGAATCATGCAAGGCGAGTTTACAGCCATTATCGGCCATAACGGGGCGGGCAAATCAACCTTGTGCAAGCTGATAACCGGGCTGTTGAAGCCCTCTAGCGGCGAAGTGCTTATACATGGCAAGCAGGCCAATTCCTATCAGGCCGAGCAGAGGGTCCGGCATGTCGGCTTTGTGTTTCAAAACCCGGACTTTCAGTTTGTCCGCCGAACGGTTTATGATGAAGTGGCATACGGCTTGCATATTCAGCGGTTGAAAGCGGAGGAAATTGACGTACGGGTAAGACAGGTAACGAAGCTGTTGAATATTGACAACTATTTGAATGAGCATCCGCATTTTCTAAGCAGGGGAGAACGGCGAAGAGTGGCGATAGCGTCTATTCTAGCGCTGGAACCAGAAGTGATTATACTCGACGAGCCCACAACGGGGCTGGATTCCTTGCGCTGCCAAGAGATGATGAGCTATATCCGGAAATTATGGCAGAAGGGGCATACGATTATTTTGCTTACCCATGATATGCGAGTGGTAGCCGACTATGTACCGAGAACGATCGTGATGTCGGGCGGGCAAATTCAATGGGATGCGCCAACCCGCGACATTTTCGCCAAAAAAGAAGAATTGCACCGTCATCAGATTACGCTTCCTCCGGTCGTCGAACTCTCCTATGCCTTGGGATGGTCTGTACCGTCGCTTACTTCAGAGGAGTTCATCGCTCATATGGACAGGGAAGAGGGAGTCATAGAGACGGCTGCTGAAGGAGTGCTCAGATGACGCAGCCATTTCTTATGATGATGCTGGGTGTCGGGAACGGGTTCTGCAAATCGACTTATCATAACAATGCTTTAATTGATGCAGAAGGACGGTTGTTTCTCATCGATTGCGGAGCGATGGCATGGCAAAGCCTGCATGAAATTGGTCTTGGCTTCGAGGATATTGAAGGCATATTTATTACCCATCTTCATTATGATCATTGCGGAGGGTTGGAAGAGGCAGCTCTATATGGCGCCTATGCGGCGAGGAGGAAGATGAAGCTGTGGCTTCCTGCTCCTTTACAAGGGGTCATATGGGAAAAGTATCTTAGCGGAACGCTGGAGAACAAATTGGAAGGTAAATTGTCACTGGACGACTATTTTGAAGTGCATTGGATCGAGGAGGGAGAGCGGTTTTCGTTCTCGGCCGGTTCGTCAGCCGGACTGACTGCCCGCTGGATGCAGACACGTCACGTGCCCGCCAAATTTAGCTGCTCAGTCATAATGAATAACCGTATTTTTTATAGCTCCGATATGCGGGCGGATAAAGAGCTGCTTTGTTCCTTGGCCGATCAGGGAATTGAGACCTTTTATCATGATACAAGCTTTACGCACAATCCCGTTCATGCCGGCTTTGAGGAGCTGTGCGGATATCCGGAAGAAATACGCAACCGTTTGTATTTGATGCATTATGGAGAGCTCCCGGCAGATAAGTTGGAACAGGAGCTCCAAGGTATGAAGCTGTTAAAGCAGCATGAATGGCTCTCTTGGTAGAGGGGATTTGGAAGATAGGGGAGGGGGATGGACTGATATGAGTGGAAAATTTCCTTTTGTAAGGTTGGCTTTTCCGGCTTGGTTCGAGCCCGTTATGGATAGGGTCTGGTTAAAAATGAAAGACGATTCTACCGGGCATGATTTTTTGCATGCAGTTCGTGTCATGGAGCTGGCTGTAGATATTGCAGCTGAGCTTGAGGCGGATCAGGGATTGGCAATGGCGGCTGGACTTCTGCATGATTATTACCGCAAGGAGGAAAAGCAAACGGGCCAGCTCCATTATGGACAGGAAGCGATAGAGGGGTTGCGTCACGAATTTGAATCCTTGCTGGTGCCTTATTTGAAGGAGGAGCGGTTCGAACGAATGCTGCAAGCGATATCGCGACATGAAGAGTATCCGTTTGCCGGCGGTGCCCAAAGGCCACCTTTGTCTGTCGACGAACAAATTCTGCAGGATGCGGACCGGATCGATGCCATTGGAGCTATTGGTATCGGGCGTACGTTTATGTTTGGCGGCGCGCACGGCTTGTCATTGGCAGACGATGAAGAATGGTCGGATCGTATATTCGATCCTGGGCAAAAACCGCATGGGTCCGTATACCGGCACTTCTATGAGAAATTGCTGCATCTATCCGATGGTATGCATACCGGACCAGGGAAGCGATTAGCTGACGAACGGCATCAATTTTTAGTCCATTTCGTTAGGCAGCTCGAATATGAATTGAAGCTGAATCGCTGCTAAATGACAGTGGGAGCTTTGACGGCTTTTTTTTGTACAAGGTAAATGAATCAGTCTTCTAATGATTGTAAAAAAGGTTGCGCAGCTACGTTCACTCGCTGCGCAACCTTTTCTTCAATAGAGAAGACGCTTAGCTAACAGCTGGTTATTTCAACAGCCACAAGGCAGGAACGTTGGATGGTTCCCAGCCAATCAGAGAAGTATGGGACTGTCTACACTCATAGACAGAGCCGCCGTAAGAAACCAAAGTGCCAACCGAATAAGCGGTATTCGGTGCCCAAGCAGGCGCAGTCGATGCGGATGCGGTCGTACCATTCACCGTACTGGCAGCTGATTGATTGCCAGCTGCATCTATCGCTCTAACGCTGAATGTATAAGTTGTACTTGCGCTAAGTCCGGTTACGGTATAAGAGGTCGCTGTGCCAGATGTCGTCGTTACGAGAGTCGAGCCGTTGTAGATGCGGTAACCGGTAACCCCAACATTATCAGTTGACGGGCTCCACATGAGCTGCAGGCTGGAAGAGGTTGGAGCACCCATGACATGCAAGCCTCCTGGTGCCGTAGGCGGTTGCGTATCATTGCCGACGATCGGGTTCGTCGTTACCGTTAACGCATTGCCGGCAGCCGATACATTACCTGCGGCATCAATTGCTCTGACGCTGAATGTATAGGCGGTATTGGCGGTAAGGCCGGTTGCCGTGTAAGTAAGGGTAGAGCCGGATACCTGGGCGATCTGGTTGGCTCCATTAAATATCCGATAGCCTGTGACTCCGACATTGTCGGTAGCGGCCCCCCATGAGAGCGCCACACTGGTGGTCGTTTTCGATGGAGAAGTCAGTGTTCCTGGTGCAGACGGCGCTGTCGTATCCACCGGGTTTGTGCCGCTAAAGTTTACGTCGATAACGTTATAGAAAGCGTTTGCAGTATCAGCTACTTCCCACACGGCCAGAATGACTTGATAGCCGGTGCGTGCGGGCACATTGCATGTATTGGAGTAAGTGAATGGCGGTTGTACTCCGCCGTAGTTGACTGAACAGAAAGGCGTTAAGTCAAAGGAATCACGGGTTAGGGCTGCGTTAGGATTCCATGTTGGCTTCGTGATGTAATATTTCCAGCTTGCTGTAGCGTGCGCGGCGGTCAGCTTCCAAGTGAAAGTGTTAGTGCCAGAGGAGATATTGACTTTGGACCAGCGGGTTGCCGACTGCTCATCAAGTTTAGGGAAAGCACCGTTGGCGCTCGCTATTTTACCGTCTGCAGGTCCGGCAGCAGGGAAGCCTTTTGGCGCTTCCAGGCTTTGCGGTTCGTAGATAATAGATCCGCAATCGGTATTTTGCCCCGATTTGCAAAGTGCGGCCCGGCTTGCTGGACCTTCCACATAACCGTGTGAGAAAGCGGCTTTTTCCGTAAGCATAAGCATGGAAATTACGGCAATGAGCAAGATGCCAAACAATTTGGGCACAGATACCTGATAAATTCGAAATGACGTCATAAATGAACCTCCTTCAAATTTTTTGGAACCAAATCGGCTAGACGGCAGCGCAACAAATCGTCGGATCAGGCTTATGTCAGATCATAGGCAAGCTCCTTTCCTAAAGATTTATATATAAACTCAAGAAGAGAGTTCATATCGAATCTCAAGGTCAACTGTATTCATTTGCTTTTAGGCTGCGGTATAGAAGAAAAAGGGTTCAACGTTTGAAGGAGAGAGGGAGGGAGTATGCTGAGATTTGCCAGACTAGGGTGCTGCTTACTCGTGATCAGCTGGAGGATCCATGCTTCGTTCGATTTCATTATATGGTAAAATTGTAAATTCCACTTGAGTCTTTTGGAGTGGAAAATCAAAAAAATGATTGGTTTTTGCAAATATAAGTCTCTAATGAGCAGAAAATCTTGTTTTTCCAGCGTTTTAGTTGCGGTTCAAACGCGGATGATTTCTTTGATGTCAGGATTATGTGAGTAATGGACAAGCAGACGGGCAGGCTTTCTGAATTATTTTAATAGGTATAAATAACTAATGAGGTTGAAAGAAAATTGAAGGATGTCGAAGAATGCGGCTGAAGAAATACAAGCGGCGACAGTAAAATGGGGGTTGGATAAAAGGGTATGTTATGGAGTATGGGGGGATTTTCCAAATATAGTGGAAGCGCATACATTTTTCGTAGTATTGCATCTTATAGCTTGGTCAGCTCTGTCTCTATAATGGGAATGTATGACATGGAAAGGAGGAGCTTTGCCAGTTAATTATGAAAGGCAGGTGAAGGCAACGGAATAAGAAAGACAGAAAACGTCGAAGTGAGACATCATGAATTGTAACCGCTATCATTAATTGATTTGGAAGGTTTACTGCATGTTCTCGCACCCTATTTTATTGAGGAGGTATATAATGCGCAACAAGAAGTATGTCGCATGGTCGCTGGCAGTGACCATGCTGATCTCAAGCCTGCTCCTATCGGCAGGTCCGTCAGCGCCCGTGCATGCAGCTGGCGGTGCCAATCTCGCTCTTGGCAAGACGATAACGGCAAGCGGACAATCTCAAAATTACAGCCCGAACAATGTGAAGGACAGTGATCAGAACACGTATTGGGAAAGCACGAATAATGCATTCCCGCAGTGGATTCAAGTCGATTTGGGTGCCAGTACAAGCATTGATCAGATCGTTCTGAAGCTGCCTGCAAGCTGGGGCTCCAGAACGCAAACGCTGGCCGTTCAAGGAAGCGCAAACGGATCTTCATATACAGATATTGTTGGATCGGCGGGTTATGCATTTAACACTGCTTCGAGCAATACAGTCACGATTAACTTTGCGGCAGCAAGTACGCGTTACGTTCGTTTGAACGTAACGGGCAATACCGAATGGCCAGCGGCTCAGCTGTCGGAATTTGAAATTTACGGCAGCGGCGGAACGACCCCTACGCCTAGTCCAACGCCTTCTGCACCAGGCACGTACCAAGCAGAATCTGCGGCGCTGTCTGGGGGAGCGAAAGTCAACACCGACCACACCGGATATTCGGGTACCGGATTTGTCGACGGCTATTGGGCACAGGGCGCAGCGACGACTTTTACGGTCAATGTACCTGCGGCAGGCAACTATGATGTGACATTGAAATACGCCAACAGCAGCGGCAGCGCAAAGACGCTAAGTCTGTATGCCAACGGAACGAAAGTCCGGCAAACCTCCTTGTCCAGCTTGGCGAACTGGGATACTTGGGGAACTAAAGTGGAGACCGTTAGTCTGAATGCCGGCAACAATACGATTGCCTATAGATATGATGCGGGCGATTCCGGCAATGTTAATTTGGATCAGATTACAGTAACGGCTAATACGTCGTCGACACCAACGCCAACACCGACGCCGACGCCGACGCCAACACCGACCCCAACGGCAACACCAACACCGACGACTACAGTGGCGCCGACACCAACGCCAACGCCTACTGTAACACCGACTCCAACGGTGACGCCAACAGCTGGGCCAGGCGGCAACATTGCGATTGGCAAAGCGATTACAGCTTCTTCAAGCACACAATCCTTCGTTGCAGCCAATGCAATCGATAACAACACCGATACTTATTGGGAAGGCGGCAGCAGCTCAAGCACGCTCACACTCGATCTGGGAGCCAATCATGACGTAACGTCGATTGTGCTGAAGCTCAACCCGTCCGCTGCGTGGTCAACACGTACACAGACGATTCAGGTGCTGGGCCACAATCAGAACACGACGAGCTTTAGCAATTTGGTAACTTCGCAATCCTATACGTTTAATCCGTCAACCGGCAATACAGTTACAATTCCGGTTACAGCTACAGTGAAACGGCTTCAATTGAGCATTACGTCCAATTCCGGAGCTCCGGGCGGACAAGTGGCGGAATTCCAAGTGTTTGGCACGCCATCTCCAAATCCGGATCTGACGATTACCGGCATTTCATGGTCGCCGTCTACGCCAATTGAGACGAATGCCATTACGCTGAACGCTACCGTGAAGAACATCGGCAATGCCGGTTCTCCAGCAACAACAGTCAATTTCTATCTGAATAATACACTGGCAGGCTCTGCTCCGGTAGGCGCGCTTGCGGCCGGTGCTGAAGCAGCGGTATCGCTCAATGTTGGAGAGAAGACGGCGGCGAATTATACAGTCAACGCCAAAGTCGATGAGAGCAATCTCATTATCGAGCAAAACAAGGTAAACAACAGTTATACTCATTTCGCTCCATTAACGGTTGCACCTGTTGCAAGCGCTGACCTGGTAGGAACGGTTTCATGGACTCCGAATACGCCAACAGCTAATAGCGCTGTGGCGTTTACGGTAAATCTTAAAAACCAAGGAAACATCGCTTCAGCCGGCGGTTCCCATGGTGTTACAGTTGTCTTGAAAAATGGGGCAGGGGCGACGATACAGACCTACAATGGGTCATATACCGGCACTCTGGCTGCTGGAGCTTCTGTTAATGTCAATATGGGTACATGGACTGCGGCAACGGGGAACTACAGCGTAACGGTAACGGTCGCTGCAGATGCCAACGAGCTTCCAATTAAACAGACGAATAACGTAAGTACGACAAGTCTGGTTGTCTATTCGGCACGTGGTGCAAGCATGCCTTACAGCCGCTATGATACGGACGATGCTACACGCGGAGGCGGTGCTGCTTTGCAGACTGCGCCAACCTTTGACCAAGCACTAACAGCTTCGGAAGCATCCGGTCAGCGTTATATAGCGCTTCCGTCTAACGGCTCGTATGCGCAATGGACTGTTCGTTCAGGCGAGGGCGGAGCGGGCGTTACGATGAGGTTTACGATGCCTGATTCGGCAAACGGCATGGGACTGAACGGTTCCCTTGATGTCTATGTCAATGGCGTCAAAGTGAAAACCGTATCCCTGACTTCTTACTATAGCTGGCAATATTTCAACAGTGATCATCCTGCCGATGCCCCTGGAGGCGGCCGGCCGCTATTCCGGTTTGATGAAGTTCACTGGAAGCTGGACACACCGCTACAAAGCGGAGACACGATTCGTATTCAGAAGGGTAATGGAGACAGTTTGGAATACGGCGTCGATTTCCTCGAAATCGAGCCTGTACCTGACGTAGTCCCACGTCCGGCCAACTCGGTATCCGTAACGGATTACGGCGCAATTGCCAATGACGGGAACGATGATCTTGCCGCTTTCGAAGCTGCTGTAACGGCAGCGGTTGCTTCCGGCAAAACACTCTATATTCCGGCAGGAACCTTCCATTTGGGCAACATGTGGAAAATCGGCTCGGTTAGCAATATGATTGACGATATTACGATTGTGGGCGCCGGCATCTGGCATACGAACATTCAATTTACGAATGCGAATGCGGCTTCTGGAGGCATATCATTCCGAGTTAAAGGGAAGTTGGATTTTAGCCATATTTATAT
The DNA here is from genome assembly GCF_014641555.1 of Paenibacillus radicis (ex Gao et al. 2016). GTDB lineage: Bacteria > Bacillota > Bacilli > Paenibacillales > Paenibacillaceae > Pristimantibacillus > Pristimantibacillus radicis. The sequence goes on from NZ_BMHY01000011.1 coordinate 110,701, forward strand.
GAATTCTAACTTGAGATCCCGTTATAATCAGGAGGCTATCTATAAAGCGTTCATGGACAATTTCGGTAAAAACTCCAAGGTGCATAACGTTTGGGTAGAGCATTTCGAATGCGGCTTCTGGGTCGGCGACTACGCTCATACTCCTGCGATTTATGCGGATGGGCTTGTGATCGAAAACAGCCGCGTGCGAAATAACCTTGCAGACGGCATCAACTTTGCGCAAGGAACGAGCAATTCGACCGTGCGCAACAGCAGCATCCGCAATAACGGTGATGACGGCCTCGCCGTATGGACAAGTAACGTCAACGGCGCTCCTGCAGGTGTGAACAATACGTTCTCCTTCAATACGATTGAGAACAACTGGCGCGCAGCAGCAATCGCCTTCTTTGGCGGTGGCGGTCACAAAGCGACTAACAATCTGATTGTCGATACCGTCGGAGGCTCCGGCATCCGGATGAACACCGTTTTCCCTGGACATCATTTCCAGAATAATACGGGCATTTTGTTCTCGGATACGACAATTATCAACAGCGGCACGAGCAAGGATCTGTACAACGGTGAACGTGGCGCAATCGACTTGGAGGCTTCCAACGACTCCATTAAAAACGTCACATTCTCTAACATCGATATTATTAACACCCAGCGCAGCGCCATCCAATTCGGCTACGGCGGCGGGTTCGAAAATATCGTGTTCAACAACATTAACATTAACGGCACGGGCTTAGACGGCATTGAAACCTCACGGTTTACGTCACCGCATAAAGGTGCAGCCATCTACACCTATACCGGTAACGGCTCTGCGACGTTCAATAATTTGACGACGAGCAATATCGCTAACCCGAATGTGAATTACATTCAAAATGGATTTATCGTGACGATTAATTAAGCAGCTTGTTGTAGTAGAGCCAAGGAGGCGTTCTTCGGAACGCCTTTTTGGTGTTCTAGGAGAGAGGTGCTCGCTGCGCGTTTTGGTTCATTCTGCCGTTCTTGATTCCATTGTCCCATCGCTTATACGATGTTAAATGGATTGAACCTTCGAAATGTCAGCCTGAACTCAAAACGCTCCGCTTACACTGGTGCGCTAAAGGTAATATACATAAAGTGTGAGTTAAAGGCAGTAAGCACCAGGTAATCAGCTAGGAGGGGTTACGCACCAAGTAATGAATAAAGGTAAATATACAGAGGTAGCTGCTATAAGGCAGCACACATTAGGCATTACACAGTACATAGGGTATGCGTATTGCAGTAAAGTAGCCGTAATCTCCAGTAGTGAATAGTTAGTTTAACAGAGCCTCAGCTAGCACCATTTTAGTACAATAATGTTCATTCTGCTTAACTGTGCCAGGTTTGTTTATAGGATTTGAATCAAAATGTAAAAGTGCAGTTTGTTAGCGGGTTTTTCGGCGATTTATGGCGTCAAAATGTAAAAGTGCAGGTTGATTGGGGCGAAAAGCTTAAATAAGTCGAAATTGAGCGATTTAGAATGTATTTTCGCATTTTGATAGTGATTTTGGGTCATTTTGGCCTTATCAAAATGCACATTTGCATTTTGATTCCTGTTCGGCTAAAAGTGATCATTCACGGATGCGTGTAATGCTTAAATTAGTTGGTCACATAAGATGCAGCCCCAGAGCTTTGGCGGCACGTAATTACTTTATGCAACAGTCCGAGAAGCGCCAGAAGAGAGTCTCACGCCGTGCTGCGAGACCACAGGAATGAAATTGTTCTTGCTTTTTTATTTCCGACTGTGATACTATGCTTTACAAACGTTCCGTTAGTAAACGGTACAAAACTACTACAATACATTAAATGAATAAGGATCTTCGGGGCAGGGTGAAACTCCTGACCGGCGGTAAACGTTCCTCGTTGAACGAAGCCCGCGACTCTCTGAGCCGACTACGGCAAGGGGACTGACTTGGTGCAAATCCAAGGCCGACGGTATAGTCCGGATGGAAGAAGATCACAAGTACTGATGCGGGCAAGCGCGTTTAATTTGACGCAGCTTCTGTACTCGCAGCTTTATTTGGGCAGCCCCGATTCGCGTGTTCGCGTGAATCGGGGCTTTTTTGGCGAACATGCAGCCACTGTATGTTGTGCCCGGTCCTTGATTCAGAAAGGTCAATCATTATGAGTCATTCATTTTCTGCACCACCGCTTGTTCGAACAAAACCCGTTCGTATGGAGTTTTGGCTAGTCGTAATCGGAGCCGCTCTTTGGGGCATCGATCCTGTGTTCCGCATTTTGCTGTTAAAGTCGCTCACTTCTACGCAAATCGTATTGCTTGAGCACTTGATTCTGTTTGCGGCTGCAGCACCCGTTCTCTGGAAAAACCGTGCCGATCTGCGCGGTACATCGCTTCGTCAGGTGGGGGCGCTGCTCTTTATTTCATGGGGCGGCTCGGCGCTAGCGACAATCCTCTTCACGCTGGGATTGGCGCATGGCAATCCCAATGCGGTGCTGCTGCTTCAGAAGCTTCAGCCGCTGTTCGCGATCGTATTGGCAAGAGTGCTGTTGAAGGAAGTGCTGCCGCGGTTTATCGGCCCGCTGTTCCTGGCAGCAGTCGCCGGCACCTATTTGCTCACCTTCGGCTTCTCGCTGCCGTTTGCCCATGTTAACGATTTGATGCAAATCGGCAGTCTGCTATCGCTTGGCGCAGCTCTGCTGTGGGGCGGCTCTACCGTAATGGGCCGTTACTTGCTAGGCACGATGAAGTATGAGACCGTCACCTCACTGCGTTTCGTCTTGGCGCTGCCGCTGCTGCTGGTCATAACAGCTTCCGAAGGCGCAATATGGAAGTTTCCAGCGGGTACAGGCGAGCAGTTCGCCGTACTGATCAACCTGCTGCTTCAGGCGTTATTGCCGGGTCTGCTTAGCCTGCTGCTCTACTACAAAGGGCTGAGTAAAATTAAAGCTTCCTACGCTACTTTAGCTGAGCTAAGCTTCCCGATGGTCGGCGTTTTGTTGAACTGGATTGCGTTCAAAGCGATCATTACGCCAGCACAATTGGCAGGCTTCCTGCTCATTTGGATCACCTTGTTTTTCATATCAAGACAGCAAGACAAGGAGCAGCCGCTCCAACAATAGCAATCTGCTAATTTGATATCTTCAAGTCCTCGCCGTTGCGCCAGCACGGCGTTTTTTTATGCCTGATTTTTTAAAGTTAAGCATCGCAAAGAGCAGCTCCTAGCTCGCCAAGCCGTCTTGATATGACTTAGGTCCTAGGACCAATAAAAAAGAAAACGATTGCAATTTAGCCGGTTGTTGAGGTTAGATGATAAATAAAGAAAGGTGTCGAATTGAAGGGGGAGTTCAGATTGGCAGCCAGAAAATGGCGTTTCAGCTACCGGAATAAACTGATCGTATCGTTCATGCTGGTCAGTTTGCTGCCGGTATTGATCGTGCAAATGATCTCGTATTATGTGTCCACCGATGCCATGCAAACGAAGACCAACGCCCTAGTACAAGCGAACTTGCTGCAAACGTCAAAAAACCTGGATATATCGCTGCTGGCGTATCAGGACCTATTATTTCAAATCATTACGAATGACGATGTGATTCGGCTTGTAAAAGCAATCAACGTTCCCAACGAGGATGTCGAGCTAAGCAAACGTAAGCTGATCAATCTCCTATCCTCCTATTCCTATGCAAAATACGGCATCCGAAGCGTCGCGATATTTACGAGCAACGGCTCATTGATCTGCTACGACCAGCAAACAGGCTCTCCGTATGACAATCTGTGGTCGGAAGCCTCCAATCTTCAGCAGCATCCGCTTTACGTCTCGGCTATTCATAAAACGAACGGAATCATGACCGCTCCTGAGAAGATCAGCTCGATAAATCGGGATGAGCAATACGGTTTTCATCTGGTTCGGAAGTTAAGCGATTTGAACGGAGTGAATCTGGAGGGTATCGGAGTCGTCGTTGTTACCGTGTATGAATCTGTATTGGCCAGTGCGATTAATTTGACGGATCCTGAAAGCGATACCAAACAGCCGTTCGAAAGCCGTAATTTTTTGGCGGACAAGGATGGCACCATCGTGTCCTCTCCTGATCAGAGCAGCATCGGCAAAACGATCGGCGATGTGACGACAGCGGCGACGATCAGCAACACCTATTACAATTCCAAAACGGGTTTTACTCTATATAACTTGATTGATCAGAAAGAACTGTTCAACGAAATGTATGCGATGCAGCGGATCAGCATATCGGTAGGTGCTGCGGCGCTTGTATTGGCAGGAGTGCTTATTTTCTACTTTTCAGGAAGATTAACGGCTTCCATTCGCAAAGTTGTTGGTGCGATGCGCATTGCCAGGCACGGGGGATTTACGGTGCAAGTGGATGACCGTTCGCAAGACGAGATTTCTACGATCGCACTTCATTTTAACCGGATGATGGTGACGATCAATGATTTAATGCAGGAAATTAGAGAAACAGGCGAAAAGCGGAAGGAAGCGGAAATACGTGCCTTGGAAGCGCAAATTAACCCTCATTTTCTGTACAATACGCTGGACTCGATCAACTGGCTAGCCATTGAGAAGGACGAGCATCAGATTAGCCAGATGCTGAAAGGATTGGCACAAATTTTACGCTACAGCATCAAAGACAGCAACAAGCCAGTGACCGTAAGAGAAGAGCTGATGTGGATGGACCGTTATATGTTTTTGCAGCAATACCGGTTCCGCTCCTCGTTCGAATGTGTTGTCGAGAAGGACGAAGCGGCGTTAGATTTCTATATTCCAAAGCTGCTGCTTCAGCCGATTATTGAAAATGCAATCATTCACGGTTTTTCGGGGGTGAAGCAAGGAGGCGTGTTGTCTATTCGTTTCCGGTTCATAACAGATGATCGTATGGAAATTACGATTTGCGACAACGGCGTCGGTATGGATGAAGCCCTATTGACGAAGCTCCGGCATGAAAGTGTTGCGTTTACGGAGGGCGGCGGCCATTCAAGCTCCATCGGTATTCGCAACGTCATGGAGAGAATGCGAATGCATTATGGGGAGCAGGCGGAATTTAGTGTAACTAGCGAGCTGGGAGAAGGTACAGCTGTCAAGCTGCTGCTCCCCGCTATGTCACCAAAGGAGGAACTGGCTGGATGAAAATCGTCGTAATCGAAGATGAGGACAATACACGCAGCGGCATCATCAAACTAATCGGCAAGCTTGGCCCCGACTATGAGGTCATTGGCGAGGCGGATAATGGCCTATCGGGCATCAGCCTCATTGAGGAGCTTCGGCCAGATCTGGTTATAGCGGATATCAAAATGCCGCAAGCAACGGGTATCGAGATGCTTCAGCAGCTTAAAGAGCGGGGTCATCGCCACAAAACGGTCATTCTCACTGGATTTTCGGAGTATGAGTATGCACGAAAAGCTTTGCAGCTTGGCGTGTTTGAATTTCTGGAGAAGCCGATTACAGCAGAGGATCTGCGCGTTACGCTGGAAAAAGTGAAAGAGGAGCTGAACTTTCAGACGGCAGCGGGGATGCCGGCAGGAAATGCGGCTGCCCAAGCTGAGCAACTGCTGCAGCAGCTGCTCGGCCGGGAAGACATCGATAGGCCGCTGCTGTCATCTTATATCGGTCAGGGAATGGGCTTGGAGGAGCAATTGCCCCTCTTTCTGGTAACAATTTACTTAGGCAAACAATTTGATAATGTCGCTAGACACATGCTGCCAATCATCAGCAGCTTACTGAAGCCGTATGGACGTCAAGCGGTCTGTTCAGTCGTGCAGGATCAGTCTCTGGCAGCACTGGTTCAACCCGACTCGGCAAATAGGGAGCTTCAGCATTATGTCAAAGAGGTGTTGCTGCCCGCAGTTCGCAATCTCGATTCGTATGCGGCCATCAGCGTAGCGGAAATGAACGATGTCTCCCGGTTGAAGCCTTCCTTTGATCGTCTAAAAGAATTGAGAAAATGGTTCATTGCCGTCGAAGGATCTGATGTGGTTCTGAATGTGGGGCAACTGGAACGGCTCCAGCTTGAACGCCGCGTTCTCTCGTACCCGTCTACAATCGAGAATAAACTCAAGATGGCAGTATCTTCGCATACACCGGATGAAGCGGGAAGGCACCTGGAGCAATGGCTCGACTTTTGCCTCAGAGGGGTCTATGATCCCCAGCATATCATCGATGCGTCGGTACGGCTCGTATCGGCGATGCTGCAAACCGTCAGCGGCCTATATGGCGAGCGCATAACATTCGATTATCAACAAGAATGGCTCCATCCGATCTTATCATCGCAGACGAGGCAGGAGCTGCAGGCAGCTTTCGCAGTCATCGCCCGCCAGTTGTCGTCGATCCGGCCGGAAAGCAATCCGGTTCCTTATAGCATGATTGTTCAAAAAACGATTCGCATTCTCCAGGAAAGGTATCAGGACGGCGTAACACTCGAGGAGATCGCGGCCGAGCTGCATATTACACCGGAATATTTGAGCGGATTGTTCACACGGGAAGCGGGCCGCAACTTCACGGCGTTTCTGAAGGAGCATCGAATTCGCAAAGCGAAGGAGCTGCTGCTGGAATCCGGTCTGAAAATGTTTGAAATCGCGCAACAGGTAGGCTATCCGGATCCGAAATATTTTTCGCGTGTGTTCAAAGAGATGACTGGCTTGTCGCCAGCGGAATATCAAAAACTGAACAGGGGATGATTTTCGTTTAAGATCGTCCACCTTTATTAAATATTTCGTATTTATGAAACGCTTTCAAAACCATAAACTGAAAACGTGATCACAAAGTCTTGTCACTTCAGGGGGGATAAAGTTGAAAAAAAGATCAGGTTTATGGATGCTGGCCATGCTGCTCGTATTGTCCTTAGCGCTGGCAGCTTGCGGCGGAGGAAACGGAAATGGAAACGGCAATAAGGAAAGCAAAGGTTCCAATGAGGCAGCCGAAGGCAAAGGTGCCGTTGAGCCGAAGAAGCTGACGCTGTGGTTCTATTTCGAAGGCAAAGCACAGTTCGATATTGTGAAGTCGTTGACGGACGGCTTTACGGCTAAAAACCCGAATATTACAGTTGATCCGGTCTATATTCCATTCGCAGATTTCAAAAAGCGGCTGTCCGTTGGTCTGACCGCATCCGAATTGCCGGACATCGTCATTATCGATAATCCCGATCATGCAGCTTACGCGGCAATGGGACTGTTCGCAGACATTACGGAGCAGTTGAAGGATTGGCCGGAGAAGGATCAGTTCTTCGAAGGACCATGGAAATCCGCCTCCTATGACGGCAAGCAGTATGGTATTCCGCTCGGCAGCAACAACTTAGCGCTCTACTACAACGAGCAAATGCTCCAGGATGCTGGCGTAACGCCGCCGCAAACATGGGATGAGCTGAAGGAAGCGGCGAAAAAGCTGACAAAAGACGGCGTTAAAGGGATTGGCGTCAGCGCTCCGCAAAATGAAGAAGGCACGTTCCAGTTTCTGCCTTGGCTGTTGTCCACAGGGGCAACTTTCGATCAAGTTTCGACAGATGGTGTAAGAGCATTCGGGCTGCTGTCCGACCTCATTAAAGACGGCTCGATGAGCAAGGAAGTGATCAACTGGACGCAATCCGACGTGATGAAGCAGTTCGCGGCAGGCAAGCTGGCCATGATGATTAACGGACCTTGGCAAATCCCGGATATTGAGAAATCGGCTCCAGATTTGAAATACGGCTTGGCGCTCGTTCCGAAAGACAAACAGTATGCCTCCGTACTAGGCGGAGAAAACCTTGGCGTCGTGAACGGGAAAAACATACCGGAAGCGATTGAATTTATTAAATATGTTGCTTCTCCAGACGTGAGCAAGGACTTTGCGCAGAAATTCGGCTATTTCCCGGCCCGCAAAGATGTTGCAAGCGATCCTTACTGGACAGATAACGACAAATTGAAAGTGTTTGCCCAAAACATGGAGTATGCGCAGCCTCGCGGCCCGCATCCGAAATGGCCGGAAATTTCCAACGCGATTTCCGAAGCGCTGGGTAAAGTGCTGACACTCTACTCCGAACCGGAAGCGGCAGCGAAAGAAGCACAAGCGAAAATCGACGGTGTTTTGCAAAAATAAAGTGCAGCATTGAAAATCGATAAAGGGGAGTACATGTGCAGCTTCCATGTACTCCCTTTTTTTAAGGGCGGTGAACAGCATGAGTAAGTTCAAAGAATGGAGAGCAGGCTACCTGTTCGCGCTGCCGGCGCTGGCATACATGCTCTTCTTCGTAGGCTATCCCATCATTGATAACATACGGTTAAGTTTACTGGACGTTAACGTCATGAACCTGGTAAACGGCGATCAGCCGTTTGTCGGCTTTGACAATTACACCAAGCTGTTCCGTGAGGGCGCGCTGGTGAAGGTGCTGCAGAACACGCTTGTTTTCACAATGATGTGTATTGCGCTGCAGTTTGTTGTAGGCCTTGCTTTCGCATTATTGTTCCAGCTTTCCTTCCGGTTCTCGCAAAGGCTTAGAGGGCTGGTCATGATCAGCTGGCTGCTGCCTGCGACAATTACAGCGATGATGTTCAAGTTTATGTTCGGCTCCGGAGGCATTATCAACGATGTGCTTCTGCGGCTTCATCTGATTCAAGCTCCAATCGAATGGCTCGTGGAGCGGCATACGGCAATGTTTACCGTCATTCTTGCCAATACGTGGATTGGCATTCCGTTCAATATGATTTTACTGACAACGGCATTGACGACCATTCCGAAAGACATCTACGAAAGCGCGGCGATCGATGGCGCAAACGTGCTGCAGCGGTTTTTCCGGATTACGCTGCCACAGCTCAAATCGGCGATTTTATCGCTGCTGGTGTTAGGCTTTATCTATACGTTTAAAGTATTCGACATCGTGCTGATCATCACGAACGGCGGACCGGTTAACTCTACGCAGATGATGTCTACGTTCGCCTATAAGCTGAGCTTTGATCAGTTTCAATACAGCCAAGGGGCGGCGGTTGCTAATGTCATGTTCCTCGTCCTGCTCGTGGTCGGCTTTGTTTACATGCGTTTGCTGAATAGGGAGGAGCGGTCATGACATTGTTGAAAAAAAATGCAAGGTGGCTGCTGCCCCTCTTCGGAATCATCGTTACCGCTGTCTTTCTCTTCCCGTTATACTGGCTGGCAGCGACATCGTTCAAGACGGAGGCCGAAATTTTCCAAACCCCGCAAACCTGGTTTCCGCATCAATTTCAGATCGAATCGTATACGGAGCAGCTTACCGGCTCCTCCGTCGATATATTCGCGGGCTTCCGCAACAGCCTCGCCATTTCTGTCGGTGCATTGATTATCTCGACGCTGCTTGCCATACCGGCTTCCTACGGCGTAGCCCGCTTCCGTTTTCCAGGACGCCATCTGTTCGTTTTATTGTTTCTTGTTACGCAAATGCTGCCAGCTTCGCTTATTCTGACTCCGCTGTTTTTGCTGTTTAAGCAGTTAGGTCTCATCGGACCGTCTTACTGGAGCACGATATTGGCAAATGCGACGGCAGGTATTCCGTTTGCCGTTATTATTTTGCGGACCTACTTTGTCACATTGCCGAAGGAGCTGGAGGAATCGGCGAAGATCGACGGCTGCAATACGCTGACAACCTTTTTCCGCATCATGCTTCCTATCGCGGTTCCTGGTGTAGTAGTTGCGATTGTGTTCTCGTTCCTGTTTGCCTGGGGCGACCTGATCTACGGTATGACGTTCATCAGCAAAGAAAGCTTGCGGCCGATTACAGCGGGCATTTACAACTTCTTGGGCTTCCAAAGCACCTCGTGGAACAATACGATGGCTTTCGGTACGGTGAGCATCATTCCGGTAGCGCTACTCTTTATTTTCGTACAGCGGTATATCGTCAGCGGACTGACGAACGGCGCAGTGAAAGGATGATCGAATCATATGACAACTATAAAATATCCGTTAAATCGTCCATTTGATGTAGGAGCGGGCTTCGAAGAGCCTTCCGATACGTATTTCTTCGCTTCATCCGCAGCCGCCTACGATGCAGAAACGCATCAAGGTCAAATGCAGTGGCAGCGCTATTTGCGCAAGCCTCGCCTTTCTTTCAACCAGATCGATTATCCGTTCGCCGCATCTCAGGGCTGGGAGTTTCCCGATGAATATGCGGATCAGCCGGTTACGGATTTCCAGCTCGCTTTCTTGAGCGAGCGGACAATCCGGCTCCGGGTTAAGACGCGTCCATCCTTCAGCCGTAGAACATCCGATGAGTCATCGCTCATGCTGGAAGAGGGGGCGGCCGATCGCCGGTTTCAATGGGAGTCACGCCAAGAAGGTGATTCGGCAGTCGTCTATGAGAGCCGCTTTGGCTCGGTAACCGTAGGCTTTAATCCGTGGAAAATTACGATCCGGAATTCGGATGGCGAAGTTCTGACCGAGACGCGGCATCTGTCCGATTCCAAATCGCTGCTCAATTCCAATCAGCTGCCGTTTGCATTCCGCAGAAGCTCAGCCGATATGGGCAATCAGCTTGCAGCCAGCTTTTCTTTGCACCCCGATGAGAAACTGTTTGGTACGGGGGAGTCTTTTACCCGTCTGAATAAACGCGGTCAGCGGATTGATCTGTTCACAACCGATGCGCTTAGTGCGCAAACGCCGCGCATGTATAAGCCAATTCCGTTTTACCTAAGCAGCCGGGGCTATGGCATGTTCGTTCATTCCACGGCACCGATGACCTTCGATTTGGGGGCGGCTTACGACGATACGCAAACGCTGTATACCGGGGAAGAGGAACTGGATTTATTCCTGTTCATCGGCGAGCCGAAGGACGTATTGTCCGAGTATACGAATTTGACGGGGAAAAGTCCGCTGCCGCCGCTCTGGTCGTTTGGCCTATGGATGAGCCGGATTACGTACAGCTCTGAAGCAGAGGTGCGCGAGGTGGCGGAGAAGCTTCGCATCAATGGGATTCCAACCGACGTTATCCATCTAGATACGGGATGGTTTGATAAAGACTGGCGCTGCAACTACGAGTTTTCTGCGGAGCGGTTCGATGATCCGGGCCGGATGATTTCTGATTTGAAAGAGCAGGGGCTGCGGGTTTCGCTATGGCAGCTGCCTTATTTCACGCCAACAAACCCGCTCTATGGCGAACTGATTGAAAAGGGCTATGCCGTATTGACCGGCGAGGGAAATCTTCCAACCGACGATGCGATTCTGGACTTTAGCAATCCGGAGGCAGAGCAATGGTATAAGGAGAAAATCGCCGGTTTGCTGGAACTGGGAGTAGGCGCAATTAAGGTCGACTTTGGCGAAGCGGCCCCATTGAATGGCGTATATGCTTCTGGCAGAAACGGATATGTGGAGCATAATCTGTATCCGCTTCGTTATAATCGCGCAGTGGCGGATATTACCCGGCAGGTGAACGACGAAGCGATAATTTGGGCTAGGAGTGCTTGGGCGGGAAGCCAGCGCTATCCGATTCATTGGGGCGGCGATGCGGAGAACACCGACAGCGCGATGGCGGCGTCGCTTAGAGGCGGCTTATCGCTCGGATTAAGCGGCTTCACCTTCTGGAGTCATGACATCGGCGGCTTTGTCGAGAGCAGTCCGGAGCTGTTGTACCGCCGATGGCTTCCGTTTGGCATGCTGACCTCTCATAGCCGCTGCCATGGTGCGCCTCCTACGGAACCGTGGGCGTACGGTGAAGATTTTATCGTATATTTCCGGCGTGTGACGGAGCTGAAATATGTACTGCTGCCTTACATTTATACGCAGGCCAAACTAAGTGCTGACAAAGGGCATCCGCTGCTTCGCGCCTTGTTCTTCGAGTTCCCGAATGATCCGGGAGCATGGCTGGTCGAGGATCAATATATGTTCGGCACGGATCTGCTCATCGCACCGATATTTGAAGAGAAGACCGAACGCAATGTCTATTTGCCGCCGGGCGAATGGATCGATTTCCAGACCGGTACTCGTTGGATTGGCGGCAGCTGGCAGCGTATAGAGGCTGGAGATATTCCAATCATTTTGCTGGTCAAAGCAGGCGCGGTCATTCCACAGCTGAAACCAGCGTTGTCGACGGCATTTCTGGATTGGGGGCATGTTCGGTTTGAGGCTTATGCAGGATCAGATGGTTCGATTCAGGAACCGCTCTGCTGCTCGCTGTTTGAGCCTTCCGAGCAGAAGCTTTATGCTGTTGAAGTACAAGGAAGTGCTGTAACGGTGAAGGATAGTGATACGGGACAGGCCGACAGCACGAAGCTGGGCTGGGTGACGTTAACCGTTTAATAGATTTCGGAAAGCCAACTCTGGCAGTCATTTCGGCCGCTGGGATTGGCTTTGTTTTATTGTTAAATGAATAAAAGGCTGCAGGCGTTAGCTGTATTTCGCGTTTATCGAACTACAATGATATGATGGAATAAATGGTAAACAGAGCCTCTTTTTTAATAGGTTATGGACAGGTTGGTGGAATCATTTGATCCGTACAAAAAATAATGGCTATCAGTTCCTTGATTTTATTCATGTAAAAGAAGATGAGATACATACCTATGCACCTATTGCTGGCTCCTTCGCCGTATTAAATTGTTCAGGGAAATATTTGATGTGCTATAACACTTGGAGGGAACAATGGGAATTGCCTGCGGGTCAACGCGAAGAGAACGAGACGCCAATAGAATGTGCGATTAGAGAGCTTCTTGAGGAAACAGGGCAAACGGCAAATGATTTAGAATTCACGGGTTTGCTGAAAGTGAAAAACCTTTCCAATGGTAACGTAAAGTATAACCCTGTGTTTGTAGCATTCATTGAAACGCTGCAACCATTTGTTATGAATAATGAAACATCTGAAATCAAATTATGGGATTTGAAAGAGGATATTGGATACGTGGATGAGGTTGATATTCAGGTGTTCAACTATATTTAATAATGATCAATGGAATGGATGATGAGTCCAAAAGAATGTTTTATTGTAGACCTTGAGTGCGTTACTCAAGGTTCTTCTTGTTGTACTTCAACATGAATGAGTCTAGCGGCTAAGTTTAATTTTATCATTTTTTGCTTGGAGAAGATCAAACGGGATCTTATTTAGTCTATAGTGTTCGGCTTTAAGCAAATGATTCTGGAGAAACGTTAGCGTTCGCCTTTGTAAACGGATTCTAACCTTTAAGAAATGAATTAAAGAATCTGTTTATTACAGTGATCGGAAGTACATTTGCTTGCGCAATCTGCCTGTGAACATGAACGAATTTGTTTGATATGATTTATCGGGTGTAACTTACCTTCGTCTGCCGGAAATGGTTGTTTAACCGATGCCCGAGCCGTACTAGATTCATACCATATTGGAGTGGCAGGCATTAATGGCCAAAACCAACTATGAATAACGACGGAGGGAACCATGAGCAAGGTCGCCTTCATTACAGGAATTACAGGGCAGGACGGCATGTATTTGGCCGAACTGCTGCTTAAGAAAGGGTATATCGTGCATGGACTGCGGCGCCGCAGCTCGCTTTCCAATACGGGTCGCATTGATCGCGTTGTGGAGGAAGCGAACCGTTTGGAGCGGCGTTTGACGCTGCATCATGGCGATTTGACCGATTCAACGAATCTCGTTCGTTTGATTCAAAACATCCAGCCTGATGAGATTTATAATCTAGCGGCGATGAGCCATGTTCATGTCAGCTTCGATACGCCAGAGTATACAGCTAATGCTGACGGGATCGGCACGCTTCGGTTGTTGGAAGCGGTCCGCTTGCTTGGTCTAACTGGAAAAACGCGTATCTACCAAGCTTCGACCTCAGAGCTTTACGGACTTGTGCAGGCCGTGCCGCAGAGTGAATCGACACCATTTTATCCGCGAAGTCCGTATGCAGTAGCAAAGCTCTATGGTTATTGGATTACGGTCAATTACCGTGAGGCATATGGCATGTATGCTTGCAACGGGATTTTGTTCAACCATGAAAGCCCGGTACGGGGCGAAACATTCGTAACGCGAAAAATTACGCGTGCAGTCGCCCGCATCGCTAGCGGACTGCAGCTAACGCTTGGCCTAGGCAACCTGTCGGCTAAGCGGGATTGGGGTCATGCGCGTGATTATGTTGACGCGATGTGGCGCATTTTACAACAGGACGTACCAGAAGATTATGTTATTGCGACCGGCCAAACGACCGAAGTGCGGCATTTTGTTCAGCTTGCCTTTGCGGAAGCGGGCATTGAGATTGCATTTGAGGGTGAAGGTGCGGAAGAGTACGGTTATGTTGTAACAAGCAATCGTCCTGAAGTGGCGATCGGGCAGAAAGTCGTACAGGTCGATCCCCGTTTTTACCGGCCTTCCGAGGTTGATTTGCTGCTAGGCGATCCAACGAAAGCGGCCGAGAAGCTAGGCTGGACGCCGCAGACGGATCTAGCCGGACTTGTACAGGAAATGGTCGCTAATGATCTAGAGGAAGCGCGCCGCGTTGTCGAGCTTCGCAAGCTGGGCTACAGCGTCAGCTTAGATATCGAATAAATATGGAAATAACGACTCAACAATATCCCTGACAGTGCTGCTGTCGGGGATTTTATTTGCTGAGAAATGCTTTTATACATATAGCTAAGGAGGGAAACCAGCGCTGTAGGTCGTGCAAATCTGCATGCGGCTGTTAGAGGCTCAAGAAAAACCTTCTTGCTCCATGACAGATTTAATATGTAATACTCCTATCACTACGCACTATTTTAGACACAGCCTTATCATTTGCATGAATGTTGTAGACTAAGGTTAGTGTGTAGAGTTGGCGCGTTGCTTCTATAAAATCAAGCAATTAAGGAGAGTGTTGCATGCACGATTTTATTCGTATTAAAGGAGCAAGAGAAAACAATTTGAAAAATATTTCGCTGGATATCCCGAAGCATCAACTGGTGGTTGTCACTGGCCCTTCCGGTTCAGGCAAGTCGACACTTGCGATGGACATTTTGCAGCGTGAGTGCCAGCGGCAGTATATGGAGTCGAGCGGTTTGTCTTCAGAATCGATATCAAAGCCTAAAGTTGATTCAATCGTCGGGTTGTCGCCCTCGATTGCTGTAGGCCAGCATGTGACGAATCGCAACCCACGATCGACGGTGGGAACCGTGACCGATATGTATACGTATTTGAGGCTTGTGTTTCATAAAAAAGGGGAGCGGCGATGCGTGCATTGCAACGCAGCTATTCCGCCTTCAGCAATCGAAGAGTCTGAGACGGTCGATTGTCCGGCATGCGGGCATGAGAACAAGCGATTGACGAAGTCGGATTTTTCCTTTAATACCCCAAATGGTGCTTGCCCAACCTGCAGCGGTTTGGGAACGGTGGTGGAAATTGACATTGATGCAGTTTTCAATAAGGAGAAAAGCATTAAGGATGGGGGTGTCCGGTTCTGGAACGGGATGCTAGCCGATTACCAGACAGCGATTCTTGAGGCGGCCGGCAAGCATTATGGTCTTGAGATGAGCGGCATCCTGCCTTTGCATTCATACAGTGAAGCGCAATGGGACTTGCTGCTGTATGGAGCAGAAAGCGAAGCTTTCTCCAGCCGATTCCCAACTATCTCTCCCCCAAAGGCCGTAACAAAGGGCAAGTTTGAAGGAGTGCTGAACGGGATGTGGCGGCGGTATAAGGAAAAGGAAGGGCAGTCGGGGGAAGCGGATTATTTTATAGCTCAATCCTGCGAATGTTGTGGCGGAGAGCGATTGAAAGAGGAAAGCCGTCTTACGACGGTGGAAGGTCAACGTTTGCCACAGCTCTCCAAGATGTCGCTGGACGAGCTCTGCGAGTGGCTGAACCGAGTCCAGTCGAAATACGAACAGGATGGAGACAGCCTGCTGGAAACAGTCTTATACGACTTACTTATCAAAGTGGAAAGAGTCGTAAATGTCGGGCTTGGTTATTTGTCGCTGGACCGCAACGCCATAACCTTATCCGGTGGCGAAGCCCAGCGGCTGAGACTTGCATCCATACTAGGTTCCGGTTTGACCGGGGTTTTGTATTTGTTAGATGAACCGACGTCGGGACTGCATCCGAAAGATACGGACGGGCTGGTACATGTGATGAAGCAACTGCGAGATCTCGGTAATACGGTGCTCGTTATCGAACATGATGAACTTGTCATTGAACAAGCCGATCACGTCATTGACGTTGGACCAGGCGCGGGACGTTTTGGCGGTGAAATCGTCGGTCAGGGAAAAGTTGCGGAGCTCATGTGTCAGCCGGATTCTGTAACCGGACGCTATTTGAATGAAAATACGAAGCTCACCTCTAAGAGGCGGAGCGGAAGCGGCGAGCAAATTACAATCTATGACGCTGAGCTGCATAATTTGCAGAAGGTGACGGCCTCTTTTCCGCTCGGCTGCTTGATCGCAGTGTCTGGCGTTTCCGGTTCGGGAAAATCGACCTTGGTGTTTGAACTGCTTGCAAACGCGGATAGAAGTAAAGCCGCTGTACCAGGCTGCCGTAAAATTACCGGTCTGGACGGAATCGACAACATGATTCGGGTTGACCAGTCTCCGCTTTCCCGCATGCAGCGATCCAGCGTTTCTACCTATATTGATCTATATACGCTGCTGCGGAAAATTTACGCTTCCTTGCCGACAGCGAAGGAAAAAGGATTGAAGGAGAATAGCTTTTCTTTCAATACAACTGGCGGCAGGTGCGACCGCTGCGAAGGTCTAGGGCAGGTCGTGGTGGATATGCATTTCCTCTCACATTTGCAAGTTGAATGCCCGGAGTGCCGGGGAAAGCGGTTCAAACCAGAGGTGCTGGAAGTCCAATATGAAGGTTATTCGATTTCCGATATATTGGGGCTTAGCATAGAAGAAAGCGTACCGCTGTTCGCCAAGCAAAAAAAGATGGCGGCTTTGCTAGAGTTGTTATGCGAGGTCGGACTAGGCTATTTGCAATGGGGCCAATCCGTGACGACCTTGTCCGGTGGTGAAGGTCAGCGGCTGAAGCTGGCGCGGGAGCTGAGCAAGCCGGCACCCGGCCACACGCTCTATTTGCTGGATGAGCCTTCCACCGGTCTGCACCCCATTGATGTACAAAAGCTGCATGTGCTGCTCAATAAATTGGTGGACGCAGGCAATACGGTCATTATGGTGGAGCATAATACTGACCTAATCGCTTCGTCGGATTGGGTACTCGATATGGGGCCAGGCGGCGGAACAGCAGGCGGAGAGCTGATTGCCAGCGGAACGCCGGAAGCTGTCGCTCAAGCGCCAGGTTCGTTCACCGGCCAATTTCTAAAGGTATAGCTGCAGCTTTGCTCTGCTCTTTCAGGTGCGCACTGGCGGCTGAGACGTACAACGAACCTGCTTCGCAAAAGAGCGAAGCAAAATTCGCTGCACGAGCGCCAAATGAAGTCGGCAAACGCTACAGCGAACTAAACTTCGCTTTTCGAGAACCTAGCTTCCTCACTAGCGAAATTCTCTTCGCTAATGCTCGAAAGCAGCTCAACTCCATATATTTCGAGTGAAAAATACGAACCGGTCTTCGCTAAATTGCGAAGCCGGTTCGCTGTTCGTTAACACCCACTTGTGACTGAGTACAGGAGTGCAGGGAGACGATCGAACGGAGAGGTAAACTATTGTTCAAGGCCGGTTCGTCTACCGTCCATTGGTAAAGGTATGGCTGCTGCTTTTCTCTACTAGGTGCGCACTGGCGGCTGAGACGTACTACGAACCTGCTTCGCAAAAGAGCGAAGCAAAATTCGCTGCACGAGCGCCAAATGAAGTCGGCAAACGCTACAGCGAACTAAACTTCGCTTTTCGAGAACCTAGCTTCCTCACTAGCGAAATTCTCTTCGCTAATGCTCGAAAGCAGCCCAACTCCGTATATTTCGAGTAACATTTGCGAACCGGTCTTCGCTAAATTGCGAAGCCGGTTCGCTGTTCGTTAGCAATGGGAAGCTGTTGCTCACCAAAGCTATAGCTGAACATATTTTTCTAAATAAGTGTTTTAAGGGAGTTTTGGTTTGAGTTTGTTAGAGAGGGTAAGCGGAGCGTTACGAGTTCAGGCAGACTTTTTGCCGATTCAATTCATTTACCATCGTATAGGCGATGGAGAAATGGAATCAAGAATGACTGCATGAACCGAAACGCGCAGCCATCCCTGGGTTTGAGCAAGGTTCTGGTTACGCCAGCAGATTCCCGCGGCCATGAAAAAAGGCTGCCCTCCTCAAAAAGGAAGGCAGCCTTTCACCTTTCAATAGCCGTTACCCATTCAGCAGCCGATATTTGATACGGTCGGTTATATACTGAACATCCGACTCGCTGAGCCCGCCATAGGTCGGAACGTTAAGGCCCTGCGCCGCGATACGGTTAGCGACTGGAAACTGGTCAAGCGCCTGAAGATCTTTATAAGGCGGGAGCACATGCATCGGATAAAAGAACGGCCGGGTCTCGATGCCATCCTCCTTCAACAACGCCATGAACTGGTTCCGCCGTTCTTCGTCGGCACCATCCAGCACGATGCTGTACATCCAATACACATTTTTAGCCCAAGGCTTCTGGACGGGCAGCGTAATACCGCTTGTGTCTCGAAGCTGCGCTTCATATAGCGAGGCGACGCGAATGCGCTCGCCCACATGCCAATCGATATTTTCCAGCTGCGCGCAGCCGACGGCAGCTTGCATATTCGTCATCCGGTAATTGTATCCGATGACAGGAAACCAGTATTTGCGTACCGGATCGATGCCTTGCCCTCTCAGCGTCCTCATCATCCCGGCGAGTTTTTCATCATCAGTCGTAATCATACCGCCTTCGCCGGTTGTAATGATTTTGTTGCCGAACAGGCTGAAAGTGGCACAGCCGCTTAACGAGCCGGTTCGGCGTCCGTTAAATTCCGCGCCAAGCGCTTCGGCGGCGTCTTCGATAACGAACAGGCCATGCTTCTGAGCCAATGCGTGAACCGCATCCATTTCGGCCGGATGGCCGTACAGGTGAACGGGAATAATGCCCTTCGTATTTGGCGTTATGAGCGATTCAACATGCTCGATGCTGATGTTCCATGTATCCGGCTCGCAATCAGCAAACACAGGCTTTGCGCCGCAATAGACGACGGCATTGGCGGTGGCGATAAAGGTCAAAGTCGGTACGATCACCTCATCGCCGGGGCCAACCCCATGCGCAAGCAGAGCAAGATGAAGCGCAGTCGTTCCGTTGCTGCAGGATATGGCATAACGGGCCCCGCAATAAGCAGCAAAGGCTTCCTCAAAAGCAGTAATATATTTTCCCGTCGATGAAATCCACGAGGAATCTATACAGTCCATCACGTATTTTTTTTCATTTCCGTTTAAAACGGGAACGGCAACCGGATAAAATTTGCCTTCCATTCGTTAAGTCTCCCTCCGTGATACGTTCGGTTCTATAGAAGCTTGAATGCGCTTGACGACAGCAGGCACGCCGACAGCAAGCGCATGATCGGGGATATGCCGGATAACGACGGCCCCCGCTCCAATCATGCATCCCGCCCCGATCCGCATCCCGTCAATGACCTTTGTGCCGGTTCCGAGGAAACTTAAATCGCCCACGGAAACGTTGCCGGACAGGGTGCAGCCGGGAGCGATATGGCAGGCTTCGCCAATTACTCCATCATGGTCGATAGTAGCCCCGGTATTAATAATCGAATAGGAGCCGACGGTCGTATCCGGCTGAATAACGCTGCCGGGCATCACCGCTACGCCGCTGCCGAGGGTAACATTAGCGGCGATATAAGCACGTGGACTAATCGCGTTGACTAGCTCGTAGCCAATCGATTCGGCATAGCCTGCCAGCTTACGTCTGCGCTCGTTGTTTCCAACAGCTATAAATGCGTGCCGGACGCCTTGGGCGTAAAGCAGTGGAAGCTGTTCGTCGCCTCCGAGTACGGCAAGCCCCATAACTTTGTTGCCCTCATGCTGCCCCAGGCAGCCGATTAATTCCACATGGGTATCTGCCCGCAAAATGTCGATAATGACCTTGGCATGCCCTCCGGCGCCGACGATGACGGTCTTGTTCGGCAGAGCGTGATGACGCATCGCATTCGACTCCTTCTCATCTAATAGAATGGCAAGAGAAGAGCAGTTACTCTAATTTATTCAGTTCCGTTGAAATGGTCTCAAAAAGGGGTAGACAGCCGTCTATTTTCACAAATATGGTTGCAAACCCCGGCCCGCTCGGGCGAATGCCGTTGCTCTTTCTCTCCGTGACAATACTCTAACTAGAAGAAGACGGATTGGAGGCTGAGTATGAAACGCAAAGGTAATCGCAAAAGAGGTTCAATAAAGCGCGGTTCGCAAAGCCGAAGAAAACGCCGCAAGCATGCAAAGCCAAGAAGATTGCTGCGAAGATCAGGCAAAGGAAGGCGAAAAGGCCGCAAGGGCCGTAAAGGATATCGCCGCCGTCTGGCAAGAGCAAGAACGAGAAAAAGAGCGGAGAAGAAAGGCTTTGACGCCGTTCGGCTGAGAGCGGGCAATGAGCTCTTCAAGCAGCAGCTCCCTGTGGGCGGGCGCATCATAGATTGGTTTCGCGAAATATTCAAACTAGATCATGATGAATTTTTATGGGAGCTCTACCGTCAGATTCTCCAAAGAGAACCGGACGCCGCAGGCTTCCAGGATCACAAACAGCGGCTCGAGGACGGAACGGCAAAAGTGTGGATCGCGGCGTCGCTTATTCAGAGCCAAGAAGCGGAAAGCGTGTTCGACAGAGGACCATCTGGCGAGGCAAACACGGCCGCCCATGTTTTCCAGAACTTGTTCCCGGCTGCGGAACTGGATTTCATTCATGCCGCTCATGTTCATCTTTTGCAGCGTGAGCCTGAAGCCGAGCGGGTTGCCAGCTATGCAGGGGCTTTACGTCAAGGGCTGCAGCGGCGGATATGGATCGCACGGTTGTTGCTCTCCGATGAAGCGCAAAGCCTGCTGGTCGGCGCAGGCGCTCCGGCTCCGGCAGCTCCCCGATCGTCCGGACAATACCGGAACATCGGCATTTTCCTATGCTTTGGGTCGCAAATTTCGATGGACGGCGAAGGCATAGGCCGATTCATTGTCCGGCTGTCAGAAGGGCTTCTTGCTCTCGATAAAGGGTATGCGCTGCATGTAACGACGACAGAAGCGAATTTCAAAGAGACGAGCGCCGTGTTCCACTACTTGCTTGAACGCTATAAAGGCCGCGTCCATATCCATCATTCAGACAGCATGGATATGATTAACCGCAATGTTCCCGCCGACGTCTGGATCGTGCCTTATATCGGCATGGCATTGGCGCAATACTTGCAGAAGCCAACGATTATTTGTTTGCATGATCTCGTATATTTACATTTTCCAGAGCTGTATGCGGGCAATCAGACACACTATCAATACGTTCATGCCATTGCGCAAAAGATTACTGCCAAGGCGGCAGCCGTCGTATTCGACTCAGAGTTTACCAGGCGCCATGAGGGTCATAAGTTTTTATCGCTGCCAGCCCACCAGACGACCGTCATCCGGTTCGCGGCGCCCCGGGAGGAATATTCGGCCTTTGGTGTCGTTAGTGAAGACACGATCCGAAGTAAATATAAGTTATATGGTCCTTATATGGTTTTCCCGTCCGTCATCCGGCTTCATAAAAATCATGAGCGGCTGATCGATGCTTTTCACCGGTTCCGATTGACAGAGATAGGCGCAGCGTCGGGTTTGAAGCTCGTATTTACCGATGTATTGGCCAACCGCCCGCGGCAGCAGGAAATCACAGCGGCGCTCAACGCCATCGGGGATCCCGGCATTCGGACTTCTATTCAATTTCTTGGCCGAATCCCGTCGGGAGAACTGCCGTCCCTCTATAAGTATGCGAGCGGAACGATTGTTCCGACGCTATTTGAGGGCAGCTGTCCGTTCCCGATCCTGGAATCCTTGCTCATGGATACTCCTGTCGCCTATGGGCGGCTGGAAGTGGTAGAGGAAGTCATCGCCGATTCGAGCAGCTTCGCAACATTCAATCCCCGCGACCAGTTGGAGATGGCAGATGCCATTGCCAGGCTGTGGCTTCAAGGCAAGTCGGTTGTGCCGGAACAGAAAGCCGCGCTGGGCGGCATCCTGCACCGGAACTGGATCGATGTGGCGCGCGACTACTCGGCTATCATTGATAACATTGCTGCTTCAACGCCTTAATAGATACGTCTGGCATAATAGCGGTAATACGTTTCACGAAGCACAGAGACATATTTGGCGGCAATATCATCCCAAGTTTCGGTAGGATCATGTATCCCTTGTATGGCAGATGTTTTGTAGAGCTCATAGTTTTTCATTAGCTCTTCCAAAGCTGCAACGATGGAATTCGGGCTATGCGGGTCGAACCATGCGATCTTGGCACTATGCCGGGACAGGTGCTCCCGCATAACCGGAATATCCGAGCAGAGCACAGGCGTTCCGAGCCGGAGTGCTTCTTCAACCGGATAGCTTCCGCCGCCTTCTGAAAGGCTAGGCATAATGAGCGCTTTCGCGTTTTTAATGAGCGCGGGAATGTCTTGATCCGATACGAAGCCTAACGGGTATACATCCGAATCGATCTGCAGCTGATTCGTATTCATAATAGAAGACAATGTCGGCAGCCAGCTGAACTCGCTGGCGAAGTTCGGAAACGGAAACCGCAATTGTTCCGTCAAGTAGCCGGTTAGTACAAGCGGATGCTGTTTTCGATACTTATATTGAGCCAGCGCCAGCAGCAGATTGCTGTGGTTTTTATGCGGTGAGGTGTTGGACGGATAAATGATATATTCACGAGGCAGAACGCTGGCTAGAGTAGGCGACAGCTGGGTTGAATGAGAGCTTGCGATTGGTGTAATCGCATGTGGAATAACGAACGCGTTGGCATTACGGCTGCCAAAATGGGCGATCAGCCGGTTTTTCATATGCTGGGAAGATACGGCGACAGAGGTGACATTGTCGAGCCATTTCTGAGACAAGCTCCAATGGATTTCGAGCTGTTTGCCATCGGTGAACGGCGGTACAAAATCAAAGAAGGTCGTGTCGTGGAACGTACAGAGCGATGGACGATCCATTGGCACATATTGATGCGTATGCGGCCAGAAATAATAGATAACATCGACATGGGACAGCAAATAGGAAGCGTCGGGATGATCAATGGTTGTATCATGGACGACGACATCTATATTTGGAACTCTGTTCAGCTCATTCATATTCCGCGAAAGGGAATGCGACCCGACAACGAGCCGGATATGCTCAACGCCGGGCTGTCTAGCCATTGCCTTCGTCAAGTTGTGCAGCAGCCGCATGCCTCCTCCAATAGAGAAGTTGACCGACCAAATGAGTATTCTCAAAATGTTTATCCTCCTGTTGAATGAAAGGCTGAGCTTATACGCCCGCTAGTCTCATGATCCGCTTAAGCTTAGTGATATTGACGACAATATTGTCCATTCCAGGCACTGGTTTGTCGGGATGCTCGATCGGACATATCATTTCGTAATAATTGACCCCTGCATGACCGGCCAGCTTCCAAAAATAATTGTCCGTTACGTTGCTGGGCGACAATTCGATATAATTTGTGCCGGGCTCGCAAAAAGCGATATTGATGCTGCCGCTGCCAAAGGGTGCGATGACGGTGCGGGCGCTGGAGAAGATCGCGATCTTCTCGGCGGTCGACAAGGGCGAGAGCACGATTTTACGAAAGCCAAACGTCTCCAGCATGCCGATCACCTCGGCTTCATTCGCCACATGGCGCATAACCGCGTCCTCCCGGGAAATATAGATCCGTTCAAATCCTCTCCGTTTCGGAAGATGCTGGTCATGTTTCAATCGCTCCACGATATAACGGGAAGCCCAAGGCGGACATTTGCCGATGACGACGGGTACTGCGGGTGCAATGAGCACATCGGCAACCATATGGAAATCGAGCTGCTCCACCTCGATCAATTTATCCATTGGAATACCCAGCATGCGCAGCGATTCATATTGAAACGGATAATGCAATTTGCCGATCACGTAATGATCGATCGGTATGCCGCTCTCTTCTAACAGATGGAAGCGGGGCAAAATATCAAAAAACCAATGGCCGAAAATGTTATGCGTTCTTGTCGTAAAATGAGGCAAGTTCCAGCCCCATACTAGCGTGGCGACGGTTTTATTCATATGAACGGGAGGCGGCAGCTCCGTCAGTGTCATGGGCGGGCAGTCGTATTCCAGATCCCGCAGCCTTCTATTGTCAGGTGTTACGACATAACAATTGCTCGTCGCGAGACGTCCGTTCGGAATGACGGCGACGAATGCGTCGTCACAGCTGCAAATCGGCAGCCAGCGATGTCCGTCATAGCCCTTGATATCCGGCAGGCTGCGAGTTTCTGCGGGATGGATGATCTGATAGTAAAGAGGTACCTGCTCAAGCGGCAATTGAAGCGATTGAATCCATTCGCTCGTCTTCTCATAGAACGCCGTCGGGATTTTGTACATAGGAACTCAGCTCCTAAATTTCTCGTAATAGGCCGCGAGCCGATCCTGCTGTTGAAGCAGCGGTTGGAATGAAGCGGGACATCCTTTCGGAAACAGTACGCCAAGTCCATTTGAGTGATTGAACTGGAGCCTCGGATAATCGCGAAGCTGCTCCCAGAGCTTATATACGCCGAAATCGCCGGACCGGACTGCGATATCGTGAAACAGAATAATGCTGTTGTCTGCCATTTTTGGCAGCCAAGTCGAAAGGTCATGCAGTACAGCTTCATAGGTGTGATAGCCGTCAATATGAAGCAAATCGATGGAGCCTTGGGCAAAGCGGGGCAAAGCTTGATGAAAGGTGCCGCGAAGCGTTGCGCCGATTCCGGAAAACTGTTCCGTTGTAAAGGAATGAACAGCTTCATAGATGACATCACTGTAATGGCTGTAGGATCCGGTATGCGGATCGCCTTCCCACGTGTCAACTGCAAAGCAGCGTGTCGGCAGGGAGCCATCCTTCACCGCCTGGCAAAAACTGAAAAAGGAGGTTCCGTATAGCGTTCCTAATTCAACCAGCACGCGAGGCTGGGCGAACCGTACCAGATCGTAGGCAAAACGGCGATGTCCGGACCATGCGCCTTCTTTCATAAATTCCGCAGGCAGCTTAGGGGAACTGTCCGCGGCGAAATGCGGCTCATAATACTTCCAATCCATAGTTAAACCTCCAGTTGCGAGAATCAAAGAGCACAGTTACCGTATCCTATGTTTAAACCTAATGATAGGATAGGGCGATTGAGCCAAGGCAATTTGCACATTTATCGAATCTGCACTGCGATTTTGCGATAGTTAATCATAGAGAAGTATCGTTTCTTACAAGCGGAGGGATTGCTTCAGCGGGCGGAAAAGGGCTGTACACTAGCCGTTGCGCAACAAGGCGGGGAACATACTATGTCATAGTGATAAGTCTACTATGATGAGAGGAGCGGGGTTTATTACATGAACCGGGTACGTGCTCGCCGCAATCGACGCAAGCCCTCACCCGTACGTTCGACGCGGCGCAAAACCGCCGGGAAACGGAAACGGGGCAAAACCGCACCGAAGCCGGTCACTCACTCGCAAGTGGCGTGGAAACTTGGCCGCAACGTGGCCGAGAGCGGACTTGTACAGCAGAGTGAAGAGGAACAACTCGCCTTGCAGAGGCATTGGGCGGCCTCATTGCGACAATCGGGTAAAGGTGTTGCAGCGGATAATTACAGTTCCCGCATGAAGTCATTTTTGGCCGGTTATTTCTCGGTGAGCGGGAGAGAAATACCGAACTGGCTGCTGCTGCCAACCGAAAGGACGGTTGGAGCCGTCGTCATGGTCATGAATGAGGAGCAGTCTCTGTGCGCGGCGATTGAAGAGCTGGAGCGGCTTCCGCTGCAAGAGATTGTCGTCATCGTTAACGGTTCGACCGATAATAGTCTGCATAATGCGAGAAACAGCGGCCGTGCGATCGTCCTCCATTACGGAAGCCCCCTCGGGCATGACGTCGGAAGAGCGATCGGCGCGAAAGTCAGCGTGTCGGAGATTATGCTCTTTGTCGATGCGGACATTCCGATCAACGCCGAAAAGCTGCTTTCCTTTGTCCAGCGGATAGATGGCGGACTGGATGTAGCCTTAAACGATTTGACGCCTTTCATCGGCTATTTCGAGGGAAGGGATGAAGTGACGATGCTGAAGGAATTTCTCAACCGTTCCATACAGCGCGAGGATTTGTCCATTAATTCGTTAACGGCTGTGCCGCATGCGATGTCCCGTCACGCAATCGAGAAGATCGGAGCCGCCAATTTGGCCGTTCCTCCCAAGGCGCAAGCGATTGCTCTGAAGTCAGGTCTTCGCGTAGGAGTTGGCGGGAGTGTCGACGTCATTACGCGCAATCGGGCTCGAAAGTCCAATACCGGCGCAGGCAATGAAATGATCCAACTGATTGTCGGCGACCATTTGGAGGCGCTTGGCTGGGCGATGGGCAGCTCCGAACCAAGGTTGAAATACGCGGACACGGTTAGAATGAGGGGATCTAATTGAAGAAGGATGAGAAAACGGGGCTAACGAGCATTATCATCCCGACCTATAATGGGCTTCCTCTGCTGCGCGAAGCAGTTGCCTCGATCCGCAATTGCACGACCGAGCCCTATGAGCTTATCGTTGTTGACAACGGTTCGACGGACGGAACGATCGCGTACCTACAGGAGCAAAATATTAATTTCATCTCCCATCCGGGCAATACGGGGTTTCCCATAGCTTGCAATTGGGGGCTCCGGCTTGCGCGAGGCGAGTATATCCTGCTGCTTAATAATGATGTTCTTGTATCCAAGCATTGGCTGGGCAACATGCTCCAGCATTTCCGGCGCGATGCTGCTGTTGGTATTGTGGGGCCATTATCCAATTATGTGAGCGGCCGCCAGCAGATTGAAATGACAGGCAATGATGTGGAAACAGCTGCCAGGCTTTTGAATGAGCACAGGGGGGAGTATGAGGTCGTCAAACGGGTCATCGGGTTTTGCATGCTGTTTAGCCGCGATCTGCTGCAGCGGGTCGGTTTGCTGGACGAACGGTTTTCCCCCGGCCATTTCGAAGATGACGATTATTGCTATCGCGCCAGCCTGGCCGGATATCGCATCGTCATTGCGAAGGACACATTTGTTTTCCATCATGGCAGTGCCAGCTTTAAGCAAGGCGATCGGGAGGCGCTCAATGAGCTGCTTGCCCGAAATCGGCAGTTGTTTATTGATAAATGGGGAGTTGACCCCCATCGGTTCATATAAGCGCCGGATCATGGCGGCAATGGGAGATGAGCGAAAACGATGGCAGCCCGATTAAGAAAAAGAAGAAGAAAAACGGCAGTAACGAAACGGAAGCGCCGGGTAGGCAGTCGAAAAATGCGCCGCAGCAAGCAGCCGCTGCAGCCGGATGGGCGCTATTATGACGAAGGCTATGACAGCGGCCATACGGCAGGTTTTGGCCACGGCTTCGAGACCGGATTGGTGAAGGGCGGCGAAAGTACTGCAGCAAGTCCCAATAAAGAGGAAGGGTTTCAACAAGGCTATAAAAAAGGAGTCACTGATGGTCGTTATGATGGCGGCGAAGCTATCGTTGACCGGTTGATGCCGCCGCATTGCATTCTGCCCGATACACCTTTGGACGCAATCATCGCCGCGGGTATTGCCGCCCATCAAGAGCGGTTCGTACGGCTGATGTCCGTAGAGCAGGTAGCGGATCGCATTGCGTTAGCCCTGGATCAGCAGACACCCTTATCGGTCGTTAGATTGGGTGACGGGGAACTGCTGGCGATGGCGCAGGAGACGGTTATGCCGGTTGAGGCCGTTCGGCAGGAAGGCGGGTTTTTATCCTATGCCGGGATAGAAGTGCCTAATCTTGCCGTTCGAGATCAATTACGGGAAGCGGTAAGAAGGGCGGATATTGTCGGTATTCCCGTGCTGAGGCAGCCTAATTACCAACTGCTGGCCGGTTCTGTGCTGCAGGCGCACGGCATCGACATTCGGAGCCGGCCGTTTGCGGATTCGCTTGTCAATTACGGGCTCTATAAGGGCGGTTATTTGCAGCGCTTGCTTCAAGGCCGCAGAGTGCTGCTGATCGGCAATAAAGCCGATGCGCTGTCTTCCGCACTGTCCGGATACGGTGTGACGGTCGCTGGTGTGGTCACGCCGGTTAACGGCGTTGGAGATGCTTCAAGAGCGGCAGCCGAAGCTCAGCATCATGCTTTTGATCTGGCGCTGGTCTCAGCCGGCATCTCAGCAGTGCTGATTGCGGAAGAGCTGGCACGGATTACAGGCAAGGTTGTCATTGATTTCGGCCATATGGCGGATTCTATCATTAAAGGTGAAGCCCCTTTTTAACCGTTATCCCTTTACTCTATGTAGTCGCCCCGTAAGGGGCGATTTGTTCGTGGTGGAGTTCCCGCTCGCTAAGCCTCAAGCCGTTTGTTATTAAGGAGTTGTGCCGATCGTAGCCGCCAAAGACGAGTACGTAATCGTTGCAGTTGTTCCAAGCGCGATAACAACGCCGGAGATTGTGACTTGCAGCGAATACGTGTGAGAGCCGGCTGCCAAACCTCCAGCAAAGTACGTGACCGGAATCGCTCTTTCGATCGAGAAGAGTCCAAGCAGCGTTATAGCAAGAAGGTCAACGGTGGCGACTGTCGCAACAATTGCACCATCCTGCAACAAATCAACTGTTATTGTAGGATTGAGCGCAACCGCGAGAAGCGCAGTAAAGCTGATATCCACGTCAACAACACCATTAACGATGACTTGATTGGAAGTCGCTGTGACTGGAACGACGATCGATACGGCGGTAACGGCAGTATCGGCTGTTGGAATGCTGGTAGGGACTACACCTTGAGCGCCGACTGCTGCAGAGCCTGGACCTGCAGGGCCCGTCAAACCAGTAGCGCCAGTGGCTCCAGTAGGGCCAGTGGGGCCGGTAGCGCCAGTAGCGCCGGTCAGTCCGGTTAACCCGGTTAACCCGGTTAAACCTGTTAAACCTGTTTCACCCATTTAAAATCTACTCCTTTCGGTTGGTATAGTAAAGTATATGTCAGTAGATTCAGAGAGCCACGGTAGCTGTACCGTAGTCAATTGTATATTTTATAAAATAGGATGTTGGCCGAGTTATTTGCCTTAATTATGACTGTCGCGGTGTATTCGTCCATTAGCTTCTCTCTAGCAAAGCATACGATGTTAATATGGCGTTTCAACTATAAAGCATCGTTTATATGAGGAGGAGCTGCGGTTTGGTGCAATCAGTAAGTCGACAAGTAGGTTTAGAGTTTCGAGGTGAGCTTCAATGAAGGCAGTTATTATGGCAGGGGGCAAGGGAACACGATTCTGGCCCCGAAGCACAGCGGATAAGCCGAAACAATTTCTGGCCCTCACATCGGAATACGCCACGATGCTTCAAATGACATATGACCGGTTTCGCAGCGCGCTGGCAGAGGAGGATGTCTACGTTGCCGTAAGCGAAAATTATTTGTCCATCGTCAGGGAGCAACTGCCGACGCTTCCTTTAGAGCAGCTAATTATTGAACCGGATCAGCGGGATACTGCGCCGTGTATTGCCATTACAGCAGACTTTTTTATGAAGCGGGGTCTGGATGATGTGATCGTTACGGCTCCGTCCGATCAATATATACCGGATGCGGATGAGCTAATGGAGGCGCTCCGCATCGCTGAGGCCGCTGCCAAGGACACTGGCGTCGTCGTCACACTCGGCATCGTGCCGACCCGAGCTGAGACCGGCTACGGTTATATAGAAGCCTCTGAAGCGACGGCTGATAAGAAATACGGCAGCAGAGTAAAGGAAGTGACCGCTTTTATCGAGAAACCCTCAAAGGAAAAAGCGGAGATATTGATTCAGTCTTCCAACATATATTGGAATAGCGGCATTTTTATATGGAGACCATCCACCATTGCAGGCTACATGGAGAGGTATCAACCCGAGATGTGGCGAATTTTCCGGCAGGAGGGAGCGGCGCTGCAAGAAGCGTATAGAAAGCTTCCGAAGCTCTCAATCGACTATGCGATTATCGAGAAGCTGGAGCTGCTCTATACGATACCAATTGAGTTCACTTGGGATGATGTCGGTACATGGACCTCGCTTGAGCGCGTATTCGAGACCGATGATGACGGAAATATGGTGTTTGGCCGCATCTATCCGCTTTCTACACGAAGGAGCATCGTATATTCCGAGCAGCAAAAAGTAGTCGTAATCGGCGTAGAGGATTTGATTATCGTATCGACGGGGGAGGGATTGCTCATCTGTCATAAAAGCGAAGAGCAAAAAGTTAAGCAGGCCATCGAAGCTATGAATTCCGATCAGGAGGATCGTGAGGCATGAAAGCATTGATTACAGGCATCAACGGCTTTGCTGGCAGCCATCTGGCCGAGCATCTGCTTGGCGGTGGTTTCGAGGTGTCTGGTACGATCCGAAGCAGCAGTTCCCTCCGGCATGTTGTGCAGCTGCGGGATATGGTGCGGCTGTATGAATGTGAATTAACGGATCACGCTGCCGTAGAAGCGATGATTGCGGAGCTTCGGCCGGATCTCATCTTTCATCTTGCAGCGCAAAGCTTTATTCCTGATTCTTGGGCCGCGCCCATGGAGACGATTCACAATAATCTTTCCTGTCAGGTGCATTTATTAGAGGCGATGCGAAAGCATTGTCCCTCCGGCAAAATTTTGATCGCCTGCTCCAGTGAAGAATACGGGCAGGTCGAGGCGGATGAGGTGCCAATTAAGGAGACGAACCCGCTGCGGCCTTTAAGCCCTTATGCGGTGAGCAAAATCGCACAAAACTTTTTGGGCTATCAATATTTCAAAAATTACGGATTGCATGCAGTGTGCGTAAGGACGTTCAATCATACCGGCCCAAGGAGAGGCGAACAGTTCGTCACCTCTAATTTCGCCAAGCAGATTGCGGAGATTGAGAAGGGGCTTAAGCCGCCCGTGCTTTATGTCGGTAATTTGGAAGCCAGGCGCGATTTTACGGATGTAAGGGATGTCGTTCGAGCTTATGGACTTGCGTTGGACAAATGCGAGCCAGGGGAAGTGTACAACATCGCTTCCGGAGTTGGCCGGGAGGTCCGGGAAGTGCTGAATATTCTGCTTGGCTTCAGCACGACACAAATTGATATCCAGCAGGATACCTCTCGCCTGAGGCCGTCGGATGTCAAAGTCGTTGTCGGCGATTATTCAAAGTTTCATGCGCGTACCGGCTGGCATCCTGAGATCCCGTTCGAATCGACTTTGCTTGATTTATTGAACTATTGGCGAGGGACAATTTAATAGCAACCAAAAAAAGGTCCGAGAGCGGCGATGGAGCAAGTTCATGCGCTGTCAGGGCCTTTTTATGGTTTATACGGGAAGCAGACCGAGCTCTACCAGCCTAGCCTTCATGCGCTGGCCGACTGCCAGTGGAGAAAACTCGTTGCGAATCGTGTATTTGCCATTAGCTGCGACGGCTGCGCGCCATTGCGGCTCATCCGCCAATCTTCTCATATAAGCAGCGGCATGCTGGACATCGGGCTCTGCCCAGGTTTGATAGCTTTTGTAGGGTCCCCAGTCTTGCCCGACCTGCACGAGCTTATAGTTGACGGGACAGGAATTGGTGCTGTTCATAAACTCGGTATTGCCTGACCAGTTCGTACCGATGACCGGTTTGCCCAAATACATCGATTCGGCTAATCCGAGCCCGAAGCCCTCGGCCCGATGCAGCGAAACAAAGCTGTCGCAGCATTGCAGCAGAGAGTTGACTTCAAGGCGTGAAAGCGACTGATCGATCAGATAAATGTTAGTATGCTCTGCCGCTAACTGGCGAATGGGGGCAAATTCCTCCGGACGGAAGCCTGCATTGTTCAGCTTCAGCACGAGTCCAACCCGGGGATCGTTTTTGGCGAAAGCGAGTTTGAACGCTTCGACGGCCGCTTGCGGGTTTTTGCGCGATGCGGAGCTTTGGGCGTCATACATCATGAGAAACAGAAAACGTCCGCTTGGCAGTCCGAAGTGGCTCCTGTTGTACTCGGAGGACACCTGCACAGTAACTCCATGCGGAATGGTGATAACCGGAACGGGCGATTTGCGCGAAATCGAATCGGCGACAAAGCGGCTGCAGGTCCATACTTCCTGAACCAGCTTAAAGGCATCCGCATATTCATCGGGAAAGTCCGGCAGCTCCCAGTGCCAGTAGCCGATATTATAGCGGTTCTGCGGGAGCGATGGCCCGAAATGCTCCAGAGCAGGAGCCATGAAATCGGCGTTAATATGGAAGACATTCGTATTGTATAACGGTTCGTTTAATTCTTTATGCGACCAGCTGTCATCGAGCATTCTCGACGAGACTTTAATCGGATAGTCCAGCAAGCCGAATGGAATGCCGGCAGCATTCGCCGATCTTGCAGCCAGCCGGGCTGATTCCCCGATTCCCATCTCTGCCCGGATGAAGCCGACAATGTTTAGCCCTTGCGGGTAGACGGGGGGACTAGGCAGCACTTCTGTCCGATTCGTCTGATCGGCAAGTTGTTTTTTTGCACGCCGCAGCCGTTTGCGGCTTCGTCTTCTCGCTTGTCGCGGTTTCCTCCTGGGGCGGACTCTCTTCGTCCTTCTTTTGCGCTTGAGTGACTTGTTGGAGGACTTTGCTTTCGATCGGTATCTTTTCTTGTGAGTCCGGCGTCTCGTGCGTTTATCCATCATTCCCTTCCTCTCTGCGGGGACCGGAAATCATTTCGTTTCTAGTTTATTCACGGGAACGGCTGTCATGGCAGGCGTTTGCCCCTTTTACTTAAAAAAGCGGCATTTGTCCCGCTTCTGTAAGTAGAGGAGAGCTGCAGAAAATGTTATTTTCTTGGCTTTTGACAACCGCTTTGTTATAATGAGCCTATTCATTTAATTAAATCGTTTAGGGGAGCTGGCGGAGGCCGGCTGAGAGGGAGTTCCGAGTCATCAACTCCGACCCGTATACCTGATCTGGGTAATGCCAGCGTAGGAATGGAACCGCATCATGCAGTAAGCAGGCATATTCTGCCTCTTCTCGTCATGCGCCAAACAGCCGACTAAAGGGCGTCCTCCGTATCAGGGGGACGCTATTCTTTTACCGTTAGCATTATTCCCGACCATGCGATTTGATGAAAGACAGAAAAGGAGAGAATGGATATGAGGGGAACAAGGAAGGGCATATGGAGGGCGGCGATTGCGCTGCTCGCAGTAATGATGGTACTTGCAGGCTGCGGAGCCGCAAAAACAAATGAAGCGGGCTCGGAGAAAAACGGAAATGCAAGCGGCGATCTGAAGAAGGTAACCGTCGTACTCGACTGGACGCCAAATACGAATCATACCGGGTTGTATGTTGCTCGGGACAAAGGGTTTTTCAAGGAACATGGACTCGACGTAACGATCATCCAGCCTGGACAGGACGGAGCTGATAAAATGATCGCTTCCGGAAAAGCGGAATTCGGCGTCAGCTATCAAGAATCGCTTACGATGGCACGAATTGCCGGTTTGCCGATCGTTTCGGTAGCAGCGGTCATTCAGCACAACACCTCGGGCTTTGCCTCCCCGGTCGCTAAAGGCATCGATTCTCCAAAAAAATTCGAGGGGAAAACGTATGGAGGATGGGGCGCTCCTGTGGAAGCGGCAGTTATCGAATCTATTATGCAGGAAGAGCAAGCTGATGTTTCCAAGGTGAAAATCTTGAGTATCGGCGACACCGACTTCTTCACGGCTGTAAAGCGAGACATCGATTTTGCATGGATTTTCTATGCGTGGACGGGCGTTGAAGCGGAGCTTCGCGGCGAGAAGCTGAACATGGTTTATTTGACGGATTATAGCGATAAACTGGATTACTATACGCCAATATTGACTGCAAACGAGAAGATGATTGCAGAGCAGCCGGAACTCGTTAAAGCTTTCGTGGCAGGTGCGTCTGAGGGTTATCAATTTGCAATTGATCATCCGGAGGATGCAGCCGAAGTGCTTATCAAAGCAGAGCCGGACTTGAATGCAGAGCTGGTACGCGCAAGCCAGAAGTGGCTGAGTCCGAAATATAAGGATGACGCAGCACGTTGGGGCGAGCAAAAGCTTGAAGTATGGAATAACTACGCCAAATGGATGTTTGATCATAAGCTGCTGGACAAAGAGCTTGAAGCCGAAAAGGCGTTCACAAACGAATTTTTACCGAAGTAATGCTTGAACTAGCGATGAGCGGACATAACGGAGAAATCAACGGACAAGGGGATAGGATAATGGCTAACGCATTGGTCAGCATTCAGATTTTACCGACAACACCGGAAGGACAAAGCGTTTATCCTTACGTAGACCGGGCGATTGAGATTATTAAAGCATCGGGGGTTCCTTATCGGGTTGCACCGCTGGAGACGACGATGGAAGGCGAACTGGGACAATTGCTTGGCGTTGTACAGCAAATGAGCGAAGCGATGGCTGAGCTCGGCTGTCCGTCTGTTATCTCACAAGTTAAGATTTACTACAACCCGGCGAACGGCGCTTCTATGGGAAGGCTGCTGGAGAAATATCCGGATGGACAATAGCAAATCACGCTGGCGATCGATCTTTCCACCGATACTCGTTATCGCCGTTTTACTGGCAGTATGGGAGCTGGCTGTCGTTTGGGGGCGGGTGCCGGAGTGGAAGCTGCCCGCACCCTCTGTTATCGTAGCGGAGGCCATCGCGATATGGCCTCGTCTGATGCTTCATGCCGGAGCGACGGTGCAGCTTGCGCTGATTGGCTTTACAGGCGGCGCGGCGGCGGGCTTTGCGCTCGCCGCTTTGCTGCATCTGATTCCAGGGGCAAGAAGGGCGTTTTATCCTTTGTTGGTGCTGTCCCAGAACGTACCGGTCGTTGCAATTGGACCCATTCTGACGATCTGGCTGGGCTATGGCATTTTGCCTAAGCTCATTCTCGTCTGGCTCGTTTGTTTTTTCCCGGTATCGGTTGCTATGTTATCAGGTCTTAATGATACCGATCCGGTACTGCGCAATTATATGCGCATGATTGGCGCTTCGAGGCAACAGCAGTTTTGGCGGCTGGAATTGCCCAATGCCGTAACGCATCTCTTTTCCGGTCTTAAAATCGCAGCCTCGTATGCGGTACTTAGCGCAGTGGTAGCCGAGTGGATAGGTGCCGATAAGGGGCTTGGCCATTTCATGCTCATCTCTTCCAAGGGCTACCAGGCTGCCAGCGTCTTTGCTTCTGTGTTTCTTATCGTCGCGCTTAGCTTGACGCTGTTTGGCATTGTGGCATTGGCGGAGAAGCTTGTTGTCCGCTGGCGGCCAGCGAAGGAGGCGAAAAAAGTCTAATGAGCAAAGCACAATGGGCGCTTGAACTGAAGGACGTACGAAAAAGCTTTGAGAGCCGGGGCGGAGCCAAGGAGGTGCTTGGCGGAATATCGCTATCGGTACGGGACGGGGAATTCGTCTCGATCATCGGTCCTTCCGGCAGCGGCAAGACGACGTTGTTTCAATTAATCGGCGGACTTGCGCCGCTGAGCGGCGGCGAGGTATGGATGGATGGACGCAATACGACAGGTCATCGCGGTCATATTGCTTACATGCCTCAGCAAGCCTCGCTCATGCCTTGGCGCACAGTTAGAGGCAATATCGAGCTGGCCTTGCAAATTGCCGGAATCGACCGGAAGCAGGCAAGAGCCAAAGCGACGGATTGGCTTGCGCGCATCGAACTCGACGCTTATGCCGACTCTTATCCGCATGCCTTATCGGGAGGAATGCAGCAGCGGATTTCGTTCCTGCGCGCACTGCTGTCGCCGCAGCCTTTTATGCTGTTGGATGAGCCGTTTGGCGCTTTGGATGCGCTCACTCGCCAGCAGATGCAGCAATGGCTGTTGACGATTTGGGAGGCGAACCGCCGCTCTGTTCTGCTAGTAACTCATAGTATCGAAGAAGCGCTGCTGTTATCCGACCGGATCATCGTATTGTCGGCTGCTCCGGCAGTTATCGTGGACGAGATCGTCGTTCCGTTTGCCAGACCCCGGAAGGAATCATTATGGACGGACCCGCAATTCAATGCGTTGAAGCAGCAAATTTATGAGCAGCTTCATCAGCCTACTGTATAGAACTAGAATGATGGAAGCAGAAAGGAAATGATTCAGCATGGCCCATTCAATCGGTATTGATGCTCATATTCATCTTGACTCTTATCCTGCGGAAGAGCAGCAGCCCTTGCTGAACCGCGCAATAGCCAGCGGTATAGAGGCTGTGATAGCAGTCTCTATGCATAAGGCATCCTCTGTGGCCAACCGGGAGCTGGCCATCCGTAATCCAGACGTCGTGCATCCTGCATACGGATTCCACCCCGAGCAGCCTCTGCCGGAAGCTGCTGAGCTGGACGCTTTGTTTGCATGGATCCGCGAACGAGACGAAGAAGATGAAGCATTCGCAATTGGTGAAGTCGGCTTGCCTTATTATTCGCGAACCGGAAGCGAGGAGGAGGGCAAGCCTTTCGATGAGGCTCCTTATCTGGCTTTGCTGGACCGGTTTGCCGCGTTGGCAGCAGAACTGGATCGCCCCCTTATCCTTCATGCCGTATATGAGGATGCAGCTAAAGCGATCGATATTATTGAGCGCCACGGCGTGCGGAGAGCTCATTTTCACTGGTTTAAAGGTGACGATGCAACTATAACGCGTATGATTGCTTCCGGCTACTATGTTTCGGTCACACCCGATGTCGGGTATGAGGAAGAAATTCAATCACTCGTTCGGCATTATCCGCTGGAGCTGTTGATGGCAGAGACCGATGGCCCATGGCCGTTCGAAGGCGAGCATGCCGGCAAGCAAACGGAACCGGCGATGATTGCCTCTGTTGCGAAGGAAATCGCAGCGATTAAAGGCTTGACGGTTGAGGAAACGGTACGGACACTGCGTGACAATACGCGAAGATTTTACGGCTTGGCCGTGTCTGAGTCCGCTGAATAGAGCGAATAAAGCAATAATAGAGAGGATTCAAAGTGTTGCCGGCTGGCGTCGCTTTGAATCTTTTTTTGTATGGACATAAGCGATTTGTCTTCCCGCCCCCGTCTATTTCTGCCGAAACCGAACGCATGCCTAGGTCAAGCTGGTACGTTTTATGACCGTGGCAATATGCTATAGGATACACAGGGGAACAAAGGCAAGGAGGATATCAATGGTATCAATCGGAGTGTTCTGGGGTTACTCCTTCGTCACCTCTTTCGATCAGGAAGGTATCGGCAGATATTTCTTCCGTTTAATAGAAGGACTGCTATCGAAGCGGGTCTATCAAATGAAGGTGGCTGTTCAACCTTGCAATTATGAGGAGCTGGAACGGGTGCTGCAGCCCTTGCAGCTCAGCTATGGCGTTCATCTTGAGCTCATTAAGTTTACGCATGTGCGTGATTTGAACCGGAGAGCCAACGTCGATATTTGGATCGTACCTTATGTAAGCCTGGATAATGCGCTGCAGCTCAGCAAACCTTTTTTGTTGTGTCTGCATGATCTTGTCTACCGGCATCCGCACTTGAGCGAGATTTACCGGCGCAAATACCCGGAAGCATGCGCCCGTCTGGAGCTTCTTGCACCATTGATGTGCCAGCGAGCTGCGGCAGTCGTATTTAATTCCAACTATATTTTGCAATACGACGGTCTAGAGGGGATGGGGCTTCCGAAATGGAAGACGGCGCTTATTCGCACATCGGCTCCCGTGGAGGAATTTCAACTGTTCGGCGTGCTTTCAGAACGGAGATTTCGCCAAAAATATAACTTAATGCAGCCGTATTTCTTGTTCCCATCGGCTGTACGCGATCATAAAAATCATTTGCGGCTTGCGCAAGCCTTCCTTAATTTTCTTCATACGCGTGAAGGGAGGCGGTCTAACATGCAGCTGGTGTTTACCGATCATGCGCATAACCACCCGCTTGGCGGTGAGATTGAAAGACTGGTACAGAGCTGCAGCATTGTGGCTCATCGGAGCAGTGTCCGCTTTATCGGACGCATTCCATCGCAGGATCTGCCTAGTCTGTACCGCTACGCTAAGGGGACGATCGTTCCTACATTGTTCGAGGGCAGCCTTCCGTTTCCGATTCTGGAATCGCTCACGATGAATACTCCCCTTGCCGTAAGCCGGATTCCGGTTACCACGGAGCTGGTGAATGATCTGGACAGCTTTAACGATTTTGATCCGTATTCTTTAGCGGAGATGCAGGCGGCTATCTCGAAGCTTTGGCGCGCGGACCCGTCTGTTGTAGAGCGGCAGAAGCAGGAGCTTAACGTTGTTCTGCAGCGAAAATGGTCCGATGTTGCCACGGAGTACGGCCTTGTCATTGCTAATGTGTTGAAATTATCGAATTAAGAGGTGATCGCCATGGCTTCCATGACGAGAAAACAGTTTCTAGAAGCGCTTGCCCCAACGGTTATTCAACTGCGCCGCGAAGGCGGCGTTTTGTTCCCGTCCGTTCGTCTCGCGCAAAGTTTGCTGGAGACCGGAGGGGTAATTCATCCTTGGTTCAATCTAGGCGGTATAAAGGTCGGTGGCGGAAAGCCGAATGCTTATTGGCAGGGGCAGGCTATCGTAAAAGGAACTTGGGAGTACGTCGATGGCCGGAACATCGACGTTAAAGCTGCGTTCCGTGTATATAGCAGCGTCTATCATTACATGAAAGACCAGGAGCTGCTGCTCGCGACCTCCCGTTATTACCGGGTACGTACTGCGGGTACACCGGAGCTGCAGGCACAAATGCTCCGCGAGTGCGGCTATGCAACCGATCCGGCCTACGAAAAGAAATTGATCGCTATTATCCAGCAGTATGGTTTACGCGGGTATGATGCGGCATCCGTTGCACCCGATCCTGCTGCTCCTTCGGATGGAGGGGTCTTTCAGAAGTCGCCGGCAGCTCCAATTCTCGTAAATGGACTTGTCGCTGCGATTGGCCGGAAGCAGCCTGGCGGTACAGTTTGGGTGCCGGCCAGATCACTCGGTGAATCGCTCGGAGGTGAAGTAGGCTGGACCGGAACAGAGGCAACAATTAACGGCAAGGTGATGGAGACGGTACTTGATGTGCGTACCGGATATGTTCCTGTAAGGGAGTTAGCGTCAGCTCTTGGTCTGCAGACGATCTGGGAACAGGCTACAGGCACCGTTACGCTTAAGAAATAAGGGGATGACATTCTGTTTATGTATCCAAATGATTGTCATTGAGAACGCAAACAGCCGCCCGGATCGATAATGATCGAAGGCGGCTGTTTGCTGTTAACAGGTCTATAACGGATTAAGGCCGGATCGTAACCCTCGTATGGATGGGGACGGTTTGCGCTAAGGCAACGACATCTTCATTATACATCCGAATGCAGCCATGAGAAACCAGATGGCCGATGGATGAGGGATCATTGGTGCCATGTATGCCATAATGCGGTTTGGACAGGCCCATCCAGAACGCCCCGAACGGTCCGCCGGGATCGGCTTGCTTGTTGATAATCATATATTCGCCCGTAGGAGTCTCTGTAACCATGCGGCCAATACCGACGGGGTAGGAGCGGACGACGACATCGCTGTCCAGCAAATAAAGCGTACGGTCGGACAGGTCAACGATAATACGATATGCAGGCATGACGGCCTCACCCCTTTGCATGTAGGTCGATATCACTGTATGTAAGGGGATGGAGTGCGGTCACGGCGTTAGCGGATACGGCTAGGAAACAGCCGTTAGCTTAGCGCTGTTGCGAAGAATGAATAAGTAGAAGCCGATGTAGTATGTAATCAGAATATAGAAGACGAGAGCCGTCCACGGATCGCCGGCGAACTGCTGCATTTGTATGGCATTATCATTTACCGAAGTCTGAGCTGCGGCGTTCCCTCCGTTAGTGAACGTAATGAGGAAACGGTAAGCGATTCTGCCGACAAATAAAGCGACGACGAAAGCTTCAATAGCGATATGTGTTCGATAATAGAGAGTGTCTTCCCGCTGCTCAAACCGGGAATGCTTGATTGCAAAATAAACGATAACCGCACCTAACGCCAATCCAATCGCATCAAAGGCGAACAACTGCGGCTTGGCAAAGCCGGCGGAGAATAACAGGATGCCGATAACGGCAAAGATGCCGATTCTGACTTTCAGCTTTTTCGGCTTGTAAGGCTGGAAGCCTACAGTACGCTTGAATCTGCGATACAGCAAGAAAAAAACGATTATAACCGGAACTGCGTAATGAGTCAGTAATTCCACCCGACGATCACTCCTAGATAGTTTATACAAATTATTATTTCTATTTCTTATGTAAAATTACCTGGACATCAAGTCTTCGATGGCATGTGCGATCCGATCTGAGTGAAATGGCTTGACGATAAAGTCGTTGGCACCGGCTTGCAGCGCTTCGATAATGAGCGCGCGCTGGCCCATCGCGGAGCACATAATGATTTTGATATCGGAGCTGATAGCTTTGATTTCCTTGACTGCGCTTATTCCGTCCATCTCCGGCATCGTAATGTCCATCGTAATGAGATCAGGCTGCAGCAGT
>NZ_BMHY01000011.1:151090-155834 GCF_014641555.1 Paenibacillus radicis (ex Gao et al. 2016)
TTGTAAAGCCGGATTGCTTCCAAGCCGTTCTCAGCTTCCGCAATAACCTGATGACCTATATTTTCGATGATCGCCCGTAACGTTTTCCGCATAAAGGCCGCATCGTCTACTATCATTACTTTCAATTCTTCCATTCCGCATTCCTCCTTTATTCAAAACTAAGAGTAATTGGAATGTCTGAACATTATCTGAACATTATCTGAACATCGAGAGGGTTAAGACTCAATTCGTCCGTTGCGCATCGTCCAAGATTGATACCATTGCTGAATGTGCGCGGGGATATCGATGCCGAGCTCTTCCTCCATCAGCTTTTGCAGTGAACGGTATTGCTCATCTACTGCCCATCTCTCGCCATTGCGGTCATGAAGCTTCATAAGCCCAAAATGGGCCTCCTCGAAATAGGGCTGCAGAGCAACGATTCGTTTGTACACTTTCAACGCTTGTATCTGCTGGTTGTTGTCCGCATAAAAAGAGGCTAACTGCATCGAATGATGCAGCCATACGGTGCGAAGCCGCTGCCGCTCGCTTTCTGCCCACATATAATCATAGCCGCCAAAATAATCGCCTTCATAGTAGTCGAACCACTTTTGATGCTTGCTGCAATTGGAAGCATGAAGCGGGGGCAGCTCATTGATTCCTTTTTCCCAAAGATCGGCATCATTGCTCACATCGCCCAAATGCAAAATATAGCCTTCGCCGCCGCTAATATTGCCTAGTTCGATCGGGAGACCGGCTTGCTTCAAACACTGCCTGACCTGATAGACCGTCGTATACAGATGTGTCGATGCTTTTTTCAAATCATCGCCTGGCCACAGCAGCTCCAGCAAGGCATCTTTGCTGACAAACCGCTCCCGGTGGTGCAGCAGGTAAGCGAATAGTTCCTGCGCTTTAGAGGTCCTCCATTTGAACACAGCCGTCGTCTCGTGAATTGCCGCTGTGTAGCGTAAGGTTTGCAAGCAATAAACAACGGGGCGGTTTGCCGGGGGACTGGGCTG
Organism: Paenibacillus radicis (ex Gao et al. 2016); assembly: GCF_014641555.1. Classification (GTDB taxonomy): domain Bacteria; phylum Bacillota; class Bacilli; order Paenibacillales; family Paenibacillaceae; genus Pristimantibacillus; species Pristimantibacillus radicis. The sequence goes on from NZ_BMHY01000011.1 coordinate 152,086, forward strand.
AACCGCTAGTGCTGGTGCCGGCAGCACGGCGTATCGTTTTTCGAGTCGCTGTATCGTTTTTGCGAGCCGCGTCCGATGAATCGGCTTCAGCACATAATCAAGAGCGTTGACGTCGAATGCTTCCAGTGCAAAATCGTCATGAGCTGTGATGAATACGATATCCGCGGCGGGATAGGCGCTCTGAATTTGCTCGGCAGCCTGCAGGCCGTTTAGCTCCGGCATATTGATATCGAGGAAAACGACATCCGGCTTTTGAACCGATGCCTCTTTAATGGCCTGTAAAGGTTCTGTATAGGAGGCGATTACCTGAATATTGTCCCAATCTTTCATTAAATGAATTAACTGCTGCAGAGCGAGCCGTTCGTCGTCTACCAATATGGCCCGAATCATAGAGGTTTCACCACTTTAATCGTAATGTTATTATTTTGTTTTGAATTCAGCATTGTAAAGAAAAGAGCAGGGATAAGGCCTGTAATATGATGGCATATAACAATTGGCCGGCAATACAGTATTACAATGATGCATTTATCCATTTTAAGCAGCTTGGCCGGTATAGTCATTCCATTCTAGCTGGCGGACATTCAGCAATAGCTTATCGTTATTAATTTAGAATGGCAAGGCTTGAAATCTGAATGGAACGATAAAAAACTGGAGAGCGGTGTCCGAACAATTGACGATTAAAAAATGTTTTATCCATGAACAAGATTGAGCAAGTAAATTCAGTAATTTAAGCAATTATGAGCGATGCATGGTCATTTTCGTCACAACCAAACTTATTTCGACATCTAACAGCATTTTCCTTTTCTTTTGTCGATAACGATTTTTTTAAGTGTGCAGGAGAATCAGCAACTTAATCCGAAGTGTAACACGTCTGGTACGATATCGACCCTTTTTAGAGCCGGAATCGGAGAAAAAGGAGGCAGCTTGAGATGCCGGATTCAACCCGCGTAAACAGACGTTACATGCCGGGACTGGATGGTTTGCGTGCCATTGCTGTGCTTGCTGTTATCGCTTATCATCTTCATTTGCCGGGAATGCCCGGAGGCTTAATGGGGGTGACGGTTTTTTTCGTTCTTTCCGGTTATTTGATAACCGATATTTTATTAATGCAGCGGGCTAATCACCGGCGTTTCGATCTGAAATCTTTCTGGATCAGACGCGCAAGGCGGTTGCTGCCGGCGATGCTGCTAATGCTTGCAGCCGTATCGCTGTGGCTCGTTGTTACGGATACGGGCCGGTTTCATTCCTTAAGGGGAGAACTGCTGTCTTCTCTAGCCTACGTATACAATTGGCAAATGATTTTTCAGCATGTCTCTTATTTTGAGCGTTTTGGACCGCCGTCGCCGTTTGGCCATATTTGGTCGCTTGCGGTGGAAGAACAGTTTTATTTGGTGTGGCCGTTGGTTTTGGTGCTGCTGCTTCACTTTGTTCCGAAGAGGGGGAAGTTGGCGTTATGTCTGCTTGGCGCTGCGGCCTGCTCGGCGCTTCTGATGGCGCTGCTCTATCAGCCCGGAGTTGACCCCAGCAGAGTTTATTATGGAACGGATACGAGAGCCTTTGCCCTGCTGATCGGAGCAGCACTTGCCGTTGTATGCCCTAGCAGTCGTCTATCAGAAACGCTGAGCCGTGGAGACAGGCGAATTGTGGACGCCATTGGTATAGTTAGTCTGCTCGTGATTGCGTTCTTTATTGCCCGTGTTGGGCAATATGACGACTGGCTGTACAGAGGCGGCATGCTGCTCGTAGCAATCGCGACGGCTGCAGCGACGGCGGTGCTGGCGCATCCGGCCAGCCGATTGTCGGCTTTGTTCGGAAGCAGACCGCTCCGATGGATCGGCGTTCGGTCTTACGGCATTTATTTATATCATTTTCCGATCATTGCGTTGTCGACGCCACTTGTCGAGGCACAAGAGTTTCATCCTTTGAGAGCCATGTTTCAATTAGCAGCTACGCTGGCATTAGCTGAGCTTTCCTACCGGTACGTTGAGGTGCCAATCCGTCAAGGAGAATTCGGGAGTCTAATTCATGGTTTTCGGGAAAAAAGCGGTTTGAACCGTCTGGGACGCGAGTCGATGGCGGCGATATTGGCGCTGATTGTACTAGGCGGCTGTCTGGTCGCTTATTCAAGCCTCCCTGGCGGGATTAAAGTCAATGCGGCAGTAGCAGGTTTAGCTTCCGGCCAGCAGGAGGAAGGGGCGGTACTAGGGGCATCGTCGAACCCGTTGACAACGTCAAAGCCGCCGTTGAAGTCAACCGGGAAACCGGTTGGAGGAGCAACGCCGGAAGGAGCGCCGACATCAGAGGGAGTACAAACGCCATCAGGAACGCCGACATCAAAGGGCACATTGCCTGCGCCGACGTTAAAGGCAACTCCAGGTTCAGTTATATCCGGATCAGAAGTGCCTGGATCAGTAACGTCCGGATCTATTAAACCAGGATCAAATGTAACACCAGGAACCAAAGCAACTCCATCACCTGCGCCGAAGGTATCACCTACGGCTAAGCCAACATCCACGACAAAACCAACAGCCTCAGGCTCAAAACCAGCTACATCATCTTCAGGTTCTGAGGGAAGGGCAGCAGATGGCGTTACGGTAATAGGTGATTCGGTCATTTTGGACGCGGCTCCTTATTTAGAAAAATTGGTACCGGGCATCCAAATAGATGGTAAAGTAGGCAGGCAGATGAAACAGGCGATAACGCTTGTCGAGCAGTTGAAGAAGGAAGGGAAGCTTGGCAGCACAGTCGTTATTGAGCTTGGGACGAATGGCGCGTTTACAAAAAAACAGCTGACATCTCTTTTGGACACCATTGGCAAGGAACGTAAGGTTTTTCTCGTCAATACGCGGGTGCCGCGTGATTGGCAAAATAAAGTCAATGAAATGATTGGCGATTTCGCGGAAGACAAAAGCAACGTTAACTTGATTGACTGGTTTGCGGCAAGCGAGGACGCGAAGGATTACTTTGGCGACGATGGCGTTCATCTTAAAAAGGCAGGTGCCAAGGCGTATGCGGAGATGGTTGCGGCAGCGCTTGAAGGATAGCGGGGAAATGGAAATAACCGTTGCGGGTGACGACCCGGAACGGTTGTTTTTTTCTGATGGCGAATAATGCACTTCGCAAGCTCGTTTCCGCCAGCCCCTGGAAATAGGACGCGGCTCTACGAATTGTTTTTCGCGCCAAAAAGGTAGTTCATTATTTTTGACAGGTTAATAATGCACACCGCGACCAAAAACAAAAGAATCGTACCTTCGACAGGCGTAATCGTCCCGTCATAGGAGAAAAAAACGATTGAAATCGCCAGCAGCCACAAATTAAGCCCTACATATTCGGAAAGCAATTTCACTGCCTGACACACCCCTTTCGATCTAAATATATCGCCGTTACACCTATATAATGAAATTATAATACAATTATGCGCTGTTCGGCAAAATGGTTTTCTGGTAATGAGAGGGATGGCGGCAGGTGCGCTGGGCAGCGGGCAGAGAGCAGGGAGCAGAGAGCAGGGAGCAGGGAGCAGGGAGTAAAGATAATAGGGCATAACGCGCTCGCTGCGCGAATCGGTTCATGCTGCCGTTCTTGATTCCATATTCGAGCTCGCTGGCGCGAGTGGAACATGATAAGAATCTTCGAAAAGTCATCATGAACTCGATTCGCTCCGCTTGGCTGCAGAATGCCCCCTCCTAAGTGTTCCTGGCTTTCGCAACTCACAATTAACAAGCCGCAAGTCGCAAGCCGCAAGCCGCAAG
>NZ_BMHY01000012.1:0-82953 GCF_014641555.1 Paenibacillus radicis (ex Gao et al. 2016)
CAGAATCGACAGGCGGATATGGTTACGGCGGCTGGGGACCAAATGCAGTATCGCCAGAATCGACAGGCGGATACGGTTACGGCGGCTGGGGATCAAATGTATCGCCGGAATCGACAGGCGGATATGGCTACGGCGGCTGGGGATCAAATGTATCGCCAGAATCGACAGGAGGCTATGGCTACGGCGGTTGGGGACCAACAGCGGTATCGCCAGCTTCCAATGAATCGATTGAAAGTGTTGCCGGCAGTAACATTGGCCCGTCGAACATTGGCCCATCGAACATCGGCCCGTCGAACATCGGTCCGTCGAACATCGGTCCGTCGAACATCGGTCCGTCGAACATCGGCCCATCGAACATCGGCCCGTCGAACATTGGCCCTGAAGTAAGCTATGGCTATGGGCCGGGGGCGGTTTCTCCTGCTGCCACAGGTCCATACGGCGGCTATGGTTATCCAGTGTGGGGCTTCCCGCCGTTCCCTCCATTCCCGCCTGTAGGGGGATGGCCAGGCGGAGTTGCAGGCGTATCTGAAAAGCCTTGCGGCTGCAGCGGGAAACGCGAAGATGAAATCGAGCAGCCGGTTGCGGTTGCCGAGACGGTGAAAGCCGGGAAAACATCAGCGCCAAAATCGGCACCTAAAAAATCGGCGCCCAAAAAAGCCGTCATTCGTACAGTAGCGGCTCGCTCCAGATCGCATAAAACGGGCAGCAAACCATGGATTAACCGCTAATTTTGCAAATAAAAGCCCCTCCGTATGACGAAAACGGAGGGGCATTTTCATGTGTTTTCGACAATATTCAACCTTCATGCATAGATATGGAAGCTAAGGAAACACTATTGTCAAAATGAAGCAAAGGGGCCTTTATCATGATGGAGTTCAGCATATGGAAGCAGGTCAGAAAACGTCTTCGCCGTCGCCGCCGCTCGCTATGGATATTAGGCTCCTTCACGATATGGCTTACAGCCGCATTGTTGGCAGCAGGGAGCCCGTCTACAGCCGTTGCAGCGTCCGTCGAACCTGAGGAAGCGAAGCCTGCAAGCATCATCGAAGCGCTGGAGGGACAGGAAGGGGCGCTTGCGGTTAAGCTCAGACGAGTGTATATCTGCGGGGATGAGACCCGCCCGCTCGGACAGCTTGCTTCGCAGCAAATCGTTAAGCTTCTCCGAGCGCATCCGGAATGGACGGCAGTAATGGACCGCGATGGTCAGACCGTTTTGCTGGAAGAGCAGGTCGAGGATTTGTCCGAGGAGTGCAGGTCGCATGCTTATTTCGGATTAGATAAGAAAGGCTACTTTTCTTTATTCGAGGGTGAGCCAAGCAAGGAAAAGGTGCTGCGCACGTTTTTTCAGCTAGACGTTCAGTACATGGAGAGCAGTTTGCCCCATGAAAAAGTGGACGAGCTTGCCCAAGGAATCAAAGTATCCGATATCGACGAATATAACAGCGTATTGTCCACATTCAGCGACTTTGCCCTGCAAGCCGAAGAAAAAGCGCTGACACCGACTACGTATTAATCATTCACGGCAGCAGCAAGGTACAAATAGATGATGTCCAGCACACCGCGGCCCCGATTAGGGGTTCGCGTTTTTTTTGCGCTTATAAGTCTCACAGTATACGGAATGACATTGTATCTAGCGATCTGCCCGAATGGTATAGCGTAGCATCGCAGCGGACAGCAAGACTGAAAAAAGTCATCCCGCCGGAATCGTCAAACGCGTGTTCTCATGGGGTGCAATTTTTGCTATAATGGAGGTTGCGAAGTCATAATGCGATTAATTATTGCTTACATAAGTTTGCGAAGGGCTGAAGCCTCGCATCATTGAAGGAGTTGGGCATTTGCGAGTATTAGGGATCGATCCCGGCATTGCCATTGCGGGTTTTGGTTTTATCGATAAAGTCGGCCACAAGCTTACCCCGGTTCAATACGGCTGCATTCAGACGGCAGCGGGCACGCCCTCGCAGGAGAGGCTGCTGCAAGTATATGACTCGGCTGTTGCCTTGATCGACAAGTACAAGCCGGACGCCGTAGCGATTGAGAAATTGTTTTTCAACCGCAACGTAACGACGGCTTTTGATGTTGGGCAAGCGAGAGGCGTCATTATTTTGGCAGCGGCTCAACGGGGTCTTCCGGTTTCTGAATATACGCCGCTTCAAGTGAAGCAGGCTGTCGTTGGCTATGGTAAAGCAGAGAAGCGACAAGTGCAGGAGATGGTGAAAATGTTTCTAAAGCTTTCGGCTATCCCGAAACCTGATGATGTTGCCGATGCGCTTGCGGTCGCGATATGCCACGCCCATTCCGCCGTAATGGTGCAAAAAATAAATGAGGTGCGTCGATGATCGATTTTTTACGCGGGCTGGTTGCCCATTTGGAGACGGAATATATCGTATTGGATGTACAAGGTGTCGGCTATCGGGTGTTTACTCCTAATCCGTATGCTTTTGCAGCAAAGGAAGAAGCCATCACGGTCTATATTCATCATCATGTACGTGAAGATGCCATTTTGCTGTATGGCTTCGAAACGAGAGAAGAACAATCGCTGTTCCGCAAGCTGCTGGAGGTATCCGGCATCGGCCCGCGCGTGGCGCTTGGCATACTGGCCGGAGGACGCCCGGATGCGGTCGTTGCCGCCATTCATCAAGAGAATCTCGCTTTTCTGACGAAGCTGCCCGGCATCGGGAAGAAGACTGCACAACGGATGGTTCTGGATTTAAAGGACAAGCTGTCAGGCTTTATTTCCGACGAAGGCTTGCTTGCCGTCGCCGGTCTTTCGCCAATCGGTGCGAAAGCGGGCGGAGATGCTCAAGGAGCGGGCACTGCTTGGGAGGAAGCGCGAGAAGCGCTGGGGTCGCTCGGTTATACGGACGCTGAATTGGATCGCGCATGGCATGGCCTGCAATCGTCCGTTACGGCAGAGGAAACGGTTGATTCCTTAATGAAGCGGGCCTTGCAGCAGCTGTTCAAAGGGTAACGGAAGGAGATGACCGCAATTGGATGATAGAATCATATCCGCCAACCTGATGATGGACGAACAGGCGATAGAATTAAGCCTGCGCCCCCGATATTTAGCGGAATACATCGGGCAGTCCAAAGCGAAAGAAAATTTGAAAATATATATCGATGCAGCAAAGCTTCGTAAAGAAGCGCTGGATCATGTTCTGTTGTATGGCCCTCCCGGGCTGGGCAAAACGACGCTCTCCAACATTATCGCCAATGAGCTTGGCGTTAACTTGCGGACGACGTCGGGGCCGGCAATTGAGCGGCCGGGCGACTTGGCCGCGCTGCTGACGAACCTGCAGGAGGGCGATGTGCTCTTCATTGACGAGATTCACCGGCTGCACCGTACGGTTGAAGAAGTCTTATACCCGGCAATGGAAGACTATGCTCTCGACATTATGATCGGCAAGGGGCCAAGCGCCCGTTCTGTACGGCTTGATCTTCCGCCGTTTACATTAATCGGAGCGACGACCAGAGCCGGACTGCTGTCAGCGCCGCTGCGTGACCGTTTCGGCGTCATTAGCCGATTAGAGTTTTATACGGTGGACGAGCTTGCTTATATCGTAAGCCGTTCCGCAGAAATATTCGATATTTCCATTATCGGCGAAGCGTCGATGGAAATTGCGATGCGCGCCAGAGGAACGCCGCGGATCGCGAACCGATTGCTCAAGCGGGTCCGGGATTTTGCACAGGTACGGGGAGACGGCATTATTACGCATGAAATTGCTATAGCAGCGCTTGAGCTCCAGCAGGTCGATCCGATGGGACTCGACAGCATCGATCATAAAATGCTGCTGGCGATGATGACGACTTTTGCAGGACGTCCGGTTGGTCTGGACACGATTGCTGCCTCCATCGGAGAAGAAAGCCAGACGATTGAAGATGTATATGAGCCATACTTGATGCAGATTGGCTTCCTGCAGCGTACGCCTCGCGGGCGGGTCGCGACCGATCAAGCCTATAAGCATCTGGGACTTCCGGTTCCTGAACGGTAAAAACCAAATGACGACCAGGCGGCCGCATTCGGCGAGCCGTCTCAAGAGAGGGGAATGTAAACGGATGAGAACGACACTTCTGTCGTACCGCCGCTTGACGATATTGACGATGATTGGACTATTGCTCGTTTCGCTATGGACGGTCAAGCCATCACAAGGTGCGGTGCCGCAGCTGGATTCGATACGAGTCGCTATTTTTCTGCAATTGCCGGGGAAATATCAAGTAAATACCCCCGTCGCTACGCTATCTTCGACAGGCGGGTTGTCTGTCGGCATGCGCCAGCCTTCGGGTATGCAGCAATGGTTAAGCCTCGATGCTGGCGCGCAAGCCCGGTTCATTATTGATAATTATAAGGTGCTTGTATCAGAGACCGAAAGCTTCGATACGGCTCTTAAAGCGTATAAACGGCTGCAAGCAGCTTCCGGTACCGGCTTTATTACTTCCTTGTCTAAAGGCGGAAAAACGGTCTATCAGGTTGCGGAAGGCAGCTACAATACATTAGCAGAAAGCCAGACGGCATTGAAAAAATGGAGCGCGGATGGCGAGCTGAACAGCTCCTCCGGCGGTATTACAGCGTCTGTACAAGGTCCGCTTCATTTGGAAAGCGGCACGTATACGTCTAAGAGCGCGGCGGATAAAGCTGCGCAAACCTTCGGAGCGGCAGGCGTCGATGCTTTCGTCGCACTGCGCGGCACAGGCAGCTATACCGTTATGGTAGGTGCAGCCACTTCCGCAGCGGGGCTGGAGCTGATCAAGAAGAAGGCAGGGGCGGCAGGAAGCAGCCTGAAGCAAGCTGCAGCAGGCTCTTACTTGCTGCTCCGCAACGATCATACATTAAGCGGCAAAGCTGCCAATCCGGCAACGCAATTTGCCTTCCCGTCCGGAACTTCGAAGGTATGGGTGTCTCCCGGCTCTTCTGATCCAATAAAGCTGACGGAAAGATTCAGCCGGACGTATAGAGGTGAGTTCGAATTGAGTGAATTCAACGGCAAGCTGGCCGTTGTTAACGAATTGCCATTCGAGCACTATTTGTATTCGGTAGTTGGCGCTGAGATGGTCGCTTCCTGGCCGCTTGAAGCGCTGAAATCGCAAGCGGTCGCTGCCCGCACTTATGCGCTGTACCAAGGCTTTGGTTTCCAGATCGCTCATGTGGTCGATTCGGTCAACAGCCAGGTTTACAGCGGCACGGGCACAGAGAAAGCGGCAACGATACAAGCCGTTGATGCGACAGCGGGAGAAGTGATCCTGTATAATGGCAAGCTGATTGAAGCTTTGTTCTCTTCCAACGCAGGCGGCCAGTCCGCCGACGCCAAAGAAATTTGGGGCAACTCCGTCGCTTACTTGCAAACTGTCCCAAGTCCTGCTGACGCTGCGTCGGAGAAGTCGCTCTACGGCTGGTATCGCGTCGTACTATCCAGCGGCTTGACGGGCTATATCCGGGAAGATTTGCTGGATGGAACGGGGGCGACGAATGCAGCGGGTGTCAAACTAATGAAGGTCAACGCAGCAGGCACGAAAGTGCGTGTGCTTCCAATCGTTCAAGATGCGGTGCCGCTCGTCGGTCAACTGAATGCCGGCGACGAAGTAACCGTGCTGGAGCGTGTTGTGCAGAACAACGAAATGTCCTGGATCAGGGGGCCGTTTACTTCTCAACAGCTGGTAGACTCTATGAAGGGGAAGACGAGTTCAGCCGTAGGCGGTCCGATCTATTCGCTTGAAGTTAGCAAGCAAGGCCTCTCTGGACGCGTAACGGAAATGAAAGTGAACGGCACAGTGCTGCCGATCAAATATCCGGACGGCTTGCGTTCGGCGCTGGGCGGTTTGCCGAGCACCTTGTTCCAGATTGACGAAACCGGAAAAGTTGCGATGCTTGGCGCAGGCGGAGAAAAACGTACGAAAACGAACGCTTCCCAACCCGTCTATATCATAGGTGCGGACGGGAACGTCAAGCAGGCCGACGGCAATACATTCGTCATGAACGGAGAGGGCAAAGTCCGGGCGACGACCAAGGATGCAGCCTACCGCTTTATCGGTACGGGCAACGGCCATGGCGCCGGCTTGTCCCAGTACGGGGCGCTGGGTCTCGCTCAGCAAGGGTATGACTATTCCTATATTTTGCAATACTACTATAAAGATGTAACCATCGCTAAGGAATGATTGAATCATGAATGTAGATTTATTTGATTTCGAGCTGCCTGAGCATTTGATTGCGCAGACGCCGCTTGCGACCCGGACAGATTCCAGACTGCTGGCGTTGGACCGGCATTCGGGAGAGCTGGCGCATCGCCGCTTCACCGACGTGGCTGATTATATGAACGAAGGGGACGTTCTCGTATTGAATGATACGAGAGTGATCCCGGCAAGATTGATGGGCATGAAGCCGGAAACAGGCGGCAAGGTAGAACTGCTGCTGCTCCGCCAATTGGAAGGCGACAGATGGGAAGCGCTGGCTAAGCCTGCGAAACGGCTCAAAACCGGATCGGAAGTATGGTTCGGCGATGACGGCAACGGAGCTCCTTTGCTTCGTGCCGTTGCCGAAAGCGAGGGAGAAATGGGCGGGCGTACGATCCGTTTCCATTACGACGGCATTTTCCAAGAGCTGCTCGATCGCCTTGGCGAAATGCCGCTTCCGCCGTATATTAAGGAACGGCTGGAAGAGCGGGAGCGGTACCAGACGGTTTACGCGAAGCATGAAGGTTCCGCGGCGGCTCCGACTGCTGGTCTGCATTTTACCGAGCCTTTCTTGCAGCAATTGAAGGATAAAGGCGTTAAGCTTGCATTCGTAACGCTTCATGTCGGGTTAGGCACGTTCCGGCCGATGTCAGTGGACAAAGTCGAAGAGCATGAGATGCATTCGGAATTTTATGAACTGAATTCGGAAAACGCACGTATTATTAACGAGGCTAAAGCAAGCGGCCATAAAGTAATTGCAGTAGGGACGACTTCAGCGCGTACGCTGGAGACGGTAGCGGGAAGGTTCGAAGGCGGGCCGATTCAGGCATGCAGCGGCTGGACCGACATTTTTATTTTCCCTGGCTATACGTTTAAGCTGGTCGATTCGCTCATTACCAATTTCCATTTGCCGAAATCTACGCTCGTGATGCTCGTTAGCGCCCTTGCGGGCCGAGATTCCATCATGAATGCATATAAGGAAGCAGTCGAGGAGCAGTACCGGTTTTTCAGCTTCGGCGATGCAATGATTATCTATTAGAATTTAAACAGACAGGACGAGTGAAACAGTGGCTGTAAAATATGAATTGATTAAAGAGTGCAAGCAGTCGGGAGCGCGTCTGGGACGGGTTCACACCCCCCACGGCGTCATCGAGACGCCGACGTTTATGCCGGTCGGCACGCAGGCTACCGTTAAAACGATGAGCCCGGAAGAATTGAAATCGATGGACGCGCAAATTATTTTGAGCAATACGTATCATCTGTTTTTGCGTCCGGGACATGACATCGTGAAGCGCGCGGGCGGACTTCATAAATTTATGAATTGGGACCGTCCGATTTTGACAGACAGCGGCGGTTTTCAAGTGTTCAGCTTGAGTGAAATGCGTAAAATTACAGAAGAAGGCGTTCATTTCCGTTCCCACCTCAATGGAGACAAGCTGTTCTTGTCGCCGGAGAAGGCGATGGAAATTCAAAATGCCCTTGGCTCCGATATTATGATGGCCTTTGATGAATGTCCGCCTTATCCGGCGGAATACGATTACGTGAAGAAATCGCTGGAGCGTACGACGCGTTGGGCAGAAAGATGCCTGAATTCGCACGCAAGACCACATGATCAAGCGCTTTTTGCTATCGTGCAAGGCGGCATGCACAAAGATTTGCGTATTCAGAGCGCAACGGATTTGACTTCCATGGATTTCCCGGGGTATGCTATTGGTGGACTGAGCGTAGGCGAGCCTAAGCATTTGATGTATGACGTGCTTGATCATACTGTACCTATTTTGCCGGCTAACAAGCCTCGTTACCTGATGGGTGTCGGTTCGCCCGATGCGCTGATTGAGGGCTCTATCCGTGGCATTGATATGTTCGACTGCGTATTGCCGACGCGTATTGCCCGCAACGGGACAACGATGACAAGCCAAGGCCGTCTCGTTATCCGCAATGCCAAATTTACAGATGATTTTGGACCGCTTGATCCTGAGTGCTCCTGCTATACTTGCCAGAACTATTCGAGAGCTTATATTCGTCATCTGTTGAAAGCGGATGAAACTTTCGGTATCCGTTTGACGACGTATCACAATTTGCATTTCTTGCTTGAACTGATGCGGAATGTTCGTCAGGCGATTATGGAGGATCGGCTGCTTGATTTCCGAGACTCTTTCTTCACCTCGTACGGCCTGCACGATAACGACAAAGGGTTTTAGAAAGGGGGGAAAACAATACGATGTCTACTTATCTAGCAGCAGCAGCAGAAGGCGGCGGTGGCATTTTTAACATGATCTGGCCGTTCATCCTGATGTTCGCGGTATTTTATTTCTTGCTTATTCGTCCGCAGCAAAAGAAGCAAAAGCAGCGCAGCTCCTTGCTGAGCCAGCTTAAAAAAGGCGATAAAATCTCGACTATCGGCGGCCTTCACGGCACGATCGTTGAATTGACAGACGACACAGTCGTACTTCGCGTCAATGATACGACGAAGCTAACGTTCGAGCGCAGCGCCATCAACACGGTTATTACAAGCGCACCTGCCGCTTCCGCAGAGTAATCTTTTCTGGCAGCAGCACTGCCGCCGAAAGCCTGTCATCTGAAGCATTTCTTCAGATGACAGGCTTTCTTTTTGCATAGGCCGACCATTCGCTGAGCTTGAGACCTGCGGTGCTGGCAAATACGCCTAGCGTTAATCCTCCTAGCATATCGGTAATCCAATGGATCCCGAGGTAGAAGATCGAGAAGAGGATAACCGCTGAGCAGCTGCATACGATGGCCGCCCATCTGCGATTGGCAGAGCTGCATGCCAGAATGGCGAGCGTAACGGACATCGAAGTGTGCAGACTGGGAAAGCAATTGTCCAAACCCGAAAGCAGCCGGTATTGGCTTTCGAAGGACGGGAACGCTTCAAGCAGGAAGAAGGTAGCTCCGCTGTCTTGATAGGACCATACTTCCTGTACAGGGAAGAATAAGAAGAACGGGATGGCGACGAAGTAATTGAGCATAATGGCATAACAGGTTGCGTAATAGAGACGGTGGCTGTTACGGCCTCTTTCCTGTATCGTGTAGACCGCCAGCGAAGACAGCATAAGTGCCTGAAAGACAACGATGTACATGAAAGAGAGAAATGGAGTCAGCCATTTATGGTGGAATAGCTGTTGAATGGAATGGACGATATTGCCTTCCAAAGCATGAAAGAGTGCAGTGAAATTATATTGTGTAATGAGTTGGCTCTCGATTCGCAGCTCCATCTTATTGCAGAGCAAGATGATAATTAGAGCGAAGAAATGAAAGGCGTAGCGCTTGGAAATGATCAGGCTGCGAATGAATTTGGCTGATGCCGCGAAGGGGTTTAATCCGGCGCCAAGCCAAATGAGCATAAAAGCAGCAAGCGCCGTATAAACGGCGACCGATCCCATCGTTTGGAACAGTATCAATAAAAAAACCTCCTAAGCCGGTTACTTTATCCAGTGTCGAACTTGGATTAGTATGCCGCTTACAAGGTTTTTTAGCCAAGATTGGTATGGCTTCCGTTTATTATTTCTTCGTATTGACGCCAATCATCCCGCCGAACGCTCCTGCCAGGAAGGCTACGACAAGCAGCAGGCCGCTGTGCCAGCTAAGATCGGCATTCGCTGCAAGAAATCCGATAATTAGAATAAGCAGTCCGTATAACACGCCAAGCACCCCGCCGTAGTACCAGCCTCTTTTTCCTGAGCGTCTGCCGGATACAAACCCGCCTGCAAGCGAGGAAAGACCATGCACGCCCATGGAGAAAGCCGGAAGGCTGTTCTCCTTCATATTGCCGAAGTGAAGCAGCAGCGACAACAGCAGAGCTCCGGCAGCAAGCCATAATATGGCGAACAGGATGCCAGCCAACACTGGAGAGCCGATTTGTGGCGGCTTAGCAATTTGCTTGATCGGATTCAATCCTACCCCTCCCTACAAATAGTATCGATTACTAATCCATATGGCCAAGCCGGTCATAATAGTACAAACCTGCCATAATTTCGTACCTTGCTTGATCGTATGACGCAGTCGCCTCCAGGCCAGAATAGCTGTACTGGCTGCTCGGATCTCATCTGATGCAGGTGCAGCCATGTCGAGGAGGCGATTTTCATTGGATTTTTGGGGCCTGCTGGTCCGAACCGTGATTATTTACTTCATCGTATTTTTGATCATGAGGGCGATGGGGAAAAGGGAGATCGGGAAGCTGTCGGTTTTTGACCTTGTCATTTCCGTCATGATCGCGGAAATTGCGGTTATCGTAATTGAGGATATGAGCCGTCCGATGATGGAGGGCATTATGCCAATGGTTGTATTGCTTGCCATTCAAGTGGGGATGGCGATAATTGGACTGAAAAATCGCAAGTTTCGCCAGCTTATCGACGGCAAGCCAAGCATTATAATGGCGAAGGGTAAGCTCAACCGCGATGTGATGCGGAAGCAGCGCTACAACTTGGATGATTTGATGCTGCAGCTGCGCGAGAATGGAATGAGCCGGCTCGCGGATGTGGAATTTGCTATTTTGGAGACGACAGGCAAGCTGTCTGTCATTCCAAAGGAAAGTAAGGATGACCAGGATCACGATATGTCGCATGCACATCAATCCGAGCTGGGCGTTATAGACGATAACAAAAACGGATCGTCAAATATTCCCCCTAAATACCGGTTTGAGACGCTGCCTGTTCCGCTTATTATGGATGGCAAAGTGCAGGATAATAACTTAACGCAATTAGAAAAAACGCGTTTTTGGCTAAAAAACGTGCTTCAGGAGCAAGGCGTCAACGATTTCAAAGAAGTGTTTCTTTGTACGATTGATCACAAAGGCCGAGTGTTTATCGATTCCGACCGAAAGCCGCGACCGTAGCGGGAAGGGAGTTATCCCTTCTGCTGCAGGCGCGGCTTTTTTTCTTTTACTTGAACCATCGTCCGAGTAAAGGAACTCTGGCGATATCATAACGGTCGATGATTCGCATCCATATCATGAGCAGTAAATAAACGATTACACTGGCGGCGCAGGCAATCAATAAATTGCTCCATTCTGCCGGAAGCGGCTCACGGTTCATCGTCCATCTGGCGGCTGCGCCCATGACGACCATTGCCGCGCCAACTTTGAGGAAATCGAGCATTTTCATCCGGAAACCGATAAAGCGGAGAACGCTTATATAATGAAGGCCGGTAACGAGCACAATATTGACGTTGATGGCAATCAAAGCTCCGTAAATGCCGAATTCGGGTTTGGAGGCAAGCTGTACGATGAGTACAAGTTTCACAACCGCACCGATAAACGTATTCATCAGCGCTGTTCCCGGCTTATCTAGTGCCTGAAGCGCTGCCTGCAGGGGAGCCTGCAAATAAATAAAGAGGCCGATTGGTGCCATCAGTTGAAGCATCGGCGCAATTTCTGCGTGATTGTACATAAGGCGGCATAGCGGCTCAGCAAACAATCCCATGACGACGACGAACGGAGCGCCGGCAACGAGCGCCAGCCGCATCGATTGATGCATCCGCTTATGAATGGTAATCCGGTCGCCGCGTGCAGCCGCTTCCGAAAGGGATGGGACGAGTGAGGAGGCCAATGAGTAAGTTAGCGCTGTAGGCAGCAGCAGTAAAGGGATAATCATGCCTTGCAGTGCTCCATATTGTGCGGTAGCTTTACCAGTGGCAATTCCTGCCGCAGCCAGGCTGCGCGCTGTAAAGATCGACTCCAGCAAATAGGATAAAGAGCCGACCATACGGCTTGCCGTCACTGGAATGGAAAGCTTGAGCAAACGCCGCATAACCGGAGTGCGCGGGAGAGATGCATCTTCCTCAGTGGAATCAGCATCAGCTCCGTTTTCGTTGCTGCTGCTTGCGTGTCCCTGCCGTTTTTCCTTCATGCGTTCATTCGCGTATTTAATCAGCATGACGGCCAAGCCGCCGATTTCGCCAACGACCACGCCAAGCATGGCGCCAGCCGCTGCCCACTCTACTCCTTTAGGCAGGAGCAGGAAAGCGAAAGTCAGCGAGCAGATGATACGAATGACCGTCTCCGTTATCTGAGATACGGCGGTTGGCACCATATCTTGCTTGCCTTGAAAGTAGCCCCGGTAGACCGAAGAAATGCCGACAATGAGCAGCAGTGGTGTCATCGTTAGCAGAGTACGGTATACACGGGCGTCAGGCAGCAAATGTGCTGTAATCCATGGCGCAAACAGCAGCAGCGCAGAAGTCATTAGCAGCGCAAGGCACACGGTAAGTACCATTGCATTGCGGAAAATTTGTTTTACGCGCGCAGAATCGCCTCGGGACTCTGCCTCGGCGATCCACTTGGCGACAGCAAGCGGAATCCCGCCGGTAATTACAGTCAGCATGACGGCAAGAAACGGGTAGCTTAATTGATAGAGTCCGACTCCCTCCGCGCCAATAATGCGAGGAAGAGCAATGCGCGGCACAAATCCGAGAATCCGGTTTATGACGCCGGCAGCTAATAAAATCATGGCCCCTTTAATGAAATTTTGTTTCGTCATCCAATTCCCTCATCTCTTCTTCTACGACTCGCGCCCGTCCGAAATCTAGCCGATGCGATGGAGACAGGCTTCCCGTACATCTTTATGCGCGGCATGTCCGATTCATGAATCATCCAAATTTATCAATTCGAAAATCCATGCAGGAATATGAAGATGGCATAGCGAATATGTAGCGTGCGATGCGGGTATTGAATTACGAGTACAAGAGCAGGAGGAAGCGCCATGAGGGATGACGAGCTCAACAGCATGATCGAGCAACTGTGCAGCAGCAAAGCGGAGGAGTTTCATCTCATCGGGTACGAGCATGTGACGGCGAGGGAAGTCTGGGCTTGCGTCAGCGAGAAGTACAACAAAACCGGACAGCCTGAACTTCATCAAATCGTAAATGACATTTTGTCGCTGAAGGTGACTAAATTTATGAATTTCATGACGTTAAACGCTTACCGGGGAACCCATTTCTAATCCTCATCAGAAGGGTTCTTTTTTTTGACTCGCATTTTACTCGCAAGTATAATAGGAATATTGAGATCATAAGGGGGACTATGAACGTATGAATTGGAAGAGATTAGCAGCCTTCCTTGGGATCGTTGTCATTATGTTTGGCGTGATCGCTTGGAGCAGCCCGTCATTGGTCAAAAATATGCGACTGGGGCTGGATTTGAAAGGCGGATTTGAAGTTTTGTACGAAGCTTCTCCACTGGAAGGCGGAGAGAAGGTTACTCCCGAATCGCTTCGTAAAACGGCAAGCAGTCTGGCAGACCGGGCGGACAAGCTTGGTATCGCAGAGCCTGAAGTAACGACTGAGGGCACCAACCGCATTCGCGTTAGACTTGCCGGCGTCTCCAATGAGGAAGAAGTCAGAAAGGTTATTAACAAACCTGTCAATCTGACGTTCCGCGATCCTGACGGCAAAATTATGCTGAACGGTAACGACTTCGTGCAAAACGCGGCTAAAGTCGAGTATGACCAAGTGGGTAACCCAATCGTTACGATCAAGCTGAAAAGCGCGAAGAAATTCGAAGAGGTAACGACGGAGCTGACAGGCAAGAGACTGGCCATCTATCTGGATGAAGAACAACTCTCCAATCCAATGGTCAACTATCCGATTAGCGGGGGTTCCGCTCAAATTACGGGTGATTTCACTCATGACGAAGCCAATAACCTGAGAGATACGATCAACTTGGGCGCGTTGTCGCTGAAGCTGACTGAGAAGTACACGCAAAGCGTCGGAGCCAAGCTTGGACAACAATCGCTGCAGGATACCGTTGGCGCAGGCCTTATCGGTACAGCTATCGTTCTGTTGTTTCTCGTCATCCTGTTCCGGATCCCGGGCGTTGTTGCCGGCATCACGGTATTAACGTATACATGGCTTCTTGTACTCGTCTTCGAGCTCTTGAACGCTACCTTAACCTTGCCGGGCATAGCCGCATTCGTACTCGGTATAGGCATGGCGGTTGACGCCAATATCATTATGTATGAGCGAATAAAGGAAGAGATCCGAAGCGGCAAAAGCTTGCTGTCGTCGCTTAAAGCCGGCTCGAAAAACTCGTTCCGTACCATTATGGATGCGAACATTACGAACATTATTGCCAGCGGTGTTCTCTACTACATTGGCAACGGGGCAATCCGCGGCTTTGCGCTGACGATGATTTACAGTATTCTCGTCAGTATCGTAACGAATATTTTCCTGGCGCGCCTGCTAATCCATCTGCTGATTCGCAGCAACCTGTTTACGAAACCTAGCTATTTCGGCGTGAAGGAGGCAGAAATCCGTGAACTTTAATACGACGGTGCATTTCGACTTTATTAAACACCGCAAGAAGTTTTTCTCATTCTCGATCATCTTGACGGTGCTTGGTATTGTGTCGCTCCTTGTATTCAATCTGAACTACGGGGTCGATTTCAAAGCCGGCACGAATATGGATATTTCGGTTGGTCAAAAATTGACGCAAGCCGATGCGAAGGCTGTAATTGAGAGCGTTGGTATTACAGATGTCATTCCAACAGTCGGCGGCGACAAGGGCGACCGGGTATCCGCGCGCTTCGATGAAGTGCTGGAGCAAAACAAAGTAAAAGAAATTGAAGGTGCATTTACGGCAAAATATGGCGAAAATGTATCATCCGAAGTCAATATCGTATCGCCGGACATGGCGCAAGAGCTTGGCAAGAAGACGATTGTTGCTGTACTTGTAGCCAGCTTGCTCATCATGTTTTATGTGATGATCCGATTTGAATGGCGGTTTGCGCTTGCGGCAAACATCGCGATTTTATATGATGCTTTTGTCGTTGTTACGATCTTCTCGATCTTCCGGCTGGAAGTCGATCTGCCATTTATCGCAGCAATTTTGACGACGATCGGTTACTCCATCAACGATAAAATCGTTATCTTCGACCGTATTCGGGAAAATTTGCGCTTCGGCAAGTTTAAAAACAATGAGCAGCTTGCGGAAATGGTTAACCAAAGCTTGTGGCAGACGATGGCGCGGAATCTTTATACGGTATTGGCCGTATTAATAATTGCAGTCTGCTTATTCATTTTCGGCAGCGAATCGATCAAACTGTTTGCTTTGGCGAAAATGATCGGTCTGGCAAGTGGCGCATACTCGTCCATTTGTATCGCGGCTCCGCTTTGGCTGGTGCTTAAAGGCAAACAAAAGCCAAAAACGTCCCAACCGGCAAAATCGGCTGTTTAACTATTTAAAGAAGTGGAATACCACGCTGGAGGCTATATGTCAATCAAACAACGGTATGCTGATGCAGAGACGGCTAGTCGCTCGGACTTGTGGGGAAATGCGGCGCTCGCGTTGTTTAAAGGCATTGTCGCCGTATTGTCGGGCAGCAAAGTGCTCCTCGCCGACGCGTTTCGCTCGGCGGGGCAAGCAGTTGCGGCATTTGCCGCACTGACCGGCATTCGGCTTCGGAGCAGCAAGCGGGAGGCTTCGGAGGACGGCAAGGGCTCAGCTTCGCGAATCGCTGCGATCATACTGCCGATTGCTCTCATTATCGCGGGAGTGGAAATCGGCATCGCTGCGGGAAAAGATATTTGGA
The DNA here is from genome assembly GCF_014641555.1 of Paenibacillus radicis (ex Gao et al. 2016). Lineage (GTDB taxonomy): Bacteria > Bacillota > Bacilli > Paenibacillales > Paenibacillaceae > Pristimantibacillus > Pristimantibacillus radicis. Next base: position 15,705 of record NZ_BMHY01000012.1, read on the forward strand.
TGGCTGGGCAGCAGCCGCTTCAGGCACCGCATTGGAGCGCACTGGCTGCCATTGTCGCGGGCATTGTCGTGCAGCAGCTTCTGCTGCCGGTCAGGGAGAGGCAATGGGGCTTGCTGGCTTCACTTACTGCCTTGATCGGTACGGGCGGTGCTTTGGTCGGCCAAGCGATAGGCGTCAAATCGCTCTATTACTTTGAACCGGCGGCGGCGATTGCTATATCGGTCATGTTAGCGGCGGGCGGCTGCAAGTTGCTAGCGGAAGCATCTCGCAAGCAATACGCTGCCAGCGTCCAGCACGAGGATGCGGATGATCTTATGCAGCTGATCCAACGGGTAGAAGGCGTCATAACGGTAGAATCGCTGCAGGCGAAGGAGCATGGCCATTACGTGGTAGCTGATGTTGTTATTAGCGTCAATCCGCGTATTTCCGTGCTGGAAGGGCATGACATTGCCAAGCGGGTCAAACAGCTGCTGCTGCTTCGGTTCACCCATTTGACGGATGTTACGATTCATGTCGAGCCCTATGATCCGGGTTATCCGTACAAATCGAACCATGATCCGAATCAAGAGCATGCGCCGACGCTGCTGCAATAGAAGTAACGAACGGAATGTCAGGAAGGGGTTGAACTCGGCGTGATACAAGCAAAGACACGCTGGATTTTGGCGCCTTGGAGCAATGAACATGAATTGGCCGCTGACCTGCTGGGAGAGAAACTGGACGTCCCGCCTCTCGTTGCTAAGCTGCTCGTACAAAGGGGCTACGGCAAAGTTGAAGAGGCCGAAGCCTTTCTCCGGGGCGGCGACGAGCAGCTGCATGATCCATTTCTATTGAAAGGGATGGCAGAGGCGGTTGCCCGCATCAAGGAAGCGGCAGACAAAGGCCAGAAAATACGAATATACGGAGACTACGATGCAGACGGGGTGTCAAGCACCTCTCTGCTCGTTCATGTCTTCCGGGAGCTTGGCTATCATTTCGATTATTATATTCCTCACCGTGCTTTGGAAGGCTACGGCTTGAATCGTACGGCACTTGAGCTGGCGGCTGCCGATGACGTGAAACTAATCGTTACGGTGGATACCGGCATCAGCGCCTATGAAGAAATCGAATTCGCTAAGCAGTTAGGTCTCGACGTTGTCGTAACTGACCATCACGAGCCGCCAGAGCGGATTCCCGATGCCTGTGCAGTCGTCAATCCGAAACGGGAGGATTGCTCCTATCCGTTCAAAGGCTTGGCTGGCGTAGGCGTCGCTTTCAAGCTGGCGCAAGCGCTGATGGGACGGATTCCGATGGAGTGGACGGATATCGTCGCTTTAGGCACGATTGCGGATATTATGCCGCTGGTCGGCGAGAACCGTTATATCGTCCGCTGCGGATTAGACCGCCTGCGTGATACGGGCAACATCGGTTTTCGCGCGCTTGCGGAAGCCGCAGGCTTCGAGCTTGAGGGGGTAACCTCCACGACGGTTGCTTTCAGTATGGCTCCGAGAATTAATGCGGCGGGGCGACTCGATCATGCCAAGCGGGCTGTGGAGCTTCTGACGACAAGCCATTACGATGATGCCATTCTAGCGGCATCATCTCTTGATGTCTTGAACAAGGATCGCCAGCGCATCGTTGAGAGCATTACGAAGGAAGCTGCGCAGCAATGGGATGAGAAATGTGTGGCGGCGAAGACGGAGGGAAGACCTGTTCCCTCCGTTATTGTGCTGGCCGGCGAAGGCTGGAATGTCGGTGTTATCGGCATTGTAGCCTCCAAGCTGCTGGAGCGTCACTACAAGCCCGTCGTCATTCTCGGAATAGACGGCGAGAGCGGCATGTGCAAAGGCTCGGCACGGTCCATCGATGGCTATGACCTGCATGCGGCGCTTACTGAGTGCGACGAGCTGATGGACCATTATGGCGGGCATCAGGCGGCTGCTGGCATGAGCCTGCACCGGGACCGTTTAGCCGAGCTGGAGAGCCGTCTTGGTTTGCTAGCTGATGAGTGGCTGACGGAGCAGGATTGGATTCCAAAAACACCCGTGGACCTCGTATGCGATGTCCGCGATGCAAGCGTGGAAACGATCACCCAGCTGTCGCAGCTGGAGCCTTTCGGTGCGGGAAATCCGTCCCCGCGCTTGCTGTTTCAAGGAGCAGAGCTTTCGGAGCGTCGTACGATGGGCAAAGAATCGAAGCATCTGAAGCTCTCGCTCCGCAGCAGTGACTCACGAAGCCGTGCGGCTCTGGAGGCTGTAGGCTTCAGCATGGGGGACTTATCCGCCCAATTGCAAAATGGTACGCCTATCGATGTGATCGGCGAGCTGTCGATCAATGAATGGAACGGCCAGCGCAAGCCGCAGCTGCTCATTCAAGACTTGTATGTCGGCGAGAATGCGGTGAAATTTCCGGAACGGCAGCATTTTGGACAAGTGTATCAATTGCTGCGGGAGTGGAAGCAGGTCCCTTTAGCAGGGCTTACGGAGCGTCTCTCGCCGTTATGCGGCTGGGCTCCCGAGACGGTAGGGATGATGCTGCTCGTATTTCGCGATTTGGCATTTATTGAGATGGATAATGAATATGTATCTGTCGTCCCTTCTCCGCAGAAGCGTGATCTAAGCACCTCTGCGCATTACCGGTCGGAGAAGCGCAAGGCAGAGTCTGCACCGCATGTCGTGTATGAAGAATTGGCATAATGGATTTGTACGAACAGAAGGGATTGAATGTTAAATGAGTTTGAACTTTAAAGATTATATCCGGGTAATCCTTGATTATCCGCAGCCGGGCATTCGCTTCAAGGACATTACGACACTTTTGAAGGATGGCCCTGCATACCGCGCCGCGATCGAGGAAATGCGCAAGCTCGTCGAGCACCTGCAAATTGACGTTATCGCCGGCCCTGAGGCTCGCGGTTTCGTAGTAGGCGCACCGTTGGCGTTAGCGCTTGGCGTAGGCTTCGTGCCAATTCGCAAGCCCGGCAAGCTGCCAGGCGAGACGATTGAGGCAGGTTATAATCTGGAATACGGCAAGGACAGCCTTGCGATGCATAAGGATGCGATCCAGCCGGGTCAACGTGTGCTCATTGCCGACGACTTGCTTGCGACAGGCGGTACGATTGCCACCTCCATCAATCTGGTTCGCCAGCTGGGCGGAGAGATTGTTGGCGCAGCATTCTTGATTGAGCTTACTTACTTAACGGGCCGGGAGAAATTGGACGGCATCGAAGTGGCTTCGCTTATTAACTACGACTAGAAGATAGCTGCTCGTCAGAAGAACGGAACTGTATCGAACAATATTGTAGTAAAGAAGCACCTCAATTCCGCTGTAAAGGCGGTATTGAGGTGCTTCTTTTATGCGAAAGAGATTCCAGGCAAAGCAGGTTGCCCGCGATGTAAAAACGATAGAGGTCATCTGCTTGGTCGCTCTCAATCCATATTATTGGCTAATAAACTTGATGCAAACTAGCTGGCTCTACACCGCCATTAGATCCTTGGAAATCTCCTTTAAGAATATAAGTACCTGAGCTTAGATATCCTAACGATATGTCTATCGGACTCGATGTTGGAGTAATATTCACGGTAGTTGAAAATACTTTGGAAAGTTGACCATTTGGCGATTTGGAATATAGCGAAAGGACAACGGTATCATTAGTACCACTCCATACAGCAGCATTTAATTTATACTGAGCTGGTTGATATACCGTCAATTCATGCGAAGTCGCTGTGTAGGCGGCAAATGCATGAGTAGAGAAAGAGAAACAAGCGATTAATAGAATTAAAACGATTTTTTTCATAGAAAACACCTCCCTTCATATTTTGAAATATTAATTAAGGAAAAGTATGTAACGATGTATTATACGCAATTTGTTTATTGCTATGACATTAAAATGGAAATTTGTCATTGATAAACGAAAATCTAAAGTATTTCATGAAGTCACTCAAATGAGTGGCTTCATTTTGTTGCCTATGAAAGGGGTGATAATTAAAGCAATCGATAAATCGCAAATGATGTTAGATATATGTTATTTATTAATATGTACGGAAGACTCATGTTAGATGGTAACGGATTCATTTTTTCGCTTCATTTTTGCAAACGGATTCATTTTCATCTTTTCTTTCAAAAATGTGATTTTAGCATGCAATAATGTGATGAATAGTAACATTTCATTGAAAAGTATCATTTATCGTTGGTCTGGCAAATAGAAACGGCGAACATCCCCCCTTACAATAAAACATGTGAGGAGGGAATGAGATGGCAGAGATTGCAGCAATAACGGAGAGACAACAAGCGCTCAAGAAGAAGACAAAACTGGGCAGATTACTTAAACAATGGGATTTGCAATTAATGGTAATCCCGGCGCTTCTGCTGATTCTTGTATTTAGTTATTTTCCGATGTACGGCGTACTTATGGCATTTCAAGACTACAACATTTTCAAGGGGTTCCTAGACAGTCCATGGGCAGGATTCAAACATTTCGAAATGTTTTTCCATGCTCCTGAGTTTTACAAAGTCATGCGCAATACGATCGTCATCAGCTTTCTGAAGCTGGTCATCGGGTTCCCGGCGCCGATCGTTCTAGCGCTCATGCTCAACGAAGTGAAAAACATGTATTTCAAACGAATTGTACAGACCGTCAGCTATTTGCCGCATTTTCTGTCCTGGGTAATCGTCTCGGGTTTTGCGATTTCGATATTGTCGACGGAAAACGGCAGTTTGAATATTTTGCTTCAGTCGCTCAGACTGATCGACGAGCCGATCGGGTTTCTGTCCATACCGGAATACTTCTGGACGATTATCGTCACCACAGGGGTTTGGAAAGAAATTGGATTTGGATCTATCGTCTATCTGGCAGCGATTGCAGGCATTGATCCCAGCATGTACGAAGCGGCCTCCATCGATGGAGCAAGCCGGTTCAAACAGATTTTTCTCATTACGATTCCAACGATTATGCCTGTCGTCATCATCTTTATGATTCTGGCTATCGGCAATCTACTGAGCGCAGGTTTCGAGGATCTCTTGCTCCTCGGCGTCAATCCGGTGTTAAAGCCGGTGGCGGACGTGCTTGATACGTACGTATACCGAACAGGTATAAGCGGTCAGCGGTTCTCCTACGCCACGGCGGTTGGCTTGTTCAAAGCGATAATTAGCGTAGGCTTGCTTACTTTCGCCAACTTACTTGCTCGCAGAACTGGCAACAGCTTATGGTAGATCGTACTAGCAGCAACAGCATGAGAATGGTGAAGGAGGCACGGCAGCCGTGAAAATAAAAGCAAGCTTCGGCGACCGAAGTTTAACCCTATTCATATACGCAGCATTAGTAATCATTGCTTTTACTACCTTTTATCCGTTTTGGAACGCCGCAGTTGTCTCATTGAACAAAGGGATGGACACGGCGCTTGGGGGTATTACATTCTGGCCCCGTGCTTTCACTTTAGAAAACTATGAAGTCGTGTTTCAGGACAAACGGATACTGGAAGCTTTCTATATTTCAGTCATGAGAACTGTGATCGGGACGATCGCTTCCATTCTGATGACCGCGATATTCGCTTACGGCATGACGAAGCGCGAGCTGATGGGACGTAAATTTTATATGATCGCCTGCATCATTACGATGTATTTCAGCGGTGGTCTCATCCCGACATTCCTCGTTATTCGCGGCCTAGGTCTGATGGATTCATTCTGGGTGTTTATCATTCCTGGTTTGATCAGCGTGTGGAACATGATCATATTCCGTACATTCTTCAATGGGCTTCCAGCCGGTCTGGAAGAATCGGCGAAAATCGACGGCTGCGGTTATTGGTCGACGTTTTTCCGGATTGTACTTCCTTTGTCAGGTCCGGTTATTGCAACGCTCGCCCTGTTCACCGCGGTGGGTCACTGGAACGACTGGTTCTACCCAAGCATTTATATTACCAAAGAAAAGCTTATCCCTATTCAGACGATGCTTCAGCAAATTCTGAATTCCAATATTATGAGCGAGCAGATGTCGCAGCTCGACTCCGCTTCGCAAAGCAGGCTTTCCTCGATGAAGAGCATTACAAGCAAATCGCTGTCGATGGCGACGATGATGGTCGCAACACTGCCGATCATCATGGTATACCCATTTGTGCAGAAGTACTTTGTAAAAGGCGTTCTGGTCGGATCTTTGAAAGAGTAGCTTGCTTTATCTTCAACGTGAGACGGATTGTTAAACCTCATGGTCGACAAATCCGTTTCCGCTGAACATAATTAAATGAAGAGAGGGGTTTACAGAATGAACAGATGGAGAAAATCGGCATTTCTAGTATTGGCCTTGATGCTCGTAGCAGTTGCGGCGCTGGCCGGCTGCAGCAGTTCGAATGAGGGCAAAGGAAACAATGGGAATAGCAATTCAAGCCCGTCCCCTAGCACGACAACGGATAGCGGCGGTGAAACGGCTGCTGCAGGTTTTGAGCTTGGCAGCGAGCCGCTCAGCTTCTCATTCTATGGACATTATGATTGGTACACAATGCCGCCTTGGGGCGGCGACGAGGCAACAAAATGGATTAAAGAAAACAAAAAAATCGACATTACGCCAGTTCAATCCGGCGGCAATGCTGCTCAAAAGCTGAACACGATGATCGCTTCGGGCAAACTGCCTGACGTCATCTGGCTTGACCGCGGCGCCGATGTAGAACGTCTGCGTGCAGCAGACATGCTCGTTCCTTTCGATGAATATTTGGATAAATATCCGAACTTTAAGAAGTGGGTAGGCGAAGAAGCGATTAACATGCTTCGCTCCAGCGACGGCAAAATCTATCAGTTCCCGAACTGGTATACGTCGCAGCCAATCGGCAACTCCGGTTACCTGGTGAACAAAAAAATCTATGAATCGCTTGGTTCGCCTGCTATTGAGACAACTGACGATTTCTACAACTACTTGAAACAAGTGAAAGAAAAATATCCGAACGTAACGCCGTTTAACCCGGATTTGGCGATTGACGGTCAAGGTCTGGACGTATTGTTCGGCGGCTTCGCAAATGATTACACGCCTGCTTACGTAGCTAATCGCGCTGTACCGCAAGGCGACAAGCTGACTTCTCTGTTTGTAGACCCGGTATTCCGCGAATCGATGCAATATGCAAGCAAGCTGTTCCGCGAGAAGCTGATGTCGCAGGACGCTTTGACACAAACGAAGGACCAAGTGAAAGAGCAAGCTTATAACGGCACAGCTGCTGTATTTGCAGGCGCCAGCCCGACAGAGTACGGCGCAGTAGGCGATGCCGAGCTGAAGAAAAAAGATCCAAACGACGGCTACATTATGATCTGGCCGGTTCACAAAGAAGGCGTGGACAAAAACAAAGTATGGACGGGTACGTACACCCAACTGGGCTGGAACGTAAGCGTCATTACGAAATCCGCTAAAGATCCTGAGAAAATTTTCGCATTCCTCGACTACTTGACTGGACCAGAAGGCACACGGACATTGTTCTGGGGACCTGAAGGCAAGTACTGGAACGGACATGACGAAGACGGTGCTCCTATCTTTACGGAAGCATACGATACAGACGTAGAAGGCCGTACGAAAATGATGGATGCGACTGTTAACTTCCAATGGAACGGCAACAGCGTATTTATCGATAAGTCGAAAATGAAGCATGAGCTCACGCTTCCAGTTGAGAAACAAAGCTGGGAAGCTCGTTGGCAAAACGAGATTACTTGGAAAACGCAGGACAACGCGACGCAATTCATCAACATGGCGCCGGCTCCGGATTCCCCGGAAGGCATCATTGCATCAAGCTTCGAGGAGATTTATAAAGAAGCTAGAGCCAAAGCGCTTTATGCAAAAAGCGACGAGGAAGTCCTTTCGATCCTCGATAAAGCGGAGAAGGACGCGCAAGCGGTCGGCTACGACAAATTGCTCGCTTACAAAACTGCAAAATGGCAAGAAAACCTGAAAAGCATGCAAGGTAATTAACATCGGGCATTATCTCGGGTTATAATAGGTAAAAACGGTCGCCGTCCTCTTAGGGACGGCGATGCCGTTTTGAGCCTGTCCCTTCATTTCTATTCTTTTTCAAACGGAGATGATCCCATGTATAAAGTATTGATTGCGGATGATGAAGTATTAGATCTCGAAGGAATGCGCACATTTATTCCATGGACCGAACTGGGACTGGAAGTGGTCGCAGCAGTTCATAACGGCTTTGCCGCTTATGATGTATTAATGGAGAAAGAGATTGATATTCTCGTATCAGACATCCATATGCCCAGCATGTCCGGGCTGGAGCTTGCTCGCAAAGCGCTTGATTCAGGCAGATGCAGCGACTTGCGGATTGTTTTTGTAAGCGGTTATCAGGATTTTCACTACGTGAAGCAAGCGTTGTCATTAAAGGCCTACAGCTATGTGCTGAAGCCGATGGACGATAATGAACTCATTAAGGCGCTTGTTGCGATAACGAAGGATTTGAATCAGGAACGGGAACGTCAGGCTAAGGAACAACAGCTCAGGGATACGTACTTGCAAGCGATTCAGCATCAAAACAAAGAAACCGCTGCCATTGTGCCCCCGTTGTTCAATGCGGGCGGTGAACTAAAGAAGAATACGAAGCTCATTCATGAGATGATCCAATATATGAAGCAGCATATGAATCAGAGTTTGACGCTCAAAGAAGTGGCAGACCACTTTTGTTTTTCGCCGAACTATTTGGGGTTAATGTTCAAGGAAGAGACGGGCAAAACGTTCAGCGAATATGTTATTTCTCTGCGGATGGAGAAGGCAGGAGAGCTGCTTAAAGATCCAAAGGTGAAAATCTACGAGGTTGCCGATCTCGTCGGCTATCGGTACATGCCCTATTTCAGCAGACAATTCAAAGAGACGTTCGGGATGACACCGATCGAATTCAGGAGAAAAATTTGACGATGGCTGGAGCACCTCTGCATAAGCAAGAACGAAGCTTCATTCCATTTGGCGTGAAGCTTCTCGTATCGTACATTCTGCTGATCGTCATCCCGATCTTTATTTTCGGATATATCGCCAATTCCATTATGGTAGATTCGATTCGTACGCAGACGAAAACGGCGATTAAGGGCACGCTGCAGCAGATTCAGGACAATATGATGTACAAGATCGACGATACGACCAGACTCTCAGATTTATTGTATTTCGATTCCAAGCTGTCCAAGCAGCTGATGCATTACGAAGAGGGATGGGTGAGCTATGAAGCGACGACCAACCTGCTTATGCCTAAGTTCTGGCAGACAATTGAATCGACCAATCGGAACGTATGGCTGACGATCTATTTCAGCAACGAAACACTCCCGGAAATCTATTATGACACCTCAAATATCGATCCGTTGAGAATTAAGGGCCGGTTCTTTGATGTCATGCATTTGAAGCGGATCGAGCATAAGGAATGGTATGCTGATTTTCCGAAGGAAAAATTCGGCGAGACGATGGAATGGAAGCAGGTTGAGGATGATGCCAAGTACGGCCGGATTTCGCTGCTGCGGCGTATCGTCGATACGACGGACCCGACTAAGCTAAAGGAAATTGGCTTTGTGCGAATCAGCACTTACTTGAACGACATCTTTCAGAGCGTCGATTATCATAAAATCGGTGGCGACAGCACGCTCGTCATTACGAATGAAAACGGCCATCTGCTTTATTCATCGGGAAGTGCTGTTCAGTCAGAGGATGAATTCCGCAATGAGGCGAGCAGCGGAAGCCATTTAACGATCGATCAGACGCTTCCGGGCTTAGGGTGGAAATTGACGGCGTTGATCCCTTCTTCCGTATTTGAGGAGGATAGGAAGAAGGTCGACAGGCTGACGATCATTATTTGCCTGCTATGCGGTATCGTTATCTCTTTTGTCGCAGCCTTCGTGTCCCGTACATTTTCCCGTCGTGTTCTGAAGGTTGTATCGGTGCTTCAATCTTTCCGTCAGGGAGATTTTCATAGACGCATCCAATACAGCGGCAATGATGAGTTTACGACGATTGCAGCTTCGCTGAACGAGCTCGGGAAAAAGACGCAAAGCTTGATTGAAGAGGTGTATGTAACGAACTTGAAGAAAAAGGAAGCGGAGCTGGAAGTGCTGCAAGCGCAGATCAATCCGCATTTCCTATACAATACGCTTTCTTCGATTAGCCGTCTTGCCAAATTCGGCGAGGTGGACAAGCAGCATCAGATGGTCATGAACCTGGCTAAGTTCTACAGGCTGACGCTGAACGAAGGGCAGACGATCATTCCTATCGCTAAGGAAATCGAGCAAGTGAAGGCCTATATGGATATTCAGCAAATCAAATACGCGGAGCGGGTCGAGGTCGTCTATGAGATTGATCCGTCGATACTTCCTTATTCGGCCGTGAAGCTCATCCTGCAGCCCTTTATTGAGAACGCTCTGGAGCACGCTTGGCGGGGCGATCGAATTCAGATTCGAATTGTCGGAGGCTGGCAGGACGATGCGATGATTTTCTTCCACATTATCGATAATGGAAGCGGCATGCCGCAGTCGACAATAGATGGCATATTTAACGAGACGGCGGCCGCTGAGCGCAGTGGCTACGGCATCCGCAACGTTCACGAGCGCATCCAGCTTTACTATGGCAAAGAATACGGCGTTGCCATTGAGAGTGAGCCGGGTGAAGGAACTTGTGTACAAGTGATGATTCCGGCGCAGATCCATCCAATCGCTAATTCGGAAAGTTAACGATTTTCGGGCGATTACCATGACTCCATAGTTGACGCAACGCCGCTCTTACAGGATAATATTAAGAAAACTCGGAAAATGCGGAATCGGAGTCGAACCGAAGGCTTTTCAGAAAGGGAATTTTCATGGGCATTGAGCAGTTACTCGAAAAGGCATCGGCCTATATGAAGGAACAAGACTTATTACGCATAAGGGAAGCCTATGAGTTTGCGGAGCAAGCCCATCATGGACAAGTGCGCAAATCAGGGGAGCCTTATATATTGCACCCGGTTGCGGTAGCCGATATATTGGTCGATATGCAGATGGACGTGCTGTCGATTATAACAGCGCTGCTGCATGACGTCGTTGAGGATACGACTGTGGATTTGGAGACAGTGCGGTCGAAATTTGGCGAAACCTGCGCAATGCTTGTCGACGGCTTGACAAAGCTGGAGAAGATTCGTTTTCGTTCGAAGGAAGAACAGCAGAATGAGAATTACCGCAAAATGTTCGTGGCGATGGCCCAAGACATTCGCGTCATTCTCATTAAGTTGGCCGACCGGCTCCATAATATGCGTACGCTGAAATTCCAGTCAGAGGAAGCGCAGCGGCGAATCGCTTACGAAACGCTTGAAATCTTTTGTCCAATTGCACACCGGCTCGGTATTTCCGCGATCAAATGGGAGATGGAGGATATTGCCCTCCGCTATTTGAACCCGCAGCAATATTACCGCATTGCCAATTTAATGAAGAAGAAACGTGCGGAACGGATGCAATTCATTTCTGACGTTATTTTCCGTATTAAAGAAAAGCTTGAGGAAATGGGCATTGAAGGAGATATATCCGGACGTCCTAAACATATATACAGCATTTATAAAAAGATGACGGCGAAAAACAAGCAGTTTAATGAAATTTATGATCTGATGGCAATCCGCATCATCGTGGAGAACATTAAAGACTGCTATGCTACGCTAGGCATTATTCATACGTTGTGGAAGCCAATGCCTGGCCGCTTCAAAGACTATATCGCGATGCCGAAGGCGAATATGTACCAGTCCTTGCATACGACCGTAATCGGACCTAACGGAGAACCGACAGAAGTGCAAATCCGGACCGTCGATATGCATCGTACCTCGGAATACGGTATCGCGGCTCACTGGGCATACAAAGAAGGCTCACTTGTTCCTGGAGGCAATTTCGAGGATAAAATGTCCTGGTTCCGCGAAATTCTGGAGCTGCAGAACGAAACTCGCGATGCGGCAGAATTTATGGAATCGCTCAAAATGGACTTTTTCTCCGACTTGGTATTCGTCTTTACGCCAAACGGCGAAGTCATCGAGCTGCCGGCTGGATCCGTGCCGCTTGATTTCGCTTACCGGATTCATACAGAAGTCGGCAACCGGACGATTGGCGCGAAAGTGAACGGCCGGATTGTGCCGCTTGACCATAAGCTGAAAACCGGCGATATCGTTGAGATTTTGACCTCCAAGCATTCTTACGGACCTAGCCAAGACTGGGTTAAAATCGCGCAATCCTCCCATGCACGGAGTAAGATCCGCCAATGGTTCAAGAAAGAGAAGCGTGAAGAGAATGTTGCCAAAGGCCGCGATATGCTCGAGCGCGAGTTAAAGCGTCTTGGCCTGGAGCCGCACGTTTGGCTGGCGGATGATAAGCTGCAGGAAGCGGCTGCGAAATTTGCGTTCAACGATATCGAGGATATGATGAGTGCGATTGGCTTTGGCGGCATTACCGCGGCACAGATCTGTACGAAGCTGACGGAAAAGCTGCGCAAAGAAGCAGAAAAAAGCAATGAGCTCATTATCGAGAAGGAATCGAAAGCGAGCAGCCGTAAAAACCGTCCGACGCATGGCGTAACCGTTAAAGGTATCGATAATCTGCTCGTTCGTTTTGCACGCTGCTGCAATCCAGTTCCGGGTGATGAGATCGTCGGTTATATTACGCGCGGACGCGGTGTCTCCGTACACCGGATGGACTGCCAGAACATTCCGTTCGGCACGGATGGTGAAGAAGCGGAACGCGTTATTGAAGTGGAATGGGAAGCTTCGATCGAATCCAATTACAGTGTGGATATTGAAATTGCCGGACATGACCGCGACGGCTTGTTGAATGAAGTGCTGCAGGCGGTTTCGGAGAGCAAGACCAATATATCGGCCGTCACTGGACGTTCGGTCAAAAATAAAATGGTTATGATTCATATGACGGTGCTTATCCGCAACATCGACCACTTGTCTTCTGTTGTCGAGAAGATCAAGCGGGTGCAGGATATTTATTCGGTTCAACGTATTATGAACAGCTAATCGGAGGTTTACGGCAGTGAAAGTAGTCATACAGCGGAGCAAGCGCGCCGAAGTGACCGTTGACGGGAGCGTGACAGGTGCAATCGAGTTTGGTCTCGTGTTGCTTGTCGGCATAACTCATGAGGATACGGAAGCTGATGTGCGCTGGATGGCCGAGAAGGTGGCCGGCTTACGAATCTTTGAAGACGACAATGGCAAGATGAACCACTCCGTCGTTGATATCGGCGGTCAGATCCTATCGGTCTCGCAGTTTACGCTATACGGCGACAGCCGGAAAGGGCGGCGGCCGAATTTCATGGCCGCGGCAAGACCGGAGCAGGCCCAGCCGCTCTATGAGCGATTTAACGAGGCGCTGCGGGCGTCGGGGCTAACTGTGGAGACTGGCGTATTCGGCGCTATGATGGACGTTTCTCTCGTCAACTGGGGGCCAGTTACGCTCATTGTGGATAGCAAGGCTTGAGAGCGTGATTAGGGCATGTGGTTGAATTACCGATATGCATCGTTACACCGCGAGCGGTGAGTATGTTCAGGCTTTATGCAGCTTATGCTGTATAAAGGCTTGAGACGTGATTGGGCCAGTATTTGGTCCACCGCGATCCTGCAAAACCGCACGGGGTGCAATGAGTTTACGCAGGTATGATGCAGCATTATAAATTGCATGGATTGAGATACATGTTAAACCGGTTTAAACATACAGGCTTGTATACGGTTATGGCTAGTCGGAGAATAGTTGCAGCTATTCTCCGACTGCTGCATATTCAGCTTGAATGCGAGCGACGGGAGCGGGCAACACTAGGGACAGCGGCAACGCGTCCCTTTTTTGTTTGACTGTGTGGCTTTGCTCTCCGCGGAGAAGCAGTATGGTGCATTTTCATCGCGTGGTGAGAAGGAGCGGAACAGCCGACTTAAAGGGGCAAGCTTGCTATCCAATCAGGCGAAGGAGTCCCAAGCATATGCATCAATCCCGCAAGGAGCAAGGCATGGAGCGAACGGCGCGCAGACTGATCCATGCCGACCGTAGAGAGGCTCTGATCTGGTCGCAGCTCGAAGGCGACATCGAAGCAGCCGAAGAGTGGGCAGTGACCCCAATGGGTACGAAGCACGACCAGCCCAGTAAATAGCAGCAAACTGAATGTGTGTTAAATGGAGATGTGAGTGGAAGGCGTTCCCGTAAGGGGGTGCCTTTTTTATTTTGCGGAAGAGTATAAGGCTGTTTCGCTTAGGACAATTTTGTTTTTATTAGGGGTTAGGTATGTCAAAATGCAAAAGTGCATTTTGATGATTGGCCATTTTTAGGCTGAAAAGGCGATCAAAATGTAAAAGTGCAGGTGAAATGGCCCCAAAGGGGCTATTTGGCTCATTTTAGCCCAATCAAACTGTATATTTGCATTTTGAAGGCAATTTAAGCCGAAAAAGTGCGTGGCAAAATGCACTTTTGCATTTTGATCATATACGATCCGGAGAGAAGAGAATCAGGGCAGGGGGGAAGGTGAAATACATCAATAAATATGGATATAGATAGAAAATAATACTATAATTGTTTTACCTGAGGGAGGAGGTTTGGCTTAGTTATGAAAAGGAAATTAGGTTTACCTCTAACTATAATTGGTATTATAATTGCTGTCTTTTTAATATGTTTTCTATACATTGCTAGAGGGTATAATGTCAGTTTAGAAGGATTAAAGTATCAGCTAGGCGAAGAACATGCACAGGTCTCGGAGTCTGCGGTGCTAAAAATCGATGGCAAGGTGAAGAAAAGCATTACCGGTCAGAGAACCTTCATTGGAACGATAGATATATCAGGTGATGATAATCCTGTGCCTAAAGAGCATAGGAAATTAGAAATCAAACTGCAGCGTGATGGCTCGGGCATCATTATATATAACTATAATGATAAGGGGATACCCGTCATGTATAGTTACGGAACACTTTACACCAATTCAAATTTCAGTGAAGTAACCATCGCAATCTTTGATCGAAAGGAACAATCATCCTCAGGCTCTTGGAGAGCGGAGGACGGATTGATGTTCAGTGCGCCTGCAAACAGCAGGGATGAAGCTTTGGCAATCTCCAACAGACGGATGAGCCGGGTCTTACAAGACGTAACTCTAAAGTAGCTAAAGGTTTGCGGTTTGTAATTGTCCCTTCTCCTGTGCAATAGCTACCCCTTGAACTTAAACCTACCGACGGAGTGGCTTCGAGTTCATGCTGACTTTTCGATGATTGCATCGTCCCGATCGAGTTAACGATCGGTGGCAATCAAGAACGGCAGCATGAGCCGAAACGACGGAGTCCAGTGCCCTTGAACTTGAATTTGAACTTAAACCAACAGACGGAGTGGCTTCGAGTTCATGATGACTTTTCGATGATTGCATCGTCCCGATCGAGTTAACGATCGGAGGCAATCAAGAATGGCAGCATGGACCGAAGCCACGGAGTCTCGCAACCGCTTTCTATTTTGTAATAATGCTGTAATCAATTTATAATCGTTCCTTAATATCGTTAACCTATAATAGAACTCGACCCCCTTTTTAAAAATATAAATTTCTTGGACCTACAACTCGTTTGTAGGTTTTTTTCTTTTTACGGACTTAAGTGGTGACATCACAGGATAATGAAAAATAAAAAGGCAGTATCAAAGACCAACTTCCCGGTCCATTGATGCTGTCTTTTAGTTTATAGAAACAAAGATACAATCCAAGGCGCTGTGCAAAGCGTAACGAAAGCAGTCAATAGCATGGCGATGCCCGCTACCGAGCCGGTCACTTGGCCGTATTCGAATGCTTTGCTGACCCCTGCGGAATGGGCGCTCGTTCCGAAGAGAACGCCTCGTGCGATCGGATTCCGAATTCGGCACCAGCGGACGATTAGCGGGCCGACAATCATGCCGAGCAGGCCGGTGATGAGTGTGGCAACGGCGGTAATGGTCGGCAATCCGCCAAGCATATTGGAAACGGCTAGCGCGATCGGCGTTGTAGCCGAGCGAGGGGCGAGCGTCTCCATCATCTGTGCGTTCAGCCCAAGCAGCCGGGCCAACCCGGCGGAAGTGATAATGGCTGCGATAGCGCCCGAGCTGACGCTAACCGCAATGAGCAGGGCATTTTTTTTCAGCACATCAAGATGCTTGTAGAGAATGACGGCGAGGGCAACAGTAGCTGGCTCAATCATGTCGGTTAGTACACCTGCACCGTTGTTATATTGCTTGAACGGTACGCCTAACAGCTCAATTGCGATAATGATGATAGCTGGTGTGACTAGAAGCGGAGTTAGCCACAGCTTCGGATAAAAGCGGTAGAGACGCTTTGCACAGGCATATACAGCAATCGTAGCCAGCAGCCATAGTGCAGCCTCAATCATCCTGCCACCCCTCCTTCACGTTGTTCCCGTTTTCCGCCGCCAACAACAGCTCCTGCCACAGCAGCTTCATTAGGCGCGATCCGCTGTGCAATCATGCCAGCACAGAGCATGACTGCGACCGTGCTGCCGATAATAGCGAGCAAAATTACAGGACCGCTTGAGACGATTAAGCTTTTATAATTGACGATCCCTACAGTGGACGGGATAAAGAATAGCAGCATTTCGGCCAGCAGCCAAGCGGCTCCGGCATCGACCCATTCGATGCGCAATAGTTTTGTTTTCAGCAGGGTGAACAATACAGCGATACCCGCAACGCTGCCCGGAATGGGCAAATGAAGCAGTTGAACGGCCAGAGCTGAAAGCTTGGAAATAACGATGAGCAGCAGAACTTGCCCAATCGTGCGAAGTGTTTTTCTGTACATGTGGTTCAGCTCCTCTTCTTGTTGCTTTCTTAGTGTACTGCAAGTTGTATTATAGGTAAAATGAATATACAGAATGATTTACATTCCATTCGGCTATGATATAAATGGAGGGCTCACATGGATATCCGGCATTTGCAGTACATTAATGAAATCGTGAAGCAGCGCAGCTTCACCAAAGCGGCAGAGTCGCTGCATGTTGCCCAGCCTACAATCAGCAAATCGATCCGTAATTTGGAGAATGAGCTGCGCTTTGAGTTATTCAACCGGGATGGCAAAGCGGTGAAGCTGACGGATGCCGGAGAAGTGGTGTATCGCTACGCGCAGCCGATTCTGCAGCTGTTCGACAGCTTGACGGCGGAGGTTAACGATTTGTCGTTCCTTCATAAAGGCTCGATCTCGATTGGATTGCCGCCAATGGCAGGGTCGCGGTTTTTCCCCTCGGTACTCAAGCGTTTCCAGGAGCGTTATCCCGGCATTTCCGTACAGATGGTGGAGTACGGCGCAGTCCGAATTGAAGAAAGCGTCGGCAGTGGTGATCTGGATGTTGGCGTCGTCCTGACTCCTGTGGATACGGAACTCTTTGAATCAATCCCTCTCGTCAGAGAGAAACTAAATGTCATCATGCCGACTTCCCATCCGTTCTCGGGCAGACAGTCGATTGCCTTATCAGAGCTTTCTTCCGAGCGGTTTATTTTGTTCAGCAATGAATTTACCCTTCATGATCGGGTTATCGAACATTGCCGTGACGCAGGCTTCTCACCTCAGATTGTCTACGAAAGCTCACAATGGGATTTCATTACGGAGATGGTGGCGTCCGGTCTTGGCATTGCTATGCTGCCGGAGACAATCTGCCGAGCGCTGGATCCTGTGCAAATCAGTTCAGTTCCGTTGATAGAGCCGATTATTCCCTGGGAGCTTGTTATGGTATGGAGGCGGGAAGGGTATTTGTCACTGGCGGCTAAAGCTTGGATTGCTTTTGTAGAGGAAATGTTTGCTTGACTTTTCGGCCGTATACGGGTAATATTAAGCCTTAATATCATAAAAATGATTTGTTGATGGAACGAAGTAATCCCGTGCACGTACCCAGAGATGGATGCCTAGGCTGCAAGCATCCTTATGGTGGCAGGATGAAGAGACCTTCCGGAGAACAATCGGCGAACGAGAATAGCTTTGTTGAACAGAGCTGACATTGAGTAGCCGATATGCGTGTAACGGGCGTTAACCGTTTATGAGCGGACAGGTCTTATAAGACAGTCCGGAATTTGGGTGGCACCACGGGAGTTCAGACTCTCGTCCCTGGCGATGAATAGTCGTCAGCGACGAGAGTCTTTTTGCGTTCCAGATGAAGGCAACAAAGAACGGACAGGGGTCAGGAGGGAAAAGCATGGCATTTCAGAAATTGCCGGGCACACAGGACATATTGCCTGGAGCGTCGGAGCGTTGGCAGTATGTGGAGCAGAAAGCTCGTGATATTTGCCGGCGGTACAACTTCCGTGAAATTAGAACGCCGATGTTCGAATCGACGGAGCTGTTTCAGCGGGGCGTAGGCGAGACGACGGATATCGTCGAGAAAGAAATGTATACGTTCACCGATCGCGGGGACCGGAGCGTGACGCTTCGTCCTGAAGGAACGGCTGGCGTTGTCAGATCTTATGTTGAGAACAAGCTGTTTGGCGAGCCGGATGTATCGAAGCTGTATTACATCGGTCCGATGTTCCGCTATGAGCGACAGCAAGCCGGCCGTTATCGCCAGTTCCACCAGTTTGGCGTCGAGGCGTTGGGTTCGGTTGATCCAGCTATTGATGCTGAGGTCATTGCGCTTGGTTACAGCTTCTATACAGAGGTTGGCCTGAAGGGAGTCCGCGTGGAGATAAATTCCGTCGGTACACCTAAGGTTCGCGCCGATTTCCGTGAGAAGCTGCTGGCTTTTCTCGAGCCAAAACGCGAGTTGCTGTGCAAGGATTGCCAATCGCGTATGGACCGCAATCCGCTGCGCGTATTGGACTGCAAGAACGATCAGCATCACTTCGAGGGGGCGCCTTCGATTCTCGACAGCTTGGACGAGGAGTGCAGCACGCATTTCAACAAGCTGCAGCAATACCTTTCCGATATGGGCATCCCTTACACAATCAATTCACGTCTTGTACGCGGATTGGATTACTACACCCATACCGCTTTCGAGTATAAGTCGGAAGGCATCGGCGCTATCGATACAATCGGCGGCGGCGGGCGTTACAACGGTCTGGTTGCAGAAATCGGCGGTCCGGATCAGCCGGGCATCGGTCTCGGTCTTGGCCTCGAGAGAACGATCATGCTGCTCAACAAGCAAGCTGAGCAAGCAAGCGAGCCTCAGGTGGACGTCTATCTCGTTGGTCTTGGCGAGGCGGCGGAACGCGAAACGGCTAGACTTGTTTATCAGCTTCGTCAGGACGGCATTCGTGCGGAGCGGGATTATTTGGGCCGGAAAATGAAGGCGCAAATGAAATCGGCCGACCGTCTGCAAGCCCGGTACACCGCTATTCTTGGCGATGACGAGCTGTCGCGCGGAGAAATTGCACTGAAAGACATGGCGAGCGGCGAACAGCGCTTCGTAGCGCTTGATCAGCTCTCCGCCCAAGTGAAGTCTTAGTAAACAAACAAACAAGCAACAAGCTCCAACAGCAATTCCAACATTATCTGATCAAAAAGGGAGATTGAACTCTATGATGCTCAAAACTCATCATTGCGGTACTTTAACGAAAGCTGATATCGGCCAAACCGTAACATTGAACGGCTGGGTTCAGCGTCGTCGTGACCTTGGCGGCGTATTGTTTATTGATTTGCGCGATCGTACAGGCATTGTTCAAACCGTATTCAACCCGGATTTCTCCGGCGATGCACTGGCCATTGCTGACCGCGCCCGCAACGAGTTTGTTCTTGCGGTAACCGGCACAGTCGTTGAACGTGATGCGGAAACGGTTAACAAAAACCTCGCGACAGGCGAGATTGAAATCCGCGTAACGGAAATCGAAGTAATGAACAGCGCGAAGACGCCTCCGTTCCCAATTGAAGACAGCGTTGAAGTTGACGAGTCGCTTCGCCTAAAATATCGTTACCTCGACCTGCGTCGTCCGGAAATGCAAAAAACATTGCTGCTTCGTTCGAAAGCATCGAAAATTTTCCGCGACTTCCTCGATAACGAAGGCTTTATCGATGTAGAAACACCGATCCTGACGAAAAGCTCGCCAGAAGGCGCGCGTGATTACTTGGTGCCAAGCCGTGTGCATGAAGGCGAATTTTTCGCCCTGCCGCAATCGCCGCAAATTTTCAAACAGCTGCTTATGGTCGGCGGTATCGAGCGCTATTACCAAATCGCACGCTGCTTCCGTGATGAAGATCTTCGTGCGGACCGTCAACCGGAGTTTACGCAAGTCGACATCGAGACTTCGTTCCTGTCGCAAGATCAATTGCTGGGCATGATGGAGCAGCTCGCTGCACGTCTGTTCCTCGAGACGATTGGCGTAGAATTGGAGCTTCCTTTCCAACGTATTACGTATGAAGACGCGATCAACAAATACGGCTCGGACAAACCGGATCTTCGCTTCGGTATGGAGATTGAAGACATTACGGATATCGTTGCAACGAGCGATGTAAAAGTATTTGCAAGCGTTGCGGCAAGCGGCGGCGTCGTGAAGGCGTTCAACGCAAAAGGCTGCGGCCACTGGAGCCGCAAAGAGCTTGACGATCTGCAGCCATTCGCTGCCCGTTACGGCGGTAAAGGTCTGGCGTGGATTACGATTAAAGAAGGCGAATGGAAAGGTCCAATCGTTAAATTCCTGAAGCCGGAAGAAATCGCAGCTCTTACAGAGCGCCTGCAAGTAGAAGAAGGCGACTTGCTGACTTTCTCGGCCGACAAGAAAAAAGTCGTAGCCGACGTGCTTGGCAACCTGCGTCTGAAAGTAGGCCGCGAGCTTGGCTTGATCGACGATTCGAAGTTCAAATTCGCATGGGTTGTTGACTTCCCGCTGCTTGGCTGGGACGAGGATCAGAAGCGTTATGTAGCGGAACACCATCCGTTCACACGTCCGAAGGACGAAGACGTGCACCTGTTCGATACCGATCCGGGCAAAATCCGTGCGCAAGCGTACGACATCGTGCTCAACGGTTATGAAGTAGGCGGCGGCTCGATGCGTATCTACAAACGTGATGTTCAGGAAAAAATGTTCAAAGCGCTGGGCTTCACGATGGAAGAAGCGCATGAAAGCTTTGGCTACCTGCTGGACGCGTTCGAATACGGCACGCCTCCGCATGGCGGCATTGCCTTCGGTTTAGACCGTCTTGTGATGCTGCTTACAGGCAGAACGAACCTGCGCGAGACGATTGCCTTCCCGAAAACGGCAAGTGCAACCGACCTGTTGATGGACGCTCCATCCACTGTCGAGCAGTCGCAGCTGGAGCAGCTTCATATCCGCACGGTTCTGAAACCAAAGCCTGAAGCGGCTAAACCGCAGGAATAAGGCGAAGGAGGCGGCCACGATATGCTGCATCAATTTTCGCGTACAGAGCTTGCGATAGGTCCTGAAGGACTTGAGCTGATGAAGGGGAGCACGGTTGCTGTGCTCGGCATCGGCGGGGTAGGTTCTATCGCAGCCGAAGCGCTCGCCCGTACGGGTGTAGGACGCATCATCCTGATCGATAAGGATGTCGTTGATATTACGAATGTTAACCGTCAGATTCATGCGCTGACGACGACGGTAGGCCAGCCTAAGGCTGACCTGATGCGCGACCGGATTAAGCTCATTAATCCGGATTGCGATGCCGTGTCGCTGCGGATGTTTTACACGGAGGAGACGTACGAGCAATTATTTGCTTATGAGCTCGATTATGTTGTAGATGCATCCGATACGATTTCGTATAAAGTGCATCTTATCAAGGAATGCCTCGAGCGCGGCATTCCGATCATTTCCAGCATGGGTGCGGCGAACAAGATGGACCCGACAAGGTTCCGTGTAGCCGACATTTCCAAAACCCATACCGATCCGATCGCCCGCGTCGTTCGCACAAAGCTGCGCAAGGATGGCATCAAGAGGGGCGTGAAG
Organism: Paenibacillus radicis (ex Gao et al. 2016); assembly: GCF_014641555.1. GTDB lineage: Bacteria > Bacillota > Bacilli > Paenibacillales > Paenibacillaceae > Pristimantibacillus > Pristimantibacillus radicis. Next base: position 37,506 of record NZ_BMHY01000012.1, read on the forward strand.
GTCGTATTTTCGGACGAGCTTCCGAAAAAGCCGCGTGAGGATGTAACGCAGCGGATCGTACCGGAGAACGCTCCGGAAATCCGTAAAGCGAAGCAGCCTCCGGCAAGCAACGCATTCGTGCCGCCGGTTGCCGGACTGATTATGGTCAGCGTTGTGGTGCAGGATATGTTGAGCAAAGCTGGTATTGAAGTTTAATGAAACAGAAAAGGGCGGTCGCAGAAGGGAATTCCCTCCTGCGACCGCCCTTTTTCAATGCAATCGTAACGTGATTAATTTTGTTTCGTTTTTTTCTGCTCGACCAGCTGAGTGAGCTCAGAGATAAGTGAATCCAGCTTGCCATAGCCGTCAACGAGATGATTGATTTTAGAATCCTGGTTCTCCATGCTCGCACAAACTTCTTCGACGGAAGCCATATTTTGCTCTGTCGTCGCAGCCATGGATGTCATTTCGTCAGCAATGGACGAGTATTGTTCATGCAGCTGACGGGAAGAAACGCCAACCGTATCCGATTGCTGCTTCACTTGCTCGGTGTTGCCGTTAATGCTGCGAATGATTTTTTCGACCTGCTGCGCTGCGTTATAGCTCACATCGGCAGCCTGGTCGCCGAGATTGACTTGCTCGCTGACTGCGCTAATTTGTGTATGGATGGCGCCGAGAATATCGTTGATCTCATTGGCAGCCAGACTGGCATTATCAGCTAGCTTGCGCACTTCACCGGCTACGACGGCAAAGCCGCGTCCTTGTTCACCGGCACGAGCCGCTTCAATTGCAGCATTGAGCGACAGCAAATTCGTTTGCTCTGAGATTTCACTGATAGAGCCAACGATGGAGCTGACACGCTCGTTCTGTTCAATCAATTGCTTCATCATTTCTACCGTTTGTGAGATGATCGCGCGCACGCGTTCCACTTCTGTAGACAACGTATGGACGAGCGTATTTCCATCTTCAGTCAGTGCGGCTGTATCCGCCGAATATTGCTGAAGGCGGGTAGCACCCTCCAGAAGCTGCGTCACTGCGCTTTCAATCGTTTGCGCAGAGCTGCTGACGTTAAGCACCATACCAGTTTGCTTCTCGATGGAAGCCGACATTTCCGTAAACGTCGTTGTAACCTCGCGTGAAATCTGTCCGGTGGATTGCGCCGTATTTTTCTGCTCGCTGCTGAATTCTCCAAGAACGAGAATCGAAGATTTCATTTTCTCTACCAGTTGCTCAGCCATTTCCTTGGAAGCAAGCGCATCGCTTCGTTCTACTAGCACTTCCTCTTGCAGCTTCTGGCTAAACTTGGCCGAAGAAGCAAGCGCAATCGTGATGAAAATAATGTACAAATACAAGTAGATCAGCGAATCGTTAGGGAATAAGATATCTTTGTATTTCGGGGTCAAAAACAGATAAGTACTAAGACCCATGCTAAGCAGCCCGGAGAACACAATAGGCTTATAGTCCGCATACAGCGTCATAAGTGCGATGCCAACGAATGTTAAGAAGTATGTGCTTATGATCGGATTTGGATCGGATACGATAAGAAGCGTCGTAATCGCCATTAATATAATCGGTACATAATACATAATGTAAGAAACTAAAATTCTTTTGTAAGTCATGAAGGTAGCAATGCCGATACTGACTGTGCCTACTATCACAAGCAGCAAGATCATATCGGTGCCCAGCCCTGCGCCGATATCGGCAACGATACCGAGCGCGAGCAAGCCCCATAATATTTTTATGAACAAACGATTTCTTTTGTCTAGCACAGTCAGTTCTTTCTTCATCGTCATCTACCTTCTCTTCCCGACTATTGAATTTTAGGTAGTGGTTATGCCTGATCCAATTCTATGACTGTCCGGATAGGCAAGCCACTCATATTGCTCTTTGTTGCTGTACATGCGCTCCATATCGAAAATAACCGGAATGACATAATCGCCTTTATAAAAGGTTTTTTCTCCTGCTTTCTCCATCGGCACGTGGAATGTAATGCGCAGCGCGCGGTAAAATACCGGCTCCAGCAAAGATATAAAGTATCGGAATTGATGCGTCTCTGCGCTAAAAACGGCGGAAGAGAGCAGGTCCGTTATCGGATGGCCCCTGTATTGCTTAATGACTGCGATTTTGTCGATTTCGGCTACTTGTGCAGGATCAGCTGCAATTTTCGGATGGTTATGGAAAGGCGCAACAGAATCAATTATGCTAACACCAGGTGTATAGGCTTTGATCTCGGAGGTGCCGACGTATTGGCCTTCCGGGGAGATCGCAACGTATCTCTCCAGCGCTTGCTCGGCATACTCCAGCTCATAGCCCTTTTCTTTCCATACGGTGGTCCAAATACTGTTGAACATCGTCAGTTCCCATTCAGTCTCGACTTTCTTGAACAATCGACAGCACTCCTCTTATCCTCTCTCTCTTTACAGATTAGTTATCTAGTCTCTACTTGTTCCCTCTCCATACAGCAAGTCGATCGTACGATGTTGCATAAAAGAATAATTTACCACTAATTATTATCGGTATATTCAATAAAAATGTTAATACCTAAAACCTACGTTTTACCTAGGGATTGTGAAGATATAGTGAAACAAAAGGCCCATTCCCGGGAATTCTTGAGTTCTGGCGAACACTTGTACGATATGCTATGATCGTAGTAACGGATAAAGAAAGTAGTGAATGCGCATGGACTTATTTAGCTACCAGGAAGCAGAAACGCCGCGTGCGAGGCTGCTGGCGGATCGGCTGAGGCCGGAGACGCTCGACGAATATATTGGGCAAGAACATATAATAGGACCAGATAAGCTGCTTAGAAGAGCGATAGAAGGCGACCAGGTGTCGTCTATTTTGCTCTATGGGCCGCCGGGCTGCGGCAAGACGACGCTGGCGAACATTATTTCCAAGCGTACGGCAGGTGATTTCGTGAAGCTGAATGCAGTTGACGCTTCCGTGAAGGACGTTCGCGAAGTGATCGACCGGGCGCGCAGCAGCAAGATGCTGTACGGGAAAAAAACAATTCTGTTTCTTGACGAGGTACATCGTTTTAATACGTCACGGCAGGATGCGCTGCTTCCTGCGGTTGAGCAAGGTATCATTATATTTATTGGGGCGACAACGGAAAATCCGTTTCATCATGTGAACGGAGCGTTGCTGTCCCGTTCTACGCTGTTTCAGCTCCAGCCGCTTGATGAGCGGCATGCGCTGGAGGCGATGAAGCGGGCGCTGAACGATAAGGACCGCGGACTTGGCTTTATGAATTTGAAGGTCGAGGAGGATGCGTTAGCGCATCTCGCAGCAATGGCAGGAGGCGATATCCGGCGTGCGCTCAATGCGCTGGAGCTTGCCGCCGTAACGACGCCGTCGGAGCCGGACGGGTCCGTCCATATTACAATCGAAGTGGCGCAGGAATCGATCCGCAACAAAGCGCTGCGGGCCGATCCTTCCACGCAATACGATGTGCTCTCGGCGTTTCATAAAAGCGTAAGAGGCTCCAGCGACGCTGCCCTTTTCTGGTTTCTCTATGCGGTAGAGAAGCTGGGCATGGACCCGATGACGTTCATCCGCCGGTTAATCGTCGCTTGCAGTGAGGATATTGGCCTAGCCAATCCGCAAGCGATGATTCAGGCCGTGACAGCAATGGACGCCTATCACAAGATCGGCTGGCCCGAGGCGAAGTATAATGTTACACAAGCCATTCTATTCGCAGTGGAAAGTCCAAAGTCGAATGCCGTGGCAATGGCGATCGCTAAGGCGACAGCGACGATTGAAGGGATGGGCAGCGCCGAAGTGCCGCTCCATCTGCGGGATACCCATTACAAGGGGGCGCAGCAGCTTGGGCATGAGGGCTATAAATATCCGCATGACTATCCGGGGCATTATGTAGAGCAGCAGTATTTGCCGGATATGCTCAGGAACATGAGTTTTTACAAAGCGTCAGAGCAGGGGATGGAGCAGAAGATCGCGCATAACCAGCAGCTGCGAGGCAAAGGGAAGAAATAATTATTGAAATAGACGGTCAAACTTAACGCTTGTCCCCTCTTCGCCATAAAAAATGAACCCCCTAGAATTTATTCGGTCAGGGGGTTTTTCCAATGCCTATTGTAAGGGCGCTCCAGAGTTGCTTTTCTATATCTCGACAATTTTTTGTCCTGCCGAGAGGAACATCGGGATTTGTGCAGAATAGTAAATTATGTAAATGTAAGTTATTTTGTATCAAAATTGTGATCACAAAGATGTCAGCCTTTTTTATCCGCATAGTCCAATATGCCAAAGATGGTGCTATGTTTAAATGATTTGTATAGTAAAGCAATACGTATTCTATAATTATCAAATGCCTGCTTCTCCGTACTTTCTGCTGTATTTAATTGAAAAAAGGCTAAATTACAGTAAGTATAAAGGAGAGGTCAAAATTTATATAAATATACCTGATTTATTAATTTTCCAATTCCCTTTTTTATTGATTCTAATCGTATGTTTAAAGCTTTTCGCTAAAAAGAATATGGCCTATATTGCTTTCAGCTCTTTATTTTTTATTTATTCGCTGTATGTATTGAAGTTCACATTATTACCTATTCCAATTAGGGAGTATCTAGAAGTCGTAAGAAACGGAACTATATTGCAGCTTAATTATAAGCCACTTTGGCTTTCAGAGACCTTTTTGTTCCCGCTTAAAGAGCAAATTCTTAATATATGTTTATTTGTACCTTTGGGCTATTTGAGTAATTATTTATTTAATCTTACCCTGAAGAGGGTTGTTCTCCTGGGGTTATTTGGTAGTTTATCTATTGAATTAACCCAGCTGTTATTAAGTATCAGCATGAGATATCCATATCGGGTTGTTGATATTAATGATGTTATTTTTAATTTCACAGGAACACTTATCGGATATTTTGTATATAGAGCTTTTTCTCGCATGTACATTGCATCAGTTAACAAACTTAATGTTAAATTAGGACCAGTCGGTCAGTTCATTTATGATAGAGGAAAATAACTGAAGTCTGCTAAAGAACGCAGCCTTTTTTATAGGTTTAAAACAAAGCCGGTGCTTCCAAGCTCCGGCTTCTTTTTTATACAAATCTACAACGCATCGCTACATTCCCCCTCTTGCCAATTTTAATAGAGTTGAGCGACAATGGATGCACATTCCAGCCAATAATAGTATAGAACAGGGGAACTAGATGATGAAGGTAGAGAAGAAGCCGGCGTTTATTAGTATTCGGACCAAATTGCTCATTCTTTTTTGCGTCTTGATTTTTCTGCCGCTGATTGCGCTCAGCACCTTGTCCTACAACATTTCAACGAGAGCGATGACGAATCAGGCTGTGAAATCGACGGCGACGCTGCTGGATGCCAACGTAGCGAATATTGAATCCGTTATCCGCGAGGTAGAGTCGACCTCAAGCTACGCGATCGTCAATAAAGATATTCGCAGCTACTTAACGATGACCTCCGTCGATTCCGATCCGAAGCTCGCATCGGCGCTTATCGATAACATAAAAGGATTTATCGAATTTATTTTAATTTCCAAGGGCTACATTCATTCCGTAGAGTTTAGAGGGGTGGACGACCGTCAGATCGCCTATGGCTCCCGATTTATCGGAAATGAAGAAGAATGGATCGACAAAGCGGTTCAAGAGAGAGGGAAAATCACCTGGACAGGACGTTATGAGAACGGTGATATCCATCATGAACCGATCATTTCGCTAGTCCGCGTCATTAATGACTATAATGCGATCGATAAGGCGCTAGGCATCGTCATTATCCGCCTAAAGGTCTCCAAGGTGAATGAGCTTATTCAAAGCAAGGATTCAGGAGCTATCGCGGGCACTTTGCTGCTCGATCATGACAGCAATTCGATTACGGAACAACGGTCTGAGCCGGGAGACAAGTTTCAACTGGATAGCAGCAGCATACAGCAGCTTGTCAACAGTGAAGGAAAGCCTGTCGATGACAAAGATAATCTGCTGTTGTACAAAAAAATTGCCTATACCGGCTGGGGTTTAATTTCCTGGGTCGATAAGGATCATCTGTTCAAAGAATCAAGGTCGATCCAGTTCTATACGATACTGATCGTGGCGATATCGATCGCGACCGTGCTTTACGCTTCTTGGCTTATTTTCAACTGGATACTTAAGCCGATTGAAAGATTGACCAAAATGATGAAAAAAGTGGATGACAACTATTTTAGAAAAATTACCGGGATTCGTTCTAAGGATGAGATCGGCTTGCTGGCGGCGAACTTCAACGCCATGATGGACCGGATTCACGATCTTATCGACAAGGAATACAAGCTGACGCTCAAGCAGAAGGAAATTGAGCTGCATGTTCTCCAGATGCAAATCAATCCCCACTTTCTGTACAACACGCTCGACATGATTCGCTGGAAGGCCAGAATTGAAAAAGCGATGGAAACGAGCCGGTTAATTCAAGTGTTATCGACGTTGTTCCGCTTGAGTCTTCACCGATCGGGAACTTGGGTTGAGCTGAAGGACGAGGCGCTGTACGTGAGGAGCTATCTTGATCTTCAACAGCAAAGGCTGGGTGCGCGATTGACCTGCGAGATCGATATAGAGGATGAATTGCTGGCTTCCTATGTACCAAAGATGATTTTGCAGCCGCTTGTTGAGAATAGCATCGTTCATGGCATGCCGGGCCAGCAAAAGCCGATGCATATAACGGTACGGAGCACGCGGCTTTCTGCAGGCGACGCCTATCATATTGATATTATCGATGACGGCTTAGGCGCTGATACTCAGGCGTTATCCGACTTGATCGCCTACACAGGCGAAGGGAGCCACGGCATGCGCAACGTCTATCTGCGGTTATCCCTATGGTTTGGCGACCGGTTCCGTATGGAGTTTTTGCCGGCAGCGGCAGGAACCCATATCCGGTTAACGATTCCATTCGTCGATACGATACCAGCCGAATCTTCACAGTAAGTTTAAAATAGTGGATGCTGAGTTAATTTAATCGGTTTCTGGCTGGAACCGTTTTCCCTACAATAATGATAACGGTTACAAACACCGCAAAACAAAAATGAGGGGGATTACGATGAAACGCGCACACACAGTCATAAGTAAAGCTGTCAGCATCATGCTGGTTCTGATCTTGTCTATTGGTTTAACGGCATGCGGAAGCGGAAGCAACAGCAGCAACGAACCGGAGAATAAACCGAGCAATGGGGGAACGACCACAGAAGCACCGGCCAAAAACGTAGAATTGACGTTCTGGAACATTTGGAACGGGTCAGATGCGTACATGGGCGTGCTGAATGATAAGGTAAGCGAATTCCAGAAAGAAAACCCGAATATTAAAGTCAAAATCGAGCAAATGCCGCATGACCAGTACAAGCTGAAATTAAAGGCAAGTGCAGCAGGCCGGCAATTGCCGGATATGTTCGTCGTATGGCCAGGCGCAGAGCTGAAGCCGATGGTAGACGGCAATACGGTCCTGCCAATCGATGATCTTGCCGCGGAATATAAGGACAAGCTCATTCCGAGCGCCAACTTGATCGACTATCAAATTGATGGCAAGCAATACGCGATTCCTAACATTGTCGTATATACCCATATGATTTACTACGATAAGGACATTTTGGCCCAAGCGGGTTACAGCGAGTTTCCGAAGACCTATACGGAATTCAAGGAAATGGTTGTAAAAGTCCGTGAGTTGGGAGTTACGCCAATCGCTCTCGGCAACAAAGGGCAATGGGTTCTTCAATCCTGCTACATCTCCACGATCGGCGACCGCATGACAGGAAGCGACTTCCTGGTCAAAGCGATGAGCGGAGAGAAGAAGTTTACCGATCCTGAGTTCGTCGGCGGTTTGAATGTCATTAAAGAACTGACGGATTTGAAAGCATTCAATGAAGATTTGAATACGATCGACAACAATCAGCATTTGGATTATTTTGTCCAAGGTAAAGCGGCTATGTTCGTTGAAGGCACTTGGTCTCTTGGCGGTGTACAAGAGAAGCTGCCGAAAGATCGTAATCTGGGTCTTGCCATCTTCCCGGCTGTTGAAGGCGGAGCAGGCAACCCGCAAGCTTTGTCGGGGGTTACGGGACAAGGCGTTGCGATTAACAAAGATATCGATCCAGCCAAGCTGGATGCAGCCCGCCAGTTTATCCGGTTCCTGAGCAGCGAGGATACGTATAATCGTCTTCTGGCCAAGGATCAGCTTGTTCCGGCAACTGTGACGGTTCCGTCTGATGCGTCCGATACGTTGAAGCAGCTCATTAGTCTGACCAGCGGTGGCGTGGCTCCTGTATATGATGCGGTGCTGACCCCTCAGTTAACCGAAATTATTAACAATGGACTTCAGTCCATCACGATGGGCACCAAGTCGCCTGAGGAAGTAGCAAGCGAGCTGGAAGCGGCTAAGGCTAAATAGTTCATATAGGAACGAACTTCGGAGAATCAGGGGTATTCCTTGATTCTCCGCTTTAATTAAGAAAGGAGCAATCTCTCGCATGCATCTATTAAATCGCAACAAGTGGCTGATCTGGCTGGGAATTTCTCCTTCCCTTATCGTGTACACATTGTTTTGCATGATTCCTATTGGCATTTCCTTCTATTATTCCTTTCAGAATTGGGACGGATTTTCCGACCCCTCGTTTATCGGATTGGACAACTTTGCGGCTTTAATGAAAGATCAAGTATTTTGGAGCTCGCTGAAAAATAATATGTTCGTACTGCTGGCGTCCGTGCTTGGACAAATTCCGATCGCTTTGTTGTTCGCTTTGCTGTTGAACAGTAAGCTGAGAGGCGCTAAGTTTTTCCGCACGGTAGGTTTCCTGCCGGTAGCTATCTCGACGGTCATTATTTCATTGACCTGGAACATGATCTATAACACGCAATACGGATTAATTAATACGCTGCTCAAAGCGGTTGGTCTGGATCATTTGGCACACAATTGGCTGGGCGATCCGAAATGGGCCATGCTGGCGGTATGTCTGACGATTATATGGCAATATGTCGGCTTGTATCTGGTAATCTTTCTGGCAGCGCTGCAAAACGTCCCGGCGGAAACGCTAGAGGCAGCGGAAATCGACGGGGCAACCGGCTTCGTCAAAACGGTTAAAATCATTATTCCGATGATATGGGGCACGATTCTGGTTTCAGTTATTTTATGTATTAGCGGAAGCTTAAAAACGTTCGATTTAATCTATGTCATGACGAACGGAGGACCGGCTCATACGACCGATGTCATGGCCATCTATATGTTCAACAAAACATTCTCCTCCTTTCAGTATGGATACGGTAGTGCGATATCCGTTGCCATCTTCGTGGTCAGTCTGCTATTGATTTCCGTTGCTTCACGATTGCTGAAAGCGAAAGAAGATTAAGAGAGGAGAGGCGAGAGATGCCCCATACCATTACCGTTCCCCCAGAGAAAGCGATGCTAGAGAGGGATACGAGACATTCGATGAGAAAAAAGATACTCAAGCTAGTCGTCTATATTTTTTTAACCGCCTATAGTATAGTCAATTTATTCCCGATCCTGTGGATGTTCATGAACTCCTTTAAGTCGGATGACGCCTTTTCCCAAAGTGTACTGGCATGGCCAAAGCAATGGCTGTTCGCCAATTATGCGGAGGCATGGAGAGTAGCCAAGCTAGGCCTGTACTTTTCCAACAGTATGATTATTGGCGTGCTGGCTGTCTTGTTTACGGTACTATTAGGCGCCTTCGCGTCCTATTTTCTGGCCAGATTCCGATTTAAGCATCAGACGAAAATCTACAATTATTTCGTGTTTGGCATGCTGATTCCGATCCATGCGACACTCGTTCCGTTATTTATACTCGAAAACAAGCTGCATATGCAAAACTCGTATCTGTCGTTGATCGTGCCCTATATCGCTTTTGGACTGCCGATCACCATATTTATTCTGGTAAGCTTTATGAAGAGCTTCTCCAAAGATATTGAGGAATCTGCCATCATGGATGGCTGCGGGCCGCTGCGTATTTTTTGGTCCATTATATTGCCGATGTCGATGCCGTCGATCGCAACGGTCGTCATCATTAACTTTATCAACAACTGGAATGAGTTTTCATTTGCCTTGGTGCTTGTGAGCAATCCGGATTTGAAAACCGTTCCGCTCGGGCTTTCTAATTTCGTAGGTCAATATACCACATCATATACGACGCAGATGGCAGGCTTGACGATGGCACTCATTCCGGTCATTATCGTCTTTCTATGCCTTGAAAGTTATTTGGTTAAAGGAATGACGGCGGGTGCCGTTAAGGGCTAGCCAGCAGCATCTGGACATCTAAGGGAGGAACATGGGAATGAAGCTTAGAATGCTGATCGTGGACGACGAGCCCATTATATGTATGGGATTGAAGGAAACGCTGCCTTGGCATGAGCTCGATATCGAAATCGCAGGTGAGGCTTATTCCGGTCTGGAAGCTTTGGCTATTCTGGAGAAAGAAAAGGTGGACCTCATTCTGAGTGACATTCGCATGCCTGAGATGGATGGGTTGGATCTGGCGGCCAAGCTGCATGAGATCGAGCATCCTGCTTCCTTCATTCTGCTCAGCGGATACGAAGAATTCGAATATGCAAAAAGAGCGATTCAATATAATGTGAGAGATTATTTGATTAAGCCGGTAGATGTTGATCAATTGATGAGAACCGTGGAATCGGTCTGCCGGACGATTCGGGCAGCGCGTGAGAAGCAGGGCAGCGAGCTTCGCAATCAGCTGGAGCATCGGCTTCGTCAATTGCTAATGCAGGCGCATGAAGGCGTGCATGATCTTTCCATGCCGGAGCAGGAGATGCTCTTCCCGCTGCCATATCGGCTGTTTGCCAGCGCTGTGCCAAGCTATGATCATTTGTCATACGGGATGACGGATGAAGCCGTTCGGCAATTGCATGCGGCATGGCAGAATAGGATAGAGGCTAGACTGAAGGGGCTTGGATACGAGACGATATCGGTATTCGTTCATCCGAACCTGCATTTCATATACGGTTACGGCAGTGACGGCTTGCAGGAGGAGGTTTTTCCGCAGTCGTTCTGCACGCTGGAATGGAACGGCTCGGATATTCCTTTGTGGGTGTGTGAGTCTCCGCCACAGACCAGTCTCGCATCATTGAAGAACGCGTACGAGCAGGTCGTGCTGCAATTGAAGCGTCTGGAGATAGGGATGGACGGGGGAACCAAAGAGAGAAGACAGGAAGCGGATGCCGTGTCGGCTTATCCAGAGGCGCTGGAGAAGCAGGTCGTGGAGACGTTTTTCCAACAGGATGTCGAGCAGCTGCGGCAAGCAAGCCGGGAGCTCTTTCTCTATTTGAAGGAAAACCTGTTTCTGCTGCAAGAGAGCTGGAAGGTGTGTCAGCTCATTAAAGTGCTCATTTATCGTCGTCTGAAGCATGTAGGCGTCCGGGTTGATGAGAAGGACTCTTATTTTACGGATGCGGACTTATTCGTCCATAATTCCTATGCATCGTTGGAGCGGCTGTACTGGGACGAGCTTATGACGCTCCAGACGATTATGAACAGCTCGAATGTGGGGAAAAACCGCTGGGTCGTCAATCGGGTGAAGGAATGGATTCACCAGGAATTTACTCAGGATTTGAAGGCTTCTACTATTGCCGACAGGCTTCATATTACGCCGAATTATTTCAGCCATATTTTCAAGCAGGAGACGGGCAAGTCTTACAATAATTACTTGAATGACGTGCGGATTGAAACAGCCAAGGGGCTGCTTCGGGACACGGATATGAAAATTGCCGATATTGCAGATCGTGTCGGATACAATGACTACAAATATTTTGTAAACGTGTTCAAAAAAACATGCGGTGTATCGCCGTCCGAGTATCGGGAAACGAGATATCAATAGCAAAACGAACGACTTGTAAACGGGTGACGTTTACAGGTCGTTTTTTTGTGTGTGGAGAGCTTATCTTTTCTTGGCGCGATACTGAAGCGGGGTCATGCCTATGCAGGTTTTGAACACTTTGCAGAAGTAAGGAGCCGAGGCGAATCCGGTCGCTTCTGCAATGTCTTTGGCGGTAAGAGCGGTGCTGGACAGCAGACTCTTGGCGTGAGAGAGGCGGCTTTCTTGAAGCTTCTCCTTGAACGATTTGTTGTAATACAGCTGCATAATACGTTCCAACTGACGGACGCTTACGCCAATCAGACCCGCCAGCTCGGAAGGAGTCAGCATCTGGTGGCTGTCTTTGAAATAGTTGTCGGCAATAAATCTTCGTCTGTCGTCCAGTATTTTTCGCGGAAAATAATAGCTGGGCGCCCGATCCCCATCGGCGAAGTTGCGGATGGCATGGATAATAATTTGGGATGCCAGACTCTGAATGTAGGCGTAGTAGCCGAGCTTGCGGCTGGACACCTCTGCAAATAGATGCTCGAATAGCGGAATCGTTTCGAACGCGTCGCGTCCAAACCAAAAGTGGGTATTCCGCAGCGTTTCCAGCATTTCCTCTACTTCGGTTTCAATATAGTCATCATTTTTTTTCTTCCGCCGGCCGGTTACCTCAAGCTCGAAGTTCATACAGTATTCACACATCGGGTCTTCATCGTCTGCCTGCTGTTCATGGTAGATATCGGGTCCGGTGAGGTAGAAGACGCCGGGTTCAATGGGGAATTGCTGATCGGATACACGAAGCATGCCCCGCCCGCTCGGAATAAAGTGCAGCTCATAGCTGCTATGGCTGTGGTTCTTGAAATGCCAGGCCGGTGTAGCCGGCTCGAAATTGATATAAAGAATATTAAACCGGATATGGCCAATGGATACTTTAATATCCAGATCCATATGGCGTATCGGCTCATGCCTTTGCAAGTGTTCCATCTGAATGACCTCCGAATGTAACCATTCTGCAAGGGGAGAATAAATCCTTCTACTTTTGCGACATTATTGCACAACAATGGCCGTCATGTCTATTTTTCTAAACCTTTATGGGGCGTATGCTAAGCGTAGCAGTGGATTGATAGCTATTAAAGGAGGATATCAGTTATGAAATTTACACGTTGTGAGGCGAATCCGATCGTTGTGCCAGGGGGAGAAGCCATCCGGCAAGTCGCTACGTTTAATCCCGGCGTTATACATGATCAAGGGAAGTTCTGGATGTATGACAGAGCCGCGAGCTCTTTAACGCCGTTCCAGACCAGCATTGGTCTGCTGGAAAGCGACGACGGCATTCATTTCACCCCGGTTCAGGAGGAAGCGGTATTTACGGGTGAAATGCTCGGTTTTCCTGGAGGAAGCGTGGAGGACGCGAGGGTCGTCAAGATAGACGGTCTGTATTACATGTGTTATGCGCTGCAGCCGTATGCGTTCGACTGCTGGCCGACAGGCATAGCCGTACCTAATTATTTTCCTGAGCATTATCCGGAATGGGCAAGCAATGGCGTGAAGCCGATGCTGACTCGTTCCGGCATTGCGGTATCGGAGGATGGCATTCATTTCAAGCAGCTGTGCTATACGACGCCGCCGGAGATTGATGATCGCGACAACGCCCTGTTTCCTGAGAAAATAAACGGGAAGTTTGCTCTTCTGCGAAGACCGATGGAATACGTGGGTGAAGCCTATGGAACGGACAGGCCGGGCATGTGGATTTCCTACTCCGATGATTTATTGGAATGGTCGGAGCCTAAGCTGCTGGCTGTCGCGCAGGAAGCGTGGGAGGGCGCTAAGATTGGCGCTGCAGCTACGCCTCTTCGGACGGAAAAGGGCTGGCTCGTGCTGTACCATGGCGTGGATGGCTCGTCGATTTACCGCGTCGGTGCTCTTCTGCTCGATTTGAACAATCCGGAAATCGTCATCGGGCGAACCAAGCCATTCATTATGGAGCCGGAGGAATATTACGAGAAAACCGGGCTTGTCATCCCTAACGTCGTCTTCCCGACAGCCAATCTCATCATAGACGATATTCTGTACGTCTATTATGGCTGCTGTGATACCTCGATCGGATTGGCAACCGTACCGGTCAACGAGCTTTTGGACTTTATTTTAGGCTAACTGACCAGGAAGAGGCAGTGCGCAGGGCATTGCCTCTTTGGCTGTAAAGGAAAGTATTAAAAAAGTGGATGTAATTATAGATTACTACCCTTACGATAGCGTGACCGCAAGACTACAATTAAAAATGTAAGCGTTTGCTTTAATGAAAAATAGAAGTATGGAAGGGGACAAAATAATGATACGTTCATGGAAGCAGGCAGCTCGTGCCAGCAAAAAAACATTCTACACCGTGTTATGCGCCGGTTTGGTGCTAACGACAGTAGGGCTGCCGTCAGCAGCCGCAGATCTGTCGCCTAGTGAAGGCCGCGTCATTCACGTTGCGAAGGATGGCAGCAATAATAATCCGGGTACGGAAGCGGAGCCGTACTTAACGATTAACTTTGCGGCGGAGGAAGCGCAGCCCGGCGATACCGTCGTTGTACATGCGGGACTGTACCGGGAGACGGTAAAGCCGGCGCGTGGAGGAACGGATGAAGAGCATCGGATCGTATATACGAACGCTGGCGACGGCGAGGTCGTCATCAAAGGCTCGGAGGAAATCAACGATTGGGTGCCTTATAGCGGAGATGTGTGGCAGGTTGCTTTGCCCAATAGCTTCTTCGGGGATTATAATCCTTTCGCGGCAAGACACCCGCAAGGCGGAGAAGGCGGCTTCTTCCCGGTATATACGGCTGGCGATGTGTATTTGAACGATCAGGCCTATTATCAGAAAGGCTCCTTGAGCAATGTCTTGGCTGCGGGGAATACGTGGTACGCGGAAGTATCCGGCGGAAATACGACGATCTACGCGAACTTTGATGGAGCCGATCCGAATCAAAAGCTGGCGGAAATTAATGTCCGCAGGCAAGTGTTCGCACCGGATGCCTGGGGGCTTGGCTACATAACGGTTGACGGCTTTACTGTCAAGCATGCCGCCAATACGTATTCCGACTTTCCAGGATCGCCTTCCAGACGCCAAGCGGGCGCGATCAGCGTTAATGGCGGCTTGAAGTGGATTATTCAGAACAATATCGTCATAAATGCACGTACGATTGCTATCGATATCGGCCTTGGCAACGATGAATGGGCCGGCAACCGTCCGGGCGTAACGCGAACGAATTTCAGGGAGACGGACAAGTACGGTTCCCATGTTGTCCGCAATAACTATATCGCCAAGTCGGGCCAGTCAGGCATCGCCGGCGTGTTCTCATGGAACTCTGATATTATGTACAACAGGATCGAGGATACGAATTACCGCGGTGAATTCAGCGGTGCGGAGACGGCTCCGATCAAGGTGCATTACATGAACGAAGGGCTCATAAAAGGCAATTATATTAAAAACTCCAAGGGCGGCAACTCCGCCGGCATCTGGACGGACTGGGGCAATCAGAATGTGCGTGTTACCGGCAACATTGTGATGAACACGCCGTGGGGCTACTACGCAGAAGCGGTTCATGGCCCTATCCTTGTAGACAATAACGTGTTTATCGGCAACAACGACATTCGGATGCTGGACGCAACAGGTGTCGTGTATGCGAACAATCTGTTCATCGACAACGGCAATATCAACGTTGACGGCGGGGGAAGGGAAAATTACTATTTTCAGCCCGGTACGATGAACGAGACAAATGCCATGAACACCGTACAAAAGTTCCATTGGTACAACAATCTGGTACAAGGCTCTGTGCTGCCGTCTGATGCGGCGAATAAAACGCATGTGAAGGAGGATAACTTCACAAATGTAATCTCCGATGTGGCGTACACGACGACCAATGATGCGATGAGCATCAGCTTCAATCTGAACGCTGCGGGGATGAATGGTCTGGATATTGTGACGCAGGCACGGGTCGGCGTGATACCGAATGCGAATGAAAGCATTGCGGCGGATGTTTCGACCGACTTTTTTGGCAACGCATTCCCAGCGGGAAGTGTGAAGGCTGGTCCGTTCGCGAACGTGCAAAATGGTGCTAACCAATTCGTACTGTGGCCGCCGCAAGGGCAGACCGTGCCGTCTCCACCGGCTCAGCCAACCGACGTGCCTCTCAATTTATCGTTAGGCTCGAATGCAGTGGCTGTTGCATCCTATGAGGACAGCAACTTGACCGCTGACAAGGCAATTGACGGCAACGGCTCGTCCCGCTGGTCGAGCGATCACAGCAACGACAATAACGCATGGATCTATGTCGATCTTGGAGCCAAGTATAACGTTTCGAAAGCCGTGCTCTCGTGGGAAGCAGCTTATGCCCGCGAATATTTTATCCAGATTTCCGATGATGGACAAAGCTGGACGGATGTGTACCATACGACAAGCGGTGCAGGCGGCAACGAGTCGGTCACGATCCGGCAAAACGTAAGATTTGTCCGGATGCAGGGCGTCGTACCAAACACGCCTTACGGATATTCGCTGTACGAGTTTGAAGTGTATGGCACCCCAATTCAGCCGGAGGTGCCTATGAACGTGGCATTGAACAAGGCGCCTTCTGCTTATACGGCATCTTCGCAGTCCAATGATGGAAGCGGGGAACAGAACAGTCAGCCAGACAAGGACCGTTCTGCTTTCCGGGCGTTCGATGGCAATACCGGCACACGCTGGGGATCGAACGGCGGGGACGACAATTGGCTTCAGGTAGATCTGGGCCAGCCGCATGTCATCGACCGAATCGTACTTGCCTGGGAGGCAGCATACGCAGCGCAATATAAGGTTCAAGTTTCCGATGACGGCAGCGTCTGGACGGATGTATATGAACATGATGATGCTTCGCCGGCTGGCGATCATGTGGACGACATCGAGCTTCAACAGCCTGCAACAGGACGCTTCGTCCGTATGCAGGGTGTAACAGCGGCAACGCAGTGGGGACTTTCTCTGTATGAATTTGAAGTATACGGCAAGGTCAAGCCAGCCGATACTGCACCCCAATGGCCGGCAGCGGCAGCGCTGGAGTTGACGGGTTTAACGGCGGAATCGGCATCTCTCCAATGGCCTGCCGCAATAGATAATGGGACGGTATCCGGCTACAACGTATATCTGGGAAGTACCCTCGTCGCTTCGCTTGCTGCTGGTGTACGCAGCTATACGGCTGCGGGGCTGAACGCCGGCAGCACGTATACAATCAAAGTAACGGCGATTGATGAGAATGGGAACGAAAGCGGGGGACTGATGAAGACCTTTACAACATCGGGCAATCCGGCGACGAAAGCACTTTCGACTACGTATCCTCGCAACTATGGGGACTGGGAAGAAGGGCTGCTGGCTGGTGACGGCAAGCAGGGCATTATCGTATTTGGCAATCCGCGGGAAGAAACCGTTGTTTTTAACGACCGGGATTTCTTCATGGCAAGATCGGAAGCAAATCCTCACCGCGCCTTTAATACGGTAAGTGAAGCGGATATTGAAGAGATTAGAGATTTGCTCATTTCCGGCCGTTACCAGGAGGCCAATCAGCTTGCAGCTGACGTGCAAGGGTATCGGGGAGGCGGAGAAGGAAGCAAGCATCCGGGTTATAAAATGACGATCACGATGCCGGATAACGGTCCGATTTCGAATTACGTTCGTTCAACGGATTATTCCGACGGCGTTGTCTCCGTCAACTGGACAGACGGCAAGGGGGATTGGGAGCGCAAGTCGTTCGTGTCGAGACCAGACGGAATGACGGTACAATATTTGCCTGCTCCTAGCGGCGAGACGCTGGATGTCAAGCTGGCGCTCAGCATGGATCCCGGCATGAATTTGCTGAATAAAGGGGTAACGTACGAGAACCATTCCTCGGTCGATTACCTCAACCTGCGGGCGAAATACGCTAACGGTACCTACAACGCGGGTTACGAAGGCGTCACACGCATCGTGACGGACGGCCAGAAGACGATGGATGGCGATGCGGTGTCCGTCACAGGGGCGACCTACGTTATGCTATTGTCCCTCACTCAGCGCTATGACGGGACGTTTGAGGGCGGGCTGCCGGCTGAACAGGAATGGAATCAGGAGCTTCTTCAAGGTGAGCTGTCGGGTGTGGCTGATGATTACGCAACGCTGCTCAGCCGCCATACCGCCATGCACAGTGAGATCTTCGACCGCGTTTTGATCGATTTTGGGGCAAGCGAGGGGGACCGCTCCAAATCTAACGAAGAGCTGCTCGCGATGCAGAAGGCATCAACGACGCCTATTCCGGCTTTGTTCGAGCGGATGTTCTATTCGGGCCGCTATCATCTGCTAGGATCAAGCAGCGCTACAGCGGCGCCTGACTTGCTCGGCAACTGGACAGGCGACAGCAACGTAGGCTGGGACGGCTATTATCACCTCGACGCCAATCTCAATTTGCAAATATCTGGCGGCAACATCGGGAATATGCCGGAGGCGATGGAAGGGTACTACTATCTTAATCATCAATGGCAGGAAGATTTCCGAACCAACGCGCAGAAACTGCTCGGAACAAGGGGCATGCTTACAGGCGGCAATACGCCTAACGGAGAGGGACTGATCTCGAATATTAATTTCGATTATCCGTACCAGTATGTGACTGGCGGTGAATCCTGGCTGCTCTATCCGTTCTGGGAGCACTATCAGGTTACGGGAGATACCTCCTTCCTAGCCGATCAATATTACCCGCTCATCCGGGACATGGGCGACTTTTACGAGGATTTCCTGGTCGAGAAGGATAGCAACGGCCATTATATTTTCGCAGGATCCATTTCACCCGAGAATAGGCCGGCCGGCGGCGTACCGCTTTCGGTCAACTCAGTCTATGATATCTCCGGCGCGCGTTTTGCCCTGGAGACGCTGATTGAGACAAGCACCCTCCTTGGACGGGACGAAGAGAAGATACCGGTCTGGCAAGAGCTGCTCGATCATTTGCCGCCTTATCTGGTTAACGACGATGGAGCGTTTGCCGAATGGGCATGGCCGGATCTGATGAACAAAAACAATTATCAACATCGCCATTCAAGCGCCATGATGCCTGTCTGGCCATATCGCGAGGTCAATCCGGAGAAAAACCGGGAGCTGTACGATGCCGCCCGTATTTCTTTACAGAAAAAAGACGGGGGCAATTATGAGAATGCCGGGCATGGGCTGCTTCACAGCGCGCTGGCGGCCGCGAACTTGAACAACGCGGATTCCGTCAATGCCAAGCTCGTACGGTTTGCCAAAGACGATTACTACTATTCCAGTCTGTCGACGTCGCACTATAACAACCACGGCACGTTTGCTACGGACGTTGTCAACTCCGTTCCAACGATTATGATGGAAATGCTGGCTATTTCCGATAGAGGCACATTGGAGCTGCTGCCGGCTTTGCCTAAATCGTTAACTAACGGCTCCATTTCCGGCATGCTCGCAAGAGGGCAAGTGACCGTCGACGAGCTCAAGTGGAATATGGATAACTTGACGGTCGACGTCGAGCTGACGTCTGCCATCGATCAGAACCTGACGTTGATTCAGCGCGCGGGTATCGAAGAAATCGTAAGTGAGGATGTGACGATTGCAAGCTCGCCGCTTGGCAGCATCGCACGCATCATACCGCTTGAAGCGAATAAGAAGGCGGTAATCCGCCTCAAGTTGAAGGATGCGTCCAAGATTAACCTGGCTTTGGGCAAAACCGCCAGCGCCTCCTCGGAATCGAATGCTCAGCAAAGCGCCAATCATGCTTTCGACGGCGATCCGGCTACACGCTGGGCCGCGAGTGAAAGTGCGGATAACTGGCTCCAAGTGGACTTGGGCAGCATCTATGCGCTGGACGAAGTGAATTTGCAGTGGGAAGCTTCGTATGCCAAGGCATATAAGCTTCAAGTCTCGCTTGATGGAACGCATTGGACGGATGTATATGAACAAGCAAATTCGTCTGGCGGTACGGAAAAAATCTTGGTGGATGCACTTGGCCGCTACGTTCGGATGCAAGGGCTAGCGAAATCCGGGCAATGGGGATATTCGATTTACGAGATGGAGATTTACGGTCAAGATGCGCCAAACCTTGCGCTTGGCAAACCTGCACAGACATCGTCCTTTTCGAATCCGCAGCAGACAGCCGCGGCGGCTTTTGACGGCGAGCAGTCTACCCGGTGGAGCGCAAGCGAGTCGGCTGACAACTGGATACAGGTGGATTTGGAACAAATCTATCGCATCTTTCGGGTTCAGATTGACTGGGAGGACTCGTATGCCAAAGGGTATAAGCTTCAAGTTTCTTCTGACGGCCAGCAATGGACGGATGCCTTTGTCGAAAGCAACAGCAATGGCGGTACGGACATTATCGATCTGAATGAGGATGCAAGATATATCCGGATGCAAGGTACAGTGAAGTCCGGGCAATGGGGGTATTCGATCTACGAAATGAAAGTTTTCGGGATGGTGGTCTCAGAGCAAGGTCCAAGCGCAGCAAGTGTTGCGGCGGGTATAACGGCTCTGCAAGCGCCGGCCAGAGGCGAGACGAGCTTGGAGCTTCCTGTCGTTCCGGCAGGATATTCGGTAGTGATCAAAAGCACGGACAACCCGGCTATTATCGCTCTGAATGGACGATTGACGCCGTCTTCATCGGCAACGGAAGTGACGGTTGTACTGACCGTAACGAGACTATCGGATGGAAGCACAGCGGATACAATCGCACTGAAAGTTATCGTCCCTGGCACGGCTGCTTCGGGTAATGGAAACGGTGGTACGGGGGGCAATAGCAATGGAGGCGGAAGCGGAAGCGAAGGTGGAGGTGCTCAGTCAACTGATGTCTTGACAGTGTCTTCCGCGGAGCTGCTGCAATCGGTAAAAGACGGCAATGTCATCTTACCGGTCGCGGGGAACATCAGACAGGTCGTCCTTCCTCTGGAAGCGACGGAGCTGCCGGCGAACAGCCGAATCGTGATCCGCTCGCAAAACTATGAACTTGAGCTGCCGGCGGCGCTCGTAAAGCAGTTGAGAGAGAAGGCTGTTGCATCCGTGTTGTTGGAGGGCAAGCTGACCATAGGCATCCAGCCGGTATCGGGTGCGGCGCTGCAATCGATGCTGAAAGCGGGCGAGCGGACGCGGGTGACATCAGCGGGTACCGCGTATGAGTTTAGTCTCTTTTTCACAGGAAGCGACGGTAAAACGATAAAAGCGGATTATGCAGATGAACCTATCGTTGTGCGCTTGAAGACGAGCGGCGGGAATGTGATCAATTCTAAGCTTGCGGGGATTTTTCGTCTGGACGGCAATGCCAAGCCAAGCTATGTAGGCGGGGCCGAGAATGGGGGCCAATGGCAAAGCGAAGCAGATGCGCTTGGCATCTACGGAGTACTGGAAGTGGTATGGAGCTTCACGGATGTGCCGTCCGGGCACTGGGCGGAAACCGTCATTCAAGAGCTTGCGGCCAAGCAAATCGTCAATGGAACGAGTGACACGTCATTCGAACCTAATCGGGCGATAACCCGTGCCGAATTTGTCTCACTGCTGGTACGCGCATTGAAGCTTACCAAAGCTGAATCCGGTCAAGCGGCATTCGCTGACGTGGCGGAGAACGCATGGTATGCAGATGCCGTAAGAATAGCGGCACAGGCCGGAATCGTTGCGGGCAAGGGAGATCATGCATTCGCTCCGAATGCCCAAATTACGCGCGAGGAAATGGTCACTATGCTTATACGAGCCTATCAAGCGGCTCAAGGATCAAGTCAGGCTGCGACCGGCAAAGAGATGGCGTTCGAAGACGAGCCGGAGGCTTCCGGCTGGGCAATTGAGTATATTAATCGGGCTGCTGAGCTTGGTCTGGTTAAAGGACGGAGTGCAGGTGTGTTTGATCCCAAAGGCATATCCACTCGTGCGGAGTCCGCTCAGATCATTTACAATTTGCTGAACAAATAATACGCGTCTTTTGTGGCTCGTTGTGCTGATAAGATCATGTGATGGAAAAGGGCTTTCTCAAAAGCAGTTTCAAAAAAAAAAGCCCCCACTTTTTGTGTAATATGCGCGTAAAAAAGAACCTTCAGATCCACTTTCTTCGTGGTTTTGAAGGTTCTTTTGCACATACTATGGGATTCTCTCACTCTGGCTTCCCCTTTTGGGACAGCCCCTTCTTTAATTAATAGCCAATATGCCCTAAACTCCGGTTAATGGATCTTAGTAGCTTTCTTGCCAGGCAGTAGCTTAGTAGATGAATACTGTGATTGATTTGGTATGCATAGACGAATACTCTAACTGATCTGCTAGCGTATACGAAGTGATAGGTGAGGACATAAGCCAAGTGTTAGACAAGCATATTGCAAACGTCTGATAGACTCCCTCCCTATTGTGCCTATTAGATGTGAAATCACCCTGCCGCTACCAGTCTCATCGTGCCAAAGGAGAAACAAAATGCAAAAGTGCAGGCTGATACGCCTCAAAAGCTCTAAAAAGGCGTTCAAAATGCAAAAGTACATTTGAAATCGCTCGAATTGACTCAGCAGAGGTTTTTTCAGCCACTCAAAATGCACATTTGCATTTTGAGGCCATAAATCGCTGAAAAAGCGGCTTACACCCTGTATTTTTACATTTTGATTAGAGAAAAGCTGTGAGCTGCGTGTTTGTGACTGTGTGGTGCGGGTAGGGAGAGCGGAGCGGAGCTATGCAAGTAGTGTTTGATAAATAGGTTTTAGGGAGAGCGGAGCGTATTGAGTTCTTGCTGACTTTTCGCAGGTTCGATCCACTACTCATCGTGTAAGCGATGCGGCAGTGGAATCAAGAACGGCAGTAAGGACCAATACGCGCAGCGAACCTGTGCAACAAAAGAGGACAGACCCTCGGGTTTACCCGAAGGCCTGTCCTTTTTCCTTGCAGCTCTTATGCATCCACTATAAGGAGCTTTTCTTCCTGCCATGCGGCACAATCATCGGCGTACCGTACAGCGGATCAGGAATAACCTCGCATTTGAGCCGGAAGACCGATTCGATCATCGCTGCATCTACAATCTCGCCCGGAGCTCCTTGAGCGGCAATTGCGCCGTCTTTGACCGCGACGATATGATCCGCATAGCGGCAAGCCAAATTAATATCGTGAAGCACCATAACGATGGTACGATTGTCCCGCTCATTCATTTCCTGGAGCAAATCGAGCACCTCAATCTGATGCGTCATATCCAGATAAGTCGTGGGCTCATCCAGCAAAATAATGCCGGTCTGCTGCGCCAGCGTCATCGCGATCCACGCCCGCTGCCGCTGACCGCCGGAGAGCGAGTCGACCGAGCGTTCAGCCATGCTGTCCATATCCGTCGCTTGAAGCGCTTCGCGCACACTGCGCTCGTCTTCCTTGGACCATTGCTGCAGCCAGCTTTGGTAAGGATAGCGGCCTTGCTTGACGAGCTGGAGCACAGTCAGTCCCTCCGGAGCCACAGGACCTTGAGGAAGAAGCGAGAGCTGCTTAGCCGCAGCTTTAGGCGCCATCGCCAGCAAATCCTGCCCGTCCAGCGTAATAGAGCCCTGTGTCGGCTTGAGCAGCCGGGCCAGCGAGCGGAGCAGCGTTGATTTGCCGCAGCCGTTGCTGCCGATCAGCACCGTTACCTTGCCTTCGGGTATCGTTAGATTCAAGTTTTCAAAAATGTGGTTTCCCCCGTAGGAAAGCGCCATTTCTTTCGCTTCAAGCAAGCTCATTGCACTTTACCTCCTGCTAGTCTCATTCTCATTGGTTACGATGACGGTATAATAAATATAAGAAGAACGGCGCGCCGATAATGGCCGTGAATACACCCGCGGGAATATCAAGCGGGGTAAAGAGCGTCCTCGCGGCCAAGTCTGATAGTAATACGAGCAAGGCTCCGATCATCGCGCTTACCGGAAGCAATCCTCCAAAGGAGGAGCCTACCAATTTGCGGGCGATATGCGGCGCAATAAGTCCAACGAAGGCGATGGCGCCGCCAATGGCAACTGCCGCACCGGCAAGCGATACGCTCAGGATGAGCAGCAGCAGCCGATGCCGCTGTACGCTGGCCCCAGCGCTTCCGGCTACTTCATCGCCGAGAGACTGAATATTGACATGTCGGGACATGAGCCATGTTAACGGCAGAAGCACGACGAGCCAAGGGAGCAGCGTGAAAACGTCTTTCTCCCAAGAGGCGCCGTAAATGCTGCCAGTCATGAACGTCAACGCCCGGTCTGCCATAAAAAACGGGCCGGAGATCAGCAGCATATAAGAGATGGATTTGAATGCGGCCGATAAGCCGGTTCCGATCAGCACCATACGCAGAGGCGAAGCACCATCCTTCCAGGAGAGCACATAGAGCAGGAAGGTTACGGCAAACGCGCCGATAATAGCGGCCAAAGGCATCCATTGAATGGAAAGCTTCTCGTTGAAAAAAAACATGAACAGCACGGTGCCAAGCGAAGCACCCTCCGTAATGCCTGCCACATCAGGCGAGGCGAGCGGGTTGCGGATCAGTCCTTGAAGCACGGCCCCGGCAGATGCGAGCGCAGCTCCTACCAATAAAGCAATGATAATGCGCGGCAAACGAAGCTTGAGCACAATGACATCATGCATCGGGTTTCCATACCCAAAGATCGATTTGACAACATCGAGCGGAGCGATGAATTTACTTCCTATGCCGGTGCTCAGGACAGCGGCTGCGGCGCATAGCACTAGCAGCACAATCGCTATTATGACCGTTTTGCGCTCAAGCAGCAGGCTCAGCTTCGGTTTGTTCGTACGGATGGTATTGTATTTGCTCATAATGCTTTCCGTCCTTTCCGGGCGATATAGACGAAGAATGGAACGCCTAGGACGGCTGTCATGACGCCAACTGGAACTTCTTTAGGCATTGCGATGTAACGGGAGCCGATATCGGAGGCGACGAGCAAGACAGCTCCAAGGACGGCGCTGTATGGAATGACCCAACGGTAATCGCTGCCGATCAGAAAACGTACGATATGCGGAATGATGATGCCGATAAAAGCGATTGGACCGGCTACTGCGACTGAAGCGCCCGCCAGCAAAATGACGGCGACTGAAGCCAGCCCTTTAACCATAGCGGTCCGTTGGCCGAGCGTTTTAGCAATGTCATCGCCCATGCCAAGCAAGTTAAGCTGGCGGGAAAGCGCTAGTGCGATAATAAGGCCGACAGCCATATAAGGAAGAACGCCTTGCAGCATCGACATATTGCGGCCTGCAACGGAGCCGACAAGCCAGACGAGCACCTGATCAAACATTTTGCCGCTCGACAGCATGAAGCCTTGCGTCAGCGAAGCGAAAAAAGCAGAGATCGATGCGCCTGCCAGTGTGATTTTGACCGGGGTCATGCCGTCGCGTCCGATGCTTCCCAGCACAAAAACAATTGCGCCGCTGATAGCCGCGCCAAGCAGTGCAAATAAAGCCAGCGGCTGCATGCCGGATAAGCCTAGCCACCCGGAAGCGATAACAACCATAAAGGAAGCGCCTGCATTGACGCCGAACAAACTTGGAGAAGCAATAGGATTGCGGGTTATAACTTGCATGACCGCTCCTGCTACCGCAAGACAAGCGCCAACCGCACCGGCAATAAGGGCCCGTGGAAGTCTTGTTGTCTGGATAACCAGGTGCTGCTGCAAGGAGGCGTCATAATGGAGGAATGAGTCCAAAACCTGTGAGAGCGGAATGTCTGTTGTGCCGAAAGCAATGCTGCAAACGATCGCTGCACCTAACAGTAGAATCGAAAGTAGTAGTCCAAATAATCGCATAGTAGATGTAGCCGACCCTTCAATTTGCTATAAACCTTCTATAAAGCAGTTTAGAGGAATGGCTTCCCCCTGTCAACGAGTATGATAATCGTTCTCAAAAAATTCATTGACTTCTAGGTCGTCCCTCTATATAGTGTTTCATTGAGAATAATAATCAGCAGGGGGAGTACAAAAATAATGAACAGATGGTTGGGCAAGAAGTCGGTTGGATTGGTTATTTGCGCACTGGTATTGGCAATAATTGCAACGGGTTGTGGGGCTAAAGCAAACAACTCTACTAATAAGAGTGGTAATGAAGCAGCAGGAAATTCCGAGCAAGCTTCCGGAGAGACTCGCATTGTAAAGCACGCGATGGGCGAAACAAAAATTACAGGTACGCCTAAGCGTGTTGTCGTTCTGACGAATGAAGGAACGGAAGCTGTTCTGGCGCTTGGCATCAAACCTGTAGGCGCGGTTCAATCTTTTACAGGCAATCCATGGTACGATCATATTGCTTCCGAGATGGAAGGCGTGGAGGTGCTGGGTAAAGAAGGCCAGCCAAACGTTGAACTGATTGCCGGTCTTCAGCCGGATCTGATTATCGCGAACAAAATGCGTCATGAGAAAATCTATGAGCAGCTGAAAGCGATCGCTCCAACAGTAGAGTCCGAGACGCTGCGCGGCGAATGGAAAAATAACTTCAAGCTGTATGCAGAAGCGCTTGGCAAAACAGCGGAAGGCGACAAGCTTCTGGCGGACTTCGATGCCCGTATCGAAGATTTCAAAGCACAAGCTGGCGACAAGCTGAAAGAAACGATCTCATTCGTACGCTTCATGGGCGGTAAAACCCGTGTGTACCAACTGGATACGTTCTCCGGCATTATTGCAAGCCAAATCGGTCTTGCCCGCAACGAAATGACGCTGAACACGAAAGAAACGTTTGCCGATGAAATTACGAAAGAGCGCCTTCCAGAAGTGGATGCTCACCGCATTATCTATTTCACCTATGAGACAGGCGACGGCAAAGGCAATGACCAAGAGAAGGAATGGACGAATGACCCGCTCTGGACAGGTCTTAGCGCTGTAAAAGAAAAACGCGCTTACCGTGTGAACGATGCGATCTGGAACACGGCAGGCGGCATTAAAGCAGCGAACCTGATGCTCACTGAGCTGGCTGAAATCTACGGCATTCAATTGAAAAACTAATTTAGCTGCCTAATAGAAAAAGGCTGTGGAAAGCAGAATGATCTGCTTGTTCCACAGCCTTTTTTTGCGTCTAACCACTTGTCGCTTGCTAGGCGGATAAGCCGAACATAAGCGTGAAATAACCGAATACCGAAGCGAGCAAACCCATTGCGGCTGCCGGAGCTAGCCGGTTACTGCGGTACATGAGGACGAAACCGACGAGCATAATCAATGCAGCCGCAAGCATCAGCAGGCTTGCCAGATTCGGGTGTAGTCCAAGAACCAGATCCGGGCTGAAACTGCCTTGATAAATCGATGTGAACAAAGGCGAAGGCGATACCGATTGCAGCGTATCTTTAACATTATGCGGCGGTGTTTGCTGACCCAGTATGCCTGTCACGATAAATACGAGCAGCGCCACCGCGCTTTCCGCTTTCAACCATGGCCGAGGATTGAAGCTGCTGCTCTTCTTGATCATAGAGCGGTAGCCAAACCCGTTCGAATATGCAAATAAAACGAGCGGCAGCAGCAGCAAATGTTTGATCAGCAATAATTGGCCGTAGGGCAGCATCCAGGAAGCCACATATTGCGGCGTTGTGAAGCCCATCAGCATAATGCCTGCAAGGATTGCGATTAGGAAACAGCCTATCGCGACAGGTGAGAACCAGCCGAGAAATGCCTCCCAATGGTGCTCATTCCGCGAGAACCAGCCTGCTATCAGCAGGATGCCGATCCAAACCGCGACAGCTATAAAATGAGCGGAGTGGACGATCAGTCCTTTTGTGCCATATAACGTTGACGCGTGGCTGGCATACCCGAGCCAAATGGCCAGGAGCAGTGTGATGAACAATCCGACCTTGGGCATATGCTTGTCATTGCGGAACGATGGGAGCGCCAGCAGCACGGTTAAGCCAAGCGAGGCGACCAGCGTCCAAATCCATGCTTTTCCGGCTTTAATATCGATCAGAATGCTCTTGATCATCGTGCCGTAGGGTGTTTCGAATTCTTTGGCAAACAGCAGCGCCGACTGGTGAATCGGCACGAAGGAGAGCAGCGGGATTGCAATGACGCAGGCCAGAAGCAACCCGTTTGGCACGGTGACATCAGGACGCCGACTCTCTGGAACGAGACGAATGATAAACGTGCCCATCAGTATAGCAAAGCAAAGATAAAGAAGCGCCTCGCTGACATAGGTCATCCTTTGCGCCTCCGCGAGATGAGGATTGCTGCTACCAAAGCGATGACTGTAATGACGACGGCAACAACAAGAATCGGCCCAAGTGCCATATCACTATTTTGCGTAGTGGGAGTGTTTCCGTTATTGGAAGCTTGATCGGGTACCGCTGGCACCTCTGTTGGTGTTTCGGCCGGCGTTTCCGTTGGATCAGCGCTTGGAACCGGAGTCGCATCCGGCGTTGCCGTGGCAGCTGCTTCCTCTGGCGCATCGACAGTAAAGGAATAATCGCCTGATATGGTGTGACCGTCAGCGCCCATGATCGTCCATTTGACCGTATAGCTGCCGTTAGCAAGCTTCTCCGGCAAATCGCCGCTCATCGTATTTCCGTCTACGACGGATTTGCCCGTCTTCACTTCTTCAGCGGCTTCGTTGAGCAATTTAAATTTGCTGAGCTTTTCAATCTTTGTATTGAAAGTCATTGTAATTTCACTTGGTGAGACATTGACAGTTTCACCATCCCCCGGAACGGCGCTGTCCATCTTGGAGTGCGCCATAGCGGCGGATGGGAACAGGATGAGTAAGGCTGCCAAAAGTACAAATATGTTGCTTGCCATCATTTTTAAACGCATGTGAATTTCCTCCCAAAAGGCTAGTCATAATCGAATTTGATAGCATTATAACAGAAAGATGGAGGCCGCGAACGGCAAAAAAGGGGCAATTGATTGCGGCTTTATGAACATTGTTTCAATAAATCGCAAAAAACGAAAGGATTTGCAAGCATTTGCCGCATATTGCGCCGTGCGAACCGAATACATTGAATTACTGCGACCCTAATCGGCAATATTGCGATTTCCAGCATTTGACGATAAAGCTTGGAATCCCATACTGTTGGTTTCATAGGGAGTTTATATTCCGCGAAATATGGCTTGTAAAAGGAGTGTAAGGAATCGTTGGGCGATCCTTTACCGATCATTTGGCAGTTGGCGCTTATCGTGATGCTGGTATTTATGAACGGTTTTTTTGTAGCAGCGGAGTTTGCAATGGTGAAAGTAAGGGGCAGCCGGATTGACACGCTTGCCTCTGAAGGACACAAGCGGGCAAAGCTTGCCACGCATTTGACAGCAAATCTGGACGCTTATTTGTCCGCCTGCCAGCTTGGTATCACGCTTGCTTCGCTCGGGCTTGGCTGGATCGGCGAGCCTGCGATTAAGGATTTGATCGAGCCGTGGTTTCATGCGCTCGGCTTCCGCAATGCCGTTCTCGTTCATGGTGTTTCCTTCGCTATAGCATTCCTCTTTATTACGATTCTGCATATTGTTCTAGGCGAGCTTGCACCCAAGACGGTTGCGATCCGCAAGGCAGAGAAGGTAACGCTTCTGACTGCGCTGCCGCTCGTTTACTTTTACAAGCTGATGTATCCGTTTATTTGGGTGCTGAACGGGCTTGCCGGATGGCTGCTGCAGCGGTTCGGACTGGAGCCGGCCTCCGAGCTTGCATCCGCCCATACGGAGGAAGAGATTCGGATTTTGATGAAAGAAAGTCATAAAAGCGGACTGATCGACAATACGGAGCTGACGCTGGTCGACAATATTTTTGATTTTGCAGAAACGACGGCTCGTGAAATTATGATTCCTCGCACGGAAATGATTTGCCTCTATATGAAGCTGTCGCTGGAGGAAAATAAGACGATCGCGCTGGAGCATATGCGTACTCGTTATCCGGTATGCGAGAATGAGAAAGACAATATTATCGGGTTTGTCCATATTAAAGATATGCTGAAGGATTCGGACCATGCCCTCTCGGACATTCGACAAATGATGAGGCCGGTCATGACGGTTCCCGAATCGATGCAGATTAGCAATTTATTGAAGCTGATGCAAAAGCGGAAGTCGCAAATTGCCATTCTGATTGATGAGTACGGAGGCACTTCCGGCCTTGTGACGCTGGAGGATATTATGGAAGAAATCGTTGGCGAAATTCAGGACGAATTTGATGAAGAGCGGCCGGAAATCGAGAAGCGGGACGATTCCACTTTTTCTATAAGCGGACTTATGCTGATTGAGGAAGTGAACAGCTACTTCGGATTGGATATCGACAGCGATGATTATGATACGATTGGCGGTTGGGTATATTCGCGAATTGAGAATCCGCCGCAGCGCGGGCAGCGGGTCGCCTATGGTGAAGGCATCGTCTTTGTCATCGAAGAAACGGATCATTTGCGGATATCACGAATTGCAGTGGAGAAGACAGGTGAAAATGCCGGAGCGGGTCGTGATGGAAGCGATAGCGACCGGGGAAGGCGGTATGGAAATGCATCTCCCGGCAGCGATTAATTCAGTTATAATATAGGCGTGCGAAAAAAAGGACCTCTTCCCGGTTGGTGGGATTTTGAGGTCCTTTCTGTTAATCAGCAGACTGTTCCCGTTGTTGTGTTCGGATACGGGTTAAGCTGCTTGTAAAATGTTTAATTTAAGCTTGTGCGACAGCAAGCTCGTATACGGCAGGGTCGATTTTATGCACCTTGTCGATCGTACCGCCGCCGAGGCAAATATCGCCGTCGTATAGAACGACAGCTTGTCC
The DNA here is from genome assembly GCF_014641555.1 of Paenibacillus radicis (ex Gao et al. 2016). GTDB lineage: Bacteria > Bacillota > Bacilli > Paenibacillales > Paenibacillaceae > Pristimantibacillus > Pristimantibacillus radicis. The sequence goes on from NZ_BMHY01000012.1 coordinate 67,988, forward strand.
TGGCGTAATGGCTTTTTGCGGGCTGTCGAATACGACGCTCGCTTCGCCGTCTGCTCCGAAAGTTACCGTAACGGCTTGGTCCGGCTGACGGTAGCGGAATTTCGCTGTGCAGCGGAAGCTTTGTTCCGGCTTAGCAGGCGCGATCCAGTTGAAGCCGCTCGCCGTTAAGCCTGTGGAGTATAAGCTTGGGTGGTTTTCGCCTTGGATAACGTACAAAATGTTGCGCTCCAAATCTTTGTCGGCGACAAACCATGGCTCGCCGTTGCCGGACCCGCCAATGCCCAAACCTTGGCGTTGACCAAGCGTGTAATACATCAAACCGTCATGACGGCCTTTCACCTCGCCGCTGCGAATGTCAATCATCTCGCCGGGCTGAGCTGGAAGATAGCTGCCGAGAAAGGTTTTGAAGTTGCGTTCGCCGATAAAGCAGACACCGGTACTGTCTTTTTTCTTCGCCGTATAGAGCCCGGCTTCTTCGGCAATCCGCCGAACCTCAGGCTTAGGCAGATGACCGATGGGGAACATCGCTTTTGCCAGCTGGCGTTGGCTGAGCGCGCTAAGGAAGTAGGTCTGATCCTTATTGCCGTCTACGCCGCGAAGCAGCTTCGTCTCGCCGTCTGCTGTGCGTTCCACACGGGCGTAGTGTCCGGTAGCGAGATAATCTGCGCCAAGCTCGTTGGCCTTTTGCAGAAAATCGCCGAACTTGATTTCCCGGTTGCACATGACGTCTGGATTTGGCGTGCGGCCGCGTTTATATTCATCGAGAAAGTAAGTAAACACTTTATCGAAATATTGCTTTTCAAAGTTGACCGTGTAGTATGGAATGCCGATTTGGTCGCATACGCGGCGCACATCCTCTGCATCTTCCTCCGCCGTACAGTGGCCGAACTCATCAGTATCGTCCCAGTTTTTCATGAAGATGCCGATTACTTCGTAGCCTTGCTGCTTCAGCAGCAGCGCGGTAACGGACGAGTCCACACCGCCGGACATGCCCACGACGACTCTCGTATTTTTATTCGATTGCTCCATTATGTTGCACCGCCTTTATTTTGCAAACTTCCAGCCGGTTGCGTTTGTTTGACAGAAACCGAGCCTCGTACCATTGTATCATAGAAGAAAAACTTTTTCATGGAAGCACAAACCTTTTCTCGCATGTTCGCTGCCGAATATGTTAACATAGATGTGATATGGGAATACCATGATTTATAGCGAAGAGATCAAGGAAACATTCACATAAGCTAGTTATTAAACAAAGAGAGGTGCAGATTATGAAAATATCGACGAAAGGCCGTTACGGTCTAACGATTATGATGGAGCTTGCGGCTAAATTTGGAGAAGGTCCGATTTCGCTCAAAAGCATTGCCGAGCGGAACCAGCTTTCCGAGCACTATTTGGAGCAATTGGTAGCGCCTCTGCGTAATGCAGGTCAAGTGAAAAGTATTCGTGGCGCTTACGGCGGCTATATTTTGTCTAAAGAGCCAGAGACGATTACAGCAGGAGATATTATTCGTATTTTGGAAGGGCCAATTTCGCCTGTTGATTTCACGGAAGAAGACGATCCGGCTAAACGTGATTTGTGGCTGCGCATCCGTGACAGCATCGCAGAGGTGCTGGATTCGACGACGCTTGCCGATCTTGTAACGTTTCAAGATGCCGGCAAAGTCGACAATTATATGTTTTACATTTAATGTAAGAAGGTATGCGATATGAAAAGCTATTATTTTGACCATGCGGCGACAACGCCCATGCATCCGGAAGTCGCTAAAGTGATGCTGGCGATTATGCAAGGAGCTGGCGGCAATCCGTCCAGCATGCATGCTTTCGGCCGCGAAGCGAAGCTGCAAGTAAGCCGCGCCCGCGATACGATTGCGGCCGCTCTGGGCTGCAAGCCGACCGAGCTGGTATTTACTTCCGGTGGAACGGAAAGCGACAACGCTGCCATCATCGGAGCAGCCATGGCGATGAGAAAAAACGGGAAAAACCATATTATTACATCAACTGCTGAGCATCATGCGGTTCTTCATACATGTGAATTTTTGAGCCGCGAAGGCTTCAGCGTCACTTACTTACCCGTCGACGGTACAGGTAAGGTGTCGCCGGAGGATGTTGCGGCTGCGATTACGCCGGAAACCGGTCTGATTACGATTATGCACGGGAACAATGAAGTAGGCACGCTGAATCCGATCGAGGCGATTGGAGCTGTTGCGAAAGCACAAGGCGTGCTTTTTCACGTTGATGCGGTACAATCCTTTGGGTTGCTGGACTATCGGCTGCAGCAGATTCCCGTCGATTTCATGAGCTTTTCCGCTCATAAAATTAACGGCCCGCAAGGGATAGGCGCGCTTTATATTGCGAACGGTACACCGTTTGAGCCAATTGCACACGGCGGATCACAGGAGCGAAAGCGGAGAGCAGGGACGGAAAACGTCGCCGGCATTGCCGGTTTCGCTAAAGCTGTTGACATTTGTGTGAACAATCGTGCCGAAAAGCAACTTTTGATGGACAAGCTTCGTAAGGAGTGGATAGGGCGGCTGAAAGCTGCTATGCCAGACGTTGAAATCATCGTCAACGGCGATGAGGCAGACGGACTGCCGCATATCGTCAATCTCAGCTTTATCGGGATTGATACAGAGACGATGCTAATGAGTCTCGATCTGGCTGGTATAGCCGCATCTAGCGGTTCCGCCTGCACGTCGGGCGCGTTGGAGCGGTCCCATGTGCTTCGTGCAATGGATTTGCCTGAAGAAAGATTGAATTCCGCTGTTCGGTTTAGCTTCGGTTTGGGGAATACTGTGGAGGAACTGGAAGACGCTGCGAAAATCGTTGAAACGATTTCCGCTCGTATCCGTACTAACGTCTAGGAGGCCTCCGAACGCAGCGTGATCAAACTTCAACAACTAATCGGACTTCCGGTCATCGTCATTCATTCCGGCAAACATGCCGGTGTGGTAAGGGATGCATGGTTTGATGAGCATTGGAAGCTGCTCGGCCTGGTTCTCTCGAACGCCAAATGGTTCGGATCGGCCGTGCTGGCAGTCAAATGGTCGGATGTGCTGACCTGCGGCGAGGACGCGGTGCTTATCTCTGGAGAAGAAGCGGTGAAGCCGGTGAAATCGGCTGAAATTCTAAGATCCTTCGAGACCGGAGTCGTAAAACTTAAAGATTTGCCGGTCGTAACCGTTCAAGGCTTGCAGCTTGGACGAGTGTCCGATGTTTATTTTTACCCGTTTCAGGGTACACAAATAGTAGGCTATGAGCTTACGGATGGTTTTATATCGGATCTGATGGAAGGGCGCAAATGGCTTAGAGCCCCGGAAGATCCGGAGGCCGTGCTGCTCGGGGAAGACGCGATTATTGTTCCTGCTGTCAGTGAAGCGGAATTGGAGCCTGTCGCAGCTTCCAATTCAGAATATAGGGAGAAATGAAAGATGATGAGATGTCCCAATTGCAATTCCAAAGATATTGGTAAAATCGGTTCCCATCAATTTTATTGCTGGGGCTGCTTCATTGAGCTGACAGTGAACGGTGAGAAAATGTCGGTCTACCAGGTGGAAGAGGATGGCACGCTAAGCTCTCTCGACGACTTGTTCTTCGAGGAAGAAATGCCGCAAATCCATGCCAATTAAATGGCATATGCATGATGAAGTTACGCTCCCTGACTAGGGAGCGTTTTTTTGTTGTTTATCGCAAGGGAATCGGCGTAATTAGCGAAGCTGGTTCGCTAATGAACGTAGTAAATTTCTCTAAATGGTGGAAAAAGAGGGGCGTGGGGGCTGCAGCGCATAAATTTACTCTATAGTGTACATCGTTTTCTCAACAGCGAAAAAACTTCCTCTATTGCTCCCAAAAGCCCCAAAACACGCCGATTCGTTGACTAATTAATGAACTTTCCTCCGTTAAATTGCGAAGTAGCTTCGCTAATAAGTGTGGGTGACCCACAGGCGAACCAATCTGCTGTAAGTTCTGGCTGGATTACTTCAGAGCAGCTATATCGTCTAATGGATCGCTGAATGATCAATTACTCTGTTATAAAGTAACTAATTACTATCTCTAGTTGTCCGTCAATGGGTCAATAGCGAAGCAAGTTCGCTAATGAACGTAGTAAATTTCTCTAAATGGTGGCAAAAGAGGGTCGTAAAGGATGTAGCGCATAAATTTACTCTATAGTGTACATCGTTTTCTCAACAGAGAAAAAACTTCCTCTATTGCTCCCAAAAGCTCCAAAACACGCCGATTCGTTGACTAATTAATGAACTTTCCTCCGTTAAATTGCGAAGTCGCTTCACTAATAAGTAAGGGTGACGAAAAGGAAAGCCGAACCCGAACCCGCATACATAGCTTAGACATCGCATCAACCAAATAAGTAAAAAACCTTGATGATCACTTTAGCGTACCGAATATCGCGTATCATCAGACTTCCTTAGTTGGTTGATAAGAGCAGACAGGAAGCGAAGGTGAGCGGAGAGTTTCGAGTTCGGGCAGACTTTTTGAAGATTCGACTTATTCATAATCGGGTAAGCGATGTAGAAATAGAATCAAGAATGGCAGCATGAACCGAAACACGCAGCGACCCTGATGTGTTCAGAAGCGAGGGTGAGCGGAGAGTTTCGAGTTCGGGCAGACTTTTTGAAAATTCGACTTATTCATAATCGGGTAAGCGATGGAGAAATAGAATCAAGAATGGCGGCACGAACCGAAACACGCAGCGACCTTGATGTGTCCCGAAGAAGGGAGAGAGGAGAGTTTCGAGTTCGGGTAGACTTTTTGAAGATTCGACTTTTTCATAATCGCTTAAGCGATGGAGAAATAGAATCAAGAATGGCGGCACGAACCGAAACACGCAGCGACCCCGGCGGTAACGCATGCAGGTGTTGGGACCTCCCGCTCAACTGCGCGAACGTTACAAGTCCGCTTTTCACCACCCAGATGGATGAAGCTCCCCGCTTGTACATATACTGTATCAGATGCGGCCCGCAGCCGTAATCGCGACCGTCCCCGGGAGGGGTTATCCGAAAGTGCGGGGGGTGCAGGCGATGGAACGGTTTACGAAAAGCCGTCTGTTCGTTTGGCTTGTTTATTTGATACTTGGATTGCTGGCCTTATATTTGCTGCTGCTCGTCAAACCGATCATTATACATCTGTATGTATTTTTTAAAGCGATACTCGCTCCGTTTCTGATCGCTATGATCATTTCTTACGTCCTCAATCCTGTAGTTTCCATGCTGCATGCGAGGAAAGTGCCGCGTACCATCGCCGTTTTGCTGATCTATGCTGTATTTTGCGCGGGACTTGCAGTTGTGCTGGTTAACGTCATTCCGATGTTCGTCGAGCAGGTGCAGGAGCTTAACCATCATGTGCCGGATTTAACCATGCGGGCTCAGAACCTTGTCACAGACATGAACAATTCTTCCTTCCTGCCAGAGAGCTTCCGGGATGGAATCAATAAATCGCTCATCCATATGGAGAAAAAGCTATCCGAAACGCTAATCCATTTCGTCAATAATATTGGTTCCGTCGTTAGCGCTCTGTTTATCGCGTTCATTATTCCTTTTTTAGCCTTTTACATATTAAAGGATTTTGATCTATTCGAACGAACGGTCATTACGTATGTACCGAAAGCTCATCGTAAAAACGCCGTCAGATTGTTGAAAGATATCGATTCGGCTCTAGGGAGCTATATTCGGGGGCAGTTCATCGTCTGTGCGATCGTTGGCATCCTGGCTTACATCGGCTATACGATTATCGACCTGCCGTATCCGCTTCTTCTCGCTTCTGTCGTGGCGGTGACGAACATCATTCCTTACCTGGGGCCGTTTTTCGGCGCTGCTCCGGCAATACTTGTGGCGTCTACCGTTTCCATTAAGCTGGTCATACTTGTGGCGGTCGTCAACGTCATTTGCCAAATTCTCGAGAGCAACGTTGTTTCGCCTCAGGTAGTAGGAAGAACGCTCCATATGCACCCGCTCTCGATCATTTTCGCATTGCTTGTGGGAGGGGAGATTGCAGGCGTTGTCGGGATGATTTTGGCCGTGCCGATATTCGCCGCTTTAAAGGTAGTCGTTCAGCATATATTCGCATACTACGTGCGCAGAAAGATTATTTGACAGCGGCCATAACGGCCGATATACTTTATACAAACGTTGATGAAAAAGAAGTAAGCCGCAGCCCGTCAACTAGAGAGAGAGCTTCTTCGCCTGTTCAGGCGATGGCTGAGAAAGCTCTTATGGCGAAGAACGGCCGAAGCTAATTTCGGAGTGTGAACAAACTTCACCGGGTGGATCCGTTAACGTCCATATAAGGCGATTGCTCATTGGCCCATTTGCATAACACATTGCAGATCTGGCGGAGCGATAACCAGGGTGGTACCGCGATCGTGAATTCGTCCCTGTCTCTGACAGGGGCTTTTTTATGTTTTCATTCGCATTTGCGAACAAAAAATTCGAACACAATGGAGGCGTATCAACAATGAAAGCTAGTGAAATCCGTTCCAAATGGCTGGCATTTTTCGAAAGCAAAGGCCATAAAATCGAGCCAAGCGCATCGCTCGTTCCGCACAACGATCCGTCGCTTCTGTGGATCAATGCAGGCATGGCACCGCTGAAAGCTTATTTTGACGGCCGCGTTATTCCTGAAAATCCGCGCATTACGAACTCGCAAAAGTGTATTCGTACCAATGATATCGAGAACGTCGGCAAAACGCGCCGTCACCATACGTTTTTCGAAATGCTCGGCAACTTTTCCATCGGCGATTACTTCAAAGAAGAAGCGATCACTTGGGCTTGGGAGTTTCTGACGGGCAAAGAGTGGATCGGCTTCGATCCGGAGCGTTTGTCGGTTACGGTATATACCGAAGACGAGGAAGCGCTGAAGTTCTGGAATGAGAAAATCGGCGTGCCGCTGGAGCGTATCTACAAGCTGGAAGAGAATTTCTGGGATATCGGCGAAGGCCCATGCGGCCCTTGTACCGAAATTTTCTATGACCGCGGCGACAAATACGGCGATCTGAATGATCCTGAATGCTGGCCAGGCGGAGAGAACGAGCGTTTCCTCGAAGTATGGAACCTCGTATTCTCGCAATTCAACCATAATAAAGACGGCAGTTACACGCCGCTTCCGAACAAAAACATCGATACAGGCGCAGGCTTGGAGCGTTTCGCTTCCATCCTTCAAGATGTCGATTCCAACTTCGATACGGACTTGTTCGTACCGATTATTGAGCAAACTTGCAGCATTGCTGGCGTTAAATACCACGTCAATGAAGAGCATGACGTTGCGCTCAAAGTAATTGCCGACCATATCCGGACTGTTGCTTTCGCTGTTGGCGACGGTGTAATGCCTTCGAACGAAGGCCGGGGCTACATCATCCGCCGTTTGCTCCGCCGTGCAGTCCGTTACGGAAAAACGATCGGTATCGACCGTCCGTTCCTGTACGAGCTGACCTCTACAGTTGGCGAAGTGATGGGCGTCTACTATCCGGAAGTGGTAGAAAAACGCGAGTTCATCGAGCGCGTCATCCGCACCGAGGAAGAACGGTTCCATGAGACGCTGTCGGACGGCTTGACGATGTTGTCAGAGCTGGTTGAAGCCGCTCGTAAAGCCGGTTCAACGGAAATCAACGGCGACGATGCTTTTAAACTGTACGACACATATGGCTTCCCGTTTGACTTGACGGAGGACTTTGCTTCCGAGAACGGTCTAACGGTTGATCGCGCAGGCTTTGATGCGGCGATGGAAGGACAGCGGGAACGGGCTCGCGCCGCTCGTCAGGATACGGGCAGCATGAAGGTTCAAGGCGGTCCGCTTGGCGAATTAACGGTTAAAAGCGAGTTTGTTGGCTATAATGAACTCGTAACAGAGTCTGCGATCACGGCAATCGTAATCGACGATGCTCTGGTTGATCTTGCAGGTGAAGGCAGCAAGGTTCTCGTACTGCTGGACCGAACTCCGTTCTATGCGGAGAGCGGCGGCCAAATCGGTGACCGCGGTACCATTACCGGCAAAGGCTTCGAGCTGCAGGTAGAAGATGTGACCAAAGCGCCTCATGGACAAAACGTTCATCATGCAGTGGTCGTATCGGGTACGGTTCGCACAGGCGAAAAGGTAGAAGCGACAGTAGCGCGTTCTGTTCGTGAGGATATTATTAAAAACCATACGGCAACTCATTTGCTCCATAAAGCGCTCAAAGAAGTACTCGGCGATCATGTCAATCAAGCGGGCTCGCTGGTTGAAGCCGATCGTCTCCGCTTTGACTTCTCCCACTTTGGCAGCATTACGCCGGAGGAACTGACAGAAATCGAACGCCGCGTTAACGAGCAAGTATGGCTCGGTACGGGTGTTGTCATCGAAAGCAAAGCGATTGCTGATGCAAAAGCAATGGGAGCGATGGCTCTGTTCGGTGAGAAATACGGCGATGTCGTTCGTGTCGTACAAGTCGGCAAGTACAGCATTGAGCTGTGCGGCGGCTGTCACGTAGCGAACACTTCACAAATCGGACTGTTCAAGCTGCTTGGCGAAAGCGGCATCGGATCGGGCGTTCGCCGGATCGAAGCGGTAACTGGCCGTCATGCTTACAGCTACATGGAAGGACAGTTGGACCTGCTGAAGCAAGCATCAAGCCTGCTGAAGTCCAATGCCAATGACGTTCCGAAACGGATTGAAGCGCTGTTCGGTCAAGTGAAGGAGCTGGGACGCGAGAATGAGTCACTCCAAGCGAAGCTGAGCCGGATTGAAGCGGGCTCCCTCGAGGATCAGGCGAAAACAGTTGGCGAAGTTACCGTATTGGCTGCAAAAGTTAGCGCGCCTTCTATGGATGCACTTCGCGGCATCGCGGACGAGCTGAAGCTGAAACTGCCATCGGCAGTCATTGTGCTTGGCGCTGTTCAAGAGGACAAAGTCAATCTCGTAGCGGCGGTATCGGCTGATTTGGTGAAGAAAGGCTACCATGCGGGCAAGATCATCAAAGAGGCTGCGGTTCACTGCGGAGGCAGCGGCGGCGGGCGTCCGGATATGGCCCAAGCAGGGGGCAAGGACGCTTCGAAACTGGAAGAAGCGCTGAAACTTGCGGAAGAACTGGTTCTAGCCCAATCAAATGTGATATGATAATATTGTAATTTGGAAAAAGAACTGCGGATGAAAGCGAGGTGCTGGCGATGAGTTCCATGGACAAAACGATGAAGTTTAGTGTAAAGGGGGAGGACGTAGAATCTTCCTCACAAGACATTTTGCTGACGGTGCATGAAGCGCTTCTGGAGAAGGAGTATAATCCGATCAATCAGATTGTAGGGTACTTGCTGTCCGGAGATCCCGCTTATATTCCACGGCATAACAACGCCAGAAGCTTAATTCGCAAAAAAGAACGCGATGAACTCATTGAGGAGCTTGTCCGGTTCTATTTGAACAATAAGAAATAAGTCGGGAGCCGGTTCATAGCGATGAGGACAATGGGATTGGATTACGGCGACCGCAACATCGGCGTCGCGATTAGCGACGCGTTCGGCTGGACTGCGCAGGGGAAAGAAGTGGTTCACAAGCGCAGAGACGGCGGCGAGGTGGAGCGGATCGCTGAGCTGGTGAAAGAATATGAAGTAACGGAAATCGTCGTGGGGCTGCCGAAAAATATGAACAATACGATCGGGCCGCGCGGCGAAATAAGCATTGCATTCGCAGAGCAGTTGCAGACGCGGTTGAACTTGCCTGTTCACCTTTGGGATGAACGGCTGACGACTGTATCCGCTGAACGAACGTTGATTGAAGCGGACGTTAGCCGGAAAAAGCGGAAGCTTGTCGTGGACAAAATGGCGGCTACGCTCATTTTGCAAAATTATCTCGATTCTAAAACGAAAAGGTGAGGGTTAAGATGACAAAGGATGACATGCAGTTCGAAGAACCGGAAATCATTTATATTCCGGATGAAGACGGCAACGAAGAAGAATTCGAAGTCATCATGAAGTTCGAAGTGGACGGCTCTGATTCGAAATATATGATGGTTGTTCCGCTCTCTGGAGAGAATGAAGAGGAAGACGAAGTCTATGCTTTCCGTTACGAGGAAGACGGCGACGATCTGAAGCTGTATACGATCGAAGACGAGGAAGAATGGAACATCGTTGAGGAGACGTTTAATACGCTGCTTGGCGAGATGGAGGAAGAGAATTAATGAATGACAATCTCGTCCCTGTACCTCTGGAACGGTTGAAGGAAACGTTTGGCAACGAGATTGAGCTTGTTGCTGAAGACGGCCGCCCGGAAGTGTATGAGATCAAGGCCGAATTTCAACTTGGACCTCATGTCTATGCCTCGCTGCAATCGGCTGCGATGGCAAAAGAACAGGAAGTCGAGTTGTTCCGCGTCATTTTGTCAGACAGCGGCGAACCGCAGCTGGAGACGATCGAAGATGACGAGGAATGGGAGCTTGCGGCTGAGGCTTACGATGACCTGCTTTTTGCAGGCGACGAAATGCCTTAAGGAGCCGGAAGTCCTGACAATAGGATAGCTAGTGACGAAGAGCGGCTCACACCGCTCTTTTTCGCGGAATAAAGATCAATAAGTACTAGTAATGAATTAAAATACCGTCGTTTGGGAGGAAGCTTAGGTTGAATCAATCCGCACGTTCTTCATCCGGACCAAGACCGGCACGCATCGCGATGTGGGTCATTATTAGTTTGCTAAGTATTATGCTCATTGGTGCAGGCAGCGTATTTCTCTATATATGGACAGGTCTTAAGCCAACGTCTGCCGGCGATGTAAAGGAAATTGAAGTTAAAAAGGGTTCTTCAGCATTTGCAGTAGCCGATGTGCTGGAGGAACAGGGCATCATTAAAAATTCCTTTCTGTTTAAATATTACTTAAAGCTAAAAAAAGAAGGTTCCCGTTTTCAAGCTGGCATCTATGAGTTGAAACCTGGTATGAAGAACGACGAAATTATCGCCAAGCTGAACAGCGGGGAGACCGTTGCCGAGAAAACGATTAAGTTTACAATTCCTGAGGGCTTTACTTTGCTCCAAATCGCGGACAAACTGTCCCAAGATAAGCTGATCGACAAAACCGTCTTCATGGATCTTGCTGAGAAGCAAACGGCATGGGGCGATGCGGAAGCGGTTCGTTCCATACCGGCTGACACCAAGCTGCATCACCGGCTGGAAGGATATTTATTCCCTGAAACGTATGAGCTTAAGATCGGCAGTACGGAGGCTGATATTTTGCAGCGTATGATCTCAGAGCTGGACAACAAGCTTTCTCAGCTGCCTGAGGACTGGGAAGATGTACTTGCGGAACGGAAGCTGACGCTGCATCAGCTGCTGACCATTGCATCGCTCGTGGAGCGGGAAGTTGTGGTGAAAGAAGAACGGGCAGTCGTCTCCGGAATTATCAGCAATCGGCTGGCGAAAGGGATGCCGCTGCAAATTGATGCAACGGTTCAATATTTGCTTGATAAGCCGAAGGAAAGACTGATGGAGAAAGACTTGCAGGTAGAGAGCCCGTATAACACGTACAAAGTAAATGGCTTGCCGCCGGGTCCCATTGCGAATCCGAGTCTGGCGTCCATTCAAGCTGCACTTTATCCGGAAAAGACCGACTATTACTATTACGTGACGAAAAAAGACGGCTCGCAAACTCATTTGTTTGCCGTTACCTATAAAGAACATTTGCGTAACATCGAGAAAAGCAACAAGACTGCTAAGTAAGGAGAGTAAAGGCCATGACTTACAAGCCTGAATTGCTGACGACAGCCGGCTCCATCGAAGAGTTGAAGCGATTAATGGACGCTGGTGCCAACGCCTTTGTCATCGGGGAAGCCCGTTATGGCATGCGTCTGGGCGGTGATTTTGACCCTGCGGCGATAGCGGAAGCTGTTAAGCTTGCTTCGCCCCGAGGCGTCAACATTTATGTGTCGTTGAACAATCTGATGGACAATAGCGTACTGGATTCACTGCCAGGTTATGTCCGGAGTCTGTCTGAAGCTGGCGTCAACGGGATCGTCTTTGGCGACCCGGCCGTATTGATGGCGGTTCGTGCCGAAGCGCCTCATATTCCGCTGCACTGGAATGCGGAAATGACGTCGACCAATTATCGGACCGCCGAGTATTGGGGCAAGAGAGGCGCTACCCGTTTCGTGCTTGCCCGCGAGCTGAATATGGATCAGATTATCGAGATGAAATCGGCGACGAAGCTGCAGCTTGAGGTGCAGGTTCACGGGATTACGAACATTTATCACTCCAAACGCTCTCTCGTCAACAGCTACCTCGACCATCAGCAGGATACGGGACGGCTTGATCAGTTGGATCAGCACCGGGGGCTATATTTAACCGAAGATGAGCGTCCAGGTGAACGATATCCGATATACGAGGATGCGAACGGCACGCATATTATGAGCTCCGACGATCTGTGCATGCTGGAAAATGTACACGAGCTTCTGGAGGTCGGGGTTGATAGTTTGAAGATTGAAGGCGTAATGAAGTCTATCGAATACAACGAAGCCGTTGTCCGGGCTTATCGCCAGGCGATCGATGCTTATATGGCTGATCCTGAAGCTTATGCTTTTCAGGAGGAGTGGCTGGACGATATTAAAGCGGTGCAGGACCCGAACCGTGAGCTAAGCTATGGTTTCTTTTACAAAGAGCAAGTGTATTAATGGATCAGGAGGTGTGCAGCAATGATGACAACAGCAGAGCAAACGATACCGCGTTACAAGGGGAAAAGACACCGGCTTGACCGTCCCGAGCTGCTCGCGCCGGCGGGCAATCTGGAGAAGCTGAAGTTTGCCGTCCATTATGGGGCGGACGCGGTCTATATCGGCGGACAAAAGTACGGCCTCCGTTCCAATGCCGGCAATTTCAGCTTTGAGGAAATGAAGGAAGGCGTCGAATTCGCCAAAACATACGGTTCCAAAGTTTTTGTCGCCACCAACATCTATGCTCATGATGAGGATATTGATGGGCTGGAGTATTACTTGCAAAAGCTTGAAGAGGTTGGCATCGCAGCGATTATCGCGGCGGACCCCATCATCATCGAGACAGCGCAGCGGGTGGCACCAGGTCTTGAAGTGCATCTGAGCACGCAGCAATCCACATTGAACTGGCAGGCTGTTCAGTTTTGGAAAGAGGAGGGCTTGCCCCGTGTCGTACTTGGACGCGAGACGAGCTTTGCGGAGATTGCTGAAATCAAATCACGTGTCGATATCGAGATCGAGGCGTTTATACATGGCGCAATGTGCTCCTCCTTCTCCGGAAGATGCGTATTGAGTAATCATTTTACCGATCGGGATTCCAACCGTGGCGGCTGCTGCCAGTCCTGCCGATGGAAATACGATCTGCATGTCGACGAAGAGCAGCTCTATGATGAGGAGGCCGATCCGTTCACGATGGGCTCCAAAGATTTGTGCATGATCGACTATATGCCGGAACTGATCGAAGTTGGCGTGGACAGCTTCAAAATCGAGGGCCGGATGAAAAGTCTTCATTATGTCGCGACTGTCGTCAACGCTTATCGCCAGGCGATCGATTCGTATTTCGAAGACCCGGAAGGCTACGTATTGAAGCCGGAATGGGTGGAGGAGATCAATAAGGCGGCTAACCGTCCGCTGAATACCGGCTTTTTCCTGGATACTCCGGGGGCGGAGGATCATATTTACGAGCCGGAAGAGAAGGCTGCGCCTTATGATTTTGCAGGCGTCGTGCTGGAATACGACGAGGCGAGCGGTGTCGCGGTGATTCAGCAGCGGAACCACTTCAAGCCAGGGCAGGAAGTCGAGTTCGTAGGACCCGGCGGCCGATTCTTTAAACAAACGGTCGGCGAAATTACCGATTCCGAAGGCAATTCCCTGGACGCAGCCCGCCACCCACTGCAGTTGATTCGCATACAGACGGCGCAACCAGTGAAGCCAATGGACCTGATGCGCAAAAAGATTTCTAAAAAGTAAGGTTGAGAGAGGTTAATGCCTCTCAAATATAGATATCGTTTTGCTTTGCTGAAAGCTCTGGCTAATCTCTTCTCGCTAACTGATGGATTTTGCGAGATGTAAGGGATTAGCCAATTTTTCTGCGCTAAAAAGCAGCTAAAGGGCCACACTTTTCTGATGAGGATTCGGGCTAAACTCCTCCTCTCGCTAACTGGTGATATAAGCGGCGTGATACAAGGCTTTAACTACCTTTCTCTTACTAACTTCATGTGCTGAATCTCTAACAAAATGTAAAAGTGCATGTTGATTACCCTCAAAGTGGCTTAAAACAGCTATCAAAATGCAAAAGTACATTTGAAATCACTCTATATGGACCTTTCGGCGCTTTTTAGGACGATCAACCTGCACATTTGCATTTTGAAGCGATAAATCGCCGAAATTTCGGCTGACAACCTGCACTTTTACATTTTGATCAGTTGAAGTCTCTATTTTTGCTTCTTCGTCGTCGTGTAGTTTCATTCTGAAACTTCTGCTAGCGGCAAACAATTGTAGCTTCGTGATTCAATGATATTTTTCTTTGTATTCGCTGTATGAACTGTGTGATGCGAGTAGGGAGAGCGGAGCGGTTCGAGTTCATTCTGACATTTTGCAGATGCTATCCATTACTATCGTGAAAGCGATGGGTCAATGGAATCAAGAACGGCAGCATGAACCGAAACGTGCAGCGATCCCGGCGTATGCGATCCCCACACATTGTTAATGTTTGTGTGGTTTGCGAGCAGGGAGAGCGGAGCGGTTCGAGTTCATTCTGACATTTTGCAGATTCTATCCATTACTATCGTGAAAGCGATGGGCCAATGGAATCAAGAACGGCAGCATGAACCGAAACGCGCAGCGATCCCGGCGTGTGCGATCCCCACACATTGTTAATGTTTGTGTGGTTTGCGAGTAGGGAGAGCGGAGCGATTCGAGTTCAGGCTGGCATTTTGCAGATGCTATCCATTACTATCGTGAAAGCGATGGGCCAATGGAATCAAGAACGGCAGCATGAACCGAAACGCGCAGCGATCCC
>NZ_BMHY01000012.1:82988-131005 GCF_014641555.1 Paenibacillus radicis (ex Gao et al. 2016)
AACACATTCATCAATTCCGACACATTACGCGTAGTAACCCCTTCAAATGAAGCGCATAAAGCAATGAGAGAGGTGAAAACCTCTCTTTTTTTATAAATACTGTCGAATTTCAGGATTACATGCTGCGTTACATATTATGAATTGACAATTGTTGACCGATATAAAATAATAGGGTTATATAACCATACATAATAGGGTGAAAGAACTAACCGCAAATGAGGTCTCTATCATCAATTGCACACAACGACAATCGTACAAAGGCGGTGTCTTCCATTGAAAAATATGGGGAAGAAGAACAAAGAAAAAAATACGACTTCTACCAGCAGTTTGAAAGCGCAAACATTAGGGGACAAGGGGGCAAGCCTTGCCAAGTCCAGTCTCAACGCACTGAAGGAGACAAAGCTGACGAGTCCTGTAAAATCGGTAGGGATGAAGCTGTTTTTCATTATTTTTATCAGCATCATCGCGTGCGTACTTGCCGTGGGACAATTGGCCTACTCGCAATCGAAGAAAATTGTAGAACGCAAGGTGTCAGAAGCGAGTTATCAGACGATCGTTCAAGCAACTGATAATTTAAATACGATTTTCAAAACGTACGAAGACATCTCGATGCAAATTTTGATCGACAAGGATTTCCATAAGCTTGCCGAAAAAATAGCGGACAGCAAGGATGATTACACGACGTTTGAAGGCGTTAAGGAGCTTGGGGATAAGCTGCAAAATTACGTAATGGGCAATGACGCGATTCTAGGCGTATATTTATTCCCGGTAGATCCGAAGGTAAAACTTGTAACAGCAGGAAGTGCAAGCGCTTCAGCTGCGGAAGCTATGGTCGACAGTGAATGGTTCAAAGCGATACAAGAGCAGAAAGGAAGAACGTATTGGGTTGAGACGCAGCCCGGCGGCTTCGGTACAGGCGACAAGCAGGCGACAATTGGCTTAGGGCGTCTAATGAATGACAGCAACTTGAGCAAAGCCCGCTATATGATTTTGCTTGAAATCAGCCTCGACCGTATTCAAGAGCAGTATCGGGATATTCAGCTTGGCGAAGGCAGCCAAATCTCGATTGTAGATGAGAACAACAATTATATTGCAAACAGCGATGCCAGCTTGATCGGCAAACCGCAAAATATTAAGTTGCCTGAGACGGAAAATGACTCGTTGAAATTGAAGTCAACGTCAGGAGAAGATGTACTGGCTGCTTACGCACAATTTAAATCGATGAATTGGAAGCTGGTCGGGACGATCCCAGTGAAAGAACTCGTCAAAGATGCTGCAATTATTAATAAAATGACTTGGATCACCGTCGGACTTGCTGCATTACTCGCTATCGCGATTGGCTTGCTCGTGATCCGTACGATTGCAATTCCGTTAGTTCAGCTGCGAAATCTGATGAACGAAGGGGAAAGAGGCAATCTGACCGTTCGTTCCGCGTTTAAGAAACGTCAAGACGAGATTGGCCAGCTCGGTGAGAGCTTTAATAAAATGATGACTCAAATTACAGCACTCGCGAAGCAAACGACACTGTCGGCGGAAGAGGTTCTTGCTACGGCAAGTGAACTAACCGATGCGTCGAAAAAGACCGCTATATCTGCAAGAGAGATTTCGGTTGCAACGGAGGAAATTGCGAACGGTGCAAGCAGCCTTGCTGTTGAGGCCGAAAGAGGAAGCGACCTCACCGGCAACATCAATATGCAAATGCGCACTGTAATGGACGCGAACGGAGAAATGGTGGAATCCGCTGGAGATGTGGAGAAAGCCAGTCAGCAAGGTACGGCTTATATGGGCGTTCTCATTGAGAAAACCGGAATGACAGAGGAAATGACCCGTTCGATGGTCGAGAAGGTTGACAGTCTGAAAGAAAGTACAGGCTCCATTGTAAAAATTCTCGACGTGCTGAACAACTTGACGAAACAGACGAATATTCTTTCTCTCAATGCTACGATTGAAGCGGCCCGCGCAGGTGCGGCTGGCAAAGGCTTCATGGTGGTTGCAGACGAGATTCGCAAGCTAGCTGATCAATCGCGTCAATCGATCGATATCGTGGCTCAGATTACTGAAAGAATCAGCGGCGAAATCGAGGAAACTGTTCAAGTGCTGTCCGAAGCGTATCCTTTGTTCCAAGAACAGATCGGTTCTGTTAAGGAAGCAAACCAAATCTTCTTGACTGTACAGAGCCAGATGGGGCAATTTGTTCAAAAGCTTGATTCCGTCACCGGATCGATCGGTATGCTGGATCAATCGCAATCCGTACTTAGCGAAGCGATGACGAATGTCAGCGCCGTTGCCCAGCAGTCGTCGGCTACATCGGAAGAAGTGGCGTCTCTAAGTACAGAACAGCTTAGCATTAGTAATGGCTTGGTTAACTTGTCCGAGCGTCTGGACAGCGTATCCCGCCAACTGAAAGATTCGCTTGCGAAATTTAAAATCGATTAAAAGAGCCCTTATATGATTACAGCCGTCCAGCCAGTTGGTTGGACGGTTTTTTTATGTGCAGACAAGGCGATACTGCATTTATAAGCATGATGCAGGATAGAAGCGGAGGATGCAGCGATGGCTCGGCGTGCGGCAATAGTGGCAATACTGCTTACAATGGTGATGGGACTATATATCATTCGATTGGCTTGGATTCAACTTGCGCCAGGCCCGCAGCATGTGTCTGCTGCAGCTGCTGCAGCAGCAAGGGGGAATTGGAAGCGTATGTCTGTCGTCCAGCGGCAGCGGAGCTTGGTGCTGGATACGGGGAGAGGTGACTTTCTCGATCGCAGCGGCGAAGCTATAACCGGGGAGACGTATACGACGTTGGCTCTGTTCCCGATCGTCGCAAGCTCACGAGGAGCTGAACCGGAGCTGCAGAAGCTTGCGAAACTGCTGGATGTCTCCGTAGCGGAATTGAGCGCAAGGTGGGACAGGCTGCGTGAGCCTGCTTTTTGGAGGCATACCGATGGCAAAGGGAATCCGCTCCGCTTAACTGAGCAGCAAGTGCAGCAGTTATCCCAGCTCAAGCTGCAAGGTATTAAAGCACTGCCGTACCGAAACCGATATATCGAAGGACATTTTCCGAAGCAAGCGATTGGCTATACAAGCCAGCATCCTGAATGGCTGGAGACTGCATATCCGCAGGAGCTGGCGAGCGGCAAGCGTAAGCTGACGGATCAAGTAGGCGGCTCCGGTCTGGAAAAGTCTCTGGATAAATTAATCCGGGGGATTGGAGCTACTTCGGTATCTTATTTTATGGACAGCCGCTTTCAGCCGCTTAAAGGGTTGGATTTGCGCGTGACGGAGCCTGGCAATAGCTATTATCCGCTGCAAGTCGATACGACGCTTGATCTGGAATTGCAGAATCGGATTGAAGCTTATGCGGATGCGCAAGGGCTCAAAGAAGGGGCAATCGTAGTGCTGGATGCACAAAGCGCCGATATTGTGGCGATGGTATCTAGACCTGCTATGAAGTCGACGGAGCGCTTAAGCGAGGAGAACAGCAAGGCACTGATTAATCATGCGCTTATTGCCGTTCCTCCAGGCTCGGTCTTCAAGCTAGTGACGGAGGCTGCGGCGCTGGAAGCAGGAGTAGCATGGGAAAATGAGAAATTCACCTGCAACGGTGAATATGGCAAATACGGCCTTAGCTGCTGGAAAAAAGGCGGGCACGGCCATCTGACACTCCGTGAGGGCTTGGCCCAATCATGCAATATCGCCTTCGCAACGATTGCTGAGCGTTTAAGCGCGGAGCAATTCGAGCATACAGCGGCCGCGCTAGGCATTGCGCGGCAAGTGGGCTGGCATGCGGAAAAGCCGTTTGGGCCATTCCGCGAGCCGCTTCGTCTGCTCGGCGAGGAAGAAGCCGGGCAGCTGTTCGTTCGCCGCAGCACTGCGGACGGCGAACAAAAACGCCTCGTCATCGACGGAGGCGTTATGGCGCAAAGCGCTATTGGACAGCGTGACGTATTAATGACGCCGCTTCAGGCGGCGAACTTAGTCGTCACGCTATTGAATGGAGGGCGCGTGCTAGAGCCGCGCCTTGTGAGTGAGATCCGCTATGCCAACGGCCAGCGGATGGCGAAGCTTGCCGCGAAGCGGGCAGACGATGGGGGTGCCGGCCGGATTCACCCGGCTACCGCACGCGTGCTGCTTCGCGGAATGGAGGCGGTCGTTGACCATGGCACCGGTCAATCGATCCGCCAAGGAATTTGGACCGTGGCCGGGAAATCCGGCACGGCCGATGTGCTGCGAGTTGGTGCGCCAAGCGTTCACCAGTGGTTCACAGGCTACGGACCGGCGAAGTCGCCGCGTTATGCTGTTGCGGTGCTCTCGAAATATCGGCCGCCGGGAAGCTCAAATGAGGCGACCAAGCTTTTCCGCGGCGTTATGGACCTAATCGCCAAGATTGAGTCGGAGCATGAAAAGAACGTATAGCCGATGATAGTTAAGCCGTCTTACTCAGTTGGCTTTGGACCTGGAGGCGGCTCCGGTACGGGAGATACCAGGTCGAATTCATCCTGCGGCGTTCGAATCCAACGATGGAAGAAGCCTTGGTCATAAAGGGCTTTAATTAAAATGATCAGAATCGGCGATAAAATAACGCCTGCGATGCCAAACAGCTTGAGCGAAATAATCATGAAGGCAAGCATCGTGAAGGCAGAGACGCCAAGTGTATCGCCTGTTATTTTCGGCTCAAGAATTTGACGGGCTAGTACAACAACCAAGAACAGCACGGAAACCCAAATGGCCAATGAAGTTTGTCCCACAATGAATAAATAAATGATCCAAGGAATAAAGATCGTACCGACACCGAGAAGCGGCAAAATATCGAAAATCGCGGCGATGACAGATATCATTAGCGCATTATTGACGCCAAGCAGAAGCAAGGATACGAAAATAACAATAAATGTTATGCTGATCATTTTAGCCTGAGCTTTAATATATCCGGCAATGCCTTTGAATACATTTTCTCTAAGAAAGAAAAATGCTTTTTTGAACGTGTTTGGCGTTTTTTCATTCGCTGTTTTTTTCCACATTTTAATTTCAATGCTAAGGAAATAAGCGAGAACAACGCCGATGATCAGATTGAATAAAAAGGTGGAGAAGGAGGTAACGTAGCCGTAAAGACTCATGAACACCGTTTGAATGAGCTTCGGCAGTTTTTCGGTAGCGCTGCTTATGTATTCCGTAATTTTGACTACCCAGTCCTGTGGCAATGCTTCAATTCGCCCTTGCAAAAGACCGGTATTGCTGGCGATTTGATTTTCCAGTATTCTCTGATATTCAGGAAGCTTGTACTCAATGAAATCTTTCGTTTGATCCATTATGACATAGGCCAGTCCGGAAAAAGCGGCCAACGCGACGATGGAAAATAAAAGAATGGAGATGCCGGAGGCAATCGATTTTTTAATGCCAATTTTATTAAGTCGCTTCGCAAGCGGCTCGATGCACATATAAATAATGAACGAGAAAAAAATAGGGGTTGCGATTTTGTACAAATAACTAAATGTCAGCATCGTAAGGTAGACTGTCAATGCAATTAGCGCGATGTCAAATGCAGTTCGCCAATATTTCTTGTAAAATGGCAGCATGAGCTTAACTCCTTTGGTTTAGTGGATTCATATTTCCATAATGATTGTACTATAATTTTTAAACGACTGCCTATTTTAATGCCTATTTTCAAACACAGTATGTTACAATTAAACTTATCTGTGATTAACGTGGGTGCAATAACCGCGAGCTTTAAAAATTAATAAACGGTGGGGAATAATATGGAGAATTTGCTGCTTGGGGCACTTTACTTCTTGACGTTCTATGCTTTCCTCCCTGCATTCATTAGTCGTACTTTCGGGTTTCGTGTTTTCAAAAAAGGTCATGTAGAGCGGGAAATCGCGCTCACATTCGATGACGGTCCAGATCCCGAATATACGCCGAAGCTGCTGGATCTGCTTGCGAAATTCGATGCGAAAGCAACGTTTTTCGTCGTTGGCTCCCATGCAGAAGGACAGCCTGAGCTGCTCCGTCGGATGAAAGAGGAAGGCCATATTATCGGCATTCATAATTATGTTCATAAGTCGAATTGGCTTATGCGGCCCAAAACAGTGCGCAAGCAAATTGGCCTTACTTGTGATGTTATACGTGAGGCAACGGGTATCCGTTCCGGCTATTATCGGCCGCCTTGGGGAATCGTAAACGTATTCGATTTTGCAAGGCTGGGACATTATCAAATCGTGTTATGGTCCGCATTATTCGGAGATTGGAACGCGAAGCTGGGTGCTGAGAAGCTCAAGTCTAAAATGATGAAAAAGCTGCGCCCGGGTGAAGTTATTTTATTGCATGATTGCGGCAGAACGCCGGGGGCCGATCCTACTGCTCCAGCCAATATGCTTCTTGCGCTGGAAGCTTACCTGCAGGAAGGGACGAAACGAGGCTATCGGTTCGTTGGTGTGGATACGATGATTAAGCTTACGGAAGAATCCAAAGGCAAGAAGCAGCAGTCTTGGTGGAAACGCTCGCTGATTTCCATGTGGCTGCAGTACGAACGGGCTTTTCATTTTGTTTTCCGTTTGAAGCAGGTAGGGGAGAAAAACCCCGCCTTTCATTATCGAATCAAAAAATATAGCGGTCAATCTGTAGTGCTTGGCGGCAACGGCACGTTGGAAAAAGGTGATAAAATCGTCGAGCTGCATTTTGACAACCGCATGCTCTCGTCTATCGCTGCCAACTCCAAGTCGCCGGTCGTTACCGGCATTAAGATGTTGAGAGAAGTCGAGCATGCACTTCCTATGCTGGCCGATCAATTGGCGGAAGATCCGGAAGCAGAGAACGTCAGAGCCGTATACGGCGTTACGATGATACATCGCGGTGCCGACCGGTTAGGGTTCCATATTTTCCGGCTGCCGGACGGGCTATTCGCCCGCTCGACACGCATCTACTTACGCGTATTAATGAGGGTGCTGACTAAAAAGCAGAGCAATGAACGTGCCAGCGAGCGGAGAAGCGCTATCGATCCGCATATGCTGCTCATGCCGATTAATCATATGATGACCTATGCGACTAGAGGGACAGCACTCGTGCATGAAGGCGCGAGAAGCCTCTCCGACGCCGTAGAACGAACGATTCAGGCAGCTGTCGCGGAAGACCCTGCTCATGTCGGTGGAAGCACTTCGGTCATTTAATAGCAGACTAGACCTGCACGGCGGTGTTTTATCCGCTTCTTGGCAGGTCTTTTTCTTTGTGCACAGGTCTGTGGTCGCTACAAGCCCCGGGTTCGCTGCGCGTTTCGGTTCATGCTGCCGTTCTTGATTCCTTTGTCTCATCGCGTTCGCATGATAAATGGATAGAATCTTCAAAAAGTCAGCCTGAACTCGAAACGCTCCGCTCCCCCTGATTTTGCAACGAAGTCCTTGTACTAGCTTCCGGGTTCGCTGCGCGTTTCGGTTCATGCTGCCATTCTTGTATACTAATTAAAGTCCAACAGCAGAAATTTAAGTAATTAAACTTATCTTTCAGTACGTTGACTATTCAAAATGTAAAAGTGCAGGCTGTTGGCCGGTTTTTCGACGATTTATGGCTTCAAAATGCAAATGTGCAGGTTGATCAGTCTAAAAAGCTTTGGAACGGCCAAATGGAGCGGTTTCAAATGCACTTTTACATTTTGATAGCTGTTTTGGGCCATTTTGAGGGTAATCAACATGCACTTTTACATTTTGTGCTGTCTAAACAGCCTCGAAAGCATCGAAGCCGCGAGTTGACAGCATCAGTTGTGAAGAAATTTATGAGGCTTATGGGGATATAGAAACCGCACCGTGCAACGGGAAAGGCGTGGTACGGAAGAGATTAGGTATACAAACTTCATAAATTCTTTCGTTTTTGTACCAGCCCTTCTTCATTTGCGTCCTGTAGTATGTCTCTCATCGGGACAACAAAGGAGCAAATCAAATGAAGAAGACAATCATGTTAAGCATAGTAATCGCCATGACGGCAGGAATGATCTGGTTCAGCTGGGGACTTGTTTGGTCAGAGGGTCAGCACCAGCAGGTTTCTGCAGCCGGCACCAGCGCCTGGGAGAATAATAGACTTATTGCACATGCACTTGGCGGAGTCGAAGGCGCTAGCTATACAAATTCTTATGAGGCATTTATAACCAATTACACTAGAGGGTATCGTTTGTTCGAAGTTGATCTTGTTCAAACGACGGATGGGGAGCTTGTAGCCAGACATGATTGGTCGCACAGGCTGCAGCCGGATTTGGCTGCTCATCGCGGGCGAGACGTAACAAAGCTTCAGTTTGCAAACTCGCTAATAATGGGCAAATTCCATCCGCTTACACTGCCGGATATCTTGCAGCTAATGCAGCAATATCGTGATTTTAATCTAGTCTTGGATACAAAGGCAGGCAGTAAAGAGCAAATTCAGCAGCAGTTTACGCATTTAGTCAATGAGGCGCGCCGTACGGATCCTGCACTGCTCAACCGGATGATACCTGAAATTTTCAGCCCGGAAATGTATGACATGGTAATGGGAATCTATCCCTTTCCGAACAAGATGTATTCCCTTTACAAAACCGGCGCCTCCGCCAAAAGTATTGTGGAGTTTGCAAGAGACAAGCATCTGACAGCCGTCGCTATGCCTGAATATCGTGTGTTTATCAATCCTAATTTAGTTCCAGAACTAAATAAGCTTGGAGTAAAAAGCTATGTTCACACCGTCAACAGCAGATCGGCTATGCAACTGTTGAACAGCCTCGGAGTACATGGATTTTACACGGATCAGGAAAAAACACCGGAGGAACTGATGGTTGCAGTAGCCTCCCCCGACCGTTTAGGCATTTCAGGATACATTAGTTCCCGATTGGCAAGTATAAGCAATATCGTAATGAAGGTGAGAAATAATGGCTAAAAATAATATTCTTGTTGTAGACGATGAACCGGAAATTCGAGAAGCGCTCGTTATTTATTTGAAAAGTGATGAAGTGGATGTATTTACAGCCTCCAACGGGCTCGAGGCACTCCAGATCCTTGAACAGGAAACCATTCATCTCATTCTCATGGACGTCATGATGCCGCAGCTTGATGGAATCAAGACGACCTTTAAAATTCGTGAAAATAAAAATATACCGATCATTATGCTTTCCGCCAAGTCGGAAGATGGCGACAAGATTTTGGGTCTCAATGTTGGAGCCGATGATTATATAACGAAGCCATTCAATCCTCTGGAGTTAGTCGCTAGAGTCCGTTCTCAGCTGCGCCGATTTACGAATTTAGGCTCCTTCCAGTCGAGTGATGAAGAGATTATTCAAGTAAGAGGACTCGTGCTGAACAAAAGCTCAAAAATTGTTGAGGTAGATGGGGAGGACGTCAGACTGACCCCGAAGGAATACAAAATTTTGGAGCTGCTGATGGAGAACAAGGGCAGAGTTTTCTCGATTGAAGAGATTTATGAGCGCGTGTGGAATGAACCGATCTTTGCTTCAGAGAATACGGTTGCCGTACATGTGAGAAATATTCGCGAAAAAATTGAGATCAATCCCAAAGACCCAAAATATTTAAAGGTGGTATGGGGAATTGGATACAAAATTGAGAAGAAGTAAAATAGACCGGGAGGCTCGAATCGACCTTCTCGTTCTAATTGTCGCCGTTATATTATGGAGCGTTGTGCTGGCAGACATGTATTTATACGTGCCAGGACTGAGTTTGGGTTTGGGGTTTTCAATTTCAAGCTTCATTCAGAAACTGCTTGCGTTTATTATTCTTGGCTTGCTGGCAGGCAGACTATTTCTTTATATGAAAAAGCCCTTTAATGAGCGTTCCTTCTGGCACGGCAGCGTACTGATCCCTTACTTTCATCTTTGGAGAACCGGCAGTAGAACCAGTCTGCAAAACAGAAGGATAACGCTAGCCCTCATCATCCTATTCTTGCTCACTGCAATAGCCGGAATTTGTGCTTGGCTTATAGCCACAACCTATTCCTGGTATGAACAGAGCTGGCTCGTTCTTTACGAACTGCTGTATGTGCTGTTCGTTGTTCCCTATGGACTTTCCAAGCTTAGACGTTTCATTGTCATTCTCAACGGAAGCCGAGAAATTTCTGAAGGGAATATTAACAATACGATTCAGGATACCGGCAACGATGCGCTATCCCAGCTTGCTGGCTATATTAACAATATGAAAGCCGGGTATCAAAGCGCGCTGGAAAACCAAATGAAGAGCGAGCGGTTAAAGACAGAGTTGATTACGAACGTATCGCATGATTTGAAGACCCCGCTAACTTCTATTATCAACTACGTCGATTTTTTGAAAAAAGAAGATCTCTCTCCGGAGACAGCCCGAGCTTATATTGAAACCCTCGACCGCAAGGCGTACCGGCTGAAGCTGCTGATTGAAGACCTGTTCGATATTTCAAAAATGGCCAGCGGCACAGTAGAACTGGATATTGAGTATATCGATGTTGCAACTTTATTGACACAGGCGATTGCCGAGTCCAACACCAATATGGGACAAGCTTCGCTCGTCATTCGGGAGAGAATCGCGAAATTCCCGATTCATGCGCAATTGGACGGCAATAAAATTTGGCGTGTATTCGAGAATTTAATTGGCAATGCGCAGAAATATTCGCTTCCTGGAACCCGAATCTACATTTATTTGGACGAATCGGATGATCAGGTATTATTCAAAATACAAAACACAGCTGTCTATGAGATTGATTTTGCTGCAGAGGAGCTGTTTGAGCGCTTCAAAAGAGCAGATGAATCCCGTCGGACCGAAGGCTCCGGACTAGGGCTGGCCATTGTAAAAAGCATCGTTGAACTGCATGGGGGAGAAATCAGAGTCGAGGTCCACGGTGATCAATTTAACGTTATTGTACATTTACCCAAGCAGCGTTTCATTTAATGTTATAAACAAAAAGAGAAACCCGGCTTTTTGAAAAACGCGGGTTTCTCTTTAATTTGACCAAACTACATTTTCATAACGCCGCCAGTGCTGGCGTTCGTTACGAGATGCGAGTAACGCGCAAGGTAGCCGCGTTTGATTTTTGGTTCGAAGCCAGGCCATGCGGCGC
The DNA here is from genome assembly GCF_014641555.1 of Paenibacillus radicis (ex Gao et al. 2016). GTDB lineage: Bacteria > Bacillota > Bacilli > Paenibacillales > Paenibacillaceae > Pristimantibacillus > Pristimantibacillus radicis. The sequence goes on from NZ_BMHY01000012.1 coordinate 94,032, forward strand.
GGCGTTTCTCGAACTCTTCGTCGCTGATGAGAAGGTTCATCGCACGGTTGTTCATGTCCAGCTCGATGATGTCGCCGTCTTGTACGAAAGCGATTGGGCCGCCTTCAGCTGCTTCAGGCGATACGTGACCGATGCTGATGCCGCGGGATGCGCCGGAGAAACGGCCGTCCGTTACGAGACCAACCTTCGTGCCAAGGCCCATACCGACGATTTGCGAAGTTGGAGCCAGCATCTCAGGCATGCCAGGGCCGCCTTTTGGTCCTTCATAGCGGATAACGACAACATGTCCTTCTTTTACTTTGCCAGTAGCGATACCGGCAAGTGCATCGTCTTGCGAGTCGAAGCAGATAGCAGGACCTTTATGGTAGCCGCCCACTTCTTTGTCGACAGCGCCGACTTTAATGATGGAGCCGCGTGGAGCCAGGTTGCCGAAGAGAACAGCCAGACCGCCGCGTTCGCTGTGCGGATCGTCGATCGGATGGAGAACATCCTTATCGAGAATTTCGCAGCCGGCAACGTTCTCGCGAAGCGTTTTACCCGTTACGGTCATCATATCGCCATTCAAAGCGCCTTCTTTTTTGAACAATTCATTAATGATTGCACTTACGCCGCCTGCATTATGAACGTCTTCAATATGATAATCGGATGCTGGAGCGATTTTAGCCAAATGCGGCACGCGCTCAGCTACTTCGTTAATGCGTTCGATCGGATATTCGATACCTGCTTCATGAGCGATAGCAAGCGTATGAAGAACGGTATTTGTCGATCCGCCCATAGCCATATCAAGAGCAAAAGCGTTGTCGATCGATTCTTTTTTCACGATGTCGCGTGGCTTCAGGTCAAGCTCGATCAGCTTCATCAATTGACGAGCCGATTGTTTAACGAACTCTCTGCGTTCCGGCGATACAGCCAGAATCGTGCCGTTGCCTGGCAGCGCAAGGCCAAGTCCTTCTGCAAGGCAGTTCATCGAGTTGGCGGTGAACATGCCAGAACAGGAGCCGCAAGTCGGACAGCCGTATTGTTCAAGCTCAAGCAGTGATTGGTCGTCGATTTTGCCGGCCATGTGTGCGCCAACGCCTTCGAATACCGACGTAAGCGAGATTGCGCGTCCGTCTTTCGTACGTCCAGCTTTCATTGGGCCGCCGCTGACCATAATGGTCGGAATGTTGACGCGAAGCGCGCCCATGATCATGCCCGGTGTAATTTTGTCACAGTTTGGAATACATACCATGCCGTCGAACCAGTGCGCGTTAACGACTGTCTCAACCGAATCCGCAATAATTTCGCGGCTTGCAAGTGAATAACGCATGCCGATATGGCCCATTGCGATGCCGTCGTCGACGCCGATTGTGTTGAATTCGAAAGGTACGCCGCCAGCTTCGCGAATCGCTTCTTTTACGAGCTTGCCGAATTCTTGAAGATGGACGTGACCTGGAACAATATCAATATAAGAGTTGCAGACCGCGATAAACGGTTTGCCGAAATCTTCTTCCTTTACGCCTGCAGCACGCAAAAGACTGCGGTGAGGTGCGCGGTCGAAACCTTTAGTAATCATGTCGGAACGCATTTTTTTTGGCGCCATGTGAGACCCTCCCATATAAATGTCGATACCCCTCAGTTTATCACAATGGACAACCGTTGGCTAGCGATGTGAACGGTTTCCAGAGTGTTTCCAGAGCCGGATAAACCTTAAGAAAGATTGAAATTTGTCATAATATTTCTGAATAATTCCAACTATGGAGGACGGCGGGCAATACTATCCTGTATAGTAAAACCAGCAAGGAATTGCGAACAGGAGGACAAGCACGATGAGCAGGCGGGTATTAATTGTAGACGATGAGCGGGAGATTGCGGAGCTGATCGAAATTTATTTGCGCAATGAAGGCTATGAGACGGAAATTGCGTTTGACGGCGAGCAAGCGCTTGAGGCCTATGGCAAGGCTGCGTTCGATTTGGTCATTCTCGACATTATGATGCCGAAGATGGACGGTTTGGAAGTATGCCGCAGACTAAGACGGGATCATGCGGTTCCGATTCTAATGGTTAGTGCCAAAGCCGAAGATATGGACAAAATTATGGGGCTGATGACTGGCGCCGATGACTATATGATTAAACCTTTTAACCCCTTGGAGCTGATCGCCCGTGTCCGTTCGTTAATTAGACGCTCCTACCAATATAATCCGGTAACAACTGTACAAAGTCAGGAGAGGGGAGGGCTTGTCCTGGGAGCGCTGACGATTGATAAAGCGAGTTACACCGCTGCGGTTGAAGGGAGAGCGCTGAGCTTAACCTCAACGGAGTTTGGTATCCTCTATTTGCTTGCGAGCAATCCCGGGAGAGTGTATAGTGCGGAGGAAATTTTCCAGCAGGTGTGGAAAGAGAAATACTTCGAATCCAATAACACGGTTATGGTCCATATCAGCAAGCTGCGGGATAAGCTGGAGCAGGAGCTCGGGGACAAGCTCATTGTAACCGTATGGGGAGTTGGCTATAAAATTGAAGGATAGAATCGCACTGCGGATGGTATGGCGGACGCTGATGCATCTGGCGATCAGCATTATTCTTGGTGTCATTAGCATGATTTTTTTAGTGGCTGGTTCTGAAATTTTGACTCGGGGCTCTAGTTTACGCAGGTTAATTCTTCGATTTGCTAATATTTTAGGAATACAGGAAACGACGTATGTAGGGGGCATTCTCCTCATACTCGCTTTTTTCTGTTTTTTCCAATGGCGGTCCTACCGCAATCTTGAGCAAATTGGGCACTCCGTCCGTTATATTTCCGAAGGTCATTTCGACGATGTGATCCGGGTAGCGCCTAGAAGCATATTCGGCAACTTAGCCAAGGACATGAATGTGCTGGTAGAGCGTCTTAAAAACTCTTTGGACGATGAGAGGCGCGCGGAGCAGACGAAAAACGAGCTGATTACGAACGTCTCCCATGATTTGCGAACGCCGCTTACCTCGGTTCTCGGTTACCTTGGTCTGGTGGAGCAGGATCGTTATCGTGATGAGGTGGAGCTGCGTCATTACGTGCAAATCGCTTACGAGAAGTCCCAGCGGCTGCATGTCTTGATCAATGATTTGTTCGAATACACGCGCATGCGCCATGATGCGATTCCGCTCCAGCAGGTGACGATGAGCCTGAAGGAGATGCTGGGCCAGCTGCTCGTTCAGTTTTTACCGGAGCTGCAGCAGGCTGAGATGGAAGGAAAGCTGTATGGCGACGATAAAGAGGTAACTATTTCGGGTGACCCGGGCAAGCTGGTACGCGTGTTCGAGAACTTGCTTTCCAATGCGATTGCTTACGGCAAGGAAGGGCGACGATTGGAAATTCGGCTCAGAAAAGCGGCAGGTTGGGCTTTGGTCGAGGTGACGAACTACGGAGAGACGATATCGGCGGCGGATCTTCCTCATTTATTCGACCGGTTTTACCGGGTGGATAAGTCGAGGACGGAGAAGTCGGGCGGTTCAGGGCTTGGCCTCGCTATTGCCAAAGGCATTGTCGAAAAACATGGCGGCGAGATTAGCGTGACGAGCGAGTCATCGGTGACGACTTTTAGAGTAAAGCTGCCTGCGCTGGATTAGGGCGTGTCTGAAAACTCGTTCCGTTTGCTTGACGTACCCCCGGGTACGCCTTCACAAACGCGCCTTGCATGGAACGAAAATTCGGCAAAATTTGCTGCCCTCAGAGTTCTCAGACGCACCCTAGTTTAAGACAATTTTAAGTTTTAATTATGATTTTGTTACATCCCCCTTAAAATGCCCCTCCTACAATAGGAGAAGAAGAAACGGCATAGAGAGGGGATTTTTTTATGAACAGAGCTACGAAAATGAATCGGAAAGCAGCAGGTTTATTTTTATTATTAGCGGGGATTACGGTATTTGGTCTGGCCGGCTCCGAATGGTATAGCAATCCGGTACAGTCGAAAAAATCACTGAATATCGCCGCAGAGGCTGCCATATTGTTAGATGCGGAAACAGGCAAGATCGTCTACGAAAAAAATGCAAATGCTGCGCTGCCGCCTGCCAGCATGTCGAAAATGATGACGGAGCTGCTCGTTCTCGATTACGTGAACGATGGGCTTCTAAAATGGGGCGATACGGTCAAGACGAGCCGGTACGCTGCGGAAGCGCCGGGTGCACAGATCGGATTCGGCCCTGGCGAGAGCTGGACAGTCAGGGAGCTGTTCGAAGCGACGACTATTCATTCCGCGAATGATGCTGCAATTGCGCTAGCGGAGCATATCGGCGGTTCGGAGAAGGAATTTGTTCAGCTCATGAACAAAAGGAGTAAACAGATCGGATTGTCCGATAAAGCGGTATTCGGCAACTCGACGGGATTAAGCATGACGGATTTAGCTGCTTTCCCGGAAGCGTCCGCTTCGCAAGAGACGGAACTGACAGCCAAGGATACAGCCAAGCTCGCTTACTATTTGATCGGCAAATATCCGGAGGTGCTGGAGGTAACAGCTAGAGACAGCGTAAAGCTGACCAGCTCCGATGCCAGACTTCAGACGACGAATATGATGCTCTCAGGCAAGCCTTTCGCTTATCCGGGCAATGACGGCTTGAAAACCGGCTATACGGAGCGGGCTGGCTATTGTTTTACCGGTACGGCAAAGGTTGACGGCAAACGGCTTATTACGGTTGTCATGGGGGCAGGCACAGCGGACGCCCGGTTCGAGGAGACGCAAAAGCTATTGGAGTACGGGTTTTTATAACAGAAAATGGAGTGAGAAGAACAATATCGGTGTGAGGAGATTTGAATCTTTATTTCAAAGTTAATTAGCAATTTAATAATAGTTATTATAATCAGCTGCTGGAGAAAATTTTTCTCATTGCGGCTTTTTAATTTCGTTATTTTTTTGGGAAAATAAAGGGTTAAATATTTTATAATATTGGTTTAAAATAAACTCTAACATTCAAGTTTTTAGAAATGATCTATGAAAAATAGTAAGGAGTGTTCAAATGTTTTCAAAGAAGCTGATATTCTTATTTAGTACGGTGTTAATTTGTATGTTCATTGTTATTTCTGTACCTAGCGCCTGGGCAGAAACATCAAAATCTATAAAAACAGGAGATAAATATATTTATAATGATAATGGATTTTTGGAATATATACATCTTAGAAATGGGAAATTCTTAAGTAATAGCTATGACAATAATGGGAATACAATCTCTAAGCGAATACTGGAAATGGAACCAAAACAGAGCCTGTTAATTAATGGTGACAAGGTAATTCAATTGCCAAATTTGAATGTGAATAAAGATGTGAATGGAATGAATACAGTAGAGTTTTGGATGATGTGGGATGGAACAGAAGTTGTCATGCCATTTGCGTGGAACCCGGGATATAGTCTTTATTTTGCATATGGATCCTTCGGATTCAGTGTTTTTAACGGTGATATTTTTGGCGTGCCTTCTAATTTACTAAAAGATAAATGGGTGCATGTTAATGCTGTTTTTTATAATGGCAGTTTGGAAAACTGTGAACTTTATCTTGATGGAATTAAACAGGATTTGAAATGGATGACGACTAAGGGGAATGGGACAGGTAATATTACTAATTTCGCAAACGTTGGCGGATATGTAGGTGCTGACAATATAAATCGATATCTTTTTAAGGGAAAGTTGGCTAATGTAAGGATCTGGAATGGGAAAAGAACACAAGCTCAAATTCAGGAACACATGTACAAACCTGTTAAAAGAAGTGAGGTTCAGCCAATTGGCGAATGGTATGTGTGGGATACACCAAATATGTCACTTACTTATACAGGTAACAATGTCACGAAATTATCTAATTTACCCACCAATAGAGCGGTAGGTGGGAAAAACACAGTTGAATTTTGGATGAAATGGGACGGCAAGGAGGTTGAGATGCCGTTTGCATGGAATCCAGGGTACAATTTATATTTTTTAGATGGGTATTTTGGGTTCAATACTTTTAGTGGAGAAATATTAGGAGTTTCTTCAACTGATTTAAAGAATAAATGGGTACATATCACTGCAGTATTTTATAATGGAAAATTAGATCCTGTATACAATGAATTATATATAGACGGTGAGAAGCAAGAATTGAAATGGTTAGCAGGGACAAAGAAAGCAGAGGCGTTAGTTACTGATAAAGCAAATGTTGGAGGGTACGTTGGAGTAGATAAAGAGTATTATCAATTTCATGGGACAATTGCTAATTTACGTATTTGGAATTATGGATTAACAAAGGAACAGATAAAAGCATACCCATTTCGTACCATCTTGCCACAAGAGGATGGACTTATTGGTGAATGGCGATTAAGTGACAGCCCTGAAGTATTTTACAATTACGATGGTACAAAAACGAATAGCTATCGAAATATATTAGCAAATGGGGCACCAGGCAGTAAAAACACAGTGGAGTTTTGGATGAATTGGGATGGGAAGGAAATGGTTGTACCGTTTGGATGGAATCCTGGTTATAATCTCTATTTTATAAATGGATATTTTGGATTCAATACATTTAATGGTGATGTATTAAGTGTACCTTCGGCTTCTTTGAAAAATAGATGGGCCCATGTAACGGCAATTTTTTATAATGGAACTCTTGGTCCTTTAAATAACGAGTTATATATAGATGGGGTTAAACAAGAACTAAAATGGCGATATGGGGTCAATAACGGAACAGCAAATGTAACAAATACAGTAAATTTTGGTGGTTACGAAGGTGCAGATAAAGATTATTATCAATTTTCCGGAAAGTTAGCTAATTTACGTATATGGAATATTGCATTAACCCCTGAACAAATTCAAAACAATAGATATAAGACGCTTAAATCTTCAGAAAATGGATTAATTGGTGAATGGAATGTTAGAAATACTCAGTTTGATTTAAAATCCACATTAAATAATTGATTTATTCTTATTGTTAAACAACTTGTCATTTTTTGATGAGTTGTTTTTTTGTTGGAATGATTAATGATGTAAAGAGTATGTTACATAGGCCGGTCTAAAGGGGTGTTCAACTACGTTCATCAAGATAATGTTATATAATCTTACACAAATCCATTTACTTCCTTAAATAGGCTGTCTATAATGGAACTATTATAGGCAAAGAGGTGAACTTATGCAGTTGACGGAACGCGAGAAGGAGAAACTGCTTATTACGATTGCAGCCGACTTGGCCAAACGTCGCCTGAATCGCGGAGTGAAGCTAAACTACCCGGAAAGCATCGCACTTATTACCTCTGAATTAATGGAGGGCGCGCGTGACGGTCTGACTGTTGCCGAGCTTATGACTTACGGTACGCGGGTGCTGCGCCGGGATCAGGTAATGCCGGGCATACCGGAGATGATTCATGAAGTTCAAGTGGAGGCGACATTCCCGGATGGCACGAAGCTTGTAACGGTTCACCATCCGATCGCGCAATAACCGAGGGTCGAGGGAGGATGTTGCTATGATACCGGGACAATACCGGACGGCGGCAGGTCATATTACGTTGAATGCCGGACGACGGACGATTGCATGCATCGTTGTGAATACAGGCGACCGCCCTGTGCAGGTCGGCTCGCATTTTCATTTTTTTGAAGTCAACCGGGCTTTGAAGTTTGATCGCGAAGCGGCCTTTGGCATGCGGCTCCATATCCCGGCGGGAACTGCGGTTCGTTTCGAGCCAGGTGAAGAGAAGCCGGTATCACTGGTGGAATTGGGCGGTTCGAAGCTGAGCTATGGTTTAAACGGTTTGACTCAAGGCAAAGCGGAATCCGGAGCCATGCCGGATGAGGTGCGCGCAAGATTGACGGCCTGGGAAGGGGAACGAACATGAGCGAAATGGATCGGCAGAGCTATGCAGCCATGTTCGGGCCGACGGTTGGCGACGCGATACGATTGGCGGATACGGAGCTGTGGGCTCGAATTGAGCACGACTATACCGTATATGGCGATGAGTGCAAGTTTGGCGGGGGGAAAGTCATTCGCGACGGCATGGGACAATCCAGCGGAGCGATTCGGGATGAAGGCGTCCTGGATACACTCATTACGAATGCCATTATTATTGATCATTGGGGTATCGTTAAAGCCGATATCGGCTTGAAAAATGGCGTCATCGTCGGCATCGGCAAAGCCGGCAATCCGGATATTATGGATGGCGTATCGCCGAATATGATCGTTGGAGCCAGCACGGAGGTTATTGCAGGCGAGGGGAAAATCGTGACCGCCGGAGGCATCGATTCGCATATTCACTTTATATGCCCCCAGCAGATTGAGACGGCATTATCCTCTGGCGTTACGACGATGATTGGCGGCGGAACGGGGCCGGCAACGGGGACGAACGCTACTACAGTAACACCCGGCGCTTGGCATATGCGGCGGATGTTGGAGGCTGCAGAGCAGTTTCCGATGAACATTGGTTTTACGGGCAAAGGAAATGCTTCGTTCACCGAGCCGCTTATCGAGCAAATCAAAGCGGGTGCCATTGGCTTGAAGCTTCATGAGGATTGGGGGACAACCCCAGCTGCGATTGACGCTTGTCTGCGAGCCGCTGATCAATATGACATCCAAGTCGCCATCCATTCCGATACTTTGAATGAAGCTGGTTTTATAGAAGATACGCTGGCTGCAATCGGCGGTCGGACCATACATACTTATCATACTGAAGGAGCAGGCGGCGGTCATGCGCCAGATATTATTGTGGCGGCTGGCGAGCTCAACGTGTTGCCTTCATCGACTAACCCGACGCGTCCGTTCACCATTAATACGATAGAAGAGCATCTCGATATGCTGATGGTTTGCCATCACTTGGACAGCCGGATTCCCGAGGATGTAGCCTTTGCTGATTCCCGTATTCGGCCGGAGACGATTGCTGCCGAAGATATTTTACATGATATGGGTGTATTCAGCATGATCAGCTCTGACTCACAAGCGATGGGCCGTGTGGGTGAGGTCGTCATCCGAACTTGGCAAACCGCGGATAAAATGAAAAAGCAGCGCGGGCCGCTTGCACCTGATGATACGGAAAGCGATAACTTCCGAATTAAACGGTATATCGCCAAATACACGATTAATCCGGCTATTACGCACGGTGTCTCGCATTTGGTTGGATCGATCGAAGCGGGCAAATTCGCCGATCTTGTTATTTGGCATCCGATGTTTTTCGGCGTTAAGCCGGATCTAGTCTTAAAGGGCGGCAGCATCGCCTATGCGCAAATGGGAGATCCCAACGCATCGATTCCAACGCCGCAGCCTGTATTCGGCCGTCCGATGTTTGCCGCATACGGCAAGCTGGTGCACAGCAGCTCTATTACCTTCGTGTCGCAAGCGGCGTATGACCTCGGCATAGCTGGCGAACTGGGCCTTCAGAAACGGATTGAGCCCGTTCGCGGCTGCCGCAGCGTGACGAAGAAAGATATGATTCATAATGATGCTACCCCTAAGCTCGAAGTTGATCCGGAAACCTACAAAGTAACGGTCGACGGCGAGCATGTCACTTGCGAGCCATCGGCTGTACTGCCGATGGCGCAGCGTTATTTCTTGTTCTAAGGAAGGCGGCATGATGAGATGATTCCTTGGCTGGCGATGCAGCAGCTTCTCGACTCCGCCTTGCCGATTGGCGGATTCTCCCATTCCTTTGGCTTGGAGACGCTTGTGCAGGAAGGCCGGATGGAGACGACAGCGAAGCTCTATGATTATGCTTCGGCGATGCTGATGCAAAGCTGGGCGACATCCGATGCGATGGTGATCCGGGCCGTATATCGGGATGTTCCTGTTGGAGACTGGAAAGCGTTATGGGCGGTGGAGCGATTCGTCCATGTACAGCGGGTATCGGCGGAGACGAGGAGCGGCGTGGAAAAGATGGGCCGCAGGCTGCTGCAGCTTGCCGTTTCGATCCATCCGCAGCTTCACTGGTCACCATTAACGCAAGGGCTGCGCAGCGGCGAATGTCTAGCGACGCATCCGCTCGTTCACGGCTATGCTTGCTTGCAATTTGGGCTTTCTGAAGAACAAGCCATTCAAGGTTATTTGTATACCTGTATCGTCACCTGCGTGAACAGCGCCTTGCGTCTCATGTCGATGGGTCAGACGGAAGGGCAGGCGCTTATTGCGAGCCTTTCGAAGCTTACTGCAGAGGCGGCTGCCCTCTCGCTCCGTATGGAGCCGGAAGAGGCTTACGCCAATATGCCGATGGCGGAGCTCGGCATGATCCGTCATGAGCGATTGTATTCTCGTTTGTTCATGTCTTGAACATCGGGAGTCTTGAATCTTGAATACCAATTGAAACCATTAATGGAGGGATTGCAATGTGTGAGGGACAAGGACATTCGCATCAACAATGGGAGAAACCGAATTTTGACGGCTCACGTCCGATTCGGGTCGGTATTGGCGGTCCTGTAGGATCGGGGAAAACGGCGCTGGTCGAGCGGATGTCGCGTGAGCTTAGCGGCAAGTACAGCCTTGCCGTTATTACTAATGATATTTATACGAAGGAAGATGCCCGTATTCTGGTCAACACTGGCGTGCTGCCAGAGGAGCGGATTATAGGCGTCGAGACGGGCGGCTGCCCGCATACGGCCATTCGGGAGGACGCGTCGATGAATTTCGAAGCAATCGAAGAGCTGGAGCGCCGCTTTGACGGTTTGGATCTGATTTTCATCGAAAGCGGCGGCGACAACCTGGCTGCGGCGTTCAGCCCAGAGCTGGTCGATCTGTTCATTTACATTATAGACGTGGCCCAAGGCGAGAAAATACCGCGCAAAGGCGGACCTGGTATTATGCGTTCAGACTTGCTTATTATCAACAAAATCGATTTGGCTCCATTTGTTGGCGCCAGCCTTGAAGTGATGGATGCCGACTCCAAGCAGATGCGTGGGAATAAGCCTTTTGTCTTCTCCAATATGCATGGCGGCGATGGTGTCGATGAGATTGTAGGCTGGCTGGAGCATGAGCTTGCCCATGCCCGCGGCGAGGCGCATTCGCATATCATTCAATTGGGCACAGCACCGCATTCGCATTAAGATGGCAAGCCAAGTGTTTCCTTCACATAACAGCTTACAGACGCAAACCTCTGTACTGCGCGCATCCTTTGCAAATGGAGGGGCAGGTACGTTTGTGACCGACAAGTATCATACGGCTCCTATTAAAATCGCCAAAGCTTTTCCACTCGAAGGCCAACTGGGTGTTATCGTTATGGATGTGTCGCCTGGCTTATTGAACGGCGACCGGTATGAGTTCGATTGGCGGGCTTGCGCAAGTACTTATACGTTCATCACCAATCAATCCTATACGAAGGTTCATCCCAGCGAGGAAGAAGGCGGCTCCTCGATGCTGCAAAGCTTCGTTCTTGATGAGGATGCTGTTATCGAGCATATGCCGGAGCCGATTATGCTCTATCAATCAGCGAGACTTGACAATGAAACGCGGGTGACGCTCGCGCCCGGGGCGGTCTGGATGCAGGCGGATGTGTTATGTCCGGGGAGGACGCTTCGCAACGAAGTATTCCGGTACCGGGAGCTTCGCAATTCGTTGACTGTCTATTATGGTGAGGAGCTTATCTTTGTGCAAAGGCAGCGGGTGAAACCCGAGGAACAGATGCTCTCTGCTTCAGGATGCTGGGAAGGACAAACGCACTGGGCGACCTTTTATTTGTTCTCGGATCGCGTTAACGGTACCTTGCTGGAGGTGCTGCAGACGGTGTTGGACCATTTGCCTCCCTTTCAGCAGCATACCGTGCTGGCCGGGGCGACGTTGACGTATCGTCATGGCATTGCCGTATCAGCAGCGTCAACTGCCGCTTGGCCGCTGCAGCAAACGATGAGGCTGCTCTGGCAGGCGGCACGAATGTCGCTGCTGGGCAAGCCGCCGCTATCTTTTTTGAAGAGCTAATGGAAGGACGACTCTTTTCGCCGTTGCGGAAGGAGCCGTTTTTTTTATAGTTTTTTGGCTGAAATAGCGGTCAAAGCTTGGCTCTGCGCGGAAAAAACGGTATTATGAAGAGAATTAAAGGTGATGCGAGGGAATGCGATGGATGAGCGATTGCGTGAAAAGCAAGAGAAGCTTATAGAGATGGATGATGCGTTCCGGCTGCTCCGGCGGCTGATTAATGCGGAATATAACCGGTTTAATGTTCACGGGCTTGGCATGACCGAAGGGAAAATGGTGCTACTGCTCGATGAGCTTGGTCCGCAAAAGGCGTCGGCTATGGCTGAATTGCTTCGGATTACGAGCGGGGCTGTGACGGGCATTGCCGACCGGCTGATTGAACATGGTTATATCGATCGTGCAAGAAGTGATCAGGACCGCCGTATCGTGCTGCTAGAAATTACAGACGAAGGCCGGAAGCTGGTCGGATTTATTCATGAAATGCGCCAACGGATTATGAACGAGCTGTACGACGGGTTCGAAGCGGAAGAGATGGAGCTCGCGACGAAAATGTTTCAGAAGATGTCGCGTAATTTGGAAGCGAAAAGAGAATCGGAATAAAGAGTTTAACCTCTTAATGAGGATAGAAAAAAGAGCTTTTCCGGCTTGAATAAGCGGAAAAGCTCTTTTTATAGTAGAAATTACTCCATTAAGCTTCCGTAGCTTGCTGTCGTTTCAGGGATGCCGGGGTTGTATCTGGTTCTTCAGCTTGACCCGTACGTTTAATGAAGAAGGATAGGAGCAGACCAACAACGCCAATGCCAATAATGACGAGGTATGCATCATTAATCCCTTGAATACTCGCTTCCATCATCATATGCTCCTTGGAATCCGCAGCGCCTGAGGTCATCATTTCCGTAAGATGAGTTTTGGTGCTTGTTGTCATTACCGTGACAAGCAATGCGGTGCCAATTCCGCCGGCTACTTGCTTAATGGTGTTGGAGATTGCTGTACCATGTGCATTGAGCCGTGCAGGAAGCTGGTTTAGTCCGGCTGTTGTAATCGGCATCAGGAACATAGCCATCCCGAAGCGCCGTCCTGTTGACATCAGTACCAAATAGGTATAGCTTGTAGAATCCGTCAGATTGACAAAGCCAATCGTAGTTAGAATGGTAATGATCAGTCCGATAATGGACAGCCATTTCGCTCCGAAACGGTCGAATAGTCTTCCGGTCACTGGCATCATGAAGCCCATCAGAAGCGCACCGGGAAGCATGAGGAGTCCTGACTCCATAGCCGTGTATCCGCGGGCGTTTTGCAAATATAGCGGAAGCAGCATCATATCCGCATACATAACCATTGTGACGACGATATTAATAACGGTCGTCAAGGAGAACATGCTGTATTTGAATGCCCGAAGATCAAGGAGCGGACTTTCGGAGACCAGCTGCCGCCAGGTGAAGAGAGCCAGGGAAACGACCCCTACAGCGATAGATACAAGTACTTCCGCGCTTGACCAGCCCTTGCCTCCGGCGCTGCTAAAGCCGTACAGGATAGCGCCAAAACCGATAGTCGAGAGAATAACACCGATGACATCGACTTTGGGATAGCTGCGTTCAGACACATTCTTCAAATAAATAAAGGCAATCGCAATAATAATAACCGCGAACGGAATCATCCCATAGAACATCGTACGCCATGAATAATGTTCCATCACATAACCTGCGAGCGTAGGCCCGATAGCAGGCGCGAAAATAATAGCGAAACCGACCATTCCCATCGCCGCACCGCGTTTATCTGGCGGGAAAATGGTTAAAACGACTGTCATGAGCAACGGCATAATAATACCGGCTCCGGCGGCTTGAATCAGACGGCCGACCAACAAGAGATCGAAGCTATGCGCTAGAGCCGATACGATGGTTCCACAGAGGAATATCGTCATGGAAGCCTGGAACAGCTCACGTGTCGTGAACCGCTGCATGAGGAACGCTGTGATCGGTATAAGCACTCCGTTTACCAGCATATAACCAGTTGTCAGCCACTGGGCTGTAGACGCTGCAATTTGGAAGTCAGCCATCAGCTCGGGGGTCGCAACTCCCATAATGGTCTGATTCAGTACAGCGATAAAAGCGCCAAGAATCATGACGAACAACAAGGGGCCTTTTTTAATTGAACTGCTGTCAAAGGCTGAATGATTACTCACAATACTCAAATCCCTTCATAAATCTAGATGAATTGAAACTAATAGACACTTTGTTGCATAGTTAACTTAGCGTTATAAATTATAATCAACGCCTTTATAATCTACAAGCAACAGCTTTGCTGAAAATGTTTCATAGTTTACGGCAGCAGGTAAATCGTCGTATAGTGGAACAATAATTTACAAACCGGCACTCAACTGTCGTATAGATTAGCTGAGGGGAAAGGATAGGACATGTCAACAACTTCACCCCGAACCGATCCGCGAGTACTCCGCACGCGCCAATTGATTCGCGAGGCTTTTATTGATTTGCTGCAGGATATTGAGCTGGAAAAAATAACGGTGAATCGGATTGCGGAACGTGCAACGATCAATCGTGTTACGTTCTATCTTCATTACCGGGATATTCCGGACATGGTGGAAAAGATAGCGGATGATATGATTCAGCAAATTGAGGAGATCTTAAATGATGCATCAAATGAATCTCCTGTCAGAGACAAAGATTGGCCCATCTTGTACAAAATGCAAAAACTGATCGAGCATATTGCCGACCATTCAAAATTTTATAAAGTACTGCTCGCTTCAAAACGCATTCCGGTATTTACGGATAATCTGATGAATCTGATGATTAAGCTCATCACCGAGAGAGCCCAGAAACGAGAATCAGCCGCAGTGGTTTCGGCAACCCGCGTGCCTACAGATATTGCAATTTGGTATGGTTCTTCGGCTTTTATAGGAACGATCGTGTACTGGCTTCGCGAAGATATGCCCTACACCCCGGCTTTTCTCGCGAAACAGCTTTCGTTACTGTTTCGGCTGCAATTACCGGATACTAATTAGATGGAATGATCGCAAAGGCCGGAAATGGTAATTAATTGAAATAAAAACGTATTCAATTGTTACAAAATGATGGCAATGATGCATTCTTTTAGCCACAGTTCGACAAAATACTGTAGAATAGATAAGTAATTTGTCGAAATCGAAATAAAAAGATTTATTCCGACAATACAACTGTGGTAAGATGGAATTAAATAAAAATTAGACAGAAGGAATAGGGGAGACTTGAATCAATGAAAAAGACATTATCATTAGTTGTAACGATGTTAGTAATCGTAGCGGTACTTGCTGCATGCGGTTCTAATAACAAAGGCAACAACGCAGGTACAGGCGAGAATGGCGCTGGAGCAGGCAATGACGGCGGCAAGAAAAAACGCATCGCACTTGTTCTTCCTGAAAAAATTGGCGTTAACCCGTTTTTTGCAACGATGGACGAAGGTTTGAAAAAAGCAGGTAAAGATTTCGGCGTAGAAGTAAAAACGATTGAATCGACTGACCCGGCTGCGCTGGAGCAAAACCTGCGTGCTACTGTTGCTGAAAACTATGACCTGATCATTACAGCAACTTTCCAAGCAGAAGATGCTTTGACGAAAGTCGCTACTGAAAATCCGGACAAGCCGTTCGCGATTATCGATACGACGGTTGATCTGCCTAATGTGCGCAGCGTAAAATTCCGTGAGCAAGAAGCAGCTTATGTGCTTGGCGCAGCAGCTGGCCTGTCCACGAAAACAAACGTTGTAGGCGCAGTTGTAGCTATGGACACGCCGTTGTTGAAGAAATATACTTCTGGTTTTGAACAAGGATTGAAAGCAACGAACCCAGATGCTAAGTTCCTTATTAACTATGTAGGCAGCTTCGTGGATTCCCCGAAAGCGAAAGAGCTTGCATTGCTGCAATACTCGCAAAAAGCTGACTTTGTAGCCGGCATGTCCGCAGTAGGCGACCTTGGCGTGTTCGAAGCAGCGAAAGAGAAAAACTTGTACGCTTCTGGACAAGACATCGACCGTACACTTGACGATCCGGAGCATATCGTATTGTCGCAATTGAAAGGTACAGATACTGTAACTTACGAAACGGTTAAAGATTTCGTGGGCGGCAACTTCGAATTCTCTTCGGTTGACTATGGTTTGAAAGAAAAAGGCGTAGGCGTTACATTTATTACGAATGAGACGACGTCCCAACTGAGCCCATTCATTGGCCAAGAGACGGTGGACAAAGTTAAGGCGATTGCAGAAGATATTATTTCTGGTAAAATCGTAGTACAAACTCCGTAGGTTAAAATAGTAAAATACTGCCGGCTGCTGAACGCAGCCGGTTTCCTGTTGCCTACATAAAAAAGGGAGGAGCGATGTTATGCTGCTGCAATTGGACAAAATAACAAAGTCTTACGGCGCCGTTACCGCTAACCGGGAAGTCGACTTCTCGCTGCGTGCGGGTGAAATCCATGCGCTTGTAGGGGAGAACGGCGCTGGAAAAACGACGCTGATGCGTATTTTATACGGCATGGAAACGCCAACCTCCGGTTCGATTACCGTTCAGGGCGAGGAAAAGTTTTTCAGCAGCCCGACGGATGCGATCCGCAGCAAAATCGGCATGGTGCATCAGCATTTCATGCTGTTTCCGTCATTTACAGTAGCTGAAAATATCGTCATTGGCCGAGAACCCTCGAAGGCTGTAGGCTTCGACCGCAAGGAAGCCGCTGCCCAGACGGAAGCGCTTGCCCGTCAATATGGGATGCCGGTAGATCCTTGGCAAAAGGTTGAGAACTGTTCACTCGGTATGCAACAGCGGGTCGAAATATTGAAAGTGCTTCATCAAGGCGCGGAAATTATTATTCTCGATGAACCAACTGCTGTCTTGACGCCGCTGGAAGTGAAAGAACTGCTTGTAGCAATTAAAGCGTTGTCGGCTAAAGGCAAAAGCTTTATTCTCATCAGCCATAAGCTTCAAGAAATTATGGAAGTGGCCGATCGGATTACCGTGCTTCGCGACGGCCGCGTAACGGGAACGGTTAACGCCGAGGATACGAACGTTGAGGAGCTTTCGCGTTTGATGGTCGGCAGAGACCTTGTCGATATGATTCGGGAAACGCCAAAGCCGGGTAAAACGGTGTTGGAGGTTAAAGGACTGACGATTCGGGGCAATCAACTGAATCCGGCGCTTAACGATGTGAACCTGCATGTCCGGGAAGGCGAAATTGTCGGCATTGCCGGTATATCCGGCAACGGTCAGTCCGAGCTGCTGCAAGCCGTTTCGGGTTTGTTGAAGCCGGATGAGGGGGATGTGCTGCTGCTAGGCGAAAGCATGAAGGGGCAGTCCGTCCGGACGATTCGCGAACGCGGCATGGCGCATATTCCGGAGGACCGCTACCAATGGGGCGTTGCCAAAGGGGCAAGCGTATTGGAAAACGGTCTTATGGGACATTATCGCAAATATCAGCGCAACGGCATTCTTCGCGGATCGGCAATTCGTAAGCTAGTCAGCGGCTGGGTACAGCTGTTTGGCATAAAGACGGGTTCGATTTATACGAAAGCACAAAATCTGTCGGGCGGTAACTTGCAGAAGCTCATTGTTGCCAGGGAGCTGGCGCAGAAGACTCCGTTTCTCATAGCGGCAGAGCCTACGCGCGGCGTGGATGTTGGCGCTATGGAAATCATTCATGGCGAGCTGCTGAAGAAAAGGGCAGAGCAAGGTGCGATCCTGCTCGTTTCCTCGGAATTGACTGAAATATTGAAGCTCTCGGATCGCATTCTTGTTATGAATGAAGGCCGAATTGTAGGCGAGCTGCCGGCGGAATCCGCGACCGAGCAGCAAATCAGTTTATTAATGGCAGGAGGAAAAGCGGTTGGATAATCTCAAAAATACGGCGCGTGCGCTGCTTCAGCCGCTTTTGGCCATTATTGTCGGCTTAATCGCTGGTGCTATTGCCATCGCAGTTGTCGGGGGCTCTATATTCGAGACATACGGCGAAATGTGGAAGGGCGCGTTTGGCAGCTTTTACTTCTTCACTAATACGCTTAGCCGGGCCACGCCTATTATTCTGATCGGTCTAGGCGTTGCGCTTGCTTTCCGCGCCGGATTTTTCAATATGGGATCAGAAGGCCAAATGGTGCTGGGCGCATTGAGTGCGGCAGTTACAGCTATTTATTTGCCGGGACCAGGATGGTTGAAGCTTATTGCCGCACTGGTCGCAGGCATTGTTGCTGGCGGATTATGGTCTGCTCTCGCGGGTTGGCTTGACGCCAAGTTTAGAATGAATTTGCTCATTACAACGTTGCTCCTGAACTATGTAGCGGTGCTGTTTGCCGGATATATCGTCTCCTATCCGCTTAAAGACAAATCGGGCTCTGCGGCGATGGCACAGACCGTTATGATCGACAAGGCAGCTTGGCTGCCTAAGCTGTTCCCGGGCATGAGCTTGCATGCCGGTTTTATCCTTGCTGCTGCAGGGGCTATATTGCTTGCTTTGTTCATGCGCCATACGGTTGGCGGCTATGAAGTCCGGATGCTCGGCGGAAATCCGCTCTTTGCCGGGTACGGCGGTGTCAAACGCGGTCAGATGATGATCTACAGCATGCTGGCAAGCGGCGGTTTTGCCGGCTTGGCAGGTGCAGGCGAGGTGCTCGGCACACAGTACCGGTATCTTGACAATGCGTTAACGGCTCCGAGCTATGCTTGGTCGGGTATTATGGCTACGCTGTTAGCGGGATCAAATCCGCTGGGAACAGCACTTGCTGCGATTCTGCTGGCGGCTCTTCAGACCGGTGGCATGGGTGTGGAGCGCAATACGAACGTTCCTCTGGAAGTGTCCAGCATCATTCAAGCGGTTCTTATTTTATTTATATCCGCAAGATTTACGTACTCTTATTTCAAGAAGAAGAAAAAGAAAGCGGGGGCTTCCAATGGACCAGCTGTTTGATGTCTCTTTGTTTGCATCGACGCTCCGTATGGTCACGCCGATTTTGCTGGCGGCGCTAGGCGGCGCATTATGCTCCCGCGTTGGATTGTTTAACGTCGGTCTGGAAGGCTTGATTCTAATCGGCGCTTTCGCGGCGATTGTAGGCAATCATTTGACCGGCAACGTATGGCTTGCTGTCTTGTTTGCGATTGTATGCGTGTCGGTGTTCTCGGCGCTAATGGCATATATGAGTATTCATCTCAAGGCGAATATTATCGTTGTCGGTATCTCGCTGAACTTTTTGGCGGCCGGGCTGACAACCTTCTCCTTAAGGGCTATTTTCAATGTAAAAGGTGCTTTCTACGATAAGGACATGGTTGGCTTGCCGAAATGGGATATTCCGTTGATAAAAGATATTCCATGGCTTGGCGATGTGATCTCTGGTCATTCGCCGCTCGTCTACCTGTCTATCGTGCTTGTATTCGTTCTGCAATATTATTTATTCAAAACCGTATCCGGTTTCCGTCTGCTGGCAGCGGGCGAGAATCCAACTGCGGCGAAAAGCCTTGGCATCAAAGTGACCCGTATTCAATACGGCGCTATTCTGATGTGCGGCGTGCTTTGCGCGCTGGCTGGCGCACAGCTCTCGCTTGGCCAAGTTACGATGTTTACCGAAGGCATGACAGCCGGCCGTGGCTTCATCGCACTGGTTGCCACGATGCTAGGACAATCGAGTCCGCTTGGCGTACTCGGCTCAAGCATGCTCTTCGGCTTGATGGATGCGCTTAGCACGAGACTTCAAGGCTTTTCGGTACCGGTTCATTTTACGATGATGCTGCCTTATCTCGTTACCATTGTTGCGATGTTCTTCTTTAAAGACAAAAGCTATATGCAGGAAGCGCGTAAAGCGAATGAGAGCTCCCGTTAAGCTATAGGAGGATGACACAGACATGAACAAGAAGGCTGAACGATTAAAAAAAGCGCCAGTTCGGGTTGCGGAGGTGGCGCCGGAGCTTGCTCACCGCATACCGCCGGGCCAGACGATTACGGAGCGGTTTCCTATTCTTCATGAGGGCGATGTGCCGAAATATGACTTGTCGACCTGGACGCTTCGCGTGTTCGGGGAAGTGGCGGAGGAGCGGACCTTTACCTTTGATGATCTGATGGCCTTGCCCCAGACGAAGCAAGTGAATGATATTCACTGTGTGACCCGCTGGTCGAAACTGGACACGGAATGGGAAGGCATTCGTTTTATCGATCTTCTGCCTCTGCTGGGCGTCCATGCCGATGCCAAATATGTAATGATCCATGCGGATGAGAACTATGATACAAACCTGCCGCTCGAGGACTTGCTGCTGGACAATGTCATGCTTGCTCACCGCTTTGACGGCGAGCCGTTGACGGACAAGCACGGCTGGCCCCTTCGGTTAGTTGTGCCGCACTTGTATTTCTGGAAAAGCGCGAAATGGATTCGCGGCATCGAATTTATGAAGGAAGACCGTCCTGGCTTCTGGGAACGCAATGGTTTCCACAATTACGCAGACCCGTTCCGCGAGCAGCGGTTCTCCGGTGAGACGATCGATATACCGGAAGACGAATGGGTTCATAAGGAGTTTGATTAATATGCTGTTGTCTATACTACAGGTTCAATCCGAAGATTTGCCGCCGTTTGCGATCGTATGCGGCGATCCATTCCGTGCTGAGAAAATCGCCGGCAAACTTACGAATGCCCGCGAATTGGCATTCAGCCGCGAGTACCGCACCTTTGTCGGTGAATATGACGGTGTCCGTCTTGCCGTTGTCAGTCATGGTGTTGGTTCCCCCGGTGCTGCGGTTTGCTTCGAGGAGCTCATTCGCGGCGGTGTGAAAACGCTGATCCGTGTCGGTACTGCGGGTTCTTACTCCGCTGATCATCCAGCCGGCAGCTTGATCGTCAGCACTGCGGCTGTTCGCGCGGAAGGCTTGACGAGCCAGCTCGTACCGAGCGGCTTCCCTGCCGTAGCCGACAGCGAAGTAACTGCTGCGCTGTACGAGGCGGCAACTGCTGAGGGAGGCATCGTGAAGAAAGGGATCACGGTAACGCTTGATGTGTTCTTCAACGGCGTGGTTGAGATTCCGCACAAGCAATACAAGGCGGCAGGTGTTCTCGCGGTTGAGATGGAAATCGCGGCGTTGTATGTCGTGGCTTCGCTGCGCGGCGTGCGTGCAGGAGCGATTCTGGCGCTGGACGGCTATGCCGATTCCGACCTAGCAGCCGATTACGATCCGCATACGAATGTCGTTGCGGATGCAGTAGAGCGGGAGATTGCGGCTGCGCTTAAATCAATCGCGAAGCTTGCAAAAGCATAAGAGGATAGGGGCGTTGCAGCAAGGAGAAACCTTGCTGCAACGCCTTTTTTTTGTGTGCATGAACAAAGGCATTCGACCATTGCGCAATTCGGTTCAGCCTGCCGTTCTTGCTTCGCCTCTCCAAAATCGCTTTCGCGATAGGGAGATGGATAGAAGCTTCAAAAAGTCAGGCTGAACTCGAATCGCTTCATTTGCTCACTTGCTTACTAGTAGGACATTAATCGCTCATTGCGCAAATCGGTTCAGCCTGCCATTCTTGCTTCGCATCTCTTAATCGCTTTCGCGATAGGGAGATGGATAGAAGCTTCAAAAAGTCAGGCTGAACTCGAATTGCTCTATTCGCTCACTTACTAGCAACAGCCAACCAATAATCGCTCACTGCGCAAATCGGTCCAGCCTGCCATTCTTGCTTCGCATCTCTTAATCGCTTTCGCGATAGGAAGATGGATAGAAGCTGCAAAAAGTCAGGCTGAACTCGAATCGCTTCATTCGCTCACATGCTTACTATTAGAACATTAACTCACTGCGCAAATCGGTCCAGCCTGCCACTGCTTCGCATCTCCTAATCGCTTCCGCGATAGGGAGATGGATAGAAGCTGCAAAAAGTCAGGCTGAACTCGAATCGCTCCATTCACTCATACACCTGCTGATGGTGCGTTCGTATAACTAACTTGCTGCTAGATTAGTCACAACGCTCGGAGTAACTTTTATCTGCTATTAGATGGGATTTGTTGTTTTTAAGTAATAGTTACTGTTTTGGTATTGCTTCCATTTCTGAATGATATCGGGGTTTAGATAGTTTTTCTTAGGATTTGTTTTTTAGCGAAGCGGGTTCGCAAATCAACGAAGGCAATTTCGCTAATTAGCAGGTAAGGTGGTTCAACCGAGAGGACAGCGAATTAAATTTCGCAAATGGAGAACCTGGGTTCACGGAAAGCGAAACTGGCTTCGCTAAACGACTGTTGCGGCCTCAAACGAATGTGTACAACGAAGCGGGGTTCACTAAATAGCGAATGAGCTTCGTTGGAGAAATCGTAAAGTTAGTTGGAGGCGCTAGCCAGTAGAGAATAGCGTGTTGCAGCAATTTGCTTCACTATAAAGCTTCAATGGCAGTCTAGGCATTGGAATTGGAAGGAGCGGTTTAGAGCAAATGGAGCGGATTCGAGTGCAGACTGACTTTTTGCAGCTTCTATCCATCATATAGCGCGATAGCGAATATAGTGATGGAAGCAAGAATGGCAGGCTGGACCGAAATCCGCGTAATGAGCGCTAGACCGCAGGATTGTTGAGTAAGCGAAGAAAGTTTTGAGAAGAATGGCAGGCTGAACCGAAATCCGCGCAATGAGCGTCAGCCCGCAGGAATGTCGTGGAAGAGAAGCAAGTTTTGAAAAAGAAGCAGCAGGCTGGACCGAA
Source organism: Paenibacillus radicis (ex Gao et al. 2016) (assembly GCF_014641555.1). GTDB lineage: Bacteria > Bacillota > Bacilli > Paenibacillales > Paenibacillaceae > Pristimantibacillus > Pristimantibacillus radicis. Next base: position 116,556 of record NZ_BMHY01000012.1, read on the forward strand.
ATCCGCGCAATGAGCGTCAGCCCGCAGGATTGTCGAGTAAGCGAAGTAAGCTTTGAATAAGAAGCAGCAGGCAGCACCGAAATCCGCGCAATGAGCATCAGCCCCGCAGCTTGTTAGTCCAGCCGCGTTGTTTCAAGCCTTGTTCCCCGATGAGCAGCTGTGATATGATGCGGTAGTACAATTGAATAAATGCTGCGGCGTATTGTACATTTTCCGTCGCAGGAGAGGTTCGCGAACTCCCTCTATAAAAAACTAAGGAAGAAATGGCTCTCCTTTGGTGATCCATTTTTTTCATTTTATGGACAAAATCAGTATCGTTCGGGGAATCTCTCTCTCAACAAAAGGGAGGAGATCAAGAAATGAAACAAGGAAAAGCAATCGTCGTTTTTAGCGGCGGACAAGACAGCACGACCTGCCTGTTCTGGGCGCTGGAGAGGTATGAGGAAGTGCAGGCGGTGACGTTCAATTACGGACAGCGGCACGCGCTGGAGCTTGAATGCGCCGCGGCCATCGCTGCGGAGCTAGGGGTGCAGCATCATGTGCTGGACATGTCGCTCTTGAATCAGCTTGCGCCAAATGCGCTTACGAGAGCGGATATCGCAATCGAGGAGCAGGAAAACGGAGTACCTACGACGTCCGTAGACGGACGTAATCTATTGTTCCTTAGCTTTGCGGCGGTGCTGGCGAAGCAGATTGGGGCAAAATCAATCATAACGGGTGTATGCGAGACGGATTTTAGCGGTTACCCGGATTGCCGGGACGTATTTATTAAATCGTTAAATGTAACGTTGAATTTGTCGATGGATTATCCGTTTGTTATTGAGACGCCATTAATGTGGCTGGATAAAGCAGAAACGTGGGAGTTGGCCGATAAGCTTGGCGCCTTTGAGTTCGTACGCGGGAAGACACTGACCTGCTACAACGGCGTTATAGCTGACGGCTGCGGAGAATGTCCCGCTTGCAAGCTGCGGCGCCAAGGGCTGGAGCGTTATCTCGCGAAAGCAGGTGCTGCAGAATGATGCAGCAGATTTATCCGCAAACACCGCATCCCTACCAATATGAACTAAACAAAGATTTGCACTTTGCGGCTGCCCACTTTATTCCGACCGAGGAAGCGGGCAAATGCGCACGCGTGCATGGACATACGTATTTCACCAATGTGACGATAGCTGGAGATATGCTCGACAGCTCTGGCTTTCTCGTCAATTTTTCAGCGATTAAGAAACTTATCCACGACCGGTTCGATCATGGCATATTGAATGATCATGCCGACTTGTTCGGCGTATCGAGGTCTGAGAATGGGAACGCCGGCGAAGCCGATTATCCGACGACGGAAGTAGTGGCCCGGACGATCTGCGAGCTGGTTCAAGCTTATTTGGACAAAACAGCCAACAAGCCGGTCTGCATCCAAGTGTATTTACGCGAGACGCCGTCAAGCTATGTCGTCTATCGTCCCAGGAGGGCGGCAGCGAATGGGTGAGAAACGGATACCTGTCATGGAAATATTCGGCCCGACCGTACAGGGTGAAGGAATGGTCATCGGGCAAAAGACGATGTTTGTCCGTACGGCCGGCTGCGACTATTCATGCTCGTGGTGCGATTCTGCTTTTACATGGGATGGTTCGGGCAAGGATTCGATTCGGATGTTGACAGCCCGGGAGACGCTGGCTGAGCTGCGAGAGATTGGCGGAGAAGCTTTCTCGCATGTAACGCTGTCGGGCGGAAACCCGGCGCTGCTTCCGTCTATGGGGGAGCTAGTTGATCTGCTTCATGCAGAGGGCATGCGTGTAGCAGTAGAGACGCAAGGAAGCCGCTGGCAGCCATGGCTGCTCAATATTGATGATGTAACGCTTTCCCCTAAGCCGCCAAGCTCTGGTATGGCGACCGACTGGAGTGCGCTAGACGATCTTGTTGGCAAGCTCGAGGAGAACGGGAGCGCGTTTAGCTTGAAAGTGGTTATTTTCAACCGGGAAGATTTGCAATATGCAGTGGACGTTCACCGCCGCTATCCGTCGGTACCGTTCTATGTGCAATCGGGTAATGACGACTTGATCGAGACAGACAACGGCATTATGCTCCGCAAGCTGCTCGCCCGCTATGAATGGCTGGTCGGCGAAGTGATGCAAAGCGAGGAACTACAGGCGGTCCGGGTGCTGCCTCAGCTTCACGCATGGGTTTGGGGCAATAAACGGGGCGTTTGACAATCGCTTATTAGAAGAGAGGAGCTTTACCATATGACAGGAAGAGAAGAAGAGGAATTGCAAGGCATTAGTTTGTTAGGTAATCAAGGGACGAAATATCCTTCACAGTATACGCCATCCATTCTGGAGGCATTTGATAATAAGCATCCGTATCGCGATTATTTCGTCAAATTCAATTGTCCGGAGTTTACGAGTCTATGCCCGATGACGGGACAGCCGGATTTTGCTACTATCTATATTTCCTATATTCCGGATATCCGGATGGTGGAAAGCAAATCTCTTAAATTGTATTTATTCAGTTTCCGCAATCATGGAGACTTTCACGAGGACTGTGTCAATATTATAATGAATGATTTGATTGAGCTGATGCAGCCGAGATATATCGAGGTGTGGGGTAAATTTACGCCGCGCGGCGGCATCTCAATCGATCCATATTGCAACTATGGCAAGCCGGGAACCAAATTCGAGCAAATGGCCGAACAGCGATTGTTCAACCATGATCTCTATCCCGAGAAGGTAGATAACAGATAGAAAGCTGGTAGGAACAACTGTCTCGCAAGGCATTAACACAAGCAATGCATGGCCTCTCTCCGTATACTATATTAGACCAATTGGAAAGGAGCCTACCAAATGTCTTGTCGTCCTTGCGATCCGTTTTGCCCTACCGTTCGGGTGTATGATCCCCCTGTAACCGTGTATAATGATGTCTTTCATCCGCAAATCGTCGAAGTTGTTCATCGCGTTAATGTCGTGAACCGTCATCATTGTGTTCCGTGCGAGAAACATCTCTATGAGTATTGCTATCATAATGAAGAAGTTTCGAACGAGGGAGAGCACAATAATCATCACCGCAGCCGCAGTAATCGCAGCAGAAGCAGATATGCCGGCGTTTCGAAAGTGAAAGCAGCTGCTAAAAATAAAAATAAGAAAAAGAAATAATTTTCGCTTAGTATAAAACGAAATGGGAGACACCCGTCGCACTCGGCAACGAGCTGGCGACGGGTTTTTTTTGCGCTAAGAACGGACTGGTCAGTTCCTTAATGATTGTTGCCGGATGCGTTTCCTTTTTTGTCGGACGATTTGGTCGTCGTGTTTTTGTTTCCGTGGCCTTGTTGTTTCGCCATAGAGATTCACCGCCTTTCTTTATGGAATGATATTTCTAGTTCAGTTTGTGTTACCGGTGAGAAATTTAGACAAAAAAAGCCGCAGCTTCATTACTCGCGTTGTACGCGGGATGAAACTGCGGCTTTGCATATGTTGAAAGTTATTACGCTTTGCGGATGGCGACAACGCCCTTGCCCGCAATCGAGGCGAACAGGGTGCCGTCTGGTCCAAATGCGGGAGCGGATAGCGCACCCTTAACCGGGGCAATAGCGAATGGCTCAGCTTTAGCGAATGATGCTCCGGAAGCGGTCAGGACGTACAGACCGTTGTTGCCAAAAGGTGCATAAGCGCCGTTATTGAGGCGTTCCGCCGGCATGCGCGACGAGAGCCACAGGCGGCCGGCCGAGTCGAAGGCGACACCGTCCGGTGAGCTGAAGCCTGCTTGGCGGCCACCGGCTACAGTTAAATCGGATTCAAACGTGTCTGCTCCGGCATCATGCCCGGATTCGACAAGCCTGAGAACTGTACCAAAGCCGTTTCCGGAAGCAGCACTGCCGGTCTGGGAGATAAATACCGATCCGTCAGCTGGATGGATGGCAATCCCGGCGGATTGATCGAGCGCGGTCGCACCGAGCACAAGAGCGGTTTCTTGCGCATAGGCGAGCACGTCGGCTTCGCTTTGTAGTGCCTTCAGCAAGTCCTCGCGCAGCGGGTCAACGCCGATTGGCATGCGGAAAGCGGGATTCGACAGCTTGGCCCGCGCTGATTTGGCGGTTAAGGGGATCCAGCGTCCGCCGCTAAGGTCGGCTGCGTAGAGCTGTCCTTCCTCGAGCAGTGCCGAATTTCCTTTGCCTAGCAAAGGATCATATTTGCCATTGCTAATGTACTTGAACAGTGCGCGGTCGCTTCCCATATACACGGCAACTCTGCGGTCGCGTGTCAACGCGATCGCCGCATCGCCGTGGTCGAAACGACCGAGCGACGTATGCTTGCGTGTGGAAAATAACGAGTCGTTCGGGTCAGCTTCAGCCATCCAACCTACGGACAGCGGATTCAAGCCCGCTTTAGCAGCACCCGCATCAAGTGTGCGTTCACCCGCGAGTACAGTACCCCATGGCGTGCGTCCGCCGGAACCGTTGCTCCACAGTCCTTGCGCGACAGTTGCATTATGTATAGCCTTTGAGCCTTTGGCGGGACCAGTTAGGGCGATACGGTCGAGCGTGCTGATGCGTTTAGACTCAGAAACGGTCCATGCGCTTGAATCGTCAAGTCGCGTAATCTTGTAGATCGTTGCGCCCCTGCTTTGAACGGCTGCATCGTCCGTATGGGCAACCCATAGCGTACCTTCGTTCCCGGTTTGTCCCGGCCAGTAGCTGATATAACGTCCGCCTGATTCAGTCCCCGCAGCAAGCCAGTCCGCCTTATAGCCATTTGCGATAGACAGTTGATCGGCAGACGTAATTTGCAAAGCGGGGAACGGCAGCGCAGAAGGCGCCGAAAGCTTGGCCGAAGCCGCTTCGGCTTTGCCGATCAGCGGATCAAGACCGGTTGCGGATACCGCAAGCGCTGCTGCCCCGGAACCGAGAAAAGCGAGAAAGGAGCGTCGTGACACTTCTTTTTTAGATTCCATTATTAACCTCCGATATTTAACCGAGTCCTTTTAGAAAAAACCATCTAGCAATAAGATAGCATACTTAAGAGATTCTATGAACATTTTTTGTAAAAAAATCGATGCAAAACCGATAGGTTAGATGTACTATGTACATATAGCAAAAAAGCTCGATACAACGGTGTTTATGTCAGTTTTTTAGGTGAAAGAGATACAGGCGGCCTATTAGGTTTCATCCTAAAAAGGAGGGGAATTATGCATTTGCGTCCGGCAACACTCGAAGACGAACCATTCCGTTACGAGACGTTTGCCGTTACAAAGCGTGAAGAGATAGCATCCTGGGGATTTGGTGCAAACGAAGCGGAGCAATTGGTGCAATTTCAATACCGGGCTAGGGAGGCATCATACTCGGCTGCATATCCCGATGCGAAGTACATGATTGTTTGCGTGGAGGAGCGGCGGGCGGGTGTATTGCGTGTTCATTACGGAGCTAATGCGATCACACTTGTGGACATTGCCTTAGCAACGGATATGAGGGGCAATGGACTTGGAACGAAAGTCTTGACAGGGCTGCAGGCGGATGCGGCTTCTTTAAGCCAGCCTATTCTTTTGCAGGTGGACAATAGTAATATAGCTGCGCGAAGGCTTTACCTTAAGCATGGCTTTGAAGTGAACAAGGCCGAAGAGGTATACACATCTATGAAGTGGATGCCTTCTACACAGCGACAAGCAGCAAAATAGCTAGGAAACAGCAGGAAAGGTTGGAAAATGTGATGACGACGGAACCTTCTTTGTCATTTTATAAGGAGGCAGCTGGCAGCAGTTTTCAAGTGATTGGAACCGAGCCGCCGCTTGAACTAGAGCTTGTTGAAGTAGAAGATAAGGGAATAACGAGCGGCTATGAACAGTTTACACTCTTATTTCGAGGACCGCTGCAGCCTTTCATTCCGCAGCAGACGCTGCAGTTGCGGACACAGACAGTGGACGTTGCGATATTTATCGTTCCTGTTGCCCAAGATGCGGAAGGCACCCGATACGAAGCGGTGTTCAGCCGCCTGGCGCAGGATTAATATAAAGGAGGATTATCATGTCACAACCATATGTAGGGGAAATCCGGATGTTCGGCGGCAATTTTGCCCCTGCTGGCTGGGCGTTTTGCAACGGGCAAGAAATATCGATTTCGGAAAATGACACATTGTTTAATTTGATCGGAACCACGTACGGCGGGGACGGGACTAATACGTTTAAGCTTCCGGATCTGCAGGGGCGTATTCCTATTCATTTGGGTAACGATGAGCAGAACAGTTATGTAATAGGACAATCTGCCGGTGTGGAGAGCACAAATTTAACCGTGCAGCAAATTCCTCGGCATAACCATGGTCTCGCTGCGCGCGCGGAACAAGGAAACACCAGCAATCCTTCCAATGCGGTACTCGCGATGTCTTCACTAACTCCTTATTCGCAATCGGGAGCGTCGTCAACTGGAAGTATGCATGCCTCGTCAATGGCAGCGGCTGGAGGAAGCCAGCCGCATAACAATATGCAGCCTTATCTTTGCGTGAACTTTATTATTTCACTGTATGGTGTTTATCCAAGCTAATCTTAACGGACAGATGAAGGAAGGAGAAGAATAATGGGACAACCATATATGGGTGAAATTAAGCTCTATACATTCAATTTTGTGCCGAGAGGTTGGGCAGCATGCAACGGGCAACTGTTGGCCATAAATCAAAATCAAGCGTTATACTCCCTCTTAGGAACAACTTATGGAGGAGATGGAGTAACCAATTTCGGTCTGCCTGATTTGCGAGGGAAGGTGCCGATCCATTTTGGAGCGGGTTTCGTGCAAGGCCAAGCCAGCGGTAAAACTGCACATACGTTAACCCCTCAAGAGCTTCCGCTACATAATCATCCGCTACAGGGGAAGGCGACAGCGGCAACTAGCAGCTCGCCGCAAGACGCGGTCTGGGCGGCCCCTGCTGTCAGCGCTTATCATACGGCTGGAAACGGTATCAATGCGGCGCTTAATGCTGCTGTAACAGACTATGTCGGAGGAAATCAAGCGCATAACAATATGCAACCGTATTTAACTTTGAATTTCTGTATTTGCATCACAGGAATATTCCCGTCTAGAGATTAAAGGAGGTATTGCAGTCCATTATGTCTGATCAATTTTTAGCAGAAATACGCATTTTTGCCGGTAATTTTCCGCCGAGAGGCTGGGCGTTTTGTAATGGGCAGTTGCTAGCGATCAGCCAAAACACGGCTTTGTTTTCGCTGCTTGGCACGACTTATGGCGGGGATGGCCGATCGACGTTCGGGCTTCCCAATCTGCAAGGCCGCGCCCCTATGCATCCGGGACAGGGACCAGGTCTCTCGATGCGTGATTTAGGCGAAAGCGGCGGACAATCAAACGTGACACTTCTTCCGAACGAAATGCCTGCTCACAGCCATTCTGTGAAGTACGCTGATTCACTGGAGCCTCAAAGCGCTCCTGCTGGCGCTCTGCCGACTGCAACACACGGCAGGAGAAGCGGAGCGATTTATGGTGCCGGACCGGCAACGCAAAGTATGCATCCGATGGAGGTTCAAGTCGCTGGCGGCGGACAACCGCATAATAACATGCAGCCGTATTTAACGTTGAATTTCATCATCGCGCTGCAAGGTATATTTCCGCCACGATCCTAGTTTTATAGAGTCTATGTTTACGAGTAGTTTGCTTCGCAAAACTAGGTTTATGCTTACGAAGTTAAGTTTTGCTTCGCAAAACTAAGCGTATGCTTACGAAGCAAGTTTTGCTTCGCAAAACTAGGTTTATGCTTACGAAGTTAAGTTTTGCTTCGCAAAACTAAGCGTATGCTTACGAAGCAAGTTTTGCTTCGCAAAACTTTTAGGAGGAAACATAATGTTACGACAATGGGCAGGGCTTCCAAAGCGCTTCAAGCATGCAGCAGTTGCGGCAATCGCCGTCGTTCTGATTGCCGTCGCTGGTTTGGGGATATCGCAAGCGATATCGGCTGCTGGAGACACCACGACGGTAACGGATGCAGCATCGCTTAGAGCTGCGCTAGCTAGTCCAGATAACTATCAGATTATTAATCTATCTCCCGGGGATTATAATCTCGGCAATACGCCGCTGAACATTAATAAGGGCATCAAGTTGATTGGCGACGCAGGAAACCGCAATGGGGACGCGAGCAAAACGAAGCTAATCGCTTCTGGCGGCCGGGCAATCGTCATAAATGATAGTCTGAACAGTACGTTTGCCGACGTAGCGATTGAAGCGCTGACGATTACTGGCGGACAAGCGCCTGACGAATTCTATGGGGGCGGCGGCATTAATGCCGATACGGGAACATCGACATTGTCGCTGTACAACGTTGTGGTCGCTAACAACAAATCCGGCGACACGCTTGGCGACGGAGGCGGGATGTACGTCTCGGGCTTAGATGGCGGCAAGCTGCTTCTCGACCGGGTTATTGTATCCAATAATACAGCTGCAGACGGTGGAGCGGGACTGTATGTCGACGGGGATATTGAAGTCAGTATCATCAGATCGACGTTCGAGGGAAATCAATCGGGCAAAAAACCAGGCGGCGCGATTGACCTCATTCCGGCCTCCCAATCGGGAGCGGGTCCGCTGCGAATTGCAGACAGTTCGTTTATCGGAAACAAAGCAATCGGCAGCTATGCTGGAGCTTTGTCTATTAATATTGCGAACACGATTATAGAAAATAGTACGTTTAGCGGCAACCAGGCGAAATACGGAAGTGCGATCGTTACTTCGGTAGAAGCTGCGCAAGCCGTGCAGCCGATTTTGAGGCATGTAACCATTTCCGCAAATACGAATACGGAAAAAGGCGGTGCGCTTTATGTCGCTGGAGGAGCTCCAACGCTTCTCAGCTCCGTCGTATCAGGTAATTTTCCTGCATCTACCAATGCGGATATAGCGGTTGGAGACGGAGGAAAGAAGCTTTCTCAGCAAACTAGCACTCATAACGTTGTGTATAAAGCGTCGGACGTATTTACAGGAACCTCGGCCGGCAGCGGAAACCTGTTGGATACTGACGCAGGCTTGGAGGCGCTTGCCGATAATGGCGGGTTTACAAGAACGCATGCCTTGAAAGCAGACAGTCCGGCAAGAAGCGCGGGCGGTACATCCGGCTCGAAGTATGATCAGCGGGGCTTTCCAAGACTCATTGTGAGCAAAACGGCGGCAGGCGCTTTTGAAGGACAGCGCCAGGCGGTGCGATTTGGCAATACGTATTCGCAGCCTTTCGATTTCCAAAGTGATACATCATCAATAGCAATGGCACTTACGAAGCAAACATCCTCTGTAATCGATAGCTATGATTTGGCGGGAACCGGACAGACTCGTACGTTGACTGTTGTACCGAAAGCCAATACAGCGGGAGATGCGACGTTTACGTTTACAGTCAATCGAACGATTGCCGGCGTTGCCCATACGTTAACTGGGACGCTGGAGTTGAAGTATTACGTTGCGCCTGACCTCACCGTAGAAATGTCGCATAACGGCGATTTCTATCAAGGGCAGAAGGATGCGACCTACACCATTAAAGTAGAGAATATTGGCCTTATGCCTACAACGGGAACGATCTCGTTAACCAGCCAGCTTCGCGCTGGATTAACGGCGAAGTCCATCGCAGGAACAGGATGGAGTTGCCCGGCCGGAGGCCTGACATGCACTTATGCCGGTTCAATTGCACCGGGAGGATCTGCTGTCTTAACGATAACGGCCGACGTTGCAGATAACGCCAGCCTGAGTACGCTCGACAGTGAAACGACGATTTCTGGCGGCGGTGAAGAAGCTGAAGATCTCGGTAACAACAAAGCGGTGGACAGTACTGCCGTTCAGCCGGTTCCGAAGGTCACGTCGGTTTCTGTTCCTGCTAGCGGAACGTACAAGGCAGGAGATCCCTTAACCTTTATGGTAAACTTCGACGTGCCGGTCAAGGTAACGGGAGTACCTCAATTGTCGCTGGCAATCGGGAGTGCGCAAGTGAAAGCATCTTATATTAGCGGTTCTAATACGGGACAGCTTACCTTCGGATACACGATCGCGGAAGGGCTGTCCGATTTGAATGGCATCGCTATTGGCAGTGAACTCGAATTAAATGAAGGAACACTAGTTAGCGATAAAAATGCGCCTGCAGTGAGGACGCTGAATAGTGTTGGATCGACCAGCGGTATTATAATTGATGCGGTCCCTCCTGTTGTTACCGGAGTGCAGCTGCCTTCGAACCGAATCTATTTAATCGACGAGGAGCTGTCATTTACCGTTCAATTCAGTGAGACTGTATCGGTAACAGGAGTGCCGCAGCTTCCAATAAAAATTGGCGACGATACGGTTAACGCCATATTTGCCTCAGAAAAATCGCCGACGGAGCTTGTATTTACTCTCACTATTGAGGAAGGGTACAACGACGACGACGGTATTGTTTTGGGAGCCCTATCTCTTAACGGGGGTTCAATTAACGATCTGGCCGGCAATACGGCCGTGCTTACCATTCCAACAGGCATTGATACGTCAGGCATCCGAGTTGATACGAAATCGCCGGAATGGTTGAAGCTGGACGTCCCGGATCCGGGCTATTATAAGGCAGGAGGCTTGCTCGTTTTCCAAGCTGAATATAGTGAGAAGGTTACCGTTGCCGGAACTCCTCGAATTGCCTTCGATATAAACGGCGAGATTGAATATGCCAATTACAGTTCCGGTTCAGGTACCAATAAGCTTCAATTCAACTACACGATTCAGGCAGGAGATACCGATAACGATGGGCTTTCGTTCTCATCGCCTGCAGCAATGGATTTGAATGGAGGTTCAATCAAGGATCAGGCTGGCTATGATGCCAACCTGTCGCCTGCGGCTCAGCCGATTATGACTGGGATTATTGTTGATACGACGGATCCGTTCATTCAATCGGTCTATGCGGAACCAGGAACCTACACCTATGGCAGTACGGTTGCAATTGAGCTTCGTTTGAGCGAGCCAGTAACAGTATCTAGCGGCTCTTTGCAGTTATCTCTTAAAGTCGCCGGACAAACAGTCAATTTGGATTACGCAGGTACTAGCGGAGTAACCGATAAGCTGGTATTTGATTATGAACCAGGGACAAATGTTCAAGATTTGGACGGGATAGAGCTTGTATCTTTAACCTTCGAGAGCGGATCAACCATTACCGATTTAGCAGGAAATCTCCTGTCATTGGTACTGCCAAGTCCAACTGTCCTTTCCGACGTCAAGATTGATACGGTCGTTCCAGAGATCGTAAACCTGTCGGCAGCGAGCGGCAGCTACAAATTAGGCGAAACGCTGTCTTTTATAGTCAAATTCAGTGATAAAGCAGTTGTCAAAACAACAGGCGGAACGCCTTACTTGTCTTTTGAATTAGGTGCAAAAACATTCCGTGCCAGCTATGATTCGGGCAGCGGAACAACGGAATTGACCTTTAAATATGTACCGGCAAACGGTGATGCAAACGGTGAGACAGTCAATGTTCCCGCGGGAACGGCTGTCCAAGCAAACGGCGGATTGATTGTAAGCGAGAACGGAAACACGGTACAGCTTACAATTACTGCAGCATATGATCTTACCAGCGTAAAGGTTGACTCCACTGTGCCTAGCTTCACTGGCGTAACGGCAAGTGCATCAGGGACCTATGCAGTTGGTGACGAGTTGACATTCGTTCTGCCAACGAGCGAAGCCGTCACGCTTAATACGACGCAAGGTACTCCTGAATTGGAACTGCTTGTGGGCGGAACAGCACGGACAGCTCTTTTCGATGCTGTGAACTCCAGCGCTAGCCAGCTTGCATTCCGGTATATGGTCATTGGCGGTGATCACGATGAGGACGGTATTCAGCTTAAGCAGATCAAACTGAACCAAGCGATTATTACTGATGCTGCAGGCAATGCATTAAATGAGACGCTTCCTGCCTTATCAGAGATTATTAAGGTGGATGCTTTGATTCCTGCTATTCAATCGGTGGAATCGACAGAAGCCGGCGTGTATCGCGAAGGTAAAGAGCTCGTATTTTCCCTGGTATTAAATAAACCGGTGACGGTTAATACCTCGGGCGGTTCGCCAGTACTAGCGCTGACAATAGGAAGCAAGACCGGGAACGCAGCTTTTGTGAATTCGGCGGGCAATAAATTAACGTTTACTTATACGGTAGCCGCGGGAGATACGGACAATGATGGTATTGCCCTTGGGTCGATCAGCCTGAATGGCGCCGTTATAAAAGACAGCTCGGGCAATTCGCTGGATATGACATTACCTGCCCTGCAACTGCCTATCATTATTATTGATACAACTGCACCGGACGCGCCTCGGTTTGAAGCGGCAAACGGTACAAAGCTGAGCTTCGATGCTATTTCTTTTAATGGAACGGCTGAAGCGGGAAGTACGATTCATGTAACGGTTGACGGGAATACAGCTGTAGCGACCGACATTGCGGATGCGGACGGCAAGTGGTCTGTAGAGATTTTAGGACTTGCGGAAGGGGATTACACATTGAAAGCCGTTGCGTCTGACGCGGTCGGCAATCGAAGCTCAGATGCGGTTCTCTCCTTCACCGTCGTGCCGCGAATAGCATTTAGTCCAGCTAGTTATAGTGTAATTGTTGGTCAAACGACCGCTATCAAACTTGAGACCAGCTATTCGGATGGCAGCAAGAAAGATATTACAACTGAAGCTGTATATCAGATCGATAAACAGGAAGTAGCTGTAGTAGAAGGAACAAACTTGAAGGGTGCCGGTTCAGGCAGCGCTGTATTGACTGCGCAATGGGCAGGATTGTCGGTAGCGGCACCAGTAACCGTCCTAATGCCAAGTGGCAGCGGCGGCGGGTCCGGAGCAGGAGCCGGGAATGATTTCTTTGATATCCAGCTTACTGTGAATGGTATAAAGCTGAATAAACCGATATCGATCAAAGATGTGCAAGCAGGTTATGTTACGTTGTCATTCGAGGACAAGCAAGTTTCATTCGCACTGGACGTTGCCGAACTGAATAAACTTCTGCGGATGAACGAGAAGCTTGTCATCGAAGTAATGACAGAGTCAGGGTCGATTGAATTTTCGGTTAAGAACCGGATTGAGCAGGCGAGCCGGGAGCTTGGCAGCACGGGTTCGGTGAGTGCATTTACATTTGAACTTGGTCCAGCAACTGGTGCTAATGCAACAGCCATTCAAACCAAGCTGTCAAGCCTTGGAGCCAAAGTATTGGCTGGACCAGTAGAAATGAAGATCGGATATATTGACGGAAAAAGCAGTCAGCATGCATTTTCGACTTTTGAGGAATATGTGGACCGTATGATTCCGCTTGGCACATCGAAGCCAGCGTATGGGTCTGCTGTACTGCGCTTTGACTCCGCTAGCGGGGAGTTCCGCTTCGTTCCTGCGAAATTCACTTCGAAAGACGGTCAATGGTATGCTGAAGCGAAAGACCGGGTTGCCGGAACGTATATCGTTGTGAATCGAGCGGTTCAGTTCAAGGATACGGCTGGACATTGGGGAGAAAATGAAATCAATCTTCTTTCTTCCATGTTCGTTGTGCAAGGCAAGGATAAAGGCAAATTCGATCCGGAAGGCTCGATTACCCGTGCTGAATTTGCCGTCTTGCTGTCGCGAGTACTTGGTCTAACTAACAGCACTGGCAAGGAAAGCTTCCCTGATGCAGAAAATGGCTGGTATGCGGATTCGATTAACGCAGCAGCGGCTGCTTCTATTATCAATGGTTATAATGATGGAACATTCCGTCCAAATGCGACCGTTTCCCGTGAGGAAATGGCGATCATGATGGTTAGAGCCCTTCGTTATGCAGGTATTGAGCCGGAAGGCAACGGAACGGTGGGCGGGTTCAAAGACCGTCAGTCCATATCAGATTGGGCTGTAGAAGCCGTGGGGCAAGCCTCACAGCTTGGACTTGTCAAAGGAGATTCGGCAGGCAGCTTCCGTCCGGCCGATCATGCGACGAGGGCAGAAGCGGTAACGATGCTGTTCCGTCTTATGAAGCAAGCTGATTTAACACCTTGGGAATAGGGATTACTAGAAAAGCGCCTGGAACGTCTTAAAAGACGATTCAGGCGCTTTTTCTAACAGATAAAGGCGTCTATCGACATATTTCGATTTTATTTTACAAAAAGGCTTGCAATGTTCTAGTCATCCATGGTATATTCTATTTCCGGCCGAGAGAGACGCGGTTGGCGAGGCAAGCAGGACAAGCTTTGTGAAGAGCGGAAACACTCCAAACAAGCTGAAAAAAAGCTTGCATCGAGATAGTGGATGTGGTAAGATAACATCCGTTGTCGAAACAAAACATTGTTCTTTGAAAACTGAACAACGAGCAAAACTGCCCTATTGATTCTAACGAATTAATAGAAAAGCGATAAAACAAAGTAATGAGCAATTCAACTTTCTCGACTTTCAATCAATCGATCTACTCGGTCGCTTGAAAGCTCGTATAATGGAGAGTTTGATCCTGGCTCAGGACGAACGCTGGCGGCGTGCCTAATAC
>NZ_BMHY01000013.1:0-42348 GCF_014641555.1 Paenibacillus radicis (ex Gao et al. 2016)
CGGAGTGATGGTATTGCATAAGAGTAGAAGTGGGAATCGGAGTGATGGTATTGCATAAGAGTGGAAGTGGGAAGCGGGGTGACGGTATTGCATAAGAGTAGAAGTGTACAGTGGAGTAACAGTCGTGCAGAAGAGTAGCAAGTCGGGTAGTCGAGTTACAGTAGAGCAGTGAAGGGCAGGCATCTGATAACAGGTAATAAGAGCTTGAATACCCGTCTCACTGAAGCTAAATATGTATAAGGTGACTCCAAAAGTCTCTGGTTATGGAGGGGCTCGTTCATCTAACGTTCATTTTTGGATGATATATTCGTCCTTATTCATGACCGATAGAGAGGTGGATGCGCCCATGAAAAAGTGGACGTTATGGATTGGAGTTATTGTTATTCTGGTTGCAGCAGGTGCGGGAGCGTATTATTATTTTTTTCGCGATAAAACGGCGGAGACGCAGAAGCCAACTGCGCAGACGGTAAAGGCGACGAAAGGCAATATTGAAGTGAAAATCAGCGGGACGGGTTCGGTTACGGCTGATGATCGCGCGACGGTAATGGCAGGAACTAGCGGAACGGTGAAGTCGGTAGGCTTCAAGGTTGGCGACATCGTCAAAAAGGGACAAGTGCTCGTTACATTCGAATCTGCAGATGTCAGCAGCCAGATTAAGAAAATGGAGCTGTCGATTAAAAAGCAGGATATGCAGATGGAGCAGTATCAAACGCAGTACAAGCAGGCAACGGGCACAGAAAATGAAGATACGCAGAAGGCATCTATCGTGAATAACATAGACATGTTGAAGCTGGACATGGAGCAGAACAAAGCGGATCTCGCTGATTTGTATAAACAGCAGTCCGAGGTGAAGCAAGTGACGGCTCCGATTGGCGGCCAAATTACAACGGGTGACATTGCAGTGGGCGACGAGCTGCAGGGGAATGCAACCGTTGCTGAAATTGTAGATTATGCCGCTCTGAAGTTCAAAATTCAGGTGGATGAATTGGATATGCCGAAAATGAAGGTCGGGCAAGCCGTACGCGTTAACTTGAACGCATTGCCGGAAAAAACGTTTGAAGGCACGGTTGAGGAGCTTGCAAAAGAAGGTACGTCCTCAAACGGAGTTGCAGCGTACGACGTGACGATTGGACTTGCAGAGACGGAAGGTATCATCGCCGGAATGTCAGGCCAAGCAGATATCGTAATTGATTCGAAGAAGGATGTTGTCGTGGTGCCAGTGGCAGCCGTACTCCAAATGATGGGCAAATCATTTGTGCGAGTGCCGGATGATGGCGGTACAGCGGTTGGAACGCAAGGTTCTCAGCAAGGAACCGGTTCAGGCCAGGCGGGTTTACAAGGTGGTCAAGGCTCCCAAGGTGCACAGGGAGCACAAGGAACCGAGGGCACTAAAGGATCTCAAGGAACTCAAGAAACTCAAGAAACTCAAGGTACCCAAGGTACCCAAGGAACTCAAGGCACCCAAGGCACCCAAGGCGGGCGCACCGGCGGCGGAGCTGCGGGAAGCGGGGCTGCATCAGGCAGAGCCGGACAAGCGAACCGGATGCCGGGCGCTGCATTAGGCGGGAAAATGGTCGAAGTAACGACCGGGATTAGCGATGAGACATACGTTGAAATTGTATCCGGACTGAAGGAAGGCGATTCCGTTCTGATTGCGCTGCCGCAAGGAACGGTCGGAACCAGTACTTCTTCTTCCTCGCAGCAGCAAATGTTCCCTGGCGGAATGGGCGGATTTGGCGGAAGCGCTGGAGGGTTCGGCGGAGGTGGAGGGTTCTCCGGCGGCGGAACGACACGCGCGAGCAGCGGCGGATTTGGCGGTGGCGGCCGATGACAGCAGAAGCGAGCCGCGAGGTTTTGATCGACATTAAGGGTGTGTCCAAATCCTATGTGATGGGACGCGAGACGGTAACGGTGCTGCATCAAGTGTCGCTGCAGGTGCATCGGGGCGACTTTGTAGCCATCGTTGGGCCATCGGGCTCTGGCAAGTCAACACTGATGAATGTGATTGGCTGTTTGGATACACCTTCAGAAGGCAGCTACAAGCTGGATGGGGTAGAGGTTAGAGGGCAAAACGACAATAAGCTGGCGCAAATCCGCAACAGCAAAATCGGATTTATTTTTCAAGGATTCCATCTGCTGCCTCGTTTAACCGCTTTGGAAAACTGCGAGCTCCCGCTCATCTATCGGGGGTTGTCTGCCAAAGAAAGGCGGGAGCGTTCGTCCAATGCATTGAAGCAGGTGGGGCTTGGCGAACGGATGCATCATCGTCCCAGCGAGCTGTCGGGCGGCCAGCAGCAGCGTGTTGCTATTGCTCGCGCGCTGGCGACGCATCCGCCGATTTTGCTGGCGGATGAACCGACCGGTGCGCTGGATTCGAAAACTGGCCAAGAAGTGCTGGCGATGATTGAGCAGCTTAACCGGGAAGGCCATACGATCGTGCTTATTACGCATGATATGGATGTGGCCAAACGAGCGGGGCGGACGGTCGTTATTCGTGACGGGGTGCTCAGCGAGGAAAGGGGTGGCGCGAATGAAGCTCACACAAGGCTTCCGAATGGCGTTCAAGAGCGTCTTATCGAACAAGCTTAGAACCTCTCTCTCCATGCTTGGCATATTGATTGGCGTTGCTACCGTAATTGCGCTTGTTGCAATGGGTAAAGGTTCATCGAATCAGGTAGAGGAGCAAGTGTCCAGCTTGGGGACGAATTTGCTGTCCATTACAATTACAGGCCGGGGAACAGAAACTTCGTTGTCCAAGGATGAGGCAATGGCTTTTGCCGACCTGCCGAATGTGGAAGGGGTATCCCCCGTTGTCAGCAGCAGTCTGTCGGTAAAATATAAGACGACCAGCACGAACGTTACGGTGGAGGGCATTACGCCGGAATATGAGGATGTCAATGATTTTAGCGTTCAGACGGGCCGTTACATTGTACCAATAGATGAGAGCAATAGTCAGAAGGTGGCCTTAATCGGCGTTTCCACTGCGGAAGAATTATTCGGCACAGACGATCCGCTTGGAAAAGTTATTTTGCTCAACGGCTACCGGTTTACAATTGTAGGTCTGCTGGAGGCGAAAGGCAGCTCGCTTTCGGGCTCCAACGACGAGAAGGTGCTTATACCTCTATCGACTGCTCAGCGGCTTTTCAAAAGTGTCGGTGTGCGCACGGTTTATGTGAAGGTGACGCAGCTTGATTTAATGAACACGGTCGTTGCGATGCTGGAGGCGAAGCTGACGGAGAAATTCCGCGGCGACACAAGCAGCTACCGGGTATTTAATCAGCAGGATGCGATGGAGACGCTGAATTCGGTTAACAAAACGATGAATACGATGCTGCTCTACGTTGCAGCGATTTCACTTATCGTAGGCGGCATAGGCATTATGAACATTATGCTAGTCTCGGTGACGGAAAGAACGCGGGAGATTGGCATTCGCAAATCACTGGGAGCGAAGCGGCGCGATATATTATTTCAGTTTCTGGTAGAGGCGGTTACGATAAGCGGACTTGGCGGTCTATTGGGTATCGGTATTGGTTATATCGCATCGATCGTAATTGGAAGAGTCATGGGAACGCATACCGAGGTTCCTTTCAATACGGTGATGATCGCCTTTGCTTTCTCAGCGGTTGTAGGCGTCGTATTCGGTATATTCCCAGCGAATAAAGCCGCCCGGTTACGCCCAGTGGACGCGCTGCGCCACGATTAACGTTGCCTTGGAAAAAGTTCTATCCTATCATTTTCGCTCATAGTATAGACCATCAGGCTAAGAGAGAGCGTGCTTTCGCCTCGCCTCGAACTGGATGGGAGACTAGCGATGAAGCGAATGATAGGAAGAGCGGCGGCTCGCGGCCGGCGCAGACTGCGGCCCGCTGCGGCCCAGTGGCTAACGCTGTTCGGTATTGGCATTATGCTCGGTATAACGCTCGCTGCTTTTAAGCTGTCGGCAGCTGCGGTTGATGAGCATCGGGCAAAAGGGCGTCAAACGGCGATAGAGCAGGTTATTATGCCGTCAAATGAACGGACTTCACCGGAAAAGCGGGACAAGCCGGACAGGGGACTGACAGCAGGCAAGGGAGAATCGGATTCGGAGCTGGAGCAGATCATTGTCAGCGTCTATTTAACGAAAGAAAAGCGGATCGAACGTGTGCCACTCGAAGTATATGTGCGTGGTGTTGTTGCAGCAGAGATGCCGATGGACTTTGAACTGGAGGCGTTAAAAGCGCAGGCGATTGCGGCTCGCACCTATATTGTTAGACGCCTGGCACTTCATGACAGCAGCGGGATGCCGCAAGGGAATGAAGCCAAGGGGGCGAAAGTAACAGATACGGTGGATCATCAAGTATATGTGCCGCTTGCTGAGCTGACGAAACGATGGCCAGAGGACAAACGAACAAGCTATAGTGAAAAGCTGAAGCAGGCAATCGATCAGACGAAGGGACGTATTATTACGTATGAAGGCGAGCCCATTCAAGCGGTTTTCTTTTCCACTAGCAATGGCTATACCGAGAATTCGGAGGATTACTGGGTACAGGAGATTCCTTATTTGCGAAGTGTGGCTAGCCCCTGGGATAAAGAACTTTCGCCCCGTTACAAGGAAACGATTCAATTTGATCTAGCTGAATTCTATCGAAAGCTTGGGATCGAGGCTGATGGCAGCGGGAAGCCTGTCATTCGCGTTATCCATAAAACGGCTGGTGACCGTATCGGTGATTTGATAGTCGGGAAGAAGCGGCTGACCGGCAGAGAGGTGCGAGAGAAGCTAGGACTAGCCTCCTCTCAATTCATCTGGACGATAAAGGAAGATTCTATTACCTTTACGACTTACGGCTACGGGCATGGCGTCGGGATGAGCCAGTGGGGTGCGAATGGGATGGCTAAGACAGGAGTTAAGGCGGAGGACATTCTGGCCCACTATTATTCTGGAACGAAGGTCGAGCAAGCTTCGAAGCTAGCGAGCCGCTATTGAAGAAAAGTATGAAGCCTTTGGAAAATATAAAAATAGTATTACCTCACGTATAAAGCTAGACATACTGGCAACAATGGCTAGTGAGGTGATAGCAAATGAATGAAAATCAAAACAAACCAAAGCAAGAAGCTCCCAAAAATGCAATGGGAGAGGCATCTGCCGCTAAATCTAGCAACGGGGTGAAAAAGCTGCTGACGCGGAAATGGGTAGCGCCTGCAGTATTTATGGCCGCGGCAGCAATTATCGTAACCTTAATGTGGATCTATCAGGGAGCGGATGACAGCAAGCAGACTTCCACTAACGAGACCGTTCAGACTGAAGCCACTAAAGGCGGCGAAGCAGTAAAACCGACTGACAAAGAGCTCGAAGGCATTCGTAAGGGCGAGAAGCTGGCATGGCCGGTAGCGAACGTGGAGGATCTGCAAGTAGAGCTTCCATTCTATGATGAAACCGCAAGCGACGAAGATAAGGCGAAGGCGGTCGTTCAAATGGGCGATACGTTCTCGGCGCATCTGGGCGTCGACCTGGTTGATCCGAATGACCAGACGTTCCCGGTTCAAGCGGCGCTGTCCGGCAAGGTTACGCTGGTCGACAGACACCCTACGAACGGCAACACGGTTGAAATCAGCCATGGTGACGGTCTCGTAACCGTGTACCAAAGCTTGAGTGAAATTTCGGTTGCAGTTGGCGACGAAGTGAAGCAAGGTACGATCATCGCCAAAGCAGGCCGCAATGAATTGGAGCGCGATCTTGGCGTTCATCTCCACTTCGGCGTCCTCAGCAACAACGAAGCGATCAACCCGGTTACGGCAATCGCAGCGAAATAAGCTGAAAATAGTTCTTTAGTCGCACAGGCAGGGGCCAAACCCCTGCCTGTTTCATGTTTTTATGAAAATTTTCGGCCAAACAGGCTTGTCAGGCTTGACCACAAAGAATATATACCCGCTCCACTCATATAATGTACCAAACTATCTCGAGTAGGGAGGCGGGAACGTGCACGATTACATCAAAGAGCGCACCATTAAAATAGGCCGTTGCATCGTTGAAACGAAGCATACGGTGCGAACGATCGCCAAAGAGTTCGGCGTTTCCAAAAGCACGGTGCATAAGGATTTAACCGAGCGCTTGCCGGAAATTAACCCCGACCTGGCTGACCAGGTCAAGCACATTCTCGAGTACCACAAATCAATCCGGCACTTGAGAGGGGGAGAAGCAACGAAAATTAAATACAAGAAGACGAGCACGAAAAAGAGGGAAGTTCTAGCTGCAGGCAAAAGTTAATTTTTTTCGATATTATTTGCATTATAATAGAGGATTTTATTGCTTTTTGGCGAATAATGTATGCTAGCGGTTTCTGCGTCATGGGAACTAAATTGAACGAGATGCCTACATTATTCGTTGGAGGACTTAAGCCTTATGCTGAGCAAGGACATTGGTATTGATTTGGGTACAGCAAATGTATCCATTCATGTAAAAGGAAAAGGCGTAGTTCTTGACGAGCCTTCTGTCGTCGCGATTGAAAGCGATACGAAAAAAGTGCTGGCCGTTGGTGAAGAGGCCCATCGCATGGTTGGCCGTACACCGGGCAACATCATTGCGATTCGTCCGCTGCGCGACGGGGTTATTGCGGATTTCGAAATTACGGAAATTATGCTTAAAGCGTTTATCGATCGGGTTGAAGGCCGGAAATGGTTCAGTCGTCCCCGTATTCTGATCTGTGCTCCTGCGAATATTACTTCTGTCGAGCAGAAGGCGATTCGCGAGGCAGCGGAACGGAGCGGGGCGAAGGAGGTTTATTTGGAAGAGGAGCCAAAGGCTGCCGCAATCGGGGCTGGAATGGATATTTTCCAGCCCAGCGGCAACATGGTCGTCGATATTGGGGGCGGTACGACAGATGTGGCCGTGCTGTCGATGGGGGATGTCGTAACGGCATCTTCAATTAAAGTTGCAGGGGACAAGTTTGACGCAGCCATCATGAAGTATATCAAGGACAAGTACCGCCTGCTGATCGGCGAGCGGACAAGCGAGGAAATCAAGATCAAGATCGGCACCGTGCATGAGGGAGGCCGTCGTGAGGAGATCGATATCCGCGGTCGCGATATGGTGTCTGGTTTGCCGCTAACGCTTACGATTCACTCGGACGAGATTCGCGAAGCGCTGTGGGATCCGGTGATGTCTATCGTCTCCGCAGCAAAGACCGTTCTGGAGCGGACACCGCCTGAATTATCTGCCGATATTATTGATCGGGGCGTTATTCTGACCGGAGGCGGCGCGCTGCTTGACGGACTTGATGCGCTGTTATCCTCTGAGCTTAAGGTTCCAGTGCTTATCGCTGAGGATCCGATGCACTGTGTTGTTAAAGGAACTGGCATTCTGCTCGATAATTTGGACAAGCTCGGCAAAAAAGCGCGACTGTAGGCAGGTTTTAAGCGGACGGCAGGACCGGCTTGCGCGGGTAGGGCGCCATGGGGGGCGCGCCGAGGCGTAAATTGGGTCGAAGGTCGCATGAACAAGCTATTACGGCGATTGCGTCAGAAGCCGATATTATAGAGTAGGAATACGGCTTCAATTACGGACCGGCCGGGGAGGCGACAGCTTTTGTTAAGAGGTCTTTATACCGCAGCGGCGGGCATGACCGCCCAGCAGCGCAGACATGATACGGTAACGAACAATATTGCGAATATAAATACGCCAGGCTACAAACAGACGAACGCGGTGGCGCGTTCTTTTCCAGAGATGCTTCTCAGTCTGACGGGCGTTGAGCCGCAGGACGCTAAGCAAGTAGGGAGAATTAGCACAGGCGTAATGGCTGAGGAAAGCTTGTCTATCCATTTGCAGGGGGATATGCAGCAGACGGGCAAGTCTTCTGACTTTGCCATCAGCTCCAGTCTCACTGTTCCGGGCATGGCATTCGACGCCTCCGGCAAAAATGTATCCCCTGACGGAGAAGTGACCTTCCAGCCGCAAGCATTCTTTACGGTACAAAATGCGGCAGGAGAAACCCGTTATACACGGGGAGGCTCTTTTCTGCTAACGGATCAAGGGAATCTCGTTACGGGTGACGGCTCGAATGTAATCGGTGCGAATGGACAACCTATCCGCTTTGCTGCCGGGATTAGTCTAGACGATCTCGCGCTGAATGATCAGCGCCGCTTCATTAATACGAAGACCGGCGCGGATACGGGTGTTCAATTGCTTATTACGCGTGTGGACAATCCGAATCAGCTCGTTCGTGAAGGCGATGGCAAGTATCGTCTGAACGGCGATGCGGCCGGCACGCGGCCGGTGGCTCTTAATGAAGCGGTAGCGGTTCAGCAAGGCTACATCGAACGCTCTAATGTGGATGCGGCGCAATCTTCCGTTGACTTGATGGCGGCGCTTCGGGCTTACGAAGCGAACCAGAAGGTTGTTCAAGCTTACGACGAAAGCTTGGATAAAGCAGTTAACCAGATTGGCCGTATCTAACAACCGAAGCATCGATGAAGGGATCGTGAATCCGCAATGAATAGCTCAATGATTAATGCGATGGTGTCGATGAATGGGCTTCAAAAGAAGCTGGATGTCATGGCTGATAATGTCGCTAACGTAAATACAGTAGGCTATAAGAGAAAAGAAGCAACCTTTCAGGATTTGCTGAATACGGTTTATGAGCAGCCTGGGGAGTTTCAGCAGCAGGGGCGTTTGACGCCGCTTGGATTCAGTCAAGGCTGGGGTTCCAGACTGTCGGTTATTCAACCGAATCTGGAGCAAGGACCTATCACGGATACCGGCAATGTAGCGGACTTGGCTATTCAAGGAAATGCAATGTTTGAGGTTATTGTGGATGGTGCGGGCAACCGCGCTTATACACGCAATGGCGCGTTTCAGTTGACGGTGAATGGAAACGGTGATACGATTTTGGCAACGGCTGAGGGATACCCGGTCGTAGCGAATGTTGCAGGCAGAGAAGGCCCTATTGTTGTTCCTGACGGATACAAGCTGCGCGTGAACCCCGATGGTTCCTTGCAGGGAGTAAAGGAAGACGGGGCTGCGATCAATTTGGGAACCCTCAAGATCATGCAACCGTCGCGCCCTGCTGCGTTGACTCAGGTGGCCGACAATCTATTTGCGGTTGCCGGTAATATTAATGTTGATGATGTGCTTCAGCGCATTACGCCAAACGCCGATAACGGCGTTGCCATTCTTCAAGGCGCGCTTGAGCAATCTAACGTTAATCTTACCGACGAGCTGACGGAGCTTATCAATGTGCAGCGTGCTTATCAGCTGGCAGCCAGAGCAATTACATCTAGTGATACGATGATGGGGCTGGCCAATAGTCTGCGCAGATAGATAGGATGATGGTGTAATGAGTATGGCCGAAGAACGGACAGAGCTGTCACGCAGAGCTGCCGCCAACAAGGAAGCAGAGCGCAGCCGGGACAATGGCGGCGAAAAGACGGCTGAAGAACGGCCTGCTGAAGAAGGAAAGCAGCGGAAGCAGCGTTCAACAGGAGCAAGAATAACGCTATGGCTATTGCGCAAGAGCATCGTTCCCATTATTATGGTCATCATGCTCGTTGCGGGATTATATATTGGTTATACCGTATTGGGCAAGCAACCGGGCGATGAAGTATTCTCTTGGGGTACTTGGCAGCATATGTACGATCTCGTGTTTTCGGACACGTAGGGATAAAAAAGGCGTGATGTCGTTTCCGTTGTGGCGGAAACGACATCACGCCTTTTTCGATTGCAGGTAAATAAAACGCAAATAAAACAGCCTCTCCGTTATGAACGGAGAGGCTGTTTTTAGTCTTCTTACTATTTTACTGTTACGCGAACGGTTACGGTTTTACCAGCATAGGTCGCTTTAATAGAAGCAGAGCCTTTGCCTACAGCAGTGATTCTACCGTTTACAACGGTGGCTACACTGGATTTGGAGCTCGTCCAAACAGCACCAGTTGTTGCATCTACAGGACTGCCAGTCGTATAGTTGGCAGTCAGCTTCACGGTAAATGACTGACCAGCACTTAATTTAACCGCTTTGTCCGATAGTGCCAATGACTTCAGCTTTGGCGATACGACTACTTTCACTTCAGCGGCTTTACCTTGATAGGAGCCTGTCAGTTTGGTCGTTCCTACATCGACTGCTCTAACTGAACTTGTGCTCTTCACAATTGCGACTTTTTCCGAAGCGGATTCCCAGTTCATCTTGGAATTGAGAGATACCGTCTTGCCGCTCTTGTAATAGCCCGTTACTTTAATCGTTTTCGAACTGGCAGGATACAGCTCTACAGTACCGGGTTCAACAACAATTTTTACGATCTCTTCTTCGATCTTCACGCGAACTGTAACCGTTTTGTTTAAGTAAGTGCCGGTTAACGTCACAGAGGAAGCTTCCAGGCCCTTCATCGTATCCGTTTTGAGAACGATGTTGTCGGAGGACGTTTTCCAAGTAATTTTCTTCGAGACATCCTCTTCTTCTCCGTCTTCGTTTACAACAGTTATGCTAGGCAACGGAAGCTCTTTGCCGATAATGGCGCTAACTTCTTTCTCGTTGGCAATTAGTTTCAGCGGCTTTACATGTACCGTTAGCGTTACTTCTGTTTTATAGCCCTGAGCGGTAGCTGTCATCACAACTTTGCCAAGTGCCTTTGCTTTCCATTTGCCGTCTTCGATAGCGACGATTTTGTCATCTGCCGTAGTCCATTTCACAAGCTTGGATACGTCGACTTTATCACCATTGAAGGTGGTTGCAAATACTTTAGGCAGCGCCTCGTTGCTGTCAACAAACCCGTCGAGCTCTTCTTTCTCAACCGACAAGGCGCTGATGCTCGGATAGACGGTCACATCGATGCTGCGGCTGAGCCCTTTATAGGTTACTGTAATCTTAGTCGAACCGACTGCACGGGGTTCAACTTTACCCTCATTGACAGTCGCAGCAACCGGATTGGAAGTTGTCCATACGGCATCTTTGTCCGACGTAATATTTTTCTCAACAGATGAATTATCCAATATTTCAGCTTTAAGTTGTACGAAATCGTCTTGCAGCTGCAAGTGTATTTCTTTCTCAGGAGTAAGCTTAATAGCTTGAATAGCTGTGCGGACTACGACTTGAATCGTATCCTTCACGCCTTTGTGAGAAACGGTAATGGTAGCCGTTCCCGTACCTACTGCTGTTACAACACCTTCTTTGACAGTAGCGACCTTCGTATTGGAGCTGCTCCATTCAGCAGCCGTTGTTACTGTCTCGGTAATTCCCAATTTTGAAAGCGCGGTAGCGGTCAGCGTTTTATCATCGTCGCCGATATCCAGCTCAATGGAACCTTTAGGATCGATGGTAATCGATTTATAAGGTGAAGTTACATTCAGCTTAATGGAATCGGATTTACCTTTGTACTTGGCAGTAATCGTTGTAGTACCCGTCCCGACTAACGTAATCTCACCTTTGTTGACGGTGGCAACAGTTGCGCTGGAACTTGTCCAAGTCGCTTCGTCGGTAATGGTATCTGTTTTATTGCCTTTCGTGCCGGCAAGATCAAAGTTAAGCTTCTGACCCAGCTCAATATCTCTCGTTGCGCCTGCATCCTTATCACTCTCAAGAATGTTGACGTCATTGTATACAAAGTCAGAAATCGCTTTGATTGAAATGGTGTTTCCTTTATAAGTAGCGCTGATCGTAGCGGAACCTTTGCCAACGCCGGTCAAAACGCCTTTCTCCACTTTAACGTAGGAGGTGTTGGAGGATTTCCAGGTCGCCTCTGCCGTCACGTCCCGTTGTGTAGACGAGTTTGACAGTGTGGCGTACAGAAGAACCTCAACTTTATCATCTTCAACGAATACCTCAAGTGCCGAAGAACCGGAGTTATAATCCGCTGTGTCATATTTAAACTGAATATCTGTGACAGTTTCTTCCGCTGCGTGTGCGGTGCCGGCCAAGCTGGATAATACCAGTACGGATGCCAGCGCTGCTGCCAGCCATTTGCGGCCTTCTTTCAGCGACTTGTTCCAATTTAAACTAAAATTCACTACATCCCTGTCCTTTCTGCGTTAAAATGTTTGTTTCTATTAATAACGGCAGAAAGAGGCTTGGAATGAAGCTTTTTGGGAAAATTTGCAGGGAAACGGTTCAATTGGTCTACGAAAAATGAGCTTTTAAATAAGCGGGAAAAGGCGTGGATGGATACCGCTGTTTTATTTTTCATATGGTAGTTGTATAATAATTGGGAACCTCGAAAGAGGGTTCGATAAAGGTAGAGGGGCGTGCGCGTTTGAATCTGCCGAATATGTTAACCTCATTGCGTTTTGTAATGATTCCTTTTTATGTCGTCGTGTTTGCCAAAGGGCATCTCATTCCGGCATTTCTCGTTGTGGCATTAGCGGGAGTTACGGATATCCTTGACGGATATATTGCGCGGCGGAGCGGCCAGGTAACGGCGGTAGGCATGATGCTGGATCCCTTAGCGGATAAGCTGATGTTTATTACGGTTATCGTATCGCTGCTTCTTGCTGGCTACATATCCTGGGGGGCGGCAGGAGCGATCTTCCTGCGTGATATCGGTATGATTGCAGGAGGTCTCTTCTTTCATTTTCGGGGAAAAAAGACGGTGCCTGCCAACTGGATGGGGAAGCTGACGACCGTGCTGTTTTATATCGGCATTATGTTCGTCTTCTTCAAAGCGCCGTTCGCAGAAGTGTATCTATGGGTCGTTATCGCCTTCTCGTTCGTGACCTCCGTCATGTACATTGTGTTGTTCCAGGCGTTAAATAAAATGAAGCAGGCCGAGCTGCCGCCGGCCGATGCGCCGACGCTCTGAATGCGTTTATTTCATTTTCCATTTAAAAAGCGAAAATTAAAACCGGCATGAAAGCCGCGCAGAAATCCGGCTGCCAGAGGCTAGGGATGAACAAAGAGGCTTGGCCGCAGACGCTTCAGGTCTACAGTCAAGCCCCTTATCTTAACCTCCGTAACTGCAGTTACGAAGGATAAGCATAGTTTCTGTCAACTGAAGCATTTTTATACCTACCTTATTAAAGAAAGGAGTTTTTTACATGTTGGATATTAATCAAATTCAAGAAATTATTCCGCACCGTCCGCCGTTTTTGCTCATTGACCGTATTTTGGAGGTTGAACCGGGGGTAAGAGCGGTAGGCATCAAAAACGTTACGATGAACGAACCTTATTTTGTAGGTCATTTCCCGGGCTATCCGGTAATGCCGGGCGTACTGATTGTTGAGGCGCTTGCTCAGGTTGGAACGGTAGCGATGTTAATGGTGGAAGCTAACCGAGGCAAGCTGGGTTTCTTCGCCGGCATTGACGGCTTCCGTTTCCGCGATCAGGTAAAGCCTGGTGATGTGCTGACGCTGTCGGTAGAAATTACGCGCCTGAAAGGCATGATCGGCAAAGGACAAGCCGTTGCTAAAGTGGGAGATAAAGTGGTAGCGGAGGGCGAGCTCATGTTCGCGCTGCAGGACCGCGGCTAATCGCCGGATTTTTGTATCAAGGCCTGGAGTGCCTACATCTGAACTTAAGGAGATGACGATTTGAGTCAAAATGAAACGGCTGTTGCACGCTACAACGCATGGTTAAATGATCCGCTTATTGATGAAGCAACGAAAGCTGAGCTTCGCGGCCTGGCAGGCGATGACAAAGAAATTACGGACCGGTTCTACCGTGATCTTGAATTTGGCACCGGCGGTTTGCGCGGCGTCATGGGAGCGGGGACGAACCGCCTGAATGCATATACGGTCGGCAAAGCAACACAAGGGCTCGCTAACTGGCTGCTCGCTGGAGCAAATGGCCAAGCGGCTTCGGCTGTCATTGCCCATGATTCGCGCAATCTGTCGCCTGAATTTGCGTTGGACTCCGCGCTTGTATTGGCGGCTAACGGCGTAAAAACATATCTGTTCCCATCGCTTCGGCCTACGCCACAGCTGTCGTTTGCAGTGCGCTCACTTGGCGCGTCGGCGGGTATCGTTATAACGGCAAGTCACAACCCGCCTGAATATAACGGCTACAAGGCTTACGGCTCTGACGGCTGCCAGTTGATTCCGGAGGATGCAGAGCAAGTAATCGCATCCATTCAGCAAATCGGCGGCTTTGATGAAGTGAAGCGCATAAGCCGGGAAGAAGCGGAACGTCAAGGGCTGCTTGTTTGGCTTGGAGTGGAGGCAGATGAGCAATTCATCGACACCGTCGTTGCCCAGAGTCTAAACGGCGAGTTGTTGAAAAGCGGGCTAGGCGACAAATTTAAAGTGGTATTTACGCCGCTTCACGGAACGGGCAATATGCCTGTAAGGGAAGTATTGCGTAAAGCAGGCTTTAATAATGTTCATGTCGTTCCGGAGCAGGAGCAGCCGGATGGTTATTTTTCTACGGTTAAATCTCCGAATCCTGAGGAACGCGAGGCGTTTACGCTTGCGATAAAACTGGCTCAGGAAACAGGTGCTGATATTATTGTCGGAACGGATCCCGATGCCGACCGGATGGGCGCGGTTGTTAAAAACAACGAAGGCGAGTATGTCGTGCTGACTGGCAACCAGTCGGGCGCATTGATGGTTCATTATGTATTGAGCCAACTGAAGGAACGCGGCCAGCTGCCGGACAATGGTGTTGTCATCAAAACGATCGTAACGAGTGAGATGGGCGCAGATATTGCCCGTTCTTATGGCGCGGCTGTTGAAAATACGCTGACAGGCTTTAAGTACATCGGTGAGAAAATGACCGCATACGAAGCGTCGGGCGAACGCACTTTTCTGTTTGGCTATGAGGAAAGCTATGGCTATCTCACTGGCACATATGCGCGTGACAAAGATGCGATTGTGGCGGCGTTATTGATCTGCGAGGCGGCGGCATACTATAGCAGCCAAGGAAAAACGTTGTATGACGTACTGCTCGAGCTGTATGAACAGCATGGCGTTTACTTGGAAGGCCTTGAATCGCGTACGCTTAAAGGGTTAGACGGCGTACAAAAAATTGCAGCCATCATGGATGATTGGCGCAATGCGCCGCCGGCTGATGTCAACGGCGTGAAGGTGGAGCGTGCGCTCGACTATCTGGCTGGTCTCGACGGCTTGCGTCCGGAGAATGTATTGAAATTCATGCTTGCTGACGGATCATGGTTCTGCTTGCGTCCATCCGGCACGGAGCCGAAGATCAAAGTGTATTTCGCAGTGCGCGGTCAATCGACTGAGCAAGCGGCGGAAGCGCTGGCGAAGCTGCGTACAGCCGTTATGGAAAGAGTAGACCGGAACGGTTAGTTATATAAGGAAAGTATTGTTTTATAAAAATCGAATGAATTGCCAAAAAGAATGGCGGATTACAGGCTATATCCGGCATTAAGCAATGGAACGGAGGATTGTCGTGCTTCAACGATGGCAGCACTGGAACCGGAAAGCTCGCTTATGGCTGTGGATTATTACGCTAGTTGGGGTAATTGCCGCATTGCCGTTAGGCATCAACCGAATGAAGATGGAATCGACGTCGAAGCAAGTGGAGTATGTATTCGACTATCGCGATTTGGTCGAGATCGCCGAGCTGCAAGCAAGGCCCAAAGCTTATTTGGAAGAGCAGCTTAAAAATATGAAATATGTCGGCATCACGACGATGTCACTGTACGAAAGCTCCTTGCGGGAGCTTCAACAGGCCGGCAGATTGACCTATTACAGCTCTAAGGATGCTGCGCTGCTGCAAAGCCAATTGGAGCCGGTAGGGCAAAACTTCACTTACATTCTCTTTACTGGAGAACGCGAAGAAGCGGAAATCGGTCCGATTATTCGCGAGGCTTTCGACCGCGCAGGCGCTGTTTACCGTCCGTGGTCGTTTGGCGGCCGCAACGGTCTGGTCATCGAACGTCCGCTGCAGGATTCCGTACTTAAGCCGATCAGCTTTGATCCGATTACGATGGATACGCTGCGGGACGCCGGGTTCCATATTTTGGCCCGTTTCACCGACCGTGTTCTTCCGTATGAAGAAGAGGAAGTGGATAAGCAGCTTGCTAAGCTGAAAAGCTACGGCGTTACCCGTATTTTGTTTGACGGGGACAAGGTGAAGGGCTACACCGATCAACAGGAGTCGAGAAGCATCAATTCCTTCGCATCACTGCTGAATAAATACGGCATGGGCGTCGCTACAATAGAAAATTTGAAAAAACCTCAGCGCGGCATAAATAAATTAGCATTTATTACAAATTATAATGTTGTCCGGTTGTATTCTTTATCGCCTGACGATGCAATGGGCATGACGCCTGAAGCAATTGCCGACCGGTTCTTACTGGCGGCCAAAGACCGTAATATTCGGATGTTTTTCCTGAATTCATCCGCGCAGTCCAGCTTGGAAAAGTCAGCGGTCGTGAACTCGCTCGACAATTTGTATATCACCATGAAGGGTGAAGAAGGCGTTGTTCAAAAATTGGCCGATGCGGGCTTCCCGTCCAGCATCGCTGAGCCATTCAAGGTGGAGCATCCTTCTTATGCGAAGCCGCTTAAGGCGGTTGTAGCTGCAGGTGCAGTTGCGCTCATCGCGCTATTGATCAATACCTTCTTGCCTGGTCTGCTCATTCCGGTGTTCTTGCTCGGATTGATCGGCAGTGCAGGATTGTATGTGCTCAAAGGTCCGTTGATGGAGCAGTCCCTTGCGCTTGGCGCCGGTATTGCGGCACCAACGCTTGCGCTCGTGTGGGTCATGAATCGGATTTACTCCCGTACGGAAGGCAACCAGCGGTACGTAGGCGGCCCAGATTGGCCGCTGCGCTTCTCGGCACAGCAAGGGACCGGAATGGATTCCGGGACAACCGCAGGCAATCCAAGCGGCTTGAAGTGGATATTTGAAGGATTAACGGTAGGCCGCCGCTTCGGTCTGGCTATCGTCTGGTTCATCGTGACGGCGCTGATGTCTCTAATGGCTGTGCCATTCGTCTTCGGTTTGTTGAACAACGTTACGTACAGTTTGGTGCTGGAGCAATTCCGCGGTGTAAGCTTGCTGCACTTGGCTCCAATCGGCTTAACCGCTATTTACGTTCTGCTGTATACAGGAGAGGCTCCAATTCGCAGGCTTCGCAAATTGCTTTCGACGCCGATTACGGTATTGATGGTCGTTGCAGGCGTTGCGATTGCTGCCGCAGGCTTGTACTATTTGTCCAGAACAGGCAACGCCGGCACGACGCTGCCGTTTGAGAAACCGTTCCGGACGTTCCTGGAGACGACATTTGGGGTTCGGCCGCGCAATAAAGAGTTTTTGCTGGCGCATCCGCTATTCTTGGCGGGTCTGTTCCTAGCGCTCCGCTATCGGGCGGCTTGGGTCTTGATTATTGTCGCTTCAATCGGCCAACTGTCGATGGTTGACACGTTCGCTCATATCCATACGCCGCTTTACATCTCGATTATCCGAGTGTTCCTGGGGCTTGGTCTGGGAGCGATCTTCGGTATCATTCTGATTGGAGTATGGCAGCTATTGGAAGGGGCATATCGCAAATGGTCACCGGCGTGGAAAAACAAAGTTTCCGAATCGTAATTTCCGGCTATTACGGTTTTTACAACAGCGGCGATGAAGCGGTGCTTCGTTCGATTCTGCTCGCTTTAGAAGAACAGAGCAAGCTCGCAGGCGTGCGAATCATTCCTGTTGTCCTGTCGGGTGATCCGGCATGGACAAGCCAGATGTATGGCGTGGAATCGGTGCACCGGATGCGGCCTTCCGAAGTATGGAATGCTTTGAAAGGTAGTGACGGACTTGTCAGCGGTGGAGGCAGTCTTCTCCAAGATGCAACCAGTGCCAAGACGATTCCGTATTATACGGGAGTTATTAAGCTCGCCCAATGGCTAAGAAAACCTACGTTTATTTACTCGCAAGGCATCGGGCCCGTTAATCGCCGCTGGATGGATCCGCTTATCCGCAATGTGATGCGGAAAAGCGCCTATGTATCGGTGCGGGACGCCGAGTCTGCCGAATTGCTGGGGCGGATCGGCGTTCCTAAGAGCCGGATCGAGGTCGTTCCTGATCCGGTTATGGGCTTGCCGCTGCCTGCTTCTGCGGCTTTATCGTGTGAAACGGCAGCAACGTCTGCGGACAAGCTGCCGGTACTGGGTGTTTCCTTGCGTCACTGGCGCAAGGATGAGGAAGATCTCTCCCGCGCTGTAGATGCGCTGGCGGAACTTGCCAGCCGCCGTGCCGTGCGGCTGAGATTTCTGCCGTTCCATACCCCGGATGATACGAAAACATCGGAGCTCGTTATGGAACGGTTAAACGGTAGGCTCGGCAGCCATGGAAGCATAGCCGAGCTAGCTGCTCCGGGCGACGATCCCCAGCAGATGCTGCTGGAGGTCAGCCGTTGCGACGCGCTGTTCGGTATGCGGCTGCACGCGCTCATCTATGCGGCCAATCGGGAGGTCCCGATGCTTGGCTTGTCTTATGATCCGAAGATCGATCAGTTTCTTCATCGGCTTGGTCTCAAGGCCGTCGGCACAACAGAGCATCTGGATGCTTCTGTTTTTGCAGATTCGGCGGAGCTTTTACTGGACAACGCCGAGGGTTGGAAGCGGGATCACCGCGATGCCATCGACAGATTAAAACAGCAATCGCAACAACCTGCGCAACAAATCGTGCAGTTATTGCGTCAAAACATATCGAGGTGATATTCGCTTGTCGAACCAAGTGCCAACGGTGCCGATTTATGGTATTCCATTCTCCAAAATGAGCATGGACGAAACGGTCAGTTACTTAACGGATACAATCGAACAAAAGCGCCAGACGCATATCATAACGGCAAATCCGATTATGATTATGTCGGCGGTGGAAAGCACAGACTACTACCGCATGATGCGGAAAGCGGATTTGATTGTGCCGGACGGAGCAGGTGTTGTCTGGGCAGCTAATTATGTCGGAACGCCTGTGACTGAGCGTGTAGCCGGCTTTGATCTGCTGCACCGTCTTATGCAGATTGGCGAGAAGCGAAGATGGACAGCCTACTTATTGGGCACATCACAAGAGATTATTGCCGCAGCTGCGGAGAAGCTTCAATTGCAATATCCGCAAGTTCGCATCATCGGGTTCCGCAACGGGTATTTTGGACCCGAGCAGGACGCCGAGGTTGTAGCTGCAATCCGCAAGTTGTCGCCGGACATGCTGTTTGTCGCCAGAGGCTCTGACACGCAAGAGCCTTGGATTGCCAAATATAAGCAGGAGCTTGGCGTACCCCTAATTATGGGAGTCGGCGGCAGCTTTGACATCATTGCGGGCCGATTGAAACGCGCGCCGGTTTTGTTTCAGAAGCTGCGCCTGGAGTGGTTTTACCGTCTTTTACAGGAACCGAAACGGCTTCCGAGAATGCTCGTGCTTCCGAAATTCGTAGTGAAAGTGATGCGTGATAAAGAAAACGTCACAAAACCTAGACCAATATCGTGAAAAACCTCCCAAAACCGTGAAAAATGAATGAAAACGGGGTTGGAGTTTCTTTTTCCGTCGGAGTATAATTCACTTCGGTAGAAAGAAAAGGGGAGCTGCACAAATGTCAGCAGGTTTACTTTATACAATTGGATTTATTCTTTCGGTAATTATTGCGCTCGTGATGACGCCACTGGTGAAGAAATTCGCTTTCAAAGTAGGCGCCATCGATAAACCTAACTATCGAAAAGTGCATACACGCATAATGCCGCGCATGGGCGGCTTAGCCATTTACGCTGCATTCGTAGTAGGACTTCTGCTGCTGATGCCATTCATTCCGGACGGTATGCTTACCGAGACGAATATGAATTTGATCTGGGCAATGCTGGCTGGCGGTACGATTATTATCGTGCTTGGCGCTTTCGACGACCGCTTAGAGCTGTCAGCGAAAGTGAAGCTGCTGGGGCAAATTGCTGCAGCATGCGTAGTTGTATTTGTCTTTGATATTAAAATCGATTTCTTGAACTTCCCGTTTGGCGACGCTATGCAGCCAATTGCTTCATGGCTGTCGATTCCGCTGACAATCTTCTGGATTGTAGGCGTGACGAACGCCATCAACCTGATTGACGGCCTGGATGGGCTTGCAGCTGGTGTATCCGGTATAGCAATTGGAACGATTCTCGTAATGGCAATCATTATGGGCAATATTCCAATTATCTTGCTTAGCACATTGCTGCTGGGCGGCATTGTCGGATTCCTGTTCTTTAACTTTCATCCGGCGAAAATATTTATGGGCGATTCGGGTGCACTGTTTCTAGGCTTCTGCCTGGCTATGTTGTCGATGATCAGCTTCAAGCAGATCACGATCGTCTCATTCGTTACTCCTTTGCTGATTATCGGCGTACCGCTGTCGGATACCTTTTTCGCAATCATCCGCCGTCTGGTTAACAAACGTCCGATCTTCGCACCGGATAAAGGTCACTTGCATCACTGTCTGCAGGAGCTTGGCTTCAGCCATCGCAAGACGGTTCTCATCATCTGGGGCGTGGCTGCGATCTTCGGCGGATTTGCGATCTTGCAATCGACCGTTGTGCAATCCAATGCGGCTAACTGGATAACGTTCCTCGTTATTTGTCTAGTGATGCTCTGTCTGCAAATTGGCGCCGAGCTGATTGGCATCGTCGACAAGACGCGCCGTCCTGTTATTAACTTCTTGAACCGGATGCGCTTGCGGCTGAAGGTCGATGCAGACCGTACGAAATAATTTAAGATTGATTAGGTGAGAGCCCGGGGCAGATGCCCTTGGGCTTTTTTTGTTGGTGTTTGTGGGAATCGTAAGCGAATGATTTCCGATTTGGAAGAAAAAAAGCAATTTGACCGCCTCCTTTTCCATGATTCGACTAAAATTTCAGCTCTGAAAAGCCGATAAACACAATACAGAACTTTTCTGCGGCCCTTGCGTCTAATTATGTCGAAATGGCAGATATAGGAACAGGCTAAAGAGGAAAAGGGAGGAAAGAAGATCGTTAAAAGGGTCGGTTGGTAAATCGGGAGCAGGTATGAGTCTAGTGTTAGGTGGAGTTTGTAGACCGTCTAGCCGCAGCGCTGCGAAGAAGCAGCAACGCATTAGGCGGTAATTGCCGCGAGGCTATATATGGAGGAGGATATCAGCGTGAACAGATTGTGGAAAAGTTTCTTGAGCAGTTTGGTTGCAGTTGCCTTATTGGTAACGATGCTGCCAGTCAGTCCGGCAAAAGCGGATTCGATTTATTTTCAATTTACAGATTTCAGTACCGTTCAAAGCAGCCCTACCGTCGTCAACACCAATACAGTAGATTTGCGCGGGTCTTTCAGTGATGTATCTTCAGGATCGATTACTTATAAAGTGGAGCGTTTGGTTAACGGCAACGTCGTAGCCTCCACGAACGGCGGCATTACACCGTCTATTATCGGCAACACGTTCTTCTTTGCTGGCATACAGCTATTTGAAGGCTTGAACCGGATTACTGTTCTCGGAACCAGCGGTAACGGATCCGGCGGCATCGTAGAGGGCGTAAGTTATGTCAGCTACGGCAACGTACCTGTTATTACTAGTGTTCAGCTTGCAAATGGCACGCCATTGACAGAGGGTCAGCCTGTAGTTGTAACGACAGCTAATCCTTCTTTAATGGTTAAGGCAACGAATGCACAGGACGTGCTTATCAATGGCGTTGCAATGTTTAATGGCGGCGCAGGCACGTTTGTATTGTCCGATCTTAATCTGCAGCTGGGATTGAATAAACTGGAGATTGTTTCCCGTAACGGGGATAAAAGCTTTACGGTAAACCGTGAGCTTGTCTATTTTAAAGAGAATACGCCTACTCCTTATAATGTTTTTGCAGGTGCTACACAGTTGGACGGCAAGCCGATTGTAGCTCCAATTACAGGTCAAGTCATTACAGGTAAAATCTTATTTAAAACCGCAACGGCACCATCAACTCCTAATCCAACTATTGATTTGGAACTGATCAACGAGGCGGGGAACTCCCAAGTTCTGAACACGACTGTACAGAAAGGTACGGTAAATCAGGATTGGACGGAATTCACATTTACCAGCACAACAAACCTGACTGCTGGCACTAGCGGTAAATACCAGCTGTGGGTGAAAAGTAATTCCTATGACGGCTCTACAGCGAACTTTCCGGTAGAGTTTACGGTAAGAAGTGCGAATGCGCCTTATATAACGGATCTCAGACAGCTGTATGATGTTGCTTTTAATGGAACGACGGCAACATTCGGATCCAGCACACGATTCTCGAACAATGTTGCTGTAAGCCAGGTACCGCTTTGGATTGCAGTCGATACAATGAACTTTGATCTTTCGGCAGGCAACACAACGTCTATTTCTGCGAAAGTAAATGGAGTTGCAGCCGGTTCTTCCTTCTCGGCTACAGCGTTTACGACAAGCGACGGTAAACAGCGGATCTATCGGATCGATGCTATGCCGCAAGGTGAAATTGAGCTGTCGTTCACCGTTACTAAAGGAGCGGAGAGCAATACAGTAATCAGAACGTTCCAGTATAACCCGATCTCTTCGATTCAAGTTACGAATACCTATAACGGCGCTGTTTATTATGATATCAATCCACTGGGATCGATTACAGGTAAGCTGCTCAACTTTAGAGCTTCAGATATCGCATCGTTCAGATTCTCATTAAATGGCGTAACATCCGATGTAAGCGGGTTTGTTACTGCAGCTACAGGTGCGTTCACGATTCCGATTACTCAGCTCGTATTTGGCAGTAATGAGCTCGTGCTTTCAGGTACGGCAAATGGTGTGGCGGTAACGACCACACTCGTTATTTATCGTTTCTCGGACAAGCAGCCGACGGTTTCAGGTATTAAGCCGGTTCCGTATACTGTAGACCCTATTAATGATTCGGAATCCAAGAGACTGTTCTCCGATCCGGATCGCAAGTTTATTCCAGGCTCTTCCGCATTCAGCTACACCACTTCACAGAAAAAAGCGGATATTTTGTTTACCGTAACGAATCTTGCTAACTTGATCATTAAGGTGGACGGCGTCGACTATGCAACAGCAACCGTAAATACAGCCGACAATGTCATGACCGTGACACCAGCTGATTTATCGAAGCTTTTCATCGAGCCTTCAACGAGTCCAATTCAAAAAACATATAACTTGCGTTTGTTTGGATTGGCTCTTCCTGTTTCAGGAGCTAAGAGCATCACGATTATTTCCCAGGTAGGTACAGAGAGCGTAAGTCAGACGATTACGATTACGCGTGAATTACCGCCTTACGAACTTTTGTCTCCTAAACTTCCGCAAGAAGCGGTTATTAATCAGAACTTCCTTAACGTGAGTATCCGGGCGGAAGGCGCAGACCGCATCGTAATCGGTAAAGATAATATGATAAAAAGCGTAAACGATGAAATCTTCCGTTATGAGCTGCAAGGCCTTAAAGCGGGCGTAAATAAAATTAAATTTACCGTGTATCGCGGTACGGAAAAACTGAATGGCGAATTCTCCGTCAACTACGCTGCGGATAATTCGATTGGCGCTCAATTCAAAGCAGCCATACCTAAAGCAGGCAAACTGTCGGCATTTAAAGGTGAAATTACAGTAAGCTTCCCGAAAAATACGTTCCTTCGTCCGGCCAATATTAATCCGGGCCAAGATGTGAAGACGATTGACTTGTTCGACTCGCAAAAAATTCTGTTCGGCATCGCAGACCGTACAGACGGAAGAACCGTTAAGGTATACAACGCAGTTGGCGAATATGATGGCGCCAATGCTAAGGACGGTACATTCAGCACTGTATCGTTCAGCGACTTTGGCGCAGCGGTTATACGTCCGACGACTCATTTCGGGTTTGCTTCCAATCTGTTCTGGATCGACCCGGGCTATGTTGAAGGAACGATTCAAACCGGGTATTCCTTCCAACAAGGTAAACAGCCATACAGCACAAGCAATGAATTTTTCAGCCGTCCGTTAACACGTTGGCTGGAAACTTCGAACTCGGGTGAAATTACGCTGAAATACGATTCCAAAATCGTGAATACAGCGGCAAACACGCTCAGCATCTGGCGTTATTATAATGGCAGATGGGAGAATATGGGCGGGACAATCAATGTAGGCAGCAAAACGATAACCGCTCCTATTAACGGATTTGGCTATTATGTAGTCATGCAAATCCGTTATAGCTTCACAGACATTATTGGGCATGAATATGCGCGTAATTCGCTGGAGCTGATGTACGGCAGAGGCATCATGAACTCGAAGAACAATAACGAGTTCGGCGTTTATGACAACATTACTCGCGGCGAGTTTGCACAGCTGCTGGTTAAAATGTATCAGATTCCATTGGAATACAACCCGAACGATATGACGTTCGACGACGTTGTACCTGTTCTGGGTCTCAGTCCATTCTGGGATTATCGCTATATCGAGACGGCAGTACGCAAAGGGATTATTAGAGGCAAAGGGCCTCGTCAATTCCTGCCGAACGAGCCTTTGACCAGGGAAGAAGCGGCAGTGATGATCGCCCGTGCCGGCAATCTGGTGAAAGACGGTAAAGAGGATCAGAAGCGAGACAGAGCGGCGCTTCAAAAATCGTTTACTGACGCTAATCTAATCGATGGCTATGCATTATCTTCAGTGCTGGCAGTCAATAAAGCTAAATTTATTGAAGGTTTGCCGAACACAACGACGGGCACAGCTAAACCAACGTTCCGTTTCGATCCTAAATCGAATCTTAAGCGTGCGGATGCAGCGATCATCGCCGAGCGTGTTATGCGTAAAAATAAACTCTTGTAATATATTGTAGATTTTTGCAAAATAAGAGGACAGAAAAGAGATTTCATTTTCTGTCCTCTTCTCTTGTTACGAAGTAAGTTTATCCATGGAAAATCTTTAGCATCGACGGAAGTGCGGGGTACAAGCTATACTAGCAAAGTACCGAAAAAGCGTAATAGGCAGAAGGATTTAAACGCGAAATACATAATGAACCGAATAAGTAGTATCGTACAAGTTGTTCAAAAATCTTTTCAACATTTTTGAGCGGATACCGCAACTTTTTCGACTCCGGTGCGTTTAATTACATGTCGCTATTACGACAAAGCATTTTATACGGTGAATAACCTCCATTTCGGAGTTAGTTGGAATGAATTCTCAACTTTCTCTTTACGGTGAGGGTAGCCCATTGTATAATGTTAAAGTGGTATAGCTTCTCTATCAATTTATTACAAGGTTTACAAGTTTCTGCGACATGTTCTTACATAGGGTTAAACATGGCGGCAGACATCATTTATACTAAATACTGCTCTACTCTGGGAAGGGGGTGACAACGGCTATGAGGGAAACGAGCAATTCATTAAGCAAACAAAACTCTCAACAACCGAAGCATTTTAGAGGAGGAGAAAAAAAGGTTATGAAGAAAAGTTTATTAGCATTCGTGCTGGCTTTCTCTTTGGTCCTGTCCGTTGCAGTTCCTGCATTCGCAGCAACTCCATCTGACGCAGTAGGCAAAAAAGAGCAATCCGCAATCGAAGAGCTTGTCGCTCTTGGTATTATCAATGGTTATGCAGATGGTTCTTTCAAACCAGACAACAACATCACTCGCGCTGAATTGGCGAAAATCGTCGTAAGCGCAACTGGTGGCGCTAGTGCAGCTGCTTTGATGCAAAACGTAAAACCACAATTCAAAGACGTTAAAGTCAATGAGTGGTATACAGGTTTCATCAACGTTGCAGCTACTAAAGGTTACATCTTTGGTGATGCAGGTACTGGCAAATTCCGTCCTAACGACAACATCAAGTTTGAAGAAGTTGTAGCAATCATCATCCGTGCATTGGGTTACAACGACAAAAACCTGTTGGGCTCGTGGCCTTACAACGTACTGGTTAA
This sequence comes from Paenibacillus radicis (ex Gao et al. 2016), assembly GCF_014641555.1. GTDB lineage: Bacteria > Bacillota > Bacilli > Paenibacillales > Paenibacillaceae > Pristimantibacillus > Pristimantibacillus radicis. Next base: position 25,720 of record NZ_BMHY01000013.1, read on the forward strand.
AGCTGAAGACATTGAGCTTTTCAAAAATGTTGATATCAAACCAGGTACGCTTGCAACTCGTGCTGTAGTTGCTCAAGTTACTAGCAACGGTCTTTCCCAACCATTGGTTAAATGGGATGCTGAGAAACAATACTATGTTGCTGCTGGCGGCATTTTGATCTCCAAACTGGGAACTAGCCAAGAGTACATTCTTACTAGCCCTAAATTGGATTCCGCTAAAAAAGTTCAACTGAACGCACAAGACTTCCTGACTTCCGACAAATTCATCGTTACTGGTGGCAAAAAGCTTTCTGAGCTTGCTGGTCACGTAGTAAACGCTTTGTTGGACAAAAACAACCGTGTTCTTGCTCTGACTGACACTCAACCAGCTGAAGATGTAGTATCCGGTAAACTGGATGCGGCAATCGCTGATTACAATGTTGGTAACGTAGTTAAAGTAAAAGTTGGCGACGATGTGAAAGAATACACTGTTTCCACTGCTACTTACTTCTACAAAAACGGCGAGAAAATCGCTACAATCACTGACAAAGATGCAGCTAAAGACGCAACTGTTCAAGTATTCTTGAACAATGACGTTCAAGTGCGCGCTATCGTTGTTAAAGAGTACGATGTGAACAATGCTGTATTCACGAAGTACATCGAAAAAGGTTCTTCTGCAAGTGCACGTATTCAAATCGAAGGTTCTGTAGCATTCGTTAACGTTAACGACAACACTGTAGTTACGCTGAATGGCGAAGCTGCTAAAGTTGCTGACCTGAAAGAAAATGACGTGCTTAAAGTTCTTCGTAACTCGTCGAACGAAGCAGTAGAAATCAATGCTAACCGTGATGTTGTATCCGGTAAAGTAACTGCTATCGAAACTGTTAAAAACCAACCAGTATACACTGTAAACGGCACTTCTTACAAAGATGTTCGTGGTGTACTGAACCCATCTGTAGCAATTGACGGAGAATACAAATTCTTCCTGAATGCAGACAAAGAAATCGTTAAAGTATCTGTTGTTACTCCTGGAGCTCAAGACAACAACGTTGCTGTTCTGTTCGAGTACCTGAACAATAAAGATGTTGTTAACTCCAAAGGTATCGTAGAAACTAAAGACGTAGTAACTTACTACTCGGTTAAAGAAGACAAAATCGTTACAGTACAACTCGACTCCGCTAAGGCTGATCGCTCCGCTGATGCTGGTAAATACGTGAAACTCGTATTTGACGGCGACAAAGTAGTTGATCTTAACCTTGTTGGTGCTCAAAACCTGAAAGACGTCAACACTGTTGAAGACAAAACAGCTACAACTGTTAAGGTTAAAATCGCTAGCGTTGACAAAACTTTCAGCTACAACGGCAACACAATCGTATTTGATGCAACTGGCGTATTCAATGCAGCTGGTAACGTTAAAGACGACGCTAAAATCGTAAAAACAACTATTGACAAAGTAACGAAATCGGACCAAGTAACTGTTGTTACTGACGCTGGTAACTACTATGCTCAATACATCTTCTTGGTTAAAGACAACGAAACAGCTGAAAACCGCTTGCCGGTAGCTGCTGGTAAATTCGTAACAGTTAACAAAGTTCAAACAGCATCTGGTTCGACTTACAGCGTTAAGCTGAAAGTTAGCGGCGAAGAAAAATCATTCCCAATCGCTTGGGATGCAGCTGCAACTGGTTACACTGATCTGTACAGCAAACTGCTTACGCTGAATGCTGATGACAATGTATTCGTTGCTCTGTCTGATTCTTCTGCAGCACCAGGAACTAAGTACAACACAGCTGATGTTGTATACGTGAAAGGTCAAACTGCAAACAACGCATTGACTGCAGATTCCAACTATGGAACATTCACTGTATCCAATACAGCAGGTTCGTTTATCCACACGGATAAAACTCAAGTATTTGTTATCGACAAAAACGACAATGTATCTGTTGGCGGATTCGTTGATATCGCAAACGCTGCTTCTGTAAATGCTGCTAACTACGATGCATTCGTAGCTGCTGGCTCTGCTCACCTGGGCAACAACACAGAAGGTGCAATTGTAGTAATCAAATACTTCAACTAATCCTTTAGTGGTTAGATGAAAGAAGAGCGATGAGGAAACTCATCGCTCTTTTTTTTGTTCATCTTATGTTCATAGAAGCTCTGTAATATAATCTTAAGGAATATAGACTCAATAGAGAAACAAATTAGCCTTATTATGCGTCTATATAAAAAACGATACGGAGTGATGAATGCAAATGATCATGCGTCTAGGATTAAACAAATTGTATATGGTGTTATCCCTTATGATAGTTTGCTCTATGGTATTATCGACTGGAGTTCCCAGAAGCTTCGCGGCTAATACGTATACCCAATACATATCCTCAAACAGTTATGTAAAGCTGGAGAGTGCTGATCTTATTCCAAGCTCAAAAGGAAATACAGCGAGCTTTAAGGTAACGATCTATAACGGAGGAAGCGCGGCACTCAATCTGCAAGATTATTGGGCACGACTAAGTTCAGTTAGCGGAAATAAGTACACTCTCTCTTTGCTAGAAAGCGATAAAAATAAAAAAACGGTTGCACCGAAAGCGAGTGTAACATTAACTTATTATAGTGAAGTCCCTTCAAGTGTTACATTGGTTAATCTTGTGTTTAAAGTCATTAAATTTGATTTTTCGATCGCAGGATATGAAAAAACAGTTGCAAAGTTTATGTTTTCTAAAAGCTATACGAATGATGTGAAATTAAATGGCTACAAAGCTGCAAAAATGAATGATAGTGTTGTAAATATGAGAGTCAATAAGTCAACTGTAACAGCGGGATCAGAGAATAATAATATTAATCTTGAACTAGTCATGAGAAATACAGGGAAATATAATATTGCTGCTTCAAATCTAAAGTATTTTCTTCAATCAGCATCTGGCGCTTTATACGATTTAAAACCGAATGCAGCAGAAATTGTATTGCGCCCTAACATTCTTGAGACCATCAAGTTATCCATTGAATTGCCTAAAACACTTAATACCAGTGGAATGAAACTAATTGTTGCCCAGTCTAGCGGCGAGGGAGCAGCAAGTATTAATCTTCCAATCGGTAAATTTGCCGTTTCGTTAAAGCAGCCCTTACCACAAACTGCCCTTACAAATTTTGAATATATAAGTGGTGACTATGTTTATGATATTAGTGTAGAATCCCTTCAGAAGTATCCATGGGTGACGAATGATAACCTTATTGGAAAAATTGTGATTAAAAACAAAGGGACTAAATCTGCTCCTATTCCGAAAATTAATGGTGCTTTCTTTATTGATGACAGTGCTGAAGTAGATACTAAGTTGATGCCGTTTACTACGCAAGTATCAATTCCAGCTAAACAATCGGTGGAGCTTTATTATTATGCAGCAATCCCTAGCAATTATAGTGCTAATAATATTAAATTTAAGCTGTCTGAATTAGAAGGTGAGAAAAAAGTAGAACTGGCATCATTAACGACCAAATCTATTACAACACCTAAAACAATCGCACTGGGCACTAACCTTTCGATTAATGATAACGTTGAAAAAACAACAGTCGCTGTAAGTGATGTACGAACTTACGAGGGTGAATTTAATAATCTTTATGCTATTTATTTGGATGTCACTAATGTAGATAATCGGGCAAAAGCTACTTCAAAATGGTCTGGATATTTGCAAACTGCTAATGGTACTGTGTATGAAACTAAAATGATTAAAACAGGGAATGCAATCAATAGCAATAAAAAGGAACAAGTAATAATAACTGCTGAAGTACCTAAAGATGCAAATCTTAAAGATGCGTCCTTGTTGCTGGGTTTAGCGTTTAATGAAAAAGGTATTGTTAAAAATAACGATGACCAGGCACAGGGCTTCTTTAACGCAGCAAAATTTGTATTGCCTGTAGAAAAAGAATTTACTAATAAATTTAATGAAATAAAAGTGGGACCGTTTTCGATTAATATAAAATCGCTGACAGCATTTATTCTGAACTCAGCTTTAGATATGGATATTGCGTCACAAGTTGATCGGAACTATACGTACGATGCCTTTAGCAGCAGAAAGATCACGATTGCTCTCGAGGATGAAGCTACGAATTTAACATTCTTCTCTGCTCCAGTAGAGTTGGATTCGACTTCAACAACAGCTGCTTATATTTGGAAAACGGGCTCAAACTTCACCGAAATAAATAAAGAAATTACGAAATATTCAACAACACCAACATTAACTATTTATGAAGAATTGAACGGATATAAAAAGAAGTTAGTGTCTAAAGATATAAAGTGGTCAGAGTATATTAACTGGGCAGACCCGAACGTAAACTAGTTCTGCAAGATCACTATTCCAACTAACAGTAGAAAAGTAAGACCAAATCGGGTATCTTTAAACAGGTACCCGTATTTTTTTGCTAGAGAGGAGTTATCGATTACGATGAAGAAATGGGTTGCTAGAATCGCGCTTGGAGCTGTGCTCGTTGTTGGCGGATTCGGTATCGGTTATTGGAACACAAGCACTATTGAAGCAGATGGAGCTTTGGCAGTGCCAGGCTCAGTAGAGGACCCAGTCGTTACGAAGAGCTATGTAGACGCATTGGTTGGAGATAAGGGCCAGGAAGGCAATACAGGCGGCGACAAACTGGAAGTCGTTACGGTGCCGAACGGTAAAACCTTGATTGCAAACGAAGGAACTGAAGTTATTGTCCGTGCAGGTAAAGCAGTAGCTTATAGCCCTGATTCGAACGGTTTGGCCGATGTAACCGGAGGTAAAGACGTATTCAAGGGTGCTCCAATTCCTGCGAATCATCTTATTATTTTCCCACGGGCGGGACGCGGTATCACAACGGATCCCGGCTTTACCAAAACATTAACGGTTTTGGTGCGGGGCGGCTATACCATTCAATAATGATGCTGTTATATTTTGCTCCAGCTGACAATAGCTTATACGCTTACGAAAGTGCAAATGAACGCAATCTATAGACATGTTCCTACATCTTATGGAGGTGTCTTATTATGGGTCGTCGTTCATCTAATCAAATCGTAGTGCCGAATTGTAAAGCAGCTTTGAATCAAATGAAATACGAAATTGCTGCTGAATTAGGATTGTACCAAACCACAGCTGCTGGTGCAGGCGAGGATACCGAGTTTGCGGGTGAACTCGGCGCTTATAGCGGCGGAGGGCATGGAGCGATACAGTGGTCTACCCTTACCTCACGAGAGGTGGGAGCAGTTGGCGGCTCGATTACAAAACGGCTTGTATCCCAGGCTGAAGCCGTACTTCGAGGATATCAGTAAAAGTTGTCAGGACTCCCGTCCATTGACACCAACCGACAATTTCGGTATTATACTGTTCTAGAGAGTTGTCTAACAACCTTTTCCTACGGGAAAAGGTTCATTTTTTGTTTAGAGTATTTGCACTTATCTCATAATAAGGCTGTAGGAGGTTGATACGGATGTCGGTTGTTAAAGGTCGTCACCTATTTACATCGGAATCGGTGACTGAAGGCCATCCGGACAAGATTTGCGATCAAATCTCGGATGCTGTGCTTGACGCATTTCTGGAAGCTGATCCTTATGCGCGCGTTGCGTGTGAAGTATCGGTTGCTACTGGACTTGTACTGGTAATTGGAGAAATCAGCAGCCGTGCTGATTATGTCGATATTTCTGCTATAGCACGTCGTACAATCAAGGAAATCGGATATACTCGTGCAAAATACGGTTTTGATTCCAGCACTTGTGCGGTATTGACATCATTGAACGAGCAATCTGCTGATATCGCGCAAGGCGTTAACGCTGCCCTTGAAACGCGTGACGGCAAGGACGTACAGCTGGAAAATGAAGACATCGGTGCCGGAGACCAAGGCTTGATGTTCGGATTTGCAACGAATGAAACGCCAGAATTGATGCCTTTGCCAATCGCATTATCGCACCGTATTGCTCGTCGTTTGGCTGAAGTCCGTAAGAATGGTACGCTGGGCTACCTGCGTCCGGACGGTAAAACGCAAGTGACGATCGAATACGTGGATGGCAAGCCAGTACGTGTCGATACGATCGTTGTGTCCACGCAGCATGCGGAAGAAATCTCGCTGGAGCAAATCCAAGCGGACATTTTAGACCATGTAATCAAGCCTGTTGTTCCAGTTGAGTGGCTCGATGAGCAAACGAAATATTTCATTAATCCTACAGGCCGTTTCGTTATCGGCGGACCACAAGGCGACGCTGGTCTTACAGGCCGTAAAATTATCGTCGACACCTACGGCGGCTACGCTCGTCATGGCGGCGGCGCATTCTCCGGCAAAGATCCTACGAAAGTTGACCGTTCCGCAGCTTATGCAGCCCGCTATGTAGCGAAGAACATCGTTGCAGCTGGTCTTGCTGATAAATGTGAAATCCAGTTGGCTTACGCAATCGGTGTTGCTCAACCTGTATCGATTAACGTAGATACTTACGGCACAGGTACAGTGTCTGAAGAGAAGCTGGTTGAAGTGATTCAAAACAACTTTGATCTTCGTCCTGCCGGTATCATTAAGATGTTGGATCTTCGCAGACCGATTTACGGAAAAACAGCGGCTTACGGTCATTTTGGCCGTACCGATATCGACCTGCCTTGGGAACGCGTAGACAGAGCTGACAAGTTGAAATCCGAAGCGCTTGCATAGCAATAGGTATTATAATGATTACAGAGCTCAGAATCTTATGATTCTGAGCTTTTTTATACCTTTATGAAGGAGTCGTTGGTGAACTATTCCAGAAAAGTCACTCCCAAACCTACATTTTCAATGCGAATTAACCGACAAATAAAGTACGACTGTAATTTTTCGGGGAGTGAATGAAATGAATCGTTACCGCCAAAAGATCGGTATGCTCTTATCGATCGTATTATTCATGCAGCTAGTATTGCCGGGATCGATAACAAGTTCCCACGTTATCAAAGCCGCTGCAGCCGGTCCCATATTAACCAATAAGAATCCTGCTGACGATTTTACGAATGTTGGATTGAATGCTCCGCTCGTTTTTACGTTTGATGAGCCCGTAGCGAAGGGAACAGGCTCCGCCTCGTTTACGATTTACAATTACACATTAAACACAGTGTTCGAGAGCTACAATGTTGCAACCGATAGCCGGGTTTCTATCGATGCGACCGGACGGACTGTCACTGTTCGTCCAAGTAAGGCCTTTAGCCTGAATACCGATTATTATATATTAATCGACCCGGGGGCATTCGTAAATGTATCCAATGCCGCGAACTATTCTGGTATTGCAAGTGCTACCGAATGGAATTTCAAAACGGTCGAGACGGTGGATACAACAGCTCCTGTATTAACCGCAGCCTATCCGGCAAGTGAACAGGCGGGCATTGCGATTACTTCGCCGATTACGCTCATATTCAATAAACCGATATATGTCGCTAATGGAGATCTTAGCCTCGTTACCAATCCTAGCAACACGGCATATGAGGAACGGAAAATACCTGTTACCTCCAATCAAGTAACCGGCAGCGGCACGAATACAATCACGATCTCGCCAGCTGCAGCATGGTATCCGAATAGTACCTATACGTTCACGATTCCAAGGGGCGTGCTGCAAGATGCCGCCGGCAATGTGTTTTCTGGCCAGACGTGGCGGTTTACAACTGCGCCCGCTCCGGTTAATGTTATAGGACTATCACCAGCGGACAACGCAACGTCTGTACCTGTGACGAATGCGCTAGCGGTTGCTTTTGATAAAGGAGTTGTCGCGGGGACTAATAAGTACATTCATCTCATTCGCGCCTATGACAATTATGACGAGCGGATTCTGGCAGCGGATACTTCAAGAGTTACGATATCAAGCAATAATGTAGTTACGATCCGCCCTCAAAAGATGCTTGCAAATACAAGGTATTATGTATTGATTGATGCGGGTGCCTTTGTAGATAAAACGACCGGTGAATGGTTCCAGGGAATTTCGAACGCATCCACTTGGGATTTCACGACCGATCCGGGCGATGAAAAAGACCCTCCTCTTTCTACAGCAGTCTACCCTGCACACGGAGGAACGATTGGAACGCTTAACTCCAATCTAGAAATAATATTTAATGAGCCGGTATATCCGGATTCTGGAAATATAGAAATTCGCAATGTTGTGAACAATGTACTGTTCCGTTCCATTCCAGTTACGTCGGATAATGTGACGGGTGGCGGAACAAATAAAATTACAATCAATCCGAATAAAGCACTATATGCAGGCGATTCCAATAAAGCGTTTGTTAACAATTCACAATACTATGTTGTCATCGGCAACAGAGGGTTTAGAGATGCGGCCGGCAATTATTTTGCAGGGGTTACGGCAAACAATTGGCAATTCCGCGTTGCACAGGATACCGTCAAGCCTGCGCTTGAATCGATCTTTCCAGCTAACAACACAAACAATGTATTGCCTAATGCTTATTTTTCTGCTTTCTTCAACAAGCCAGTTGTGAAAGGAACAGGTTCGATTTGGATTAGACCGGTAGGCAGCACTACCGCACAGCCCGTTCTGACTAGCTACTACGTCCATCCGGATAACAGTAAACAAGTTGTTATTGTCCAACCAACCGGTACCACTCTGGCTGGCAATACTAACTATTACATTGAGATAAGCCCAGACGCAATTACTGATTTAGCTGGAAATGCCTATGCCGGTATTCAAAACCAATATCAATGGGCGTTTAAAACGATAGGCGAAGATACAAGCCCTCCGGTTATTAGCAAGATGGAATACGAGAGTAATGTCATTACAATGACCTTCAATGAAGAGTTGAATGCAAATAGTGTGCCTGCGGTTAGCAATTTTTACGTGACCGTGAACGATATCATGAGACCTGTCGTTTCCGTAGCGGTATCGGGCGTAACGGTGAAATTGACCTTGTCCAGCGCTATCGTTAACGGACAGCCGGTCAAGCTATCTTACTCCAAGCCAATTACTACTACAGGAGGCATTCAGGATATTGTAGGCAACCAGACGCTTAGCATCGGCAATTACGAAGTTAAGCCAGTTGTAAACACTACATCAGCTGCACCGTCAAGCGGATCTGCAAATGGAAGTATCGTCTCTATTACGTTTAACAAAGCACTCGCTGCTGCAAACAGCTACGCCTATTCGCAGTTCGGTATCAGTGTCGACGGCACCTACTACAGCCCGACAGCTATTTATGTGAGCGGGAGCACCGTGCAGTTGACCTTTAACGGGACGGCCTCGAACAGTCAAGCCGTCTATGTTTCTTATTCACCAGGCTCTTATCCGATTAAGGATACGGATGGCATTAATGTTAACGCCTTCTCCAGCTATCGCATTAGCGGCGGAACAGATGTTACACCGCCATCCTTAATTAGCGCAGTCGCTAATGGCTCGACAATTACGTTACGCTATAATGAGTCCTTGAATAGCTCATCCGTACCTTATCCTGGCAGCTACAGCGTTAGCGTGAACAGTTCAATACGCACAGTAACACAAGTGCAAGTGAGCGGCGATCAGGTTATATTGACATTAAGCAGTCCTGTATCGCTGGGGGATTCGATCTATGTAAGCTATGGGGCGGCTTCTCCAAGAATTACGGATCAGGCGGGCAACGCAGCGGCATCCTTCACTACGATTAATGCGCCTGTCGGGAATGCATCGGGGTTATTGGCAGCAGGGGTTGTAAAGGGATCGACTGCAACGTTGACCTTCAACGAGTCGCTTAACAACTATTACTTGCCGTCCATATCCCAGTTCATGCTGCAAGCGGACGGTACGAATTATTCTATATCTAAGGTCGTATTGAGCGGTTCGACGGTTACATTGACGTTATCGTCTCCAGTTGGCGCGTCCAGCAAAGTGACGATGTCCTATTACGGGAATTCGTCCACCGGGCTAAGAACGAATAGCGGAAAAACGATCGAAAATTTCACGAACTATTCGTTGACCAATCAAACTTCTGTAATTGATTCTTTGCCGGGAGGCTTTGAGCAAGCTGATGGCGGAGGCATAGGGATACAGAAGTCCAATGCCACTGTTACGGGGGCCACTTCACCGGCAGGAAAATACGTAAACAAATACACGATTCCATCGGAGAAAATTATTTTGGCTTATCAAGCAGCACGAACGTTAGGCTCGAACAATCTGCGAGTCGTGTTCCAAGTGCCTAGCACAGAGGGCGCAGCAGTTGTAGCTTTTCCGCTGTCTGCCTTGCAAAGCGCAGTTTATTACGGCAACAACGCGACAATCGCGGTTCAGTACAATGGAATTTCATATGATATTCCTCTAAGCGCATTGAATTTCTCGCAAATTGCAAGTTCATTGAATGCGAACGGAGTTGTAGGGGATTTGCTGATTCAAATCGATCAGGGCAGCTCCAGCTTGACGAGCGCGTTGACCTCTGCGATTAGCAGAGCGAATGCGACGCTCATTGCTCCGCCAGTTCACTTTGACGTGTCAGCCTCCTATGGAGGCACTGTGAAGCCCGTTCAAAGCTTCAATGGCTATCTGACACGCTCGATGGAAGCACCGTATTCCATCGATAGAAAGACAACCTCAGTAGTCTGGTTTGATCCTGAGACGGGTGGATTATCTTATGTGCCAACAACGTACACGACAGTAAACGGTAAAATGATTGCCAAGTTCCAGCGCAAAGGCAATAGTGCATATGCGCTAGTACAAGGCAATGTAAGCTTTTCGGATATCAGCAAGCATTGGGCCGGTACAACGATTCAAATATTGGCTAAGAAGTACATTGTTGACGGACGCAGCTCAACCAAATTCGAGCCGGAGAAGTCAATTACACGCGGTGAGTTTGCATCGTATATCGCGAAAGGGCTAGGTCTGGCCGGAAATAAAGCCGCCGCATCTAAGTTCAGGGATGTCAACACGGGAACGGCTATGGCCGCCTATATTGGCGCGGCTTCGGAAGCAGGCATCGTTCAAGGCAATTCGGATGGCACCTTTAAGCCGAACAGCCCGATTTCCCGTCAGGAGATGGCGGTAATGATGACGCGCGCTTCCAAAGCGGCGGGGGTTACCGTTACCCTGCAATCTTCCACATCATCTTACTTATCGAAGTTCTCCGACCGGGGTAAAATCGCCTCATGGGCGCAGACTGACGTTGCCAAGGCCGTTTATACCGGTGTCATTACCGGCAAGACGACGACAACGTTCAGTCCGACAACGAATGCAACACGGGCGGAAGCGACTGTCATGATTAAGAGACTGCTGGAAAAAGTCAACTTCCTCAGCGCATAACAGGTCCAAAGCCTCCCTTCCGCGAAATGCGGCGGGGAGGTTTTTTTCTGCCTATTTTTTAAAATGGCAAAACATTAATCTCTCCAATGAGCTGATCCTATGCGATTCTGGCAGATGAAAAAAAGGGTTCGACTTTCTCCCATTAATATTTATTAATATTGTGAATACGTAACTTTTAACCTAGTCTTGTAGTCTATAATAGATAGACTTAGAGATGGGAGAGTTGCAAAAAAGATGCGTAAGGTAGACAACAACCATGTTCGGCAGACGGCAGGCTTAAGCAAGAAAGTTATTGTAGTCCTGTTAGGTGGAGCACTCTTGATTCAACCGCTGGCGGCAGCGGTACCTGTGAGCTGGAATCCTGCAAAAACATCCGTCGCTGCGGCGGCAACGGCAAGCTCGGCATTTAAACTGCTTCAAGAATCATACATAACAGCCGGAGCGCTGAAGAAAGAATATGTCTGGACGACACAACGCAGCGGCAAAAAGGCGGAGACGAATGTTCACGTCATCGAGATCGACCTCTCGAATCCTAATGTGAAGCTGGACGCGATGAGCGGAAAAAACAATACGGTTGGCAAGCTGAATACAATTGCCAATATGACGAAGGAAAATGGCGCGGTGGCCGGTATTAATGCTGACGTTTTTATTACGTCCACGGAAGGCTCGCCGATGGGCGCTCAAGTTTCGAGCGGTACTATGCTCGTCAGCCCAATGAAGATAAAAGGAATGTACGCGTTCGCAGTGACGAAGGATCGCCAGCCGGTCATCGACAGCTATACGTTTGATGGAACGGTGAAGTCGGGAGACGGCTCAACCTTTGTTCTTGCCGGCATGAACCAATCTGCCTATGTTCCCGAAGTTGGGGGCTCTAAATATAGCCATTTCAATCAGCTTCATATTTACACAAGCGCTTGGGGCGGAGCTGAACGTCCTCGCAACGCGATGGCTACGCCAACGGAGGTGCTCGTCCGCAACGGCATCGTAGAGCAAATTTCGGAGCAGGCTCCTATATCCGGGGCCATTCCGAGCGACGGTTATATTTTACGGGGACATGGAGATGCCGCTAAATTTATTGTGGAACATCTTCAGGTTGGCCAATCCGTAACTAGCAATTATTCACTAGTATCCTCTAATGGAAGCAAGGTAGATCCATCCTCATTCCAAATGCTTATTGGCGGTCACACTATTCTCGTAGACAAAGGCGCTGCAGCAGCTTTCTCACGCGATATTTCGGGAGTCAGCGGCTCGTCGATCGTCTCTCGTTCTGCGGTGGGCTACTCTAAAGACGGTAAAAAGGCATACTTGATTACGACCGAGAAGTTCGGCAACAGCACAGGGGCTACTCTTAAGGAAATGCAGCAAATTATGGTCGGCCTTGGTGTCTACAAGGGGATTAACCTCGACGGCGGCGGCTCAACGACGATGATCGACCGGCCGCTAGGCGAGACGGGCTTACAGCTCACTCATTCCACGCAATACGGGACGACGCAGCGCAGCGTAGCGAATGGAATCGGCGTATTTTCCACAGCACCGAAGGGATCTTTGAAAGGCATTACGGTAAGCGGCTCGAATGTGCTGTTTATTGGCCAAAAAGCCTCGTATTCGGTTAAAGCCTACGATACGTACTATAACCCGTTTGAGCTGACCAGCACGAATGCCAAATGGAGCAGTATCGGCAGTGTCGGAACGATGAGCGGTAACGAGTTTACGGCGACAAAAGCGGGAACGGCGACCATATCGGTTAGATCCGGCGATGTGACCTCCAACTATCCGATTGAGGTCATTGGCCAAGATCAGGTTGCCGAAGTGAAGCTGGATGCAGCAGCAGGCATGCTTACTAAAGGGGCGACCGTCTCGGTTCCAGTTACGATTACGCTGAAGAACGGCAAGAGCTATAAGCTGACGGGCGATTCGCTGAAATGGGAGTTCATTGGCTTTACCGGCTCTCAGAAAGGCAATACGATCACGGTTGAATCGACCGGTACATCAACAACTGGTTATGCGATTGGACGTTACGACGGCTTCCCGACGATTCTGCCATTTACGCAAGGCGGTTCGGAGAAAACGCTGGAAAACTTCGAGAACGTCGGCTACGCCATCACTTCTCAAGTGACGCCATCAGCGACGACAACGGGCGGTGTGAAGCTTGTCAGCGACCTGCCGAAACAGACATCTGGCAAAGCGCTGCAAATTTCATATGATTTCAGTGCAGGTACAGGAACGAAGGCTGTATACGCTGTGTTTAACGGCACGGCCGGTAAAACAGTGGATGGCGCTCCAAACGGCATGACGGTCGATGTCTATGGAGACGGAAGCTTGAACTGGCTGCGAGCTGAGTTCACCGATGCTGACGGCAAAGCGCATTTGGTTGATCTGGCGAAGCAGCTGGATTGGACAGGCTGGAAAACGGTCAAAGCTGATCTTAGCTCCTACGGTATGAAATACCCGGTTAAGCTCAAACGTATCTATGTCGTGACGATTGCCGACGGCCAGGATGAGCGTGCGGCAACCGGAGCAGTAGGTTTGGACAACTTGAAGCTGCAATATGCGAGCGCGCCGGTCACAAGCGTGAATAAGTCTATCGTCATGAATATCGGCAAAAAAACAGCGACTGTAGACGGAAAGAGTATTACGCTAGACGTAGCTCCGCTTGAGCTTAATGGCACGACTTATGTCCCACTTCGTTTTGTAAGTGATGCTTTGGGAGCAACTTTGAAATGGGACGATAAGCTCAATCGTGTATCCGTTATTAAAGGCTCGACGATGCTGGAAATGGTCATCGGTAAGAAAGAACTCGTTATGAACGGGAAACGCTCAGAGACCGCCGTTGCGCCAATTGTCCGCAATGGACGGACGCTGATTCCGATTCGTCTATTCTCTGAAAACCTGGGTCTAAAAGTCGGTTATGAGAACAAAACGAAAAAGATTACCATTGATTAAAATAGACGGGCGGCAGCTTTCCTGTGTTATGATAGAATGGTATAACCTTCTATATTAATCCTTTTAAGAGGGGTTGCCGAATCGTCGTGGATCAACATATTGTAGATATTAATCGCGTCATAACCAATGCGATCGCGGTTATGGAAGACAGCAAGATTCAAATTTACGAAATATGCGAATCGGCGCGCGCCGAGCTTGATTCTCTCGTGCAGGAACTTGAACTTGTGCTAGAGGAGAACGGCAAAACCATTCTTCGGGTGGATGAGCTGGAGAAGGAGTATCGTCGCGCCCGTATTCGGCTGACTGAAGTCAGCAAGGATTTCGTCCGATATAAAGAAGAGGATATTAAGCAGGCGTATGAAAAGGCGACGGTCATTCAAATGGACCTCATGGTCTATCGGGAGAAGGAAGCCTATCTAAAGACGAGGCGGGACGACTTGCAAAAGCGGGTCCGCAACGTTAAAAGCTCCATCGAGCGCGCCGAAATGATCGCCTCGCAAATCAATGTCGTGCTGGAGTATTTGTCCGGCGACTTGAACCAGGTGACGAGAATATTGGAGTCCGCGAAAACGAGGCAGATGATTGGTCTAAAGATTATCGTCGCGCAAGAGGAAGAGCGAAAGCGTATTTCCCGCGAAATTCACGACGGACCTGCTCAATCGCTCGCCAATATCGTGCTGCGAACAGAAATTGCAGAAAGAATGCTCATCAAGAAGGAATTTCAAATGGTGCAGGACGAATTAATAGATTTGAAAGGGCAAGTTCGTTCGGGGCTGGAGGACATCCGCAAAATTATTTTTAATTTGCGTCCTATGGCATTGGACGATTTGGGACTTGTGCCGACGCTTCGCAAATTCGTTCAGGACTTCGAAGAGAGAACCAAGATACATACCGTATTCGAGCTGACAGGGAAAGAAGTCAGAATGCCGTCTGCGATGGAGGCAGCAATCTTTCGGCTTGTGCAAGAGGCCTACACCAATGCGCATAAGCATGCAAGCGCCTCGCACGTCACACTGGAAATGAACTACCAACCCGAGATGGTGATCATTACCGTTCTTGATAATGGAGTAGGTTTTCAGAGCGAGCTTGTCGAATATCAGGCGAGTCACAACTCCCACTTTGGCCTGATTGGCATGCGTGAGCGTGTCGATCTTCTCGAAGGGAGGATGGAAATAGACTCAAAAATCGGACAAGGGACGAAAGTTTTATTTTATATCCCAATAACAGTAGAGTAGAGAAAGGAGAAAGATGACGAATGAACCAAATTGCTCAGGCACCAGGTGTTAAGCCAAAGATTAAAGTGTTGCTCGCGGATGATCACCAGCTTTTTCGCGAAGGGCTAAAACGGATTTTGAATATGGAAGATGACCTTGAAGTAATCGGAGAATGCGGCGACGGCATTCAGGTGCTGGAGTTCTGCAATCATACCCAGCCGGAAATCGTGCTGATGGATATTAATATGCCGATTGAGAACGGAGTGGTCACGACAGAGCGTCTGAAGACGATTTTTCCCGATGTAAAGGTGATCATTCTTTCCATTCATGATGACGAGAGCTACGTATTCGAGACGCTTCGCAAAGGGGCGACTGGCTACTTGCTGAAAGATATGGAGGCAGAGTCGTTAATTAACGCGATTCGTTCCGTTGTGAATGGACATGCCTACATTCATCCGAAGGTGACGGGCAAGCTGATCAATCAGTTGCGCCGGATGACGTATCTGGATGAAATGGGTGTCGTATCGGGCGCAGCTGCTACTAGCGAGCCAGGCGTGAAATTTATCGCCAGCGAAGATAATCCGTTGACCCGCCGGGAGGCGGAAGTGCTTCGTTTGATGGCCGAGGGCAAGAGCAACAAGCTCATCGGCGAATTTTTGTTCATTAGCGAGAAAACTGTTAAAAACCATGTCAGCAGCATTTTGCAAAAGATGGAGGTTGACGACCGCACACAAGCGGTTATTCAATCCATTAAATATGGCTGGGTGACGTTGTAAGCTATACCGCATGAGTTAGCTGGATGCGTTTTGCGGCATGATGCTGGATTGTTAGCCTTTAGCCGCAAGGGCCTCGCAATAGAGCAGACCAAAGCTGCAGCATTAGGAGCGGAGCCCGGAGGAGATGGGCTGGACGAACACAGCCAGTCATCAGTCATAACAGGTCTGGTTAATACATAGCAGGGTCCCGTGTCTATAGACGCGGGATTTTTTTGTTTTTTAGAGACTTTTAAGTTTTACGGGAAGACGGTCCGGATTTTGTCTGGAGTGTAGCTGATACAGCATGATGCAGGCGGGAAGGAGTGTAAGACCCTCGGAGGGTCCTATACTTGCGGATAAGCGTCTGTGAGTAAAGGTTAAGGCCCTGAAAGGGTCTTAAACGGAAAGAAAGCCGCCATTTTCCATGTGAATACGATGCTGGGGGAGGGAATAAGACCCTGAGAGGGTCTTATGTCTGCTAGAAAGCGCCTGTAAGTGA
>NZ_BMHY01000013.1:42382-44590 GCF_014641555.1 Paenibacillus radicis (ex Gao et al. 2016)
TGGTTAAGGCCTTGAGAGGGTCTTTAACGGAAAAGAAGTCGTTATTTTCTATGTGAATACGATGCTAGGGGAGGGAATAAGACCCTGAGAGGGTCTTATGTCTGCTAAAAAGCGCCTGTAAGTGAGGGTTAAGGCCCTGAAAGGGTCTTAAACGGAAAGAAAGCAGCAATTTTCTATGTGAATACGATGCTGTGGGAGGGAATAAGACCCTGAGAGGGTCTTATGTCTGCTAGAAAGCGCCTGTAAGTGAGGGTTAAGGCCCTGAGAGGGTCTTATGTCTGCTAGAAAGCGCCTGTAAGTGAGGGTTAAGGCCCTGAAAGGGTCTTAAGAGGAAAGGAAGTCGCTATTTTCTATCTGAATACGATGCTAGGGAAGGGAACAAGACCCTGAGAGGGTCTTATCCCAGCGAAAAAGTGTAGAAGTCCTAGGACTCATTAGACTAGCTCTTGGAGTAAGGAGGCAAATTATCATTCAACTTGTATAATCGAATACGCTGATTGCCTGCTGAACAGGATACCACATACTTTTTGTATAAAAGTTCAAGCAGAAGCCGACGGGCAAATTTTGCTCCCACTTGCAGCATGCTGCTAATTTCTTTTGGACTTACTGGATTTTGAGTGATCATCATATAGCGGATAATCTCTTTTTGGTGGATCGTGATATCCGGAAAGGATTGCGGATTGTAAAGCTTTCCAAGAAGTTGATGCAGCAGTTGCTGACATTGGCGTGGTCTTTTTACAACATCGTCATAGGACAATCGAATTACGATCCAACCATCGAGCACAAGATGATTCTGACGCATAAGCCCATCAGCAAAACGGTCGCGATCTACATCACGGGAATGAGGGCCGAAGCCATCGATTTCAAAACAAATACGATAGGGTGAACGAATATAGGCAAAATCCAAATATCGTTTGCCGTCTTTAAAGTCGCTCACTTCATACTCGCCGTGTAAATTCTGAAAGTGATTGAAGGCTGGGTACCAAACTTGTTTTAAAAACAGTTCCTCTGCGTGCCCGTGTTGGGATAAGCGGCGTCTCCTCTCTCCTGTACAACTAGCTGCTTGTTCGGAAAGCCATTGCTCATAAGTAGATTCCACCAAGATAATCCCTCCAATCGTTATAATAAAAAAACCGCTCCTCGTCCGTTAATTCACGGAAAAAGAGCGGTGTGCTTCACACGCTTCATATTCAGTTAAGTTGAGGAAGCAGCAGATGAGATGAATTACTTGGATTTATTTTACAATAAAGAATGTTGGAAGTCGAGGGCGGACAGGGGGAAGGTAGGAGGCTATTTTAAGAAAACTCGTCCTAATTGTCCGGAACCACTAGGCTCGCCTCCGCATATAGTGTCATCAAAGAGGAGGTGGCTTCCATGGTTGGGATATTGCTCGTCGTTGTTGGCTGCTATGCTTTGGTCGCTGCTCTCGTGCACCTCACATATTGGCTAAAACGGGATCGGGTGCGGGTGAGTAAACATTACGTACTTGTGGCACACAATCAACATATGAGAATGGAATGGCTGGTGCGATCGTTTTATGCTTTTTCGCGGCGGATGGGTACGGATGCCAAGTTGACCGTAGTTGATGCTAGTTCTATGGAGCAGACGGCAGAAATTGTCGATCGGCTAGAGCAAGGCGGCGGTTCGGTATTTGTGCATGGGGGAAAGGTGGAGGAAGACGGCGATCAGAGGGCAGAAAATTTGAATGATCGGAAGCGCTCTCAGGGGGAGGATGAAAGCCACTCCAGACTGTTATGGCGGCTGAGAACGGACGGAGTCGTCACTTCCTCCGAGCATGCCATACTTGTTGATCTTCAAAATCCGGATGATTTGTCTAAAATGCCGTTTTGAGGTATAGTGATAGCAACTAAATGATTACGGAGCTCGGAGTGAAGCACACCCGACGACGCTAGATGCGTCGTTGTGGTGTGCTTTTTTTTGTTTGCAAGTCAAAAAGGACGAAAGGAGGCATGAAATGAAAGCGCAGATGTATGTGGTGAAAATCGGCGGGAAGTGGTATTCCAATGTGACGATAGCGGCAGAGGTCGATCGTTTGTTTTGGCTTGGGCAGCGGTACGAGGAGGGCGAGGAAAGAGGGGGTTATGGGGGTTACGGAGGGCACGAAGGAAACGAAAAGCATGAAAAGCATGAAAAGCATGAAAAGCATGAAAAGCATGAAAAGCATGAAAAGCATGAAAAGCATGAAAA
>NZ_BMHY01000013.1:44651-125494 GCF_014641555.1 Paenibacillus radicis (ex Gao et al. 2016)
GACATGAAAGACAAGGAAGGAATGAAGGAGAGTATAAAAATGATGCAATGCGCCTACGGGAAGAAGGCCACTCAGCAGAACTGATTTTATTGTGGAAGGAGCTCCTGCCGCTTGGGGATGCTTGGCGCTGCAAGGAATTGTGGGATTATGAGGAGGGTAAGGGCGAGAACAGAGGACGCGGTGCGTTGTTAGAAGCATTGGGGAGGATACCGGTGGTGCAAAAAATAATTGGGACGGGGAGAAGGGTGAACTTTGGAGAACAAGGGAGATGGATAGAAGGGAGGAGAGAGGCGAGTAAGCAAGAGCAAAAGTTGGGAGAGGATTGGGATGGACAAGGGAAAGCTGGGATGGAGGGAGCGAATGGGCGTTGTAGGACAGGAGCGTTGGAGGGCGAAAATGTGCGTTGTAGGGAATCGGGGATGGAGGAAGCGAACGGACGTAGTAGGACAGGGGCGATGGAGGAAGCGAACGGACGTAGTAGGACAGGAGTGATGGAGGGAGTGAATGGGCGTTGTAGGGAATCGGGGATGAAGGGAGCAGACGGGCATAGCAGGGAAGAGGCCGTGGTGATGACGCGGCTTGCGGCTTGTGTTGAGCAAGCGAAGCGCGAGACGCATGGCGATCATCCGGGAGCGCAGCAGCAAGAAGGCGAAAGCCTGCGCGCACGGATGGAGCGATGGACGCGAGCTGATGTGGGGAGAAGCGGGAATGGGACACAGCGCGCGGACAGCAGCGGCGCGCAGTGGAGAGAGCTGTCGGCCGCCGCGAAGCGGGCCGCCAGTGCCTTGCAGGGCCGTGCGCTGCTTCGCGGCGAAGCGCACGCCCTGTTGGAAGGCGCCGCCGATATTGGCGGCGCTCTGCAGTTGGCGCAGCTGCATGGCTGGCTGCGCCTTAGCGGCGCTGTCGCCGCCGGGGGCGGCGGGCGGCTTCGCCAGCGCCGCAAGGGCGGGGCCCGCTGCCTGCGCTGCGGCAGCGGTGAAGCGCACATGCACCGCACGCGCTGCGCATCGTGCGGGCGCATGTGCGCCTACTGCTCGGCATGCCTCGGAATGGGACGCAGCCGCGAATGCGAGCTGCTTATCCTCGGCATGCCCTCGCTCCTTGGCGGCGCTGCTCCTGCGCCGCCACCAACTGAAGCGGCGTTCGCACGGTGGGGGCTTAGCCCAGCCCAAGCGGCCGCCACAAAAACAGCGCTTCGCTTCGTCGAATTGACCCTTCATTCTGCTTCAGCAGGTACGCGCCAAGGCGAATCGCCGCCAAGCTTTCTCCTATGGGCGGTTACAGGAGCGGGTAAAACGGAAATGATTTTTCCGCTTGTTGATTCTGTAACGCGGCTTGGCGGACAAGTGCTGATTGCTACCCCCCGGAGAGATGTCGTGCTGGAATTGGATCCTCGTATTCGAAAGGCTTTCCCCGAGGCTAAAGTGGTAACGTTGTACGGCGGCAGCGAGCAACGCTGGGAGCGGGGAGGGATTACGCTGGCTACTACCCATCAGCTGATGCGGTTTCATCAGAGCTTTAATCTCGTCATTATCGATGAATTGGATGCTTTTCCTTACGTCAATGATCCCGTACTGCACTATGCCGCGGAGCGCTGTTGCTCTCCGGTTGCGGCAAGGATGTTTCTTTCGGCCACGCCGCCGAGGGAGCTTCAAAGGCAAGCGAGAAAGGGACGCTTGCCCCATGCCCGGGTGCCGGCGCGTTATCATCGTCAGCCGCTGCCTGTTCCTAGCCTGCTTCGAACACCAACGGTCAAGCAGATGCTTGCGATGAAACGGATACCAGCGGCTCTTCAAACAGCCATGCTGAAATCGTTGAACCGGGGCGCACAGCTTTTTGTTTTTGTCCAGCGCATTGAGCAGACGGAGCCAATGGCGGCACTGCTGCGCAGCATTTTAAAGCAACCGGCTATCGAAGGAACATCCTCCAAAGACCCGCAGCGGGCGGACAAAATTATACGTTTTCGAAATAAAGAGCTGCGCGTGCTCGTCACGACAACAATCTTAGAGCGGGGCGTAACGATTCCCCGCAGCGATGTGTATATCTTGGATGCGGATGGCAGATTGTTCGACGAGGCTTCACTCGTTCAGATGGCAGGCCGGGCAGGACGTTCGGCTGACGATCCGAACGGATTCGTCTATTTTGGAGGTAAGGAGCGGACGCGATCACAAGTTGCAGCGGTCAGACATATCCAGAAAATGAATCGAATCGCGCGCTCTAACGGCTACTTAGAACAATAAGGAGGTAGTGTTATTGCTATGAAGTGGCTCATTCAATTTTTGCAACGCTCCTATTCGGGTATTGACCGTTCCATTCAATGGCTGGGGCCGAGCCCCGTGTCATGTACTTTTTGCGGACAGACGATTCGGGGGGGAGGGAATTCAACCTCACGAGCCGGATTGCCGTCCGAGCTGCCAAAATCATTCATCAGCTCCGTCTGCCATAGCTGTCTGTACAATATCCCCTGGCTGCTTCGTCCGAAGTGCTGGATTTGTGGGCGAGGAGTCGTTTGCGGAGATTGCGCAAGACGAACGAATGCTTATTTTGTTGCCAATCGAAGCGCTGTTCAATATACGAGCGAAATGAGAGAGTGGCTGGCTCAATACAAGTATCGAGGAAATGAGCAGATGGAGCCGCTTTTAACAGAAATGATGGTTCCGGCTTACCGGGCCGTGACAAAACTCGCCGCGGCCCGAATTGCCCTTCGAAATCCAGCTCTTAACAATCCGCCAAAAGGCGGAGCAGTATCAGTGAGCGAAGTCCACTGGGATGCTATCACGTACGTGCCGGTTAGTTCCGAACGGGCGGAGGAGCGGGGCTTTAATCAAGCCGAGCGGTTTGCGGAGCGAATATCCCGTCAATTCCAAATCCCCCTTATCAATCTGCTATACCGTGATCGGCATACCGAGAAACAAAGCTTTCAATCCCGTTCTGAGAGGATGCGAAACACGCAGCGTCTTTTTCGGGCTTTGCCGGAGGGACTTGCCCATTTGTCTCAACTAGCCGCAAAGCCGTCTGCTGGGAAACGAACCGCTTCTCTTGAATCCGGTTACATCTCTGAGACCAGTCAGCGCCGTCAGAAAAGGCAAATCCTTCTCATTGACGACATCTATACGACCGGCAGCACCATCCAGTCCTGCTCTGAAGCGCTTCATCTTCAATCACCCCTCCCTCTTGATATTTATGCCTTAACCTGGGCCCGCTCTTAATCGGCAATGGCACTTGCAAGATTAATAGTGAAATCATCGGCGCAATCCGCTAGAATAGAGGATAATTAATCGTTCATAGATGAAATTGGGGGATGTTTATGATGAATTTAGACAATTGTCCTCGCTGCGGCAAACTTTTCGCTAAAAACTTCCGTGATGTATGCCCGGCATGCATGAAAGATATTGATAAAGAATACGAGATTTGCACGACTTACTTGAGGGAAAACAAAGGTGCTATTATTACGGAGCTGTCCGACGCAACAGGAGTGTCCATCCGGCAAATTACGAAATTTGTGCGTGAGGGCAGAATTTCGCTTGTGAATGCGCCGAATATGTCCTACCCTTGCGAAGTTTGCGGGACGCTTATTCGTGAGAATCATATTTGCGATAGTTGCCGGGGGCGTTTGCAGAAGGATGCAAACAAGATGAAATCGACATTTGCCAGCAAACCGGATGATGAAAAACCGACGAGCGCGCACAATGCTTATCGGATAAAAGACCAGTAAAACCAGTAAATAATGGCATTCTACAGATGTTCTATAAAATTTCATTTCATTCAAGCCGATAATACTTGTAAAGAGTTATCGGCTTTTTTGATGCACTGAAAAGATGAGGTGGAGAATTTGAAAATAAATGAGCCCCAGCGTATTGGCGCTTTAAACAATTACTTGAAGCAAAATGAATCCCGTGCGGCAAGCACGAGCCAGAAGCGTCAGAAGGACAATGTTCAAATTTCGGCGGAAGCGAAGGAAATGCTTTCTTCCAGTCAGGCACAAAGTACGGAGCGATCAAAGCAGATCGAACAATTAAAACAAGAGGTTTCGTCCGGTACGTATCATGTTGAAGCAGGTAAAATAGCCGAAAAACTAATGGCTTATTTTAAAAGCGATCCCGGTAAATAAGGAAGGATGCAGCTGATTATGTCCGTACAGCCGATTATTGATGTCCTTCAGGCGCAGCTTGCCTTGTATGGCAACCTGTTGGAGATCGAGAGTTCCAAGAAACCATTGATCATGAGTAATGATTTTCTTCAGCTTAACGTGGTTACCCAAAAGGAGAAGCTTTTAGTCGCTCAGGCTGAGGAATTGGAACGCAACCGCAACTTGATTACACTGCGTTATTTCAAAGATATCGGCTTCCGTTACCGTGTGTCCTTGCTGTCAGAGGTCATAAAATCGGTTAGTGAATTGGAAACCAAGCAAAAGCTTATGCAGCTGCATGGACAGCTAACAGAGATTCTTAAGGAGTTAAAGCAAGTGAACGAGTTGAATCAGCAGCTAGTTCAGCAATCGATTGCGTTTATCGACTTTTCCATTGATTTGATGGTGGAGGATCCAAGCGAGGATGTCGTCTACCAGCATCCGATGAATCAGCTTGGGAATTACAAGCGCAACGGATTGTTCGATTCCCGAGGATAAGAAGGAGGATTTACGATGAGATCGACGTTCCATTCATTGGAGACCGCTAAGCGGAGCTTGTTCACACAGCAAGCAGCTCTTAATACCGTAGGGCATAATATCGCCAATGCAAACACAGAAGGATTTTCAAGACAAAAAGTTAACATGATTGCGGCGAGACCAATTGAAGCCTATGGCTTGCAGCGCTCCACAGCACCAGGCCAGCTCGGTACAGGGGTGGAATACACCTCCATTACACGAATTCGCAATTCTTTTCTGGATACGCAATACCGTGAGCAAAATAAAGGTGTAGGGAGCTTGTCTATTCAAGCAGATACACTTAGCAAACTAGAACAGATTGTGAATGAGCCGTCTGATACTGGGATTAGAACCGTTCTCGAAAACTTCTGGAATGCATGGTCCGATCTGAGTAAAAATCCCGAGAACGTAACTGGACGCGAAATTTTGAGAGAAACCTCTAAAGCACTGGCGGATTCATTTAATGAGTTGAGTCGGCAGTTGTCCCAAATGAGTACTGATTTGACAACGAATATTGAGAATAAAGCGGCAGAGGCGAATTCGCTTCTGCAGACGATTTCCTCATTGAATGATGAAATCAGAAAGATCGAGTCCATCGGGGACAATGCGAATGATTTACGTGACCAGCGGGATTTGATGACGGACAAATTGTCCAAAATCGTGAATATTAACGTGGTTGAAGGGGCAACAGGTTATTCCATCACAATGGGGAATGTCAACCTTGTAGACGGCGGAGACATCACACCATTAACCTCAGGAGCTTTGGAAACAGCGTTTGCAACCGGAGCATTGACTGGCGGCGAGGTTCACGGAATGATCGTCTCCCGTGATGTAAATGTAGCAGGGCTTTCTAAAAGTCTAGATACGCTGGCGAATACGCTTGCCAATGGTGAATTCCAAATCACAATTCCTAAAGGCTCATTGTTGCCAGGTACAACTACGGAGACAACGGCGGATCAAATTGTAACAGTAAAGGGCATCAACGGCTTGCACAAGCTAGGCTATGCGTTAGATGGCTCTGTAGGGGAAGATTTCTTTACGTTCAAGAGTGGAGCAAATGGGATAACTGCGGCTAGCATTCAATTAAATCCGACAATAGACAGTGATTCGAACAAAATAGCGACGTCTCTTCGTGGTACAATTGATGGTGGCGGGGTTGTAACTCCGATTAAAGGTAATAATGGATTGGCATTGATTATGGCAGAACTCAAAGAGGTCAACTTTACTTTCGATGAGTCGGCAAGCGGCGGCAGCGTTACCAATGCTACGGTTAATGATTTTTATAGCGCTACTGTCGGCACTCTCGGTGTGAAAAGCCAAGAGGCATCAAGGCTCTATACGAACACACAAGCCCAATTAGAGCAGGTAGAAGGCAATCGCCAGTCAGTCAGCGGCGTATCACTAGACGAGGAAATGTCTGATTTAATCAAATATCAGTATGGGTACAGCGCGGCGGCCCGTTTTATGACCACATTTGATGAACTGCTGGATAAATTGATTAACGGAACCGGAACGGTTGGCAGATAATAACGCTTTTCAATAGCTATTAATGGGGGGTTGTTCCAGATGTCCTTGAGAGTTACGCAAGGCATGATGCATTTGCAGTTGAACCGGAATATTAATAAAAACCTGAAGGTCATGTCGGACTTGCAAAATGTGTCATCAACGGGTATGAAGCTTAACAAGCCTTCCGATGATCCGGTAGGTATTACATATTCGCTGCGGTATCGTGCAGAGCTGTCGGCCAACATACAATATCAAAAAAATGCCGATCAGGCGCTTTCCTGGCTTGATTTTACGGATACAGTAATTAATCAGGCTGGCGATGTTATGCAACGCTTGAAAGAGTTGACGACCAATGCCGCCAACGGGACTAATCCCCAGGAAGCGTTAGATGCGATTAAAAGTGAAATTAGCCAACTAAAGACACAGCTAATCGATATCGGGAACAGCAAAATGAACGGCAAATATATATTTAACGGAGAAAGATTTGATCAAGCTCCATATGATGACGGGACGATACCTGTTCGAGAGACGGCAACGGATACCGGTTCCGTACATTATGCGCTGAATGCTAATGTAACCGTAGATATTAATCTTACCGGCAATCAAGTATTTGGTAATGCAGATATGCCTGCAGGTACAAACAATGATAATGTTTTTTCTGTTATCGACCGAATTATGACAGCATTAACAGCCCCTGCCGATTATGGAGCGATTTCAGCTGAATTGCCGAACATTGAGAGCAGTAGTGCTCGTATGTTGAATGCACGGGCGCAAATCGGGGCAAAGGTGAATCGAATTGAATTATTACAGGGACGCTTGTCTGATTTCGAGCTCAGCTTAACTGATCTTCAATCGAAGGTAGAGGATGCCGACTTGGAACATGTACTCATTAATTCAAAGACGGCCCAAACTATTTACGAGGCCTCCTTATCTGTAGGAGCAAAGGTAATTAGTAGATCGCTAGTTGATTTCTTGAACTAGCGAATGGAATAATAGAATCATTGATGAAGCGGGAGCTATGGAATCGGTAACGATGCTGTAGCTTCTTGTTTTACAAAAAAAGAAAAGTTTAAATCATCATACATATACTTGGAGCGTGAAGAGATGATTGTACAAACGACTCGATTTGGTGAAGTGGATTGTTCGGATGAGGAAGTAATTGTATTTGCCGGCGGGATACCGGGTTTCAAGCAATATACGAAGTATATGCTGGTTAAAGTTGAGGAAAGTCCGTTTGACTACTTGCAATCGCTAGAGGATGCAGCTTTAGCTTTTATTATTGCGGAGCCATTCGCTTTTTTTCCTAATTATGAGTTCGAGTTGCCCGAGCAGCTGCAAGTAGAAATGAATTTAGAGGATAGTAAGAACATTCAAGTATTTAATATTGTTAACGTAAAAGGTGACTTGGTAACAGCAACGATTAATTTGGCTGCTCCAGTTATTATTAACATGCAGGATCGCACTGGCATGCAATTTATATTATCCGATGCATCGTATTCTATTCATCAGCCGTTATTTGCAGCGGCTTTGGCTGCAGGGGGCGAATAAAATGCTTGTTTTAACTAGAAAACGTGGAGAATCGGTATTAATAGGTGATGATATTGAGATAAGTATACTGGAAATAGTAGGAGACAGCATTAAGATTGGAATCAAAGCCCCTGGCGAGATCGGTATTATTCGTAAGGAACTGTACGTTTCGGTTGAGAAAATGAATCAAAATGCGCAGCAATCGACAATCACTGTGGCAGATTTGAAAAATCAATTCGAAAAAATTAAAAAAAATTGAATCTGCTATAAAAGAAATGGAGAAATCTGCCGATAAACTCTTTAGAGCGAGTGGAGGGCAACCGAAATTAGCTTACCACAAGGATGTGGGACTAAATAACCATTCAGGGAGGAAATATCAATGCGTATTAACCACAACATTACAGCTTTGAACACGCACCGCAACATGACTTTGAACAATGCTTCTGCGGGCAAAAACATGGAAAAATTGTCTTCGGGTCTTCGTATTAACCGTGCTGCTGACGATGCTGCAGGCCTTGCAGTATCCGAAAAAATGCGCGGTCAAATCCGTGGTCTTGAGCAAGCTCAAAAGAACGTTCAAGACGGGGTTTCGTTCGTACAAACAGCTGAGGGCGCAATGAACGAAGTTAGCTCCATGCTGACTCGTATGAAAGAGCTTAACGTTCAAAAATTGAACGGTACTTACAGCGACTCTGATAAGTCCAACATTGATTTGGAGCTTAACGAGCTTGGCTCGCAAATTACGAACATCATGAAGGATACTAAGTTCAACGGAATTGCAATTACTTCCGGTGCTGATATTCAATCCGATGATTCGGCTCAACAAATTAGCGTTGGCAGTATCACTACTACCAACTTTACTGGCCTGGGTGCTTCTGATGGGCTTTCGGCTATCGAGAATGCTATTACTAGCGTTTCGACTGAACGCGCGAAACTGGGTGCTGTTCAAAACCGTCTGGAGTACACTTCCAACAACTTGGGTACAGTTGTTGAGAACTTGACTGCTTCTGAGTCCCGTATCCGTGATACAGACATGGCTAAAGAAATGGTGAACCTGACGAAGAACAACATTCTTCTTCAAGCTTCCCAAGCTATGCTGGGTCAAGCGAACTCGCAGCCGCAAGGCGTCCTGTCGCTGCTTCAATAGTACCACCGCTTTTAGAAGAAGAGGCCTTTGGTTTACCAAAGGCCTCTTTTTTTATTAACAAAATGAAGAAGACTAACAAAATACATCATATATTCCGATAATAAATAGAGGTAGGTACATTTTAGAACGAGGCGGGGAGCGTCAAGATGAATATTTCATCTGTTAACAACTCGGCGGGATATCCTTCAGATAAAATTATAAACAGCGGACCGGTAAAAGAACAAAATGGAACAAATGATTCGATTACAGCAAATCCCGATAATACAGTTAATAATGCAATAAATGCCCCAGTTTATGATAAAGAACAAGCAATCCGCAATGTGGATCGAATTCTGAAAGCTATTCATAAACCTGAGACAACAATTGAGCGAAGCATTCATGAGGAAACGAATCATGTCGTTTATAAAGTAATGAACAAGGAAACGGGAAAACTAATCCGTGAAATTCCGGAAGAAAAGCTACTGGACATGGCGGCTAAACTGATGGAACTTAACGGACTAATGATTGACGAGAAGATATAAAGGAGGTCGTGCAAGGTGAGAATGACGGGACTTGCTTCGGGGTTAGATATCGACAGCATGGTTAAAGAGCTCATGAAAGCTAAGCGGACGACTTATGACAATATGGTCAAGCAACGTACTAAGGTGGAATGGAAACAGGAAGATTATCGTTCCCTTAGCACCAAAATCGTTGATTTTAGAAATAATAAATTAAGTTCGTTTAATTTATCGTCGGCGATTAATGCCAAAACTTCAGCGGTTAGCGGAGATACGGCTGCATTGACTATCAATTCGACGAGTTCGACTGCGGCTGGAACACTTACAGTTAAGGTGGAGCAAGTAGCGGCAAGTGACAGTAAAGTGTATACGTTCTCCGCAGCTGATAAAGTTAAAAATATGACCGATTTAGGTTTTACAACAGAAGATCCGGATAATGCAGATAATGTCCTCGTAACCATTAACTCGCAAACGGTATCGGTCGCTAAAACCGCCAATCTGACTGATCTATCAAAGGCCATTAATGAGAAATCAAGCACGCTTAAAGCAACTTCGATTTATGATGAGGCTAGCGGGCAGTTCTCTATTGCTGCTACCCAAACAGGTGCGGGAAAGCTAGTTCTTGGAGATGCTGTTTTTACTGCAAAAACTCCTACAGGCGGATCAGTGGGTTTAAATGCCAAAATATCCATTAATGGAATTAATTACGAACAGGCTAGCAACCGTTTCTCGCTCAATGGATTTGATTTTACTGTAAAGTCTGCCTCAGTTACAACAAACGGGACAACGATTAGCGCTGTACAAGACACGCAAAAAATTGTAGATACGATTAAGTCATTTGTAACGGAGTATAACAGTTTAATAGGGGCTATAAACTCGGAATTGTCAGAAGTAGCAGATCGCAATTATAAGCCTTTAACTAGTGAAGAGAAAAAGGCAATGACTGATGACGAGATTAAGCTATGGGAAACTAAGGCAAGGAATGGATCACTCCGTAATGACGGTACTTTAAGTCAATTTATATCGGATCTGCGGATCGCAGCTACCTCTTTAGTTAGCGGAATTAAAGACAGCAGTGGCAATCCTTTATCTATTGGTATAACTACAGGCAGCTACACCGAAAAAGGGAAGTTAGTGCTAGATGAAGATAAGCTGAAGAACGCCCTTGAGATTAATCCGGACGCCGTAGTAAAAGTATTCTCATCCAGAAGCAGCGATACAAGTCCAGGCAGTACAACATCCGGTGTGTTTGCAAAAATGAGCGCATCCTCGTTAACAGCTTTAAATATACTTTCTACCAAGGCGGGGACATCTCTGACAAGTACGGATGCTACAGCCACTTTTCTTAACAATTCATTGTTAAGTGAGCAAATTAAATCAATGAAAGATCGTGAAAAATCTATGCTCGACCGGCTGAATGCAATGGAGAAGCAGTACTATAAGCAGTTTTCTGCAATGGAAACAGCAATCAATAAATTTAATTCACAGTCTTCGGCAATCATGAGCTTTACTAGCTAAAAGGAGTGAAACGACTTGTTAAACTCGCCATATCAAAAATATCAGCAATCATCCGTTCAGACGGCAACACCTGGACAACTAATAATCATGTTGTATGAAGGTGCTATCCGCTTCACTAAGGCTGGAATTGAAGGTATACGTATTCGTGATTACGAAATGGCTAATAAAAATTTCAAAAAGTCTCAAGCTATCGTGAATGAATTAATTGCATCTCTTAATCATGAGTATGAAATATCAAATAACTTGCTTCAGATCTATGAATATATGCTGCATTTACTCATTGAGTCAAATATGAAGAAAAATGCTGTACCAGCAAATGAAGTGCTTGAGCATTTGCTCCAGTTGAGAGATGCATGGAAGCAAGTAATCAAAGGGACTGGACAATTTCAATCTGAAGTGGGATCTTTAGCATGAGTATTGAAGCTCTACATACTGCGACCTTATATTTTATAGAACAAATAGAGCGAATTTCTTATGAGGATGCTGTTCAACTTACTGATTTAAGGGAAGAGGTTCTTAATGAAATAGGGAACCGGTCTATCTCTGCGGATGAAAAGCAGCTATTGCATCAAATTGGCGAGTTTGATGAGATCATTGTTGCAAAGATGGTAGAATTTAAAGATCAAGCATCGCAAGAGATCCAGACAATTGCCAAAACTAGAATGCATAAAAAGAAATACGAAAACCCCTACAATTTTGAAGGTGTCTTCGTGGATCAAAAAGAATAAGTAGTTTAAACTGACGCCGTTGAAATTATTCGACGGTTTCTTTGTTTATGAAAAAGGCAGGGGGATGAATAATGAATCAGCAAGAGGAACAATTGAAGGATACTGTGGAAGCGATAAGAGTGTTTTTGCCACAGTTGATTCAAGCCTGCAGCAAATTAGAGAGAATGTTCTATGGTCCAATAACGAATGAGTTATGGAGTGAATTAGGTGAGGTTGTAGAAGGGATTGACGATCTTTATCGCACCTTAACAAGCATTTGTGATGAAACTAAGGAATATATGGACATTCATACAGGTTTAACCATTGAGAATGCAATAAATTCAATAAGTGAATATTTTCAATCCATGAATCAATGTGTGGATGCAAAAAATTACGTTGGTGCCAGCGATCATTTAAAATACGAGCTTCAGTCTGTATTCCAACAACTATCTAATTGTTTAGGACCCTCATCAATAATTCGGGAGCAACAGTATGAGGCGAATATGAGTTTTTTAAAACAGTTTTATCCTAAGGTTCATACACACCTAGAAGCTGTTACTGTCGATCAACAGCATTACCGTGTGATTTATTCTAAGCATGGTTTTCCTAATCTCCTTCTTCATGAAGAGGGGCATGATGTACTCTTATATAGCCAATATGATCCTATGAATGAAGCTCAGTGGTGGGCAGATAGACTTGCGAGTAAAGTGGAGAGCAAGTTGAATATTATGATTTATGGCTTAGGTCTCGGCTATCACTTGCAGCAGTATGCACAAGCCTATCCGAATCATCAATTATCTATCTATGAACCAGATGAACAAATTTTGCTCGCCGGCATGAGTGCAATTGATTTGAAAACTTTATTTGAAAGCTGCAATGTGACAGATTTTGTCGTTGGAGAAAACAAATCATTGAGAGACAGAATGTTTTTCCGTTTTTTGAAGTATATGAAAGGGGATCCGGAAATTATAGCGATTTCTGTCTATGATAAGCTGAAGTCATTGGATAAAGAAACTTTTTCAAATGATGCCCAATATGCAATTGTGAACTATTACAGCTCTTTAAGAATGTATAATAAATACGGTTTGGAGTGGGCAACAAACAGTATGAACAATTTGGCGGTTACGCTCGCCACACCATCTATTTCAGGTATGAAAAATAAGCTTGAGGGTATGACTGCCGTTATTGTAGGAGCAGGACCGTCATTGGAGATAGATATTGAATATGTAAGGGAGCTTAAAAAACATGCAGTAATAATCGCGGCAGGAACAACAATTCAATCACTCCTTCATTTTGGAGTTGTTCCTCATCTGATTGTTTCGATGGATGGGAGCGAGGCCAACTATAATGCCTTTAAAGATTTAAGTATTAATCATATTCCGTTTTTATTTACTCCGATGGTTAAGTATAAGATTATGGATGAAAGAGAAGAAAATCTATTTCATGTTCACTTTACTTCGGATGTAATTACTAAGGGAATAATGGCTCTGACAGAGAAGGATCCTATATTTACTACTAATCAATCAGTCACTGGAACTGCAATTCAAGCAGCAATTTATATGGGCTGCACAGAGATTGTTTTTACGGGACAAGATCTTTCGTACCCGCTCGACCAAATTTATGCCTCCGGGGCTCGCCATGTATCCGATGAAATAAAGGATTTGACGATTAAAAGCGCCGTACTGACCGTTGAGAACGTCAAAGGCGGTTTGAACCGAACGAACAACTCATTGAAAACCACATTAGCGGACATTGAAGAATTATTGGGGAAAAATCCTCAAATTCCTTATGTCAATACTTCAGAAAACGGGGCAAAAATTAAGCATACGGTATGGGAACCGATGGACAAAGTGGTTGCTCGTTTAAGTAACAACATAGCTATTCCTGATGATTTTCTAATTAAACAGATTCGGGATTTGGAAGGTTACGACGAACGGAGAATCCGTTCCATTCGTGCAACGGTTTATCAATTACCAGAAGAACTGAAGGAGTGCGAGCAATTATTGCGCCGCATCGATCAAAGTATAGAGAAGGTTCAGGGCTTAAGTATTACTCATCCGCAGAAGGCCTATCAAGCCTTTCTTTCAATTGACAAGGACTGGAGAGTTGTAGTAGACAGCACAGTATTTAACTCCCTGTATTTAATGATTATGCGCAATGATTTGAGCGCTTTTGAGCGTGATTTACCCGAACTTGCCAATGAATTAAACCTTATCAATAAATCGAAATTAATCCGTGAATTGATGCAGCCGCTTGTACATAAAATGCTGGAATATTGCCCGAGTATCATGGAAATTGTTGAAGAAGCCAAACAAAGGGTGGAATCAAGAGCAAAGTAGGCAAACTAATCGCATTACCGTCAAGAGTCCTTGACGGTTTTATTATTTTAAGCGGCTGTTTTTCCGATATAATAAATAGTGAAACAGGGAGGACACAAATATGGAAACACAGTACATATGTGATGATACTATAGAAGCAATACGGAAATTTATGCCTCAATTGGCCGATGCGAGCTTGGAAGTATCCAAGTTGCTATTCGAACCGCTAGATGAACAAGGATGGTTGCAATTTGCGGATGTGGTAGAAGGAATTGACGATTTGTATCGAACTCTAAGTGAGATGCAAGAGCGGCACAAGGAGAGCAATAATTTTGATCCTTTGAAGGATTGTATTGCACAAAGTTTGCAATCCATTGCGAAGCATTTCGGATCTATGAATCAATATATGGATATTGATGACCATGGCAGTGCGGGTGACATTATTCGTTATGAACTAATTCCCGTTTTCAGGAGACTTGCTTTGGCTCTTGGCGATTCAAATGATGTAAATAGGCAAAGGTTTCAAACAAACATGAAGTTTTTAGAGAAGAAATATCCAAATATTTATAATCAAATCAAAGAAGAAACAAAGGGTACTGTATATCAATTATCTTATGCAAATAACGGCAGTCCGATTGCCTACTTATTAAACGAACAGGCGGAACCCGTTTATTTAAATAGTCAATTTAACCCGGAGAATGAAGCAGCTTATTGGGCGGATACGTTAAGAGAGCATGTGGATAAAAAATCAAAAATTATTTTCTACGGACTAGGTTTAGGCTATGAGGTGGAACGTTATGCACAAATCTATCCCAATCATGTCTTATTTATTTATGAACCGGATATAAATGCCCTATTAATGATGATGGGTTGCGTGAATCTGCAACGTTTATTTAGCCGTTTATCTGTCATTCATTTTATTGTAGGCCACTCTAAATCAGCAGTAGATGAGTTAATGGATTCTTTTCATAGATTTAGTTATGGTGAAGCGGAAATTGTAGCATTACCCTTTTATTTGAAATCACGCAAAGTAGAAATCGACCAGTTTGCTGGGAAGGTAAGATCGTCTATAACGAAGGATGCCAATTTCATTTATAACTATAAGCTGAACGGGTTCAATTGGGCAAAAAATATCATGTACAATTTTTCGAACATCATTGCTACGCCTTCTATAGCTGGACTAAAAAATAGGCTAAGCGGGATGACTGCTGTCATTGTAGGGGCTGGTCCATCGCTGGAATCCGATATTGAGCAATTAAGGCAATTAAAAAAACATGCCATTATTATAGCTGCGGGAACAACTACGCAATCCTTGCTGCACTATGGGATAGAGCCTCATTTGATTGTTTCGATTGACGGGTCAGAGGCGAATTATAGAGCCTTCCAGCATCTTGATATTAGACATATCCCATTTGTGTTCTCCCCAATGCTAAACTATTCAATTGCAGATGATAGGGGAGAACTCTCGGCTCATTTGTTTTTGAAAAGTGATATTACGGCTAACCATTTTATGAGTTTAACAAATGATGATCCTATATTTTCTACAACACATTCGGTTACCGGCACCGCAATTCAGACAGCCATTTATATGGGATGCGAAGAAATTGTATTTGCAGGTCAAGACCTATCTTATTACAATTACAAACTGTATGCGCAGGGAGCCAAGCACGTTACAGAGGAACAAGTGAAAGCAGAAGTGGACTCCGCAAATCTATTGGTGGAAAATGTTAAAGGAACCGTAAATCGCACGCATAGCGGACTCAGGCAAACGCTTGAGGATATTGAAAATCTGATCTCTACATATACCAGTACTCGGTTTATTAATACGACTGCGATGGGGGCTGTAATCAAACATACGGTTTGGGAATCAATGGAGAGTGTAGTGTTGCGCCTGCAGAATCGGGAAGTCTCCAGTCATGTTTTAATTAATGAAATGAAAGCATTGAAACGGCATGAAGAGAAACGCATAACCGCATTGAACAATGAACTTATAGAATTGCCTGAACAAATGAGGAATTGTCAGCGGGGGCTGAAAAAAGTAAAAGATCAAATTAATTCCCTTTCCAGATTAAGCAAGACGAACGAGCAGGAATGCATGAAGGTGATTCATTCCATTGACCAGGACTGGGAAGTGATTACGAACAGCAGCCCTTTTAAAGGTCTGTTTTTGAAAGCTAACAGAGGTGAAATGAAAATATTTGAAGCCAGCTTATCCCGGCTGATATTATCAACAACGCTGCAGCAACAAGTTGATTTTTATTTGGATTGCATGATGCCGCTAATAGCGGCGATGCTTAACCTTTCAAATGATCTGTCTAATGTTATTGCAGAATCAAGGGCAAGAATGGATAAGACATTGCAAAAACTTAATCCTCAAAATTAAAGGAGATTATTATGACTCGCTATCAAAAAGTATTAGTAACAGGAGCGGATGGATTCATAGGCTCTCATCTAACGGAAGAACTCATTCGTCAAGGCTATGAGGTTCGCGCGTTTACGATGTACAATTCAAACAACAGCTGGGGATGGCTGGATGAGTGTGCAGAGGAAGTTCGCGGTAAGTTTGAAGTTTTTGCAGGGGATATCCGTGATCCGTATGGTGTAAAGGAGGCAATGAAGGGGTGTGATGCCGTTCTTCATTTGGCAGCACTAATTGCCATCCCTTATTCCTACCATTCGCCTGAAACTTATGTCGATACTAATATTAAAGGTACACTGAACGTACTTCAGGCTGCACGTGAGCTGAACGTCTCCAAACTCGTACATACTTCAACGAGCGAGGTGTATGGGACTGCGCAGTTTGTGCCAATTACAGAGGAGCATCCGCTTCAAGGTCAATCTCCCTATTCGGCAACGAAAATTGGTGCGGATCAGCTTGCTTTATCCTTCTATCGGTCTTTTCAGTTGCCAGTTGGCATCATCAGACCCTTCAATACTTACGGGCCGCGTCAATCGGCAAGGGCAGTTATTCCAACAATTATTACACAAATTGCATCAGGAAACACGCAGATTAAACTAGGAAAGACGAGTCCGACTAGAGATTTCAACTATGTTAATGATACTGTTCGCGGATTCATTGCTATGCTGGAGAGCGACAATAGCATTGGTCAGGAAATCAACATCGGAAGCAACTATGAGATTTCTATCGGCGATACGGCAAAACTTATTGGCGACATTATGAATGTAGCCATCGAAATTATAAGTGACGAGACTCGCAATCGTCCGGAGAAAAGTGAAGTAGAGAGACTATGGGCAGACAATGCCAAGGCAGATCGTTTATTGAACTGGAAACCACAGTTTGCAGGACTTTCAGGTTTTAGACAAGGACTTGAGCAGACTATCAATTGGTTTACTGCTGCAGACCATTTATCGAAATATAAGGCAGACCAATATAATAAATAATGGAGGCCTTGCGACTATGATAGGGGAACAACTACCCGGCCAATTACTAGCAGCGATACAACAAGTGCTGTCCAATCCGACTGATTTTACAGCTTTGCACGAACCGTTATTTGAAGGAAACGAGTGGTCTTATGTGAAAGATTGCTTAGAAACCGGATGGGTATCATCCGTAGGGCAATATGTGGATCAATTTGAACGCAATTTAGCCGAATATACAGGCTCGCCTCATGCCATCGCTGTGATGAATGGCACTGCTGCACTCCATATCTGCTTATTGCTTGCGGGCGTGAAGCCGAATGATGAAGTGTTAATGCCTTCGCTGACTTTTATCGCGACGGCGAATGCAGTCGCATACTGCGGAGCTATTCCCCATCTGATTGACGTCTCTAATGATACGCTGGGGGTAGACCCGGATAAACTTGAACAATATTTGAACGATATTGTTCAGTTCGGCACAGACGGCTATGCTTACAACAGGCAGACTGGGCGAAGATTAATGGCAGTCATACCTATGCATACTTTCGGGCATCCTGTTGAATTGGACAAGCTTATGAGAGTGTGCGAGAAGTATCATTTAGAAATGATTGAGGATGCTGCTGAATCTCTTGGATCCTTCTATAGAGGCCGCCATACAGGTACGTTCGGCAAGTTAGGAGCGATAAGCTTTAATGGCAATAAAGTGATTACTACCGGAGGAGGGGGAGCCATACTGGCAGCTGATGAAGCGACAGCTAGAATGGCGAAGCATTTAACGACTACGGCAAAACTTCCTCACCGTTGGTCGTATCAGCATGATCAAACAGCCTATAATTATCGGATGCCTAACTTGAATGCTGCACTAGGTTGCGCTCAATTAGAGCAGCTGCCGAGCTTTTTGAACAGGAAAAGACGACTCTCCATGCGTTATAAAGAAGCTTTTTCACATATAAATGGCATACAATGGTTTGAAGAACAAGAACATGTAACGAGTAACTACTGGCTCAATGCATTACTGCTTGATGAACCGGATGAGGGTTTGTTAAATCGGATGCTTGAGATTACTAACGATGCAGGTATTATGACACGTCCGATCTGGACACCTATGCATCGATTGTCAATGTTCAGCCAGAGCCCGCGGATGGAACTGACAGTTACGGAGCAATTGGAATTCCGCATCATTAACATACCAAGCGGTTCACGATTGTTTGATGAATAACGAAGGGACGGTAAGCGCACATTGCGAAAAATATGTATTATTTCTGGTTCTCGTGCCGAATACGGCTTACTGTATCCGCTTTTGAAGGCTATTAAGGAAGACCCTGAATTAACCTTGCAATTAGTCGTAACGGGTATGCATCTGTCACCGGAGTTTGGTTTAACTTATTCTGAAATAGAGGCCGACGGGTTTCAAATTGATGAAAGAGTAGAGATGCTGCTTTCTAGCGATTCGCACGTTGGAATAACAAAGTCGATGGGCTTAGGCTTAATTGGATTTGCTGATGCCTTATATCGTTTGCAGCCAGATATTGTCGTTGTTTTGGGTGATCGCTATGAGATTATGGTAGCTGCACAAGCCGCCATGATTGCAAATATTCCAATTGCACATTTGCACGGCGGGGAACGTACGGAAGGTGCAGTGGATGAGGCAATCAGACATTCAATTACAAAAATGTCGCATCTCCATTTTGTAGCTACGGAACAATATCGAAATCGGGTAATTCAGTTGGGAGAGCAACCGGATAAAGTGTTTCATGTCGGTGCAATCGGTTTGGATAACATTAGAGAGCTTCAATATTTAACGAGAGAACAGTTTGAAGAATCGATTGATTTCCGGCTTGGTGAAGTCAATTTTTTGGTCACCTACCATCCAGCCACTCTACAAGGACAAAGCTCAGAGCAATTAATGCAGCAGTTGCTGTTGGCACTGCACACCTTTCCCGAAGCTAAGATATTGTTCACGATGCCTAATTCCGATGCGGATGGACGAATCATGTCCGCCATGATTCATGAGTATGTAAAGAGTCGGCCAGGTAATGCTGCAGCCTTCCAGTCACTTGGCAAACTACGGTATTTAAGCGCGATGCAGTTTGTAGATGTTGTGATCGGCAACTCTTCTAGCGGTATATTTGAAGTGCCTATGTTCAAAAAGCCAACCGTAGATATTGGCAACAGGCAAAAGGGACGTATTAAGGGAAGCAGTATTATCTCTTCTTCAGAAAACGAAAGTGATATTGTAAAAGCTATAGAAATGGCGCTTAATCAGGATTTTCTGGCATCGAACGTTTATCCATCCCAGAATTTATATGGAGACGGGAATACCGCGATCCAAATAAAACAAATATTGAAGAATACGAGCCTGGACGGCATTTTGTTGAAATCTTTTTACGATATACAGCTGTAATGGGGGATATGATGAGAACCTATATTATTGCCGAAGCAGGAGTTAATCATAACGGTTCATTGGAACTGGCAAAGAAGATGGTTCGAGAGGCCGCAGCGGCAGGGGCTGATGCGATAAAATTTCAAACCTTTCAAGCTGAGAAGTTGGTCAGTAAACATGCAGCTAAAGCGGACTATCAAAAGGAAACGACGGGTCGGAACGAATCGCAGCTTGATATGATCCGTAAATTAGAATTGTCTGAGGAAGATCATTCCCAGATTATTTTGGAATGCGAACGAGCAGGTATCACATTTCTGTCTACACCCTTCGATACGAGCAGTTTACGTTTGTTAACGTATACGTACAACATGCAAACTTTGAAGATCTCATCAGGAGATATTACGAATCTTCCTCTACTCTACGAAGCTGGAAAAAGCGGTGCGGATATCATTCTATCGACTGGTATTTGTACACTCGGAGATATTGAAGAAGCGCTAGGGGCATTGGCCTATGCTTACACGGTTGCAGATGATATTCCTTCAGCTAACAGCTTTCGGCACGCATACTTTTCTGATGAAGGACAAGCAGTTCTGAAGCGTAAAGTAACCCTTTTACACTGTACAACTGATTATCCAACCGCTTATACTGACGTCCATCTCAACAAGATGCTTACATTAAAACAAGCCTTCGGATTGAAAACCGGTTATTCCGATCACACCCTTGGAACAGAGATCCCGGTTGCAGCAGTTACACTAGGGGCTGCTGTGATTGAGAAGCATTTTACATTGGATCAATCAATGGAAGGGCCAGATCATAAAGCTTCCATGGAACCAGAGGAATTAACTGCGATGATTAGACAAATCCGCAATGTAGAACAGGCATTAGGAATAGCAGTGAAAATTCCGGTATCCTCGGAGCTAGGTAATGCTAAAGCTGCCCGAAAAAGCGTAGTGGCCGCTGTGGAAATAAAAAAAGGCGAGTTATTGACAGAAGCTAACCTTACAATTAAACGTCCGGGCAATGGCTTGGCTCCGTCAGCGTTCTGGGAATTGTTAGGCAAAATATCTGATCGAGACTACTTACCGGATGATCTTATTGTATGAAGCCGGTGTATATTGTCATCGGAGGGGGCTGGCATGCCAAAGTATGCAAAAATTATTGCTGCGTCAGGGCAAAGAGATCAAAGGTTATGAATTAACAGCCTACGGTGTTCCCGCTAAAGCTTATTCAAAATTATAATACAGTTGAAATGCCGCATAATATGCGGTATTTCTTATTTAATTGCATACTCCAGCCGATATAGATAGTAAAGGATCTTGGTTTTAAGGAGTGTCTATATATGAAAAACATCGAAAAACTGCTTATCTCCCCGGTTACATCTATACTAGAGGCTCTAAAAATTATTGATAAAGGATCTGTACAGATCGCATTAGTTGTTGATAATGAACAGAGACTAATAGGAACGTTAACGGATGGGGATATTCGCAGAGGGATATTACGCGGCATAGACTTGAACCGAGAGGTTAGCTTGATTATGAAATCTGACCCAACCGTTTCCTATGTGGACGATAGTCGAGATATTATATTTTCTAAGATGAAACATTGTCATTTAAAACATATTCCGGTAATTGATCAACATGGCAGAGTAGTTCGATTGGATTTGCTTGATGAAATTATTACATCCGAACGTTGTGATAATTGGGTAGTGTTAATGGCTGGAGGTTTGGGTACTAGACTTGGAGAATTAACCAGAGATTGTCCAAAGCCATTATTGAAAGTGGGAAGTAAACCCATACTGGAAGTCATTTTAGAAAACTTTATTTCGAATGGGTTTTATCGATTTATTATTTCGGTTAATTATAAGGCTGAGATGATCATTGATTATTTTGGAGACGGCTCAAAATGGGGTGTTGAAATTGTTTATGTTCAGGAGACTAAACGCCTTGGCACTGCAGGAGCTTTAAGTCTGCTGCCCTTCGTTCCGGATAAACCTATCATTGTAATGAATGGAGATTTACTGACAAAAATTAATTTTCAACAGCTTATCGATTTCCATGCTGAAACGAAGGCTAGCGCTACGATGTGTGTCAGGGAATATGAATTTCAGGTGCCTTATGGTGTAGTGAAAGTTGATAATTTTCGTTTGGAGAGTATCGAAGAGAAGCCTTTACAGCGCTTTTTTATAAGCGGGGGAATTTATGTAATATCTCCGGATGCTTTGCAGCATATCCCCTCTAATACATTTTATGATATGCCAACCCTGTTCGAGAAACTACTTCAAAGCAAAGCCGCTACCTCGGCATTCCCTATACGGGAGTATTGGATCGACATTGGCAGAGCAGATGATTTTGAGCGGGCAAATATAGAGTATGAAGAAGGAATTATGGTCAGATGATCAATGACAAGAAAGTTTTGGGGATCATTCCTGCAAGAGGCGGATCAAAGGGCGTGCCCGGCAAAAATATTCGGATGCTTGGAGATAAGCCTTTAATTGCATGGACGATTGAGGAAGCTGCTAAGTCGATTTATTTGGATAGGACGATCGTATCTTCTGATGATGAAGCTATTATCCAAACCGCTTTAAAATACGGCGGCGATGTACCATTTAAGAGGCCGGATCATTTGGCTCAAGATGATACCCCTGGGATGGCGCCGATTTTGCATGCAATAGAACACTTGCCGGAATACGAGTATATTGTTCTATTACAGCCTACATCTCCTTTAAGAACCTATGAAGATATAGATAGATGTATCGAATGCTTTGTGAATGACGGGGCTGCCTCAGCTGTTACCGTAACCGAACAAGAAAAAAGTCCATATTGGATGTTTCAACTGAATGAAGGGAAAATTCTTGAGCCCGTCATGGGTGAGACAAAGCCGCTAACGAGGCAAGAATTGCCTAAAATTTACGTACTTAACGGAGCCGTGTATGTATCATCTGCAGCTCATTTAAAGAAGTTTGAATCTTTTGTAGCGGGAGAAACGTCAGGCTGTATTATGCCTAAAGAGCGATCGATAGATATTGATACAGTAATGGATTTTAAAATATGCGAAGTTCTATTACATGAAAATTCATTACCCCAATCGTTTTCTTAATAGAAGCTGTGTTGGTAAAGCGTTGGAATGTTGTTATCTGAAGCCATATTGCAGAAATACGACCTTCCTTGGGCGGCTGCATATAAGCGTTGAATTTAAACCGCAGATTTATGTTTAGGTACACCTGCAAAATAAATAATAATGCCAGACAGAACCTGAATGAATTCGCTTACAAGGAAATATTGACAATATAGTGACGGAGATGTTATATTCGATTTGTGGGCCATACCTATAAGACGCCTCACAGTATTTGAAGATGAAGGGACTGTTTATGTATGCAAGGTAAAGTTAAATGGTTTAACGCAGAGAAGGGTTATGGATTTATCGAGACTGAGCAAGGCGGCGACGTATTTGTTCACTTCTCCGCAATTCAATCCGAAGGCTTCAAAACACTCGAAGAAGGCCAATCGGTCGAATTCGACATCGTAGAAGGCGCTCGCGGTCCACAAGCAGCTAACGTAGTTAAACTGTAATCATCCGGCTAATTAGCCAACGATAGATGGTTCGTTTATAACTGTCTAACTTCGAAGCCCCGGGCAACCGGGGCTTTTTCTTGTGAGCAGGGAAGGGGCGACGATATTGCTTATCGCATACCGATCGCAACCTCAACTGTGCAATGCAAGCAATGCATGAAGGGGTCCGATTTTTCAATGGTTCTGCCACCATACACCCTTTCCTATTAAATTCGTTATATTTCGATAAAATTTTCAGAAAATTCACAATAAACTAAAATCTGTTTTGTCATGGGCCTTCACCTATGTTATAATAAGAACATGTAAAGGAGGAATGCCCCATGAAATACATCATTCGAGGTCAACGCTTTCAAGTGACAGACGCACTAAGAGATTATGCCGAGAAGAAGCTAAGCCGCTTGGAAAAGTATTTTGAAGCACCTGCCTCCGAAACAACAGTAACATTGTCCGTAACGAAAGGTCAGCATGCTGTAGAGGTGACGATTCCGCTCGTAGGAGTCCTTCTCAGAGCCGAGGATAAGAGCCAGGATATGTACGCTTCCATTGACGTAGTAGTGGACAAACTGGAGCGTCAGATCCGTAAGCATAAGACGAAGCTGAACCGCAAATTCCGCAACAGCAATGGCGTAAGAACCATCTTTAAGGAAGAGGCGAACGGCTCGGCTGTACGTGTATTAGATGAAGAGGACGAATTGGAGCTCGTAAGAACGAAGCGCTTTACGCTGAAGCCGATGGACGTGGAGGAAGCGATTCTCCAAATGAACATGGTCGGCCATAACTTTTTCGTATTTTCCAACGTGGATAATAAGGAAGTGAATGTGGTTTACAAGCGCAGCGACGGGAAATACGGCTTAATTGAGCAAGGCTGAGAGCCAAGCGATTATAAAGGGTTAACAAGGAATACTTAACGACTTATACAATCAACAGAGCCTTTTTCCTTCATTGGAGAAGGCTCTTTTCAATATGTTAGCCATACCTATTGCTGGAAATGAGATCGACTCATTGCGGCGGTCTCTACAAACTGTTACAATTTAAGGCAAACAGGCGTAATACGAAAGGGGAAGACCATGCTCGGACTAGTGAAAAAAATATTTGGTGACGCAAACGAGCGCGAGGTCAAGCGTCTCACGCGGACCGTAGAGGAAGTTAACGGTTTGGAGTCCCGGATTTCCGGCTTGTCGGATGAGGCGCTCCGCAATAAAACCGAGGAATTCAAAGCACGTCTTGAAAAAGGCGATACACTGGAGCAAATTATGCCCGAGGCATTCGCGGTCGTACGCGAAGCATCCAAGCGTACGCTTGGCATGCGCCACTTCGATGTGCAATTGATGGGCGGCATGGTGCTGCATGAGGGCAAAATCGCCGAGATGAGAACCGGTGAAGGTAAAACGCTCGTAGCTACCCTTCCTGTCTACTTGAACGCTTTGCTGGGCAAAGGTGTTCATGTCATTACGGTCAATGATTACTTGGCATCGCGGGATAGCCAGATTATGGGCCAGCTGTACAACTTCCTTGGCTTGACGGTCGGCTGCAACATGCACGGCTTGTCGCATGAAGAGAAACAGGAAGCTTATGCTTGCGATATTACGTACGGAACGAACAATGAGTTTGGCTTTGACTATTTGCGTGACAACATGGTGTTGTACAAAGAGCAGATGGTTCAACGTCCGCTCTATTTTGCGATTATAGATGAAGTGGATTCCATCCTTGTCGACGAGGCGCGGACTCCGCTTATTATTTCG
The DNA here is from genome assembly GCF_014641555.1 of Paenibacillus radicis (ex Gao et al. 2016). Lineage (GTDB taxonomy): Bacteria > Bacillota > Bacilli > Paenibacillales > Paenibacillaceae > Pristimantibacillus > Pristimantibacillus radicis. Next base: position 69,589 of record NZ_BMHY01000013.1, read on the forward strand.
GGACAAGCCGCTAAGTCGACAGAGATGTATTTTGCAGCGGATCGTTTCATTACCCGTCTGAAAGCGGAAGAGGACTTCACGATCGACGTGAAGCTTCGTACTGTTATGCTGACGGAATCGGGCGTGGAAAAGGCAGAGAAAGCGTTCCATATCGAGAACTTATTTGATCATGCCAATGTCCTGCTCAATCACCATATCCAACAAGCGCTGAAGGCGCATGTCATTATGAAACGCGACGTCGATTATGTCGTGCAGGAAGAAGAAGTCGTTATCGTCGACGAATTCACCGGCCGTCTCATGTCGGGCCGCCGCTACAGCGATGGTCTGCATCAAGCGATTGAGGCGAAAGAGCAGCTGAAGGTACAGAACGAGAGCATGACGCTGGCGACGATTACGTTCCAGAACTACTTCCGGATGTACCGCAAGCTGGCGGGCATGACCGGTACGGCGAAGACGGAGGAAGAAGAGTTCAAGCGGATTTACGGCCTTGATGTTATTCAAGTGCCAACGAACCGTTCGATGATCCGTACTGACTTGGCAGATGTCGTCTACAAAAACGAGCTTGGCAAGTTCAAGGCTGTTGTCGAAGAAATCGTGGAACGTCACAGCAAGAATCAGCCGGTTCTCGTTGGTACGATCTCCATTGAAAACTCCGAGAAGCTGGCAGAAATGCTGAAACGCCGCGGCGTTGGACATAAAGTGTTGAATGCGAAGTTCCATGCCGAGGAAGCGGAGATTATCTCCCGTGCAGGACAAGCTGGCGCGGTGACAATCGCAACGAACATGGCGGGCCGTGGTACCGACATTTTGCTGGGCGATGGTGTAGCCGACCTTGGTGGACTTCATATTATCGGTACGGAACGGCATGAGAGCCGCCGGATCGACAACCAGCTTCGTGGTCGTGCGGGACGTCAGGGCGACCCGGGCTCCTCGCAGTTCTATCTGTCGCTTGAGGACGAGCTGATGCGTCGTTTCGGCTCTGAGAACATTATGGGCATGATGGAGCGTCTCGGTCTTGAAGACGATCAGCCTATCGAAAGCCGTATGATCTCCCGTGCAGTGGAATCCGCGCAAAAACGGGTAGAGGGCAACAACTTTGATACCCGTAAAGTCGTCTTGCAATATGACGATGTCATGAACCAGCAGCGTGAAGTTATTTACAAACAGCGCCGCGACGTAATGAGCTCCGAGAATATCCGTCAAGCTGTCCTGGATATGATCACGCCTGTTATCGACCGGATCGTCGATGCACATACATCCGAGGATATCCCCGAAGAGTGGGATCTGCAAGCGATTGTGGATTACGTCCACGCGACACTGCTGCCGGATGATTCGCTTACGAGAGACGATTTGTGGGGCAAAGAGAAGGAAGAAATCAACGAGCTTATCTACAACAAGGTCATTGCTTATTATGACCAGCGTGAAGAAGAGCTTGGTGAAGAGACAATGCGTGAGTTCGAGAAGGTTGTCGTGCTCCGCGCTGTAGACAGCAAATGGATGGATCATATCGACGCGATGGACCAATTGCGTCAGGGCATCCACCTTCGTGCTTACGGCGGTACTGATCCGCTTCGTGAATATCAATTCGAAGGCTTCGAGATGTTCAAGGAAATGATTGAGCATATTCAAGAAGAAGTCGCGAAATATATTATGAAGGCTCGCGTTGAGAGCAACCTGGAGCGCCAAGAGGTGGCACAGGGCCAGACGTCGACGAACAGCCCGGGCGAAAGCCAGGAGAAGCGTCCGGTGAAACGCAATGACCGCGTAGGCCGGAATGATCCTTGTCCTTGCGGCAGCGGCAAGAAATATAAGCAATGCCACGGCGTTGAGAAGTAAGAAGCCGATAAAGAACGGAATACCGTTCAGGCGCATACGGTAAAAAAGAACGGACGCGTCAGTCCCTGTCGCGTGAGGCGTGGTTCGTCCACTCTCGCGCAAGGGACGGCGCGTTTATGCGGTTCAAACTTAAATTGAGGTGAGCAAACGCTATGATCGATATAACGGTAAAACAGGATTTGCGTGAAACAGCGAAGCGTCTCCAAGAACTTAGGGGGTCTCTTTGACTTAGATCTTAAGCAAGAGATGATCGCCAACTATGAAGAGAAAATGACCGTTCCCGACTTCTGGGACGATAATGAAAAAGCGCAAAGCTTGATCTCCGAGCTGAACGCCGTCAAGTCGGTCGTCGAGCAATACGAGCGTCTAAACAGCGACCAGGAAGATTTGCAAACGATGCTGGAGCTGGCTGAGGATGAGGACGATGAGTCGATCGAAGCCGACATCGTTGAGGGCACTGCGGCATTGGTAGCGAAGGTCAACGACTTCCAGTTGCAGTTGCTGCTGAATCAGCCATATGACAAGCTGAATGCCATCCTCGAGCTGCATCCCGGCGCAGGCGGTACGGAGTCTCAGGACTGGGGCCAAATGCTTTACCGGATGTACACGCGTTGGGCCGAGAAGCGCGGCTTCAAGGTTGAGGTGCTGGATTATCAGGACGGCGATGAAGCGGGCATCAAGAGCGTAACGATAGCGGTGAAGGGCTATAATGCATACGGGTATTTGAAGGCGGAGAAGGGCGTTCACCGGTTAGTGCGGATTTCGCCATTTGACTCGTCAGGCCGTCGCCATACGTCTTTCGTTTCTTGCGATGTTGTACCGGAGATTACGGATGATATCGACATTGAAATTCGCAGCGAGGATTTAAAGGTCGATACGTACCGCGCGAGCGGAGCCGGCGGACAGCACGTCAATAAGACGGAGTCGGCCATCCGGATTACGCATATTCCTTCCGGCATCGTCGTTGCCTGCCAGCAGGAGCGCTCGCAGATTCAGAACCGTGAACGTGCGATGAACATGCTTCGTTCAAAGCTTTATGAGCGTAAAATCGAGGAGCAGCGGCAGCATCTGGCTGAGATTCGCGGCGAGCAGTCCGACATCGCCTGGGGCAGCCAGATCCGTTCTTATGTATTCCATCCGTACAGCATGGTCAAAGATCATCGCACGGATGTGGAGACCGGCAATGTCGGCGCTGTAATGGACGGCGACATTAACGCCTTTATCGACGGTTATTTGCGCCATCAAATTCGCAAGGAATAGCCGCTTATATGCACGGATAGCGCATAGGCTATAAGAAGAGTTCCGATACTGATTGGAGGAGCTCTTCTTTTTTTGCGTCATACATAGGAAACACAGGTACAGCAGAACTTGAAAGGGGATATGAACGAAGTGGCTATTGCAACCGAAAGCGCCGTCCGGCAAAAGCAGCGGAAACGGCACAAGCAGCCGATGGGCCAAAAACAACAGGCGGCGTGGGGCGTCATTCAAGTCATATTGGGCTCGTTGATCGTTGCGATTAGCTTCAACCTGTTCCTACTGCCTAACGGAATCGCATCGGGCGGCGTCTCCGGCGTCTCGATTCTGGTGCAGCGGTTGACCGGCATCACGCCGGCCATTTCGCAATGGGCGCTCAATATTCCGTTGTTTTTCGCAGGCTGGTGGCTGATCGGGCGCAAGTTTGCGCTGAATACGTTAATTGGCTCTGCTTTGCTGCCCTTGTTCGTCCTGATGAGCTCCCATTGGCAGCCGCCAACCCATAATGCGCTGCTTGCTGCGATCTACGGCGGTATCGGTGTAGGTCTGGGACTTGGCCTCGTATTCCGCGGCCGCGGCTCGACCGGGGGATTGGCGCTTGCAGCCCAAATTCTACATCGGTATACAGGCTTGCCGCTGGGTCTAGCGGTTGCCTGTTTTGATGGTTGTGTCATCGTAGCTGCCGGCATCATCATATCGCCGGAGGTGGCGCTTTATGCGCTTATCGGCTTATTCGTCACCAGCAAGACGATTGATATCGTACAGAGCGGCTTATCGGTTTCGAAGGTAGCCTTTATTATTAGCGAGCATACGGAGGAGCTGGCGGAAGCGGTCTTGCATGATTTGGATCGTGGACTGACAAAGCTGGATGCCCGTGGAGGCTATACGGGGGAAGGCCGGACAGTGCTGATGGTAGTCGTCGGGCAAACCGAGGTGGCGAAGCTGAAACAGCTTGTTAAGGCTATTGACCCGGATGCTTTTGTTATCATTAGCGACACGGCGGAAGTGGTTGGACAAGGGTTTAAATTGGAGTAAGGAAACGTCTGCCACCGGGTTATTTTTGCGTTGTATTATTATGAATACGACTGTATAATAATACGAAACAAGACGTTATTTCCATGGGCTATTGAATCATGTAAAATATAATGATAGATCTCATAGGGAGAGAAGAATCATGACCAATAAATTAAGAGCGGCCATCGTAGGCTCTACGGGTTACGGCGGCGTTGAATTGATCCGTCTATTGGCATCCCACCCCTTGGTTGAAGTCACATCAGTGATTTCCTCCTCCAGTGCGGGCACGCCAATTACGGAAGGCTACCCTCATTTGACGAACATCCGGACGGAACTGCTGGATGACGTGAATCCGCAAGAAATCCGGGAAAAAGCAGATGTCGTATTCACAGCGACGCCTGCGGGAATTGCATCGAAGCTGGCTCCGCAATTGCTGGATGCAGGTCTTAAGGTGATTGACCTGTCGGGCGATTTCCGCCTGCAGGATACGGCTTTATATGAAGAATGGTATAAGAAGGAACCCGCTGACAAAGCGTATTTGGAGCAGGCGGTTTACGGCATGTCTGAGGTATACGGCGATAAGGTGCGCGGCGCATCGTTTATTTCCAATCCGGGCTGTTATGTAACAGCGACTGTACTCGGTCTGGTGCCGGCTTTGCAAGCGGGCTGGATTGATCCGTCCTCCATTATCATTGACGCCAAATCAGGTGTCTCCGGAGCGGGACGCGGCGCGAGTCTTGGCACGCACTATTCCGAGCTCAATGAAAACTTCAAAGCTTATAAGCTGAACAAGCATCAGCATATTCCAGAAATCGAAATGGTACTCTCCGACGCGGCAGGACGTGAGGTTGTAACGACCTTCACAACGCATCTCGTACCGATGACGCGGGGCATTATGTCGACGATGTATGCGACGGTGCAAGGCGGCCGCAAAGCGGCTGATTTCATCGACTTATACCGCAGCTATTATGAAGGCCGTCCGTTCGTTCGGGTACGCGGCGAAGGCAAATGGCCGATGACGAAGGAAGTGTGGGGCTCCAACTATTGCGATATCGGTTTTGCAGTGGATGAGCGCACAGGACGGGTAACCGTCATTTCGGTCATCGACAACCTTGTTAAAGGGGCTGCTGGCCAAGCGATTCAAAACTTGAATTTAATGATGGGCTGGGACGAGACGCTTGGTTTGCAATTCGTGCCGGTATATCCATAAACAAAATTAGCAACGTGCAGCATATTTGAAATGGATGAAGGAGATACGATTCAATCATGGGACTGGAGCAAGGTTCAAATGCGACAGCCGCGACGTTCAAGGTCGTGGCGGAAGGCTCGATTACGACACCTAAAGGCTTTACGGCTGGCGGACTGCATTGCGGTTTGAAAAAATCAACCCGGCATGATCTTGGAGCGATCGTCTGTGAGGTGCCGGCCGCGGCGGCTGGCGTCTATACGACGAACGTATTCCAGGCGGCACCGCTTAAGGTGACGCGAGAGAGTATCGGTTCGGACGGAAAGCTGCGCGCCGTTCTGGTGAACAGCGGCAACGCCAATGCTGTGACCGGCAAGCAAGGGGAAGCGGACGCCTACGAAATGCGTTCGCGCTTTGCCGAGCAGATCGGCGTGGAAGCCGATCAGGTCGCAGTAGCTTCGACCGGCGTTATTGGCGAGCTGCTCAAGATGGACAAGGTTCGCGGCGGTATCGACGCATTGCCTGCTAAGCTGGCAGCGGACCGCACAGGATCGGATGATTTCTGCCAAGCGATTCTTACGACCGATTTGGTTCAAAAGATGGTTTGCGTATCGGTTGAAATCGACGGCAAACTTGTTCATGTCGCTGGCGCTTCCAAAGGCTCTGGTATGATTCATCCGAATATGGCTACGATGCTTGGCTTCGTGACCACAGATGCAGTGATTGACAGCGAACCGCTGCACCAGCTGCTGCGCGGAGTGACGGATCTGACCTTTAATATGATTACGGTGGACGGCGATACGAGCACCAATGATATGCTCGTTGCAATGGCGAGCGGTCTTGCGGGGCATACAGAGCTTACACCGGAGCACCAAGGCTGGACCGATTTCGCGGCTGCAGTTCGTTATGTATGCGAAGTGCTGGCGAAAGCGATCGCCCGTGACGGCGAAGGTGCAACGAAGCTGGTTGAGGTTCAAGTGAATGGCGCAGTCAGTGATGAATCGGCACGTGCAATAGCGAAGACGATCATCGGATCGTCGCTCGTCAAATCTGCCGTATTTGGTGCGGATGCGAACTGGGGACGGATCATAGCCGCTGCTGGCCGTGCAGGCGAGCCTGTTAATCCGGAGACGGTAGACGTGAGTCTCGGAAGCATACTGACACTGGAGCAGTCGCGCCCTGTCGCTTTCGACGAAGACGTAGCGCTTGAATACTTGAAGGGCGATACCGTTCTGATTAAAGTAGATCTGCACTTGGAGAACGGCTCCGCTACGGCATGGGGCTGCGATCTGACCTATGACTATGTACGCATTAACGCGGCTTACCGCACGTAACGGAATGCGGGTAAAGGGGAACGATTCAACATGGCACAACGATTTGTAATGAAATGCGGCGGAAGCACGCTGGCGGCGCTGCCCGATTCTTTCTTTGGCGAGCTTCGCGAGCTGCAGCAGTCCGGCGTACATCCCGTCATCGTACATGGCGGCGGTCCGGCGATTTCGGAGACTTTGACCAAGCTTGGCATTGAGACGGGCTTCGTTAACGGCCTGCGCAAAACGAATGAAGCGGTGCTTGACGTCGTGGAAATGGTGCTTGCCGGCCGGATTAATAAAGAAATCGTCCGCAAAATCCAATCGAACGGAGCGCAGGCGCTTGGTTTGTCCGGCGTCGACGGTTTGCTAATTCAAGCAAAGCCCGTGGCGAATGCCGATGAGATCGGATTTGTAGGCGATGTAACGGACGTGAATGCGGCTGTTATCGAAGGCATTATGGCGATGGGCTATATGCCGGTTATCGCGCCAATTGGCATCGATGGTAACGGCCAGCGCTACAACATCAATGCGGATACAGCAGCGGGAGCGGTCGCTTCCCATCTGGGTGTGGAGCAAATGATTGTTGTGACGGATGTGCCGGGCATTATGAAGACGGTTGATGGCGAGAAGGTTGTTCTCCCGTCGGTGACGGTTGAAGAGATCGAGGCGATGATTGAAAGCGGCGAGATCTACGGCGGCATGATCCCGAAAGTACGCGCTGCCGTACAGTGCATCCAAGGACGTGTGCAAGAGGTAGTCATTGTGAGCGGTGAACAGCCTGGCGTACTAACGCAAGCCGTGCGAGAAGGCGGCGTCGGTACGCGAATTATTCGATAGATGGTGAAGAGCACGTAAGAAACGATAGAAGGGCGGGTATCATTAATGAGCGATACGAATACGGCGGCGGTTGACGCCGGTCAATCGTTGCTGCCTACATACGGCAGATTTCCGATCGCGCTGGTTAAAGGGGAAGGAAGCTACCTGTGGGATGATCAGGGCAAGCGCTACCTCGACTTTATGAGCGGCATTGCCGTGACCAATCTGGGTCATGCTCCCCGCAAAGTAAAGGAAGCATTGGTGAAGCAGCTTGACGAGCTGTGGCATGTATCGAATTTGTTCCGCATTCCGAATCAAGAGGATGCGGCGCGGCTTATCACGGAGAACAGCTGCGGCGACGCAGTATTTTTCAGCAATTCCGGAGCCGAAGCGAATGAGGCAGCATTCAAGCTGGCCCGCCGTTACAACCAGAAGGTGCTGAACAATGGACGTTACGAAATCATTACGTTCGAGCAGTCCTTTCACGGACGGACGCTGGCGACACTGACCGCTACCGGTCAGGAGAAGGTGAAGGAAGGCTTTGCTCCATTGCCGGAAGGCTTCAAGTATATACCGATCAACGACATCGGCGCAGTTGAGGCAGCAATCTCTGACAAAACCGCAGCAATCATGCTGGAAATGATTCAGGCAGAAGGCGGTATTCTGCTTGCTGATCCACAGTTTGTGAAAGAATTGGCACAGCTTTGCGAGAAAAATAGCATTCTGCTCATCGTCGATGAGATTCAGACGGGGATGGGACGTACCGGCAAGCTGTTCGCTTATGAGCATTACGGTATCGAGCCGGACATTTTCACACTGGCAAAAGGACTTGGCAGCGGCTTCCCGGTTGGGGCAGCAGTTGCGAAGGAAAAGCTGCGTGAAGCGTTTGGACCTGGCAGCCACGGTTCGACGTTTGGCGGTACACCGATTGCGACGGCCGTCGTCAAAGCGACGATCGAAGAAATCGTAGGCGAGAAGCTGCCACAGCGTGCAGCGGAAGCGGGCGAGTACCTGATCAGCGAGCTTCGCTCCAAACTGGCGGGCAACTCGTTTGTGAAGGAAGTGCGCGGCCTCGGGCTTATCGTTGGCATTGAGTGCGCAGAGCCGGTAGCTTCGATTATTACAGCGGCACAGGAACAAGGCTTGCTCGTCATTACAGCGGGACCAAACGTCATCCGTCTGCTGCCGAATTTGCTGGTCACGAACGAAGAGATCGATGCGGCGGTGGCGATTTTGACAGAGCTGCTGGCCGGTTACCACCGTTAGATTAAAGCAATTGCACATAGAAGAATAAAGGGAGTGGGCGGCTCCGGGGCATCATCGCATCGGATCAATAGAGCGATGAGACGCTGCCGGGCTGCCGCATTCGCCGAGGAGGAACTTCAATGCAAGATGTAGTGCAGGAAGAACTGGCTTTGAGCTTGAAAGGTCGCGACTTTCTTATGCTGGTTGACTACACGCCGCAAGAAATTCGTTACCTGATCGATCTGGCGATCGATTTGAAGCGGAAGCAAAAAGCAGGCGAGACGCATCATTTGCTGAAAGGCAAAACGCTGGGCATGATTTTTGAAAAATCGTCTACACGCACGCGTGTATCGTTTGAGGTTGGCATTTATCAGCTGGGCGGCCAAGGGTTGTTCCTAAGCGGCAATGATCTGCAAATCGGACGCGGCGAGCCGATTCTGGATACCGCGCAAGTGCTGTCCCGTTATCTGGACGGCATTATGATCCGTACGTTCGCTCACCGCAATGTGGTCGAGCTGGCCCGCGGCGCGACGGTTCCGGTTATTAACGGTCTGACCGACCTTTCTCACCCTTGTCAGGCGCTTGCCGACTACCAGACGATTCTGGAGCACAAGGGCAAGCTGGAAGGGCTGAAGGTTGCTTATGTCGGTGACGGCAACAACGTCGTTCATTCGCTTATGATGGGCGCGGCTAAGCTTGGCGTTAACATTTCGGTGGCGACGCCGGAAGGCTATGAGCCGGATGCGGACATGATTCAGCAATCGAAGGAGCATGCTGCCGAGACGGGCGCGACGATTCACATCTGCCGTGATCCGAAGGAAGCCGTTGCGGATGCCGATATCATCTACTCCGACGTATGGGCAAGCATGGGGCAAGAAGCGGAGCAAAAAGAGCGCGAGCTTGCTTTTGCTAACTACCAAGTGAATGAAGAGCTGATGAAATATGCGAACAAAGATTATATGTTCATGCACTGCCTCCCGGCGCATCGCGGCGAAGAAGTGAGCGAGGGCGTTATCGACGGCAAGCATTCCATTATATTTGACCAGGCGGAGAACCGTCTGCATGCGCAAAAAGCGATCATGGCAGCAATTATGTAATCCAGTTTTATATTACAATTAAGGGGTGCAACCAAGCTCATGGCAAAAGAAAAAATCGTATTAGCCTATTCCGGCGGACTGGATACGTCCGTTATCTTGAAATGGTTGAAAGAGACGTATGATGCGGAAATTATCGCATTCACGGCTGATATCGGCCAAAAGGAAGAATTGGACGGTCTGGAAGCAAAAGCGCTGGCAACAGGCGCTTCGAAAGTATATATCGACGATTTGCGCGATGAGTTCGCTAGCGATTTCATCTATCCGATGTTCCAATCGGGCGCTCTATATGAAGGACAATATCTGCTCGGTACATCGATCGCTCGTCCGCTGATCGCGAAACGCATGGTCGAGATCGCTCGTGCAGAAGGCGCTACGGCAATCGCACACGGCGCAACGGGCAAAGGCAATGACCAAGTCCGTTTTGAGCTGAATGCAGCTGCACTGGCCCCGGACATTAAAGTTATCGCTCCTTGGCGTGAAGAAGCGTTCCGCGACCAATTCCCTGGACGTGCGGAAATGATCGCTTACGCGGAACAACACGGTATTCCGGTAACGGCTTCGGCTGCTAAGCCATATTCCACAGACCGCAACCTGCTGCACATCAGCTTCGAGAGCGGCATGCTGGAAGATCCTTGGTTCGACCCAAGCTCCGAAGAGAACGAAAGCATGTACGTGCTGAGTGTTTCGCCTGAGCGCGCTCCTGACCAAGCAGAATATGTAGAGCTTACGTTTGAAGCCGGCAATTGTACGGCGGTGAACGGCGAGCAGCTTAGCCCGCTTGGCGTTATGGATAAGCTGAACGAACTGGGCGGCAAGCATGGCATCGGCCGTGTTGATATGGTCGAGAACCGTTTTGTCGGCATGAAGAGCCGCGGCGTATATGAAACGCCGGGCGGTACGATTTTGTTCTCCGCACATCGCAAAATGGAGTCCCTTACGATGGACCGTGAAGTAATGAACCTGCGTGATTCGCTGCTGGCGAAATACAGCCAGCTCGTATACAACGGCTTCTGGTTCGCACCTGAGCGTATTGCACTGCAAGCGCTCGTATCGGAATCGCAGAAGAACGTTACAGGCGTCGTTCGCTTGAAGCTGTACAAAGGCAACGTCATCGGCGCAGGCGTGAAGAGCCCTGTGAGTCTGTACAACCCGGACATCGCTACAATGGAAGCTGATCCTTCGCAAGCTTACGATCAAGGCGATGCAACCGGCTTTATCCGTCTGAACGCTTTGCGTCTGAAAGTATCTTCCGGCGTACAGCAAAACAATAAATAATAATCCGGATCAAATTGGGATAGGTCGCTGTATGTTCGCTTTGCGCGGAGACAGCGGCCTATCCGCACGCTTGCATCCGTAAGGGAGTGTACGAGCCAGTGAGCAAACTATGGGGCGGACGGTTCACGAAAAAGACCGACCAATTAGTAGAGGAATATACGGCATCGATTACGTTTGACAAAGAATTGGCCGAAGAGGACATTCAAGGCAGTCTGGCACATGTCACAATGCTGGGCAAACAAGGCATCCTGCCTGCTGATGACGTAGAGACGATTAAAGACGGCCTTCACCGCGTGCTGCAGAAGATCAAGCGCGGCGATCTGGAATTCTCCATCTCCGACGAAGATATTCATATGAATATTGAGAAAACGCTGATTGACGACGTAGGTCCGGTTGGCGGCAAGCTGCATACAGGCCGGAGCCGCAACGATCAGGTAGCGACCGATATGCATTTGTATTTGCGCAAGCGCGTCGTCGAGTTTGTTGACCTGCTGCAAAAGCTGCAAGCGGCGCTTATTGAGCAGGCGAAAGCCAATATCGATACAATTGTTCCAGGCTATACGCATTTGCAGCGGGCGCAGCCGATCCTGTTCGCTCATCATCTGATGGCTTACGTATCGATGTTCGGCCGTGACTTGGAGCGTCTGCAGGACAGCTACAAGCGGATCAATGTATTGCCGCTCGGAGCGGGTGCATTGGCGGGAACGACGTTCCCGATCGATCGCCATTTTGTAGCCAGCCAGCTGAAATTCGACCGCGTGTACGAGAACAGCCTGGATGCAGTCAGCGACCGCGATTTCATTCTGGAATTCCTGTCCCACGCTTCGATCATCATGATGCATCTGTCGCGTCTTAGCGAAGAGCTTATCTTGTGGTCGAGCACAGAATTCCGCTTCGTCGAGCTGGACGATGCCTTCTGCACAGGCAGCAGCATTATGCCGCAAAAGAAAAATCCGGACGTGCCGGAGCTCGTTCGCGGCAAAACAGGCCGTGTCTACGGCAACCTCGTTGGCTTGCTGACGGTGCTGAAGTCGCTTCCGCTTGCCTACAACAAGGACATGCAGGAAGACAAAGAAGGCATGTTCGATACGGTAAAAACGATGCAGGGTGCATTGCAGCTGTTCACACCGATGATCGCAACGATGAAGGTCAACAAGGACCGGATGCGCCAAGCGGTCAACCAAGACTTCTCCAATGCGACGGATATTGCAGACTTCCTCGTTGGCAAAGGGCTTCCTTTCCGTCAAGCGCATGAAGTTATCGGTAAGACGGTGCTTTATTGCATCGAGCAAAACAAATACCTGCTCGATCTTACGCTGGAAGAGTTCAAACAATTCTCGACGTTGTTCGATGACCGCATTTATGCGGTTCTCCAGCCGGAGCAAGTCGTTGATGCCCGCAACGTATACGGCGGAACGGCGAAGGTGCAGGTACAAGGCGCGATTGAACGCGCAGAGCAAAACCTTGCCGATGCTGCCGCTTGGGTAACGGAATACGCGGAGCGCAGCCAGTAATTCAAATAGAATGGGAAATAACCTCAAGGAGTCGGTTGCGACTGACATCTTGAGGTTATTTTTATTTTATCCGCGCAGCAGTGACTCCGCTCCGTCGATATAGACGGTTGTCCCGGTAATATGACTCGATTCATCGGATGCTAGGAAAAGAGCGAGATTCGCCACCTGCACTGGACTGCCCGGCGCTTTTTCAAGCGGATGATTGCCCTCCGGGTATTCCACCGGTATGGTGACCTCCTCAAGCTCCGGCGTCTTTTCCGTACTTTGGCCGATATTCGTATCAATTGCACCGGGACAAATCGCATTGACGCGGATGCGGTAGTCTGCGAGCTCCAGCGCGGCCATCTGGGCGAAAGCCGTCTCCGCTGCTTTGGAGCTGCTGTATGCGCTGAAGCCGATGTTGGAAAATACACGGTTTCCGTTAATAGAGCTTGTGATGATCATACTGCCGCCCTTTTCTTTCATCAGCGGAATCGCATATTTAACGGTGAGGAAAGTACCGGTCAGATTCGTACCAATTGTCTGGCTCCAGTCGGTCAGTTCCATATGCTCGATAGGCGTAATAACGCCGTTGATGCCGGCATTGGCGAAGACGCTGTCCAATCGGCCAAAGGCCTCATGCGCTTGTTCGAACGCGGTAGAGACTTGTTCCTTGCAGGAAATATCGGTTTCAATAGGCAGGCAGCGCACACCATAATGCTCAGCAAGCGCATTTACACCGGCAAGCGCGTCGCTCTGCAGGTCGAGAAGCACCAAATCGGCTCCTTCCTGTGCGAAACGAATCGCGGTTGCCCGGCCGATCCCAGAGGCTGCGCCGGTGATAAGTGCCGTTGTCCCTTGCAGTCTTTTTGGGGCGGAAAGGCTAGAGTCTGCGGCTGTATGGTTGAGTTCACGAAATTCATTAGACATGTGGAAGAGCCTCCTTATCCAAATTTAAGTTTTGTACTTGGTATTATCCTAAAATAGAGCATTCTAAACACATGATCTTGCTTACCGCAGAGAATGCTCAAGGCTGGGCGCTATACATAAGAGGCGATTTGTTTACAAGTTGGAAACAAGTTGGAGATGGTTCGCATATATTCTTTGTTTAAAATAGGAACCATATGGTTATTTAATGGATGAATAGAGAAAGCGTGGTGTGGCTAGGGTGGAGCATCGGCTGCTGGTGGTGGACGACGAGGCAAGCATTGTGAACGCAATCGCCTATGCCTTTCGGCGGGAAGGTTATATCGTGGAGACAGCGTACGACGGGGAAGAGGCGCTTGCCAAGGCAGCGTCCTTCCGGCCGCATGTTATCGTGCTGGACGTGATGATGCCCCGGATGAATGGCTACGACGTCTGCCGCCGGCTGGAGAACCGTAAAGGCATCGGGATCATTTTGCTAACGGTTAAAAACGACATCGTCGATAAGGTGCTTGGTTTGGAGCTTGGAGCCGATGATTATATGACCAAGCCGTTTGATCTGCGCGAGCTGACGGCGAGAGTGAAGGCGCTGGCGAGGCGGGTGGAGAAGAGCGCGGCGGAAGAGCCGGAGAAAGCGGCGTTCATTGAGCTGGGCGGGGTGAAAATCGGCGTTCTGCAGCGTACGCTGCATGCGCATGGTGAATTGGTCGAGCTGACGCCAAAGGAATTTGATCTCGCTGTGCTGCTGCTTGGGCATCCCGAACGTGTCTACACGCGCGAGGAGCTGTTAGAGCTCGTATGGGGCATGGAGTATGCGGGAGGAACGAGGACCGTCGATATCCATATCCAGCGGCTCCGCAAAAAGCTCGGCGACCAGCAGCAGTTGCTGCTCCAGACGGTTTATGGCATTGGCTATAAAGCATCGGGAGATCGGGCATGAGATTTCGATTTAGCCTTAAGCTGAAAATGAGTCTAGTGCTAGGCATCCTGTTAATTTTGACCGTTGCTGTGCTAAGCGGGCTTGTGCTGCGGGGCATCACGCAAAATCAGCAGCAGCGGATGGAAGAGGTGTTGGCGAAGCAGAGCCAGGTGGCGGCTCAATATGTCCGGCAAAATTACGTTACCGGCGAGGAACGGCTGCCGGCAGCGACGTTTATGTCGCAAAACGGCAAACGGCTGTCACTTTACCTTGCGATGCTCAGCGGCTTGCCGACAGCGCTTTATGACGCCAGCGGCAAGGAGACAGGAAGCTCCCTAACGACGCCGGGTTCGCCCGACTATAGTGATACGTTGGGTTATGCGTTGAAGGGGAGTATTGCTTATCAGACGGCTGGCGATTCCGTTGTTTATTTTGCCCCCATTCGAAGTGATGAAGGCATGTTGGGTGTCATCCGGCTGCACTACTCTACGGGCGGCGATCTTCACTTTGTGAAGGAGATTCGCGATTTATTCCGCACGGCAGGGCTAGTTGTGCTCGTTGCCAGCTTTTTGATCGGATACGGCTACTTTTACCGGCTTGCCGCCGTCATTTCCAAGCTGCGCCGCGCATCAAGGGAGATTCGAGAAGGGCATTTTCTGAAGCGGCCGCCGGTGCGCCGGCGTGATGAGCTTGGCGATTTGGGCAATGACATTTACTATATGAGCGGCTCGATCGAGGCCAATATCGCGGGAATGCAAGAGGAGCAGCGAAAGCTGGAGTTGGCGATTCGGAAGCTTCAGGAATTGGAGCGCCAGCAAAAGCAGTTTATCGGCAACATCAGCCATGAATTTAAAACGCCGTTAACCGCGATTCGCGCCTATATCGATTTATTGAGTATGTACCGTGACGATCCGAAGCTGACGGAGGAAGCGATCGGCAGCATGGGCAAGGAATCAGAGCGGCTGTATGAGATGGTGGATAAGGTGCTGCATCTGGCGGAGCTGGAGAAATATGATTTTGAACATCAGGCGGAGGCGGTTGCGCTGGATGAACTGCTGCTCGACCTGTCGGGGCGAATGCGCGGCAAGGCTGCGAAATTCGATTTGACGATTGAGACAAAACTTAAACCGTCGGTTGTATGGGCGGACCGCGAGAACCTGATTCATATTTTCGTCAATCTGCTGGACAACGCCATCAAATATAATTTGCCGGGCGGACGAATCGTCATTCGTACAGAAGCGAGCGATGCTGGCCAGGTAATCGTATCGGTCGAGGATACAGGCATCGGCATTCCGGCGGAAGCGCAGGATAAAATTTTTGAGCCGTTCTTCACGGTAAACAAGGATCGTGCCCGGAGGTCGGGCGGTACGGGACTGGGATTGTCTCTTGTGAAGCAATTGACGGAGGCGCAGGGCGGGACAATCGAGCTGTTTCCGGCTGTGAAAGGCGGAACCGTGTTTCGCATTACATTTCCAATGTTTCGGAATGAGGCATGACGATGCAATTGTTTTACACGGTTGAAACATATCGGAAACAACTGGAGACGGTGACGAAACATCGGTTGTGTACGATACAGCTATACCGATGAGAGGGGCCTTAATATAATGAAATCAAATCGAAAAAGAAACAGCAAATGGATAGCAGGAACCGTGGTGCTTGGCTGCTTTGTCATGCTGGCGACTGCTTGCTCCAGCGGAACCGGCAAAGAGCTTGGAGGACCAGGGGGACGCGAGACGGTCAACAAACCGGACAAGACGATTACCGTTATTAACGAGCCCGTGCAGAAAAACGTGAAGCTGACGGTTAGCGGCATCACAACGATCGACAATGCGCGCGGCATGAATTTTATCGGTGACGGCAAGCTGATCATTAGCCGTCCGAACAAGGATGTCGAGCCGATCCAGGGTGAAGGGGAAAAGGTTCAACCTAACAATATCTACTTGTACGACCTGCAGACGAAGAAAGCTGAAGCGCTTGCTCCAGCCTCGGAAAATCAAGGGTTCTCGGAAGTGTCGCCGGACGGCAAATATCTGTTCTACAAAATGACGGAGGAAGCTACCGCGTTTGGTCGTATACTGAACCTGGAGACGAAGCAGTCGGTCATGCTCGGCAAAGAGCCGATTGATCTGAGCTCTGGACAGTGGATCGATAACAGTCATGTTTTCTTCACGACACTGTCAGGCAAAATGATCGTAGCGGACACGGACGGCAATCTGAAGACGATCGCGCAGGCGAACGGATATATTTTCACAGCGGCGATGGGTAATGACGGCATCTATTATGTGACAGGCGACCGGATGGAGCTCTACTTCCAGTCACTGGAGGAAGGAACGAAACCGGAAAAGATCGCCGAGGGTGTGGAGTGGATTATCCCTTCCCCGGATCTGAAGCAGCTGGCAATGGTGAAAAAGACGTCGGAGACCGTGCGAGAGCTGTCGGTTGTGGATCAGAAGGGGAAAACGCTGCTCAAAATTACAAAGGGCACGCAAATTTTCGGAACGCGCTGGTCGCCGGATGGCACGAAGCTGGCCTACAGCCTGACTTCTGAAAATAGCGGAGACAACGGGATTTTTGTAGCAGATGCGTTGACAGGGGAAACAACTTCGGTGCTAGTCGAGCAAGCGGCTGACACACTGAATTGGGACGCAACCGGCACCAAGCTGGTCACATCCACGTATAAAGAAGACCAATTCAGAACGTCGATCATTTCATTGAACTAATTTCAAGCAATAATGAACTATTTCCATGCAGTAATTGTCTAACAAAGGGAGCCAGACGAATCCAATCAAACATTTGTAGAGAGGCGGGGTGAAGGAAATGGATAAAACGCAGCGAATCAAGCGTCTGAGAGAAGTGGAAGAGATCTGCTACAGGTTATGCTATGCATTGCTCGATAGCGAAGTATTGGCACATGGTGCGGCTAAAGAGGCGTTGTGCCGGCTTTGGCGCGACGATCGGTTTTTCGAAGGCGAGGCTGATCAGACGAAGCTCTTGAGACGCCATGCATCCGCTGCGTGTTTATCCTTTTTCAAACGGGCTAAAACCCACACCATCGCTTAAGCTCGTTTTATGCAGAGCGGCCCCTTTCGGAAACGGAAGGGGCCGTTCTTGTTTGTGCTGCGCTTGAATGGAGCGGGTGGGGGCCAAAGCCTAAGGTAGTCGAGTCTTCAACGAACCAGCTTCGCTAATTAGCGAAGGTAAGTTCGCTCGGAGATGGCTGGTTGTGGTTTGTGAATGGAATAGCGAACCTAGTTTCGCAATTGGTGAACCTAGCTTCGCGAAAAGCGAAATTTGGTTCGCTGTAGGCCAAGGTTGCCGGGAATGAGGCGGAATAGCGAAAGCAGTTTCGCTGTACAGCGAAACTGCTTCGTTAATCTAATGTTACCCAAGTGCAGTGAATCAGTTTCGTTAGCTAATGGTTACTAAGGTTAGCGAATCAGTTTCGTTAGCTAATGGTTACTAAGGTTAGGCCAATGAGTTTCGTTAGCTAATGGTTACTAAGGTTAGCGCGAACGAGCTCCATTAGCCGGTGTTTACTGCGGTTACAACGAACCAGCTTCGCTAATTTGCGCGAGGGTAATCGGCAGTACTGCCCGCTCGATCAACTCCTCTTTAAATCCCATCCTCGACGATTTGCTCGGATGGCTTTGGCGTCGGCGTCGCGGACGGCGCGCTGCTGCCGGGACCGACGTGCACGATCGTCGGCTGGGCGCGGTACGTGTCGCGGGTGATGCGCTCGCGTGACACCGTTTTGCCGTCTTGAATGAGGCTGCGGTACGTTTCGACAACGGTGCCGCTGCGTCCTTGCTGGACGACGACCCGTTGGCCTGCCTTCAGCGATTTATCCGTAATTTGCTGCACAGTAGCAGGCAGCTCCTTCACAGTAACGGATTCGATATCGTAGCGAATATCCTCCGGCAGCGTCCCGAACAGCTTCACTGTCAGCTTCTGCCCTTCGACACTGGTGCGGATAATGAGATGCTTGCCCGTCGAGTTTTTAAAGCGGAAATCGATAGCGCCGGTGGCGAACGTAGCATCTTGGCCTTTGGGCAAGTAAGCGACCGGCAGCGAGTGGTTGCGGCGCTCTACGATTTCGATGCCGGTGCGGATAATCGTATTGTACAAGGTGCTGGACACTTGGCAAATGCCTCCGCCAACGCCGGGAACCAGCTTGCCGTTTTGAATGACCGGTGCTTCTTTGAACCCGTATTTTTCTTCCGCCAGCTTTATGACTTTTCCGTATGAGAAAATTTCCCCTGGAGCAAGATGCCAGTCATTCAAAGCATTTGCCGCCGCGGTTACATTGTAGGCGCGGCCTGCAGCGCTTGTTCGGAAATCGGTCGTATACTCGAAAATTTTCCGCTCAATGCCCTCGTCCTTCAGTTGCTCCAGCGTCACCTTTGGATGCAATATCCCGACAGGCAGCTTCGCATGAATCGAAGCTTCTGGCGCCTTGCCGAGCTCCTCCGAAGGTACGATTACCCATGGGCTGACCTCCTCGACCAATGCAGCAACGTCGATCCGGAAGGCATCGACATGCGGCTTATAGGTGACCTCATCTTTGTCGGTGATCGTTCGGGTCGCATCCTTAGACTCGCTCTTGTCGATCCAGCCCCATTGCTTGTTGACCAAATCCTCGAATACAGCGCGGTCAAACGTTTGCGCAAGCTCGTATTGCTTCGGGAAGTGGTAGCGGTACTTGGCTCGTTCCCAGACTGTACCTTTCCGCAACTGATCCAAATCATTCCGAACGTCAATCCATTCGGCACTATAACCAATTTGCGTCACCGTCCACTGCTTGCTGTCTGCTGTTTCTCCGTTGGCTTCTACCTTCACCGTCCGCTGCTCCAGCGTTTTCTCGTATTGATCCAGCAGCTCCAGCGCTTCGTTAATCTTCATGCCGCCTATGGAGATGCCGCCTGCCGTTACCTCGTCCGGCACAGTGTCCTGCTGGGCATAATACCAGATTCCTCCCCAAGCAACCGAGGCGATGAGCAGCAGCGAAATAATAACGATTAGACCCATATGAACTTTCTTCATCCCTTGACCACCCTTCTTCCTGTCCCAAAATGACAATATTTCATATATATGCAGCGGCCGGCCCATTCTTGTCATTCTTGCAGCGGGCAATCCGCGGAATACCTTGTCGAAAATAGCTCTTTTTTCCCTTGCTGCAATCCAAAAACACATTATGAGAATTGTGAAAATATGAGGGAAAAATCCCCATTGTGGAGGAATTCGACTATCCCTGTCGAATTAGTAACGCTGGCGAGTTGAGAGTTGTGTCGCACAACCTCGTCCCTTACTCCGTAATCGACCGTTTTCTTTATATAAAAAACAGGATGTGACTTTTGTGATAGAGATGCAAGACATATGGAAGACCTACACTGACGGCACACATGCTCTTAAAGGTGTGTCCGTACGCATAGATCGTAATGAATTCGTTTACCTGGTCGGACCGTCAGGCGCCGGCAAATCGACATTTATGAAGCTTATTTACCGGGAGGAAGTGCCGACCAAAGGGCAAATTTCCGTCAACGGATTCAATATCGGGAAGCTGAAGCCTCGTAAAATCCCATACGTCCGCCGCAATATCGGCGTCATTTTCCAAGATTTCAGACTTCTCCCCAAGCTTACGGTTTATGAAAATGTCGCCTTCGCGATGGAAGTTATTGAAGCGCCCCGCCGCATCATTAAGAAGCGGACGATGGAGGTGCTGGATCTCGTCGGCTTGAAGCATAAGCATGCCAGTCTCCCGGCTCAGCTGTCCGGCGGCGAGCAGCAGCGGGTGGCGATCGCCCGAGCGATTGTGAACAATCCGTCCGTTATCGTAGCGGATGAGCCAACCGGCAACCTTGACCCCGAGACGTCCTGGGGCATTATGAACCTGCTGGAAGAGATCAATTTCCGCGGTGCGACGATCCTGATGGCTACGCACAACAAAGAAATCGTCAATACAATGCGCAAACGCGTCATCGCTATCGAGGACGGCAATATCGCGCGTGATGAGGCAAGAGGGGAGTACGGCTATGAGATTTAGCACCCTGATTCGCCATATTCGCGAAGGCTTGAAAAGCATACTCCGCAATGGGTGGATGACATTTGCCTCCATGAGCTCCATGTTTATCTCCCTGTTCCTGCTCGGCGTGTTTCTCATCGTCGCTCTCAATATCAACAGCTTGGCGGCGGACTTCGAGAGCCAGGTTCAGATTCGCGTTTATTTGCAGACGGATATCGACCAGGAGAAGAAGAACGAGCTGCAGAACAAGATCGGCCGCATGACAGAAGTCAGCAAGGTAACTTTTGTCTCCAAGGAAGAGGGGCTGGAGCTGTTGCGCGACAACTTGGGCGAAGATGGCGATGATCTGCTTGACGGCTACGACAAGGAAAGCAATCCGTTGCCCGATTCATTCACCGTAGAAGTATTCGATCCGCAAACGATCGAAGCGGCTGCCGCGCAAATTAATGAAATCAACAAGTCGGATGACATGAAGCCGATTACCAAAGTGAAATATGGACAAGGCACCATTGAGACGCTGT
The DNA here is from genome assembly GCF_014641555.1 of Paenibacillus radicis (ex Gao et al. 2016). Lineage (GTDB taxonomy): Bacteria > Bacillota > Bacilli > Paenibacillales > Paenibacillaceae > Pristimantibacillus > Pristimantibacillus radicis. The sequence continues at coordinate 90,501 of NZ_BMHY01000013.1, forward strand.
TCAAAATAACGAATGCGGTCCGCAATATCGGCCTCATTATCGTAATCGGCTTGGGTCTCACGGCGATGTTCCTAATTTCCAATATGATCAAAATGACCATTATCGCCCGCAGGCGTGAAATTGGCATTATGAAGCTGGTAGGCGCGACCAATGCATTTATTCGCTGGCCGTTCTTCATTGAAGGCGCGATCATTGGCATCGTCTCGTCGGTTATTACGACGGCGGTTGTGCTGTTCTCCTACTCGGAGCTCGTGCGGCTGACAAAAGTAGATTTGGGATTAATGCTGCTGAAGCTGGTGCCGGTTGAGGACTGCGGGATGCAGGTAGGTGTGCTGCTGATTGGTCTGGGTACGCTGCTTGGTATTTGGGGAAGTACAATTTCGGTTCGAAAATATTTGAAAGTGTAGGTGACCGCTAGGGTGAAAGGGAAAAAACTGCTTATTGTCATAACGATGCTGACGGTTTTTATGTTGCAGCCTGTAGGCGGTCATGCCGCTTCCTCCATTGATAAAATCAATAAAGATCTTGCTGCCGCGAAAAAACAGATCGACCAAGCGGAGAAAAGCGCCGCTGCTGCGGAGCAGCAGAAGGCTTCGATTAACGGACAGAAAGCCGATGCTGAAAAATCGATTGAGACGATTATGAAAGAGCTCGACGCTGTGACAGTCAATCTGGTCCGCGTACAGACGCAGGTGGATGATAAGGAAGCGGAGCTTCAGCAAGCCGGCGAGGATTTAGTGGAAGCGGAGCAGCGTGTCGAATCCCGTGATCAGCTGCTGCAGCAGCGTCTTCGATTGATGTATGAGAATGGGTTCGTTTCTTACCTTGACGTTTTGCTTAGCTCCACGAGCTTTATGGATTTTCTAGACCGTTTTGATTCCTTGCAGTCGATTTTAAGCCAGGACCGCAACATTCTGGAGCAGCATAAAAAAGACAAGGCTCTCGTTATTGAAAAGCAAGATAAAGTTGCAAAAGCGCTGGATGAAGTCAAAGTCTCCTACGCCAAGCTTCAGACATACAAGTCGGAGCTGAAGAAGAAGGAAGAGCAGAAGGAAGTTTTGATCGCTAACTATAACAAGAAGATCGAGGAACTGGATGAAATCAGCGAGGAGCAGGAAGCACTGCTGATTGCACTGGCGAAGAAGGTTTCCGATTTGGAAAAAGAAAAGAAAAAAATTAAAACGCCTTACAGCGGCGGCAAACTTGCCATGCCAATCCGGGATAACTACCGGGTAAGCTCGAACTTCGGCTATCGGATTCATCCGGTAACAGGCAAGAAAAAGCTGCATGCCGGTATGGATTTTGCAGTACCGCAAGGAACATCCATCTATGCGGCTGAGGGCGGCGTTGTCATTGTTTCGCAAGTATGGAGCGGCTACGGCAACTGCATCATTATCGATCATGGCAACGGTCTATGGACGCTTTACGGCCATATAAAGAATAACGGCTTGCTGGTAAGCAAGGGAGATACGGTCAAACGCGGCCAGAAAATCGCGGAAAGCGGCAATACCGGTATATCAACAGGGCCGCATCTCCACTTTGAAGTGCGCAAAGATCAAGTTCCGGTCAATCCGAGCGGATACTTGAAATAAGAAGAATTAGAAGAAACGACAGAGGCAGCCAAGCGGCTGCCTTATTTTTCAGCTATATAAAAAAGGAAAATGATCAATAAAGATGGACGGCTTGTCATATACTAGCGTGGTTAGCGAAATTTGACGCATGCATGGCTCGCTTGCGCGTTTGTGCGTACGGCGGCCATTCATGGCAAAGGTGGTGTCGAGGTGCAATTTAGAGGGCGTACCGTAGTCGCATTCGTCCTGTTGACGATGATTGCCACGATGGCAATTACATTGACCTGGGCGGACCAGCGAATGCTGAAGGATGCGGGAAAACGGCCTGCCGTTTCGGCAGCCGCGGCTGAAGGCAAGGGCTTCTCCAAAGCGGAGTTGTCCAAAATGAATACGGTGCTCGATCTGATCGAGACGAAATATGTTCATGAAATGGATCGGAATAAGCTCGTGGACGGCGCGGTCCGGGGCATGATGACCTCGTTGAACGATCCTTATTCCGTGTATATGGAGAAGGATACTGCGCAGCATTTTTCGGAAACGATTGAAGGCTCGTTCACAGGTATCGGTGCGGAAGTGACGATGGACAAGGGACGGATTACGATTGTGTCCCCGATTAAAGACTCCCCGGCGGAGCGCGCCGGACTGATGGCTAAAGATGTCGTCGTGTCGGTCAATGGCGAGAAGCTTGATGGCTTAAGTCTGAATGAGGCGGTTGGCAAAATTCGCGGGCCAAAGGGAACAAAAGCGAAGCTGAATATTGTGCGGAGCGGCTATGCCGAACCGATCGAGCTTATTTTGGTTCGCGACGACATTGACGTCGAGACGGTGTATGCCAAGAAGCGCGATGACGGCATAGGCGTCATTGAAATTCGCCAGTTCTCATGGAATACGGCAGACCGCTTCAAGGAGGAACTTGCCCGTCTCGAAGAGAATGGAGGGCTGAAGGGCCTTGTCATCGATGTACGCAACAATCCGGGCGGAGTTTTGCCAGTTGTCGTGGAGGTAGCACAATCCTTTGTGCCGAAAGAGGAGACGATCGTCCAGGTCGAGGACCGGGATGGGAAGCGGGATGCATCGAAATCGAAGGATGGTGTCGCGAAAAAATATCCGCTTGTCGTGCTTATCAACAAAGGCAGCGCGAGCGCATCCGAGATTTTGGCCGGAGCACTGAAAGAACGCGCAAACGCCGTGCTTATTGGAGAGACAACGTTTGGCAAAGGGACGGTTCAAGTGAGCTACAACAAGTCGCTTGGCGATGGCAGTCTGGTGAAGATGACGATCGCGAAGTGGCTGACGCCTGACGGCAACTGGATTCACGAAAAGGGGATTAAGCCCGATATCGAAGTTCAGCCTCCGGCCTTATATAATGCGGTCAGACTTTCATTGGCTGAACCGCTTCACAAAGATATGCTTGGGGAGCAGGTACGAAGCGTACAGGTGATGCTGGGCGGCCTTGGGTATGATCTGGATCGCTATGACGGTTACTTTAGCGACGGGACGGCTCAAGCGGTGAAGAGCTTCCAGAGTGATGCCGGCCTTTCAGCGACCGGTGAGGTGGATGTGAAAACAGCGGAGGCGCTGGAGCAGGCTGTTGTGAAATGGCTGCGTGACGAAGGACATGATCTTCAAATGATCGAAGCAATCAAAGCGGCCGGCAGGAAATAACTTGGCCGCGTCGAATAAATAAGAGGTTGGCTCTGGTTAGTCGGAGTCAGCCTTTTATTTTTGCCGCAAAGGTTTTGTTTGCGTACATAGGTTATAGGAGAGGAGACGGTCGCAACTGTGGATACAGCTTTAACCCTATTAAAGCAACTGGAATCGGCAGCGGTGCACTTGCTTGCACAGCCTTTTTATTATATAGCGGTTTTATTCATTGCCCTGCAGTATACGAGGCAAATCCGATTGGAACGGCAAATGTTTGCCGTTCGTCTTCACTACTGGCCAAGACTGCTCGGCCGGGCTATGCTGGCTGGATTGCTGGCTGGCTTATGCTTCTCGGTAATCGGTGCGTTTATAGGAGCCGCCATTACCCAGGAGACTGTACTGTGGTTATGGGGCGCTGCAGCAGTGCTGATGCTGTTCCGCATCCGTTATTTATGTTTCGCCTATGGAGCGGGCATTCTGGCTCTGCTTCAATGGCTGACCGGATTTTTCCCGCTGGCCGATCAAGGCGGGACGATTGCCCGCATGGCGGCATCTTTGGAGCAAATCGATATGCCGGGCTTGCTCATGCTCGTTGCTCTTCTGCATTTGGCGGAAGCGCTGCTTGTAGCCCGGCAAGGGGACAAGCTTGCGACGCCTCTGTTCTTAGAGGGCAAGCGCGGCAAGCTGGTTGGCGGCTATATGCTGCAAGGCTTCTGGCCAGTGCCGCTGCTGCTGCTCGTTCCGGCAGCCGGAGGCGAACAGACGGCGCTGCCGTGGACGCCGCTGCTTGGCGCTGACTGGTCGCAGGGCTGGACGGTCATTGCGCTGCCAATGGTAATTGGCTTCAGCGAATTGACCCGATCTATGCTCCCGAAGGAGAAGGCGAAGCATGCGGCCAAAGGGCTGACGCTATTCAGCGTCGGCTTGATGGGAGCCGCTTTGCTCGCTTGGTGGCAGCCCGTGCTGCTTCCGCTTGCCGCACTGGTATCCCTGTTGCTGCATGAAGTGATTATATGGCGCAGCCGATCGGTAGAAGCGGCTAGAAGCCCATTGTTCGTGAATGACCGCCGCGGTCTGCGTATCTTGGGCATCGTGCCGGAGACGCCGGCAGAGGCTATGGGACTTCAATCTGGCGAGATTTTAGCTAAGGTAAATGGCACCCGCGTCTATAACAAAGAAGATTTGCATGCAGCGCTGCAAAGCAATTCGGCGCTCAGCAAGCTGGAAGTTCTGAATCATGCGGGCGAAGTGAAATTCGTGCAGCGGGCGCGTTACGCCGGCGACCATCATCAGCTTGGCGTCATATTGGCGCCTGATGAGAACGCGAATTATTATGCCGCAGCAGGACCCAGCTCTTTGCTGGAGCTGCTTCGCAGCTCCAGAACATCCAATCGCCGCACAACGCGGGAGAAAACGTCCAGCGAGGAAACATCGCTCTAATGACACTAAATCGCCGCTGTGGGCTCTACTGGAAGGCTCCTTCCTAAACTGCAAAGTTTAGGAGGAGTCTTCTCTTGTTTTCCCATTGCAACACGCCCTTATTGAAGCTATAATAGACAGGAGAACATACATTCTTATATTGATTTTGGGGAAATGGAATCGGGATGTAAAAGACGATTCTTTTCTGCTTGTTTTGAGAAAATTTGACTATAATGATAGATAAGTGCGGAGGCTGATGCTCAGATGCAAAGCTATCTGTGTTTATCCTGATATTTATAGCGGTTATAAGCATATATGCAAGAAATGGTTATTCAAAGAGCCGGGAACGGGGTGGAGGAAGCAAGTGAAAGACAAGTTTGTGTTGAAGTCGGAATATAAGCCGCAAGGTGATCAGCCAGGGGCAATCCGCGAGCTTGTGGCGGGAGTTAACGCAGGTGTAAAGCACCAGACACTGCTCGGAGCGACTGGGACAGGGAAGACGTATACGATCGCCAATGCGATTGAGCAGCTGAATCGGCCGACACTCGTCATTGCGCATAACAAAACGCTAGCAGCGCAGTTATGCAGCGAGTTCAAGGAATTTTTCCCCGACAACGCGGTAGAATATTTCGTCAGTTACTATGACTATTATCAACCGGAAGCTTACATCCCTTCCACCGATACGTATATCGAGAAGGACTCCAGCATCAACGACGAGATTGACAAGCTGCGGCATGCATCGACGAGCTCTCTGTTCGATCGCCGCGACGTCATTATCGTTGCCAGCGTTTCCTGTATCTACGGTCTCGGTTCTCCTAATGAATACGGCAGTCTCGTGCTGTCGCTTCGGGTAGGGATGGAGAAGCCACGCGATGCGATTTTGCATAAGCTCGTCGATATCCAATACGCGCGCAATGATATCAGCTTTACCCGCGGTACGTTTCGTGTGCGCGGCGACATTATAGAGATTTTTCCGATAGCGAACAATGAACGGGCGATTCGGGTCGAGCTGTTTGGCGACGAGATTGAACGTATTACTGAAATTGACGTGCTCACTGGCGAAATTGCCGGGGAACGCGAGCATGTCGCCATTTTCCCGGCCTCTCACTTCGTAACCAAGGAAGAGACGATGAAGGTTGCGCTCGTCAACATCGAGCGTGAGCTGGAGGAACGGCTAGCGGTATTGCGGGAAGAAGGCAAGCTGCTGGAAGCGCAGCGGCTGGAGCAGCGCACCCGCTATGATCTGGAGATGATGGCGGAAATGGGCTTCTGCTCGGGCATCGAGAACTATTCGGGCCCGCTGACGTTCCGGGAGCGCGGCGCAACGCCATATACGCTGATGGACTATTTTCCAGAAGATATGCTGATCGTGATCGACGAGTCACATGTGTCGCTGCCGCAAATTCGGGCGATGTACAACGGTGACCGGGCGAGGAAGGAAATGCTGGTTAATCACGGCTTCCGTCTTCCGTCTGCAATGGACAACCGGCCGTTGAAATTCGAGGAGTTTGAAGGGAAAGTCACGCAAGCCATTTATGTTTCCGCAACACCCGGCCCATACGAGCTGGAATATTGCCCGACGATGGTGGAGCAAATTATCCGGCCAACCGGCCTGCTGGATCCCATCATTGAGGTGCGTCCGACGAAGGGGCAAATCGATGACCTGCTTGTTGAGATTCGGGATCGGATTGCGAAGGATGAACGTGTCCTTGTCACAACATTGACGAAGAAGATGGCGGAGGATTTGACCGATTATTTCAAGGAAATTGGCATCAAAGTGCGTTATTTGCATTCTGATATCAAGACGTTGGAGCGGATTGCGATCTTACGTGATCTACGGCTCGGTACATTCCATGTGCTTGTAGGCATCAACTTGCTGCGGGAAGGATTGGACTTGCCGGAAGTGTCGCTCGTCTCGATTCTTGACGCCGATAAGGAAGGATTCCTTCGTTCAGAGCGCTCGCTCATTCAGACGATTGGCCGCGCAGCGCGGAATAGCGACGGACGTGTTATTATGTACGGCGATAAAATTACCGATTCGATGGACAAAGCGATCAAGGAGACGGAGCGCCGTCGCGGCATTCAGATCGCCCATAACGAGAAGCATGGCATTACGCCGCAGACGATCCGCAAAAAGGTGCATGCCGTAATCGAAGCGACGAAGGTCGCCGAAGAAAAGGCCGATTATTTGACGGGTGTCGGCAAAGGCAATATGTCAAAGAAAGACCGTCAGTCACTGATCCAGAGGCTGGAGGCCGAGATGAAGGAAGCGGCGAAAAGCTTGCAATTCGAAAAAGCCGCAGAATTGCGTGATGCGCTGCTTGAGCTTCGTGCCGAAATGGGATAGAGAGATGAAAGGGATAGGAGGGCTTTCGATTGGCTAGTGATAAAATCGTCATTAAGGGCGCCCGCGCCCACAATTTGAAAAATATTGACGTCACAATTCCACGCGATAAATTCGTCGTGCTGACGGGACTTAGCGGCTCGGGCAAGTCCTCGCTTGCTTTCGATACGATTTACGCGGAAGGACAACGTCGCTACGTTGAATCTTTATCGGCTTATGCCCGGCAGTTTCTTGGGCAGATGGAGAAACCGGATGTCGATTCTATCGAGGGCCTTTCGCCGGCCATCTCGATCGATCAGAAAACGACAAGCCGTAATCCGCGCTCAACCGTCGGTACCGTTACTGAAATTTATGACTACTTGCGGTTGTTATACGCACGGGTAGGCAAGCCGCATTGTCCGGATCACGGCATCGAGATTACCTCGCAAACGGTCGAACAAATGGTTGACCGGATTATGGAGTACCCGGAAAGAACAAAATTGCAAATATTAGCCCCGTTGATCTCAGGCCGTAAGGGCGAACATACAAAGCTGCTTGCTGATATTCAGAAGCAAGGGTATGTACGTGTACGGGTGAACGGTGAGCTTCGCGAATTGAGCGAGAAAATCGAGCTGGAGAAAAACAAAAAGCATACGATTGAGGTCGTCGTGGACCGGATCGTTGTGAAATCGGATATTCACAGCCGATTAGCCGACTCTTTGGAAACGGCTTTGAAGCTATCTGAGGGCCGTGCTCTCGTCGATGTTATCGATCAGGAAGAGCTGTTGTTCAGTTCGAACCTGGCTTGTCCGGAATGCGGATTCAGCATCGAAGAGCTTGCACCGCGGATGTTCTCGTTCAACAGCCCTTATGGTGCTTGTCCGGAATGCGACGGCTTGGGTGTGAAGATGATCGTCGATCCGGATCTGCTTGTACCGGATACGAGCAAATCAATTAACGAAGCTGCATTTGAAGCATGGGCGGGCAGCACATCCAATTACTATCCTCAGTTTTTAAGCGCGGTGTGTGAGCATTACAATATTCCGAAGGATGTACCGGTTGCTGAGCTCTCTGCTGAGCAGATGAAGAAGCTGCTCTACGGTACAGGAGGCGAGCGAGTCAAGTTCGTTTATGAGAATGACTTCGGCCACCGCAAAGAAGCATACGTTCCGTTCGAAGGGATCGTCCATAACTTGGAGCGTCGTTACCGGGATACCGCATCCGATATGATGCGCGAGTATATTGAAGCCTATATGAGTGCGAAGCCTTGCAGCAGTTGCAAAGGCCACCGGCTCAAAAAAGAAAGTCTAGCGGTAACGATCGGGGCGCAAAGTATTTCCTATGTTACATCTCTATCGATCGGCGAAGCGCAGCGGTTTTTCACTACGCTTAATCTGAACGACAAAGAACGCCAGATTGCTAATTTGATTCTGAAAGAAATCAACAGCCGTCTTGGCTTCCTGGTCAACGTAGGCTTGGAGTACTTGTCGATGAGCCGTGCAGCCGGTACGTTATCTGGCGGTGAAGCGCAGCGCATTCGCTTGGCTACGCAAATAGGCTCGAGCCTGATGGGCGTCCTGTATATTTTGGACGAGCCAAGTATCGGACTGCATCAAAGGGATAACGATAAGCTAATTGAGACGCTGGAGCATATGCGTAATCTCGGTAATACGCTCATTGTCGTTGAGCATGACGAGGACACGATGCTTGCAGCTGATTATATTATCGACATCGGTCCTGGCGCCGGTATTCACGGCGGACAGATTATCGCCGAAGGAACCCCGGCAGAAGTGATGGAGGACGAGAATTCGCTCACCGGACAATATTTAAGCGGACGGAAGTTCATTGAAGTACCGCAACAACGCAGAGCTACGGGTGAGAAATGGCTCGAAATTCGCGGCGCGAAGGAAAACAACCTGCGGAGTGTGAATGTGAAAATTCCGCTAGGTATTTTTACCGCGGTAACCGGTGTTTCCGGTTCCGGCAAATCTACGCTCGTCAACGAGATTTTGTACAAAACGCTTGCTCGCGATTTGAACAAAGCGAAGACGCGGCCTGGTCAATACAAGGAGCTTCGCGGCTTGGAGCATTTGGAGAAGGTCATCGATATTGACCAATCGCCAATCGGGCGTACGCCTCGTTCCAATCCTGCTACCTATACCGGCGTATTCGATGATGTTCGCGACCTGTATTCAACGACTAATGAAGCGAAGGTTCGCGGTTATAAGAAAGGCCGGTTCAGCTTCAATGTGAAGGGCGGCCGCTGCGAGGCTTGCCGTGGCGACGGAATTATTAAGATTGAGATGCACTTCTTGCCGGATATTTATGTGCCATGCGAGATTTGTAAGGGCAAGCGTTATAACCGGGAAACACTTGAGGTTAAGTACAAGGGCAAAAATATAGCCGAAGTGCTGGAGATGACGATCGAAGACGGCTGCAGCTTTTTCGAGAACATCCCGCGTATTCATCGGAAGCTGCAAACGCTGCTTGATGTTGGACTCGGTTATATGAAACTGGGGCAGCCGGCAACGACATTGTCTGGCGGCGAAGCGCAGCGGGTGAAGCTGGCTTCCGAGCTGTATCGCCGCAGCACCGGCAAAACGTTATACATTCTGGATGAACCAACGACGGGATTGCATGTCGACGATATCGATCGGCTGTTGAATGTCCTGCATCGTCTTGTTGATTCTGGAGAATCCGTACTTGTCATCGAGCATAATCTGGACGTGATCAAAACGGCGGATTATTTGATCGATTTGGGGCCAGAGGGCGGTAACGGCGGCGGCATGATTGTCGCTGCGGGCTCGCCGGAGGAAGTCATCAAAGTCTCAGGCTCTTATACCGGCAAATATTTAAAGCCAATTTTGGAACGCGACCGCGAACGTACCGCTAACAAACATCGTCAAGCAGAAAGCGTCGCGGCTGGCGCTGCCGAATCATAAATGAATGATGAACGGTCGAATGAGTAATGCTCATTCGACCATTTTTTTAGCTTCGGCAGCGATAGAAAGAAAACAGGCGGTAATAAACAATGGAAGAGATGGACATTTTATTGTTAGAGGAATGACTGCTGTGGTAGTATTTCGTAAAGTCTATAGGGTAACACGTAAAAATTGCTTCATTAATAAGGAAAATAAAAAAAATGGTGACAAAGTTGTTACGAATCCAAGTTCGGACTTGCATCAAAGAGCATCAGAAGATAACATATAATTAATATAGGCTACGTGTGAATAAAAGGAGGGTACCCGATGTTTTTGGCAGAAGAGGCAGCAAAAGCAACCAGCAACATCAACCATTTCGACTGGTTTATGCTTGCATTCACCATTCTGATTGGGATCGGATTCGTACGACTAGTGATGACGCGTCCGAAGAAGAATATTTTTGCAATCGGATTCACGGCTGTATCGTTAGCGCTTTTCCTGTACATAGATTACATCATGATCTTTAAAGTATGGATGGCATAGGTTAGCTAACCAAATACTTGCCAAAAGTAAAGCCTGCTCACTCAGCAGGCTTTTTTTGTGCCTTCTTTTGGGTATTTCGACATTGTTCAGATTATGTATAGGACCATGCGACATAATGTGGAGTGCATATCTATTTTTCTGCTAAAAAACGACAACGCCTTTCACTATAGCATGAAGGCAACCCATTGCAGGCCGATTGTCATAAACGGAAAAGGAGGGAATGTAAAGTATCTTTTCATTCATTATTTAATTCATCAAGTTGGAGGTTCAAAGCAATGAGAAAAAAATCAGTGGCAATGATACTGGCTTTTCTGCTTATCTTTCAGTACATGAATTTTAACGGTTACTTCAACAAGGTTGAAGCTGCAGGTACGATTCAAGGTACGATCTTAACGAAAATGACGCTCACTCCGAAAGATCAGGAACAGACGGTTATCGCGTCGGTCTATCAGGGTGATGATTACGTAAACACTGAATATCGGGTGGAGCTTGAAAAAGAGCTTAAATTAAGCTATGAATGGGCGCTGCCGGAAAATCATACTTACTCAGCAGGCGATACCTTTGTATTTCAACTGCCAGCCGAGATGGAAATGTACAATGACATTCCTTTAACCAATCTGGCCGGTGATCCATCGGTAGGCACGTTCAAGATGGATAAAAATACGAAAACCGTCACGATGACGTTCAACGAGGAAATTAATGCAGGTACGCCATCGAACGGTACATTAAACTTCTGGAGTAAATTTACAAGCGCGAGCGTGCAGCAGAAGACGGAAGTAAAAGTGAAGTTCGCGATTGGTGATGAGATTACAATTCCGATCGCACCTAGCAACGGAACCCCTATCAATAAGAAGGGCCTAGCGGATAAGCCGTTTAATGCCACCAAAATTACATGGACTGTAGATGTTAATACAGACCTGAAAAATATTAAATCCGGGGTAGTGACCGACAACATACCTGCGGGACTTACTTATGTTCCTGGTTCCATTAAAGTGTACCAAATGGACATCAATACGAATGGCACATTGTCGAATCCGGTGTTGGTTACTCCTAGCGCGGTAACGGAACCTGCAGGAGCTTCTACCGAGCTGAAAGTGGAGCTGGGAGATATTAACCGGCCGCACCGCCTCGTATTTGAGACGGACATTACGGACATTACGAAAGCTAACTTTACGAACACAGCTAAGTTCACCGGCAACGTCGGCGGAAACAGCTTTAACGTTCAAGCACCGGCTACGGTTCAAAACCAGCGCGGCAAGTTTTTAGAGAAGTCCGGAAGCTACAATGAAAGTACACAAGAAATCAACTGGACGGTCAAATACAATTTTGGCGAAGACCCGCTTGCCGCAAATACAGTACTGACCGACTTGTTCGACAAAGAGCATTCGATTGACTTGAATTCGATTAAGGTTTATCCAGTTGCAAACCCTGTAGCCGGCACGACAGGGGCAGGACTGAATATCCCTACTGATTACACAGTGGATACCAATGTATCCAGCCATCCGAATTACAATGCCAATAAAAACGGATTTAATGTTGTAATTAAAGCTGCAACAAGCTCCGCTTATATTATCGAATATAAGACGAAACCAACAGGCAACATTTACAACAATGACACCATCACCAATAAAGCCTATTCAATAGGCAAAGAATCGAATGGTGTTGATGTAGGCATTAAACAGCATTTCTTGAGCAAAACTCATGGGAATGTCAATTATGCAGCTCGTACAGTGGATTGGACCATTAATTTGAACAAGGACAAGTACTTCCTGTACAATACTTCATTTAAAGATGAATTTCCTGCGGGACTGAAGCTCGTTCCAGGAAGTCTGACTGTGAAGCAGAACGGAGTTACCGTTACAAGCTCTGTCTACACACTCACCTATCTGGACGCTTTGAACGAAGCAACGGAAAAAGGATTCCAGATCGGGCTTCCAAATGGCAACAGCACATACACAATAACTTACACGACGCAATACGATTTTATTAATACGAGCTACCTCTCGAACTCCAATTTCAGCTTCGGCAACAAAGGAACTTATTATTGGAGCGAGAACAGCGACGGATCTAACGGGCAAAATCAAGTTGTAACAGAAACCTATACCCCTAATAACCAAACACAATGGAACGGTTATAAAGAAGGGACTTATAATGCAGTCTCCAAGACGTTGACTTGGGGAATCGCTGTCAACTACAACAGTAAAGCGATGTCGAATGTCAGCGTTGTAGATGAACTGCAGCATAAGCAAGCTATCGACTTGAACACTTTAAAAGTGTTCGAGCTAACCGTTAATGCGAACGGCAGCGTGACAAAAAGCAGCACCGAGTTTACAGACTACACGCATAATGTGGTGACTTTGGCTAACGGAAATCAAGAGCTCACGGTTACATTCAATAACCCGATTAATCGTCCTTATTACATTACGTTCGATACAAGCATGAGCGGCGTGCTGATTGATCAGAACGTGCCAAACAAGGCGATTCTGAAGGGCGACGGTTATGCGAATAAAGAACTGAACAGCACCGTAACGATCAAGCAAGCTGGTGAATACGTTGCGAAATCGGGACAACAAAGCGGCGCAACGATCAAGTGGAAAATTGACATTAACCGCGGTCAATCGACCGTTGACGATGCCAAAATCATTGACGTGCCTGGCAAAAAGCAGACGCTGATTAAAGAGTCGTTCAAGCTCTATCAGACGGTTGTTGATGCGCAAGGCAATGTAACCAGAGGGGCTTTGATTACAGACCCTGATGATCCGCAGCATGGGTATACACTTACCTTTACGCCAATCACGGATGGTTCCGTCAATAGCGATGAGACATTCGAGCTTAGCTTTAAGCACCAGATTACGAAGCCGTACTGGCTGGAGTATGAATCAATGATTGATGCCACCAACGGAGAAAAAGTGACGAATAACGTCAAATTCACCGGTTCGGGCGGTATTGAGAAGTCGATCAGCAACCCTTCTGAAGTAACAGTCTCCTTATCCGGAGGAGAGGGTACAGGCAATACGTATCGCGGCTCGCTGAAAATCGTCAAAGTAGATAGCGAGAACAATGCGAACAAACTGAACGGTGCGAAATTTGAACTCATCCGAAACTCCAATGGCCAGAAAGTAACGGGCGAAACAACTGGAGCAGGCGAGTATGTGTTCACTAATTTGCTTTACGGCAAATACACATTAAACGAAACTGGTGCGCCAAGCGGTTATGCTATCGATACGGCAAGCAAGGCTGTAACGATCAACTCCGCTACGGAGCAAGAACTGATCGTAACGAACACCAAACTGAAAAGCAGTCTGGAAGTTACCAAAGTCGATACAGACAATACGAATGTGAAGCTTGACGGCGCTGTGTTTGAGCTATATAACAGCTCCAACACTCTTGTAGATACGCAAACGACGGTATCGGGTAAAGCAGTGTTTACTAACCTTCCTTACGGTACGTATACACTGAAGGAAACTACTGCTCCTGCAGGTTATGATATCGTAGCTTCGGAGAACAACAAGAGCATCACGATCAATTCATTGACTGTCAAAGCGGTAACGGTCAAAAACAGCAAGTCCAAAGGCAGTCTCGTCGTGACAAAAGTCGACGCTGACGACAGCAATGTTAAGCTTCAAGGCGCGGTATTCGAGCTGTATAACAGTTCGAACGTGAAAATCGATCAGCAAACGACGAACGGAACAGGCAAAGCAACCTTCACAGGTCTGGAATTCGGTACGTATACACTGAAAGAAGCTTCTGCACCTGCAGGGTACGAAATTGATGCATCGCAGCAAACGAGTACAATTACGATTAATGCAGCAGTTGCTAAAGACGTTACCATAACAAACAGCAAGTCAAAAGGCAGCTTGGAAGTTACCAAAGTTGATGCTGATAACAACAATACGAAGCTTTCGGGTGCCGTATTCGAGCTGTACAACAGCGCGAATGTGAAAGTCGATCAACAAACAACCGACGCAACCGGCAAAGCAATCTTCTCGGACCTGGTATATGGCACCTATACGCTGAAAGAAGCTGCAGCGCCGTCCGGTTATGACATTATCGCATCGGAGAACAACCAAAGCATCACGATCAACACGCTTGCCGCAAAAACGGTAACGGTGAAAAACAGCAAGTCTAGAGGCAGTCTCATCGTGACGAAAGTCGATGTCGACGATAACAGCATTAAGCTTCAAGGCGCTGTATTCGAACTGTATAACAGTGCGAACGTGAAAGTCGATCAACAGACGACTGATGCAACAGGTAAAGCTGTTTTCACAGGCCTGCTATTCGATACGTACACACTGAAAGAAATCTCGGCACCAGCGGGGTACGAAATTATTGCCTCGCAGCAAACGAGCACGGTGACGATTGACTCAAAAACGGTTAAAGACATCACCATTGCGAATACGAAACCAAAAGGCAGCTTGGAAATTACGAAGGTAGATATCAATGATGCCGATAGAAAGTTAGCAGGCGCTGTATTCGAATTGTACAACAGCTCGAATGTGAAGGTTGGACAACAGACGACCGACGTAACGGGTAAAGCAACGTTCACTGGCTTGCTTTATGGCACGTATACGTTGAAGGAAATTACAGCACCAACGGGTTATCGCATCATTGAAACGGAAAATAACAAAACAGTTACAATTAGCTCGCACGCAACTGCGGGAGTAACGGTAGCAAACAGTAAAATAATTATGCTGCCAAATCCAAGTCCTAGCCCAAGTGTTAGTCCAAGCCCAACACCAAGCGTATCACCAAGCCCAAGTGCAACACCTAGCGTAGATCCTAGCGCAACACCTAGTGTAGACCCTAGTGCAACGCCTGGCACGACGCCAAGTGCTGCACCAAGTTCAGCACCAAGCTCGCAGCCTAGTGCAACGCCGAAGCCAAGCAATGGACCTTCGACAACGCCTCCGGTAGAGAGAGAAACAACACCGAAGGATACGCCGATTGAAGGCGAAATCGAGATCCCAGATGGCAGCGTTCCTAAACAAGGCGTTCCGCCTGAGCATGGCAAAGTAACGATTGGTCTGGATGGCAAGTGGGTGTATACGCCAGCTCCAGGCTTTGTAGGCAAAGATAAGTTCTCGATCATTGTTGTAGATGAAGACGGCAATGAGGAAGAGATCTGGATCGAGATCGACGTACTCAATCCGCTTGGCGGCGGTTTGAACGGCAACGGCTCACCGAATGTGAACCAGCTTCCGAAAACAGGCGAGACCGGCTTCTTAGGCTTGCAGCTGTTTGGCTTTGCATTGATTGCACTGGGAGCCATTCTTTTCTTCAGAAAAAAATCAGTACGCGGCAATCGTTCATAAGCCGACGGTAAGAGCAATTACAAGTGTCCCCGACGCCAGGGTTAGCGTCGGGGACGCTTTTTTACGTACCGATCCATAATTCCAAGTAACCAGCTTGACAATGTTGTAGTTATCCGATAGGATTTAAATAAAACTGACTGACTAGTCAATCGGTTATTGAAAATAAGGGAGGCGATCGTATTCCACCCAAAAAAACCTCGCATAACGCGGAACGAAAAACGCAAATGATGGAAGCTGCTTTGATGCGCTTTGCGACCAGCGGCTATCATTCGACTAAAATATCTGATATCGTTGCCGATCTTGGCGTTGCGCAAGGAACCTTCTATTGGTACTTCAGCAGCAAGGAAGCGATTGCCATCGAGATCGTTCAGCAAGGGCGCGAGCAATTGCTTGAAGTGATTGGTCAGGGCTATCGCAAAGGTACGGGTACGGTGCAGGATATGGTGTTAGCATCAGAGGCGCTGCTTATCGAGTTATTCCGGTTCGCCCAGAACAATCGTTACTTAATGGGGATGCTGCTCGACGGCACCGCATTCAGTGAGACTGTGCGTAAAGAAATTGCCGACACCAGCGCAGCGATGGAGAATGCATTCCTTCGCAACATCGAGAGGGCTATCGAACTCGGCATGCTGCCGGAGACGATCGATGCCAAGCTAAGAGCAGCTTTGCTCATGAGCTTGATTGAAGGCATTATCTCTAGATGGCTTTTTCAAAAGCAAGGGACAGACAACAATCCGCTTTCCTCTTATCCGCTGGAAAAATTAGCAGCGGAAACGGCTCGATTCGAATTTTTCGGCTTGCTGGGCATTTAAGAAAATAGATGCAACGAAACACGGACACATTATTAGAGAGACAATAATAAGGAGAGAAACAACATGACATCGAACAAAAAACGATTTTTCCCAATCGCTGCGGCGATTCTGGTTTTGGCACTGGTTCTTAGCGCTTGCGGCTCGAACAATACGAATAAAGGCTCCAACAATGCGGCTAGTCCTTCCCCTTCCGCACAGACTTCGAATTTACTGGATCAAGTGAAGGAATCGGGCGTGCTCAAGGTTGGTCTGATGGGTACTTACGCACCTTACAACTTCACGAATGACAAGAATGAAATCGACGGCTTTGACGCCGACATTGCGAAAGAAGTGGCGAAACGCCTTGGCGTGAAAGTAGAGTTTACAGCTCAAGATTTTTCTGGACTGATCAGCAGCTTGCAAGCCAAAAAATTTGATGCGATTATCAGCCAAGTAACGATTACAGATGAACGCAAAAAGGTCATCGACTTTACTGAACCATATATTACGAACGAAGTGAAAATTATCGTGCCTGAGAAAAATACGGCGATTACGAAGCTTGAAGATTTTAAAGGTAAAAATATCGGTGTTGGCCTAGGCACCAATGATGAGACTTACCTGCGCGATGTTGCCATTCCGAAAGTCGGCAAATTCACGATCAAAACCTATGACGATGTGATTACTTCCCTTCAAGATTTGAATGCAGGCCGTATCGACGCAACGATCAATAACATTCACGCTTTGAAACCAATCGTTGATAAAAACGGCTTTAAAATTAAAGCGGTAGGCGAGCCGATCAAAGCGGACAGCGCCGGCATCGCAGTACGCAAGGACAATCCGGAATTCCGGGACGCATTGAATCAAGCGTTGAAGGATCTGAAGGCAGACGGCACTTACGACACAATTTTCGAGAAATGGTTCGGTGAGAAGCCAGCCGCGCAATAAAAGAGCTTAAAGCGTTAAGCGAGAAGGGATTTGCCTGTTATGGAGCTTGTCTTTGAGAATTGGGAGCTTTTGTTCCAAGGGGCCTACTATACACTCTATATCGCCGTCATTTCGATGTTCTTCGGCCTCTTTATCGGGATTGCGGTTGCATTGGCCCGGTTAAAAGGCAATCGGCCAGTTCGCTGGGCGGCGCGCGTATATGTCTCTGTTATCCGCGGTACGCCCGCGCTCGTACAGATCGTGATCGTCTATTACGGTCTCGTCGACTACGGCATAACGCTGGGGCCTCTAACGGCTGCTTGTATCGCACTAAGCGTCAACATTGGAGCGTATTTGTCGGAAGCGATACGCGGTGCGATTCTCTCGATTCCAAAAGGGCAAACCGAAGCGGCGCTTGCCACGGGGATGACCTCCTGGCAGGCAATGCGAAGAATCGTACTCCCGCAAGCGGCCCGAGTGGCGATACCGCCGATGGGCAATACCTTTATTGGCATGCTGAAGGAGACGTCGCTCGTTTCTTTTATCGCCGTACCGGAGCTTCTCCGTTCCGCGCAGCTGCTCATTGCCAGATACTATGTCAACATGCCTTTTTACATCGGTATTGCGATTATGTACTGGGTGATGAGCACAGTGTTCTCCGCCATTCTGGAAGCGGTGGAGAAACGCTTGTCCAAAGCATACTGAGGTGACAACAAACGATGACGATGATCGTAACGAAAGAGCTGTCGAAGACTTATCATGATAACGAAGTGCTGAAGGGGATCGATCTTGAAGTCCGTCAGGGTGAAATCGTCGTATTGCTTGGGCCAAGCGGGTCCGGCAAAAGTACGCTGCTTCGCTGTCTGAACGGCTTGGAGACATTAACTAAGGGCGCTATTGAAATAAACGGCGTACGGCTGGAAGCCGGGATGAAGAATCGTGCTTTTAAGAACAACCTGCTTAACATCCGTAAACAGACGGGGATGGTGTTCCAGCAGTTTAACTTGTATCCGCATAAAACAGCGCTGGGCAACGTCATTGAATCCTTGCTCATTGTTAAGAAAATGCCGCGTGCTCAAGCCGAGCAGCTTGGTATGAAAATGCTGGAGCGCGTTGGCTTGGCAGACAAGCGGGACGCTTATCCGTCCAAGCTGTCCGGCGGTCAGCAGCAGCGTGTTGCGATCGCCAGAGCGCTGGCAATGGAACCGGATATTTTGCTGTTTGACGAGCCTACTTCTGCGCTGGACCCAGAGCTCGTTGGCGAGGTGCTGGATGTGATGCGGATGCTCGCAAGGGAAGAAGGGATGACGATGCTGGTCGTTACCCATGAGATGAGCTTTGCCCGCAACGTTGCAAACCGCGTTTTATTTATGGATGGCGGCGTCATTGTGGAAGAGAATGATCCCGAGACTTTTTTCGGGCAGCCAAAGACAGAGCGGGCGCAGCGTTTTCTCAACAAAATCAATCAGCATTGATACGAATTGCTGTACAACACTAACCTCACGAGAGAAAGCGGGATACAGATGAATGTAACAACTATATGGCAGGGCAAAAGAGCCTTTGAATCGACGGGCCCTTCCGGTTATCCGGTAGGTATGGACGCTACGGCGGCTTACGGCGGCGACGGTAAAGGCGCTACGCCGATGGAATTGCTGCTCGCCGGCCTGGCGGGCTGCATCGGTATCGATGTCACGATGATTTTGGACGCTTTCCTTGGCTCGATTCAGTCGATCGAGATTGAAGCTAACGGCACGCGCAAGGAAGAAATGCCGAAGAGCTTTACCCATATCGAGCTGGTATTTAAAGTAAACGGTGATTTGCCGGATTACCGGATTTGGAAAGCGATCGAGATGGGCAAGGAGAAGTATTGCGCGGTATCCGAGTCACTGAAGGCGGATATCAGCTACCGTCTCATCTTGAACGGCGAAGAAGTTGTTCGCTAAGCCTTAGTTGAATAGCAGCGCAAAAAAAGCCCCGAGAGCGATATCGCATCGCTTTCGGGGCTTTTTCGTCTAGCTTATACCCACCACATTTCACCCAGTGGCTCTTTGATCAGTACTTGCTGCAGGTTCGCAACGGCTTTCGAGAAGCCTTCGTCTACCGACATCAGGCCGTCTTCGTGCTCGATGCTGACAACATAGTCGTAACCCACAAGACGGAGCGCGCTGATGATGTCCGCCCACGTTTTGAGATCATGGCCGAAGCCGACTGTACGGAACTGCCAAGCGCGGTCAAGCATAAGCGCGTAGGACTGCATGTCCGTTACACCGTGACGGTTAACGTTGATTGGGTCGATTGTCGTATCCTTCGCGTGGAAGTGATGGATCGCACCTTCACGGCCAAGAATTTGAACCGCTTGAACCGGATCGATGCCTTGCCACCACATATGGCTAGGGTCAAGGTTAGCGCCAATTGCTTTGCCTGCCGCTTCGCGGAGGCGGAGCAACGTGCCTGGGCTGTGGACAGAGAAGCCGCCGTGCAGCTCAAGGCCAATCTTCACGCCGCTGCCTTCAGCGATGCCGCCGATTTCAGACCAATATGGAATAACTTTTTGTTCCCATTGCCAAGTCAGAATTTCTTGGTAATCATTAGGCCATGGAGCTACCGGCCAGTTCGGATATTTAGCATCCTCATGGTCGCCAGGGCAACCGGAGAACGTGTTGACAACCGGTACTTCAAGACGATTGGCAAGCTCGATTGTTTTGCGGATGATGGCGTCATCTGCAGAAGCCAGCGCTTTTTGCGGGTGCAAAGGGTTGGCATGGCAGCTAAGTGCGCTGATAATGAGACCGCGTGATTCTACTGCTTGTTTAAACGCTTTCAACTTTCCTGCATCCGCGAGCAATACGTCCGGATCACAGTGTGCGTTGCCTGGGTAACCGCCCGTACCAATTTCAACCGCTTCCAGTCCTTTGGCTGCGATATAGTCGAGCGCTTCCTCGAAAGGCTTCTGAGCAAACAATACTGCGAATACTCCCAATTTCATCTTTATTCGTACCTCCTCAATATAGTGGGTCAATTAATATATTAGCCATTATCAGTATATCATCCTGCTGACGGATACACCTAATTTTTAAGCAGAAAAGCCAATATCGCATAAGAAGTAAACAAATCGGAGAAAGCGAATGAGAGGATGACAAAACTTTTAGTTCCAGATTGTAATATAGGGGTGTGCATGCTACTATATATTATTAGTTGTTATATTTTGGAATCTATGAATTTCCGAATTGGGAGAGTGAGAGAGTGCGAAGAAATATGCTTCGTGCGGTTGTCTTGGGTACGGCCGGAGCGCTGCTGCTGGCAGGGACTGCATTCGCTGCGGGATCGGCCAGCTCAGGAGGGGCTTTTCAACTAAGCGCTACAAAAGTAAATGGCGAGGTTTACGTCAAAGCATCTTCATTGACTAACCAGCTTGGCGGAGCTGGAAGCTACAATGATTCAACGAAGACGTATTCGTATACGCCGGCGGATATCCCGTCCGTTATCGAGAAAGCATCCCCTTCGGTAGTCGCCATTATAGGCAACTATGACGGCGGAGGCGATAAGCGGTACGCCTTGCAGCACGGTACGGGTGTCATTATGAAAGCGGATGGCTGGATACTGACGAACGCCCATGTCGTGAAGGATCTGAAGAATATTACGGTCGTAACTGCTGACGGCAAGAAATATAGCGGGAAACGATCGAATATGGATGAAACCAGCGATTTAGCATTGGTGAAAATCAATGCAACAAAGCTGCCGGTCGCCAAATTCGCGCCGCTGCCATTAAAGCTGCGGGTGGGTGAGACCGTTATTGCAATCGGTACTCCGGTTTCTTTTACATTAAGAAACTCGGCGACAACAGGCGTCCTCAGCGGCATGAATCGCTCCATCTCATCGGCTTACCGGCTGCTGCAGACGGATGCGGCGATTAATCCGGGCAACAGCGGAGGGCCGCTCGTCAATATGAAGGGCGAGATCATCGGCATCAATACATTGAAGTTCGTAGACGAGGGCGTCGACAGCCTCGGCTTCTCCGTTCCGGCCGATACGGTGAAATACGTGACCGATCACTTTTTCAAATATGGATATGTGAAACGGGCGTCGCTTGGATTCGAGCTGGAGGAAAGCTGGGAGGCGATCGTAGGTTTGCCAACATCGGAGCCGTTGACTGTCACCTCGGTAAAATCCGAATCGGCTCGTAAACTCGGCATCCAGACTGGTGATGTGCTTTACTCGGTAGCTGGCAAACAAATTTCATCGATCGTTGAGTTGAACGAGCTGCTGAAGTCCTATTTGCCGGGCCAGCAAGTGAGCATCATGCTGATGATTGACGGCGACCTCGTTACGCGCCAAATTACGCTAGCCGCTTCCGATGCGAAATAGTTCCATTAAAATCGATAGTTAAAGAGGAGAATTGAAAACGATATGACTGTTAAAATGAAACGCTCGTTCCTCATGCTGCTCGCCGTTCTGGTTGTAGTCGGCCTGCTGCCAGGAGCCGTATTCGCAGCAAATGAATCAGCAACGGTGGAGGTTCGATTTAAAATCGGCAGTTCTACCGTTAACATCAACGGTGAAAGCTTGAAGGTGCAAGCCCCTTACGAAGCGAACGGAACGACGATGGTTCCGCTCAGCGTTATCACGAAAGCATTTGGTGCTTCGCTTCAATTGCAGGACAATAAAATCATTACACTGACTTACAATGATAAGAAGGTCGTTGTTACGATCGGCAGTAAAACCGTAAAAGTAAACAACGTTTCCAAGACGGTAACGGTTGCCCCTGTTATCGTTAAAAATACGACGATGGTGCCAGTACGTGTAATCGTTGAAGCATTTGGCGCGACGATTGGCAAAGATTCGGCAACGAAGGAAATCGTCATTAAGGGCAATCGCGCGAATAGTGCGGGCGGAGGAAGCAGTATCGACACCGACTATGGCAAAACAAAAGTCGGCGACAGCTATCTCGGCTGGTCGATGAACTACCCGCCGGGCCTGGCGCTGGCAAACCAAAGCGATGACGGAGCGATCGTCTTTTGGGCAGATGCGAAAAGCAGCCATGTTGTCGTGGCTACGATTAAAAATGTCGGAGAGCTGACGAGTGAAGAGGTTCGCAAAGAAATACAGGCATGGTTTGATTCTGACGAAGTAACGTTGGATAAGCGTACGTTAACGGTCGGCGGCTACAACGTTGAAAAAATCGTCACGCGTACGAAGGAGCGGGAACAGCTTTTCGAATACCGGGGTATTCTGAAAGGCGAAGATTTGTATCTGGTCATTGTCGGTACTGCAGGCAAGGAAAAGGCAGTGCTAGATTCGTATCAAACTTTATTGAACAGCTTTAAACCTAGCTTTGACAAGTCCGACAAACAATTGAAAGATATTACGAAAGTCGTAAACGGCCTTATTGAATTCCATGATAAAGATTACGGCTTGAAAGTGAAGCTGCCGTCGGGCTGGTATCGGGATACCGAATCTACGAATCCTTCCTTCTTCAGTAAAGACAGCTTGTTCGAATTAGAGATCACATCCCTCACTGAAGGGGATACGGCGGAAAAATGGCTGCAGCGCAGACAGGCCATCCTGAAAGAGGATTTTCAGCCGGACTATTTGCGTAACGAGAAGCTTTCGGAAATAACGCTTAAAAACGGCAAGGCACTTGTGCTGTCTAATGAGTTTACTTATGATCAGAAGACTTGGCACCGGTCCAATGAAGTATTCCTTATTGTCGGCAACTACCGCTATGCGCTTGATTTCAACTATGATGTGAAGCTGGGCTCGGAAGGCGAGTCGTTGTTCCAGAAGACGATGGCTAGCGTTGAACTGGATACAGCATTTGTGGAGCGGGAGTTCGGTCTGATCGAGGACGAGAATGACACAGCCATCCGTACGAAGAAACTAACGAAAAAAAGCAATACGTATAAATATTCCATTGAGCTTCCAGCGTTCTGGAACGGTGGTGCGACGGATTTCGAATCCGATGAGTTTCTCTACTACGATAGATTCGGCAGCTTTGCAGGCTACATCTATGAGGATGATACGGTGTTGAATGTATCGAACAGTATCTTGAAGGATATAAGAGGAGACAAGCGGAACACGATCTCCAGTTCTTCCTCAACGACGATTGGCGGCAAATCGGCAGAGAAAATAGTTGTCAAATATGTGGACTCCAACAATCTTCCTTCGACGGACTACGTTTATTTCGTCGAGCATAATGGCAATGTGCTGCTGCTCGTATATTCCATTACAGATGCGAATGCGACAACAACGGCGCTTGGCCGTTTGGATGCTGTCATTCAATCTATTAAATTTCTCTAGGCGTTTTGTAGTCTTGTCCAGCCGGTTCCTTAATGGAGCCGGCTTTTTTATGTCTCCGATTCAGTCTCTGCCAGTATTGGGTGGTGGCATATGCGGCGGCGGTTTGTTACACTAGCAATAGTAGTTTTACTATTGGAGGAATGAAATTCGGATGAATATGAATATACAACGAGGAGATATCGAGCTGCTGGCTCCTGCCGGCGACTGGGATTGTATGCGAGCCGCGGTTGCCAACGGAGCGGATGCAGTTTTTTTTGGCGTGGAAAAGTTCAATGCGCGCGCTCGGGCTAACAATTTCCGCAGCGAGGAGCTGCCGGAAATTATGGCGTTTCTTCACAGCTATGGGGTACAAGGTTTTTTGACATTTAACATTCTCGTTTTTGAAGACGAGCTGCGTGATGCGAAGCTGCTGATCGAGATGTGTATTAATGCGGGTGTGGACGCTGTAATTGTACAGGATTTGGGCTTGGTGAAGCTCATTCGCGAGCTGTCGCCGGACTTCCCGATTCATGGTTCGACCCAGATGACAATTACTTCGCCGGAGGCGGTTGAATTTACGAAGCCGTTTGGGCTGGAGCGGGTCGTATTGGGCCGCGAGAACAATTTGAAGCAAATTAAGAAAATCGGCGAGCAAGCGAAGCTTCCGATGGAAGTATTCGTTCACGGCGCGTTGTGCGTTTCTTATTCGGGACAGTGCCTGACATCGGAAATGTGGGGCGGACGCTCGGCGAACCGCGGCGAATGCGCACAAGCCTGCCGTTTGCCATATGATTTGATGGTGGACGGCGAGCATAAGCCAATGGGCGATGTGGCATACTTGCTGTCGCCGAAGGATCTGGCCGCAATTGATCTCGTGCCGGAACTGATTGAAGCGGGAGTCGTTTCGTTCAAAATTGAAGGCCGGCTCAAAAGTCCGGAGTACGTTGCGAACGTAGTAAGCAAATACCGCAAGGCGATCGACCGCTACTTCGATGGCGACCGCTCCGCTCCTTCGAAGGAAGAAGTACGCGAGCTGCAGCAAAGCTTCTCGCGCGGATTTACCCATGGCTTCCTTGACGGTACGAACAATAAAAAGCTCGTAGAAGGCACGTTCCCGAAAAGCCGCGGCGTCTACATCGGCCGTGTTGAACGTATTCTTCGCGACGCAGTGACAGTTCGTCTGGACGCTCCGCTGAAGCGCGGCGATGGCGTCGTATTCGATGCTGGCGATCCGACGAAGAAGGAAGAAGGCGGACGTGTATACGATCTGCGCCGCCAAGGCGTGAAGATCGAAGGCGAAGCGCAGGAAGGGACACTGCTGGAGCTGGTTCCTGGCCGTAATGACGTGGATCTGCGGAAGGTGCATGTCGGCGACCGTGTATGGAAAACGAATGACCCTGCGCTTGATAAACGTCTGCGGGCAACCTATGAGACGGAGAAGCCTTATCGCGTATTTCCGCTGCATGTGAGAGTAGAAGGCGCAGCGGGCCAGCCGCTTCGCACATGGTGGACAGACGTGCAGAAGGGCAATACGGTGGAAATTGCTTCTGAGCTGCTGCTGGAGCAAGCGAACAAGCGCCCGATGGATGCTGCTTTGCTTGAGGATCAATTGGGCCGGTTAGGCGGAACACTGTATCAGTTGGATCAATTGGAGGTTGCGCTTGAAGGCGACCTTATCGTGCCGGTGCGTGAATTGAACCGGATGCGCCGCGAAGCGGTAGAGCAACTGACAGGCGAACGTCCGAAGCCGCCGGTCTACGTGAAGACGATGATCGACCCGCTTGACGACGCTCCGGCTTCTGAAGAAGGACCCGTGAACAAGTCGGTCACAGCACCCGTGTTGACGGCGTTGTGCCGTAACTTGGAGCAAGTAGAAGCTGCTCTACAGACTGATGTCGAGATGATCTATGCCGATTTCGAATTCATTAAGCAATTCCCTGCAGCTATTGAAGCGGCAAGAAAAGCCGGCAAACCGATTGCGCTGGCTACACCGCGCATTCATATGCCTGGGGAGAACGGCTATCACGCCAACATCTTGAAGCTTCAGCCGGATGCAGTGCTCGTGCGCAATACAGGCGCTTTGTACTACTATCTGCGTGCGCGGGCTGAAAATCCAGGCAAGCCGTTTCCGCGGCTCATCGGCGATTTCTCGCTCAATGTGGCTAATCATAAGGCAGTCAGCTTGTTTAAAGAAGCAGGCCTCGACATGATTACACCATCTTATGACTTGAATATTCAGCAAATGGTCGATATGCTGACGCATTCGGATACGTCCGCGCTGGAGATCGTGATTCAGCAGCATATGCCGATGTTCCACACGGAGCATTGCGTCTACTGTACGTTCATGAGCGAAGGTACCGATTATACGAACTGCGGACGTCCATGCGAGGATCACCGGGCATCGCTGCAGGACCGGATCGGCATGTCCCACCCTGTACGGGTCGACGAAGGCTGCCGCAATACGGTATATAATGCAATTGAGCAATCCGGTGCGGAATATATCCGCAACTTCATGGAGCTTGGCGTACCGTCCTATCGCGTCGAGTTTTTGGAAGAAACACCGGATAAAGTCCGCGAAGTGCTTGCCCTTTATCGCGATGCGCTTGACGGCCGGATTACCGGTACGAAAGTATGGAAAACATTGAAGGCGACCAATCAGCTTGGCGTTACACGCGGGCAGTTGGTTAATAAATAATAGCAACAGCAGAGCCGGAAACGCCGATTGGCGATTTCGGCTCTTTTTTATTTTTCTGGAAAATGCAACCTTAATGGGAGGTCGACGCATCAATAGGTAGTAGAGAGGTGAGGGGATGGGCGCGGAGCAAGAGATGATCGACCGGTTGAGAAGCGGAGACGGATCCGCGCTGCGTCAACTGATGGAGAGGTACGGCAATGAGGTGCTTCGAACCGCAGTGCTGCTGCTGAGAGATCGTCATTTGGCGGAGGATGTGAGCCAGGACGTCTTTATAGACGCTTACCGGAAAATAAATCAGTTGAAGGCAGATCGCAGCCTTCGAGCCTGGCTGATCGCGATGACCATCAATCGCTGCCGGGAACGAATGAGGCGTGCCTCATGGAAACGATTGTTGTTTCGGGAACGGATGGAGGAAGAAGCAGGCGCTGCGATTGGCCCAGGCTCGGAAGGCTGGGCAGTGTCGGCGACTATACAAAGTATTATAATGGCGCTGCCTTTGCGGTATAGGGAAGTTATCGTGCTGCACTATTATCAGGATATGGCGATAGCAGATATTGCGGATACGCTTGATGAACCGGAAGGAACGATAAAGAGCAAGCTGCAGCGCGGCCGTAAGCTGCTGAAGGCTAGCTTGGAGGAAGGGGGATGGCGGGATGAGCCGTTATTTGAAGGACGATCAAATTCGTAAAGCGCTGAATGACGAGATGGAAGCTGTTCGATTGAGCGAGGAGCAGATGGAGCGGGTCATAAAACGTGCGCAGCATGTGCCTTGGTGGGAGATTGAGCTGCGTATTCCGTGGTCAGCTGCTGCAGCGGCATTATTGTTAATAGCAGCTATTCCCATAGCCGGCTGGCTTCACTTGGACCGGTTCGAGGGAGAGCCATCTGTACTTGCGCAACGGGAAAAGGGACAGGATTCGCTTATTGCCATGGGAGGCGGCCTTTATTTAGAATCCGAACTGCTGGAAGGGTGGAATGATTCGGATGATTAAAGTGAAGGTGAAGACGCTGCTTGGGCTGGCGGTATTACTCATTTTAGGTGGCATTATAGTCTATTGGTCGCTGCCGTCGATTCTGTATGACAACAAGAAATACGATGCGCTGCTGAAGCTGTTCCCGAACGATTCACGGGCGGAAATGGCGCTCTATTTTTCAGCAGGTGATGCATTCGATATACAGCAAGGTGATTATCGGATCTTTATTTATCCAGTAGGCAGCAATTATTCTTCTGGAACAATTAACACGACTGCCGATCAAAGAGACTATGCAATCCAGCAGTTGGAGAAGATTATTCGCACCTATGGGGCATCGCCTTATATTTACCGGACCAAATCATCATTGGCCAAGCTTTATATGTGGGGCATGGAATGGGACAAGGCCGAAGCACTGTTCAAGGAACTCAAAGAGAAAGAGATGAACAACAGGGAGAACGAGCCGTATCTTATCAAAGAAACGGATGATTTTCTAAAGGTTCTGGAAAGCCGGCATACCGATCCTAGCCAACAGCCCTTGTTGACGGGGAAAGTGACAATCGGAGACAAGCCGGCCAAAGATGTTTATGTCGTTTTGCACCCCAAAGACAATAACGGGTGGCATTCGCCTCCTTTCGGTTATTACCCGATTGCATTAACGGACAACGAGGGGGTTTACCGCTTTTACGACGCGAATGGAATTCAGGGGGATTATGAGGTGGGCGTAGGCGTTACGCCGGAGCAGGTGAACGGCAGCTATTTGGGTGACCCACAGATACGCTACGTCTCGTTGAAGGAAGGGGCAACTGAAGTCTATGATCTTACCTTCGCTCCGCAGGTACAAGTTGTTTCTCCTACTAATAAAGAAGTGATTAGGGGGGATCAACTGAACTTTGCTTGGGAGGCTTATCCGGGAGCAAGCTACTACGAGCTGTCGATTACAGACTTCATGCGGGATGAGAAGGGGAAAATAATCGGTTCCACAGGTACGACTCTAGACGGCCGATGGAAAGAGACAAATGCTGTCTACTCGGTAGAAGCTCTTCGGCAGCAGCCGCATGGATACGGGAAATCCGGAGGGGGAAAGGGCCAGAAAACAGCTATCGGCAATAGCGGCATATTAGGCGCGGTTTATCCCGGCGGAGATTTTATATGGTCGGTGCAGGCTTATGATGCGGGCGGCAAGCTGCTTAGCAGCTCAAGCGGCTATAATACGCTTCTAGACGGGGTTCAGCCTTTCTTCAGTTTGAATTCGGAAGGGATACTGGAAGGAGACCGCTTCGTTATGAAAGGGGATTATGAGAGCGCGATTCGTTCTTATGAGGCGGAAAAAGACTCAGATTACGCGCTGCGTGCGCTTGCGTCCATGGCTATGAATGGTGTAACGATGGAGGATAACGGAGATGTCGCCAAAGGTCTGACTTACTTGAAGCGGATTGCCAAGCCTAGCCGCTATGATCAGGAAAAGATTCGGAGCGCGGAGGAAATACTGGCTAAAAGGCGCGTTGAGCCGTAATCGTTTGACAGCCGGCACGAGCCTGTCATAGCATAGAAGTAATGACGGGATAAGCGAGGTAAGCGGCAATGAACGGAACGGAAGCATGGTACGGGAGCTGGCGGCATGTGTTCAAGCTTGATCCCGAGAAAGATATATCGGATGAGGCGCTCGAAGCCGTCTGCATGTCGGGTACGGATGCGATTATTGTAGGCGGGTCCACCGGCGTAACTTTTGAGAATACAGTCGATCTGATGGCGCGTATTCGCCGGTTCGAAGTCGACTGCGCGCTTGAGGTATCCACGATGGACGGTGCGGTACCGGGATTCGACGGTTATTTTGTACCGATCGTGCTGAATACGGACCGGGCGGAATGGATCAATGGGGCACAGACGAAGGGGCTGCAGGAATACGGCTCTTTTGTTCCTTGGGAGGAAACGGCGGCTCAAGGCTATATTATTTTGAACGAAGATGCCGCAGCCGCCCGTATAACCGGGGCTTGCACGGCGCTGGACGAGGATGAAGTGGCCGCCCATGTGATGATGGCCGACAGGCTGATGCGGCTGCCGGTCGTCTACATTGAATATAGCGGCACATTCGGCGATATGTCGCTGCTCCGGACAGTCCGGGAGACCGCGCAAGGCGGTGCCCGCGTCTTTTACGGCGGGGGCATCGACAATGCCGACAAAGCGCAGCAAGCGGCGGAGTTTGCTCATACAGTTGTTGTGGGTAATGTCGTCTATCAGGACTTAGCAGCGGCATTGTCTACTGTAGCGGCAGTTCATAGCCGGGCATAGTTTTTTGTACAGCGGCAGACAGCAAGGAAGCTATTCTGAGAGGCGGGCCGACCGCCGATGGAATAGCTTTCTTTTTTGCTAGTTCCCATTATTTTTTACAGCTTTCAAATTGACACTTTGCAGGTCGTTGTCTACACTGGAAGTTAGGCGAACAAATGCGAACAAAGGAGTTATTTCATGTATAATCCGATCAGTATCGAGCAGGCGGTGCAGAAGCTTAATCCCCCGCAAAGGGATGCCGTGCAGGCGACCGACGGTCCCCTGTTGATTATGGCTGGAGCAGGAAGCGGCAAGACGCGTGTGCTGACGCACCGCATCGCATATTTAATCGAGAAGAAGCGGGTCGCTCCTTGGAGCATCCTTGCAATTACATTTACCAATAAAGCGGCACGGGAGATGCAAGCACGCGTTGCAACGCTCGTAGGTCCTTCGGGGCAAGACATATGGGTATCGACCTTCCACTCTATGTGCGTCCGTATTTTGCGCAAAGATATTAGCCGGATCGGCTTTACATCCAATTTTTCGATCCTGGATTCGGCAGATCAGCTGTCGGTTATCCGCAACTGTATGAAGGATTTGAACATTGATACGAAGAAATTTGAACCAAAATCGGTGCAGGCTGCAATTGGCGGAGCGAAAAACGAGCTGCTGTCGCCTGAACGCTACGAACAGAAGACCGGCGATTATTTTACCGACATTGTGTCCAAAGTATATAAAATGTACCAAAAACGGCTTAAAGCCAACAACTCGCTCGATTTCGACGACTTGATTATGACGACGATCGAGCTGTTTAAGGAAATGCCGGAAGTGCTGGAGTTTTATCAGAACAAGTTCCGTTATATTCACGTCGACGAGTATCAGGATACGAACCGGGCACAGTACATGCTCTGCCGGATGCTGGCCGACAAGCACCACAATATTTGCGTCGTGGGCGACAGCGACCAGTCGATTTATCGTTGGCGGGGCGCTGACATTACGAATATTTTGAATTTCGAGGGCGACTATCCCGAAGCGCGTACGATACTGCTGGAGCAGAACTACCGTTCAACGGCCAACATTTTGGATGCAGCTAATGCGGTAATTAAGCTGAATACCGGCCGCAAAGCGAAAAAGCTGTGGACGGATCAGGGTGCTGGCGATATGATCAGCCTCTATCAAGCGGATTCGGAGCATGATGAAGGTTATTTCGTCACTGGCGAGATTCGTAAAAATGTAAACAATGGCAACCGGAAGTATGAAGACCATGCGATTTTGTACCGTACGAACGCGCAGTCCCGGGTAATCGAGGAAATTTTGATCAAGTCGGATATCCCATATCAAATCGTGGGCGGCATCAAGTTCTACGACCGTAAAGAGATTAAGGATCTGCTCGCTTATTTGCGTCTGATCTCCAACCCGGATGATGATATTAGCTTGCTGCGTATCATTAACGTTCCGAAGCGGGGTATCGGCGATACGACAATGGGCAAAATTGCAGAGGAAGCGGTTCGAAGCGGCACCTCGATGTTCGGCGTTCTTGGCAATTTGCAAGGGCTGGACATTAATGCTAGAACACAAGCGCTCCTTATGGAATTCCGGGATATGATCGACAATTTGACGCAGATGGTCGACTATTTGTCGGTAACCGAGCTGACGGAGAAAGTGCTGGAAATGTCGCAGTACCGGATTGAGCTTCAGCGTGAGAAAACGCTGGAATCGACGGCAAGACTGGAGAACATCGACGAGTTTCTGTCAGTGACGATGGACTTCGAGAAGCGGAACGAAGACAAGACGCTTGTTGCGTTTCTAACTGACCTTGCGTTGATCGCGGATATTGATTCGATGGATAAAGCGGATGAAGAAGGCAAAGCGCAAGCGAAGGATTCCGTCGTTCTGATGACGATGCATAGCGCCAAAGGTCTGGAATTTCCGGTTGTCTTCATCATAGGTATGGAGGAGAGCGTCTTTCCGCATAGCCGTGCATTGAATGATAATGAAGAGCTGGAGGAAGAACGGCGTCTTGCTTATGTAGGCATTACGAGGGCAGAGAAGCAGCTTTACTTGACCTGCGCTAGAATGCGGACGTTGTTCGGACGGACGAATCAGAACTTGCCTTCGAGATTTCTGCAAGAAGTGCCTGACCATGTGAAAACAGGCGTATCGCCTGCCGGCACGATTGGACGTTCTGGCAGTTTTGGCGGCGGCGGTTTCGGCTCCGGCCGTAGCAGCTTCGGCAGCAGCAGTTCTTCGGCGGCCGGCCGGCAGCCTGCATTTGGTTCGCCAGGAGCGGGTGGACGTTCTCTTGGCGTATCGGGCGGCGGAGCGGGCGTGCGTATCAGCTCTCCGCTTGATGCAGCGGCTAAAGCGGCAACATCAAGCGGAAGCGCGGGTGCTGATGCAGGAGCCGCGAAATCATTCACGGCTGGAGACAAGGTAGCCCACGGCAAATGGGGCGAAGGTACGATCGTCTCTGTAAAAGGCACAGGCAATGACATGGAGCTGCAAATTGCGTTTCCAGCGCCGGTTGGTGTTAAGAGGCTGCTTGCAAGCTTCGCGCCTATTACGAAAGTATAACGATTAATGGATTCGGCGAAGGGATGGGAGCTATCGGTGGATGCTCATGTAGAAGGAACGGTTCCGCTTATTACGGATGCGCAGCTTGCGCGAATGAAGCAGCTCGCTGCGGAGATTGCCGCGCATAACTATCAATACTATACGCTCGATCAGCCGTCGATCAGCGACGTCGATTACGACAAGCTTTATGACGAGCTAGTACGGCTGGAGACAGAGAGCGGAACGGTGCTGCCGGAGTCGCCGACGCTTCGTGTAGGCGGCGAATTGCTCAAAGGGTTTGAGCAGCACCGCCACCGCGCGCGGCTTTGGAGTCTCGATAAGGCGCAGGATGCGGAGGATCTGCTCGCATGGAATCAGCGCGTGCTGAAAGGGATTGCCGATTACAACGCCAAGCATCCGGAAGAAGAGCCGCTGCCTGCGCCGAACTATGCCATTGAACTGAAGTTCGATGGTCTTACGCTTAACTTAACTTATGAGAACGGTGCGCTTGTTCAGGCTTCCACCCGCGGAAACGGTACGGTTGGCGAAGGTATTCTCGCTCAAGTGCGTACGATTCGTTCGGTTCCGCTGCACATTCCATATACGGGCGGCGTGATTGAAGTTCAGGGCGAGGGCATTATGAACTTATCCGTTCTTGGCCGCTACAATGAGACAGCGGTGGATCCGCTCAAAAATGCGCGGAATGCCGCAGCAGGAGCGCTTCGGAACTTGAACCCTAAGGTGACGGCAGAGCGGAAGCTTAGCGCTTACTTCTATAATGTAGGCTATGCCGAAGGCATATCGTTTGCCGATCATCGGGAAATGCAGCAATTTTTACGCGACAACTTGTTTAAAGTGAATCCATATACCGCATACTTCGATACGATTGAAGAGGTGCAGCTGGAGCTTGCGCAAATTGCGGAGCGCCGGTTGGAGCTGGATTATCTTATAGACGGTGCTGTCGTTAAGCTTACAGATATGCGCACCAGGGAGGCTCTCGGCTATACCGACAAATTCCCGCGCTGGGCGGTTGCCTTCAAATTTGAAGCAGAAGAGACCACGACTGTTCTGGAATCTGTTTCATGGGAAGTAGGCCGTACGGGGAAAATCACGCCTGTTGCAAGGGTTGAAGCCGTAGAGCTGGCAGGCGTGACGGTTCAAAACTGTACGCTCAACAATATAGGCGATATTGAGCGTAAAAACTTGAAGCATGCTTTGGGCACGCTTGTTGTGATTCGCCGCTCAAATGATGTCATTCCGGAAATTTTGGGCAAGGCCGATGAGGAGCCAGGCCAAGAGATCGTTTTCCCGGAGCAATGTCCGGCATGCGGAACTGTTCTTGAACAGCGTGGCGCTCATTTGTTCTGCAACAACAAGCTTGGCTGCCGTCCGCAGATGATTGGACGTATCACGCATTTTGCTTCGCGGGATGCAATGGATATCGAGGCGTTCAGCATTATGACGGCAGAACAGCTTTATGCGGATACTGACGTTCGTGATCCTGCGGACCTTTATTCGCTGACATATGATGATCTGATTAAGCTGGACCGTTTCGGAGAGAAGAAGGCCAACAAGCTGCTGGAAGCGATTGAAAAATCCAAAGATCGTGACCTTGCTGCATTTTTGTTCGCGCTTGGCATCCCGAATACCGGTAAAGCAACGACCAAAATGCTTGCCGATCATTATGGCAGCCTCGATGCCATTATATCGGCTACGGCAGAGGAGCTTGTCGGCTTGCCAGATATCGGCGGCATAGTGGCGGACAGTATCGTTAACTTCTTTGCCGATCCTATTATGGCCGGAAGTATCGCCCGGATGCGGGCGCTCGGTGTTAAAGCGGAAGCGGAGCAAGCGCCAGCGGTTCGTGTGGATAGTATTTTCACGGGCAAGACAGTTGTGCTTACAGGAACGCTGCCAAGCCTGTCCCGTGATGAAGCGGCGAAGAAGCTAGAGGCTTGCGGCGCGAAGGTGTCGGGAAGCGTATCGAAAAAGACCGACTTCGTCATTGCCGGGGAAAGCGCTGGCAGCAAGCTAACGAAAGCGCGTGATCTCGGCATTACTGTCATTGAAGATGAAGCGGAGCTGCTTCGTTTGCTAGGCGAAGGATGAACATTATCGTCTGAATGAAAGTAGAGAGCCAATTCCTTTTTAGGGGTTGGCTCTTTTTCATGGTTGTTCCTCAACAACTCAAGCACCTTAATACCCTTATAGCTTCCGGTCATTCGTCTAGTTAAAGTTAAGGGTGACAGATGATTGCGAGTAAAGCTGTATCGTTTTATACTGGATGAGGCTCGCGTGGTACTGATAATAGTAGAAGAGGATTGTAGATGTTGCATTCGCTACGGAGTTGTTTGCAGGGCGTTATGGGTTTTCTCGGGACGGTTTATAGGCTGTCATTCCAATACTCAAATGCCGTCGGTAATTGTCAAAAAATACATGTTGTATTTTGCGAATGAGCATGGTATATTATTTCTTGTCGCTTCCGAGACATGCCATTAACCGAATGAAACACAGGACAAGAAAAAGAATGTGAAACAAACGGTTGACAAGCTTAGAAGAAGCTGATAACATAACAACTTGTCACGACAAAACGTGACAGCAAGTTCTTTGAAAACTGAACAAATGGATCACGTCAAATCCAAACAATGTTTTAAATAGCTAGTTAAGTAATGAGCATTTCAACTTTCTCGACTTTCAATCAATCGATTTACTCGGTCGCTTGAAAGCTCGTATAATGGAGAGTTTGATCCTGGCTCAGGACGAACGCTGGCGGCGTGCCT
>NZ_BMHY01000014.1 GCF_014641555.1 Paenibacillus radicis (ex Gao et al. 2016)
CACTTCTACTCTTATGCAATACCATCACTCCGCTTCCCACTTCTACTCTTATGCAATACCATCACTCCGCTTCCCACAATTACTCTTATGCAAACTATTACTGCGCTTTCGCCTTGCCATTTTTCTATGGCATCATTCCCTCATAGCAGCGAAGCACCTTCGCTATTTAACGAACCCAAATTCGCTGTAAGCTTGTTAGGCAGCATGCTTCACTTCAATTAGCGAAGCCATTTTCGTAGTCCATGAACCTAGGTTCACGGTTAGCGAAATTCTCTTCGCTGTTCGTTCGAAACCACAATAAAACCGACGGATTAGCGAATTTAGCTTCGTTGTTTTGCGAACCTGCTTCGCTATACTACAGCAGCCTCTCCTGAGCCCCACATTATAGAATTTGGCTTCGTTATTTAGCGAACCTGCTTCGCTATACGTCCCCCACCACACTAAGACCGCCTCGTTTGCGTGTTTGGCTGCATTTCAAACCATCACTCACTATATAAGAGCTCCAAAACCAGCAACCGCCAGCCAGCCGTCAACACCGAGCTTCAGCCTTCAGCCTTCCACCTCCCGCCAGCAAGCAAACACAAAAAAGCCTTCAATCAGAGGCCTGAGGCAGGCCGCCAATCGAAAGCTTTTTTTCGTTCCGTTTATGCTGTTACGCCCAAGTAGGCTGCACTTTCACCCGTTTGTAGCTGCCGCTGCCAGACGTCTCCGCAGCTGCCGATTCAGCGCTATGCGACGCAACAGATGCTGCTGCCGCAGCTACCGCAACTGGAGCTTCTGCAGCTACAGCAGCCGCTTCTACACGGCTGATCAATGCGCCAAGGGATGCGAGCTTGCCGGTAATGTTCACATAGCCGCGATCCACATGGTGAATGCCGCTAATTTCGGTCTCGCCGTCCGCGCGCAACGCCGCGCAAATAAGCGCTGCTCCCGCCCGCAAATCAGTTGCGCACACTTTCGCGCCGGATAGACGCGAGCCGCCGCTTACGAAAGCAGAACGTCCTTCGACCTTGATTTGTGCGTTCATCTTCTGGAATTCCTCGACATGCATGAAACGATTCTCAAATACAGTTTCCGTAACAACTGCCGTACCTTCTGCCACAAGAAGCAATGCCATCATTTGCGATTGCATATCCGTTGGGAAACCAGGATGCGGCAATGTCTTCACATCGACTGATTTCAAGGCATGAGCTGCACTTACGCGAATGCCGTTATCCGACTCCGATACTTCAACGCCCATTTCCTGCAGTTTCGAAATAACCGGCGTCAAATGATCAGAAATTGCGCCTTCTACAAATACATCGCCGCCTGTAATTGCCGCCGCAATCATATACGTGCCCGCTTCTACACGATCTGGAATGACATTGTGGGCTGCACCATGCATCTGATCAACGCCTTCGATCCGGATCATGCCTGTCCCTGCACCGCGCACCTTCGCGCCCATCGCATTCAAGTAATTGGCCAAATCAACAATCTCAGGTTCCTTGGCCGCATTCTCGATCGTAGTCGTGCCCTCGGCAAGCGCAGCCGCCATCATAATATTCTCAGTCGCACCGACGCTGGCGACATCCAAATAAATTTTAGCGCCCTTGAGCCGCTTTACTACGCTGGCTTCAATAAAGCCGTGACCCAGCGTAATTTCGGCGCCCATCGCTTCGAAGCCCTTCAAATGCTGGTCAATCGGTCTCGTACCGATCGCGCAGCCGCCTGGAAGCGAAATCCGCACTTTACCGATTCGGGCAAGCAACGGTCCCATCACCAAGAAAGATGCCCGCATTTTACGAATCAATTCATACGGTGCTTCAAAAGAAGTAATCGATGCCGCAGAAATGCGCATCGTCTCATTGTTATAGCTTAATTTGGCGCCCAGTGACGCCAGTACCTGCTGTATAGTCATCACGTCATCGAGGAGGGGTACGTCACAGATGACGCTGTCTCCTTCCGCTGCGAGCAAAGAGGCCGCCAATATAGGGAGTACTGCATTTTTAGCACCGCTGACACGGACAGTTCCCGACAAGCGCTGGCCTCCGCGGACGATAATTTTGGTCATCTTATAGTTCCCTCCGCGAACTGATTTTCGTTCATCGCTTTTATTCATCCAACCTTCATAATAGCATTAATTTACACAAATCGACAAGCGTAAAATAAAATCCAAATGTTACCTGCCAATTCCATCGCAAGAATTGCTTCCTTAAAAAGAAAAAAGTGTCGAATGATGCGCTTAAGCGGCGTTTTTCAAATGTTTTTTCAATGAGATCCGTACGTTTCGCGTCGATCGGCGGCGAACAGCGGCATTTAGCTGTGCCAGCATCAGGCTGAAGCAGGCAGCAAATCAACCTTCATCCCGCGATTTATAACTATTCGGAGCTTATTGTCATTTTCGTACCGTCATGTATTACCCATTGTTGACTCTTTTCGCGATTGTTATTCGACAAAGCTCCTCAGCATGACCGACCAGGACCAATAGTCCAGAATAAAGCCGGCGAACGCATGCCCCAGTACAACCGCGATCAAAATTTGAACCATGCGGGCCTTTGGACTGCGCGGAGATTTGAAAAATGTGTCCATTTTCACTTCCTGCAAAATGTACCACACAAATATAATGCTGATGATCGTCACGACAATGGAAAACAATCCAGTCACTCCCGTTGTCGTTGCAATATCTCTTGCCATTTGCTCGGTGCCCATGAATATCCTCCTGCTTATTTATCCGCATCCGCATCCGCTTCTTACGCGCCGCAACTAGAGTACACTAAAGCATTTCCGCGCCTATTGCTTAGACGTATAAACGGTACAATAATGTTGTATACTCCGCCCGGCTCGCCTTCGCATCCGGCTGGAACCGATTGCCCTCTTTGCCCGAGACGCTGCCCTTAAGCTTTAAAGCTTGCAGCATGGGAGCGGCCCAATGCAATTTGGAAACGTCGGCATACGGTGCATAAGTGGGCTGAATCGGCTTCACACCATCCGCCTGACCGATAATGACAGCCATCTCGGCGCGCGTGACGGGCTGATCCGGCTTAAAGTCGCCGCTTGGAAATCCCTTGATCCAACCCTGCTCTACCGCCCTCCTGATGGCATCATATGCCCAATACTTCGAGTCGATATCTATAAATTGAACGGAGTTGGCTGGCTTTAGCAGCGTTACGGGTTTATAAGCTTTCACAACCATCGCAACCGCTTCTGCGCGTGTAATGGGCCTTTCCGGTTCAAAGACATATTTCCCTGTCCCCGACACAATACCGCGGCTGTTCATCGCAACGATTGCTTCCTTGGCCCAATGGTCGCCAATATCGCGAAAGCCCGCTGTCAGTTCATCAGCGATGATTCGGAATCGGTAGTATTGATTATCGAAAGGTGCATTAGAAGTCAGTTTAACATAATAGACCCCTGGTTGAAAAAGTCTTCCGTTCGCTTCAAGACTGCCGGAACTGCCTGTCGACTGGGAGAAAATAAGCTTTTGCTTCTTATCATAGGCTTCCAGCTTCATTTTGAAGCCATCCGGAACGTCTTTGAGCCGCATATCGACGATACTTGGCTTCTGCAGGCGGAGCTGAAACCAATCCACATCACTCTTAGTGCCTATCACCCCTACATACTCCGTACCCGGACTAACCAGCAGCGCTTCATAATACTTATCATTTGGCTCGTTCGGATCATCATATTTCGGGTTGTAGTTCAGCTTCAGCGTATAAGTGCCGACGGTTGGGCTCGCCTCCGCCGAAATCGCGTTATGCACACGAATGTAATACTTGCCCGGAGTAACGGTCAAAAGCGGCGATTGCTCCGTCTCTCCTTCATGCTGGTCATCGTAGACGACGAGCGATTGACCTGCCCGCTGCACGGCAAGACCAGGGTCGATGCGCACCGTATTTGTGCTTAGCCTCAAGCTGAGCGTACCGCTCTGTTTGAAGTTGATGACAAACCAATCGCGGTCAGCGGTCTGATGGAAGCTTCCGTTAATCGTCTGACTGCGCGGCTGCAGCGTAAATGCCGTATACGACTTATCATTAGGCTCGTATGTATCCTCAGCCATTCGAAAAGAAGCGTTCAGCATATAAGGCAGCCTCGTACTATTGCCAGCATTCATTGCCTCCATTAAAACAAGCTGGCGGCCTTTGCGTACCTTCCATTCGATATTCCGGCTCCCTAGCTTCGTCTCTTCCTTTTTCAGCAGCTTGCCGTCTGCGTAATGCGAAAGGCGGATTGGCGGCGCGGTTTTCCCTTGCGGCAGCATCGACTCATAGCGAAGGGTCAACACCCCGTCGTAAGGAGCATCCACTGCATACCAATCCTTATCTCCGTTCGTTTCAAGTACGGCAGTAAGCTGACTGGGTAGCGGAAAATAACTTGCTTGGCTCATCCGGTCATTTGGCTCGTATCCGTCCGCCTTTAAGGAGGTCGTGACGGCTTTATCGATTTGCAGCAGTCCATAACCCGATTGGTTATCAAAACCGCGTGCCCCTATATCCTTGGCTGTCTGGCGAAGCAGCTCCCGAATTTGATAGAGCTTCATCTCCGGATAGCGCGCCCAGATGAGCGCAGCAGCAGCCGCAACTTGCGGAGCGGCCATTGAGGTGCCCTCTTCCTTCTTATAACGGCCGCCAATGGCTGTCGTATACACATTCCATGGAGCAACCAAATCCAGTTCAGGTCCAGGATTGGAGCGCGAATCCGGCTTGTTGTCCGCTTGCGCTCCGCCAACGGCAAGCACCGTCGGATAGGCCGCCGGATATTTCACGGCTGCTTTGCTGCCGAGATTTATGCCGTCATTGCCCGCCGCGGCGACGAGAAGAGTGCCCTTGCTCTCTGCATACTCCACAATATCCAGCATATACGGCGAATAGCGGTAAAGCCCTACCGACAGTACAATAATTTTTGCCTGCTTGCGTACGGCGTACAGAATCGCTTCGCCAAGCTCCTGCTCCGTACCATCTCCGCGGTGATCCAACGCTTTGATCGGCATAAGCTTAGCCTTCCATAGAATGCCCGCCACTCCGACTCCATTGTTGCCGGAAGCCGCGATAACACCTGCCACACTTGTTCCGTGTCCGTTGTCATCGTCTGGCGGCTGGTTTGGACGGACAAGGTTAATGCCGTCCACCAAATTATCCTTCAAATCCGGATGATTCAGATCGACACCTGTATCGATAACTGCAATCGTCAGCGAGGTTTGCGTCCGAACGCTCTTCCACGCCTCCAGTGCGCCGATCTGCTTAAGATACGTCTGTTTGCCAAGCTCCGGGTCGTTGGCTTCGCCATTATCGGCTGCGGCCGCCTGCAGCATGCGCTGCTCCGAAGCGCCGTCTCCTTCCGCAGACGGTTCATTTAATACGTGCACCGAATAATTCGGTTGCACGTATTCCACGCCCGGCGTACTCTTAAGCCGGAGCAGCCAAGACTCAAGATCTGCGCCCGGGTCAGCGGGCGCGATAAGATCGACCGCCGTCTCACTTTGGCGGTGCAATAAGTTCGTCCCTTGCAGCTCTTGCATCTGCTCAGGACTGCGCCATTTGAGCAGCCAGCCGTTTGCAGACTCCTCAGTGGAGGCTGGCCGCTGCTGCGCCCGCTGCCCTTCAACAGCAGGGGCAGGCGCGACACAGGCGCA
Source organism: Paenibacillus radicis (ex Gao et al. 2016) (assembly GCF_014641555.1). Lineage (GTDB taxonomy): Bacteria > Bacillota > Bacilli > Paenibacillales > Paenibacillaceae > Pristimantibacillus > Pristimantibacillus radicis. The sequence goes on from NZ_BMHY01000014.1 coordinate 5,609, forward strand.
GATAAGCGCCGCCAGCAATAGCATGGCGACTGCCCTTTTGTATGGGTAAGGGTGCCAGAGCGGAAATTTCATTTATTGTGCCTCGGTAACTTCATATTTAGTAGGACTAGCCGAAGTGAAAATTTGTATGCAATAGAAGAACGAACAGATTTTATTTTCTATTGTTATACAGTTCGCTTTACCGACTAAATTTTCCTTTGCTATTACAAATACACGACAAAAGACCTACGAAAACGGCTTATCTCTTACATTTCTGGAGTCTAATCACATGATTCACCGCTGTGGCAGCGTCGCAATCTCCATTCTTCTATTTACGTACCCCCATTCGCAGCTTCCTAAACGAAACGGTGACTAAACGTATATATGCAACCGAATGCCGAAAATGAACTTCACCACAAATTGGTAACCGCTTACTAATGAAAAAAAAGACCGATGACAGAGAATTACTCATCCACTGTCATCGGTCCCCAACCCTATCATGCTATTCCAACTGTGATTATCGCTATCCCAGCCCAATCAGCAAATCGCCGCGAATGGTGAAAATCGCTTGAATCCAATCCATAAGCAGACCGGGCATCAAGCCTAATGCCACTGTCGCCCCGGCGCAAAGCCATATGACAATTCCGGTCGGTGCCGACACTCTAATCTCACTTTCCTCTTCACTGCTCGAGCGCATGAACATTTGACGAACAATGGCAAAGTAAAAGTAGTAGGAAATGACACTGCTAATCACCATAATCGCAACAAGCCAGTAGGCTTTCGCGCTGGCTGCTCCCATCAGAATGAACAGCTTGGCGAAAAAGCCCCCGCTCACCGGCAGGCCGGCCAGCGATAGAATAAAAACAACCATCGCTGCTGACGTCCACGGCGCCCGGTAATAAAGCCCAGAGAAGCCCTTTAACTCCTCATGCCCCGCTGCTTGGCTAATGACAGTTAATACAGCGAACGCACCTATCGTCATCAACAAGTAGACAATGAGGTAGAAAATAAATTCGGAGACGTTGCTGCTATGGACCGTCGTGAAATTCAGCCCGATCGGCACCAGCAAATATCCGGCATTCGCCACCCCTGACAATGCAAGCAGACGTTTCATCTGCCTCTGGCGCAGCGCAGCGGTCGTTCCGGCAAGCATAGCTGCCGCTGCCAAAACTAGCAAAGCAAGATAGACATCATTGCCTACCGGTTTGACGCCCCCTCCTCCTCCGCCAGAGATAAAGAACGCGCTGTTATAGAGGATACGGAGCACTGCTGCAAGCGCAGCACCTTTGGATACAACCGCCAGAAACGCCGAGACTGGCGTCGGAGCGCCTTGATAGACATCCGGTGCCCAAGCATGGAAAGGAGCGGCCGCAATTTTGATCGCAAAACCGGCAATAAGGAAGAAGAAACCGGCATACATGAGCGCTGGATAGCTCGTCATAACCTCAGGAAGAGCCGTTCTAAAATCACCGAGATCTACCGATCCCGTTAATCCGTATAAGTAGGACATACCGAATAGTATAAAGGCGGAGGAAATGCCGCCGATCACCACGTATTTAAAAGCTGCTTCTGCTGATTTTGACGACCGTCTTCGCAAAGCAACCAATACATAGCTAGTAATGCTGAGCAATTCCAAGCCAATATAAAGCGTAACCAGATTGCCGGAGGAGGCCATAATCATAGCCCCTATTGCAGCGGGCAGCAGCAAGTAGAACAACTCAGCCCGATCCGTGATGTCCTTATCCTGCTTAACAGAACCTAGAGCCATCAATGCTACGAGCGCCGTACCAGCAAGAAAAACCAGCTTTAACAGGTTGGCGAATTGGTCAACAACGTAGCTTGCGCCAAGCAATTCAATGACTTGGCCAACCTCCCTGCCGCTGCCCTGCAGATCAATTAACCGATAAACTACGAATCCAGCAGCGCCAAGCAGCCCTGCTACGGTCATCCAGCCGATCGACAATCGGCTTACCTTTTGCGGCAGCAACAGATCGGCAACGACTAGAAGGAGAAAAACAGCGGCAAGGAACAGCTCGGGAGCCATGTACAGCATATCCGGCCACGTCAGAGGCAAAAACGAAACACCCTCGTACATTTGCTACCCCCCCGCCCTTGTTGCAAGTATTGGATGAATCAGCGTCTCATAGCTGTAATGAAGCGTATCTGTAAGCATGGAAGGATAACAGCCAAGCAGAATGATAACAGCCAGCAGCACAATCATCGGCACGGCCTCCACAAGTCTGGCATCCTTGGCTGCTGCATACTGCTCATCCATCGGCCCGAAGGTCACCTTCAGCACGCTGCGCAGCACATAAGCCGCGGTCAAAATAATGCCAAGCAACGCAAGCCCGGCCAGCCATGGATGCGATTCGAACAGGCCCAGCAGTGACAACAGCTCGCCAATAAAGCCTGAAAGTCCCGGCAGGCCGAGCGCGGCCAATCCCCCAGCAAGCAGCATACCGCTCATGAATGGCATACTGCGTGCCAAACCTCCTAGCAGCGGAAGCTCCGTCGTCTTCGTCCGCTCGTAAAAGCTGCCGACCAGCAAGAACAGCAGCGCCGAGATCAGTCCATGCGAGACTAACTGGAACACAGCACCTTGCAGGCCGATTTCGTTGAAAGCAGCAAGGCCCAACAAGAAGATCCCCATATGACTAATCGAAGAATAGGCTAACACTTGCTTCAAATCCTTCTGCCGGAAAGCAATAAGCGCGCCGTATAGAAGATTCACTAAACCTAGCACCGCCAATACGACAGCCCAAGCTTTCGCCTGCTCCGGAAATAAATAAATGCCGAAGCGAATCATCCCGTATGCTCCCATCTTGAGCAGCACGCCAGAGTGGATCATGACGATGGAAGGCGGAGCTTCCGTATGCACCTTCAGCATCCAGGTGTGAAAAGGGAAGATCGGAAGCTTGATGCCAAAGCCGACCATGAGCAGGACAAACAGCGTCCACTGCATGGCGTCGCCCATATGGAACGGATTGAGACCGCCCATCGCCTCGGATGTTAAGTTGACCCATGCGGTAGGGTCCGTCATATTCTTCGCCAGATCGGCATAATTGCCGCTATAGATGAAGTCAAGAACATTCCCAGACTGCTCAATGCGGAAGCCTGCCGTATTAACGAGAATAATAAATGCAATAAGTAAAACTGCAGAGCCAATTCCGTTATAGATCAAGAACTGATTAGCGGCCCGCTCGCGATTGAAGTAACCCCATATGCCGATCAGGAAGTACATCGCGATAATCGTCAATTCGAAAGAGATGAAGAATAGAAATAAGTCCCGTGCAAGAAAGACGCCCAGCATTCCCGCTTCAAGCAGCAGAAACCATGCATAAAATGCTTTCCAGCGCTTTTTCACATGAATCGAAGCAAAAGCAGCCATCGCCGTCACTAACGCAGTAAGAATGACAAGCGGAAGAGACAATCCGTCAATACCAACCGCATATTGAATGATGAATTTATAGCTCGTAACGCCTTCCAGCGTCTCTTTGTTAAGCGGGACCTCCACCCAAGTTGCCTGCTCCTCGTAGCCGCTTACGCCTTGAAGATTCACAAAGTCGGAATACAGCAGACATGAGAGAAGCAGCGGTATAAGCGTCGTAATGATTGCCGCGGCATGCAGCCATCGGTTGCGCCGGCTTGGCAGCAGCAGTACAACAAGCAGCCCGGCCAGCGGCGTTGCCAGTATAATCGATAAAATCGGCCAATCGGAGAGAATGTTCATGACCAGAACCTCCTTCCGACGATAACCGCAATTAGAACGATACAGCCGATTAATGCTGCCAATCCATAGGTTTGAACCTTGCCATTGCTTAACCTCGCTGCAAACCGGCCGGCGGCAGTCGTCAGTGCTCCCGTCATCCGGACGGTTCCGCCGATTACATATTCATCGAATACAGCAAGCGTGCTGCCAAGCCCGCGCAATGGTTTGACAATAATGACTCGATACCATTCATCGATGTAATACCCTCTTTCTACTGCCCGTAACAAACTAGGAAGCTTTGCTGCCATAAAACCGCTGCCGATGCTTTTCTTCACAAAGAACAGCCAGCCCAAGTAGATGCCCAATGCTCCTACTCCGATGGAGGCCACCATAGCGGCGATACTTGAGCCGCCATGCACGGTCTCGACGGCCTCTGAGCCGCTCAACCAGCCGCTGAGCCAGCCATTCCAAGGCGTTTCTATAAACCCGGCAACAACCGACAACGCTGCAAGTATGATCATCGGGATCGTCATAACAGCAGCCGACTCCTTCACCGCTGCATGCCCGCTTCGCGGCTTGCCTGCAAAGACAAGGAAGAACAATCTCGACATGTAAAGCGCCGTGCAGAAAGCGGCCGCAAGTCCAACGACGAACAACACGGGATTTTCGTCCAAAGCGGTTGTCAGAATAGCATCTTTGGACCAAAAACCAGAGAAGGGCGGTATGCCAGACAACGCAAGCGCGCCTATAGCGAAAGTCCAAGCTGTTGTTTTCATCTTGGCACCAAGACCGCCCATTTCCCGGATATCCTGCGTATGTACCGCATGGATGATGCTCCCGGCTCCCAGGAAGAGCAGTGCTTTGAAGAAAGCATGAGTAAACAGATGGAAGATGCCTCCTGATACCGAACCCAAACCGATCGCCATAACCATATAGCCTAACTGGCTTACCGTGGAATAAGCGAGAATTCGTTTAATATCGTTTTGAGCTAGAGCAATCGTCGCGGCAAATATCGCAGTAAAACCGCCTATATATGCCGTCGTCTGCATCGCAGCTTCCGATGCACTCACGATGTCGAACGTTCTTGCCAGCAAGAAGACGCCGGCAGCGACCATCGTCGCCGCATGAATAAGCGCACTGATCGGAGTTGGCCCCTCCATCGCATCCGGAAGCCACACATGCAGCGGAAACTGGCCGGATTTGCCGATGGCGCCAAGCAAGATGAGCAGCGCGATAAACGTTGTAATGCCAGAGGTCATTACGCCGGATTGTCCCTCATGAAAGACATTGTAGATACTGGTGAAGTCCAGCGCATGACCCGGCATATACCAGAACAGCAGCAGGATGGCCAGCAGCAGACCGGCATCACCGATGCGCGTGACGATGAAAGCTTTCTTCGCTGCAGCGCGAGCGGATGGCCTCGCATACCAGAAACCGATCAACAGAAACGAACATACCCCGACCAGCTCCCAGAAAATATAGAGGAGCAGTATATTGTCCGCCAGCACCAGTCCGATCATCGAGAAGGTAAATAAAGCGACATAGCCGTAAAAGACGGTTAACCGTTCATCGTTTTTCATATAGCCTGCGGAATAGACATTAACCGCCAGGCTGACGCCCGTTATGACCACCAGCATAAGCGATGTCAGATTCGTCACCTCGAAGCCCAGACGCAGCGTATAGTCGCCAATAACGATCCACTTAAAGCTTCTTATGCTGTAATCGACGGCGTCCGGTCCCAATCGCTCGAACAAGACTAGCAACGATAGGACGAAAGCCGCGAGAGAGCCGGCGGACCCAAGCAGCATAGCCGTAGTCCGATAACTTCTGCCGAGTGCAATAAGGAGCAGAAAGGCCGCCAGCGGGAATATCGGGATGAGCCAAGCCGATTGTGTATAAAATTCCATTTGCTTGCCGTCACCTCCTCATTTCATCATATTCGTCGACGTTCACCGTACCTTTGGCGCGGAACAAAGCGATCAATATAGCCACACCCACCGCGGCTTCTGCTGCCGCTACCGTAATCGTGAACAGCGAGAACACTTGCCCTGTCAAGGAAGGCGCAACCCCGTACTTGGAAAATACAATTAGATTTAAATTGACGGCATTGAGCATCAGTTCAACCGACAACAGGACGACTACGGCGTTCCTTTTCACAAGCGCCCCGTACAAGCCGATGCAAAACAAGATCGCCGCCATCGTTAAGTAGGATGGAAGCATGCTACTCCGCCTCCTTCGTCTGCAATTGGGCAGTTGGCCCCGCCGGACCGCCGCCTATGCCCGCATTATCGCCGCCTGAAGCGCCGTTTATTTTCTCCGGCAAACGTCGTGCGATTGCAATTGACCCGATAAAAGCAACCGTAAGCAAAATCGACAGCAGCTCGAACGGCACAATGTAGCCTGTGTAGAGGAGCTGGCCAATCTTCATCGTATTTTCCTCCCCGCCCTGGAAAGGAAGCGGATCGGGAAAATCCGTCGTACGAATAGCATAAAACAACAGCCCGAACAGCGCCAGCGCGCCTATCGCGGCAAGCCCTTCATGCAGCGGCAGTACCTTCTCCCCTCCAGCATCCTGGTGGTTTGTCATCATGATGCCGAAGATCATTAGAATGGATACCGCTCCAGCATAAATGAGAACCTGCACGAACGCGACGAACTCGGCTTCCAGCAGCACGAACATGCCCGCCAGACCGAGAAAAACGCCCGCCATAGAAATCACCATATGCACGACCTTTTGGAGGCTGATCATTAGTACGGCGCCGCAGACGATTATCGTAGAAAATATAAAAAACGCCGCAAACTCGCCGTTAAACTCGATATTGAACAATTACTTGGCGCCCCCTTTGGCCGGTGCTCCGATATTGTTGTTGTCTTTGCGCACCAGCGTATTGTTGTCGGTCAGCCACTGCGCGTCCTTGAACAAGTCGTCGCGGCTGAAGGCCGACAGCTCGAAGTGATTCGTCATGACGATCGCCTCCGTCGGGCATACCTCGGTGCAAAGATCGCATAAGATGCAAATTTCGAAATTAATATCGAAGGTATCGATAACCTTCCCTCTTTTTTCAGGATCGGGATTCGGCTTGCCTGTCAGCGTGATGCAATCCGTCGGACAAATTCTCGCACATTGGTTGCAGACGATGCATAGCTCCGGTATAAAATGCTGAATGCCCCGAAACCGGTCCGGCATTTCAAAAGGTACGTCAGGGTAGGAAGTGGTCACTTTAGGCGAGGTCATCGCTTTCAGCGTGACGCCAAGCCCGCGAAACAATCCTTTCATTGCCCATGCCTCCCTCTATCCTTTTATGAAAAGCTCAATATAGACGGCCGTAAGGAATACGTTGAGCAGCGACACCGGGAGCAGCACCTTCCATCCAAGCCCCATCAGCTGATCGACGCGAATGCGCGGAAAGGTCGCCCGAATCCAGAACAGGAAGAAGACGACAAAAACGAACTTCAGCAGAAACCATAAGATGCCTGGGACAAATTCAAGAAACGGCGCAGGCGCCTGCCAGCCGCCGAGAAACAGAACGGTAGTGAGCGCTGCAATCGCATAGACGTACACATACTCCGTTAGCATGAAGAAGGCGAAGCGGAAGCCGCTGTATTCCACATGATAGCCAGCGACCAGCTCCGATTCCGCCTCTGGCAAATCGAATGGCGTCCGGTTGAGCTCGGAGACGGCGGCGATGATAAAGACAGCGAAGCCGATAATTTGCGGAAGGAAGTTCCAGTTCCAGAACCAACCTCCGCTTTGCGCCTCCACAATATCCCGCAGATTCAAGCTGCCGCTCAGCAAAATCACGCCAACGACGGAGATGACGAGCGGCACTTCGTAGCTGATCATTTGCGCCGCGGAGCGCATGCCGCCGAGCAGCGCGTACTTATTGTTCGAAGCCCAGCCTCCAAGCACGATAGCGAGCGTAGAAATGCCGGACAGCGCTACATAATAAAGCAAGCCGACATTCAAATCGGCGAAATAGAGCTTCTGAGTGTATGGAATGACGGCCAGCACAGAAAAGGCAGGAACATAAGCGAGTACGGGGGCGAGCATAAAAAGCAGCCGGTCCGCCTTGCGCGGAATCGTATCCTCTTTGATCAGCAGCTTGAAGATATCAGCAACTGTCTGAAGCAGACCCAGCGGTCCTACCCGGTTCGGCCCCTGGCGAAATTGCATCCAGCCGATCACTTTTCGTTCGAAGTAGATCGCATAGGTTACGAAGCCCAGCACGATCATTAGAAAAACGGCGCCCCAAAGAAAAATCACTACCGCATTGCCCCAGGTCATCGGGCCGTTCAGCCAGGCGCCCATTAGCAATCGACCTCCCCGACGACGATGTCGACGCCGCCCAGTATCGTAATTAAATTGGTCATCGTCTCCCCGATGAGCAGCTTGGGCAATATTTGCAGGTTCACGAAGGAAGGACGACGGAACTTCAGCCGGTATGGCTCTGCCTTGCCTTTCGATACGATATGACAGCCGATCTCGCCGCGCGGCGATTCAATTCGTGTGTATACCTCTCCGGCAGGCGGCCGGATCGCCCGGGGCACCTTGCCCATCGTCTCGCCGCCGCTCGGAAATTGCGCGATCGCCTGCTTCAATATGCGCAGGCTTTGACTAATTTCCTCCAGCCGGATGCGATAGCGGTCATAGCAATCGCCGTTTTGGCCAAGCGGCACGTCAAATTCGAAACGGCTGTACAGGCTGTACGGCTCCGCTTTACGCAAATCCCAGTCGACGCCGGTACAGCGTAAATTGGCGCCGGACAATCCATAATCAATGGCAGTTGCCGCATCGTATTTGCCGATCCCTTTAATGCGGGCCAGGAAAATCTCATTGCCGCTGACCAGCTTGTCGTACTCTCGGAGCTTGCCTTCCATATAGGGGATAAACTCGCTCACTTTATCGATCCATCCGGGAGGAGCATCCCATTTCACACCGCCAACCCGCATGTAATTGTACGTCAGGCGAGCGCCGCACAGCTCGTTGAACAAGTTGATGATCGTCTCGCGATCGCGAAACGCATAGAGAAAGGGACTCATCGCGCCGATATCAAGCAGGTAGGTTCCCCACCAGACCAGATGACTCGCTACCCTTTGCAGCTCCATCACAATAAGGCGCATAAATTCAGCCCGCTCCGGCACTTCCAGTCCCATCATCGTCTCCACTGCATGAACGAGCACATAATTGTTAGTCATCGCGGAGACATAATCCATTCGGTCGGTATAAGGAATAATTTGCGTATAATTCAGCTGCTCCGCAAGCTTCTCTGTGCCGCGGTGCAAATAACCCATGACCGGGGTCGCTTCAGTAATGACCTCGCCGTCAAGCTTGACGACGATGCGAAACACGCCATGTGTGCTGGGATGCTGAGGACCAACGTTAAGCAGCAGTTCTTCGGTACGAATCACGAGCGGCTTACACCTCCGAGTCTAACGGTTCGTAATCTTTGCGAAGCGGATGCCCGACCCAATCGTCCGGCATCATAATGCGCCGCAAATCGGGATGCCCAGTAAAAACAATACCCAGCAGATCATAAATTTCACGCTCATTCCAATTGGCCGTTGCCCATACTGGCGTGGCAGACGACACCTCTGGCTTCTCACGGTCGGCCTTTACTTTCACAGTCAGCTCCCGCCCGCTCTGCAGCGAGACGAGATGATAGACAACCTCTAGATGCGTCTCGTAATCAACACCGGATACGTTGCGCAAATACGTCAAATCATTCTCTATCTTCAACAGCTCCGCAATGCTGCGCCAATAATCATTCTTCACGATAATCGTCGGCATATGCCCGTTCAACTCGTTGATATAAACTTCCTCCAGCGCCTCATCCGCCACTTCCCGGCGAATGAGTGCAGCCGCCGCATCCAGCTCCGGCTGCTTAGGCGATGGGGCTGGCGGCGCAGAGGCCTCTGCTGCTTCAGCCGCCTCTGCGGCAGCTTTCGCCGCCGCCCGGGCCGCCCGCGCTTCTGCGGCCGCTTTCAACTTTGCGGCTTTCTCCGGATCCGCTTCAGCCTCGGCCGTCTTCTGCTTCGCCTGCTCCCCCGCTTCCGCCGTCCCTGACTCTTGCGGCTCCTTCTTCTCCTCTTCGCTCATCTGCCGGTCACCCGCTTCCCGGTCTTGGCTTCATAGCGGATTTTCTCCTGCAGCTTGTTGATTCCATAGATCAGCGCCGCCGGATTAGGCGGGCATCCCGGAATATAGACATCGACAGGAACGATCTGATCGACGCCTTTAATGACGGCGTATGATTTCACATACGGACCGCCTGCCGTTGCGCAAGAGCCCATTGCAATGACCCATTTGGGCTCAGGCATCTGGTCATAAAGCCTGCGCAGCAATGGTCCCATCTTCTTCGTCACTGTGCCAGCAACGATCATAACGTCCGATTGGCGCGGCGATGTACGGAACATGACGCCAAACCGGTCCAGATCATAATGGGATGCGCCTGTTCCCATCATTTCTATCGCGCAGCAAGCCAGGCCAAAGGTCAGCGGCCAGAGGGAATTGCTTCGCGCCCATGCTTTCAACTGCTCCAGCGTACCCATGAAAACGTTCCGTTCCAGCTCGCGGCGTTCTTCCAGCGAGATCGACTCTAAACTGAATTCCATTGCAGCACCTTCTTCTTCCATGCGTATAGAAGTCCAATGAGCAGCATTCCCGTGAAGATAAACATCTCAATCAGCACAAATAAGCCGAGCTTATTGTACGCTACGGCCCAAGGGTATAAGAAAACGGTTTCCACATCAAAAATGACAAACATCAGTGCGAATAAATAATAACGAATGTTAAACCGCACTTGCCCTTCTCCAACCGGCTCATTGCCGCTTTCGTAGGTGGTCTGCTTCGGGTCGGTCGGTTTATGCGGTCTGAGCAGCCTGCCTGCGGTCAACGCCGCAGCAGGCAGCAAAATGCCAAGCACGATAAAGATAGCCACAACGACATACTGGTTAACGTAGTTGTCCACGCAATCGCCTCCGTCATTTGTGAAGTGCAGCAGACCCATGCCGCTTGGTCCAATTTTCCTCACAATTATAACAAATGCTTCCACAATCGTCTATGACGGAGTTGCGCCTCCAGCTTGTCCCGCGCCGCTCTGTTGAGCCTTTCCGCCGCTCGGGCTATCGTTAGGCGCCTCATAGGATGCCTTAACTGGCATGTCTCCCTTCGAACGCGCAGTCCGCTTGCCGGTTATGAAGGCAAAGAGCAGTAAAAGCATCGGAATGGCGACGCCGATCGTCAGACTAAACGGGGTCCAAATTTGCATGGCAAAATATTCAGCATGTGCAGAATTGCGGTATACGGCAATAGACAAAGGAACGACGACGAAAGTAAAAGGAACGATCAGCGGCCGATAGCTTTTTAGATTAAGCATCTGAGCAGCAAGCAGCGTCGCCCCATAGAACGACATCATCAGCTTCATAAAGACCGTGCTGACCCATACAATGGCCACTGTCACCTCCACCCGTACGATCACGTCCTCCACATTAATCGTTTTTGCCATATCAAAAATTGAAAAGGGGCTTCGTCTTGTCTCATCGACACCCAACACCCCTAGAAGCAAAACGCTTATTCCCACACTGAAAATGCCGACGAACATGGCAGCCAGCTTCAAATGCTTGCGAAGCTTCCCCACATCCGCCTGTTTAACGAATGGAAAGAAGGCCGACATTACGACAAATTCGCCTAAAGGAAATCCGAGAATCGGATAGAGGCCTTTAAAAGGCCGTGTCCAGCCTTCATACACGAAGGGCTCGAAATTTTTAGGCTCAAATTGATTGGTCAGCAGCAGCATGATAATAAATATGACCAGAACAGTCCATCCAAACAGCAGCTCACCCGAGCGGGCGATCGTCTCTATACCCAAATAGGCGCCATAGACGATGACAAGCATAAACGTAAACGCGATCACCCAATTTGGTGTTCCTGGAAGTACAGACAATCCGAGAAAATCGACGATGTTGCGGAGAACCAAAGCGCTGAGCAGCAGGAAGAAACAGACGTACACAAGCGTCAGTGCTTTCCCGAGCCAGGTTCCCAATAATTTTTCTGCATATTGTGCCAGGGTAAGGCCCGGGAATCGTTCTGCCAGCGCCAAGTAGAGCAGCAGAACAATATAGTTGAGCGGTCCGGCAATCGCCATAGAGATCCAGGCATCCTGTTTGGCGATGGCCACCACGAAGGTGGGAACCATTAAACCCGCTGTGCCTAGCGCGAATAAAAACAGCATCTTGGACAGCTGGCTGGCGCCTATGAATTGATTGTTTAATTTTTTGCTGCCGTTCATTCCGACGATCCCTCCATCACCCAATCGATTATCGGCTTGCACAAGGGCTCGTACAAAGCCGTTATCCAGTCCACAGGGTTCGGGACATTCACCTGCTTCAACAAACACAAACAATAAACAACACCCATGACGAGCACCGCAATAGCCCACACGCTCTCGCGTACTTGCTTCAGCTTCATTCTGTGACGGACAATGGCGGTCCCCCACAGCGCCGCCGCGAGCACAATCATAACCGAAGGCATCCCAAGCACTCCTTACTTTACAATTGAATTTCCTCGAACACCTGTGTCCTTTATTCTTGTCTTGATCTTCAGCTCATGCTGAACCTTCGGATAGACAACATCCCACTCCTTATCTATACGTCTCCATAGAGCAGGCTTCTGCATGTAGATCAACCTGCCCCAGCCGAACGTATCGAGCTGCATCTTTTTCTGCAGCTTCACGATGACAGCTTCAATTTCCCCTTCGATGGACTGGTCAATCAGCTTGCCGATCTCCTTCAGCATCTCTTCCTCATCCACGGGAAGATCCGAACACATGACCTCCTTCACGCTTCCTTCCGGCTTGATGCCGATCTGAATGACAGGAATCCCGTCCTTCGGCTTGACCGCCGACATATTGACCTTAGAGCCGCTGATCTCCACCATGAAATAGCCCTCTGAATTTGGACATGCTGCTTTTACCACGGTGCTCTTTACCCTTCCAAGCATCCACGACAAACCTCTCGATTCTTTCGCTGTCAGAAAGCCCTTCAGATGTCCTTCCTTCAATACGGCCATCGTGCTTAGCTCCGGCTGAACGGTTGGATGTATTCGCTTCAGATTTTGCTCGTCGTTGCCCGCTGCCTCATCACCCTCCAGCGTAATAGAAGGAATTGCGACCTGCTGTTTTTTCTGCAAAGCCATACGGGTAATTTCCTGCACCCTGACCAAATATTCCTGCCCTAGCGCATGCTCATTAATTTCCAGCGTATCGTACATTTGATTAGCCGGAATCGCATCGATTTGCGTAGTCGTCTGAAGCAGTTGCTCCGCCGTCGTGTTTCTTGCGATCATAACGGCAATATCCCCCCTGATATCGGGATTGCGCTCAATTAGATCAAGAAGCGGAAAGACCCCTTTACGAGCGGCTTGCTCGCCGATGATGAGCAGCCTGGTATGTGAGAAAAACAGTCTTCTCGACGTTTTGCGGGTCATCTTGCGGATGGCTTCAAACATCGTATCTCCCGTCTCCGTAAAGGTCGTGACGGCCATCCCTTCCGAAGCAAGCTTATTGCCGGCCGCTGCATTTTGAGCCAGCACTGTCTGCATGGTCACTCGCAATTGCTGCTTGCCCGTCGGATCGCTGTCAACGCCTACAGCCATGACGACACCCAGACGATCCAGATAGCGCAGATCCCAGCAGCCGCTTAACACAGACACAATAAGCAGCAATATAGCCAGGGTCGCCGCTATACGCTTCTTATTTCCTGCCCATCTTATAGAACCTGTCATTGCACCGGCTCCTGTCCCTCAAGCTCCTTCGTGTCCATATCCGCGCGCACCAGATTATCCACAGCAATAGCCTGGGGACGCTCCCGCATCATCCACATCGGAGCCCGCAGAAGCGTGTCCTTCCAGTCCTTCCGGAACATCGGCGAGAACGGCTTCATGTACGGCATACCTAAGGAACGCAAATTGCTGAGATGCAGCAGCAGGAGTAGCAGCACAATTGAAATACCGTAGAAACCAAGCGTAGACGCAGCAATCAGCAGCAAGAAACGCAGCAAGCGAGCCGCAATCCCCAGATTATAGGTCGGCGAGACGAAGCTGGTAATGGCCGTAAACGCAACAACGATAACGACGGGCGGCGAGACGATACCCGCTTCCACGACGGATTGTCCGATTACCATACCGCCTACAATCGAGATGGCATTGCCTACGATGGTCGGCATTCGCACAACGGCCTCGCGCAATATTTCAAAGACGAGCTCCATAATGAATGCTTCCAAGTAGACGGGAAAAGGGACCCCTTCCCGCTGCGCCACCAGCTTCAGCAGCAGCGGCGTCGGAATCATCTCCTGGTGGTAGCCGACGACGGCTACGTAGACCGAGGGCATAACTAAAGCCAATACATATGAGAAGAATCGGAGCAGACGTAAAAAAGTCGCGACGTCAAACCGCTGATAATAATCCTCCGCTGCTTGAAAAAACATATTCAACTCCGTAGGGACAATCAGAACAAAGGGTGTCCCGTCCACCAGAATGGCAATACGGCCTTCCAGCAGATTAGAGGCGATCACATCGGGGCGTTCATTGTTCAGTATTGTCGGAAAAGGGGTCCACTTCTGATCGGCAATCAGCTCTTCGATATAGCTGCTCTCTAATATGCCGTCAATATCGATAGCATCGAGCCGATCACGCAAATCCTGCAGCGTATCCTCACTCGCTAAGCCCTTCATATACATAATGCAGACCGGTGTCTGTGTCTCCCGGCCAATCGTCTTTTGCTCCATCCACAGCTTCGGACTTCTAATCTTCCGTCTGATCAGGGCTGTATTGACGCGTAAGGCTTCAACAAATCCTTCCCGGGGTCCGCGGATTGCCGTTTCGGTCTTCGGCTCTTCCACTGCACGTCTTTCGCCGCCTACACAGGAAGACGCAAGCGCGGTATTGCAGCCATCTAGCAGAATTAGTGCATTTCCGAGGAATAAACCTTCGAACAGCTTCTTCCAATCTTTCGCTTCTTCCACTCGGCCAGCAGCCACGATTTTATTTTTCAATTCATCCTGTACTCGCGATGGATCGTCTGGGCCCGCCTGGAAGGGAACGGACTGCATCGGCTGAATGATCGATTCATTCATTCGGAATTCATCGACTAAACCTTGCACATAAATGATGGCGACTTTAATGAAGCCGCCCTCTCCTTCCAATGCTAACTCGCGGACGACGATGTCATTGCTGTTGCCCATCTCGGATTGCAGCAGCTTAATATTGTCAGCAAGCACGGGCAACAATGGCTCTTGCTCGTACTCACCTAATTGGTTTTGTTGGAGCTCTTTCTCCCTATCCTCTTGTTTCTTCGTTTTTTTCCGGCCTCGGCTGAGCATATAATCACTGAACATCTTCTCGCTCCCTCCTGCCGCGCGCCCGTTTAATACCAATTAGGATATCTATTTCTTGGAATAATATGCGTCTCAAGAGATTTGGGCTCATGCAGGGATAGAAAGGCAAGCATAGAAAAAGACTGTTTCCCGGGCAAATACATCTACCCGAGAGACAGCCTCTCCGCCTTGCGATATTCGTACTATACACCTGACAATTGAGGTGAAAAATTAACGATGACGTGATTCCGTAAGCTTGAATTGACCAACAAGCTGCTGGAGAAATCTCGTAATCGATTCTACGCTCTCAGACGTCTGGCGAACATTCGCCATTTCACCGATCAATGCTTGTACCCTGCCCTCTACATTGGAGGATACTTTGCGATTCGACATACTAATAACCGCGATTTTCTCCATTAGCTGCACCACTTCATCAACAACCTGTGTCTTGCGGTCATCCTCGCTTTGCGCCGACTGCAGTGTGCTGGCAGCTGCGGCAACCAATTGCGTGCCTTCCTCGACGACTTGAGTTCCTTCGTCCATCGAGGTATAGGCTTGCTTCGCTTCCTCATAGATTTGGTGCGTAATGCCGTGCACCTCCTCCGTCGATTTGCGGGTCAGATCCGCCAGCTTTCGGATTTCTGCAGCTACGACCGCAAAGCCTCGGCCCTGCTCGCCAACCCTTGCCGCTTCAATGGAAGCATTAAGCGCAAGGAGATTCGTCTGTGCTGAAATCTCCTCGATGACTTGAAGCACGCTGCGGATTTCATCCACCGTATGCATGAAGCGGCGAATCGTATCATTCGTATCGCCAACCTTCGATGAGATATGCTGCATTTTCTCACCAATCCGGTCTACCTCCGATTGGGCTACCGCAATTTGCTCCGCGGCCTGAAATTCCAGCGCGCGCAGCGTATCTCTCATCGCATCTGCGGCTTCCTTCGCCATGTCGATGTCCTTCAGCTGCAATCGAATGCTGCCGATCATTTCACCAACCTGACCGCTTACCCGCTCTGTCGATTTGGCGGTTACCGCCGCCGATTCATTCATGACATGCTGACTGGACAATACATCCGATGCCGCAAGCTTTACCTGCAGCATAATGCCCTCCAGAGAATCGATCATATTGTTGATCCATTTCGCCAGCTCCCGAGACTCGTCATTGTCGAATTCGGTTAGCTTCAACCGCTGTGTCAAATCGCCCTTTCCTTCCGCATTGATACGGATAAAACGATTAATTCGGCTCAAATGCCCGACTACGCGATTCGATTCTTTACGCTGCAGCGTCCCTGTTAGGATTAGGCCGAATAGAAGCACAAATCCGCCGGCAGCGGCACCCGTTACCCAAGGGGAAGTCTGGCCAGCAAGCAAGCCCACGAGAACAACCGTCAACACCGCTTGCAGGACAAGCAGCCGCTGCAGGATCTTGCGCTGGCGCCACTCGATACTGCGAATGCGGTACACTTCCTCCAAATCGCCTTCGCACATCATTCCCCATCCATCGGGACAATGCGGAAGCTGGAACGTTACGCCTTTGCCGATTACGGGGATATGTCGATAATCGGAATACCCTGGAAATTCAACGAATAAGTTGCTGCCATTGCGAATGGTATTCGTGACGCCCGGATGAAGCTCCCCTGTAGCAGGGTCGGTAAAAATAATTTCAAGCTCCGTATGCTCCTTAATCGATACGATGCCCCAGTCCGTCGTAACGCCGTCTTTTAAATTCTCGCCGTGCGTAAACGTACGGTCCTCGAAGCGGCTTCGCGACAAGGCGGTACCAAGCGCAATATGGCTGTTCAGCTGAGGCTTCGCCATGAACAAGTAGTTGTCGCCGGAATCCGGGTACACATGGCCCGATTCCCTTTGAATCAAATCACCCAAAACGTCGTTCGGCACCCGTCCGCAGACTGCACCCCGATATTCGCCGGCAACGATAAGCGGCTGCAGAAACAACAGCGTCATTTTATCGTGGAAGGAAGATGTTCTTGGTCCCAGCTCCAGTGTGATCGGATCGCCGAAAGGACCATACAGGCAAGGCATCGGCTGACCGCTGCTGTGAATATACTGCAAGCCTGGAAACAGAATTGTACCTGCGCCATAACCGGCTCCCTGGTGTTTCTCATATGTAGAATAGATGACTTCGTTGGCCGTGTTCAAAATGAAGAGTTCGGTGAAATCCATTCCTCTCAAATACGTTCTCTCCAGTAAGCGTGAGGTTGCTTGCCGTTGTACGTCTGTGATCGCATCGCTGTCTGACGGCATATGCGACCCAAGCTGTTCGGCCAGCTTCTCCATATGTCCCCAATATTCACTAGCCCAGGACATTAGCAGCTCTTTACGGGTGTCCGCAATCCCCTCAAATATCTGTTCTACGTCGTCTTTCATTTTGCTGTTAAGCCGCCATGAAATCCATAGAGGCAGCCCTTTCTTCGCGCCCAACCAGTCAAACATGCGCATCCCCCACATCCTGTGTCGTTCTATCTCATGTCAACTATAGTAACATAAATATAGTTCTTATCACATCCATTGCAGGGCATTTTTGATAATTTATTCATGTATAAAGTACTATGAACATAAAAAAATCAATCAAACATGAATAGAAACATGTTAAATTGATTGATTTTGTCATAATTATGATTTTTAAACTCATTATTCTTCTAACATATTACATTGCTAATTATCTTACTTGTAATGAAAGATCACTTACGGAATAAAGCACGGAACGAGCTCCAGCCCTTCAGGCGGCGCTCTGACTGACGAATCGCGGTCATACCGACCTCTTTATTATGCAAAAGCAGCTCGGCATTGCGCGCATAGGCTGCGGCTGTGCTTGCGCCAAGCACCTCTTCGGTTTTCTCAAACGCTTCCCGCATTCTAAAACCGCGCCAGGACAGATGATGGGCATCAGATGCAATAAAATGAATGAGGCCATGGCGGCAAAGCTCCCATGAAGTGCGTTCGATCTCCCTTCCGAAGCCTCCCAGCAAGGAATGACTCGTCACTTGTGCGTATGCGCCTAGCTCAATCAGTCCCGCCAGACGTTCGGGGTGCTTCAGCACTTCGGCATTCCGTTCCGGATGCGCAATGATAGGCTTGATACCTGCTAGGCAAAGCTCATAGACGATATGCTCCATCACATTGGGCATACGGGAATGCGGCATTTCCAGAAGCATGTAGGATGTATTCGCTAATGAAAGCAGATTTCCCTCATCCAAGTGGGCAAGGAGCTCTTCATGGATATGTATCTCTTGGCCCGCATGGACCATTAGAGGTATCTCTTGCTTGTTCAATCGGTCATTAAGCTCAGTAACTAGCGCTAATACCTGCTCGGCATCGTTTTTATATTTCCGGTCGTAATGATGAGGCGTTGCAATAATATCGGTAATGCCTTCAGCAACAGCGGCACGGGCAAGCATCAATGAATCGGCCCAGTCGGCGGCGCCGTCATCGATCCCCGGCAATATGTGCGAATGTATATCGATCATTGGAGCGGCACCTCTCTTCGCGTTCAATTTCCTCACACTCCATTGTGGGATACGGCGACGATGCTGTCAAACACCCTGAGCCTCAATTTTGAGCCTGAAATGAAAAACACCGCCCAAGCTCAGTAATAGAGACTTGAACGGTGCTTATTGTAATTTAACGCTCGGTAACGTTGATCCGGTTCATCGCGCGCTGCAGAGCAAGCTCTGCCCGGCGATAATCGATTTCGTCGCGCTTTGCAGCCAGACGCTGCTGGGCACGCTCTTTCGCGGATTGCGCACGGCTTACATCGATATTTGTCGCGAGCTCAGCACTCTCGGCAAGAATAACGATTTTGTCCTTACGGACTTCAATAAAGCCGCCGCTTGCCGCGATAACGTCCACTTTGTTATCACGTTTAATGACGATCGGAGCAATACGCAGCGCCGTAACAAGCGGAATGTGGTTCGGCAAAATGCCAAGCTCGCCTTCCACGCCCGTCACGCTAACCATGTTAGCCGTTTCTGCGTACACTTTGCGTTCCGGTGTTACGATTTCTACCAAAAACGTACTCATGTGGATTCCTCCCGCCTTTCGCTATTACAGCGTTTTGGCTTTCTCCACGGCTTCTTCAATCGTACCTACATACCGGAAAGCTTCTTCCGGAAGGTCGTCATGTTTGCCCTCGAGAATTTCTTTGAAGCTGCGTACGGATTCTTTAACCGGCACGTATTTGCCTGCAAGGCCTGTGAAAGGCTCGGCAACGTGGAACGGTTGCGACAAGAACAGTTGAATGCGGCGTGCGCGGCCAACAGTCAGTTTGTCTTCTTCGCTCAGCTCGTCCATACCCAGGATCGCGATAATATCTTGAAGCTCTTTGTAGCGTTGCAGGATTTGCTTAACGCCTTGAGCAACGTTGTAGTGTTCTTGACCGAGAATGTCGGCGCTCAGAATACGGGACGACGATGCGAGCGGATCAACCGCTGGGAAGATACCCATCTCGGAAATTTTACGTTCCAAGTTTGTCGTTGCGTCCAAGTGAGCAAACGTTGTAGCAGGAGCCGGGTCCGTATAGTCATCGGCAGGTACATAGATCGCTTGGATCGAAGTAACCGAGCCTTTTTTCGTCGACGTGATCCGCTCTTGCAATTGACCCATTTCAGTTGCCAGTGTTGGCTGGTAACCTACCGCGGATGGCATACGGCCAAGAAGGGCCGAAACCTCAGAGCCCGCTTGCGTGAAGCGGAAGATGTTGTCGACGAACAGCAATACGTCTTTGCCTTCCGTATCACGGAAGTACTCAGCCATTGTCAGACCTGTCAGTGCAACGCGTTGACGCGCGCCTGGAGGCTCGTTCATTTGTCCGAATACCATCGCTGTTTTGCTCAGTACGCCGGAATCTTTCATCTCGTGGTAAAGGTCATTACCTTCACGAGTACGCTCGCCTACGCCGGCGAATACGGAAATACCGCCGTGCTCTTGAGCGATGTTATTGATAAGCTCTTGAATCGTTACCGTTTTACCTACGCCAGCGCCGCCGAACAGGCCGATTTTACCGCCTTTTGCGTAAGGAGCAAGCAAGTCGATAACTTTAATGCCAGTTTCGAGAATTTCCGATTGTGTGGACAATTCGTCGAATGCTGGAGCTTCGCGGTGAATAGGAAGATTAACTTCCGATTTCACGTCGCCCACTTGGTCAATTGGCTCGCCCAAAACGTTGAATACACGGCCCAATGTTGGTGCGCCAACTGGAATCGTAATAGGTGCGCCTGTGTCAATTGCGGTCATGCCGCGTACAAGACCATCAGTTGTGCTCATTGCAACAGCACGAACCATGTTGTCTCCCAGATGAAGAGCTACTTCAAGCGTCAGATCGATTGGAACTCCGCCTGCTTCGCCCTTCTCCTTGATTTTGACAGCGTTCAAAATTTCCGGCAGGTTGCCGCGTTCGAACTCTAAATCGACGACCGGACCCATGACGGATACAACGCGTCCTTTTTTCATGGTTTTCCCTCCTGGTTCCTCATGTTCTGCGAAAACCATACCGCCCTCTCTAGACGCAAAAGCGGTATGGCGCAGCATTAGTCTTACGATTGTGCATTAGCCCCCGCAACGATCTCGGAAATTTCCTGGGTAATCGCTGCTTGACGAGCTCGGTTATAAGTCAGCGTCAGCTGGTTAATCATTTTGTTAGCATTTTTCGTCGCGCTGCCCATTGCAGTCATCCGCGCGCCGAACTCACTCGCTTTGCCGTCCAGTACCGCGCTGTAAATAAGCGTCTCCGCATATTTCGGCAGCAGCACTTCCAGTACGCCCTCCGGTGAAGGCTCGTACTCGTAAGAGGATACAGCCGTATTGCTGCTGACTTCATCAAGCGGCAGCAAGCGGGTCTCTGTCGGAATTTGAGTGATCGCGTTCACGAATTGGTTATAGAACAAGTACAATTCATCATACGTGCCTTCCGTGAAATTCTTCACAGCGGAGTAAGCAACTGATTTAATATCAGCGAACGTAGGTGAATCGGACAAACCGATAACGTCTTCCGTGATTGGCATATTGCGGCGGCGGAAATAATCCGCGCCTTTACGACCGATAACGAACAACGTGTATTCGTCTGTCGATTTATGCTTCTCGCGAATCGTTTGCGTAACTTTGCGTAAAATGTTGGAGTTGTAGCCGCCTGCGAGGCCGCGGTCCGACGTAATAACGAGATAACCCGTTTTCTTGACCGGACGCGTCTCCAGCATTGGATGTTTCGCATCCTTCGAGCCGGCCGCAATGCTAGCTACCACTTCTTTCAGCTTATCCGCGTAAGGACGGGATGCTACTGCTGCTTCCTGAGCTTTTCTCAGCTTGGATGCGGCAACCATCTCCATCGCTTTCGTGATTTGCTTCATGCTTTGTTTACTCTTAATTTCGCGTTTAATCTCGCGCATGCCTTTAGCCATTTCATTTCACCCGCCTTTGATGCCCGGTCCGCGCTTCGCGCGATGCACAGGGCCTGGTGTTGAGCATGGAACCTACGCCCGTACAATGCAGGACGGGCGTCAGGCGATTCTCATTTAAGCTTCTGTTACGGAGAAGCTTTTCTTGAATTTATTCAATGCCTCGATGAATGCTTTCTCAGTGTCTGCATCCATTTCTTTTTTCGTGCGAATCGATTCGCCGATTTCGGAATGGTTGGAGTCGAGGAACGCGTGGAATTCTTTCTCGAAGCGCAGAATGTCAACAACCGGAATTTCATCCAGATGGCCTCTAACTGCAGCATAGATCGAGATAACTTGCTTCTCAACCGGCATCGGCTGGTTAGCACCTTGTTTCAGAATTTCCATCGTGCGAGCGCCGCGGTTCAGACGGGCTTGCGTAGATTTATCAAGATCAGAGCCGAACTGCGAGAACGCTTGAAGCTCGCGGTATGCCGCAAGGTCCAGACGGAGCGTACCGGCAACCTTTTTCATTGCTTTAATTTGAGCGGAGCCGCCTACACGGGATACCGAGATACCTACGTTTACTGCCGGACGTTGGCCGGAGTTGAACAGGTCGGCTTCCAGGAAGATCTGACCGTCCGTAATCGAGATTACGTTTGTTGGAATGTAAGCTGATACGTCGGATGCTTGCGTCTCGATGAAAGGCAGAGCCGTCAAGGAACCGCCGCCCAGCGCGTCGCTCAGCTTAGCTGCGCGTTCCAGCAGACGGGAGTGAATGTAGAATACGTCGCCCGGATAAGCTTCCCGGCCCGGAGGACGTTTCAGCAGCAAGGACAATTCGCGGTATGCTGCCGCTTGTTTCGTCAAGTCATCATAAATAACGAGAACGTGCTCGCCTTTATACATGAAGTATTCGCCCATCGAGCAACCAGCATAAGGAGCCAGGTACAAGAGCGGAGCCGGATCAGAAGCGCCAGCTGTTACAATGATTGTGTAATCAAGCGCGCCGTGTTTGCGAAGCGTTTCAACAACGCCTGCAACCGTGGATTGTTTTTGGCCGATAGCGACGTAAATACATTTCACGCCGTTGCCTTTTTGGTTGATGATCGCATCGATTGCGATCGTCGTTTTACCCGTTTGACGGTCACCGATGATAAGCTCACGTTGGCCGCGGCCTACTGGTACCATCGCATCGATTGCTTTGATCCCTGTTTGCATTGGCTCATGAACCGATTTACGGTCGATAACGCCTGGTGCAGGCGATTCAATCGGACGAGTATGTTTCGTGTTGATTGGACCTTTGCCGTCAAGCGGTTGGCCCAGCGGGTTAACAACGCGGCCCAGCAGCTCTTCGCCAACTGGTACGTCCAAGATGCGTCCCGTACGTTTAACTTGGTCGCCTTCTTTAATATCCTTGTAAGGCCCGAGGATAACGACACCCACGTTGCTTTCTTCCAAGTTAAGCGCCATACCCACAACACCGTTAGCGAATTCGAGCAGTTCGCCTTGCATCGCATTCTCCAAACCGTGAACGCGGGCGATACCGTCACCGACAGTAATTACGGTACCGACGTCGACGACTTGAATGTCGGATTTATATTGTTCGATCTGTTGTTTAATCAGCGTGCTGATTTCATCAGGTCTGATACTCAATTCGTTCACCCCTATCTACTTAAACGATTTTTGTAAACGATCCAGCTTGCCGGACAAGCTTCCGTCGTACAGACGGTCGCCGATGCGTACTTGTACGCCACCGAGCAAAGCAGGCTCTACAATTTGCTGAGCAATAATTTTTTTGCCGGTTACTTGACTGAAATGAGTCACAACGTCCGCGAATTCCGTTACGGACAGCTGAGTAGCGGCATATATCGTTGCATGGGCTTGACCAAGAACCTCGCCCGCAATTTTAGTGAATGCTTCATAGACTTCCGCAATAACATCCTGACGTCCGCGAACGACTAGCAATTCAAGCGTATTCAATACAAGATTGGATACGTTGTCGCCAAATGTCGATTTCAGAACCGAAATTTTGTTTGCCGGATCGATGCTTGGGAAGGAAAGAAACTTCACGACTTCTTCGTTTTGTGCCAGCGTATCGACGATCAGCTTCAGCTGATCTTCAACCTCTGCTGCGATGCCATTCTGCTGAGCGAGCTCGAACAATGCTTTAGCGTAGCGCTTCGCTACGACTGTGTCCCGGCTCATTTGCTTCCTACTTCTTTCAGGTATTGATTAACCAACTGCTCCTGAGATTTTTCGTCGATTTGCTTCTCGATGATTTTCGATGCGATTTTAACCGAGATACCGCCAACTTCTGTACGAAGCGCAGCGATTGCTTTGTTTTTCTCGCTTTCGATATCTTTCAAAGCATCATCTTTCAGACGAGTCGCTTCCGTTTTCGCCGTTTGAACGATGTCGTCAGCTTGTTTCGTGCTTGTTGTTCTTGCTTGCTCGATGATGTCGTAAGCGTCCTTGCGAGCTTGATCAAGCGCCGCCTTTTGCTCAGCCATATTCGCTTCAGCCTGTTTGCGGCTGGATTCTGCCGTATTCATTTGCTCCAGCACCAGTTGTCTGCGCTGCTCCATAATGCTGAACAATGGTCCGAACGCGTACTTGCTCAACAACCAGTACAAAATCCCGAACGCAACCATTGCGATTACTGTAGATTCCCAATGCCAACCCATTGTTGCCACTCCTTCCTCACCACAGAATTGTCTAAATCATAACGAAGGCGAAGAGGGCTAGGCCTTCCCCGCCAGTCGCGAATGTTCAATTAAGCGCTGAAGAACGCCAAGAAGCCGATAACTACGCCGATGATAGGTACTACTTCGACGATACCTACACCAATAAACATTGTTGTTTGAAGCTTGCTTTGCAGTTCTGGTTGACGCGCGATGCCCTCAACTGTTTTACTAACGATCAGACCGTTACCTACGCCAGCGCCAACTGCGCCCAAACCTACTGCTAATGCTGCTGCCAATACTTCCATTGTGAAAATCCTCCTCGAAAAATATCGTTTTTTTTGGAATTTCTATAACCAACCCGAACCTTTTAAAGGAGCTCAGGTGTCAAACGTGTATTAATGATGTTCCGCTTCGTCATGAATAGCTGCTTGCGAGATGTATACCATGGTAAGCATGGTGAACAAGAACGCTTGAATCGCACCTACGAATAAACTGAAGCCTTGCCAAGCGATCAGGAACGGCGTACCGTACCAGCCAATCATCAAGATCGTACTGATCAGAACCTCACCTGCGAAAATATTCGCGTACAACCGCAATGCCAGCGTTACCGGCTTGGAGATCGTCTCGATTAAGTTAATCGGGAAGAAGATCGGATACGGTTGGAAGTAGTGCTTCAGATAATGCTTTTTGTTCTGTTTCAGACCGAGGAAATGTACGATTACGAAAACGATAACCGCCAGACCCGCCGTTACTGAAATATCCGCTGTCGGGGATTTCCACCAAGCGAGCGCAACGTGACCATGCTCCAGCATCTCTTTCGTAATGCCCAGGCTCTCAATCTCGTGATGGGGTTCCGTCACGATACCGAAAGGAAGACCAAGCAAGTTGGAGATAAAAATGAACATAATGAGCGTTAAGCCGAGCGACATGAAAGGCTTCACCCGATTAAGCGGCATTGCGCTACCGATAAGGTTGTGCACGAAATCGACAGCCCACTCAAGAAAGTTCTGCATCTTCGACGGGTTGTCCACCGACAAATTCCGAACCGCCAATCTAGCAACAACAAACGTTACGATCACCGAAACCAGAAGCGCAATCCACGTAGCTACGTCAATCTGAAGCGGCCCAAGTTGCCATATGGGAAAATCATGCATGTAAAATTTTCACCCCTTTCGCTAAGATTGTCGTTTGTTGATGAAATAAGCTGCTGCTAATAGTATAAACGGTACCACCATACAACCGATTAACGCGGCCGGCATGTTGAACTTCTCCGGTAAACGGTAAGCAATCATCGCGACAAGCAGCACCGTCGCAATCCGGCTACCGAGCCCGAGGCCCGATTTGCTTGGCCCCATACCTGCGGCTCCAAGCGCGACTCTTTGTACACGTTTCCGTAATAAAAACGCA
The DNA here is from genome assembly GCF_014641555.1 of Paenibacillus radicis (ex Gao et al. 2016). Taxonomy (GTDB): domain Bacteria; phylum Bacillota; class Bacilli; order Paenibacillales; family Paenibacillaceae; genus Pristimantibacillus; species Pristimantibacillus radicis. Next base: position 31,150 of record NZ_BMHY01000014.1, read on the forward strand.
TTCAAGGAACTGCCTGCCAACCCCAGTAAAAGACCGAGAATGACCGTGCGCCATCCGGGAACCAAAGCCCAAACTACCAGACAACCCGCAGTTATAAGAAGGACCGCCCGCACTGCTGTGTTAACTATTTTATCCATCGGCTTCCTCCATAACCTTCTTAACGAGCAGAATGGCTGAGAGTATACCGACAGCCAGACCGACCAGGATGCCCCCGACCGTCCAACCCTTCTCGTCGCCAAGCCGGCGTCCGAGTGAAGATCCGATCCAGTAGCCTAAAAAGATACATACAGCGACTTGCAAACCGAGTGCGCCAACCATTCCGGCAGCGAACAACGGATTGTCCCTTCTGCTCTTTTTATTCATGATCATACCCCTGTCAATCCTCATATATTTTATCGAAGCGGCGCAAGGTTTGTCAATTGATATAACTGCGAATATTCTATGAAAAAACCGCCAAAAGCCTTGATAAATAAAGACTTTCCTGCGGGCAAAACCATACAGTACCACTGTATGCTGTACATTGCGCCTTCATCCGGCTTTAACCATGTTATTTATGAACGTTGTGTGAACGGCTCAGGACGCTCGACATTTTTCCCAAAATGATACAAAATCGCCTGTACAATGCGCGCGGATGCTTGTCCGTCGCCGTATGGATTAGCCGCATGGCTCATCCGTTCGTACAGCGCACCGTCGTTCAGCAGCGCCTTCGCCCGGCTGTATACGTTCTCTTCGTCCGTACCGACAAGCTCAAGCGTTCCCGCCTCAATGCCTTCTGGACGCTCCGTCGTGTCCCGGAGCACCAGCGTCGGCACGCCAAAGGATGGTGCTTCTTCCTGCATACCGCCGGAATCGGTCATAATCATATAAGCATGAGGATAAAAGTTATGGAATTCAAAAACATCAAGCGGTTCGATCAACTGGATACGAGGGTGATTGCCGAGTATTTCATTGGCTGGCTCCCGTACTGCCGGATTTGGATGAACGGCATAGACAATCGCGACATCCTCATGCTCGTCGGCAATTCGTTTAACCGCTCTGAAAATGTTGCGGTGAGGCTCGCCCAGCGCTTCGCGTCGATGCGCCGTCATGAGAATCATCCGCTTGCCCTTTGCCCATTCAATGACCGGATGCGAGAACGACGGATCAACCGTGTATTGAAATACGTCAGTTGCCGTGTTGCCGGTCACATAAATGGTAGATTCGGACTTATTCTCCTTGCGCAAGTTGTTCGCCGACCATTCCGTCGGGGCAAAATGCACGTCAGACAGCACGCCTGCAAGCTGGCGGTTCATCTCCTCCGGGTAAGGCGACAGCTTGTTCCACGTCCGCAGTCCTGCTTCTACATGACCGACCTGAATTTGCTTCAGGAAGGAGGCGTAGCTGGCCAAGAAAGTCGTCTGCGTATCGCCGTGCACGAGCACGATATCCGGCTTGGCTTCCGTCAGAACAGGATCAAGCCCCTCCAGCACGCGTACGGTCGTCTCCGTCAGCGTCTGGCGGTCCTTCATCACGTTCAAGTCGTAATCAGGCTGAATTTCGAAAAATTCCAGCACCTGGTCCAAAATCTGGCGATGCTGCGCCGTGACGCAGACGATGGACTCGATCTGGTCCGCATGCTTGTTCAATTCGAGCACAAGCGGTGCCATTTTAACCGCCTCCGGACGCGTTCCGAAGATCGTCATTACTTTCAGTTTAGACAAAACGATTCACTCCTAGTATCAGTTGTCGCTGCCGCGCGCTAATTAGTTCCGAATATACGGTCGCCGGCGTCGCCGAGGCCCGGTACAATATAGCCTTTTTCATTCAGTTTCTCGTCCAGCGCGGCCAAATAAATGTCCACATCCGGGTGGGCTTCCTGAACGGCTTTGACGCCTTCCGGAGCAGCAATCAGACACATCAGCTTAATTTGATCGCAATCGCGTTTCTTCAAGGCGTTAATCGCTGCAATCGCAGAGCCGCCTGTAGCCAGCATCGGATCAATAACTATAAGCTGTCTATTGGGAGCATCGGTAGGCAGGTTGATGTAGTATTCGGAAGGCTGAAGCGTCTCATGATCGCGGAACAAGCCGATATGCCCGACTTTGGCAGCCGGTACAAGCTTCAGAATGCCTTCAACCATGCCAAGTCCTGCGCGAAGAATCGGCACAAGCCCGATCATGCGGCCGGATACGACCTTGGCTTCCGTCTCTGCCACTGGAGTCTGTACTTTTATGGTAGCCAAAGGAATGTCTCTCGTAATTTCATATGCCATTAGGGTAGCGACTTCGTCGACCAATTCGCGGAAGTCTTTCGTGTTCGTTTCTTTGTTCCGAATGAAAGTCAGCTTGTGCTGAATCAACGGATGGTCGCAGATGACCAATTTGTTCATGAAGCTTAATTCCTCCTGTAAATACATCTATTTTCTTTTTTCTTTTTCGGGCACAATCCCGTTTATTATATCACTGTAGCCATTGCCTTGCATCCTGAGATTTCACCGGCGCTAGCTGCTGCTGCAGCCTCCACCGCCGCAGGAAGATCCGCCATCGCTTCCGCCGCCGTCTCCTCCAGAATGATCGGAGCCGGATGGATCAGAGCCGGAGCCGCAAACCGGCGGAACAAACGCTCCGCTGTCATTCGCCTGGCGTTGTTCCTCTGTCTGGCCCATATCCATTTGCCGGCTGAATTCGCTGTCACTGGAAGTGCCAATTGAATTCATAATGAGAAGTCCAGCCAACAACCCTGTGCCGCTAAGCATCGGATCATATCCGCCTTGCCAAGCAGGCACACTGGCTGTTCCGCGGCCTGCGCCCTGAAGCTGGGACTTGGCGCGGTGAATTAAATAATCAGCCGTTTCTCCCAAATCTGCATAATGGCTAATCGCTTTGGCATTAAACCACTTCTCCCGCAGCTCAGCGGCCTCAAGCTCAGCAAGTGGCTTCAGCCGGCTCTCGGGCATTTTCGTCCGATAGAAATTGCCCCACAGGCGGCCGCTGGCAGGCGCTTGCGTGAACAGTTCACCATAAACCCAATCGAACCAGGCCCGCTCGTCTTGCTCTGGTGCATCACTCGGACCGTGGGGAGCATGATGAATCATCATGCCGCAAAGCTTGCTGCAGAACTCTTCATATTCTCGTGTAAACATCAGCATTTCATGCCAGACCGCATCCACTTTCCCGCTGTACATCGTAACGCCTTTCATGACCGCGCACATGAGAAAATAGCGCTTCAGCTCAAACCACGTCCAGTTCCATTCCTCATCGCTCATGTCCGGCGCTTCCTTCAGCACGCGATCCTTGACCCGGCTCTCGAGATCAAGCCCCAGCGCAGTCTCCAGCCTTTCGGCGGCAGAACGGACAGGATGCCCCACTGGCACGCCAAGCGCGGCCGGCGGTTCTTCGATCGGCCAGCGAAACGGTCTCATCAATGTGGAACGGCCTTTGCCTTTAGCAGAACCTCGCCCAAGCAACACAATTACAAAGATCGCGATGCACAATACAAAAATCCAAATCGGCGTCATGAATTACCTCCTGAACGTCATTCCATTTTATTGGAAGATGATTGGCTATATTTTATCATAACGCCGCTCGTTCATGCCGTAATAAGCCGAATTTAGCCCGCCTGACACTGTTTTTCGTTCGGTCAAAGCAAAAAGCCTTGCAGACCGTTTCCATCCCGAAACGGTCTGCAAGGCTGATTGTACTAAGTTATCAAGCGATTATACTTCCGCGTAATGGCAAGAGGCAAAATGGCCTTTGCGGATTTCCAATAGCGCCGGCTCAACGGTCTTGCATTTCTCCGTCGCAATCGGACAGCGCGTGTGGAATTGACAGCCGCTTGGCGGGTTGATCGGGCTCGGCAAATCACCTGCCAGCACGATGCGTTCCCGGCTTTCTTCGACCTCAGGATCGGGAATCGGAATCGCTGACAACAGCGCTCGTGTATACGGATGCGCTGGACGCGAATACAAATCGCCGCTCTCAGCAAACTCAACGATTTTGCCCAAGTACATCACGGCTACCCGGTCGCTGATATGCTTAACCATCGACAAGTCATGAGCAATAAACAGGTAAGTCAGACCCATTTTGCGCTGCAAATCCTGCAGCAGGTTGACGACCTGTGCCTGAATGGAAACGTCGAGTGCGGAGATCGGCTCATCCGCAATGATAAACTTCGGATCGACCGCCAGCGCGCGGGCAATTCCGATACGCTGACGCTGGCCGCCGGAGAACTCATGCGGATAGCGCGTCGCATGATCCGGGTTCAGGCCGACGAGATCAAGCAGCCCTTCTACCTTGCGTTTCCGCTCGGTGCGGCTGCCAGCCAGGTTGTGAATGTCAAGCGCCTCTCCGATGACATCGGTAATCGTCATACGGGGATTCAGCGATGCGTACGGATCTTGGAAGATCATCTGCATGTCGCGGCGCAATGCTTTCAGCTTTGCGCCTTTCATTTTATAGATATCTTCGCCTTGGAACGTCACGCCGCCGCTTGTCGGCTCGTACAGCCGGAGAATTGTACGGCCAGCCGTCGACTTTCCGCAGCCGGACTCGCCAACAACGCCAACCGTCTCGCCTTTATGAATCGAGAAATCGATATCGTTAACCGCCTTGAGAATGTTGCCGCCCCCAAGGTTGAAAAACTTCCGCAAGTGATTGACCTGAACTAGAGGTTCACTCATACCGGCACCTCCTCGGCTTTTGTCGCATACGGATGAGCCATCCAGCAAGCCGATTTATGCGATTCATTGCCGTCAACAGCAAGAAGCTCAGGATCATTATCCACACATACCTTCATTGCTTCGTCACAACGAGCGCAGAAGCTGCAGCCCTTCGGAGGCTTGATTAAATCCGGCGGCATACCGTAGATCGGAATAAGCGGCTCGTCCTTCTTCTGATCCAGACGCGGAACGGAGCGCAGTAATCCTTTCGTATACGGATGCTTCGGATTTTTGAAAATTTCCCATTTCGTACCTGTCTCAACTACCTTGCCGGCATACATAACGATAACGCGGTCACATACATCCGCAACGACACCAAGGTCATGGGTAATCAGAATGATCGAAGTGCCCATACGCTGCTGCAAGTCTTTCATCACGCGCAAGATTTGCGCCTGAATCGTTACGTCCAGCGCCGTTGTCGGCTCATCGGCGATGAGCAGTGACGGATTGCAGGCCAAAGCGATAGCGATCATCGCACGCTGGCGCATACCCCCTGAGAACTCATGCGGGTATTGGCTAAACCGGGCTTCCGGGTTCGGAATACCAACAAGCTTCAGCATTTCAATCGCACGGGCACGCGCTGCCGCAGCACTGACGCCTTGATGCTTCACGAGCCCTTCCGTAATTTGACGCCCGATCGTCAGCGTCGGGTTAAGCGAGGTCATCGGATCCTGGAAAATCATCCCCATATCCTTGCCGCGGATATCCTCCATCTGCTTCGGCGTCTTCTTCAAAATATCTTGACCATTGAACAGAATCGAGCCTGTTGTTACAGCAGGCGGCGAAGGCACGAGGCGCATGAGCGATTGCGCGGTTACGGACTTGCCGCAGCCGGATTCACCGACGATGCCTACTGCTTCGCCTTTATTTACATGAAAGTTGACGCCGCGTACCGCTTGCACGGTACCGCCTCGAACTTTGAAATTTACTCGCAGATCATTGACTTCAAGCAAACGCTCCATCTGTCGCACCTCCTACTTTTTCATTTTCGGATCAAGCGCGTCACGCAATCCGTCTCCGAAAATATTAAAGCAAAGCATCGTTAAACTAATCAGGACCGCAGGGAAAATCATCCGCCAAGGATAGATCGTCATGGCTTTCAATGCGTCATTGATCAGTGTTCCGAGCGACGCGGCAGGGGACTGCACGCCAAGTCCGAGGAAGCTGAGGAAAGCTTCGGCGAAAATTGCGCTTGGCACCGTCATCGTAATCGTGACGATAATCGCGCCGATCGCGTTCGGAACAAGATGCTTAAACATAATCCGCGCAGGACTCGCGCCAAGCGAACGCGCGGCCAATACATATTCCTGATTTTTGAGCTGCATAATTTGTCCGCGGACAATCCACGCCATATTGATCCATCCAGTAATACTAAGCGCCAAGATGATCGTGAACATGCTAGGCTCCAAAACGACAATAAGCAATATAACGACGAGCAAGCTCGGAATGGAATACAATATTTCGCAAAAACGGTTGAGTACTTCGTCGACTTTACCGCCGTAGTAGCCCATAATACCGCCGATAATAACGCCGACGAACAAATCGACCAATGCCGCGTAAATGCCGACCTGCAGTGAAATTCCCGCACCCATCCAGGTACGCGAGAACATATCCCGTCCCAGAGCGTCAGTACCAAACCAGTGGTCAGAGGACGGCTTCTGATTTGTTGCCGACAGATCATTCGTGGAATAATCATGAGGCGAAATCCATTGGCCGATAATGGCCATAACGACGATAAGGAAAAGAATAACAAGGCTGACCATCGCCATTTTATTGGAACGCAGCCGGAACCAAGCGTCCTTCCATGCCGAAATACTTTCGCGAACGACTGTTTCCGGCACTTTCTCTTCTCTGCTAAGCTTTGCGAAATCTTCTCTTTGCAATGAATGCTCCGACATCGGGTCAGCCTCCTTTCCTGCTTAATTTAATCCGCGGGTCAACGAGGCCGTACGCAATATCGGTCAAGAAGCGCGCAAGCATCAGAATAACCGCATAGAAGAGCGTCACGCCCATGATCAGCGTGTAGTCGCGGTTGGTAATGCTGTTGACGAAGCTTTTGCCCAAGCCGCCGATCCCGAAAATCTGCTCGATAATAACCGAACCGGTAATAATGTTGGCTGTCATCGGACCTACGTAAGTGACAACTGGCAAAATCGCATTGCGCAGTGCATGCCGAATGAGGATAATACGTCCGGACAAGCCTTTTGCTCTAGCCGTCTTAATATAGTCGGCCGTCAGCACCTCCAGCATGCTGGAGCGCGTAAGCCGTGCAATGAAGGCTGCGGGCAGGAATGACAATGCGACAACCGGCAAGATAAAGTCGGTCGGATCGTTCAGACCCGCTACGCTAAGCCAGCCGAGCTTTACGCCAAAAATATACTGGAGACCTGCGGCAACGACGAAATTTGGAATCGATACACCCAGCACAGCGATAAAAATCGTGAAGGCGTCGAGAAATTTTCGATGGTTAAGCGCAGCGATCAGACCCAAAACGATGCCTGCGGCAATCGCTAGAATAATCGCGAAAATGCCCAGCTGCAACGAATAAATAAAGCCGTTCTTAATCACGTCGACAACCGACGTATATTGCTGTTTCATAGACAAGCCAAGATCAAAGTGAAGCAAATTGTTCATGTAATGCAAATATTGAACGCCGAGCGGATCATTCAAACCGTATTGCTCGTTAAGCCTCTCTTGAATGGCCGGAGGCACGTTTTTCTCGGATTGAAAAGGATTTCCCGGTATCGCTTTCATCAGGAAAAAAGTAGCGGAAGCCAGCACGAAAATCGAAATTAACATAAACAGCAGCTTCTGAAGGACATAGCGAACCACTCGTCGTGGCACCTCCTTGGTAATGAGCATCTGGAATAAGGCGATTCGTCAGGAAACGGCCTTTTATTTCAAAAAGGGATATATGCAGTCAATGCTGCATATATCCCGCAAACCATGGACGTGCTTCTTATTTTCCTACATAGCTGCCGCGATTGTAGTCAATATCGCCTTTGTAATCCATGAAGATGCCTTCATATCCAGGCTTAATCATGTACACGCTGCTGTAGTAGAACAGCGGTGCTACTGCACGGGATTCGATCAAAATTTGCTCGGCACGCGCCATAGCTTGCATACGCTCTTTTTGATTATCCGTAGCATATGCTTTTTTCACCATATCGTCGTATTCCTTCGATGCAAAGCCGGTATTGTTGTTGCCGCTCTTCGAAGTGTACAGGTCGATGAAAGTCATCGGATCGTTATAGTCCGCGCCGTTGCCGCCGCGAGCCACTTCATAGTTCAGACGGTTCCGGTTGTCGATGAACACGCCCCATTCCTGGTTCTCGATGCTTGTATCAACGCCCAGGTTTGTTTTCCACATTGCTGCAATCGCCTCAGCGATTTTTTGATGCTTGTCATTTGTGTTGTAAGCAAGTTTAACAGTTGGCATTTTGCTCAGGCCCAGCTCTTGCAGACCCTCAGCCAACAGTTTTTTCGCTGCTTCGATATCTTCAGTGAAGTATGCATCGCTAACTTCGGCGCGGAAATCTTCTTTCTCGCCTTTAATACCTGGAGGAACAAAGCCGAAAGCTGGCTTCTCGCCGCCCAGTGCGATTTTATCGGTAATATCCTGACGGCTGATTGCCATCGACAGTGCTTGGCGAATCTTCTGGTTGTTAAAAGGCTCTTGCTTAATGTTGAACATGTAGTAGTAAATGCTCGCCGTGCCTTTTACTTTGAATTCATCAGGATTGCTTTTTTTCAACGTCTCGAATTGCTCAGTCGGGATCAGGCCTGTAGGCATACCCGCATAATCCAGCTTGTCTGTTTGGTACATGCTAAGCTCCGTACCGGAGTCGTTAACCATAGTGAAGAATACTTTGCTCAGCTTCACATCGTCTTTCGCGTAATAGTTCTCGTTCGGAACTAGCGTAATCGACGTGTTTTTCTTCCACTCGGTCATTTTGAACGAACCGTTCGTAATGATCGTTTTCGCATCTGTTGCCCATGCTTCATTGTCCTTCACCGATTGATGAACAGGGAAGTAAGTTGTAAACGACATCAGGCTCAAGAAGTATGGCGTTGGCGAGTTCAGCGTTACTTCAAGCGTATGCTCGTCTACCGCTTTTACTGCAACGTCATCGGCTGTTACGCCGTCAGCGCCTGTGTTGTATTTCTCAGCGTTTTTGATGTAATACAGCTGGTAAGCGTAAGCTGCTGCAGCTGGTTTAAGGTCTGGATCAAGGACGCGTTTCCAGGCATAAACGAAATCATTCGCCGTTACTGGATCGCCATTGCTCCATTTCGCATCATCGCGAAGATTAAATGTATAGGTCAAACCGTCATCGGAAATTTTCCAATCTTTCGCAATGCCGGCAACGTCATTGCCTTTTTCGTCTTTACGCAACAAACCTTCGTAGATACCGTTAAGTACAGTAGCGGAAACTTGGTCCTGTACTTGCGCAGGATCCAGCGTAGGAGGCTGCTCAGACAGGTTCATCCGAAATTCTTTCTTTCCTGCAGCATCGCTGCCGCCATTGCCCGAGTTGCCCGTTTCATTCTTTGGTGTACAGCCAACTGCAATGATGGCCAGCACGAGAAGCAAAGAAACGAGTTTAAAGCCATGTTTGTTCTTCTTCAACATGAATATCCTCCCCTGATGTTCTTACCATATTTGCAATAATTTTACATTAATAACGATAGAAATCACATTTAATCGATTGAATTGTGCGAAAATTAAATGATTTCAATCGAAATTTATCAATTTCTATGTCGATACACATATAATTATTGCATTGTAACTTTTAATACACGACTTCCAATATACATTAGTAAGTGACCCGTGTCAATTCCCATATATTGGGTGGTAATTGTTGGATGTTGATAACGAAGACTTCTAGCGGTACGTATAGCATGCTGCAACAGCATGGGGTTAATACGCTGTTAAAGCAAAAAAAGGGCGATTCGAGAATAGTCTCGAATCGCCCTTTTGACTGCAAGCGCAGATGATTAGTATTGAACAGTCGGGTAAAGCGGATATTGCGCAGTCAGATCGCGAACGATGCCGCGTGCTTTTGCCAGAATCGCTTCGTCTTCGTGGTTTTTCAGCGTCATTGCAATAACTTCGCCGATCGTCTTCATCGCTGTTTCGTCCATGCCGCGGGAAGTAGCAGCTGGCGTACCAAGACGGATGCCGCTCGTTACAAACGGGCTGGTCGGATCGAATGGAATCGCATTTTTGTTAGCTGTAATGCCGATCGAGTCAAGCACATGCTCCGCAACTTTGCCTGTGATGTTCAGGCCGCGCGTATCGATGAGCATCAAGTGGTTGTCAGTTCCGCCGGAAACGATGTTGATGCCTTCGCCAACCAGCGTGTCAGCCAGAACTTTCGCATTGTTGATCACCTGTTGTGCATACTGCTTCCATGAAGGCTGCAGCACTTCGCCAAAAGCAACTGCTTTAGCAGCGATGATATGCATCAGAGGACCGCCTTGCGTACCCGGGAATACAGCTTTATCAATAGCCGCTGCCCATGGTTTACGGCAAAGAATCAAGCCGCCGCGAGGACCGCGAAGCGTTTTGTGCGTAGTAGTCGTTACGAAATGTGCATATGGAACTGGGTTCGGGTGCAGACCAGCCGCAACAAGACCTGCGATGTGGGCCATATCGACCATGAACAAAGCGCCTACGTCTTCTGCGATTTTGCCCAGTTTTTCGAAATCAATCGTACGCGGGTAAGCGCTGGCACCGGCAACGATCAGACGAGGACGGTGCTTGAATGCCGCTTTGCGAACTTCTTCATAGTTAATTGTGAATGTATCTTCGTCAACGCCATAAGCGACGAAATTGTACAACAAGCCGGAAGCGTTAACCGGGCTGCCGTGTGTCAAGTGGCCGCCGTGCGCCAGGTTCATGCCAAGAACGGTGTCGCCTGGTTTGAGGACAGCCAGGTAAACCGCCATGTTTGCTTGAGCGCCGGAGTGAGGCTGAACGTTCGCGTGTTCTGCGCCGAAAATTTCTTTTGCGCGATCACGTGCGATATCTTCAACGATGTCAACATGCTCACAGCCGCCGTAGAAACGTTTGCCCGGGTAGCCTTCTGCGTATTTGTTCGTCAATACAGAGCCCATTGCTTCCAGAACCGCTTCACTTACGATGTTCTCGGATGCGATCAATTCGATGTTGTCGCGTTGACGCTGCAATTCAAGGCCCATTGCCTTCAAAACTTCAGGATCTTGCTTACGTAGATTTTCCATAATAATGCCTCCTATAGTTAATTAATGGTTTATATAAATTAGAGACAACGGCTCATGCCGCTAGTCGCAGGTTCCCGGCGATTGCTCTACCGCCAGGCCGCTTCCTTCCGGCTCTGATGTATAGACGGCACGTGCGCCGCCGATCAGCTTCGGTCGCGCATAAGCCATCGTCACATGGGCAGATCCAATGTTTTTAATCGAAGGACGAACCGGTACCGCCACCCGCCGCAAATGCATGCCGATGAACGTATCCCCGATATCAATCCCTGCGTGTGCAGCTATCGTCTCAACCAGACACGCCCCGTGAAGCTGACGGTAAGCGTAGGCCGCCATCGAGCCGCCTGCTTTCGGAACCGGTACAGCCGCTACTTCCTCCAGCCCGTACTTCTCCGCCGCCTCTCGTTCAATGACGAGTGCACGGTTCAAATGCTCACAGCATTGAAACACCGGGTAAAAACCAATGTCGCGTCGAGCCGCCTCCACACCTGCAAAAATCTGCGCCGCCGTTTCCACCGTTCCGGAAGTTCCGATACGGTGACCCAGCACCTCGCTCGTGCTCGTCCCGACGACGAGCAGTTGTCCTTTGCCAAGGTTTCCGGCCTCGGCCAATTCACGGATGATCTGCTCAACATCAGATGCAATGTTCGTTATTTTATCAGTTCCGCTCATGGACGTTTGTCTCCTTCTTGCATCATGTTAGGAGCGTGAGTGTTGGGCTTCAATTTGATTCACTTTATTCAGCCGGCTAACATGACGCTCTCCGCCCGAGAACGGTGTCTCCAGCCAGATGCGGACGATTTCTTGCGCTACGCCAGGGCCGATGACACGCTCGCCCATCGCGAGCACATTGGTATCGTTATGCTCTCGGGTCGCTTGCGCAGAGAACAAATCATGCACAAGCGCACAGCGGATGCCAGCGACTTTATTCGCCGCGATCGACATTCCGATGCCGGTTCCGCAGATAAGGATACCGCGGTCAGCTTGGCCGCTTGCAACGCGATCTGCAACTGGAAGCGCATAGTCGGGATAGTCGACCGATTGACTGCAATCGCAGCCGAGATCCTCGATTTCATGTCCCAGCGATTCCAGATAAGGGACGATAACGTCTTTCAGGCGGTAGCCTCCGTGGTCCGCGCCGATTGCAATTTTCATAGTGGGTTTCCTCCTAAAGGTATGTGCGTCGATTACCGGGCAAAACGGCCATTTGTTTAAACCTTTGGCGTTTTACATAGCAAGATAAGCATGATTACTACCAGACAAAACTGCTTACCTTTGAAGCTGAAAAATGACACTATCGCTCCAATCCTACGATCTTATTATACCTAAATTCGTCGAAAAAGACGAAAAAAGAGCATGACATGCTCTTCAGCATGCTGCTCTTTGCCCAGGCGACCGGCCGTATGTTCCGATGCTCCACCGTGGTTACCCACTTCCGTCGCCAGTCACATCGGAAACCGTCTTTGTATTCTCATCATAGCCGATTCCTGCCCGAAAATCAATCATCCTTTATGCTTTTTCAGCGTGGAAATTTACTAATCGGACAGGCTTCTTATTAAAGAAAAGAAAGAGTAGCGAGCGGCAATAAAAGGGGATGGCATTCCCAGTCATCTGCGGATCGCCTTTCCTTTATAGCTTGCCCAGCAGCTTGCGCAGCCCTTCTTCGATTTCGTTCGCACAGCTTCGGTACATTTCCATCGTCCCGCCGAATGGATCGGCGATGTCAGTGCCAGGGATCCGCCGCTCCAATTCCAGCAGCTTCGACCGCTCAGCATTGCTCAACTGCTGTCCGAGCGCCTGCTTCATATGCATCTCCGTATAAAGCTGTTCCAGCTCTTGAATGTCAGCAAGCGCTGTGTCGTCTTGATGCGCATATTCCTTCAGCGTGTGGGTCTTGTCCACTGCTTCTGGAAAACCTTGCAGCAATCCTCTTTTATGGCCTGCAGTCATCGTCAAGATGAGGTCCGCCCATTCAACAGCCTCGCCAGTCAGTGCACGTGATGCGCCGCGATGCTGGATATTTTTCTCCCGCAGTGATTCAATCGCATATCGTGAAACAGCTAGACCGTCGATCGTCGATACGCCTGCAGAGCGGATTTCTAGTGCAACACCTTGGCGATCGGCCATATCCTTCAACATCGCTTCGGCCATCGGTGATCGGCAGGTGTTGCCGGTACATACGAATAAGATGCGTTTCATGTTGCTGTCCCCTTTCTATTCGAGAGACCATGAACATGGTCAGATAATAAACATTATGCCAAAAATAAACAAAATGGCTCCGCCAAACGCTTCACCGTAACCGCCAAGATTGCGGCTGACTCTCCGGCCAAGCATCAAACCCATTATGGACATCAATCCGCCGAAAAACCCGAACAATAGAATCGTAAGCAGCAGATCGGCTTGGAACATCCCAAGGGTCACGCCAACAGAAAAAGAATCGATGCTGACGCTCAGCGCAAACAGAAACGTTCCCCAAACCGAACGGTAATCGAGCGATTTAACCTCTTCGCCTTTAATCGAGCTGTAAATCATATGCCCGCCCAGCAAAACCAGCAGAATGCCAGCTGCCGTAGTCGCTACATGGCCTAAAAGGCCGCTTACGAACTGCCCGGCAAACATTCCCCCGAGCGGCATAATAATATGAAAAAGAGCAATAACGCTGCTTAACTTCAATATATCGCGTAGTCGTATACCTTTCAATCCGATTCCAATTCCCAATGAAAAAGCATCCATGCCCAGTGCCACCGCCATAATAAGCAGTGTCGCAAACTGTCCAGCGTGCAAAGCGGCTTCATTCACGCAGTCTCTCCCCCTGTCCACATCCATTCTTTACCCAACATATGCGGACAAGAAGCCAAACATACGAATTAATAGGCAAATAGATTAGAGAAAAAAGAGACATTGCTATTCGGCACCGGCGACTGCTTTAGAGTAGCCGCGTTAGTGGGGAAGCATACGTAAAGGCAGATGAGACATCTCAACCTCACACGTCCCCCGCCCTTGAGCGGGTTACATGAGCTATCTTCAAACTTCTCAAGGGCAAAGGTTTCGGAAGCTGGAACCGCACTTAAGGTACCTTCTATTCTATAATCGGGTTACCTGATTGCCCGCTGCTTTGGCCAGCCGGTTCATTAATGCCAGACCAATCCCCTGCTCCTCGCAGCCCTCAGCCCAGATGCGCTGCACCCCTTCGGCATCAAACTGCCTTAATGCTGCATACAGCCGCTGCGCCGCCTGTTCCAATTGACGCTTCCCTCCACCGTAGGTGAGGACAACATCAGCGTCAAAATCGCCTTCACGTTCAGCAAATACAAGTGCGCCGGTTTTCAGACCTTCGCTCTTAGCCTGAGCGATAGCTTGCCGGATATAAGCAGTCATCTCAACGGCATCGCCTTGAACAATCTCCATATCGCCTTGAGGTGCATAATGGGTATATTTCATACCAGGCGAACGGGGAGCTTCCGTCGCTTCAGCTTTTGCTGGAGGCGTATCGATCATTGCATCTGGTGCAGCCAGGAGCAGTTGTTCAGGTGTAACGCCACCTGGCCGAAGAATGCGAATGACATTGTCGCCAGCAAGCTCGACAACGGTCGACTCTAGTCCGACACCCGTCGCTCCGCCATCTACGATTCCAGCGATTGCACCGTCAAGATCCTCTAATACATGTGCGGCTGTTGTCGGGCTTGGTCTCCCTGAACGATTGGCGCTTGGAGCAGCAACTGGACAATTGGCTTGCCCGATGAGCTCCAGTGCCGCAGCGTGATCCGGCATGCGGACGCCTACAGTTGCTAATCCCGCTGTCACGAGTGGCGATACTGCACCAGGCTTTACGGGCAATACAATGGTGAGAGGTCCCGGCCAAAGCTGTTGCATCAAGCGGCTTGCCAATTCCGGATACGGCAGCACAAGCTCGTCCAACTGTCCAATACTAGCGATATGAACGATAAGCGGATTATCGGAAGGCCTTCCCTTAGCGGCAAAAATCTGTTCCACCGCTTGCGTACTTCTCGCATCCGCCCCTAAGCCATAAACCGTCTCCGTCGGGAATGCTACCAGCTCTCCTGCCTTCAGCAGCTCGGCCGCCTCAGTCAGCTGTCCAGCCAACAACTCGCCTTCCAGCTGCCATACCTTAGTCATCTTCATCTTTATGGTTCAATCCCTGCTTGTTAGTAGTCTGTTTGCCGCTATTATACCACAGGCACGCAAACGCGCCGCATCCATCTGACTAATCAGTTATCTGGCAGACTCAGTCGCATGATATCAGCATCACTCAAATGATCACAGGCCTGCATCCAACTAACCAATCAATTACCTGGCAGACTCATCGTCACCTTTATAAACTGTTTCACTACTTAAATAAGTAACCAACCATTATGCTGTGAAGAAACGAGACTCCAGCGAAGCTACTTCGCTATATAACGAAGCAAATTTCGTTGGCTGCTCTATTGTTGCGTGTGTTTTGTTCATTAGCGAACCTCTTTTCGCTACTCATGAACTTAGGTTCACGGTTAGCGAAAAAAGGTTCGCTGTGCAAAATTCATCTCCTAAATAGAGATGTGCACAGCGAACTTGGCTTCTCTATTTAGCGAACCAGCTTCGCTACAATCCAGGCACGGCCTCTTCGTCCACTGACAGCTTTCGCATAAGGTTTAACCGCCAGCGTGCGAAAGAGCGCCGCATGCCGCGATGGCACGCGCTTCGGGAGTCCGGCGCGGTACGGAACTGAAAGACAAGCTACATTAAGAGAACAAACCTTTCAACCAGTTGATCAACTGCTGCAGCATCTCCCAGAGGAAAAACTTTGCTTCCGGCGCTTTGCCTTCCGATTGCTTTTTGTCGGCAGTATCTTTCGATACCGAAGCGGAGGCCTTGTCATCCGACTTGCTTACTTTACTGCTTTCTGATTTGGCTGGAGCAGCTTCTTTGGCTTTACCCTGCACATCATCGCTGCTCGCAGCAGAAGCTTCGCCTGTCGCAGCATCTATGAAGCAGAGCGGCGGGAAGAGCACGCACCACCAATTTTGCCCTTGACCCTCGCCCAGCGTAATAAGCAGCGCTTCATATTGTCCGGCAGGGTATACTTCATTGCCGTACATTTTCGTTGGAAATGGAACCATTCCGAGCTGTGCCTGATAGTCATAGCCAAAGCCCCGGCTTTGCAGTACTTCAGCGACAATCGCTTCGATTTCACTCATATGGTTTTGCAATGTTTCGCGAGCCTCTTCAATTGTTTGCGGGCCGGTTACCCAGCCGTTCATAGCATCTACTACGGCGTCGCGAACGACGCGTTTAACCGCCTGGTCAGCGGGAGTGTCCGAATTGGCTAAAATACGGAGACGAATCGACTCCTGTGGAATGGAACCACTGGCTACAGCAGCATCCGTTTGTTGAAGCTCCCAGCTCATAATCAATAGAATAAGGGCAAATACAATAAAACCATACGACCTGCGATAATAGAAACGGGAATAAGGGCGGGACATACACACAAGCTCCTCTCGTGCACCCGTCGGTGCTTCAGCTTGCGTTCCGGAACGTATCTATCCGTCAGTATGTCCCGCAATCCCACTCTATAAACCTCGTATCTCGCAAAAAGATTTACTCATGCTAGATTTAGAGAGAATAAAAAACCGAGCCCTCGCGGACCCGGTTTGTCATGCTATTAAAAAGTTCCGGACACTCTACTTTAAGCTCCTTAGGCCACAGAGCTAACTGGCGAACATTCATAGGATTACAAAATGCCAAAATACATTTCATTTCCTCAACACAAGCCAAAAAACCGCATCAAAATGTAAATCTGCATGCTGATTGGGCCAAAACCGCCGATTTCAAGCTTTGACGATCAATCAAAATGCACTTTTGCAGGCTGATGTGGAAAATGACCCTTTTTAAGCTAATCAAAATGTATTTTTGCAGGTAATGAGAAACGCTAGAGCTGATCAGCATGGCGGATCGCCAGTACATGCCGCTCAATGCCGGCATAGTCGGTAATAATCCGCACCTCGTCCCAAGCGCCGTACTGCTCAAGCAGCGCCGCGACGTCGCGGGCTTGGCCCATGCCAAGCTCGAAGCCGACGATCCGCGGCACCTGCCGCAGCGCCGGCAGCTGCTCCACCATGCGGCGGTACGGGTCCAGCCCGTCCGCCCCGCCATCCAGCGCAAGGCGCGGCTCAAAGTCGCGCACCTCGCGCTGCAAGCCCGGGAGATCATCCGCCGGTATATACGGCGGATTCGACACCAGCACGTCGGCCGCCAGCCCGGCCGACGCAGAGCCTTCGGCGCCGACGGCAAACGGCGCCAGCAAGTCGCCCTGCACGAATGCAATCCGGCCCGCCGCCTCTTGGCGGGCCGCATTCATGCGGGCGACCTCCAGCGCGTCCGGCGAAAGATCGGACGCGCTTACGCGCCAGCGCGGACGCTGCGCCGCCAGCGTCACGGCGATGGCGCCGCTGCCAGTGCCGACATCCAGCACAGTCGGCACCGTATCGCCTTCAGGCGGCCATAAGCGATCGGCCGCCTCCAGCACCGCCTCGACGAGCAGCTCCGTCTCAGGGCGCGGGATCAAGACGGCCGGCGTTACCGTAAACGGCCGTCCATAAAACCACTGCTCGCCGATAATATATTGCACCGGCTCGCCCGCCGCCTTTCGGCTAACGGCTTGTACCCATGCCTCCGCCTTCTCTTGCGGGAACTGCTCAAAGCTCCAGTCGCGAAGCAAAACGGACCGCTCTACCTCCAGTACATGCAGAAGCAGCAGCTCCGCATTCGACCGGGATTCCTCCACGCCATGCCCCGCCAAAAACGAAGAAGCCTGCAAGCAGGCTTCCCGAATGGTATAGGACGGGGCGAAAAATTCAAATTCACTCATATTTGAATATCTCCGCTCTCCTATGGTTTATACGAGTTCTTTGTCCATCATGTCCGCTTGCTCGGCAATCGTCAGCGACGATACGATGTCGGCCATGTCGCCGTTCATCACCTGATCCAGCTTGTGCAGCGTCAGGCCGATGCGGTGATCGGTCACCCGGCTTTGCGGGAAGTTATACGTGCGAATGCGTTCGCTTCGGTCACCAGTGCCGACCTTGCTTTTCCGCTCGCCTGCGTATTTCGCTTCCTCTTCTTGACGACGAATATCAGAGATACGGGCGCGCAGCACTTGCAGCGCCTTCGCTTTATTGTCGTTTTGCGATTTACCGTCCTGACAAGTCGCCATAATACCAGTCGGCACGTGCAGTACGCGAACCGCCGACTTGGTCGTATTAACGGATTGCCCGCCTGCGCCGCTGGAGCAGAACGTATCGATCCGGATATCCTTGTCGAGAATTTCTACATCCACCTCTTCAACCTCCGGCATAACCGAAACTGTTGAAGTTGATGTATGGATGCGTCCGCCGGATTCCGTTACCGGAATACGCTGTACGCGGTGCGCGCCGCTCTCGAACTTCAGCTTGCTGTAGGCGCCCTTACCGGTAATCATGAAGATTACCTCTTTAAAGCCGCCCAAGTCATTCTCGCTCAAATCCATCAGCTCTACGCGCCAGCCTTGAGAATCCGCAAACTTCGTGTACATCCGGTACAGTTCAGAAGCGAACAAAGCCGCTTCGTCGCCGCCCGCTGCGCCGCGAATCTCAACGATAACGTTCTTATCGTCGTTCGGATCTTTCGGCAGGAGCAAGATTTTGATCTTAGCGTCCAGCTCTTCTTTGCGATCAGACAGCTCTTCGATCTCCATCTTTACCATTTCGCGCATTTCATCATCGAGCTTTTCGCCCTGCATTACTTTTGCGTCGTCCAATTGCGCCGACACTTGCTTATATTCGGTAAAAGCTTCATACGCCTCTTGTAAATCCGATTGTTCCTTGGAATACTCCCGCAGACGCTTCGGATCGCTGGCTACGTCGGGATCGCACAGCAATTCGCTCAGCTTCTCGTAACGGTCGGCCAGTGCTTGTAAACGGTCCAACACTTTTCGTCACCTCTGTTATTTTTCCGCATTAATATCCTTTATTATAACATAACGATCCAAAGGTTACGACTGGTGTATTTGCCTAACTGCATGTCAGAATCGCTCAGAAAGCGGTTTTTTTAAAGTTATCAAGCAAAAACGCCATAAAAAAGACGAACCGCAACCGGCTCGTCTTCAGCAAAACTTTATTTTTTCTTTTTAGCAACTGCCGTAACGAGCGCTGCTGCGCCCAGAACAACCGCTACGATCGATAAAATAAGCGGCAATGGCGATTGACCATCATCCTTCGCCTCGTCGCCTGCTGCGTGAGACGAGCCGCCGGCCCCATGACCGTCACCGCCGCCCGCTACCGCAGGAGTAACCTTTTGAACAGATGCCGGTTTGTCTGCACCGTCTCCGCCAATCCACTCAACAACACTGTTGTCGCTATAGGTTTGGTAAGCGCGCCATACAAGCTGAGTCGCATCTTCGTTGACTTTGCCGCTCAAACGGAATTCTGTGAATTCCGTCTCAGCCAGCCCTGGACCTTCAGCAGTCCAAGTTACACTTGCGATCGAGCCGTCAGCATTTTTCTCGATCTCATGCTTCCAGCCCTGCTTCGGCTCGACGCGGGAAATCGCAGCGCCATCGGCTGCTTTCACTTGTACTTTTATCGTGTTAACGCCTTTTGTCTCACTAGGCACGCGAACAGTGAACACCTGATACGAATTGGCCGGAACCTCCGGCGGCTGCACCGTCACATGGGCACTAGCCATTCCGACGAACAGGAACAGGCTAAGGCTCAAGCTGACCGATGCGGTCACAAACCACTTTTGCATTTTTTTCATTACTCTGCACAACCCTTCCCGGTTATTAATCTTTATCTCTCGTTCCCCAGTATAAGGATAGCTGAGTTCTCAGTCATGACTCGATAGAGCTATGACTGGTGAAAAAAATGTGTCCGAATCACCGCTGATGTCTCCGCCTATATTCGTCTAATAGTTCACAAAATCCAATCGCTTCACCATTTCGATATCATCCTGAGTCATGACTCGAATTTCTGCTTTCCACTTCGAGGCATACGGAAGGAAAGCTCCGGTTGCCTGATACGAAGTTCTCGCGTAGCCCGGATAGGAATCGTAGGACTCGTCATCAAAAGGGGCAAGCGGCACGTCCAGCGGCGCCTCCTCACTGCCTTGCGGATGCAGGCGAAGCACAACGGCTTTCGGCTCTCCGGCCGCTTCCGGCAGCCAGATTTGCAGCTTCGCTTCATTTTCGCCGCCCGGTACGTTTGGTGTAATACTGAGCGTATAATGCATATCCTCGCCCATTTCGTGATGCCTGATTGGCTCATTCGCCGGCAACGGGCTAATGTAGGTGAAGATCGCGGCGATCGCCACGATAACGAGCATTAGACCCAGATCGACACGAAGCAACCGGCCGTCTGGAATACCGCTTTTGCTCATTCGAATGCGAAGCCAAGCGCCTGTTCCGATAACGAGCAACGTAAGCCCTGATTTAATAGCCAGCATTATTCCCCATGGCGTCAGCCACAAGTAGGAAAACTTAGGCAGGAAAAGCGTCATCATCAGAATACCGCTGACGACGAGCGCAACAAGAGAGATGAGTGCTCCCTTTGAAAAGCTCGCCCCGAACCGTCCCGCTTCCTTCCGGTCTTCAAACCAGAGGACCACAAGCGCCAATAAACCGCCGGCCCATATTGCTGCTGCGACCAAATGGATCCAATCGGCTGCAAGCGTCAGGATCTTAAGGTCATTGGCAGCAGGATGACCAATTAAGCTTTCTATAGCCAGTATAATAACCGCCCATAACAGCTTCACATACATAGGTGCCCGTTGAATAACGAAACCGGCAAGCACAACGACGATAAGCTCCAGCCATGCGCGGCCGGTAGCTGTTCCGGTAAACAGCTCTCCCCATGCGCTGAAAGGCTGACCGGCCATAATTTCTTTGGCTTGAATGAAGATGTGCAGCAGCAGTGAAATTAACAGCACCCTCAGTGAGAGGAGCAGCAATCGGCGGTGTACGCCGCTGACGGACTCACTAGGATTGCGGTATAAGGCCGACCAAATCATTAATCCCGCCGCAATTAGCAGGGACAGATAGTAAACAATACGCACAGTGAACAGCAGCCAATTGTCGCTAGATAGTCCATGCGAGCCGGAACTGCCGCCAGCGTCGTCATTAAAGGTGGAACCATCCTTCCATTCCGGGGGGTTGCCCACTACGAATACATAGGAACCGCTGACCGGATGACCATCCTCCGACACGATATGGAAGGACGCGGTATAGACCCCTTCCTGCAGGGACGGCAGCGCCAGCTTCAGCGTTGTCCGATCTTCATTGAGCGTCGGTTTGTCAGAGGTCACTTTCCGCTTCTGAGAATCCAGCACCTGCAATGAACCGGCACTCGGTTCAATAGCCTCGCTGAAGCTGAGCTCGACAAAAGGCGGCGATTCCTTCAGTTTCGCATTCGCCTCGGGGACCCGCTTCTCCAGCGAAGCATGAGCCGAGGCAACTGGCATAAGGGACGGCAGCAAGCCGACCATCCAAATGACGGCAAAAACGAGAAGCACAATTTGAGGAAGCCTTCTTTTCTGTTTCCTGAGTTGTATCTGTTGTTGCATACGGCAATCACTTCCTTCATTTCTTTCGCGGGTAAGCGCGTTGCAATACGTTAAATACGATATCTTTTACACACAGGCAAAGGGTCATCTTTTTCGCCATCAAGTATAATGCTCCGCGCTAAATTTGGCATGACTCGAAAGAGCTATAGAGAGCGGAAAATGCGATTCTCCTTTCCATGGAGGAATTTCGGGTACGAAAAAGAAGACCACAAAGGGTCTTCTTCGTTATAGCTCTATTCTAGACGTTGAAACGGAAATGCATAACGTCCCCGTCTTTCACGACGTACTCTTTTCCCTCAAGGCGAAGCTGTCCGCGCTCGCGCGCAACAGCCATCGATCCTGCAGCAGAGAGATCATCAAAGGATACAACCTCGGCACGGATAAAGCCGCGTTCGAAGTCCGTATGAATGACGCCTGCTGCTTGAGGCGCTTTCGTGCCTTGACGGATCGTCCAAGCGCGAACCTCTTGCACCCCTGCCGTGAAGTACGTGTACAAGCCAAGCAGCTTGTACGCCGCAGCGATCAGACGGTTCAAGCCGGATTCCTGCAAGCCCAGCTCCTCCAGGAACATCGCTTTGTCGTCGCCTTCCAGCTCGGCGATTTCTTCTTCTACACGCGCGCTGATCTGTACCACTTCCGCATTTTCCGCAGCGGCGAATTCACGCACTTTTTGTACGTACTCGTTGCTGCCCGTGTCAGCTACTTCAGCTTCGCTAACGTTAGCTGCATACAACACTGGCTTCATCGTAATGAGATGAAGGTCGCGAATGAGCAGACGCTCATCGTCGCTCAGATCAAGGCTGCGAGCTGGCTTGTCTTCATAAAGAGCTGCTTTGACGCGTTCCAGCACTTCAACCTCTTGAGCGATTTTTTTGTCGCCGCCTTTGAGGTTTTTACGGGAGCGTTCGATCTTCCGATCAACCGAATCAATATCGGCCAGAATCAGCTCCAGATTGATCGTCTGAATATCGCCCAGCGGATCGATTTTGCCATTAACGTGAGTGATGTTCTCGTCTTGGAAACAGCGAACGACGTGAACAATCGCGTCTACCTCGCGGATATGGGCCAGGAACTTATTTCCAAGTCCCTCGCCTTTGCTCGCGCCGGCAACCAGACCAGCGATATCGACAAATTCAAAAGCGGTAGGGACGATGCTTTTTGGCGTAACGAGCTCAACCAGTTTATCTAGACGCGGGTCCGGTACTTCCACGACGCCAACGTTTGGATCGATCGTACAGAAAGGATAGTTCGCGGATTCAGCGCCCGCTTGCGTAATTGCATTAAACAAAGTCGATTTGCCGACGTTTGGCAGCCCGACGATTCCACATGAAAGTGGCATTATTGAACAGCTCCTTAATATAAATATTTCTGTCGCTATTATACCTGATGCCTATATACATTGAAAGCCTAATCCAATACTGTACATTAAATTGAGTATTTATAAAGTACATGCAGGTGCATATACGCTTGAAGACAATGGGAGTCTGTGAATACCTTTTTAACTCTGGCCCTTAGCCCGCATTTGACGCCGCCAGTTGATCTGGATGCGCACTTTCCAGGAGGCGGCGATGCGCCCGCTTCTATGTAATATGGAAGACTAGTAAAGTGGCTGAGTCTTATTCGACGCATATTAGCTCACACACCCCAAAAAGAAACCTTGAAAGGCATGAAGCCAACCAAGGTTTCTCTAATTACTAAAAAACTAATTTCTCTCTATGCTTGAAGCCCACTGTCTAAAATAATTTAATATTTCTTCTAAGTTCCCCACTCCTCCTGCACCATAGAACATTCCATCCCTTACTTCACAGTAATACCAATCTTCTTCATCTCTTTCGCCTTTAATTATTTCAAAATGCTCATTCTCAAGACAAGTCTCCACTAAATCAATCTTCACAGTCCAACCAGGATTGTCAATTGTATCAATTTTAACTCCATACATATGTTCCCAATCGCCATTACAGTTTTCGAAATACCAATTTTGAATCCACTTTAATATGTCCATCTTCATCGCCTTTTCTTTGGAATTTCATTGGGATACGCCGGTCTAACTCCCCCAGGAATTGACTTACCATTTACATGTGGCGTAGGAATTTCTTTACCTGTTAGCTTATTATGGTGGCCTTTACCTATCCCATCATAACGTTGCACCTTATCAAAACCATTCGGGTTTCTTGGATTGGATTTATAGGTCTCATAATTCGTAACTTCCTTCGTTTTAGGATCTCTTTTCAAGACTGTATGATCCCCTGTCGCTTCTTTATCAGACTTCATGAAATTTTTAGCTTTTCCGGTGTTCTTCTCAACAACTTTCCCCGCATTCTTAGACGCCTTTGCAGCCTGTATAACCTTACCGGCCTTAGCAATCTTACTAATCGTCTTGGCTTCTCCCAGGCCTGGCACCGCATTACTTATGCTATTACTTAATATAGATTTCCCAGCATTAAATTTAGTACCTGATGCTTTTGCTGATGCATAATCAATGGATACATCCACTGCCGTCTTTATTGCAACTTTACCCACATAAATAGCTAGCGGGATTAAGAATGCAAAATTACCAGTAGGATCACTATACGAGATAGGATCATTATGAGCATAGGTGTATTGATTCAGACTAAGCGGATTCTTCAATTCACCCTCAAAGGTATCCTGTTCAAGGAATCTCGCTGTACTTGGATCATACCATCTTGTGCTTAAATATAACAAATTGGATTTGCTGTCCCAATACTCAGAAGAATATCTAAATGGATTGGCTATTGTCTCTGTCGTATTAGCAGCTAATGGTTTGCCCCAAATATCATAACTATACTTATTTAATAGATTCCCTGACTGATCCCTGATCTCGATAACATCTTGATGCCCATTTAAAATATAATATGCTCGACTATGTGTAGCAGCATCAATTCTCTCCAATAAACTATTATTCCCATATATATATGAGGCTACAGGAGTTATTTGCGTAGCGCTAACAGTCGCTTCACCAACAATATGTTCATCATCCCAATAATATCTAGTAGTAATTCCATTCTCTTTACGTTCGTATAATTTATCATCGCCATTATAGGTATATTCAGCCGATAATTGATTATTCTCTTTTACACTTGTTAGCCTGTTCCACTCATCGTGTGTGTAGGCATAATCATTTAATGAGAATGAAGAATCTTCCGAAATTAGCGATATTCGATTCCCTCTTGGATCATATTCATACTGCTCGTTAAACTGAGAATTTGACTGAATGCGTCCTAATGAATCGTACGTATAAGAATAATTGACACCATTCTCCGTACGGCTTGTAACATTACCATTAGCATCATTGGTATACTCAAAACTATTAATGGTAGAACGATTAGTGGCTATATGCTTTAAGCTGCTAAGATCAAATCCTTTGTACCCATACTCACTAGACATATCGTTGCCATGCATAACCGACTTAAGCTGATCATTCTTATAGTACTGAAATCTCTCTGTTGTTGCATTATTTGTCCTAACAGTACTCAAACGATTCACAGTATCATACTGGTAATCCGTTACTATTCCAAACGGATCTGTAATTTGTGTTTTGTTTCCTCGCAAATCATACTTGTATTGAATCGTTTTATTATCTGGATAGGTTTTCTTCGCTAACAAACCTGTGTTACTGTCGTACGCGTATTTTGTAACACCAGTTTTATCGTTCATCGTACTGCGTTTACCATCAGCCTCATAAGTGTAAGTGATCGTCTCAGACGGCCCTTTTCTTTCCAATAATCTGTTCTTGCT
The DNA here is from genome assembly GCF_014641555.1 of Paenibacillus radicis (ex Gao et al. 2016). Lineage (GTDB taxonomy): Bacteria > Bacillota > Bacilli > Paenibacillales > Paenibacillaceae > Pristimantibacillus > Pristimantibacillus radicis. The sequence continues at coordinate 56,435 of NZ_BMHY01000014.1, forward strand.
ATCATATTGATAAGTAAAGGTTTGGTTTTTTCGATCAATTAGTTTAGATAGATTTCCGCTCAAATCATAGTACATTTTTTTATTTGCACCAGATTCGTCTGTGTATTGGATTAATTGACCAACTTCATCATATTTCTTAATAATTCGATTGTTGCCGGGATAGGTAATTCCACTCATATTTCCTAACTTGTCATACGAATATGAGAACACTTCATCCTTTGGTGTTCGCACACCTATTAATTGGCCAAGAAGATCGTAGCTATATTGGGTTACATTATTCAAGGCATCCTTGGTTTGACTAATATGACCCGCAGGATTATAGAGTGTAGTGGATTTTGTTATCCAAACCCCATTCTCAAGCTCTTTTTCTTGTACAGTTCTATCCAGCTTATCAGCATATTTGATAATTTTATTATTCTCTTCGTCTGTATCCGTCACGGTATTTGCAATATCATCGTAAGTCACTGTACTAAAGCTTAGATCCGCATTACTTGTTTTAATCAGTCTATCCCAGTGGTCATACGTATAAGCGATTCGATTTCCTGACGGATCTTCTTCCCATAATTTACGGCTGAGTGCATCATATCCTGTTTTAGTCTTTACCTTATAAATACCATTCTCATACAATCCAGTCTCAACCAATCTGCCAATAGTATCCCAGGTTGACTTCGTTCTAATATTGGTTTCGTTGGTTGTAATAATCGCGTTGTTCAGATCATCATAAGACACTTTGAACGTAGACAGATCTGGATTGGTTATTTGAGTAATACGATCTAACTTATCATGCAGATAGCTCGTCGCAGAACCTCTTCCATCTGTGTAAGTAAGCATATTGCCTGTAAGCTTATCGTACGTTGAGACAGCGCTTCTACTTCTAGAGATATTATCTGCGTCTTTATATAGTTCAGTTTGCTTAGTCAAATATGCGGAACCATAGCTTGGATCATACTCATAATTGGTAATCGCTTCTCGAACCGTATCGAAGTCACGGGTTGAAATTACGTTGCCAAAACTATCATAAGCATATATTGTCCGTTTTAAAAATTCAGCAGAAAGATTATTGGATTTAAGCTGATAATCCAATACATCCCCCTCAGCGTTTCTTGACATTGTTATATACAAAGCATCTTGTTGATTAAAGATTGGCCACCTCTCGGTCAATCTTAAATGTGTAACTGGATCGTAGGTATAGTTAACAACAAATCCGTAGGTGTCACTTGAAGATAGCAGGTTTCCATAGTCATCATAAGTCCAAGAGTTTGTAACCGGTGATGATTGGATCGAATTCGAGACAAAATAGTTTGTTGTCGAAATCGGATTAGGTATCCGTCTAACTTCATCATAGCTGTTAGTTGTAACTCTTTTTGTAATGAGATCCGATTGTTCCTCCGCTATTTTATAAATCATTGGAGGATTCTGTTCATCGATAAAATCCTTTTTATACGAATATACTGTCTCTAGTTGACCTTTAATCATTCTAGTTGTAAAGTTCATATCTTGGTTATATGAACTTCCCATATCAGTCTGATACAAAAATACTGTTCGGTTCACATCTGTCGTTGATGAATCAGCATTCTTAACTACATCTTTGCGAACAGCCAAACGGTAGACTTCATTTACAGAGTTTGTTGAAGTATAGCGGACAGTTGGCGTACTTTCGTATTCATAGACCGTCTGAGCCCCGGTAGGAAATGTAACCGATGTAATTAAGGCATAAGGATTTTCCGTCGTAGGCGTAGTACTTAACAAATCAAATTTTGCTTGTTTAATCGTATAGTTATAGGAGGTCGTTCTATTCATTGCATCTACTACTTGGGTTAATATCTCTTTACCATTTTGCAATGTCTTTTTATACGTTACTACTCTATCTCCCATTGTCAGGGTGACTTCAGAACTAGAATAGCTAATTGTAATTTTATTACCAATAGCATCCACAATTTCGGTCAGTAGTGTTCCATAAGGCGCTACTGAACCATATTTGAATTGTATATTATTATTATATGCATCAGAGATTTGAATCAGTTTTCCGGTATTGTCGAAATATTGATTGTTACCAGTAATTGATTTCAACACCATAGCAGATTGCAGCCCGTTAACATTCACAGTAGTATCAGGAACTAGGGTTAAATCCTTCCATGGATATCCCTTTAAATAATTATTCTCAACCTTATAGCTGCCGCCACCGGATAAATGAACATAAGTTCCGTTATCAAAGGTTAGGTATGGAATATCCCAAGTCCAGCCTACACCTAGCGGAAATCGTGCTTGATCCTTAGAATTAGATAGTTTATTAATATAACTGCGACTATCAGTACTGTCAGTATATACTGATGCTCCTTTTATGTAATACTTTCTAACTGTATTACCACTAGTATCTGATCCGTCTAATTGTCCAACCCGGTTATTATAACTATTCACTACTGATGTCGCTTCTGCAACAGATCCAAACGGACCTTCAAAGTCAGAGTCATATTCTGAATGGCTGTACTTCATTTCTGAAGAAGTTATCAGTTTCAAATAATACTTTTCAACATATTTACGATCTTCTGTCTTGCAGACATCTCTAATCGTGGTAGGCCCGGGTGTACCGATATTGAGAGCGGCGGCATCACGTTCTACTGCAGTGTCGTAGTAAGAACTCTGGACAGCATCAGTCCATCGCTCTCCCTCAGTTTGTATGAACCTATTATTAGAACATTGATACTTCTCTTTGAATACGTGATATTGGTAATTATAATAATATTTTCTTTTTTCAATTTGAACATTGTAATCTATTTGGGCATAGTGCTCATAATAGCTGCTGTTAATTTCTTGTATATCGGCATCATACAACTGTGAAGAACCAGAATCATAAGTTCTTGTTAATGTGAATCCATTTCCATTGCGTCCGGGCAAGGATAAATCCTGCTCAGATAAGGAGAGTCCCCCCGATATGGTGGACACATTCTCCGTTTCAAGGTTAATTTGATAGGGGGCTTCATCCAGTTTGATTTTGAGCATATCTAATTTAGGTTCTTCAGGCGCTGGAGGTAGTCCCGCAGCACGAAATAAATTCGCAATAGCATAATCTTTATTAGCTACTTCTGAAACAATACCCTCATTCTCACTGCTCTGATTTTGATATGTAGAGTGAGTTACTGTCTGTAGATTAAGTTGATCTTGCAGTTCTGTCTCAACAGTAAGACTTGAAGCATAATAGAGATTTTTCTCAACCTGCTCAAGTGTTTGACCCAGATCTAACTGATCTTGTATATATTGTTCATCAACATTCCATGCTTCTGCTACGGATTCAATACTGAGACCAACCATCTGTTCATTTCGTTCATCCAGAGCCTTCAACTGCTCTCTCTCTAACAAACGAATCACACGCTCGGATAATTCTCTATCTTCACCAATGGTGTCTATTTCTTCATTAATGGTTTGTATCTCTTCATTAATGGTTCCTATTTCTTCATTAGCGACTGTTTCTGCATTCGATTCGGTATCTGTTTCTTCATTTATACTGATATCTGTTTCTGTTTCTGTTCCTAATTCGAGGTTTATATCGGTACTTTCTTCTAATTTTGCGGATAGCTGAGCCCTCAATGTATTTAATTCACCTAAACGCTGATGGATTTCATCATTAATCCATTTTCTCTCCTGATCCTCAAATCGAAGAACAGAGTTATAACCATCAAATACTGAAGAGTTAGTACTTATTACGGGAAGTTGGGTATCAAATACATCAATAGCGGAATTATTATTGTTATTTGCATAGGCTAAATCCTTAAAGGAACTTAAGAAGAGAGAAATAACGATTATTACAGCCATCCATTTGAATTTATTAGTAAATTTGCGCATAAAGCCTAAAGCCTCCTAGTCAATAATGTATAAGTGCAAATAAAAAAAATTTTATTTTTTTACTACTTTCACTTCGATTAAATTCCCGTTTTTATCATAATAAAAATACTTAGTATAGGTATTTGCTCCTGATGTTATTTCTATTTTTTCTAATCTACCTGACTTCGAGTAAGTATACTGTACTTTATTAGCACTCTTAATTTCATATGTCATCGACAATTTGGAAGTTAATATTCCAACTGTATTATACGGATACAATAATATATAATATTTTTTTCCGGGGACTAAATTCACTTGGCTAGCTTTATTAGACATCATGTACTTATTTACCATGACCGGATTTTTAAAGCTAGTATCCTCAAACACACCAATCCAAAGATTAGGGTTATCATGCACGAATGTATATATTCCATTTTTATCGGGATTAAAAGAATATAACTTATAATTACCAAAGCTTAGATTAACCGTATAATTAGCATCCTTATTAAATGTAATTTCTTGCAAATTTGATGGTATCACTTGAAATGCTTGAAACTGACCTGCAACAGTTGGATAATAAAGATAATACACCCCTGGTGTAGTATTACTATCCGTTTGCATTAAAAACTCTATATAACCATTTTTCACTTTTGTTTCAACTAATACGAAATTATTTGCACCTGTGTGGAATTCTTTATCGGTCATGCATAATATGAATGCATCAGCACCCTCTGGATCATTGTAAATATTCTTCTGGAATATCTCTATTTTTTCGCCAGCATTAACATATACAACTTCCTCTAATTGTCTTTCGAGATAATAACGTATCGCAGAACTTTCATTAGTAACTAAATTACTAGAGGGTCCTACATTTATCATACTATCAATTGTTTGTTCGTTTTCCCCCTTAGATATCTCATTATTTTCACTGATATTTGTTTTCCTCAAATTTTCATCAACTATTTTTTCCAGTTTATTGTTTCCTTCAGCTGCTGCTCTTTCCTTTAGATTCTTTAATAATTTCTGATAATTCTCTTTAAAAGATTCATCATCCTGAAAACTGGGAGTTTTATCCACGGTAGCTTTCGTTGAACTATCTTTTTCTCCTGAGTAATTATCTTCACTTTTGAATGCAAATGCACTATTGGAATTAATCAACAATAAAAAAATCATACTTACAACTAAATAAAATAAACCTCTTTTCACTTCATGCACCCCTTTACTCTCATTAACAAGATCTTAATGATATCTAGTAATTTCAGTAAAAAATAGTCAACTACACTATGATATATGGTACTTAATTGATTTACAACACAATTATAGATTGTATTAGTTTTCAAATAATTGAAGCAACTTAGAGCGTACTATTATTTTAATATCAACAGCATTCTCACATGTATCAGCCTTTACTAGCCCAGACACAAAAAATTAAGCGATAAGATCAGACTCTCTCTCAAATAACGTCTGCTTCGCCCTTCATTAAGCAGCCTTTATAAAGGAAAACCGTAAATCCTGTCGAATTTACTCATTACTATGACCACGATAACCTCTAAACCAATTGTTAAGTATACATTGTCCTTCGTCCTATTCCTTACGATTCTGCTCGGGCTGCGTCTATTGTGGTTCGACATTTTCAGAGTACCCCCGCATCCCCATGCAAGCCAGGGCGTCATCGATTTACGAGGCTGGGACTTTAACAATTCCCCGACCATTACTTTAAACGGGCAATGGGAGTTTTACCCTGAAGCTTTCCACTCCTCCAAGGACAGGCCAAAAGCCGGAGAACAGCCAGCATACGTTCAGGTTCCTGGAGATTGGAGCAGCGCGATGCCAGACAATCGCAAATCTTCCTTCGGCTACGGCACCTATCATCTTCGTATTTTGGTCGACCCTGTTAAAGAAATAGATTTTGCATTCTGGCTTCAAGAAATCCAGGCCTCCTCCTTGGTGGAGATTAACGGACAAAAGGAAAATCCCTTTGGTACACTTGCGGAGAAGGCTAAGGCTTACACACCAAAAACGATTTCTTATACAGCCTCGTATGAGGCAAAAGAAAAGGGCGAACTCGATCTTTTCATTCAGGCTGCTAATTTCGAACACCCGTACGAGGGAGGAATTACCCGTTCGATTCGATTCGGTTCCCAAGCTGCGCTCGACAATGAGCGCCTCTATTCCATTGCCTTTCAACTCATTACGTTTACCGTTCTGCTGTTACATGGGCTTTACGCCTGTATCCTGTTCTCGTTCAACCCGCGGGAGCGGCTATTTCTCGTATTCTTCTTGTTGCTGCTCACGGCCAGTGTCACCATCGTATCTGATCATGAAAGCTTGCTGCTGCTATGGCTTCCCATTACTTACGCTTGGGCGCTGAAAATCAAGATGCTCTCTTATCTTTGGCTCTCTTTTTTCATCCTGCTGCTTGCCAGAGGCTTCTCTGCCCGTTTATCAGGCCGAAAAACCTATTATGTGTATGTGACTGCACTCGTCCTATACTCCGTTTTTATACTGGCAGCCACTCCGCCGCTGATCTATTTCACATTCAAGAATCATATTTTCTTGCTTTTCTATTTGTTCCCGATCATTTGGTTCGTTGCCATTATCGTCAAAATGGTCATCAAGCAGCAAAAAGACTCAATTTACTTACTGTTCACGGCTATGGGCCTCCTATCGAGCGTCATATGGGGCGCATTCAATAACCGGCAAGAACTTACCGACATTTACTACCCGTTAGATGTGCTTACAGCGATCATCGGCTTCTCCGCTTATTGGTTCAAAGGCTATTTCCGCAATGCCACCGAGAATAAAAAGTTAAATGCACAGCTGCTAGCTGCGGACAAATTAAAGGATCAATTCTTAGCCAACACTTCCCACGAGCTGAGAACACCGCTGCATGGCATCATCAGCATTGCTGAGAGCCTCGCGGAGAGAGAGAAGCATACGATGGCCGAAAGAAGTACGCAAGACATGGAATTGCTCGTTACGATCGGCCGAAGAATGTCTTACTTGCTGAATGATCTTCTCGACACGGTAAGGCTGCGGGAAAAACGTATCGTCCTGCACGCTGAGCCGTTATCTTTCCCATCCGTCGTATCCGGCGTGTTCAGTATGTTGCGCTATATGACAGAGGGCAAACCCGTTCAATTGAAGCTGCTCGCCTCCCCCTCCACTCCGCCCGCTTGGGCGGATGAGAAAAGGCTTGTGCAGATCATGTTCAACTTGCTGCATAACGCACTTAAGCACACGGAGACTGGAACCGTCACCGTCTCTGCGGACAGCCGCAACGGTCAGCTTTCCATAGAAGTAACCGATACGGGTAGCGGTATGGACAAGGAATTGCTGACACGGCTTTTCCTGCCCTATGAGCATGGAGCAGACGGGGGCAGCGTCAGCGGTGGCATAGGTCTTGGCCTTAGCATCAGCAAGCAGCTCGTCGAACTCCATGGCGGAGAACTTACGGTCCGTTCCGAGCTAGGCAAAGGCTCAACGTTCCGGTTCGCATTGCCGCTCGCAGAATCGTCATCCGCTTCAGTCCATGACCATGACAGGCGGTCGGACATGTTAAAGGAGTCTTCCGCGGAAATTGCCGTAGCCCGGGGATTTGCCGATGTTGCAGGCAGTGCTTGGCCTTCCAGCCAGCCGATGCTTTCCCTGCCAGCGGGAGAAAGAACGGCCACAATACTTGCTGTCGATGACGATCTAGTCAACTTGAAGGTATTAGCCGGCATTCTTTCTACGGAACCGTATGAGATTCATTTCGCCACTTCTGCTGAAGAAGCAATGAGCTTGCTCGGAACAAAGTCTTGGGATTTGCTCATCACAGATGTCATGATGCCCCATGTTTCCGGCTATGAATTGACACAGAAAGTGCGGGAACGCTATTCGCTATCCGAGCTTCCGGTACTGCTGCTAACCGCCCGCAGTGAACCAACCGACATTTATACAGGCTTTCAATCTGGAGCCAATGACTATGTAACGAAGCCGCTGGACGCAACCGAATTGAAATATCGGATCTGGTCGCTTACGACATTGAAGCAATCGGTGAACGAGAGAGTTCGTATGGAAGCCGCTTATTTGCAGGCGCAGATCCACCCTCATTTCCTGTTCAATACGCTCAATTCGATTATGGCGCTCAGCCATATCGATCCGGACCGGATGTTTACGCTAGGCGAAGCTTTTACCTCCTATTTGCGAATTAGCTTCCATTTCCTGAACTCCGGCAAGCTGGTGTCTCTATCGCATGAACTTGAGCTTGTAAGAGCTTATCTGCATATTGAGAAAGAACGTTTTGAGGAGAAGCTTACTGTCGTATGGGAGCTTGATGATTCGGAGGCAAAAATGGTTCTCCCTCCGCTGACTCTTCAGCCGCTGGTTGAGAACGCCGTAAGGCATGGTATCATGAGCCGCTCCAGGGGAGGCACTGTACGCATTCGAATTCGGAAGAATGACGGCTTCACATTATTTGAAGTGTCGGATGACGGGAGAGGAATGAACCAAGAGACGCTCCAGCTCCTCCTCCTTCCTCGGAGCAAGAACGAGGACGGCGGGATCGGATTGTTCAACACCAATCGACGGCTGACGCAGTTGTATGGGCAAGGGTTGTCCATCGTCAGCATACCTGACCAGGGAACGACGGTATCGTTCCAAATTCCGAACTCATAAACGATAAAAGAGGGATGCCTAACAACGTGATGACACGTTGACAGGCATCCCTCTTCTTATACAGGCTACTCGCTATGCTCGCCTTTTCCGGCATACAGCGATAACATACATCGGTTCTGCGCTTTTGAATTGCGACAGCGGAATGGGTTGATGGCCTTGCGGCTCCATAATCCGGCTAGCCTCTCGTCCCGGCTCCAGTCCACTAATCTGGCGAAGCCAGTTCAGGGAAGCAAACCGGGAATCGTCGACTGGATTTTGCCCGTACATCGCTTCTATATCATAATGAACCAGCAACTCACCCGCTAGCTCTGCGGTTCGATACTCGAAACGATGGAAGGTATTGAACGGCTGCTCTTCATAATACAGCGGCGGATTGGTGACCGTCCGGTTAGGCGTAGAGACGATAAATAGACCACCCGGTTTTAAGACGCGTGCTGATTCGGCAATCCATGCCGCTCCTTGAGCCACATGCTCAATCGTCTCAAAGGAGATGACCGCATCAAATTCCTTATCCGCAAAGGGCAGTTCCAGCACATCAGCAGCCGCAAAAGCAATGCCTACTCCTCCATAATCCCGTTGAGCCAGTTGCACGGATTGAGAATCTACGTCAACACCCCATACTTCAAGCGCTCCAGCCTGACTGAGCATCGCCGTACCGTAACCAGCCCCGCAGGCGGCATCCAGCACTCGCAAGCCATTGACATAACGGCAGGCCAATTCGTACCGGGACAGATGCTCCTCATATACATCAGCATAATGCGTCTTCACTTCTTGATTGACGACCAGCCGCTCTCCCATGAAGCGGACATCGTTTTGTTCGGCAAGCTCCTTGGTCCTGGGCTTGGAATGCTCATCGTTCAAGCCTTGCGGCAAATCCAACAGCTCAGACGAACCAACTGAATCGGCATTGCTCGAAGCCGTAGTGCCATATACGACAAAACGACTCGAAGTCAGCCTGCCCGCAATCACATTTTTGGTATTAACGATCCGCTCCAGCACCTCGAAATCAACATCGCTGCCCCCGTTGTCACTGCTGCCGTCATCCAGCAAATGAATCGAGAGGTTGATGAAGCCTGTTCGTTCATAACGCTCCTTCACTTGCTCAATGGCATGTAACCCTTCTTCTAAAGCCCCTGATTCGCCTTCTACAGGATTTAAGTAGCGCAGCAAATTCTGATAATAATGGCGATTAGCGAAATCTCCAGCAAGCCACCCGCCCGGCTTGAGCAGCAAGCCTAACGCCCGCAGCGTCTCCTCCGCTGTTATCCATTCCGCTTCGCCGACAATTATACCGTCCAGACTGCCAGGAGCGATTGCCCATTGAGAAGGGTCATTTCCTCCCACCAACTGCACGCCCAATGTCTCAGCGATCCGCGAAGCGCCTGCATTGCTCTCCAGACCAAACAGCTCTGCACCAGGATAATCGCTCCGTAACCGCAGCAGCGTGCCTCCACAGCCGCAGCCGATCTCCAGCAGCTTGTAAGCTCCCTCGGCAGTTTGAGGTGCGCTTTTCTTCCCTGGAGGCTTAGCCTCTCTCTCAACCAATGCCACAAGGTCTACACGAATCTTTAAGCCTTGTTCAGCCTTAAAACCCCATTTATCGCGGAAAATTTGGCCATTCTTCTTGAAGGTGCTTATAAACAGATGCTCCTCTTCCCGAAAACTGACGCTGCCATAATGATGAACGAACGTATCCCTGCACAATATCAGCTTATAACCGGCAAGCCGCAGCCGTACCGAATAATCATCGTCCTCGAAATTGCCGATGCCGAAACTCTCGTCCAGCCCGCCCACTGTTTCATAAGCCTCACGCTTGAACAGCATGCAGTAACCGACCAGCTTAAGCCGTTCTTCCCATTCCCCTTGTATATTCGCATTATTCGCAGAGCTTCTCAGCGTTGCAGCGAACTGATCCAACTCCTCTATCGTCATATAAGAGGCTGGGACGGAGCTCCAATAAGAGGCAGAATTCGTAACCGGACCAACTGCCCCAATCGTATCATCGCTCGTCAGGCAGCGCTGCAAACCGGTCAGCCAACCTGGGGTAACCAGCGTATCATTATTTAACAACAGCAAAAAAGAGCCTGAAGCAAGCTCAAGCCCCTGATTGCATGCTTTAGGAAAGCCTGCGTTGTCGTGATTTGCGATTAATTTCACATCGGCCTGCTCGGCAGCCCATGCCGCAGTCCCGTCATCCGATCCATTGTCAACCAGAATGAGCTCATAGCTTCCGGCGGCCGTATTTCTTCTAATACTGTCCATGCATTGCTTCGTGAACGCCAACTGATTGCGGGAGACGATCACAATACTCGTTATGTTGTTGTTGTCAGGCGTTAAATCCATGTCACAAGCCCCCTATCCAAGTAGCTTTATGACATCAGCATATGTAAGCGGAGGGTTATCCGTATAGACGTTAACCTCAATGCGCTCCGCGATTACCTGTACCTTTTTTCTGCAAAAGAGAAGCCGAACAAATAGCCCGCCAGCACGATAACCATCAGATGAACCCGATCATCGAGCACCATGCGGAGTGCAGCGTTAACGTAACCGGATGCTTCGGTATACAACTGTACGCTGTTGATTGCAAGCAAGTAGCAGCCAACCACTAGCAGCAAGGATAACAGAAGCGTCCAGAACGTTTCCCTTATACGCAGCCATAACTCGGCTCCCAATAATAGATGAAAGCTAATGCCAAAGGCAAACAGCATACCGTATTGTACAAATAAGTATTTATTGGTGACGGCTTCGTCTCCGTTGCGGATCAAAACTTCATTGCTAAGATGAACGACCAGCAAGCTGAATGCCGCGAATAAAACAAAAACCAAATAACGATAAAACGATCGATTCAAACGCACCATCTACACTCCTTGTTGTTTAAACTGTCTAATGCGGCGAATGCCTCACCCTGCTGTGGAAATAATACTGAAGCAAAGGAGGTGCATGCAACCGATGGAAAATAAGAGCCACAAAGGCAATTATAAAGGGACAACGGCTATGAAAGCAAAAAATCAGGATATGGCTTTCGTCAACGATAATGTAGAGGATACCAAATCCGTCACTAATTTTACAGCGGATAAGAAAAAATCCGACTAAAGACACAATAAAACGCCGCCCCGCGACCGTCTTGCTCGCAGGGCGGCGTTTTCTACTTTTCTTAATTGCGCAGTGGCGCTTCTTGCAGATCAGCTCGTGATTGCAGGAAACGGAAGAAGGCTGCGGAAGCTTCCGCACGCGTCACTTGCTTCTCCGGTGCGAAGTTGCCGTCAGACAACGTCATAATGCCAAGACCAACGACGATTGCCGCTTGGCCTTTCTTCTCAACCTTGGCAGCGTCCTTGAACGAAATGCGGAATAATTGATCATAATTGGCGAGGGTGTTATAACCCAAAGCTCGAACAATCAGCTCTGCCATTTCTTCACGATCCACTTTTCCTTCGGGATTAAACGTTCCATCTCCAATGTCGATCAGATTTTGCTGCAAGGCCGACTCGACATAGACGTAATAGCTTGAGCTTGTGGCCACATCGTTAAAGGAAGCCTTTGCAGCGGTATCACCCGCCGCAAACATCGGTTTGTGACCGCTATTCATCGATAATACCAGCATCTTAATCAACTCGCCGCGCGTCACTATCGCGTTCGGACGGACTTTACCATCCTTCACGTCAAGCGCCTTATAAGCAACCATCAGCTCCAATTGACGCTGCGCCCAATGTCCGTTGATGTCCGTCGCCTGAGGCTTCTCCAGCTGTGTCACATCGCCTGTATCACGACTCCGCCAGCTGCCGGTCTCTGCATCCAGAAATACAGCTTCGTCAATCAGTCTTGGCACCAGTCGGTAGACCAGCTGCGCTTCAGTCTTATATTCCACTTCGTTTGCTTGCACTTCGCCGGCTGCAAGCAATACTTTATACTTCTCAACTGGAATCGGCTGTCCGTGCCAGATATACTGTTGAGCCAAATAATACGTAAGCTGGGTACGATAGTAGGTGAGCCATTTGTCGACAGCTTGCTTGCTGCCAATAAGATTCGGCGCTTTAGCCGGGTATGCATAATCGTTAAGCGATGCGTCAAAATTACGCACCTCTCCGGTTTTACCGTCTATTGATATGCCTACACGGTCATAGGATACCGTTGCGCCATGAATTTTGTGCACAAAGCTGAAATAGTAAGCATCCATCGTTCCGATTTTATCCGGGCTGTACTGATCTTTATTAGGTTCAACCAGGTACAATTCATTGGCTGCCCATGGCAATTGCTTTTTGACCGTCTCGATCGCCTTGGCTTTCGCTTGCTCCAGTGTAACGGCAACTTTTGAGTCGTCGCCGTATAGATAGCAATTAAAGCTTGCAACAACACCGGTGTCGCTATTGACCGTTGCGTAGGCAGAACCGACTTCCTGGTTGTTGCTTGTAATCGTCCAGCTAATATTCCAGCTCGCGTTATTACTGCCCGTTCTTTCATTGGCATATTCGTTATAGCTTGTGCCGGAGACCTTCGCTCCAGCAGGCAGCGTGAAAGCAGACGTCACCTTCGCAATAGCGTCCTTCTCGGTGAGGCTTACGCCTTTTTTCGGCGCCTCTCCAAGCGCCTTCTCTGCTACCGGCGTTGGGGAGATGACCTCTGTCCTGCCTCCGTACATCTCTGGAAGCAGCTTGCCGTCCGTTGCCTGAATCGTCAACGTATCCAGCTCATAACTGAGAGCCGGCTTCGTGTTTTTTTGAGCGCCATAAGGCAAAATATAAGTTAAGGCAGGCTTAGCCAGCTCGCTCAGTTTGGCATTAGCTTCTTGCAGGGACAGCATTTTATCAACTTTCGGGAACTGAATTGTACTATCCCACACGAGTGAGTACCGCATGACGTGACCCTCGCTGTCGACTTCAAGCTCGATATAATTGTCGACATAGCTAATGCCGTTGACAATTCGGTCATAGCGGATGGAATGCCGCACCTCTCCCGTCAGCGGCGGAAGCAGCTGCACGCCGTAATCCGGATTGTACTGCACCTGATCCTTATAGGCTGGAGCTATCGTGTTAATATACGTTTTGGCGATTTCGAGAGCCTCAGACCGTTCGACCTTCAACGGGTAAGAAGGCTTCGAGTTGGCATTGTCCACATACGTGTCAAAATCCAGCAATTGGCCGCTGTCCGCGCTGATACGCACGTAGATGCTGCCTTTATGCTTGCCGTTGACCTTCTTCACGAAATCCAGCGACCAAGCGCCGCGTTTGCCGCCTGCCAGCAGATCCGTCGAGTAGGAAGCACCCTGCAAGGTATACTCCTTCGGAATGTTGACCAGCTCGCGCGCAAGCGAGGTCGCTTTCTCTTTGGATACCGCTACGTCAATCGGATCTTCTGTCGTCCCATTGTCCACACTGGCCGCCTCCCCAGGCACGGTTGCCGGTCCCGCCGGAGTATCCGCAAATGCCGCTGCCGGCAGGCTGCTGACCATCATAACAGCGACCGCCATCGCAATCCAACGCTTTTTGTTCTTCATATTGAAAAATCACCCTCCATAAATGGAATAAGCTTGCGCCTTCTTTGTTATCTGTTCAAAGCTCAAACGTCCAATCGTTATGTAGGCAATCATCGTGTAGGTAAATTTACAATCGAACAATCTTTAGACGCTATAGCTTAGATGGAAGTTGCGACCAGCTATGAAAAAAAGCCGCGCGGATCGCAGATTGCGATTCGCACGGCTTTCGTCGCGGTTGGCTTACAGTTGGCTCGAAATTTTAGCTTTCAGAGCGTCTTTGCTTTGCAGGCCTACCATTTTATCAACAGGTTGACCGTCTTTGAACAGGATCAGCGTAGGAATGCTCATTACGCCGAATTGGGAAGCAAGTTCAGGCTGCTCGTCAACGTTGATTTTACCGATCGTTGCTTGGCCGTCAAGCTCAGTTGCCAATTCTTCAACGATTGGAAGCTGCATTTTACAAGGTCCGCACCATGGCGCCCAGAAATCTACCAAGGATACTCCGCTTTCTACGCTTGATTGAAAGTTGTCTTTCGTCAATGCTACTGCCATTGTCAATCATCCTCTCGAGATAAAGTTATTATAAAGGGAAATACCCGTTACACCATACTCGTGAATCAGCTATCCGCAAGCGTGGATTTGGCTCAGCACATCCTGAATCGTAATGCCAGTGAAATGTGATTCAAGCTGCTTTTCCGCTTTGCAAAAAATACCGAACATCACCTGGTTCATATTCGAGCCAACGACGCAATCCATGCCCGGATCTCCCGTGCACCAGCTCGGAATTAGCGAGCCTTGCGCCATTACCTTGTATATATCGCCTAAAGTGACGACGTTCGGATCCATGGTCAGCTTGTATCCGCCTCCCGCGCCTTCGCGCGTATCGACATATCCGGCTTTGCGCAAACCGCTCATTACTTTACGTACTCGGGCGGAATGCGTTCCGACGTTATGGGCGATCATCTCGCTGCTGGCCATCCGCTCAGGCAGATAAGCTAGGTACACGAGACTGTGTACGGCAATCGTAAATTCGCTGTTCAATGTGAACGGCCTCCCTGCTTCATACTGTAATATTATCAATTACAGTTACTCTTGTCAATAGCCAGGCCGCCCGAATGCTCACTTAGGTTGCGATTTGTACGTGTCATTTATACGCCTAGCGCCGGAAGCCCCTATTTTCTTTATTTAACAGGCTGCTTACGCCGATCATTTTACCATTATTCGCAAGATCACACCATGACTATTAGATTTTTTTCGGTCAAACTGCCAGCAGCTGTCATGTTTGCACCGTCCTGCGGAATACATATGTACGGAATGGCTACTCTGTGCAAGGCGGGGAGGTGCGCATGATGGCACTGCTATGGTGGAAAAAGTGGATCGCCATCAGAACCGAAGGCGGTTCTCGGGCTGATCTGATTGACAGACTTCAAGCACACTTCAAAGAGAATGGAGTGAAATCGAAAATAACGCTGGAAGACCACGGTCTGAAACGAATTCATGTTCTGCAGCAGGATGAAAGCCGGGCAAGGGAATTGCTCGCAACGTTCGACGGGGATCACTAATCATCTTTTCCCTTGTCTCCGCAGAGGCGAAAGACTGCAAGATCCGGTCTGGAGCCCGAAGCTTGACCCATTCCGCATACCCTCTAAGGGCGGCGCCGTACGACGGCTGCCGCCTGCTTTTTCCCCAAAAAAAGACCAGACATCGGGATAATTACGTTCCGTCGTCTGGTCTTTTGCTTTGCTTTTGCTCCGCTGCGGCTTAGTGACTGCCGCCCGTCATTTTCAACCCAATGACCCCGATAATAATTAAGCCTACGAAGAAGAGCTTCTTCCAGCTCCGCGAATCGCCGAACAGTGCCATACCAAGAAGTACACTTCCAACCGCCCCGATTCCCGTCCAAATGCCGTAACCGGTGCTCAGAGGAATTCCCTCCAGCGCTTTCGACAGCAAGTAGAAGCTGAAGAAACCGAAAATAACAGCCCCGACCGTTCCCTTCCATTTGCGGAACCCATCCGACAGCTTCATCGAAGTAACGCCTCCGACTTCTGCAAGGCCCGATAAAATAAGAAATAACCATGCCATCTTATGCTCTCTCCTTTCCGGAAGCTGCCTCCGAAGCAGATAAGCTTATTCCGTCGCGAGTCGTTGAATCTGAATTGTCCGTCTTGTCTTCCGCCTTATCTCCCGATACCAGCTTCAATCCGACTATACCAATAACCAGAATGCCCAGGAACATCAGTTTGAGCGGATCGGCAGAATCGCCGAGCGCGATGCCCAGGATAACGGTACCGACCGTCCCAATTCCGGTAAAGATCGCATAAGCGGTTCCGATTTCAATATATCGCATGACACGAGCCAGCAGCATGAAGCTAATAATGATAAGGACAATAGTAATCACACTTGGAACCAGTACTGTAAATCCTTTCGACTCCTTTAAACCAAACGTCCAGCCAACCTCTAACAACCCAGCCAAAATCAAATAAACCCAAGCCATAATCATTCTCCTCCTACGTCGTTGCAGCCGCTGTCCACATTCGCATCAACGACTCCCCTATTATTCGTTTCCGGTCATGAAATAATAAATCATCATAAATCTGATACTCCACCATCAAGCCGTCTATGGCATTATAAAACTGCGCAACCATTCGCTTCACATCTTGCCTAGGAAACAGTCCTTCTTCAATACCCTGTATAAATAATTGCTCTAAATGTACATTCAATTCTGATTCATACGCCATAAAGTTTATCCGGAGCTGATCGCGCAAATGGCGGGGCGGCACCATCATGGAACGCTTTAGAAAAGATTGGCCGGCTGTCAGTTGACTGAAATCGGTGAAAAAATCAAATGCTTGCTCTATCCGCTCTTTAGCGGCCATCTCTTCGGATTGTTTTAAGCATTTCTGAAAAGCTTCCTGTTCCTCAGCCTTTCCTTCTTCCGTTAATTGAAGAAACAACTGCTCCTTTGATTTGAAATGCGCGTAAATGGATGGCGTTTTGATGCCCACGGCTTTCGCAATCTCCGACATCGATGTCCCTTCATACCCGGAGTCGGCAAACATCGCCAAAGCTGCTTGTATGATTTTCTCAGACGTACTTTTCCCACTCGAAGGCGGCAGCATAGGATCAATCCTTTCCCGTTTTCATTGGCCGAAGCAGCCTATACGTTAATGTTCCCTTACCTAACGAACGTTAGTCTCACGCTATTTTATGACCTTCCTGCATAAAAGTCAACCCCTGGCCAAACCCTTTCATAAAGTTTTCACAGCACGCAAAAAGCCCCGCTCGTACAGGCGGCTAGGCCGCCTGCTGAGCAAGGCTTTAATTTGTATCGGCTCACTAATCAAAAGTAAAAGTGGACTGGTTAGGCGCCGATTACACTTCCATGATGATAGGAAGAATCATCGGCTTTCTTTTCGTTTGCTCGTATAGGAACCGTCCGAGCGAGTCTTTGACATTTGATTTCAGCGTCGTCCATTGATTGACGTTGTCGCTGATGGATTTCGTTATCGTTCTCGATACAATTCGGCCCGCTTCTTCAAGCAGCCCCTCCGACTCGCGTACGTATACGAAGCCGCGGGAAATGATATCCGGTCCCGATTTGATCGTTTTGTCCTGTTTGCTGATTGTTACAACGACGACAAGAATGCCGTCTTGGGAAAGATGCTTGCGGTCGCGAAGGACGATATTGCCGACATCGCCGATGCCAAGACCGTCGATATACGTATTGCCTGCCGGTACTTTACCTGATTTGCGGGCATCGCCGCCCACAATTTCCACGATTTCGCCGTTATCAACAATAAAGATATTGTCACTTTCGACGCCTACCGCAACAGCAAGCTTCTTATGATGCAATTGCATCCGGTACTCGCCGTGAATTGGAATAAAGTATTTCGGAGCCATCAGTTGAAGCATCAGCTTCAACTCTTCTTGGCTGCCGTGGCCGGATACGTGCATGCCGGTTGCAGAACCGGAACCGTAAATGACATTCGCTCCCAGACGGAACAATTCATCTACAGTACGGCCGATGCTCCGCTCGTTGCCCGGAATCGGGGTAGCGGAGATAATTACGGTATCGCCTTCGAGAATTTCCACTTGACGATGATTCGAGCGAGCCATGCGCGTGAGCGCAGACATCGGTTCGCCTTGGCTGCCGGTACATAGAATAACGACTTGGTTGTCCGCATAGCGGTTGACCTCGTTCGGCTCAATGAGCATGCCGTCCGGAATGTTCAAATAACCTAACTCTGATGCAATCGTAATCATGTTTACCATACTGCGGCCAATAACAGCCAGCTTGCGTCCGGTTACGTGGCCGGCATCAATAACTTGCTGAAGCCGGTGCACGTTCGAAGCGAAAGTCGATACGATAACACGGCGCTCCGCTTTGCGGAAAGCGTCGATGAAATTCGCGCCAACGATGCGCTCTGAAGGGGTAAAGCCGGGACGCTCTGCATTCGTGCTCTCAGAGAGCAATGCAAGAACGCCTTTACTTCCGATCTCCGCCATCCGATGAATATCCGCATGATAGTCGCCAACCGGTGTTTGATCGAATTTAAAGTCCCCCGTATGAACCACAACGCCTTCCGGAGTGTCGAGCACGACGCCCAAGGAGTCCGGAATACTGTGATTCGTCTTGAAGAACGAAGCTGTCATCGAGCCCAGCTTGAGCACGGAGTCGGAATGAATCAACGTTCTTTCCGTCGTGCCGAGCAGGCCGGCTTCTTTCAGCTTTCCTTCGATCAAGCCCATGGTCAGCCGGCTTGCATATACCGGCAGACTAAGCTGCTTCAGAATATAAGGCAATCCGCCGATGTGATCTTCATGTCCGTGCGTGATGAGCAGCGCTCTAACTTTGTCTTTGTTCTCGATGAGATAAGAGATGTCCGGCACGATAATATCGATGCCCAGAAGCTCTTCATCGGGGAACTTGGAACCGCAATCAATTACAATAATATCGTTCGCATATTGTACTGCGTACATATTTTTACCAATTTCGCCTACGCCGCCTAAGGCAAAAATGGATAGCTTGTTTTCTTTTTTATTATTCAACAATAAACCTCCTAATTATTAGACTGACGACGTTCATATACTCAAACCAAAAAAAATCCGAACCAGTCACTTGTCCTCATTATAACACGAAGAATTAATAAAAAGGAAATAGGCTATTGCGCCTTTATTTCCCTGTTGAGCTTTCGCCAAGCAGCCATGATGGCGTTGACCGTCATCCCTAAAGCCACACCAAGCGCGACCGCTCCCAAATTCAAAATATGGATGAATAGGAGAAGCATGCCTCCGCCCATTGCGCCCTCTGGCAGCCGAGGAAATATGAAGCCTGTAATCACCACAAACGGCACCCACAGCACCGGTATAAACAATGGAAAATACCAGTATCTGTTGCGAAACCAGATGACGACAGGTACGGCGTACAACGCTGCCAGCACCGCAGCAATCCAATAGCTGTTGTTAAAGATGGCGTCGCTGTAGTAAGCCATGTTAAAAAAAGTATTCCCGATTAAAGCATAAATAACGCTTGCAAGCACGGCAATTAATGTTGCTCTCCGGAAACTGCGTTTCTTCTCCGCATCCATTACGGCGCCACGATGCCTCTCACAGCTTTCAGAAAAGCTTCCATCTCCTCATCCGTGCCGATCGTTACACGCAAGAAGCGGTCGATTCTTGGCTGCTTGAAATAACGGACGAGAATGCCTTGCTCGCGAAGCTGCAGGAAGATCGCTTCAGCATCCACATTCGGATGCGAAATAAAGACGAAATTTGCTTTGGAATCCGTGACGTGAAAGCCGATGGATTTAAGCTCCGCAGCAACCGCGTCGCGTGTTGCATTTACTTTAGCGGCTGTCTCTTGGAAATAAGCCTCATCCTTGATGGCCGCGATAGCGCCAGCCAGTGCAAGCCGATCAATCGTATACGAATTGAACGAGTTTTTGACCCGGTTCAATCCATCGATCAGCTCTTCGCTGCCAAGCGCCCAACCGACACGCAAGCCGGCCAGTGAGCGCGACTTAGACAACGTCTGAACGACAAGCACGTTCGGGTAATCATTTACCAGCTTAGCCGCAGATTCGCCGCCGAAGTCGATGTAGGCTTCGTCAATGATGACGACTTGATCGGCATTTTGCTCGAGAAGAGCACGAAACTCATCCACTGGAATGAGCATCGCTGTAGGAGCGTTCGGATTCGGTATGACGATCCCGCCGTTCTCCCGGTTGAACAATGCAAGCGGCATGCGGAGCTGCTCGTCCAACGGAATTAAATCCGCCTTCAGGCCATAAAATTCCGCATACACTTTATAGAAGCTGTATGTAATATCCGCAAACAATACCGGTTTGGCCGGATCAAAGAAAGCGGCAAAAGCAAACGACAGCACTTCGTCCGAACCGTTGCCTAAGAAGACCTGATTTGGTTTCAGCCCAAAATAATCCGCTACGACGCTTGACAGCTCTCCGCAGGTCGGATCGGGATACAGCCGTAAATCCTCATTGGCTGCTGCTTTTATCGCCTCAAGTACGTTCGGAGACGGCGGGTACGGATTTTCATTCGTATTCAGCTTTATATATTTTTTGTCCTTTGGCTGTTCTCCTGGCACGTAAGGAACCAGAGAAGCGGCAAGCGGACTCCAAAATTTACTCAATGGGTCGTACTCCCTTCTGATATGCACGTCAAAAATAGCTAATTTCAGAATAATTCATTTTGGCTTACAAAACCATCCTGAAATTCGCTTGCCAAGAAGGGAAGCCTCTGAAGCGGCTCAAAAAACGGTAAAGATGGAAGTAAAAATGCCAACAATAAGAGCAACGCCTATGATCATTCCGAATAAGATGGCAACGCTGCCCAGAGCTCTCCATGCAGAGAACTGATGAGCTTCTCCTACTGCATGCAACGAAATGATAAGGTTCCATATTGTTAATAAGAGACTAACCATTAGCAGCATATAATCTAACATTGGATACGCATTAATGGACGGAGATATACTCGTAAAATTATCCTTACCATATAGCAGAAGTTTGGGAATCCACAAAATCCCCATTCCTATCGATGGCATTAAATTTCCCACGGTCAACGCCGTAAGAAGATCCGAATAGCTGCCCTCACCGCCAAGCCACTTGCCTATCCAGACGAATATTGCGCTGCCGAGATATAAACCGACCAGACCGGCTATCATACCGCCAATAATGACAAGCGCTAATAGCGCCCCCATAGACATCGTATCTCCCATGGATCTGCTTGAAGCCCTGTCCAGCACATTTAAAATACCGGCTCCAAGCGCAATCGGAATCATCCATTTAATGGGCTGTCCGGTATCGAGCTGCTCCCGCACCGTCTCCCTTGGCCGAATCCAGACCGCTAACCATGGTGAAAGCTTTGTTTGCCCTTGCTCCACTTTAGAATCTCCGTCCTTTTTCCGCTAAGTAAATATCAAGGGCGGCAATTCCCCTGCGAGCCAATTTAATGAACAAAACCGACATGTAAATGCCAAGAGCAAGAATTGGAATATAAATGAGGCCCATTAAAATGATCGGCCATAGAACCACTAAACCACCTGTACCACTATCCACCAAATTCCCTCCTTTTCCATTCTGTTTAGATAGGAACATATTACCATTGCTGATATGTTCTTGTCTGCAACAAAAAGACGCATCCCTTCTGATGCGCCTCTGACTCTATTTCTAAGTTTAGGCTGTAAACTGCAACAAATATCGAACAAAATGTAAATCTGCATGTTGTCAGCCGCTTGATCCTCAATTTACCGCATCAAAATGCAAATGTGCATTTTGATTAGCCCAAATTACCCTTAAAGAGCGAATTTGAGTCATTTCAAATGCACTTTTGCATTTTGAAGGCTGTTTTGGATCGTTTGAGCCACATCAGCATGCATTTTTGCATTTTGTTTCTCATGCAGAATGGAGAGGTGAGACGTGGGCTTGATCGGGCTATTCGACTCGTTTTCCTACTATAATAAGATCCCGCTCAATACCGTCAAGTTCCGCCACCCTTGGCAAATGCGCCCATCGCTCGAAGCCAAACTTCCCAAGCAGCCCAAGACTCGGTTCGTTATGTCCGAAAATAAAGCCAAGCAGCGTGCGGATATTCAGACTTGGACAAGCTTCAAGCGCTTCCCGAATGAGCAATGAACCGATTCCGCGGCTTCGCTGCTCCTGCGCGATATATATGCTTAGTTCGGCTGTCGCCTGATAAGCCGGCCGTCCATAGAAAGATTGAAAGCTAAGCCAAGCGATAATGGCTCCATTCTCCTCCAGC
This sequence comes from Paenibacillus radicis (ex Gao et al. 2016), assembly GCF_014641555.1. Lineage (GTDB taxonomy): Bacteria > Bacillota > Bacilli > Paenibacillales > Paenibacillaceae > Pristimantibacillus > Pristimantibacillus radicis. The sequence goes on from NZ_BMHY01000014.1 coordinate 78,666, forward strand.
ACCCATAGCGGCCTTGCTTCTGGTGAATGCTCCTCCCACCATTTTTGACGGCTTTCTACCGTTACCGGCTCCAGATCGGCCGTTACCTGACGGGATTCAATCGTGGAATTGTAAATGTCTACGATGCGGGGCAGATCATTCCACTCGGCATCTCTTAACGTATAAGTCTCCAAAAGCTTGATCATCGCAGCTCGTCCTTCCTGACGGTTTGCCGTACCTTTTTGAAGAGCATTTTATCATGAAACAGCGCCTCGCCGCCATGGATGACGGGAGACGCTGTTTCGGTTAATGAAGATTAAAATGGCAGCTTGCAAAAATTAGAATGCCGGAACAACGGCTACACCGTATTTGTCTTCAATAAATTTCTTCACTTCTGGTGACAACAGAGCTGCGCTCAGCTTCTTAATTTCATCACGGTTCTCGTCGCCTTTACGCACGACTATGATGTTCGCGTAAGGGGAATTCGCGTCCTCGCGGAAGAGCGCGCTTTTCGGATCAAGACCGGCTTCGAGTACAAGGTTTGTGTTAATAACCGCGCCGGCAACGTCTGGCAGCGCTCTTGGCAGCGTTGCGGAATCTGCTTCTACGAATTTCAGCTTCAGCGGATTTTCAACGATATCTTTAGGCGTTGCTTCATACGTCGTCAAACCGTCTTTCAGCTTAATCAGGCCTTGTTGTTGCAGCAATACCAAGGCACGGTATTCATTGGACGGGTTGTTCGGAATGCCGATTTTCGCGCCTTCCTTCAGCTCATCCTTAGACTTTAACTTGTCGGAATAGAAGCCAATTGGCTCGACATGCACTTTTGCCGTTACAGCAAAGTCATAACCCTTCTCATCCTTAACGGAATCGAGGTAAGGAACGTGCTGGAAATAGTTCGCATCGATTTGGCCTTCTTTGAGCGCCGGATTGAGCTGGCCTTCGTCATCCAGGATAACGACTTCCAGATTAACGCCTTGCTCTTTCAAAATCGGCTTTACGAACTCCAAAATTTCCGCATGCGGCACTGGCGCAGCGCCTACTTTAATTGTAACCTCAGCCGGAGGTGCGTCTGTTGCAGCTGGTTCGGACGGTGCAACCGTCGCTTCAGGCGATGGTGCGTTCGTCGCCTTGCTGTTACCGCCGTTCGATCCGCAGCCCCCTAGGATCACGCTAATGACGAGCAGTAGTGCAGTTAACGTAAATACATGCTTTTTAACCATATTTCTCTCCTACTTTCCCTTTGTTTTTTCGCTAAACGGTATATGTGGTATAGCCGTAAAACCATCTTTTAGAGTTGTCTTCTTCGCCTCAAAATTGATCTAGCTACCCCGTCGCCGGAAAATTGGATCAATTGCACAAGTGCAATGATGACAATGACAGTAGCGATCAGAATGTCTACGCGGAAGCGCTGATAACCAAATCGGATTGCCAGACTGCCAAGGCCTCCCGCGCCTATTGCGCCTGCTACGGCAGTAAATTCCGTAATGGCGATGACCGCGATCGTAATGCCTCGCACAAGAGCCGGAAGCGCCTCAGGAATCAATACGCGGAAAATGATCGTCCAGGGAGTAGCTCCCATCGCTTTCGCCGCCTCGATTTTACCGGAGCTAACTTCCTTCAATGAATTTTCAATGATTCGCCCTAGAAAAGGAGCTGCCCCTATGGACAGCGATACGATCGCAGCCGTCGGCCCTAGTGAAGTGCCGACCACGAAACGCGCCACTGGCAGAAGTAAAACGATCAAAATAATGAAAGGAAGGGAACGAACGCCGTTTATGAGCGTCCCGATAATTTTGTTAAGCGTTGGCGCTGCTAAAATACCGTTTCGTTCCGTGACCACGAGTGTGACTCCGAGCGCAATGCCAATTAAAAGCGCAAATACGGAGGACCATGCCACCATATAAAGCGTCTCTTTAAGGCCTTCCCATAGCAGATCAAGCAAGTCATCTCTCATATGCCGGCACCAAACCCTTCAATAATGGATCGCTTGTCGCGGTAATAGTCAATAATGCTGACAAAGCGTCTAGCTGTATGGCTCTCCGGCTGGAGAAACAGTTTGTCGACCGTGCCGGTCTCGGCGATGGAGCCGTATTCGATAACCGCCATGCGATCGCATACATGCTGCAGAACGTCCAGCTCGTGTGTAATAAGCACGATCGTCAAGTTCAGCTTGGCGTTAATATCTTGAAGCAGCTCCAGAATTGAATACGTGGTTTGCGGATCAAGCGATGAAGTCGCCTCGTCGCTGAGCAGCACATCCGGATCGTTGACAAGCGCCCTTGCGATGCCGACTCTCTGCTTCTGTCCGCCGCTCAGCATGGACGGATAAACGTTTTCTTTGTCCTCCAGGCCGACAAGCGCGAGCAGCGCTCTCACCTTTTCCCGGATATAAGGCTTTGGGTGGCCTGCTACCGATAGCGGAAATGCAACGTTTTGAAATACCGTCTGAGAATCAAGCAAATTAAAATGTTGAAAAATCATCCCGATCTTCCGTCTCGCCAGCCGAAGCTCCTTGTCATCCAGATCGGTAATCACCGTATCCCCGATGACGATGCGCCCTGTATCCGGCTCCTCCAACCGGTTCAAACAGCGAATCAAGGTTGATTTGCCTGCACCACTGAAGCCGATGATGCCAAAAATATCGCCTTTACGAATGCTTAGGTTAATATTGCTCAATGCCGTAACCGTTTCTTTGCCGGTTTTATAGGTCTTGCTTAGATTGGATACCTCAATCATGTTGCCTCTCCCCCGATTTTGGTCTTTAAAACGAAAAAAACTAAGCGCATGACCGTCCCTATTGCCCGGTAATGCGCTTAGTTTCCAGTGTACTGGTCAACTCGCCGCTTTTATAACCAACTAAGCCGATTGATTTTCTATAATTTAAAACACAAACCAGGAAGTGTCAATACTTGTTTACGGATTTTTTAGATATGGTAAATAAAATTCGCTTTCAAACAACAATTACCTTAGTTGTAAAATAATTTGAGCATTGACGCTCTGTTCGGAAGATGGTAAATTATAGCCAATTATTCTTATGAATTAACTTGGATAAATAGATACGAAATTTCACCCGTCGACAGGAGGCTTCTTAATGACACAATCCCAACAGCAATCCGGACCATCGCAACGAAAACGGCAAATTCATCTTTCCGCCTATTTAGTCGGAACTGGTATGCACGTAGCCGGCTGGCGTCACCCCCATGCGCAACCAGATGCAAGCATCGATATCGACTATTATCGCAAGCTGGCTCAGACGGCAGAACGCGGCAAGTTCGATATTGCTTTTATAGCAGACAGTCTCGCTATTAATGAGCAATCCCACCCTAATATCCTCAACCGTTACGAACCGATTACACTCATTACGGCGCTTGCTTGTGCAACGACCCATATTGGTGTCGTCGCTACCGCGTCCACTTCCTATATCGAACCGTTCAATCTGGCACGTCTGCTTCTGTCTGCCGATCATATCAGCAAGGGACGCGTAGGCTGGAATATTGTCACGACCCGGGATTTGTCAGGCAATACCGCGCTTAATTTCGGCGGGCAGGAGCATTATGAGCATAGCTACCGCTATAAGCGTGCCGAAGAGTTTGTCGAGGTTATTCAGGGGCTGTGGGATTCGTGGGAGGACGATGCCTTCCAGCGGGATAAAGCCAGCGGCGTCTTCTTCGATCCGGACAAACTGCATCGCATCAACCATCAGGGCGAGTTTTTCTCCGTTCAAGGGCCGCTGAATATCGCCCGTTCCCAGCAGGGACATCCCGTACTTGTCCAAGCCGGAAATTCGGAGGCCGGACAAAGCTTTGCCGCCAAATCAGCAGAAGTCATCTTCTCCATTAAATACAATATTGAGGACGCTCAGACGTTCTATCGTTCCTTCAAAGAAAAAGCTGCCGCTGCCGGAAGATCGCCGGAGGATGTCTATATTTTGCAAGGGATTTCGCCCATCATTGCCGAGTCGGATGAAGCCGCCAAAGCGAAGCTCCGGCAGTTGGAGGCGCTTATTACGGATGAACAAGGCATCGGGTTCCTCGCTGATTATTTCCGCACCGTCGATTTTAGCGGCTTCACGCTGGAATCGCGCGCAATAGATGTTGGCCTCGACCGGGTCGATGAGAAAAAATCCGATTACAAGAAGCATCAGCCTGTCATCGCCCGTGAAAACCCGACGCTCCGCGAGGTGTACTCCTTGTTGACCGGCTCCTTCAGCGGCGACCATCTGGTCGGCACGCCGGAGAAAATCGCCGATACGCTGGAGCATTGGTTCCAAGAACGAGCCGCTGACGGCTTTATGCTGATGGCTCCGCTGCTGCCGGACGGATTGGACGATTTCGTCAATTTAGTCGTTCCCATCCTTCAGGAGCGAGGGCTGTTCCGCACGGAGTATGAGGGCAGCACGCTGCGCGAGCACTTCGGCTTGCCCAAGCCAGCCAACCGCTTCAGCGCCGCTGAGGTTAAGGCGTAAGGAAGCATAAGGAAAAGGATATGACTCAAGGGAAGAGCATACGCGGGCGGCCTATAAAGGTGTAAGGCATGTCCTACACAGTTAGTTGGATCACTCAACTGGACTGTCCGGATGGCAGATGAACTCACAAATCTTCATGCAATGCATCATTTTCACGATTCCCAGCAAGCTCAGCCCATTAGCGAAGCTGGTTCGCAAATTTGCGAACCCATTTTCGTTATTGCTGACTTGCATACCCCTCCATCACCAAAGAGCGAAGCAGACTTCGCTATCGGAGAACCTAGGTTCACGAATAGCGAAAGTTGCTTCGCTCTTTTACTCAAGACCCTCGCCCACCAGCTCTACAGCGAATCTCGCTTCGTTATTTAACGAATCGGGTTCGCTATCTGACAATCACCAACCGCTGCCGTATTGTTCACACCTGCACCATGTATGCTACCCGTTACTTTAAGTAACATATACCCCAGCATCACGCCCACTACTAGCATCATTTGAACCGATTCACATCATGTCAGCACCTTCAACACGTACATCACTAGTTACTTTAACTACCTTATAGGCCAGCGCATCATGTACACCACTCGTACCACTCGCACCATTACACCATTCATATTGCTTGCTCTGCATCTTGCCATTAGCGAAGCTGGTTCGCAATTTTGCGAAGCCATATTCGCTAATGGCTGATGTACTTGGCACCCTAAAATGAAAGAGCGAAGCAGACTTCGCTATTGGAGAACCTAGGTTCACGAATAGCGAAAGTTGCTTCGCTCTTTTACTCAAGACCCTCGCCCACCAGCTCTACAGCGAAATTCGCTTCGTTATTTAACGAAGCGGGTTCACTATCACGAAGATCACCGTTGGCCACAACCTCCATGTCAGGCTGTTGCCCAGCAAACAGTGGGATCATGGTCGGATCTCCCCTCGACGATAAATGATGACGAAGCCAGCTAGAAGCACCGCTGCGAGCAAATGAACGACGGGGTACACCCAGAACAACAGACGGGCATCCTTCACCTGCAGCAAATACCCCAGTGTCAACAAGAGCAATACGATCTGCACGATCATATTGCAGCCCCAGCCGAGCTTTCGCAACCATGCGGGCATGCGCAAGCCAGGATCTAGAAACAAGATGCCGGATAGTCCAAACAGAAGGCTCCACAAGTAGCCAAGAGGAGCTTCCTCAATGCGGAGCATGTAAGCCAATACAGGGGAAAGGTACAGGACGAAACAGATCAGAGTGGAAATACCCGTCGATATACGCCATGCCGTCATAGCCATTCCTCCTAACCTATCAGCCTCAGCCTATCCTAGCTTCACCTTATGACGTTGAAACTTGCCATCCGAGGCTGCTTGCAAGCTTTTCTACAGCCGGCTGTTTACCGGTCGTTTCTCCGTACTTCTGCATATAAATCAGAATGACATTGTTTGCATTATAAATGACAGGAGAATACACCAGGTCAACTAGTGCAGTTTGCTCCTCAATTTTCTTCATGCCCTCATGTGCCTCCGTGGGAGCTTCAAACTCATATACGTAGAGCAGTTCGCCGTTGTCGAATGCATAGGCTGCCGAATCTCTAGCAGACGTCAGACGGTAGCTTTCAAGCATTTCTGTCTCTGCCCCTTGAATGGACACTTGCTGCATCCCTTGCTTGACGTCATCCAAAGTATGAAGCTTTAATTGCAGCATAAATTTGTCATCCGAACAGCCCGTCAACAACAAGCAGCTTAGTAAAATAAACAATACCAGCCGTCTCATCTTTAGGTCCTTTTTCTTTTCATCACGACGATCAAATCTTTGGACTGTCCTTGGTACTGACTCGTATCTACACTCGACACGAGTTCCCAGCCTTGTGAGCCGGCCTCATTGAGAATGTCTTCGAATTGCTGCTCATCCACGTTGACGCCGCCCCAAAAGCTCCCGATTTTGAACTTCAGCGTTTTATATTCCCACTTGTCCATTTGCACTAGCCTCCCGGTCGATATTCACCTTTAGTTCCATTACTAAAGTTAACGTGAAAAACCGGGAAATAGTTACAACGATTTGTCCTTTATTTCCGCCAGTAGTGCATTTTGCTCTCGAAGCAGCTCATTTAATTGCTCGAATTGTCTAACATGCTCTTCCTGCTGCAACTGACATCTCGTATTCATTTCGCTAAGTTCCTGCTGGATCTTGCCTGCTACAGAATCGTTGATTGCAATCTTAATAAATAAAAAATTGTTCCCACTACAATTAAGACCGTTATACCAGCAATAACTGCAAATCCTCCCATCCAGCCTCTTCCCCTTCCCCTTCAAGCAGAGGTACTAAATCCAGCGCAGAAACTTCCGGTTATAAATTTGAATCTGATTATGTTCGGCCCAGCCCTTCAACGCCTTCATCGCTTCATCGTCGTTGCCGCTGACGTGGAAGCTGAACGTAAACTGCCCCGGAACGATCTTCCTCCCCTTCGGCCTAATGCCTACAACAGGCTGGAAATAACCGTCGATCATAATGCAATCTACGTTTTTCGCATCGACTTCATGCCCCCGCACATCCATCGTTGTCTCCAGCATCCGAATCTCCGAAGGCTTCGCCATCCTTCTCAAAATCAGATAAACCGTAATTGTTAGCGAGAAAACCAGCAGGATAACGACAAAATAAAATAACGGATTAAACCCGTTGCGGGTAAACGAGCTATAGATCAGCAATAGTTGACCAACGAGATAGGCACTCATCCCAATCATGGTCTGCAAATGCAGCGGATGCTTGATCTCATATCTTCTTTTCATTTAAAAGCAACTCCTTTATTCTTCATTCCAAATCATTCAACTAAGATAATAAACCAGATTATACCACAGCCTCCATGACAGTTGTCATACCCTATCCTTGACGTTTATGACTTCAAGGGGATGACGCTTTTCTTTACAATTAAGATAGAAAACAAGTACACCACCAAAAAAGACCTTACAACATTGCTTTACTCATCCCAACAGAGGGGGAATACGATGACAAACCATTCGAATTCCGCAGCCAAACAAATCCAATTAAAAAAAGAAATCGCTCCCTATGAAAAAACCGATATGAAATCGAGCATTCGCCAGCTGGTGAATACGCTTGTTCCTTTATTCGGGCTTTGGTACGCCGCCTATGCAAGTCTTGCCGTATCTTACTGGCTCACAATTGTGCTCGGCATAGCCGCTTCAGGCTTCGTTATTCGCACCTTTATCATTTTCCACGACTGCTGTCACGGGTCCTTCTTCAAGAACAAACGGGCCAACGCCATCATGGGCACGATAACCGGCGTTCTGACTCATGTCCCTTATGCCCAGTGGAAATACAGTCATGCCATGCACCACGCAACTAGCGGCAACTTGGACAAAAGAGGCCTCGGCGACATTTGGATTCTAACGGTCGACGAGTATGTAGCAGCTCCGCTGTGGCGCCGTTTGGCTTACCGCTTTTACCGTCATCCGCTCGTTATGTTTGGACTTGGTCCCATTGCCGTATTTCTTGTTCAATACCGCTTCAACCGCAAGGGTGCAAGACGCAAAGAACGGATTAACACGTATGTGACCAATATTTCGATGGTAGTTCTGTACGCACTGCTGTGCTGGGCGATTGGCTGGCAAGCGTTCCTGCTCGTACACGGCCCGATCTTCTTCATGTCAGGCTTGCTCGGCATTTGGTTATTCTATGTACAGCATCAATTCGAGGATTCCTACTTCGAGAACGAAGAGGAGTGGAGCTACGTTAAGGCAGCCGTAGAAGGCAGCTCGTACTATAAGCTTCCAAAAGTGCTGCAATGGTTAACTGGCAACATTGGCTTCCACCACGTCCATCACTTGAGCCCGAAGGTACCGAATTACTATTTGGAAGACGCGCATAATGCAACGCCGCCGCTTCATAAGGCAACTACAATTACATTGCGCACCAGTCTCCAATCGCTCCGCTTCAAGCTATGGGATGAAGCAGCCAAAAACTTCGTCACTTTCCGTGAGGTTAAGCAGCGTATTCGTGTAAGACGAATTGTTCCCGAGCTTGTACCAGGAACGAAGACGGTCCGCCGTCCTAGCTGAATTTGACTTTTATGCTACAATACATCTATAGAGACAGCGAACGGAGGAGGGAGGAACGCGTATGAATAAATGGCATCAGATTTTCCACAAAAACACCGGGCTTAGCCCCTATGTTTGGATCGTATTCTGTATCTTGCCCTTTTATTTCATTGTCCGTTCCTCTTCCACAATCGATATCGTCTACGGTGTCGCGCTCGTTCTGCTGTTCTTTACCTGCTATGTCCTTTCTTTCGTATCCAAAGGCTGGCAGGTCTATATGTGGACGGGCTTGCAGATTGTCATATCCATTGCGATGACGCTCTTGTTCAGCTACGTCTACTTTTCCATTTTTCTCGCCTTTTTCATCGGCAATATCCGGAATCGTGCAGGGTTTATCTCGCTCTATACGATCCATCTCGTCACAACCTTTATTACCATTAACTACGGTTTTATATCGACGAATTCCACGCTGCTCAGCCAATTCCCGTTCATCCTCATCAGCTTGATCGTAGTCATTCTCCTTCCCGTCAACAACTACAACCGGAACAAGCAAGAGAAGCTCGAGGTGAAGCTGGAGGATGCCAACAAACGGATTTCCGAGCTGGTGAAGCTGGAGGAGCGGCAGCGGATTGCACGCGACCTTCACGATACACTAGGGCAGAAACTCAGTCTGATTGGGTTAAAAAGCGATTTGGCCAGCAGGCTCGTCGCAAGCGACCCTAATCGTGCCCAAGCCGAAATTCATGATGTACAGCAAACGGCTCGGACTGCACTAAAAGAAGTTCGTGAACTGGTTACCCAAATGCGGGGAACCCGGCTGGAGGATGAGGTCCACCGCGTCCATCAAATATTGAAAGCGGCCGAGATTGAACTCGCGATTGAGGGTGACCCCAAGCTTGCCAATACCTCACTGCTGAATGAGAACGTGCTGAGCATGTGTCTGAAGGAAGCGGTCACCAATATCGTCAAACACAGCGAAGCGACAGCATGCTGCGTTACCATTGAACCGACTCGGACCGATCTCGCTTTACGGGTACAGGATAATGGCAAAGGCATAAATGCAACGCGCAGCGGCTTCCGCAACGGCAACGGGCTGAAAGGGATCAAAGAGAGGCTGGAGTTCGTCAACGGCAATCTGGAAATTGTATCAACAGGACAAGGCACGACACTCGTCATTCGCGTGCCCAATGTCGTCAATCAACTTTAGGAGGTGAGCGTAATGATACGAATCGTCATCGCAGAGGATCAACGGATGCTGCTTGGCGCACTTGCGTCGCTGCTTGATCTGGAGGAAGATATGCAGGTCGTCGGACGGGCTGGAAACGGCGAGGAGGCTGTTGCGCTCGTCCATCTTCATAAGCCGGACGTCGTCATTATGGATATCGAAATGCCGGCAAAAACCGGACTGGAAGCCGCCGAAGAGCTGAAAGGCGCTGGCTGCAAAGTCATTATCCTTACTACCTTCGCCCGCAGCGGCTATTTCGACCGTGCACTCAAAGCGGGAGTCAGCGGCTATCTGTTAAAGGACAGCCCCAGTGAGGAGCTTGCGGCTTCAATTCGCAGCGTGATAGCCGGGCGTCGTATCTACGCCCCGGAGCTGATGGACGAAGCATACGGCGAGGAGAACCCCCTCACCGAACGGGAGAAGGAAGTACTCGGTTTGATCGCCGATGGCAAGAACACCAAGGAAATCGCCAGCGAGCTCTATATTACGACCGGAACGGTTCGCAATTACATTTCCGTCATCCTCGATAAGCTCGACGTCAGCAATCGCATCGAAGCGATTACCCGCTTTAAAGAAAAGGGCTGGTTCAAGTAGAGAATGGGAGTAAAACCCCTTTCCCCTTGACCAGCTCTTTTCTTGTTAATTGACCGCCCTCAGGCTCACTCTGTCCCTTCGCCCAAGCTCTGTTGCGCATCCATACGAAGCTTGATCTTATACTCCTGCGGGGACACGCCTTCCAATTCCTTGAACACGCGGGAAAACTGCTTGCTGTTCTCGAAGCCAACCGCGCTGCCAATATCCTGCGTTTTGCGATTGTCTTCCAGCAGCAGCTCTTTGCCTTTGCGAATGCGCACTTTCTTCAAAAACAAGACAAAACTTTCACCGGTATGGGCTTTGAACGCCTCGCTGAAATACGAGTAGTTCAGCCCGACGTGATTGCTGACGACGGCCATATTCAGCGGCTTGTAGTAGAACTCCTCGATATAAGCAATCGCGGCGTTAATCTCCGAATGCTCGCTATAAGCAGAGCGAATGCCTCGAACATAATCGTTTACGCTGGACAGCAGCAGCTCCAAACTCCGGTAATAGTCATGGAAGGTACGGAAATTGTCCATACTTCCGACTTTGCGATACAGCTTAAGCACCTCAATGGACCCCTCACCGTAGATGCGGAATATTTCATCGAGCACCTGCTCGTTGATCATTTTACCCGCTAGCTTCAAATACTGGATATCGACCAAGGGAAGCTCCTCGATATGAAAAATCTGCTTCAACAGCTCCAACATTTCCCGCTCGCGATCCGTCCCCAGCATATTGCCAAGCTTGCGCACTTCCTCAATCGGGGCAGCCGGATAGGCGCGTGCTTCTCCTGCAATGTCCTCATGCTGGAGCAGGCGGCAATTCGAATACAGAAAGGAATACTGCAGCGCCTCAGATGCTTGTCTGTAACAGCGGAATAAATCCGCCGCCTTCTCACCCTCTGCGCTGATGCCAACATGTACAAGCTCATTGCTGCAAATTTGCTTGTACAGCTCCACAAATTGCGAGGACGGACTTCCAATCAATACGAGCCGGTTTCCGTTATCGAGAAAAGAAGCATCGAGTACGCCCTTCATCGGCTTCAGCAGATTTTCGGCCATCTGCTTGAACTGCTCCTTGCTCATTGAGCCGCTGCTCTCCGATTTATCATTCAACACCGCCACCGTAAACGGGCGGGTGAACGTATCAAAGCCGACGCTTTCTGCAAACTCGCTTGCCTTCTCGAGGGCAACGCTGCCGTCTTGCCCAAACCATTCCTTCAACCGGTTAATTTGCAGCTGCTCGCGGAAAGTATCGCTTACGGCGACCCGCTCAGCCAATTCAGCTTGCGCCTGAAGCGTCGTTTCGCTTTTGCGCAGCGCCTCAAACAGCTCTTCCCGGCGGATAGGCTTCAAGAGGTAGTTTTTCACCTGATATTCTATCGCCGCTCTCGCATAAGCAAAATCGTCATAGCCGCTTAGAATGATAAAGATCGGCGGCTCCTGTCCCTTCTCCATCTCATTCATCAGCCTTCGAATCAACTCTAGTCCGTCCATGACCGGCATTCGAATGTCGGTTATGACAATATCAGCCCGCTCGCTCTCGTATTGGGCCAGTGCATCTTGCCCATGAACAGCCATCCGAATGTCATAGAAGTCCGGAAACTCTCTTTCGATCATCATTTTGAGCCCTAGCCGAATATTTTTCTCGTCATCTACGATCAGCATTTTTCTCATATCCGGAACTCCCTCCCATTAACAGCACTTTCGGCAGGGTAATAACCACTTCTGTGAATTGCCCCTCTACGCTGTATATCCGCAAACCGTACGGTTCGCCATAATAGAGCCGGATGCGCTCATGCACGTTGCGCAGTCCGATTCCAATCGCTTGCTGGCCATTGCCGGGACCGCTTAAAGACATTTCGCGGCTGTGTCCGGACTGCACCCATTCATTCAATCTCTGCAATCGTTCTTCCCCGATGCCCATGCCGTTGTCTCTAAGCGTAATGATGATGCCGCCATCCCGGCTATCGCTGGCACCCGAACTACCCTTCCCTTCGGCCACCTCAATGCGAATAACGCTTTGTTCCTCTTCTGTGCCCGACCATGCATGCTTGACGGCATTTTCAACGATTGGCTGCAGTGACATCTTCAGCACTTCGATCTCCATGAGGCCTGGCGGGATATGGAGCTCCAGCGCAATCGGCTCATCGAACCGGATATTCATGACGGCGATATAATTTTGAATATGACGAATTTCGTCCTGCAAACTCACGTACTCGCCTGACCATTTGAAATTATAGCGCATCATGCCGCCAAGCGAAGTAAGAGAATCGGATATGGTGCGCTGATCTTCCATCTCCGCAAGCATCTTAATATTCTCGAGCGTGTTATATAGAAAGTGGGAATCGATCTGGCTGTGCAGCGTACGCAGCTCTGCTTCTTTGGTCAGCGCCTGCTTCTTCACACCCTGAGCGATCAACTCATTAATCGTATGGATCATTTTATTGAAATGATGGGCAAGCTCACCGATTTCGCCCCCGCCGCTAAGCGGCAAGCCGGTCGGCATCTCGCCGCGCCTTACCTTTTTCATCGCTTCGGTCAATCTTCGCAAGTTTTTAAGAATAATCGCGTTCAGCCAATAGGTAATGACAGAAAGCAAGGTGATAATAATGACGTTAAACCCGATAATCTGCGCCTGCGCCTTGGAAATATCTTTGCTGACGGCTTGCAGCGAAACGAGATTGAGGATATAAGCATTGGCTTGCTCAAGCGGTGCTGATACGAGCAAATAGGGTTGCTGGCCGACGACAAAACGCATCTCGCTTAATTGCTGCTGTTCCATCTTCCCGAACGTTTCCAGCAAAGCGTCGCGAAGCTCCAGATTATCGCCTGCAAACGATTGCTGCTCATCCATAAAGATCGTCCCGTTCCTGTCGGCTATCATCATCTGGCTTCCCTCGTCTTTAATGCTGGCGAATGCCTTCGGCGAGAATTGCTTGAGGAGCATCGACACCTCAATCACACCAACACGTTTGCCCCCTGCCTCTATTACGCGCATAAGGGAAACCTTCGGCATCTGATTCGTGCCATCGGTGACGTTGCGATGCAGGATGTCAGGATCCTCATTTTTAAACAGCCACAGCTCCTTGCCGTTTAGCTCCTCCAATTGTTTGTACCAAGGCTCTTTCTGAATGCGGCGCTCATGAAATACAATCGGCCAAACCTCAGACAAATAGCGGTTGTTCGAAAACAATCGTAAATGAACGATATTCGGATTGTTGATTTGAATATTGATCATATCCGTTAACGGCCCGCGGTAAAGCTCAAGCAGATCCTCGACGGGGAGCTCTTCCTCCCTCGATATATAGTCGATAATTTCGGAATCGGATATCGTGAGCTGGGCAGCCCGTTCCATCGCTTCAATCTGATTGCGAATGTTCACCCGTTCCATCTCCACCGAATACTGCGCCTGTTTCAGCGTATCATTGCCATAGCTCTCGCGAATTTCACTAAACAAATAGTTCGATACCAAGAGACTCGGCAGCAGCAAAATAACGATATACGCAGCAACTAGACGACTCTGCATCGATCTGCGGTTGAACCAATGCGCAATCGATTGCGCCATATTTCTGCCCATTACCCTATCACTTCCGTCCGGCTGTTCTATGTTGCTATTCTTCCCCTTATGCGACAAAAAGCACCCCAGCCCGTTACCGGTTCTGGAGTACCCTTTGCAGGGCCTGCCCTCTCGCGAGGGCGATTGCCCGATTATTCCGCAGCGCCGTTAAGCTTCGCTACATTTTCCTCATATTTCTTCTGTTTGTACGCTTGTACCTCTTTGAATCCGAGGGAATCGCGTTTTTTCAGGAAGTCATTCCATACTTTATCAAAGTCCGCTTCTGATTTCGAAAGCAGCAGCTTCGGAAGCACTTTGCCGAATTCCTGATCAATCTTGGTGTTCTTAATCCCCTCTGGCGAAGTGCCAGTCGGGTTGATCTGGTCAAATTCCGAAAGACTTACCGTCTTGCCGAACGTCCAATCCTCCAATTGCTTGAAAGGCTCAACTGCCGGCGGGCTCCAGATTGGCGTCAGGTTCGTGTCCATCATCATCCAGAACGTATGGGAAGCGCCATACTTCTTGTCGAATGCGCCGCGATCCTTATTCATCAGCTCAAGCGCTTCTGGAAGAAATTGATCTTTGCCGTCAATGTTGTCCCACGTTTCGCCTTGCTTGCCGAAGAACAGGTCATGCTGGCCTTCTTCAGAGATCAGGTAGTCCAGGAAACGAATGGCGCGAGCTTTGTCCTTCACATCTTTGGAGATGAGCGTGACTGTCCATCCGGAAATCGATGGGCCAGCAAGCGTTGGCTGATCCAAATTCGCATTGGCTGGACCGTCTACAGCAATGTAGATCGACTCTGGGTCATTGGCAAACAGCGCGTTTTGCTGATTAGCCAAATCTGTTCTTGCATACAGCATGGCAAAGTAACGGCCTTGTGCGATTTTCTCTTCCATTTGCGGGCGTTTGTCGATAAAGATATCTTTTGCCAGCAAACCGTTTTCGTTCGCTTGACGCATCGTCTTCAGCCATTTCACATATTCCGGATCGGTATTCCGGTCATACAACTGGCCGTCCTTCTCGTAAGGAATAGCAAGGAAGTTTTGAATATAGTGCTGCAGGGCAGCATTGCCCGTATCGTTGAAATCATACATGCCCAGCGGGATAAGCGGCTGGCCGTTCACGTTCGGGAACATTTTTTTTGCATCATCCAGCGCTTTCAGAAAGCCCTCTGGCGTACGCATATCCGGTTTGCCAAGCGCCTCATACATGTCTTTGCGTACCAGGAAGGTTTGCGAGGACGCAATGTTGTCGCCGAATTTCTCATAGTCTTTAGGTGACGAAGAAGAGTTCGGATAACCGTATACATTGCCGTTCTCTTGCTTGTACCACGAAAGCTTCGCAGGATCGGTTACTTTATAGAAGTACGGGTCATACTTGTCGGCAAGCTCGTTGAGCGGAAGCACCAAGTCGCCTTCGATCATTTTCTTAACCGCATCTTCATACCAGCCCAGCGTAATAAAATCAGGTAGGCTGCCGGAAGCCATCATCGTATTCATCTTCTCCGCTTCATTGCCTGCCGGCACGATGAAGTTGATGTTTACGCCTGTTTTCTCCGTAATATATTTCGAGGTGGAGTCTACACCCCATTTGTTAGGAAACCATGAAAAGTTAATATACCAGTCAAACGTAATCGGGCTTTTGTCCACTTCCCAGCCTTTATCATCCTGGGTGAGCTTCACCGTCTCGGCGTTAGAGCCGCCCTCTTGCTTGTCCGTGTTTTTGCTGCCCGAAGAACAGGCGGCTGTAAACACGAGAACCGCAGCGACCATCAGCATCAACATGTTTTTAAGCGTATGCTTCTTGTTCATCTGTTTGTCTTCCCCTTCTCTCTAAGAATGAGTATATGCAATCTGTTGCTCTATTCATAGAGCCGCAGGTATTGCCTTAGGTTAGCCTTTAATCGAACCGATCATCATCCCTTTAACGAAGTACTTCTGCAGGAACGGATAGACAAGGACGATTGGAAGTGTCGTGACGACCATCGTAGCCAGCTTGATCGACTGCGAAGTGACCGATTTGCCGATGCCGCCCGGAATAGCCGCAAGCATCTGGTTCGAGCTGGATTGGGCCACGACGCGGTACAGATACGTCTGAATCGGCTGCAGGTCCATATTGTTCATATAGATCACGCCGGCGAAGTAGTCATTCCACTGATAGACCCCATGGAACAACGCAATCGTCGCGATAACCGGCATTGACACGGGCAGAATAACCTTGAGAAAGATCGACCAGTCGTTGGCTCCATCGATCTTAGCCGCTTCCTCCAGCCCGTCAGGAATATCCCGGAAGAAGGTCATGAAGATGATCAGATCGAAGAAGCTGAACATCGCTGGAATGATATACACGAGAAAATTGTCCAGCAAGTGCAAATCCCTCATCAACAGGTAGATAGGGATCAGGCCGCCTCCGAAGAACAGCGTCACCGTACCGAATAAGATGTAAATTTTGCCGCCAATCAAGCCTTTGCGGGAAAACGCGTAAGCGACCATAGCGGTGAAAAAGACGTGAAGCACGGTGCCGAGCAGCGTCTTGGCAATCGTAATGCCCATAGCGCCCATAATGCCGCTGCTCTGGAATACAGCTGTGAAGCTCTCGAAGCTGAATACCCGCGGCCACCAGTAGATGCCGCCGCGCATGCCGTCCTGGCCTTCGTTGAAGGCGTTCACCAGCACGTACCAGATCGGGTACATGGTGGCGAAACAGATCAGCAGCATGCCGAAATTATTGAAGAGGTCGAATAATGCTTCTCCCTTTGTTTTGCGCTTAATACTAAACATGGTCAAACGACCTCCTTTTCTAGAACAGCGATGTATCATTCATTTTTTTCGTGACACGGTTGGCAAGCAGAAGCAAGATCAAAGCAATCGCGGATTTGAACAATCCCACTGCCGTTGCATAGGAGTAACGTCCTTGCTGCATCCCCGTCTGAAACACATAAATATCGATGACGTTGCTCGCGCTCTCGTTAAGCGAGTTGCGAAGCACGAGAATTTGGTCAAAGTTGGAGTTCAGCACGCCGCTCACAGCCAGAATGAACAAAATGGAGATCGTTGCCTTAATGCTCGGAAGCGTTACGTACCACATTTTCTGAAAACGGCCTGCGCCGTCGATCGTCGCCGCTTCATAAAGCTCCGGCGATACGCTGGCGATAGCCGCCAAATAAATGATTGCCGACCAGCCGAGCTCCTTCCAAATGTCGGAGGTAATAATAATGCTCCAGAAGTAGCTAGGTTCCGCCAAATAAGAAATCGGCTCCTTGATGAGATGAAGCGCCATCAGCACATTGTTGATGATCCCGACATCGGCAAGCCAAGTTGTCAGAATGCCGCCGAGGATTACCCACGACAAAAAGTGAGGCAGATAGGAAATCGTCTGAATCGCCTTCTTGAAGCCAACGGAACGGACTTCATTCAGAAACAAAGCAAATATGATAGGCAGCGGGAATCCGATCGCCAGTTTAATGAGACTAATGCCAAGCGTATTTCGCATGACATCCATAAAGCTCTCATCTTGGAAAAAGTCTTTGAAATGCGTGAAGCCTACCCAAGGTGCTTCGCTTATGGATTTAACGATGTTGAACTCTTTAAATGCGATAATTACGCCATACATTGGAACGTAGTTGAAAATAATCATCCATGCGACGCCAAGGAGGGCCATAATTTGAATATGCCTTTGGCTGTACAGCCGCTTGAACCATTTCCTTCTTTCCGCCTTCGTATCCCGGTCAGTCAAGGAAACGGGCGCCGGATTAAGTTGTGTCTTCAAAATCATTACCTCCACGCTGTTGTGAATCAAAATGAAAGCCTTTGCAATCTCTATACTTTTATTGTAGATTGTCCCCTCTTGGGCGGTAAGGCTTGAGATTTCGTATTGAGGGCATCATTTTTCGGATTTAGGGGTGAAAGCGGGAAAAGGCAGTAAACGAGGGGCGGATCACAGCTCATAGGAGCTGGACGCAACAGCCAAATGATACAGCCTATGGTAAACTATTGAACAAAGCGAAACAGAGGAAGGGAAGGTACATCGATGCCTGATTTCAGCATTCAAGGAAAAATCGCCATCGTAACCGGTGCCAGTAAAGGCATTGGCTTCGGATTGGCTAAAGCGATGGCCGCTGTGGGAGCCATTGTGGCGGTAACGGCACGCCGGAAGGAATCGCTTGACGCGTTGGTTGAAGAAATTGCCGCTGCAGGCGGCGAGGCGAAAGCCTATGAGCTGGACGTGCGAAACATCAGCCAGATTCGCAGCGTGTTCGAGCAAGTAGCACAGCACTTCGGACGGCTCGATATACTGGTGAACAATGCGGGGCTAGGCGAAGGCATGCTGGCAGAGGATGTGACGGAGGAATACTGGGACGATATGCTTGACGTCAACTTGAAGGGCGTATTTTTCTGCTGCCAGGCAGCCGGACGTATCATGCTGGCGCAAGGCAGCGGAAAAATCGTCAATGTCAGCTCGCAAGTGAGCATCGTCGGCATTCCGGAGGGTGTCGCCTATTGCGCCTCCAAAGGCGGCGTCAATCAGTTGACGAAGGTGCTCGCGCTGGAATGGTCCAGCAGAGGCGTTAATATCAACGCGGTTGGACCCACCTTTATTTATACGCCAGGCACAGCTGAAAAGCTGGATGAGATAGCATTCAGAGATGGAGTATTGGCCCGGATTCCTGCGGGTCGCATCGGTTCAATCGACGATGTGGCAGGTGCAGTTATCTATCTGGCTTCTCCGGCCTCCAATCTTGTCACCGGCACGCTTCTGGTCGTGGATGGCGGCTGGACCGCTCAATAGAGCGGATTGCTTATTGCATCCCTATAATTAGAAGAAGGACCCCGCTGCCCATTATCGATAGAAGCGAGGTCCTTTTTTAGTCCGTTCCGTTTAAGCATGAACAATGGAGACTCGTTTCTAGGATGAACCTTTTCGCCGGGATCATCGATTAGGGTACGAACTCGCCCACCGGCTTCTGCTTGCGGTAATCCTTGGGTACGACGCCTTTCTTCTCATGAAAGATACGGGAGAAGGTTTTGTAGGAGCCGTAACCGACCTCAAGCGCGATCTCCGCAACGCTCATATCCGTCGATACGAGCAAACCGCAAGCATGGCGGAGCCTCAGATCATGCAGCAGATGGACAAAATTTTGTCCCGTCGTTTCTTTAATCACTTCACTGATGCGGGAGACGCTCATTGCGAATGCGGCTGACAAATCAGAAAGCGTCAGATCATCCTGATAGTTCGCATGAATGTAGGAAATAATCGGCCAGACGTTTTTGCGCTGGGTAGGTTTAATGGGAATAGTTGCCTGCGCGGCTTCGAGACGCAGCCGGTCAAAGGCAATTAGTATTTCCTTCAGTTTGACTTGCAGCATCGTTTTCCGCCAAGGCTCGTTTCCGCTATACTCCCGGAACAATTCCTCGATTAGCCCTAGCATCCGCGCATTCTGTTCTCCGCTCAGCTGCAAGAACGATGGCAGTTCGAACGCGTCGATCAGACCGAGCAGTCCATCTTCCTTGGCCGATTCCATCAGCAAATCCATACTGAACATACAATTATAGAGCATGAGCGATTCACCAGGATCGGTGAACAGCTGATGTACCTGATAGGGTAAGACGAAGGTAAACGTGCCGGGCTTCATTACATGCTGATCTCCGTTCACCCGTTCCGCACCGCTTCCGGATATGACATAAGAAAACTCCAAAAAATCATGTTTATGCGGACGAAAGCCGTTATCCAGGCGGTTCAGGCTAATATGAAGCGGAGATGAGGTATGCATATTTGGATACGTTTTCAAATAGTCGGGAAAATAAGTCACAGTTTGGAGCCTCCTCCGAAAAATAGAGACTTTTATCGAAAAACAAGCATTCTTTCTCGTACCGTTTATTTTACCATAGAGAGCGTAAGCGGAACGATAAGGATTGAAACCATACAACTGCTGCATACGCTTCATGCGAATGCATACTTCATTGGAGGATGAGCCCTATGAGCAATAAAGGAAAAATCAGAATCGGCATTATCGGCGCCGGCAACATTGGCAGCGTCCATGCGACTGAATTCTCAAAACTGGCAGAACAATGTGAAATCGCCGCTATTACCGATGCGTACTTGCCGCTCGCGCAAGAACGGGCAAAGCAGTTCTCTATTCCCGTCGTAGCAGCATCACCGGAAGAACTGATCGCTCGCGATGATATCGATGCCGTCATTATCGGTGTACCGAATCAGTTCCACGCCCCGCTCGCGGTACAGGCTATCGAATCAGGCAAGCATGTCCTGCTGGAAAAGCCGATGGGCATTAACAGCGAAGCGGCCCGCAGCATTTTGCGCGCCAGCGAGGCTTCAGATAAGGTTGTGATGGTCGCTCATCAAATGCGCTGGGAGTCCATTCCGATGCAAATTAAGGAGCAGATCGACCGCGGCGAGCTGGGACGGATTTATACGGCCAAAACTGGCTGGTACCGCCGTAAAGGCATTCCAGGCTGGGGTACTTGGTTCACTCGCATGGACCAATCGGGCGGCGGTCCGCTAATCGATATTGGTGTTCATATGCTCGATCTTGCGCTTTACTTGATGGGCAATCCAAAGCCGGTATCCGTCTACGGCTCCACTTATGCGGAGTTTGGTCCTAACCGGAAAGGCATCGGCACTTGGGGCAAACCGAACTGGGAAGGGGAGTATGACGTAGAGGATTTGGCTACATCGCTCATCAAGATGGAAGACGGCAGCACGCTGTCGCTCGAAGTAAGCTGGGCGGTTCATATGGACACGGACAATACGCCGTTTATCCACTTAATGGGCAGCGAGGGCGGCGCCTCCTATCGAGGTGATAAAGGCAAGCTGCTGACGGAGAAGTTCGACCGGGCAATCGATACCGATATCATCAAACAGGATAATGATGAAGGAGAACGGCTGCGTCTGAGCCGTCATTTCCTGGACTGCATCCGCGAGGGCAAGCAGCCGATTACATCTGCATTGACGGGCTATACCAACAATCTGATTCTGGACGCGATTTACGAATCTTCGCGGACAGGCAGCGAAGTCAAGCTGGACTGGTCCAGCCAAGGAGGAGGCAACTAATATGCTTAGAGGATTATCTCATGCCGGGCTCGGCAATTTGCAAAGTGACGAGCAGTTAATCGAGCTCGCTTCACGCTATGGCTTTCAAGCGGTTGACATCGATGCGGGCGGTCTCATCGCACGCCACGGCTTGGAGCAAGCACGCGCGCAGCTGGAAGAAAAGGGCATCGTCATCGGCTCCATCGGCTTGCCCGTCGAATGGCGGACGACGGAAGAAGAGTTCCGCTCCAGCCTGAAGCATCTTGCGCCGGCTGCGGAAGCAGCCGCAGCGCTTGGCTGCACGAGCTGCTGCACCTATGTGCTTCCGTCAACGGATCAGAACGCTGCCCACTTCATGGCGCTGGCAACGCGGCGTCTCCGGCTATGCGCGCAAATTCTTGGCGCGTATGGCATCCGGCTTGGACTCGAATTCGTTGGTCCGCATCATCTGCGCACCAACTGGGCCAATCCGTTCATCTGGACACTCGCCGAAACGCTCGACTGGATCGACACCATTGGCGAGAGCAACGTCGGCTTGCTATTCGACTCGTTCCATTGGTACACAAATGAGCACAGCATTGCGGACATCGAGGCGCTCCGTCCGGAGCAGATCGTCCACGTGCACATTAACGACGCGCCAGCTGTACCTGTTGCGGAAGTGCTGGACAACGGCCGCCTCTATCCGGGCGAAGGCGTCATCGATCTCGCAGGCTTCCTAGCCGCGCTGAATCGAATCGGCTACAAAGGCGCGGTCACGCAGGAGATTCTGGCCGCGGAAGCGCCGCAAGGATCGCCGGAGGAGCTCGTGCAGCGCTCTAAAGCCGGCTTCGACAAAGTGTACGCAGCGGCGGGGATTTAGGCTTCCCGTGCGGCACTTATCAAACCAGGCCAGCCTTTAGCATTTTGTCCGCTCTGTCGGCTCAATCGCCACGAAAACTCCAACCACACATTTAAAGTAGCAAGTGAAATAACCACACTGTGTGCCTTCTGGCACCGGTGCGATGTCACACGCCAGCGGTCCTGAATTAGGCGGAAATGGGCTGGCTACTGCTATCAAAATGTAAAAGTGCAGTTGAATTAGCGAAAAATGGCCGATTTCCACCTTCAAAATGTAAAAGTGCAGGTGGAATCGGCTGTTATCGGCCTTTTGCAGCGAAATGAGCAATTCAAAATGTATTTTTACATTTTGAGACACCAAAACACCCTCTTTTCGCACTATCAAAATGCACTTTTGCATTTTGTTTGCACACAAAAGAACGCCGCCACGCCTCTCAGCGTTGGCGGCGTTCTTTTCTAAGTGGGGATACACACCACACGCTAATCGGCGTAAACAACCTCGGTGCCAGCAATAAAGTCATGAATGGCGCGTTTATCTTCCCGCAATCCGACCATAAAGGCGCTAACGATAGCACAAATGCCAAAAGTAACACCATAGACAAGCCCTCCAACCAATTGCCTCAGCAGCATCGTGCCGATCGTCGGAGCGGAGCCGTCTAGCTTACGGATCTGCACGCCACAAGCCTTTTTGCCAATGGTGAAGCCATTCCAAAAAACAGGAAGCAGCAACGAATAAAGAAAACCAATAAGATTCGCGAGATTTTCACCGCCTGTTCGGCCCAGCAAAGCCATAGTAAGCAAGCCAAGCGGCAGACCGATAATCAAACCGTCCAACAAAGCCGCGCCAAGTCGAATCCAGAAACCTGCATTCATCCTATTCCTCCTCTATCATTATCCGTCATTTTTTTGCCCGCACCGGCCAATCTTGAATATCCCAAATGGCGATGCACGTACGATTCACCACCTGCACAATGCCGAAAAAAATAGCAAAGCCATGATAGCCCAAATCATAATAACAAACAAAAGCAGCGCCCATTAAAGCGAATTCGATTAGAAGACGCCAAGCAAGATCCAACTTAACTGTTCGCTTTGGCGATAACAGTTTGCCCCATACAAAAGCCGCCACCGCGGGAAGTCCCAGTCCAGCAACGATCTGCAGCAGCACACTCCCCTCAATCTGGAATCCCCAATAGGCCAAGCCGATAAACAACACCAGCTCCAGCACAAAGCGAACCGATAATTGAAACGCAGCAAACATCGGCTTCTCTGACTCCCCTCATCAAACATAAGCGGCGCGTTCTATAGCCCATGCAGACCGCTCTCCCGAACAACTACCACTGTACAATCAGCTCGCTTTTTGCAGTGTAGTAATTGCTATTGCTATTCGGGCAAAATGGCTGGGCTGCTTTTACTATACGCCGCTGCCATCTCCCTTTATGACCGAAAAATCGATAAAGCTGCCGAACAATCCTATCGTATGAATCTCGTAAGTCCTATCGTCAGTCGTATAACGATCTCTGACTTTTAGTGTAAAGACTCCCGTTGTTACGCCTTTACTGCGCCATTCAATCGGTTCCCCGTCTTTCTTGCAAACCGTCAGCAGCATCGGATCATTCCAGCAGACGATCCCGTGTTTAGCAGCCAGCCACTTCTCATACTGACTATCCCCAGGTTTCGTTGCTATTAGGCACGCCCCCGCGAACAACAAACCAATAATACCCCACTTGAAAACGGTTCTGAAGTTTCCCATACGAACTACCTTCTGCAAATTCCCTCAAAATCCTTCTTTTTACAACAGAATCTGATTTATCAACCATGCGTCCAGCCGCAACCGGCAACAACATAGGGTAAAAAGGGCAACGGCATAGCAAAAAGGGCAACGGCATAACAAAAAACCTCCCGGCAATCAAGCCGGGAGGTGCTGTAAACGAATGTATACGAGCGATTATGCTTTTGATGGATCAAACGAGCTTTTCATCGATACGATCCGGTTGAACACAAGTTTGTCCCCCGTTGAATCCTTCGGATCAACATTGAAGTAGCCATGACGGAAGAATTGGAACTTCTCGCCGCCCGCAATTCCTTTCATGTTCGGCTCGACGAAGCCGCTTTGCACCACTTGGCTGTTCGGATTGATGCACTCGAGAAACGGCTTGTCTTCTTCTTCCGCTTCATTCGTAATGAGCGGCTCAAACAGACGGAAGTCGGCCGGCACTGCTTGCGAAGCTTCGACCCAGTGAATCGTTCCTTTTACTTTACGGGCATTAAAGCCGCTGCCGCTTTTCGTCTCTGGATCATAAGTGCAGCGCAGTTCAACTACATTGCCTGCCTCATCCTTGATCACTTCTTGGCACGTAATGAAGTAGGCATGCTTCAGGCGAACTTCGTTGCCAGGGAACAGACGGAAGTATTTAGCCGGCGGATTCTCCATAAAGTCATCTTGCTCAATATAGATCTCACGGGAAAACGGAATTTGGCGCTTGCCCATTTCTTCGTTCTCGGCATTGTTTTCCGCTTCAAGCAGCTCGGTTTGCCCTTCCGGATAGTTCGTAATGACAACCTTCAACGGCTGCAGCACAGCCATCGTACGAAGCGCCTTCAGCTTCAAGTCCTCACGGATAAAATGCTCCAGCATCCGCTCATCCACGATGCTGTATGCTTTGGCTACGCCAATCTCGCGGCAGAACGCCCGGATCGATTCCGGCGTAAAGCCTTTGCGGCGCAAACCGCTGATCGTCGGCATCCGCGGATCATCCCAGCCGTCGACTACATTCTCGTCGACAAGCAGCTTCAGCTTTCTTTTGCTCATCACCGTGTTAGTGACATTCAGGCGCGCAAACTCGTATTGATGCGGAACCGCGTCCATCTCGCACTCAGCGATAGCCCAGTCATAGAGCGGACGGTGGTCGGCAAATTCCAGCGTACAGATGGAATGCGTAATGCCTTCGATCGCATCGCTGATCGGGTGCGCATAATCGTACATCGGATAGATGCACCAAGCGTCTCCGGTCCGGTGATGATGCGCATGAGAAATGCGGTACAGCACAGGGTCGCGAAGGTTGATATTCGGCGAAGCCATATCGATTTTGGCGCGGAGCACCTTCGCCCCGTCCGGGAATTCACCTGCGCGCATCCGTGCGAACAGATCAAGATTCTCCTCTACGCTGCGGCTCCGGTACGGACTGTCTTGGCCAGGCTGCGTCAACGTACCGCGCGTTTCGCGCATTTGCTCAGCGCTCAGGTCACAGACGTAGGCTTTGCCTTTTTTGATCAACAGGACAGCACGATCGTACAGCTCCTCGAAATAATCAGAAGCAAAGCGGAGCTCCTCCCAATCAAAACCGAGCCAGCGAACATCCTCTTGAATCGACTCCACGTACTCTGTGTCTTCCTTAGCCGGATTCGTATCATCAAAGCGAAGGTTCGTTCTGCCCTTGAAATCATCGGCAAGCTCAAAGTTCAGACAGATCGATTTGGCATGTCCAATATGCAAGTAGCCGTTCGGTTCCGGAGGAAAGCGGGTTGCAATTTCCTGCACGCGGCCTTCCTTCAAATCTTCGGCGACGATGTTTTTAATAAAGTTAGAGGATGATGTCTTATTCTCCACTGTGTTTTCCACGGCGATCAACCTTTCCCACGAAAATATTATCTTCCTATCATACACAAAATCGCCGGAAATTACACGAATGATATGGCGAATTGCCGGACAGCACGAAATAGGAGGGGTACAAGTACCCTCCCTATTATTTAAAGACTGTATAGAGCAGAACTGATGCGAAGGAGCAATTCTCTCTCCGATATTAGCGGCGAAGGGCAGGTTAGCGGAGCAAGGGCTGCAGCGAGCTGCTCGTTCGCGTACGCTTTTAACCGCGGGGCTGAAGGCGGGGCGATACCCGCTTCCCCGGATAGGGATGGAATCGCCGCTCGTCGGGCATAAGCGGCGTAGGCAGCCGCGAGCCCGCTACCAGCGGCTCGCGCCAGCCATGGCCGCGGCCCGCTGGCTCGCGCGGCCGCAAACCGCTCCGCCGCGGCGGGCCAATCGCCCGCGGCTGCGGCAACAGCGCCCGCTGCGAGCAGCGCGGGCGCCGCAGGCACTGGCGCAGCGGCGCGAAGCAGCTGCGCCGCATAGGCGCTGCCGGGCGCGGACGCTTTCGCGCCCAGCAGCGCGCACCACTGCAGCGGCGGGAGCGAGTGCGCCGCCGCCGCTTCATGCGCAGGCGCGGCGGCGAGCAGCGCCTGCCACGCGGGCCAGGCGCGGACGTGCAGCAGCGTCCGCGCGAAAGCCGCCGGAGCCAGCCCGGCGGCAGAGGCAGCACGCTGTGCATCGCCAGCGTGCTCTGCTGTTCCCGCTTGATCGCTCTCCCTATCGTTACGCAGCCGCAGCGCAGCCAAATAGGCCTCTATCTGCCGCCGCTTCGGCTCATCAACAAGCTGCTGCGCATACTGCACCCAATGACCTCGACCTGCTTCCGTATCCCCTTGCTGTACGAGCAGCAAACCGTGCCAAAATGCCGCTCTATCGCCCAACTGATCTATTACTAGCAAACTGATATCAGCATCCAGTTCCAGGCCCGCATCTGCGAAACGCCACAGCCATTCTTCTATACCCAGCCCGCTCTCTCCGCTATCAAAGGTTCCCTGCTCCCGTCCAAGTTGTTGCTCCTCTCTTAACCGACGATGCAACAACCATTCTATCGCTTCCTTCCAATGCGGACGGAACTGCTCATTCAATGCTCCCAGCATAATCAGCCGTTCCCATGCCGGGCTGTAACCCGGATCGATGCGAAGTGCTTCTTTATAGCAATCGGCTGCTTCCCACCACCCGTATTGCCTCTCCGCTGCGAATCCTGCCGAGCAAAGCGTCCGATACGTGCCCGCTCCCGGTGCTGAAGTATAATGAATGGGTGCCGGTCCAACCGCTAACGCCCTGTCATACGCCTGCTTGGCCTCCTCCGAACGATCCTGCTCCAGCAGCGCTGCTGCTTGGGCTTCGTACAAATCCGGAAAATCTGCATACCCGAATACACGCCAGCCCTTCTCGGCCCAGTGCTCGGCATCCTGTAATCGGCCAGACACGCGAAGCGCGTGACTTAACTTCAAGAAAACATCAGAAGCGTACCCGCAATCTTGCGGGAGTTGCGCCGCTAATGGCTCCAGCCATGCAGCGGCGCTCTCCCATTCGCCATACGTAAAAAACTCCGTACCGCGGGCATAGCGAAGCATAGGATCTCCCGGATTTCTGTCTAATGCGGCTTCAATAATTCGCGCATTCCGTTCTCTTTTTCCCCGTTGGCGCAGCCGCTCCTCACGGTACCCTTCATGCAGCACCACAATGGGGGCTAGACCGATCGCATTCGCTCCAAAAGCGCTCTCTATCGCCGTCACAGACTCCTCATGAATAGCCCCTGTGAATCGGATACGCGGATCATTGCGAAACAACCGGCAAACCAGATCCTTCACTACATTCATCGGCCCCGCACGATCTTGAAGCACATCTATCGCCGCCGAGCCTATGCTGCTCACAAGTTGGACATAGTAGCCCTGCCTCGTTTCATCATGCAAAAGGCGGTGCCATTGCTCCATCGCCAACGGCTCCAGCCCTTCATCAGCGTCGAGCACCAGCAGCCACGGATGCACAGCATGAGCCAGAGCCACATTCCGGACTGCCGCGAAATCGTCAATCCATTCCGTTTGAATAAGCTTTGCCCCAAACTGTGCTGCGATTGCAGCCGTGCCATCCACCGATCCGGTATCCACAACGACAATTTCCGATATATAAGGCAAGGCGGAGCGAAGACATTGCGCTAGAAGTTCTTCCTCATCCCTTACAATCATGCACAACGAAATAGGCAGCTTGCCTAGCGGATGATCCATTTTATCCAGCTCCTCCTTGCCTCCATACATTCACTACCAGCCTTCATAAAAAGGCAATTGAATCCGAATAGCCGTTATCGCTCTTTGCTCCAATGCGGTTCTCCTGCTCTTCTGGAAAAGATCCAGCCTTGCATCCGCAAGGTCGCGCCAGCTTTTTGAGCTAACCCGCTGTTCTCTGGCCTCCCCGCCTTCTTGCTCGTTAGCAGCGGACAGCCTTTCTCCGAAAGGGAGCGCGCTATGATCTCCACTGCGAAATCGAACGAGGAGATCGGTTAGCGACTGCTTGAGGGTTGAATCCTTTTCCGTGGAAGCATGCCATTCCAGCCAGGATAACGCCGCTTGGCCGCAGCCGGAAGCGTTCATCACGCCCGCTACCTTCATGATCGACCGCTCGTCTGGACAATGCAGCTTGGAAACAAGAATAGCGCCTATCGCTGATGAGCGGCCGCTAGAGCGATAATAAGCGCATAGACGGAATAATGGCGGCAGCAGACTGGATTTCATCCTGAGCGCCAACACGTAGTAACGAATAACGGCCTGATCATCCTGCAGCGCTTCGCATAAACGTCCCAATAAATATGCCGTCCGAAAAGTACCCATCCCATCTTCCGTATGATACTGAGGCGGCGACACACCCAGCTCTATCGCCCGCTCCGCAGCGGCACGAGCTTCCGGCAGCTGCGCCAATTGGGCATGCGCTAGCGATTTGTAATGCCACATATCCGTATAAGTCGGAAAACGAACCGTAGCTTCCGTAGCGGAATCCGCAGCCTCCTGCCATCGGCCTAACAATTGCAGGCTTAACGCCTCGTATTTATTGACCAGATGCGCATAATTTAATAGTTCGAAATCGGGAGAATTGCGTACCAGTCGAAAAGCAGCCAAAGCCTCCTCCGGCTCCCCTACACGCAAATGCTCTACGCCAATGTTATAGCGATGAAAACTATTTTCCGGTTCCTCGGCAATAGCCAGCTTTAACAGCTCCATGTTGCGCTTGAGCTTTCCTTTCGATTCCACCACCTGATGCTTGTAGCCATAATGATGAATAATAGCATCCGTCAAATGAAATCTTGCACCTGGAAATTTCCGCAAAATCGACGGCGCAATCTGCTCGTGAATTCGTCCCTCGAAGCGGATAAACTTATCGTTGCGGAACATGCGAAGCACGGGATGGATCGTCGCTCCTTGCCCTTCGCCGTCCCCGACAATGTTCCAAATTTGCAGCAGCATCGCCGAGAGGCTTTTGTCCTTTATGAGATCGAGCAATTGCCCTTTCGTGGCCGCATCCAGCCGCTCATCGGCATCCAGAAAAAGAATCCATTCTCCCTTAGCCCGATCCAAACCCGCATTTCGCGCTTTTGCGAAGTCATGATCCCACTCATAGTGAACGATCACTGCCCCGTACCGAGCCGCAATCTCAGTCGTACGATCGGTCGAACCCGTATCTACGATAATAATTTCATCTGCAATGCCTTTTACGCTCTCCAGACAATCCGCCAAAAACGCTTCTTCATCCTTAACGATCATGCATAAGGAAATTAGCTTCCGACGCATCTCCACCTGCGCGCCTCCTTTGCAGTCCGTTCCAGTTCGTTAGCCAGCCAAGTGCTTCCGTCAGCCTCAATGCCTCCGTAATTCGTTCCCTGTCCTGCTCCGGCCAGCCGCCATCCCAGCTGCGGCCTCCACCGTACTCCTCAGGCTGAAGCGATTCCAGTGCCAGCTGCAAGCAGACCGATGCGACCCCTAACTGCGCACGATCAGCGATTGCCGATCCTTCAGCTTCAGCAGCCTGCTCCATGAGCGGCAGCGCTTCTTGAAACAGTCTTTTACGGTAAAGCAGCTCGCCTAAGCGGTAAGCCTGCTCCGCTCCCAGTCTGCCTTTTGCCCCATAGCTTTGAAGCATGAGCTCGGCCGATGCGGCCATATATCCGTTATCGTATAGGGACGTCTCAAAGGAAGCATCCAACCCGCGGAGACGCTTGACAAAACGCTGCGCCAACGGCAGCATGCCGTGCCCAATGGCCCGATCCATAAAAATACGCGCTGCCTCCAAGTTGCGGGCATTTGCAAGAGATGCGGGGTACCCACGCCTTTTTGACGTCAAAAGCAAATCGAGCTCTTTTGTCCATTCCAGCTGGGGTTTTCCCATAAGCAGATGAAGCTGGCTCCAGCCTTGAACCGGCATTCGCCGTTCCTCCGTCCAAAGGCAAAGCATCCAATCGACGACTGCAATCCCAAGCTCTTCTGAATAGGCCGGATTCTGCTGAACAACCAATTCCTCCAACAGCTGGCTTGCTTCAGAATATCGTTGAATACCGATAAGGCACTCGCTATACAGCACCTTATCCCGCACCGTCCACTCTTCATTAAGGACCGACTGCCATAAAAGCAAAGCATCCGAATAAGCGCCAATGCCGACCAGCACTCGAGCAACAAGTTTAGTCTGGCCAGGCTCCACCCACTCCCCTAACCGATCTGCCAGAGCGGAGTCCGGCACACCGTCTTCGTGAAGCCATAGAGCCATGCCCTTAAGGGCTGGCTCCCAGAGGGGAGCTTGCTCCAGCGCTATTTTCAAATGATAATTCGCTTCTGAACGGTGACCTAAACGCAAATAAATTTCTCCGAGTGCGGTATGTGCCCGGTAGCCGGATGATCCTGCCAAAGATACGTAACGGCCTGTTTCGCCAGCTGCAATTGCCGCTTTAAAGGCAGCTTCAGCATCTGAGAGCAGGTGGAGCGCAACGAGACTTTCACCATATAGCAAATGAAGCTCTGCATAATCCCTGTAGCCTAGCGTTTCACTTCGCAGCAACTGTCCCGCTTCATCCGCTTTACCGGTAGCAAGCAAAGTTTTGGCATAATCCCGAATGAGCGTCGGCCGATAAGGCGCCTTTACTGATGTCGATGCAAGGGACTGACGGAAAGCGTCAAGCGCTTCTGCAAGCTGGCCAGACTGGCATAATGCAACGGCGTAGTTGTATAGACAAAAAGGATCATCCGGCCGCTGGGACAGCTGCCTGGTAATGATCCGCAAGTTCCTTTCCGTTTTCTTTTTACGTTGAAGGACGGAAGGTTTATAACCATCGTGTAAAAGAATAAAGGAAGCAGTCAGCAGAGGGCCATCAACTTCCTTTGTTTCGTTAGTAAGCTGCTCATGTATTTCTCCCGTATATTTAAAACTTTGTCTGTTGCGGAATAATCGGACTGCTTCGCTCCGCACCACATTCTGATGATCCGTATCGTCAATTACATGCTCCATCGCAAGTTTAAATGCCGAAATAGATAAGGCTGCTTCTTCAAGCTCTTGCCGCAGAAGCAGCGCCTCTCCTCCTGACAGCCATTCATCTGCATCTAGTACCAATATCCATTGCGTGCTTGCCTCGTCAAGCAGTCTGTTTCGCACAGCTGCAAAATCGTCCTGCCATGGCACTTCGATTACTTTAGCGCCAAAGCCGGCGGCAATCGCCGCCGACTGATCCGTCGAACCCGTGTCAGCGACAATAATCTCATCCGCAATCCCTTGGACGCTGCTTAAGCAGCGCCCTAATACATCGGCCTCGTCTCTGACTATGACGTGAACGCCGAGAAGCATAGTCAAACCTCCCATCTAAGTTCCTTGACCATTGAAATACACATCAACCGTCGTCGGATTTCCTGAAGAGCTCGAGCGAGCGGATAACCTCGTATACTTCAAAAATCTCTGTGGAACAAGCACATCTACCGAACCAACCGCAATTCCTGTATCTGTCGATACATCGGTGTACCAGTTCGAGCCGTTAGCACTGATTTCAACAATCGCATCAGCGTTATTGCCGCCTGGTCCCCTGTTGTAGACATAAAAGGAATAAGTGCCGTAGTTGCTAGTTGTTACAGGCAGTATAGGGGTATAGGTGTTTGTTGTTACTATATTAGTCGTCGACTGTTCTTGGAAGCTCTTCTGTGAAATTGAGATCACACTGGTAAGCGTACCTGCTGTAATTGTTGCTCCGAGCAGTGCAGCTAACGTACCTGTCGTGATCGTCGCTCCTAACACGGCTGCCAGCGTACCCGTTGTTATCGTCGCTCCGAGCACAGCCGCCAGCGTACCTGTCGTGATTGTCGCTCCGAGCAGTGCTCCCAACGTTCCACCTGTGATTGTCGCTCCCGACACCGCTACCGTCCCTCCAGATATCGCGACTGTTCCTCCTAACAGAGCCACCGTGCCGCTTGATATGGCTACTGTTCCTCCTGTGATCGTTGCTCCAAGGATTGCAGTCAGAGTACCTGCGGTAATTGTTGCCCCTGACACGGCTGCCAACGTTCCTGTCGTGATCGTCGCTCCGAGCACGGCCGCCAACGTACCTGTCGTAATCGTTGCTCCAAGAATCGCAGTCAACGTACCCGCTGTGATCGTCGCTCCCGACACTGCTGCCAGCGTACCTGTTGTTATCGTTGCTCCGAGCAACGCTCCCAATGTTCCGCCTGTGATGGTCGCTCCCGACACTGCTACCGTTCCCCCAGAAATTGCTACTGTTCCTCCGGACAGAGCCACTGTGCCACTTGATATGGCTACTGTTCCTCCCGTGATCGTTGCTCCAAGGATTGCAGTCAGGGTACCTGCTGTGATTGTTGCTCCTGACACTGCTGCCAACGTACCCGTTGTAATCGTTGCTCCGAGCACGGCAGCCAGCGTACCTGTCGTGATCGTCGCCCCTAGCAACGCTCCCAATGTTCCGCCTGTGATTGTTGCTCCGGAGACTGCTACTGTTCCTCCAGATATCGCCACTGTTCCGCCTGACAGGGCCACCGTGCCACTTGATATGGCTACTGTTCCTCCCGTGATCGTTGCTCCGAGAATCGCAGTAAGTGTACCTGCGGTAATTGTTGCTCCTGACACTGCTGCCAGCGTACCCGTGGTGATCGTTGCCCCGAGCACAGCCGCCAGTGTACCCGTGGTGATCGTTGCCCCGAGCACAGCCGCCAG
>NZ_BMHY01000015.1 GCF_014641555.1 Paenibacillus radicis (ex Gao et al. 2016)
ATCATCTGCCCTGTAAAGAAGGAGACGCGTTCCTTCAAATGAGCTTGCGTCAACAGCAGCTTTGCACCAGAATCCTCTAGCATGTAACGGATACGTGCTTCCGGGTGAGCGGGATCAAACGGCACATAAGCTCCGCCCGCTTTCAAAATCGCCATCACAGCAACAATCATGTTGAGCGACCGATCCGCCATGAGGCCCACGAGCGAGTCCGCCCCTACCCCCGTATCGCGAAGCGTCCGTGCCAGCCGGTTCGCCTTTGCGTTCAGTTCTCCATACGTCAGATATTCGCTGCCCAGCGATACCGCTGTTTGCTCCGGTATTCGCGCCGCCTGCGCTTCGAACAGCCCGTGAATCGTCTGCTCCCTTGGGAAGTCGGCAGCCGTTGCATTGAACGCTTCAACAATCTGCTTCCGTTCCGCTGCGCTCAACCAATCCAATTGTTGCAATTCCGCGTCGGGATTGGCAGCAATGACCTCCATCAGGCGCAAGAAATGCTGCGATAACCGTTCCATACTCCGGCGTTCAAACAACGCCGTGCTGTACTCCAGCCGCCACGCAATCGTATCTTGCCTATCCCAAGCTTCCATGCTGAAGTCGAATTTGGATACAAGGCTCTCCACCGCTTCTGCACGAATGGCTAGTCCCTCGACGCTATATTCGCTGGCATCCGCATTTTGCAGAATGAACATCGTATCGAACAGCGGATTGCGGCTCAGATCCCGCTGCATATTCAACTGTTCCACCAGAGCTTCAAACGGATAATCTTGATGCTCGAAGGCAAGGAGCGATTGCTCCTTCACCTCCGTCAAATATTGCCGGAACGTCTTCTTGCCCTTCGGCGCGCCCCGCATAACGAGCGTATTGACGAATACGCCGGTCATCTCATGCGTATCGGCATGGGATCTTCCCGCCACAGGCGTTCCGACCATAATATCCTCCTGTCCCGTATACTTCGCCAGCAACACTTGATAGATTGCCAGCAGCACCATGTACAGCGAGCTTTCCGACTCCGATGCCAAGCGGCGCAGATTCTCAGCCACAGCTTGCCCCGTCTGAAAGGTGAGCTCACTTCCGTCAAACTGCTGCACCGACGGCCGGGCAAAGTCTGCCGGAAAGTCCAGCGTCGGCAGCTCGCCTCCGAGCGAATCCAGCCAATACTCCCGCTGCTTCTGCAGTGCTTCGCTTTGCAATTGCCGCTGCTGCCACGCCGCATAATCCTTGTATTGCAGCGCCAGCTCGGGCAGCGTATCGCTTCTGTAGAGCTTCCATAAATCAGCTATATAAAGATTCATTGACACACCGTCGGAGATGCTATGATGCATGTCCAGCAGCAGGCTGTACTGCTGTCCGTCTATTCCCCCAGCTAATTGAACTAATTTGGCTCTGAACAAAGGAGCTTCTCCCAGATCAAATGGCTGCACAAAATCCGA
The DNA here is from genome assembly GCF_014641555.1 of Paenibacillus radicis (ex Gao et al. 2016). Lineage (GTDB taxonomy): Bacteria > Bacillota > Bacilli > Paenibacillales > Paenibacillaceae > Pristimantibacillus > Pristimantibacillus radicis. The sequence continues at coordinate 1,431 of NZ_BMHY01000015.1, forward strand.
GACGATCTGAGCGCTTATTTCAGCAGTATCTGTTTCTTCATATTCCAGTTCGAATGAAACAGAGGCATGAATTCGCTGAAACGGCTTACCATCCTTTATCGCAAAGGACGTTCGCAAGCTTTCATGACGTGATACGAGCGACTGCAGTGCAGTTGCCAATCGGCTTCTGTCAAGCGAGCCTGTGACAACAATATGCTGCGGCATATTGTAATGAATATTCGCACCCTCCAGCTGGTGCAGCACGTACATCCTTTTTTGCGCTGAGGATACTTCATATTCTGTCTGCTTCGCGATTGGCTCGATCGGCTGAAAAACAATCATGTCCGCCCCTTGGATATAGGCGGCAATTTCCCGAATCGTTGGCATTATGAAAAACTGCCTAAGCGGCAATTCGATGCCAAATGCTTTCTCTATCCGGGCGATCATCATTATCGCTTTCAGGGAATGCCCTCCCGCTTCCAAAAAACGATCATAAACGCCAACTCGATCAACTGCGAGCACCTCTTGCCATAATTCCGCCAATGCTGCTTCTATTGTATTGCCAGGCGGTTCGTACGGAGCACCTATGCTGGGCTCCCCGACTAATTGCAATAATGCCTTGCGATCGGCTTTTCCGTTTGGCGTAAGAGGAATCGCATTCACCTGAATAAACTGTGCCGGTATCATGTACTCCGGCAACGATGCCGACAGATAGGCCCTCCACTCGGAGACGGAGATTTCCCGGCTTGCCGCTATATACGCACTTAGATACCGCTGTCCACTGTCGTCCGTCTTGTCTAAAACGATGGCCTGCTGGACGTCATCATGCTTCATTAGCTGCGACTCGATCTCGCCCAGCTCGATCCGGTAGCCGCGGATTTTCACTTGATGATCGATCCGGCCCGCATACTCCACGTTGCCGTCCGGCAGCCATTTGGCTAAATCTCCCGTCCGGTACATTCGCTCCCCTCCGGTGAGGGGACTTGACGCGAACTTCTCCGCAGTCAGCTCCGCACGGTTCAAGTAGCCCCGCGCCAGCCCTTCTCCCGCGATGCACAGCTCACCCGTTACGCCAATCGGCTGCAATTGACCGTTGGTGTTCACGATTAGCAGCCGATTATTATCGATTGGCTTGCCGATCGTCATTCTCGTCATGCCCGGCTCGCAGCGCAAATGCGACACATCGACCGTTGCCTCCGTTGGCCCATACAGATTAACCAGTTGCACACGCTCGCCGAATAAGCGGAAGAACGCCTCGGCTTGCGGCAGCGGCAGCGCTTCGCCGCTTACGAATATTGTCTTCAAGCTCGCCGCTTGGCTTAGGCCCCGGTTTCCGCTTCGCTCCATCTCCAGCAGGAACATTTGGAACATCGAAGGTACAAAGTGAATGACCGTCACTTGACCCTGCGCGATCGTCTCGACAATCATCCGCGGATCCTTTTCCCCTTGCGGGGGAAGCAGACGCAGCTGCTGGCCGGCAATCGCCCACCAGAACAGCTCCCATACAGACACGTCGAACGTTACCGGCGTTTTCTGCAGCAGCACGTCACCATCCGTCAATGGATACGCCTTTTGCATCCAGTGCAGCCGGTTAACGACAGAGTGATGCTCGATCATAACGCCCTTCGGCTGACCCGTCGTCCCTGACGTATAGATAACGTAAGCCAAATGTTCGGGGCCGCTTGCGGCCTCCAAGTCCGAGCCGTCCGATCCATATGCGGCTTCATCCTCAAGGACGATAACCTGTCCTTTATAGAAGGAGACATGTTCTTTAAGATGAGTCTGTGTCAACAGCAGCTTTGCACCAGAATCCTCTAGCATGTAACGGATACGCGCTTCCGGGTGAGCGGGATCAAACGGCACATAAGCTCCGCCCGCTTTCAAAATCGCCATCACAGCGACAATCATGTCGAGCGACCGCTCGGCCATGAGGCCGACGAGCGAGTCCGCCCCTATCCCTGCATCTCGCAGCGTCCGAGCTAACCGGTTCGCCTTTGCGTTCAGTTCTCCATAGGTCAGACTTTCGCTGCCCAGCGATACCGCTGTTTGCTCCGGTATTCGCGCCGCCTGCGCTTCGAACAGCCCATGAATCGTCTGCTCCCTTGGGAAGTCGGCAGCCGTTGCATTGAACGCTTCAACAATCTGCTTCCGTTCCGCTGCGCTCAACCCGTTCAATTGTTGCAATTCCGTATCGGGATTGGCAGCAATGACCTCCAGCAAGTGCAAGAAATGCTGCGATAACCGCTCCATACTCCCCCGCTCAAACAAAGCCGTGCTGTACTCCAGCCGCCACGCAATCGTATCTTGCCTTTCCCAAGCCTCCATGCTGAAGTCGAATTTGGATACATGGCTCTCCACCGCTTCTGCACGAATGGCTAGTCCCTCGACGCTATATTCGCTGGCCTCCGCATTTTGCAGAATGAACATCGTATCGAACAGCGGGTTGCGACTCAGATCTCGCTTCACATGGAGCTGCTCCACCAGAGCTTCAAACGGATAATCTTGATGCTCGAAGGCAAGAAGCGATTGCTCCCTCACTTCCGCCAAGTACTGCCGGAATATCTTCCCGCCCTTCGGCGAGCCTCGCATAACGAGCGTATTGACGAATACGCCGGTCATCTCATGCGTATCGGCATGGGATCTTCCCGCCACAGGCGTACCGACCATAATATCCTCCTGTCCGGTATACTTCGCCAGCAACACTTGATAGCTTGCCAGCAGCACCATGTACAGCGTGCTTGCCGACTCCGACGCCAAGCGGCGCAGTTTCTCCGCCACGGCTTGATCCGTCTGAAAGATGATCTCGCTTCCGCCAAACTGCTGCACAGACGGCCGAGCGAAGTCTGCCGGGAAGTCCAGCGTCGGCAGCTCGCCGCCGAGCATATCCAGCCAATACTGCCGCTGCTTTTGCAGCGCTTCGCTTTGCACTTGCCGCTGCTGCCATGCCGCATAATCCTTGTATTGCAGCGTCAGCTCAGGCAGCGTATCACCTCTATAGAGCCTCCATAAATCGGCAATAAACCAATTCATCGACACACCGTCAGAGATGCTGTGGTGCATGTCCAGCAGCAGGCTATATTGTTCTCCGCCTATTTTTCCAGCTAAGTGAATTAATTTGGCTCTAAACAAAGGAGCTTGTCCCAGATCAAACGGGTGTACAAAATCCGATATGATTTGAGCGCTGATTTCGGTTTCATCCTTTTCTTCATAGGCCAACTCGAATGGAACAGAGGCATGAATCCGCTGAACCGGCTTGCCGTCCTTCATCGCGAAGGACGTTCGCAAGCTTTCATGTCGCGATACGAGCGACTGCAGTGCAGCCGCCAATCGGCTTCTGACGAGCGGGCCTGTGATGACGATATGCTGCGGCATATTGTAATGAGTACTTGCACCAACTGCCTGTTGCAGCACGTACATCCTTTTTTGTGCCGAGGATACTTCATATTCTGTTTGCTGAGCGATTGGCTCGATCCGCTGATAAACAATCGAGTCCGCTCCTCGAATTAAAGCGGCAACTTCCAAAATCGTCGGTTTTCTGAAAAACTCTGGCAATGAAAGCTCAACCTCAAATTGTTCGCTTATCCGAGAAACGAACAACGCAGCGGTCAAAGAGTTCCCGCCTAAATTAAAAAAGGAATCACTATCGGCAATATCATCTCTTTTCAAATATCGCCTCCACAATGAACGAAGCTTGTCTTCTACCTCCTGCAGATCGGACGGCGAATGCACGAAAACGCCGAACGGAATCTGCAGCAGCTTTTCAGCAGTCGGGTAATTCAGCGGGGTCAAATAAGCTTTATGAATAAGCTGATCCTCATTAACCAAAGTAAACGACCAGTCATCAGACTGAAAATTCTGACTATAAGGCTCGATACTCTGTGCTTGAGTGATGACTAATGAATCTTTGGCTGCAACGCATTCAGCCCCCAAATCCTCCACCACGTCGACGTATGGAATTTCGTCCGCAATGCTTCCCGTTTCCAGCCTGCCATGCAGCGTGCCCGATTCGCCTGACGCACATTGCCAGCCGCTATTTTGCAGAAACGTCAGAAAGGGAGCATTCCTTCCATTATCCTTATAGGTGCATTCCAGCAGCGTCCTATCCTCTTCTTCGCAAAAATGCTTCACACAAACGAGCACAGCTTCTTCAATTTTCCGGCCGAGCACCCTGCAACTCAGCAAAAAAGTATCAATCCGCAATGAATCTGATAACACACGGGCTATCACCAGACCACATAATCCGTAATTGCCGAATTTGTCAGAAACGCGTATCGTCCAAATCCGATAGTCCGGATCTTGGGCGAGCTGCATCAGCTCTCTCTCATCGCGAGGAATAGAAGACAAGACGAACTGGCTCGTACGCGAAGTAAGCTGTGCCGCTCGTGTAAGCTCAGCAGGCTGTATCCTTCTGATCGACATTTTGATCTGGAGCCGTTCTAAATATTGATGGTACGTATCGTTTACCGAAGCTTCCTTCCTGCGGTTTTCCGCCGTATACATGGCCGATCTTTCCTGATCCTCTTGCGTCACTTTGTGGATATCCAGCGCCCAGACATGGTTCATAAAAGGTACGAATGCTTGCTCATCGCCAGGAAGCTTGAGCGCCAGCGCTTCCGGACAATTCGTCATGACCTCCATGCACTCGGTTAAGCTGTCATCTATGAAAATGATGGAATCACTAGAGACGTTCAAATCGCTGGCGATCTTCCTAAGGTTAGCTGACTTGGATTCCCAGTTAATCCGATGGGCAACGATATGCTCCCGCTTCAAAACCATGGCGGCATTATGGTCAAATACATCCCATACATCGGATTCATTATTTTTGCTGCACAATGCTAGCAGAAATCCCTCCTCTATTTTGCCAAGGAGCAGTTTTTGGAATAATTGATGATTTTCCGTAATCTCAACGCCGTCATACCCGTCTTCGCCGCAAATACCCTTCCATAATGTGTTGTCGCAGTCTAGGGCAAACACTTTGAATCGACGCATCATGTAGGCTCGTATATTTCGAGCAAGCATCGTCCCTAGAGCGGCGTAATACTCATCCGAATATGGGATGTGACCGATTTTGTCGCCAATCTCGTTATAAGGCTTTTCTATCTGATAAATGGATTCAATTGCATAAAAATCCTTCACGTAAACATTAGGCGTATCTTTAAATGTAAGCAAAAGCTTCTGGTTTAAGTTGTTTAATTGTTTCATCACCATCGAGGAAAAACGGGAATTGGATGATGGCGGCAGTATACCAATAAACAGGGGGCTGGAAAAATCCGACTCTTTGATCGCTTGCGTCAGCTCATAGTAATAACCTAGCAGCTTTAATGATAAATCTTCGTCATCTTCCGATTGCTCCTCTCGGATCCAATCCTCGAATCGGATTAAAGCAATGTTCAATCCATCGATATTAGCGGCGAATAAACTGTCAGAATTGACGAGCTGTTGGAAAACTTGATGGTACGGCGCAAATTGAACGCGAAGCTCTATATCGAATTGGCGGCTCCACCATCGTAGATGATCCAGTAAAGGTTCAGCGGTAAACGTAGCAGCAACAACGATATCCTTCGTCCTCTTCAGCACGTTGTTCCCATTGCTGAAACTACCTTTTGTATTCGTCATAACTGCACCAGCCTTTCGAAAATTCGATTGTAATCGACTCTGTTAGGCATGTCCATTCTAGATGGGGTTCTTTAATACAACTATTAATTATATAATCGTTATATCCGCCTCCCTATGTCCAAATCTATCCAATTTATGTTCGTTTCTACTATTTTGATAAAATTAACCTAGTAGAATATTTACTCGTTGCTACGCCAAAAAACCTCAGAGAAATCCTCTCTGAGGTTGGTTATTTTCTTGAAAGGTCAGTCTACTGCCCGTCAAGGTTTCCCCGCGTTATTGTAAAAATAGGCGCTCCAGCGCCTTAAGAAGGCAATGTGGCCATCTTCCCCTTGTACCAAAGAATGTAGCAGAGCACTACGCTGACAGCCACATAAGCTGCGATCATTCCGACGATCCCAATCCAGCCTAACTGTCCGTACAGCAAGCCGCCGCCCGTGCCGCTAACGCTGGAACCCACATAGTAGAAAAACAAATACAAGGCGTTGGCCTGTGACTTATGGGCATCGCCCACCAATCCGACCCAGCTGCTGGCGATAGAATGGCCGCCGAAAAAGCCGAAGGCAAACAGCGCTAAGCCTACAATCTTCACCCATAAGTGAGAATGAAGAGTCAGCACCGCCCCTGTCAGAATTATAGCCAGGGCAAGGACGATGACGCCAGTCCGGCCGTAACGATCAGCCAATCTGCCCATCCAGGTGGAACTGAATGTGCCCATCAAATAAACGACAAAGATGCTGCCTGCGATCGATTGGCTTAGATTAAACGGTTCGCCGGTTAATTCAAAGCCAATGTAATTAAACAGGGTGACGAAGCTGCCCATCAGCAAAAAGCCAAGCCCATACAGACAGAGCAGCCGAGGGTTGCGGCATTGCGACCATAGCAGCGGGATGACCCGGTTCAGCTTGGCGTTCTGTTTGATGAAATGACGGGATGGAGGAATGGTTACGAAAAAAAACAACGCGGCGGCCAGACCTACCGCTCCCATTCCCCCAATAGCTGCCCGCCAGCCGAACCAGTCCGTCAGCAGGCCGCTTATCATTCTCCCTGCCATGCCTCCAATGGAATTTCCGCTAATGTACAACCCCATCGCATAGCCTAGACTTCTAGAATCGATTTCTTCCACCAAATAAGTCATCGCAATAGCCGGCAGTCCAGCGAGCGCTACTCCTTGCAAAATACGCAAAAGCAGCAGTATCGGAAAATGAGGACTGAACGCCGACAAAATGGAAATGACGGATGCTGCAATTAGCGAGACCGTCATAATCGATCTGCGGCCAAACGCATCGGATAACGAGCCGATGAACAGCATCGTCAATGCCATCGATACCGTAGTAACCGACAAAGTCAAGCTGGATTGCGTCGGTGTAATGTCAAATGCCGCCGTCATCTCAGGCATTAACGGCTGCAAGCTGTATAATAATGCAAACGTGACGAATCCGCCCGCAAACAATGCAAAACTGATGTTGCGGAAAGACTTTGTACCTTGTTGAATCCTCATTTCCTCCAACCTTCTTCATTGAGCAAGCTCCGGCTGCCTTGACAGGACCGGGACCGGTTGACCGGAACCCGCCCATTTATTTAACGAATAGCTTCCGCTCCATGTGCGTCAGAAATTCAAAGCCGTCAGCCGTCACGACAACGGTATCCTCAATCTGAAAACCGCCGGCGCCCAGCTCGTAATAAGGCACTTCCACGCAGAGCACCATCCCCGTCTCCAACGTGCGGTGATCGCCAGGCGCTAATGTAATATCGTCGTACAGCTCCAAGCCGATCGCATGTCCGACATGCTGACGCCGGTAATGAGGGATGCCTTCCTTCTGTACTCGGGCGACAGCTGCTTGAAATACATCAGATGCTTTGACTCCGGGGCGAATGAGGTCCAGCGCCTCTTTCCAGCCGCTTAATACGGCTTCAAAGTGACGAGTCATCCAAGGCGTTGGCTCTCCCAGCACCGCGGTCCGTCCTGTATCTCCCCAATAACCGTCCAGCTGCATGCATAAGTCGAAGCGAACTTGGTCACCTCGCTCAATGGTACGGAAATAATTCTCGATCAACGGCAGCGCACTGCGAGGCCCTGCGCCTACCGCCGTCATGGCAGGCGTGCCGCCGCCTTTCATGACGGTTAGCCGGTAATGCTCGGCCAGCTCTCTTTCGTGAACACCGGCAGCGATTAGATCAATCAATTGCTGTTCGATGCTCTCATTAAGTGCAGCCGAACGTCTCAATCGCTCTAATTCAAACGGTGTCTTGATTTGGCGGATTTGCCGAAACAGCTTATAGGCCGGCAGCGCTTGTCCGCCGGGAAGCCCTTCGGCGAACCGGCTCAGCAGATCTGGTGTGATTCTCATCTCATCAACGCCGATGGGCTGACCCTTAAGCCCCAAATCCGCCGCCGCAGCCTCTAAAGCTTCAACGGGTCCGGCGTACGTTTTGACGCTCTGGAGCAGGGAGTAGAACAAATCGATGTCCGGCGTGGACGGTTTGCCCTCCACAGAACCTTCTACGAAAAAGTCGCTGTATACATAGAGATCAGCGCTAGTAATGCCCATCTGCGCGATGACGCCGAGCCGGTTAGTCGGAATAATGAGGCATGGACGCAGGCTTGGGTCTCTCGGCAGCAGCGCATAAATCTGCATCGTCCAGTTGGTCGCACGAAGCGAAGAGCCCAGCACATAATGTACATTTTCAGGAGTAGTCGCCACTATTGCTTCTAAACCGTTCGCTGTCATCAGCTCTTCCGCACGTGACCGGTTTACCCCAGATTCTCCTAACGAGGTTATATCATTCATGATGTTTATGACCTCCTTTTATTCTGTCCGCTGCCAAGCAAGTTTTCTAAACCTGGCGCCGAACGGATAACCAGCTTAATGGCAAAAAACAAGGTAAGGGCAAATGCGATAAGAACGACAGAGACGACGGCAACGGTCGGGTCCTGCCATTTCTCCATATACAGAAAGAGCTGGATCGGCAATGTGTAGCTGCCCTGCCGCAATATAAGCAGCGCGGTCTCCACCTGATCGAATGTGAATACGAAGGCAATCGATCCTGCCAATAGAAGGGAAAGGCGAAGCTGGGGCAGCGTGACCGTGAAAAAAATACGAAATGGACCCGCCCCAAGATCTGCCGCAGCTTCCCGGTGCGCCGCATTCAGATTAGCCATTGCACTGCCTACGATAGACAAGACAAATGGCAATACAATAACGGCCTCGCCCAAAATCAATGCAAAAAGCCCTCCGGCAATGTGCATTTTAGAAAATAAAATCAAATAAGCGACGCCGAGTGTAATTTTGGGCATGACCATCGGCGACATGAAGAAAGCACGCAGCACACCGCTTCCCCGGAACGGGTACTGGATGATTGCCAATGCAGCCAGCGTACCGGCGACTAGTGCCAATGCAACGGCACCTGCCGAAGCGGCGATGCTGTTCAGAAAAGCTTGCAGAAATTGCTTCTGATCCGCCAGCTTGCCATACCATTCCAGTGTCAGCCCCTCCGGCGGAAACTTAGTCGAGGCGCCCATGCTGACGGAGGTCAAAATAATCATCAACAACGGCAATAGCAAGTACAATCCAACTGCTCCGGCACAAACGTATAACACCCATTTGAAATCCGCTGCTTTTTTCCCCATCGTTAGATCCTCCCCTGCCGGGTGCGCCGGAACATGAGCCAATCCGCACCCTTATTGACAATGAGCGATACCGCGATCGAGGAGACGAACAGAAAGATACTCGCTACGGCCGCCATCGGCCAGTTGGTATCCAGTGTCCGCTGATAAATAAATACGGGAAGCGTCATAACCCGTCCGCCCCCTATCAGTTGTGGCGTCGTAAAGGCGGTCAAACAAAGCGTAAATACAATTTGCACGCCGCTGGCGATCCCCCTTGCCGACAAGGGGAATGTAATCGTGAAGAAAGTACGCCACTTGCCCGCTCCAAGATCATGAGCGGCTGCCTTTAGTTGATTGTCACTTTGAGAGAGCACATTCAACAGCGGGAACACCATGAACGGCAAAAAGATATGAACAAGGGCAATCACGACGCCGGTCTCGTTGTACATCATGTCGAATCCGCTGTCGGTTAAACCCAGATGGATAAATAACCAGTTCATAAAGCCTTGGCGGGAAAGCAGCAGCTGCCAGCCGTAGGATCTTACGACGGCGCTGACCAAGAGCGGAAGAAACGTCAACAGCAGCAGCGTTTGCTTCAGCCCCGGCCTGCGCAGACCGGCCATGCAGTATGCCAAGGGATAAGCAAGCAGCAGGCTCCAGAACGTTACTTTCGCTGCGACGCGAAATGTTGTCCCGATAAGCGTCCAATAATAAGGGTCGGTCAAGAAGGCGCGGTAAGCCTGTCCGTTCCAATCGCGCACCAGACTTCCGTTGTCGTACAGATCAAAGCTGTATCGTCCGAAAATTAGCAAGCCGCCCAGATAGACAACGCCCATTAAAGCAATGGCGGGTAAAAGCAGCAGCAATTGAGCGGCCCAGGGACGGTTCCCGTAGGTGAACAACCCGACAATTCGGCTTGCTGCCCGCATCATAGCGCTGCCTCCCCGTTCCCGGGTGAATCATCGTTCAGGAGCAGGCCATCCTCGGGATTAAAGCCAATTTGCAGTGTATCGCCGACGCTATAACGGATATCACCCCGTTGATAAAGCGAGCTTGCCTGCAATTGGAATCGTCCGCCAATATCGAGTGTGTACCGAATGCTGGCGCCGCCGTAGACGCTCTCGATTACCCGTCCTTCTAAGCGGTTTGCTGAATGACTCGCGGCTTCACCGAGTCTGATGTACTCATATCGGATAGATAGCGGACGCAAGCTGCCGGAAGGGATGGGCGAACTCCCCTTCTCCTGCCGGATTTTAAAAGTACTGCCGAAGCATTCCACACTCACGAGATCTTGCTCGGTTCCCAGCACCTTAACCTGAAGCAAGTTAGTGTCACCAATAAATTTAGCGACAAATCTGTCGGCAGGCCGTTCATAAATCTCGTCCGGCGTAGCGTACTGAAGCAGCTTTCCGCCTCTCATGACGCCAATCCGGTCGGACATATTCATCGCCTCGCTCTGGTCATGCGTGACAAATATAAAGGTACCTCCGAATTCACGCTGAATCCGTTTCAGCTCGCGCTGCATATCGAGGCGAAGCTGCATATCCAGCGCCGACAGCGGCTCGTCCAGCAGCAGCACCTCGGGCTTGTTGATCAAAGCGCGTGCAATCGCAACGCGCTGTGCTTGACCCCCGGACAGCTGCGAGACGGAACGCCGGCTATAATCCCCAAGCTGGACCAGCTCCAGTATTTCGTGGACGCGCCGTCTGATCTCGTCTTTTGCAACCTTTCTCACTTTCAAGCCGTAGGCGATGTTGTTGTAGACATCCATATGAGGAAACAGCGCAAGCTGTTGAAAGATCATATTCGAATTCCGTCCGTAAGCGGGGATGCCGGAGACATCCTTGCCCGACAGCAGCACTGTCCCCTCGTCTGGCTGCTCGAGACCGCCGAGCAGCCGGAGCAGCGTCGTTTTGCCGCAGCCGCTTGGCCCCAGCAGCGACACGAACTCTCCCCGTTTTACTTGCAACGACACCTGATCAACGGCAATGTTGCCCGCGTAACGCTTTACAGCATTCCGCGTTTCTATTGCTATTGTTGTCTGCCCGTCGCTCATCGTGCTCCCCTCCTATCTATCGCTGCTCGGCCAGCCGGCTTACAGCTTTGTTTTCACAAGACGGTCCCATTGCTCTTTCCAGGCAGAGCTGCTCTTCGCAAGCGCATTCCAGTCCGGATTAATACCTTTACTTTGCTCCTCAACAGAGAAGGAAGGATCGTTTTTGTATTTATCCGGAACTGCAGCAGCGGTACTCGTAACTGGCGTTCCTGTCACTTCGGCATAACGGGACAACGCCTCTGCGCTAAGCAGTTCATTGATGATCTCATTGGCAACCTTCTGCTGCTCAGGCGTCGAGCCTTTTACAACTTGCAATGAATAAGGGAAGGAAATCGCTCCTTCTTTCGGATAAGCGACTGCAAGCGGTGAACCGCCGTCGATCCACGTTTGCGCAACTTGCGCGCTGAATGGTGCAATGAGGGCATCACCGGAATCCAGCAAACCTTTCAATTGATCATTGGATGTAACGAGCGTACCGATCTGGTCGCTGTGCTCAGCCCAGAACTTGAATGCTGGCTCCGGATTTTCGTAAGATGCTCCCAGCTCTTCGCCCTTAACGGCAATCAGAGGGGACAAGTAGGAGTAGAACATATAATCCCAAAGCGCCGATTTCCCTTTGAATTCCTTGTTGTCCCACAGGTCATTCCAGCTTGTTGGCGGCGTCTTCACCAGGTTTTTGTTGTAAACCAATGCGAAGCTCGATACGCCCCATACGATGCCTTTGTTATCAGAAGTGTGGAATTGCTCCGGAATATCTTTCATATTCGTAACAATGCCTGTGTCCAGCGGTTCCCACATATCGTCGTTCAAGCCTTTCGCAGTCGCGTCGGCATTAAAGTAGCCGAAGTTCACGATCGGGTTGTTAGGATCGGCTTGCTTGCCCGCTACCATTTTCGGATACATGACGGAGTTGGAGGACTCTTCGAAAGTGACCTCTACGTTTGGATGTTTTTTGACATACTCGGCTACTACTTCTTTCGGAACGGTATCCTGATTGGAGCCTGCCCATATAAACATTGTTAATTTAACCTTTTTGCCGCTTCCGGCATTGTCCGGATTATCAACAGCCGGGCTATTATTGGTGTTGCCTCCGCCGCAAGCTGAAAGCACCAGCATCAGGGCAAGCGTGAGTGTCAGCCATACAAATGAACGTTTACGTGTTCCATTGAACATATTCGATCTCTCCTCTTGGTTGTTCGTTAGTTTTTTATCGTTTGTTTCTGCAGTCTGACACGCCAATTAACAAAGCTCGATTCCCATGCGCAGCTTTTCCATTAGATTCGCCACTTCATGGGTGGCTACTGGACCGTCATTGTTGGATTGGCTTAAACGCTCGATCTCCGCCATCGTTTTTCGCTTCAGGAAGTCACGAAGTGAAATCGGATAGCTGCGCAAGGCGGCGTTGACTGCCAGCTGCAATTCATCCGTCCACAAAGTTTCAAACTGCTCTCTTGCATTGCCGAAGCTGAACGGCTCCTCACTTCTTGTGCGGCTGGCGCGCAATTTGGCGGTTGACGCTTCATCGAGCCGATTCGCTTTCACCTCTACGCCATAGCTTTCACGTGCTTTGGCGGCCGACAACAATCCGCTTTGCACATCCTTCATTACAAGAATGGGGTCTCTTTCGAACGGATCGCCGTAACCCCCGCCGCCCTGAGATAGAAACGTTACCGTTTCTCCCGGCTGCAGCAGCAGCTCGTCAATTCTTCCCAATGCACATTCATCGGTTAATCCGGCATTCAGAATAGCTTCTCCATGCTCGCCGACACCGCCGCCAAGGCGACCCCAAGGCTGGAACTGCATACGCTCCATATTTCTCGCGGTCATCACCGTGTCCGGACTGAGAATTCGAACACGCAAGTCGATACCGCTGCCGCCCCTATATTTTCCCGCACCGGCTGAGTCGGCCCGCAAGCCGTAACGCTCGATCAAGATCGGCATTTCCGCTTCAACGGTTTCAGCCGGTATGTTGCGCAAATGTCCGACAGCAAAGTCCATGCCGTCAATGCCATCCTTCATCGGCCGTGCTCCGGATCCCCCGCAAATCGGCTGGATAACGCCTACTTTTTTCTTCCCGTCCGAAGAGTCCGTCATCGCCATCATGACGATGCATGCCTGACCTGCTCCGGCAGCGGGCAGCTTGCTGCTCTGCGCCTGGCTTAGTGCGCCGGTAATGACGTCCATCACACGGATAAAAGTCGCCGCCCGCGCGCCCACTGCAGCCATCGGCTCCGGATTGAGCACCGAAGCGGATGGCGCATCGTTGCTCACCATACGGATCATGCCGGAATTCCAAGGAATCGTAGGATCGATCGTACGGAAATAACGGATCAGCGCCGGGACCAGCATATAATGGCCCTGCTTGTTATGCGTCGGTATATTGAATGAAGCTCTTACTTGCGGGTCTGTTCCGTTGAAATCCAGATGAATGTCCGAGCCGGCAATCGTCATCCGGCACCGGAGCCGAATCGGATAGCCTCCCGGACCCTTCTCCAGATAATCCCAGAAATCATAAGAGCCATCGGGTATATCAGCAACGATTGCCCGCCCTTTCAGCTCGGCATATTCCAGCAGACTCTCGATTCCCTGTTCCACTTGGGGAGCGCCGTATCTGGCGATCAACTCTTTAAGCCGGGCCTCGCCCCGATTCAGCGCCGCCATAAGCGCCTTCAGATCGCCGAGATTTTGCTCGGGAATACGGCTATTGTCCAGAAGCAGCCGAAGCACTTGCTCGTTGGGCTGTCCGGCTTCATACAGCTTGACCGGTGCGATTCGTATCCCTTCCATATGAATATCGTAAGCGGTTGGCGACACACTGCCGGGAACTTTGCCGCCGACATCGGAGGAATGGACAAAGCACATGCCAAAGGCGATGATCTGACCCTCATGGAAATAAGGCTTGATCAAATGAATATCCGGCAGATGAGTGACCATCCCTCCAGTCGTATAGGGATCATTGCAAATGACGATGTCGCCTTCCTGCCAATTATCGATCGCCTGAATCGCCGCAGCTGCCGGAATACCGAGCGACAAGTTGTAGCCCGTGTCCAGCGGCGAACCAAACGTCTCTCCCTTCGGCGAGAGCAAGTAGGTGCCGAAATCGCCGGTTTCTTTGACAAAAGCGGTAAACCCGGTACGAAGAACAACATTGGCCATCTCCTCGACCGCAGCCTGAATCCGGTTATTGAAAATTTCCAGGAAGACTTTATCTGTAATCATCATTCAGCCTCCCCGATCATATTGCCATTCGCATCTCTATAAATCGAGAATCCGGGCGGGATGAATACCGTGGTGTCATACTCTTCAATGATCGCCGGACCGGATTTCCGCTCTTCGAACGGAAGCTGCTCCCGCCCCAGCACACTAGCCTCATACTGTCGGCCGTCAAACGTAATCCGACGGACCTCGATCGGCTTATCGCTAAAGGCTAACGGCTGACTGGCTGCCACACTCTTGTTGGGTAGTACGCCGACGATCGTAGCTCGCAAATTGACGAACATGACCTCTGCCTCCGGCTGGCTAATGCCAAAGACCGTCTCATAGAGAGCATGAAACTTCGCGACAGCTTGTACTGGAAGATCAATTTCTTCAGCCGTTAGCGTCACTTCCATATCGAAGGCTTGTCCTTCGTAGCGCATATCGGCGCTGTAAATGACGTAAATGCGCTCCGGCTTCACTCCGCCGCGAATTTCCTCCTCGATCCAGCGGCGTCCTTGCTGCTCCAGCCCGGAAAATCGGCCAGCAAGCTCAGCTTCATTCAAATGGCTGCTGTTCTTATGATACGTGAACACAAAATCATTGCGCAGATTCGCAACTGTGCAGCCCATTGCACAAAGCGTTCCGGGGGATGGCGGAATGAGAACCCGGCGAATGCCAACTTCCCGCGCCATTAGAAAAGCATGCATGGGCCCCGCTCCTCCATAAGCGAGCAGAGTAAAGTCGCGAGGATCGACACCTTTACGCGCCATCAGCGGTGAGAACTGCGCGTACATGTTGGCTGTCGCCACATCCAATATCGCTTGCGCCGTCTCCGTCGCATTCAGCCCGAGCTGATCTCCCAACCGTCGAAGTGCCTGTTCCGCTAAATCAGGAAATAGCTGCATCTGACCGCCGAGAAAACGATCTGCCTGCAAAATACCGAGATGCAAATACGCATCCGTCGTCGTAGCCTGATCGCCGCCCCGATTGTAGCAAGCGGGACCTGGCTTAGCCCCCGCGCTGCGAGGTCCTACCTTCAGAACGCCCACCGAATCGACCCAAGCGATGGAGCCTCCGCCAGCACCAATTGCGGTTACATCTACCGCCGGAATAATAACAGGGAAATCACCCACTTGATTTTCCGTGGAATACGCCGGTTCTTTGTCTATTAAGGCAACATCTACGCTCGTCCCGCCCATATCGAACGTCACCACTTGAAAGATTCCTGCTTGCTCCGCAATATAGGTTGCGCCAATGACGCCGGATGCCGGACCGGACAGAAGCGTCCTTACAGGTTCTGCAGCCGCTCTTGCAGCTGTCATGATGCCTCCGTTGGACATCGTCGACAGCAGTGTTGCTTCAACACCATATTGTCCGATTCCAGCTTGCAGTCTATTAAAGTACGAACCCATTCTTTCACCTACATAAGCATTCATAACCGTAGCTAATGTTCGTTCGAACTCCCGCTGCTGCGGCCAAATCGCGCTGCTTGTACAGATGAATAACTGCGGGTAACGCTCGCGAATGAGCTGCTCGGCCTGCCGCTCGTGCTCGGCATTCGCATAGGCATGAAGAAAGCTAATCGCCAGCGCTGTGACGCCCTCTTGGACAAGCTCGTCAACTGCCTTCAACAACTGCTCCGGAACAAGCGGCCTAAGCACATTCCCGTCCGCCAGCAGCCGCTCATCAACTTCCTTCACAAGATGCCGCGGCACTAACGGCAGCGTTTTGTCTCCGTATAGATTGGTCGTATTCTCAAGCCGAAGCCGGCGAATTTCGAGTACATCGCGGAACCCTTTCGTCACCAGCAGCCCGGTAACCGCTCCGTTTCTTTCAATTAATGTGTTGACTCCAAGTGTCGTACCATGAACAAACAAATCGATTTTGCCCGTGTCGATGCCTCGAGCTTGCAGTTGTTCCAGCGCATGAAAGATAGCTTGCTCGGGCGCATCAGCAACCGAAGGCGTCTTCAGTGCAGCGACAACCTGACCTTCGCCATTGGTAACAATCGCATCCGTAAACGTACCGCCAATATCTATGCCCAACCGGTAGATGGCATCCATCCCCTTCACTCCTTCACCTTGCGCAACCTGCTAAATACGCTGCTCTTTATTTTTGATCGCAAAATAACGTTTAACGTCCTCGATCATCTGATTGATATGCGTAACCATTGCCGCTTCCGCCTGTTCCGGATTACCTGCCGCTATCGCATCCAGTATCCGCTGATGATCCACGACCAGCTCGCTGCCTACCGAACGACGGATATAGGCGGTCTCCATAAAGTCTCTGCTCGTCTGCCAGACTAATTGAACGGCATGGAAGAGTACTTGATTACGGGCCGTAAGCGCCAATATCGTATGAAATTCACGATCTTCCTCGTAAGGAATCATATTTTTGGACAACAGCTTCAATTGGGCGGCTATCGATTCTTCCAGCAAAAAGATATCTTCCTTCGTCGCCCGCTGAGCAGCCAGAGAAGCGATTTCCCGCTCCAGTGCACGTCTGGCGACAAGCACATCAAGCAAGGCGGATTCTCCGGAATTGTTCAACAGCTGAAGCAGCCGGACATTCACGTTCTTCTGCTGAAGCTCCCTTTCAAGGAATGAGATGCGTTTATTTCCTTCATCCGTAAGAATCCGGCCTTTCCGGCCTTCCAGGACAGTAAAGCCCTCCACATCCAGTTCCATCAGCTTTCGGCCGATCGTTGCTTGACTCAAATCATATTTTTTCCCTAGCGTATGAACCAATGTACTAGCCCCCAATGGAGCTTCGGCATTCAACAATTCCTTAAGCAGCTCATACTCGAGCTGCAAGCTCTGTAATTCCAATGTCATTCTGCTCATCCTTTCAGGCAATCAGTATCGTTCTTGATGTCGCCTTACGTTGTTACTCATTGATGATTAATCGGATTATAACGCTCTTTCGACAAATAATCAACTATTCACACCAAATTAGTGCGGATAATATAATGCTCGCTCGATTTTTGTTGAAAGCTTGCCGCTTTCATTCAGCACAGCTGACATTGCATGGGATGGAAACCGTTTGAAAAAAATTGTGAAACCGCCTAAATTTGTTGTCCACAATACTATAATCGTCATAATTCCCCTCCAATAAAATAGGTCCTGTACTTTTTTTAATGTCCGCCTCCTCTTTGTCGAGTTTTGTGTAAATTCGACAAATTTTGTAATTCTCCTTTTTTTCCCAATCGTTTTTCAGCTTTTCGCATATTCCTCTGCACTATAAACAAAAAACCTCCCCACCCTCCACCGAAGTGGATGATGAGAAGGTTTCCTTAGTTTCGCTCTTTATATAGAAAACTCAGGTTCCTGGCTCCCATGATAATTAGTCAAAAACTTCTTGGTTCGATCCGAACGAGGGTTTAAAAACACTTCTTCCGGCGTTCCGTCCTCTACTATAGCCCCTTGATCGAGAAATAGAACTCGAGTCGCCACTTTTCGGACAAAGCTCATTTCATGGGAAACCAGCAGCATCGTGTTTCCCTCTTCAGCAGCTTTTCTGATCGTATCCAGCACTTCGCCAACCAGTTCGGGATCGAGCGCCGAGGTGGGCTCATCGAACAGCAGGATTTTCGGCTGCATAGCCAAAGCACGAGCAATCGCAACGCGCTGCTGTTGTCCCCCCGATAACTGCTTGGGATAATGGTGGATTCTGTCGGATAACCCCACTCTATCGAGCTGCATCTTGGCGATATGCAATGCTTTTTCCTTTGGCATTTTCTTGACAACAATTAATCCTTCCATTACGTTTTCAATTGCTGTTTTCTGACGAAACAGGTTGAATTGCTGGAATACCATTGCCGTGTTTTTGCGAAGCTCCAACGTCAACGCTTTCGTACGCTTGGCCATATCAACCTCAAGATCACCAAACTTGATTATTCCTTCATCCGGGATCTCAAGAAGATTGATAGTTCTCAGCAATGTAGATTTTCCCGCTCCGGAAGAACCGATGACCGCAACAACCTCTCCCTTGTTAATCGTCAAGTCGATATGATCCAGAACGGTATGCTGCCGGAATGATTTGGTTAATCCGCGAATTTCAATCAAGAATCACATCTCCTTTTCTTTTTCTGAGGCTCTTGAAATCGATATCGAAGCGTTTCTCCAGCAGAGCAATCACACGTTCGATCAATATCGTCATGGCCCAATAGATCAAGGCCAGCGCACAGTAAGATTCAAAAAACCGAAGATTATTTCCGGCCAAAATCCGCGACTGCGCCGTCATTTCGACAACCGAACAGACAAACGCGAGAGAGGTTCCTTTCATTAATCCAATCAGAGAGTTTCCGAGCGTTGGCAGCGCAACGATGAAGGCTTCCGGAAGAACGATTCGTCTCATGACCTGTCCATAAGTCATTCCCAGTGAATGGGCCGCTTCGGTCTGACCTTTGTCTACGGACAACAACGCCGCACGGATGACTTCCGAATTATAAGCTGCTTCATTTAGCGACAAGGCCAATAAAACATAAAAGATCGCCGGAATAGAATTTATATTGTAGCTTGTTTCATGGAAATGGTTGTAGTATTTCAGAATAAGCGGAATACCGGCGTATGACAAATACAACTGTACCAGAATAGGAGTACCTCTGATAAAGGAAATAAACACAACACTAATTTGATAAAGTACAGGAATTTTCTTCATTTTGATGATGGCAAGCAGGAGTCCCAGCAGGAGTCCCGCGAGCATGGATATTACGGTAAGCTCAATCGTAACCGGCAAGTATTTTAACAGTTTAGGAATCAGTTCGAACACAAGTTCCACATCAAATAGATTAGGCATCATAATGTCCCTTATTGGATTTCAGGTGCAAAGTCACCATGGAGATATTTTTCGCTTATTTCGGAAATCGTACCATCCTTGATTAATTCCTTGATTCGTGTATTGACGTCTTCAAGAAGCTGTTCGCTGTTCTTCCCTTTGCTGAGGATGAGATAGCTGTAAGGTACGCCAATCCGGTCCGAATCCTCCTGTGACAACGGTATCGAGTCAAGCTTGAGATTGTATTCTTTAATGTACAGCTGGAGCATCGCACCATCCAATAAGGCGAAGTCTACGGAGCCGGTCTCTACCTTTTGCAGCACAGTTGCCAGCTCAGCCTCCGAATAGTTCAAAACAACCGGTTTTTTAGCTGCGTTCTTGTTATAATTCTCCAAGGCAACTGTATAGTTTACGCCGGGGCTTACTTCGGTAGTTTTGCCCTCCAAATCAGTGAAGTTTTTGATGTCGTCACGACCTGCTTTCAAAGCAATGACGAATTTATTTTTGGAGATTGGATCCGTATAAAAGTATTTCTCCTTTCTTTCCTTGTTGCTGGCGAAATTGTTGGCGCCAATCTGATAACGATCGTTGTCCAATCCGGCAAAGATCGAAGGAAATTCGGTTTTTTCAATATTAATTTTGTATTGAGGCAAACCTTCAAAAATAGCTTTTACAACTTCAATATCGTATCCGTCATTTTCATTGTTATCGTTAATATAAGTAAAAGGCTTGGGAGCACCGCCTGTAGCAATGTTTACCGTTGTTTGCTCTCCATTTGCCGGATTGCCGGCCGTTCCGTTACCGGCAGTATCATTTTTTCCGCAGGCTGCTATGACGATTATAAGCAGTGCAGCTATCACGCCGATGCTCATCATTTTCGTTATTCTCATGTCTTGTTAGCCCCCTATTTATTCTGCAGAAATTTTTGTTCAGGATCAGTGCTTTTGGTTTCTCTGTCATGCGGCTTTGACCATAGCTCTTCGTAATGGATCTGGTCCCAGAAGCGAGTGTTATAGTCTATAAAAACGCCAGATTTGTTGGCATTGGATTTGGCCATGTCACGCAAATAGGTATTATTTTTGAAAGCCGGGATTTCATACAAGTCGCGTGCGTACCCCCAAATATTTTTGAAGTCGACGATACGGTTGCGAATAGGTCCCAAATATTTAAAGTAGTAGGTGTCAAACCGGGCCAGTGTCACGAACAAGCGGACATCCGGATCGGTAATGTAATCGCCGAATAAATAGCGGCTCACACCCAATCTTTCCTCAATGGCATCAAACGCCTTATACAATTTATCGTAAGCGTCATTATAAGCCTCTATGGACTTTGCGAACATCGCCTTGTATACGCCATCGTTCACGTTGTGATACAAGAAATCATTATAGCTGTCGATCTCTTCTCTTAAGTGAACGGGATACAAGTCCGGCGCTCCTTGCTTGTGCAGCGACGCGAACTCTTCCTCCAAATAATTAGTCAGCCATACATAATCGTTGTTAACGACTTTCCCCGTTGTAATGTCGACGACTGCCGGCACCGTCGGTCTTCCTTCATATTCAGAATCGGCCGCCTCGTATAGCTCACTCAAGAACCGCACGCCCAGCACGGGATCGATCCCGCTCTCGTCATACACGAATTCCCACCCGCGTTTCTGCTCGGAATTGCCATGGCCTACTAAATTAATGCTGATCGCTTCTTCTAGTCCCAGCAACTCCCGCACGATTGAGGCACGGTTGGACCAATGGCAGCCTTTTGCCCATATGAGACGGTAGCGGCCTGCTTCCACCGGCAGTTTGCTTTCTCCTTCTCCAAAGGGAGTGGTGAAAAAGTTTTTCTGACGGATAAAGTATCCCTTATCATTAATCTCTTGTTCGACTCCTGTCGATGCTTTGAATTTACTCAATGAATCCCATCTCCTCTAGCTTGTC
Organism: Paenibacillus radicis (ex Gao et al. 2016); assembly: GCF_014641555.1. Lineage (GTDB taxonomy): Bacteria > Bacillota > Bacilli > Paenibacillales > Paenibacillaceae > Pristimantibacillus > Pristimantibacillus radicis. Next base: position 22,594 of record NZ_BMHY01000015.1, read on the forward strand.
TTCATTTAGGTATAGCGCCATCCCCGTTTTCATCCGGCGAAAGCCAAGTCGTCTATAGAAATCTACGGTGTCTGGATGAGTATATAAGACTACGTTGCATTGTTTTAATCCTTTCAACAGATCCTCGATAATCAATCTTCCAATTCCTTGGCTGTGGTAGCCGGGATCCACCGCTATATTGTAAATTCCGGCCTGAGACACACCATCTGAGATCGCACGTCCGAATCCGATCAGCGTTTCTTCGTCATAAACGAAAGTGACACGGTAGCTGTTTGTGAAAGCCTGCTGATGGATTTCTCCAGGGGCTTCTGACAAACCGAATAGCTTCATAAGTTGAGCGACCCGCTCCCAGTCTCTATTGAGACAATCGTTATAAATGTTCAGTTTCATATCGTTTTCCATAAAGCAGCCTCCCAATTTAATTCCAAGTAAATTCATATGATATTCGAATTATAAGTTGAGGCACATTTTTTATATAGTAAAAAACAGAACTACTAAAAAGGGTTTAAAAGCATTGACATCAACTGAAAAAGTAGATAGTATCTTCATGATCAAATCCAATCGGAATTATGTGATTTATATAGAGATTGAATCATTGTTTCGAATGATATGTAGTTTCAAAGGAGGACTTAATGAGCCATTCTCACGGAAACCTATACCCTTATCATCCGCACCAGCCTATCTTTGAAAATGTGCTGGATACCTATAAGCAATACCGTACGGACAATTCCCCGCTCTTTCATGGGGGTTTGATCTTTTATGGATTTTATATGAATGATCTAAACATGGATCGGATATTCGTTGTCCCCGATGGCTGTCTGCATCTCGTTATTTGTTGTCATAAGGAGCATCCATCGGGCAATATTTGCGGAAGTATTTTCAAGGGGAGAGAGGGGGTCTTCGTTCGCTCTAATTGTGAGTATTTCGTTATATGCTTTATGCCCGGGTATGCCGAGTTTTTCTTCAAGTATCCGATCGGTGAATTCAGTGAGCAGGAGATACCGGTGCAGGATATATTTCCGCATGCAGAAGAGTTGTTGGAGAAAATGGCTGAGCAAACGAGCTTCATCGAGAGGATTCGCGCTTTCGAAAAATTTTACCTGAAGTATTTTAACAATGTCATAGAGATCCCCCTTCTCGTTAAGTATGTGACCGAAAAAATCATCGTGAACCGGGGAACTTTGGATGTAAAGGGACTATCACTGGATACCGGATATTCGAGCAGATATATGCTGAAGAAGTTTGAAAAATATGTCGGCCTGCCTCCCAAGCTATTCAGCCGTATTGTACGGTTTCAGAATGTCATTCATTCGCTGGAATATCAGCATTATGATAAGACGATGGACCGTATTTCTGAGCTGGGTTACTTTGACCAGAATCATTTTATTAAAGAGTTTAAGGAGTTTAGCTTTACGACGCCAAAAAAATATCTTCAGCACATCCATGTGCCAGCGGATGTACACGATATTTCTGACTCGGATATATGAAAAACGGGATGGAGCAGATATTCCTTCTGCTACATCCCGTTTTGATTATACGCAATCAGCTCAAGCTTGCTGTCGCATTGGTTATATTGGTTACACAACTTGAAAACCTTCCACTCCAAATTGAACAACGATCGATGCTCCAGGAGCAAGCTCAAGGGCCGGCAACCAGCGTACATGCTGCTGACCAAGCGGCTTACGGGCTTCCAGCGATGTTTCCGAGAGGACATGTACGGCGGCTGGAAAAGACGTTTCGTTCCATAGCCGTAAGCGAAGCTCGCCTTCATTCACCCCGTCAAGGCGTTCCGCGCCAATATGATCAATCGCTGCGAAAATACCGGTGTCGGGCTGAACATAGAGCCCCGGCACCTCAACAATAGTCAGCATAAGAGCCGTCTCGCTCCAGCATGAGCCGTTGAAAACACCGCCAACCTTGTCTTCGCCTTCCCAAGCGCTCAAATTGACTCTTTCATTGACGAACCCGGCAGGCAGATGACTTCCCGGTTCGTCCCAGCTCATAATCGGACGATCGTTACGGGACATATATTGCGGGATCGTACGGGCAATATCGCGAAGCAGCTCCAGCCACAGCATGTCACCGGTAGCACGAAACAGCTTCAACAAGGAATTGCCGGAGAGTGTACAAATACCGGGAGCGCTATGCTGGTTCTGGGCATTTGCCAGCACGGTTCCCGTCGTTTTCATCCCGAGACGGCCAAACTCCGCATGGGAAGGCCATTGAAAATCATAGGATACGCACCAGGTCATGCACAGGTTCGCCGCTTCCCGAGCGGATGTAAGCCACTCTTTTTCACCCGTCATTTCATAGAGCACAATCAACGATTCCAGCAAGGCAAATGCGGATTCGCTGTCCGGACATTGCAGAATTTCGCCTGGCCCGCCCGTCGTATAGCCTGCTTTCAAATCTCTCTCCACATACAAGCGGGCAGATTCGCGGGCTACAGCTGCGTAACGCTCATCGTTGAAATATTCAGCCGCCAGCATGAGACCAGCCGGTAGGATCGCACCAGAAGTAGACCCGCCGACGATAATATCGCCGGTGTGAACGTCGATAAACTGTCCGAACTGGCCATTCTGCTTCCATAGGCGGACAAAGGCGTCTGCCAGCCGTTTCACTCCAGCTTTCCAGGCATCCGGTATCGATTCGCCCTGCTGCTCGATCAGCGCAATTTGCTTCAGTACGAAATACAATACGTCCCCGCTTTTACGGATGAGATGCCATCTGGAAGCATCCTCCCGGTCAAAGCCGTCGCCAGGATACTGCCCCTGTGAATAAATGCCGTGGAGCAGTCCCGATTCCGCTTGCGTACGAAACATAAAGTCAATTGTTTGGCGGGCCCGCTCCCGGCTCTTGCCGCTGCCGGCTGCTAGCAGCGGATACGTCGTGATTCCGCCGCCTACCCAGCCGCACTGCCAATCTTGGAAATGGTTCTCCCTCAGTCCGACGGAGTAATAGTTCTCCTGTGCGTGCCAGTTCATTTCGTTATACTTGTTCTCCAGAACGTCCCATGCCGCAAAGAAGGGGATCACAGAAGGCAATTGGTGCTGATCTGCCAGTGATTTGCGAATAGGTGCAAACCGCCCTATCCATTCGCTAACGCTCGTACATGGAAACACATGGGCATGGAGCTGTACCGTTGTTTTCCCGCTCGGTTCCGATTGGCCTTTATGAGCGAGCAACTGGCTCGCACCGGTGGTCGGAATCCGCAACGACAGAACCGCCGTAGAGCGGTCTTCATTCTCCTCAATCACAATACCTACAGAGCTGCCAGCCGTATTAGCCTCCAGCAGCAGCCAGCAGCCGACACCGCTGTCCGGCATGTATAGCCCAATTGCAGGCGTGGACAAATCCCGGGTATCCCGCTCCAATCGCGATTCTCCTTGCCCGATATTCAATCTGGCGATATTTGTAACGGTTATCGGCAAGTCCGCGCGAAGATCTTCCTCATCTTTGAATATTGGCGGGTATGGTATGCGGCGTGCTTGAAACCGGTTGCCTCCGTACACCGATCCAGGCAGCATAATCTGATTTTCTACGGACCAGCTGTCTATGACAAAATCCAAAATAGCTGATCCATTGCCGTTCTCCCCAGCACCCTTTTCATTAGTGAACTGCATAGCGCATTCAAATACGCCCGCAGCAACCTCCTGCTGCGTCCAATTGAATTGCCCTGCAGTATATTGTTCGGTAACTTTAGGCTCCTGAAGGCCCGGTATTCCCCACATTCCTGACTTCCGCTCTCCCATATGCTCTCCTCCTAATAAGAATGACCGGCAACCCGTGTGCCGGTCAGAAAATAACCCTTACATGCACTTCATCTTCCGATGTTCCAAATGCCAAATATCAGCGCGCCCCGTACTAATCGAACAACAAAATGCAAAAGTGCAGGTTGATGAGCCTCAACTGGTCCAAATCAGCGCTCAAAATGTAAAAGTACATTTGAAATCCCATTATTCCGCCCTTTTGAGGCTTTTCAGGCCAATCAAAATGCACATTTGCATTTTGATGCGGTAAACCGGCGAAAAACCGGCAGACAACATGCAGATTTACATTTTGATTCGTTACAACAGCCTATAGTATAGCTTCCACAACTTTCTCAACACGCCAGCGGGCAACCTAGGCTGCCCGCTGATCAACATGTTTAGTTTCCTGTCACAATCTCTTTATTCTTCTTGTAAGCTCCAGTCCAGTAGTCCACCGATTTCTGCAAATCTATGCTCGCCAGCTCTTTCATCATGCTGGTCTGAATTTGATTAAATTCCGCATCGTCCTTAGCCAATATCAGCTTCGGAACCATACGCTTGATGTACTCATCGATTTTCCCGTCAATACGTTTGATATTATCCGGAGTGACAATCGGCAGCGCGGCAAATTGCGTATAATCTGTCCCGTTCTTCTTAATCTCGCCTTGCTCCACCAGCTTCTCGATCAGTTCACCCGGGTAGCTGACGTTGTAATGCTTACTGTAATCTTGTTCAATTGGATTCATCTTGCTCAGACGCTGCTCACTAATAATATTGCCGTAGTTGGTCGGCACGTTGAATTTTGGATCAATCGCACCAGCAGAGAATCCGCTCCAGTTGTAATACTTGGTGATGCCGCTTTTCGCGCCAAAGTCTGGATCGGCCTTCGACTGTTCAATTCGTTCCGCGGTGTCCATAGGCACATTGTCTTTCACTTCCCAGTCAACGCCCTCTATCCCGTTCATGATCAATCGAGCACCTTCATGAGATACGAGGTAGTTGATCAGCTCCATTGCACGTTCCGGGTTTTTGCTGTTTTTGGAAATGGCGAACGTAGAGTCCAGACGGCCGATGGAGCCGTACTCGCCCACATATTGCGTTTGTCCCTTCGCAGGAGGAAGCGGTGTCCAGCCTTTCAATTCGCCAGCTTTCTCGAATGCGTCGTTCGCTTCATTCACGCCCGCCCAATTCCACCAAGTGAACAACAGACGGTTGCTCTTAATCTTTTCCAGCATATTGTCATATTTCATCGTGAAGCTGTCCGGATCGAACAGTCCCAGTGCATTCGCTTTCTGATACATCCGGGCCGTCTCCCATACACTGCCGTCCGGCTCCAGAATTGCACTCTTTGCTTCCAGCGTCTCCGGATCTACGTCCATGAACTTATCAAGAAGCAATTTGCCGCGGTAACGGTCATAGAACTCGGTCTGAATGCTGTATCCCCATTCAAACAAAGGTGCCATCGCATATACTTTCTCGCCTTTTTCATTCGTCGGATGCTTATCCTGCATCTGCTTCAAGATCTGCAGCAAATCTTCCCAATTGTTATATTGCGGATAGTCCAGCTCCTTATAATAATCCCAACGAACCATGTAGCCCGGAGAAGCATACGTGTATTCCTTAGGCGCATCACCTGCCAGCAGCGGAATAAAGAATAAATCATTCGTATCATTGCTTAAATACTTTTTGCTGAACTCAATCCGTTGCGGTGATTCCTCCAAAATATTCTTGCCATGCTCGGCGATCAAACCATCGAGCGGAATAACCAGATTGCCGTCAATAAGCTGCTTCATATGCCGGCGTTCCGCATAAATGATGTCCGGCAAATCGCCGCTCGCCATCATCGTGTTGAGTTTGTCGTCATTCACCTTGGCTTCCGTGCTGATGTTAATGTTCAGCTTTTTCTTGATTTCCAGCGCTACACGGTCCGTCTGAACACCGGGTGTTACAGAGCCTCCGAAACCGTTGCCATAAATGGTCAGCGTAACCTCTTTGGGCTGCCCGTCGTTTGTACCGTCGTTTGTACCCTCTTTAGTCCCTGTACCTTGTCCATTCTGATTACCGCTAGAGCAGCCTGCCGCTGTTACGGCTATCGCTACGGTCAAGCTAAGTGCAAGCAAAGATTTCCGCCATTTGGTTTGCATGTGAACCCTCCCTATAATGATCGTTTTGCTACGCTATACAAAGCTTGCCGAAGCAAGCCCGGTATACATGAAATAAGCTTTCTTTTACCCTTTTACAGCCCCCATCATGATGCCTTTGACAAAGTAACGCTGCATGAACGGGTAGACCAGCATGATCGGCAGCGTTACAATCATCGTAATCGCCAGCCTGACTGATGCGGAGGACACCCGGAATCCGGTAATCCCTGCCGCGGAGGTGAGCAGCTGCCGATTTGCATCAGAAGCCATCGATTCCGCCTGCCGCAAATAATTGAGCAGGATGAGCTGCAGCGTCTGCAGCTTAGGATTGCTCACGAGAAAATAATTGTCCGTCCAGGAATTCCACTGATTGACGGCATGGAAGACGGCGACCGTCGCCAGTATGGGCATACACACCGGGAGAATAATGCTGATGAATATCCGCAGATAACCTGCTCCGTCCATCATGGCCGATTCCTCAAGTACAACCGGAAGTGATTCCATATACGTTTTGATCAAAATAATGAAATAAGCAGAAATAATCGTAGGCAAAATGTACAACAGATAGTTGTCTTTCAGTCCCAAGCCCCGCATCGTAATGTACCAAGGAATAAGCCCCGCATTGAGGTACATCGTAATGATCACAAACCGGTAGACGAAGGATCTGGCGAACATTTCACGTTTCGTAATCAAATAGGAGAAAAACGAGCACGCCATTACAGTAGCGAAGGTTCCGATGACAGCGCGTGATGCCGAGATCAGGAACGCATTAATAATATTGTCCGATCGGAACAGCTGCGTATAAGTGTCCAGCGTAAAGCCTTTCGGAAAAAAGTAAACGCCGTCGATAATCGCATCCGGGCTGCTGACCGAATTAATGAAAATATAATAAAACGGATAAATGCAGAGCAGCATAAATGCGGTATAAACGATATAGTTGATCGTGTGGAAAGAGTGCTCTCCGATACGAAATCTTTTCATAATCATCCGATAACCCTCCTCATATGATAGATTCTCCCCGTACGCGTTTGGCCAGATTGTTGACTGTGAATAGAAGTACAATGCTGATCACAGTTTTGCTGATGCCAAGAGCCGTCGAATAGGAGAAGTCGCTATTCAGCATGCCGACCCGGTACGTATAGTAATCCAACACCTCGATATGAGAAGCAACGAGCGGGTTGTAGAAGACAAAGTATTGATCGAAGCCGTTAGACAGCATATTACTGATATCGAGCAAAAGCAGAACGAAAAACGTCGGTAGAATGCCTGGCACCGTAATATGCCAGATGGTGCGGAAACGTCCGGCGCCGTCCACTTTTGCCGCATCATACTGCTCCTGATCGATGCCCGCAATCGCCGCCAGATAGATTATGGCCCCCCAGCCGAGTCCCTTCCACATGACGATTCCCGTCTGCACGTACCATACGATATCATTGTTGCCTAGCACGTTCGTTGGCGAATCAATCCAGCCAAAATTGAACAGCACCTTGTTAATAAAGCCGTCGCTGGAGAAGAACATAAAGAATACGGCATAGACGAGTACCCAGCTAATAAAGTTAGGCAGCGTCGTCGTAATCTGCACTACCTTCTTGAACGATTTGGATTTCATCTCATTGAGAAAAATCGCAAATGCGGCAAATAACGGTGTACACAACAGCCCCAGCACGCTCATGATCATCGTATTGCGAAGCACATTGAACAAGTCTTTGCGCTCTTCATACATGAGTTTGAAATAATCCACGCCTGCAAATGGCGTTTTCCAAAGCGGTACCCCTGGCCGGTAATCAAAAAACGCATATATCCATCCGAATAGAGGGATATAATTGAAAATAAATACGACGATTAAAAAAGGAACCGCCATCCAAAACAACTTCATACGATTAGACAGCTTAAAGCGTACTCCACTGCGTTCCGCCTGAATCATAGGCTTGCTCTCCACCTTCCGTTCTTCTAAGCTTCACTTCCCTTGTTGTATCTACATGATAACCAACAGGGGAAAGCGAAGGAATTAACGGAACAATGAAAAGATGACTTATTCTTGCACCAAGTGATATTTTTCAACAAGCCTGTCCCATAAAAATGATTTATTTCACGGTATGATGCGTTTTTCTACACTTTATATTCCAAGGGGAGGCGCATCCTAATGGTCATCCCCTTCCCTTCCTCACTGAACACATCCAGCCCGAAAGCTTCACCTGCATGCAGTTGAATCCGCTGATTGACGTACAACAAACCCATCCCATGGGCTCTGGACGGTCCCCTTTCCCCGCCAATTTTCTCTTTCGCCAATCGGTACCGCAGTTCAACGAGCTTTTCTTCGGACATCCCTTTGCCTTCATCCTTCACTTCCAGTACGAGCAAACCGCCCTCTACGCGGCCCGACAGCTTGATCGTTCCCGCATACTTCTGAGTCATCCCGTGGACAAAACAATTTTCAAGCAGCGGCTGTAAAATAAACCTTGGGACCTGGGCCTGCATCAGCCCCTCCTCAATGTCCACATGAATGAGCGTTCCTTCTCCATACCGGTGATTCATGATCGTCATATAGTGCTTAATATAGCCAAGCTCATCTCCCAACGTTGTAAAAACGGAAGTCTCCCGGTAAATGGGACGGAGCATGTTGCCAAGAGCGGTAACTGTCTCTTCAATATTGGGCGCATGCTGCACGGCCGCCATCCATTTCACCATATTCAATGTGTTATACAGAAAATGAGGGTTGATCTGGGACGCCAGTGCGCGCACCTCGGCCTCCCGCTTCATTTCTTCCGTCTGCTTATTGGTTTCAATGAGCTCGTGAATGCTTCGCGACATTTTGTTAAACTGCATGCCGAGCCGGCCGATCTCATTATGCGCCATGCCGGCTACTTCAAAGCCAACGTTGCCTACTTCCATTTGCTTCATCGCTTTCGTCAGCTTGGACAAAGGAACGGTAAGCCGCATGATCCAGTAGTAAGCAAGCACCCATGCGACAAGTAGGCTGGCAAGCAGCATAACGATGACGATTTTTTTCAGCGTATTGCTGTCCTTGGAAAACTCACGATAAGGAATCTCTTTCACGAGCGTCCAATCTGTCGTACCGACCCGATAGTATACGACCCGAAGCTTCTCATGATCATTCCTTGTCGTATAGCTGCCATACTTGTTCCCGTTCGCATGCTCCAGCGTAAAGACCGGAGTGTCCCTCTCGTCCTGCTCGTTACCCCGGATAATGTTCCCGTTGCCGTCCAGCAAATAGATCCAGCCCTTCGTTATACCTGCCAATTCAGCAAAAAAAGGAGACAGACTGCTCTCCTTGATGCTAAGTGTAAGGATCGATAAGGGACGTTCCTGATAGGAGCTGACAATCGCCCGGGATGCCAAAATAAGCGAATCATTCCATTCCGCCGTTTCGGGGTAACGGAACACCGCTTCCTGATCCTGCACCTTTACGTTGCTCTGCCAATCCATGCTGGGAAATGTATCGAGAACATGCTCGTACAATCCCGATGTGTAAGCCCAACTGGATAACCCTGAATCCGATGTGGTATAAAGCTTTTTACGGGTCACGCCCAGGATTTTTCCCGATTCCGAATACACATAAATCGAATGGATGTTGTCGTACCTGAACAGCACATCGTTGAACAATTGAGTCAGTGTCGCCGTGGCCTCCACTTCCTCGGCTTGCGATAATGGCCTGTCCATATAGCCTCTGACCGATTCATTCGCCAGCAGCACCTTGCTTGTTTTGTCCATTTCAGTGCGAATAGCAAGCAGGCTGCTCTCCGCCTGTTTGAAGTTTTGCAAGGTTAGCTGCTCCGCCCGTTCCTTGACGATCTTCGTTGTGCTGGCATAGAAGAAAAAAGCGCCCAGAGACAAGACGAGCAGGCTGACGCCTGCATAAGTAATAAATAACTGGAACCGCAGCGTTCCCCAGCGTGCCCTTTCATGAAGCGCATAGCCTAGAAGCTTGCGGATCGCAGCGAACAATTCAGGACGCTTGTTATTCGTCATCGCTAATCTCCTCTACTTGGCCCCAACGCTTGCGGAATTCGCGCGGCCCCATGCCCGTAGACTTCTTGAATGTCCGGCTGAAATGGCTATGATCCATGAATCCCACATGATCCGCTACCTCATAGGATCGCAGATCGCTCTCCAGCAATAGTCTCTTCGCTTTTTCAACCCGGATATGAATGAGGTACTCGCTGAAATTGACATCCAATTCCTTCTTCAGCAAGGAGGATAAATAATTAGGGCTCACTCCGACCACATCAGCGACATCCTGGAGCGTCAGCTCCCCCTGAAAGTTTCTATTAATATAGGCGACAGCTTCCGCCACCTTGCGGCTCATCGGAATTTGCCGGGTTTGCATCAACCCTTGAATAAAGGTTTCGGCTAATTGCACCATCTCATCCCAAGTCTCACAGGATTCCAGCCGCAGCGTGCACTGGGTAACAAGCTCTGCGCTCTCCTGCGATTGATGCGGTACATGCAGCGACAGCCGGTGAAACAAATAATTGAAGTCCCGAACCGTCGCTTCCCGGGATTCCGGAAGTTCACGTTCCTTCATCCGTTCGGACCAATGGCTGAATTCCTTAGACAACTGCTCGCCATGAAGGCTAAGCACTTCAGCCAGTCCGGCCAATGAGGTATGAATCTTCTCCTCGGCCTTCAATTGCAAATTGACATCACCACAAATAAAATGATCGGTATTTACATAAAGCTTATAGCTCATTGCATGCAGACACTCCCGGTACATCGCCCGCAGTGGCGACAGGTCATGTGCCGTGCTGCTAACTGCGAAGGTTACGGCAATATTGAAGTAGGACCGCATCACTCTACGGATATGATCCAGCAGCTGATGCAGCTGCTGGAATTGTTCATTCTCGCTGAGGGAATTGCCAAAGCTGAGCAGAAACAAATAGCGGTTATCCGCATCATGACATACTTCCCCACAGCCGTAATCTCTTAATATCTCTTGAAGCACATTCAGCATGGACATGCGGAGCAGCTGGCCCCGCTCATCCCCAAATCTTACCTTCAGCCGATGGTAGTGATGGATGTCCATGAGGCAGATTCGGATATTATGCGGATCGAGCATCAGCTTGTACTCGGAGACATACCGCAAAAATTCCTCTTGCGAATAGCGGTTTCGGAACAAATAATCCTTCACGAAGCTTTCCTTCAGAACGTCGATATCACGCAGAAGATGCTTGGAGGAATCCGCCCTCTCCTCATCAAGCTCCTGCTTTACTTTTGCTAAAATATTGACCATCTCATTAGACTCCATCGTCAGCTTCAAGATGAAGTCGCTTACACCGTTGCGCATCGCGGTTTGAATAAGTCCGAATTCTTCCAGGCAGGTTAAAATAATAATTTTCGTCGCGGCATCATGCTCGCGGATCCGATCGATCAATTCCATGCCGTCCATCTCCGGCATCCGGATATCGGTAATGACTATGTCAGGTTTGTCCTTCTGGTAGTGCTCCCAGGCTTCTACGCCATTGGCTACGTCTCCGGCTACTGTCATGCCTAAGTTTTCCCAGTTAATCGAATTTTTCAGCCCGAGCCTGACCCACATTTCATCTTCTGCAATTAATACTTTGTACAAACCAGTCAACCTCCTGATGCTGTCTTCCTATATAAAGTTAACTCGCAGATACATTTTTGAGTATTTCTACACCACTTCTATACGATTTCCGTTATTAACACAATTATAGGGAAGCAGCTTCAGAAAACACATGAACTTTGCAATGAATTTATGTATATTTCCACACAGAAGCCAACAACATCAAGCTTACCAGAAATGCTGCTGTTGTATGTAAAAAGAGACACATGCAATTAATACTTACGATTGAAGCGAAAATAAGCTGACTTCGATGAATGATCGAAATCAGCTAGCTTTACGGTATCCGGTTTAGCAGATATATGTAAACGTGGATTATTTGACTTCATCTAGATTTATATCTAAATCTAGAGCTTTCTTATCGCCATCAATCGTGAACAACGCCTGCGCGTAAAGAACTTTGTCTTTGGACTGAACATTAATTATTGTATCCTTTTCGTAACTGTACACTTCATTTGCATCTAATCTCTTAGTGATGCCCACAAAGCTAAAAACAATATCTGGCCGGGTCATACGATCTCCCACAACTGCTCCGACCAAAGGATCGGCATGGCTGATCGTAATGGAGCTCTCACCCATATTGATCAATTCCGTGTGGAGTTTAATTTGCGATGTATCTACTCTATCGACTATGACTCTAAGTGTAACCGAATCGGATGAAACTTCCTTGATTGTAGAATGGCCCTCTTTTTGTTGACATCCAACCAGCAATAAAAGGGGTACGCAAATGATTACGATGTACTTCATTTCGTTCCATCCTTTCTGTAAAGCAAGAAATGAGACTCTATATAGAGCCTCATCCTTTAAATCTGACTCATGCCAAGGTGACTAAATACCCTACCTGCTTTAGAATAAAAAAACCGATCAAAAAAATATCTCCCTACAAGTAACAAGGCAATTCTGGGCTGAAGATCAACGAAAACCGAAAGAGTATAAAAAATTCTAAATATCGACTAGTCTTGTTTTTGTTACTCTAACACATCTAATTTATCTGCAATGATCCTTACGAACTCACTCAATGTGAAATGCTGCATTGTCTTATGTATTCCCGGAGAAGCACAAACTGCCAGCATATGCTCCTCATCCAGTTGACTGTGCCACAGTCGGCTATTTTGCCATTTCTGTTGGTATTGCACTCGGCCTTGGGCAACATCGATAGAGAACTGGTCGAGCGACAACGATAACCCTCGGCCGTCTGCTTTTATAAAACTTTCTTTCATCGTCCATAACGCATAAAAGTATTGCTGCCGGCTTATCTCCGGCTCTCGAAGCAATGCCTCGTACTCGTCCTTGGCAAAAAAACGTCTAGCAATTTCTAATGATATTGGCTTTATCTCTTCAACATCGATACCAACCGGGGTATAATCGACTGCGCATACAACCCACTGTCCAGAATGAGATAGATTAAAGTAAATCTCCCTCTCATCTTGTTCCCTTTCCAACTTCGGTTTACCATATTGATTCTGAATAAACTTCAACTCACTATTTTCCCGCCCCGTATTTTCACACAATGCATACCTGGCCAATAACTCCCCAAACAATGATCGCTGTGCATCCTTCGCAGAATGAAAGCGCGCGATCCGCTCTCGTCTTTCTTCAGAAACGTAAGGCAGCCATTCTTCCCGTTCCATAGATGCCATTTCTCGATCCATCTTAAGATAATAAAGATGAAGCATGTCACACTTCCTTAACTTGAGCCATCTAATTTGTATAAACGCGCTAGACTGATTTCATTCGATTATTTTTTATCATTCATAAGAATCAGCCATTTTTTCACTGACTCTGGAGCTCTGATAATTCCGAAAACCCGAATTTTACCTAAGGCTTCTTCTGCTAATTCTCTTGTAACGTCTTTTGCTATGAAGAGAGCACCGACGAGCTTAATATCGATTTTCACATTCTCTTCTATTGCTTGCAATAATCGATTGCGATCAAATTCCAGCGCGCCGAAAGCAAAGAACTGTGTATGTTTGAACTCTTTTACCTCAGCTGCATGACTGTCTAATTGTCTTCTAATGGCGATACGAATAAAATCACTGCGGTTTGTATAGTAACCTTGGTCTACTAATAGATCAATTTGTCCAAGATCCATCGGCCCAAGATTTATCGTTATTTTTTCTAATTCAGGAATATCCAGCACTCTCCTTCTTTGTACTCTATTTCTTCAACTATGCCTACATAATTTTCCTCTGTCAAGCAAAATGAACAGAAAAGTTAATTGCATAAAATGGATTTTTATGGTAACATACCATCTTCGGGGATGGTATTAAGATGTTTAAGGGATGTCTTGTGGATGTTTTATTTGAGGGGCTTTTGTTTAGCTAAAATAAACTCTTTGGTAAAGGAAGGGGATTTAATGAAACAGAAGAACACATTGTGGCGTCTTACAGCTTACTGTTTTAAGCACAAAATCAGTTACACTTTTTTATTTATAACAATGTTTGTCGGTATAGGATTGGATCTTGGCACAGCCTGGTATCTAAACAAAATTACAGATGCAGCAGTCACTCAAACTCAAACACATTGGCCCCTTCTTATTATCATAGGCCTTATCATCCTTTTTCTTACGGTTGCAAACATTTATTTGGACACCTATTTAAAATCAAAGGTCTCCTCACAAATCAGGAAAAATATTCGTATCGATACACTCAAGAAAGTACTTTGTCTCCCTGCAAGTCATTTTAATGAAAATCATTCCGGAGAGCTTCTAACACGGATGACAAATGATAATCAGGCGATTGGTACAGCATGCAGTAATACCATACTTTCTTTAATTCGCAATCCAATCCTGGCAGTATCCTCATTTATTTATTTAATGACAATCAATTGGAAACTGGCTTTAATTTGTGCGCTTGTTGGTCCAATGACCCTTCTTGTCGGAGGTTTATTCGGAAAAGTTCTTCGACACAATTCACAACAATTACAAAGCCGGATTGGAACATTAACCTCCGTACTGCAAGAGATTTTGAATTCAAGTACTATTTTCAAAACTTTTGGACTTGAAAAAAAATTACTTACTAAATTTATCTTGAATAGTGAAGATATCAGTAAATTTGAAATTCGCGGAGGGAAAATTCAGGCTTCGCTATCTGCAACGGCTAATGCGGTCGGCCTTTTATCCTTTATCGTAACCTTCATTGTGGGGGCTTACTTTGCAGCGTCAGGCTCTATGACTGTAGGTGGCTTAATCGCTTTTATACAGCTTATGAATCATTTGACCTGGCCATTTAGCGGTCTAGCTTCTTCTTGGGGAGAACTCCAGCAAGCACTTGGTGCCGCAGATCGGATTTTTAAGACGATGGACGAAAAAGCTGAGTTCCATGAAATTCCTGCACATAAAATGAATCATGCATTTAACAAAATAGAAGTTGCCGGGCTAACATTCGGTTACAATACAGAACGATTGATACTGAATGATGTCTCGATAAATGTAGAGGCGGGACAAAAAATTGCATTAGTTGGTCCAAGTGGTGGTGGAAAAACGACTATCTTTAAAATGCTATTAGGTTTATTTGAACCTGACAAAGGCCATATACAGATAAATGAAAAAAATGTGAGGGAGATGGAATTGCAAGATTTAAGAGGCTATTTCTCATTTGTGCCACAGGAAAGCTTTATGTATTCTGGGACCATCCGAGAGAATATTGCCTTCGGAAAGCTAGATGCTTCAGAGGAAGAAATCACAGCAGCCGCAAGGGATGCTAATGCCTTAGGATTCATTTCAGAACTCCCTGATGGCTTGGATACTCACATTGGTGAGGGAGGGGGCCGTTTGTCAGGCGGTCAGAAACAAAGACTATCAATTGCTAGAGCTCTGCTCAGAAATGCACCAGTTTTGTTGCTGGATGAAGCAACAGCAGCGTTAGATAACGAATCCGAGCGGTTAGTTCAAGAGGCATTGGATCGTTTAATGGCCGGAAGAACAACTTTCATCATTGCACACAGGCTTTCTACTGTTCAACACGCGGACCAAATCATTGTAATAGAGAATGGAACGGTAGCAGATAAAGGAAAACATGAGGAGTTATTACAATCTAAAGGCCTATATTATAGACTTTATAATAGTCATCTTTTAGCCGCTTCTACAATTGAAGCAAGTGCATAAAAGCTCCAAATAACGAAAAAGCAAACCGCCCTTTCGCTTCTTAATAGGAAGTCGAAAGGGCGGCATTTATGTTTCACTTCGCTAATCCCGCGGTCTGCTCACAAACATCCAGCACACAGAATAAATTCCTTCATTCGCATACCTTTAACGCTGCAAAATCACAAAATCATCACAAGAATAGATTTCAATTACACTTGCTGTACCCGCAATTGCTGCATTGCTTGCAGCCCTCAATATTTATCAATGCTGCAGAGCCGCATGAAGGACAGAGATCCAGCGAGCTGATCTCACCATGTTTGTGCTGCTGCCCAACCCCGTTCTCTGCGCCGCTTGCACTCGACTCCGACACACCCGCACTCACCACCGGAGCCGAAGCCGCCTGCTCATCGACGCTCTCCATATGCGTCTCCAACGCTTTCGCTACCGCATCCGCAATCGACTCCACACGATTAACGCCGAAGCCAATCGCGCCGGAGCCGCCAATCCCTTTCAAATGCTTGATCAGCAGCTTCACTTTGTTGCCATGATCGCCGTAACGCAGAAACAGCGAGCACACTCTGCCCAGCGCTTCTGCCATCGCGAACACATCGGAGCCCGCTTTGCCAACGTTCAGGAAAATTTCAGCTGGCGTTCCGTTGAGGTCGTTAATCGTAATATAAGCCATTCCGAACGGCGTATTGATCTTATACGTCGCGCCGCGCAGCATCTGCGGCCGGCGTTTGTAGGCTTGATCGACTACTCCCGTTTTAGCCGGCTCCTCTTTCACCTCCACCATACTAACAGCACTTCCCGTAGTTAACCTTTCTCCAACGGCCTCATCCGTAGTTCCCGCTTCGACCGTTCCCTCCTCAGCCGCCTCGTCCTTTTTCCCATCTTCGACCACGACTGCTTCATCCGCCTTTTTCTCTTCACCCGGAGTCGACAACACCTGTACATCCCGGCTGCCATCGCGATAGATCGTCACACCTTTACAGCCGAGCTCGAAGGCCATCTCGTACAGCTCCTTCGTCTCCTCCACAGTGAAATCATTCGGGCAATTGGCCGTCTTGGAGATAGAGCTGTCGACCCAGCGCTGAATAGCGGCTTGAACCCGGATGTGATCTTTAGCCGACAGGCTCATAGCCGTTACAAAATAATCCGGAAGCTCTTCACCGGGATGAGCATCCTTCCATTGCTGTGCGATCGGAACGAGCTGTTTGTCATAGCCGAGACGGCTTTGGCGGTAATACTCAAACGCAAAGTAAGGCTCAATGCCAGTTGAGGTGCCAACCATCGTTCCCGTACTGCCAGTCGGTGCCTGCGTAATGACCGTTACGTTGCGGATGCCTTGGCGCTTCACGGCTTCACCAACCTCCGGGAACGCCTCGATTATATTACGCATAAAACCGCTTTGCACATATAGATCATGCTCGAAAGCCGCGAAAGAACCCTTCTCCGCAGCAATTTCACTGGATGCCAAATAAGACTCTCTCGCGATAAAACCGTACAGCTCATCGAGAAATACGAGCGATTCCGGACTGCCGTAACGGATGCCGAGCTTGATCATCAGCTCGGCAAGCCCCATCGTCCCGAGCCCAATCCGGCGCTCCCGCTTCTGATTATCCTCATTCTCCTTGAAATGATAAGGCGTTGTATCGATCACATTGTCGAGAAAACGAACCGACCAGCGGGTTACTTTCGCAAGCTCCTGCCAATCAACCGCGTGACTCGCCTCATCGTAAAATCGCGATAAGTTAATTGCCGACAAATTACATACGCCCCAGCCCGGCAAACCCTGCTCGCCGCATGGGTTGGTGCTGATGATGGGATTGAAATACCAGCTGTTTGACATCTGGTTGTAGTATTCCATGAATACGACGCCCGGTTCTGCTGACTTCCAAGCAGATTCAATGATCAAATGCCAGATGTCGCGGGCGCGAACGGTTTTGTACGGAATCACTTTTTTCCCCAGCTTCCGCCATGCCTCCAGATCACCTTCCCATAGCTCGTTGTACTCGGGATCCTTCGTATCCGGAAAAACAAGCTCCCAGTCCGAATCCTCCTTCACCGCTTTCATAAAACCGTTGCTGACGCACACAGACAGATTCGCATTCGTCACTTGCCCCATCGTCTGCTTCACCGTGATGAAATCTATAACATCGGGATGCCAATCATTAATCATCAACATAAGAGCGCCCCGCCGACTTCCGCCCTGCTCGATCAAACCCGTTGTATAGCTGAATAGCCCTCCCCACGAGACAGAGCCGCTTGACGTACCATTCACTCCTGCCACGATAGCCCGGCGCGGACGCAGTGATGAGAGATTGATGCCAACTCCGCCGCCTCTGGCCATAATCTCCGTCATTTCGGTCAAGGTCTGCATAATGCCGCCCCGGCTGTCCTTTGGCGATGGAATGACATAACAGTTGAACAGTGTCAGCTCCTCACTCGCCCCTGCTCCCGCAGCTATCCGCCCGCCCGGTACAAGCTTCCAATCGTCCAAAATATAGCGAAAGCGCTCGGTCCATACGCTTCGAGTCTCTTCATCCTTTTCCGCTCCAGCCATAGCCGCAGCCAGCCGATCCCACATCTCGTCCGGTGTATGCTCGATCGTCAGCGTCAGCTTGTCGACGGTAGTCTCTACCGTATCCCCGCTCCGCATCTTAACCTGTACATCATCGCCGTCCCGCGAGATGATCTCCCCGACTTCTTTTGCCGGAAATTTCGGATCGTCTTTAGTTAGCGCTAATACAATATCGCCTGCTTTGGCCTTGCTCGTATCTGCATTTTTCCTAGCGTACCGGTCCAAAAATATTTTTTCGCTTAAACCTTCCAACCGATTGTCTCCCGCTTCACCCACTTCAGCAGCCTCCCCTAATTACGAATTGGCTTTCCATGCATGGCCTTACTACGAAATCACAATATATTGTGTATTACTTACATTATAACATACTACATATTGATTTTCATTATCCAGAAGTCAAATAGGCTTATAGCGCTTAGAGCGCTTATCTGGCGTAAGGTCAACCCTTTTCATCGATCTTATTCTACTCCTCTTTCTTATGAATATCCGACAATAGGGTCATACTATAGGCAACTATCTCTTTTTTCCCGAAAGGAGCCTGCAATCTTGTCCTCTACCACTAACCACAACAGCGATCTAGCTGGGGCAGCAGCCGCTTCGAACGCTATCGCAACCCGCAAGCTGCATCCATTGGTTGACCTGAAGCTGGACCGTTCCTGGTTCGAAGAGCTTCAAAGCCGGATGGCCAAAAACGGCCCTTGGGACGACTGGACGTTATACCAGCTGTCAATGGAAGCCGAGCAAGCGAAAAAAATCGACAGCTTCGAGCATTTGCAGTGTCTTCGAACGCTGCCTGCATTGGAGCCTATGCCGCATCAAATCAGTACGGCCCGCAAAGTGCTGCATGAAATGGGCGGCCGCGCCATTCTCGCCGACGAAGTGGGACTGGGCAAAACGATTGAAGCCGGCCTCGTCCTGAAGGAATATTTGGTTCGCGGTCTCGTTCGCCGCGCGCTGATTCTCGTGCCTGCCTCCCTTGTCTTGCAATGGGTAAGAGAGCTGAATCAGAAATTCGGCATAGCGGCCGTCGCGCAAAAGAAAGAGCATACCTGGCATTACGACGTCGTCGTAGCCTCTATCGATACCGCAAAGCGTGACCCGCACCGCGAGCTAGTGCTGGGCACTGACTATGACCTCATCATTATCGATGAAGCGCATAAGCTGAAAAACAAAAAAACGACCAACTATCAATTTGTCGTCCAGCTGCGCAAAAAATATTGCCTGCTGCTAACCGCCACGCCCATTCAAAATGATCTCGATGAGCTGTTCAATCTCATCACGCTGCTTAAGCCGGGGCAGCTCGGCGGGCAAAGCGAATTTGCCGCCAACTTCGTTGTCGATAAACGTTTGCCGAAAAATGAAGACCAGCTGCAAGACGCATTGTCCAGCATCATGATCCGCAATCGCCGCGGCGACGGCGGCATTTCGTTCACGAAACGAATTGTCCGCAATATTCCGCTGGTGCTTTCAACCGAAGAGCAAGCTTTGTACGACGCCGTAACCGGCTTCGTCCGGGAACGATATGACGAAAGCGGCGGCGATCTGACCAGCATGCTCTCCCTCGTCACCCTTCAACGGGAAGTATGCAGCAGCCGGGATGCCGTATTTGTAACGCTCGTCAATTTGTTCAAGAAGACGGCCGAGGACTCTCCGATGCGACCGAAGATTTGGGAGCTGGTCGAGTTTATCCGGAAAATCGAATCCAATACGAAAGCGCAGAAGACGCTGGAGCTCGTTCAGCAAATGAATGAGAAAGTCATTATTTTCACGGAATACAGGGCCACACAAGAGTATTTGCTGCAGTTTTTCCGCAACAATAATATGGTTGCTGTTCCTTACCGGGGCGGAATGAACCGCGGTAAAAAGGACTGGATGATGGATCTGTTCCGCGGGCGCGCACAGGTGCTTATCGCGACAGAAGCCGGAGGTGAGGGCATTAATCTGCAGTTTTGCCACCACATGATCAACTTCGATCTGCCCTGGAATCCGATGCGGGTCGAGCAGCGGATCGGACGGGTTCACCGTCTCGGACAGACCGAAGATGTCCATATCTACAATCTATGCACGGTCGGCACCATCGAAGAGCATATCGTCAATCTGCTTCATGAGAAAATCAATTTGTTCGAGCTTGTCATCGGCGAGCTGGATCATATACTGGAACGGTTTGAAAAAGGAGAAGGCTCGCTGGAGCAGCAGCTCGCCCGGGTATTGCTCCAATCTGGCGGCAGCAATGCAGATCTGAGTAAACAGATCAATGAGCTCGGCAGCTCTATCGTGAAGCTGCGCAACGAGACGGCCGATCCTTCTGCAATTTTGACGCAAATGACGGCTTTAGGCCAGAAGGTGGAGGTGGAGATTCGTCCATGAATGAGAAGCAAGTGCATAAGTTCGTCCACCGGTACTTAGAAGCAACGGACTGCGCCATATTGGAGAAGTCTCCGGCGCATTTTACCGTTAAGCTGTCTCCAGCAGCAGATCGCGAGTTAACCAATCGCCCGTATTACTGGGGCTTCGTGGATCGTACCGGAACTCCGCCCGAGACGATGACCTTTCTCTTCGTCACCGATAAGCAGAAATATGAATCGCTTGCTGCAGCTCCTGCACTAACACCGGAGGAAGCGGCGGCCAACGCGGCATTGGGCCGTTCCATCGGATTTGTGCCAGGCAACTTGACGAATGGCACTCGCACGCCGCGCGAGGATCTTTATTTTGGTTCCCGTAAGCTGGAGCAATTGTTCACGGCCGCCAAAACCTACGGCAGCTACGTCAATTTATTTCAGGAACCGGAAAAAAGGGCGAACACCCCTTTTCAATCGACACCCTATACGGCTTGGCTTGGCGTTAATATGCGCGTCGAGTTCGCTTGCGACATGAAACGAGAGGAAATTCACAGCTACGGCGTGTCTCTGGCGACAGGAAGCATCGTCGAGCAGTTCCATGATCAGTTGCAAGCATTGCGGTTAACGCCTAGATTGCCTGCAAATGTTCATGTGGCGAAAAACGGCTTATCGCTATCTAAGGCACTGTCGGTGGTGGAGCAAGCGCTCGAACGCAAACTGAAAAATTATGATTATAGCTGGGCAGCGGCAGCCTCAGAAAGGCTGCAGGAAGAACTGGATCGGATTGACGGTTATTACGAGCCCTTGATCAAACACGCCACAGAGGAAACAAAGCCTGCCATCGAAGAGCAATACAACCAAAGAAGACAGGAAACCAGGTGGCAATTCGAGCCGAGGGTGACGGCATCCGCCATAAATTGCGGCATCTTTCATCTCGAAGGCATCGATTAGCGGAATCAGACGGAATCCGCATTCATCCGTCAAAAATAGAACGTGACGAATCGCCGCAAGAGCGACAATAACCAACAGCCTTCCCGAGCTTGTCCGCATACAATGAATAGGAACAGCGGATTCCATTAAATAAAGCAGGCTGCATGGGCAGCCTGCTTTAATGAAAAGAGTGAGTATATGCGTAAATGGTTGCAAAAAATAATAACGTCGGCTTTAGCAATCGGATTGCTTTTATCCCCCATGACAGTAAGTGCTGTTAATGGGACAGCAAAGCCTATCGAGCAAAGCAGTACTTCCGAAATATCATCCCTGCTGGGCAACTGGATAGCCGAGATGGCCAAGCAGCCGGATTTCCGTTCATGGAAACAAGCCAAATTCGAATTGATGCCTTTAGGACCCGGAACCCATAACTGGCTAGCCCTTATTAAAGGTACGAATGGCAAAACCGCTGGCTATGTCGTCGTACAAGCAGTCGAGAAAGGCGGCTATACGATCGGCGAGTACGGCCTAGGTCAATACTTATATAACGAACAAACGCTGCAGCAATCTTTGCGGCAGCTCTCCCTCATCCATCCATCTGCAAATCAGCAGCTATACGTGCATCCCCTGCTCGCGGTTTGGAAAACGAGCGACGATAAACGAATTATCTATAGCGATGCTATGAGCGGTGAAGGGCTTCCCCTTGACGCACGAAAGTGGGAAACGGCAAGCACGAAGGAAGCGCAGCTTGCCGCTGCACTGCCTGCTATTGATTTAACGAAGAAAACTGTTAAGTTGCATGCAGTCGTTTCTAATCCCTCGTTCGATCCGTACGGCAAGCTGCCATGGCTCACAGATGCCGCACCGCTTCAAGCCAGCTCTAAAGATGTATCGAAGCTTCTATACGCTATCAAAGCTAAAAAACAAGTGCAATACATCGCCGAACGCTATGGCGGCGACATGCTGTATGCCTGGTCCGTTACCGGCTACCATGACTGGAATAACGGCATCGTCTATGCCGCATTAGAAACAGACGAGCTGGGCGAAAGCCGCCGTTACATTCCGGCTCAGCTGCTTGCTGAACTCGGACGCTTTTACCGTTGACGCTCTGCGCGTCCTCTCCACCATAACAATAAGCTCATCGCGCCCACGCCAAACCAACGCGTCATCCAGTGCTCCCTTTGCGCTTTGGCTGACGCTTTTGTCTGCTTACGCTCAGCACGGGGCGTTTCCATATAGTGCACAACCTGTTCCGTTACGTATTTAATCAAATCATCGCCGCTTGCCATACCCATCACCTCATTTATTTGTTAATACAAGTTTGCCCGCTGCCCTCCGTTAATAAACGTGTATGAGTTTTCCTCCAATAAGCCACGATAAGGATGTTGCACATGTAACGGAGGAGGAACGATTTGTGTTGAAAATGCTGCAGCTTGCCGCTGCCTTACTTATGCTGCTTCCCATCAGTCTTGCTGGCGCATCCCCGGATCCCGATGCTGCCGATGAACCGCAATCCGAGAATGACAGCGGCTGGACTATGCCCTCCGCTAACATACTGATCGACGCGGGGCATGGCGGCATTGACGGAGGAGCTTCTGCGGACTCGGTACTTGAGAAGGATATTAACCTGGCCATCGCTCAAAAGTTGTATTTGCTGCTGAATAGCCAAGGCATTTCCGCCGTATTGAATCGAACCGGGGATTACGCCCTTAGCGATGATAACCGTTGGCATATTACCAGATCACGGCATCGCCGCGACTTGTCCCAGCGCAGACAGCTGACAGAGGAAATTGACACGCAGCTGCTTGTCAGCTTGCATGTCAATGCGACCAAAAACCGTTCGAAGAGCGGACCGATAGTGCTCCACCAGGAAAGCGGGGAGAGCGCTTTGCTTGCTTTTTGCATTCAGGATGCGCTCAATCGCCAACAAGAAACGACCTTCTATCCGCGCGAAGGCAAGCCTTTCTATTTGCTGCGCCGGGTAGATCAGCCAGCCGTTATTGTCGAGATGGGCTTTATAAGCAATGATGCAGACCGGGCGATGTTAACCGATCCTCGTCAGCAGCTCGAAATTGCGAATGCCATAGCTTCAGGGATTCGGCAATATAAATGGATCACTCGGTGACGGAGACAGCATATCGGCTGCTTTTACAAACTGAACATGTTCATTAGATTGCATAGCGGGTATAGACTGCCGCAGCACAGCGGCGGTCTTTTTGCCTGGAACGCCAACGTGCCCGATGACTACACAATTATCATGCTGCTCTAAAAATTTGCGGACAATCCCGATCTGCTTGGAAATATGAGCTTCCGTATACACGTCATCAAGGAAGACATCATTGGACACTAAAGGTACGCCTAGCTCTTGCGTCACCTTCGGCACGACGGTCTTAAATGTAGTCCGGCTGTCTAGAAAAAACAATCCCCGTTCCTTGCATACCTGCAGGACGACACGCATCACCCGTTCGTCTGCAGTCACTTTGGAACCCATATGATTGTTCATGCCGATCGCATGCGGCACTTCGTTAATAGCTTCTTCTACCCGTTTGCGTATTTCCGCATCGCTCATATCTGTCGTAATTGCGCCTGGTCCAAGCCAGGATTTCAGCCCTTTATTGGGCTCCATCGGCATATGGACGATTACATCATGTCCGAGCCGGTGTGCTTCCTCCGCATCCTGCTTCGTCGTTGGCATGAACGGCATGACCGCCACTGTGAACTTAATCGGCAGATTCAGCATCTCTTCCGTGCCGTTCATATTATTGCCAAAGTCATCGATGACGATGGCTACTTGCCGGGGCTGTCCCCCCTCTGACTGTGCGGCTTTTTGATCCGGTTCAGCTTCTGCCCCTTCTGCTCCCGCCAGCCCTAAGCGGCCTCCTGCCGATAAGCTTATAGCGACAACGCCGGCTGCAAGCAGCAGGCATGTTCTTTTTATTTTCACATTCAAAATTAGAAACCCCCTTATCGTGTTTACGCTCCTTTCATTGTTTGTCCAATCGTGGGAAAATATGCTGAATATTTGAACTTTACGGAATGGCTTGACTTGGCTTAATGACACATGCTACCATAAGGAACGTAATCCCAATGACATGCGGTCATGGCGGAATTGGCAGACGCGCTAGATTCAGGTTCTAGTGTCAGCAATGACGTGGAGGTTCGAGTCCTCTTGACCGCACCATACCTTACAACCAACAGGTTCGTGAAGTCGCTCTTGCAGCGATTCACGGACCTTTTTTTGTTGTTTTAGTGCATCGTAATACATTTGTAATACTTTGCTTAGATAATTGTAAGCAGTTTATCTTACTCTGCATTTGCAACATAACTTATATGGAGTGTGATAAAGATGATTAGAGTTACAAAGAGCAAGATGTTCGTTTTGCTGGCAACACTGGTACTATCGCTGGCCTTTGCCGGAGTGGCGAGTGCGGCAGCCGCAATGCCCAAGACGATCAAGAAAGACGGTATGGAGCTTGTTCATCTCAGGCAAGCAGCAGAAATGTATGGCTACAGCGTGAAATGGGACGGCAAGGAAAATTCGGTAACATTGATGTACACAGGCAAAATGACAGAGGACAAGATGATGGATGACAAGATGACAGGCGACAACACGATGGACAACAAGATGTTGGACGACAAGATGGCGGATAATAAGATGATGGACGACAGTATGAAGCCAGCCGGACAAACGATTAAATTGTGGATCGGGTCAAAAAAGATTACGGTGGACGGTAAGAAGATTAATCTGGATGCGGCGGCTGTACTTGATCACAACAATACTTATGTCTCACCTGCATTGGTCACGAAATATATGAAACCGGCTTCTAATATGTAATGCGTATACAGCCGGGTTGAGCAGCCTTTTTATGGTATGATCGATTTTATAGATCTTCAATGAACGTTAGGGGTGGGGCGGAATGAACGAGCGCGTACTGGTCGCTGATGACGATGCGAATATTACCGATGTATGCCGCAGATATCTGGAACGGGAAGGCTATTTCGTCTTGACTGCGAGAGACGGCTTGGAAGCACTGGAGCTATGGTCGAGTCAACGTCCCGACTTAATCGTGCTCGATCTCATGATGCCCCGCAAAGACGGCTGGCAAGTGTGCAAGGAAATCCGGCAAACCGAGGATATTCCGATCATCATGCTCACCGCACGCGGAGAAGAACAGGATCGGCTGATGGGGCTGACATTGGGCGCAGATGATTATCTGACGAAGCCCTTCAGTCCAAGAGAGCTCGTCCTTCGCGTAAGGAATATTCTGCGTAGAGTCCGGCACATACAGCCTGCCCCCAGCGCTGCTTCTGATCACACGATCAAATACGATGACATTACCATTCATGTTGGCAAACGCAAAGTGGAAGTAAGCGGTCAGGTGATTGACTTGACGGTTACAGAGTTTGAGATGCTGCATTTGCTGGCGAGTCATCCGGATCAAGTCTTCTCCCGGAATCAGATTCTGAGCAAGCTGTGGGATTTCAGCTATGAAGGAGATACAACCACAGTGACCGTGCACATTCGCAGATTGAGAGAAAAAATCGAGCCGAATCCTTCGGAACCTAAATATATCAAGACGGTCTGGGGTATTGGCTATAAGTTTGCGGGTGAAGCAAGCCGATGAAATTAAGGACGAATTTATTGCTGGCCAACCTTACAGGCATGGGCGTATTGTTAATCTGTTTATTTGTCAGCTACTCCAAAATGCTGCTAACGATCGAACAGCTCTACTGGCTATCTAGCATTACGGCTGGAACAGGCCTGCTCTCTTTCATCCTGCAGCATTTGCTGACACGCCCTTTGGAGAAATCAATTTCGCGGATCACACAGCAGACCAAAAAAATTGCCGAAGGCGATTTCCATACAGAAGTCCCCTCCATTGGCCCGCTGGAATATAAAATTCTAGCCCAACAATTCAACGAGATGAGCCATAAATTAAAGGAAAGCTTTGATCATCTGTACAGCTCCGAATCCGCGCGGCGAGAATTGATTGCAAATGTCTCTCATGATCTTCGGACACCACTGGCATCCATTCAATCATTCGTAGAAGCGCTGGAGGACGACGTCATTGAGGATAAGGAAACGTTTCAGCGTTATCTGCATACGATTCGGCTGGAAACGAGGCGGCTAGGCGGTCTCATTCATGATTTGTTCGAGCTTTCCAGCATGGAAGCTAAAGCAGAAATATTCGACCCGCAGCCTTATCATACGGATGAGCTTCTAATCAGCACCTTAGAAAGCTTCTCTCTGCATCTGAAGGAGAAGCAGCTTAAGATTGAGATAGAGATGCCCGATAGATTGCCTGCTGCCCTTATGATGCCCGCTCAAATCAAGCGGGTCCTGTCCAATCTGCTGCAAAATGCCATTCAATATTCGCCTACAGGAGGGAAGATCACGTTATCCGCCTCCGAACAGGATGATTCCTTTTTGAAAATCTCCGTCACTGATAAAGGCGAAGGTATCGACGGAGCGGACATTTCCCGCATATTTGAACGGTTTTACCGGGCGGACAAATCTCGAAGTAAAAGCAGCGGCGGCTCCGGCCTGGGGCTGGCTATCGCCAAATCCATCGTCGAGCTTCATGGCGGCGAAATCGGCGTGCACAGCTCTAAGGGAACAGGAAGCTGCTTCTGGTTTACGCTGCCGATCTATGCAAGCGGCAAAACCTCTGCCGGTCAGCCCCACTCTTCATCCCGTAATACCAAGCTATAATATCAGGTGGTGATTGAATTGGCAGGCGATCCATTATTTCTCTTCGGCGTTTTTGCCGCAGGGCTCTTATCGTTTTTTGCACCATGTATTTTGCCGCTGCTACCCGTGTATGTTGCCTACTTATCGGGAACCGGCGCGAGCAGCGCGAACTCAGAGACGACTAATTCCGGCTCTTTTCGGCTTCGGCCTAGACTCATCATAAGGACACTGTTGTTTGTCCTTGGGTTATCTACCGTATTCATCTTCCTCGGTTTTGGCTTCGGGACGATCGGCACCGTCATTACAAGCTCCCGATTCATTGCGGTATGCGGAGCCATCGTTATCCTGTTCGGGATATACCAGACGGGATGGATTAAGCTTTCTTTTCTGGAACGAGAAAAGAAAATATCCAGTGATCGCATCACTAAAAAGGGATATATCGGCGCTTTTCTGCTAGGGCTGACCTTCAGCTTCGGATGGACGCCGTGCATCGGTCCCGTGCTGGCGGCTATTCTCAGTATCGCAGCTGGCGAAGGCTCTCCAGCTTACGGCGGCTTCCTGATGCTCATCTATACGCTGGGACTGGCGATTCCCTTTTTGCTGATGTCTGTTTTTTCAGATTTTATTCTCACACGGATCAGACGGTTGTATAAATTTATGGGGGTCATTAAGGTCGTGTCCGGCTGTATTCTCATCCTGATGGGAATTTTGCTTATGACGGACCAGCTCAACACAATTGTCGTATGGTTTCAGTAAACGACTGGGGGTATGAAATATGAAGATCGCAAAACAGCTAGTCAAATTTATACTGATAGCAGGCGTTCTCCTTACGGTTTTGGCCGCTTGCGGCGCTAACACCAAGGAAACCATGCAAGATTCTACTACAGGTACTGTGGATAACAGTAAAATCATGAACAAGGGTACAGCCGCTCCTTCGTTCTCCTTAAGCGATCTGAACGGGAATGAAATTCAGCTTGCCGATCTCAAGGGCCAGAAGGTTTACGTGAAATATTGGGCTTCCTGGTGCTCCATTTGTCTGGCGGGACTAGAAGACTTAAATACGCTGGCCGGTCAAAACAATAATTTTCACGTGATTACGATCGTCACACCGAATTATAAAGGCGAGAAATCCAAGCAGGATTTTACGGAATGGTTTCCGAAGCAGCCCTATCCTAATATCACGGTGTTGTTTGACGAGGACGGCGTTTGGGCGAAGAAATTCGGTTTAAGAGGTTATCCGAGTTCCTATTATATCGGTTCAGACGGCATTCTGGTCAAATCATCCCCCGGCCATGCCTCCAATGACACGATCATGGAGACATTCAAGGAAATAATGTGAGGAGGATGTCTATGAGAAACGTTACATTAGCCGTATTTCTAGCTGCGATCGTTCTAGTGCTGTCCGCCTGTGGAGCCATCAGTACCGACCATACCCGGCAGGATGCAAAGACAGCAACGACGGCCAAAGTCAACAAACCCGCTCCAATTCCCGATTCCGAGCTGCGGGACTTGTACTTAGCCGGCGGCTGCTTCTGGGGTGTGGAGGCATATATGTCCCGCATCAATGGTGTTTATGACGTAACCTCAGGATATGCGAACGGAGAGGGTGAAAACCCGACGTATAAAGATGTGATCCGAGGAGATCGCGGCTTCGCCGAAACCGTTCATGTGAAATACGATCCGAAGCAAGTTACGCTGCAGAAGCTGCTTGCCGATTACTTCCGCGTAATCGACCCGACTAGCATGAATAAGCAAGGGAATGACCAAGGCGTTCAGTACCGGACAGGGATTTACTATACGAATGCCGAAGATGCAGAGGTCATTCAACAAGCTGTAACTGAGGAGCAAGAAAAGTACAGTAAGCCGATTGTCACCGAGGTATTGCCTTTGCAGAACTACTATCTGGCAGAAGAGTATCATCAAGATTATTTAGAAAAAAATCCGAATGGATATTGCCACATCGATCTAAGCATTCTGGATGATCAGGAGATCGTGATCGATCCCTTGCAGTATCCGAGACCAACCGACGAACAATTAAAGATGAAGTTAACGGAAGCTCAGTATGCGGTAGCTGTCAACAATGACACGGAACACGCATTCACTAATGAGTATTGGGATAATGAGGAACCCGGCATTTATGTAGATGTAGCGACCGGAGAGCCTCTCTTCTCCAGCCGGGATAAGTATGATTCCGGTTGCGGGTGGCCGAGCTTCACGAAGCCAATCATCGCGGAAGTTGTTACCTATCATGAGGATACGAGCTTCGGGATGGTTCGAACAGAGGTGCGAAGCCGGGCAGGCGACATTCATCTCGGTCATGTGTTCGACGACGGACCCGCAGATCGCGGAGGCAAACGTTATTGCATCAATAGCGCATCTATTCAATTCATCCCGGCCGACCAAATGGATAAGGAGCATTACGGCTACTTGATATCTGCGGTGGAATAAATGAAGCTGAACGCTAGCTTTACAACAAACAGGTCCGTGAAGTCGCTCATGCAGCGATTCACGGACCTGTTTTTAGTTTCACTCTTTAAACGCGAGACCCCTTCTTTCTTAATAAATAGATAAAGAACGGAGCGCCGATCGCTCCAGTCAAAATGCCGACTGGCAGTTCAATCGGAGCAAAAATAATTCTGGACAAGGTATCGAAGATCGTCATAACGGAAATTCCGATTAAAGCCGATGCAGGCAGCAGCAGCCGATAATCGTGGCCAAACAGCATCCGGGTCACATGCGGAACAATCATGCCTACAAACCCAAGCAGTCCCACAACGCTCACGGCGCTGGCTGACAATAATGCCGCCACGGCTATTACGAGAACCCTCGCAGCTTCCACGTTGAGTCCCAGGCCTTTCGCATTCTGCTCATCCAATGCTAAAATGTTCATCCGCCTCGCGAGCAGGAGCGCGCTTATGCCGCCAATGACTGTATAGGGCAGAAGCTGCTGAAAGTGCGGCCAGGTTTTTGCCGAGAGTCCTCCTACCAGAAACAATAAAGCGCCGTCAACCCGGTCACTGTAAAAGACGAGCATCGCGGATATGCCCGATCCGAAAAATGCCGAAACGGCGACTCCCGCTAATATAAGCCGGACGGGCTGAATGCCGTTTTTCCAAGCTAATGCATAGACCAATCCCGCTGCGATTAACGCCCCGATAAATGCAGCGGGTGTCATCAAATAGCTGTACGCTGGAAAAAGAACAATCATAGCGATGCCGGTTAGGCCCGCTCCTGATGAAACTCCAATAATATGAGGATCAGCCATCGGGTTTCTCATAACGCCCTGCAGCAATGCGCCAGCCAGAGCCAGATGGATGCCGACAAGCGCAGCTACTAATGTTCTTGGGAAACGTACATTCCAAATAATATCGTGAGTGCCGCCCGTTTCCGCCCCTCGAAACACGCCGATAATATCAAGCACATGAATGGAGACCGCTCCTTGAACCAAGCTGAATAAAACACCAGCCAGAGCAAGCAAGAAGATGGCAATGAAAGCGACAGTCCGGGAAGGTACGGGAAGCCTTCCACTTCTTTGCGCGTTAGTTTTCAAATGCATCCGGGTATACCAAATGTGCTAGATAAGAAAACGGCCGGTCCATGTCCAGCCCCGGATTATTGACAAAGTCAGCTGGCAAAAACGACAGCTTGCCTTCCTTAACAGCACGGAGAGAGGACCACGCCGGATTTTTCTCCATATCCTCCTTAAGCCGCTCCTTCCCCTCTTCCTCTGTACCGTGTACGACAAGAAAAATATAGTCCGGATCTGCAGCAATTAAAGATTCAATACTGTAAGGCACTGAGCCTGGATGGTCGCCTGCCGGCATATCATCCGCTATATTTCTAAGCTTTAAACGGTCCGCTATATCCAGAGTCAGCGTTCCGCTTTTTTGTATCGACACCCCCATTGGCATGATCGTTATTGCGGCAAATGATACTGGTTGATTCGGCACTTTTTCAACAATAGCCTGTATTCGGCTCTGCATTTCCTTAACTGCTTGTTCCGTCTCCTTTTCTTTGCCCAGCAGCTGTCCAAACAGTATCCCAGTCTCTATAACCTTGTCATAGCTGTCTATTTTCGTTAAAGCTAGCGGAATGCCGCTGGCAGCCAATGATTTTCTAAGCCCCGCATGGAAAAAAGCTTGCCCAATGACCAAATCGGGCTTTAACGCGATCACTTTCTCCAAGCTGACGGCTTGAATTTCCCCTACCATATCAACCGTCTTTGCTCCCTCCGGCAGTTCTGTTCCGGGTGCGGTTGCCAATCCAACTGCTGTGCCGCCAAGCTGATCAAACAACGCCATAGCTTCCGTATTCAATAAAACGATACGTTCCGGCTTACGCTTCAATGTTACTTGTTCACCGGAAGCATCTTTGAAAGTGAGATATGGCGGCGGCTGCCCTTGCTCATCCTTGTTTGGAGATGCCGTGCTAGCCCCCGATTGACCTGAGTTCGCGGTGGTGCTGGAGGAACAGGCTGATAAGATCACAAGAATGCACATACCCGCCAACCAGAGAAACCATCTTTTATTTGGATTCAATCTTACAGCCTCCTTATCACTTTCTACTTCATCTCCGATAACCAGCGGGAGAGGTTATGGATTTCTTCCTCCGAGAGACGCTTCTCAAACTTCGGCATCCCTTTGCGGCCGTTTGCCACAATATCAAAGATTTCTTCCTCCGTTAATCGGCTGCCAACGTTCTGAAGACTGGGGCCAGCCCTGCCTTGCAGGTCAACACCGTGACAGGATATACATTTTTTCTTGTAGATCAATTGTTCATCACTAGGGCCGGCGCTCTGCTCGCCATTACTGCTTGTTTTCGTTGCATCCGTATTGTTTGCGCCTGGTGCCCCGCAAGCCGATAAAAGCAGCACACCTGCCAAGAGACATATTACGAAACCATTTTTAAATCTGATCATCATTAAATCTCCTTTCCCTTCCAATTCAACAGCTATCATAACAAAAGAACCGCAAATTCAAATGACCCGTTCTAGCTATGCGGAGGCTTGAATTTATGAGCGTTTGATGACAAGTGGTTTGCGCTTGGTGCCCCGGGCTCGCTGCGCGGTTTGGTCCATGCTGCCGTTCTTGATTCCATTTCTATCATCGCTAATACGATAACAAATGGATCGAACCTGCAAAATGTCATCATGAACTCAAACCGCTCCGCTCACCCCTGCTCATGCTTGCCCCTCATAGCAAAACCTCACGCTCATAGTGCGCTTCCCTTCATTCCTGGGAACACCAGCTGCACGAATCAAAATGTAAAAGTACAGTTTGTCAGCCGTTTTTTCGGCGATTTATCGCATCAAAATGCAAATATGCATTTTGATTGGCTGAAAAAGCACCTCTGAGGGGGAATCGGGGAATTCAAATGCACTTTTGCATTTTGATAGCTGTTTGGAGCTCTTTTGGGACCAATCAGCCTGCACTTTTACATTTTGATTTTCTAAATTAATTCTTATAAAACCCACTTGACAACTATGATTAATGAGATTATATTATGTAAAAATAACTAAAAATCTGATAATGAATTATCGAATCTTGATAATCTATCAAACGGTCATTGAAAAATTTAACAGAGCGCATGCGAGGAAAGGACGTCGATAGCACCTCGAATTAACAGTAGTAAACCGCAATACATAAGACGCAATTACACTAAAACTATGAATGAAGGAAGGGTCTCCTATGAAAAAATTCAGCTCATTACTCACTCTAACTCTGGCATTTGTTATTCTCTTGGCAGGCTGCAGCCAGAAATCCAATACACCTGCAAACTCCAACACCCCTCAAAATGCCTCAACTGAACAAAACAGTGACAGCAAAGATGAGAATACGTTAGACAAAATTAAAAAAGCCGGAAAAATTGTGATCGGCACCGGCGGCAATTATCGTCCTTTTAACTACATGAATGAAAAAAATGAATTGGTTGGCTTCGATATTGAATGGGGCAACATTATAGCCGAGGGTCTCGGCGTGAAGGCGGAATTCATTACCGGACAATTCTCGGGCTTGACGCCAGGACTGCTGGCAGGCAAATTCGATATTTTGCTGGCTGGGGTCAATGTGACGGATGAACGGAAGAAATCGGTTGATTTCGCAGAGCCATACGGCCGCGATGGCGTTGTAGCCGTCGTTAACAAAGAAGGCAGCAACAACCCTGCCGATATTAACGACCTGCAAGGCAAAGTAGTTGGCGTCATCGGCGGCGCAACCGCTCAAGCCGTTGTAAAGGGCATCGGCGGCTACAAAGAAATCAAGGAATATCCGGGCGGGACGGAAGTATTCAAGGATCTGGTCAACAAACGTGTTGATCTTGTCTCGATCGGTCAGGATGCGGCTGGGGACTATCTGAAGAATTCGCCTGACGGCTCCAAGCTGGAAATTGCCGGAGAACCTTATACGATTGTGGATGTAGCGATTCCGCTACGTAAAAATAACGCTGCGCTGAAGGAAGCGATCGATAAAATCATTCTGGAAAAGAAGCAAGACGGCACGTACCAGAAGCTTGCTGAGAAGTACTTTGGATTTCAATTTGACAAATAACTAGCACTTTCGGCCTTCGTATCGGTAAGGTAAGCAGCCGGGTGCGGAGGCCGTTATCGTGTCAGACGAAAGATAGAAAGGAGCAGCATGATTGAATCTGGAAACTATTGCTCAAGTATTCCCCTTCCTATTAAAGGGCGCTCTCGTTACCTTTGAGATTTCGATATTAGCTATTGTCGTCGGTACGCTGCTTGGTTTCTTTCTGGCGGTACTTCGCTTGTCGCATAATAAGCTGATACGCTTTCTGGCTACCGCTTATATATGGGTGTTCCGCGGTGTCCCCATCTTGATGGTTCTCGTATTTATCTATTATACGCCTCCATTTGGCATTACCTTGTCGGCTTTCGCGGCTGGACTTCTTGGACTCTCCTTTAACGCCGCGGCCTATAAGGCGGAAATTATCCGAACCGGATTGTTGGCTATTCCGAAAGGGCAGATTGAGGCTGCGGAAGCGATCGGCATGACTCCATGGCAAATTCTAATCCGGATTCGAATACCGCAAATTATCCGCTTCATTCTCCCAACCTATATTAGCAACTCCGTGGCATTGCTCAAGGAATCAGCTCAGGTATCGGTCATTACCGTCCCCGATCTAATGTTGAATGCACAAAGCCAGTTCAGCAGCACCTATATGCCTTATGAAACGCTAGGCGTTGCAGCCGTGTTGTACTTGGCCATGACGAGCTTGCTGATGACGCTGCAAATCTATACCGAACGGAAACTGAATTTGAATGCCGGCCGCAAATAAGCTTAGGCCAGTATACGTAATAAGGAGGTCACAGCTATGCCTGTTCTGGAGCTGGTGAATATAAGCAAAACTTTTGGCACAAAGACCGTTGTCCAGAGTACAAACTTCTCCATTCAAAAAGGCGAGGTCGTTTCCATTATTGGGCCCAGCGGAGCTGGAAAAAGCTCTCTCCTGCGGATGATTAATTTGCTGGAGGTTCCTTCTTCCGGTCAAATTGTTATCGACAGCCAGCCTGTGGAATATAAGCTCAATCGTGCCAGTCACCTCACCTTTCTCTCCAAGTTTAAGCTTAGTAAGGTAAGAAGCAAGGTGGGCATGGTGTTCCAGCATTTCAACCTGTGGGAGCATAAATCTGTACTGGACAATATTATCGAAGGTCCCGTTAACGTCAATAAAAAATCAAAACGGGAGGCCATCCGGCATGCGGAGGAACTGCTTGCCCGTGTCGGTCTGTTGGAAAAGAAAGACGATTATCCCGGCATGCTGTCGGGCGGACAACAGCAGCGGGTAGCGATTACCCGAGCGCTGGCGATGGAGCCAAGTGTGCTATTGTTCGACGAGCCTACCTCCTCCTTGGACCCTGAACTTGTAGGCGAAGTGCTGCAAATGATGACCCAGCTTGCCGAAGAAGGGATGACGATGATCGTCGTCACGCATGAAATGCGTTTTGCCCGTCAGGTGTCTGACCGGGTGCTATATATGGAAGAAGGCCGCATCGTGGCGGAAGGAACACCGGAGGAAATTTTCGAATCGAAGGATAATGCCAGACTGAACCGATTTTTCAGCAGTTTGCACGGTTGACAGGGGGCGGCTTGCGGGACTGACGGCATTCAAAGTTTGGGCCGCCAGTCCCGCACCCCGACTCGCAACCGAGCAGAAGCGGCCTAAAGCTGAAATGATTCAATCCATTATCACTCGCTGCGTCGTTGTATTCTGATAGTAACGCGCAAGCTCTATAATCATCGCGCCCATTCGTTCCTTCTCGGGTGCTACTACCCGCTCGATCCCCTCTTCCTTCAACGCTTCCGCCGTTATCCGGCCCACTGCAACTGCAATGACCCCATTACGAAAGCTTTCCTTTATATCCGAATAGAGATTATTGCTTTTCACAAATTCAAAAAAATAACGCACCTGCACTGCCGTTGTAAAACAAACGGCATCTACCGCTCCTTCAACTATCTCCTGGCTAAGCTGATGGGATACATCGGGATCGGGAGCTACATGCCTGTACGGCAAAATAGCCTGTACATCCGCACCTTGTCTTTCAAAAAAAGCAACCAATTCCGGCATCGGTTCGCCATGAAGCTGGATCGCAACGTCTTGGCCAGCAAATTGCTGACCTTGCAGCGCCCGGATTAATCCTTGTGTCGTTCCGTCTTCGTCTACAACAAGCGTCTGAATACCTTGCTGCTTCAGCAAACTAAACGTTTTATAGCCTCTTGCACCAACTTTGGCATGCCGCAGGATATCCAGCAGCCGATCCCGAACCCCTATTTTCTCTGCCTGCTCCATTAGAGCACTAAATCCTGTCCCTGTCGTGAAGATTGCCCAATCCGTGCCTCTGTCGGCCAATTGAAGCAGCTCTTGTTCCACTTCCCGCTCTTTCAGCATTAGCAAGCCCTGCTGCGGACGAACGAAAGCTTCGCCGCCTTGCCGCTCTATTATCTCACTAAGCTCCTGCAATTTACGGGAGCCTGCGATGACAACCCGTTTGCCTTCCAGCCCTCTAGCCACAGCGTTTCCCCCAAACGGCCCCAATTTTTTCTCGCCAATCATTTTAGACATACACCAGACTCCCTCTCGCTGAATTCCAACTTAATCACTATGATAAAAAAAACGGCAGCAAAACGAACCATCCAAAATCGGATGAATTACAGCCATCCACTTCTATTGGGGCCAGCTATTGCACATGAATGGATGTCAGTTGAGCAGTTGTATAGAAAAATAGATTTGAAAACGCTCATCCCCATTTTCAAGCGTAATATCTGCCAGCTGTTTTATTTTGTTAATTCGGTAGAACAACGTATTGCGATGAATATTTAAAGCCTTCGCAGCCTCATTCGGGGAATCCGTATAATACAGATAATACTTTAGCGTTTCTACAAAAGCCGTCCCATGATTCCGATCCTCTTCCCTTAGCTTAATAACAGCGGGATGACAGAAATCAGCAATATCTTTCTCGGCAACAATAAGTTCCGCCAGGAAATTAAGCATATGCTTTTCATATAAGCAAAAATCCAGATGCTTTCTTTGTGCATATTCGCCCGCCTTCAGCGCTTGTACATAATATTTTCGGCTTTCGGACAATTTCTTGAAAGGCAGACTGACACCAGCAATTAAGGCGTTCACATGCAAATATTCGATAAACGCCGTATTCGATTTTCCCAAGATAGCAGCACTGATTTCACGATCCATAAAAACAACCAGTCCGGTCTTGTAAATAATAAATCTGCCGCTCGGTATAAAAGATTGCAAGGAATGTACGATAAAGGGAGCTTTTCGTTCAAATGCATCGTTTTCCTCATGCGCAATTGTCATGATGTGATAGGTTTCATGCTTGGCCCACTTCAGATAGTTCAGTTGTGCCTCCACTACTTCTTCATCATTAACCCTTTTATCCAGCAAATCTCTCAGAAAAAAATTAGGCATGAAATTTTTCCCGATATTGAAAAAATCGTTCTTTTGAAGTTCCGTGGACAATAATTTACCAAAATGCTCAATCAATCTAATATCACTCTGATTGAATGGCTTTCCCGCTTCAAATAATACCAATTGCGCAACCTCAATGCCCTGGATGTGAACCAAGGAAACCAGCGTCCCGTGCAAGTCATTTGATTTTTTCTCATAATAGGACAGTTCACTGTTGCGCAGACGACCCAGAAAATGATTGTCTTGAATAAACGAAATAATGCTGGCATCCAGATATTTCTCTCCGCTTGCTGTTTCACTCAAGGCAACAGCATCCGGTACGCCTTCGGACAATGCCAGAATCATAAATTTGGTATCGTTCAGCAGCATTGGACGACCGAAAACGTCGCTGGCGGCTTGAATCAAATACTGCAGCCCCAAATTCGAATAGGAAGCATCAAACAGCTTCTGCATATTTAACGCTATCTGTACCTCTTCCCCCATTATGGCTGAGACCGCATGAAAAAGCTCATAATGGCTCAAGGCAGATCCGGCTATACGAGCAAGATTGAGGTGCCCTGCCTCCAGATACGCTTGCGGAAGCTGTACATCCTCTATGCATATAAGGTTTATTTCTTGAACAGGCGGTGTCGCCGGAAGTAAGGATACAGGACCTATATAGAGGCAATCTGGCATAAAAAAAGCCTGTTCCCAGTTCAATAAGGAATAAGCATGAACTGATTTCAACTCATTCATAAAATGAACGGAATCGAAAGGGCCGCTATTCAAACGCCTTACCAGCTCGGACAGCTGCATATATACCCTCCTCAATGAATTGTGCTGCAGCACAATAATTACTTTCTAAAACTCCGTATATTTAAATTATAGCACATGGTTCCTGTACCACCGATTTTATATAATTTCTCCATAGAGCAAATATTCTTTACAAAAAAGGGGATGTCATTCTAAGAGGATCCTAAAGTGAAATACGCTTATCCATTGTTCTATAATCCAATCTCGAAGAGGAGAAATCAAAATGAAAACGATACTATGGGCGGGCTTGTCCGCCAACGGCAACTATTCGCAATCTGATTACGACCACGCGCCATCAGAAGCAGCGCTGTATAACTTTGGAGAATTCGTCAAGGAAGCCGGAAATTATATCGTTGGCCGCCGAACGTTTGAAGCGCTGCTGCGTAATCAGCCTGCTCCTTCATCGAAGGACAATGCGGCTGACCCTTTTGCGGGGATCGACATTGTCGTCATCTCAAGAAACTTTCAGGAATTGCCCGGCGTGAAAATCGTGGCGACCCCACAGCAAGCAATCGCTTATCTTCAGGAAAAAGGCCATTCTACTGCGCTTTTAGCCGGAGGCGTGACGCTTCACAACACGTTCCTTGAAGCAGGCCTTGTCGATGAGCTCATTCTTAATATTTCGCCTCTTCTGGAGGGCAAAGGCGTTAACCTGCTGCTCAACCAGGAACGCCCTGAACACAAAGAAATCAAGCTGCTTGATTTCAAATCCATCGGAAGTGACATCATTCAATTGCGTTATGCCATTAACCCTGCTTAACTTGCTCCAACATTATGAAAGAATCGCTAATAAACGAAATGGACGTCTTGCGCGCAAACCTTCGCACTGACGTCCGTTTCGTTTATTTTTCAATATGATACATCATCAGCCGCACTGTTCGTTAATGATGAAAATCCAGCCCTGAAGCAACCGGCTTGACTTCGCCTGCTCGGATGACAAAATCGCCAAAATGCTCGCCTGATAAACGCTCTTTGGCATAGCGGTTAATCAATGGCTTCAAATGCTCCAAGATCGCCTCTTCATTCAAGTTTTCCGCATATAATCTGCTCATTCTTTGCCCGATGAAGTCGGCACCCAGATATAAATTGTATCTTCCCGGCGATTTGCCAATCAAAGCAATCTCTCCGAGCACCGGCCTCGCGCAGCCATTCGGGCAGCCCGTTATCCGGATGACGATTTCATCGTCCCGCAATCCCGCTTCATCTAATAGGCATTCAATCTTATCGAGCAGCGAAGGCAAATAGCGTTCCGCTTCAGCCATAGCCAGTCCGCATGTAGGAAAGGATACACAAGACATCGCATTCCGGCGGAGTGCCGATTGCTGCTTCCCGTCACTTAATCCGTATTGCTCCACCAGAGCAGCAATTTTATGTTTATTCCGGCTGGACACATTAGCAATGATTAAATTCTGGTTGGCTGTCAACCGGAAATCTCCTTTATGAATACGGGCAATCTCGCGCAGGCCGCTCATGAGCTTATAACCCGGATCGTCCTTGATTCGCCCGCTCATAATAAACAGCGTCAAGTGCCACATTCCGTCGCTCCCTTTAACCCAGCCGTACCGGTCTCCATGATGCTCAAAGTGATAGGGGAGCGGCTCCTCAAGAGCCCAGCCCATCCGTTCATGCAGCGTGGAAATAAACCAGTCCAACCCGTAGCGATCGATGGTATACTTGAATCTTGCATTTTTACGCACGGAACGATTTCCGTAATCGCGCTGGATCAGTACCGTTTTCTCGGCAACGTCAATCACCTGCTCCGGCTTACAGAACCCGATGACCTTTGCCACTTGAGGATAGGTTTCCTTGTCGCCGTGCGTCATACCCATTCCGCCGCCTACAGCCACATTAAACCCTTTCAGCTCTCCATCTTGTACAATGGCGATAAACCCCAGATCCTGCGAGAATACATCAATATCGTTCGACGGGGGAACGGCTACGCCAATTTTGAATTTACGCGGCAAATAAGCAGGACCATAAATAGGCTCTACCAGCTTTCCTTGCAGGCTGTCCGTTACTTTCTTATCATCGATCCATATTTCGTGATAGGCAGGCGTACGCGGTAATAAATGTTCGCTAAGTGCCCGCGCCCAGCCATATACCTCGGTATGGATATCGGACTGATTCGGGTTCGGGTTGCACATGACATTACGGACTACGTCACCGCAGGCTGCTTTGGTCGTCATCAGCATATCGTTGACGGTTTTTATCGTTTGCTGCAAATTCCATTTCACGATACCGTGAAGCTGGAAAGATTGCCGCGTCGTTAGTCTTA
Organism: Paenibacillus radicis (ex Gao et al. 2016); assembly: GCF_014641555.1. Lineage (GTDB taxonomy): Bacteria > Bacillota > Bacilli > Paenibacillales > Paenibacillaceae > Pristimantibacillus > Pristimantibacillus radicis. The sequence continues at coordinate 62,724 of NZ_BMHY01000015.1, forward strand.
TCGTGTGATTGCCATACAATTGCGCAAGGTTATCCAGCGCCAAATATTGCTGCGGGGAAGCGACTCCGCCAGGCGCCAATACGCGCAGCATAAACTGATAGGAAGGCTCGAGCTTTTTCTTCTGGCGTTCATTGCGCTCGTCCCGGTCATCCTGCATGTAGCTGCCATGAAATTTCAGCAGCCGATTATCCTGCTCCGAGATCGATCCCGTAATCCGGTCCCGCAGACCGTCATAAATCGTACCGCGTAAATATTCGCTTTCCCGCTTCATATGCTCTACCTCACTTGGCGGTCCTGCCGGCGGTTTGACGGCGGGCGGCAAATCAGGCACTTTCAAAGTTGCTCCATACATTGAACGCACTTCATCCGCTTGCTTATTATCCACACTTAGCGCCACCTTTCAACACAATTGTTCCAGCTTGCCTACTATTATAAAAGTAAATAGACGAAGACAAACCATCCAAACCGACAGAAATACTCGCCATCCATTCCTTTCCTCCGTCAGCTCTCCATGACAATGCACGCGAAATAGCCCGCCTCCTTCATCAGAAGAAAACGGGCTATTCACTCCTCTTGCTAGAAATCAATCAGCCGACAAGCTGTTGTATCTTCTACATCTTACTCGCCAGATCCGTCGTAACCTGATCCAAAGTTAAAGCAGAGAGCTTGTTCTCCAGCGCCAGCTGCGCTTGTGAGAAGACATTTTCCAGCGATGACTGGATATTCCTCCCAACGGAGCAATCAGGATTCGGCTTATCATGGATTGCGAACAGTTCCTCTTGCCCGCCGCTTTGCACCGCACGGTAAATGTCCAGCAGCGTAATTTGATCCGTCGGACGGGAAAGCGAAGCGCCGGCAACCCCGGGGCTCGTCAGTACAAGTCCCGCTTTGCTCAGCATCCCCATTATCCGCCGGATGACGACGGCATTGGTATTCACGCTGCCTGCGATATATTCCGAGGTTAAGCGCGTATCCTTCATAAGTTCCAGTAACGATAGTATATGGACAGCAACGGCAAACCGGTTATTGTTCATCCCGCACGCCTCCTTGCTCGTAAGTCGCAGCTATTCATGTGACGATTATAGTTACAACGGTTTTCGTTGTCAATGCAGGAAGGCAGCCTTTCCATCCTCCTGCGATACCCGGTATTCCGATAGCACATCCTGATTATTTTAAATTTCCTATTGACTGTTATCTGCCATAGATGATATTATATTTTCTGTTGACACAACATATGCGGTCGTGGCGGAATTGGCAGACGCGCTAGATTCAGGTTCTAGTGGTGTAACAGCCGTGGAGGTTCGAGTCCTCTCGACCGCATTAACTCTTGAATTTATAAGCTCGTGAACTTGTTTTAATAACAGGTCACGGGCTTTTTTTCATGCCAAAAAATAAATAAAACCTGTAAATCAGCAGCCGTTCCTTCTAAGGCAGCTTTTCAAATTTATTTTCCTGCGCATCAATTAATGCCATCTTGTAATTAAGTTTTTCCAGCGTTCTCATTAGAAGTGCTATTTGGTCTTCCACTTTCATTTTCTGATGTGCCAGCATATTTTTTCTGTCTGGCAAGGTGCTGTCTCCGCCTTTATAAAGCTCTATATATTGTTTGATTTCTGTCAAAGATAATCCTGTTGAACGAAGTGCTTGTACCGTTTCGATCCAATCGAGGTTATTGTCGCTATACGAGCGTATCCCATTCCGGTCCATCTCCTTCTTTAAGTTAGAGTTACTCTAACGAATTTTACGATCTTAACCCCGCCAAATCAAATGCTGCCCCTTATCAATTAAGGGTTAAAAAAGACGTTTGACTTAGAGCGGCTACCGCCCTGTAAGCTTACAGAGTAATTCATGACGTATACAGTGAAGGAAGTTTCGCGAAAAATGGGCATTTCACCTTATACGCTGCGTTTTTATGAGAAGGAAGGTGTCCTTACCGATGTTGATCGGGATGTGAAGGTTACAAATCCAGCCAGCATTGAGGCGGCAATTGCCGCAGGGACCGCCAGATTTGGCCGCATAGACGCCATTGTGAATAATGCTGGAGTCAGCGTTGTTTCGATTTTTGAAGCGACACCTATGGATGTTGTCCGCCGCATTTTCGAAACCAATGTCTTCGGTGTCATGAATGTAATTCAAGCTATCACACCATACTTTCGCAATCAGGGGGGCGGAACTATTGTCAATATCAGTTCAGGCGTCGGCTTTGCGACATCCCCTCTTCTAGCCGTCTATACTGCGACCAAGCATACAATTGAAGGATTGTCGGAATCGTTGTCATACGAGCTTGAATCGCAAAACATTGCCGTCAAGCTTGTAGAGCCAGGGGCTATACGGACAACGAACTTCACGGTAAACACCATGTCTGCGACCCAAGACTTGTCCATTCCAGCCTCGTACCAAGCTTATTATGACCACATGATGCAATCGATGATGAATTATCCATTCGAAGATGCGGATGAAAATCAGGTCGCTGCCCAAATATACGCTGCTGCCTGTGATGAGTCGGATCGGCTGCGCTTTCTCGCAGGCCCGGATGCAGAAGAAATGGCCAAGCTGAGATGGTCTCAGTCTGAAGATCGGTACATGACTGTCATGCGAAATCATATGGGACAGACAGCATGGCGTAATAGCAATAAACAATAAGCCGGATGACTCTAGTTCCAACAACAGAGAACCCCAACATAGTGCGGCCACAACGTTGGGGTTCTCTATATTTATCTGTATGTTCTAGTTACTCATTCAAATACGTCTTCACCCGGTTTTGAATCAGTTTGCTCACTTCTTCAACTGACTTCTGTCCCGTAATGAAAGGTTCAAACTCTTCAAAGACGATATCAAGCACTTTCTGATCACTGAATGACTTCTCCCCTCCATCTCCCTCCAACAATGTTTTTAAGGATTGAATTTGTTTCTTCACAGTTTCGGAATCGGGAATGGTAAAATTCACTTCCAGCTCGCCTTGTTCAAGCGCATGCTCCGTGTCAGCGAATTTTTTATCCAGCGCAGCTTTGCTTAATGGAAAGCCCATTAATTCTGGTGCGGACTGCATCTCTTCAGAAAGCATAAATTTGAGAAATTCCCAAGCTTCCGGCTGAACCTTCGATTTGCTATTCAAACCAAACGTAGTAAAGGAGCCCATCTTCCAACCCGACGATTTACCGTTCATTGTCGGCTTCTGATAATACTGAAGCTTCGGATCTAGAGCAGACAATAATACATTTTTGGGATTGCTCATGCTCTTCATTGAAAACAGCACTTTGTCTGTTTCCGTATAGTTTCCTTCGATTACCTTCTCGCTGAACATCACTTTTATTTGCGTCAGTGCATCTCTGAACGTGTCAGAATCGAAATCCGGATTCCCTTTTTTCAAAAGATCAGAAAAGTTTTCGTTGATGTAATCCGCAAGTATTTCACCAGGTCCGACGAACGCCAAATAGTCAGAACCGTTCTGTTCTTTCAGTCTCTTAGTAATATCAGCAAATTGATTCCAAGTCCAATTGTGATCATTTATAGTAATATTGGCTTTCTTCAACAGCTCCACATTGCCTTGCACGGCACCAAGCGAAAAGGAAAGCGGCATGACATAAAGACCGTCTCCAATTTGAGAGGATTTCAAAACGTTCCCGTAATATTGTTTTTTATCAAAGGAGGAATCTTTCTCCATAAGGTCGTTCAGATTGACTAATACCTTCTTTTCTACAAATTTATCTTCAGGCAATATCCCCATCGCAATCAAATCCGTTGCTTTACCAGCGATTGCTTGCGTCGTTACCGACTGAATATATTTCTCCATATCTGCTAGCGTTAACGCTATTCTGCCATCTCCATCAGGACTAGCCATATGGGATTTAATTTCAATATGAATATCGTCATGAAGGGCTTCAAATGCCTGGGCTGCTTTCTCCAAGAAGGGATCTGAGTTCATGACCGCCACAACAACAGTCTTCTTCCCGCCCGGCGACGAAGCGCCAGAGTTCACTGAAGAATCGGTTTTGCTGCATGCCGTTAACATTAAGAATGCTGCCAGTAAAAGTAAGGTCCATTTCTTATTCATTGTGATCATCCTTTTCAACGTATTCGAATTCGATTGCCTTCTTGAAGAGGCTCGCTCGTTTCGGCAATCAGATCGTCTTGCGGTCTGAGTCCTTTCAAGATTAAACATTCATCACCGACTTCTTCTCCAACCGTCACATAGGCTTTCTGCACAAAGTACGAATTGCCTAAGGAGCTTTTTTTCTCACGAACGACAAACACATAGCTTCCCGTACCATCTTTCTTCAACAGCTCTTTACGTATGACGAGTCCTTGTTCTGCAGTCTTTTTTTCAATTTGCAAGCTGGCCTGCTCACCGCCTTGAAGATTGTTATCCGCGGCAATCGCAACGACAATCTTTTTCTGCAGTTGGTCTTCTTTCATACCTCCTTTCATAGCCGATCCGTCTCCCCCAGATGTCGCTTCGATTTCTTTGATCACTCCATCCACCCGCAGAGGCTTGCCCCCTTGCACTTGAATAGTGACTGGAACAGTTTCTTCTACTTGTAAAAGTCCGGCCTCCTCCTCGTTAATCTGAAATGAAAACTCGAATGGACTGCCCGCTTTAATAAGCGTAAACACCGCTTGTCCCTGCGGGACACGCATGCCATCCTCCGCATTCACAGCCCCGACCTTTCCGGCAAACGGAGCTTTCAGGCTGCTTTGCTCGGTTAAATTTTTGCGCAAGTAGTTTATTTTTCGGGTAGCCATTTCGAAATCCAATTGATCGTTGTCCAAATCGCGCTTTGCCCTGCGAATCGCCTCCTCGTCTCCGCTCCGCTGGGCTTCCATGAACTGCTCCTTCAGCACTTCCCTGTTCAATTGCTGTTTCTTGAGCCGGGTTTCTTCATCAAGCAGCTGCTGTCGTGCATCTTCATTATCATAGGTAATTAGAACTTGCCCTTTTTTCACAGCGTCGTTCTTTTTCACATGAACTTTTACAATTTTCAATCCGCTTTCACTTCGTAAATCGGATTGATCCTTTAAGCTAATCACCCCGCTTCCCTAAATGTGATACTTCAGTGATTTAGATACTGGCCTCTCCGTGGTTACTTTCGGCAGTATGATGGATTGCAGCGTGTTGCTGAAAAACGTAAATCCAGCCATAACGACCAAAAACAAAACTAAAAATATGAAAGTTATACGTTGTCTCCGTTGCATCTTGTTCACTTCCCCTTTTCGTTACACCCTTGAAGTCACTCGCCCCCGCTATCCTTTAATGCCCGAAAGCTCAATGCCCTCAATAAAATGCCGTTCAGCAATGGCAAACAAGAACACCATAGGCAGCATATAGATGACCGAAGCAGCGAAGGAAACGCTAAATGCTTCTTTTTGCAAGCGAGATAAAAAAACGGATAGCGGCTGCATTTCGGCTTCTTGCAAAAAAATGAGCGGCTGTTCGACCATATTCCAGTAGTCGGCAAACAATAAAACAATTAAAGCAGCAATGCCGGGCTTCACCATTGGCAGTACAATAGATAAGAAGGTTCGCAAATAACCGGCTCCATCCATTTTCGCGGCTTCCATATAGGCATAAGGAATATTCAACATAAACTGCCGCAGCAAGAAGACTCCAAAAGCAGCAAATATACCAGGCATAATAATAGAAGAGGGATGATTCAATAGTCCAAGCTTTTCTGCCATCAAATAGTTGGGCACGAGCGTCACTTGAAACGGCATGAGCATCGTGATCAAGTAGAACAGAAATAAGGGCTCACGGCCGGGAAACCGTAATTTCGCAAATGCGTAGGCAGCCACAGAAGCGATAACAACTTGTCCCAAGATGATCGGAACGACTAGAAATACCGAGTTCCAGAACATATATAGAAAATGCGGAGCCGCTATCAGCACTTTGTAATATTGCTGCAAGGATACGAAATCGGGTATCCACTTTAAGTTCACAAATTCACTCGTATTGCTATTTCCGAGCATGTCATAGTTGGTCATAATTTCCAGTTCCGACATAAACGAACTAACAGCCGTTAAGACGACCGGGACGAGCAGGACAACAGCGATTGCGGTTAGGAGGCATGTTCGCAGCAAGGCGAGTATCCATTCTTTTTTCAACCGGCACACCCCCTATTCCATAAATGCACGGAATGCACGCTCGATCGCATACATCACCGCCACAAGCAATAAAATGCTGGCGGCCATCAGCACAGCTGCTGCCGACAGTTTCTCGATTTCTAGCGACAGAAACATGTTGTTCATGTAATGTTGAATCATATAAATGCTGTCATGCGGATAATCGCCGGCAACGAGATACGTTTCCCGGAACACTTTGAACGAATTTAAGATGGACATCAAGACGACAAAAAAAGTGGCCGGCATCAAATAGATGAGTGTAATGCCAAACAGTTTACGAATCGTCCCCGCACCTTCCAGGTCAGCAATCTCATAATATTGCGCCGGAATATTTTGTAATCCGGCCAAAAAGAGAATGACATTGTAACCGACAGTCTTCCAAATGTAGATCAGAATGATGACGAGCTTCGCCCAGTCCGATTTCATCCAGTCGCTTCGCTCCCCGCCAAAATGCTGCAAGAACGCATTCAACGCTCCGTTCCAGTCGAATAGTATTTGCCATACTAGAACAATAGAAGCTACCGGAACGACGAGCGGAAGCACGTAAGCCGAACGCAGCCAATTGCGCAGAAATACACGTTGGTTTAATAGGAGTGCCAATACCAAAGACAAAGCAATCACGATCGGCACACTGCTGGCTGTGAACCAGAACGTGTTGACCGCTGCTTTTTGGAAAGAGGAGCTGGAAAGCAGTTCTCTGTAATTAGATAACGTTAAACCCGATCCTTCCTCGGCATTCTGAAAGGAATACAGCACACTCTGACCAAACGGAATGAGATAAAAGATAGCAAATCCGGTCATACTCGGTGCGAGGAAACAGAAAGCTGCCACTAGTTCCTTATGCGACAATCGTTGTAATTTCATGCAGGGTTCCTCCAAAGGTCTGTCCAACGTTGCGGCGTTACAGGTTCAGCACACAACTTACAGTTTCTAACTATACAGATGACCGTCAATTAAGATTGGGAGGAGTTATAGAAAAAGTAAGTAAAAAGTGTGGGATTGCACCGCAGCGGAGAGCCATTTGCTACAATAAATGATAATGATTTTGTTCGGAGGCTATAGACATGAGTGCATATAAAATTGCTATCGTAGACGACGATGCAAAAATTCGAGAAATTGTATCCGCTTATTTAAATAAAGAGGGGTATCGGACCTTCGCACTATCGACCGCAGAAGAAGCGTTGGCATTATGGAAAAGAGAGTCTCCCGATCTGTGGGTTCTCGATATTAATCTTCCGAAGATGAACGGCTACGACTTTTGCCGTCAAATCCGCAAAGAGACCGAAGTGCCGATTATTATGATCTCGGCACGGGATGAAGAAGTTGACCGCATACTTGGCATAGAGCTCGGCAGCGATGATTATTTGACCAAGCCCTTCAGTCCCCGAGAATTGGTTGCGCGGGTCAACCGGCTCTTCTATCGGCTCCGTACACTCCATCCGCAAGCAGGTGATCACCGCCCCCTTCCTGTTCAGAAGCTGCAGCTGGAGCTTGACGATCTAAAGCTGGTTATCGAAGAAAGGCAAGTCTTCTGGCGCGGCAAAGAAATAAATATGACCGCTAAGGAATTTACGCTGCTTCGAACCTTGCTCGAACAACCGAACCGCGCCTTCTCCCGTGATGAGCTGTTAACCTTGGTTTGGGGCGCCGACTATTTCGGCAGTGACCGGGCAATTGATGATCTGGTCAAGCGGCTTCGCAGAAAAATTAATGAACTCCCTATTGAGACAGTCTGGGGACATGGCTATAGATTGCGCGTTCAAGGAGAGGAAGAACAAATATGAGATTGATCTATCGACTTAATCTGTCTTTCGGGATTTTGCTGTTTGCTGTTCTAGCAATTACGGCTGTCCTTCTCTACCCGCTATTGTCGAATACGCTAATCGAAGGGCAAAGAAAAGAGATGCGGGTGGCAGGAAGATTGTATCTGAATGAGCTTCAAGCTGTGCCAGGTCAAACTCTCGAAATTGCAAAATTACAGAACGGATCGCCCAGCAATGGACCAACGGAACCAATGGAGGCGATATGGGCGCAGTCCTTAAACCAGCTCTTCTACAGCCAACTAACCGCTGCGAAGACAGTAGAATGGGCCAATTTCTTCGCATTTCAAAAAGTAAATGGCGTTCCTCAACAAACAAATGGAGCCTATATTATAGAATCCATATCAAGCAGAGGATTTATAGACCCTAACAATCCCTATTCCACCACCTTTATGATGACTACGCCACTCAGCACAATCAAATCGATGCAGTGGGCTTTATTTAGCCGTATGCTGCTGATTTTATCGGCAGGAGGCGCTCTAGCCTTTTTACTTAGCATGTTCATTACGAGAAAGCTCGTTACGCCGTTGACGGACTTAAGAAAAGAATTGAAAAAGGTAGAAACACGCCGATTCTCTGAGGTTGAGCTGGTCAAATCAAGTGGAGAGGTTGGCGAAGTCGCACAAAGTGTTTATCAACTAGCAGGCGAACTTGAAAAATACCATCGTGCGCAAAAGCAGTTTTTTCAAAACGCCTCCCATGAACTGAAAACACCATTGATGTCGATACAAGGCTATGCGGAGGGAATTCGGGATGGAATCTTCACCGGGGAACATGCGGACAAAGGGCTGGAGACGATCGCAGAGGAATGTGAAAGGCTAAAAAAGATTGTGACGGAAATGATTCTTCTCGCAAAACTCGAAAGTGAAGAGGGAATTTTCGAGAACTTCGATATTCCGGTGCAAAACTTGATTACCAAAACAGTAGAACGAATGAATCCGCTTCTGCTGGACAAGGGAATTCATATTGAAGTGTCCAGCATGCCGGATTGGGGAAAACAGCCTCACATTAAAGTCGACCCGGAGAAATTGCTTCAGGCTTTACTGAATATTGTCGGCAACGCTTCGCGTTATGCAAAGGAAACGATACGCATCAATGTGTCTGAAAATGATAATCGCGTAGCCATTGAAATTTGTGATGATGGGGAAGGCATTTCGGAAGCGATCCTCCCTCGGCTGTTTCAACGTTTCGTTAAAGGACAAGATGGCCAAACCGGATTAGGGTTAGCCATTTCCCGGGCAATTGTCGAACGCTGTCACGGCCAAATATCAGCTCACAATCGAACCAACGGAGGAGCAGCTTTCGTATTAAGCTTCCCTACCTCTCAAGCCAGCTGAGTCGGCAGCCTTTCGAGGGTAAAACGTTATCAGCGGTGCAGTTTACTATCATCGGCCTAATTGATTCCAAAGCCTGTTTCCAGTACAATTCAGTGATACTCATGATCAATCATGTAGATAAGGAATGATGTAATGTGACTTTACTGCTCCCGCAGCCTGCAAAAGGCAACGGTGATAATCTCATCTTCCGTTTTATCGATATAGAGAAACTAGACTCACAAATGGAAAATGCCCCACGCTCCGCTTTCTCGGAAACGTATATTCTGCTTCTTGCTGCAAAAGGCAGCTGTATATTGATGGCAGACAAACAGCGTTATGCGTTAGAGCGAGACCGATGCCTGCTGATCTCCCCTGGCATGTTGATCGAATATGAACAGAACGGGTCCGAGTCCCTCGAGGGTTACTCGATTCAATTTGAAGCTTTATCAGAGCACGCGCGCAACGAGCAAGAGCGTATATTTCAGATTTCTCCGCATGTGTTTAGCTGTGGCGTTGATCTGCCTAAGCACTATTTTCCAGAGCTTCATCGTTTGGCCTCACTGCTATGGGATAGTCACTCAGTCCCTAAGGAGCTGCGCAAACATAGCGATATGATTTCGTTCTATAAACTAGTTTACCTGCTGATGGACATTGAACTACCAGAGCAAGAGCAAGAGAACGATACCCATTATGCCATCCTGCGCACGATTCAGGAAATGGAACGCCGCTACGCGGAGCCTCTTACGCGCGATAAGTTAGCTGCTATCGCCTGTATGAGCCCCTGGCACTATTCGCATGTTTTCAAAGCGGTCACCGGACTTAGTCCGCATAGCTATTTGTCTAAAATTCGCATTTTACAATCCAAAGTATTGCTGCGCAAAGGGATGAGAACAAGCGAAGCAGCCCGGCGGGTCGGCTACGGGGACGACTCCCATTTTCGCCGTAAATTTAGGGAAGCCGTTGGCGTATCTCCCTCAGTGTTCGCTGCCGGCAGACATGAGAGAATCGCAACGGTCAGTTATCATTATGCAGCTCACCTTATGGCGCTTGATATCATTCCATATGCCGCACCAGTCGACCGTCAGCGGGAATATCACCGAAGCCAGTACCATGATTTAATTTCCGTTCACTTGCTGCGGGGCAAGGTCATGCCTGCCAATTTCTGGAGGCATAACATGCAAAGTCTGGCGGAAGCAAAGCCTGAACTGATTTTATGCGATGATATTATTCCGCCAGAAATTGACGAGCAGCTTCGTAAAATCGCACCTACTTTTGTAGTGCCATGGATGAGCAACCATTGGCGGGATCAGTTTCGGCAAATCGCATCCATCATCGGCCAGGAGAAAGCTGCTGAGCACTGGATGGCTCAATATGAATACAAAGCTGGCGAAGCAAGGAAGGTCATTCAGCGCAGCATTGGCGACGAGACCGTTACACTCCTGCACGTCATGCTCGGTAAATTAATTATTTACGGCAGACGTAACGGAGGGGCCGTTCTATACGATGATCTTGGACTTCGGCCGCCCTGCGATACGCTTAACATTCCTGTATTTCGCACGCTTTCTATGCTGGATCTTGCTCCTCTTCACGATACCGGTCATTTGCTGCTCGTCATCGATAAGGATCAGGAATCGCTGCAGGCATGGGAACGATTGCAGCAGAACACCGAGTGGACAACGATTCGAGCCGTGCAAAAAGGTCGAGTCTATATAATAGAAGAAACGCCATGGCTAGAGTATTCGCCTTATGCTCATGAACTTGTTATCGAACAGGCTCAGCAGTTATTGGGTAATAAACAGAATTGACTGAACGCACAATTCGCCTGCTCAACACCACACAATTCTCTCTATGAATCGCAATACTAGGGTGATAAAATAGCTTTTGTTGATAATGAAAATCAAAATCACCTTAGGAGGCACTATGCGTTACAAATTCCGAATAAGCTCAACCTTTTTTTTGACGGCACTTACTATCCTTTTACTCATAAGCGGATGCGGCTCGAAGGCAGACAATAACAGCACAACTCCTTCAGCACCACCCGATACAGGAACGGAGACCAACTCAGAGCCAAAAGAGTTCAAACATGAACTCGGTTCGATCCAGCTAGACTTCACTCCCCAACGGATCGTGGCTCCTTATTTGGAAGATGCGCTTCTGACACTTGGCATCAAGCCTGCCGCAAAATGGTCCTACGGCGAATTGGTGCAGGATTATCTGGAACAAGATCTCCAGGATGTGCCCAAGCTTGATTTTTCCGGTGGCGGCTTAAACAAAGAAGCGCTGCTTGCAACGAACCCTGATCTCGTAGTGCTATACACAACGAATATGGCAGACGAAGAAGCCTATAAGCAATTTTCATCCATTGCTCCAACCTATGTTTTTGAAGATGCGACGGTTGACTGGAAGAAAACGCTTGAAGTTATCGGGCAGATGACCGGTACTTCCGCTAAAGCGGAACAAGCCATACTGGATTACGACAAGAAAGTCGTGCAGGCTAAAGAACAGCTAAAGCCTTTTGTGGACAATAAAACATTTGCTGTCATTCGCGTGAAACCGAAAGAAGTCCAATTGATGGACGGCTCCTATTATAGCGGCCTCGTGCTTTATTCCGATCTTAATTTGACGCCGCATAAGCTGGTTAAGGAATTGTCCTGGAATCGCGCTCAGCCGCTATCGCTGGAAATACTGCCTCAATTGGATGCCGACTATATCTTCGTATTAGTGCAAGGGGAGGATTCAAGAGCACTGTTGACCGATTATGAAAACAGCGCCTTGTGGCGGAATCTGCCTGCCGTCAAAAACGGCCAGGTCTTCGAAATGCCAAGCAACTACTGGATGGCCAGCGGAGCGATTGCCAACACGAAAAAAATCGATGACATTTTGAATGCCCTTGTGAAATAACAAAAATGCCGGAAGAAATCGTATGCGATATACGACCTCTCCCGGCATTTTTCGTTTTGACCGGTCATTGCTCATAAACCCATGAGAGTCCTCCGTCTTTACTCGTTAAATAAATCGTTTGAGCTTCGTTTCCATTCTTGCTGATCCAGATCGGAAGACGTCCTTCCATGCCATTAAAAACAGGAGAAAGCGGCGTTTTCTCATATTCGTCAAACTGCTCCGGCAAAGCAATAGATAGTTTTTCCCACGTTTGCCCGCGATCCTTCGTCAAGTATATGACAGGTCCTTTGTCTTCATAATATCTAAAACCTAGAAAGCCAATATTCTTGTTATAGAAACCTGCACCCGTCAATTGCTCCGCATATTGTTCATTAGCGTTACCAATCTCCTGCCATGTCTGGCCGCCGTCCGACGTCTGGTAAATATAATTCATCGATTGCCCCACACCGGCTGAACCGCCGGAGATGATCCAGCCCTCTTTTTCCGAAGAAAACCCTATAAACTTCGTATCATACCCCTTGGCGCCTTCAATCGTATATTCATTCCACGTCTTCCCCATGTCATTGCTAATCGTTACATGCAGCGGAGACGATTTCCCGTCAGCAAATCCATATACAATTGCGGTTTTTTCCTCCGATAAGTAGAAGCCTGTTTCAGAAAAGCTCATTCCGGGTACCGATCCCGTCACATCCAGCGTTAACGGTGCTTTCACTGTAACGGCACCATTCCTATATCTGAATGTAATATTGCCTGCCCGATCCATCGTATAGGAATTATCTGCAATAGGGACGATAAACAGATCGTCGCTAGGTTTAGGAGTAGAAACTGATGTAGAGACGGAGCCAGGCAAAAAAGAAAAACTTCCGTTTATGTTTGTACAAGAAGCTAATAGTCCTGCTACTGTAATGAGTAGAATGACCGTTGCAAAGGGAACAGCACCATTTCGTTTGTTATTCAAGTTAAATATCCGGCTAAATTTATGCTTCATTATAGGTTTCCTCCACAACAATGAACGAGTAGTTAACGCGACATCTTATTTTCCATATATTCTCGTTTGTTCAGATAGCCTTCTGACGAAGCTCACACGGTGAATGTTGCTGAATGACGCAATGTTCCTTTTTAGTACTATGAGGATTAAATAGTGTAACGAAAAAACATCTCCCTCCAGAGTAAATTGGCAGAAGGCTGCCTTTCACCTTAAAGGGAGATGCTCTATGATTTCAATAAAGTTTGGATCCTATCATTCTGTCTTTCAAGCTGTATACTTATTCATACGTGTCAAACAAGCTGCGCACCGTAAGTTGTTCCCGGAATGCATCCAGACTCAACGTCTCCGATAAGCTGTCTTTTTTAACCGTTACCGTCTTCGGACGGGATGCCGACAAATCGAAAATATTGTCGTCGAACAAGGCATCCGCAGCTTTGAAATCCAGCTCTACAAATTTGGCGAAAGCTTGGCTCTCCAGCTCGATAACGAACCGGTCTTCTGCTTCGCTGACTTGTACGCTGATTTGCGGATTCAAATAGTCAAAATGCTTCGACTTCACGAATTGCACCGTTCCGCCGCTCACCGACTGGCCGTTCACGATGAAGTCAAATTCCAAATAGCTTTGTCTTTGCTTCTGCTTGGAGTCCAGTACAGCGGCAAAATCCAGTGCAACAATCTCTTTCGTTGCCAGAGCGTCTACCGCAGCCGCCTGTTCACCGCTTTGGATAACTTCGGAACGATGATTCAGCAAACGCCAAGTCAGCTTGCCTTCGACCGGCTCCAGCGTCTCATTGCTCACATGAAGCGCGACCGACGTTCCCTCTTCGCAAGCCGATGCCAATACCGGCGCGAAGTATCTTTTCGTCGAATAATGAGCAGCTTTCCATCTGCCGAAGTAATCCAGGCTAGACCAGGATGCAACCGGCCAAATGTCGTTCAGCTGCCAGTAAATCGCCCCCATGCATCTGCCGCGGTTTCTTCTCCAGTGCTCCACCGCATTGCGCATCCCTTCCGCTTGAATGAGCTGCGAAACATAGAGAAGCGTGTCGAAGTTTTTCGGGTATTTGAAATATTCGCTGATGTAATACAAAATTTTCTCGTTGCCCGTGCCGTTCTTCTGATGCGACTCCATCACATAGGAGAAGATATTGCGATCCTCCGGCAGCGTGAAGCTCTCCACTGTTTTCAAAGACGGGAATGACTGCAAACCAAACTCCGACATAAAGCGCGGATACAACGTTCTGAATTCGGTAATCGGTTTGCGTCCGTGCCATACATCCCAGTAGTGCATATCCCCGATGTTCTCATTGTTCGGATCGTCAAAGTTACCGGTGGATGAAGGCGAAGAACGCCAATAGAACGTATTCGGATCAATCGACTCGTTCAGCTCCGGCAAATATTGCTCGAACTGCTTGAGGTAATCCTGTTGGAGCTTCTCGCCGTAGCGCTCTCCCCAGCCCCAGTATGCCCAGGCGTATTCCAGCTCATTGTTCCCGCTCCACAACCCAAGGGAGGCATGATGACGGATACGCTTTACGTTGTCGATCGTTTCCAGACGAATACTTTCTTTAAATTGCTCGTTAAAATCATAATTGCCGCAGGCATACATATGATCCTGCCAAACGATCAAGCCATATTGGTCGCACAGGTCATAGAAATAATCGTCGCAATAGTAGCCGCCGCCCCATACTCGGATACAGTTATAGTTGGCTTCCACACAGCTTTTAATCAGCTTCTCCGTTCTTTCAAAGCTGATCCGGCCAAAGACGTTATCTTCTGGGATATAGTTCGCGCCCATAGCAAAAATACGTTTGCCGTTGGCTTCGAACTCGAAGGACTCGCCCCAGGCATCTTTTTCCTGGTTGATGGTCAACGTTCTCAGCCCGATAGTCAACGACTTATCGTCAATCGCATGGCTGCCATTAAGCAGCTCAACCTTCAAGGAATACAGCGGCTGGCTGCCGTAGTTGTGCGGCCACCATATTTGCGGATCTGCCACTTCAAGCTGAAGCAAAGCATCCGAACCGCCTGCAGCAGAAACCGTATGTTCATACGTTTTGCCGTCCGGCGATTCCAGAACCGCGCGCAAGCTAAGCGAGGAATCACTCCACTTCTGAAGATCTACCTTAATATCCAGATTTACTTTGTTATCGGAATGCTGCTGAGTAACATATACATCGTCAATTCTGCACGTATCGAAGCCAACGATCGAGATGCTGCGCCAAATGCCGGCGTCAGGAATTTGCGGACCCCAATCCCAGCCGAACATGCTGTGTGCCTTCCGGATGTGAGAGATGCCCGGTACAGCGTCGGCACAGCTGGATAAATGCTGCTCCTTCTCTTTTTCCAGCGCGTATAGCGTGGCCGATTGAATAACGATATGAATCGTATTGTCGCCGGCAACAAGCGTATTTTTAACATCGATTTCGTATGTTCTGTGCATGTTATCCGCTTTCAAAACGGAGCTGCCGTTAATGAAAACCTCGCATAACGTATCGAGACCCTCGCAGCGCAGCAAAACAACGTCATGATGAAGCGTGTCCTGCTCTACCGTAAAGTTCCGTTTGTATTCATAGTCGAACTTGGACAGTTCAAGTGCATCGTATTCGTTATCCCGGAAAAACGGATCTTCCATTTTGCCCGCTTGAAGCAAATCGTTAAATACCGAGCCAGGTACGGTTCCGTTAATCCATTCCGCTTCGTCGGTTCTCTTCATGTTCCATACGCCGTTAAGGGTTAGCAATTGCATTTGCATTCCACCTGCTTTTTCAGTAATTTATTGTGCTATATGAGTATCGTAAATTATGAGGCGAAGGGTATGTCTTTCCGCCAACAGCATGATAGTAACACTTGATTGCGTCATCAGTCTTGTATTGTTTGATCTTTTTTTGTGCTATATTAACATCATATTGTTAACCCGTAATTCAACGATGAGGTGAGCCTAACGATGCAAGTTGCCGTTCTGAAAGCCGAAACGCTGATCGATCCTAAGGTCCAGGCGAATTTTCATATCGAATACTCGATTAAACATACGACTCCGCTGCATCGCCATGATTATTACGAAGTTTTTATAATCACGTCCGGCAAATGCATCCATCATATTAATGGCGAAGCGCATGATTTGGACAAGGGAACAATGGTGTTCATCCGCCCTGACGATACCCATTGGTATGATTTTTACGATATTGATTCCGACTGCCAGTTTATTAATGTCAATTTCTATAAAGAAGTGATTGAGGATGCGTTTAAATATTTTGCCAATCCCGTTATTGCTCAAAAGTTAAAAAGCGTATGGATGCCGCCCTCCCTCGTCCTGCCGCCCTCGGACGTAGAGACGCTTGTCAGAAAGGGAGAGTTGATTCATCTCTACTCGACAATTGATAAGCAGAAAGCCAGAATATTAGCGCGAAGCTTTCTGACGGATGCCCTGGCTTATTATTACTTCAACGATCAGAACGAGCATCAAAAAATAATGCCGCAATGGCTGGATGCTCTGCTGCTAGAGCTGCAAAAAAAAGATAACTTCACTGGCGGTCTGGAGCGGCTGAATACGTTATCGGATCGCAGCGCCGGGCATATGAACCGTGTATTCAAGCAATATCTTCATACGACGCCGACGGCCTACATTAACCATCTTAAATTGGGTTACGCTAAAAACCTGCTGCTGACGACGACTTTATCCATACTCGAAATTTCGTATGAAGCCGGTTTTGACAATCTCAGTCACTTCTATCACCTGTTCAAAAAAAATTACGGCGCTTCCCCGGGGAAAATCCGCCGCCGCTAAAACGAAAAGAGACAGGCGAATCCGGAATGCCGGATGGCCTGTCTCTGCTGTACTGCCGAACTTACTATAATAATTACAAAGTAATCAAATATTCCTCAAGCCGGTCCATCGTTTGAGCAATGCCGGGCTCCATGCCCATTTCAAGCACCTTGTTCAACTGATCCTCCGATTCATATTTTGCACGGCTAACCATTCTCGTCCGATTGCCTTCCAGCGGTTCAAACGACAGCGCAACAATTGAAGATGGCATGCCTTCCGTCTCATTGCCCTCGGCATCGGAGAAGAAGTCCTGGTAAGTAAATGCTTCAGGTGCTGCAATTTCCTTATAAACGCCTTTACCCCAAGATTCAAACCCAAAGAAATCGCCTTGGCTCTCGTCCACGCATTTCATGCAATAGTGCCAGATGCCGCCTGGGCGGAAATCGACGGTACAATAGGACAATATCCAGCCGCGAGGCCCCCACCAATGCTTCAAGTGCTCCGCCTGCGTGTAAGCAGCGTACACAAGCTCGCGGGGCGCATCGAACTCCCGCTCCATAATTAATACTGAACCTTCTGGTTTAAGCGTCAATTGGTTTGTCATTTGAAATTCCTCCTGTTATTTGTTTTTCCGTCCCTTGAGCTGATCCAAATAATGCTCCAGCTTGTCGAACCTTTCATTCCAAATACGCAGATAGTCGGCGAGCCAGGCATCTATTTCCTGAAGCGGCTCCAGCCTCAGCTTGTAGCGCCGCCTGTTGGCTTCCGCCTGCACTTCGACGAGCCCTGCCTCAAGCAAAATGCGCAAATGCTTGGAGACTTGAGGCTGGCGGATTTGCAGACGTTCTGCAATCTCCCCTACGGTCAAGGAACCTTCCAGCAGCAGCTCGACAATTTGCAACCGGTTTGGATCGGATAATGCGCTGAACGTTGTAATTTCCATCCTGACATCGCCCCTTATTGAATGATGTTCACCGAGGCTGTATCGTCAAACGGATCAGCTCACGTATCCTTAATTTAAATATACCATTATGGGAATATTCCTGTAAAGGAATATTAAAAACAAAATACTGCTGCCTCATTTTACGTATCAGTAGTCAGCGCTAATTGCTTCAGCAGCTTGCCATTTCCGTCCTGTTGACTCTACCTTGAAAATAAGATACATTTAAATTGTTAAAAGCTTTTAACTACTTCAATTAGAAGCATATATGAAATTAGTAAGTCGTATCGTTATGAGGTGATGGTGATGGACAAGCAGGAGCAGCTATCCCTATTGTTTGCCCGTCAGATGATGACTATCGTCGCGAGTTATGCCAAACTTCCGGACTTTGACTTAACCTCGTCGCAATATTTTATCCTGCAGGCATTATTTCATGAGAAGCAGCTTACCAGCTCTTATTTCTCCAAAGTGTTGGACATTACACTCCCGGCCGTATCGAATTTAAGCAATAAGCTTGTTCGAAAAGGTTTGGTCGAGCGTGTCGTGTCTGAGACGGATCGGCGGCAAGTTTATTTGCAGCTTACGGACCAAGGGCGTCATATTCACGAGCGTATGCTGGAAAAGTACCAGACGCTTACGGATGGACTTTGGTCTGACTTATCGGAATCGGAAAAAGATTTGCTCATCGCTTCATATGAGCGTATTAATGAATTGCTCCAGTTGAAGAATAGCAGCATTTAATCTCAAGAACGGGGAGGCAATCAACAATGGGAAGACTTCTTAATAAAGTAGCTATTATTACAGGTGCAGCCGGCGGCATGGGGAAAGCAGACGCTTTGCTGTTCGCCAAAGAAGGCGCTAAAGTGGTCGTTACCGACTTGCAGGAAGATAAAATCAATGAGGTCGTTCGTGAAATCGAAGCCAGCGGCGGTGAAGCGTTGGGCTTCAAGCATAACGTTGCTTCCGAGGAAGATTGGGTTCGCATCGTAGATGAGACGGTTGCAAAATTCGGCAAAATCGATATTCTCGTCAACAACGCCGGCATTTCCAATGCTACGCCATTCATGGACTTGACTGTTGAAGCCTGGGAGAAAACGATGTCGATTAATGTGACTAGCATTTTTCTGGGGCAAAAATACGTCATTCCCCATATGATCGAAGCTGGCGGCGGTTCAATTGTGAATATATCTTCGATCGCCGGACTGACCGGCGGCAGCGGCACAGGTCCATATACGGCTAGTAAAGGCGCCGTGCGGATGCTGACGAAAGCAACAGCAGTCGATTACGCGAAGCATAACATCCGCGCCAACTCCATTCATCCGGGCTACATTGAAACGCCGATGACCGTCGACTTGATGAAGGACGAAAATATGCGGCAATGGTTCCTGTCGCAAACGCCATTGCCGCGTCTTGGCAAACCGGAAGATATCGCGCAAGGCGTCCTCTTCCTCGCATCCGATGATTCCTCGTACATTACAGGCGTTGAGTTGCCAATTGACGGCGGCTACTACGCGAAGTAAGGGGAATCATTGAAGGAGTAATGGAGGCAGCGGATGGTCGCTGCTTTTAGATGAAATCGCAGGTTGTCACCTGGGCGCTCATAGCAGCGCGGGGTGGCAGCCTGCGTTTTTGTTGCTTGTACCGCCGGCATATAAAGCCACTCTGCGCGCTGGGAGCTGTGGGAGGTGGCGGCTGACTTAATATAAAACTCGACGACTCAACGAAGCACCTTCGCTAATTAACGTAACATTTTTCTCTAGAGGATGGCTAAAAGGTTCGTTTGAGGGCCGTGGCGGCGATTAAAGTAACTTTTTTCTCTATAAGGAAATTGACTTACACTATAGCGAAAATAGATGCGCTGTTGCTGTCTTGGGCCGCTATCTGGCCTCAAATAGTGAAGTTTCCTCCTTTATATTGCGAAGTAGGTTCGCTATCATGCACTAGTCAGAATTGCACAGTATCTCCACGTACAATGTCCCCTCAATGTTACGCGGTGTCTAATGCGTTGCAAAACATCGTAATGATTAAAGCTCAAAATGAACAAACTACTAAAAAAGGGCCGACCCTCGGCTGAAATGCCGTTAGGTCAACCCACTCTCCGCCGTCGAGCGGCGTCCAATCCATCAATCGAACAGATCGCCGAAGACGTCTAGAACTGACTTTTTCTTTTTGTGCGGATAACCGTGCTTGCCGTCCTTGTAGGAGCCGTACTGGCCGTTGCCATATCCTTGGTTCTGCTGGTACGGGGGCGGCTGCTGACCATAAGGCTGCTGCGGGGGCTGAGATTGCGGTTGATTGTACGTGTTGTTATACCTTTCATCCCGTCCGTACTCTTCCCTCAGTTCCTTTACGCCTTTGACGAGCTTGTCCAGCTCCCCTCGATCGAGCCATACCCCTTTACACTCTGGACATACGTCAATCAGGACGCCGTCCTTCTCCACTTCCCTCATACGGACATCTTCGCAAACCGGACACTTCACTATACCCGCTCCTTTCGCCGCGTTTAAAGAGTCGTCCCTCTTTCGCTCGCGGCTGGTTCGAAGCGATAGCCGCGGCTAAGCTTTAATACGCGCCGATTCGCTTTTCGTAACACAACAGTTGAATCATCCCATGCGACGACGATGCCGACTACATCATTAGCCTCCACTTCATCCCGAATAGCTCTAACCAATTCGCCGCTAATCCGAAACTGATCCAATTGCTCTTCGCTTATCATAGCAACTCGCCTCCCTATCCTAATTTTGAAAAAAAACCTCAACGGACTGAAGCAGCCCATTGAGGTTTGGTCTATCCTTTGGTCTATCCGATTATGTTATGAAGCCTCAGTTTAACCGACATGCTCCTTGGAGTCATTCGTTTCCGTCTCGTACCATTCGTCCAGCACTTTCGAGGACATAACGCGTTTCGCAATATAATCCGCTTGACGTTCCGTAAACTGATCGCGCCACTCCATCTCCAGCTCCTCGCTCAGCTTCACGATCGTCAATAACTCCGACCAGGCTACATAACGTTTATACCAGAAAAATTGCGGATGCTCAATCATATAAGGATACAGATCATCAAATTCGGTATGTTTGCAATCGAGCGCACGTTCAAAGTGAACTTTCGCATCGTTCAACTTGGCGTTCATAAATTCTGCAGATAAGTTTCCCATTGCTTATGCCTCCTCTCAGTCACTTACGACCTATTATATGCTAAAACTCCGTGTCGGAAAAGAGCATATATACTGGAACATGCTATTCAAACGTAATTTGCCCGTCCGCCAGCGATGCGATTTTCACAAGCGGCTCCACACGAACTCCTTGTTCACGAAGCGTTCTGCCGCCAGCCTGGAACGTTTTCTCCACCACGATGCCTAGTCCGACCAAGTGCGCGCCCGAACGCTCGATAATTTTCACCAAACCGCGAGCCGCATCCCCGTTTGCAATAATATCGTCAATAAACAATACTTTATCATCGGCTGTCAAATACTGCTTGGACACCATAATGTCAGTGACCATTCCCTTCGTGAATGAAGGTACCCGCTCGCAATAAGCTTCCGGATCAGCAATGAGCGTTTTTTTGCGTCGTGCGAACACGAGCGGAACGCCCAGCACATAGGCGGCTGCGAACGCAGAAGGAATGCCTGACGATTCAATCGTCAACACTTTCGTAATTTCCTCGCCTGCAAAACGTTTGGCAAATTCATGGCCCATCTCCATCGTCAAAGCCGGATCAACTTGGTGGTTGATTAAAGAATCGAGCCTTAGTACATCATTCGAAAGTACCAGACCTTGTTGTAAAATGCGCTCTTTTAAAATATCCATCGTATTCATTCCTTCCACCAAAATCCCTTTTGGTTAACGTACCATAGGAATGGCTGCTAGCGCAACCTGCGAATGATGCAAAAGCTAACATTGGCGCATCATTCCATGCTTGAAGCTGCCCGAATATTTTTTAGCAGGCGCAACAAAAATCAGAAACTTTTTCCAGTTTCAACCGTCTAGAATAGTACAATGTTATTGCACGCTCGCAAATAGATGAATTCAGATATTACGGGTTCCACCCGCATTGCCGATATAAGGAACAAGAACCGCCGAACCGACGTACATAATTGAACAGGAATTCAATTCCTGTATAGGGAGAGTTGGAGCAATGAACAGACGCAAACGCGGATCGAAACTACATAACAGTGCGAAATTAGCCGCCGTGCTTACGCTGGCGATTGTCGCTGCCGGCTGCCAGAGCAATTATAACGGAGAGAAGCCGGACTTGACCGGAGATGCAAATGCCTTGAACGGCAAATCCTATATGCAAGGCGATACGCCACAGAAAAATTATTTGAAAAACAACCTCGTCAGCGGCGAGCCGACGGGTGAAACGGCCGATCCCGGACCCGGCGGCGGTACGAGCGCGGAATCCAACATCAAGTCGGATAACTCCGGGGGCAAAAGCTCCGCCAGCAGCGAACCGCAGTGGAACGCTTCCAAGCCTCTCATTATGGGTCTGGCGATTGGCGATGCCCGCTCCAAACTAATCAAACGATTCGGTGAGGCCGGTGATACTTACACGCTTGAAGACGGCGACGAATCCATTGAAGTCCATGAATACAAGGGCTTTTCCGTCGGTATTAACGGTAAAAACGCCATTCAATACGTTGAAGTCTATGATGCAAGCATCTCCACAGGCATTAGCGGCATTCGCGTCGGCGATAAAACCGAGACAGCTGTTAAGGCGTTAGGCAAGCCAAACACCCAAAACAGCTTTATTCTTACTTACGATGGCAAAAGCACGCTGCTCAAGCTCGATCTTGATCCGGATCATAGCAAAATCGTATCGATTAAGCTGCTAGCAGTTGCTTAGATGAATCGCAATCACTGCCATGCCATTATTAATCAAAAGGGCGCTGCTCCGTTTTTGAAACGGAAAGCGCCCTTTTTTTATATTTTCACAACGCTGAATAAGAGGCTAGTACCAAAAAACCGAACAAGCTGTCATGCTCGTCCCCGCTTCAACATACCTATGGATATATAGAAGGTTTATTGAACGGAGGACGGCCATGATGCTGAAACGTACCGGAAAGGTGCTTCAGATCGCTTCCACCTATATGGGGACGATCGTGGGCGCCGGTTTTGCGACCGGACAGGAAATTTTGCAGTTTTTCACCCGCTTCGGCTACTGGGGATCCTTGACGATCGCAATCGCGACAGCGATGTTCATCTGGCTGGGCAGCAAGATGATGCTCATTTCCAGCGAGATTCAGGCCAAATCGTATGAAGATTTGAATAAGGCGCTATTCGGCGAAAAATACGGCCGTTGGATCAGCCATTTCATGTTGATTGTGCTGCTCGGCGTAACCGCAGTGATGCTCGCCGGTGCCGGCACGATCTTTTACGAAAACTGGAATATATCGTACCAGGCGGGCTTGCTGATCACGATTGCCGCCTGCTATTTTCTGCTGCGTAAAGGCATGAAAGCGATACTGACGGTAAACGCAATCGTCGTTCCGCTGATGCTGCTGTTCACTGTTATCGTTATGATCGACACCTTCCATACGCCCGGCGCCGGACGGTTCATCTCGCTCCATAGCGATCATAGCGTTTGGGCCGCTTGGGCATCGCCATTCCTCTATACAGCTTTCAATCTGTCGATGTCACAAGCCGTGCTTGTACCGCTTGGCGCAGAAATTCGCGACCGGAAAACGATCATCCTCGGTTCCTGGGTCGGAGGCATCGGCATTGGATTCATGCTGCTAGCCGGCCATATCGCGCTCTCCGTCCATATGCCGGGCATCCAGCAATACGCCATTCCGATGGGCGGCATCGCCAAGCAGCTTGGTCAAACCGTCCAGTTCATTTATGTATTTCTAATTTTTGCAGAAATTTTCACGACGCTGATCGCGGACATCTATGGCCTAACGCTGCAGCTTCAAGAAAGGCTGAAATGGTCGCGCTCGATGCTGACGATTCTCGTGTTGCTCTGCTGCTTTGTCGCCAGCCAGATCGGTTTTGGACCGCTGCTCTCAACCCTTTATCCGATCTTTGGCCTTGTCAGCTTGGGCTGGCTGTATTTGATAATTCGCAAACGGATGACGGAAATAAAAACGTAATGGAGCTACCGCTCCAATTGGATAAGCGCAGCTTGCGGCATTAATCCGGTTAGCAGATCACGTATGTGATCATGACAAGTAAACAGCAGCATTTGCCGCGATTGTGCAAGCCGCTGGACAAGACCGGCAGCAGCCAGCAGCCGCGGACGGTCGAAATTAACGAATAAATCGTCAAGCAGCATAGGCAAACGCTGGCGATGTGCCGCTTCTTCAGCCAGAGCAAGGCGCATCGCCAAGTAGACCTGCTCTGCGGTTCCCCTGCTCAGTCTATCGGTTGGAACGAAACGTTTGTCCGCCGTTTCCAGCCGAATCGCCGGGTCGCCTGGCGTCGTCATGACCCGGACATAACGGCCTTCCGTCAACTCCCGTACATATTCGCTTGCCAGCCGCAGCACTTCCGGCTGCCTTTCCTCCTCGTAAATTCGCTTCGTCGCGCGAATGAGCGAGGCGCTGACCGCCAGCACCGCATAGCGCTCTCCATCCTGCTCCAGCTGTGCAATCGTCATTTCCTTATCAGCAAGCAGCTTGCGCCCCTCGTCCTCCTGAAGCAGTTGCTCCAGCTGCTGCCTCATTCTTCCCCGTGCATCCAGCTTTTCCGCCTTCATTCGTTCGCTGTGGTCATAGCTTTCCACTGCTTCGGCATGAAGCTCTATTAATTCAGCCTCGTCATGGGACTGGAGCAGTGAATTCAATTCAGTGAAACGCTGCTCGGACAAGCCTGCCGTCAGCTCAATCGTCAGCCGGTTCAAATCAGCGTCGATTGACGAAAGTCTCAAGCGAAGAGACAGCGCTGCGGCAAATTCCGCCGCCGTCTCCATACCCGCCTGCTTGACGAGATCGGCCGTCTCTGCGTTGGCACTGTCAATCCGCGCGCTAGCGTCGCGGATCGCAAGGTTCAGCTCGGCAAGCCGCTCCTCCAGCCGAGCCGCCTCTTGCCGCGCCGTTTCCTGCCGGCGCAGCTCCGCTTGCAGCAGCCGCAGCGACAGCGGCGGACTTGCCTTCGCTGCCTCAGGCAGCGAGGCACATAGCTCCGCAGCTTGCGCCTCGAATGCGGCTAGCTGCTGCCCTGCCGCGGCATATTTCGCGGCGCGGCGTTCGCGCTGAGCCAGCCGCTGCAGCGCCTGCTCGACAAGCTCGAATACTTCGAGCGCCGCATCAGGCGACATTGCTTGCGGCAGCGCAAGCGCCTCCAGCCAGCCGCGCCAAGCGCCGGCGGCTGCTTCTCTTTGCCGCGCCGCTTCTTCTACGGCGGCGCGGCGCTCTTCCGCTGCGGCACGCAGCCGCTGGAGCCGGTTCCCGAGCTCCAGCCGGCTTTGCTGCAGCTGCTCGCGGCGCTGCAGCGCTTCGCGCCGCGCGGTCACGGCTGCGCGCAGCTGCTCGCGCGCATGCCGAGCCGCCAGCGCTTGCTCCGGTGCAGCGGCCATGCCTGCGCCGCTTGTTCCCGGCGCGGCGAGCAGCGCAGCCGCCGCCTCCGCAGGCGCTTGCAGCAGCGCAGCAAGCGCTGCATTCACGCGCTGCGCCGCTGGCCGCAGGCGCAGCGCGGCCGCTTCACGGCCCGTGACGAGCCGCTTGCTGCGCTCGCCAATATCCCGCGCTGCTGCTGCGCCATCTCTGCTATTGCTGCCGCCGCTATCGCTATAGCGGCTCTGCCCGCTGCCACGGCCCCGCCGCTGCCCGCTCTGTCGCGGCCCCGCCGCTTCGCCGGCGGCGCCATAACGGCCGCCCTGCGTGCTGCGGCCGCGCCACCACGCAAGCGCCGCCAGCATCGCTGCAGCGGCAGCGGCGCCCAATACAGCTGCGCCATTACCCGGCGCCAGCACAGCCAAAGCAACGGCCGCGCCGGCTGCTGCCGCAGCGGCTGCCCACAGCAGCAGCCCGGCTTCGCTTCGGGCCGCTGCCTCTGGCCCGGGAGCGGCATCGCTTTGCAGCCGCTCCAGCTCCCAATCCTGCAGCGCCGCCTCGCAGTCATTCCATGCCATTAGCAGCGCTTCGCTGGTCTGCGGCACGAATATAAAGCCTCTTGCTGCGCCGCCAGCCTGACTTGCCTGCTCTGCCCCGGCAAGCATCGCTTCCGCCTCAGCAAGCGAATGAGCAGCATCCCGCTCCGCCTCTAACGCATGGCTACGCTCGGCTTGCAGTCGCTCCTGCTGCCGCGCGCGCTCCATCTCCTGCTGCTTTACGCCGCGCACATGCTCGCGATCCGCTACCGTCAGCTTCACCGCGCGAAGCTCCTCCTCGGTCCAATCCGGCGCGATACGGGCAATGAGCCGTCCTATCGCCTCCTCGTCGCCGCGCAGCTCGGACGCCAGCTCGATGCGCTCTTCCTTCAGCAGCGTCATTCGCTCGCTCTCCAGCATTAATGCATCCGCTTCGTCCATCCGGCCAAGCAGTGATTCGTCAACTTGCAAACCGCTCCGCTGACTTTCAATAAGCTCAAGCTCCCGCCTGTATTGCTCAAGCCCATCCTGACGTCTGGAACGCTCCCGTTCCAGATCCAGCCAGCGTTGCTCCGCTTCCCCCGTTATCCGCTCAGCTGCAGCAAGACTTTCCCGCTCCCGCGTCAGCTCCAGACGCTCCAGCCATTGCGGACGTACGCCATTCGCTTTCGCCAGCAGCCGCACCTTTTCCAGTTTGAGGGGAAGCCTCTCGTCTAACTCTTCCAGCTCTTCATTCAGCTGTTTCAGCTGCCGCTTCAACGTATTGTAGCCAGAGATGGCATCGGCTTGCTTGCGAAGCTCCGCTTCCGTCCCCTCCAGCGATTTCAACTGCCGGTTCATCTGCTGATTGACCCCGCGCGGCTTAAACAGCGACTCCATCTCCTGCTGCAGCCGTTTCTCGGCTTGTCCAACCGCTTTGCCGCTCTCCCAGCCGGCGTCATAAAGATAGCGGCCAAGCTCGTCTCCGGCCAGCGCCCCGACCTGCTGAAGCTCCGTCAGCGTAATCGCATACAGCTGGCGGTACGTCGATTCGCTCGTTCCGTTCAAGAAACGGCGTTCCCACTCCTCCTGCGTCAGCCAGCGCTCTTCGCCGGCTCCCGCGCCTTCGACAGTCTGCAGCGCGATCAGCTTCGGCTTGCCTCCATTAACAGAAGCATAGCGCTCTACAATATAGACGTCCCCGCTCTCATCCGAGAACATTAGACGGCCGCCATGATTTCCGCCATTAACCGGTTCCTGACGGTCAGCAGGCGGGCCGTTCCGTCTTGCGAACCCGTACAGCATCGTCCGGATAAAGCCCATCAGCGTGCTCTTGCCCGCTTCATTAAGGCCGTATATGATAGCTGACTTGCTGTCCAACCGGCATTGCAGTCCTTGCAGCTGGCCAAATCCGTCAATTTGCGCCTCCAGCAGCTTCATCCGTCCTTCCTCCCTTCACCGTCCATCAATCCCAGCGTCAGCTCCCTGGCCTGCTCCAGCCAGCGGTCCGGCAGCTCCTCCAGACTGCTGCGAAGCAAGCGGCCAAGCTTAACATGAGCGGCTATCGGCTCTATCGCTTCCCTGGCGAACGTCCGCCACTGCTCCTTGTCGGCAAGCAAAGCTGCCGTTACGCGGCTCAACTCTCCGGCGAAGCTGTCTTCATCCGCTAGTCCTTCCAATTGAAGCTCCGATGCGGTATTCGCCTCCAGCGCATAGATCCAGCTCCAGACATCATGCACCGGCTCCGTTCGCGTCTCCTGCAGCTGCTCCAGCAGTGTTCGGCGCACAAGCGCATCTGTCAGCTTCGCATGAAGCGGCCCCCTGCCAGTAAGCTGCAGCCGAATCATGACGGAGCGTCCTTCTCCCAGCAAAGCGATTCTATCCGCCGTCTCTTCAAGTCTAACCAGCAGCTCCTGCTCCGACGCTATGCCTGCAATCGGCAGCTCCGCTTCCAGCCAGCGTACCTCGTCTAGCGGCGCAAAAGTAAGCGATACCGCACGCGACGCAGATACATCCACGATATAGCAGCCTCTCTCTCCGGCCTCACGCGGGTTTCTTCCCTGAATGTTGCCCGGATAGACGACATGCGGATATTGATGCAGCACCTGTCTCGTATGGATATGGCCAAGCGCCCAATAATCGAAGCCTTTGCTGCCAATCAGCTCGTCCAAGCGGCAGGGCGCATAAGGATCATGCGACGAATCGCCATCCACATTGCCGTGCAGCATCGCAATATGGAACGGCGCTCCCGGCTCTGCTTCGTAAGTGGCAGCCAAGTTTTCCGTAACATGGCGGGTACCATAAGACATCCCGTATACAAAAGCAGCCAGCTCACCGCTTCTGCAGTAAGCCGGCCGGTATTCCATGCGGTCAGCGCCAAAAACGGTGACGGAAGCCGGAAGCTGAAGCTCCGCTCTCGCACCGTTCATCGGATCGTGATTGCCATGTATGACGAACACGGCGATGCCGTGCTCCTGTAGCCGTTCCCATTCCTTGACCAGAAGCAATTGAGCCTTCAGCGACCGGTCTGCGCTGTCATAAAGATCGCCGGACAGCACGATGAAATCAACCTGCTCGCGGATAGCCGTCTCCGTCATCGCACGCAGCGCTCCGAAGGTAGAGGCCATCAATTGCGCCTTCAACGCCTCCGGCGCTTTGCTCATGCCGCGAAAAGGGCTATCCAGATGCAGATCGGCGGCGTGAATAAATCGAAAAGGCGCGGACAACCGCTACACCTCCGTTTTGTAGGACAAATATACTTTTTTCAATTGGGAAATGACACGCTGCAGGGAATAGACCTTCTTCGCTTTATCCCAGCCCGATCTCGCGATATTGTACCGGTAGATCGGATCGGACACGAGCTTCTCCAGCGCTTCGGCCAATGCAATCGGGTCCTCGGGCGGCACCAGAAGCCCGTTCACGCCATCATCGATCTGCTCGGCGATACCGCCTACATTCGTACCGACCAGAGCGAGCCAGCACAGAGCCGCTTCCGCGAATACCGAGCCAAATGCCTCTGCGCGGGATGGAAGAACGAATATATCGAAGAACGGCATAAATTCCTCCGGATGAAGCATATAGCCGTAAAAAATGATGTCGTCGTACAAATCCAGCTCCACCGCAAGCTGCTCCAGCTCCTCGCGGATCGGTCCGTCGCCAATAATATGAAGAACGAACGGATGGCCGTTCCGCTTCAGCTCCGCACATGCGCGCAGCAGCACATCAAGTCCTTTGGCCGGAACGAGGCGGCATACTGTAATGAGTTGCGGCACCGCGTTCTCATGGGCGATTGGCTTAAACCTTTTTTCATCAAATCCGTTCGGAATGACTTTAATTAGGCTCGGATCTTTAATGTAGGGAGAAATATAAGTACGGAAAGACTCCGACACCGTCAATAGCCGGTCCAGCTTCACTTCCAGCTCGCCATAGAGCTTCGTTAGAAACAGATGCTCTGGTCCGTTCTCGGCAATTTTACCGTTCAGGATCAGCTCCCGCTCATAGCTGGAGTGAATCGTCATCATAACCGGCGTATCCGGGTACAGCTGCTTCATAACTAGCGCTGCAATGGGGTGATGCGCATGAATAATATCGTAAGACCCTTTATTTCTCAAGCGGGTCCACCAAATATAATCGCGAAACGTTTGCAAATATTTATCGACGATCGGATTGCCTGCGAATTCCGTTATATCAAACGTCTCGAAGACAATATCCTCCTGTCCTTTTCCTCTAACCCGCTTGGGCAGCGAGAACAGTTCCATTTGCCAGCCTAGCTTCGTAAAACGGTCTTGAATATAAGGGACCATGGAGGACACCCCGCCCGGTTGCTCCGGCGGGAAAAATAATGCCTGAAGTATGTTCAATTGTCCTTCCTCCTCGTAACCTATTTGCATTTCGACACTTTTCGCCTGCCGTAAAACATGATAGTATAGAACATATGTTTCTGCAAGCAGGCTAACATCCTATTAAAAATGCGGTGATACATAACTATGTCCATTATTCATTGGTTAGCAGGTCCAGACGGCCAGCTGATTTCTTCCGCCTGCGTCATCGTGATTTTAATGCTGATGCTGTTTATGTCCTTGCGGCTGTATGCCAGCTACCGGAACAAGCGTGTCTATCGCTTGCTGACCTCGGCCTTGCCTTTATTTATGATTCAGCAGCTGCTGCTCGCCTGGATTTCCTATCCTGGGCAAGCTGCGCCGCCATGGCTTCAAGTGACGGCATCCATTACACAAATTGTTTCTTTTATTATTATAAACTTTGTTTTCATGAAATTATATACTCATCGGAGCGCCCGGTTAAAAAGTACTCCGTTCGTTGTCATGATCGTCTTGACCTTTGTTATCGCTGGGGCGCATTACGCTTTATTCCCGTTATCGATGGAGGCCGCAGCCTCAGGCGAGCAGGTCCGTTTTCTGGCGCTGGACTTCTATTCCTTAATCGTTACCTTCCTCATCCTGCTCGACACGAAGGGAACGGAGATGAATACGCGGTATTCCGCGAGTCTCATCACTTATTTCATTATAGAGCTGTCCCGCATTGCGGACGGCTACGTCTTCCATGGATCGGTTGCCTGGCTGATGCTGCTTAGTCATCTGCTCCCAATTGTTTATTTCACACAGCTGTTTCTGCTGTTGTTCCAATGGGTTATCGAACGGCTGATGCTGACCTATCAATCGTCGATAACGGATGGCTTGACCGGCCTGTACAACCGCAGGCATTTCAATTTGAAGGCGGAGCAACTGCTGAGCAGATCGCGGGGTACCGCCGTTATTTTTTGCGACATCGACAATTTCAAGAAGCTCAACGACACGCAGGGCCATCATAAAGCGGACGGCGTGCTCAAACAAGTATCCGAGATCATTAAAGAGGAGTCGGCCGGTATCGGCACGGCAGGCCGCTATGGCGGTGAAGAGCTGCTCGCCTGCATCGGCACCGATAAGGTGAAGCCTGAGCGGGTTGCTGAATCGATTCGCAAACGGGTAGAGCTAGAGACGATCGTGACGATTAGCGTCGGGGTCAGCACCTCGAAGGATGCCGATTCCGTACAGGAGCTGGTGAAGCTGGCTGATGAAGCGATGTACCACTCCAAGACGACCGGTAAAAACAAGGTCACCTTATTTCAATCTATGCCTGCTGCGAAGAAGAAATCGCTTAGTTAACGCAAAAGAGCTGTTCTCCTGTAAAACCACAGGAGAACAGCTCTTTTTTGCCTGCTAAGTCACTCCATTAAGGTGCCGCTGTTATAATGAACTCTTCCCACTGGGACGCCGTATCCCGGTTCGCATAAAGGACGGAGCCCTGATTTTGGTCAGCGCTTACATATTTGTTGTTGGCTACCGCTTGGAGTGCCACTTTCCCGTTGCCGCGATCTATCCTGCGGAATTTCTCCCAGGCCTGGATCGAGGTTGCCCGCGCAACCAGCTGGGAATTCTCATCGATAACGGCCGTTACGTATCGATTGTTGGCTGCGGACAGAAGCGAGATCGTTCCGTCGGCATTGTTAATGACCGTGAACTTCTCCCAGCCTCCTACCGTCGGCCGGTTCGCAACAAGCGGACCAACACCTGCATTCTCTGCGCTCACATAGCTGTTGTTGGCCAGCGCCTGAATGCTGGAGGTGCTCGTTACCGGCGCAGGAGCTTGAGTCGAATATTTCTTAATGACATTGATCAGACCGGTATTCGGCTGGAAATAGGAAGTCTGGAACCTGTTCCACTTCGCAACGATCGTCGCGGCACTGTCGTTATAAATGTCTGGAATCGGGTTGTTATTGTTGTTGTAGTAGCCCCAATTGCCGCCACCTCTTACTTTATAGGACCAGTTGGACCACGAGGCGTTCAGCGCATTCAAGCCGCCCAGCCATTTCTCCCATAGATCAAGCTGGCCATAAGAGAATTCACCCGCATAGACCGGGACATTCCAAGCCGTTTGATATTGCGCCATCTTCGACAGCCAATTATCCATCATTGCATTGGTTACGCTCCAGTTGTCGTATTGGTCGAAATTGTAGTTATGCGTCTCATAGACAACGTTCGTCCAGCCGTAGGTGGACGGCGGCAGCGCCTGCTCCCAATCGAAGAATGCGGCAACCATAATGATATGATTAGGGTCCTTGGCCCGTACCGCTTTGTACAGACGATCGTAATAATCGAACTTCTTCTTAATTTGCGCAGCATTCTCGGCTGCGCCGTTCGATACGAGCGGTTCGTTCAGCAAATCGTAAGCGGCGATCGTCGGATTCCCGTTGTAGTAGGTTGCGATACGCTCCCAGATTTGCACAGTGCGGTCCTGATAAGTTGTATTCGTCCACAGCTGATTCGAGTTCGAGATGCCGCAAGAATGCCATGGACAGGCTCCCCCTTGTACGCCATGGAAATCGATAATGACGTAAATATTCCGCTGCGCGCTTTCTGCGACGAGCCAATTCAGCTCTCGGAAGGAGACCGAGTCGGGCTTCATTGTGCCGTCCGGGTTCATGAAATCCTCCCAATAGATCGGCACCCGTACCGAGTTCAGCCCCATGCTCTTAATGTTGTCGAGGTCACTCGCCTGAATCCAAATGTCCTGATAGCTGTTTTGCAGATTATGATTGCCGTCTGTACCAAACCGGTTCCACAGCGTTTGCGTCAGCGTATACTGGTCCGGCGTATTCATCGGCGACATCCACTCTTCCTGGAGCAGCCATCCGCCGAGATTCGGCCCGCGCAAATTCACGATAGCCCCGGTACCGGAGTTGTTGCGAATCACTTTACCGCTCGTTTTTAAGAAATCGGAAGGTCCAAACGCCGCTTCGACGGTCGCCGGCTTCGGAGTTATTACGATTAAGCTAAGCAGCACAACAAATGACATCGTGAGCAGGAACATTCTTTTCATCATCATCCATCCTCTCATTTTTATATGCATTGGAGTTTCGTCTGACTGACTTCAGGCTTTGCCGTTCAGTACGCAAATAAAGCGATTGAAGCGAAAGGCGTAATCTGGAGTAAGCAACTGGACTTCCAGGTGCAGGGAGCAGACTCCCACTATGAGTTCGCAACACCTCCATCTCGAATGTAATCGGTTTCATAAATCATTGTCTTTGATCTCTTACTATGAAAAGCTCATATATAGAATAAGAGCTTATCACCGTGCGAAATGTCTGTTATCGAAACCTTATGTAGAATTCTATCAGGTAGACTGTAATAGAATCAAAAATGAAATCGAATTCATTTTTATTATACCAAAAATGGAAAAAAAACGCAATCCGGCATTTTGCTGCCGGATCACCTTCTTTTCTCGCGCGCATTGCCTTCTATTACCGGTCGTTATACCGGTCAAATGCTGCTTTCTGAATCGCGATCGCCCGGTTTACGCCAAGCTCCTTCAGCTGCGCTGTGTAGCCTTCGAAGGCATCAAGCGGCTCGATGCCCAAAATGATTTTCAGCGACATCTCATCTACCATTGTCGTTACATCCTGCATAATGGCCGAGAACTCCGCGCTCTCCTTCTCGCTCTTCTGGACAGGCGGAAGATTATGCTTGTCCGCATCGGTATCGGCCCATAACGTAATGGCCTGCTTCTGCTCAGGCAGCGAGTAATATTGCTCGATATACCGTTTATCCTGTACAAATGGACCGAAGTAACTGGCTCTCGTATACATCGCTAAAGCTTGAGAAGGCGCCAGCTTATCGGGGTTTGCCAGGATGAGATCGGTATAGGCCGGATAGCCGTCGACCATCTTATAGCTCGTCCCTTCGATGCCGAAGTTGAACAGCATATGACCTTCTTCCCCATAGCCGTAATCCAGCAGCCTCACCGCTTCCTCGACATGCTCGCTCTTGGCCGAGATGGCAACACCGCCGCTGCTCATATACGAATGGACGCGCTGGCCAAACTTTGGCTTCTCGCCCCTGTGCAGCACCGGATACGGAGCCGGTACGAATCTGGCATTAGGGTCCTTGGCCTGCATAATCGGCTGCCAGGTACCGATGCCCGCACCGGCGTTCCAGATGCTGGCACCGGATCTGCCCGACAGCATGCTGGCATCCAGCGTTTTGGTATCCACCGTCGCCATGTTGATATCGATCAGTCCTTCTGCGTACCATTGGCGGAACAAAGCGAGAAACTGCTTATAGCCGGGCTCGATAGGTCCGTACTTCACCTCGCCATCGTCCGTATAAAACCCTTTCTTAATGCCATAAGCGCCGATGAAGCTGCCGCTTTCAACGCCAAACAGCACGTACGGAACGCCAAGAAACGTCAGCGGAGCAATGACTCCTTTTTTCTCTTTAAACGCTTTCAAAACCGTATGCCATTCATCTATCGTTGTCGGAACCTCCAAACCCAGCTCGTCGAGCCAGTCCTTGCGGATAATGGGACCCTGATAGGTACGAAGCGTATCGTCATTCTGAATAAATGGAAAGACATAATAGCTGCCGTCGTCGGTCTTAATCTGCTTATCGATCTCGGGATGCGCTTTCAAATAAGCTTTCAGATTAGGCGCATAGCGGTCAATGGCATCGTTAAGCCGCAGCAAATAGCCGTCGGAAATCGCTTTAGCCGGACCGCCGGGAAAATTCGACCATTCATATTCAATCATATCCGGCAGCTCGCCTGAAGCGAGCAGCACATTGATCACTTCCTGCGCTTGATTAGCGGGCGGCTGAATAAATTCCAGCTGCACGCCCGTCCGTTTCTGCCATTCCTTGAAGAAAGGTACGTCCTGGAAGCTCGGCTTTACGCTCGCCGCATTGCCGTTGAGCTCCGCCCAATAAGTGAGCTTATATCCCGTATCCCCTGATAGCTCCGCCGAACGGGAAGATCCGCTTTGACCGCAAGCGCCGGCAAGGAGAACAGTTGCCAGCAGAGCCGGCAGGAGCACCGCTATTTTTCGCCTCATCCTCTTCATCATCAATGCCCCCAGCATTCAGATCAGATCATTTCTTTATATTTACCAGGCGTTATACCCTCGAATTTTTTGAATACGCGAATGAAGGTGGCAGCCTCATTGTAGCCGACCTGCTTGGCAATGTCGGAAATCGAGCTCTGCTTGCAGCGAATGAGCTCTTTCGCCTGTTCGATCCGGAACTTATGGATATAATCAAGCAACCCCTCGCCGATCTGGCTTTTGAACAGCTTCGACAAATAGCTGCCCTTCAGATCGAACCGCTCGCCAATCATGTTGACGTTCAGATTCGGGTCGCGGTACTCCTCCTCGATATAACGGACGACATCTTGAGCAAGTCCGCGAAGCGACTCCGCCCGCTCCTGTGTCATATGGCTTTCGTTGCGGGCTGCCGCAAAGACGCAAACCTCTCCAAGCAGCTGTTGAAGCTCCGTTTGCATCTCCTGAATCGTATCGCAAGCCAATATCTTTTCCATCCAGAGCGGATTGTCGCCAAGCAGACTGCTTTCTCCGTCACCCAGCTCATTAATCGCCTTCGCCATCGTGCCGACAAGATTGAAGATGAGCGTCTTCGCAAGCGTCAGCGACATAATCGGCTGGGCGAAATTTCGCTGCATAATGTCGTTCATGTAATAGGAGGCTTGGGCGAAATCGCCGGCCTTGATGAAATTAATCATCTGCTGCTCCACCTGCAGCGGATAGTAATAGCCGGATTGTACGGCTTCACCGTTGTCGAACCGAATATCATCGTAATGGATGATGCCTTTTTTGCCCAGCACCATTTTATACTCCATCGCATCGACAGCCTCCTGATACGCCTCCGCAATTCCCGGCAGCGAAGTGTGCGTGCCGCTAATAGAAACGGTCAAATCCATTTGGAAACGCATCAGGAAACGCTGTGCCTCGGAGGCGATTTGCTGCAGCTCGTCTTTACGGCCGCCTGCATCCGCTTCCGATAAATTAACGATGCAGGCCATCATATCGTCGATTTCGGCTACATAGCCGTAATGACCCTGCTGCCCCGACAGCTCTTCAACCACATTCGTAATGATGAATTGAAGCAGCTTCATCTTCGCGCCTCCGTCCAGCCCCGGCAGCTCGGAGGAGATGCTCTCACCATTCTCCACTGCAAACAAAATGACAGCGAACTGATCAGATTGCAGCTCAATGCCGAAGGATTGGAACGCCTCTTCGTAAGGCACCAGCGTATCGACCCTGCCCTTCAACAGCCGGTTGAACATATTGGAGCGAAGCGCATGCTGATGAATCTTCAGCTCCGTCGCAATTTGCTCCTTCTCGCTTCGGGTTCTCGTAATTGCACGTTCGATAAAGCTCAGCTCATTCCACTCCACCCGCTCCTCCTGCGCGCTTCGGTCCATGAGCGATTGCACGATTTGCTTAATCGGCGAGTAATTGCGGCGCATGAAAAACCATGTCAGCACAACAGCGCCGAGAATGCTGATAACAATGCTGATATAAGTAAATTTGCGGACATACTCTGCTTTCTGCCAGTAGATATTGCTAGGTATGACGAGCATATATTTCAAATCCGATACAGCCGATGACATATAGAACAATTCCAGATCGCCATCCGTTTCGGAAGCGGATGCCTGGCTTATTCCATTCAAATGATTTTGCAGCAGACGGGTGATCTCTTCTGTAACCGGCTTATTGGACAATAGCACCTCGTTATCTGCATTAAGAACCAGCGCTTGGCCGCCGCTGAAGCCGGAAATGTTCTCGATGGCTGCGCTGAAACGGACCGTATCCGCCATTACGACAACGGTGCCGGTCTCCTGTCCGCTGAGGTCCTTGGGCAAATGCGTAATATACGCGATAGACTGCTTCGTATCGGGGGCATCCCCTCTTGGCAGCAGCGTAAACCGGTTGCTCGCCGACTTGCGGATCGTGTCGAGCCATCCTTCGTACGTCATGGTCCCCGTCTGGTGAATCGTCTGAAAAGCGGTCGGCAAGTCTCTGACGTTGCCCGGACGCAAGATGGAAGCTCCCTGTTCCCAAGCGACATAGAACTCGTCTATCGACGCGTAGGACGTTTTGTACGTACGGAATTCTTTCACCAATTGATAGGCGCCAAACTGAGCCTCGCTAGGCTTGCCCGTAGAATTAATCAATGACTGCAGCTTGGAGTTCCAGGTGAGCTCCATGTTTAACCGTTTCATCAGATCGATCTGATTGTCGATCGTGTACCGCACCTGCTTCAGCAAAGAATCGTTGGCGCGATGAATTTCGCTTTTGAGTGCCATGCTGGATTGCGAATAAATGATCAGGCTGATTATAATCGGCACGATTAAAACCGCCGAATAGGAAATGAGCCATGTAAACACGATGCTTTTACGCTTGTTCCATAAAGAAGTCAGATTCAACTATATCTCCTCGTTTACATAAAATCATCCCAGTTGGACTGGCTTGCAGAATCCTATTATAGCGCTATCATTTCATGAAATGGAATGGGCAAAAGTTTCAATCGGATTGACAATATGATCGTTTGGTCCTGTAAAACCCGCATAAGAGCAGCAAAAACAGCCCGAACGGCGTATTCCGCTCAGGCTGTTATTATTATGGATGAATAGGGCGGCAATTAGAAAATACGATGCTTCCAGCCGTTCAGCTTGGCGATCGCCTCGACGAAAAAGTAGTCGCCGTAGATGAGCGAGACGTCGACGTTTTGCCCCGCCGGCTTATGTCCCGTGCCGTGAAGCAGCATCGCCTCATGGCTGTCATCGTCCCATGTCGCATAATGATCATGCAGCGATTGCAGGATGCGCTCCGCCGCTTGTTTGTACACCCGGCCTTCCTTCTCCGGAAGCAGCTCAGCCAGCTCCAGCATGCCGGAGGCAGCAATGGCGCCTGCCGACGTATCACGCGGCTCATTGTCCAGCTGTACATCGGCGCGGAAATCCCAATGCGGCACATTATCCTCCGGCAAATTCGCTACAAAATAATGAGCGACGCGCTGCGCAGCCCGCAGATAGGAGCGGTCCGCCGTATAGCGGAACGTATTCGCCATGCCATACAGCGCCCAAGCCGCTCCCCGGCTCCAGCCGGAATCCGGCGCGGCGCCTTGACCGCCCCGCGTCTCGTCATACAATCCCGTATGAGGGTCGAAGCAGACGATATGGTTGACCGAGCCATCCTCGCGGATAAAATAACGTAAAACGGTATCGGCATGCGCTCTGGCTATTTGCTCAAAGCGCGGGTCTCCGCTTTGGCGGGTCGCCCAGAAGAGCAGCGACAGGTTCATCGCGGTATCGATAATCGACCAGCCATGCATATCGCTGTTCCAGGCCCGGATAAAACGGCCATTCAGGTTAAAACGGCCCGCCAGGAAATTCGCAGCGAACAACGCGCGGCGCTCCGCGTCCGCATCCCCTGTCAGCTGATATTTAAATACCGCGGTCGGAAGGAAATGAAAGCCGACATCATGGTCGAATGAGTTTTTTTCGATCATTTGCCTCTCCAGCCGCTCATCCCAGCTCCAAGCTGAGGTTTTGTACTTTTCCTCTCCGGTCATCTCATGCGCGATCCACAGAATGCCCGGCCAGAAGCCGCTCGTCCACCAATCGACGCGCTGATCATCGTATTTGCCGTCCGCTCCTGCCACATGCGGCGACTTGCCGCCGATGCTTTCATGCATGACGCTTAATTTCGCTTCAATGCGCTTCCATATCGCTTGTGCATCCAAAGATTGATTTACTGCTTGCATCCGTAAAAGCCCCTCTCTGTCGTTTGCTTCGATTAGACTTTAACCTCTAGCTGTTAGCCTTTCAGAGAACCTACCATTACGCCTTTCACGAAAAACCGTTGAACGAACGGATAGACGCAAAGAATCGGAACAGTTGCAACCATAATGGTTGCGTATTTAATCGTTTCGCCAATCTGGTGCCTGTCTCCTGCACTGGCACCTGCCGACATGCTGTCTGTCGAGTTGGCAATCAATATTTCACGCAGGACGAGCTGCAGCGGGAAGAGCTCCCGGCTGCGGATAAATACCGAGGCGTAAAACCAGCCATTCCATTTGTCTACTGCATAGTAGAGGATCATAACGGCGATAACGGGCATGGAAAGCGGAATAATGATGCGGAACAAAATCGTGAAATGGTTCGCCCCGTCGATTTTGGCCGATTCCTCCAGACTGTCCGGTACGCCCATAAAAGCTGTACGCATAATGATCAGGTTAAACGTGCTGATCGAGAACGGAAGAATCGTCGACCAGAGGGAGTCCAGCAGTCCGACCCCTTTCACAACGAGATAGAGCGGAATCAGCCCGCCGCTGAAAAACATCGTAAATACGATAAAGATCATAAACGCATTGTTCCACAGCACATTTTTACGGGACAGGACGTACGCGCCAAGCGACGTCATGAACAAATTGACCATAAGGCCAAACACAACGATAAACAGCGTATTGCGATAGCCGATCGCGATGCCCGGATTTTCTAGCACACTTTTATAGGCGCCAAGATCGAACCCCAGCGGCTTCCACAGCACGCCTTTATGCCCCACCAATTGACCTGCGTCGCTGAACGATGCGAACAACACATACAGCAATGGGTACAGCGTCACGACAACGAGGAAAATGAGGACGGCATAGATCGCGGTATCAAACACTTTGTCTCCAATAGTTGACTCTTTTCTCATCTGCTTCACCTCACCATAAACTGCTTTTGTTAACTTTGCGACTCACATAGTTGGCCGTAATCAACAACACCAGGTTGATGACCGAGTTGAACAGCCCAACGGCCGAGCTGTAGCTCCAGCCAAACTCCAGAAGGCCTTTGCGGTATACGAACGACGAAATAACGTCGGCGGTTTCGTAAGTAACGGGATTGTACAGCAGAATGATTTTTTCAAAACCGACATTCAGCAAATTGCCCATCCGCAAGATCAGCATAATGGCGATCGTCGGCATAATGCCGGGCAGCGTAATGTGGAAAATTTGCTTCAGCCTGCTTGCGCCGTCCATGCGGGCGGCCTCATACTGCTCTAAGTCAATGCTCATCAGTGCGGCAATGTAAATGATCGATTCCCAGCCGATACGCTGCCAGATTTCCGATAAAATATAGATCGGCCGGAACAGCTCCGGCTTCTGCAGCATGGCTTGGCCGTCGTAGCCGAATAGCATGAACAACCGGTTAATAACGCCATCCGCATTGGTGAAATCCGTAATGATGCCGCAAATGACGACAAGTGAAATAAAATACGGCATATAAGTAATCGTTTGCGCCACGCGCTTGAATGCCTTGCTGCGCACCTCATTGATCAGCAGCGCTAATATAATTGGAGCCGGAAACTCGAACAGCAGTGAATATAAGCTGATAATCAGCGTGTTTTTCAATATACGGACAAAGTAATAGCTGTTGAAAAAGTCATTAAAATGTTTGAGTCCTACCCAATCGCTGCCGAGTATTCCCTTCATCGGCGTATATTCCTTAAATGCAATCAGCGCTCCGTACATGGGCGCATAATGGAAGACGATGTAATAGGCAACGACCGGAATCATCATCAAGTACAAGTATTTATTCATCATAAGGTCGCGAATGAAACGGCTTTTTCCCGTTTTTCCGGTCTTTCCGCTTTTCAGCGCCTGCGCGTTTGCCATGAAGCTGCTCACCTCCACCCAAATTGGAGGAGAGAAGGCGAAGCCCTCTCCCCGCTTTGTTTATCTGTTGTTATAGCGTTCCAAAGCTGCTTTTTGAATCTCGATCGCGCGGTCCAGCTTCAACTGCTTCATTTTCGCAATATAGCTGTCATAAGCGTCGAGCGGCTCTGTGCCGAGAATGATTTTGAGTGACATTTCATCCACCAGCGTATTGATGTCATTCATAATCGTCGCGTATTCCGAGCTTTCCTCCGGCGTTGGTGTAATCGGAGGCAAATTGTATTTCGCCGCATCCGTTTTACCCCAAGTTACAACAGCGTCACGCTGCGTTTGCAGGGCGAAAAATTGCTCGGCATAACGTTTGTCCTGAATGAACGGACCGTTGTAGCTGCCGCGGGCATACATCGAAATCGCTTGCGCCGGAGCTAATTTGTCCGGGTTTTTCATCAGCAGATCGGTATAAGTCGGGTAACCGTCTACCATGTTGTAGCTTTCGCCTTCTGTACCAAAGTTGAAGAACAGGCGGCCTTCTTCGCTGTAACCATAGTCGAGCATTTTAACTGCAAGAATCGGATCTTTGGCCGATGCGCTGATCGCGACCGTGCCTTCAGAAGCGTAAGCTTGATGCTTTTGACCAAATTTCGGCGTTTCGCCTTTGTTCAGTACCGGATAAGGTGCACCTACCAGCACTGCTTTCGGATCGTTAGCCTCTACAAGCGGCTGCCATTTGCCGATGCCGCCGCCGGCATTGCCGACCGATGCGCCAGTTGCGCCGGATGCGATATTGCCGTCCACTGCTTTCGTATCAGCTGTTGCAATGTTTTTGTCGATCAGACCTTTGGCATACCAGTCGCGGAACAGACCCAAATATTGTTTAAAGCCCGCTTCAGCTGGTCCAAACTTCACTACGCCGTCCTCTTGATAGAAGCCGCGGTTTACGCCAAATGCGCCAAGGAATGCGCCGTTGCCGGAATCATTGAAGTAACGCGGTTTGCTGTTCACTGTGAATGGAGCCGAAGCGCCTTTTTTCTCTTTGAAAGCCGTAAGCGTCGTCGTCCAATCGTCAATCGTTTCCGGAACCGGAAGGCCTAGCTCATCGAGCCAGTCTTGGCGGATAATCGGCCCTTGGAATACGCGCAAATACTCATCGCCCCGGATGAACGGGAAGGCATAGTAGCTGCCGTTATCGGTTTTGACCATTTTGTCGATATCCGGGTTATCCTGCAAAAACTTTTTCAGGTTTGGCGCATATTGATCAATTAGATCATTCAATTTGAGAATGTAACCGTCGTTGATCGCTTTCTCAGGACCGCCCGGGAAGTCGCCCAGGAAGTTGAATTCGATCATATCCGGCAGATCACCGGAAGCAAGCAATACGTTGAGCGCTTCTTTCGTCTGTCCGGTAGGCGGCGCCGTAAACTCAAGCGAAACGCCCGTTTTCTTCTGCCATTGTTGGAAGAACGGAATATCTTTGTGGCTCGCTTTTACGCCGATCAGGTTTCCGTTAATTTCGCCCCAGTACGTGAGCTTCTTATCTGTTTCAATCGGGTACTTCGTTGGCTCTCCGGACGCTTCACTATTATTAGTATTGTTCTTGCCTTCACTGCCGCTTTCTTTGCCGCCGTTCGACGAGCAAGCGACTGCCAGCATAGCCAGCATCATAATGACCAGCGTTGAAGCTAAAAGACGTTTCATAGCTCTACCCCTTTTCATTTTCGAGTTCAAAAATGTACGAGATGCATCTCCTCCACAGAATAGCAACCGCGGCGATACTCCCGATATGAGCAAAACGTAAAAAACGATTCCGATTTCGATTCAGCGCGATGATCATTTCGCCAATGCAATGGGCAAAAA
This sequence comes from Paenibacillus radicis (ex Gao et al. 2016), assembly GCF_014641555.1. Lineage (GTDB taxonomy): Bacteria > Bacillota > Bacilli > Paenibacillales > Paenibacillaceae > Pristimantibacillus > Pristimantibacillus radicis. The sequence goes on from NZ_BMHY01000015.1 coordinate 104,937, forward strand.
CGAAAAAAAGCGCTATTTTAGTTCATCCTGCCCCGGGGCGCTGCGCGTTTTGGTTCGTCTAACCCCCGGGCTCCCTGCGCGTTTTGGTTCGTGCTGCTATTCTTGATTCCATTTTCTCTATCGCTTACACGATAACAAATGGATAGAATCTGCAAAAAATCATCCCGAACTCAAAACGCTCCGCTCACCCAAATGCGAAATGAACCAATTCCTCTCTAATTTGCTGTTAGAAAAGGTAAACATTATTTATGATCATCAGCGATTTTCACTCGCTTATTAACTTTCCGGTATCGCTCGAGTTTCCATGATTCCATTTTACGAGTCTGGGTTGCTGTAGGCCGCTGAAATCGAAACAACATGTAAAAGCTCCAAGACCCCCTAAATAAACTAGAGTCTCCCTATCCAAATGAATTAAAATAAAGAAAAGGGAGATGATTCGGTATGGGTGGCAAAAGACTGAA
>NZ_BMHY01000016.1 GCF_014641555.1 Paenibacillus radicis (ex Gao et al. 2016)
GAGGTTGATAGGTTCGGGGTGGAAGCACAGCAATGTGTGGAGCTGACGAATACTAATCGGTCGAGGGCTTATCCTAAATACACCCCAAAAAGTGAAGATAAGCGTTGCAGCTTATTCCGAATACTTTCCGGGGACCCCGATACAGGGGACGCTAAAGCAATCATTTCAATTCGCATCCTGTTTTCAGGGCGCAAAACCCTAGCAGATTTATTATTGGATCTTTTCTGAGGCAACTCAAGTAGAGCATTCAGCGAAAAATCCCGTTTGGTGGCGATGGCGGAGGGGAACCACGCGTTCCCATACCGAACACGACCGTTAAGCCCTCCAGCGCCGATGGTACTTGGACCGCAGGGTCCTGGGAGAGTAGGACGTCGCCAAGCACGAGAAGCCTGCCGCATGTTTGCGGCAGGCTTTTTTGTTTATTATGGTTAAAAACGTTCGGAAATAACTTTGCGCGAGCAAGTTGTCTCTGGTTATTTATAGCGTATAGCGGTCTTTATTCAATGCCATACTGCATCTTGCTTTATATTCAAACTGCGGGTACCCACTCAACGATCCAAAGTATCTCAAAACCTCCATGCAACCCACACTTTTTCCCAGTAAATCTGATGTTTGGCTTCAGCAATCGCTAAAAGTAAGTCCAACCCTACCCAATTTAATTAATATGACAAGCCGAATAAACTGCCCTTGTCTTTCAAATGCAAAAGTGCATTTTGATTTAGTCAAAAAGGCTGCATACAGCCTTCAAAATGCAAAAATACATTTGAAATCAACCAATTGGGCCAGAATGACCCGAAAAGTTGCGATCAGCCTGCATTTTTACATTTTGATGCCCATATCGGCCATGAAATGGCTAAACAACCTGCACTTTTGCATTTTGTTTTTAAAAATAGTCGGCAGAGCATGGGTCAGGTTAATTACAAAATTTAAAATTAGGGAGACAAGCTCATAATCAAAGCTAAGGAGAACATTCTGAATGTTCGTAGATTCAATAGTTCATAGAGTTGGAGTTACCGATGATGAGAGCAGTGTGAGCAAGATATTTATTGCTAGAATCAGCTAAACATACTATAATCCCAGTATTGCCTTCTAGTTCCATAATGAGTGGATTAGAGGGTAGTTTGCTTGCCAGCGTATATTGTGCGTCGAGCTTTTAGTCTCGGCGAGGAGTTCCTGATACGATTGTAGCATTGTAGCATAATACTTACCAATTAGAATGTTTGTATACAAAGAGGAAGCAGGGGGACAACATTGAATCCGCAATTGAAAACGAATGTGGGAAGGCAGAGGCGCAGTACGAGTAAATTTGATCTCTTGGCCAGGATGAAGCAGATCGTCACTTGGCTACAAAACAATCCGCTGCTGGCTGTTTTATTCGGCATCGGAATTTTCATTCGACTGGTGGCTATCTCGTCACTGCCGGCCGGCTTGAACCAAGATGAAGCCTCGATAGGCTACGACGCATATGCGATCCTGCACTACGGTGTAGACCGGAACGGCAGCTTTCTGCCTATTCACCTGATCGCTTGGGGCAGCGGGCAAAATGCTTTGTACGCGTATCTGTCGATGCCGTTCATTTATCTTTTTGGCTTGAACACGTTTTCGATACGAATCGTGAGCGCGATTGCCGGAGTCATCACGTTGTTTCTGTTCTACGCGATCGCAAAAAGGTTCATTCCAGACAATCGCCGTGTCATGCTTATTGCGGCTTTTATAATCGTGATTTGCCCATGGCATATTATGATGTCGCGCTGGGCGCTGGAATCCAACTTGATGCCTGCTCTGGTGCTGCTAGCTGTCTACTTTGCTTGCAAAGCGATAGAGCGGCCGCAATGGCTGCTGGCGTTCTCGATATCGATGGCGCTGTCCCTATACGCCTATGGAACCGCCTATTTTTTCGCACCGCTATTCGTCCTTTCGACTTATGTCGTGTTTTACGTCAAGAGACTAGTTTCCTTGCGCCGTATTCTAGTAAATGGAGCAACCTTCACAATACTGGCGCTTCCTATCCTGCTCTTTGTCATCATTAATCGCTACTCCATGAACGCCATTACAGCTCTCGTGACGATACCGAAGCTTACGGTTCCGAGAGTCGAACAGCAGTCGAGCATTTTTGGCTCGGATATGATGTCGACCGGGCTGAGCCATATGAAGCGGTTTTTCGAAATTATAATAAGCCAGAACGACGGTCTCATCTGGAATGCGCTGCCGGAATACGGCTATTTGTATCCGATCGCTTTACCGCTCATTATATTGGGGCTTGCAACGACGATCAGTGCGCTGCAGCGTAAAGCAGATCCGATACAGCTCATCATTTTGATATGGCTGGCGATTTCGGTAGCGATGGCTTTCATTATTAGCGATGCCAACATTAACCGCATCAACGTAATCTTTTATCCGCTGATCTTGTTGACCGTTGCGGGAGTAGTATGGCTTTCGGAAAAAGAGAAGTGGGCAACCCGCTTTGCTATTGCCTTATTTGCCGCCTATTTCATCCTGTTTGCGAATCAATATGTCCGGAAATTCCCGGAGCAGATCAGTCCGATTTTTTTCGAATCCTTCGGTGAGGCGATACGGTACGCATCGGATGTAACGGACGGTACGGTCTATATTACAAACAGAGTCAACATGCCCTATATTTACGTACTATTGAATGAGCAGATCGATCCGCGAGAATTTAACGAAAGTGTCGTTTATGCCAATCCTGGCGGAGCATTTCAGCAGGTCCAGTCGTTTGGACGCTACCGGTTTGAGCAGCCCGTCATTCATGACGGTGAGAAGGCTGCTTATCTTTTCGCGAACGGAGATCCTCTTCCCGAGGACGAGTCCCGGTATGAAATTAAGCGCTTTAAACATTATTCTGTGGTGACGGAGAAATAAGCCGATAATGGCAGAATGACGCTGATAAATAGCAGTGATGCTTAGCAAATGGCCCCTCAGCGGGCCATTTGCTTGTATTTAGGACTGGGAGCCCATATGGCCTCCATATGCCTGAATTTGCCGCTGTGTTAAAATGGACGCAACAGTCTTAGTTTGTGCAGGCCAAGACTACAATAGCAGGAGGCGGAAGCATCAGATGTTGGGCGGCTTAGGATCGAGATTTCAATTGAGCAAGGGCAGAATGTTGCTGCCACCTGAAAGAAGATTGAGCAGAAATGCAGTGGTCTCAATCATTATTCACGGTTTTTTCCAGTTTGGCGCCTCGATGTCGGGGTTGTTTCTCAATCTTTACTTATGGCGATTGACGCAAGACTTGGCGGTTAACGGCCTCTATAACATCCTTTTATTTGCGACTACCCCGTTTGTGTTTGCTTTTGGCGGCTGGATTGCCAAGCGGCGGGACAAAATGCTGACTTACCGGATTGGCATCGCGCTGAATGCGATGTTTTATCTGCTTGTCGTCATTGCACAGGAACAAGTTGCACACTATTATATTGCGTTCGCATTGCTAAACGGTATTGCAAGCGGTTTCTACTGGACTGGCTATCTCGTTATGCAGTACGATGTGTCGACCGAGGCGAATCGGCTCCGTTACTTAGGCGTCAATATGATTGTATTCAATACGGCCGGTCTAGCGGGTCCGGCGCTTGCGGGCTTTATTATTCAACGGAGCCAAGGGCTCCAAGGCTATATGTTTATTTTTATGCTGGCCTTCGTCATGTTCTTAATAGCGGCGCTCATCAGCTTCCGCATTCCGGTAATGAAGTCGCATCATAAAGCGTACTACTTGAAATTCACTTTATTAATTATGCAGAAGCACCCGCGCTGGCTGAAGGCGCTGATCAGCTTTTTCTTAATGGGGCTGTTCCAGGGCGTTATGCTGTTTCTTCCGAACATTCTTCTCTATCAGACCGTAGGGCGGGAAGATTGGGTCGGCTATTTGGGCGTCTTTTTCTCAGCGTTGACTGTAGCTACCGGCTATGCCATTACGAAAAGAAGCGGCAAAGAGAATGTAAGCAAGTACTTGCTTTATTCCGTGTCGGGTGTTCTATTAGGTGCAGCTATGCTGCTCATTGACGTGAAGCTATGGTCGGTTGTGATCTTTATGATCTTATTCTCGATCTGCAATCCGCTTACGGTCAATACGCTCAATTCGTTTTACTTCCGTATGATGAGCTTGCTGCCGTTAAAAGGACAGCTTCGTGTGGAATCGGTCGTCATTCGGGAGCTGTTCCTCAATACGGGCAGAATCATTTCAATCGCGGCGATGATTACTTTGGCGAAGGATACGGAGTCGGCCTGGCTGGCGATCGTCCTGTTCGGTGCTGCTTTGCTGCAATATTTGCTTCTTCCCTTCGTTAGGGAGAAAAAAGCTCAGTAGACGGTTTGAGATGCTTAGCGGGCAACATTAGAAATCAATTAGAAAAATCTTTGAATCCCCAAAACGGAAGTTAAGTTATGGTAAAATCATTTTCGCGGCGGATCCCTGCAATACAGCGAGAATCCATAACACAACCAGTTGGAGGGATTAACGAAAGTGATGAAAAAAACAGCAAGTGTATTTTTACTGGCCGTCATTGTATTTATGCTTAGCATGAACGGTGCGGCAAGCGCGGCTTCGATGAAGATGGGAAGCAGCGGCGAGAGCGTCAAAGATTTGCAGGAGCGGCTCTATATGCTCAATTACTACAAGGGCAGCATTACCGGAAAGTTCAATGCATCCACGAAAAATGCAGTAGCTGCCTTTCAACGAGGCGCAGGACTGCCTAAGGATGGCGTGGCAGGGTCGATGACGCAGCATGCCTTGAACAAAGTGACGGTCAGCCGTTCGGACCTGTCGCGGCTTGCGAGGATCGTCTACTCGGAGTCGAGAGGCGAGACCTATAAAGGACAGGTGGCGGTAGCGGCGGTCGTCCTGAACCGGGCGAAGTCACCGATGTTCCCAAGCAAGATCCGCGACGTTATTTTTGCCGCTAATGCCTTTAGTGCCGTCAGCAACGGGCAGTTTTGGCTAACGCCCAATGCTACTGCATTTAAAGCGGCGAAGGAAGCGGCAAGGCGGGTCGATCCGTCCAAAGGGGCTTATTACTTCTACAACCCGAAGGCGACGGAATCGAAATGGATAGAATCCCGAAAAGTTACCGTGAAAATCGGCAATCATGTGTTTGCCAAATAAATAGAATGACTAGCATTAGAGAAGAGATGCAACTGTTGCCATACCGGCGCAGGGCATCTCTTTCTTTTATCCGGAAGAATAGATGGTGATGGAAGGAACTAACGTGGAAACGATGTTCAGAATGGCGTATGATACGAGAAGTATGCATTCGCAAGGAAAGACAGGTTTCTTTTCAGACAAGGTGGTATTTCGCAAGTGAAGCAATGGATTGAATCTTTAATCGTACGTTTGGAGAAAAATTATCCCAGGGACGCATTGTCCTTTATTGCAGCAAGCTTTATTAATGCAACCGGAAATTCGATACTTTGGCCGCTAACGACGCTATACGTACATCAAGTGCTTGGGCGTACCTACGCTGAGGCAGGCATGGTGCTCCTATTCCAGGCATTGGCGGGCCTGATCGGCCAGTTTGCGGGAGGTGCGCTTTATAACCGGCTAGGTCCAAAACGGCTCGTCATCGGTTCGATGCTGCTGTCAGCGGCGCTTATCGCGTCGGTTGTGTTTACGCGGGAATACATCGTCTATATTGTTCTGACCAGCTTGTACGGTCTGGTGAACAATCTAGCGGTGCCTTCTATCAACGCTTATATCGGTTTTCGCTGGAAGGCCCATCGCCGAAAGCTGTACAATGCGATTTACGTCGGCAACAATGCAGGTCTGGCAATTGGAGCGTCTGTCGGCGGTCTGATCGCTGCTTTTTCCTTTACGTTGACGTATGCTGCAACCGCAATATCTACGCTTGTATTCGGCCTCTATTTAATGCTCATCATGCGTACGGGCAGCAGTGCGGAAGAAAAGGCGGCGATGGAGACGGCGAGTGGCACTGTGCCGCAAGCTAGCGGCCTGGCCGGAAGAGCACAGTTAGAACAGGAAGCGACGCTAGGTCAAAAGCTGATGAACACGAGTATGTATTTGTATCTGGGTATCGGTTCGCTGCTATTCTTCTTTTCGCTCATGGTTTGGAATAACGGCATTGCGCCGTTTCTGACCGATGGCGGCCATTCCCTCACCATGTACAGTCTGTTGTGGAGTATTAACGGTATTGTTATCTTTGTTGGCCAGCCGGTGACGAACGCGATTAAGAAGATGCTGGCCGGATCAATCAGTCGTGAAATAGTAGCAAGCTCGGTCTGTTATTCGATTGGCTTTACCTTTATTGCTTTTCTACATGATTCCTATTGGTATCTTGTCTTTGGTATGATGGTATGTACGATCGGGGAAATGCTGCTGCTGCCCGTCATACCGGCCTTTTTATCCGAAAATGCCGGCAAATCCGCTCCTTTCTATATGGGGGTCGTCGGCGGATTCGGCAGCGCGGGCCGGATGATTGCGCCTACGCTGTTTGGCTATGTGTATGATCATACGGGCGCAACGCCTGTTTTATGGATTGGAGCGGGAGCATCGCTGCTTTCTGTCGCGGTCTTTTTCATCCATGCTTATTTGCATCGGTTTGTGCCGAAGCAGGCATCCGTGGCTCCTGATTGTTAATAGAGGACGAGCGTTAAGTGCTAGAGAAATGATGATCGTTATGGGAGGGCATGCACAGTTATGAGCCAATTAATGAAGTATAAGGACTTTATATTGTCGCTGCCTTCCGGAGCATTGACGAAAGAACAGCTGCTTGTACCGGAGCTGCTGCTTAATTCGCATCAAAACATGTCGCTTTACTATATTCCATTCGAATATGTGAATGAGCAAGCGAAGATTATGATCATCGGCATTACGCCTGGTTTTACGCAGATGGCGATTGCTTACGAACAAGCCAGGCTGGGGCTATTGGAAAATAGACCACATCCCGAAATCGACCAAAGGGCTAAGGCTGTTGCTAGCTTTGCAGGTACGATGCGCCAAAATTTATACGAGATGCTAGATGTAATCAGACTGCCGGAGGCGCTTGAAATAGAAAGTACCAAGTCGCTGTTTGAACAGGAGCGTCATTTGCTGCATACGACATCAGCCGTTCGGTATCCGGTGTTCCAAGCCGGTGAGAATTATACCGGCCATCAGCCGGAGCTGGTAAAATCCGCTTTTTTAATGCAATATGCCCGTAGGATATTGTTAGCGGAGCTGCAGGCTGCACAAGACGCACTGATCGTGCCGCTCGGCAAATCGGTGGCCGATGTACTGCAGCAGTTCACTCGCGAAGGACTGCTCGACGGAGAGCGATGCTTGTTCCATATGCCCCATCCATCAGGAGCGAATGGACATCGCCGAAGACAGTTCGCGGAGCGCAAGGCGGAGCTGGAGCGAACCGTTCAGGACTGGTTCGGTAGGTTATGAGCACGTTTTGCAGCTTGGAATGAGCCGGTTCACGACCGGTTCTTGGACAGCAAGCAGTGCGCTGCCAGCATTCAGAAAATTACAAGTAAAAGTAAGAGTTAAAGACGGAACGCTTTGGTCTTTTTGGTCTGATCCTAAATGGCTGTATATTGAGTAATGAAAATGGCAACTTCCCTTGGAAAAATGTAGGGAAAGTTGCCTTTATTTAAGATATAATGTAACCATATTAGGAAAATGCAAAGAAGAAGGAGAATTCGATTGTCCTCTCAAAGAAGAGCCTTCTTAAACCTTTCTTATACTTTATTGGGTTTGTGGCTATTAATAGTTGTTTTATCTAAATCGTATGTTTTATTCGCTGTATTGCTGTCTCTACCTGATCTCTTATTAACGGTTTGTTTAATGGGAATGGGGATTTATTTACTGTTTGCTGCAAGAGGATGGAAATGGGAAGAACGCATTGTATCGATTATATTAGTCTTACCCTTTATTTGGTTATTCATCTGGCCAGTCGTTCATGATGAAATACAACTGTATAGAACTGTACCGACGGATGAAATTGTAAAAAGATTTGTTGAGTACAAGTACGTAGGAAGTACAGAAGTGTTAGATACGTCGTTACCGATGGCTGATTATGATTCCGCAAGCAAGAACTTAAAATTATTTTTTAAGGTTCAGCCGGATATTTTCGTTCCAAACGAAGAACGCGTCCATGGTTCATTTAAGGATGATCCGGTTAGCTCGGCACAAATTTTCATGAGAGTGTTATACATTAATTTAATTGACCAACCGAAAGAGTTGACGGAAGTCACTAAAGTTCCAAAAACGATTGAAGAGTATGGATATTGGGGAGATACTTTAATCCTTAAAGCGAACTACAAAAAGAGTAAGGGGGAATATAAACTGATTCCTCCTTATCCCGACGTAAGCTTAGTTAGCGCAAACGGTATGTGGTATTTGAAGTACACAGTGGAAGGAAAGGAAGGGGAAATATACATCGCAGATGTTCCAGGTGTGAATATTCATAACAAACTGATATCTAATCCCGAATTACCCTAGTTTTCTTCTTTCAAAAGGAAATAATAAACATTATTGCATGTAGCTCGGGAAAGGGGGATGTTGGGCAATGGAGATATTGCGGTTTGACCATTTGGTATTGACGGTAAAAGACGTAGAAGCGTCATGCCGTTTCTATGGCGATGTACTTGGCATGGAAATCATCACTTTCGGTCAAGGGAGAAAAGCGGCTAAATTTGGCCAGCAGAAAATAAACTTTCAACAGCTCGGTGAGGAAATTGATCCTAAAGCTGAAACACCGACACCGGGCTCAGGAGATTTTTGCATCATTACAAGTGATTCAATACGTTCCATTCTCGACCAATTAAATACACATGGAGTGAAAATCGAATTAGGACCAGTAGAGCGATCTGGCGCACTTGGTCCTATTCAATCTATTTATGTTCGCGATCCGGACGAGAATCTCGTCGAAATATCCAGTTATGGACCATCGGTCACTATTCATGGAAGATAGCGGGTGATTGTTATAATTATTAGTATGAATCCGCTGGCAAATTACTTTGTGGGTAAGGGGTTAACGGTAAAAGATTCAGGGTTAATCCCGATTATCGTGATATCTAGTTATTCAATCGGCTATTTCTCGTTCTGGCTACAGCAAAAGGATAAGGAAATCCATGCTAAGCAATAGGCAGTGGTATGAGGCTCTCGGTCATACGGCATGCTATTTAATAGATGGATATTAAAAAAATGACCCCTCAAGAGGGTCATTTTTTATAAGTATGGATCAAGCGGAGTAAGCTCGTTTGCGCTTATTGTTATTAAAACTGCAGGTGTTTTATTGCCGCGTTTCTTGATACTACTTCAAAATCTCTTCAATCCGCGCAAGCACGTCTTGGCTTAACTCAACGCCGGAAGCTTTAGCGTTCTCGGTTACTTGTTCAGGACGGCTGGCGCCGACCAGTGCACTCGCCACATTGGCATTGCGCAAAATCCAGGCCAGCGCAAGGTTGCCGACGGAGAGATCCAGTTCAGCGGCGACTTTTTCGAGCTGCTGAACTTTCGCTATTTTTTCCTCGGTGATGCCTTTGCGCATCCACTCCAGCTTAGCAGCCCGGCTGTCTTGCGGAATGTCGGAGACGGAGGTGTATTTGCCTGTCAACAAGCCTTGGGCCAGCGGCGAAAATACAACTTGTCCAATACCGGAACGCTCGCTAAGCGGCATAACTTCTTTTTCGATGTAGCGATCGAACATGTTGTAGACAGGCTGGTTGACGACGATGCGGTCCAGCAGATAGCGATCGGCAACGCCAAGGCCTTCAGCAATTTGCGAAGCCTGCCATTCGCTCACGCCGACATACAGCACTTTGCCTTGACGAACAAGGTCGTCAATTGCGCGAAGCGTTTCTTCCAGTCTAGTATCCAGATCATAACGGTGGCAGTAGAAGATATCGATATAATCATGATCGAGACGTTTCAAGCTTGCATTGGCTTGCTCGATGACATGCTTGCGGGATAAACCGCGGTCGTTAGGGCCGTCGCCCATTGGCCAAAAAGCTTTTGTGGCCAGCACATAGGATTCGCGCGGATAAGCTTTCAACGCTTTGCCTACCAGCTCTTCCGCTGCACCTCTTTCATAGACATTGGCTGTGTCAAAGAAGTTGATGCCCAAATCGTAAGCTGTTTTGATTGCATTTACTGCATTTTCACGTTCAACGTAACCGCCATATGTAAGCCAGCTTCCCAAGCTGATCTCGCTAACCTTTAGCCCACTTGCACCTAATCTCCGATATTTCATGTTTCATTCCTCCTCGAAAAAGTTGTGGTTCCCTTTCCATACTATATAAATTCCTATATGATTTAAAGAAGTGAAATGTTTTTCACTTAATTATAGAAACGATAGATAGTAACCTTTTGTATAGTTATGTGCAATGAGGAGGAAACCCAGTGAAGACGACCGATAAAGCGAGTAATTACGTTCCGAAAACACCTGTACATATTGAATGCAATATTGAAAGAACATTGGATGTGCTAGGAGGAAAATGGGCGTTTCTCGTTATCCGCGAATTGTTTAGCGGCACGCTCCGTTTTGGTGAACTGCAGCGTCGCATACCAAACGTAAGTCCGCGGGCTCTGACCAGTACGCTTCGCCATTTGGAGGAGCAGGGCGTGCTGGAGCGTAAAGTCTTCCCGACTGTGCCAGTAACAGTGGAATATACACTGACGCCCAAAGGTCATGACCTTCATGTCATTTGCCATGAGATGAAGCTGTGGGCAGCTCGGTGGACCTAGCTGTTTTTTTAACGATTAGGACATGACTGAATGACATTCTCGCCCGGGTACATGCACTTCTAGGCACTCGCCCTCATACAATGTAGAATCGACTTCATTGTGCGCTGGGGGGAGTGCTGCCCCTCGGTAATCCGACCTGGGGGTGTAAGGGTACATGGGACTGTTTGCGACAATCGCGCTGTTCATCAAACAGCTGTCAATGCTCGTATCGTACGTCAAAAATAACGCTTTCCCGCAACCGCTTCATGAGGATGACGAAATGAAGCATTTGCAGCTGATGGCGGAAGGCAATGCGCATTCCCGCAATTTGCTGATCGAGCACAACCTGCGTCTGGTTGCGCATATCGTGAAAAAATTCGACAACACCGGAGAAGACCTCGAGGATTTGATCTCGATCGGCACTATTGGATTAATTAAAGCCATCGAGAGCTTTCAGACCGGAAAAGGCACGAAGCTCGCGACGTTCGCGGCTCGTTGTATCGAGAACGAAATACTTATGCATTTAAGGTCGCTGAAGAAGACGCGCAAGGATGTTTCCTTGCATGATCCAATTGGTACGGATAAAGAGGGGAACGAGATCACACTGATCGATATCCTTGGCACGGAAGCCGATGATGTCGTGGACCGTGTGCAGCTTAAGATCGAGAAAAGCAAAATCTATCGCAATCTGGATATACTCGACGATCGGGAGCAGGAAGTGATCCGCGGCCGGTTCGGCCTGGATCATGGCGGGGATGAGCGGACACAGCGGGAAATTGCAAAGGAGCTCGGGATCAGCCGCAGCTATGTATCGCGGATTGAGAAGCGGGCGCTGATGAAGCTGTATCATGAGTTTTATAAGGCGAAGAAGTAATCGTATACTATTGAAGAAAAAGGACGTCTTCGAGATGATCACTTAAACTGGACCCTTTGTCAATGACACATTGAAAAAGAGTATTAGGCCGCACTTAAGAGATGATTCCTGTACTGTACAGGAGTCATCTTTTTTAGTCCCCATTGATATCGATGATGGCAGTAATAACGGATGTAGCGATTTATTTCTCGTTCTACTTCGACAAATGTCTCACAGCTTGTGCTCTTCACATGATCTTTCATATGACCGTAATAGGACTCCTGTGGAGCATTGTCCTAGCAATTCCCACGATGTGACATCGACTGTCCTAGTCCTTTTTGCTTCAATAAATCTTGGTAGATTGGGCTTGTATAGTGGCTACCTTGATCGGAATGGATAAAGGCTTCTTTATGGAGTTTTAAGTGCTTTTGGCTCATTAGGGTTTTGGTCGCCAAAGGGAGCTGAAGAGACTCGGAGATTGTGGGCAAGAAGCTCCCCTGTAGAAAAAAATTTAAATTTAATATAGTATTCTCCTCCTATTTGTACCAATTGATTGGTGAAACTATTGGTTGGATCACATCCAATGAGATCGGTTGGATAAGAAGGGATCATACAGCAGAGGTATTTATTCGACATGAAATAGAAGTAAGAATAAGACGTAGCCCATTAATAAATGGTGCTACATTTTTTTTGTCAATTTTCTTCCCGATGCTGATTTCTGAGAATACGGTGTATACAAAATGTATCAATAAAATGATATTGCTACAAGCCTTTCAAAATATATTAAAATCAAGAAAAAATACCTCAAAAATCCTTTGCCCCTGGTCGATATAATATTTATATCTTTACTGGATTTTTATTACAATGAATAAAGTAGAAAAATACTTCGGGGATCGGATTTTGGAGGGAGGGATTTAAGTGAGGTTAAAAAGTATCTTGATTATCGTACTAAGCATTATATCAGGAGTGGCGTCTTATTATTTACTGCTTATGTTCATTTTCCAATTTCCTTCTAGTGGGGGCTGGATTCAAACAGGGAATATGGCGGAATCAATTTTCTCGGGAATTCTTCTAGTAGCAATCAGTGCTAGTTATGTATGGTTGTTAATGAAGCTGAGAAAGCAGAAGGCAATACTGTGTTTTATCAGTATTGTTCTCTTTATATTAGCTTTTTTTTCACCAATTATCATTAACCAAATTATTGAAAATCGGCATGATTATACCGAGAATAAAATTAAGTCTGAGAAAGAAGAGAGAGATATTAATGGACTGTCAGTTTCTTTTAAAAGTAGTAATTTGCCATTTGAGCTTAATGTAGAGAAGAGTATTTTAGGAACGAGTGAAAAAAATGGAGCTCTCGTACTCTATTTCCAGTTAGCTGATACGGAAAGCTTGAGTAAGGTTAATTTAATAAACCTATTTAATTGGCTACCTGATACGGGGGGGGGAATCATATTACATCGTACTAACAAAAGGTTCGGAAGAGTTAGTAAAATACCGTCTAACTTCTGAGGGGCTAGTTGATACATGTTACGATATTAAAATCGGTTTATGTAGTAAGTATGGGATTGAAGGAGAGGGAAATTAGGTATGAAAAAATATATTAGACCGGAAAAGGCACGAAGCTCGCGACGTTCGCGGCTCGTTGTATTGAGAACGAAATACTTATGCACTTAAGGTCGTTGAAGAAGACGCGCAAGGATGTTTCCTTGCATGATCCAATTGGCACAGATAAAGAGGGGAACGAGATCACACTGATCGATATCCTTGGCACGGAAGCCGATGATGTTGTGGACCGTGTGCAGCTTAAGATCGAGAAAAGCAAAATCTATCGCAATCTGGATATACTTGACGATCGGGAACAGGAAGTGATCCGCGGCCGGTTCGGCCTGGATCATGGCGGGGATGAGCGGACACAGCGGGAAATCGCAAAGGAGCTCGGGATCAGCCGCAGCTACGTATCGCGGATTGAGAAGCGGGCGCTGATGAAGCTGTATCATGAGTTTTATAAGGCGAAGCGGTAGATAACACGAAAGTATCGGGAGCTTACAATGTCGATAGCGACGATTGTGAGCTCTTTTTGTTTCCAAAAATCAGGTACAAAGTGGGAACGTGATGATTGAGATATCTTGGAATGATGACATAATAGTATTCTCCTCCTATTTGTACCAATTGATTGGTCAAACTATTGGGTGGACCACATCCAATGAGGTCGGTTGGATAAGGAAGGGTCATACAGCAGAGGCATTTATTCGACATGAAATAGAAGTAAGAAAAAGACGTGGCCCATTAATAAATGGTGCTACACTTTTTTTGTTAATTTCTTCCCGATGCTGATTTCTGAGAACACGTTGTATACAAAATGTATCAACAAAATGATATTGCTACAAGCGTTTCAAAATATATTAAAATCAAGAAAAAATACCTCAAAAATCCTTTGCCCTTGTCGATATAATATTATATTTCGGAAATTGGATTTTGGAGGGAGGGATTTAAGTGAGGTTAAAAAGTATCTTGATTATCGTACTAAGCATTATATCAGGAGTGGCGTCTTATTATTTACTGCTTATGCTCATTTTCCAATTTCCTTCTAGTGGGGTCTGGATTGAAACAGGGAATATGGCGGAATCAATTTTCTCGGGAATTCTTTTAGTAGCAATTAGTGCTAGTTATGTATGGTTGTTAATGAAGCTGAGAAAGCAGAAGGTAATACTGTGTTTTATCAGTATTGTTCTCTTCATATTAGCTTTTTTTTCACCGATTATCATTAGCCAAATTATTCAAGGTCAGAAAGATTATACCGAGGAGCGTATTGAGTCTGAGAAAGAAGAGAGATATATTAATGGACTTTCAGTTTCTTTTAAAAGTAGTAATTTGCCATTTGAGCTTAATGTAGAGAAGAGTATTTTAGGAACGAGTGAAGTAAATGGAACTTACGTACTCTATTTCCAGCTAGCTGATACGGAAAGCTTGAGTAAGGTTAATTTAATAAAACTATTTAATTGGCTACCTGATACGGGAAGTAGATCATATTACATCGTACTAACAAAAGGTTCGGAAGAGTTAGTAAAATACCGTCTAACATCTGAGGGGCTAGTTGAGACATGTTACGATATTAAAATCGGTTTATGTAGTAAGTATGGGATTGAAGGAGAGGAATCTTAGGTCTGAAAAAATAGGATTGTGATTACCGCCGGTAATATTGTTGGTCTATTGCATTGGCAAAGTCGACCGAAACATCAATTCTCAGACTATGAATTTTTGATTAACGATTACATCGTTTCATGTTCACAATGTCAAAAAATTCGACAATACCGGTGAAGACCTCCAGGATTTGATCTCCATCGGCACGATCGGTCTTATCAAGCTATCGAGAGTTTCCAAACGGGAAAAGGCACAAAGCTCGCGACATTCGCGGAGCGTTGTATCGAGAACGAAATACTTATGCATTTGAGGTCGCTGAAGAAGACACGCAAGGATGTTTCCTTGCATGATCCTATTGGTACGGACAAAGAGGGGAACGAGATCACACTGATCGATATCCTTGGCACGGAAGCCGATGATGTCGTAGACCGGGTACAGCTTAAGATCGAGAAAAGCAAAATCTACCGCAATCTGGATATACTTGACGATCGGGAACAGGAAGTGATCCGCGGCCGGTTCGGCCTGGATCATGGCGGGGATGAGCGGACACAGCGGGAAATCGCGAAGGAGCTGGGGATCAGCCGCAGCTACGTGTCGAGGATTGAGAAGCGGGCGCTGATGAAGCTGTATCATGAGTTTTATAAGGCGAAGAAGTAACCTTATACTATTGAAGAAAAAGGACGCATTCGAGATGATCACTCGATCCGCCTTTTTTTTGCCTGTACAATCTTAAATAAAAGAAAATACTTTATTTCACTTTGCATAAAAGTAAAAATCTGATACGATATATGATATAGAATATAGTCTATAGATTTAGTAAGGATTAAAGGGAGGCACTTTTTCATGGACAAATTGATGCTTGATTCCATAGATGCAGCAACACATCTGGATCAACTCGAGGCTGAAGCGATTTATATTATTCGAGAAGTAGCGGCGGAATGTGAAAATCCCGTGATGTTGTACTCGATCGGTAAGGATAGCTCTGTGATGCTGCATTTGGCGCTGAAAGCATTTTATCCGGAGAAGCCGCCGTTTCCTTTCCTGCATATTGATACGACGTGGAAGTTCAAAGAGATGATTGAATTCCGCGACCGCAAGGCGAAAGAATTCGGAATCGAAATGCTTGTTCACTCCAATCAGGAAGGGATTGAGCAAGGGATCAACCCATTCGATCATGGTTCCGCATATACAGATATTATGAAAACCCAAGCATTGAAGCAAGGCTTGGACAAATACGGATTTACAGCTGCTTTTGGCGGCGGAAGACGTGATGAAGAAAAATCACGTGCGAAGGAGCGGATTTTCTCATTCCGTAATAAGAATCATGCCTGGGATCCGAAAAATCAGCGGCCGGAAATGTGGAAGCTTTTCAACACCAGAATTAATAAGGGTGAAAGCATACGCGTATTCCCGATTTCCAACTGGACGGAAAAAGATATTTGGCAATACATTCGCAGAGAGAACATTGATATTGTCCCCCTCTACTTTGCGAAAGAAAGACCAGTCGTCAATCGCGATGGACAGATCATCATGGCGGATGATGAGCGTATGAGGCTTGAGCCAGGTGAGAAGATTGAAATGTTGAAGATGCGGTTTCGCACTTTAGGCTGCTATCCTCTGACTGGCGGCGCCCTGTCAGAAGCGGACTCGCTGGATACTATCATCGAAGAAACACTTGGTGCGGTATCATCCGAACGGACAACAAGGGTTATCGACCAAGAAGAAGCGGGAAGCATGGAAAGACGTAAACGGGAGGGCTATTTCTAAGATGAAGAGTCTGCTTAAATTTATTACTTGTGGAAGTGTAGATGACGGCAAATCCACCTTGATTGGACATATGCTTTATGAGGCTAAGCTTCTGTTCGCCGATCAGGAGAGAGCGCTCGAGCTAGACAGCAGGTTGGGCAGCCGTGGCGGCAAAATTGACTACTCCTTGCTTCTTGACGGGCTGATTGCGGAACGTGAGCAGGGGATTACGATTGATGTGGCTTATCGATATTTTACGACGGATCACCGTTCGTTCATTGTTGCGGACACCCCGGGGCACGAAGAATATACACGTAACATGGCCGTAGGCGCATCCTTTGCTGATCTTGCCGTTATTCTTGTGGACGCAACCAAAGGGATTATTACTCAAACGAAGCGCCATACCCGGATTTGTGCCCTCATGGGGATTAAACATCTGGTTTTGGCGGTAAACAAAATGGATTTGGTGGATTTTGATACGGTTAAATTTGCTGAAATCAAAGAAGAATTCTCTCGCATCACCACTGAATTCCGGTTTGAGAGCATTCAGGTGATCCCTGTTTCTGCAACAGAAGGGGATAACATTACGGCGAAATCGCCCAATACACCTTGGTACAAGGGTCTTGCTTTGCTGCCGTATTTGGAGAGTGTTGATGTTCATACAAGCGACGACGTGAAGCCATTCATGATGCCTATTCAGCGGGTATGCCGACCGGATCACACATTCCGCGGATTCCAAGGCCAGATTGAAGCCGGCAGAATCGCAGTTGGCGATGAACTGATAACTCTGCCTAGCCGTGAGAAGGCGAAGGTTAAAAGAATCTTAGTAACAGACCAAGATAGGAATTCGGCTCATGCCGGACAACCTGTGACTATTCAATTAGATCGGGAAGTCGACGTTTCACGAGGTTGTGTGTTTACGAAGGACAATCAGCTCAAAGAGGCTGACAGCTTTAGCGCTACGATACTTTGGATGGATGATTCTGTCCTGACGCCGGGCAAAGATGTTTTGGTGAAGGTAGGTACGAAGGTTCTTCCAGGTACTGTGACAGCAATTAATTACAAAATCGATGTTAATACAGGCAACACGGTTACAGCTGATCATGTAGTTAAGAATGAAATGGCTAAATGTGAATTTTCATTATCGGATGGTATTGTTTTTGACTCGTTTGAAAAAAATAAAAGCATCGGTGGATTTATTCTCATCGATCGCGTAACGAATATGACATCCGCTTGCGGCGTCATTGACGAAGCTCTTCAAAGTTCTGACAACGTCGTCCGGATCGATACGGAAATCACTAGAGATGCTCGTGCCCAGCAAAAAGGACAGCAGCCATTAACGCTATGGCTTACTAGTTCCGTTCTGGACAACTTGGCTCTTGCGAAGGAAATCGAGAAACGGTTGGTAGCGAGAGGCTACCACACGATGTTGATCGATAATAGATCAGGAGAATCTGTGCAGCAAATCGCGGCTTATGCCACCTTGCTAAACGATGCAGGACTTATTGCATTGGTACCTGCCGGTTCTACGAACGACAATGAACAAGCCATTGCGCATGACATAATTGGTCAAGCCTTTTTGCCAATCGAAGTTGCTGCTTCGATTGAGGAAGCAGCACAAGATGTCGTGAAGCGTGTCGTGAAGACTCTCATTCAAGATAGTTATTCCATATAAAAATATAGAAGTCCTAAGGACTTAATAGACTTTGAGAGCACTGTGTTAATGCAGTGCTCTTTTTCTTTTCTTTCCATAATTAGGTTAATGATATAATGAAAGGGTGGGGCGTGAGTATATGGGCATCTCGGAATGATGAGAGTCAGGCATTGGGGACAAGCCCCTAAGTCAGGCAGAAGGAAGCATCAAGGCACATCTGCACTTATTAAGCGCATCTCGCCCGGCGTATAGGTCGGCGGAAGTCGTGAACATAACAAAGTTAGATAAAAAAGTGCAAAGAATGGAGGACTTATGAAAATAAAAGTATCATTAATAATAGTTCTTATATTATTGTTGCCTTACTTGATAGGCGGTTTCCGCATGCTTGCTGACTGGTATGAACAAGGGAAGATGGAAAAAGAAATACGGGTAGCTTTAGAGAATTATTTAACTAGTTATTGTAATAGCAACATTAGAGTTAATCAGGTGAGGATAGAAAATGTGCCAACAGGATTTATGACTATAGGTGAAGATGATCAAGAATGGGGAGCACAATACGTTGGAGAAGATGGGCGATTAAGAACGTTATGGGGAATTATTTTCAAATATGTCGAATTTGATATTTCTGCTATTGAATGTAGTGAAATTAATGAAAGTGGAATCATATATAAGATTGTTGAATTAGATAGGAATAAACACACTTTTGTGGAAGAATTGGGTACAGAAACAGGATATATAGGAATACGAGAGACAGATATTATTTTAATGAAGGTTTTTGGAGTAGTAATTTTTACTGTGTTCTTAATATCAGTCTCTATTGAATTATTAATTCGATCGTTGAAAAAAGAATGACACTAATTTATTCAAAAAGGCATCGAATCATACAATTTCCTTCAAAGTAAATAATGAATTAGTTAAATTAGAAGATAAGAATAAAGAATATAAATTGATTATTAAACAAAACGGAGTACCGGAAGAGAGCTTATTTAAGATTAGTTAATGAAGAGAGGTAACTTCCGAATCCCCTAAGATTAGAACAAGCTAAAGGGATCGACTTCATGAACACAACAACGTTAGCTGAAAGTCCCCGAAAATTAATAAATATGGAGTGATTATTTTTGAAAAATATTGATAAGATTGAAGCAATTAATGATCTGGAGAATGAAATTATAAATGATAATTTTATTAGTTCCAAACAAAAAGGAAATATAACTGAGAACAGGGTTGTAGAATTGATTACTCTTGGTTCAAGGGGACAATTAACTTGTTATATGCCAAACTCAGATGATGATGGTATTGATATTATAGTAAATCCAAAAGGGAAGTTTAATCCTTTGTTTATTCAAGTAAAAAGCAGATACACATTAAATTCTAAAGGAAAATTCATTCAAAACGTTGGAATTAACACGTTTAATTCCCATATCAATTTTTACATTGTATTTCTTTATTTTAATCAGATTAGTTTAGAAGTTGAGACTATTTGGCTTGTACCATCAATAGAATTTGAATCCAATGCATTTTTAAAGAAAGCTGGAGACACATATAAATCATTTTATAGGATTACAGCAAATCCAGTAAAATCAAATGACAAATGGGAAAAGTATAAAATAGAAAAAAATAAATTAGGATCAAAGATACTAGAGATTTTGCTAGTTTGTCGTGAAGTTGTGACCATCAGCTAACACCCCATTCACCCATCGAACTGCAAATCTCAGTCTACTAACGGTGTTTTGGGGTAGTAGATTCAGTATACAACCCTGCATCGGCTAAGATAAGAGCTATCTAAAGCTCTGGGGTTCGTTAATGCCAGTTGTTAGATGAAAGGGATGTTTAAATGAGTGAAGTGAAATTTCGAATAAGTGAATTTCTAAAATTATTAGAAATAATAAAAAAGATATCAAATAAAAATCAAACTATTGTCAGTTCAACAACTTCTTTACGAACTTATTATGCACAGTTGGTTTTTGAGAAATCATTACTCAATGCTATTAGCATTTCGAAATTAATACCTTCTAATAATGACGAGGAGAGATATAAATATCTTGATGTAAGTTCAATTGCAAGTTTAACTAGAAACTTAATTGAGATTCATCACGTATTTAATTATTTTTGTGAGAGGAATATTACAGAAGAAGAATTCAACTTTCGAATGTATCTTGCTAGTTATCATAGTTCAATGACACAAGATAGAATAATTGATCGACTTGGAATCCCTCCGAAAAATGGTTTGTTTAGTACTGACTTTGTTCAATCTACTATTAAATTGTATCTAGAAAGTAGCACTGTGTTTAGCACTCTTTCGGAGGTTCAGAAGAGAGAGATATTAAAAGGAAAACATGCATTCCTATTTGAAAGAATAAGTAAAAGTATTACTCCAATAACTAAGAAACAAGAATCAGGTGTGTATAACCTGTTGTCCAATTCTGTTCATTCGTATCCATTTGGATTAAATAACTATTCTAACGTGTACGTGAGAGACCACCTTGATAATGTCGGATTAGCGTTTATTTCTATAGAAATTGGAATCCTGTTTCTATCTTCTATTGTAAAAGAATATCTCTTCTTAAGAAAGAAACTTGCAAGTGCATTAAGTAATGAGGAAAAAAGTGAAATTTTAGAGATAAGTAAGATAAACTTATTAGACAGTTGGATGCATGAAAAATTTTAATTTTATGAAAGTCTCTTTGAAGACATTCTCTTCATCTAACACCTTATTCATGCATCGGGCGATCCGGACAACTTTGTATTGGATAAGTTCGGTGGATCCGGGCCAGTGAGGGTTGTGAATACAACCATGTCAGACAGAGAAGGGAAAACTCAAAAAAATCTTAGAAACATCGTTTCTTTTTTACAGTAACACAAAATTCGACAACACCGGAGAAGACCTCGATGATCTGATCTCTACCGGCACTATTGGATGGATTAAGCGATTGAGAGCTTCCAGACGGGGAAAGTCACGAAGCTCGCGACGTTCGCGGCGCGTTGTATCGAGAACGAAATACTTATGCACTTGAGGTCACTGAAGAAGACGCGCAAGAATGTTTCCTTGCATGATCCAATTGGTACGGATAAAGAGGGGAACGAGATCACGTTGATCGATATCCTTGGCACGGAAGCCGATGATGTCGTGGACCGTGTGCAGCTGAAGATTGCGAATGAACTCGGGATTAGCGGGTTGAGAAGTGGGCGCTGATGAAATTGTATCGTGAATTTTATAAGGCGAAAAGAAATAACTAAGGGAATCCCCTGTTGAGATGGTACTTATTCAACTTAACAGGAATTTCTGTTAATAGAATATAGACAAATATTGGGGAAATCGTAGAAGTTCTTTCTTTCTAGTATACTTGTACAAAATTTAATGTTGTTTCGTGTGGGAGGATTCTATTTGCAAGGTGTACATTGTGCATCATGATCTTACAGTACCACGCAGTAAAGTCACGGGATTGATTTTGAAACAAACATGAAGAAATAGAATACTAAGTTGAGTTACAGGTGCTGATAAAGCTGTATCACACTCGAACATTACAATTTAGATATGTTATACTTTCGGTATATGATTGCGATTGGATGGTGAGAGGTTTGAATCGAATTCAAGATTTAAGTAAGTTTATTAAATTAACTGGAGACAGAGCCAAGTTGGATGCAAAAGCAAATGGTACCTACATTGTATATAAGACACGTGAAGGTGAGTTTTTTAAGGAATACAGCAGTGGAGAAATAGAGCGTATGCATGAACAAGGCTCTAAACATGAATGAACCAACCGCAACAATGTTTGTATTTGCCGGTAACAACGGAAGCGGCAAAAGTACAATCAGAAATCTTATTGTAGATCGACTTGGTGTAAGTGTAAATATCGACCCTGATGCCTTGGCTCGAAGAATTGACAGTGAAAATCCTGATCGGCGTAAAATTTCAGCTGGTAAAGATGCAATCAAGTTAGTTAGGGAATGTATAGCGTACCGTAGAGACTTTACAGTTGAAACCACACTCGCAGGTGGCAATGTTATTCGTCAGATGCGTGATGCGAAAGCAAATGGATTTGAAATCATTATGTTTTATGTGGGACTTGGTGATGTTCGTCTAAACATTGAACGTGTTGCAGCTCGAGTTCGAAATGGTGGTCATCATATTGAAACCGCTGACATTCTAAGACGTCATCAGACATCGTTGGAAAATCTACTTGAACACTTGGATCTAATTGATCAATTAATTGTTATTGACAATAGCAGCACTGAAGGCGAAATTATATTGGAAGCTAATCGAGCGACAATAAAATATTATGAAAAATTACTGCCGGATTGGATACGAAGTATTGAACTCCAATTGAAAAGAAGAATAGCTACAAGTTGAATAAACCAATCATTGTCTTTTGACAGTGAATGGTTTATTTTTTTGTAATTACATCGTTTCATGTGTACATTGTCAAAAAATTCGATAACACCGGAAAAGGCATGAAGCTGGCAACGTTCGCGGCTCGTTGTATCGAGAATGAAATACTTATGCATTTAAGATCGCTTAATCTCTCAGCTTTTTTTTGGCTGTGCTTGCCCATATAAATGTTTATTTATCCTTGTCATTTGATATCAAGCTGTCAAAATGTTAATCTGCAATCATGACAAACTCGACTGAAAAGCCAGATGACCTGCTAAGCCGTTTCTCATCTCACATTTTTAGAGTTTCTAGAAGAGGGGACGGCAAAGGATGAAAAATATATTTGACCGCAAACATACGAATGAAATTTTAGCTCGTATCAATAAGCTGGACGCTCATTCAGAGCCTCATTGGGGAAAGATGAATGTTGCTCAAATGCTGGCGCACTGCTCTGCATTCCAGGACATTGCCTCCGGTGTTACTTTCCCAAAGAGAAGCTGGTTAGGGGTCGTTGTTGGAGGGTTTGCGAAATCGATTGTTTATAATGACAAGCCATTACCTCGCAATATGTCAACAATTCCGACCATTTTAATTGCAGACAAAAGAGATTTTGAAAAGGAAAAAGAATTACTGAAACAAAAAACAGACGTATTTCAGCGAAATGGACCAGAGAGGTGTACGACTTATCCCCATCCTTTCTTTGGTAAGCTCACAAGCGAGCAGTGGGGCATCTGTATCTATAAGCACTTGGATCATCATTTAAAGCAGTTTGGCGTTTAAGTGACCCCAATATCCTTCTACATCCATGATCTTATGAATATATTTCGTAGTAAGAAATCGGATGAAGATTGATGAAGGAGTTGGGAAAGTGGAGGCTTATTCGACTGGTTCTGCTTTATATACAGGTAACGCGCTGAGTATGCAAAGGATTGAAGATTTTATCGCTTTTATCCGGCAAGCAAATGAGCTTCTTCAGACGGAATCAGATCTGTCTCCTGATAATTCATTAGTTAAAAGCATAATTAGCCATCTTTCACTTCAGCTGCGATCCAGCTATTTACCTGAGGAAGTACAAGCTGTTCTAAGCCATGCGTATATTCAATTGAACCAGCGAAGCTTGCAAAACAAGTTGTCAGAAGCTGAATTTCTAACTGAGATAAGCGATTGCCGTCACTTTTGCAAGTCCGAAGTTCCCGGCTTGGATCGTGTGACAAGGTTGCCGAATTGGAACATTTACATGGCTCTGGTTAGCCAGGAACTGTCCATACTGCGTCAGATCATTCAACAGAATCCCCATATAGGGAAGTCGCCCGTTGTTTTCGTAGGCAGCGGGCCAATGCCGTTAAGTCCTATTATTCTGCACCTGCTCGGTAATGTGGAGGTTATCTGCCTGGAAATAGATGCTGTGGCTTATGATGCCTCCTGTACCTTACTTGAGCATTTAGGTTTAGCGAATAAAGTTAAGGTTGTAATGGAGAATGGATCCGAGTTCGATTATAGCTCTTATAGCCGGATCTTTGTGGCTAGTCTCGTCCGAAACAAGCGGGCTGTACTGAGGCAAATTAGCAGCACTTCATCCGCTCCATTAGTAGCTGTTCGTACGGCAGAGGGGATGCGGCAGATCATGTATGAAGCAGTGGATGAGTCGCAGTTGAATGAAATGGGCTGGCAGATTGCAGGACGAACGTACCCTGTAGAAAATCTGGTCATCAACTCCACTTTGTTTCTTGAACGTGTGACCAATACGAACTGATAAGACGACCACATGAGAGTGTATACTCCGTGTGGTTGTTTTTTAAGTTCAAATCGCCAAAAATGAAACGGTGTTGTTAAAGGATGAAGCTTTGAGTCAAATTCAGAAGGAAAAGGCACAAGCAATGAAACAATTAACGGAGCAGGTTGACGGCATATCGGAAATGATTGTAGTCAAACAACAGGTATGGGTGCTGAACCAAGTGAAGGCACTAATAAAGTGCATTGATTTCACACAATGGCTCGTGCTTGATTTTAATAATAAGTTGGTTATAATAGGTTTATGTGATTAAACAAATGAACGAGAGGGGGCGGAATATGAGCGAGAGTACGGAGCATATTGTGCAACAATTCAAGGAAAGTATTCCGCTGCTGGAAGTGCTGACTGATGAAAAACGTCAAGCCATCATTTTATTGCTTGCACAGCATAAAGCGGGACTTAATGTTAATGCTATAGCGGAGCAAATAAATTTGTCCAGACCTGCCATCTCCCATCATTTGAAGGTTTTAAAGCAGTCAGGCTATGTGAGCTATGAAAAAAAGAGCGTAGAAAATCACTATACATTAACGCTGCGCAAACCACTTGAACAGCTTAAATTATTAATTGCAGCCATTGAAGCCCAGTGTAACAGTTCTTCTTAAGCAGTAATGACTAAGAAGAATATTTTTTCTTCATTTGGTTTATATGTTTAAACGAATAATCATAAATGGAGTGATTGTCATGAAGGCCATGATCATTGAGAAATACGGAAAAAATGTTCCTTTAACAATGTCTGAAAAGCCAATGCCCACTATCGGAGAACATGATGTGTTGGTCGAAATTTATGCAGCAAGCTTAAATCCTATCGACTTTAAAATCAAAGAGGGAAAAGCAAAATTTCTGCTAAAGTACGAGCTGCCATTAATTTTAGGAAATGATTTTGCCGGAGTTGTAGTCGAGGTTGGTGAGAGGGTAAGTGCGTTTAAGCCAGGAGATGAAGTTTACGGCAGACCCCGCA
Source organism: Paenibacillus radicis (ex Gao et al. 2016) (assembly GCF_014641555.1). Taxonomy (GTDB): domain Bacteria; phylum Bacillota; class Bacilli; order Paenibacillales; family Paenibacillaceae; genus Pristimantibacillus; species Pristimantibacillus radicis. Next base: position 25,198 of record NZ_BMHY01000016.1, read on the forward strand.
AAGGCAGAATCGGGACATTAGCCGAATATATTGCTATTCATGAAGAGGATATTGCGCTGAAGCCTCGGAACCTAAGCTTCGAAGAAGCGGCATCGATACCGCTGGTTGGACTTACGACTTATCAAGCTTTTCACGATATCATGAAGCTCCAAAAAGGCCAAAAAATATTAATTCACGCCGGATCAGGAGGCGTAGGCACGTTTGCCATCCAGCTTGCTAAATTGATGGGAGCTTACGTAGCGACAACTGCCAGCGATAAAGGCTATGATTTAGTCCAATCACTTGGTGCTGATCAAATCGTTAATTATCGGAAAGAAAATTTCGAAGAATTGCTGTCTGGATACGATGCTGTGTATGATACGTTAGGCGGTACAGTATTGAAAAAATCTTTTCAAGTACTGAAACCAAACGGGAAAATCGTATCGGTGTCCGGCTTGCCAAACGCAAGATTCGGAAAAGAAGCAAAAATAGGCTGGCTAAAGACATTCCTTTTATCCATCGTTAGCCGTAAAATTACAGCTCTTGAGAAGAAAAGCGGAACGACCTATCACTTCCTCTTTATGAAACCAAGCGGCGCGCAATTAAAGATAATCAGCGAATTTATCGAAAAGGGTCAAATTAAACCTGTCATTGATAAGGTGTTTGATTTTAAAGATGCCGCGCTGGCGCTTCATTATTTGGAGGGTGGCAGTGCGAAAGGGAAGGTGGTTGTTAGAATTAAGGAAAGATAGCTCGTTGTATCGACAATGAGATTTTAATGCATATAAGCCCGTAGTTCGCTAATACGCGAATTGCGGGCTCTCTTATTCTTAATCAGATAACAATTCACTATTAAGTTTGCAGTTGTACAATATCACTTTTATGTATAGCTATACTATTGTGATAGTAAAGTAATAAATTACACATTTCTTCAAGAGGTTGGCGAGAGTCGATTAACGTTATATCATTTTATCAATGATAAGCAATACGGCGGTGACGGACAGATTGGCTTATCGATAACCAATCATTACCTATAGAAAGAGCACTTGAAAAAAGTGTTCTTTCTATGGGTATTTTTTTATAGACTCTGTAATCCCATTTTACGGATGAGTATACAAGACTGATATATAGAGATCGAAATGCCAGATTTACGGTGCTTTTTGACTTTTTTGAGCATGATAGTTCCTCCCTTATATCAGCTTCTAGTAATATATGCTTTCTATTAAAATTGGCGATTCTAGGAAGATTGAGGGACTTTCAAATAATAGTAAAAACTATATGACTGAACGCGTATAATGAAGCCATGTGGTTCTTGTGTTCCCCATATTTTATTGGCAGATTCAAATCAATCAAAAGGAGATTTAGTATATGAAAGTGACTTTGGCTTTTTTAATGATCGTATTGCTTTGTGCTTGCGGGAGCAATACGCAGGATTTGTCCTCAGTGGTTCCCATGATAAATAAAGTGAGTTTTTCGAACCAACAAGCTGCCATTCATTATCCTGAAATTACGAATCTGGATAGACCAGAACAGACTGAAAAGTTGAATGAAGTTTTGAAGAGTGATGCCATGCAAATAGTAGATTACTTTGGTGGAAATGAACAATCGAACGAGTTGGATGCTGATTATTTTTCCAAGCTATTGGGGGATAAATTAATCAGTGTTGCTTATACAGGATCAAGCTATGTAAAGGGTGGAGCGTATCCTAGAAGTATTTTCGTTACAACGAATCTAGATTTAACGAAAGAGAAAAAGATAGTCTTGAAGGACATCGTGAGAATAGATGATGAGTTTATTGCGTTGTTGCGAGGAGCGAAGTATGTTCCGTATGATTCTGAATTAGTTGTTGAGGAAGAAGCAAGGGAGGAATTAAGCAGCTATTCTAACGAGCAACTGATTGCATTCTTCAATCAGTCTGACGTAATAAGCGATACGAATGAATTAAGCGTATTCACTTATTTTACGAAAGATTCGCTAGGCATAAGCTTTAACGTACCACATGCACTTGGAGACCATGCAGAATTTGAAATTACATATAGCGAGCTTAACGATCACTTTCTAACTGAGAACAAATTATGGAGCAAGGGATAATGAATCGAGAAAAATGATAGATTAGAAATAGACTGAAGAGGAAACAAGAATAAGTAACAGGGGGGCTTGTTATTAGAAAAGTTATAATGATTTTACTGGCTCTTTGTCTATTAATGGTTTCTATTATTGGTTATTTCTATGTTGAAAATAGTAATTTAATAACATTAGAAGAACCAGTGAGCATAGATTCTAGTATTGATTTAACGGGTACATGGTGGTTTATGGCTGCTAATTCAGATGATGAAAATTTAATGAAATATGGAATTTCAACAGATGGTATCGATTTTGAACAACATAATGTGGTTGTATCAAACGGAAGGGAGATTCAGAAGATGAGCTTTGTTCGTTCAGATAAATTTCCTTTTAGACGTACGCATTTTGCTAAAGTCCTTTTGAAGAAGGAAATTCATAAACGCACATGGTTTGTATATAAAATGAAGAAGATGGAGGTTTATATGGATGAAAGGTATTTCCATGGAAACATTCAGATAAGCAAATAAGTTTGTTACATAGATTTCGATGTTCAAGGTGAGAGTATCAATTTGACGGTTTCGAACTACGGTGACTATGTGAGTCAGAAACAAGGGGCCGGGATATTTCCTTTCCAAAAAATAGTCTATATAAGCAAACAATAATAAGAGCACACCGATTTCCGGTGTGTTTTTTTGTCTATGCTCACTTAATTTTGGCAAATATCTGTCGGATCTTCAGGTAATAATAGGTAGGTCGAAGGTTTGGTTCCCCTTATCGTTGTTTATCACTAAACCGCGAAATTGTCGTATTTGGTATAGACTTCAAATACATCCGGCTTACAAATAAATCAGGAGGTTCACACACTATGTTGTTATTCATCGTACTTGCAGCTATCGTTGTGCTGCTATTGCTTATTACGGTTGCAAAGCTTAATCCCTTCGTCGCGTTGATTATTACAGCAATTGGAGCGGGACTCGCCGCTGGCATGCCGATCTTGGCTACAGAGGATCAGCCGGGCATTATCGATTCCATCAAGACAGGGATGGGCAATACGCTTGGATTTCTGGCAATTGTCTTGGCATTAGGCACCATGCTGGGCAAAATGATGGCCGAGTCGGGCGGAGCAGAGCGGATTGCCAAAACGCTCATCGGCTTGTTCGGTGAACGCAGAGTTCATTGGGCGATGATGTGCGTCGCATTTATCGTCGGCATTCCGGTTTTTTTTCAGGTTGGCTTCGTATTGCTAATTCCGCTTCTGTTCACGATATCCAGGCAAACTGGACTCTCACTGGTGAAAATAGGCGTTCCCCTCGTAGCTGGCTTGTCTGTCGTTCATGGCCTTGTTCCACCGCATCCTGCAGCGATGGCAGCTGTCGGCATATTTAATGCGGATATCGGCCTGACGATTTTATATGCCGTCATCGTCGGTTTACCAACTGCTATTGTCGCTGGCCCGTTGTACGGCAATTGGATCGGCAGCCGCATACATAAAGAGGTCCCGAAGGGAATGGGCGAACATTTAACCGAAAATGCGGATACGAAGCAGCTTCCGGGCTTCGCCAATACATTGATTACGATTCTGATTCCGGTATTCTTGATGCTGATTGCGACGTTTGCGGACGTTTTTCTCGAAAGCGGTACGCTCTCTAAAGACGACGCTCTATTTCTGGCGGCCAAGTTTGTCGGCGATCCTGTCGTTGCGCTGCTGATCGCTACGGTGTATTCCTTTTTCAGTTTAGGTTATTTTAGAGGAATCAGCCGGGACAAGGTATTGAAATTTACGAATGATTGCTTGGCACCTACAGCGACTATTCTTCTCGTTATCGGCGCAGGGGGTGCGTTCAATCGAGTGCTGCTCGATTCCGGCATTGGCGATTACATTGCCGATCTGGCAACCTCCTCCAACGTCTCTCCCATACTGCTCGGTTGGGGAATTGCGGCGATGATTCGTATTGCGACAGGCTCAGCCACCGTATCGATGATGACGGCCGCAGGAATTGTGGCTCCAATTGCTGAGGCTATGCCTGGCACCAGCGTCGAACTGTTAGTACTGGCTACCGGCTCCGGCTCGCTCATTTTATCGCATGTGAATGACTCGGGCTTTTGGCTTATTAAGGAGTATTTCGGTATGAGCGTGAAGGAAACGCTGCTCACCTGGACTGCCCTTGAGACCATTATTTCAGTCGTTGCGCTTGCGCTTATTCTGGTATTGAACAGCTTGATCTAGAGGCAGAGATGGGATAGGCTAGCGGAGAGGAGCTTTATAGAAGAACAAATGGAAATACCCTCTCCGGCAGGTGATAGCGCTGCTCCGCAATGAGTTCCGTGGACGCCGAGTCTCGTCTTGCCTGAAGATTGATACAAACAGGAGTGAAAGAGCAGTGACTGATTCATACATAATGGGAGTCGATATCGGTACGACCAGCACCAAATCCGTCCTTTTCAATAAGTTGGGCAAGCTTCTGACAAGCCATACCATAGAATACCCGTTATATTCACCAAAGCCGGATGTTGCGGAACAGGACCCTGAGGAGATATTTCGGGCTGTTATCGGCACGATCAAACAAGTCGTCACAGATAGTCGCGTTCAGCCTTCCAGCATTCTGTGCGTTTCGTTCAGTTCCGCTATGCACAGTGTCATTGCAGTGGATGGGAGCGGACAACCGCTGACACGATGCATAACTTGGGCAGATAACCGCAGTACACTCTGGACGGAGCGAATCAAAAACGAAATGAACGGACATCAGATTTATTTGCGCACGGGAACGCCTCTCCATCCGATGTCCCCGCTGTCCAAGCTGACGTGGCTAAGACATGCAGAGCCGGAGCTGTTCAACCGGACGCATAAATTTATTTCAATCAAGGAATATGTGTTTTACAAACTGTTCAACGAATATGTCATCGATTACTCGATCGCTTCCGCCACCGGCTTGTTTAATCTGGAACGGCTGGCATGGGATGAGGAAGCGCTGCAGGTTGCAGGCGTAACAGCGGACAAGCTGTCTGTACCGGTTCCGACCACGCACCAGCTTCGCGGATTGGACACCAAATGGGCTGCCGATATGAATTTGCCGGCCTCTATTCCTTTTGTGGTGGGGGCGAGCGACGGCGTTTTGTCCAATCTGGGCGTAAACGCCATCGATCCGGGTACGGTAGCCGTCACTATAGGAACGAGCGGTGCCATTCGCACGGTAACAGACCGTCCGGTAACGGATCCAAAAGGCAGAATTTTTTGCTATGCGCTCACGGAGAATATGTGGGTAATCGGCGGCCCCGTTAATAATGGGGGAATGATTTTCCGCTGGCTGCGCGATCAGCTTTGCTCCTCTGAGTCGGAGACAGCGCTCCGATTGGGCAAAGAGCCTTATGAGCTGCTGACCGAAATTGCCTCGCTTGTTCCGGCGGGTGCAGATGGATTGTTATTCCACCCGTACTTGGCGGGGGAGAGGGCTCCGCTATGGGATGCTAATGCAAGGGGTTCGTTTTTCGGCCTTGGCCTGCATCACAAGAAGCAGCATATGATTCGAGCTGTGCTGGAAGGTGTGATTTTCAACCTTTTCACTGTCTATATGGCTTTGGAGGAGCTGATCGGTCATCCGACTAAAATCCAGGCGACAGGCGGATTCGCACGCTCCGAGCTGTGGCGCCAGATGATGGCGGACATTTTCGATCAGGAGGTACAGGTGCCGGAAAGCTTCGAAAGCTCTTGCTTGGGAGCTGCGATTCTTGGCTTGTACAGCTTAGGAGAGGTTGACTCGCTGCATGTCGTTTCGACGATGATGGGCACCTCGCATAAGCATTTGCCGAACAAAGAAAATGTTGAGCGCTATAAGGAGCTGAGCCGGATATTCGTCCGGATGTCGCGGCTGCTTTCCGAGGAGTACGGACATATCGCGGAATATCAGAAGAAGTGGATGTAAGCGGAAAAATAGTAGAGCGGCAGGCCGGAGGGAACGGCTTTGCCGTTTTTTTATTGATGAATAAAATCATACATTCTGAATGGTTTAATAGATTTTAAATTCATTCGACATAATGCAACATAATACGACATTATCTCTTACTGAAATTAGCTTGTAAGGTACTGTATAGTTTAACTATGTAAAATAATAATGAAGGATGTAGAATAATGAAAATTAAACTATTGATTAAGATTACAACAATTACTCTTTTTGTTTTTTTTAGCATGTTTACTGTTTTACCCGCATATGCAGCACCTGAAATTGAAAAAAATGTTATTCAAAACGATCGGCAAACAGAAAAGAACGTTCAGTCGAAGCAAAATTCCACTACACTTACATTAGGAACTAAATATTTATATGGCCAATCTGGATTGTTGGATTATATTCATTTGCCAACAGGAAATTTCATGAAACATATTTACGATAATAACGGGAATTTACTTAAAAAGAACCTAGTTTCGTTAGTGCCAGAGCATTCACTTCCTTTTACAGGAGATAATGTGATCGAGCTCTCGAACTTGGCAATAAATACTCAGATAGGCAATGCAAATACAGTTGAGTTTTGGATGTACTGGGATGGTACTGAAGGAGTCATGCCATTCTCATGGAAATCGGGATATGATTTATTCTTTCAATATGGTTATTTTGGGTTTAACACATTCAATGGTGAAGTTTTAGGCGTTCCTTCATCATCATTTGTGAATAAATGGGTTCATGTTGCGACAGTTTTCTATAATGGTCTTGCAGATGCACAAAGTTGTGAATTGTATATTGATGGGATAAAGCAGCGTCTAGCTATTATAGGAACTTCTCCTACAGTTAGCTCAACAGCTGACACAAATGCCTTTATCGGGGGATTCAAATCAGGCGGGAGTAATTACTATTCATACAAAGGGAAAATTTCTAATCTCAGAATTTGGAATAAAAAACAAGAAGTGAGCATTATACAAAAGAATATGTACAGAAATGTGAATAAAAGCGACCCAACATTAGTTGGTGAATGGCTGCTGACAGATCCGCCGGTACAATCCAAAAAAATTGAAGGTAATAAAGTTACCAATCTTTCTGATTTGAATATTACTACTTCTATCGGTGGTAAAAACACAGTAGAATTTTGGATGTATTGGGACGGCAGAGAAACAGCAATGCCGTTTGCCTGGTCTTCTCAATATGATCTTTATTTCTCTGGAGGTTACTTTGGATTTAATATTTTTAATGGAGATGTGCTGGGGATACCTTCGGCGAGTCTGAAAAATAAATGGGTACATGTTGCAGCCATTTTTTATAATGGGATCCCTGATGTGAACAATACTGAGTTATATATTAATGGTAAAAAGCAGACATTAAGAGCATTTACCACCGGACAATCATGGTCAGTGCAAGCTTCCTCTAATGCTCATATAGGTGGATTTTCATATAATATGGAAAGCTCTTATATGTTTAATGGTTATTTGGCCGATTTGCGAATTTGGAATAGAGCTCTAAGCTCATCAGAAATTAGCAGCAGTATGTATTCAATTCTAAAAGGTAACGAAAATGGTCTTGTTGGTGAATGGAAGCTAGCAGATAAACCAATTGGATCTACAAAATTTTCTGGAGAAAAAATTAATGAATTAGAAGTCCTCGGAGTTAATACAACTATAGGCGGGAAAAACACAGTTGAGTTTTGGATGTACTGGGATGGAACAGAAGTGGTAATGCCATTCGCTTGGAGTTCTGAGCATTATGATCTTTACTTAGTTTGGGGACATATCGGCTTTAATATTTTTAATGGCGATATACTTGGAGCTTCTTCAGCACAGTTGAAAAATAAATGGGTACATATAGCAGCCGTATTCTACAATGGAGTTCCTGATGAGAATAATGTCGAGTTGTACATTAATGGAGAACGTCAAACATTAAAATCATTGCAAGGAGCTGCGAAAATGGAAGTCCGTACAAGCAAAAAGATTAACTTGGGTGGATATAAGGAAGGAAATGTTAATCTTTATGTTTTTAAAGGTTCACTGGCACAACTTAAAATTTGGAATAGAGCTTTAACATCGAATGAAATAAAATCCAGAATGTATCAGACATTGCCTGATCAAACCCCTAATCTAGTAGGGCAATGGGAATTAAGAGAATCTGATTATTTGTTAGTAGAAAGATAGTTAGATAATTAAATAGAATTTGAGAGGAAAAGGATATGAATAAAATATTAATTCGTGCTGTGTTTATTTTTTTAATCACAATGGTTATAACAAGTGCAACTACCAGTTCTGTTAATGCTATGGCCGATTATTATTATGATAGTAATGGGAGACTAGTACAAGTTGAATTATTAACAGGAGAAATAATTGAATATCAGTATGACCAGAATGGCAATATGATTTCAAAAGTTACCAAAAGGTTGTCTAATAGTTATCCATATACTTTTGGGTCTGAACAAGGAGCAAATAATTGGTTTTATCAAGTGTGGAATGGATTGAAGTATGAAGATATGGTTTGGGATTCTCAAAAAGCAAGGTGGCAAGGCAAATATAGCTGGGATGTAATTACTGACAAATGGATGCATCCGGACACAAATAACACTGTTCTTAAATGGGTTGCCCCGCATAAAGGTTATATAAATATAAAAGGTAATGTTAAGAAGCATCCAATAAATCGGTTGGGTGACGGAGTCAAAGTTAAGATTATGAAAAATAACGTGAAAATGTGGCCTGAATCTGATTGGCAACTAATAGAAGGCAATGATGGGATTGGAGTGAGTCATAATATAAATTTGAATGTTGCAGAAGGTGACAGCATTTATTTTATTCTCAATCAGAATGGAGATATTTCTTACGATGCAACAATATGGAATCCTATCATCACGTTCAAGGAGTCCTATGTATCAGAGTTTGGAAATCAACAAGGAGTAAATAATTGGTTCTATCAATCATGGAATGGTACCAAATATGAAGACATGGTATGGGACTCTCAGAATACTAGATGGCGTGGCGGGCATGCTTGGAATTTAATTACTAAAGAATGGTTGCATCCTGATACGAATGACACTGTTCTTAAATGGGTAGCCCCTCGTACAGGTTCCATAAATATAAAAGGTAAAGTTAGCAAGCACCCAATAAATCTCTTGGGTGATGGTGTGAAAGTAAAAATAATGAAGAACAACACAAAAATTTGGCCTGCACAAGATTGGACATTCATAAAAGGTGATGACAGTGTAGGGGTTATTCATAATGTTAATGTAAACGTTACAGCAGGTGATCAAATTTATTTTATTTTAAATAAGATCATAGATCTATCTTATGATGCTACATTATGGAATCCTACGATTTCATATTTTCAATGAGTACATTAAACAATTAGTAATTAAGGCTAATGAAACATCCACGAATCAGTGGTTTGTTCAGTTTAACTGGCTCCTTAAAGACTCCTGCGAACGTGGTAAAAGCAAGGATTCATATGCATGCAACCGCGATTGCAGCTAATTCTTCAGTTGATATTTATATGGATAGTGTTTCACTTTCACTAGGAACTGAAGCGAATGTATTCAATAACGGAGGGTTTGATGAATACACGGGAACCAACAGTGCGGCAGACGGTTGGGCCAAGTTTGATGCATCGGCAGGCTTGGCTGCCTATGCATCCGTTGAAAATCCCTCTACAGGTGGGAGAAGTCAGAGACTGGCAGTTAACGGAATGGCACCATAGGTTATTTCAATATCTACCAAGAGGTCTACCTTTTATCTAATAAAAAGTATAATCTCAGCGGGAAAATAAACATTGCAGCATTATCAAATGCCAGATTCCAAGTAGCTGTGCACTATTATAGTTCCTCAGGAGTGTTTTTGGGAAGCGCTACACCATTCGAATTGAATCAGACAACGAACGGCTGGTTAGATATTCAGGGTACGTTAACAGCCCCAACTGATGCGGCAAGGGTAAGGATTCATCTTCACGTCACATCGACAACAGCAGCAAATTCTTCAGCAGATATCCAAGTTGATGATTTTAAACTGATACGCGTTAACTAACTTAAACGAAATAAATAATAAGGGAGAGAACACCTGAGTGAAAAGAATAGTAAGTTTAATGCTAATTGCAAGTATGGCTTTATCCGTTTTTTCAGATAGTAACAGCGTGTCAGTATATGCTTCTTCCAACAACAACAATTCACAATCTGTAAATGAATCCGTATACCTTCCAGAAGTATTGGATGATGAGACTACGGTAACAAACTCGGTTTATAAATGGGGCAGATTTTCCGATGATGAGGTTGCTTACATCAGAGAGTATTACTCTATTATCATGAAGAAATTAGCAGCTTTCTATTATTCTGAGTTAAGCCCTCTATTGGAAACAAATGAATTACTTTCAATGCTGGAGTGGGACGGATCTGAGATCTCATCCATTATTGCTACTTTAACTGAGAAAGAAAGAGAAAGTTTAAGAAAACAGACTCCGGTAGTAATGAACCAATACGATTTTGATAATCATAGAGAAGAAACGTTAGAGAAAATGAATGTGCAAGCCGACCCGCAGATTATTAACGTTGAAGGAAATGAAGTAATTGACAATATGCTTGAGACATATGAGGAAACCGTGACGAGCGCAACTTATGGAGCTTCAACTTCAAAACAATTTGCGAACAGCACGGGTAACCCTTATCGATTTGAAGAGTCCAACAATTCCTTTCACTACAGCGCCAATACTAGTTCAAATGTCGACCCTATGTATAAAACAAGTAATCAGCGTGAAGTTGATTTATATTTGCCAGGACGTAATGGCCTCGACTTCTCTATTACTCGATCTTATAATTCTTTGAATGCTAAGATTTTATTACCGACACAGGACGGCAATATGAGTGCAAGTCCTTATTGTAACCCAACGAATAGCTGGTATAAGAATTATCTACCTGATTGTATGGGGAATACGCCTACCTCTTATATTTATGATATACATAAAGACCCGACTTTTCTTGCTGTTGGTTGGTCTTTGAATATTCCGCATATGCAAAAAGGAACTATTCAGGCTTTGACAGGATCTGTTCTGACATCTGGTAATGTGAATTATTACTATCGTTCATATGATAATTTCTATGATTATATTACCTTTTCTTTGGATGATGGCACTTCTTATGAGTTCCGTGGTGGAAGTACTCCATATAACCATCCTTATAGTAATGTCACATACAACTTTAATAACGGTACCTATAACTTAGTAGTAGATGATAAAATCACCTATAGATTTGACGAATCGGGTAAGCTGGTTTCAAAAAGTAATCTGTGGGGAGATACGATTACTTACTCATACAGCAGCGATAAAATATTTATTACCGATTCTGTCGGCAGAACGATTGAATTAATAAAACCTACCTATTCCGGTTATTCTGGGTTTATTGTAAAAGATAAGCTAGGTGCTAAGACACACGAAATTAAATATGATGTGACTTATAAATATGATGCTGTTACATATGTCAGAGCATATGACATGTCTACGATTGATACGCATAAGGAAGATTCTGAAGGGAGATTCTCTCCTTATCATCAATTGAATGCAATTATTGATGTGGTTGATAATAATAAAATATTAAAGACTTATACGTATTACACGCCTGATATTACAAGAAATGCAGATTTCAATTTTGAGGATGACTATTATTATACAACCTCTAATGGATTGCCTATTCTGGATTTTAATAATGGAGCAGAGGCCAAATCTATTGTTGACCGTGATGCGGCAACTCACGGGTCCATCCCCTACTTATTATTAAATGAGGTAACGGACACAACAGGACTAACCACTCAATTTAAATATCAAACCTCTAACTGGGCATGGTACTATGAGCAAAATGGTCTTAAGCGCGAGCAAACAAGAGGTACAATTAGATTGTATATGGACCCTTGGAACCTTTCTTATGTTGGCTATCATCAAGTTACCAATGTCTACTATAAATATAAAGCTAACACAGGTGAGCAAAAGCTGCTTACTCAATATGTATCTATTTATACAAGCGTAGCACAAGAAATATGGACAACACCAAAAACTGGAGGGGTAGTAGAAAACTACCGATTAAAATATAGCAGTAATTTCCGACAACCAACTGTACCTTCAAGCATTGCGTTCGATTACGGAGGTTATAGAGAGGATATTACTAGTGAATATCGCCCTATTAACGGAGGGTTATTTGTCACTACCTATGAGTATAAATATCCAGGTAACTTAAGTAATGGAGTACAATATGTTGAAGATGGCGTTTATTACGGTAACTCTCGACAGGAAATGCAAGCATATCAGTATGACCCTAACAAAAATAAACCGTATTTAACCAAACAGTTCGACTTATCTGATAAAACTGATGAGATGAGGAAGTTCTTATGGCAAGGGCAAGATAGAAACTTGCCTAGTCAGATAGCTCAGTATGCTGCGCTTTACCGAACAGAATATGACGCGTATGGCGCTGTCATTTATCAAGAGGACCCGTATGGAAATAAAGTAGAGACTACTTATGGAGGGCCTTTTCATCAAGTCAGTGTACTGAAACAAACAGCCTCAGACGGATTAACAAAAAGTGAAACTACTTATACTTATCAGGCAGACGGTACCCTTTCAAGTTCAGTACAAAAAGGATATTATCGTGATTCTAACAACCCGGCACTGGTTCAGGAGGATCAAGTAGTGACGGAGTATTCTTTGTATAATGCGAATAAGCAGCCTACAAGAGTTCGTACAGTAAGCTCGGGAAGCCAATACGGAAGTCAGCCTTTGGAATCGATAGTTGACTTACGGTATGATGCGGATAATCTGCATGTCATTGAAGAGAAAACGCATGTAACACTGAGTAAGGGGCAAGCTGCTGTGCCGCTTATTGTCTCTTATAATTACGACAACCGGGATCGATTGAGTAAACAGACATTTCCGGATGGAAGCACAGCCACGTATCAGTATGATCTGAATAATCGTATGATTTCCGAAACCTATACACCATCTCCATCTAATCCTGGAGCTGCTCGTACTAAAAGCTATAGCTATAATGATGCGCAACGATTAATTGTGGAAGAGTGGCCAGACGGGAAAAAATTATATACAAATTATACTCCTTACGGTGATGTTGAAACACAGACTCAGTCTATCGGTTCTCAAACAAGGGTAAACATAAAAAATATTACGAATTCTACAGGGAAATTGATATATTTCTCACAACCCTATGGGGATCCTGCTAAGCAAATAAAGTATGATTACAGCAGTAATGGTCAAATTAAACAAACGACCGATCCACTAGGTTCTACTAATTATTATTATGCTAATATGGCATCCAAAGTAGATGGCTCATCGTCTTATTTGCAAAATACGACGAAGGTAGTTTCTCCTGATGGAAAAGAAATGTGGACTTTCCAAGACAAGACAGGAAGAACGCTTAAGCAGGTGGAGACCAACGGAGTAAAAACAAGAACAACCAGGTATGCATATACTCCACTGGGAGCTTTATCGCAAATGCAAGTAAGTGCTAATGGAGAGACACAAACGACACAATATAAATATGATAGTACTGGCAATCTGATATATCTGAAGGATCATGAGAATAATGTCAATCGTTATGTTTACAACCGCTTAGGTCAAGTGATTGCTACGTATACGAATGATCAATTGCAGAAACAAAGCGAATACAATCAAGTAGGCTGGCAATTACTTAAAACCAATGCTGAAGGTAAGCAAGATAAATATCAGTATACGAACACGGGATTGTTGGACTCGTACACCGATAAAATGAATCAAACCCATAAATATACGTACACTCCTTATGATGAAGTGAACCGGCAGTCTGTTTTGAATGCGAGCGGTACAGAAGTTTATTGGCAGCAGTACAGCTACAATCCAATCACTAGGTTGCTTGCAGGGGTATCGAATAGCGAAGGAGAAAATCAAGGATATAACTATGACGAGTGGAATCGATTAAATCGTCAAACGGTGGCAAATCGTAATTATGATATACAATATGATAATTACGATCGTATGAAATCTCTCAAGTACCCGGATGGCGAGTTAGTTTCATATAATTATGATGTATTGGATCGCATTCTTTCGGTTACGTCTCCGAATATGGGAGTCGTTCAGTATGACTACACGATTTCACTTAATGAGAATACGAGTAAATTAACTTATCCTAATGGTCTTGTACAGACACGGAAGGTGAACTCCTTTGGTGAGCTTACCTCTTATGGTCAAAATTCAACGACTAACAACACTTCGAATTGGAGTGAAATTTTTAGTCACGATGGTTTTAGTAATATATCGAACATTAATCGAAATGGTTCGAATCTGACATTTCATTATGATGGACTGAACCGTATTAAAGACGAGAGCACACCTGAAGGTGAACGTACCTATTCGTACGATGAGCGGGGGAATCGTCTTACTGCATCAGGGGATTTACCTGGATTAGATATGGAAGAATCAGCTTACACCTATAATCCGCTTAATATGCTCAAAACTTATTCTTCGGGAGATAAGCAAGCTTCGTATACGTATTACGGTGATGGATTGCGAGCAACAAAAACGGTAAATGGAAAGTTAAGCCGGTATGTATATTTAAATGGGCATATCATAGAGGAACTAGATGCCAATGGGAATACGAAAGCAAGGAATGTCTGGGGGAATGAATTGCTCTATCGGCATGACTATGTTGCTAATAAGAAAGGTTATTATTCTTATAATGGGCATGGTGATGTTATAAAAATAACGGATGGTAGCGGGAATGCTATTAATACGTATAATTATGATATCTGGGGCAATATTCTATCTCAGACAGAGAATATGTCCAATCCCTTTAAGTACACAGGGGAAGTTTATGATGAAGAAAGCAAATTGTACTATCTTCGTGCTCGGTACTATGATCCTAGTATAGGTAGGTTTATTAATGAGGATACGTATGAAGGGGAGATTAATAATCCGCTTAGTTTGAATTTGTATACGTATGTAATGAATAATCCATTACTATACTCTGACCCATCTGGGCACAAAGCTAAAAAAGGGTTAGACCTTACTTGGGCAAGCTTTTTACAAAGATATGGTAGCATTGAGATAGCTAATATACTTGAAGCACGATTAGATGGTGATATATCAGTAGAAGAAATGTTTGATTCTCTTGGAATGAGTTTTACTGATTGGGACGATGCAATAGTCGATGATGATCAAGTAGGTACTGTTTCTTATCAAAAAGGCGCAGGACCGAACTTAGATGAGACTAGAGTCGCAACTATATTGTCATGGACGGGACAAGATGTTACTCATTTAGCGAAAAAAACAGGGAATGACCCTGCTACAGGTAAACCATATAAAAATCCTGATTACAAAGTGGACGGAGTAGTAACGGAACTGAAAACGTTAAATGGTGACAAATTGAATTTAACGACCGGAGCAGGACAACTTGCAAGTGGATTAAAACAAGCGGGTACAGTTATATTAGATGCAAGAAAATATGAGAATGTTTCGGAGTTTGAGGCTTTTGATATGCTCTTTTATGGGCTAGTGCAAGCTCAAAGAAATAAAGTTCCTCTCTACGATTATATGGAAATGCAGGTTTGGACAAGAGATGGGATGTATATATGGAATATTGGTGACATTGGTATAGGAATGGAATATTTTTAGAAAGGAGCATGTAGAATGGGAGTGAAGTTTACCGCAATTTTTAATAATAATAATTCAACATTTGAGAAAATCGAAAATCTAAAAAGGAAATTGAAATTAGAATGGAGTAAAAAAAGAAGTGAAGATAACTCATTAGATTGGTCTACAATTTATTGTGATGACCCCAAAGAGCATTTTGAAAGATATGGACACGTAGGACTAATGGGTTCTAATGGGGATTTATTGAATATTAGTTCGAATCTAATTGAGTTGCAAAGCGAGGTAGATTGGTTTGCTTTTTTGAAATTTCCTGAAACTAGAGAGGAAGTTAGAGCAGATTGTTTATTGATTGCAGGTATGGTGGGGAATCCTATTTATTTACCTGATTCCTACTCATACTCCTCATTTGTATTTGAAGGAAATACTTTCGATGATGTTTTAAGTTCACTACAAAAAAAATACGGTGAACCAATGAAAGATATTGCTTGCATGTTAATACAGAATGAATTTTACTGGGAGACGACAGGCTATTACATTGATTCATTGATTTAAGTGTGCTCAACCACATGAGAGTATATTTCCTCCATGTGGTTGCTTTTTTATCATTATTACAAAAGAAAGGTATCCGTATATGAAAAATAAAATTGATATTAAAGCAATTTTAATTGGTGTAATTGTTTATTTTATAGGAAGTTTTATTTTTCCATTAGCATTTACATATTTCCTTGTTACTATTAAATTTGAATTAGTTCTTTTGCTTAGTCCAATAGCCGAATTAGTGCTCGATTTGTTTTTAATTTCGATTGTAATACTCTGTGCAGGATATTGTACAAATACATTCAGTAGCAACAAGAACAAGTTAATAAATAGTATAATAGTCGGTGTCTTAATCAGCCTGTATAATATTGTTGGTACAATGACTGGTATTAACAATTATGAAACCCATATGTTCTATATAAATATATGTTTTGATTTATCTATTATAATACTATCTTGTATAGGTGGAATAATATCAAAAAAGTTGCAATACAAAAAAATAATTTAAATGCCCCCCTTTAGAATTTTATCGAATTGGTCAAGACCTGTGTATAAAGGCATGGATTCGCTCTTGAGCATCTTCCAATGAACCGATAGAATAGGGATTAGAGAGCTTCTGCTTTCAAATGAGAGAAGAAGCTCTCCATAGCGGCGTTGTAGTAACAATTGCCGCGTCTGGACATGCTGATTTTGGCGCTAACCTGGTTCAGCATGTTGCGGTATGCATGGGACGTATACTGACATATTTAATCGCCGAGAGGTAAAGCCAGGTTTCTCCGACCGCATACTGGGTGATGTCCGTGACCCACTTCTGTTTTGGCTCAACAGGTTCTCTGCGACAAGCGGAGGAAGTCCTTCTCCGTGGGGCTTTGCCTAAATTTTACGCCGAATGATCGATTTCAAATTCATTTCCTGCATGAGTCGAAGCACCTTCTTATGATTCACAAGCCATCCCTCTGAGCTTGGATACGACGATAATCGCCATGCACTTGCGAGCACGATATCATCCGCTACGGGAAACAGCTAAGAACGTACACATTCCTTTGATGGTATAGGTTCCAACAAACGATTCTACAACGAGCCGCTTTCCCCAGACACCTCCTGATTCAAGATCGCCAACCACTTTTTTAGCCCCACATTCTCTATTTCTAATCGCTTCACATAGCGACTTTGTTCCGTCTCTTGGCGAAGAAGGCGCTCCTCTGCGATCTTCAAACACGCGATCACCTTTCTTGCGATAGGTAGCCATCCATGTTTTCACTCGATTCGCTTCATAGATGCCTAATTGTTTCTTAATCGCACGATACGTCCAATTCTCCTCAACCCGTAGTCGAATGGCTTCACGCTTTAAGCTCCCTGGATAATGTTTATACGTTTGTCCCTTCTTTGCCATAAAAAAGCACCCCCTAGAATTTCATCGGATAAAACCAGGGGTTTATTCCAATGTCTATTCTAAGGGGGCAGCCAAATAAACCAAGGGAGCTATTTTCTAATTTAATGGGTGCACATCACTTTTCTTTTAGTGTATATTTTGTAGGCTCTGATTCAGCTGTAACTGACCTCTGCTGTTCAATTATTTGTTTTCTTTACTTTAATCAGGTTTCCATTAGCATCATATTCATATTCAAGGACAACTCCGTTCGGATATAATACCTTGGATAGTCTGCCATTGATATCGTAGAAATATTGGACTCTTTTATTTAGAAAATCTAGGTTACCAGTCGTGTTTATGAGTTTAAATTCGATTTGATCAATATCTAAATAGGCTTGCTCCTCACCGCCTACTCCAAATTGAACCTTTACTGCAGTCGCATTTGGACGGGTAACAAAGAATAACTCTTTATATTTCCATGTCCAATTTCCTTTATTAAATTGCTGTATGCTTTCATCCAGCACTGCTCCGTTTGAATCGAACTGAGTTATTTTTAATTTTGCATATCCAGTTGGCAGGGTGTATCTTAACCAGGCTGCAAACTGATAGGCTGAGCCTCCTATAACAGGTATTGATTTAGATGAAGTAAACTGATATGAATTTATATCACCAACACCATTGTAAAGCCGATAGTGATTTTTCCCTTGTTTCGGTACGAATTGTGCTATAGTGGCATAATTGTATTGACTAGAGCCGGTATGCCAGACCGCTTCCCAGAAGTCAGGAAGGGTATTTAAATTAATATCATTTTCAAAATCCTTATTTAAATCAATTTCTAGCAGACTTACCTGATCAACATCAAGATAGGCCCCAACTTCTCCACCGACTTCAAAACGTATCCGAACCGTATCTGCATTTGGTTTGGTTACAAATTGCTCATTCTTGGAGTGCCACTTCCAACCACCATTTTTATATACGTAATGGGTTTCTCCAATGTTTTGTCCAGCTTTATCAATTTGGATAATACTCATAGCAGATCGTCCATAAGGTAAAGTGTATCTTAACATAGCATTTAATTGGTAAGGTGTTCCTGGCTTTACTTGTATTAGATCAGAAATTACATATTGATAGGAATTGACATCATCTAGGCCATTATACAATCTGTAATAGTTATTTCCTCCAACAGGAGTATAGGGGATCAGCGTAGCATATGAGTCTTGATTAGTACCATATCTCCAACTACTCTCCCAAAAATCCGGTAGGCTGTTATTATTAGAATCATTCTCAAAATTACCATTAATATCTGGCAGGTCATTTGGTGTGTTTTCTGGTGTCAGGCTAACCTGATCAATATCAAGATAACCACCAATTTCACCACCTACTTCAAATCGAATTCGAATGAAATCAGTTGTTGGATTGGTGACGAACTGTTCGCTCTTGGAGTGCCACTTCCCCCCTCCATTTTTGTACACATAATGAATTTCTCCCACGTTCTGTCCAGTTTTATCTCCCTCTACAATGCTCATAGTAGCTCGTCCTTCTGGAATGGTGTAGCGCAGTAAGGCATTTAAATTGTAAGTATTTCCAGCTTTCACTGGTATCGGATCGGATAGAACGTAGTGGTATCCATTTTTATCGCCTGTGCCGCTATAGAGTCTATAGTGATGCTTTTTTATCATCGGCTCATATGGAGCCAAACTAGCATACGGATTGAAACTAGTGCCATTTCTCCAAACAAGCTCCCAGAAGTCAGGAAGATTATTGCCATTTGAATCAATTTCAAAACTGCCGTTAATGCTAGATGACTCTCCATTAACTGAGGCTGCTGTTGTGATTGTTGGGGCTGAGAACAATATAAGTATAATAAAAAACATTAGCGCAACCTTATTTTTCATTTTTTCCTCCTATAAAGTAATTTAAAGATGAATAACAATAATTAATAATAGTTAACTTGATATTATTACTGTCTGTCAATGTTTTAATAATTTTCATGATTATTAAGATCTAGATCGAAATAATTAAATTTGATTTATAAATTTAAGTGAATAAAGTTTTCTTTTGTCTAAATTTCATAATTCGACAAAATAAATGTTAATTCGACATTTTATCTTACTGAAATGGATGGCATATGTATTATATAGTATTACTTAGTGGTCGAAAAATGAAATAAAAGAAGAGATACTTAGAACAATACGTATGCTTTCATTAAATAGTCATGTTTCTATCTTGATTATAGTCCGTTTGAAAATAAACTTCGGTATTACACAGTAATAATGCGAGTACAGAATTATAAAGGAGTGGATTTTAATTTTTATAAAACAGCCGTATAAAATCAAGAATTATTTTCTCAAAGTCTTATTAATGATTTTATTACTAAACGGCATGGTTTTTACAAATTCAGTAGCCTATGCAAATGGTGATGAAACTACTTATTACTATGATGCACAGAACCGACTAGTAAAGACTATAAGGCTGGTAGGAGCACTCACTTATCAAACGGATTATATTTATGATTCAAATGGGAATTTACTGAAGAAGGTAACCAAACAAATAGCTGCAGTTAAAAAAAACATTATTGTCAATGGCAGCTTTGAGAAGAATACAGGGACGACAGGGGTTGCTGACGGATGGGTCAAATTTGATGCTTCTGGAGTTGGGGGAGTGTTCAATGTAAACCAGACACTTGCTGTATCAGGGGCTAATAGTCAACAACTAACTGCTTATAATATGAGTGCCACAGGGTACTTGAATGTTTATCAGGATGTTCGGTTAAATCAGAACAGTAATTATGCGTTTAATGCAATGATTAATATAGCTACCCTTACTAATGCCAGATTCCAAGTCGCTGTTCATTATTACAATTCTTTGGGGGAATTTGTTGGTGCGGACGCTCCGGTTGAATATAACAATCGAACTAATGGCTGGCTCAGTGTGAGCGGTATATTAAAGACTCCTGCGAATGGGGTAAAAGCAAGAATTCATTTGCATGCAACTGCGATTGCAGCTAATTCTTCAGTTGATATTTATATGGATAGTGTTTCACTTTCACTAGGAACTGAAGCGAATGTATTCAATAACGGAGGGTTTGATGAATACACGGGAACCAACGGTGCGGCAGACGGTTGGGCCAAGTTTGATGCATCAGCAGGTTTGGCTGCCTATGAATCCGTTGAAAATCCCTCTACAGGTGGGAGAAGTCAGAGACTAGCAGTTAATGGAATGGGCCCATTGGGTTATTTCAATATTTACCAAGAGGTATATCTATTATCTAATAAAAAGTACAATCTCAGCGGGAAAATAAATATTGCTGCTTTATCGAATGCCAGATTCCAAGTCGCAGTTCACTATTATAGTGCCTCAGGAATGTTTTTGGGAAGCGCTACGCCATTCGAATTGAATCAGACAACGAATGGCTGGTTAGATATTCAGGGGGCGTTAACAGCCCCAATCGATGCGGCAAGGGCAAGGATTCATCTTCACGTTACATCAACAACAGCAGCAACATCTTCAGCAGATATCCAAGTAGACGATTTTAAGCTGATTCGCATTAACTAACATAAATAATAAGGGAGAGAACAACGAAGTGAAAAGAATCGTAAGTTTAATCTTAATTGTAAGCATGGCTTTAACCGTTTTTTCAGATAGTAAAGGCTTGTTTGCCTATGCTGCTTCCAGCAACAACAACATTTCACAATCTGTAAATAAATCCGTATACCTTCCCGAAATATTGGATGATGAAACTACGGTAACAGACTCAGTTTATAAATGGGGCAGATTTTCTGATGATGATGTTACTTATATCAGAGAGTATTACTCTATTACCATGAAGAAATTAGCAGCTTTCTATTATTCTGAATTAAGCCCTCTATTGGAAACAAATGAATTACTTTCAATGCTGGAGTGGGATGGATCTGAGATCTCATCCATTATTGCTACTTTAACTGAGAATGATCGGGAAAGTTTAAGAAATTGGACTCCGGTAGTAATGAACCAATATGATCTTGATAATAATCGGGAAGAAACGTTAGAAAAAATGAATGTGCAAGTTGAAGCAAATGAAGTAATTGACACTATGCTCAAAGAGTACGACGAAACGGTTACAGGTGCTACATATGGAGCTTTAACCTCAAAACAATTTGCGAAAAATGCGAGTAACCCTTATCGATTTGATGAGTCTAATAATCCTTTTCACTACAGTGCTGATACCAGTTCAAACGTCGATCCTATATACAAGACAAGTAATCAACGCGAAGTTGATTTATATTTGCCAGGACGTAATGGTCTCGACTTCTCTATTACTCGATCCTATAGTTCTTTAAATGCCAAGATTATGCTGCCGACACACGACGGCAATATGAGTGCAAGTTCTTTATGTAATCCTTATAATGTTTTGTATGAGAGTGGATTGCCTGATTGTTTGGGAAATACGCCTATTACGTATATTTATGATATTCATAAAGATCCTACTTTTCTTGCTGTAGGGTGGTCTTTGAATATTCCAAAAATGCAGCAAGGATCTATTCAGGCGTTGACAGGATCTGCTGAAACAAATACCAATGTGAATTATTACTACCGCTCTTATAGTAATTACTACGATTATATTACTTTTACCTTGGATGACGGAACTTCATATGAATTCCATGGTGGAACTACTCCTTATAACCATCCTTATAGTAATGTTAAATACAATATTGGTAATGGCACTTATGATTTAGTAGTGGATGACAAAATCACCTTTAAATTTGACCAATCCGGTAAGCTGGTTTCAAAAAGTAATTTGTGGGGAGACACGATTACTTACTCATATAGCAGCGATAAAATACTTATTACCGATTCTGTTGGCAGAACAATTGAATTAATAAAACCTACGTATTCCGGTTATTCCGGATTTATTGTAAGAGATAGGCTGGGTGTCAAGACACACGAAATTAAATATGATTTAACTTATAAGAATGATGCTGTATCACAAGTTAGAACATATGATATGTCTACTTTTAATGCGTACAATTATGTGGATCAATCCTCACCGTATCTTCAATTGAATGCAGTTATTGATGTGGTTGATAATAATAAGACATTAAAGGATTATTCGTACTATACGCCTGATATTACAAGGCTTGCAGATTACAACTTTGAGGATGACTATTATTATACGACTTCTAATGGAGTGCCGATTCTGGATTATTATAATGGAGCAGAGGCCAGATCCGTTGTCGATCGTAATAAGGCGACTCATGGTTCAATTCCTTATTTATTACTAAACGAGGTAACGGATACAACGGGATTAACTACTCAGTTTAAATATCAAAACTATTACTGGGCTTGGTTCCACGAGAATAATGATTCTGATAGTGAGCTAAGAAGAGGGACAACAAGGCTATATATGGATCCTTGGATGCTATCTTATGTAGGATATCATCAGGTTTCGAATGTCTATTATAAATATAAAACGAACACAGGCGAGCAAAAGCTGCTGATTCAAGATGTAACCGTTAATACAAATGGGGCACTAGAAATATCAACAGCACCAAAAACCGGTGGAGTAGAGAATTTCCGATTGAAAAACAGTAATGGTTTTCGGCCAAAAACAGTACGGACAGGCATTAAGTATCATTTTGGAGATTATAGCGAAGTCCTCTCTAGTGAATATAGCCCTATCAGTGGAGGACTATTTGTAACTAACTATGAGTATAAGGAGCCAGGAATTTTAAGTAATGGAATACAGAATGTAGATGATGGAGTGGATTATAGGGGATCAGGTCTGGAAATACAAACTTTTCAGTATGATACTAATAAAAATAAACCTTACTTATCCAAACAATTTGACTTATCAGATAAACCTGCAGGTATGAATAACTTTTTATGGTATGGCAATGATCGCAATTTGCCCGGTCAATTAGCTCAATACGCAACACTTTACCGGACAGAATATGACGCATATGGCGCTGTCATTTATCAAGAGGACCCGTACGGCAATAAAGTAGAGACTACTTATGGAGGGCCTTTTCATCAAGTCAGTGTACAGAAACAAACCGCCTCAGACGGATTAACAAAGAGTGAAACTACTTATGCTTATCAGGCAGACGGTACCCTGTCAAGCTCAGTGCAAAAAGGGTATTATCGCGATCCTAACAACCCGGCACTGGTGCAAGAGGATCAAGTAGTGACGGAGTATTCTTTGTACAATGCAAATAAGCAGCCTACACGAATTCGTACAGTAAGCTCGGGAAGCCAATACGGAAGTCAGCCTTTGGAATCGATAGTTGACTTGCGGTATGATACAGATAATCTGCATGTCATTGAAGAGAAAACGTATGTAACACTAAGCAAGGGGCAAGCTGCTGTGCCACTTATCGTATCTTATAATTACGATAATCGGGATCGGTTGATTAAACAGACATTTCCGGATGGAAGTATGGCTACGTATCAATATGATCTGAATAATCGTATGATTTCAGAAACCTACACACCATCTCCATCTAATCCTGGGGCTGCTCGTACAAAAGGCTACAGCTATAATGACGCGCAGCGATTAATTGTGGAAGAGCTGCCAGATGGGAAAAAAGTATCTACAACCTATACACCTTACGGTGCTATAGAATTACAGACCCAGTCTATTGGTTCTCAAACTAGAACCGTCTTGAAAAATACTATTAATTCTTCGGGGACATTGATAAAATCTTCGCAACCCTATGGGGATATTGCCAAGGAAGTCAAGTATGAATACGGGAATAATGGTCAGATTAAAAAATCGACTGATCCACTGGGTTCTACTAATTACTATTATGCCAATCGTGCATCCAAAGTAGATGGCTCATCGTCTTATTTGCAAAATACGACGAAGGTAGTTTCTCCTGATGGAAAAGAAACATGGACTTACCAAGACAAGACAGGAAGAACGACTAAGCAGGTGGAGACCAACGGAGTAAAAACGAGAACAACCAGATATGCATATACTCCACTGGGAGCTTTATCGCAAATGCAAGTAAGCGCTAATGGAGAGACACAAACAACACAATATAAATATGATAGTGCCGGCAATCTGATATATCTGAAAGATCATGAGAATAATGTCAACCGTTATGTGTACAACCGCTTTGGTCAAGTGATTGCTACGTATACGAATGATCAATTGCAAAAACAAAGCGAATACAATCAAGTAGGCTGGCAATTGCTCAAAACCAATGCTGAAGGTAAGCAAGATAAATATCAGTATACGAATACGGGATTGTTGGATTCGTATACCGATAAAATGAATCAAACCCATAAATATACGTATACTCCTTACGATGAAGTAAACCGCCAGTCTGTCTTGAATGCGAGCGGTACAGAAGTTTATTGGCAGCAGTACAGCTATAATCCAATCACTAGGTTGCTTGCAGGGATAGCTAATGGGGAAGGGGAAAATCAAGGATATAACTATGATGAGTGGAACCGATTAAATCGTCAAACGGTGGCAAATCGTAATTATGATATGCAATATGATAATTACGATCGTATGAAATCTCTTAAGTACCCGGATGGCGAGTTAGTTTCGTATAATTATGATGTGTTGGATCGTATTGTTTCGGTAACGTCTCCGAATATGGGGGTCGTTCAGTATGACTATACGATTGCCCTTAATGAGAATACGAATAAATTAACTTATCCTAATGGTCTTGTGCAGACACGGAAGATGAACTCATTTGGCGAGCTCACTTCGTATGTCCAAAGTTCAACGACTAACAACACTTCGAATTGGAGTGAAATCTTTAGTCACGATGGATTCAGTAATATATCGAACATTAATCGAAATGGATCGAATCTGACTTTTCATTATGATGGACTAAACCGTATCAAAGATGAGAGCACACCTGAAGGTGAACGTACCTATACGTACGATGAACGCGGGAATCGTCTTACTGCTTCAGGGGATTTACCTGGATTAGATATGGAAGAATCGGCTTACACGTATAATCCGCTTAATATGCTCAAAACCTATGCTTCGGGAAATAAGCAAGCTTCGTATACGTATTACGGTGATGGATTGCGAGCAACAAAAACGGTAAATGGAAAGTTAAGCCGGTATGTATATTTAAATGGGCATATAATAGAGGAACTAGATGCTAATGGAAATACAAAAGCAAGGAATGTCTGGGGAAATGAATTGCTCTATCGGCATGACTATGTTGCTAATAAGAAAGGTTATTACTCTTATAATGGCCATGGTGATGTAATAAAAATAACGGATGGCAGCGGAAATGCTATTAATACGTATAATTATGATATCTGGGGCAATATACTCTCTCAGACAGAGAATATGTCTAATCCCTTTAAGTACACAGGCGAGGTCTATGATGAAGAAAGTAAGTTGTATTATCTTCGTGCTCGGCACTATGATCCAAGTATAGGAAGGTTTATTAATGAGGATACGTATGAAGGGGAGATTAATAATCCGCTGAGTTTGAATCTTTATACCTATGTGCATAATAATCCGTTGATTTATAGTGATCCTAGCGGTAACAAACCTGTGATTTGGTATGACAAGGAAAAGAAGGAGTACAGCTATGCGGCTTCAGTTCGGTTTCTAGATACCGCACAGTTTGCACTCGGTTATATGCCTTTCTATTCAATGATTGATTTTGGGGCAAAGGCATTGAATGATACATTTAGAGATAAGTATTTTACAGATATCAGCAAAAAAGACATGAAAAGAGCAAAAGAACTTTTGAAAGTATCAACTGGTTTAGACGTAGTGGATTTACTTGGAGGGATAAGTTCCTCAAAGATAAAGAACGCTCTGGGCAAAGCAGCAGGTTATGGATCTTTTATTTTCCAAACTATCGAGGTTGGAAAATATATAGCAGATGGTGATATTTCATGGCTAGTTGAGGATCTTGTATCCCCTGGTCTAATGGTATCAAATCGACGAGAGCAAATAACTTTAAGGTATTATTTTGCTTCTAATTTAATTAGGGAAATGGTAGCATCTGGTGATTTAAAATACAGTTATAATAATGGGAACTTAACTCATAATCTAACAAAGTCAGAATTAGAAGACATCAATAATGCGCTTTTAAATTTTATGGTTGCAACAGGAGCTTACGACAAGCGCGGCGATTACTAAAAGGGGGAGTTTTTTGACTACTGAAATTCTAATACTTATAATAATAATAGCCAACGCAGGAGCATTGTTTCGGATGGTCATCTTTTCAAAATTCAACAGAAATCAAATTTTTTTTTCGATTGCCTCCATAAATATCGTTATTTTTGTTATTTATTTTGGCTCTTCTAGTGAATTTAATTTGAGTCAAGAGGATAAGGTATTTTTTAGTTTGATCGGTATAGCAGCTCTTGTTTCATTTTTTTATTTTACTGATAAGAAAAAGTAAACTACATTTTATAAATTACCATGCGAGGAATGAACTGTAACCCCATTTATGGACACTGTATAAAAAACGGTTAACATAGTCTTAAGCAGCTAGGAGATGATGACTTCTGTATTCGTCAGGAGTCATCTTTTTTAATGTCCACTGATAGCGTTCTGAATTGTAGTAGTTGACGTACTCATTGACTTTTAGACGTAATTCATGAAGAGATGTGCAGTCCCTGTAGTTAAGTTCGTCCTTCATATGACCAAAGAACGTTTCCATTGATGCATTATCCCAGCAGTTTCCTTTACGAGACATTGACTGTTTAAACCCGATTTCAGCAATGAGGAGCCGGTTTTTAGGGTGTGTATAGTGCATACCCTGGTCGGAATGGAAGATGGCATCAGGATGAATATTGCCGTCCAGTCGTTTGAGCAAGCGAGTCATTGTCCGTTCAACCAATGATAACTCCAAAGAAGAAGAGAGATAGTGGGCCAAAATCTGCTTCGTAGCACCATCCTTCACACAAGAAAGATACGCCCACTGACCACTGCCATAGCGCATATATGTGATGTCGGTAAGGAGGACTTTCTCTGGTTCTCCTTGATCGAATTTGCGCTCCAAAAGATTAGGACATGTACGATGTTCTTGCGTAGCTTTCGCCATTTTGCGATAGGGATTGGCTTGACGGATCGTAGCTACTAACCCGAACTTACCCATGATACGACGAATCTTTTTATGATTCATGACAATACCATGCAGGTTCTCTAGCCGCATTTTAATGACCAATGCGCCTACTTTACCGTTCAAAGCTACAAAATGCTCCTTAATTAGCTCGAAGTCGTTTTGATCGGCTATCTCATGCAGTTGACGTATTTCTTCAACGCTGCACCAACGATAATAGCCGCTCGTACTTACTTCAGCAATCTCACATAAGTAGCGTGTTAAACGTCGTAAGTCATGCTTGCGAATCGTCTGGTTAATGAGCTGGAAGCGCTCGGAAGGCTCCAACTCCTTACTGCTTCGCCTTTCGAGCGCTTCTAGCTTTTTTAAAAGTTCATTCTCCGCTTCGAGGAGTTTAATCCGAGTTTCAGCTTGTTTCAGTTTCTCTTCTGCTGACAGTTCACTCTTCGATCGTCTGCCTGTGCTTCCGATGCCTCTGCGCTCTTCTAGCAAGCCATCCTCACCGTACTTAGCGTAGGTTTCTCTCCAGCGATAGAGGCTCTCTGTAGGTGTTCTCTGCCCGATGAGTTCCATATTAAAGCCTGCTTTCAAGAAAATCTCCATTGGCGGCTCTCCCGCTTGATTAGCTTGCACTGCTGCGAGTTTAAAGCTTGGAGCATACGAAATGTTCCTGCCTGATACGCGGCTTACGTTCGGATTCGATTCCAACAACCTAATCTCCGCTTCACTAAATCCTGTTCCGATTTTCCTCATGATGTTCATTCCCCGAATAATGTCGTTAGTATGATTAAAACACAAAAACCCGAAAGAGGTCACTTTTTTCAAAGTGTCCATCTTACGGGTTACAGTTCAGTTCAACGACTCCATGTGGTTTTTTTATAGTTGGTCAATTCACTACTACATGGAGAATTTCTGTTAGAAGTGATAACTCACGTTAATAGCGCAGGGCTCTCGCTGCTAAAATTTCTCCATCCTAATCCCACATAACCCGGCAGTACCAGACAGAGTTAGTACTATTCGCGGACAAGCGCCACTGGTATATTCATCTCAAGAACTTCCATTGAGGTGATTGGCATGAACGGGAAAATGAAAAAGCCTTCCCAGCGCAGCATCTATGTGCTGCTGACCGATACCGGCACGGCGTTTACGAGATTGATTAAAGGTTTTACAAAAGCACCTTATAACCATGCATCCCTTGCATTTGACGACGAATTGAATGAAGTTTTCAGCTTTGGACGCAAAGAGGCCCATAATCCTTTTATAGGCGGCTTTGTTCGTGAAGATATATATAGAGGCACCTTTCGCCATTTTCCAAATACACGCTGCTTGCTGCTTCGTCTTCCGGTCACAGAGCAACAGCATGCTAACTCGGTAGCCTGCATCCGTCACTTTCAGCGGAATCAGGATGCTTACCGCTATCATTTGATTGGTTTGCTCGGTGTGTTGCTGCAGCGGGAGATTAAATCGGACAGCGCTTATTTTTGCTCCCAATTCGTTGCAGAGGCTCTTAAGAGCAGCGGTGTACCGCTCTGGGATCGTCCCTCGGGACTGGTTACACCAAATGATTTTAAAGAGCATGCTCAGTTCGAGTTTGTATACGAAGGTATGCTGTACGATTATCAACTCATAGATAAAGAGAAGCTTGGCCCAGTTCCGCCACATCCGCTGTATATGGCATTACGTACGAGCTTGAGCAAACTAACGGTATAAGCAGTAAAAAAGGATATTTCCCCATATAGAAACCATTTCTTGATAAAATGGACGGATATCTCAACGTTCATACAAGGAATGGTTTCTTGTACATTCAATACATCACGGACAACTACACTGATGGATGATGTTGGCGTAATTCAGTAAGTCAAAGCAAAGGGAATGGTGAAATGGATATTCAACGACTAGATCATTTAATTACTGAAGGCAAAATTAAAGAAGCCATGCGGATCATTCAATACGTCAGTAAAACGAAAGATGCATCGTATTTGAACATACTAATAAAGCACTTGAGATTAACTGAAAATAAAATATTAAGGAATGACATCGCTTTAACTCTTGCTGATATCGGTAATTATGCAGCAGTTGAACCGATAATAGAGGTTTTAAATCATCCGAAAACTAAGGGAAGCAGAGGGACATTACTGTATGCGTTAGAGAGTCTTGATTATATCTCTCATATAGAAACAATAACTAGTTTTATTGGTGTTGATAGCCTGGAGGCGAGTATGCAATCGTTGTTGTTACTAGAAAACGTAATTGATCGTCTGTCAGACAATGAAAAAGAAAGATGTCGTAAAATGATTGAATTAAACTTAAAGAACAATAATAACGAAATGATCGAAGAGGCAATTGCATTGTTAAAATAAACTATAAACGACAAAAGCCGAATCACGGACAACCGTGATTCGGCTTTCTCATTACTTACTCCACAAACAGCGACACCCGCTCGAAGCCGGACTCCGATACCCGGATCAATCCGGTGTCCGAAATATGCAAGGTCGGGATGACGACCAGTGCAAGGAGGGACAACGTCATGAACGCGTAATTCATCGTGCAGCCTGCGTGAACCAGCGCACCGCTTATGTCCTTCATTTGCTGTACGACTGTCTCATAAGGCTCTGTCGACATAAGACCAGCCAAGCGAAGCGGAAACTCTACAATTCCGTCCTCTGTTGCTACAGCGATTCCGCCTTGCATGCCGATTACAGAATTAGCGGCCTTAGACATAAGCTCGTCGTCATTGCCGATGACAAGCACGTTATGGCTGTCATGCGCAACGGTCATGGAAATAGCGGCAGGGCGATTGAAGCCGACACCCCCGACAACGCCAAATGCGGAGCCTCCCGTTTTGCCGTGGCGTTCGAACAGCGCCATTTTGGACAAGCCGCTTTCCGGCTTAATATCCAGCTTGCTGTCCTTCACTAGAACGTCGACGACAATTTCTTTTGTCTCTACATTGTTCTCGATAACTTCGGCAACGCGAACCTTGGCAGTACCGGATGCAACCGGAGCTTTAATGACAAAGTCAGCTGCGCTCAGTTTTTTCTCGAGCTTCACCGAGTTGACGGCATATGCGGGATATTCGAACGGAGCGAGCTCGATCGTCATTTGACCATTCTCCGCAACAACTTGTCCGCGCGCAATCGTCATAACGACGTTCACTTCTGCAAGATTTCCATCTAGCAAAATAATGTCCGCAATCGAGCCTGGTGTGACCGAACCGACATCACGGGCTACGCCAAACCGTTCAGCTGTATTCAATGTCGCCATCTGGAAGGCTGTTACCGGTTTTACGCCTTGTTGAATGGCATGGCGGACAATAAAGTTCATATGGCCTTCTTCTTTCAAGGAATCACAAATGCGGTCGTCGGATACGAGCAGCATCCGGCGGGAATCTAGTCCCATCTCGGTATGCGCCTTAATCGTCGCCTCCACGTCATGCCAAGCTGAACCGCGGCGCAGCTTAGCATAAATGCCGAGTCTGACCCTGGCGGCAGCATCCTCTTTCGTAATGCTTTCATGACAACCCGTTACCCCTGCAGCAGCATAAGCGGATAGCCGCGGGTCTTGGGAAGGCCAAGTATAGTGGCCGTCGACCAGTTTGCCTGCACGCAGCGCAGCTTGAATTTCGCCGATCATCTTCGGATCGCCGAACACGACGCCCGGGAAGTTCATCACTTCGCCAAGAGCGATCATATCGGGTCCCCAGCTCAAAGCTTCGGCTACTTCTTCTGGGCCGAATTCAGCTCCCGAGGTTTCGAATTCGGAAGAAGTGGCAGGTACGCAGGAAGCGACTTGCATGTAGGCAGCCATAGGTGTTTGCCGCGCTTCATCCAGCATAATCCGCAAACCAGGAAGACCAAGGACGTTGGAAATTTCATGCGGATCAAAGAATCCGCCTGTCGTTCCAAGCGGCAGCACCGCATTGGCGAATTGAGTAACAGACAATAAGCTGCTCTCGATATGGCAGTGCCCGTCCAGCAAGCCTGGCGCTATGTAGCGGCCGTTCGCTTCGATCACTTGTGTTTCTTTGCCGATCATTCCCTCGACATAAGGACCAACATATGCAATGCGTGTACCAACTACAGCAACAGACGTTTCGGGCAAAATCTCGCCGGAAACGACGTTGACGAGCGTACCGCCTTTTATGAACAATGTAGCTTTCTTTTCCCCTCGTGCAAAGGCCACGAGATCAGGTATGCAATCGGCCAGATGAGGCCGGGAGAATAGGTTAGCAGTCAATGTATTTCCGCCTTTCAACTTGAAATTTAAGTTCATCATATACCTAATGATTGAAATTAACCAGTTTCACGATTCCATAATGGCCTGTAATTGGAATCAGGGCAACTGATTCGATATTTGAAACAGGTTCGTGAAGAAAAGATGGACATTGTGAGACAATTGCCTGCTGTTATACGTATACAAGTTGACACTCGAGGTGTTGCCTCTCAGAATGAAAAGGAGAGCGCTAGAGAAGGAGGCGGTTAGCAGCAAATGGGATGGAATACTTGGGATGAAACAGCTAGAAGCATGGAAGGGGCAGACGTTACGGCCATCAGCAGGGGAGCGGTTGTGCTGGAGCATGGTGCTATTGAACAAATCATTCCTTATTTGAAATCGTCAGGCTATGAAAGCGTGGTCATTGTGGCTGATTCAATAACCTGGGAGGCGGGCTATGGATCTAAGCTTCAGCAATGGATCGCAGTTGCAGGCATAAATGCAGGATATGTATGGATCAAGCCGAATGGTCAAGGGGATGTAATTGCAGATGAAGCTTCAGTTGTTCAATTGACGATTGAGCTAAAAATAAAATCCGCAGGAGCGGTAATTGCGCTCGGTTCGGGAACGCTGCATGACATTGCCCGATACGCAGCTTTTATAGTAAGCATTCCTTTTATATCCGTACCTACCGCGCCGTCTGTAGACGGCTTTAACTCCAAGGGGGCACCCCTTATTTTACGAGGGGAGAAAAAAGACGATCGCCGCGATTGGCCCGGATGCGATTTTTGCAGATTTAGACATTTTGACGAAGGCTCCGTCCGTAATGGTAGCGGCTGGATTCGGCGATATGCTGGGGAAATACACCTCGCTATTTGATTGGAAATTCGGGACTATTTACGCTAATGAGCCTTACTCGGATCGAATTGCTGAGATGACAAGAGGCGCCCTACAGCAATGCGTGGAGCAGGTGGATCAGATTGCTGCCCGAACACCGGAGGGCATCAGGTTGCTGATGAGTGCGCTTCTGGAATCGGGCTATGCGATGCTGCTTTTTGGTCAATCACACCCCGCCTCAGGAGCGGAGCATCATTTGTCCCATCACTGGGAGATGGAGTTTTTGCGGACCGGCAGAAGACAACTGCTGCATGGTGCCAAGGTAGGCGTCGCATGTGCAGAAATAGCGAAGCTATACCGCCAACTGGCTGATGAAGGCAGATTGGAGTCGTTAACACCGATGCATAGCGAGATATTAATTGAAATGAACCGAATTCAGGATGAAAAGGAAATTAGGTGGCTGCTGACAATCGTAGGCGGACCAGCCACAATCGGGGAGCTGGGTGTGGGGGACGAGTTGTTAAGCCGAAGCTTGATGGAAGCGCATCTTATCCGACCGAACCGGAATACACTGCTTAAAGCATGGAATGAAAGCGACAAGGGGGAGCTTAAATAAATGTGGAAATCAACGGTTGGCTGGTTTAGAGGGATTGCGTTGCTGGAAGGGATATCCTATCTTGTGCTGCTGCTTATTGCGATGCCGCTCAAATATTGGGCGGACGAGCCGGCTTACGTGACGATTGTAGGCATGGCACACGGCGTTTTATTTACGTTATATCTGCTGTTTCTGCTCTTGTCATGGATTAAAAAGCGCTGGTCGTTTCTATGGGTTTTGCTGTGCTTCATCATTGCTTTCGTGCCTTTTGCAACGTTTTGGCTGGAAGCAAAGCTTCGCAAGGAGCAATAATCGAAGAATTATAATGAAAGAGGTTTCTTATCTCCGGGATTAACGGGAATGAGAAACCTCTTTTTGCTTTTACTCCATTATGAATGATAGCTAGTTGGCTTGCAGACTCTGGTCGTAATCAAGCTCGGACAGGCTTCTGGCCGGGCCGGTTGAACCTCTAGGAATTAGCGTTGCTGGCAGCTTAATCCGGCGCCATATGTGCTGGCCCTGTTCAATCTGCTCAATAATATGGCGGGCCGCCTCGCGTCCGATTTCCCGTTCCTGCTGGGCAACTACGGTAGGAGGGACAAGGGAAAAGTCCGCATAAGGAATATCATCGAACAGAATGACGGACAGATCCTCCGGCACGCGTCTGCCAGCTTCAATGGCCGCACGAATAACATGGGGGCCGAAGTAGGAGACGATGATGGCGGACAATTGCGGATGATCGTTCAGAAACTTATGAACCTGTCCGCTAATTTCCTCTTCGGTCATATCGAATGTCAGGTTGGACAGCTGCAGGCTTCTATCGATCAGGATGCCGTGGTTTTCAAGCCCTTGCTCATAGCCGGCGATCCGGTCCTCGATGCTTGACGTTCCGTCGGCACGCGACGAAATAATGCCGATGGAGGTGTGCCCATGCTCATGCAGATGATTGACAGCCATGACCGAGGCTTCAAAGTTATCCGAGCTGACGGAGGAAGTATCCAATCCCTTTAACGTACGGTCGACGAGCACGAGCGGGAACTTAGACAGCGTTAGCGACAGAATCTCGCTGTTGTAATTTTCACCCTCTACAGGGTAAATAATAAGTCCGTCCACCTGAGCTTCCATCATGTCTTTAATTTTGACGATTTCATCCTGCTGTGAATCATTCGTTTTGGAAAAGAGCATTCTATAATCAGCTTTGGACAATTCGTCCTCAATGCCGCTTAGTACGTTTGCGGTGAAATGGTTATCCAATCTCGGCATGAGGAAGCCAATCGTCCGCTTCCGGCTTTCGCCGCCCATTTTACTATAGAGATTATCGAGCGCAATATGATGGTCGGCAGACACAAATGTACCTTTGCCTTGTTGTCGAAAGACGATGCCATTATCGACAAGATTGGACAAAGCATTCTTCACCGTAATCCGGCTGACCTGAAACTGCTCGGATAGCTCGTTCTCGGAAGGAATGCGGCTGAGCGGCGGCCATTTGTTGCATCTGATCTGCGTCATAATGTATTGCTCGATTTCCCGGTACATCGGAACTTGTTTATTTGCCATCCTGATTTCCCTCATTCCTATTAGTTGAATTAATAATATAACAACGATACAAGTATGACAAGTTGTATCTGCTGTCGAATAAACAGAAAGGGAGTCACTCTTATGATTAGAATCATTAAAATGCTTATATGAAGGCAATGACAGCGATTACAATGTTTTCTGGGTTGTATATAAAAAAGACATTTACATCGATATGTATGTTGTTTATATTGAATATACAACCTAGATGAAGCTGCTGGTTGATAACGCTTCACTCAATTTGAAAGGGGAGAATTTTGAGATGAAAAAAAGAATGTATGCGATGGGTATTTTGTTAGTAGTCGCGGCCCTAGTTGTAAGCGCTTGCTCATCCGGTTCAGGCAACGGAGGCAGTGAAGGCGGTGCCAAAAAGACGCTGAAGATGTGGACTTGGAAGGTAGCTTACGGTCCCGGATTTGAAGCAGCAGCGAAATTGTATGAAGAAAAAACCGGCATCAAAGTTGAAATCGAAACTTTCACTCCTGATGATACTTATAGACAAAAGGTTCAAGCGGCAGCCAACTCCAAAAACCTGCCTGACGTGATCCACTACTGGGCAACTAACGGCGACTCGCTGGAAACATCGCTGCTGGAACTGACGCCTAGCGTAGGCGACGATGTATTAAACAGCTACTTCGGACCAGCAATGGATCCTATCCGTGTCACTCAGAAACAAGTAGACAACTGGGCGACAAATAAAGATGCAACAAACGTACAAAAAGGCTTGAAAGTTGGCGAGTTCTACGGCCTTCCGCTTGATATCGGCGGCTTCTTCACCTTCTACGGCAACAAGAAGCTCATCGAGCAAGCAGGCTTGAAAGCTGAAGCTCCAAAAACGTTTGAAGAGTTCGTAACGATGATGGAAACCGTACAAAAAGAAACGAAAGTGCCAGGCCTTGTATTTGGCGCGAAATTGCCTGACCTGTGGGAAAACTGGGCTGGATCCGCTCTTCAAATTATGTTGAACGGACCGGAAGGCTACATTAACCTGCTGGAGCGCAAAGCGCAAATGAGCGATCCTAGCAACATTAAAGTTTCTCAGGCTCTTGGTACGATTGCAGACAAAGGCTTGATGATGCCGGGCATTCTGTCCACGGACATCGACGGTGCGGACCAAGCTTTCGCTTCCGGCAAAGCGGCGTTTGACCTTGGCGGTACATTCACAATGTCCACATTGCTGGCAATGGGCATGAATGCAGACGATATCGTTACGTTCTCCGTTCCTCCAATTGCAGGCTCCAAGCTTGACAAATGGTCGACAGATCCATTCACGCTGACAATGATGTCGGTAAGCAAAGACTCGAAAAATAAAGACGACGCTTTGGATTTCATCAAGTTCATTACTTCTGATCCAGATGCAGCAATCGCATTCTCCAACGGCGCATTCACGGTATCCGCACTGAAAATAGGCGATCGTTCCAAAGACCTGTCCCCGGCGCTTAAAGCGATGCAAGAATCATTCGCGACAGAGCCAGGACCGTACAGCAAAGTTCAGCCTTACATCGACAACAGAGGCAATCACAAGGAATGGGAAGAGTACTTCCAATCCATGCAATCTGTAATCGAGAAGAAAATGACGGTAGAGCAGGCAACTAAGAAATTCGACGAGCGCATGAAATCTCTAGCGGCAAGCGGTAACTAATTAAGGTTCATTCTGTGCCAGCCCTCGTGCCTTTAATAACAGGTGCTAGGGCTGGCGCACCCCTTTACTTCACTGTCAGGCAATAAAAACGGACAAAGGATGATCGCTTATGGTAACAGCAAAGAAAAAATGGGTGCCATATTTGTTTCTGCTTCCCGGCATTCTGCTATTTTTGGCGATAGGCGTTTATTCGGTAGGCTTCTCCGTCATACTCAGTTTTTACAACTGGTCGGGGATTGACTTCTCGAACGCAAGATTCGAAGGATTGTCTAATTTCAAGGATTTTCTGCTGGGCGACAGCCCGGTTGTATCGCGCAACTTCTATTACGCGTTGCTGCACAATTTCGAGCTAGCCTTCTTTCAAGTTATCATTGTCATTCCGGTAGCACTCGTGCTCGCATTCGTTTTGCAGAACACGAAGATGGCCGGCTTTTACCGCACGCTTTATTTCCTGCCGATGATTGCATCGGGCATCGCAGTTTTCTATGTATGGAAAGGCTTATTCGAGCCTACAGGCGTACTTAACTCTTTATTCGCCACGCTGGGCCTTGATTTTCTAGTCGTACCCGAAGGGATGCTGGGCAGCTCGTCCACATCATTGATCGGGATCATTATTACTTCCATTTGGGGAGGACTTCCCGGCACGCTGCTGCTTTATTATGCAGGTTTGACCGCCGTTGACCCGACACTATACGAAGCCGCAAGCGTGGATGGCGCAAGCAAGGCGACGATGATACGGAAAATTACATGGCCGCTGCTCAAGCCGATGACGCTTATCGCGGTTATTCAAATGGTGAATGGCGCATTTCAGACGTTCGAGAATGTATTTATTATGACCGGAGGCGGTCCGGCAGGCAGCACCGAGGTTATCGGAACGCTCGTTTATCGGACGGCATTTATCGATAATGACTACGGTCTCGCTAGTGCAATTGGCTGGACGTCGTTTCTCGTAACGGGACTCATTGCTATTTTCAGTATTCGCGGCTTTAAGGCTGACATATAGGAGGATAAGAGGATGGTTAAATCAATCAAGCACTTACTGCTAATCATATACGGCTTCGCTTGCCTCTATCCGTTCTTGTGGATGTTCGGAACGTCGCTCAAAACGTCGCAAGATGCTTTAGCTAATCCGCAATCGCCGTTTCCGTCCGGGGCTTTTCAGTGGAGCACGTTCGCTGAAGTATGGAACAAGCTGAATTTCGGCCGCTTCTTTATGAATAGCGGCATTGTCAGTATCGTGGTTATTGTTGGTGTTATCTTCATTTACAGCATGATGGGCTACGCCTTTGCGAAGTACAGATTCAGAGGGAAAAAGTTTATCTATTATATGTTTATTGCGCTTCTGCTCGTGCCGGGCGTAACGATTCTTATTCCGCTTTATATCAATATGACGAATTTAGGCCTGGCCAACAGCTATATCGGAATGATTCTGCCGATGATCAACGGCGCAGCGCCGTTTGCGATCTTCCTGTTCACCAGCTACTTCCGTACAATCTCTCATGAGCTGTACGAGAGCGCGGTGCTGGACGGCTGCAATTCCTTCCGCATCTATTTCAACATTTATTTGCCGCTGGCAATTCCGGCTATCGGCACGATTGCGATTATGAACTTTATCGGCAGCTGGAACAACATCCTGTGGCCGATGATCATCATCGACAGCAAAGATTTGTTCACGCTCCCTATGGGGCTGATGTATCTGGATTCCTCTTCCTTCAAGAAGTGGAACGAGCTGATGGCAGGCGCTATTATTACAATTTTCCCAATACTCGTAGCCTTCCCTTTCCTGCAAAAAATGTACGTACAAGGCATGACTGCCGGATCGGTGAAAATGTAGCTTCATCCAAAATCTATTATAAACAGGACGGTACAACGATATGAAAAAGACAGCGCACGTTATCGCGCACTCACATTGGGATAGAGAGTGGTATTTGCCTTTTGAAAAACACCGGATCAAACTTGTAGAGCTCATGGAGCTTCTGATCGAAACGATTGATAAAGACCCGAATTACGGCAGCTTTCATCTCGACGGACAGACGGTACCGCTGGAAGATTATTTGGAAATTATGCCGCATCGTGCGGAAAAAGTGCGTGAGCTGATCGAGAAAGGCAAGCTTGTGATTGGCCCTTGGTATATTTTGCAGGATGAGTTTCTGATCAGCAGTGAAGCGAATGTCCGCAACTTGCAAATCGGCATTATCGATTCTGAAAAGCTGGGGCCCTATGCTGAAATCGGCTACTTCCCCGACTCCTTTGGTAATATCGGTCAAGCGCCGCAAATTCTTCGTCAAGCTGGCATGGATACTGCGGTATACGGCCGGGGCGTGAAAGCGGTCGGTTTCAATAATGAAATCGGCGAAGACAACCAATACTTGTCCAAATATTCGGAGATGTACTGGGAATCGCCGGACGGCAGCCGCGTGCTCGCTATTTTGTTCGCGAACTGGTATCACAACGGCATGGAAATTCCGGCTGATCCGGAAGCTGCGCTTACTTACTGGAACGAACGTCTTCCAAGAGTTGAGGCTTATGCTTCGACACCAGAGCTGCTGTTCATGAATGGCTGCGACCATCAGCCGCTGCAAGCCGATCTGAGCGAAGCGCTTGCTGTATCGGGTGAAGTTCGTCCGGACATCGAGTTCAAGCACTCCAGCTTCCCGGAATATATCGAAGCGGTGAAAGCGAAGCTGCCTGAAGAGCTTGCGGTCATCCGCGGCGAGCTGAGAAGCCAATTTACTGACGGCTGGAATACGCTGGTCAACACGGCTTCGGCACGGGTATACATCAAGCAGGCCAACAATAAGACGCAGACGCAGCTGGAGAAAGTGACGGAGCCTCTTGCAGTTATGGCGTATGCCGCAGGTATGGAATATCCGAAGCATGAATTGACTTACGCTTGGAAAACGCTGCTGCGCAACCATCCGCATGACAGCATTTGCGGCTGCAGCGTCGACGAGGTTCACCGTGAGATGATGACCCGCTTTGAGAAATCCGTCACGATGGCAGAAGCGGTTGCGGACCGCAGCGCAGAGTGG
This sequence comes from Paenibacillus radicis (ex Gao et al. 2016), assembly GCF_014641555.1. Classification (GTDB taxonomy): domain Bacteria; phylum Bacillota; class Bacilli; order Paenibacillales; family Paenibacillaceae; genus Pristimantibacillus; species Pristimantibacillus radicis. Next base: position 64,645 of record NZ_BMHY01000016.1, read on the forward strand.
CTGTCCGGTCAGATTGATACTTCAAGCTTCGGCAAGCTTCAAGGCGCTCCGCGTTTCGACGGAACTGCTGGACCAAGCGTACCTTTTGTCCTCTTCAACACGACGGGACACCGCAGAAGCGGCGTTGTGACGCTTGTATTGGATGTATGCCGCCATTATTTCGATGGCAAAAGAGCGCCGCATGATCAATATGCAGGGTTGACGGGATATCAGCCGGGCAAACTCGCTATCGTTGATGCTAAAGGCAATGTGGTCGAAGCGGTAATTGTGAGTAAAGGTCTCGCATTCGGCTATGATCTGCCGGATGACCGTTTCCGTCAGCCATACTGGGCTTACCAAGTTGAAGTGACCATTGAAGCGAACAACTTGCCGCCGGTAGGTTATGAGACGTATTCGCTCGTAGCCGCCGATGCGGTTCAATCGAAAGCAGCTTTCGGCGAAATCGTAACAGACGGAGGCCGCGTGTTGGAAAACGACATCCTGAAGGTTGTTATCGCAGCGGACGGCAGCTTTACTGCACTCGACAAACAATCCGGCCAAAGCTACAGCAAGCTGGGCTTGTACGAAAATACAGGCGATATCGGCAATGAATATATGTACATGCAGCCTGTTGGCGAAACGGCTCTGACGACAGAAGGGCTCCAGGCTGATCTGGAAATCGTGGAAAACAACAGCTTGCGCGGCAGTGTGAAGCTGACGCACCGCTGGCAGCTGCCGGTGTCGGCCGATGAGAAGCTTGATTTGGAGATCAATTCGATGACTCCGTTCCGCGAGCGTAAATCGCAGCGCGTACAAGAAACGAGAGAAGTTACGATTCAAACGGTACTTACGCTTGAAAAAGGTGATAGAAGCGTTCGAATCGCCAGCGAGATTGACAATACCGTATTGGATCACCGGATTCGGATGCTGTTCCCGACGGGATTGAAAGCATCTGGCGTGACCGTGGATTCCATCTATGAGCTGGCAGAACGCCCGCTGAAGCCAGAAGCGGAATGGATTAATCCGAGCAATGCACAGCATCAGCAAGCATTTGTCAGCATGAGCGACGGCCGTCATGGCGTAACGGTTGCTAACAAAGGGCTGCATGAATACGAAGCGCTGGAGAATGGCGACGGAACGCTGGCTGTTACGCTGTTGAGAAGTGTGCGCGAGCTGGGCGACTGGGGTGTATTTGCAACGCCGGAAGCGCAATGCCAAGGCAAGCAGACAGCCGAGCTTAAGCTGATCATCCATGAGGGAACGGCTATTGCTGGCGAAGCTTACGTGGACGCTTATCAATTCCAGGTGCCTTGGACGGCGCGTCAAACCGATGTGCATGAAGGCAAGCTGTCTGCTAGCGGCAAGCTGATCGATTGGGACGGCGAGCGCATGGCGGTTACCGCTCTTAAAGTTAGCGAGTACTCCGGTGATATTATGCTGCGGATGTTCAACGTTTCTGCTGAGCCGACGTCGGTAGCAGTAGAGTCGTCAGCCGGGTTGAACGGCATCTATAAGAGTGATATTTTGGAGCGTCCATCTGATGCGCAAGTTGAAGGCAGCTTGGAAGTTGGACCTGCCGAGATCGTTACAATCGGATTGAAACGCGTATAAAAGGCAATAGGCCGCTGCTGCGGCCGCCGATCCATCACGCGAAGGGGGATATCATATCAAATGGCAAAGATAGCAGGCATTAAATGCATTCGTACGAGGCATGACCGAACTTGGACAATTGTAAAAGTAGAGACGGATCAACCGGGCTTGTACGGGATCGGATCCGCCAGCGATATGTATCACCCTACCGCAGTGGAGCAAGTGATCGAGGAGCTTCTGGCTCCTCAGCTCATTGGCAGGGAAGCAGGACAAATCGAGGATATTTGGCAGACGATGTATACGAGTGGCTATTGGCGCAACGGCGCGACGCTGCACACCGCCATGAGCGGCATCGATATGGCGCTTTGGGACATTAAAGGCAAGCAAGCGGGGATGCCGGTCTATGAGTTGCTCGGCGGCCCGGCCCGCTCGGAAATCCGGGCGTATGGACATGCCAACGGCAATACCTACGAGCAGCTGGAGGAAGAGGTTGAGCGCTACCGGGAGCAGGGCTATTCCCATATCCGCGTGCAATTGGGCGGTTATGGCGGCGGCGGATTTGTGGCAGGAGGCTCTTCGATCTTCCCTCCGGCTAACCGCTTTGACGAGGATTTGTATGTGAAGGCGATTCCGGAAATGTTCGAGAAGCTTCGCGTGCGTTATGGAATGGAACTGAAGTTCACCCATGACGTTCATGAGCATTTGAATCCGGCGGCTGCGGTCGCGCTTGCCAAACGGCTTGATCCTTACCATCTGTTCTTCCTGGAAGATTTGCTCCAGGTGGAGCACACGGAATGGTACAGACAAGTCCGCAACGTCAGCACGACGCCGCAAGCTGTCGGCGAGCTGTTCGTGCATCCGCAGGAATGGCTGCCGCTTGTGAAGGATCGTTTAATCGATTTTGTGCGTATGCGCGTATCCAAGGCGGGAGGCATTACCGCCTGCCGCAAAATCGCTGCCGTATGCGAAGCATTTGGCGTTCGTACAGCCTGGCAGGAGGGCGGCGAGAATGATCCCGTCAACCAAGTGGCTGCAGCACATTTGGATATGGCGATTTGGAACTTTGGGGTACAGGAAAGCAATCATTTTAACGAACGGGAGCGGGAGGTTTTTCCCGGCATGGCTGTCTTTGAAGGCGGGTGCCTGAAGCTTTCCGGCAAGCCTGGGCTTGGCATCGATATCGATGAAGAGAAAGCTTTATTGCTGGCAGAGCCTGCTTTGGGCAAAACCTACCACAGACCGTATAAATTAGACCGCAGACCGGATGGTACACTCGTTCGGCCGTAGAAGGGTGGAGCGCAAATGAAGACGGTAGTCATAACAGGCGCGGAAGGCAAACTGGGACGTTATGTCGTGAAGGAGTTTGCCGAGCACGGCTATCGCGTATTCGGCACCGACATGCGTCCGCCATCGGGAGGAAGAGGATACAGCCGTTATATGCAGGCTGATCTCGGGTCATTAGGCGAGGTATATGGCTTGCTGGCGGACGCGGATAGCGTCGTTCATCTGGCGGCCGTGCCTAATCCGATCAACTTCTCGCCGGAGCGCATTTTCAGCAACAATGTCATGTCGACTTACAATGTGCTCGAAGCGGCTTCCAAGCTGGGCATTAACAAAGCTGTTATCGGTTCTAGTGAATCGGCTTACGGTTTTTGCTGGGCGAAGACACCGTTTGCGCCTGATTTTTTCCCGGTAGACGAAACCCACCCGCTGCTCGCCCAAGAAAGCTACGGCTTGTCCAAGGGAGTAAACGAGCAGATTGGCGATATGTTCTACCGCAGGGTAGGAATGTCCGTCTATGCGTTACGGTTCTCGCATGTGTTGGAGCCGGATGAGTATGAGCACATTATCGCCGGTTTTGAGCATACGGGAAGGCATCACCGGATTCTATGGAGCTATATCGACGCACGTGATGCGGCAGAAGCTTGCCGTTTGGCGGTAGAAAGCGAGAAACCGGCAGAGTCCGTCGCGTTGAACATTACGGCGAGCGATATGATGTCGGATGCATCGCCGGAGCTGCTGTTGAGCCGTCACTATGCGGAGGTGAAGGATATCCGCAAGCCGGTATCTGAGCTGACCGCATTGGTCAGCAACCGGCTTGCCGAAGATAAGATCGGCTGGACGCCGCGTCATTCATGGCGCGACACGCTTAAGTAATTAAATGATAACGGCCCGTTCGGATGTAATCCCGAGCGGGCCGTTTTTTTGTTAGGTGCGCTCCTCTTCCGCCGTTTGCGGTACGTTCCTTTGTCGTGCGTTGTACTTTTAGCGAACCAACTTCCCACTATAGCGAAAAAAGATCACAACCGCGGGAGTATTGGTGGGTACTACGCGCACTGTAGAAACTTAACAATGAACACAACGAACCAACTTCGCTCTATAGTGAAGAAACTTTACATTCCACGGGGACTTGAGAGTAACAACGAAGCAGCTTCGCAAAATAGCGAAGCCAAGTTCGCAGTTGAAGTCTGCTGGGGGAGATCATAATCGTACAGCGAATCAAACTTCGCTACTCGAGAACCTAGGTTCACGGATAGCGAAATTTGATTCGCTCCGCTAGAGGATGCATCTGAAAAGTAACTTTATAACGAAATTAGCTTCGCAAAATAGCGAATCCGCTTCGCTCGCCGCTATCGAGGAGCCGCAACGAGTCCAGCACGCACATTGCGCAAACATAGCAATGAAAGTAACAACCAACTTCGCCGTTTAGGTTAAGAAAGGTTCGCAACCACGGGAGCATTAAGAGTAACTGTGCATATAGCGCGAACCTAACAATGACAGCAACGAACCAACTTCGCTCTATAGTGAAGAAACTTTACATTTCGCAGGGACTTGAGAGTAACAAGGAAGCAGCTTCGCAAAATAGCGAAGCCAAGTTCGCAGTTGAAGTCTGCTGGGGAGTTCATAATCGTACAGCGAATCAAACTTCGCTACTCGAGAACCTAGGTTCACGGATAGTGAAATTTGATTCGCTCCGCTAGGGGATGCAGCGGAAAAGTAACTTTATAACGAAATTAGCTTCGCAAAATAGCGAAGCAGCTTCGCTCGCCGTTGTCGAGGAGCCGCAACGAGTCCAGCACGCACATTGCGCAAACATAGCAATGAAAGTAATGAACAAATACGCTGATTAGTGAAGAAAGTTTGCAGCTGCTGGAGTATTGAGAGTAACTACGCACATAGCGCAAACCTAACGATTACAGCAATGAACCAACTTCGCTCTTTAGTTATAGTAGTAGGGACCGGAGGCCAACGGAGTCGTCATATCGCCATTTTAGAAAAGGAAATTGCCTTGTAGCGGACAATCTCCGCATTGGCCTCTCCGCGCATAAGCTAATGGCAGAAGGCTGTTTCTTTTAGGGGGATTGCTCGTGGGATATAACAGAAGCCGGCGGCGGACTTCCGCGCTGCTGCCGCTTGTACTGTTTGTGCTGCTAGTCATTTTGCTTTTGTTCGGTTTGTGAATAACGTTATGATTCAAGGCTCAGAGAACGGCGTTAGCCGGGCTCTTGGGCTTTTTTTCTTCTCCGCGAATAGCGGAGCACCACAGCACTCAGCCTACAACCTGAACGAATGCGCATAACTGAAACTGTTCTTACAAATAATGAGGAAGAAATCGTGCGAGCCTTATCGAAATAATGGCTTTGTTGCGCGATCATTTCAGCCTCAGGAGGGGAACTCACTTGTCATCGAACAGCAGCGCAGAGAACGGCAAATACCCGAAAATGTCGATGTCTCCCAAGGAATATCAGGCGTTCGCCAAGACGCGGGAGCCTTCGCGGTCGATTTTTACCAACTGCTTGAAGGCTTTTTTATTCGGAGGAATGATTTGTTTAATCGGACAAGGCATCCAGGAGTTGTTCATTCATTTAATGGGTATGAGCAAAGAGGATGCCAGCAATCCGACCGTGGCGGTGCTTATTCTAATATCCGTTATTTTAACCAGCCTTGGCGTTTACGATAAAATCGCACAATGGGCCGGAGCTGGAACGGCGGTTCCCGTCACCGGCTTCGCCAACTCCATGTGCTCGGCTGCTCTGGAGCATCGCAGCGAAGGGTTGGTGCTGGGCGTTGGCGCGAATATGTTCAAGCTTGCCGGCTCCGTCATTGTATTCGGTACTGTTGCTGCCTTTTTTGTCGGGATTGCACATTTGCTGCTCGGCACTAATGGGGGGCACTGATTATGCTGCGGGGTAATCAAACATGGTGGTTTGAGAACCGGCCTGTTATTATTGGGGCGGCGACTGTCGTAGGTCCTGACGAGGGTGACGGCCCGCTTGCTGCGGATTTTGATCTCGTCCATCCGGAGCTCGATATGCAGCAGAAAAGCTGGGAGAAGGCTGAGCGGCTGCTGCTGGAGCAGGCTACCGATTTTGCGATTCAAAATGCGCGCATCGATAAGGACCAGCTGCAATTTTACGTCGGTGGCGATTTAATGAACCAAATCATTAGCAACTCATTTGCAGCAAGGGCGCTGGGCGTCCCGTATATCGGCGTGTTTGGTGCATGCTCGACCTCCATGGAGACGCTGGCCATCGCTTCGTTGATGGTCAATTCCAATTCAGCAGATTATGCGCTTGCCGGCACCTGCAGCCATAACTGCACGGCGGAGAAGCAATTTCGCTATCCGACAGAATATGGCTCGCAAAAGCCGCCTACCGCTCAATATACGGTAACGGGCGCTGGAGCAGCCGTTATCGCTGCTTCTGGCGACGGTCCGGTCGTCGAATGCGCCACGATTGGCAAAATCGTCGATCTTGGCATTAAAGATCCATTCAATATGGGAGCGGCGATGGCTCCGGCTGCGGTCGATACGATACAGTCGCATTTCAACGATACCGGAAGAACGCCGAAAGATTACGATTTGATCGTCACCGGCGACCTTGCCGGAGTAGGGCATCCCATTGCAACCGAGCTGCTGATGCGGGATGGAGTTCCGATGGACCAAACGGTATTTAACGATTGCGGATTGATGGTGTATGACACAGAACGGCAGAAGGTGCAGGCGGGCGGCAGCGGCTGCGGTTGTTCTGCTGTCGTCACCTACGGACATTTGCTTAAACGGATTGCCAAAGGCGAGCTGAAGCGGGTGCTTGTCGTGGCGACGGGAGCGCTGCTGTCGCCATTGTCTTATCAACAAGGTGAGAGCATTCCCTGTATCGCCCATGCAGTAGCCATCAGCGGAAAGGAATGAGGACAGCATGCAGTTTCTATGGGCATTCGTAATCGGCGGGGCGATTTGTGTCATCGGCCAACTGATGTTTGATTTATTTAAGCTGACGCCTGCGCATACGATGGCGACGCTTGTCGTCATCGGCGCGATCATCGACGGAATCGGCTGGTATGAGCCGCTTGTCGCATTCGCCGGAGCCGGCGCGACGGTGCCGATCACGAGCTTCGGCAACGCGCTCGTACACGGCGCATTGACGGAGCTTGAGAAATCGGGCTGGATCGGCGTTATATCCGGCATATTTAAAGTGACGAGCGCCGGTGTATCAGCAGCGATTATTTTCTCCTTCCTGGCGGCGCTTGTCGTCAGGCCAAAGGGTTGAACGACTAATTGTTCATGAAATTGGAGAATCCCCAACTGTGGGATTCTCCAATTTTTTTTGGCATAACAAGCATTTGTGCAACCTCAAGGAAGTGCTGTAAAATAGTACTAAATAACCTAAACTATTTACACCAATGATCCACAGATGCTTACAATTTTCCGGGAGGTCGTTGCTAAATGGAAACTCGTCTTGCTGATATGCAGTTATGTTCTTCGATAGTTAGCAGTCTTAATCGTTGTATTCTAGGGAAGCAAGAGGAAATCGAGCGACTGATGACCGCTGTAATTAGCGGCGGACATGTGTTGCTGGAGGATGTGCCCGGCACTGGAAAAACCCAGCTCGTGAAAGCGTTGGCAAAATCGATTGGCGGACAGTTCCGGCGCATACAGTGCAACCCGGACTTGCTGCCGACTGATATAACAGGCGTATCAATTTATCATCCGAAGCAGGAGCAGTTTATATTCCGCCCGGGCCCGGTGATGACCAATATATTGCTGGCCGATGAGATTAACCGGGCGACGACAAAGACACAATCTGCGCTGCTGGAGGCGATGGAGGAGGGGCGGGTAACGGTAGACGGCGATACGTATGTGCTGCCTGAGCCATTCATATTGCTTGCAACACAAAACCCGATCGAATTCGAAGGCACTTACACACTTCCGGAAGCGCAGCTCGACCGTTTCATGATGAAGCTGTCGCTTGGCTATCCAAGCGAAGAGGATGAGCAGGCGATGATTTTGTCGAATAAAGGAAGCCATCCTTCCGACAACTGTAGTCAGCTCAGTGAAATTGAGGACATAATCCGCATTCAGGAGCAAGTACAGCATGTCCATATGGACGATGCGGTAGGTAATTATTTAATCCGGATTATTCGCTCAACCCGCGAGCATGCGAGTGTTCAGCTGGGCGCTAGTCCCCGCGCTGCAATCGCGCTAGCAAGGGCAGCGAAGGCGAGCGCGTATTTGCAGCAGCGAAGCTTCGTTACACCGGATGATATTAAGAAGCTGGCCCCTTACGTGCTTTCGCACCGGCTGCTGCTCCATATGGAAGCGAGAATGAACGGCTTGCGGCCGGAGGATGTTATAGCGGTCGTGCTGGACCAGGCGAAAGTGCCGGTAAGGCTGGAGCGCTGATGCGATGGCCAAGGAAATAACGGACAAAAGACGCTGGGTCGTTATTGGGCTTATTTATACTACCGCATTATTTTATTTCTTATTTCAGGGCGGCAAGACGGCTTTTATGCTGTTTATGATTTTGAACTTATTACTTCTTTATTTATTGCTCGGAAGATGGAGCGGGATCGGTAAGGTTTATGGCAGCCGCAGCTACAAACAGCAGGGTGCGTCAGCTCATGCCGAGCAATCTTTGACGGCGGGCAGCTCGCTTGAAGTGCAACTTACTGTGCGGGTTCCGGGTGTCTATCCCATTCCTTATGTTCTTGTTAGAGACCGGTTGTACCGGCATAACGGACAACGGCTCGACTTCGAGTCATCATTCGTGCCGAACTGGAAGCGCAGTGGCGAGGTCGTTTATCTAACTCCGCCGCTGCAGCGCGGCGAATACCGTTTTCACTCTACTCAATGTTTATCGCATGACGTATTCGGCCTCTTCGAGCATTCCGGCCGATTCGGTTCCGAGGCAGTATTCAACGTGATGCCGCAGACGGTTCCGCTGCGGCAATGGCATGGTATCCAGAGAGGCATTCGTGGTCCTTACTCGCATGCGATCGCTTCCCGTTCGTCGAAGGAAACGACGCAAATTAACGGAGTGAGGGAATATTTGTACGGTGACCGGTTGTCTCGTGTTCATTGGAATGCAACCGCCAAGACGGGGGAATGGAAGTCAAAGGCGTTTGAACGGGAATCGCTTCCTCGTACGATCATTATTCTCGACCGGTATGCGGGGGATTACCCGGCTCCATCGGGAGACCGCTTCGAGCTGGCTGTATCCGCAGCCGCTTCGCTGCTGGAGAACGGTTTGAAGGGCGATACGGCGATGGGCTTGCTGTCGGTTGGCACGCAATTGACGATGCTGCAACCGAAGTCGGGATTGGAGCAGCGAAGTGCGGTCATTAAACATCTGACGTTCGTGGAAGCTGATGCACCGCATACGGTGTACAAGTCGATTTTGAAAGCCGACTCCATGCTGGAGCCAGGATCATTTGCCGTACTAATCTCCGGTGTCACCGGCAAGGAAGCGATCCGTTCTATGGAATGGCTGTTCCGCAAAGGATTGACGCCCTGCTTGCTGCAAATCAGCAAGCCTGCAGGGCAGGCGCGTCAGGATGAGAGTTGGAGGCAACTGCTGCACAGCCGCGGCTGGCCCGTATTTTCGCTGCAGCAGCTGCAAGAGCTGCCGGCTGTATTGGAAGGGGGCGGTGGCGCGTGATGCTGATCCGGCTCATCAAGGTGATTTTCCGCTATTTGGCGCCTGACTGGTATGTGAAGCTATCCACCCTGTTCGTTGCGCTGATGATAATGAACACAGTTGCTATCTTCGAAGGCTACTGGTGGGAAGAGACGTTCAAAGTCGTGAACGCAGCGCTTCTGCTTGCGGTGGCGGTCGATATTATATTGCCGCTTCGATTGCGAATAACGAAAATGATAGCCCAAGCTGTTCTGCTGCTGACATCGACGATTGCTTATGTTCAATTTGACAAGTTGTACGCTAATCCCGAGTCATGGAGCGAAAGGCTGGACCTGCTCTGGTTCTATGCCAAGCAGCTTGATCCGTATATTTGGTTCGCTGGCGTCATATTCATCATTTATTTGTTGTTCAGCAAATGGGTGACGACGAGAGCAAGAATGATCGGTTTTGTAACCGTCAATTTGCTGTCGCTGACCATCGCCGATTCGTTTACACCGATTTGGCTGTGGGATAAAGTTGCCTGGATCGTATTTTTAGGATTGATCTGGCTCGTTGCCGCTCACTTAAGGCGGTTGGAACGCAGTCATCCGCGCAGCTGGCAGGAGCTGCTGGAATACCCGCTGCAGCTTCTAATACCGGTTGCTGTCGTGCTTGCGCTGCTCATGGGGATAGGTGTACTTATGCCGACGGTATCGCCTATCCTGCAGGATCCTTATACGATATGGAAAGAGTCGAAGGGGGAACGCGTCAACGTCTTCCTTGGTGACAAGGGGTTGAATACGCCGACCCAGATCAGCACCGGCGATACCAGCTCTGGCTATGGCCGGGATGACACAAAGCTAGGCGGCGGCTTCAACTACGACTACTCGCCTGTTATGACGGTTACGACAACTCAACGCGCTTATTGGCGCGGCGAGACCAAAAGCTTTTATTCAGGCGACGGCTGGAAGAGCGATAGCAATGGAAATGAGCCAATCTTCGGCGAAATTTCCAGAGATATGGAGCTGCCGCTGCGTGAAAAACGAAGCTTAGCGGAAACGCTGTCTGTTGAACAGACCATCGTTATGATTCGGAAGGATCACTATCCCGTCCTGTTTGCTGCGTCCCCGATTTCATCCGTTCATTGGGTCGGCAAGTCGGAGTCGTCAATTCCGAATGGGCTTATCTGGGCACCCAACTCCCTTGAGCTAAGATGGTCGAATTGGACGATGAGAGATTTTCCTGCGGCTTATTCCGTCAGATCGGATATTACCGTTCTGGATGCTGAAGGCCTTCGTAAGACAAAGGCAGAGCTTCTTGATGCGGATCGTTACTTGCAGCTGCCCAGCGAGCTTCCGCAGCGTGTGAAGCAGTTGGCGCTGGATATTACGGAAGGCGCATCTAACGATTATGATCGTGCTAAGCTGCTGGAAACTTATCTGCGTGAAAATTACGTGTATACGAATAAGCCCGATCTGTCTAAGCTTAGCGGCTCTAGCAAAGACTTTGTTGATCAGTTCTTATTCGAATTGAAGGAAGGCTATTGCGATTATTTCTCGACGGCTATGGCTGTAATGTCCCGTTCGCTGGGGATGTCTGTGCGCTGGGTGAAAGGCTTTGCTCCAGGGGCACTGCCGGTATCGGAGTACGGCCCACCGGGCATGTCAGGAGGAATTCCTGATGAGATTGATCGAAATCCGAATGGTGAAGGCACCTATACAGTGCGAAATTCAGACGCTCATTCCTGGGTTGAAATTTATTTCGAAGGCTATGGCTGGATTCCGTTTGAAGCAACGGCAGGGTTTTCGTTTCCTTACACGCTGCCTGCGGAAGCGGCTCCTGTGATGCCGGATCTGACGGACGTTGGAGACAGCCCGGAAACGGTCACGGCAGCTCAGGCCAATAATTCGCTGCTGAAGCTTGGTTTGTGGATTTCCCTATCCTTGCTTGCCGCTCTCGTTGCGGTCTGGGCAGTGCTTAGAAGAAAGCAGCTCGTTCAGGTATGGCGAGGCTTCCGTTTCCGTTCGTTTACCTCGGATGAGAGGATTGTATGGGAGACGGAGAGGCTGCTGCGCAAATGCAGAAGAAAAGGGCTGGAGCGAGGGGAGCATGAGACGCTACGCGAGGCGCTTCTTCGCTGGTCTGATGGCGGCAAACCGCTGCAAAGCGATTGGCGCGAGGTGCTGGACGGATTCGAGCGGGCTAAATATAGTCCCGTTAAATCCTCAGATGAGGAAGCTGACCGGTTCGTCGGCAAAGTGAAGCTGATCATGCAGCAATTATAAATGAAGCAAAGCGTTCCGAAGGGCGAGAAAAAGAAGCTTGATTACAGGAAGCAGCCTGTAATCAACTATTAATGGAAAGAAGCCGTCCGCTGGCGTTTGCCGGCGGCGGTATTTTTTTGCAACAAATTCGTGTTCTATGGTATAGTTTCGTAAGATAGCAGGAGAATGCAAAGGGGTCAAGCGCTTATGTTCGAGAGGCTGTTGCCGCACATGCGTGTGAATACGGTTTATGATATTCAATTAGATGAGTTGTACGCGAAAGGCGTTCGCGGCATTATTACCGATCTGGACAACACGTTGGTCGGGGCCCGTGAAGCGCTCGCTACGCCTGAACTGGTCAAATGGCTGGATGGCGTTCGCGATCGGGGCTTTAAAGTGGTTATCGTATCGAATAATAATGAGACTAGAGTGTCGAGGTTTGCTAAACCGCTCGACATTCCGTATATTCATGCCGCCCGCAAGCCGGCGAATAAATCTTTCCGCAAGGCGCTCACTGTATTGGGGCTGCCCGCGGAGAAGACGGTTGTGCTGGGCGACCAGATGCTGACAGACGTGCTGGGCGGCAACCGGATGGGATTGTATACGATTCTTGTAACGCCAATTGCTCCTGCTGATGAAGGAATCATGACCCGGGTAAACCGCCGGATCGAGCGCATTGCGTTGTCGAGATTGCGGAAGAAAGGGTTATGGTATGAGGGGGAGACGAAGTAATGAAGGAATTGGATAGCGGAATTGCGCTGTCATGCGCCGGCTGCGGCGTGAGCTTGCAGTCGGAGCGTCAGGAAGAGGCAGGTTATTTGCCGGAATCGGCATTGAAGCGGGAGCCGGTCATTTGCCAGCGCTGCTTCCGTATACGCAATTATAATGAAGCATCTTCTGTAGCGGTGGATCAGGATGATTTCCTGCGTCTGCTCGGAAGCATCGGCGAGACGGACAGCTTGGTCGTCCATATTGTCGATTTGTATGATTTCGAAGGCAGTCTAATTTCAGGCCTGCAGCGTTTTGTCGGCAATAACCCGGTGTTGCTTGTCGTCAACAAAGTGGACTTGCTGCCGAAATCGATGAACTTAAACCGGATTCGCAACTGGGTTCAGCAGCAAGCTAAAGCTGAAGGGCTGCGTACGGTTGATATCGTGCTGTGCAGCGCGAAGCGCAACATCGGCTTTGATCATGTCATCGAAGCGCTGGAGCGTCATCGCAAGGGACGCGACGTCTACGTCGTAGGTGCGACTAATGTCGGCAAATCGACGCTGATCAACCGGCTTATCCGCGACTACAGCGATTTGGAACGCGAGCTGACGACGTCCCGTTATCCGGGAACGACGCTGGATGCGGTTCATATTCCGCTTGATGACGACAAGGATATTATCGATACACCGGGAATCGTCTATGCTTCCCGGATGACAGAAATTGTTCCGCGCAGCTTCTTGCAATCGCTGCTGCCAGACAAGTCGATTAAGCCGCTTGTCTATCAGTTGAATGATAAACAAACGCTGTTCATTAGCAGCCTCGTCCGGTTCGACTTCGTTGAAGGAGAGCGCCAGTCGTTTACGCTGTATATTTCGAATGCGCTGAACGTCCATCGGACGAAGCTCGAACGGGCGGACGAGCTGTACAAGGAGCACCGCGGGGAACTGCTAGGAGCGCCTTCTCGCGAGGAGCTTGACGAAATGCCGGCTTGGACCCGTCATTCGCTGCGTATTCCGCGGGGCGCTAAAAAAGATATTTTCATCGCGGGCCTCGGCTGGATTCAAGCGAACGGCACGACAGGTGCTATCGTTGATCTGTATGCTCCTAAAGGCATTAAAGTGCTGATGAGAGATTCGCTTATCTAATAGAAGAGGGGGAGCGGACATGAACCCATCGACGCTCAGCGAGGAGACGGCAGGCCATCGAATTGACAGCCATACCGTGCTTTACGGCGTCATCGGAGATCCGATCCGCCATTCCAAATCGCCGATTATGATGAATCGGGCGTTTCGGGAAACAGGTGTTAACGGCGTGTATGCCGCCTATCATATTACGTCTGATAAGCTTGCCGATTTTATCGGAGGTGTAAGGGCAATGGGCATAAGGGGAGTCAATGTGACGATTCCCCACAAGCTGGATATTATGAAGCATATGGATGCCATCGACCCCGGTGCGGAAGCAATCGGAGCGGTTAATACGATTGTGAACGACAACGGCAGGCTGACCGGTTATAACACCGACGGCATCGGCTATGTCCGGTCGCTGAAGGAAGAAGCGGAGCCGGCTATTGCTGGAAAACGAATCGTCGTCATTGGAGCGGGCGGGGCATCGCGCGGCATTGTCTATGCTTTGGCAGGGGAGAAGCCTGCAAGCATAACGATTGCGAACCGTACGGAAGACCGTGCCCGCGAGCTGGCGCAGAGCTTCAGCAGTTTGGCCGAGCTTCGGGCCGTAACGTACGACGGATTGCAGGAAGCTTGCCGTGATGCGGATATCGTCATCAATACGACTTCCGTTGGTATGCACCCTCATACGGATGCAAGCCCAGTGGAGGCCGGCTGGCTGAAGCAAGACGCGGTCGCAAGCGACCTGATCTATAATCCGCTCAAGACGAAATTTCTTCAGCAAGCAGAGCAAGCAGGCTGCCGGATTCACGGCGGGCTTGGCATGTTTATCTATCAAGGCGCTTACGCCTTCGAATATTGGACGGGACAGACCGCGCCGGTTGCCGCAATGCGGGAAACGGTGCTGGCCTCGCTAATTTAATCGTTAGAAGCAGAAAGTTGCGAAAAAAGAAGGAGCATAACTATCATGTTGACAGGCAAACAGAAACGTCATTTGCGCGCATTGGCGCATCATTTGCAGCCGATTTTCCAGGTGGGCAAAGGCGGTACGAACGAGCAGCTCGTTCGTCATATTGAAGAAGCGATCGAAGTTCGCGAGCTTATTAAATTGTCCGTGTTGAATAACTGCATGGACGATCCGCGGGAGATTGGTGCAGAAGTTGCGAAAGCATCGGGCTGCGAGCTTGTACAAGTCATCGGCAAAACGATCGTGCTGTATAAGCGTTCGAGCGAAGAGAAATACCGGAAGATCGAACTTCCTTCGCCGAAGCGCTAGAGCGCAGGTATCGATTCTTTAATCGGAATCTCGAGAGAGGAGAGGACAGCATGGGCAACATCGGCATCATGGGCGGCACCTTCGACCCCATTCATATCGGTCATCTTATAGCGGCGGAAACGGCGCTTGACCGATGCGGTTTGGACGAGATATGGTTCATTCCTTCCTTCAAGCCTCCGCTTAAAGACCGGCAGCCGGGTGTCGACAGCGATATCCGCTATCAGATGGTGGCGGATGCCATACAAGACAATGCGGCTTTTCGCGTTGTTGACCTGGAGCTTCGAAGAGGCGGAATGAGCTATTCCGTCGATACGGCGCTGGAGCTGTCCCGCCTGCATCCCGAGCATGCTTTCTCGTATATTATAGGGTCCGACCGCATCAACGATTTGCCGCAATGGCATCGGGTGGAGCAGTTGGTCTCGCTCGTGTCCTTCATCGGTTTGGAGCGGGAGGGGACGCCGGCAGAGCCGGACAGCTTGCCCGCTTACATCCGGAGCAGGCTGAGCATTATTGCTATGCCGGCAATTGGCATCTCTTCGACTGATATCCGAAACCGGGTACGGCTGGGTCAGTCGATCCGGTATATGGTACCGGAATCTGTCCGGCAGTGTATCGAGGGGAGGGCTTTATATGAATCGTGAGCAGATGATCGCATCCGTCAAATCGCAAATGCCTGAGCGCCGCTGGCTTCATACCGAAGGGGTGATGAAGACGGCCGTTCTGCTGGCTGAGCGTTATGGGGAAGATCCCCATAAAGCGGAACTTGCCGCTATTTTGCATGACGTGGCGAAATATTGGCAAATTGCAAAAATGGAACAAATTATTCGTGAACAGAAGCTCAATGGGACGCTGCTCCTTTATGATAAAGAGTTGTGGCATTCCGAGGTTGGCGCCTGGGTCGCAGAGCAGGAATACGGCGTTACCGATATTCAGGTGCTGGATGCCATCCGCTACCATACGTCGGGCCGCATCGGCATGACGAAGCTGGACAAGATCGTCTGCCTTGCCGATTATATCGAGCCGGGCCGGGATTTTCCGGGCGTAGAGTCTATTCGCGAATTAAGCGGGCAAAGCTTGGAGCAGGCGTTAATCGCAGGATTCGATAGCACGATTTCGTTTCTGGTTGCCAAGGGCAAGCGGATATTCCCGCTTACAGTAGATGCCCGCAATGATTTAATAGAACAGCAAAAAACAGGAGGTTGAGCAATGACGGTACATTCAGACGAATTGCTGCAAGTGACGGTTACGGCCGCGGAAGATAAGAAAGCGATGCGTATTGTCGCGTTGAATTTGAAAGAAATTTCGCTAGTGGCTGACTATTTTGTCATTTGCCACGGCAATTCAGATACGCAAGTACAAGCGATTGCAACAGAAATTAAAAAACAGGCGGATATGCGCGGGGTTAAAGTGCGCGGCATAGAAGGATTGGACTCGGCAAGATGGGTGCTGATCGACCTTGGCGATGTCATCGTTCATGTCTTCCATCGCGACGAACGCGAATACTATAACATCGAGCGTCTGTGGTCAGATGCGAAGGTAGTGGAGTTCGCATGAGCTGGATTGCCGGTACGTATCAAACGTTAAGGGTGGCGCGTGAAGTGTCGCCCTATGGTTATTTTTTGACCGATGGGGAGAACGAGGTGCTTATGCACTACACGGAGCTCGTCGGCAAAAAGCCGAAGCTGGGCGATGAAGTGGAAGTATTCCTGTTCTTCGATACAGAGGACCGGATTTCCGCTACGATGAAGCGTCCATTGCTGACACTGGGAGAGATGGCCCGTTTGAAGGTGGCGGATGTGCATCCGCGGCTGGGCTGTTTTCTCGAAATCGGACTGGGCCGCCAATTGCTGCTCCCGCTCTCCGAGCTGTCGGAGAAAGTGGAATACCGGCCGCTTCCCGGTGACGAGGTACATGTCATTCTCGGCCATGACAAGGCAGGCCGGCTATTGGCTACGCTGGCGGGAGAAGATGAGCTTGGTCCGCTAGTATTCGAGGCGCCGCAAGCTTGGCGCAACCAGTGGGTAGAAGGCTGGGTAACGAAATCGCTGCAGATGGGCTCCTTTGTACTGATTGATGGCGGCGTTGTCGGCTTTGGCGTATTCGGGATGATACCAAGCTCGGAGCGGACAAGACCTTTACGCCTTGGCGAAAGGGTAGCGGGAAGGGTTACGTTCATTCGCGAGGATGGCCGCGTCAACCTGTCGATGGCCAAGCTCAAGCAGGAAGGCCGTCTGGAGGATGCTGACCGGATTCTCGCTTATCTGAAGGAACGCCCCGGCGGCGGCATGCCTTATTCGGATGAATCGCCGGCAGATGCGATTAAGCAAAAGTTCCAAATCAGCAAATCGGCGTTCAAACGGGCGCTTGGCAAGCTGATGCGGGAGGGAGCGATTACGCAAAAGGGCAGCTGGACGTATTTGGCGGAAGCTGCCCCGGAAGCCGGAGGCGCGAGCGGGGCTGACTCGCAGGCTTCTGACAGCACGGGCACGAGTACTGGCCCAGGCGCGGATCATTCGGAGGGATAGGCCTATGGATTCGTACGGACAATTTGCTTCGGTCTACGACCGGCTGATGGAGGATATGCCTTACGAGCAGTGGCTGCAATTTGCCGAAAGCTGCTGGAAGCGATTTGGTGTGCCGGAATCGGTCGTCGATCTCGGCTGTGGAACGGGCAGCATTGCGGTGCCGCTCGCGCTATCAGGCAAACAGGTATACGGCATTGATCTGTCCGCCGATATGCTGGCGGTCGCTCGCAGCAAATGGGATGAGCAAGCGCGTTCCGGGCACCGAGGCTCTGTTTTATGGCTGCAGCAGGATATGCGCGACTGGCAGCTTCTGGAGCCGGTAGACTGTGTGTTGTCCTTCTGTGATTGCATCAATTACTTAACCGAGGAAGCCGATGTCGAAGCGGCTTTCCGGGCCGCCTACGACGGATTGAAGGCTGACGGCGGCTTGTTCCTGTTCGATGTACATGCACCGTCCATTCTTCGCCGCTATGCGGACGAGCAGCCTTTCATTCTAGATGAGGAGGATGTCGCCTATATTTGGACATCGGAGCTGGACGAGGAGCGCTGCGAAATCGAGCATCATTTGACGATCTTTGCGCAAGAGCGAGGAGAACGGTTCCGCAGGTTCGAGGAGCTGCACAGGCAGCGTGCCTACGACCCGGATTGGATCGAGTCCGCCTTGCGGCGGGCCGGCTTCGAGGCCGTGGAGCGCTATGCCGATTTCGAGCTGAAGCCGGCAGGCGCGAGCTCCGAACGGCTTTTCTTCGCAGCTGTGAAGCGGTAAGTATAAGGTGAAAAAGGTGTCGCACAAGTATACACTTGTGCGACACCTTTTTTGGGTTCGGTCAAAATATTTTGTCGATGCCCGGAAGGAATTTGAAGGTCGTCTTCTGAGCGCTTGGAAGCCTCTTCTCAGGGTGCGGGTTTGCTCGTTGAAGCTTTATGCGGAGGAACGAAGCAACGCCTGCAGCGGGGCTCGTAGCTCTCCTTATCGCCGATTAGAAAGACAGGTCCAAGCGCTGCCGGTTTGCCGTTTACGACACGTTGGGTAAAGGCCGCTTCGCCGCTGCCGCACACCGCGCAATAAGCATGCAGCTTGACGATCTCGTCGGCGACTGCGAGCAGCTCCCCGATCGCTCCGAACGCTTTGCCTCTGTAATCCATATTAAGCCCGGCGGCAATAACATGCTTGCCGTCACTAGCGAGCGTCTCGATCAAATCGGTTATCGGCTGTTCAAAAAACTGCACCTCATCAAAGGCGACGACGTTTACCGCTTTCGTTTCTTCTATAACTTTGGCGGCCGCATCCTGAGGCAGCTGGCGCGGCAGGCTGGCTGCCGGCAGGTGGTAACCCATCCGGCTCACGATCTCCGACTCGCTAAAGCGGGTGTCCTCCGCCGGCTTGTAGACCGCTACGCTCATTCGCCCGAATTGCTGAAGCTTCTGGCAGCGGCGAATCAGCTCGCCTGTTTTCTCGGAAAACATCGGGCCGGTAATGACGGTGATGAAGCCTCGTTCCATCATTAGGCAGCATCTCCTCTGGGTATCTGTTGTAGCATTCATAATGCTTTCTGTCATACTATGCTGCAGGTTGTATTATTTTAGCTGAAACAAATGATTTTGCAAATTCGGCGAAAGCCGTCGTCTTGCGTCGAAGGGCGGCTCAGCTTTTTGTGAATCGTTCCGGGCGCTGCCCCAGCTTCCCGCACGACCCTTCGTCTATTCCCTGAGAGCATCCTTCAAGCGGCTATTCATCCCGTCACCGACTGAAGATCCGCGGGCGGCTGCAAGCCGCAGCTTTTTCAATTCCTGCTTCAGCCGATCGTTATCCTTGACCATCGCATCGATGGCCGGAAGTACTCCGGGAACCGTATATCCTGCATCCGAAAACAGCTTTTCGATCGCTTCCCGCAGCTGTTTGGCCGATAATTGCTCGCTCATTTTCACCCTCCAAAATAGCAATAAACTGTCACTATCACATCATATCCTCATCTGTTAAAATAGTCGAGTGCCCGAAATAGAGATCGTTAAATTTTCTCCATAAATTTCATTGACTAGACCTATATATTGATGTAGAATCAAAAACATCGACTAGATATTGAGTATATGAGTCGATACTACACCAAGATGTCTACTAGCGCATTTGACGGTTGTTGCAGTCAGAAGCGCTTTTCTATTGCTATAATTCAGCGAAGGAGAGAGAGAAAAACATGCTGGTTGTCTATGATTCTCGTACAGGCAATGTCAAGCGTTTTATCAACAAGCTGAATATGCGGGCCGTGCCGATCGAGGAGCAAAGCGAAGTGGATGAACCATTCGTTTTGATCACTTACACAACGGGTTTTGGACAAGTGCCGGAGCGGGTCATGTCGTTCCTCAAGCAAAATTCCGACCATCTGTGCGGCGTGTCTGCCAGCGGCAACCGGAATTGGGGAAACGGATTTGCGAAGAGCGCGGATACGATCTCGGAAATGTTCGGCGTGCCTGTTGTATCGAAATTTGAATTATCCGGAACAAATCAAGATATGGAATACTTTGTCGAAAGGGTGCGGACCATTGAAACATATCGAACTGAACAACGAGCTCATGCAACGCGGAGCGGACGGCTTCTATCAATTGGATAAAGACAAAGAGGCGGTAGCCGCTTTTATGGAGGAAGTCGACAGCAAAAGCATGAAGTTTGGCTCGCTGCGCGAAAAGCTTGACTATTTAATAGAGAACGACTACTACGAGAACGTATTCGAGGATTATACATATGAGCAAGTGGAGGCCGTATTTACATTAGCGGAAAACAACGGCTTCCAGTTTGAATCGTATATGGCGATCTCGAAGTTTTATAAAGACTACGCGATGAAGTCGAATAACAAATCGCAATATCTCGAGAAATACTCCGACCGCGTTGCGATCGTTGCTCTTCACCTCGGTGAAGGCGATGCGGACAGAGCGCTTCGCATTGCGGAAGCGATGATCGAGCAGCGGCTGCAGCCGGCGACGCCAACGTTCCTGAACGCAGGCAAAAGCCGCCGTGGTGAAATGGTATCCTGCTTCCTGCTGGAAATGGACGATTCACTGAACTCCATCAACTATGTGCTCGGCACTTGCATGCAGCTTTCCAAAATCGGCGGCGGCGTTGCCGTCAACCTGTCGAAGCTGCGCGGCCGCGGCGAATCGATTAAAGGTGTCGAAGGTGCAGCGAAAGGCGTTATGCCGGTACTGAAATTGATGGAGGATGCGTTCTCCTACGCCGACCAAATGGGTCAGCGCAAAGGCTCTGGCGCTGGCTACTACAATATTTTTGGCTGGGATATCATCGAATTCCTGGATTGTAAAAAAATTAACGCCGACGAGAAATCGCGTATTAAAACGCTGTCCATCGGCCTGATTATTCCGAATAAATTTTACGAATTGGCTGCACAGAATAAGCCATTGTATGTATTTGGACCACATTCCGTTCATATGGCCTACGGCAAGCATCTGGACGATATGGATATGGATGAAATGTACGAAGAGCTGCTCGCCAATGACCGCGTTGTGAAAAAAGTCGTAATGAACGCGCGCGACATGATGACGAAGATCGCTTCGATTCAATTGGAATCGGGTTACCCATACATTATGAACAAATCGAACGCGAACCGCGTTCATGCGCTGAAAGATATCGGCGGCATCAAAATGTCGAACCTGTGTACAGAAATTTTCCAAGTGCAAGAAACTTCGACGATTAACGATTACGGCTTCGACGATGTGATTAAGCGCGACATCAGCTGCAACCTGGCTTCGCTTAACATCGTGAACGTGATGGAGCACAAAAAAATTAAGGAATCCGTTCATGTCGGCATCGAAGCACTGACGACGGTCAGCGATCTGTCGGCAATTGACAACGCACCGGGCGTTCGCAAAGCTAACGAAGAGCTTCATTCCGTTGGACTTGGCGCGATGAACCTGAACGGCTACCTGGCGAAAAACAAAATCGCTTATGAAAGCGACGAAGCGAAAGATTTCGCAAGCACGTTCTTCATGATGATGAACTACTATTCTATCGAGCAAAGCATGGAGATCGCAAAAGAACGCGGCGAGACCTTCAAAGATTTCGACCGTTCCGAATATGCGAAAGGCACGTATTTCGACCGTTATGTAGAGACGGATTTCCGTCCGAAGCTGGATCGCGTGAAAGAACTGTTTCAAGGCATGGAAATTCCATCGCCGGAAGACTGGGCAGCGCTGAAAGAAAAAGTGCAAAAGCACGGTCTGTACCATGCTTACCGTCTGGCAATCGCGCCAACACAAAGCATTTCGTACATCCAGAACGCAACGTCGAGCGTTATGCCAATCGTAGAGCATATTGAGACGCGTACGTATGCGAACTCGACAACGTACTACCCAATGCCGTTCCTGTCGCAGGAGAACTACTTCTATTACAAATCGGCATACAACATCGATCAATTCAAGCTGATCGACCTGATTTGGGAAATTCAGCAGCACGTCGACCAAGGCATTTCGACTGTTCTGCATGTGAATAGCAACGTAACGACTCGCGAATTGGCGCGCTTCTATATTTATGCTGCCCAAAAAGGTCTCAAATCGCTTTATTATACGAGAACGAAGCGTCTTTCCGTTGAGGAATGCACAAGCTGCGCCGTATAATTCGAAGG
This sequence comes from Paenibacillus radicis (ex Gao et al. 2016), assembly GCF_014641555.1. Lineage (GTDB taxonomy): Bacteria > Bacillota > Bacilli > Paenibacillales > Paenibacillaceae > Pristimantibacillus > Pristimantibacillus radicis. Next base: position 86,640 of record NZ_BMHY01000016.1, read on the forward strand.
CACTTATAAGTACGATTTCCGTTTCTATATTCAGCGCAAAACGAGCTGCGCCGCCGTATTGGCGGCGTAAGCCGTTTATGCTTGCAAAGGAGCAATTTTGACGATGAAAGCAGTAAACTGGAACCGTCCAGACGACGATTTTACATTAACCTTCTGGCAACAGAACGTCATGCAGTTCTGGACGGATGATGAAATTCCGTTGTCTGATGACAAAATGGACTGGATGGATATGAGCGAAATTGAGCGTACCGTCTACAAAAACGTGCTGGGCGGACTGACGCTTCTCGATACGATTCAAGGCGGCATCGGTATGCCGAAAATATTGGAGCATGTTGAAGGCTTGCAACGCAAAGCCGTATTGGCTTTCATGTCGATGATGGAGCAAATTCATGCGAAATCATACAGCAGCATTTTCACAACGCTGGCGTCTTCAGAAGAAATCGACGCGATTTTCAATTGGGTTGAAACCAATGAGCAGCTGCAGAAAAAAGCGAACCTGATCTCCTCGTGGTACCATGGCATCGAGACGAAGCAGCAGCTTTATAAAGCGATGGCGGCTTCCGTATTCCTGGAAAGCTATCTGTTCTACAGCGGTTTCTTCTATCCGCTTTATTTGGCTGGACAAGGCAAGATGACGAGCAGCGGCGAGATCATCGACTTGATCCTTCGCGACGAGAGCATCCACGGCTTGTACGTAGGTACGCTTGCGCAAGAGCTTTATCAAGAGTTCAGCATTGAAGAGCAGGCTCAACTGAAAGAAGAGCTTTATGAGCTGCTGCAAACACTCTATGATAATGAAGCGGTATACACAGATGATCTGTACACGCCTATCGGCTTGCAGGACGAAGTAAAAGCTTATGTCCGTTATAATGCGAATAAAGCGCTGATGAACCTGGGCTTCGAGCCTCATTTCCCAGAGGAGCCGGTCAACCCGATCGTCTTCAACGGCATTAGCACGCATACGAAGCAGCATGACTTCTTCTCGAAAAAAGGCAACGGCTACGTTCGTACCGTTCACGTTGAGCAATTGAAGGATGACGACTTCGTATTCAACTTCTAATTCTTATTGAAATCATAGCAATCGGCGCGCGGAAGCGGCCGGTTGCTTTTTTTATTGTTGGGCTTTGTCCGTTGAGTAGTGACGGATAACGATTATCAGCGAAGCAGCTTCGCTATTTAACGAAGCTAAATTCGCTGCAGGAGGGGAGTTCGAATAGGCTTTTAACGATAGCGAAGCGAATTTCGCTGTTCGTGAACTTAGGTTCATGGAAAGCGAAATTTACTTCGCTAATGGCTTGTCTATCGTAAAATAGCCGAGATTAGCGAAAGTGACTTCGTTATATTGCGAAGCTGCTTCGCTGGCGTTCGCTGCCCATTTTACAAGAAAAAGACTATGCCAACGTATAGAGCGCGTGATAAACTAGGGAGGATAAAGCTCATCCTAGCGTACAAATTCTGACTGATAACGAGGAGGAATTCGCGTGGACAATTGCTCGATCATTGTAAAGCCCGCTCTGCATTTGACAGGCATTAGCTATAGCGGACCGTATTCGACGTTGCCGGATGAAGCGATTCGGCTGCAGACGGAGTTTTTATCACGCAAGCATGAGCTAAGCAGCGTATCCAGATCCCCGGTTCTTTACAGTCCTTATTTCGGCAATGAAGCTTTCGTCACTTATTGGGCTTGCCATGAAACGCATCATATGGAGGAATTGCCCGCAGGCATGGTGCAGTTTACGATTCCGGAGCATCATTACGCGATGGTTGCCTCGACGAGCAAACGGATTGGCGAAGCTTATGAACAAGTGTTTTTATGGATGAAGGAGCGGCAGCTCATTAAGCATGAGAGTGCTGTTGCACTCGAAGTGTTTTACAGCGTAGAGCGTCATTTGGAAGAAGAAGTGGAGCTTCTTATTCCTTTGCAGGATAGATGGAAATAATAACCATATACGAGAATGGCCAACGAGGATCCGTTCCATGGGCATCCTCTTTTTTTATTTACAAAGGAGACTAGCCAAACGATGATTCCAATCTATATCGTAGATGCATTTGCCGATTCGGCGTTTCGCGGCAATCCGGCGGCTGTTTGTTTACTGGAGAAACCCGCAGGGGAAGTGTGGATGCAGCAGGTCGCAGCCGAGATGAATTTATCGGAGACAGCGTTTGTTGCACAAACGGCTGACGGATATGAGCTGCGCTGGTTTACACCGGCTGCGGAGGTCGCTTTATGCGGTCATGCGACGCTTGCCGCCGCTTTCGCATTATGGGAGACGGGTAGGCTGCAGCCTACCGAACAGGCAGCTTTTAAGACGAAAAGCGGTTTGTTGACCGTCGTTAAGGAGCTAGAGGGCAGCGGGGGATGGATGAAGATGGATTTCCCTGCAGAACCGTCTTCGCCGGTGCAAGCGCCGGAGGCGCTCATTCAAGGTTTAGGTCTTATACCGCGTTATACGGGGAAAAACCGCTTCGATTACGTTGTAGAAGTCGACAGCGAACGGACTGTGCGCGAGCTGAAGCCGGATTGGCAGCTGCTTGGCAGTTTGGATGGAAGAGGAGTCATCATAACGGCAAAGGCTGATAATGGAAGCCATTGCGATTTTGTCTCGCGGGCATTTTTTCCGAAATTAGGGGTAAATGAAGATCCGGTTACAGGCTCGGCGCATTGCGCACTTGCCCCGTATTGGAGCAGACGGCTCCGTAAGGAACAGTTGACTGGCTATCAGGCATCGGCTAGAGGCGGAATCGTAGGGACGGAATTAAGCGGGGACAGGGTGCTGCTATCTGGGCAAGCAGTCATGGTGCTTCAAGGACAATTAGCGGAAGGGGCTGGACAATAATGATGAAGCTTAAATTGGAAAGAGAACAGAAGGAAGCGCTTGTTGAACGGGTACAAAGTTTTTTCGAGCTGGAGCGTGACGAGTCGATTGGTACGATTGCAGCGGAGCAACTGCTTGATTATATGCTGGCTGAGCTTGGACCGTATGTATACAATCAGGCGATTACCGATGCGCGCAAGACGGTAACGGAACGCTTGCAAAGCGTGGAAGACGAGCTTTATGCGCTGGAGCAAAGTGTCTCCGTCAAGCGTACACGAGGAAGATAACGGCAGAAGGAGGCAGCATACCTTGGGATATGAAATTATTTTATTCGATGCAGACGACACGCTATTTGATTACCCGAGAGCCGAGGAGCATGCGCTTTCCAGCGTTTTCCGGCATATCGGTATTGAAGAATCGTTGGCCCGTACTGAAGAAACAGATAGTTATACGTTTCGGTACAAGCAAATAAACAGCGGCCTGTGGAAGGAACTGGAGCAGGGACGCGTGACGACAACCGAGCTGAAGGTCGCGCGGTTTAGACGTTTGTTTGAGGGCGATGCCGCCTTTACGATTGACGCCGACGAAATTAGCGATCGTTATTTGGGCTTTTTGGGAGAGGGACATTTTCTGTTTGATGGCGCAGAGGCGGTCATTCGCAATTTGGCGAAACGCTATCGTCTAGCGATTATTACGAACGGCTACAAGGACGTTCAGCTGTCGCGGATTGCCCGTTCGGGGCTGGCCAACTGCTTTGAGCAGGTCATTATTTCCGAGGAAGCTGGCTATCAGAAACCGCACACCGGTATTTTCGACTATGCCTTCGAGAAGCTGGGATATCACGACCGCAGCAAAATGCTCATCGTAGGCGATTCATTAACCTCTGATATGCAAGGCGGCCTGAATATCGGCATCGATACGTGCTGGTATAACCCAACAGGCAAGTCCAACGGCACCGCTGTACAGCCGAAGTACGAGATCAGGTCACTCGATGAACTGTATCGAATCGTTGAACCACAGATTGAGACTTAATGGGAAATAGGGGAGATTTGAAACGATGGGGAAAATGAAGACAATATTGTTCGATTTGGACGGAACGTTAACCGATCCGAAGCTGGGCATTACGAGCGGAGTACAGTATGCTTTATCGAAATTTGATATTCATGTCGACAATCTCGATACGCTGGAGCCGTTTATCGGCCCGCCGCTGACGGAGACCTTTCAAGAGCTGTATGGACTATCGGAGGAACAATCGCAGCAGGGGATCGCGTATTACAGGGAATATTTCGCTGACCGGGGCATGTACGAGAATGAATTGTATCCCGGCATGCATGAACTTCTGGGCGGGCTGAAGGAGAGAGGCGTTAGTGTGTGCATGGCCACCTCCAAACCGACCTTTTTTGCGGAGAAAATCGCGGATTATTTCGACATCGGCCGTTATTTCGATTTTATCGGCGGCAGCAATTTGGACAATACGCGGACCGATAAAGCGGAAGTGATTCAACATGTGTTGGAGACGCAAGGGATAGACCCTTCGGAAACGATTATGATTGGCGACCGGAAGCATGATGTGATTGGCGCGCGCAAAAACGGCATTCCTTCGATTGCGGTAGGTTACGGTTACGGCCGCGATGAAGAGCTGCGGCTTGCCGAGCCGGCCTACAGAGCGGCGACAGTTGATGAGCTTGCGGCACTTTTGCGAGAATTGATGGAGTAATCTATTTTGCATATTGCATATTGCATGTTGCATGTTGCGTGTATTGAAAAGGCCTTAACGGGCCTTCTCAACATGCAATGAAACCTGCATCCTCGCTGGAACCTCTATGTAAAGCCCCTTCTGTAGAACTACTTCGTTAGGAACTCTGCTGCAGAACCTTCTCTGTAGATCTTCTTCGTTAGAACCTCTGCTGTAGGACTTTTTCTGTAGAATCTCTTCCGTAGTTCTCCTTCTGTAACTCTTTTTAATTAGAACTTCTTCTTAGATAGCTCCTTTCTAATTCTTTTTTTCTTGAAGTAACTGCTACTCCACATTTTTTTCAGCAAACCTCCCCTGTTGACTAGCTAAATTTCACCTTTTACTCCACGCTGACCCTCTCTATTGAGAAACAAAATGCAAAAGTGCATTTTGATGAGCCCCAAAACGCCGCAAACAGCGATCAAAATGTAAAAGTACAGTTGAAAACGTTCAAATCCGCTCTAAAGACGCTTTTTACGCCAATCCACCTGCACTTTTACATTTTGATGCGATAAATCGCTCAAAAAACGAGAAACAAAATGTACTTTCGGTTAGGCCCCCGTAATCCGGAGTTTTACCCTACAAATAACAGGTGCTTGAAGAAAATCTCATTATTTCATGCTGTTACATGGCTTTATGAAAATCAGAAGCATCCTCTTGTGTCTTGATCCACTCTGAGAACAC
>NZ_BMHY01000017.1 GCF_014641555.1 Paenibacillus radicis (ex Gao et al. 2016)
CTCATGAATGGCAAACCATTCATAAGGGCAGTTTTGCTCGTTGTTCAGTTTTCAAAGAACAATTTCTTTTTCGTGTCAACCGCGTTTTGCTCAGCGGCGACTTTTATAATATATCACAGACGCCCAGATCAATGCAAGCTTTTTTTTAAAATTCTTTTTTAAAGCTCATTTCCCTTGCTCTTTGGCGCGAGATATAATTTAACATACAATCTGGGCCGCCGTCAACCCCAATCACTTATTCTATACGATAAAGTACTGAACACCCGCTATCAACGCGATACCGGGAACCCCCAGAACAACGACTGTACCTATCGTCGCAGGATTTAGCGGGATATACATTTTCGGAATCAGTCCCGAATAATTCAGAACATACAATACAACCGCTGCAAGCACGAGATGGACGGCAAAGCCTTTCAGCCAGGCCATCGACAGTTTATTGCGAAGCAGTACAATCACCAATAACAGAGATGAAATAAGCAGTGTAGCCAGCCAAATGATCTTCATCGCAGCGCCCCCTTCCACTCCGGCCACACCCGGCATGTCCTTTTGGCCACCCTAAGCAGCATTTCATAACGCTTCTCTGCCGTTATAATCGAATAGATCGCATAGTCGATTTGATCCTGCCCCTCCGCAACATCGAAGAAACGATTTGCATTTACCCATTCCTGGTGAGCCTCCGCAATTTCCGAGCGCAAATGCTCGGTCCATTGTATCGTATCCATCTCTACCGCTGCCCGGCGCTTGGACTCGGTTCGAACTTCCTGTTCCCTCTGACGAAGCTTCAGCATACCCATGCTTTAACATCCTCCTTTGCTTGTCCACTTCACCTACTGCCCCTAACTACTTCATATGTATAAGCATTAGGCTGAAAATAGAACAAGAAAACGAGGCTATTTCACTTACTCCCTGCAGAAAACGAAAAAGGCTGTTTTCAAAGGAGCTGCAAAAGCATCCTCTGAAAACAGCCTTATGATTCATTAGCTTAATTCTCTACGGCCTTCCATCGCTTTAGAGAGCGTGACTTCATCCGCATACTCCAAATCGCCGCCTACCGGCAGTCCATGCGCGATCCGCGTTACGCGAATACCGAAGGGCTTCACCAATCGCGAGATATACATCGCTGTCGCTTCGCCCTCGATGTTCGGATTCGTCGCAAGTATAAGCTCCTGTACCCGCTCATCACTCAGACGCTGAAGCAGCTCGGCAATACGAATCTGGTCCGGCCCAATTCCCTCCATAGGGGAAATTGCACCTTGCAGCACATGGTAATGGCCTTGGAACTCCTTCATCCGTTCCATCGCGACTAAATCCTTCGATTCCTGTACGACGCAAATGACGGAGTTATCGCGCGACTTGTCTTGGCAAATGCGGCATGGGTCCGTATCTGTAATATTGCAGCAGACCGAGCAATAAGTCAGGTTCCGCTTGACGCTAACCAGCGCCTTGGCGAAATCGATGACGTCATCCTCTTTCATTCGCAGCACATGAAAAGCGAGCCTTGCAGCCGTTTTGGGACCAATGCCCGGAAGCCGTGAAAAGGCATCAATCAATTTCGCTATCGGTTCGGGGTAATACAAGAAGTGCAGCTCCTTTCACGCAGCCAACAAGCAAACAGAGGTCGTTCAATAATTAGAACAGACCAGGGATTTTCATACCGCCTGTAAATTTGCTCATATCCTGGTTCGCCATATCATCCACTTTAGTAAGGGCATCGTTTACCGCTGTCAGTACAAGATCCTGCAGCATTTCTACGTCGTCCGGATCAACAGCTTCCGGTTTGATAGCAATGCTGATGATTTTTTTGTGGCCGTTAGCCGTAACGGTAACAACGCCGCCGCCTGCTGTACCTTCAGCCGTCTTGTTCACAAGCTCCTCTTGCGCTTTCATCATTTGATCCTGCATTTTCTTCACTTGCTTCATCATTTGGTTCATATTGTTCATTCTAATCACCTCATAAATGTAGTAGATTTCATTTTCATTAATCATTCAACATCAAGCTTGAAGCTAATCTTCCTTAACGACGACCAAATCCTCGCCGAACAGCTTCACCGCTTCCTCCACCCACTTCGGTTGAGGCGCCGCCTCTCCCGTATCGATGGCATCAGCAGTCAGTTCAAGCGGATCTTCAGCGCCACCGCCGCCGCCAGAGCGGTCAACTGCAGCTTGCCAGTCCTTGAGCATGACGGTAGCGAGACGAAGCGGTGTGCCAATCACATCTTGCAGTACACGCTCGATAATTTCCCGGTGCGCCGGTTTCTCAGTTGTCTCCCGGTGCATCGTGTTCTTGAATGCCACGAGCACCGAATCATCCGTAACCGAGACCGGTTCCCCGTCTACTAACCAAGCGTGAACGGTGATTCTTGCTTCCTTCACCCGTTGAAGCACCTCGCTCCACTTCATCCGGACCTGACCGCTTGCCGGACTTCCGGCAACGCCAAGGTATGGATCAAGCTTCACTGCAGCGAGTCTTACTCCGCCAGCACCGCCGGTGCCGCCAAAGCTGCCCCGGCCGCCGGCACCTGGCTGGCGGTTGCCCGCTGCGCGGGATTGCGCCCCATCGCCGGCTTGACCGCCGCCAGCGGCAGCGCCTCCGTTCTGCAGCAGCTGCTCCAGCTTGCGCTCCAGCACTTCGACCTGCTGACGCAGCCGCTGCATTTCTCCAGTTGCCGGCGCAGCTCCCGCGGATGGCGCTTCACCAGCGGAAGCAGAAGAACTGCTTGCCGCCGAATGCGCATCACCCGTGCAGAGCTTCATCAATGCAACCTCGAACAACGTTTGCGGCTGAGAAGCATGCTTCATATCGGATTGATAGCGATTAAGCGTATCGATCATCTTGAACAGCCTCTCCGGAGTGAAGGCTTCCGCCATCGACCGGAATCGCTCGGCGTCAACGACGCGTTCCGTCGCCGCGCCTTGCGGAGCCAGCTTCAATACCAAGAGATCTCTGAAATAATAAATTAGATTTTCCATACATTTGTCCGCGCTCTTGCCCGCCTGCGTCAAACTTTCGACCAGCGGCAGCACGGCCGCAACGTTGCGGTCCCGTACCGCTTCCGCCAATTCATAGAATTGCTCCGCTGCCATGCCTCCCGTTACATCGACTGCAGCTTCCAGCGTAATTCTGGAATTGCCGAATGCCGATACCTGCTCCAGCAGACTAATCGCGTCACGCATACCGCCTTCCGATAGACGAGCGATATAAGAAATCGCGTCTTCATCGGCATCAATGCCTTCTTCGCGGCAGATTTGGATAAGCCGCTCCGACTGCTCCGCCAACGATACCTGGCGGAAATCGAAACGCTGACAGCGCGAGATAATGGTGGCCGGCAGCTTATGCGGCTCCGTCGTCGCCAGTATGAATATCACATGGCCCGGCGGTTCCTCCAGCGTCTTGAGCAAAGCATTGAAAGCTTCGGCCGTAAGCATATGGACTTCATCAATTATATATACTTTGTAACGTACTTCCGATGGGGCATAGCGAACTTTATCGCGAATGTCCCGAATTTCATCGATGCCTCGATTGGAAGCGGCGTCGATCTCCACAACATCCATAATATGACCTGCTGTAATCCCCCGGCAAGCATCGCATTCATTGCATGGCTCCGTTGCGGGTCCCCGCTCGCAGTTAACCGCTTTTGCCAATACTTTGGCAGCAGTAGTTTTTCCAGTACCTCGTGGACCGTTAAACAAATAAGCATGCGAAACCCGATTCTCGCGAATGGCATTTTGCAAAGTCTGAATAATATGCTGTTGCCCGACCATATCCTGAAACGTCTGCGGACGCCAGGCACGATATAATGCAATATGTGTCACGCGGACCGTTCCCTCCAGCTTCCCGTTCGAATTCCCCTCTATTATACAACAACGACTCTCTGATAAAAACTACTGAACCGTTAGAATACCTAAATATAAAAACAAAAACACCCGCTTAAGCGATTTCGACCTCGTCGAAAAGCTCCACTGGTGTTGTCCATTTGCTACTATTTAGTAAAAATATAAACCGTGCACCTATCCCCGATACATGCGAACCAGGCGGCATTCTTGCTTCCCAGCTCGAGCCAGGCACTCCCTCGGCACATGAACTAACCTGCTTACGGCTGCTTCCTTCCGGACCTGACCGGGTTCACAAGCGCTCATTGCGAAGGACCCAACTGTCAACACTGATCTTCAAGTGCCAAACCCTGCATCGACATAACCTCAGACAGGAATTCAACCTCGCTAAAGCGGATTGCGAGTTACAGGGCACCGCTAACTCCCCATCTAGCACGGCAAAAATAAGTATAGCCCATTCGACAACAAAGCGCAACTCATGGATCGGATTTCCATTTTTTAAGCCGCGCAACTTGTACCAAACCTTGCTTTATTTGTTAATGTGCGATTTCTGTCGTCACCTTATAACGCGGCATATTGTATTGCACCAAGTTTTGCGCTTTTTGGCGAAGCCGATCGACTTCGGCATCCGACAAACGGCTATCTACATGCAATAAGACACGAAGATACTCGCCGTTAAAATAAAGCTGATTGCTCTTTACGCCGTCGTCCTTCAGCTGCTTCAGCACATCGCCGGCGAATTTGCCGTCGGATTTATAATTCAAATAGGAGAAATTGTTGGGGATGTTCGGATTGCTGTTGGAATAGCCCATATAGCCGTCGTGGCCATAAGTTTTGGCTTGTCTGGTGCTGGGATTGCTCGCACACCCGCTCAAACATAAGGCTAGAACCGCAAATGCCGCTGCCCCAATCATCGTACGCTTGATGTTGTTACTTGCGTAACCTTTATGCGCCAATTAAAAAACCTCCCTTCAACCATAGGATGGCTGTGGGAGGTTCTTGTATTCTGCCAATTAGCGGAATAATTAAATACCGTATTTCTTTTTGAAACGATCGACGCGGCCGCCCGCATCCAAAAACTTTTGCTTACCCGTGAAGAATGGGTGACACACGGAGCAAACCTCAACGCGCAGGTTTTGTTTAATCGAACCTACTTCGAAGCTGTTACCGCAAGCGCAAGTAATATTGGAGACGTGGTATGTCGGATGAATACCTTGTTTCATCTCGTTCACCTCTTTCTGCCCTGAGCCACATGCGGACCCAGAGTTAAAATAACACATACGGATTATAGCATGACACTAACCGCCTTGCAATGCCATTGTCATTTCCAGTTCCGCCAAACTATCTGCGCAGAGCGGCAGGCGGAAGATGCGTATAGGAGCCGATCACGACATCAGGAAGCTCTTCACGGAAAATCTCCAGCATTTGCTTCATGCCGTAAATTTCGCCTTGCGCCGGAGGTATAAGCTCCAGATAGCTTTCCGGATCAATATTCAGGTTGCGCATTTGGATGAGCTTTAATCCCGTACGCTTAGCAAAACCGATCATAGCCTCGATCTCTTCCTCGCGGTCCGTGACACCAGGGAAAATCAAATAGTTGATCGACGTGTACACGCCTTTGTCGGTCGCATATTTCAGCGACTTCTCTACATTGGCAAGATTGTAAGCACGCGGCTTGTAGTACGCATTATAATGATCGTCCAATGCACTAATCGTGCTGACGCGCATCAGGTCAAGACCCGCATCGACGATTGCCCGAATATGATCGGTGAGACCGGCATTTGTATTGATATTAATGTAGCCCTGCGAAGTTTGACTGCGCACTTGGCGCATCGCTTCTACAATAATCTTCGCTTGTGTAGAAGGTTCGCCCTCGCAGCCTTGTCCGAAGCTAATAATGGATTCCGGCGTGCGGAGATGCTCCAGCATAATTTCCGTAATCTCATCCACTCTTGGCTTGAAGTTCATCCGGGTTTGCGGAGCGACAAAGCCGCTGTCATCCGGCTGCTCGGAGATACATCCGAAGCATCCTGCATTGCAGGAATAAGAAACGGGTACGCCGCCTTCCCATCGTTGCAGGAATGTATTGGATGAAGTCAAGCACTCATAGCCGAGCGCACAGTTGGAAAGATGCTTGTACAGCCGGTTTTCCGGATATTTGTTCAGCAGCAGATCGACCTGGCTTTTTACTTCCCGGCGATCGCAATTGAGCGGATCCCATTTGTAAGGATCATCGCTTTGCTCAGCGGCCACGTAGAACCCGCCGTTTTTCCAGACCACTGCCGTATAACCGAACAACGGAAACTTCTCGCTCTTATCGGTTTTGACATAGCCCGGAAGCGCAAGGCGAGTAAAGCCCTGCGGCAGCAAAGCGCCAACCGCTTGAACGCTTCCGTCCAGCAGCTTCATCTCACCCGTATCGGGATCCATGCATGCCGGGCGGGTATGCGGCAAACCGACGAGTGTTGCGCCGCTTGGCAAAGGAATGAGCTCCTCTTCCATCAGTTCAACGATCATGTCGCCGCTGCGGGCAAGCGCTATATATTCAGGATGATCGAATACATTCCCTTTCTCATCCGCATAAACCAAATTCATCTTGATGTCCTCCTTCGAACCGCTTACGAGCCCTGTGTCGAGTGTGTCGAGCTAGGGCGCGGAGCAGGCCGTCTTCCCGATGTCGACGATGTCGACACGGAGCCGCTTTTAATACTGGATCGCGGCTGTTGTGGTTTCTCCTCGGACGTATCGAGCGACAACAGAAACTCGCTGTTAGACTTGCTGTCCGCCAGCTTCTTCAAGAAGCCGTCAACAAAGTCGGGCGTATCGGTCATATTGCGGCGCACAACCCATACTTTCTCCAGTTCTTCCTTCGAGAGCAGCAATTCTTCTCTGCGCGTGCCTGAACGGCGAATGTCGAGCGCAGGGAAAATCCGGCGTTCTGCCAGCTTCCGGTCGAGATGAAGCTCCATATTGCCCGTGCCTTTAAACTCTTCATAAATGATATCATCCATACGCGAGCCTGTTTCGATCAGCGCCGTAGCCAGGATCGTCAAGCTTCCGCCTTCCTCCACGTTGCGCGCCGCTCCGAAAAACCGCTTCGGACGGTGGAATGCCGCAGGGTCGATACCGCCGCTCAATGTTCTGCCTGATGGAGGCACAACAACGTTATAGGCGCGCGCAAGGCGGGTAATGCTATCCATCAGAATGACAACGTCCTTCTTATGCTCAACTAGCCGAAGCGCCCGCTCCAACACAAGCTCCGCCACTTTGATATGATTTTCCGGCAATTCGTCGAATGTCGACGCGACAACCTCGCCCTTTACGGAGCGCTGCATATCGGTCACTTCCTCCGGCCGCTCGTCGATGAGCAGCACAAAAAGCTCGATATCCGGATGATTCGTCGATATGCTATTGGCAATTTCCTTCAGCAGCAGCGTTTTACCCGCTTTAGGCGGTGCAACGATAAGTCCGCGTTGGCCAAGGCCGACAGGTGCAAGCAAATCCATAATTCGCGTCGAAATTTTGTTGGGAGCCGTCTCCATAACGATTTTTTTCTGTGGATAGAGAGGAGTGAGTGCGGGAAAATGCAATCGTTCAGCAGCTGAGGCGGGGTCCGTTCCGTTCACGGCATTTACCTGCAGCAATCCAAAATACTTTTCCTTTTCTTTAGGCAGTCGGCATTTGCCTGATACGAGGTCGCCATTGCGCAAATCGAATTTGCGAATCTGCGAGGCGGAGATATAAATATCCTCTTTGCTTGGCAAATAGTTTATCGGTCGCAGAAAGCCATAGCCTTCCGGCAAAACGTCGAGTATGCCTTCCATAAACATAAATCCGCTTGTTTCCGCTTGTGCTCTAAGAATAGCAAAGATCAATTCTTTCTTTTTCAATTGCCCGTAATAAGGGATTTGATACTGCTTAGCAAGCTTGTACAAATCGGTCAGCTTCTTCTCTTCCAGATCGGCGATCTGAAGATCCGTCATATTCTCACCACTTTGTTATATTTATTTCACTATCGAATGCTGATCTATCATTATATACCGAATTCGGTGCCTTCTATTCGCAAGGAGGCACCGAATTCAAGATTAAGAGGATTCTGTTTCGGTTTCACGCCACACATCGGCGCCCAGACGGCGGAGATTGTCCACGAGGTTGTCATAGCCTCTATCGATATACTCCACGCCTGTAATTTCAGTAACGCCTTCTGCAACAGTCAACCCTGCAATAACGAGTGCTGCGCCCGCGCGAAGATCGGTTGCGCGTACTTTCGCCGCGTTCAGCGGACCGCCTTCAATAATGGCCGAGCGCCCTTCGACGCGAATGTCCGCGCCCATGCGGGCAAGCTCAGGCACATGCTTGAACCGGTTGCTGTATACATAATCGGTCAAAATGCTGACGCCCGAAGCTTGCGTAAGCAAGCTGGTCATCGGCGATTGAAGATCGGTAGCAAAGCCCGGATATACCAGTGCTTTCACATCAACCGGAGTATACTTCGGTCCGCCGATAATACGGATGGACTCGTCCATTTCCTCGACGATAACGCCCATCTCTTCAAGCTTGGCAGTCATTGCTTCCATATGCTTCGGAATGACATTATCAATAAGAACATCGCCGCGCGTAGCAGCAGCGGCTATCATATATGTGCCGGCTTGAATCCGATCGGGAATAATCGAATGACGGCAGCCATGAAGGCTGTCGACCCCTTCGATCCGAATGGTCTCGGTGCCGGCTCCTTTTATTTTCGCGCCCATGGCGTTAAGAAGTGTAGCTACATCTATAATTTCAGGCTCTTTTGCCGCGTTTTCAATAATTGTAGAGCCTTTGGCCCGCGAGGCCGCAAGCATAATGTTAATCGTCGCCCCGACGCTGACAACGTCCAGATAAATTTTAGCACCGCGCAGTTCTTTCGCGGAGATATGCATAGACCCATGCTCATTGGTCACCGTAGCGCCCAATGCTTCAAACCCTTTAATATGCTGATCGATTGGCCTTGGCTCGAAATTACAGCCGCCGGGCAATCCAATCGTCGCTTCACCGAAGCGGCCAAGCATCGCACCCATTAAATAATACGAAGCGCGAAGCAGCTTTACTTTGCCGTTAGGCATTGGCTTTGCTTGAAGACGGGAGGGATCGATTCGCATAACATCGTCCTGCCTGTCCACTGTTGCGCCAAGATCTTGCAAAATTTCACTTAATACCGCAACGTCACTCAAATGCGGCAAATTATCAAGTACGACTTCCGATTCCGCCAATATAGCAGCTGGAACCAACGCAACCGCGCTGTTCTTCGCCCCGCTGATCTGAACAGTGCCCCGCAGCGGACGTCCGCCGCGTATCATCAATTTCTCCATCTTTTTTGTTATCCTCCCGTTTCGTTGGAAGGGAACATAGGAAGAACCGCCTTTAACGAGGCGCGCCGATCGGCGCGCTCGTCGCAAGATGGCGGTTCGTATCCCGTGCTCCGTTGATTACGCTTGGTTGTTGCTTCCGAACAAGCGGATTTTTTCTTGGATAACAGCTTTCATTGCATTGCGGGCAGGCGTCAAGTATTTGCGAGGATCGAATACTTCGCTGTTAGCCAGCAATACTTCGCGGATTGCGTTCGTGCAAGCCACTTGGTTTTCCGTGTTGACGTTGATTTTGCCTACGCCAGCTTGGATGGACAAACGAATTGCTTCGTCAGGTACGCCGGAACCGCCGTGCAATACGACTGGAACTGGAATCGCGTCCGCAACCTTTTGAATGATATCATAGTGAATTTTAGGCTCGCCTTTGTACATACCGTGAGCCGTACCAACTGCGATAGCCAGACAGTCAACGCCTGTTTCTTCGTAGAAACGGATCGCTTCTTCTGCATTAGCCAGCGTAGCGTCTTTCTCGTCAACGCTCAGATCATCTTCAACGCCGCCGATAGTGCCCAGCTCGCCTTCCACGGATACGCCCATTGCGCGTGCCGCTTTAACGACTTCTTTCGTCAGCTTGATGTTTTCTTCCAGACCGTAGTGCGATCCGTCGAACATTACGGACGAGAAGCCCGCGCGGATACATTTCATCGCAACATCAAAGCTGCTGCCGTGGTCCAGGTGAAGCGCGATTGGAAGACCGGATTTTTCTGCTGCGGCACGAGCCATAGCTACTGTAAACTCAATGCCCATATATTTCAGAGCGCCTTCGCTGACTCCGTAAATAAAAGGCGAGTTCTCCTCCATAGCTGCTTCAACAGTCGCTTGAGCAAATTCCAGGTTGTTCATGTTGAACTGACCGACTGCAAACTTGTTCGCTTTTGCTTTAGGCAAAAACTCATTCATCGATACCAATGGCATTTGTCTTTCCTCCTAAAATATCTTCTGTTATCGTCAAGCCCGTTCCGACTTGTCATTCTGAGCCATTATACCATATTGATTAAAGGAATGGTAAAGCTGTTTTGACAGGCTCCACCCCGCATGCCATCGTTTTCCAATGAAAGCGTTACACCCTTTTTCGCTTATTGGAAAACCCGTCCTGTAGACACCCTAACCGGATATAAAAAAAGGGCCCTGATTAGGACCCAATCGCAAAACGGCTGTTGGAGTTGCCGCCATGAAGCTGCATATTCACCGCAATGCGCATCTCATCAATATCGAACGGCTTTGTGAAATGCATCAGCGCGCCAAGATCGGTCGCTTCCTTGATCATGTCCAGCTCGCCATATGCCGTCATCATTATGACTTTAATGTCCCGGTTGATCGTCTTGACATGCTTTAAGATCTCAAGCCCGTCCATTCCAGGAATTTTCATATCGAGCAGTACGAGATCCGGGCTCTCTGCTTTGACAATTTCCAGTGCGAGCTTACCGTTTGAAGCTTGGAAAGTGTTGTAGCCTTCATTGCTGAATACTTCCATCAGAAGCACCCGGATTCCGTTCTGGTCATCTACGATCAATACCTTCTTCTTCTCCAAATATATTACCTCCTACGACCGAGCACCAATTGGTCAACTCTTCCATAATCGTTAATATATTCGGTAATCAAAGGCTATAATCCTTCTGCTGCTTAGAAAAAAATTGGAAAATCTTTTTGGCTGGTTTTAAGCCGTATTATTGACCGGAATAAGCCAGCGCCGCACGGACAAATCCGCGGAACAAACGCTGCGGACGGTTAGGGCGCGAAGTGAATTCCGGATGGAATTGCACCGCAAGGAACCAAGGGTGATCCGCAATCTCGACCATTTCAACAAGACGGCCGTCCGGCGACGTACCGGAAATGCGCAAGCCTGCCGCTTCGATCTGCTCGCGGTACTCATTGTTGAATTCATACCGGTGGCGGTGACGCTCATACACAAGCTCCTCGCCGTATTCCTCTGCTGCAAGCGAGCCTGGCACAAGCTTACAAGGATAGAGGCCAAGGCGCATCGTGCCGCCCATATCTTCGATATCCTTCTGATCCGGAAGCAAGTCGATAACCGGATAAGGCGCCGAAGGATTGATCTCGGAACTGTTGGCATTGTCGAGACCTGCAACGTTGCGGGCATACTCGATAACCGCGACCTGCATGCCAAGGCAAATACCGAAGAATGGAACTTGGTTCTCACGCGCATAACGGATCGCCGAAACCTTGCCCTCGATGCCGCGATCGCCGAAGCCGCCTGGCACAAGAATGCCGTGAACGCCTTGCAGTCTGTCCCCTACGTTCTGATCGTTCAGTTCTTCTGCATTAACCCAACGCAGCTTCACTTCGGAATCCGCATCAAAGCCAGCGTGGCTAAGTGCTTCTACAATGCTCAAATAAGCGTCGTGGAGTGCAACATATTTACCGACAATCGCAATTTCCGTCTTGTGACGAAGCGATTTCACGCGGTCAACCAATGCGATCCATTCGGACATATCAGGCTCGTTCGTGTTCAGCTTCAGGTGGTTGACGACAATCTCGTCAAGCCCTTGCTCGCGAAGCATCAGCGGCACGTCGTACAACGTTGCCGCATCGCGGCATTCGATAACCGCATTCGCGTCTACGTCGCAGAACTGCGCGATTTTACGCTTCAAATCTTCGGCAAGCGCATGCTCGGTACGCGTAACGATAACGTTAGGCTGAATGCCGATGCTGCGAAGCTCTTTTACGCTATGTTGGGTCGGTTTCGTTTTCACTTCGCCGGCCGCTTTAATATAAGGAACGAGGGTTACATGAATGTACATCACGTTGTCGCGCCCGATATCGCTTTTGATCTGACGAATCGCTTCCATGAACGGCAAGCTTTCGATATCGCCAACCGTACCGCCGATTTCAGTAATAACCACGTCGGAACCCGCTTCTTTGCCCGCACGGTAGACGCGTTCCTTGATTTCGTTCGTAATATGGGGAATAACTTGTACCGTTCCGCCCAAATACTCGCCGCGGCGCTCTTTGCTGATGACGTTGGAATAGATTTTACCAGCCGTAACACTGCTGTATTTCGTCAGGTTAATATCGATAAAACGCTCGTAGTGCCCGAGGTCAAGGTCCGTTTCCGCGCCATCGTCGGTTACGTATACTTCACCGTGCTGATAAGGGCTCATCGTCCCTGGGTCAACGTTGATATAGGGGTCGAATTTTTGGATCGTCACTTTCAAGCCTCTGTTCTTCAGCAAACGCCCCAGCGATGCGGCTGTGATCCCTTTACCCAAAGAAGAGACAACGCCTCCGGTTACAAAAATGTATTTCGTCACTGTGTGAATACCCTCCAAGCTCCTATGGTTATGATTAGGTTTGCCCATTTGTCCGATAAAAATGGATATTGTACAAACAAAAAAAGTGACACCCGTCTTCACGGGGCACTTTTCGTTTAGCATATTATTAAAATACAAGAAAACATAAGGCAAACCTGCTTATGTCATCCCTATATTTCACCGCAAAACGCTAGTTCGCCGCCAAGCCGTTTGGAGTCTGTATGCCCCTATTGGCTTCACGGTACTGTTAAGCGAATCTTAAAGCCCATGCAATAGTTTACATGCCCCAAATGCACCTGTCAAGCGTAAAGCTGACCCAATCTGGCATCTCCAGCTTTTGCATACAGACGGGCAGAATGAGGCCGGAAGAACTTGCTGTGGACAAAAAAAGAACGAAGCCTCCATCAGGAGACTTCGCCCCACGAAAGCAACGTTACTTGTCGTCGCTGTCGTCCTCATCGTCTTCATCTTCATCGTCGTCCGAATCCGCGTCTTCCGCTTCTTCGTCAGCGTCGTCTTCAGAGAGATCCTCGTCGATTTCTTCATCGTCGATGGCAACCTCTTCTTCACCTTCAGCCTCTTCTTCGGCTTCCTCGAATTCACGATCTTCGTCATACACATCGTAGTCTTCTTCGTCTGCTGCGTAGGTTTCTTCTTCCTCGTCTGCAAACAAGTCCTCGACATCGTCATCGTCATCGTCGTTAATAATACGCGGACGCTTCGCGTTCGCGATCGGATCCTCGTTGCGCTCTACCGGATACCAGCGCTTGAGGCCCCACATATTGCTGCCGACACATGCGAAACGGCCATCGATATTAATTTCCGTATATACCTGCGCGATAACCTGATTAATCCCATCCGCAGAAAGACCGCGAATTTTCGCAATTTCCATCATCAGATCACGGTAGTAATAAGGGGTATTAGCTGCCTTCAGCACTTCAAACGCCAAATCGACCATTGGCATTTCCTTAATGCGCTCAGGATCAATCTTCAACGTAATTCCGCCGCTGCTCATATGGACACATCCTCTCTTGCCATCTTCTATATTTACAGGTGCATTCCTTTATCACAGTATAGTAAAACCTATTTCCTTCAAAAAAGCAAGCTCGCACTCTGTGCGGACTCCCTTCCAGGCAGGCTTGGACATATAAGCAAAAAGCGAAGGGCTGTCTCCAATGTCATTAGGTTAACTTTAACTTAATGACATTGGGGCTGTCCCCTTCGCTTTGACTGTATCCATCCGGACGCACACCCCGGGTGCGGTCCAGAGACGTGAGAGCCCCGAAGAGCTCTTGCATCATCCTATGTCCAGAGGCGCTTTTTGACACGGTTTGAAGCCTAATTATATGAAAAAAGGCAAGTGGCTCATGCGGGGCGGAGCGCTCGTTCATACAATAGTTCAGCATCGTCCGTCGGGAGGGGACGCGAAAATTGGATACAACCGCTTTTCTCCATTGGTTGCAGGACACGGTGGCCGCAGAAGAAGGTCCATCGGCAATTAGAAGAATCATTCGCTTCCAGGAACCCAGCGACTACAGTCAGTTTCTGCGCGAATGGTCGGAATTGTCGACACCCTCACAGCAGCAAGCCGTTAAGCAAATACAAATTATTCGCGCCATTTCCTGTCGTCTTCCTGCCAAAGAAACGCTGTCGCGTTTCGCTGGGCGGGTGTGGATCGAGAACGATTTCCGCATTACCGTAGACGCTGCCCCGCAAAAATCGTTGTCCGCTGAAAAAGGGATTCCGTGGGGCATCCAGCATGTGAAAGCCCCTCTTGCCTGGAGCACGACAACGGGTCACCGGATCAAAATCGGGGTCATCGACACCGGTGTCGATTTCAGTCATCCCGATCTGCGGCATTCGCTGTCGCGAGGCATTAACTTGATTAACCGAAGCATGCTTCCCCACGACGACAACGGCCACGGTACGCATATCGCCGGAACGATTGCAGCCGCCAACCAAGTACACGGTATGATTGGCATCGCTCCTCGCGCGCAAGTCTACCCCGTGAAAGCGTTCGACCATAATGGGAGCGCTTTTGTGTCCGACATTGTTCTCGGCATCGATTGGTGCGTCCGCAATAAAGTGCAGATCATCAATATGAGCTTCGGTATGAAAACGCGCAGCAAAGCGCTATTGAATTCCATTACGAACGCCTATAACGCAGGCGTTATTGTCGTTGCCTCATCCGGCAATGACGGCAAGCGCCGCTCGGTCGATTATCCGGCACGCTACCCGCAGACGGTCTCGGTCGGAGCTTCCACAAGGCTGCGGCGCGTTGCGCCGTTCAGCAACCGGGGAGCTTATATCGACATTTACGCACCCGGCGACAAAATCGTCTCTGCCTGGCTGCGCGGCAAATATCACGAAATGAGCGGAACCTCTATGGCTACGTCTCATGTTAGCGGCGCGATTGCCCTGCTGCTGGCCTATAAGCCGGGGCTCTCGCCTGCCGATATCAAATCGATTCTGAAGCGGTCCGTTCAGCCGCTCCGGGGTACGAAAGCGCCGAAGCTGACCGGCGAGCTTGATATTATGCGAATGCTGCAAGCCGCGGACCGATGAATACAATGTAAGCCAATAAGACTCAAAAGGCTTGCCTGCGCCGTCCAGCTTTTGGACGATGCGGGCAAGCCTTTTACCTGTTGCAGATCTGCGAGGCGTGCCTGAAGCGTATTACATACGCTCAGGAGCAGATACACCGACAAGACGCAGCGCGTTGGCGATAACGGTGCGAACCGCGCCAAGCAGTGCGAGGCGCGCTTGCGTTTGTGCAGCGTCTTCCGTGATGACGCGCTCCGCTTTGTAATAGCTGTGGAATTGCGAAGCCAATTCGTACACATAGCGCACGAGTCGGTGCGGCGCGTATTGCTCCGCTGCTTCCGAAATTTCCTGCGGCAGCTCGCCGAGCTTGCGCAGCAGGTCGAACTCCGCCTCGGAAGCCAGCTTGCCGAGGTCGATGCTCGCAAGGTCCGCCAGCGCCAAGCCTTGCTCCTCCGCTTGGCGGAAAATGCTGCAGATACGCGCATGCGCATACTGCACATAGAATACCGGGTTCTCGTTGGATGTCGAGATCGCCAGATCCATGTCGAAGTCCAGATGCGAGTCCATGCTGCGCATCGTGAAGAAATAACGGATAGCGTCGACACCAACTTCATCCATCAGATCCTGCATCGTTACCGCTTTGCCGGTGCGCTTGGACATTTTCACTTTCTCTCCGTCCTGGAACAGGCTGACCATTTGCGCGATCAGCACGACCAGCTTGTCAGGATCATTGCCAAGCGCCGCCATAGCCGCTTTCACACGGGGAATGTAGCCGTGGTGATCGGCGCCCCAAATATTGATCATCCGGTCATAGCCGCGACTGAATTTGTCGCGGTGGTACGCAACGTCCGGCGTCAAATAGGTGTACGAGCCGTCATTTTTCACGAGCACGCGGTTTTTGTCGTCGCCGTACGGCATCGTGGACAGCCATGTCGCGCCTTCTTCTTCGTAGACCTGGCCTTTGGCTCTCAGCGCGTCGAGCGCCTGCTCGACTTGACCGCTCTCGTACAGCGACGTTTCGCTGTACCAGATATCGAAGCCGACGCGGAAGCGGCCGAGGTCGCGCTTGATTTTGTCCAGTTCCTTCTCCAGGCCGAACTGGCGGAAGAACGTGAAGCGCTCTTCATCGGACAACGACAGCAGACGATCGCCCTCTTGCTCGGCCAGCAGCTTGCCGAAGCCTACGATATCCTCGCCGTGATAGCCGTCCTCCGGCATTTTAGCCGCTTGGCCTAGCGACTGACGGTAGCGGGCTTCAATGGAACGGGCCAGATTGTTCACCTGGTTGCCGGCATCATTAATGTAATATTCGCGGGTTACTTCATAACCTGCAAAGTCGAGCACGTTGCAGAGCGCATCGCCTACTGCTGCGCCGCGTGCATGGCCAAGGTGAAGACTGCCTGTCGGGTTGGCGCTGACGAATTCGACTTCAACACGTTTGCCCGCTCCAGTCGCGATGCGGCCATAGTTGTCTCCAGCTGCCGTTACCTCTCCGATAACGGAGTACAGATAGCTTTTGTCCATACGGAAATTAATAAAGCCGGGGCCAGCAATTTCAGCCGATTGAATGCCGAATTTCTCGCCGTTCAGGTTCGCGATAATCGTCTCCGCGATTTGACGCGGATTTTTTTTCGCCAGCTTCGTCAATTGCATCGCTGCGTTCGTCGCCAAGTCGCCATGCGCCTTGTCCTTCGGAACTTCAAGCACGAAAGCAGGCAGCTCCTCGCGTGCGGCCAAACCTCCTGCTACTGCCGCATCAGCAATCGCTTCTTTCACTTTGTCATACATTTGATCCAATACGTTCGTACTCATCTTCCTCGCAACCCCCTAATGATCGTAAGCCCTCATTCTGTTGATACCCTACTCTTGCAGTTATGTCTGCATTCATGCGTGTGTTGAAGCTCTTATGCTTATGCTTCCGCTTCGGCTTGCCCCGCCTCGGCAATATGCAGCCGATTGTGGAACCGCCCTGAAATCTCGCCGTTCACCCAAATCTCATACTTCCATTCTATCGTAAAAGGCGGCGCCATATCGGAATCATCTCTTCCTCGGCCAGCGCGTACAGACAGCTTCTTCGTATCTGTCTCCATCTGGAATGAGGTATACGGGGATCGATAGCTGCCCGGCTGCCTTCCGCCGTCCCGGACAAAGAGCTGATCGGATTCCACCGCGCCCCGCCTTGTAATCAGCAATTCATCGGGCCGGCAGCGAATAATAGTCCTTACCGCCTCCGCATCCTGCCCTTCTTTATAACGAAGGTACACAGACCGGTCCTTGCGGAACCATTCGCCCGGATATTGATGGCGGGTCGTCTCACTGCCCTGCTTGCTCTCCAGCGTGACGCTCACTTGCATTCTGTCTGGCATCGCATTGCTCCTACTTCCCAGTCTTCTCGTATGTTACTACTATATACAGGTAGCCTCTTAATTTCAACGGTTACTAGTCCTCCAGATAAGGCATAAGAACGCTCCACGCTTCAATCCGGTCCTCCAGGTTCCGCATCTTCTGCGTCGGAATCGGGCTGGAGGAAGGCAGTTTAACTGCCGCTATGGAATGAAAGGCCGGGTGATCGCGGAAATACTTGCGGAACGTATCATAGGCCTTGCTTCCATTAAAAGCAAAGCACCGCAGCCCGGGATATTGCGCAAGCAGTGCGGGCAGATCATTCGGGCGCTCGTCCCGAATGTTAACGTCCAGACTGCCCTCCCGTTCACAGGACTCAATGACGTCGAATACCGCAAGCCGGTGCTCCTGCAGGAAGTTCAGCCGCCGGCTATAATCCTCATCAGGCGTCCCTGCACCAAACAGACCATAAACGATCCCCCATAAATAATTGCGCGGATGCGCATAGAACTGCCTGTTCTCCAATGACTTTACGCTTGGCGCGGTGCCGAGGATCAGCACGCGGGCGCGTTCATCAATAACAGGCGGGAAAGAGTGAATGCGTTCCATAATAAATAACCCTCCTTTAATAAAATTGTTTTTGTGATGTGGCTTCGCAATATAGCGAAGCCAGTTACATTCGTTGTTGCACATAGCTCGAACCCTGTTCATTTAAGAAGCTAATTTCGTTGCTCCGCTGCTTGAACCCCAGTTCGTTTATGAACAGCGAAGCTTTTCCTCTAATCTCTCGTCATACCTGTCTTTAGCGAAGCGGCTTCGCAATATAACGAAGCTAGTTTCGTTGTTCCTGGGTTTGAACATCGTTCATTCGCAAACAGCGAAGCTAATTTCGCTATTGGCGATCCTAGGTTCACGAAAAGCGAACTTAGCTTCGTTCTTTTCTGCGGCTTCTCGTCATACCTGCCAAATAACGAAACTGCCTTCTTTAATTAGCGAAGCTGCTTCACTATCTATCCAAAGACTTCCGAATGTTATAAAATCCAATTATAACCACCCGATTATTACCATAAAAAGGAGTGAGATCTTGAAAATAAGCCGTTTATGGTTTTCACTGCTTCTCATTATCACTTTACTCAGCACTTTAGCAACACCTGCACTTGCGGCAACGGCATCCTCCAAAGCTTCTTATACCGTCACTCTGGTCAGCACCGAGCTCGTCTCCAATGACCATGTTGGCAATGAATGGGCTACAGCATTCACTGCCAACGGAAAAACGATAGAGGAAGGAGAATCCATCAAGCTTTCGCTGTCCAGCACGGGATCCATAAAGCTTCAAGCAGAAGCGACCGAATTAGACAAAATTCCCGATGAAGGCTCCGCCACCAAGACCATCAAGGTTAGCTCCATCAAGAAAGAGCTCACCTCGAGCATTAAAGTAACGGTAACCGAAAATCGCGGACGTTATTCTGGCAATCAAGCTGTATGGAAGTTTACTTATAAGATCGCCAAGACCAAATAGCTCCTGCCGGCAGGAAGCAAAAAGAAGCTTGTCCGAGCGCCAACGCGCGGGCAAGCTTCTTTATTTTATTATTTAATAAAGCCAAGCAGCATCTCGCGGATGACCTTTGATGCGACGATCTGCGTTTGCTCAGTCGGGTCGTAGGCCGGAGCTACTTCAACCAGATCGCAGCCCACCACGTTTACGCCGGAACGGGCGATCGCGTGAACAGCTTCGATAAGCTCCTTGGATGTAATACCGCCTGCTTCTGCTGTACCTGTACCTGGCGCTGCGGAAGGATCAAGCACGTCGATGTCGATCGTCAAGTATACCGGACGGCCTTCCAGCTCCGGCAATACTTTTTTCAGCGGCTCAAGCACTTCGAACGGATGGAAGTTGATGTTCTCCTTGGCAAACTGCCACTCTTCGCGGGAGCCGGAACGGATACCGAATTGGTAGACGTTCTTGCCGCCGATCAGGCCGGCTGCTTTGCGCAGCGGCGTGGAGTGGGACAGAGGCTCGCCTTCATACGATTCACGAAGATCGGCGTGGGCGTCGAAGTGGATGATTGCAAGATCAGGGTACTTCGCATATACCTCGCGGAAAATCGGCCACGATACGAGGTGCTCCCCGCCAAGACCTACCGGCATTTTGCCGTCAGCCAATACGCCGCGGACAAATTCGCCAATGATGTCCAAGCTTTTAGCTGCGTTGCCGAAAGGCAGCAGCAGATCGCCGGCATCGAAATACTCGATATCCTCCAGGCTGCGGTCGAGGTAAGGGCTGTATTCCTCCAGGCCAATGGACACCTCGCGAATACGCGGCGGGCCGAAACGCGAGCCGGGACGGAAGCTGACGGTAAAGTCCATCGGCATACCGTAGATAACGGCTTTCGAAGCCGCATAATCCTCAGAGCTTAAAATAAAAACATTGCCGGAATATTTTTGATCCAATTTCATTAGGGAAAATCCTCTCTCTATTTAATAAGGTCTTCAACGAATTTAGGCAATACGAACGCGGCTTTGTGAAGACGCGGTGTATAGTATTTCGTATCCAGCTCCGGAATCGACGCTTCGTCTACCGTAGTCGGATCGTATTTCTTGCTGCCCATCGTGAACGTCCAAAGGCCGCTCGGATAGGTTGGAATGTTCGCACCATAGACGCGTACGATCGGGAATACTTCCTTCACATCTTTGTTGACGCTTTGGATCAGGTCAGCTTTAAACCAAGGGTTGTCCGTTTGCGCAACGAAAATGCCGTCTTCCTTCAAAGACTCAAAAATGCCTTGGTAGAAACCGCGGGTGAACAGGTTTGCCGCAGGGCCAACCGGCTCCGTGGAATCGACCATAATGACATCGTATTCGTTTTTATGATCATGAATATGCATAAAGCCGTCGTTTACGAGCACTTCAACACGAGGATTATCGAGCTCGCAAGCGATTGTCGGCAAATACTTTTTCGAATACTCGATTACTTTACCGTCGATATCGACGAGTACCGCTTTTTTCACTTTCGGATGCTTCATAACTTCGCGGATTACACCGCCGTCACCGCCACCGACGATGAGAACATGCTCGGGGTTGGGATGCGTCGACAGAACCGGATGGGCAACCATCTCATGATATACGAATTCATCTTTTACCGTCGTCATTACCATGCCGTCAAGAACGAGCATCGTTCCGAACTCTTCGGTCTCGATCATATCGAGCTGCTGGAAATCCGTTTGTTCGTTCACATAAGTTTTCGTGATCTTCGCCGTAATGCCGAAGCTTTCGGTTTGTTTTTCCGTATACCACATTTCCATGTCGATGAATCCCTTCTTTCATTCGATAGTTCACCCTGTATTATAGTAGTTCGGGGCAAAAAAGCAACCTTTTCCTGGGATTGCGCCAATGAACGATTTATCTGTCCCCGGATCGGGCTAAAACGGCAAGAGCCGTGACGTTTTATTTCCCTCTATTGCCAACTTCGTGAATATCGGCGCTCCCGTTTTTCCATACTAAGGAAAAGCGAATGTTACTCGAAGGGAGCCCGCTCCATGAAGAAGCAGCAGCCCCGGCCGGGCCAACCGCGCCGTGTTCATTATTTTCCGATACTAACCGAAAGATTCCTGCCCCGATTGATGAAGCTGCGAAGAAAGCTCCGCTGGCCGCTCGCCGCTCTTGCCGCACTCATGCTGCTCATCGGCGGAACGCTGCTTTATTTGCGTCTGCAGACGCTGCCCGCAGCCTCCATTAGCCAAACGTCGCAAATGCTCGATATACAGGGGCAAATTATCGATACCTTCCATACAGGAGAAAACCGGCGTTCCGTACCGCTGGGAGAAGTCTCGCCTTACGTCGTAAAAGCGACGCTCGCGATCGAGGACCGCCGCTTCTATGAGCACCGCGGCTTTGATATTAAAGGACTGGCTCGGGCCATTGTCGTCAATATCGAAACGCTCTCCGCCAAGCAGGGGGCCAGCACGCTCACCCAGCAGCTCGCTCGTAATTTGTATTTGACGCATGAGAAAACGTGGCAGCGTAAAATAAAGGAAGCGATGTATACCGTTCAACTGGAGATGAACTACTCCAAGGATGAAATCATGGGACTCTATTTGAACCAGATTTACTACGGACATGGGGCATACGGTATCGAAGCAGCGGCCCAGCTCTATTTTAATAAGAAAGCATCCGATTTGACGCTTGCCGAAAGCGCCATGCTGGCTGGCATTCCGAAAGGACCGAAATATTATTCTCCCTTTATGGATATGAAGAACGCCAAGGATCGTCAGCATGTTATTCTCAATGCCATGGCGAATGCCGGAGACATTACGAGAGCGGATGCAGACGCCGCTTACGGAGAGATGCTGACATTTCAGCCTCTGGGATCTGGCGAGCAGAACGGCTTTGCCCCTTATTTCAGGGACTACATCCGTTATATTGCCGTGGATAAGCTAGGCATCAATGAGCAGCTGCTGAACGAAGGCGGAATTACAATCTATACGACGCTGGATTCAACCGCGCAGCAAGCGGCAGAGGAAGCGGTCAAGAACGGGATGCAAGGCAGCGAGGAGCAGCAGGCTGCGCTTGTTTCAATTGACCCCCGCAACGGCTATATTAAAGCGATGGTAGGCGGACGCGATTACAAGAAGAATCAGATCAACCGAACGCTGATGAAAACACGGCAGCCGGGCTCGTCTTTCAAGCCGATCCTTTATTTGACGGCGCTGCAAAGCGGCTATATGACGCCGGTTACCCGGTTTAAGAGCGAGCCTACGTCCTTCAGCTATGATGAGGGGCGTAAAGTGTATGAGCCACGCAACTATAACGATAAGTACTTCGAAGATTTTATCGACATGCGCACGGCGATCGCCAGCTCGGATAATATTTATGCCGTCAATGCCATCATGACTGTCGGAGGGGAGCGTGTTGTCGAAATGGCTCGTAAGCTGGGCATCACAAGTCCGATGCAGCCCGTTCCGTCGCTTGCGCTCGGCACCTCTCCCGTCAGCCCGATCCAAATGGCTTCGGCGTTTGGAGTATTTGCCAACGGCGGCGTGCGCGTCGAGCCCATCGCTATACTCCGCATTACCGATCGCAGCGGCAAGGTATTATATGAAGCGGAACGCAAAGAAGAGAAGGTCGTCGAACCGGCTTATGCTTATGTCATGACCAGCTTAATGGAGAGCGTTTTTGACAACGGCGGAACCGCCAGCCGGATATCTTCCCTCATTAAAAGGCCCGTCGCCGGCAAGACCGGAACGACGGCAACCGATGCATGGCTGGTGGGCTATACGCCAGAGCTCGCAACTGCCGTCTGGGTTGGCTATGACAAGGATCGTAAACTGACCGTAGCCGAAGCTCACCGCGCCGCGCCGATTTTTGCAAACTACACGGAGAAGGCACTGGCAGCTGTACCGCCGAAAATCTTCCCGGTTCCCGCAGGCGTCGTCAACGTCTATATCGATCCGACAAGCGGCAAGCTGGCGGCCGCTACCTGCCCGAACAAACGGCTGGAGTCTTTCGTTAGCGGAACTGAACCGGTCGAAGTGTGCGGACAACCTGCAGACAGCGGCGCAGATACCGGAGCCGGAGGAGCTGCGGGAGCGCCAAGTGACGCGGACAAGAAGAGCTGGTGGAATGACCTGAAACGGTGGTGGAAGGATTGATTAACCAAAAAATTACGATGTACATTTCGATTTAGATCGATATAATAAATGCATGGATACTTTAACTGTGATCAAAGCGTTGTCGAACGAGACAAGGTTCCGCATACTGGAATGGCTGAAAGAACCCGAGAAGCATTTCGGCGCTTTGGCCTATATGCATCAGGGCTGCGACTTCGAAGGCGGGGTCTGCGTCGGCGCAATTGCCGAGAAATCGGAACTTGCTCAGTCGGTCGTTTCCGGTTATTTGGTTAAGATGCAGAAATCCGGTTTATTGGAATCCAAGCGCCACGGTCAATTTACGTACTATCGGCGCAACGAAGATGGCATTAACGCGTTCAAGGAATCCTTTCTTAAGGAGCTGTAGCAGCAGCTGGCTGGATTCCTTTTTTACGCAAATTAATATCTATTTTTATAGATATATATTTTTTAAGATAAAAGGAGAGATAACTATGTCTACAAGCCGTACATCGCTTCAATCACTGTTTCAACCCTACCAAATCAGCCAATTGTCCCTGCCTAACCGAATCGTAATGGCCCCCATGACCCGCTCTCAATCACCGAACGGCATTCCCGGCGATAATGTGGCGGGCTACTATAGAAGGCGTGCAGAGAACGGCGTCGGTCTGATCGTAACGGAAGGGACGACAATCAACCATTCGGCGGCTTCGGGAGACGTTAATATTCCGAACTTCCACGATGAGAAAGCGCTGGAAGGCTGGGCACATGTCGTGAAAGAGGTTCATGACGCCGGCGGCAAAATTATTCCGCAGCTTTGGCATCAAGGAACGGCTCGCTCAGAAGGCCAAGGTCCTCATCCCGAAGCACCGTCTGCTGGTCCTTCCGGACTCAGCCTCACAGGCGAAAAGGTCAGCGAACCGTTGTCCGTCGATGAAATTCAATCCATCGTGAAGGCTTTCGCTCAAGCAGCCTCTGATGCAAAACGCATCGGCTTCGACGGAATTGAGCTGCACGGCGCTCATGGCTATTTGATCGACCAATTTTTATGGGAGCAGACAAACCGCCGCACCGACGAATACGGCGGCGATCTCGTGAAGCGCACACGCTTTGCTGCAGAGATTGTACGAGCTTGCCGGGAAGCGGTCGGCCCTGATTTTCCGATTGTGTTCCGGATTTCCCAATGGAAATCGGGCTTTTACGATGCCAAGCTTGCGAATGACCCTGAGCAATTGAACCAGCTGCTACAGCCGCTAGTCGATGCCGGCGTCGATATTTTCCACTGCTCCACCCGCCGCTTCTGGACTGCTGAATTTGAAGGATCCGATTTGAATTTCGCGGGCTGGGTGAAAAAACTGACAGGCAAACCAACCATTACGGTCGGCTCCGTCGGTCTCGACAACGACTTTATTAGTGCCTTCATGGGCAACGACGCGGGAACGAAAGATATTGAAGAGCTGACCGACCGGCTGGAGCAAGGCCAATTCGATCTCGTCGCCGTTGGCCGCGCTTTGCTCGTTGATCCCGCTTGGGCTGCCAAAATCCGTGAAGGACGCTTCGACGAGCTCGTACCGTTCACGCCTGCCTCCCTCGGCACGCTTAGCTAATTCTTCTCACGCTTAACAAAGCGGCTGCTCCCTTGAACGGGGCGGCCGCTTTTTTTCAGTAGATTTCCAAATTCTGATATCGACCTTTGCCCAAATATGGCGGAACTATGATCAAAATATGAATTTTCTTTGAACATCACTCATATACTATGTTATAGTGTAGATAAGAAAGCACTTACAAGTTAATGGGAGTGTTCATTATGACAACTAAAACAGCAACAGTGAGCAATATCCAACCATCCTCTCTGGCAGCCGTGAAGCGCTTGGTCTCGTTGATGACCGCCTTCGCATGGACCGCATTGTCGATCGGCGTTCTGTTGTGTCTTATAAAGCTCGGCCATTTCAGCGAAGAGAACGTATTGCTTATGCTCGGCATCGGTTTCCTCGTAGGCAGCGTGTTCATCTTTGTAATTGGTACGGCGATTGGTCTCGTGCATGCGAGAATGAGCGCTGCGCTAGCTGAGAAGGAACAACAGTCCCCTCCGGAATAAGGGTTCATCTGCAAATCGGCTCCCGTCTATAAGAGGGGGCCGTTTTTGTTTTTTGTGAAGTCGTCCAGTCATGGACAAGCAGTCGGGTAACCGGCTCTTGACATTGTTGCTCGAAGTCTCCCTTCAAACCGTTAAAAACCCCATTTTCCAACGTAAAAAAGGACGGTTTTTCCTTTTGTGAAATAGCTATGAACGAGCGGTGTCGAACTAGTGAACTTTCTATTACAGAAAAAAGACGAATTGTTGACGTAATTGTTAAGGCAGCAGTTATTCCACTTGAGTTCTGGTAATGTTAAAGCCAAGAGTAAACCTGAGGAGTTGAATCAACGTGAGACCGAAAATTCGTCTTTTGACCTTTATGATCATTATGCTGATGGCTGTCCTGCTGTCAGGATGCAGCGAGCAAATGATCGTGCTGGATCCGAAAGGACCGATCGGCGAATCGCAGAAAGACTTGATCTACCTGACCGTCATTCTTTGCGCGATCGTACTCGTTCCGGTGCTGCTGCTTACCGCCTTCATCATATGGCGCTATCGCGACCGGAAAGACAGCAAAGCCTCCTATCAGCCAAATTGGGAGCACAGCACGAAGCTGGAAACTATCTGGTGGGGCATTCCAATTATCATCATCGCCATCCTGGGCGTGATTACGGTGAAATATACGTATGAATTGGAGCCGTCCAAACCGCTTGTCTCCGACAAAGCGCCGCTAGTCATTGAAGCGACTTCGCTTGACTGGAAATGGCTGTTCACGTATCCGGAAGAAGGCATCTCCACTGTCAACTACATTCAAATTCCGGAAGACCGTCCTATTCAATTCAAAGTAACAGCCGACCAAGCGATGAATTCGTTCTGGATTCCGCAGCTGGGCGGACAAATATACGCGATGTCCGGTATGGCGATGACGCTGCATCTGCAAGCCGATGAACCGGGTCTATACTACGGCTCCGGAGCTAACTTTACCGGCGAGCTGTTTGCCAAAATGACGTTTGATGTAAAAGCGACTTCGGATGAAGAATACGAAGCGTGGGTAAAAGAAGTAAAAAGCAATTATCCGGCTCTGACGGAAGACGGCTTCAAGAAGCTGACCGAAAAAGGAGCTTCAAATCAGCAATTTTTCTCCTCCTTCCCTGAAGGACTATTCGATCGTGTAGTGAAACAATATATCGGCAAAGGCGGTACCGGACACCACCACGGTGGCGGCAGCACGGAAGCCATTGCTCCAAAAAGCGATACAAAAACAAATGAGCATGAAAATCACGAGAATCACGGATCTGTGGAGACAGCATCCAGTGAACATGCCGGACATTAGGATATAATGAAAGGAGAGGCCACATGTTTCAGAATTTTATGGACTTTATGCTGAATGACTTTTTCGTCACGGGCGATCCGCTGATTCTTGGCGCGCAAGTTTCAATTGCGCTTGCTTCAGTCGCTGTCGTGTTCGTCCTTACTTATTTCAAAAAATGGCGCTGGCTTTGGACCGAATGGCTGACGACCGTCGATCATAAGAAGATCGGCATTATGTACATTATCGCCTCCATTCTCATGTTGTTCCGCGGGGGCGTTGACGCCCTGCTGATTCGGACGCAGCTTGCACTGCCGAATCTGGAGTTTTTACACGCGGACCACTATAACGCCATCTTTACTACGCATGGCGTCATCATGATCTTGTTTATGGCGATGCCGCTTATGTTCGGCTTATTCAATATCGTCGTCCCGCTTCAGATCGGAGCGCGCGACGTTGCATACCCATTCTTGAACTCTTTGAGCTTCTGGCTGTTCTTCTTTGGTGCCATGCTGTTCAACGTTTCGTTCGTTATCGGCGGTTCGCCGGACGCGGGCTGGCTGGCATATCCGCCGCTCTCGGAGCTTTCGGGCAGTCCGGGCGTAGGCCAGGATTTCTACATCTGGGGTATTCAAATTTCCGGTATCGGCTCTCTGGCGTCCGGCATCAACTTTGTCGTGACGATTCTGAAGATGCGCGCACCGGGCATGAAGCTGATGCAGATGCCGATGTTCACTTGGTCGGTTCTGTCATCTTCCGTAACGATCATGTTCGCATTCCCGATTCTGACCGTTACACTGTTCCTTCTCTTCATCGACCGATATCTCGGGGCGCACTTCTTTACGCTTGACGGCGGGGGCAACCCGATGATGTATATTAACTTGATATGGATGTGGGGTCACCCCGAGGTCTATATCGTTATATTGCCGGCCTTCGGTATATTCTCCGAGATCGTATCGACCTTCTCGAAGAAAAAACTGTTCGGCTACAAATCAATGGTATTCGCGCTTATGTCGATCAGCTTCTTCTCGTTCTTCACATGGGCCCATCACTTCTTCACTATGGGCTCCGGCGCTAACGTCAACGCGTTCTTCGCCGTAACGACGATGCTGATCGCAATACCGACCGGGGTTAAAATATTCAACTGGCTGTTCACGATGTTCCGGGGACGGATTACGTTCTCGCAGCCGATGCTATGGACCGTCGCCTTTATCCCATGCTTTATCGTCGGCGGGATGACAGGCGTTATGCTCTCTGTTGCACCAGCCGACTTCCAGTTCCATAACAGCTACTTCCTGATTGCCCACTTCCACCAAGTGCTGATCGGCGGCGTCGTATTCGGTTACTTCGCAGGCCTGTACTACTGGTGGCCGAAAATGTTCGGCTTCAAGCTGCATGACGGTATCGGCAAATGGGTGTTCTGGCTGTGGAATATCGGTTTCTATGTCTGCTTCATGCCGCAATATGCGCTTGGCTTGATGGGCATGACACGCCGGTTCAACGAATACAACTTCGACATGGGCTGGCAGCCGCTTAACGTCGTATCGACGATCGGCGGTTTCATTATGGGTCTTGCGTTCTTGTTCCAAGTATGGCAAATTGCGCACAGCATCAAGTTCTTCAAGAAAGAAACAAGCGGCGACGCTTGGGATGGCCGTACGCTGGAATGGTCGATTCCATCGCCTGCTCCGATGTACAACTTCGCACGCGTACCGGTTGTTACCAGCCAGGACGAGTGGTGGGAAGAGAAGCAACGAATCGCTAATGGCGGCAAGCCTAAGCCGCTTGCGCCGCTTGAACCGATTCACATGCCGAAAAACTCGGCAATTCCGTTCATCATGTCCGTCTTCTTCTTTATCGCAGGCTTTGGCTTCGTATGGGGCTGGACTTGGATGATTGTACCAGGACTACTCGGCGTAGCCATCTGCATGATCGCTCGTTCGTTCAGCTATGACACCGACTTCTATATCCCTGTCGATGAGATCGAACGGACAGAAGCAGCTGCGTTAAAGGGGGCTAACTAAATGGCACAAACAGCAACATCCTCGCATGACAAGGGCCACGGCCACGGTCATGACGGCCATGATCATCACGATCATGAATCCATCAAAGTATTCGGCTTCTGGCTGTTTCTCATAACAGACGTTATTCTATTCGGTACCTTGTTCGCCACCTTCGCCGTGCTCCGCTTGAGCACGGACGGCGGACCAACGCCGGATGAAATGTTCAAGATGCCTGGCGTTATCGCCGAGACGTTCATCTTGCTTACGAGCAGCTTCACCAGCGGTATCGCCGTTCTCCAGATGCATAGAGGGAACAAGAAGGGCCTTATCGGCTGGCTGGCTGTAACAGCATTACTCGGTGCATCGTTTATTTTCCTCGAAGTTTACGAGTTCATTGAGCTTGTACATGAGGGCGTAACGATCGGCACGAGCGCTTACTGGTCCGCTTTCTTTACGCTAGTCGGCACGCACGGACTCCACGTTTCAGTCGGCTTGATCTGGATGGTCGGCTTGATGATTCAACTGGGCAGACGCGGCATTACGCCGGTTACGCAGCGTAAAGTGAACATTATCAGCTTGTATTGGCACTTTCTCGACGTCGTATGGATCTTCGTCCTTACGGTCGTCTACCTGATGGGGGTGATGTAGGATGAGCAACCACGATCACAACGCACATGCTGATGCGAACGCGCACGGCTCGATGAAGTCCTACGTCATCGGCTTCGTACTCTCGATTATTCTTACGATACTGCCGCTCGTCATCGTTCTGAACGGTCTGATGAGCAAGACAGCGACGATCATCTTCATCCTGATCATGGCGGCACTGCAATTTGTAGTCCAGTTGTTCTTCTTCATGCATATCCGTGATGAGAAGAAACCGCGCTTCAATATGATCGCTCTTATTTTCGGCTTAGTCATTCTCCTTACGGTCGTAGCCGGCTCCATCTGGATCATGGCTTACAACGTAGTTGGCTAATACGAATAGTAGAAAACCGGAAGCCCTCTCGAATGAATCGATGAGATCGGCTTCCGGTTTTTTTTGCGCGTAGTGAGGATTTCTCCATATCCCTTCCAATATGCTATGATATTTAGTGGACAACCTATTAAGGTCAGGAGGCCTATTAACGAATGAAACGAGACTACATGAAATTGACTTTTGCTTTAGTTACAGCTCTGGTTCTGCTGGTGACGGCAGGCTGCGGCGGCGGCAAGACACAGAACGAAGGACAGGGCGCTTCTAAAACAGACCCTTCCAATCCGGTCGTAACGATCGAAATGGACAACGGTGACAAAATTACAGTTGAGCTGTTCCCTAAAGTGGCACCTAACACGGTTAACAACTTCATCTCGCTTGTGCAAAAAGGCTTTTATGACGGCTTGATCTTCCATCGCGTTATTCCTGGCTTTATGATTCAAGGCGGCGATCCGGATGGTACAGGCATGGGCGGCCCTGACTACGGCATTAAAGGTGAATTCACGTCGAACGGCATCCAAAACGATTTGAAGCATACGCGCGGCGTCATCTCCATGGCTCGTTCGGCGATGAACGATTCAGCTGGCTCTCAGTTCTTCATTATGACAGCCGACTCCCCTTCCCTTGACGGCAAGTACGCCGCTTTTGGACAAGTGCTGGAAGGCATGGAGACGGTTGATGCAATCGTCGCTCAAAAAACCGGCGAAAACGATCGTCCGCTTACCCCGATGGCGATGAAAAAAGTAACGGTCGACACGAAAGGTGTTACTTACCCGGAACCGGAGACGGTTGCGAAGTAATACACCATATGCACACGAAAAAGAGAGAGCCGATGGCTGTGACTGCCGTTCGACTCTCTCTTTGTTTAGGTTAGAACCCCCGCTCCTCCACTTCAATACCCTGTGGCAAAACGAGCGTGAGCTTTGGATGATACGACTCCGATACGATGCCCCTGTTCTTCTGCTGGAAGCTTCCGATCATGACATACATAGTGCTTCCTACCGTATCGGTACTAATGATCGACTCCGGCTGTTTCATCGGCTCCACGGCCCAATATTGTACTTGCCCTAATAGCCGGACATCCTGGACTTCGGCTTTATCCAGCTGCACCTGCTCAAAGGATTGAACGATGATCTTCTTCACCGTGTCTGGCACTTTGACGGCATCCGTCTTCACGACAGCAGTCCGTTCTGTAATTTGAAGAGACTGGCGAAACTCCCCCAGCAGTCCCGTCGAAGTCAGCGATACCATCGCAACTGCGCCAACTCCAAGAACGGATACAAAAAACACGCTCATCCAATCGTAACGCATAACCGTCCGCTCCGTACCCGCCAGCCATAGATACAACAACAGCTCCGTGCCCAGCAATATAAAGACAACCGGAGCGACCCAAAGCAGCAGATTAACAGAATCCGTGCCATTCCAGATGGACACGGCGATCGCTGCTCCTAGAAGCAGCAGCGTCACTCCCATAGATAAGGAACCTACGCGCCAGGCCTTCATGAGCGCTCCTCCTTACCCCATTCAGGGAGACGGGGAGGGGCTTCAGAGGGAACACCCCCTGAACCGCCTCTGGAGCCGCCGCCAAAGACCAGTCGCAGCCCTGCTGCGATCATGACAAATGCAACGAGCGCCGTCGGCAGGTTATACTTCAGCTTCATGAACTCCCGATAGACGGCTGGCCATGTCTGGGATATATAGGTACCCATGACTTGATCGAGCAAATAATAGGCGCCCAGCACAAGCAAAGCAAGGCCAATCCACTTCTGATAAGGAGCCAGCTGCGCGACTACCGCTTGATCCTTCAACTGATTGCTTTCGTAGCGCGACATTTGCTGCAGCGCATCAAAGAAAGCGAAGAACCAGAAGAGGGGCATCAAGAAGAGAAAAATCGACAGCCGCAAGGAATCCATCAGGAAGATGGAGATAAGAAAGCCGCCCATAATTTGCAGGCCGCGCTTTTGCAGCCCTAAGTACAAATGACCCGCGCCGGGAAACAGCGACAGCGTTGCAGCCAGCACTTTATTTTTCTTGCCGGAGCCGATATGCTCCTCCAGTTCCTCGAAGAAAGGCTTGTCATCGATCGTCTCGCCGCGATGCTTGCGCTGCAGCTGCTGCACTGCATCAAACAACGTATAGATCCAAATGACAGGCAACGCTAACAGAAAAACCAGAAAGCTGCCCGTATTCGTGATGATGCTAATAAAAATCGTAATGGCTAACAAGCCTATAAATGCGACTAGAAAGGCCAAGCCCCGCTGCAGCATCCCCATCGCCATATGACCTACACCAGGTAAAAATGACAGCAGGATGGTTTGCGTTTTTTCTCGCCGCTGTTCGTAAGAGAAACTTCTTGCATCCCATCCCGGGTTCATTCCGGGATCTGCAACGTAGGGCTGTACAGGTCGGGGCTGACCTGCTCCGTTGAGCAGAGAGACAATCATATCGATCATATTGATGATCCAGCTAACAGCAGCTACAAACATAAGAAATATAATGATATTCCCTTCGTAAGAGTGCGTCATCGCCATTAATAACAAAAGTCCTAGAGAACCGAAAAAGCCTCCCCCATATAATACAAAACGGACTGGCCTCCCCAGATAGGCATGACCGACGCCCGGAAATACAGATAGAAAAAAGGCCGTTATCGGGCTTTTATTTCCTTGCATGACTTTATCAACTCCTTTTCATCTAACAAATGATCTATTTAAATCGGCTTTTCTCGATGCCGTTCAGCCAGCTTAACGTCCGGTCTACCATCCGATCCGACCAGGAGCCGTCTTGCTGCTCCACCTCGGCGGCCGGACCTTTAGCAGGTTCATGTTCAGTCTCCAGCTTCACCCTCGCATGCTCGTCCATCTCCATCATCCGCTCCGCTACGCCGTTAAACGTGCCGGTACCGAGCAGCAACAGCGTAATGGCGGCAGCCGCTCCGAAATGAACGGCTGGATGCTGGAGCCACGTACGGCGCCGATAAGGCTTCTCCTGAACGATACGCGGCGGGAACAGCAGGCCGCTCAATCTTCTTCCCATTTGCTCCATATCCGGCATGTCAGATGAATCTGCGCCTTGTGCAGCCGTCACCGTTTCCGCTTGCTCTACCGCTGTCATGAACAGCTCCAGACAAACGTCACACTGCGCCATATGGGCCTCTACCCTCTCACGCTCTATTTCAGGAAGAATGTCATCGACGTAGAGATGCATCGTCGTGCTGTCTGCATGCCAATCCTTTCGCTGTTGCTGCTGCTTCAACTGCTCAACCTGCCTTATACTCTCCAGGTTGTCCGAATCATTGCCTGTCCCGCTCATTCAAAGTCCTCCTTCCGCCAGTTCCGCTTAATCCAGTTCCTCGCCCGGTAAAGCCTTGACTCTACGCTTTTCCGCTCCAGGCCGGTATCGGTAGCGATTTCCTCGTACGATTTGTTCTCCATATAATAAGCCGTCACAACCTCGCGGTAGTTGTCCGGTAATTGCTGTACCTGCTCCCGTACCTGCCGCCTTCCTTCACGCGCTATAGCGGCTTCCTCTGCGGCAATTCCTGTGTTCGAGGCCAGCAAATCCTCCTCTTGCCAGTCCATGTCCTCCATTGGTTGTTCCGGCTTGCGCGCTTTGCTGCGTTTCCAATCGATCGCACGATTGACTGCGATACGGGTCATCCATGTTTTGAAGCCATCCATTCGGCATTCCGGGAGGGAGCGATAGATGAGCAGCAGCACTTCCTGCGTCACATCCTCCGCATCATGCGGCGAACGAACGACAGCATACACCGTTCGATATAAATATGGACCATACGCATGCACAAAAGATTGAAACGCCGCAGGCCCGCCGTTTTGAACGGCTTTGATCCATGCCTCGTCCTGAATCTCGCTCTCCTCCCTTCCCGAATACTATAGACGTTACCAGACGCTCCGAACCCTGCACCTTCTCCAAAACTTTTTTTCGAATATGCAAAAAAAGACCAGATTACGCGATGACTTCAGCATAAACGCTGATAAGTTCGTCCGTAACCCGGTCTCTTATTTCATCAATAGGCAAGACCAATCGATTTGCCCGCATTGGCGTCAGACGCTGCCGAAGTCAACAGAAAATGTGCAACATCAGCGCGCGATATCTCTTTGCCGCCTCTGGGCACTCCACTGTCCGTCTGACGATAAATCCCCGTCCAACGCTCATCCGTCAACTGCATCGGCCGCG
Source organism: Paenibacillus radicis (ex Gao et al. 2016) (assembly GCF_014641555.1). Classification (GTDB taxonomy): domain Bacteria; phylum Bacillota; class Bacilli; order Paenibacillales; family Paenibacillaceae; genus Pristimantibacillus; species Pristimantibacillus radicis. Next base: position 33,558 of record NZ_BMHY01000017.1, read on the forward strand.
CCACCGTCCACTCCAAGCCGCTTTCAAGCAGCAGCTCGTAAGCACGGAGATGATCCGCCAGCACATGCCGAAGCACACGGTTCATTATATAACCGCTCAGGCCTTTCAACTCGCCATGAATGCCAGCCGAAGCGACATAAGCGACTTTCGATACGCCATGCTCCTTCATGCCTTCAATAATGTTATACATCACTTCAGACATGAGCGTCGTCTCGCCAAGCCCTTGGCTGCCGACACAGCAGATAACGGCGTCCTGGCCGGCTATCTCCCGCTTCACGTAACCAAGATGGAGCGCATCGCCCGTCACGACGGTAAGTCCGGGATGATGACCTAGCAGAAGCCGCTTCGGTTCACGAACGTAAGCGGTCACTTGATGCCCCGCATCGAGCGCTTGACGAACGACTTTCCGTCCGATTCCGCCGCTGGCTCCGAAGACGACAAGCTTCATTATAGGCTCTCGGGAGCGAGTGCTTGCTTCAGCTCATCGGAGGAATGGTTCCACCATTCTTCGTTATGCTGGGTAAGAAGCTTGCGCAGCGCTGCTTTTTCCTCGGCAGCAAGCTCTTCCAGCTTGATTTTACGCTTCAGCGCAGCATCCAGCTTGTTAACGTGATCAGGGAGGATCTTCCATCCGCGACGCGCTTCTTTATCAATCAGCATCTCACAAGCTGTAACGCCTGCATATTGCGTACCTGCATCCGTACGCTCCACCGCAACCCACACAATCCAGCATGTTCTGCCGTTTGGCGTATTGGCTTTGTCCGGGCTGAATTTGATGCCCTTCTCCACCTTGCTCTTGGCATGCATCGCTCCGTCATCGATATAAGCAACGCCCTCATCAATAATAACGCAGGATACTTGGCTCAAATCGATTGTGCCCGCGCCAAAGCCTCTATGTGGTTTGTTGCTCACTACGTTGAGCGACAACGATTTCTTTTCCTTCTTCTCCGGTTGTTGTTCCGGCTGTCCTTGCTGTTCAGTCATGGCTTTTCCACCTTCCCCGTACAATAATTACATTTTAGCTAATAATCCGTGAAAAGCCAACATATACATGCTGTAGATGCTTGTCAACGGGAGGGAAACGTTCAATGACTCCACGCCACGTCAAACGTTTATTGCTATTCACGCTCACCGCCGTCCTGCTCGGCCTGTCGATCCAGCAGGGCTTCGGCCACGCTTGGCAATCCCAATATACATACGCGTTCGCCCCTGCCGCCAAAGCTGTGCCGCAATCTGTTCCGACATCGGCCAAGCCGCCTGCCCCGCCGCCAGCCGCGCCCGATGTTCCCGAAGCCAAGCCGCAAGCGCTTAGCAAGAGGGTCGTCGAATATCACATCAACGTCGCGCTGCAGAACGACGCTCGCTCCTTGTACGGAGAGCAGACGGTGACTTGGACCAATCCGGGCAAAAAAACGGTGTCCGAGCTCTATTTTCACCTGTACCCGAACGCCTTCCTTAACGACAAGTCTACGTTTATGAAGGAATCCAAGGGCAAGCTTCGGGAGGACAAGGCAACCTCAGCAAGCCAAGGCTATATGAAGCTGAGCGCTTTGGATACGATGGAAGGCGAAAGCCTGCTGCCGCGTCTTCATTATGTCCAGCCTGACGACGGCAACACCGACGATTTTACGCTGGCCAAGCTTAAGCTGCCTGCCCCGGTAGCGCCAGGCAAGTCGGTATCGCTTTCCATGAGTTTTGAAGTCAAGCTGCCCGAAGTGTTTGCGCGGATGGGCTATTCCGGTTCCTTCGTCATGGTCGGGCAATGGTTTCCGAAGCTGGCTGTCTATGAGACCGCGGGCATGCGCGGCAGAACCTCTGAGGGATGGAACATTCATCAATACCACGGCAACTCAGAATTTTACAGTGATTTCGGCATCTATTCGGTCAACATTCAAGTACCGGAGTCTTATACGGTAGCCGGAACCGGATTCCAGACCAAAGCGCCGGTCAGTACCGGCAAAGGCGACCATGTGTACCAATTTTACGCCGATGATGTCCATGACTTCGCATGGGCTGCCTCTCCTGACTTCGTCTATGTAGAGGACACGCTCTCCGGCACCGGTATTCCCGGCGTACGCATCAAGCTGTATCTGGATCCGGCGCATGAAGCGCTCAAAGACCGGTACATGCACGCGGCCAAATCAGCGCTGACCAAGTATGCGCAATGGTACGGCGATTATCCGTACTCGACGCTATCGGTGATCGTGCCTCCAAAAGGCGCTAACGGAGCTGGCGGCATGGAGTATCCGACCCTCGTAACCGCGTTCGCTGCGGAGAACGACAACCCCGGCTACAGCCTGGAGAGGACCGTCGTTCACGAAATTGGTCATCAGTATTGGTACGGCATGGCCGCTTCCAACGAATTCGAGGAAGCCTGGCTCGACGAAGGCTTCACCTCCTACGCCGAAGACAAGGTCATGGAAAGCGAGTATGGCGTCATACCGAATTTGGCGCTCGAAGCCAGCTATATGACGGATCCTGCACCGCTTAAGCAGCCGTCATGGGCTTACAACAGCCATAATCACTACGCCGAAAACGTATATATGCGGGCCAAGCTGGTGCTGGTCGGCATCGAGAACCAGATTGGCACCCGTATGATGCAAAAAGTGATGCGGACTTACTTCCAGAAATATAAGTTCAAGCATCCTTCCAGCGGCGACTTCCAGCGGGTAGTGGAGCAAGTGACGAAGCAGAAATGGCATGACTACTTCAATCAATTTGTGTACCACGATCAAATGGCCGACTTTTCCATCGAAACCGTGCAGGTTCGTCCGATTGAGCAGGACGGGAAGCCGATGTACGAATCCTCGGTACTGGTGAAGAAAAACGGCGGCAATATCGGCCCTGTCCCCCTTGTTATGCAGTTTAAGGACGGTACGAGCATAACAAAAGAATGGGATGCGCAGGATTCGCATATCCAGTACAAAGTCGTCCATGACTCTCCGCTCGCATGGGCAGCCGTCGATTCCGAGTACCGCAACGTGCTCGACAACAAGCATATTAACAACTTTATGCTTGCCGAGCTGCCGGAGACGAAGCAAACGCGCTGGAATCTCAGCATTGCCAAATTAATCGAAGGGCTGCTCGGAACGTTGAGCTGGTAGGAGGGATATTCCTTGAAAATGCATATGATGCAAGGCTGGCGGCTGGCGGTCAAACATATGAACATCATCATTCTTTTGTTTCTGTACCAGCTGTTATGGGGCTTCTTCCTTTACCGATTCGTCGATTCGGTCGTCACGCCGCTTCTGCGGCGTTTCCCGGGCGATGCGCTGCCCCCTTCGGCAGTCCGGCTCTTCTTTAGCGAAGCGCAGTTCCAATTAATGAAGACCGACCTCATTCATCCCTACTTATGGCTGCTTGGCGGATTATTCCTAACCCGCATGCTGCTCACACCGCTATTCAATGCCGGATTGTTCTATTCCTTGCACCATGCAACCGATGAGAGCGGGACGAAATTTATACACGGTATTCGCAGCACCTGGAAGCCAGTTATGCTGCTTTATTGGATCAAGACGCTTCTCGCTTTGGCGCCGGCATGGTGGCTTCTCCCTACCGGGTTCCAAGCACTGCTGAAAAGCGGCTCAACGGGCGACTTGCTGCAGACCGTATTGCCTGGGGCTGCCATATGGCTGCTGTGGAGCGCCCTGCTCCATCTGCTGTTCCTCTCTATGCAATTTGGGGTTGCTTCCAGCAACGGGGCTTTCAATTCCCTCTGGCATGCGGTGCGCCATATCGCCCCCTTCACCGGGGTATCGCTGCTCATGTGGGCAATCGGAATCGGAATCGCTCTCTTCGTCACTAGTATTTCCTTAATCTGGGCCGGACTATTTGCCTTAATTCTTCACCAAGGCTATCATCTCATTCGGACGATGATGAAAGTATGGACCATTTGCGCACAATACGATTGTTTACAGTCGAGGACGCAAGGATAACATCGAATAGACAGCAAATATGCGAGCGCCGGGGTAGTCCCTGGCGTTCTTTTTGGCTTTTGGCAGCCTGTCTGCGCCTGTCCGGCCGCTCTATTACAAAAATTAGAAGTATTAGAATTGAAGTTGCGCTTTTCCCGGTGTCGAATACCGTCTACGCTTGTCCTTCCCTTGCCAGTGCTGGCTTTTGTACCTCGATCTTATCGCCGCCCACTATGCTTGTACCCGCTTACATGAGGGCACTCTCTTCGATTGCTCTACATATTCTCTCTTCTTCACACATAGTAAATGTAAATAGTTATTAATTTTAATCCCCTTGCCCCATAAAAGCACATAATCAGTCAATGAAATCATGTTAAACGCGTGTTTTTGGCAAAAGGTTACATGAGAATTATTAGAATTTGCCAGTTGGAGAAGGAGATTTGCGAAAAAAAACGAATATTTCCCAAGTACATAAAAAGCTTGCCTAATTCCTTGTACTGGAAACGGGGGAACCACTCTGGGTGAATTGATTTCGACGTCTGCACCGGCATCGCCGGGTAAGAACGGACGCCTGAGAAATCATAGGGATCCTTCAACCGAACCCCACAGCTAACCTCGTCGGCATCGGAAGGGGCTTTACCGCTTTGAAAAAGGTTACTGCAATGCTAGCTGGACTCCTGTTGCTGCTCGCTTTTCAAGCAGGCAGCGTATTCGCGGACTCCAAAATGGACGGCATTATCGATGATGTCATCGGCACTCCTTATTTAATGGGTGGCACGTCCACGAAAGGCTTTGATTGCTCGGGATTCACATCCTATGTATTTGAGAAAATGGGAATCGAGCTCTCTCGCACTTCCGGCTCTCAAGCACAAATGGGTAAAAAGGTTGCAAAAAGCGACCTGAATGCTGGCGATCTCGTATTCTTCAATACGAACGGCAAAAGCATTTCTCATGTCGGCATCTATGTCGGCGATGGAAAATTTGCCCACTCTTCGTCCAGCAAGGGCGTTACAATCAGCAAACTTAGCGACTCCTATTATGAGTCTCGTTATGTAACCGCTCGTCGTGTTATGAATGCGGCTACTTCTGAGAAGTACGCTGACGAAGCATAGAGCCCGCTTCCGCAGCTTCATCCTTTGAAGCGCGTTTGAAGGTCTCCATAACAAAGCCGCAAGTCGTGTGTCCCCTAGGACAGTACGACTTGCGGCTTTGTTGTTTTTATTGAAGGCGAAGTGCTAGACCTCTCCCCAGAAAATCTCGGTTTGATAGTCGAAACTCACCTGACCGTTCACATTCGTACGTTCGAAGAGCTGACCCAGCTCTTCCTTCAGCCGCTCATGGTTCGGTTCTCCCTCTGCCGGGACGTAGGAGGAAGAAAGTGCTCTGCCGAGCAATTCTTCGTGATCAAACAATTGGCCATTCGTAAATGCCGCTTCCCGCATTCCGTTCTCACGGAAGAACACCCGCAGCTGATCAGCCGAAATGTTCTTATGGGTCATTTGCTTATAATCCGTGCTGTAGAGACGCAACAGCTCCTCATAGCCTTCCAGGAATGGCGTGCCGCTCGTAAGCCGGGAATTCCAGATCAGAACGCCTTTGCCGCCAGGCTTCAATATACGGCGGAATTCAGCTTGGGCAGCAGGCCGGTCAAACCAATGGAAGGATTGCGCGCATACGATAAAATCAACGGAATGCTCCGGCAAACCGGTCGTCTCCGCAGCAGCAGCAACAGAGCGGTAATTCGGCAAGCTGCCGAGTTCCTTGTCCGCCGCTTCCCGCATCGCCTGATTCGGCTCCACGGCAATAACCTCACTGCCGCGCTCCAGCAGCAGCTTGGAGAAAATGCCCGTGCCCGCTCCAAGATCGGCGATCCGCGAGCTGGCCTTCATGCCAACATCAGAGTAAAGATAATCAAGCGCTTCGGCCGGATATCCCGGACGATACTTCACGTAATTTTCTACCCGGTTCGAAAATCTCTCTTTACTATTGCTGCTTCCCATTGACTTCACGCTCCCATTCCATAAATTCCAATCGATTGCCGAAAGGATCGTTGACGTAAAAACGTTCCGCTCCTTCTTCCTGCCTGCTGTCATCCGCAATGGTCTCAACGCCGTGTGCCTGCAGCCAACTCTGCAATTCCGTAATACCGCATACCCCGAATGCCGGATGCGCCTTCCGCGCAGGGGTGAACCCCGTCTGCACGCCGATATGCACCTGCTGCGGGCCGCATTGAAACCACACTCCGCCGCGCTTCTTCAACGAATCCGGCTTTTCAAGCTCACGCCAGCCCAACAGCCTGGCATAAAACGCCCGTGCCTCCTGCTCACACCCCTCAGGGGCTGCGAGTTGCACATGATCAATTCCCTTAAATGCGAAAGCCACGATCATCGCCGCCTTTTCGATTAGTCATCGCAGCGGGGCAACTTGTTGTTGGTCTTGTTGTTGGTCTTGTTGTTGGTCTTGTTGTTGGTCTTGTTGTTGGTCTTGTTGCCCGAACCCGTTTTTTGTTTCATTAAGTGAAACCATGTTTCATTTTATATCTCTAATTTCTATTATAAAGAAATTCTCGCAGGTTTTCAACCCGACATCTGCGCAATATAGCCACATTTATCACAGCTCCTCCTCTCACGCCCACCCATAACGAACCTCCTTCGCTCTCTAATGCACCAATTTTCTCTAACTCCCTCTGCACCACGTCTAAACCTCCGCAATTCCGCCAATAAGGAAAAAAACGCTATTCAGAATTTAGATGCCGAGTGGATGTGCTTTTCTTCACTATAGAGCTTTCAGGCGCTCATTCTTGCCCGATTAGCGCATTTTGTTCCGTTAATCAGCGAAGCTGGTTCGTTATCTACTTGTCACCCGTTCCAGTAATCCCATCATCCGCCAAGATCACAAACGTAATTCGTACCCATCCTGTTCCGTAGTCACCGACCCGCTTCACACAGCGCCGCGCCCCATCCACCTCAATCATACCGCTGCAAGAGATTTGAGCACGGACGTGTGATTGAGCACCGTGTACCGCGATGGCGCCAGGAGTCCCGCGCGGTGCCAGTAACGAACCACCTTCGCTCTCTAGTGAACTAACTTTCGCTACAGCGGCAACTCTACAGCCTCTGCCCTGCTGCAACGAACAAAAATGCGCTATTCAAGAACTCAGGTTCTCGAATAGCGCATTTTGCTTCGCTGCAATCCTATATGGCGATCTTCAGCGCCCTCGAACAAACCTTGCTTCGTTAACTAGCGAAGCAGGTTCGTTATTTACTGTTCACCTGTCCCAGCCACTCGCAACATCCGCAGAGATCGCACATTTTCCCGGCCTCAAGCATTAGAGTGTGCACAGACTTACCCCCTGCTCAAGCGAGCGCCTGCATGATGCCGTCTGCCCAGCACCAGCATAACCAGCAGCAGCGCAAACAGCAGTATGATTGATGCGCTTAGCATCCATAACGTATTGCCAGCACCGAAGCGATCCATCATCCAGCCCGTCAATCGCGGGAACAGCGCACCGCCCAGCCCCCCGGAGGCCACGAGCAAGCTCGTCGTCCGCTCGGTCATACCTTGAATCTGCTCATTCGCATAGACGAGCGCGATGCCGAATACACCTGAGAAGAACAGCCCGCTCAAACCGATCAGCACAATCATCGTAGTCAACTGGCCTGTAAGCGCCATGCCCACGAACACGACAGCCGCTCCCGCCGTCGCAAACAGCAAATAACGGGAGTAGCCTGCCCAATCTGCCAGACGGCCGGCAAACAGCCTGCCAGCGATCATCGTCCCCCAGAACAAGCTAAGCGCAGCCGGCGCGTTGGCCGCCGCGACATTGGATTGCTCAATCAATATGGACGGCAAATAGTTGGAGAAGCTCATCTCCATCCCGACATAGACCATGAAAAATAACGAGCCAAGCAGCAAAAATGGCAGCGTTTGCGGATGATAGCCCAGCAAGCCGCCTTTTCGAACACCTGCCTCACTAAGCCCCTGCTTCATACCAGCAGTCCCTTGCGGCGACGGTGACTGATCACCAAGCCGTCCATGATAACTGATCCGGTCGTCGATCTCTCCTCCGAATTGCATCGTTAGCCACAGGATGAACATTATACCCGACATCGCAGCCAACACGGGAAAAGACAGCTGCCATATATCATGACGAATAAGCAGCCCGGCCATCGTTGGCATCAGAAAAGCGCCAATTCCGAAAAAGGTTTCCACCCTGCTCATAGCCGAAGCCTTGCCGTTCTGCGTGGCCATGTCAATAACCATCGCTCCAACGACCGCTTCCGTCATGCCAAAACCAAAGCCAGCGAAAGGCGCAATTGCGAGCATAAGGCCCCATGGAGGCAGCAGACTGTATGCCGCTTCGCTTATCGTGAGCAAACCGATAGCAATGAGGACGCCGCCTCTTTTGCCCACTTTCGAAGTAATGGTTGGCGCTAACAGCACACCAACAAGAAATCCGAGAAACTGATTCATAATCCATTGTCCGCTGTCCCTGTAAGACAGTCCGTACTTCGCCATCATTTGCTCCAGCACAGCTCCGCCAATGACGTGAGCCAAGCCGATTACCAGATAAGACAAGCATCCGAGCCATAACAATTTCCGCATGTCATTAAAATCTCCTTGAACGGGTAGCTCTTCTAAAGAACGAAGTAGCGTATAATAATAAAGCATATTGTTTGTACTTAGCCAAGCAACCGGAAGCGCAATTCATTCATTGCCTGCGTCCTTCAAAATCTTCTATAAAAGGGAGCTGTCGTCCCATGACTGAATTATTTTCCGGCTTGCCATCCTTACATTATAAACCACTGCCAGCCGTTATGACTATCATCCCGCTGGAAATTAGCTGCGCTAAGCAAATTTGCGGTTGGACCTACGAGCCCCCTTACCGCCTCTATGAATGGCCAAGCTGGGATCAAATGAAACAGGACGGAATCGAATTCGGCGATCCCGTCCTTAGACAGCAACAATATAAAGCCATCGTCAATGACCGCCAAGAGCTCATCGGCTTTGCGCAGCTGTTTCCGATGTCTGGCGTCACGAGGCTGGGCCTAGGCCTTCGCCCCGATTTATGCAGCCGGGGACTTGGTGCCGCTGCTGCCGCTCTCGTCACACAGGAGGCGCTCCGCCTCCGGCCCGATTGCACCGTGGATCTTGAGGTGCTGACTTGGAATCTTCGAGCCATCCGCACCTACGAGAAAGCAGGCTTCCGCATTGACGATACCTATATCCGGTCAACGCCCCGCGGCGCTGCGTCGTTCCATTGCATGGTTTTCCAGCCTCGCTCCTAATCGTTATCCGGCGCCTTTATGTCTGCAAATAAAATAAGGCCCGGACCTGCGAGTACCGATATGGTCCGAATCCACGCATGCGATTCCAGATCGGTGTAGACACGGGATACGATCGTCGGCCGGCTTTCACCCAACTGCACGAGATTGGGGATAAAATACGGCCGCCAGCTCCAGTTCGCTCCGCGAAATTCATCCTCCTGCCGCCATTCCTGATCCGCTACGCGTGAAAAGTTGGAGGACAGCTGAATACCGTCATCGCGGCATAGATAAACACGGATACAGTTGTCCTGAAGCTTGGGAAGCAATCCGCGAATCCATATATCCTTATGCTCGTAATAGCCTTGCTCCTGCACCGTCAGATCAATTTGAGCGGCAAGCTGCCGGGATTGCTGCTGCCAATATTGCTCCGACAGAAGATGCTTGCGCAAGTGAGCGTCCAGCACCTCCTCCAGCAGCGGCGCAAACCGTTGCGCTTCCTGAAACTCCGATTCTGCTTGTGAGAAAAGAAAGCCCTGCACATAACGTGCGCCTGCCTGAATCGCCCGCTCCAAATCGTCTCGTGTCTCGACGCCTTCGGCAAGCAGTGATGCGCCAATCTGCTCTGCAAGCGCGGAGAAGGAGCGCAGCGCTCCCAGATAGCCGTCATGCGTCGCGCTCCGTTTGATCATATGCATGTCGATCTTCAGAATGTTCGGCTGAATGTGAGCGATCCGGCCCGTGCTGCTGAAGCCGCTGCCGACATCATCAATTGCAATCAAGCAGCCCCTGGACCGGTAGAGATCAACGACCTTGCGCAGCTCCTCTCTTGAACCGTGGAACGCTTCCTCAGTAATCTCGATGACGATCCGGCGCGGATCGATGCCGTACTTATCAATAAGGTTCAACGTGTAGAGCTCCCCCGAATCGGAATAGCGCTGAATCCAATTGGGTTTCAAATTAATAAACAGCAAGGGAGGCGAGTCAAACTCGCTAAATTTACTCATAGCCTGCTCTCGTAAAATACGATCTACTGCAATATGATCCTCATCCGGAACGGTCGCATCGCAAAAGAACGGCCCCAAGCTGCGTACGGCCCCTTCTTCCTTGCATGCTCTCCCCAACACTTCATAGCCCGCAATCTTCCTTGTATCCATCGCTATAATCGGTTGATAGAACGCAGCCAAATATTCGTCGTCCAAGCCGAGCGCTTTCGGCAAATCATTACTAGTGATGGTCATCGCGCTCTCCCCTGTGTTATATGTATGTTACTTTTCCTGCCATTATAATTGCTTTCATTCTATATGATTCGACAATAAATGTAAATAAGCGACAGAATCTCTGCCGCCTAATCCTTGTATATGCTTTTTTCGATGTCGAATTTTTTTCAAATCGCTTAAATGAGCCGCACCATCCGCGTCACATTGTCGCCTTGCGACACTTCAATAACATGATGCTTCGGATGATACGTAATTTCTCCCGATCCGACCGCGATAACCGGCTGCTCACCCAGTCCGAAAAACACATCGTCCGCCAGCGCCTCCATCACTTCACGCCGATCCTCTTCGCCAAGCGCCGCCCACTCTTCTTCTTCCATCTCGAAAAAGGTATAGCTGTCCCCGATCGCGCTGACCGCTTCCGTTAGTTCCTTCAATATATCTACATATTCTCTTGCATGCCTTACACCCATGTTCATAACCACCTTTATCTCATTGAATTTAGTCGTTAACCTTATACTATCATTTTACCGCATTTTATAAATTTTAACGCGAACCTCGTAAATCATTGTTTTAAGTCTAATCTCAATAAGCCATCCTGTCGATAATAGTAGTAGATATTGTCGAATACGTACTGGACGGGGTGTATCATGGAAAAATCTACGGTATTTGGTGTCGTTTTAGGAGTTATAGCAGTTTTGGTAGGGATGGTATTAAAAGGTGCAGGTCTTGGTAACTTGTATAATCCCGCAGCCTTTATGATTATTATAGTCGGAACCGTTGCTGCCGTGATGATTGCTTTCCCGTTATCGGAGCTGTCGAAGACTGGCAAGCTATTCAAAAAAGTATTTGTCGAGCAAAAACTAATGCCGCGTGATCAATTAATCGCAAGCTTCATGGAGTGGGCTTCCATCACTCGCCGCGAAGGTTTGCTGGCACTTGAAGCTAAAGTCGATGATATTGACGATACATTTCTCCGCAATGGCATGCGTATGATTATTGACGGCAATGACCAAGATTTCGTACGGGATGTTCTGCTTGAGGATATTTCGGCAACAGAAGAGCGCCATAAAGCAGGAGCACTTATCTTTACACAGGCGGGCACTTACGCGCCTACCCTCGGTGTATTGGGTGCCGTTGTTGGTCTGGTTGCCGCTTTGTCGGACATGAGCAACATGGATCACCTTGCCCACGCTATCGCGGCTGCCTTCATCGCGACGCTGCTCGGTATTTTCACAGGTTACGTACTCTGGCATCCGATTGCCAACAAGCTGAAACGTCTCTCGAAACGGGAAATTGAGATTCGTCTTATGATGGTAGAGGGTTTGCTCTCCATTCAATCCGGCGTTTCTACTATTGCGATCAACCAGAAGCTGTCGGTATTCCTGACTCCAACCGAGCGCATTAAGTTGCGGGAGAAGGAGGAAAGCGCCGTTGAGCAGAAAGCATAAGCATGACCACGAGGATCATATTGACGAATCCTGGCTGATCCCATACGCTGACTTGCTCACTCTTCTGCTTGCTACGTTTATCGTGCTCTATTCCATGAGCTCGGTTGACGTTAAGAAATTCGAAGAGCTGAGCCAAGCATTCACTCTCGCTTTCAATAGCGGGTCAGGCGTTCTTGATAATCCTTCTATTACAGAACGCGGGCCTCAGAAAGATGAGATTATTGTTGAGAACCCGGAAGATAAGAAGAAGAAGGAAGAGGAAGCACGCCGCCAGGAGCTCATGAAGAAAGAGCAAGAGGATCTGGAGAAGCTGAAGAAAAGCCTCGACACATACATTAAAAAGAACGGCTTGATGACGGAGCTGGAAACGAAGCTCAATCAATCTCAGCTGATGATTACGATTAGCGACAATGCGTTGTTCGCTTCCGGCAGCGCTGTGCTGAGGGATGACTCTAAGGATCTGGCATCTGCCATTTCCAAAATGCTGCAGCAATATCCGGAATATGAAATTATCGTATCCGGCCATACTGACAACGAACCGATCTCCACGCGGGAATTTAAGTCCAACTGGGACCTCAGCTCTTCCCGAGCGATTCGCTTCATGGACGTACTGCTGCAAAATCCAGGTCTGAAGCCAGAACGGTTCAGTGCTATCGGCTACGGCGAGTATCGTCCAGTCTCTGCCAACACTTCGGTTGAAGGACGGGCGAAAAACCGCCGCGTAGAAGTCTCTATTATTCGGAAGTACATCGATCAGAATGCTATTGAGCAGATTCCGGCTACTCCGAAGCAGTAGAACGTATAGAACTACACAAAAAAGGACCTTCGCGGCTCAGCCGCGAAGGTCCTTTCCTTATTCTCCTTTATCCAAGCGAGGCCGGCTCGTATTCCAGCGTCTGGAACAGCTCCTTCAGCTCAGGCTCGGTCAGATCGCGCCAACGTCCCGTTTGCAGTCCGCCCAGCTCGATATTCATGACGCGCAGCCGTTTCAGCTTCCGCACATGGTACCCATAAGCTTGACACATCCTGCGAATTTGCCGATTGCGGCCTTCCGTAAGGATAATCTTAAACACCCGGTCCGATATACGAGTAACGACGCAAGGCAGCGTCATGCTGCCTAATATCTTCACACCCTCCGACAGCCCTTTAACGAAATCGGCGGTAATCGGACGGTCAACCGTCACGATATATTCCTTCTCATGCCGGCCTTCCGAACGCAAAATCGGATTCACGACGTCCCCGTCATTCGTTAACAGAATTAGCCCTTCTGAATCCTTGTCCAGTCGGCCAATTGGAAAAATCCGCTCATCATGGCCGACAAAGTCGACGATGTTGCCTGGAATATGAAGCTCCGTCGTACTAGTGATACCTATGGGCTTGTTCAATGCAATGTAGATATGGCGCTTCTGCTCGCCAATTCGCTTGCCGTCCACCCGCACATCATCGCCGGGCTCCGCTTGGCTGCCGAGCTGCGCCTTCTCTCCATTAATGGTTACGCGGCCGCTGTCCACCAGCTTATCCGCCTCGCGACGCGAGCAATAGCCCGTCTCGCTAATAAACTTATTAATACGCACTTCTGTTCACCTCATGTGTATGTGCCGCCAACTGCGCGATTTTTATAGAAGGATAGATGAATAAGGCTGGCTTATCGCCGCCCAGCTCCTGGTCGAGTTGACCATCAACAGCTTGCTTTGCTACGGTTCGCATCGCCTCCGCGACAGCTTCGCCCTCGATCGCGCGATAAGGCCGCAGCGGACCGACCATGAGCCAGCCCAGCGATTTGGACAATGCAGCCGCAACCGTCTCCCCAAACCTTACGGTTTGCCGATGGCCAAGCAGCAAGGAGGGCTGGAAGAAATGCATCGTTTCAATCGGCACCGCTGCCAGCCTTTCCTGAAGCAGCCCCTTCACCCTACTGTAAAAGAAAGGTGAGCTGGCAGAAGAGCCCATCGCCGTGATAACGAGAAAGTGCTTCACGCCGGTCTGTTCCGCCCAATCGGCAAGCGCCGCGGGATATTCGTAATCGACTCTGCGAAACGCCTCCTGAGAGCCGGCTGCTTTAATGGTCGTCCCTAATGCACAGTACACGACATCGACGGAGACGTCGCTAAGCGCCTCCCCAAGCTGTTCAAAGTCTGCCACAATGACGTTCAGCTTTGAACGGGCTCCGGCCGCTCCGGGCAAATCGAGCGGTCTGCGAGCCAGTACCGTAACGGCATGACAAGACGGATCAGCAAGCAATTGCTTCACGATTGCCGAACCGACCAATCCCGTTGCACCTGCCACCAAGCAGCTATAAGTTCCGGATTCAGAGCCCCGCCGTTCGTGATCAACCATCGTAAGCCCACCGCCATCCCGAATAGATTCCGATTTCCGTCCATATCGCTATCCCAATTCTATTGCTCCGATTCCTTCAGTATACCTTCATTCGATTGCGTATTCAAAGCCGGGAGCATAATTGTAACCGTCGTCCCTACGTTGACTTGACTCTGAATTTCCATCAGCCCCTGGTGGCTGTGAATAATGCGCTGGCTGATCATCATGCCAAGGCCAGTCCCGCTTTCCTTGCCGGTGAAAAACGGACTCCCGATCTTTGCAATCATATCCTCCGGAATACCGATCCCCTCGTCGGTTATCGAGATTGTAATCTGATCCTGCTTACGCGCCACATGGGCGTGGATACGGCCGCCGTTTGGCATCGCTTCAATGCCATTTTTCAATAGATTGATGAATACCTGCTTCAACTGATTCTCCTCACAGGAGACGAGACAGGAGGCATCCGTCAACGAATGGCTGAACACCACATTATACATATGAGCTTCGCTATCGAGCAGCGACATGACTTCTTTGAGCACGGTGCGCACGTCTTTGGTCGTAAAACGCGTCGCCTGCGGCTTCGCCAGAATGAGAAACTCCCCAACGATTAGGTTGATTCGATCCAGTTCCGACAGCATTAAGCTGGTATGCTCTACATTCAACTTCTTACTTTGCTGCTGAAGCTGCAGAAACCCTCTCAGCGTCGTCAGCGGATTGCGGATTTCATGAGCCACTCCGGCGGCCAGCTGGCCAACCGTCGTCAGCTTCTCCGAACGGCGCAGCAGCTCCTCCATCCGGTTGCGGCTCCGCATATCGCGTGTAATACTGGCAAACGCCTGTACGTCGCCCTTCTCGTCCCTAATTGGAGATACCGTGACGCTGACCGGAATCACTTCGCCGCTCTTCGTGATCCGGAAAGTTTCCTGTGCCGGCAGCACCTTGCCCGAGAGCAGCGAATTCTGAATGAGCCGCATCTCGGAGCGATGCGATTCCGGGGCAAGCATCAGACTGTACCCGATCGCCTCTTCACTGTCATAACCAAAGAGCTGCTCGAACGCCTGATTCACCTGAATAATACGATCATCCAAATCAACTACGTGGATGGCATCGCTTGTATGATTAATAAAGGATTGCAAATAATCCTTCATTCGCCGGTTATCCTCAAAAGCCTTGCGCAGCTTGTCCATGTAGATCGTGAGATTTTGCGACATGGCATTGATCTTCAAGGAAAGCAGACTGAATTCATCCTTCCCGATTACTTTGATTACGGAATCGAATCGGCCTTGGGACACTTCATTCACTTTCCACAAAATATTGCGCAACGGCCGAAGCAGCCAGCCTGACAGCAAATAGCTGCTGAACAGCACAAATAACAATATAAAAATGCCGTACTGTAGCGCAGAAATCCGATTGAGGCTTACCACCTGATGCAGTGATTCGCAATCATAAACCAGACCAATTATGTAAGGAAAACCCTCCACACTATAATAGCTTTTCATATACTCGACGCCGTTAATTTCTACCTCTCGGAAGTGGAATGCATCATTCGAAGCCTTAGCCAAATATACCGCGTCTCCGCCTTCATCCACATAAGAGTAAGCTCCGTAGGCAACGCCCCAGTCAGCAATCGTATGAGCGGCAGCAGCAGCTTCTTCAGCAGGCTTCTTCGCAAACAGCGTAACTTCCAGCAATTGATCGTCCAAAGCTTGCAGCACATCGACCATGCTGTTCAGACGCTCGGCTGAATGATTATACAAATTCCCTCCATCCGTACTTTGAATCGATTGTTCTTGTTCCTCTTTCATCATTTGTGCCACATGCTTCGAAATACTCTGCATCTGCTCTTTTGCCGTTTGCTCCATATTGCGTATCGTCGAGATTTCCTCCACAATAACTATGCAAAGGAATGCGGTCAAAATGATCAGCGTAATCAAAAATGAAAACTTGATTTTGAACGACAAGAATGCGACACTTCCTTTGCATAGAATGGATTTCAGCCTGGTTATGCACAAGTTATTCACATTATCTACATTTCATCCACATAGCCTTCGAATAAGTTGTGCGTATTTTTGTGGACAACAAGATAGTTATCCACAGTTTTATCCACCACATGTTAACAACGGAATACTTGTTCGAGGAATAAATACGAACAAACCGCATTTTTTTGATGATACGGAGGTACGGTTTCAATCATGATAAGAGAACAAGAAGATCAAGCATGGATGCAATATGCCATTGAAGAAGCAAGAAAGGCCGAGCAGATCGGCGAGGTGCCGATTGGCGCCATCGTCGTTAAAGACGGCGAAATTATAGGCAGAGGATATAATTTAAGGGAGACCAAGCATGACCCTACCGCACATGCCGAGATGGTGGCGATTAGAGAAGCTTGCGAAAAAATAGGCGCTTGGCGGCTGCTCGATTGCACCCTGTATGTCACGCTGGAGCCTTGTCCAATGTGCGCAGGTGCTATCGTGCAATCCCGCATCAAGCGCGTCGTATACGGCACCGATGATCCGAAAGCAGGGTGCGCAGGCACGTTAATGAACCTTTTGCAGGAGCCCCGGTTCAATCACGAAACGGAACTGACCAGCGGCGTCCTCCAAACGGAATGTGCGACGCTGCTGACCCAGTTCTTCAGAAATCTGCGCAAGCAGAAATAAGATATACATTTGTAGCCTTTGTAGCGTTATTGGGAATTGCAATTTTTCTCATTACGGCGCGGCAGCGTATAAGCGATTTGATCGCGCTGCAGTTGTTGCAGAACCACGATTAATTGATCGGCCTCTTCACTGATTGCAAGAACTTCCGGGTCGGTTAAACTGCCGCGTGCCTCTGCAATTTCATGAAGCTTCATCCGCAGCGATTGCAATTGATTAAGCAATATCGTTTTGTCCATAGCTCGCTTTGGGGCACGCTCCTTATTAGCACACTTGTCGTAATAAATGTATTATACGCTTTCTTATTTCAAGAGTTTGTAAAAACGTGTCGACAGATGAATACAATTTTCAGGCAATTTTCGACAATCCATGGTGCAATTTCCAATGATATAGTTCAAAAATACTATCTTCCTCACCATTTGTCTAGCTGATTTTCCCCTGTATCTGGGCATAGTAGTGACAGTTTGCCATTCCCATTACCTATGACGAGAGGCCAAGCCCTGAATTGGAAGCGCTACGATAACGAAAAAAAAGGGATGTCCCGAGGTCCATTCAGACCTTTGGGACATCCCCTTTTGCAATTTGATTTAAGCTCCCGCCACCGCTACCCAGTGCCCTTTCGATACTTCCAAGAAGCTTGATTGCTCAAGCCCATATGGATCGGCCTTCGACGCTTCTGTGCTGACGATGAGCTTCTTCGCCGATTCAATCTTAGGATCAGGAACCGGAATAGCGGAGAGCAGCGTCTTCGTGTATTCGTGAAGCGGATTCGCATACAGCTCCTCACTCTCCGCCAGCTCGACAATCTTTCCTTTATACATAACGGCGACACGGTCGCTAATATGCTTCACCATGGACAAATCATGGGCAATGAACAAGTATGTCAGCCCCAGCCGCTGCTGCAGCTCTTCAAGCAGCTTTACGATTTGGGCTTGAATGGATACATCTAAAGCCGATAACGGCTCGTCGCAGACGATAAAATCCGGTTCGACGGCAAGCGTCCGTGCAATGCCGATCCGCTGCCTTTGTCCGCCCGAAAATTCATGCGGATAACGCATGGCGTGCGATGCGTTAAGGCCGACCATATCGAGCAGCTCCTCAATTCGCTTCTGACGAACCGCCTTACCGGAGGACATGCCATGTACGTCCAGCGCTTCGCCGATAATGTCCGCAACACGCAGCCTTGGATTCAGTGAAGCGTAGGGATCCTGGAAGATCATCCCCATATGGCGGCGCATCCGCTTCATTTCCCCACGGTTCAGCTGCTGTAGCGGAATACCGCGATAGAGCACTTCGCCTCCGGTCGCTTCATTCAGTCGGAGAATCGACCTGCCGGTTGTCGACTTTCCGCTTCCGGATTCACCAACTACGCCCAGCGTCTCTCCTGCGTGAATGTCAAAGCTGATGTTGTTGACCGCCTTCAAAATTTGTCCTTTGCCCAGATCAAAATGCTGTCTGAGTGACTTCACCTGCAGCAGCGGCACATCGTCCCCGGCGCGTTTCATTAACGACTCAGGTTTCGGTTTTTTCTTCTCATCAAGGCGCGGCAAGGCGTTCAGCAGCTTAACCGTGTAAGGATGCTTCGGATTCGCGAACAGCTCCTCCGTCGTCCCCGTCTCCACGATCTCCCCGTCCTTCATCACGACGACACGGTCGCACATGCCGGCCACAACGCCAAGGTCATGCGTGATCAATATAATAGAAGTGCCGAGCTCCTTCTGAAGCACCTTCATTTGGTTCAGTATCTGCGCTTGGATCGTCACGTCGAGCGCAGTCGTAGGTTCATCCGCAATAAGCAGCGACGGCCGGCATGCCAGCGCAATTGCAATCATCACACGCTGACGCATCCCGCCGGAGAACTCATGCGGATATTGGGAGTAACGCGTCTCAGCGTTCGAAATACCGACCATCTTCAACATCTCAATCGCTTCGCTCCGCGCCTCCGATTTGCTCATTTTCCGGTGCTTAATCAGGCTTTCCTCGATCTGCTTGCCGATACGCATCGTCGGGTTGAGCGACGACATCGGATCTTGGAAGATCATACCGATCTCCTTGCCCCGAATCGCCTCCATCTCCGCGTCGCTCCTATCCGCCAAGTTCCGGCCTTGGAATAGCACTTCCCCGCCCTTCACCATGGAAGGCGGAGACGGCAATAGACGCATAATCGTACGCGCTGTTACGCTTTTGCCGCTGCCGGATTCACCAACGATGCCAAGCGTCTCACCCTTTCGAACCTCGAAGCTTACGTTTCGGACGGCCTCTACTTCTTTGTCTCTTCCGAAGAAAGAAACCGATAATTGATTAACCTCCAGCAATGCATTCATGATGTCACCTTTTTTTATATATTTTTGCGATTACGTGCATTTCTTCACATATAAGACAATTGGATGACTGCCAAGTTTTGTAGCGAGCTTGAAAACCTGTCAATTCTTATCGAAAATAGGGCAAGATAATAGAGTGAAACTTGACTTTTATCAGCCCTTAAAATAAAATCTACTATAACTATCGGAATAATGCAATTGGAAAAAGGAGCGAAATAGATTGACTGGCGATGCTACTGCAACGGGATACGGCTTCACTGATCGAATTGCCGCCATCTATCACAAAATGTATTTAAACCCCGCCTACCGGCTGCTATTACTGCTAGCAGGGGCACCCATTACGTTAATTATATTCGGGGTTTACCAATATCGCAAAGCGAGAGACGGCTCTCGCAAGCAAGCAGAAGACTTACGTTCTGGCTTAATCGCCTCTGGCAATAAAGAACGACTGCTTGAGGAAGCAAAGGACCAACTGAGACGGAAGTATGCTTTCTTTGGACAGACTGTTTCAGCTGAGCAAATAGACCGCGAAGCGGAGCGGCTGGCATCCGCCAAGTTCGAAGCTCTCGTTCAGGAGCGTCTTCATAATCTGCCCTTGAACGGAAATCATAAACAAAACCTGAGTTTTGTCGAAACGTTTCACTATCTGCTTGGCCATCCGCTTTTTTTCGCCATCACATGGTTGATCGGATTGCCAATGTACCTATTAATGGCGATTTACGCCAATCCTTACGGGAAGTACATTGCAGAACGATTGTTTATGGCACTATTTGTTATTTTGGGCGTCGCATTCCTGGTATTTACGATTCTATATATTTCGCCCATGAGCCCTGCCGCCAACATTCTTGGCGAGACGGCGACAGATGAGCAAATTGCGGCATTCAACCATCTGTATGGCTTGGATCAGCCTTACCTGGTGCAGCTATGGAATACGCTCAAAGGCATTTTCACATTCGATCTGGGACGTTCCTTCTCCGGCAACGAGAATGTGACCGTGTCCATTGCGAACAAATTTCCGGTCACGCTGACGCTTACGGTCATCTCCACCTTGATCGCCGTATTAATCGCACTGCCGATCGGCATTATTTCGGCAACGCGGCCGAACTCGTTTTTTGACTATACATTTATGTTCATTGCACTGCTCGGATTATCAATACCGAACTTCTGGCAAGGCCTGATCTTCATCCTCAATTTCTCGATAAAGTGGTCTTGGCTTCCGGCTACGTATAGCCCGAATAACTGGCTGTCCGCGATCATGCCGATCATCGTGCTGGGTACGGGGCTAACCGCCGCCGTCGCCCGGATGACAAGGTCATCGACGCTAGAAGTTATCCATGAGGACTATATCATCACAGCCCGGGCAAAAGGACTCGCTCGAAGAAGCGTTCTGTGGAAGCATGCCGTAAGCAACGCACTGATCCCGATCATTACTGTAATCGGCCTTCAATTCGGCGGCATGCTCGGCGGAGCTGCCGTTACAGAGAAGGTATTCAACATTAGCGGTATCGGCAGCTTTATTGTAGACAAACAATTTATACCCGACATCCCGAGCATTATGGGAGGCGTCGTCTATACAGCTATTACAATCTCGATTATCAACGTGATCGTTGATTTGATGTATGCATTCTTTGATCCGCGAATTCGTTCCAAGATGAAACAATACTAAAGCAGGTGCAACCCGTGACGAATCCAGCTATTACGAAACAAGAGATTAATTTTCGGCTGAAATCAGCCTCTGAATATGGACAAGCCAGCTTCGCAGGCATCGTGTCTCTAGCGCTTGCGCTGGTGTTCCTTCTCAACAGCTACTCGGCGGCGGAAGGTGCGTTCAGACCAACCGTACTCGCCTTCAGCATCGGCTACTTCGTTTTTGCCGGACTGCAGCTTGCGGTATGGGCGCTGATCCGCAGCAACCTGATTCGCAAGGGCGAGATTACCACTGCAACACGAAGTCTGGGATACGTGCTCCTGTTGAGCTTGTTGACCGCCAACATTTTCATAGCCGCTGTCGCTTTCCAGCTAATTAAACGGAAGAAAACCGCTGCCTACACGTTAGCCGTCTATACGTTGATGACGACCATTCTTGTATTCGCGGTATCGGCTCTCAACCTGTTCAAGCCTTACGTGTCGGACACTTTCCTGATCGGTATGGTTCTATTGCTCTTATCGGCAGCGGTACAGTTTATAGCTTTGCTGCTCGTCGCTAAATTCGCGAATGGAACACTGCTGCCCTCATGGATGTGGCTGGTCGCCTTGTTATTGATTGTGACAGCAGTATCCGGTAATCTGTTCGCCCTATTCCTTGGCCTTCTGCTGATTGGCAAGCTGCGGGACAAGGGCTATACAACCGGCTCCAAGCTAAACGACATCGTCGACCGGTTATCTAGAAGCTCCACTTCGATGCTTGGCTTGCTCTTTATTCTGTTCTTGCTCACTGTATCCGTTACTAGCTACTTGACCTTCGACTATGGGATGGCAATCGATAATAATTACAGCGCGATCTTCCAGCCGCCGAGTCTTGAATACCCGCTCGGCACAGACAACTTCGGCCGGGACTTGTTCTCACGAATCGTGTTCGGAGCGCGCATCTCCCTTGTGGTTGGCTTATTATCAACCTTGATTCCCGTATTGATCGGCGGCGCGCTTGGCGCGATATCCGGTTATTACGGGCGGCAAACGGACAACATTATTATGCGTGCGCTGGATATTTTGTACTCGATTCCCGGTATTCTGCTGGCAATCGCAATCATCGCCGCATTCGGAGCAAGCACGACTAACTTGATTATTGCGCTCAGCGTTGGCGCCATTCCGACATACGCCCGTACGATGAGGGCGAACGTCATGCTGGTGTCCACGCTCGAATACGTGCAAGCTGCACGGGCCTTTGGTTCAGGTGATATGAAGATTTTGTTCAAACATATCGTACCGAATTCCTTGGCGCCGATGATCGTCAAATCAACCCTTACAATTGGTACGGCCGTGATCTCGACGAGCAGCTTGAGCTTCCTCGGACTAGGCGTTGAGCCTCATATTCCGGAATGGGGCAATATATTAAAGCTAGGCAGCGCGTATTTGGAGACCCATTCCTATACCGCTATCTATCCGGGTCTAGCGATTATTGGGCTGGTGCTGTCGTTCAATTTCCTTGGTGACGGCTTGCGCGACGCGCTTGATCCGAAGCTGGATTAACTTTTAGCCACAAGCAACATCTACCTTAAGTAACCTCATTCATATTCTATCTACATCTACGTTTCGAAACCATGAATGGACGATGAATGAATGTGAGTTAAATATAAAAAAAAACATTTTTTCCAGGAGGGGAACATCATCATGAAAAACAAAGGTAAATTTGCAGCCATTCTGCTCAGTTTGACTATTATGATCAGCGGCTGCTCGCTTACAACCAAGAAGGACGTTTCGGAATCACCGCAGCCAACCGAAGGTACCAAAGTCGTCGACAGTAATCCCGTAGACATCGAGGTGCTCGGCATGAGCGCCAACGAAGCCGATCTCAATATTATCCGCGATCAGCTGGGCAAAAACGGCTTCAACGTGAAACTGAACATCCAAGCCGACTACAGCAGCTACAAAGCACAGCAAGACGCAGGCAACTTTGATGTCTCGTTGTCCAGCTGGACAACTGTAACAGGCAACCCGGACTACGCGGTTCGCTCACTCTTCAAAACTGGCGGCGACTACAGCATCTTGTCCGACTCGGAAATTGATGCGCTTATCGACCAAGCAGCTTCCCAGACGCCTGAAGAGTTTGCAGCTACGTACAAAGATTTTGAACAAAAGCTTGTTTTCGACAAAGCCTATATCGTTCCGCTGTACAGCTCGCTCAAAGCACAAGCTCTTAACAAAGATGTGCTGAACCCGGCTTCCGTACGCCTGTCGAAATCCCGTTCACTTCCTTGGGAAGAACTGGACTTCAACGACGTATCCAAGCGTAACAAAGACGCACTGGTGCTTCAATCCACCATGCCTACACTGACGTCGCTTGACCCGATTAAAGGCAATGACGGCTCCATCAACATCATCAATACGAACCAATACGTTCGTCTGGTTAACCTGACAGATGACGACCATATCACGTCCGTCGGTTCACTCTCGCGCAACCATGCGATTGCAGAAGGCAACTCCGACTACTACTTCATCCTGAGAGATGACATCAACTTTGCCCAAATTAAGGACAAGCTGGCTGTCGATACAGGCGAGCGCGTAGGCGCGGACGACGTTATCTTCTCGCTGGACCGCGCGAAGAACAAAAACTCCGTACCAGATCACCGTACCTTTACTTTGCATGAGCACATTAAATCTGCTGAAGTCGTAACGGATCTTGCTGCACTTGATGCGGTCAAAGTATCCGGTGGAGATTCCACAGTTAAAGCTGCTCTTGAAAAAGGTCTGGATTCAAAAATTTCCGAGCTTGTTTCCGATAAAACACAAGCAAACAACGCATCAGGCAAATACCAAGTCGTGAAGCTGACGACAACGACACCGTTCCCGCAAGTACTCAACTACCTGGCTCACCAATCGGCTGGTATCGTATCCAAGAAACAAGTTGAAAAAATCAACACTTATGACGTTGCAAAATTCGATCCGAACAAAGATATTCCATACGGCGACCAAAACACAGTAACTGAAGGCAGCGCGTACAACAACACGCTGTACACAAGCGGTCCTTACATCTTGTCGTACAAAAACGATTACGATGCAATCTTCTACAAAAACCCGGCCTACATGAAAGGCACGGAGCATGAGCCTAAAATCAACAACATCAAAATCCGCTTCATCAAAGACGCAGACAGCTCGTTGTCCGCACTTCGCAGCGGCGAAATTCACCTGTACTACGGCGTTTCCGAGACGAAGTTCGATATCGTGAAGGGCGACGCTAAGCTTTCGCTCCAGACGCTTCCGAGCAACGCAGTTTCATACCTGCTGTTCAATACGAAGAACCGTCCAGTTGCAGAAAGCGCAGATCTGCGCAAAGCTGTGCTTTACTCCCTGAACCAAGATGACTTCATCACTTACTATGGCGGCAACAAATTCAAAGCGACATCTACGCTTAGCCCTATGGTGAACACAGGTCTTGAACTGAAAGCCGATGCGGCAAAAGCAAAAGAATTCCTGAACGCTTACAAAGCAAGCAAATAAGCTGCAGGAATGAATAAGAGACGCCCCCCGGCCGATGCCTATTGGCCGGGGGCGTCTCTTTCATATAAGGACCTATTATAATTAGAAAATAAGGAGTGATCGATATGACTCAAGCAAATGAAACCAAAGCAAAACTGTCACAGTGGGATGCCTTGCAGCTGGAGTCGCTCAAATCACTGGGCTGGACGAAGGAGCAGTTGATCGAACGTGTAAACAACGGCGATCTGCCGCAAGACGACAGCAAGTTCAAGTTCGATTATGCGGGTCTGAAGACTTTAGCGTCCGAGGAGCCCGCAGTGTTGAAAGCTGCCGTGGAGAACGGCTATCAGATCAAATACAATACGATCCGCGGCATTCATAGCTGGATCTTGGTCGCACTTCAGCAAGATGCGAAGCTCGTCCTCGAACCGGACTCGGAGATCGTTATCGCATCGCTGACGGATGCTGAGGCAGCCCAGCTCGCGTCAGTGCTTTCGTTCGGCTGGGGATTAACAGCTGAGGGCGGCGCTGTGGCCGATGCTGACGGGCGATCCTTGTATCGCGTTGCGCCTGCGCAGCGGTATAATGAGCTTTTTGAGAAGTAAAGCTGAAGTTATAGTCCTCTATTGAGGAAGGAAATGCACCCTGTAGAATGGTATTGGGTTAGCTCATGAGATTCTAAAGGGTGCAGCCCTTAACTATGCTCAATTCACTTCACGGCCAACCCTCTGAGCTCTCCGTTTTCAATAAGACCTTCAAAAGCCCTTATGACGACTATATGGCGCGTTCCCCTTTCACTTAAGACCTCGGGAGTACCTTGTCTAAAGCCGACAGCCCTTAAATCGAGGATTTAGGGCATTCTCTGGATAGTTAAGACCCTGCGGGGCCTTTAATGTATCTTCCACGCACTTCCCTTCTATACTTAACGCCCTTTGGGACCTCTAAGAACACTAGAAGCGGACGGATGATAGTTGCACAGAAAGCTACGCTAGCTCGTGACAGTTGAGTTGCACCCCAAAAGCTCCCATGTTAAAATAATACTTGCTGCGCGCCGTAGTTCAACAGGATTGAGCGGCAGTATTGCAACAACAATTGGGCTCGAACAGCTCTGTCAGCAGAGATTGGTGGATGCAAATTTTTAGGCCTCATTCAACTTTTGTCATAACTTTACTTTCACGGCTCCGTAGCTCAACGGATAGAGCAACCCTCTCCTAAAGGGTAGATGTCAGTTCGATTCTGGCCGGGGCCGCCATTTTAAAACACTTCAGAATCGCGTGGTTTCGCGATTCTTTTTATTTCTTTGAGGATGTTGAGATGAAGTTGTACTCACCGGTTACCCTTCTAGCTTGTCGAGTTCGACGCCTACCTCATGCAGCCTTTGTTGGATTTCATCGATTGGAGATGTCCAAATCTCCGAGAACATACTCAATGCCTTGTCGCTCCATATCGGATTTCTTGGTGAAATCGGCATCGTGTACGCATACTCCGCTTCTCTATAGTAAAGTTCTGCCGTCTCATCTGCCCCCTTGCGCGCAGCTTCGCGCAACGGCTCGAAGACCGGTACCGTATAGTTAGCATGCGCAAGCGCGACCGCATCATCATTCGCGTTGAAATATAAATATTCAAGAAACTTCCATGCCTCTTTTGGAGCTTTGCTTTTGCTAGATATTCCGTAATAGACATAGCTTGCCGGATTGGCTCTGGCAGTCCCTTCGAAATGCGGCCAGGTTGCGATTCCCAGCTCCACAGTACTATTAGGTTTATTATAAAGCTCCGTATCCATTGCCCTGCCGGACATCCCGACTATGCCCTCTTCAAAACGCGGGAAACTCTCCATTGACTTTCCTTTATTATGTTTAAAGTAATTGTACAGCCATTGAGCAACATGAACGGTCTCAGGGCTATCTATATAATCTTGGTACCATCCATCCGTTGATTGAATGCTGTTCCCGCTATTCTGTACGAGCCAACTGAATTGATTGGGGAAGGGTGGAAACACGAACGATAATTGTGAGCCATAAATATCAGTTCCAAGCTGGTCAATTGCACGCGAATACGAATCGTATTGCTCCCAAGTCCAATCGTCCCCAGGCATGTCTAATCCCGCTCGCTCAAATAGCCTCTTATTGTAATACATGACCGATGGATTTATGGATACCGGCACGACGATCTGCTTGTCATTCAGAATCGAGCCAGCCAGCAACGCAGGTGGTAGTGAACTTTCAAGCGATTGAAGCGAGATATTCAGGTCTAGCAGCAGATCTTCCTTCTCAAGTTGCTTGAGATCGCCCGGTTCTCCGCTCGAAAATAAGACGATATCAGCAGGCAATTCTTCACGTAGATATTGTGTAGGGCTCATTATTTGCTTAGTATCTGTCTCTTCAACAACAATCTTGACTTGAGGATGCTCGGCATTGTATCGCTCCACGATATTTTCCAATGTTTTTGTTCTGCCTAACGGTAAAACTTGAAATCGTATTTCCTGCGTAATTACCGGCTCTTTTTTGTTCAAATCTTTTTGACACGCCGTCAAACTAATCGCTATTCCGCAAACCACGAGTAGAGCAATCATTCTTCTCAACTTTGCAATCCTCCGAATTCTATTACTATGACATATATAAAAGTTAAGATTTATCAAAACTATAAAAAAGACACGACTAGAGGGAAGAACATCTCCCTTGGTGTCGTATCTGGTCCGCACTTGTAATATATCATATATGTACTTTTTTCTAATATATTATAATCCTATATTTTTTAGTTAATTCATACACAAACCAAATTGTCCTCATAATTCCAAATAAATTTCTTAGTAAGCGACAAGTAGTTATAGTGTCGGACGAGTAGCAAATTATAATATAATGGAATTAGAATAAATAGTATGTAGCATGGCAGAACTAAAGGATGTCGAAACGATGCGAGAAAATATACATTTCCCGATATTTAGTATTACAGGGATCTTCTTTTTTATAATAACCCTACTTAGTTAATCTATCCTTTAAATTGAGGCTGGTCTCAGATGAAGGGTTTCCCTTTCTTCTGTCTGTCGCTAATGCACTCCAATTAGTATTCACGCCATTATGGGGCATTCTAGGAATTATTGAACTTGTAAAAATAATCAAACTACGCCGAAAACTAAATCCTGCGAACATGCAAAATAACAATGATATATCTATGTCTGAAGCCAGACGACTCAAATTAGGATTTCGATTAAGTCTTTGTTATATCATTCTGCTTGGATTTCAACTCTGTTACATCCTCATCAATTGGGATGAGGTTAATGTTTAATTTCAAGATACTTCCAAAAAGGAATTCGACCTATGAGCACATTTGATGTAACCTGTATCAGCATAGGAAACTATGGTCATGCACTCTTAAGAGGTAAAACTTATACAGTGTTTGACGAAAAGAATGAAAATTATAGAATTACCGGTAATCATGGAAGAAGAGTATGGATCTCAAAATATTATTTCGTTGAAGGAAAGCATCAAATACCCATTTTAACTAGTTGGAAATTAGACGATGAAATTAATGAATTTGAACTATTAGAAGTAACCTTAACTTTCACAGACAGCAGCAAACGTTGGTGTTTAATTACGACCCCTGACAAATTGAAAAACTATTTGATGGATCAAGTTACATCTCCCCCGGGTATAAATATTCAACATCTAATCATTATGAAGACCCTCAACCAAGATGATATTGAAGAAACATTAAACTATCTGGATAATCAAAATGAATTATTTCAAGCCAGTAAACCTTTAGAATGAGTTGCTTGAGGAAGGTTCAAGACGCTCGGGATTAAATCAGAAAGGCGGTTACTCCTAAATGAGCTTTACATGGCTGTCAGAATGGGCGGAGAGTCACAACCTATTAGAAAGAACATCTAAAGGCTTCTCAAACTATATGGATAACTGGAAGAAAGACAATAGAGGTGACTTTTTTGCCACTTTTAGAGGGAAGTCCAATCTTAAAATGCTTCAAACCGAATTTCAATCTTATCAATTCACTCATTTAACAGAGAATCCTCATTATGTGAGTTGCACTTTAAATATTAGGTATTTGAACGAATACATAGCCAACTACAGTATGATCTTTACGCTTGATGGCGAAGTACAGGATGACCTTATGGATTTCGATAAATTGTTGGCGAATACAATAAGAGAAGGAACAGTAAAAGTGGAATTAATTGTACGTGCACGAAAACTTGGATATTCCGCTGCGGAAGTAGCCCAACTCGTGGATTTAGACGAAGAAACCGTACTACGATTATATTAAATAGGAGTGAACCACCATGCATTTTCGAAAAGCACAAGAAACCGACCTGCCCGCTATTGTCCGCATGCTTGCGGACGACGAGCTCGGCTCGCAGCGCGAGCGCTTTGAAGACCCGCTTCCCGCAGTTTACCACGAAGCATTTGCCGCCATGGAGGCGCAAACCGGCAATCAAATCATTCTAGCCATCGAAGACGAAGCAATTATTGGATGCCTCCAACTGGTTATCATACCCGGCCTCGCCCGGCAAGGGATGCTGCGTGCTCAAATCGAAGGGGTGCGGGTTGACAGCAGCTACCGGGGAAAAGGGGTGGGCGAAGCTTTGTTTCAAGAGGCGATTTCCATTGCCAAGTCTGCCGGATGCGGGCTGGTACAGCTGACAACGGACAAACAGCGCGGGGACGCTCATCGCTTCTACGATCGGCTTGGATTTACCGCCAGCCATGAGGGTATGAAGCTCATTCTTGAATAGAGGGCAAGCCTCATCTCAACAATTAGGTTGACAATCCCCTGCGAATATTTAAAGATAATATTAAACGTTTAAATTTTTCAAGGGGGCAATCATGAAGGCTACCATTAAAGATGTCGCTAGAGAAGCCAAAGTATCCATCGCTACTGTCTCCAATGTCATTAACGGCAAGGATATTGTAAAGAAAGAGACGCGGGAAAAGGTAACGCGAGTCATTGAAAAGCTGAATTACGTTCCGGATCAAGCTGCCCGAACGATGATCCGGAAGAAGACCAACACAATCGGCATGGTCGTCCCTTCCCTTTCCAATGAATTCTGGGGTTCTCTCGCCGGCAATATACAAAGACAATTGCTCAACTTCGGCTACACCCTGCTTATTTTAACGACCGAATCCGACCCTAAAGTGGAGCAAATTTCGTTGAACACGCTCAAAGAGCGAAATGTCGACGGCGTTATTATCGCATCCCTTGGCCTTGGAAGCAAGGCCGACAAACGCTATGTTGAAGCGCTGCTGGAATGGGGCATCCCCCTCGTTTCCTTCCACCCTTACGAGAAGAAGCTGACGACCGTATGGGGTGACTACATGGCCAGCTCCATGGAGGTTGTCGATCATCTGATTTCACTTGGCCATACGAAGATCGCCTATATCGGGTCTTATTTGAGCGGCATTGAACGGGAGCTGGGCTACCGTAATTCGCTGATGCTGAATCGGATTCCTGTTGATGAACGGCTCATGATCAGCGGACAGGAAGAGAAATTTGAATTCTTCAGCCAGTACGGCTATGACTGTGCCAAGAAGCTTTGCAAGGATAACGTGGAATTCACTGCGATCTTCTGCTCGAACGATCTCATTGCAATTGGCGCAATCAAAGCCTTTGAGGATATGGGCATGCATGTCCCAACAGATAAAGCTGTGGTTGGATTTGATGACATTAATATGGCCAGCCTGTACCGTCCTGCTCTAACGACTGTCAGACAGCCGATTACCGAGATGGCGAGCTCTGCCGTTACCATTCTGATTGAGCAAATTGAGAAGCCGGATACCGATCATTTTGCGAAAACAGTCACGTTCCCTATGAAGCTGATTATTCGAGAAAGCAGCGGCGCCCAAATCTAATATTGACAGATGGGTGCCGATAGGCTATTCTTCAAAATATAAACGTTTCAATTTTATTTATAGTTGTAAGCGTTTTAACATGTTATTCTAATTATAATTAAACGTTTTATATTATTCTAAGGTGGTGATGACAGACCCGTCTAACGGCTACGAAATCGGCAAGAGGCTACTACGAACATAAACAGGGGTGAATGTAAATGTCTAAAAGAATGTCGAAGAAATGGTTGACGGTTTTGTTCATTATCGTAATTGCTTTTTCTGTAACCGCTTGCAGCAGTGGCAGCAACGGTGAACCGCAGACGAACGGCTCCAAGCCGGGAAGCGGCACTGCAGAGAAGCCTGTAGAAATTAATTTTTGGGATATGGTCTGGGGTCCTCCATCTTATGTAGAGGCCGCGCAAAAGCTGGTTGAACAATTCAACAGCGAGCATCCGAATATTAAAGTGACCTACCAGTCCACGCCATGGAACAACTGGTATCAGACCTTTACGACCGCAATCGCAGCAGGCGCTCCGCCAGATATCAGCACGGGCGCAGGCTACCAGGCATTCCAGTTCACAGACAATGATGCCATCCTTCCAATTGATGATGTTATTGAAGAGCTGCGAAGCGAAGGCAAGCTGGATGATTTCGTGCCAGGCAGCGTCGAGGCGCTCAAGTATAACGGACATTATGTCGCTTTCCCGTGGATGATTGACATCCGGGTTCCTTTTTACCGCAAGGATGTTTTCCAAGAGGCTGGCATTACCGAGCTTCCGAAGACATGGGATGAGCTGAGAGCCGACTTGAAGAAAATCAACGGCAACGGCAAATACGGCCTTGTACTGCCGGGCAATGATCCGAACCTGGGCCTTCAAGCGCTGTTCTCCCTTATGCTGAACAACGGCGGCGGCATCTTCACGCCAGACAAGAAAGTCGACCTGCTGAACGATCGCAACGTCGAGGCAGCTCAATTCTTGGCCGATATCGTTAGCGACGGCTCCGTCAATCCAGCTATGCTGGGCTTCAACGGCGACAGCGGCGTCAAAGAATTCGGCGCCGGACGTGGCGGCGTGTTCATTCACACACCAAGCTTGCCGGACAGCTTCCCGGAATTAGCTGATAAAATCGGCGTATTGGAGCCGCTCGCTGGACCGCATGGCGATAAAGCTACGCTCGGCTGGGTTAACAACATTATGATCTATAAAGCGACCAAGCACCCGGATGAGGCGAAAACCTTCCTTAAGTGGTGGTCCGAGAACAACAAAACGCTCTGGACGGAAGGCAAACAAGGCGGATTCCCGGTTAAACAATCGTTCACCCAAGATCCTTACTGGCAGAACAATCCGATCCTCAAGCTTATTGCCGATAAATACCTTGGCATTATGAAAACGACAGGCTTCCAAGCTACTGGCGGATTCCCTGAGCTGAATGAGATTGAAGGCGACGGAACGACGCTGACGATGATTCAAAAGCTGATGTCTGGCAAACCTGTTAAAGAATCGATGGAAGAAACCGCCAAGAAATACGAGACAATCATGGGCAACAAAAAATGATGAACTTGGATGCGGGGAACGCCGAGAGGCGTTTCCTCCACATCCGGGAAAGTGAGTGACATCCATGAAAGAACAAGGCGTGAAGTGGCTGCAGCTTCGCATGCTGGGCCCGGCAATCCTATTTATATCCCTTGTCAGTCTGTATCCTTTCATCTCCGGCATTATCTATAGTCTGAAAGACGGCTCCTTGCTGAATTCCGGATCCTTCGTCGGCTTCGCGAATTTCGCGGAGATATTCCGAATGAGTGAATTTTGGAAAGCCTTCACTTTCAGCATCGGATTTACGATCTGCTCCGTTCTAGGCAGCTATGTGGTCGGACTGTTCCTCGCCGTGCTGCTCAATATGAACATTCCGGGCAGAGGCCTATTCCGTGTAGCCTTGCTCGTGCCTTGGGTCGTATCCTCCGTCGTCTCGATGGTCGGCTGGCGCTCGATGATTGGAGATCAGACCGCACTAGTCAATACTGTCATTCAAGCGTTTGGCTTCGAACCGATTCTATTCCTAAGCTCGGAAAAATGGGCCGTATTCTCCGTTATCATGGTCAAAATCTGGAGAAGCTTCCCGTTCATGATGGTCTCCCTGCTGGCAACCTTACAGACGATTAACAACGATATGTACGAAGCGGCGAGCATTGACGGGGCCGGCAAATGGCGGACTTTTGTCAGCATTACGCTGCAACAGCTCAAGACTGCAACCTTCGTAAGCTGGATTCTGATGAGCATTTGGAGCTTCAATGACTTTGACGTCCTGTGGCTGCTGACATCTGGCGGACCGCTTGATGCTACCCAAAACCTGATTATTATGAGCTATAAATATGCCTTTATCAAAAGCTCAACCGGCATCGGCTCGGCACTCGGCATTCTGAGCTTGATCGTTCTGCTGGCTCTTGCACTGATTCTAATGAGAGTCCAGAAGAAGGAGGATTAGACGATGATTAAAAAACCGCTAATTGCTCTTGTGTTCCTCTTTTTGCTGGTCATATCCATTGTCGTGAACCTGCCCGTCATCACAATGGTGCTGAATTCCTTCAAATCGAATACAGAAATTATGACCTCAACACAGGTGATGCCGCAGCATTGGACCATGGAAAATTATCTGTTTGTCAACGACAAATCTGCCTTCTGGCAGCAGTTTATCAATAGCATTATTGTAACTTCTCTAACCGTAGTGGCAACCATCCTAATCGGCGCTCTGGCTGGCTATGCGATTTCACGTTTCCGTACAAGACTGACGGGCTCCTTCTCGGTCGTTCTGCTGCTGCTGCAAATGTTTCCTTTCGTGCTGATCATGCTCCCGCTGTTCCTGGCGTTCCGATCGCTGCATCTGATCGATACGTTAACAGGAGTTATCCTGATCCAGACTTCGATTAGTCTGCCGGTGTCCGTCCTCATGTTCAGAGGATTCTTCGACTCCATCCCGGGCGAAATTGAGGAAGCGGCCTGGATGGACGGCTGTAACCGCTGGAGTACCTTCACCCGAATTGTACTCCCGATCTCAGGTCCGGGCATTGCAGCGGTATCGATCTTTACGATTCTGTTGTCCTGGAACGACTATATCATTCCGAATATCTTCATTAAGAAAGAAAGCCTGATGACCTTGCCGCTTGGACTGCAAATGTTCATGCAGCAGAACGCCACGCAGTGGGGCGGACTGACGGCTGCAGCGACACTGTCGGCTTTGCCTATACTGATCTTCCTGCTATTCGTACAAAAATATATCGCTTACGGCGCAGCCTCCGGCTCTGTCAAAGGCTAATACTTGAAAACACATAAGGAGAGAAACTCGATGAACACGAACATTATTAATGTCGGCATTATAGGACTCGGAGAAGTCGCACAAGTCATTCACCTGCCCGTACTGGACTCCTTGCCTGAGCAATACAAAATCGTCGCCCTTTGCGATATTTCACCTCAGCTGGTCGCAGCCATGGGAGAGAAGTATCGGGTAACGAATCTATATACGGAAGCCTCTGAGCTTGTTAAGCAAGCCGATATCGATGCCGTATTTGTATTGAACAGTGATGAGTATCATGCCGAATGTGTTATTGCGGCAGCCAACGAGGGCAAGCATGTGCTTGTCGAAAAGCCAATGACGCTGACGCAATCGGAGGCGGACGCTATTATTGAAGCCCGAGACCGGAACAACGTCAAAGTAATGGTCGGCTACATGAGACGCTACGCGGCAGCATTCGAAGAGGCGGTAGTGGAAATTGGCGGCTTTGACAACATCCACTATATTCGCGTACGTGACATTATTGGGCCAAACAGCTTTTTCGTTCAACAATCCAGCAACGTCTTGACCTTCCATGATATTCCCGATGAATTGAAGGAGGACAAGCGAGTCCGTGCAGAACGGCTCGTCAAAGAAGCGACGGGACTGGACGCCTCTTCCCCATACAGCTCGCTATATCGCCTACTGTGCGGCTTATCCAGCCATGACCTCTCCGCTATGAGGGAATTGATTGGTATGCCGAAACGGGTTATCGGCTCCAAGCTGTCCGAGATTCCAACCGCTTCAGGGGGCAACTTCCTGAGCTCTATTCTCGACTATGGCCATTTCGGCGTAACCTTCGAGACTGGCGTTGATGCACAGGGCCGGTTTGATGCCCATATTGAGCTGTATTCCAGCACCAAATCGGTGCGGATTCAATACAACTCGCCTTATATCCGTCATCTGCCGACCGAATTGCATATCGTCGAGACTGCAGGTGAAACCTTCAAGCAATCCGTCGTTCGTCCAACACTTACCGACCCCTATACGCGAGAGCTTCGGTACTTCTATGACGCGATTACGAAGGGTACGGAAATAAAGACAACTCCCGAGGATTATAAAAATGACCTGGCCATCTTCAAAATGATCATCGACTCTCTGATCGAACAAGAAGCAGCAGCGGCTGTATAGTTTTTTACCGAGGCAGCCTTTCTTTCCATTCTGACAGAAGGAGCGTACAACGCTATGGTACAATCAGAAATTCCTGCCGTTATGAAGGCGGCTGTCATGTTGAAACCGGGAGAAATCGTCATTCAGGAGCTTCCCGTTCCACAGCCTGGTCCCGATGAGGTGCTAGTTAAGGTAATGGCTGTCGGAATCTGCGGCTCAGACATTCACTACTACGAGCATGGCAAGATCGGTCCGTATGTTGTCGAGAATCCGATCATACTCGGACATGAATGCGCGGGTATCGTTGCTGCAACCGGAGAAAAGGTCTCCCGCTTCCGGAATGGCGACCGGGTGGCGGTGGAGCCCGGCATCGTATGCGGCCGCTGTGAATACTGTAAGCAAGGAAGATATAACCTGTGTCCGGAGGTACAATTCCTGGCTACTCCGCCCGTTGACGGTGCTTTTGTTCAGTACATCATCATGCGCGAGGACAACTTATTCCACATTCCTGACCACCTGAGCTTTGAGGAAGCGTCGTTGAACGAGCCCTTCTCCGTTGGCCTTCATGCGGCTGCACGCACGCAGCTCAAGCCAGGTTCGACAATTGCCATTATGGGCATGGGTCCTGTCGGCCTTATGGCGGTTGTCGCGGCTAAAGCCTACGGCGTAAGTCAAATCTTCGTTACGGATCTGGAGCCGATTCGTCTGGAGGCAGCACTCCGGCTCGGCGCAAACCATGCTATCAACGTACGCGACCATAATGCAATAGAGGAAATTCGCAGGGTAACAGGCGGTATTGGCGTCGACGTCGCTTGGGAAACGGCGGGCAGTCCCCACGCCTTGCAGGCAGCTCTCGGTTCGCTTCGCCGCGGCGGTAAGCTGGCTATCGTCGGACTCCCGGCCCAGGCCGAAATTCCGCTCAACATTCCTTCTATTGCTGACAATGAATTTGATCTATATGGCGTATTCCGTTACGCCAATACGTATCCAAGCGGCATAGCCGCCCTTGCTTCCGGTATTTCCGATGTCGGGTCACTCATTACCGACCGCTATCCGCTTGCCCAAACGCAAGAAGCGATGGAGAGAGCCCGGACGAACAAGGCGGGCAGCCTTAAAGTCATGGTGTATCCGAACGAATAACTGATTGGCGTTAGATATAAAAAAGGGAAGACGGGCTGGCTGCTGCCGGATGCTCCGTCTTCCCTTTTTGTATGGTTAAAGTCCGCAATTTCTGCTGCAGCCCTAAATACCCGCTGTCTACTATTTGGGAAGCATATTACAAACGTAGTCTATTGTTCTTGATCGAAATGAATAACCATTAATACAACTGAATTTACCCCGTGCCCTCAACAGGAATCCCGGCGACAGTTCCCTAAACTGGAGGTCCTACGTTCAAATCGTATCGAGCACACCATATATGTGAATGTTCAGAACCGCATTATCTTGGTTCTTTTTGTTTTAATTAGGGATAATATAGAAGTAGAAGATCGTAGACAAAAGCTCGTACAGCATATAGTTTGCGCGAAATATTGATTCATAAAATTACAATTAATTTTGATATTTATTAGAAAGTTAATTGTTTATATGAAACCGAAGAGTCTCTGAGGAATTACTCAAAAGGAATACTGAATTTCATTTAGCATTTGAATATAAAAGAAATTATATTACGATTCTCCTGAAAATAGCTACCACTTTCTATTTAAAGGAGCATCTCATTAAATTGTGCTTATGATAAACAAAAAGAGCGGCAAACCTCGCAATACATCATTGGTTTGGCTACTGTTTAGCAATTAAGTTCTTAACCATGTTTCATTCCTAAAGATAAAAGTCAAGCAGCGCTAATATCACTGCTTGACTAAGGGTAACAAGAAATATGAGACCTAGAATGAAGACACAAGAAATACTAGATATTCTACTAAACGCACATTGGGATTCCTGCTTGTGTAGTATTCCATTCCTTTGATGTATTAACTGATGTTGTCATTACCTTGATAATTCCCACGTTTCCAACTGATAACCACGAATCTACTTTAACCTTAGCTGTCAGTTCAACTTTGGCACCGGAACTAATAACTTTAGCCCCAACTTCTCTACTAGATATTGTAAAAGTAGTAAGGAGATTGTCATCGTTATCTATTACTGAAACGGTCGCATTATTTACAGAAGTAAATTTGTTCCACGAGTAATTTGCAGCTACTTCATATGATAATTCAAACGATCCACCAAGATTAGTTGTATAATATAACATTTTTAATCCAGTACAAAAATCAGACGAAGCTAGAGGAGCTATTACATTGAGGTTCTCTGTTGATGTAACTTCTTTTGGCGCTTGTTTTAATTGATTAATGACTTGTTGCAATTCCCCCACGGTAACAGTGACAGATTCATCTGAAGCATTAGCTTTTTTCAAATCTCTAGGATCTAACCCCAAATATTCCACTACCTGGTTTACATTTTCTTTAGTTACAATGGTGTCCGGTGATAGTGTTCCACTTGCGCTTACCGGTGCACTAACCGGTAAAATTAGAGCGATAGATAGACATAGAGTAGTACATAAACTAGTAATCTTTTTCAACATTATAAAACCTCCTTTTTTCACCATCTTAACACTATAACAACATATTATCCAGTATTTATATTTATTTTTTTTAATTATGAACATGTTGTGAACATTTACCTTTTTTTAGTTTACTGTCACTTGTTATTGGGTCGATATATTCTTACATCTCGATAAAAGGATAATGAACATTTCTTTATCTATATATTCTGAATTCCTTATTCGCGGATACTAACATCCCTAGGTTCAATTTGATGTTTACATTTTGATAAAAATTTCCGTAGTTCGACCAATTAACGAAAAATCTCAAATCCTCCCTATTATTCTACTTATGGCCAAGGTAACCTCTGCTTCTATATCAGGATGTTACTGTTGATTTCTTTAGTTCGACTTATAAAAATACAAATTTCAATTTCTATAGAAAAAAACTTTCTTGTAATCCTAATTTTTTTCTTGATATTGGCTTAAGAGTGGATGTTAAGTATATAATACTAAATGAAAAGGAGGCGCTGTATTTAAATGGAATCTATAGAAACAGGACTAAAACTATTTATGTTTATAATAGTTATTTCACTACTCTTTGCTCTGGTAGGTTTTCTAGTTAAAAAATATCTAAGCAACTTCTTTGATAGAATAAAAGTAAAAGTATTTGCTTTAATAAAAAAAAATAAGAATTGAACTGACTATACTATAGAGATTTCTAAAGGTATTCTTATGGATAGCATAACCAGTGCTACTACAGAAAAGATAGAATTGAATGTTATCATCTAATTGAATATATTCTGAACGGACTAACAGATTACGTTCCGCTTTCCTGTCCAACTTCTGAAAACAAAGCAAGTAAGTATCCTCATTTACTCTTTGAAGCTTAGATAAAAAACGTTACTGCTTAGATCATCGCAATGATCGCTTAATGGAAGAAGGTAATATGAGCTAACGAAGGGGGAAGGCTGCAGATGTCGGATAGTACGATGCAGTGTTGATGCTAACCTGCTTGAGCAAGCCGAATATAGTTACGAGACGCTAAACAATTAAAGGTAGTTGAACGAACGAGATGAGGAAACGTTTAAGTATTTCATGATGCCAAGTCCGCAGGATGCGGACTTGTGCAGATGACAACGGATAAACAGCGCGGGGACGCCCATCGTTTCTATGAGCGGCTTGGGTTTGTCGCGAGCCATGAGGGTATGAAGCTCAACCTATAATAAAAGCAACGCCTCTGCTTCAGATCCCATCTACAATTCTTCTAGAGCGAACAGAGACCTGCTTCATCAACTCCTCTTCATCAATCGTCGTTAGCTTCCTATTGCGCATCAGCACCCTCCCGTTGACGATTGTCGTATCTACGTCGGCACCATTTACACTGTAGGCCAGCAGAGATTCGGCATTATGAAGCGGCTGCAAATGCGGTTTGTTCATATCAATCAAGATTAGATCGGCCTTCTTCCCAACCTCAAGAGTACCTGCTTGATGAGCAATATTCAGAAGCTTGGCCCCTTCGCTTGTCGCCATGCGGAGTGCCTGGCCTGCGGGAAGCACTGTCGGATCGCCATAATCCAGCTTTTGCAGCCATGTCGCGGCCTTAATCTCCTCAAACATATCGACCGTCGTGGCGCTCCCCGACCCGTCGGTACCCAGCCCTACTGTAATCCCTTGCTTTATCATTTCAGTAACAGGTGCAATACCGCAGCCCAGCTTCAAATTGCTGACCGGGTTATGCGACACGCCACCGCGCATTCCTTTTAAATAACCAATATCCCTGCGATTCAAATGCACACTATGGGCCAACAGAACATGCGCTTTTTCAAAAAGTCCGAGATTGTACAAATACTCTGCAGGCGTCTGATTGTATTGCTCTCTAATTTTAGCAATCTCCTCTTTCGTCTCGGCCAAATGAATATGGACAGGAAGCTTCATCTCTTCAGCCATCCCAATCACTCTGGATAGCGGCTCAGGCGGGCAGGTATAAGGAGCATGCGGACCCAGCATCGTCGTGATTCTTCCTTCTGCTTTTCCATGCCAGCGATCCACAAGCTCGAGTGCCTCTGCTAATCTTTTGCCCCCATCATCCTCCAGAAACACGAGCCCTCGGGTTAAAGATGCCCGCATCCCTACTTCATCTATTGCCGTGGCAATTTCATTCATATGGATATACATATCGGCAAAAGCGGTCGTTCCCGACTTAATCATCTCGGCCATCGAAAGCTTAGCTCCCCAGTAAATATCCTCGGGCGTCATTCTAGCCTCTGCGGGCAGCATCTTCCGTTCGAGCCAATCCATTAGTTTAAGATCATCCGAGAAGCCCTTCAATAAGCTCATTGGCGTATGCTGATGCGCATTAATAAGCCCCGGCATAGCAACAAACCTGCCCCCGCCTTCAATAACCTCATCCGCTTCCTCCACAATTTCCGGACTCAGCTTCGTGATCGTATCGCCTTCAATTAGAATATCTCCCCGTACAGGACAATCATCGCCCTCTGCCATGGTCAGAATGAAGACGTCATTAATTCGTATTCTCATCATATACCTCCTAAGATGTTGGATAATCGGAGGATAAACGATGACGTTGCGGCAAAGTCAATACGATCATGTGTTGCTGCATCTGCAAGAGTTAGGTTAAAATAAGGATATTCTGCCTATATATCTATATTTTTCTTCTATTAATCAATGATTTACTACATTCAGGAGGAACCGCAGCATGAAAGACTCACAACAACTATCATTTGATATCCGTCTCACCCGGAAAGATATTCAACATCTCAATCTGCAGCATCAGAAGAAATTATTAGTCATTAGTGTCTTTGTCTATTGGTTACTATTTGCGGTCATGTTCATGGCAAAAAACAGGCCCTTGGATGGGCTTGCCGTATCGATTGCTATACTAGGCGGAGCAGCTGTAGGCGTACTTGTCAGCGGCCTGATGTATCTGTTCGTCACTTTCCGCTCCAATCGGATGTATCAGTCGGATGCGCTTCTTCAACATAATCATTCCTACACTTTCTCTAATACGGGTATATCCACAGCATCTAATTCCGGAGCCTATCATATTAATTGGAAGGAAATTTTTAAAGTTACGGAATCTAAATTTCTAATTTGTATCTATGTGGGAAGCAATCGCGCACTCCTATTGCCGAAAACCACGATTACGAACCAGTTGCCGCAAGGTGTAGCCGCTTTGAAGCTTATCCTTAACGCAAATGTAGCCAAGGACAAATTAAAGCTTCGCAAGGCGTCTTGAAAAAAATCAGTAACCGCCATCCTGTCAGTCGGAAGCTTCCAAATACCGCGAGGAGGGATTATGTGATGCCACAGACTGCCACCACCCCATCAGAGAACCCGCTTCATTTCAAAACCTTAAAGAAAGAATGCCGCTACAAGGACCAATATGCGAAAAGCCTTGCCCAGTGGGAGGTTCCGCACTCCACCATCTATGTGCCAACTAGCTTTGGCGATACCCATGTCATCGTCTGCGGTCCCGAGGATGGAGAACCGCTGGTACTGCTGCACGCGATGGGATTTAGTTCAACAGTCTGGCAGCCTAACATCACGACGCTGGCCAAACAACATCGCGTCTATGCCCTTGATTTTATCGGCGATCTGAATAACAGCCGGCCGAGCAATCTGCCTGCCAGTCTGAAGCAATGCGCGCAATGGCTGGAGGAGACGCTTGCAGCGCTGCATGTGGATAGCTTCACGCTCGGCGGTATTTCCTACGGGGCGTTCCAGGCCATCAATTTCGCAAGCCATGCGCCGCAGCGCGTGAAGAAGCTATTTCTGTTAAGTCCAGCAGCCTCCTTCGTCCCGCTGCATAAGGTTTTTATTTACCGCATCATTCTAATGGCAGCCTTGCCGGTGAAATGGAATGTAAACCTGTTCCTCAGATGGCTGTCCCGCCATCGTCTGAATAAGCTGCTGGCTGAGCAATTCTATGCCGCTTTCAAGTATGGAACGTTGTCCTTGCAAGTTGCACCCCGTGTATATAGCGATGAAGAGCTTCACCGGCTGACGATGCCTGTCCTGCTTCTGCTTGGCGATCAGGAAGTGATCAGTGATGCTTCCTCAGCGTTCGAACGAGCCAGAAACCTAGGACTCAACCTGCAGGCCGAAATGGTCTCTGGCGCCGGACATATGATGAATTTGGAGAAACCGGATGAAGTGAATTCGAAGCTAGATCTGTTCTTGAGAGGAGAAGATCAGACCTAATGACCCTTGATAAAACAAGAAGCACTATTATTACAATCTGCGGCTCGGCTTCCGCTGTCGGCAAAAGCACACTCGTCACCCGGTTAGGCGAGCTCATACCGGATTCGGTGACTTTTTTCTTCGATGCTTATCAAGAAACAACCGTGTATCCTCCCAATCTCTATCAAGACTTGGCGGATGGTAGAGAAGTCGATGTCCAGCTTATCGAAAGCCCTATCTTCTTCCGCGACTTACACGCGTTAGCCCACGGAGCCGAAGTTACCGATGCTTGGAACCGCAAGCTGCAGCCTGCCAAATATATTATTCTCGAAGAACCGTTTGGGAAAAACCGGCTAGGCATGGCGGATCTGACCGATTTCGTCGGATGCATCGAGCTTCCCTTAGACACTGCTCTAGCCCGCAGGCTGCTGCGGAATTTGCGCCATGATTTCACTCATCTCCCATTAGAGGAGCGCGTTCAATATGTAGAAGACTTTCTGGAGGAATATCTTCGCGGCGGACGCATCTCCTATCTGAAAATGTTTGAAGCCGTGTCACCGGACTGCGATATTTTGCTGGACGGGCTCCAATCGGCGGATGAGATGGCGAAGCAGGTCATCGACAAGCTCATTGCGCTGAATCTGCTCGAACCCGCCGCATCTCAACAAGCCCAGCTCTAGCCGAACATATTCATGCAAAAAAAGGCTGTCCAGCGCACACCGCGTGCTTTGGACAGCCTTTCTTCTCCTCAGTACTAATCGAGTATAACGTCGCTCGTCAGGGACGTTTTTTCTTGCGGGCCGGAAGGTCCGCCTGCCAGCAACGGCTGGCCGAACAGCGAGCCTTGCGACGGGTTGCCGAATCGGTAGATTGCACCGCTATTCGGATTCGTATAGTCCTTGTTCAGCCAAGTCGGCCATGGGTTGCCTAAGCCAACTCCCGTTGACTGCAGCGGGAAATATTCGAATGCCTGCACGCGGTTCCACGTATCCCAAGCCGTTCCTTGATTCGTAACGTCCGTTAACTGCGCAACGACGATGTTTTGATACACATGACTGCCTTGATCCTTCCACATGCCATGCGAGCCAAATGCGGAATAGGCAACGGGATGCGTCCCGCTGATTTTATCCACTTCATTCCAATTGTAAGTCGTTCCGAAGGAGTGTGCACCGTAATACACTTGAACCGGCTTCAGGTATTTCGTACCTTCATGCTCGAATTTGGCCAAACGGACGGTTACGCGCTCGAAGTCGCCAACATGGTTGCCGAACTCCTGACCAACAACGGTTTTACCAAGATCATAAGCGCTGAACTGGAAGTAAACCAAGTCAACGTTGCCATATTCCTTCTCTACCCAGAATGAATAGATTGGTGCATTCGCCAGATCGCCTTGGAAGTAAGGCAGCTTCTTGTCGTACGGATTCAACTCGGTTTTCGTCTTCAACTCGTATTTGCCGGAGCTTGGGTTCAAGTACCGGTCGACATAGGGGAATGTGTATTCCACCGAGGACGGGAAGTACACTTCGCCTTGTGCAAACCAGATTCTAGGCGCAAAAGTTTGCAGCAGCTCACGCTTTGAGCTCTCCGAGTAAGCATTGCCCGGTACGGCAACGGCAGTAGCGTCAAGCGGCGAGATCGCCTCCACCTTCAAGCTGGATACGACATCATTGAAGCCATCGAGGTAAATCGCGTCCGATGTATAGACTTTCGAGTCGCCGGAGAAATTCGAATTTTTATACAGCGTTACTTTATAACCCGGAGCAACCCGCATAGCGGAGATCTGATCGTTGCCGACAACATTGAGCGCCTCTACGTTGTAGCTGCCAACATCAAACTCCTGCTCCAACCCGCCGTAAGGCGCATTTGCATATACAGTAACCGGCTTATGCGGTCCGCCGATGACTTCTACTTTCAAGCTGGATACTTCATCATTGAAATCGTCAAGCCATTCGGTGTCGGCAGTGATGACCTTGGAACCGCCGGAGAAGTTATAATCCTTGTACAGCGTTACCCGGTACCCTGGCGAAACCCGAACAGAGGAAATCTGGTCATTGCCGACAACGGCTTTAAGCTCATTGACATTGTAGAAGCCAGCGGTCAGCTCCTGGGAAACACCCGAAAAATTGCCGTCGCGATAGATCGTAACCGGCCCTGCTGCGCTAACCTTCGCTGTACTGCCGGCAGCAGCCAATGAGGTGACAAAGAGAACTGCCGCCATTACGCTAGCCCATCTTTTCGTCATACCCGATTTCAACTTCATTATTTCATCCACTCCCTCTCCTGTTTTAACCGATAATGAATGCAAGCTGCTGTTTCTAAGCGTTTTACCGTTCACCCGGCATCAGAAGTTATAGGACTCGTGGTGTATTCGCACTCCGGGAGCTGTATAGCTCTTATTCTTGGCCCTAGCCCTTGTCGATTCCTTTGAGCATCAACTCCTCTCCATAATGACAAGCCGCCATCCGTCCTGGTAAAACCTCGCGAAGCTCCGGCACCTTCGTCTCGCACAAGGAAGTGCGGAACCGGCAGCGCGGATGGAAGTGACAGCCGGTTGGCGGGTCCGCCGGATTCGGCACCTCACCCTCCAGTAGAATGCGCTCGCGTTTGCCGTCAGGGTCCGGCACAGGTGCCGCCGACAGCAGCGACTCCGTATACGGATGTAGCGGCCGCGCAAACAATTCTTTCTTGGGCGACAACTCGACGATCCGTCCCAAGTACATAACCGCAACCCGGTCCGATACATGCTCGACA
The DNA here is from genome assembly GCF_014641555.1 of Paenibacillus radicis (ex Gao et al. 2016). Taxonomy (GTDB): domain Bacteria; phylum Bacillota; class Bacilli; order Paenibacillales; family Paenibacillaceae; genus Pristimantibacillus; species Pristimantibacillus radicis. The sequence goes on from NZ_BMHY01000017.1 coordinate 77,598, forward strand.
ACTGATAGGTCATGGGAAATGAAGATGTAGGTCATCTTCAGCTGCTCCTGCAAATCCTTCAGCAAATTAATAATTTGCGCCTGAATAGATACGTCCAGCGCCGATACCGCTTCGTCACATACGACGAGCTGCGGTTCCGTTACCAGCGCACGGGCGATACCGATACGCTGCCGTTGTCCACCGGAGAAAGCATGCGGATAACGGCGCAAATATTGCGGGTTGAGCCCCGTTTTCTGCGCGATGGCGGTTACCCGCTCCTCCAGCTCTTGTTTGCTCAGCTTGAAATTCGCTTTCAACGGCTCGCTAATAATATCGAATACCGTCATTCTCGGGTTCAGCGAGGAATACGGATCTTGGAAAATCAGCTGGATATCCTTGCGCAGCCGTTTGAAGTCACGCTTCTCCGCACGGAGAAAATCGACCGTTCCGCCATCGGCAGGCGTATACAGCACTCTGCCTGAGCTTGCCTCAAGCCCTCGTACGATACATCGGCCCAGCGTGGTTTTGCCGCAGCCCGATTCGCCTACAATGCTGAACACCTCGCCACGCTGTACTTCAAACGATACTCCGCCAACAGCTTGTACAGGAGAATCTTTACGCTCGCCCGGATACAGCTTCGTCAGCTCTTCTACTTTCAGCAGCGGTTCAGCCATGCGTCTTCCCCTCCTTCGCATCCCTATTTCCGTTGCCGCTATGTCCGGTCTTGACCGCATTCGAACCTTCATCGTTGTAAAGGAAACAACGTACGCGGTGAGCTGGACCGATCTGCGTCTCTGGAACGTCCATGGCGTTGCACACTCCTTCAATCCGATCCGTGCAGCGTTCATAAAAGCCGCACATCGGCGGCCGGTTAAGCGGCAGCGGCACGGTCCCTTCAATGGAAGCCAGACGCCCAGTCTCACTGCCGATTCTTGGAATAGACTTCATGAGACCCTTCGTATAGGGATGCTTCGGATTGCTGAACAATTCCCTTACCGGAGCCGTCTCCACGATTCGTCCCAAATACATGACCGCCACATCGTCAGCGGTTTCTGCAACGACGCCAAGGTCATGCGTGATGAATAACGTCGCCATGCCCAGCTCTCGCTGCAGCTTTCTCATCAAATCCAGCACCTGCGCCTGAATCGTTACGTCCAGCGCGGTCGTTGGCTCGTCCGCAATCAGCAGCGTCGGATTGCAGGACAACGCCATCGCGATCATAACCCGCTGCCGCATCCCGCCGGAGAACTCATGCGGATATTGATCCAGCCGCTGCTCGGCATTGCCGATGCCGACGCGCTTCATCATATCCAGCGCAATCCGCCGTGCTTCCTTCCGATTGCGCGTCCGGTGCAGCAGGACGTTCTCCATAATCTGATCGCCAACCGTATGGAGAGGCGACAAAGCCGTCATCGGCTCCTGAAAGATCATCGATACAGAGCCGCCGCGCACCGCTCTCATCTCTTTGCTGTCCGGCTTCAGCTTCACCAGATCAAGCCGTTCTTTGCCTTTCGTATCCGCAGTCGACAGCAAGATTTCGCCGGTTACCTCGGCATGCTTCGGTTGAAGCGCCAGCAGCGCTTTGCCCGTTACGCTCTTGCCGCAACCCGATTCGCCAACCAATGCCAGCGTCCGGCCGGCACCGATCTTCATATCAATGCCGTCTACTGCCTGCACGACGCCAGCTTGCGTCCGAAAACCGACACGCAGGGCGTTTACTTCAACGACCGGCGCAGCCGCTGCTGCTAGACCTCTAGCTGTTTTTTCTTCGACCTTAAGCTCACCCACTTGCGCTTCCCCTTTCTTTTCGCCGATTTAGCCCCATTGCCATGACTGTAAGGGTCCGCTGCGTCGCGAAGACCGTCCCCGAGGAAATTGAATGCCAGCACCGTTGTAATAACGAATAGAAGCGGAATGAGCTTCCACGGATACAGCGCCACGTTCTCAATCTGCTGCGCTTCCTGCATGAGCACTCCCCAGCTTGTAGCCGGTGAACGAATACCGAGGCCAAGGAAGCTCATCGCCGTCTCGCCGATAATCATACCCGGAATCGCCAGCGTTGCTGCTACGACCAGATAACTGATAAAGCCTGGTACGAGATGGGCGAAAATAATGCGTAAATCGCTTACGCCTGCAATCTTCGCCGCTGTTACATAATCCTCAGAACGCAAGGAAATAAATTTGCTTCGTACGACACGGGCAAGCCCGGTCCACTCTATGAATGCCATAATAATCGTAATGTAGAAGAACATTTCCACGACTCCGACACGCGGAGGAATAGCCGCCGCCAGTGCCATCCAAAGCGGCAGCGTCGGGAAAGAGCGGACAATATCGATGAACCGCTGAATAATCGCATCCACCCGTCCGCCGGCGTAGCCGGAAATACCGCCGATAAGCAGCCCCAGCAAGAAGCTGATCGATACGCCGACAAGCGGCAGCGTCAACGATACCTGACTGCCAAGCACGACGCGGGAGAACATATCCCTGCCCATGCTATCCGTGCCGAATAGAAAAATCCGGCCCGGCTCGTCTACGCCAAACAGATGAATATCCGTCTTGAAGAGGCCTAGAAAGGAATAGTCTGATCCATGAACGAACAGCTTCACCGGGAAGACCTGCTCGGGGTCCTCGACAAAGCGTTTCCGCAGTGTCTCGGGATCACGCTCCGACTTCAGTCCATATACGAACGGCTGAATATGAAACTTTCCATTAGCATCAACCATACGCACCTTGGTTGGCGCGCTGTTCATATACTCGCCGCTATAGCTTTCAAGGCCTTGCGGTGCAATAAACCCGCCCAGCAGAGCGACGAGATAAAAAAATCCAAGAATATAAAGACTAATTCGAGCCAGCTTATGCCGTTTCAGCTCCCGGTACATGAGCTTCCAGTGGGACGTTGCATAATCCTGTCCTGCACCCTTCTTAGCGCGCCGCTGGACGAACCGCTGCATAAGCGCTTTCGCTTGTGTGACCATAAACCGCTAAGTCCCCTTCCGTGTCATGCGAATCCGCGGATCCAGCCATGCCAGCAAAATATCGGAAATCAAGGTGCCGAGCAGCGTAAACACAGCCATCAGCAGCAGCCAGCTTCCGGCCAGGTACATATCCTGGCTAAGCAGCGCCTTGTGCATAACCGGACCCTGTGTCGGCAGATTGAGGACAATCGCCGTAATAGTGGAGCCCGTAAATATCGTCGTAAGCGACCAGCCGATCGTACTAACAATCGGGTTAATTGCCGCTCTAGCTGAATACTTGAGCAAGATGCGCCATTCCGGCAGTCCTTTAGCCCGGGCCGTCAAGATATGCGGCTTCGTCATCTCATCGAGCATTTGACCGCGCATGACGCGAATCAATTCGCATGTATTGGAGGTTCCGATTACGATAACCGGAATGATCATATGCTTAAACAAGTCCATCCACTTAGCTAAGTTCCAAGGCGCATCGGTAAACTCGGCCGAGAATAAGCCAAGCATCGGATCGCCCCACCACTGGAAGGAGATGAACATGAGAATAATCGCCAGCAGGAAGTTAGGCGTTGCCATACCGAGAAATCCGAACCCGGTAGCCAGATAGTCAAAGAATGAATATTGCTTGACTGCACTCAAAATACCGATCGGAATCGCCACCACGTAAGTGAAGACCATTGAGACCAGCGAGACAATGATCGTAATGCCCATGTACTGCCCGATAATATCCGATACTGGACGGTTGTAGCTAAGCGAGTAGCCAAAGTCGCCCTCCGTAAGAATACCGATCATCCATGTAAAATACTGCACGTACCACGGCTTGTCCAAGCCGTATGATTCACGAAGCAGCGCCATCGCCTGCTCGTCCATAATTTCACCGCTCGTCGCCATCTTGGCGGCATACCCGCTGACGAAGTCTCCAGGCGGCAATTGAATAATAATAAATACAATCATCGATACGAATAAGGTGACCGGAACCATGATCAACGTTCTTCGCAGCATATATCGAAGCATAAGCAGATAACTCCTCCCGGCTATAAACAAGCGGAAACCGCCGCCGCATTTGTGGAGCGCGGCGGCGATCCTACCGGCCTGAGGACGAAATCCACAGGCCGGCCGCTTATCAAATCAATTATTTTTTAATGAAAAACTGAGCCGGGTGCGCATGACCGATATAACGAGTTTCATCGCTGGCGATGAGCGAAGGCACGTTTCTTACATCGTTTCTGGCAACCACGAGTCCTGGTGTTGGAGCCGTATAGCCGATTACCCATTGGTTTTTCTGGTGGAGCTTAATAATGTCGTCTGTCCACTTCTGTACTTCTTCTTTCGTCTTGGACGCCTTCAATTTATCCCAATCTTCAAGAATTTTCGCAACGTCGCCTTCAGGCTTCACGCCTTCTTTGCCTTGCGAAGAAGTGTACAGGCCATAGTGACCGAACCACGGCGTAATTACGCGGAGCGGAACCAGCTCGTCCGGACGGAATGCAACGTTCAGAACGCTGACCGTTTTCACCGTAACCGGAATTTTATTCGCATATTTCAGGTCGAAGAAGCTGCCTTGGTCGACGATTTTCACATCAGTTTTCAGACCAACGCCTTCGTAATACTTGCGGATCAGTTCGATGAACTTCTCATTGTCGGATGGATCTTCGCGGTAGATCGTCAGCGTCAGGTCAGAGCCGTCAGCAAACGTCCGGTATTTATGAGCCGCATCCCATTTCAAGCCGATTTCATCAAGCAGCTTGGCAGCGCCGTCTGTATCATAAGCAGCCCATTGATTCGACCAGCCCTCTTGATAGTTCGGCAATCCTTTTTGAATCGACGCTTGGCTTGCTTCGCCGAGACCGTTCGTGATAATTTCCGAAATTTCTTTGCGGTCCGCTGCAAGCGACAACGCTTCACGGAAGCGGATGTCTTGGAACAGCGCACGAAGCTTCGGATCCTCTGTCGTCTGGTTCAATTGCACGCCTGTGCTCGACCAGTTTGGCGTCGACCAAGGAATAACGCGGTAGTTGCCTTTCGCTTCGTTTTCTTTCAGTACGGTGTAATCCGTAAAGTCGAACGAACCGACTTCTACATGCCCAGCCATCGTCTCAAGCAGCTTGTGACTCTTGTCTTGCATTTTCGTCAATACGATACGATCCATGTAAGGCAGCTGTTGGCCTTCGGAATCGGTTTTGAAGTAGTAAGGATTCCGTTCCATGATGAAACGGTCGCTGTTCATATCGTTTTTGGCAACCCAAGCGCGCAAAGTCGGACGCTGCGGGTACAGCCAGTAGTAGTAACCAGTCCAGATCCCGAAGTTTTTCAGATCTTCGAAGCCGTACTCTTTTGCTTTCGCAAGAGCTGCTTCTTCGCCGATAAACTCAGGAAGAATCGTTTTGTAGTAATGAGCCGGTGCGAAGAACCATTTGTTGTCGATGGCAAGACGCTCCAGGAACAAAACGCTCGGATGCTTGAACGTAACTTTAACCGTGTAATCATCCACTTTGACGATTTCGGCGCGGGCTTTCTCACCTGTTACCGGGTCTACGGAGTAGTAGCAGTCATACAGCGCTTTACCGAATGTCTCCGGAATCAGCATGTGCTCCCAGTAGAAGATGACGTCGTCAGCCGTAAATGGAACACCGTCGGACCATTTCATGCCTTGACGAAGATAGATTTTGTATTCTGTCGCATCAGCGTTGACATCATATCCTTTAGCTACGTTAGGCTCTACGCTTGTACCGTCTTCCTTGAAACGGAACATCGCTTCTTCTGTTGCCATGGAGATTCCCCATTTGTCGTCTGGACCATTCCATGGGAAATTCCACTCGCCGCCGTATTGGCCGATTTCTTCGAAGACAGGCTCAATCATAATGTCTTCTTTGACTGGCATACGCTCTTCAACCGGCTTCAAGGTTCCCGCTTTAACCAGCTCGGCCAACATTGGCGCCTCTGGAGCGATTTCCGCCTTAACGGTTGCCGCAGGCGATGGCGATTGCTCGGTGTTGGCACCTTTATTGCCCTTGTTCCCATTGCTTCCGGTATTGTTGCTCGTGCAGGCTGCCAACAAGGATGCTGCCATTAAAACAACCATGAAGCATAAGACCCATTTCTTTGCCATTCGAAACTTCTCTCCCCACATCAATTTGATACTTCCTGTTCAACCAGACACTCCCAGTCGACAGCTAATATGGTATTTTATACCACTGGTATATTCAATGGTCTATGAATTGAAGAATATGTAAATACAAAAAAGGAGCTTGCATTTCCCGCCGATATTGGCAGAAATACAAGCTCTTTGTTATGAAACAGATATGATCGTCAGCGCCCCAGCGTCAAGTCCTGAACCGATTCCCGTTCGACAATATCAATCGGAATTTGCTCGGATATCGGCTGCGCGGTGCCGTAATGAATTCGCTTCAGCAGCAGCCGGACGGCGCGCATGCCAAGCTGGTCTGTCGGCTGCCGGGCTGTCGTAAGCGGGACAGACAGCAGTGCGGACAAGGCTAAGTCGGTAAAGCCGACGACCGATAGATCCTTCGGTACGGCTATGCCATCCAGCAGTGCAGTATGGATAAGGGAAGCGGCAAAATAATCATTCGCACACACTACTGCTGTAATCTCGGGATTGAGCTTCAAATAGGCAGCATGCTGCTCGTTACGCTCGAGAAACCGCATCTCATGCTCGCGGTTGAAGTCCAGCATAATGTACGACTGGTTCACGGATAAACCGTTATACAGCATTGCTTGGATATACCCGTGATAGCGTTCCTCACGGCTCGTAATGCCGTCGATTGGGCTCGAAATATAGCCGATATTCCGATGCCCCTTGTTCAGTAAATACTCGACGAGGTTATACGTCCCTGTGTAATGATCGTGATAGACGCTGTCGATCTGGATATCACGAAAAATCCGGTCAATAATAACGATCGGATACGCTTGCAGCTTTAACCGCAGCACTTGATCACTGCAGGTCTTCGGATCACGAGGGTAGAAAATAATGCCTTCGACACCGCTCTTGGCAAGCTCCGCCAGACATTCATCCTCCCGCGCCCCTGCGACGACAAGCTGCAGTCCTTTGCCGCTCGCTCGAGCTTCCGCTTCGACCGACACAACGATCTGGGACACGTAATCGTCCAAGTTCGGCACCACAATTGCAATCATATCTGCACGAGCAGATGCTGTCTGCTTGGCGGCGGATCCAACATTAGGTTCAGCCGCTGCAACGGGCTTAGTTGCCTCTTCAAGCGGAAGGCTCTCATCCTGATATGGAGATAGGAAGGTTCCTCTGCGCGGCATCCGATAAACGATGCCTTCACTTGCAAGCCGCTCCAGTGCTAGCTTCGTCGTCATCTTACTGACGCCGAACAGCTTTGCCAGCTCGCCTTCGGAGGGAACTGGCTCATGGGGACGCAATCCCAGCTCCTCGATCAATGCTTTCACATTTTCGGCAATTCTGACATTCAGCGGCTTGTTTCCTGCACTCGGACTCTGCTGCTTTTCGACCATCGCTATAGCCCATCCCTCGCTAGTATGATATCTTGCAATCGTTTCATACAGCGCCATTATATCACTGGTATATGCTTTCGCATTTTAAGTTAATGTTAATTTGCCGCCTGATATACAGAAAAGGACCGGGCAGCCTACGCCCGATCCTTCGTCTATCCTTCTTCATTCACTCCGTAAAATTTCCAATAAAGCTTCATACGCCTTCAACTCCGTGTGCAACGTGTCCAGCGTATGTGTAGCGATAAACCGGCCATAACGCTGCGGCTTATTGACGATGCCGTCCGGAATTTTCGTGGTCAGCTTGTCTTCCACCATAGCGATTCGCTTCTGCAGCTTTTCAATCGCTTCCTCTACCAGGAAAGCGAGCCGGCTTTTATCCACCAAGTCGATAAACGCGATGGAAGCATAAAGCGACAGCACCGTTTTCGCATTTTTAAAGCTTGCGTAAATTTCTTCTTCCAGCGCTTTTTTACCCGATTCCGTAATGCGATACGTCGTTTTCTCGGGACGATTATCCGTCTGGACGACTTGTACCTTCTCAATATGGCCTTTTTTCGTCAAAACTTCGAAATTATAATACAAATTGCCGTCTGTAATATTTACCACATTATCTGTGTTATCCAGAATCATTTTCTTCACGTCGTAGGGATGATGCTCCGCTCTGTTTAACACGCCGAGAATGAAAATTTGCAGGGACATTCTGAAATCCTCCTTGGTATAAAGAAAGAACCGGCCGTTTCCTTGGACGGTCCTCTCTATAGTTTACATCATAAGAGGCTGCTGAATCGAATCTTTGCTATCGCTGACCTTTTTAAATTGATGGATGACACTGTTAATTGCAAGGGCACCCAATCCAATAACCGCCATCATCACGATCGACTTCCAGGTGCCGCTGCCGCCAAACAGCAGGTTGTAGTCGGTTTGCGTGCTGTAATACATGACGGAAAAGGTGCTGAAAAACTTAAAAAATCCAGGCATCATTTCCTGAGTCATAACGGAGCCGCCGCTGATGGTCTGAATGAGCATGAGTGGCAGGTTGAGCATCATACCAGCTTGACCGAGCAGCATGCAGAATACTGAAGTAACTTCCATCGCGACGAACATTTCCAGCGCATGCGTAAGCCACATTTGCACAAAGACATCTGCCCCGTAGCCTTGAACGCTGAAATAAATCGATAAGCCGATTAATGGCGCAATTAACGAAATGAGTGCATTCACACCCTGCATCCCTAGGAAAGCTCTCCATTTCCCGAACTTCGACCTTACCTGTCCTAAAGTGCTAACTGCCATCATGGAGTAAATCATCGCCCCAACGTAGGAGACCATGGTCACGAACATAGGCGCCATCTGATTGTGCATTCCCGCCGGCTGCGGATTGGACAAAATCATATTGGATTTAAATTTATTCGCAGCTTGATCTGCTAGCTGCGCCGCTTGGTCCTCAGGCAGCTTCAAGCCCTGCAACACGCCCTTAATGTTCTCTACCGTTAGTTGCTGGCTTAACTTGTCCGTAATTTGCGAAGCCACGCTTTGCATCGTCCCGCTTACCAGCTGTGGATTCGACTGATTAATGAGGAAATCCAATTGGACTTGCTCACCTTGTTGCGTTAGTTTTTGTGTAAAATCATTCGGAATATGCACGACGAGATGAACATCGCGTCCATTCAGCTCCTCTTTGGCTTCCTCGTAAGAAAGATCTGTTTTGAGATGGAAAGGAAGCTGTTCTTGGATTTGCTTGGCGATCTCTGATCCATATTGCGTATCCTCATTAACGATCGCGACCGTTAGATCGGTTGCGTTCTTGGGAACAGCGCTATAGCCGGCAATGAATATCCCCACAAATATAATCTGGTAAAACACAAGCATAAACGCTCCTCCCAGCAGCGTTTTGCTCTTTAAAAAAGCCAGCATCGTTCTCATCCTGCTCCTCCTCCATAATACTCTGTATCTATTACTCTGTATAAAGTAATTTGATGAGATTATTCTAGTCCTAAATAGCAGCGCTTGTCAAATGGTTATCGATCCCTATGGCAAAATAAAATTGACGATGATAATCGTTATCAATATAATGGGAATAACAACTATAAACATCACTGCATTTGTGCAGTTGATATAGGAAGAGGGATCGGGACATGAACGAAGCATTGGAATTGTACGATGTGACCATAATCGGCGGAGGGCCTGCCGGCATGTACACCGCCTTTTACAGCGGCATGAGGGATTTGAAGACGAAGCTGATCGAAGCAAGAGAAGAGCTTGGCGGCAGAGTGCTTATCTATCCGGAGAAGATGATTTGGGACGTGGGCGGTCTTACGCCTACACTGGGGGAGAAGCTGATTGAGCAGCTCATTCAGCAGGCCAAAACCTTCGATCCCACTATTATCCTAGGTCAGCATATTACGAATTTCGAGCGCCAAGCTGACGATACGATCATTCTGACGGCAGCGAGCGGAGAGCGCCACTGGACGAAAACCGTCGTCCTAGCTATTGGCTACGGCATTCTTCAATTAGCTAAGCTGGATATTGAAGGCGCGGACCGCTTTGAAGTCAGCAATTTGCACTATACGGTTCAAGAACTGGAGGTTTTCCGGGGCAAACGGGTGCTTATCTCCGGGGGCGGCGACTCCGCTGTGGACTGGGCCAATGCTTTGGTACCGATTGCGTCCAGCTTGACCGTCGTTCACCGCCGCGATCAGTTTGGCGGACATGAACGAAATGTCTCACAGATGAAGTCTTCTTCTGCAACGATTCTTACACCTTACGCCGTCGATTCTCTTCACAGCAAGAATGGAGCGGAAATTGATGAGGTAACGATCAGCAATGTCGATACGGGCGAACAACAGCGTATTGAGGTCGATGCGGTCATCGTCAACCACGGCCTGCGATATAATTTTGGGCCGATCAAGGAATGGGGACTGGATATGGGCGATTGGAACGCCAATGTATCCAGCAAGATGGAGACGAATATTCCCGGTATATTTGCCGCAGGCGATTTCGTCAAACATGATAGCAAAGTTCATCTGATCGCCGGTACGTTCACTGATGCCGTCAATGCCCTCAATAGCGCCAAAGTATATATTGATCCGGCCGCCGATAAATATGCTTATGTATCCTCCCACAATTCGAGGTTCAAAGAAAAGAACCGGCAGCTTGGCGTCCTTGTGGATGAGGATGATCATTAAGATTTATGATGGAAGAAGCTGCACAACACTGCAGTTTCTTTTTTTATTGCGGGTCCTGCTACTCCTGCCATTCCACCAGCCGGGGAGAAGGATCAAGAATGGACATATACTGCTCCTTCCATCCATACTTGGCTTCAGGATCAAGCCGCATATAACGGTTCAGCTTTTCTTGCCGGTGCCTGGCATCCGCCCAGCCGAAATGCTTCAGACGCAGCCCAGAGAGCCGGTTCGGCAGCTCGAAAATATTTTCCGGGAATCGGCCGCAGTGTTGCGGAGTCTCTTTCCATCTGTACTGGAATCCCGGCTCGTACCGCAGCAGGAAAGGGCGAAAACGATGATGGGCGTTCCAGTATTGGTCGTCCCGGTAAGCCGTTGGCGACCAAAAATCATAGAGCCGAAAACTGTAGGTCTTGGTATCCGGTTGAGACAACAGCAACCCAAGCTCGTGTTCGAACCGGTCTTCAAACCATTCATCCGCATCCAAATTGAGTATCCACTCTGGCTCCACAGCGAGCGTCTCTTCCCATTGCTGCTTGCGAAGCGTGATTTCATTGCTAAATTTCGATGTTTCATTGCAGATTAACCGAACCGGAATACCTTGAAGCATTTCTTGAATGACTTCGATCGTACCGTCGGTGCTGCCGTCATCGATAATGACTGCATCCTGAATATAGCGGCGATGCCTCCCCAATGCTTCCCTCAAGTAACGATCAGCTTCGTTGCGAACGACCATCGATAATGTAAGCCGCGGGCTTGTTGAAGACGAAGAGGGGGTAGCAGGCTCTATAATCGTAATCGTCGATGTCAGGGATGACTCTGGAGCATGATCCTTCTGAAGAAACCGCTCAGCTCCCGGCAGATCTTCATCCCGATAAATATGGTAAGCGGGGTAATGCGTGTCCACGAACAAAGAAAAGCCTAATGCAGCTGCTCGAATGCAAAAATGGCGATCCTCGCCCCAAAACGAAACGTTGCGGATAGGACCAAAGTGTACACCCTTCTCCAATGCCGTGCGGCTTATTAATGTACAGGCGCCAAGTCCGCCAACCTCATAGATGCCGGGCGTCTGCATACGGCTTAGAAACTGCTCCAGACGTTCCCCTATCTGATCGTTGCTCAACTGCTCCCCTCGTTGCTGCTCCCACTGCTTATATTCATCCCGAAGCCACACTTGCGGCTGAGGTCTCGAATCCTGCTGCCATCTCGTCCAGAAGATTTCGGATATAATCTCTTTCTCCGCGGACATGAGCTGGAGCAAGGTTTGCTCTTCCAGCAGAAGGTCGGAATCGATTAAGAACAGGTAATCGAATCGCTCTGCCAGGGCGTAGGCGATCATTTCATTTTTGAAATCGGCTACTTTCCACACAAGATGCTCATTCCAGCAATGCGTTACTCCTGACCGGTTATATAGATCTGTTTTGCCCGAGCTTCGTATCGTAACGATCCCGCTTCCCTGTTGTTCGGAAAATCGCTGCAGCAGTTCACTGCTTGCCTCTTCCTGGTTATCATCTACAAAATAATAATGGAGGTCGATTCCCTCTGTCCGCAAACGGTTCAACGAGGTGAGAAACAGGGATAGTACATTAGCTTGCTGATACACGGGACAGCCGACGAGCACCCGTCTGTTCGCACGGTCAGCCAAGCAGCACGCCCCCTTCCCCTTTGCGGCTTATACGATTCTGTAAATATTCCCGATTAGAGATAATGCGCGGGTCTTCAGGACGATAGCGAGCCGCCAGCTCGTTATGATGGTTAGCTTCATCGTATTTGCCCAGGCGGTCATAACAAACGCAAAGCTGCAAATGCGGCAGCCATGTTGTGCATGTCATACTGGCGAAGCCCCAGTCCTGCTCGGGCTTGTCTGCCTCTGCAGCCAAACGGTACCAGTAAGCTGCCGTCTTTGGTTCATTTTGCTGAAGGAAATAAAAACCTAACCGGCAGCAAAATTCCGGGCGCGGATGGTCATAATAAAAGGAACGCAATAGCGAATCGACCATCAACCGAGACTCTTCAAGCTCCGAGTAACAATCGGCCAACTTGGCGCAAGCGGCAACATTGTCCTCAATCCAGCCTTTCCCGGTACCCAAAAATTGCTCATAGTAACGGATAGCAGCTTCATATCTGCCATGATCCTTCAGTTCATTGGCGTAGTAATACAGGTCGCGGGGGGAGAAACGTTCCCCTCTGGCTAGTCTTTTCTCATAAATAGAAAGGTTGCGATTGCTGTCCGAATCCTGCTCATCCGGTTGATGAGTTACGGCAATATCCGAAGGCATGATGTTTCCGAAAACCTCGAGATACTCATGAACGGCACCAATCCAGCGATAATTCCGCTCTCTTTTGACCAGTCGATTTCGCCTTAGTCTGGAGGTTACTTTCCCGTATTCGTCGAAAGCAAGATCATAGTACATCGATACGGAATCGACGTTGGAAGCGAGCGTTCTTTTCAAAGCCAGCAAGGCACGCAAGTCAAGCGGGGTCAATATATCATCGGCATCAAGCCACAATATATAGTCCATCGTTGCATGGGAAAATGCATAATTACGTGCCGCCGCAAAATCGTCAATCCATTCAAATGATTCGATCCGATTCGTGTAAGATCTCGCGATCTCTATCGTCCGGTCCGTCGATCCTGTATCGATGATAATAATCTCATCGACGGCCTGGGCGACGGATGAGAGGCAGCGGCCTAAGCTTTTTTCTTCGTTACGGACAATCATGCACAGGCTAATACTCGGCATTATCATCACTCTCCTGGAGTCATAACGTTGCTTCATCCTATTCCTGTGCTATTGTCCATGTTCGGCTCTTATTCATTAACTTAACTCAATAATCGTAAGCGCTGCGCCGGCACCGTTATTGATTAAAGTCGCTGCGCCCAGCAGCCCGAATAGCTGAAGCGACACGGTAGAGTTTGCAGGCAGTGTAACAATAACATCATTGTTAAAGCTGGAGAGGCTTAACACCGGCGCTATGGTCGATGCCAGATTTGCTGCGCCATTGATTATAAGACGTGAGCCGAGCAGCAGACCAGCAGTCAAATTGACTTGATAGGTGATGTAGTAGCGACCGGCTGGCGCTACAGTAAACGTGTTGTTAGCCCCGTTTATGGTGATGCCTGGTCCTATATTTTGCGAGCTGGGCAACGGCACCAGCGTTCCTACCAGGACAACGGCAATGATGGCCCCTGTTGTATTTGCTGCAAAGGCCGACACGCTTGTTGTACTCGTACCAGTCGCACCTGTTTCACCCGTGGCACCTGTCGCTCCTGTGGCTCCTGTGGTTCCAGTTACTCCCGTTACTCCTGTTGCTCCTGTGGCTCCTGTTGGTCCGGTTACTCCGGTGACTCCTGTTCCACCTGTGGCTCCGGTGGCTCCCGTCGCTCCTGTTCCACCTGTGGCTCCCGTTGCTCCTGTTGCTCCCGTTGCCCCTGTCACTCCTGTTGCACCTGTTAGTCCTGTCGCTCCCGTTGCTCCTGTGACTCCTGTCGCACCTGTTGCTCCCGTGGCTCCTGTGGCTCCTGTTGCTCCTGTGGCTCCTGTGGCTCCTGTGGCTCCTGTTGGTCCGGTTACTCCGGTGACTCCTGTTCCACCTGTGGCTCCGGTGGCTCCCGTCGCTCC
>NZ_BMHY01000018.1 GCF_014641555.1 Paenibacillus radicis (ex Gao et al. 2016)
CCGCAGGGTCCTGGGAGAGTAGGACGTCGCCAAGCACGAGAAGCCTGCCGCATGTTTGCGGCAGGTTTTTTGTTGTGTACACAGAAAACCGAACACTAACGTTACCCTCACAAGTATTATCGACTTCTAGAACCTCCAGCCCTCAAATTTCTAACCATTTGACCTCCATCGCTTAATAGCAAAGAAGCGCTCTAACCTCTCCGTCGGGATGTAGTGAAGTAACAAGGATTCGATATGGCAGCTGTTCTTCCGTCTAGCGTACCTTTTCAGTTCTCTAATAGATCCCCACAAAGTAACCGAATGCGCTGACTCTTACTCCAACATCCGACGTTACTGGGACATGCAGGCAGAAAGTTGTTGCAGACGATCCCTAAGCCTGATCAAAATGCAAAAGTACATTTTGATCAGGCTAAAAATCGTTAAAATCGCCTTCAAAATGTAAAAGTGCAGGTGAAATGGGTAAAATTCGCCGAAATCATCGCAAAAAGCCGAGTCAAACTGCACTTTTGCATTTTGATGCCCGTTTTAGACGAAAAAGAGTCAAACAAAATGCACTTTTACATTTTGTTTCCCCGTTTGAGCGTGAAACGCTGGCGGACCAAGCAACGCTCTCAAAAATTAGTGTGTTAAAGCAGAAACGGAGCGAAACGAGCCCAGGCTGACTTTTTGAAGCTTCGATAGATTGAAGGAGTCGGGTTAGTGACGGAGAGACGAAGCAAGAATGGCAGCATGGGCCGTTTCGCGCAGCGGAGGCTTGCTCTAACAGCCTGCCTTGCCATAGTTCCAGCATGGCAAGGCAGGCTATCACATTTGAGTCTACCGATGATAATAGGAAGCCTCAAACTTTTGCAGGCGGAGTACGCCATCCTTCTCCTGGCGGCGGAAGACGAAGGACAGCAGCATACGGGGAACAAGCAGCCAGAAGTGCCAGAAGATAATACTGATCATAAGCGATTCATGCAGCCAAGGATACATAATACAGGCGACACACAGGCCGATCCAGAAGAGGTGGCGGTGGACGCGTCGGAAGAGCTTTAGCCGAATATCATTTGCCGGCTTGAAGCCGAACCAGGGAGGCGTAATGCCCCACTTCCATTTACGGTCGGCAGCTTCGTCCACTCTAATAAATGTGAGCAGCAAGATGGCTAGGTGAATGACTTGTACAACAGCGAAGCCGAACAGCCAGCTGAACACACCCTGCATTCCATATACGAGCAATTCAAATCCAAAAAGAATAGCAGCGGTCAAGATATGGCTGGATACGAGCTCAGGCTGAATCAGCTTTCTTTTGACAAGTCTATATTGGTACACGGTAGCGGAAGATTGATCGGATAACGATTGGCGCACCGGTTAACGTTCCCCCTTTAACAAAAAAAGTATCTAATAGTATATCGGCTTAATCGCAATATCTGTCCATAGCATCACAATAAAAAACAGCTGCGATAGTAATCACCAAATGGGCGGATGCCGCATACGATATAGAAATATTTGAAAATGGACTATGAAAGAAGTATAAACCACTAGAATATATGCCATAATAGTAGCTATATAGATATACAGGAAGGTGGAATAGCGTGATGTCAGAAGATCGCCGACTGCACTGTATTATATGCGGCCAACACAAGGCCGAGGGTGAAGGGATTTGCATCGTAACCGAATTTATATGCGACAGCTGCGAGGCCGAGATGGTTCGCACCGATGTACAGGACGCTAAATATCCTTTTTTCATTCATCAGATGAAACAAATCTTTATCGAAAAAAATGCATGAGCGGACTCTGTTGCCAGAAGCCGCTCTTTTTTTGCCACAAATTTGAGATACAATAGAAGAAAGACGCAAATAGAGAGGAAACAACAACTGCTATGAACCGATTACATGCACCGCTATTCGAATCGCTGAGGAAGCTCGCCGATCAACGGCCTGCAAGCTTCCATGTGCCGGGCCATCGGTATGGTTCAATTTTTGGCGACGACTCTAGCAGCAGCATCGAACCGGAAAAAGCCGCATTTCAAGCTATTATGCAGCTGGACACCACGGAGCTTTCCGCCACCGATGATTTACATCATCCAGAGGCTGCTATTGCGGAAGCCCAGCAACTGGCTGCTGCTTGCTTTGGAGCTGAAGAAACCTGCTTCCTCGTAGGCGGCAGCACATCAGGAAATCTGGCTCTGCTGCTCGGCGTATGCGATCCAGGCGACATCATCATCGTTCAGCGTAATGTTCATAAATCCGTGATTAACGGGCTGAAGCTGGCAGGCGCGCGTGCGGTGTTCATCATGCCACAGATCGATGAGCGTACGGGAATTGCGACGCTGCCATCGCTGGCTTCCGTTAGCCAAGCGCTTGCTCAATATCCGGAGGCAAAAGCCGTCTTCGTCACCAATCCGAACTACTATGGAATGAGCACAAGGCTGGGGCCGTATGCAGATTTCATACATGCAGAGGGTAAAATGCTGCTAGTAGACGAGGCGCATGGCGCCCACTACGGCTTTCATCCGCTTTTGCCGGAATCTGCTGTGGGGGCAGGGGCCGATGGGGTGGTGCAGTCTACGCATAAGACGCTGACTGCACTCACGATGGGCGCGATGCTCCACATGCAAGGAGAGAGGCTGCCGAGAGCTGCTGTACGGCAGGCGCTGGCCACTGTACAGAGCTCTAGTCCTTCTTTTCCGATCATGGCTTCGTTAGATATTTCCCGAGCAATGATTGAACGCCACCGTGAAGGATGGTTTGAACCGGGCATTCAAGCTGCAGCGGTTTTTAGAAACTGGTTAGCGGAGCGAAATCCAAAGTGGCTGGCAACCCTTCATCCAGAGGATCGATCCTCAGCCTATGACCAGCTTGATCCGCTTCGCGTTCTTATTACCGATACGACTGGCAATCACTCCGGATTTGAGCTGCAGCGGCTGCTCGAAGAGCAAGGCTGCTGGGCGGAGATGGCCGACCCCCGGTATGTTGTACTAGTATTCGGTATTCAGACCACGATGCAGGATGTAGAGCGTTTAATTAAGGCCTGCGAAATAATCGAAGCACGTATCGTAAACTTTGCTGTGACAACACCAATTATGCCTGAGGCTCAACCTAAGCTATTACCAGAGCGGGACGCAAATTCAGCACTAGTGATGTCGAGTCATCCTATCGTACAAGGGGATTTGAAATCATTACAGACAGAAATAGAAGTTCAAACAGAAGTTCAAGCAAAGGATCAAACAGAGAATCAAGCAACCGAAGATCAACCAGACAACCTAGCATCAGTTCAAGCGGTGACGGAGCCGATTTCTTTTGCAAGGACAAACTCTATTGCCCGGGTAAAGCTAGCGGAGGCGGCAGGCCGCTGCTCTGCTGAGATGGTAGTCCCTTATCCTCCAGGAATTCCTGTGCTGTATGCGGGAGAAAGAATAACGGAGGCTTCCATTCGTCAGATCAGTCACCTTGCCAAGCACGGAGCGAAGTTCCAAGGAGCTTCAGACCCGTCCATGCAGACGATAGAAGTACAGGAGTGATGGGAAATGTTAAGGAATATGAGGCAATTCTCATTGACATGGGTATAGGCTTTGCTAGAATGGTAGTAAGGCAAGACATATTGCCTTTGATATAGAAGGTTTATTACGAATCAGGAGCATAAGACGTTGAACAAGGGAATTTTCATTACAATAGAAGGCGGAGAAGGCTCCGGCAAAACTACACTGATCGAGCGCATCTCGCATACGATGCAGCAGCGGGGGAAAACCGCCGTGATCACACGTGAGCCGGGCGGTATTCCAATCGCCGAACAGATCCGCGCGGTTATTCTGGACCGCAGTCACACAGAGATGGATGCCCGGACGGAAGCACTGCTGTATGCAGCGGCACGCCGGCAGCATCTTGTCGAGAAGGTCATGCCAGCGCTTGAAGCCGGCAAGATCGTCATCTGCGATCGCTTCGTCGATAGCAGCTTAGCTTATCAAGGCCATGCCCGGGGGTTAGGAATGGATGAAGTATGGTCCATTAATCAATTTGCCATTAATGGTCTCATGCCTCATCTGACGATCTACATGGACATTGACCCTGTAGTTGGGCTAAACCGGATCAGTCAATCCGCTGAACGGGAAGTAAACCGTCTCGATCTGGAATCGCTTGCCTTCCATGAGAAGGTACGCGAAGGGTATCGCTTGTTGCTGGAGCAATATCCGGATCGGATCGTTAAGCTTCAAGCGGAGAACGCCGCAGAGGTTGTCTATCAGGAAGCTATGGCGGTTATCGACGCCAGATTCGCCTCCTTTTTCGCTGCTGGCGGGGTGTAAGAAGCAAGAACGATAGGATCATCTAAAACAGGAGGTATGAGGATGAAATTAGTCATTGCGATCGTGCAGGATAAAGACAGCAATCGGTTGTCCAATGCGTTGGTGAAGGATGGATTCAGAGCGACCAAGCTTGCCAGTACAGGCGGTTTTCTTCGAGCAGGCAATACGACATTCATGATCGGGATTGAGGATGAGCGTGTTCACGAGGTGCTTCAAGTCATTAGCTCCAATTGCAAAGTAAGAGATCAACTGGTTACACCTGTCTCGCCGATCGGGGGCTCAACGGATTCCTATATTCCATTCCCTGTTGAAGTGCAAGTAGGCGGCGCAGCCGTATTCGTCGTACCGGTGGAACGGTTCGAACATTTCTGAAATGGGCGTGAGCAGCGATGAAGATTGATTCAGGTTATCGCCCGCTGGGGCAAAGCCGCACGAACGCTGATGCCGCGACGAAGCCGGTGCAGATGCGAAACTTCGCCGACGCCATGGTGCAGCAGGAAGCGCAGCGCACGCAGGATCAGCTGCAGCAGAAGCTGCAGGATATTCATAATCAGGGGGAGAGGCTCGCAAGGACGATGACCGTCCGCGAGCTTAAGCTCTATCGCCAGATGGTTAAGCGTTTCCTGGAGGATACGGTTCGCCGGGGCATTGGACTGAAGGAGCTTCGCGGTTTCGACCGCAGAGGCCGGACGAAACGGTACAAGCTGCTGGACGAGATTGACGAGGCGCTTGTCTCCATGGCTGAAGAGCTGCTGGACAGCGAACAGGGACGTATTGAGCTGCTCGGCCGGATTGGCGAAATCCGCGGCATGCTCATTAATCTATTGTTTTAGAAGAAGGAAGGATAGCGAAGTGCAATGAGCATGGAACAAGTAGCCGGACAATGGAAAGCGAAGCGAATACTAAAGCATGCGCTTCAAAGCGGCAAAGTATCGCATGCTTATTTATTTAACGGACCTTCCGGAACGGGAAGGATGGCTCTGGCCCGGGCATTCGCGAAAGCGTTGTTCTGCACCTCAGGCGGAGATGACGCTTGTGACCAATGTCTGGAATGCCGCAAGTTCGAGAACGGCAACCAGCCGGATTTGCTGCGGATAGAACCTGACGGGCAATCGATCAAGATCGAACAGATCCGCGATCTGCAGCGCGAGCTTGCCTACCGGGGCAGCGGCACGAAGCGCAAAATCTACATCATCGAGCGAGCGGAGAAAATGACGATTCAAGCCGCAAACAGCTTGCTTAAATTTTTGGAAGAACCGTTATCGCCGGTTGTAGCGATTTTAATTACCGATAATGGACAAGCCGTCCTGCCAACGATCCGATCGCGTGCGCAGTGGGTGCCTTTTCTGCCATTCTCGCCAAATGAGATGCTGCAGGCTTTGATAGATGAAGGAATATCCCCGACACTAGCCCGCGCGGCGGTGCAACTCAGCTCCGGATTGGATGGGGCTAGAGAAATCATCCAGCAGAATCAGTTTGCAGAAATCAGAAACGTAGTGATACAATTAGGGAAGGAGAGTCTGACCCGATTCACCGCGGCAATGATTTCCATTCAGCAGCAGTATATTAAGACGGATTTAGCGAACAATCCGCAGCTGTTGCTATCCCTATTAGTTTTATGGTTCAAGGACATGATTCAATTTCAAGCTGGAAGACAAGAAAGCATCGTTTATATAGATCAGTTGGAATGGATAAGCAAGCATGCGTTCAGCCGTCCGATCGAGGGATGGGTGGCCTGTATCGAGCATACGCTGGAAGCAGGTAAGCGCATACGCTCTAATGTAGCGCCTCAACTTGCATTGGAGCAATTATTGGTAAACCTACAGGAGGGCTAAATCCTTGTATAATGTCGTCGGCGTCCGCTTTAAGAAAGCGGGCAAGATTTACTACTTTGATCCGGCCTTGCATCCGGTGGACAAGGACCAGCATGTCATTGTCGAGACGGCAAGGGGTATCGAGTACGGTAAAGTTGTGGTAGGACAAAAAGAAGTCGGTGAATCAGATGTCGTCCTCCCGTTAAAGAAAGTGATTCGTATCGCAAGCGATGTAGACGCCAAGGTTGTGGAAGAGAATCGCTCCGCAGCTAAGAATGCGTTTGCTACCTGCTTGGACAAGATAAAGGATCATCAGCTGAAAATGAAGCTCGTTGACGTCGAATTCACCTTCGACCGCAACAAAATCATTTTTTATTTTACAGCTGAAGGCCGAGTTGACTTCCGCGAGCTGGTAAAGGATCTGGCCAGCGTGTTTCGCACCCGGATCGAGCTTCGGCAGATCGGTGTGCGTGACGAGGCGAAGATGCTTGGCGGAATCGGACCATGCGGACGGGTGCTATGCTGCTCGTCATGGCTGGGAGACTTTGAGCCCGTATCCATCAAGATGGCCAAAGATCAGAATTTATCGCTCAATCCGACGAAAATTTCCGGGTTATGCGGCCGTCTCATGTGCTGCTTGAAGTACGAGCATGACAATTATGAAAGCATTCGCGAAGAGCTTCCCGCTGTTGGGAAGATTGTAGTGACATCTTTCGGAGAAGGCAAGGTTACTGGCATCAATGCTTCCACGAAATCGATTTATGTCCAGCTATTTGACGTATCGGGCAAAGCGAAGGAACTTTCGATGGATGATGTCGTAGTGAAATAAGAAAGGCTTTGCAGCCAATAACGGCGATCGCCGTTTATGCTTAACTATGTTTGATGCTCTGGGGTGGAAACTTGGAGAAAAAAGAGATCTTCGAACAAATGGATGAGCTGGATACTCGGATGGGACAATTCCATACCGAATTAGGCGCACTGAAGCAGCGAGTCAAAGAGCTGCTGGAGGAGAATAAGCGACTAAGCTTGGAAAATAGCCAGCTGCGTAAAATTTTAAAACGCGAGACGGTTCCAGAGCAAGCAGCATCCGCGGCGAGAACGGAGACTGCGGGAGCCAAGCCGAAACGGCAGACCGAAGCTGCTTCTTATGAAGCGATTACGGTAGACCATTCGGATGGGATCGACCCTTTCGAATCCTCGCAGCAAGCGGTGGGGGAAGGCCATGACAATTTGGCCAGACTGTACCATGAAGGTTTCCATATTTGCAATGTGTATTATGGACATCTTCGGACAGAGGGCGATTGCTTGTTCTGTTTATCTTTTTTGAATAAATAACCGAACATTTTAATGCATACCGTCCTTGCAAGAAGAGGACGGTATCTTTATGTCAGAGGAGCTATATGGACGTGGAAGAGCAGATGGAGATCAAACTTGAAGCGAATGAACGAATTGATGATTTAATGACGGAGACGGGCTTGAAAATTATACAGAGCCGGGAAGTGTTCAGCTTCTCGCTCGATGCCGTTCTTCTCTCCAAATTTGCAACGGTTCCGAAGCGCGGACGGATCATCGATCTTTGTTCAGGCAACGGAGTCATTCCGATGCTGCTGACAACGCGGACGAAAGCGAGCATCGACGCAGTAGAAATTCAGCCTAGATTGGCTGATATGGCCCGCAGAAGCGTCGCTATGAATAAGCTGGACGAGCAAATTAAGATTATCGAAGCCGATCTTCGTCAATATATGAAGGAAGCGGGCAACGGCGTCTACGATGCGGTTACCGTTAATCCTCCTTATATGGCGGTGCAGGCCGGCGATTCCAATGAAAATGAACATTATTCGATTGCCAGGCATGAGGTGCATTGTACGCTGGAAGACGTCGTTCATGCTAGCGCCAGACTTGTCCGGTCAGGCGGTAAGGTAGCTATGGTGCATCGTCCTTCCCGATTTATCGATATTATGGAGACGATGCGCAAATATCGGCTTGAACCGAAACGGGTGCAATTTATTCATCCGAATGCTAAAGGCGAGGCGAATATGGTTTTAATAGAAGCAATTCGCGATGGAAGGCCAGAGCTTAGAGTGCTGCCTCCTATTATGGTCTATGAGTAAGATGCAAAGGAGCGTGGGGAACAGATGATAAGCATACAAAAAAGCTTTTCAGATCAGGGCCAAGAAATAAAAGGGACGCTCTACCTGGTAGCCACTCCTATCGGTAATTTAGAGGATATGACATTTCGCGCGATTCGCACCCTCAAGGAAGTATCATTAATTGCGGCGGAGGATACGCGCCAGACACGGAAGCTGATCACTCACTTTGAAATTGCGACGCGGCTTGTCAGCTATCACGAGCATAATAAGCAAGCAAGCGGTCCAGAGCTGATCCGGCTACTGGAAGAGGGACAATCGATTGCCCTAGTTAGCGATGCAGGTTTGCCCGCTGTCTCCGATCCTGGTGCTGATCTTGTAGCAGACGCAATAGCCTCAGGCATTAAAGTCGTACCGATCCCGGGAGCGAACGCAGCCCTGTCGGCGCTTATCATTTCGGGTCTGTCGACAGAAAAATTCGTCTTCACCGGATTTCCGCCACGGGACAAAAAGTCGCTAACGAAGTGGCTAAGTGCGCTGAAATCGCAAAACGGCACATTGATGACCTATGAATCGCCGCATCGGCTGCGTAAGACACTGGAAGCGATGCTGGAGCAACTGGGTGATCGTCGGATAGCGATGATTCGCGAATTAACCAAGCGGCATGAAGAAGCAGCACGGGGAACTCTATCGGAATGCATCGCCTGGATACAGGAGCATCCGCCACTCGGAGAGTACTGTCTCATTATAGAAGGCGCAGACGCTGCAGCGGAAGCGGGAAGATCATCCGTAACAGAGGAAGAAGCGGAAGTATGGTGGAAATCGCTGGAGCTAGAGGATCATGTAGCGCATTACGAGGCGGAGCATGGCCGGAAGGAAGCGATTAAGCTAACTGCCGTTGATCGAGGTTTACCGAAGCGGGATGTCTATAACGCAGTGAATCGTTAATCGATCGCTGCGCTATAGGCTTTTTTGGGTAAAAAAAGACCTTCCTGGCCGGGTTCTAGCACAGGAAGGCATAAAGGAGTATAAAAAGGTTAGAATTAACAAGTGAAGTATTTCTAGTATAACCTATATTTCTTATTTTGTCACAGGAGTCGGCATTTCCGATAGACAAATATGGCAAACAATTTTACCTTTGAAGTAAGATACGTTCTCTGCATTGCCGCAGAAGATACATGCCGGCTCGTATTTCTTCAACATGATGCGTTCGCCATCCACATAAATCTCGAGGGCGTCTTTCTCACCGATTCCGAGTGTGCGGCGCAACTCAATTGGAATAACAACGCGACCCAATTCGTCAACCTTACGAACAATACCTGTAGATTTCATCATAGCTTTTGTTTCCCCTCTCAAAAAGTGATTTGATTTCGTCACTATTCGACATATTTTTTCTATTTGTGTCTACTATAATACCAACGATTACCAGAATAGTCAACCATCATTATTAGAATGATTACAAGAAGTCATTGGATTTGACTATATAGTAAGGTCATATTAATCTTACTATAGAATACAACAGCTTCGACATTTTGGAAACTAAATTACGACACTATTCGACATTTTAGCATAGCATTGTGTCGAAAATATGAACAAAAGGAGTTGAATTGGCGAAATGAATCCGTATATAACCGAAGAGAAAGTGTTCAAGGATCCGGTCCACAAATACATTTATGTGCAGGATCAGACGATCTGGGATTTGATCAACACGAAAGAGTTTCAACGGCTAAGGCGCATTCGTCAATTGGGAACTTCTTACTTAACTTTCCATGGCGCTGAGCATAGCCGATTCTCCCATTCGCTTGGAGTATATGAGATTACGAGAAAAATTATTTCCCAGTTTGAACGCAACGATTATCCTGGCTGGCCAAGAGAGGAGAAGTTGCTAGCTTTATGTGCGGCGCTGCTCCACGATTTAGGCCATGGTCCCTTTTCCCATTCGCTGGAAGAGGTATTCGATACGCATCATGAGGAATGGACCTGCAACATTTTATTGGAGGATACAGAGGTTAATCGCGTTCTGAGGCGAGTAGCCGATGATTTTCCGGGAAAAGTAGCTGGAGTCATTCAGAAAACGTATCCGAATCCGATTGTCATCAGTCTCATTTCCAGCCAAATGGATGCTGACCGGATGGATTATTTATTGCGGGATGCTTATTTCACCGGGGTTCATTACGGCAATTTTGACCTGGAACGGATACTGCGCGTACTTCGTCCCGTTCAGGGCAAAATTGTAGTCAAGGAAAGCGGCATGCATGCCGTTGAGCATTATCTGATGTCACGGTATCAGATGTATTGGCAGATTTACTTCCATCCCGTGACAAGAAGCTCGGAAATCATTTTACGGCAGATTTTCCGCCGAGCGAAAGAGCTGTTCGAGCAGGATTATAAGTTCGAATGGATGCCGGGACCGATCAAGCAATTGCTGGACGGAACCATTACGGTGAAGTCTTACTTAAAGCTGGATGAGGCATATGTGCAGGCTGCATTTCTCCACTGGGAGGATGAGGAGGATGCGCTGCTTGCCGAGCTGTGCAACCGGTTCTTAAATCGCCGTCTGTACAAGTACATTACGATGACCAATCCTGACGATACTTTATTAGAAGAAATAAGTTTGCAGTTCACTTCAATCGGCTTAAATCCGGAGTATCATATGGAGATCGATTTCCCGTTTGACCAGCCGTATGACGTCTACCGTCCTGACTCGAAAAAGGGTGGAAAAGAGGAGAAAACGCCGATTTTGCTGCTGGACGAGCAAGATCGTCTATCCGAAATCTCCGCTAAATCCGACATTGTGCGATCGATCACCGGACTTCATCAAGGCGAGTATCATTTGTATTATCCGGAGGAGCCGCTTATCGAGGCTGGAACCAAACTTAGCCCTGCTTTAAGGGAGCTATTCAAGCTCTAGACGTTGAACAGAAGAACGGCCTTGCCGGCCCATGATTGGGACAGCCGTTTCTGATTACATATATATAGAAGGAGAAGGTTTGAAAATGATTTCTTTATTCGACACTCATACGCATATGGACAGCTCCAAATTCGACAGCGACCGCGCCGAAGCGATCAATCGGGCGAGGGAGGCTGGCGTAGATTTAATGATCAATGTCGGCTTTAACCGGGAGACGATCCCGACGACGATGGCGCTCGCGGAACAGTATGATTTCGTCTATGCAGCCGTTGGCTGGCATCCGGTAGACAGCATCGAAATGCAGCCGGGGGACCTGGAATGGATCGAAGAGTTATGCTCGCATCCGAAAGTGGTAGCAATCGGAGAAATCGGACTGGACTATCATTGGGATACTTCGCCCAAAGACGTTCAGCACCGGGTGTTCCGGGAGCAAATCCGGCTCGCACGGAAGGTAGGCAAGCCCATTATCATCCATAATCGGGATGCACATGAGGATATTGTCAGGCTGCTTAAGGAAGAAAATGCGGCAGAGGTTGGAGGGGTCATGCACTGCTTCTCCGGGAGCTGGGAAACAGCTCAAAAATGCCTCGATATGAACTTCTATATCTCATTCGGCGGACCCGTTACTTTCAAAAATGCAAGGGTGCCGAAAGAGGTTTTGGAAAGGGTTCCATTAGACCGGCTTTTGATCGAAACGGATTCCCCTTATCTGTCTCCTCATCCATTTAGAGGGAAGAGAAATGAGACTGCTTTTGTAACCTATGTGGCGGAGGCCGCAGCAGAAATAACAGGAAAAACAGTGGATGAAATTGCAAAAATTACGATGGAAAACGGTAAAAAATGTTTTGGTATTGTATA
This sequence comes from Paenibacillus radicis (ex Gao et al. 2016), assembly GCF_014641555.1. GTDB lineage: Bacteria > Bacillota > Bacilli > Paenibacillales > Paenibacillaceae > Pristimantibacillus > Pristimantibacillus radicis. The sequence continues at coordinate 11,953 of NZ_BMHY01000018.1, forward strand.
AAAAAGGCCAAAAAACAAAGATTGAGAGACCTTTCAAGCGATAAAACTGATTTTTATTGCGAAAATCGGCTCTCTTTTCCGTCATAATCCAGAAATTTAGCTAAAATCGTCTTTTATCGCTTCTTTACAACAGGTGGCCCGTGAAGGTATGATTCATTTCAGAGCTTTAAGTTTTTGTATTGGATTTCCAGTTGACGCTTAATTTCCGGAACCGGAAAGCGGGGGAACCAGGCATCGAATCTGCAGCCATCGACGGCTTCGCAGTGACGAGCTTTTGAAGTTTCTCAATGGGGTGAATTTGGCGGCGATTGCCATGAGCATTCGATCGTCGATAGGGCAGCTCTCTTGCCCGAATCCGACAGCTAACCTCGTAAGCGTAAATAGAGAGCGATCAATCTCGTGCATTCACCATTCCTGAAGTCTAACGACAATCCGGGAAGCCACGAAACAGATCCTCTGTCGACGGCTTCTTTTTCTTTTCTGAATAACTCGGAATAGGTCGACATAGGGTAAGTCTCAGGGGGTGGGAGGCTGCGAGAACATAGGAAATGCACTGGAGCGTGCTTGCACGCCAATATACTTAATAGTCGCGTCTATTATGATCATGCGTCACACAAAGGCGGCGGGGCTATGAAGGAGGACCGATGAAGTGGGCATTATCCAAGCTAAGGAGACCCATGGGAAACGATCATCCAGCATGTCTTTCGCATTGCGATGGAAGCATGAAAACTTGCGTTTGATTCTTTTGAGTGCCATTATCTCAATCGCTATGACTTTCATGTTTTTGGTGTTGTTGTACGGAACGGCTGACAAAAGCGTATCCGTAGTGGTGAATGGACAAGAAACCGTTGTGAAAACGAAGCAATGGGTCCTGCAACGCCTACTGGATGAACAAGCTATTACGATTGGCCCGCATGACAAGGTCTCAGTACCTCTCAATGCGTCAATCAAAGACGGTGACCGAATCGAGGTTAAGCTCGCGGTACCGCTCGTTGTAGTAGCGGACGGCAAGACATCAACGGTGTACACGACGGAGAAGACAGTCGAAGCAGCGATCGGAGAATTAAATATTGCTGTGCGCGATCAGGATCGGGTAACACCTTCTCTCAGCACGTTGGTTGCTAATGCGATGACGGTTACCGTCACTCGCGTTGATACGAAGGTGTCTGAATCGGAGAGAGTTACGCCATTCTCGATCGTGAAGAAGCAAGACCCGAACCTCGAAGAGGGTAAGGAAAAGCTGGTGCAGACCGGCAAAGAGGGTCTTGTAGTCGAACATGTACAAAGGCAATACGAGAATGGAGTTCTCGTATCCCAGAAGATCGTAAACAAAGTCGTTGAAGCGAAAGCGGTCAACCAGGTTGTTGCGATCGGAACGAAAAAACCAGAGCCGAAAGTGCAGACGTTATCCAATAACGGCGGCGCTACTCTGGCGACGTTCACGAAACGCGGTGTTTCGTTCAAAGCCAAGAAAATATTGAATAATGTAACGCTGACGGCCTATACCGCAGACATGGAGTCTACGGGCAAAGACGAGAGCCATCCGCAATTCGGCATTACCGCTTCCGGGACGAAGGTTCAGGAAGGCCGCACGATCGCGGTCGACCCGAAAGTCATTCCTATCGGCTGGTGGGTCTATATCGAAGGAATCGGCTTCCGCCGCGCGGAAGACACGGGCAGCGCCATTAAGGGCAGCAAGATTGACGTTTATTTCGACAGCTCCAAGCTGGCGAATAAGTTTGGGCGCAAGAAGGGATACACCGTATACGTTCTTGGACCAAATAAACCGACATCAAGCTAGCGTGCAAGGAATATAAGTCGATTTGTATTGGAAAAACTTATAAAGCCTTATATGATAAGAAGGGGCATTGCCTCTTCTTTTTTGTATTTTCACGTATATAAGTCTAGACGGCGGCCGTCGCTGCAATGTTGCGGTTCGATGGCATAAAATATGCCGGTCATGAAGAAAAGATCAGGCGGCGCAAGAAAGGGATGTAAATCGTTGATTAAGGAAATTATCGTAGTTGAAGGCAAGGACGATACAGTAGCCGTGAAGCGTGCGGTAGAAGCTGATACGATCGAGACGAATGGCTCGGCGATTGGCGAGGAGGTGCTCCGCCGAATTGAACTGGCGCAGGAGCGTCGCGGCGTTATTATATTTACCGATCCCGACCATGCGGGTGAACGCATCCGTAAAATCGTGGCGAAGCGGGTGCCGGGGTGCAAGCATGCGTTTCTGCCGCAGGAGAAGGCGCTGTACAAGGGCGACATCGGCATCGAGAACGCGAGCCCGGATGCAATCCGGCAGGCGCTCTCTGAGCTGCGGACTGAAAGTCCGGAGGGTGAGGGTGCAGGAGAAATTACTTGGGATGATCTGATGGGTGCAGGCTTGATCGTACATCCCGATGCAGCCAATCGCAGACTGAGGATGGGGAAGCTGCTCGGCATCGGCTACGCCAACGGCAAGACGTTTTTCAAGCGTTGTACAAGCTTCCGGATTTCCCGTACGGAATTTGTGGAAGCTCTGCGTAAAATGGAACAGGGACAGGAGTGAGCGGTGTGAGCGGACAAGAGACGAACGGTCCAGCTATGAAGGCGTTAGAAGTCGCGACGCCAAAGCGGACGAAAGAAATTATTGCGAAATACGGGTTCTCGTTCAAGAAAAGCTTGGGACAGAATTTCTTAATCGATCAAAATATATTGCATAAGATTGTGGCTGCAGCCGGTTTGGACAAGACGAAGGGTGCGCTGGAGATCGGACCGGGCATTGGCGCACTGACGCAGCATCTGGCTGCTGAAGCGGCTAAAGTGACTGCCGTGGAGATCGATGCGCGGCTTATTCCGATTTTGCGTGATGTGCTTGCTCAAGAATCCCATGTTGAGGTCGTTCATGGCGACGTGCTGAAGCTCGACTTGAAGCAGCTGTTCGAGGAGAAGTTTGCGGACGTGTCCAAAGTGAGCGTCGTGGCCAACTTGCCTTATTACGTGACGACTCCGATTCTGATGAAGCTGCTGGAGGAGAAACTCCCGCTGGAGAATATCGTCGTTATGATCCAGAAGGAAGTGGCAGAGCGCATGGCGGCGAAGCCGGGCGGCAAGGAGTACGGCAGCTTGAGCGTAGCGGTACAGTTCTATTGCGAGCCGCAGATCGTTTGCCTCGTGCCGCATACGGTGTTCATTCCGCAGCCAAACGTTGATTCGGCTGTTATTAAGCTTGCGCTTCGGGATAAACCGCCTGTTGATGTGCCGGATGAGGCGCATTTCTTCCGCATTGTACAGGCGAGCTTCGCGCAGCGGCGCAAGACGCTGGCGAACAATCTGACGGCGCTCGTCGGCAAAGAGCGACGCGAGGAATTGACACAGCTGCTGAATGGCTGCGAAATCGATCCTGTACGGCGCGGAGAGACGTTATCGCTGGAGGAGTTCGCCCGCATAAGCCGGGCCTTCCTGGAGGCAGGCTGGAGAGGCTAGCATCGGCCCATTAACAAAGACATTCGCACACTCCGCGCGTTACATCCATACGATAGACGAAGAGGTGATTTACCCATGAAGCAAGGGGACCTGGTCGTCCGCAAATCGTATGGCGGTGACGTGCTGTTCCGAGTTGAAGATGTTCGATCCGAGCGAGCCCTATTGAAAGGCACGGACTATCGATTGCTTGCGGATGCGCCGATTCCCGATTTGTCGGTTGTACGCGACCCCGAATCGACGAGAGCAACCCAGCAAGTGCGTATTAAAGTAAATGACTCCCTAAAACGTATGCGGCAGCAACGAGAGCAGCAGTCCGTGCATACCGTGGACGAAATCAGGCTGGCGGCTGCACAGCAAGCGCAACCTTATTTCGAGATGCCGGGTAAAGTGCTCCATCTCGATGGAGATGGCAATTACTTACGCAAAAGCATGCAGCTATACGAGGCGATGAAGGTGCCTGCGCATGGCGTACACGCTCATGAATCGCAGATGGCAGACCTGCTCTACCGTCTGCTGCCGCAGGTGAAGCCCGATATCGTCGTTATCACTGGCCATGACGGTGTACTGAAAAGCCATGCTAATGGCGACCTGTACAGCCTGGGCAGCTATAAGAACTCGCAGAGCTTCGTCAATGCCGTTCACGTTGCTCGGGAATATGAGAAGAACCGTGACGGCTTAGTCGTCATAGCGGGGGCCTGCCAGTCGCATTTCGAGGCGCTTCTTCAGGCTGGCTCCAATTTCGCAAGCTCGCCCGGGCGCATTCTGATTCATGCCCTTGATCCGGTCTATATTGCGATCAAATCCAGCTATACGTCTATTCGCGAGACCATTAATTTATCCGACGTTGTGCACGGCACAATAAGCGGTATTGACGGTGTAGGCGGAATTGAGACGATAGGCCGATGCCGGGTAGGTCTGCCTAAGCCGAAAGCAGCTGCTGCAGCCTCCCTGTTGAAGACAACTTCCTAATCTCTTCCATCCAGAAAAGGCTCTGCATCTGGGATGTCGTGGAGCTGTGCCCATTTAAATTGTCCATTATTCGTCATATTAGAAAAATAAGAAAAAATACCGTTGACAAACAAATAAACTGGCTGATATAATATTTCGCTTTGTTTGACAACCTCCCTCTTTTTGGTTATAATGGACAAGGAAAGAGGTGGTAGTGGACAATGGCAAAAAATGCGCTATTGGAAATTAAACGAAATTTGGAAGCCCACGTTGGCTCCAAAATCCGTCTTCGAGCAAACGGTGGCCGTCGAAAGACCATCGAACGAACCGGTACGTTGGAAGAAATCTACCCTTCTGTTTTCATTGTAAAACTGGATCAGGAGTCTCACGCCTTTAAGCGTGTCTCTTACAGTTATGCGGATATACTGACGGAGTCGGTGGAAGTGACCGTATGCAATGATGAAGGTCAAGTCCGTATTACCCATATGCAGCAATAGAGCTATAGATGCCGAAAGGCCATTTTGTTGGACGCGAATGGATTCCCATTCGCGTCCTTTTTTTCATGAAGCTTGCGAGGCATGAACGAGGAATGTCCGGCGCATACTAAAGCGCAGCAACCCCATTCCTAAGGAGGGCGACCGATACAATGAGCCGCAGAAGATCCGTCATGTCGGAGCAGTTGAAATATGAGCTTGCCAAAGACCTTGGTTTCGCGAATAAAGTGGATCAAGAGGGCTGGGGCGGGATTACGACGAAGGAAGCGGGCAATATGGTCAAGCGCGCCATACAGCTTGCCGAGCAAGCTGCCGCGAGCAAATCCGACCGTCCGTAAGGGCGGAGAAAGCTGCAATTCACAAGCTAAGGGCACGGCGCAGGAAAGCAGCCGCAGTCTCTTAGCTTTTCTTGTGTCCGTTTGTTATAATGTTGCTTAAGCTAACGATACGAACGGGAGAGCTTATGATGAAAATATATGAGAAAGCGCCGGCTAAAATCAATCTGCTGCTCGATGTGCTTAGAAAGCGCGAGGACGGCTTCCACGAAGTCGAGATGATAATGACCATGGTCGATTTGGCAGATCGCCTGGAGATGGAGGAGCTGCCGCGGGATACGATTATTATTTCGAGTCAGGCCGGGTACATACCGCTGGATGAGAAGAATTTAGCTTTCCAGGCCGCTAAGCTCATTAAAGACCGCTATGATGTACGCAAAGGCGTATATATTCATTTGGATAAAAAAATACCGGTTGCCGCAGGCCTTGCAGGCGGCAGCAGCGACGCCGCCGCTGCTTTGCGGGGGTTGAACCGGCTATGGGGGCTGCAAATTCCGGAGGACGAGCTGTGCAAGCTTGGCGCGGAGCTGGGCTCGGACGTGCCGTTCTGCGTAACGGGAGGCACTGCGCTTGCTACTGGACGCGGAGAGAAGCTGGAGCCGATCGCAACACCGCCTCAGTGCTGGGTCGTATTGGCCAAGCCTCCGATCAATGTATCGACTGCAGACGTGTACGGCAAGTTTCGGGCAAACGAGCTCAAGACGCATCCGTCGGCTGCGGATATGGTATCTGCGATCGAGCGAGGCTCGTTCAATGACGTATGCGACGGTCTCGGCAACGTGCTGGAGAACGTGACGCTGGGGCTTCATCCCGAAGTGCTTCAATTGAAGGAAAGCATGCAGCGATTGGGTGCCGATGGCGTGCTGATGTCAGGCAGCGGCCCTACGGTTTTTGGCCTGGTTTCGAAGGAAGCCAAGCTTGCCCGCATCTATAATGGGCTTCGAGGATTTTGCAAAGAGGTATACGTGGTAAGAATGCTTACATGATCATGACGTTCATCTTGATTAAATCCGTATAAAAATGTTATATTGTCTATATATTATTCGGGTTTAGTGGGAGGGAGATGGCTTTGAAAAAATTAAAGCGCAGTGCGCGACTAGTAGAAATGACGCAATACTTGCTTAGTCGTCCTCACACGTTAATATCGTTGACAGCTTTTGCCGATCGTTATCAGTCTGCGAAATCATCTATTAGCGAAGATTTGGCTATCATAAAAGAAGTGTTCGAGGAAGAAGGCTTTGGCGAATTGAACACGCTGGCGGGCGCAGCGGGTGGCGTTAGATATACGCCTAAGATGCACACCGACACCGCCCTTTCGATTATGAAAAATATTTGCCGCCAATTGGAGCAGCCAGAACGGGTGCTGCCGGGCGGTTATTTGTATATGACGGATATGCTGGGTCAGCCGGACCTTCTTGCCGATGTGGGGCGGATGTTCGCGACCTCTTTTGCAAGCCGCAATATTGATGTGATTATGACGGTCGAGACCAAAGGTATTCCTCTCGCGTATGCGGTAGCCTCATGCTTGAACCTGCCGGTCGTTATCGTACGCAGGGACAATAAGGTGACGGAAGGCTCTGCGGTCAGCATCAACTATGTTTCCGGCTCCAACAAGCGGATTCAGACGATGTCACTGGCCAGACGCGCATTGAAGGAGCAGTCGAGGGTACTTATTATCGATGACTTCATGAAAGCAGGCGGAACGATTCAAGGCATGATGGATTTGCTCTATGAATTCAAAGCTACCGTAGCGGGAGTTGGCGTATTCGTCGAGTCCGGCGAAGTGGAGCTGGAGGAGCGTCTATTGGAGGATTACGTATCGCTGGCTAAATTGACGGCAGTCGATATGAAGACGAAGCAAGCGACAGTAGTGCTAGGCAATTATTTCAAATAACGGGATGCATCGATGCTCCTGTTCAAGCTAACCGTGAAAGGCTGGGGAATGAAGTGACAAAACCGCAAGTAATTTCTACCGATAAAGCACCTGCAGCGATTGGACCTTATTCGCAAGCGATTAAGCTGGGCGGATTGCTGTTCACATCGGGACAAATTCCATTGGATGCTTCCGGTCAATTAGTAGCAGGCGGCATTGAAGAACAAACGCATCAAGTTTTCCAAAATTTAAAAGAAGTTTTGGCTGAAGCGGGAGCGACGTTCCAGGACGTCGTGAAAGCGACCGTTTTTCTGAAAGATATGAATCAATTTGCAACGATCAACGGCATCTATGCATCCTATTTTGGAGACCATAAACCGGCTCGCTCGGCCGTAGAGGTGGCAAGGCTTCCGAAGGATGTTCTTGTCGAAATAGAGGTCATTGCATCGACAATTGTCGAATAGAAACGAAAAAGATTCAAACTAAAAAAAATATTTTAAATAGTGCATTATTTTGCCAAATTTTTAGAAGGAATTTGCATAAAAACGTGGAAGTATACACCAAGTCTCAGATAGGCAAAGGTGGTGAACACAAGTGCAAATTACTGATGTAAGACTCCGCCGTGTAAATTCGGAAGGACGCATGAAAGCTATTGCTTCCATTACCATTGATAATGAATTCGTCGTTCACGATATTCGTGTCATTGACGGTAACAATGGAATGTTTGTTGCAATGCCTAGCAAGCGGACTCCTGATGGAGAATTCCGGGATATCGCGCATCCGATTTCTTCGACTACTCGCGAGAAAATCCAAGCTGCTGTGCTCGCAGAATACGAGCGCGCTGCAACGGAGGAAGTAGCAATCGAAGAGGGCGCATAGCCTATTTCAAATCGCTTTATGGATAAGGCCCGGGCAGCACGGTTTAGGCCGATTGATGCTTGGGAGTCACAGGAAAGAGAGCCGGAAGGCTCTCTTTCTTTTTTGTCTGTAATGGGATATATTCAAAAGAACAAAGCGCACAATGAGTGGGAGGAATTACGGTTGAAAGTGATGGCGATTGTGCTTGCAGCTGGACAGGGCAAGCGGATGAAATCGAAATTATATAAAGTACTGCATCAGGTGTCTGGCAAGCCGATGGTAGGCCACGTATGGAATACAGTGAAGGAGGCGCGCAGCGAGCGTACCGTTGTTGTCGTCGGGCATGGCGCGGAAGCCGTGAAAGGCTATCTTGGCGATGAAGCGGAATACGTGCTGCAGGAGCAGCAGCTCGGAACCGGTCATGCGGTTCGTCAGGCAGAAGCTTTACTGGGCTCGGAGGAAGGCACGACGATCGTTATCTGCGGGGATACGCCGCTTGTGCGGGCAGAGACGATTCAATCGATGCTGGAGCTTCACAGCGCTACAGGTGCGGCGGCTACCGTGCTGACAGCATCCTTTGACAACCCGACCGGCTATGGACGTGTCATTCGCGGCGGTGATGTCGTAGAGCGCATCGTGGAGCAGAAGGACTGCTCGCCGGAAGAAGCGGCTGTGAAAGAGATCAATACGGGCACCTACTGCTTCGATAATAAAAAGCTGTTCGCGGCATTGGCTCAAGTAAAGAACGACAACGCTCAAGGCGAATTTTATTTGACTGACGTTATCGGTATTTTCCGCGGGGCAGGCGAGGTCGTTCAGGGCTACTGCACGTCTGATCTGGCGGAAGCGATCGGCGTCAACGACCGGGTCGCTCTTGCGGAAGCAGAGGGCTATATGCGGCAGCGGATTAACCGCAAGCATCTGCTTGAAGGCGTGACGCTCATCGATGCTGCTTCAACGTATATCGAGGCGGATGTGCGTATCGGATCGGATACGATCGTGTATCCAGGCACCGTTCTGCGCGGCTCGACCGTTATTGGGGAAGATTGTGTAATCGGACCAAATGCGGATATTCAGGATTCCGTTATCGGCAACGGCGTTACAGTGAAGTATTCGGTGGCGGATCAAGCGGTCATCGGCAACGAGAGCTCGGTAGGGCCTTATGCGAACCTTCGTCCAGGCTCGAAGCTTGGTGTCGGCTGCAAAGTTGGCGATTTCGTTGAATTGAAAAATGCATCGCTTGACGACGGCAGCAAAGTCTCGCATCTGAGCTATGTTGGTGACGCTAAGGTGGGCAAGGACGTCAATATTGGCTGCGGCGCTATTACGGTTAACTATGACGGCTACAATAAATTCGTAACGGAGATTGGCGACAACGCTTTTGTCGGCAGCAACGTCAATCTGATCGCACCTGTGAAAATCGGGGACGGTGCTTATGTGGTAGCCGGCTCTACGATCACGCATGATGTGCCTGCTGGCGATCTTTCCATTGCGCGTGAACGTCAAGTGAATAAGCCGGGTTATGCGGATAAAATCCGGGCACGGGCTAAAGTGAAGAAGGAAAATGCGAAGAAGGCAAAGTCCGAGTAGCCTCTGACTTTCGCTAATAGAATGAAAAAATATGGTTAATTCTTTGCCGGTTTGGGTACAGTTATACGGAATATGACTTTACTAGGAGGTTCCGATAAATGTCCATACCGATGAATGTTGAGCAGAGAACAATTGGAACAAAAGGTGCGCTTCGCCAGTTGAGAGAGAGCGGCAAAGTGCCGGGTGTCGTATACGGAAAGCAATTGGCTGCACCGGCTGCGGTTGCATTGGAAGAGAAGCAGGTGCTTGCGCTGCTGCGCTCCCACCCTAATGCGGTGCTGGACCTTGATATTCCTGGTGCCGGGAAGCAGCCGGTCATGATCAGCGAAGTGCAGCGTGAACCGCTGTCGCGCCGCCTGCTTCATATCGACATGCGTCAAATCAATATGAACGAGGAAGTAAGGACGCAGGTGCGAATCGATTTCGTTGGCGAGGCCAATGGCGTTGGTCAAGGTGGTATTCTGCAAGTGCTGCTGCATGAGCTGGAGGTTGAATGCTTGCCAGGCAGCATTCCAGAGGCGCTGGAGATCAATGTCGCCGATCTGGAGCTTGGGCACAGCTTGCTTGTCCGCGATGTACGTCCGCCATCTGGTGTTAAGGTGCTTTCGGACCCTGAACAAGTCGTCGTGACCGTACTGGCGCCGCAGAAGGAACTGACAGAGGAAGAAGCGGAAGCGGCTGAAGTCGAGCGGGTTGAGGCGGAATCGCGTTCCGAGGAAGCTCAAATGCACGAGGTAGATTTCGCCTAATTTCGCCTAACAAGCGGTATCGCCCTACAGCCTTTGATAAAGGCTTAGGGCAGATGCCGTTTTCTGTTTTCCAAGGTGCGTGCAGGGATAGCCGCTAATCGTGTAGAATGAAGAAGGACAACAACTAGCAAGATTGGAGACGAAGGTATGAAGTGGATTGCAGGGCTGGGGAATCCCGGCGCCGCTTATCAGAATACGAGGCATAATGTCGGCTTCATGGTGGTCGACGAGTTGGCAAGACGCTGGGACATCGCTGTCACGCAAAATAAATGCAAGGCGCTCATTGGCGAAGGCAACGTGAAGGGAACGAAGGTTGTTCTCATTAAGCCGATGACGTATATGAATCTATCGGGTGAATCGGTTCGCGGCTTCTTGGATTATTTCAAGGCGGATCGGGAGGACGGTATTATCGTCTATGACGACATGGATACCGAGATCGGCAAGATCCGGCTGCGCTATCAAGGAAGCGCTGGCGGGCACAATGGCATTAAATCGCTTATTCAGCATTTGGGTACGCAGCAGTTCAACCGGGTACGCATGGGCATTTCGCGGCCGCAGCCGGGCCGCAGCATCGTGGATTATGTACTCGACAACTTTCCGAAGAGCGAGCATGAGCTGCTGAAGGCGATGGTCGAGCAGGCGTGTGACGCGATTGAATATTCGCTGAGCAATTCTTTTGACAACACGATGGCAAAGTTTAACCGCTAAGCCGTTAATTTACGCCAAAGCCGGGCATACTGAAGGGTATAACGACTCTTCAGGAGGCATACATATGGCTGTAAACTATATTTGCAGGCACTGCCGCACATCGATGGGGACCATCGAGCAAAGCGGAATAACCGAGCAGCAGCTCGGTTTCCATTTCTTGACCCCCGAAGAACGCAGCGATATAATAGCGTATAACCCAAACGGAGATGTGACGGTTAAAGTGATTTGCGACTATTGCCGGGAAGCGCTTGACGCTAATCCTGAGCTGAATTTGGTCACAAGCCCGCTGCAGTAGGGCGTGGAAATGAATGGTATGGCAAGGCCTTAGCGAACGCTGAGGCTTCTTTTCGATTGTTTGCAGAAAGCTTGTTTGATTGGAATAAAAGGCTTCGCAAATAGCAGAAGACGCTAATTTGCGAACGAGCTTTTGTCGCCAATGGACGGTTTAGAAACGAGGTGCCTTAACGATTGGAAGCATTAGTACAGGCTTTTGCTGCGGATCCGGACGTTCAGTCCATTATCGCCGGTGTCCGCAAAGGGATGCGGGAGCAGATGGTGTCGGGGCTCGCGGGCTCCTCTAGACAAGTGCTCGTTGCAGCCGTGAAATTGGACGTGGAGCGTCCGATGCTTGTCGTGACGCATAATATGTACGCCGCACAAAAAATAGCGGAGGATTTGCAGGAATGCTTTTCTCCAAATGAAGTATTGTTATATCCCGCCAATGAGCTTGTAGCTGCTGAAGCGGCGATCTCGAGTCCTGAGACGCTGGCGCAGCGCATGGACGTGCTGATCAGGCTGTCCGAAGGCTTCCGCGGGATCGTTGTTGTGCCTTTCTCTGGGGTTCGCCGTTATTTGCCTGTACCGGGCGTAATGGCTCAAGCGAAAATCCAGGTGAAGGTCGGAGACGAGCTCGCTATTGAGCAATTTCTGCGTCAAATGGCCGGTATCGGCTATACGCGCGTAGACCGGGTTGAATCCAAGGGTGAAATGAGCGTTCGCGGCGGTATCGTCGATTTCTATCCGCTGACGTCGGCAACGGCTTACCGGATTGAATGGTTTGGCGATGATGTCGATTCGATCCGTACTTTTGATCCCGGCGACCAACGTTCGCTGGGTAACTTGCAGGAGCTGACGGTTCCTCCGTGTCAGGAAATTTTGGCGGATGAGCGCCGCTTCAAAGCAGCTGCTGATCATGCGGCTTTGCTGCTGTCGCAGCAGCTCGAGAAGATGACGGACCGGACGGCGAAGGAGCGTCTTCGCGGTGAAATCGGCGGCGAGATTGACAAGCTGCGGGAACAGGTTTATTTCTCTGAAATTTATAAATATATTTCTTTGCTGTACCCGGAGCGCCAGACGATACTGGACTACTTTCCGGATGATACGCTGCTCATTATGGATGAGCCAACTCGTCTGATTGAGACGGGCAAGCAGCTCGAACGCGATGAATCGGAATGGGCGATGCATCTGCTCACTAATGGCAAGTCGCTGCCGGGCTTTACGCTTGCACGTGCTTCGGATGAAATCTTGCATCACCGCTCGTTCCAGACGTTGTTTTTGTCGCTCTTTCTGCGCCAAATTCCACATACGCAGCCGCAGAACATTCTGAATATGACGAGCCGGGCGATGCAGAATTTTCATGGTCAGATGAATGTGCTCAAGGCCGAGATGGATCGCTGGCGCAAGACGGGCGCTAATGTCATGATGCTGGCCGGCAATGCCGAACGGATGGACCGGATGCGCCGTGTATTGCAGGACTATAATATCGAGCCGCCTAAGTTGATTGAGGGCAACCTGCAATCTGGTTTTGAGCTGCCTTCTTCGCATTTGGTTGTCATTACGGAAGGCGAGATGTTCACGCAGAAGCAGCGGAAGGCGCGCCGCGTCGATAAGAAAATTGATAATGCGGAACGGATTAAAAGCTATACCGAGCTGAAGGTTGGCGACTACGTGGTGCATCAGAATCACGGCATCGGCAAATATGTCGGCATCGGGACGCTGGAAATTGGCGGCATACACAAGGATTACCTGCATGTTCTCTATGCGGGCGGCGACAAGCTGTCCGTACCAATTGAGCAGGTAGACATGATTCAGAAATACGTCGGCTCGGAAGAGAAGGAGCCGAAGATCAACAAGCTGGGCGGAAGCGAATGGACAAGGGCGAAGAACAAGGTTCGTTCGTCCGTTCAGGATATCGCTGACGACTTGATCAAGCTGTATGCGGAGCGTCAGTCTGCACCGGGCTTCGCTTTTGGCCTGGATACGGCCTATCAGAACGAATTCGAAGCCATGTTCCCTTACGATGAGACACGGGATCAACTGCGGGCGATCGAAGAGATCAAGAAGGATATGGAGAAGTCGCAGCCGATGGACCGGCTTCTGTGCGGCGACGTCGGCTACGGCAAGACGGAGGTTGCGGTTCGCGCAGCATTCAAGGCGGCGATCGAGGGCAAGCAGGTGGCGATCCTCGTGCCGACGACGATTCTGGCTCAGCAGCATTACGAGACGTTCCGTGAGCGGTTCTCCGGCTATCCGTTCAATATTCAAGTGCTCAGTCGTTTCCGCTCCCGCAAAGAGCAGAACGAGACGATGAAAGGCTTGAAGGCGGGTACGGTCGATGTCGTGATCGGCACGCACCGGCTGCTGTCGCAGGACGTAATTTTTAAAGATTTGGGACTGCTTATCGTAGACGAGGAGCAGCGGTTTGGCGTGTCGCATAAGGAGAAGCTCAAGAAGCTGAAGACGAATGTCGATGTGCTGACGCTGACGGCGACGCCGATTCCTCGGACGCTGCATATGTCGATGCTTGGCGTGCGCGATTTGTCGGTCATAGAGACGCCGCCGGAAAACCGGTTCCCGGTTCAGACCTATGTCGTGGAGTATAATATGTCACTGGTCCGCGAGGCGATTGAGCGCGAGCTCGCCCGCGGCGGCCAAGTCTACTATTTGTACAACCGGGTGCAGGGCATCTACCAGATGGCGGAGCTGATCAATTCGCTAGTTCCGGATGCCAAGGTGGCGGTAGGCCACGGCCAAATGTCCGAGCAGGAGCTCGAAAAAACGATTCTCGACTTCCTGGACGGGGAGTCGGACGTGCTCGTCAGCACGAGCATCATCGAGACGGGCGTCGATATTCCGAACGTAAATACATTGATCGTGCATGATGCGGATAAAATGGGCCTCTCCCAGCTCTATCAGCTGCGGGGCAGGGTTGGACGCTCCAACCGGATTGCTTATGCTTATTTCACGTATCAGCGCGACAAAGTGCTGACGGAGGTAGCGGAGAAGCGGCTTCAGTCCATTAAGGAATTTACCGAGCTGGGCTCCGGCTTCAAGATCGCGATGCGCGACCTTGCCATTCGCGGAGCGGGCAATCTGCTCGGAGCGGAGCAGCACGGCTATATCGCCTCGGTCGGCTTCGATCTGTATTCGCAAATGCTCGCGGACGAGATTGCGAAGCGGAAAGCGGAGATGGAAGGCGTTGAAGTGAAGGAAGAGCGTTCGGTCAGCACGCTGATCGATGTGAGCATCGATGCGTACTTGCCGTCCGATTACATCTACGACAGCATTCAGAAGATCGAGATCTACAAGAAGGTCGCGACCGTCCGTTCATTCGATGAAGCGGATGATCTAACGGAGGAGATTATGGACCGGTTCGGCAATTTGCCGCAAGCTGTCGATAATTTGCTGTCGGTTGCCCGCTTGAAGGTGTACGGCGCTATGTACGGCATCGAGCAAATTAGCCAAAAGGCTGACGATCTGATCGTCAAATTTGCGGCGCGCGAGAAAAAACGGATCGATTCGAAAAAGGTCGATCAGCTTTGCGTGGCCTTCGAGAACCGGTTCCGTCTAAGCAATGGCGTGCAGGATGATTACCCTTCCCTGCTGCTGCGCGGCAAAGGGCTGGAGATGGATCAGAAGCTGCAATTGCTTGAGCGGTTCCTGAAGTCTTTTCAAGAGGCTCAGATTGGCGCGGAAGCGCTGCAGGATGCGACATCGGGATAGAAAATTCGCATTGCGATGACGTTTTCTGTTACAATACTAACAACTTCCTATTTTGAAAGGGGATTCAGCATGTTGCACGGTACACGCAAATCGGCATGGCGCAGAAGCGCGCTGCTTGTAATCGCGGCAGTGCTCGTCATGACGGTTATGGCGGCTTGCGGCAAGAAGGATGAAGGGACAGGCACCACGTTTAAAGGGGCGGGAGAAGGTACAGTAATCGCCACTTATAAAGATGGTACGGTAACGGAGCCTGAGTTCGACAGATATTTGGGCGTATTCAACATTATGCAGCCTGGATATGAGCAAGTTTTGGCGATTCCGCAATTCAAGGAACAATTGCTTCAGCAGTTCGTGTCCTACAAAGTGCTTGCTGGACAAGCTACTGAAGAGAACGTGAAGAAAGCTGCCGAAGAAACAGACAAGCAAATGAAGGATTTCGAAAAGGCGATCAAAGAAAATGCTGATTTGAAAAAAACGCTGGATGATAAAAAAGTGACAAACGCCGACGTTAAGACGTATTTGGGCTTGATGCTCGTCGTTGTAGAGCATATGAACTCCAAAGTGACCGAGGAACAAATTAAAGCCGAGTATGAGAAAAACGGCGGCAATTACAACCCGGTAACGGTTCGCCACGTATTGGTGACGACTACAGACCCATCGACAGGTGAAGAGAAGCATAAGCCGGAAGAAGCTCTGAAGCTTGCCAAAGAAGCGAAAGCGGAATTGGAAGCCGGCAAGAGCTGGGATGAAGTTGCGAAGAAATACTCCGAAGACGGGGGCTCCAAAGACAAAGGCGGCCTCTATGAGAATGCCAATGCAGGTGATTGGGTAGAAGGCTTCAAGAAAGCTGCCCTTGAGCAAAAAGTAGGCGTAATTGGCGATCCGGTTGAAACCGAGTATGGCTACCATGTCATCAAGGTTGAGAAACGCGACGTGAAAGCTTACGCTGACCTCGACGAGAAAACGAAAGAATCCGTGAAGAGCGCTGTTGCTTACGAGCATATGAACACGTTCATGAAGGATGAAATGCCGAAGCAGGATTTGAAAATTACGCTTCCTCAGCCGTCGCCATCTGCATCTCCGGATGCATCGGCTTCGCCTTCACCGGAAGCTACGAAAAAACCTGAAGACGCAAAATAATAGCGGATTGAAAAGGACTGCCCATGCGGGCGGTCCTTTTTTTGTTGGCTTCTTTCTCAAGTTTTCAGCATTTGCGTCATATCTATGTAATATATAAATAAGATTCAAGGGTCGTTGCGTCAGGTTGAATGACGAAAGCAAGCGAAAAATGCCCTATTTATCAGTGATCATGAGACAAACGTCCCCTTTTAAAATTTTGATGTTATATATATTGACATATAATCTGGCCGCCCCCTATAATAAGGATGCGAACATTGGAAACACATTCCATGTAAATGTTCGTCATTAGATAAAATTTATAGAAGAATTGGGGAGTGGAGAGATGAAAAAGAAATGGTTTTATCAGATGGGACTCACTGCAGTGGTGCTTAGCATGGTGCTGGCAGCCTGCGGAAACAATGAGGAACCTGCATCCACTACATCAGGAGGCAATTCGGGGGCGGCATCAGGCGATACGATTAAGGTAGGTGTACTTCATTCTTTGAGCGGTACGATGGCGATTAGTGAGGTGTCGGTACGCGATGCCGAGATTATGGCGATTGAAGAGATCAACGCCGCAGGCGGCGTGCTTGGGAAGAAGCTTGTAGCGGTAGAAGAGGATGGCGCATCGGATTGGCCGACCTTCGCAGAGAAAGCGCGCAAGCTCATTTCCGAAGATAAAGTCGCGACTGTATTCGGCGGATGGACGTCCTCCAGCCGTAAAGCAATGAAGCCTGTATTTGAAGAATTGAACGGCCTGCTCTGGTACCCGGTTCAATATGAAGGACTTGAATCCTCTCCCAATATTTTTTATACAGGAGCGACAACGAATCAGCAGATCGTACCCGCAGTTGACTGGTTGTTAGAGAATCGCGGCAAAAAGTTTTACCTGCTTGGCTCGGACTACGTATTCCCGCGCACAGCTAACCTGATTATTAAGGAGCAGCTGAAAGCGAAAGGCGGAGAATTGGCTGGTGAGGAATACACGCCGCTTGGCCATACCGATTACAGTACGATCATTAGTAAAATCAAAGCTGCGAAGCCGGATGTCGTGTTCAACACGTTGAACGGCGACAGCAACGTCGCTTTCTTCAAGCAGTTGAAGGATGCAGGCATTACTGTGCAGGACATGACGACATTGTCTGTATCTGTAGCGGAGGAAGAAATCCGCGGCATCGGCGTCGATGTACTCCAAGGCCATTTGGCAGCCTGGAATTATTATCAAACGACAGACACGCCGGCGAACAAAAGCTTCGTTGCCAACTATAAGAAGAAGTACGGCGAGAATAGAGTGACGGCTGACCCGATTGAAGCGGGCTATACGGCAGTCTACCTCTGGAAAGCGGCTGTAGAGAAAGCAGGCTCCACCGATGTCGACAAAGTGAAGGAAGCGGCGAAGGGACTGGAGTGGGATGCGCCGGAAGGCAAAGTGAAGATCGACGGCGAAACGCAGCATATTTACAAAACGGTGCGGATCGGCGAAGTGCAAGCTGACGGGCAGTTCAAGGAGCTGTGGAATTCCGGTGAAGCGGTGAAGCCGGATCCTTACTTGAAAGGCTATGATTGGGCGGCAAGCATCAAGCCTACGGAATAGCGGGCTAAGCGGCAGCGCTCGGCATCACGTCACATAAGCGGTAACAAGCGGAGGGAGTATTCTAGGGCAATGGATACTCCCTCTGTTGTTACAATGGGCAGCGCTGCGCAAATCATGAAGGAGTTGAAGGCATATGGAAGTATTTACGCTGCAGTTATTCAACGGGCTGAGCGTCAGCTCGATTCTGCTTCTCATTGCATTAGGTCTCGCTATTACGTTCGGATTGATGAAAGTCATCAACATGGCGCATGGAGAGCTTATAATGATTGGCGCCTACTCCACCTATTTAACGCAAAATATTTTCAAAGACGTATTGCCGCCATCGCTTTTCGACTGGTATTTTGTGCTGGCGATTCCGGTCAGCTTCCTTATTGCTTTTGTGTTTGGTCTTATTTTAGAAATGAGCCTCATTCGGTTCCTTTATGGCAGGCCGCTCGACAGCCTGCTGGCCACCTGGGGCGTTGGATTGGTGCTCCAGCAACTGGCGAGATCGATCTTCGGGGCGCCAAATGTTGCGGTTACGAGTCCGTCTTGGCTTAATGGCGGTGTAGAGGTGTTGGGTGCCGTGCTGCCTTATAAGCGATTGTTCATTATTGGCCTTGTTGCTTTATGCCTGCTTGCCATGTACTTCTACATTTACCGCAGTCTTGAGGGGCGCAGAATGCGTGCCGTGATGCAGAATCGCGATATGGCCGCTTGTCTTGGCGTATCGACCAGACGCGTTGATGCGATGACCTTTGCGATCGGCTCTGGCATAGCAGGTATCGCTGGCTGTGCGCTTACGCTGCTGGGTCCTATTGGGCCGTCTTTGGGCACTTACTATATCGTCGATGCGTTTATGGTTGTCGTTCTTGGCGGTGTCGGCAAGCTGGTCGGCACAGTGCTTGGCGCAATGGGGATCGGTATATTTAACACGATGTTCGAATATTGGACGAATGCTTCGCTCGGCAAAGTGCTCGTATTCCTCTGTATCGTTGCTTTTCTGCAATGGAAACCGATGGGGTTCGTGGCGATGCGCTCGCGTTCGCTTGATTCATAGAGAGAGGTGGGGAGACGGATGTTGACGCTGAAAAAATTAACGCCCGCACGAATTTGGCTGTTGATCGGATATGCTGCCGCGGCTGCCGCTCTATTCTCGGCTCCAATGTTTTTAAGTGATTTTCGATTGAACCTGCTTGCGAAGTTTCTCGCGTTCGCTATTGTGGCGCTGGGGCTGGATCTCATCTGGGGGTTTACCGGTATTTTAAGCTTGGGTCATGGCATCTTCTTCGGTCTTGGTGCTTATGCGATGGCAATGTATTTAAAGTTGGAGGCGGGCGGCGGCAAGCTGCCGGACTTTATGGGCTGGAGCGGGCTGAATCAGCTGCCGTGGTTCTGGAAGCCGTTCGAAAACTTTGGGTTCGCAGTGCTAATGGGCATTCTCATACCGGCAGTGCTCGCACTTTTCCTGGGCTTCTTCACGTTCCGCAACCGGATTCGAGGTGTCTACTTTACGATTCTGACGCAGGCCTTGGTTATTATTACGACGACGCTGCTCGTCGGTCAGCAGGCGTATACTGGCGGGACGAACGGCGTTACCGGCTATAGCAAAATCCTCGGCCAGTCCATTGCATCCTCCGATACGAAGCGGATGCTGTACTGGATTACTGCGGCGGTGCTAATCGCTGTTTTTATCCTTTGCCGCTATATCGTCAAGAGCCGGTTTGGCAAGGTGTTGCGCGCAATTCGCGACGGCGAGAATCGGGTGCGCTTCATTGGCTACAATCCGGCTGTCTATCAAATGGTCATTTTCACGATTTCCGCTGCGTTGGCTGGCATCGCTGGCATGCTGTTTGTACTCCACGTCGGCATCATTTCCCCGTCGATGATGGGAATCGTTCCATCTATTGAGATGGTGCTGTGGGTTGCGATTGGCGGACGCGGCACCTTGATTGGAGCAGCGTTAGGTGCGGTGCTGATGAACTGGGCGAAGAGTGAGTTCAGTACGACGTATCCGGAAGGCTGGACGTATTTTCTCGGGGCGGTATTTATTGTGGTGGTCGTATTCCTGCCGAACGGGCTGATGGGACTTGCGAGCAAGTTCAAGCTAGGCAAAGGCAAAAGAAGGAGTGAGCCAGAGCATGATAGAGTCGAGTATCCTGCAGTGTGATGAGGTGACAGTGGAATTTGACGGCTTCAAGGCGGTGCAAGGCATGAGCTTGCAGCTCAGAAAAGGGGAACTGCGCTTCCTGATCGGGCCAAACGGCGCCGGGAAAACGACGATGCTTGATGTCATCTGCGGTAAAGTGCGGCCGACTTCCGGCCGCGTTACGTTCAAGGAATCTGTCGATATCGCGAAGAAAAAAGAGCATCAGATCGCTGAGCTCGGTATTGGACGCAAATTTCAGGCGCCTTCCATATTTCCGTCGATGACAGTGGCTGAGAATCTGGAGATCGCAATGCGCCAGCGGCGTAGCGTATTTACCGTTCTGTTTGCGAGAATGAAGGCAGAGGATGCTGCTCGAATTGAGCATCAATTAGAGATGATAGGGCTGCAGGATAAGGCGGAATGGCGCGCAGGCGGTTTGTCACATGGCGAGAAGCAGTGGCTGGAGATTGGCATGATGCTGCTGCAGGAGCCGGAAGTGCTGCTTCTTGATGAACCGGTTGCCGGCATGACGGATAAGGAAACGGATAAAACGGGAGAACTGCTAATCGAAATATCACGCCAGCGCTCTATCGTTGTTGTGGAGCATGACATGGAATTTGTCCGTAATTTTGCGAGCAAGGTGACGGTCATGCATGAGGGGAAGCTGCTCAAGGAAGGAACGATGGAGGAAGTGCAGCGGGATGACCGTGTGGCTGAAGTCTACTTGGGAAAAAGGCGGGATGCGGATGTTAGCCGTTCAACAGCTTGAAGCGGGTTATGGCGAGAGTGTTATTCTTCGCAATGTGTCACTAAAGGTGAAGCCGGGGCAGGTCGTCTGTCTGCTTGGCCGTAACGGCGTTGGCAAAACGACGCTTATGAAAAGCATTATGGGGCTGCTTAAGGCTCGAAGAGGCGCGGTTTCCTACAATGGGCAGGAATTGACGAAGCAAGCGCCGGGGCGGCGCGCAAAGAGCGGCATTGGTTATGTGCCGCAGGGGCGTGAAATATTCGGACAGTTAACCGTGTATGAGAATATATTGATCGGCTTAGAGGCGGCTCGTGATAAAAATGCGAAGTCGATTCCGCAAGAGGCGATCGCCAAGTTTCCCGTGCTGCCAACCATGTACGCCAGACGCGGCGGCGACTTGAGCGGCGGGCAGCAGCAGCAGCTGGCATTCGCGCGAGCGCTCGCATCGAAGCCGGAGGTGCTTCTGCTCGACGAGCCATGCGAAGGTATCCAGCCGTCTATCGTCGATGATATCCGCGATGTCATTCGATCGATTAAGGCAGATGGAAAAACGGCGATCTTGCTTGTGGAGCAAAGCTTGGAATTTGTGAAAAGCGTCGGCGATTATTTTTATGTGCTGGAGAAGGGTGCAGTCGCTTGGGAGGGCGGCTTGGAATCGTTGACGGATGATGTCATTAAGAAGTACCTGACGGTGTAAACGGTAAGCGGTAAGTGACGGCCTGCCTCTTCATGGAAACGTTGAAAGACGTTTTCGCGAAGAGGCAGGCTATTGCTGTTCATAAATGCAAGGAGGTAGGGAAAAGTATGGAGGTAACTGACGTGACAAACGATAGGCAAGTGAAAGGTGGTGACAACGTGGCGAGAAGAAATCGAAGGCTGCTGGTGCCGGGGGCCAGGCAGGCGATGCAGAACTTCAAAGCCGATGTGATGCGGCAAGAAGGATATACGGTTGATCCGAATAATCCTGATGGCGTAAAGTATGAGGTGGCGAGCGAATTGGGCATTCCGCTCAAGTCAGGAGATAACGGTGATTTGAAGACGGAGGATGCCGGTCAGATAGGCGGGAAAATCGGAGGCTCCATGGTGCGCGAGATGATCCGGCTGGCGCAGGAGAAGTTAGCCAGACAATAAATATGGAGCTGAATAACAGGCCGTCCTGAAGATCGCAGCAGCGAATCGGAGGGACGGCTTGTTTTATGGTTTACTTATAATGTAAAAAGTGATATCATAATAATATCAAAATAATATAAGGGGCTGGTTCTATGAAGGAAAAGCAAGCATGGCATGTTAACGGGTTTCTGGCGCTGCTCATTGCATTAGCGTCAATTGCTGGCGGAGTAGCGCTCATTGTAGCCGGTTCGACATCAACCGAAACGAATACAGTCTTCATTGTGTTAGGGATTATTCTTGGTGCTGTATTTGCTGTAGCGGTGTCGTCGCTGACGATCGTGCAGCCGAATGACTCCAAGGTCATTACGTTTTTCGGTTCGTATGTTGGGACGGTCTCTAGAAGCGGGATGTGGATGGTGCTGCCGTTCACGAACAAGAGTACGGTTTCGCTAAAGGTACGCAACTTCAATAGCCAGACGCTAAAGGTTAATGATGCGGAAGGCAACCCTATCGAGATCGGTGCGGTTGTTGTATTTAAAGTGACGGACTCGGCTAAAGCAAGCTTTGATGTCGACAATTATGAGAAATTCGTTGCGATACAAAGCGAGACGGCGGTTCGGCATACCGCAGCTCAATATGCCTATGATACGTTTGAGAACGAAGAAGCGTTGTCGCTCAGGGGAAATGCTGACGAAGTGGCGAATGAGCTGATGAAAGAGCTGCAGACACGTTTGTCCGTGGCGGGTGTGAAAGTATTGGAGACGAGACTGACGCACCTGGCTTATGCGCCGGAAATTGCAAGCGCGATGCTCCAGCGGCAGCAGGCAATTGCGATCGTGTCTGCTAGGCAAAAGATTGTCGAAGGCGCGGTTGGCATGGTAGACTCTGCTTTGAAACAATTAATTGAGAATGGGATCGAGCTTGATGCGGAGAGACGTGCGGCGATGGTGAACAATCTGATGGTGGCCATCGTTTCGGACCGCGCGGCAACACCGGTCATAAATACTGGATCCCTTTATACCTAAAGGAGATTTGGGATGGGGAAAGAAAAGAAAGCTTTCGCGCTGCGCCTTGATCCCGATATTCACCGTGCGCTGGAGCAATGGGCAAATGACGAATTCCGCAGCGTCAACGGCCATATCGAATTTTTGCTCAGGGAAGTGCTCGGGAAAGCGGGAAGGCTGCCGAAGCCTTCCTCCAGCAAACCAAAATCACAAGAAGAATAAAAGGATGGCTGATTGTTCCTGTATGGGAATGATTCGGCCATTTTTTTTATTTATATTATGTAATATAATCTAACATTAATGTTGACAGATCCATACGTTCGCCACTATACTACGATTAAACGTTAGGTTTTCTGACAATTAAATAAAGGCTCTGTCCTCATATTTGATTAGGATGAGAGCGAAAATGCTGTCTAGGGTTCCGTTGAGGCTTTGCTTATGCAGAGAATCAAGGCTGGTCCAAGAGACGGCGTACAGTCTGATCGGGCTGTATAACACGGAAGGATAAAAGCCTGGGAGATTAAATTCTCTCAGGCTTTTGTTTATTTTAGAGCCCGAAGGGCAGCGGCGATTGGCTGTTCGGAGCGAAATAGACAAGGAGTGGGGAGAATGGAAAAGTTGACGATGAAGAGACTGTGCAGCCTGATGCTTGTGATCGCGATGTTCACCATTGCTGGCTGCGGAGGCGGCTCTAAAGCTTCTGGAGGAGCGGGAAGTCCGGTTACAATTGCGCTCAGTCCTTGGCCTGGCTGGTATATGTGGTATCTGGCGGAGGAAAAGGGCTTTTTCGAAAAGCACGGGGTTCAAGTTAAGCTGGAGTTTTTCCCCGTCTACAGTGACTCGCTTCAAGCTCTAGCGACGGGCAAGGTTGACGCTAACAGCCAGACGCTCAGCGATACGCTGGCTCCGATCTCCAAAGGAATCCCGCTCAAAGCAGTGCTTGTGAACGATAATTCTTTTGGCGGGGATGCCATTGTCAGCAAAGCGAACATCAGCTCCATTGCAGAGTTGAAAGGTAAAACCGTTGCGACCGAGCTGGGAACGGTAGATCATCTGCTGCTGCTGACCGCTCTCGCGGAGAACGGCATGAAAGAAACGGATATTAATTACGTCAATATGACCGTCAACGACGCGGGTCCTGCTTTTATATCCGGTAAAACCGATGCATCGGTGCTGTGGGAGCCTTTCCAGACGATTGCGGTGAAGGAAGGAAAGGGCAAGGTGTTGTTCTCGTCCAAGGATACGCCGGGGCTCATTCCTGACTTGCTCGTATTCCGGGAGAAGATGGTGAAGGAAAGGCCGGAAGAGATTCAGAAAATCGTAGATGCCTGGTTCGATGCGGTCGCTTACTTCCAGGAAAATCAGGAGGAGGCCATCTCCTTGCTTGCGGAGAAGGCGGAGACGTCTCCCGATGATTTCAAGCTTGGTATGGACAGTATTAAGCTGTTCTCGGTAGAGGATAATCTTCATGCGTTTGAGAAGCGGGATGAGTTTACGTCGCTTGAATATACGGCAGGGAAAACGGCGGCTTTCTTGAAGGGGCTCGATATGGTTGATGAGATCAAGGATGTAAGCGTCATGTTCGACTCGCAATTCGTTAAAAATACGGCAGCAAGGAAGTGATGCGAGATGAAACGGGTCAACAGACGCAAGCCGTATCGTATGCAAATCTTCAAAGAAATAGGAGCAAAGCCATTTGCCCTGACAGCAGGAGCTTCCTTCCTAACGCTGCTGTTGATCTGGTCGGTGCTCAGTTATATGAAGCTCGTCAATCCGGTTTTTCTGCCGGAGCCGCATCAAGTGTTAATGGAATTGTTCAGGCAGCTTGGCACAGAGGCGTATTGGCATCATATCGGCATTAGCGTGTTCCGCGTCTCGGCCGGCTTCCTGCTTGCTTGCATCGTCGGCATACCGATTGGCCTATTTGCCGGGACGTTCAAATACGGCGAAGCTGTGGTAGAGCCGCCTATGGAGTTTATTCGTTACATGCCGGCGGTCGCTTTCATTCCGCTCATTATGGTGTGGGCAGGCATCGGCGAATGGGCGAAAATATTGCTCATCTTCATCGGCTGCTTTTTCCAGCTCGTACTCATGGTAGCCGACAACACGCGCCGGGTGTCACATGACTTGCTGCAAGCCTCCTTCACGCTGGGGGCAAGCCGCTGGAAGGCCATTGAGACGGTGCTGATCCCGGCCATTCAGCCGCAATTAATGCATACGCTTCGCCTCATTCTCGGCTGGGCATGGACGTATCTGGTTGTAGCCGAACTTGTGGCCGTCAACAGCGGCTTGGGGTATGCGATTATGAAGGCGCAGCGGTTTTTGAATACGGATCAAATTTTTGTCGGCATCATCGTTATTGGTTTGCTTGGTCTCATTAGTGATCGCATATTCGCCTTCATGAACAAGCGGTTTTTCCCTTGGGCATAGCGGCTGATTGAACAATTAAATAAAGGTTCCCGGTTAAGCAGCAAATGGGAACAAAAAAAGTTGTCTAGGGTTCCGCTGATGAATGGGGTCGTTCAGTCAGGACTGGACCGAGAGACGGCGTATGGCGCTTTGCCATATAACACGGAAGGATAAAAGCCTGGGAGATCAAGCATCTCCTCGGCTTTTTCTATTTTAAACAAGCGGGAGGAACACGGCATGATGTGGAGCAAAACGATAGAAGCGGGCGGCAAGTGGTCGGGAAATATCGGCAAAGGGAGGCTCGTTCGATTTACTGCTCAGGAGGCGGGGGCGAACGTATCGATTCTGCTGTTCAATGCGAGAGATTTGACGGAGCGTTACAATATGCCGGATACGTTGAAGGCGCAATATACAGCGCGTTTGACGCGGGGGCATACGCTGATGAGCGACAACGGCCGTGTTCTGGCCAGTATTGTGGAGGATAGCTTGGGCTGGCATGATCCGATAGCTGGTTACACAAGCCGGTCGCTGACGGATGCGAAATACGGGCTGACGAATTATCAGCAGCAGCGCAATGATTGGCTGCGAAGTGGTCAGGAAAATTTCGCAGTCGAGCTGGTGCGCAGCGGACTAGGGATGCGGGATATGATGCCGGTCGTCAACTTATTTTCCAAAGTTAGTTGTGACGAAGAAGGCGATATGCATTATGACGAGCTTCATTGTCCGGCGGGGGCAACGGTCACGCTCCGCACGGAGATGGATGTGCTGCTGCTTCTGTCGAACACGCCGAATCCGCTGGATTCTCGCGTTGTCTATCCTTCTGTTCCTGTGCTGGTTGAAGTGTCAGAAGCGAATGTGGTAGATAGGGACACCGACTATTGTGTCCATTATCGCCCGGAGAACGTAAGGGCGTTCGAAAATACTTGGGAGTACCAGATGCTGCTCGGCATTTAGCTAGAATCGAACATTTTACGAGGGAGGAAGTTTGCGATGGCGGTATTTAATCGGGTAGAAAGCGTGAGAGATGAGGCGAATGCGGTCTATGAGGCGACAGTGCTGGCGGGGGACGGCTGGATGTATGAGCTGAAGCCCGGACAGGTGCTGCGAATCGTGGATATGGAAGGAAATCAGGCGGCGGACACGATATTTTACGATGCGGATGATCCGGAGGACCACTATAGTGCGGTGGCGACAATTGCCGGGCAAAAAAATATTTATTTGACGGCAGGGTCCGTCCTGCGTGCTGAGTCTGGGAAGGCGCTTCTTCGAATGGTTGCTGATACTTGCGGCCGACACGATACGGTAGGCGGTTCTTGCTCGGCTCAGAGCAATACCGTCCGCTACGCGCATGAGAAGCTTCATATGCATAACTGCCGGGATACGTTTATGCTGCAGCTGGCGAAGCGGGGCGGATCGTATTCGAAACGTGATCTTGCGCCGAACATCAATTTCTTTATGAATGTACCGGTAACGAGTGATGGCGGTTTGAAGTTTGATGACGGTGTATCGTCACCAGGGGCGTACGTGGAGCTTGAATCGCTCTGCCGGACGACGGTCTTGATCAGCAATTGTCCGCAATTGAACAATCCTTGCAATGGCTACAATCCGACGCCGATTCGCGTCTTGATTTGGGAGAATGAAGCAGACGTTCGCTAAGGGGGAGTACATGATGTTTACAAAAGTGCTAATTGCTAACCGCGGTGCTATCGCCGTACGAATTGAGCGAACGCTGCGCCGGCTCGGCATCGGGTCCGTCGCTGTCTATACACAAGCGGATCAAGACAGTCGTCATGTCGATGAGGCGGATGAAGCGGTGTTGATCGGCGATGGACCGGCTAAGGAAAGTTATCTGAATGCGGAGCTCATCCTCAAGACGGCTATTGAGACGGGGGCGCAGGCGATCCATCCCGGCTATGGGTTTTTGAGTGAAAACGCCGATTTTGCGCGGGCCTGCCGTGAACAAGGCATCGTGTTCATCGGGCCGACGCCGGAGCAGATGGAGCAGTTCGGGCTGAAGCATTCCGCGCGGGAGCTGGCAGAGAAGGCGGGAGTTCCGATGCTGCCGGGCACGCCGCTCATTACGGAGCTTGCGGAAGCGTTGAGTGAGGCGAATCGAATCGGCTACCCGGTCATCTTGAAAAGCACTGCCGGTGGCGGCGGCATTGGTATGCGAGTGTGCGAAGATGAGGGAGCGCTGATCGCCGCTTATGACGGCGTGCGTCATCTGGCCGAAACGAACTTCAAGAATGGCGGCCTGTTTTTGGAGAAATATATCGCCAGAGCGCGTCATGTCGAGGTGCAAATTTTCGGCAACGAATTTGGCGAGGTTGTTGCGCTTGGGGAGCGGGATTGCTCCATCCAGCGCCGCAATCAGAAGGTAATTGAGGAAAGTCCGGCACCGAATCTGCCGGAAGCGGTGCGTGCCGGACTGCTTGCTTCCGCTACACGTCTTGCTGCTGAAGTAGGCTACCGCAGCGCCGGGACGGTGGAATATCTATATGATCCTGAGAACTTCTCCTTCTATTTCCTCGAAGTGAATACAAGGCTGCAAGTGGAGCACGGTGTGACGGAGGAAGTGCTGGGCATCGACCTTGTTGAGTGGATGGTTCGCGAAGCGGCAGGGGAATTGCGGGGGGTGGAGGCTTTGGTTCCGAAACCCGAGGGGCACAGTATGCAGGCAAGGATCTATGCCGAGGATTGCTTGCAGAACTTTCGTCCAAGCGCCGGTCAGCTAGACCGGGCGGTATTTTCCGAGAATGCCCGTAATGAAAGTTGGGTGAGGGATGGTATTCAAATTACAGCGCTTTATGATCCGATGCTGGCGAAAATCATCGTACACGGTAAGGATCGCGAAGAGGCTATAGAGAAGCTTCTAGTTGCACTGGGCGAAACAAGGATGTTTGGCATTACAACCAATCTGCAATACTTGCAGGCGCTGCTTCAGGAGTCTGAATGCCGGGACGGTCTGGTCTACACGCGAATGCTGGAGGGATTTGCTCCGGCTGAGGCAGCGCTTGAAGTGCTGGACGGAGGTGTTCAGACGACGGTGCAGGATTTTCCTGGCCGGGTTGGACATTGGGATGTAGGGGTGCCGCCATGCGGGCCGATGGACCCGTTCTCGTTCCGGATTGGTAACAAGCTGCTTGGCAATGACGACGATGCGGCTGGTCTGGAGCTGACGCTGCGCGGCGGCGCCTATAAGTTCCGCGACGATATATGGTTTTGTCTCACCGGTGCGGACATGGGTGCCGAACTGGATGGCGAGCCTGTTCCGCTCTACCGGCCGGTGCGCGCTGACCGGGGTCAGGTGCTTCGCTTCGGTGAGGCTTCCGCAGGGCTGCGGACGTATTTGCAGCTCGCGGGAGGGTTGGATATGCCTCTTATATTGGGCAGCTCCGCTACTTTTACGCTAGGGGGCTTTGGCGGCCACGGCGGCCGGGCGCTGCGGGCGGGTGATGTGTTGCGGGTGAATGGCGGTCATCAGCCGCCGCCTTGGAGTGGTCATATTGAAGAGTCGTTCCTCCCGGCTGTGGTCCGGGAGTGGACGATTGGTGTTATTCCCGGTCCGCATTGCACGGAGGAATTTTTGCGGGCAGAGTATTTGACACAGCTTACCGAGACGATATGGGAAGTGCATTTCAACAGCTCCCGGACCGGTGTGCGCTTAATCGGACCGGCTCCGCTATGGACCCGAGAGGATGGAGGTGAAGCAGGGCTTCATCCTTCTAATATTCATGACAATGCGTATGCGATTGGAACGCTTGATCTGACCGGCGATATGCCGATTCTGCTCGGTCCGGACGGGCCAAGTCTTGGCGGCTTCGTCTGCCCGGTAACGACAGCCTCGGCAGAGTTCTGGAAGCTGGGTCAACTGCATCCCGGCGATAAAGTGAGCTTCCGTCTGCTGACGCTGGAGGAGGCAGATGCGCTGCGTAATGTTCAAGAGGCCAATCTTCGAGCGATAGGCCGCAGAGAATGGTCTGCGCTTGCCGAGTTAAGCTTGCCGCCCAAGCCTGAACGATTGTTGGCGCCATCTTACCCGTTGTTAGTGAACGAATCCGCGGGGCGGCGTTTTCCGATTGCGATCCGCTGCAGCGGCGACGAGAATCTGCTCGTCGAATATGGCGCGTTGGAGCTTGATCTGCTGCTGCGTTTCCAAGTGCATGTCTTAATGGATGCCATTCGCGATTGTGCGCACCTTCCTGTGCTGGATTTGACGCCGGGCATCCGCTCGCTGCAAGTGCATGTGGATCGCTCGCGAATAACGGTGGGCGAAGCCTGCCGTATCATTCTTGAACTCGACAGTAAGCTTCCGCCGCTGGAGTCGATCCAAGTGCCTTCGCGAATCGTCCGGCTCCCGCTCTCGTGGGATGATCCGGCTACTCAGCTTGCGATTGATCGGTATCAGCAGACGGTGCGGCCTGATGCGCCGTGGTGTCCGAGCAACATCGAGTTCATTCGCCGGATTAACGGGCTAGGCAGTATCGACGAGGTTCAGAGTATCGTGTTTGACGCGAGTTATCTCGTACTGGGCCTTGGTGACGTTTATTTGGGCGCGCCTGTGGCAACGCCGATGGATCCGCGCCACCGTCTCGTAACGACGAAGTACAATCCGGCCCGTACCTGGACGCCGGAGAATGCGGTTGGCATAGGCGGCGCCTATATGTGCGTGTACGGAATGGAAGGGCCTGGCGGCTATCAATTTGTCGGCCGGACGATCCAGATGTGGAACAAACTCCATACGACGGAAAGTTTTCAGCAGGGCAAGCCTTGGCTGCTCCGGTTCTTCGATCAGATTCAGTTTTTACCGGTAAGTGCCGACGAATTGCTTCGTCTTCGCGAAGATTTTCCGCGCGGCCGCTATGAAGCGGATATTGTGGAAACAACTTTTGATTTAGGGGAGTATCTGGCTTTCTTAGAAGAGATTGAGGTCAATGTGGAACAGTTCCGCGTGAAGCAGCGTGCGGCTTTTGCAGCGGAAAGGGAGAGCTGGAAGGCGCTTGGTCTGGCTGAATATGTGTCCGATAGCGATTCGGGACAATTGGAGGAGGAAGAGACGCTTCCATCGGGTACGGAAGCGGTGCGCTGCAATATGCCAGGAAGTGTCTGGAAGGTGCTAGTGTCACCGGGTGAGGCGGTTAAGAAAGGCGACACGCTGCTTATTATTGAGAGCATGAAGATGGAATTCTCGCAGCAGGCGTCCTGTGACGGTGTTGTAGCGTCCGTCTTCGTCAAGTCGGGCGATGAAGTGCATACGGGGCAGCTCATCGTCGGCATTACGACAGAAATTGGGGTGGTGGCAGGATGACGGAATTACCAAACACTTTATCTATCGGGTGGCTGAAGGAGCAGTATGCAGCAGGACTTCTTACACCAGAAGTTGTTATAGCAAATATTGTGGAACGTGCTAAGGCGGATGAAGCTAAAAATATTTGGATCACTCCGCCGTCTATCGCGCACATCCGGCCTTATCTGGACCGGCTGGCCGATCTGGCTCCCGCTGATGCACCGCTTTGGGGCATTCCATTCGCGGTTAAGGACAATATGGATGTGGCGGGTCTGCCCACTACGGCGGGCTGTGCCGAATATACTTTTTTGCCTGCTCATCATGCGGCTGTCGTGGAGCGGCTGGTAGAAGCGGGAGCTATACCGGTTGGCAAATCGAATCTTGATCAATTCGCGACAGGGCTTGTCGGAACGCGAAGTCCATACGGCGAGACAGCCAATTCCCTTCGCCCTGAGTTGATTAGCGGCGGTTCAAGCTCGGGCTCGGCGGTAGCTGTTGCGCTGGGTCATGCGGCATTTGCTCTGGGCACCGATACGGCAGGCTCCGGCCGCGTGCCGGCTGCGTTGAATGGCTTGATTGGCTTCAAGCCCAGCCTCGGCGCATGGCCAGTCAAAGGGGTGGTTCCGGCTTGTGAAAGCTTGGATTGCGTGACTGTATTCGCCCATACCTTGGAGGATGTGCTTGCGGTGGATCAAGTGGCGCGCGGCGCCCACGCCTCCGATCCTTGGTCACGTAATCTGCCTCAGCCGGCTGCCAAGTTACCGTCAAAGCTTTATTTACCGAAGAATCGGCCGAGTTTTTACGGTTCCTTTGCGGATGTATACAGCAAAGCTTGGGATGCGGAGGTAGCGCGGCTCAATAGGCTGGAGGAGCAGGGACAGCTTGGTATGCAAATTGAGTATATCGACGATGCGCTATTCTCGGAGGCTGCGGCGATTTTATACGATGGGCCATGGATTGCTGAGCGCTGGGCAGAAATGGAAGGCTTCGTCGAGTCGAGTCAGCCGGGAACGGTGTTTCCGGTCACGGAGCAGGTGCTTCGTTCGGGGGGGTCTGATGCGTTGACGGCTGCGTCGGTCTTCCGGGCGATGCACAAGCTGGCAGGCTTCAAGCTGGAGGTGCGCCAATTGTTGGCGGATGCCGTGCTGGTGATGCCGACCTGCGGAGGTACGTGGACGCGTGAAGAGGTACGTCTGAACCCTGTTGCAACTAACAGCGCGATGGGATTGTATACGAATCATTGCAATCTGCTCGATCTATGCGCTGTCGCCATTCCGGCAGGTGAAGCGGAAGCGGACTTGCCGTTTGGCATTACGTTATTCGCTTTGGCGGAGGATGAAGGGTTGATTGTTGGAGCTGCGGCGAGGGCTATGAAAGTAGAGGTGCCTGTGCATGTTTCGGGTGACGATTCAGTTGTTGTAGATCGTGAACTTAGTCTGCTGAGTGGGAAGTTGGCGACTACGCTTATTGCGGTATGCGGCCTTCACATGCGCGGGTTTCCTTTGGAGAAGCAGATGCTGAATTGCGAAGCGGCATATATTCGTACGACGAGATCGGCTGCCAATTATAAGCTGTTCAAGCTGCCAACAGTGCCCGCCAAGCCTGGCATGATTAAGGTGGATAGAGGGGGTTCCTCGATCGAAATAGAGTTATGGGAAATGCCGAGCGAAAGGTTCGGTGAGTTTGTGGCGTCCATTCCGGCACCGCTCGGTATCGGCAAGATAGAGCTTGAGGACGGATCGGCAGTGCCGGGCTTTATATGTGAAGGATACGCTGCTCAAGGAGCCGAGGATATTACAGCTTCTGGCGGCTGGCGATATGTTTGAAAGGTGTGAGGTAATTCTCTTTATTAATGGTTAATTTCAATTTAAATGTAAGAATACCTAACATAAATATTGACGAAGCAGCGGGTCTGCTTTAATCTAATGATAAAGAGAGTTAACTTAGCTGACAGGAATAATAAAATAAAGGTTGCCGGTTAATTGATGAACCGGGAACGGCAAAGTTGTCTAGGGTTCCGTTGGGCTGAGCTGCTCAAGTCTGGTCCGAGAGACGGCGTATAGCAGGCGATCACCCGCAACGGCGGCCCTTCTATATACACGGAAGGATAAAAGCCTGGGAGATCACTTTCTCCCGGGCTTTTTGCTATTCGAATAATGCAACTCTACGACGAGGGATGGAGGCATGGACCATGCAGGCAGCCAAGAAGCTTAATGTGAATAAGGATGCAGCCGTTCAAACGGAGGAAATGAAGCTTGCGGACACCATGGTTGAACGAGGCAGAATTGAAATTTCCGGGGTTCAAAAAGTGTATGAGACGAAGAAGTCCCGGTTCGAGGCGCTAAGAGACATTCATTTGACCATTGCATCCAATGAGTTTTTAACGATTTTGGGTCCTTCCGGCTGCGGCAAGTCGACGCTGCTTCGTATGGTGGCTGGTCTCGATGAGGCAACCGGAGGCGAATTGATGCTCGATGGCGAACCCATAATCGGTCCATGCGCCGATCGGGGCATGGTTTTTCAAGGGTATACCCTTTTTCCTTGGCTGACTGTAAGAGAGAACATCGAATACGGCCCGAAGCTGAAAGGTATTCCGACGCTGGTACGCAGGAAAATATCCAATGAGTGGCTGAGAACGATTCGGCTGGAGTCATTCGACAAAGCGTTTCCGAAGCAGTTATCCGGAGGGATGAAGCAGCGGGTAGCGATTGCAAGAGCGCTGGCTAACAAGCCGAAGGTGCTGCTGATGGATGAACCGTTTGGCGCGCTCGATGCGCAGACGAAGCTGGAGATGCAGGAGATGCTGCTGGAGGTTTGGGAAAAAGAGCGGACAACGGTACTGTTCATCACCCATGACATTGATGAAGCGATTTTTCTGTCGCAGCGCATTGTTGTGATGGGCGCGGGACCGGGCCGGATATTGAAGGAATTCAAGGTGCAGCTGCCGGACCGGCTTGCGCCGGATGTGCGAGAGACCCCGGAGTTTCTAGGGTTAAAGCGTGAATTGGCCGGATTGCTGAAGCATGATTAATAAGGAGGAGCAGCAGATGGAAGCTAGCGTAACGAAACCGGAGTCAATGAATGAATTGGAAAGCGTTAATGGAGCGTCATCTAACTCCAATACGACCGAGGCTGCTTCACCCGCTGCCGCACCGTCCCGCGGTTGGCGTCCGATTTTGCTTAAAGTGTTAGGCCTTACTGCCAGAATACTGCTCGCCAGACATCCTGCCGCTCTTTCCAGAGAGGCAGGATGTTTTTGGTATCGGGAAGAAAAAAAGCGCGATTAAAAGATACGGACGAATCGAATAAGTCATGCAAGCTCTACAGGTATTCGGGGAATGCTGGAAGAACGGACATTGTTGAAGCGAGACCGCAAGTTGCGCAACTGCTGCCATGGTATTGTGTATAAGAAAATGGGAGCCGATGAATACTATGGTCAGATTCACAACGAATTCGTTATCGAACTCGCTCGATCTCGAGGACAGCCCGCATCGTCCGATGTTCAAATAAGCTGTTCATCGCCCGAACGTATCCGTTAGCTGTACGCTACATGTATTTTTACCGCAAGGGGCAGGCAAGTCATTCAAGGCTTGCATATAGCCTAAATATCCAGTCGACTCAAAATCCTCTAGGAAAGTGGGGCAACATGAAATGAAAGCAACTGGAATTGTACGTCGAATCGATGATCTCGGGCGTGTGGTGATTCCGAAGGAAATTCGCCGTACATTGCGTATCCGTGAAGGCGACCCGCTCGAAATCTTCGTAGACCGCGACGGTGAAGTTATACTGAAGAAATATTCCCCAATCGGCGAGCTTGGTGACTTTGCGAAGGAGTATGCCGAATCTTTGTCTGAAAGCACGAATCATGTCACGCTTATTACCGATCGCGATACGGTTATCGCCGTTGCAGGGGCATCCAAGAAAGAGCTGCTGGATAAGCAGATCGGCTCGCTTCTGGAGACTTGTATGGAAAACCGCAAGACTTCAGAAGGTGCGGCAGGCACCTATGAAATCGTCAAGGATGTGCAAGATGCTTACTCCGCTTATGTGGCTGCGCCAATTGTAGCTGGCGGAGATCCGATCGGTACGGTCGTGTTGCTCAGCAAGGACGAGAGTGTGAAAATGTCTCAGATGGAGACGAAGATGGCCGAGACGGCTGCAGGCTTTTTGGCCAAACAAATGGAGCAATAAATTGAAGAGAATGGACGAGACTTGGCTTTCGGTGCGCGGCGATGCGGCATATCGGGAGCCGGGTCTTTTTTTGCTCGCATTCCTTTTAACCTTATTGTAACGATTGCCTCTTTGGACTGAGCTATAGTGGAGACAAGCCGCTTTAATTGGAAATATCAGAGACTAGCTTGCCGACACCATACCCTTAATCAATCCATACCTGGAGGTATTCCATATGAAGTTTCCGTTTAAAATGATGGCATTCGCCGTTGCAGCCATAGCGATTCCTGCCGTAATGGCATCCCCGGCTTTTTCCCGAAATCCGGCCGTATCTCCTTTGCCTGACGAAGCAGCCATCGTTCACAATGTGAGTCAAGCCGAGACGCAGACGGAGCTGGATCAGGCTCAGAAGCAAGAATTGAAGCAGGAGGCTGCAGCAGTTGCTGTCAGCGCCAAGACGATTCATGACACGACTGATCTCTATAAGGTCGATTTGAGCATTCCCGTCATTGCTGGAATGGCTGACGAGCGTTATCAGGCGCAATTAAATGCGAAGCTGGAAAATCAGGCGATGGAAGATCTAAAGCTGCTGAAGCAGGAAGCAGCGGAAGCTGCAGATGATGCAGCGGCTGAAGGCTATACCTTCCATCCGTATGAAATGAAGCTGGAATATGCCTTGAAGTCAGATGGCAGTCGTTCGGCCGGAGGGAAGCTTTCGTTGACGGTTCAGACCTACTTATATAGCGGAGGGGCTCATGGAGGCACACTTGTCGATACTTATAATGTAAGCAATGATAAAGAGGCGGAGCTGTTGACACTGGAGAAAGTGCTCGGCAGCCGCTACAAAGAGCTCGGTGAAGGGGCGCTTAAGCAAGCTTTCACAGAAGATCCCGACCGTTTTAACGCAACAGATGTCGAGAACTTCGCATTGACCAACGCACATGATTTCTATCTGGCAGACGGCAAGGTGTACTTGCTGTTCCAGGAATACGAGGTCGCCCCGTTTGCCGGCGGCATTATCGATGTGCAAGTGAAGGGAGCGGAACGGAATTTATAACTTATCCAGCTGCTCCCGATACGCGCGAGGAGGGATTCCGATCGTTTTTTTGAACATTTTGCTGAACAGAAACGGATCGGTATACCCGACGGATCGGGCAATGTCACTGACCGTAAGATCCGGGTTAGCGAGCAGCTCCACGGCGCGATTCATCCGGAATTGCAGCAAAAATAGTTGCAGTGACAGTCCATATTGCTGCTTGAAAAGGCCTGATAAATAAGTCGAGTCGAGACCGACGGCTTGTGCGATGTCTTGCACGGTCGTTTTTTGGCTATAGCTGTTTTCGATATAGGTGATCGCTTGGCTCATATACACTTCTTTTGAATTTGCTCGCTTGGGCTCCGGGGAGCGGGCTTCCGAACATTCAACAAGCTCTGCTATATACCGGTATAGGACGCTCTGTTCCCATATATCGCTGGATTCGCGCTGGTAAGCGTCCATCAGAAGGCGGTAAGCATCTTCGAACCAGTTATTCTCCGCATCGTTTCCGTTATTGGCGTGGAAAATCGGCTGTGATACGCTTAGTCCGGCGCGCTGCAAGAAAGCTCGGGCATGGAGGCCGTCGAAACCGATCCAGCTGTAGCTCCAAGGGTCGGTATCGTCCGCGGTGTAATGAACGAGTGTCCCTGGTGTGATTAGAAAACCTGCCCCTGCTGTGAGCTTATATGTCTCTCCGCCAGTCGAGAATTGTCCTTTGCCGCTGTGTACGTAATGGACAATGTACAGGTCCCGCAGACCGGGCCCCCAGCTATGAAGGGGCTGGCAATGCTCTTCTCCGAAGAAGCGCAGGCGCAGCTCCATTTGCCGCTGCGGCGGCTCTTTTTTCTGATAAATCTCCATTGCTGCGTCCCCCCTCAAGTGACCAATATTATGACATGGATTATTATAGTATTATGCGTGAAATCACGCAATGAAAAGGAATTATGACATGTAGTTCGGGATTTAACCCATGTTCGCGAGTGCCTCTCGGCCTTATAGTAAAGGTATTAAATCCAACGATAAGACGGAGGCGAATGAAATGTCCAAAATTACGTTTCTAGGCGCAGGCAGCACGATTTTTGTTAAAAACGTTCTCGGTGACGTCATGCTGACGGAAGCGCTTCAAGGCTTCGAGCTGGCATTGTTCGATATCAATAACAACCGGTTGCGCGAGTCGGAGCAATTGCTTCTTAATATGAAGGAATCGATCGGCAGCACCTGTGTCATCAAAACCTACACGGACCGTAAAGAAGCACTGCGTGGTGCAAAATATGTCGTTAATGCCATTCAAGTAGGCGGCTACGATCCTTGTACCATTACGGACTTTGAAATTCCGAAGAAATACGGCTTGCGTCAGACGATTGCCGACACTGTTGGCATCGGCGGCATTTTCCGCAATTTGCGCACTATTCCGGTAGTACTTGATTTTGCCAAAGATATTCAAGAAGTATGC
This sequence comes from Paenibacillus radicis (ex Gao et al. 2016), assembly GCF_014641555.1. Taxonomy (GTDB): domain Bacteria; phylum Bacillota; class Bacilli; order Paenibacillales; family Paenibacillaceae; genus Pristimantibacillus; species Pristimantibacillus radicis. Next base: position 49,039 of record NZ_BMHY01000018.1, read on the forward strand.
CCGGATGCGCTGTTCATGAACTACACGAATCCTATGGCTGTATTGACCAACGTGCTGACTACCTATGGAGGCTTGAACACCGTTGGACTTTGTCACAGCGTACAAGGCTGCGTGCCGCATCTGTTCGAGCACTTGGGTATGGATACAACAGGCGTGAAGACAAAAATCGCCGGTATCAACCATATGGCTTGGCTGCTGGAAGCAACGAAGGACGGCGTTGATCTGTATCCGGAAATGAAGCGCCGTGCTGCTGAATTGCAGAAGGAGAAGCATCATGACATGGTACGTTTTGAGCTGATGCTGAAATTCGGCTATTACGTAACGGAATCGTCCGAGCATAATGCCGAATACCACCCGTATTTCATTAAGCGCAACTATCCGGAGCTCGTGGACCGGTTCAACATTCCGCTCGACGAATACCCGCGCCGTTGTATCGACCAGATCAAAGGCTGGGAAGCGCAGCGTGACGCCATGCTTTCTGACAAGAAGGTTGAACATAAGCGCAGTGAAGAATATGCTTCGCACATCATGGAAGCCATGGAGACGGACATTCCGTACAAAATCGGCGGCAACGTGATGAATACGGGGCTCATTACGAACCTTCCAAAAGAAGCATGCGTCGAAGTGCCGTGTCTGGTAGACCGCTCTGGCATCCAGCCAACTTTTATCGGCGATTTGCCGCCGCAGCTCGCTGCGCTTAACCGCACGAACATTAACACGCAATTGCTGACAATCGAAGCGGCGATTACAGGCAAAAAAGAACATATCTACCACGCAGCGATGTTCGATCCGCATACTGCGGCTGAACTGTCGCTCGACGATATCGTATCTCTCTGCGACGACTTGATCGAAGCGCACGGCAGCTGGCTGCCATCCTTTAAGTAACATGATTTTCCCAGGCTGCTCTAGGCGGGACAAGCACGCAAGGCAACGAACTTTGCCTTGCGTGTCACCTGCTCGGGCGGCCTTTGTTTGGGTTGGGCGTTGAGGTCTGTCCTAATTGGTTTGGAGGTTGGGTGATTTAGGTGTTTTGGTTGATTGGTTGAGCTTGATGGGGCTGTTTTGAGCAGATGAGGCAGCAGATTCGTTAGTAGTGCGTGGTGTGGAGCTGCATAAATAACGGTGGTCGACCACAGTTGAGGAAGCTGTGGTCGCTAAATGAAGGCACTAATGCCGTGCTGGCATCGCGCGCGCCTTCCGGCGCACGGTCACATGTTGTTGGCAAAGCTTCTGCAGCATAGCGAAGCAGGCTCGCTAAATAACGAACCAATCTTCGCTAATGAGGCTTGCTGCGTGGTCGAAGTATGGGATAGCGAACCAAATTTCGTAATTCATGAACCTAGGTTCTCGAATTACGAAGAATGGTTCGCTAATGATACGTGTGGTGGTTGCTCACATGGTCTAGAGCGAACTTGCCTTCGTTATTTTGCGAAGGAGGTTCGCTCTTTTAGCTTTCGCGCTGTGGTCTGTCCTAATTGGTTTTGGGGTTGGCTGTTTTGCGCGTTTTGGTTGAGCTTAATGGGTCTGTTTTGAGCGGATGGAGAAGCAGATTCGTTAGCAGTGCGCGGTGTGGAGTTGCATGACATTGGACGACCACAGCTGGGGAAACTGTTTTCGCTAAATGAAGGTCCTATTGCCGTTTGGGTATGGCTTCTGCAGGTTAGCGAAGCAGGCTCGCTAAATAACGAACCAATCTTCGCTAATGAGGCTTGATATGTGGTCGAAGTATGGGATAGCGAACCAAACTTCGCAATTCACGAACCTAGGTTCTCGAGTAGCGAAGAAAGGTTCGCTAATGATATGTGTGGTGGTTGCTCACATGGTCTAGAGCGAACTTGCCTTCGTTATTTTGCGAAGGTGGTTCGCTTTTTAGGTTTCACTTCCTAGTCCCACTAGTTTGGTTTAAGTGATTTGTTCTTTAGGGTTTCGCCCCCTGACCTGACATTGGTTTAGTTTTGGGCTCACTCTTTTAGGTTCCACGCCCCGGCCAGACGTTAGTTGGTTCAGGAGGATTATTCTTTTTTTAGTTAGTTTGAGTAGGGACACATGGCTAGGATGGCAGGTTTGCTGCAAAAGTTCGTACCACTTGTTCCGCAGTCTGCTCCAGCAGCTCAGCCGTTCGCGACATGGCTTCCTCCAGCGTCATTGGGCCGTTTATGATGCTGTGGGCGCTCACGATGCCTGCATCGTACAGCGGCTCAATGCCCGCGCCGACCGATCCGGCCAGTGCAATGGCCGGAATACCCAGCCGCCTCGCTTCATGCGCCACGCCCATAGGCGCTTTTCCAGCGGCGGTCTGGCCGTCAATCCGGCCTTCGCCGACCAATACGAGCGCCGCCCCGTCAAGCCGGCGGCGAAGCCCCGCATAGTCCATGACGACGTCGATGCCGCGTCTTGCTGCTGCGGGGAAGAAGGCGAGGAACGCGCCGCCTAGACCGCCGGCCGCTCCCGCGCCGGGAAGCTCGTGCAAGCTGACGCCGGTTTTCCCGGCGATCCGATCAGCCCAAGCGGTCATGCCCTCCTCGAGTTGCCGAACCATGGCTGGGTCGGCTCCTTTTTGCGGGCCAAATACTTGCGATGCGCCGCTCGGACCGACAAAAGGACTGCCAACGTCAGTGGCGATAATGAAGGTGGATTCGGCAATACGTGAATCCCATTCACTGTCATCAATGGCGGCGATATCGATTAATCTGCCGCCTCCAATTCCAGGTGCCAAGGGCTTGCCCTCTCGATCCAGCAGCTTCATACCAAGCGCTTGCAGCATGCCTGCGCCACCGTCATTCGTCGCGCTGCCGCCAAGCGCCAGTATGAAACGACGGCAGCCGTCGTCGAGTGCGCGTTGCAGCAGTTGCCCTGTGCCATAGGTAGAAGCGAGCAACGGGTTACGCTCATCGAGCTGCACAAGGGTCAAACCGGACGCTTCAGCCATTTCGATAACAGCTGTGTCACCAACCTTCGCATTATGTCGGGTGAGGGCAGTTTCTGGTTCCGGCCAATCCTCGGTCTGCCGACCAGCATCCCCCAGCCGCCCATAAGCGGCGCGCACAGGCTTGCCCATTGGGCCGAGCACCTGGGCTTCCACGCGCTCTCCGCCGGTTGCGGCAAGCAGGCAGCTGAGCGTACCTTCGCCGCCGTCGGCGACGGGCGCTTCCACAACGTCCGCGTGCGGCAAGGCGCGCCTTACGCCGCGGGCGATGGCGGCTGCGGCTTCAACGGCGGACAGGCTGCCTTTGAAGGAGTCGGGTGCAACTATGATTTTCATCGGGGGACACCGCCTTTTCTCGCATTTTTGTTTGGGTTATGTTATTCTCAGTATTCCAAATTTAGAGTTGGGCCGCAAGCAATGGTATACTACCTGTAGCGTAATTTTGCCATTAGGCAAGGAGGAGTATGACATTGACACATTCGATTACGGTCGTCGGCCTCGGTTCCGGCGATTCCGATCAATTGACGTTAGGCGTATGGCGCCGGCTGCAGTCCGCTGAGCGTCTTTATGTACGCACGGAGCATCATCCGGTAATGGCGCTGCTGCAGGAGGAGAAGCTAGCCTTCACCTCCTTCGACAGCGTGTATGAACAGCATGAAACGTTCCCTGAGGTGTACGAAGCGATTGCTCAGCAGCTAATCGACGAAGCAAGCGCCGGCGGATCGGTGCTTTACGCCGTTCCCGGCCACCCGATGGTGGCTGAACGCACGGTGCAGCTGCTCCGCGAGCGCTGTCCGCAAGCTGGCATAGTGCTTGAGATCATCGGCGGCGAAAGCTTCCTGGATCAAGCTTTCGTCCGGCTGGGCTTCGATCCGATCGAAGGCTTCGCCTTGCTTGATGCCGCCGAGCTGCAAGCTTCTCAGCTTCAGCCGCGCGTTCATACGCTTATAGGCCAGGTTTATGATGCTTTCACCGCCTCCGATGTGAAGCTCGCACTGATGGAGCGTTACCCCGATGATTTCGAAGTTGTAGTGGGTCACGCACTAGGTGTGGCGGGGGAAGAGACAATCGTTAAGGTCCCGCTCTATGAATTGGACCGGACCGAAGGCTTCGGCAATCTGTCGCTGATCTGGGTGCCGCGCACGGAGCAAGATACCGTGCTCAACCGCTCCTTTGACCGGCTGCATGAGATTGTTGCTATTCTTCGCAGTCCGGAAGGCTGTCCTTGGGATCGCGAGCAAACGCATCAATCGATCCGCAAAAACTTTATCGAGGAGCTTTACGAAGCGCTCGAAGCTATTGATAACGACGATCCAGACGGTATGCGCGAGGAGTTTGGCGACGTTGTTCTGCAAGTGATGCTGCACAGCCAGATGGAGGAGGAGAACGGAGCGTTCTCCGTCTATGACGTTATAGAGTCATTGAACGAGAAGCTGATTTTCCGTCATCCGCATGTATTTGGCGACCGGGATGCCAACAACGCCGATGAGGCGCTTGGCAACTGGGAACAGATGAAGGCGGAGGAGAAGAAGCGCAACGGCTCAGATCAGGTCCGCAAGTCTCAGCTTGACGGCATACCTGCCGATCTGCCAGCGCTGATGAAAGCTTACGCGCTGCAGAAGAAAGCTGCGAAGGTAGGATTTGACTGGGACGAGCTTGGCCCGGTGCTCAGCAAAGTGGAAGAAGAGCTGGCGGAGCTGCGCGAAGCGGTCGGCACAGGCGACGCGGAGGAGCAGGCTGGCGAGCTTGGCGATCTGCTTTTTGCCGTGGTGAATGCTTCCCGTTTCATCAAGGCTGATCCGGAAGAGGCACTCTCCCGCACGAATGCGAAGTTTAAGAAACGATTCTCGTATATTGAGGAGCAGCTTCGTATAAACGGCAAAACTTTTGACCAGACTGATCTAACAGAAATGGATCGCTGGTGGGAAGAGGCGAAGCGACAATAGCAGTCGTTATTCGTCAACAATCGAAGTTTTCCGCTACGATTCGGTAAAAAATTTTTAATAACAGCAGGATTTCTTGCAGCCGAGCAGAATATGTATTCTTCGTATAAAGGATTTAACAGTAAAAATTACCACTCAGATGATAGACGGCCTAGCTTATGCCGACAGCCGAAAGTGAACTGAGGGCAATTTCAAATTAGGAGGATTTTAATAATGAACAAAACAGACCTGATCAACAACATTGCAACAAAAAGCGGTTTGACTAAACGTGACGTAGAAGCCGTACTGAACGGTTTTCTGGGTGAAGTAACTGACGCTCTTGCCGGTGGAGATAAAGTACAACTGATCGGCTTCGGTACTTTCGAAACTCGCAAACGCTCCGGCCGCGTGGGCCGCAACCCGCAAACGGGTAAAGAAATCACGATTCCAGAATCCAAAGTTCCTGCTTTCAAAGCAGGCAACAAACTTAAGGACGCTATTAAGTAGTTCATGAGATTGGATAAATTTCTCAAAGTGTCCCGGTTGATCAAGCGGCGTACAGTCGCGAAGGATGTGTCCGAGCAAGGACGCGTCTGGATCAACGGCCGCGAAGCGAAAGCGAGCAGCACCGTTAAGGTTGGGGACGAGCTCACAATTCAGTACGGTCAGAAGAACGTAACCGTTCGAGTAGAACGGATTGCGGATACGACTCGTAAGGATGAAGCCGGTGAGCTTTACACGCTAGTGAGAGAAGAGCAGCGCCCGCGCGAGAACGATCTCGGCTGGTAGCTGGAAGGGCTGTTCCGCAAGCTTAGGCTTGCCGGGCAGCTTTTTTGCTTTTTACCAAGCATAGGGAGGGAATAAGAATGGCATTGACGAGAATGGGCTGGATCCGGCACGGAAGCACGGCATGGAATAAAGAGGGGCGGGCGCAAGGGCAGTCCGACATTCCTCTTGATGAAGAGGGCGTGCAGCAGGCAGAACGTCTGGCCGAGCGGCTTAGCGGGGAGAAGTGGGATGTGATCTATTCCAGCGACTTGATGCGGGCGCGTGCTACAGCGGAGGCAGTGGCAAGGCGGCTGCAGCTCGGCGAAGTTAAACTCGACGAACGGCTGCGCGAAGCGAACGGCGGACAAACCGAAGGGACCACAGAGGCGGAACGGATCCAGAAGTGGGGCGACAACTGGCGAGAGCTGGAGCTGGACCGGGAGACAAGAGAATCGTTGCTGGAGAGGGCGACAGCGGTGCTTGATGAAATCGCAGAACGCCATCCGGGGCAAAATGTGCTCGTCGTCAGTCACGGCGCTCTAATCGGCCGGGCAATGGAGACGTGGATTCCAGAAGCGTATACCGGCGAGTCGCTCGTCAATACATCCATCACGACAATTTGCAAGAATGATGAGGATCAAGCAGGCTGGGCATGTGAGCTGTTCAATTGTTCCCGGCACTTGGACTAAACCATGCTAATCTAGCAAAAATAGTTCTAACGGTTGTCCCTTGTTCATAGGCTAGTCTCAAGCAATGTTTCGAAGCTTTCGAAGCGGATGGAGGGACAAGTCGAATGAGTGATCAAGTCAAAGGGCAGAAGCGTCAGGAAGTAAAGATGCTGAACCGCAAGCTGCTTGAATTAACCGGCGTATTGAACGTAGAAAGCTTCGACAGCGAGGAGTTTTTGCTGGAGACGGAGCTTGGTTTTCTGACGATTAAAGGGCAAAACCTGCATATTAAGCATCTCAACCTGGAACAAGGTCTTGTGGCTATCGAAGGATACGTCCATTCACTCGCCTATTTGGACGGAGCCGGCACCTCGAAATCCAAGGGTCTTTTCGGGAAGCTGTTTAAGTGACGTTAAGCATGCAATGGTTCACCATGGCGATGATGCTGCTCTCCGGCATTGGCATGGGGGCGGTGTTCGACGGCTATCGAGTCGTATCGAACGAGCTGCGCTTTCCGAAGTGGTGGCTTCCTGTTCTCGACATGGTGTACTGGCTGGCCGCGGCTCTTATTATCTTCCGTGTCTTGTACGCCAGCAACTACGGCGAGGTGCGGGCGTATGTGTTTGTTGGCTTGCTTATAGGTGTTCTGAGCTATTATTGGCTCTTGAGCAAAGCGGTCATTGCCATCGTGAAGTGGGTGATCGAGACCGTTCGCAAGCTCATCCTGTTTGTGCTCAAATGCTTGGATCTGCTTATTGTGAAGCCGATTATTCTGCTGTACAAGCTCGTCAAGGCAATTGTTGGAATTGGGACTGCGATCACTATTTTCCTATTCAAAATTGTGTTACAATTACTTCGTCCATTTTGGCTTTTGCTTCGCTGGATGCTTGGTCCGCTTATTCGTCCGCTGGGACGCTGGCTGGGACCGATCGTTGAAAGCTGGCAAATTCCAGCGAGATGGAAGGAAATTCGGGTACGATTAACGAATGTATGGAAAAGATGGTTCAAGCGGGAGTGATGGCCTCAAGCTTTTCGGACCGACCTGAAGGAGGGTGTAAGCAAATGGCAACAGCCGCAGCGACGGGCAAGACGATAATCAGCGCCGGTTCCAGACGCCGTATTCGGATCTGGGGGATGGCCTGTGTTCTATTTATGTGCTGGGCAGCTTATACTTTCATAGGGCAATGGAACGAGCAGAAGGTGATGGAGACGAAGCTTTCCGCGGCCCAGAAGCAATTGGAAGAAACGACTGTGCAGACAAAAGGGCTTCAGCAGCAAATCGAACGGCTGAACGATCCTGAATATATTGAACAACTCGCAACAAAGGATCAAGGGATGGTTAAGGACGGCGAACGGCAGATTCAAGTCGTCAAGTAGAGCGTCTGTATCGAAATAGACGCTGTAAACGGGTGAACGTCTGTTGACCTGCCTTCAACCGTTCGGTTATAATCACGGTGTGAGGCTAATTAGCAAATATCTTAGGGAGGAACATTTTATTTTATGGCAATTGAAGTGGGCGCCAAGTTAGAGGGCAAAGTGACAGGCATTACGCATTTCGGGGCATTCGTCGATTTGTCGGGAGGTGTCACAGGGCTCGTTCACATCTCGGAGATTGCCGATAATTACGTCAAAGACGTGAAGGATCACCTGAAAATTGATGACATCGTCAAAGTTAAAGTGATCAACGTCGATAAAGACGGTAAAATCGGACTTTCCATTAAACAGGCAGTTGACCGGCCGGAGGGCCAACAACCGCCGCAACGCGAACCGCGTCCAAGTGGTGGAGGCGGCGGAGAACGTTTCAACCGCGGTGGCGGAGGCGGCGGCGGCGGGCAAGATCGAGGCGGACGTCCCTTCAATAAGCCATCTTCTGGCAGACCGTCTTACGGAAAACCGTCATTCGAAGATAAAATGTCGCGCTTCTTGAAGGATAGCGAAGAGCGCATCTCTTCCTTGAAGAAAAACACCGAAGGCAAACGCGGCGGACGCGGAGCTAAACGGGTATAGATCGGTTTTTTATACAATTCTTTGGAAAGCAGAACCCGTGTGGTTCTGCTTTTTTACTGTCTTCAAGGACGTTGCGGTATGAGTTTGGCAGAATTAGAGCTGCGAGAATGGATGATTTGGAAAAATTTTCTGCGCAACTTCGTCATTACCGACAGCGTGAAGTCATCATTCGCCAATGAAAAAGAGGCGCCATCGACGGTTTTTGTTGAAGCAGGCCAGAGGCCGATAGGCAGGTAAGACTGCTTAACTCCGCGCGGGGCAAGCGTTTCCACACAGGCGACAAGCGCTGCGCGGGTAGACCATTTTGTCGGAAAAAACTTTTGGACAGACTACGTTAAACTGACAAACTTCATACGGACAACCTCCTATAATGAGAAACACAATAAAGTCGGAATGGTGGTGTCGGGAAGTGAACAAGGAGAACGTAGTGGTATTTCCGGGTGGAGAGAACAAGAAGGCGGGTTGGGGACAGACGTGGTTGCGCAAAGGCGGGGAATGGGCATTGGCGCTTCGGTTCGTTCAATTGCTGCTGGCCAAGAAGTGGACGTTTCTGCTGGTGCTGGTCGGCTTTCTGCTTGGACGAGCTGTTATTCTAGAGTCGCTGATGCCGTTTGCCGCCGCTTATTTCGCCGTTATTTATTTCATGCGCAGAGATGTACATGCGTGGGTAGCGGTATCGCTAATTGCCGGGAGCTGGTTTGCGGCTGTTCCTTCTCCGATGTGGATCGCGATGGAAATCGCTGTACTGTTCCTTATGTTCAAAGGACTTGAAGCTTATGAGAAAGCAGAGCTGTCGTCGGCACCGCTGCTCGTATTCGCCGCTATGCTTATCGTTCAGCTGTTCTCCGTATTCATTGGGGATTCCTTGAGCTGGTACAACTTTATGATGGTCGTCGTGGAAGCTGCGCTTGGTTTCGTACTGACGCTTGTTTTCATCCAGGCGATTCCGGTGCTGACAATGTCCAAGAAGACAGCCACATTGAAAAATGAAGAAATCATATGCCTGATGATTATGCTTGCTTCGGTCATGACTGGCGCGGTAGGCTGGGTCGTCTACGGTATGTCTGTCGAGCATGTGATGTCGCGCTATATGCTGCTGCTGTTCGCTCTGGCAGGAGGCGCACCACTCGGAGCCTCAGTTGGTGTCGTCGCCGGCTTAATCTTAAGCTTGGCCGATCTGACGGCCATTGTGCAGATGAGTCTGCTCGCCTTCGCTGGCCTTCTTGCCGGTCTGCTGCGGGATGGCGGGAAGATGGCGGTCGCCTTCGGGATGCTGCTCGGCACCTCGATACTAGCCGTCTATGTAGGCAGCCAGTCTGACGTGATGTCCTCCACTTGGGAATCAGCTGCTGCTGCAATTCTGCTCATGCTGACGCCGAAGGTGATGATTCGGACGATTGCCCGCTATGTGCCGGGCACGAACGAGCATGCCAAATCCCAGCACGACTATGCGAAGCGGGTTCGGGAGGTGACAGCGGAGCGTGTGTCGCAATATTCGGAGGTGTTCCGACAGCTTTCCCGCAGCTTCGGGCAATTCAGCGGCGCTTCTTCCGCCATGAAGCGGGAGGAAGAGCTTGGCCATTTCATGAATGCCGTAGCCGAGCGAAGCTGTCTGAACTGCCATCGTCAGAACGCCTGCTGGGAGACGAAGTTTTATCATACGCATCAAATGATGACGGACATGATTACGAGTGTGGAGGAAGGAAGGACCCCTTCCGCCAAGTCGATGCCTCGTCAATGGACGAACCACTGCGTCAAGCCTGCTCAAGTCATTGGAGTGATGGAGCAGCAGTACGAGCTTTATAAAAATAATATGCATTGGAAGAAGCAAATATTCGATTCCCGTCAACTTGTAGCGGAGCAGTTGTCAGGTGTATCGAAAGTCATGGAGGATTTGGCCGGTGAGATTAAGCGGGAGGGTCAAACGCTTCACTTGCAGGAGGAGCAAATCCGGGAAGCATTGGAGGGGCTGGGACTATCGATTCAGGAAATCGAAGTGATTAATTTGGAGGAGGGAAATATCGAGATTGAGCTTTATCATCACTTCTCTCAAGGCTATGATGAGTGCCGTAAAATCATCGCGCCGCTGCTCTCTGATATTTTAGGCGAGCACGTAGCGGTCAAATCGGAGCGTGCTTCCGGTAAAAGCGGCGAGCCGACGCTCGTCATATTCGGCTCAGCTAAGGAGTACGAGATTGAGACGGGCATTGCAGGCGCGGCGAAAGGCGGCGATTTGCTGTCAGGCGACAGCTTCAGCATGCTGGAGCTGGGCAATGGCAAGTTCGCGGTGGCGATTAGCGACGGCATGGGCAACGGAGAGCGTGCCCGCGAGGAAAGCAGCGCAGCGCTGTCGATTCTGCAGCAACTCTTGCAATCTGGAATGGACGAGCAACTGGCGGTCAAATCCGTCAATTCCATTCTGCTGCTTCGCTCCTCTGACGAGGTATTTGCAACAGTTGATTTAGCTATTATCGATCTTTATACGGCAAAGACGATGTTCATGAAGATTGGCTCGACGCCAAGCTTTATTAAACGGGGGAATGAGGTCATTCTGGTGACGGCCAACAATTTGCCAATCGGCATTTTACAGGAAATCGATGTCGATATGATCTCGATGCAACTGCAGCCTGGCGATGCGCTCATTATGATGAGCGATGGCATCTATGATGCTCCGGGCCATGCAGTCAACAAAGAGATGTGGATGAAGCGAATGATCATGGAATTGAAGACTAGCGACCCCCAAGAGATGGCGGATTCGCTGCTGGAGACTGTCGTCCGGCATCATGAGGGCGACATTGCGGACGACATGACGGTGCTGGTCGCCCGGGTAGATAAGCATCTGCCGGAGTGGGCGTCGTTCCGTTGGCCGGGCTTGACCCGTCTGGAGCGCCCTCGCACGGTGAGCTAGACGGATGCTGGCAAGGAGACAACTCTTTCGGCATGTTGCGCGAGGGGCGCGCGGGATGCCGGAAGAGCTTTTTTTTGCCTGCTTGGCAGTCATGTATCATAGAAGGTTCCATAGAATCCGAAGATAAGAGAGAGCGGAGAAATACCGTTCTCCTTGCAGGTTGTACATAATTTTTACGAATCTATTCGTTTATCCTCCTAAACATAAGGCAAAACTGATAGAAACGATTGTTAGGAGGCTGAACAAAAATGAAACAAATTTTGTTGATTACCGATGGCTGCTCCAATGTCGGCGTTAGTCCAGTGGTAGCGGCGGCGCATGCCAAAGCGGAAGGCATTGCCATCAATATCGTTGGCGTTCTTGATTATGGGGATGTCGGAGAGCTCGGCGCAGCGGAAATCGAGGAAATTGCTAGAGCGGGCGGTGGCCTGAGCCGTCTTGTCAATACGAGGCAGCTCTCGCAGACGGTACAGATGATTACGCGCAAGACGGCGGTGCAGTCCATTCAGCTAGCCGTTCAGAAAGAGCTGAAGAACGTGCTGGGCAATGGCTCGATCGAGGCGCTGCCGCCAGATAAGCGGAGTGAAGTGGTACGCGTGATCGATGAGCTTGGCGAGACGACGAAGCTGCAGGTGGCGCTGCTGATTGATGCCAGTGCAAGCATGAAGCCGAAGCTGCGGGCGGTAGAGGAAGCGATCCATGATTTGATGCTGAGCCTGCAGGCTAGACAGGGCGGAAGCGAGATTGCCGTATTCCATTTTCCAAGCTCCAAGTATGGAGACGACTGTATGATGGATTTGGATTGGACAGATAATTTGTCTGGCATTTCGTCCTTGTTTCCGAAGCTGCAGATGAATGGAACGACGCCGACGGGGCCGGCGATCATGCATGTTGTTGATTTTTACAGACGCGGGGATTATGGTAGAAAGAGCAGAGATGAAACGGATGGGATGATGAGTGACTACGTCGTTTAAGATCAACCTCCGTCGCGGGATGACGGTGACGGGCAAGTGGAAGCGGAACCGTTACCAGGTCGAGCGCCTGCTGGGAGAAGGGGCGAACGGCAAAGTTTATTTGGTTCAGCGGGACCGCAGCTGGTATGCGATGAAAGTCGGCGCGGATGCGGTGGATCTGCAATCCGAGATCAATGTGCTGCAGGCGCTGGCGAAGCAGGAGAAGTCTGGCGGCCGGAGCCGTCAGGACGCATTGCCCGGCGGCGCAAGCGGAGAACCGTTTCTGATCGATGTCGACGATCTTTACGGCTCGGATGGCCGCGAATATTCTTTCTATATAATGAGATATGTCAGAGGTGTGACGCTCTCGGAGTATTTGTCGCAGAACGGCAAGGAATGGTTTCCGCTCGTTGGGCTGAATTTGTTGAACAAACTGGCTGCGCTTCATTCCAAGGGCTGGGTGTTCGGCGATTTGAAAGTGGAGAATGTGCTGGTGGCCGATTATGGCTACGTGGAATTGGTCGATTACGGCGGGGCTACTGCATCTGGCAGAGGCATCCGGCAATTCACCGAAATTTACGACCGGGGCTATTGGAATGCGGGTTCACGTTCGGCAGACGCGAAATACGACCTGTTCTCGTTCGGCGTTCTTTGCTTGCAGCTGCTCGAACCGAAGCGGCTGCAGCAATTAACGACAGGGCTGCCGCAGAACCGGTCGATTGAAGAGCTGCTGCAGCTTTCCAAAGAGAACGAGACGCTGAAGCCTGTGTCCGAATGGCTGCACCGGGCATTGACCGGTGATTTCTGGGATGCCGCCGAAGGTGCAGAGGCTTGGCGGCTATTGATGCATCGGCGCCAATTAAGGCGGCGTTCCGATACACCCGGCTGGCTGAAGGGATTGGCTGCCGTCTCGGCCGTGCTGTTGGGCGTTTCCGTCTATTGGCTGCTTAGAGGCGGGCTGTAACACTTATTTAAAGGAGAGATACATAACGGAATGGGTAGCGGAGAAGATCGGCTGCTGCAGCAAGTGCGAAGCACGGCTGAGCAGGAGGGCTTGTGGGCGAAGGGAGACGCCCTGATCGCCGCCGTGTCGGGAGGGCCGGACTCCATGGCGCTGCTCCATCTGCTTAGTCAGCTGGCGGACGAGCAAGATCTGACGATTACCGTCGCTCATGTGAATCATGGGTTCCGCAAGACGGAGTCGGCAGCGGAGGCGGAGCTGGTGGAGCAGTATGCAGCGAAATTAGGGCTTGCCTTCGAGATGACGGAGCTTGATATGCCCGCATATATAGAAGAGACGGGAATGAACCCTTCGGCCGCTTCGCGGGAAAGGCGTTATGCTTATCTGGTAGAAACGGCAGAGCGGCGCGGAGCTGCAGCTATTGCGCTGGCCCATCATGGCGACGATCAAGCGGAGACGGTCATGATGCGGCTGCTGCGCGGGACGGGTCTGACGGGTTTGTCGGGCATGGCTGTGAAGCGCCGTGAAAAAAACGTGCAACTCATTCGCCCCTTGCTTCGTATGAACAAGTCAGACCTTATGAAATATTGTTCCGAGCATGAGGTGCCTTATTGCGTGGATAGCAGCAATAATGAGCGATACTATTTCCGGAATGTCATTCGGCTTGATGTCCTTCCGTACTTAACGCAGTTTAATCCGCAGTTGTCCCCTTCGCTTCGGAGGCTCGCTGATGTAGCGGGAGCCGAGGATGAATGGATGGAACAGCAGGCGGAAGAGCGGTTTGCGAAACTTGTAACGTCCTCCCCCGGCGAATGCAAGGTTCGCGGCAGCGATTTGACCAGTCTCCCCGTCGCTTTACAAAGGAGATTGATTAAACTAATATTAAATTATCTTTCTAATAATACGGTTTCGGCCGCGTTTGAGCACATCGAAGCGATGAGGCTCGCCGCCCGAACCGATGCTCCGAGCACCTGGCGCTTCGATGCCGGAGCCGGAATACGATGCATGCGCGAGTATGACGTTTTGCGCTGGATCCGCACCGCAAGCTTTGCTTCCGGGCAAACGGAAAAAAACGGCGATTACGCGCATGAGCTTGACCCGTCTGCTGAAAGCTGGCAAGTGTCGGAAGGCGGGCTGACGCTTGTTGCCTGGCGTGAAGGGTTAGGCGGTCATGCGAAAGCCAAGGGTCGAAACGAAGCCTGCTTCGATGTGGAGAAGGTTGTTTTTCCGTTGGTGGTACGCAATAGGCGTCCTGGAGACCGAATTTCCGTATTAGGATTAAACGGCTCCAAAAAAGTGCAAGATATGTTCGTTGACGAAAAGATTGCTCCATCCATAAGGGAGAAGTATCCGCTTCTGTATGATGCGGAGGGCAGGCTGCTCTGGATTCCGGGCATTCGAAGGTCCGGTCATGCGCTGGTTGACGAGGCGACGACGGAGTTGCTGTTCATCCGATTGGAAAACGAATAAGAAACGCTGTTATACTCATAAATATAAGGAAGTGTAGGGGGATATTTATTTTGCTTAACGATATTCAAGAGGTATTGTACGACGAGGGGCAGATTCAGGCCAAGGTCAAAGAGCTTGGCGAGACATTGAGCCGGGATTTTGGCGGGCGGAATCCGCTCGTTATTTGCGTCCTCAAAGGCGCATTCGTTTTTATGTCCGACCTGGTGAAGAAAATGTCTATTCCGCTTGAGATTGATTTCATGGCCGTGTCCAGCTACGGGCAATCCACGAAATCATCGGGCGTCGTAAAGATCATTAAGGATTTGGACGCTTCGGTCGAAGGACGGGACGTTCTGATCGTTGAGGATATTATCGATAGCGGGCTGACGCTCAGCTATTTAATCGATGTGCTCGAACGCCGCAATGCCAAATCGGTTACTGTCGCTACGCTGTTCGACAAGCCGGCTAGACGCGCGGTTGACTTGGAGGCGGACTACACCGGCTTCTCTTTGCCAGATGAATTTGTCGTCGGATATGGCCTCGACTATGCGGAGCAATACCGGAACCTGCCGTTTATCGGCATACTCAAGCCGGAAGTATATCAGAAATAGCAGTTCTAATAAGCGTTTCAGGGGCAAGCTTTCCTCCGATTGAAGCTCTATTGAGATGGAAAGTCATGCTATGGTAAAATATTAGAAGCGTCTTGAGAGGAGGTAGGGGATGAATCGGATCATGCGTAATACTGCATTTTATTTGATCATCTTTTTGGTAACTGTCGGGATTATCCAGTTTATCAGTAAGCAGAATGACACTACCGTTGGAATACGATACGATGAGCTTCGTACCGCCATCAGCGAGAACAACATCGAGAAGCTCACCGTCAAGTATGAGGGGTATACTTATTTTGTAGCTGGTAAATATAAAAAACCGCCTGTCGGCGCGAAAAGCGAAGAGCTTTCGTTTACGACAAGAATCGGCTTGGATGCTGGGAAAGAGATCATTGACGCAGAGAAGCAGAATAGTTTCGAATTGGATTACAGGAAAATGGATACGCCAAGCGTATGGCTTACGCTCCTGACGTCCATTATTCCATTCGTCATCATTTTCGTATTGTTCTTCTTCCTTATGAATCAGGCGCAAGGCGGCGGCGGCAAAGTAATGAACTTTGGCAAAAGCCGGGCGCGGCTGTACAACGAGGAGAAGAAGAAGATTACGTTCGAGGATGTTGCAGGTGCCGATGAAGAGAAGCAAGAGCTTGTCGAAGTCGTCGATTTCTTGAAAGATCCTCGTAAGTTTAATTTGGTTGGTGCACGCATACCAAAAGGCGTCTTGCTTGTGGGCCCTCCAGGTACCGGTAAAACGTTGCTCGCCCGTGCAGTTGCAGGTGAAGCAGGCGTACCATTCTTCAGCATCTCGGGTTCGGACTTCGTTGAGATGTTCGTCGGCGTAGGCGCATCCCGCGTCCGCGATTTGTTCGAGAATGCGAAGAAAAATGCTCCATGTATCATCTTTATCGATGAGATTGACGCAGTTGGCCGTCAGCGCGGCGCCGGACTCGGCGGCGGACATGACGAACGCGAGCAGACGCTCAACCAATTGCTCGTTGAGATGGATGGTTTCGGCGCGAACGAAGGCATCATTATCGTTGCAG
The DNA here is from genome assembly GCF_014641555.1 of Paenibacillus radicis (ex Gao et al. 2016). Classification (GTDB taxonomy): domain Bacteria; phylum Bacillota; class Bacilli; order Paenibacillales; family Paenibacillaceae; genus Pristimantibacillus; species Pristimantibacillus radicis. The sequence continues at coordinate 65,252 of NZ_BMHY01000018.1, forward strand.
CAACGAACCGTCCGGACATCCTCGACCCTGCGTTGCTCCGTCCTGGACGCTTTGACCGTCAAATTACGGTTGACCGTCCGGATGTGAAAGGACGCGAAGCGGTGCTGAAGGTTCATGCCCGCAACAAGCCGCTTGATAAAGATGTCAAGCTGGACATTATCGCGAAACGTACGACAGGCTTCACTGGTGCTGATCTGGAGAACCTGTTGAACGAAGCGGCGCTGCTTGCAGCCCGCCGCAATAAGAAAGACATCGCGATGCGTGAGGTTGACGAGGCGATCGACCGTGTTATTGTCGGCACGGAGAAGAAAAGCCGCGTCATCAGTGAACGCGAGAAACGAATTGTCGCTTACCACGAAGCTGGCCATACGATTATCGGCTACTTCCTGGAGCATGCCGACCAAGTACACAAGGTTACGATCATTCCTCGCGGCAAAGCCGGCGGTTATGTCATTATGCTTCCTAAGGAAGACCGGATGCTGGTGACGAAGCAGGAATTGCTCGACCGCGTTACTGGCTTGCTGGGCGGACGCGTTGCCGAGGAATTGTTCATTGGCGAGATTGGTACTGGCGCATACAGCGACTTCAAACAGGCTACGAGCATTATCCGCAGCATGATTATGGAGTACGGTATGAGCGACAAGCTTGGTCCAATGCAGTTCGGCCAAACCCAAGGCCAAGTGTTCCTTGGACGGGATCTGGGGCATGAGCAGAACTACTCCGATGCGATCGCTTACGAGATCGACCAAGAGATGCAGCGTATGGTGAATGAATGCTACACCATTGCGAAAAACCTCTTGACCGAGAAGAGCAAAGAGGTGCATATCATTGCACAAACCTTGCTCAACGAAGAGACGCTGGAGTTGGAACAAATCAAAAACCTGATCGAGACGGGATCGCTTACGGGCGATGGCTCATCTTCTTCCGAAGGCGGCAGCGCCGATGGAGAAACAGCATCCGAACCGATTGTCGATACGATTGGCGGCGTCAAAGTACGGATCCAAACCCGCGAAGCTGGCGATATTACGCCTCCTGCGCTGGATGAGGAAAAACCGTCTGAAGGCGACGGAGAACCAAATAAGTCTTAATGAATTAGAAAAGCCCGCAAGGCATGTGCCTCGCGGGCTTTTCTTTATCGTTCAGTGAGTTGATTGAAAATATAACAGTTTTAAACGATAATCGATAGCTTTACTTATATTAAGACGGGCAATAACGTGATTTCGAGGCCGATAGCGCTGGTGGAAATAAAAAATATAAATTGTGACGGAAGTTTGGCGATTCACGCATTGACAGCGCCTTCTGCCTGGAGTAAATTAAACCTTAACAAATGTATTATTGTAAACATTCTAATCATCAGGCTCTTGACTCGACAATGTTTGTGCATCAATTCACAAAGTCGGTCGGCCATAACTCGGAATGGGACTCACCGCCCATCCCTCATAAGAGGAGAGGATCAACTGTGGAAGCATTGGCGCTGGAACGCAAAGCGGAACAAAACCGCGAGCTGCGGGAACGGCTATTGCAGCTGAAGAAAGAACGAAATGCGATTATTCTTGCTCACTATTATCAACGGGATGAAATACAAGAGGTAGCCGATTTCCGCGGGGACTCCTTCCTGCTGGCTCAGAAAGCGGCTCAGACAGATGCTGATGTCATCGTTTTTTGCGGTGTTCATTTTATGGGCGAGAGCGCAAAGATACTGGCTCCTAATAAAACGGTTATTATACCGGATGAACGTGCGGGCTGCCCGATGGCCGATATGGTTAACGTGGATGGTTTGCGTAAGCTGAAAGCACAGCATCCGAACGCGACTGTCGTTACGTACATTAACTCTTCGGCAGAAATTAAAGCGGAGACCGATATTTGCTGTACTTCGGCCAATGCGCTCAATGTTGTTAATTCGGTTGAAGGCGACGAGGTTATTTGGGTACCCGACAAAAACCTGGGACACTACGTGCAGCAAAACACCGACAAAAAGATGATCATTTGGGAAGGCTATTGCAATACCCATGACATGCTGACGGTGAAAGACGTTGAGGAAATGAAAGCGAAATATCCGAACGCACAATTCGTCGTTCACCCGGAATGCCGCCCAGAGGTTGTTGCACTCGGCGATTTCGTCGGCAGCACGACGGCCATTATTAAATACTGCAAAGAGTCCGATTGCAAGGAATTTATCGTGGGAACGGAAGACGGCACGGGATACCAGCTTCGTCTGGACAGCCCGGATAAATCTTTCCATTTTGCATCGAAATATCTGGTTTGCCCGAACATGAAAGTGAACAATTTGAAGAAGCTGGTTAAATGTCTCGAGACGATGCAGCCTCAAATTTATGTTCCGCCGCATGTAGCCGATCAAGCTCGTCTTTCCCTGGAGCGCATGTTACTCGTGAAATAGGAGGAGCATGCGCTACTCCTATGCCTGGAGGGGCCAACGTTATGATTCCTAGATACTTAGTAGATGTTCAACTGGACCAACTGCCAGTTATCGATAAAGACGTTATCGTAATCGGGGCCGGCATTGCCGGTCTTTTTACCGCACTGCGCGCTAGCGCCAGCGGCAATTCCGTGCTGATGATTACGAAGAAGTCGCTGCTCGACAGCAACACCCGGTATGCCCAAGGCGGAATCGCTGCCGTTATTTCGGAGGATGACTCACCGGAGTATCATCGCCAGGATACGCTTATCGCTGGCGCAGGACTTTGCGCTGACGATGCTGTTAACGTGCTCGTCCATGAAGGGCCAAATGGCGTGAACCGTCTTATTAAGATGGGTACACAGTTTGATCTGGAGAACGGGGAGTTCGCCCTTACGAAGGAAGGGGCGCACAGTCAGCGCCGTATTCTGCATGCCAACGGCGACGCGACAGGTTATGAAATCGTTCGCGCTCTTTCGGAGAAAGCGGTGGCCGACCCGCAGATTGAAGTATGGGATGATCATTTCGTTATCGATCTGATTACAGAGGAAGGCGAATGCTGCGGCGTTCTCGTACAGAAGCCGGACGGCCAGCGTTTGTACGTTCGCGGGAAAGCAACGGTTCTATGCTCCGGCGGTGCAGGCCAGCTATACCGGTATACGACGAACCCGGAAGTTGCCACTGGCGACGGCATTGCAATGGCCTACCGTGCAGGGGCTTACATTCAGGACGTGGAATTCATTCAATTCCACCCGACTTCGCTATGCTATCCAGGTGCGCCCCGTTTCCTCATCTCGGAGGCAGTTCGCGGCGAAGGCGCTGTGCTTCGCAACATCAGAGGCGAGCGCTTCATGGAGCGCTATCACCCGCAGCTGGAGCTCGCCCCTCGCGACGTGGTAGCGCGGGCGATCGTCTCCGAGATGGAGGAGACCAAGTCGACCTTCGTTTATCTCGACGTGACGCATGAGTCTGCGGAAATGATTACACATCGTTTTCCGAATATCTATGAATTCTGCCTGAAGTACGGGCTTGATCTTACGACCGACTGGATTCCGGTGGCTCCTGCCGCCCATTATATGATGGGAGGAGTCAAAACCGACCTGAACGGGGAAACCAATATTGGCAGATTGTTTGCTTGCGGAGAAGTATCATCCACAGGCGTTCATGGCGCCAACCGGTTGGCGAGCAATTCGCTGTCGGAGGCGATTGTATTCGGCAAGCGTATTGTCGATACGATTAATAAGCTTCCGAAGCTGGAGACGAAGCCGTCGATTCAGCCGGAGGAGCTGCGCGTGGACGCGCCGATGCAGGCTGTAGTTGAGAAGCGGCTGAAGCTGCAAAAGATTATGGTGAGATACGTTGGACTGCGGCGGGATGCGAAAGGCTTGGAGCGCGGACTGGAAGAGTTGAAGCGGCAGCTGCCGATCTTCCAATCGGTGTTGACGAAAAGTGAAGAATTCGAATTCGCCAACTTGCTCACTTGCGCCTTGCTGACGACAGAAGCGGCGCTTCAGCGTGAGGAAAGCCGCGGCGCACATGCCCGTGAAGACTTTCCGGAGCGTAACGACGAAGTATGGCGCAAGCATACCGTCTTGCACCGCCTACATGGAATGACAGAGGAGCGAATTGTTCATGCTTGAGACGAATTTCAACGGCTTCGGCTATCGGCAAACGTTGAAAAATCAAATAAACGGCTGGCTCGCTGAGGATGTTGGCAGCGGTGATGTGACAACGGCGACGACAATTCCGGCAGGATCGCAGTCGAAAGCGGTCATTCACGTCAAGGAGAGCGGCATCATCGCCGGTCTTCCCGTAGCTCAGCTTGTGTTCGAGGTCGTCGATCCAAGTCTCGTTTTTGAGGCAAAAGTATCGGATGGCGATTACGTGGAAAAAGGGACGGTTATCGCAGTCGTCGAGGGCAGCACGCATAGCCTGCTTACAGGCGAGCGTCTTGCTCTTAATCTCATGCAGCGTTTATCTGGCATCGCAACTAAGACGAATGCCTTTGTTGCTGCTCTTGAGGGGCTGCCTGTCCGGCTGGTGGATACGCGGAAAACGACGCCAGGCCATCGGCTGCTGGAGAAATATGCAGTTCGTGTCGGCGGGGGTTCCAATCACCGCTTTGGCTTGTATGATGCAGTTATGATCAAGGATAATCATATTAAAGGGGCTGGCGGCATTCGCGAGGCTGTTGAAGCGTCTAGAGCGAGCATCCCGCACACGATGAAGATCGAAGTGGAGACAGAGTCGATGGAGCAGGTTGAAGAAGCGCTCGCCTGCGGTGCCGATATTATCATGCTCGACAATATGAGTCCTTCTCTAATGAAGGAAGCGGTTGCCCGCATCAAGAGCCATTCCCCTCGGGTCATCGTCGAGGCTTCCGGCAACGTCCGGCTCGATACGATTCATGGCATCGCATCATGCGGCGTCGACGTCATTTCGGTCGGAGGACTGACCTATTCCTTCAACGCGCTGGACATCAGCTTGGATCTGAATGCGAAGAAGGGAGGATCGGCACTATGATTCTCGTAATTGACGTAGGCAACACGAATATCGTGCTTGGCGTCTATAAGGGCAAGGAGTTGCTGCATCACTGGCGGTTAAGCACCAACCGTTCTGCTACGGTGGACGAGTATGGCATCAATATTCATAATCTGTTTCATTATGCCGGTCTGAAGCTGGATCAGATGGACGGGGTTATTATCTCATCCGTCGTTCCTCCGCTTATGCGGGCATTGGAGCAGCTATGTCTGAAATATTTGCGTAAAACGCCGCTGATTGTAGGCCCGGGAATTAAGACCGGCTTGAATATCCGCTATGAGAATCCACGGGAGGTCGGGGCCGACCGTATCGTCAATTCGGTGGCGGGCATTGAGAAATACGGCTCACCGCTCATCATCGTTGATTTTGGAACAGCGACGACTTTCGATTATATCGACGGCGACAGCAACTACCTTGGCGGCGCTATTGTGCCGGGCATCAGCATTTCAACGGAGGCATTGTACCAGCGGGCGGCGAAGCTGCCGCGCATCGAGCTGGTACGGCCGAAGAGCGTTATTGGCCGTAATCCGATTACTTCGATGCAGGCTGGCATTATTTTCGGTTATGCCGGTCAAGTAGATGGTATAGTAAAACGAATCCGCAGCGAGTTCAAGGTATCGCCGCGCGTCATTGCGACGGGCGGACTTGCGGAGTTAATCAGCGCGGAATCGGAAACGATAGAGGAAGTTGATCCTCTTCTTACATTAGAAGGACTGCGTATCATTTATGAACGGAATCAGGAGGTTTAAAGCATGGAACAATTGAAAGACGTGCTCGTACGGGGCACGGCATGGGGCGGTAAAATCCGCGTTTTCGCCGTTCGTACGACGCAGCTGGTCAGCGAGCTTCAACGCCGCCACGGGACGCTGCCTACTGCAACTGCAGCTCTTGGCCGCGCAGCGACTGCCGGGGCAATTATGGGCTCGATGCTGAAAGGCGAAGAGAAGCTGACCGTTCAGGTTAAAGGCGATGGCCCAATTGGTCAAATCGTCATCGACGCCAACGCACACGGTGAGGTTCGCGGCTATGTCGACAACCCGGACGTGCTGCTGCCAAGCAATGAACATGGGAAGATTGATGTTGCCGGCGGCGTGGGCCGCGAAGGCTTTCTTCATATTATTAAAGATCTTGGCTTGAAGGACCCGTACCGCGGCAGCGTGCCGCTCATCTCTGGGGAGCTTGCTGAGGACTTCACTTACTACTTCGCGCTATCCGAACAGACGCCATCGGCTGTTGGTCTTGGTGTGCTGGTTGAAGCGGACGGAACCGTTCTGCATGCTGGGGGCTTCATCGTCCAGTTGATGCCGGGTCTGACTGACGCTGAAATTACGCGTCTGGAACAAGCGGTTGGCACGATGCCGCATGTAACGGCGCTTCTGGATCAAGGCGAAACGCCGGAAGAAATTTTGCGCTGGCTCGTAGGCGATGATCTTCAGATTCATGATACGATGGATATCGTTTTCCAATGCAAGTGCTCGAAGGATCGTGTCGCACAGACGCTGGTCAGCCTGGGCGAAGATGAGCTGCAACAAATTATCGAGGATGACGGAGAAGCGGAAATCGTGTGCCACTTTTGCAACGAGGCGTATACCTTTGATCGTGAACAGCTGGAGAAGCTGCTCGAACAGGCGAGACCGGAGCCGCTCCAATAAAACGGAGGCAGTGGGGGAATGAAAAAATTCGGGGTATTGAAGACAGTCGTTCTTCTGCAGGCGGTCTGTATGATCGTGCTTAGCGTTGCCGTAGTGGTCAAGCTGTCGCCTTTCGGCAGCGACCCCTCCGAGCTGGAGCCGGGAACGGGCAATGAAGCCCATACCGGCAACGACGGAGGCGACGGACAAAGCGGGCGGGACGAGGCGGCAACCGTCGGAGGAGAGTCGATAACGGCCGGTGAGCTGGAAGCACAGCTGCTGAAGCAATATGGCGATACCGTGCTGAGAACGATGATGGTGCGCAAGGCATTGAACCTCGAAGCCAACGCGCGGCAGTTGAAGGTCACCGTGGAGGAGCAAGACCGGGAGCTGGCTGCCATGATGGAAGGCTATGAGAACGAAGATGAATACTACCGGGTTATGAAAGAGCAGCTTGGCATGGAGAAGGACGACGTCCGAGAGGATGTTAAGTACAAGCTGCTGTTGGAACAAATCGCGATGCTGTCCGTTGAGCTCTCGGATAGAGATGTAAATCGCTACATCGACGAACATGCCGAGCTGTTTGGCGACCGGCTTCAGCTGCATTTGCAGTGGATCGTAACGGAAACGGAAAGGGCTGCGGGAGACGTACTCGATATGCTGTCCGATGGCGAGGACTTTGCGCGGATCGCCAAGACGTATTCCATGGATGACTTTACGGCGGAGTCAGGCGGGGATCTGGGCTTGATCGACGCGGACGATCCGTTCTACGATGCGGAGCTGCTGGATACGGCAAGCCGTCTGCAAACCGGAGAAATGGCGGGTCCCCTTAAAACGGAGAGCGGGTATGCGGTTATCCGGCTCGTTGAGCGCCAGAAGACCGAGGGACTAACCGGCAAACGGCTGATGGACGCGGCGCGCAAGCAGCTTGCGCTATCCAAGGCTAAGCCGCTGCATGATATCGAGGATGAACTATTGTTAAAATATGATGCTGTCAAACGGAAATAATCCGGCTGGCCAGCATCATTTTTTTTCATATAGCGGGATCTGTCTTCTAAATGAGGCGTACATTCCAGCAAGTGCCGCTCTTATAGCTGTAATCGTTTTCCTAACCTAGGGCAAATTACATAGAAAAGCTATTGACAACGAATACCAGCATTGTTAATATGGAATTAGTTAAAAAACCAACTGAATTAGTCGGAATAAGGAGGCTTTTCTATCATGGCTAGAATTGTACAAAGCGTTACTGAACTTATCGGTGATACTCCGCTTGTTCGTTTGAATCGTTTGGTGCCTGAGGATAGCGCGGAAATCTATGTAAAGCTTGAATATCAAAACCCGGGCTCCAGCGTGAAAGACCGGATCGCAATCAGCATGATCGAAGTGGCGGAGAAAGAAGGCGTTTTGAAGCCGGGCGACACGATTGTTGAGCCTACGAGCGGCAACACGGGTATCGGCCTTGCTCTGGTAGCAGCTGCGAAAGGTTATAAAGCCATTCTCGTTATGCCAGAGACGATGAGCATCGAGCGTCGCAACCTGCTTCGCGCTTACGGCGCAGAGCTTGTATTGACGCCTGGATCGGAAGGCATGAACGGCGCAGTACGCAAAGCGGAAGAGCTGGCGAAAGAAAATCCTAGCTACTTCATCCCGCAACAATTCAAAAACCAAGCCAATGTAAAAATCCACCGTGAAACGACGGGTCCAGAAATCGTAGAGGCGATTAACTCCCTTGACGGCAAACTGGATGCTTTCATTGCAGGCATCGGTACGGGCGGCACTATTTCTGGTGCAGGCGAAGTGCTGAAGCAAAACTTCGAAGGTATCAAGGTCTATGCTGTTGAACCAGCTGCATCGCCAATTTTGTCGGGCGGCCAACCGGGCCCTCACAAAATCCAAGGTATCGGCGCTAACTTCGTTCCTGATATTTTGAACCGTGAAATTTATGACGGCGTTATTACGGTTGAGAACGAGGAAGCATTCGAATATGCTCGTCGTGCTGCGAAAGAAGAAGGCATTCTTGTCGGCATTTCTTCCGGCGCTGCGATTTATGCAGCTCTGAAAGTTGCGAAAGAGCTGGGCAAAGGCAAACGTGTTGTTGCGATCGTTCCAAGCAACGGCGAACGTTACCTGTCCACACCGCTGTTCAATTTCGAGAACTAATCCATACGGATTGCCGAGTCCTCCATGCCGCTTGCTGCGGGTGGGGGGCTCTTTTTTTTGTTGGCACAGGAACGTCTGTCAGTCTTTTCTTTTGCCCTGCCTTTCTGTATACTTAGCAAATCATAATATGCAACTTGATCGGGGGTAAAAGGTGATGTTCACCGCTTGGGAGCAATGGAACGGGTGGCACGCCGAACGGCAATATACAACGCTGCCGTTATTGAAGAGGGTGCCGCTGGAGACGCTTGCCGTTGATTCATGGGAGAGAGCCTGGCAGGACGCTTCGCCTCACGCCTTCGTCCTGGAGAGCGGTAAAGACGGCCGGTATACGTATCTAGGCTTGCATCCGGCTAGCGTCATCCGAGGCAAAGGGCTTAAGGCTGTATGTACGGAGCTGGGCGGCGGAAGCAGGCCGCCGCTTGCTGGTGCAGACGGCGAATGGGAAGGAAAGCCGCTGGAGCTTGTCCGCCGCTGGATGAGCGGTCACACGGCGCCGAAGCTGAGCGAAGGGCCGAAATGGACCGGAGGCTGTGTCGGCTACTGGAGCTATGATATTATTCGCTCCATAGAACGGTTGCCGGAGCTCGCCGCCGATGATCTGGGCATGCCCGACTATTTGTTCATGCGAATGGACGAGCTGTGGATCGTCGATAAGGAAGAGCAAGCGCTATATTGCGCGGTTCACTCCAAGGTAGAGAAGGACGCCGATACAGCGCGCCTGCGGGACGTCTACGAGGCAGCAACAGCCAAGGCGGACGCTATGTCGGCCTATTGGAACGACAAGGTGCAGAGCGGCAACGCTGACGCTGCTGCGCTGCGCAATGATTGGCTCGGACGGACGCAGGATGGAAGCCTCCATATCGATGTGGAATCGATGGAAGGGATGACTTCTCCTTTTTCCAAAGCGGCTTATATGGCGGCTGTGGAGCGGATAAGGGAATACATCGCTCAGGGGGACGTCTTCCAAGTGAATTTGTCGCTTCGCCAGAGCCGTGAGGTTAGCGCTTCGCCGGAGGAATTGTATGAATGGCTGCGGATCGTCAACCCATCGCCTTATATGGGCTTTCTGCGGACGCCAGACTTCCAGCTGGTATCCGCTTCGCCGGAGCTGTTAGTGGAGCAGCGGGACGGCTTGCTGGCCACCCGCCCGATAGCGGGCACACGCCGCCGGGGCAAAACGGAGGAAGAAGACCGTATACTGGCGGATGAACTGTTATCGAATGAGAAAGAGCGGGCAGAGCACATTATGCTCGTCGATCTGGAGCGCAATGACCTGGGAAGGATCGCCGCCTACGGGTCCGTCCATGTCGAGGAACTGATGGTGATCGAGCGCTACTCCCATGTCATGCATCTCGTGTCGCAAGTGGAAGGAAAGCTGGCGGAAGGCAAGGACGCCTATGATGTTATCGCCGCTACATTCCCGGGAGGTACAATCACCGGCGCGCCGAAAATCCGTACGATGGAAATTATCGAGGAGCTTGAGCCAACACGCCGCGGCTCCTACACAGGCTCCCTTGGATGGATTGACTATAATGGCGATATGGAATTTAATATTATTATAAGAACGATGGCAGTGAAGGACGGCCTCGTACATGTTCAGGCCGGAGCGGGAATCGTTATTGATTCCGATCCGGAGCGGGAATATTACGAGTCGCTTAGTAAAGCGAAGGCACTGTGGAAAGCGGTTCAGTTCAGCGAGCAGTTTGCTGAGCAGACAAGCCGCGCTTAGGGGCATTCCCGGCGCGCTCACGCTGGACCGCGGGGTCCGGCGCAGAATGGAATAAGGGGGACTGGGACGATGATTCTCGTAATTGATAACTATGATTCGTTTACGTACAATTTGGTGCAGTATTTGGGCAAGCTGGGCGAGGAGGTTGTCGTCAAGCGCAACGACGAGATCGATCTTGCTGGAATTGAGGCGCTGAAGCCTGACCATATTCTCATTTCGCCGGGACCCTGCTCCCCTAATGAAGCAGGAATCAGCCTGTCGCTGATTGATCATTTCAAAGGGATTATTCCGATATTTGGCGTCTGCCTCGGCCATCAGTCGATCGGTCAAGCATTCGGCGGCGATGTGGTACGCGCAGAGAAGCTGATGCACGGCAAAACGTCGGAAATTATCCATGACGGCAAGACGATCTTTGAAGGCATCCCTTCTCCTTATACGGCTACACGCTACCATTCGCTTATCGTGAAGCGCGAGACGCTGCCCGATTGCCTGGAGATCAGCGCAGAGACGGCTGAGGGCGAAATTATGGGGCTGCGGCATAAGCATTACCCCATTGAAGGCGTACAATTCCATCCGGAATCAATCATCACGGAGCACGGCTTGACGCTGCTGCGCAATTTTTTGCAAATCCGGGTTGGCGCGGCGCAATGAAGATCGGATTCAATGGTGCGGTGAAGAAAGCGGAGGAAGCTGTGATCTCGATTTACGATCACGGCTTTTTGTACGGAATGGGGTTGTTCGAGACGTTCCGCACCTACGGCGGTAGGCCGTACTTGCTGGAACGGCATTTGCAGCGGCTTGCGGAGGGATGCGAGCAGCTGGGTATACGCTATACGGCGGATCAGGAAGCGCTGCAGTTGCTGCTTGCCGAGCTGCTCCGAGAGAATGAACTAAACGAGGCCTATATACGACTTACCGTTTCAGCTGGCACAGGTGAACTAGGGCTGCAAACCGGCGATTATGAACGGCCTAGCGAGCTTCTGCTGATGAAGGCGCTGCCGCCTGTAAGTGAAGCTTTGTACCGCTCTGGCAAGGAACTGCGGCTGCTGAGCACCGCAAGAAACACGCCGGAGGGGGCTGTACGGTTAAAATCTCTCCATTATATGAATAATATGATAGCGAAGCGGGAACTTGCGGCCAGCGGTGCTGCTGCGAACGCCGAGGGGCTTATGCTGACCGCAGACGGCAAGCTTGCCGAGGGGATCGTCAGCAATTTGTTTTATGCGAAGAATGGCAAGGTATATACGCCTTCTGTTGATACAGGCATATTGCCCGGCATTACTCGGGCGAAAGTGATGGAGCTTGCCCTTGAAGCGGGTTTCGAGGTAGAAGAGGGGCATTTTCGATATGGGGAGCTGCTGGCAGCCGATGAGGTATGGATGACGAACTCGATTCAAGAGCTTGTCCCGATCACATCGATTAGCGGATGCGCTGTGCATGGCTATGATCATGACTCTATTACAGCCGCAGGCAAGAGTCAGCCGCAGGAAGTGAGCCAAATAACCGTTGGCGATGGAGCTATCGGTCCAATAACGGAACTGTTGCTGCAAGCTTACCGAAGTGACACGAGCAGCGCCAGTTAACCGCAGTTGAAAGATTACGCTTGAGAAGGAAAGGACGGCATACGATATGACTCAGAATACGAATAATGGCGGCGCACCGTCTTTTTGGAGCCGTTCCTATCAGTTTGGCAAGGGATCGAATGAAATCAAGCTGGAGCTTGGGAAACGGACTTTAGTAATGGGCATTCTTAACGCCACTCCCGACTCCTTCTCGGATGGCGGCCGCCATCATACGGTGGAGGCGGCTGTCGCCCACGCAACTGCGATGGTGGCGGAAGGAGCGGACTTGATCGACATCGGAGCGGAGTCCACGCGGCCAGGCTTTATGCCGATTACCGCTGAGGAAGAGCTGGAGCGGCTGCTGCCCGTCATTCGGGCGGTGCGTGAGGCACTTCCGCATATTCCATTATCCGTCGATACCTATAAAGCGGAGACGGCAAAGCATGCTTTGGAAGCAGGCGCTCATATTCTCAATGATATATGGGGATTGAAATATGATCCGCTGATGGCTGCCGTCGCGGCTGAATATGACTGTCCGGTTATTCTTACTCATAATCGTCCGGAAGCGGAATACGGCGATTTTCTAGCCGATGTGCTGTCCGATCTGCGGACAAGCGCAGATATTGCTAGGCAAGCCGGCGTCCGCGAGTCCAATATTTGGCTCGATCCGGGTATTGGGTTTGCCAAAAGTTATGAGCAGAACTTGCAATTGCTCGGAAAGCTGAGGGAGGTCTATGGGCTTGGTTATCCCGTCCTGCTAGGCACCTCTAGAAAACGGGTCATCCGCCAGACGCTTGATCTGCCGGTATCGGAACTGGACGAAGGAACGGCGGCAACGACGGCGCTCGGCATCGCTCAAGGGTGTCAGATCGTACGTGTCCATGATGTCCGAACCAATGCCCGTACTGCAAAAATGGCTGATGCCATCGTATATCGATGATTGTACATACTTGAAAGGGAGTCGAATTCGCATGGATAAAATGACGTTACAAGGAATGCAATTTTTTGGCTATCATGGTGTTTTTCCCGAAGAAAATCGACTCGGACAAAAATTCGGTGTCGATCTGGAGCTGAAGATCGATCTGGAGCAGGCGGCACAAACGGATGAGTTATCGCAATCCGTTGACTACTCTCAGCTGCATGCTCTAACGAAGGAAGTTGTAGAGGGCACGCCGTATAAATTGATCGAAGCTTTAGCCGGCGGCATTGCAACGCGGGTTTTAGAAGCTTATACTATGATAAATGAACTGACGGTTCGCGTAACGAAGCCTAATCCGCCGTTTGAGATCCATTTCGAGGGCGTGACGGTCGAGTTGCGCAGAAAGCGGGATGCTCATGGCCGAATTGTTCCCGTCTGATTCAGAGCGTTCTGCGGCGTATATTGCGCTGGGCTCCAACATGGGAGACCGGGAGCAGTTGCTGCAGCAGGCCGTTGTCTGTCTGAACGAACGGCCTGACATTGATGTGCTGCGGTTGTCCGCGCTTTATGAGACTGATCCTGTCGGTTATACGGATCAGCCCGCTTTTCTCAACATGGTTATTGCCGTACAAACGACGCTTAAGCCCCTTGAACTGCTGCGTGTGCAGCAGGATGTGGAGCGGCTGCTTGGCCGCGTACGCGACATTAGATGGGGGCCGCGCACCATAGACCTTGATCTGCTGCTGTATGAAGACATTGCGATGGACGATGAGGAGCTGACGCTCCCACATCCCCGTATGATGGAACGCGCATTCGTGCTTGTTCCGCTAAGCGATGTTATTGCGGGCGAGAATCCATTGCGGAATCACGTTGCGGCAGCTGCAGCAGCGGCGCTTCAGGATGGAAAGGAAGGCATTGCCCAATGGAAAACGATCAACTGGCTCAGCGTGTCCGGGCTTTCCGGAAGCTGAAAGGATACACCCAGCAGGAACTTGCCAAGCAGCTTGGCGTCTCGGTAGCGGTACTAGGATCTTTGGAACGAGGCACTCGAAGGGCAGACACGAAGCTGTTGAACAGCATTGCAAGTACGCTTGGCGTCACTTACGAAGAATTAACGGATGCGAAGCAATAGCAGACGCTGGCGCGAAGCATTGTTACAAATAGAAAGGTTAAGGAGGAGTTAGAAGCGGAATGCTGAAAATCGGTGACATCGAGATGAAGAACAGAGTCGTGTTGGCGCCGATGGCAGGCATGTGCAATCCCGCTTTCCGACTCATTGCAAAGGAATTCGGCACAGGTTTGGTCTGTGCAGAGATGGTGAGCGACAAAGCCATTTTGCATGGCAACAAAAGAACGATGGAAATGCTGTTCGTTGATGAGCGGGAGAAACCGCTCAGCCTGCAAATTGTCGGGGGCGACCGCGAGTCGCTGGTCGAAGCGGCGAAAGTTGTCGATCAGCAGACGAATGCCGATATTATCGACATCAACATGGGGTGTCCGGTACCGAAGGTGACCAATTGCGAAGCAGGTGCACGTTGGCTGCTGGACCCGAATAAGATCTATGAAATGGTATCAGCCGTAGTTGGAGCGGTGAGCAAACCGGTAACGGTAAAAATGCGGATCGGCTGGGATGATGAGCATATCTTCGCGATAGACAACGCCAAAGCGGTTGAAAGCGCGGGCGGCAGTGCCGTTAGCGTGCATGGGCGCACGCGTGAGCAGCAGTATACGGGCAAGGCCAACTGGGATATTATAAGGGATGTTAAGCAAGCGGTATCGATTCCCGTTATCGGCAATGGCGACGTATTCTCGCCGGAAGACGCCAAACGGCTTCTGGAGCATACCGGCTGCGACGGCGTTATGATCGGACGGGGCGCGCTTGGAAATCCATGGATGCTGTATCGGACGATTCAATATTTGGCGTCCGGTGAGCGGATGGCAGATCCGTTGCCGCGTGAGAAGATGGATGTAGCTTTGCTCCATCTTGACCGGCTTGCGGCGTTGAAGGGTGAAGCGGCAGCGGTTCGCGAAATGCGCAAGCATCTGGCATGGTATCTCAAAGGACTTCCTGGCGCAGCCCGCGTGAAGGATGTCATTATGGAAGAAACGGGACGCGAAGGCGTCGTGGAAATATTGGAGAAATATATTGCATCTCTGGATGCGGATGCGCTGGCGGAAGCGGCTGACCAAGCAAACTCACAGGCCGTTCATTAATACCGTAAGCGGATAATCCGGCTGCATTCGCCAGATGTCCGCTTTTCGCATTTTCTCTCTTTGTCCTGTCAGGGTGGAGATCCATCGAATAAAGCGGTTACAGGCAGCAATTCCCTTTGATTGACATTCGGGGTGTCTTTGAAATATAATCTTGCAATATACATCAATGATGCAGTCGCAGCGCTTGCCGAAGGCATGACGGCTGGGGAACGTAATATATTAAATACCAGTGAATTCATACACCGTATGAAAATTTGTCACACGACAGGAGAATCGGAAAGATGAGCGATAAGGAAATCATTCTGACTCAGGACGGATTGAGAAAGCTTGAAGAAGAACTGGAAAACCTGAAGTCGGTTAAACGTCGTGAAGTTGCAGAGCGGATTAAGATTGCGATTGGGTACGGCGATATTAGTGAAAACTCCGAATATGAAGATGCGAAGAACGAGCAGGCCTTCATTGAAGGTCGCGTTATTACTCTTGAAAAAATGCTGCGCAATGCGCGGATTATCAATAATGATGATATCAATACCGAAACGGTGAGCATCGGTGCGACGGTAACGGTTGAAGACCTGGAATATGGCGATACGATGGAGTATGCGATAGTAGGATCTGCAGAATCCGATCCGCTTCAGAACAAAATCTCGAACGAAAGCCCGGTCGGTAAAGCGATTTTGGGTAAAAAAAGAGGAACTGTTGTTGACGTCAGCGTACCTGCCGGCATCATTCAATATAAAATTGTAGATATCAAAAAATAAGGTTTGCACTGTGTTATTTCAGAAAGCTTCCTTAGCGGAAGCTTTTTGAACGTTTCGGCGGTGTCGAGGAGATGACTGAATTGAACGAAGAAAATAACGGTGTAGTAGAGGAACAGGAGCTTAGCGAGCTGCTGCAAATTCGCAGAGACAAGCTGGACGAGCTTCGCGGTCTGGGCGTCGATCCATTCGGCGGTAAATTTGAACGTACGCATGCAGCGAAGGATATTGTGTCTGCATATGAAGCTTTCAGCAAGGAAGAGCTGGAGGAGAAGGCGGTCACGGTTAGCATTGCGGGACGCATTATGCAGAAGCGCGGTATGGGGAAGGCGGCATTCGCCCACATCCAGGATCTTAGCGGCAAAATTCAAATTTATGTGCGTAAGGATAGCGTAGAAGCGAACAAATATGCGGCATTCGAGCTGCTGGACATCGGCGATATTGTTGGTGTTCATGGCGTCGTATTCAAGACGAATACCGGTGAGGTTTCCGTAAAGGCGAAGGAAGTCGACGTGTTAACCAAGTCGCTGCTTCCGCTGCCGGACAAGTATCACGGACTGAAAGATGTAGAGCTGCGCTACCGCCAGCGTTATGTCGATCTGATCATGAACCCGGATGTTCAACAGACGTTCATCTCCCGTTCCCGCATTATTCAATCGATGCGCCGTTACTTGGATTCGCTCGGTTATCTGGAGGTTGAAACACCGACGCTGCATTCTATTGCAGGCGGCGCGGCTGCTCGTCCGTTCGAGACGCATCACAATGCACTCGATATGCAGCTCTATATGCGGATCGCGATTGAGCTGCACTTGAAACGTCTAATTGTAGGCGGCCTGGAGAAAGTATACGAGATCGGCCGTGTATACCGGAATGAAGGCATCTCGACACGCCATAATCCGGAATTTACGATGATCGAGCTGTACGAGGCTTATGCCGATTATAAGGATATTATGGCTTTGACCGAGAATCTGATTGCGCATATTGCGCAAGAAGTGTTCGGTACAACCAAAATTACGTATCAGGGACAAGAGATCGACCTGACGCCGCAATGGCGCCGTGTATCGATGGTTGACCTGGTTAAAGAAACGACGGGTGTTGACTTCGGCGTACAAATGAGCGACGAAGAAGCACATGCTCTGGCTAAGGAACATAAAGTGCCGGTTGAACCGCACATGTCGTTTGGCCACATTCTCAATGCCTTCTTCGAGCAGTTCTGCGAGCATACGCTTATTCAGCCGACATTCGTGACGGGTCACCCGGTTGCGATCTCGCCGCTGGCGAAGAAGAATGGTGAAGATCCGCGCTTCACAGACCGCTTCGAGCTGTTCATCGTGGCGCGCGAGCATGCCAATGCGTTCACGGAGCTGAACGATCCGATTGATCAGCGCCAACGCTTTGAATCTCAGCTCGTTGAACGCGAGCATGGCAATGACGAAGCGCATGAAATGGATGATGATTTCATCCGTGCGCTGGAATACGGCATGCCGCCTACCGGCGGTCTGGGTATCGGCATCGACCGTCTGGTTATGCTGCTTACTGATGCTCCATCGATTCGCGATGTACTGCTGTTCCCGCATATGCGCGATCGCGGCGGCGAATAATATACTCCATCATACCGCTTGGGAAACAATCCCAAGCGGTTTTTTTGTGGGCAGTCATTGACCGTCGATAGCTTTTCCTTTAAAGTTGAAATGTATTTTTAGGAAAAAATAGGCTAAATTGCTGTTGATAAAATAAAAAATGTAGAGGTGAGAGGCCCGAGTATGCGGAATTCTGGCTTGTATAAACTGATTATTGCTATCCTTTTCGTTTTTATGGCAATTCCTTTGAGTATTGGACATGCAGCTGAAAACGGGGAGCATCCCAATTTATTGTTGAACCCTGGATTCGAAGAGACAGAATCGGGAGTTCCTCTATCGTGGACGCAGGATGTATGGGTTCCGGGAAGTGAGGTTACCCGGTTTACGGTAGATACGTCGAATACGCATTCGGGCGGAACTGCTGCAGTCATTGAGAACACGCAGCCGAACCATGCCAAATGGGTTCAGAAGGTGAAGGTGGACGCCAATACCTACTACCGGATTAACGGTTGGGTAAATGTAGCCGGAGCGGACGAGAACGCCACGGGTGCAAATTTGTTGATCATTGGAGTTGGCGGTGAATTCCCGCAGATTCATAATACGGCTGGCGAGTGGAAGCCTATCGAATTCTACGGCAAGACGAGCAAAGGCCAGAAAGAGATTCAGTTAGCAGCAAGCCTAGGCGGCTACGGCAGCTTGAACACCGGCCGGGCATGGTTTGACGATCTATCTATAACGAAGATCGACAAACTGCCAGCGGGCGTAACGGCAATCTCTTTCACGCCTAGCGATGTCAGCGGCGGCGATGCAGCGAAGGCGGATAGTCCGCCGAAGGTATCCGCTTTTCCTGTACTTGCGATCTCTACATTGATCGTTATGCTTTTCGTTTATTTATATACCCGGACCTTCAGGCAGCGGCTTCCGCTGGAACAGGCCGGCGCCAGTAAATCTTCGCAGGTTCTGGCATGGCTGCTAATCGCGCTAGGGTTCCGTATTGTCATTGCTGTCGGCTATACGGGTTATGAGTCGGATTTGCGAACTTTCATCTTCTGGGGAAATGCTGCGTACACCAAAGGCATTACCGGCTTTTATCAAGAGGGGATGTTTGCCGACTATCCGCCTGGGTATATCTATGTGCTTTATGTGCTGGGGATGCTGCAGCAACTGCTCGGACTGGATGGCGCTTCGAAGGGAGCTTATCTGCTGTATAAGCTTCCGGCGATTATTGCCGACTTAGCTGCAGGATGGGTAATCTATAAAGCGGCTGGTAAAAAGCTTGGCGAAACGGCTGCATTTGGACTTGCGATGCTCTATCTGTGGAATCCGGCCATCTGGGTAGACTCTGCTGCATGGGGCCAGGTGGACTCCATCTTTACCTTGTTCTTGCTGCTTGCCATTCAAGCTGTAGTCGGCAATAAGCTGGAACGCGGCGCGCTGTGGTTTGCGATCGCCGTTCTGGTAAAACCGCAGGCGCTGATTTTTACGCCGGTTATTCTGCTGGCCATCGCTCACAAGCGTGAGTGGAAGCGGACTGCAATAAGTGCCGTATACGGATTGGCGATATTCGTGGCGCTGGCCATTCCTTTTTTCTGGAGCAATGGCGGGATTGCAGGACTAATCAACCTTTATAAGACAACGCTGGCGTCATATCCGTACGCTACGCTTAATGTATTCAATCTTTATGCACTTACCGGGGGCAATTGGACGGATCTCGATCATACCTTCTTGTTCATCCCGTACAGTACTTGGGGCATAATCGCCATTCTGCTGGCGGTAGCGTTGTCCGTGTTCTTGTCCGTTAATGCGAAAGATAAATCCGATTTATCGAAGTCGTATTATATCGGCATGATTCTAATAGCGGTGATGTTCCTTTTGGGTACCAAAATGCATGAACGTTACTTGTTCCCTGCGATTCTGCTAGGCGTATTTGCATATATCGAAGCAAAGGACAGGCGGATTCTGCACATTTTGCTCGGTTACAGTATCACCTTCTTTATTAACGTCGGCTATGTATTGGCATTCAGCAAGTTTACAACGAATGTCCCAACCGACGGCATTGTTATTGTAACTTCAATCGCCAATCTTGGACTGCTTCTCTACATGCTGTATGTGGGGTACGATATTTATATCCGCGGGCGTGTGCAGTCTGTGCCGAGTCTCGCGGAGGATGAACAAGCCCGCAATGACGAGAAGCTGTTGTCAGAGCTCGTTAACGTACAGCGGTCTGATAAAAAAGACGCATCGTCGGCGAGATTGAAGAAAAAAGATTGGATCGCGATGCTCGCGATCACGCTTATCTACGCAGTGGTGGCGCTGTCCAACCTTGGCTCCACGCAAACGTTAGGCTCGGGCTGGACGCCGGCCAAGTCGGGGCAAAGCTTCTATGTAGACCTTGGGGAAGCCCGGCAGCTAGAACGGATGAACAGCTTCGGCGGTTATGGCGAAGGCAAGTATAAGCTGGAGTTCAGCAATACGCCGGACGCTTGGAGCAATCCAGTCGACTTGGAGCAAAAGGGCGGAGATGATCTGAAGTGGGCGATCCATCCGCTTGATATTACCGCGCGTTATGTTAAGGTGACGACGAATCAGACCGGATACTCGATGCAAGAGATGGCTTTCTACGCCAAGGGCAGCGATGAACCGGTTGCGATCAGCCAAGTTGTTGAAGAGGAGAAGGTGGAGGGGAAAAGCTCCGCCGTTCGCTTATTCGATGAACAGTCGGCTGCTGCATACAAGGCAAGCTACAAGAACGGCAGTTATTTCGACGAAATCTATCACGCTCGAACTGCGCTTGAGCATATCGAAGGCGTTAGAGCTTATGAGAATACACATCCGCCTTTAGGCAAAATCATTATTGCGCTTGGCATCAAATTGTTTGGCCTCAGCCCGTTTGGCTGGCGTATTATGGGCACCCTATTCGGTATTGCGATGGTGCCGGTCCTCTACCTTTTCGCGCTCAGGCTGTTTAAGCGGACGGGCTATGCCGCAGCGGCGGCGGGCCTGCTTGCAGCGGAATTCATGCATTTTACGCAGACGCGAATTGCAACGATTGACGTGTACGGTGTTTTCTTCATCATGCTGATGTTCTACTTCATGCATAAGTATTACTCGCTGAACTTCTATAGCACACCGCTGCGCAAGACGCTTGTACCGCTGTTTTGGGCGGGGCTGTTGTTCGGTATTGGCGTTGCGTCCAAATGGATCGTTATTTATGGCGGGGCTGGCCTGGCGGTTATGCTCGCATTGTCGCTATTTGATCGCTATCGTCAATATGGGGCTGCCAAGCGGATTCTTGCTGCTGGCAAGGTCAAGGCAGCTGAAGAGGATACGTACCGGAAAATTGTACGGCTATTTCCGCGAAATACGGTCATCACCTTAGCGGTATGCCTGATTTTCTACGTTGCCATTCCAGCCGTTATTTACGGGCTGTCCTACATTCCAGTTCTGGACGTAGCCGGGGATGAATACACAGCGGAAAGATTGGTAGACTATCAGAAAAATATGTATCATTACCACAGTGAGCTTGTCGCTACGCATCCTTATTCCTCGCAGTGGTGGGAATGGCCGTTCATGAAGCGTCCGGTCTGGTATTACAGCGGCAGTGATTTGGCTAATCCAAGTCATGTCTCGACCATATCCGCGTTTGGTAATCCGCTGATTTGGTGGACGGGAATATTCGCGTTACTTGGCACGTTGTACTTTAGCATCAAACGGAAGGACAAGCGGGTGTACATCATCTGGATTGCATACTTGTCGCAATACTTGCCTTGGATGCTCGTTCCGCGCTTGACGTTTATCTACCATTATTTTGCGATGGTGCCTTTTATGATTTTAGCTATTATTTATATGTTCAAGCTTTATGAGGAGAAGCATCCTGATCGGCAATGGCTGCGCTGGTTATATGTCGCTGTGGCTGCCGTACTGTTCCTTCTGTACTATCCGGTGCTGTCTGGCATGGAAGTGGCCAGAGCTTATGCGGGGGTCATTCGAATCTTTGATTCTTGGGTGTTTTACGGTTAGACGGTTCGGGAATTTATGATAGGAGGGATACGGATGCAAGCCAAGTACAGCATTATCGTGCCGATGTTCAATGAGGAAGAGGTAATCGGTCATACGTACTTACAGCTGAAAGCAGTCATGGACGGCTATGGGGAGTCCTATGAGCTTATATTCGTCAATGACGGCAGCCGGGATCGTACGGTTGAGATTGTGGACGGCATTTGCCGCAATGACCGGAACGTCCGGCTCATTAACTTTTCCCGCAACTTCGGTCATCAGATTGCAATTACGGCTGGAATGGATTATGCCCAGGGCGAGGCTGTTATTATCATCGACGCCGATCTGCAGGATCCCCCGGAAGTGATGCTCGAAATGATCGAGAAGTGGAAAGAGGGCTATGAGGTCGTATACGGCAAGCGGTTGAAGCGGAAAGGCGAGACTGCTTTTAAAAAAATAACGGCAATGATGTTCTACCGGACGATGCGCAGCATGACCAACTTCGATATTCCAATGGATACTGGAGACTTCCGCCTAATCGATCGCAAAGTATGCGATGTGCTGCGCGGGTTGAAAGAGAAAAATCGTTTCGTGCGGGGACTTGTGAGCTGGGTTGGCTTCCGTCAGACGAGCGTGGAATATGTCCGGGAAGAGCGTTTTGCCGGCGAAACGAAATATCCGTTGAAAAAAATGATCAGCTTTGCGCTGGACGGAATCACTTCGTTTTCCTACAAGCCGCTGAAAATCGCTACGTATGTTGGATTCTTTCTATCCGTAACCAGCTTTCTGTATTTGATGGTTGTCGTATATCAGAAGCTATTCACTTCTTACAATGAAGTCGGCTGGACATCGATTGTCGCCATTAATTTATTATTCAACGGCATCATCCTTATGCTTCTTGGTTTAATCGGCGAATATATCGGCCGTATTTATGACGAATCGAAAAACCGTCCGTTGTACATTGTGCGGGAAGCCCACGGCTTTGATGAGGAGCGGCTGGAACAAGCTTCTGCCAAGAAGGAACGCGAATATGTCCGCTGATCCACTTGATCGATTATCAACGCCAATAGAAAATAGGACGGATGCAGTTGCCCAAGTCAAGCAGCTTCGCCGGAAAACGTTTAAGCAATTTATTTTATTCAATATGGTTGGTGTTATAAATACGGCAGTAGACTTCGCGGTGTACAGCCTGCTCATTTGGGCAGGCTTGCATTACATTCCGGGACAAATACTGTCTTATGCGGCGGGAATGGGCAATAGCTATTTAATGAACACGCTGATTACTTTTCGCGGTACCTCGAGTGAAGCCGGGGGAACTGCGCAGGATAGAGGCAGGCCGATTCGCTTTATCGTCCTTAATTTGGCGGTGCTCCTTATTTCGCTCGGATTGCTGTTTCTAATTAAAGAAAGCTGGGGAATCAATCCGTTTTTGGCGAAGCTTGTCGTTACTTGTATAACGGTTGTGTTGAATTTTGTCGGCAGTAAGTGGTGGGTCTTCAAGCGACAGAAATAGTTTAAAAATTGGTAAGAAAACCGTTGACTTGCAATTGCTACTAATTGTAGAATAGGTCTTGCGAACCGGATGGAATCGATAGATTCCTTAGGTTCAGTAGGATCAATTACATATGACATGATAATAGCAAACCAGCCGAAAGGTTGGGACGCAAAGTCAGGAGTCTAAGGCATTACACGGCTGCGTGTATGCGATGATCGTCCGACTGCCATGAATATGACCATATTCGAGGCAGTCTTTTTTGTTGCCTTGAATCCGGTATTATTTTATGGAGGAGAGTGAGTAATGGGCAAGAAGCGGTTCAAATCGATGCTTGTGCTGACGATGATTGTTATTCTGACGTTCAGCATAGCCGGTAATGTTTTTGCGCATGGAGGAGGAAGTAATTCGTTTAAATGTTCGGATTACGGCACGGTGAGTTATACCGTTGGCAGTAAGAAAACATTCACGACATCCCATGGTGACATTAGCGGTTCATTAAGAGATCAGGTTTCAGGCTGGTTTAAAGTTTCTAATGCATTTTTAGATTGGTCAGCAACCGGCAATTATGATGTGTATTGCGTAAAGATTGAAACTTCCTCTTGGCTGGATGACGGTAAGATCATCGAGTATAGAGAAGGTTCAAGAGGCGATCTTGGTCTGACTGCAAATAAAACTTGGTTAGGCGATTATCAGTCGATTTACAAAATTACGTTCTATAAAAAAGAAAAACCAGCTCCAACGCCGACACCTACGCCGACACCGACGCCAACACCGGTGCCGACACCGACACCGACGGCGACGCCAACAGCAACACCGGAGCCAACACCGGAGCCAACTCCAGTAGCAACGCCGGAGCCAACACCAGTGGCAACACCGGAGCCGACACCAGTGGCAACACCGGAGCCAACACCAGTGGTAACACCGGAGCCAACACCAGTGGTAACGCCGGAGCCAACACCAGTGGTAAC
>NZ_BMHY01000019.1 GCF_014641555.1 Paenibacillus radicis (ex Gao et al. 2016)
AATCAATTTGAGTTGAAGTTTTACAAAAAAGTAAGTTGATACACTTAAGAATTGTCTACTTTCTTGACAGAGGTCCACTTTTACATTTTAAAGGCCATTTTGGCCTAATTTGAGGCTATCAAAATGTACTTTTGCATTTTGTTATTATTCAGTCCTTTAGATGACCAGTTGCTGCCAATCAATGCCGTACCGTGCGCTGGTATGTGTGTTCGGGAGCATGTTTTCAATCGCCGTACTGCAACCTCAACAATTGCCCCGTGTGATCAGTCCGAGTGTACGCAAACGCTCGCATCATCTGTCGTCGCCGCAAACTGTGAAACCATCTCCAAAAAGCAAATAGTTACTCACTCCCACCACAGCAGTTACCCTTTCAGCTAGGTCACACCGAGGAAGTTTCTTCTTATTGGCCCAGCAAAGGTTGGCGGCAGGCGGGATGGCTTGGTATAATGACTTAGTTAGTGTTGTTGCAAATTGCAGGCAGGACTATGCGTTCGCCATGCAATCATGTTTCTATATGCTTCGTTCGCGGTGAAATGAAAAGAAACGGTCAAATAGCAGCAGTGCATAGATAGGTTAATGATCCTTTTGCTCTCGTTTATCAGTTCATTTATATATAGGAGGGGCACGAAATGGCCGGCTATACCCCGATGATTCAGCAATACCTTGCTATTAAAGAAGAGGCGAAGGACGCCTTTTTATTTTTTCGGCTAGGCGATTTCTATGAAATGTTTTTTGAGGATGCGATTGCAGCCTCGCGCGAGCTAGAGATTACGTTGACCGGAAGAGACGGCGGTACTTCGGAAAAGATTCCGATGTGCGGCGTTCCTTACCATTCAGCAGAAAATTACATAGCCAGACTAGTAGACAAAGGCTTCAAGGTTGCCGTTTGCGAACAAGTGGAAGACCCTGCAGCTTCGAAAGGCGTTGTCAGACGCGAAATTGTACGCGTTATTACGCCAGGTACAGTAATGGAGTCGAAATCGCTGGCGGAAAAAACGAATAACTTTATCGTTGCCGTCTCCGCTATATCGAATTCGGCGGTTGGTTTGTCCGCCTGTGACTTATCAACAGGTGAGCTTTATGTAACTTCTCTCACCTATAGTATCGACGCTTTGCTCGATGAAATTAACGTGTACCAGCCGGCAGAGATCGTCGGCGACGAGAAGCTGCTGGACAAGCTGCGGGAGACCGCGGTATGGAACCGCCCTGTATTGTTGACGCCGCGGGAGCCGATGACGGCAGAGAAGCTGCGGCAGCAATTTGAGGAAACGCAGTTATCCGGACTAAATGAAGCGCGTTACCGGGCGGTGAGCTTGCTTACCGGTTATTTGGACGACACGCAAAAACGTTCCCTCGGACACATTCGCACAATTCGTGCCTATGAGCCGAATCAATATATGATTTTGGACCACTATACCCGCCGCAATCTGGAGCTGACGGAGACGGTTCGCGACCGCAACAAAAAAGGCTCGCTGCTCTGGCTGCTTGACCGGACGCAAACGTCGATGGGCGCCCGGCTGCTTCGCCGCTGGATTGATAAGCCGCTGCTCAATCGTTCGGCTATCGAATCCCGCTATGAGGCGGTAGACACACTTTATCGCAACCTCATTCTGAGAGAAGACATTCGCAGCGAGTTGAACCATATTTACGACTTGGAGCGGCTTGTTGGCCGCGTTGCCTTTGGCAGCGCCAATGGCCGGGATATGAACGCGCTCAAGGGCTCGATCCGCCGTGTTCCGCAATTGACCGCGCTTTGCGAAGCGTCCGGCTCGGACCGGCTGAACAAGCTTGTCGCGGAGCTGGACGACTGCAGCGATCTTGCGGGAATGATTGAGACCGTCATCATCGACGAGCCGCCGGTATCGATTCGCGAAGGCGGCTTAATTCGCGCTGGTTATGACGAATACCTTGATCAACTGAGAGAGGCGAGCACGAACGGTAAAAAATGGCTGGCCGAGCTTGAACGGCAGGAGCGCGAAGCGACAGGAATCAAATCGATCAAAATAGGCTTCAACAAAGTGTTCGGTTACTATTTGGAAGTATCAAAGGGCGCGCTGGCGCAGCTTCCAGAAGGCCGCTACGAGCGGAAGCAGACCCTTGCCAATGCGGAACGCTTCGTCACGCCGGAGCTTAAAGAGAAGGAACGTCTCATTCTCGAAGCCGAGGATAAAATGGTCGATCTCGAATATTCTCGGTTTATCGAGCTGCGAGATCATCTGGCACTTCAGCTTCACCGCTTGCAGAAGCTTGCTGAGGTGATTGCTGAGCTCGACGTCTATCAGTCTTTTGCCACAGTAAGTGCAGAACGCAGATTTACTCGTCCGACTGTTACAGAAAACTATAATCTTGTTATCGACGAAGGCAGGCATCCCGTAGTGGAAGCTGTCGTTGAGGGCGCGCCGTTTATTGCGAACGGCACTTCGCTTAAGCAAGAGGAGCAATCGATGCTGCTCATTACCGGTCCGAATATGGCCGGCAAAAGCACGTATATGCGCCAAGTAGCACTCGTCTGCATCATGGCGCAAATCGGCTGCTTCGTCCCTGCGAAATCGGCGGAAATCCCGCTCATTGACCGGATTTTCACTCGTATCGGCGCGGCTGATGATCTGATTGGCGGACAAAGTACGTTCATGGTCGAAATGAAAGATATTCAGCTCATGACGGAGAAAGCGACCGTTAACAGTCTGGTCATTATCGACGAGCTGGGCAGAGGGACCTCTACTGGTGAAGGCATGGCCATCGCCCAGGCGGTTATCGAATATGTTCATCACCATATCGGCTGCAAAGCGCTCGTCTCGACTCACTTCCACGAGTTGTCCCATCTGGAAGCATCGCTGCCTTCGCTGGCGAATGCTTGTATGGCGGTGCAGGAGAGCGGCGATCACGTAACGTTTTTACGCAAGCTTATTCCAGGTGCTGCTGGTACGAGCTACGGCATTTATTGCGCTCGTCTGGCAGGTTTGCCGGAATCGGTAATCGGACGGGCATATGAGCTGCTGGAGGGTGCGGAGATTGAAGCGGCTTTGTTTGCCCAAATGCCGCGCCGTGCATCAGGCGGTTATACCATATTTGCGCCCCTGAATGATACACCTGCTCCTTCGCCGGTAGCGGAAGCCGTTCGCGAGACCGCATCCGCAGCAGCCGTTCAGCTCTCCATTTTCGACGAGCCTGCATCTGAGAAGCCAGCCGCAAGTCCGGACGCAGGGAAACGGAAAGCAAGTCCAAAAGCCGAGCAGTTGGCAGACCAGCTGCGCAAGTTGGACTTGTTCAACATGACGCCGATGGAAGCCATGCAATGGCTGAATGATATGAAGCGTAAAATCAATGAATAACGGCTGATGCCAAGCTGAAGGGAGGATTATCGCATGGGTAAAATAAAGGTGCTGGACGAGCAATTGGCCAACCAAATTGCCGCAGGCGAGGTGGTCGAACGGCCAGCCTCCGTCATTAAGGAGCTGGTCGAAAACGCCGTCGATGCGGGAAGCTCCCAAATCGACATTACCGTAGAGGAAGGCGGATTGACTTTAATCCGCGTCACGGACAACGGCTCAGGTATCGAAGCCGGAGATATCGCGACAGCATTCCAACGGCATGCGACGAGCAAAATAGCGACGAGCAGCGATCTGTTCCGGATTGCCAGCCTGGGCTTCCGGGGCGAGGCGCTGCCGAGTATTGCGGCGGTGTCGCGTTTATCCGCTGTCTCTTCCACAGAGACGACAGGGCTGGCACATCGGCTCGTCATTGAAGGCGGAGAGATTAAGACGGATGAGCCGGCGAATGCGCCGCAAGGAACCGATATGACCGTTCGCGATTTATTCTTCAACACGCCTGCAAGGCTGAAATATATGAAGGCAATTCAAACGGAGCTTGGGCATATTTCCGACTATATTTACCGGATCGCTCTTGCCCACCCGGGCATTGCCTTCACACTTAAGCATAACAATAATACGCTGCTGCGGACGCTTGGAACAGGGGACCGGCTCCAAGTTATTGCTGCTGTATATGGAACAAATACAGCCAAGTCGATGCTCTCCATCGAAGGCGAAAATCCGGACTACGACCTGCGGGGCTACATCTCCAAACCAGAATTGACGAGAGCAAATCGCAACGGTATGACGGTCATCGTTAACGGGCGCTACATACGCAGTCATGCGGTGAATCAAGCGATATTGCAGGCCTATCACACGCTGCTGCCAATAAATCGGTTCCCGCTTGTCGTACTGGAGTTGGGCATGCATCCTAGCTTGCTGGACGTCAACGTCCACCCATCGAAGATGGAGGTTCGGTTCAGTAAAGAGGCAGAGCTGCGTGCGCTCATCGAGCAATCTGTGAAAGCAGCGCTGGGCCAATACCGATACATTCCGGGACCCGAAGCTTCAATGAAGCAGGAGCGCTCGAAGCCTTTGTTCGTACAGGATGCGATTGCTTTCCACCGGCCGCTGCCGGAAGATGCGGCTAGTGCTCCGGGAACATTACCTGTGGGGCAGCAATTCGAATCGCAAGCACAGCCTCAATCGGAGCTGCAAACCCAGCCACAGTCCCACTCCCAACCGCAATGGCAGCCTAGCCGTCCGGTTGCGGAAAGCGGCAACGGGAGCGGTATCGGCAGAAGCAGCTATACCGGCTATAAAGAGCAGAGTGAGTCCGTGCCTTCTGATGCGACTGAGCGGCTTTATAGGCCAGCTGAACCACAGAACTCAGCATTGCGTGAGCGTCAAGCGTTCTGGGATCAAGCGGCTCCAGCGGTTCAACCCGCAGCGGGTTCCCATGCAGCCGATTCCTGGATGGAAGAAGCACATATAGAATCAATTGCTGCCCCATCGGGAGCAGATCCGACTGCTCAATCAGCTTCCGTTTCATCCAGGGCAGATCCGACTGCGCAAGTAACTTCAGTTCCTTACGAATCTGATCCGACTGCGCAAGCAGCCTCAGTTCCATACGGATCAGATCCTACTGCGCAAGCACCCTCAGCTCCATACGGCGCTGGTTCAACTCCCGATACCGCAATAGCTGGAATTGCCTCCCGCGAGGCAACCGGAACAGCTTCTCCGGCTTTCCCTGAGCTGTACTGGATTGGCCAGCTGCATGGCACCTATATCGTCGCCCAAGCGGAGGACGGCCTGTATTTGATCGACCAGCATGCGGCGCATGAACGAATCAATTACGAATATTACTATATGAAATTCGGCAATCCCGCTGCGGCAAGCCAGCAGTTGCTGGTGCCGCTGACACTCGAATTTACGCCTAACGATGCGCAGCAATTGCGGACGATGACGGATTTATTCGCAGAGGCGGGAGTTGAGATTGAGCCGTTCGGGCAGCAGACGTTTCTGGTCCGTTCGTATCCCGAGTGGCTGCCTGACGGGGAAGAGCAGAGTATTATCGAAGAGATGGCAGAGCTTCTGCTCAGCGAACGCAAATCGATCGATGTCGCCAAGCTGAGGGAAAAAGCCGCCATTATGTGCTCTTGCAAAGCATCGATCAAGGCGAACGACCGCAAGACCAGGGAAGAGGGCGAGGCCTTGCTGGCGCGTCTGGCGGCATGCAATCAGCCATATACTTGCCCGCATGGCAGGCCGATCATTGTTCATATGTCGACCTATCAGCTTGAAAAAATGTTTAAACGGGTGATGTCATGATCGTAACGACCAGCGACAAGCCGTCGTTAACCGCAAGCGCGCAAGCGAAGCGGCTCGCTGTCGAGCTAGGCGTATCCTACAGGCCGCGCGGGCGCAATACGCTGCGCCAGATTGCCAGCAGCTTGGAGGATTGCCGTCTGCTCGTCGTAACGGAGAGAGAGGTCCGCTTCTATGAAGGACAGACGGAATCTCCGTTATATTTTCACCCCAGCATGGCTTTCGTCCGGGTGAAACGGCTGCGCAAAGGAGAAAGTGATCCGATGATTGAGCTGTCGGGCTGCAGCGCGGGAGACCGTGTCATTGATTGCACAGCCGGCCTCGGCTCGGATTCCCTAGTCTTCTCTTATGCAGCAGGAGAATCGGGGGCTGTAACAGCGCTGGAAAGCGAACCCGTGCTAAGCGCACTCGTACGCGAAGGTCTGGCGATGTATAAGACGGGACTTGCAGACGTGGATGCTGCGCTGCGGCGGATCGAGCTGCTGAACAGCCATCACTTGTCTTATTTGAAAGGACTTCCGGACAACAGTGTCGATATCGTCTATTTCGATCCGATGTTCCGGCAGCCGATTCATGAATCAAGTGCGATCCAGCCGCTTCGGACTCTGGCAAACGCCAGTGCGTTAAGTGAGGAAGCAGTAGCCGAGGCTGCCCGCGTTGCTCGTAAGACCGTCTTGCTGAAGGAGCACCGGGACAGCGGGGAATTCGCCCGACTCGGCTTCGAGAGACGACATGTCAATACGTCGAAAATAGCTTATGGAGTGATTGAAGTTGCAAGTCATAACTAGCCAATCAGGCAAACAGCCGCTGCTCGTTCTAATCGGACCTACAGCAGTCGGTAAAACGCAGCTAAGCCTCATGTTGGCTAAGCAATACGGCGCCGAGATCATTTCCGGCGATTCGATGCAAGTGTATCGGGGCATGGATATCGGCACCGCCAAGCTTCCGCTGGAGGAGCGCGAAGGCATCCCCCACCATTTGATCGATATTATCGGGCCGGAGACGCCCTATTCAGTAGCGGATTTTCAAGCAGGCTGCGTGAATCATATTCAGGACATCGCCGAACGGGGAAAGCTGCCCTTCATTGTTGGGGGCACGGGGCTATACGTGGAGTCGGTATGTTACGGCTTCCAGTTTTCCGAGAGCGGCTCTGATGAAGCGTTTCGCGCGGAGCAGGAGCTTTATGCCGAGCAATTTGGCGCGGAGGCACTGCATCGCAAGCTGGCCGAAGTGGATCCTAAGTCAGCGAAGAGACTGCATCCGAACGACCGGAGAAGGATTATCCGGGCGCTAGAAATTCACCATCTGACGGGCGGAACGCTTTCGGACCAATTGGAAGGACAGAAAAAAGAATCGCCTTACGAATTATGTATCCTTGGCCTGACAATGGATCGTGCCTTGCTCTATGAGCGGATAGAGCAGCGTATCGACCTGATGCTGGAGCAGGGGCTGATCGAAGAGGTGCGACGTCTGCTGGAGCACGGCACACCGCCGGGTGCCGTTGCAATGCAGGGGCTTGGCTATAAGGAAATCGCGATGTATTTGCGCGGCGAATGCAGTCTCGAAGCAGCCGTAACACTGCTAAAAAGGGATACGAGACATTTCGCCAAGCGGCAATTGTCATGGTTTCGCCACATGAAAGACATCGAATGGATCGATATGGGGGAAAATTTTCACAACAATTTGCATCGGATTCATGGTATAATAGCAGGAAAGTTTCAAGTCAATCTTGAATATACTTCTAATCAATCTTTTTTAGACGGAGGTAACGTCCAATGAACAAATCGATCAATATTCAAGATACTTTCTTGAACCAACTGCGTAAAGACAATATTCCGGTTACGGTGTTTTTAATGAATGGTTTTCAGATCAGGGGCGTTATTAAAGCTTTCGACAACTTCACAATCATTATCGATAGTGAAGGCCGTCAACAAATGGTGTACAAGCACGCGATTTCGACGTTCACCCCGCAGCGGAACGTATCGCTGACGCAAGACAACAGCGGGTCAGATTCTTAGGGCGTTGCGTCCGTTATGAAACTTTCTCATAACGATTAACGTTTAACTAGATAGCGGAAAGGCAAGAACAACCCGCTCCATGCGGGTTGTTCTTGCTTTTCCGGGGTATAAATAGAGATATTGAAGCAGCGATTAGGAGGGGAAACATTCAACATGGTGGAACAACGACCTCGAGGAAAGCAGTCCTCGAACAAATCAAAGGGCAAGACACGGAAACGGATGACGCCGCGTAAATGGTTTTTCGGCTTATTCTTTACGGCGGTCATTGCGATCGTGTGCGGTATTATCGGTTATCTCTTTATTGTATTGAACGGCGAGCGCATACTTACGGAAAAAGCGGATATGCTCGTGCTTGGCGAAGCATCCATCATATACGATGTTGACGGGAATGAAGTAAGCAAGCTGTACAACGCTAATGAGAACCGTGAAATCGTGGAGTTCGATCAGATTCCAAAATTGATGATGGACGCTGTCGTTGCAACCGAGGACCAGCGCTTCTATGAGCATAAGGGTATTGATTTCTGGGCAATCGGACGTGCAGTCGTGAAGGACGTTATCGCGCGAAGCGCGGTAGAAGGCGGCAGTACAATTACACAACAGCTCGCCAAAAACATGTTTTTGACAGCGGACAAAACGTTGTTCCGGAAAGCGACGGAGGCATCGATCGCCGTAGCGCTCGAGAACAAAAAAACGAAGCAGGAAATTTTGACGATGTACCTGAACGGCATCTTTTTCGGCAAGCGGGTATATGGCATTAAAAATGCGGCTAACTACTACTTTGACAAAGATCCGAAGGATTTGGAGCTTTGGGAAATGGCGACGCTGGCTGGTATGCCGAAGGGCCCCAACCGTTATAACCCGATCGATAATCCCGAGCAATCGGAATCACGCCGGGCAGTGGTTCTCAAGCTGATGTTCGATCAGGGCTACATTACCAAGCAGCAGATGGATGAAGCGGTTGCGGTTAAATATGTTGCACCGAAAAAACTGGATGACAAGCAAACCGATCCTTACAAAGCTTTTATCGATTATGCAATTGAAGAAGCGATCAAGGTTATGCCGGGGGGAGTGACGGAGCAGGAGCTGCGCACTGGCGGGTACCGCATCTATACAACGCTGAACACGAAAGCGCAGACGGTCGTCGAAGATGAATTCGATAATGACTCAAACTTTGAAAAAAGCGTGGACGATCAGAAGGTGCAAGGCGCGATGATTATTATGGACCATCGCGACGGCTCGATCCAAGCGATGGCTGGCGGCCGAGATTATGTGAGGAAAGGCTTGAATCGCGTCGTTGTGCCGCGTCAGCCGGGTTCTGCTTTCAAGCCGATTACCTCGTATGGACCGGCGCTGGAGACGGGCAATTTCAAGCCGTCCACAATATTGGCCAATGATAAAAAGTGCTTCGGCAACTATTGTCCAAAGGATTCCAAGGGGGCAACTCCGATTTCGATGACGGAAGCGATCAAGCAGTCCCGCAACCTGCCTGCGGTTTGGACGCTGAATCAGGTTGGCGTGAAGAGCGGACTGGATTTTGCGAAGAAACTGGGCTTTGATCTGGACAGCACGCAGGATCGCAACTTGACTATTGCGCTCGGGGGCTTGACGCACGGCGTAACACCACTTCAAATGGCAGAGGCGTACAGCGTATTTGCTAATGGAGGCAAGTCCGTTGATGCGCATGCGATAACGAGCATCACATCATCGAAAGGCAAAAGTTTGTTTACCTATCATGCCCCGGCTTCGAAGCAGCTGATGAAGCCGGAGACAGCATGGTATATGACGCAAATGCTGCAAACGGTGCTTGAAAAGGGCGGCACAGGTACAGGAGCCCGCATCGATCGTCCAGTGGCAGGTAAAACAGGTACGACGCAGCACGGCATTCCAGGCTTTAATTCCAGCGGAAACCGCGATGCTTGGTTCTTGGGTTATACACCGGAGTGGACAGCGGCCGTATGGATGGGCTACGATAAGACAGATAAGGAGCATGTGCTGAAGAAAAGCAGCTCGCAATCCGCAGCCATGTTCTCGAAGGTCATGTCCAAGGCGATGAAGGGTGTACCGAAATCAAGCTTTAACAAACCAAGCGGTATACCGGATGAGGTTAAATCGCTAGGCGCTGTCACGAATTTCAATGCCATTTATGATGCGGAGCACAATAAGGTACAGCTGTCATGGGAGCCTTCTGCTGGTGCGAAAAATATTACCTATGAGGTGTACCGCAAAGAGTCTGCGGAATCAGAATTTAAATTGTATGTGGATTCGCTCTCTTCAACCGGCGTTGATGATATGAGCATATTCGCGGGCATGACCTATCAATATTATGTCGTCGCCTATGATGCCGAGAATGATCTGAAGAGTAAACCTTCAGATACGATCACGGTTCAAGTGCCAGAGACCGAGATCGACGTTCCTGAAGTGCCGATGGAGCCGGATGATCCAAGCGGCGGAACGGATATCCCAGGCTTGCCTGGTGACGGGGGAGAAGTTACTCCCGACCCTGGCATACCGGTTGATCCTACCCCGCCTCCTGTAGAAGGTGGCAACGAGACGCCGATTCCGCCGGATGACGGCAGTAATCCAACCGGCGGTACGCCAACGGATAACGGCAACCACGGCAATAATGGGAATAACGGAAACGCCGGAAATCACGGCAATGCCGGACCAGGCAATGGTGTTTAAGGATTAATCGGCCGAATCAGCAGGCGGCAAGATGCAAGTAAGGAGCTGGATGCAAAGGATGGGCAAAAAGAATGTAAGCGGCTGGAGCACTATCATTATGCTGCTAACCGCAGCCGCTTTATTTACCGGGTGCAGCGCAAGCGCGGGAAGCAAGCCTTCCGCGGAGCTGCATGAGAAGACGATGCACTGGGACAAGATGCCAGAGATGACCATCGATCTGGACAAGTCGTATACCGCAAAATTTACGACGAGTATGGGGGATTTTACCGTAAAACTGTACGCTGAGGATTCGCCTATTACGGTGAATAACTTCGTGTTTCTAGCCAAACAAGGCTTCTATGACGGATTGACGTTTCACCGCATCATGGAGACGTTTATGATTCAAGGCGGGGACCCGAAGGGGAATGGTACAGGAACACCAGGCTACTCCATACCGGACGAGCTGGATACGGAACTGAAATATGAACCTGGCATCGTGGCGATGGCCAACACAGGCAAGCCAAATTCCGGCGGGAGTCAATTCTTCATCAGCACGGGCAAAGATTCGGAGAACCTGAATCAGATGCCAAATTATACGATCTTCGGCAAAGTGACGGAAGGCATGGATACGGTGCTGGCCATTGCGAAAACTCCGGTTAAGGAAACAAAGCCGATTGAACCGGTCATTATCGAAAAAGTCGTTATCGTACAATCATAGTTATACACGCCGCCGCCCTTTCATAGGGCGGCGGAGCTGTATCCGGAACAGGCAGGCTTGGTTTATTTTGCAAGGCCGCTGGAGAAGAGCGTTAAGATATGGTAAGCTTTTTACAACGCTATCCATCAACATTGAAAGCCATCCGTTTGTGGCTTATCTCAACGGAAAGGTACGTTCCGTATGAAACGAAAATTTTCGGACCGTGCGAACTGGCGCCGCATCTTGCGGAAAAGCTATTCGTGCTTGGCGCTCGACAATGAGGAGTTCAAAGGACTGGTGACCTTTTACCGAATCCATGAGCTTCGGGACCCGCTTTGGAAAGAGTATAATGGGCGCAGGCTATGCCTGGCGGACCGCGGCTATTTGTGGATGCAGCATTTTCCCCGGGGCGAGCATTTTGTCGTGACGACGATGTTCGATGATAAAGGTCGGGTCGTACAATGGTATATCGATATTTGCAAGACGCAAGGGTTGACCGATCAACAGGTTCCTTGGTTTGACGATCTGTACTTGGACGTCGTGGTTCTCCCGTCAGGCGAGGTATTTCTGCTTGATGAAGATGAGCTGGAGGATGCTTTAAGGCAAGGTGATGTAACGGGCAAGGAAGCCGCGCTGGCACGGAAGACAGCCGGAAGGCTGCTTTCTAGCATTCGCAACGGAAGGTTCCGCTATTTTACAATGAGCCTGAAGCATCGTAAGAGCTTGTCGGAGCGGACCGGAGAACTAAGCGAATCATGATGGAACGAACGGAAAGGAGCAGCTAACGCACATAACGAATGCGATTTCCGGTTCGTTGGCGGCTGCTCCTGTTTCTTTTTTTTGTCAGAAGGCATACATAAACCGATCTCGAACTTAGCCTGACAAATCTGTTAATATGGCTCATTCCGATAGAATACACTTGTAATGCGGGATTTTGCCGGACATCTCTTCTAGAGCACTTGCTTGGCGAAAACCGGCACAGCGAAGGTGTAAAGGATGGGTGATGCAACAGATGAGCGGACATGTCGTTTCGGGATCGAATAGTAACGGATCAAGACCGTCCCGTCAAATTAACGTTGTGCTAAGAAGCCAGGAGCCTTATCAAATGGCAGCAGCCGCGCCGGCTCAAGCACCGGAGAGCGAAGCGCTGCCAGCTGTAAAGCCGCTTCCGGCTAGCGACCAATTTGCAGATATTCAGAAAGAGCTTGAGCCGATGGTCGGCATGGATAATGTGAAGTCGCTCGTCTTTGAAATTTATGCGCTGCTCTATATTAGCCGCATGCGTTCCGAGGCAGGGCTGGTTGGGGGATCGCAAGTCTATCATATGATTTTTAAGGGGAACCCGGGGACAGGAAAGACGACGATCGCCAGAATTGTCGCCAAGCTGTTTCAGAAAATGGGCGTCCTGTCCAAGGGGCACTTGATTGAAGTTGAGCGCGCCGACCTCGTTGGCGAGTATATCGGTCATACCGCACAGAAAACACGGGACCTCGTGCGTAAAGCGATTGGCGGCGTCTTGTTTGTCGATGAGGCATACAGCCTGGCACGCGGCGGTGAGAAGGATTTCGGCAAAGAGGCCATTGATACGCTTGTAAAGGCGATGGAGGATCATCGTAATCAGTTCGTCCTCATTTTGGCTGGCTATCCGGCGGAAATTGATCTTTTTCTGCAGACGAATCCGGGTCTGCCGTCGCGTTTTCCGATCCAAATTGACTTTCCGGACTATACGGTCGATCAATTAATTCAAATTTCTGAGCTTATGACGAAGGATCGGGATTATTATTTAATGCCGCAGTCCATATTTAAACTAAGACAGCATTTAATTCAAGAAAAATTGAATGACCTCTTCTCGTTCAGCAATGCGAGGTACGTGCGCAACATTATCGAGAAGTCGATCCGCCATCATGCGGTCCGGCTGTTGAATCAATACGCAAGCGGCGTTCCGCCGAAGCAGGAGCTAATGGCGATTAAGCCGGAGGATCTGCGGTGGGAGCCGGCTTCGAAATAAAGTGCTGCAAAGGAGCCATCGATGCGAGAGAAATCGTATGATACCGGAACGGGCCTGCAGGAGAAGGCCGTTCTGGTCAGCTTAATTACGCCTGAGATAAAGAGGGAAAAGGGTGACCCCGAGCATTCTCTGCAAGAGCTGATTCAGCTTGCGGAGACAGCCGGTGTTGAAGTATTGACCACCATGGTGCAAAACAAAGAAGCCCACGATACAAAGTGGTTTATCGGCAAGGGGAAGGTAGAGGAGCTTCGGGCGATCGCTGAGGAGCTTGGAGCGACTACTGCTATATTTGATCAGGAGCTGTCCGGCGCGCAGGTGAGAAACCTGGAGGAGTCGCTGGATTTGAAAATCGTTGACCGTACACAGTTGATCCTGGATATTTTCGCTCAGCGTGCGAAAACTCGCGAAGGCATTATTCAAGTCGAGCTCGCCCAGCTGAGCTATTTGCTGCCGCGGCTTTCGGGCCATGGCAAAAATCTGTCCAGGCTGGGCGGCGGCATCGGCACCCGGGGACCTGGCGAATCCAAGCTGGAGACGGACCGCAGACATATTCGCGGACGGATCTCTGATCTGAAAGCGCAGCTTGAGGAAGTGGTACGACACCGCAAGCTGTATCGGCAAAGACGGAAAAAATCCGGGGCAATCCAAGTTGCGCTTGTCGGCTACACGAACGCCGGCAAGTCTACTTTGCTGTGCGAGCTGACGAAAGCGGATGTATATGTTGAAAACCAGCTATTTGCAACACTTGACCCCACTTCGCGCATACTGGAGCTGCCTAATGGCAGAGAAGTTATTTTGACCGATACGGTTGGCTTCATTCAGAACCTACCCCATGACTTGATCGCCGCTTTCCGGGCGACGCTGGAGGAGGTCAACGAGGCTGATCTCGTTCTCCATGTCGTCGACAGCAGCTCGCCTATGCGCGAGGAGCAGATGGCCGTCGTAGACCGTATCCTGGAGGAGCTTGGCGCTT
Organism: Paenibacillus radicis (ex Gao et al. 2016); assembly: GCF_014641555.1. Classification (GTDB taxonomy): domain Bacteria; phylum Bacillota; class Bacilli; order Paenibacillales; family Paenibacillaceae; genus Pristimantibacillus; species Pristimantibacillus radicis. Next base: position 13,994 of record NZ_BMHY01000019.1, read on the forward strand.
CGGGCAAGCCAACGATAACTTTGTTCAACAAAAAGGATCTGTACGAAGGTGATATGCGGCAGATGCTGCGCGGCACGAGCGGCGATTCCATCTTAATGAACGCATATGATGCGGGCGATCAAGAGACGCTGCGCGAACATATTCAAGACAAGCTGACGGGAGATACGGTTACATTTCTGCTGCCGGCAGACCGGGGCGATCTGATTGCTTTGGCTTACCGCAGCGGGGAGGTTGTTGGACAAGAGGTGGACGGCGAAAACGGCAGCCTGCGTCTGAAGGTGCTCGTGAGCCGCCAGCAATATGAGATAAATGGACATCAGTTAAGGCCATTTATTCACGTATAATTTGCAGATGATGTTTCGAACGGCAAACACTGTGTTTATATATTTAATAGCGGACATAAGGGAGAGAGAAAGCGGGCATGAAAGAGCAGCATCAGTTCTCAGAAGGAATAGAAACAACGGGAGATGCCGTATGGCAACAATTAGAGCAGCTTGCAGAAGGGGCGGAAGAGCTTGCTCAAGAGCAGTTGAAAGCTGTTGATCGCATTGCAGAGCGGAACCAATGGAAAGTGATTCAAGCGTTTCAGCGCCACAAGGTAAGCGATTTTCATTTTACGGGCTCCACCGGTTACGGCTACAATGATCGCGGTCGGGAAGTGCTCGATCTCGTGTATGCCGATGTATTCGGTGCAGAGGCCGCTTTGGTGCGGCCGCATTTCGTGTCCGGTACGCATACGATTGGTGTCGCTCTGTTCGGGTTGCTAAGACCCGGAGACGAGCTGCTGTACATAACGGGCTCGCCGTATGACACTTTGCATAAGGTCATCGGCAAACCAGGCGACGGGACAGGCTCCCTGCAGGATTGGGGGATCGGCTACAACGAAGTGCCTTTGCTGGAGAGCGGGGCACTGGATTGGGAGCGTATAGAAAAAGCAATTAACGGGAACACGAAAGTGATTGGCATACAGCGTTCCCGCGGGTATAGCTGGCGCTCTTCTTTCACCGTTGCGGAAATTGGCGAGATAGTACGGCGGGTTAAGGCGATCAAATCCGACGTTCTTGTCTTTGTCGACAATTGCTATGGGGAATTTACCGAGCTGACGGAGCCAACGCAGGTCGGCGTCGATTTGATGGCGGGGTCGCTGATTAAAAACCCGGGAGGCGGCTTGGCAGCAACAGGCGGATATATTACCGGGACGGCTGCCGCTGTAGAAGCTGCTTCGTACCGCTTGACCGCTCCCGGCATAGGCGGGGAAGTAGGCGCGATGCTGGATACGCTGCGCGCCATTTATCAAGGGCTGTTTCTTGCGCCGCATCTTGTCGGACAAGCTGTGAAAGGAAGCGTATTTGCCGCAGCCTTGTTCGAGCAGCTTGGCTTTGAGACGCAGCCGCGCTGGAATGCGCCGCGCACCGACTTAATTCAAGCGGTTCGCTTTGGCGGCGCTGAGCATCTGATCGCTTTCGTGCAGGGCATCCAGCAAGCGGCTGCGGTCGATTCGCATGTGACCCCCGAGCCGTGGGACATGCCAGGCTATGAGCATCCCGTCATTATGGCCGCGGGTACCTTCATCCAAGGGGGAAGCCTGGAGCTTTCTGCGGACGCGCCGATTCGCGAGCCGTACATCGCCTATATGCAAGGCGGACTTACTTATGCCCATGCGAAATATGGCGTTTTGACCGCGTTGAAACGGTTAATATCAAGTGAATTAATTGTAATTAAACCTCACATATCTTGACACGTATTTGGAAGGGCGTTAGAATATACGTATAAAAGAGATACTGGAAGGTTGATGCGACATGGGTGATGATATACGTAGAAATATGGCCTTGTTCCCAATCGGCATCGTAATGAAGCTGACGGATCTTACGGCCCGCCAAATCCGTTATTATGAGCAGCATGAATTGATCGTGCCCGCCAGAACGGCAGGCAATCAACGTCTATTCTCATTTAACGACGTGGAAAGACTTCTTGAAATAAAGGCGTTAATTGAGAAAGGCGTTAATATTGCCGGCATTAAGCAAGTAATGAATCCAGTTTCGAAAGAATCCGATGATGCAACGCTCGTTAGCGAGCAGTCGGAGACAAAACGGAAAGAGCTGTCGGAAGCGCAGCTTCACCGCCTGCTGAAGCAGCAACTGCTGGAGAAGCGTCCGGGTCAGGCTTCGTTGATTCAAGGACAGCTGTCGCGTTTCCTGCACAAACGCTAGAAGAGAAGAAGATCAGGGCATGATTAAAGCGATTTAAGGAGATGATCTTGTGAGCTACACGAAAGCTGATATCAAGCGCATTGCGGAAGAACAAAACGTTCGTTTTATCCGGCTACAATTTACCGACTTGCTCGGAACGATCAAAAACGTAGAAATCCCTGTCAGCCAATTGGACAAGGCACTGGATAACAAAATGATGTTCGATGGATCTTCCATTGAAGGTTACGTTCGGATCGAAGAATCTGACATGTACTTATACCCGGATCTCGATACTTGGGTTGTATTTCCATGGGTTTCGCAAGACCGCGTAGCCCGTCTCATCTGCGACATTTACATGCCAGACGGCACGCCGTTCGCAGGGGATCCGCGCGGCATTCTGAAGCGCTCCCTGAAGGAAGCCGAGGAAATGGGCTATACAGCGATGAATGTTGGTCCTGAACCGGAGTTTTTCCTGTTCAAAACCGATGAGCGCGGCGAGCCGACAACAGAGCTCAACGACCAAGGCGGCTACTTCGACCTTGCGCCGATGGATCTGGGCGAGAACTGCCGCCGGGAAATCGTACTGACGCTGGAGGAAATGGGCTTTGAAATCGAAGCTTCCCACCACGAAGTGGCGCCAGGCCAGCACGAAATCGACTTTAAATATGCGGACGCGATTAAAGCAGCCGATCAAATTCAAACGTTCAAGCTCGTTGTCAAAACGATTGCAAGACAACATGGCCTGCATGCAACGTTCATGCCGAAGCCGCTGTTTGGCGTAAACGGTTCCGGTATGCACTGTCACCAATCGTTGTTCCAAGGCAACACGAACGTATTCTACGACGAGAGCGACAGACTTGGTCTTAGCGCTACAGCTCGTTACTATATGGCGGGGATTCTGCAGCATGCTCGTGCAATGGCTGCAATCACGAACCCGACGATCAACTCCTACAAGCGTCTGGTGCCGGGCTACGAAGCGCCTTGCTATGTAGCTTGGTCCGCAAGCAACCGTTCGCCGATGATTCGTATTCCGGCTTCCCGCGGCCTCAGCACGCGTGTTGAAGTTCGTAACCCGGACCCGGCGGCCAACCCTTATCTGGCACTGGCTGTTATGTTGAAAGCCGGCCTGGACGGCATTCAGAACAAAACGCAGCTGCCGGCTCCAATCGACCGCAATATCTACATCATGTCGGAAGAAGAGCGTATCGAATCCGGTGTTCCTAGCTTGCCGGCCGATCTGCGCGAAGCGCTTGATGAGCTGCTCCGCAGCGAAGTGATCTGCGACGCGCTGGGCGACCACGCGCTGGCTCACTTCTACGAGTTGAAAGAAATTGAGTGGGATATGTATAAAACGCAAGTCCACCAGTGGGAACGCGATCAGTACTTGACGCTCTACTAATACAGGAAATCCCTCGGAGCTCTGAGCTCCGGGGGATTTTTTTTGTTGTCTGTGAAATTTGCTTATCTGTACTCTCCTTGCATGAATAGATGGCATTGTAAGGAGTTCCAAAGAAAGCTTTCAACAGATTGCCAAGGATAATAACAAGGATACTTCGTCATTAGTGCGTGACTGGATTACGGCTTATGTAGCTGAATATCAGAAAAAGGATGAAGATACGGCATTAGATTTATATAAGGCGGGGTATGAGTTACAGCATCAGAAAGAATTCACACAACTCATCCTGTCGACTTATTTGGAGTATGATCTTACTCTTCCTTCCATTGTCTCGAAAATATATAAGGGATATGCGTTTTCCCAAATGTTTTTGCTGGGCTTGATCGGGGACGAGCCGAAGGAAGGGGGAAAATAGTTCAATTATAGAAGAGGCAGACCTATTTCTAGGTCTGCCTCTTTGTCATTTAATTGTTTTTTTATAAGGCTTACCATTTGTCTGCAATGCTGGACTTGACCAGTGCAGACAGCAGGTTTTGTTTATTCTTGCTCTAGAGTCTCTGGATAGACGATTGTATCGAAAACTTCTCCGGATTTCTCGTCTTTCACTTTGATAGTGACTTTTGTTTTGTCGGAGTCCACGCCTTGGAAGATCTGATAGTACATGCCTTGCATCCCAAATCCGAGGGCAGCAAAACCATCCATACTGCCTTCATAAGCTGCTTTATCGACAATCATCTCATACTCATTCATCGATTTGTTATAGGTTACATCTTTGATGGAAGCGAATGTTCCTTCTTCTTTCAGCTTTTTAATGGAGTCCGCTATGCCGTCTTCCATCTCTTTAAGCATTTTTTTGTGGTCGGATTTGGACATCGTGTAGGTAACGGAGCCATCCTCATTTTTTGTAGCTTCTTTAACGCCATCGTCCTCTTTCGCTTGGGCGATCACTTGATCTACATCAGCATCTTTAAACATCGAGGCAGGCAGCGTAATTTTTACGTTTGTAAGGTTTTTATCAACCTCGACGCCTTTTTCTTTGTCAGTCTTCTCTGCATTATTCGTTTGATTCACTGGCTCCGATGCGCCTTTCCCGTCGTTCGAGCTCGAGCATCCGGCAAGAATAATGGCGGTAGCAAATAGTGCAATAGCAAGTTTCTTCATCATGTCCCCCTAAATTTTATGTCCCTAACATTCTACTATATAATCCACATGTTTCCTATTAATTTCTGAAAAAATAAAATATTGTCCGATTATGGAAAATAAATAAACGCCGTAATTATTGTTGATGACTATCTGTTTATATATAGCAGCGCCTGGCCGGTTGAGGCTCTAACTGTAGGTAAATTAAATAATTGACGCCATTCGTAACAACTCGACAGCTAACCTTTCTGTGGTTGTGGAAAAACAAAATGTAAATGTGCATGTGAATGAGCCTCAAAATGGCTTAAATCGCAATCAAAATGCAAAAGTGCATTTGAAAGCTCTCTTTTTCCCTCTAAAGCGGCTTTTTGGGTTATTCAAAATGCATATTGCATTTTGAAGCGAAAAATCGTCTGAATAGCGGTGTTCAACATGCAGTTTTACATTTTGATCGTTACAGCCTAAGTGGTGAGCAAACTGGACTTACTGAAAAGTGTATGAAGGGGTGAACGGCGGGCCGTCTTTTTCCGCTAACTGAACAGTTTCAGCAGTTAATCGCTGGAACTTTTTTTATCTTGCATCAAGAACGTATGTTTGGTGTATAATAAGAACAAACGTTCTGTGTGAGGCGATGAAATGGAGAGATATATCGGAAAAGTTGTACAGCTTATTTACTTGGATCGTAAGCGCAATGTAAGCATACGCAACGTCCAGGTCATATCCGTGAAAAACGGTCGAATGAAAGGCTACTGCTTGTCGGCGCAAGCCATTCGCATCTTTAATTTGGATGGCATCGTGGATGTCGAGCTAGCCGGAAGAAGCGGGAGAGGTGACCTGTTGTGGGAGCGCAAAGCATAAATGAAGAAGAATACCGTCTTATCCAGGATTATTGCATTTTGCCGTTTGTTCGGGATGCAGTAATCAATAATTCGAAAGCGATGATGGAATCCGGCTATTCCATGAAAATGCTGTACGTAAAGAGCAGTGAAATGGTGCTTCGTATTATCGAAGAGGATATTCGCAACGTTCGTTCGCAGGTGCGGAAGCTGAAGGCAAGCATTGCTGAGGTGAAACGGAATGATGACGGGATATTGTACGAAGTTATTTTGCGGGGATACAAATCGGAGTACGCGCTGCTTCGTCATGTCGTCAAAAAAGAAATGGCGAACAAGCTGCAACGATATATCGGCAGCCTGTTCCGTTAATAGCTTGTATTGAAAAAGACTGTCCTGGCGGATGCTGTATTGCATCTGCTAGGACAGTCTTTTTTTTTGGCCGGCTTAGTGAATGTCGCGGAAAAGTCCGATTACTTTGCCGAGAATGGTGACGCTGCGAAGGCGAATCGGCTCCATCGTCGAATTCTCCGGCTGCAAGCGGATATGATCCTTCTCGCGGTAGAAGCGTTTGACCGTCGCTTCATCTTCCTCTGTCATTGCAACAACGATATCGCCGTTGTTAGCCGACGGCTGCTGGCGGACGATGACATAGTCTCCGTTATGTATGCCGGCCTCGATCATGCTTTCGCCGATTACGTTGAGAATGAAGACGTCGTCATCACCGACGAACTGCGTCGAGAGGGGGAAGTATTCTTCAATATTTTCCGTTGCGGTAATTGGCACGCCAGCGGTGACTTTCCCGACGACCGGGATTTGAGCTACGTTAGGGCGAATGATGCCGTCGACATCTTCTTGATCTAAAATTTCAATCGCACGCGGTTTCGTAGGGTCGCGGCGGATAAGACCCTTCTTCTCGAGGCGATCCAAATGGCCGTGAACTGTGGAGCTGGATGCTAGACCGACCGCTTCGCCGATTTCACGGACAGAAGGCGGATAGCCTTTCTCCCGGACCTCATTCTTTATAAATTCAAGGATCGACTGTTGACGGTTGGAAATCTTCGACATGAGATCACTCCAAAAAATAGATTTGTAGAAAATTATAGCACAGAACCGGAGTTCGTACAAACATAAGTTCTTAAAAACAGAAGTTCGCATTTTCCTATTGACTGCAAACACTTGTTCGTGTAATCTGAGAACAGAACAAATGTTTGGGGTGCTGATAATCATGATGATGAATATTTCGAATCCTTCTTTTTACAAGACCATACATAAGGACGCAACGGCTAGCCGCAGTGTGTTGGAGGCTATAAAGCAGTCGGTCCGTCGTCATTTGCTCAAATGGGTCGTATGCGCAGCGTTAGTGGCGTTGTTGCTTACAAGCTTCCTATTGCTGCAAACGAATGCTTCTGCTGAACACACTATACCTGGAGCGGACGAACAATTAATCGTAGTCTCTTCAGGCGATACGATTTGGGGCATCGCACAGCGGTATACGAAAGCTGCTGACGATATCAGATTTAATGTCTACAAGATTAAGGAACGCAACCAGCTTGCCACGGTAACGATTACTCCGGGACAGAAGCTGATCGTTCCAAAACTTTAATGATAGAAAACAAACGCTAGAACTGATAGGACAGGGCGGGGCCGAGACGGCTTTCGACTGTCCTTTTGTCCTTCTTCCTGTCCTTGCCTTGACAATTGAAGGCGTGAAAAGTCAAAATAGGTAAGAGTGTTCAATTAGACAGCAAGTGAGGTGAGCATGTAATGGGACAATTAATCGATCGAATCAACGAGCTTTCGCGTAAAAATAAAACCGTTGGATTAACGAAGGAAGAGCTCGCCGAGCGCGACGAGCTGCGTAAGAAGTATTTAGAAAACTTCCGAAGCAATTTCCGGCAGCAGCTGGATAACATTGAGATTGTGGATGAACCGGATTCGAATAAGCAATAATCCAATACGAAGGTTATGTCGGATTCTGGAGGGAACGGCCTGCGTTCAGCATGAGCAACGGTCATTTCCTCCACCGGCTGTGCTGTATATACACACTACATATTTTATAGGAGGATAACGGAGTGTCACGATCGTGGGAGCGCAAAGTGCGCAAAAATATGAGTCAAATCAACAAAGCTCGCAAGAAGCAAGGTTCGTCGGGCATCGTGTTAGGCTCCGAGAAGAAAGACCGTTTCACAGGAAGGAGCTTTATTGCGCCGATTCTGTTGATTCTGTTCATCGGACTGTACGTCATTCTTGTAAGTTCCGATCCTTCCTTCAAAGCAAGTACGATGTTCTATGTGACAGTAGGCTGTTATGTGCTGCTGGCGCTGGTTTTCTTCTTCCGTAAGCCTTATCTGACTGTAGGCAAGGATTATGTGCAGACCCGCAAGCTGACAGGGGACAAGCGTCTGAATCCAGCTGCAATTAAAGGAATCAGCGTACAACGCGGTTATGTGGTGATTGAGCAGCATAAAGGCGGCAACTGGGTGTTCTCCCGCGTCATGAACCGTTATCCGACTGAAGAAATGGGTACGCGGCTTCAGGAGTTTGCCAAAGTACACAACTTGCCGTTTGAACAAAAATAGATGATGAGTGGGAGAGTATAGAGAACGATGGCGAAACAAGCAGTTTTATTCGATCTGGATGATACCCTTTTATGGGATGACCGCAGCGTAAAGGAAGCATTTGAGACGACCTGTCAAGCAGGCGCCGATGCAGCAGGCGTTGATGCCGGCGAGCTGGAGGAAGCGGTACGCCGCGAAGCTCGCGCTTTGTACGAATCGTATGAGACATTCCCGTTTACGAAAATGATCGGAATCAATCCGTTTGAAGGACTTTGGGCGAATTTCCGCGAGGGCGAGCAAGAGGAGTTCCGCAAGCTGGAGCAGCTCGCTCCAACTTACCGCAGAGAGGCTTGGACACGCGGATTGAAATCGCTGGGTGTTGACGATGCTGAACTGGGCGCAAAGCTGGCTGAGCAATTCCCGGCAGAGCGGCGCAAGCGTCCGATCGTCTATGAAGAAACGTTCCGCGTACTGGACGCGTTGAAGGGGAAATATAAGCTTCTGCTTCTAACAAACGGTTCGCCGGACTTGCAAAGAGAGAAGCTTGCAGGTGTTCCGGATCTCGTTCCATACTTCGACCATATTATTATTTCTGGTGAGTTTGGCGAAGGCAAGCCAGCGGCTTCGATTTTCCATCACGCGTTGGAGCGTCTTGGTATTGAAACGGAGCATGGCATTATGGTCGGCGATAAGTTAACAACGGATATATTGGGTGCGAATACGGTAGGAATGACTTCCGTCTGGATTAACCGCCATGGTGCGGTTCGCAATGACGAAATTGTTCCGGCTCATGAAATCTCTCATCTGGAACAACTATTGACGCTGCTTGAGCAATAGCAGGACGTAAAGAAGCCCCCGTACCATCTAAGGATGGGAGCGGGGGCTTTGTTTTGAGAGAATCTATTACTTAGCTTTGCTGAATTCAGGATCTTCGAACGGATGAGCGATCCAGCCTTCTGTCTCGATGAAGAGACGGACAGCAACGATTTGACGGTTTTCCATCAGGGTGAAGAAGTGAGGAATCGTCTCTGGAACGGAAATAACGTCGCCGGCTTCAAGTTCAACGTCGAAATAGCCAACGTCTTCAGAGCCTTTGATGACAAAGATCCCTTTGCCTGCAGTAATTGCACGAACTTCATCTTCGGTATGTGTATGAACGGACTCGAATTTTTTAAGCAGCTCATCCAGATTTGGAGTCGCATCGGACAATGCGATCAAATCCCAAGTTTTATATCCGCGGCGGGAAGCAAGGTCACGAATCTCTTCATCAAAAGTGGAAAGAATTTCGGCTTTTTCTTCGTCGGAGAGAATGAATTTATCTTTTAAGTTCGATGGAAGCTTCTCAGCATTCCAATGCTCGTAAAGTACCTCTTGATTTTCTAAAAATTGACGAACATTCTGTTCGCCTGTGATGCGTTCGTCCGTGTTGCGGATTCGAATTTCAGCCATGCTCATTCCCTCTTTTCCAATTGAAATTTACTGATATTATGGATTATAGCGTAAAAGTCGCGGATTGTCGATGGATTACCTTTTCACAATGCGGTGATTCTGTTACACTAATTGTTAATGATTTTTCGGAAAGAAGGGTGCAGAATTTTGTCGAATCCTACGATTCAGGAACTAATGCAGCAGCGTATCCTCATCCTCGATGGCGCGATGGGAACGATGATTCAACAAGCGGATCTACAAGCTGAAGATTTTGGCGGCGAGGAGCTGGACGGCTGCAATGAAATGCTCGTTCTGACTCGTCCTGATGTCATACAGCGCATTCATGAAGAGTACTTGGAAGCAGGCGCGGATATTATCGAGACGAATACATTCGGAGCGACGAGTGTCGTTCTGGCCGAATACGATATCCCGGAAAAAGCAGTTGAAATCAACATTGCCGCTGCGACGCTGGCTCGCAATGCTGTTGATAAATATTCGACACCAGAACGTCCTCGCTATGTAGCCGGGGCGCTTGGGCCGACGACTAAAACCTTATCGGTAACGGGCGGCGTCACGTTCGACGAGCTCGTGGAAAGCTATTACGAACAGACGGTTGCACTCATAGAAGCAGGTGTTGACCTGATTCTGCTGGAAACGTCACAGGATACACTAAACGTAAAAGCGGGAAGCATCGGCATACGTAATGCATACGAAAAGACGGGAAAAGAACTGCCGCTGATGATTTCGGGTACGATTGAACCGATGGGAACAACGCTGGCAGGACAAAGCATTGAGTCTTTCTATATTTCACTGGAGCACTTGAAACCGGTATCCATGGGGTTAAACTGCGCGACAGGTCCGGAGTTTATGCGTGATCATATCCGTTCCTTGAGCGAAATTGCAGATACTGCAATCAGCTGTTACCCGAATGCCGGCTTGCCGGATGAAAACGGCAATTATCATGAATCTCCTGAATCGCTTGCGGTGAAAATGTCGGCATTTGCCGAGCAGGGCTGGCTGAATATCGCCGGCGGCTGTTGCGGTACGACGCCTGAGCATATTCGCGTGATGGCCGAGACGATGGCGAAATATAAGCCGCGGACGCAGTATGGTGTTCATCCGCCTGCCGTATCCGGTATCGACACCGTTTATATTGAACCGGAGAACCGTCCGATCATGATCGGCGAACGGACCAACATCTCGGGCTCGCGGAAATTCAAGCGTCTAATCAAGGAAGGGAAGTTTGATGAAGCGTCCGAAGTCGCCAGAGCGCAAGTGAAGGGCGGCGCGCATGTCGTCGATATTAACCTTCAAGATACCGATATTGATGAAGCGTATGCGGTTCATCATTTCATTCCCGAAGTTGTAAAAAAAATCAAAGTGCCTTTAATGCTGGATTCCACTTACGATCATATCATCGAGCTGGGCCTCAAGTATTCGCAAGGCAAAGCGATTATTAACTCTATTAATCTCGAGGACGGCGAGTCCAAATTCGAGAAAATATTGCCGTTGATCCATCAATACGGCGCGGCTGTCGTCATGATTCTAATCGATGAGCGCGGGCAGGCTGTATCGCGCGAAGCAAAGATGGAAGTAGCAGAGCGTTCGTATAACTTGCTGGTTGATAAATACGGGATGAATCCTGATGATATTATTTTCGACCCGAATATGTTCCCTGTTGGCTCCGGCGACCCGCAATACATCGGTTCAGCTGTAGAGACGATTGAAGGCATTCGAATGATTAAAGAGAAGTTCCCGCGTGCGAAGACGATCCTCGGCTTGAGTAACATTTCATTCGGTTTGCCGGATGCTGGCCGCGAAGTGCTCAATTCCGTTTATCTGTACCACTGTACGAAAGCCGGATTGGACTACGCAATCGTCAACACGGAGAAGCTGGAGCGGTACGCTTCAATTCCGGAAGAAGAGCGCAAGCTGGCCGAAGAGCTGATCTACAATACGAATGACGAGACGTTGGCTGCTTTTGTAGCTGCGTTCCGGGAGAAGAAGGTCGTCAAGAAAGAGAAAATCTCCAATCTGACGCTGGAAGAACGGCTTGGTTCCTACGTTATTGAAGGGACGAAAGAGGGACTCATTCCCGATCTGGAGCTGGCGCTTCAAAAATATTCGGCCATGGACGTCATTAACGGACCGCTCATGCGCGGAATGGAAGAGGTTGGCCGGTTGTTCAACAACAATGAGCTGATCGTAGCGGAAGTGCTGCAAAGCGCCGAGGTTATGAAAGCTTCGGTAGGCTATCTCGAGAACTTCATGGAGAAGGACGAGACTGCGGTTAAAGGCAAAGTCATTCTGGCTACCGTAAAAGGCGACGTGCATGATATCGGCAAAAATCTCGTCGAAATCATTTTGTCCAACAATGGCTACAAAATTATAAATCTCGGCATTAAAGTACCGCCGGAAAAGCTGATCGAAGCGTACCGCAACGAGAAGGCTGATGTGATCGGCTTGTCGGGCTTGCTCGTTAAATCCGCACAGCAAATGGTCATTACAGCGCAAGATATGCGCGATGCCGGCATCGACGCGCCTATATTAGTAGGCGGAGCCGCATTGACCCGGAAGTTTACAAAGACGAGAATTGGCCCGGAATACGAGGGGCTCGTTCTCTATGCCAAAGACGCGATGGACGGGCTTGATATTGCGAACAAGCTGATGGATAAAGATCATCGCGCACGTATGGAAGAAGAGATGGCGGAATATAAAGCTTCCGGCGGAGAGGCCGTAGAAGAGAAGAAGAAGCTTCCTGAGCTTTCCCGAGCTATACGGTCTAAAATTTCCACGGATGCGCCGGTCTATATTCCGCCCGACCTGGATCGCCATGTCCTTCGCAATGTTCCAATTCCGCATATCATTCCTTACGTCAACATGCAGATGCTGCTTGGCCATCACTTGGGTCTCAAAGGCAACGTCGAGAATTTGCTGAAGGAAGGCAATGAAAAGGCGGTGCAGCTGAAAGAAACGGTGGACGGCATTTTGCAAGAAGGAGCCGTTGACGGCATTATTCAAGCCCATGGCATGTACCGGTTTTTCCCGGCACAGTCATCAGGGAATGATATTATCATTTACGATCCGCAGAATCATACGAAGGAAATCAAGCGCTTTACGTTCCCGCGCCAGCAAGTTGATCCGTTCCTCTGTCTCTCGGACTATTTGAAGTCGGTTGAGAGCGGCGTCATGGATTATGTCGGTTTCCTTGTTGTTACTGCAGGCTATGGTATCCGCGAACTGGCACAAGAGTGGAAGGAAAAGGGCGACTATCTCCGCTCGCATGCCTTGCAATCGGTAGCGCTTGAAGTTGCGGAAGGCATGGCCGAACGCGTCCATCATATGATGCGCGATGTATGGGGTTACCCTGATCCGCCAACAATGACTATGAAGCAGCGCCACGGCGCCCGCTATCAAGGCATTCGCGTATCGTTCGGTTATCCGGCTTGTCCGAACTTGGAGGATCAAGAGCCTTTGTTCGACTTAATGAAGCCAGAAGATATCGGCGTCGAGCTTACGGAAGGGTTCATGATGGAGCCGGAAGCATCGGTATCTGCCATGGTATTCGCCCATCCGGAGGCGCAATACTTCAATGTAGAAAAGGTTGAAAGATAACAGCCAACGAAATTACCTGCGACTCGAGCCATAGTGAGGGGTAAACGAGATGGATATTTGGTTTCTGGGTACTGGGGCCGGCAGGCCGACGAAGGAGCGGAACGTCACTTCGATTGCGCTGCGGCTTCCCGATCCTGACTGCGCGCTATGGTTGTTCGATGCAGGAGAAGCGACGCAGCATCAATTTATGCGCACGCCCTTAAAGCTGAATAAGCTGGAAGCATTGTTCGTCACGCATCTCCACGGCGACCATACCTTTGGTATTCCAGGTCTGCTCAGTACGCGTTCGTATGTCGGGGGAAACGGTCCGATGAAGGTTTTTGGGCCGCCGGGCATTCGGGAGCTTGTTGATACATCGCTTCGACTTAGCGGCACGCGGCTGGATTATGAGATTGCTTATACGGAAATCGAAGAAGGCATTATTTTCGAGGATGAGCGTTTTATTGTGGAAGCAAGGGCGCTTGAGCATCGGCTGCCGTGCTTCGGCTACAGGATTACAGAACGCGACCGGCCTGGCAAGCTGCAGGTTGAGAAGCTGAAGGAGCTCGGTGTGCCGGAAGGGCCGCTTTACGGCAGCTTGAAAAAGGGACAGGACGTTAGCTTGCCTGACGGTACTGTTGTCCGCGCCGCAGAAGTTGCCGGCACGCCAATTAAAGGCCGGATCGTTACGATTCTAGGGGATACCAAGCCTTGCGACAATACGGTAATCTTGGGCCGGGATGCGGATCTGCTCGTTCACGAAGCGACCTTCGCGGACGGTCAACAGGAAAAAGCGCATCTGTATGGACATTCCACGACGGTAGAGGCTGCTGAAGCGGCACGCGCGGCGGGGGCCAGGCAGCTTGTGATGACGCATTTCAGCACGCGTTTCACTGCGGAACAGATACCAGCACTTGAACAGGAAGCGCAGGAGATTTTTCCCGAGTCGACGGCGGCTTATGATCTGTATCATACGAGCATTGCGTGCAGGCAATAGGCCAGCAGCAGCGGTAAGATGCAATGCTAGCAGTTCCTGCCGCGTGCCAACTGCTGTATGACAACGACGGTGAAGCCGGTGAAGAGCAAGGCGCATTCCTGCAAAGGGATGCGCTTTTTTTGCTGCCGATGGAAATTTTTACAAGCAGGAATCGGCAAATTACGTACGCAAACCTACCTAAAGCAGCTACCAGCTACACGGAACACAGGGTTTTAAAATAGCTACAGCATTTAGGTGGAAAATAAGTAATATATAATAATGAAAATATAATATATAAATTAAATTTATTGTTATATATAGTTATTATTGTTCTTTACCCAGCTGCCGAGAAACCAAACTATTTGACTATGTTGAAACACCCAATAACCGGGGAAACAGAACAATACACAGTTACAATTTGCCAGGGCTGCGAACAAGAATTCGAAATAGCATAGAGCGAAGAAAAAGCCTGTTAAAAAAAGGGCTTTTTTTATTTTGTCCCGAACATATATAATGAGGGGAACAGCCGTTCTAGATTAGGAGTGATAATATGTTACGAAAGAAAAACCTTTCGCAACTCATAGAGGGATTAAGAACGAATGAAAATGTAATCAACTGGCACGAAGTTGAACCCATAGAAGCAACAACAAGACCCATGCCCGAAAGCGTAGACGATCGGATAAAAGCTGCCCTGGCTAAAAGAGGAATTGAACAGTTGTACAGCCACCAGTGCACAGCGTACGAAACAATTCGTAAGGGAGAAAATGTCGTAGCTGTAACCCCGACGGCTTCGGGGAAAACACTCTGTTATAACCTTCCTGTTTTACAGGCGATAGCGGAAGACGACGCCAGCCGGGCGCTGTATTTGTTCCCAACAAAGGCACTGGCGCAAGACCAAAAAAGCGAGTTAAACGAAATCATAGCCGAAATGGGTATAGATATTAAAAGCTTCACTTACGACGGCGACACTTCCCCGGCCATTCGGCAGATAGTAAAGAATGTCGGCCATATCGTAATAACGAACCCCGATATGCTTCATTCGGCCATTTTGCCGCACCATACGAAATGGGTAAGTTTATTCAGTAATCTTAAATATATTGTCATTGACGAGCTCCATACATACAGAGGCGTATTCGGCAGCCATGTAGCAAATGTAATCCGTAGACTGCAACGTATATGTAAATTTTACGGCAGCGATCCGCTATTTATTTGTACGTCAGCGACGATCGCGAATCCGAAGGAATTAGCGGAGCAACTGACAGGTAAACCTATGCGGCTGATTGACGACAATGGAGCGCCTAGAGGAAGGAAGCACTTTGTTTTCTATAACCCGCCGATAGTTAATAAGCCGTTAAACCTTCGGAAAAGCGCAACGGTTGAAGTCAACCAACTGGCGAAAGAGTTTTTATCGAACAAAGTTCAGACCATTGTTTTTGCCCGCAGCCGGGTAAGAGTAGAGTTAATACTGAGCCACCTGCAGGAAATCGTAAAAAATGAATTAGGGGCCAAGTCCATAAGGGGCTATCGCGGCGGTTACTTACCGAACCAACGCCGGGAAATCGAACGCGGCTTACGGAATGGGGAGATATTAGGCGTTGTCAGTACAAACGCTTTGGAACTGGGCGTTGATATTGGACAGTTGCAAGTCTGCATTATGTCGGGGTATCCGGGCAGCGTAGCCAGCACCTGGCAGCAAGCAGGCCGGGCGGGGCGGCGGCATGGGGAAGCCGTAGTAGTTATGGTAGCCAGCAATACACCTATAGACCAGTACGTAGTGCAGAATCCCGAATACTTCTTTGAGCGTTCCCCGGAATCAGCGCGCATCAACCCGGAAAATTTATTGATTTTGGTAGACCATATGCGCTGCGCGGCCTATGAACTTCCCTTTAAGAAAGGGGAGGAATTCGGTCCGGCAGAGATAACCGACATACTGGAATACCTGGTTGAAGAAAGGGTACTTACGCAGGCTGGGGGTACGTTCTACTGGGCAAACCAATCCTTTCCTGCCCACGAAGTAAGCCTGCGTTCCGCAGCCCAGGAAAACGTCGTAATAATCGACCAGTCGGACGTAGCAAATGTAAGGATTATAGGTGAAATGGACAGGTTTAGTGCTATGACTCTTTTACACGATGAAGCTATATACTTGCATGAAGGCGTACAGTTTCAAGTCGAAAAGCTGGACTGGGAACACAAGAAGGCATACGTACGCGAAGTCGATGTAGAATACTATACCGACGCAAACCTGGCCGTTAAGTTAAAAGTGCTCTCTATTGACCGAACTAAAAGCAGGGAAACGACGTCAATAAATTATGGGGACGCTGCTGTAAATATTATGGCAACGATGTTTAAGAAAATCCGTCTAACGAGTTTCGAAAACATTGGATACGGCCCCATAAAACTGCCGGAAGAAGAACTGCATACTAGCGCGACCTGGGTAGAAATAAAAGAGGCAGACTCATCAATAGAAACGAAAACACTGGAACAGTTGCTTATGGGTATAGCCAATGTGATACGGCATATCGTTCCAATTCATGTCATGTGTGATCGTAACGATATTCATGTAGTCTCACAAATAAGGGCCGAACATTCGCAACTGCCCACCATTTTTATTTACGATCATTACCCCGGTGGCATCGGTTTAGCAGAAGACGTTTATAAGCGATTCGACGAAATAAAAGCAGCAGCCATAAACTTAGTTCGCCGCTGCCCATGTGAAGATGGTTGTCCTTCATGTATTGGAACTGAAATAGAAGGCATGAACGCAAAGAAAAAATCCCTTCTGTTAATGGAGGGGTTATAATTGCTAATTCATGGGTCTGTACCTCTGTTAATTAAAATCCGCTTGCGGACGCATGATGAGCTAATCCGGCAAGCCAAGTCGCTCATTGTTTCTTGTACGTGTTTAAGCGGCTATCCGGCTTGTGTGGAACCGATCGAGGAGGTTGGCTTGCTCGGCAAGGAGCAGGCGCTGCAGCTGTTTGAAGAAGCGGAGGGGAAGCGATGAGCGGACTTAGAGACAGAATGAACCGGTTGCGCGGCACTAGCGCAGCCGCTGGCAATGGCATTGGCACGGATGCGGCGATTTCTTCCCCGGAAGAGACGGTTAAGCGACTGGATCCGGCAACAGAACCAGTGACTACAGATGAGACAGAAGAGGATGAAATCCTCCATACCGGCTGGCAGCCGATCGGTGTGAAGCTTCAACGTAATTCGGAAGGAACGTTTCTGCTGCGTCAAATCCGGTATCCGCTCGATTACAAGCACGGTACTCATCGTCTGAATGAGCTGGGCGCTGCAGCCTCTGGTTTGTCAGCATTTCACGGCGAACCGGTGGAGCCGGAGCAAGTGTTGTTTCTGGATCTAGAGACGACCGGACTTGGTATTGGTGCGGGCAATGTGCCGTTTATGGTGGGGATTGCCTACATGCAGTATGGACAGTTTATCGTCGAGCAAGCATTAATTCGTCATCCTGCGGAAGAAAGGGCAATGCTGGCGTACATTGAGAGCAAGTTGCCCGCGTACCGCTATTTGGCGACGTACAATGGCAGAACGTTTGACTGGCCAGTCATGCAAAATCGTTTTATTATGAACGGACGCAGCCGGAAGATCTGGGAGCCGCTGCATCTCGATTTTCTCCATCCGTCCCGCAGTATTTGGAAAAACACCTTGACCTCCTGCAAACTAAGTCATGTGGAAGAGGAGCGGCTTGGCATTGAGCGGGTGGATGATGTGCCCGGCTCTCTTGCGCCGCAGCTTTACTTTCAATATTTAGCGGAAGGCGATCCAGAGCCGCTTGCAGGGGTGTTCCGGCATAACGAGATCGATATGCTGTCACTTGCTTGTCTGGCGATTCGGTTCGGCCATTTGCTGCATTCGGATGAGCAGCAGGGGGCGTTTGGCGTACTGCCGCTTCCTTCGGAACCGGAGGAGCAAGTGCGTACCGGATTATGGCTGGAGAAAATGGGACTGTCCGGCCGGGCGGAACAATTATTCGCCTTGGTATTGAATACCGAATCAGCGGCAATATCTGCGCTATTGATGCTAGCCGCAAGGGATAAGAAGGCTGGAAATTGGCAGCGAGCTGTGTTATTGTGGCAGAAGGCTGTAGAGCATCCTTATACATATGGATCTTCGGCAATTGCTGCGTACATTGAACTTGCCATGTTCTATGAACATAAGCTGAAGGATTACGTTTCGGCTTTACAATACACGACAGAGGCGCTGGAGCTGGCGCTGGGGAACCCGCTGCTGCAAAGAAGGGATGCGAAGAAAAGGGCTGAGCTCGATGGCCTTCGCAACCGGAAAGAACGGCTTCAGCGCAAGGCGGGAAGGATGCATGGGTAGATGAAGGAACAGAGACAATTACCGGCTATGAACGGGCTTCTGCTCGATCTGGACGGGACGCTGTATCACGGGACGAGACGGATTGAGGGAGCAGATCGGCTTATTCGATTTTTGAAGGAACAAGAACTGCCTTACCGGTTTGTAACCAATAACTCTTCGGCAACTCCTGAAGCGGTGGCTGACAGGCTGCTAGCGATGGGAATTGAGGCGACAGCCGGCGATGTATGCACTTCGGCGCAAGGCGCTGCGGGACATATTGCGCAGTTGAAGCCGGGCGCTTCCGTATTTGTTGTAGGCGAGGCCGGGCTTCGCCAAGCTGTAGAAGAAGCGGGATTGCAATTGACGGAGGAACAGCCAGACTTTGTGCTTCAGGGCATTGACCGCGGATTAACTTATGAACGATTGGCTGTGGCCGTACGCCATATCCTTAACGGCGCGAAGTATGTCCTGACTAATCCGGATTTGCTGCTGCCTACGGAGAATGGACTCATGCCGGGAGCGGGCTCAATCGGAGCGATGCTGAAGGCAGCTGGAGGACAGGAGCCGATTTTAATTGGCAAACCGTCACCGATTCTTATGGATTATTCGCTGGATAAGCTTGGTTTGACTGCTGATCAGACCTGGGTCGTAGGCGATAATCTGGCCACTGATATTGCGGCAGGCCGGGCGTCGGGCTGTGGAACAGCGCTCGTCTTAACGGGACTAACAACGGCTGACAATTTTGAAAGCTACGCAGACAAGGCTGGCTGCAAGCCGGATGCGATTTGCGCTAATTTAGATGAGCTGATTTCGTATATTTCCGCTTCAACCGGGAGATAAGAGAAGGAAGCGAACGGACAGGAAGGAAGCGAGCTGCAATGCCAGAATTACCGGAAATGGAAACGTATCGACTAATGCTCTCGGAGCGTCTGGCCGGTGCTCAAATTATCGGAACGGAAGTTACGAGAGAGCAATCCGTTCATATGACGGCGGAACAATTTGATCAAGCTTTGATCGGCCGAACCATATGGTTCGTTGAACGCCGCGGCA
This sequence comes from Paenibacillus radicis (ex Gao et al. 2016), assembly GCF_014641555.1. Classification (GTDB taxonomy): domain Bacteria; phylum Bacillota; class Bacilli; order Paenibacillales; family Paenibacillaceae; genus Pristimantibacillus; species Pristimantibacillus radicis. The sequence continues at coordinate 33,484 of NZ_BMHY01000019.1, forward strand.
AGCATTTATTGTTTCATCTCGATAACGGCAAGCGATTGCTGCTGCATCTGATGCTTGGCGGCTGGATGTTTTTTGGCACCGACGAGGAACGCCCGGACCGTACCGTACAGGTGACGATCAAATTTACGTCGGGCAATCTTTATTTTATCGGGCTGCGCCTGGGCTATTTGAAGATGATGTCGGTTAAAGATGTCGACACTGAGCTGGCAAAGCTAGGTCTTGACCCGTTCGATAAAAGACTTACGCTGGAGCGGTTCATCGGCCGTTTCGCTAAGAAACGCGGCAACATCAAAGCCGCTCTTGTCGACCAGCATGTAATTGCCGGTATCGGTAATTGCTATGCCGACGAAATTGCATTTGCCGCCGGACTTCGGCCAGATGCAAAAATCCCGACAATCGAGCAGGCAACTTGGGAACGGCTGTATGAAGCCATGCATAGAGTGCTAATGGAGGGGCAGGCTCGCGGAGGTTATATGGATGATCCATTTACTTCTGGGGATGCGCTTACTGGCGGCTATAATGGGCATATGAAGGTGTATGATCGTGCGGGCGAGCCATGTCCGCAATGCGGCACGCCTATTGAGCAGATCGAGATTTCGTCGCGCAAGGCTTTCTTGTGCCCGAATTGTCAGAAGGAACAATAGAGAGTGGTCCGCGTTGGCCGGCATTTAAGCATTAGAGGCGGTTATGCCGCTGCTGCGAAAGAAGCATATAGCGGCGGCATGCAGTGTTTTCAGTATTTTCCAAAAAATCCTCGAAGTTTGACGATCAAGCGATTCGACCGTAAAGATGCAGCGCGTTGCGCTGATTTTTGCCGGGAGCATGATCTCAAATCGATTGCCCATACGCCATATCCGACAAATCTGGCGGCCGAGGGTGATACGGCGCGCCAGCGGGTTGTAGAGTCGTTGTTGAATGATCTCGATATTGCCGATTCTTGCGGTTCTATAGGCGTGGTTGTTCACTTTGGCATATATAAAGGCCCGGAGCCGCTGCAAGGCTATCAATCGATTATCCAGAGCCTTAACGACGTTACTTCTCAATGGGATGGCGGGGCAAAGCTGCTGATCGAAATTCAGTCTGGCGAGCACGCCTTTATGGGAACGACGTTTGAAGAACTGGCGCAGATTCGAAAGCTTTGCCAGCGCCCTGAGCAGCTTTCTTATTGCCTGGATACCTGTCATATGTTCGCTAGCGGCATGTGGCAAGGAGCGGAGGACTTGAAGTGGATCGAGACGGGAGAGCGTCTTGAAGTGTTGGGCGAGATCGCTGCTGTTCATTTTAACGACTCGCTGTTTCCTTCCGGTTCGAGAAGGGATCGCCATGCGCCGGTCGGCAAAGGGTATATTGGAGAAGAAGCGATGCAATGGATGCTTACGCTCCCTCAATTGAAGGATGTGCCGTTTGTTCTGGAAACGCCTCCGGATGAGGATGGGAGCTACGAAAAGCAACTGAATCTGATGCGCGAATGGGGGAGTCAATCATGATTCATGTTTACTTGGATGATTACAGAACCTGCCCGCCTGGCTTTGTGCTGGCCCGCAACGCGGAGGAATGCAAGCTGCTGATCGATTCGGAGTCGATTGGCATTTTGTCATTGGATTATGATTTGGGCTGGAGTGAGCCTACAGGCTACGAGGTCGTGCGCTATTTGGTCGAAACGGGAAAATATCCCGAGCAAGTTTATTTGCACACGTCCAGCGCGGCCGGCAGAATGCAAATGTATCATATGCTTTCCTCGAATGCGCCGATAGAGCTAAAGCTGTTCAACGGTCCGATGCCATCGTCGTTGCTCGAGGAAATTGCAAGAGGATCTTAAGGGCTTTCGCACCGCCGGCCGCTCCCGCCCATGCGATATCTCGCTGCTTGACGGGGGCCGGCCGATTACAGATGGAGGTGTTGGCGTGAGCCAATGGATTGGCACGGCTAATCAAGGGTATTCACCCTATGCAATAGAAGAACTTCGGCGGCTGCTGCCGGAAGTGAAAGTATCGCAGTTGGTTGCAGGGGAGATTTTTAGATTTGATACGGTGCTTACGGAGGAGGAGACGGTCGCAACGATTCAGAACAATCGTCCGACCTTCCTCCGGCATATGCAGCCGATAGACGAGAGCATCCCGCTTAGAGGCGATGCGGATGATTTGCAGGCGCTATCGGAATATATTCGCGGGGCGGGTTCTGTTTTGTCGGACAAGCATGTGTCGATTCACGTGAGAAAAGCGAAATCGACGAGCTTTTCCTATTCGACAGCTGATACGAAAGGGGCGCTTGATGCCGTTCTTGGGAATCTGAACGCAGAATTGGTGTTTCAGCAGCCGGATTTCATAATTGCAATCTTCGCGGGCGAGAGCACGCTTGACGTAGGAATCGGCAAGCCGTCGGACATGCTGTCCGATTGGCCTGGTGGTGCTGTTCGTTTTCAGCGGGAGGAAGGACAAATCTCCCGTGCCAAATTCAAGCTACTGGAAGCGGAACGGGAGTTTGGGCTGAACTATGCGTCGTATCGCCGTGCGCTTGACGTTGGCGCTGCTCCTGGCGGCTGGACGTCGCTGCTGCTCGAGCGGGGATTGCAGGTAACTGCAATCGATCCGGGCGACATGCACCCGTCGCTTCAGGGCCATCCGTCTCTAACTTACTTGAAGAAGAACGCTTCCGATGTGAAATTTGAGCGAGGAAAGTTCGATCTTCTCGTCTGCGACATGAGCTGGAGTCCAATGCAAATGTGCAGGCTCGTGCTGGATTTGGAACCAGCGCTTGCCCCGCATGCTACGGCTGTCGTTACCGTAAAGCTGATGCACAAGAAGCCTCTGCAGACGATCCGCGAGGTGAAGGAAAGGCTGTCTACCTCGTTCATTATCGAGCAATCCCGGCAGCTGTTCCACAACCGGGAAGAGATTACGCTGCATTTGATCAAGAAATAAGGCTATTTGCATAGAGAAATGGGAGGGGCGGACATTTATGTCCGTTCTTTTTTGATTTTTTATGTTGGTTGTGCGCGGGTCGTGCACAGTGTCAGCTTCCAGCGAACCTGATTCGCTAAGTAAATAGCGAAGCGACATTTGCTGGAGAAGAGCTGAAATGATGGGAGAGGTAGCTGGGGAGCCTACAACGAATCTGATTCGCTAAATAGCGAAGGGGTATTCGCTGGAAGATAGCCAAATTGAGGTGTCAGGCGGTTGGGCAGCCTACAACGAACCAAATTTCGCAATCCGAGAACTTAGGTTCACGAATAGCGAAGAAAGATTCGCTGTAGCGCTTTGCGTGCTTAGAGTGGCATGTTATAGCGAAATTAGGTTCGCTAAACAGCGAATCAGGTTCGCTGGAAGTTCGAAACGGGGAAATTTTTGGGAACAAATGCTGTTGAGACCGGGGCCGTGTTGGTAGTTGCTAGTTTTCGCAGATGCTCGCTGTAGCTTAGAATCTAGTCATATCTCGTTATTGGTAGAAGTAATCATTGGGTGCTGTTGTAATTGGCGAGTAGAGGCAGGTAGTAGTGGCAATGCATAATTAGACGCTAATTGTACCAGTACTAGTAGTCATCGTTCTGTAATCAATGCAATTGTGATGGAAACAAACTGTTTCCAACGATGCGACGTTTGGCTATAGATGCTTAATTGTTATTTGATACCCCTAATTAACCCCATTAAATATAACCTTCACCTGGTTGTTGACTTTCATTTCAAAATGGAACGTTTCTTGTATAGCTGGCAATAGTGTGTCCAGTTGGATCAGCTCATGGCTGTGATAAACACCTGCCGGGTAATGATTATCGCTCAGCAGCTCTGCTATCGCAGCTCCAGCTTTAGCTGTTATTTGTGCTTCGTAGTGGCCATGGAGCAGACATTCCACATGAACTGCTTCTCCCGCTTCGCTGCCCCAAGCTTCAACTTTGGCCGCATATTGATCCGAACCCATCTGCAGCTTACTGAACATGCCAATCGCGAGTCTACGAATGGCTGGGAATCGCAACGCCCGGGTCAATCCGAGGACTTTCGACGCTGCAAGTAAGCCAGTAACTGGGGCAGAGTCAAAACAAAGACGTGTCGAGATCGACGGCAATTGCAGTGTTCGCATAAGAGCGTGCTGATCGGAAAAGTTGAACCGGTACGCTTTTTTCCAGCCTAGATCAGCTCCTAAATTCGTTCGTTTGCCATCCATGAAGCTCTTGGCCAACGTTTTGCTTCCGTTCGTTATGACCTTGAAATCTTCAGCCAGATTATCGATTGTCCATTCAATCGCCGCTTGCCCATGACTGTCTCCCAGCCCCAGCATAATCGTTATACCAACAGAGTCGGTTTGTTCCATCTCTGACATGGCTCGGGCAGCCATAAGATTCGTCAATCCCGGGGCGAGTCCAATGCTTAAAACCGCAGTTGCTCCGGAAGCCACTGCCATTTCGTTCAACCCCTCCACTTGAGATAGAAAAGCATCGTTTGCGGATAAATCCATGTAGTGGATACCGAGACTCAAGCATAATCGAACAAAAGCGATATCCGTCTGATCCAGACACATGACGACCAGCTTGAAAGACTGCAGCAGCACCGGATCGATAGGCGCATTCATCTGAATCTGCATTGGAAGAACGCGGCCTTCAGTAGAAAGGCTAAACGCTGCTGCCTTCTCCAGACTTCTCCCGGCTGCGTAGACTTTCCCTGGATAACGTGCAGCTAATGCTTTGCATAGAATCTGTCCAACATGGCCGTAGCCTCCAACAACGAGTATGTCCTTCATCGTATTTCCTCCTGTAAGTTAAGTTAAGTTAAGTTAAGTTAAGTTAAGTCAATCAACCGTGTTGTGTCGAGATAAAGGCGTCGAACCTTTCACTGCCGGCTGCCTTACGTTCCAGATAATTAAGGTCATTAATAAAGCACAAAGTCCGATCATAATGACCATGACCAACTGGAATGGCAGCCAACTCTGCTCTCCTATAGAAGAGCCCTTTATGACACCAAGCCCTAATGCGGCCCCGACGACCAAGCCGAGATTACGGGTAAGGGCGATCATACCCCCGATTGCTCCAATATGCTCTTTCGCCGTATGCCCCATTATGAAATTCATGTTCGGGGAGGCGATAAGCGCCATTCCCAATCCGCAAAGTGAAAGTCCAACTATAGCGGCTATAATAGGAAAACTTGTCACGGCTATCGTGAAAACGGCAATGCCAGCACTTATACCTATTAGCCCGATAGACAGGAGGCGACGAGAGCTCATGCGATCAGACAAATGGCCTGCAATTGGGCCAACAATGGCCAGAGATGCCGGGTAGATGGTCATCAGCAGTCCAATGGATGAAGATGATAAACCAGATAAGCCGCTGAATAAGAACGGAAGGCTGACGATTACGGTATTTGCAGCCATAAATGTTACTGTACTTGTCAGCAGGCCGATAGATACGGCATGGACAGTTATCGCACGGATGGGAAGGAAGGGGGCGGGATGTTTTCTCTCCCATAATAGAAATGCAAGTAAAACGGCGAGACCCATGCCTCCCGTATAAAAGGATTGAGCTGTCAGCATGCCAGACGCTGTCCCTCCATGGGATAGCCCAAAAACAAGCAATCCAATTGCACTCATGAACAACGTGGCTCCTAAGACATCGAAAGTAGCAGATTTATCAGCTTCTCGACGGGCAGCAGGGATGAAACGAAAGGCTAGCAACGAGGCAACTGCCGCAAAGGGAACTTGGATTAGAAAAAGCCAGTGCCAGCTTAAGCACTGGGCAATTAGACCGCCAATCGCAGGTCCCGACATTCCGCCTATTGCGACTGCTCCGCTGATGAGGCCCAATGCCCGGCCGCGTTTGTCCATGGGCATGAGCTGAGCAATCAGCCCCATATTAGTCGCTTGAAACATAGCTGCTCCAACGGCCTGAACGAAGCGCAATGCCAGCAGCGAATAAATGCCGGGAGAGAAGGCGATAAGCAGCGAACTCAATGTAAACAGACCGAGCCCGGCATTATGAATGAGAGCGGAGCCAAATCGGTCTCCAAGCTTACCCATCAATGGCAAGAGGATAGCGATGGCAAGAGGATAGCGATGGCAAGTAGGTAGCCTGTCGTAATCCACTGCACGATTTCAAGTCGGCTGTCAAAGATCTCGGCGAAAAGGGGAAGTGATACGTTCACAATTCCTGCGGTGAAGTGGGAAAGGAAGGCGCCCATTGCAATCCCCATCATCATGAGCCGCTGCCCGGAAGTCATACGCAGTTGATTTTTTTGTTTACTCATGTTGAGCAAGACCTCGCAATTCTTTTTTTTAAAACTAGTATAGCAACTAAACTAAATGAGCAAAAAAAAATCAATGATCAAGCGCAAATATAAATTTATCTATTGTTTTCGCGAAGATCGCTATTTCTTCCGGGCTCATTTGCGTCTGTAATTGTTTGTAAAAAGCTTGATGGAGCTCTTCGTGCATCATATAGGCGGCTTTTCCTTGAACAGTCAGCGATATTAACGTACTTCGTTGATCGGTCGGATGCATGGAACGAACGACTAATTCCTTCGTCTCCAGACGGGCAATCAACTGGGTTACGGCACCCTTCGTAATGCCAAGACGGGCGGCAAGCTCGCTCATGAGAACACTGCCTTCCGGGCCAATCGCATCAATCGTATGCAATTCGCTGGGCGTTAGCGGCCCAATGCCCTCAAAGGTACGAGGCTGGCGCTCCAGCTTGCGGAGCTGCAAGATCAACCGGCCAAAGCTATGACTGAGCGACGGGGTTTCGTATTTGTTATTGTTGTCCATGGAATTAGTATAGTAACTAAACTTAAACTTGTCAAACAGTCAGCATTTCGGGTGAGGTGTATAGAAGCATATTCACGCTCATCACACAGTTAGCACGAACTATCTTTTAAAAAATGCAGCTGGCAAACGATCTCCCCATCATGTTAAAATCAAATTATATCAATGCGGGAAAGCATCCCGATTTGCAGTTGGCGTACCTCTTTGCAGAGGAGCGCACTGTAAATCGGGATTTTTTTATGTCCAAAAAAGGAGGCGTAGTATGGAAAAAGGATGGGGTGCGCTAGAGGCAGGCATGTTGTTGAACAATAGATACCGCTTGCTGGAAAAGCTGGGCAGCGGGGGAATGGGGGCAGTATATGCAGCAGAGGATATCAAGCTGCACGGGAAGCTGCGCGCGGTAAAAGTTACGGCATCGGCCGGCTGGAGCGTCGGTCAGGAAAGCTCCATTGTCGAGGAAGCCTGGATGCTTGCCCGGCTTAATCATCCCAACCTTCCGCTTATCGTCGATTGCTTTACGATTCCAGATTGGGATGCCGGCGTAATCATTATGGACTACATACAAGGGGAGACTGTAAAGCACCGGTTTGAGCGGAACGGACAAAGACTGCCTTTCCCTGAAGTGCTCGGCATTGCGATTCAGCTTTGCTCGGCGCTTGCATATTTGCACCGGCAGACGCCGCAAATCATTCATCGCGACTTGAAGCCCTCTAATGTCATGCTGGAGGAGAACGGGCATGTCCGGTTAATTGACTTCGGCATTGCCCGGCATTTCAAGAACGGCTCGACACAGGATACGGCACTGCTCGGCACTCCCGGCTTTAGCGCGCCCGAGCAGGCCAGCTATATGGGTCAAAGCGGCCCGCGAACCGATATTTACGGGTTAGGTGCGATGCTGTACTATTTACTGAGCGGCGGGACCTATTTCCCATCGGGGCGGCACATAAGCCGACTTGATCCGATGCAGCAGCTTCAACCTGATGTGCCTGCAGCTTTCAAGACATTACTGGGAAAAATGACGCAGGATAAAGAGGAAAATCGGCCGCTTTCCATGTCCGAAGTAGAGGCTGCTTTAGTCCGGCTGAGAACAGAAAATAATGATAGAGATAAAGACCGTCCTTCAAGCTTTTATTCAGTGAAGCAAAACCCGGTGACACGGGCAAATAAGAAAGTGCTAGCAGCGTTTGTGTCGCTATCCCCGGGAGCGGGTTCCACCTTCGCTTGTATTACGATGGCAAAGCTGCTTGCAAGAAGAGGCATAACGGTTACTGCGGTGGAATTCCCCACCATCCGGCCCGAGTGGCTGGCGCTGCTTGGCACAAATAGGAAGCAAGATGCTAATGAAAGATCCGGAGGACTGATGGAATGGCATTCCGGATCCGTCCGCTGGCTTGCTCAGCGCGGGCCTTTTTTCCAAGCGCAGCAAGGTGAACTGGAAAGACAGCTGGGAAACGAGACAGGTGTTACGCTGCTCGATATGGGCAGTTTGACAGGGATCGGAGGAGAAGAGGAGGGCTGGAGGCTGCTGGCATCCTGCCAAATCGTTTATGTCGTAGCAGATCCTTTTCCGTCAAGATGGAGCAATGATAGATTACAACAGCTGTACCGGCTGAAAGCTGAGCTTGAAGCAAGGGGAGGCAAGCTGCACTGGCTTGCGAATAAGTCTGTCCGGTTCAATCGGCGCTCCGAATGGATAGCGATGCTGCCGGGCAATCCGCAAGCGAGTATACCGCTGTTGCCTCAAGAACGTTGGCTCCAAGTGCTATGGTCGGGACGCTGGGCGACGGAAGATACAGCTCTTCGCAAGGTGCTGGAGAAAACGCTAAACCCGGTATTAGCCGACATTGAAAAGGAGCTCCATACAAAGCAAAAGCAATCCGTGTTATAATTATACAGGTGACCTACGGTCCTACTTGGCCGGGGTGCTGCGAACTATTAATATGGTGGGCAACCAGTGACCTCCGGGATGCTTGCATTTGAATAATAGCTTCATTATGATGAAGAAAAAAAGAGTCTATAGGACAATTAGGGAAGCAGGTGAACATCAAGATGAGCGATCGCGTATTAGTTGTCGAAGATGAAGCGGGGATTGCCCGCGTATTACAGCTGGAGCTGGAGCATGAAGGCTATACAGTCGGCTCGGCCGCAGACGGCAGAACCGGATACGAAATGGCTTCGTCCGGTGATTGGGAGCTCGTGCTGCTGGATGTTATGCTGCCAGAGCTGAACGGAATTGAAGTGCTCAGAAGGCTGAGGCAGGCGGGGAATCCAGTGCCGGTTATTTTGCTGACGGCGAGGGATACGGTTCCTGATAAGGTCAGCGGCTTTGAGCATGGCGCCAATGATTATATTACGAAGCCTTTTGCGATGGAGGAGCTGCTTGCGCGTGTCCGCAACATTTTGCGCATATTCCAGCAGTATCCGAAGGAGTCCGAAGGTTCAGACCAGATCAAAGTAGGCGACTTGACGATTGAGCTGCGCACCCGCAAGGTGTATCGCAAAGATATCGTAATCGAGCTGACGCCAAGGGAATTCGAGCTGCTCGTTTATTTGGTGGAGAACAAAAATATAGAAAAATCACGTGAGGATATTTTATCAGAAGTATGGGGCTATGATTTTATCGGCGAGACGAATCTTGTGGACGTGTATATCCGTTATTTGCGTCAAAAGCTGGACAAGGGGTACCGGCATAAGCTGATTCATACGGTTCGCGGAGTCGGTTATATGATTAAGGAGCCAGATGCATGACGCTGCGCAAAAGGTTTACGCTGTTTACGATCTTCTGGCTCATCTTCATCCTGATTTTATTTAATATTTTCGTCTATTTTTACGTGATCAAGATTACGACGGAAAGCGAAGAACGGGTAATCGGAAATAAAGTGAACCTTATGTTAGAAAATCCGCTCATTCAGCACGGGAAAGGGATCTATGATCCCGATTTGCTGAGTGAGTATTATAATGTAAATGAAATGATCCGGATCGTCCAGCCGGACAACAAGGTTGTCAACATAACCGGCTCTGATCCGGTTCTGCTTAACTTGCCTGTAGCATTCCAGCGGCAGCATGACACGGGCATGATCTCCAAAGGCAACGAGCGGATTCTATATATGCGCGTTCCTATCTTCAACGGGCCCGATATCGTGGCGATGCTGGAAGTGAACCGGGTGCTCAACGAGCTTGACGATTATTTGCAAATTTTGGTGGCTGCATTGACTGTAACGAGCGTCGGCGCCATTTTATTTGCTATCTTCGGCACATACTGGTTCACCTCACGATTGACCGCGCCGATGCAGCAGATGGTCAATACGATGCGTGAAATCGACCGAAGCGGCAAGCTTCGTAAAATCGAGACGTCCAGCCAGGAGGAATCCGCAGAACTGCAGCAGCTCGTTCGGGCGTTCAATCAGATGATCGAACGGCTGGACCGGACGTTTGCCCGGCAAAAGCAGTTTGTGGCCGATGCCTCCCATGAGCTAAAAACGCCGCTTACGGTCATCAGCAGCTATGCAGGTATGCTGAAGCGTTGGGGCCGCGATGATGAGAACATACGGAATGAAGCGATCGAAGCAATCGATCGCGAGACGACAAGGCTGCAAAGCTTGACGAAGTCGATGCTTATGCTCGCGGAAGCGGAGCAGGAGGATTGGCTGCGTCAGGAGCTATTCGATGTGGTACATGTCGTGAACGAATTGGCCGGCATGCTGCAGACAACGTTCCAGCGCCCGATTCGGGTGAAGGCGATGTCCAAGGTCGTTCGGATGTACGGCGATAAAGATAAAATTAGACAGCTGCTTGTTATTCTGCTTGATAATGCGATCAAATACAGCAAGGACCCTATTGAGGTGTCCGTATCGCTGATGAAGAATATCGTCAAGATCGAAGTGAAGGATAAGGGGATCGGCATACCGGAAAATGAGATTCCGCATATGTTCGAGCGTTTCTATCGCGTAGACGGCGCGAGAAGCAGGGCGACCGGCGGTGTCGGCCTTGGCCTCTCTATCGCCAAGCGGATTGTCGACTTGCATGAGGGCAAAATCGACGTATTCAGTCTGCCGGATCTCGGAACAACGATCGCCATTCAGTTCAAGCAGCGGAAGTAAAGGGGAATAGAATTGATGAAATATCGGGTCGCTTCGGTTCAATATCAACTGGCGGATATTAGCTCCTTCGAGCAGTTCGCCGAGCAAGTAACGCACTATGTGCGCAATGCCTCGGAATACGGAACGCAGTTCCTGTTGTTTCCGGAATTTTTGACGACGCAGCTGCTTTCTATCGGGGACGAGAGCGGGCAAGCGCTGCCGATCGGCAGACTTCCCGAGTTTACAGATCGCTATGAGCAGCTGTTCCAGTCGCTTGCTTCGGAATACGATATGTATATCGTCGGCGGCACGCATGTTGTGAAAGCAGGAGAGGGCAAATGGCAAAATACGGCGCATTTGTTCCATCCAAAAGGTAAAATCGACCGGCAGCCGAAAATTCATCTGACACCTACAGAGGTATCTGAGTGGAATATGTCGCCGGGCGACGGTCTGCAGGTGTTTGAGACCGAGTTCGGAACGATCGGCATGCTGACCTGCTACGATATTGAATTTCCGGAGATCGTCCGTATGGCGAGAGCCAAAGGGGCGGACGTTATTTTCTGTCCATCCTGTACGGATGACAGACACGGATTCTATCGTGTTCGTTACTGCTGCCATGCGCGTGCAGTGGAAAATCAAATCTATATCGTCACGACAGGTACGGTCGGCGCGCTGCGCAAGGTCGATTTCATGCGTGCGAACTTCGGGCAAGCGGCAATTATTGCGCCGAATGATATTCCATTCCCGCCAGCCGGCATCTTGAGCGAAGGCATCATTAACGACGATATGCTGGTCGTTGCGGATCTGGATTTGCAATTGCTGGAGGATGTGCGTGCAGGCGGTTCTGTAACGACCTGGCGCGACCGCCGTACTGATCTCTACTCGGATTGGTCCTAGAGTTAACGTGAAGGAGGACAATGCGATGCATAAAAGCTTCTACGTATTTAACGGGGTTAACGGAAAGGCTGCTCCTGTTAAAACGGTGATCCGCCAGTACACGGAGCGGGACTTCGAGGCGATGATCGACGTGCAGCGGGAGAGCTTTCCTCCCCCGTATCCGGAAGAGCTCTGGTGGAGCAAGGATCAAATGATCGAGCATATCAGCCGATTTCCGCAAGGCGCTTTGTGCGCTGAAATAGGCGGACGCATTGTTGGCTCCATGACCGGGTTAATGATTGACATGAAGGATTATGGCCATGATCACAGCTGGGAAACGATAACGGATAACGGTTATATCCGTAATCATAATCCGAACGGTGATACTCTGTACGTCGCTGACATTTGCGTCATACCGGAATATCGGAAGACAGGTATCGGGAAGTGGCTGATGCAGTCTATGTATGAGACTGTCGTGCAGCTTGGCCTAGGCAGATTGCTTGGCGCAGGCCGGATGCCGGGTTACCATCTGTACGCCGCTGAGCTTACGCCAGATCAATATGTCGACCGGGTTATGGCAGGCGAGCTTCAGGATCCGGTCATCAATTTCTTGCTGCGCTGCGGAAGAACGCCGATTGGCATTGCGGCCAATTATTTGGATGATGAGCAATCCGGCAATTTTGCCGTACTTATGGAATGGAGAAATCCGTTTACTACATATTCGGAATGAGGAACATCAGAGAGGAGCTTAAGCCATGATCTATCATCGTATTACCTCGATTGAGGACCCTTATTTTGCAGAGCTTCACAAGCTGCTTGGACGTATTTTTCCGCCGGAGGAAGTTCTTGCTTATGAGCTCTGGAAGGAGCCTTTGGAGGACCCGACCGTTCATGTCTATGTCGCTGTGGAGAACGGTGAGGTTGTTGGTTCGACCGAATACCGCTATTACCCTCACCTTCGTGTCGCGATGACGGACTTTACGATTATTGGTGAGCATTCCAAAGGAATCGGCCGTTTTCTGATGCGCAACCGGGAGAAGGATTTGGCACGGCTTGCCCAGCAATCGGGAACAGAGCCGCTTGGTATGTTTGCGGAAATCTACAACCCTTACGACAGCGGAGAGCAACACAGCTTTGGCGGCGTAACACCAATGAGCCCGTTCGTACGCCGTGAGGTGCTGTCGCATATGGGCTATAAACGATTGGCAATCGACTATGTTCACCCGTCCTGGGATCATGAAGGCCAAGCGGTTGAAGGGTTGAATCTTAGCTTTCTCCCAACCGATGAAGACCGGACTTCGATTCCTGCTGCACTCGTAGCAACGTTTCTCGAGGGGTACTATTCGGCGCTGCCTAACAAGCCGGAGGCCTGGCTGGCGATGATGGACCGGCTCCGCGGATTGGAGCAAGTCGAGCTGCTGCCGATATGACGAAGCTGATTTTCCGCGGCACGGGCGATTCGATGGGCGTGCCGCGCGTATACTGCGATTGTGAGGTTTGCTCGGAAGCTAGATCGGCAGACGGCGGTATCAACCGCAGGCTTCGTTCGCTGGTGCAGATCGAGGAAACCGGCAGCGGAACGACGTTAATCGATTGCGGTCCGGATTGGGGTAAACAGATGGAAGCCGCAAGCTTGCGTACGGTAGATCAAATCTTGCTGACCCATGCTCATTTCGATCATATTGGCGGGCTTGTGGAATGGGCGGATGCATGCAGATGGCTGGGCAAAAGCGGCCAGGCTTTCGCTCCGGCAGAGGTTATTGCGGAAATCAACGAACGTTTTCCATGGCTTCAGCGGCAAATTCATTTCACTGCAAATGACGAACCGATGGAGCTGGGAAGCTGGCGGATTTCCTGCTGGCGGGTAAACCACGGCAAGAACGGTTACTCCTATGCTTACAGGTTTGATCATCTGTCAAAGGCATACAGCTGGGTGTATTGCTCGGATGCTATTGGTCTGACGGAAGATCAGCAGAAGCCGCTTTACGGCCTTGATCTGCTCGTGCTAGGAACCAGCTTTTATAAAGAGAACTTTGCTTATGAGACGAGGTCAGTCTACGACGTCACGGAAGCTATGGACTTGATTAAGCTCTGGAAGCCGCGTCAAGTTTATTTCACACATATGTCGCATGATATTGATCTTCGCCGGGACTACGGTCTTCCGTCACATTTGCGGTTTGCAGAAGCTGGTCTGGAGATTGGTCTAGAGCCTATTTGACAACCTGCATGAATTGGATTAAATTGAATATATAGTTTAACTGTCATTTGGAAGGGGCAATTTTAATGATTACAGGTGTTCTTAACTCCTAAATTGGATAAATCGGATTTAATCCGGCTGAGCGATGCTTCATCAGGCTTGTTCAATTCGTATGAATTGGCATGCTTATATTGCTTTGTCCCATGTTAAATTCCGGTACCAAGGGTTAAGAACATGTGGATTCCGCCTAAATGACATTAGTCAGCGGCCTATCACCGTGCTCTTTCGAGCACGGTTTTTTTATTTGCATAATAAGCGGGATGAGGATCAGCCTAGTGAGGGCTCTAGCTCTGTTGCTATTTCCGTCTTATCGTTTGCATTTAACTGGGATAGCTGACAAATGGAACAGGAATGGAGCGCATAGCGTTCTGTTCCTGTTTTTTTGTTTTTATATGAAAAAAAGGAGCTGGATGAAAATGAACGAAGCGACATGGAAAAGACTGGAGTATGACAAAATAAAGGCAAAGTTGGTTGACTACACCGTTTCGCCTGGCGGCAGAATGCTGGCTGAAAAGCTAGAACCAAGTGATCGGCGCAACCGGGTGACGGCATGGTTGACGGAGACTCAAGAGGCCTCTGATCTGTTGGCTACCGGAGCAAGCGTGCCGCTGTCGGCAATGGAAGGCATTGATCCATTCCTCGCACTGCTGGGCAAAGGAAGAGTCTATAACGAAACAGAGCTCGAACAGCTGCTCATCTGGCTTGTATCGATTGCACAGATGAAGCGTTACATGGATAGCAAGCGGCAGACGGCGCCGACGATTGCGAGTTATGCAGATTCCATGAGAGATTGCCCGGAGCTGCGGAGCGAGCTGGAAAGATGCATCCGATTCGGCCGATTGACGGATCAAGCCAGTCCCGGTTTGGCATCAGTACGCCGTCAGATCATCGCTGTCGAAGACAAAATCGAGCGTAAGCTCCAAGGTGCTCTATCGAAATACAAATCGGCACTGCAGGAGTCGTTCATCAGCAAGCGGAGCGGACGCTCCGTTATCGCTATCAAGCGCGAGCTTCGCAAGCAGGTACCGGGAACGGTATGGGATGAGTCGGCAAGCGGGCAGACACTTTACGTGGAGCCGATCGATGTAGCGGGCTTGCAAAGCGAGCTTCAAAGCTGGGCCGCAGAAGAGGAACGCGAGCGAACCGTTATTTTATCCGGGTTATCGGATTTGGCGGATGCGCATGTGCAGCAATTGAAGGGCAATCGGGAGGCAATGGCTACCTTTGATTTCATTATGGCGAGAGGAAAGCTGTCACGGTCCTATGACGGCCGGAAAACGACGCTAAGCGACAATCCTGTCATTCGGCTCGTCGAAGCCCGCCATCCGCTGCTAGGAAGCAATGTTGAACCGTTAACCGTCGAGCTGGGACTGCGCTGGAAGCAATTGATTATTACCGGACCTAATACCGGAGGGAAAACAGTCGCTTTGAAGACAATTGGCTTGCTTGCGGTGATGGTGCAATCCGGTCTGCTCGCACCAGCTGGTGAAAACAGCCGATTTGGTCTATTTGAAGGGATCATTGCCGATGTCGGAGACGGGCAAAGCGTTGAGCAGTCGCTCAGCACCTTCTCCTCTCACTTGGCTGTGCTGAAGCAAATGCTGGACTCGGCGGGAGAACGATCGCTGCTCTTGCTGGATGAGATGGCTGCCGGAACGGACCCAAGCGAAGGGATTGCGCTTTCTATAGCGGTGCTGGAAGAGCTGCTGAAGCGAAAATCGCTCGTTGCAGCAACGACGCATTTCAACGAGATCAAAACCTTCGCCTCGCGTACAGCAGGCTGCATGAATGCCAAGATGGCATTTGACGCCGAAACGCTGCGTCCCCTATATCGTCTAGAGCTGGGGGAGGCGGGAGACAGCCATGCTTTTGCCATCGCCAGACGCTGCGGGCTGCCGGAGCATGTGCTTCAAAGGGCAGAGCAATTGACTGTTAGCCGTTCGTCCACAGCAGACATTTTAGCTTTAGCTGCTGACGGGGTTTCTACGGGTACAACACAGCCATCGCTACAGCCAGAGTTAAAGCCTTATTTTAGCTTAGAGGAAGAACTGTCAGCACCATCACTAGAAGGATCAGAGACAAAAGAAGAAACAACACACGAGGCTACCGAAGCCGAAGCAGTTCCTCCGAAAAAGAAAGAGCTGGAGGTCGGGGATGCCGTATGGATCTATCCGCTCAAGCGGATCGGCATCGTCTACCGCAGCGCTGACGCTCGCGGAGAAGTGATCGTTCAGGTACAAGGCGAGAAAATGAAGTTCAACCGGAAGCGTCTCAAGCTGTCTATACCGAAAGAGAAGCTGTACCCCGGAGAGGATTATGATATGGACATTGTTTTTGATACGAAGGAGAACCGCAAAATCCGCAAGCAGCTTCGCCGTAAGCATGTTGAAGGACTGAAGATTGAGACGAAAGGAGAAGATCTGAAGTAAGAAGCAGTGAAGTAAAAAGGACTAGGGAGTCGCGCAGCCGCTCCCTAGTCCTTGCTTTGTATGACGAGCAATACGCCTTCCGCAAATTGAATCGTACCGTTGTCGCCAAGAATGACGTTGCTGATGCCCAGTGATTGTCCGATTCGCAGTGTAGCGTCGGAAAGCGGATATTGAAAACCGGTTAAGTAGATGCCCGTAACCCGCTGGCTAAGTGGGAGAAGCGACACATGTGCATAATTGCCTTTGTTCAAGGGGAGTGTCAGCGGTCCCTGCGCCAATCGAATTTGGTTATGCTCGTCGATAATGGTGGCAGAGATCCCTTGCTCCAGCGCCAGAGATAGAAGATGGACGTTGGCGAGCGAGTGATCGAATCTCGTGCCGAGAGCACCAATTAGCGAAATTTCCGCTGGCTGCTGCTCCAACGCTCGACGGAAGGCCATTTCGGTATCGGTAAAATCTTTATCGATCGGATCGCAGTCGATGAGTTCTTTGCTATGTATGCGAATTTCCGCCAATTCATCTTCAGTAACGGAATCAAAATCGCCGATGGCAATGTCCGGTGTGAACCCGTTTCGGACCAGGAATAGAGCACCGCTGTCCGCGCCGATCAAATAGTCTTGCGGCTGGACTAGCTTGGTGGCCCAGTCGCCTAATCGGCCTCCGGTAAAAATCAATATACGTTGTTTCATAGGTAAACCGTCCTTTCGTTTGAACGAAGGTTAAGCGATTTATTGCTTTTGCTTTTGTCAGTATAAGCCTACTGCCGCTTCTGCACAATGCTATTTATAGCCGCAAAGTTCGGCTTCTGCAAGGAAGGTTGTCCCCAATAAGGTGGAAAATGTCGATTTGCGTCAAACTTGTCATTGCGAAACCGAATAACCGCGGCTAAAATGGGGAATGACACAACCGATGCGCCACTCGGGCGATCGGGATACGGAAGCGGAGGAGTATCAGTTGGAAGTTGATATTTTTGGCGTATTCAGCATCATCGGGACGGTAGCTTTTGCAGTCAGCGGCGCCGTTGTCGCGATGGAGGAGGAATACGACATCTTGGGCGTATTCGTGCTAGGCCTCGTTACCGCATTTGGGGGAGGCGTCGTGCGGAATCTGCTGATCGGCATGCCCGTAACGATGTTATGGAGCCAGGGTCATTTGTTCAAAATCGCAATTATTGCGATGACGATCGCTTTTCTGCTTCCGGCAAGATGGATTTTAACCTGGCGAAAAAGCGAGGCTTTTTTCGATGCGATTGGACTTGCCGCTTTTGCGATTCAAGGTGCGCTTTACGCTACGCAAATGCAGCATCCGATTAGCGCGGTGCTCGTAGCTGCCATGCTGACAGGCATTGGGGGAGGCATTATCCGCGATGTGCTGGCTGGACGGAAGCCGCTCGTGCTGAAAGACGAGATTTATGCGGTTTGGGCGATGCTGGCGGGTCTGGCAATCGGAAAAGGCTGGTTCCACACTACAGTGGATTTATTGTTCCTTTTCGTCATTATCATTACCCTTCGTATGTTATCGGTTCATTACAAATGGAAGCTTCCGAGAAGGTCGCTGACGAAAAAAATCATTCAGAAAGAAGGTAGCGCATCATGACAGATCGGGCGCGCGTACTATTCGTATGCCTCGGAAATATATGCCGGTCGCCGATGGCGGAAGCGGTATTTCGCAATATGGTTCAACAAGCGGGATTAGAGCAGGTCATTGAGATCGATTCAGCGGGAACGGGAGATTGGCATATTGGACATCCGCCGCATGAAGGAACGCGTAAATTGCTGGACAGCAAAGGCATTTCCTACAGTGGAATGAAGGCTCGGCAATTTACGAAAAGCGATCGCGAGCAATTCGACTATATCGTGTGCATGGATACCAAAAACGAGAAGGATGTCCTTCAATTACTAGGCCAAAGCGCTGCGGTAAATGGAGTGCCTTCTGGTGACAGCGGCGCACGCATATTCACGTTCATGAGCTTGCTGCCGGATTCGAATATCGCAGATGTTCCCGATCCATACTATACGGGCAATTTCGATGAGGTGTACGAGTTGGTCGAGCAAGGCAGCGCTAAGTTGCTAGAACGAGTGCGTTCAGACTTGTCGGTGTAGCCGTTTTTTTGAAATGGAGGCGAGCTCGTCATGAAGCAAAACAAATACGACGATGACGTTTTTTTCGAGAAGTACGCCCAGATGGAAAGATCTCAAAAAGGGCTTGCTGGTGCAGGAGAATGGCAAGCGCTGCGTAAAATGCTGCCGGAATTTGAAGGCAAACGTGTACTCGACCTGGGCTGCGGCTATGGCTGGCATTGCCGGTACGCACTTGAGCAAGGCGCATCGTATGTCGTAGGCGTTGATATTTCTGAGAAGATGCTGCAGGAAGCGCGGGCGAAGACGGAAACGGACAAAGCGCAATACCTGTGTCTCCCGATTGAAGATATCGACTTTGCAGCGTCATCGTTTGATGCTGTCATAAGCTCGCTTGCTTTTCACTACATAGAATCATTTGATGAAATTTGCCGCAGTGTTCATCACTGTTTGTCTGCCGGAGGAGACTTTGTGTTCTCGGTGGAGCATCCAGCCTTTACGGCAAACGCGAAGCAGGATTGGCATTATGGTGAGCAGGGAGAGCGGCAGCATTGGCCAATTGACCGGTATTTTGCCGAGGGGCTGCGTGAAACGGAGTTTCTAGGTGAGAATGTCTTGAAATATCATAAAACGTTGACGTCCTATGTCAACGCTCTTATCCATACAGGGTTTGAAATTACGGGACTAGTGGAGCCTGAGCCTCCGCAAGAGCTGCTAGCGGTTCCTGGTATGCTGGATGAGCAGAGACGTCCGATGATGCTTCTCATATCGGCCCGTAAAAAATAATAAAAGGAGGTCTCGGCGCTGTTGTATCTGCGCATGAGACCTCCTTTTTATTTTGCAGACCGGATTAGGAGACGATAATTTTGCCTTTCATTTCCTCGTGCCCAGAGCCGCATTGAATGGAGCATCTGTATTCATAGGTGCCGGCTTTATCCACTGTAAAGCTTGCGGTTTCGCCGTCCTTGATATTAACCTTCAGGTCGGGAATTTCGAGACCGTGGTTGCCGCTTTTATTTTTAAGAGTCAGCTTGACGTTGTCGCCGACTTTTAATTTGATATCAGTCTGGTCAAACTTCCAGTTCTCAGCATTGACCGTAATGTTTTGCGTACCGCCTGCTGCACCGCCGCCATTGCCTGCGCCTGCGTTACCGCCTGCTCCGCCACCGTTGTTGGACGGATTATTGTTGTTGCTTTTTCCGCAGCCGCCCAATACGAGCATAACCGCGATCAAGGCGATCAGTGCAACCGAATACCACTTCTTATTCATCTTGATTCCTCCTGTGTTAGGTAATGTAAGGCTGCAAGTACGAACGGCCACTTGTGCATCCGTGCAGTTCCTTAGTCAGTATTACATTTCCCTAATCCTTTCCGTTTTAACCCTGTTGTCTTGCACAAGCGTGAAAAAGCAGGGTGGATATGAGGGAGGCACAGTTGTTGCTATTCCCA
Organism: Paenibacillus radicis (ex Gao et al. 2016); assembly: GCF_014641555.1. Taxonomy (GTDB): domain Bacteria; phylum Bacillota; class Bacilli; order Paenibacillales; family Paenibacillaceae; genus Pristimantibacillus; species Pristimantibacillus radicis. The sequence goes on from NZ_BMHY01000019.1 coordinate 53,393, forward strand.
AAGTCTAACTCCTCTTCGCCAAACGTTTCGGATACCCGCATACCGTTACTCGTGCAGTCCATTGCAAAGTAAATCCGTCTCGCCAACCGTCTCGGACAACCTCAAACCATATGCTTAGGCAGTGAATTCCAAAGTGAAGAGAAGTCATATGTTCGAATAAGTTCGAACAAGTCACCGCAACCTGATTTCTAGAGTTTAGCGAAGCAGATTCGCAAAAGAGCGAATCAAAGTTCGCTGTAAGAGAGCCAAGGGGTGTCCGCTGAGGCTGCAGCGAAGAGAATTTCGCTATTCGTGAACGCAGCTTCTCCAAAAGCGAAATTCTCTTCGCAAATGCTGAGAGCGTCGCCGAAGTCTGCAAGTTTTGAGTAATATTTGCGAACCCCGCTTCGCTAAATAGCGCAGCAGGTTCGCTGTGCTACAGTGCCAGCGGTTTTTTGTAGTAGTTGTGCGATCTTAGAGGCAGAAGAGGGGGCTGCAGACTTAGAAGCAGATAGAGAAATGGAATCAAGGAACGGTAGCATGGGGCGAAGAGTTGGTCTAGGGTTCAGGTTTACATTTCGCTGATTCGATCCATTATTATCATGCAGCAGAGCGAGACAATCATGGATGCCAGAATAAATCGAAACGTGCAGCGGTCGTGTGACTCTTTTGCGCTAAAAGTGAGTGAGCGGAGTGATTCGAGTTCAGTCTGACTTTTCGAAGGTTCTCTCCATTCGGTTCGCGAAGACGAATAAAGATGGAATCAAGAACGGCAGAATGAACCGAAGCGCGCAGCGACCTCATGCATTGAGGTATTGAGGCATTGAGGTATTGAGGCATTGAGGCATTGAGGCATTGAGGCATTGAGGCATTGAGGCATTGAGGAACACAGGCGACCCTATGCACTGAAGCAGAAGCAATCTCAGTAAACGATACACACAAAAACGCCGCAAAAGTCATTAGACTTCCGCGGCACTCTAAACTGGCTTACAGCCTTCACTTAAGAACGCTCTACTACTCCTTCTCCAAAAAGTACATCAAAGCATCCGGAATCTCCTGCTGCCAGAAGCCCCATTGATGCATGCCGTTCATTTCCGCATAAGAGAGCTTAGCACCACGCTCGGTAAGCAGCTTCCGAGCATGTCTGTTAATCTCGACGAAATTCATCGTTCCGTGGTCTGTTTCATAAGCGGTTTCCTGCAGCCCAACGATCATATAGAGCTCCAGCTGCCCAAGATCGGTCTGACTCTCCATAATTTCACGAGACCGGTCGTAGTAAGCGCCTGAAAGCGACATGATACGTTTAAACAGATGAGGGTACGTCAGCGCCAAGTGGAAGGAAACTGTACCTCCCAGTGAGTCACCGGCCAGTACCCGCTGATCCGGATCGCGGCGTACCGGATACTTGGCTTCAATAAATGGAAGCATTTCTTCACCGAAAAATCGTACGTAATCGGCATGCCGTTCGCCGTCCGGGGAATACTCGGATGTGCGGTGCGTTTTGTCGACATCGACGCCAACGATGATGAAAGGCTCAATGCCTTCATCAAGAATAAGCCGGTTGGCAGTCGTCGCGATGCGTCCGAAATTGAAAAAATCTTCGCCGTCCTGGCAATAGACGACCGGATAGCTTAGCAATTCGTTATAGCCAGGAGGGAGGTATACGCGCAAATTGCGCTCGCCTTCAGGCAAATAACGGCTGGCCACGGTCTCTTTTAATACGGTGCGTTTTAAATATCGTTCATCTGTCATCACTGAATCCCCCATGAAATTGAATGGAATTGCCGGCTTGTGGGTAAACAATAGTAAGGTACCCCGCCAAAAAAATGATAGCGCTATATTGTATTATGCTGTTATACCGAATATTCAACTCTGTTACATATACAATTTCTTAATATAATCTGTTGAGAAAGCGAAAAAACAGCGGTTTTTTTGTTTTTTGCTTTGACCATTTTCGATAAACAGGTTTATAATAATTCTATAACAGAGCACTGTAATATTCAAATAATAATGACTGAGGTGAGCGTTCAAAATGAGCAAACTGCTGAGCAAACTGCCATATGAAGTTCAAACGGAGCCCGTAAAACCGCTGTCCGTGTTGTCGCTCGACGGTGACGTAGTGAATCCGGACCTGATGCCGGAGCTTTCTGACGAGCAATTAAAAGAAATTATGTACCGCATGGTATTTACGCGTACTTGGGATGAGCGCGCTGTAAACTTGGGTCGTCAAGGACGCCTTGGTTTCTACGCGCCGGTATCCGGACAAGAAGCTTCCATGATCGGCAGCGAATATGCCGTTAATAAAGATGATTTTATCTGCCCGGGCTACCGTGATATTCCGCAGCTCGTATGGCATGGATTGCCAATGTACCAAGCATTCCTGTACTCCCGTGGCCACCAGCACGGCGGACAAATTCCTGAGGACGTACACGTTCTGATGCCGCAAATCATTATCGGCGCACAAGTGCTGCATGCAGCTGGCGTTGCAATGGCATTCAAAAAACGTGGTGAGAAACGCGTTGCTATCACTTATACAGGTGACGGCGGTTCATCCGAAGGCGATTTCTACGAGAGCTTGAACTTTGCTGGCGCATTTAAGCTGCCAGTCATTTATGTCGTTCAAAACAACCGTTTTGCGATTACGACACCTTACGAGAAGCAAACGGCTGCACTGTCCGTTGCTCATAAATCGGTAGCCGCAGGCATCAAAGGCGTGCAAGTAGACGGCATGGACGTGCTTGCTGTTATTAAAGCTGTATCCGAAGCAGCTGAGCGCGGCCGCAATGGCGAAGGCGCTACGCTGCTTGAACTGCTGACATACCGTTTCCGTCCGCACTCGCTGTCCGATGATACGACGAAATACCGGACAAAAGATGAAGAAGCTGAATGGGCGCTGAAAGATCCGCTTATTCGTTTCGGCAAATTTTTGGAGAAAAAAGGCCTTTGGACGGAAGAAGATACGAACCGCGTAAAAGAGGAAGCGAAAGCTACCGTTAACGAGCAAATCAAGAAAGCGGAAGCGACTGAGAAAATGACGGTTTCCGGCTTGATCGACTCGATGTTCGAATCGACGCCTCAACATCTGGAAGAGCAAAAGGCTGACTTTCAATAATTAAACGCTGAAATGGGATTTTGCACAAAGCAAAATTGAGGGAGGATCTGACGATAATGGCTCAAATGAATATGCTGGAAGCGATCCGCGACGCATTGCGCGTGGAGCTGAAACGTGACGAGAACGTGCTTATCTTCGGTGAGGACGTAGGTAAAGTCGGCGGGGTATTCCGCGTAACAGAAGGTTTGCAAGAAGAATTCGGCGAGGAGCGCGTATTCGATACGCCGCTTGCAGAATCCGCTATTGGCGGCTTGGCGGTAGGCATGGGTATTCAAGGCTTCCGTCCAGTTGCTGAAATTCAATTCGTCGGCTTCATTTATGAAGCGATGGACCAAATGTTTATCCAAGCGGCACGTATGCGTTACCGTTCGGGCGGCCGCTACAATTCGCCAATCGTATTCCGTACGCCATTTGGCGGCGGCGTAAAAGCGGCTGAATTGCACACGGATTCCTTGGAAGGCTTGGCTGTTCAAACACCGGGCATCAAGGTTGTAATTCCTTCGAACCCTTACGATGCTAAAGGTCTTATGATCGCAGCTATTCGTGATAATGATCCAGTCTTTTTCATGGAGCATTTGAACTTGTACCGTGCATTCCGCGCAGATGTGCCAGAAGGCGAGTACACCATTGAAATCGGCAAAGCTAACGTTGTCCGTGAAGGCAGCGACGTAACGATTATCGCTTACGGCATGATGGTTCACACTGCAGTTAAAGCAGCAGAAGAACTTGAGAAAACAGGCGTGAAGGCGGAAGTTATCGACCTTCGCTCGCTCGTGCCGCTCGATATCGATACAATCGTAGCTTCCATTAAGAAAACAAACCGCGCTATCGTTGTACAAGAAGCACAAAAAACTTCCGGTATTGCAGCAGAAGTAATTGCGCAAATCAACGAAAAAGCGATTTTGCACCTGGAAGCGCCAGTGCTTCGCGTTGCAGGTCCGGATACTGTATATCCATTCGCGCAAATCGAAGATACATGGCTTCCTACACCAGCCCGCATCGTTGCGGCAGTTAACAAAGTAATGACGTTCTAATTGAAATAAATGGCCTCCTCTCCGGGGAGGCGCAATTATATATCAACTCAACAGATATGATTGGGCAAATACGTAAAGGAGGTACTCAACGTGGCGAAATTTGAATACCGGTTTCCAGAACTGGGCGAAGGTTTGCACGAAGGCGAGATTATTAAAGTGCATATCAAGCCGGGCGATAAGGTAACGGATGACGACATTATTATGGAAGTACAAAACGATAAGGCGATTGTCGAAGTACCGTGTCCGGTTAACGGAACGGTTCTCGAGGTGCTTGTGAAAGATGGACAAGTGTGCCATATCGGCGAAATCGTCGCATTGATCGATGCGGAAGGCGAATTGCCTGAGCAAGCGGCTCCTGCAGAAGAAGCTCCACAAGCATCTGCTCCAGCTGCGGCTCCAGCTCCTGCCGTTGAAGCGGCAGCGCCGGCACCGACTCCTGAAGCTCCAACAGCTGCTGCGGCAGCGCCAAAAGCAACAGGAGGAATCGTTCTTGCAACGCCTAGCGTTCGCAAATTTGCTCGTGAGCAAGGCGTGGACCTTACTGCTGTTAGCGGTACGGGCAAAAACGGCCGTATCACGCGTGAAGATGTAACAAACGGCGGAGCATCTGCTCCAGCGGCAGTGGAAGCTTCCACACCGGCAGCTTCGGCTTCGCAAGAAGCGGCAGCTCCAGCGGCGAAAGAGGCAGCAGCGGCTCCAACAGCAGCTGGTACTCCTTACCGTCCGGAAGAACGCGTACCGTTCAAAGGCATCCGTAAAGCGATTGCCAATGCAATGGTTAAATCGGTGTATACGGCTCCACACGTTACCATTATGGATGAGGTTGACGTAACTGAGCTCGTAGCACTTCGTGCGAAATACAAACCATATGCGGAGAAAAAAGGCGCTAAGCTGACTTACCTGCCTTTCATCGTGAAAGCACTGGTTGCGGCTTGCCGTCAATTCCCAATTATGAACTCGACGCTGGACGAAGCAAATCAAGAAATCGTCTACCGTCAATATTACAATATCGGTATTGCAACAGATACGGACAACGGTCTTATCGTTCCGGTTATCGAGGATGCTGACCGTAAAAATATTTGGATGGTTGCCGACTCCATCCGCGATCTTGCTGTTCGCGGCCGCGACGGCAAACTGAAACCAAACGAGCTGAGAGGCAGCACTATTTCGATCTCCAACATCGGCTCTGCTGGCGGCATGTTCTTCACACCAGTTATCAACTTCCCTGAGGTTGCGATTCTGGGTACAGGCCGTATCTCGGAGAAACCGGTTGTACGCAATGGCGAAATCGTAGCGGCTCCTGTTATGGCATTGTCCCTGAGCTTCGATCACCGTTTGATCGATGGCGCAACGGCACAAAACTTTATGAACTACATTAAACAGCTGCTGGCACAGCCAGAGCTATTCATCATGGAGGTGTAAGACATGGTAGTAGGAGATGCTTCATTAGATATTGATACTCTAGTCATCGGTGCAGGTCCTGGCGGTTATGTTGCTGCAATTCGCGCGGCTCAATTGGGCAAAAGCGTTCTTGTAGTAGACAAAGAATACGTCGGCGGCGTTTGCTTGAACGTAGGCTGCATTCCTTCCAAAGCCTTGATCTCTGCTTCTCATCAATACGAATCCGTTAACCACGCGTCCGCTTTCGGTATTTCCGCTAGCGACGTTAAAGTGGACTGGAGCAAAGTGCAAGAGTTCAAAAACGGCATCGTTAAAAAATTGACCGGCGGCGTTGCTTCCTTGCTGAAAGCAAACAAAGTTCAATATTTCAACGGTGAAGTGATGTTCATCAACGAAAACGAAGCACGCGTCTTCAACGATCAAGAAGCGCCGCGCTACCGTTTCAAAAACTGTATCATTGCAACAGGTTCCCGTCCGATCGAACTGAAAGCATTCCCTTTCAGCAAACGAATCGTATCCTCGACAGGCGCGTTGTCGCTGCCTGAAATTCCGAAAAGCCTGATCGTTATCGGCGGCGGCTATATCGGTATCGAGCTTGGCCAAATGTACTCGAAATTCGGCACGAAAGTGACCGTTATCGAGGGTGGAGACACGATTCTTCCTGGCTTCGACAAAGATATGTCCTCGATCGTTGCGAAGAAGCTTAAAGGCACTAACGTCGACATCGTTACCGGCGCTATGGCGCAAGGCGCAGAGCAAACCGACAACGACGTAACGTTGACTTATAAAGTTGGCGACAAAGAAGAAAAAGTAACGGCTGATTACCTGCTCGTTACCGTTGGACGCCGACCAAACACCGATGGCGACCTCGGTCTGGAACTTGCTAACGTTAAAGTTAGCGAGCGCGGCCTGGTTGAAGTTGACGGCCAATGCCGTACAAGCAACCCTAACATCTTCGCAATCGGCGACATCATTGCAGGACCTGCTCTTGCGCATAAAGCGATGTACGAAGGCCGCGTTGCTGCTGAAGCAATTGCTGGACTGCCTAGCGTTATCGACTACAAATGCGTACCTGCAGTTTGCTTCTCCGATCCGGAATGCGCAAGCGTGGGCTACTCCGAGAAGGAAGCGAAAGAAAAAGGCCACGAGACGCAAGTCGGCAAATTCCCATTTGCAATCAACGGCCGTGCAATGTCGCTTAATGCAAACGAAGGCTTCGTGAAAATCGTTGCTGACAAAAACACGGGTCTCGTGCTCGGCGCGCAAATTATCGGTACAGAAGCTTCCAACATGATTGCTGAGCTGGGTCTTGCAATCGAGATGGGCGCTACGCTGGAAGATATCGCGCTGACGATTCACGCGCATCCAACGCTTGGCGAAATCGTGCTTGACGCTGCTGAAGTAGCGCTGGGTCACCCGATCCACACGGTTGTAAAATAAATAATAGTTACTTGCGGCTATGCCGCAATGGGGAGGCTTCGCGGCTGTTTCAGCACGCGAGCCTCCTTTTGCATATATGCATATACTAACGAAAGCGAAACCAAAGGGGCGGAGCCAATGGAGAAGGCCGGGAAAAAAGCGAAGGAATCGAGAACGGTAATGACGCAAATTATTTTTCCGCTGGATACGAATCACCATGATACGATGTTTGGCGGCAAAGTGATGGAATATATGGATAAAGTCGCAGCCATCTCTGCCATGCGCCATGCCCGTATGCAGGTCGTAACGGCTTCGACAGACAGCCTGGATTTCGTGGCACCCATCAAGGTCGGCGAGGTCATCGAAATCGAGGCTTACGTGACAAGAACAAATCACAGCTCGATGGAAGTGTACGTATCCGTGCAATCCGAAAATTTGTTTTCCGGCCATAAGACGACGACGGTTACTGCTTTCTTTACGTTTGTAGCTCTGGATGATTACGGTAAGCCCGCCCAGGTCGCGCCGATTATCCCGGAGACGGAGGAAGAATGCAGCCTTTATGAGAGCGCTCCAGAGCGTTATATGCTGCGAAAAAAAAGAATCAGACAACGAAATCTTACCGTCTAGTGGCTCGAATTGGACGTGACATGATAGAATAGAAAGACGAAAGCTTCTTAGCAGGGGGATAAAGAGATGGGAAATCAATTGACTAGCGAGAACGAATATTTGCAGTTGCTGCGCCATGTGCTTAAGGACGGAGCGAAGAAGGAAGACCGTACAGGAACCGGAACGATCTCCGTATTCGGCTATCAAATGCGCTTTAACTTACAAGAAGGCTTCCCGCTTCTAACGACGAAGCGCGTACCTTTCAAACTTATCGTCAGCGAGCTGTTGTGGTTCATTAAAGGCGATACGAACATCCGATATTTATTGCAGCACAACAATAACATATGGAATGAATGGGCGTTCAAAAAGTGGGTGGAGAGCGCCGATTACAGCGGTCCTGATATGACCGATTTCGGTCTTCGCTCCCAAACTGATGAAGCATTCAATACTTTATACGAAGAGCAAATGGCGGCGTTCAAGTCACGGATCTTGACGGATGATGCATTTGCCGCTAAATACGGCGAGCTGGGCAACGTATACGGCAAACAATGGCGTGAATGGCAGACGACACGGGGAGACAGCGTCGACCAGCTGAAGGACGTTATCCGCACGATCAAAAGCAACCCGGATTCCAGAAGACTGATCGTTTCTGCATGGAATCCAGAGGATGTACCGACCAATATGGCGCTGCCGCCTTGTCATACGATGTTTCAGTTCTACGTATCGGAGGGTAAGCTCTCTTGCCAGCTCTATCAGCGGAGCGGAGACATTTTCCTCGGCATCCCGTTCAATATCGCAAGCTATGCGCTGCTGACGCATCTCGTCGCGCATGAATGCGGTCTGGAGGTCGGCGATTTTATCCACACGCTGGGTGACGCTCACATTTATTTGAATCATCTGGAGCAAATTAATACGCAGCTGGAACGGGAACCTCGTGAGCTGCCGCAATTAAAGATTGATCCGTCTGCGGGGTCGATTTTCGACATTGGCGTGGAGCATTTATCCATCGAAAATTACACGCCGCATCCGACGATCAAAGCGCCAGTTGCGGTTTAAGGGGAAGGGGAAACGACATGTCTATTACGATGATCGCGGCGATGGACCGCAATCGTACGATTGGGTTCGGCAATCGGCTGCCTTGGAAGCTGCCGGCAGAAATGGCTTATTTCAAAAGAAATACAATAGGCAAGACGATCATTATGGGTCGCAAAACATTTGAATCATTTCGCAGCAAACCGCTGCCTAACCGCAGAAACGTCGTCTTAACGAGACAGGAAAATGCTTCTTTCGAGGGCTGCGAGACAGTAGGCTCCGTGCAAGAGGCGATTGAGCGGTTTGGCGGCGAAGATTTGATGATTATCGGGGGGGAAGAAATTTACGCGCAATTTTTACCCTTTGCAGACAAGCTTTTACTGACTGAAGTTCACACCTCTGTTCCAGAAGGGGATGCCTATTTTCCGGTGTTTTCTATGGAGGAGTGGACGCTTGTTCATCAGGAGCCGGTGGCAAGTGATGAAGCCAATGCTTACCCATTTACTTTCCAAACCTTTACACGTTCGGGACAGACTGGCTTGTAATACGAACGTTATGTCATAAAGTGCAAATGATTGTACGGATAATCCATATGCGGTTTCAAGCTGGAATGATACGATTTTTAGAAACACTAGGAATCAAAATGTTGTTGAATATTAGTCGTATTCCCCTTATAGTTTGAGAGAGAAAAACCGCATAAGCTAAGGGAATAACGGATGGAGGAAATGCGAGCATGTCTACACCTACAGGATTTATGGAATATAAGCGCGAGCTCCCGGTTGACCGCGATCCGCTGGAACGGATCAAGGATTGGGATGAATTTCATAAGCATATGTCGAATGAGCAGCTGCGGACGCAAGGCGCGCGCTGCATGGATTGCGGAACGCCATACTGCCATACAGGCATGGAGCTTGCCGGCTCCACCTCCGGTTGCCCAGTCAATAACCTTATTCCAGAATGGAATAATTTGATCTACCGCGGTTTATGGCGTGAAGCGCTTGACCGTTTGCACAAAACGAACAACTTCCCAGAGTTCACTGGCCGTGTATGCCCGGCTCCATGCGAGGGTTCATGTACGGTTGGTCTGATCGGCGATGCCGTTACCATTAAGACGATCGAGCAAGCGATTATTGATCGCGGCTTCGAAGAGGGCTGGGTCGTTCCGCAACCGCCAAAAATGCGTACAGGCAAACGCGTAGCCGTCGTTGGCTCCGGTCCTGCAGGCATGGCTTGCGCGGCTCAACTGAACAAAGCAGGCCATTCTGTAACGGTATACGAGCGCGCAGACCGCATCGGCGGCTTGCTCACTTACGGCATTCCAACGATGAAGCTGGACAAAAAAGTCGTTCAACGCCGTGTAGACCTGATGACGGAAGAAGGCATCGACTTCGTAACGAATACCGAAATCGGTAAAGACATTACGGCGACAGAATTGAAAGAGCAGTTTGATGCTGTTGTCCTCTGCGGCGGCGCAACGAAAGCTCGCGAAGTAGAGATCGAAGGCCGCGACCTGCAGGGCGTCCACCTGGCAATGGATTATTTGAACGGTACAATCAAAAGCTACCTGGACTCCAATCTGGAGGACGGCAACTATATTTCGGCGAAAGACAAGCATGTTATTGTAATCGGCGGCGGCGACACCGGTACGGACTGCGTTGCTACAGCTCTGCGTCATGGCTGCAAATCGATTACACAATTCGGTACGCATGCTAAAGCTCCTCTTGAGCGTGACAGAGTGAACAATCCGTGGCCGCAATTCCCGAACGTGTACACACTGGATTACGCGCAAGAAGAAGCTAAAGCACTGTACGGCGAAGACCCGCGCGCGTTCTCGGTGCTGACGAAGAAATTCGTTGGTGAGAATGGCGTTTTGAAAGAGCTGCATACGGTTCAAATCGAGCGTACGGTGGATGAAACCGGCCGCAAAATATATAATGAGATTCCAGGCACAGAAAAAGTATGGCCTGCTGATCTCGTATTTATCGCAGTAGGTTTCGAAGGCCCTGAGAACACGCTGATTAATCAGCTTGGCTTGGATCAAGACCGTCGTTCGAATGTGAAAGCCGCATATGGCAAATACACGACGAACGTGGACAAAGTATTTGCTGCCGGCGACATGCGCCGCGGTCAAAGCTTGGTTGTCTGGGCGATCAACGAGGGCCGTGAAGCGGCTCGCGAGGTCGATAAATATTTAATGGGCGCCACTCAGTTGCCTTAATGGCCAACCTGCATTAGTATAATTAATAGCATGAAATGATAAAAAGCGCCTTCGGGCGCTTTTTATTGCTGTTAGCGAACAGGAGGCTATTCATTCATGATCAAGTATGGTTTGGACCGTGTAACAGAGTTGAAATTTAACACGTATGACGTATCAATGGAGAAAAGGGACGGCGGACAGTGGATTGACATCATGCTTCGTTTCGAGCTGGACGAGGGTACGCCTGCACCGGATGATTTGATTGACTTCAGCGGGCTGGTCATTACGACTCTGGGCGGAGCTATCGCACAAATTGTGCCGCAGGATGAGGATACCGATTGCGAATATCAGTTTACGACATTCGAGAAAGAACAAATTCGAGCCTTTATCGAAAGCCCCGAAATCCAGCTGCAGATTGCAAATCTATCTTCCCCAATGTAAGGAAAGTTGTGGTAAAATCGGTATGAGATGACGTGAAGGAGCGATTCGTCATGACTGCCGAGAAAGCCTACGTACTGTCGCCCTCGGATGTGAGCAACATCAGGCGTTACGTACAGCATAAATATGCTGCAATGACGCAGGAGAAGAAAGCGGAGATTGTCGCCGATGCCGTTAACCGCACAATACATAGACAGCTGCCCGCATTCGATGATGATGTGAAACGGAGCCTGACGGCTTCTTTGATACGTCAAATTGTCGTCGAACGGCAAATGCCTGTACACACGGATGATATATTTGAAGCATGCTTAACGTTAAATCGGGAAGAGGCCTCCATACGAGAGCCGCTGCGGCTATGGATTGAGCAGCAGGCGGGCGCAAGCCTGTCCCCGGAAAGGTTTGACTCGCTAATGGACGAGCTGACCTCTCCGGAGCCTTTGCATGCGCTTCGAAGCCCAGTTGCCTGGGAACGCCTTAAGTCGATATTAAGTGATGCTGAGGCATTACCTGCACAATCCGGTGCTTTGGCGGAAGTTATTAATCTGCCTGTGGCGAATAAAGAGCTGATACCGGCCACTCGTATCCGGCCAGCTATTTACGCCTTGCTGTGCCTGCTGCTTTTTGGCGCTACCTTGGCTTATGGGTGGTCGGCTGCATCTAGCAGATCGGCTGGCAAAGCTGCTGAGCAGCTCAGCGAGCCTGCAGCGCCTTTGGCCAAGCCAGCTATAGACGGCTTGCCGGCTGAGCTTCGTTACACCAAAGTGGATGAGAAAAAGCTCGCGGTGTATTTAGCGGGGAAATCGTCCGTGCTGGCGGAACAGCCTTATTTGGGGGCCATTATTGCGGCGGCTGAACAATTCGATATTCATCCGCTGATTCTGTTCGCTATAACGGGACAAGAGCAAGCGTTCGTTCCGACAACGAAAAAACAAGCGAAACAAATTGCCAATAATCCCTTTAATGTGTTTCATAGCTGGCAGGAGTATAATACAACCATTGATGATTCGGCAACGATTGCCGCTAGAACGATCTTTAATTTAAGCAAAGGACGTCCGGAGGATGTTGACCCGTTCACATGGATTAACCGTAAATATGCGGAAGATCCGGGTTGGTCCAAAGGAGTCCGAACGATTTTTGGAACGATGAAGCGTCACTTGGAGACGCCAAGCCAAAGTAAAGAGGCGATGGATTGAAAACGTTAATCATAGCAGAGAAACCGGATATGGGCCGGACGATTGCGTCGGTTATTGAACCGAAGGCAGCCAACCGAAGAACGTATCTGGAGGGCGAACGCTATATCATTACGTGGGCGATCGGTCACTTGGTTGCATTGGCCGAGCCTGATCAATATGACGCCCGTTATAAAAAATGGAATGATCAGGACTTGCCGATCATTCCCCAGTCCTTCAAGCTGTGGCCTAATCCCCGCACGAAGGATCAATTGAAGCAGATTGGCGAGCTGGCAAAGCGTTGCGGCAAGCTGGTTAACGCCTGCGATGCGGGGCGTGAAGGCCAGCTTATTTTCCACTATATCCGTCAATATTTAAAGCTGTCGCAGCCGGCAGACCGGTTATGGATTTCGGATTTGACGCCGGAAACGATTCGTAAAGGATTCGATTCGCTGCGCAGCGATTATGATTATGAGCCGCTGACGAAAGCAGCGCGGGCGCGAAGCGAAGCAGACTGGCTGATTGGGATGAACGCCTCTAGAGCGTTTACGATTCGCCATAAGGCGTTATTGTCCGTTGGCCGCGTTCAGACGCCTGTACTGGCGCTGCTCTATGATCGTCATAAGGAAATTACCGCTTTCCAGTCGGATACGTATTTCGTCGTGAAGGCTTCGTTCGACCAAGAGGGCTTTGTCTATTCTGGTATCTGGCAAGGGGATCGCTTGACGGATAAAGAAAAAGCCGAGGCATTGGCAGCGAAGACAAAGGACAAGCCCGGTGTTATTGCCGATTATCAAGTGGCAGAGTCGAAGGAATATCCTTACCGGCTGTATGATTTGACGCTGCTTCAACGGGAAGCGAACGGCAAGCATGGTTATTCTGCCAAGAAAACGCTCGATATTGCACAAGCTTTATATGAGAAACATAAGGTCATCTCTTACCCGAGAACAAATTCCAACTACGTGACAGAAGAGAATCTTCCGGTCATGCAGAAGGTTCTTTCCATGCTCCAAGGAACGGAATCGTATAAGGAGCTGGCAGGGGGAGCGGATCGGAGCCGGGTGCATAAAGGCAATAAGGCAGTGTGCAACCCTTCTAAGGTTGAGGATCACCATGCTATTATGCCAACGCCCAAGCGAGCTTCCGGGCTTAGCCAAGAGGAGCAAAATATTTACGATATGATCGTTAGGCGGTTTCTATCTCATTATTATCCGCCTGCGGTATATAAGAACCATACGGTTATGACCTTGGTGGAAGGGGAAACTTTCCGCACCAAGGCGAAGGAGCAGCTGGAGCCAGGCTGGAAAGTCGTGCAGCAGCAGGATGCCGCCTCATCGAACCGGAAAAGCAAGCGCAAAGGAAACGACGACTCATCCGGAGCCGATGAAGAGGAGCTGGAGACTGACCAGCCCTTCATACTGAAGCCGGAGAAGCCTGTTCATTGCGTGACGGCAGAAGCAACGGAGAAAGCGACACAGCCGCCAAAGGCTTTCACTGAAGGTACACTGCTGAAAGCGATGGAAGGTGCGGGCAAGTCGATGGAGGATGATGAGCTGCGTGAGGCGATGAAGGACACTGGACTTGGGACGCCGGCGACACGAGCAGCTACAATCGAGCGACTAAAGCATGTCGGCTACATCCATCTTGCAGGGAAACGGCTGGACATAACGCCGAAAGGCTGCGCAGCGATCGAATTGATTCGTGGTGCCGGTGTCGAGCTGCTCGCTTCTCCGGAGATGACAGGCAGATGGGAGCAGCGACTTCACCAAATTTCTAAAGGCGAAGCTTCCGATGACCAGTTTATTGCCAAGGTTAAGCAGTTTGCGACGATGGTCGTGGATAAGGTGCGCCAGCAGCGTCCCGCAGCCCCAGGCACGTTCGAGGAGCGCGCATCGGCGGGCAGCGGCAAGCGAGGTGCCAAGGAGCGCAGTGGCGGCAGCAGGGCTAGTCAGAGCTCGAGAGGGACTAAGGGTGAGGGCAGCTCCAGAACAACACGAGCTGCGTCCGCAGTTTCTTCGCCAACTGCTAAGAAGACTACGGCGGCTGCAGCGCCTGCCAGCCGAACGGCAGTTGGCGCATGTCCGCGGGAAGGCTGCGGCGGTACGATTATCGAAGGCAATCGCGGCTACGGCTGCAGCTCCTATCGCGAAGGCTGCAAATTTGTCATTTGGAAGGACCAGCAAGGCAAGTCTGTATCCCTGACGATGGTGAAATCATTACTGGAGAAAGGTTCGACCAGCGTACTTGCTTTCAAGCAAGAAAATGGTGAGAGTATAAAGGGGAGACTTGTACTAGCTGACCGGAATCATGGAACGGTTGTCCAGCAGGCGGCCGATAAGAAGGCATAACAAACAAAGAACCGATCCGGGATTATCGTCCTCGATCGGTTCTTTGTTTACGTCTGGCGAGAAATGTAGCCTTCTATAGCAGTCGGTACTTCGACCAGCTTGTCCAATGTGAGGAATGCGCCCTTCGGCTGGACGTCAATCTGAACAACGTTATAGTGCCATTCGGACTCCGTCTTCATGTGAATGGCGTGGATGCCTGCTGTTAAGGCAGGGACGACATCGGTCCGGATGGAGTTGCCGATCATCCAAGTATGTCCGCGGTCAAAGCCGCCGTCCGCCAATATATGCTCAAGCGCCTCGCTGTTCTTATACTGCCGAATATAGATGCGCGAGCCGAAATAGCTCTCCAGCTGCATTTTTTCGATTTTGCGGCGCTGAATGACGATTTCTCCGCCTGTATATAAATGAAGCTCATGTCCGCGTTCTGCAAGGGAATCCAACGTCTCTAGCATATTCGGATAAGGCTCGGTGTCATGCTCGTAAACGCTTAGTCCCAGCTTCCATAAAAAATCTTGTTCTTTAACGGAACGCTTGCGTCCAGTGGTGTTGCTGAAATGAACGTAAGTGTCCACGAAAGATTGAGGGAAATGCTCGCTTTTAAATCCGAATACAGAAATACCTGCAATATCGATCTCGATCTGCTTCGCCCGGATGGCCTCGGCGTTGACGCCTTCATGCCCTTGGAACCAAGTCGATAGCGCATCGACAAATTGATCGATAACGAGGTAGAAGTATTTGTTGCAATGGATGAGTGTATCGTCCAAATCGAAGAATATATGCTGCTTCATCTTGTAGCACGGCTCCTTTTGACAGTGATTGTCGTATCAACAATCTACCCTAAAGGAAGGGTTTCGTCAAATGAAACCAGACGATTAGGTTACATAAAATATGCCATTCAGCCTCATAATGAGGATGGAGGTGAAGATGATGCCCATTAATAAAAGTGATAAAAAAGAGAATCAGCGTAACCAATCCAGCTTTAAAGAAGAAGCAATAAGCACAAAGCAGAATAAAATGGCGAATCGGCCTCCGAGCCTTAACGGAATAAACAAGCAGTTGCCGTAATGACCGCAGCGGGGGCGGCGGAAGACGGCAACCGCCTCTGCTTAAGCATATTTCACTTGCGACGCCGTTAATTGATTCTTAATGAAAATAATGCGGCGGCGGATATAGAAGTCAAGGCTGTCGCCTTTCAAGTCTTTGGGAGAGATCACCTCCTCCGAGCGGTTGTCGATAATCGTTAACTTTCCATCCGAATAGAACTTGAAAGTCAAGTCCCGACGCGGCCAAGCTTTTTCTTCATACCGAAAGTTCTCGCAGGTGTTCTTCATGGTGATCCAGCCTCCTTAGTAATCAATTGGATGATTCACACGAACAGAACATTTGTTCTGTTTACATTATAGCAAACATTTGTTCGGGTGGAAACTATTTTTTGTTTCCCTTAAACTAGATTCATAGACTCAGCTTGTGAGTGACGGAGGGGCGCGAACGAATGATAAATGTGATTAATCTTTCCAAAGTAATACCAGGCGGGCCTAAAGTGCTGAATCAGATCAGCTTCGAGGCTTATCCCGGCCAATTTATTGCGATAAAAGGAGCGAGCGGCAGCGGCAAATCAATGCTGTTGAAATGCTTGGCTCTGCAGGAGAAATGGACAAGCGGAACCTATCGTTTTGACGGCGTGGATGTGTTAAAGCAAGGCTTCACGGGGAAAATGAAGGTAAAGCGTGAAATCGCTTACCTGGAGGAGAAGCCGCAGCTGTTTCAAACAAAAACGGGATTGAAAAACGTCATTATCGGTTCCGTTACGCAGACGCCGGCATGGCGGAGATGGACAGGCATGATGCGCAACGACGACTATATGGGCGCAATGGATACGATTGAAAAGCTGGGACTTCTGGATAAGGCCCATCAGCAAGCGCAAAAAATGAGCGGCGGCGAACGCCAGCGCATCGCGATTGCCCGGGCGCTTGTACACGGAGCGAAGGTCATCGCAGCGGATGAGCCCGTTGCCGGTCTTGATCCGCATACGGCGGACCGCGTTCTCGGCGATTTGAAGCGGCTTTGCCAGGAGCAGGGCGTTATCGTTGTAGCGGTCATGCATCAGGGTGATTGGGCAGAACGGTATGCCGACCGGATACTCGGTTTGAATAACGGGGAGCTTGTGCTCGACATTAGAGGCAGACGGCTGACCGAACGGGAGAAAATGATGCTGTAATTTGCCAATTGCATGGCATGAGCTTTGACATCCGCCGCATAGAATACACCATCTACTTAAATGGGGCAGGTGTCGAACGAATGGCATTTCAATCTCCTGTAGTCGTGCAATCTTCCCGGGCCGCTTTTCCGAAAGCGGTATTATGGCTCCCTTATGTGAGCGGCGGACCGAACGAAGCGGCGACGAAGCAAATTAACGAAACGATCCGTCTTGGCGCCCAGCAGCTGGTTGCCGATCAGGGCTCGCTGGATGATCCCCGGTCTGAGATGCAAGGCTTCTATGAAGTAAAGACCAACGAGAAAGATATATTAAGCCTGTCTTTATACAATTATGCTTATACGGGCGGAGCACATGGCCTAACCCTGCAGAAGCCGCTGACATTCCGCGTATCGACGGGCCATTCCTATAAGCTCAGCGAGCTGTTTAAGCCGGGGAGTAATTACGTCAACCGGTTGTCTGAGCTGGTAAAAGGGCAAATAGCGGCGAGAGATATCAGTACGCTGGAACCGTTTAAATCGATCCGGGCGGATCAGGACTACTACGTCGCCGATCGCGCACTCGTTATTTTTTT
Source organism: Paenibacillus radicis (ex Gao et al. 2016) (assembly GCF_014641555.1). Taxonomy (GTDB): domain Bacteria; phylum Bacillota; class Bacilli; order Paenibacillales; family Paenibacillaceae; genus Pristimantibacillus; species Pristimantibacillus radicis. The sequence continues at coordinate 70,917 of NZ_BMHY01000019.1, forward strand.
CGCATTGTACGAGTTAACGCCTTACGCTTACGGTTTTCCGTATTTTCCGATTTCGGTATACGAGATTCAGGACATCATCGATGAGAACGGTCCGCTTGGTCCAATGGTGCAGAACAACTAAAGGACCTAGTTCGACGGACCGCTTATAATGCCACATTGCAAAGGGGCTGGTCCGCTTGAGCAAGCTTTCTTGGCTCGGAATCATTCTGAACGTACTGCTGGGCCTTATGTTTCCGTACGTTCTGGTCGGAGGCATTGTGCTGATCTACGGCTTTATGTCACCGCCAACCGGAATTCAGCGCATTGAGGGCATCGCCATCATACTCGTCTTTTTGTTGTCGCTGATCGTGGTTAATACTACCGTGCTGCGCAAGCTGCCAACGGCTAAAGAACGGTGGTACAGGCTGCTTATTCATGCGATGTGGTTCATAGCAGCTCTAATAGCAAGCTTTATCTGGCTTCGCATCAGTGGATGATGCGAAGCTTTTTCGTTTGCCGGCTGCGTCTGATCATGAACACCGAAGCGGGCTCATACATTAGTCGCATGGGGGTGTTGCGATGATTTTCGTATGGCTAGGCATGCTGCTGTTTGTGATCGTCTGCGCGCTTGCAATGGCTATTGCTTTCAAAGCGCAGCAAAGCATCCGGGCATCCCATCATAGGAGTATGACCGGCCGTGCCGCGTACATTCAGGCGCAGCAGGATAAGCATGATTTGAATTTGTTCGGCATCGCCCAGCAGCTTCGCCGGAGATTCGGCGGGCTCGGCTCATTTGGCTTATCATTCAATGCTCTTGGCGTTATCGGCGCTTCGGTATTGTTTCTTGGACCTGCCTTGCAGAAGGGGGGACCGTCAGTCGTTGTCATCGGCTTGCCCATTGCCGCGCTGTTCGCACTTGCTGTAAGCGCAGCATTAGCTCAGCTGGCTTCAGCTGTACCGACTGCCGGAGGTGTCTACCACTGGGCTTCGGCTATCGGTAAAAGGGTATGGGGCTGGTATGCGGGCTGGTTCCAGCTAGCTGGCAGCCTGGCAATGACAGCACTGATGAACGGGGCTTGTGCATTTATTCTGGATCAGGCCTTAGCGGTTAAATTCGGCTATTCAAGCCAGTGGTGGACGATGGGCTTGCTTGCTCTTGCGGTGACTGGGACGCAGGCGGCGGCCAATCACTGGGGAGTTGCTGTCGTGGCAGCAATCCAACAGGCTGGCGTATGGCTGCAAATTGGTGTTGTGCTGACCATATTGACTGGTTTGGCCTATCTATTCTGGCCGGGCGTCTATTCACCGGCTTTGCTCTATACGTTTCAGAATGCAAGCTTGAATGGTCATGTAGGGCTGTGGCCGTTTATTGCTGGCATGCTGTTCTTGCAAAAGCTGTTTATCGGGATGGATGCAGCAGCTTATGCTGCGGAAGAAACACATGACCCGCGAATTCGAATTCCTTGGGCGATCTTCTTGTCTACCGTATATAGTTATATTATTGGGTTTGTCCTTCTATTATTCATCCTGCTTGTATTTCCCGTCGTGCTTCCTTCGGAAGAGGGAGGGGGAGGCATGTTTCTGAATGCGGCGCTGCAGGCAGTCGGAGCATCTCCTGTCATCGGCTATGCGATCGCAGCCGTGCTCTGGTGCAGCGGCTTCGGATCGCAGGCGGCGAGCTCCCGATCCATCTTTTGCATGGCGCGTGACAATGCGTTGCCGTTCGCCCACATCTGGACGCGGCTGACAGCTGGCCAGTCGCCGAAAGATGCAGTCTGGCTGGCCGCAGGGCTTAGTATCGGTTTGCTAAGCGCAGCAGGATTGCTCCGCGGCACTCAATATCCGCTTGTATTGTTCAGCTTTGCGCTGTTGTGTCTCCATGTGTCTTACGCGATTCCAATCGCTTTGCTCATTAAGCTGAAAGGCAAGCACAAGCTGCTTCATGAGGCCCCTTGGCGATTGGGAGACTGGGGGATGATCGTATACTGGAGCGCTTTTCTATGGCTGGCGGCGACAGCAGTTTTATCCATCACGGCCATTGGCTACTGGGGATTATGCGGTGCAATTTTACTGTTTGGACTGACCGCTGCAGCAGATCGCAAATACCGGCAGCGTCATCTAGCTAAGCTGCAAAGCCGTCTAAAGAGGCCGCGTGGTGAAATCATCCGAATTGAGCGAAAATTCCATCTACATTAATTAATAGTTGCAGGCGAGGAAATAGGTAATGGGAAATTGGGAAATGTTCCGATATTCTATTTCCCGGGGAAGCGCATAATTTTACATGATGAATAGCTTTTCGACAGCGCATGAAGCTTTGTTACTAATGGTGTCGAAAGCGAGCAGAAGTCATTATCCTTCTAGTTAACTTCATTAATAATTAATGATACTAAATAATATTCCACTGCAGTTACTTACAATGACGGACTTGTCTCCATTTCTTTTGCCATCTTCTCCCTTATACGATTATAATAGGGATATGGTTTGCTAGCAGAAAGGAGGTTGTCCATTGCTAACGAGTGCGGGAAACTGCAGTATTGTATCATTGAATGTCGGAAAACCGGTTGAGGCGATGCATGGCAATAAGCCGATAATGACCGGGATTTTCAAAACGCCTTCACAAGCTGCTCATCAATTGAGCGCAGTGGGGTTGAACGGCGACGGCCAAGCGGATATGGTGCATCATGGCGGTCCTGATAAAGCGGTTTGCGCTTACTTTGAAGTTCATTATCCCTTCTGGGAACAGCGATTGGCTACAACACTCCCATACGGTGCGTTTGGGGAAAACTGGACGGTTTCCGGCTGGTCGGAGCATGATCTTTGCATCGGTGACATCATTCAGGCCGGCGAAGTCACCGTTCAAGTAAGTCAGCCTCGCCAACCCTGCTATAAGCTTGGGATTAGACATAATCGTCCAGCTCTGACAGCTGAGGTACAGAACACCGGTTATACCGGTTTTTATTTCCGTGTGCTGGAAGAGGGGCAAGTGTCCGCTGGCATCGCGCTTTCTATTGTGGAGCGGCATCCGGCAGGCATTACGATTGCCGAAGCCAACCGGATCATGTATACAGCGAAGCGGGATCGAACGGCGCTTGAAGCGCTGCTAGCGGTAGATGCGCTGGCAAGCAGCTGGAGAGAGACGTTGAATGCCCGACTGGAAAAGCTGGTACAAGAGCAGGCAGAGGATAGCAGCATATTGGATTAGTGTAATAGGGAGGCAGCAAGAATTGACAGAAGCCAGATTTGCCGTCTATATCGATCAGTTCCAGCTCGGAGGGGAATGGTCGATCGTACCTGGCGATAGCGGCATGAATAATACAACCCGGATGATTCGAGCCGGGAATCGAAGCTATGTGTTGCGGGAATACAACAATCATCGGGATAAGGGGACGGTCCTGCTGGAGCATGAGCTGTTGCAAGCGCTGCAAAAGCTTGATAAGCCGTTTCAATCGCCGGTGCCGGTAGCCAAACGGAATGGCGAGACGATAGCTGAATCACCGGACGGCACGCTTGCCGCTCTATATGTATTTATTGAAGGATCAAGGCCAAGCGTCACTATTCAGGCCCATATTCGGTCGCTAGGCCGTGCAGTTGCTGATCTGATGCTGGCGCTTGGCCGCGTATCGGTATCGTATTCGGGGCCTTACTACCCCTATTACGAAATCGAACAGATCTATGGCGGATTGACAACCGATGTATTGAAATCGCTTGTTGCCGCGCATCCGGAAATTAAAGCGGTCGAAGATCAGCTTATGGAGCTGCAGAAGCTGCGGGAGCAATCGCGGAATGAATGGGAACATTTAAAGCAGCTGCCCCGTCAATGGATACACGGGGACGTTAACTTCAGCAACGCGGTAGCGATTGGTGATGAAATCGTCGGCTTGCTGGATTTTGAGTTTTGCACGGTGGATGTGCGAGCGATGGAACTGGCAGTCGTAATCGTTGATCTTATTGCGGATGAAGATCAGCTTGCCTGGGAGCAAATAAGTTGTTTTTGCGAAGGCTTTAGCGGCAGTCTGCATTTGACGGAACAAGAAACGATGGCACTGCCTGCTTTAATAAAGCTGCGGATGCTCGATGTCGTGCTGCACTTCGTCACCCGTCTATCTGAGCGTCTCGATGATGCTTCTGTATTGGCACGTATGATTGAACAATGTAACCGGATTTGCAGTTGGACCGGCCGGCATGAGCGGGAACTGCAACAGCTGTTCCATAACTCACTCGTTCGCCGGCTATAACTTTAATTGAAATAAATAATTGTGAAGGAGCGGATTGAAATGAATGTCGCAACAGCTCTTGGATATGGCAGCGAACAACGGCTGCTCATCATTAATGCGGATGATTACGGCTTGAGCAAGTCGTTTAATTCCGGCATTCAGCAACTGCTTGAGGAGCAGGCTGTCAGCTCCGCGACCTTAATGGTGCCGTGCCGGGCTTTCAAGGAAGCGGCGCTGTGGAGTGCCGGTCATCCCGAATATGACGTTGGCATTCATTTCACTTTCACAAGCGAGTGGGACTCCTATCGGTGGGGTCCAGTCAATAAAAGCGCATCTACGGCGTCACTCGTCACGCCAGATGGTTACTTTCCGAAAGACAGCAAGACGTTTGAACTGCAGGCGGACCCCGAACATGTGCGGGGAGAGCTCGTTGCCCAAATTGAAACGGCGCTTTCGTACGGTATGAAGCCAACACATGCGGATAACCATATGGGAAGTTTATATGGTCTCGCGACCGGCCGGCATTTTCTGCCGCTAGTTTTTGAGGTATGCGCCAAATACGGACTGCCATTCCGGATGCCAAGGTCACTGTCTCTGAGTGAAGGCGAAGTCGCTCCCCCAGAACTTGCGGAGCAAGCACGGCAGTTGGGTCAACTTGCCGATTCAATGGGAGTCGTCGTACTGGACTATTTGGCAGGGCTGCCATTCCAGCTTCAGCAAGGGGAAACCTACGAGACGCTTAGAACCGATATGCAGAAGCTGCTGCATAATCTTAGACCGGGCGTAACGGAGCTTATTATCCACCCGTCGCTAGTTACCGATGAGCTGCTTGCCTTTCACGGTCAGCCGGAGAAGCGGGGCATGGAATTTCAGTTATTCCGGGATAAAGCAATTCAACGAACAATTGCTGAACAAAACATTCAAGTGATTCATTGGCGTGATCTGCAACAGCTTCAGCGGAAGCAAAGCGGCTGGAAGGGCTGAGCAATAGCTAACAATTTTGCAATCGGTTACACTTTTTTTTAATTCCTATTTTCATTCATTCGCTGCAGAGGAGCTGCTTATATGTCATATGCACCCATTAATCAGTTAGCCGAACAATTAAAGGCCAATATCGGCAAAGTTATCGTCGGAAAAGAAAACGTCGTCGAGCTGTTGTTCATCGCGCTCGTTACTTCCGGGCACGTATTGCTGGAAGATGTGCCGGGCACAGGAAAGACGTTGCTCGCCAAATCAATGGCCAAGTCGCTGCAGCTGCAGTTCCGGCGCGTTCAGTTCACGCCGGACCTGCTGCCTTCCGACTTGACGGGCATTCAGTTCTACAATCAGAAGGAAGGCGGCTTCGAATTTCGTCCCGGCCCGTTATTTACGAATCTGCTACTTGCCGATGAGATCAACCGGGCTACACCCCGCACACAGTCCAGCTTGCTGGAGTGTATGGAGGAGCGGCAAATTAGCGTAGAGGGTGAAACGAAACGATTGGACAAGCCGTTTATGGTCATCGCGACGCAAAACCCGGTCGAGCATCAGGGAACGTTCCCGCTTCCGGAAGCGCAGTTGGACCGCTTCTTGTTCAAAATCGAAATGGGTTATCCGACAACAGAAGAGGCCGTTCAAATATTGAAGCGGTTCAAGGAAGGCGACCCGCTGGAGCAGCTAGAGCCTATAACGGGAGCCGAACAGATTGCTGAGGCGCAAAGGCTGTACAGCAGCGTTCGCATAGCCGACGACGTACTGCTTTATTTGCTGCAGATCGTGGAACAGACGAGAACGCGAGATGATGTGCTAATAGGCGTCAGCCCGCGGGGAAGCCAAGCGCTGCTTCGCGCCGCTCAAGTGCATGCGATACTGAGGGGGCGGGATTTCGTAACGCCGGACGACGTAAAGGCGATGGCGGCACCTGTACTGGCGCATCGGCTCGCGTTGCGGGGGCTGCAACGGACGCAGCATAATGCACAGCAAATCATCCAAGATATTATCCGGCAAACAGCGGTTCCGGCAGAAGCCGGCATTGCGTCCCGATAGGCGAAGACGATGATCATCTTATGGTTTGGCATCATGGCTATAATCGTTTTGTTTGTACAAGCGAAGGTGTTCGGCCGGTATGCCTTGCGAAACATCGGGTATACGAGACATTTTCAGAAGCGAAGCTGTTACAGGGGCGAGCAGCTCGAGCTTGTCGAACAACTGACGAACGAGAAGTGGCTGCCTGTTCCATGGCTGCGGGTGGAATCACAGCTTTCCGCGTTTTTGCATTTTCAGCATCAAGAAAATCTCGATGTCAGCAGCGGGCAATTATCCCAAAATCATAAAAGCTTCTTTGCACTTATGCCATTTACGAAAATAACGCGAAGACATCGCATAACGGCTGCCAAGAGGGGCCTCTATCAATTACAGACCGTTACAATTACAGGCGGCGACCTGCTCGGAATGGAGCAGCAAACGCGGCAAATCCCGTTAGGCGGCATTCTTGTCGTATATCCGCGGCCCGCAGAAGTTCCGGTGAACGAGCTGCCGTCACATAGCTGGCAAGGTGAGATTTCGGTGCGGCGCTGGATTATCGAAGATCCGTTTGTCATTACTGGCGCCCGGGATTACCGGACAGGAGACGGCTACAAGCAGGTTAACTGGAAAGCGACGGCGCGGGCGGGACGGCTTCAAGTCCATCAATATGACTTTACAGCCGACCGCAAGCTGATGGTTTATTTAAATGTGGAGGATCGCGAAGCGATGTGGCGCTCAGTGACGTCAGAGGAAATGATCGAGCGCGGAATTGAAATGGCTGCAGGAGCTGCACAATCTGTTATTCAATCCGGTATGGAAGCAGGCTTTGGCTGCAATATGCCCATGCTCGGCGGAATGGACAGCGTCATTCTTGAGCCGCGAGGCGGCAACGGACAGCTTATTGAACTGCTTGAGGCGATGGCCAGGCTGGAACTTACACGGACGGAGCGATTCGCAGAGCTGCTTCAGAGAGAAGCGGACAACGCCTATTCGCAGAGGGACATTCTCATTATTTCGGCATATTGGAATGAGGAGATAGACTTACAGGCAGAACGACTTCGCGGCAACGGGAATGCTGTTGTACACTGGATGCTGGCGGACATGCCCCGCAACCAGGAAGAGAAGGCAGGTGCAGCCGGATGATAGGCAGATTTAACTCCAAATCACCGATCGCTTCTATTTTCAAGGGCGCAGTCGAAGTGTTGTTCTGCTTGCCGCTGCTGCTGCTGATTGTCGTTCATGTTTTTTCGGATCAAGCTGTTCTGTTGTGGCTGCTGACACTGCCTCTTTGCTACGGAATTGGCGCATTTCTTAAACAGGTTTTGAAGTTTAATCGGCTTATCTACAGGTTAACGGCAGCTATTATCATTGGAGCGGCACATGGCGGTTTTATCGCTGTATGGGATTTAGGGGAAAACGCAGCCGGTACCGCTATCGTACTTGTTGTATTGCTGGTCATCATCAGTATGCTTGCCGTCTTTAGAGGCATCAGCCAAATGGCCGACGGCTGGACTAAGCTGTTTCCGAATACCGCGATGATTTTCTGCATATTCGCCTTTGTGGCGATCCAGCCGTTTAAGGGAATGCTGCCTCACATCACGCCTTACGGAAACGCTTTGACGGTATGCGGCATCGCAGCGGTCATTCTATTTTTCTTTTTAACGAATGAAAGACTGATTTCAGATGAAGCAGGCAGCGAATCCAGAAGCAGGACAGCCGCAGGATTTCGCAGACAGAACAGATGGATGACGGCGCTTGTCGTACTTGTTCTGATCATCATCAGCTTGTTCCGCCAATTGCAGCAGCTGCTGGAATCCGCCTTCCGGGCAATTGGGGATGCCATCATGAGATGGTTGAACAGACCGACCGAGCCCATTGAACCGTCTACGGAACCACCTCCGGCCTTGGATCCTGCACTGCCGATTGAACCAGCAGAGCCATCAGCCTGGGCTTTGCTTCTAGAAGCGATATTACGTATTGCCGGCACGATTCTGCTTATTATTGTATTGGGTGTCGTGCTGTTCTTTATCGGACGCGGCCTGTACCGTCTTCTTCGAAAGACGATGGACCGGCTGCTGGCCCGTTCGAGCGAAAGCCGCGAGTTGGAAGGCGGATATGTCGACGAAGTTGAGAGTCTCATGTCTTCATCGAGATGGGGCAGAGGCCGTAAGGGCAAAGCCGATAAGGAACCGGGCTGGAGCGAGCTGCGAACAGGAGCGGATCGTATTCGTTATTTGTATCGGCGGTTCATAAAGGGGCACGTTGAGAAGGGCTATTCATATCAGCCGCATTTGACACCGAAAGAGACGGCTGCCGATCTGTTGTCTTGGCAACAAAGACAGGGGGCATCGGATGAAGAACAGTCGCTGGTCCGGGCCTATGAGGAAGTTCGATACGGCGAGCGGGAGATGGACGCACAATCGGCTGAGCAATTGAAAAAGCGGCTTGATGAATCAAGCCGCAAGTCTTTCAAAAATAAATAAGTCCGTAGCGCTAGCTGCGCTGTTCGACGATATGCTTGGCGATTTTAGTGCCGTGATATCGTCCCGATTCAATGAAGATCTCATTTGCTTCATGCTTGGAGGCGACGACTCCGGCTAGATATAAGCCAGGAACGTTCGTCTCCATTGTCGTCTCATCAAAGAACGGGAATCCTTCCTCCGCAATCGTTACGCCGGTGTGGATCAAGAAATCGCGATCAGGATGGAAGCCGGTTAGCGCCAGTACAAAGTCATTGGGAATGGAATGTTTTCCGTCCGGTCCTTGAATGATAACGCTTCGCTTATCGATCTCAATGACTTGGGATTGAAACAGCATCTTAATGCTGCCGTTCTCAACCTTTTTCTCCAGACCCGGGCGTACCCAAGGCTTAATGCTACGGGAATAGGTGTCACCGCGATAAATAATGGTTACTTTGGCGCCGGCGCGTTCTAGCTCAAGAGCGGCGTCGATAGCCGAGTTGCTGCCGCCGATAATCGCGACCTCCATGCCGGTATAGGGATGGGATTCGCGGAAAAAGTGGGTAACTTTGTCCAGTTTTTCTCCCGGAATGCCCAAATAGTTCGGATGATCGAAATAGCCGGTTGCAATTACGACATAGCGGGCAGCATATTCACAGTTATCGCCAAAGCGATCAACGCTATGGACGATGAACTCGCCGTTCTCGCGTTCTACGCGCTGTACAGTCTCATAAGCATGGATCCGCACCTCGTGGCGAAGCGCAGCGGTCCGGTAATAATTGATCGCCTCAAGGCGAGACGGCTTTTCATTGGGCGAAGTGAAGGGAATATCGCCGATCTCCAAACGGTCTGCCGTACTGAAAAAATGCATATACGTGGGATATTGGGCAATCGAGTGTACCATATTGTTCTTCTCAATAATGAGCGGGCGCAGCCCGATTCGCTGCAGCTCAATGGCGGCTGCTAGTCCGCACGGACCGGCCCCGATAATAATTGCTTCTTCTCGTTCCATTGCGTCAACCTCCAGATTGATGTCCAACCTATTTTACAGCGGAGTGCGGATTTAACGCAAATTTGGCGTTTGGCTATCTTGTACACCGGTTGGAATATTGTATAATAATGTGGAACCGTTTGTACCGAAGGAGGAGCTAGCATGCGACGGCGATTTGTAATAGAAGCAGTAATGGTAGCAACCTATGGGCATCTTCTTGTCCCAAGCCGTCCAATCGATTATGTCGTGCCTTATTCTTCCGTTCTCGAACTTTACGATATGCGCGACGGATCCGATCCGGTCATGGAAGATCCTGAAGATGATTTTCATGTTAGAACCAAAATAGCGGAGCTGATCGCTTTTTTTGAGGATCCGCTCAACCGCAAGAAAATTGAGAAAGCGATGCAGCTGCCTTGGCGGGAGAGCTCGCCGCTTATATTGAATGAACGTATACAATTTACGGTCGTTCATGCGGTCGACAATGCCCATTATGGCGAATATTTTGATCCGATTGAAACGGAATTGCTGTTAACCAGCTCGAAGCTAAGCGTTCCGCTATTGTCGGACCAGTTCGAGTTTCAGGATAAACTGATCGAAGCTGAAGTACCTGTACAGATTTATGACATCGAAGATTTTGAGTTTGCGGTCGAAGAAGGAATATCAACGGCAGATGCCGGATTGTTCAACGATCGTTAACGCTCGAAAGACCTTGGGCTGTTTGCGGCTTGGGGTCTTTTTTGTTGCTTATTTTGAAAGGGGGATTGTCTCTTGAAGACGCTAATGAGGCTTATGATTTACGTAAAGCCAAGCGCCAGATGGGTAGTTGCTGCTGTCATTATTATGATTCTGGCCACTCTGTTCGATTTAATTGCGCCATGGATACTGAAGGAAATATTCGATAAAGGAATTGCCGTCAAAAACATGTCTGTAGTGATATCGCTGACGCTGCTGCTCGCAGGCGTTCAAGCGCTGAAGAGTGCGGGAATGTTCCTGCAAGGCTACTCACAGGAGCTAGTGGGGCAGAACGTCGTATTTAAGCTGAGAGAGGAGCTTTACGCCAAGCTTCAACGGCTGTCATTCACTTATTATGACAAAGCACAAACGGGACAGCTTATGTCGCGTATGACGGGCGATATCGAAGCGGTTAAAAACTTCGTCGGCTTTGGCGCTATGGCCTTATTTACGGGCTTGCTCACCTTTGTAGGCACCTTTATTTTCATGCTGTGGATGCAGTGGCAAGTAACGTTGATAAGCGCCGTAACGATACCGCTTATTTTGCTCGTCTTGTGGCGCTTCTATCGTAAAGTTGGACCGGCCTGGTCCAGCATACGAGAGCAGATGGGCAAGCTGACGACTACGCTGCAGGAGAACATTTCCGGCATTCGTGTCGTGAAGTCATTTGCAGCCGAAAACTCCGAGAAGGGCAAGTTTGCGGCACGCAACAAGCAAAATTTCGAGACGAACATGGAGCGTGCGAAGCTGGAGGCGAAGTCGTTCCCTCTAATGGGCTTGTTCGGCGGTTTGACGTTCGTGCTGATGATCTGGCTGGGCGCAATCTTCGTCGCTCGCGATGAGATGTCCATGGGAACGTTCATGGCTTTCCAATGGTATACGTGGGGGATGATTTGGCCGCTCAATATGCTTGGATGGCAAATCAACATTATGCAGCAGGCAGTTAAAGCGGCGCCGCGTGTATTTGAAGTGCTGGATGCGGACGTCGATATCGAGTCGCCAGACGCGGGACGTGAAACGAAAGGTATGAAGGGCTTTGTGACATTCGATGGGGTAAGCTTCTACTTTGCCGATCAGGACCGTAAATCCGATGAGCCAATCTTGAAAAGTATCGATTTCAAAGTCAACCAGGGTGAAGTGATAGCGGTGCTTGGTGCAACGGGATCGGGCAAAAGCAGCCTCATTGGCTTGCTATCACGTTTCTATGATACATCAAGCGGCCGGGTACTTATCGACGGCACCGATGTGCGCGACTACGAGCTCGACGGTCTTCGCCGGAGTATTGGCATTGTACCGCAAGAGACGTTTTTGTTCTCCGCTACGATCCGGGACAATATCGCATATGGATATCCGGGCGCTACGCAAGAGCAAATTGAGCATGCGGCGGCAAAGGCGCAAATTCATTCGTTTATCGAAGGGCTGCCTCACGGCTACGATACGCTGATTGGGGAGCGAGGCGTTGGGCTGTCCGGTGGACAACGGCAGAGGGTCGCGCTAGCACGAGCTATTCTGATGGACTCGCCGATTCTCGTCTTGGATGAAGCGACAGCGAGCGTAGACACCGCTACGGAGTCTGCCATTCATGAAGCATTGCTTGAGGTGATGAAGGGGCGCACAACGTTTATTATTGCGCAGCGGCTGTCATCCATTCAGCATGCCGACCGGATCATCGTTCTAGAGCGCGGCAAGCTTGTCGAGCAAGGGACACATAGGGAGCTGAGCGAGCGCAACGGATTTTTCCGCAAGCTGTTCGAACAGCAGCAGAAGCAGCAAGCTTCTTTATAAGGAGGAATGCAAATGAGCCAAGTGGAGTGGGATGAGGAGGAAATCGAAGAAAAGCCGTTTAATATGGGCTATATGCGCAAGCTCTTCGGTTATCTGACTCCTTATCGTAAAATATTATCTTTCGTCGTCGTTGTTGTCCTCATTAATATGCTGCTCAGTCTGGCAGAACCGCTGCTGCTTGCTTATCTTATCGATAACGGTATTAAAAATGGCGATTTTAAAGCGATACATATATTCGGCATTACGCTGCTCGCCATTAAGCTGATCGGCTGGGGCTGTGATTGGATTCGGACTAAATATATTAATTTTACAGGCCAGCGGATTTTATTCGATTTACGTCAACAATTATTCGATCATTTGCAAAAGCTGAGCTTCCGTTTTTTCGACGGCAGACCGGCTGGCAAAATTATGTCGCGTATTACGAATGATACGAATGCGATTGGCGAGCTTATTAACGGCGGATTGATTACGACCGTTATGGAAGTAACGCATCTGGTTGGTATTATCGCTATTTTACTATGGATGGACTGGCAGCTTGCCTTGCTTTCATTCGTTACGATGCCGCTGCTCTATTTCGTCGTTGGCAGAATGCGGCCTCGCATTGAAGGCGCCTGGACACGCTCGCGCCAAACGATGTCGGCTATTAACGGCAACTTGAATGAGACGATTCAAGGCATTCGCGTCATTCAAGCTTTTTCAAGACAGCAGCAGAACAATGAAAAGTTCGATGTTATTAATACAAGAAACAAGAAGGCGTTCATGCGAGCGGTTACGCTGGAATCAATGGTATATCCGTTTGTCGAAATGATCGGCATGATCGGGACTTGCGTCGTTATCTGGTTTGGGGCGACACGGGTTATGGACGATGTATTGACTGTAGGTTTTATTATGGCATTCATTAATTACTTGTGGAGATTCTGGGGGCCGCTCAGCGCCTTGTCGAAGGTATACAGCCAGGTGCTGTCAGCCATGGCTTCGGCAGAGCGGATATTTGAAATATTGGATACGGATCCAGAAGTGACAAACGCTGAAAATGCGAAACGTCTGCCCGCTGTTCGCGGTGACGTCTCGTTCGAGAATGTATCCTTCCGTTATGCGCCGGACAAACCGGATGTGCTTCATGATGTGAGCTTTAACGTGCGCGCCGGACAGCGTGTGGCACTGGTAGGTCCAACTGGAGCGGGAAAGAGTACGATCGTCAATTTATTAATGAGGTTTTATGATTCAACGGACGGCAAAGTGAAGATCGATGATATTGATGTTAAGGATGTGACGCTGGAATCACTTCGTCAGCAGATGGGTATTGTCCTTCAGGACTCCTTTATTTTCTCCGGAACAATAGAGCAGAATTTGCGCTACGGAAATGATCATTGTACCGAAGAACAGATGATTCAGGCGGCGGAGAGTGTGAGATTGGACCGGGTCGTTGCGGGGCTGCCGAACGGCTACGATACGGAACTCGAAGAGCGCGGCTCCAAGCTTTCTGTCGGACAACGGCAATTGCTTGCTTTCGGGCGGGTGCTGCTCTCGGACCCTCGCATTCTGATTCTGGATGAGGCGACCTCCAGTGTCGATACAGAAACCGAGCAGCATATCCAGGAAGCACTGGAGACGCTGCTCGGCGGCAGAACGGCATTTATTATTGCGCACCGGCTGTCTACGATCAGAGAAGCCGACGTTATATTGGTCGTGCAGGATGGCCGTATCAGTGAGCAGGGCTCGCATGACGAGCTGATGCAAAGAGGAGGCACCTATGCCAACCTCGTGCAGACGCAGCAGCAAATGCAGGAAGCGGTCATGTCGCAGGCGCTGCTCTAAGAGGAGGCCGATTCCTCGCTGTTTCGTTTAATCCGGTCAATCGCTTCCGCCATCGTCTTATCCGTTAAATGAGCGTATATTTGCGTCGTTTCCGGTGAAGCGTGACCCAATTGCTCTTGTGTCATATAAATATCGTTGCGGAGGTAATAGTCCGTCGCGAAGGAATGGCGCAGCTTATGTACGGAGAGATAAGGCTTGCCGAATCGCTTCGCATATTTTATGACCATTTCCTGAATAGCTCTCTTAGTCATTCTAGAGCCTTCTTTTTTGCCGTTAGCGATGGCGAGAAAGAGGGCTTTTTCTCGTTTAGGCGCCTTATATCGAGTATCGCGCATTTGCAGATAGGCATTCAGATCATCCGTTGCTTCCTGTCTAAAATAAACCGGCGTTTTGAACGTATCATCATTTTTACCTTTGCGGTAAACGTAACAAAGCTTTTTCTTCACATCGATATCGTCAATATTGAGATTGACCAACTCGGAGACGCGCAGCCCGGAATGAAGAATGAGACTGATGATGCAAGCGTCGCGTGTTTGATTCAATTTATAAGAATAAAGTGCTTGCTTATTTGCGGCTATATCCTGCTCGTAATAATGGCCGATGTAAGCTAGAAACTCTCCGATTTCTTCCTCTTGCAGCAGCTTGCCCTCCAGCTTGGCAGCCGTATCCTTCGGCTTATGCGTCCGTTTGATCGAAACCTTTGCCATTACGTTGCGCTTAAGCAGCGGATAAAATTCATCATCCTCGGCGATTTGGCTCAAATAATGAAAAAGCGAACGTAAGGACGACAACCGTCTTGTGATCGTCGTTTTCGTATTGTGATGGGTAGGGTGGGTAGCAAGAAACATCCGAAAGTTATCAATGCTTTCCATATGAAGACGCTCGAGCTCGATAAGCTCAACCTGTTTAATTTCTGCAGCGCTCGACAGTCCTTCCGCAATGAGCCATTTCATGAATAGCTCATAGTCCCGAACGTACTCCAGCAAGGAAGACGGCGACAGGTCAGGCAGCTTATAATTAACGAATTTCTCCACATACCACGGCATGGCCGGCAGTTTGCGGTCCAGTTCTTGACGGTCTTTCACCTTTAAAATATTCAAGGGTCGTGCACCTCGCTTCTGTTCAAACCTTTCTATATTGTACCAACTGAACCCCCCTTGGACAATGCGAACAAGCGGTTAAGAAGCGGGAAATTCACTTCCAGAAGCTTCTTTAGCAAATAAATGTAATTTATGGTTTAGGGTTACTAGATAAAAGATAGTGTGTTAAACTCATGAAATGTTATCCGAATCCATTAAAATTCCATTAATTCATGATATGAATTATTAAAATTATGAGGAGGAAAAAAGAATAATGATAAATAATCATATAATGCGCAGAAGTATCATATATATATTTGCAATTATTATTGCATTTGCTGTTCCGATACAGGCTGTACAGGCGGCTGCACCTGCAACGCTGCGCTACGGGGATAGCGGCGTGGACGTGCCGGACTTGCAGTTCCGGCTGAAGACGCTCGGTTACTTCAATAATGATGCCATAACTGAGTTTTATGGCAAAATGACCGAGGATGCCGTTCGCCGTTTTCAAGCGGATTATGGCTTGAAGAAGGACGGAATTGCCGGCGAATCCACTTGGACGAGCTTGAAGAAGGTTTCGGCCAATGAACGCGAGCTGAATCTGCTTGCCCGCATCATCTATGCGGAAGCGCGAGGGGAATCCTATAAAGGTCAAGTAGCGGTTGCTGCTGTTGTATTGAACAGATTGAGCGCGCCCGGCTTCCCGGACACGATAGAAGGCGTCATTGAGCAATCTGGTGCGTTCACAGCTGTTGATGACGGCCAGTATTACTTGCAGCCGGATTCGCAGTCTTACCGGGCTGCTACGGATGCGCTGCGCGGCGAAGACCCTTCAAGGGGCGCGTTGTATTACTTCAATCCAAAGACGGCTACATCCAAATGGATTTGGTCCCGCCAGCAGATTGTAACGATAGGCAATCATATCTTTGCGAAATAATAGCGAGTGGAATGGATATCGGAATGATACTGCCTTTATTGAAGAAAGGCAGGGAGGAAGAACTGGAGCCGTCTGAGAAGATGGCTCCTTTTGCTGTCGAGAACCTTGAATGCATTGAATTTTTGCGAAGGATGAGCCCTTTAACTGAACTATTCGTACATAACCTCCAATCACATGCCAGCGTCCACACGGTAGCCTCACTGATGAGAATTAGAAGTAGCTAACTCCACTCTGCAAGTGTCATCTCCTATGCAATTCAACTTTTACTTTTATTTGATAGTCGCCCTCATGGCTTTATTCAACGTGATTGCTTCCGCGAAATCAAGTCGACTTTACTCTAAGCTAACTTCTCCTATGTTACTTGAGAAACAAAATGTAAAAGTGCAGGCTGATGCGTCTCAAATGACCCCAAATAGCCTTCAAAATGTAAAAGTACATTTCAAATCACCCGATTTCTCTCTATCGAGGCATTTTGGCTCAATCAAAATGCACATTTGCATTTTGAAGCGATAAATCGTCGGAAAATAGGCTTACAACCTGCACTTTCTCCAAGGCCCCCTAAATAAACTAGAGTCTCCCTATCCAAATATATTAAAATAAAGAAAAGGGAGATGATTC
>NZ_BMHY01000020.1:0-45914 GCF_014641555.1 Paenibacillus radicis (ex Gao et al. 2016)
TGAGCTTTTCTTCAAGCACCTGTTATTTGTAGGGTAAAACTCCGGATTACGGGGGCCTAACCGCTTTTGCATTTTGAGGGCTGTTTTGGGCAGTTTGCGGCTGATCAAAATGCACTTTTGCATTTTGTTCCTCATTAACGCAGGCAGGGGTATGGTGAATGGTTACTGGTTCGTGACATCATGCGTATCGTATGTCGAGCGTGTTGAATTGTCCCAGACTTTTAACATCACAATATGATGTGTAAACCCTCCACAAAGTCAATTTGAGGAGGGTTTTTTATAGTTAATGGGGAGCATTTTGGCGTTTTCAGACCATTTCCTTCAGTCTGCCATCCATCTTTTAACCTCCCTCTATGCCCGGGGGTTGCATCACTTTCGGATGCCAAACGATAAACGGGATAAACTAAGCAGAAATCTCTCTTCTCGTGTATCCTCACAGTTCCAAGCACATAAGCCAACACACGCGGTGTAGCGTCGCAGATCGGAGGCAGCCTCTCCGGTTTCTTCTTTTTTTAAGTCCTTAGTCACTTGCGCAACAAATTTACATTGTAGATACAAGTTTGAAATATGTATCTGTTTAAATACATACAGGACCAACAAGCGATGCCGGTCAATCACGCGGGATACTTATTTAGATGAAAATAGGATGTGCTTACATGAAACATAAAGCGGTCATTTTGGGCTGTAATTATTATATAGGCCTTAGCACGATTCGCTGCCTGGGTCTACACGGTATTCATACGGTAGCGGTGGACTATTCCAGCAAGCAGGCTTACGGTGCCAAGTCGAAGTTTTGCTCGGAGCAGCTAATCGCTCCTCATTACAAGGAGGACAAAGAAGGCTTTGTCCGGTTTTTGATCGATTATGCCAGCAAGCAAAGCCACCCGCCAGTTCTTATTCCTTGCCATGATTCCTATGTTGAGATCGTGGATGAGCATTTGGCGAAGCTGAAGCGCTATTACTTGATTCCGCAGACGGAACAAGGGCTGTATACGAAGGTCATGGATAAAGGGACGCTTCATCTTCTGGCAACACAAAACAATGTTCGTGTACCAGAAACGGTGAAGCTGAATGACGAGCATTTTTTCGAGAAAATTGAAAATATTATTCAATATCCCTGTATCGTCAAACCGGTTGATTCTCCGGCCTTTGTTGCCCACTTCCGGCGCAAGCTCTTCAAAGTACATAACAAGGTGGAGCTGATCAAGGCATTGGATGAGGCAGAGCAGGCCGGGCTGGAAGTGATCGTGCAGCGCATTATTCCAGGATTCGACGATCATATGTACACCTTTGACGCTTACCTTAATCAACAATCTCAGGTAACGAATTGGGTAAGCTGCCGCAAGCTTCGCCAGTATCCGGTTAATTTTGGAGCCTCGGTCTATACCGAGTATAAGAAGACACCGGAATTGTATGAGATTGGTGCGAAATTTCTGGAGCACATTGGATGGAAGGGGTTCGCGGAAATTGAGTTCAAGAAGGATGCGGAAACCGGTCAATTTTATTTAATTGAGATTAATGTCCGCATTACAAATTTGAACGTCTTGCTCCAGCAGGCGGGGATGAATATTCCGTACCTTACTTATTGTGAATTGACTGGAAACGTTCAGCGCCAATCCGCAGAAGCAAGAGCAACAAAGCGTGTATTCTGGTACGCCTACGAAGATCTGCTCGCGATACGCGATTATTGGAGATCGGGACAGCTGACACGCACCCAAGTTGTTCGTTCGTTGCTATTCCGGCCTAAGGCTTATGCGATATGGGATTGGAAGGATCCGCAGCCAGCCCTCGCATACATGGGGATACTGTTAGGCAAATTTCTTAGGAAAGCACGCAAAGGCTAACCCATATGACACAGATGCTTACAGAGGAGGTTCGCTTTATGTTGTTGTCATCCATCGTTGCCAGTCTCGAACATACCCTTATGCAAGGTGATCCGCAAATTGAGATAACTGGAATTGCCTTTGACTCGAGGGAAGTGAAAAAGGGTAGTCTATTTGTTGCTATCACAGGCTTCGAAACAGACGGGCACCAGTATATTGATCAAGCTATCGAGCGTGGAGCTGTTGCCGTCATAGTTGAAAAGAAAGTCGAGGTTAGAGCCGGAATTCCGATTCTAATGGTGCAGGATGCTAGAGAAGCCCTTGCCAAGCTCTCGGCTGTCTTTTACGGGAATCCCACTGCGGATATGAATCTTATTGGTGTTACGGGGACGAATGGCAAAACCTCCATCACGTATCTCATTCAAGCGATATTGGAGCAAGCAGGCCGTTCGGTAGGACTGATTGGCACAATGGGCAGCCAGATCAAGGGCGACGCGGTTGAAACCCGGAATACAACACCTGAATCTCTTCATTTGCAGCAATTGTTTGCAACGATGAGGGAGTCGGGAGTAGAGGATTGCGTCATGGAGGTCTCTTCCCATGCTTTGCACTTGAAGCGTACGGCGTACAGCCGGTTCAATACGGGTATCTTCACGAATTTAACGCCAGATCATCTGGAGCTTCATCAGTCCATGGAAAATTATTTTGAAGCGAAGGCCCAATTATTCGAGCAAACGACCGAGATGAACATTATTAATGCAGATGATCCTTACGGTCTGCTGCTCATCAAGAGGCTGAATGATCGCAACGCTCCAGTCCTTTCTTACGGCATTCATCCTTCATGCGACATCTATGCCACTCATATTCAATGTTTGGAAAACCGCTCTGTATTCACCGCACATACTCCGGCTGGGGAGATTGCCATTCAGATTCATTTTCCGGGGATGATCTATGTTTATAATGCATTGGCGGCGATTGCCTATGGGGTCAGCCAAGGAATCAGTCTCTCCACGATTCAGCTTGGACTCCATAACCTAACCGGTATTCGAGGAAGAATGGAGACCGTGTACGAGGACGCAGCCAATAAAGTAGTCGTCGATTTCGCTCACACGGAAGACGGTTTGGAGCAGGTGCTTACAACGATTCGTTCTTTTGCAAGCGGCAGAGTTATTCTAGTATTCGGCGTTTACGGAGCGGATGGCATTCATGGGGAACGGAAGCGCAGAGCGATGGGCAAGGTGGCTGGAACATATGCGGATATATCTGTCGTTACCTCGGATAACCCGAAACGTCAAAATCCTGTGCGTCTCATTCATGAAATCACTAGAGGAGTTAAGCAGGCGGGGGGCAGTTATCACTCCTTCGTTGACCGTAAGGAAGCCATTCATTTTGCATTATCTCAATGTCTGCCGGGAGATATCGTCCTCATTACGGGCAAAGGCCATGAGACAACTCAGCTATTAGGAAGCACGCTAGCGCCCTTTAATGAGAAAGAAATTGTCAATGCGTTTATGACAGCGAAAAATCTGGCTGGATCTGCAATTATCCATTCTATTCATGCAGCAGAATTGGACACGCTAGAAATTGTCAGGGGGAAATAAGGATGTCGATACGGGGGGTAGCAGCGGTTACGGCACGTCAGCGGTTAGGCGTACTTGGCGGAATGGGGCCACAAGCTACGGCTGTATTTATGGAACGGGTGATCGCGAGAACGGCTGCAAAGCAAGATCAGGAGCATATTGATATGATCGTTCTGAATCATGCTTCGTTGCCTGATCGAACGGACGCCATAACGAGCGGCGATCATGTTGCTTTTATAGAGGCGGTTCGTAAAGATCTGGAGCTGCTCGAGCTGGCGGGAACGGCAAATATCGCGATTCCTTGCAATACTTCGCATTTCTTCTATGAGCAAATGCAGCGGTTGACGTCTGTTCCGATCATTCATATGGTCAATGAAACGGTTCAGGAAGTAAGCAAGTCGGGCGACCCGGTTAGTCGTGTTGGTCTGCTCGCTACGGACGGTACGATCAAGAGCGGCGTGTATGCCGAAAGCTGCGAGCGCTATGGCTTGGAATATGTGATTCCGGCACAATCCCTTCAACGGAAGGTATCGCAAATCATTTATGAGCAAGTCAAACGAGATGGAAATTTAAATGCTGTTGAATTGATAAAAGTTGTGCAGCAAATGAGAGAGACGTATCGCTGTGACCGGATCATTCTGGCATGTACGGAGTTGTCTTGCATTCCGCTGCCGCTGCAAATAAGAAGCTATGTAATAGATGCGATGGATGTTCTGGTCGAGCGTGCGATTGAGCGGTCCGGAGGAGCTTATTTGGCCAAAGGCAATTTCCGCGAGAGAATTAAAGCCTATGAAGCCGGCATCATTTGACTATTGAGAACAATCGGTAAAAAATAATTATTTACTGATCGTTCTCAATATGTTATTATCGAAATTGTGAGAAGGATGACGGCCTTCGCGGCCAAAATTTCTCTAATAGATCTAACAAGTTTTGAAGTGGTCCGGTAGAAATTTTTTTACTCTTTTTAGAATGATCGTTCCCAATTGAGGACGATGGATACAACAGGTTCATTAAGTACAACAGTTGTTCACTAATAAAAGCAAAGGGAGCGGATTAGCATGGGAAGACTGAATGGAAAAGTAGCATTAATTACAGGCGGAAATAGCGGAATTGGACTCGCGACGGCCAAGCGGTTTGTAGAAGAAGGTGCAAAGGTTATTATTACAGGACGGAATCAATCCACGTTGGATGCAGCCGTTCAACAGCTTGGTTCGAACGTTCTGGCCGTCCAAGCAGATGCTACTGATCCGGCAAGCGCAGAAAAAGCGGTAGCTGCGGCAGTCGATACATTCGGCGGACTGGATATTGTGTTCGCGAATGCTGGTATTTCGGCTCAAACACCGGTGGGAGGGACGGAGTTATCCGTTTTCGAAGAAGTGCTCAAAGTAAACGTAACTGGCGTATTCTTTCTTGTTCAAGCAGCAGCAGCACATTTAAGATCAGGTGGTTCCGTCATATTGAACACATCCGTTCTGGCTAAAGCGGGCAGCCCGGGCTATGCGGCATATGCAGCTAGCAAAGGTGCTATTAGCAGCATGGCACGAGTGTTGGCATCGGAATTGTCACCGCGAGGCATTCGTGTGAACTCCGTTTCTCCTGGCGCAACACGCACCCCAATCTGGGGACAGTCGACAGATGAAGGCTTTGCGAAGCTGGAGTCCGTACTTTCGCGCAGCATTCCGCTGAAGCGATTGGGTGAGCCTGAAGAAATTGCGAATGTCGCATTGTTTCTGGCGTCGGATGAATCCTCATTTGTCCAAGGTGCTGAGATCAGCGCAGATGGAGGCGCAGGGGCATCTCCACTGGGCGCTCCGATTTATCGCCAAGGGTAACATGGATCGGCTGATCCGCAACCATTAACAACAACATGAAGTAATATTTTATTATAGAATAGGATGGTTATTAATGAGTAAAGTATGGTTTATTACAGGGACATCTTCAGGATTTGGCCGTAAGTTTGTCGAGCAATTGCTGGATACCGGGGACAAAATTGTAGCAACCGCACGGAAGCTGGAGGACATTGCCGATCTGAAGGCAAAATCACCTGACAATGTCCATCTTGCGGTGCTGGATGTAACGAATAAGGAGCAAATTCAAGCTGCGGTTCAAGAGGCGGTAGCCAAATTCGGCACGATTGATATTGTCGTCAACAACGCAGGCTATGGGCTGTTTGGGATGCTAGAGGAATATACCGACGAGCAAATTCGTCATCAATTTGACGTCAATGTATTTGGAATGCTGGACGTCATCCGCGAGACGCTGCCGGTCTTCAAGAAACAGGGCTCCGGCCATTACGTAAATATCTCATCCGTGTTCGGCGTGTGGGCCGTACCGGCATACAGCATTTATGCAGCTTCTAAGTTTGCTGTTGAGGGCTTCTCCAAAGCGATGTCCGCTGAGCTTGCTCCATTCGGCATCAAGACAACGATCGTGGAGCCAGGTGTGTTCGAAACGGAATTTATGGGACAATCCCAAAAACAGTCCAACCCGCTTCCGGAATATGCTCCAGTCTATGAGGCTTTCTACCAAAGCTACAACTCGCTTCAATTAGGCAAACAGGACAAAGCGGTGGAAGCAATGATCGCGATGATCAACAGCGACAATCCTCCGCTGCATTTCCCAGTCGGCTCGATGGCTACCTACAGTATCAGCGATGCTCTGAGCAAACGGATCGAAGAAGTGAAGGAATGGGAGAACGTCTCCCATATTGCAGAATAAGTTGAATGATTGCTGGCAAATGGCCGCTCCGTTACTACGGGGCGGCTGTTTTTGTTACTGGAAGGGATACATCTCATTAATACCATAAACATAAAAAACCTTACTACGGTTATGTGCTACTTTTTCATGGTCACATGTTTTATAATATGGACAAAGGAGCTGGGAGCATATTATGAGTGCAAGAGGTGCAACCAAAGAAGCCATTTTGAATGTAAGCATCAATTTATTTAATAAATATGGGTTCGATCAAGTCACGATCAATCAAATTTGTAAAGAGATCAGTGTGACCAAAACTGCGTTTTACTACCACTTCAAGTCCAAGGATCAGTTGATAACCGAATTATTTTCCTTTGACAACATGATATCCAATGATGATTTACTGGATATTCTGTCGGTCAACGATTATGCAGACCAGGCCATGAAAGTCATGGAGATTTATGTGAAGCACAGCGTTCGCTTGGGCGTCGAAATGACGAAGGAAAACTACAGAGTTCACCTTCGGAACCAAATACTCCCTCTAGATAAGAGCAAATCATCCTTATTGGGCAATATTATTCCCACTCTGATCCAACGGGCCAAAGATGAAGGCCAGATTAGGAATCCAGCGAGTGCCGAGGATTTGCTCGATTCGATGTGCATTATTGCCAACGGTATTATTCTGAATTGGGCGACTATGGGTGGCAGCTTCGATATTCTGGAAGAAACGAAGAAGCGATTCGAAATTTTGTTGGTTGTTAAAGCAGAATAGGTGAATCAATTTGGAACGCTCCGCACAGCAGTTGTGGAGCGTTTTTTTTAATTTGTATGTTCCGTGTCAGCTCATCCTCCTGAATTACATTACCATAGTGTTGACAAAACTTTACCTCGGTAATATAATTCGATTGTTCTATAAACGATATTTAGACGGGAGAGGTTCGATATGGAGTCCAACAAAACAAAACCAATATTGGTTATAGGAGGCACAGGAACCCAGGGAGGAAATGTAGCCCGTGAGTTGCTGAAGCATGGTCATCATGTGCGGATCCTGACCAGAAATCTGGAGTCTTCAGCTGCCAAGGCGATGGCTATCCTGGGGGCGGAGATGATACAAGGTGACATGGCCGATCCAGCATCGTTGGAACCAGCCATGCAGAATGTATCGGCGATTTTTTCAGCGCAGTACGCCGACCCCTATGATCCAACGGTCGAGCCGCGTAATGCTGCAAACATTGTACAGGCTGCAAGGAAATTCGGAATTGAACAAATCGTACACACCTCGGTCGCCGGCAGCAATTTATTTCCTTGGTGGGATAAATATGAGTTAATGGTTCAGACTTGGGAGAATAAATACGTCATCGAAGAGCTTGTACGTAATGGCGGTTTCCCATATTGGACGATTCTACATCCTTGCTGGTTTATGGAGAATTTTTTGGAGCCTAATTCAGTCTATATGGCACCGGAACTTAAGAACGGAGTTTTGTTTGGCTCGATGAAAGCAGATACCCCGTTGAAATTGAATTCCGGGGAGGATACAGCCCAGTTCGCTCGTGCAGCTTTTGAGAATCCGGTGAAGTTTAATAGAAAGGACATTAATATCGCAAGCGACGAGCTTTCCATGACTCAGATTGCTCAAACGCTGAGTCGTTTTCTTCATAAGGAAGTGGTTTTTGAAACGCTTAGCGCTGAGGAAACCGTGAAACGCGGCATGCTCGAGGGAACAGTTAATTTCATGGAGTGGTTAGAGGTCGTCCCCGGTTACGGATTTGATATAAATGAAACGAGGGAGTATGACGTGCCGCTTAAGTCCTTTGAGGTGTGGGTTGAAGAGAACAAACATCGGTTTTAAATGAACCGAGAGGAGCTTTAAGAAAATGGATATTCTGCTTTCAATGCGGAATGGTTAAATGGTCTGATTTGAAGTGCCGGCAATAAGCCACAATTCGCATGACGACTTGTGGCTTATTGCCTCACTTTTAAGTACAAGCATCCGCGGCTGGCAGTTCAATGATGACTTCCAAGCCTTGTCCGATTTTACTCCTCAAAATGAGCTGTCCTTGATGTGCTTTAGCAATTCTTGCGACCATCGGCAATCCTAGCCCATGACCGTTGTGTACAGGATGTTTTCTTCTTGAAGAATAAGGCAATTCGAGCAAATCGGGCAGGACGCTTGCGGACACGCCTTTCCCGTTGTCGGTTACAATTAACCGGCAAACTTCCCGATCCGAAGAAGCCTGCGTTTGCAGCTTGATACGGCATCCTTCCGCGTTGTGGGCAACGCTGTTTTGCACCAGGTTGGTGATGGCGCGCAACAGCAGCTTTTCATCCCCGTTAACTTTCAACTGCTCATCTGCAAATTCCAGCTCCAAGGAGAATCGTTCATCCAAACCGTTGTTCATAAAATCAGCGGCAGCTTGACGCGCTAGTGCAGATAGCCGGATCGGCTTGATATGCAGCGGCTGCATTTCGTACTCCAGCATGGAGACTAAGTTTAAATCATGAATAAGAGAACGAAGCTTCTCTCCCTGTTGCCGGATAATGCCGGCTTTCTGTTGTTGTTCGGAAGGGAGCGAGTCGCTCTCCTCTAATTCACTAGCGTATCCAAGCACCATGGACAGCGGCGTGCGAATATCGTGGGAGATGCCGGCAATCCAGTTCGAGCGTGCTTCATCTCTGGCTTTAAGCGCAACGTTCTGCTGCTGCAGCAATTCCGATGTGTGGTTAATGCTTGCAGCCAGACTGCTCAAAACTCCCTTAGGCTCTACATGTGCACTTTGTTTATCAGCCAGAGCATGAATGCCCCGAATAAGCGGCGCTATCGATCTGATGAGACGAGAGCCGATGAAGAGAGAGAGCAGCAATGCCAAAGCAATATTTCCAACGAGTAAAATAAAAGAGCGGAAAGGGATATCCTGTATCCAGCTAACCGAATAATTAAATTGATATTTCACGTAGCTGTCCTTGGGATAACCGATGACAGCAAGTCCGCCTTCATGCTCCCATACGTACACCGGATAATCCATTAAATAATGGCGGGAAAACTTCGCTACATCGGTAAGGGAGTAAGAGCGGGGCAGCTCATCCGGCAGAGCGTAGCTCCACATCACCTTTCCATCCTCGTTAAGGAGCATCGTCCAAACCTTATTTTGCTGCAACAGCTCTTCCGCTTCGGGATCTAGCGTGATGCTTCCGTTATTCAGATGCAGATGTTTCATCATGCTTTGGGTAACGCTTTTGGGAGATGGCGATTCATTCATGCCATTAAATACCCAGGCTCCAAGTGTAATCAGATTGAGGACGAGCAGGAAGATAGAGATAAGAATAGTCGATCCTACGAAACGCCGTAAAATGCGGACGGCTCCGTCCATATTACGCCTCCTTCACCATCAGTTTATAGCCAAGTCCCCGTACCGTAAGCAGGTGTTCAGGACTGGAGGGAGCCGCCTCGATTTTTTCCCGTATCCGCCTGATATGTACCATCAACGTGTTCTCATAGCCGTAGTAATCGTCACCCCACACGGATTGACATAATGCATCGCTCGTCACAATACGCCCCCGGTTCTCATAAAGCTTCTTAAGCAGCGTATTTTCTTTCGCTGTTAAGCTTTGCTCCCCTGAGCTGCTATGTACGACTGAGCCTTCGAGATCGACGGTATACGTCCCCAGTTTAAATTGCGGCTGTGGCTCATGCCTTGGCGGAGCATATACCCTTCGTAATATGATCATTAGCCGAAGTACAAGTTCCCGCGGCAGAAAGGGCTTGACCATATAATCATCTGCGCCTAGTCCGAGGCCTAGCAGCCTATCTTCGTCTTCACCTCTAGCGGACAGAAACAGAACCGGTATTTGTGAAAATTGACGTATAGAAGAAAGGAGGGCAAATCCGTCGCTATCCGGAAGCATAACGTCTAGAATCGCGATATCGGGCTTGTTGGTAACAAGATTCGCCATCGTTTCCTGACCATTGGCCGCATGATAGATACGGGTAAAACCTTCCTTGCGCAGAAAACCGTCAATCATCGTACGAATTTCAAGCTCATCATCTACGATGAGAATTTTTTTATGCTTCAAATTGTCCATACCAATCACCCCTATTCATTATACTAGGTACTTCCTGTCATTCCACATTATTCACGTCTTTGAAGATCATTTAAGGTTATCGTAAGGCTCGTTTAAGTTGGCTGTAGGGTCGCTTCCTTACACTCTAATTACGGAATAAGAGAAGCCGAATACAATCCACTAGGAGTGAGCAAGACGATGAATACGATTATTTCCACGCAAAATCTATCCAAGCGCTATGGTGATGCCTATCGGGTTAACAAGGTGAACTTAACGGTATATGAAGGCGATGTATATGGTTTCTTAGGTCCGAATGGAGCGGGAAAATCGACAACTTTGAAAATGCTGCTGGGACTTGCCAAGCCTTCTGGCGGTAAAGTTGTAGTCTTTGGCAAGGAGTTTAATCGAAACCGCCGGCTGATTCTGAGCCAAACCGGATCGCTGATTGAATCCCCCTCTTATTACGGTCATCTGACCGGGCTGGAGAACATGCGTATTGTACAGCGTCTGCGCAATGTGCCGGATAAAAATGTGCATGACGCCTTGAAAATCGTCCGGTTGGATAATCAAAAGAACAAGCAAGTCGGGCAATATTCGCTTGGCATGAAGCAGAGGCTTGGCATTGCGATGGCACTGGTATCTTTTCCAAAACTATTAATACTTGATGAGCCGACCAACGGCCTTGATCCGGCTGGCATTGGTGAAATCCGCGAGCTGATTCAATCTTTGCCGCAGCGTTACGGGATTACCGTCTTAATCTCCAGTCATTTGTTATCCGAGATTGAGCAAATTGCCACTTCAGTTGGCATTATAAGTGAGGGGCAACTGTTGTTTCAAGGCAGTATGGACCTGCTTCAAAGCAAAAGCCAGTCATCTATCGCGATGAAAACAACAGATAACGCGGCAGCGCAAAAACTGCTTTATCGTCATGGACTGCAGCCGGTCATCAGCGACGATTACTTGACGCTCCAAGCTCTGAATGATGTCCAAGTAGCGGAGGCGAACAGGATGCTCCTTGGGGCTGGGCTGGATGTTATTCGAATCGAAGAGCATAAGAAAAGTTTAGAGCGCATTTTCCTTGAGCTTACGGGAAAGGAGAGAAGTCTCTAATGAAAATGATTGGGCTTGAGTTTTTCAAACTGCGACGCAAGCGTCTGTTTCTCATGATTAGCTTGTTTCTATGCGTGGAGCTAGCGTGGGCTTTCATGGCATCCAGTATGTCGATGTCCCGGAATCCGGACAATGCGGGGTGGGAGGTTCTGATTATGCTGCTTGCCTCGATGAATGGACTGTTTCTGCCTATTATTTCGGCGGTAGTCGCTTCACGCATATGCGATATGGAGTACAAAGGCAGTACGTGGAAGCTGTTGATGGCTGCCTCTGTCAAGCGAAGTCATATTTATGCGGCTAAATATAGCTGCGCTTGCATATTGATGTTATTTGCTATACTGCTGCAATTCTTGGCCATGTTAGGCTTTGGTGTTATGCATGGCTTCGAGCCTTCTATTCCTTTTGTTCTGTTGATCCGGTTTTGGGGCGGCACGATGATAACAACGATGGTTATTATCGCCTTGCAGCAGTGGATCTCTCTAGCTGTCAAAAACCAAGCCTTTGGGCTTTGTCTGGGGATGATTGGCGGCTTTATCGGCATCACGGTGGATTTCTTTCCGGCGGTGGTACGCCGTCTCTTTATTTGGTCCTATTATACAGGGCTGAGCCCCGTAGCCAGTCATTATGCAGACAATACGATGGAGCTTGTTGTCCGGGACATCGGAGCAAGCTTGCCCCTTACGCTTGTTATCATGGGGGCAGTGGTGTATTTCGCGGGAAGCATTCATGTATCCCGGCAGGATGTTTAGGTGGATGAGAAGGAGGAATTAGAGATGTTGAAAAGATGTATTCAGGCAGAATGGCTGAAGCTTCGTCATTCCCGTATGTGGCTTATACTTGTGGTGCTGCCTGTATTTAGCGTTCTGATCGGCTGCGCCAACTATTATTTTAACCAAGCGGTTCTGCAAAATGGCTGGTACAGCCTGTGGACGCAGGTAAGTCTGTTTTATGGGCAGTTTTTTCTTCCTGTGCTTATTGCGATCTGCAGCGCCTATGTCTGCAGGCTGGAGCATATGAACAGAAACTGGAATGCGGTGATGACGGCGCCCGTATCCGTTGCCTCTATTTTTGCTTCAAAATTGGTGATCGTCGGTTTACTTCTTCTTTTTGTGCAGCTATTTTTTATCGCTCTTTATTTCGGAGCCGGGAAGCTGTTTGGATTGCAGCAGCCATTTCCTCTGGAGACGGTCGGATGGATCATTCGCGGCTGGTTTGCATCGCTTGCAATCGGCGCTATACAGCTTCGGCTTTCCATGCAAATCCGCAGCTTTGCCATACCTATTGGTATTAGCGTATGTGCGGTATTTATCGGCTTGGGCATGTATGTAATGAAGCTGGGCCTCTATTTTCCCTATTCGCTTCTAACAATCGGCATGGGCGTTATAAGCCAGGAGAGTCTGTCAGCTAGCGATAGGATCCGATTCTGGACGATGTGTATCCTGTTTATCGTTATCGTTGCCGGAATGACGATTCGCCGACTGAAGAAGGTGGACGTAACAGCTTGACTGGCTGATTAATCACAACGTACAACTATTGCTCTTTACTTCCCTTGCTATGATGTCTTATAACGGTGACCAACAGAATGAGAAGAACGGGTATGGTATAGGCGAGAGTATTGAGCAGCGGCCAGGTCACATTGACGAATTCCTCCAATTGAGATTCCTTCGTATAAGTGGTCACGGACAGTAATAGGCAGATGAAGGCAACAGGGAATACGACCAAGCGCTCATTTTTCAAGCCTAGCAATTCTTTCAATAGTTTAATCAGGATGAGCAGGAGGATAGAGGCTTTGAAATAAAAGCCGACGATGAGCGAGAATCCGATGACGGATTCGATTCGCTCGATCACCTCCTGAAACGAGATTAACCTGGCTAATTGGTACAAAGAGTATTTCAAATCTCCAGACAGTGGTCCAAGCACCATAATGCTGCTGATGACCGAAGCAATTAACGTCAAGGAATTGATAATAAGCGCGACGTACATATGTTTGCGCAGCTGAGCATTCTCGTCCTTACGTACAAACGAGAAGATGACCGAGAATACGACCAACTCAGAGTAAGGGAAACCATATACCACGTAAGAAGCGTTTAGGATGGGGCCTATGCCGTCTGGCATCACGGGTAGCAAGTATTGCGGGTGGTACAGGTTAGCAACCAGAATCCAGATCAGGACAATACAGCCGAACATCAGGAACATGAATACAGCAGCCATCCGGGCAATGACCTCGATTCCTGCCATTGCGGTTAGTCCGATCATAATAAAAAACAAGGTGCTTACAGCGTAAGTAGGAGTTTCTTTCAGCATCGTGTTCTTGAAGAAGATTCCGATCTCAATCACAACGCCTGAAATATTCCACAGCAATACGCAGCTGAAGGGGATCAACAACAGGAAGGTAAGTCCTTTTCCCATTGCGGACCGGCTTTGTCCGACCAGCGAGAGCTCGGGGGCCAGCCGATTTAGATAGAGAACAGCAGCCAGCAGAAGCATTCCTATCGCTGTGGCAAGGAGAAGAGAAATCCACGCTCCATTGCCTGCAATGTTCGTTAAGGGCGCAGGGACGATGACGATGGAGGAGCCTGTCATGAAAAAAAGGAACAGCATGGACATTTGAATCGAACTGACGCGTTCTTGTTGTTTCATGGGGTCTCCTCCAACTGTTATAGAGCTTACGTATGCATGGGATTGAGCCAGCGAATGAATAATTTAGCCGGCCCGGTAAACAAATTGAAAATCCTGTCGAGGTTAGGCCAAGGCTGGGCTGTTAGAAAGACAACAGCAAGATAGAGGAGCGGCGCCAACATCGCGATGTACACTAGCCGATCCCGATTGCTGGCGGCCTTCACTTTCGGAATGTCATGGATCAGCATCGCGGAAGCGAGCAGTAGGACGCAGATGGTTTTTCCTAACACAGTTAATTATTCTCCTTCTTCCCAAATATGGTGCCTGCGTTCATGCCCGTACTTAACACATGAACTTGGACATGGGTTTGAAACTGCATTTGGGCAAGCTTGTCATTCCAATCGGGCTCCAGCTGTTTCCAGAGCTTCGGATTGTTCCGGTAAATTTGATTGCCGATTCCGAGCACATCCACTTTTTTGGCTTTAAAGGTACGAATAGCATGTTGAATCTGTTGCTCCACCTGATCCTTAATCGTCTGTTCGAAACGCTCCATATCTTGCTTGGTTTTTAGATTAGAGCATCGCAGTTCACCGGTTGTACCTTCAATCGACATATGGACGTCGACGGTTACCTTATCATTTTTCACTTTGGAGACCAATTGACTGTTGAAATTGATAATCTCAAGCGATTCTTTATTATAGATCTGCTTCTTCTCATGATTCATGCAAGGGAATTCAAACACCCCATACTTATATTTATCTGTCAGCATCATCAGCGTTTCGGTATCTTTCTCCTTAAGAAGCCCTACCATTTTCCCGTCTTGAATTAATGCAACCCCGGATATTGCCGCCTTATTATCTAAGCTGTTCTTATGCAGGTAAGGCATAGCAGAGGTTTTGGAGGGACTGCTTAGCTGTATCGCGAGATCATAAAGCGGAAGACTAGATGTCTTTGCGGAATAAAGAGATCCGGTCGTCTCCATCTTTCTATACTGTTGACCGATGGTCTGCTCGATAAATGGTTTGATATCCAGAAAATCTGCCGCCGATTTCTCAGCAATGATAGGAAGAATTGTGCCCCGCGGTTCATGGTCTCTTGAGAAAAAATCAAGCACTTCCCGGATGTTCAACGTTCTAGCCAATTTCTCTCCAATGATAATGACGCGCATATGATCCCACTTGGCCTTACGCCCGAATTTTGTAGGGATCTCACGCATCGCTTCAAAAAAGGTTTCTCCCGTTGTACGAATATTAATTCCTTGAGCTGCTGCGCTCGTTGCCATATCGGATTGCATTTTACTGGATGGGTTGTAAAAGTGGGTTGTAATATCGATAAAGTCACCCTCGCCTTGATCAATCGATATCGCTTGCACATAGCCATATTCATCCAGTTCATTATTATCCCAGCATCCGGTAATCACGCAAAGCACAAGAAATGAAGCGAGAAAGGAGAAGAGTGGCTTCACTATGATTTCTTCCTTCCCGCAGATTTTTTATGCAGATGCCGGCTTCGAGGCGAATGAACTAACAAACGTCTGGGCAACACGAAAATCGTGTCTCGCAGCCTTTTTACATCCAGTGGAGCTAACGAATCCAGATAAGGCTCCCCCAAGGAGCGCAGCGTAGCCAGGTGAAGGTAAATGAGAATAAAGCCTACCATGATGCCTAGTCCGCCAAACGTCGCGGCCAGAAACATTAACGGAAAGCGCAGAATTCGCAGTGCGACGGCCATATTGTATTGAGGAAGCGCGAAGGAGGCAATGCCCGTCAAGGCCACGACAATGACCATAACCGGAGAAGCAATCTGTGATTGAATAGCGGCTTGGCCGATAACCAACGCTCCAACGATGCTAACGGCCGAACCGATCGGCCGGGGCAGACGAATGCCTGCCTCCCGCAGCAGCTCAAAGAAAAACTCCATAATCAATGCCTCGATCATAGCCGGAAAGGGGATTCCTTCCCGCGTATCTAATATGGCTAGCAAGAGAACCGTCGGTATGAGTTCGGAGTGGAACGTTGATAACGCAATGTAGGTGCTGGGCAGCATCAGCGCTATGAGGAACGCAGCCAGACGAATCAATCGGATTAGCGAAGAGAAAATCGTCCGGTAGTAATAATCCTCACTGTTTGTAAAAAATTCAATGAATTTGCCCGGACAGATTAGCACCGCAGGGCTTCCATCGACTAAGGCAATGATTTTGCCATCCAGCAGAGAGGTAATTGCCGTATCTGGGCGTTCTGTATACCGGACTTGCGGAAAAGGAGAATAATTCGAATCATTAACCCACTCTTCCAGATAGGAAACT
Source organism: Paenibacillus radicis (ex Gao et al. 2016) (assembly GCF_014641555.1). GTDB lineage: Bacteria > Bacillota > Bacilli > Paenibacillales > Paenibacillaceae > Pristimantibacillus > Pristimantibacillus radicis. The sequence goes on from NZ_BMHY01000020.1 coordinate 16,191, forward strand.
TCAATAATTTCCTCTTGATCAATACCCTTAATCTTTTGTTTAAACACTTCTAATGTCTCCGGCTTGACGACGCCATCCAAATAACCATAGGACACGGTTCTATGAGCTTTCTCCCCGGATGTGAAATACTCAAATTTAAGATCATGCGATTTCAGCAGACTTCGAATAACACCGATATTGCGGTCCAAGCTTTCAATGAAGCTGACATGCGGACCTTGAACGGTAGGCTCCGTGATGGGCTCGGAGGTTTGGCGCTGTTCGACATCAAGGGCGAAATAGGCGATTGCTTTAGGCCATCCGTTGAAAAAAATGACGACTTTACCGTCTAGAATGCCTCTGACGGCTTGCTGCATATCGCTCATAAGCTCCACGTTAGGGGAAGCTATGCCATGATTTTCAAAATAATGGACAATATCCTTAATCGTAACCGTCTCGGCAGGCCCCAGCTCATGCGGGACCAGATTTTGCAGCGTATCCTTTGCAAAGTTCGTAACGGTCGTTTTAGTTAACGTATCAAAGTAAACGGTAAAGGCCGAATGCTCCAAGCCTTGTCCATAATTCCATGGGTAGATTTTTAAATCTTTGCAGTTGGCAAAAAAGCCTTCGATCGACTTCAAGTTTTCTTCCAGGCGGGAAGAAATGTCCGGATAAGAAGGCTTGTCGGATGTAGGGTAGTCAGGTGAAGGATTAGGCAATTTCCGCATGCGAGTCTCCTGTCCGAATTGAAATATCGATTCATTTACATCTTTTCCCTGATGAGGGAAAGATATTCGGCAGCCATTGGAGCAGAGGAGCGGGGGAGCGGGCGGACTTTGTTCTGCTGGCTATAGTAGAATTAATAAAGCCGACTCCCATAGAGAAGTCGGCTTGTTGTTGTATGAAGCTATTTTATGGGTTTGCCAGCAGTTTTTGAACATCATCTGCGATCTTTAGGTTCGCATTAAGGCCCGTGTTGATCCAATAATCCCGGTCAACGCTGTAGACATGTCCAGACTTGACTGCATCAAGATTTTTCCATACGGAAGTGTTATAGATCGTTGAAAGCTCCGTGTTCTTCAAAGGATCGGCGCCATCCACCTGCATAAGGAAGATGTAATCGGCTTTCAACTCTGGCAGGTTTTCCAGAGAAAGCTCCTTCCAGTCGTTGCCCTCTGCTCCTGCCGGTACTTGCATCCCAAGCTCACCGTATACGACTTTGCCGCTGTACGTATTCTCCTGCATCAGCGAAAATGACTTGTCCGAGATGAGCATGATGGCTGCACGTTTGCCGGCTGTCTTGTCTTGTAGTGCTGATTTGATTTCAGCCATTTTGGTGTCATATTGCTTAAGCGCCTCATTCGCTTGATCTGTTTTGTTCAGCAGGTCAGCAAGGGTTAGCAATGTTTTTTTCCAATCCTTCGTTGCATCTTGGAAGACGTAGGTTGGAGCGACATTGGCGTACTGATCGTAAGCGCCATTCTGAACCCGTGCAGCGAACGGTATGATAAACAGATCGGGAGAGAAGCTTAATACGGCTTCGGGATCCAGACTGACGAAGTCCAGCTTAGGAACATCCTTAAGTTGAGGCTGCAAATAATTGAGCAGCAAATTGCCTGCCGACCATTGTGCTGCCGGTGTGACGCCGAGTGCCAGCAGAGCATCCTCCAGGTAAGGAGCAACGATGCGTTGAGGGTTGGCCGGAATCTTGACTTGGTTGCCCAGATCATCATTGACCGTTCGGGGTGAAGCTTGTGGCGTTGCCGTTTCATTGGCGGCGGGCGCAGTATTGTTCGCACTGCTGCAGCCGTAAAGCGCCGTAGCAAGAAGCAAGATTGCGGCAATAAGACGATATTTTTGTACGTAAAACATGGTTGCCCTCCTGAGACTGAAATTGAGAATCAATATTACTTAAGCTAGCATACTCGCTGCAGTAAGGGCTGACCATAGTCAATGCTAGGGATTAGAATGGACGATTTAAGGAAAAAGCCGAGCAACCTCACGGAGAATCCGCTCATGTCCCATCGCAGAGTATTCGAACCAGGGGTCCGGTTGAATCCGGTGCACCTTGCCGTTACGGACAGCGGACATCCATTGCCATTCGGGTCTTCCAGTCATATCCTTCCAAAGCTGCTGCGAGAGGGGATCGCTGCTGCTTGCTATTAACAGATGATCGGGATCGAGAGTGAGCAACTGCTCGGCAGTCAATGGTTCATAGACTTGTCCTGCAATATGATTGCCGGGATCCCGGAGCTGCAAATCCCCGTATAGTACGGTTCCAAGATTGCGGCTGCCAAACCGATGAATCTCACCATTTAGAATATAAATAGCCATAATCGTACTCTCGCGGAGCTGTGCGTTCAGTTTGCCCCGCAGCTTTGCCGCCTTGACCTCATAATGGTCAAGCCAGCGTTCTGCCTGGGTCGTTTCGCCAAGAAATTCGGCCACAATGAACAGATGCTGCCGCCAATCTTTATCCCACCAAGGAACGTAGAGCGTAGGAGCGATTCCGTCCAGACCGCTGCGATCGCTCTCTGGCAGCCAGTCCCCGGCGACAATGAGATCCGGTTTGGATTGTTGCAGCGCTTCAAGATTGAAGTCTCGATTCTCCTCCATGGATGGGTCGCGCAGATGAACCGGTATTTGCAGCTCGTATTTTTGTTTATAGAAAAGACAGAATTCCCGGTCCAGCGGAGCAGCATAGGGAATGTTCTGAAGTGCCAGTATTTGTCCCGTTATGGGGTAGTGAAAGGAGACAATCCGTTTATTGTCTCTTCTGGCATAGCGGGAAGGCGACATGCCTGTCGCTTGCTTGAACTGGCGGCTGAAATAGAAAGGGTCCCGATAGCCGACCGCTTGAGCAACTTGACGGGCCGGCGCATCGGTATTCTCAATGAGCCGGCGGGCGGCAGCAATCCGGACAGAGGTCAAATATTCGATGGGACTTTGGCCTACCAGCTTTTTGAACAATTCCATATAGTAAGAGGGACTGATGCTGGCCATGTTAGCCAGGCTTTGTACCGTCATTGCCTCATCATAATGAGAATTGATATATTCCTTCGTCTGCTCCACGGAGGTTCTGGCGTCAAGAGCAACCTGCCCACTGGATATCCGGTATAGCTCGTACATTAGTTCTTGAAAGTGAATCTGGGCACGGAAACGAACTAGAGGATCATCTGATCTGCTTAATTCTAAGACCTTATCGCAAAGCCTTACAATAGAAGCGATGTCAGAAAGCAATAGCTCTGCAGCTTTATGAGAACTCTCATGTTCCATTAGAAACAGATAGCCCTCTACACGTTCCGTCTCCGATAAAGCTTGTACGCTTTCTATATTATTATGCTGTGCTAAAAAATAGGCTGTGCTGCTCCGCCAGCGGGGCGAATGCGATCTCGTTACGATAAAAAGCATATCAGTGAAAGGGATAGCCGGCGTTGTAGGATATCCGGCACCATCCTTTAGCTGGAGTGAATCGATTAACTTGCGTATTACAGGCTTGAGAGTAGAGGCTTCCTTCATGCTGGTTGCTGGCTCCGATCAAATATATGACGTAATAGAAAGGTGAACACAATGTTCTTTTAATAAATGATAATATTTCTCAATTGGATCTGTCAAAGCGGAATTAAAAATACCTGTTTTAAAACGTATCTAACCGCTCTGGATTTTGACAAGTCCATCAATTTAGAGTAATATCCACATGTAATAATTTCGTATGGTATCAGAATGTGAAGCTCTCTTTAGTAGGAGAGCTTTTTTGCATTTCTGCTTGATAGAAATCCGGTTAGGATGGTGGCAGTCATAGTTAAAGCGAATCGGAATCAAGTGCTTATTGTTGAAGACGATGCTAATATTAGACGGTTTATATCGATTAATTTGATAAACAACGGATTCGTGGTGAGTGAGGCTGCAAGCGGGGAAGAGTCATTACAGCGTTTCACCGAGCATCGGCCGGGTGTTGTCGTTCTGGACATTATGCTACCTGATGCGGATGGGTTTGAGATCTGCCGGCAATTAAGAGAGCGGGAGCCCTCGGTGATCATCGTGTTCTTAACGGCGAGGGGACAAGATTTGGACAAAATCAAAGGGCTGGAAATCGGTGCGGATGATTATATAGTGAAGCCATTCAACCCGCTTGAGCTTGTAGCCCGAATTAAAGCGATATTGCGCCGGACAGAAACGGCTCTAAAGCCTGTAAGCTCTGTCATCGGCTCCGGTCCGATCCGAATGGATCTGAATGCGAATCAAGTATTCAAGCATGACAGCATGATCGAATTAACGCCGAAGGAATTTCAGCTGGTCCGAACGTTTCTCGAACACCCCGATACTGCACTATCCCGCAATGAATTGCTTAATCTCGTATGGGGAGAGGATTTTGTCGGAGACCCCAAGACAGTTGATGTTCATGTGCGGAAATTACGAGAGAAGATCGAAGAGGACAGCTCTAATCCGCAGCGGATCGAGACGGTATGGGGATTAGGGTACCGGTGGAGGAATTGAACAGTGAGTATTCAGAAACGATTAGTCGGAAGTTATGTGGCGGTTATATGTATTACTGTCCTCATTCTTGAAATTTTTCTCATTGTGTACGTCCGGTATTATTACCTTCATAATGTAGAGCGGAGTCTGATGAATCAAGCAGAGCTTTCTGCTTCCTTCTACGAGCAATACTTTGCGGATGCAGATCTCGAGGAGCAAGCGGAGCGATTGTTGAAAGGCTTTGCCCATAATTCAGATGCGCAAGTTCAGATTATTAACGCTTCGGGCCGGCTCCTCCAGGACTCAATAGGACTCCCTCAAGGCGACCTGACCATGACGAACTATTTAGATGTAAGAACCGCACTTCAAGGACATGCCGGAGCTTGGAGAGGGAAGGATCCATCCACGCAGGAATCGATATTAGCGGTATCTTTTCCATTGCGGTCACATGATGTTATTGTGGGGGAAGTCCGATTCGTTACATCCTTGACGGATACGATAACAACGGTTAAACATATTGCTGTTGTATTAATCAGTGTCGGGCTGCTAGTTATCGCTATCGTCACCATTCTTGGCCTGTTGTTGTCTTGGACGATCACAAGATCCATTAAGGATCTTAAGCAAGCTGCAGACCGGATGACCGAAGGGGACTTTAGTATAAGAGTGCATAAGCGCTATGAGGATGAACTTGGTTCTCTGGCAGACACCTTAAATATGATGGCAAGCCGCATTACAAAGAGCGAGCAGTTGAAAAATGATTTTATTTCATCCGTATCTCATGAACTGCGTACACCATTAACCTCAATTAAAGGCTGGATGATTACGCTTAAGACAAGCGGGAGCGACAATAAGCAGCTCCTTCATGAAGGGCTTGATATTATTGAATCGGAAGGGGACCGGTTAAATCACTTGCTGGAGGAGCTGTTGGACTTCTCTAAGCTGGATAACGGCCGGATTGTCATTCAACCTGCACCCGTTCATCTCGCACAGTTACTGCACCATGTCGGCAAACAGCTTTCCCCTAGAGCTGCCCGTCAAGCTGTCTCATTGGAAGTACAGACGGCTGATAATCTCCCTGTTCTTCATGCAGATGAGAATCGGTTGAAGCAAGTACTCATTAATTTAATTGATAATTCACTTAAATATACCGAGTCCTCGGGTCGGATTCTGCTTCAAGCTCATGCAGCTCCAGAGCAAGATCAAGTCGTTATTACCGTCGAGGACACAGGAATAGGCATTGCGGAAGAGGATCTTCAATACGTGCTGCAAAAGTTTTACAAAGCAGATCAGCATGCAACGGGCAGCGGTCTCGGTCTATCGATCGCAAATCAGATCATTAAGCTGCATCACGGCGAATTGCGTATCATGAGCGAGGCAGGTAAAGGGACGACTGTCCAAATTCACTTGCCGGTAAAAAATTTAACTATTTCATAACCAATTCGAGCTCATTCGAGGCTAGAATAGTAAATAATGTTGTCAGGAGAGTAGGGAATTATAATGCTCAATAAACACATTAAAGGCGGTATACTGTTGTTCGCGTTAGTGCTGCTTGGAGGGTGCGGGATTCCGACTACTCCTGCAGATACGATCAAGCCTCCTGTGTCGGAAGCGAGTATTCAACGTGACCAAATGAACCGTGAATTTATGAAGCTGCTGCCTAACAAGGCTCAGTTAATCGTTCCGATGCAAGGAAACGAAGGCGATAATATTACGTTTGGAGACATGGACGGGGACGGAATTAATGAAGCTGTCGTCGTATATGAAGAGAAGAAAGGAACAGGCAGGACGTTGAAGGCCGCACTATTCAAGCAAAACAATGCGAATGCGCAGTGGAAAAAGATTTTCGAAGTGAAAGGATTTGGCTATGGTCTGGATTTTGTCGGATTTCCGGATCTCAATCATGACGGCATGTCCGAGCTTGCACTCGGCTGGTCATTAGGCGCTGCAGGCAATGGCCTCGATATCTATGAGTTGAGTAAAGACAAGCTCGAATTATTGTCCAAGAAGGAGTATCAAGATACTCTCGAGCTGGAATAGGCCTTCTTAACGTATGCAGTCACAAAAGGAAAATATTGTATAGTCCGTCCGTAGCCCTGTGCGCTTATCGGATTATTTGTGATGCCCATTTTATAGAAAACAATAGATATAGAGGTTGAATGATGATTACTCGCTTTGCTGCAAAACTCGATAAATTCACTCTTTTCATCATGATATGCCTCGTCGCGATTGGTACCATTGCTATCTATGGAGCCACATCGGATACGAAATTAGATGGCTTGCATATTAGTTATTTATATTTATTTGGCGCTTTTTGCGTGCCGCTTCTGCTGCTCGCTTGGTTAGACTATCGAATTCTGGTAGGCAAACTATCCTACTTTTTCTATGCATTTGGCATTGGGATGCTCGTCCTCATTAAGTTTACTGGAGAGCACATCAACGGTGCAGTCCGGTGGCTCAGCATAGGCGGCTTTCAGCTGCAGCCTTCAGAATTGGTTAAAATTTTTACGGTGATGCTGATTGCACATGTATTAGGCAAACAAGAGGGGCGCCGGCTCCGCCTCATACAGGATATCATTCCGATTAGCATTATCTTTATCATTCCGATTCTCTTGATCATGCAGCAGCCTGATTTAGGCACAGCACTTGTTTTTATAGGGGCTCTGGTTAGCTTACTGTGGATGGGCAACATTCGTGCTATCTATTTAATCTCGTTAATTGGCGTTATAGCCGTTATTATCGGCACCGTCTTGTGGCTCTACACGGCTAACTTTGAACTGTTGTCCAAGCTTGTAGAACCCCATCAATTGTCGAGAATTCAAGCTTTTCTTGACCCGGCCAGCGATCCTGATAAATCATGGCATGTGAAAAATGCGATGTATGCAATTGGTTCGGGAGGAATGATAGGCAGTGACGCACATTTTGTCCGAAAAGGGTTCATTCCTTACGCGTATTCCGACTCGATCTATGTTGTGATAGGTGAGCAATTCGGCTTCATCGGCTCGGCTTTACTTCTGCTGCTATATTTTCTGCTTATTTACCGCATGATTCAGATTGCGAAAGCCAGCAGAGACCGTGAAGGTTCGTATCTCGTTATCGGACTCATGGGCATGTTAGTTTTTCAAATATTCGTCAATATCGGCATGCATGTGGGATTGGTGCCTTTGACCGGGATTTCCTTGCCTTTCATTAGCTACGGAGGAAGCTCGCTGCTTAGCAATATGGTTGCGATAGGCCTTGTTCTAAGTGTAAACGTACATAAAAATGATTTGTATTAGACGAAATGAGTGGAGTGGAGGAAATAATGTCTACCGAACCGAAGAGACCGAGAAAGAAAAAAGCAAGCCGCAAACCTATGCTGATTATTGGCCTGACCGTTGCGGCGCTCCTGCTGGGAGTTGGCGTTTATGCAGGTTATATTTATATGAAAGCGAATGATGCGATTCAGAACATTGCTGCTCCTGCGCCGGAAGACGGCCCGGATGATTATGTAAAGAAGGATACCTTCGAACCTATGACCTTCCTTCTTGCCGGCGTAGACAGCCGGGATGGGGGCGATGGCATGATGAATGCAGATGTACTGATGGTAGTCAGTTTCAATCCGCAAACCCATTCTGCAAGCATGTTGTCGCTGCCGCGCGATCTGCTGCTAAAGCCATCGGGCTTGCCATCCCGTAAAGCTAATTATTATTATGCGCATTACTTCATCAAGGACAAGGATCAGGTCATTCCGAATACGAAGCATTTTTTCTCTGATTTGCTAGGCTTCCCGCTTGATCATATGGTCGTCGTCAACTTTGACGCGCTGCGGCAGATGGTTGATGTGCTTGGCGGACTGCAAATCGATGTTGATATGGATATGAGATATCGAGATACAGTAGACGGAACGAATATTAATCTCAAAAAAGGTCTGCAGAAGCTCAATGGTCAACAAGTGCTAGACTATGTCAGATACCGCAAATCCAATCAAGGCACGCAGGAGTCCTCTGATTTCGCACGTAACGACCGGCAGCAGCAGGTTATTAAGCAGATCATTGAGAAGCTCGGCAACTTTCAAGGGATCTCCCAATGGGGCAAAGTATTGGACATTATCGGCGACAATGTGAAGTCGGATATTCCACAGCCGGAGCTTCAACAATGGATTTATAGCTTCAATAAAATTAAGCCCAATGAAATTCATACTTTGCAAATGGATTCCGTATGGAAAAGTCCTTTTGTCTATGTAAAGAAAGAAGATTTAGAACAAGCGTTGCTAGAGTTGGGGAAAGAAGCGGGGGTTCAATCGGATATTTCGTTCAAAGAACAAAATTTCGGTCTTATGGATTAATTGTAATAGAGCAAGCTGGGGCGAAGTTTGATTTCGCTCCGGCTTGTTTTTTTTTCATGAAGGATGAGAAGAAGCGTTAGATAGATGCTTCCATTATATGGTATGATAGGTTTGTCTCTATTTTTTTGGAGGAGGTGAAGCATGAAATATTGTCTTGATCGTGGCGACACAAATTTTATTGCACTAGTCAATGCAGATCAATATGAATCATTCGTAGATGAAGATTGGCAATTTGATGCGCTGCTGCAACATTTCTCAGATGAAATGCAATTAGGCCGCTTATTGGTTTTTCAAATGACGGAAGAAGGAATTGAACATTCCTGGACGATAGAAGTTCGATTTGGAGCCAGCTTGGACGGTAAAGAGTGCTTTAGGCGAGTAGAAGGATACATTGAAGTAACGGCTAATACTTTGTACATAGCCGATTATGATGGTCTGACGATGGCTGCGCAATTTAGAGATGAAACGATTCCTGACGCTAGTAGCGCCAGCCGCGTCATTGAATTGAACAACGGCTTCTATCAGGTCGAGGTCTTACAATTCTATAATGCCGATCAAAATGAATATGTAGGCGAAGATCAAATCGATATGGTCATAAATTTGAAGGAAGTACCTGAGCTTGGAGCGAATCCGGACCAAGTCATTTGGTGCAGCTATTTGTAATAGTTAGTTGATAATAAGGAGATGAGAGCATGACGACGAATACCGCTGCGGAGCAAATCCGCATTGTTGAATACGACCCTTCCTACGCTGGAGCGCTCGCGGATATGTGGAACTTGAGCAAGGAAAGCTGGGGAGGCGGCAATGATCAGAGGACGGAGGACACCGTGCGACGGGAGATGGAGACTTCGTCGAATCTTCATGCGTTTCTCGCTGTCGATGGCAAGGAGGTTGTAGGCTTCTGCAGCTTCGCCCACTATCGCCAAGACGAAGGGGCGCTCTATGTACCGCTGTTGAATGTGCGCCCAGATTATCACGGCCACAAGATCGGACGTAACTTGATTCTGAATGCGGTAAGCAAAACAGTAGAAGCGGGATGGCCGCGTCTAGATTTGTTTACATGGGCGGGCAATACGAAAGCAGTGCCAATGTATAAGAAGTGCGGCTTCTTCTGGGAAAAGAATGAAGATTACGTTCATCTGATGAACTTCATTCCGACTATTCTGCAGACGGAAGCGCTTGCTCCATATTTCGAAGAACTGGACTGGTATGCAGACAGCACCCGTGAGCTCGTCATCGAACCGGATGGCAGCCGGGAGCGCGGCTTCGACTTCATGGAGTATACCTGGAGCAAGGGAAATATCGCCGTGAGAGCGGAATTTGAGAGATCCGGCCGCGGGTTAACTGCGCTGGATACGCCTGACTATAGCATCTCCACCGAAGTTGACAACCATGGTCTCGTATTCGGATCAACCTACCCGGTCCGTTATGGGATTACGAACAAGTCTGCTTCCGAGCTAGCCATTGAAATTAAAGGCGAGGACGATAAAAATATCCGTTTTGCACTGGCTGCTGCAAGAACGCTCGCCCCTGGAGAAACCGTCATCGTGGACGGAGAGTTCGCGCTTGATCCGATCCGGGAAGAGCAGAATAACAAGAAGACCCATCCTGTTGTCAGAAGCCACTGGGTTATAGGCGGCAAACGGGCCGAATTCCGTACTGGTGTCGCTCCGAAATTCCCGGCCAAAATGAATGTAGAGCTGCCTGGACAGGCACTTCATCCTGGCGCTCCTGCAGAGCTTTATTTGAACGTGGAAAACAACTATTCCACAGAAGCGGAGTTCGCTTTTGTGCTGCCAGAAGAAGATTGCGTAGAATGGACTGATCGGCATGTGCGATTCACTGTTCCAGCCAAGGGCAAAGCTTCGATTCCGGTCGCTTTTATTTTGCGGACATATGGGCTTTACTCGACAGAGGTTGAGGTGTCGGCAACTCCGGGGGACGGGGAATCTGTTTCCTACACAAGCAAGTTGTCCGTCTTATTAAAGGGGACACATGGACGCTTCGGAGGGGAACATGGAGGACAATGGGTCGCCGTGAACGGTGCATTCTCCGTCCATCTCAGCAAGCATGATAACATGATGTGGGTCGAATATCCTGGCTCGCATCATAGCTTCTGGTACACCTATCCGAAGCTGGGCAAGCCATTCGCAGAGGAATTTTCCAAGAAGCAAGCGAAAGAAGTGAAGGTCTACCCTGAAGGGGAAAGTCAGATTCTTGAAGCGCTCTACGAATCAGAAGATTTCCCCGGTATCGAGATCAAATCGATCGTCAAGCTGCTTGCAAGCGGCGTTGCAGAGTTTTATTATGAAATATGCAATGCCGGGGGACGAGAGCTGGAAGATAATGTTTATTTGCTGACGAACTTCGGGTTTTTCGGCAACCGTCTCATCCTACCTTATCAGGGCAGTTATGTAGATATGGGTAATGCTTACACCGGTGATCCGAGTCTGTGGGACAGTGCCCAAATTACAGAGAACTGGCTGTTTAGCAAAGAAGCTAACTGCGCATGCGGCGTCTGCTGGGATCCTTCCTTGAAGCTGCTGCGTCCAGAATATACGTTAGGTCTGGAGCAAGATCTTGGCACACTCTCTGACGGAGCTGTAGTGCGGACCAAGCCGATTGTATTTGCGCTGAACACATTCGCGAAGTGGTGGGATTTCCGTACTTTCGCGCAGAAGCAATATGATCGGATAGTACCGGTGCTGGACAACCATCTTGAATTTAAGCTTGGCGGCGGCAATCCGTTCGAAGCAGGTCCTCTGCAAGCAGAATTAACGGAGAGAAAGATGATTCCGCTCACTGGCAGCTTGGAGCTGTATGTTCAGAACGGTGAGAAAGCAGAGCTGAAAGTTGCGGATATGGTAATTGAACGAGCTCAGGATTTGCGTTCAGCAGGCTTTGAGTTCGATCCTGAGGAAGGCCCGGCTTCTGGAGACGATCAATCGGGCTGGAAGGTACGGGCCGTTTATCGCGGTGAAGATTGGATTCAGGAGCGGTCGGCGTTGTGGTTCCCGCAAACGGAAGCAAGCGTCGTTCGTGAGATAGAGGAAGGGCCGGCAGGTGCTGTCTTTACAGTGAGCAATGGAGTCCTTTCCATAGCCGCTGCTCCCGGATTCGGAAGCGTTGTGCACTCCTTGAAGCATCAAGGGGAAGAATGGCTGGACAGCTCGTATCCAGAAGCAGCCCCTAATTCATGGTGGAATCCATGGTACGGCGGACTTGGCGTCAACATCTCCGGCTTGAACGGCTTTACCCGTCAGGAGGAGCCGAGAAGTGCCGCATGGGCAGAGCGCACCGATGTATACGGAAACGTCTGGAAGGGAATCCGATTAACGACTGCCATCGAGAAGCAGGAAGCGAATCGGGGGATTAAGGTCCACCAGCATTATTTGATGCTGCCTGGCGTACCTGTTCTATGTATCCTGCATTCGGTAACCAACGAAAGCGGCGTCGTATTGCCGCATTATTCACTTTCGGACGATCATTTCCTTAAGCCTGCGGCCATCTTCTCTGATGGATGGCTGGAATTGCCTGGTGAAGAAAGATTCCTTGCCGGGCAGCTGTCCGCCCATCTTCATTCCAAAGGAGTTTTGCGAATCGGCGGGGCTTCGCGTCAGAACCGTCTGCATGCCGTCAGTAATCCAGACAATCACAATCAGTCGGCGTATGTGAACAATAAAGTATGCAGCTATGGAGTGAATCATCATGTTACGCTGCAGAACGGAGCAACGGTCTGGACACAGCCGACATTTCTAATTTTAGGTCGCATCAATGTGTTGCCGGAGGATGTCCGGGACCTTCTGAAGCTGACCTTTCCAAGCACTTCCACATAAAGGAGACCTTACATGCCTATCATCGACATTCATATCCATCTGTCGGATATCGACAAATTTCATTACACAGCGAGAGAATTAGCCAAAGTCGATTACAGCGTCGCCGGACTCAAGGCGGAGTTCGACAAGAATGACGTTATCCTTGGTATCGGGATGGGCGTGACGGAGCAAACGAAGGGAGCTTTCCCAGACGCCAGTTCACCTAACCCGATGGGGCTTAACCTTGCGGAGAGCGTTCCGTCGTTTCTAATGGAGTGTGTTGGTATCAATCCGAATAGGCTCGATGGAGAACATGCACAAGAAGAGCTGGACCGGATTGAAGCGCGGCTGAGAGCGCCAGAAGTAGCCGGAATTAAGATTTACGCAGGATATTATCATCATTACGTCTACGACAAAATCTATACACCGGTCTATGAGCTTGCGGCCAAGTACAATGTGCCTGTAGTTATTCATACCGGCGATACCTACTCCATGAATGGCTTGCTCAAATATTCGCATCCGCTCACCGTAGATGAGCTGGCCTACCAGCAGCGCGGCGTGAACTTCATGATCTGCCATCTGGGTGATCCTTGGGTCATGGACGCAGCGGAAGTGGTGGCCAAAAATCCTAACGTCTATGCTGACTTGTCAGGTTTAGTCGTTGGAGACCGGCCTCATTTCGAACGATTCATGAACGAACCGCTATACATGGATCATTTCCGCCGGGCGCTGATCTACTCGGATCATTACGAGAAAATGCTGTTCGGCACCGACTGGCCGCTCGCGCCGATCGGACTGTATGCGGAGTTCATCCGCCGGCTAGTGCCAGAGCAGCACCACGAGAAAGTGTTTTATGAGAATGCGTTCGGAGTGTTCCCTAAGATTAAGGAGCGGATCGCTGGGCTGAAGTAGAGCTTTGCAATAGCGTGATTGTATGAGGAATAAGCCATCCCTTGATGAGTTGGGGGATGGCTTATTTTTTGTGAAAAGTGGCTATTTATGATCAATGATAGGGACAGTATAGGCCGCGGTTATGTATTCCTTTTGGACGGATTGGCTTTCTTGATCAGTTTGCCGCCATCATAATGGCGTCCGTATGTTTTTACATAGGAGGTGATATGCTCCGATGAGGGGATTGGCCCGGTATACTCCCAGGTTAAGAAATAGGATTGTACAGAGCCGCTATAAAATACCCAACTGAAAAATTTTCGGGCAAAATTATGCGAGCCACTCGTCCGAAAACGATTCATGCGTTTGCTATCTTTCCAAATCGTCAGTGTTTGTCCTGTTCCGCCTTGCAATTGACCTGTGAGCTCCGCGAATAGCAAATCCTCGTTTCTTATCATAGCTTTCATAATAAATTGATTAATGGCTCCATTAATAAGCAATCTCGGTATATTGAATTGTTCTCCTCTTGTTACAGAGATTACAGCTCCTTCGGGAACTGAAATACTTCTGTCTCCTAACGTAAAGGCAGCCCCGTATTTGTTATCGGGGTCTTGATGTTTTATCCATTTTCTCAAAGCAACTCCTCCTGAGGATGAAATGACTTGTGCTTCTTGAAAAGATTCGCTTGTATGTATGTATGTATGTATGTATGTATGTATGTATGTATATGATAGCGGGATGGATTTAATTATTATTAAGGACTTGGCGGGTGTGGAGGTTATTCAGCTACATGAACATTCCATTGATGGGGTGTTCGTGTGAATCAATTATTTAAACAAGCTTCTGCTGATGTTTTGGCGGGAGTTATTTTGTTTGAAAGTATAAGATTAGTGATCGTCATATTCTTCCATTTAATAGTATAATAAAAACATGCTTCAAAAGGCTATTTAAACACGATGATTTCGTTTAATCAATTGTATTCCTTATATTTACGAACATCGTGAATATTACGTTATCGGGACAGACTTAAAGCTAATTGAAGTCACAAATTGCAATAATATAAAAAGCATTAAATATGTGTGTATTTATATTTTACTGGGAATTGGAGATTGAAAAATGACTTCTGAAATTTCATTTGGTGTAGGATGTTTTAATTTTGGAATGAAAGCAGGAACTACTACTACTATAGGTGGATATTTTAATGAACTCCAAAATACATTTGAAGCTATATCAAATATAAGTGAAATAAAAATTGAATTAGATGAAGAGGATTATGATTTTACAGCAGAAATTAGTATTTCGACTTATGACAATATGTCTGTAGGAGGAAGAATTAACCCTAATGTAAGGAATGTGAGAATTTCATTTGATATATTTATTCCAAAGAGAATTCAAGAAGACTTAAAGCATGACCCTAAACTTTTCAAGACAGAAAAATTCAGGGTTGTAATTAATTATACCTATTATTTTCCAGTTGTAATTGTACAACCTTTTGAGCCGTATGGAGGAGATGTTGATCCTTCCAGTGCTGTTGTTCTAGTACGTGAATTTCTAATAAAAGAGTTTTTAAAAATAGAATCATTTATTGATTTTCAAGTTCTTGGACCAAGCCCATTTCATGGAGATTTTTTTGTTAAAGAAAATAATCAGTTAGAAGAAAAGTTCCAAATTTCAATTATGGAAACGAAAGCTTATGATGAAATTAATATTTATTATAACGGATATACTGATGTAAATGAGGCGTTTGAAGATATAACACTTGAAATTCTTGAGGAGTTCGGATTTTTTTATGAATTAATGCATAAGAATTTGTCATCAAGCATGGAATGGAGTTTTATTGAACAGAATTTAGATGTGCTAATAAGCTTAAAACAAGAAAGAAAAAAATCCAAAAACTTATTTTTAATTAACAGAATACTTAATGATCTCTTTATCAATATTAGTTATTTTGAAAAAGATCAAATTTTTTATAAATCTTATCTCCAAAAAAATAGAAGAAATATTATTCACTTTTCTTCATATATAGATAGGGAAATTAATGAACAAGTAAATTATCCTACCAGTCAAGTAACTGAACTCATCAAGCTATATGAAAACCAAAAACTTAATGTAAATGTCATTTTGGCAACAGTAATAGCAGCTATTTCTGGTGGGGTAATGGGTGCAGTGATTACTGCATTATTTACTTGATTTTACACATGATAGATGACTCAAAGAAGGCAAGTCCGTCCGATAACATCATATTCACGCTGCGGGCATACGCCCTTGGCCCGGCATTTGCTGGACACTCAGCACATGCTGGGTCGTTTGAAATATCAGCAAAGACTGTTATATAGATAAACTTGCTGAATTGTTTTACCAATTTAGATTATTGGAGGAGTAGAACATGGAAGAAAGAAAATTGGCTATACCTATTTACTTAAATCAAAGAATCGTATTCGACTTGTTAGCAATTGTAGAAGAAGGCTTTTCACAACTACAAACTATAAAAACTTCTGAAAAAAACGAAAAAGGTACGAACGCTGATGTTTCAGGGGAAATAGGTACAAAAAATGTATTTGCGTTTTTAAACCTTGGATTAAAATCAGCAATTGGCCGCAAAGACTCAAAGTTAGCGGAGAAAGAAGTTCAAGAGGAGCGAGTATTTACTCCGGCATCTCTTTTTTCGAAACTAAGAGATAGTTTAATAGAAAGAAAAACATTAAACGTATTAGACGATAAATTAGATCCTAGTAAATTAATGCCAGGCGCTTTTGTAGAGTTCTCAGGAATTTTAAAAAGAAACCCCATGATTGCGTATATGGAAGGCATGATTCAAATGATGGAGATGGCAATGCTCTTCACTTCTCAGCCCAAAAAACAAAAGCCAAACACCGACCAAGAAACTGTTACACAGATGAAGAAGTTCACAGGAATGCTAAAACAAGCAGGTTCACTTGATCTTATATCCGAAATAGTGAATGTTCCTGATATGAAAGCTGTAATACCCGTGCAATTAGAGTATTTTTCTAATGAGAGTCCCGCAGATATTATTGATGGTCAATTTTTTGTTCTAGGTAAAGTAGTAAGATTTATACCGGAAGAATCAAATGGTTTTGTGAATTTACTTAGAGGGACGCCCCTAGCTTATATTCCTGAAGAAGCTTTGACTCAAGTAACTAGTGGCTTTCGTGAAATGTCTTCACAATTAACAATGGAAGACGATTTTACAACTAAAGTGCATGGTCCTGTATTATTAATAGTTCCAATTGCTATATATGCATAGATTGCAGGCATTTCATTTTTGTATTGCGAAACATTTAAATAGTATTAGATTATTCAATGTAGGCAGATGCATCAGATAAAATCATATTCACGCAGCGAGCTAATGCCCCCGATTTGAGGAAAGTGAATTAGATCTTTCACATAAATTAACTCCCACTGCTAAAGGAGTGGGAGTTTTACTATCTTTCTAATGAAATTTTGTTGCTTTAATTACTTCATTTGTTACACCTGCTCCAATTTACTATACCTCAAATACAAATCCCCAATTCGCTTCAACATCTCTTCATTATCTGGTTGAAAGAGAACCGCCCATTCCATATATTCAATGGCCTTGCTTAATTGCTCTGATTCCAAACAAACATCAGACATGAACTGACTAAGCGTAAAAAGTTTTTCTTCCCATTTATTACGCAAGCCCAATATCCAATCATCGGACAATGTTCTAAATGAGTTCTTATGAAGTTGCTTAAACAATTGCGTACAAAGTTGCTGTATATGTATGGAATCCTGTTCAATCCAAGCTTCATCTAGCAGCTTGCTAAATGTGGTTAAGTCACATTCAATATTTTCACTTAAGTAGATATGTTCCTTATCCAACCTAAGAAAATGGTATTCGTCGTTCCTAATGAGCTTTCGCAGATGCGTTAAGTACATCCGTAAATTGTGCCGAGCTTTTCCTGTCGAAACATTCTCCCATAGATCATCACATAGTTGTTCTCTTGTTACAGAGGGATTCATGACCAAATAGATGAGAATTTGCTTGGCGTAGCGCTGATTCCAGCCTTCAACAATTTGCTCACTATTGACGAATACTTGAAAATGATTTAATAAATCGACTTTTAATATGTTCTCAGATGTAACTTGGTTCTGTTCATCCAACCTTTCAAATAGTTCACTATGGAGAGCTTAAAGAAACGCATCTTCACTTTTGGGTGATGCATTGCCATTCTGAAAAAAGTGATGGATTTCCTTGTAGGTTTCTTCAGGCTGGTCATAAAACGTCATATTTGATGAATTGATAATCGTCATACATTGCGAATTCGGAATATAAGTAGTTTGTAAACCGAATAAATAGGTCGGATAAATGGGGTCAAGATCACCTGAAACGATGACTACAGGTTTGGTATTTCCTTTAAGCTGGACAAAAATTTCATCATGAATGTCTACAAAAGCTTCCGAAAGCTCAAAATAGGTTTCAAGTGAAACCTTATAGAAGCCTTCATATAATTGTGAATTCTCAGGACTGTCTGATGTATAAAGAGTGATGTTTGGAATGACATGATCAGCTAGTAGCTCTATTGAGTTATTTTGAACTAACGATCTTCGGTGCTCTATGAATTTAGCTGCTGTGCTTTTTGGGAAAAATAATGGAATTGAGTGCAAGCTGCAACCTAAAACCATTTCCGGTTTAAAAATCCCAAGCAGCACGGCACATTTGCTTCCTGCTCCATGACCAACGGCGAAAAAAGAAGTAATATTGAGCTTTTCTACAAGAAAAAGTGTGTCCTCGAATAGCGAAGAATATGATAGTGTTGCTGCAAATAAGGAACAATGGAGTTGTCAAAAAAGTGCAGTTTGAAAATACCCTCATCCAGAAATCCCGTTGCTAAGCTGCTTGTGACAGCATTCTTTCGCGATAAATAGCTGGGGGCCAGCCCCCTGGATTAGAGGTGTAGATCCGCCGCCTGTTGTAATAAACCATAATGTATCTAAAGATGATCGATTTTATATCGGCCATCGGATAGCGCTCCGTGTTGATCTTGTACAGCTTCTCTTTCTTTAGCGTAGCAAAAAAGCTTTCCATCCTTGCGTTATCATAACAACGACCCGTGCCGCTCATCCTCTGAATGGCGTTACGTTTAGCCAAACTCTCCCGGAAAGCATGACTCGTGAATTGGCTGCCTCGATCGCTGTGAAAAGTCATTCCGCGAGCATTTCTCGCTTTGCAGGCGTTCTCAAAAGCTTGGATGCAGAGTTCCTTGCGCATGTTGTCGTCCATGGCCAGGCCCACGATCTCTCCGTTGAAACAATCCATGACCGCGGACAGATAGAGCTTGCCGTCTGAACAAGGGACTTCGGTGATATCCGATAACCATTTTTGGTTGGGTACTGAGGCTTTGAAGTCTCTCTGGATCAGGTTCTCGCTCTTTTGAGCTGCGGCATCCTCGCGTGTAATGCCGTTTGGATAACGCTTGGCTTTCTTCAGCAGGTCATGCTTCTTCATGATTCGGTAGACGGTGCTGTAGCTGGTTGTGATCTCGATTTGTGACAGCGCCAGCAGAATACGCTGGACACCGTAGTTACTGTTGTCTTCATGTTCGCCAATGATGTCTTTGATCTTGACCAGAAGAAGTTGCTGCCGCTCCTGTTTGGGTATGGGCTTCAAGCTACGGTAATAGCCCGATTCACTGACAGCAAGCACCTCGCACATCTCCTTGACGGTCCATTGATCCCGTCGTTCACGGATGTATGCATAGAGCTGGCATGCCTTTACCGCTTCCGGTCTTTTGCGAAAAAACCGAGTGCGTCCTTGAGAATTTCATTCGCTCGACGCAACTCGCCGATTTCTTTTTCTAATTCGATTTCACGTGCCGTCTTATCGGCAGATGCATAAGCGCGTCCGCTCCCGATATGCGCGCCGTCGCCGTGCAGGGTTCTTCGCTTTCTCCATTCCTGCAGCGTATGGTAGGGCACGCCTAACTGCTCGGCGGCTTTCTTTGATCCCATCTCATCGCTCAATCTTACGGCTTCTTCTTTGAATGTTTTGTCGTATCGATTCATTGTCACTCGTCCCCTCGTTTGCTTTCATTTTATTTCATATGAGGGGGTTTTTCGACTGCATTTTTATCGTAGCACTCCATTGAGCAATCTGTTAAAATAATTGGAGGATATTGTAAGGTGTTTGAGGAATGTTATTAGCTGTCAGAGACAACATGTCTCCAGCCAGAAGTGTTCCCGCAACTGTTCGTTGATCCTGTGGACTTGTTTCTAATTGGAGTCTTGTCGCTAGTTCTATACTTCAGTCGTAAAGTAATTGCTGTTCAATCTAAGGAGGAGATGCTGATGAATCTCAGGCTTCTGGTAGCGTCTTTTTTGGAGACCGCGTGGGCTACAGCGATCAGCGCAACAGCAGGAACACTTCTGTCTCTGTGAGTCAATAACATCATTCATGTACGTGAATTAGAGAGATTGTTTATCATGCACGTATCTATTCAAATAGGTTGTTTAAACAATCCCAAGGAATGAAATGTTTGTGCTTTTATCTTACAAGGAAATGTTCAAGTTAAAGTGATGGCAGCAGGAGGGACGTTATTGAATAAAAAGATAGGTCGAAATGACCACTGTCCATGTGGAAGCGGAATCAAGTACAAAAAATGTTGTCTGGGTAAACATGACAATGAAGAATTTTCAAATCCAGTTAATTTTCTAAACAGTTTCAAGACTCTTAGAAAAGAATCGAAGATTAAGCAATGCCTACATCCAGATAGGCCAGCATGCTCCGAAAAAATAATTGGAGCTCATTCTATTCAAAACAACAAAATACTAAAACGACTCTCTAGTAATGGACATGTTTATATGCCATGCCCTAAGCCAGACAATCCATTTGCAGTTATGACTAAATGGGGACGCAAAGAAGCGACTGTGTTCACCGGTTTTTGTGGTCATCATGATAATAAGTTGTTCGAGCCTATTGAAGATGGTCTTTTCGATGGGAGTGAATTACATATCTTCTTGTACACATATCGTTGTTTCGCTGTTGAATACCATAAGAAAATGGAAGTAGTTAATATGCAAAAAAATGCGTTTAGACGTAAGCCTTCGTTGATTGGAATTTCAAGAGATGAAGATCCATTTGGTGGTATGCTTATGTCTATTGATGATTTCCAACCTGTTAAGAGCCTGTTCGATAAATCACATCTTACTGCTCAGTATAATATTCTATCCAGTGTAGTTTGGGAAATGCCGTTCTCAATCAATTTTGCAGCTTCAGGTTTTGAAGCACCAACTACTGATTTACAAGGAAATAAATTGCAAAATTTACTAGATGTCAGGACGTTAGCTAAGCATACTTTTGTGATTGTCTTTTCTGAAGAAAGTAAGACCTATTGTATTATTTCATGGCTCAAAGATAATGATGAACTCTTTTTTGGATATCGCCAGCAACTAGAAGCGTTAGATCAACAGCAGAGACAGAATTATATAAATAATACCCTGCCGATTATAAGCGAGAACATCGCATTAAATCCTGAATCATGGGATAGGATGGAACAGTCAAAGAAAGATGAATTTGGCATGCTTTTATGGGGGATGGCAGAGCTATCTGAACTCAGTGGACATTCTTACAATCGCTTAGAAACTCCTACATTCGACTTGTTCTCGCTATGATAGCTATTAAAGGGATTGCTAACCTTTACAATTAGGTAACTGCAGCCCAGCGCTGCAGATACCTTTTTTATGCCAATAATCACAACTAAAACAATAAGAATAACTTCAAATAACGACAAAAGAAGCTACTATATAACAAACTTCCAAGGAGGCGTTGCCCATGTCCAAGCCCATCCACTTGTACCAACTCGATATCAATCCCGCCATCGAGCAACACCTGCTCTCGCTCACTCAGCGTCATATGAAGCTGGCAGTCGAACACAGTCGCTGCCAGACATCACATGTGGTGGTCGTAGTAGGAATGCAACGAATAGAACTTAGAAATCCTTTGTTTCCAAGACTTTAAGGGGGATAAGAAATAATGGCGCTTCAGGCGGAAACTCTGGTAGAGGAGTGGTTAAATAGAAATGGATATTTTACCATTCGGGGCATTCGAGAAAAGTTGAATGAGATTGATTTTCTGGCAGTT
The DNA here is from genome assembly GCF_014641555.1 of Paenibacillus radicis (ex Gao et al. 2016). Taxonomy (GTDB): domain Bacteria; phylum Bacillota; class Bacilli; order Paenibacillales; family Paenibacillaceae; genus Pristimantibacillus; species Pristimantibacillus radicis. Next base: position 37,789 of record NZ_BMHY01000020.1, read on the forward strand.
AAGAACAATGGTGATGCGGGTTGGGAGTATATTCATTGTGAGGTGCAGGTCAGTGTCCGACCTATAGCGTATATTAGCAAGCTGACGAAGTCGCAGATGGAGGAATTGGGCGTGAAATCGAAGACAAGTGCCAAGGCCAGAGACTCTGAGAATATTAAGAACAGCGTAAAAGCCTGGATTGAGCTTAAATATACCTCCGATAAAAAAAAGAGGCTCAGGGATGCAGTCGTAGGCGAAGCGAATTGGGAGTATTGGTTTGTACACGGAAAGGTGAAGGATATTAACGAGTTGAACTCTATAAGAAATGAAGGGGTAAAGATTGTGCCGTTCAAAGATATTTTGAACGAGCTCACGCTGAATACAACAGAGCATGGCTTCGCGGCAGCTTCTGCGGGTGATATAATTGAACTGATTAAATTGCTTAAGTAAGGTAGTATATGTAATGAAAAGTCGGAATGGAGGGATGCGATATTCGATTACAAAAGTACACAGTTATTATGTCGTCATTTTTTTGTATATTATGTTTATTGGTAGGTATATTTATTCAATTTTGTATAAACTCAACTGATGCTAGTGTATTTATTTTGAATATTATGTTAGGTTTGTTTTCTAGTAGTTTCCTAGTTTTAATAGTATCCCTGCTAGCATATTTTCATGAGAAGAAAAAATACTACTTGCTTGTGCTTGATGATATTAGGGGAGTTTTATTTAGCTGTCTCGCAATTATTAATGTTCTCAAAAATAGGGATTCATCGATTAGTACAGCAGTATTGTATGGGCAAATAACATCTAAACTAGGCTCAGTAAAAGCTTTAATGTTGGAGTATGAGTATTTCATACGAAGAAATGAAAAAGATAAAATTATTGATAGCTCGCTAGTGGAAGTCATAAGATTTCAGGGTTTGTATGATATTATTTTGGAAAAAACGATTGTTTACCAAAGAAATGAGGTTTCCTTGAAGGAATATGAGATATGGTTTAATAATATTTCTAAAGAACTCATTGGTTTTGAGAGCATTATTAATAGTTGTCAAGAACTACTTCTTAACAACTCCAAATCATTAATCAAAGACAGAAAACTTGAGTCAGTCTTTGATAAATAAATTCATGAGTTCGTGAATTTGGTTGCAGACGTATTTTGAAAAGCAAAAGAGAGCATCCTTCACCAGATGCTCTCTTTTCATATAGATATTTTTTAAAAGCCGATTACCCTGAAATTCAGCGTAGTTGGCTTTTTACGTTGAAGGGAGGATATGAAATAACCAAGGTAATCGCCATCGCCCTAGCTAATCAAAAGGGCGATGTTGGCAATACGACAATGGTAGTGAGTTTGTAAGTTTGCTTAGGTTAAGTAGAGCAAAGGGGGCTGACTTGCAGATGCGTATGAAGATTTGACTGATTTCCTTTGTTGGAAGAGGCTCTTGAAATCGCCAAGTGCGAAAATAAGTCTCTCTTCTTATCTATTGGTATAGCTAGTTGTTGATTCACACGTACCTGTCATTGATGGGATGTTTGCCAACATTGTGTAAAAACTCTTCCGCCAAGTCCAACGGCAGAAGAGTTTTTTTCGAATAGCCATATGAATCCCATTTTTGCTATACTTAACTGATAATCATTATCAATATTTCTGCAATAAATAAACCATATCAAAGTGTGGGGTAAAAGATGACAGACTTTCATCAAAACTTTAATCTCTTTCTCGATGGGATTGAGATATCACGGCAACAAGCGAATCGTTCGGAGCAGATGCAGATTCATTCGCATGCAGGTGAGGGAGGCATTCGCCGTCTTGTGCCTCGGCCTGATATCGAGGTGATCATTTCCGACTTCACCCTTCACAGAAATCGGAAAATGCCTGTAGCAACAGAAACAGCCATGGTAGAGCTTAACTTCTGCTTGCAAGGCACCAGGGAGATAAGTGTTGAGGGTGTGCAATATGAGTTTGTTCCGGGACGCTGCTCCTTGCAGCTCATAAATGAAGTGAAGGTTGAGTTTGAATTTAACGAGAACGAGCCTTATCTTATGCTTGGCATAGGAATTCCCATCGTAACATTTCATCATTATATGGAGGCGATTGACGGGGAAAGGGCAGTCGACTTCTTTCGGCTCCTCAATCAGCGATCTTTTAAAATATTTCAGGGAACGACCGATCCTGCAGCTTCTGTCACTCTCCAGAGGGTGATACAGTTAGCTCAATCCAGTGGCACGAAAAACTTCGAGATTGAATGTAGGGTCCTGGAACTATTATCGATGGCGTTTCAGTCTTTTCTGGTGGAAGACCCTTCAAAGCATCGGAAGCTGCCCCATCATGATAGGCAAAAAATTCAGGAAGCAAGAGACATTATGCTGGAACGGATGACCGATCCGCCGACCTTGATAGAACTGTCACGTATGATCGGGCTGAATGATTGTAAATTAAAGACTGGGTTTAAAGCGTTGTACGGAACCACGGTATTCGGTTATTTACGAGAGAAGCGATTAGAGAAGGCTTTTCAGTTGCTGCAGCAGGGAACATTGAACGTAACGGAAACCTCACACGCTGTTGGGTACTCCAATTCAAGTTACTTCTCAGAGGCATTCCGAGATAAATACGGGGTTAATCCTGGGAAAATCATTCATCATTCTTCCATTTTACTGGGTGCAAATCGATGAATGGAAACGATTTTTACTTAAGCTGCTCCTCTTCGGAGCAGCTTTTGTTGTTTGCTCCCGCTAACCAGTAAAGTACTCCCGGTGCTGGTAGTGGGCGTCTTGCACGCATAGTACCATGAGATCAAAGATTATGAATCTAATCTTATCGCGGTCGTGCTGCATGAGGGGAGAAGAGAAATGTTGAAGTATAGATTTAGTATTATGTTTCTTATTTTGTTAGGCGGGATGATTTCAATTGCCGCATTTAATCCTATTATTGGCCCGCTATCACGTAATTTGGGGCTGAGTGATTTTCAATCGGGATGTTTGGTATCCATTGCGGGGTTGTGTTGGCTTCTAGGCGGATACTTCTGGGAGAAGCAGACGTTCTTAAACCGGAAAATGCTGCTGGCTTCGATTGTGCTCGTCTATTTAGTGACACTCATCATCTTTGCAATGCTGGCAGATTACGCGGTTCATGCAGCGGGCAAGTCGAGCCTCTTCTGGAGTTTCTTCCTGCTTCGCGCAATCGCGGGGTTTTTCTTCGGAGGTATCCCGGCTTTAGCACAAGCCTATGTTATGGGATGGACGACTCAGGAAACTCGCACGCGGGGTATGGCCTTGTTCGGTGTAGCTAATGGCCTCGGGTTCGTATTAGGCCCTGCAATGAGTGGCGGCATGGCATCGATTGGGCTCACTGCTCCAATGTACGTGGCAGCTATCTTGCTTTTCCTATTGGCGATTCTCTTTCTAATTTATATTCCGAATGAGCGGAACAAGGAGATCAACCGGCAGTCGATCTCACTTTCACCTAATGATTCACGAATCCGCCATTACTTATGGATTGGACTGGTGCTTTCTTTCGCGTTGAATATTGTGCAGGTTACGATCGGATTTTTCGTACAGGACAACTTAGGTTATGATGCAAGGCAAGCGACTCAGCTGATTGGGATTGGTCTGGCTATTTCAGGTGTGATGGTTGCTTTATCCCAAGTGGTCATTAGCAAATATCTGAAATGGCATCCTAAGCAGGTGCTTCGCGTCGGGTTATTATTCGTCGCTTTAGGGTTGCTTGGGTTTTTACTATTCATCCGTTTTGCGTACGTCGATTTTGCGATCTTGGGTATCGGCATCGGCTTTACGCTGCTCGGTTATAGTGCTGGGGCATCTATGGCCGTTCAAGATCATGAGCAAAGAAGCGTTGCTTCCTTTATTGCCGCTTTGCAAGGCTGCGGATCGTTCTTGGGGCCAGTTGCCGGTACAGCCTTATATACCGCTAATGCGGCGTTTCCCTATTCATTCTGCGTATTGCTGATCTGTGTCTCGAGCATTATTGTTGTGAAGAAAAGGTCAGCTGCTGTAAATCTAACTCGTTGAGAAAAGAGGAAGAAGAAAAAAGCCAAAATACTGGCCCATAAAGGGCTTTGGTATTTTGACTATAGGGGATAATCTTAGCCAAGTGCAGCAATTGCTTCAGTTGTGATTTGTTCCTGCTTTTTCATCAGCTTTAAGTCAGTTATTTCTCCGGGATGATCTCAACGTTCGGGCAGAAACCGGGGTTCGCCGTACACAATTCAGCAGTAAATATCGGCTGGAGCTTAGAGAGTTCTGCGAAATAGCTGCCGACCATATGATTAGCTTTTATCGATCCATGCTGGAATGACAGGGATACTAAAGTCGGAACATGACTGTAGTAGTACTTTTTTTCCTGCATGGGCAGCTTGTAGACGGCAGGAGGGGCATACGTAACGATGTCATAAAGATTCGCTAAGCGATAGCTGTTCGGGACATAGGTTGTGAATACTGTTGCGAATTCTGGATCACCTACGCGGGGAGAGCCATATGTAAATAGCTGCGGGGCAGTGTGGTTGGTGTTGGCAGCAACATCGACAGCACACAAAGTTGAGAGTGCTGCACCTAAGCTGTGGCCAGTAATGTATAGATTCTTGTCTGGAGACAGATCTCCTAGGCAAGCTACAACCTGCTCACGTGCCGAAGAATAGATCTCTGTAAAACCATGATGAGTAAGACAATCTTCTTCAGGAAGGTAAGGGAACTTTATTTGGGAGGCAAGAACATCTGCAATCCAATCGTTTGTCGAACTGGTGCCCCGAAAAGCAATAATGATGTCATTCTCGGATTCCAGTATAAAACCAAAACGTTCCCACACATGACTGATGGATTGCGCATGAATGGTATCGACGAGCGAATAGTTGGAAGGGACGACGAAGAAGCCGTCATTATTCGTATACTGGGCATAGGTTTGCTCACAGATTGCAGCCAGAAAGATAGCCCATTGCTCCTGAACAGCATTGTTGGTCATAGGTGTCCCGCCTTTCACTCCTACACTATATTAGCGGGATGAGGGCGGGGTGCTAATTTTGTTATCGGTTGTATTTTTTCTTGGATGATGGGGGTAGCTTTTAGGCTGTCCTTTTTTTTGTTGGAGGTTTAACAGCGTTATTATGTCGATGGCCTTTAATCCTAGAAACCTGGAGCAAGAAGTTACAACAATAGACAAGCCTTTTGGACTATGTTCTGAATTTTTATATGAAAATTGTCCCTATTTTGGTGTAGTATATATACATGCAGAAAATATATATATTTACATCTTAGGAGGCTGTTTAAGGAAATGAATGCTAGAAAGTTATTACTCAGTACATTAATTGCTGTTTTGTTGCTGGTGCCCACACAAGCTTTTGCACGAACATGGACAAGTATCCCGGAAGCGGAGTGGAGCTATACCGATCCTAAAACGGAGGACTACTATAGATACATTAGTCTATCCGCTTCGGAAATTCGCAAAAATAATTTATATTATTTCTCCAGTGATAAATTACATATCATCAATACAAATACAGGAAAACATAAAGCGACCATTGACTATTTGAAAAACTCAAACGTTAATTATTCCTTTTTTGGCTCGTTGGCTCAAGTCGATAATAAAGGCAACGTATATGCGATGACAGCTACTAAAAATAGCTCAGGCAACTATGCATACAAGCTTACTGCCTATAATGATGCTGGCACGAAGTTATGGGAGAAACCATATAAAGAAAAAATTCGATCGATTGCAGGTGTACTCACATTAAACAACGGCAATATCGTGACTTACTTGGAGACCGCATCTGAAAAATTTGTTACCTATACGTATGATGCTAAAGGTCAACTGAAAGAGAAGAAAGAATGGAAAAGCTTTATAAACGGATATCAAAATGGTTATTTCGTAACCGTTAATATTATTGGAAAACAAGCTTCCCGGTTTTCTTTCTATGATGATTCCATGAAATTAAAATTCTCGCTTAATGTTAATTTCAAAGATGGCTACTACTCTGGCATTACCGCTGAAGGGCTCATTATTTTCTATAAGTATAATAGTGCTACCAATAAAACGACATACTTTGCAAAAGATCAAAAGGGGAAAACGGTCTGGAGTAAGGAGCTGACAGGGCAAGCTGGCCGAGACACTTTGTATGATCATCACCATCATGGAGAGGGTACGTTTACCAAATGGTATGGCGGAAACGTGGGGGACAAATTCTTTTTAATTGATCGTAAGGGCAACACAAAGCAGCTGACCGTTGGTGATTTTGAATTCCAGACAGCGAGTGATGAGACCGTTATGCTGAAAACCAATAAGAAAGTAGTTATTTATAAAGCGTCCAATTTATCCGTTTTACATTCTATTACTTTGACCGAGGCTAATAAAGAGGATCAATTCTTATACGCTGGCGGCGGCATCGTCTACCGAATTGATGAGAAGAATGTGATTTCTAAGATGGATTTGGGGAAGGGTTGAGATTGGGGGGTTAAACTCAAAAACATAATTAATATTACCTATACTCAGTGGAAAGAAGAATAATTAGAGTAGGTTTTTCATTTTGACGACGGATATTTATTGCTACTTTCGAGGTGGGCAAACAGTTTGAAGATTGGTGTGTAGTATGATGAGGCACGTGTCATTCTTAATCTTTTCTTAGAATAAAAGAACAGTAGAGGAATCGAATATATTTATAGCTTAGGTTAATACATTACTGAGGACAGAAACCGTTCAGGTTATTGTAGTTTCGTATTTCTTCAATATATTATTGGAAACTCTCAAAAGAAAGGTTAAAGAACGTGGAACCAAGGAACGAACGAATCAAGAGAAGAAAAAGAGAAATGCGAAAGAAGACCCGAAACTTACAGATGTTTATCATTATATGTAGTAGTCTTTTATTTTATAGGTTTACTTTAGAGCTATGGGGTAAAACACTTCATGGAACCATATATTTTGATCTTTATGAACCTGTTAAGAAAATAAATCTTTGGACAGTCATTTTATTTATGGTTTTGGGATATATGAATTTTAAATTTCTAATTGTTACCATTAAGTCTTTATTGAAGATAATATTTACAGTATGGGTAGTAATAATAGTCCAGTTCTCACCGATGGGACAGATTGAACAAAATGTGTGGGTGTTACTTTCAGCATTCTTTTTTGTTTATTTAGAAGTTTTGTTAGATATCAATGATAGTTTTTTTCTACTTAAAGATAATTTTAAAATCCCCAAAATAAACTTTATTAACTCTACTTTTATAAAGGATAACTCAATTGCGCTATCTATATTCTGTTTAGGAGTTATAAACACCATCTTGTCATATTATATTGTTGATTTATTAAAAGTAATTACAGAGTTTAGTCTTGGAGGTAGGTAATTCTTGGAAGATGATTTGAAAGTAATCAAAGAGAAAGTCAACAATTCACTATTAAAGTTAGATGTAGCGGATAAATATTTACTTCAGAACGACTTGAATGAACGTACAATTGCTCATAAACTTGCTAACTATCTTCAAGAGGAATTTAATGAGTATAATGTGGATTGTGAGTATAATAAAAATGTTGATGAAGAAACAGGAAACAAAAATATTTATTTTTTAAAGATGGACTGCCTAGAATTAAACAAAGAATTCGCTAAAGTTACTACCATTGATGATGTAGAATATATGAGAAAATCAATTTATCCTGATATCGTAATTCATGAAAGAGGGACGAATACACGAAATTTATTAATTATCGAAATTAAGAAATCAACAAATAGAACAGATAGAAAGTTTGATTTTAAAAAAATGCAATGTTATACAGATAGTTCACGGCACAATAAACTTAGCTATACCTGGGGCTTATTTATTGAATTTAAGATTGGTGATTCTTCTCTTTTATCTCCTGAATTAATATGGTATACAGCTGGTAAAGAAATAACATCAGATGAGGAAATATATTGACACAAATGAATGAATTGTTGTCATCATGTTGAAATTCAAAGAGGAATTCAATTTTATCGTAATTAAAGCTGATGAAAACGTTAAAAATGTCTTATTTGGTCTTATATCATGAATCATTAGGAGCCTTTCGAATATCCCCCTAACATACACCCCAAATACACCTGGTGGACACATCTAAATTATATACTCTGAGTATAAATTGACTTGGAGGTAACAACATGACAAACATC
>NZ_BMHY01000020.1:45941-80936 GCF_014641555.1 Paenibacillus radicis (ex Gao et al. 2016)
CATGAAAAAAGCCGCAATTATTCTGAGTGCATCAATCGTATTAGCTACATTTTCCGGGCAAGCTTGGGCTAACCAAGGTACAACTGCTTCAACACCTGCTGCTATAACGAAAGCAGACACCAACAATCCTTATTACGTTGCTGGCATTGACAACCCTGCAGAGTTCACGACTTATTATGCCAAACTACAGAAAGCAGTTAAGGATAATAAACCGGAAGAAGTAGCCAAGCTGGTATCTTACCCAATGAACCTGAACAAAGACGGCAAAACATTTGTGATTTCGAATAAGGATGAATTTATTAAGAAATACGATCGAATCTTCACTTCCCGTGTTCGCGAGCAGCTGCTGGCTCAAAAAGCCGATAAGGTATTTGTGAACTGGAAAGGAATTATGGTGGGAGAAGGGGACTTGTGGATTGGTAAGCTGGACAATAAACTAGGCGTTATTGCCGTTAATATCATTAACAATCCGTACGAAGCAGCAGGAATTAAAAACGCAATCGAATTTGAGCATTTCTTAAGCAAGCTTCAGAAGGACGTCTGCAAAGGCAATAAATCTGAAGTGGCCAACAGCATAGCGTTCCCATTGAAAGTGAATCATAACGGAAAAAGTATCGAAATCAAGTCCAAGAAAGAGTTTATTGCCAACTACAACAAGATCATGACGGCTAACATTAAGAAGAAGTTATTAGCTCAAAAAGCGGACAAAGTAGTCGTCAGTTGGAAAGGTGTTATGGTGGGCGACGGTGAACTGTGGATTGGACAGACCGGGGAACATATCAAAGTATTCGCACTAAATCAATAATTGGATTCTACAATATATGAATGGATTAAGGCCGCCTTAATTGAACTGCATCCCAATTGTTAGATACCATCTAACATTGGAGGTGCAGTTTTTTTCCTTTCAAGAGAATTTAACAGCAGCTTACATGAAAATATAGGAATATAGATCTCCTAATAATGAGTGGTAATTCTCTAGAAATATTTTTAAAATAAATATTAACATGAAAATTGGTGTAGTATATATATATGCGTATTATATAATTATTTACATCTTAGGAGGCCGTTTAAGGAAATGAATGCTAGGAAATTATTACTAGGTACATTGATTGTTGTATTGCTGCTATTACCCACACAAGTATTGGCACGCTCATGGACGAGTATGCCAGAAGCGGATTGGAGCTATACCGATCCTATTGTGGAGGAAGGATTCTATGACTATATTACCTCATCCAGTACATTAGTTCGTAACAGTAATTTATATTATTTCTCAAATAATAGATTACATATTGTCAATACAAATACAGGAAAACATAAGGCAACTATTGATTACTTGGGGAATTCCAATATGGGATATTCATTCTTCGGCCTGTATGCTCAAGTTGATAATAAAGGAAATGCCTATATGATGACCGCTACCAGAAATAGTTCCGGTATCGATGTGTATAAGCTTACTGCCTACAATGATGCGGGCAAGAAGCTGTGGGAAAAAGCATATAAAGAGAAAATTCGTGCTAACGCAGGCTTATTCGTATTAAACAATGGCAATATCGTAACTTACCTGGAGACCGCATCAGAAAAAATTGTTACCTATACGTATGATGCTAAAGGTCAATTAAAAGATAAAAGAGAATGGAAGAGCTTTATACTAGGCTATCATAACGGTTATATAGTCACCAGAAATATCATTGGCAAACAAGCCTCCCGATTTTCCTTCTATGATGATTCCATGAAATTAAAGTTCGCGCTTAATTTCAATCATGACGAGGGTTACTACGCAGGGATTACCCCGGAGGGCCTCGTTGTTTTCTACAAATATAATAGTGCAACGGGCAAAGCGACTTTTTTCACAAAAGATCAAACGGGCAAAAAAGTGTGGAGTAAGGAACTGGCAGGACAAGCGGGCCAGTCTACGTTTGATGATCAGTATCAGATTGGGGAAGGTACATTTACAAAGTTTGGTGTAAGGATAGGGAAGAAATTCTTCTTAATTGACCGAAAAGGTACGATGCAGCAGCTAACCTTTGGGGAATTTGAGTTTCAGACAGCGAGTGATCAGACCGTAATGCTGTATAACAATAAGAAACTAGAGATCTATAAAGCTTCCGATCTATCACTTTTACATTCCATTACATTGTCGGACGCGAACAAAATGGATAAATTTTTATATGCTGGCGCAGGTATTGTCTATCGAATCGATGAAAAAAATGTGATTTCTAAAATAAATGTTGCTAAAGCATGAAATAGAGATACGGCTAATTAGAGGAGAGTTTAAATTGGGAGGAATTTATATGCAAAAATTTGGAATGATAGCTCTAATACTTTCAGTAACATTATTTCTAACGTTAGGTGTAGGCGGAAAAGTAAATGCGGCTGAAGGTGTATATCAAGTTTATGTGGATGGAAAACTAGCAGCACCTAAGACTATCGCTAAAGACAATGTTACGTTTGTCCCATACAAAGACATTATGAAAGCCATGGGATTTCAAATCTCTTACGATAGTGCTACTAAGACGATTGTTGCTAGCAAAAGAGATACACACATTGTGTATAAGGGTGGTGATAATAAAGCCTTCGTGAACGGGAAATCAAAGACAATGTCTAAAAATCCGATATCCGCAGATGGAACAAATTATGTTCCGCTGCGTTTTTTGACAGAGTCAACAGGCTATAAGATTACAAAAATTGATGGTAATACTCATATTATATATGTAAATGATCCATTCTCGGATTCATCAGGTGGGGGTACAATCCCGGTAACTACAAAGCCACCAGTATCTTCGAATATAATCCTTCCATACCCGACTAACAACTTAACGACAGAAATTAGCACAAAGAAAATTACGGAAATAAATGATAGTAAGGTAGCAATGGTCATTATGGACACCGCGCAAGGCAGCGCTGTTAGCTTAGGCGACGGCGTGTTTGTTACCAACTACCATGTTATCGAAGGACAGAAAAATGGCTATCTATTGGATATTAAGGGTAACAAGTACCCGATAGGCGGGGTTATATCCGCAAATAAAGCAGCCGACCTTGCCCTTATTAAACTCAGTAGTAAAACGACAGCATGGTCTTCAGGGGAAATAGGGAATCCAAAAGAGCTGGTAAAAGGAGATAAAGTTGTCGCAATAGGAAGTCCGAAAGGCATACAGAATACGGTTTCTGAAGGTGTAATCAGTAATATCATTACAACAGCAGGTGTGGGTTATATTCAAATTAGCGTTCCAATTGATCACGGCAGCTCCGGAGGCGGGTTGTTTAATGATAAAGGACAATTAGTAGGGATCACAAGCATGGGCAGGGATGATAGTAATGCTAATTTAAATTACGCAGTATCTATAATTGGAGCCCTCCCGATGATTCAAGAGATTTCGGGGAAAGAGTTTAATAATATTACGACTTCACCGTTATCGTCATATCCTGCGAGTTCCGATACTAATGGAAGCATAGAAAATGATGAGTTAGGCGATATCCTAGCGGGTATACTTGATAAGTCCATGACGAGTATTCCTGGTAACATCCCTTTAGAAGACAATTGGGATTATTTTGTGGATGAGGACGGAACCATTGTTTTGTTTAATCGGGTGGATGTTGATGGCTATCAATCCTATTCTAAAAGTTTCTCTTATACTAAAAGCACATACCAATCTTGGGCGGATGGATTAGGCAAAATCTTTTACGATAAATTCCCTGATAAGGACATAAATATTATGATATATGTTGAGGGTTTTAGTAGAACGTATCCGACCGGATTTGCACCTTCAGAGATCACTGCTGTAGACGGAGGATACGAGGTAACACATATCTTCATATTTATTATCTCAGGTGGAAAAGCAATCGTTCGGCAATAGTTAGCGCTGGTAGATAGATGTTCCATGGAGAAGCACTTTTTTTGCAGGCATTTGCCTCCATTAGAGTGCTTTTTTATTCGTTTTTTACCGGAGTTGCTTGACAATGTTAAACAAAGGAATATCGTGTATAGTATTCCTTGACCGCGATTTTAAGTCTTGCCTTTAATAATTATAGAGCAGATCTTATATTGTTGAAGAAAACAGCTATTATTGTAATAATAGAATTATTATTGTTTAAGTTATATACTGCGGAGGTGTAATTGTTTGAAAACTTCATTTCGGTTGTATCGTAAAAATGCCTCCTTTTTCGACCTTATTGACGGAGATAATGAAACAAAACAGACTAAAGGATTAGCCTATTTATTCTCGGAATTTCCAGAATTAATCGTTCACTTTATTCTACATATACCCGGATGTCCCAGATTAAAAGACATTGATTATGTTCAGGTGGATGCAGAATTAGTTTCTACTGGTTCTATGCCAATTCGGCGTGATATTACGTTGACATTTGTTAAAGGACGCATCAAAAAATTTGCTTTGATTATTGAAGCGAAAAGCATTAAAGTCACTGCGCAGTATCAGGCTATTGAGGCACAGTTATCTTCTTATCTGGATCGACAATACTTTCCTATGGATGAGGGGGTTCCTAAAATAGGAATTACACTAACAAAAAATAGAGTAATGCATAAACCGGAAATGAAATTTATAAGTATGACATGGTTCGAACTCATTGGTATTTTAGTTTCTTTTTTGCGAAAACATAGTATGCCAGAGTATCGAATCATCAATGAATATATTGATTTTTTGCGGGGAGTCGATAAAGAAATGCATTATTATGAGATTGAGGTCCTTTCCGTTGCAGCAGGCAAAACCTATGAACTCACTAAGATCCATGGGATTCACGCTTGTCCTGACAGTAACATCTATAAAACCCCTATATATATTACATTTCGAATGGCTGGTGGAGGGGAAATGGAGTATCTGTACAAGATAAGGGATATCGTAGTTTTCGATCCGACAATGCCTTCGTTATCACTAATGTTAGAGGGACTTGATCCTGAATTTGCAATGCGAATCAAAGGATACGTGTCAGATCGATCCACTGGAGCATTTGGTTTCGAGAAAGATGAACCATATCGATTTTACTATTTAGATGTTCAAAATGCTATCCATTTACCTCACCATCCGAAACCAGAAAAAAATAATACGGGCCCCAGATATTACTCAATTGCCTCTTGTATTAAAGGAGAGAAAATCATACAAGTTGTAAGCAAAGAATAATGTATTAATATTTCTAACTGCTTTAGCAACCTCTAATTACCCACAGTAACGCAGCACCATCCACTAAAAAGACCCTCAACATACATTCGAAATACACCTGGTGGACACATCTAAATTATATACTCTGAGTATAAATTGACTTGGAGGTAACAACATGACAAACATCAGTGTGAAAAAAGCCGCAATTATTTTGAGTGCATCAATCGTTCTCGCTACATTTTCCGGGCAAGCTTGGGCTAACCAAGGTACAACTGCTGCAGCACCTGCTGCTATAACGAAAGCAGACATTAAGAATCCTTATTACGTTGCTGGCATTGACGACCCTGCAGAATTCACGACTTATTACGCCAAACTACAGAAAGCCGTAAAGGATAATAAACCGGAAGAAGTAGCCAAGCTGATCTCCTACCCGATGAATTTGAACAAAGACAACAAAACTTATGCAATTTCGAATAAGGATGAATTTATTAAGAAATATGATCGAATCTTCACTTCCCGTGTTCGCGAGCAGCTGCTGGCTCAAAAGGCAGATAAGGTTTTCGTGAATTGGAAAGGTATTATGGTGGGAGAAGGGGACTTGTGGATCGGTAAACAGGACAACAAGCTCGGTGTTATTGCTGTTAATGTCATTAACAATCCTTATGAAGCCGCCGGTATCAAAAATGCAATTGAATTTGAACATTTCCTAAACAAGCTTCAGAAGGACGTCAGTAAAGGCAATAAATCTGAAGTGGCTATTAGCATAGCGTTCCCATTGACAGTGAATCATAACGGACTCGAAATCAAAAGCAAGAAAGAGTTTATGGCTAAATACGACAAAATCATGACTGCTAAAATTAAGAAAAAGCTTTTAGCTCAAAAAGCAGATAAAGTAGTCGTCAATTGGAAAGGTGTTATGGTTGGTAACGGCGAAATCTGGATTGGGCAGATCGGAGAACAAATCAAAGTTTTCGCTTTAAACCAGTAATTAATCATTTACAATAACAACATTCTTCGATTGAGCCGCCTAATTGGGCGGCTTTTTTACATCTCGTTAGCTAGGGGCGTGAATAATGGCAGGAATTCTCTGGAAAAATGTCGAAACAAACATTATAGCTAACCAATTAATTTATTTATTGTGGAGGGAAATGAAATGAGTGCACAGGAAATTCTCGATTTGCTTGAACAATCAGGATTGGAACAATATAAAACGTCATTCGCTCAATGGATATTTCCAACGGCACAATTAATACTGGAGCCGAAGTCAGATGAACTACTTCAAATAGGCGAGAGCAAAGTTGGAGGGGACCCTGATCTTCTGGAAGAGGTGGAGTGGCCAAAATGGAAAGGCTATGATATGACCTTTATTGCTCAAATTAATTTGGCGGAATGTCCAACCAATCTGTCGCTTCCATCCGCCGGTTTGCTTTCATTTTTTTATGGCGTTGAGGGAATGTATGAGGACCCGGATTTTTATGGTGATCCGCATACTAGTCGTGTTATCTATACGAGTCCTGATCAGCTCGAGTACATAGTCCGTAGGAGCTCTCCTGGTACGTTAAATGCAGCAGGAGCGATGATGAAACCTAACAGTATTTCATTTATACCGAATTTATCTGTTCCAGCGGCTGAATCAGCCTATTTGGAGAGTGTAGGATTGGGTTGGAATGGAGAACGGGAGGATTTCGATAAGTATTGGGAGATTTTTTTACCGAAAACAGAAAAGTTGTGGCAACGAGAGGGATACATTAACCGTTTTATGGGACATCCGGATCCCGTTCAAGGAGATATGCAAAGAAGTTGTGAAATCGCATATGGTTCCTATACTGATGATGAATTGGACAAGACTGAGTTTATAAATTCCGCAATAAAGTGGCGGCTGCTCTTGCAAATTGACTCTGAAGAAGAGAAGACAGGCATCATGTGGGGCGATGTTGGCCGGATCTATTATTGGATTCATGAAGATGATCTGGCACAGCTCCGCTTTGATCGAGTATTTTGCGAGATGCAGTGCTGCTAAAAGTGAAGAATAATTTGATTAAATGTAATGTTTTAATGAAATCTGTAATTACATGAGATTGGAGGAAGAACTGATTGCTGGTTGATTATCTAAGTTACCCTTCTGGCGAGGAATGGAGAAAAATTGCAGGTGAAATCAGTCTTAACAAATTATCAGTGGAGATAAATTTTCCTAGTCCTACGAAAGCAATTGATTTGATTGTTTCTCAAGAGCGCAAGGATTGGCTCATGCTGTTCAACAATAGACTAGGTGAGGTTAGGCAAACTTATATATTTCTAACTCATTATTATAATATGGGCATTCCAGATGATAATTGGCATAAGTCACCTGGAGATAATGGGGAGTCTATTCAGTATTACACTGAGTTTGAAGATAAGCATTACTATATAAAGCATATGTATGACTACTATGCTGATATTTTATATTTTAAGTTTATCTCAGCTTGGGATACTTTATCTCATTTCTATAATGTTTATTACGAATTTAAAATTTCTATTAAGTATATATCTAGATACAAAGTGTTAGATAGAATTGAGAAAATAAATCCTGATTTATATGAATGTATAAGAGGTGTACAGGACTCAGAAGCATTCAATAAATTTATAGAACAACGAAACGATATTACTCATAACTTTTCGCCAAGCCAAATTGATTCTGGAATAAAGCGTTATAATAACGGGTCAGCCGCTTTTAGTATTGGTAAATACACTACAACAAGAGAGCGGCAAAACAATATTGTTGAAGTTATAAAAATGACGATTAAGTTTTTAGATGAAATCAAAATCATATTTGAGAGACACACAGTCAAGTAATCCTGAACTGTTGTTGGCAGGGAAGAGGAGGTTAGTCATGATACTATGGTTCCGCCATCTACCAGAGGCGGATCTGGATATAATGGAATGGAAACCTTTCATCTCTAACGATTGGTTTCGCCATCATTTTATGAAGTTTGTCTATCTTCTGATGGCTGTTTCTTTTCTAGCGCCGAGCTGGCTAGGGGAGAATCTTGCGCTCACAAACTTCCCGCTAATCCCAATCATCTTAGTTATATTTATTGTACATGAAGCCCTTCATATAGTAGTAATAAAAAATAAAGGCGATATTAGCTTAACGTTTAGAGGCATATTTTTTTGGATGAATACGAATGCGATTCTATCAAAAATGAGATTTTGGATCTTTATGAGCTTGCCTTTCATCGCTTTATCCGTTGTTCCGCTGATCATTTCATTTTTTGTATCAGGCGATATCAAATCACTTCTGTTATTTATTAGCTGGGTTAATCTCATCATCTCTTCATCTGATATCATCAATTCCGTCTTAATTCTAATAAAGCCGAATAAAACGGTTTATTGCAGAGGCTACTATAGAGAGCTCTAACTACCCGTGCAGCTCCTCATCCGCAGAGGTAGTCCCAAGGCATAATTCCACGAACGAATCTGCAATCTGTATACAATCCTCATAACCGAGATTGCCGGAAGACGCCACCAGAATCGGATATTCCCCGTCATCCCGATCACTACGCATATCCCAAACATAGTGATTGCCGCACCCGTCCATGGCGAATGGCACCGCGTCCGGCATATATTCCGGGAATTCATACGCGAGCATCATGGATCGTAGCTCCTCTGCGCTGAAGAATTGAAAGTGGCGGTCGCCATTCCCAAACTCTCCGCCATTGGAATAGCGAAGAAATTCAAGATAGCTGGCAGGCAGCGCCTTCTGTGGAATCGACCATAACGATGGATCAAATGGCGTGTACCTTCCATACAGCGGATCGTTAACAGGAAAAGGATTGCGCTGCCGGCTGACGATTTCCTGTATCTCCAAGTCGTTCATCGGCTTATGCCAGCTATTCTGGAATTGCTCCAGCTCAGCGTTCTCCAGACCCGGAAGCATTTCATATTTTTTATCAAATAAAGTGTCCCAATTCATAAGTAATTGCTCCTATTCTTGTCGGCTATTAATATACGTTAAGATTAATAGAAGCGAGACGTTATTGCAAAACAATTGGTTCACCGGAAAGGAAGGGGATTCAGATGATCGGAATGAAACGTCACACATGGAGTGAATTGACCAGTGAAGAGAAGGAAGCCGCAATGCACGGGCTTATTAGAGAGCTGCCCAATGGCTTTGTGTACCAAGGGCTCAACACCTTTCAGCGTTATGGAGTCACCAATGAAACGGGGATTTTCACATATAAAGAATCAGAATTTGTCTTTGTACCTGGCGATCAGGTCACTTTGGGTTGGGAAAGCTGGGAACATGGCATGGATGATGCCACCCGGGAAGACCTGCTCGAATCAATTAGCGAGTATGATGTCGAGGATACAGACCAATTTCTTCGCGACCAGATGTCACCGGTAAGACAAGCCGCTATTGGAGCTATGCTCGTGGAGCGAGCCGCTCGTTCAGTCGGCTGGCAGCAGGTTCCGCTGCAGGACCTGCCATTGCTTGGCGACCTGGAGGTAGAGGAAGAGCTGGCGAAATTCCGTACTACTACTTATAGCGAATATGAGCGCTCTCAGCATTTTCGTCTCGTTCGGCAAGATGAGGAAATTATTCTTTATTTGTTCAACGAAGATCTGACCAGTGAGCAAGTAATAGCCAACATACATCATGAAGGATTTGGCATCCTTACGGAAGAGGAATGGGAATATAGCTATGGCGGCGGCTGCCGGACTTTGTTTCCGTGGGGTGACAGCTTCCATTATAATATGAAGTTTAAACACTTTGAGGAGTTAGTTGAGGAAGACGGCTCCAGAGAATACGATCTGTGCCTGCCGAATGCCTTTGGCTTACTATTTTCCGGAGATCCTTATCAGTATGAATGGACGACTCGTGAAGGGCAGCTTATGCCTAAAGGGGGAGACGGGGGCAATTTGATCTGCGGCGGATCGGGAATTCTGGTCGGTTATTTGCCAGTGGCCGCCTATTATCGTGACCCTTACAGTCAGGAGCTGGAGTGGGAAGACGTGGTTGGGGATTTGCGCTATAGAAGAATTGTTCGGTTATAGCATGATAATCCGATCGTTTTTATAATAATTCTTGATACTCTGAATGTGTAACCTTACATCCTTCGTTAATTAAGTCGTTTCTGGGCGAAAAAAATGATTTTTTTTGCTTTTTTTCATCTGAAAACCGAACTATCTCTTGATTTATTAGAAATTCTTATGTACGATATGAATACTAGTTTTATTAATGTTTTATTTTATTTCAGAAGGTGATCTCATGCCCCTGATCGACTCTAACGAGAACAGGAAGAAGCTCAGTCACATTTACAATGAGGTTGCCAAAGAGCTATTCGGGTTTGGCACGACGATGCTGAAGGTGTCCATGAATCATCAGATGATAACGATCCAAGCCAAGCATCGCAGGTCGCCGCGTTCCTCTGCGTTAGAGGGAGAGGTTCCATCCTTGAAGCATGAGGTGGATTACCATATGTCCTCCATCTACAAGAAGAAAGTTCGCGAGAGGCTGGAGCAGGAGCTGGGACTGGACATTGAGGCGGTTTTAAGGGACTATGATCCTACGACTCAATGGGCAATAACGAATGTCATACTGGTTGAAACCGAATAGGTCATCGGAGTTTCTCTTTTGATTTATCTTAAGAGAGAACCGAATAGGTTAGACGGATGTCTCTTTATGTTGTTTACAACGAAAAGTGCTCTTGTTTAGAAGATTTCTTTCTATTACAAGTGTGCTTTTTTTTATGGAATTTTTTTGCGAAAGTGTATAGTTTAGAGGCCCGCACCAATAATAAGCAGGCTAGTTCATTAGGGTTTAAAGATTGACCATCATAGAGCATGACCATTAGGGGAGGAAGAAAACGGATGAGACACAAATGGGTAAAGGGCTTGGCAGTATTAACAATAGCAGGACTGATAGCTACGGGATGCAGTAGTAAAAGCAATGAACCAAACGGTGCGGGAAATACACCGGCAAAAGGTGATCCGACAAAGCTGGTTATCTCGACTTGGGGTTTTTCGGCTGACTTCTTTAATAAGGAAGTGTATGCGCCATTCGAAAAGGAGCACAACGTTAAAATCGTTGTCGAGGATGGGAACAACGCCGATCGTCTCAATAAAGTGAAAACAGGCGGCTCTTCCGTCGATTTGATCTATCTTTCCGATTATTATGCACAGCAAGGAATTGAAGCAGGCCTGTTCGAGAAAATCGACCGCAGCCGCATTCCGAACTTGAACGATATTTATGATGTAGCCAAAGCTCCGCTGGGCGAGGATTACGGTCCTGCTTATACGATTGGACAATTGGGAATTGCTTATAACTCCAAAGAAGTAGGCAAAGAGTTGACTTCATGGAAGGATCTGTGGAGCCCTGAACTGGCAGGCAAGATTACATTGCCTAATATTACGTCAACTTCTGGCCCGATGATTCTCGATGCAGCTTCGATCGCAGCTGGTAATGCTACTTTTAATGAAGATCAGGCGATGGCTAAGCTGAAAGAGCTGAACCCGTCGGTCGTGAAATACTACAGCAAAACTTCGGAATTCGTGAACATGTACTCCCAAGGGGAGATTGTTGCTGGCCCGATCATGGAAATGTATGTGAAGGACTTGAAGGAAGCTGTGCCTGATACGAAATTCTTGGCGCCAAAAGAAGGCGGCTATGCGATTATGAATACGGTCAATATCGTAAAAGGCAGCAAGAACAAAGAACTGGCGGAAGACTTCATCAACTGGCACCTGAGCAAAGAGATTCAAGAGAAGTCTGCTAAGGCTAAGATCGATTCCCCAGTTAATACAACATTGAATTTGACAGCTGAAGAAGCTGAAGGCATTACGTATGGTGCGGAAACGATTAATAAGCTGCACATGCTGGATATGAAGAACGTAAACGCAAACTTGAAAAACTGGATCGATCGGTTCAGCCGTGAAGTTACGCAATAAGAGGAAGCAATAGGGAGACAAGAGTATTCATACTCTTGTCTCGTTTCCTGAATGGGAGGGGAACGAGATGAACAAGAAGGTTATTCTTGATGTAGATACTGGGGTGGATGATGCATTAGGCATTCTGCTGGCTGTTCAGAGCGGCAAGCTGGATATTCTCGGAATCACAACGGTGAACGGCAATGTTTCTTTGGAACAAGCCACGGTCAATACATGCAAAGTTCTGCAGCTGGCCGGAGCAGAGCATATTCCAGTCATTCAGGGTGCGGACAAACCAATTCTTCGCAGCAGTTATTTCGAGCATCGGGTGCATGGGAAGGATGGACTCGGCGGGGCACTAAGCGACATGTCTGTTCATAAGCAAGCGGAGGAAGGCCATGCGGTTGATTTCATCATCGACCAGGTTCGCAAGCATCCGGGTGAGGTTACGCTGGTCATGACGGCTCCGTTAACCAATCTGGCTCTTGCCGTTATGAAATATCCCGAACTGGTTCAGCAAGTGAAAGAGGTTGTTGTAATGGGCGGGGTTGTTCAAGGCTTCGGCAATGTAACGCCAACGGCTGAGTACAACATATATGTAGATCCGGAAGCGGCCAAGCTCGTATTCAAAGCCGGATTCTCTTCACTAACGCTCGTCAGTCTGGATGTCACCCGCAAGGCGCTGCTTACGGAAGCGCATATCGATTCCATGGGCGATTCACCGCTGGCGAATTACGTAAGAGAGAGCACCGCAGATTACATGCAGCGTTATCAAGAGCGTAACGGGGTTCGGGCATGTGCGATGCATGACCCGCTTGCAGTTGCCGTAGCACTGAATCCGGAACTGGTCGTCACCAAGCATCATTTTGTAGATGTAGAAACCCGCAGCGAGCTGTGCGATGGCCAAACCGTATGTGATTTTCAAAACCGGTTATTGCAACAGCCGAACGTTCATGTGTGCCTGAATGTGGCGGCAGAGGAATTCCTCGAACTTTTCATCCGCACATTGCGCGGCGAGCGAAATTAAGAACAGGAGAACCGTGACATGAAGAAATCATATTTGACTTTATTGCTTCTGCCAGGACTGGTGTTCTTGGCTGCCTTCATGGTGATACCGATACTCCTGACGGTAGGCTCGACCTTTTATCATGAGGGCCGGTTCACAGTTGAAGGTTATCTTTACTTTTTCAAAGACCCTTACTTTCTGAAAATCCTATGGACAACCTTGCGCGTCAGCTTGGTGACCACTGCAATATGCATGCTGCTCGGATTTCCAACAGCGTACTTTATTTCTCAGCAAAGTCCTAGAAAAAAGGCGCTATTGCTCGCACTTGCGATCTTCCCGCTGCTAACCAGCTCGGTCGTTCGGTCGTTCAGCTGGACGATTATTTTAGGGAAAAAGGGTTTGCTGAACAACATGCTCCTGTCCGTTGGTCTTATTCAGGAGCCGCTTAACATTTTATATACACCGACAGCGATGATGATCGGCCTCATTCATTTGTTTTTGCCGCTGATTATTATTACATTGGTTGGTGTTATGGAAAATATCGATACAGACTTGGTCAAAGCGGCGGAAAGCTTGGGGGCCAACCGATTCGCAGCATTCTGCAGGGTTGTTATTCCGCTCAGCGTGCCAGGGCTCATTATTGGCGGTATTCTCGTATTCGTGGGCAGCCTTACGGCCTATACGACTCCGGCATTGCTGGGTGGCAAGCAGCAGGTCATTTCAACGTTTCTGTATCAGAATGCCATTACGCTGAATGACTGGTACTTGGCTTCTGTCGTTGCCACGATCATGATGGTGATCACGTTTGTAATCATTATGATCATGAACATGTTGGCTAATAAATTAAATCCGAAGGGGTAGAAGACATGCGGCAAAAAAACCGTGGACTCGGCCTGTTCACATTTTTCATTTATTTGTTTTTGCTTGGGCCGCTGGTGATTATTGCTTTCGCGTCGTTTGAGCCGGGAAGTGCAATGAAATTTCCGCCCCAAGGTTTTTCTTTAAAGTGGTACCAGAATATTTTCGAAGTGTCGATGTTTAAAACGTCTTTCATCACTTCCATTCTCGTGTCACTGGCAGGTAACTTGCTGGCGCTGCTGCTGGGGCTCCCGGCCGCTTATGCCTTAAGCCGGTTTCAATTCCGCGGCAAGGCTGCATTGAACGCGATCTTTATCTCGCCGGTACTTATACCGGGAATCGTACTCGGCTTTACGATGCTGAAGTATGTAATCATCACCTATAATCTCCCGGTCTATAGCGCGCTGCTGATTGGACATACCGTCATCATGCTGCCTTTCATAATTCGGGTTATCGCTTCCAGCTTGGCTAACTTCGACTTTGCAGTGGAGGAGGCTTCGTTAAGCCTCGGCGCAGGCAGATTGAAGACGTTCTTTACCGTCGTCTTGCCGAATATTAAATCCGGTATTATTGCCGCCGTGCTTATCGCTTTCCTGGAGTCGTTCAACAACGTGGACATTTCCGTGTTCATGACCGGCCCGGGCATCAGCACGTTCCCGATTCAGATGCTGCTTTATGTCGAGAACAATTTCGACCCGACAATTGCAGCGATTTCCGTATTGCTTATGCTGTTTACAGCGGTGCTGATGTTTATTATTGAGCGCCTGATGGGGTTATCTTACTTTACCAAACGATAATGGAGGCTTGCGTCCATGGCCATGCTAACTTTAGAAAATATAGCGGTATCCTACGATCAACAATATATTTTGAAAGACTTCAATCTGTCCGTAGAGAAGGGGAGTCTCATCTCACTTCTCGGTCCAAGCGGCTGCGGCAAAACGACGACACTTCGTCTGATTGCCGGTTTTCTGGATGCCAAAGAGGGTAAGTTTGCTCTGAACGGCAAAGATTACACGCGTGTTCCCGTCAACAAGCGCAACTTTGGTTTTGTGTTCCAGAGCTATGCCCTATTTCCGCACTTGTCGGTCTATGATAACGTGGCGTTTGGTCTTCGCCTGCGGAAGGTCAATAAAGCGGATGTCGACCGCCGTGTCCGCAGAATGCTGGACATCGTCAATTTGTCAGGCTTCGAGCAGCGGTTTCCCAAGGAGCTCTCCGGCGGCCAAAGACAACGTGTCGCTATAGCGCGCGCCCTTGTTATTGAGCCAGACCTGCTGCTGTTTGACGAGCCGCTTAGTAACTTGGATGCCAATCTCCGTGTCAATATGAGGGTGGAAATCCGCCGGATTCAGCAGGAGCTGGGCATTACGACGGTCTACGTTTCTCACGACCAAGAGGAATGCTTCTCGATTTCGGATCAAGTCGCTGTTATGAATAAGGGCATTATTGAGCAGTTGGATAAGCCGTCAACGATCTTCAAATATCCGAAAACCGAATTCGTAGCACGTTTCATCGGGTTCAACAATTTTATCACCTTCGACAGCAGACAAGAGAATGGCAATGTGATTGAGCTGCAGACGAAAGGCCGTACTTTCCGTGCTCTCCATGGTGAGGGACGCGGCGAGCAAAAAGGGTTGAAAGGCGCCATTCGTCCGGATGACCTGAAGCTGGGTACGCAGGAGGAACTGGGTGTAGATTTTAATTTGCTTCCTGGCAAGGTGAAGGTAAGCACTTATCTCGGACGAAGCTACCAGTATGTGATCGAGACGGAGCTTGGGGAATTTACTGTCAATAAAGAAATGGAACAACCTTATATTAGCGGTCAAGAGGTGCTGGTGCACTTTCCGATAGAGAAATTGATCGTAGTGGAATAGCTTAGCTTATTTGGAGGTGCAGACAACATGCGTGCAGATCAATTCATCGAAAACGTCCAGATATTCAACAGTTATTTCAAACGGTTTGAGAACGGAAATGCAGCTGTACTGGATGGAAAATTTATATATATCGGCAAATTAGGGGCAGAAAACTTCGAAGCTGCGGAAATCGTAGACGGGCAAGGGCGTTATATGGTACCGGGTCTTATCGATATTCATCTTCATATCGAAAGCTCGATGATTACGCCGAAGGCGTTCTCTCATGCTTTGATTCAAAACGGGGTAACGACGATTGTACCAGAGCCTCATGAAATGGCCAACGTGTTCGGTCTGGAAGGCGTTAAGGAAATGATTAAGGCGAGTCAGGATTGTGTAGCGGACATGTTCTACGCCATTCCGAGCTCAGTTCCTGCAACATCGATGGAGACGACAGGCGGATCTATCGAGATCGAGGACATTGATGAGCTGCTGCGTACGGAGCGCATCATCTGTCTAGGGGAAATCATGAACTATGTGGATGTGATAACGGACCCGGATTGCAAGACGAATCAGATTCTGAAGCATATCACGGCCAACTATCCACATTTGATCATCGAGGGCCATGTACCGAAGCTGTTGGATTTGGATCTGCATCAGATGATCGTAAGCGGTGTTGATTCCGACCATACCCATCAAACCATTGAGGGAATGGAAGCTAGAATTAGCGCGGGCATGTTCATTGAGCTGCAGGAGAAATCAATGACACCTGAAGTGATCGATTACTTGATTCAGCATGATGTATCGGAGCATTTCTGCTTCGTAACTGATGATGTAATGCCGGATTCGTTCCAGCGTCGCGGTCATCTTAACCATATCGTGCGCAAAGCGATCAAGATGGGCTTGGAGCCGGAAAAGGCGATCTATGCCAGCACATTTACTCCGGCGAAAAGAATGCGTATGCATGACCGCGGTGTTATTGCACCCGGTAAAATCGCTGACTTTGTCTTGCTGGCCGATTTGCAGGAGCTGACTGTCAGCCAAGTCTTCAAGAGCGGCCGTAAAGTATATGATACGAACGAGGCTTATGAGCCAGCGGCAAGCGAGCGGGCGTTCCCGCAGCACTTCTACGAAAGTGTGAAGCTGAGCGCATTAAGCGAAGCTGATTTTCAAGTATCCTCTGCCGAGGCCGACGGGAAGTATACCGGCCGGGTCATGATGGTGAAGGACGGATCGACCTTCATTGAGGAGCACCATGCGGAAGTTGAGGTGCAGGGCGGACAATTGCTATGGCAGGAAAGCGGCTGTGGACTTATTGCAACGTTCGAGCGTTACGGAAAAAACGGCAATCGCGCCTATGGCTTGATTAGCGGGGATACAATCCGCCGCGGAGCAGTGGCGACGACCTATTCGCATGATAATCACAATCTGCTGGTCGTTGGTCATAATCCCGTCGATATGATGCTCGCAGCCAATGAGGTCATTGCCAATCAGGGCGGTTTCTGTGCGGTGGAGGATGGAGAAATTCTCGCCAGCCTCAGGCTGCCGATCGGCGGCATTCTGACGGAGGAGCCGCTTGAGCAAACGGCACAGGAGGTTGAACGGCTGCTGAATGCGATGAAAGCTTTAGGTTATCGTCATTATAATCCGATTATGTCGATCAGCACGCATTCCCTAGCTGTAAGCCCAGCGCTAAAAATTACCGATTATGGCCTAATCGACGTCAATAAAGGCAAGGTTATTCCTTTGCTGATTGGACAGGCACACAGCTGATAAAAACAATCCCCGGTTTCCATCTAATGATGGGAACCGGGGATTTTTGCGGTTTATTAGTTAGGACTGATTGCGAAGCATCATTGTCCACAGATCTGAACTCTCGTAGCCGAGACGCCATGCGCCAATGCCGGCCAGATCGTATTTTTTCGCGATGTCGATTCGGGCTTGTACCGTTGCAGTCGTTTCCGCCCAGAACAGGTACGTAAAGCCGTCCTTCACATACGAATATTTCGTTAAACCAGACTCCGGGTCAGCCGTGCCTGTGGCACCGGTGTCGGTGATCAGCTTCGGAACATCCTTCATGTAGATTGCACGGTTGCTGACCAGCTTGCCGCTGCTATCCAGCTTCCATTCCCTTACGTAGAACGGAATGCCAAGCATCAGTTTGTCACGCGGAATGCCGTAAGACAGAAACTGCTGGACGCCTTCCTCGACCCACTTCAGACCGGCAACCGGACCAGGGGAGGGGCTCGTGCTCCAGAATTGATCGTAAGCCATAATGATGATCGTATCGACAATCGTCGCTAGAGCGGCATGATCATAGGCGGTCAGATGATTCCAGCTGGCGCTGCCGCGAGGCAGGTCGATGGATATCTTCATTCCTTTATCATGCACGGCTTTGGCCAGCGCTTTGACGAAAGCGGTATAGGCCGCGCGATCCGTTCCGGCCACTTCCTCGAAGTCGAGGTTAAGACCGTAGACGCCAAGCGCAGAGAGCCGATCGACGAGGCGGGTAATGAAAGCTTGCTGCGCTTTCGTGTCCGCTAGAAAAGCTGTCGTCATCTTCTTGTCGAACTGGTTGTGCAAGAGCGGCATAACAAGAATGCCTTTGTCCTTCAGCGTCGAAACGACGAAAGGATCGGAATTATCCTTCAGCGTGCCGTCGGCAGCGCCAAGCTCGAACCAGGTTGGCGAGTCGATGTTAAGCCCTTGCGTATTGGCAACATGCCCTAATATAACCGAGGTGCTGGAGCTTCCGTTCCAGCCCAGGTAGACAAGTGCTTTCGTATTGCTCCAAAGCTTGCGTTCGTCCGGATTGCGGACGGAGCTGTTGGAGTAGCCTTTGGCATAAGCCAGTGCAGATTTCAGCGTATGGAAGCTTTTCAGCTTCTTATCGCCTTGATAGACGGTCAAGTAAGCGGTGTTCGTCCACCAGACTGCGCCTTGGAAGGAAATTTCCGAGTTGGCATAGTAGGTCGCGAATTGAATCGCTTTGTCCAAGCTCACAAACGCCTTGATTGGCTTACCGCTTTGCGAGACGGAGTAGGCCGGAACATTGGAGTGAACAGTTTTGCCCGTCTTCGTATTGACGACGACGCTGCCTTCAATGGAAGAGGCGGCCTTGATTGCATCGTATAAAAAAGGATAGGACTTCGACTGCTCAGCAGTCTCGCCATTGACGGAGATTTCATAAACCGCACTCCCTTGGCGGAGCTTTGTTTTCTGAGCAGCGGTCAAGTTATCCCACACCCACGCATTGGTTGAGAGCTCCATCACATGGGAGCCGGTCCACTTGGCAGCTTCTTTCTTCGCTGCTGCTAGCGTCGTAAATCCCCAGCTATCCTTCGTATTATCGCCTTGGTAAAGCTGATATTTGGCATAGGATTGATAGACCCAGCCTGGTTTCTCCAAATCTCGGATATGTACGCCAGTCAGCTTGGAGGCGGCTGCTAAGGCTTGCTCATAAGTGCGGAATTCCCATTTGGTATTGGATTTGCTGCCTTGATAGATTTTGTATCGCGGGAAGTTGTCCCAAATCCACGTACGGCCGGTAATCGCCTCGACATGACTGTATTCGAATCCGCTCGCATAGGCGATCGCCTGCTTCTCGGTGGCGAATTCTTTCAAAGCCTTGTCGTTCTGATAGACGCGATACTTCGTCATTGCGGCAACGGATGGGCTGGCTGCGTTTGCCGCTGAAGCGGTTAAGGTATAGGCGGCGAACAGAAGCAGCACCATCGCTGTCATTCTCCTCATCAACACTTGCTTTCATCACTCTCCTCTCAGTACTCCTATTAATAGACGCGCTAGATTCGCAGAGGTTGCGGCGAATGCTGTCGATTTGACCCGGTGTAAATAATTCCAGCGAAAGTCCGGCAAAGGCGGATAAAAAAAGTGGAAAACAATAACAATAAACAAAACGAGAAGGAGGCTGCCTTGTGAATCGGCTTATGACAAAGGAGTGGCTGGATGACGATGCAGGAGATCAACGTGTCGCGCCGGAGGAGCTGGAGTTCAGCTTGGGCGAGGTTTGGGATGTCAACCGGTATTTGGGCGGCAATCCCGCATTATTCAATCATTTGGACCGGCTGCTGCTCCGCGTCGGACGGAAGGAAGATATAACGGTACTGGATGTTGCGACAGGGCTTGCAGATATTCCGCTGGCATTAGCAGACCGTTGCCGGAAAAAAGGTTTTACCGTCTCCATTGTTGGTGTCGATATGCATCCCGATATCGTGAAGCTGGCGGAGCGAAGGACAGCGGAGGAAACAGCAGTGCAAGTATGCCAAGCGGACGGCACGGCGCTGCCCTATGCCGATAAAAGCTTTGATATCGCGTTCAGCAACTTGGCTCTTCATCATATGGACGATGAGGCAGCGGTCAAGCTGCTCAAGGAAATGGACCGCGTCTCGAGAATCGGCTGGGTCATTACCGATCTCGAACGTCATACAGTGGCGTATGCAGCAGCCAAGCTGCTGGCACGGTATGTCTGGCAAAGCCCTGTCACGAAACATGATGGTCCGTTGTCCGTTCAGCGCTCCTTCACAGCGGGAGAGGCTAAAGCTTTAATTACGCGGGCGGGTGTCGAAGCCTCGGTTAGACGACATTTTCCATTTCGTCTCGCGCTTGTAGGAGAGAGCTGATGTCCAGCGAGGCATTGGAACGTAAATATGATGTTGTTGTTGCCGGCGCGGGGCCGGCGGGAAGCGTGCTCTCCAGGCTTCTTGCGCTGCAAGGCGCGAAAGTGCTGATGGTAGACGCAGCGCCTTTCCCCAGACGCAAGCCTTGCGGCGAATCGCTTAATCCGGGTGCCGTTCAGACGCTGAGCCGGTTGTACGACGGGCGGCAGGCAGATGAATGGCTTCATGAAGCGTCTATTCCGCATTCGGTGCTGACCGGCTGGCAGTTGAACAGCGCGGCTTCCGGCTCGGGTCGGATGACCACGTTGGCTGCCTCGTTCGGAGATAATCGTTACGGCATCGGCTGCAAGCGAGAGCTGCTCGACGGTTGGCTGATTGAGCAGGCGTATCGTGCGGGCGTCGTCTTTGAGGAGAAGACGAAGGCGGAGCGTCTGATCTGGGAAAATGGAAGGCTGACTGGCGTTGAAGTTCGCCGAACGAGCGATCAGCGGCCGCAACTAGTGCGAACGCAAATGGTCGCGGGGGCAGACGGCATTCGGTCCGCTGTCGCACGGAGCGCAGATCTTAGCCGCTTCGGCAAGCTGCGAAAAGCAGCATTAACGGCAAGATTGAACGGCATCGAAGGCTTGAGCGGCAAAGTGGAGCTCTATGTAAGCGGAGACCGTGTTATTGGACTTGCGCCAATTGGCGGTGGACAAGCCAACATGACGGTTGCGCTCAGAGGGCGCAAAGCGATGGAAGGTGCCGCAGCCGGAAAGTCCGCCTATATGATGAGCGAGGCAAGGCAGTGGGAGGCGTTGAAGGAGAGATTCCATCATGCCGAAATCGAAGGTGAGGTGCTTGCCTGCGGCCCCTTCGAGCGTATCGTCCGCTCTGCCGCGCTCGAGGGCATGGTACTGGTCGGCGATGCGGCCGGCTATTACGATCCGATGACAGGTCAAGGCATTTACCGGGCTTTAAGGAGTGCGGAGCTTGCGGCCCCGGCGTTAATGGATGCGCTCCAGACAGGCAGCCATCGCTCCTTGCAGTGGTATAACCGGCAGAGGTTAACGGAATTTGCCGGATCGCTTCGGCTGCAGAAGCTCATCGAGCAAGCAAGCCGGCATGAGCGGCTGTGGAGAGCCGGCTTGCGGGTAATTGGCGCTTCGGAAGCGTTGACAAACCGACTCGTTGCAGCCATCGGCGACAGCCGTCCTGTACACAGATAGTAGAGGAAGGAGGGAAAACCATTGTATACGTATAACGAAGTGACGATGAATTGTTCAGCGGAAACGGCATTCCGCTATGCGCGGGAAGTGGAGCGTTGGCCGGAGCTGCTGTCGCATTACCGCAGAACCTCATTTGAGCAAGGCGGCAGCGACACCGGCGGAAAAGTAGAAATGGCGGCATACCGGTTGTTCAAACCGTTGAAATGGCCGGTATGGTGGACTAGCGATATGGAAATCGATGAGGCGAAGCAAGTTGTCCAGTACAAGCATATTAAGGGCGTGACACGGAATATGGAGGTGGAGTGGCGGTTGGAGCCGGTGGCGGAAGATGCTGTTAAAGTTTCTATCATCCACCGCTGGTATAGTCCGCCGTTCGGCCGCCGAATGCTGGCTGGCATCATTTGCGATATGTTCGTCCACGCCATCGCAGACCGAACGCTCCAAGGCTTGAAGCAGCATGCAGAGCAAGAGCAGTTGGAGAAGCAGGAGAAGCAAGAACAGCAGGAGCAAGTAAGGCAAGCAGGGAGAGAATCGTTGCAAGTATTAAGAGTGTAATAAACCGAAAAAGTGCAAAACGAAATAGCGAAGAAATTTCCAAGCGTAAGGTTTTGAACGATACAAGGAGGAATTACGCATGAGTCCTATAAAAGCAGTAATTACTGGCATCGGATGTGTCACCCCAATCGGTATTGGCGTTCAGTCGCTATGGGAAGGGGTGCAGAAGGGAACGAGCGCGGTCAAAGCGATTGACCGTTTCACGCCAGAAGGGCTTCGCAGCCGAATTGCCGCTCAAATCGACGGTTTCCATGCAGAGGATTACATGGACAAGAAGAGAGCGCATCGCATGGATCGCTATTCGCAGCTAGCCGTTGCAGGAGGAAGGCTAGCCCTGCAAGACGCGGGGTTGCGTGCGGACAGTGTCGAGGCTGAGCGGGCCGGGATCTTTATGGGCAGCGCTTTAGGCGGAATCGCGTACGCCGAGGAGCAATGCGGACAATATTTCAACGGCGGGTTCCGTTCCGTATCTCCGACGTTGGGCTTTTCCGTATTTGGGGGAGCGGCATCCTGCAATCTTGCAATGGAGTTCGGCTTTCAAGGACCTAACGAGACCAATGCAATGTCCTGCGCTTCCGGTGCTGTCGCCATTGGACGAGCCATGCAGGCTATACAGCGAGGCGAAGCTGATGTGATGCTGGCTGGAGGCTCGGAAGCGCCGCTAGCTCCGCTTTCCTTCGGTGCATTCGATATGCTGCGAGCGATGTCGACGCGCAATGAATTGCCGTCGGGGGCAAGCCGTCCATTTGACCGCAATCGCGACGGTTTTGTAATGGGGGAGGGCTCGGCGGTACTCGTAATTGAGGCCGAGCATCATGCTAAAGCTCGGGGAGCCGTCATTTACGGTGAAGCGGCAGGTTTCGGGCTGACCAATGACGCCCATCATATGAGCGCGCCGCTGCCAAGCGGCATGCAAGCGGCGAGGGCGCTAAGACAAGCGCTTGCTGCAGCCGATTTGTCGCCAGACGATATCGATTACGTCAATGCCCATGGATCTTCTACTTTGCTCAATGACGTGACAGAATCGAAGGTCATACGCGATGTATTTGGCAGCCGTCCCGTAGCCGTCAGCGGAACAAAAGGACTGTACGGCCATCCGCTGGGCGCATCCGGCGCCATCGAGGCTGCAATTACTTTATTATCTCTGCGGAACGAATGGCTGCCGCCAACAACAAATTTGGACGAGCCCGATCCGGCAGCTGACATCGATCTCGTTTCCAGATATGCTCGCGAGACGCGAGCGAATGCCGCGGTGTCGAATTCATACGGCTTTGGCGGCGTCAATGCAGTGCTCGCATTTCGCAGAGCCTAACGGTCGTCCGAACATACCCGATCTAACAGAAAGAGGGCATTCGCTTGGCCGCCGGATGAAACGGCTGCTAGCGAATGCCCTCTTTTACACGTATGAAGAATGGTTATTCCGTAATGTCGGCAAAAAATTCTTCGTCCGCATCCAGCTTAATGTTGGAGCGGAATACGCGCTGATTGTACTCCGTATACATATACTGCTCAATCGCTTCCAACAGGTTGGATTCGATCAAGTATTGGCTTCTTCCATTGACCCATACTTCTGCGGTAAAGCCGTACTGCTCTTCCCATGAAAGCTGAACTTCCACGTCCTGAGGCTTTACGCCTTTACGCTCCGCCATATGAAGACAGACGGCATTAATAATCTCATCTGTGTAAATCCGAGTCATTAATAAGGTCCTCGCGGGTTAGGCGTTCTTTTGTTGCGGATATACTTAAATGCAGCCACGATAACCATAATGATGGCAGCTATTGCAAGCAAGTTAACCAAGAATCCGAGCATTTGGCCAAATGCGCCTGTACCAAACATTCCGCCAAACAACATGCCAGCCAAACCGCCGACAAGCATACCCTTCATGAAGCTTCCGCCGAAACCGGATGATTTTGTAGCAGCTCCTGCACCAGCAGCTCCACCTGTTTTAGTACCTGGGTTGGACTGGCTTACGCCACTGCCTTGATCCGTCTTCTTAGGGGTTTGCGTGAAGCTTTGCTTTGGTGATTTCATTCCGCCGCCGCCACCGCGTTTTGCCGCATCTGCAACTTGTCCAAAACCAAGCGTCAGAAACAACGTCATAGCCAGCATTAAAACTAACCCTTTCTTCATTGCTATTCTCCTCCTAGATCTCTGTGTAGTGGATTCATTGCTATCATATACATTTACGGCTATTATTAACGGAGGTTTCAAATTTTTTTTAACTTTAATAGTTAGTATGCTATTCATTTAAAAATTTAATCATTTTGCAGGGGGGAGAGCGGTATGGAAAAGCGCTATCCGGACGCTTACTTGCACTATTTAATGGAATATCATGCGACTCGCGACTTTTTCGAATGCCATGAGCTGCTAGAGGAATATTGGAAGGAGCATCCCGGTGATTCGAGAGCAGAATTATGGGTGGGTTTGATCCAATTGGCAGTCGGTCATTATCATTTGCGCAGAGGCAACTATAACGGCGCCCGCAAAATCTATGCAAATGCGTTGTACAGATTAAATCCGCCTGCACTCAGAGAGCTTGGAATTGACGGGGATAAGCTGCTGCATGCACTCACGCTTAGACAAGAGAATCTTGTAGCGGGGGAGTTAGTTGGCTACAAGGAAATGGATTTTGACCTCATCGATCCGCTGCTTGAGGCGGAAATGCAGAAGCGCTGTGAGGCGGCGGGATTGCAGTGGGGGAAAATAGAAGGCATCGAAGCCGCTATTATTCACCGTCATAAGCTTCGCGATCGCAGCGATATCGTTGCCGCAAGAGCAGCAGCGGCAGAATTGAAAAAGAAGAGCCGCCCTGGCGCAGTATAGCGCAAAGGCGGCTCTTCAATTTTTATAGAAGCAGATTATGCTTTAAGGGATTTGTAACCATCGACAATTAGATCCAGCTCACCGGTCTCAGGGTTAATCGCCAGGCCGTGTACAGGAACGTTTGCCGGCAATAACGGGTGATTCCGTACGATGCCCACGCTTTTCTCCACGCTTTCTTTGACGTTGTCAAAGCCAGTCAGCCAGCGCATCAGGTTTAGGCCGGAGTTACGGAGCGTTTCGATCGTATCTTCAGAAATGCCGCGTTCAACCATGTGGCCAACGACAACCTCCGGATCAAGACCAGTCATGCCGCAATCGTGGTGACCGATGACAAATACCTCGTCCGCTTTCAGCTCATAGACAGCGACCAGCACGCTTCGCATCAGGTTGCCGAATGGCTGCGTGATGATGGCGCCTGCGTTTTTAATAATTTTGGAGTCGCCGTTTTTCAAGTTCATTGCTTTTGGAAGAAGCTCGGTCAAGCGAGTGTCCATACACGTAACGATAACCATTTTGCGATCCGGAAATTTGGTCGTCAAATATTGCTCGTATTCTTTTTTCTCCACAAAGTTGTTGTTGTACTCCAAAATTTGCTCCAATTTATTCATTTCCAGTTCCTCCTTAGGCTGTAGCACTATGGCGTTAGTTTTTCACAAAACGCAGATCAAGCGTGTAAATCTGATTGTCGCTTTTCAAACTGAGGCTATCCCGATCCGCATTGTAATCGATTCGCATTTGCGGCTCAAAAAAAACCTCATGACGAGGTTCGAATAGGAACGGTAAAGGATCGCCTTCGGCCAGTTTGTCATCAACCGTCGATTCTTTCACAAGCTGAAGGGCAGGCACGCCGCTCATCACGCAGCCGCAGCCTTCCGTATCATGCAGCAACTTCAACTGCCGGCTGCCGTCGGCTATGTATGGAGTCAGAAAATCGACTGCTGCAGGTGTGAATGAAATATGCATGGATAATACCTCGCTTTCCTTGCCGCTTCGCCCATTTCGATGTAACGGCTAAGGTTGATTATACGTTTTGTTAACGGTAAGATCAAGATAGGCAACCCTGCAATTTCTTCAACTCCAAAATGGAAAGGCGGCTTGTAAAATGACCGTACATAACGAGAAAACGCTTCCTTTGTTTATGGAAACGAATCGCAAAGTAAAAAGCTATGAGGAAGCGCTGGGCGTGCTGTATTGGGACTTGCGTACAGGCGCTCCGCGCAAAGGAATGGACACCCGTTCCGAATCGATCGGCGCGTTGTCCGGCGACATGTTCAAATTGTCTACTTCGCCTGAACTGGGCGAATATTTGGCAACGCTGGAAGAGCCGCAAAACTTCGAGAGCTTGTCCGAAATCGAGCAGCGGCTAGTGACGGAAACGCGCAAGGATTATGACCGCAGCGTCAAGATCCCGCAAAAGCTTTACCAAGAGTATGTCGTGTTAGCCGCACAAACTGAGAATAAGTGGGAAGAGGCGAAAGCAAACAACGACTTCGCTGGCTTCCAGCCTTATCTGGAAAAGGTTATCGGCTATCAGCAGCAATTCATTGACCTATGGGGAGCGAAGGACACTCGTTACGACACGCTGCTCGATCAATATGAGCCCGGCATGACGACGAAGGAGCTGGACCGCGTATTTGGCGGACTCCGTGAGCAGCTTGTGCCATTGGCGGCGGCCATTGCGGCTTCTCCGCATCAGCCGGATACATCCTTCCTGCAGCAAAATTACGATAAAGAAGCGCAAAAGGCGTATAGCAAGTTTATTTTGAACGAAATGGGCTATGATTTTGACGCGGGACGGCTTGACGAGAGTGTCCATCCGTTTGCAACCGGACTTAATCCCGGCGATGTGCGTATTACGACGCGGTACTTGGTGGATGATGTGACGAGCGCTTTGTTCGGCACCATCCATGAAGGCGGACACGCGCTATATGAGCAAAATATAATGCCGGAGCTCATTGGTACGACGCTGTGCTCAGGAACCTCGATGGGCATTCATGAATCGCAATCCCGTTTCTGGGAAAATGTAATCGGCCGCAGCAAACCGTTCTGGGAACGGTATTACGGCGATTTGCAGCAGAAATTCCCGGGACAGCTAAACGTTCCCGTGGAGCAATTTTACCGCGGTATAAACGTTGTGCAGCCTTCGCTCATCCGGATTGAAGCTGATGAGCTGACTTACAACCTGCACATTATTATCCGCTACGAGATTGAGAAGCTGATCTTCAACGAAGGGGCGAAAGCTTCTGACCTTCCGGCAATCTGGAACGACAAGTACCGGGAGTACCTCGGTATTACGCCGCCAAATGATGCAGAGGGCGTGCTGCAGGACGTACACTGGTCCGGCGGCATGTTCGGTTACTTCCCGTCTTACTCGCTAGGTAATATGTATGCTGCACAAATCGCCGATACGATGGAACGCGAGCTGCCAGATTTTTGGGGCAATGTTGGGCGCGGTGAGCTGCACCCGATCAAAAACTGGCTGTCGGAGCGGATTTACAAATATGGCAAGCTGAGAACGCCGTCCGAGCTTATTCAGAACATTACCGGCAAGCCGCTTGATCCACAGCATTTGGTTCATTATCTGGAGCGGAAATATAAAGATATTTATAAGCTGTAAATGTAGAAGAGTGGGACGTAGGTGCGAGAGCACTACGATAAGTGAAATAACAAAGGCTATTGCGACAAAGGTGATCTGAGATCAGCTTTGACGCGGTAGCCTTTTTTTCGTTGCTGTGAAAGATACTGCTTCTTCTAATGTGTTGTAAATGTGCTGTAGGAGGATAGGTAAATAGTTTCTTTGGGATCTCTGGGGGGATGCAGCAGAGTTGGCTGGCCCGGGGTGGGATAGTGAAGCAGGTTCGCTATATTGCGAATTGAATTTCGCTATATGGGCCGCCGCAATTAAATTAGCCCGCTCAAGTTGATATAACGAAGCGTGTTCGCTAAATTGCGAATTGAATTTCGCTATAAGGACAGCAGCAATTAAATTGGGCCCGCCCAAGTTGATATAGCGAAGCAGGTTCGTTATATTGCGAACCAAATTTCGTTCTGCGAGCAGTTCTAGCAAGCTATTAAACTTTTAGCGAAGCTATTTTCGCTTTTGGAGAACCAAAGTTCACGGATAGCGAAACTAGCTTCGTTGCAGCAGAGAAGTCGCCACTTTTGAGCGTGTACAAAGAACTTTGCTTCGCTAAATTGCGAAGCAGGTTCGTTGGAACGTACGCTGACGTGTTAGGGGAAAGTGGGCCGTATGAGGCGCACGTGCAAGCATCCTCGAGCCAGTAATTAGTGTGTTGAAGAGCTGAACAACGAGCAACAGATGAGCATCGTTCAGAGTTTTGATGCAAATGGTGCGAGTGCGTCCGACTGCAGGCGTATTTCGAGAAGTAAATAGTGTGTTTGAGAACGAGCATTAAGCAGCGTAGGCGTATTTTCTGAGCATGAGCAAATGGTGTGAACCACGCAGAGTGCGAACATCCGAGCACGCAAGTCCCCGCGTCAGCCTCATGTCAATTCACCGCCGGGCGTTTCGCTGCATAGGCTGGAGTACTAACGACATGCGAAGAAAAACGGGAGGAATCGACATGGGCAAACGGGTGTGGATGGCGCTGCTGCTCTCTGTCGTGCTGCTGACCACGGCAGCGCTGGCAGGCTGCGGGAACGGCAGCTCGGAGAAGACGAAGGTGACCATTGGGGAAGTGACGCGGTCACTATTTTATGCGCCGCAATACGTAGCATTGGCAAAAGGATTTTTCAAGGATGAAGGGCTCGATGTGGAACTGACGACGACGGCGGGCGGCGATAAAACGATGACGGCATTGCTGTCGGGCGTAATCGATGTCGCGCTGGTCGGCTCGGAAACTTCAATTTATGTCTATCAGCAAGGTGCGGATGACCCGGTCATCAACTTTGCACAATTGACGCAGACGGATGGCACATTCCTGGTGGCGCGCAATGCGGACGATGCGTTTGACTGGAATAAGCTGAAGGGAAATGTTTTCCTCGGCCAAAGAAAAGGCGGCATGCCGCAAATGGCCGGTGAATTCGCGCTCAAAAAACACGGCATCGATCCTCATAACGATCTGGAGCTGATCCAGAACATTGATTTTGCCAACATATCCGCTGCATATGCGTCAGGCACAGGCGAGTATGTACAGCTGTTTGAACCAACGGCTTCAATCTTTGAAAAAGAGGGCAAAGGCCACGTCGTCGCATCATTTGGTGTGGAAAGCGGACATTTGCCATACACCGTATTTATGACGAAGCAAAGCTTTATTAAGAAAAACAAAACGACAGTACAGAAATTTACGAATGCCGTGCACAAAGCACAGCTTTGGGTAGCGGAAAATGATGCTGCGACCATTGCGGATGCCGTACTTCCTTACTTTGACAACGTTGACCGCGATATTCTGATCAGCTCCATCGATCGCTACAAACAGCAAGGCTCTTATGCATCGGATCCAATCATTGATGAAGCAGAATGGAATAATCTGCTGGACGTCATGACGACAGCCGGAGAGCTGAAAGCACGCACGGAGCATAAAGCGATCGTTGACAATACGTTTGCGGAGAAGGCAATCGAATCCGTCAAATAATCCGATATCGGAGGGAGAACAATGGCTGACGATCATCGAATGCTGGAGCTGATAGGCGTGTCCCATGTATATGTCAACGATAAAGGGGCTTCGCTTGCCGTTGAACAACTCGATATCGCCGTGCATCGCGGGGAATTCGTCAGCCTTGTCGGCCCAAGCGGCTGCGGCAAGACGACGATTCTAAGCATGCTCGCTGGTTTGATCCCGCCGACGAGAGGGCAAGTATTGCTTGGCGGGGATGCCGTTTCGGGTCCGTCGACGAAGGTTGGCTATATGCTTCAGCAGGATTTTTTGTTCCCGTGGCGCACGATCCGTGACAACGCCGCGATTGGTTTGGAAATAACCGGCCGGAAAACGCCCGAGGCGCTGCGAAGGGTCGATGAACTGCTTGCCGAGCTGGGGCTGCCAGGTTCCGGCAGCCGCTACCCGCATGAACTGTCCGGCGGTATGCGCCAGCGGGTCGCACTAGCACGCACGCTTGCGACGGAGCCGGACATCTTGCTGCTCGACGAACCGTTCTCCGCGCTTGATCTTCATATTAAGCTGCAGCTTGAGGATCTCGTGCAGCAGACGCTGCGCCGGCTTGGCAAGACGGCTATGCTCGTCACGCATGATTTGGCGGAGGCTGCTGCGATGAGTGATCGTGTGATCGTGCTCGCCGCCAACCCCGGCCGAATTGTTGCAGAGCATGTCATGCCGGATGAGCTGCGGTCGGCATCGCCCATGGACGCCCGCAGACTTGCCGGCTTTCAGAGCATATTCGACCAGCTGTGGGCGGAGCTTGAGGCAGCTGAGGGAGCGGAAGGGGGCGATGCAGATGAATAAAGAGCAGGAAGAACTGAAAGCCGAAGTTTCCGGCATCCAGGAAGACCGGGTCAATTGGATGGAAGACCTGCATCTCCGGTTCAAAAAACGGGCACAGCGGCTGACAGCAGCTGTAGGCGTCACACAAATTGCCATCCTCTTATTGTTCATTGCGCTCTGGGAAGCGGCAGGCCGGCTTAAATGGGTCGATCCGCTGCTGTTCAGCTATCCCTCCAAGCTGTTTACTCAAATATGGACGACGATGGCGGACGGTTCGCTTTGGCCGCATATCGGCATGACGGTATCGGAGACAGCGCTGGGCTTTGCGCTTGGGACGCTACTTGGCACGGCGCTTGCCGCTGCGCTGTGGTGGTTTCCTTTTTTATCACGCGTGTTCGATCCTTATTTGGTCGTGCTCAACAGCTTGCCGAAGGTCGCGCTTGGCCCGCTCTTTATCGTGCTGCTAGGCCCCGGCTTTGTGTCTATTGTAGCGGTGACGCTTTCGGTCACGGTCATCATTACGACGATAAATATATATAATCAATTTCGCGAAATCGAAGCAGGGTTTATCAAGGTCGTCCGGCTGTTCGGAGCGAGCAGGGCGCAGTTGTTCCGGCTCGTTATTTTACCCGCGTCCTTTCCGGTCATCATCTCGGCGTTGAAGGTCAATGTCGGGCTTGCGTGGGTCGGGGTAATCGTCGGTGAGTTTCTCGTGGCGAAGCTGGGTCTCGGCTACTTGATTATTTACGGCTTCCAAGTATTCAATTTCACGCTGGTTTTGTCCAGTTTGGTCGTTATTGCAGCTGTGGCGACGGTCATGTATCAACTGGTCGCTATTCTGGAGCGAAAGTTGACGGATGGCTGGCGGGAACGGTAGGATTAAGACGTGAATGGCGCTGTGCGCCTAACGACTTTTGAAAATTCTACCACTACAAAGAGGTTATATATGGGTATTCGAATTATTAAAACCGCCTTAGCGACGATTGCGGCGATTTATACAGCTGTGTATTTCGGACTGGAGCCGCCGCTCGGGGCAGGCATTCTTGCTATTCTCGGCGTCGAAGTGAGCCGGTTGAAGGGATTAAAAAGCGCCCTCGTCCGGTTTGTCGCTTCGGTGCTGGGACTTTTTTTCGCCTCGTTCATCTTTACGGTGTTCGGCTTTCATATCTGGGCGGTGGCTTTGTTTATACTGCTGACGTTTCCGGTGCTTTCCCGTTTTCAATTGAAGGACGGAATTGTGACGAGCGCGGTCATCGTCTTCCATTTGTTCGGAAGAGCAGAGGTTAGCGTCGATATCATCAGCAACGAGATTATGCTGCTGTTCGCCGGCCTTGGCTGGGCGACGATCATTAATTTAATCTATATGCCGAAGGACAAGCATCTTCTTCAAGGCTTGAAGGAAACGGTCGAGCATAAATTTGACGTTATTTTCACCGAAATGGCGTTAACGCTGCGGGACCCCTCTCATATATGGAACGGAAGCGAGCTGCTGGAGGCGCATAATGCGATTGAAGAAGGGGCGCGCCGCTCTGTGCTTAATCGGGATAACCGGCTGTGGGGGCAGGAGCTTTATTGGTTGAATTATTTCGAGATGCGGAGCCAGCAGCTTGAGCTCATTCAGCAAATGCTGGTGGATTTGGCGATGGTCTATGAGCGGTGGCCGCAGAACGACCACATTGCCGAGCTGATGGAGCAGTTGTCTGAGGATGTGAAATCGGAAGTTTATACCGGCTTGACGGAGAAGCGGATGGTGGAGCTTTCCCAGCAATTCAAAGCAATGGATCTGCCGCGTACACGGGAGGAATTTGAAGTGCGTGCCGCATTGCTCAAACTGATGCATGAGCTGAAACGCTATTTGGAAGTCGCAAAAAGACTTAAAAAAAGAAAAGTTATTTTAGAACGAGCAGAGTCATAGAATAAAGAGGGAAAAAATTCGTTGCGGCGCGGGAAAAGAAACAGTCACCCTAGACGAATGTCCTGCATACACTTTAAATGAATGATTGTATGGAGGAGGTTAAATCGATGACTATTGCAGATAAACAGCTTCAAGCTAGAGAAATAATAACGAAAGCTGTCTGCGGCAAAGGTCGTAAGTTTTCCACTGTAACCCATACCGTAACGCCGCCTCATCATCCGACCAGCATTCTGGGCGCATGGATAAT
Source organism: Paenibacillus radicis (ex Gao et al. 2016) (assembly GCF_014641555.1). Taxonomy (GTDB): domain Bacteria; phylum Bacillota; class Bacilli; order Paenibacillales; family Paenibacillaceae; genus Pristimantibacillus; species Pristimantibacillus radicis. Next base: position 78,461 of record NZ_BMHY01000020.1, read on the forward strand.
CAACCATCAATATGAAGCGGTTCGATCGGGCGACGGCATTGAGGTGATCGGTACTTACGATATCAACATTTGGTATTCGTACAGCAAAAACTCCCAAACAGACGTAGCAAAAGAATCCGTACATTACGTTGAGCACATTCCTTTGTCTTATGTAGACCCGCGGCATCGGACTTCAACGGAGGAAGTTTCGGCCGAGGCACTTCAAGAGCCGAACTGCATCGAAGCTAACATTTCGAGCAGCGGCTCCGGTGTGGTCATTCGCGTTGAACGCGAATTCGCGGTGGAAATGATTGCAGAGACGAAAGTGTTTGTTGCCGTTTTTCCAGGCGGTGCGGACGGTCTGGATGGCAAGGATCTCGACTTCAACTTGGGCGATGGCGACGGGGATTACGAGGATTTGGACCCGGATCTGCTGGACGACGAGCTGTAACTCGTGCCTTCAAGCTTTACTGTATCTTATGCTGCGTGAGCGGCAGATTCGAGGGCGAAAGCCCTCTTTTTTTTGAAAAAAATAGACGATTGGCATCACCAGGTTCGAATGGAAGCTTAGGCAAAGAAGGTGGCGGCATTGACTGCGACATGGGTCTGGGATGGCGATGATGACCGGCTGGAGCGGATAGACAAGGCTGCACCGCCGCTGTCGACTGCAGCTATAAGGATCTACGGCACATATCAGGACGTAGCGGAGGGCGACGCGGTAATCGTGTTGTCAACGGTGAAAAAGATTGCTTTGGGTCGTATGCCAGGCGCTGTGCTAGTCAATGAAGGCGCAGCGACGGCCGCTGCGATGTCCGCCGCGGAGAAGGAGCGGCGCTGGCGGCGCACGGGACTAGTGCGCGCGGTACAGGAGGACGAGCGCTTATACCGCGTCGTCTTGTTTCAGCTGGAGCCGATCGAGCTGATGCGATTGGATCGGCAGGGGCGGCCCTTGGGCGGCGGCGAAGGCAGTCCGCAGCGCCCGGAGGGCCGTGTGTTGGCAGGGGCTGGCCGAGCAGCTTCGGCTGCGCAATGGCCGGCAGACCCGGTAATGCGGCGCGTCGTCCGGGCGGCGACGAGCGGGCTGTATGTGCTTGGCCTCGACATCGGAGAGGCCGATGTTGCACTAGGAGCGGACGGGAGGGCGACTGTCCGAGCGGCAAGGGCACTGGGCAAAGCCGAGCTGACGCGGCGCTGGCCGGATGCGCTGGCGAGCTATGCCGCTGGTCATGAAGCGGCTGCACGCTATGATTCCGATCATCGGACCCTATTAATTGGAGCCGATCCCGAATTTGTGCTCATCCGGCAGGACGGGCGGGTCGCACCGGCCTCGCGGTTTCTGGGCGAGGGAACAGGGGGAGCTGCGGGAAGCGATGCTTTGCTTGTCGGGCGGCGTATCGTCTATCCCGTTGCGGAGCTCCGCCCGGAGCCTGCCGCGGATCCCGCAGCGCTGCTTGAGCATGTCAGACAGCTGCTGCGCCGCGCTGCCACTCGCATTAACGATCCTTCGCTTCGCTGGGCCGCTGGCGCGATGCCTGTGCCGGGGCTGGCGCTCGGCGGGCATATCCATCTCAGCGGCATACCGGTATCGAGCCGGCTGCTGCGGCTGCTCGACAGCTATGTGGCATTCCCGCTTGCGCTTGTGGAAGACCCCGCTGGCCGCGGCCGAAGGCCCCGCTACGGCTCACTGGGCGATTTCCGCCTGCAGCCGCATGGCGGATTCGAATACCGCACGCTGCCGAGCTGGCTGGTCTCGCCGGCCGCGGCCAAAGCCGCTTTCGCGCTGGCGCTCCTGTGCGCCCGCGAAGCGCAGACGCTTTCGTACATACCGGCTCTTGACGAGCGGTATGTCGAAGCCTTCTATGCCGGCGATCGGGCGGAGCTCGCCGGCTGCCTGGACGAAGTTGCCGCTGCTGCTGCGGCAACGCCAAGCTATGCCGCGCTGGCGCCTTTCATCGAGCCTCTGCTCGATGCGGCGCGGCGCGGCGTCACCTGGGATGAGCGGGCCGACATCCGGCTCAAATGGCGAATCCCGCTGCGGCGCTGAGCTGTTGCCACGCCGTCGCCGCGAAGCTCACGACGTAAATAATGCCGGGCAAGTGATGCCCGGCATTATTTACGTTGTCCGAGAAGGAGCAGTAGGGCGCAGGAAGTTCACTGTTGTTTGAAACCAAGTTTCTCCCACCGCGAAGTTTTCTTCGCAGAAGCATTTGTCGCGCCATCATCCAACAGTGAGTGTATAGCAACCATTGCCTCACCCTTTAGCGAAACAGGTTCGATAAAGAGCCTGCTTCCCGAATCAAAATGCAAATCTGCATTTTGTTAGCCGTGTTTTCGCCCATTTCTCGCATCAAAATGCAAAAGTGCAGGTTGATTCGCCCGAAATGCCCCAAATGGGCGAAATTGACTGATTTCAAATGCACTTTGCAACTAGAATAAACAGTGGACACTCGTTAAGTGTAGAAAGAAAATAACATTAACGAGGAGAGGTGTTTGGCAT
>NZ_BMHY01000021.1 GCF_014641555.1 Paenibacillus radicis (ex Gao et al. 2016)
CCATGCCAAACACCTCTCCTCGTTAATGTTATTTTCTTTCTACACTTAACGAGTGTCCACTGTTTATTCTAGTTGCACTTTTACATTTTGAAGCTGAAAAACACACTTTTTATGGTAATCAAAATGTATTTTTGCATTTGAGGAAGCAACGAGGCTACTTTGTTTTCACTGCCCACTGCACATGCAGGATCTGAAGCTCCTTACAAAGCCGATAAGCCTTCTTTTTCCCCAACACGAGCTGATGTCTGTCCTGGAGACACCGGGCAAGACGTTTATAGCCATACTCTCGTCCCTCGCTTTCAACGAGCTCAAGCAGCCAGGCTTTGATTTGCTCATTGCTGATCTTACGTCCGTCTTTCGTCAAGGAATACTCCGTACCGGGTCGTCCTCTGCGAACGGTAGATGGGGATTTAGATTCCTCGCTGGGATCCGCTTTGGATGCTTCTCGTTTTTTTCGATCATAATAGGTGGATTCTGCAATGCCGAGCACTCTCAAGACAAATGCGGCGTTGGCTCCCTGCTTACCGATAAACTCGCCTGCTATTTCGAGTCTGGCCGATAAGCAGGGTTTACTTTTTTTAGCAGTTCACGAAGAATTTCAGTCTCGAGCTCCTTTTCTTTAATAAGGGCGTTGATTTTGTTATATTTTTCTTCGACTTTTTGGAGACGAAGTATTTCTTGCAGTTTTTCATCTGGCTTAGGTAGTTCATGTTTGCTCATTTCATCCTGGTATTCACGAACCCATTGACGAATAGTTCCTGCTTGGATGTCGTACTTTTTGGCCAGGACGTCCACCTTTACACCAGACGACGCTTCGCTTACTACTTTAAGCTTAAGTTCTTCTTCCATGCGAAAACACCCTCCCTTTATACGATTGTATATTGTAGTAGAGAAGTACTCCATAAAATCAGGAGTTGCATCAGCTCCAGCCATTCCCCATAAAACAAAGAGAACCCCTGTGTTTTGTAAAAAAACAGGGGTTTCTCTACAAACTTAAGCCCGCTAATCAGCGGGCTCGTTAGAGGCAGAATCGGAGCCCTCGCCATCCGAGGAGCCGGTATTGCTAGTGTCTCCTGCTGCGTCGTCAGGGTTGTCGGTGGAGCTATCGCCCGAGACGATAGCTTCGGCGCCCTCAGGCGGCTGCAGCTTGAGGCGCAAGTGCCGTTCGCCTTTTATCAGCTCCTCCTGCTGTGAGACCACATATCCCTGGCCCTCGACGATCAGCCGGATATTCAGTACGGAAGATACTTCGAGCGCATCCCGGAGCGACAGCCCGGACATATCCGGAATTTTAAGCTTGTCCCGCTGCTCCGTAATTAAATAGATTCGCTGCGTCGAGTTAATAACAGTCCCATTCGCCGGAATTTGCTGAAGGACGGTTGTGCCGTTGCCTACAATTTCATAATCGAGATTTTTAGCTTTAAGCAGCGCCTTGGCTTGCACCACGGTCTGGGATCTCATATCCGGAGCCGTAAGCGCGTCTTTTTTCTTTGGCTCATCCTCTAGCTTAACGCTAGGCGCTATTCCGTAGTGACGAAGCGTTTTGGAGACGACCTCTTTGAAAGCAGGAGCCGCGACCGTACCGCCGCCTACGAGCGAGTTGTTCGGCTCGTCGACAACGATATACAGCACGATCTTTGGATCTTCAACCGGCGCATAGCCGATAAAAGAAACGACGAATTTTGTTTTGGAATAGACGCCGTTTACTACTTTTTGTGCCGTACCCGTTTTACCCGCTACCCGATATCCTTCGATATAGGCGTTTTTCCCCGTACCGATCACCTTATCGGATACGACCTGCTCCAAATATTCGCCGACTTTCTTTGACGATTCTGGAGAAATGACTTGCCGGATAACCTTTGGTTCGAACTTTTGCGTCGTCTTGGTAGACGGATCATAAATCTGTTTAATAATTTGCGGCTGCAGCAGCTTGCCGCCATTCGCGACAGCAGCGACAGCAGCAACTTGCTGAATCGCTGTTACTTGCACTTCCCCTTGACCGAAAGATGCCCGGGCAATATCACTTGGCCGGTTCAGGTTAATATTGATCTTCCCTGATGCTTCCCCGCCAAGCGCTATGCCGGTCTTCTGACCAAAACCAAAACGGTTGATATAGTCGACCAGCTTCTCGCCGCCAAGCTGTTCAAGTCCAAGCTTAACGAATGCAACGTTACTGGAATGCTTCAGGCCATCCAAGTAGCTGATGGTTCCCCAACCCACTTTATTAATATCGTTAACCGGCTTACTGCGAGGTATGTTGATAGAGCCTGACTTATAGGATGCGTTTGGATTAAAAAGCCCTTCCTCTACAGCCGCAGCAAGCGTCACGATTTTGAACGTGGAGCCCGGCTCATAAAGCGATTTGATGGAGTGGTTATATGCATTCTCGTAATCACTTTTCCAATAGATATTCGGATTGTACGTCGGCATTTGTGCCATAGCCAAAATTTCCATCGTTTTCGGATCAGCCGCAACAGCCGTTACCGTCTTCGGATGATATTGATCTACGATTCCTTTAAGCGCGTCTTCAAGGTAACGTTGAATTTCGGCATCGATCGTCAGTGTAATGTCCTGTCCGTCTTTCGCGGGCTGGTAAGAAATTTCTCCGTTCGCAAGCTCGACCCGCTTGCCGTCTTTCTCGTAAATAATGTTGCCGTCCTCGCCCCTCAGCTTTTCATCGAAAAAAGCTTCAATGCCAGTCTTAGCCTCGCCTTGCAGATCGATATAGCCTAGAAGCTGCGAAGCGGACATATTTTTCGGATAATATCGTTTGGTATCATTTGCAAGATGAATGCCCACATCTTTATTTTTGATCTCATGCTTTTTGGCCAGCTCATCGCTGAACGCCTTTACTTTATCTGCAAGCTCCTTATCGATCTTCAAGCCCTCTCTGCCAACTGACCGATAAACAAAATATTCATCGGTTCCTTCTTTCTGGGCGGTAACGAGCTTGTACAGTTCTGCCTCCGGCTTCCCTAGTAGCGTATGCAGCCCTTTCGCCACCTCATCGGCAAGGTCCAAACTGTTAATGAGTTTTGGATTTACCGATACGTTATAGGCGAGAGTATCCATTGCAAGCACCGTACCGTCCCGATCCGTAATTGTCCCCCTCTTGGCGTATAGCTTTTCTTCTGTTGACCATCTTGTTTTGGCCATGTCATACCAGAAATCGCCTTTAACGACCTGTACCCAATAGACTCGGCTTAAAAGAATAACAAAAAGGAGGGTCATTATCCCTCCAAACAGCAACGTCCGTAATCGAATTCGTTTTATCATGGCGTTCACCTAGTTCCGCAAAGCAGACTCGGTATCATCCACACCCGGATTCACCGTAATGCCGGGCTGTTCCGTAATGGTCATGCCCCGCTCCTCTGCCAGCTTGCGAATCCTCTCTTTGTCGGAGAGCATTTCTACTTGCTTGGTCAGCTCTTTCATTTCAATGTTCATCGATTCATATTCGTTAGTCATTTGCTTGATTTCTACACGCATCCCGTAGATTTGAGATTGACGGACCAAGATGAGTCCAAGCACGATAACGAGCACGACGACCGAAAACATATACAGCAGCTTTTCCTGAGTCGGAAGCGTCTTGCGCTTGACGACGACGCGCTTTGTTTCGCGGACGGTTTGCCGCTCTTCCGGTTTGCGCTTTGGCTGCATAGCCAAGTTACCGTTAATGTAAGACAATGCGAGAACCCCCTAAATCACAATTTTTCTGCGACACGCAGCTTGGCCGAACGAGCGCGCGGATTTAACTCCAGCTCCTGCTCGCTTGGAACAATCGGCTTGCGGTTCACTAACCGCAGCGTTCCTGTGCCGCCGCATACACACATCGGAAAATCCGGCGGACAAGTGCATTTTTCAACATATTTCGCAAATAATTGCTTGCAAATCCGGTCCTCTAGCGAATGGAACGTAATGACTGATGCCCGGCCTTCTGGGGCGAGACATCTGACGGTTTGTTCCAACGCGGTTTCTTCGGCCCCCAGCTCATCGTTGACCGCAATGCGCAGCGCTTGGAACGAACGTTTGGCGGGATGGCCGCCTGTTCGTCTGGCTGCTGCCGGTATACCAGTCTTGATTAGCTCGGCAAGCTCTCCCGTCTTCTCTACCGGGGCTTTTTCACGCGCCTGGATAATTTTACGGGCAATCGATCTGGCAAACTTCTCCTCGCCATAATGGCTAAGAATGCGGGAGATTTCACGCTCTTCCCAGCCGTTGACGATGTCATAAGCGGTTAAAGCGCCCCCCTGATCCATACGCATATCTAGCGGAGCATCATGATTGTAACTGAAGCCGCGATCGGCTTCATCTAGTTGTGGGCTGGATACGCCAAGGTCAAACAATATGCCGTCTACCTGCGGAACGCCGTCTTTCGTCGGCACACCGCATTCAAGCAGCTTTTCTTCCAAATAACGAAAATTGCTTTTAACCAGCGTTACTTTATCCATATAGGGAGAAAGCTTAACCTTAGCGTTATTCAGCGCCGCGTCATCTTGGTCGAATGCGATCAAACGGCCTCCGTCGCCCAGCCGGGAAGCTATTAATTCGCTATGCCCCGCGCCCCCAAGCGTGCAATCGACGTAAATGCCGTTTGGCTTGATGTTCAAGCCTGCAACCGCTTCTTCCAAAAGAACTGTAATATGCTGAAACACGCGATTTTCCTCCCATTCTTGTTGTCCTTACTAGAAGTTGAAATCGAAATCGACCAATTTCTCGGCAATTTCATTGAACGTCTGCTCGGACTGCTCGTAGTAGCCGTCCCAAGTGTGCTTGCTCCAAATTTCTACACGGCCGGATACGCCGAGAACCATGCAGTCCTTGTCCAGCTTTGCGTATTCTCGCAGATGCGCCGGTAAGTTTACCCTTCCCTGTTTGTCCAGCTCGCATTCCGTTGCCCCCGAGAAGAAGAAACGGGTAAATGCGCGGGCATCCGATTTCATGAGCGGCAGCGTTTTGAGCTTCTGCTCCAGGACGCTCCATTCACTAAGCGGATATACAAACAGGCAGTTGTCGAGTCCGCGGGTTGCAATAAAGGAGGCGCCAAGCGCTTCCCGGAATTTTGAAGGGATAATGATACGGCCCTTTTCGTCAATGCTATGTTGATATTCACCCATAAACATACGGCCGTCTCCACCCTCTCCCCCAAATCCTCCACTTTGCCCCACTTTTCCCCACTCAGATACAATAGTTCGCCACCTAAAATAAAAATCCTGCTCTATGAGCAGGATTTTAGAAAAAATTTCACTTATCAACAGCCGAAGCCGATCACCGGATTACGATTTGTCTTTTTTATCCACAGATCGCCCCTCAAGAGGCGCCTCTTGTGCACTTGAACCGGGTTCGGGATCAGATTCCACTGCCGCAGCCTGGGGACTGTTCTTGCTCCCGTTCCTGCCTTCGTCTTGTTTTTCCCCATTCCCATTATAAAAGCTGCTTCTCCGCTTATTCGCTCTGCGGTAGATCCCGAAGACCACCCCTCCAATAATTGCGAGAAACACAAGCACCGGTAGCGCGCCGGACAAAAAGATCAGCAAGCCTTGCAGAAACGTCATCAGTCCATTGTAGCTGCCGGTTAATGCGGAAGACATTTTCGCGCCTAGCGTCCGGTCCTCTATTGCCAAGGCAGCAGTTGAAGGCTGATACATTCGAAGCTCAATCGTCGAGAAGGCCACATTGCGATCCAAATAACGGACTCGCCCTTTTATTCGCTCTATTTCCTCTTGAACAGTTGCCAGCTGCTGTGAAAACTTAACGAGATCATCCGCCTTTTGTGCCTTATCAATAAAACCAAGCAGCCGCTCTTCCACAACCTGCTTTGCTTTTAGCCGAGACTCCAGATCGACGTATTCCTCCGTTACATCCGTTGCACCCAGCTGTCTTTCAAACCGGGTATGCTTGATGCCGTCCAGCCGGTCGACAAAAGACATAAAAGCGGCCGAGGGAACTTTTATCGTATAGGTTGAACCTTTTTCATTCTCATATTGACCGTCTTGAAATTGAAGAATGTAGCCGCCGCTCTGGTGAATCGCCGTTCGCAGCTCCGTTACGGCATCATCGTACGCGCTAACTTCCATCGTCAAATTAGCTTTGTAAATGAGCTTTTGGTTAAAAGCGCCCTGTCCTTCCGAATCGCCAACCCCTATATCGCCGATGGAGCCGCTAGTTTCCCCCATTGCTGATGATTCGGCCGCTTCCGACTGGGAGTACTTCACAGGGCCACCGTCGGTCTTTCCTTCTCTTGCAGAAGTTTCTTGATGAACAACAGCCAATTCATCTCTTGCCACCCGGTTAGGAGTGGAGGTCTTGCTGTCATTACTTGATGAAGAACAACCGCTTATGACCAGTACAACTATAATGATTGCCAGCATAACTAGATGCAGCTTATTTAATATACGCATCTGCAATCCCCCTTTAGTTAATAACCTTTAGACGGACATCTCTTCCAAAAGTTGCAACTTCGACTAGGGATTGCCTGCCGACAGCAATCGATTAACTTGAATGAGCCAGCAGCAGCTCGGCAATTAGCGAGTGCATCAGCTTGGAGGTGCGTTCGCCTTGATCCAGCAGCGGGTTCAACTCTACGAAATCGGCGGACGACAGCAACGCTGATGAACCTATAATACGCAAGGCAAGCCGGACTTCCAAGATGCTAATCCCGCCAGGAACCGGCGTTCCTGTACCTGGCGCTTCACCGGGATCCACGCTATCGATGTCAAAGCTGAGATGAAGGCCGTCTGCATCCTTGCAGGCAATTTGCAAAGCTCGCCTTGTTGTCTCTTCTATTCCGAGCCTGCCGATATCCGTCTTGCTGAAATATGTCAAACCCGACTGCTGAATAAAACGCTCTTCAGCCGGGTCCAAATCTCGAGCCCCAAGGAGCACTGCCCGCTCCAACGCAATCGGCTTAGCGGCCCTGTAAACATCCTTCAGCGAAAGCGTCGTCAACCCAATTGCGGCAGCCAGCGAAATGCCGTGCATATTTCCAGTGAAGCTCGTCGTCTCCGTGTTCAGATCCGCATGCGCGTCGAACCAGATGATGCCCATCTGTTCATACCTCGCCGTTAGACCTGCTACCGATCCGATTGCCATGCTGTGGTCACCCCCAATAAACAGCGGAAAATGACCCGCAGCGGCAGCAGCGGCGCCTTCAGCAGCAAGCGCCCGGGAAACGCTCAGCACTTCCGCGGCATGCTTCATGCCGCTTGCCTTTCCAGCATATCCCGCCGCATCCGGGGGCATCGCTTTCAGTAAGGACGCAACGGCAATTTCCTTCTCGTCGCCGATTCGCAAGCCATGCCTCCTCAGGGAACCCGCCAAATCCAGCTCGCCTACTAGCTTTGCTGGGCCCAGCTCGCTGCCTGCACGACCCGCGCCAAGCCCAAAAGGAACAGATAGCAGTGTAATATCCCTCATGATTGAAACACTTCCTCGATCCGCTCCAGCCCCCAGTCCAGCTCCTCTTGGGAGATCGTAAGCGGAGGAGCAAACCGGATGGTCGTATCATGCGTTTCCTTGCATAGGACGCCAATTCGAAACAACGCCTCGCAATAAGCTCTCGCTTGCACCGTAAGCTGCATGCCAAGCAGCAGTCCTCGGCCGCGCACTTCTATAATATCCTCATGCCGGAGGGCTTCAAGCCTTTGCCGGAAATAAGCCCCCAACTGCTCGGACCGGGTTGCAAGCCCTTCCTCCTCCAGAACGGTAAGCGCGGCAACCGCTACCGCACAAGCGAGCGGGTTGCCGCCAAACGTCGAGCCGTGGGAACCGGGATCGAAGACGTCAAGCAGTTCAGCATCTGCTGCAACGGCCGATATCGGGACGACCCCGCCGCCAAGCGCTTTGCCGACGATATAAGCATCAGGATCAACATCTTCCCAGTCGCAGGCAAATCGCTTGCCTGTACGGCCGAAGCCGGTCTGAATCTCATCGGCGATGAATAGAACCTGTTTGCTCTTGCACAAGGCGCGAGCAGCCCTTAAATAGCCGTCCGGAGGCACGATAACGCCAGCCTCGCCCTGAATCGGCTCCACCAAAAAAGCAGCCGTACGGTCGGTAATCGCCTGTTCCAGCGCTGCGATATCGCCATAGGGTATCAGCTTGAACCCTGGTGTAAAAGGACCAAATCCGTCCCGGTATGGGGCATCGGATGAAAAAGAAGTGATCGTAATCGTTCTGCCGTGAAAATTGCCTTCGCATACGATAATCTCTGCTGCATCGGCTGGAATCCCCTTCACCCGGTAAGCCCAGCGGCGTGCAGCCTTCAATGCGGTCTCGACCGCCTCCGCGCCGGTATTCATTGCTAAAACTTTGGCTTTGCCCGTATAAGCGGCCAACTTTTTACTTAGCTGTCCCAATTCCTCACTGTGAAATGCTCTCGAGGTGAGCGTTACTTTATCCGCCTGCTCCTTCAGTGCCTTAATAATGGCGGGGTGACGATGCCCGTGATTCAGCGCGGAATAAGCGCTCAGCATATCCAGATAACGGCGGCCTTCGGGATCTTCCACCCATACGCCTTCGGCGCGGGCGATAACGACGGGAAGCGGACTGTAATTACGGGCACCGAACTTATCCATCAAATGTATCGTTTCAACGGAGCTCCTCATTAGAAATCCCTCCTTCATTCATTGTACGGCTGCCATTGCGAGTCCCATTCCCGTCTTCTGTTTTCCCTGACCGATGTGCGCTTATTTCAATCCATGCTTGAACGGCCTGCATACAAAAAAACCGCAAAGCAAGGTTTCCCTTGCCTGCGGTTCTCAGTTCTATTCCAATTAATTTTCTTTCCAGCTGTCCAAATAAGCAACTTGCTCGTCAGTCAGCTTGTCGATCGTAATGCCCAGCGAATCCAGCTTGAAGCTTGCAACCTGATTATCAAGCTCGTAAGGAACGTTGACCACTTGCTTGCCGATCGAAGCATAGCTCTCGTTGACATACTTCAGGCCAAGCGCCTGCAGTGCAAATGTCGTATCCATAATTTCCGCCGGATGGCCATCGCCAGCTGCAAGGTTAACGAGTCTGCCCTCAGCCAGCACATAAATGCTGCGGCCGTCCTTCAGCTTGTATTCTTCGATATTGTGACGAACCTTGCGAATATCCGAAGAAAGAGCTGCAAGCTCCGGTTTATTGAACTCGACGTCAAAGTGACCGGCATTGGATAAGATCGCGCCGTCTCTCATCACCTCGTAATGCTCACCGCGGATGCAATCACGGTTGCCTGTTACCGTAACGAAAAACTCGCCGACTTTAGCTGCTTCAATCATCGGCAGAACCGTAAAGCCGTCCATATAGGCTTCTACCGCTTTAATCGCGTCAACCTCAGTCACGACAACGTTGGCTCCCAGCCCTTTAGCACGCATCGCAACGCCTTTGCCGCACCAGCCGTAGCCGACGACAACGACAGTTTTGCCAGCAACGACGAGGTTCGTTGTGCGGTTGATGCCGTCAAATACCGATTGCCCCGTACCATAACGGTTGTCGAATAAATATTTGCAGTAAGCATCATTAACGGCGACCATCGGAAATTGCAGCGTACCGTCTTTTTGCATCGCCTTCAGACGAATTATACCCGTAGTCGTTTCTTCCGCTCCGCCTCTCAGGTTAACCCGCAGATCCGGACGGTCGTTATGCAAAATCGTCGCCAAGTCGCCGCCATCGTCAATAATGAGATCGGGCTTCGACTCCAGCGCCTTAATGTTCAGCTCTTTGAACTCTTGAGGCTCCGGATTATATTTCGCAAATACCGTAATGCCATCCTCTACAAGCGCTGCACATACATCGTCCTGCGTCGACAGCGGATTGCTGCCTGTAATCGTTACTTCTGCTCCCCCGGCTTGAACAACTTTAGCCAGGTAAGCGGTTTTCGCCTCCAAGTGAAGCGAAATCGTTACTTTCAGACCTTTAAAAGGCTGCTCTTTCTCAAACTGCTTGCGAATCCGGTTCAATACCGGCATATGCGCGCTTGCCCAGTCAATTTTCAGATGACCTTCCGGCGCGAGCGCGATATCGCGAATAATGCTGTTTTCCAACGCGGTCATGTCACGGCCTCCCTCATTTATTCCCTTATAAATATACGATTTGATGTCCGCCCGTGCGCTCATAAGGCACTTCCAGCAGCTTCTCCAGCCATGTTAGGCCATAGCGGTTCCAGTAAGACGTCATATTCGACACCCGTTCCTGAGGCTTGCCTGAAGGCCACAAGGACAAAGCGATGCGGTCAAGCTGGCGGATGGACGCTTCATATTGCTTGTTATGCGCATCCTTGGTTTTCGATTCCAAATATTCGATCTGCTCGACGATCTTCTGACGATTCGTCTCCCCAAGCTTAGCCAGACCAGGCTGCACCGATGAAGCAAGCTCCAGCAGCGGACCATACATATCGTTGAACGACTGTTTGACTGCGGCGAACCGCTCGTCAATAGACAGTTGATCCTGCTCGGTCAGCCAATGCTGTTTCTTCTCGTCAAAACGTGTAGCGACATCTTCGAATGTCAGCTCGTATTTAGCCATATGTTTGGCTACAGTGCCTTCAACCAGCGTAAACGACATTCTCGGAATGACGATTGGCATTTCCATATCCAGATGACGGAATGCACCGCCCGTCAATGCCCAGTAGGCAATCTCGCCCGGTCCAAGAACTGTTCCCAGCACCGGCAGCAAATAATCCTGCATAAGCGGCCTCGTCAGCACGTTGTTGCTAAGCTGCGATGGCTCTTGATCCGCTAATTGCAACAGCTCCTCTTTTGACAAGGAGACTTGGCCTTTGCGGTCTTGAAACTTTCCTTCCAGTTTATGCAGCAGCGTCCGTTCATTGCCGTTCGCTGCTTGGAAAACGAATAAATTGGCGCTGCCCGGTACAACATCTGCCTGCAGCTCGTAGCCGAAGCCCTTCACTTTATCGGCTGCAGCGACATAAGCCCGCTCCAACTCGTCGTTCTGCTCGATCAGCTTGCGGAACATCGGCGCCTCAAGCTTGCGGATGGCGGAATCGTCGGCATCAAGCACGACTAGACCTTCTTTGCCGAATAGCGTCGTCAGGATGCCCGCGAACAAATCGGACAGCGACTGCGAGCGCTCTGCCGCTTGCGACAACTGCTCCAGCATAACCGGCTTGAATTCCGAATGCGGCAGCGATTGCTCCAGCTCGGCAAGCAGTTCCTTCCAAGTATCCTCATTAATGACAGTTCGGCTTACAGACGTTCTAGCCCCTTCCGGACGTTGAACAGACAGCTTGCGGAGCTCCTGCTCTGCGGTTAAGACATACGTATGATTGGCTTCGTCCCAGTCATGATCTTCCCCGGCAATCCAAAATACCGGAACAACCGTTTTGCCAAGCTGCTTAGTCGCCCATTTTGCCGCACCGATGATCGATACCGCTTTATGTACGACCATTAGCGGTCCCGACCACAGGCCTGCTTGCTGACCGCCGACGATGACCGGAGCTCCTTCGGCAATGGCGTTAATTGAAGCTTGCGCCTCCGGTGCCGTTTGAAATTTAGTATTGTAATCGCGAAGCGCTTCTGCCAGCGCTACCGATTCAACCCGGCTTGCTGCCGTATTCTCAAGACGCTTGGAGCGTCTGGACCAATCTTGCTCTTTCTCGGGATGATAGCCGAATAGCGATTCGATTCTCTCATCCGATTGCTGTATATACGCCTCTGTTAACGGCTGGGCGCTTGATAAATGGTATACTTCTGTCGACATAGCGCGGCCAGTACCTCCCGAATCATTCATAATGTAACGCTTCTTTTCTTTCCACTAACAAATTGATTGTACACAAAGGATATGGGAAACGTCAAAAAGAAATACAGCCTCCCTTCTCGAAAGGCTGTACATTCCGCTATATTTCTATTTAGAGATTGCAAAGGTCTAAGCGGCTAGGCAAACAATATTTTATGCCCGATAGAGATCAGCATCAAGAGCAGATAGAGCACGCTCATACCAAAAAAACCAAGCCGCCACACCGTGCGGAACACCCGCTTTACATCCACGCTGCCCCGCTTCCTGAACTGGGCGTTGCCCAGCAGTCCACCGCCGATCAGCATAAACAAAATGATGCCGTATAAGCCAAACTGGCTGTTGAACAAGTTGTCGAACAACACCGCTACGCATCCGATCAGCAAAGCTGTCGTAATGTCCATCGCCAGGCGGAACGCCTTCTTGTTGTCGCCCGTTAATGCGCTGTGACCCAAGAAGACCAGGAAGAACGGAATAACCGGTATGACCGCCAAGTATGCATATAAATAGGTAATGCTGCCATAAAGCCATGCCATATCCGTTCACCTCGATTGTTTATGAATTTTCGTTAACTTGCAGTTGGCTGACCAACGTGCAGATGGCGTCATTCAAAGGAGAACGCAATCCGATTCTTGCTGCGATGCGGCTGACGCCGCCATTAATCCATTCGATTTCGGTTACCCTTCCGGCTCGTACATCCGCTAGCATGGACGACACGTTGCCGGCTGTTGCCTGGCAAACGCCGAGAACCCTCTGCCAGCCGTCACTATCCATCGCCAAACCGTCTGAAGCTAAAACTTCCATCGTTTCCGAATAGAGCGCATGCATCAATTTCTTACGTAGCGGATGCATCGGCAGTTCACCATTCGTCACGTCATATAAAGCAGTCAGCGGGTTAATGACCGCATTGATTAGCAATTTCTCATAAATGCGACTATTCATGTCATTCGACAGCGTTGCGCTGAATCCTGCCGATTCCAGCGTTTTTATCCATAAATTTTGGGATTTTTCGCCCTTTTTGTCCGATTCGCTTCCATTTACGCGCAGGGGTCCCCAAAAAAGCTGTCCATGTCCGGTATGAATGACGCCTGTTTCCCCAGAACGCTTGGCTCCTTCGGTCGTCACACCGGCATAGAGAGATGCGCCCGGAAGCGCCTCGGCTAGCTTCTCCAGATGGCCGACGCCATTTTGCAAACCTAGAATACGGGTGCCCGGCTTCACCAGCCGCCTAAGCCTGCTGAGCAGCTCTTCATTCAGATGGCTCTGCTTGACCGCCAATACCACCCAATGCTCCTCCTCGGACTGACCGCTTGCCAGAGGCTCGGTCAAATCCGCCAGACACTGGCTGGCAACGCCAACATGGACAGTTGGGGCGCCTTCTTCCCCATCCCGATAGTCAATGCCGCCCGCCGTTAATGCGGCCGCCTGGCTCTCCGTTCTTGTCCATACGGTGACCGCAGCGCCGGCCGTCGCGAGCCTCGCCGCGAAGAGCAGTCCGATCGCTCCCCCTCCAACCATATCAATTCGCAATCGCCCTCGTCTCCCCTACCTTTTTTTGTATAGCATACCTAATCCGGACTGTCCGGGCAAAAAGAAAACGGATCGCACGAGGAATTGCTCCCTGTACGATCCGCTTGCTTTACAATCTCATGCCATCCTATTCGATGCGCTCTAAATTGCCGTTCGCATCCATCTTGAATCTCGGTTTTGCCTCTTCCTCATGCGTTAACACGGTAAGCCGGCGAGCGCGGTCCATAATTTGGATCAACGTTTTATAGTCGTCATTAACGGTCCGATAATCCGTTTGCGCACTGTTTACTTCCTTAGACAATCTCTCATTCTCTTCACGAAGACGATACAGCTCGTCGTCTTTCTCTTTCAGTTCCTTCTCGAATGCTTTGATTTGACGGCTGACGTCCTGATAGGTCGATTTAAATTGACGCAAGAATCGAATGACCGAATCAACGGACAATCCTTCCTCCGTCGTCACCGAATCGGAACGGAAACTTTTCTCCTCCGATTCAAACACGGCTATCGATGAGACATGCGGGGTAACGACAATTGCTTGTTTTTTCAAATAGTTCCGTTTCTGGCGCTGCTGCTTTGCAATTTGTATCGCTTCCTCATAACGTTTGCGGACACAGCTATTCCATCGGAATCCGCATGCTGCGGAAGTACGTCCGATTCGTTCGCCGACCTCTTCAAACGCTGCTAACTGGGTACTGCCTTCGCGAATATGGCGTAGTGTAACTTCGGCGAGAATAAGATCATCGTCCGGACTCCACGCATCCTGTCTAACTGCTGTCATGCGACCAAAACCTCCTAACGTAAAGGCGCTTACTTTATCTCTATGCCCTTGGTAGAGTTCATAGAATCTATTGGATACTAATTTGTATAACCAAAATTGTTTTCACTCATACATATTGATTCCGTTTATTGTGCAAACTGATGGTGAAAACAGCAAAACACATATAAATAATTAACAAATGATGGCGATTGCTTGTTTACACTGATAACTCCAAACGTTATAATGTACAATAGAAATTCGAGGCTCATGTAAGGGGGGATATTTTCATGGCACGCATGTATCGGGTACTCGGTTTTTGGACTCTTGTGATCGGCCTCATGGCTTTTGCCGGCCACATGACCGAATTCGCGCTTCTTTTCTTCGCCCAAGCGGTTGCTTTCGTATTTTTGGGATATCTGAATTTTACGGAGAGAACGTACATAGTCATGTTCTGGGGGTATATGTTGGTTTCGTTCATCGGATTTACCTACTGGACCGTTTTCAAAATGGGTATGCCTTTCTAAGCAAACCTGCTTACCGCTTACTTTTAACAAATGAAATTAAAGGCGCAGCACCAGTTGGTGCCGCGCCTTTTTTCTGTCTATGCTCATTCCTTTTCCAAAATAAGCACTTTAAACGTCTCGCTCATCCCGTCACTCAGCAAAAGCTGGCGTACCGCTCTATTCCGCTTCGCCGTCTCACTGAAAGGATCGTTTGAGATGTCGTTTTGCAGCAAATCGAACACCCCGTTGTCGATTAAAAACTGTTTTTGCGTGCCATAATAAACTTCCTTCCAGCCCTGCTCTGCCGCCTCTCTCCGAAGCGGTGTAAAAGGGACATGCGCCGTTAGATCCTGCTCCCCAATCCGTTGGAACGGACTGTCGGACGCTTGATGTCCGGAGTAGCACAGCAGCGTCCCTCTCATTCGGTACAGCGCCGTATATTCGGCCGCTTCATGGCCGTAGTCGATGATGATGACTCTCCCCTGATCAATGCGCTCATAAAGCGCCCTCAGCCATTCTGCAGCGGCCAGATTTAATTCCGTCTGCTGCCCCTCGGCCAGCTGAACACCGTCCCGCTCCAGCCAAGAACCCAACCTGCTGTCCGAGAGCGGCATATAGACATAGTGAAATTCGCCTTCGGGCGAGACAGATACCCCTAATTCCACCAGTTCGCCGCGATGCTGCTGGACGCGGTGTACTGGAAAGGCATCCAGTAATTCGTTTGCAAAGATGAGGATAGCGTCGCCTTTTTTGGCGCTAAGCTTCCTTTGTCGCATCGCCTGTTCGGAATCAATAACTTGCAAAGGACGATGCAGCAATTCCATTGCAAGTTCCCTGCAAAGAGCAGCCGCTGATCCGCGGTGGCCAGGATGATCCTCGACAATTCCGTATCGCGTTGGTCGTTTCTGTGCAGGCTGCCCTGCCCAGACGTCCAGAAGCTGTCTGGATAACCTTCCGGTGCCAGCCCCCCATTCCCATACCTCTGCAGCCTTGCAAGCGGAATAACGGGCAATGGAAGCGGCCAGACACTCTGCCATTACAGAGCTAATATAGGAGCTGGTATAAAAATCGCCCTCGCGGCCTACACGAACTTCACCCGACCGGTAATATCCCTCTTTCTCATCGTAAAGACAGAATTCCATATATTGCGCAAAAACAATGCAGCGTACCGGTTGTCTATCGCCTTGCAAGTCATAGCTCCATCCCGTTTCCGGCTGTTCCGCAATCCTTTGCGCTATTCGGCGCGCCAGCCCATTCATCATCCCGGTTAGCCTCCTCGCGATTAGCGATTGATATGCTTAAACTTTCCAGCGGCTTAAGATATAATAGATGGAACTGCCGCATACAATGATTGCTGTACAGGCCAAGCCATGACAATCGTCAGAGAGGAGGCGGGAAGTGGCTTATTACGCATTTCGCGGCAAAATCGCCCTGATCTTCTTCATGATAGGCTCGCTAATGATTCTGCAATTTCCCGTAATGGCCGCTCCGGAGCCTTTCTCCCCGTCGACTAGCGACGAGCAGCTGATGGAGCTGATGGAAAAAAGCTTGTCAATCGTTGAAATCGACAAAGAAATTACTCGAATTCAGGATCAAAAGGCTGCTCTAGAGCAAGAAATGAAGCTCAAAAACAAGCTTCTTGATGAGCAAGAGCTGCTTATCGCGGATAAACGAGAAGCAGCAGGCAAAGTGCTGCGTGCTTACTATATGGGAGAACGTGATTTACTCATACGTGCGCTGCTTTCATTTCGGTCTCTGCAAAGCTGGTTAACTTCGCTCGATTATATCGAAATTATTTTTAGCCAGGATAAACTTGCTATCGACAGCTATCTGGATGGCGTTCGCCGGTTGAAGGATGAATATGCCGCAATGGAAGCGAAAAAGTCTGAATTGAATACGATGGAGTCCCGGCTGCAAACCCAGAGAAACCGGGTGCTCGCACTCGAGAATCAGATTGACGGCGAGCTCGCAGGACGCACAGACGCCGATCGTTTGAGGCTTCTGATGAGCGAGCTGACCGACTATTGGGAGACGGCAGGCGTCGAAGAAGTTGAAAACTATTTCCGGGCGCTATCCAAAGCGATGCAGAAGCTTCCGGGCTGGGTGCAGGATAATAAAAACTACTTGGAGATCAAAGGGTTCAACTACACGCTAAGAGTGCCGCAGGACGCCCTGAACACCTTCTTGCGCGAGCAGGATGAACGCTTTGAACATTTCTCTTTCACATTCAGCGAAGGTAAAATAACGGCACAAGGAACGAAGGACGGCATGGAAATAAGCGTTACCGGTCATTATACCGTTGAAGATGAGCCGCAAAACGGCATTATCTTTCATGTCGATGAGCTGCTGTTCAACGGCTTCGCTTTGCCGGATACGACCCGCCGCTCACTGGAAGACAAATTCGATCTTGGCTTTTATCCCGGACTCATCATCTCTTTCTTGAAAGCGACTGCTGTAGACATTATAGACGGCGAGCTTGTCGTCAAATTAAAGGTCGCCTTATAGGCTTTTGCCGGATGACCCTTGAACCTGCTGCACGGCACCGATAAAAGCTTCCATATCGATCGCGCCAATGGCATACTGCCGCCACAACGCCTCCCAGCCGGCTCTTCGATTCGGCCATTCCGGATCGGGAGGCTTGCCGGCCGGATCTTCGTTCAGAAGCGACATCCACCAATAAGGAGGTGTCTCTGAAACGGATGAAGTGAAGCTGTTTCTCTCATACAAGGAATTAATCGCCGGCAGACGGCCGAAACGCTCATAATTTTGCTGCTGTACATTGGCACTTGTCATTTCCGCAACCCAAGCAAAAGCACTCTCTGCCGCACCCGTTCCTGAGGATACGACAAAGCTCCTGCTGTCCATCCATACATGCTTAGGCTCGTTATGATCAATAACGAGCTTGTTTTGCTGCGCTTGCGGAAGCGCCTTATACTCCGACCAGCTTACCACTGCCGATAACAGATGGAGCGCCTCAAGCTCCGAGCCAAGGGTGAGCTTGTTGGACAATCGGAACAGGCCTCCCGGATTCTCCGCCATACCCAGCCATCTTAGTCTATCGTTTCTCGCTTCGTTGCTTCCGCGCAAATAAGCGGCATCCGCCAAGTTGACCGGCACCCACGCATCCAGCCAATAGAGCAGTTGACTCAGGCCCCCCGGGTACAGCGCTACCATCCTTGCCTCTGGATCGGCGGCTTTCGCTCGTTCGGCAAGCTCCTTAAAGCCATCCCAGTCCTTTGGCGGATTTTGAAGAGACGCTGAAGCCAGCATCGCCTTATTCCATACGATGATAGATGGATTCGCGTCAAGCGGTACCCCCCATAAATAGCTGTTCCATAGCAGCGGAGCCCGCAGCCGGACAGGCTGGTCCGGTGCAGGATCGCCCGTCCCCGTTCCCAGACTGTCTGTCGGCAGCAGATAACCTTTGACGGCCAGCTCCTGCACCCATCCGCTATTCATCAACATAACATCGGGCGCTTCTCCCAATTGAAGCTGCTCCATCCAAACGTCATGAGCAACGGATTCTTGCTCGATATTATTTAACTCAACGTGTATATTCGGATATTTCATCATAAAACGATTGTTTTCCACGCGCAGTCGCTCATACTCTTCCGGGTTCATGGAAACGGTTACAACAATGGATTCCGGCTCCTCCTCCGCAAACTCGCGAACCTCCGGTGTCCATTCGGATTCGCCGTTGGCATCGTTTACTGTAGAGGGAACGCCGCGATTGACGTCCGGAACGAATAAAAAAACGGATAATAATGCCGCTCCTGCGATAACAAGCAAATATTTCCTTGTAGACACAGACTTCTTCCTTTCCGGTTCAACCAGACTATTAGATCTATAATAACAATTTTCCCAAATGTTGTCCAAAACTGTTATGCAATACCCCATTTGCTGCGCAGCCGCTTGCTGTGCGATTCAGACTTTTTGAAGTTCTTGAATGCGCAGCCGCTCACTGCGCGATTCGGACTACCCTGCCGTTCTTGATCCCAATCTGCCCCGCCGCGTACGCGGTGGCAGTTGGAAAGGACCTGCAAAAAGTCAGGGTAGTCTCGAATCGCTGCACTCGCTTTTACACGAAAGTCATACTAAGTTCAAAAACATTCGCAAGTACAACTCTGTAGTAAACAAATACGAAACAAAATGTAAAAGTGCATTTTGTTTCGTCATATCGGGGCTGAAAAGCGAGTCAAAATGTAAATGTGCATGTCGAATGCCCCAAAACCGCGATTTCCAAGTAAAATGGGCTCATCAAAATGTATTTTTGCATTTTGAACCGGTAATATGGCCTTTTTCAGCCAAACAAAATGTACTTTTACATTTTGCTTGCCAACGAGCTGCTCCTGCGCATAATAGGGACGATAACCAACAAGCTAACAAACATTCATCAGTTACTTATATACAACGTGAAGAGAGCTCAGACCTGTGCACAACACAGGGTATCCTGAAACTGCTCCCCACAGCGATAAGCATTAGTCCGGAGGTTAGCTGGTAAGAAATGAGCCAGCATACATTGAGAAGTTGGCAGTGGTCCGATAGGTTCTATGTCATATGAACACGGGATATTCAAGTAGATATGCAAATGACTCGATGCATTCGGAGCTAATCGTTATTCCAAAGGTAGTTAAGTAACGGATAACTAGGTTCATTTCGGCTACTTACATACGGCAGCACGTATCCATAGACTAGAGGATACTCATCACGCTGCCTTACCTACAATTACACCACTTCTGCCGCACGCAAACAAAAAAAGAGCAAGCCAGAATCGGCTTGCCCGGAGAAAGCTTAGAGCAGATCGGCCGCGAGCTGGGCGAGTTTGGAGCGTTCGCCTTTTTCGAGGGTCATATGGCCGCTCAGCCCCCCCGCTTTGAAATGCTCGACGATGTGAGTGAGGCCGTTGCTGATAGAGTCCAGATACGGATGGTCGATTTGCTCGGGATCGCCCATTAGAACGATTTTGCTGCCCTCGCCTACCCGCGATACGATTGTCTTCACTTCATGCTTCGTCAGGTTCTGAGCTTCGTCAATAATGATAAATTGCCCCGGGATCGAGCGTCCTCTTATATAAGTCAAAGCTTCTACCTGTATACTGCCAAGGCCCATCAATATTTTATCGATGTCGCCCGATTTTTTCGTATCGAATAAATATTCTAAATTATCGTAAATCGGCTGCATCCATGGCCGCAGCTTTTCTTCTTTTTCGCCGGGAAGATAGCCGATATCTTTGCCCATCGGAACGACAGGCCTTGCAATCAGCAGTTTTTTGTATTTATGCTCATCCTCCACCTTCAGCAGACCCGCCGCAAGCGCAAGCAGCGTCTTGCCTGTGCCGGCCTTACCGGTAAGTGTAACGAGCGGCACATCGTCGTTAAGAAGCAGCTCCAGCGCCATCCGCTGCTGCGCATTGCGCGCGGTGATGCCCCATACCGGATCGTTGCTGAGAAACAACGGCTCCAGCTTGACGCCATCATGACTTACCTTCAATAAAGCTGATTTGGAAGTACCCATTTCATCACGCAAAATAATAAATTCATTGGGATTGAGCCTAGAGCCCAATTGCAGGTTCTTAACAGTCAAAAACCGGTAGCTGTAAAACTCGTCGATCACCGACGGGTGTACGAACAATGTGGCATAGCCCGCATAGAAATCGGAAGTCGTTATCGTCCGGTCGGACAGGTAATCCTGTGCCATCAGCCCAAGCACGTCGGCTTTGATCCGAACAAGCACATCTTTGCTGACCAGCACTACACTGCTGGCCTCCTGACGCTCCAGCTGCTCCAGATGGTAATTGAGCGCTACCGCCAGGATTCGGTTGTCATTGGACATCTCCCCAAACATCTCTTGCACCCTTACGAAACTGCGATGATTGAGCTCCACCTTCAGCAAGCCGCCTCCAGGAAGCTGAATCCCTTCATGCAAATGACCAGCCTCCCGCATTTTATCAAGCAATCGCGATATGGAACGCGCATTTCGTCCTAATTCATCAGCCAGTCTCTTCTTCGAGTCGATCTCCTCTAGCACCACCGCGGGAATGATAATTTCATTATCATCAAAGGCATAGATTGCTTGCGGATCATGAAGTAGTACGTTGGTATCGAGCACGAATATTTTTTTCATGAGAACCCTCCCGGCGTCGGTCATTCATTAGAATAGGCATACATAGCCATACATGGCTGCGGGTACACTACGATTGGACAACGATCTGCAACAGGAAAGACGAGGTGGCAAAATGTTAAAAAGGCTAATTACGATTGTCGCGATTATCGCAATAACGGGCGGTTGCAGCACCGTCGCACGAAACGAAACATCACCCTCTCCACAGAATAATCAACGGGTAAAAGCTCAGCAAACGGCTCCCCAGAAGAAGGAGATCAAAAACCCTGAGCAAGTAGCGCTCCATCTTGAGCAGCTGGCTAAAGGAATCGAAGGCGTCGAAAATGCACATTGCGTTGTATTCGGCAATACGGCTGTCGTTGGCATCGACGTCAACAGCAAGCTTGATCGTTCCAGAGTCGGTACGATCAAGTACTCGGTTGCCGAAGCATTCCACAAAGATCCTTACGGCATTGATGCCATCGTCTCTGCCGATATCGACATCGCCCAGCGTCTGAACGAGATGGGAGCCGATATCCGCAAAGGCAAACCGATCAGAGGCTTCGCGGAAGAAATGGCCGACATCATTGGCCGCATCGTCCCGCAGGTGCCGCGTGAAGTCATCCCGGTGAAGCCGGACAATGAGCTGACTCCTGCGCTAAACAAACATCATTAAAAGACACAAAAAGCCTAGTGAATAGATCACTAGGCTTTCTTCATGGCAGCAAACACTTGTCCAGTTAGGACACTTGCTGCCTCTTTTTTATTGAAATTGTAAATCGCGGATTTAGGCAAAGCATGTCTAACAGTCGTAATCAGGGCAGCATCGTCAAATGGTTCGTATAATGCAGCTACAGGATCGGTCATCCGCATGACCTCCTTCTGAAAGGAATCAATCTCCGTAGCTATATTATATCCATTTTTAAATCGCCAGTCTACGGGGTTATTCAGCCATTTTTGCTTGAAGGGCAGAACGGGCGGCATCAAGCTTTGCTTGGTCCAAATAGACGTAAGGACTGCGCCAATTTCCTTCAAGTGCAATGAACTGAACGTTCTCGCTGCTAATACCGAAGTAAGCACCCATCATATTTTTAATTTCAGATTGCGGCATGTTGATTTTCAAATTGTCGCCCACCGCATCAATAACGGTGCCTAATTTGGTTAGGCCATCGAGCGACTTCATTTTGTCCACAACTTTGGCTACAACCTGGCTTTCCCGTTTGTTGCGATCGAAGTCGCTGGACATATTTTTGCCATCTTTGGATTGCCGGTAACGGACAAAATCAAGCGCTTGTCCACCGTTAAGAAGCTGATAGCCTTTTTTCAAATTAATGTTCGTTCCGTCATGGGAATCCGACCATTTCATATCCATGTCCACGTCGACTTCAATGCCGCCGAGGGCATCCACAACGTCGGTAAAGCCTTTAAAATTAATGATGGCTGTATATTTGGTCTCAATACCGAAAAACTTGCCCAGCATTTCGCTGATTGCCCGTTTTGCATCGGCTTCCGCCAATACTTTGGCATCCTTCGTCTTCTTTCCGCTTTTCGTTTCTTTATCCAGAGCTTGTCTGTAAAAAGCGTTGTAGTGCCCGTTGGCTTTGCGGTCTGCATAGCCATCCAGCTTCAACAAAGAATCCCGGGGAATCGAAACGACAACAGCGGATTTCGTACTTGGATTAAAAGCAGCAACCATCATGACGTCGGTATTCATGCCGCCAGCATTTGCTCTCGTATCGATGCCAAGCAAAGCCATGCTGACCGATTTGTTCTTGACCGATTCCGAGACAGGGATTGGCGTAGCATCCGGATCATCTGTACCAATCTGCTTGATCGCCTGATCGGCTCGAATACCCAAATAAACAAGGAAACCGCCAACCAAAATGACGATTGCTAAAATAACAAGCAGCACCGTTTTAGTCACGGAACGCTTTTTCTTGGGCTTCCGCTTGGACGCCTTGGCAGGCGTGTTGGATGAAACGGGCTTACGAGCTCCTCCTCTAGGAGGAAGCTGAGTTGAACCTTGCGACATCTTGTTCACCTTCAAATCAATTGTATTTCGGATTGGAGCGAATATCGGATAGAAGCTGCTCCGCTGACTCTCTTGGATAGAGCTGCAGCTTGGAGCGGCCTTCCCGCACATATTTGACATGTACCATCGTCTCATCCGTCTTCAAGAGAAACAGCTCGGTAACACCGTGATCCTCCGTCAAAATTTGCACGAAGAAATCACGTGTTTCCTTAGCTGCGTTATCATCTGGCCGCCCGTCCGCGACAATCTGAATTTGAAGCCAATTGAACAAAGCGTCCTCGAACCTCATTTGCTCGGATCTGCTTCCTTTACATCACCGCCGGATTGGCGTTTTTTAATCTGATCGTAAAGTTGGCGGCCGCGCAGCATGAGCATCATGAAGACGGCAATGCCCATGCATTGAATGATCGGCAGCTTGTCGATTTGTAGAATCATCAGTACAAATGCACCGATAACCATGACCACATAGACTAAAATTTCTTTTAGTATCGGCAGCTTTGCGTTGTTCGCGCGAAAAACCTTATTGAAGATGTAAATCGTAAATCCAAGGATCAGGAAATACGAGATGACCGGATGCTCGCTCAGCCATTGCTGCATCCCTCAAACCTCCCCAAGCGCAAACGTTCGCCGTTCATTAAACGGCGATACGTTTCGTTTTGAAATATAGGTAAGTGTTAAACGCCAGCCGACATTTTGCGGTGCTTCTCGGCACGTTCGCGTTCACTTTTGTTCAAAATCTTTTTACGGAGACGAATCGACT
The DNA here is from genome assembly GCF_014641555.1 of Paenibacillus radicis (ex Gao et al. 2016). Lineage (GTDB taxonomy): Bacteria > Bacillota > Bacilli > Paenibacillales > Paenibacillaceae > Pristimantibacillus > Pristimantibacillus radicis. The sequence goes on from NZ_BMHY01000021.1 coordinate 23,418, forward strand.
TCGGCGTAATTTCGCAGTACTCGTCATCATTCAAATACTCCAGCGCTTGCTCCAGGGAGAACAGACGCGGCGTTTTCAGCTTAACGGTATCATCTTTACCTGCGGAACGAATGTTGTTCAGTTGTTTCTCTTTACAGATGTTTACGATGATGTCGTTCTCGCGCGTATGCTCGCCAACGATCATACCTTCGTAAATTTCTGTGCCTGGCTCTACGAACTGAATACCACGGTCCTCTACACCCATCATGCCGTAGAAAGTAGAGTTGCCATTCTCGCTCGATACAAGCACGCCTTGGTGACGTCCGCCAACGTTAGTACCAACAAGTGGACCATAGCTGTCAAATGCGCTGTTCATGATGCCATAGCCGCGAGTCATCGTCAAGAACGATGTGCGGTACCCGATCAAGCCGCGTGCCGGCATAACGAATTCCAGACGAACTTGGCCGTTGCCGTTGTTGATCATGTTGACCATTTCGGCTTTGCGTGTGCCAAGGCTCTCCATAACAGCACCCATGCTGTCTTCTGGAACGTCAATCATCAAACGCTCGTACGGCTCGCTTTTCACGCCGTCGATTTCCTTGATGATAACTTCAGGCTTAGATACTTGCAGCTCAAAGCCTTCACGACGCATATTCTCGATCAGAATACTGAGGTGAAGCTCTCCGCGGCCCGATACGACAAAAGCATCCGGGCTGTCCGTTTCATCTACGCGAAGCGCAACGTCCGTTTCCAGCTCTTTAAAGAGACGTTCGCGCAGCTTGCGGGATGTAACCCACTTGCCTTCGCGGCCGGCGAATGGACTGTTGTTGACGAGGAATGTCATTTGCAGTGTCGGCTCATCGATTTTCAGAACTGGCAGCGCTTCTGGATTTGCAAGATCAGCAATCGTCTCGCCGATATTGATCTCGCGAATACCAGCAATTGCAACGATATCGCCAGCGCCAGCTTCTTCGATTTCAACCTTTTTCAAGCCTTGGAAACCAAACAGCTTCTCGATCCGAGCTTGCTTTGTTTTACCTTCACGGTCGATAACGGCTACGGTTTGGCCTTGCTTCACAACGCCGCGGTTAACACGACCTACGGCGATCCGGCCCATATACTCGTTATAATCAAGCAGCGTAACCAAGAATTGGAATGGTGCATTTACTTCTTCAGTTGGAGCAGGAATGTGGCTTGTAATCGTCTCGTACAAAGCCTTCATGTTGGAATCCTGCTGCTCCGGATCAAGACTGGATGTGCCCATCAGCGCGGATGCGTAAACAACCGGGAACTCCAGTTGGTTGTCGTTGGCACCTAGCTCAATGAACAGATCAAGCACTTCGTCGATGACTTCAGAAGGGCGTGCGTTCGGACGGTCGATTTTATTGACGACAACAATCGGCGTTAAGTTGCTCTCAAGTGCTTTGCGCAATACGAATTTCGTTTGTGGCATGCAGCCCTCGAAGGCGTCAACGACGAGCAATACACCGTCAACCATCTTCATAATCCGTTCCACTTCACCGCCGAAATCGGCGTGTCCTGGCGTATCTACGATGTTAATCAAATAATCATTGTACGTAATGGCTGTGTTCTTAGCCAAAATCGTGATGCCGCGTTCCCGTTCCAGGTCATTGGAATCCATTGCGCGCTCTTGCACCGTTTCATGGTCCCGATAGGTACCCGATTGTTGCAACAGTTTGTCGACGAGCGTCGTTTTACCATGGTCAACGTGCGCGATAATCGCGATATTACGTATGTTGTCTCTTGCGTGCATAACTTGTAACCACTCCATTTGTCTAATTTGTTCTTGCTTTCTTTCTACTTGTTACCAACGATTTCGTCTGCCGAACAACATCCAACTTCCCGCACCGATCAGTACGATGGCAATCGCATAAATGCCCCAGCTCCATAGCAGTACCAGTGCTAAAAATACGGCGGAGGAAGCGGCAAGCGCAATAGACGCCGTAAGAATAACCCGTTCTTTCGTAGAGCTGAGCAGATAATATTCGTAGAGGCCGACGGCAATACCAAAGATGAACAGCGGCCACAAATATTTAAGGGAATTCCATCCGAAAATATTGCAAACGATGAACAGCACAGCATAGACGATCAAGATACCTCCCGGTACGAGTACAGCCGCCGGAAACAATCTGCCGAAATAAAAAACATGCAGCAAAATGCCGGGAATGAGAACGAGCAGCGGCCAAAAAATTGCCCCCAAAAAGCTGAATACACCAAGTTTGCCCAGTAAAATAACGACCCCAGCCAGCAAAACTAGAATTCCAGCGGAATATTTGTTATTAGGCATTCGCTTTCCGCTCCTTACAACGTCTATCGCAAACGATGACGAAAGACGACAGTTTTTATCTTTTCTAGTTTAATGGAAGTGCGATGAAAATGCCAGCGGGAACAGAAGGAACCGCATAAAAAAAATACCGTTCACTTGGCGCATTTGTGAACGGCATGTGAATTTTTTCTTTTATCGCCTTCTCATCAGCAGGCCGATTACGATCACTAATGGGATGCAAAACAGCGGTATCGCTTGTGCCGCCGTCGTACTCCCGTGAAAAAGAATGTCTTCCATACCGGGATCATTTACCAGCATACCTCCTGCCGCATAGCCAAGCAAAGCTGATCCGATATAGATCAGTGATGGAACCCGCTGCAGCAGTTTCCCTAATATATGGCTGCCCCAAATGATCATAGGTATGCTTAACGCAATGCCGAGCAAAATAAGTACAGGCTTTCCGTCTGCCACCGCCGCAATAGCTAATACATTATCCAGACTCATGATAAAATCGGCGGCGACAATGGTTTGAATCGCCTGGCTTAGCGATTTCGGCTTCTTCATCGTATGGATTTCGCCGCCGCTGCCAGCGTCAACGAGCAGCTTGACCGCAATATAGAGCAGCAGCACCGCTCCAATTGCCTGCAAATAAGGCGTCTGCAGAAGAGAGATGGCAGCCAGCGTAAGTATGCAGCGTAGCCCTACAGCAGCCAATGCTCCCCACCATACCGCCTTTTTCCGCTGATGAGGGGGCAAATGCTGGCTGGCCATTGCGATGACGACAGCGTTGTCGCCGCTAAGAAGCAAATTGATGAGTACAATTTCAATAAACGTAATGAGATTATCCAACAGTCGATCAACTCCTCCCTTACAACCTGTATGTCCAAGCTGCCGGGAATATGTCCCGCAAAAAAATTTTGAATCCATATGCAAAGTCATCCGTACTATACATTTGACTTCCAGCAGTACATGCATGAGATAGAGAGGAGGGACAAGCAAAATATGGATATATCATCAATGGAGTTTTGGTTGGCTCTGCTCAACATCGTCTTTATCGATCTCATACTAGCGGGCGATAACGCGATTGTTATTGGCATGGCGGCAAGAAATCTGCCGTCGCATCTGCAGAAAAAAGCGGTACTCTGGGGCACGGCCGGGGCGATCGGCATTCGGATCATAGCTACCGTTATCGTCGTGCAGCTGCTCGATTTGCCTTGGCTGCATCTGGTCGGCGGTTTGCTGCTGCTATGGATTGCCTATAAGCTTCTCGTTCAAAACGACAACCATGGCGACATTAAAGCGGGCAATACACTCTGGCAATCAATTCAGACGATTATTATCGCTGACGCGGCTATGGGTATCGACAATGTCATCGCGGTTGCCGGCGCATCGCACGGCAGCATGGTGCTCGTTATATTGGGTCTGTTGATCAGCGTACCTGTCATCGTATGGGGCAGCACATTGTTCATTAAACTCATTAACAAGTACACATGGATTATTTATGTCGGCGGAGGCGTTCTCGCTTATACCGCAGCCAAAATGATCACAGGCGAGAAAGTATTTAGTGCTTTCTTTAAAGAAAATGCCTTCTATTACTGGGGCTTCATCGTTGTGGTCGTTGCCGTTATCATTGCGGCCGGGCTGCTCATGAACCGCCGCAAAAGCATTCAACATCAACAAAGCAGAGAATCCCACTAAGGGGATCTCTGCTCCACAGTGCCGGAGATGGTTCATCTCCGGCATTATTTTATTGTAAATGAAATCTAGAACCAGCGGTCTTCTCCTGCATCTTCCGCTTGAGCCGGAGCATCCGGCGTTAGCGTCATGAGCTCCGTTCCTTCCACTGCTTCAGCAATCAATTGATCCAGCTCTTTGATCGAAGCCTCGGTGTATTCTACAACTTTCAAATTCGGATTTGTGCTTGGCGATTTAGGCAAAAACAAAGTACAGCAATCCTCGTAAGGTAAAATCGATGTCTCAAACGTGCCGATTTTGACCGCTTCGTTAATGATTTCCTGTTTATCCATCATAACAAGCGGCTTGATCAAGGGCAGATCGGTAGCCCGTCCAATGACATTCATGCTGCCCAGCGTCTGGCTTGCAACTTGACCAAGGCTTTCGCCTGTAACGATGCCATTGGCTCCATTCTTGACCGCAAGCTGCTCGGTAATACGCAGCATCGCTCTTCTCATTAAGGTAATGATCAAATTATCCTGCTTGGCCGCGGCAAGTCTGGTCTGGATGTCGGTAAACGGCACCAGATGCAGCTTGAACGGCACACCGGCATAGTAGCTAAGACGGCGAGCCAGATCAATAACTTTTTCTTTCGCCTTCTCGCTCGTGAACGGATAGCTGTGGAAGTGTACGGCTTCAAGCTCCAGCCCTTTGCGCATCGCCATCCAGCCCGCTACCGGGCTGTCGATACCGCCAGAGAGCAAGAGCAGCGCCTTTCCGTTTGAGCCAAACGGAAAACCACCCGCTGCCATTTCGACTTTCACGAAAATGTAGGTCGCTTCCTCTTGAACATCCACCCGAAGCTCCACCTCGGGATTGCGGACATCTACTTTCAATTCCGGCATAGCCGGCAGCACATAAGAGCCTACTAGATGATTCATCTCCTGCGAAGAATGCGGGTAAGCTTTCCAGCCCCGTTTCGCCGCAACTTTGAACGTCTTGGGCGGCGTCTCCAATGATTTCATAAGAAGGAGCGAAGCTTCGCGGATTTTTTCCAAGTCGTTTTCCACGCTGATAACGGGACTAAAAGACGCAATCCCGAAAATGTCTTTAATACGGGCGGCAATCGGCTCATAGCTTTCGCCATTCAAGCTGATCGTCAATCGTCCGTAAGTTTTGAAATATGTTAACGCCTCAAATGGCCGCAGCGCACGCTTCAGTTGCTGAAGCAGCCTTTTTTCGAACTGGGAGCGATTGCGCCCCTTCATAATTAGATCGCCATAGCGAATCAATATTTTATCGTAATTCATGTGATGTCGTCATGCCCCTTTCAAGCGGTTTAAGCTTGTCTACCATCTGCTTGAGCGCTTCGCCAAGTGTCTCCACGTCGCGCTCCGTATGCTCATCCCCAAAGCTGATCCGGATACCTCCGCTTGCCTGCGGCAAGGCGGCCCCCATCGCCAGCAGCACCCGGCTCGGTTTGCTGTCCTTGGAAGAGCAAGCCGACTTGGTGGAGGCGATGATTTGCTGCTCCTCTAATAAATGAACAATAACTTCGGGCTTCATGCCAGGATAGGAAAAATGTACGATATGCGGTGCCATCTCTTCCCGATTTTCGCTGCCGTTCATACGAAGCTCAGGAATAGCATTCACGATCTCCACGAGCTTGCCTCGCAGCTTCTCCATCCGTTCTTTCCTCTGTGATGCCGATTGCATCGACAGACGCAGCGCCTTGGCAGAAGCGACGATGCCGGGTACATTTTGCGTACCGGCACGGAAGCTTCTTTCCTGAGATCCTCCGGTTAGCAGCGGATACAGTTGAATGCCTTCGCGAACATAAAGGATACCTACACCTTTAGGTCCTCTCACTTTATGAGCAGAACCGCTAAGCAGATCAATGCCCCAATCCTTCAATGAGATAGGGAGCTTGCCGATACTCTGTACCGCATCGACATGAAAGATCGTTCGCGGATAGCTCGCTTTGAGCATTCGCCCGATTGCCTCAACCGGCTGCACCGCACCCGTCTCGTTATTGACGTGCATGACACTTACGAGGATCGTCTCGTCGGTCATCGCTTGCCGAAGCTGTTCCACGTCCACATGCCCAGTCCGGCTAACAGGCAAATAGGTAACCTTAAAGCCTTCCCGCTCCAATTGTCTAAACGTATCATATACCGAAGCATGTTCGATTTGTGTCGTAATAAGATGAGTGCCTCTTGTCCGATATTGCTTGGCGACTCCTTTAATCGCTGTATTGTTGCTCTCCGTTCCCCCGGAAGTAAACAGCCACTCCTCCGGCTTAACGCCAAACAGCTCGCCGAGCAAGCCCCTCGAGCGCCCAATAAGCTTATCGGCCTCCGCTCCAGCCCGGTGAATGGAAGACGGATTGGCATAATGAGCTTTCATCACTTCTGCCAAAGTATCGATGACTTCCGGATAAGGAGGCGTTGAAGCGCAATGGTCAAAATATAACATGACGTTCCACACTTCTTTCTTTTATACTTCTAAAAATAAAAAGATCAACGATGGAAAGCCGTTGCGGCTCTCTATCGTGATCCATTATCCGTCCAGCTGAATGAATCTCATTAATAAGTCGCTTGCTGCACCTTCGTTACATAACGCTGCGTTTCTTCCGGCAGCTTGTAGAGGTTTGCAGCCAGCTCCGCATCTGTGGAAATGCCCAGACGGTCAACCCGTCCCGGCCCAGCGTTATATGCGGCAAGCGCTACTTGTTCGTTGCCGTTATATTTGCGCAGCAGATAGGATAAGTATTTGGTGCCGCCTTCGATATTTTGACCAGGGTCGAGCGAATCGGTTACGCCCAGCGAACGTGCCGTCGCATCCATGAGCTGCATAAGCCCTTTCGCTCCTGCAGATGAAACCGCATCGGCTTTAAAACCTGACTCGGTGCGAATGACGCCCCGGATCAATGCAGGATCAACGCCATATTTTGCGGCAGCTGCAGCAATTAAGCCTTCATATTGGCCCGTGCCCGAAGCGGGCTCGGCACTTGCTGATCGAAGCACTGGCGGCAATCCTGCTAATAAAGCGAGCGGATTGGCTGCAAGCTCTGATGCAAGCTCAGGGTCAATGGATGAAGATTGATATTGGGATAAGACCGTCTCGAATAAGGAAGGTGCTCCGCTTTCGTCTTTTGCGTTAAGCGAATTGCCTGCCGACTGCGGATCCAGACTTGGCCTAATTTGCACTTGAATGATTTGTGACATCGTACGCGGATCGATACTCATCTCGTCCTCCTGGCTGCTTGTAATTCAGGTTCTATAGGATGTATCGGTTTTTATTGTACATGTTTTTACAACATCCGGCTAGTCCGCATAAAAAAAGAAACCGTCCATGCAGCGGGTTGGAACCCGGCGGGACGGTCTCATAATAGATTAGATCGATTATTTATACACTTTAACCCGTTCCTCGATTGGTTTAAACTCCTTGTCACCAGGCTGTGCGGTAGGTTTGCCGAAAGGCATTTGGGCGAGAAGCAGCCAAGAATCCGGGACGTTCCACTCTTTTTTCACTTCCGCATCAATCAGCGGGTTGTAGTGCTGGAGCGAAGCTCCGAATCCTTCACTCTCCAGCAGCGTCCATACGACGTGCTGCAGCATGCCGGAAGATTGCATCGACCATTTCGGAAAGTTGTCGGCATAAGAGGCAAATTGCTTCTGCAGCCCTTCAACGACAGCCTGATCTTCAAAAAACAACACGGTACCGCAGCCGTTCTTAAACGAGCCCAGTCTATCTGCCGTCGAGCTGAACTGGTCAGCGGGCACGATGGCGCGCAGCGTTTCGGTTGTAATATCCCACAGCTTGTTGTGGCTCTCCCCTAGCAAAACAAGCACATTGGCGCTTTGCGAGTTGAAGGCTGAAGGGGTATATTTTACCGCATCGCTAATGAGTGCAACAATTTTTTCATCCGGCAGCACCTGTTCTTTGCTGATTCCATAATAAGTGCGTCTTGATTTGACAGCTTCCAAATAAGCATTCGATATTGCATTCGTCATTATGTTGCCTCCCCTGAATAATACGCGAACAGACGCGTTACGCACTTAGAATCTCCAGAAGCTTGAGCGCTATGAATGACGGATTAAGGAAGCTGAGTTGAATCTGGGCTGCCGTTCTGACTCTGATCTTGAGATTGATTTTGGTTCACTTGAAATTGAGCTTGATTCTGCTTCTGTTTCTGCGCCTCCTCTTCCCCCCATTTGCCGTTAATCCAGGAGATCGCAAACGAAATGACACCAAGAAGCAGCAGTACGACAACTTTGTAAAGACTTTCTTTGCCGCTCAAATCCATGAAGATCGCTTTAACAGCTACGAGAAGAAGAACGGCCGAACCGAACCACCGGAACCAGGATTCTCTCCGATACGCTCCCCAGAGGAACAACAGCAGCGCATAAACGCCCCATGTCACCGTCAGAGTAAGCTTCATATAAATGCCGGATGATCCGTTGAAATATTCGGTAAAAATATTTTCGATCTGACGTGTTAACAGACCTCCGATAATGAGATGAGACAATGTGGCATAGATGTTGGACAGCAGCCGGTTTGAACCTGCTTTCAAGCCTGCCATATTCATGCTGGTTGCATAGTAGAAGCCGATCGCCGCAAGCACCATCCAAGCAACAGCGCCCCAGTTCAAGAAAGGAATGTAGACGCCGAACCATTCGCCGCGCGGCGTGCTCCAGGTAACGATATACCAATAGAAGCCTACAATTATCCAGATCGACACAGAAATGATATTGGCTGCGAGCCATTTGTTAATACGTCCGAGCACAAGAAGCACGATACTAATGATGCTCCATACAAAAACGTTAACCAGCGGCTTAATCTCCATGCCATTGCCCGCCTGATTCAAAGCAAGCAGGAAGAGCAGTAACCCTACCGTCCAATAGACGGAAACAGCGGCATCCACTTTTTGTAAAAGACGGTTAACGACGAAGCCTGACAGCATGAAGACCAGACCGATAAAGATGAGCGGATAAGCGAAATGAACATCATTTCTCCAAATCAGCAGCGCCCAAAATCCGAACAGCACGCCGTTTGCGACGCTTAAGTACAGATTAAGGCCGTCAAAGCTGAGTTTGTTTTTCCATGAGGACACGAGAAACGCGATTTGATAGAACAGGAAAGCGGCAAGCGCATAACGGATCGGCATGCTCCAAAATCCGTCCAGTGAAGGATTGAAGTGAAAGAAGTAAACCGTGTACAGCAGCCAGCTGCCGGCAAATGCCGCCGTCCGAAGCTCCGTCCAGCCCTTAACGATACTGAGGTAAAGAAACGCGCAATTGATGACAAGAAGATAGAGAAATAAAGCGAATACTTGGTCGGTTTCCGGCTTCATCGTAAGCGGCGACAGCAAGCCTCCAAGCAGAGCGATGTTCATGAGCAGCCGGGAATCGAAGCGGTATGCATATACGGCTGCAGCAATTGTAATGACCGAAATGCCGAGCAGAACCGTCATTGAATCCCATAACCCGTAGAATATGCCGGAAAACGATACCGTCATATACAACAGCGAAGCGCCAAGGCCCATGACGATTTGGCTGACGATCGGCCGGCGCTGCAGCCGGAAGCCGGCGATGGCTAGACCGGTGCCGAACAGCAGTCCCAGCCCGATTTTCATCGGATCGGTTATCCAGCCTCTATCGATCGTGTACTTAAACAGCGTAATGCATGCGATCAGGACGAACAGTGCGCCTAGCAGTGACGTTCCGTGCTTTTTAATCAACGTTCCATAATTCATTTTTCATTCCTCCAATTTGTTGACCATTCAATTGTTTTCATTAGACCGAGCAATATTAGAATTAACGCGATTACGACGAGCTCCAGCTGCAGTAAATACCACGGCCAGGGGCCAAGTAAATCCAGTAATGAAACCGTATCGGGCTTGCGCGCCAAAAACATAAAGTTTGTAGTGCCCGTTGCTGTATTGACGATAGCAGCCGGAATTGCCAGCAAATGAAGCCACACATAAGCTCTTGCTGCCGATTTGAAACTTGGCCGGTAACGCTCTACGGCTGCCCAGAACAGACATGCCGCAATGATGCCAATATGTGCAATATAAAAATGAAAGTAGCGGAAGTGCGGGAAGCTGTAATCCAGGTTCGGAGTCAGCAACGCTTGCAAAGCGCCCAATATGCCGAGAAAAAATACGACATCTCCTAATTTGGCGTTTCGTTTAACGAGCAGTACTGCCGCTAGTAGCACCATCATGCTGCATAACTGCAGAGGGAGCGCGTGTACGCCCCAATTGCCCGTCAGCACATACCAGCTTTGAAAAGACAGCTCACAGGCTGCAAGCAACGCGGCGAGCGCGTATCGGACGGCTTTGTTGATTCCAGGCTCTCGTAGCGGCTGCCGCAACAGAACGATTGCTGCTGGGACAGCGAGGGTTGCTAGCCATACCATAGTCGATTCCTCGCTTTTCGAATTACTTTGATAGCTTCATTTTTATGGAAAAAGGGCAAAAAAAATAGTACCAACTTTAGTTGGTACCTAGCAGCAGACCATTCTGATCCGTGCGTTGAGTTCTCGATCTTTCGGCCATCCTCCTCGCATTTGAAAACGCGCAGAATTGTGCCAAACTCCCCGTACTCGCATTGCACGAAGGAACAAAATGCAAAAGTACATTTTGTTTTGCCCTATGAGGCCAAAAACAGCCCTCAACATGCAAAAATACATTTGAAAACCTTGAAATCAGGCTTATTGGCGCTATTTAGGTCGATCAACCTGCACTTTTGCATTTTGATGCGATAAATCGCCGGTAATGCGGCTAACAAACTGTATTTTTACATTTTAATTTATTCAAAAGACGCTAGGTAGCCCTAGTCCGCCATAATATTTCGCACACCAAGGGTGAGCGGAGCGTTTTGAGTTCAGGATGATTTTTTGCAGATTCTATTCATTTTTCATCGTGGGAGCGATTGAAGAAATGGAATCAAGAATAGCAGCATGAACCAAAACGCGCAGCGATCCCGGTCTTAATGCACCAAGCGCTACTTTAGCTGTCATCCTCATCACTATTGCGCTTAAACAAACCCATTGCCTTCGCTTCCCGGGCCGCTTCCTTAGAGCCGCTGAACTGCAGCTTCTTCAGCACATTGTTAATGTGGTTTTTAACGGTGCGGACCGAGACGACAAGTTTATCGGCGATCTGTGTCTGCGTATAGCCCTCGTCGATCAGCTCCAGCAGCTGCAGCTCCGCTGGCGTAATGCGGTCGCTCATTTTTTTCGCCTCAAACTCGCGCTCCAGCTTTTTTAACCGGCGGAATTCTTCCCGCATTTGCTCAGCGGCGGCGGCGCTTATCGGCGACTGCCGTTTCGCTGCGCTCCGGATCGCATCCGGCAGCGTTTCGAAATCGGACTTGATCTGATAATCGATCGCTCCCGCTTGAAAAGAACGTAAAATGAGCTCCTTTTCCTCCATCGAAGTCAGCATAATAACACGCGCTCCAGTCGAGAGAGCAACGGCTTCCGCCAATCGAATGCCCTCCGGCTGCCCTTGCAGCATAATGTCCATTAGAACGACATCCGGCGGGGCTGGATCCTCTTCCAATACCTGCTCCACCTCATCCGGCGTGCTTGCTGTAAAAACAAGCGAAAATCCCTGCTGCCCGCCCAAATACGCGGACAATCCTCGCAGCCAATCCTTGTCGTCCTCCACGATCCATATTCGGATCAACTCCATGTCATGCCCGTTATCCATTGGCTTCCCTCCCTTCATTAACCGATATCTCGGCCTGCGGATCTTTTCTCATCGCACGCACCGCGTTTTTTCTAAAGACGAGATTGACAGAAGTCCCCTCGCCCCGCCGGCTGGCGATTTGCAAGGTGCCGCCATGCTTGCGCATAACGTTATAGGCATAGGGCAGCCCTAGGCCAAAGTTGGCACCGTCACCGCTTTTTGTCGTAAAAAACGGCTCCAGCGCCTTTACCGCCTGCGTTTTCCCCATACCCGGACCGGTATCCGCTATCCGAATCCATAGCTCCCGTTTCGTTTCCTTAAGCTGAACGGTAAGCTGACCCTCACCCTTCATTGCTTCCAGCGCGTTGGAGATCAAATTAGACATCGATTCTCCAACCTGCGCAGGATCGATCATCACTCTCCAGTCCGCCTCCGGCAGTTCAAGCCGCAACCTGACGCTGCCAAGCATCGGCTTAAAGGATTGGATTGTCTTTTCGATAAATACGTTAAGATCAACGGCAGCCGTCCGCAGCTGCAAATCTTCCGTCCGCCGGTGAACCCGGCCGATCATTTCTTGAATGTGACGAGACGTATGCAGAACGGTCTCAACGTCGGCCAGCAGCTCCGTTTGACCTGTCTCAATGGCATAGGCTTTCATTTTTTCGCCGAATAGCCTCATCTTACCGACGTCATTTTTGATCGCATGATTGAGGATAGCCGTACCTGATGTAACTGCCCGTAGCGTCGTATCCAGCCTGCGCCGCTCGATCAGAATTCGAACGCCCATAAAGCCGTAAGTAAACATTCCGATCAGGAATACAGCTACGCCGATACTGACGAACCAAGTGTTGTACACCCACATCCGCAGCAGGCCGAAGCTCGGCAGCACGTAGCTCATCGTCATACTGAGCAGCACGGTTGGAAGCACTGCGAGACATACTATGGCATGCTTGCGCGTTTGCGAGGCCAGTCCATTGCGCTTTAACAGTACATTGACCGTCCCGAACAGCATGTATGGGACCGCCCACCAGACGACAATTTTATAGGTAATCGGATATAGCTCGTTATAGCCCGGGGTGAACAGCAGACATAAGGCAATCGGCACAAACAGCAGCAGAGGAAGTGTAAGGCCAAGTCTCGTCAACGGCTTAATCGGACGATAAGCAAGCGAGAACAACAGAAACGTATACGGCAAGCCGTAGTAGGAAGTCAGCGAGGAGGCCGCTTGCATCATATACAGCATTTGTACAGCCGTCTCGCTGGAAGAGGAAACCGCCTCCACATGCGGAATAATCGTACCATCAATAACTGCGGCCAAAGCGCCTGCTCCGCCTGTAAAAGCAACTCCGCTGAGCCGCCGGTTGATCGCCGATCTCGAATCGGATAAAAGCAATATTAATGCAACGCCCCATAGCGCGATCAACACGAAAAGCATCGGTGCAGCTCCTTTTTGTTCATCTAGGTATCTTTAACCATAGCGTTGATCGGATTGGGTCGTCAACCCTATGTGATATCAACTTGGCGAAAAAAAAAACGGACCCGCGGTGTTGTTGCCTTCGCGAGTCCATTTTCCGTCGATGATTTCCTGGGTAATTATTCGGTTATGGTGATCGTAATCGGCGAATACTCTCCAATTACAGTCTGCCCATGAATCGATACGCTGCCCTCCGGCGTCAAATCCTTCTCCGTCATAATGCCCAGCGCGACGGTGAACTGATTGAATTTAACGGGCACGCCTTTCTCTCTGCGGATTTCCCGGCCGTTGACGAAAAATACGATCTCGTCTTGCGCCCGATTATAAGTTATTTTGTACGTATTAAACTCTCTGGCGTTGAAATCTTCCGCCTCCTTAAAAATGCAAAAGAAGCGGGTCTTGTCCGACTCCGGCACGGGAACGCCCGGGAAAGGCAGTACGGCGTAGACACTTGCGTATTTATCATTGCCAGCGAAAAAATCCAGCGCTCCGCCGGTCGTAAAATCGAGTAAATTCAGCGAGACATAGCCGTCATATAGATCTCCAGGCGCCGTATTTTGCGAACGGGCACGAATTTGCAGTTCAAAGCTGATTTCGCCATTCTCCGGCACTTCAACCGGTTTAGCTGAGTAGTACATATGCTTCGCATTATCGAGAATTTGCACTTGATCATGCTTGCGGCTAAGCGGAGCTCTTACATATAAAATGCCGTTTCTTACGATAACGACCGCATCGGGCTCGCGATATTGCCAGAATGAGCCGTCCGGAAGCGGGAAGCCGCCGATCGTCCATACTTTTCCTTCATCTAGTATCGTATCAAAGTCGCCTAACGTCCATTGTTTTGCCATTGCTGATTCCTCTTCTCCTGTTCGTATTATATCAATCCTTGCACAATCAAAACGATAATGAGTATGAGGCCGCAGCGTATTGTCGCCTGTAGAGAAGCCCCCATCAGCGGCAAATAGGCCACAGATTCATTCTTCTCCTTCAGTCTCCCATACACCAGGTAAAGCGGCCATGCCGTCGGCAAAGCGATAATCGCATAGAATGGCAGCGCTCCCGCCAATATGCAAGCGATTAAGGAGAGATAAGCAAGTGCCAGCAGCCAGCGCGAGAATACGAGGGCACGACGCTCGCCCCATACGACGACCAGCGTTTTTTTCCCCGCTTGCTTGTCCGCCTGCCAATGCAGAAAGTGGTGGTTGAATAAAATAAGTGTGGTCAGCAATCCTATTGGCAGGGACAGCATTAGCGCGCGATAGTCCAGCTCGGATACCTGCACATAATAAGCCCCGGCAACGGGTAGAATACCGAACGACAGCAAAATCGCAACCTCGCTGTATCCCTTTCCCCTATAACCGAATTTAATCGGCGGCGCTACATAGAAATATGCCAGTAATGCGCCGAGCACCCCAAATACTAAAACCGTCCAACCGCTTATAAACGATAAGATAATGCCGCACACAGCTGCCAGTGCGAACAGTCCCCACGTAACGGCCGCGAACGTTCGCAATTGCCAGGTTCCCTTCGTCAGAAAACCGGAGTTCGTCGATATCGCGCCTTCTGTTTTATGCGCAGCATCGTCCGTACCGTTGTAGTAATCCCATAAGTCATTAATCATATTCGAGAACAAATGCACCGCTCCCGAGCCAATCAGTGTTAATAGAAGCAGCCACAAGTTCAGCTTGCCATCCCATACAAAAGCTCCCAAAGCGCCAAGCGCAACAGGAATCAGCATGACCGGCAGCACTCGAATGCGGGCGGCTTTCATAAATTGCTTCGCAATGCTCATTTCCATTTTTGCTATCCCCTCTGCTGTCTCATTTTATGAAAGGCAGCGGTTAATCATCATCGTGTCCACTATTAATTGAACCACTCCCCCAGCCGAGCGTCAACAGCAAGAATAGGGCGAATGGTTCAAAAAATGACAAAAAGAACGATTCCCGCAATCACGAAATCGTTCCTCGGTACTACTCTGCATATAAGGCTCGTATATACCCGCAGGCGGGATTGGACTAGAGCCAGTGCTAAAGCTGAACCCGTTTGTTCAACAGTTTGACCATCGTATAAAACATGATAGCAGCAACGACTGCTTGCAGGATTGCTGAGCCCCATAACTGTGCATTCCACAATTGGACTTGATAGCTGATGACATTCGCTGCCGAGTCCGTCTCAGCTACAAAATTGAAACTGCCATCATTATCGAACAGCAAATTATCGATCCACGATACAACCATCTGTATGATGAAGAACGCCGCAATACCGACCCATGGACCCAACTTCTTTATCGAAACAGATTTGGCAAGCGTAATACTGAACTGGATTGCGATCGTCAAGAAAAGCAAAGTCCAAAAGTAGATGATCAAAGCGGCTGCGACATTAGACAACGAATCTACGATAGGATTCAGTACATGGAAGTTTGAACCTGTCACTGCATTATAAAGCTCGCTATATCCATAAAAAACGAAGGGCAAAAGGATAAGCGCTATTGATCCTAACACAAGTGGAGAGGCGATTGTCCACCCGCCCGATACCGGAATGAGACGTCTGCTGTAGGAGGAAAGGTTTGCTGCATACGTTTTACACATGAACACGACAATCATCGAGACAGGTACTATGAAGCCTACAGAACTAAATATATATACGATATTTGCGTTCCAATTCAGCAGGCTATGGCTAAATAAAAGGAACAGCTGCACGATTGCGAAGACGGCTGTAAATGTCGTGAACGCCACATTGTTGCGCTTCCAGTCATACTTCATTATTTTAAGCAGATTGTTCATGATTCCGCATATACCTCCTTGAATTTCTCTTCTACGCTCTTGCCATACTTCATCCGGATTGTTTCGACTTCCTCATGAAGCACGACCGAACCATTGCGAATAAATACGACCTCGTCGAAAATCCGTTCAATATCGCTCACCAGATGCGTAGATACAACCAAACAGCTTTCCTCGCTGTAATATTGCAGGATCGCGTCTAATATTTTATCGCGCGCAACGAGGTCAACGCCTCCAATTGGCTCATCCAGTAAATAAAGCTTGGCGTTGCGGGAGAGCGCGAGTGACAAATGCAGCCGTTCACTCATCCCCTTGGATAATGCACCGACTCTTTCATCTTCATTCACATTCATGAAGCGCAGCATCTCCGTCGCCTTCACTTTATCGAAATCCGAAAAGAAGTCTTGATAAAAAAGTACTGCGTCCTTTACCCGCATCCAGCTTTCTGTCATCGGACGATCCGGCATGAAGGACGTAACCGCCTTTGAAGCCGTTCCTACCGGAATTCCCGTAACGGAGACCGTACCCGACGTTGGCTGGAGCAAACCGGCGGCCATCTTCATAATCGTACTTTTACCGCTGCCATTACTGCCCAGCAAACCTACAACTTTGCCGGCCTGGAGATCAAACGAAACGTTATGCAGGGCATTCCGCGAAGATGTGTAACGCTTCGACACTGACGTTAATTTCAAAATGCTGCTCATCTATCACTCACTACCTTTCTTATCCTTCTCGGACACCGCTTCGGACACAATTGTAATAATATCCTTACTTTCAAAACCAAGCTCTCTCATCCCTATTACGAAGCGATCCAGCAATTCACCCGCCATTTCCTTCTTAATGCTCATAATGGTCGACTCCTCACTTGTCACATATCGGCCTAAGCCGCGTCTTGTTTCGACAATGCCTTCCCGCTCCAATTCTTGAAACGTCCGTTGAATCGTGTTCGGATTAATTTGCAGTTCCGCTGCAAGCTCTCGTACCGAATCGATTTTGTCTCCCGGTTTGAGCTTGCCTACAATAATTTGCCGTTTCATATGATTCATGATTTGCAAATAAATCGGTTGGTTGTTATCGAACTCCATTGTCACAATGGCGATCCTCCTTATAGCAGTTTACGCTGCTGCTGTACTATTGTGTTGGTGTTATAGGTAAATAGTACACTATGTTTTCAGTTGTGTAAAGAGGTATTTGTGGAAAATATTTCTGCCGCCGCGGAATGGTATGTTGTGCGGCTTTTGCGGCGGGCGGGAGTTGTGCTGCAGGGGTTTTAGCGATTGGCGGAGGGGGTGTGTGCACGGGACGCTGATGTGGCCGCTGGCAACACCCGGGCTCTAGCGTTATAGCGAACCTGCTTCGCTTTTTTGCGAAGCTTGCTTCGCTGTTCTGCTCTTTGCGAAGCTGCTCTACACTACAGCGAACCTGCTTCGCTGTGCAGCTTCTCACACACCCTCAGTTTCGCTTTAGCGAAGCAAACTTCGCTACTCGTGAACCTAGGTTCGCCAATTGCGAAATTCGCTTCGCTGTTGGCCTGAGCCGTGCTCCTGCATGACCGTTCAGCGAATTTAGCTTCGCTATATTGCGAACCTGCTTCGCTGTTCGGCTGTCCGCGACGATATCTTATCGCCCCAGCGAACCTACTTCGCTATTTTGCGAAGCCAGCTTCGCTGTGCAGCTTCTCACACACCCTCAGCTTCACTTTAGCGAAACAAACTTCGCTACTCGTGAACCTAGGTTCGCCAATTGCGAAATTCGCTTCGCTGTTGGCCCGAGCTGTGCTCCTGCATGACCATTCAGCGAATTTAGCTTCGCTATATTGCGAACCCGCTTCGCTGGCGGTCTTCTAGCAAGGGTACTACTCGCTATAGCGAACCTGTTTCGCTTTTTTGCGAAGCCAGCTTCGCTGTTCGGCTCCTCGCACACCCTCAGCTTCACTTTAGCGAAGCAAACTTCGCTACTCGTGAACCTAGGTTCGCCAATTGCGAAATTCGCTTCGCTGTTGGCCCGAGCCGTGCTCCTGCATGACCGTTCAGCGAATTTAGCTTCGCTATATTGCGAACCTGCTTCGCTGTTGGTTTCCCTGCAACGTACTACTCGCTATAGCGATCCTGTTTCGCTATTTTGCGAAGCCAGCTTCGCTGTTCGGCTGTCCGCTACGATTAACTGTCGCTATAGCGAACATACTTAACTATTTTACGAAGCCAACTTCGCTATTCGACTGTCTAGCGACGGCGCTCCTCCTACAGCGAACTTGTTTTCGCTAAATTTCAATGAATTAGTTACTTGATCCTTGAGCCGAATACGCAGAATTGCACAACCCCCACCGTAAGCACACTTTACTAATAACTAACCTTCGACTTCTTACGGGTGTTTGATCGAACTGGCCTTAGTCAGTCCCTACTTTGCCAGATGCGGTTACTTAGCATCTGAAGACAGTTAAGCTAGTCTACCTCCAAACCTATTCGTTACTCGGCACTCTAGCTGCATACGCATAATTACCCAACGCCCTGCACTAGCCCACGTCTACATAAACTAACCCCCACCTTTCGTACGAGGCAGCTAACGTTATTTCTTACACGAATAATGAACAACGACTAAACCATCATACGAACACAACGTTCTCACTAACTCATTCAACAAAACAAAAAAGCCTGTGGCACATCCCTATAATCGGGATGAACCACAGGCTTCGGTTTCTTTTTACACTTTAAATACGGCTGCTTTCTCTTTCAGTATACCTGATGATTGCTTGAGCTCGCCAGCAAGGGCGCCCAGTTGGTCGGATACCGAGTTTTGCTGCTCGGAGAGACCACTCATCACGTCCATTTTGCCGTTAACGTCAGAGGACGTTTGCAGCAGCTTGTCGACCGCTGTTACGATGTGGGTCATGCCAGACGTAATTTCCGCAATGGCGGTAGAGATTTCGCCCACCTGCTCAGACAACGCGCTGCTTTGCTGCTCCAGCCCCTTGAACATGTCGCTTGCGGCAATCGACGCATCTTTCGTCGTTGCAATAACTTGCGAGAAGGAACCCAGGCGATCGCTGCTGGATGCAACATCGCTCTGAATGAACTGAAGCTCTTTCGTAATGTTTTTCGAGAACATATCGGTCTGGCCGGACAGCTTGCGAATCTCCTCCGCCACGACAGCAAACCCTCTTCCGTGCTCGCCTGCGCGAGCCGATTCGATCGAGGCATTCAGCGATAGCAGATTCGTTTGCGTATTGAGATCTTGAATGCCGCCCAGAAACTTCGTCACATTGCCGAAGCGCTGCACAATGCGGTTAAAGGAATCATTAACGAGCTCGAATTGCTCGACCGTCTGGTTAACCATCTCAACGACGCCTTCCATATCCTGCGCGCCTTCTTGGGAAGCCTGACGCATTTGACGCATATCGCTATTGATATAATCACTGGATGCGGCAATTTCCTCAGAGCTAGCCGAGATTTGTTCGGTAACAGCAGAAATGGAAGATGCATCGTCATATTGCGACAACAAGGTAACCGTTCCTACCTTAATTTGATCGCGAACCTGCTCGGAGGCTGTACGGTTACGGTCAACCATCTCACCCATCGAATTGGACATGCTGAGCACCGTTCCGCTTACTTCAAGCGTAGATTTGATCGTATCGCGCAAACGATGGCCCATTTCGGACAACATCCGGTCGATATCCCCGAACTCATCATACCGGTCCACTTTCAGATCGTATGTAAAATCGCTGTTTTTATAGGCATCAATCCGGCCCATAATGCCTTTTAACCCTTTTTTGATGCTTTGGCTAAGCGAATAGGACATCAAAAATGGCAGTATGGCCAACAGCAGAACGTTAATGATAATAAACGTATTCGCAGCATCTACGCTTCTTGCGAGCTGCTTCTCATTGGATGCTTGGTCAACATTCATTCGCGCCTCGACAGCTTCATTCGCATAGCTCAAAGTAATCGTGTAGACGCTGATTAATTCCCGGATACGCAGCGACTTCATATCGCTCCGCAGCTCCGCGTTGTCCATAGCAAATCCGCTCAAGCTATTGTAAGCCATTTGGAAAACCTTCACTTGATTGCTGTACTCCAGATCGCCTTCTTGCGCTGGATATTTTTTATCCATCTTTTCGAAGCTTTTCGTCAAGCTCGCAAGCATATCAGGAATCGGCTTCATCGATTTTTCGATTACTTCCGATTCATCTTCCCCGTTCTCAATCGAATTGATCATTAGAAGCATCGTACGCAGCATTGTATCTGACAATGCTTTGTACTCCCGTTCGGTATCACCAAATTCGTTGGAGCTGTCAATCGCTTTCGATACAGATAAATTTTGCGTGTAAATCAATACCCCTGCCGCCACGTTGAAAATAGTAATCAGCGACGTAATTAGCAGAAGCTTAGACGTGATTTTCTGCTTTTTCACGAACATGGCCGCCTGATTCGGCCACTTTTTCCATAGAGCCATCTGTCCTTTATCTCCTTTTCCTATCCCCGAAAAAGTGCAAAGCTATCCGACCACAGATGGTCGGATAGCCTGATTTCAGCGCATTTCCCTTGATCTGGTGGTCTGGCAGCCATAGTTTTGTAACCTTAGGCCCATAACTTTGCGTCCTTGTTTTTCAACAAGTTTGCCCTTTTCAGTTCATTTTCTATTTTTCGACCACTTTCGACACCCTTCTAGTTTAGGACATTTTTGCCAGTTTGTCTAACAAAATATATTCATATTTTTACCGATTGGACGCATCTTTACCGGTTGTTTATAATGGACACAAATAAGAAATATGCAGAGCCTGAGGGCATAAGGAGAATGGTCATGGACTTCCGTTTGGATTTGATAGAAAACAAAGTAGAGTTTTTCGAGGCTTACGACCTACGTACGCTGGAAAAGCATATCGACCGGCAGATCGAGAATAATAAAGGGCTTATGCTGGATGTGCATGCTGTGCAGCATCATTCCGCGTTCAATCCGAACACGGGTAAAATGCACTATAGTGCAGTAGTTCATTTCAAAGTAAAGAAGCAATAAAAAAAAATTTATAAATTTCTTAAAAAACAGTTGCATTATCTTTTTAGTTTATGGCATAATACATTTTGTGCCTGAGAGATTTTATGCCGGTGTAGCTCAGTTGGTAGAGCAACTGACTTGTAATCAGTAGGTCGTGGGTTCGACTCCTATCGCCGGCACCATCACAGGACGGGATGTAGCTCAGCTTGGTAGAGCACCTGGTTTGGGACCAGGGGGTCGCATGTTCAAATCGTGTCATCCCGACCATTAATTAGACATTCCAGAAGCTTGATTCTATCAAGCTTCTTTTTTATTTCTTCCTATTAAATATAAAACCCGCAGACCGGCTGATCCGGGCTGCGGGTTTCTCGCGTAATTTTCGCATCATCCAATTATTCTGTTGAAGAAAGCGCCCGCTTGGCGAGGTTCGACAAAGCCACATCATCCATAGGCGGATTGTGCAGCCCGGCTCTCACATCCCGGTAATACCGCTCCAACGGAAGATTGCGGGACAGGCCGGCGCCTCCTACAACCCGCATGGCCAGATCGACTATGCGAAGCGCCCCATTCGTTGCCACGTATTTGGCAAGACCCAGATCGGCACGCAACTCGGCTCTTCCTGCAGGATCGCGGTCCCAGCGGTCCGCCAAGCTGTACAAGAGCGTCCGAGCTGTAATAAGCTCAGCTTCCAGCTCGCCAAGCTGCCGCTGAATATTCGGCAAATCTGCAATCGGACCATTCAGACTGTTAGGCCGGTAATCTTTTGCGAAGCGCAGCGCGAAATCGCGCGCGGCATGCGCGATTCCGATATAACAGGCCGGTATATGAAGCATCGCTCCCCCATGATCGGAATCCGCCGGCGTCTTGGGACGCAGGGCCGCACCCGCAATCGATTCACCATCTGGAACAAACACATCCTTGAATACCAGATCATGACTGCCCGTCGCTCTCATGCCCATCGTGTTCCAGGTTTCATCAACTTCAACGCCTTCCCCGATACGGACAAAAAACTCACCAACACGGTCCTCCGACTCCACCGAGGCCGAGACCATGCAATGCGTAGCGACTGGACTAAGCGTACTGAACGTCTTCCGGCCATTGATCAGCCAGCCGCCTTCGGTACGCACAGCCGTCGTCTCCGGTTTGCCTCCGCGGCTGGGACTCCCGGTCGCCCGTTCGCTGGCATAGCTGTTGAAAATAGCGCCGCGCTCTACAATCTCTTGACTTAATGCCGCGTAGAGCGAGTCCGGCCAAGCCTGCGATATTCGAAGCTGCATGACTAGCGCAACATGCCAGCCGACAGCAAGCGCCGTTGAGCCGTCTCCGCGCGCCAAATGCTCCTGCGCCAGCACCAATTCATACAGCGAAGCCTCTTCCCCTCCATTAGCCTGTGGAACAGTCAACGCCAAATAACCGCTTTCCCGCAAATCTTTAAAATTTTCAACCGGAAAACTGCCATCAAGATCATGCCGGGGAGCCCGGCCAGCGAACAATTCCGCCAATCTATCCGACCTTGCAGCGATGACCGCCTCCCGTTCATTTCGTATAAATGGATCTTGCTTGGAAAACTCGGACATCAGCTCTTCAACTCCCTCATTCTGATTCGAATGTATAACTACACTATTATTCATAGTATATCGATATATTTAGTATAATAAAAGCGGCTCTACAATGATTTGCATCCTTTAATGAAACTTTCCGGCGCATGCAGCGTCTAGTCCATTATGAAAAAGAAACCAGCCTTATATAAAATCATTACTATTGCTTTCCTCATTGCCGTTCTAACAATAGGCTATGCAGCCTATGACATTTGGTCATTCAGCAAACCCCGCGAGCCTATGGCCGCAGACGCGGTTATCGTGCTGGGGGCAGCTGTCTGGGACGGCAAACCTTCCCCCGTGCTGCGGGGAAGAATCGACTATGGCATTTGGCTTTACGAGCAGGGTTATGTGCAGAAAATTATTTTCACCGGCGGAATGGGACACGGCGGCCAATGGACAGAAGCGATTGTATCCCGTGACTATGCCTTGGAACAAGGTGTGAATCCGGGGGCCATTCTCGTTGAGACGGAATCGACGATTACTGAGGAAAATTTACGCTTTGCAGGAGAACTGGCGAAAGAACATCAGCTTCATACCTTTGCGATCGTCAGCGATCCCCTTCATATGAAACGGGCGCTTACCATTGCAAAAAAGCTCGGGATGGACGCCTATGCCGCACCCACCCCAAGCTCTGCCTACAAAAGCCTGCAAACGAAGCTTCCCTTTCTGTTTCGGGAGCTGTTCTATTATATAGGCTATAAGGTTACGTCGCCGTTTCGCAGCTGACAGCGGACTGGCCTCTGAAATTATTTCAGAGCCAGCCGGCCTGCCTCGCAAAACTGCTTCAGCGCTTGCTCGACAATGGCTCTCGGGGCAGCCAGGTTCATACGCAGCCAGCCTGCTCCCTCTGTGCCAAATGCCGATCCTAGGCTGAACGCTACTTTTGCCTCCTCAACCATCCATTTCTTCAGCTTGCCTGACTCAATCCCTAACCCGCGACAATCCACCCACAGCAAGTAAGTTCCTTCCGGCCTGAGCGGCTTCACTTCCGGCAAATGCTCCGACAAGTAATCGACGGCGAAATCGAGATTGCCCTTCACGTAGTCCAATAAGCCGTCCAGCCACTCTTCTCCTTCCGTATAAGCCGCGACGATAGCTGCCTCTGCAAAATGATGCGGATAATTAAGACCAAGCACCTGCAGCCGTTTATCGAAGCGCTGCTTCAGCTCTTTGTTAGCTGTAATAAAGTAAGAAGTTTGAATACCCGGCAAATTGAACGTTTTCGTAGCAGCCGTGCACGTTATCGTCCGATCGCTAAGTTCAGCTGAGAGCGAGGCGAACGGAGTATGCTTATGCCCAGGGAACGTCAAGTCGCAATGAATCTCGTCGGCAATGACCGTCACTCCGTATTGCAGGCACAATGCGCCAAGCGCTCGAAGCTCTTCTTCCGTCCATACTCGGCCGCCTGGATTATGCGGGCTGCATAGAATCATCAGCTTTGCACCGTTCTGGAACAACGTCTCCAAGTGCGGAAGATCCATCTCAAAGCGTTCATTCCGGATGACGAGCGGATTTTTCGCCACAATGCGGCCGTTGTCCTCAATAACCTCGTAAAAAGGAGGATATACTGGCGTTTGAATAACGACGGAATCGCCCGGCGAGCTCAATAGCTCTACAGCAATACTGATCGAAGTGACGACCGTAGGCGAATTGCCGATCCACTTCGGATCAATACTCCAGCCATGGCGCCGGCTATACCAGCTTGTGATTGCCCCATAGTATTCGTCTGAAAAGAACGTATAGCCGTAAATCCCCATCTCGGCGCGTTCGGTTACCGCTTTGCGCACAGCTGGCGGGCATCCGAAATCCATATCAGCCACCCATAACGCCAATAGCTCCGAGCTGCCAAACAGCTTTTTCATATCATCCCATTTATAAGATCTCGTATTCTTTCTATTAAACAATTGATCAAATGGATTAGTCATCGTCATCGTTGTCTTATGCCTCTTTTCAAGTCTGCGTTTCTATCCATCATACCAAATCGACATTTTGATTGGAACCGACAGATTGGCTTTTCCAGAAAGAGATGCTTACCCGAAACGAGTCCTAAATATAAAAAGCGATCCTTTCGTCTGCTCTATAGACGGAGGGATCGCTTTTTATATTTAGGATTAAGAATAAAAACCAGGAACGGGAGCTTGGTCGTTTAAAAACCAGTTTCCGACGGTTCGCAGCTTGAACTCCGCCGGATTATGCAAGGAATGCGTACGGACATTGCGCCAGAAACGGTCATAGCCATATCGGGAAGCTGTTGCCCTTGCACCCATCACTTCAAAAATCCGGCTCGTCACTTCAAGCGCCATCCGGCTGGCCTGAACGTTGGCTGCTGCCACAATAACCGCACACTCCCCCCGCTCGGCTTCGGTCAAAGCAACGTCTCGGGCCCATATGATATCGAGCTCGCGATCCGATTTCTCTACCAGACTGAGTGCCGATTGATAGGCCATCCATAATTCACCGTAACGGCTTATTGTGGACGGTTCCGCAGACGCGTCGTCAAGGCCCGATGTGTACCACGGCCTCGATTTTGTCTTCGTATAGCTCTTCGCCTCATCCAGTGCGCCCGCTGCGCTGCCGATAAAGATGCTGGCCAATATGCTCTGGGACAGCTGCGGAATGAGCGTAGAAAATACGGTTTGCCCTGCATAAGGGGTTTCCAGTATTTCATCCGGCTCCACCCGCACCGACTCAAAGGAGACTTTGCCGCTGCCTGTTTGCCGCTGGCCCATATTGTCCCAATCGTCATGAACCGTCACTCCAGGACGGGAGGTGGGGATAATACCTTCGTAGTAGTCCCCTGATGAGCTATCATTCCATGAAATGGCGAGCAGATCTGAGTCCGGCGACCCGGAGCTGAATGATTTGCTGCCGTTCACAAGGATAGCGCCGTCCTCCAGACGTGTGCCGATAATCGATTTCTCAAGCGGATTGGAGGAATTGCCCCAGAAGTAATTGTGCTTGGCTGTCGTTTCATAGAAGTACGCCTTTTGCAACTCGCTGCCAGCCAAATGGGGGGCTACGAGGCAAAGGAAATGATAGCCGTACACATGTGCCAAGGCTGCATCGGTTCGGGCGAATTCACGCACAACCCATAACACGTCCGACCATTGTCCGCCGTCCCCGCCATACTCTAGAGGAATGAGCAGCTTTAGAAGGCCGCTGTCGCGAATCCAGTCGCGCTGCTCCTTGGGCGTGCCGCCCTCCTTGTCACGCTGAGCGGCATCCTCGCCAAACCGCTTCGCCAATTCCGCAGCTAAGCTCTTATATTGCTGCTGTTGCACCGCCGTTGCTGCCATATGCCGATTCCTCCTCCCTTTAATCGCCGCCCGGCGTGAATAACTCAGGCGGTTGGCCAACCAGATCCTTGCCGACCAGCTCCCTCGCCAAATGATTAGAAGGCGCCAGTACAAGTCCAGCCCGCACATCCCGGTACAGCCGTTCGATCGTCCCTTTCTTGTATCCGTACCCTCCGGTTACGTCCATGGCAATGGAGACGACCTGATTGGCAACTTCCGTTGCATGGATTTTGAACTCAGTCGCTTCGTACCAAAGCTCGCCCAGCAGCCTGCCCTCCGCTTCATACCGGTTGTACTTGTCGGCCAAAGATAGCTGCCAAGGCTTCAAGCTGCTTAACGC
Organism: Paenibacillus radicis (ex Gao et al. 2016); assembly: GCF_014641555.1. Lineage (GTDB taxonomy): Bacteria > Bacillota > Bacilli > Paenibacillales > Paenibacillaceae > Pristimantibacillus > Pristimantibacillus radicis. The sequence goes on from NZ_BMHY01000021.1 coordinate 49,537, forward strand.
AATTTTCGCTTGCGCCAGCTGCTGGCGAATCACCTGATAATCGGCAAGACTGCGGTTGAAATCGCGATGCACCGTATTTTTCACCCGGTTGACGACGATGGACAACGCCTCCTCCGCCACCCCGATCCAAGCGGAGCCGATGCCTAGCAAATAAAGCGGATCGACGCCATTAAATGCGATTTCAATCGCCCTGTTCTCCCCGGCAAGCAAATCCGCACGCGGCACCTTTACGCCATCCAGCTTTAGCGGCCCGCTTTGATTGCCCCGAACACCGAGCGCCTCCCAAGGTCCAGCTGTAATGCCGGGGTCCTGCCCGTCGACAATGAAATAGCTCAGATCAGTCGGCTTCTCTGCACCTGGCGTCCGGGTCTGGAGCACGTAGAAGTCGGCATGCCCTCCACTAGTCGTGAACGACTTTTCCAAATCCAGCACATAATCATTACCATCACGTTTCGCCTCGCTCAGATTGAACCAGGTATGGCCTCCCGTCGCTTTCTCGCTCATGGAATGCGTGCCAATCGCACCCGTTCGGACTGGCTTCAGCCAGCGCCTCTTCTGATCCTCCGAGCCGTAGTAGACGATTGTTTGCGCCGCCCCTACATGCATTACATAGATTAGAGAAGTAGAAGGGCAGCCCTTGCCGATCTCTTCCGCTGCGAGCGCGAACGCTCTATAATCGAGACCCAGACCGTCATATTCGGTCGGAATAATCATGCTGTTCCACCCTGCGTCCGCCAGCGCTTGCAGATTTTCTGCCGGAAATACGCCTTCCCTATCAATCCGCTCTGCATTAGGTCTAATCACTTCATCCACTGTCCGCCGAACTTCGGCGATCAACGCTTCATATGAAGCTTCCGAAACTGTTGTCGTATTTACTGCTGTCATCCCGTAAAACCTCCTTCATAATTAAGCCGCCGTTTCTTCTCCGGATCCTGTACCGGAAATGATTCGCTGCGCGATCGACGGATCACGCTTCATTTGAACCCAAGCATAGATCAGACTAATCACAACAACCGCCGCTATAATCCATGGAAAATAACTGACCGGCTTCGGCTGGCCGGGCTGAACCATCGCCCATAGCGGAAGCGCGATGCTGATTACGCCCAGCACAGGCAGCACATACCGCTGGATAATCGTCAAATCCTTATTCGGGTAGATGATAACGGCGATGTTAAGCAGTGCGTAAATAATGAGCAGCGGAATCGTACCGATCGTGCCTAAATAGCCAAAGCCAGTCACCCATGCGCCGCCCGCAAAACCAAACAGCAGTGCAAAAGCGATGCCAAGTCCGCTTATCAGCGATAACGTGCCGGCTGGCGTCCGCCATTTGGAAACAAAACTAAGCTTCGCCGGGATAAGCCCTTCACGAGCCGAATTGAAGGCGACGCGAGAGAAGCCGTTCAAGCAAGCGATCGTCATGCCGACGATGCTCGTAAAGCCGGCAATCACAGCCAGAAATGCAAACCGGCCCAAGTAACGGTCAGCAACCTCTATAAAAGGGTTCGAGCTCTTGATCAGCGACTCATTATCATTGCTGAAGCCAGTGACGACAGCGTAGCTGACGAACAAATAGAACACCGTCATGACCGCGATGCTGATGAGCACAGCGCGTTTCGTGTTGCGCTTCGGATTTTGCGTCTCTTCCGCCAGCGCGGCGGAGTTCTCAAAGCCGATGAACAAATAGATGGCTAGCGGGAACCCTAGTCCGATGCCGGCCAGACCGCCAGTAATAGAGGACGGAGCAAATGGCTTCAGCGACAAGCCCGCCGGCGGATCAAGAAGCACGTAGACCGACACGCCGACCAGCACGAGCACCTCAATGACGAGCGCAATCGTTGCGATTTTCGTCGAGCGGTCAATTCCGATAATCGTGAGTCCCCATATGAGGAGGCCAAGTACAACAGTCGGGATCGCCCAATGGACATGAATGCCGTAGAGCGCCAATGAGTCTGACGTCCAGCCTCCCAGCTCAATAAAAGCCGAGCCCGCAAGAAACACCGTTCCGACTATAAAGACGATGGAGGCCGCCGTTCCGGTCAAGCCGCCGAACGCCATCCCGATATATTTGATAAGCGAGCCGCTCGACGGATGCTTGGCGGAAAACCGGGTGAGACTCAGCCCTACGATAATAATGGCAATTGCGGATAAAAGAATCGTGAGCGGCGAGCCGATGCCGGTCGCGATAAAGATAACCGGCAAGCCGTAATAGATAGCGGCTGCCGGCGCCATCTGTGCCAGCGTTGAACCAATTGCGTCAAACAGACTTAACTTTTTTGCAGGCGTTAATTGACCCGTGGACATTGCTTCGGTCGCTTGATTACCCATCATAAAATCCTCCTAAATTTCGTTTTAAAGCGATATAGGCATCAAAAAAAGACTGCTCCGCATCTCCCTGCCTTTGGGAAAGTGGAGAGCCTTCGGTCGTCCGATCGGATCCCTTCATCTTACAATTAAATGCGACAACCGCTAACTTCCCGCAGCCGTTGCTTCTTCGCGAACGGTTCCATCCGCATTAGTGTTGGCATCGGCTGCTGCCTCCTGCTTCCGCACGAGCGGAATGACCTGCTTGCCGAAAGCCTCCAGTTCGTTGTCATAGTGAAGAAAGGCGGTAAGCACCAGATCGATGCCGATCTCTTTCAGGCCGGCAATACGTTCCGCCACTTGTTCAGCCGTTCCGATCAACCCGGTCTTGAAGCCGTCGTTGAACTGGATTAAATCCTCGAAGCTGGAATTGGCCCACATCCCTTCGCGTTCCGATGACGCCTGACCCGCCTGCTTCACCTGCTCGCGGAACGCTTCCACGACCGCCGTATCGGCATTATCGATAATGTCCCGCAGCACTTGCTTCGCTTCCTCCTCCGTATCCCGGACAATAACGAAAGCATTCACTCCGAATTTGACCGTCCGGCCGTATTCAGCGGCGTAACTGCTCACTTCATCGATCTGCTTCTTCAAGCCTTCCAGATGGTTGCCGTTCATCAAGTAGAAATCCGACACCCGGCCCGCCATACGCTTTGCAGCTTTGGAGTTGCCGCCTTGATAAACAGTTGGACCTGGCGTCTGAAGCGGGCGCGGTTTATAGTCCGCGTCGCGAAGCCGGTAGAAGTCGCCGGCAAAGGTGGCCTGATCCGACGTCCACAGCTCGCGCAGCACTTCAATAAACTCCTCCGAGCGGCGATAGCGCTCGTCATGATCGAGCCACGGCTGACCGAGAGCGATATACTCCTCCTTCAGCCAGCCGCTGACAACATTGATGGCAGCTCGGCCGCCGCTCAAATGGTCGATTGTCGTCAGCATTTTCGCCACGATAGCCGGAGGCCATAAGCCGGAAGCGACCGCGGCGATTAAGCCAAGCGACTTAGTCTTGACCGCTAAAGCCGCGGCGAAGGTGAGCGACTCCCATTGATTTTCAGCGTCGCTGCTGGCGACGAAGCGCGTCGGCAGCAGCATCTGGCTGAAGCCCGTCTTCTCTGCAGTATCCGCGTACCGGACATTGGCTTCAAACGACGAATCGGTTCGCTGCACCAGCTTTGTCGCAACCTGCCCGCCATCCTCCAGTGGAGCCCAATAGCCAAATTCGATTGCACCCATTTCCATATGAACCTCCTTCTTTATGATCTCGCCGGAGAAGCTTCTGCAACCCCAGCCTCCGACGCTTCGCTCCCTTTCGAGGAAGGAATTTCGTTGTTGGCGATCAGCTCCCCAAATGGGCTAATAAACGCTCTTTCATCTTGTCCTTCACGCTTGTTCAGCGGCAGCAGCGGGAATAGCAGCTCGGCTGTCCGATACGCTTCCTCCAAATGCGGATATCCGGATAAAATAAACGTCTCCATGCCGATTTCGGCATACTCTTTAATTCTCGCCGCCACATTTTCCGGACTGCCAACAAGCGCCGTTCCCGCTCCGCCGCGTACAAGTCCGATGCCCGCCCAGAGGTTCGGGCTAATCTCCAGCTTCGAGCGATCCCCTTTATGCAGCTCGCTCATTCGCTTCTGCCCTTCGGAATCCATCCGTGCAAAAACTTGCTGCGCTGAAGCGATCGTTGCCTCATCCAAATGAGCAATTAATTCCTCTGCCGCTTGCCACGCCTCTTCCTCCGTCGGACGGACGATAACATGCAGCCGGATGCCGAACTTGAGCTTCCGCCCTTTCGCAGCGGCCAGTGCCCTCATCTTCTCGACCTTGCCGCGAACCTGTTCCGGCGGTTCTCCCCAAGTCAGATACACATCGACATGATCAGCCGCGACCTCCATTGCCGCCTCCGACGATCCTCCGAAGTACAGCGGCGGATACGGCTTTTGCACAGTCGGATAAAGCACTTTGCCGCCTTCGATCCGCAGATGCTCACCTTCGAAATCAACGGTCTCTCCTGCAAGCTCCTTACGCCATATATGAAGAAATTCATCGGTCAGCTCATATCTGGCGTCATGATCAAGAAACAGTCCATCGCCAGCCAGCTCAATTGGATCGCCCCCCGCCACCACGTTAATGAGCAATCTGCCGCCCGAGAAACGGTCCAGCGTGGCGGACATTCGCGCAGCAACGGTCGGCAGCGTCAGACCGGGTCGAACAGCAACGAGAAACTTTAATCTCTCTGTAACGGGCACCAGCGTGGAAGCGACAATCCAAGCATCCTCGCATGATTTTCCTGTCGGCAACAGCACGCCGCTATAGCCAAGCTCGTCTGCCGCCTGCGCAATTTGCTTGCAGTAGTTATAAGTAACGGCTCTTGCGCCTGTAGCCGTTCCGAGATAACGGCCGTCCCCGTGAGTCGGTATAAACCAAAACAATTCCATGTTCGTTCTTCCCTTCTAATTCAGAATTTGAAGTGCTCGCCGCCCGTAAGTTAGACCAGCGTCTTCCCTTCCTTGCTCGTCCGCTTGAGGAGATCCCAAATCGGATCAGTCAGCCGCTCCTTCTCGAAGGCGGCATATTGATTGGCATAGCCCCTGACCGGATCACCCGCATAGAAGCGCTCGTAAAGCTCATGTCTGGCGCCAAGCGGACTGCCGATCAAATCCCAGGCGAGCTTGAACAGCTGCACTTTTTTCTCCGCGCTGACAGAGGCGCCTTCGAAATATTTGTGCATCAGCTCAGAAAGCGGTCCGTAAAAGTCCTCAACACCGGATGGCGCTTGAACGAAACCGCCGCCGCCCACCTGCTGCAAAATCTCTAGCGCGCGCGGATAAAATTTCGTCCCAATATTACGTGCCGTATCGATATACGACAGCTCGGGGACGAGCACGCCGGATGCATCGGGCTTTGCTTGCGTTTCGGAAGCGATCACCAGCGCTTTAATCACTTCGACCTGGGTCAACAGCTCGCCAAGCTTCTCCTGTACATGAAGAAAGCCTTGGGCACCGATCGATTCCGCTACCGCAAACGCTACGCCCGTTACAAACTCCAGCTTCGCTACATAGCGAACGATATTCTGATGAAAGGCGAGGGCATTAGCGGTTCGGTTGCCGCGCAGCGTCAATACCTTCTGCGCATCTCCGTACAGGAGAACCCGTTCCCACGGAACCAGCACTTCATCGAAGAAAAGCACGGCATCCATCTCATCATATTTGGAGCTGAGCGGATGATTTCGTTCATTCGCGCTTGCGAACGTCTCCCGGCACACGATATGCAGTCCTGGCGAATTGGCGGGCACGATTAGCACATGAGCATGGTTGCGGTTGGAGGCGTCGAACTTCAAAAACGACGAAATAATAAAATCATGCGTGTAGGGCGCTCCCGTAGCGATCATTTTCGCACCGCTAACGACGATGCCCTCGCTATTCTCCCGTACGACATGAAGGAAACGGTCGGCAATGCGCGCATCGTCCAAATTTTTCGACCGGTCGATCTGCGGGTCAATAATAGCCGTCGTCAAGAAACGGTCCTGATCCCTGGCTTCCTCGTAATAGCGTGTAATTTTATCTGCAAAATGCGGGTCTAGCGTCCCTAGCTCTTCTCTTGCTGCATACCACCCGGTTACGATAGAACGAGCATAGTCGGACAACCTGCTCATCATACCGTGCGTTTCCTGAGACCAGCGGGCAAATGACCGGCTTCGCTGGGCCAATTGCTCCCCCGTGTACGGAACAAGGAATGAGCTATGTGAGTAACGATCCGATTGTCCGACTTGATAGCCTACGATCTGTTGAACTGATGGATCGTCCAGCATATTGAACAGCTGCCTTATTGTATCCAGCGTTCCCTTAAAGGCGGGATGCTCCGGCAAATTTGTAATTTGCGTCCCTTCCAGCCATATTTTCCGGCCATCGTCCAAGCTGCGAACGAAAGTATCTCCCCTCAATCCGTTCTCCCCTTTTCGAATAAACTTTTTACACTATCCCAATTGATTTAATTGGTTTTATTTATTATGATAGCTATTAATTATTCGGCTTCAACCATTAATTGGGCCTAAAACGTTGCAAATCCGACACTTGAATCCATTTTGTATGGATCCTGATCACTTAATCCTACATTGGGCAGCAAACTGTTTGGCGGTCACCCATTGAATGAGATAGTTATGGAAGAGAATGGCGTGTTGGTTTTCCAACATTAGGAGTTCATTTGTTGTATAGGAGGGATTATTGTATGTCAGCCGAACAAAACCAGCTGAATGAGGATCGCCGCGTTAGCCGGACGAAGCAGTTCATCAGCGGAGCGCTGCTGGAGCTGCTTCAGGAAAAGCGGATTGAGGACATCGCGATTAAAGATATTACCGAGCGGGCGAATGTGAACCGCTCTACTTTCTATGCCTACTACAGCGACAAATTCGACCTGCTGGATCAAATGACAAAAGCTAAGCTCGATGAGCTTTCAAGGTTGTTAATTGCAGGAAATGCCGCAGCCTATCTGCCCGATTATAATGAGCCAGACCCTTTTTTCTCCACATTGTTTGACCACTTAGAGGAGAATGAGCCCTTCTATATCGTATTGTTCACGCGTCTTGGACCCGCTTCAGCAGCCAATGACTATCCGAATGCGATGTTCGCTGTCATTCGCGACGCGTTTTACGCCCGCATCAGCTCGCTTGGCATGAGCCAGAAACAAGCTGTCCCCGTTGACTTGCTGCTTGACCATATCAGCTTCTCCACCTTCCACTCCGCGAAAAAATGGATGGAGCAGCGCATGATTTATTCATCGCGGCATATGGCGCTGCAGCTGACGCGCTTATCTATTTTGGGCGGTTATCGGGCAATGGGCTTTGTCGTCTCCTAGCGTATTTTTCAACCTAAGCAACATATATAACATTTTCCTAAACAGGCGAAAACAAAGCCAAGATGTGTGATTGTGCTGCTCCTGCAGAACGATTATGATAAGCTTACCTTTCTTGAAGAACTGCAAATAGAGAAAAGAGAGACTAAGCCATACTTTCAGGGGATAGGAGTCAGCCGTAAAATGAACACTACTTTGCAGCATGCACAAGCTGCGCCATTAAAGAAAAAAGGGGCGTTTCCACTATCGCTCATCTGCTTGACCATCGGTGCTTTCGCGATCGGGATGACCGAGTTTCTCGTGATGGGATTGCTCCCAAACGTAGCTGCGGATTTGAATGTAACGATATCGCAGGCTGGACAAATTATTACCGCATATGCGCTGGGCGTTGCGATTGGTGCACCGGTACTTACCATGCTTACCCACTCTTTGCCTAAAAAAAGATTATTAATCTTGCTGATGCTAATTTTTATTCTTGGCAATGCACTTTCCATGATTGCACCGACGTATCCGCTGCTCGTTGGCGCCCGCGTTCTGACTGCACTAGCCCATGGGACATTCCTTGGCGTCGGATCGCTGATCGCCACTTACCTCGTTAGTCCCGAGCGGCGGGGCAGCGCCGTATCTATCGTGCTGGCAGGCCTGACAATCGCCAATATTATCGGGGTACCGATCGGAACGTTTATCGGTCAGCATTTCGGATGGCGGGCTTCCTTCGGCGTCATTACGATACTGGGTATTTTCTCGCTTCTTGGCATTATGCGGTTTATACCCGTCATCCGTGGAGACAAAGCTTCGAGCCTCGCGCAGGAAATCAGCAGCGTACTAAAACCGCAAGTGCTGCTGACATTGCTCTTCGGATTGTTCGGCTGCGCTAGCCTGTTCGCCATGTTCACTTACATTTCGCCTGTCCTGCAATCAATAAGCGGCTTTCAGGAAAACAGCGTCACCTGGATTCTCGTTATTTTCGGCATCGGCGTCACAATCGGCAACATCATCGGCGGTAAATTGGCCGATTGGAAGCAGCTCCCGTACTTAGCGATCAACTACGCTGTGCTTGCCATCGTTCTCGCGGCATTGACCGTTATGCTGTCTAATCCGATTCTTGCCGTCATCACTATTTTCCTGTGGGGCGTTGCCGCTTTTGCCATTTTGCCGGGCATTCAGCTGCGGACAATGACGCTAGCCGGAGACGCGCCGATGCTCACGGCTACAGCTAACCATTCGGCCTTGAATATCGGCAATGCGCTGGGCGCTTATACAGGCGGTGCCGCCATCACTTTGGCGGGTTTGCACTCGCTCACTTGGCTGGCCGCCGGACTCGCAACGCTAGGCTTGATCGGCGTTCTGCTCAGCTTCATGCTCGATCGCAAAGTGAAATTGAAAGCGGCGCAGTCGTGAACCACAAATAGATAATAATAGAAGAATCAGCATACAGGACCCCCTCGTTTATTCCAGACGCGGGGGTTTTCTGGTACCTTTCAATGATTGATTTCATGAACCCAATAAGCCCAAAATGTAAAAGTACATTTTGATACGGCTCCATTCGGCTAAAATCGCGTTCAACATGCAAAAATACATTTGGAATCGCCCCATTTAATCCGATACCCGATTTTTCCGCCAATCAACCTGCACATTTGCAATTTGATGCGATTATTCGCCGAAAAACCAGCCAACAACCTGCACTTTTACATTTTGAATACCCTAACCCTAGTAAAGCCCCCGCCAGCTCCTCTAACTAGTCCACAATGAAAAATGACAAAATCACCTTCGCTTTCGTGTTGACATTCACGCGGCGTAAAGGTGTAGGATAGCTTTAGGTCAGGAGGGATGCAGAATGGAATATACAATACAGAAGCTAGCGCTCCTGGCGGGCGTCAGCACCCGGACGCTTCGATATTACGATGAAATTGGACTTCTCAAGCCGGCGAGAATCAATTCATCGGGCTATCGCATTTACGGGCAGCAAGAGGTGGATCGGCTGCAGCATATTTTGTTCTATCGGGAGCTGGGTGTCAGCTTGGATGAGATCAAAGACAGCGTAGCCTCGCCAGCTTTTGACGCCGATCGCGCCTTGGAGGAGCATCGTGTGAAGCTTCTGGAGAAGCGCGAGCAGCTGAACAGGCTGATTGCCAACGTCGACAAGACGTTAGAGCAGCGAAAGGGGAAAAGCGCAATGAGTGACAAGCAAAAATTCGAAGGCTTCAAGCAAAGCTTAATCGACGATAACGAGCAAAAATACGGCAAAGAAATCCGTGCCAAATACGGAAACGAGACGATCGACCGTTCGAAAAAAAAGCTCAAAAATATGACGGAAGAGCAACATGCCGCTATTGAAAAGCTAAACGAGCAGCTTCACCGCAAGCTTGCCGAAGCGTTCGCCACTGGCGACGCCGCTGGTGTTCTTGCCCAGGAAGCGGCCGATCTTCATCGCCAGTGGCTTACCTTCTACTGGGACACATACAACAAGGAAGCCCATGCAGGTGTAGCCCAAATGTATGTCGACGATGAAAGATTTACGGCCTACTATGACAGCGAGCAGCCTGGAACGGCCGCCTTCCTGCGGGACGCAGTCCTTATCTATACAGGTCGCGCTTAATTGTGATTCATGCACGTGTACAAATCCCCCTGCCAATCAGTGTTGGCAAGGGGATTTTTTCGCATGCAGCTGGCGGCAGGCCGCTTCTGCTTATATCCGGTTTAAGATCAGGGTGCCCGCAGGCGGAACGTTCCAGAGCCGAAGCCCCACCTCAAATAGCTCTCCCTCCTCCGCTAAATCCCCCATACAATCTCTAATTTCCATTCTCCAGCGATCCGAGCTTCCCTCAAAGTCAGCGTAGATCCCCTCGTTTCTCGTTCCGTTGACGAGCATAACGGTATCCGGCAGCTTCCGCTGCTGCAGTTCCATTACCGTTCGGCCATACGCAACCGATATTAACTTATCCTCATTGCTAGCCGTGACGAGCGGATACAACAACTCGGGATAATGCGGCTCCAGACGGCCATCTAACAGCAGCGACCGGTTTTCCTTCCAAAATCGGAGCCAATAGCGGACCATCTCCGCATGCTTCTGCGGCAGCCGTTCAAGCCGGACGGAAATTTGCGGCACCGCGAACAATACGTTAATGAGCTGCAGCGCCGCACTTTCCGGTGCCTCTTCAGGATGCCACATCAGCATGTCCGCATGGGCTGCAGTCGAGCCGGCGAGCAGCCGGATATCGATCGTCCGTACCCGATTTTCCACCGCATCATTCGGACAATCCGCGGCCCGGAACATGTTGCCGTACTTGCGCATATAGGGACCGACATAGCTTTGGCGGAATTCCAGCAGCACATCGGGCTTAAGCTCTCTAAGCCGGCCTGCAATATCAGACATAAGCCGGTCTACCGCTTCGGGCACCGATACATAATCCATTCCTGGACCATATGCCTGCTTATTATCCGCCGGGGCGTTAAAACTGTCGATAAAATCAAGCTTAAAGCCGTCCAATCCCCATTCGAGCATTGCTTGCTCATATATCCCGATTAAGTAGCTTCTCACCTCCGGATAGCGAGGATCAACAACGCCCCAGCCCCTTTCCTCCACTGTGTACAGCATCCTGTCGCGGAATGGTGTCCACGCCTTGCTATGCATGCCGATATAGGGAACGGAATACCATAGCATATATTTCATGCCGAGCTGATGCACGCGTTCAACATGAGCCTTCATATCCGGCATTTTATCCGTGCATACTTCCCAATCTCCGCAATAGGCATAGCCCCGGGCGTTATTGGCGGTTTGCCAGCCATCATCTACTATGATCGCCTCACAGCCCATCGCTTTCGCAAGCCGGCACTGCTCCTCTATCTCGCCCGGCTCCAGTTCTTGATGAAAGCTGTACCAGGTGGAATACATCGGCTGTCTGGCATGTTCAGGCACCGGCATCGGCGTCATACCCGGCATGCTGCTCCACCATTCACTTACCCCTTCCAGACTGGAATAGTAAGCCCCCGCCCGGGTATCCACCCGAAGCGTCGATTCATATGAATCCAACGGCGCTGAAAGAGCTTCGAAAAGCGTAACCGAGCAATAGAAATCAGCCGTTTCTTCATGCACGCCAGCTTTGCAGGTTACAGCATTCAATGTATCGGAAAAGGCAAAGGTAAGCTTATTGCTTCCGCTCCCGCTAAACAGGCAGACGACTGGAGCAGAATTCGTCAATTGGCTTCTATAGCCGCCGGTCCAATCCGGGGCCAGTCCGCGATTGCGGTAACCATTTGGCTGCCATACCCCTTGAACATCGACGATGGGCTGCTTCCATTCCAGCCGGATTACCGGCGGTGTCAGCAGCGATGATGCTTGCAGACGCAAATGGACGAGCTCCTCGCCTTCCTCTAAAGACTCCACGGATAAACTCGCTTGAAATCGTTCATCGTCAATACCAGTCAACGTATAGCTGTGTTCTGACAATAAGCTGGGTTGGGACAGTATCATCTCTCTTCTCCTTATACGTGAAAAATGAAAGCTGCCGATTGCCGAAGACGACGGACGGCAGCTTTCTTTACTCAATTAAATTGGATTTACGATAAAGTCATCGACAGTTAAGCTCGCGGCCGGCCCTACGCTTTTGACCGAGAAACCAACTCCCCCTGCGGTTAGATCCGAATCGGTAAAGGAAGCGACCAACGTATCATTGATGTACAGCTTGTATTGACTGCCTGCGACATCGAGCCGATACGCATAGTTTCCGGTCAGATCATAATTGGCAAGACTGGAACTGATATCAATCATCGACCCCACCTGCACAGGCGTTGAAGAATTGGCATATTTCCACAGCTCGATTTCCTTCGTATTCTTCAATTCCAGGAAGTAGTAGCTTGTTCCCGACGCGTACCGGAACATAATGCGGAACCGGTCCGCAGCCTGCCCCGAGAATGCTACGCTATAGTTCTGCGAGCTGTATGGAAGAGCTGAAGCTTTGACAATTGCCCGCTGCGGAGAACCCAGCGTCGTCGATCCCTTCATTGCTGCCGTTGCTCCGCTGCCTTGCAGCTGCCATGCGGTGCTGCCGAAAAAGTCCCATTGGCTTAAGCCGCCGGAGAAATTATCCTGAAATAAAGGCTCATTAATGACAGTGATCGTGCTCGTTGCCGTAAAAGCGCCGTCGACCGTTGTCGCCGTAATGATCGCCGTTCCTGCAGCAACTGCTGTGACGAGACCGTTCGAATTGACCGTCGCTACAGACGGCGCGCTTGAGCCCCAAACGACGGACTTATTCGAGGCGTTAACGGGCTGAACAGTTGCGCTTAGCGCAGCGGTCTTGCCCTTGCCCAGCGACAATGCCGCTTGGTTAAGCGTTACCCCGGTAACGTCCACCTGCGCATTCGGGTCACTTTCCGTAATTGTCCAATTCGAGAAATTGTACGTCAGCTGTTCACCGCCCTGCGTGGCAACAAAGAGGTCTGCGTTTTGCTCCTGCTGCAGCCACGGCGTATCGAATAGCTTAAAGCTCGAATAATCAATCGGAACGCCGTTCACTTTATGCGTGCCGCCATAAGATCCGCTCGCCAAGTCGAAGGTGATGTCCAAATTGTCTCCCGCCAAATTCGTAAAAATAAGGCGCGGGCTGCTATCATCGATATGCGAGCTGTCGAGTGTGGTTTGCGTTAAAATCGCATTTTTGAAGCTGTTGAAATCCGCATATTGCGAAGCATCAGCCGTCTCCAGCACCCAGCCGTTTTTGTCCGCTTTGCTGCGAAGAATATTATAGCTGTAGGACAACTGCTTCGTCGGATGAACCTGTGTCGTCGTCTTCACTTTGTTCGCAGGATCAAACGGCGTCTGGTAATACCAGCTGTAAGGTTTAATCATTTTGAAAGCGAAGTACATCTGCTCGGTCTCGCTAAACACCCAGCCCGCTTGTTCACTGCGGGTAAGAATGGAGCCCGTATCCGGGAACATCGCATTCAGATAGCTGTCACTCGCACCCGGCGAACCCAAAGATTTATAGACGCCAACTGCCGTTTTCCCGTCCTGCATGACGCGGTGATTTTCCGGCTGCTCATAGTTGCCGATTGGACTGTCGCCTTGATCCGCATTGACTCTGAACAATGGATTAGGGGCATCCGACTGCCAGCGGAGCGCAAGCTGAATGTTCTCAATCCAGTTGTCCACGCGATTATACGTAACCTCTGAAGCGAGTCCCCACGTTTTGTCCACGTACGCTTGGCGATAGGTTTTCAAATTGCGGCCGCTTGAGTTTTGCAAATTAGCTTTACGTGAGGAATAGTCTTTATTCAGCGTCTGCCCAATGCGCACAGCCATATCCGGCGGCGTATAGCCCATTCCCGGAGCAAGCATCAGACCCAAATACTCCAGGTAAGGACGGTAAGCCGAAGGAATCATGGCATCGGATTCGCCAATGGCTTCCTGTGCTTTATGAGCGCCGAAATACATCCATGCCAAAGCGGTGTGGTCCGTTCCTCTCCAGGAAGGGTCGCTCGCGGAGACGGAATCGCCTTTCGCCCGGCTCGTGCTGGAAATAAAGGTGCCGTCAATCCAGTCGTTGGCCCATTCAAACCACATAACATCCATCGCCATTTTGATCTTTTGTTTGAAATCAGGCTCATCCGAATATTGATAGAGCGCGTTCAAACACAAGTAGGTCATATACGTGTATTCCGGACTTTCGTACTCCGCCCAGCCTTTATGGACGGCCGCCTCGATCATTTCCTCAATATTTGCCCGGTTTGCACTCTTCAGCGCTGCACCCGATGCCCCGTTCAAGTCTTCGAGATCGGGAAAATATTGGCCGACCAAGTAGCCTGCCGTATAGTTGCTCATACGGAGATTTTCGGTTTGCGGCAGCTTAGCGTAAGCGTAGCTTGCGAAATAATCTTTGACATGGCTGACCATCGTGCTGTCAAATCGGTCTCCTAGCAGCAAATAGGCGTACATTTTGCTGACCGTTTTATACTGCTCCCAATCATAGGTCTGGAACATCGTATCCAGCTTCTGCATATTGGCGGTTACATTCTGGTTGTCGATAATTTGGGCGACGATTTGTACAATATTCAATTGGCCGTTTATTTCCGACATGGACTTCGCTTTGTCCCATAACCATTGTTTGCGGGTTTCGATTGTACCCGGGAACGGCGCATCCGTGCTTTCCTCAGGCGGAATCTCGCCGATGCTTACATTGTCGAACGTCGCGGTCGTCAGCTTGTTGTTGGCATGGCTCGTCAGCGCAAGGCCGAAGTAAACGGTTTGCGGCAGGCTGACCGCCTCTCGCTTCACAAGCGTCCAATTTGTACCGTCATTGGAATAGTACGCGCTAATGGCATTGCCTTTGCGCTGCAGCTTTACCCAGAACGGCGTTGCCGCAGTATTGGTCGCAGTTGTCAGTACCGTAGCATTGCCCGTCTGAGGCCGGTTCATATAAACCGCTCCATTATTCGGCGTATAGGCCATCATGACGTGACGAGACTGGTCCGAGATCGACTCGCGGATCATGACCCCCAGTTTCGTCCATGCGACCCCGTTCGCAACGCCAGTCACCCGGGCCACAATTTGGCCGTCGCCGGTCCATGGGCGGTAAGCGTATTGGAAAGCGTCAGCCGTTCCCCATATGTCAGCGCCGGAGCCTTGCAAAGTAAAGGTATTCGTATTGGCATCATAAGCAGAACCGCCAGCAATCCCTACATTGCCGATATCCTGATTGCCGAACGGCTGCGGCAATCCGCCAGGCGAAAGATTCGTCGTTACACTAAGCACATTGCTGAGGGCCGACTGGTTTCCTGCTCCATCGCGGGCGGACACCGTATACTGATAGGCCGTATTCGGCGTCAATCCGATGACGGAATAGGTCGTCGCCGAGCCCGGCACAATTGCCGCAAGCGCCCCGTTCTGGTAAACATCGTACCTGGTTACACCGATATTGTCCGTCGAGGCTGTCCAGGAGAGATTCACTCTCGTATCTGTTGTGCTTGCCGCCGTGAGATTAGTTGGCGCTGTAGGCGCTTCATTATCCTCCACCGCGTCCGGCACCTCTTCAAATACGGCCAGATCATCAATGACATAGGCTTCATCGGTTCCGCCTGTATCGACACGAACGCTAAAAGCAAGCTTAAAGCTTGTAATCTTTTTCTGTCCGCCATTAGGCACAACCTCGAACCGGTAGCTCGCCAAATCATTGTCGTCTATGATCGTTAATGTATTGGGAGTTGAATTCAAATAAGCGGCCGTTCCCGTAATGCTTGGCATTTCAGCCGGGAACCTTGGAATCAAGACATTGTCGTAAGGCGCCAGCTGAATTTGAGCATAGATATCTTTGTTGACGGGCTTGTTGCTTGCTGCGCTGCGCATCAGCTTGTACGACAAAACAAAATCGACCGCAGGGCTCCCTGCAGGCAAGCTGTATATTTCGTTCATCCGCGACAACAGCGTACCGGATGTAAGCTGATAATAGTAAGAGCTTGAAGCGTTGGAGCCAAGCGAAGCATCGCGGAGCTCAAGCGCATTATTGCCATTGATTTGTACGATTTGCTGGGTCCCGCCGTTCCCAGGCTGATCATTGACAAACGGACTGACTCCAGAATCAAACCCCGTATCCATATCTGCAGCCAATAAGTTAATTCGGGCTGTCTGATTCACTGGGTCCGCATGCGTGACCGGCACACCAGATAGCGCTAGCACAAACGCCATCAGAACAGCGAGCCCGCCTTTTATTTTCCTAGCCTTTTTCTTTAACAATTCATTCAACCTCCCTCATTTAATCAAAAATAGAAACAATGGAAAGCGCTTTCAATTGGCTTTTAAAAAAAGGCAGGTCACCTCCCCGGAGCTGTCCTTACTATTATCGGAGCTAAAGAACGATTAATGGCGGTTAGCTTCGCCCTTCAGCCCCGATAACGCTAACGATACTAAAAATCAGCGAGGGCGGATAGTTCGAAATCTATCACTATACCTTCCACAGGCGATAATCGTACTAGCTGCGCCATTCTTCTCCGAGACCGATGCGCAGATATGGAACTTCTTTCTAAGATAACAAAAGAAAAATCGCTCCTGGCCGGCTGGTATGGCAGGCAGGAAGCGATTAAAGTTTTGGCTATTCTTTGATGGAACCCAGCATAACACCTTTGACGAAATACCGCTGCAGAAACGGATAGAGCAGCAGAATGGGCACGGTGGCAGCAATAATGGTCGCGTATTTGATCGTTTCCTGAATGAGCCCTTTGTCAACGTCCGCAACAGACGTCATCATGGAGTCCGTATTGTTGGAAATGAGTATTTCCTGCAAAACGAGCTGCAGCGGATATAAATCCCGATCCCGCAAATAAATCAAGGCGTCCATATAGGCGTTCCAGTGGGCCACGCCGTAGAAAAGCGTCATAACCGCCATAATAGGCAGCGACACGGGAATAAAGATTTGGAACAGAATCCGGAAATCATTCGCACCGTCGATTCGCGCCGATTCTTCAAGCGCAACCGGAATGCCAGCAAAGGATGTCCGCATGACGAGCAGGTTCCACGTGCTGATTGCCGAAGGCAATATCATCGCCCATCTGGTGTCCAACAAGTCCAGATTGCGCATATTCAAGTAAGTGGGAATCATTCCGCCCGAGAAAAACATCGTAAATACGATCCCGAACATAATCGGTCCGACAAAACGTACGCCCTTGCGCGACAAAGCGTAAGCAGCAAAGCTGGTTAACGTTAAGTTCAGAGCCGTTCCTGCAACGACATAAATTAAAGTGTTCATGTAGCCGGTAGAAATCATCGGATTCTCGAACACATATTTATACGATTCAAGGCTGAAGCCGGCAGGCGCAAGCAGCAGCCCTCGATGTTCAATCAATTCGGACGGGTCGCTGAATGAAGCAAACAGCACATAAAGAAACGGGTACAGAGTAACCGCTATTAACCCTAGCATAAATAAAGAATTCGTCGTATCAAAAATCCGTTCGCCGAGTGGAATGCGAGGCTTCAACGGGCTTCACCTCCTAGTATGGAATTACCATAGGCTCGTGTTGTTGATTTTCCGGCTAATCGTGTTCGCCGATACGAGCAAAATGAAATTCATGATGTTGTTGAACAAGCCGATCGCAGCTGAGAAACCGTAATCCATTTGAAGCAAGCCCCGCCGGTATACGAAAGTGGAAATAACGTCGGCTGTCTCATAAGTTGTTGAATTGTATAGAAGCAATATTTTTTCCAGGCTGCCGCCCGCCATAAGCGTTCCGAAGCGCAAAATAAGCATAATGATAATCGTCGGCATGATGCCGGGAACGGTAATATGAAGAATTTGCTTGAATCTCCCCGCCCCGTCCGTCTTGGCGGCTTCATACAGACTTGGATCAATGCCCGCGATAGCTGCCAAATAAATAATTGAGCCCCAGCCGATGCCTTGCCAGATACCTGACGAGACATAGATGGTTCGAAACCATTCAGGCGCGATCAGAAACGAGACCGACGGAATGCCGAACAAGCTCGTCAACTGATTAATGAGCCCGTCTCCAGACAGAAAATCGACCATCATGCCGGCAACGACAACAATTGAAATAAAATGCGGCAAATACGTAATCGACTGTACGATATTTTTAAATACGCGTTTGCGAATTTCATTCAGCAGCAGTGCCAGTATAATGGGAGCGGGAAAACCGAACACGAGCTCATACAAACTGATCATGACCGTATTGCGGATCAGTCTCCAGAAATAATAGCTTTCGTAAAAAGAGACAAAATGCTTGAAGCCAACCCACTCGCTGCCCCAAATTCCGATTGCAGGCGAAAAATTTTTGAACGCAATCTGCAAGCCGTACATTGGAAAATAAAGAAACACGACGTAATAGATCACGACCGGAAGCAGCATCAAATAAATGTATTTATTGCGTGACCATTCCCGCAGCAGTTTCAACTTCCAAGCCCTCCTTCTGTTGAAAGGTGAAGAAGCAAGCGGGTTCCCCGGCTATGAGCACTGAAAGCTGCTTCCGGCGAACCCGCTTCCTTTTCCTACTTTCTTAACGTTTCAAATATCTCTCGTAAGCAGCTTGCTGAATTTCCAGCGCTTCTTGCAGACCCATGCCTTCAATCGTCTTCACGAAGCTGTCGAAATTGTCGATCGGCTCAGCGCCCATCACGAATTTGTCGAACATCTCATCACGGAACGTTGTAATGTCCGTCATAATGGCCGCGAGCCGCGCCGATTCATCGTTGGTGAACGAAAGCGGCGGCAGCCAGTTGCTGTTCTCGACATTCATCCAAGTGTTAAGCGCATCCTTCTGCTGCGGCAGCGAGGCATTTTGTTCCTGATAGCGTTTATCCTGAACAAGCGGTCCCCCGAACGGTACTGCATATCTGCCCAGCGCGGTTGCGAAAGACAAACCGTCCGGGTTTTTCATAATTTCATCGGTGTAAGTCGGGAAGCCGTCTTTCATCTCATAGCTTTTTCCTTCGATCCCGAAGTTGAACAGCATCGAACCCTCTTCGCCATATTTATAATCGAGCCATTTTACCGTTTCCTCGACATGCTTGTTGTTTTTTGTAATGGCTGCGCCTACGCTGTTGAAAATCGGCTCCAGTTGGCCAAGCACCGGCTTGTCGCCTTTAACCAGAGTCGGATAAGGTGCGCCTACGAGGTTAAAGTCCGGGTTTTTGGCTTTCATTGCATTCGTATACTTCCCGATACCGCCGCCGACAGCCATTTCGGATGAGCCGAGAAGCTCTCCCGTCCATTTCGCATCCTTCTGCTTATCATCTGTGCCCGCGTAGTCCCGGTCGATTAGCCCTTCCACGTACCAGGTGCGCATCGTTTGCAAAAACTGCTTGTATTCCGGCTGAACCGGTCCGTACAGCACCTTTCCGTCTTTCAGATTGAATCGGCCGGAAGTGCCCCAAGCGTTCAAGAATACGTTGCTGAAATTAAGCATCGTATCTTTGCGGATCAGCAGCGGAATTTCATCCGCCTTGCCGTTGCCGTTCGGATCGCCTTCTTTAAACGCAGTCAGTACGTTATGCCACTCATCAATCGTAGTCGGCATCTGCAGATTCAGCTTATCCAGCCAATCCTGGCGAACGCCCAGCCCGAAGTAAGTGCGCAAGTACGGATCGCTTCTTAGAAATGGGAAAGCGAATATACGGCCGTCATCGGTCGAAATTTCTTTCTTGATCGCCGGGTTGTCCGCCAATAACTTGGACAGATTAGGCGCGAACTTGTCAATGTAGTCGTTAAGCGGAATAATGACGCCGTTATTCATAGCGCCAACGCCGCCGCCCGGATAATCATTCCAGCCCCATTGGATAACATCCGGATAGTCGCCGGAGCTCATTAGCAGGTTGAACTGATTCTTTTCCTGGCCACCAGCGGGATGTTTAAAATCGATATGGATGCCCGTCTTCTTTTCTGTTTCCTGATAGGCCGCCATGTCGTTTAAGCTCTTTACGCCCGGTGCCGGACTTCCCGACATCTCTACAAAGTAAGTGAGCGTAAGCGGGCTTGAAACGATTTTTCCGTCTGCAAGCGCCTCTGCTGTCTCTGTACCCGGCGAAGCGGTTGCTGGCGACTTTGCAGAATTGTTGCCGCCCGAGCATCCGGCTAATGCGATGGTCATTATGACCGACAGCAGCATGATGGATTTACGTTTGTGCATGATAATACCCCCTTGAGTGTGGTTAGGCCTGTTTTCGCTGCCTGACCTCTATCCTATCGCTGCCCCCAACGGCTGCCTATAATCCGGTTGTTTGATCGGCAATCCTTTTATCCATACAAGGCTATCTTCTTTTAAGACGGATGTTCCGTATGTTTGTTTGCCCGGTATTGTCCAGGCGTAATACCTTCATGCTTCTTGAAAAAACGGATAAAGCCGATATCATTCGAATAGCCGACGACCAAAGCGATTTGAGCAACAGTGGACTCCGTTTCCGACAGCAGCCTTTTCGCCTCTCGCAGCCGCACCTCCGATATGAACTCCAGTATGGTACGCCCTGTTGCTTTCTTATAGAAGGAAGACAAATACGGCTGCGTAATACCGAGCTCGTCTGCAATCAGACCCACGCTAAGCATGTTTTGACCGAAACGCTCCTGTACGATCCGCTGAATCGTGTCGAGCATTCGGCTGCCTTGGTCGCTTCGGCCTTCCTTCCAATGCCGGCATACGACCCGGTAGTCCGCCTTCAGCTCCAGAAACTGACGATGCGCGTCCTGCATGCTGTCGCCTTGGTTTCTCAACAGCCGCAGTGCCATATCCGGCTCAGCCTTCGGTGTCGTCTGGACAATACGGAACAGCGTCGAGGACAGGTGCATGAGAAAATAGGAGATGATAGGCGACCTTGCGCCATCACCCGCGTCATGGTCGGTGTACAGCGCATTCAGCAGCTGCTCGGTCTTCTCTTCTTCGCCGGATTTTACGTAATTAGTCAATTGCTGCTCGATATCGAGCGGGAAGTAATAGGCCGGTATCTGCTCTGGCAGCTCATCCGCTTCGAGCTGCTCGGCATGGCTTTTCCGGTTTTCATCCAGCCGCTTTAACGCATCGCGGAAAGCTTCGCCAATAGCATGCCGATCCCGAACGAGGGAGCTGACGCCAATCGCGACGCGCAAACGGAACCGCTGACGCAGCACTTGATCAAGCTGTTCCGCTATGGGCGCAAGTTCGCTTGAATCTTGCAGCTCGTCCGCGCCACAGAAATTGATCAAGAGGGCCACTCTTCCCGGATCAAGCTCCGTTGTATACGCAATATGCCGTTCATTGGCCAGATCGGCTGCAATATTGGAGATGACGAAGTTGACAAAAAGCCGTTCTTTTTCATCATTTTCAGATGCAAAAACGCTCATATCCTCCACGTCGATCAGCATAACGGCAAAGCTTTCGGAGACGAAGCGGATGCCCATGAACTGCAGTGATTGCTCCAGCAATTCATGAGGTTCGGCGTACCCTCTAATGAAGCGGCTTAAAAAATGAATCCGAATAATGGGCGTCTGCTGTGATAATCTGGCTCGCAGCTCCGTTTCCGTCAATCGGGCGGATTGAATCGACGTACGAATAAACTCATATTCGTTTGGCCCTTGCTTGCCTGCGGGGGCGATGCCAGCGCCATTGCCGGAAACGGCTGTTACGAGATCACGAATCGGCCTATAATTGCGAAAAGCTAAATAGCCGGACACAATCGCTCCTGAAAACGCTGCCATTACAAATAAAAGCAAAGCCCAGCTTCTCACTTCATTCACCTCTGCCAGAAATACAGTGCGAGGCACTTCCAATACATACTTCCAGCCATAGACGCTCGATGTGGCATAGGAAATCACCGTATCCTCTCCGCCTCGCTTGGCCGACAGCTTTCCTTGATCGCCTGTCATGTCCGCATAGCTGAACGACAAAGCGTCGCGTTGATCTGTAGTGGCGCTGATAATCCGATTGTCAGCGTCAACGATATAGATTTGTCCTTTACCCGCTTGCGCAAGACCCTTGAACATTTTCCCTAGTTCCTCGTCGTTAATCATAATAAATAAGGTCGCCAGTTGCTTGGACCGGTCAACCAGCGGCAGTGTCTGCATATAGCCAAGAACATGGCGATCCTCTCCGAAGCTGTTGCTCGCCTGCAACGCGGGTTCAAACGTACGGAAATGGTAGCCGCTCTGAAACCTGTTTATCCAATCCTCGCCTGTCATCCCATCGAACCGGTCCACTTGGCCGAACAAAATATCCGGGGTCGTCTTGACGCCGGGACCAAGCATCGTCCCGATCTTAGGCAAATAAATATAATAATCATAAATAAAAGGCGTCAATTGCTTATAACGCTTCAAGTCTTCGGCAACCTCGATCATGGCGTATTGATCCTTGTCCGACAAAGGCGCCTTGCTTCTCATAAGCTGCATCAGCTTAGGATGGCTTGCTACTTGCTGCTCTAACTGTTCGATCATTTGCAATTGCCCGTCGGCCAGCTCCCGCAGCTGTCCCAGCATAGCCGAATTGGTATGCTCGACGGCCGTTTCCACTACATCCTTGGCACGCCAATACAGCAAGCTTCCAATAACGATCAATAATAGAAGAATCGCAATATAGGACCAAAATAACGCTGACCATGCCCCGTTTAATCTAAACCATTCCCATTTGTGCTTACCCATCGTACGCATCCGGCTTCCTCCGCTTTCCATGCAAGTGATATACGATTGCCTCTATCTCTAAGATTGTTTAAGTATACCAATATTACAAACGGCCAAAGCTTATCCGTTCTTTCGATTCATGAACCATTTGTAAGAAAATGTACAGTACGGAACGAAAAAAAGACTGCGCAGCATGCGATGCTGCGCAGTTTTCCGGATTTGGATCATTCTCCCTCTTTACCAATAACCGCAATCGCATCCTGCACGCTCAATAGCGTTTCGGTCATCGCTCTCATATCTTTAAGCCGCAGCATACCGGCTTCCGCTTCTTCGCTGCCGATCAAGATAACATACCGGATACCCTTGGATGCAGCCGAGGCCAACGCTTTTTTCAGCTTTCGCCTGCTCATTTCAATGCTTGTACGGATACCGCTGGCTCGAAGCTCGGCTGCCGCCTTTAACGCTTCCGGCGTGGTGTCACCAATCGGGATTACGGCAGCCAGTGGCATCGGCAATGGAATAGGGCGTTCCTTAAGCATTTCCATAATCGATTCCATGCCGAATGAGATGCCTGCGGTCGGATATTGGATATCCTCCCTGCCGGCCAGCTTGCCTATAATCGCATCGTAACGTCCTCCGCCGCCAAGACTGGAGCCGAAGCGCTGCTCCGCATCAAAGATTTCATATACGGTTCCCGTATAGAAGGAAAGGCCCCTAGATAAAAAGGGATCAAACCGACAGGTTTGACCCAGCCCGAGTTTGTCCAGCAATTGCTGAAGTGCCAGTACCTCCATCGAACCTTTTGAGTTTTCCAAGCCATATGTGCTCGATAAACGCTGGAAGGATGGCTCCTCCATTACGGCAAGTTCGGCAATTTCGCTGATTGCCGTTTCATTTATTCCTTTCTCCCGCAGCTCCTCGATAAGCGCCCCGATGCCAATCTTTTCGATTTTATCGAGTGTAAGCATAACGGATAGCTTCTGATCTTCCGCAACGCCAACCGCTTCCAGCAGCTCCCCCAGAAACCGCCGGTTATTCCATTTCAGCAGAATGGGGATTTCCAATCGTTTGAACGCTTCAACCGCTATGAGGATGAGCTCGGCTTCAGCCTCCGGACCTTCAATGCCAACCACATCCACATCGCATTGCAGAAACTCACGCAGCCTCCCTCTTTTTACCGGTCCGTCCCGAAATACCTTTCCGATTTCGTATCTTCTGAACGGCAGCTCGATCCCCGGGTTCCAAGCCACCACCTTAGAGAACGGAATCGTCAGATCATAACGAAGACCTAAGCTCCGCTTGCCTTGATCCGTCAACTGGTACATTTCCTTCATAATTTCGTCGCCGCCTGCGTACTTGGAGGCAAGCAAGTCCAGTTCATTTAATATCGTAGATTCCATCCTGCCGTAATCGTACAGCTCAAACACCTCTTGCAGCACCGATTGCACTTTGCTCCGAAGCGCTTGCTCGGCTCCGAAAAAATCATAGGTCCCCTTCACATTTTGCATGGAACACTCATTCCTCTCTTTTTTGTAATAAAACAAAAAACGCGCAGGACCTCTTGGTCCTGCGCGCTCCATATGCGGCAGGGAGGCCAACGCGAATCGCGTTAGCCCACCCTGAAATGTTCGACAGGTGTGCTAACGCTGTTTGTGATGATGAAGTTGATTTTGCATGATGAGATACGTATTCATGTCCTTAACCCCTTCAATCGAATCGTTGCATTGAAATAAAATTGATTATAACATATGCGGCTAAAGATGCAAAAGATCAAGCACAATTTCGCCGCCAATCATTTCACCAGTCTCGATAAAGCCTAAATCCTTGTACAATTTATTGACGACTGCGTTCTGAGGCACATGGGAAATTCGAATTGACGCTTGCCCCTTCTCTATTAACTCCGATAGGACGGACAGCGTTTTGTTACATTTTAATCCAATTGTTATTATTTATCAATTAAGCTCCACGCGGCTTTGTTTGAAAGCTTGAAGCGCCTCTCGCATTGCAGCCTGCTTGATTACTTCCTGTTGACCGGCTTGCGTAGACGAGAAAAAAGCTTCATTCGCATAAATTGACAGCAAAGCATTGCAAGTCGCGGCCGCCGCAGCCGCTTCATCCTGTATTAAGTAATATACGACTTGATAGCAATACTGCTCATAATCGCGAAGAATCTCGATTTTGCCTGCTGCTTTATTTTCAATCGTCATTGCATTCCCGTTCATATCCGTTCTCACCTACTGCCTAACGTATTGTGCATCTACACAATAGTATAGCAACCGTAACCTGTATATTACTTAAAGTAATTCTTAAGATTGTCTTAAACTGTAAAAAGGCACGGAACCCGTTCCGTGCCTTGAACAACGATAGATCTTCCATTCAGCAGACCGAATAGGCAGCCTCCAACAACAATTCTTCTCTTACGGAACCGCCAAGCTTCGCTGCTATTATATACGCTGATGATTCGGAGTGCTTAAGCATCGGTCATCGTCCCTTTGCATATCATCGCATAATGTATGATTAATAAGCTGGATTAATTGTTCCTCATTCGACTGGATAAAAAAGTGATCGCCTGCTACTTCATAAAACCGGCATGCTCCACTGCAAGATTGAAGCCATCGTTCATGGTCGACATCAATATGCGGATCTTGCGAGCCGTATACAATCGACACCGGACATTGAATCAAAGAGCGTTCCTTCGTGATGCTCCGCTCCTCATACATTTTAAAATCAGAGCGGATCGTTGGCAGAAAAAGTTTGACAAAATCGGGATTTTCCCAGCTTTCACTTGGCACTCCGCTAATTTTTGCGACTTCTCTCACGAACTCCCTATCGTCCAAATGGCTATACCGGTTTTTACTGGGCTTCGCAGGATGGTTCGTGCCGGAAAGAAATAAATGAACGGGCTGATTAGCAAGCTCCGGATGGCTCTGCAAGCTTTGCACAATCTCAAATGCAATCGTCCCCCCCATGCTATGACCGAACAAAGCAAACGGGCCTTGCGGAGCCGCAAGAAGAATTCGATGCAGCGATTCTTCGACAGCGGCCTCGAAATTAGCATACGGAGGCTCCATCATTCTCGCTCCCCTCCCGGCAAGTTCCAGCGGGCATAACTCAATGCGTTCATCCAATCGCTTTTTCCATTTGAAATAGAGAACAGTGCTTCCGCCCGCATAAGGCAGTGTAAAAAGCTTGATACTGCTCATCAATAGCCACCGCCATCAAGCGAACGAACCAAAGCAGTCAGCGCTTCGGTTTCCAGTTCCTTCAACTCATGAAGCATCCCGATAATCTGCTGAGGCAGCGCCGGGTCTTTCATCATGACGTATCGGAGTACCCGATTGCGGAGCATCAGCGATTTCTCCTCTACCTTTTCGTAGCCGTAGTTTTGTCCGATATATCCCTGTTTCTGCAGAAAAGAAAGGATAAACGATATCGCTTTTTTATGCTCGTATAGCACATGAAAGGAAGTATGCTGAAATAAGTCCGGGTTGTCGATATGAATCTCAACATCCTTAATCAGTCTCGTATATACGTGCTCCATGCCCACCGCTTCTCCGGGATCTGGAGTCTGTATGAGCCGGTAGCGGCCGAATGAGTCGCGGGTATACAAATAATCGCGAAACATTTCGGTGACGTTCCACAGATCGAGCTCAAACTTTGCTTTTTTGTTATACTGAATGATTTTTGCCCCGTTAAATCCAAAGTCATCGGCGGATACCGCTCGAAATGCCGCATCGACTTCTGCAAAGCTAGCCGTCGAATATTCGAATGTAGGCTTGAAGAAATCGCCGACGTAAAACCGTTCCTCGGTTTTATCGTATCCGTAAACAAAAATCGGATGGGCAAATCTTCTCTTTTGATAGGAAGGGTAAATGGAAATTTGGGAAGTTTCCACGACGACGTATACATAATTTTGTAAATCGATCATTTTGATTAAAAAATCGACAATGCCGGAGCCCCAGCCGCGTAAAGTATCCAAGTTCATATGCTGTATGTCCAAAAAGGGACAAGCGTGCATCCCCTTATGCAAATAACTATAAAAATCGAGCCATGCTTTCGATGACAAGTCGTTCATTACTCTAAGCTGAATATAATTGCCGCAAAACCATGGCATATAATCCTCATGATTCGTAATGATCGACAAAGTTGTCGTATGATGCGTATATGAAGTGAGAAAAGGGTACGTCACAGGTAAAATGTTCACACTCATCGCAGTCACCCTTTCATAATATAATGTCGCTCTTCCGAATTCGACGGCTCCAGCTTTGCGGCAATGAATACAGAAAAGTCTTTAATCGTCGGGTGATCATGAATCGCCTTGTACACTTCCAGCTCCTTCAAGCGAATGCCGATCTTCTCCAGTTCCACCTCGATCATAATCATCATTAGAGAATTGATGCCATGCTCGAAAAAATTGTCCTCGATACCGATCCGCTCGATGCCCAAAACCTGTTCCCAGATGACGCAAAGAGCGGCTTCCATTTCATTTCTTGGTCCCGTATATTCCTTCTCCATACTCGCCAAGCCTTCCATTTCCGCTAATGCCCTGCGATCGGCTTTGCCGCTTGGCGTAAGAGGAATAGCCTCCACGCGGATAAACTGGCCCGGCACCATATAGTCAGGCAATGAAGCCAGCAGATGGGTTCTCCACTCAGAGACAGGGACTTCCCGGCTTGCAGAAAAATACGCGTTTAGATACCGTTGCCCGTTATCGTCCGTCTTGTCCAGAACGACAGCCTGCTGAACGTCGCTATGCTTCAATAGCTGCGACTCGATCTCGCCCAGCTCGATCCGGTAGCCGCGGATTTTCACTTGATG
>NZ_BMHY01000022.1:0-470 GCF_014641555.1 Paenibacillus radicis (ex Gao et al. 2016)
AGCAGCACGCAAATTCTCCCCGAAAACGGCCGCTTACAGCGAATGAAGGTTCTCTATTTTGCGAATCTGCTTCGCTATTCTGCACAATGTCCATAAAGTTTCCTGTTTGCCCAACTTGAATTGATTCCGTGTTCAACCCAACGTCCGCCTAGCTCTGAGTTACCCAATTAGCGAACCTGATTCGCTGTTTAACGAAGCAAACTTCGCTGTAACCTGCCCCATCGTTGTCTCCACACGCTATAGCGAAGCTAATTTCGCTACTCGTGAACCTAAGTTCACCAATTGCGAAGCTAGCTTCGCTATTTCTCAACAGCAAGCAACTTCTCCCCGAAAACGGTCGTTTACAGCGAATGAAGGTTCTCTATTTTGCGAGTCTGCTTCGCTATTCGGCACAATGTCCATAAAGTTTCCTGTTTGCCCAACTTGAACTTGATTCGGTGTTCTACCCAACGTCCGCCTAGCTCTGAGTT
>NZ_BMHY01000022.1:615-73619 GCF_014641555.1 Paenibacillus radicis (ex Gao et al. 2016)
GATTTCGCTACTCGTGAACCTAAGTTCACCAATTGCGAAGCTAACTTCGCTATTTCTCAGCAGCAAGCAACTTCTCCCCGAAAACGGTCGTTTACAGCGAATGAAGGTTCTCTATTTTGCGAATCTGCTTCGCTACTCGGCTCAGCGACGTCCGCCAAATTACCTGTTCGCATACAGCCAGAGAAGCTGATTTGCTGCTGTGCACAACGACAATGAATTCCCTGTTTACTCGCCACCCTGTCTCCCTCTGCCATCAGATGTCCGTTTGCTCAATTGTAACCTTACGACAAAGTAACTACCGCTATCAGTTAGTACAACCAATTAATTCTGGCTGCTCATAATTCTGGCGCCTTCCCATAATTTCAGTGCCAATACAGATCTAACCGATGGCTTACTAAGGTTCATCCTCCTGCTCCCCACCAAGATGCTTCATTTGCTACTCCCCCACTCAAAAAAACCGCCTCATGACCAGGCGCAGTAAACTAGCGCCCGCCCATGAGGCGGTCTCCCATCCATTACACGTATTTCGTCAGCATCCGCTCAACATGATCCAGATGCTGCTTCATGCAGCGTGCGGCAGTGTCCGCATCCTGCGCAGCTACCGCTTCAAAGATCGCCAAATGCTCTTCATAGAGCCTTTCGGCTACAGAGCGGTTGGCGTAAAGCTCGACGCGCCGAATCTCGTGAATGGCCGTCTCCATCTGGCTCGTAATGGACTCGAATAGCCGTACCATAATGGAATTGCCTGTTGCTCTAGCCAATGCCGCATGAAAGAGCAGATCAGTTCGCTCGCCCTCTACATCATCGCCCACCGACAGCTTCATGTCGTTCACAATGACGCGAAGAGTGGACAAATCGTCCTCGGAACGCTTAACCGCAGCGATCGAGGCGTTGGAAACCTCAAGCGATTGCCGCGCTTCCAGCAGCTCCAGCAGCGTCTCGCGGTTCATCCTCAGCGAACGAAGCTCCGGCAGCTCGATCTCCGACAGCACAGGCAAGCTGCCGATAACGGTGCAGCCTCCGCCCTGCTTAATTTCGATCAGCCCCATCGCCTTCAGAGCGCTGAGCGCTTCCCGTGTCGTCGAACGGCCGACGCCGAAACGCTCCGACATTTCTTTTGTCGAAGGCAGCTTGTCTCCAACCCTTAAATTTCCGTCTATAATAAGCTGTTTAATTTGCTCGGTTATTTCTTCATAGTGATTTCTCTTCGTCAGCCTCGTTACCTGCATAGCGTCCCTCCCTCCTTACTCTAACATGCAGCATAGCAGCTTTACTATATTACGAACCGACGATCAGTGCGTAGACGACACCCGGGCCGTGAACGCCGATAGTCAGGTCATTCTCAATATCAGCGGAACGGCTTGGCCCGGAGATGAAGTGAATGCCCGCCGGCAGCTGCTCGCGCCCCGCCTCGTCGAAGCCGACCAGCACTTCACCCAGCCGCGTCTTCAGCCGCTCTAGCGGGATTATTACAAACAGCACGGTTGGCAGCAGGCTGACCGAACGGCCCTTGTCCTTGGAGGACAGCACCGTAACCGAACCTGTATAAGCCACAGCGTAGTCTGCCACAACGATGCCAAAATCCGCTTCCGCCGCACGAGCCTTCCAATATTGCTCGAAATCGCTGTTCCATACCGAAACTTCAGCATTCGGCAGCGCCGCTTCCAATCCAAGCTCATTCAGCTCCGGCTGATTTTGCCGGATGACATAATGCGCTCCCAGTTCCTCTGCCTTCGCTGCAATGAACCGTTTAGCCGATTCCATATCAGCCAAACGCTCCACATGCCCGCCTGCGCTCTTGAAATTGCTGGAGAACCGCTCTACGCGCTCCTCCAACGGCCATTCATACGCTTTCCAAAAATCAGGTGCGCCGCGAAAAGGATGTGCGGGCTTTTCCATCACCCGTGGCCTTCTCAATTTGCTTGCAATATCATTCATGAAAGCTTCCTGCTTCGCGCGGGATTCCGCCGCACGCTGCTCCAGCCATTGTTGATGTGTATCAGCCATGATGTCCGTGACCTCCCCCGGTTCCGTTCTTTCTTTCCCTCGCAATTGCTTCCATCCGGTTTTGCATAGCCGGATCCATCTCCCGCAGCCCATGTCGAAGCTCTTCCTCCAGCGTCCCCCACTGCTCGCGGAAAGACCGCTTCGGCAAGCTAGGCGTCACACGATAGCTGTTCCAGCCTTTCAGCGGGCCGAATTTCGTCCGGATTTCTCCGTTCCGTACGACTAGCTTCTGTCCCAACTTCCCGAGCCGCAATATGCCGCGGAACCGTTTCGCATCTCCAAGAACAGCTGCAAAGCCTTTCATACCGGCAGATTCGACCGCATCGCCATGCCCGCCCTCCTGCTTCCTCCGGCGCAAATAGATGAGCATCTCATGGAGCGGAATTTTGACCGGACAGGCCTCGTAACAGGCGCCGCAAAGGCTCGACGCGTTGGCAATATCATCCCATTCTGCGATGTTTTTCTGCAATGCTGGCGTCAATACCGCACCAATAGGACCGCTATACGTACCCCCGTATGCATGTCCGCCGATATGCCGGTACACGGGACAAGCATTCAGACAAGCGCCGCAGCGGATGCAGTTCAGCAGCTCCTGAAACTCCGAATCGCCAAGCTGCAGCGAACGGCCGTTATCGACAATAATGATATGCATCTCATCAGGTCCGTCAGCATCAACCTCCCGCCGCGGGCCAGTAATGCCAGACATATAAACGGTCAGCTTCTGTCCCGTCGCCGAGCGCGGCAGCAGCGTCGCCATCACTTCCAAGTCGGACCATGAAGGGATAATCCGCTCCATGCCCATAAGCGTAATTTGCGTCTTCGGCACCGTCGTTACCATACGAGCGTTGCCTTCGTTCTCGAACAGCACCATGGACCCTGTCTCCGCAATGGCAAAATTGCAGCCGGTCATGCCGATGTCCGCCTCCAAAAACTTCTCCCGCAGCTTTTTACGTACGAAGCCCGCCAGAATGGAGGTATCCGGCTCCAGCGTCTCTCCAGCTTCTTTGGACAGCAAATCAGCAATCTGATACCGGTTTTTGTGAATAGCCGGGATAATGATATGGGAAGGCGTCTCGCCCGCAAGCTGAATAATATACTCACCCAGGTCAGTCTCAATCGCTTCCACGCCGATCCCTTCCAGCTCATGGTTCAAGTGGAGTTCTTCCGTTACCATCGACTTCGACTTCACGACTGATTTCGCTTGCTTGCGCTGCGCGATTTCAAGCGACAGCTTGACCGCTTCTGCCGAGGTAGAGGCAAAATGGACATGAACGCCATTGGCTCTCGCATTATCGGCGAATAAATTCAAATAGTAATCGAGATGGGCAATCGTATGCAATCGGATCTGACGTCCCCGCTCCCGCCATTCCTCCCAGTTGCCGTGCTCCTCCGCAGCGTTGATTTTACCGTTGCGAAGCCGCTCCGTCGTAAATTTAACCGCTTTGCGCAAAAACTCGTCGTTAAGCGCCAGATCGGCACGTTTCTTAACCGTGGACGGTACTCCCGTTGATGTCGTGCTCATGCCTGCTTCACCCCTTCGTATAAAAGCTCCGCCAAATGCATGACCTTCACCGGCTCGTTCCGGAACCGCAAGTTGCCCGCGATGTTCATCATGCACGCCATATCCAGTCCGACAAGCACTTCTGCCTCAGTCTCTAGTACATGGTCGACTTTCTCCGTCACCATCGCACCGGAAATATCGGCCATCTTCACTGCAAATGTACCGCCAAAGCCGCAGCAATCCTCAGCAAATGGCAGCGGTACAAGCTCAAGTCCCTGTACATTGCGCATCAGCTCCAGCGGTTCTTCTTTCACGCCAAGCAAACGGCTGCCGTGGCAGGATGGATGATACGTTACCTTATGCGGGAAAATTGCACCGACATCCTTCACACCTAGCACTTGAACGAGAAACTGTGTAAATTCGTAGGACTTGCTTTGCAGTTTGCGCGCTCTCTCCAGCATGACAGGATCATCCTCAAAAAGCTTCGGGTAATGATGGATCATTCCCGTGCAGGAGCCCGAAGGAGAAATGACGAAATCGCTGTCTTCGAAAGCATCGAGTATCGTAGCTGCTGTAGCTCTGGCTTCCTTCCAGTATCCGCTGTTGAAG
Source organism: Paenibacillus radicis (ex Gao et al. 2016) (assembly GCF_014641555.1). GTDB lineage: Bacteria > Bacillota > Bacilli > Paenibacillales > Paenibacillaceae > Pristimantibacillus > Pristimantibacillus radicis. The sequence goes on from NZ_BMHY01000022.1 coordinate 4,733, forward strand.
GCCGGCTGGCCGCAGCAGGTTTGTACAGTCGGAAAATCAAGCTTAACGCCGTAACGGGCGAGCAGCCGAACCATCGCTTCCCCAACCCGCGGATAAATCGCATCGCTTAAACAAGTTATAAATAAAGACACTTTCATTACAAACACCCCCGCTTATTATCAGGTTATCAGACAAGTTGAGCAAGTATGATCAAACGCTTACAAATTTATAAAACAGCGTGCGGTCAGACCATCGTCCATCCCCAAGGAAGAACTGCGCGGTTTACCGACCGCCGCACTTTTATTATTTTACCTATTAAACAGCCGTTACTGCAATTTCACGTTCCTTCAATTGCGCCGCAATCGCATCCGGTATTCGCCGGTCGGTAACGATTGCATTCACCTCGCTTAAATCCGCAACGTGAGTAAAAGCCTGAACACCGAACTTGCTTGCATCAGCCAGCAAAATCACTTGATCGGCAATACCGATCATTTTATGCTTGATCCGCGCTTGCAGCTCATTCGATTCGCTGATGCCTTTTTCCAAATGTACGCCTTTGCAGGAGAGAAACAGCTTATTCACGTAATAAGCGTCAAGCGAGCGCTCGGCAAGCGGCCCAACGTAGGACAACGAGCGTGAAGCAAGCAGTCCGCCCGTCGAGATAACCTCGATCTTCTCCTTGCCGCTTAGCTCCACCGCCACTTTAATCGAGTTGGTCAGCACGGTAAGCGGAATGTCAGGCAAATTCGAGGCCATATACCAAGCGGTAGAGCTGGCATCCAGCAAAATGCGGTCATTAGGCTGAATGAACGACAGCGCCTCGCGGGCAATCCGTTTTTTCTCTTCCGCATGAGTGATTTCACGTTCCGCATAAGGCGTCTCCGGCTGCTGCTCCCTGATGCTTACCGCCCCGCCATGCGACCTCCGCAGCCTTCCCGCCTGCTCCAGACGGTCAAGATCGCGCCGGATCGTCTCCTCCGTTACACCGCACAGCTCGCTAAGCTCAGATACCCGGATGCTGCTCCTCTCGTTGACCAACTGAACTATTTTTTCATAACGTTCCGCTACCAGCATCGCAACCTCTTCCTAAACTCATAATGTGAAGGCAGCCGGCACACTGCCAGCCGCACATTAACTTTTCCAATACATACCGATATTTTAATGCCTATCCCTCTTATATACAACGCAAATTGCGCTGAAAGAACAAATTGGCTGTTACACGCCACAATAGCATAAGGAATGCCGATCGGAATCGGCACTCCTTATATAAAGCTATGAATCGGTTTCCTCTATTTCTTAACGCGTAAATGCAGCCGGTACGCCGCCGTCGATCGTCAGCATGCAGCCGGTCGTTTTATCCGACTTGGAGGAAGCAAAGAACGCGATGCCCTCGGCGATGTCCTTCGGATAAATGTTAACGAGCAGCGTCGTACGCTTACGGTAGTATTCTTCTAATTGATCCGGTTCGATGCCGTAAGCGGCAGCCCGCTCATTACGCCAGCTTCCGTTCCAGATCGCAGAGCCTTGCAAAATTGCATCCGGCAAAATCGTGTTGACACGAATGCCGAATTCGCCGCCCTCGGCCGCAATGCAGCGGGCCAGATGCGCTTCCAACGCTTTCACCGAGCTGTAAGCCGATGCATTTTTACCTGCATAAACCGAGTTTTTAGAGCCGATAAACACCATGTTGCCGCCGATTCCCTGCGTTTTCATCAGCTTGAATGCCTCACGGGCAACGAGGAAATAGCCCGTGCCCAGCACGTTCATGTTCAGATTCCATTCTTTCAGTGAGGTTTCGTCGAATGGGCTGGATGTTGCCAGGCCCGCATTGTTGACGATAATGTCTACGCCGCCATAAGCAATTGCCGTTTCCGCATAAGCTGCAGCGACCTGCTCTTCGCTCGTCACATCCATTTTCACTGCAATCGCACGGTTTTCTCCATATTTCTCGTTAATGTCGGCTGCAACTTTTTGCGCACCCTCCAGATTGAGATCCGCCAGCACGACATGCGCGCCTTCGGATACGAGACGGCGTGCCGTTTCGCTGCCGATGCCGCCTGCTCCGCCAGTTATGAACGCTACTTTGCGGGAGAACTCCGCTTCAGCAGGCGCCAGGCTCAGCTTGTAAAGCTCAAGCGGCCAATATTCCACGTTATAGGATTCGTTTTCGGACAAGGAGACGAATTCGCCCAGCGCCGTTGCACCGCGCATAACCGCGATTGCACGGTGGTAGAGCGCGCCGCTTACTTTGGACATTGCCCAGTTTTTGCCCGTATTGATCATGCCGACACCCGGAATAAGAATGACGCGCGGAGCTGCTTCGAACATCACGTCTCCTTCATTCTTATTGCGCTCGAAGTAAGCTTGATACTGCTCTTTATAGGCTTCAACAGCCGATTTCAGCTTCGCTTTCAAGCCTTCGATATCATCTGCGTTTGGCGTCCAGTCGATGAACAATGGCACAACCTTTGTATGAACAAGGTGATCCGGGCAAGCTGCGCCAACTTGGGACAGCTCCAGCGATTTGCTTCCGCCAACGAATTGCAGCACATCCGCCTCGTCGTCGAAAGTCAGAATCATTTTTTTCGCATCGCTTACCGCACCACGAATTGTTGGCATGACTTGAGCAGCAATGCTTCTGCGAACGTCTGCTGGAAGCGATTCATGCTTCACGCCGCCAAACAGCTTCGACTCCTCAACGCGAGCCTCGATATACGCCTCTGCTTCGCTAATGATTTGAATCGTTTTCGCATAGCATTCCTCTTGCGTTTCGCCCCAAGTAACAAGACCGTGCTTCTCCATCAGAACAAGCTCAGCGTTAGGGTTGGCCAGCACGCCCTCTGCAATCATTTTGGAAAGTGTAAAACCTGGACGCACATAAGGAACCCATACGAAACGGTCGCCGAAAATTTCGCGGGCTACCGCTTTACCGTTATCCGCACAACAGAGACTGATAATAGCGTCGGGATGAGTATGATCAACATGCTTGAACGGAAGGAAAGCATGGAGCAGCGTTTCAATCGAAGCGCGCGGATGTTTGGAATCGATCATGCAATTGACCAGGTAAGCAACCATGTCCTCGTCGGACATTTCCGGGCGCTCGAACAAAGGACGGATATCGTCCATGCGCAGACCTGTAAAATTGCCCGCTTTCATCGAAGCCAGATCGGAGCCGCTGCCTTTCACGTACATCACTTCTACATCACGGCCGCGGAAATCTTTCACGACAACTTTGCTGGACGTATTGCCTCCGCCCCAGTTGCATACGCGGCGATCCGCGCCAATGATGTTGGAACGATAGACGAGCTGCTCCAGTCCTGCGTCAAGCTGCGATGCTTTGGATGATTCCCACAAACTTTGTACCATGTTGTTTGTCCTCCGGTTTCATGTTTGATTTTAATTGAATAGAATGATTTCTTTGTTTGTTTATCTTTGAATGTATGATAACACATTTGTTTATGTTTGAATATATGTTTTTCAAAAACAAACGGGCATTCCCTGCCCGAATTTATGGGTAATATTTATGTACGGCGATGAATAAGATACTTTTGTGTGAGTCATTCGTTCAACGAGGCCACCTTCACTCTAGTAAACGTAGGCGGAAAATAAAAAAGGAGCCGGTTACCGCCGGACTCCCTCATCTTCAACAGCCAGCGTGTAGAGGCGGTTGTTTGTTAGAATAAGAAAATAGACCGGTTCATGGCCGGGCGGGTCTATTTCTTATGACGAAAAGCTAACATTGCAACAACCAAGGTGGCGAACGAAATCATTAGCATTAAGGCTTCATTCACGCTCATGTCCTCACCCCCATTCCGCCACCCCTATTAAGCTGTCTATTGTACTAAATCATATGCCCTGTGTGTACAATAAAAGAACCAATTTTTGTAAGCGATTTCAATAGTCGTTTTTTTGCTCTGCTTGTTGCTGGTGCTAGAGTAACTCCGAGGTCGTAACGAAAAGCTATTGAGGGTTATGAGTGACCCCGGGCTCGCTGCGCGTTTTGGTTCATGCTGCCGTTCTTGATTCCATTTCTCCCATTGCCTACACGATGAAAATGGATAGAATCTTCGAGATGTCATCCTGAACTCAAAACGCTCCGCTCCCCTCCTCTCGCAGCCCGCCCGGAACAAAAGACTCAGAGCAAAGAGATTTAGCAAGACCAGAGCAGAGCAAACCATTCAGCAGGGCAAGGGGCTTAGAGCTAAACACTCAAAATGTAAAACTGCAGGTTGTCAGCCGGTTTTTCGGCGATTTATCGCATCAAAATGTAAATGTGCAGGTTGATCGGCTAAAAAGCACCGATTAGAGGGGTTCAGAGCGAATTCAAATGCACTTTTGCATTTTGATCGTTATTTGGGGCCGTTTGCAGCGAATCAAAATGTACTATTAAATTTCAATTACAGTAACCCAATCGCTTAATGCGTTATAAAGCAAAAAACTGTATATCTGCGGTATCTGCCGAGATTAGAGCGTGAACAAAAAAAAGAAACCCCGTGTTTGAAAAAACACAGGGTTTCTCTATTATGGGAATGCCTGCGAGGGCATTCCTCATCTTCTCAATCCTATTCCTCAGTCGATTCCACGACAACGATATCGTGATAAATCTCCTCTAGGGCAACACCGACGAATTTGCGTGATTTTGGATTGCGAAGCTCCGATTTCTCGCCGTTACGCAGCATACGAGCGCGTCTGGAAGCTGCTACGACCAATGAATACTTGCTGTCGACTTTTTTAACCATTTCATCAATAGAAGGGTATAGCATTATATTTCACCTCTTCTCAAGCTTTCTCGATCGGAGTCGGCAGCTCTGCCAAATGGGACAAATAACGGTCCCCGCGGCAATGCTCGGCTACGATAATACTTTGAATCCGGTGGCAAGCAGCGTCGATCTCATCATTAACAACTGCATAGTCATAATGGCCAAGCAGGTTAATCTCCTCAACCGCTACCGTCATCCGGTGATTGATTGTATCCTGCGTTTCTGTTCCCCTGCCCGTAATCCGCTGTTTAAGCTCATCCAGCGAAGGAGGCATAAGAAATACAAACACGCCTTCCGGAAACTTCTCTTTCACCTTCAGCGCGCCCTGTACCTCGATTTCCAGAATAACATCCTTGCCGCTGGCAAGAGTGCGTTCTACGAAATCACGCGGCGTTCCATAGTAGTTCCCGACATATTCGGCATGCTCAAGCAAAGCATCGCGCGCGATCATGTCCTGAAACTGCTCTCTCGATTTGAAAAAATAGTTTACGCCGTCAATTTCCCCTTGTCTTGGCGTCCGTGTTGTAGCCGACACCGAGTACACGAGATCAGGCATCTTCTCGCGCAGGACCGAGCATACCGTTCCTTTGCCTACGCCGGAAGGACCCGACAATACAATTAACAATCCCTTATCCATATGACTCCCCGTACTATTCGTCGTTATCGTCATCCTTGGTCGACAATCGATGCGCTACCGTCTCCGGCTGCACTGCCGACAGGATAACGTGATCGCTGTCCGTAATGATGACAGCTCGCGTGCGTCTGCCGTATGTCGCGTCAATCAACATATGACGGTCACGCGCTTCCTGGATGATTCGTTTGATCGGAGCCGATTCCGGGCTTACGATCGAAATAATTCGATTTGCTGAAACAATATTGCCAAAACCGATATTAATAAGTTTTATAGCCAAGTAAGGTCCCCCTCCGGTCTTCCTCGTGCAACTGCTCGAATGAAATTAAGATGAACATCGGTTTGGACGATGAAGCCGAACCTTTGCCAATATAAGACAGAACCATTGCACTATTGTTGACGAAAAAAGTCCGGAGCATACGCTCCCGGCGCGCTTCTCGCGCTAGCCGATTCCGAGCTGCTGCTATCCTGTAAAGGAATACACGATCGCCTGCAGCCGTCCATTGCTAACTATTTTAATTGATTTTGAGCCTGCGAACAAGAGAAAAAGCGAATTCATGCGAAAAATGGCTGTTTTCTCTCCTTCACGGACAAAAATGCTGCTAGCGGTTCACGCCTGTCTTCTGCCAAACGTATTCGGTCAATTGAACCGCCATGTCGTAAAACATGAACGGCGTCATGAAATAAATGCCTTTAAAATGCTTAACCGCTTCGTCGAGAAGCTCTTGTGAGATACGGACGCCTTCGGCCCGTCCCGCTTCACCTTCCAGACCGGCCATGCGCTGACGAACTTCATCAGACAATTGAATGCCGGGAACCTCGTTATGCAAATATTCGGCGTTGCGGCCGCTGGCGAGCGGCATAATGCCGATAAATACTGGAATGTCCAAATGCTTTGTCGCCTCGCCGATCTGCTCGATCAGCTTCGGATCATAAACCGGCTGCGTCATAATATAATCGGCGCCCGATTTGATCTTGCGCTCCAGACGCTGCACCGCTTTGTCGAGATGCTTCACGTTCGGGTTGAACGCGGCGCCAACGACAAACTTCGCTTTTTGCTTCAGCGGTTTGCCGGAGAAAGCAATACCTTCGTTCAATTGCTTGATCATACGGATCATTTCGAAAGAAGTCAGGTCATATACCGAGCTGGAATCCGGCAGATCGCCAAAGCGAGCCGGATCGCCCGTTACAGCGAGTACGTGATCGATGCCCAGTGCGTCTAATCCCATCATATGCGATTGTGTGCCGATCAAGTTACGGTCGCGGCAAGCGATATGAATGAGCGGGCGCAGGCCGATTTTCTCCTGTACAAGCGCGCCAAGCGCCAAATTGCTCATTCGAGTAACCGCAAGCGAATTGTCAGCCATCGTGATCGCATCTGCTCCGCACGCCTTCAAGGCTGCTGCGCCATCCATAAATTTGCGGATATCGAGATCACGCGGCGGATCAAGCTCCACGATAACGGTATGACGCTCTTTCACCAGATCAACAAGCGACGGCTCTTGTGCTTGTCCGTCTCCTGTATCCGCACCGGATACGACTGCCACTTCCGGTTTTGCAGCTGCAGGCTTCGTAACGATAATCGTCTCGGCTTGTTTTGGTTCAGCAACTGCAGTTGCTTGGCTGCCTCCGGGTGAAGGCACATAGTCCAGTAAAGCGGCGGACATTGCAGCTACATGCTCCGGCGTCGTACCGCAGCAGCCGCCAACGATGCGTGCTCCGCGGTCAGCAAACCGGCGTGCTGTCTCCGCAAAATAATCCGGGCCAGCCGAATACGTATACTTGCCGTCTACGTAATCAGGAATACCGGCGTTCGGGAAAATCGACATCGGCAGCTGTACCGGTCCGGAAATCGCGTCGATAGCACGCATAATGCCATTCGGACCGCTGCGGCAGTTGAAGCCCACAACATCCGCACCAGCGAGCTGCAATTGATCGAACGCTTCCTTCAAGCCGGTGCCGTCCTGCGTGCGGCCAACGTCTTCAACTGCAAATTGACAAATAACCGGCACATCAGCGGACAGCTTGCGGGCAATGCGCAGCGCAAGCAGCATTTCATCATAATCATAAAATGTCTCCAGCATGATACCGTCAACGCCTTCTGTTAGCAGCGCATCCATCTGACGCTCATACGCTTCGCTTACTTTGGCTGTACGGATGTTTTTGAGCTTGCCGGCGCGGATCGAGCCGACTGCCCCAACGACGTAGGCATCGTCACCTGCAGCGGATCTGGCAATTCGAACACCCGCGCGGTTGATGGCCTCCATCTCTGAATCCAAACCATAAATTGCAAGCTTCTCTAAATTGGCAGAGAACGTATTCGTCTCAATGACGCGAGCTCCGGCCTCATAATATCTCCGGTGCACGTTCTCGATGACATCAGGACGCAGCGTATTGAATTCTTCGTATGAAACGCCGACAGGGAACCCCATCTGATATAGATAGGTTCCCATCGCGCCGTCTCCGGTCAAAATGCGCTGCCCGAGCGCTTCTCTTAAATTAAGTTTTTCCGTTATATTCGTCATAGGGCACCCACCTTACAACGAGCCGCGGAATACTTCCGCAGCCGGCCCTGTCATATAGACGTGATTGTCTTCTTCATTCCACTCGATCAGAAGGTCCCCGCCTTTGAGCGACACCGTCGCCGTACGATCCGTCAAGCCGTTCAGAACGGAGGAAACGACGGTGGCGCAAGCGCCTGTTCCGCAAGCGAGGGTCGGGCCTGCACCGCGCTCCCACACGCGCATATCCGTATGCGAGCGGGATTTCACAGTAACAAACTCTACGTTGATTTTGCGCGGGAACAAAGGATGCGTCTCCAGCTTGGGTCCCCAAGTTGCCAGATCGAAGTTGACCGCGTCGTCAACATAAATGACGGCATGCGGGTTGCCCATCGATACAGCCGTAAAGCGGAATTCCCGCCCGTCAACCGTTACCGGATGCTCTATAACCTGCTCGGCATCAACCGTTGTCGGAACCTGCAGGCCACTTAGAATCGGCTCGCCCATGTCGACACGAACGGTTTGCACTTTGCCGCTTTCCACAGTGAGCTGTACCCGCTGTGCACCAGCGCCAAGCGTCTCAATCGTAATCTCTTCTTGATTGGTCAAACCGTTGTCATAAACATATTTCGCAACACAGCGAATCGCATTGCCGCATTGCTCCGCTTCAGAGCCGTCGGAGTTGATGATGCGCATCCGGAAATCAGCGATTTCCGATGGCAAAATATATACGAGACCGTCCGCACCGATGCCGAAAAACCGATTGCAAAGCTCAATTGCAAGCTGAGCTGCGTTTTCCGGAAGCTGCTGCTCACCGGCAACTACGATGAAATCATTGCCTAATCCATGCATTTTAGTAAATTTCAATGAATTCGCACTCCCTTATGCTGCGGCTTTCCAGAGCCGGAAAGCTATCATTTTTTCCTATTAGCATACCGCAAAGCTGGGAGAAACGCTATTCATAATTTACATCATCATTTGCATTTTTAGACAGGATTAACGGCGCAGCAACGGCGAATTTGGCTTCAGCGACATGTTCGCTTGCTTGTTTTTCGGCTTTCTCGAGCCCAACACGCTACCAATTCCCATCAAGAAAGTCGGTATTCCAGCAGCTACAAATACCAGGCACCATTCCCGGAAGCCCAGCGGAACGGTTTTGAAGATTGGCTGCAGCGCTTCAATATAGACAACGCCAAGCATCAGCAGAAGTGACGATAGGACGGCAAACACCAAATATTTATTTTGCAGCGGATTGCGGTGGAAAATCGAACGCGAGCTGCGGCAGTCGAACACATGGATGAGCTGAGCGAGCACTAATGTTGCAAAAGAAACGGTTTGCGCTTTGACCAACTGCTGCGCCCCCGGTGCTTCACGGAGCGTAAGCCAGAACGCACCCAATGTGCATATGCCGATCAGCAAGCCTCGGCTAATAATTTTCCAGCCAAGCCGTCTTGCGAAAATGCTCTCTTTAGCAGAACGAGGCTTCTGCTGCATCAAATCCTTCTCCGCCTGATCGACGCCAAGCGCCATCGCTGGCAAACCGTCCGTGACGAGATTGACCCATAGAATCTGAATCGGCACGAGCGGCAGCGGCAAGCCCGCCAGCATCGCCAAAAACATCGTCAAGATTTCGCCTACGTTCGACGCGAGCAAGTAGCGGATGAACTTACGAATATTTTCGTAAATGTTTCGCCCTTCCTCAATTGCCGAAACGATGGTAGAGAAGTTATCGTCGCTCAGAACGAGCGCTGACGCCTCCTTCGATACATCGGTGCCGGTGATGCCCATCGCAATTCCGATATCGGCTGCTTTGATCGCAGGAGCGTCGTTGACGCCGTCCCCGGTCATCGCGACGACATGCCCTTGCCGCTGAAGCGACTTTACGATACGCAGCTTATGCTCCGGTGATACCCGGGCATAGACGTAGGCGTTGTCGACCTGACGGTCCAACTGCTCGTCTGTCATTTGCTCAATTTGACGCCCGCTGAACGACAAACCGCCGCGAGGCATAATGCCAAGCTGTCCGGCAATTGCTTCGGCCGTCAATTGATGGTCGCCGGTAATCATCACCGTCTTAATACCTGCACGGCGGCACGTCGCAATCGCCTCGCGCGCTTCTTTGCGCGGCGGATCAATCATTCCCGTCATGCCGACGAAGACCAGCTGGCTTTCAGCATCCCGCTCGTTATCGCATGCATCCGTGCTGCGAAGATCGCGGTATGCCATGCCTAGAACGCGAAGCGCAGACTGGGCCATTTCCTCCGCTGCTTCCGCGCATTTGCGCTTCAATGTAGCCGTGAATGGCGTCACTTTACCTTCCCACAACACATAGTTGCAATGATCCAGCAGCACGTCAGACGCGCCTTTCGTATAGACCAGGCGACCGCCTTGATGAGAGACGACGACTGACATCAGCTTGCGTTCGGAATCGAATGGAAATTCTTTTTCCCGTTTATAAAGGCCTTCCAGTGATTTTGCCGAATGACCCAGCTTGGTGGACAGAACGGTCAGTGCACCTTCCGTCGGATCCCCCTTCATCACCCATTCATGCTGCGGCTCCTTGCTTTTTCTTTTCTTTCCATTGGCGTCAGCCGCAACTTCTTCCTTATATAACACCGCATTATTGCAAAGCGCAGAGATATGCAGCAGTCTTCTTAGGCTCGTATCCTGCTTAAGATCAACGGGAGCTCCATCCTCAAAAGCACCTCCGTTAATGTCATACCCCTCGCCCGTTACATTCAGCTTTCTCCCGCCCATCCAAATATGGGTGACGGTCATTTTATTCTGGGTCAGCGTGCCCGTTTTATCGGAGCATATAACGGATGCGCAGCCTAGCGTCTCTACTGATGGCAGCTTGCGCACGATCGCTTTGCGCTTGATCATCCGTTGTACGCCCAGCGCCAAAGCAATAGTGACGATAGCCGGAAGTCCCTCCGGAATGGCTGCAACCGCCAAGCTCACCCCTGCCAGGAACATGCCGTAAGCCGGCTGGCCATGCATGATACCCGCTATTACGACTACGATCGTCAATGCGACTGCTACGACGATTAATATTTTGCCAAGCTGCTCCAACCGGTGCTGCAATGGCGTCTCCATCGACTCAGTCTGATCGATCAGCCCGGCGATTTTCCCCATTTCGGTGTTCATGCCGGTGCGAACAACCATCCCTTTGGCTGTACCACGCGTCACCATCGTTCCCATGAATCCAAGGTTGCGCTGATCGCCAAGCGGCAGCTCATCATCCTGAATCGCTGCTGCATGCTTGCCTACTGGTACAGACTCTCCCGTTAATGCTGACTCTTCAATGTAACAGCTATTGGCCTCCAGCAGCCGGATGTCAGCCGGAATCCGATCCCCGCTTTCCAGCAAGACGATATCACCTGCTACCAGTTCCTTGGCCGCTAAGGCAAGCTGTTGTCCATCACGCAGCACTTTTGCCATCGGGGCAGACAGTTCTTTCAGCGCATGAAGCGACTTTTCCGCACGAAACTCTTGTACGAAGCCGAGAACTGAATTCAGCAGAATAATCAGCACGATCGTAATCGCATCCAGATATTCGCCCAGCAGCCCCGATATAAGAGTTGCGCCCATAAGCACAAGCACCATGAAATCTTTGAACTGATTCAGAAAAAGAAGAATCGGCGAAACCCTTTTGCCCTCGGCAAGCTCATTTCTGCCGTGTGCAGCAAGCCTCTCTGCCGCTTCCGCCGGCGACAATCCCTGCTCGGGCGAGCTGCCCAGCGTTTCCGCCAACTCGCTCTTTCCTAATTGGTGCCATTTCTTTTGTTCCATCGTGACTCCCTCCCGTTAATGCCGAGCGCCCTCGGACAGCCTCTCAAGCCTAAATGTATTCGGACAACCTGCGAAATATCCCAACAGGGCTTAAGTTTTTAGCCCAACTATGGCATGATAGGAGAATACGGCTCACAAAGGAGATACATAAGCCATGGCATTAGACGGTATCGTTATACATGCAATTGTAGAAGAACTGGGACGCAGCATCGGCGCCCGCATTCATAAAATCCATCAGCCGACAGACAATGATCTGGTCTTCGGCATTCGCGGGGGCAGCAATCCCGGCAAGCTGCTTCTATCCGCTAACCCGACTTATCCTCGCGTTCATTGGACGAACGCATCCTATATGAATCCGCTGGAAGCTCCGATGTTCTGCATGCTGCTCCGCAAGCATTGCGAAGGCGCAGTTATTGAAGGGGTCCGCCAAATCGGACGCGAAAGAATCATTCATATCGACGTACGCCATCGGGATGAGCTCGGCGATGTGTCCGCAAAGACAATCATTATCGAAATTATGGGCCGGCACAGCAACGTAATCTTGCTCGATCCGAACACCGGCAATATCCATGACGGCATCCATCATGTAACGCCGGCGATCAGCAGCTTCCGGATCGTTATGCCGGGCAGCCGCTACACGGCACCGCCCGATCAGGGCAAAGTCGATCCGCTGGCAATCGACAGCGAGGAGCAATTTTGGTCCGCGCTGCATGCACGCGAGCTGGCGGATGCGGCTAGTGAAGCTGCTGCTGAACAGATAGAGGCAGAGCGTCCAGAGCGTCCAGCTTCAGCGGGTTCTTCAACTGCCTTGACACCGCAGCAAAAGCTCGTTCAAGCCTTCAGCGGGTTAAGTCCGCTGCTGGCGAAAGAGCTCGTATATCGTTCCGAGCACGAAGGCTTGAGCCTTTGGGAAAGCTTTTCCCGCTTCACGGAGCAAATTCGCACGGGACGCTTTGCGCCAAACATCGTCACCGATGCAAAGGGCAAATCTTTCTTCTCCGTAACGGAGCTGACCCATATTGACGGAGAAGTGGAACGTTTCGAGACGGTAAGCGAATGTCTGGAAGCCTATTACGGCGACAAAGCCGAACGGGATACCGTGAAGCAGCGCGTCTCCGACCTCATCCGTTTCGTCCAAAACGAAAAGGCGAAAAATGCGAAAAAAATCGATAAGCTCCAAGAAACGCTGGAGGAAGCGAAGGACGCAGACAAATACCGTGTACTGGGAGAGCTTGTGACCGCCTACATGCATCAAATCCAGCGCGGTGATAAGTCGGTGGAGCTGGTGAACTTTTATGACGAAGAACAGGCAACTGTCAAAATCGAGCTTGATCCGCAACTGACTCCATCTGACAATGCCCAGCGATATTTCAGGCGCTATACGAAGCACAAGAACAGTATCGCGATCGTAGGCGAACAGATGGAGCTGGCACAATCGGAAATTCAATATTTGGAGTCTTTGCTGCAGCAGCTCGACAATGCCTCCCTCTCCGACATTGAGGAGATTCGCGAGGAGCTGGTGGAGCAAGGCTATTTGAGAGACCGGGCCAAGCGTGGACCGAAAAGGAAAAAGGCAGCACGCCCTACTCTGCTCTGCTACACTTCCTCCGAGGGAGCGCAGATCTATGTGGGCAAAAACAATACGCAAAACGAATATTTAACGAACCGGCTCGCCTCCCCAGCGGATACCTGGCTGCATACGAAAGATATTCCCGGCTCGCATGTTGTCATCCGCGGCGGCGACTTTGGCGACGCTACACTGGAGGAAGCTGCCATGCTTTCCGCTCACTTCAGTCAGGCGCGCTCGTCGAGCCTTGTTCCGGTAGATTATACGTTCATCCGGCATGTCCGTAAGCCAAGCGGTGCCAAGCCCGGCTTTGTCATCTACGACCATCAAAAAACGTTGTTCATCACACCCGATGAACAACGTCTGAAACAACTGCCATCCCGCAGCGTCAACTAACGTTAAAAGGGTCAGCGGCAAGAAGCGAGCATTATCGCTTCTTCACAGCTGACCCTTTTTAAATCAAAATGTAAAACTGCAGTTTGGAGATGCCAATTACCGCTGATTTTCATCCTCAAAATGTAAAAATACAGTTTGAAAAAGCCGAAACGCGTCGTTTCGGCCTTTTTCAGCGATTTCAAATGTATTTTTGCATTTTGAAGCCCATTTTCGGCTAAAATGCAGCTATCAAAATGCACATTTGCATTTTGACGCTGTCCCAGGTCATCAGTTCATCCATTCTAGATAAACCTCCGCCCCCGCCTTTTCTATCAGCAATGCGCGCTTCAGCTAATCCCTGTTCCGCTTATTGAGCTGCCGCAGCACGTCTGCGTTCACCGTCCGGCTGCCAATTGCACCGTGGAACACTTTACCCTGCCGTTCGCCATGATAGTCTGAGCCGCCTGTCACCAGCAGGCCGTGACGCTCAGCCATCTGCACATAGCGCGCTTCCGCTTCAGCATCGTGATCGGAATGGTAGGCTTCTATGCCTTCAATGCCGCGGCGAACGATCTTCTCGACGAGTTCATCGTCGCCATAGAGACCAGGATGGGCAATGACACTCGTTCCGCCCGCCTCCCTGATCCATTCAATGGCTTCAAAGGGATGGAGCCGGGGCGGATTGACGTAAGCCGCAGCGCCTTCAGCCAAATAAAGATCAAATGCTTCTTTCATAGTTGACACGACACCCTTATTCAACAGCACCTCAGCAATGTGGGGACGTCCGATTGTCTTCCCTTTAGCCCGAGCAGAACTCCCATTGCCGTCGCCTGCCGCTTCGCTCGAAGCCGCAGCACGAATCACTTCATCCATCGTGATAGACACACCGAGCTGTACCAGCCGCTCAACGATCATTTCATTGCGCTGGTCTCTCGTGCCGCGCAACCCGGCAAGCCGCTCCTGCCACAACACATCTCGCCAGTCCGTATAATACCCGAGAATGTGAATGTCACGCCCTTCGGCAACGGTGCTTAGCTCTACACCGGGTACGACGGTAATACCAATCCTCTCCCCTTCGGCAATCGCTTCTTCCACGCCCGCCATCGTATCATGATCGGTAATCGCAACCGCCGACAACCCCGCTTCTTTTGCCAGCCGTACATTATCTGCAGGCTGCCGAGTCCCGTCCGAAGCCGTTGTATGCGTATGCAAATCCGCTTTTCCATTGCTTGTTACAGCCATTGTTGCAGATCCCTCTCTCTCAAAAAGGTAAGAAACGTAACCGCAGATATCGGCAGCACAGCCGATTTCAGATAAATGGAGTAAAATTGCCGCCTGAACCTTACGTTATGAATCGGTACGATATGAAGAAGTCCAAGCGCCACCTCATGCTTGACTGAGGATGCCGACAGAAAGGAGACACCCAGTCCCGCTTCAACCGCTGATTTGACAGCGCCAGTGCTTCCAAGCTCCATAACGATCTTCAAATCGGCCGGATCGATATTTTTGCGCTTTAACTGCTCCTCCATCACAAGCCGGGTTCCAGACCCTTGCTCACGAAGAACAAATGGATAATCTGCCACCTCGTCCAGCATAACATCCGTACGTCCCGCAAGCGGATGCCCTTTCGGCACGATCAGCTTCAGCTCGTCGCTCATAACCGCTTCCATATGCATATCCGGATGGTTGACGGGCGCCTCGATCAATCCAAAATTTAATTGATGATTCAAAATGTCTTCCATAATCTGTGCCGTATTTATAACTTTCATGCTTATTGTAATATGCGGAAACTCCATGCCAAAAGGCCCGAGAAGACGCGGCAAAATGTACTCGCCGATCGTCAAGCTCGCACCCAGCTGCAGCTTTCCCTTCAATTGCCTCGTAAACGTAGACATCGCTTGATCCGTATCGCGAATAAGCTCGATACTGCGCCGGGCGTAAGGCATTAGCGCTTTGCCTGCTTCCGTCAAATCGATTCTCTTCGTCGAGCGCTGCAGCAGCTTCGTCCCGAAATAGTCTTCAAGCGACTGCACTTGCATGGTTACGGCAGGCTGAGTCATATGCAGCGCGCCTGCGGCCGCCGAGAAGCTCCCCCGATCCGCAACCGTGTAAAAAATATGCAGCTGATGAAAATTAAGCGCCATCTGTGCGACCACCCTCTCTTATGACGCCTATTATACTACAAGGCCGCGAATAGACGCATCAAAAAGGCGCGGCTCGTCCAATCCGAGCCGCGCCTTTACAATATTTATACAAACTTTAACATTTATTTTCGTTTTCTGCTGTTCTTCACTAATGTCATTCTTCTGGAGTGACGCAGCCATGAGTAGTAAGATTTCAGATCCCGCAATTCAATCGTCTCCGACATTCGTCCGAGGAAGGTAACGATAATCATTTTATGTAGAGGGTTTCCGAGCAGGTCGGTATCATTCTCAGACACGGTAAACTCGGCTACAAACACAAGATCGTCATCGATTAAGTAAACGTCCTGTTCGTTGCGGTAATAAGGCTTGACCCGTTCTTTCTTAAGGCAGTCCCAGAGAAAATCTGCTATATCCTCGTACCCGGTCTTCTCGGTTTCTACGCGATCAGACCAACGGCTCCTCGCGTGGTTCGTGATGACGATGTCCGCTACTTTTTTATCGCCCAAATCGATATAAAATGTTTCGTAGGTGTTCCATCTTTTAGTCACTTTGTCCTTCATTACAAACCACACCCCTTCCAAAGAACCAGGCCTATTTTACTATTATGTACTCATTATTTTACCATGATTGTCCGATTTTTCAACAATAAAATAAAGCCGCACCAATATTGTAATAAAATGTAAATATATGAAAAAAGAAGACGGTTTTCCGGCAATCTTTCACCTTCAAACCGTCTTCCTGTTGTTACTGTACGATTACTACATGCTGTAAAAATGCGATTTGTCATCGTTATCTTTGGTGTACTCGGTCTTAAGCTCGTTACGGTAGGATCGTTCAATCTTTCGGACAAATGGAAGACGTCCGATGCTGCGCACCGCATCCTCTGCCCGCTCTGCATTCATGTACATAACGACATAATGCATTTTGCGCGACATATAATGGACCGTGCCATATTTATCTAGGTTTCTGGCCGCTTTCAGATCGCTGACCCAAATGATATACCCCGTTCGTTCGGCTAACAACATCTCTTCCCTCCGTAAGGTCTTTTCAGCTTCGCTGCCGAGCAGCATTCCTTCGTCTAACCGCAGCCGCCGCTTCCGCAGCCACAGGAACCGCCGCTTCCGCAACCGCCGCCCTTGGACGTGCCTTCGTTGCTCGGAACCTTGATCGTCTCCGACACCGATTCAGCGATAAGCCGTGACACTTCGAAAAGCATCGTGTCGACTTCATGCTCAGCCGCCTTGAACTTGGCAACAGACTCAATCCCGTCCAGCTCGCGCTGGATGGCCTTCACCTTATCCTTCGCGGCGTGATAATCAGGATGGAAACGCCCAAAACGCTGGCATTCCTCAAACAGCTCCCTCGCTTTCGCGAACTCTTTCATCTTCTGCTCCACCTGGACATCACGGTCGACAGCATCTTTCCAATATAAATATTCGGCAACCTCCGCCGATTGATTGATCGAATCGCCTAGCTCATACGCGCTAAGCAGCAGCGACGCCATATCGAGCGAAGAAACGCCGCTTGCATCGTACGATTGTTCTGGCGTGTAGGCAGAAACCCTCATAGCATTGGGCATTTATTCACCTCTTCTCAATTCGCTTACTTCTTTACTATCATATCATAATACTTGCGCGAATAGATACCATTTTACAGAAACCCGTCCATGCCTGGCAGGACGAGCTTCATTTCCTCCCACATGTCGGGAGTCAACGTTACCTGACGCTGCAGCTGTTCCTCCCGGAGCAAGCCAGAAACGGTCCAGCCGCTGGCATCCTGCTCCAGCTTGTCCGGGACGAATGCAAGCAGATCGCCCTCTATCTTTAGTTGAACCGGGGAATGCCAGGACAGCGCCCGTTCCAGCATTTCCCTTTTCGTAGAATGATGATAGGCGCGAAATTGCTTCACCCAGCTTACAGGCACGCGCTCCAGCTCGGGAAATGGCTGCTGCATCCCGTCCTCTTCCAGCAGTTCGAAATGCTGCTCCAGCCAGCCATTATACAGCATCCCTGCAGAGGGTCCCAGCGGAATGCCTTCATGAAATCCCCCTTCCAAGCTCGCGTCCAGAAAAGGAAAACTTCGGAACAATTCTGATTCTGATTCTGATTCTAATTCTTTTCTAACCCTCTCGTTCTGTCCCGAAGCAGAAGACCAATCCTCCAAACACGATCGGACAAGCGGGGGCAGCTCCGTACCAGAAGCCTCCTGCAAAAATAATAAAATAGATTCCAGCGTTCGTCCCTGCTTCAACGCTCTGGCCGTTGCCGCTGCGCTAAGCCGATATACCGTCAGACGGTCAGCGGATGATACGCGCTCCCCGATAAGCTCAAGCTCCCATAACAGCCGGAAATCACTATGGGGAAAAGCGATCACATCACCGTTAGGCTCTACGATAATAGACGCTGAACGAAGCTGTCCGGCGGAAGCTGCAAGTGAAGCAGCAGCCTGGCTGCTTCGCGGCTCGATCCGCCATCGCAGCAGTGATCCTGCCGGAGATTGCGCCCGCTCCAGCCATCCGAAAGCCAGCAGGAGCTCCAGCCATTCCTCCCAGCCGTTTAAGGATATAGGCTTGACCCAACTCTCATGCTGCAGCACATGCAGCATTTCCAATAGATGGTCTGTCAGCTTTCGCTCTTCATACCATTTACCCGCTTCCAAGCTGCTTAAAACGGCTGCCGCATGAGCCGATTGCGGCTTCTGGTAAGCCAAGTGAAGCATGCACCATTCATGAAGCATAGACTCGCGAATAAGCGCAGGCATTGCCAGCCATTCCGATAATGCCTCTGTCTGCCAGACCAGCCGCTTTTGCCCCGGTACGATCAATTCCATACGACTAGCGATTTCAAGCGCCAATGCCAATCCTAGCGGATAGCTGATGCCCGTCTCTCCGCCACGGGAGCCAAGTCTCTCAAGCCAAACGTCTGCAGCAGCCAATGGCTGACTCGCTTTTTGCACGGTTCTTTTAGCCAGCTGTCCTTTAGTCGTCAATTCCAGACCGCATCGGGCTAGCTCCGTCCACGATGCAAGCAATTGTCTGCCTAACGGCACAGCCGGCTCCTCTGCCATCTCCAGCCGGCAATCCTTGTCCGCAATCGGGGAGACCGCACAGGGCAGCAAGCAGTTTCGCCAGACCTTAAAGCTGTCCCACACCGTAAAATAATACCGTTCCCCCCAGCTCCGGCGGGCAGCGAGCAATATTCCTGCCTGCAGCAGTTCATTCATCCCGCAACGGAACTCCGCACGCGACAGCCTCGCGTCAGCAGGACCTTCACGCAGCAGATGTTCTTCCAGGACCGGAACTGGACCGTATCTGGCAAGCAGCGCTCGGAACACGGCTCGAGCTCCATTGCTCAGTAATCCGGCAGCCAACTCCACGTAACGTGCATCCGCAGCCACATTCTGCCATCGGAGCCCCTCTCGGGCAGCCGGCTGCCATGCGCCAGCTTCCATAAATTCCGCTTGTTTGCCGGCCGAAAGCCGTTCCGACAGCTGTCTCACGTTCATTTATGAAGCGACTCCTTTCTGGTCTTACCCTTTTTCCAACTCGTAGTGATAGCCCTGCTCCACCATGAAAAGCTGTCTTCTCAGCGCAAACTCCGTCTCATTTGTGCCATCGCTCACAATCGTATAGAACCAGGCCTCGTTCCTCCCTTGCTTGGGACGAAGAATCCGGCCAATCCGCTGCGCTTCCTCCTGCCTCGAACCGTAGCTTCCGGACACCTGGATCGCAACCGCTGCATCGGGCAAATCAACGGCAAAATTAGCGACCTTCGATACCGCCAGCACCGGAACGTCGCCCGACCGGAAGCGATCGTACAGCTGCTGCCGCTCTTGTATCGGCAATTCGCCCGTTATGACTGGAACGTCCAGCGTTTCCGCTATCCGGTGCAGCTGCTGTAAATATTGACCGATAATTAGCGTCGGAGTGCCTTCATGCCGGTGAAGCAGCCGCTTGATCACATCAAGCTTGCCGGGATTTTCGGCGGCGAGCCGCAGTTTGGATTTTTTTTCAGCGCTATGGTACAGCTCGGTAATGCCCTGGTCGAGAGGGACTCTGATTTCCGTACAGGTAACGGCCGCGATATGACCTTTTGCCTCAACCGATTTCCATAGCAGATCGTACTGCTTGGGTCCAACCAGCGAAAAAACGTCCTCCGCGCAGCCGTCCTCGCGGACCAGCGTTGCCGTTAAACCGAGACGCCTTGTCGCCTGAATCTCCGCCGTCATCCGAAACACGGGAGCCGGCAGCAGATGAACCTCATCATAAATAATGAGTCCCCAGTCCCGCTCCGAAAACAGTTTCATATGACGAAACAGCTCGTCCTTCGATTTGCGGTGAGTCAAAATCTGATAGGTTGCGATCGTTATAGGTCGAACCTGCTTGGTTACCCCTGTATATTCACCCACCTCGGAAGGCTGCAGCGTTGTCTTGTCCAGCAGTTCTTCCTTCCATTGCTTTACGGATGTAGCATTGGAGGTTAGGATAAGCGCTGCGCTCCGATGCTGAACAAGTGCGGCGATACCAACAATCGTCTTCCCAGCCCCGCAGGGCAATACAATAACGCCGCTCCCGCCTTGAACCGTTCCTTCTCTATAAAAGCGCTCGACCGCTTGCTGCTGATAATCCCGCAAGGCGAAAGGCTTTCCCCCCCGGGTTGCAGCTCTTAACTCTACCGTCAAGGATTCACCCGCGTGATAGCCGGCCAGATCGACAACCGGATATCCTAGCCGGGTCAATTCCTGCTTAAGCATCCCCCGGTCCTCGGGACGCACCTCCAGCTCTTCGCTGCCCGATCTCTTCTTGCGCCATGCCTCCAGTTCCTTCTTCTCCAGAAGCTCATCCAGAAGCTCTGAGCTTCCGCATAGCAGAAGCTGTTCGCCGCGATGCTCCATACGGAGCTTGCCGTAGCGGTCCATTAGTCTTCTAATGCTGGATTCCGCGAAAGCAGGCAAGCCGTAGCGCCCGTAACGGGTTAACACTGCAACGGCATCGTTTGCTTGCATACCTCCGGCTGCGGCGTTCCACAACGTTAATGCTGTAATCCGGTAAGTATGCCAGTTGCCGGGTCTCTTCAGCATTTCCGCGAACATACCGAGTTGATCTCGGGCTTTCTCCGACAAAGGATGCATATTATCGAGCAAAACCGTCATATCCGATTGTATGATGAGCGGCCCGTCCTGACTCTCCAGCATGGCGATCCCCCGTTTCGTATTCAATGTTCTAAAGCAGGAAAACTCTCCACTGCTGTCTCACTTCTAATTATGAAGCTATTGGACCGTTTTTATGCCCGGCTGCACATAAAAATAGAAGAACAGGAGCATACCGACCTCCACGTTCGGAATACTCCTGTTCTTCTATTGTATGGCTCTTGCTCAATGATGTGATAATTGCCCGTTATCGGCTGCCGATTCGGATATTTCGCTTAATGCTTCCCCCGCTTCGTGAACGAACAAGTCGCGAACGGCCAAATCTCCAATCGCCACTATGCCGACCAATCGGCCCTCCTCAACAACAGCGAGCCTGCGAATTTTGTTATTCGCCATTAATCTTGCCGCTTCATCTGCGGTTGCTTCGGGGCCAATAGTCTCCACATCTCTGGTCATTACCGTCGCTACATCGGTAGAGCCGGAATGCTTCTCTGCATAGCCTCTGATAACCAGATCACGGTCCGTTACGACCCCGACTAGCTTGGATTCTTCCACAATCGGAACAAAACCGATATCATGATGTTTCATTAATACAGCAAGCTCATACACGTTATCCTTCAGCGTCGCTGTGACGCAATCGGTGGACATAAGCTGCCTGACCGTTCTATCGTTCAACTGGTATCCCTCCTAAGGATGATAAGGTCATATCGACCTGACCTTAACGTACCCTAGCGGCTGCCCAGCCATTCCTCGGCGTAACTTTCCGCCATGCCAATCAGCATCTCAGCAGAATAAATCATCGCACGCTCGTCCAGATCGAATTTCGGATGATGATGTGCATATTTGGCTCCGGTCTCCTCGTTACGGGCTCCAACGAACATAAAGCAGCCGGGCTTTTCTTTCAAATAGTAGGAAAAATCTTCTGCCGCCATTACCGCGTCGGCATGAACGGCTGCAGAGCTGCCAAACAGCTGCTCGGCTACCTCCAAGCAGCGTGCCGCTTCCCGGTCGTCATTCACAACTGGCGGGTAGCCGATACGCAGGTCGAGATCATAATCCGCCCCGTACATTTCACAGGTTGAGTGAATAACCGCTTTCAGACGATTATGAATGAGCATCCTTGTCGTTTCGTCGAACGCCCGAACCGTTCCCTTCATGCGGCAGCGGTCAGCAATGACATTATTCGTCGATCCCGCTTGGAAGGACCCGATCGTTACAACGGCCGGCTCAAGCGGGTTGATGCTACGGCTTACGATAGACTGAACCGCTTGTACGAGAGCAGAGCCTACGATGATTGTATCTACCGTGTGATGCGGCATGCCGCCATGTCCGCCTACACCAAGAATATCAAGGGTGAATTCGTCGGCAGAAGCCATAAACGCGCCTTCTTTGGTCGAAATTTGACCGTACGGGAGCGGAGAACATAGATGAACGCCATATATCGCATCCACCCCTTCTAGAGCGCCGTCTCTAATCATGTTCAAAGCGCCGCCAGGCGTTACTTCTTCAGCCGGTTGAAACAGAAACCGTCTTTCGCCGGCCAAACTGGCTGCCTGCTCTTGATAAAAGCTGGCCGCAGCAAGCAATGCGGCTGTATGGCCGTCATGCCCGCAAGCATGCATGACGCCTGGAATTTTGGACGCATATTCACATTCTTTCTCATCTTGAATCGGCAAGGCGTCTATATCGGCTCGGAGGGCGACAACCGGCCCGGGCAATGCGCCTCTGACCGTAGCAATGAGGCCATATCCTCCGACTTCTTCCCTCACCTCGCAGCCGAAAGCTCGTAATTGCTTGGCAATCCATTTCGATGTTTCTGTCTCTTTATAAGACAGCTCCGGATACTGATGGAGATATCTGCGCCACCGGACCATGTCCGGATAAAGACGCTGCAGCCGTTCATGACGTTCGCCGCTTGTCTTCATTTTCTGCAAACCTCCTTTTCATTCCATTTTACCAGATGCAAGCGCCAAAGAGAAAGCGGATTATCGCATCGCTGTCCAGCTTTGCTACATTTCGTTAATCTGTCACGTACATTGTAGATTATAGGACGGAGTAAGGGTTGCACAGACTGGGGAAACATACTATCATGGGAAAAGAATGTACAAAGTACGTCCAATTCACCCACGCTTACGAATTATAAGGAGGAACTACAATGATTATTAACAATACAGGCCTTGACGGTGTTCAAAGCGAACTCTCGCATTTGGACGATTCCGCGGAGCAGCTTGGCTTCGTTCGTTGGCAATGGGAATATTATCGCGCTACATATGACTTGAAGCTGGAAGATCGCGCGACCAACTCTGAATACTTCGTGCGCATCAACACGCGTGCCGTAGAAGGCAAGCTGGAAAACCCGCATGCCGTATTGGCTATTGAAGCCGTATACATTGGAAAAGCAACGTTTCCGCACGGCATGGAATATGAATCACCAATTCCAGAACCGATTATGAGCATCGCAAATCAGAAGCTGGAACAGCTGAAGCAGCTGCTTGCGTAGTATGGGAAACACGCAGAACGGCAGTCGTGGACGACCAGACTTTCTGCTTCTCATCCTTGCGATACTGCTAGCCGGCTTTGGGCTCGTGATGGTATTCAGCGCGAGCTCCAATGTCGCTTTAGTAGCTCAGAAATTCAACAACGATGCATTTTACTTTCTGAAGAAGCAGCTCCTGTGGGCGCTGCTAGGCGTGTTCACGATGCTGTTTATGATGAATCTGCCCTATAAGTTCTACAAGAAAGGCTTCATCTTCCTGTTTATACCTGTGCTGATCATGCTGCTCATCGTGCCCTTCACCGAACCGATAAACGGCGCGAGCAGCTGGCTGCCGATCGGACCCTTGCGCATACAGCCTACGGAATTGGCCAAGCTGGCGCTTATTTTGTATCTGGGCTCGCTGATTGCTAAGAAGGACGAGAAATTCCGCGACTTCAAAAAAGGTCTTCTCCCTGTCCTTATTATCATCGGCTTGGTCTGCGGCCTCATCATGCTGCAGCCCGATTTAGGCTCATGTATGATATTGGCTGCTACTGCGATCGTAATGATTATTGCAGGCGGAGCTAATTTGAAGCATATTTTTATGGCAGGCTCGATTATCGGCGTTATACTGACTGTTGTCGTCAGTTTATCGATGGCCTTTCAAGCTCCTGAAGTTTGGGCATACCGAATCGCGAGATTTACCGCTTACATGGATCCATTGGCAGATAAGGAAAACACCGGCCTTCAGCTCGTTTCTTCCTTGCAGGCGCTTGGTCATGGCGGATTGACCGGAGCCGGATTCGGAGAAAGCGTTCAGAAGCTTCACTATTTGACCTATCCTTACAATGATTTTATTTTCTCGATCATTGCAGAAGAATTCGGCTTTCTCGGCTCGGCATTATTCATTCTAACTTATCTGTTCTTCTTATGGCGGGGTTTGATCGTTGCGCTTCGCTGCCCCGATCAGTACGGCACGATCGTTGGCGTCGGCATTGTCGCCAGCATTGGCATACAAGCGTTCATCAACATCGGCGGCGTCACCGGTACGATCCCGTTAACGGGCGTAACCTTGCCTTTCATTAGTGCCGGGGGCACTTCGCTGTTCGTCTGCTTGATGAGCGTCGGCGTTCTGCTTAGCATTTCGCGGGAGCATAACAAGCAGGAACGTCCAAAACGTTCTAACCCAACGGTAATGAGAAGCCGAATATAAAAAAGGTATCTTCCGGTTTAAAGACGGAAGATACCTTTTTTTTGCATGACATTTTTAAAAACTAGAGCTTGCTGTACAATTCCTTGTCATACAGCAAGCTCTGCTAGGAAACACTATTTGAGCCGGTTTGTTTCTTCCGTTGTCTCTTCTTCCTTAAAGGCTACGCCTTCCACCTTTACGTTCACTTCGACGACATGGAGGCCGGTCATATTTTCAACGGATTCACGTACATTAAGCTGAAGTTGGCGGCATACCTCTTGAATGGGAATGCCATAATGGACGATAATACGAAGATCAATCGCAGCTTCCAGCTGGCCGACTTCCACCGAAACGCCCTTTTGCACATTTTTCCCGCTCAGTCGTTTAGCCAATCCTTCGGAAATTCCGCCGGACATCGCGGCAATTCCCGGAGTCTCTAGTGCTGCGAGTCCCGCAATCGTTGCAACTACATCGTCTGAAATACGGATAATGCCGGTTTGAAGGTCCTCGGTCATGTTATTCACTCCTCAATTTGCCATATATGTTCATTGTACTGGATGGCAGGCGCGGAAGCAACAAAAGAGCGGCTCCAATCAGCAATGCTTAGGAAAAAGTTTACATGCGACATTTTTTTCGATATATTAATTACAGTTTTCAACATCTATCATGCAAAGGTGGCTTTTTTCGTGAGACAGAAATTGTTTTTCACCGGATTGATCGTTATGTTTGCGCTAAGCGCAATCGGCCATTTCGCCGGATTTGACATGACGCTTCAATTCATTATTTCCGCGATTGCGATCGTGTTCGTTGCCGGTTTTCTAGGCAAGGCGACCGAAAGCGTGGCGCATTATGCCGGCCAAAGGCTTGGAGGCTTTCTTAACGCCACCTTCGGCAATGCGGCAGAGCTCATCATTGCGATTTTCCTCGTTAAAGAAGGATTATTCGACATGGTTAAAGCGAGCATCACCGGTTCGATCATCGGCAATTTGCTTCTCGTCCTTGGTCTTAGCCTTTTCGCCGGCGGACTCAAGTACAAGCAGCAGAAGTTCAACAACCAGCTGGCGGAGCATAATTCGACACTTATGATTATGGCAGTTATCGGACTGTTCGTTCCGGCCGTATTCGTCGGAGCGGAGCATTTCTCGCTTGCCAAGGACCATTTCCTCAGCTTGGCAGTGGCCTGCATTCTCATCGTATCGTACTTGCTCTGGCTCGTCTTCTCCATGATTACCCATAAAGACGTTCTTTCGGATACCGAAATGAACGCCGACCATGGTGAAGAGCCAGCATGGTCAAAGGGCACCTCCATTATTCTACTCATAGTAGCAACGGTAATGGTCGCCTTCACCAGTGAATGGCTTGTACATACGCTGGATACCTTTACCGAAAGATTTGGCTTGTCCCAGTTATTCGTAGGTGCTTTTGTTATTGCCATCGTCGGCAATGCGGCAGAGCACAGCGCAGCGATCATGCTCGCTATGAAGAACAAGATCGGCGCTGCTGTCGAAATCGCCATCGGAAGCAGTCTGCAGATCGCTTTATTCGTTGCACCGGTGCTGATTTTGGTCAGTACGCTGTTTGGCGATACGATGGACATTATCTTTACCCCAATCGAGCTGACCGCAATAGGCGTATCAGTCTTTATCGCCAAATCAGTATCGAGAGACGGCAATACGAACTGGTATGAAGGCTTCCTGCTGCTAATGGTTTATATCATTCTGGGCTTTGCTTTCTACCTCGTCTAATAATCCAGGCAAAAAAAAAGGAGTAGGCTCCAACTGGAGTCTACTCTTTTCTATTCAACGCTTCATACAGCTGCGCCAAGTTGCGCTCAAGCCTGCTCAGCATTTCCTTCCCGCTTGGCTCGGTTATGAGTCCCGCACGCACTGCAAAATCAATCTCGCGCGAGAATCCGTACATTTGCGTATCCAAAACCTCTTCGTACAGCGGACATTGACGGGTCGTCAAGTTCTCCATCTGAACTTCGATCAGTTTCTCGATTTTGCTGGCATCCTCCATAAGGAGACGCAGCGCCTTCTCATGCAATTGGACCGTGACTTCCGGTGAAGACATCGTTTTCCCCCCTGTGCGTGTACCCGCCGTCGTCTATACCTTTTATATTAGACGAAAAAGAGCCAATACACAAGGACAAAACAGAAAAGCGCCTTTTCAATTTGAAAAAGCGCTTCTCTATTTTCGGAAACGGTATCTGCCTGATACTAAGCTTCCAAAACGTATTATTCAGCTGAATCCTAGTCGCCTAAAACTGTAATATTCAGATCATGCTTAGCGAATACAGCAGCCATAGCTGCTTTCGCTTCTTCAGCATCCGGTCCATGTACATGCAGCTCGTACGAATGACCGCCTACCAAAGTTGTAAACAATCCAAGAATACTTTTCACGTCAATATATTTACTGTCGGCTTGCAGGACGATTGAAGAGCGGAATTGGCTAGCCGCTTGCGAAATTTCTACGATAGCTGCGTTGTTAGACATGGGGAATCCCTCCAGAAATTTTAGTAAAGCTTTCCTTAGCAATCATGATAACCTGAAAAATCATATCCGACAAGGGGCAAAATGAAAAACGCTTCTATTTCATTTATTTCAAATTTTCGGAATTTAGTCCTTCAAGCTCAGGAAGCACAAAAACCCCGTCTTTGCGGATTAAAACATTGTCGAAATAGATTTCTCCGCCGCCATAATCGGGACGTTGGATGAGTACCAAATCCCAGTGAATCGACGAGCGGTTGCCGTTATCCGTCTCCTCGTAAGCTTGCCCTGGCGTAAAGTGCAGGCTGCCGGCAATTTTCTCATCGAACAAGATATCGTTCATCGGATGTAAGATGTATGGATTAAAACCGATTGCGAATTCACCAATATAACGGGCGCCTTCATCCGCATCCAATATTTCGTTTAGACGCTTCGTATCATTGCTCGTCGCCTCGACAATTTTGCCGTTCTCGAACGTAAATGAAATGTTCTGAAAAGAAACACCGGAATAGACGCTCGGAGAGTTATAGGTAATTTTACCCTGAACGGAATCCCGTACCGGCGCGGAAAACACTTCGCCATCCGGAATATTTCGGTGCCCCGAGCATTTTTTAGCGCCAATGCCTTTAATGGAGAACGTTAGATCCGTACCTGGCGAAACGATGCGGACGCGGTCCGTCCGTTGCATCAAAGCTTGCAGCGGGTCCATCGCACGATCCATTTTTGAATAGTCCAAATTGCATACGTCAAAGTAGAAATCTTCGAATGCCTCCGTACTCATCTTGGCCAGCTGAGCCATTGATGGATTGGGATAACGGAGGACAACCCATTTCGTCCGTTTGACGCGTTCTTCCATATGTACCGGATTCATATACAACTGATCGTACAACTTCATTTTATCATCAGGCACATCGGCCATTTCATTCGCATTCTCGCCTGCTCGGACCCCGATATACCCTTGCATTTGCTTCATTCGCTCCAGATCGAGCTGCCCCCACAGTTCAAGCTGCTCTTTCGTAGCATGCTTCAACATGGAACGGAGCACGGAACGGTCGCTTGTCTCGACGAACGGTCTGCCTCCCCGTTTTGTCACTTCCTTGATCAAACATTTTGCGAGCTCCCGTTCTGCTCCAATCATATCAATCAGGACATTGTCCCCCGGCTGAACGTCAATGGAATAGCCTGCCAGATTACTGGCCAGTTTTTGCAGTCTTGCATCGCGCATAGCGAATACCTCCTCGTTCTCTTCCTAACTCTTCCGAAACGCTTTGCAGGCGGCTTCAGAATCCGTTCTATCGTATCATGACCTGTCGTCGATCGTCTATTTGCCGCCAGCAGGAACAACCACTCTTCCGTCAAAGGAGCCAAATTGCATGGTCGTCTTCCGCATTTCTTCTTTTTGCTTGTTATCCTTTATATAGGTAAGAACAGTCTGTTCCTCCATCGACAGCGGTATGAGGTTGCTGGCATCAATCAGAATTTGATATTCGGAGTGCACCTGCAGCGTTTTCAGCATCGAGGAGAGCTGCGCACGTGATTTATTCAGCTCGTTTAAATATGCCTTGCGGTATTCCGTTTGCTCGATTGGCGCCCCGCTCTCCAATTGATCCAGCTCACCAGTCAGCTTCTGCTTCCACTTCTCTCTCGCCGCTGCTTCGTCTGTCAGCACACGCAGCTTGACCGTCTTCCCTGCTCCTTTTGCAGCTGCCGTATGCGGCCCAGCATTCTTTACAATTTCAATTTGTTTATGATCGGTTTGTATTTCCTTTAGCAATTCGACAGGATTCCAAGTGACCCCGTCATCTGCCTGTGCTTTAATCGTTTCATGGCCGACCACTTTTCCTTGAAAGGTTTTTGGCGTATGCGACCAGCCCTCGGCAGTAGCTACGACGGTCTGCCCTTTATAGGCGTAATTATCTGTTGCTGCCAGTCCAGCAATGGATAGCGAAAGCCATTCCTCCGGGCTGCGATCGCCCCTCAGTCCCGCACATCCGGCCAACAACAGCATAAGCAGTGCGATTAGTCCTGCTCGAATTACAGCAGCTGTAATCGTTATTCTGGCTGTCATAATGGCACTCCTCCTATCGTTTGATAGCATTAGCGTCTCCTGTACCCGATGTATTTTATTCCCTCCCGGTCTGAAAGCTCATTTTATGGACAAAAAAAGCATGAAACGCTCGTGGCGATTCATGCTCTTCTTTTGGTTATAAGTATCTAATAGGATGCCATTAGTTAGCTTGTCCGACGAATATACAGTTCCGTCCATGATGCTTCGCTTCGTATAGCGCCATGTCTGCTCTGTAGAACAGGGACTCTACGCTTATCTTCTCATTCTCGAAAGTCCACTCCGAGACGCCGCATGAAACGGTCACGACCGGATCCGTCTCCTCCTCCACATGAGAGCGTATGCGTTCAGCAATGCGGAAAGCCTGCTCCGCCTGAATGCCTGGCAGATAGACTGCAAGCTCCTCGCCGCCCCATCTTGCCGCAATGTCGCCTTGGCGAATCGAAGCGCGAATGATGTTGCTCACTTGTACGAGAATGCGGTCACCAACCTGATGGCCAAACGTATCATTAATTCGCTTGAAGTGATCGATATCGACTAATATAAGGGCACCCAGCGGATCTTTGCGCTGCCGGTTCTGAATTTGTTCATTTAAGTAATGACGGGCATGCAGTCCGGTTAAATTGTCGGTGATGACCATCCGGCGCACTTCCGCGTGAAGCGAGGCGTTCGTAATCGCCAGCCCGATATGCGTCGACATGACCTGAAGCAGCTTATAATTGTCGTAGCTGAAGAAGTTCGCGGTCTTATGCGTTACGAATATTACACCGGCTACTTCGCCGTCCACCAGTATCGGAGAAGCGATCAGCGATCTTGAGCCTGTGTTGTCCATCAGCTTGGAAGTAACGACACGGGTATTCCAATAATCCGATATGATGAGCGGCTCCTTCGTCCGATGGACGATACCGCAAAAGCCGTATTCCGGTGAAAAATGCTCGCTCGACATGTCAGGGACGTTGCTCGACATCACGATGAACTGATTCTTCTCCTTGTTCAATTGAAGCACGCAGCAGAAATCCGCTTCGAATATATTGAGAAGCTCTTTCGTTACGAACTGAAAAATTTCCTTCAGCCGCAGCGACTGGTTAAGCCGTTTTGCAAGCTCGTTGATTAGACGCAATTCATTAATAAGCAAGTTGGACTGCTCGTACAGCTTCGCATTCTCGAAAGCCGAGCCTGCGGTATCCGCCACCAAGAGAAACGCCGGCAGATCGGAGACATCCCATCGCTCGGCTTCCATCGTAATGAACAAGACGCCATATGCAGCCTGCTTGCCAGTCATCGGCATTGCGATCCGCATCATCCCGTTGCGATCCAGCTCGTTAACCGGCCGTCCTTCAAGGAAGGCCTTGGCGATGAGATCATGGGCCGTATTTTTAAATACAAGCGGCTTGACTCTCGGATCGCCGTTCAGATGATCCTGGGACAAATAAAGATGCACCTCTGAAGTCGGGTACAGCTTCTCTAGGCTCATCAGCATCTCCGACAAGACAGAGGACACGTCCGTCTGGTCATATAGCTGCTTAGCGACACCGAACAGGGCGTCTCTGCGGTTAAGCTCCTTTTCCGTGCGCTGCTGCTGCAGCAGCAAGTCCTTCACATACAGCTGCTCAAATCTGCGATAGAAGCAGCTGCGGAAATGCACAGCACTGAGCTTGGCTACCGTAAGACTTGATTCGCCCGTGACTGAAAGATGGATAAAAACACAAAATGGGCGTTCTTCCGAACGCTTCATAACGGGAACAGCGCAAGCATACAGTGATCCTAGCGAATCTGTCTCGATAGAGCCAGACCGTTGAACAGCTGCCGCCAGCTTATCAGCCAGCGCATGCGAATCCGCTTCCTCTGATTTATTCAAGCCGCCTGCGATGCCGACACATTTCAAGCTCCAGTCATATAGAGCAAACGAACCTTCCGCAAGAAGCAGCTTGTCCGTTTCTTTATGCCATAACGCGAAGCTGTCGGAAAGTATCGGCGCCAAGTATGGTTCATCAGCGCTAGTCATATCTTCCTCTTCGAACCAGATCGACGGATTCATCTCCACTTCAAGATGAGATGCCGCAGCAGATTCATCTTTAAGAGGATGGTTTTCGTTATAATCTGCCATCAGCAACACCCAGCCCTTCCGTACGTATAACAAGGAGATGAGCATCCAATCATCATTTCATACAATAATTTCATCATACTGTATTTTTAAGAATATTGCACTACTCTTTCCTATAAATAATAGGCCTTTAGACACTATGTCCCAGAGGGCTTGCTGAGGACTGTGCAATCTTGACAAATAGGGGGTATTTCATATAATATTTATTGTTGAATGTATGGGCGTACTGGTTTTGTGTCACCCTCAGAAATACGTTCGCTGATATTCCAGCGGCTGAACTGATTATCAGGCTCCGGACTCGATCGGGCATAGAGCGTATTCGGCGAAACACAACCCCATTCTCAAAAATCCCATTTGATGAAGGAGTAACACTACGTATGTCACGTTATACTGGTCCTAAATTTAAATTGAGCCGCCGCCTCGGCATTTCCCTGAGCGGAACTGGCAAAGAACTGAAACGCCCATTCCCTCCAGGTCAACACGGCCCGAACCAACGTAAAAAAATGAGCGGATACGGCATCCAATTGGCTGAGAAGCAAAAACTTCGCCACATGTACGGCTTGAACGAAAAACAATTCCGCAACCTGTTCGACAAAGCAGCTAAAATCAAAGGTATTTCCGGCGAAAACTTCATGATCCTTCTTGAAAGCCGTCTGGACAACCTGGTTTACCGTCTGGGTCTTTCCAACTCCCGTGCAGGCGCACGTCAGTTGGTTGCTCACGGTCACGTTACGGTTAATGGCAAAAAAGTCGACATCGCTTCGTACACAGTATCGACTGGCGACGTAATCGGCCTGCGCGAGCGCAGCCGCAGCCTGAAAACGATCAAAGAAGCGATCGAAGGCCGTCACCACATTCCTAACTACTTGGAGTTCAACGATCAAGCAATGGAAGGCAAGTTCATCCGCCTGCCAGAGCGCGCTGAGTTGTCCCAAGACATCGACGAAAAACAAATCGTCGAGTTCTACAGCCGTTAATAGCTGCTGTATGACAGAGAACCCCGAGGCCTGCAAAGGTTGCGGGGTTTTCTTTTTGCTTAGTTATAGGTGTTACCTATAAAGTAAATAATCTTTATATATTTCACTTCTTATGTCGCTCTATGCCACAATAAGGGCATCCGAAACAGAAGGAGCGAATAACTATGACATCCGCACAACAAGAATGGAACCCCGACTCCTATGATCAGCATCTCGCTTTTGTATCCAAATTTGGCAAAGGCATTATGGAGTGGCTGGATCCCCAGCCTAGCGAGCGTATTCTTGACTTGGGCTGCGGCACCGGCGACCTCTCAGCCGCACTTGCCGCTAAAGGGGCAAGTGTAAGCGGAATTGACTATTCCGCCGAAA
Organism: Paenibacillus radicis (ex Gao et al. 2016); assembly: GCF_014641555.1. Classification (GTDB taxonomy): domain Bacteria; phylum Bacillota; class Bacilli; order Paenibacillales; family Paenibacillaceae; genus Pristimantibacillus; species Pristimantibacillus radicis. The sequence goes on from NZ_BMHY01000022.1 coordinate 37,302, forward strand.
TGATCGCCAAGGCGAAAGAGAAATACCCGGCTCTTCCTTTCTCAGTCGAAGATGGACAGAGCTTTACCGTAAATGAGCCATTTGATGCGGTGTTCTCGAACGCTGCCCTCCACTGGATGAAAGCCAATCCTTCCGGCGTTATCAAATCGGTATGGAAAAGCCTTCGCAGCGGCGGCCGGTTTGCCGCTGAGTTTGGCGGAAAAGGCAATGTTGCAGACATTGTGAGAGCGATTAATGAGTTACTGCCGGAATACGGTATTGAAGCCGAGCCTTTGAATCCCTGGTACTTCCCATCCATTGGCGAGTATTGCAGCCTGCTTGAGCGGCAAGGCTTCCATGTCCGCTCCGCAGAGCTGTTCAGCCGGCCAACCGAGCTGCCTGATGGGGAAAAAGGGCTGCTCCACTGGCTTTCACAGTTCGGAGACGCCTTCTTCCACACTCTAAACGAAACAGATAAAGAACAAGCTATGCAGGACATTAATCGCTTGTTCCGGGAGCAGCATCAGCTGCAGCCAGAGGAGAATGCCGTTGCCGATTATTACCGCATCCGGGTTCTGGCATTCAAGCCTTGATCCGTTCACTAGCAGCCGCAGTCTAAACAATAAGAAGCGCGCATCCGGAGGGATACACGCTTCTTATTATTATTCGTTCTTATTCAAATCTTGGTCGAGCAAATCAAGGATTGTCGGTTGAGGCTTTACCTCGATTGCAGCAGCTTGCGGTGCCGGAGCAAGCGCACCGGATACTTTGGAGGTGAGCCCCTTCATCAGCTCATTAACATCGATACCCGATACGCTCTTCAGCATCTCGGGCGCTGTCGCCATAAGCGAAGTCACGTAATTGCTTAGACGCGCCGCGCCTTCGCCATGACCCGTGTCAACAACCGTCAGCTTGTCGATTGCTTTAATTGGCTCTGCCACTTTGCCAGCCAGTTCAGGAAGCATTTTCACAATGATGTCGAGGATGGCCGCTTCGCCGAATTTCTCGAACGCTTCCGCCAGCTTCTCTTTCGCTTCGGCTTCCGCCAGACCGCGAAGACGGATAACCTCAGCCTCAGCCGTACCTTTCGCTTTCTCCGCATCGGCGACAGCCAAACCGTCAAGCCGCTTCTGCTCCGCCATCGCCTTTGCTTCCGCTTCAATCCGATACTGAATTGCATCGGCTTCGCGCAGCTTTTTCGTTTTATCGGCTTCCGCCGCTTGTTCGACAGCGTAACGGTCGGCCTCCGCTTTTTTCTTCACTTCTGCATCATACTGTTTCTCACGACGTAAAATCTCCTTCGTTTCAAGGTCGATCTCACGCTCTTTGCGCACCAGCTCGATCTTCATTTGTTCCTCGACTACATTTTGCTGAGCGCGTGCTTCATGAATCGAATACGCCTGATCCGCTTCCGCTTTCGCCGTATCCTGGTCTCTCTTAAAGGAAGCGACCTTCAGCTCTTTCTCCTTCGCCGCTTCTGCGATGTTCGTATCGCGCAGCAGCTCAGCCTTCTGGCCTTCCTCTTCAGCCAACGCTTTCTTAATCCGCGAATCCCGTACCGCTTCCGCTTCTGCGATATCCGCATCCCGCTTCACAGCTGCGATCCGCGGCTTGCCCAGCGCTTCCAGGTAGCCGTGTTTGTCTCGAACATCCTTTATTGTAAAAGAAACGATCTGCAGCCCCATCTTCTTCAAATCCTTGGCTGCGACCCCCTGAACTTCCTGAGCGAATTTGTCGCGATTCCGGTACACTTCCTCCACCGTCATCGATCCAAGAATGGCACGCAGATGGCCTTCCAGCACTTCCTGCGCTTCGCCTTTCAGCGCCTCGATCGGCTTGCCCATGAACTGCTCGGCTGCCGTTGCTACGTCTTCCACAACGCCGCCGATTTTAATGATTGCTACGCCGTCGGCCAAAACCGGTACGCCCTGCTCCGTATAAACCTCCGGAGTCGATACGTCCAGCTTATGGGACAACAGCGACAAAAATTCGGCTTTCTGAAAAATCGGGAGGATAAATGCGCCTCCTCCGCGTACGATTTTTATCCGGCGGCCCGAGTCGTCTACAAGCACATTGTTGCTGCCCAGGAACGAGCCGGTTACTACCATTGCCTGATCAGGACTAACGGTACGGTAACGCGCCCAAAACGCTAAGCCTAATACTATAACTACCGCAATTACGATCACTGGTATCAAAAAGTTTTCTGGCATGTCCCCATCATTCTCCTCTCTTGTCGGCCTTGCTCTGTTACCTTATCTCTTTCTTTACTAGGATTGAAGATCTACTTTCGCGACGTACAAGGTGCTGTCTTTCACCTCGACAACGACAACCCGCATCCCCTCGGGAATCGGCTCCCCGTCGAAACTCGCCGCAATTTGATTCGTATGACCCGCTCCCGCCTTGAGCATCACTTCGCCGTACCCTTTCGACGGAATCGATACAAGCACCTCCGCCAGCTTGCCCGTGAATTCCTGCTCGGACACCGCTAGCGAATTTTCGCTCCGTTCCATCGGTTTGACGTAAACAAAATACACGCCTCCGGCTATAACGATTGCGATCAGCAGAGCAACTATTGTCACCAGCCAATTGTTCATAGAGGTATTGTCGGTCAAAAGCAATCCCGCACCGCCAAAGGCGGTAATGCCGCCAATTAGCGACATTGGCTGCATCCAGGGATAACCGTCAAGAGATAAAAAATCAAGCACGCCATCCAGCGCCAAACTGATCCAATCGCCAAATATGACGCTAATGATGGCAAACAGCACCCCGAATACGAGACAGCCCCAAAATATAGCCTCCATTTCCTCCTCCTCTCTCTACATCCAAATGTTGTTACCTCTATAGTAAGTATTACGCGTATAGAGCCTATTATGTTTCGTGCCGGCATGAAAAAATGCAAATTATCAGCTTATACAACATTATTTTCAACCTTCGACCACAACATTTCCTGCTCTTGCCTCGTCTAACGATAAGGATGCCAGATTTTCAAATTCATATTCGCCATTTGTCGATGCGTCTCGGGTAACAGCATTCTCTATGCTTCCTCTGATGGTGTTTTATGTTATAATAGTTTTTGGTTATTTGGAGGAGGAGTTTATTTATATGCAGGAAGACCGCAAATCCACGCCATCCCGAAGCGCTTGGCGCACCTTCGGAATCGTATCTTTTCTTACCGTAAAGTGGATGATCTACTTCGCCATCTTCATCGCTTTATTGGCAGGTGGAGCCGTGACCGGATATGTGTCCGCCCTTGTCAAAGACGAAGTGGTTCGGCCGCGCACACTTATTGAAGAAAAGGTGAACGAGAATTCCGCTACAGGCTTCGTTTACTTCAACGACGAAACGCTGGTAGGCCAGCTTCGGACGGAAGAAGACCGGATTCTCATCGAATACAAAGATCTTCCCGAGCAAGTGATTAAAGCTGTGCTCGCGATTGAGGATAATAACTTCGAAACGCATCATGGCGTCGACATTAACGGGATCGGCCGGGCCGTTAAGCAGAAACTGCTTAATGAAGATACCCAAACCGGAGGCAGTACGCTTACTCAGCAGCTTGCCCGCCGTGTATTTCTCAGCCTGGACAAAACGGACAGCCGTAAAATCAAAGAAATTTTCCTTGCCATCCGGATGGAACGTTATTTGACGAAAGATGAAATTCTGGCTGCCTACTTGAACAAAGTGCCTTTCGGCAACGGCTCGAGCGGCTATAACTTATACGGCATTAAAGCAGCTTCAAAGGGCATCTTCAACATTACCGACCTAAATCAGCTGAATATTGCTCAATCCGCTTATCTTGCCGGCTTGCCGCAGCGTCCTTCTGCTTATACGGCATTCAACGGGAAAGGCCAGTTTAGTGAAAAAGGCTTCCAGCTCGCAATGGAGCGTCAAAGCACAGTGCTGATGCGCATGCTGCAAACCGGACGCATCACTCAGCAGCAATATGACGAAGCAAAGGCGTTCGACATTCGCAAAACACTCGCTGAGCCAAGCGAGAAGGCTTACACAACTTATCCTTATTTAATGTTGGAAGCTGAACGCCAGGCGGCGGAAGTGCTGCTGATGATGGAGGATCCGAAACTCACGAAAGCCGATCTCCGCAAAAAAGAAAACGCGGCACGGATCGAAGAAGCGCGGGAACATTTGCTTCGCGGCGGATACCATATCTATACGACGATTGATAAAGACGTCTATCAGATTATGCGCGATATCGGCTCTAATGAGAAAAACTTCTCTCCAGTAAGCAAGGAGAAAGGCATCGAACAGATTGCAGCCGTCATGCTTGACCATAAGACAGGCGCTATTCTCGGTATGCTGGAGGGCCGTGACTTTTACGAGGAGCAAATGAACTTTGCCACTCAAATGACTCGTCAGCCAGGTTCGACCATGAAGACGATCGCTGCTTATCTGCCTGCAATTGAAAAAGGCGTAATACAGCCTGCCAGCATCTTGGACGATGCCCCGATTGTATTGAAAGATGGACAAAAAGGATTCCATATCCCGAAAAACGCCAACAACAAATATGCCGGGCTCGTAACAGCGCGTGAAGCGCTTAACCGTTCATTGAACTTGCCAGCGCTCAAAATCTTCTTGGACGACGTGCAAATAAAGAATGCCTGGCAGTTCTCCCGAGATCTTGGCATTACGACGCTTCAGCCGCAGGACGATGGCGCCCAAACCGGCGTAATCGGCGGTCTCAGCATCGGCGTGTCAGTCGAGGAACTGACCAATGCTTACGGAACCATTCCGAACAAAGGCGTTTTCAACGACGCTTATATGATTGAACGCATTACGGATGCATCCGGCAAACCTGTCTACGAGCATAAAGCAGCGCCAAAGCAGGTTTACTCGGAACAAACAGCATTCCTCGTTACCGATATGCTTCGCACTGTCATTTCGAGCGGATCCGGTACAGCTCATGCGCTGACATCGCAGTTCAAAAACTATGGTAAAATCCCGGTTGCCGGTAAAACAGGCTCGACGCAAAGCTATGGAGACGTATGGTTCATGGGCTTCTCGCCTGACATCACTTTGGGTGTATGGGCCGGCTATGAGAAGCAAATCTACACACTCTCCAATGATGGCAAAAAACGTGCCCGTTCTATTTGGGCGCTGATGATGAATCAGGTTACGGAGAAAAAGCCGGAGCTGTTCCCGACGAAGGAATTCACCCGTCCGGACGGCATCGTCAAAGCGACCGTATCCAGTGCCAGCGGCAAACGGCCGAGCCAATTGACCAATGAAGCCGGCATGCTCGTTACCGACTGGTTCAACAAAAAGTTTTTACCGAAGGAAACAGACGATGCACTTGTCAAAATGGCCTATATTCCTTATCAAGGCGTTAACTATGTACCAAAACCGGAAACACCTGCGGACATGCAGCGTCAACAAATCGTTATTAAACGAAAACGACCGCTTGATGTTCTAATGGATGAAATTTCAGCAGCGCAATCGAAGCTGCCGGGGAGCAGCAGAAGACCGCTGTCCTTCTACTTGCCAGCGGATGCCGGCAAAGACGCGCCATCCAAGGTCGACCCTCGCGTGGATGACGGCAGTGCGCCATCAGCACCGGGCAACGTCCAGCTTCAGTCAATAAGCTCAGGTGTCGTTATGATCACTTTCGGCGCGAACAGTGAGAAAGATGTTGTCGGCTACCGTCTGTACCAGGCGATTAACCAGGAGCCATTCAAAAAAGTAGGCGACTCCCTGCTCGTTGGGGACGAATTGAAGTTTAAAGTGAATGTTTCTGGCGGACAGGGTTACAGATTCTATGTAACCGCCGTAGACGTCGCAGGCAAAGAATCGGTGCAAAGCGCGATGATGCTGTTCGGCAATACAGCCGGCATTCCAGGTCTGCCTGGAGACGGCGAGCCGGATGGAAACGGTAATAACGGTAATGGCAATGGAAGCGGTAATGGCAACGGCAACGGTAACCAAGGCGGAGGCAATAATCCAGAAGGCACTCCGAAGCCTGAGCTTGCCGTTCCTGCTGCGCCAATCGGACTTTCGGGGGAGAAGACGGATCTGAGTGTCCGGCTCTCCTGGACGCCAAATCCGGTCTCTGATCAAGTATTCACTTACCACATTTATTACAGTGCAAATAATGACGGCAATTTCGTCGAAGTTGGAACCACCTCGGAGACTTCATTCGAATATCCGATCACGATTGTATCGGGCACCTTCTATATTGCCGCAGAGAATGACACAGGCAAGTCATCGGCTTCCAATCATGTTAAAGTGCAGTAAGCTGCCAGCTTGATATAAAAAATCCCCCGGGTTATAACCCGGGGGATTTTTTTTAATCTTCAATTGTCGACAGATCGCCTGTCGGCAAATTCAATTCCCAAGCTTTCAGTACACGGCGCATGATTTTGCCGCTGCGTGTTTTTGGCAGCTTATCCTTGAATTCAATTTCACGCGGCGCCGCATGCGCGGACAAGCCGACTTTTACGAACTGCGCGATTTCCTGCTTCAGTTCATCGGTAGCCTCATATCCTTCGCGAAGAGCAATAAACGCTTTAATAATTTCCCCCCGCATCGGGTCCGGCTTGCCGATTACGCCCGCTTCCGCTACAGCCGGATGCTCCACTAGCTTGCTTTCCACTTCGAACGGGCCTACCCGCTCCCCTGCCGTATTAATGACATCATCAATTCGGCCCTGGAACCAGAAATAGCCGTCTTCGTCTGTATAAGCGGAATCTCCGGATACATACCAGCCTTCCAAACGGAAGTACTCCTCGTATTTGGCCGGATTGTTCCATACTTTGCGCATCATGGACGGCCAAGGTGTACGAATCGCTAAATTGCCCATCCGGTATGGAGGCAATACATTGCCTTGGTCATCGATAATAGCCGCTTGAACACCCGGAACCGGTTTACCCATTGAACCCGGTTTAATCTCCATGGACGGATAATTGCAGATGAGCTGGCCGCCCGTCTCCGTCATCCACCAAGTGTCATGAATGCGCTGGTTGTATACTTTCAATCCCCAGCGTACGACTTCCGGATTCAAAGGCTCGCCCACGCTCAGTACGTGGCGGAGGCTGGACAAATCGTATTGCTTCACGGTATCGTCCCCCGCCCCCATCAGCATACGGAAAGCAGTTGGCGCGCTATACCAGACGGTTACACCGTACTTTTGAATCGTGCTGTACCAATCCGCTGGACTGAAACGTCCGCCGCGAATGACGTTCGTTGCACCGTTCAGCCATGGACCAAATATGCCGTAGGAGGTTCCTGTTACCCAACCCGGATCGGCCGTACACCAGTAGATGTCGTCCTCCTTCAGATCGAGTACGATTTTCCCCGTGTAATAATGCTGGATCATAGCGTTCTGAACGTGAAATACGCCTTTCGGCTTGCCGGTAGATCCGGAAGTATAATGAAGAATAAGTCCATCCTCGCGATCCAGCCATTCCGTTTCCGCTTCTTCCGAAGCCTTCGCCATCTCGGCTCCAAAATCTACAACGGTGTCATCCGTCTCTACGCCTTCGCCATATACAAAAATATGTTTGAGCGCAGGCAGCTCATCGCGTTTGATTCTTCCCAGCAAGGAAGGCGTCGTAACGATTGCGACGGCTTCGCTATCCTGCAGCCGGTCCTTGACCGCCGTCTCCATGAACGCTTCGAACAACGGCCCAACGACCGCGCCAACCTTCAATGCGCCAAGCACGCTGAAATAAAGCTCAGGCGTTCTCGGCATGAAAATAAATACCCGCTCGCCCTTCGCGATGCCGCGGCTTCGCAGCACATTCGCGAAACGATTGGATTGCTTGCTAAGTTGTTCGTATGTGTATGATTCGTCTCTTGCATTGTCGCTGTAATGCAAAGCTATCTTCGATCCTTTGCCAGACTGCACATGACGATCGATAGCTTCGTGTGCCATGTTGACCTTGCCGGTCTCATACCAGCTGAATTGACGCTCGATGTCTTCCCATTTGAATGCGGCGGCCGCCTCATCATAATTAACCAGGTTTGGATTCAATGCAACTGCCGGAATACGCTCTTGATGCAAGTTGGACATTCTATCATCTCCCATCAAATCTGTTAAAAAACGAACCAAGAAAGAATACGCTTACATATAATAGCCGGTACTTGCAGGCAAACAAGCCGTCATTCATTAAGGATTCCATTGGTTCTTCAACCGCCAAAACCAATTATAGCATAATCGCTTTCCGTTCGACTATGCTTTTCATTTGCTCTGAACTCTGCTATAACCAATTTATAGATAATTGTGCAACCGCTATCGCAGCACAGAAAGGGGCACATGCTTTTGGAGCATCGAAAAATTTTACAGCATACGACAATCGCAACCTCGGGGGAACGCGAGCTAATCGTATCGGGACCGATTACCCCGGACGAACTGCGCACCTTCTCGATGCATCCTGATCTCGACGCATTCCGCAGACCCAAGGATCAGCATGCGGCATTAATCGAAATCGCCGAATTGGAAGAAGGACGAATTATTGCGGCCAGAGATGGCGACGTCATCGTCGGTTACGTAACCTTTCACTACCCCGACGAGCTTGAACGATGGTCCGAGGGCGGCATGGAGGATCTTATCGAGCTAGGGGCCATCGAAGTCGCTGACGCCTATCGCGGATACAGCCTCGGAAAAAAAATGATCGAGCTCTCCTTCGCTGATGAGCAGCTTGAGAACTTTATCGTCTATACGACAGAATATTATTGGCATTGGGACTTGGAAGGCACCAAGCTGAACGTCTGGGAGTACCGCGCCATGATGGAGAAGCTGATGAAGTCGGTTGGCATGGTCTGGTTCGCCACGGACGATCCGGAGATATGCTCCCACCCCGCCAATTGCTTAATGGTTAAAATCGGCAAAGAGGTGCCGCTTCGATCGGTGGAGCAATTCGATCGGGTCCGCTTTCGCCAACGATTTATGTACTGATGCTCCCGTTCTTTAAAGGAGCCAAATTGCAAGCCATTTCGCGGCTGCAAGTCATGCCGCTAAACGCCAAGGGAGGACCTCCGAGCAATGTCTTCTAACGCTGTATTCATTCGACACCCGGATTCGGCATTATATAAATTCGGAGAGGAGCATCCGTTCAATCCGATTCGCTTAACCTTAGCGGGAGAGCTTCTGCAGTCCGTTGACGCCTTGCAGGATGAAGACATCGTCATTCCTGCCTATACGGCTGATTCCAGCCTGCTGACACTTGTGCACCGGCCTGATTACGTAGACATCGTTCAAAAACTAAGCGAAGACCTACCCTCGCCAGACGATATCGGTATAGCCGCCAAATACGGGCTCGATACGGAGGACACGCCTTTCTTTCCCGGCATGCATGCAGCAGCCGCAGCCATCGTCGCAGGCTCTGTAGAAGCGGCAGATCAAGTAATGAGCGGTAAAGCGCTTCACGCTTATCATATGGCAGGCGGGCTCCATCATGCGTTTCCAGATCGCGGAGCCGGTTTTTGCGTCTATAACGATGCAGCAGTCGCCATTCGTCATCTTAGACAAACCTATAACGCCCGAGTACTTTATATCGATACAGATGTTCATCATGGCGATGGCGTGCAGTGGGTTTTTTACGATGATCCGCAGGTTTGTACGTACTCCATTCACGAAACGGGAAAGTTTTTGTTTCCAGGAACCGGATTTGTCCACGAGAAAGGAACAGATGCCGGATTTGGCACCTGCTTCAACGTGCCGGTTGAGCCTTATACCGAGGACGACTCCTGGCTGGAAAGCTTCCGCGAATCTGTAGAGAAAGTAGCAGCCGCTTTCAAGCCGGACATCATTATCAGCCAGCACGGCTGCGACGCCCATGCGTATGATCCGCTCTCGCACATTCATTGCAGCATGCGGATTTATAAGGAAATGCCCGCCATTATTCATCAATTAGCCCATCGTTACGCAGGCGGCAGATGGACGGCTCTCGGCGGAGGCGGCTATGATATTTGGCGGGTTGTGCCGCGGGCATGGTCGCTTGTATGGCTTGCCATGACTGACCATTCGATTGCGGCTGCACTTGCAGAAGAAGGTAGCAACGCTCCACTGCCTCAGCCCTGGCTGGACAAATGGAAATCGTTAAGCCCGGAGGAGCTTCCGGAGTGGTGGCTGGATGATTGGAGCGAGGTTCCTGCTATTCCGCGCCGCGAAGAGATTGCGAACAAAAACCGTGCAATCCGGCTTATTGCCGTGCAGGACCTGGCTTGAACGCGGACAAATCAAAAAAAAGAGCTGTACGGAATAGTCAGACTCCCGTACAGCTCTTTGCTTATATGTTTTTCATCATTTCATCGATAATTTGATAGGAATGATTGGACGCCTTGACCGTAAACTCCGGGAAGTTGACATGAGCAGATCCATCAGCCTTGTCCGACATGGAACGGATGATAACGAACGGTACTTCATTGAGGTCGCATACTTGAGCGACCGAAGCCCCTTCCATTTCCGCACATGCCCCTTGGAAAATCTCATGCAGCTGCTGTACAGCCTCACGGCTTGCAATAAATTGGTCGCCGGACAATACTTTGCCTGTCAGGCTGCGTCCGGAGAACAGCTTAGACGCCGCATCGGAAGCCAGCTTCACAAGTCTTTCATCCGCTATGAACTCGGAACGCTCATGGTAGGGAATAACCCCTCTCGCAAATCCAAGAGGCGTACAATCCATATCATGCTGAATGCAGCTGGAAGATACGACGATATCGCCAATCTCGAGCTTCGGATCAACTGCGCCAGCTACGCCGGTAAACAGCACGCAATCCGCACCCAAATCGAGTAAAATTTGCGTACAAACCGCAGCATTCACCTTGCCGACGCCCGATTTGCAATAAATGACGGGCTTGCCGTGAAGGCTGCCTTCATAATACGTAATGCCTGCTTTGACGAACTGATTCGATGCTTCCACATGCTGATGCAGGAGCTCGATTTCTTCCGCCATCGCCCCAATGATGCCAATCTTGCTGAAACTCATTATTTCGATAAACCTCCAACAGATTGCCGGACAATAATTTCATGCGGCAAAACGACCTTTGATTGTTCAACGCTTTCCTTCTTCATCAGCTTCGTGAGCAGACGCATCGACACGGCGCCGATATCGTACATCGGCTGGGCAACCGCAGTGAGCTGCGGACGGACCATCGATGCCATGCGGCTGTTGTCTACGCTGATAACCGATATATCTTCCGGAACTTTAAGTCCGTTATCTTGAATGCTATGGATGGCTCCGATCGCCATCTCATCCGTTGCTGAGAATACAGCTGTTGGACGCTCGCTCAATTCGATGAAATACTTCATCGCATCAGCGCCGGATTCGTACCGGTAATTGCCGATTCGTACAAGCGATTCATCATATGGAATGCCCGCTTCTTCAAGCGCGCGCTTATAGCCCTGGAATCTGGAATAGCCGTTAGCCGGATCCTGCAGCGTGCCGCTAATCATAGCGATACGCGTATGGCCAAGCTCAATCAGCTTGCGAACAGCATCATAAGCCGCTTCCTCATGGTTAATGTCGACGGACGGAATATCACCGTTCTCATCGGTCGTCGCGCAAAGCACGATCGGTACATTAGCTGTCTTGAATGCTTGCATATGCTCGTCCGTTACGGCGCCGCCCATAAACAGCAAACCGTCAACCTGCTTCTCCAGCAATGTATTGATAACGCGAATCTCTTTGTCTTTGCGCTTATCAGCATTGCATAGAATGATATTATAATGATACATATTCGCAATGTCCTCAATTCCGCGTGCCACTTCCGCGAAAATCGCGTTGGAAATGTCGGGAATAACGACTCCTACCGTTGTAGTCTTCTTGCTTGCCAAGCCTCTCGCTACAGCATTCGGACGATACCCGAGCCGTTCAATAGCCTCGTACACCTTCTTGCGAGTCGCCGGTTTCACATTCGGATTGTTGTTGACAACCCTGGAAACCGTAGCCATCGATACTCCTGCTTCTCTTGCTACATCATAAATGGTTACCGTCACGGTGCTTCTCTCCATTATCTCAAATTTTTTTACTTTTACCCATTTTGTGTAAATCGTTCACGGCATATTAAGGTAATCATACGACAAAATACGGCTTTTCGCAATGTTCGCACCTGTTCGGCCCCACGCATGGCAAGTAATGGATAATGGTTCGTACATTTTCTTATGTATGCATCGAGCGGCGGCTGATTTGCGACAATCTTTTACTAATGTCAGCTATCCAGTCCTGGTCGTCCAGCGATTGGGCCAGCAGCATCAGATCAAGCAGCGAGTTGACCCGCTCCCCAATAAGCCGCTCTATGGCGCTGGTATCCGGTTGTTTCCGGTCTCCGCTTGCCTCTACTAGCAAATCTGCCCATTCATTGCATTCGTTAAACAAAAACGTCTGCTTGGATGGGGTTGCGCCCAATTGGGCGATCAATCCGGTTAAATCCGGTTTCACTTCAGGGAATACTTCGCTGCGGCTGCATGACGAACAGGAATAGATCGGTACATTGTCAATTTCGACCTTGCCCGAATAGATAACTGTCCGAAGCTTCATCTTCATGATGTCACCGCAATGACACCTTTTCTGCAAGTTGGTCCACTCCTTCACGCTGACGGCATGCCGTCATTCCTCACGATCCGTAATCGCATAATGAGATGCGTAAATTATTCGACCTTTTTTGCAGAAATTCCTGCTGCAAGCGCTATGCAATTTTTACTAGAATTTACGCCAGAGCTTTCGAAGGGGCCGGATGCTTATAAGAAGCACCCACACGGCAGCGCCGATCATATCGTTGCGGATATCCATGATATCCGGTGTTCTCCCGTCAACAAAGGATTGATGATACTCGTCCGTCACGCCGTACAAGCCGCATAGCAAGACGATCGCGATTTTCCATACGAGACGGTCCGCCCGTTTGCCGATACCAAAATCGATAGCAGCGGCGAGCACGAAATACGAAACATAATGGCCCCAATCAAAGCTTTCCATAGAGGGGAAAAATTGCTGAAAAAAAGGAAGCAGCGTACCTACTTCATTTCCGGTTCGCGAGGATAACGTAAATATGACCGCCATCCATATTACAGCCGGAATGAATCTCAGCACGCCGACAAGTCTGGTTCTACCGGTTTGCTTCATCCGTTCTCCTTCGATACAATGTAATGGAAATGCCAGCATGCACTCATTGAAGGAGGTACATACTTTTGTCATTGCACAATAAAACGGTCATCTGTCTGCTCGATGACGAATTTGAAGACTTGGAGCTGTGGTACCCTGTCTACCGCGCACGCGAGGCCGGGGCAACCGTCCTCTATGCAGGACCGGTAAAGGGAAAACAGCATATCGGCAAATACGGCGTTCCGGCAACAGCCGACGTTAGCTTCGATGAAGTAAATGCCGATGAAATCGCCGGACTTCTCGTGCCAGGCGGCTGGGCTCCGGACAAGCTCCGCCGCTACCCGAAGGTGCTTCAGCTTGTTCAAGAGCTGAATGCCGCGGGCAAGCCGATCGGCCAAATCTGCCACGCCGGCTGGGTACTCGTATCCGCCAAAATACTGCAAGGCCGCAAAGTGACTTCAACACCGGGCATCCGTGACGATATGGAAAATGCGGGAGCGGAATGGTTTGACGAAGCGGTCGTCGTAGACGGCAACCTCATATCAGCCAGACGACCGCCCGATCTTCCTCCTTATGCCAAAGCCTTTGTCGACGCCTTGGAAAAACAAGCGTAAACGGCAGCTCAGCTGCTGCTACCTTTCCAATTCAGATGCTGTTCTGCCTATGGCGACACCATCAGCAAATTGCTTCAGCTTCTCGTGAATGTCGGCACTCGTCCGGCATTCCAGCAGCTGCGGCAGCAAGACGCGGCTGTCCTTCTGACTTGTAGAGAGCAGCCGCTCTTTCACTTGCAAGATAGAGTGCGATGACATGCTAAGTTCATCCACATCCAGGCTGAGCCAGATCGGCAGCGCCCGCAAATCCCCGGCAAGCTCCCCGCATACGCCCACCTTAATGCCGTTCCGCTTCGCCGCCTCTGCCGTCAGCTTCAGCATCCGGAGCACAGCAGGATGGAAGGGTTCATACAGATGCGAAATTTCCTCATTCATCCGGTCAACCGCAAGCGTAAATTGCACAAGATCATTCGTTCCAATACTGAAGAAATCGACTTCCTGAGCAAGCAAATCAGCGATAATGACCGCTGCTGGCACTTCAATCATAATGCCAACCTTCAAGCCTTTATCGAAAGGTATACCTTCCGCTTCAAGCTCCCGTTTCGCCTCCGCCAGCACCGCATTGGCCGCTCTGACCTCTTCCACTGATGAAATAAGCGGATACATAAGCTTGACCTGACCATAAAAGCTGGCTCTCAGCACGGCCCGAAGCTGGGTTTTGAACAAATCCTTGCGATGCAAAGAAATTCGGATCGCCCGGTAGCCGAGGAACGGATTATCCTCTTCCGTCATATTGAAGTAATCCAGCTGCTTGTCGCCGCCGATATCGAGCGTCCGAATAATAAGCGGCTCGCCCTCCAGACGTTCCGCCACGCTGCGGTAGACTTCAAACTGCTCTTCCTCTCTCGGGAAACGGTTCCGATCCATATAAAGAAATTCGGTACGGAATAACCCAACGCCGTGCGCACCGCTCGACAAGGCAATTTCAAGCTCTTTATACGAGCTGATATTTGCGGCCAGCTCCAACATTTTACCGTCCGGAGTAACCGGTCTATGTCCTGCAATGCTGTTCAATTGCTTTCTCGCTTCCTTCTGTATGCTCTGGAGCTCGGAATACTTGTCGATCAACGGCTGCTCGGGTTCCAAATACAATGCGCCCGTCGAACCGTCGATAATTAGCGTCTGACCGGTTTGAATCGGCTCCTCCAGCTTCGCCTCCACGCCTACGACGAGCGGAACGCCAAGCGCCCGCGCCATAATGGCGGAGTGGGAAGTAGCGCTGCCAACCAGCGTCACAATGCCAAGCACGTTCTGAGGATTGATATGGGCCAGCTGGGAAGGCGACAGCTCCTTGGCAATCAGGATGAAGGGAAGCGTGTCCGATGGAAGCGTAATTTCAGGCGCGCCAAGCAGATGCTTCAGAAGCCGGTTGCCGACATCCTTAATGTCTAGCGCACGCTCCTTCATATAGTCGTCATCCAGCAAATCGAACATCGTTACAAAATGGTCGATTGCTTCCTTAACCGCAACCTCCGCAGCCTTGTATTGACGCTGAATGATACCTTGGATCTCATTCATGAAGACCGGATCGTCCAAAATCGCGATATGCGCATCGAAAATATTCGTCTCATCCACGCCGACGACTTCACGAAGCTCATCCTTCATCTGCTCAATCTCATGCTTCGATGTGCGGATTCCCTCATAGACCCGTTCGAACTCGCGGGCAAAATCAGCGACGTCGACGCGCTGCTCCGGAAATTCCCACTCCCAGCTCGGCAAGACGAAGGACTTGCCGATCGCAATGCCTGACGACGCTCCAATTCCTTGTATCATTTGCCTTCCCCTCCACTGTTTCTCTCTTTAAGTACAACGGACATTACCGAAGACTGCCCCTTCTTGACTGCCTTAAACGGAGCAAACCGCCACGAACGGACTAAATCCGAATTCGTAATTACCATAGGCGTAGCGATTGACTTGCTTTCTTTGCGGATGCGCTGCAAATCAAACTTCACCAGGAGCGCTCCCGGCAGCACCTCGTCGCCTTCCTTCACGACGGCGTTGAAATATCCCTTGCCGCCCAATTGAGACGTATCGATGCCGATATGAAGCAGTACATCCAGCCCTTCCGGCGTACGGATGCCCACAGCATGCATCGTTGGGTACACATGAATAATTTCACCTTTCACCGGCGATACCAGCTCACCCTTGTCCGGAATAAAAGCGACCCCTTCTCCGACAAGCTTGCCTGAGAATATCGGGTCCGGCACCTCTTCCAGCGGAATCATCCGTCCTTGCATTGGGGAACTGAACAATACCTGCGCCTGATCGCGCTGAATCGATTTGATCATCTCGCCGCGAATCAATTCCGAGTACGTGCCGAAGACGACCTGCACATTTCCTCCGCCCAAGCGGATGACGCCGGCTGCCCCGAGATTGCGCAAAGCGTTAATATCGAGCAATCGCTCATTCGCGACCTTGAGCCGGAGTCTCGTTATGCAGGATTCCATCTGAATGATGTTGTCTTTGCCCCCGATTGCTTGCAAAATAAGCGGAGCGCGGTACGGAATATCTCCTGCCCACTCATCCAGCTGCGAGCCTTCCTCCCTGCCGGGAGTCGGAATGCGGAAGCGGTTAATGGCCCACCGGAACAGAACATAATAGACGATGCCTACTATGATGCCTATGGGAATCAGCAGCCAGCCTTTCGTGGCCAGATGCAAATTGATAAAATAATCGATCGCGCCTCCGGAAAATGAGAAGCCGTGACGGATGCCAAGCTCATAGGTCACCCACATAATGACGCCGGACAGCAAAGCATGTACGACGAATAAATAAGGCGCGACGAAGAGGAATGCAAATTCGACCGGCTCCGTTACCCCTGTCAGGAATGACGCGAGCGCCGCAGACAGAAACGTTTTACGGATTTTCGGCTTCAAATCTTCCCTTGCCTCATGAATAATCGCAAACGCGATTGCAGGCAAAGCGAACATCATCGTCGGATACATGCCGCCCATGAAATAGCCAGCCGTCGGGTCACCCGCAAAGAAGCGCGGCAGATCGCCGTATACCATCGAGCCGTCTGCCGTCTCAAAGCCGCCGATCTGGAACCAGAAAACATGGCTGACGAGATGATGCAGGCCGAATACGACCAGTATCCGATGCACAAAGCCATATAGAAACACGCCAAAGCCGCCGCCCGAGGCGACAATTTCACCCAGTTCAACGAGCATCCTCTCGATATAAGGCGCAATGCCCACCATGGCGATCGAGAAGAGCACCGAGACAGCGCTTACGAATAGCGGTACAAAGCGCGGTCCTCCGAAAAACTGAATATATTCTGGCAATCGCAAGTTTTTAAATCGTTCATAGCTAAAACCGGAAATCATTCCGATTAGCGAGCCGATAAACACGGTAGGTTCAATCTTCAAATCCGCCGACCCGGTAATGCTGACGTAAATGACCATACCGGCCAATGCAGCCATTCCGGCAGCGAGTGCATTGCCCGTTAACCCCAATGAGATGCCAATGGCAAAGAAATACGGCAAAAAGGTAAATATCGCTTCGCTTGCAGTCTGCAAATAACCCGACATCGCGGGCAATCCAATCATTCCCCAAGGAAGCTGACCGAGAAATAAAAATATCGCCGCACCCGGAAGCACGATCATCGGCAGCATAAACGCTCTGCCCAGCTGCTGAAAGCTTCCCAAGAAATTCAATTCCGCACCTCCTTGCCTTTCACTTGTCTATTAACGATGGTAAGGGTTCCCCGCGTTTTTGTCAAAGCATGAGGAGAACGCTTCTTCTTCGCCTGCGCAACAAGAAAAGGCGGGCCTCGCAGGCCAATGTCATTAAGTTAAAACTAAACTTAATGGCATTGCCTCGCAGGCCCGCCCTTTTCGTTATCCGTTCGCTTTGCCCTGCGGCAGCAGAATGGAATCCTCTACCTTGATGCAGCGGTCCATGATGACGTTCAAGCCGCCTTCACCGGCGATGCGAGCCGCTTCATCATTGGCGATGCCAAGCTGGAGCCACAGCGTTTTCGCTCCGATAGCAACAGCTTCCTCGGCAACCGGAGGCGTATGCTCCGGACGGCGGAAGACGTTGACGATATCGACCTTTTCCGGAATATCGCGGAGGGAAGGATAGCTTTTCTCGCCCAGAATCGTCTCGGCATTGGGATTAACCGGAATGATCCGGTATCCCTTCGCCTGCATCGCTTCCGACACCATGTAGGATACGCGATCCGGTTTTTCGGATAAGCCCACTACAGCGACAACATTGCTTTCCTGCAGCAATTCCTTAATTCGATCACGGGATGGATTCTCAAAAGCCATACGTAAACCCTCCTTTATCATAAACAGCATCAGCTTGCAGTCGTTATTCTACCCATTCTACATTCGCGCCGAGCGCTTTGAGATGGTCGAAATAGATGGGATACGATTTGGCGACATGATGCGCGTCGCGGATACGCAGCGGCTGCTTAGCCCGCAGGCCGACAACCGTGAGCGCCATAATGACCCGATGGTCATAATGAGCATTGATCTCCACGCCGCCTTCTACACCCTCTGGACGGCCATGCACGATAATTTCGCTTTGGCGTTCTTCCACGTTGGCTCCCGCTTTGCGAAGCTCATTCAAGTAATCGGTAATCCGGTCGCATTCCTTGTAGCGCAAGTTCTCCACATCATAGAAACGCGAAGTCCCCTCTGCGAAGACAGCCGCAGCTACCATAGCCAGTACCGCGTCCGTTGCCTGGTCGCCGTCGAATTCAACAGCTTTCAGCTTGCCGTTGCCTTTAACGTGGACGATACCGCCTTCATGCGTCATCGGCACTTCCATCATTCTCAGTACGTCTACAACAGCGCGCTCGCCTTGCTTGCTTTTCTCTTCCAGACGGTGAACGATAACGTCGGAATTGGTGACAGCCGCAGCCGCAAGAATTGCTGCCGAGCCCGGGTAGTCGCCTTGTACAGAATAGGTTTTCGCCTGATAGCTTTGGTTGCCCGGAACGCGGTAATGCATCAAGTCCT
This sequence comes from Paenibacillus radicis (ex Gao et al. 2016), assembly GCF_014641555.1. Taxonomy (GTDB): domain Bacteria; phylum Bacillota; class Bacilli; order Paenibacillales; family Paenibacillaceae; genus Pristimantibacillus; species Pristimantibacillus radicis. The sequence goes on from NZ_BMHY01000022.1 coordinate 55,914, forward strand.
CGCTGGCATGAATAACGATACCCGCTTGCTCAAGCACCTCAAGCGTCTGGCCTACGACAACCTTCGATTTCAGATCATGCAGCACTTCGATTTCGCTGTCCTCTTTCAACAGCGGAGTCAGGAACAGCAAGGCGCTCAAAAACTGCGAGCTTACGTTGCCGGATACTTGGATTTTGCCGCCAACCGGCTGGCCGCCGCGAATACGGATCGGCAGCTTGCCTTCGTTATGCTCCACCGATACGCCGATTTGACCAAGCGCATCGATCAGATCATTATGAGGTCTTTTGCCCAGCGAATCCGGGTAGGTATTGACGAAGGTTACGTCCGGACAAAGCGCAGCAATTGCCATCAGGAAACGGAGAACTGCTCCCGCATTGCCGACATCCAGCGTATCTACAGCTTTCGGATTTCTGCCAAACCCTGTAATGACGATTTTCTCGTCGTCTTCCTCTACGATGGCACCCAGATCACGAATACAACGGCGCATCGCATCGCTGTCTTCGCTGTGCGCGGGATAATAGATCGTGCTCGTTCCTTCTGCCAATGCTGCAACGAGCAGGTAGCGAGTCGTATAGTTTTTCGAGGAAAGCGCCTGAATTTCGCCCTTCAGTTCGGGCGTAGGAGTAACAATAACGTCCATAGTGCTGCAAGTCTCCCTTATCTATATAGTAGTATGCGGGCAATGCCCGGAGTTAAACAATGGCTATGCCTGACTGCTGCGGCTATGTAGATGAAGCAGTATCGCTTCAGCCGCCTCGCTCGCCGTCAAAGCTGTCGTATCCAGCTGCAAATGAGCGAAATCATAAGCATGCTTGCGCGCTTCCATAATCCGGTTCACATTCGCCGCAACGTCGCCTTGCAACAAGGGACGTGACGTATCCGATTTGACCCGCGAAATGATATGCTCGGCGTCGGCTTTCAGCGCTACAACGAAGCTGTTATCGAGCATAGCGCTGCGATTGCCTTCAAGCAGTACGGCTCCGCCGCCCGTCGCAATGATTGCATTGCCGCTCTCTTCCAGCAGCGAAATGAGCGTATTGCTTTCGATGGTACGGAAGCCCGCTTCGCCCTCGCTTGCGAAAATATCGGAGACTTTCCTGCCTTCCAGACGCTCGATCTCTTCATCCGAATCATAGCGTGCCCAGCCCAGCTTGTCCGCCAGCAAGCGGCTCACTGTCGACTTACCGGTTCCCATGAAACCGACTAATACAATTTTGCCGTTAGCTTCTTGTCCCAAGTTAGAGCGCCCCACTTTTATGAATAATTCCGACTTTGTCCCAAATATCATATCATTTTTTACAGCGAATAGGGTATAAAAAAGTTGCATATGCCGTAATGATGATAATGATGCTTAACAAGCATAAAGTTATAATCCTATAAAAAATCGATAGGAGTGACGACGGCATGACTCCAAACCGCAATTTACCTCCGCCTCATCCGGCCGATTCCCGCTTAAGCCGAATTCTGCATCCTGATCACCCGTTATGCCGCGAGGATGTCGTATGGATGCTGGAGTATATTAAAAAAAAGGTGGCTGACGAAGATCCCGCCTTAACGGAACTTTCGCAGCCACGCTTATTGAAAAACTTTCATTGCTTCGCCGAAGCAGCGATGTCGCTCGTCCACAGGAGGCATTGCTCCGCTCAGGAAGCCGGCCGCCTCCGTGCCTGGCTGATCGAAGCCGCGTACGGCTTAACGACGCCGGGTACGAACGAGCCTCACCGCAAAGGCAAAGCGAATGCCGATTAGTTTTGCAGCCAGTTGAAGTGGAAGCTGCCTTCTTTGTCCACACGTTTGAACGTGTGTGCGCCGAAGTAATCGCGTTGTGCTTGCAGCAGGTTAGCAGGCAGACGCTCGGAACGGTAGCTATCGAAGTAAGCCAGCGCGCTTGCGAAAGCAGGAACCGGAACGCCATTCGTTACAGCTGCAGCTACAACCTCACGCCATGCGCCTTGGTACGACTCGACGATGTTTTTGAAGTAAGGGTCAAGCAGCAGGTTTTTCAGGCTTGGATCGTTGTCGTAAGCATCTTTGATGTTTTGCAGGAAGCCAGCGCGGATAATGCAGCCGCCGCGGAAAATCATCGCGATGTCGCCGTAGCGAAGGTTCCAGTCATATTCTTCCGAAGCTGCGCGCATTTGAGCGAAGCCTTGTGCATACGAGCAAATTTTACTTGCAAACAGCGCTTTGCGGACCGCTTCGATGAATGCCGCTTTGTCGCCTTGGAATGGAGCTTTTGCCGGGCCGCTCAGCACTTTGCTTGCTGCTACGCGCTCTTCTTTCATAGCGGACAGGAAACGTGTGAATACGGATTCCGTAATGATCGACAAAGGTACGCCCAGGTCGAGGGAGCTTTGGCTTGTCCATTTGCCTGTGCCTTTTTGGCCAGCGGAGTCCAAAATAACATCAACCATCGGTTTGCCTGTTTCCGGATCGTATTTCGAGAAGATGTCCGTCGTAATCTCGATCAGGTAGCTGTCGAGCTCGCCTTTGTTCCATTCGGAGAAGATGCTGTGAAGCTCTTCCGTGCTTACGTCAAGCACGTTCTTCAGCAGGTCGTATGCTTCGCAGATCAACTGCATGTCGCCGTACTCGATGCCGTTATGAACCATTTTCACATAGTGGCCTGCGCCGTCCGGTCCGATGTATGTGCAGCAAGCGTCATCGCCGACTTTAGCGGAAATCGCCGTCAGAATCGGCTCAACCAGTTTGTACGCGGATTCTTGGCCGCCAGGCATAATGGAAGGGCCTTTCAGCGCGCCTTCTTCACCGCCCGAAACGCCAGTGCCGATAAAGCGGATGCCTTGCTCTTCAAGTGCTTTGCTGCGGCGTTGCGTGTCAGGGAAATAAGCGTTGCCGCCGTCAATGATGATGTCGCCTTTATCCAAGTGCGGAACGAGGGAATCGATCGTCGCGTCAGTACCAGCGCCAGCTTGTACCATGATCAAAATTTTGCGCGGGGATTCCAACGATTGCACGAACTCTTCGATGGTGTAAGTAGGAACGAGATTTTTGCCAGCGGCTTCTTGGACCAAATCATCCGTTTTCTCGCGGGAGCGGTTGTATACCGAGACGGTAAACCCTCTGCTTTCAATGTTAAGGGCCAAGTTTTTGCCCATTACTGCCAATCCGATAACGCCGATTTGCTGTTTAGACATCTGGTTTGTTCCATCCTTCTCTATAAAATTTTGGTGATCAAATGGTGATCAATAGCTCTATATTACTCTTTTTAGACCGAGAAGAAAACTATTTACGCACATTTTGTCGTTCCTCCCGCATCCCATTCGGAACCAATCCCACTTCATCATTCCCTTTCATTCGAAAAACATCATAAAAAAGGCAACAAAAAAGACGGAAGCGAATTCATTCCGCTTCCGCCTAAAAACCGGGGGTCAAAGTTCCAGCTGCAGCATCTCCGAACGAAGCAGCGCCAGTTTCTCCTTCGAATCTGCAATTGTCTGCTCGTTGTTGTCCTGGAGGGCGTCATACAGCACCGACAATTCATAATCCAGCTCGTAACGCAGCACGGCTGCACGCTCTTCCGCTCTTTTCGATTGAAACGCCTTGATCATTTCTTCTATTGTAACGAAAGGCTTCTTCTGATAAACAATTCGATGCTCCATACCGGACACCTCCACAAGTCGTATTATCTCGCCGAACATAATGTTCTCAATGACGATTTGACGATCTTTGATCCGCTTGACCACCGCATGTCCACGTGAGTCGTTAATCAGCTTTTCCAACAGCTCCGACAGCTTCTCGTCTTTAATAATATAATCACCGACAATTTTGTAACGGCTTTTCATTCGCTGAAACCGAAGCTTCACGAGCTTTCGGCCGGTACGAATCGAAATTAAAAACTGCCCCTCCGTCTCGCTCCAATACAAGGAGTACCCTTCCTGAATGAGATCACGGATGAGGTTTTGGATTTGCCGGCGGTCAAATCGCAGCTCCAAATTACAATATTCGACTTCGTAGCTCTTATTCACGGCAATCCCTCCCTTTGTTCATTTGACGAAATGTTCTGACAATTTGTTCTTATCCCTATCTTATACTCCATCTTATGTTATGGCAACTTGGATTATTGACTAATTTTCAGCTTAAACTTGCCAAAACTTAAAAAAATAGGACAAAGCCCACTTTTTAAGCTGACTTTGTCCTCAATTCGCTATAATGTTTATAGGCAGCTGTCCTGCTCCTGCTTTAAGCCGGCTGCGGCAGAGCATGCCTCCTCGAGCGAAACCACTTTCACTTCCCCTGTATCCCGCCATTTCAGCTCTACTTTGCCATCCGCAGCAGCTTTGCCAACGACAATTCTCAGCGGAATGCCTATCAGATCGGAATCCTTGAATTTCACGCCAGGGCGCTCCTCCCGGTCGTCCAGCAGCACCTCCAAGCCTCCTGCTGACAGCTTCTCATAGAGAAGCTCGGCTGCTTCCGCCTGATGCTGATCTTTCATGGATACTGGTACGATATGAACCTGGTACGGCGCTATTGCATGCGGCCATCTGATGCCCGCTGCATCGTGATGCTGCTCCACAACAGCCGAAAGCAAGCGGGATATCCCGATTCCGTAGCAGCCCATAATCAATGGCTGCTCTTTGCCCGCAGCATCAATGAAACGGGCATTCAGCTTTTCGCTGTATTTCGTTCCAAGCTTGAACACCTGCCCCACTTCAATACCGCGGCGGAACACAAGCTGTCCAGTCTGGCAGCGCGGGCAGCCGTCGCCTCTTACGGCATTCCGGAAATCGCCGCGAATAGCGAGCTTGAAATCGATGCCTGGACGTAGACCTCTCCAGTGATAGTCCGTTTCATTCGCCCCTGCGATGCCAATCGGCATATTGGTGACAGCATCATCGACGGCTAGCGGAATTGCTAATCCCATTGGACCTGCAAATCCAACTGCTGCCCCGGTTATCCTTTCCACCGTTTCCGCGTCAGCCAGCTCAAGCCCGGCGATAGAGAGCGAATGTTGAAGCTTGATTTCATTGACCTCGTGATCCCCTCTGACCAATACAGCCAGCGGAGCTCCATCCGCTAAGTAAATGATCGTCTTTATAATATGAGATGCTTCGCAGCCAAGAGCGTGAACAAGGGAGTCGATTTTACGAATGGCAGGCGTGTGCAGCTTTGTTGGCTCCGCTGTCCGCAATTGATGCTGTTCCTCCGTCTCCGTACCTGTCACTTTCCTGAATTCCGCCTTCTCCAGATTGGCCGCGTAATCGCACTGATCGCATACAGCAATCGTATCCTCTCCGATATCCGCCAGAGCCATAAATTCATGGGTGCCGCCATCGCCGCCAATCGTGCCCGGGTCTGCTTCTACCGCACGGAATTCCAAGCCGATCCGGCTAAAAATCCGACTGTAAGCATCGTACATGCGCCGATAGCTGCGTTCTAGACCTTCCCAGTCCGCATCGAAGGAATAGGCGTCCTTCATGAGAAATTCACGGCCCCTGAGCAATCCGTACCGGGGACGTTTCTCGTCGCGGAATTTCGTCTGAATCTGGTACAATGTCACTGGCATTTGCCGGTAGGAATGCAGCTCGTCTCGCAGGAGTGCCGTTATTACTTCTTCGTGTGTCGGACCTAGAGCAAATTCACGCCCCTGCCGGTCCTTCAACCGGAACAGCTCCGGCCCGTATTTGTCGTAACGTCCCGATTCCCGCCACAGCTCTGCCGGCTGCATGGCCGGCATCAGCAGCTCTTGGGCACCGGCTTGATCCATCCCCTCACGCACGATGTTCTCCAGTTTTCTTAACACACGCCGGCCAAGCGGCAAATACGTGTAAATACCTGCGGCAAGCTGACGGACAATGCCAGCGCGCAGCAGCAGCTGGTGGCTGACCGCATCGGCATCCGCAGGCGCTTCACGCAGCGTAGGCAGCCATAATTGGGATTGTTTCATTGTAAACTTCCTCCTGCTTCGATTTAAATAAAAAAAGCGCATTCGTAAGGGACGAATGCGCTCGTGGTACCACCCTTATGCAGCTGTCTTCAGAACCGGACATACGGCCGGAAACCCAGACTGCTCTTATTTAGGTAACGGGACGGATCTACATCCGTCCCGGCTTCGCCGCATCCCTGCAGCCAAGCAACTCGCAAGGCAGGGAAACGCTCTATTCGCACATGGAAGCTTCCAGCCTATGGCTTCCTCTCTGTGACGGACGCGAATGGAGGTTATATCCTTGGTCAACGCTGTTATCATAATGGTCGTTGTGTTAAGCTTTTGACCAATTTACAGCATTAACCATATGCAAGTCAAGATAATTGTTGTAAAATTCAATCTTTTACGAAATGGCAGACAGCTCTTGAATCTAGTTCGTACGATTTGGACGAAGTACAGTAGCCCCAAACGCAGTGAGCACAACAGCAAACAACAGCAGAATGCCAAGCTGGAGCAGCACGTCGCTGACAGTTCCGCCTGCACTTAGGCGGTCGAACGCTTGTATGGCCCATTTTTGCGGTGTGAAGTTAGCCAGCTTTTGCATAAAGTCCGGCATCATCGACAACGGCCAGAAGCAGCCGCCGATCATGCATGTAGGCGTAATGAACAAATTGTTAATCTGACCGAGCTGAACGCTATTTTTCACCAATCCGCCTATTAGCGTAGCCATACCGACAGCTGCAAACAGGAAACATTCCAGTACGAGAAACAACGGACCGAAGGGAACGCCCGACATAAATCCGAAGATGAAATGCGACATGCCGAACACGATGAGAAGCTGGAATGTACCTAGCAGCATACTGCCTGCGAAGTTGCCAAAGGCGATGTCCAGCGCCCGGAGGGGGGCTGCATACATTCTCGCCATCGTCCGCTGTTCCCGGTCTTCCATCACGTAGCCGATAGAACGGCTGACAAGCAGCATAACGAACATGATCATAATGCCAATCACTTCGGGACGGGCAACAGCCTGCCCTAATCTCATCGTTTCTTCGCGGACGGAAGCTTTGCCCTCTCCTTCCTTGTCGAGGATCGAGGCCAATAATGTCGCTTGCTGCTCGCCGCTCGTATTTTCAACCATCATGGCCGCTGCTGCCAGCTTCCTTGCCTCACTTTGCAGCTCCTCGGTAAGCGAGGCGCTCCACAGCTGTTCGCCCATTCGATAGATGGAGGCTTGCGGTGTTTCACCGGCCAGCAGCTTCGAGGTGAAATCCGCCGGAATCAGAACAGATGCTTGGGCGTTGCCCGCTTGAATGGCATCCATCATTTCCTGCTCCGTGGCATTCGGCGCTTCCACAATTTCATAGCTTCCATTTTGCTGAAGTGACTTTTTCACATAGCCCCCCATCATGCCTTGATCCTGATTAGATACTTGCACGATTGGCTTGCTGTCGGACAAGTTAGAGAATAATCCAGCGATTAAAGACAGTGCGACGGCAGGTATAAGAATATTGAGTAAAAAACCTCTTTTCGTCCCCATCGTACGGCGAATGAGATGAAAAGCAATAACTAAAATTTTACGCATGGTTTTTCACCACCTTTGGCAGTCTAAGAGCTCCAATTAACGCCAAGCAGAAGGCGATTGCAGCCAATATTCCGATTCCGCTCCATATCTTCGAAGGATCATTCTCGTACATAATCGTCCGAAGTACCTCGTTAGCCCAATAGTTAAGCGTATATTTGCCCGCTCCGCCAACCATCTGTTCAATATTCGGAACCATTCCTCCGCTTAGAAACGTCAGCACGAATACGACGATGCCAAACAGCGTTTGCAACGATTTCGTCGAACCGACCAAGGAACCAAGCGTAACGGCCAATCCCGTGCCGGCAATCGCCGTCAGCAGACAGGTCAAGGCAATCCATCCTACTCGCCCGCCCCAATCGACGTCATATACGACAGTAGAAAATCCAATAATGACGATAGCTTGCAGACCGGCCAGCGCCAAAGCGCCGGTGAGTATGCCTGCAACCGCTTTGCGGAAAGCGCCAGGGACGGCGTAAATGCGCTGGAGTGTTCCCCGGCTCCGCTGATTCATCAGCGACAACGTGGCGGACATGCCGCCATACAATAGAAACATAATTAGATAGGCGGCTGCGTAATATTGAACGGCCGACACCGATTTGAATACGTCTTCCTTGCCGCCCGATACATTGCCGACTCGAAAGACCGGCTCTCCCGGTTTGGCCGTTTCATCACTTGACGATGCTGCAGGCGAAGACGAGTAAGCAGCGCCCAGCGTCTCCATCGCCGCCAGCTTTAAATTGGTGTTGGACATATAGGAATCGATAACCGCTCTAGCTGCGATATTGCGCTCCTCATACCGGCCCGGATAAGCTTTCCATTCGGCACTCTGACCCGTTAAAATCCGGCTCGAGTAATCGGCCGGCACAACTACGCCGTAGTCCGCCGTTCCCTCTCGCACCAAATCTTTCACTTCCGTCTCCGATGCTGCGCTTAACGTTTCCATATATGTTTGAATCGAAGGATCCTTCCAGAACGATTCAATACCAGATCGGAGCTCTCCTTGATCGCTAATGTAAACCGCCACTTTCGCAGGCTTTAAATCTTGACTGAAAGCATTCCCGAGCAGAAAAATCAACACAAGCGGAAGTGCCGTCAGCAGAAGCAGCATCGAGCGCATCTTGCTGTATTTAATGATCTCGTAATAGACCGTCGTCCACCATATCCGCATTTCGCATCCCCCTATTCGTCGCGCAGCTTGCGCCCGGTCATTTGTAAAAACAGCGTTTCGAGGTTCGGTTCAACGCGTGTTATTTTACGCAAACCAATACCGTGCTTTTGTAAAATAAAGAGCAAATCCTGCAGGACGGACGGCGAATCTTTCACGACGACTTCAATCGTTTTGTCTTCCGCTTGCTCCTCGCACCGTTTCACGGCAGGATGCTCTGTCATTTCGGAAAGCGCCTGTGCGTTGGATCGCTCGACTTCAAATACGAGCCGCTCCTCTTGGCCGGACTGTTTCTTCAATTGCTCCTTCGTACCGATTGCAATAAGCTTTCCTTCATCCATAATGCCGATTCTGGAGCAAAGCGCCTCTATTTCCTCCATGTAGTGGCTCGTATAGATGATCGTAGAGCCTAGCCGATTGAGTTCCCTTACCGATTCTAAAATATGATTTCGCGATTGCGGATCGATGCCAACCGTCGGCTCATCCATAACAATTAGCTTTGGACGGTGCATGATGGCGCAAGCAATGTTCAGACGCCGTTTCATTCCGCCCGAGAACGTGGAAGGCAAATCTTTGGCCCGCTCCAATAGTCCAACGAAGCGCAGCGCCTCGTCGACCCGCTCCTTCAGCAGCTTGCCCGACAAGCCGTACAGTCTGGCGAAGAAGGTTACGTTATCTCTCGCTGACAAGCCTTCATAGATCGCCAGCTCTTGAGGCACGATTCCTATTCTCTTCTTCACCTCAAGCGGCTGCTTGCGTATTGAGAATCCGTCTACCGTAATATCTCCGCTATTTATCTCCAGCAGACCGGCTAGCATTTCGATCGTCGTGCTTTTTCCTGCTCCATTTGGCCCGAGCAATCCGAATACTTCGCCTTCGGCGATATCGAAATTCAGATGATTGACTGTCAGTATCGTGTCGTATTTTTTAACCACATCGCGAAACTTCACAAAATTCATGTTATCTTCATCCTTCCGCTTGCTTCATTTGTTATCATTGTATTAGGTAATGCTTTCCGCTGCAGGTCTATAAAGTCACCTTATGGAGATGACAAAAGTCATCTTACTTACTCAGGCAATCGGTTAATGCTATAATGCAACCATAAGCGGGCTTGCCGGCATGCGCCGAGTGCCGCGAACCAGTTGCGGGGAGCCTAGTCGTTATGATGAATCAATTGCACCGAATTCGAAGCCTGCTCGTTGCCGTTCCTGCGATCGTCACGATTCTCAGCATCGGCCCAAGCGACTATATCGGCTATACGGCTTATATACTGTTAGCCTTGCTCATCGTACGTGCAGGAAAGCTGTTTCCGGGCGTAGCCTTGCCGCTGCTGCTGGCAGAGCTATTCTACTTCAACTGGCTGGCTAGCACGTATAACGGCCTCCTGTTTCTGCTCCCTTTCGCAACGCTGATCGGAGCTTTTACTTCCAAGCCATTCTCAAAGACCGCCCTTGCTTGGACAATCGGCGGCGGGGCGCTGCTTACGGTATCACTGCAGTCTGAACAGCCCGAAGTCATAACCGCCATTTTATTGCTCTGGCTGATGACGGCGGGCATACTTACGATCGGCAATGCCAATGCCGCCAAGCAGCATCAGACCGAGCATTTGTATGAAGCGCTTGCCTTAAGCCATGAAGAGCTGGAAGCCGCTAGACGGCGGTTGATCGACTATGCTTCCCAAATCGAGCAATATGCTCAATTAGAGGAACGAAACCGGATTGCGAAGGACATTCATGATGATCTCGGCCACCGGCTCATTCGCGTCAAAATGATGTCGGAAGCGGCGATTCAGTTGTTTGATGCGGATCCGCCGCGTGCCCGAACGATGATTGAGCAAATTCGCGACCAGCTGCAGGACAGCATGGAGCGTATGCGCCGCACCGTGCGCAGACTCGCTGCGCCGGAGGACAATGATTCGCGGCGCTATGCACTTGACAGGCTGGTGGCCGATTCCGGTGAAGCGCTGGGCATTGAAGTCGGCTTTACTGTACAGGGCGATATGCAGCCGATCTATCCCAGCATCGAACTGATTCTGTTTATGAATGCGCAGGAGGCCATTACAAATGCAGTACGGCACGGCGGTGCGACCGTCGTTGACGTTACGTTGCACTTCCGCGGGAAAAGCGTTGCACTTACTATAGCCAATAATGGCGCCTTGCCGAAAGAACCGGTTGCCGCCGGAATTGGCATCCGGGGAATGAAGGAAAGAATGGCTCTCATCGGAGGCAGTCTGGAGTGGCGGATGAAGGAGCGCTTTGAGATTACGACCATTATTCCATTGACCGGGGATGCCGACGCTCGTGCCAAGATTACGCAGGAGGTGCAGTCATGATTAAAGTATTGATCGTCGACGACGATCCTTTTATCCGGGAAAGCATGATGCTTATTCTCGGCTTAGATCCGGAGCTTGAGGTGGCCGGAACTTGCGACAACGGCCGTGCAGCAGCTGAATTTGCTGCAAATACGCCGGTAGATGTCGTCTTGATGGACATTCGGATGCCGGAATGCGACGGCGTACAGGGAACCAAGCTGCTGCAAGCGCTCGACAAACCGCCTTGTGTGCTTATTCTGACGACCTTCGACGATGACGAGTACATCGCGCAAGCGATCCGAAACGGAGCCAATGGCTACCTGCTCAAAAACGTATCGCCCAGCCGTATCATTGCCGGCATCAAAACCGTCCATGACGGATCGCTGCTCATCCATCCGGCTATTGCCCGCAAGCTGGCGGGTATGCTGGATAGACAGCCTTCCCCTTCCGCTGAGCCTGTGCTGGCACAAGCGGATCCCTCACGCAAGCTGGACGCCTACGGTCTGACGCCAACTGAGCAGCAAATCGTCCGACATATTGCGGACGGGCTATCCAATAAGGAAATCGCCGCTGCGCTCTTCTTCAGTGAAGGCACGGTAAAAAACTATATAACCGAAATATTAGGGAAGCTTGAGCTTCGGGACCGCACGCAAATCGCAATTTTCTATTTAAAACTTCCGGGTTGATCCCGTTCGCCCGTTATAAGGAGATGGATAAAATGACTGCATCAACAACAACTGCCTCTGCCATTGCAGCAACGACGGCGTTCCACGGCTTTGAGCAAGCCGATTTCGACATCTTTCACTTGGAAGGATTGGAGGAGAGAATGTCGGCCATTCAGGAGCGAATCCGGCCAAAATTTCAAATCATCGGCACAGAGCTGACACAGGAGCTTGCGCTGCATGCGGGCAATGAGATGTTTTTGCATATCGCTAAACATGCCCGCCGCACCGTTAATCCGCCGAAGGATACATGGATGTCGATCTGCGATAATAAGCGCGGCTACAAAGCGCATCCGCATTTTCAGCTTGGCTTGTTCGATGATCATCTGTTTCTATGGCTCGCCTTAATCTATGAAGTGCCAAACAAGAAAAAAATCGCTGCCACTTATTTGGACCAGCTTGATGATGTCATTGCCGCCGTACCGAAAAACTTCGAAATTTCCCTTGATCATATGAAAAAAGAATCGATCCCGGTGGACAGCATGTCAAGAGACGATTGGAGCAAAGCGCTCGTCCGCTTTCGCGACGTCCAGAAAGCGGAGCTGCTCATTGGCCGTCACATTCCTGCCGGCGATCCGCTGCTAAGCGACGGCAAAGCGCTGTTGCAGATTGCATCCGAAACGTTCGAGACGTTAATGCCGCTGTACCGGCTGGCACGTACGTAATTCATCCCTTTATTAAACTTAATAAAGAAGCCGTTCCAAGGCATGGATGCCCTGGAACGGCTTCTTCGTTATTTGCTTCGTTTATTGTGCAGATTGGGGTGCAAGAGACTGCTGAGCAACGCGGCGCTCCTTGCGCGACGCCCGGAAGAACAGCAGCTCGTAGATGCAAGGCACGATGACGATGGTCAGCAGCGTCGCCGCTGTCAGACCGCCGATAACGACAATCGCCAAACTTTGCGAGACGATGCTTCCGGACTCATGCGAGCCGAACAGCAGCGGCAGCATGGCGCAGATAGTCGCTACTGCCGTCATTACAATCGGACGCATTCTCGTCGTCGCAGCTTCAATCAGCGCTTCGCGGATCGGCATGGATGTCTCGTTTTGCTTCACTCGGTCAATGAGAACAATCGCATTCGTAACGACGATGCCAATTAGCATCAATGCTCCAAACATGGCCGTAAAGTCCGGCGTAATTCCTGATATGAGCAAGCCGATAACCGCACCGATCGCGGCCAGCGGCAGCGAGAACATAATGGCAAGAGGCGCACGCAGCGTCTTGAACGCCAGCACCATAATCAGGTATACCAGCCCGATTGAAATTAACGCTGTCACGCCCAAATCGGCAAAGTCACTCATTTGATCAGCCGAAGCGCCTCCTACCGACAGCTTGACGCCCTCAGGAAGCTTCAGCTCATTTACAGCTTTATTAATATCTGCTCCTACTATAGACAGCTTGCTAGGTTCCGCTTCTGCCGTTACCCGAACATACGTCTTGCCGTCTTTATGATAATAAAGGCTCGGCTCTTCCGTACGCGACAGCTCGGTAACCGAGGATACTGGCTGCGGACCGTTCTCCGTCATAATCGTCAGGTTCTTCAGAGCCGCTTCCGTTCCTGGATTGGCTGCAGGCTGCAGCATGACAGGCGTATTCACGCCCTCCACTCGAATCGAGCCAACAGGCAGCGGATTAAGCAAGCTTTGCAGTTGCATCGCCACATCCTGCCCGGCTGCTTTGGCCGGATCTACCTTGAAGGCATATACCGGCTTTTTCTCCTCCTGATTACTTTGCACCTTCAGAACACCATCCACTTTGTTCAACGCTGCAATCAGCGACTGCGCCGTCTCATCAAGTCGGGCAGTATCCTCTCCCGTAATATCAATATTGATCGTTGAGGAACCGCCGCCCATCATCAAATCGATAGCATTCACAGTGAGCGAGGCATCCGGGTAATGTTCACTTTGTGCCTTCACGTTCGCAATGAATAGGTCCGCATCGACGTCCGGCTTCAGATCAATCGTATAATTGACTTGAGTCGGAGACGATACCGCACCTTGCTTCGCCATATCAGCGCTGTTGCCGGAATCGAGCAGCACCCACTTCACCGACTTGTCGGCCATTATATAGGCTTCCAGCTCCTTGCCCGCTTCCAAGACAGTTTCGCGAGGCGTGTCGCTCGGGAAAGCAAGCGTCGCGGTCACATTTTCCGCACTGGAAGAATCAAGCGCGCCTTTTGGCATTGCAATATAAGCACCAATCGAGCCTGCGAACAAGACGACAGCAATCGTCAGGGCAACAGCCTTATGCTTTAAATTCCAGCGGATGAAAGCCGAGATTCGCGGCGAGCCCTCATGCGGCTTCTCTTTCGTCCCTTTCAGCAGCAGCCCGCTCAGCAGCGGAACGACCGTCAACGCAACCAGCAAGGAGGCAAGCAGCGAATAGGCAACCGTCAGTGCAAATGGCAGCAGGAACGCCTGCAGCGTGCCCCGCAGCAGCCCCATTGGCAAGAACACGGCCACCGTTACGAGCGTGGAAGCCGTGATGGCTCCTGCAACCTCTTTCGTCGCATCTTTAATGACGGTAAGCGAGAAAGGCTCCTTCTGCAAACGCCGATATATATTTTCGATCACTACGATACTGTCGTCGACTAATCGCCCGACAGCAACCGCAACCCCGCCCAGCGTAATAATATTTAAGGAAACGCCCGACAATTGCAGTAAATAAAGCGTAATTCCGAGCGATAACGGAATGGAAACAATCGTTACAATTGTCGCTCTGAAGTTGCGCATGAACAGCAAAATGACGATTGTGGCGAACAGCGCGCCAAGGAGCACTTCGCGAAGCATGCTGTTGACCGAGCTGACGACGGAATCCGACGTGCTGAGAATGACGGACGGCTCAATGCCTGGAATGTCCGTTTTCACCCTCTCCACCGTCTCATTAATCCCTTTGCCGACCGTAACCGCATTTGCGTCGGACGCCTTCGACACCGTAAATAGAATGGCGTCCTTGCCGTTCATTCGGCTGATGCTTTCCTGCTCTTTGGCAAACTCCACTTTGGCGACATCACTTAGTTTAATACCAGGCGCTACCGGCAGCCCGCGCAGCGTCTCCAAGCTCGTCACTTCATCATATACGGTCATATTGCCCGCAGCCCCATCGATCTCCCGCTCCCCGATCGAAGCCGATATGCCGCGGCCTTGGAGAATGCCCATCAATGATTGCAGGGGAATGTTCAGTTCGGCAAGCTTGTCAGTCAAAGGGGTCAGATGAATAGCCAGCGCCGATTGGCCCATCGTTGTAATGACACCTGCCCCTTCGGTTTTTTGCAGTTCTGTCTGGAATTGCTTCAGCTTCTCATCCTTTTGCTGCTCGCTTAGCTCACCGTCGAAGGTCAGCGTAATCCAGGCAATCGGAATCATCGACGTATTGTAATGGGTCACGAACGGCGGCATGACGCCTTGCGGAAGCGGCAGTTGAGCGACCGCCCGTTCCACCTCGAGCTTGGCTTCCTTCATATCCGTCTTCGCATCAAAATTCAAATTGACCTGCGCATAGCCTGTACCGGACGAGGAAAACATCACTGTCTTCCCTTTTGCAAACATAAGCGCTTCTTCAAGCTTGTCCGTTACCTGCCCCTCCATCGCTTTTGCATCATAACCCGGGCCGATGGCTGTCACTGTAATTTGCGGATTGTTCGCTGCAGGCAGAAACTCCATTGGCAGCCGCAAGTAACTGACTACCCCCATAGCTAATGCCATGATAACGATCAGGATGACTGCCGCTTTATTGCGGAATGACCAGTCCGTTAATTTACTCATTGCTTCTCTTCTCCTTCTCCACTCCAGGATTATCTTTGTTTTTGTCATAACTAAGCATAGCCGGAAGGGAAAAATTGCAAAAACGTCTGCGGACTGTAATGAATCCGAGACCTTGGTCGTATACAGGCTCCGACTTGAGTCGAGGAAGCATATATCTTCCATATCAACCTGCTTTTCGTTATATTGAAAAGGAATCAACAATAAGGACGGGAGCGTGAACCGATGTCCGAGGCGGGTTCTTCTCTAATGGCGGTAGAAGTTTCGGGGATTCAGCGGCAATTCAGCGGACGTATCGTGCTAAATGATATTGCCCTATCGATTCCCCGGGGAGAGTTGTTTGGATTACTGGGTCCTTCAGGTTCCGGAAAAACGACATTGATTAAGCTGATTACCGGGATTGACCGTGCGGACTCCGGGAGTGTACGCGTCTTGGGTCAGCAAATGCCCCAGCTCGCCTTGTTGGCGAGGATCGGCTATATGGCGCAATCCGATGCGCTGTATAACGAATTGACGGGAAGACAGAACTTGGCGTTTTTCGGAGCCATGTACGGCCTGAAAGGACAACGGCTGAACGATCGTATTCGAGCGGTCGCCGAGCTTGTCGATCTGGAGGCCGACTTGAGCAAACAGACAGGCGCCTACTCCGGCGGTATGAAGAGAAGGCTGTCGCTCGCTATCTCACTGCTCCATGAACCGGAGCTGCTCGTCTTGGATGAGCCAACGGTTGGTATTGACCCTCTCCTGCGCCAATCGATCTGGCGGGAGCTTAATGCATTAAGCAGGCAAGGCGTTACGATCATCCTTACGACCCATGTCATGGATGAAGCGGATAAATGCGACCGGCTGGGGTTAATTCGAAGCGGCCAGCTTATCGCAGTGGATACTCCGGAAGCGATTGTAAGGAAGTCCGGCACCGCTACGATTGAGGATGCCTTCATCGCACTCGGCCGTGAAGGAGGTGTTCTGGCATGAGAATTCGAGCGCTTGCGCTGCGAATCATCCGGCAATTTATTCGCGATAAACGAACGCTGGCATTGCTTTTCCTTGCCCCGCTGCTTATACTCAGCCTGATGAAGCTCGTCTTTGACGGTCAAGCAATTATTCCAAGCATCGGCCTTGTTGATGCACCTGCAAGTATTGCCGAACGGTTAACTCAGCTGCAGGACTCGGGCATTACCTCTTTCGGGGCGGATGCCGAAGCAGCCGAGGCCGCGCTAACCAGCGGGAAGCTGGATGCGATTGTACATTGGAATGGCGTCAAACCTTCGTTGACGCTTGAGGGCAGCGACCCGTCCATCAACCGCAGCATATTGCTTAAGCTGCAAACCGTCCTGCAGGCCGGACCTCAGGCACCCTCTTTTGAAGTGTCCTATCTGCATGGCGGACCTGATATGGCTGCATTTGATTCATTTGGTCCTGTGTTGATCGGCTTTTTCTCTTTCTTCTTCGTATTCCTGCTTGCCGGCGTTTCCTTCTTGCGGGAGCGGACCAGCGGAACACTGGAGCGTCTATTGGCGACACCGATCCGGCGCATTGAAATTGTAATCGGGTACTTGGCAGGTTTTGGCCTGTTCACGCTGGCGCAAGCGACGCTGATCGCCTGGTTTTCCGTAGACGTACTTGGGCTCTATATGGTCGGGAATATTCTGTATATGCTGGTGATCAATTTGCTCCTCTCCCTTACTGCCCTGACGCTTGGCACGCTGCTCTCCTCCTTTGCCAGCAGCGAGTTTCAGATCATTCAATTCATCCCGATCGTCATCGTACCGCAAGCTTTCTTCTCCGGCTTGTTCAATCTGGACGCGATGAATCCGCTGCTGCAGAAGCTTAGCTACATCATGCCGCTCTACTACGGTGCAGATGCGATGAGAGGCATTATGATAAGAGGAGAGGGCTGGAGCGATTTTCAGAACGATGTTTATGTCCTTGCGGCATTCTCGCTGCTGTTTGCTCTGCTGAATATAGCCGCTCTCAAAAAACACCGCCGGCTTTAATCGTCAAAAAGGCCGATTTCCGGAATGGAAATCGGCCTCAACCCTAAGGAAGAATATCAGACTAATCTTTTACGAATCAAAATGTAAAACTGCATGCTGTGAGCCGCTAGAACTTCGTTTTATGGCATCAAACTGCAAATATGCAGTTTGATTAGTCTAAAAAGCGTCTTTAGGGGCGATTTGCAGCCTTGCAAATGCACTTTTGCAACTAGAATAAACAGTGGACACTCGTTAAGTGTAGAAAGAAAATAACATTAACGAGGAGAGGTGTTTGGCAT
>NZ_BMHY01000023.1 GCF_014641555.1 Paenibacillus radicis (ex Gao et al. 2016)
AATCAATTTGAGTTGAAGTTTTACAAAAAAGTAAGTTGATACACTTAAGAATTGTCTACTTTCTTGACAGAGGTCCAAAGTACATGTTGATCGACCGAATTTGCTCAAAATCGGCTAATATGGCCGATTCGACATGCAGATTTGCATTTTGATCGACTTTTCAGCTGAAAAAGGAAGCTTCAAAATGTACTTTTACATTTGGTTTGCTGCGGTTACATAAGCAGAGACAGTATTTGCAGTTGGTTTCGCCCTAAGGTTTGTCATGCAGCATCAGCGGAGCGAATGCCGAGCCCGTTCTGACTTTTCGCAGGTTCGCTCCATCATCGCAGCAGCGATTGTATGGAATCAAGAACGGCAGAGTGGGCCGGCATTGCGCAGCGCCGTGCCGCGACGACTGTCCTTTGTTCTCGATCTCGCCCTTAACGCCCTTTAGCTTGTAGAGCATCAGCGGAGCGAATGCCGAGCCCGTTCTGACTTTTCGCAGGTTCACTCCATCAATCGCAGCAGCGATTGCATGGAACCAAGAACGGCAGAACGGGCCGGTATTTGCGCAGCGCAGATAAAGCTTGTTCTATTGCACCCTTGTCCCGAATAGTTTGGGAATGAGCGCCAGTGCGCGCTCTGCGACAATAAGTCCGAGGGGTGGATTGAGCGATGAAAGTTTCGAATGTCACATTGCGACGTCGTCTTTTTACAGTGATGATCGTTGGGATTATTGCTTTCGCGGCGCTTGTGCTGCGGTTGGCATATGTACAGCTATGGGAAGGGGAGCAGCTTGCTTCCAAAGCGGAAAATTCGTGGCGGCGGGACATTCCTTACATGGCCAAGCGTGGCGAGATTTGGGACCGCAACGGCACCAAGCTGGCGTACAACGTCAGTTCGCCTACCGTATGGGCGATTCCCGTGCAGGTGAAAGACAAGCCAGCGGCAGCAAAAACGCTTGCTCCATTGCTCGATATGACGGAGGACGATCTCTCCAAGCTGCTGAACAAGAAAAAAACGATGCTCGTCCAACTGAAGCCTGGCGGCCGGAAAATGACGCTGGAAAAAGCTCAGCAAGTACGCGAACTGGCCATACCAGGCATCGTCGTGGCAGAGGATAACAAACGCTTTTATCCGTTTGGCGACTTGGCTGCGCACGTTCTTGGCTTTACCGGTATTGACAATCAAGGGCTTACGGGCGTAGAACTGAAATATAACGATATGCTGACAGGCATTAAAGGGAATGTTTCCTTCTTGTCCGATGCGAAGGGCCGTCAAATGCCGAACTCTTCGGATACTTACGTAGAGCCCAAAGAAGGGCTGACGATGCAGCTAACGATAGATAAGCAAATTCAGTCGGTCATGGAGCGCGAGCTGGATCAAGCGATGGCGCAGCTGCAAGCCGACAATATCATTGCCATTGCAATGGACCCGAACAACGGCGAGGTACTCGGCATGGCGAGCCGGCCGACCTTCGAGCCGGATAAATACAATGAGGTGCCGGCGGAAGTGTACAACCGGAATTTGCCGATTTGGATGACCTACGAGCCCGGTTCGACTTTCAAAATTATTACATTGGCCGCAGCTATTGAAGAGAAAAAAGTCGATTTGAAAAACGAGCGATTTTTCGATCCAGGCGCGATTGAGGTGGGCGGCGCGAGATTGCGCTGCTGGAAAAAAGGCGGCCACGGCAGCCAGACTTTCCTTGAGGTTGTGGAAAATTCTTGCAATCCGGGCTTCGTAACGCTGGGGCAAAGACTTGGCAAAGACAAGCTTTTCAATTATATTAAAAACTTCGGATTCGGTACAAAAACCGGCATCGATATTAATGGTGAAGAGAACGGCATTATGTTTAAAATGAATCAAGTAGGTCCGGTGGAGCTCGCAACAACGGCTTTCGGGCAAGGCGTATCGGTTACGCCGATTCAGCAGATTACAGCGGTGTCAGCCGCAGTCAATGGCGGTACGCTCTATAAGCCGCATGTAACGAAGGGCTGGATCAACCCCGAAACGGGGGAGGTCGTCCAGCGAACCGAACCCGAGGCGGTGCGGACGGTCATCTCCGAAGAGACATCCAAGCTTGTTCGGGAGGCGCTGGAGAGCGTTGTAGCCAAAGGAACGGGGCGCAATGCGTTTATCGACGGCTACCGCGTCGGTGGTAAAACCGGCACGGCGCAAAAGGTCGTCAACGGCCGTTATTCTCCGAACGAGCACATCGTTTCGTTCATCGGCTTCGCGCCTGCGGATGATCCGCAAATCGTCGTCTATGTCGCTGTCGACAATCCGCAGGGCATTCAATTCGGCGGTGTCGTAGCTGCGCCGATCGTTCGCAACATTATGGAGGATGCACTCACGATTCTTCAAGTGCCGGCAAGGGATAAGCAAATCTCCCGCAACTATAAGCCGGGGGAGACGCCGATTGTAACCGTACCGAATCTGGTCGGCAAGACTGTGTCAGATATCTATGAAGATATGAATATGAACTTTAACCTGACGTCCGCTGGGTCCGGCAATACCGTCATCCGGCAGGCTCCTGCAGCTGGAGCGCGTGTAGATCGGGGATCGACGATACGGATTTATTTGGGCGATGAGGATGATATATCACATTCCCATTGACTATAATGGTAGTTGAAGCAATATGACTAGGAGGCATGCAGCATGATATTGAGTGAATTGGCTGAACTTCTCATAACGTCCCGGCTTATTGGCGCCGGAGATACCGAAATATCGGGATTGGAGACGAATTCCCGCAGCGTTCAGAAAGGCGACTTGTTTATTTGCCTGCCCGGCCATACGGTCGACGGGCATGACTATGCGCCGCAAGCTTTCGAAAGCGGAGCTGCTGCTTTCGTTGTCGAGCGTAAGCTTGACATCAATGCGCCCCAGTTGATCGTGAAGGACAGCCGGGTTGCGATGGCCGTCTTGGCCGATCATTACTACGGACATCCAAGCCGTTCCCTTAGTTTAATTGGTGTTACAGGTACGAATGGCAAAACGACGACAACCTATTTGATCGAACAAATATTGAATGACAATGGTAAAAGCGCGGGTGTTATCGGTACGGTGGAAATGCGTTATGACGGCAAGTCGATCCCGATGTCGGGCACGACGCCGGAAGCGCTGCAGCTGCAAGGCTATTTAGCGGATATGCGCGACGCGGGCACAACCCACTGTGCGATTGAGGTATCCTCTCACGCGCTGGATCAAGGCCGGGTAAAGGGCTGCCGTTTCCGTACGGCCGTCTTTACGAACCTGACACAGGACCATCTTGATTATCATGGAACGATGGAAAAGTATGCTGCGGCCAAAGGGCTATTCTTCTCGCGGCTGGGCAATGAATTTCCTGCACGGGAGCAGGATCGTTCCTTCGCGGTGCTCAACGTTGACGATGAGGCATCTGCTGAGTTTATAAGGCTGACAGCGGCTGAGGTCATCACCTATGGCATCGACAATGATGCGGATGTACGCGCCTCCGGCATTTCCATTACGGCGCAGGGCACCTCATTCCATGTGAACACCTTCCGCGGCGAAGCGGATATTACGCTGCAGATGGTTGGCAAGTTCAATGTCTACAATGCGCTGGCTGCCATTTCAGCCGCTTTAATAGAAGGCGTTCCGCTCGAACAGGTGAAGTCCAGTCTGGAAGCTGTCCCTGGTGTACCGGGGCGGGTGGAATCGGTGCAGGCAGGTCAAAGCTTCGCCGTTATCGTCGATTATGCGCATACGCCTGACGGCTTGGAAAACGTGCTGCGGGCGGTGAAGGAGCTTGCTCCGCCACGCATCATCTGCGTGTTCGGCTGTGGCGGAGACCGCGACAAGACAAAACGTCCGCTAATGGGCTCGATTGCAGCAAAGTATGCCGATTATGTCTTCGTTACTTCTGATAATCCGCGAACCGAGGATCCTGCACTTATACTTAAGGATATTGAAGCGGCCCTCATTGCCGACAAAGTGGCTCCTGCTCGCTATGAGCTGCAGGTCGATCGCCGTGCAGCAATTGAAAAAGCGGTTGAAATGGCAAGCCCCGGCGATGTAGTATTGATTGCGGGGAAAGGTCATGAAACGTATCAAATCATCGGAAGCGTTACACATGCTTTCGACGATCGTTTGGTGGCGAAAGAAGCGATAAGGGGATTATTACATTGATTAATCGAAATTTGGAGCAAATAGCCGGTATGTGCGGTGCCAAATGGAATAAGAAGGATGCCGACGTCCGTATTGCTGGCGTTGGGACCGACTCGCGGCGTGTTCAAGCTGGACAGCTGTTTATACCGCTCGTCGGCGATAACTTTGACGGCCATCAATTTGTAGAGCAGGCGTTGAAAGACGGCGCTGCAGCTGCAATGTGGCAATCGGGACGCGAGGTGCCGGAGGCTTTGGCCGACGCCCCGCTGCTTAAGGTGCGGGATACGCTCAAGGCGCTGCAGCAGCTTGCTTCCTCTTACCGGGAAGAGCTGTACGTCCGGGTAATCGGCATTACCGGCAGCAATGGCAAAACGACGACGAAAGATATGGTAGCTGCCGCACTTGGCACAGCGTATCGCGTTCATAAGACAGAGGGCAATCTGAACAATCATATCGGCTTGCCGCTGACTGTTCTTCAATTGGATGAAGAGACGGATTGCGCCGTTCTGGAGATGGGGATGAGCGGATTTGGCGAAATCGAGCTGCTGACGAACATTGCCCGTCCGGATATCGCGATCATTACGAATATTGGCGATGCCCATTTGCTTCAGCTCGGCTCCCGTGAAGGAATCGCGAAAGCGAAGCTGGAAATTGTGCAGGGGCTGCAATCGCGCGGGCTGCTGCTTTATAACGGCGACGAGCCGCTCCTTAAAGCAGAACTGGCAACGATGGAGCTTCCTGAAGGTCTCGAGCTGCAAACTTTCGGGCTGGAGGACACAAATGACTGGTCGGCTGCGAATATTGATATAGGTGCCGTATCGTCCTCCTTTACGGTCATTCGTCAAGGTGAGGCTTCTGATGCGCCATATGCAATACCCGTGCCAGGCCAGCATAATGTGAGCAATGCGCTTGCCGCGATTGCAATTGGGCGGCGTCTAGGCATTTCGAGCGAACAGCTTCGTACCGGCTTGGCCGGGCTAGAGCTGACTGGAATGCGCATTCAGCCGGTTCGCGCGTATAATGGGGCGATGATTCTCAATGACGCCTACAATGCGAATCCGACGGCCGTGCGGGCTGCCATCGATCTGGTAGAAAAGCTGGAAGGCTTCCGGAAGAAATGGATCGTGCTCGGTGATATGCTGGAGCTTGGCCCGGAAGAGGAGTCGCTTCATTACGAGGCCGGTGCTTATGTTACACCGGATAAGGCGGATGCTGTACTAACGCTCGGCAAGCTGTCGGAGCGGACGGCTGAGGGAGCCAAAGCAAATCTTGCAGCCGACGACGTTACTCATTTTGAGAATAAAGAGGAGCTTGCACAGTGGCTGAAGGCTCGGCTGGAGCCGGGCGATCTGGTGCTGGTTAAAGGCTCCAGAGGCATGAGAATGGAACAAATCGTTCAAACTTTGGAAGCGAGGTGAGGAAATGGATATGATGGTCATTTTATTTTCATTAGGCGCATCATTTCTGCTAGCGGTACTGCTCGGACCATTATTCATTCCTCTGCTCAGACGGATGAAGTTCGGACAGCAAATCAGAACAGATGGCCCGCAAAGCCATTTGAAAAAAAGCGGAACGCCTACGATGGGCGGCATTATTATTATGCTGGCGCTGCTCATTTCTTTTCTGAAATTTGCGGATAAGACACCTGCATTCTGGGTGCTTCTTACCGCCTCAATCGGTTTTGGACTTGTTGGTTTTCTAGACGATTATATTAAAATCGTATTTAAACGGTCGCTCGGTCTGACTGCGCGGCAAAAGCTGTTTGGCCAGCTTCTGTTCTCCATCATCGTATGCGCGCAATTGTACAATATGAATCACAGCACAGTCGTATCTGTTCCGTTAACAGGCTGGGGCTTTGATATGGGCTGGTTCTATTATCCTTTTGTTGTCATTATCATGTTCGCTGCCAGCAACGCGGTCAATTTTACCGACGGACTGGACGGCTTGCTGTCGGGGACGAGCGCTATCGCCTTTGGCGCTTTTACGCTCGTTGCGCTTCAGGCTTCGGCGCATGAATCGGCCATTTTCTCCGCTGCGATGATCGGTGCGGTACTCGGTTTTCTCATCTTTAACGCCCACCCCGCGAAGGTGTTCATGGGGGATGCGGGCTCGCTCGGTATCGGCGGGGGCATTGCGGCGGTTGCGATTCTTGCAAAAGCCGAACTGCTGCTTATCGTAATCGGCGGGGTGTTCGTATTGGAGATGCTGTCCGTCATCTTGCAAGTGGGTTCATTCAAGCTTCGCGGCAAGCGGATTTTCAAGATGAGTCCGATTCACCATCATTTCGAGCTGTCCGGCTGGTCCGAATGGCGGGTCGTATCCGTCTTTTGGTTCGTAGGACTTTTGTTCGCACTTGTGGGACTGGCGCTCGCACGCGTATTCTAGTTGCAGCATCGTAAATTATGCAGGACAACAAAATGCGAACATACATTTTGTTGTCCTTAATGCTTTTTATTAGGTATCATCTATATGTAAATAGGAAGAAGACAAAGCTTTGCATTTTAGCTTTTCTACATACAAAAAGGAGCTGCTGAATTATGAACCATCCGGAATCATACCGGGGCCGTAAGGTGGTCGTACTGGGGCTAGCCAGAAGCGGCGTCAGTGTGGCAAAGGTATTCCATGCCCTCGGAGCGAACGTTGTCGTCAACGATAAAAAAGAACGTGAATTATGCCCCGAAGCGGATGAACTGACTGCTTTGGGCATTTCTGTGCTATGCGGATATCACCCGGACGATCTCGTCACCGGGCAAACGGCACTGCTTGTCAAAAATCCGGGCATCCCTTACACCGCCGATCCG
This sequence comes from Paenibacillus radicis (ex Gao et al. 2016), assembly GCF_014641555.1. Lineage (GTDB taxonomy): Bacteria > Bacillota > Bacilli > Paenibacillales > Paenibacillaceae > Pristimantibacillus > Pristimantibacillus radicis. The sequence continues at coordinate 6,909 of NZ_BMHY01000023.1, forward strand.
ATTCGCCGGGCAGAGGAGCTTGGTGTGGAAGTTGTGACCGAGGTAGAGGTTGCCTACTGGCTGTCGCCGGCGCCGATTATCGGCATTACGGGCTCTAACGGCAAGACGACAACGACGACCTGGATTGGCGAGCTGCTTAAAGCTGCGGGCAAAAATCCGATCATCGCCGGCAATATTGGCACACCGCTTTGCGAAGCGGCTCTCGTTGCAAGCGCTGAGGACTGGATCGTTGCCGAGCTTAGCAGCTTTCAATTGAAAGGAACGGAAGCATTCCGTCCGAAAGTGGCGCTGCTGCTGAATATTGCGGAGACACATCTGGACTATCACGGCGGCATGGAAGACTATGTCGCGTCGAAAGAGAAGCTGTTTGCCAATCAGAGCAGCGACGACGTAGCCGTGCTGAATTGGGATGATCCCGTCTGCCGGGAAATATCAGCTCGCGTGAAGGGCCGCGTCTTGCCGTTCTCGTTATATGAGCGGCTGGAGCACGGCGTTTGCATGGAGCCGCCATTTGTGAAAGGGGCAGATGATGCGAAGGCCGTCGCTAGAGAAATCGTGTGGCGCCGGGAGGACGGTGCGGAAACAGCTGTATTGCTTGTGGATGAGCTTGGCTTACCGGGCCGTCACAATGCAGCTAATGCCCTGGCAGCGATTGCAGCGTGTCTAAGTGCAGGCGCAGACCCGGAAGCGCTTGCGGCTGCCCTGCGCGGCTTCAGAGGCGTAGAACATCGCCTGGAGTACGCAGTCGAAGTGAATGGTGTAAAATACTACAACGATTCTAAAGCGACCAATCCGATCGCGACTACGATGTCTGTTGGCTCGCTCAGCGCGCCAATTGTTCTCATTGCGGGAGGGCTCGACCGCGGCTCCGATTATATGGAGCTGCTGCCGCTGTTTCGCGACCGGCTGAAAGGTCTCGTCGTGCTTGGCGAGACGAGAGCGAAGCTTGCCGCTGTTGCGGAGCTTGCGGGTTTAGCGAATGTCCGATTGGTCGAACCTGTAGAGGACGCCGAGTCCACACTGCGGGAAGCCGTGCGGCAAGCAGCCCTGCTTGCCGAGCCAGGTGATATCGTACTGCTGTCGCCTGCATGCGCAAGCTGGGATATGTTTGAATCCTATGAGCAACGCGGGCGCATTTTTAAAGATTCGGCGCATACCTTGTAAGTAGGGGGCTCGTCCCTACTTACGCAAGCTAAGAGGTGTGTTGATTATGGCCAAAGGCAGGTCCGCCCCGGACGTCTGGATGATAATCTCAATTGCGCTCATTCTCTCCATTGGTTTGGTGATCGTATACAGCGCGAGCGCCGTCCTTGCTTTCCATGAATTCGGCGATAAGTTCTACTATGTGAAGCGTCAATTTATCTTTGCTCTATTAGGCATAGGTGCTTTGATCTTTACGATGAACGCCAATTATCAAATTTGGAAAAAGTGGGGTAAAGTCGCGCTGATCGTCTGCTTCGTGCTGCTTGTCATCGTCCTTATACCGGGCGTCGGTGTCGTACGCGGCGGTGCGCGAAGCTGGCTGGGCATCAGCTCCTTCGGCATTCAGCCTTCCGAATTTATGAAGCTGGCGATGGTGCTGTTCTTGGCCAAGTGGCTGGCGGAGAAGCAGCAGACGATCACGCTGTTCACGAGAGGGCTGCTTCCTCCGCTTGGTTTGATGGGACTGGCCTTCGGGTTAATTATGCTGCAGCCGGATCTCGGTTCGGGGGCGGTTATGGTCGGCGCTTCGCTGCTGCTTATTTTTACAGCGGGAGCGAGAATCAGCCATCTGGGTTCACTAGCGCTTGTTGGCGTCGTTGGCCTTGTTGGCCTCATTATCGCTGAGCCGTACCGGCTGGACCGGATTACCGGGTTTTTGGACCCGTGGTCGGACCCGCTTGGGAAAGGCTATCAAATTATTCAATCGTTATATGCAATCGGTCCGGGGGGATTGGTAGGACTGGGGCTGGGCATGAGCCGGCAAAAGTTCAGTTATCTCCCGGAGCCGCAAACCGACTTTATTTTCTCCATCCTATCGGAGGAACTAGGTTTTATCGGAGGGGCGGCTTTAATTACGCTGTTCGCCATCCTCGTATGGCGCGGCATCCGGACGGCCATCGCTGCACCGGATACGTTCGGAAGCTTGCTGGCGGTTGGTATTACCGGTATCGTCGGCGTACAGGTTCTAATCAATATCGGGGTTGTCATTGGCGCAATGCCTGTGACGGGCATTACGCTTCCTTTAGTGAGCTACGGCGGCTCCTCGCTGACGCTCCTGCTGACAGCGCTGGGCATTTTGCTCAATATTTCACGCTACTCCAGATGAAGCCAACATACATCCATGGTCGACATAAGCTTCAATGACAGATAAGATGGTAGAAGTCTTGTTCATGCTTGTTTATCCGATGCGGATCGCGCCGATACGCCGCCTTAGGGCGGCAGGGCATCCGGCCTGGGCGTTCATGACGCCCATTTTGTGTTGTAATCGCAGGCATCCATGTGCATAATCGCAGCTTCGCGCTGATGAAACTTATAGAGTCAATAATGTTTATCATGCTAGAATGAAATGAATTGAATTGGAAGACCGCTTCCCTGCAGGGAAGCGAAGGGATGGGCTGCTGTCACACTCGGGCTGCGCTGGGCATAGGATACTCTATAAATCGTGACCATCACCCGTTCGGGCCCGGTTACTGTAAACGCAGTCCGTATTCGGCGGCTTTTACGCCGCAGAAGCGGCAGCGAAATCCATCCTTCATCAAGGAAGCATAAGGAGGTACGACCCCATGAAAACATTTATAGCCGAGCTGGAAAAAGCCGGTTTGGGCCAACTGCTGTTCGATGAGCCGCTGGCCAAACATACAACGTGGAAAATCGGCGGTCCCGCCGATCTGATGCTGATCCCGGCAGGAAAAGACGAACTCGTGTCGGCCATCCGATTGCTTCATAAGCATGGCATCCCGTGGACCTCTCTGGGCCGCGGCTCCAATATGCTGGTGAGCGACAAAGGAATTCGCGGCGTTGTCATTAAACCCCGTGACGGACTCGATTATGTGCGCTTTGATGGAAATCTTGTTCATGCTGGAGCAGGCTATTCCTTTATCAAGCTTGCCGTTATGACCAGCAAGGAAGGGCTTAGCGGACTGGAATTCGCAGGGGGTATTCCCGGCACGGTAGGCGGAGCCGTCTACATGAACGCAGGCGCGCACGGATCCGATGTATCACGTATTTTTAGATCAGCTGAAGTTGTGACGGAAACAGGTGAAGTTATTCGTTACGAACGCGAGGAAATGCAGTTTGCCTATCGTCATTCCATTCTTCATGAGAAGAAAGGGCTGGTTCTTGAGGCGACCTTTGAACTTGCCCCAGGCGACCGGCAGGAGATTTCTGCAGCGCTGGCAGAGCACAAGGAAAGACGGCTGCGTACACAGCCGCTGCAATTGCCTTGCTGCGGCAGCGTTTTCCGCAATCCGACTGGCGATCACGCCGCAAGATTAATTGAAGCGGCTGGATTGAAAGGGGCTCGGTTTGGAGGCGCGGAAGTTTCGGAGCTTCATTCGAATTTCATCATCAATACCGGGCAAGCGACAGCTGAAGATGTTCTCACCCTCATGTCACATATCCAAGGCACGATTCAGGACCGGTACGGCGTTTCGTTAATACCGGAAGTATTGGTGGTGGGTGAGCGGTAATTCGGAGGTGATACATTGGACAAATTGGTGATTGAAGGCGGGAAACCACTCTCAGGATCCATTGTTATCCAAGGAGCGAAAAATGCCGCTTTGCCGATATTGGCAGCCAGTCTGTTAGCGGATGGCACAACGACGATTGATCATGTGCCTAAGCTGCTGGATATCGAGGTCATGCTTAACATTTTGCGCGAATTAGGATGCCGCGCCGAGCATATTGGGGATACGGTCGTATTAGATACGGAAGCCGCTCATACCTCTCATGTGCCGGAGTCGTTAATGGGACAGATGCGATCTTCTATTTTTTTAATGGGTCCATTGCTAGCAAGATTCGGAGAAGTTCAGGTATATCAACCCGGCGGCTGCGCAATTGGCGAACGGAAAATTGATCTTCATTTGCAAGGGCTTGAAGCGCTAGGCGCGGAGATCGAGGAATTGGGCAATCGAATCATTTGCAGAGCGGATAAACTGTACGGCGCTGACATTCATTTGAGCTTCCCGAGCGTAGGTGCGACGGAGAACATTATGATGGCTGCCGTGCTGGCTGAAGGAAGGACGACGATCAGCAACGCTGCGAGAGAGCCGGAAATTCAAGATTTGCAGCGTTTTCTGAACACGATGGGCGCGAAAATCATCGGTGCCGGCACAGATACGATTACGATCGAAGGGGTACAGTCGCTTAAGCCGTGCCGGTATAAGGTTATTCCCGATCGAATTGTCGCCGGTACAATCATGGTGGCCGCAGCAGCTACACGCGGTCAGGTAACGCTGCAAAACACGAATCCGGCGCATTTGACTTCCTTAATTCATGTGCTTCGACGCGCAGGTGTTCAAATCGTCGTTGACGGTGATATAATTAAAGTCGGCAGCGCCTCCAGACCGAAAGCGGTCGAACGGATCGTTACCTCTCCGTATCCGGCATTTCCGACCGATCTTCAGTCTCAGGTCATGGTGCTGTTGACTTTAGCCGACGGCGTCAGCATCCTGAAGGAGACGATCTTTGAAGGCCGGCTGAAGCATGTCGATGAATTGAGCCGAATGGGCGCTGACATCCGGGTGGATCTCAATGCCGCCATCATTCGCGGAGTTCCCCGGTTGTATGGAGCTACCGTCGAAGCGACGGACTTGAGAGCGGGAGCTGCACTTGTCATTGCAGGATTGGCTGCGAACGGCAAGACGGTCGTTGAGCAAGTTCATCACATCGACCGCGGCTATGACCGGATCGAGTCTATGCTTTCTCGTCTTGGAGCAAGAATTACCCGGAATTCCCCGGTACCTAACAATCTTACGAACTAGTTTTCGAAACGATCATATACCGGATCCCGCCAAGCTGGGGGACCGGATGTTTTTATGGAAAGAAGGGACAAGCTTTGAGTGTTCAGATGCCTGTGCTGAAACAACCGGAACGCCCGAAAAAAGGCAGCCGAAAGCTGCTGTCTGTTCTTCTTTTACTTTTTATAGTTATTTTAGCCGTCTTATTTTTTAATTCTTCGATTAGCAAAATCTCATCGATCGAAGTGACCGGGGCACAATATGCAACGGTAGCTGAAGTCGAGCAAGCTGCAGACATCGAAGTAGGCGAAGCGTTTTTCGGCGTTTCCAAGGAAAGAATTGAAAACCGCGTTCGCGCTTTGAAGCCGATTGACGAAGTAGTCGTGGAGAAGCGTTTTCCAGGGGCTGTGAAAATTTCGGTTAAAGAGCATCCGGTTGTCGCGTTCGAAATCGGCTCGGAAGGCAATATGACCGCGATTATGTCCAATGGCACGAACGTAACGGCAATCAGCAATGATGTGCTTCTGGACAAGCCTGTGCTTTCCGGCTGGGCGAAGGACGACCCACTCCGCATGGATTTGACGAAGCAGTTGGGCAAAATTTCGGCCAAGCAGCTCTCTGATTTATCGGAAATTATTCCTTACCCGTCCAAGGCGTATCCGGACCGGATCAAAATTTATACGAGAACCAAATTTGAGGTCGTCACATCGATTTCCGTGCTGGAAAACAAGATCGAGGCGTTAAACGCAGTCATCGAAACGCAGGAGCCGGGCAAGATCACGATGCTTTTGGCGGATACTTATGTCCCGTTTGATGGAAACTCTACTGAAAATATGGAAACAGATCAAAAATAGACTACTCAATAGCTTCAAAGAATGGTAGAATTTTAATTGTCAATCATTTTAATTGCAGACTTGACACCAACGGATCGAGGAGCGCTAAAAATGCGCTTTTCGGGCATTAAAATAAGAGTTATGAAAATTTTGTTGAAAAAAGAGGGAAAATATCAACTACGTTGAATATGTAGAAAGACGTTTAGGCTAGGCCATTCTATTTGAAGCTAAATTTTATTTGTTGAAACGGAGGTGCCGCGGGTTGAGCAGCAACGACATCATCGTCAGTTTGGACATCGGTACATCCAAAGTTCGTGCTATTATTGGCGAGATTAACAATGGAGCCATTAATATTATTGGAGTTGGATCTGCCGACTCGGAGGGTATTCGCAAAGGAGCAATTGTAGATATTGACCAAACCGTTCAATCGATACGCAATGCGGTAGAGCATGCGGAGCGAATGGTGGGCATTCAAATATCAGACGTTTATGTCGGCATACAGGGCAATCATATTGGCTTGCAGACAAATCGTGGCGTCGTTGCCGTATCCAATGAGGATCGTGAAATAGGCGAAGAAGATATCGAACGCGTCGTTCAGGCGGCTAAAGTGGTCGCGCTACCACCAGAGCGAGAGATTATTAATTTGGTTCCCAAGCAATTTTTGGTCGATGGACTCGAAGGCATTTCGGATCCGACCGGCATGATTGGTGTACGTCTTGAAGTTGAAGCAACCGTTGTAACCGGTGCGAAAACGGCCATACATAATTTAATGAGATGCGTGGAAAAGGCCGGTCTGCGGATTAAAAGCGTTATTCTTATGTCACTTGCGTCGGGCGTTATGTCGCTGACGAAGGACGAGAAGACGATCGGTACGGTATTGACCGATATCGGTGCAGGTTCAACGACGATTACGATCTACGAGCAGGGCGGGTTGGCAGCCACTGCTACGTTGCCGATCGGCGGCGAGTACGTGACGAACGATATTGCTTACGGTTTGCGTACGCAAAGCGATCAAGCGGAGAAGATCAAGCTGAAGTACGGCTGTGCTTTTGTGAGCGACGCGGCTGAGGACGTGAAGTTCAAAGTGACCCGTATGGGCAGCAACCTGGAGAAGGAATTTTCGCAGGTTGATTTGGCGAGCATTATTGAACCGCGCATGCAGGAGATTTTTCAGCTGGTCCAGCAGGAAGTTGTTCGTCTCGGCTATGGCGATAAAGTGAACGGCTATGTATTGACAGGCGGATCGGTATCGATGCCGGGTACGCTTGCACTCGCACAAGCCGAACTGGAATCTACCGTTCGCATCGCGTTGCCGGATTATATCGGCGTTCGCGACCCGGCTTTCAGCAGCGGGGTAGGTATGATTCAATACGTCTCGAAATATATGGGAGCACGTGGATCAAGTACAGTGAAGAAAACGACTAAAAGCAAGACGGGTTCCACCGCTTCATCCAAACCCGGTATGTTCGAACGGATAAAAAGCATGTTTAACGAATTTATTTGATCGGGGGAAATGATGATGTTGGAGTTCGATTTGGATTTGGAGCAGCTTGCCCAAATCAAAGTAATAGGTGTTGGCGGCGGCGGAAGCAATGCCGTAAATCGAATGATCGAGAACGGCGTCAAGGGCGTCGAATTTATAACGGTTAATACGGATGCTCAAGCGCTGAATCTGGCAAAATCGGAGCATAAGCTGCAAATCGGCGATAAGCTGACTCGCGGCCTAGGCGCTGGCGCAAATCCGGAGGTTGGCAAGAAAGCCGCTGAAGAATCCCGTGAGCTTGTCATCAGTCAGCTGAAGGGCTCGGATATGGTATTCGTAACGGCAGGTATGGGCGGCGGCACGGGTACAGGCGCAGCGCCTGTTATCGCTGAAATCGCCCGCGAATGCGGTGCTTTGACCGTTGGCGTTGTTACTCGTCCGTTCACCTTCGAAGGCCGTAAACGTTCTGCTCAAGCAGAGCTCGGCATTGAAGCGTTGAAGGAAAAAGTCGACACGCTGATCGTTATTCCGAATGATCGCTTACTTGAAATCGTCGATAAGAAAACCCCGATGCTGGAAGCATTCCGCGAAGCGGACAACGTGCTTCGCCAAGCCGTACAGGGTATTTCTGACTTGATTCAAGTTCCTGGCTTGATCAACCTCGACTTTGCCGACGTGAAGACAATCATGACGGAGCGCGGCTCGGCCCTGATGGGTATCGGCATCGCAACCGGTGAGAACCGCGCGGCGGAAGCAGCGAAAAAAGCAATCATGAGCCCGTTGCTAGAAACATCCATCGATGGCGCACGCGGCGTTATTATGAATATTACAGGCGGCAGCAACCTGTCTCTGTACGAAGTCAACGAAGCGGCTGAAATCGTTATTTCGGCTTCCGATCCGGAAGTAAATATGATCTTTGGTGCGATTATCGACGAAGAGCTGAAGGATGAGATCAAAGTAACGGTTATCGCAACTGGCTTTGAACACAAACCATCCGCAGCAGTACGTCGTGCGGCTTCTCCGCAAGCCGAGCCTGAAGCGCGTCAAGCAGGCGCTCAGCCTTCGACTTCTACGAACAACGTAAAACCATTTGGCTCGAACACCTCGAGCGATCAGCTTGAAATTCCAGCCTTCTTGCGCAATCGCCCACGCAGCGACCGCTAGGTGAAATGGGGACCGTCTCGGCTTGAGACGGTTCCCATTGATGTTTAAGACGCCTCACCATCCATTGTTAAATGGGTTGGGGGGGCGTCTTTTTTGCATGGATAGCTCAGTTCGTATTGATTAGCACACTTGATGTTTAGTTATCATCCATAGTTCACATAGTCTCGCAGTATCGGTTTGATTCTTGACGGAAAAAAATTCGCTAATAACTGCCGATTTTTCCTTATTTATTCCCCAGACGCCTCAACGCAGCTCGATTCCGCCGAATAAGTACACCTTTTTCTCTATTAAGAAATTGAATTCCCCCCGTGTGTACTTTCTTACCTTATATCCGAAAATCTAGTTTTTGAACAATAAAATAAAGAAAATACTTCACTACTAGCGAAATTTCATACGTCTAGGCATTTACCACCCAACGGTACTCGAACCTCCCTCAGGCGGGTCGCTGTGGACGTCACCAGTCATCACGCGACGATTACTTCAGTGTCATTCTCATTTTACAATTCGCTTGAATCGACATAACATGCACCACGTCCCCGGCATAGCACGAACCTCTTCTTGAATTTGAAGACCACCCTGCACGAATCTGCGGAAGGGCTCTAGGCGGGCAATTATCTATTATTGTGGCTGCATTTCACTATCTCACGGAAGCAATTTCATCTCTTATCCGTTATGAAACTGTCGGATCAGAGTTGATGCGGTGACGCTGATGATGTTAATTAATGCCGTTTTTTATATGGATGATCGACAAAAAAAGTTCTATCATCTCGTCATGATTAGACAGACTTTGAAATAGGATTTGAATATACTGATGTCAATCGTTCTCTCCGGGTGCCGGCCATCCGCTAGTGACCGGAACCGCAGCAGGAAGGTGAGCCATGGCTGTTTATGTCGATGTGATGTTTTTGCGAGAGCTGCTAGTAGACGGCAGCTTGCTGCTTACGACGGCTTGGGTACGCCATATGAGAGCGAGTCCATGGCGGGTGCTGTCGGCATCGGCTATAGGCGCCTGTTACGTTGTAATGATGCTGTATCCGCAGCTGTCGGTCCTTTTTACACTTCTTGTGAAGGTGTCCGTCTCACTGCTCATGATATGGGTCGCTTTTGGATTCGTATCGCTGCAGCATTTTTTACGAAACATCGCAGCCTTCTACACGGTTAATTTCGTAGCAGCCGGTGCGATTATCGGTATTCATTATTTGTTGATGCAAGGATCGGGCGAAGTATGGCGGACCGTCAATTTTATTAAAGGCGGTATGCAGGTTGAATTGAAAATGGGTTTGATCTACTTGTTGGCAGCGTTCTGTATCGGTCTGTATATATACCGCACCGTGTTGACGCAGCGCCGGGAAAGGGAGCTGGTGCAAACTCATCTAGCTGAAGTGATCATCTCTATTGATGAGCTGGAGCAGCGATGCATCGGTCTGGTCGATACCGGCAATCAGCTGTATGATCCGCTGACTCGAACGCCGGTCATGGTCGTAGAGGCTTCGCTCTGGTCGGAGCAGCTGCCAGCATCATGGCTGCAATGTATCCGGGAGGAACAAGTGGATCGGCTGGTAGCAGGATTAGGCGAGGATCATTTTGACTGGCAGGAAAGATTGAGGCTCGTTCCCTATCGGGGGGTAAACCGCGGGTCGCAATTTATGCTCGCTCTGAAGCCGGATTTTGTTCGGATCGAGCGGGAAGGACAGGTGTTCGTCAACAAGAAAGTGCTCGTTGGTTTAGATGGCGGCAAGCTTACGGCAGACAGCGCTTATCAAGCAATTATCCATCCGACTCTCGTTCAGAACAACCAATGATCGATTGTTGCATGAGAAACCTACAACTTATTGGGGAGGGATGGGCCGGATGCTCGTCAAATGGAAATTAGTCCTGCAGTTATACTATTATAGAGTTTTGATTTTATTCGGATTAAAAGGTGAACAGATCTACTATATCGGCGGCAGCGAGGCGCTCCCGCCGCCCTTGACCCGCGAGGAAGAAGAGTATTTGCTGGATAAGCTGCCGTCCGGTGACTCGGCGATTCGTGCGATGCTGATCGAACGCAACCTGCGTCTGGTCGTATACATTGCGCGTAAGTTTGAGAATACCGGCATTCATATCGAGGACCTCGTCTCCATTGGAGCGATCGGCCTTATTAAAGCGGTTAATACGTTTGACCCGGAGAAAAAAATTAAGCTTGCAACTTATGCATCGCGCTGTATCGAGAACGAAATCTTGATGTATTTGCGCCGTAACAGCAAGACACGTACGGAGGTTTCTTTTGACGAGCCGCTAAACATCGATTGGGATGGAAATGAGCTTCTGCTCTCCGATGTGCTGGGTACGGAGAACGATACCATTTATCGCAATATCGAGGAGCAGGTTGACCGCAAGCTGCTTCACAAGGCGCTGGATAAGCTGTCCGAAAGAGAGCGCATTATTATGGAATTGCGCTTCGGACTGGCAGACGGCGAGGAAAAAACGCAAAAGGATGTAGCCGATTTACTGGGTATTTCTCAGTCCTATATTTCCCGCCTCGAAAAAAGAATTATTAAGCGTCTGCGCAAGGAATTTAATAAAATGGTATAAAAATCAAGCAGGGCGCAGGGTAGGACGGCATTGTCAGCGGAGGAATAAAAAAGGGGTCCAAGGAGATAATGTACATTAATGTTTCTCCTTGGGAGGTAATCACGTTGACCCGAAATAAAGTCGAGATCTGTGGAGTGGATACTTCGAAACTGCCTGTCCTGACCAATGCCGAAATGCGGGAGTTGTTCACCGCACTGCAAACCCGAAACGAGTGGGCAGCAAGAGAGAAATTAGTTAACGGCAACTTGAGGCTTGTGCTTAGTGTTATTCAACGGTTTAACAATAGGGGAGAATTTGTGGACGATTTATTTCAAGTCGGCTGCATCGGACTTATGAAGGCGATCGATAATTTCGACCTTAGCCAAAACGTAAAATTCTCCACCTATGCCGTCCCGATGATCATCGGGGAAATCCGCCGTTACTTGCGTGACAATAACCCGATTCGCGTCTCGCGAAGCCTGCGGGACATTGCTTATAAAGCATTGCAGGTGCGTGACAGCTTAACGAATCAGAATTCCCGCGAACCGACGATATTCGAAATTTCGGAGGCGCTGAATGTGCCGAAGGAAGATGTCGTCTTCGCTCTAGACGCTATTCAAGACCCGGTATCGTTATTTGAACCGATTTACCATGATGGCGGAGATCCGATTTATGTGATGGATCAGATTAGCGATGACAAGAACAAGGATGTATCCTGGATTGAAGAAATCGCGTTAAGAGAAGCGATGCACAAGCTCAATGACCGCGAGAAGATGATTTTGTCGATGCGGTTTTTTGAAGGCAAGACGCAGATGGAAGTAGCCGATGAAATTGGCATTTCGCAAGCTCAGGTATCGAGGCTGGAAAAATCAGCGATACAGCAAATGCAAAAGCATGTGAAGACGTAAGGGTGTTACAAGTAAAACCGTAAGCATGAGACGAGCCTCGAAGCAACAGAGGCTCGTCTTTTTTATTGAAATTAATTGTTGGACTATATAAAATATGGAAGTGAAAGGGAGGCGATGATCGATTTGAATAAGATGAAATTGAATCGTATTTATCTGAACTTCATGCTGGTACTAGGTTTGACCCTTGCTATTCCGTTTGGCAGCGCGGCTGCAGCAGCAAGTACCGTAGAAAGCAGCCTGCACAAGCCTCTTCGCTCGGACGCCGTGCTAAAGATTGGGAGCACCTCTGCGGTTGTCAATGGCATGACCATGACGGTACAGCCCGTATACGAGAAGAACGGCGTGACGATGGCGCCTGTCAACGTCCTGATTCGAATGTTCCGATTAGATTATAACTATGATCAGAAAAATCGAAGCTTCTGGTTCAAAACCCGGCTGTTCGAGCAGCAGCAGCTCTCCTTCAAGCTGGGTGAGCGCAAAGGAGAGTCCAACAATGGATTGAAAATCCGGACGTTCACGCTGTCTGCGGCTCCTTTCGAAAAGAAAGGCTCGCTGATGGTACCGCTCCGGGATATCGTGGAGCAACTGGGCGGCAAAATCTCGTATGATGCAAAAACAAAGGAAATCCGCATTAAAGGCGTGGATAAGCCGGTCACCGATAGCAAATATCGGATAGGGGACAGCAGTAATAGCTGGTCTATCGCCGCCCCTAAAGGATTTAAGCCTGAAAGCTTAGCGAAAAAAGAGGACTGCGACGGTTGTTTTGCGATTAGCGGATCTGCTGGAGACCGTCCATATTCACTAATTTTCAGCGTAAGTGAAAGCAGCAGCTCTTTAACGCCCAAGCAACTGCAAGAGGAAACGATAGCGCAGCTGAAACCGTCCCAAGTCGTGATGGAAAGCCGTTTCGCCAAGCAGCCGGCAGGGGAATTCAGCGTCGTATCAACTTCCTGGAATAACGCTTTTTCTATTCAGTATAATGAGTACTGGACGATCCAAGCGGGCAAACGCATTTATAGCATCGTTATTAGTCAAGACAACTATGGAAACGGACGGATTGTCGGCGAGCGGGATCGGATTGCTCTCGCATTTATGGAGACATTCAAGACGTCATTCCATTCCGGTGACCCCAATCTGTTTGATATTTATGAAAACTAATAATGTGCCAAGATCCCTCGCAGCAGGCGGGGGATTTGTTTTTTTAATCAAAGCGGACATTTTGAGCAAAACCCACATATAAATAGAGTAGAGGGCGGCAAACGCCCATTCAACCCGATTCCGCTGGAAAAGTGGTGAAGCGAAAATGAAAATATCCGATTTTCAAACGAAGGATGTTATTAATATTGTCGACGGTAAAAAACTGGGGCAGGTGAGCGATCTGGAACTCGACCTGCGTCAAGGCCGCATCGACTCCATCGTCATCCCGCAGTATACAAGATTTATGGGGCTGTTCGGGAACGGCGGTACGGAAGTCGTCATTCCATGGCGCAATATCGTCAAGATCGGTACGGACGTTGTGCTCGTCCGTATGGATGATACGAAGCCGCGTATTGAAGAAGAAGATTTGCACGCCCGCTCATAACACGGTAAACTGCTATCAGAGGTGAGTGCCGGATGGAAACATTTAGAGCAGTACAATCGGCGAAGGGACCTTCGCTTTTTTTGTTGTCTCCATGGCTGGAGCAAAACGAACAGCTGACCGCGGGATTTACAGGCCGTGACGGAGGTGTAAGCGAGGCACCGTGGACTTCGCTAAACTTAGCGCTCCATGTAGGCGACCGCGACGAGGATGTCGTCCGCAATCGGAGCCTGCTGACGGAGGCGCTGGACTGGCCGTTTGAAGCATGGACTTGCGGCGAGCAGGTACACGGCTGCGAGGTGCAGCATATTGGACCGAAAGACCGGGGCAAGGGCCGTCTTTCGCGCGATTCGGCGATTCCTGATACAGATGCGATTATGACGGATGTACCGGGCGTGCTTCTGGCTTCTTTTTATGCCGATTGCGTTCCGCTGTACTTCTATGATCCGGAGCATGAAGCGGTAGCGCTCGCTCATGCGGGCTGGAAAGGGACGGTGCTTGAGATCGCCGCGAAGACGATCCAAGCAATGGCAGATCGTTACGGAACGAAGCCAGAGCAGGTCAGAGCTGCTATCGGTCCGTCAATCGACGCATGCTGCTATGAGGTGGATGGCATCGTAATCGACCGGTTGGAGGAGCTTGCCAGCCGTTTTGCAGCGTCTGAAACGGCTGCAGCAGCCGATGAATCCTTGATGAAAAGGATGCCAAATGGCAAAGCTATGGTAAACTTGAAACAATTTAACCGACAGATTATGATAAAAGCAGGAATTTTGCCGATTCATATCGAATTGTCAAAGTGGTGCACGGGATGCAATCGGGAAAAGTTTTTTTCCCATCGTATGGAAGGCGGCTCCACCGGCCGGATGGCCAGCTGGATCGGTATCCGGGAGAGGTGATGGTTGATATGACACAATTGACAGACAGAATGCAAGAAGTGGAGAGACGCATCGCAGAAGCCTGCGAACGAAGCGGGCGGAAGCGGGACGATGTTCATGTGATTGCAGTAACGAAGTACGTCTCGCTTCAGACGGCCGAGGAAGCTTACCGGCTTGGCTTGCACCATCTTGGCGAGAATCGTTGGCAGGATGCCCAGCGGAAGTGGGAAGCGATCAGCGGACCTGAAGCCGAAGGGCAGAATGGACAAGCGGTATGGCATTTCATCGGCTCGCTGCAAACGAATAAAGCAAAGGACGTCATCGGCAAATTTACATATATTCATTCGCTGGACCGGCTGTCGCTCGCGCAAGCGATCAACAAGCAAGCGTCCCAGCTCGCCATCAAGGTGCCGTGCTTTATTCAAGTCAATATTTCAGGCGAGGATTCTAAGCACGGATTGCCCCCAGAGCAGGTGCGGGATTTCCTGGCCGAGCTTCGCAATTATCCGCATTTGCAGCCGGTAGGTCTAATGACGATGGCGCCTTATGAGACGGAAGCGCAAGCGACGCGGCCGATATTCCGGGCGCTTCGCCAGCTGCGGGACGAGCTGAATGAGCAAGTGGCGCTGGAGCAGCCTTTGACAGAACTTTCGATGGGCATGTCCAATGATTTTGAAGTGGCGATTGAGGAAGGGGCAACATGGATCAGACTTGGTACAATACTAGTGGGAAAAGAGGGATGATCTGATGAGCGTTATTAATCGGTTTATGAACTATCTCGGCCTCCAGGATGAAGAAGAAGTCGTCGAACGGGAACGGGTTACGCAGGTTGAAGAGCAGGAGGTTGAAACCTCGCCCTTCGAATCACGTAAAAATACGAAGAACACGAACAATATCGTCAGCATTCATTCTCAGAAAAATGTCCGAGTCGTTCTGAATGAGCCCCGTTCCTACGATGAAGCGCAAGAAATTGCCGATCACTTGCGTTCACGCAGGGCGGTCATCGTTAATTTACAACGCGTGCGGACGGATCTGGCTGTTCGGATCGTCGATTTTTTAAGCGGAACAGTCTACGCGCTTAACGGGAATATTTCGAAGCTAGGCCCGAACATTTTTCTGTGCACACCGGATTCGGTAGAAATACAAGGGACCATCACGGAAATGCTGGCGGAGGATAACGATTACAATAAAATGAGGTGACCTTGAATTGACCGTTTCTGATGTAGTAATGAATCTTCAACAGATCTACTGGTTTTTGATTATCGCTTATGTATTGCTTTCCTGGTTGCCAAACGCAAGGGAAAGTTTTATCGGCCAAATGCTCGGCAAAGTGGTAGAGCCGTACTTGGGCATTTTCCGCAAATTCATTCCTCCTATTGGCGGGATGCTGGACATCTCCCCAATCGTGGCGATTTTCGCTTTGCGGTTTATCGCAATGGGCGTCGTTGCCGTAATCGAGTTTTTAATCGGCTTATTCTAGACAAAGGATGACTTTGGCATGAAACCAACGATATATGAACATTTCCACCCGGACGAGAAAACTTTTGTCGACCGGGCTTGGGAATGGATTGAACGGTCCGCCCAGCAGCATGAGCTGAAGCGGACCGATTTTTTGGACCCCAGACAATCTCAGATTATCGAGGCGCTAGCCAATCGCAATCCGGATGTACAGATCCGGTTTGAGGGAGGCTATCCGGAGGCGGAACGCCGCCGGGCTATCATTGCTCCTGAATATATGTATCTGGAAGATGAGCCTGCCGGACTATCTGTGCTTGCGGTGAACGGCGGATCCGGCTCGCTGGATGGTCTGGACCACGGCGATTATTTGGGTGCGCTGCTTGGACTTGGCATTAAACGTGATCGGATTGGCGACATTCATGTGCATGAATCGTTTTGCCATATCATTATTCTCGATGAAATTGCCGATTACTTAAATATACACCTTAGACAGGTGCACCGTGTCAATGTGATGACCGATGTTGTTCCGATCGATCAACTGCAAGCCGTCGTGCCAGAGCTTCAGGAAATGGCCTTTACGGTCGCTTCCATGCGGCTGGACGGCATCGCAAGCGATGTACACCGGATCAGCCGGACAAAAATCGTCGATCCGATCCGAGCTGGCAGATGCAGAGTGAATTGGAAGACGGTTGAGAATCCTTCCGAGCAGCTTGGGCTAGGGGACGTCGTATCGATTAAAGGGCTCGGACGCTTCAAGGTTCTGGAAACGGATGGCGTGACGAAAAAGGGTAGAATTCGCGTACGCATTGGCAAATTTATTTAACCGCCTTGAAGGATTTTGGTAACATCTGTCGAATCCTTTGCAAATCGAGTATATCCGAATTTAGGCCGATTTTAGGCTAATACGTTAAGGAGGTGCGCCAATGCCGTTGACGCCATTGGACATACATAACAAGGAATTTGGACGAAGATTGCGCGGCTACGACGAAGACGAGGTAAATGAATTCCTCGATCAGGTCATCAAGGATTACGAGTCCATCATCCGTGAGAATAAAGAGCTTCAAAACCAAATGCTCAACCTGCAGGAGAAGCTCAATCATTTCTCCAACATCGAAGAGACATTGAGCAAGACGATCATTGTTGCGCAGGAAGCAGCGGATGAAGTCCGCAACAACGCGAAGAAGGAAGCGCAGCTGATTATTAAAGAATCGGAGAAAAACGCCGATCGCATTATTAACGAATCGCTGGCTAAATCGCGTAAAGTATCGCTGGAAGTCGAGGAGCTGAAGAAGCAGGCTTCGATTTACCGGGCACGGTTCCGCACGTTGGTCGAGGCGCAGCTTGAGCTGCTCAGCCAAGACGGCTGGGATACGCTGGAGAGCCAGCAGCCGGCATCGCAGATTTCATTTACCGAGCAGCTTCAACGCGGGTAATAGGCTTGGCGCCCGAATGATGCAAAGTCATTTGACATCCGTTCGGCGATAAGCTATAAATATTAATATTAACAATTGCAATAGAACGAAACTTCATTGACGAGAACGAGTACGCTTAATCTGTTCGTCCCCCAGAGAGCTGGCGATTGCTGAAAGCCAGCGTTCGAACGAAAGCGGAAAATCATCTCCGAGAAGCAGTGCTGAAACTTGTTGTTGCCGATTGGATAGGCGGGTTTAATCCGTTTGCCATG
Organism: Paenibacillus radicis (ex Gao et al. 2016); assembly: GCF_014641555.1. Taxonomy (GTDB): domain Bacteria; phylum Bacillota; class Bacilli; order Paenibacillales; family Paenibacillaceae; genus Pristimantibacillus; species Pristimantibacillus radicis. The sequence continues at coordinate 24,386 of NZ_BMHY01000023.1, forward strand.
ACGGCGCAGGGAATAAGGACTGACGGCCTGTCCTCCGTTACAAGGACCGCGAATAGGCTATATTCGCGCCAGAGGTGCCGCAAGCGGCTGGGTTATGTCCAGGATCGCAGGCGGAACGAGGGTGGTATCGCGAGCACAAGTCTCGTCCCTTTTATAGGGACGGGACTTTATTTATTTTTCAGGGGGTATGGATGATGCAACGCGTAGATGTGAAGGAAAAAGCAAGAGCACGCGAGCTTCGCGTGTTGAAGCAATGGCAAGAGAATGATACGTTCAAGCAATCGATCGAGAACCGGAAAGGCAAGCCGAACTATGTATTCTATGAGGGACCGCCAACAGCTAACGGCGCACCGCATATCGGTCACGTACTTGGCCGTGTTATCAAAGACTTTATCGGGCGTTACAAAACGATGTCCGGCTACCGCGTCGTTCGTAAAGCGGGATGGGATACGCATGGTTTGCCGGTTGAGCTAGGCGTCGAGAAACAGCTTGGCATCTCGGGCAAACAGGAGATCGAGAATTATGGCGTTGAAGCGTTTATTAATAAATGCAAAGACAGCGTATTCGTCTACGAGAAGCAATGGCGCGAGCTGACAGAAGCGATCGCGTACTGGACTGACCTCGACAATCCTTACATTACGCTGAAAAACGAATATATCGAGAGCGTATGGCATGTTTTATCAACAATTCACGGTAAAGGGCTGCTCTATCGCGGACATCGCGTCAGTCCTTATTGCCCGAGCTGTCAGACGACGCTCAGCTCGCATGAAGTCGCTCAAGGCTACGAAGATGTGAAGGATTTGAGCGCAACGGCAAAGTTCAAGCTGCAGGATTCCGGCGAGTTCATTCTTGCGTGGACGACGACGCCTTGGACGCTGCCGGCTAACGTTGCGCTTGCGGTTAATCCGGAGCTGGAGTACATTCGCGCTTCCAAAGACGGCGAAGTCTATATCGTGGCGAAAAACTTGGCCGATGACGTGCTGAAGGAAGGCTACGAGACGCTTTCGACCGTTAAAGGCTCCGAGTTGGTTGGTCTGAGCTACGAGCCGCCATTCCGGTACGTGCCGATCGAGAAAGGCCATGTTGTCATTCCTGGCGATTTCGTCAGTGACACTAGCGGTACTGGTATCGTCCACATTGCTCCAGCGCACGGCGAGGACGATTACAAGGTTGCCCGTCAGAATGGCATCAGCATGCTTAGCGTCGTCAATAATGCCGGCCGCTATATCGATGAAGTGACGGATCTTGCAGGCCGTTTCGTGAAGGATTGCGATGTTGATATTGTGAAAATGCTTAGCGAGCGCGGCCTGCTCTTCTCCAAAGAGCGTTATGAGCATAGCTATCCGTTCTGCTGGCGCTGCAAATCGCCGCTCCTCTACTATGCGACGGAGAGCTGGTTCATTGAAACGACGAAGGTTAAAGATCAGCTGATTGCCAACAACAACAGTGTAGACTGGTATCCAGGCCATATTCGCGAAGGACGCTTCGGCAAATTTCTTGAGGATTTGATCGACTGGAACATCAGCCGGAACCGTTATTGGGGAACGCCGCTGAACGTATGGGTCTGTGAAGCGACAGGCAAGGAATATGCGCCGAGCAGCATTGCGGATTTGCGTGAGCGGGCGGTAGGCGAAGTGCCGGCCGATATCGAGCTGCACAAGCCATATGTGGACGAGATCAAATTGAAATCGCCATTTGCTGAAGGTGCCGTAATGACTCGGACACCGGAAGTCATCGACGTATGGTTCGACAGCGGCTCCATGCCGTTTGCACAGCAGCATTATCCGTTCGAGAATGCAGAGCAGTTCGCGGATCAATATCCGGCCGATATGATCTGTGAGGGCATTGACCAGACACGCGGCTGGTTCTACAGCTTGCTTGCTGTATCGACGCTTTACAACGGCAAAGCTCCATATAAAGCCGTTATCTCGACCGGACATATCCTGGATGAGAACGGGCAAAAGATGTCCAAATCAAAAGGCAACGTTATCGATCCTTGGGAAATCATCAACGAATACGGAACGGATGCATTCCGCTGGGCGCTCCTCTCGGATAGCGCGCCGTGGAACAGCAAGCGCTTCTCGCGCGGCATCGTTGGCGAAGCCAAATCGAAAGTCATCGATACGATCGTTAACACGCATGCGTTCTACGCGCTTTATGCATCTATCGACGGTTTCAATCATGAAGAGCATGCTGAGGGGCAATCCGGCAATAAGCTGGACCGTTGGATCGTATCCAGATTGAACAGCTTGATCCAAACCGTCGTGAAAGGTCTTGAGGTTAACGACTTCCTGAATCCGGCGAGAGCAATCGAGACGTTCGTTGACGAGCTGAGCAACTGGTACATCCGTCGTTCCCGCGACCGTTTCTGGGGAAGCGGCCTGACTGTTGATAAAATCGCCGCATACCAAACGCTGCGCCAAGTGCTGCTGACGCTCTCCCGCGTCATTGCGCCTTACGCGCCGTTGCTCGCGGAAGAAGTGTACGGCAATCTGGGCGGAGGCGGTAGCGTCCACCTGGCGGACTATCCTGCAGCAGACGTCTCGGCAATTGACGAGACGCTGGAGCGGGATATGGCGAGCGCGATGCAAATCGTCGAGCTGGCGCGCAGCGTCCGCAACGAGACGGGTATTAAAACCCGTCAGCCATTGTCGGAGCTGATCGTATCGCTGGATCGCGAATTTGAGCTAGCTGAATATGAAGACATCATTAAAGATGAGATCAACGTCAAGTCGATCGTCGTGCAAAACAGCGACAGCGGCTTCGTCGATTTCACACTGAAGCTGAATTTGAAAGTAGCGGGTAAAAAATACGGCAAAAACGTTGGTCCAATCCAAGCGTATCTGAAGTCGCTGGCTCCAGACCAAACTCGCGAAGCGGTAAACGGAGGCAGCTTGACGTTCAATTCCGCCGACGGTGAGGCTATCACGATCACGGTTGACGAGCTGCTGGTTGAGAAGCAAGCGAAGTCAGGCTTCGCATCTGCTTCCGGCAACGGAGTGACTGCAGCGCTGAACACCGATATTACGCCAGAGCTGGAGCAAGAGGGCTGGGTGCGCGAAGTAATCCGTGCCGTTCAGGACACGCGCAAAAAGCTCGATCTGCCGATCGAGAAACGCGTAGATCTGGTGCTTGATGTCGACAGCGAGCTGAAAGCTTCGCTTGATGCATTCAGTGAAGTGCTTCAAGACAATGTATTGTTGAACAGTGTAGCCTTTGAAACCGTCCCTGAGATGGAGCGCGTACAGCTGGGTGAGAAAGAAATCGGAATTCTCATCCGCGGTTAAGCATACAGGGAATGTGGTTAAGGATATAGTATAAGGAAAACAACAAACGAGTGCCTTCCTGTAAGGCCTCGTTTTTCCTTTCTATATGCCAAGGGGGAATGCCGCATGAGTATGAAAAAGAACGATAACGGAAGCGACAAGGGAAATGAGAATCCAGTATCCGAGCATGAACGAATCGAGCATTCGCTAAACCGGGTTCAGGAAATGCTCAATAAAATCGCGATCGATATGGAAAAATCACAAATCGCCGATTATGTGGATTTGGTGCATCATCCGTTTAAGCTGATTTGGCGCAACGTGCTTGCAGGAACGGCGAGGGGCGTCGGTATCGCAATCGGATTTACTTTTTTTGCAGCGACGATATTGTATGTGCTTCAAATATTGGGGGCGCTTAATTTACCGATCATCGGGGATTACATCGCGGATATTGTGCGGATCGTGCAAATCCAGCTGGAAGGGAAAACCTATTAAGGCGGCCTAGTCATAATGAAGCTGCTGAGCTATGCCGCCTTTTTCATAAGTTATTTAAAGTTATTATTCTTCAATATCGCCTTCTAAAAGGGGGTCGCCTTCGCCATTCTCGATATAATTGCGGTATTGGCGATTTCGGACAACCGAAACTTCCCTGCCGGTAATATCGGTAGCCAGGAAGCTTTCGATCGATTCGACAAAGCCGTCATTTTCCTCCGCTTCCGTTCCGATATGATTATAATCATCGGCATCGGGATTTTCAGACATGGCTGGAGAATCGGCGTTGCCCCATTGTTCAACTATTTGCCAAGCATCCTCGCCGTCAAATCCGTTATAGGAATCATGCTCATCCAGATTAGTTCTTCCAAATGGCGGAGCGAGCACGGATTCTTCTACAGGGCGGTCGGTTGAAATTTGCTGGCGCGGTGAATGCTGCAGACAGTATAGGCTATCCGGTAAAGCTTCCAAACGTTCAGTTGGAATGGGCTCGCCGCAAGTACGGCAAATGCCGTAAGAGCCGTCTTCAATTGCTTGCAAAGCGGCGTCTATGCGGGAGAGATGAAGCTCCTCCTGCTCAACAAGCGCGATATCCTTGCCTCGTTCGAATAGCTCCGTTCCGATATCGGCCGGATGATTGTCAATGGGCGAAAGCTCGCCAGTCTGGTCGCGGAGCGATGAGCCCAGACCGTTGTGATCGGTATCCTCAAGCCTGCGTTCGATATCGTGTTTGTCTGTTTCCAGCCGGGAGCGAAATTGCGCAAGCTGTTGTTGCGATAAGGTCGTCATTTACGCTGCACCTTCCTTTCCTCAGGTGGCATTAGCTTTTGCCATAGCGGTTGTTTTCATGAACGCATCGCATTGGGAAACGAGTGGAAGAGGCTGGCTGTGCCCTATGCCGTTATGCTACAATAGCTTGGGACAAACTAGGAGGGATAAGATGCGGTTTTATTATTATTGGATCGCTGTAATCGTATTTGCCATCGACTACATAACGAAAAAAATTGTGGCGACCCAGATGAATCTATACGATCAAATCAGCGTCATCGGCAATTTCTTTCTTATTACTTCGCATCGGAACCGCGGAGCCGCTTTTAGCATTTTGCAAGATCAGCGATTTTTCTTCATTGTCATTACGATCTTAATTGTTGCGGGTATTATATGGTATGCCCATGCGAACCGGAATTCCGGTAAAGGCTGGCTGCTGACGGGGCTTGGACTCGTACTGGGCGGAGCTCTCGGCAATTTCCTCGATCGTGCTTTATATGGAGAAGTCGTCGATTTTCTGATGTTCAACTTCGGCAGCTATACGTTTCCGATTTTCAACGTAGCGGACTCGGGCATTTGTGTCGGCGTCGCGCTTATTCTAATCGATACGCTAATTTCGGCTAAAAATGAAAAATCAGATAAAGCAAGCCAAGGAGAGGACAAGGAATCTAACGAGCATGAGCAGCAACCTGTATAACGAAAACGAGAATGTAGCAGAAGTGGATCTGGAATTGGAACATGATGAGCTGGAGGAGCAGTTGGCATTTACTGCTGCTGCTGAGCAAGCTGGCGAACGAATCGATAAATTCATTACGGAAAGTGTCAATGACCCTGCGATTTCCCGTACGCAAGTGCAGGAGTGGATCAAGTCGGGAGCTGTTACGGTCAACGGAGCAGTCGTAAAGGCCAATTATAAATTGTCCTCTGGCGATGAGGTTGCCATACGCGTACCGGAGCCTACGGATGCAGAAATCGTGGCCGAACCGATTCCGCTGAATGTCGTCTATGAAGACGGAGATGTTATTGTCATTAACAAGCCGCGGGGGATGGTCGTCCATCCTGCACCGGGCCATTCGACCGGCACAGTCGTCAATGCTCTGATGCATCATTGCAAAGACTTGTCCGGCATTAATGGAATGCTGCGTCCCGGAATTGTGCATCGCATCGATAAAGATACGTCGGGGCTGCTGATGGTTGCGAAAAACGATCTTGCCCACCTTTCGCTGGCTGCACAATTGAAAGAGCATTCCGTCACCCGCAAATATATCGCACTCGTGCATGATAATTTGCAGCATGACCAGGGGACAATTGATGCTCCTTTGGGCCGCGACACGAAGGACCGGAAGATGTTTGTCGTGACAGACCGGAACAGCAAACATGCGGTGACTCATTTTATCGTGCTAGAGCGGTTGAATGACTATACGCTTGTGGAACTCCAATTGGAGACGGGCCGCACGCATCAAATTCGCGTTCATATGAAATATATCGGGCATCCGCTTGCCGGCGATCCGGTATATGGAAGAAATAAGACAGTTGCCTTGAAAGGGCAAGCGCTCCATGCTGCGGTGATTGGGTTCGTTCATCCGCGCACCGGAGCGTATATGCAGTTTGAAGCCCCTATACCGGGTGATATGGAGCATGTACTCAATTCGCTTCGCTTGCGTTAATATTCGCCTGATCTGCAAACGAAAACTTGCGCAATAATGCAAACATTTCGTTAGATTCTTCATTATTTAGAGCCGGAAAGTATATTATTCTTATTCTAAAGCTTAGATGGATGATGATTAATGAAGAATAAGGATAGGTGAACGTTCATGACGAATATTAACCATAACTATTTGGAGCTGCAGGGCAGCTACCTGTTTTCCGAAATTGCCAAACGCCGCAATAAATTTATTCAAGAAAATCCGAATGCTGAAATTATCAGCTTAGGCATCGGCGATGTAACGCGCGGATTGCCGGATGCAGTTACGAAAGCGATGCACGCAGCTGTGGACGAACTGGCATCCCCGGGTTCCTTCCGCGGTTACGGTCCGGAGCAAGGTTATGATTTCTTGATTAATGCGATTATCGAGAATGACTATAAAGCTCGCGGCATCGATATCCAGACGAATGAAGTGTTCGTCAGCGACGGTTCGAAATGCGACGTCGGCAACATTCAGGAAATTTTCAGCGAAAACAGCATCGTGGCCGTACAGGATCCGGTATACCCCGTATACGTCGACACGAACGTTATGGCTGGCCGTTCCGGCAAGTTCAACAAAGAGACGAACCGGTATGAGAACATCGCTTATCTGGAATGCACGGCGGAAAACAACTTCACGCCAAGCTTGCCGGACCGCGAAGTTGATCTAATCTACCTTTGCTACCCGAACAACCCGACTGGCATGACGCTGTCGAAGGACGAGCTGAAGAAATGGGTGGACTACGCTAAGGCGAACAACTGCATCATCCTTTATGATTCGGCTTATGAAGCGTTCATTCAGGAAGATGACGTGCCGCATTCGATCTATGAGATTGAGGGCGCGCGTGAAGTTGCGATCGAATTCCGCAGCTTTTCCAAAACAGCTGGTTTCACTGGCGTTCGCTGCGCGTACACAGTCGTTCCTCGTGATTTGAAAGGCTTGGACGCTAACGGCGGCGAAGTGCTTATCAATGATCTTTGGAACCGCCGCCACACGACGAAGTTCAATGGCGTATCCTACGTAACACAACGCGGTGCAGCAGCTATTTACTCGCCTGAGGGCAAAGAGCAGATCGCCTCGCTCGTCGACTTTTACATGACGAACGCCCGCATCATCCGCGAAGGTCTGGCTTCGATCGGTCTGGAAGTATTCGGCGGCGTGAACGCGCCTTACATTTGGCTGAAAACGCCAAACGGCCTTGATTCTTGGGCGTTCTTCGATAAGCTTCTGTCGGAAGCGAATATCGTAGGCACACCGGGCGTCGGCTTCGGCCAAAGCGGCCAAGGCTACTTCCGTCTGACGGCGTTCGGCAGCCGTGAGAATACGGAAAAAGCGGTTGAGCGTATCCGCAATCTTTCGCTTTAAGGCGAATGAAATAAGAGAGTTTCGGCAGGGGTTTGACCCTTGCCGGAACTTTTTTTATTTTTGTGGTGAGACGGGGATATGGAACCTGGCGCATCTCCCAGCGCGAAGAGCAAGGTAGATGGGAGGCAGCGAGTTAGCAGAGAATCGGATTTGTTATTCTGAAATGGGTAGAGGTAGTAGAGGGTGACTGGCCAATAAGCGCGTAAGCGGCGGTTGATACTATCAGTATATTGATTAGCGAAGCGGGTTCGCTAAATAGTGAAGTTGGATTCGCTGTGGGTCTCCAGAGTAGTTATCGCTCATGCTAGAGCGAACTTCTTTTCGCTATTCATGAACCTAGGTTCTCCAGTAGCGAAATTGTCTTCGCTCTAGTGTGAAGACAGCGCGTATCCGACAGCTACAGCGAAAATTGGTTCGCAAATTAACGAAGCAGCTTCGTTAATTTGAAATGGTCGGAGTTAGGGAAGGCTACTGGCAATGGGAATGCGGAGGCAGTGATCCAATGGTCAGTATAACGGGATGCGGGAGTGGCTGATATGCGGTAAGCTTGAGCGGTCTGCAGATGGATCAGCAACCAGCTTCTTTTTTCACCAATTGGAGCAAATGACCTTGACATCTTTTGTCGAACGTGGGATAATTCTTTTGATATATAGCAGTACCTTTAACTCAGCCCTGTGAGGCTGGCAAGGTAGCGTGAATAACAGATCGGGCAAGCACATGTACGGGCTTTGTCGAACCGCGTCCAGAAGGGACGGCTGTCGGCAAATTCAGCCTATTGTGTTCTGACGATCTCAGGCTCCTTGCGTCAATCGCGAGGAGTTTTTTTTATGCCCTGCCTCCTTAGCGACAACGCAATGCAATACAAGCAAGCATGACACAGCAACAGGCAACAGCACGGAAGATCAGCAGCAAAAGATGGAACGGACGGGAGGCGGCTTTTCGAATATGGAAGACGAGCATCTAGTCATTATGGATGAAACGGCGATCCGGCGGGCGCTAACGCGTATTGCCCACGAGATCGTGGAGAAGAACAAAGGAATAGACAACTGTGTTCTGATCGGCATTCGGACAAGGGGCATTTACTTTGCCAGAAGAATCGCTGAACGTATCCGAGACATCGAAGGCAAGCCGGTGCAGGTGAGCGATCTGGACATTACCTCTTACCGGGACGACCGCAAGACGGCCGCGGCCGGATTAAAGGCCGATATCGAGATCGCAGCGGCAATCGGTGATTTGAACTTCAGCGTGCAGGACAAGAAGATTATTTTGTTCGATGATGTTCTTTTTACAGGAAGAACGATCCGCGCAGCGATGGACGCACTGATGGATTGCGGAAGACCGCAAAGCATTCAGCTTGCGGTGCTGGTGGACAGAGGACATCGGGAGCTGCCGATTCGGCCGGATTTTGTAGGCAAGAACGTTCCTACATCAAAGCAAGAGCAAATCGCAGTATCCCTCAAGGAATTTGACGGCAAAGACCAAGTAACGATCATACATCAGAGGGGGCAAGCCGGATGACGCTGACGCAACTGAAACAACGGAGTTTGCTCGGTTTGAAAGATCTAGGGAAAGATGAAATCGAATCGATTCTGGACCGCGCCGCTTATTGGGAGCAGCATCCGAACAAGGTGCACACGGTCATGCAGGGGAAATTCGCAGCCAATATGTTTTTTGAAAATAGTACGAGAACGAGGTTCTCGTTTGAAGTAGCGGAAAAGCGGCTTGGAGCGGAAGTGTTGAACTTCTCGGCTGCCGTATCGAGCGTACAGAAGGGCGAATCGATCTACGATACGGTTCGCACGCTGGAATCGATGGGCATCGACGCAGGCATCATTCGGTTGAAGCCAATCGGCGTGCTTGCGGAGCTGGCGACCAAAATTAAAGTGCCGCTTATCAACGCGGGCGACGGCAATAACGAGCACCCTACGCAGGCACTGCTTGATCTGTACACGATGCGCAAGCATTTCGGCAGCTTGAACGGGTTGAACGTCTCCATCATCGGCGATGTACTGCACAGCCGGGTGGCGCGCTCCAATCTGTATGCGCTGCGGAAGTTCGGGGCAAACGTAAGCTTCTGCTCGCCGGGCAATATGAAGGCGGAAGAGCTTGACGTTCCTTATGTCTCCATGGAAGAGGCACTGAAAGCAGATGTTATCATGATGCTTCGCGTACAGCTGGAACGCCACGAAAGCGGCATGCTGAACTCGGCGGAAAGCTACCGGGAGCACTTCGGACTGACAGTAGAGCGGGCAGCCAAAATTGCGGAGCATGCCATTATCATGCACCCGGCTCCAATTAATCGCGGTGTAGAGATTGACGACGAGCTGGTCGAGCACCCGCAATCACGCATTTTTCCGCAAATGGAAAACGGCGTGCCAATCCGGATGGCGGTTGTCGAACGGGCACTAAGCTAACGAAACGGCCGTTAACAAAGCGGACGGATAGAATGTGAACCGAATAAAACCGGAGGGGGAACAAACAATGACATTATGGATTCTGAACGGCAACGTATGGGACGAAACTTCAGGCAGCTTACTGAACAAGCATGTGCGCCTGGAAGCTGGGCAAATTGCCGAAATTATAGATGGAGCTAACACGCCGGATACAGGCTCTGCTGAAGTGATCGATGCGGCAGGAAAGCTGCTTTCCGCCGGTCTGATTGATATGCACGTGCACTTGCGCGACCCGGGCTTTGAATATAAAGAGGATATCGCAACGGGAACCCGTTCGGCGGCCAAAGGCGGCTTCACAACGATCGCCTGCATGCCGAACACGAGACCTTCAACCGATACGCCGGAGACGGTGAAATACATTTTGGACAAAAACGCTAGCGAAGGCGTCGTACGCGTTCTGCCTTACGCAGCGATTACGAAAAACCAGCTCGGCCGTGAGCTGACTGACTTCGCAGCGCTGAAAGAAGCGGGCGCAATCGGCTTTACGGATGATGGCGTGGGCGTACAAAGCGCGCAAATGATGAAAGATGCGATGGCGCTTGCAAAATCGATGGATATGCCGGTCATCGCGCACTGCGAAGACAATACGCTCGTTGAAGGACTTTTCTTCAGCGAAGGCGAGTTTGCCCGCAAAAACGGTCTGAAAGGCATTCCGAATGAATCGGAAGCGATTCATGTCGGCCGCGATGCACTGCTTGCGGAAGCGACAGGCGTTCATTATCATGTCTGCCACGTTAGTACGGAGCAATCGGTTCGCCTGATTCGTCTGGCCAAGTCGATCGGTGTACGGATTACCGCTGAGGTTTGCCCGCATCACCTGGTACTGTCGGACGAGGATATTCCGGGCTTGGATTCTAACTGGAAAATGAACCCGCCGCTTCGCACGCCGCGTGATGTGCAGGCTGTCATCGAAGCGCTGGAGGACGGCACGATTGATATGATCGTAACCGACCATGCTCCGCATAGCGCAGAAGAGAAAGCGCGTGACATCCAACTGGCGCCATTCGGCATCGTTGGCTTCGAGACGGCTTTCCCGCTGCTCTATACGAAGTTTGTGCTGACAGGCAAATGGACGCTTGGCTTCCTGCTGCAACGCATGACCAGCGACCCGGCTCGCGTATTCCGCCTGCCAACTGGACGTCTGGAGCAAGGCGCGCCTGCCGACCTGACCTTAATCGATCTGGACAGCGAGCGGGCAGTCGATCCATCGACCTTCGCTTCGAAAAGCAACAACACGCCATTCGACGGCTGGAAGCTGCAAGGCTGGCCGGTAACGACAATTGTGAACGGTGCTGTCGTGTACAGCGAATCCGCTAACTAATACATTACTGAGAATTAAGATGACCTGAGGAGTGATACGGATGCAAGCAAGATTATTGTTGGAAGACGGAACGTTGTTCACGGGACTCTCATTCGGCGCAGAAACGCAAACGTTGGGAGAAGTCGTGTTTAATACAGGGATTACAGGTTACCAAGAGGTGCTCTCCGACCCGTCCTACTGCGGACAGATCGTTACGATGACGTACCCGCTTATCGGCAACTACGGCATTTCGCGCGATGACTTCGAGTCGATCAGCCCGAGCATTCACGGCTTTGTCGTACGCCGCCACGAGCCGGTGCCAAGCAACTGGCGCGCTCAATATTCCCTCGGCCAATTGCTGAAGGAATATAACATCCCGGGCATTAGCGACATCGATACTCGCATGCTGACTCGTATTCTTCGTCAGCATGGTACGATGAAAGGCATTCTGACGACCGGCACAGAGCGTGTAGAAGAGCTGCAAGAGCGTCTTGGCCTTACACAGCTCATGACTGATCAAGTTGCCCGTACATCTACGAAGCATGTATTCTCGAGCCCTGGCAACGGCGAACGTATCGTCCTTGTTGACTTCGGTGCGAAAAGCGGTATCCTGCGCGAGCTGACGAAACGCGGCTGCGACGTTGTAGTCGTTCCTCATGACACGACTGCTGACGAAATCCGCAAGCTTGCTCCGGACGGCATTCAGCTGTCCAACGGCCCTGGGGATCCGAAAGACGTACCGCATGCGGTTAAAATGATTTCCGAGCTGCTTGGCGAATATCCGATTTTCGGCATCTGCCTTGGTCACCAGCTGTTCGCGCTCGCTTGCGGCGCTGACACAACTCGTCTGAAATTCGGTCACCGCGGCGGCAACCACCCGGTTAAAGAATTGGCAACGAACAAATGCTACGTTACTTCCCAAAACCATGGCTACACGGTTCTGGAAGATTCGATCAAACAAACGGACCTGTCCGTTACGCATATCAACAACAATGATAAAACGATTGAAGGCTTGAAACATAACAAATATCCGGCTTTCACGGTACAATACCATCCGGAAGCTGCACCGGGTCCATTCGACTCGAGCTATTTGTTTGATGAATTCCTTGAAATGATCCGCACACATAAGCAAAATAACCCGCAGAAGCCTCGTCAAGCTATACTTGCGGCAACGTTGAAAGGAGAGCTTCAGTATGCCCAAAAATAATGAACTCAAAAAAATTCTCGTCATCGGCTCCGGCCCGATTGTCATTGGACAAGCGGCGGAGTTCGATTACGCCGGCACACAAGCTTGCCAAGCGTTGAAGGAAGAAGGCTATGAGGTTGTTCTGATCAACAGCAACCCGGCTACAATCATGACCGATACGAACATGGCTGACAAAGTGTACATCGAGCCGATTACACTGGACTTCGTATCACAAATTATTCGCCAAGAGCGTCCTGACGGCTTGCTGCCGACGCTGGGCGGCCAAACAGGCCTGAACATGGCTGTTGAATTGGCACGCGCAGGGGTTCTGGAAGCTGAAAATGTGAAGCTGCTCGGTACGCAACTGACTGCTATCGAAAAAGCAGAGGACCGCGACTTGTTCCGCGATCTGATGCGCGAGCTTGAACAACCAGTACCAGAGAGCGTTATCGTCACGACGGTTGATGAAGCTGTTACTTTTGCCAACGAAATCGGCTATCCGATTATCGTTCGTCCTGCATACACCCTGGGCGGTACAGGCGGCGGTATTTGCGCGAACGAGGAAGAGCTGCTTGAAACGGTTGCTTCCGGCATTCGCTATAGCCCGATCAACCAATGTCTGATCGAGAAATCGATCGCTGGCATGAAAGAAGTTGAATATGAAGTTATGCGTGATGCGAACGACAACTGTATCGTTGTCTGCAACATGGAAAACTTCGACCCGGTTGGCGTTCACACTGGCGACAGTATCGTCGTAGCGCCTTCCCAAACGCTGTCGGACCGCGAGTACCAAATGCTCCGTTCCGCATCGCTCAAAATTATCCGTGCCTTGAACATCGAAGGCGGCTGCAACGTTCAGTTCGCACTGGACCCGTTCAGCTTCCAATACTATGTAATCGAAGTTAACCCGCGCGTAAGCCGCTCGTCGGCGCTCGCTTCCAAAGCAACTGGCTATCCAATTGCAAAAATGGCAGCGAAAATCGCGATTGGCTATACGCTGGATGAAATCATCAACCCGGTTACGGGACAAACTTATGCCATGTTTGAACCAACACTTGATTATATCGTATCGAAAATTCCGCGTTGGCCGTTCGACAAGTTCGTTAATGCCAACCGTAAGCTCGGCACGCAAATGAAAGCGACTGGCGAAGTAATGGCCATCGGCCGTACGTTCGAAGAGTCGATTCACAAAGCGGTTCGCTCGCTTGAAATCGGAACGCACCGTCTGCATTTGAAAGAAGCTTCTTCCCTGGATGACGCTGTATTGCGCGCCCGCCTTGAGAAGCCGGACGACGAGCGGATGTTCCTCGTAGCGGAAGCTTTCCGCCGCGGCTACAAACTGCAAGATATTCAAGACATTACGAAAATCGACTGGTGGTTCCTGGACCGCATCGAATCGATCATCCAATTCGAGGATCGTATTCGCCGCGAAGCTACCCTCACTCGCGATACGCTGTATGAAGCGAAACGCAGAGGCTTCTCGGACCGTTCCATCGCCGAAATCCGCAACGAAGGCTTCCCGAACGGCAGCCATACGAATGAGCATGATATCCGCGCATTCCGTAAAGAGCTGAACCTTCTGCCTGTATACAAAATGGTAGATACTTGCGCAGCCGAGTTTGAAGCGACTACGCCTTACTACTATTCGACCTATGAAGTTGAGAATGAAGTAACGCAATCCGATAAAGAAAAAGTTCTGGTGCTCGGCTCCGGTCCGATCCGTATCGGCCAAGGCATCGAATTCGACTACTCGACCGTTCACGCGGTATGGGCGATTCAGAGCGCAGGCTACGAAGCGGTTATCATCAACAACAACCCGGAAACGGTATCGACCGACTTCAGCACATCCGACCGACTCTACTTCGAGCCGTTGTTCTTCGAGGATGTTATGAACGTAATCGAGCAAGAGAAACCGATTGGCGTTATCGTTCAATTCGGCGGCCAAACAGCGATCAACCTTGCTGCTCCGCTGACAAAAGCGGGCGTTCGCATTCTGGGCTCCAGCCTGGAGAGCATCGATGCAGCCGAAGACCGCAAAAAATTCGAAGCTTTGCTTCGCAAGCTGAACATTGCACAGCCGGAAGGCAGCACGGTTACTTCGGTTGACCAAGCGGTTGAAACGGCGCAAAAGCTCGGTTATCCGGTACTCGTTCGTCCATCGTACGTCCTTGGCGGACGCGCTATGGAAATCGTCTACTCCGATGAAGAGCTTCTCAGCTACATGGAAATTGCGGTGAAAATCAATCCGGAGCATCCGGTACTGATCGACCGCTACATGCTGGGCAAAGAGGCGGAAGTCGACGCTATCTGTGACGGCGAAACCGTACTTATCCCAGGCATCATGGAGCATATCGAGCGTGCAGGGGTTCACTCCGGTGACTCCATCGCAGTCTATCCGCCGCAATCGCTGTCGGATGACATTAAAGATCAAATCATCGACATTACGACCAAAATCGCGAAAGAGTTCGATGTTATTGGTTTGGTCAACATCCAATTCGTTATTCATAACGATAAAGTATACGTGATCGAGGTTAACCCGCGTTCGTCCCGTACCGTACCGTTCTTGAGCAAAGTAACGAATGTGCCGATGGCGAACCTGGCAACGAAAGCAATCCTGGGTACTAAGCTTGCCGATCTTGGTTATGTGGACGGCCTGTGGCCGGAAGACAGCTATGTATCGGTAAAAGTACCGGTATTCTCCTTCGCGAAGCTGCGCCGCGTCGATCCGACGCTGACGCCGGAAATGAAGTCGACTGGCGAAGTTATGGGCCGCGACGAGCAATACGCCAAAGCGCTGTACAAAGGCCTCATTGGCGCAGGTATGAAAATTCCGATGACTGGCGCGATTATCGCTACAGTAGCGGACAAAGATAAAGAAGAAGCGACAGAACTGCTGCGCGGCTTCTACGATCTGGGCTACAAAATTATTGCAACTGGCGGAACGGCTGATACGCTTGAAGAGGCAGGTTTGCGCGTAAGACGCGTGAACAAGCTGAGCGAAGGCACGCCAAACATTCTCGACCTTATCCGCGAAGGCGAAGCACACTTTGTTGTCAACACGTTGACCAAAGGCAAAACGCCGGAGCGCGACGGCTTCCGGATTCGCCGTGAAGCGGTAGAGAATGGGGTTGTCTGCATGACCTCGCTCGATACGGTTCGTGCCCTGCTTCGCATGCTGGAGACGATCAACTTCTCGTCCCGCGCAATGCCGGTCGTACAACCGAAATAATAGCAAGTGAAAGCACGGCCAGCGCTGTTGCTTCGCAAGTCCGGGCCTTTGCGGCACCGGTCTTGCGAAGCCGGTGGATGGCCGTTTATTACGGGTAAAAACCGAAAGGGGCATATAAACGATGGGATTAACGCGTGAGCAAGCAGCCGGTAAAATTATGGTTGCTCTCGATTATGCCGATGCTGCGGCTGCTGAGCGGCTGCTGCAAGAGCTGCAAGGCATTCCGTGCTATATGAAGGTAGGCATGCAGCTGTTCTACGCAGCCGGGCCGTCCTTTGTCGAGGAGTTAAAGAACAAGGGGTATCTGGTTTTCCTTGATGTGAAGATGCATGATATTCCGAATACGGTCAAAGGCGGCGCGGGCAGCGTAACGAAGCTGGGCGTCGACATGTTCAACGTCCATGCAGCCGGTGGAGCTGCAATGATGGAAGCAGCTCTGGAAGGCGCAGAAGCAGCACTTCTTTCTGGACAAGCCCGTCCAGCTGTTATTGCGGTGACGCAGCTTACCAGTACAAGCCAGGCTACGCTGAATAATGAGATTGGAATTGCTGGAACCGTGGAAGATGCAGTCATTCGCTATGCCCAGCTTGCGAAGCAGGCAGGGCTGAATGGAGTCGTAGCTTCTCCGATGGAAGTCGAAGCGATTAAAGCTGCTTGCGGCGCTTCGTTCCAGACGGTTACCCCCGGTATTCGTCCAAGCGGAGCAGCACTGAATGATCAATCCCGTATTATGACGCCGCGAGAAGCATTGAATCAAGGCACAGACTATATGGTTATCGGCCGTCCAATCACGGCTGCCAGCGAGCCTCGTGCTGCATTAGAATCCATTATTGAGGAGCTGATCTAAGATGAGTGAAGTGACATTAACGAACCTGCCGGCCCAAATTGCGGCCAAATTGCTGGAGATTGAGGCGGTGGCGCTTCGTCCGAATGAGCCGTTCACTTGGACGTCGGGCATTAAATCGCCGATTTATTGCGACAATCGGCTGACGATGTCTTATCCGGCTATTCGCGATCTGATTGCAGAAGGCTTCGCAGCCGTTATTCGCGAGAACTATCCAGATGCGGAAGTCATTGCCGGAACTTCGACGGCGGGCATTCCTCACGCCGCTTGGGTATCGCAGAAGCTGAATTTGCCAATGGTCTACATTCGCGACAAAGCGAAAGGACATGGCAAACAGAATCAAATCGAAGGCAAGATCCAGCCTGGACAAAAGGTAGTCGTCATTGAGGATCTGATCTCCACGGGCGGAAGCTCCCTCAAAGCGGGTCTGGCTGTCCGCGAAGCTGGAGCAGAAGTGCTCGCGGTGCTTGCAATCTTTACGTATCAATTCGAATCGGCTTCCGCCGCTTTCGCAGCAGAAAATATGCCGCTTGAGACGCTTTCGAACTATACGGCACTTATTCAAACTGCACTTGAAGCTGGCAAAGTCGAGAGCGGAGACGTTGAATTGCTTCAATCCTGGCGTCAAGCCCCCCATTCTTTCGGCAAGTAAGATAAGAGCCGATCGATAGTGCTTGTTAGCCCAAAAGACCTTTCATTGCGAAAGGTCTTTTTTGCCTTTTTCGACAGTTTTTTGTGCAAAGTTTGCTGCTATTCCATGTTGTTTCCAAATACATCTGCCGATATATTAGGATATAACTTTCATTCAGACATGGTAAAAGGGGCGGAATGCGGATGAGATTTAACTTGAGATGGAGACTGGCTTTAATTGGGGTGCTCCCGCTTTTTTTCTATGTGTTCTCAGGGTTGTATTTGCTAGGTGAACTGGAAAAGACGAATAACAGAATGTCACATGATGTCTACGGGGTCTCTAACCGGACGACTACGCTCGTCTTGAATGCAGACAGGGACTTGTATCAAGCCTTGTCGGCTTATCAGTATTTGACTGAGGATGAGACCAGCAGCGCGGACAAGGAAAAGTGGAAAAAAGACCTGGAGCTAAATATGAAGGAAGCCTCAGACAGGCTGACAGAAGCCGGGGAAATTATGAAGTCAAACGGTTTGATGGAACTGAAGGATGAGGAGTCTGGCATATCCATCGCCCAGCTATCCGAGAAGTTCATCACCGACTTCATGGCTTGGTCGGAATCGATTACGAAAGCAGCCGCATCGGATTATGACGGGGCTGTCGATTTGAAGATCCGTGAGCAGTTTGAAGCGACCCGTTCCGGTCTGGATTCAATCGGGAATGTGCTGAATCAATATGCGGAAGATCAAATCAACAGCAGCGAGAAGCAATTTAAAGGGACACAAATCGGAAATTTAGCTGGTATGGTATTCGTTTCTATTGTATTGGTTTTACTGATATTCTTCTCGATTCGGACGGTTATGCGCACGGTTAATACTGTCATGAGAAAGACGCAGATGGTAACAGACGGCGATCTGACTGCCGAGACGAGCTTGAAGTACAACAAGGATGAGCTTGGCGATATTTCGCGGTCCGTGGACCGTATGATTGAAGTGATGAAGCAGCTCATTACCGGGATTGCCTCCAACGCGCAGGATGTTGGTGCTTCGTCCCGGCAGCTAAACGAAGTCTCCAAGGAATCGGCCGCTGCCTCGCATCATGTGGCAACCAATATTCAGGAGGTTGCGAACGGCACAGAGGTGCAGGCGCGCAGCGCGGAGGAGACCGCGAAAGCAATTGAGGAGATGACGATCGGCATTCAGCGGATTGCGGAAAATACGACAACTGCTGCAGAGCAGTCGATGTCTACTTCGGCGGAGGCTGGTCAAGGTCAAGAAGCGCTGGAGCGGCTTGTTGAGCAGATGGGTATGGTCAAAAAAGTGATCGGGCAATTGTCGGATGTTATCGGTCATCTGCAGGTTCGTTCCCAGCAAATCGGCTCGATTGCCGATAATATTACAGTGTTTGCGAATCAGACGAATATTTTGTCGCTTAATGCTTCCATCGAAGCGGCTCGTGCGGGTGAGCAAGGCCGCGGATTTGCCGTCGTTGCCGGTGAAATACGCAAGCTGGCGGCGAATTCATTGGAATCTGCGGATGGCATTCATCAGCTAGTTGCAGAGACAAGAAGCGATATTTCAGGAGCTTCGGATTATATGTCGCAGACGTTGACGGAAGTCGATCGCGGGAACGAACGGGTTGCGGAGCTTCAACAAAGTCTGACAGTAATCGTGGAAGCGATTGACAGTATGACAGAGCAGCTGCAGGAGAATTCGGCAATTACCCAGCAAATGTCCGCAAGCTCTGAGGAAGTGAACGCTTCGATGGAGCAGTCCGCATCGTCAGCTGTCTCCAATCTGGAGCGTACGGAGAGCGTTGCAGCAGCGACGGAAGAGCAGCTGGCGCTGATGGACAGCATCGCTTCGGCTGCGGTTCATCTCGATGATATCGTTGGCGAATTGAACCGCGCGATCCATCATTTTAAAGTAAAATAGAGGTTTGAAAAGGATGCTGAATTCGCATATTCCGTTATGAAAACGGGCGAATTCAGTTTTTTTATTTTTAAGGTAGAAGATATTGCATATTGATGTAACTTTTTCACCTCGTCCTGCGTCTAATCGTGTAAGATGAGAATTATGAAGAGGGTAAGGGGAGGTATGGCAGCAATTCATGTTATTCAAGAAGCGGGTTAACGCAGAAGTGGAGCAGACGGAGCAGACAGAGCCAATAGAGCAAAGCGTACAGCCGCCCGACAAAAAGTTACATAACGGCAAGCTGTTGGAGGTTATAAATGTAGAACGCGTATTCCAAGCGGGCGGCGCTCCTCTGAAAGTACTGAAGGGTCTGAACATGGAGCTCAGGCCTAGTCAGCTTGTAATGCTCCGAGGCAGATCCGGCTCAGGTAAAACGACGCTGCTCAATTGTCTGGGAGGACTCGATACACCGACGACCGGGGAAATCTGGTTTGGCGGCAGACCCTTCCATAAGATGAGTGACGATGATCGGACGCTGGTCCGTCGCAAGGAAATGGGATTTATATTTCAGGCGTTCGCGCTTATGCCGCTGCTGTCGGCATGGGAGAACGTCGTTCTGTCGCTTCGAATGGCGGGTACGCCGCGAGCGCTCTGGAAGGACCGTGCCGCTCATTGCCTTGAGCTGGTAGGCCTGGAGAAGCGGATGCATCACCGGCCGTTTGAGCTTTCGGGGGGCGAGCAGCAGCGGGTTGCGATCGCAAAGGCAATCGCGCATCAGCCTATATTGCTGCTGGCGGATGAACCGACGGCGGAGCTGGATTCGAATATGTCTGCGCAGATTATGGCAGTCTTTCAAAATATCATTCGCACCGAACAAGTTACGATATGTATGACTACACACGATCCTACGATTTTGGAGGTTGCCGATCATGTCTATGAAATGGTGGACGGGAAGTTTATTTAAACGAAGTGCAATTATTATGTTATCAGCATCCATTATGCTAACGAGCGGCTGCTCGCTATTGCCGAAGGAAAGCGAGGAGGAAGTGCTGCCTTCTATCGCTCCGCCGCAAATTGCGAAGAAGCCTGAATACGAAGTGACAACGACTACGCTCGAATCGACAGTGCAAGTGGTCGGGAAATTGATTTCCATGCAAGAAGAGACGCTGTTCTTTACACTGGGCGAGAAACATCTGAAAGAGCTCAATGTGAAGGTTGGCGATAAAGTTGAGGCTGGCAAAGTCATTGGCGTGCTAGACGTCGATCTCATGCAAAGAGACTTGAGAAATGAGCGTCTGTCCTTTAAACGCGAAGAGAACTTAATGAAAGATACGCTTCGTCAGAAGGATGAGATGGACCCGATTGAGTTTGAGGAGAAAATGATCGCGTTCGAAGAGAAGAAACAGAAGATTTCCGATCTGGCGGAAGAAATCAATAAAGCGACGCTCGTTGCGCCTTTCAGCGGCACCATCGTTACGCTGAAAGTGAAAAAGGGCGATATGATCAAAGCGTATGATCCTATCGTCGTTATCGCGGATACGAGCAAGCTGACGGCTGCAGCGAAGCTGTCGAAGGATGACATCGCCAAAATTGCTGTCGGCATGCCGATCTCCGTAGAGATCAATAACGCAGGGAAGTTCAAGGGTTCGGTGAAAACGATGCCGATCGTAAGTGACGATCAAAATAACGGGGGCAACGGCGGAGGCAATCCGAATGGACAGCCGGAGCAAGAGCGTCCGGAGGATTTCATGCTCGTCGAGATTAAGGATATGCCTAAAAATCTAAACCGCGGCACCCCGTTATCCATTACCGTCATTACAAAAAGGAAGGAAAACGTTATCGTTATTCCGCCGTCAACACTTCGTACGCTTGGTCCGCGCACCTATGTACAGGTTGTGGATGCAGAAGGCAAACGCGAGGTGGATGTGGAGATTGGCCAGCAAACGCCAACACAGATTGAAATTGTATCAGGGCTGAAGCCGGGGCAGAAAGTCGTAGGTCGATAGCTAATGGGAATACCCTTATTCCGGTTTCTATTTCGTAAAATGTGGAATACCCGCTGGCTTACAATCAGCACGCTAGCGGGTTTGACGATGGCTGTTGCGTTTGCAACGAGTATTCCGATGTACGCGGACGGCGCCTTGAAACGGGTAGTCGCCCAGTCGCTCCAACAGAAGAGCACAGGTCTTCCAGCAGGCTCGCTGCTGATGCGGTATCAGTCTCAGGGCGGGAAGACGGATCTGGCTGCCTTAACGGATGTCAGCTCTTTCATAACTGAAGAAGTACCAGGGAAAATTGGGTTTCCTTATGATACCGCCGTTCGCACGTATTCCATTCGAAGCGCGGATGTCATTCCCGAGGACCCTAATAAGGTAGATGCAAGCCGAAGCAGACAGCTGACGATGATGTCGATGTCGGGCCTCAAGGATAAAGTCGAATTGGCTCAAGGACGCTGGTTTGTCGATGCTCCCTCTGATGGACTGATTGAGACGGTCATGTTCGAGGAAGCGATGTTCCGCAACGACGTCCATGTCGGCGATGTGTTTGAATATCCGGTATACGGCGGGCTGAACTTGACGCTTCGCGTCAAAATCGTCGGGGCGATTAAGCCTTTGAACGAGTCCGATCCGTTCTGGTATCAAGGTCTTGAAGGTCTGATGAGTACGTTCCAAATTAGCGAGCAAGCGATGACTAAATCCTTGTTTGAGAAAGCGGGCGTTCCGCTTCACAATGCTAGCTGGTATTACGCTTTCGACCTGTCCAATGTGAAGACGAGTCAACTCTCGCCGCTTGGACGTACGCTGGAGAGGCTGAATATTGAGCTCTATCAAAAGCTTAAGGAAACGAGAGTCGAGATTTCTTTCGCCGATACGCTCAATGAATTCAAAAAGCAAAGCCTGCAACTGCAAACGCTGCTGTTCACGCTGGCAGCGCCAATGATAGCGATGGTATTCTACTTCATCGCGATGAATGCGCGCCAATCGCTCGACAAGCAGCGGAGCGATATCGCCGTGCTGCGAAGCCGGGGCGCGGGGACGAGGCAGATTATATGGATCTATCTGCTGGAGGGCCTTCTTTTAGGCGGCGTAGCCATGGTGATAGGTCCAATGCTGGGCTGGTACATGGCCAAAAGCATCGGTTCGGCGAATGGCTTCCTGTCATTCGTCAACCGGAAATCGATACCGGTCGGTTTCTCGACAGAGGCGATCATTGCAGGCGGCGCAGCTGTACTGCTGGCAATCCTGTCCACAGTTATTCCGGCTGTCTTTTATGCAAGATCGTCGATCGTCAGCTATAAGCGGGACTTGGCCCGTTCGGACCGCAGCCCGTTCTGGCAGCGCTGGTTCCTGGATGTCTTGCTGATGGGTGCAGCTGGTTACGGCTGGTATCTATTCAATCAGCGTCAAATGCTGACGTTCCAGACCGGGATGACAACCGACCAACTGAATGTGCAGCCGTTTCTCTTTTTCGTGCCGGCGCTTGCCATATTCGCATTCGGATTGTTTTGCTTAAGGCTGTTTCCGTGGCTGCTTAAGCTCTTTAATTGGCTGGGACGAAAGTTTTTGCCGGTGCCGCTTTATCTGACACTGACGCAGCTGTCCCGTTCATCCAAAGGTTACTATCCGTTGATGATTTTGCTGATCTTGACGTTAGGTCTTGGCGTGTACAATGCGTCGGCTGCGCGTACGATCGATCTGAACTCTACGGAACGCACGCTTTACAAATACGGCTCAGATGTCATTATCCAAACGTCTTGGTACGGTACACCTGAATTTAAGCAACCTAGCGGCAACAATGGCGGAGGCGGTGGCAATGGTGGAGGCCAAGGCGGCGGAGGCAATGGCGGAGGCGGTCCAGGTGGCGGCGGTGGCGGTGGCGGTCAAACCCCGCCAAGCAAAATGTTGTACACAGAGCCGCCGTTTGAATTATTCCGCAAGCTGGAAGGCGTTGAGGCAGCAGCCCGCGTTCTCCAGACGAAAGGCAATGTTGTCGTATCCGGCCGTTCGATCGGCCAAGGAACAGTTATGGGCATCGACAATGTCGATTTTGCTAAAGTGGCCTGGTTCCGCAATGATCTGTTTCCGACACATCCTTATAACTATTTGAATTTTTTAGGCAAGTATGAGCAAGCAGCACTTATTCCTTCCAAGGTGGCCGAGAAATATCAGCTGAAGCCGGGCGATCCGATTTCTGTAGGCTTTGCGGAAGGCAAGCTTGATTTTGTCATCGTAGGCATTTTGCCGTACTGGCCGAGTCAGTACCCGGATCAGTCGCCGTTTGTCATCACGAATTTGGACTATATTTATGATCAGCTTCCGATTATGCCTTATGAGGTTTGGCTGAAGATGAAGCCGGATGCGAAGGTTGCTCCGATCATCACAGCGCTGCAGAAGGCAGGCTTGGAACTGGCGTCCGTGAAGGACGTTCGAACCGAGCTGACGGTTCAATCGAAACATCCAACCCGCGGGGGCGTATTCGGCATCCTGTCGCTTGGATTCCTCGTTTCGGTCATCGTCACGCTGATGGGTTATGTGCTTTACTGGTTCTTTAATCTATCCGGCCGCGTCGTTCAATTCGGCGTACTGCGGGCGATGGGGCTGTCCCGCAAGCAATTGACCGGCATGCTGCTATTGGAGCAGCTGTTCACGGCGGGGCTGTCTATCGGACTTGGCGTTGTAATCGGCAAAGTAACAAGTTTACTGTTCCTGCCGTTTCTGCAGACTGCGGAGAATGTAGCGGATACCGTTCCTCCGTTCCGGGTTATTTTCGACTCGAAGGATACGAACCAGCTTTACGCCGTCGTCGGATTTATGATGCTGACGGGCGCCATGCTGCTTTTCCTGCACATCCGCAGGCTGCGTGTGCATCAAGCGGTCAAAATGGGAGAGGAGCGGTAATCAACTATGATCGATTGCGAAGGTCTCGTCAAAATTTACAAGTCGGACGATCTTGAGGTCGTCGCTCTGCAAGGCTTGAACTTGAAGGTGGAAGACGGAGAGCTGATGGCCATTATCGGCAACAGCGGAAGCGGCAAATCAACTCTCCTGAACATATTGGGTGGTCTTGACCACCCTTCCGCTGGTTCCGTACGTGTAGGACCGTGGGATTTGCTGAAAATTACGGATGAAGAGCTTGTGAAGTACAAGAGGGAAACCGTCGGCTTCATTTGGCAGAACAATGCCCGTAATCTATTGCCGTACTTGACGGCTTTGGAAAATGTGGAGATGCCGATGATGCTCTCAGGCAAAGTAGACCGTCCTTACGCAAAGCAGCTGCTGGAATGGGTTGGTCTGAAGGAACGGATGCACAACAAGCTGCATCAGCTCTCCGGCGGTGAGCAGCAGCGGGTTGCCATTGCGATATCCTTGTCCAATCGTCCGAAAATGCTGCTTGCCGATGAGCCGACCGGCTCCGTCGACACGGCTACCTCTGATTTGATCATGGGCATTTTCCGCAGGCTGAACCGCGAGATGGGCATTACGATTGTCATCGTAACCCATGATCTGTCGCTAGCCGGTAAAGTGGACCGGGTCGTGGCGATTCGCGACGGGCTTACAAGTACCGAATTCATTAAGCGGAATCCGAATATGACTTCGGGTGGAGGTGAGGAAGAGCATACGGGTACAGGACTGCAAGCCGTACACGAGGCTTATGTCGTCGTCGACCGCGTAGGCCGATTGCAGGTACCGAAAGAATATTTGACAGCACTTGAGATCAAAGACAAAGCAACAATGGAATTTGACGGTGAGCGTATCATTATTACGCCGCCTAAATCACTGGGGGGATAGGACAATATGAACAAGGGGAAAGCGGTTAGAAAATGGGGATCTATCATCATGGCGCTAACGATGGTAATCGCTCTTCTGTCAGCATGCAGCGGAAGCGGAGGGAATAGCGAAGCGGATAAACGCGTACTTCGAATTGGTGTACTGTACGGAAGCGGAGACAATGATCAATATTTCCGTCAGCAATATACCGATATGTATGAAATGACGCATAAAAACATCGAATTCGAAATCGTTAATGCGATTGACTGGAACGATCAACGTTACGAAACACCTAATCCGGATGGAACGAACAACCAGCCGGATCCTTATGAGAAGATGAAAGAAATGCTTACCGGCAAAAACCCGGTAGACGTTGTTGTCATTGACTACAGCATGCTGCGCAGATTGACGCAGGATAACCTGCTTAAGCAGCTTGATCCGCTCATTCAGAAAGCTAAATTCGATTTGAGCGACTACGTTCCGACTGTTATCGACGGCATTAAAGCAGCGGGCGACGATAATCTGTATGCGTTGACGCCAACCTTCTCATCTTCTGCACTTTATTATAATAAGAAAATCTTTGCGGACGCTGGCGTTGAGCCTCCAACAGACAACATGACATGGGATGATGTCATTGCGAAAGCCCGTCTGGTAGCTAACGGCAATGGTGTGGACCGCAAATACGGTTTGTCGATCAGCCGCTGGGGTGGCGACGGCTTCTATGATGCCCAAAACTTCGGCGCTGCGCTGCAGCTGAAAATGTGGGATGACAAAGGCGAGAAAATGCTTGTAAACTCCAGTGACTGGGAAATGGTATGGACGACGATTGCAGGTCTGTACAAAGAGAAGCTTTCACCGACGCAAGAGGATATGCAAAAAATCAACGAAAAACTAATGTCGGGTGATGATAGAGGAGGGTATAATCCTGTCTCCGGCGATATGTTCCTGGGCGGCAAAGTGGCAATGACCGTAGGGGATTACGGTTATATTAACGAAATCAACAATACGATGAACAACGCATCGAAAATCAAAGGCTTTGAAACGTTTGAATGGGATGTCGTTACACCACCTACACATGCGACAAAACCGGGCATCGGCGGCAACATCTACTACAGCCAACTGATGGGGATTAACCAAAACGCGCAAAATCCGGATGACGCTTGGAAATTTATCGAATTCACGAACAGCAAAGAATGGGCTGAGTTGAAAGCCCGCAGCACATCCGAGCTGGTATCGCGTAAAGAGTTCATTAAGCCGAAAAACGGCGCAAGCTATAACATTAACGCCTTCACGACGTTGAAGCCGGTTCCTCCGACTTCCACCGATGCCGAAGCGTTGTGGCGTACAAAACCAAACCTGTGGGAAGCGCAACAACCTGGCTATGATTTGTTCCAGCAAGTCATCAAAGGCGATAAGACGGTCAAAGAAGCCTTGCAGGAATGGGAAACGAAGGGTAATGCTATCCTGGAGAAAATGAAGAACAATCCGAATGGCGGCGTCACTGACGGAGGCGGCACGATCGATGTGAAGCCTCTTAATGAAGAAGAAGCCTTAAAAGCAGCATCCGGGGGCTGATCTCATTTTCAGCTCAATAGATTGAATTAATACGAGCAACGCGTACGGGACGTCTAAACGTCCTGTGCGCGTTGCTCGTTTTGTTAGGTCTGAAGGTTCAGCCGCGGAACTGGAACGACTGATAAGCGGTCCAGAAGCCGTTCTCCGTCGCATGAAGCAGATGTACCCGGTCTATGACAGATTCCAGACTCACGTCAGACATACGAAGGTTGCCATATAGGTCATGCAGCTCGTCTGGATCCATCTGCTGCCCAATCGTAACATGCGGCGTGTATACGAAGTTAGGAGCGGGTATGGCTAGCGGTCCGCTGCATATCGCCTGCTGAAGCTGTTGAACGGGTAATGGGTCCTCCAGTGCCAAATAAAGCACATTGCTGACGGGAAAAAAGGTGGACACCCGATTAAACCGAATGGTGAAGGGCGATAAAGTGGAAGCGACCGCGTCCAAATGTGCTACGGCTTCCTTCAATCGCTCGTTAGACAGGTCTCCCTTGTCCCGGATGGTCAGATGAGGCGGTATAGCGTTGTATTTTGGATCATGGCGAATACGCCAGTCATTGGCGAAATCCTGAACCTCTTTCGACGGAAATACAGCAATGCCGAATTGCATGATCATCAGCTCCTTTTCGCTCCGTGGGAGCATCTTTATATTCTGCTAAATTAGGGTACTCTATAAGTCAAGGAGGGATACGACAGTGAGATGGATATATTGGGTTAGGCTGTACGAGACGAAATTTCAGGCGGGCGTCCTCGTTCGAAGGATGGAAAATGACTGGTGGGTATACGGCTACGATTGTCCGAGGGAGATCGAAGTGTTCCGTTCACGCAAGGGAAGATACGGTGTCCGGTTTCTTCCGTAAAGCTTCAAAAATGGCGTTGTTCATTTATTTTCCTCAGCAGAGAAAAAAATGCTTGACTATGGAGTAGCGTATATTGTATATTAATTGATGTCGCCATTACGATGTTTTACCAAATGGAACTGTCGCGGGGTGGAGCAGCTCGGTAGCTCGTCGGGCTCATAACCCGAAGGTCGTAGGTTCAAATCCTACCCCCGCAACCAACCTTTCGAATAAATGTCGCACGGACATTTTACGAGGGCCCTTAGCTCAGTTGGTTAGAGCGGTCGGCTCATAACCGATTGGTCGGGGGTTCGAGTCCCTCAGGGCCCACCATTTGAAACATCAACCATGCCGGGGTGGCGGAACTGGCAGACGCACAGGACTTAAAATCCTGCGGTGGGTGACCACCGTACGGGTTCGATTCCCGTCCTCGGCATACTATAAAAAACCTTGCACTTATTGGTTTTTTACGATGTACATACTTGTAGTAAAAACATAGTCTTGTTTGTTTAATTAAATAGACAGGATTGATAAAACCTCCTTTGACGTATCTGACTAGATCAGGTAGCCCGAAGGAGGTTTTTTCGTTTGTTATGCAGAATAAAAATATGCTTCTAACAAGTTATTGAGAAGGCTCAGCGCTTATTAGTGAAAAATCCCGCTTCATCATTATTCGTACAATTGTACGTATATGATGAAGCGGGATTTTTTATATTCACTATACCGTGTTAACTTTGTGATTTCAAAAAGATATTACTCCGGGCGAAAAAAGTAAAGGCCACTTGACATTATATACGAGTGTAAAGTATCCTTTACGTAAAGGTTGCTTTACATGAAGGGCAGGGATAGCATGAAGCATCGATTGAAGGAGCTAAGGGCTGCAAATGGATGGACGCAGGAAAATTTGTCCGAGCAGGTTGGCGTTTCTCGGCAAACGATCATCTCCATCGAAAGCGGGCGTTACAATCCATCATTGGAACTAGCCTATAAGATCGCTAAAGCATTTCGTTGCACAATTGAAGATGTGTTTATATTTGAGGAAGGAAGTGAGTAGTCATGAGTACGGATCAGCTTGTCGGCTTGGCAGGAATACTTGTCGGTGTTTTTTTTGGGGCCCTTGGTGTATGGCGGGGGATTAAAAAAGCAGCTAAAAACAGAGGAATCGATGAACGCTTAAAAGCTATTGTGGCAAAATCGCATAGCAGTTCCTGGATGATTACATTAGCATCAATCTATTCTATATTTATTTTATATGCATTAGGCGTGAAGTTTTCTGTTCCGGCCGCGCTAGGTACTCTTCTATTTATTCAAATAGGGGGCTGGAGCCTTTCGTTCTTTTTCTATAATAAGAGGTATTAGAGAAAGTGAAATAAAGTGACAGTCGTGCAAGATTCGAGTGCGATTAAAAAACCTCCTTCGACATATCTGACTAGATCAGTTGTCGCAGGAGGTTTTTGTTAAATCGTAATCTGGATTAAAATGATTTCTTCCTCATAATGGAGAGTGATATCACCTTGATATTTTTCAACCGTTCTTTTTATAATCGATAATCCGTTGCCCCGTAATCCGTCACCATTTTCCTTAGTTGTGTATCCAACTTGGAATAAATTCTTTTGCTCCTTTACAGAAAGCAGTGCAGGATTTTCAATCGCAAATGTATACTTCGAACCAATTGCTTTGCAGATTACTCGAATTATTTTAGACTGTGAACCCTCGTATATATCAGAAGCCTCAATCGCATTATCTAAAAGGTTGGAGATGATCTTCACCAAATCCATGGACTCAATTCGATTAAAATCACTTTGGTCTATATCAAATTGAATCCGTATATTTTTGGATTGAGCCAGCTCCCATTTGCTTTGGAGCAGAACCATTAGAATGGGATTCTTTACTCGTAAGGATAAATCCATTGCTTTTGAATCCATTGTAATTTGTTTTAAATAGTCACTTGTTTTATCATACAGCTTCAATTGCATTAAACCGTTCAGAACCTGCAAATGATTCATTAAGTCGTGCCTGCTTGATTTTAAGGTAGCTACAATGTTTCCAAGCTCTAAAATAAATATTTTCTCTGAATCTTTTAAGTCCTGCTTTAAACGAAGTCTATACCATTTATTTAAAAAGAAAACGACCGTGATAAGAGCAATTGCAAATAAGATATCAATGGCAAAAGTGATTTCGTTGCTTTTTATGACTTGAAGGCTGACTTGCTCTAAGTCTTTTGCATCAATATCAATTCCGATAACACCTAATATCTCACCATGTTCATCGTAAAACGGGACGCCAACTGAGAAATAGGAGTCATTGTGATCTCCTTTAATAATACTTGTAAAGTAATTCTGACCCTTCTTTGCTTGAGAAACTTGAGCAGCAGGAACCGTACAGGGTGCGCCAATAGGTATTTCATGTACGATACTTGGCACTGCTGCTACCATTGTTTTGGTGACTTCACTTTCATCCAAAAATAAAACGTAAACGTATAACGCGTTAATACGGCTTCGATATTCTTCTAGATATCGTTTTGTTTTTCTATAATTTTCGTCATCTTCAGTTGGGGTTAATAAAAATTGCTGATAAGTTTCTTTGTCTATACCATTAGCAATATTTTCAGCAATGGCGATATATTGCTTCGCAAGAGCAATTCGTGCTGATTGTTCAGTTGAGTAATAGGATACTAATATCTTTGAACTGGTTAAAATGCTGAGTATGATAAAGGAAATAAGTATAAAAATAAGGATACGTTTATTGGGATAAAATCCTTTGAGTTTCAACATAAAATTCCTTTCTTTAAAACATTCTGTAAAAATCACTTTGATGATATATCTGGTCGTCTTCCGGCTATGTATTTATCGTGATAAAACGCTGTATTTATTCTATCTATTTGTTGATTTAGATGCTAATTGCAGTTCTTGAAAAGGTTCTCGTTCTTTCCTATTAGCTCTAAGCATACTACTTCCTCTTGTGGACCTTTGTCAAGAAAGTGAACGGTAAATCTCTCCTCCTCATGCTATAATAACATCAAAATTTATACAGAAGGCTGCTGGATATAGAAGGAATTCAAGGCGTAGAGGATGGCGGTTATTCCAGGTTCCTTTTTTAAGGTATAATGAATGTGTCAAATATTGCGCAGATGGAGGCTTCTTACATGGACACTAAATTATACTTGGCTCGTCACGGAGAGACGGAATGGAATGTCGTTCACCGCATGCAAGGTTTCAAAGATTCTCCATTAACCGAGCTTGGCAAGCAGCAAGCCGAATGGTTGAGAAGTGCAATGGATGCTGTTCCTATAGATGTCATATATGCAAGCTCGAGTCCGAGAGCACTGCAAACGGCCCAGCTTGTACGAGGTGATAGAGATATCCCTCTCGAAACCACGGAAGCTTTCATAGAGATGGGGTTTGGGATTTGGGAAGGACGTCTGCAATCGGAAGTTCAGACGGAATATCCGGAGCAATGGGATCATTTCTGGAACAACCCTGACAAGTTCGGAATTGAGAATAGTGAGACGTATGCACAGATGCAAGCTAGAGTCATTCATAAACTGCAAGATATTCTAGAGAATCATGCGGGGCAATCCATACTTATTGTTACGCATACCGTTATTATTAAGATGCTAATGGTTTATTTCGAAGGCAAGGAAATGACACAGCTTTGGAGCCCGCCGGAGATTCATCCCACTAGCCTTTCCCGGATTGATATTACAGACAATGTGCCTAAGGTTGTATTGCACGGGGACATCAGTCATTATCAATAAAGAAAGCTTTTCATAGCTGGAACTGCCCTCTCCCGTCTGCTATAATAGGGACAGATCAAGGGTACATAACGAAGAATGATATCCTCCTTCAGGGCGAGCATTGAAGGAGGATTTTTATTGCCGCAAATAAGGGGTGTGAAATAATGGCAGCAAGCAAATATTATGTCGTTTGGGTAGGGAAAAGCACTGGCGTATATGCAACATGGAAGGAATGCCAAGAACAGATCAACGGTTTTCCTGACGCAAAATATAAGTCGTTCGAGTCCAAGGCGCTCGCCGATCAGGCGTTCAAAGAGGGCTGGAAGGGCTATTGGGGAAAAGGCGGCTCAGCAAGCAAGTCGGGCAGCAGCGGTGCGTCATCAGCCAAAGGGAAGCCGTATGCGACTGCAGCAAGTAAAAGCACCACACCGCTCCCTCGTGCCGCTCTGGAGATCGATTATGACAGTATCTCGGTAGACGTAGGCACACGGGGCAATCCGGGTCCAGTGGAATATAAAGGCGTCGATACACAGACGGGCGATATTTTGTTCTATGTGGGTCCTATTCCGAATGGAACGAACAACCTCGGCGAATTCATCGCCGTCGTTCATGCGCTGGACTATTTGAAGAAGCAAGGCAGCAGCAAAACGATCTACAGCGACTCCAGAACAGCATTGGCATGGCTGCGCAACAAGAAGATCGCTTCGTCGCTTACGCGCGATGACTCGACCAAACGGATCTGGGAGCTTGCCGACTGGGCGCTGGATTGGCTCCGTTCGAATACGTATAGCAATCAGGTTGTGAAGTGGAACACGGAAGAGTGGGGAGAAATCAGAGCCGATTTCGGGAGGAAATAGGAGGCAGGCAGCATGGAATTGAACAATGATTGGGCAGAACTGCTGAAGAACGAACAGGAACAGCCTTATTATAAGAAGCTAGAGGCATTTTTGAATGAGCGTTATGCATTAGCTAATGTTTATCCAGAACGCTCCGAGCTGTTTACGGCATTGCAATATACATCGCTTGCTGAGACGAAGGTCGTCATTCTCGGCCAAGATCCTTATCACGGTGAAGGACAAGCACAGGGACTAAGCTTTTCCGTTAAGCCGGGAGTGGCAATCCCTCCGTCTCTACGCAACATCTATAAGGAGCTGCATGATGATATCGGTTGTCCGATTCCATCGCATGGCTCGCTGCTCTCCTGGGCCAAGCAGGGCGTTCTGCTGCTCAATACCGTCCTATCGGTTGAAGAGGGGCTGCCAAACTCTCATAAGAGAGCGGGCTGGGAGCATTTTACGGATCGGATCATCGCTTTGCTGAATGAGCGGGAACGGCCGGTCGTCTTCCTATTATGGGGGAAGCATGCGCAGGACAAGGCATCATTCATTAATACGGACAAACATCCCGTGATCGCTACCGTTCATCCGAGTCCTTTAGCCGCTAGAAAAGGGTTTTTCGGCAGCAAGCCGTTCTCTAGAGCTAATGAATACCTACGCGCTATCGGCAGCGATGAAGTCGACTGGACGATTGACTAATTATATGAAAATAAAAAGCGCCGCTCTTCCTATAATAGGAGGAGCGGCGCTTTGTTGCTGTTTATTAGGAGATAGGGAAGCCGGTCGAACCGCTTGCAGCGCCCTCATCGATAGGGAACCCTGTGGAACCATCAACCGGTTGATCCGGTGTGAACAGAACGGGCTTCAGCTTCGCATCAATGTAAGTCGACACTTTCGCTTCCGTTACGACTTGCGGATACATTTTATCCGGATCAGGATCAGTTACTTCGACATGAATAACCGCTTGATCTCCGTCAAAGGAGATGGAGACGATCTTCAGTCCATAGCCAGGGTGAGGAAGCTGTGCGCTGATCGTCACTTTTGCGATGTCGGCATTGACTTTCTCAGTCGTCAGCTTGTAATCCACGTGTGGCTTCGGATCTGTTACTGGAGGTGTGTTTTGCACGAATTGTATGCCATCATAAAGCCATGCAGCCGCTTCTCCGCGTGTAATTGCTGTTTTTGGGTGGAAGTTTTGTTTTGCATCCAGGCTGGCGATTTTAAGATTGAGCAGCTTTTGAATGCTGTCCATGTAATCGGCATTGACGCTTTTCTCATCATTCAACACTTGGTACAGTTCGATAAAGGCGAAATCGCCTTTCGTCATAATCGCTTTAAACAGGTGATGCGCGAATTGCTCGCGAGTCATTTCGTCGTCAGCCTTCACATCGACAGGAATATCGAGTCCGTTGTATTGGGCGATAATGACCGCATCAGAGTACCAAGCATCATCTTTGAGATTTTTGAAATGGTCAGTTACCTTAGGCGCTTTAATAAAACGGATGTTATCAATGTTCAGTTCCAAACCTTTTACAATCATCGAAATGCCAGCAGCGTAAGTAAGTTTGCCATTCGGATTGAACTTGCCGTCTTTTTCCCCGCCGATAATGCCTTTCTTCTGGAGCGCTTCGATCTTGCTTTCATTCGGATTGTTTTTCGTATCGCTGAAAGCCCATACTGATTGACTTAAAGAGAATACGAGCAGCATCGTTAACGCTATTACGATTAACGGTTTTTTTCTCATGGGATCATCTCATCTCTTCTAGAATTTGCTATAGCATAAAGTTTGACGGGGATGACGGCTGCAATGTTGCAGTAAGGTCAATAAAAATAAAAAACGGTAACAAAGTCCCTGGAATAGGGCTGTTACCGTTTAATTTTTGCCATAGAAGCGGGGTTATAACCGGATGCTGAAAATGATTTTCAAGGTATGCGGCTTGATTAGTGCAAGGTTGCGGCAGGCAGCTCTACAGTCGTTCTTGGATATTTGTAATCATCCCGGAAGCAGGTCGTGTCGCTGTCGTAAGCGGATTGGGACAGACGGTGCGATATTTCAAAGACCGGCAGCTTCGGATTAACGTGAAGTGCGGAATCGTAGAACGAGCATCTATTGAAATCGAAGTTTAAAGTCGTAATGATGATGACACAGTTCGTAAAGGTACAGCCGATAAAATGGAATCCGTCAAACGCGATCGTTTCATTGCTGAAATGTTCGTTCTCTATTACTTTCATTTTTTCACTCTCCTATACATGGTTGAGACAGCATAGAGATTATTGTAACAGATGCAGGATACAATAATTGTCAGAATTTGAACGGGAGAATGGATTATTTATCGACATGATTTTTCTTAATGTAATTATCCCAACATATGGTATAATCAACTCGTAAATGGGTGGGTTATTTGGGGAAGGGGTGCTTAAAATGCAAATTACTAATTATTATATTTTAAAGTATATTTCTCATTTATTAGTAATGACCTCTATTGGATATGCTATTTATTTATTTTTAGATTTATTTGTATTTGTAGCAGGAGTAAGTTCAAACGACGGTTATCGATTGTTTTATCTTATCCTTGCTATACCTTATCCCATCCTCATCTCGATTATAATGAATCTATTAATTAGACGAGACATTGTACAAGGCAAAGCAGCGATGGTTAAAAGATTACTTCAATTATTTCCGCTCATCTGTTTATTGAGTACAGTAGGGGAGTTTTTATTGATGTCGTTAGATTATTCATCGTTAATGGGCGTAGTTTGCTTATTCATATCTATCCTATTATTTTGTATAGCTTGTGTTTTGTTCATATATGATTTGAAACATTGAGATAAGAGGAGGAAAATTGATGCTTCTCTTTGTTTTGACGTTTGCGGTAAAGATGATGAGTGGACTGGATACTCTATTGCATCGAGCAAGTTTACTGAATGGCTGGGATACTACATCGATGGAAAATCATTAAATGCAATTACAGTCGATAGTTTTGTCGCCCATTGTCTTTGGGAAATGACCTTTTATTATGGATTTGATGATAGCAAAACGAATTATTGTCCATCTATAGTCGAATGAGAAGAATCTTGAAAAAAGAAAAAACCCTTGCTACACAAGGGTTTTGAATGTCTATTATGGTAGGACGGATGGGGATCGAACCCATGACCCCTACCCTGTCAAGGTAGTGCTCTCCCGCTGAGCTACCGTCCTGCGATAGTTAATATAATACCACAAAATAAAATGTGAAATCAAGTATTAATTTAAGGGATTTATTATTTATAGCCTCAATTCAATTTTGCGACTGGCTCAGATGGTTGATGCGCCCCTTTGTTGCTTCGTTTACCGATCCGTTTGCCCCATTTGATAGCAGGCGCTTCGATATAGTTATAGGAAGCCGCAGCTATAAGTATAGTCCAGATGAAAGCCAACACATATATTATTGCAAGCGGCAGTTTGCCGTAAAGCAAGTAGATGAAGCTAAACAGCACGAGCAGGTGGTATAGGTACAGGCTATAGGAGATATCACCGAAAAAGGCAATGATGCGGACGCTGAGGAGTTTTGTCACTCGGGCTGAACCAAGTGCGATGACGATCAGTATGACGCAACTGGCGGCTGTTGTGTAGTCATCGAGTATTTCTTGGTAGTCGCGTAATCCGATGCGGTTCCCTACCGCCATGGCGAGCTCCGAGTAGGTGAATAGAATGTACGCCAGACCAAGCAGGCTCCACTTCCAAGCTTTTGAGCTTTTTACGAAAAGACCAACGATGAACTCTCTATGCTTGGCCAGCAGTCCGCCGATGAGAAATATGGTGGCGTAGTGGAGGGTATCTACAAAGCCGGTGTGGAATCCATAGCTGTGATCATAACCGAAGATGTTTTTGGTGCCGCTAATTGCAGAAAGAGCCAGGCATAGCCCAAGTACCGTTTTCCAATTCCATTTCATAATAATGAGGGCGAGCAAGGGGAAAATGATCGAAATTCTCATCTCCTGAACCAATGACCAGATCACGTTGTTGTATAAGTTGGAATTATAATTTCCGATAAGAAGCAGATTTTCGACTACGGATTTTACGGTTGTTGGCTCATTCCAAGAGGAATTAAACCAAGTGCTAAGCGCTGGTATTCCTCCGGTTGACAGCCATGAGCTGAGGAGGATCGAGAACACCATCGCAAACCAGAATGGAACGTAGATTCTCAAGATTCTTTTTAATAGAAAGGTTCTGTAGGAAAAGGCACTGTTTTTCAAAAACGGCAGCATAAGCACAAAGCCGCTGAGCAAGAAGAACAGAATGACAGCGCCGTGCCCATTTTTTATAAACCCAAGGGGCGAGAATTTAAACAATAGGTCGGAGAGGGCTGGCTTAACCTCTACTAAATAATAATGGCTGAAAATAACAGCAATTGCTGCTAAGCCCCTCATGGCGTCCAATTGCCCAATACGGTTTTTATTCATCACTCTCATCCTCAATCTATTTATTTGATACAAATTGTATCATAATGTTCGGAAATTGAGAAGACTTTACCGGTATTTTTATGGGCAGGAGAGCATAGTCGCCTTTAAGCAGGCATACATATACCAATCAGGCTTGCAGCTTGCAGGGCAAGTATGCAGCGGAAACCTACCTTTGAGGAGGGCGTTCGTTTGGCGGCGGAGTATGCCCATTTGGCCATATGGTTAATTGGCTTGTTTGGTATTGTCATTACTGTAAGCGTTTGTGTTCTCAAGTTTGTCGTTGAAGATTCATTCAGTTATGATCAAACCTTTCTCTGGAGAAGGAAGCTTCCTGCGGAATGCCTCAAAAAGGAATAACAATAGCCCTCTGCTGGGCATGCTACTGGAGTGTTTGAATTCGGGCAGCATATCAACGTATGTACGCTGTCTATAAAAAGGAGAGTGCAAGCATGAGTCCAGCAGACGAGGGGCAGCGCGAGCATATCGTAGCTGTTCAGAAAAACGGAGACGGCGATTTAACGTCGTTCAAAACGTCGTCAGGCCGTATTCTTGATTACGCTACAGCGCTTCAAGAGGTTCAGGAAGGGCATATTGCGGGCGTGAATGCCTTTAAAGGAAGAGATGGAGAGCTGCATATTCGCGGAGACGCGGATGGCGATCCGACAAACAATTTGGATCAGCTTCCTACTTTCTAAGTGGTTGATAAAAAAATAGAACAGCCGCCAGCGCGTAACACTAAGCGCTGGCGGCTGTTTTTTTATTTATATGGAATAGGATTGCCGTTGCTTAACGAACTGCATAGGTCCTGTCCGGCCGATATATTCCTCCATCGTATCTCCATAATGCATAAGCATGACCTTGGATTGAACGTCATCCGGCAGCGAGAGGAGCTCCTGAAGCGAGGCGTGAACAACGCCCGGCGATTGCAGTTGGCAATCATGATAGATCGTCTGAACACCCTCATCTAC
The DNA here is from genome assembly GCF_014641555.1 of Paenibacillus radicis (ex Gao et al. 2016). Lineage (GTDB taxonomy): Bacteria > Bacillota > Bacilli > Paenibacillales > Paenibacillaceae > Pristimantibacillus > Pristimantibacillus radicis. The sequence continues at coordinate 61,677 of NZ_BMHY01000023.1, forward strand.
CAGACGCTGCAGAAGCGCTGCATTGAACTTCATATCCGCCGAATAAAAGAAACGGTCATTAAATAGGAAAGAGTAGCTCAGTTTCCCCGTTATGTGATCGGTTTGAATGAGGCGAACATTAAGGCCAGGGTGCAATTCGTAATCGACGCCATCCTTAAGTGGTCTTACGTCGAAGAAATCGCTCATCGCGTTGAGCGGCTCTTGCGTCAGTCCGCCGCGAAGCGTCTGCTCCCATAGCGTATCGACAAGTCCTTCAGCGATATACATCACCGGCTTTTTACCGTAAAGAAACATCATTTGAAACGCATATTCCTCTAAGCCGCCTACATGGTCGGCATGGATATGGCTGACCAGCACGGCATCCAGGTCGTTGAACGAAAGTCCGGCTGCATGCAAGGAGCTAGGCAGCGTAATGCCGCAGTCGACGAGAAGCTTGTAACCGTCAAGCTCGATGAGGCCGTTGTTGTTGTCATATTTTTTGGCAAATGCGCTCCCTGTTCCGAGCATCGTAATATTCATGGTTAACTCCTCCAATTGTTATTTCACCACTTTATCAAATGTTGCGCAAACTGACAAACGAAGATACACATTTCGCCCGATCCACATATAATGCATCAGCATAACGGTGGAAGGGGCGGAAATTAGAATGAGCAAAGGGAAGGCAAAGGTCATTAAGAAAAAGGCGGCAAGCGATAGAAAGCAATACCATTACAAGCTGGTGTTGTCGGGCACCTGCGGCGTATGCAAAACGCCATGCGCGCGAGGAATGAAGTATTGGGAAAGAATGCAGGAGCCGGGGGCGCTGGGAAAAGGCGTACCTTGCGTATTAACCCGCACATACGGGTAATTAAGGGCTGGGGGCAGTGAAAGATTTCCCAGGCAAGCGCTTTATTCTACAGCATTTGACAGCCGGAAACGGCAATGATTTCCACCCTAAGACTCAAGTTAAAAATATGATTTTTTTACCGCAACTTTCATCTATAGGCCGAGTATAACCTTACATCCAAAGAGTAACCGGATGGAGGGTTTTCATCGATGAAATTCAGTAAAATTGCTATCCTTCTTATCGTGCTGACGCTATGTGGAGGAACGTTGATGTTTGCGGATGCGGCGACGCAGAAGGTGCGCGTTATATTAAACGGCAGCGAGCTGGACGACAACGGACTGATTGTGGACAACAAAACCTATTTGCCGCTTCGGCAAATTGCGAACGGATTGCAGGCGATTGTCAGCTGGGACAATCAGACCAAGAAAGCAACGCTGTATAAACCGAATGTTCATATGATTCTGTTCCAGGATAAAGTCGTATTCGGCAATGTAGACAAAGGCAATCGTTATACGTTCAACGTGTTGTCCCAGATCGACAATCTGACGACAGAAGTGTCCGCTGTTAAAGTTTCGATTACCGATCCTAACGGAACGGAAAAAGTCATTCAATCGCAATCAGTCAACATTACGAAAGATAATTTCTGGTACCGGACCGAGGATATCAAATATAATTTTGAATTCGCCGGAAAATACGCTGTCCGCTTCTATATGAAGACGAGCGCGGCGGATGAGTGGACAGTTGTGTCGGAGAAGCTGATTACTTCCCAATAAGCTGGTGAGCAGGCTGTTTCCATGAAAGATTAGCCCTTATTCTCGATAGAGAATAGGGGCTTTTTTCGGCTTATAATTCAGGGTTTCAGCCATGATCATGGTTTGACCGCTTTACCGTCTCATGGTACGATACGAGAGTATGTATATATCATTGAAATGGGGTATTCTGCAATGAGCGAGCATCAACATGGAGACAACTGCGGCTGCGGACATGACCACGATCACGATCATGATCACGAAGAGCATGTGTTCATAGTAACAGACGACGAAGGCCAAGAACGTGAAATGGTTATGGTCTATACGTTTGAATCGGAAGATAAAGCGTATGCTGTTTTGCTGGATCGCAACGATCCGGAAGCGGACGGCGTTATTTTCCGTTTTGAAGAAGAGAATGAAGAGACTTTCCTGGTCGGCATCGAAGATGATGCAGAGTGGGATCGCGTAACGGCGATTTACGAAGAAATCGCTCGCGTGGAGAATGAATCCCAAGAGTAATCGGGAAACATTCAATACTTAACATGGTAAAAGAAAAACCTGTTCCTATAGGCCTATAGGACAGGTTTTTTTATGTTGTTCATTTCCGGGGGTTATAGTAAATCGTCCGTCCGTTGAAAAGCTGAAGCTCCGCCTGCAGCTGCTTCGCCAAGTATTTGCATAATTCATTAGCCTTAGCTTTGTCTCCATGGGTGGATTGCTCAGGCAGCACGGCTTGAATCGTTGTACCAGCTTCGTCTGTCCCGAAGATAATGTATTTGTAAGAGGGATGAGTGCCTTTCAAATAAAACCACCGGTCATCCTGCTTCGTCTCGATCGTATAGGGGAAGGCTGCTTCGGCATAATCCCAGTCCAGCTGCTGGCCGGTCAGCGTCGTTTGATCGCGGTAATGAAGCAGCTTCTCCTTTAATTGAGCTAGCGACAGTTCACCTTCGGCGGATCCTTGCACCAGCTTAATGTAAGCGCTCTGAACCATGCGTCCCACCTCCAAGCCCATCATAGCATGCGGCAGCTTCCTTTTACAATAAGTGGAACTGTGGAGCTTCAACAATCAAAATGCAAAAATATATTTTATTTGTTGCAGATGCGCATTTGGTTCGTTGCGGTGCCAATGAAAAACGCCGGTTACGCTGCCCTGATAGATAATCAGGCTGCGCAACCGGCGTTGCTTTTCTCTCAGGAAAACTAGAAAATTGCGTTTTCCTCCACGATCACTTTTACAAATTGAATGCTGCGGTCCTCTGGCCCCTTAACCGGCAAGCCAACCTCTACATGATCGATAATATAGTCGATGTTGTTTTGAGAGATGACCTCTCCCGGCAGAAGAATCGGAATGCCCGGAGGGTACACATAGATGAACTCGGCAATAATACGTCCGGCCGATTCCTTGAACGGCACGACTTCGGTTTCCCCGTAAAAAGCGTCGCGAGGCGTCAGCGAAAGCTGCGGAATGTCCGGAATCTTAACGACCAGCTCACGCGCTTCAGCGCCTTCATGGAACGCTTCAGACAAACCTTTTAGCGATTCAATCAATTTATCGACAGAATCGGACGTATCTCCAGGGGTAACTAGGCAAAGAATGTTATACATATCGCTCATTTCGATCTCGAGGTTATAATGCTCACGCAACCAGTTCTCCGTCTCATAGCCTGTTAGGCCAAGATGGCGGATATGAACCGACACTTTCGTAGGGTCGTAATCATAGGTGGCTTCGCCGCCCAGTATTTCTTCTCCGAAGCAGTGCAGGCCTGGAATCATATTAATCTGCTCGCGCGCATATTGGGCCAGATTGATTGCTTTTTCAGCAATATTATGACCGTTAATGGCGAGATTGCGCCGCGATGTATCGAGTGACGCAAGAAGCAAATATGAAGTTGAAGTTGTCGTCAGCATGCTGATAATCGTCTGAATCCGGTGCGGATTGACGCGGCCTTTGCGTACGTTCAGCACAGAGCTTTGCGTCATAGAGCCGCCTAGCTTATGAACACTGGTAGCAGCCATATCGGCGCCTGCTTCCATCGCAGACATTGGAAGCTTCTCGTGGAAATGAATCAGCACGCCATGTGCTTCATCGACGAGAACGGGAATGTCGTAGCTATGAACGAGATCGACGATTTCTTTCAAGTTGGCGCAAATGCCGAAGTAAGTCGGATTGATGACCAATACCGCTTTAGCATCGGGATGCCTGTCCAGCGCACGTTTGACCGAGCGCGTCGTAATGCCGTGGTCGATGCCTAGATTGGCATCTCGGGCAGGGCTGATGAAGACAGGGCGTGCACCTGCGAAAATAATAGCAGCCATAATCGATTTATGCACGTTGCGCGGCACGATAATTTTATCGCCTGGCGCACAGACCGTCATAATCATCGTAATAATGGCACCGCTTGTTCCTTGTACGGAAAAATAAGTGTAATCAGCGCCGAAAGCATCGGCTGCGAGCTTTTGGGCTTCTTCAATAACGCCGGTCGGTTGATGCAAATCATCCAGCGGGGCTATATTGATCAAGTCGATCGACAACGCGTTGTCGCCGATAAACTCGCGAAATTCGGGATCGCTGCCTTGGCCTTTCTTATGTCCCGGAATATGGAACTGTACCGGGTTCTGCTCCGCATGGCGGCGGAGTGCGCTGAAGAGCGGGGTTTGGTTATGGTCCATCGCTGTAATCCCTGCCTTTCGGTATCGTGAAAAAGTGCAAACAAAATTGAGTATAGCAAAAACAAGTCGGAATGCAAGCAGCATTTTTAGATTCTAGAATCGGAGTGTATAAGCTATGAACCAAATCGAAGCGCCGGCGAAGCGCAAAAGCCCAGTGTGGAGCTCGCCATTTGTCATTCAGCTGCTAATTATTATGTTGCTTGTAGAATTTGTAAAAGGAGCGTTGATCGTATCGATCCTGCCCGTATATATGGGGACGGTGCTTGGCCTGTCTGCTTATGCAATAGGCTGGTCGCTTGCGCTTCTATATATAGGAGACAATGCATTCCGTAGTCCGCTTGGCTGGCTGATTGAACGGGTTGGCTATCGGCAGACGATGCTTTTCGGCATCATCCTCACCTTTGTTTCCGTATTAATCGTCACCTTTATGCATCATGCAGGCTGGCTGATCTTTGCCTGCCTGCTGCTTGGCGTCGGCACTTCGCCGTTATGGCCTTGCGTCATAACAGGAGCAACGGCGGGCGGAGAATCAAGCGGAACTGTCATGAGCGTTGTCTATATGTCCTGGCTGATCGGAATTGGAAGCGGGCCGATCGTAATCAATTTTTTTATTGCGCATACGTATACGCGCGCTTTTCAGATTCTGATTGCGGCCATGACGATCGCAGTCATCGTCACGCTGTTGCTTCCGGGGAGGAGACAGTCCAAGGCAATGGAACAGGCATCGGAGACCGCCGATGGTCAGATGACGGCGGCTGCTAAGCCGATACATATTAGAGCTGTCGAATATATCAATAGGCTTCGCCAATCCCTGAATGTTAGCCGGCTGCTATATCCGGCAATGTTCGCACAAAACTTCGCGCTCGGGCTGCTGACGCCGATTCTGTCGCTTTATGCGCGTACGGTGCTTCATCTATCGCCCCAGCAATACAGCTATTTTCTGGTCGCTGGAGGGGCGGTCACGGCGCTGGGTCTCATTCCCGTCGGCAAAGCCGTTGACCGGTGGGGCACGCGCTGGCCGCTGCATATCGGCTTTCTGCTGGCCGCTGTATCATTGCCGTTGCTCGGGATGACCAGACATCTTCCAGCGGTTCTCGTCATTGTGGCGATCGTCGGCATCGGCTACGCTTGCATTATACCGGCCTGGAATGCTTTTATCGCCGAGCAAATTCCGAAGACGGAGCGCGGGGCGGTGTGGGGATTTTTTCTGACGATTGAAGGATCGGGAATGGTGCTTGGCTCTATTATGTCCGGGAGGCTGTGGGACAGCTTTGGCCCGCATATGCCTTTTCAGCTTAGCGGTGTCGTGATGGTCACGTTATTTGTTCTTCATTTGTTCATAACTAAGCGGCAGCGCGTTATGGTACGATAGCGAATGGAGGCGAATTGGTTATGCGAGACAAACGACTACTAATTGTAATGGCTATTCTAATGACAACCTTCCTTGGGTTCGGGATCATCATTCCCGTCATGCCTGAAATTATTAAGGAAACTGCCCATCAGGGCTTTGAGAAGCATACTGGCTACATGCTTGCCGTGTATTCTCTCGTATCATTCGTGCTTTCTCCTTATTGGGGAGGCTTGTCCGACCGTATCGGAAGACGTCCGATCATCCTAACCGGCGTTGTCGGTTTTGCGATTAGCTTCGTCCTGTTCGGACTGGCGTCAGGCAGCTTGCCGCTTATGTATTTATCCCGCGTGCTTGGCGGCTTATTCTCAGGTGCTGTCACTTCCGTTATTGTTGCTTATGTTGCGGATATTACACCTAAAGAACACCGCACCAAAGGGATGGCTCTTGTCGGTATGTCTATCGGCGCAGGCTTTACATTCGGACCCGCTTTTGGCGGCTTCCTCAGCATTATTTCGCTGGAAACGCCGTTTTATGTCGCATCCGGCCTGGCGCTCTTTACGTTTGTATTGGCTTACTTAAAGTTAAAAGAATCGCTTGCTCCTGAGCAGCGCAGATCGGCATCCGAGCCTCGCGTGTCGCGATGGAGCGCTTTTACAGGTTCGCTGAAGTATTTGTACGTACTGGCGTTTTTCGTGACCTTTACGCTTGCGGGTCTGGAGGCAACGCTGCAAATCTTCGGCATGAAACGGTTTGACGTAACGCCGCTGCAGGTTGGCGTGTTGTTTTTTGTATGCGGTTTTGTCGGAGCGCTCGTTCAGGGCGGTTTCGTGCGGCGCCGTATTAAAAAAGGGGACGAGCCGAAGTATATCGGTATCGGGCTCGTCATTTCGGCGATCGGCTTTTTCATGCTGCTCGGTGCACATTCACTCTGGTGGGCAACTGCCTCGCTTGCCGTATTCGGCATCGGCAATGCGTTGATCCGTCCATGTGTAACATCACTCATTACGCAGAAAACGACCGTTGGTCAAGGGGTGGCCTCGGGATTAAGCTCCTCGATGGACAGTCTTGGCCGTATTGTTGGACCGTTGTTCGGGACGTTTCTATTTACGGTTGGCGACAACCTGCCGTACGTATCCGGCGGTGTGCTATGTCTTGCTGCACTGCTGCTGCTCGTTCAGTTCCGCAAGCTGGACAGCCGCCTGCAGCCAAGCTCGGAGACGAGCAACGCCTAGCTTAGTAGTCTGATGAGGGTAAATCTATAAGTTCAATGAGAATCAAAATGCAAATATACATTTTGATGAGCCTCACAAGGCTGCATAATCGCTATCAAAATGTAAAATGGACCTCTGTCAAGAAAGTAGACAATTCTTAAGTGTATCAACTTACTTTTTTGTAAAACTTCAACTCAAATTGATT
>NZ_BMHY01000024.1:0-6730 GCF_014641555.1 Paenibacillus radicis (ex Gao et al. 2016)
CTTTCAAGTGACCGATTAAATCGGTTAATTGAAAGTCGAGGATGTTGATTGCTCATTACTTTGTTTTATCGCTTTTTTCTTACGAATGGCGAACCATTCATAAGGGCAGTTTTGCTCGTTGTTCAGTTTTCAAAGAACAATTTCTTTTTTGTGTCATCCGTCATGTGTTTCAGCGGCGACTTAGATAATATATCATGTATGCCCAACTGAATGCAACCCTTTTTTTAAAGTTTTTTTGATCTTTTTTTAATGGATATTTCTACCTGTAATTACGCACATTCAGCGCATAACGGGAGAGCTCTTTTGGCGAGGCAATACGCGCATACATCCGGAAGATGATTTTATAGCGGCGGGTAATGGCTTGCTTAATATCTCCATCCAATCGATTGTCATTGAGATCAAGCAGCATTTCATCTAATTCTTTGCGCAGGACGTAATCGAGTTCTTTGCATTCTTTGTCGTTGAATAGGATTCCTAGCATGTTTATTGTGCGCCCTCCTAAGGTACGGTCCGAGTTCTATTGACAACAAAAACGGCGCCCGCGCTTTCGCATCACGACGCCGCTTTAATGTTATGCACAATAAACAGGAATTTTATTACACAGGTCTCATCATTTGCATGACCCAAATGCTAACCGTACTTTCAATAACAGCTGCGACAAGCAAACCTACTGTAAGAATAACGACTACCGGTACGCTGCGGATAACGAAAAACTCAATTGCCTTTCCCGCTTCCCCTACCTTGCGATTAGGCAGAATCGCTGCGAGCAGCATTTTCCATACGAGCGCGCCAAACTTCATCCCGTAAGCACTTGCGATTACGATAGCCGGTATCTCAATAATACCGTGCGGCAGCAAGCCCACAAGCGTAACAAACATATCTCCCGTACCGTTCGTAACGGCAATATGCTGCAGCAGATACCCGATGACCATTCCATTAAGAATAAGAAAGAACATCGGGATCAGTCCGAAGAAAGAACCTATATAGATGATAAAAACCGATTTGATCGCGTTGTTTAGAAAAATAAAGACCATAAAGGCAAGAGTCGGGTTACTGCTCTCTTGCAGCGTATTAGCCAATCCCCCGAGCGCAGCGATTTGCTGCTCCAAATAATTGGCGAAAGCTGTATTCGTCGCGCCAACGAAGATGCCCGCGGCGAACAATATATACCCGAAAGTAATATATGGCCCCATTGCTTTGAAGTGCGCCCTAATGGCGTTCCATTTAAATATGGTCGTCTCCTCCTCTTCCGACACCAGAATTCGAACAAGCATGAATAACTTTGTTGTACGAGCATAGATTGTACTAGAACAAGCTTTCAATAGAGAGGAGAGCCTGCCTGAGATGAACTTCTTTTATGTATTAAACGGCCGTAAAATCAAACGTTATTTCCTGCTGTCGCTAGCTCTGGTTTTTTCCGTCGGTATTATTTACGCTGAACGGGACAACATCACTGTCTTCTCACCGCAGCAGCCGGCTGCTATTTACAGCGTGCCGACCGAGAAAAAAGTAATTGCCCTGACCTTCGACATCAGTTGGGGAGAAAAAAGAACAGAGCCCATCCTGCAAGTGCTGAAAGAAAAAGGCATCACGCAAGCTACATTCTTTCTATCGTCGCCATGGAGCCAATCCCATCCGGATATCGTGAAAAAAATTCTCGATGCCGGTTATGAAATCGGAAGCCACGGTCACAAGCATGACAATTACAGCAAGCTGAACGACGAGGAGATTCGTACCCAGATCAAGACCGCGCACACCATCTTGTCCGACATTACCGGCAAACAGCCGAACTTGCTGCGTCTGCCTAACGGAGATTTTGACAAACGGGTGCTCCGTATCGCCGAAGAACTCAACTATAAGGTCATTCAGTGGGATACCGACTCTATGGACTGGATGAGCATCGGCACTGATAAAATCATTAACCGCGTCGTCAGCCGCGCACACAACGGCGACATTGTCCTCATGCACGCAAGCGATTCCGCCAAGCAAACGGCAGAAGCGCTGCCAGCCATTATCGATCAGCTTCGCTCCAAAGGCTATGATTTCGTATCCGTTACGGAATTGATCTCCCAAACCGAAGCACAAGGAAGCGCTGTTAAAGACAAAACAACCTCAACTTCGCTGGCGGAAAGATTGAATGCCGCAGAAGAATATTGAAATTGGATAGGCCTCAATTAGGCAACCGGCTTTGCGGATGGCGCAGGGCTGGTTGCTTCTTTTTGCAGCAAGCGCGGCAGCATTAGAATTTGATAAGCGTTACACGCGAACAGCGGAATCATCATGAAAATAATGGCCGTCATATTCGTCTCTCCTTGAAGAGCTGGCCATGCCTCGATAAAGGTAATGAAGAACATCAGAAACAGCGTCGGAATAAAAGCGCTGCGATTGGTTTGTTTCACTTTTACATATGCTACAGCCAGGGAGCCTAACGCTAACCCTAACGGCAGCACCCAGAAAAACCAGTCATTCGTCCGTTGCCCGAACAACAGATATCCTAATCCGCCAAAGGCAAATAGCGTTGTGTAACCTTGCAGCGCATTCCATAAATAGCTTTTGCGGAAGACGCTTAGCGCAATATAGTTCAAAGTCAAATAAGCAAAGAAGCCCATCTGGCTAAATGCTCCCATCATCAGGCCTACAAGCGCCATCATCAAAGCATTCATGCTCGCAGCGTTCAAACCCATTACGCCGAACTCGCTATCCAAACCGCGCATAATGGAACCGAAGACAGCAGTTACGACAGCTCCAACCGCCATACAGCTCCAAAAAAGAAAAAACCATTTTCGTAAAGTCACGATTCTGACCCTCCTAAATTTTATGTGAACCGGTATACCTACCCATTTCACCAAGTTTTATTTTAACACGTTCCCATGAAAAAGCTAAGCCGCAAGCATGATAATCCGGTGAACTTTAAAGCATACTACTCCATAATAACAACAGTCATGCCACAGAAGGGAGATAAACGGAGCATGCTTAGAAAATGGGCTTTATTAACGGCTCTATGCGCCGTAACATTCGTACTGACCAGCTGCGGGGCCGAATCATCGGGATCTAATCAGCAGACAAGCTATAAAGACATGAAATCCATGGTAATCGACATCCTGAAGACGGAGGATGCGCAAAAGGCGCTGCAGGAATCCGCGTCACAAATGTCCGGCTATAACGCCAGCGCATCCAAGCTCCTGTCCGTTCAAGATCAAGAACAGGTTCGCCTGGCCGTTAAGGAAGTACTGGTTGCCCCGGAATATGATAAAGTGCTCAAAACGTTAATGACGGACACCCGATTCGCAGGCGAGTTCGCTAAAGCGGTCAATAAACAGAACAAAGACATTCACAAGCAGCTGCTCAAAGACCCGAGCTATCAGGAACAATTAATTAAAGTTATGAAAAGTCCGGAAATGGACAAGATGATACTCGATGTGCTGCAAAGCACGCAATATAAAAAGCAAGTGATGTCCTTGATGCAAGAATCGATGCAAAATCCGTTGTTCCGGCTGGAAGTGCTTGATCTTATGAAGAAGGCCGTCCAAGAGGAACTCAAACCTAAACCGAATGAGAAAGTCCAGAAGAGCGGCGGTCAATCAGGCGAATCCCAAGGCAACGACGATTCCGGCGATTCCGAGGAATCTGGCTCCGGCGACTCGCAAGGCCAAGATTCATCCACGTAAGTTAAAAAAAGCCTCAGCTTCGTGTATCGGCTGTTCCTATGCCAATACACGCAAAGCTGAGGCTTATTCTTTGTCCATTTATTTGCCGCATTGATCGATTACACGATCCGCCAGCTCCAGGTATAACTGTCCCGTTTCCGACTCGGCTTTGTATACCGAAGGCGAGAAATCTGGCTCCGAAATATGGTTGTCCGGCTGACCGAGTGGAATTTGCGCAAGCAAGTCAGCATGAAGCGACTCCGCGAGCTTCGCGCCTCCCCCGCGTCCGAAGATATATTCCGGCTCCCCGCATTTACTGCATTTGTAGTAGGCCATATTCTCCACGACGCCGATAATTTCATGATTCGTCTTAATTGCCATCGCCCCTGCGCGCGCTGCTACGAATGCTGCCGTAGCATGCGGTGTCGTTACGATGATCTCTTTGCTTTGCGGAATGATCTGATGCACGTCAAGCGCAACGTCTCCAGTACCCGGAGGCAGGTCAAGCAGCAAATAGTCCAACTCGCCCCACTCGATTTCAGAGAAGAAGTTGCGCAGCATTTTACCCAGCATCGGGCCGCGCCATACAATCGGGCTGTTGTCTTCAACGAAGAAGCCCATCGAAATTACTTTTACGCCAAAACGCTCGATCGGAATGACCCGGTCGTTCACTAATTCTGGGCGACTCTCAATGCCCATCATATCCGGTACGCTGAAGCCATAGATGTCGGCATCCATAATACCGACGCGTTTGCCTTTTCTAGCCAATGCGACAGCCAGATTAACCGTTACGGTCGATTTGCCGACCCCGCCTTTGCCGCTGGCAACCGCGATAAACTCCACTTTGCTCGCTGGGTCAAGCAGCGAGCTGCTCAGTCCCGCGCCGTGACCTTGCACGGGAGCCGCTTCTGCAGCGGACTGCTTGTTCGCCGCTGAAGTCGCCGCTCCTGCCCCGCTGCCTTGCGCTGCATTCGCGCTTGGCGCAGGCTGCGCCTCGCGGAAACGGAAGTGCACCGCTTCGGCGCCGGCTTGCGTTAGCGCCTCACGCAGCGCCGATTCCAGCGCCGGCTTCGTCTCGGCGCTTGCCAAGACGACCGTCAATGAAACTTGACGGTCCTTTACAACGACATCGCGGAATTGCACTGCATCCGCGCTATATGCTTCCGTCACTGAACCGACGGCTTCTAATGCCTGCTCTCGCGTTAACATAGGGATGTCCCACCTTTATATGCATTGCTTGCTAATTCGCTTGTTTATAATGATTATAACACAACGCTAGCGATTAGTTTACAGGCGGGCTAATCTTCTCCCCTGATGTGTAACGCAATATGCCTTGATAAATCGATGCCGCCACTTTCCGCTGGTAATCCGCATCCGCCAGCTGCGAAGCCTCCCCAGGGTTGGACAGAAAACCGACTTCTACAAGCGCGGTCGGAATATGATCCAGCTCCTTGAGCAAATAGACCGTTTTTTGCGTTGCTGCCAATCGGCTCGTATTTTCAAGATTGCGCTTAATTTCATCCTGGATCAGCAGCGCCAGCCCCTGGTTCTCTGGATGATTATCCGGATGGTAGAACGTTTGTGCGCCCGACCATTTTGCCGATGGGATACTGTTCATGTGAATACTGACCGCAAGGGCAGCGCCGCTATCTTTGATTTGACCTACCCTGCGCTGCAAGTCCTCGGTTTTACGCTTGCTGTATGCCCGGGTATCTCCGCTTGCCAGATCATAATCCCCTTCACGCGTCATGACAACTACTGCCCCCGCCTGCTGCAAATAATCTCTCAAGTATAGAGCAATAGCCAGATTCAGATCTTTCTCGACGACACCCTGCTTGCTCACCGCTCCTCCGTCCACACCGCCGTGCCCCGCATCGATTGCGATTGTTTTACCTGACAGCGGCAGTGTCCAATAAGTCGAGGTTCGAATAACGGGATTGCCCTGTGTGAAAATAAACCATGTCAATACAAGGGCTACCGCTCCCGCTGTCAGGCGAAGCATTCCCTTGTAGGTCATCCATACTACAAACCGTCCTCTTATTCGGCGCATAAAAAAACCACCCCGTCCCCTTTCAAATGATAACCTCTTAGCCATTTAGCGATGAATGGATAAGCTCTCTATCATTTATATGGGACGAGATGGTCGTTTATGAGTTCAGAACGCAAGGAAAGCAGGTCAAGTTCATGCCGGTTATCCGGTTATTAGCTGACAGGCTGTTCCGCCAAGCCTTCGATCAAAATTTTAGCAACTTCAGGGCGAGAGAACTCAGGCGGCGGGCAGATGCCATCGCGCAGCAAGGCGCGAACCTTCGTTCCCGACAGCGTCAGATGATCTTCCTTGCCATGCGGGCAAGTTTTCGTCGTCGCCATGTTGCCGCATTTCGTGCAGAAGAAGCTATGCTCGAAGTAAAGCGGAGTAATGCCGAGATCTTCGGCTGGAATGGTTTTGAGCAAATCTTGCGCTTCATAGGTGCCGTAGTAGTCGCCTACGCCAGCGTGGTCGCGGCCGACAATAAAGTGGCTGCAGCCGTAGTTTTTACGAACAAGCGCATGGAAGATCGCTTCACGCGGACCGGCATAACGCATAGCAGCCGGGAATACACCCAAAAATACGCGATCGCTCGGATAATAATGTTCCAACAGCGCCAGATAGCTCGTCATCCGTACGTTAGCCGGCACATCATCCGATTTCGTCTCGCCGACGAGCGGATTCAGGAATAGCGCATCGACGATTTCCATCGCCACTTTTTGAATATATTCATGCGCCCGGTGAATCGGGTTGCGAGTTTGGAAGCCAACAACCGTTTTCCAGCCCTTATCGGCAAAAATCCGGCGTGTTTCGCTTGGATCGAAGTAGAACTCCCCAAATTTCTCTGGCTGTGGACGATTCAGTACTGTAATCGCTCCACCTACGTATGTGGAAGGACGCGACAACAGCTTCTGTACGCCCGGATGTTCCAGATCATCCGTTTTGAATACTTGCACCGCTTCATGCTTGTGATCAACCGAGTAGATGCTCTCAATATCAATAATAGCGTACGTTACACCATCTTCGCCAACCAATGAAGCACGAGTACCGACTT
>NZ_BMHY01000024.1:6753-66634 GCF_014641555.1 Paenibacillus radicis (ex Gao et al. 2016)
GCAATTGAGCAGCTTTCGCTTCCTCGACAGCAAGCGTAATCGGAATACTCCATACCGTACCGTCAGCTAGACGCATACGATCCACTACCGAATGATAATCCGCTTCGTTCAAAAAGCCAGTAAGCGGCGAAAATGCGCCTACACCGATCAGATCCAGATCGAATACTGTCCACGTATTGATTACGATGCTTTGCAGACCTTCCGATTCTTTCAGTAGCTGTTCACGCAGCGAACCTTCAGCCACACGGTTAACGAGTACGCCGCCATGAGGTGATATTTGAGTCATTTCGGTTAATGCCTCCTAAGTTGAGATCATGATTAAGATTTCAACGGTTATTTATGCAAGCCGCATTCCGTTTTTTCTTGACCTGACCAGCGTCCTGCGCGAGGATCTTCGCCTGGCATAACCTGACGCGTGCAATACTCGCAGCCGATACTCGGGTAGTAGTTGTCATGCAGCGGGTTGTAAATAACGTCATTCTCACGGATGTAGTTCCATACATCCTCCGTAGTCCAGCCTGCGATCGGGTTGAACTTAATGAGACCAAACTTTGTATCATATTCTACTTTCTTAGCGTTGGCGCGGGTCGGCGCCTGATCGCGGCGAATACCTGTAATCCACGCATCATATTTCGTCAGGATGTTTGTAAGGGGCTGAACTTTCCGAATGTTGCAGCATTGATTCGCATCGGTTTTCCACAGCTCTGGGCCAAATTGCTCCACTTGCTCTTCCGGCGTAATTTCCGGCTGCACCCGAACAAACGGAATGCCTGGGTAGCGCTCCACCATACGGTCACGCGTCTCGTAAGTTTCTTTGAAGTGGAAATCGGTGTCCAAATAGAAAATGTCGGTTGTCGGGCTTATTTTTTGCAGCATGTCGACGAGAACAACGTCTTCTGCGCCAAAGCTGCACGCAAAGGTAATGTTAGGGAATGCTTCTACTGCATACGCCAAAATTTCTTCCGCAGTCGCATTTTCAAGCTCTACCGCTTTTTGCTGCACTAATGCTTCTTTTTCGAATAAGTTCATATTGGCCCCTCCATGGTTTAAATCCTAGTAAATTCGTATGTTATTAATTAAATTATACTTGCTCCTGAGTAAATGTTCAAGAAGTTTTGTTCAAAATGAAATAAAGTACCTGTAAAGGGATCGCGTTCGTAATAATCGCTCTCCTTAGCATACAAAAAACGCCTATCCGGGATCCAGATGGCGTCAGCATTAATATCATCAATCACCTTATACAACAAAAAAACCTCTGGCCCATAAGGCCAGAGGTTTGATTTTCCTTTGAACAAGGAATTAACGTTTCGAGAATTGTGGCGCGCGACGAGCCGCTTTAAGACCGTATTTTTTACGTTCTTTCATACGTGGGTCACGAGTCAGGAATCCTGCACGTTTCAGAGCTGGACGCAGTTCAGCGTCAACTTTCAGAAGTGCGCGGGAAATGCCATGACGGATAGCGCCTGCTTGACCGGACATACCGCCACCGTTTGCAATTACGAGCACGTCGTATTTTGCAAGCGTGTCAGTCAGTACGAGCGGTTGCTTAACGATAAGCTTCAGCGTTTCCAGACCAAAATATTCGTTCAGATCGCGTTTATTAACAATGATTCGTCCTTCACCCGGCACAAGACGTACACGTGCGACAGAGTGTTTACGACGACCCGTTCCATAGTATTGCACTTGAGCCATGAAACTGTCCTCCCCTTATTAGCCGCGAAGTTCGTAAACTTCTGGATTTTGTGCTTGATGCGGATGCTCCGAACCAGCGTATGCTTTAAGTCTAAGCTTCATTGCGTTACCTTGACGTGTTTTTGGCAACATGCCGTGAACAGCCAGTTCGATTACGCGGTCAGCTTTTTTAGCGATCATTTCGTGAGCAGGCGTTACTTTAAGGCCGCCTGAGTATCCGGAATGACGGTAGTAGTTTTTGTTTTGCATTTTCTTACCAGTCAAAACAATTTTGTCAGCGTTAACTACGACTACGAAGTCGCCTGTGTCAACGTGAGGCGTAAATTGCGGTTTGTGCTTGCCGCGGATCAGGCTGGCAGCTTCAGAAGCAAGACGACCGAGCGTTTTGCCTTCCGCATCGATGATGTACCATTTACGCTCAACTTCATTTGGCTTAGCCATATAGGTGGTACGCATGGATGATCCTCCTTGATTCGTTTACAGTAAAGTTTTAATTTTTATAAACAACGTTTCACGTTTGTTATTAATCTAATGTTGCTCGCCAAGTTTGTGAATTCTCAGTCGGGGCTGTGGGATAGCCACTAAGAAAGCACAAGTTATATTCTACTATACAAAGTAGCCTAAAGCAAGCAGTTTTACGCGATTTTTCTTCAAGCTTCAGCTGGGTATTCCACGTTCATAAGCATGAGACCATGGGACATTGCAGTTGGACCCGCCAAAGCTCTGCTTCGCCCTTCTAAGATGCGTTTCATGTCTGCAGGCTGCCGCTTTCCTTGGCCGACTTGAAGCAAAGTACCCATGATGACCCGAACCATATTGTACAGAAAACCGTTGCCGGTAATGTACATATGGAGCATCGAGCCCTGCTTCTCGAAATACGCGTCATAGACGATCCTTATATGATGCGGTTTCGTCGAATGAATGGATGTGAATGACGTAAAGTCATGCTCTCCAATCAAGTGCTTCAACCCTTCTTGCATCGCTTCCACTTGAAGGCGCATCGGATGATGAAACGCGTAGCGGCGTTCAAACACATTCGGAAACTTCCCCATATCGATCGTATACCGATACGTCTTCCGTTTGGCAGAGCGCCTGGAATGAAAGGACAGCGATACTTCATGCACTTCCAGGATGACAATATCCTTAGGAAGCCTCGTATTCAGCGCAATAGCCCAACGTTCTGCAGGAATCGTAGACTCCGTTAAAAAGTTGAACACCTGTCCTTGCGCATGTACACCGGCATCCGTTCTTCCCGAACCGAGAATGAGAATATCTTCTCCTGTCAGCACCTGAATCGCCTTTTCAATCTCCTGCTGTACGGTACGACCGTACGGCTGCGATTGAAAGCCGTTGAACTCCGTCCCTTCATAACTTACCGTCGCGCATAAATTCCTCATCTCGACACCTCTTCCCCCACAAGACCCTTGCTCCACTTCTTTCTTTATTCCCCCGCCGGGCAGCGAAGCGCAGTGAAAACCTTGAAGGGTATGGCATGTTGTAGAGTTTAAAATAAGCTTAGGTATGGAATGAAAGGTTTGGGCTGTAGAAGCCCAGCGTTCGCTTTTGTGAGTGGATTTCTACCGTTGTAACGGTGAATTCCAAGAAATCCGCGAGCAATGGCGATCGTAAGTCAAACCTTTCATGCAATACCGAATTGCTATATTTTAAAAATCTTCACGTATTGCCATACACCCATTCAATGCTTTCACGCAGCTTCACACGCACCGGCGAAGGGCAATAAAAAAAGGTGGCCGCAAGGGTCCACCCTTTATCTACCACAGCCCAAACAGCTGTACCGCCCTAAGGCGGCTTCAGCTAAATGTGCATGTGTTACGCGCGGTCAACCAGTTCCAAATACACCATTGGCGCAGAGTCGCCACGGCGGGGTCCCAGTTTCAGAATCCGCGTGTATCCGCCCGCACGTTCCGAGTAACGGGTGGCCAGCTCGGAGAATAATTTTTGGATTGCGTCTTGCTCTCCATCAATAGTCTCACGACGAACAAAAGCAGCTACTTGGCGACGAGCGTGCAAGTCACCTTTCTTTGCTTTCGTGATCAGCTTTTCAGCGATCGAACGAACTTCTTTCGCTTTCGCTTCCGTAGTTTGAATACGCTCATAAAGGAACAGGTCAGTAACGAGGTCACGGAACAAAGCTTTCCGCGCACTAGCGTCACGGCCCAATTTTTGATATGCCATCTTGATTTCCCCTCCCTTGCCTAAAGTCTGTACTAGATGTTCTTGCTACTCTTCCATGCGAAGGCCCAGACCCAGCTCTTCCAGCTTCTCTTGAACTTCCTCAAGCGACTTGCGGCCCAAGTTGCGAACCTTCATCATGTCCTCTTCGGATTTCGTAATCAGCTCTTGAACGGTGTTGATGCCAGCGCGTTTCAAGCAGTTGTAAGAACGTACGGAAAGATCCAGTTCCTCGATAGTCATCTCTAGAACTTTCTCTTTTTTGTCTTCTTCCTTCTCGACCATAATTTCTGCGTCTTTGGCTTCGTCAGTCAAACCAACGAAGAGATCCAAATGTTCCGTCAGAATTTTTGCGCCGAGGCTCACGGCCTCTTCCGGTCGAATACTGCCATCGGTCCATACTTCAAGTGTTAATTTGTCGTAGTTGGTTACTTGACCAACGCGAGTATTCTCAACGCTGTAATTTACACGCGTAATTGGCGTGTAAATCGAATCAACGGGAATAACCCCAATCGGTTGATCGTCCCTTTTGTTGCGGTCCGCTTGCACGTATCCGCGTCCCCGATTAGCGAAAATTCGCATATGGAGGCGCGCACCGGAGGCCAAGGTCGCGATGTGAAGATCAGGGTTCAAAATCTCGACATCGCTATCAGCTCGAATGTCGCCAGCCGTAACGATCCCATCGCCTTCAGCGTCGATTTCCAACACCTTTTCTTCATCAGAGTGGATTTTCAACGAGAGGCCTTTCAGGTTCAGAATGATTTCTGTAACGTCCTCAATCACTCCTGGAACCGTAGAGAACTCGTGAAGCACTCCGTCGATTTGAACGGATGTCACAGCTGCGCCCGGCAGCGACGACAGTAAAATTCGGCGAAGCGAATTTCCCAGCGTCGTCCCGTATCCGCGCTCCAGCGGCTCAACGATGAAACGTCCGTATGCTCCATCATCGCTCAAATCTACGGTCTCGATTTTCGGCTTTTCGATCTCAATCACTAATAGTACCCTCCTTCAAACGTCGCTCCGTTACCATACCGTTTCTTTAGTCAAATCTCGTAGTATGCCAAACCTTCACAACCATTATTCACAAGTTGCAGTTATTTGATACCACAGTGGATCAACTATACGCGACGACGTTTCGGCGGACGGCATCCGTTGTGAGGAACTGGCGTTACGTCTTTAATCAGGTTAACTTCGAGGCCAGCTGCTTGAAGCGAACGAATTGCTGCTTCGCGGCCTGCGCCAGGACCTTTAACCATTACCTCTACAGCTTTCATGCCATGCTCCATAGCTGCTTTAGCCGCGGATTCCGCTGCCATTTGCGCTGCAAACGGCGTGCTTTTACGGGAACCCTTAAAGCCCATGTTACCGGAGCTTGCCCACGAAATTGCGTTGCCGTGCGGGTCAGTGATCGTTACGATCGTGTTATTGAATGTCGAGCGGATGTGCGCTACGCCAGATTCAATATTTTTACGGTCACGACGTTTTGTACGAACGACTTTTTTAGGTTTTGCCATTGTCCTATTTCACCCCTTTATTATTTCTTCTTGTTAGCTACAGTCCGACGAGGACCTTTACGCGTACGCGCATTCGTTTTCGTGCGTTGACCGCGAACAGGCAAGCCGCGACGGTGACGAACACCACGGTAGCAACCGATCTCGATCAGGCGTTTAATGTTAAGCGAAATTTCACGACGCAGGTCGCCTTCTACTTTAACGGATTTGTCAATTGCTTCGCGCAATTTTGCCAGTTCATCTTCAGTCAGATCCCGAACGCGAGTGTCAGGGTTGACGCCAGAAGTGCTGATAAGTTTTTGCGAAGTTGTTTTGCCAATACCGAAAATGTATGTCAGGGCGATTTCGACGCGCTTGTCACGCGGCAAGTCTACACCAGCTATACGTGCCATAAGCCTTAGTCCCTCCTTTATCCTTGTTTTTGTTTGTGTTTCGGATTTTCACAAATCACCATAACGTTGCCTTTGCGACGAATGACTTTGCATTTTTCGCAGATCGGCTTTACCGAAGGTCTAACCTTCATTGTGATTACCTCCCGAATCCTTCGCAAGCATACCGCTGCCGGTCTACTTCCGATAGGTGATGCGCCCTCTGGATAAATCATAAGGCGATAACTGTATAACCACTTTGTCCCCAGTCAGAATTCGAATAAAATGCATTCTGAGCTTGCCGGAAACATGTGCGAGAATTTGATGACCGTTCTCCAGCTCCACCTTGAACATGGCATTCGGCAGCGGTTCAATTACCGTACCCTCGACCTCAATGACGTCTTCCTTTGCCACCGTCATTCTCCTTTCGCATGTGCGTACTTCTGAATCACATAACGTAACTTGGCATTGGTCACTCTGCCCGATTCAAGCAAGCTGTCTGTTACTTCGCTGCTTATAACGGGTTGCAACTCGAGATGCAGAACGTTCTTCTTCTTCGGCTGATCGAATCGCCGCTTATCACCGTCGACGATCATAACGAATCGCTCGTCTACAACAGTCAGGATGATCGCATAGCTGTTCTCATCTTTTCCCCGAAGCACCTTAACGATTTGTCCGACCTGCGGCTGTTTCTCCATATGGATTACCCCGATTTCGGCAGCATCGTCAAAATTTCAAAACCGTCCTCCGTTACGGCTACAGTATGCTCGTAATGAGCGCACCATGAACCGTCTTCCGTTACGACCGTCCAATTGTCTTCAAGCGTGCGTACATATCGTTCGCCGATGTTGACCATAGGTTCGATGCAAAGCACCATTCCCGGCTTTAGCTTCGGGCCGCGATCCGGTAAGCCGTAATTCGGTATCTGCGGTTCCTCATGGAGGTCCCTGCCGATCCCGTGTCCGACAAATTCGCGTACGACCGAGAAGCCGGCCGCTTCGACCACCTGTTGCACCGCATGCGATACGGTAAACAATCGAACATCCGGACGGATAATTGCAAGCGCCGCATAGAGCGACTGCTCCGTCACCTCGAGCAGCTTGGCAACTTCATCCGATACCTCTCCAACCTTGTAGGTCCAAGCGGAATCGCCATGAAAGCCATTGTACTGCGCGCCGATGTCTATGCTTATAATATCGCCTTCGTTCAACGTTCGGGTTCCCGGAAAGCCGTGCACCAGCTCGTCATTCACAGAAGCGCAAATGCTGGAAGGAAAACCATTGTAACCTTTAAAGGATGGAACGGCGCCTTTGCTGCGAATATACGCTTCAGCGATTTGGTCTAGCTCCAGTGTCGTAACCCCAGGCTTTACCGCCTCTTTCATTAACTGATGCGTCTCCGCTACAATGCGGCCGGCTTCCCTCATCACTTGCAGCTCCGAATCGGATTTGCAAATGATCATTACAATGAACCTCGTAAGAGAGTCACGATGTCGGTCGTAACCGCATCGATTTCTTTCTCACCGTCGACTTCGCGAAGAAGACTTTTACCGCTGTAATAGTCAAGAAGCGGAGCGGTTTTGGAAATATATTCGTCAAGCCGCGTGCCGACTTTCTCTTCCGTATCGTCCGACCGTTGATACAATTCGCCGCCGCATTTGTCGCAGACGCCTTCTTGCTTCGGCGGATTGAAAATCACATGGTAGGTCGAGCCGCATGCTTTGCAGATGCGTCTTCCCGTCAAACGAGCGAGCAGAAAGCCGCGGTCAACTTTTAAATTAATAACGTGGTCGATGCCCCGGTTCAATTCCGCGAGCATTACATCAAGCGCTTCGGCCTGCTGCAAGGTGCGTGGAAAGCCGTCAAGCAAAAACCCTTTGTTGCAATCGTCCAGTGCGAGACGTTCTTTTACAATCCCGTTCGTAATCTCATCGGGAACGAGCAGCCCTTGATCGACATACTCTTTCGCTTTGAGACCTAGCGGAGTCCCTTGTTTCATCGCAAGGCGGAATGCATCGCCAGTAGAGATATGCGGAATGCCAAACTCTTCTACGATACGCTCAGCTTGCGTTCCCTTGCCGGCTCCCGGAGGGCCCATGAATAAGATGTTCATTGACGTCTTCCTCGCTTTAAGCACAATAGGCTCATGCGGGTTCCGCAACATCGCATGCGACGAACACGGAATCCCGATCAGAACCTATTGTTATTTATTGATAAACCCTTTGTAATGGCGTTTGATCAACTGGCTCTCGATTTGCTTCATCGTGTCAAGCGCAACGCCGATAACAATCAGAAGCGAGGTGCCGCCGAGCTGCACCGTACGCGGCAATCCAGCAAGTGTTCCGAAGAGCACCGGAAGAATCGAAATAACCGCTAGGAAAATCGCACCGGTCAGTGTAATCCGTGACATTACGCGAGTCAGATAAGAGGAAGTTGGTTTACCCGGACGAATGCCTGGGATATAACCGCCGTTCTTCTTCATTTGATCCGCCATTTGTACCGGATTAATTTGAACGAAGGTATAGAAAAAGGTGAAACCGATGATTAACAATACGTACAACACCATGCCAAGCGGCGCGTCGTACATCATATTATTAATAATCCAGTTCGCTACCGAGTTCCCCGTAAAGAATTGGGCAATCGTGACCGGGAACATAAGGAGCGATACCGCGAAAATGACCGGAATAACGCCAGCGCCGTTCACTTTCATCGGAATGTGCGTCGACTGTCCACCGTACATTTTCCGACCAACTACGCGCTTAGCGTATTGAACCGGAATTTTACGAATGCCTTGCTGAACGAAGATAACGCCTACGATGATTGCGATGATCACGATAAGGATCAGAACCATCTTGCCAATGTTCAAGAACAATTGGCCGTCTGCGTTAATGAATTGATCTTGGTAGATCGTACGAATATGTCCTGGAATACCTGCTGCAATCGCCGCAAAGATCAGGATCGAAATACCGTTGCCGATACCACGTTCCGTAATCTGTTCGCCGAGCCACATCAGGAAGGACACACCCGCTGTCAATATGAGCGCGATGAGCAGGTAATCTACGAATGTAGCACCCGGGATCATTTGGCTGTTATATTGACGGTTGAAGCCAACAGCTGTTGCAAAACCTTGTACCAAACCAAGAATAACCGTGCCGTAACGCGTAATTTGTGCGAGCTTCTTCTTTCCGTTCTCGCCTTCCTTCGCCCATTCCGCAAACTTCGGAATAACATCCATCGATAACAGCTGAACGATAATCGACGCTGTGATATAAGGCGTTATGCCGATAGCAAAGATGGAAAACTGGAATAGCGCACCGCCGGAAAAAGTGTTCAGCAAACCAAACATATCTGCGCCAGCAGCGTCTACTTGTTTGAATACGTTTTTGTCAACACCTGGCACCGGAATGAAAGCACCGATGCGATATACGAGCAGAATGAAAAGGGTGAACAGGATCCGCTTGCGCAAATCCTCCACTTTCCAAATGTTGGACACGGTTTTGAACAATTAGATCACCTCGGTTTTACCGCCGGCAGCCTGGATCTTCTCTACCGCAGATTGAGAGAATTTACTTGCTTTTACAGTCAGTTGAACCTGGATTTCGCCATTACCCAAAATCTTAATACCGGCGAGTGGATTTTTAACAATCCCCTGCTCAAGAAGAACTTGTGGAGTAACTTCGGTACCTGCTGCAAAGCTGTTCAATTCTTCAATGTTGACTACGGCATATTCTTTGCGGAAACGGTTGTTGAAACCACGTTTCGGAAGACGACGGTACAATGGGTTTTGACCACCCTCGAAACCAGGGCGTACACCGCCGCCGGAACGAGCGTTTTGACCTTTGTGGCCTCTGCCTGCTGTTTTGCCGTTACCGGAGCCAATACCGCGGCCTTTGCGTTTGTTAACTTGCTTAGAGCCTGGTGCTGGTGCGAGTTCATGCAATTTCATCGTTCTTGCACCTCCTTATAGATTTCTGCTTGCATCTATTGCTACACTTCTTCGACTTTGATCAAATGGCTAACCGAGCTAACCATACCGCGAACGGCTGGGCTGTCATTCAGTACAACCGATTGACGAATCTTGCGAAGACCGAACGATTCGACGGTTGCGCGTTGTTTCTCGTTGCGGCCGATCAAACTGCGAACGAGGGTGATTTGCAATTTTGCCATCTTATTTCCCTCCTTAACCTAACAGCTCTTCGACAGTTTTACCGCGAAGCTTCGCTACGTCTTCCGCACGTTTCAGACGGGAAAGACCTTCAAGCGTTGCGTTTACCATGTTCATGGAGTTCGAAGAACCGAGGGATTTCGTCAAAATATCGCCTACACCAGCCAGTTCAAGTACTGCACGAACTGGACCGCCGGCGATAACACCAGTACCTTTGGATGCT
Organism: Paenibacillus radicis (ex Gao et al. 2016); assembly: GCF_014641555.1. Taxonomy (GTDB): domain Bacteria; phylum Bacillota; class Bacilli; order Paenibacillales; family Paenibacillaceae; genus Pristimantibacillus; species Pristimantibacillus radicis. The sequence continues at coordinate 16,905 of NZ_BMHY01000024.1, forward strand.
GGTTTCAGAAGAACTTCACCAGCGCCGAAGTGTCCAAGCACAAGGTGAGGAATAGTTGTACCTACGAGTGGTACATGGATCAGGTTTTTCTTAGCATCTTCGATACCTTTGCGAATCGCATCTGGTACTTCGCCTGCTTTACCGATCCCTGCGCCGACATGACCTTGGCCGTCGCCGACAACTACGAGCGCGCTAAAGCTAAAACGGCGTCCGCCTTTTACTACTTTTGCTACGCGGTTGATATTAACCACTTTTTCAGTCAGTTCACCCAACGTATTCGGATCTATACGCAAGTCGTTTACCTCCTTTTAAGTAAATTCGACTAGAATTCCAGACCAGCTTCGCGAGCTGCGTTAGCAAGCGCCTGAATTCTGCCATGATACAAGTAGCCACCGCGGTCAAATACGATTGCAGTATGACCTTTCGCTTTTGCGCGTTGTGCTACCAATTCGCCAACTTTACGAGCAGCCTCTACGCTGCCTCCGTTGCCGATCGCTTCAGCCAGTTCTTTATCCAGCGTGGATGCCGATGCTATAGTTACGCCATTCACATCATCGATCAATTGAGCGTAGATGTGTTTGGAAGAACGAAACACCGAGAGACGTGGACGAGCAACCGTTCCAGTGATTTTTTTACGAACACGCAAGTGTCTTTTCAGACGAGCCTTGTTTTTATCGCCTTTCGTAATCATTCAAGGTTCACTCCTTTCATTCTGCCTTATACCGCTATTTTAAGCAGCCCATTCAGACTGCTTATTTCTTCTTACCAGCTTTACCTTCTTTGCGGATGATGCGTTCACCTTCATACTTGATACCTTTACCTTTGTAAGGCTCTGGCTCACGTACGGAGCGGATTTGAGCAGCAACAGCGCCTACGCGCTCTTTGTCGATACCGCGAACAGTGATCTTCGTGTTCACTGGCACTTCAAACTCAATTCCTTGCTCAGGAGTGATCTCCACAGGGTGGGAGTAACCAACGTTAAGAACGATCTTATCGCCAGTTTTGCTTGCACGGTAACCTACGCCTACGAGCTCCAAATTTTTCGAGAACCCTTCGGTAACGCCGCTCACCATGTTAGCGATAACGCTGCGAGTTGTTCCGTGCAGGGAACGATGCAATTTATTGTCAGAAGGACGTTCTACTACGATCTCGCTCTCCGCAACATTAATTTTCATGTCTTTATGGAGTTCGCGGGAAAGCGTACCTTTCGGTCCTTTAACGGTAATGAATGTGTTGTCCAAGTTGATGGATACGCCGTTAGGCACTTGGATCGGTTTACGACCAATACGGGACATTGTTACACCTCCAATCGTTGTGACTTGTTACTTACCAAACGTAGCAGACGACTTCGCCGCCAGCTTTGCTTTGACGAGCTTCTTTATCAGTGATGATCCCTTTGGACGTGGAAATAATAGCAATTCCCAGACCGCCCAAAACGCGAGGGACTTCAGTCGATTTTGTATAAACACGCAGACCTGGTTTCGAAATACGTTTCAAACCAGTGATAACGCGCTCTTGGTTAGGGCCGTATTTCAAGAAAATACGGATAATCCCTTGTTTGTTGTCTTCGATATATTCAGCATCGCGGATAAAGCCCTCGCGCTTCAGAATTTCAGCGATTTGCTTCTTAACTTTCGAAGCGGGCATTTCCACGGTTTCGTGACGAACAACATTCGCGTTGCGAATGCGCGTCAGCATATCTGCAATCGGATCAGACATAACCATTTGTGTTAACCTCCTTCCCGAACTAGGCTTATTACCAGCTTGCTTTTTTAACGCCAGGAATCTGGCCTTTGTATGCTAACTCGCGGAAACAAATCCGGCAAATTTTGAACTTTTGCAAAACAGAGTGCGGACGGCCACAACGTTCACAGCGCGTATATGCACGCACTTTAAATTTCGGTGTACGTTGTTGCTTCACTTTCATCGAAGTTTTTGCCACTGGGTATTACACCTCCTAAAAGTGGATTACTTCGCAAACGGCATGCCCAATTGGGTCAGCAGTTCACGAGATTCTTCGTCCGTTTTTGCCGTAGTGACGATAACGATGTCCATACCACGAACTTTATCGACCTTATCGTACTCGATCTCTGGGAAGATCAATTGCTCTTTCAAGCCAAGCGTATAGTTACCGCGTCCGTCGAATGCTTTCGTCGACACACCGCGGAAGTCACGAACGCGTGGGAGCGATATGTTGAACAGCTTGTCAAGGAAGTAGTACATGCGCTCACCGCGCAGCGTTACTTTAACCCCAATCGGCATGTCCTCACGAAGTTTAAAGCCGGCAATGGACTTCTTCGCGCGAGTAACAACAGGTTTTTGACCGGAAATGATGCGAAGCTCTTCGACAGCCACATCAAGCACTTTGGAGTTAGCAACTGCTTCGCCAACACCCATGTTGATTACGACTTTCTCGATTTTCGGCACTTGCATTACAGTCGTATAGTTGAACTTCTGCATTAGAGCAGGCGTAATGTCATTAAGAAAACGATCTTTCATTCTTGCAGCCATTTTCATGGACCTCCTTTCCTACGGTTAACGATTAGTCGATCACTTCGCCGGAGCGTTTAGCGATCCGGACTTTTTTGCCGTTTTCCAGCACTTTGTATCCGATACGAGTTACTTTACCGCTCTTCGGATCAATGTGCATTACGTTCGATACGTGAATCGGAGCTTCTTGCTCGATGATGCCGCCTTGCGGGTTAACCTGCGAAGGGCGAGTATGCTTCTTCACCATATTGACGCCTTCTACGAGTACGCGATTTTCACGCGGATACGCAGCGATTACACGGCCTTTTTTGCCTTTGTCCTTACCGGAAATGACGATGACCGTGTCGTCTTTTTTGACGTGCAATTTGTTGTTGTGCGATTCAAGAATTTTTTTCAGTCTTGGCATTGATTACACCTCCTGCTCACTTAAGCTTTCAGGCATTTATAGAACCCACACGATTGTGGGATCAGTCGATTAGATAACCTCTGGAGCAAGCGATACGATTTTCATGAAATCTTTATCGCGAAGCTCACGGGCAACTGGTCCAAAGATACGAGTGCCGCGAGGGCTCTTATCTTCTTTAACGATAACCGCTGCATTCTCGTCGAATGCGATGTAGGAACCGTCTTTACGACGAACCGCACGCTTCGTACGAACGATAACCGCTTTTACTACATCACCTTTTTTGACAACGCCGCCTGGTGTTGCTTGTTTGACGGAGCACACGATCAGATCGCCGATTGCACCGACACGGCGTCCAGTACCGCCAAGAACACGAATACACATCAGTTCTTTCGCACCAGAGTTATCAGCAACTCGCAAACGAGTAAATGGTTGAATCATTTTAACGTCCTCCTTCCGGGCAAATGCTCAATAACTTCATCACACATTAAAGGACAACGGCCACTTCAACAACTTCAATCAGTCTGAAGCGTTTGTCTTTCGAAAGCGGACGAGTCTCCATGATTTTCACGATGTCGCCAATTTTCGCTTGATTGTTCTCATCATGCGCCTTGAACTTTTTCGTGTACTTGATGCGTTTATGGTACAAATTATGTTTTTTGTAGGTTTCTACAGCCACCACAATTGTTTTATCCATTTTATCGCTTACGACTTTTCCGACTTGAACTTTGCGGGCATTGCGTTCGCTCATGTTCTTCCTCCTTCCTTACACCTTGGTATAATCAAGGTCAGCTTAGTTAGCTGCTATACCGAGTTCTCTTTCATGCAAAATGGTTTTAGCGCGAGCAATGTTCTTACGCACGTCACGAATACGTGTCGGGCTTTCCAGTTGGCCGGTAGCCAATTGGAAACGAAGGTTGAAGAGCTCTTCTTTAAAACCAGCGATTTTTACTTCTATCTCAGCAGAGGTAAGGTTGCGAAATTCACTAGCCTTCATTTGCTTCACCACCCACTTCTTCGCGTTTCACGAACTTCGTTTTGATCGGGAGTTTGTGGGACGCGAGGCGCATCGCTTCACGAGCGATTTCTTCGGAGACACCAGCCAGCTCAAACATGATTTTGCCAGGTTTGACGACTGCAACCCACTTCTCAACGTTACCTTTACCGCTACCCATACGAACCTCGAGAGGTTTTTGAGTGATCGGTTTATCAGGGAAAATCTTAATCCATACTTTACCGCCACGTTTGATGTAGCGAGTCATAGCAATACGAGCCGCTTCGATCTGACGGTTAGTGATCCATGAAGGCTCAAGTGCTTGAAGGCCGTATTCGCCGAAAGCTACTTCAGTGCCGCCTTTAGCGCGACCCTTCATGTGACCGCGTTGTTGTTTGCGGTGTTTGACACGTTTAGGTACCAACATGATTAGTTGCCTCCTTCCTGGGGAGCTTTCTTCTTAGCTGGAAGGACTTCGCCGCGATAGATCCATACTTTTACGCCGATACGGCCGTAAGTCGTATGCGCTTCAGCTGTGCCATAGTCAATATCAGCACGCAGCGTATGAAGCGGAACTGTTCCTTCGCTGTAGCCTTCCGAACGAGCAATTTCAGCACCGCCGAGACGACCGCTAACTGCGGTTTTGATCCCTTTAGCGCCTGCACGCATCGAACGTTGAATCGCTTGTTTCAAAGCACGACGGAATGAAACGCGACGCTCAAGTTGTTGCGCAATGCTTTCAGCTACAAGAATAGCGTCCAGATCTGCTTGTTTAATTTCGGAAATGTTAATGTGTACTTTTTTGCCTTTAGTGATCTTGCCAAGCTCCGTGCGCAGGTTTTCCACTTCGGAACCGCCTTTGCCGATAACCATACCCGGCTTAGCCGTTTGAATCGTCACGTTAACGCGGTTAGCCGCGCGCTCGATTTCGATGTGGGATACTGCCGCATCTTTCAGTTTGTTCTTGAGGTACTCACGAATTTTCACGTCTTCAAGAAGAAGATCGCCGAAGTCTTTGCCTGCGTACCATTTGGATTCCCAATCGCGGATAATCCCAACACGCAAACCGACCGGATTTACCTTTTGACCCACACGTTATCCCTCCTTATTTTTCAGATACCACCAAAGTGATGTGGCTGGTTCTTTTGTTGATCTTACTTGCACGTCCCATAGCACGTGGGCGGAAACGTTTCATTGTCGGACCTTGGTTCACGAATACTTGCGTGACAACCAGTTTGTTCACATCCAATTGGTAGTTGTGCTCAGCGTTAGCAATAGCAGAGTTCAGCAACTTCTCAACAATCGGGGAAGCAGATTTCGGCGTGTGACGCAAAATAGCGATCGCTTCGCCTACTTTTTTGCCGCGAATCAAATCGACAACTAGCTGTGCTTTACGAGGAGCAATACGTACGAAATTTACGTGCGCTTTAGCTTCTGGCATGGATGAACCTCCTCTCAACATTCATAAAAAATAGTGGGCAAATTAACGTCTGCCCGTTTTCTTATCGTCGTCATGGCCTTTGTACGTACGAGTTGGTGCAAATTCACCGAACTTGTGTCCTACCATGTCTTCTGTTACATAAACCGGCACGTGTTTACGGCCGTCATACACCGCAATTGTGTGTCCAATGAATTGCGGGAAAATTGTCGAGCGACGCGACCAAGTTTTAATCACGACTTTTTTGTTGCTTTCGTTCAGTTCCTCGACCTTTTTGAGCAGGTGGCCGTCAATAAACGGTCCTTTTTTCAAACTGCGACCCATTCGGAGTCCTCCCTTCGCGGAAACGTAGCTTGTATCAAGCGGTTATTACTTCGTACGACGACGAATAATATATTGGCTCGATGCTTTTTTCTTCTTACGCGTTTTGTAACCAAGCGTCGGTTTGCCCCAAGGAGACATCGGGGATTTACGACCGATTGGAGCACGGCCTTCACCACCACCGTGTGGGTGATCGTTCGGGTTCATTACTACGCCGCGGACTTCAGGACGTTTGCCCATCCAACGGGAACGACCAGCTTTACCGATTTTCACGAGTTCGTGATCTTCGTTGCCAACAGAACCGATTGTTGCACGGCAAGTGTTCAGAATACGACGTACTTCACCGGAAGTCAGACGAACGGAAACATAGTCGCCTTCTTTACCAAGAAGTTGAGCATCTGTACCAGCTGCGCGAACCAATTGGCCGCCTTTACCTGGTTTCAGCTCGATGTTGTGGATAACTGTACCGACAGGAATATTCACAAGCGGCAACGCGTTACCAATTTTGATATCTGAAGTAGGACCGGAAACGACCTTATCGCCAACTTTCAGACCTTTTGGTGCGATGATGTAAGCTTTCTCACCGTCAACATAGTGAATCAAAGCGATATTCGATGTACGGTTTGGATCGTATTCGATCGAAGCCACGTTGCCGATGATACCGTCTTTGTTACGTTTGAAATCGATGATCCGGTATTTACGTTTGTGTCCGCCGCCGTGGTGACGAACCGTAATTTTACCTTGGTTGTTGCGGCCAGCTTTTTTGAAAAGCGGAGCAAGCAACGATTTCTCCGGTGTGCTTGTTGTGATCTCTTCAAAAGTCGAGACGGACATGCCGCGACGGGCCGGGGAAGTCGGTTTATACTTTTTGATTGGCACTTGTATTCCCTCCTTTTCTATACAGACGTTTCAAAGAACTCAAGTTCTTTGCTGTCATCGCTCAGTTGAACGATTGCTTTTTTCCAGTCAGGTCTATAGCCACTGTGTTTACCATAGCGTTTAGGCTTGCCTGCAACGCGCATTGTGTTAACGCCAGTCACTTTCACTTTAAAGATTTGCTCAATAGCATCTTTAATTTCGGTTTTGTTAGCACGAAGATCGACTTCAAACACATAACGTTTGACAGCCATGTAATCGCTCGTGCGCTCCGTAATAACAGGGCGTTTGATAATATCGCGAGGATTTTTCATTACGCAAACACCTCCTGTACTTTCTCTACCGCTTCTTTCGTGATGATGAGCTTGTCATGTACCAAGACATCCAGAACATTAATGCCGTCAGCAGCGACGAATTTCACGCCTGGGATGTTACGTGCAGACAATGCTACGTTATCATCATAGCTAGGCAAAACAACAAGTGCTTTGCGGTCAGCTTTCAGGTTGTTAAGAATTGCTGCGAATTCCTTCGTTTTAGGTGCCGCGAGTGCCAATTGATCCAGAACGATAATTTCGTTCGCGATCACTTTGGAAGACAATGCGGATTTAATCGCCAGACGGCGAACCTTCTTAGGAAGCTTGAACCCGTAAGAGCGTGGAGTTGGTCCGAAAACCGTACCGCCGCCAACCCATTGCGGGGAGCGAATGCTGCCTTGACGTGCACGGCCCGTACCTTTTTGTTTCCAAGGCTTACGACCGCCGCCGCGTACTTCGGAGCGTCCTTTAGTTTTGTGCGTCCCAGCGCGCTCAGCAGCTTGCTGAAGGACAACAGCGCTATGCAGCACGTGTGCGTTAGGTTGAATTCCGAATACGCTATCGGAAAGCTCAACTTCGCCAACTTGTGCGCCACTCACGTTGTATACTGTTACTTTAGGCATTTCTTGTTCCTCCTTTCTTATAACAATTAGTTCTTAACTGTTTGTTTCACTTTAACGAATCCGTTTTTCGCTCCAGGAATGGATCCTTTAACGAGCAGTACGTTGCGTTCTGCATCTACACGGATAATTTCAAGCTTTTGAATCGTAACCGTTTCGCTGCCCATGTGACCTGGAAGGCGTTTGCCTTTCGGTACGCGGTTCGCTTGGATCGAACCCATGGAACCAGGACCACGGTGATAACGAGAGCCGTGAGCCATAGGACCCGTGCTTTGTCCCCAACGTTTAATAACGCCGGCGAAACCTTTACCTTTGGAAATACCCGTTACGTCAACAAATTCGCCCTCTGCGAACAAGTCAGCACCTACTGTTTGGCCAACCTCATATTCAGCAAGGTTAATTCCGCGAATTTCACGAACGTAGCGCTTAGGAGTCGTATTGGCTTTCTTCGCGTGGCCGATTTCCGGCTTGATCACTCTGGATTCTTTTTTATCGGAGAAACCGAGTTGAACAGCTTCATAGCCATCGTTCTCTTGATCTTTCTTTTGAAGAACAACGCAAGGACCTGCTTCGATAACTGTAACCGGAATTACGTTACCTTCAGCGGTAAACACTTGAGTCATTCCAAGTTTTTTCCCTAAGATACCTTTCATGTTGACACCTCGTTTCTTTTCAATAATCAATTATGCTGTTATTACAGTTTGATTTCGATATCTACACCGGATGGTAAATCCAGGCGCATCAACGCATCAACCGTTTGCGGCGTTGGGTTCACAATGTCGATCAAGCGTTTATGTGTACGCTGTTCGAATTGCTCCCGAGAATCCTTGTACTTGTGCACCGCACGGAGAATGGTGATGATTTGCTTTTCCGTAGGCAACGGAATCGGCCCGGATACGCCTGCACCGGAACGTTTTGCAGTTTCCACGATTTTCTCTGCGGATTGATCAAGAATTCTGTGATCGTATGCTTTCAAGCGAATACGAATCTTTTGCTTTGCCATATAAGTCCCTCCTTCTATCGCCCAATTTATTATCGGACATACTCCGTGAGAAAACCCGGCACATGCCCCATGGCAAAGGGGCCGGGTGTGTCGGCAACCTCTCACATCATCGCAACGTCACAGACCAACAGTCAATATTATAACGAAGTGGGCGGGCAATTGCAAGGGAAAATTGAATAACTTCGCCAGTATTGCTGCAATACTTCAATTATGATGCAGAAACGGCATTTTTAACGTTAAAATTGCCATCTGCCGCCGCTGCTTCCGCTCTTCAATGTCTTTGACTAGCATAACTGCCAGTCCATTGAATCTCAAATCCAATTTCGCCCTGTAAGATGATATGGGATTAGCTTGGTGCATATCAGCATCTCTATATAATAGAAGAAACAAGTTAGCTAACCGGGGTCTGAACGTAAAAAATGCAGCTATATCGCTTGGCGGGCGGTCATGCCCGAGCCAAACATAGCTGCATTCAAACCATTCAAATTTTCAACCGAGCACGACGCGGTCATCCGCCATCTTCTTGCCGCTGATTTGCTCGAACTCGCCGAGCAGACGTTCTACGGTCAGATCCTTCTTCCGGTCTTCGTTGACTTCTAGAATGATCTTACCTTTGTCCATCATGATCAGACGGTTGCCAAGACGAATCGCTTGTTCCATGTTGTGGGTAACCATCAGCGTTGTGAGATTCATTTCGCGTACGAGCGATTCCGTCAATGCCGTGATCAACTCGGCACGTGCAGGATCGAGCGCTGCTGTATGCTCGTCCAACAACAGGATCTGAGGCTTCGTAAACGTCGCCATCAACAAGCTAAGCGCTTGGCGCTCGCCGCCGGACAACATACCTACCTTAGCGCTAAGACGATTCTCAAGACCAATACCGAGACGTGATAGTTGTTCACGAAAAATTGTGCGGCGGCTGCGATTGGTGCTGAACGAAAAACCTCTTTGTTGACCGCGTTTATAGGCCATCGCCAAGTTTTCTTCAATAGACATCCGCGGAGCCGTACCCGCCATTGGGTCTTGAAAGACGCGGCCGATCCATTTGCTTCTACGGTACTCCGGAAGAGCGCTAATGTTTCTGCCGTCGATCTTCACTTCGCCGATATCTGGCTTCATAACGCCTGAGATAATATTCATTAAGGTCGATTTGCCTGCACCGTTGCTTCCGATAACTGTAATGAAATCTCCCGGCTTCATAGCGAGGTTGATGTTGACGAGCGCTGTTTTCTCATCTAATGTACCTGGGTTGAACAGCTTCGATACTTTTGATATTTCCAGCATCAGCGTCCTCCCCCTTTCTGACCATTCCCGCCAAGAATTTGAGCGGTGCGTTTGCGTGCCAAGTTCTTCTGCTTCCAGGATTTCTGCATGGAAGGGAATACAAGAGCCACAATAACGATAACCGCTGTAATGAGCTTCAAGTCGGAGGCCTCAAGGAAGTCGCTCTGATAAGCAAGGCCGATAATAATGCGGTAAACAATCGATCCTAACACGACTGCGAGCGTTGCGCGGAATACCGACTTGGCGCCAAAAATCGCTTCGCCGATAATAACCGATGCCAGACCGATTACGATCATGCCGACGCCCATGGAAATGTCAGCAAATCCGCTTTGTTGAGCAATGAGCGAGCCAGATAGCGCAACCAGGCCGTTGGATAGTGCGATGCCCAATATTTTCGTATTGTCCGTGTTCGTTCCAAAGCTTCTAATCATACGCTCGTTATCGCCGGTCGCACGCAGGCTAAGCCCGAGATCCGTACGGAAAAACAAATCCAGCAGCACTTTAATCGCAATCACAACAAACGGCATAAGCAGCAGCACCTTCATGCTGGAGAATACAGTTACAATATCTGCACCCATTAGGCCGATATTCGGTTTGCCGCCGAGTATCCTCATATTAATGGAGTATAGAGCGATCATCATCAGGATGCCTGACAATAGTCCATTGATTTTACCCTTCGTATGAAGAATGCCTGTAATTGCTCCAGCAATAGCACCAGCACCAAATGCCGCCAGACAAGCCACCCAAGGCGAGACTCCGTCTGTAATAAGAACCGCTGCCACAGCCGCACCGGTCGTAAAGCTGGCGTCGACCGTAAGGTCGGGAAAGTCAAGGATGCGGAAAGTAATATAGACGCCTAGAGCCATAAGCGAGTAAATTAATCCAAGCTCAAAAGCACCGTTTAACCATACTGGCACCGGTGGCACCTCCTTAGAAAATAGAAAACAGGATGAACACAAGGAGCGTTCACCCCGTTCTCTTTCTTACTATTCGATAATATTGTTAGCCGGGTCTTTAACGCCAGCTTTCATTTCGTCTGTTACCGTAATGCCTTGATCAGCAGCTGCCTTCATGTTAAGAATCAAATCCAGCTTGTCCGGAACCGTTACTTTCATTTCAGCAGGATTTTTGCCTTTCAAAATTTCAGCGGCCATTTCACCAACTTGGTAGCCATGGTCATAATATTTGAAACCAACTGTTGCAAAAGCGCCTTTCTCAACGGTATCACGGTCACTCGAGAAGAAAGGAATATCGTTGTCTTTCGCGATTTGCAGCAAGCTCTCAACAGCAGCTACAACCGTGTTGTCAAGCGCAATAAACATCGCGTCCACTTTGCCAACGAGCGATTCGCCAGCTTGCTTAACTTCCGATGTATTCGTTACTGCAGCTTGTACCAGCTTAATGTTATGTTTAGCGAGCGCTTGCTCCGCATTTTTCGCCATAACAACTGCATTCGTCTCGCCTTTATTGATAACCATGCCTACGTTTTTCACATTCGGAAAATTGGCAGCGATGAAATCCATCAGTTGAACGATTGCTTCAGGGTTCGTGTCGGAAGCACCTGTTACATTTCCTCCTGGAGCGTCAAGGTTAGTGACCAGCTTAGCATCAAGCGGATCCGTCACAGCCGCGAACAATACAGGTCCTTTGTTGCCCGCATTGACATAAGCTTGTACAATTGCTTGTGCCGATGGTGTTGCGATGCCAAGCGCCAGATCTGCTTTCGCACCGGCAATTTTTTGTGCGATCGAGCCATTGTTCGTTTGGTCGCCTTGCGCCGTATTAAAATCTACGGTCAAGTTGTCCCCGTCTACAAAGCCCGCATCCTTCAATGCCGCAAGAAAACCTTCTCTTGTTGCATCAAGGGATGGATGCTCCACGATTTGGGAGATTGATACTTTATACTTTTTGCTATCCTTTGGCGTTTCTGAACCGCTATTCTCTGTACCTGTGGATCCATTGTTTCCGCCTGATGCATTGTTCTCCGGTTTGCTGCCGCATGCCGAGACAACCAGCAGCAGGACCAGCGCAAGCGGTACCAGCCATTTCATCTTCATTTTTGTTTTACCCCTCTCATCTCTTTGCCGACCCCATTATCCCCTTTAATTAATTTAGAAATAATGTCATCTCTAAAAATAGTCAGTTGCCGACTTATTAGTTTTAATAGTAAATGCGCCATTTAGTCATGTCAATGCTTATGTTAGAGTAAAAATTAGCAGTTGAAAGCGTTTGCTATACTTCGATACAACTACTTTATAATATTCTGTATCAATTCGTTATCATAATTCATATAAAAAAAGGCTATCCCGAGCAAGCCCGGAATAGCCTTCTTGTATTCCATGCGGCCTAAGCCGCGCGGAATTATTTTTGGATAGTTGCTACAGCGCCAGCGCCTACAGTACGGCCGCCTTCACGGATGGAGAAGCGAGTGCCTTCTTCAACCGCGATTGGAGCGATCAGTTCAACTGTAACCGTGATGTTGTCGCCAGGCATAACCATCTCAGTGCCTTCTGGCAGGTTGATGATACCTGTAACGTCAGTTGTACGGAAGTAGAACTGTGGACGGTAACCTGTGAAGAAAGGTTTGTGACGTCCGCCCTCTTCTTTAGTCAGAACGTAGATTTGAGCTGTGAAGTTAGTGTGTGGTTTAACCGAAGCTGGTTTAGCCAAAACTTGTCCACGCTCGATATCTTTACGGTCAACACCACGAAGCAGTGCGCCGATGTTGTCGCCCGCTTGAGCGGAGTCCATCAATTTACGGAACATTTCTACGCCCGTAACGACGGATTTGCGAGTTTCTTCAGCAAGACCAACGATTTCGATCTCGTCGCCGACTTTAACCACACCACGATCGATACGGCCAGTTGCAACTGTACCACGACCAGTGATTGTGAACACGTCCTCGACAGGCATCAGGAAAGGCTTAGCAGTGTCGCGCTCTGGAGTTGGGATGTAAGCATCCACTTGCTCGAACAGCTCAACGATTTTGTCAGCCCAAGGACCATCTGGGTTTTGCAGAGCTTCACGCGCTGCGCCACGGATGATTGGAGTGTCGTCGCCTGGGAACTCATACTCGGAAAGAAGGTCGCGAACTTCCATCTCAACCAGTTCAAGAAGCTCTTCGTCTTCAACCATGTCGCATTTGTTCAGGAATACAACGATGTAAGGTACGCCTACTTGGCGGGACAACAGGATGTGCTCGCGAGTTTGCGGCATAGGGCCGTCAGCTGCGGATACAACCAGGATTGCGCCGTCCATTTGAGCAGCACCAGTGATCATGTTTTTAACATAGTCGGCGTGACCTGGGCAGTCAACGTGAGCATAGTGACGGTTAGGAGTCTCATACTCAACGTGAGCTGTCGAGATCGTGATACCACGCTCGCGCTCTTCTGGAGCTTTGTCGATTTGGTCGAATGCGATTGCCGCGCCGCCGTATTTTTTGGAAAGTACAGTGGTGATAGCTGCAGTCAGAGTCGTTTTACCATGGTCGACGTGACCGATAGTACCGATATTAACGTGCGGTTTGTTACGTTCAAATTTAGCCTTTGCCATTGAACTTAATCCTCCTTAATATAACTAAAGTTTTATGTGTGGGCCGAATCTCCGCCTGCCGGGCAAGTGAAGATGTCGACCAAAGCAACCCGAAGGTTCAAGCAACGCTATATTCGGTAGAATTAAGCGCCTTTGTTTTTGGAAATGATCTCTTCCGAGATATTGCGCGGTACTTCTTCATAGTGCGAAAGCTCCATGGAGAATACGCCGCGGCCTTGCGTACCGGAACGAAGCGTTGTGGAGTAACCAAACATCTCAGCCAAAGGCACCTTAGCACGGATAATTTGTGCGCCTGCACGAGTATCCATACCTTCGATACGACCACGACGGGAGTTCAGCATACCCATTACGTCACCCATGTACTCTTCTGGAACCGTAACTTCAACCTTCATGATTGGCTCAAGCAGGACAGGTTTACACTTGTCTTTAGCTGCTTTAAGTGCCAACGATCCAGCGATTTTAAACGCCATCTCCGAGGAGTCAACGTCATGGTACGATCCGTCGAATACGATTGCTTTAACGTCAACGAGTGGGAAGCCGGCAATAACGCCGTTCTTCATTGATTCCTCGATACCCGCTTGGATAGGAGCAATAAATTCGCGCGGAATGGATCCGCCCACTGTTTTGTTTTCGAAAATAAATCCAGTGCCTGGCTCTTGTGGAATGAACTCAACCCAGCAATGGCCAAATTGACCTTTACCACCGGATTGACGAACGAACTTGCCTTCCACTTTCGCTGCTTCACGGAATGTTTCACGATAAGCAACCTGAGGTTTACCAACATTCGTCTCAACTTTGAATTCGCGAAGCATACGGTCAACCAGGATTTCAAGGTGAAGCTCACCCATACCCGAAATGATCGTTTGGTTCGTTTCTTCATCCGTATGAGCGCGGAATGTAGGATCTTCTTCAGCAAGCTTGGAGATTGCGATACCGAGTTTATCTTGGTCAGCTTTCGTTTTTGGTTCGATAGCTACCGAGATAACCGGATCAGGGAAGTTCATCGATTCGAGAACGATCGGGAACTTCTCATCGCAAAGCGTATCACCTGTAGTTGTATCTTTCAGACCAACTGCAGCGGCGATGTCGCCGGAATACACTTCGGAAATCTCTTGACGGCTGTTCGCGTGCATTTGCAGAATCCGGCCAATCCGCTCACGTTTGTTCTTTGTTGCATTCAGAACATACGAACCGGATTTCAGGATACCCGAGTACACACGGAAGAACGTCAGCTTACCAACATAAGGGTCAGTCATGATTTTGAATGCAAGAGCTGCGAACGGCTCTGTGTCGGAAGAAGGACGTGCGCCTTCTTCACCGTCTTCAAGAGTACCTTTAATTGCTGGTACGTCAAGCGGCGACGGCAGGTAATCGACAACTGCATCCAATACCAATTGAACACCTTTGTTACGGTAAGAAGAACCTGCAACAACTGGGAAGATTTTAACTTCGCAAACACCTTTGCGAAGTGCTGCTTTCAGTTCTGCAACGGTGATTTCTTCACCTTCCAGATACTTCATAGTCAGCTCTTCATCCAATTCTGCAACCTTCTCAACAAGTTCCAGACGAAGTTCTTCAACTTGGTCTGCATATTGAGCAGGAATTTCGATTTTCTCAGGATCTTTCCCGAGATCATCTACGTATTTGTAAGCTACACGCTCAACGATGTCGATCACACCAACGAAGTCGGACTCAGCACCGATAGGAAGCTGAATAGCAACCGCATTAGCTTGCAGACGCTCACGCATGTCTTTAATAACATTCAGATAGTCTGCACCGATGATATCCATCTTGTTGATGTAAGCGATCCGAGGAACGCCGTAACGGTCAGCTTGACGCCATACGGTTTCAGATTGAGGCTCAACGCCTTCTTTTGCACTGAAAACGCCAACGGCCCCGTCCAATACGCGCAGGGAACGTTCTACTTCTACTGTGAAGTCAACGTGTCCCGGGGTGTCGATGATATTAATGCGGTGACCTTTCCATTGAGCGGTCGTCGCGGCAGACGTAATCGTAATACCGCGTTCTTGTTCTTGTTCCATCCAGTCCATTGTCGCAGCGCCTTCATGCACTTCGCCAATTTTGTGAGTACGGCCCGTGAAGAACAAAATCCGTTCAGTTGTCGTGGTTTTACCAGCGTCAATATGCGCCATAATCCCGATGTTACGCGTATTATTCAAGGAGAACTCTCTTGACATGAATTTGTCTCCTTTCGAATTGCGAGATTATCTCGGCAATCGATCTTTGTATTATGATTCTACCAACGGTAGTGAGCAAACGCTTTGTTCGCTTCTGCCATTTTGTGCGTGTCTTCGCGTTTCTTCACAGATGCGCCAGTGTTATTGGAAGCATCGATGATTTCAGCAGCCAGACGTTCTTCCATCGTTTTTTCACCGCGGTTACGTGAGTAGTTCACGAGCCAACGGAGACCAAGCGACGTACGACGCTCTGGTTTAACCTCGATCGGCACTTGATAGTTAGCGCCGCCAACACGGCGAGCTTTAACCTCAAGTACAGGCATGATGTTTTTCAATGCTGCTTCGAACACTTCCATCGGATCTTTACCCGTGCGTTCTTGAATCAGCGTGAATGCATCATATAGCAACGTTTGTGCAACGCCGCGTTTGCCGTCGATCATAATACGGTTGATCAGACGAGTTACCAATTTGCTATTGTACACCGGATCCGGCAATACATCGCGTTTTGTTACAGGACCTTTGCGTGGCATGAGAAAGTCCCCCTTTCTTTCATAGTCGTTTAGCTTGCATTTGCAATTGGCTCACCCAAACGGGAGAATTCCAACTTATTTTTTAACTTTTGGACGTTTAGTACCGTATTTCGAACGGGATTGACCGCGGTTGTTAACACCCGCTGTATCCAATGCGCCGCGAACGATATGGTAACGTACGCCCGGAAGGTCTTTTACACGACCGCCACGGATCAGTACGACACTGTGCTCTTGCAGGTTGTGTCCGATACCCGGAATGTAAGCCGTTACCTCTACTTTATTCGTCAGACGCACACGTGCGTATTTACGAAGCGCGGAGTTCGGTTTTTTCGGAGTCATCGTACCTACACGAGTGCACACACCGCGTTTTTGCGGAGCGCTGATGTTCGTAGCTTCACGTTTCAGGGCGTTAAAGCCTTTTTGCAAAGCAGGCGATTTCGATTTTACGACTTTAGCTTGACGTCCTTTGCGGACGAGCTGGTTAATTGTTGGCATGTTGCCACCCCCTTCCCATGATTCATGTCTTATTAAAAATACAAGAATTCAATAAGTTTTGCACTTACAACAAAATACTTGTATTTCTTCGCGAAACGAACTTTTGTTTACCAAAGGTTAACGAAAGCCGTTACGCTTATGGCAAGACATTACACCCTACTTTAAGCCCACAGATCCAGGTGGTTCGTAAAAGAACAAAAGAAAATTTCTGCCGGTCTACTTCTTGCAAACTACACCAGCAAAAATAAAGATTCATTTATTCGCCATCAGGGACAAGCGCTGCAGTTGCAGCACCGACGTCAATGCCGCAGGTTTCCCCCAGGCTCTCCATCGTGTCGACCCACCGAATCGGTACACCCAACCTCTCACACAGATGAACAATCTTCTCTTTCATCCGCGGATCTGCATCACGAGCAATATAGACTTCGACTGCTTTATGCTGCTCAAGCATCTTCGTCGTCTGTTTCGCGCCAACCTTAAACTGCATGAAATCACCTTTCCTTATCGGAAGACACCTCACACAATTAGGCACACTTCGATATAGTATCACCTTGAACAGCCTGTGTCAAGCAACTACGGCTTTATAGAAGTTGTTAAACTTTTCTTAAGCCTTTCGAACATGCCCAAAGCTCATTTACTCATAAAAAGAGCGGATACCCGCCGCTGGGCCCGTGCCCTCACAGCGGATATCTCGCTCTTCGTCCAGAGCTTTGTACAAAAGGTGAATCTATCTTACCTATTCAATCGCAACGGCTTCTGATTCCACTTCGCCCTGCTCTGCAACAACCTCGTCTTCCAAACCAACGAGTTTGATGTTGCGGTAACGGGTCATGCCAGTACCGGCCGGAATCAGCTTACCGATAATAACGTTCTCTTTCAGACCGAGCAATTGGTCAACTTTGCCTTTGATCGCTGCATCGGTCAATACGCGAGTCGTCTCTTGGAAAGATGCTGCCGACAAGAAGGAGTCGGTTTCCAGGGAAGCTTTCGTAATACCGAGCAGGACTGGCTTAGCGACTGCAGGCTCATGTCCGGAAAGAATCGCGTCGCGGTTCTGAGATTCATATTCATGGATGTCAACGAATGCGCCAGGAAGCAGCGTCGTTTCGCCTGCATCTACGATACGGATTTTGCGGAGCATCTGCTTAACCACAACTTCGACGTGTTTATCATTGATTTCTACGCCTTGGTTCCGATATACGCGTTGTACTTCCTGCAAAATATAGTTTTGAACGCCACGGATGCCTTTGATGCGCAGCATGTCTTTCGGATCGATCGAACCGTCCGTCAGCTCATCGCCGGCTTCAATATGCTGGCCTTCTGTAACGCGGATACGCGAGCCATAAGTGATTGCATATACTTTGGACTCTGCTTCACCTTGAATTTCTATTTCGCGACGGTCTTTCGCTTCGCGAATTTCTTTCACGACGCCGTCAAGCTCGGTAATGATCGCTTGACCTTTCGGATTACGCGCCTCGAACAGCTCTTGGATACGCGGCAAACCTTGCGTAATATCGTCTCCGGCTACACCGCCGGTATGGAACGTACGCATCGTGAGCTGTGTTCCTGGCTCACCGATCGATTGTGCTGCGATAATGCCAACCGCTTCGCCGATTTCAACATGTTTGCCGGTCGCCAAGTTGCGGCCGTAGCAAATTTTGCAGACGCCATGACGGGCGCGGCAGCTGAGAACCGAACGAATTTGCAGCTTTTCAATTCCAGCATTGATGATCGCGTCTGCTTTGCTCGAATCGATCAGCTCGCTTTTCTTAACGATAACTTCACCCGTTTTAGGGTTGCGAATCGTCTCGAACGAATAGCGGCCTTCGATACGGTCGTACAGATCCTCGATAACCTCTTTGCCGTCTTGAATTTTGCTGACGGTAAAGCCTTTATCCGTGCC
Source organism: Paenibacillus radicis (ex Gao et al. 2016) (assembly GCF_014641555.1). Lineage (GTDB taxonomy): Bacteria > Bacillota > Bacilli > Paenibacillales > Paenibacillaceae > Pristimantibacillus > Pristimantibacillus radicis. Next base: position 35,326 of record NZ_BMHY01000024.1, read on the forward strand.
GCAATCATCCTCACGAACGATTACGTCCTGTGCTACGTCAACGAGACGACGAGTCAAGTAACCCGAGTCAGCGGTACGAAGCGCTGTATCGGCCAGACCTTTACGCGCACCGTGAGTCGAGATAAAGTACTCGAGAACGGTAAGGCCTTCACGGAAGTTCGATTTAATTGGCAACTCGATAATCCGACCCGACGGGTTGGCCATCAGGCCCCGCATGCCGCCGAGTTGAGCGATCTGCGATTTGTTACCCCGTGCTTTAGAGTCGACCATGAGCATAATGGAATTGTAACGATCCATCGATCTCATGAGAATTTCGGTAATTTGATCTTTCGCTTTGCTCCAGATCTCGATAACGCGGTCATAGCGCTCTTCGTTCGTAATCAGACCACGACGGTATTGATTCATAACGACCGATACCTTGCCATCCGATTCCTTCAGAATTTGAACCTTTTCTTCTGGAACGATTACGTCGGATACGGCAACCGAAATACCCGCACGAGTCGAGTAAGTGAAGCCAAGCTGCTTGATACGGTCAAGAATGATCGACGTCAATGTCGTATGGTAAATGCGGAAGCATTCGCCGATGATGTTGCCCAAATACTCTTTGCCCACGCCGCCGGCAATCGGAAGTTCTTCCTTGATCTTATTCAGATCGCTGCCTTTGTCGTAAACGAAATATTTGTCAGGCGTCCCGTACAGCAAGTTCGCTTTGGTCGCTTCGTTGATGTAAGGGAAATCTTCCGGATAAATTTCGTTGAAAATAACTTTACCAACAGTTGTACAAATGAGCGACTCCTGTTGTTTCTCCGTAAAGTTCGTTTTCTTCAAGACGCGAGCCGGTATGAAGATGCGGGCATGCAACGACACAATGCCGCGTTGGTATGCGGAGATCGCTTCATTAACCGAAGCAAATACAGAACCGCTGCCTTTCGCATCCTTGTTGTCCATCGTCAGGTAGAAAGATCCGAGAACCATATCCTGCGACGGTGTAACAACCGGTTTGCCGTCTTTCGGGTTCAAAATGTTGCCCGATGCAAGCATGAGCAAACGCGCTTCCGTCTGAGCCTCAGCCGACAACGGTACGTGAACAGCCATTTGGTCACCGTCAAAGTCGGCGTTGTAAGCCGTACATACGAGCGGGTGAAGTTTGATGGCGCGGCCTTCGACAAGGATCGGCTCAAACGCCTGGATGCCGAGACGGTGAAGGGTCGGTGCACGGTTCAGCAGAACCGGATGCTCCTTGATGACTTCTTCAAGTACGTCCCAAACTTCAGGGCTTACGCGTTCAACCTTGCGCTTCGCACTTTTGATGTTATGGGCAAGACCTTTGTTGACAAGCTCTTTCATAACGAACGGCTTGAACAGCTCCAGCGCCATTTCCTTTGGAAGTCCGCATTGGAACATCTTCAGGTTCGGTCCAACAACGATAACCGAACGACCGGAGTAGTCAACCCGTTTTCCGAGCAAGTTCTGACGGAAACGGCCTTGTTTACCTTTCAGCATATGGCTGAGCGATTTCAACGGACGGTTGCCTGGTCCGGTTACCGGACGACCGCGACGACCATTGTCGATCAAGGCGTCAACGGCTTCCTGAAGCATCCGTTTCTCATTTTGTACGATAATGTCAGGAGCGCCGAGATCAAGCAAACGCTTCAGACGGTTGTTCCGGTTAATAACACGGCGGTACAGGTCATTCAAGTCGGACGTTGCAAAACGGCCGCCGTCGAGTTGTACCATCGGACGAAGCTCTGGAGGAATGACCGGAAGCACGTCAAGAATCATCCATTCCGGCTCATTGCCGGAGTTGCGGAATGCTTCAATGACTTCAAGACGCTTGATCGCACGGTTACGGCGTTGCCCCTGTGCGGTACGCAGCTCTTCCTTCAGCGTCTCAAGCTCTTTCTCCACGTCAATATCCTGCAGTAGTTTTTTGACTGCTTCAGCACCCATGCCGGCTTGGAATCCGTAACCGTATTTCTCACGGTAGCTGCGGTATTCTTTCTCCGACAACAATTGTTTCTTCTCCAAAGGCGTTTCGCCTGGATCGGTTACAACATAGGATGCAAAGTAGATAATTTCCTCAAGCGAACGAGGCGACATATCCAAAGCCAAGCCCATACGGCTCGGAATCCCTTTAAAATACCAGATATGCGATACAGGAGCAGCCAATTCAATGTGGCCCATGCGCTCACGACGTACTTTTGCACGAGTGACTTCAACGCCGCAGCGATCGCAGACAACGCCTTTGTAACGTACACGCTTGTACTTGCCGCAATGGCATTCCCAGTCTTTGGTTGGTCCAAAGATTTTCTCGCAGAAGAGCCCTTCCTTCTCCGGTTTTAACGTCCTATAGTTGATCGTCTCCGGTTTTTTGACTTCTCCGCGGGACCAAGAACGAATTTTATCCGGCGAGGCAAGCCCGATTTTCATATACTCGAAGTTGTTCACGTCCAACAAGGAGCAACCCTCCTTCGTCATGTATGGCTATGTCGTGCAAATTAGCGGCTGCACGTCCACGCAACTAGCGGTACGAGCAGCCTTGGCAAATGCTATTCAGCGCCCATTTCTGCGCCTTCCAGATTCAGGTTGAGCTTGTCGCCCGCGCCTTCATCCTCGTCATCCATTTCTTTCATTTCGATCTCTTCTTCGTTCTCCGTCAGGATCTTAACGTCCATACCGAGAGATTGAAGCTCTTTGATCAATACTTTGAACGATTCCGGAACGCCTGGCTCCGGCACGTTCTCGCCTTTGACGATCGATTCGTACGTTTTCACCCGGCCGACAACGTCATCGGACTTAACAGTAAGAATCTCTTGAAGCGTGTAGGCTGCGCCATAGGCTTCAAGCGCCCATACCTCCATCTCCCCGAAGCGCTGGCCGCCGAACTGGGCTTTACCGCCGAGTGGCTGCTGCGTAACGAGTGAGTAAGGACCTGTAGAACGAGCATGGATTTTATCGTCAACCATGTGCGCCAGCTTGATCATGTACATGACGCCGACCGTAACTTCACGTTCGAAGGATTCGCCCGTACGTCCGTCATACAAGACCGTTTTGCCGTTGCGCTGCATGCCAGCTTCTTCCATCGTATCGAATACGTCATACTCGCGAGCGCCGTCGAATACTGGCGTTGCTGCATGAAGTCCGAGCTGTTTACAAGCCATGCCCAGATGGACCTCGAGCACTTGCCCGATGTTCATACGCGAAGGTACGCCGAGCGGGTTCAGCACGATTTCAACAGGCGTGCCGTCCGGCAGGAACGGCATATCTTCCTCCGGCATGATGCGGGCGATAACCCCTTTATTGCCGTGGCGTCCTGCCATTTTGTCGCCTTCGGAAATTTTCCGTTTTTGAGCAATATATACACGAACCAGCTGATTCACGCCCGGAGGCAATTCATCGCCGTTCTCGCGGGTAAACACTTTTACATCAACGACGATTCCATCCGTACCGTGAGGTACGCGGAGCGAAGTGTCACGAACCTCGCGAGCCTTCTCACCGAAGATCGCGTGGAGCAGCCGTTCTTCCGCTGTCAGTTCCGTTACGCCTTTAGGCGTTACTTTGCCGACTAGGATATCACCTGCGCCAATCTCAGCGCCTACACGGATAATGCCGCGCTCGTCGAGATTTTTGAGTGCTTCTTCACCGACGTTCGGAATGTCGCGCGTAATTTCTTCCGGTCCAAGCTTCGTGTCACGGGCTTCGGATTCATATTCTTCAATATGAATCGAAGTGTATACGTCTTCCTTAACCAGTTTCTCGCTAAGCAGGATCGCATCCTCGTAGTTGTAGCCTTCCCACGTCATGAACGCAACGACTACGTTGCGGCCAAGCGCCAATTCGCCTTGCTCGGTCGAAGGACCGTCAGCGAGAATGTCGCCTTTTTTGATGACATCGCCCTTACGAACGATAGGACGCTGATTGATGCATGTTCCTTGGTTGGAACGTGTAAATTTGTGCAGCTTATGTTTCACCAAATCGCCAGTGACAGGTTTGCCGTCAAGCAGCTCTACGCGGCGCAGCCAAATTTCATTGGCCGATACGCGCTCGATGACACCGTCGAACTTGGATACGATACATACGCCGGAATCTTTTGCAGCCTTGTGCTCCATTCCTGTGCCGACAAGCGGTGCTTTCGGAATCAAGAGCGGAACAGCTTGCCGCTGCATGTTCGATCCCATCAGAGCGCGGTTGGAGTCATCATTCTCTAAGAACGGAATGAGCGCCGTCGCAACGGATACGACCTGTTTAGGCGATACGTCCATGTAGTCAACGCGATCACTTGGCATGGTCAGGATATTATCGGCTTGCTTGTTGTAACGAACGATCTGACTTTCGTCTTCGAAGCGGCTATCTTCTGTCAGTCTGGCATTTGCCTGACCGATGACATAGTTGTCTTCTTCGTCGGCAGTCATATACGAGATCTGCTCGGTTACGACACCAGTCTTCGGATCAACCCAACGGTATGGAGCCTCAATGAAGCCATACTCATTAATTCGTGCGAACGAAGACAAGGAGTTGATCAGACCGATGTTCGGTCCCTCAGGCGTCTCGATCGGACACATCCGCCCATAGTGGGAGTGATGGACGTCACGGACTTCGAAGCCCGCGCGCTCACGCGTCAAACCGCCCGGTCCGAGTGCGGACAGACGACGTTTGTGCGTCAGTTCGGCAAGCGGATTCGTTTGGTCCATAAACTGCGACAGCTGCGACGAACCGAAGAACTCTTTAATCGATGCGATAACAGGCCGGATATTGATCAAAGCCTGAGGCGTGATCGCATTCGCATCCTGAATCGACATTCTCTCGCGCACAACGCGCTCCATACGGGACAAACCGATACGGAACTGGTTTTGCAGAAGCTCGCCTACCGAACGCAAACGGCGGTTGCCGAGATGGTCGATATCATCCGTGCTTCCGACTCCGTGCAAGAGATTGATGAAATAGTTAATGGACGAAATGATGTCCGCAGGTGTAATATGCTTAACCATTTTGTCAATGATGCCGTTGGAGATGACCTTGATCACCTTCGCATCATCAAGCGGCGAGAATACACTGATCGTTTGCAGTGGAATACTATCTGCATCCAATACGCCGTTGGCAACATGATACGTCTTGAAGCCGACATTTTTCTCCAGCTTGTCAAGGATATCGTCCAACAGGCGGCGATCAATCACTTGGCCTGCTTCGGCGATAATCTCGCCCGTTCCCGGATCAACAAGCGTCTCTGCAAGGCGCTGGTTGAACAAACGGTTTTTGATGTGAAGCTTTTTATTGATTTTGTAACGACCGACATTTGCCAGATCGTAACGCTTTGGATCGAAGAAACGAGCTACCAGCAAGCTCTTCGCATTGTCCAAAGTTGGCGGCTCGCCCGGACGAAGACGCTCATAGATTTCGATCAGCGCTTTCTCTGTCGAATCCGTATTGTCTTTGTCCAGCGTGTTGCGAATATACTCGTCATGCCCTAGCAATTCGAGAATTTCAGCGTCAGTGCCAAAGCCTAGAGCACGCAAAAGCACCGTAACCGGAATTTTCCGGGTGCGGTCGATCCGAACATAAATAATGTCCTTGGCATCCGTCTCGAGCTCCAGCCATGCCCCACGATTCGGAATAACCGTCGCCGTGTATGTTTTCTTACCGTTCTTATCAACCTTCGTGCTGAAGTACACACTTGGGGATCGCACCAACTGGCTGACAATAACGCGTTCCGCACCATTAATAATAAAGGTGCCGGTCTCGGTCATAAGAGGGAAGTCACCCATAAACACTTCCTGCTCTTTCACTTCGCCGGTTTCCTTATTAAAGAGCCGTACTTTAACGCGCAGCGGAGCCGCATACGTTACATCGCGTTCCTTTGATTCATCGACCGAATATTTCGGTTCGCCCAAGCTATAGTCGATAAACTCAAGCGATAGATTTCCCGTAAAGTCCTGAATCGGCGAAATGTCCTGGAACAACTCAAGCAAGTCGTTATCCAAAAACTTTTCGTACGATTTTTGTTGGATTTCAATCAGGTTCGGGACTTCCAGCACCTCGTTGATCCGGGCGTAACTTCTCCGCGTGCGCCGACCATACTGAACAAGTTGTCCTGCCAACTTAACCTCACCCCTCATGTCTGTCTCACAGCATCGATATATCACTGCGTCAATTCAAATAAAGAAAAGCCCTTATCGAATATAGTTCGAAAAAAGAGCATGTTCCGGCAGTCAACCAAACGCAGCGCGGGCGTTATGGTTCCATATCAAGTAATTTTGCCCAAAATGTAAACATTATACGTCAAACGTGTTTTATTTATTCATTTCGCGCTGAAAATTCACGCTTGACATTTTAGTTGACTAAAGAGATTGAGCCCAATTTAATGCTGACATTTTATAATACTATCATATCTGGAATGTCAAGTCAAGAAGACAGACATCCCTATTTTTTTGCCATATAAATCCGGTAGCCTTTATCCTTGGAAACCTCTTCTACTTCTTCAAACAACGACTGCAATTTCGCTTCCGCCGAGGGAGCTCCTTGCTTCTTCTGAATAACAACCCACATCGTTCCGCCAGGTACTAGAAGCTCGTAACCCTCTTCAAAGATGCGGTGCACGGTCGCTTTGCCTGCCCGAATCGGGGGATTCGTCAGGATGACGTCAAAGCTTCTGCCTCCTACCGATTCATAGAGATCGCTTTGCAGCACCTCAACATTGGAAATGCCGTTCAGAGCGGCATTCTCCTTCGATAGCTCTACTGCTCTTTCATTGATGTCTATCATCGTGACTCGGCCTTGCGGAGCCAGTCTGGCAGCTGTCAGGCCGATTGGCCCGTAGCCGCATCCAACATCGAGCACATTGGCCGAAGGCGCAAGCTCCAACGCATTCAACAGCGCCCGGCTGCCATAGTCGACACCGGATTTGGAGAACACACCGGCATCCGTCACGAATTTCAACGTAAAGCCGCAAAGCTCGTCTTGATGAACTTGACGGTTATGCTTCACTCCCGGTTTTTGAGAGTAATAGTGGTCCGACATCTCCTGTACTCCTCCTGCTGCTTCATATCGTTCGCATTAACATACAACGAACCCCTTGAAACAAGACGTTTCAAGGGGCCCGTTATGCTTCGCGAACGCGCACCGCTTCCAGCACGCACCCGCGAAAGGATTAAAGCGATATTACTTCACTTCTACAGCTGCGCCAGCTTCTTCAAGCTTAGCTTTAACTGCTTCTGCTTCTTCTTTAGCAACTTTTTCTTTGATTGCTTTAGGAGCGCCGTCAACCAAGTCTTTCGCTTCTTTCAGGCCAAGACCTGTGATTTCGCGAACAACTTTGATTACGTTGATTTTCGATGCGCCTGCGCTAGTCAGGATTACGTCGAATTCGGATTGCTCAGCAGCTTCAGCAGCGCCGCCAGCTACAACTGCTACTGGTGCAGCAGCTGTTACGCCGAATTCTTCTTCAATTGCTTTTACAAGGTCGTTAAGTTCAAGAACGGTCATAACTTTAATGGCTTCCAAGATTTGCTCTTTAGACATGGTTATACCTCCGAAAATGGTTTAGTTTTTTTTGTTGGTTTGTTACGCCGCCGGCGATAAACGCCGTCCGGTATTTATGACGTTGCTAGACTCAAACAACTTAAGCTTGAGCTTCTTTTTGTTCGCCGACTGCTTTAACCGCAAGCGCGAAGTTGCGAACTGGAGCTTGCAGAACGCTGAGGAGCATGGAGAGCAAGCCATCGCGGGACGGAAGTTCCGCCAACGCTTTGATTTGTTCATGTCCTACAACTTTACCTTCAACAACGCCGCCTTTAAGTTTCAAAGCGTCGTTCTTTTTAGCGAAATCGTTAAGGATTTTCGCTGGAGCGACTGCGTCGCCGTTGCTGAACGCGATGGCTGTAGGTCCAACCAAAATCTCGTTCAGTTCTGCCAATTCCGCAGCCTCAGTTGCGCGGCGAACGAGCGAGTTTTTCAATACTTGAAACTCGACACCAGCTTCACGCAGCTGTTTGCGAAGTTCGGTAACTTGCGCAACGTTCAATCCGCGATAATCGGCAACGACTGTGCTAGTGCTCTCGCGGAGCTTAGCCGAAATCGTCTCAACCGCTTGTTGTTTCTCTTGGATGATTTTTGCGTTTGCCAAACTGTACACCTCCTGTAATAGTTGTACATCCCGTTTACTACGACGAGCTTTCCCTGCCGCAAGGCAGAAGAAAAGCCTCCGCACGTACCAAGACTGCGAAGGCCATGAATGGTTCGTTAACGCGCTCAATCCGTTAGGGCAAGCTGCTTACAAACGCTTTATCATAACACCTCGGTAGGAAATTAAGCCCTGCGGCACCTACTGTCTACGGCATGCATATTCGAATTTAGTTCCGTTCTTCTTAGCGGTAAACCGCAGTGGAGACGCGAGCGCCTGGGCCCATTGTCGAAGAAACGGCGATGTTTTTCAGGTAAACCCCTTTAGATGCAGCCGGTTTTGCACGGTTCAGAGCATCAACCAATGCTTTGAGGTTCTCAGTGAGTTTCTCAGCATCGAAGGATACTTTACCGATTGGCGCATGGATTTGACCTGCTTTATCCAGACGATATTCGATTTTACCGGCTTTAATTTCTTGCACGGCTTTCGTCACGTCGAATGTTACCGTACCTGCTTTAGGGTTAGGCATGAGACCTTTACCACCCAGGATACGACCCAATTTACCAACTTCAGCCATCATGTCCGGCGTTGCTACGCAAACGTCGAATTCGAACCAGCCTTGTTGGATTTTGTTGATCATGTCTGCATCGCCTACGAAGTCAGCGCCAGCAGCTTCCGCTTCTTTTGCTTTTTCGCCTTTAGCGAATACGAGAACACGTTTAGTTTTACCAGTACCGTGCGGAAGTACAACGACGCCACGCACTGCTTGGTCTTGTTTCCGCGGGTCTACACCCAGACGGACAGCAACTTCAACGGATTCGTCGAATTTAGCTGTTGCAGCCTTTTTCACAAGCTCAATCGCTTGTTCCGGCTCGTAAGTTGCTTCGCTGTCAATCAGCTTAGCGGCTTCCAGATATTTCTTGCCATGTTTAGCCATTGTTATATCCTCCTTATGTGGTGTAGCGGAGCATCCTCCTAGGAATGATCCTCCCACTTGACATCAGGATTTTGGGAGACCCAAAATCACACGATATCCGCGACAATTAGTCGACGATTGTTACACCCATGCTGCGTGCAGTACCTTCAATCATAAGCATTGCTGCTTCGACGGAAGCTGCATTCAAGTCGGGCATTTTTTGCTCAGCGATTTCACGCACTTTATCGCGTTTAACCGTAGCAACTTTCTTCTTGTTTGGTTCGCCGGATCCTTTTTCGATACCTGCTGCTACGCGGAGCAATACTGCTGCCGGCGGAGTTTTAGTCTCGAACGTGAAGGAACGGTCCTCGAACACCGAAATAACTACCGGAATAATCAAACCAGCTTGATCTGCAGTACGAGCATTGAATTCTTTACAGAATGCCATGATGTTAACGCCTGCTTGACCAAGGGCTGGACCGATCGGCGGAGCCGGGTTCGCTTTACCTGCAGGAACCTGCAGTTTGACCATCTTGATGACCTTTTTTGCCATGACTTTTACACCTCCTTACTAGTAATTCCAAAAACAGAACATTTCCCGCGAAACCCGTTTCTTAAACTTTTTCCACTTGCGTGTAATCGAGTTCAAGCGGGGTTTCCCTGCCAAACATGTTAACATGCACCTTCAGCTTCGCCTTGTCGAGAAGAATCTCTTCTACTGTGCCGACAAAATCTGCGAAAGGACCTACTTTGACGCGCACGGTTTCTTTCAGCTCGAACTCGATCTTCGGCTTCGGCTCTTCCATACCCATATGCTTGAGAATTTGTTCCACTTCATCAGGCATGAGCGGAGTCGGCTTTGAACCGGATCCAGTCGATCCTACGAATCCCGTAACGCCCGGCGTATTGCGAACAACGTACCAGGAATCATCCGTTTGAACCATTTCCACCAGAACATATCCGGGGTAGACTTTACGCTGAACGATCTTTTTCTTACCGTCCTTCTCTACCACTTCATCTTCCATAGGAACGAGCACGCGGAAGATCTTGTCTTCCATGCCCATCGATTCAAGGCGGCGTTCCAAATTGGCTTTCACCTTGTTCTCATAACCGGCGTAAGTGTGTACGACGTACCATCTTTTTTCCATTCCAATCCACCTTTGGACCCTTCTTAAACAATCAGTTCAATTATCGACGAGATCCCGATGTCAAGAAGCCAAAAGTAAATCGTCACAGCCGTGATCGTCAAAAGTACTACGATCGAATAGCTTGTCAACTCTTTACGGTTTGGCCAGCGAACCTTCTTCAGTTCTGCCCAGCTGTCGGCAAAGAAACTAAACGTTGTTCCAAAGCTTTGCTTTAGTTTAGCCAAAAATGCCACGTTCACACCTCCATAGACTATCTCGTCTCGCGATGAGGAGTCTGCTCGTTACAGAACTTGCAAAACTTCTTCAACTCGATGCGGTCGGGGTGATTGCGTTTGTTCTTGCTGCTCGCATAGTTTCTCTGTTTGCAGTTTGTGCATGCCAACGTGATAATTACCCGCATTGAAGTACACCTCCCGAACTGCTACTAAATACTTTTTGTGATGAGATAGTAGCCTACCCCTCACGAGAATGCGGCCCCAACACGAAAAAAAACCTCACATTTAGGCCTACCTAAAACACTTTATCACACGGCATATTTGATGTCAACGATTAGATAGCTTCTCCATACGCTTCAGATAATGGAAAAGGCTTGCTTCGGGATCTCGTTCGTCCTATTAGTATAGTCCATATTATCCCTTTTAAAACCGAAAATAGCTGTCCTTCCGAATCGGTCATTGCCCGAACGGATAGACAGCCTACTCTCAAAAACTTTATATAAGAATGCCGTTGCCTGAGCTCGTCGATTCGGACAAAGCGAGGTTCACAATGCCAAACGGCTAACTGCTCAGATCCCTTACTTCCAAATAACGTTCAAGCTTGCGTTTCACCCGCTGCAAAGCATTGTCAATTGACTTCACATGCCTGTCCAAATCAACGGCGATTTCCTGATAGGACCTTCCGTCCAAATAGAGCATCAGCACCTTGCGTTCAAGGTCGCTCAAAATTTCGGACATCTTGTCTTCCAGACCGATAAATTCTTCCTGGTTGATTATCAATTCTTCCGGGTCGGACACTCTCGTCCCGCATATGACATCGAGCAGCGTACGGTCAGAGTCTTCGTCATAAATCGGCTTGTCGAGCGAGACGTACGAGTTGAGCGGGATATGCTTTTGCCGTGTAGCAGTCTTGATCGCCGTAATGATCTGCCGCGTAATACACAGTTCAGCAAAGGCCTTGAAGCTCGCGAGCTTGTCTCCCTTGAAATCGCGAATAGACTTATACAGTCCGATCATGCCTTCCTGCACAATATCTTCCCGATCCGCACCGATTAGAAAATAGGAACGCGCCTTGGCACGCACAAAGTTCTTGTATTTGTTTATCAAATATTCAAGAGCCAGGCTGTCGCCATTGCGGACCGCTTCGACGATGTCCTCGTCCGTACTGCAGTCATATTCGAGCGTACTCCATTCTTTGAGGTCGATGCTCACGAACTATCCCTCCGGCCTGCAAGGCGTACACCGCTAGATTCATAGAAAAGCTGTACTTCCTACCATAGTAAATATAGAGCCAGTATACATTATGTAACCTTACACCGTCAACAAATTTGCCCCGCGGGCGCCATCGATTTAATTGCAGAACTGTAACTTTGTTACAAAGGCGCCCGAACGGGGGACCAAACCTATTTCTCGCCCCGCCGCAGCCGCTCCAGCTTGCTCCGGACCTCTAGGCTCAAAATACCGTCAAGCGAGTTGCGCTTGCCCGGTTTCTCCTCGCGGAGCGTGTGCTCAATCTGCTTTCGGCTCTGCTGGACATCGATGAGCAGCTCTCGGGCCGACAGGCGCAACGCGCCTTTGCCGAAGGCGACATGCTGCTCAACGAGATCAGAGGTAGCGACGAACACGTTGCGGCGCTTGGAATAGAGTGCGACAACGAGCCTCTCAATGCACTCATCCGCTGTCTCCTTCTCCTTGGTGTAGACGATGTCCAGCTTGTGATGCTTATACTTAGCGCCAAGTCCGGGAACCTGATGCGCATCAAAAATGACGTAAATCTTCAATCCGGAGAAACCCTGGTAATCGGCCAACAGCGTCAGCAGCTTGTCCCGGGCTTCCTCCAGATTAATCTCTTTCAATCGCTCCAGCACTGGCCATGCGCCGATAATATTGTAACCGTCCACCAGCAAAATATCGTCGGGCCGGCTCATCCGCTACAGGCTCCGGCGCTGCCGGACCACTTCATACATCAATACACCGGCAGCAACCGAGGCATTCAGCGAGTTCAATTGTCCGAGCATCGGAAGCTTCACCAGAAAATCGCATTTCTCCTTAATCAGCCGGCCAATGCCTTTGCCTTCATTGCCGATAACGATAGCAAGGGGCAGATCAAACTTTGTCTTGTACACATCTTGCGGAGCGCTGAGATCCGTCCCGGCGATCCATACGCCTTCTTGCTTCAAACGGTCGATCGTTTGCGCCAGATTGGTTACTCGCGCTACAGGAACGTGCTCGGCAGCGCCAGCCGACGTCTTCAACACAGTAGCCGTCAAGCCCGCGGCACGGCGTTTCGGAATAATAACACCATGCACGCCCGTGCATTCCGCAGTACGCAGAATTGAACCCAGGTTATGCGGGTCCTCGATCTCATCCAGCAGCAAAATAAATGGCGTTTCACCGCGGCTGCGCGCCCGCTCCAGCAAATCTTCAATTTCAACATAAGCAAAAGCCGCGGCTTGCGCGACTACGCCCTGATGCTGAACCCCTTCCACCATGCTGTCCAGCTTGCGCTTGTCCACAAATTGAACGACGATGCCGTTCTTCTTCGCTTCCGCCACAATCGGCTGGGTCAAGCTCTTCTGAGCGCCCTCGGCGATCCATATCTTATTGATCTCCCGACCGGAGCGCAGTGCTTCCATTACGGGATGCTTGCCTGCGATCAGTTCTTCTTGGTTGTATGCTTCAGTCATGCTAATCCCCCTAATCCAATGCTTTTGCCGCGTCGACCGGAGCGATCGCGACCTCAAACAGCTCCTGCAATCGGGCTGTCCGTCCTTCGTAATACAAATAGCCGACCAGACATTCCAGCGCCGTCGCTTGACGGTAGTCGGCCGGGTCCGCGTTCTTCGGAGGCGCCCCTGATTTCGCATTCCGCCCACGCCGTACGATATCGGCTTCTTCCTCCGTAAGCAGCGGCTGCCAGCGTTCCAGCAGCTTCCGCTGCGCCTTGGCGGAGACCATGCTTGTCGCTTCGCGATGCAAATGATGCGGCTTATGATTCGGCAGCGACACCAGATATTGCCGGACCATAAGCTCGAACACGCCGTCTCCGACATACGCGAGTACGACAGGATTAATCAATTGCGGCTTCTTGGACGGCGAGTGGAACAGAAGCGAGGACCTGCCCCGCTCCAATTGTTCTACTTCTTCGACCGCTCTGCCATTGTCGTCGTTCAACATGAATATTCCTCCGTTCGGTCTTCCGCTCTCGCCCCGCTTACAGCCGGCGCCAACGGATCCCTTGTGGAGTATCTTCCAGCGCAATGCCTTTCGCAGTCAGAAGATCGCGAATTTCATCGGCTCTTGCCCAGTTTTTCGATTTGCGCGCTTCTGTGCGGTCTACAATCAACTGCTCGATCTCCGTATCCAGAAGCTCATCGTCAGCAGCCTGCTGCGGCAGCAAGCCCAGCACGGCGTCCATTTGCTCCAGTGTCTTCAGCAGCGCCGCAAGCCCCTCTGCGGATGCATCCGCGCGGTTCATGTATTGGTTAGCTTCCGTGACCAGCTCGAATACGGCTGTAATCGCGTCGGGCGTGCTGAAGTCATCGCCCATCTTCGCTTCAAACTGCTCGCGGATCGCCGCCAGCTTGCCGTCCAATTCGGAAGGCGCAGCTTCAGCCGCTTCTGCACCCAGTGCGGACAAGCGATGCTTCAGGTTCGAAGCGCAGTTCACGATGCGCTCGACGCTTTTCTCCGCTTGCTCAATCGTATCGTCGCTGAAGTTCAGCGGACTGCGGTAATGCGTTGCCAGCATGAAATAACGAATGGCGTTTGGCTTCACCCGCTTCACAAGCTCGTGGACTGCAATACCGTTGCCCAGTGATTTGGACATTTTCTCATTATTAATATGGACATAACCGTTATGCATCCAATAGTTGGACAACGGATGGCCCGTCAACGCTTCGGACTGCGCCACTTCGCACTCATGGTGAGGGAATTGCAGGTCATGTCCGCCGCCGTGAATGTCGAGCGTGTTCCCCAGGTAGGTTCGCGCCATCGCCGAGCATTCGATATGCCAGCCTGGGCGTCCTGCTCCCCAAGGGCTCTCCCAATTGATCTCTCCCGGCTTCGCGCCTTTCCACAGAACGAAGTCCTGCGGATTTTCCTTACGGTCGCCGATTTCAATCCGGATGCCGAACTGCAGCTCCTCCAGATTCTGATGCGACAGCTTGCCGTAATCCTCGAACTTGGAGGTGCGGAAATAAACGTCGCCCTCGCTCGTATAAGCGTAGCCCTTGTCGACCAGCTCTTGAATAAACGCGACAATCTCCGGGATATGCTGCGTTACCCGGGGATTCATCGAAGCCTTGTGAACGCCAAGCGACTCCAAGTCCTCGTTAAAGGCGTTAATGAATTTCTCCGCAACTTCCGGTACGGTAGAGCCCAGCTGCTCAGCTTTACGAATCAGCTTGTCGTCCACATCCGTGAAGTTCACGATGTAATTGACTTCATAGCCTGCATACTCCAAGTAGCGGCGAACGACATCAAAAAAGATGACCGGACGCGCGTTGCCGATATGAATATAATCGTATACGGTCGGACCGCATACATACATTTTCACCTTGCCGGGCTCTTGCGATACGAACGCTTCCTTGGAACGGGTCAGCGTATTGTAAATATGAACTGTCATTTTCTCAAATCTCCTCCAGCAACGGGCTCCCTAAGCTTCTCCAGCTCGGATTTCAGGCCGTCGATTTCCTTCTGCATTTCGCGGAACATCTCGATGACGGGATCGGGCAGCTGCTTATGATCCAGCCGGTCCCCGACGCGCTCTCCGTTCCGTTTCACGATGCGCCCCGGATTGCCGACAACTGTGCTGTTGTCCGGCACCTCGCGAAGTACGACCGCATTCGAACCTATATTTGAATTATCGCCTACCTTAAACGAACCTAATACCTTCGCGCCTGAACCAATAACGACGCTATTGCCGATGGTAGGGTGCCGCTTGCCTTTCTCTTTGCCTGTACCGCCAAGCGTAACCCCCTGGTAGATGACGACGTCGTCGCCAAGCTCACAAGTTTCCCCGATTACGACCCCCATGCCATGATCGATGAACAGCCGGCTGCCAATTGTCGCGCCGGGATGAATCTCAATGCCCGTCATAAAACGGCTGAACTGCGATATGATACGCGCCACCGTATACCATTTGTTCCGATAAAGCGAATGGGCAATTCGATGCGCCCATATCGCATGCAAGCCGGAGTAGGTAAAAACAACCTCGAAACGGCTTCGCGCCGCCGGATCATTTTCGAATACCGCATTTATGTCTGAATGAAAATGGCGAAACATCCCTCTCTACCTCCCCCAGCCCTCACAACACGCTCTAGCGCTTTGCGAACCATAACAGTATCGAACGGCGAACATATAAAAAAGCCTCTGCAGCATCGGTGCCGATGCTGCAGAGGCGTGCATATCGCGTACGCGGTTCCACTCTGCTTGGACTCGTACCGCGTTCCCGCTTCCCGGTCGTATCACCCAAAGGGGTGACTCTCCCGCAAAAGCCGCAGCCGGCTGTCCGTCTTAGAGCCCTTAACGCAGGCTTACGTTGCTGCCTACCCCGCTTCCCCTCCATCATGTGATGGCTGGCAACCGGATCGGAACAAAGCTCCCAGGTGCATATTTCCGCTTGGGGACTAGACAACTCGCAGCCTGCAATGCGCCATGCCGGAATGAACCGGCAACGGGCCTCATTGACCGTTGTCCTCTCTGCAAATCCTGCCTTGCGTACTTCTCCTGTTCATCGCTTATCGTTTCATCGAATTGTTATGGTAGTACCAGTATACTCAATCGTCAAAAAAGTGACAAGGAAATTTGTACAGCTGCTATTAGCGCGCCAAACGGCCTTGCAGTCTGCCGATCACTTTATCTTTGCCCAGCAGGACGATCGATTGGTTCAGGTCAGGACCATGTGTCTGCCCGGTGATCGCCGCGCGGATCGGCATGAAGAGCTGCTTGCCCTTAAAGCCCGTTTCCTTCTGAACGGCTTTGATCATCTCTTTCACACCGTCGGCTTCAAACGGCTTCTCTCCGGCTTCTACCTGAGCAAGAAAAGCTGCCAGTACAGTCGGAACCTGCTCCTCGGCCAGCACAGCAGCGGCTTCCTCCTCGTCCTCTACCGTTTCACGGAAGAACAGCTCCGTGAGCGGCACGATTTCCGAGGCATAGCGAATCTTGTCCTGATACAGCTTAACGAGCGCATCTACCCACTCGCGGCCTTCTGCATTCAGCTCGGCTTCTACGCGGCCAGCCTTTTGCAGATGCGGGAGGCATAGATCGACGAGACGCGGCAGTTCGGTTTTTTTCACATATTCATTGTTCATCCACGTCAGCTTATTCGTATCAAATACAGCCGGGCTCTTGCTGAGACGGTCAGCGTTGAAAACCTCAACCAGCTGCTCGCGGGTGAAGATTTCCTGTTCGCCCTCTGGCGACCAGCCAAGCAAAGCGATAAAGTTGAACAACGCCTCCGGCAAATAGCCAAGACCGTCATATTGCTCGATGAACTGAATAATCGATTCATCGCGTTTGCTGAGCTTTTTGCGGTTCTCGTTGACGATGAGCGTCATATGGCCGAAGCGCGGCGCTTCCCAGCCGAACGCTTCATAGATCATCAATTGGCGCGGCGTATTGGAAATATGATCCTCGCCGCGAAGCACATGGCTGATACGCATCAAGTAATCGTCAAGCACAACAGCGAAGTTATAAGTCGGGATGCCGTCTTTCTTGACGATGACGAAATCTCCCATCTCAGCCGTATCAAAGCTGATCGTGCCTTTGACCATATCGTCAAACGCAAAGGTGCGGTTCTCCGGTACACGGAAACGGATGCTCGCTACGCGGCCTTCCGCCTCGAATGCTTGGCGCTGCTCCTCCGTCAGCTCGCGGTGGCGGCCCGAATAACGCGGCGTCTCGCCGCGGCCGATCTGCTCCTCGCGCTCCTGCTCCAGCTCAGCTTCTGTGCAATAGCAGCGGTAAGCCAGGCCGCGGTCCAGCAGGTCCTGCCAATATTCTTTATAGATATCCAGTCTCTCGGTCTGACGATAAGGGCCATAGCCGCCGCCGATATCGACGCTCTCGTCCCAATCCATGCCGAGCCATTTCAAGTAAGTAAGCTGGCTTTCTTCTCCGCCTGCTACATTCCGTTTCACATCGGTATCCTCGATGCGAACGATAAATTTGCCGCCTTGACTGCGTGCGAATAAATAATTGAATAATGCCGTTCTGGCGTTGCCGATATGTAAATGGCCTGTCGGCGAAGGCGCATACCGTACGCGGACTTCCTGTGTCATGTGAAAAACCCCTCTCTTGAACTATGCTGCTCTATTGTACCAGAAAAATAGATGAAACGATTTGCTCCAGCCATTCAGCCGATTGGTTAAGCTTTAATCAGACAGACGATTGATTGTGCGGCGATTCCTTCGCCACGGCCCGTGAAGCCGAGCTGCTCCGTCGTCGTCGCTTTTACATTAATTTGCGAAAGATCAGCTTCCAGCGCCCGTGCGATAATTTCCGCCATTTGCGGAATGTATGGCGCCATTTTCGGCTTTTGCGCGATAATGGTGGAATCGGCATTGCCAAGCTTGTAGCCGCGCTCCTTCGCCAGCTCCCATACCCGCTCCAGCAGCTTCAAGCTGTCTGCATCCTTGAATGCCTCATCTGTATCGGGAAAATGCTTGCCGATATCGCCGAGCCCCAGCGCTCCCAGCACCGCATCGGTGATGGCGTGAAGCAGTACATCTGCATCGGAGTGACCCAGCAGCCCCTTCTCATAAGGAATTGTAACGCCGCCAATGATACACGGCCGTCCTTCCGTCAATTGATGCACGTCAAAGCCTTGTCCTACTCGAATCATCTTTAATTTCCCCTCTCCCGCTTCTCTAGCAAAAACTCCGCCCAAGGCAAATCCTCAGGCGTCGTAATTTTAATATTCGTATAATCGCCCTCTGCGATCGTAACGGCAGCGCCCGTCCACTCGACGACCATCGCGTCATCGGTGCCCAAATACCCTTCGGCTTGCGCACGCTCATGCGCCGCAACGAGCAATTCACGACGAAAAGCTTGCGGCGTTTGAATCGCCCACAAGCTTCGGCGGTCAGGCGTAGAGACGATCAACCCCGTCTCGTCCACCTGCTTAATCGTATCCTTCACTGGTACGGCGAGCACCGCCGCTCCGACCCGCTCTGCCGCAGCGCAGCAAGCGCGAACCGCTTCCGGCGTGACTAACGGCCGAACACCGTCATGCACCATGACCCATTCCGCAGCCGGAGACAGCGCCGCAATACCCGCGTAGACCGAGTGCTGCCTTTCGCCGCCGCCGGAGACAACTGCCGAGATCTTGTCCAGCTTATGCTCGCTAACGAGCCGGCTGCACCGCTCCACATCATCTCCGCCAACGACCAGCGCGACCTCTGCGATCTCCTCCATCGACTGAAACAGCTCCAGCGTATGAATAAGTATCGGTTTGCCCCGCAGCGGCAAATACTGTTTGCTCTCCG
The DNA here is from genome assembly GCF_014641555.1 of Paenibacillus radicis (ex Gao et al. 2016). Classification (GTDB taxonomy): domain Bacteria; phylum Bacillota; class Bacilli; order Paenibacillales; family Paenibacillaceae; genus Pristimantibacillus; species Pristimantibacillus radicis. The sequence continues at coordinate 54,213 of NZ_BMHY01000024.1, forward strand.
CCGTCCCCATACGCGAACCTCGTCCGGCTGCGACGACGACGACTCCCCACTTGTTCATGCTTCCTACTCTCCCTAATATAGCGACAAACTGATTATTACTACTATACAGGGTTAGAGCGCTTTTTCCAACAGCTTCGGCTTCGCGAAAATCATTCGGCCGGCAGAAGTCTGAAGCACGCTGGTGACCAGAACCTCCATCGTCGTGCCGATATAATCGCGTCCGCCTTCAACCACGATCATCGTTCCGTCATCCAAATAAGCAACGCCTTGTCCATGCTCCTTGCCGTCTTTAATAACTTGTACGATAATTTCTTCTCCCGGAAGCACGACCGGCTTAACCGCGTTCGCCAAATCATTAATATTGAGCACCGACACGCCTTGCAGCTCGCATACTTTGTTCAGGTTGAAATCATTCGTCACGACTTTGCCGTGCAGCGCTTTCGCCAGCTTCACCAATTTGCTGTCCACCTCGCTTATTTCTTCAAAATCCCCTTCATAGATCAGAACTCGAACATCAAGCTCCTTTTGGATTTTGTTCAAAATATCAAGTCCTCGCCGTCCGCGGTTGCGCTTGAGCAGATCGGAAGAATCCGCGATATGCTGCAGCTCCTCCAGCACGAACTCCGGAATAACGAGCGTGCCTTCGATAAAGCCCGTTTTGCAAATATCGGCGATTCGCCCGTCGATGATGACGCTCGTGTCCAATATTTTATGCTCCTCAAAGCCGCTAGTCTCATCCGGTACGGGAGCCGCTTTGCGCTGCTCCAGCACCGCTGCAGCCGCTGCCGCCAGCTCCTCTTTCTTATGCCATGCGATACGAAGCCCCAAGTAGCCGAAGCAAAGCGACATCGCCGCCGGCAGCAGAATGCCGGGTCCTCCAAGGTCCGATACCGCCGGGTACAGCAGTACGGAGAGCAATAAGCCGGCCAGTAAACCGCCCGCTCCTGCGAGCAGATCCGAAACCGGCAGTGCTGCCGTCTTCTCGGCTCCATTTTGCAGCAACCGGATCAGCTTGCCTGCAACCATGGTAGCGATAATAAGACCTGCAATGGCTCCTAGCGCCACATTCATGTAATAAGAGCTTGAACGCTGCAGCATACCGAAAGAAGGCTCCGACCAGAGCGCCGTTCCATTTGTCCAGCCATGTACCTCGCTTCCGGCCATTGCGCCAAACAGCACGCCGATAATTTGAATTATTTTTTTGACCATCATTCCCACCTCCATTACAATTATGTTCCAATTTTGGACGACCTAACCGTCATGGTGAATGATTTTTAATTTTGAAAAGATTGCTGGCTAGGCTTATAATGGAAGTAGTGATAACTTCTGTAGAAGCTGATGAAAGAGGTGGAACTGATGAGCGCTCCAACGTTGGATCAATTTCAGCAACAAGTATCGGAATTACTGCTGCGGCATCGCAGCCTGCTAGACGTCATGTCCAAATTCGGTCAATCCGGCGCTTCCGTCAATCGTGCAGTATCGAAAGCGGTTACCGATTGCGGCTGTATCGAATTAAATGCCCGCAAGCAGCAGTACTCAGACGAGCTTAACCTCGAAAATGCCAAATCGACGCTTCAAAGCCATCTTTCCGGACAAGTATGCGAGAATTGCCGCGACGCCCTCAAAAACGATCTCGGGCGCAACTTGTTCTATATGACCGCCATGTGCAATCTGCTGGATATTGAGCTTAGTGAAGTCATTGCCGACGAATACGACAAATGCTCGACACTTGGACTGTTTAATCTCACTTGAATATAGCAAAAAAACAGCGTTCTCCTTCAACCAAGGAGAACGCTGTTTTCAATATGAGCGTCTATGCGTCTATGCCTGTTCCGTCTCTGCCTTTACAGACGCAGTTGCGGATTTAGTCGCAGACGAAGCGGGGGCCGTTTCAGTTGCAGTCGTTTCAGTTGCAGTTGCAGTTGCAGTTGAAGCCGTCTCCGCATGTGCTTCTGCTTCAAGCAACCGCTCACGCTTTTGGCGCATTTTTTTGCGTATGAATAAGAAGATGACGATAAGCGGAACGCCAATTGCGAAAATATATAGAGATACATCCTTTACCATACCTTCGGCAGAACGTCCGTAAAAATAGAACAAAGCACCTACGGCGTAAAATTTCACAGCTCTTCCGACGGCTGCGTATAACATCAAACGCCATAACGGAAATTTGAGCGAGCCGGAAAGAATCGTGAACACTTTAAAGGGGATGGGAGTAAAGGAACCGATCATAATGGCAGCCTCGCCATTTTTCTGAAACAAGGCGGTCGCTTTGTCGACCCATTCTTTTTTCAGAATTTTGTACAGAACCGTAGCGCCCAGCGATCTCCCGATATAGTAACCGATAGGAGAACCAAGCAAACAGGCGACGAAACCCGCAGTTGCAAGCCAAAGGGCATTAGAGGGATCAACTAGACTGAGAGGAATTTGCAGAAACAATGCCGGTACCGGAAATATGATAGCATCAATAAAGGAGTGGATAAAAAGGCCAAGTGCTCCGAATTCCATTAAATAATCTATAAAATCTTGAATCATATAAGGCCTCTCTTCTGCTTGACGAGAACAAATTCTCTCGAACATCGGTATGCGTACAACATACAGTATACGACATTACCAGTATGAAGTTTCAATTTTTTTATTGGAATTAAAATTTCATTCGTCAATATGCCGAAACTCCTAGCTTTTATACAAGAAAAAAGCTGCTCGAAAGTCGGGCGACGACCTTCAAACAGCTTTGCTTCTTTCATTCCATACTATGCCGACGTATCGGACTGTACAGGTTCCTCTGTCCCGATTGCTTCGGGATGGCGTTTGCGAAACCGGCGCTTTAGCCGCCGATCAACGTTTTTTTTTAACCCGTACAGCGCATATAACAGCAACGGCAGGAAAAGAATTTTCGATAACTGGTGAGGCAGCAGTATGCCTAACACGACCGCAATCGCCACAACGACAGGAATAACCCAAATCGCGCTCCGCGGAATACCGATTTTTTTGAAATTTGGATACTTCACGGTACTCACCATTAACAAGGACAGCACAAGCGTGCTTCCCAGCAGAATCGTGACGGAAATATCATTCTTGAACAAAGCCATCGTCGCCAGTACGCCTCCCGCAGCCGGAATCGGCAAGCCGATAAAATAGCCGGGTGCACAAGAGACGACATTAAATCGTGCAAGCCGCAAAGCTCCGCAAATCGGGAACAACGCGGTAATGATCCATGCTACCGTTGGATTTAGATTCTGAAACGCGACCACATACATTATAAAAGCCGGCGCTACGCCGAACGAGATCACATCAGACAACGAATCGAGCTCTTTGCCGAATTCGCTTTGTACATTCAATGCCCGAGCTACGCGGCCATCCACGCCGTCCAACAGCATGGCGATAATGACCATCATGGCGGCATGTTCAGGCTTTTCATTAAACACAAGAATAATGGCGACTATTCCGAGGAATAGGTTCCCCACCGTGAGAAGGCTCGGTATCGACTTTGTGATCATCTGTTCCACCTCTTCTCTACTATGCCCTAAAACTGATTACTGATGTATCGTCTATGTGACTTCAAGCACAAACAGATCGACACGCATTCTAACCATTGTATGAGATTTAAATTTGTCTGTCAATGAACATCTGCTCTTGAATCCGTTTCAGGCCATCTTTAATCGCTCTCGCCCGAACCTCGCCAATGCCGTCCACTTCATCTAATTCCTCGATTGTAGCCATTAGAACATGCGGCAGGCGGCCGAAGCGCTCGATCAAATTGTTCATGATCATCAGCGGCAGACGCGGGATGCGATTAAGCAGCCTGAATCCGCGCGGAGATACGGCTTCCTCCACCATGGAGCCAGCATTCGGGTAACCAAGAAGGCGGATAATCGGCTGGGCATCCAGCAGCTCATCGGAGCTGAGCTTCTTCAACGCGATGCGCAGCTCACGGATTTTGTCGTCGGCATGATCCTTCGCATAATCCTTAAGCAAATACCAAGCTTCTTCATCAACGCCGTCCACCAGCTCTTCCAGCTGCATGGCAATGAGACGTCCCTCTATGCCCAGTTCGGTCACATAGCGCTTGATTTCCATCTTAACGCGCAGCACCATCTCCACACGCTGAACGACATGAGCGACTTCCTGAAGCGTCACCAGCTCCTCGAATTCAAGCGCAGACAGGTTTGTCAGGGATTGGTTAAGCACCACCCGGTATTTCTCCAGCGTCTGGATCGCTTGATTCGCCTTCGTTAGAATAACGCCCATCTCCTTAAGGGAGTAGCGTAAATTACCTTGGTACAGCGTAATGATATTGCGGCGCTGCGAAATGGAAACGACCAGCTTGCCGGTCTGCTTCGCAACCCGCTCCGCCGTGCGGTGCCGAATGCCGGTCTCCGTCGAAGGGATCGAGCTGTTCGGAATCAGCTGTGTGTTGGCATACAAAATGCGGCGCATATCTTCGCTTAAAATGATTGCCCCGTCCATTTTTGCAAGCTCATATAAGTAGTTTGGCGAGAAATCACAATTGATGGAAAAGCCGCCGTCCACGACTTCCATGACTTCAGGGCTGTAGCCAACAACGAGCAACGCGCCGGTTTTCGCCCGCAGTACATTTTCCAGCCCTTCGCGGAACGGGGTGCCGGGTGCGACTAACTGCAACAACTGATTCATTATGTCTTGCTGACTTGGTTCTTTCATCGTATGCCCCCTATCCAAGTGCTGCCTTAAGTGCTTCCGATACGGTATTGACTCCAATAATCTCGATGCCCTCAGGTGCCTTCCAGCCTTTCAGGCTTTTTTCCGGCATAATAACCCTCTTGAAACCGAGCTTCTCCGCTTCCTTCACTCGCTGCTCCGCCCGTGACACAGCCCGAACTTCACCGGTCAAACCTACTTCGCCGAAAATAACGTCGTAAGGCTTCGTAGGCGCATCTCGGAAACTGGAGGCAAGCGATACCGCAGCTGCCAAATCGACAGCCGGTTCATCAAGCTTGACGCCGCCGGCTACGTTTAAGTACGCATCCTGCGTCTGAAGGAACATGCCGATGCGTTTCTCCAGCACGGCAATAATAAGCGCCATCCGGTTATGGTCGATGCCCGTAGACATGCGCCGGGGCGACGGAAAATTCGTCGTCGCTACCAGTGCCTGCAGCTCAACGAGTACCGGCCGCGTTCCTTCCATACTGGCAACGACGGTAGAGCCGGATACGCCAAGCGGGCGCTCGGATAGAAACAGCTCTGACGGATTGGCAACCTCGCGCAGCCCTTCCTCGCCCATTTCGAATATTCCGATTTCATTCGTCGAGCCGAAACGGTTTTTCACCGCCCTCAGCAGCCGGTAGGTATGATGCCGCTCGCCTTCGAAATAGAGCACGCAATCGACCATATGCTCCAGCAAGCGGGGACCGGCAATCGCGCCTTCCTTCGTAACGTGCCCGACAAGCACCGTTGCAATGCCTTTGATTTTGGCTACTCGCATAAAGTGCGCTGTACATTCCCTTACCTGGGCAACGCTGCCCGGCGCCGATTGTACATTCGGATCATACACCGTCTGAATAGAGTCGATGACGAGAAAGTCGGGTGCGATCGTTTCAATGGCATCGTTAATATGGTCCATATTCGTTTCGCACAGCACATAGAGCATTTCCGTCAATGCGCCGAGGCGATCCGCCCGCAGTCTTGTCTGGCGAACCGATTCCTCTCCGGAAATATAGAGCACCTTCAGACCCTTAACCGCCATAGCATGCGACGTTTGCAGAAGCAGTGTCGATTTGCCGATGCCAGGATCTCCGCCAACCAATATAAGCGAGCCCGGAACGACGCCTCCGCCCAGTACGCGGTTCAACTCTTGCATCCTTGTTTCAATACGCGGTTCTTGCCCGCTTTCTATATGTATGATGGATTGTGCCTTTTCTTTCGTATGAACCATCCGAAGACCAACACCCTGTGTCTTCACAACGGTCTCCTTCTCCTCGACCATTGTATTCCAAGCGTGGCAGCCAGGGCATTTGCCCAGCCATTTCGGTGATTCGGTGCCGCAATCCGTACATACGAACTTCGATTTTATTTTTGCCATGATAGGCTCCTTTTAACATACGCTTTCATTCAAAGTTTACCATTTAATCCCGAGCGTATAAACCCCTGTGCCTATGAAAAAAAATGCGCCCCTTCCGTTTCCGGAAGAAGCGCATTGTATTCAAGCTATTATTTGGCTGCCGGTTCCTCAGAAACGGCTTCCTTCTCAACGTCGGCCGAACGGGTAACGGTCAAAGCGCCGTCCTTCTCGTCGATCGTAAATGTGTCGCCTTTGCTGATTTTGCCCATCAGCAGATCTTCGGACAACCGGTCCTCAATATGCTTCTGAATCGCACGGCGCAGCGGACGCGCACCGTATTGCGGATCGAAGCCTTCCTTCGCGAGGAATGCTTTCGCAGCATCGGTGAGTACGAAATCCACCTCTTGCTCGCGCAGACGCTTGCGAAGATCGTCGGACATGAGCGTTACGATCTGAGCGATATGCTCTTGCTCCAGCGAGTGGAACACGATCGTTTCGTCGATCCGGTTCAGGAACTCCGGACGGAAGCTTTTCTTCAGCTCAGCCATTACTTTGTCTTTCATTTGTGCAAAGTCGCGGCCGGCATCATGTACCGCTGTGAAGCCAAGCGACGAATTGCGTTTAATTTGATCGGCGCCAACGTTCGACGTCATAATGATCAGCGTATTGCGGAAGTCAACGACCCGACCTTTGGAATCGGTCAAGCGTCCATCCTCCAGCACCTGCAGCAGAATGTTGAATACTTCCGGATGCGCCTTCTCAATCTCATCAAGCAGGACAACGGAATACGGCTTGCGGCGAACCTTCTCGGTCAATTGGCCGCCTTCCTCATAGCCGACATAGCCCGGAGGCGCGCCGACGAGGCGTGAAGTGGAATGCTTCTCCATATATTCCGACATATCAATGCGGATGACCGCATTCTCGTCTCCGAACATCGCTTCCGCGAGAGCGCGGGCCAGCTCGGTTTTACCAACACCCGTTGGACCCAAGAAGATGAAGGAGCCCATCGGACGCTTCGGATCTTTCAAGCCTGCGCGAGCACGGCGGATTGCTCTTGATACCGCTTTGACCGCTTCGTCTTGACCGATAACACGATCATGAAGCAGAGCTTCCATATTAAGCAGACGCTGAGTTTCTTCCTCTGCGAGCTTGCTGACCGGAATGCCGGTCCAGCTTGCCACGACTTGTGCGATATCTTCAGGCGTAACCTCGGAATCAGTACGGCCTTGTTTTTCTTTCCATTGGTTTTTCGTTACGTCCAGCTCTTCGCGAATCTTCTGCTCCGTATCTCGCAAGGCAGCAGCCTTTTCGAACTCTTGGCTTTGTACCGCTGCGTCCTTCTCCTTGCGGATATCCTCGAGACGATTCTCAAGCTGCTTCAGATTCGGCGGTACCGTGTATGAATTCAACCGGACTTTAGAGCCCGCCTCATCGATAAGGTCAATCGCTTTATCCGGCAGGAACCGGTCGGTAATGTAGCGATCCGACAGTTTGACTGCTTGAACGATCGCTTCATCGGTAATTTTAACCCGGTGATGCGCTTCGTAACGGTCGCGCAGCCCCATCAGAATTTGAACCGCTTCTTCCGGCGACGGCTGATCTACTGTAATCGGTTGGAAACGGCGCTCCAGCGCTGCGTCCTTCTCGATATATTTGCGGTATTCATCCAGCGTCGTTGCGCCGATGCATTGCAGTTCGCCGCGGGCCAGAGCCGGTTTCAAAATGTTGGAGGCGTCAATCGCGCCTTCTGCGCCGCCAGCTCCGATGAGTGTATGCAGCTCGTCAATGAAGAGGATGATGTTGCCGGCTTGCCGGATTTCATCCATAATCTTTTTCAGTCGATCCTCGAACTCGCCACGATATTTCGTACCGGCAACGACAGAGCCCATATCGAGCGTCATGACGCGTTTGTCGCGCAGTGTCTCAGGAATTTCATTGGCGATAATTTTTTGTGCCAAGCCTTCTGCGATGGCTGTTTTACCAACGCCCGGCTCACCGATGAGTACCGGATTGTTTTTCGTCCGGCGGCTGAGCACTTGAATCACGCGCTCGATTTCCTTGCTGCGGCCAATAACAGGATCCAGGTTGCCTTCCTTCGCGTAAGCCGTCAGATCGCGTGCCAGACCATCGAGTGTTGGCGTGCTGACATTAGAAGGGGCACCGTGATTACTGGATACCGCTTCGCTGCTTCCTAGAAGCTGCAGCACTTGCTGGCGGGCTTTGTTCAGGCTGATGCCCAGATTGTTGAGCACCCGCGCCGCCACGCCTTCACCTTCACGAATGAGGCCGAGAAGAATATGCTCGGTGCCGACATAAGTATGGCCAAGCTTTCTCGCTTCATCCATTGAAAGCTCAATTACTTTTTTCGCACGAGGCGTGTAGGCGATGTTCGTCGGCTGTTCTTGTCCGCGGCCGATTAACGCTTCTACCTCATCCTGTATTTTTTCAAGTCCAAGGCCAAGACCGATCAAAGCTTTCGCTGCGATGCCTTCGCCTTCTCTAATCAGGCCAAGTAATATATGTTCCGTACCAATATTGTTGTGTCCAAGACGAACCGCTTCCTCCTGTGCCAGTGCCAGCACCTTCTGTGCCCGTTCCGTAAATCGTCCAAACATCATATTCACGCACCCCCATGCTCGGTTTGACTCCGCAATTGCTTGCGGATTAATTCAGCCCGCCTGTAGTCCCGCTGTTCAGCGCTCATTTTCTCGTTGAACGCCTGCTGCAGGAAGCCCGGCTGTGTCATTACGATTAATTCATTCATGATTTGCGGCGAGACATCATCCAGCAACCCTAGATCAACTCCAAGTCTAACGTCCGACAAACGCTGCGCCGACTCCTTAGAGTCAATCACAGCTGCGTAAGACAGGATGCCGTAAGAACGCTTAACGCGATCTTCAATTCGCAGACGCGATTCCGACATTAGTCTTGAACGGGCCGCCTTCTCGTGTTCGATAATCTGCTTGGCTACGCCGTGCAAATTATCGATGATCTCAGTCTCGGATTGCCCCAGCGTAATTTGATTCGAAATTTGAAACAAATTGCCGAGTGCCTCGCTGCCTTCCCCATAAAGCCCTCTTACGGCTAAACCCACTTGCGTTACCGCAGATAAAATTCGGTTAATCTGCTGCGTCAGCACAAGTGCCGGCAAATGCATCATGACCGAAGCTCTTATTCCAGTACCGACATTCGTCGGACAGCTTGTTAAATAACCCTTCTTTTCATCAAAAGCGTAATCCGTTTCATCTTCGAAGACGTCATCAATGCGATTCGCGTGCTTCCAAGCTTCTTTAATTTGAAAACCTGGATATAAACATTGAATGCGAAGATGATCCTCTTCGTTAATCATTATGCTGACGGATTCATTATCGCTTAAAATAACCGCTCCGCCCCGCGATTCATTCGCCAGGTTCGGACTGATCAAATGCTTCTCAACCAGCACTCGCCTCTCCAGTTCATTAAGCTCGGACAGTACGATCGTCTCGAACTTGCCGATTGGCTTCAGCTTGCCTGAATTCGCAACTTCCGTCAGCTGTTCCATCACTTCGACCAGTTGATCGTTGGTCGCCAGCATCGGAAACGGCTTGTGACGCAAATTGCGGGCGATGCGGATTCGGCTGCTTATGACGATATCGGATTCGGGGCCGTCCCCTTTCATCCAATCGCTAACCGCCTGTTGTGAGAAACGACGTTTCGTCAAGAGGAACCCTCCTTCATGCGGCCTTGCCCTTACTTGATGCTTTTATTGTTTTGTTGCTTTGATGGCTAGAGATCTACTATTTTACGCTCAAGCTCGCGAATGCGATCACGAAGCTCAGCTGCACTTTCAAATTCTTCGCGTTCAATATGGCCCTGCATTTCTCCACGCAGCTGTTCGATTTCGCGTTTGTACTGGATTTGACTTCCGGTACGCTTCGGTATTTTACCGCTATGCACCGTATTGCCATGTACTCGCTTCAGGAGCGGATCGAGCCTGTCGGCAAAATGCCGGTAGCAGGAGCTGCACCCAAATCTTCCGAGCTTGCTGAACTGCGTATACGTTAAGCCGCATTCTTCGCACCGCAGCGCTTGCTGCTGTTTTAAGCTTGCACTGCTTGCTGAGCCGGAGGGATCGAAGTCAAGCAATCCTGATAGCAGGTTGTGGATCGAAAATCCATTCACCGCTCCGGGGATACTGTCTCCTCTTTCTCTGGCGCATGCTTCGCAAATGTGAAATTCAGTTTTCTCACCGTTAACGATCTTCGTAAAATGAAGCGTTGCCGGCCTATTGCCGCATTCTTGGCAAATCAAGCCGAAATCCCTCCTCTCCTATCACAACGAACGCAATTTCAAGCGCGTGATGTGAAAGCATCAACGGTCACTGTCCGTCGTATGACGGTCCAGATTACCGTTTAGCTTCGAAATAAAAGCAATGCGTTACGGCTTTGCTTCTATGGCGTGTTACTTGACGAGAAGTGATATCAGCATGGCCCGCAGCAAGCGTGCCCTGATTTCGTCCCGCAACGGCAGTTTCACGGCAATTGTCTCGCGATCCACTGCTGCGCGGAGCAGATTGCCTTCCCGCTTTGTAATGAGACCTGCTTCTTCAAGCTGATAAATCAATCCTTCTGCTGCACTCTGTTCGACGCAATCACCAATCGTATCATGGATATGGAATTGAATCGTCTTGAGTGCCGGAAGGTCTACCCGTTGAATCCGGATATAACCGCCGCCTCCCCGTTTGCTTTCAACCATGTAGCCTTTCTCCAGCGTAAACCGGGTACTGATTACATAATTGATCTGAGAAGGTACACAGGAGAACCGGTCTGCCAGCTCGTTTCGTTGGATCTCAACAGCGCCCTCTGGACTATCCTGCAGCATATGCTTCAAGTATTGCTCGATGAGATCGGAAATGTTACGCAAATCACCAACCTCCCAGTAATGCTTTGGAGCCTTTAGAGCAGTGCTTTTATAGGGCTCCGACTGACTTTGACTTTCTTTGACTTTAACTTTATTATACGCAAAAAAAGTCAAAGGTCAAGTGATGGATTTGCAATTTTCTGACGATTGTCAGCTGCTTAGTCAAAACGCCCGTAATACCTATCTTGATGCGCTTTACAGTTATTTATACCCCAAATCCAAATGGATGACACGGATATGTTCAGCATGAGGCGTGAAAGCGGGTTAGCAACATTTCACAGGATGGTCCATTGTGATAAAAATCGAGTTAGTTGATGAAACGGAGGAGTAGCTATAGATGAAGGTTTATTTAACGGGACAATCAATGTTTCTCTCTGAGACGAACAGTCGTATGAATGCCAATCTAGATGCCCACTTTATCTTCATTGTTATGAACAGACTGTGGAGAACATAAGGATAAGCCTGCCCTTGAAGTTATGCACATGTGATTATCGAAATGTCACGGTTCATCAACATTTTCTCGTTTTAACTTATTCACTGTGAATAAGTTAAACGCGCAAGTTGTGCAAGGTGCGTTGGGGAAAATGTGTACAAGCTGTGTGTACGATTGAGGGAGGCGTACACAGGGGGAGCGGGCTGCCGGGTTATTGTGAGTAAATGAGGGAGATGTGCTGGGCACAGCTTGCAATACACCAGGTGGAGTGAGGATGTACCCTGTTGGTATATGGTAGTGCAGCACGGAGCAACTAAACAACAATGCCGCAAATTACAGCGAGTATAAGATACGTCCAGAATGGTGCTTTCAATGTTATAACTGTGCAGCAGGTGGTGCGTATGCAATGCAATGCGTATGCAATTGAGCTCCTTCAAATAGAGAGAAATGCAAGAAGCGCCGGTATTCCAGTACACACGTCCAGCTCAGTGCGGGAACAAGTCCTTCGTTTTACTTCCATTGTGAGAGTGAATGAGTGAGTATATAGCCCTGATCGAATACTTTGTTCAAAAGCTAAAAGCTGTTCATCAGCAAACGATTTAATATGTGTGTAATTATGTGCGTACGTTCAAATTAACTCCAAACACTATACACTGTGTATAATAAACGCAGGTAATTATCATTAACATCATCCAGCGGCCTATGGTGCAGCAGCTACTATAATGCGTTAGCATTTATAATTCCTTCACTTCGATAAAATGCAAAAAACATTTTGGATGATATAAAAAAGCTGTTACGGCTCGTTATTTATCCACAATTAATAAGAGCACATAAGCACAAGTTACTTAAGCGACTTCGAGCTATAAAAGGCTCTAGGACACCATCTGCAACGTCACACCGTACTCTAGGAGCTACACGCCATACAAGAGCAGCTTCTGTTGTAATTGTTATCCTTGCTAAACAGGTAAAGGGCTCGCACAACAAAAAACCTGCCGCAAACATGCGGCAGGCTTCTCGTGCTTGGCGACGTCCTACTCTCCCAGGACCCTGCGG
>NZ_BMHY01000025.1:0-2761 GCF_014641555.1 Paenibacillus radicis (ex Gao et al. 2016)
AAAAATCCAACGTAGACGAGGGAAAGGGAGTGGAAAAGTGTTCTACGTTGGAAAAATCCAACGTAGACGAGAGAAATAGAGCGGAAATGGGCTCTACGTTGGAAAAATCCAACGTAGGCGAAAGAAATGAAGGGGAAATGGGCTCTACATTGGAAAAATCCAATGTAGACGAGAGAAATGGTGCGGAGATGGGCTCTACGTTGGAAAAATCCAACGTAGACGAGAGAAAGGGAGTGGAAAAGTGTTCTACGTTGGAAAAATCCAACGTAGAAGAGAGAAATGTAGCGGAAATGGGCTCTACGTTGGAAAAATCCAACGTAGACGAGGGAAAGGGAGTGGAAAAGTGTTCTACGTTGGAAAAATCCAACGTAGACGAGGGAAAGGGAGTGGAAAAGTGTTCTACGTTGGAAAAATCCAACGTAGACGAGAGAAATGATGTGGAAATGGGCTCTACGTTGGAAAAATCCAACGTAGGTGAGGGAAATGGAGCAGGGATGAGCTCTACATTGGAAAAATCCAACGTATACGAGGGAAAGGGAGTGGAAAAGTGTTCTACGTTGGAAAAATCCAACGTAGACGAAAGAAATGAAGCGGAAATGGGCTCTATATTGGAAAAATCCAATGTTGAGAACGGAACGGTCTTGTTTAATGGAACAGACCTATTAATCTTGCAGCAAAAAGTTGGGGTTGATCGATGTAACTATATTAATTACGGTGGAGCTCATGATAGCTGGTGACCTGTGAAGATGGGAGTGAGGATGGGGCTAAAGTGACAAGCAAAGGTGGTGGTGGTGGTGGTGGTGGGACGAATGGTAACTGGCAGTAAGTGAAGGTGGTGGTGGGACTGATGGTAACTGGCAGTAAATGAAGATGATGCTGGATGGTGACGCCAATGGTAGATGGTTATGAGGAATGATGGTATATAAATAGTGCAATGACAAGGTATCGATCCCCATCAGCCTAGCGGTCCCGCTGCCGCCATTGCTGGAGAAGGTATTGAGCAATAGTAATAGTAATAGTAATAGTAATAACGGTAAAGTAGTAGAAATGGAAACTGGGAGGTAAGGGGAACGGTAATCGTTTGGGGCGTAATGGAGGCGTTGGGGATGAGCTGAGTAACTTAAATAATAGAAAAGAACTCCCGCCTGAACATGATGGCGGGAGTTCTTTTACTATCTTGTTATTTCGGTGTGATATAGCTGATATTGAGACGAAGTGGTTTTTTATTGCTGTAGGTGAAGGTTAGAAGAGCATTACCCGATTTGTAAATGATATTGGACTTGCCGTTGTCCAGCTTTTCGGTAATGGAAGCTGCCTTGGCGGTCTGCAGCCGTTGAAGCGTTTGCTGGATAACGGTACTGTTCCAAGTATTTATTTCACTCACATAGTACGCTTCCGGATTATCCGGATCTGCTTCAAGCAGGAATGATAGCTGACTGCTAGCGTAAGTAAGATTTAACGGCTTGGGTGGAAGGCCTTCAAGTCCAAGCTCCTCAGCAGAAACTCCGCTTCCGGAGGCTCCGGCAGAGCCGCTTGCATTAGAGCTGCTGCCGTTGCTGTTAGTGCCGTTTGCGATTGCACCGTTACTGCTACCTGCGCCCGGACCATTAGCATTCGAGCTATTGCTAGCGCCAGTACCATTGCCATTAGCGTTCGAGCTGTTGCTGCCGCCAGCGCCGCCGTTACTGCTTGCATTCGAGCTGTTGCTGCCGCCAGCGCCGTTGCCGCTTGCATTCGCGCTATTGTTGCCGTTCGCACCGCCGCTGCTATCGCTCGCGGCCGTTTTATCATCGGCCGCTGCTGTGCCACTGCCATCGGCAGCAGCACTATCCCCGCTGCCCGCGCCACTGCCGCCGCCAGCAGCGCTGTCTTCGCCGCTTTCATCGGCGCCGCCAACGACAGCATCCTCGCCTGGGGCAGGCGACTCGGGAACAACAGGCGCATCCGGCGCGCCTAGCATTTCTTGCAGCTTGGCGAGCGGCAAGTTGATGAAACCTTCCACGAAGGAGAAACCGCCCTTGAAAAAGCCCTTATAAAGAGTGACACCGTCAGCGTCAAACAGAACTCCGATACCTTCGTACTTGCCGTTAACAAATTTGCCGGCATAGACAGGGGCGCCGTTAGCGCCAAATGCTTGTCCATCGCCATTCATTTGTCCGGCTCCGAATGCCCCTGTGTAGACAAGGCTGCCGCTTTCGTTAAACAAGCTGCCGGCCCCATGATAACTTCCTTGCAAAAATCCACCTTCGTACTGGGCAATGCCGGAAGCGAAATATTGCTTGCCTGCTCCGTTGAGCTTGCCGTCTTGGAACACGCCCTCGTACAGCAGCTTCCCGCTTTCTCCGTAAAGCTTGCCTGCTCCCGCATAGCGGCCTTCGTTGAACGTGCCTTCATAAATGAGGCCGCCGCTGCCATTGTAGAGCTTTCCTTCTCCAGTCCGCTGCCCTTTCACGAATGCCCCGGCATACACGATGGTTCCGTCCTGCCGGTATTCCGTTCCTGCTCCCTCGTAAAGGCCGTAGGCAAACTGGCCTGCATATTTCGGCTTCCCCTCCGGATCAAACAGCGTCCCTGCTCCGGCATACTGATCGGCGGCAAATTCGCCGCGATACAGCAGCTTGCCGTTCTCGTCGTAATGCTCGCCTGAGCCGGCTCTCAATCCTTTCGCGAAATCCCCTTGATACAGCAGCTTTCCATCCGGATAAAAGAGCTTGCCTGTGCCTTCATACAGGCCGTTAACCAGTTGTCCGTCAAAAATGAC
>NZ_BMHY01000025.1:2784-26710 GCF_014641555.1 Paenibacillus radicis (ex Gao et al. 2016)
GTTTCCATCGGCACCCTTGACGGAGGCTGTACCGGTAAAGCCGTCTGCTGCCGCGGCAGACGCCGACAATTCAGGCGTTCGGCCAAACCATTTGTTAATGAATGCAGGCGGGTTAATGAATCCGAAGTACGTTACAATGAGCGCGATAACGATGATAAGCGCCACCATTTTTTTGGCAATGTAATAGCTGCCTAGCTTTAAATAATTGTCCAGAGAGCGGAGCGGTCCGAACAAGGCGGTAACCAGAAATCTCCGCAGCCACCCCAGCAGTCTCTTGGGCAATGTTTTGGCCCGCTTGAGAGGGGTGATGATCATCCGTTTGATCGGCTTGAATATCGGCTTTAGCAGTTGTTCGACCATTTAGGGCACCTGTATCGTAACTTGGCCAGGATTAACGATCTGTATGACGCCGCCCCAGTTGCACATGCATTTGGAGGTATTGTTAAGAGCGGGCATATTGGCGACAAGAACCGTCGGTGTGCCCGGTACCCAAGGCGCGGCTGTCACGGGCAAGCAAGGCTGAGGAGTCAGCGCGCCCAAAGCCGCAGCTGTCGCAGCAGCCACGGCAGGATTGGCCAGGGAGGTGCACATTCCGAATGGGAGAATATTGACCATCGGTTTGTTGTCCATAATGTTGGCAATCGGCGTGGAAGTCATAACGCGATTGGCAGGAAGAACGTTCAAAGTGCCGGGAGCAGCGCCAAACGAACATTGCAAAGAGGCTCCGCCGCATACTAGTTGACCCATAGTTAACCCTTTCCGTGCGAAGCGGCCACAAGCCTGCTTCTACCATTTTCTTCTACTATTCATACTACTATACGGGAGGAAGCGCTTCAACATAAACCTGATTAATTCGACCCGATTTTATGGCGAAGAAACAAGGAAATTGATGCCAAATCTCGATACATGTAGTACTATGGAATTAATTGATAGTTCGGTAAAAGCAAATAGGGAAAATGAAAGTGATGGTGTCCATGAGAAAGTCAACGTGGAGTATAGCATTGCTGCTTGTCGTTGCCATAGGTCTGGGATTATGGCTTTATCCGAATGCGAATAGGCTGCTTTCGCTGCCCACGGATAATGAGAAGGCGCTTACGTATTTATCCCGCTTGGCACCTGGGCCGGGAGGCGGACTGGTTACCATTGGCGACTCCCGCCAGGAAATCATTCGCATGGATGAAAGCGGCATGCTGGAGGATCGGATCCGGCAGAAGCCCAATGACGGTGACCGGCATGATTTCACGGATGCTGCCGCAGCTCCGGACGGGACCATCTACGCACTGGATACCGTTTTGGACAAGTACGGGCTGTACGTCCAGGAAGAAAGAATTGTCCGCTACGCTCCGGAAAGCAAGGAGGGCGAAATTCTTTACAGCTTAAAGGGTGACGGCACAAATAAAAGAGTCGGACAAATTCAAGGGTTCCAGCTTCAGGATCAATCGCTTTATTTCTACTTTGATAAAGAGCAAGAAATTGTGCTGAATCGCTTGAGCCTGCTGGAGAGCGGCGGCCAGCCTGTAGAAGCATTCCGGTTTAAAGTGCCTAATGACCGTTATCTTTCAGAGATTGTGGGATTTGAGCCCGGCCGTATCTTCTATGCGACGAAACGCGGTGCGATTTTCCGGGTGGGAGCAGACGGCGCCAGCACGATGGCCTACCCGCTGGAAGGGATGAACCGGACGAGAACCAACTTTCCTGAAGCGCTGCAGCTGCACTCCGACGGCAGGTTGTATTTCATCGACAGACTTGTCAATTCTGTCACTAGTATGAAGGCTGACGACTCTAGCGGCCTGCGTGTCGATCTCAGCGAAGATGTGCTGCAAAGCAAGGCCGCCGGCGCAGAGAGTGTTGAAATTATGGATTTTACGATTGGTTCTGGCGGAACGCTCTATATTGCTCTGGATGACCGTGTGTTGAATTTGACCAAGAAAGACAGCTCTACTATTAATAACGTCTCATATGACCGGGAGACGGTGATGATGGGCTGGCTCGCCTGGCTTGCTGCAGCGGCTCTGCTTGCTGTTGTTATTACGATGCTGCGGCTCGTCTATGTTCATTTGTTGAACCGCAGAATATCGCTCTTCGTCAAGCAGGTCGTTATGCTGGTCCCGATCGTTACGATCTCAATGATCCTATTATGCAATTTTGTCTACAGCAGCTTTTCCGGCCGCATGGAAGAGGAAATGCAGCGTCAGCTGTCCCTTCTTGCACGCAACGGACAAAATATCATCAATGGCGATCAGTTGAACAAGCTTACTTCTCCGAGAGATTACAGAAGCCCGAATTACACCGCCATTTACGATAAAATGAACTTTCTGTTCGAGAGCGAGGATGACGCCAACCGGAAAGGGCTGTACAGTACGCTCTATAAGTACGAGAACGGCGGGCTCTTCATCATGATGGATGACGATGACGGCGTCAATATGTACAAGCCTTTCCCGCTCAGCGAGGAGAACAAGCGGGTAATTGACAATGGCGAGGTGCTGACGGGGAGATGGGAGGATGCCACCGGCAAATGGCTGTATGCGATTGGTCCTATCTATGATTCATCAGGGACAGTTGTAGGCATCTATGAAACAGGCCGTGATCTGAATGTACTCTATCAATCCAATCAGACTATATACTCAAGTATTGTCATTAATATCGGTATTATCAGCTTGGTGCTTATTGCATTTGTTACCGGCACTACCTACTTTATGCTCTCGTCGCTGCGCAAGCTGCGCAGAAGCGTGATGGATATGGCTAACGGCAATTGGAACGTCGAGGTTCATATCCGGTCCAAAGACGAGGTAGGCGACCTTGGCGAGCAATTCAACCTGATGGCCAAGCATATCCGTAATTATATTAAAGATGTAACTTCGTTCAGCGAAGCGTCGCACCGGTTCGTCCCGCAGCAGTTTTTCAAATATTTAGGCAAAAAAGGGATACTCGACATTCACCTTGGCGATCAGGTTCAACAAAACATGACCGTGATGGTTGCGAATATCCGCTCATTCCACGAGTTGTCCAAACAGCTGTCGCCGAAGCAAAATTTTGACTTCATGAACGCCTTCCTGAAACGGTTTAGTCCGTTCGTCCGCAAGGAGGAAGGGCTGATCAGCAAATATTTGGGTGCGGGCTTTATGGCGCTGTTTCCAGCCCATTCAGACGATGCCTTGCGTGCAGCCATTGCAATCCGCCGGGATCTCGCCGCTTATAACGAGCAGCTGCGCCAATCCGGCTACAAGGCCGTTGATCTTGGCATGGCGCTGCATAAGGGACCGCTCATGCTCGGTATCGTCGGAGAAGAGCAGCGCATGGAAGGCAATATCATTTCCGATGATGTCAATATGACCGCAACGCTTGAGAAAATATCGGATACGATGGGAACGCCGATTCTGGCGACTAGAACGTTCTTCGAGCAGTTGCGGTCGCCAGAGCGCTTCCGGCATCGTTCACTAGGCCGTATCCGGATTGACGGCAAGGATGAGCCAATCGAGCTGATAGATGTTTATGAAGGAGACTCGGATGCGATCCGGCTGTTGAAAGACCGTACGAAGCCGCTATTCGAGAAAGGCATCTTGCTTTGTCAGGAAGGGCGGTTTTTGGACGCACGCGAAACATTTATTGAAGTAATCAAGCAGAACCGGTCCGACAAGGCGGCTAAGCTATATTTCTATCTTTGCGACGAATATTACCAGAAAGGCTCGACAGAGGGCTGGAATGGCACGCTTGCCGTATAAGACGAATGTAATCGTATCTTCTGGAAAGCTGTGAAGGAGCGGAGATTATGCTGGTAGGGCAATTTCGGATAGAAAAGCTGGAAATGGCAGAGGATGCGGAGCGGATTATTCATTTTCTGCTCTCAGATCAATCGTTTGACGACACACGCTATACGCCAGGAGAATTATCTCATTTCCAGCAGCTTCCTTACCGCGCTCTCGCCAAAGAAATTGTGCTTTGGTACGCCGTTGATGAAGCGGGACAAATTATTGCGATCAACAGTATAGCGGAAAACGAGCAGCAAACGGGCGGCTATAGCTGGGACTACATTGTCGTACACCGAGAATATCGCAAAACAGGTGTAGCTTCAGCGCTGATTGCCGAAATGTTCGCTTATCTGCTGCTCGTTCATTCTCGCTATATCATCACCTATACTTGTGATTTGCCGGAATACTTGCCGATAAGAAGACTGTTTGAGAGAAACGGCTTCGGCCTCGTAGGCCGTTGTCCGGATTATTATTTTGACGGCGAGGACCGGTTAATCTATTATCGGAAACTATTATACAGCGCTTAGCCGTTCAGCCGCTGATAGGGGCTTAATGAGTGTGCGAAACGGATGGATAGCCCAATGAATATGGAACGTATTATAGGCGCGTTAGGCGCCCGTGCCGAAGATCAGCGCAAGCTGATCTTGATGGCACCTGTTTTTTTTATATGCGGTATTGCCGAGATGCTCAATTACAACGGCTTCATGACGCTGTTCAACCAACGGCTCGGAAGCGAGTATTTGCCTTACGTGTATGCGGCGGAAGCGGTCATTTTACCGCTTGAAGCTTGGTTATTGTCCTGGCTTGCAGCAAGACTGCCAAAGCCGAAGCTTATGCGGGTCATGTATGGAATGATGCTGGGTATCGTAGCGTTTAATGCGCTGGTGCTGCTGACGCTAAAGCTGGCCGGTGTAGAGCTGTTATGGTACTATCCTGTGCTGTTCATCTTCTCTAACTTTGTCGTCAGGCAGCAGACGATTTTACTATGGAGCCTCGCTGTTGATACATGCCAGACGCAGCAGGCCAAACGGCTGATGCCGATATTTGTCGGGGCAGCAACGCTAGGCGGCGTAGCTGCCGGTTTACTAGCCCAAGCAATCAGCATCGGCTTTGGTCCAGAGACGATCTACGCGGTTGGAGCTGTTCTTCTGTTGATCGCATGGCGTAATTATAATCAGGTAATAGGGAAATATCTGGTGCCTTTATCGCTAAAAGCGGAAGCTTCCCGTGAAGAGGCTCCGGCACTTACGACGGGAGCTGTATTCCGTCATGCACTGCGGTCGCCGTTTTTGCTTACGGTCATTTTACTGATGACCTTTATGCCAGCACTGTATTTTCTAATGGAGTATCAGTTCTTGAATGTAACGAGAATCACTTACCCTAGTGAACAAGAGTTCAGCCGTTATTTCGGGATGATTACAATGGTGTTGTTCATACTCGCATTCCTGCTGCAGACCGTATCGGGCAAACTGATGGCAAAGCTGGGCGCAAGTCAAATGCTGACGGCAATATCAGCAGTTTATGTTCTATCATTTGCCGCTGCTGTTATGCTTATTGGCTCGTCTGCCGCACTGCCTATTATTTCTGCGGGTTATATGCTGCTCTATCTATTGCTCTATTATTCGGCAGAACCTTCC
This sequence comes from Paenibacillus radicis (ex Gao et al. 2016), assembly GCF_014641555.1. Classification (GTDB taxonomy): domain Bacteria; phylum Bacillota; class Bacilli; order Paenibacillales; family Paenibacillaceae; genus Pristimantibacillus; species Pristimantibacillus radicis. The sequence continues at coordinate 8,171 of NZ_BMHY01000025.1, forward strand.
TATCAGATCTTCTTCAAAACCTTCCCGCTGGCTCAGCGGGACAGCTACCGCTACGCGGCTCAGGGCATAGCGGCATCAGCCGGTATTATGGCGGGCGCTGCTTTGCAATTTCTTCATTCCGGACTGGGGTTGTCATGGACGCTGCTGTCGCTTGCCGGCTTATGCGGTTCCGTGCTTTTGTTTGGACTGGCATGGATCGGCAGAAAATATTATATGCGCGAGCTGGTAAGCAGCGTACAGTCGGCCGGTGAGCTTGATCTGACGGAGCAGTTCGAGGAATTGGTTCGCAATCCGGCGGCTATGGCGAGAATAAGCGGCATGCTGAAGGAAGAGAATGATCCAGCTAAAGAAATCGCTCTTCAAATAATAGGCCGCCTGCAAAATCCAAAAGATCTGCCCGAGCTGTTGAAGCTTATTGAAGACCCGATCCCCCGGATTCGGGTGGCGGCGGTGCGTGCTATGAATTTGGAGCATGCCGATTTAACAGCTATGGTGAAAATCGCCGCTTTTCTGGAGGACCCCGACGATGAATTGCGTGCGGAGGGTGTCCGGCAGATCGGCCGGATGAAGCATATGGAACATCAGGCTTTATACTTTTTGCGGCAGAAGCTGCTCGACCGCCATCCTGCCGTTGTGGCGGAAGCGGTGAAGGCGATGTATTCCTTCAATAATGCGCCAAGCTTTGAGGCGTGCGCCGAAGTGATTCACCGTATATTGCAGGAAGGCGGACAAGCCTCTGTCTATATTTGCCGGGTAGTTGCGGAGCTGAACCTCAAGGAGTTCATCTCTGAAGTTGGAAAGCTCGTACAGGACCAGCATCCTGCCGCACGGGTCGCGGCCATCGCTTGTCTTGGTGAATTGGGTGAGGACGGTTTACTGCCGGAACTGCTTCAGGGCTTGCCGACGATGGATCAGGAAATGACCCGGACGGTATTCCATTACTTTGTTCAGATTGGAGAGAGGGCAGTTGCGCCGCTGCTTGGCAGCTTGGAGGGCGCACATCCGAAGCGCTGGACGATCGCGATTCAGGCACTGGCAAAGCTGCTTCCTGAGGAGGAAATTCGCTCCCGGCTTATTGAATCTGCATTATTAAGGCTAGCTCACTTGGATGATGCCGCTGCATATGGCGCTGCATTTGCTGCTATGGGACAGGAGGATATGGCTCAGCTAGCGGGCTTGAGGATGCATGAAGTTCGTGCTTTTTACATGGATGGCGTGTGGTCGGTGCTAGGTGCCTTGGCGGATGAGCAAGTCGTGGAGGCTGTTCGCAAAGCGGCTGGCGACCCGGATGAGGAGATCCGCAGCAACGGCTGGGAAGTGCTTGCCGAAGGCGTTGGAGACCGCAGATTGTCGCAGCGGCTGCTTGTTTTATTGGAGCAGGAGGATTCTGCCGGACTGCTAGATCGTCTGCCGGAGTCTGGCGCCCAGCATGTAATGGAACAGGCGCTTGCTGAATCGGATGACTGGTGGCGGGAGATGGCCGTAGCGGCCCAACAAGGAGAGGGTGAGAACGTGTCGCAGGAACAGGCAATGGGACGATTGAATAAAGTGGTGTTTTTGCGGCAAGTGCCTTACTTTGCCGACTTATCGCTGGAAGAGCTTGGTTTAATCGCAACGATTGCCAAAGAGAGCGTCTGGGCAGATGATGCTAAGCTGCTGGAGCGGGGAACGCCAAATACAGCGATGTACGTTATTGTCGAAGGCAATGTTGAGCTTACAAGCACTTCCGCTGCCGGCTGGGAAGGGACTATAGGTGTTCTTGGCTCTGGTGATGTATGTGGTGTGACATCAGCTCTTGACGGGACGCCGTCATCGGTATCCGCACAGTCTCTGCTTGGTGAAGTGCGCGTACTGGAGCTTGCTGGCGACGATATGGCGCGCCTTATCCGCCTATATCCGGAGATTGGAATGGGACTGCTGCGGGCGTCATTTGCCAGAATTCGTTTACTGGAAGAGATGATGATGCGGATTGATTCGTAGCAGGCTTTCGAAGTTGCAACCGTTGCAGAAATTGCATATAATAGAGACTAATGTTTTATTATTGATTCTATAGCATTGAAAGCTGAGATGGAGATAAGTAAGCAGTGCTGCCGCACAGGGAGAAGACGCCGCAGATTGAGAGCGCCTTTACGAGATCAGACTGACGAAATTCACTCCGGAGCAGACGCCTGAACCGCATGGCATTATGCATATGCGCGAGTAGGGAGTGTCCGGTTCCCGCCGTTATGGGAATGAGGGATTGCAGCAAGGCGGCCTTATTGCGCCGGCAGCAGTCCGAATTAGGGTGGTATCACGGTTCTTTCGTCCCTTGCGGGGAGAAAGGGCCTTTTTTTGTTTGTCCCGAACGAGAGATGGTAAAAATGGAGGCGAATGTTGATGAAAGAGAAATTGGAAGCTTTGCGCGGCGAAGCGCTGCAGGAGCTGCAGCAGGTAGACAACCCGCAGCTGCTGAATGATTTGCGAGTGAAATATTTGGGCAAAAAGGGCGCTTTGACGGAAATTCTTCGCGGCATGGGCGGATTGAGTGCCGAAGAACGTCCGGTTATCGGCCAAGTTGGCAACGAGGTACGGGCAGCGATTGAGGCTGTTATTGAACAAAAACAAACGGCGTTTCTGCAGGCGGAGACGGAAAATCGTCTGCGTGCGGAGACGATCGATGTAACGTTGCCGGGTAAGGCGCTGCCTACAGGCTCCGTTCACCCATTGAACAAAGTAGCGCAGGAGATTGAAGATATTTTCGTTGGTCTCGGTTATACGATTGCAGAAGGTCCAGAGGTGGAAACCGATTATTTCAACTTCGAGGCGCTGAACCTTCCGAAAAACCATCCGGCCCGCGATATGCAGGATTCGTTCTACATCACGGATGATATATTGATGCGTACGCATACGTCCCCCGTACAAGTGAGGACGATGAAGCAAATGAACGGCAAGCCGGTTAAAGTCATTTGCCCGGGCAAAGTGTATCGCAGAGATGATGACGACGCGACTCACTCCTTCCAGTTCAATCAAATTGAAGGACTCGTAATCGGAGAAAACATCCGGATGAGCGATTTGAAAGGCACGCTGCTGCAATTCGTACAACAAATGTACGGCTCGCAGGCGGAAATCCGCCTTCGTCCAAGCTTTTTCCCGTTCACGGAGCCTAGCGCCGAGGTAGACGTTACTTGCGTGCAGTGCGCTGGTCATGGCTGCCGGATGTGCAAGCACACGGGCTGGCTCGAAATATTGGGCAGCGGCATGGTGCATCCGCGTGTACTGGAGATGGGCGGTTATGATCCGGCCAAATACAGCGGCTTTGCTTTCGGTATGGGCGTTGAACGGATTGCGCTGCTCAAATACGGCATTGACGACATCCGTCATTTTTACACGAACGATATGCGCTTCTTAAGTCAATTTGCGAAGATGTAACGGAAGGAAGGGGAGAAAAAGCGATGAAAGTATCCTATAAATGGTTGAATGAATATGTCGAGCTGTCCGGCTTCACGGCTGAGGAACTGGCTGAAAAAATGACGCGCGGCGGCATCGAAATCGATAGTGTGGAGTCCCTCGATAAAGGTGTATCCGGCGTCGTTGTCGGTTATGTGAAATCCCGCGAGAAGCATCCGGATGCGGATAAGCTGAATGTCTGCAAAGTTGATGTAGGCACTGGCGAAGAGCTGCAAATCGTTTGCGGAGCGAAAAACGTAGAGGCCGGCCAACGCGTGCCGGTAGCCACGATTGGCGCTGTACTTCCGGGAGATTTCCGGATTAAGCGCGCGAAGCTGCGCGGTGTGGAGTCGCAGGGCATGATCTGCTCCGCGAAAGAGCTGGGCTTGAACGATAAGCTGCTGCCGAAGGAGCAGCAAGAAGGCATTCTGGTACTGCCGGAATCGACCCCAATCGGGACATCGATCGGCGACGTTCTGGGCATTCATGATGAAGTGCTTGAGCTTGATCTGACGCCAAACCGTTCCGACTGCTTGAGCATGCTGGGCGTTGCCTACGAGATCGGCGCACTGACGGGACGTCCCGTTAAGCTGCCTGAAAATACGATTAACCATACGCCGGAGCGGGCTGACAGCCATATTTCGGTATCGATTAGCGCGCCTGAGCATTGCTCGCATTATAGCGCCCGCTATATTAAGGGAGTAAAGATTGGTCCTTCACCGCTTTGGCTGCAAAATCGCCTGATCGCTGCAGGCATCCGCCCGATCAGCAACGTCGTTGACGTGACGAACTTCGTTATGCTGGAATACGGACAACCGCTGCATGCGTTCGATGCAGATGCCGTGCAAAGCGGGAAAATTGAAGTGCGCTTCGCCAAAGAAGGCGAGTCGCTGGTAACGCTTGATGATCAGGAGCGCCGTCTGGAGCCGCATATGCTGGTCATTACCGATGGAGTGAAGCCGATCGGCCTTGCGGGCGTTATGGGCGGAGCAAATTCGGAAGTTAACGAAGGCACCGTTAATATTTTGCTGGAATCTGCAAAATTCGATGGCGGCACCATTCGCAAAACGTCCCGTCAATTGGGGCTGCGTTCGGAGTCGAGCATTCGCTTCGAGAAGGAAGTGGATCCGGCCCGTGTTATTCCTGCTCTAGACCGCGCAGCGGCACTGATTGCTGAACTCGCTGAAGGTCTCGTAACAGAAGGCATTGTCGAGGAAGTAATCGCTAAAGCAGAGCCGGCCAAAATCGATATTTCGCTGGCTAAAATTAATGGTTATCTCGGAACAGAGCTTTCAAAGCTGGAAGTTCAGACGATCTTCGAACGGTTGAATTTCGGCTACAGCTTGGCTGAGGAAGGCAAGTTTACCGTTCAAGTGCCTACGCGCCGCGGCGACATTACGCGCGACGTTGACTTGATCGAAGAAGTTGCTCGTCTGCACGGTTATGACAACATCCCCACAACGCCGATTCATGGTGATGTAACACCGGGTGCATTGACGAAGCCGCAGGCAATCCGCCGCGATTTGCGCCGGAGATTGACTGATGCTGGCCTGCATGAAGTGATCAGCTATTCGTTTACTTCACCAGAGCGTACGGAGCTGTTCCCGGCATTGTCCGGCGAAGGGCAGAAGCCTGTGAAGCTGGCGATGCCGATGAGCGAAGACCGCAGCGTGCTGCGCACGACGCTGGTTGCTCAACTGCTTGAGACAGCAGTCTACAACCGCAACCGGAAGAACGATTCGATCTCCGTATTCGAAATCGGCAGCGTGTTCCATACCGATGAAGAGGTATTGACTCGACTGCCGCAAGAGAAGCACCGTTTCGCTGCTTTGTTGACGGGAAGCCGCACAGAAGCGCAATGGAACCGCAAAACGGAGCCGGTTGATTTCTATGATGCGAAAGGCGTCTTGGAGACATTGTTCCAAGTGCTTGGCTTAACTTCGAAAGTGCGTTACGAAGCTGCACAGCCGGAGAACTTCCATCCGGGCCGCACGGCTGCAGTCGTGCTGGAAACGGCGAGAGGGCCGCAAACGATCGGCTACGTCGGCCAATTGCATCCTACTCTTCAGCATGAGAGCGATCTGGCTGACACTTATGTGCTCGAAATTGAGCTGGATGAGCTTTACGAGCAGGCCCAATTTGATATCGGCTATAAAGCGCTGCCGCGTTACCCGGCTATGCAGCGGGACATTGCAGTTGTGCTGGAACGTTCTGTTCCGGCCGCTGATCTGACAGCTTCGGCATGGGCAACGGCAGGCGAGCTGCTGGAGTCGGTCCGCGTGTTCGACGTGTTCACCGGCGAGAAATTGGGCGCGGATAAGAAGAGCGTTGCGCTCTCGCTCGTATATCGTCATGCCGACCGGACATTGACTGATGAAGAGGTTACCGAGCTTCACGGGAAGGTAGTAGCAGAGCTTGAACAATCTTTTGCCGCGGAATTGAGAAAGTAGGCAGGAAACCTCCAAAGTCGCATCGAAATAGTTCCTTGTGAGCTTTCGATGCGGCTTTTTTCTATAAGCTCGGGCAGAAAATGCGCGTAATTGCGGACTGTCTGACTTTCATCTATGACAAGCGATCAAGAGATAGACAATAGGAGGATTCCTTTATGATGGATGCTGATCAAACCGTCGTAACCGTTGATATATACGGACACCAATATAAGCTTAAGGGCCATTCCAATATTGAATATATGAGAAGAGTCGCCAGCACGATTGACGAGACGATGAAAAAGCTGGCAAAAGGCTACCCGCGGCTTGATTTGCCGAAGCTGGCGGTGCTGACGGCTGTACAAATGACCGAGGAAGTGTTCCGGCTTCGCCGTGAGAACGATACGCTTCATGATTCCGAAGCGAAACGTATGGTGCTGGCTGAGCAGCTGGAGCTTGCTAATCAGCGCACGACGGGCTTGCAGGAGGAGCTCGCCGCCTTGCGTCAGCAAGCAAAAGAAGAGCTTGAGGCGCATGAAGCTGAGCATGAAGCGAAGCTGGCTGCCGCTGTTGCAGAAGCGGCGGAAGAGCTTGCTGCCAAGCTGGAGGATGCTGCGCACAAGTTGTCTATTCAGCAAGCGGAAGCCGAGGAACTGCTCGCCGTCCAGGAGGCGCAAGCCGCCGAGACGCTGAAGCGGGAGCAGGCGAAGGCGGCTGAGCTATTGGCAGCGCAGGAAGCGAAGTCAGCAGCGGCTTTGGAGCAAGAGCGGGCAAAAGCGGAGGCCGCATTGGCGCAGGAGCAGGCAGCTGCGGCTGAGCTATTGGCAGCGCAGGAAGCGAAGTCGGCAGACACGCTGGAGCAAGAGCTTGCGAAAGCGGCAGCCGTGTTGGCGGAAGAGCAGGCGGCTGCAGCAGAGCTGCTGGAGACGCAGGAGGCGGAAGCCAAGGCTGCGCTAGAGCAGGAGCGGGCGAAGGCGGCTGAAGCAATAGCGACGCTGGAGAGAGAACGGTCGGCTGCTGCCGGACTGCTTGTTGAGAAATCGGCGGAAGCGGCGAAGCAGCTTGAGAACGAGCGGGCTGGCGCGGCTGCCCGGCTTAAGGCGAAGGCGGCGGAAGCTGAGCAGCAATTGGCGAAGCAGCGTGCGGATGCCGAAGAGCGTTTGGCCGCGCAGCAGGCAGCAGCGGAAGAGCAGTTAAATGCTCAGCGGAATGAAGCCGAGGAGCGTCTGGCTGCGCAACAGGCGGCAGCGGAAGAGCAGCTGAACACTCAGCGTGCGGAGGCGGAAGCGCGTTTGGCGCAATCGCAATCGGAGCTGGAAGCGTTGCAATCCAATTCGGATGGACGATTAGTCGCAGCGGAACGGCGTTTGGCAGAGCAGCGTGATGCAGCGGAAGAGCAGCTAATTACTCTGCAATTGAAATTGGAAGAGGAGCTGTCTTCACAGCGGGCGGCTTCAGAGGAGCAGCTGTCAGCTTTGCGTGCAGAGATGGAGCAGCGTCTTGCTGCCCAGCAGGCAGAGTCACAAGCGCTTCTGACGGCACGTCAAGCGGAGGCGGAAGCGCAATTAGCCCGCGAGAAAGAAGAGCTGTCGGAGCTGCTTGCGCTGCAAGAAGCGGAAATGGCCGATTTGCGCGCGAAAGCGAGCGAAGCGGAGCTGATAGCCGCCGCGAAGCTGCTTGAGCTGGAACAAAACTGGAAAAGCGATAAAGCCTCTATTGAAGAGCGATACATAGCTGAAGCCGAGGCAAGAGCTGCAGAGCAAGAGCAGCTGCTGGAAGAAAGCCGGCTGCAGCTGCAGAAGGAATTTGAACAAAGCCAAGCTAGCTGGCTGGAGGAACGATCCCGCCTGCAAGCCTTGGCGGAACAGCTTGAGCAGAGCTGGAACGCAGAGAAGGCTTCATTCGAGCAGCGCATTCAGGCTGCTGATGACCATCTCATGCAGGCAATGGAGCAGGAGGAAGCGCTGCGATCATCCTTGCAATCGCAAGAGCAGCTTGGCTCCGAGCAAGAAAGTATGCTTGCAGAGGCGTTGAGTGAAGTAGAAACATTGACGGAGCAGGCAGCTCTTGCTGTGGAACGAGTGCAACAGCTCCAGCAGCAATTGCTAGAGAAACAGGAACAAGAACAATCCGCTGCTCAGAAGCAGGAGCAATTGCAGTCGGAGCTTAACGGGCTCAAGGAGCAGCTGGCAGAAGCGGAAGTACAAGCTGAAGAAAGCAAGCTTGAATTTGAGGCAGAGCGGACTGGGCTTGTGCGCAGCAGTGAAGACAAGCTTAGCGAGCTGGAAGAGCGGTTCGAGGCTGAGATTCGGAAGCAAGCGGAGCTCCGTGAGGCGTTGGAGCGCGAGCATGCCGAGCAGCTGGTGCAATTGGAGCAGTTGAAGGAGCGGCAGCAGGCTGAGCGCCAACAATTCGAAGAGCAGAAGCAAGAGCTGGCGGCAAGCCATCAGGCGGAGGTTGCAGAGCTGGAACGGCAATTTGCGGAGCAGGGCAAGAAAAGGGAGCTGGAATTCCAAGATTCGCTTGAGGAGCAGCTGCTTCAGCAATTGGAGCAATATGATTCGCTTGAACGCCGCCATAAAGAGCTGGAACGCGAGCTTCAAGCCGAGCTGGACGCCAGTGAATTGTATGCCGCACGGCAGCAGCAGCTTGAGAAACAGCTGGTGTCGCGTACCCGCGAGACCGAAAGCGCGCTGGAAGAACAGCAGTTGAGGCATACGGAGCAATTGCAGGCGCTGCAAGCCCAATTGGAGGAGCTAAAGGCTTCGATCGATCATGCGGAGTCCCGCGAGCTGGAGCAGTTGGATGAGCTGGAGGCTTACAAAACCCGCGAGCGTGAGCTGACGGAGCAATTCGAGTTCATTGCCGCCCGGGAACGAATAGCTGCGCAGCAGTTAGAAGCGGCGATTTCGAGGGAGAAGGAACTGGATGACCGGCTGCAAGCCGAACGCACAGAGCTTGAGGAAGCGCGGCAGGCGGCAGCGAAATTAAAGGCAGCCGAGCAGGAACGCTCGGCAGCCGAGGAGACGCTTCGCAAGCAGTTGGAGCAGGTTCTGGCCGAAGCAGCTGCTGCATCGGAGCAGCGGAGCACGCAAGACGAGCGTACGGAGCTGCTGGAGCTGGAGCGCAACGAGGCGCAGGCTGCCGTAGAGCGGCTGCAAGAGGAGCATGACCGGATAGCGGTGCAATTCGACAAGCTGTCGAATGAATACCGGAAGCTTCAAACGGAATACAATGAATGGATTGAACTGATCGAGCAAAGTTAATCATGAATGTATTGGGGAAGAGAAGGGGCTGACCGCCGGATCGATACGACCCGGGGCCAGCCCCTTTTTCCTTATGAAGCTATCTATCCGTAACTGACGATCGTACCGGTCGGGCCACCAAGCGGAAGGCTGGCCAATCGGATGAGATCGGGCGTGACAACGGTTGGATCTTTACCCGTAGCATGCATTTCGGTGCGCAGCGTTCCGGGATTGTATAGATTGACTAAGATGCCGTATTCATATTCTTCGTCGGCAAGCGTTCGGGTGAGCGATTCCAGTCCGGCTTGAGCTGCGCTATAAGCGGCAAAGCCGCCGGAGCCATTCCACGAATGCGCAGACGTAATATTGATAATGCGTCCATATTTGGCTGCCCGCATCGTCGGGAGAACGGCCTTCGTCAACAGAAACGGTCCGGTTAAATTGGTTGCGACCTGTGACTGCCATTCTTCTGTCGTTAATTCCAGCACGGTGCCTTGTTCCATGACGGCTGCGTTGTTAAGCAAGACATGAACTGCGCCCCACTGCTGGACAGCCTGCTGAACAGCCGAATCGATTTGCCTTTCATCGGTGATGTCGGTTGGAATAATTAAAGTTTCTTGACCTGTTTGCTGGAGAATAAGGCTGGCTGTTTCTTCCAGCTTGCTGCGCCTTCTTCCCAACAAAGCGACAAGCGCTCCTTCTCTTGCAAATGCGAGTGAAGCTGCTCTTCCGAGTCCGCTGCCCGCACCGCTAACGATCGCAACCCGTTTCTCGAGTAAGCTCATTAGCCATCCCTCCTGATCTGTTCCAATCGGCATCCCTGATGACAATACAATTATATCCAGTATATGAAATGATAGCAGAGTGATGAATGCAGGGGAAGAGGGAGAGTCATCAGTCTTTTTTTGGAAAAGGCAAACTTTCGATTATAATTGAAAGATCAGGCCTAGTCATAAAAAAACCTCCTGCTATCCGAGAATAACTCGGAGAGCAGAAGGCTTTTAGCCGATTGCTATTATTCGACGACCAGCTTAGCTGTCATTTTTGCATGTCCGTTGCCGCAAGGCACGTTGCAGACGATATCGTATACGCCAGCTTCAAGCGTTACCGCTTTCGTCTTCTTGTTGGCGATTTTTATATCGGTTTTGGAAATGTCGATGCCGTGAACGCCGCCGTTGGATTCAAGCGTCAAATTAACAGGCTCGCCTGCTTTAATTTTATATTCCGCTTTATCGAATTCCCAGCTTTTCGCTTTGATCACGACTTCAGGTGCTGCCGTATTCGGCTCCGAAACACCGCTTGTTGTCGGTTCACTGTTTCCTTTATTGCTTCCGCAAGCTGCGATTACGGCAACCAGGCAAAGCACGGCCGCAAATAAGATCCATTTTTTCAAAACTAGCTCCTCCTTGAAACGGAAATAATTGTTTTTCAAATCTATTGTAACCGATTCTAAGCTGCTTTGCAGTGACAGCCCGGTGACAATCTTGCCCAGAAAAGAAAAGCCCTCAATCTCCAACAAACGAGATCAAGGGCTGATCTTCTTGCGGTGCGTGCGTGATGAATTGTCGTTTAATCGTGATCCCGGCTGCTTCGGCCGGCTTCATACGGCGTACTGACCGGGATGAACAAGTCGATGATCCCGATCACGAGCGCGGCGAGTATGGCGCCAAGCCACGTAACAGTAACGCCGCCGACGATGAATTGCGCGACCCAGATAACGACGGCGCTGGCGATAAAGCCAACGATACCGCGGCCAAAAGGCGTAACCTTTTTGCCAAAAATGCCTTCAATGATCCAGCCCAAGGCTGCGATAACTAAAGCAAGGAAAAAAGCGCTCCAGAAGCCGCCGACGCTAAACTGGGGCACAATCCACCCGACAACCATCAGTACAAGCGCTGATACGATAAATCTGACAACATGGCCTAAAAAATTCATGTCCACAACCTCCCAATAATTTGCGCATGAGGCTTTCCGTTCACTTCGATCCGAGGCCTGCCCGCGCACTGGTGAAATGGCATTTCGAATTCTTTTGTAGTATGACCATAAATCATTTATCCATGTATGATTCGTGCATCCGTGCCTAGGTTCGGATATAATAAAGTGGCGAGAGGAGTGTTACTTTGGACAGCAAAATTTTATCTACACTTGAATTTCATAAAATTACACATAAATTGCAGCAGCATGCGGCAACTTCGCTTGGCAAAGGGATCGTGGAACGGCTATTGCCAAGCTCGGATCTGGAGCTCGTGAAGCTTTCACTTCAAGCGACAGATGAAGCCTATAAGGCGGATCGCTTGAAAGGGAATGCACCTTTTGGCGGTATTGTCGACATTAGCGGTCCGCTTCACCGGGCTCGCATCGGAGGAACGCTCAATCCGGAAGAGCTGCTCGATATTGCCTTGACCGCTCGTGGTTCCAGACGCGTCAAGAAGCATATTGAAGTGCTTCATGAGGATGACCCCATTCCGCTGCTGCATCAAACCTCGGATGAGCTGTCTGAGCACAAACCGCTCGAGGATGCGATATTCGACTGCATCGACGATCAGGGTGAAGTACTGGACAGCGCAAGCGTTGAGCTTGCTTCCGTTCGTCGTGAGCTTCGCAGCGGCGAATCGCGGGTGCGTGAGAAGCTTGAGCAGATGATCCGTTCAAGCTCTGTACAGAAAATGCTGCAGGACGCAATCGTCACGATCCGTAATGATCGTTACGTCATACCGGTCAAGGCTGAGTACCGCTCGAACTTCGGCGGTATCGTCCATGATCAGTCTGGTTCGGGCGCGACGCTCTTCATTGAGCCGGAAACGATTGTGGCGATGAACAACAAGCTTCGGGAGCTGAAAGCGAAGGAGCTGCGTGAAATCGAGAAGATTTTGCAAAAGCTCACCGCACTGGCATCCGATCATGTTGATGACCTGCTGTACAATCTGGAGCTGATCGGCCGCTTGGATTTCGCGTATGCGAAAGCGCGCATGGCACATGAGATGAAGGCAACGCTGCCTCGCATGAATGACCGCGGCTTTCTGAAGCTGAAGCGCGGACGTCACCCGCTCATTGCGGCGGATCGTGTCGTCCCGCTGGATGTTGAACTGGGCAACCAGTACACGGCGATTATAGTGACAGGTCCCAATACAGGCGGTAAGACGGTATCGCTTAAGACGATCGGTTTGCTCAGCTTGATGGCAATGTCAGGACTGTTCGTGCCTGCCGAGGATGGAAGCCAGCTTTGCGTATTTGATGCGATTTACGCCGATATCGGCGATGAACAAAGCATTGAACAAAGTTTGAGTACGTTCTCCAGCCATTTAACGAACATTATTCGCATTTTGCAATCGATGACTTCGAAAAGTCTCGTCCTGCTCGATGAGCTTGGCGCGGGTACCGATCCGGCAGAAGGCTCGGCACTTGCTATCGCTATATTGGAGCATGTACATCGCAAAGACAGCCGGATCATCGCTACTACGCATTATAGCGAGTTGAAAGCGTATGCCTATAACCGTAAAGGCGTTATAAATGCGAGCATGGAGTTTGACGTCGCGACGTTAAGTCCGACCTATCGGCTGCTTGTTGGTGTTCCGGGACGAAGCAATGCATTTGCGATCGCCGAGAGACTGGGACTGGATAAGAAAATTATCGATCACGCTCGCGGAGAAGTCAGCGAAGAGGATCAGCGGGTTGAGAATATGATTGCTTCCCTTGAGGAAAATCGTCTAAGCGCGGAATCGGAAAGGTTGACAGCGGAATCGCTGCGTCAGGAAATGGAGCGCCAGCGCGCCCGTCATGAAGCCGATATGATGAAGTTTGAAGAACAGCGCGACAAGCTGCTGCTGAAAGCGCAAGAGGAAGCAGCAGCGGCTGTTGCCAAAGCAAAGAAAGAAGCCGAGCAGATTATCGCCGATTTGCGCAAGCTGGCGATGGAGGAAGGCGCTTCGGTCAAGGAGCATAAGCTGATCGAGGCTCGGCGCAAGCTTGATGAAGCCGCGCCTGAGCTTGCCAAGAAGAAGAAAGCGGCCGGCGGAGGAACAGGCGGCAAGCCTGCCAAAATCGAACCGGGTGACGAGGTTACTGTCTACAGCTTGAACCAAAAAGGAACGGTTGTCGATATAAGCGGCTCTGAGGCCACAGTTCAGCTTGGGATTATGAAAATGAAAGTTGCGCTGGACGATTTGGAGCTGATTAAGCAATCTGCTGCCGTCAAGCAGCAGCAACCGAAACAAGCTGCCAGCCTGAAGCGTTCCAAAGAGGATCAGGTTCGAATGGAGCTGGATCTGCGCGGCGAGAATTTGGAGGAAGCGATTATCGAGGTTGATCGTTTTCTGGATGAATCGTACTTGGCCGGAATGGGCCAGGTTTACATTATTCATGGCAAAGGAACCGGTGTTCTGCGCACAGGCATCCAGCAATATTTGCGGAGACATAGCCTAGTCAAAGCATACCGGATCGGCAATTATGGAGAAGGCGGTACGGGTGTAACGGTGGCGGAGCTGAAATAGCTCCGCCCGCCTATCGTAATCAACAAGCTGTCCGGCGTATGCCGGAGCTTACATTTTCAACCGCAGCGAGGTGAAGAAAAATGGAGAACGAAGTCGACCGTTTGCTTAGCAATTCTTATGCTGCATCGCTTGTATATGTATCGCTCGTCGTCCTGTCGCTTATCGTCTTTCTGTTTGTGTTTGAGCTGGTTACCAAGTACAATTGCTGGAGCGAAATCAAGAAAGGCAATTTGGCAGTAGCGATGGCGACCGGGGGCAAAATTTTCGGCATCTGCAATATTTTCCGATTTTCAATCGAAGCCAACGACTCTATCTATCAAAGCTTGATATGGGGTGCTTTCGGCTTCATTATTTTGCTGGCGGCCTATTTCTTGTTTGAGTTTCTTACGCCGGTATTCCGCATTGACGAAGAGATTGCCAAAGATAACCGTGCTGTCGGTTTTATCGCGATGATGATCTCGATCGCCCTATCCTATGTCATCGGGGCGACAGTTACCTTATAGCTGGGGGAATCTATGAAATATTTATGGGGTATTTTATTGGTCGTTGCCATTTTATTTTTTGTTTTTGGCGTTGTCTATTTAATGAACAATTAAACGGGGTGTGAAGGTATGGAGCAAGAACAGCAAACGATCTGTCCATGGTGCATGACTGAGATCGTATGGGATGAAGAAATCGGACCGGAGAAGCATTGTCCGCATTGCGACAATGAACTCAGCGGCTATCGTACGCTGCAAATTGGATTGGATCAAGATGATCAAGCGGAAGACGAAGATGAAGAAGATACTTCGGATGAGCCGGAGTGGGACGCGGGGGATGAAGATGAATCCTATGGCGGCAACGGTTCAGCATGGAAAGATACGGATCAAGGCTTCCGCCACACGAACAGAGCTTGGATGGCAGTAGAAGAAACGCTTCGCCGAGTTGTGGACGAGCAGGAGGAAGCGCCTGAATGTCCATCTTGCCGGGAGTATATGATTGAAGCGGGCAAGCAGAAGCTGAATGTCGAGCCGACGGTACATGGTGCGGTTGGCCGTCCGCTTGTACAATCGCCAATCGAGACGACTCTTTACGTATGCCCTTCCTGCTTCAACACATCTTCGATACTAAGTGACAAGGATCGGGAGCGGATGCTTAAAGCGTTAAGTCCGCAGGATTGATTTTTCTGTCTGGAAAAATGAAAGCCGCATGCAGGCCGGTCATTTAGGGCAACTTACAAAACGTAATTCCACCATTGCATCCATCAATGGAAAAGGAGGAACTCGTTTTGATTAAGCAACCCGCATCGGCCGCCTCTCGCGGACATCGCATGGCCAGCAAAGGCGCGTTGGGCTCTCAGGCAGCTTTGCTGCTTGCTGTCCAATGGCTATTTGGCGTAGCAAGCGCATTATCAGGCACTTTCGTGCCGGTCTACTTATGGAAGGCTAGCCAGTCCTATATGCTGATCGGCTGGTTTGCACTGGGACAATATGCACTAGGCGGCATTACTTTCTATATTGCCGGCAAGTGGGTCAAGGAACATAACAAAATGAACAGCCTCCGTCTTGGCATCGTGCTGTCGGGGGTCTTTTATTTCACTGTACTTATGCTGGGCAAGCAAGCCCAATATTATGGCATCCCGCTTGGCATGCTTAGCGGCATGGCGCTTGGCTTTTATTGGCTGGCGTACAACGTCGTCTATTTCGAAATTACGGAACCCGACAACCGGGACCGCTTTAACGGGCTGGCAGGATTGCTTGGTTCAACAGCAGGAATGATTGCACCGTGGATTTCAGGTCTGCTCATTACAACGCTGCGCGGTGACCGCGGATACCAGCTCATTTTCACATTATCGCTCGTTGTATTTGGCATTGCTTTCATATTAAGCTTCTGGCTGGCCAAGCGGAAGCATGTTGCGGGACCATATGAGTGGACCTATGGCTTCAGACAACTGGCAGAGCGGGGCAATCCATGGCGGAAAATGTTCGCAGCCATCGTGGCGCAAGGGGTACGCGAAGGGGTGTTTATGTTTCTTGTTGGTCTCATCGTCTATATCGCAACGAAGGATGAGAGCAAGCTTGGTAACTACACACTCATTACTTCATTGGTAGCTTTGATTAGCTTTTGGTTTGTCGGCAAGAAGCTGAACCCCCGCAACCGCAATAGGGCGATGCTGGCAGGAACGATTATGCTCGGACTGGTTATACTGCCGCTGTTTTGGAAGGTCAGTTATTCCACACTGCTGATGTTTGGAATCGGAACCGCCTTGTTTCTGCCGCTTTACATCATTCCGATTACGTCGCGTGTGTTTGATTTGATCGGCCAGTCGGAGGCTAGCGTTAAAATGCGGGAGGAGCTTATCGTCCTTCGTGAAGCCGGACTTATTGCAGGGCGTTTAATTGGTTTAAGCGGATATCTCATTTTGCTGCCTCTGAATCACTCGCCTTCGGCAATCGTATGGCTGATGTTCGGAGTGGGTATCGCGCCGATTGCGGGATGGTGGTTCCTTCGCTCTTTCTTGAAAGCGGAGGAGCCGGCCGGGAGCAGGCCTTAAATGAAAGGGAACTTGTATGGGAGAAGGGGAAGCAGATGCAAGGAAAGAGACGTGTCGTAGATTCTGTTATCGATCTTATCGGGGATACGCCAGCGGTCAAATTAAATAAGCTGGCGGAGGAAGGCAGCGCCGATATCTATGTAAAGCTGGAAATGTTCAACCCAAGCGGGAGCGTGAAGGATCGTGCCGCTTCATCGCTTATTATGGCTGCTGAATTGAAGGGGCTGATCAAGCCAGGCAGCACCATCATTGAACCCACAAGCGGCAACACCGGCATAGGGCTGGCGATGAACGCTGCGGCGAAAGGGTATAAGCTCATTCTCGTCATGCCGGACAATATGTCCGAGGAACGCATCCAATTGGTACGCGCTTATGGCGCGCAGGTCGTGCTTACGCCAGCGGCCGAGCGGATGCCTGGTTCAATTCGCAAAGCGCTGGAGCTGCAGCAGGAAAATCCGGGCAGCTTTATTCCGAACCAGTTCCAAAATGAAGCCAATCCGAATATTCATCGCATAACGACGGCGGTCGAAATTTTGGAGCAGATGGAAGGCCGGCTGGACGCTTTTGTAGCGACCGCGGGTACTGGCGGAACGATTACAGGAACCGGGGAAACGCTCAAAAAAGAGCTGCCTGACTTGTACATAGCCGTTGTCGAGCCGCAAGGATCTCCCGTTCTTTCCGGCGGTCAGCCTGGCCCGCATAAGCTGGTTGGGACTAGCCCTGGATTCGTGCCGGCAATTCTGAATACATCAGTCTACGATGAAATTATTCAAGTGGCCGACGATGATGCGCTGAATACGATGCGGAGCCTTGCCCGTAAGGAAGGCTTGCTGCTGGGGCCATCCTCAGGAGCCTCCGTATGGGCTTCGATGCAAATTGCCAGACGGCTGGGACCGGGCAAACGAGTGCTTTGTATTGCTCCCGATACGGGAGAACGTTACTTAAGCATGGATATCTTTTAAAACGGGAATATAGAAGAAGCAGCAGCCCTTCAGGCCTTCCAAGCCTTAAGGGCTGCTTTAATGATGGCGCGTCTTTCCCGGACGTATTCCAGGATGAAGGAAGGTTCGTTTAGAAACGTATCGTAGCTGCTTTTTCTCGTAAAATCATGCCGGATAGCCGGCGTAATTTGTTTGTAATAGCGTGTAATAACGGGATCAATCCGTTCAACCGTAAACTGAGTGACAAGCAGATTATTGATAATTGCTTTGTAAGCTTTTCGGCAAGCCGAATATTGAAACAGCTTCTCGGTCAGTTTATTGTAGCCTTGCAGCCGAACCAAGTCGCTGCCGCAAGGGCGGCCATAGCAATTTCTTCCCCAAGTTCCCTCGTAGTCCCAAGGGATGATCCGATATTTCCCCGTTTTTCGGTGCTCGTAGAGGGCGTAGTTCTGATCAAACCCGTCATAGTTGCTCGTTAATACGGCCCCAGCGAGCCATAGCAAGTATTGCTTTACGTCCAGTCTTTTCGCTGTAAAGGCGATGAAGCTTTTGCCGGAGTGTTTATTAATGCCTCTAACGAAACGGATAAGCTTCGGTTTTGTAACCTTATCGCTTCCATATTTCAGTTCATAGCCATCGAAGAGCGAGTCTTTCTTTCCTCTATGGATGGGGTCAATCAGGCTGAAATCGGCGCTGTCATTACTGGCATAAAGAATGGAACGAAAGCCGATTCCTCTTTTTTTGAAGAAGGTCGCGTCCACCGATTCAATCTCGAGATAGACACCCTGAGGACGATCATTGATTTCAACCTCGATATGCTGCGTTAGCGGGGACGGCACTCCGATTTCATTAAAGAAATGGAAGGATAACGCATTGCGAATGAGCGAGGGGTCGTCAAACTCTGCGTTCCAGTGCAGAGTTGGTCCTCCCTCTACAATGACTTCATATGATTTTTTGCTATAGTGCAGCGTATGTCCTCCGCGTAAACCGAATTGTGCCTTATATTGTTGTCCATTCATAATGATGTCGACGGTTTTATATCTTCCCCGTTTAGCAGTGTCCTGCAAATCATTCCAATCTTCGTTGTCGATTAATATTTTGCGAACCGGAAGCTCTTCCATGGGTCCACCCCTTGGGCAAAAGATAAAGCCTATCGTAGTCGATAGGCTTTTGTGCTTATTTACCGTATTCGGGTGATGGCAAGATTGACACTACATTTCAAACTTATACGGTTCCGCCGGAACGGTTACCGCGGGAACGGCCACCTTGAGGCCCGCCGGAGCGGTTGCCTTGAGAACGACCGCCTTGAGCCCCGCCTGTACGATTGCCTTGAGAGCGGCCACCTTGAGCCCCGCCTGTACGATTGCCTTGAGAACGGCCACCTTGAGGCCTGCCGGAACGGTTGCCTTGAGAACGGCCGCCTTGAGCTCCGCCTGTACGATTGCCTTGAGAACGGCCGCCTTGAGCTCCGCCTGTACG
>NZ_BMHY01000026.1:0-227 GCF_014641555.1 Paenibacillus radicis (ex Gao et al. 2016)
GCCATGCCCGGCTCGCAGCGCAAATGCGATACATCGACCGTTGCCTCCGTTGGCCCGTACAAATTAACCAACTGCACACGCCCGCCGAGTAAACGGAAGAAGGTCTCGGCTTGCGACAGCGGCAGCGCTTCGCCGCTTACGAATACCGTTTTCAAGCTCGCCACTTGACTAAAGCTCCGGCTTTTATTTTGATCCACATATTGCAGGAACATTTGAAACATCGAAGG
>NZ_BMHY01000026.1:268-20175 GCF_014641555.1 Paenibacillus radicis (ex Gao et al. 2016)
CACTTCACCCTTCGCAATTGTTTCGGCAATCGTCCGCGGGTCCTTTTCTCCTTGCGGGGGAAGCAGACGCAGCTCCTGGCCGGCAAAAGCCCACCAGAACAACTCCCATACAGACACGTCGAACGTTACCGGCGTTTTCTGCAGCAGCACGTCACCATCCGTCAATGGATACGCCTTTTGCATCCAGTGCAGCCGGTTAACGACAGAGTGATGCTCAATCATAACGCCCTTCGGCTGACCTGTCGTCCCTGATGTGTAGATGACATAAGCCAAATGTTCGGGGCCGCTTACTGCATCCAAGTCGGAGCTGTCCGATGCGTATGCCGCCTCGTCCTCCAAGGCGATCATCTGCCCTGTAAAGAAGGAGACGCGTTCCTTCAAATGAGCTTGCGTCAACAGCAGCTTTGCACCAGAATCCTCCAGCATATAACGGATACGTGCTTCCGGGTGAGCGGGATCAAACGGCACATAAGCCCCGCCCGCTTTCAAAATCGCCATCACAGCGACAATCATGTCGAGCGACCGATCCGCCATGAGGCCCACGAGCGAGTCCGCCCCTACACCCGTATCGCGAAGCGTCCGTGCCAGCCGGTTCGCCTTTGCGTTCAGTTCTCCATAGGTCAGACTTTCGCTGCCCAGCGACACCGCTGTTTGCTCCGGTATTCGCGCCGCCTGCGCTTCTAACAGCCCGTGAATCGTCTGCTCCCTAGGAAAGTCCGCAGCCGTTGCATTGAACTTATTCTTGATTACTGTCTTTTCATCTTCCGTGATCAGCTCGAGCGCCTCCACAGCCAAATCGGGATTGTCCGCGATTTGCTGCAGCAAATGAATCCAATGGCTCCCGATACGTATTACATCCTCAGCTTCGAATACGCTGGCATTATATTGGAAACCCAGTGTAAGCTTCTGGCCCGGAATGATGGTGACGTTGAAATCATAATTCGTTTGCTCCCGAAACGCGACATTAGCAATCTCTATCCCATGCTCTTGCGCCATCTGACCTTCCATTTGCTCGCTCATCGGATAGTTCTCGAAGACGAGAATATGATTAACTAATTCCTGCTTCATTCCAATATCTGACTGAATTTGATACAACGGATACGATTGATGCCTTGCCGATGCCACGGCATCATCTTGTGTCCGGCGGATAAGTTCCGCTACCCGCTCTCCCTGCTCTTGGCGAATGCGAACAGGCACTGTATTAATGAATAGCCCGACCATCTGCTCTACATTCGGCAAAACCGCAGGCCGGCCTGACACGACGCTTCCGAACACGGTATCGGTGCTTCCGTTGTATTTTTGCAGCAGCAGCCCCCACGCGGTTTGCATCACAATATTCAGCGTCGTTTGCTGCTTTCTTGCAAGCCGGTGCAACGACTCCGACAAATCTTCGGCTATGGTCAGGTAACGGGTCTCCGGTACATCATTCTCATCGCCTGACAGCTTTTTATTAGCATAGGGCAGCAAGGTCTGGTTCTCATAAGAGGTTAAATAACCGGTCCAATAGCGGCTTGCAGCGGCATCATCTTGCTCTTCCAGCCACTGGATGAAATGACTGTAAGGGGTGACTGGCGAATGCTGCGGCTCCCTATGCGTCAACAGCGCGTAATAGATGTCGAACAACTCGCGGTACACCACCGGCAAGCACCAGCCGTCCATCACAATATGATGGAAGCTCCACAGCAGCCGGTAATGGTCATAGCCGGTACGAATAACGGTTATCCGCATTAATGCATCGCAGTTTAAGTCAAACCCTTCCTCCCTGTCGGCAGCAGCGGCTTCCTCTAAATAAGCAGCAAGCCGCTCCTCCGCAATCGATCGCGCATCCTCCATGCGCAGTACGAGCTGTTTGCTTCGGAAGACGACTTGAAGCGCTTCCTTCCAGCCGCCGTATATGTTCGTGCGCAGAACCTCATGCCGTTGTGCCAGCCTGTCTAGGCTTTGACGAAATGCCTCCTCGTCCAAATGCCCCCGCAAATCCATCGTCGATTGCTCGAAATACGCACCCGAATGCGGGTTCAACATACGGTGAAGCAGCATCCCTTTCTGCATTGGCGTAAGGGGATATACATTCTCGACCTCACCGATAGGCTTCGTTTGCTGCACCAACTGCTCCAAATCCTCTATCGATATGCCCTTCACCAGCACGTCACCAGGCGTCAGTTCCGCTTGCGCTTGCGAAGCACAGTGCCGGATGACCGCCTCCAGATTCTCTTTGAATAGATCGGCTAGCCGCTCGATATGCTCCTGTTCATACTGCTGAGGGCTGTAGCTGATCATCAAGTGGAGCCGGCCTCCTAGGATGATTCCGTTAATATCAAGCAAATAGGGACGCAAATTATTGGGACTTGACGTGGCTCCCGTACCATAATTGGACATCACCATGCCGCTTTGATTAAAGTCTTCGTCAAATTGTCCCAAATAGTTGAAGCAAACCTCTGGCTGTAGAACATAGGCTTCATCACCTGACCGTTCTACAGCGGCATAACGCAATAAGCCGTATCCGATCCCTTTACGCGGAACCCGGCGCAATGATTCCTTCACTTTCTTAATCGTCTGGCGCAAGCCTGAGCCTGCTCCTGTATTCAATAAGAACGGGTACAAGCTGGTGAACCACCCAACCGTTCTAAAGACGTCCACATCCGAACCAAGCTTCTCCCTGCCATGACCCTCCAGCGCGATCATAACAGAGTCCAGTCCTGCCCAGCCTTGCATAGCAAGACCAAGCCCCGTCAGCAGCAGATCATTCACTTCCGTATTGTAGGCGTGATGCGCCCGCCTCAGCAGGAGAAACGTATCGGCTTCATCCAGCTGGATCGATACGACGCGGCCATCGCGAACGAGAGCATCAGTTCCTTCCCTGTCTCTCGGCAGCCGTTGATGCTCCGCACGTTCAACCGCTTGCCAATATTCACGTTCTTCCTGCGGAAGCGCAGCATTTGCATAATCATGCATAGAGCTCGCCCATAACTGGAAGGAATCCGTCTTCTCTGCCAATTTGATTTCACCGCTTTCGCGGGCTTGCTCATAGCCGGACGACAAGTCCTCGAATAAAATCCGCCACGAGACGCCGTCGACGACCAAGTGATGAATGACGAGCAGCAGGTGATCTCCATCCTTGCACCGAAACAGTGCCGCCTTGATCAGCGGACCTGCACCCAGCTCCATGTTTTGCTGCAGCCGCTCGGCCTGTTCCTCAATCGCCAGCGCAATCCCTTCTGTCTCCCGGAGGTCTATGCACTCAAAGCTGAAAGACTCTCCTTCCCCAACTGCACGGTTCCTGCTCACAATTCCGGATTCAGCTTCAAGAAACACAAGGCGAAGTGCATCATGATGCACGGTTAACGCATTGATTGCCTTGCATATTGCAGCTTCATCAAATCCATCGGCACGATGCAGCAGCATGGCCTGATTATAATGGCTAGGCTTCGCCCATTTCTGCTCGAAAAGCCAGCATTGTATTGGCGTCAGCTTCGTCTCTCCAGTCACATCCCCTTGATCCGCCATTCGGCTAACCGCTTGAATCCGCTGAGCCAATTGAGCAATCGTCGGGAACTGAAACAGATCCTTCAGCTCCAGTTTGTAGCCAGCCTGATATAAGCGTGACGACACTTGGATAGATTTGATCGAATCACCGCCCAAATCAAAGAATCGGTCATGAATGCCGATTGTTTCACCTCCGAGAACATCCCGCCATATTTTGGACAAAATCATTTCCTTCTCGCTTTGCGGTGCCACATATTCAGAATCCAAACTGGCGACAATATCCAATTGCCGTAGCGCTTTGCGATCAGCTTTTCCATTGGGCGTAAGAGGAACCTCCTCCACTTGGATAAACTGCGCCGGTATCATGTACTCCGGCAGCGATGCCGACAGATAGGTTCTCCACTGGGAAACGAACATTTCCCTGTTTGCCGCTATATACGCGCAAAGATATCGATGACCGCTGCTGTCCGTCTTGTCCAGAACGACAGCCTGCTGAACGTCATCATGCTTTAGTAGCTGCGACTCAATCTCGCCCAGCTCCATCCGGTAGCCGCGGATTTTCACTTGATGATCCATCCGGCCCCTGTACTCCACGTGCCCGTCCGGCAGCCATCTCGCCAAGTCTCCCGTCCGGTACATTCGCTCCCCTCCGGCGAGCGGGCTTGCTGCAAACTTCTCCTCTGTCAGCTCCGGACGGTTCAAGTAGCCGCGTGCCAGACCTTCTCCCGCGATGCACAGCTCGCCGGTTACGCCTATCGGCTGCAATTGTCCGCTCGTGTTCACGATCAGCAGCCGGTGATTGTCGATCGGCTTGCCAATCGTCATTCTTGTCATGCCTGGTTCACAGCGCAAATGCGACACATCGACCGTTGCCTCTGTCGGCCCGTATAAATTAACCAGCTGCACTCGTTCGCCAAATATACGGTAGAACGCCTCCGCTTGCGATAGCGGCAGCGCTTCGCCGCTTACGAATATCGTCTTCAAGCTCGCCAGTTGCCTTAAACCCCGGCCCTCATTTTGCTCCACATAGTGCAGGAACATTTGAAACATCGAAGGTACAAAGTGAATGACCGTCACTTCACCCTTCGCAATTGTCTCCGCAATGGTCCGCGGGTCCTTTTCCCCTTGCGGAGGAAGCAGACGCAGCTGCTGCCCGGCAATTGCCCACCAGAACAGCTCCCATACGGACACGTCGAACGTTATCGGCGTTTTCTGCAGCAGACAATCGCCAGCCGTCAGCGGATACGCCTTTTGCATCCAGTGCAGCCGGTTAACGACAGCATGATGCTCAATCATAACGCCCTTCGGCTGACCCGTCGTCCCTGAGGTGTAAATCACATAAGCCAACTGTTCAGGTCCACTTACTGCCTCCAGGTCGGAGCTGTCGGATGCGTATGCCGTCTCGTCCTCCAAGAGGATAACCTGTCCGGTAAAGAAGGAGACGCGTTCCCGCAAACGGGCTTGCGTCAACAGCAGCTTCGCGCCGGAATCCTCCAGCATGTAGCGGATACGCGCTTCCGGGTGAGCGGGGTCAAACGGCACATAAGCCCCGCCCGCCTTCAAAATCGCCATGACCGCCACCATCATGTCGAGGGACCGCTCGGCCATGAGGCCGACGAGCGAGTCTGCCCCTGCCCCCGCGGTCCGCAGCGTCCGCGCTAACCGGTTCGCCTTCGCGTTCAGCTCTCCAAAGGTCAGACTCTCGTTGCCCAGCGACACCGCTGTTTGATCCGGTATTCGCGCCGCCTGCGCTTCGAACAGCCCGTGAATCGTCTGCTCCCTTGGGAAATCAGCAGCCGTTGCATTGAACTCATGCAATAATCGCTGTTTTTCTCGTTCTGAAAGCACATCTGCTTCCGATAATCTAACATTAGGATTCGTCGTCACCTGATTCACGATACGAATGAAATAAGCCATAAACTGTTCTGCAGATTGACGCTGGAACAAATCGGTGCTGTACGTCAAATTGAATTCAAAACAGCTGTTCGACAGCTTGCAGCTAAGACTCAAATCATAGAGGCTGACGCCCTGTGTTTGATTTTCGTACATATGATAGTAGAAAAAGGCGGTAGAAAAGATCGGATTCCGATTTAACGTCCGTACCGGATTTAATTGGGTCACCAACAAATCAAACGGATATTTCCGGTGTCTAATAGCTTCGACATTACGCTCCATGATGCGCTTCAGCAGTTGAACAAACGGCATATCCGGTTCCAATTGAACGCGCAGGCTGATCATGTTAATAAATAGACCGATTAATTGTTCCGTTTGTTTCGTTTCCCTTCCTCTAAAGGGGAACCCTACAATAAGATCCTCCTCACCCGAAATCCGATGAAGCATCATAAAGTAACAGGCCATTAGCAATATATTGGCTGAGCAATTCAATCGTTTGGCAGCTGCCAGTATTTGCTCTGTGAGTTCAGCATCAGCTTGGCTGAATATATGATCGCCCCGGTAAGACAAAACATCTGGCCGTGCATTATCAACAGGCAATTCTAGGACAGGCAGCGTGCCGCCTAGGTTGGACAGCCAGTAACGTTCACTGTGATGGAATTCTTCACTCTGCTCCCAAGCGGCCTGTGACTGTACCCAGTCCACAAAGCGAATGTCTGTTGGAGCAACAAGCGGCGTTCCCCCCGCGGCAAACGATTCGTAATAGGCCAAAAGCTCTTGCATTAAAATTTCAGCACTTGTCGCGTCAAAGATAAGATGATGTATATTGAAATAAACGATATAGCTCGTTTCCGACTTTTTGAATAGCTTTGCCAGCAGCAGCGGCTGCGACAAATCAAATGACCAGTACCGCAGTTTATCTCTGGCGGCAGCTATTGCGGCTGATGGATCATGCTCCCTAGAGCAGTCCACTACTTCGAGTTTATAAAAATGCCGGTTCTTAATGACTTGAAATGGGTGTCCGTCGATTTCCGTAAATACCGTTCTAAATACAGCATGACGGCGAATTACTGTATTCAGCGCTTCCTGAAAAGCAGCTGTATCCAGTTGGCGGTTCATCTCAGATATAAATTCCAAATTGTACGCTGTCGATTCCGGGTTCATCCGCTGCAAAAACCACATCGCTTTTTGCGTATGTGACAGCTCAAAGACGGCCTCCTTCTGCTCTTCTTTCTCCCCCTCTTCAAGCAGTCCTGCAGCTGCCGCAGCTTGCTCATAGGACATATGTGCTCCCGCCCAATAACGGTTTCGCTGGAAAGGATAGATCGGCAGCTCGATTCTTCGTCTATTTTCCATTCGATAATAGGAAGCCCAATCAACCTTCGCACCTTGAACGTACAGATTGCACAATAGGGACAAACGACCGGGCAATGCCTCGGCATCGATATGGTAAAGCTTCCCCGCCAAAGCGTTCGCAAGCTTGCTTAAGCTATCTGTTTCTTTCTTTTGCATCCGGGAAGATGACTGCTCATATAGCAGTCCCGCTTCTTCCTGTTGTACAAACCCTCCATCAATAAACGCTCCCAGTTGCTGCTTAAGCTCGGAAATGCTGCGGACGACGATTGCCAAGCGATAATCATAATGCCCCCGGCCTGTCGCCGCTGTATAGCATAAATCGCCGATATCTATCGAATCATTCAGATAATCGCGGTAATGGAGCAACAGCCGCTTAAAGCTTTCCTCGTTTTTAGCCGAAACGACAAACGGCCATAGCCGGGAGCCTCCTTTAGAGCTTGCCTGCTGTTCGAATTGCTGAACGACGACATGGCAATTCGTGCCGCTAAACCCAAATGCGCTGACCCCGGCTGTCCGGGGAACATCACTCTTCCATTCCGCCAATTGATCGTTAATGTATACCGGAGAATCGCTCAATTGCATATAAGGATTAGGCTCCTCGAAATGGAGCGTGGGCGGAAGCTGCTTATGCTTCATCGCCAAAATTACTTTTATAAGCGCTAACACGCCCGATGGTGCCAATACGTGACTAATGTTGGGCTTTAAAGCACTGAGCGCGCAAAACTGTTTTTTGGACGTGTACGGTTTGAAGGCGTTGGAAATGCCCTTCACCTCAATCGGATCGCCAATAATCGTCCCCGTACCATGACACTCCATATAGGAAACATGCTCCGGTTCAATATTTCCGGTTTGCCATGCGGAGATAATCACTTCCGTCTGGGCATCCGCATTTGGAGCCAGAATCCCATTCGAGGCTCCGTCGTTATTGACCGCACTTCCCTTAATAACCGCTTGAATAGGATCGCGATCGAGAATTGCTTGCCGGAGCGGCTTGAGCAGTACGACGGCCGCACCGTCTCCCCAGAGTGTCCCGCTGCTTGCTTTGTCGAACGTACGAATCATAGGCGAATCGGAAGTCAGACTTTTGTACTCGACATCTTGCATCCGGTCAATGGGGCTATAGTCGATATTGATGCCGCCAGCGATCGCATATTGGCATTCCTTGCTGCGAATCGATTGGCAAGCTAGATGGACGGCTACCAGACCGGAGGAGCATGCGGTATCAACCACCATTGCCGGTCCGCGAAAGTCCGACAAATAAGCCAATCGGCTGGCAACTATACTTGCATAGTTGCCGACCGTCGAGAGCATCGTTTCCTTATCGATAATGTCCCGGTAAATGGAATGGCTCGTTTGATCCCGCCCGATAAAAATCCCCGTTCGAGTGCCTCTTAAATAATCGCCGCCAGCGCCCGCGTTCTCGATCGCTTCCATACAGCACTCCAGCATAATGCGCTGGTAGGGGTCCATGGCGAGTACTTCCTCTTCGGACAGGCCGAAAAAATCGGCATCGAACTTGTCGATATCTTTCATGTAGCCGCCGTAACGAAGCGCGGCCCGAAGCTCTTCCATCGTCTTATCGCGATATGCTTCCTCTTGGCCGCTGTCAAAATAGTTTTTCAGATCATAAAGCCTGCCGGCTGGCAGCTTATCGATAAAGCTTTTTCCCGCAGCGATGTTGTCCCAGAACGCCTCCAGCGTCTCCGCCCCAGCGGTCCGGCAGGACATGCCGATGACGGCAATATCATCATCTATAGCCGATTGCGATTCATGCTCAAGCGCCAGCAGCAGCTTTTTCGCCTCTTCCTTCGCGATTGCTTTGGCGGACAGCTGCTCCAAAATCCAAGCTCTCAATTGCTCCATGCCAATATCATCTCCCCATCATTTTTGCTGCCTCGTGAGTTGATATTTTTCCTTGCTCCAGCAGTTCCAATATGTCGTCCAACTCCGGCTGCTCCGCATGAGCCGCTGCTTCATGCACATAAATGCCGGCTTGCTCCGGCATAAGCTTCTCGGCTATCGCGCTTGAAATCTTACGGACGGTCGGGTAGGTGAAAATGTCAGCCAGATCGATCGCTCCGGGGAATATCCCCTCCAGCTTGCGCGAAAGCTGTACGGCCATAATCGAGTCTCCGCCAAGCTCGTAGAAGCTTTCAAATACGTCGATCGTCGGATGTCCAAGAACCTCAGACCATATGAGAGAAACTTGTTTTTCAATGTCCGTCAGACTATCATGGTGTGAAAAGCTCGTCGCCACGGCACTATCGTCTGCCGTTTGAATATTCTGCTTCTCAGCAATCGCTCTAGACAGCTTATCGATGGAAGAATGGGTGAAAATATCAGCTAAATCGACCATGCCCGGAAAGTGCTCATCCAGCTTGCGTGACAATTGAACGGCCATCATCGAATCCCCGCCAAGCTCATAAAAGCTTTCGAACGGGTTGATCGCAGCTTGCCCCAGCACTTCGGACCATAAAAGAGAAACTTGCTTGACGATCGCGTTATGATCTATTGCCGCATGCACGGCAGAAACTGGCTGCTGGGTTTGAATTCTCTGTTCCGCAGCAGGAGCAGGATTAGGAGCAACCTTCCCTTTTTTCGCTTTTGCTTTAATACCCGGCGACCACAAGACGTCGAATGGAAGCTCGGGAGAAATTTGCGCATAATTCAGTTCCACAATGGCGGCATTGCTTATGTCCTTCCTCCATAAAAGATCCAACTGCTGAAAGGCGTCGCGGCTGCGGATCGATTGGAAAATCCCTTTCTCGTTGTCGACCTCGTGATCAAATGCCATGCCCAGCTCCTGCCATGCCGGCCAATTAATCGACAGCGTTCGTTTGCCCTTCCGTGCCCGATAGCGGGCATATGCGTCGAGAAATGCGTTGCCCGCCGTATAATCGCACTGGCCAATATAGCCGAATAATCCAGTGATGGACGAATAATAGATCATAAAATCAAGATCATCACCTTCGGTTAATTGATCAAGCAGCCAGACTCCCTCCGCCTTAGGTTGAAGTACGGACGTAAAGTCTGTCTCCTTCCGATTGTGAATCATATTGCCGCCTGCCACGCCTGCACTGTGCACCACTCCGGCTACTGACCCGAATTGCTGACGCAGCTCTTGGAACAACGCCGTCATATCATCAGGCGAAGCGACGTTCGATGCGTAGCAATGAATATGAGCGCCAAGCGCTTCAATCTCCCGTATCCGGCTAATCCTCTGTTTCAACCGATCATCAGTACCAGAGGATAAGATCGCATCCCATGTTGTCCTGTCAGGAAAAGCCGATCGATTGATTAGCGCGATATGTTTGGCGGAACAGCTCGCTAAATAATAAGCAGTCTCCAGCCCTAGCCCGCCCGCTCCTCCGGTAATAACATAAATGCCATTATTCCGCAGGGATGCAGGCGCTTGCTCATGATCGGAAAGCTCAGCGAGCTGAACGGTCTCGAATTGCTCTACGTATCTTTTTCCTGAGCGGAAGCTGACATCAGCCCGTTTGCCCTCAAAGGCTAGCTCCCTCCAGAGGTCAGCAACCTCTGTCTCAGCGTCGATATCGATGTTTTGGCAGACTAATCCGGGATACTCCTGGCGAACAACCTTCGATACGCCGAATAGACTGGCCGCGTATGGATGTAAAGGTTCAAGCCCCGTAACGGTGTGGACGCCTTGAGCGATGAAGAGCAGCTTGACCGGATACTGGAAGCTGCGGAGCTGCTTGGTCAAATGAAATAAGGAATACGCGCCTTGCTGCTGAGACTGCTTGAAGTGAGTGAACTCGTCCGCTTCCGTTCCTGCAGCGGTACGGAAATATACAATTCCGTTCACTTCCTGCAGCTGTTCCATCAGCCACTGATAGCTTTCCGCGTCCCCTGTGATGCAGATAACATCCTCTTGAGGAATGCGATTCTCGCGATCGAATGCAACCTCGATTACACGCGAGCCTTGTTCGCGGGTTTCAGTTACGAAACGCTCGCACAACCGGCTTTGCTCCCGGAAGACGACAACCGTCCCGAAGGTCTCAACTTCCTTCACGTCGTCAAGCGGACTTTCCACCCAGCCTACCCGATGAAACCAGTTCGCGTCGTCGCTGTTCAAGCTCTCGGCGCTGCGGACCTTCTTCATCGTAAAATTGGCGATTTCAACAAAGGGCTCCCCATTCTCACGATAGAGCGTCACATCATAAGAAATCGTTTCTTTATCACCTTGAGCTGCTACCGATGCTGCTTTCGTCTTGTAATGCGCGTAAAAACGGGAAGGCGTATCGCCGTAAATGCAAATCGAATCGTATTTCAGCGGCAAATAAAACCCGTCCGACCAAAAGCCTGAGCCTGATGTAACCGCCACATCGAGCAGAGAAGGATGCAGACCATACTTTGGCAAGTCCGCCAACAACGATTCCGACAGTTGCAGATGACCCAGCCACTCCTCCTCATCCTGAAACCACTCATGCAAGTCGATCCCCGACCATCTTGGCCCAAATGCAATTGGCCGGTGTGCAGTCGCTTCTCCTGCAATTTGCTTCCGGCGCACCGGACGGCTCCCTATCCGGCTCTTCAACTGCTCTAGATGTCCTGCTCGGACCGGCTGCGACGGAGTCGGCTGGATCATGCCTTCCGCATGCACGGTCCACGAATCATCCGCCGCTTCAGAACAGGAAACAATCGAGAATGCAGGCTGCTTCCCGCTTTTTGACACGATGAGATGTGCCCTTTTGCCGGGGCCGCCCGCAACGCTCATCGGGGTTAGAAATACAAGTTTCGAGATCTCGACGGACTGCCCTGGAAACATTTTTTCACCGATAAAACGGGCCATTTCCACGTACGTCGTACCGGGAATCGTCGGCTTTCCATAAATGATATGGTCGTGAAGCTCCCAATGACTGGTTACATCAAAGACCGTCTCATAAATATCTTGCTGGTGCGTCGCAACGAGTAACCGGTCGACTAGCGGATGCAATCTCGGCGATGATTCTGCCGCCAGGGATAATGTCGTGGTGTTCGGGCGGTCGAGCCAGCAGCGGTTTTTCTCGAAAGGATAGCCGGGCAAGCTCACTTTACGCCGCCTTTCGTTCCGGTATAGAAGCGGCCAGTCGATATCGGCCCCTCGCGTATAGAGCTGGCATAGTTCCCGGACAAGAGCCGCCGTATCGTTGTCTTCTGAATGCGTAATGCGTTGCGTCAATTCGGCAGCTCTCAGGGAAAGACTTCGTTTCTCGGACTCCGTGATTTCATGAACCGCTGCAAATTGCTTATCCTCAGTAATGATTTTATGACTGTTATAAAAGCGAGCCTCATCCGGAACCAGCGGCAATCCAGCTTCAGACAGCTGTTGCAGCGCATTCTTCAAATCATCCAAATGACGCACGATGATAGCGAGACGATGCTCATAATGCCCCCGACCCGTATTGGCTGTATAGCAGAGATCCACAACGGAAACTTGCTTGCGGCTTTGCAAAAAAGCGCTATAATTCAAAATCAGCCTCTCCAGCCCGCTTCTGGTTTTTGCCGATAAAGCCAAGATGTGCGGGATATGTGTTTGGGGGCTGCTTCCCGCCTCTGATATCGGCGGCTCCTCCAATACGACATGACAGTTCGTCCCGCTAATTCCAAACGCACTGACGCCGCAACGTCTTGGCGTTCCGCCAGTATTCCAGACCGATAGCGAAGCGTTGACGTATACGGGTGAATCTTCGATTTTCAAATTCGGGTTCGGCTTGTTGTAATGAACGGATGGCGGAAGCACACCGTGCTTAATCGCCAGTACCGCTTTCATTAGCCCGATAAGACCCGATGCACTGTCCAGATGACCAATGTTCGGCTTCACAGAGCTGACGGCGCAAAAGCTTTTCCGGTTCGTAAATCTTCCGAATGCCCGCTTCATGCCTTCAATCTCGATCGGATCGCCAAGCTTGGTTCCTGTTCCGTGAGCTTCGATATAGGTGATCGTCTCCGGCTCTACTTTGGCATCCTCCCAAGCGGCAACGATCAACTCCTCCTGCGCCTTCGCATTCGGAGCGGTAATGCCGATGGAATTGCCGTCATGATTCGTGGCGCTTCCTTTAATGACCGCATAAATCTGATCTCCGTCGGCCAATGCCTGCGCCACCGGTTTTAATAGAACGGCTGCAGCCCCTTCACCCCAGCTTGTCCCGTCAGCCTTCTCGTCAAATGCTTTTGCACGGTAATCGGGGGCGTCGATGTCCAGCACGCTTTGTTTGCCCGTAGGCATTAAGGAAATACGGATACCGCCAGCAAGTGCTGTTGAACATTCCTTGTTACGCAAAGCCCGGCAAGCTAAATGCACCGCGACGAGAGAAGATGAGCATGCAGTGTCGACCATCATATTAGGCCCGCTGAAATCGAATAAATAGGCCAGCCTTCCGGCGATTAGCGGCGCAATGTTTCCAGGCTTGGCTATTGACATCAGCTCGGGAAAACTTCTTTCAATCATTTCATAGTAGGAAGGCAGGCCGTTATAGCCGACGTATACTCCAGTTTTTGAGCCTTTCAGCCGAGTTCCCCCATAACCGGCATCCTCAATCGCTTTCCAGGCCGTTTCAAGAAAAATACGCTGGCTCGGGTCCATCAACGATGCTTCTTTGGGCGAGATTTTAAAATACGAATAATCGAATGCATCGATTTCCGGCAAATACCCGCCTTCCGCATAGGCTTCCGGCTCAGAGACGACGGCATGTCCGCGCAAATCATCCATCCTGCCGGCCGGAAACGGCTTGATGCAATCCTTACCGTTTTTCAGCAGCTCCCAATATTGATCCAGCGTTTCCGCTTGCGGTACACGGATCGACATCCCGATAATGGCAATTTCTTCGGTTCCCTCGTCTTTACCGGACTCCAGCATGCCAAGCAAGTCGGCTCCGACATATTTATCGATCTTACCGTCCACCGTGTTCTCAAATACATACCGGCTAATTTTGTTCATGCTTTCCCTCTTCTCTCCAAAAAGATTGTTTAAGCACTTCTTCTTTCGTAATCGTGCCGTTCTCGATCTCCTCGAACATGTTGAGATAGCGTTTTTTGCCGTTGCTTGCCTGGGAGCGGTCATTGGTCTCGCCCTTAGTCTCCTGAAGGAAGGCAGCAAGCTTTGAAATGGTCGGATAGGTGAATAAATCGACAATGGACACCTTGTCCTTGTACGGTTGCTGCAGCAAGGAGTGAATGCGAACCAATAGCAAGGAATCGCCCCCGATTTCGAAAAAATTGTCCTCCACATGAAAATCGTCGTAACCTAACACTTCTTGCCATAGAGCCGATACGTGCCTCTCCTCTTCCGTGTAGAGGTTGGCTGCGTTGCCGCTTAACGAAGCCGTCAGCACTCCGGTGCTTCTTGCAGATGTAAGTACCGGTGCTGCTTCCCTTGAACTGGCAAAAGATGTACGCCTTCTGCCGACTATGACAGCAGGAATATCCATTTGAAGCACCTCTTCAAACGCAAATAAAGCCTCCTCTGTCGTAATCGATTGAAAAGGACCTTCCGAATGCTGCACACCATAATTGACAGCCATTCCCGTCTCCGCCCAAGTCGTCCATTGAATGGCGGCTGAGTTCCGCTCGTACTGCCTCAGCCAATAGGAGAAGCCTTCCTGAAACGCATTGGCTGCCGCGTAGTCGCCTTGCCCGGCCGTACCGAGTAAGCTGGTTACGGAGGAAGAGAGCACGAAGAAATCCAAAGGCTCCGTTTGCGTCAACCGATGCAGCACTAGCGTGCCTTGAACTTTAGGAGAAAGCACCTCCTTGAACTGTTCAAAGCTTTTGCGAATCAGAAATCCGTCGCCGGCAAGTCCTGCGCAATGAACTACGCCATGAATAGCGCCATGCTTAGTCTGAATATCCCGAATGACGCTTTCCATGCGAACCGCATCCGCTACATCGGCATCGTACACCGTTACGCTGGAACCGGTCGCTTGAATATGTTTGATTCTCTCTAGCTGCGGCTTCCATTTCCCTTCTTCCGCCTCATCACCCAGATTAGACCAACGGTCCGGCTCGGGAAATTTGGAGCGGCTAACAAGCATTAGCTTGACAGGCTGTTGAGACGCAAGATAGGCTGCCACAGCCATCCCGATTCCTCCCAAACCGCCCGTAATTATATAAACACCGCCGCTGCGAACGGGAGGGGAAGCACCGGACACACTGTCATTATCAATGGGTATCAGCTGCTCGATATACCTTTTTCCTTCCCGGAATAGCGTCATATAGAACTCTATCGCGTCTCCATCTTGGTCGATTTCACTCACCAGCAGCCGCATGCTTGCCGGATTACCGTCAACGTCCAGACAACGGCATTTCAGATGCGGGTATTCATGGCGGATGACATGTCCAAGCGCAGCCATGGCTGTATTTTCCGGGCGTACATCCGCTTGCTGCCCCTTTATCCATTCGGCATTCGAGGTAATCAGCACTACATCGGTCTCTTTGCGATACTGATGATGAAGCAAGCTCCGCGTCAGGTGAAAGAGACTGTACACGCTTTGCTGCATTCGTGCCTCCAACATAGCGGCATCGAGTTCAGGCCCCTGCTCATCGCCGAACGAAACGGCATGAATGATCTGATCCGGCCTCCACTGAATGGCAGTTGCAGCGATTCGCTCATAGTCATCTTCCCGCCCTTGCAGCTTCACTTCGATAACGCGATGTGATAAATTCCGCAAGCCGTGAAGCAGCGACATCGCAAGCGGGTGCCCTACATGAACGACCATAATCGTCCGTGCTTGCTCTTCGCGCCACGGGCTGATTGCCTCGATGTTTGTCCATGATTTTTTGTGAAATAGTCCTTCGCGTCTTTCGAAACGAGATGATACCGGAGGCTCTGCCCAGCAACGCGTCTTGGCAAAAGGATACGTCGGGAGCGGAATCCTCCGGCTGCCGCTTGCATAGAGCGACTCCCAGCGCACATCAGCCCCATTTGCGTAGCCGCTGCCTGCCGCGTTTAACCGTTCCGTTAGGCTCACTTCTTCATTATGAAGCGCTTGGTTAGCCGTTTCTGATAGCATCCTGATTTCGGCCCGCGTTCGCTCGTACAAGTGCTGCTTCGTTCTCGTATCGTCAATTACGCTATGCTTGCCGTAATATACACCTTCTGTATCTATAGCTAAGTCATGTCTTATGGCCTGAATACCCTGATTCAATTTGTCTAGCAGCTCGTCCATATTGCCGAAAACAACGGATAAACGGTGAGAGTAATGCCCTCTTCCCGTATTGGCGGTGAAGCATAGATCCGCTAACCGGATATCACTGCCGTTCAGCCAGCCCTTGTACCGCTCTGCCAGACGAATCAATCCTTCCTCGTATTTGGCTGATAGATTAATAATGTAAGGCCCTTGATCCAGAGCGGGACGTTCCGCTTCGGACGATACATTCTCTTCCATCACTAAATGGCAGTTCGTACCGCTTAAGCCAAAGGAGCTGACGCCGCATCTTCTAGGATGAGTAAGCCCCTTGGGCCAATCAGCCAATTGATCATTGATATATACCGGTGAATCAATAAACGGAATGCTGCGGTTCGGACTTTCAAAATGGAGCAGCGGCGGGATTTTGCCGTAGCGAAGCGATAAAACCGCCTTCACTACCCCTGCGATGCCTGCAACGCTGTCCAAATGACCGATATGGGTTTTGGCGGAGCCAATTGCGCAAAATTGCTTTTTATCGGTATATTTGCTAAACGCTCTGCTGATCCCATCGATTTCGATAGGGTCGCCTAGCTTAGTCCCCGTGCCATGGGTTTCAATATATTGAATCGTTTCGGGATCGATACTAGCGTTTTTCCATGCCCGGACTATGACCTGTTCCTGGGCTTCATTGCTTGGAGCCGTAATGCCGACTGTTTTGCCGTCCTGATTAACGGCGCTTCCCTTGATGACGGCAAAGATATGATCGCCATCACTTTTCGCCTGCTGCAGCGGTTTTAACAGAACAGAGGCGACCCCCTCGCCAATTCCAGTTCCGTCGGAACGATCATCGAAGGATTTGGTCCGTCCGTCCGAGGAATGGATGCCAATATGGATTTCGGGTTCTATCGGAAGCAGATCCAACCTTACCCCGCCTGCCAGCGCCATGTCGCAATCCCCGCTTCTGATTCCCTGGCAGGCCATATGTATCGCAACAAGAGAGGAGGAGCAGGTCGTATCAATGACAAAGCTGGGGCCGCGAAAATCGAGCAAATACGCCAGCCGGCTTGCAATAATCGCATTCATATTTCCGGTCAAGGAAGTCTGCCACGCTTCGGGAGCCAGCCGCCTTACATAATCCGAATAGGCATGGGAGGTCGTGCCGTTGAAGCCGACATAAATGCCGGTATGGCTGCCCTTCAGCTTATTCCCTCCATAGCCTGCATTCTCGATCGTCTCCCAGGCGGTTTGCAGAAACAATCGCTGATGAGGATCCATATAGACGGCTTCGCCAGGCGTCATCCCGAATAGCTTATAATCGAATTGATCGATATTTTCCAAATAAGCGCCCTTCATAAAGGATATTGGACCTTTAACCAACTGAAGCTGTTGAAGCATTTGAATCGCATCCCGCTGCCGGGACTTAGGCAAAGACCGTATCGAATCTACTCCGGCTTCCAGATTGCCCCAAAAATCCGTATAATGATCCGCTTCCGGAAACTTGACTGACATCCCGATAATCGCGATATCATTTCCCGAAGCTTCCTCCACCTTCGCCGCCCCGTGAAAAACAGACCCGCTCAAGCCGAACAGTTTAGGCTTCATGCAGCGCCTCCAAAAAATAGCCTTGAACAAGCGGGCCAAACAGCGCTTCCGCATTCGTTTCTTCCAGCAGCTGCCGGAATCTCTTTTGCTGCTCGGCAACCGGAAGCTTTTTCGTATCAAACACGGATTTCAACATGGCCAACGCCTCACGTGCATGCCGCTCCGCAGCCTGCTTACCAGCTTGGGCGAGCTCCGTCTGCATGCGCTGGATTTCCCTGTAAGGCACGACAACCCCGTTATGATACTCTGTGTTGTTCCAATTATTGTTTTTGATACATACCGCCACGGCCAACGATCTTGAGATAATGCGGGAAAAAGACGCTGTCTCCGCGTCATGCCTCTCACCGGTTGCATAGGCGATATAATAGCTGCGGAAACGCGCCATGTCTTCTTCGGAATCCTGTGCAAACACATCGATACTGAATTGCCTGTGTTGCATAAGTTTTTGCAGCACTTTGGCCGGTCCAAGCTCTATTCCCTGCTTTACCCCTTGTCGTTCAAGAAAATGAACCGTCTTCACCCATTGTACGGGACTCGTCATTTGACGCGTCAACAACGTTGCAATTTCGCTTTGGCTTCCGTAAGGCATCGCAATTACATTGGAGATGACAGGAAATGATAACTCCGATACCGTGATTTGCGCCAGTTGCTCCTCCAGCCGAATGGCAGCCTCCTCCATCAACGGACTGTGGAAAGGCGCGCTGACCTTTAATGGAATGACAGTAGCCCCAAGCTGCGACAACGATTCAGCAGCCGCTTTAATCCCCTCCGCCAATCCGGAAATTACCGTCTGATCCGGTGAATTGTAATTGGAGATGCCGACGGAAGGGAATTTGCCGCATTCCACTTGTATTCGATCTGCATCAAGACCTGTCACGGCAGCCATCGCCCCGCTCCCGAGCCCTACCGCTTCTTGCATGAATTGTCCTCTGTGCCGGACAAGCCGGACCGCGTCTGTGAACGAGAGCGCTCCGGCACATGCGAGCGCTGAAAACTCTCCCAGGCTGTGGCCTGCGGCATAGTCCGGAATGATGCCGAATTCGTTCATGAACACCCGGAAGGCGGCGACACTTGCTGTAAGAATAGCGGGCTGGGCGTTAGCCGTTTTCGTTAATTCCGCCAGCGTACCTTCCGTACAAAGCTTCAGTAAATCGAATCCCAAGCTGTCGCTTGCTTCTTCAAACGTTTGCAAGGCAATCGCATAACGATCAGTTAATGTTTTGCCCATACCGATATACTGGGAACCTTGTCCCGGGAACAAAAATGCAATCATGCTTGAGTGGCCTCCTTATGTGCCGTCTCCTCCGAGACGAGCCAATGGATCATTGCAAGGTACTGATCGGTCCATGCTCTCATTGCATCTGTATGGAATCGGGAGCCAATATGGAAGGCCAGCTCTAGAGCCTCATGCCCATCCTGAACTTCAAGTACAAAATCGAACCAGTACAGGAAATTGACCGATTTTTGCAACTTGTCCTTCCGGTAAATGAGCGGAATAAGCGTAGCAGCATCCCGTTTTGCATGCGCGGCATCCAGCTCTTCTACAGCTATTCCTTCCCTTGATAACGCTTGTTCTGCTTCTGCGGCGAATTTGTAAAAGTCGCTTTCGTTTCCTTGAAACGTATAGCGGCAGCTCTGAATGACATTGGGCAAGTCATTCATAGTTTGAATCGACACCGTGCCCGATTCCGAGATGTCATAAAGAAGATACAGCATAACGGCTGTTAACAAGGAATAGACCGGCAGGTTCCGGTTAGCGGCCAGCTCCTGCAGCTTAATCCAGTCTCCTTCAACAAATGAATACCGGTAGAGAACGGATGTGTCAGGTGTACGTTGAATAAAAGCTCGCTCAGTAATTTCATTTCCGAGCAGCTTTTTTTGCCCGTTTCGGTTAATATGCCGGGCTAGCTGCGAGACGGTAGGATAGGCGAACAGATCCGCTACGCTCACTCGGCCCGGATAACGCTCCTCGAGCCAAAACTGCAGCTGCACCAACTTGATTGAATCGCCCCCTAATTCGAAAAACACGTCGTCCGCACCAATTGTTTGGACACCCGGCAGAAGTGCTTTCCATAATGATGCAATTTCCTGTTCCACCTGGTCCCTAGGCTTCTGTAGTAGAGCCGGCCCAACATCGTTGATCAGCGGTTCCGGCAGCGTTTTGCGATCCAGCTTTCCGTTCGGTGAAAGCGGAATCCGCTCCAATAATATAAAGGCTGCGGGAATCATATAGCCCGGCAGCACGGAACGGAGAAACTCCCTCAGCTCGACAGCCGGGTTAGCAATAGGGCAACCGGCTACAACATATGCGCAAAGATATCGATGACCGTTGGTGTCCGTCTTGTCCAAAACGACAGCCTGTTGAACGTCGCTATGCTTCAATAGCTGCGACTCGATCTCGCCCAGCTCGATCCGGTAGCCGCGGATTTTCACTTGATG
>NZ_BMHY01000027.1 GCF_014641555.1 Paenibacillus radicis (ex Gao et al. 2016)
CTCCAGCGCCGATGGTACTTGGACCGCAGGGTCCTGGGAGAGTAGGACGTCGCCAAGCACGAGAAGCCTGCCGCATGATTGCGGCAGGTTTTTTGTTGTGCTGATGTTTGTTTGTTATGTGATGGTGTAGGATAACGGCTTTTCTCAACCACTAATGACCACGACTCAACTACTCTAAGACTGAACCAACCTTTGAAAGTTCCTCAGTAACGATTATGTAGGTGTCACGATTACTCCTGTTAACCAGACGTAAGTAATAACCATTAACCACAGAACCCAGTAATTCTACTATTTCATATCTCACCTACTCTACTGTCTAACCATGCGCTCCAGCGTCTCATTAAGGGTACAGTTAAGTAATAAGGATTTCATATCCGTAGCTGCTCTTGCGCCTAGTATACTTCTTTAGGCTTCCTGTTAGAACTTTATACAGTAATCGAATGTGCTGGTTCTGACTAGGACAACCTACTTTACTCGCATTTTCACGTAGAAAGCTGTTATGAATGACTCCCTAAGCCTGATCAAAATGCAAAAGTACATTTTGATCAGGCTAAAAATCGTTAAAATCGCCTTCAAAATATAAAAGTGCAGGTGAAATGGGTAAAAATCGCCGAAATCATCGCAAAAAGCCGAGTCAAACTGCACTTTTGCATTTTGATGCCCGTTTTAGACGAAAAAGAGTCAAACAAAATGCACTTTTACATTTTGTTTCCCCGTTGAGCGTGAAACGCTGGCGGACCAAGCAACGCTCTCAAAAATTAGTGTGTTAAAGGCAGAAGCGGAGCGAAACGAGCCCAGGATGACATTTTGAAGCTTCATTAGATCATGGAATCGGGTTAGCGGCGGGGAGATTGAAGCAAGAACGGCAGCATGGGCCGTTTCGCGCAGCGGATGCTTGTTTTTCACCATAGAGTAGTGGGTTTGGAACGCGTGCTATTGTGACGGCATAGCGCTCTATGCCATAATCAGCTTACAAGATACTGAAGGAGGCTGTTTGGCGTGCCAATCGAAATTCGAGAGCTTGAAGAAGATTATTTTGATGAGGGTATAGAGCTTTCACAGTTTGCGTTTCAGTTTACGTTGACACCAGAGGAAAAGGAAAAGGCTCGCGAGCGCTACAAACATGAGCCAGCGGTTCGGTGGGGCGCATTCGTCGACGGCAATTATGCCGCGAACCTGACGCTGCTCACCTTGCATACATACGTGGGCGGCAAACGCTTCGCAATGGGCGGTGTAGCCGGGGTGGCTACATGGCCAGAGTACCGCAGGCAAGGACTTGTCGCAGAGCTGCTCCGTACAGCGCTTCTCCACATGAAAGAGCAAGGTCAAACGCTGTCGTACCTGGCGCCCTTTGCTATAGGTTTTTACCGGAAATTTGGCTGGGAGCTTTACACGGATAATAAGAGATACAAAATAGAAGCGGCACTGATGCCAAAGCGCGAGAACTATGCTGGCCGAATCGAAAGGCTTAGCGATAATATTCCGCTGCTTAATGAGCTTTACAATGTCTATGCCCGCCGATATAACGGGATGCTGGAGCGCACGGAAGCCTGGTGGACGAATCGTGTCAAACGCCGGAAGCAGGGGCAAACAGCCGTCTATTACGGAGCTGATCATACCCCGCAAGGCTACGTCCTCTATGAGGTAAAGCAGAAGGAATTGAAAATTCATGAAATCGTAGCGTTGACGGAAGAGGCAGGGCGTGCGCTGTGGTCTTACTTGGGACAACATGATTCTATGATCGAAAGTGCGGAGGCGGTTGTTCCGATCGATGACCGACTGGCCTTCCTGCTGCCGAATCCGAGAATCAAGCAGGAGATTGAGCCATATTTTATGGCGAGAATTGTAGATGCAGAAGCTTTTCTATCGCAATATGTATTTACGGATGCCCAAGAAGGCCAGCCTTCTACGATACTAATCGAGCTAACCGACGAGCATGCACCATGGAATACCGGCGTCTATAAGCTGGACATTCAGACAGACGGAACGGCTAAGGCTGCCAAAATCCCGCAAACTGAAACCACGACATCAAGCGAGAAAGAACCGCTTCGCATCCGTACTGACATTGGAAGCTTAACGGCCATGCTGCACAGCTACATGCGCCCTAGCGAGCTGAACCAGCATGGCAGAGTTGCTGGCGATGCGCCAGCCATCCGTTTTTTGGAAGCGCGAATTCCGGTTAAAACCCCGTTTTTACTCGATTTTTTCTAATTTCAGGATGGGGCTCCAATTGAGCTGCGGCGCTTCACAAACTGCCTTCGTACAGCCTTGACAGCCCCTACCCCCTCTGCTAATATTGCAATAATATACGTAGAGGCAAGATATACAAAGGGAGGAACATACTCGTGTGGGAAACGAAATTCGCCAAAGAAGGCTTAACATTCGATGACGTACTGCTCATTCCAAGGAAGTCAGAAGTGCTGCCACGGGAATCAGACATTTCAACTCAGCTTAGCGGGAGCATCAAACTGAACATTCCACTTATCAGTGCAGGAATGGACACCGTAACCGAAGCGGCTTTGGCGATTGCAATCGCTCGTGAGGGCGGTATCGGCATTATTCATAAGAACATGTCTATTGCACAACAAGCAGAAGAAGTCGATCGCGTAAAACGTTCAGAAAGCGGCGTTATTACGAACCCGTTCTCGCTCACGCCAGAGCATCATGTCTATGATGCCGAAGAGCTCATGGGCAAATATCGTATCTCCGGTGTTCCGATTGTGGATGCTGCAGGGAAATTAGTCGGCATTCTGACAAACCGCGACTTGCGTTTTGTACATGACTATTCCATTAAGATCAACGAAGTGATGACACGCAAGGATCTGGTAACAGCTCCTGTAGGTACTACACTTCAAGAAGCAGAAGTGCTGCTTCAAAAGCATAAAATCGAAAAACTTCCACTCGTAGACGAGTCCAACACGCTCAAAGGACTTATTACGATTAAAGATATCGAGAAAGCAATTCAATTCCCGAACGCGGCAAAAGACAAGCAAGGTCGTCTGCTTTGCGGCGCTGCAGTAGGTATTGGCAAAGACACGACGGACCGCGCTGAAGCGCTTGTGCAAGCAGGCATCGACGTACTCGTTGTAGACTCCGCTCACGGCCATCATATTAACATCCTCGATGCGGTACGCAAGCTGCGCGCGAAGTTCCCGGAACTGACGATCATTGCCGGAAACGTAGCGACTGGCGAAGCAACACGTGATCTGATCGAAGCTGGCGCTTCCGTCGTTAAAGTCGGTATCGGTCCAGGCTCGATCTGTACAACTCGTGTAATCGCTGGTATCGGCGTTCCACAAATTACGGCAATCTACGACTGTGCTTCGGTTGCGCGCGAGTACAACGTTCCTGTCATCGCTGACGGCGGCATCAAGTACTCCGGCGACATTACGAAAGCTATCGCAGCTGGCGCAAGTGCCATCATGATCGGCAGCTTGTTCGCAGGTACGGCAGAGAGCCCTGGCGAGACGGAAATTTTCCAAGGCCGCAGTTATAAAGTATACCGCGGTATGGGCTCGCTTGGCGCTATGAAAGAAGGCAGTAAAGACCGCTACTTCCAAGAGAACGAAAGCAAGCTCGTTCCGGAAGGCATTGAAGGCCGCGTTCCTTTCAAAGGTCCTTTGGCCGATACGGTTCACCAGCTTCTAGGCGGACTCCGTTCCGGCATGGGCTATTGCGGCACTTCGAACCTCGAGCAGCTGAAGAATGAGACGCAATTCATTCGCATCACAGGCTCAGGACTACGCGAAAGCCACCCGCATGACGTTCAAATTACGAAAGAAGCTCCTAACTATTCGCTGTAATGGCCTGACAAACAGGAGTAACGGCAGATGATAGACGATACGGTTAAGCCGTATTGCCTATTATCTGCTTTTTTCATGTCTATCTGGCAGCATTCGCCAGCGAATACTTCCAATATTCTCATCCTATTCAGGTTTCTCTCACCCTCTCGCTTGTGATACAATTAACAACGACAAACTTGAGGAGAAAAGGGGAGAGGAATGTTGAAGGCAAAGATTAGCCCGCCCAAAATGAGGTCGGTAGCAATCGCGTTTATGGCGGTCTGGTTAGCGGTGTTCTCAGTAGGAGGAGCTGTTAGTGCAGCAGGAACGCCAGGCGGCGAATGGGTAGACAATTCACTAGGTTTGGAAGTGAGCTCCGCGATTCTAATCGATGCGGATTCCGGACAAGCCATCTATGAAGTAAATGCGGACGAGCCCCGCCCTCCGGCAAGTATGACAAAGCTGATGACGGAGTATATCGTACTTGAGGAAATTACGAATAAACATTTATCTTGGGATGATATCGTTACTGTAAGCGAGGAAGCGGCCAGCACGCCTCCCGATGGATCTCAAATCTATCTAGCACAAGGTGATCAGCATACAGTAAAAGAATTATATATAGCAATGGCTATCCAATCGGCTAACGATGCTACGATTGCTCTTGCGTCTCAAATCGCAGGCAGCGAGCAAGGTTTTGTCGAAAAAATGAATGAAACGGCAAAAGAACTCGGATTAACGACGGCAAACTATACAAGCGCGACCGGCCTGTCGGATACGACGGTTATTTCGGCTCGTGATATGGCGAAGCTGGCGCAAGTCATACTGAAGAAGCACCCTGAGTTTCTGGAATACTCCAGCCTGCAGGAACACAAGTTCCGCCCGCGGGATAAAAAACCGATGTACAACCTGAACTGGATGCTCGGGACGAACAAGAATAATACCAACCTGAAAGCTTTCGCTTATGAGGGCGTAGACGGTATGAAGACGGGCTACATTAAATTAGCCGGCTATACGTTCACAGGTACGGTTAAACGCGGCGATACGCGTTATATCAGCGTTGTCATGAACACGAAATCGAAGGCTGCACGTTTCAACGAAACGGCGAAGCTGTACAATTACGCGTTCAACACGTTCGAGAAGAAATCGGTCGTTGCGGCGAAATCCGTGGTAGAATCGGTCAAAACGGTTAAGATTAAGAAAGGTGCAAGCAAGACTGTGCCTGTCATAACCGAATCCGATATTACCTTCACAGTAAAAAAAGGCACGGAGCCGAAGATTGAGCTGGCAGGCAGTCAGATCATGAGCGAGAGCGAGCTTGTAGCGCCAATTAAAGCCGGGCAAAAGGTCGGCACCGTAACGTACAAGTATACGGATGATCAAGGCAAAGCTTTGGAGAAAACGATCAATCTGATCGCATCGGAAGACGTGAAAAAAGCCGGCTGGTTCAAACTGATGTTCCGCGGCATTGGCAGCTTCTTCTCTGGTCTGTTTAATGGGATCGTAAATCTGTTCTAATTCAAGGCAGGCAGGGAAATCTAGGGTTGTCGATTGCTGAGCCTTCCTGTAAAATTAATGGTTAGAATAAGTGGCGATACTTATACATTTTAATAAGCGCAAGCTTGCGAGCCGAGGCTGACGGAGCTGCGCCACATTTTGAGGAGGATTCATCAGCATGGAAACAGGAACTTCGCGCGTAAAACGCGGTATGGCAGAAATGCAAAAAGGCGGCGTCATCATGGACGTTATGAACGCCGAGCAAGCGAAAATTGCGGAAGCAGCAGGCGCTACAGCCGTTATGGCTCTTGAGCGCGTACCTTCCGATATCCGTGCAGCAGGCGGCGTAGCCCGTATGGCTGACCCAACAGTAACGGAAGAAGTTATGAAAGTTGTCTCCATCCCGGTTATGGCGAAAGCTCGTATCGGACATATTGTTGAAGCAAGAGTGCTTGAAGCAATGGGCGTTGATTACATCGACGAGAGCGAAGTTCTGACTCCTGCCGACGAAGTTTTCCACATCAGCAAAAACGATTTCACTGTACCATTCGTATGTGGTGCTAAAGACCTTGGTGAAGCGCTTCGCCGTATTCAAGAAGGCGCTGCTATGCTTCGTACGAAGGGCGAGCCAGGAACAGGCAACATCGTTGAAGCTGTTCGCCACCTTCGCTTGATCAACGGCCAAATCCGCAAAGTACAAGCTTTGTCGAAAGACGAGCTTTACAACGAAGCTA
The DNA here is from genome assembly GCF_014641555.1 of Paenibacillus radicis (ex Gao et al. 2016). Classification (GTDB taxonomy): domain Bacteria; phylum Bacillota; class Bacilli; order Paenibacillales; family Paenibacillaceae; genus Pristimantibacillus; species Pristimantibacillus radicis. The sequence goes on from NZ_BMHY01000027.1 coordinate 6,011, forward strand.
AAGTTCTCGGCGTTCCTTACGAGCTGCTGTTGAACGTACACGAGAGCGGCAAGCTGCCGGTTGTTAACTTCGCAGCAGGCGGCGTAGCAACGCCATCTGACGCTGCGTTGATGATGGAGCTGGGCGCTGACGGCGTATTCGTTGGATCCGGTATTTTCAAATCCGACAACCCTGAGAAATTCGCTCGTGCAATCGTAGAAGCTACGACGCATTACCAAGACTACAAGCTGATCGCGGAAGTGTCCAAAAACCTGGGCGCACCGATGAAAGGCATTGAAATCTCGAAGCTGGATGCTTCGCAGCGTATGCAGGACCGCGGTATTTAATAGACGCGGCGATTAGAAAGGCGTGTAAGCATATGAAAATAGGGGTACTGGCGCTGCAAGGCGCGGTAGCGGAGCATATGCGAAGTTTGGAGGCGGCGGGCGCGGAAGCGGTCGCCGTTAAACGAATGGAGCAGCTCGACGAGTTAGATGGACTTGTCATTCCTGGCGGCGAAAGCACGACGATTGGCAAGCTGATTAGAAAATATAATTTCATGGAAGCTATCCAGTCGTTCTCGCAGCAAGGCAAGCCGTTGTTCGGCACTTGCGCAGGCTTGATTCTTCTTGCTGATCGCATTGAAGGACAAGAGGAAGCACATTTGCGATTGATGGATATGATCGTTGCCCGCAACGCTTTTGGCCGTCAACGTGAAAGCTTCGAGACCGACCTGGATGTTAAAGGCATCGACGAACCGGTAAGAGCGGTATTCATCCGCGCCCCTCTTATTAAAGAAGTCGGCAAAAACGTGGACGTACTGTCTACGTACAAGGGCGAGATCGTGACGGCTAGACAAGGGCATCTGCTGGCGTCTTCCTACCATCCGGAGCTTACGGACGATTTCCGCCTTCATGCTTATTTTGTCGATATGGTGAAAGAAGCGGCAGCGAGCCGCTAAGAGAGAGGGGTTCAAAGTTCATGTTAGATGTCAAATGGTTGCGCAACGAATATGAACAGGTGGAGCAGGCGCTGAAAAACCGCGGCGCTTCGCTGGACCTGATCACTGGATTTAACGAAGTTGACGTGAAACGCCGCGATTTGCTGGTTGAGACGGATAATTTGAAAAACCGCCGCAATACGGTTTCTCAAGAAGTCGCTAAGCTGAAAAAGTCGGGCGGAGATGCGGACGCGTTAATCTTGGAAATGCGCGAGGTAGGCGACCGCATTAAAGAGCTGGATGACGAGATTCGCGAGCTGGAAGCTCAAATCGAGCATATCATGCTGGCGATCCCGAATTTGCCGCATAGCAGCGTGCCGGTAGGCGCTTCGGAAGAAGACAATGTAGAAATTCGCCGTCACGGCGAGCAGACGACATTCGACTTCGAGCCTAAGGCACACTGGGATTTGGCGCAGGAGCTTGGCATTCTTGATTTTGAGCGTGCAGGCAAAGTTACGGGCTCGCGCTTTACGTTCTATCGTGGACTTGGGGCACGTCTTGAGCGTGCGCTCATCAGCTTCATGATGGATCTGCATAGCGATCAGCACGGCTATGAAGAGATCCTGCCTCCGTACATCGTCAATCGTGACAGCTTGATCGGCACGGGACAGCTTCCGAAGTTCGAGGAAGACTTGTTTAAAATCGCGGAATCCGACTTTTTCCTCATTCCTACGGCTGAAGTGCCGGTAACGAACCTTCACCGGGAAGAGATTTTGTCGGCAGACGAGCTGCCGAAGCATTTTGTCGCGTACAGCTCGTGCTTCCGCTCGGAAGCAGGCGCTGCAGGCCGGGACACCCGCGGCTTGATCCGTCAGCATCAGTTCAACAAAGTAGAGCTGATTAAGCTGGCGAAGCCTGAGGACTCCTACGACGAGCTGGAGAAAATGACTGCAAATGCGGAAAAAGTACTTCAGCTGCTGGGACTGCCTTATCGTGTACTCGCGCTGTGTACAGGCGATATGGGCTTTACGGCTGCGAAGACGTATGATCTTGAAGTATGGCTGCCTAGCGCAGGTACATACCGCGAGATTTCGTCGTGTTCCAACGTAGAGGACTTCCAGGCACGCCGTGCGGCCATTCGTTTCCGCCGCGAGCCAAAGAGCAAGCCTGAGTTCGTGCATACGCTGAATGGCTCAGGGCTGGCGGTAGGACGTACTTTTGCCGCTATTCTGGAGAACTATCAGCAAGCCGACGGAACGATTATCGTACCGGAAGTACTTCGTCCATACATGGGCGGATTGACTGTGATTCAACCACGCGGCTAAAACATTTTTGTCCACAGGCTAAATAAGAGTTGCTTCTCGAATTTAGCCTGTGGTACAATATGATCTGTTACGGTTTCATTACGGAGAGGTACCGAAGCGGTCATAACGGGGCGGTCTTGAAAACCGTTAGGGTGCAAGCCCACAAGGGTTCGAATCCCTTCCTCTCCGCCATTTAAATAAACACTCAAGCGTCTGGGAATATCCCCAGGCGCTTTTTTTGTTTTTCTTCACAGATTGGGGATAAAATATTTAAAAATGTGGATAACCTTAATAAAATGTGTGTAACTATGTGGATAACTTAATGAGGCGTATCGCATAAATCATTTCGAATTGCCGCATCTTAAAGACGGGAGGTGCTAACAATGGCGAAACAAGATGAGCTTCGTATCGATCAGCAGCAATTGGTGGATGCATGGCAGCGTACACTGCCCGAACGGGTACAGCAATCGGATCAATGTGAGGTATTAGCCGATGAGTCGGACTCGTCCGCTCTTCGTGTGACGATTGAAGTCGCGGGCCGGCAAGCGTATTCCCTTGATTTTAAGGTGCAATATGTGGATAGCCGTGAAGTTCGCGTCGAGCTTGTTGATGTGGAGAAGGATCATGTGTCGGTAGATGAACGTACTGAGACGATTCAACAGCTCATTCAGGACTATACGCGGCACTTGCATGAATGTGCGCAGGCGCTGCAGCAATTAACGCACGCATAAAGGAGCTGAACGAGGATGACGAAAGCAAAGGGGTCTGTGGATAAAAATTTATCCAACGTGGTGAACGATCTGGCTCAAACGCCGGTAAACAGCCATCATGCGCAGCAATTGCAGCAGGATGTCAATGACCGCCGCAACCAGGACGCGATCAACCACGACCAGCCAACGGATCTAAAGCATCAGCGCAATTAAATCATATCCTTCATTCCTAGGAGGTAGTGCAGATGGGCAAGCCGAAAAGCGTTCCTGTTCCGGATTCCAATGGCAATGGCGGCGGAGGCGGAGAGAAGCATCGCGGGCATCAGCAACAGCCATTGTCAGGCTCCAAGAAAACGAAGCAGCGTAACCATGTCGATCATAACAACCCTGAGGGTTAATTAACCGATTCCTATAAATAAGAATTCCGGCAATCCCGTTTCAGTTCGCTGAAGCGGGATTGTTCGGTTTATATTGTAACTACTAAATCAAAATCAATTGTTATAGAATGGAGGTATTGGACAAGCGACGAGGAGGACATTACGAATATGAAAAATTGGCAACGGATGGCTGTGTTATGCCTAACAGCCGTTCTATTCCTAGTTGCAGGCTGCAGCTCGAATGCATCACCGAAGCAATCGCTGCAGAATGCGATCAAAAAGACAGGAGAAGCCGGCAGTTATACGCAAGCGATAACGATCGGCATCGATGAGCTGCAGCTGCCTGCCAGCACGGCCTCAAAACCAAATTTGGCTGTCGCATCGGGCATTGCGGGCATGCTGAAAGGCGCAACCTTGAAGATCAATACAGTGTATCAGAAAGAACCGCTGCGGACCGATATGGAACTGAATATCGTTCTGGCTGGCTTAACCATTAAAGTACCTATTCTAATCAGCAATGACAAAATGTACGTACAAATTCCGGCCATTCCCTTGCTGAAGCTCCCAAATACGATTCTAGGCAAATATATTGAAATCGACATGGAAGCCTTGGCTGCCCAGCAGCAAAATGCAGCCGCTCTTGATTTGGGTGCGCAAATGAAGCTAATGGATGAGCTGAATGGACTGCTTTTGAAACATTTTGACGAGAAAAACTACTTTAGCAATGTGAAATCCGATGAAGCCGGACTTCCAGAAGGCGTGAAAGCCGATCAAGTCGTACGCTTTGCGATTGACGACAGCAATTATTCTTCTTCTATTGAGACGATTGTCACCAAATTGTTGCCGGAGCTCTACGGCATTCTGGCTTCTAACGAAGCGTATCTGGATACGTTTCAGATGAAGAAGGAAGAGGTTGAGAAGTGGAAGGCGGATCTGGAGACGAACAAGGCTCAAATTAAGGATTCGCTCAAAGAGCAGCTGCAGGTGAAGGAATTATCTGTGACTGGCGCCATTACCGGTGATTATTTGTCCTATCAATCCCAGATTATTAACGCAGTCTATACGGATAAAGAAAGCGGAGAGGCGCTGAAGCTGAATCTGCATATCGATATCGAGTACTCGGGCGTTGGCGAGACGCCGACGTTCACGCATGAGCTTCCAACGGATGCTGTGAAGCTTGAGGACCTGACAAAGCTGCTGAAAGGGTAAAGCGGTCTGTAAGGTAGCTTTAAAAAGTAAAGTATGTTACATTTAATTCATACTAAAAAGTAAAGGATGGTGCTGCATGAAAATCGAAGTATGGTCCGATTTTGCATGTCCCTTCTGTTATATAGGCAAACGGCGGCTGGAAGGCGCACTCGAGCAATTCGCTCACCGGGACGATGTAGAGGTAGAATTCCGCAGCTTCGAGCTGGACCCGAATGCGAAACGCGATGTGGATTATGATGTAAATGATATGCTTTCTAAGAAATACGGTATGAGCCGCGAGCAAGCGGAGGCTAATAACCGTAATTTGACGGAACAGGCCCGCACGCTTGGTCTGGACTACCATATGGATAAAATGGTGCTGACGAATACTTTCGACGCGCATCGTCTGACGCATTTGGCGGCGAAATCCGGCAAACGCGAGGAGATGGCCGAGCGGTTGTTCAAGGCTTATTTTACAGAAGGGAAGCATCTGGGTGACCATGATACGCTGGCTGATCTGGCAGTAGAAGTGGGTATTGATCGCGGCGAGGCGCTGGAGGCGCTCAAGAGCCCTACCTATACGCAAGAAGTGCGTGCGGACGAACAGGAAGCGAGCCAGATTGGCGTTCGCGGCGTTCCTTTCTTCGTTATTGACCGGAAGTATGCGGTATCCGGCGCACAGCCAAGTGAGGTATTCCTTCAAGCCGTACAACAGGCCTATCAGGAGAGCAAGCCTCTAACGGTTATCGGCGGAGACGAAGGCGATGACGCTTCTTGCACAGACGGCGTATGCGCACCTAAGCAATAAACGATTCTATATGACGAAGCTGCAGGTATGGGGAATGACTACTGTTTATGACAGGTGTCAGTCTCCGGAGCCTGCAGCTTTTTTCATTTTTCGGGAAAACAAGGGTTGTCAGAAAATGGGGCTTTACGCTATACTTATACCTAGATATTCGATACATAGATATTCAATGTATACGACATTAAGGGTGAATGGAGGTTGAGGATGCCATGACGATTAACAAAGAGCTGATGAAAGGCAGTACGGTCATTCTTATTCTGACGCTGCTGGACCGTAAGGAAATGTACGGCTATGAGATGACGAAGGAAATCGAGCAAAGCTCTGACGGTGTGTTTACGTTTAAAGAGGGGACGCTGTATCCCATTCTCCATACGTTAGAGGTGGAAAGGCTGGTAGAGGCTTATTGGAATGAGGAGGGCGCGCGCAAGCGCAAGTACTACCGAATTACCGATCAGGGCCGCAAACAGTTAGAAGAGAAGAAGCGGGAGTGGGCGCTATTCCGGAGTACCGTTGACCGTGTACTAGGGGAGGGACAAGCATGAGCCGCAGTGCAGCGATTCAGGAGCATGAGGTTGTACGGCTATATTTGAGGCGGGTATGCGGACATATTAAAGCGAAGTCCGTCCATAGTGACATTCAGCAGGAATTGCTGGCACATTTGGAGGAGCTTGTCGAAGAGAAGGAGCAGGAGGGCTATGGGCAAAAGGAGGCGATTCGTCTGGCCGTCGCCCAAATGGGTGATCCCGACGATGTCGGCCGACAGTTCCACCAAGCGCATAAGCCAAGGGCAAATTGGGGCCTGCTCGCCTTGGTCGCTGTTTTCGTAGCGATTGCGCTGACAGCGATGTATTCGGTGCAGCTGGCTGGGAACCAACGTATGACTACTGATTTCTTGGTCAACAAAATGGTATATATCGGCATTGGCCTCGGCATTATGGCAGGCCTATACTTTTTCTTTGATTACCGAAAGCTGCAGAAGTATTCCTGGCATCTCTATGGTTTGACTGTACTAGTCATGATAGTACTGGCGTACTTTGGCAACCAAGTTAATGGCAAAAAAGGATGGATCTCTATTCCCTACTTTACCTTCGATGGTGTATGGATTTGTCTGCATCTTTTTATTCTTTCCATTATTGGAATTCTACTCCGTTCTAGCGAAAAGGCGGCAACGGCGGGTAAAGGAAGGCGGATCGTTTACGGGCTCAAAGATATGCTGTTCTGCTTCGTCCTTCCCTGCCTCCTCTTTCTAAGCATGAGTACCCATACGTATCTGTTTATTTACTTGACCTGTCTTGTAATTGTGATGACTGTGTATGTGCGCAGATGGCTGCTGCTATCGTCCGGGATGTTGGCTGCGGTCGTTATGCTTGGGCTATATCTGCTTTTCGACAGATCATTCCAATACATCCTTTCGGAGCGATTGAGCAGCTTCTTGAAGCTAACAGACAATCCGGATTCAACCTATATGACGAGAATGTCCGTTCAAGCTATTCATGACGGAGGCTTGTGGGGGCAAGGCTTTGGGGTGTCCAATCGAACGCTGCCCTTCATCCATAGCGAGATGATCTTTACCTATCTTACGTACAGTATGGGCTGGGTCATGGCGGGTCTTATCCTTACTGTCGTGATCATGTTTATGGCGCAAATCGGAATTATGATAAGCCGGCTGCGCGACCGCTATGCGAAAGGATTGGTTATCGGCTTGTTCTCGATACTATGCTTGCAATTCCTCTGGTGCATTGGCATGTCGTTCGGCTGGCTGCCGATGACCGAGATGAGGCTTCCTTTCATCAGCTATGGGGGAACCTCAACCCTTCTTGAATTGTCTGCTATAGGCTTGTTCCTCAGCGCGTATCGGCGAAAAGATATGATACCTAGTCCATCACAACCTCTACAAACATAGCAAGTCTAATAGCGCTGCAGCGGCAGCGCTATTTTTCATGCTTTTTGATAGGCGCGCCCAGGAAGCATTTGGGTTACAATGGTCAGAGATTAACGAAATTATGCATCAGGGGGATATTTAACAGATGAAAAGGAGATCGATGAAAAAGAAGTCGATGAAAAAGAAGTTTTGGAATCTGATTATGCTGCTCGCCATCGCATTTGTTGCGATGTACATTGTACCCCAGTTGGATCTGGAGCAAGAAGCAGGTACGCATTCTACGAGCAGCGAGAATAGCGAAGCGGATTATAAGCTGTATTTTCCAGCCGATCGATTCCCGGAAACCGCCAAGCATATTGAAGACGCCATTGAAAGCGGAGAATCAAAGGTTTGTACGATTGACCGGGTCGGAGCTGAGGATAACCGTAAGGATTCCCTAAGGGGTGTGCCAACCAAGAAAGGCTTTGATCGCGATGAATGGCCGATGGCCATGTGCTCGGAAGGCGGAGCGGGCGCCGATATCGAATACATATCGCCATCTGACAACCGGGGTGCGGGAGCTTGGGTCAGCAACCAGCTGGAGCAATACCCGGACGGGACACGAGTGGAATTTATTGTTCGTTAGGCACGCTGTCCAGCATGTGCTACATATACTGCTCACAAACGTTAGTAGGCAGAGGTCCCGTCTCCTAGCCGGATAATTCGAGCCTTGCCGATATCCTTCTTGAAAACGTGGCGTGTATCCAGAATAAGCTTGCTATGGTCGGCGATAAACTGAGCAGGCATGACGGTATGGTCGGTGCCTATCAGTAGGCAATCCGCTTGCTCCAGCTCATCTTCAGTAAGGACGATGCTATCAAGCTGTGTACCATTTGCAAGACGGACTGAGGGAACATAAGGATCATGATAGCTGATGTCTGCGCCGCTTTGCTGCAATACATTCAATATCGCAATGGCCGCCGATTCCCGAGAATCGGCAATATTTCTTTTATAAGTGACCCCATATACGATAATTCGCGCATCGGCGAGTGCTTTTCCCTTAGGGAGAGCAAGCTGCAGCTTGGTGACGATCGAGGCGGGCATAGCATCGTTGATTTGTTGCGATAGCTGAATGAACTTGCTCGTTATGCCGAACTGCTCCGCCTTCCACTGCAAATATAGAGGATCAATCGGAATACAGTGGCCGCCGATTCCCGGACCGGGATAGAAGGGGCTGTAGCCGTAAGGCTTGGATGCCGCAGCTTCGATAACCTCCCATATGTTCACATTCAGCTTCTCGCATATGTCGGCAAATTCATTCATGAATGAAATGTTGATGAAACGGAAGCTGTTTTCCAGCAGCTTGGTCGTCTCCGCAGCTTCTGTTGTGGACACTGGAATGACATGATCGAATAGTTGACTGTACAGCTTCTCAATACGAGCAAGGCATTGCGGGGTTACGCCGCTTACTACTTTCGGAATGCCGGTCAGTGTATTGTCCCGATTGCCGGGATCAATGCGTTCGGGGGAATAGGCGATGAACAGATTTTGCCCCGTTTGCAGTCCGCCTTTCTCCAGCAGCGGCTTCACCACTTCTCTAGTGGTTCCGGGATATGTTGAGCTTTCCACGATAATGAGTTGACCATGCCTGAGCAGCGGGTAAAGCCGTGTACATGCATCAGTCAGATAAGACAGATCGGGTCCATGGTTAGCTGACAGCGGGGTTGGTACGCATAGGATAATCGTGTCCACGCCCATGACAGCGGTATATTCTGTCGAGACAAACCAGCGGCTGGAAGCCATCGCAGCATCCAGCTCTTCATTTTCAATATCTTGCACATAGCTTCTGCCTTCATTAATTGCATTGATTTTCAACGGATCAAGATCGATGCCGACAACGTTGAAGCCTTTCTTGATAAAGGCGATAGCCAGCGGCAGACCGACAAATCCGAGACCGATAATGCCAACCTTCCCCTTTGCCGCGCCAGCGCCATTAGCAGCAGTTTCTATCATCATTTGGATCCAACTCCTTCGGAGCTCTTCTACTATTCTATTAAAATATTAAAATCAGCGCGGTATGCTCACGATATCTGTCTATTACGGCGCATTATTTTTAGAATGCAGCCAGGCAAGAGAGGAGAATAACGTTGAAAAATAAAAATGTGCCGGGTGTTACGATCATCACCTCTACCATCCGTCCGAAATTTATTCATCAAATCTTTCAAAACTATGTACGCCAAAAATGGGCCCCAAAGGAATTAATCATTGTACTGAATAAAAACGCGATAGCAATCGATCCCTACTTGCAGTTGGCTCAGCAATATCCGGGCGTAACTGTATTACGGCAGCCGCAGTCGAAAAGACTGGGAGCTTGCCTCAACTATGCTGCGGCCCGCGCAAAGTATCCGTATATTGCGAAGTTTGATGATGACGATTATTATGCGCCAAGCTATATACCGGAAGCAATGGGGCTATTCGCGAAAAAGAAGGCGGATCTGGTCGGCAAACGAACCTGCTTCTTCTATATGCCGCATCGTTCATTGCTGCTATTACGACAAATGCCTGTGCGCCCGTATAGCCGATGCCGGAAAATCGCGGGGGCAACGATTATGTTCCACAGACGTGTCTTTAAGAAAGTAAAGTTTTCCACGAAGGTACGGCAGGGCTCTGACGTTCGGTTTGTTAAAGCTTCGATTCGCAAGGGATTCAGGGTGTTTACGACCTCACCCTATAATTTTGCGGCAATTCGCAGAGCCAATCGGAACTCTCATACTTGGAAAATAAGTGATAAACGGCTATTGGCGGCAAAAAAAAGGTTGCTGCTTCGCACCCGCAACTACAAGCATCATGTAAATCGCTCGCTGGATCAATTGAAAGGAATTCAGCCCTATCCTATACCAGTGGGGGTGCCGGATGATTTGATCTACAGCCGGGATTAATAATAGATTGTAAATGAGAAAAGAAGGCTGGCTAGTAGAGAAACGGTGAGCCATTTGAATAGGAATGTCTAAGAACAGCTTTTGCCAGTGGCATCTGCTGTTATTTTTTTACATGCGCTGGGCGTATACCGTGTTTGCTCCTATACGGAAACCATAAATTGTATCGATTAGGCAAGTGCTTACGATTTGGGGCAAGATTAAACATCAGTAAGAGGTGACGAAGCATGAACAGTCGTCGTGGGAAGTCCTATCGTCGTATAAATATTGGATCTGTAACCCGGCGGCTGGGCCGTCGACAAAAAGGCAAGAAAGCGTATTTGGAGATAGCTGATACGATAGTAGTCGTTGATGATGATTGCCGATTTCATAAGCGGCATATAAAATGTAAGCCAACAAAGCATGGGCGAAAAAAGAAGAAAAAATGTCCTAAGAGACACCGTGGGGCAACCGGATCGACTGGGGCGACCGGAGCAGCTGGTGTAGCGGGAGTTACAGGTGCAACTGGGGTTACGGGTCCGACTGGACCGACCGGAGAAGGTGATCCCGGAGCGACAGGCATTACGGGAGCAACAGGGGCCACTGGTGTGACAGGGCCGACTGGAGCGACGGCAGGTGCGACGGGTGTAACGGGAGCGACAGGCGTAACAGGTGTATCAGGTGCGACAGGAGCAACCGGGCTGACAGGCGCCACGGGAGCGGGGAGTACGGGTGCAACAGGTGCAACTGGGGCAACGGGCGTAACAGGGCCAACCGGTGCAACAGCGGGCGCCACGGGCGTAACCGGTGCTACAGGCGCGACAGGTGAGACAGGCGCTGCGGGTGCAACCGGAGCTACAGGTCCGACCGGAGCTACCGGAGCGGGTGACACTGGAGCCACGGGTGTTACAGGGGTTACGGGTGTAACAGGCCTAACAGGTGCGACAGGAGCCACAGGGGCAACGGGCGGGACGGGAGTCACCGGAGCAACAGGCAGTACCGGAGCCACGGGTGCAACTGGCGATACCGGAGCAACAGGAGCAACAGGAGCAACGGGAGCAACCGGAGCAACAGGAACGACAGGAGCCACGGGAACGACGGGCGATACCGGAGCAACAGGTGAAACAGGAGCAACGGGAGCCACGGGAGCGACGGGTGCAACTGGATCAACAGGAGCGACGGGAGCAACGGGCGATACCGGAGCAACAGGTGAAACAGGAGCAACGGGAGCGACGGGTGCAACTGGATCAACAGGAGCGACGGGAGCAACGGGAGCGACAGGACTAACAGGTGATACAGGAGCCACGGGAGCAACAGGGGCAACAGGGGCAACGGGAGCAACAGGAGCAACGGGAGCAACCGGAGCAACAGGAACGACAGGAGCCACGGGAGCCACGGGTGTAACTGGCGACACAGGAGCCACAGGTGATACAGGAGCCACGGGAGCAACAGGCGGTACCGGAGCAACAGGAGTAACGGGAGCGACAGGACCAACAGGTGCAACGGGAGCAACGGGAGCCACCGGAGCAACAGGAGCAACAGGAGCAACGGGCGCGACAGGACCAACAGGTGATACAGGAGCAACGGGAGCCACCGGAGCAACAGGAGCAACAGGAGCAACGGGAGCGACAGGACCAACAGGTGATACAGGAGCAACGGGAGCCACCGGAGCAACAGGAGCAACAGGAGCAACGGGAGCGACAGGACCAACAGGTGATACAGGAGCAACGGGAGCCACGGGTGTAACTGGCGACACAGGAGCAACAGGACCAACAGGACCAACAGGAGTAACGGGAGTAACTGGAACCACCGGAGCAACGGGTGCAACGGGAACAACAGGAGCAACGGGCGCGACAGGACCAACAGGGGATACAGGAGCAACGGGTGCAACGGGAGCCACGGGAGCAACGGGAGCAACAGGGGCAACAGGTGGAACAGGTGGAACAGGTGGAACAGGAGCAACCGGAGCGACAGGTGGAACAGGACCAACGGGAGCCACAGGTGCGACGGGAGCTACAGGTGATACTGGTGCAACGGGAGCAACAGGAGCCACGGGTGCAACGGGAGCAACAGGTGATACAGGAGCCACAGGAGCAACGGGTGCAACGGGTGCAACAGGGGCAACAGGTGCAACGGGAGCAACAGGAACGACAGGAGTCACGGGAGTCACGGGGGCGACAGGCAATACAGGAGCCACGGGAGCAACGGGAACAACGGGAGCGACAGGACCAACAGGTGATACAGGAGCAACGGGAACAACGGGCGATACCGGAGCAACAGGTGCAACAGGTGGAACAGGAGCAACGGGAGCAACGGGAGTAACGGGAGCGACAGGAGCAACAGGTGCTACAGGAGCAACAGGAGCTACGGGAGCAACAGGAGCAACGGGTGTAACTGGCGAAACAGGAGCAACAGGAACGACAGGAGTCACAGGAGCAACGGGAGCAACAGGTGCGACAGGAGTCACAGGAGCAACGGGAGCAACAGGTGCGACAGGAGTCACAGGAGCAACGGGAGCGACAGGACTAACAGGTGATACAGGAGCAACGGGAGCAACGGGAACAACGGGAGCAACAGGAGCAACAGGACCAACAGGACCAACAGGTGATACAGGAGCAACAGGAGCAACAGGTGCGACAGGAGTCACAGGAGCAACGGGAGCGACAGGACTAACAGGTGCAACAGGAGTGACAGGGGC
>NZ_BMHY01000028.1 GCF_014641555.1 Paenibacillus radicis (ex Gao et al. 2016)
CCGTTCAGCTTGTCCCATTCGCTCTCGCTTGCCTCGCCAACCGCGTCTCTCTCGGCCGGAATTAGAATATACCATAGGCTGAATCGTTTTGGCAACCCTTTTTGCAAAAAAACTTTTAAATCATGAAAAACGAGCCGTCCACTTCTATAATAGCCTCTATTGGGAAAGCGTCTTTTCTTATGCTACACTCGAATCAAACCTATGAACTTATACTTACTATAGAACAAAGGAGCGCGATTCTTATGCGCATGAACGTTTTAATAGCAGACGACGATCCCGCTATTCGCACCTTGCTTCGATTCATTCTTTCTAAAGAAGGCTACGGTGTAATAGAAGCTCCCGACGGTGAAGCTGCTGCGCGTCTTCTTGAGCAGGAGCAAGTCCAACTAGCTGTAGTCGATATAATGATGCCAGCGAAAAACGGACATGAGCTCTGCCGGGAGATTCGCCAGCATTATGATATTCCAGTTATCATGCTCACAGCTAGAGGAGAGATGGAGGATAAGGAACAAGGATTTCTATCCGGTACTGACGATTATATGGTAAAACCTTTTGACCCCAAAGAATTGTTGTTCCGAATGAAGGCGCTTCTCAGACGTTATCGGCTCGTCTCTCAGGATACAATCAAGCTGGGCTCCGTTGTTATCAATAGAAGCAGTCATGAAATTCGCAAGGGCGACCATTTATTCGAGCTTCCGCTGCGAGAGTTCGAACTGCTCTCCCAACTAGCAAGCAACCCTGGGCGGATTTATACAAGAGAGCAGCTGATTCAACTGCTTTGGGGAACCGACTACAGCGGAGACAGCCGTACGATCGATGTCCACGTCAAACGGCTTCGGGAACGATTTGCAGAATGCCAGGAAGATTTTTTGATTACAACTGTCCGAGGTTTAGGCTATAAATTGGAGGCAGCCGAGTGAAAACCTTATACGTTCGCATCGTCTTGACGTTTATTGTTGTTACTGCGGTCAGCAGCGTCGCAGGCCTATTATTTACAAATAGCTACTATAAGAACAATCTGCTCTCGCAAAATGAACAACGGACAATGAAAACAGCCCTCGCGGTAAAAGAGCTGTACGAGCATACTTCCGGCATAGACCTGCCGAATTACTTAACAAAAATGGCTACGCTGGGATATCAGTTCTACTTGGTCAACGACCGTCACGAAGCTCGCGCATTCGGGTCCCCATTCAAGCAGGGCGTATTAAGCTCGGCACAATACGATCTCGTGATGGATGGCGAATTCTATCAGGGAATGAATGATGACAATGACGGACTTGCGGTATTCGCGTTCTTCGTCAACAGTCTTCGCAATACAGCCGGCGTTCCTATAGAAACGCCAGAAGGCCGCGCTGCGTTGTTCGTACGGCCCGACTTGCAGCAGCAAATAGGCGAAGTTCGTTTTATAATGGCTGCATTTATCGGCGGCTCCTTCGTTTCCAGCCTTCTTCTGATCGTCGTACTCAGCCGTTATATCGTTAATCCCGTGAAAAAACTAACGAAAGCGACTGGGCAAATCGCAAATGGAGACTATGAGGTTCAATTGGACAGCGAGCGAAAAGATGAGATCGGCGAGCTGGCCAGGCGCTTCGCCTCTATGGCGGCATCTATCCGCCGTTCAGAAGAAAGCCGCCAGCAATTTGTAGCCAACGTTTCACATGAATTCCAGACCCCGTTGACTTCGATTCAAGGACTAGCGACCGCTGCAGCAGACCCATCCGTTTCGCGAGAGGAATCTGTCGGGTATATGCGCATTATTGCATCCGAGACTGTTCGGCTGTCTTCACTAAGCCAGCAACTGCTCACGCTTGCCTTCTTGGATCAAGCCAAGCAGCTGGAGTATGCGCCATTTCGCTTGGACGAGCAGCTTCGGCAAATTATTATTATGCTGGAGTGGCAATGGTCAGAGAAGCAGCTAGAGCTAGAGCTGGACTTGCCCGAGACGATGATCTCCGGAGACGCCCAGCTTCTCTATCAGGTATGGACGAATCTCATCACCAACAGCATCAAGTTTTCCAAAGCTATGGGTACGCTAAGCATTGCAATCAAACCCGCTTCCGAACAGATTGATATCGTTATCCGTGATACGGGCGAAGGCATCCCCGAAGCTGATTTGCCTTATTTATTCGAGCGCTTCTATAAAGCAGACCAGTCACGGGCAGCTTCAGGCAGCGGCCTCGGTCTCTCCATTGCCCACAAAATCGTAACGCTTCATGACGGCAACATTGCCGTACAAAGTCAGTACGGGCAAGGAGCTGTTTTTACTGTAAAGCTTCCGGCCCCCCGATTGTAATACCGCTTCTAGCACCCGCTCATTCAGCTAACGAAAATGTCGCCTTCCTACAAATAAAAGCAACGTCCCCATAGGAGAACGTTGCTTTATTTGTTATTTGTTAGCCGCTACATATCGTCGTATCGCCGGCTATTCTCTTCTTCTACTATATTCTGGATATCATCGGCGCCAATGCCAATAAAACGATAGCCCGACTCCTCCTGTTTTTTGAGCGCCCTATCCCGAACAAACTTCGCGCTGCTCTCGGCCGCTTCCTCATCATAGAACAGAATGATGCCATCCGTCTTGCGAAACAACAGCTCGTCCCTTGCTTGGAACTGCCACGGACCGACATAAGGCTGGTTGCTGACAGCCCCGTAGTAGTCTACGCCCTCCACAATCTTCTGGTAGTAGGCTTTGCGTTCATCCTTCCACTGCTCTTCTTGATTGCTGAATGCGGTAATAATGGATACCTTGAGCCGCGGGTAACGCCGCCTAAGTTCAATCGCTACCTCACAGGCCCATAGATCGGTGCCGTATTGTCCCGGCGTTATCATCCATTCCAGCCCTTCTTCAATCAGAGGAAGCAGCTTGCTTTCAATCGCTTTTTTAATATATTCAATATTCCGGTGCTTCTGGTCAAAAATTTGCAGCTCATGCGCACGGTATCCCGTTACGAGCACATTCTTCATCCGGCCGGCCACTGCCCTTCTATCGCTGTCTTTGCTACTTACTATAGCAGGACATAGACAATAGCGTCAGAGAATATACGTTCCGTTTCGCCTATCTAAACCAGTCATGTCAGATTTATTTTGAATTTGTTAAAAAAAATTTAAGCAATTGCAAAAACAATGCTTGTCAAACCAATACTGGACTATATAGAATCGTAAAGGGTCATATTTTAGTTCTATTAATGGAGGAAAGCTGCACAATGAAAAGAGAAATAGGGGTACTCGAAAGACCTGCGTTTGGGCCAAGCTTAATGCTCAGCCTGCAGCATCTCTTCGCTATGTTTGGTTCGACTGTGCTTGTACCGAACTTGCTCGGCGTCGATCCAGCAATTTGCTTGCTAATGAACGGGATTGGCACCTTGCTTTACATCTTTATTTGCAAAGGCAAAATACCGGCTTACCTCGGTTCGAGCTTCGCCTTTATCGCTCCAGTAGGTGCGGTTATCGGCAAGTTTGCGAATCCGGAGGAAGGTTATGCGGCAGCACTAGGCGGCTTCATCATTACCGGCCTAGTCTTCATTATCGTCGCACTGATCATCCAGGCTGCAGGCACTGGCTGGATTGATGTCGTATTCCCTCCAGCAGCGATGGGCGCAATTGTCGCCGTTATCGGTCTGGAGCTCATTCCGGTAGCAGCAGGAATGGCCGGTTGGATTAAACCGCCAAGCTCCCCTCCTGATGCGGCTTGGGCATTGGATCGCGGAACTGTCATTATTTCCACCGCTACCTTGCTCATTACGATAATTGGTTCCGTCCTTTTCCGTGGCTTTATGCGCATCATTCCGATTTTGTTCGGGATTGTGGCTGGCTATCTTATTGCTTACTGGATGGGTTATGCGGAGTTTGATAAAGTGGCGGCCAGCAGTTGGGTAGCATCCCCTACATTTACGATGCCATCGTTCAAACTTGGAGCAATTCTGACGATTGTTCCCGCTTCGCTTGTTGTCATCGCCGAACATATCGGCCATTTGATCGTAACGAGCAATATCGTTAAAAAGGATCTGTCCAAAGATCCCGGCCTTCACCGCTCTATGCTTGGCAACGGCATCTCGACGATGCTGTCCGGATTTGTAGGCTCCACTCCGAATACAACATACGGTGAGAACATCGGCGTACTTGCTATTACGCGCGTCTATTCCACGTACGTAATCGGCGGCGCAGCGGTTATCGCCATCGTGCTTTCCTTCTTCGGAAAGTTCTCAGCGCTGATTGCCGAAATTCCCGTAGCTGTAATGGGTGGTATCTCGCTGCTCTTGTTCGGAGTTATCGCCGCTTCTGGTTTGCGCATGCTCGTCGAATCCAAAATCGACTACAGCAAGCCGACTAACCTGTACCTTACGACTATCGTACTTGTTGTCGGATTAAGCGGCGTAGAAATCGTGATCGGGGACTTCTCGCTCAAAGGAATGGGACTGGCTACTGTTGTAGCGATCATTATGAGCTTGCTCTTCAAGCTGTTCGACATGCTTAAGCTTTCCAATGACCACGAGGCATCGGGTCATTAGTATCTCACTTTCTAAATAAAAGGGCTGTTTCCCGGTCAAGCCATTAGGCAATGGCGACCTTGCGGAAACAGCCCTTTTTTCCAAGATAACTCCCATCTCTTACTTCGAAATTTGAAGATCATTAAATGATTGAATCGATTGCAGCTCGCCTAATACTTCAGAAGACGGAATCAATCTTTCGCCCGCCACTTTAAACTTCCCTTGGTAAACGCCTTTAATGACATACGCATCCTCTGCTACAGGTCCTTCGTATTTCTCCAGAAACACGACAGCTTCATCATTTGATGCGAAAACCGCATTTCCTTCGGCCAAATAATGCAAGCCCCCATAAGAACCGCCGGTCTCGAGAATGTGAATTTGCTTTCCAAGCTGGCCTTTGTATACCTTCTGCACCGAAGCTTCGGATAAAGTAAATACGACATTACTGTAAGGATAGCTCTTTGTTGTATTGATCTTCACTCTGGCGATAACAGGCGAGCTTGTCCGCAATTGGTCGACGGATTGGAATGACTCCGACAAATCAAAGTGCATCGATACTGTCGAGGTCGGCTTGTCCCGCGACGCTTCGGCTCTCACTTGAAAGAAGACGATGGCTGCCGCAATTGCGACAAGGAATAAGGTCCAAATCTGTTTTTTCGAAAAAACGGAATTCATCTCAAGCACCCCTTCTTCGTTTAGTACAACGCATTCACGCCTTTAATATCATCCGGTCCTGGGACGGAAGTCGTCCGCACTCCATATATGCTCATCACTTGTTTGCCATCCGTGACATGATCAAGCCCAAACACATGTCCTAATTCATGGGCTGCTGTCCCTTTACGGGCCGTAACCGTCATCCCATCCATCGCAGAAGTGTTGAAGTCGATATCCGATTTCGTGTATGTACCGGATGTCATAACGGGTTTGTTCGCCGTCCTCGCATTCCAGCCAATGTTGGCGCCATAAGCATCCTGCCTCAAAACAAGATTGGCTGCAGAGACATTGCTAGTATAGGTAAAGCTGGCATCCACATTGGCATTATTCCAAGCCGCGATGCCATCAGCCATTGCTAATGAATAATTGGCCGTAAGCCCTTGCGGGATATAGCTGATTGTCGAACTCGCGTATTTGCCCCCTAAAGTCGTATAGGCGCTCGCGGGCGGCAATACGACGGCCGTATACAATAAGGCGCCAGTCAGAATAACCTTCCACATGCTCTTCTTCATTTCTGCTCTCCCCCTGATTTGTTTAATTGTCCTTTGAACCATACCTGCCGATATTTTCTAGCAATACATAATTTCCTTCGCTGCTCTCTACCGCGATGGCTTTCTCTGTTGAAACGTCTTTGATCTTATACAAAGCCGTCCCTTTCTGATATTCATTCGAAAAAACACCGGTCGCTCTCGTTGATTCATGGTCAGAGTAATGCTCAACCTTACCGATTTGCTTCTCGACATCCAGAACCGTTTCATCAGTTGCTTTGTACGTATCCCCATTCCATACGACAAAACGGTATGCCCAGTCTTGGGCTGTTTGCTGCCTTCCGAACGAACAAGCGGGGAGTGATAGACTCATCAAAAGAATCGAAAAAACGATTATGAACTTTTTCAATTCCTCACCTCCTGCCCTTATCGACGGAGTGTTATGGGAAATTGTTTCATATTTACAATAATTTTAAATCGTAATTATATAGGATCATTTCGATAAAAAAAATACCCCGGCATCCCGCCGGGGTATTCGCTCACTTATTTTCTACGCTTTTTTACGATTGCGCGTATAGATGTCTACGTATACGGCGAGCACAAGGATTCCGCCTTTTACGATATACTGCCAGAACGACTCCATGTTCATCAAGCTCATGCCGTTGTCCAGACTGCCCATAACCAGCGCACCGATAATCGCACCCATAATTGTACCGGAGCCGCCGATAAGGCTCGTACCGCCAATAACGCATGCGGCGATCGCATCGAGCTCATAGTTTTGTCCGGCACTCATCGTTGCCGCATTCAAGCGTGCAGTGAGGACAAGTGCAGCGATTGCTGCCAGCGTATTGCATAGTACAAATACAAGAAGCACCCGGCGTTTGATATTGATGCCCGATAGCTTTGCTGCCTCGGGATTTCCGCCGATCGCGTACACCTGCCGGCCAAAGGTTGTATTCCTTGTAATAAAGGTAAAGATGAGGGCCAATACAACGACCATAACGAATGGAACCGGAATGCCTTTGTAGCTGTTCATTACAGCGACGAAACCGAGAATAAGAGCACCGGTAACCACCATACGAAGCAGGCTCACTGCAAGCGGCTCAACATCAAATCCGTAACGGATACGCGATGAACGTTTGCGGAGCAGCAGTACTGCCGCAAGCAGCAGTCCGGCTATGCCGAAAATCCATCCAATAATATCCGATGTATAATGTTGGCCGATTGCCTTCAGACCCGGCGACAAAGGTGCTACCGTTACGCTGCCTGTCGTTCCGAACAATACACCTCGGAAGATAAGCATGCCGCCTAGCGTAACGATAAATGCCGGCACCGCCTTATAGGCGATAATCCAGCCTTGAATGAATCCAACGATGGCGCCAAGCGCCACTGCCGCGATGACGACTGGAATGGCGGGCCAATCATACCAGACGTTAAGCATAGCGGCCACACCGCCGACCAAACCGACTAACGATCCGACAGACAGATCGATATGGCCCGCGACGATAACCAGTACCATACCAATGGCGAGAATCGCCGTAACTGACATTTGTAAAAATAAGTTTGAAAGATTCGTAGGCGACAGGAACCGTTCATGCAGCAGCGAGAACAATACCCATATCGCAATGAGCGCACCAATCATCGTATATGCGCGCGCATCGAATTTAAACCAATTTTGTACACGTGACGGCTGCACCGGCACCGTTTCCGTTTTTAAGCTCATAGTCCGCTCCCTCCTGTCGCAGCCGTCATAATCGCCTGCTGCGTCGCTTCCTCTGCCGTGAATTCCGCCGTCCGCTTCCCTTCGGCAATCACCATAATTCGGTGACTCATTCCAAGAAGCTCTGGCAGCTCGGAAGAAACCATAATGATAGCGACGCCTTGCCGAATCAATTCATTCATGATCGTATAAATTTCAAACTTGGCGCCAACATCGATTCCGCGCGTTGGTTCATCAAGAATTAGAATCTTCGGTTTCGTCATCAGCCACTTGCCGAGCACGACCTTCTGCTGATTGCCGCCGCTTAACGTGCCAACGATGGTTTCTACGGAGTTCGCCTTAATTTGCAGGGAGCGAATATATTCATTGCCCCTGATGACTTCACGGTTAGGATCGATAACACCGCCCGATGCAATCTGATTTAGACTGGCCATCGTGACGTTGCTCTTCACATCCATGCCGAGCACAAGACCGAATTTCTTGCGATCCTCGGATACGAGCGCCATCCCATGCCGTATCGCATGCTGCGTATGCTTGATCTTTACTTGTTTGCCTTCGATTTCGATTCGTCCGGCAGCAGCCCCCGGATAGGAACCGAACAGACTCATTACGAGTTCTGTCCGGCCTGCACCCATCAAACCGGCAATGCCGAATATTTCACCCTGCCGAACCTGGAATGAGATATTGTCGATGACCTTCCGATCCAAGTCGGGATGCATGACAGTGTAGTTCTCCACTTTCAGCACAACGTCACCTGGCACCGCTTCGACCCGCGGGAACAATTCCTTTAGTTCCCGCCCGACCATAAGCGAAATGACCTGTTCCTCATTAATATCGTTGACGTCATAAGTGCCAATCGTTTTGCCGTCACGCAGAACAGTGACCGAATCTGCAATGCTAAATACTTCTTTCAGCTTGTGCGAGATATAGATGCAGGTAACGCCGCGGTTCTTGAACTCGCGAAGGATCGATAGCAATATTTCAACCTCTTGCTCGGTCAACGCTGCTGTCGGCTCATCGAGAATAAGAATATTGGCTTTCTTGGACAACGCTTTGGCTATTTCCACCTGCTGCTGCTTGCCGATGCCGAGCGTACCGGTCCTAGTCTCCGGGCTAACATCGGTTAAGCCTACCTCTGTAAGCCATTTCTCGCTTTCCTTGAAAACCCGCTCCCAGTTAATGATCCCAAAGCGGGCCAGCTCCTTGCCGAGATATAAATTCTCGGCAATGGACAAGTCCTTGGCCAGCGCCAGCTCTTGATAAATAATGGCGATTCCCGACTCCTCCGCGTCCTTAATGCTGGAGAAGCGCTTCACTTCTCCGTTGATTAGAATCTGCCCATCATAGCTGCCCGAAGGATAGAGTCCGCTGAGCACCTTCATCAACGTTGATTTGCCGGCGCCATTCTCTCCGCATAAGGCGTGAACCTCGCCTTTCTTTACCGTCAATGTCACATCGTTCAGCGCTTTCACGCCGGGAAATTCTTTCGTAATATTCCGCATCTCCAATGCAGCCGTCATGCCCCGTTCACCCCGCTCGCGCTTGCCTTTTTATTTCGCGTTTTTGTACACATCTTCTTTCGAGTGGAAACCGTCTGCGATAACCGTCGCATCAATGTTGTCCTTTGTAACAGCGATTGGGTCGAGGAGAATGGATGGAACATCGATTTTGCCGTTGTTCACTTTTTTATCTGCGCCTACATCCTCGCCTTTAGCCAGCTTAACAGCCAGTTCAGCCGCTTTCTCTGCCAGTGCCTTGATCGGTTTGTAGACCGTCATTGTTTGCGTGCCTTCTATGATGCGTTGGGCCGCTGCCAGCTCAGCATCCTGTCCGGATACCGGAATTTTGCCTGCAAGACCTTGTGCCGTCAAAGCTTGGATCGCACCGCCTGCCGTGCCGTCATTCGCTGCTACTACTGCATCAATTTTGTTGTTGTTAGCCGTCAAAGCGTTCTCCATGTTGGAAAGAGCCGCTGCCGGGTTCCAGTCTTTCGACCATTGATCGTACACGATTTGAATATCGCCGCTGTCGATGTACTTTTGCAGCACGTTCATTGCGCCTTTCTTGAACAGATGCGCGTTGTTGTCCGCTTCCGAACCGCCAATATACACGTATTTGCCTTTAGGTGCTTTAGCTACAATTGCCTCTGCTTGCATTTCGCCTACGCGCTCGTTATCGAAGGAAACGTAGAGGTCAACGTCAGAGTTTTTGATCAGACGATCGTACGCCAACACTTTAATGCCCGCTTCATGGGCTTTCTCTACGATAGCTGCCGTTGCTTCCGCATTGTGGGGAACGACAACGAGAATGTCCACACCTTGGGAGATCAACGATTCCGCTTGCGCGATTTGCTTCGCATCATCGCTGTTTGCCGCGAGTACTTCAACATCCGCTCCAAGCTTTTGTGCGGCAGCTTTAAACAAGTCGCGGTCCTTCTGCCAGCGTTCTTCCTGCAGTGTATCCAGCGAGAAGCCGATTTTTATTTTGCCGTCTTTGCCGGATTCCTTTTTACCGCCGGAATTGCTTCCGCCTCCGTTGCCGCCTCCGCACGCGGACAATACGAGAATAAAAGCAAGAACAAGCAGCATAACCCCACTTTTTGTAATGTGCTTCGTCATTTTCTTCTCTCCCTTATTCTTAATGTAACTGCTTACATTTCAAGATTAGCACGCTAGGCCGATCGTTAATGGAGAGAATTGCTGGATTCTATTGCGATGATCTGGACTATTTTGCCATATGCTTGCCAAGCTACTTGCCGAGGAGCGCTTTCCGGTAATCGGTCGGCGAGGCGCCGCATATTTTTTTGAACACTTTGCTGAAATAGTTAGGGTCATGGTAGCCCACCTCATAAGCAATTTCCTTGAGACTGCGATCCGCATCGCCCATCAGCGCTTTGGCCCGCTCGACCCGGCAGTCGGTCAAGAAATCGATATAGCCGATGCCTACCTGCTCTTTGAACATTTTGCTCATATAGAAAGGACTAAGACCGGCCTGCTTGGCGATCGTCTCCAGCGAAATATCAAGATGAGAATTGGCGATAATATATTGCTTCACCTCGGCAATTGCATCGGGCTGGGCACGGCTGAGCTGCTCTTCAGCGTCCTTGCGCATCCGAAGCAGCAGACATTCGGTTTCCGTTCGCAGCTCGGAATAACGATGGATTTGAAAATCATAATAAGGCAGCTCTGTCTCTACACCAAGCTCCAGCAGCCCGCGGAAGACGATCCACAACGTTTCCAGCACTCGTTGCTCGGCTTGATGGACATCCATGCCCGACGCCTCGTATCGATCGGCAAGCGGGTAGATTGCCGCTTCTGCAGCCGTCCATTGCCCCAGCCGGACATATTCTGTCAGCTGCTTCTCCAGCTGTTTGCCGGCATACTCCACACCCTCACGTTCAGATTCGGCCGCTTTATCCGCGTAAAACCGATGGCGGGCGAACGGCTTCAACTGCTGCAGCTGCTGGTGACGGCCAGCAGCTGCGGCCAGCAGAGCCTCATGATACGAGTAACGGATGTCGTCAAGCGACTGACGGGCATTGCCCACCCCGATGATACAGTCGGTTGTACCCGACAGCTGAGGCAGTGCCAATAACTCATGAACGATCGATACCGCTTGCGCCCGGAAAGACTTTTGCGACTCCAAAAACACGATAATAGGCAAATAGCGCCCCGTCATCGCACCTGCCCAGCCGTTGCCCATTTGCCTCAGCTTCTGCTTCACTCCAGCATAAAGCTGATCGGTTGCCGCTCCTGCCCCTGCTTGAACAAGCAGCACGAAAGCTTCGCTTGTATCGCTTCCTCCAAGCAGATGTATCATTTCGTCCAAATGAATCTCATGTACATGATCGAACAGCAGCTGCGTCACCACGTCGGCTTCAACGAGCGGCATGATCCGGTCAAGCGTTCGCTTCACCTGATGCTGCGTTTGCCTTTCTTCACGTTCTTCCTCTATCTGTCTTAAGACGCGGCCTACCGTATCCCTGATCTCGCTAATTTTGCTCGGCTTCAGCAAATAATCCTTCACGCCAAGCTTAATCGCTTTGCGTGCATAGTCGAACGTATCGTAAGCCGTCACCATAATAAACCGCATGTCCGGATAGTCATCGACAATGCGCTCTACTGCTTCTAGGCCGTTCATAATCGGCATCTTAATATCCATTAGAATGAGATCGGGTTGAAAATGCGAAACGACCTCCACCGCCGCTTTTCCATTTCTGGCTTGCTCAAATATGACATCCGGAAAGCCGTCCTTAATGATGGCCAAAAGCCCTTCCCGTTCAATTTGCTCATCGTCAACGATTAACAGCTTCAGCATAGTCGCCCGCCTCTCTTTCCTTTAACAGCTTCAACGTTACTTTCGTTCCCCTGCCCTCTGAGCTCTCAATTGCAATGACATCCTCCCGGTTATAAAACAACCGCAGCCTGCGAACGACATTGCTAAAGCCAATACCTGTTGAATGGCCGTCCTGCCGGTCGGCTTCGCGCTCCTCTAAGATTTGCGCAATCCGCTCCTGCGTCATACCCATCCCCTCGTCTTCGATCTCGACGATAACAAACGCTCCGCCGTCTATGATGCGGAACCGGATCGTTCCTCCATCCTCCAACGGCTCTACCGCATGTATGACCGCATTCTCTATCATAGGCTGCAGCGTTAACCCGGGAATTTTGACAAAAAGGCAAGAATCATCGATTTCTTCTACATAACGAAGGCGCTCGGTAAACCGGGTCTGCTGGATCGCGATATATTCGCGAAGCACCTTCACCTCTTCATATAACGTAACGGGCCGATCGAGCCGCTTCAGATTGTAACGGAGCAGCCTCGCAACGCTCGCCAGCAGATCGCTAGTTTCTTCTGAGCCTTCCAAATAAGCTTTCTTGGATAACGTATCAAGCGTATTGAACAGGAAGTGAGGATTAATTTGACTCTGCAAGCTGCGCAGCTGGCTCTCCTGAAGCAAAAGCTTATTCGTCTGAAGCTCACTCTCCAGCTGTGCCTTGTGCTGAATCTCCGAAATCAAGTTATTAATATTGATGCGCATCCGATCGAATGTTTTAGCGAGAAAAGAAATCTCGTCGTTGGCCGCCACTTCAATCTGCATCTCGAACCTGCCCCGCGACAGTTCGCGGGCTGCTTGCGTAAGTTTGTGAATCGGCCGTGTAATGCTAAGCGAGAACCAATAAGTAAATAACAAGAGAAGCAGGGTGATGAGCGCAAGCATCCAGATCCCAAGCTTTTTCAATTCGACGGATTGCTTGATCATGCCGCGATAAAACTGATCGTAGGTTTTTAGCTCGGTATCCAGCAGCGTCAACGTCATCTCAGAGATATAAGTAGAGAGACGCGTAGCATCAGCGAAATCATTTAACGATTCCTCGTTGTTTTTCGCGTTTAAAAACCGGACCGAGCGATCGGAGGAGTCCACCAGGCTGTCAATCAAATTCAAATAATTCGTTAGCGTAAAATGATTGCCGTTGTTCCGCAAATTTGTAATTTGCTCTTGGGCGACGATCAGCTCATGCCGATCCGTCTCCAGATTTGCCAGCCTAGAAGAGGAGGGTGCTTGCAAGTAATTGTTTAATGAGGTGACCAGCTGCTGGCTGGAGGCGCTGACTTCGTTCATTTGCAAATAACGCTGCAAAATTTCATTATATTGATCCTGCATTTTCTGATTGTAATAGGTTAACGTGACCCAAATGCCGGCCATTATAAACACGACGATTGCGACGAGCAGCCATATTTTTTTCTGAATTGTATTCATGAAAGCTCATCCGCCTTAAGCAGTCTGATTTCGGTAAAATACCCTTCATAGTTAAGCGGGAACGTCTCGCCATTCAGCCACTGAATCATCAGCTCTACGCTTTGTTTGCCCATCGTATAGGGGGCTTGCTCGATAATGCCGTTCAGCTTCTTCTCTTTCATCAACGTCCGGCTCTCCACGCTGTCATCGAAGGAATAGAGATGAAATCTGCTCAATTTCGCCCGCTTGCCGATTTCCTGCACCATGGCGCTTGCATTGTTGGCTGTCACAGAGACGAACCCCTCGATATGCGGCTCCCGGTTCATAATATCGTTGGTTGCTGCGATTACTTTCTCCCTCGTATCGCCAGCCACGACAATGATCGGCTCAATGCCTGGCTGCGCCTTCAATGCCTCCAGAATGCCGTTAAGCCTTTTGTTCTGAAAATCCTCCTGACGGTCAGACAGCATTAATACGACTTTCCCTGATTTGCGGATATCCTTCGTCAGCTGCTCGCCAATCAGTCTGCCGGCTTTCTCGTGATCGGAGCCGATATAGGTGCGCCTTAAACTTTTTTCCACCGGAACATCATTGCCGATTGTAAAGATCGGAATGCCGTTTCCCGCTGCTTTTACCGTAGAAAGCTTATTAAAATCATCCGAATCCAAGCCTTGTACAATAATGCCGTCCACTTTCGAAGCGATCGCAATTTCCATCTTCCTTAGAAAGTCGACCTGATTGGTGCCGTAGCTGCCCCACACTGCAAGCTCCGCACCATGCTGCTTTGCGGTAAGCGACGCTCCCTTCTCGACTGAGTCCCAGAAGGGCGTATCCATTTCTTGTGTAATAAGTACGAGGCGGTATGCGGAGTCCTGCCCCCCTGACAGCTCGGCTGGAGCGGACAAGTCATAGTGAAAAATTTGAATAATGGAGGAAAGTGTGAAGGCGAACAATACGATACAAGTAATCGACAATGATATGATGAACAGCTTCCTCATCGCAGTCTTGCTCCTTCGACTCGTTTGATGTTAACCGCTTACATTTTCTTTCATCGTATCACAATTAAATTGACGATTAAACGCAAATTTTACAAGTGCTTCCTCTGCTGCATTGTATATTGCCGTTGACATCCGATGGAAAATAGTTCTATATTGGCATAGGCTGCATTACATCGTTCAAGGATGGTGATTATCATGAAAACTTTCGCTGCCGTTGCCGGCAAAATCGCTTTAAGCTTTATCGTCGTTCTCCTCGTATCGGTTATCGTCGGAATCGTATACACCATCATAGTTGTGGCATCTGGAACCGGTGTGGAGGACATCGAGAGTGCCTCGCAAAATAGTCTGTGGATACAAATCATCCAGACGATTTTGTTCATAGCTTCAGCTCTCGGAATGTATGCTTTATTTGAAAGGAAAAAGAAGTGGGCGCTGGGACTCCGTCAGCAAGACGGGGGCGTCATGCTCGTTCACGGCTTACTAGCGGGCATTTTACTCATCTCTCTATCTGCAGTGTTAATCTGGGCTTTTGGAGGCATCAGCTGGACATCGGGAGAATGGAACTCTCAGTTGACGAAGGCGCTGCTGAAGGGCTTGCTGCTGTTTATCTTTGTGGCTGTTTCGGAGGAAGTTTATTCTCGCGGTTATGTTCAAGGGCTAATACGCTACCATTACGGCAGCAAAGCCGCCATTATCGTAACCTCTCTGCTATTCGCTTTGCTTCATAGCATGAATCCCGGTATATTCGAATCGCCTCTGCCGATTATAAACTTGATTCTAGCCGGGGTGATTTTCGGTATCGCCCGTGAGCTAACCGGAGGATTATGGTGGCCGATCGGGATGCATTTAACGTGGAACTATCTGCAAGGGAATATTTACGGATTCAACGTTTCCGGTACGATTATGGACGACTCCATCCTCTACGCAACGGACAAAGGGCCAGCTTGGTTGTCCGGCGCTTCATTCGGTATCGAAGGCAGCTTGATTTCGATCATTATGCTGTTAGCAGGTATCACAGCTGTCTATTTTCTCTACCGGAGAAAAAGCAGAGCATAGCATCAGAGAGGGCCGTTTTATGAAACGGCTTCGATTATAGAAGAACCCGGCGTTTTGTAAACGCTGGGTTTCTTTTTTATTGGGGGACTGGTGAACAACATACAACAGTACCGGTCAATGAATCTCAAATCCTCTCAATACCGCCTCCAATCGCATCAGAACCTCTTCAACACCGCTACAAAATGTAAAAGTGCAGGTTGATCGGCTCATTCCAGCTGTTTTTCCTCCTCAAAATGCAAAAGTACAGGTTGTTTAGTCCAAATTAGCTAAAAACAGCACTTTAGGAGCATTTCAAATGCACATTTGCATTTTGATGACATAAATCGTCAATAAGGCAGCAAACAAACTGCAGTTTTACATTTTGTGCTAAATATACTGCAAACCAGCCTCGCATTACAGCGAATCAGATTGAATTTTCGTAATAATATAGAAAAAAGCTGCCGAGAAATTCTCGACAGCCTTGGCCGGCCAAACTTATTGTTGCGGCGATTCACTTGAAGAAGATGCAGGTGCGACAGCTTCTGCTTCCGGCTCCTCTGTGCCCTCCGCTGCGGCTGCGGGAGCCTCCTCAAATTTATGTCCGCAGGACGGACAAAACTTCGTGTCGATCGGCACCACTTTACCGCATACACAATCCTTCTCGTCTTTAATTTCCATAATTTTTTCTTCCAGCTCATCGATTTCTTGCTGCAAGGCTACGATCTGCTCACTAAAGGTAGTGATGGCTGGTTCGGCAGCTGACAAATCATGCGACAAATTCGCTTGAAATACGGCTTCGCCAATTTGGATGTAATGCTTCTCGATATCTTTACGCTTTGCCGAAATTTGCGAGTTGAGACGGACAACCTCGACCGAATCCTTCGCCTTATCCGCCGCTTTAGAAGCGCCTTCCTTCAACTTGTCGAAAAAACCCATATTAATCCTCTCCTCGTCATATACTTCTATTTATGATAACGGAAATGATATTGTAGGAATATGTCGATTGACCGACGATTTTATTTTCGGCTGATTACTTACTCACTTCAGTCTATTCGCCTCATGATCATCCCATGACGAAATTTGCGGCATGCAGCCAAACTCCTTTAAACCATTTCGCCTCTTGGAGCTATTACTTTCTTTTCCAGTACGTTCCGTCGGAATAAGCAACTTTATCGATTTGAATATTTTTCAATGAGGCTGTATCGTCGAACTGCGACAAGCTCCATGTGAATGTGTAGCTTGCTCCGCTTTCCACACTTACATCATTTCCTCTGCCGTAGAACCGGTTGCTCTTGGAAAAAAGTCCATTCGCTTTGTCGCCGTAAGCATCGTAGCAGCTGAATGAAAGCTCGAACGAGACGATTCTTTTGTCAGTCAAGTTTACCAGACCAATGTTGGCTTCCGGATAGCCGATTGAATCATAAGTAATGCTATACCCTTCAATTTTGAACGGCACATTTTTATTTTTAACCAGTTCTTGCTTCATCCATTTTTTGTACTCCGCCAATTGCTTTTCGTACAGCTTCCGCAAGCCATTCTCAAACGATCCGTCCAAATAGGCATTTTCTGCTTTTTGGAACCCTTTGCTGGCGATTTCCTTACCGTTTACTTCAATACTCTTCACAGCGCGGCCGAAAAATGTATGCTCCTCATTCTCGACTGTAACATCATCGCCTGGCGTTGCGTTAGAGTGCTCGAATACTCCTTTTTTACGTGCGCCCAAAGAAAGCGAATAATCAACCGTATACATCGTATCATCCAGATAGATATATTCAACGTAGTTGACCTTTACAGTATCGGTGCTGAGATTTTTAACGGTCGTATTTGTAATTTCAAGCGGCAGCCCTGTATAGTAGCGGCTTTTCTCTTTCGATGCCGTTTTGATGCTGATCTGGCTTCCCTTGGTTTCCATTGATGCGCCTAGACCATCCAGAAGGAAACGAAGCGGTACCATCATACGGCCGTTACGCTCTACCGCAGGTGTTCCAAGGAACACCGATACGCCGTTAACTGTTGCAGTTGGTGCTCCCAAGACGATTGCGAGCGTCATCTCTCCATTAGAGCCGATAATTCTTTTGTTCGAGCTGTCCCATGTAAACGTCAAACCAAGGCTTTCCATCGTTTCCCGGGCCGACACAATTGTCGTGCCGTTCTCGGTCAAAGGAGCTTGCGCATATTTAACTTTTGAGCCGTTTACGTACACGCTAGTCTCTTCAGCTTTGGCTGCTGCCGCCATTACCGGCATCGACCATGCCAGGATCATAACGACCATAATTGCTATAAATGATTTTTTCATTTCTTTATTCCCCTCCGGTAGTATTCTTTGGATGATATTGTCACATCCATATGACCAAAGGTTATTATAGTATACATTTCCGAATTAAGACAGATATAAATGATGAATTTTCAAAAATAAAAAAAGCCTTGCATTATGCAAGACTTGAACTGTTATAAATGGAGCGGAAGACGGGAATCGAACCCGCGACCCTCGCCTTGGCAAGGCGATGCTCTACCGCTGAGCCACTTCCGCAAAATAATGGCTGGGGATTCAGGGATCGAACCTGAGAATGACGGAGTCAAAGTCCGTTGCCTTACCGCTTGGCTAATCCCCAACGTAATGATGCTATGTATTCCATTGAAAAAATGGGGCGGACGAGGGGAATTGAACCCCCGAATGTCGGATCCACAAACCGATGCGTTAACCACTTCGCCACGACCGC
>NZ_BMHY01000029.1:1067-1753 GCF_014641555.1 Paenibacillus radicis (ex Gao et al. 2016)
TGTGTTTTTGCTAAACAGTCGCTTGGGCCTTTTCACTGCGGCCCCCTCGGGCTATTCACCCTACCGAGGCACCCCTTCTCCCGAAGTTACGGGGTCATTTTGCCGAGTTCCTTAACGAGAGTTCTTCCGCGCGCCTTAGCATGCTCTGCTCGCCTACCTGTGTCGGTTTGCGGTACGGGCACCTAGATCTAACTAGAGGCTTTTCTTGACAGCCGGAGTACATGACCTTCGCTACTGTAATTTTCGCTCCCCATCACAGCCTAGCTTACACGAGTTGCGGATTTGCCTACAACTCTGCCTCACTGCTTGGACGGACTATTCCATCAGTCCGCGTCACTGCCCTTCTGTGTCACCCCATTGCTCAAACAATCTTCGGTGGTACAGGAATTTCAACCTGTTGTCCTTCCACTACGCCTTTCGGCCTCGCGTTAGGTCCCGACTTACCCTGAGTGGACGAGCCTTCCTCAGGAACCCTTAGGCTTTCGGCGGACAAGATTCTCACTTGTCTTTTCGTTACTCATACCGGCATTCTCACTTGTATACTGTCCACCAGTCCTTACGGTCTGACTTCAACCTATATACAACGCTCCCCTACCCAAGTACATTGCTGTACATGCCATAGCTTCGGTGGTGTGTTTAGCCCCGTTACATTTTCGGCGCAGAGTCACTCGACCAGTGAGCTATTA
>NZ_BMHY01000029.1:1768-2900 GCF_014641555.1 Paenibacillus radicis (ex Gao et al. 2016)
CGCACTCTTTAAATGGTGGCTGCTTCTAAGCCAACATCCTGGTTGTCTTTGCAACTCCACATCCTTTCCCACTTAACACACACTTGGGGACCTTAGCTGATGATCTGGGCTGTTTCCCTCTTGACAATGGATCTTAGCACTCACTGTCTGACTCCCGGTAAACATGTCTATGGCATTCGGAGTTTGACTGGACTTGGTAACCCTTGGCGGGCCCCGCACCCAATCAGTGCTCTACCTCCACGACACTCTTAACCGAGGCTAGCCCTAAAGCTATTTCGGGGAGAACCAGCTATCTCCGAGTTCGATTGGAATTTCTCCGCTACCCCCACCTCATCCCCGAATTTTTCAACATTCGTGGGTTCGGGCCTCCAGTGCGTGTTACCGCACCTTCACCCTGGACAGGGGTAGATCACACGGTTTCGGGTCTACGACCACGTACTTATTCGCCCTATTCAGACTCGCTTTCGCTGCGGCTCCGTCTTCCCGACTTAACCTTGCACGTGAACGTAACTCGCCGGTTCATTCTACAAAAGGCACGCCATCACCCCTAAATCGGGCTCTGACTTTTTGTAAGCGCACGGTTTCAGGTTCTTTTTCACTCCGCTTCCGCGGTGCTTTTCACCTTTCCCTCACGGTACTGCTTCACTATCGGTCACTAGGGAGTATTTAGCCTTGGCAGATGGTCCTGCCGGATTCCGACGGGGTTTCACGTGTCCCGCCGTACTCAGGATCCGTCTCGGAGAGTGTTCGTTTTTGGTTACAGGGCTTTTACCTGCTCTGGCGGGCCTTTCCAGACCTCTTCGCCTAACCAACACCTTTGTAACTCCATGTGAGACGTCCTACAACCCCAAGGAGCAAGCTCCTTGGTTTGGGCTAATCCGCTTTCGCTCGCCGCTACTGACGGAATCACTTTTGTTTTCTCTTCCTCAGGGTACTTAGATGTTTCAGTTCCCCTGGTATGCCTCTCGTTAACCTATGTATTCAGTTAACAGTGACTATCCATTACGATAGCCGGGTTTCCCCATTCGGACATCCCCGGATCAAAGCCTGCTTACGGCTCCCCGAGGCAGTTTCGTTGTTCGCCACGTCCTTCTTCGGCTCCTAGTGCCTAGGCATCCTCCGTGCGCTCTTA
>NZ_BMHY01000030.1 GCF_014641555.1 Paenibacillus radicis (ex Gao et al. 2016)
CTAAACCATGCACCGAAGCTGCGGCAGCGACACTGTGTGTTGTTGGGTAGGGGAGCGTTCTGTAAGCCTGTGAAGGTGTGTCGTGAGGCATGCTGGAGGTATCAGAAGTGCGAATGCTGACATAAGTAACGATAAAGCGGGTGAAAAGCCCGCTCGCCGGAAGACCAAGGGTTCCTGTCCAACGTTAATCGGGGCAGGGTGAGTCGACCCCTAAGGCGAGGCCGAAAGGCGTAGTCGATGGGAAACGGGTTAATATTCCCGTACTTGGTGTTACTGCGAAGGGGGGACGGAGAAGGCTATGTTGGCCGGGCGACGGTTGTCCCGGTTTAAGCGTG
The DNA here is from genome assembly GCF_014641555.1 of Paenibacillus radicis (ex Gao et al. 2016). GTDB lineage: Bacteria > Bacillota > Bacilli > Paenibacillales > Paenibacillaceae > Pristimantibacillus > Pristimantibacillus radicis. The sequence continues at coordinate 336 of NZ_BMHY01000030.1, forward strand.
TAGGTGTGTGTTCCAGGTAAATCCGGTTCACTTTAACACTGAGGCGTGACGACGAGGCACTACGGTGCTGAAGCAACAAATGCCCTGCTTCCAGGAAAAGCCTCTAAGCATCAGGTAACATCAAATCGTACCCCAAACCGACACAGGTGGTCAGGTAGAGAATACCAAGGCGCTTGAGAGAACTCGGGTGAAGGAACTAGGCAAAATGGTGCCGTAACTTCGGGAGAAGGCACGCTGACACGTAGGTGAAGTGATTTACTCATGGAGCTGAAGTCAGTCGAAGATACCAGCTGGCTGCAACTGTTTATTAAAAACACAGCACTGTGCAAACACGAAAGTGGACGTATACGGTGTGACGCCTGCCCGGTGCCGGAAGGTTAATTGATGGGGTCAGCGCAAGCGAAGCTCCTGATCGAAGCCCCGGTAAACGGCGGCCGTAACTATAACGGTCCTAAGGTAGCGAAATTCCTTGTCGGGTAAGTTCCGACCTGCACGAATGGCGTAATGATGGCCAGGCTGTCTCCACCCGAGACTCAGTGAAATTGAACTCGCTGTGAAGATGCAGTGTACCCGCGGCAAGACGGAAAGACCCCGTGAACCTTTACTATAGCTTGACACTGAACATTGAGCCTTGATGTGTAGGATAGGTGGGAGGCTTTGAAGTGTGGACGCCAGTCTGCATGGAGCCGACCTTGAAATACCACCCTTTAATGTTTGATGTTCTAACGTGGACCCGTTACCCGGGTTGCGGACAGTGTCTGGTGGGTAGTTTGACTGGGGCGGTCTCCTCCTAAAGAGTAACGGAGGAGCACGAAGGTTGGCTAATCCTGGTCGGACATCAGGAGGTTAGTGCAATGGCATAAGCCAGCTTGACTGCGAGCGTGACGGCGCGAGCAGGTGCGAAAGCAGGTCATAGTGATCCGGTGGTTCTGAATGGAAGGGCCATCGCTCAACGGATAAAAGGTACTCCGGGGATAACAGGCTGATACCGCCCAAGAGTTCATATCGACGGCGGTGTTTGGCACCTCGATGTCGGCTCATCACATCCTGGGGCTGAAGTAGGTCCCAAGGGTATGGCTGTTCGCCATTTAAAGTGGTACGCGAGCTGGGTTTAGAACGTCGTGAGACAGTTCGGTCCCTATCTGCCGTGGGCGCTGGAGAACTGAGGGGGGCTGCTCCTAGTACGAGAGGACCGGAGTGGACGCATCACTGGTGTTCGGGTTGTCATGCCAATGGCACTGCCCGGTAGCTAAATGCGGAAGAGATAAGTGCTGAAAGCATCTAAGCACGAAACTTGCCCCGAGATGAGTTCTCCCTGAGACTTAGAGTCTCCTGAAGGAACGTTGAAG
>NZ_BMHY01000031.1:1278-1631 GCF_014641555.1 Paenibacillus radicis (ex Gao et al. 2016)
AATCGCGTATCCGGTATTAGCATTCGTTTCCGAATGTTATCCCAGTCTTATGGGCAGGTTACCCACGTGTTACTCACCCGTCCGCCGCTAACCATCAGGAGTGCAAGCACTCCATCAAGTCCGCTCGACTTGCATGTATTAGGCACGCCGCCAGCGTTCGTCCTGAGCCAGGATCAAACTCTCCATTATACGAGCTTTCAAGCGACCGAGTAAATCGGTTGATTGAAAGTCGAGAAAGTTGAATTGCTCATTACTTTGTTTTATCGCTTTTCTTACGAATGGCGAACCATTCATAAGGGCAGTTTTGCTCGTTGTTCAGTTTTCAAAGAACAATTTCTTTTGTGACAACGAAT
>NZ_BMHY01000032.1 GCF_014641555.1 Paenibacillus radicis (ex Gao et al. 2016)
TGCAACTAGAATAAACAGTGGACACTCGTTAAGTGTAGAAAGAAAATAACATTAACGAGGAGAGGTGTTTGGCATGGAAAAGCAATCACGAAACAAGTATACGGAAGAGTTTAAAAAGAGAACGGTAAAATACATTTTAGAACAATCCAAGAGTATGCCAGAGATCGCAGAGGAACTGGATATCTCGGCAGGTCTATTGCATAACTGGAAACAAAAATACCGTAGTCAGATCCAAGCAGAGATTCACTCAGAAATCCAAGCTTCGCCAGATAAAATCCGTCAATTGGAACAACAATTGCGTGACATGGAAACGGCGAAACAAAAGCAAGATCTGGAGAACGCAGACTTACGTGAAGAGTTAGAAATCTTAAAAAAGGCGCTACACATCTTCGGGAAAGAAAGGAACTAAGATTCCAGTTCATCGAAGATCATCGCTCCGAGTTTCGATTAGAGAAGATGTGTAGCGTGCTCGATGTTTCAAGGAGCGGATACTATAAGTGGCTCTCGGAGAAGGGAAATCCGAACAGCTATCAACAGCGTCGCATGGCGCTGGTCGCACGCATTACCTGGCTTTTTCATAATTCGATCAATCGCTACGGGAGTCCGAAAATCACCTTTCTGCTTTGCAAAGAAGGCTGGAAGGTCTCGGAGCGTTTGGTTAGCAAACTCATGAAAGAGAACGGGTTGCGTTCTTGTGTATCCAAGAAATTCGGGGAGAACACGACGGACTCTAATCATGACCAACCCATCGCACCAAACCTTCTAAACCAAAACTTCCAGACGACAGCACCTAACAAAGTCTGGGTAACCGATATTACGTATATCCCTTGCCGTGAAGGCCGTATGTACCTGGCCAGCGTCCTCGATCTATACACACGCAAGATCGTGGGTTGGAAACTCGCTGACCGAATGACGAGAGAGCTTGTTCTGGCAGCGCTAGACCACGCGTACGAAGCACAGCAGCCAAAGAAAGGGCTTATTCACCATTCGGACCGAGGCTCGCAGTATGCCTCTGAGGACTATCGTGAGCGATTGAAAAAATACAAAATGAAAGCGAGCATGAGCCGTAAAGGGAATTGCTACGATAACGCTTGTATCGAGTCCTTCCACAGTGTACTGAAGAAAGAGTTCATTTACTGCACGAAGTTCAAGACAAAAGCCCAGGCACAACAAGAGATGTTCGAGTATATCGAGCTGTTTTACAACCGGAAACGAATTCATAGCTCGTTGGGTTATTTATCACCCAATCAATTTGAGTTGAAGTTTTACAAAAAAGTAAGTTGATACACTTAAGAATTGTCTACTTTCTTGACAGAGGTCCA
>NZ_BMHY01000034.1 GCF_014641555.1 Paenibacillus radicis (ex Gao et al. 2016)
AAGCCTCCAGTTGTTCGGAATTGAACAAGTCTTTCATCTTACCAAGTTCTTTTTTCAATTCCTTGGTTTCGGTCTTTAGTTCTTGGTTCTCCGTTCTTAGTCGGTTACTGGTTGTCCTTGCATTGTCCATTTGCTGTCTATAATACTCCTTGTCGTTCTCGGCTTTGAATACCTTTGTGCCGTTTCGCTCTTTTTCAAGTATAGCCTTTCCCAGTCTATCGGATAGCTGTTCATTTTCCCCCTCTAAAGCCTTTATTTTGGCTTTTAAGGCATCTTTTTCCCTATCGTTAACCGTTTTCCCTATCAAGCCGTAAAACTTCTCTGAAGCCTTAGAAATGAGTTTTTGGACGTTTTTCTTTGTTTCAATGGAACGTAGTTCTTTCTGAAGCTGAAGAAGCTGGTTTTGCACGTCCTTGTGCTTGTCTAACGCACTGGATATATCGTTGGATAGTTCCTGAAGCTGTTCTTTCGCACATTCGGTCTTGTACTGCATAGCCGATAAGTGTTTGCGATCAGAAGAAACACCACGTTCCATGCCCAGTGCTTCAGATGCTATGGTTTGGAGTTCTGCCATGTCATCACGCGATAAACGCACACTCTTCCCGTTCGGCTGTGTCCAATCGAAAACTACATGGGCGTGAAGGTTAGGTGTCCATTGCTTTGCGTTCATGTATCCTTCGTCCTTGTGTATATGGATTTGAAACGCTTCAATACCGAAACGTTCCTTGCAGACCGCAGCGAATTGCTGGAGTTCCTGCATGGTGGTTTCTTGCTTGATTACTATTACCCCCTCCCGTATGGGTGCTGCTTTAGTCTGCATCTTCTGCCCAACCGTATCGAAATATCTCTGTTTCGCACTCTCCAGCCGATGGGAGATGCTATCTCCAACCCAGCTTTCATTCAAATGACTAAGTTCCGGACGAACATAGTCCAACTCTTTTTCCCTAAAGTTGTGAATCTCGCTCCCCGGCTTCACTGCTTGTACATGAATACTTGTTGCTCCCATAAGTTAACATTTTTGTGACAATCGATAACAGCCGGTGACAGCCGGCTGACAGGGGGTTAAGGGGGCTTGTCCCCTTACACACGTACCCTTTAGGGTGCTAGTGTGCTATCACCATACTGCATAGGTGCGAAGTTAGTGAATGTTTTGTAAATGCACAAATAAAGGGGAAAAC
>NZ_BMHY01000035.1 GCF_014641555.1 Paenibacillus radicis (ex Gao et al. 2016)
TCGTCACACTATCATTAACTGAATCCATAGGTTAATGAGGCGAACCGGGGGAACTGAAACATCTAAGTACCCCGAGGAAAAGAAATCAACCGAGATTCCCCCAGTAGCGGCGAGCGAACGGGGAGGAGCCCAGAGCCTGAATCAGCATGTGTGTTAGTGGAAGCGTCTGGAAAGGCGCGCGATACAGGGTGACAGCCCCGTACACAAAAGCGCATGTGCTGTGAGCTCGATGAGTAGGGCGGGACACGTGGTATCCTGTCTGAATATGGGGGGACCATCCTCCAAGGCTAAATACTCCTGACTGACCGATAGTGAACCAGTACCGTGAGGGAAAGGCGAAAAGAACCCCGGCGAGGGGAGTGAAAAAGAACCTGAAACCGTGTACGTACAAGCAGTGGGAGCACAGGTTTACCTGTGTGACTGCGTACCTTTTGTATAATGGGTCAGCGACTTATATTCTGTAGCAAGGTTAACCGAATAGGGGAGCCGGAGGGAAACCGAGTCTTAATTGGGCGTTAAGTTGCAGGGTATAGACCCGAAACCCGGTGATCTAGCCATGGGCAGGTTGAAGGTTGGGTAACACTAACTGGAGGACCGAACCGACTAATGTTGAAAAATTAGCGGATGACCTGTGGCTGGGGGTGAAAGGCCAATCAAACCGGGAGATAGCTGGTTCTCCCCGAAAGCTATTTAGGTAGCGCCTCGTGAATTCATCTCCGGGGGTAGAGCACTGTTTCGGCTAGGGGGCCATCCCGGCTTACCAACCCGATGCAAACTGCGAATACCGGAGAATGTTATCACGGGAGACACACGGCGGGTGCTAACGTCCGTCGTGAAGAGGGAAACAACCCAGACCGCCAGCTAAGGTCCCAAAGTCATGGTTAAGTGGGAAACGATGTGGGAAGGCCCAGACAGCCAGGATGTTGGCTTAGAAGCAGCCATCATTTAAAGAAAGCGTAATAGCTCACTGGTCGAGTCGGCCTGCGCGGAAGATGTAACGGGGCTAAACCATGCACCGAAGCTGCGGCAGCGACACTGTGTGTTGTTGGGTAGGGGAGCGTTCTGTAAGCCTGCGAAGGTGGCCTGTGAGG
>NZ_BMHY01000036.1 GCF_014641555.1 Paenibacillus radicis (ex Gao et al. 2016)
CTGGCTTTCGAGGTTAGTGAGCATTCCGCCCGGCACCTGCGCCACCAGGATGCGGCTGTCGTAGCCTTTCAGCTGGCCTTCAAAGGCGTGGTACTTTTTGCGCACCTCGCGGAAGTACGCGGCGATATTTTCCAGCTTCAGGATATCCAGCCCGGTGTCATGCTCAGTACCTGCCAACGTCGCCACCAGCGCTTCGGTGGCCGGGTGGCCGTAGGTGGCGCTCATGGACGAAATCGCCGTGTCCACGCCGTCAACACCCGCCTCGATAGCCTTCAGCAGGGCCATCTCCGCCATCCCGGTGGTGGCGTGACAGTGCAGGTGCAGACGTACGTCGTAGCGTTTTTTGATTTCGCTCACCAGCTCAAAAGCGGCCATCGGGGTGAGAATGCCGGACATATCCTTGATGGCAATCGAGTCAACGCCGGTTTCCAGCAGTTGCTCTGTTAAATCCAGCCAGGTCTGCAGGGTGTGCGCCGGACTGGTGGTGTAGGAGAGCGTGCCCTGGGCGTGCGCCCCGTGGCTACGTACCGCCTGCAGGGCGGCTTTCATATTGCGCGGGTCGTTCATGGCATCGAAGACGCGGAACACGTCCATGCCGTTTTTGACGGCGCGTTCGACGAAGCGTTCCACCACGTCATCGGCGTAATGGCGATAACCGAGCAGGTTCTGGCCGCGCAGCAGCATCTGCAGTGGGGTTTTGGGCATGGCTTTTTTCAGTTCGCGCAGGCGCAGCCACGGGTCTTCGCCGAGAAAGCGGATACAGGCGTCAAAGGTGGCGCCGCCCCAGCACTCCAGCGACCCGTAGCCCACGTCATCGAGCGCGGCGGCAATCGGCAGCATGTCATC
>NZ_BMHY01000038.1 GCF_014641555.1 Paenibacillus radicis (ex Gao et al. 2016)
TGAGCAAATCCATGATGATCAAGTAAAAGAATGGATACTGGAGCTTCTTGAGGGTGAAGAGCATGTCTATGGTTACAAGCTTTTAGCAAAATGCATACGAGATCGGTATGGTCTCATCTTGAACAAGAAAAAGGCGTATCGTCTATGCAAAGAGTTAGGAATTCTTCAAAAACCGAGGGAGCGCGTTCAAACGCATCCCCGCAGATTGCCACGGAATCGGATCGTTACCGGCTCGAATCAGCTGTGGCAGATGGATATTAAATATGGCTACGTGATCGGACAGGAACGTTTCTTTTTCGTGCTGAGCATTATTGATGTGTTTGACCGCGTCATCGTTGGGCAGTATCGCGGATCGATCTGTGAGGCGAAACACGTTGTTCAAACCCTAGGATGGGCATTAGCGTCCCGTATTGGAACAGGAGAAGCCATGCCTGTTGTTCGGACGGATAACGGCCCACAGTTTATTAGTAAGCTGTTCGGCGATACATGTGAGAGCATCGATTTGGTCCATGAACGTATACCACCGCGGACACCGGACCTGAATGCCTACATCGAGTCGTTTCACAGCATACTTGAAAGGGATTTGTTCCGAAATAGAGCGTTCATGACTTTTGAAGAAGCGTATGAAGCGCTCGATACGTATATGGATTTCTATAATAATCGCAGGATGCATGGAAGTTTAAAACAGATGTCGCCAATTGTGTTCTCAGAGTGGATCAAGACACAAGAGGATGCTTCTGCTTTTCATAAAGCCATGTAACAGCATGAAATAATGAG
>NZ_BMHY01000040.1 GCF_014641555.1 Paenibacillus radicis (ex Gao et al. 2016)
AGGTAGCCGTATCGGAAGGTGCGGCTGGATCACCTCCTTTCTAAGGAAATACCCGATTACGTAGATAATCGGATAAATAGTGCGGATTAACGGCGCAGCTGCGTCAGACGTGATTACATTTGTTCAGCTTTGATGGAATTTGCTTGGGGCCATAGCTCAGCTGGGAGAGCGCCTGCCTTGCAAGCAGGAGGTCAGGAGTTCGATCCTCCTTGGCTCCACCAACAAAACCATCAAGTTTTGAATGTTGTGTCTTTGCTGAAGATTTACTTCGAAGCAAACGCAACGCAAAACACTTGCACCTTGAAAACTGGATAGCGAAATGAAATGAAACATCCTTTAGCGAATTGATTCTTTCTTCTTTAGAAAGAGTAAGCGAAGTTTAAATCGGTGTCGCTGATTTTTCGATGGAGTTGTTTCGAGTTCAGGATGACTTTTCGAAGGTTTCTTATGAATCGCTTTGCGATGAATGAAGAATCAAGAATGGCAGCATGAACCGATAACAACGAAGTAGAATAGCAGCAACGCCCTGATTAAACGGAGCGTTGGTTAAGCTAGTAAGAGCGCACGGAGGATGCCTAGGCACTAGGAGCCGAAGAAGGACGTGG
>NZ_BMHY01000041.1 GCF_014641555.1 Paenibacillus radicis (ex Gao et al. 2016)
TACGCTGGGCGGCTGCGAAATTTACACTGGCCAGTTGAACGGCACCGAAGTGGCGTTGCTGAAATCCGGTATCGGTAAAGTCGCGGCGGCGCTGGGCGCAACGTTGCTTCTGGAGCACTGCAAGCCGGACGTGATCATCAATACCGGTTCCGCAGGCGGTCTGGCGTCCACGCTGAAGGTCGGCGATATCGTCGTCTCTGACGAAGCGCGTTACCACGACGCTGATGTGACCGCTTTCGGCTATGAATACGGGCAATTACCGGGCTGTCCGGCCGGATTTAAGGCCGATGACAAACTGATTGCCGCCGCGGAATCCTGCATCAGGGAGTTGAATCTGAACGCGGTACGCGGCCTTATTGTTAGCGGCGACGCGTTTATTAACGGCTCCGTCGGGCTGGCGAAAATTCGGCATAACTTCCCCGACGCGGTCGCCGTAGAGATGGAAGCCACCGCTATCGCCCACGTCTGCTATAACTTCAGCGTGCCGTTCGTGGTGGTACGCGCTATTTCTGACGTGGCCGATCAGCAATCGCACCTCAGCTTTGACGAATTCCTCGCGGTGGCGGCGAAACAGTCGACTCTGATGGTCGAAA
>NZ_BMHY01000042.1 GCF_014641555.1 Paenibacillus radicis (ex Gao et al. 2016)
GATAAGCCGTCGCGCATGGTTTTTATCGTAGGTTTGTTGGGCCTCTTTGCGCATCAGTTGTCGTTCTTCATCAGGAATTGCTGCTATGATCGGCATCGCTCAGTCCGGTTGGTGATTTGTGATGTTTGGCGATTGATCAGATCGCACAATCCGGGCTGAGTTCCCTTTCAGTGATCTACTATTTTGCGAAGCTATTTAGTGCACACTAATCGATTTTTCAGACAACCTTTCTCGCCTGGCGTGAGTTTTCGTTCGACTGAACCTATAAAAAGGCTCTGCATTCTGTCCTGTAGTGCGCCAGGCCTAATAACGCCTCCCGTTTAATTCCGGCCCGGTCGTACATCGGTTCTGTTCATTTATGGGATCGCGACTTTTTCGTTGTAATGCTTCAAGAGCGATTTTTTGTTCTGCGGTCAACTCAACATTCATAGCCATCAGCATGATCCTGATTATTTTTGAAACCAAGCATCTTCATTGATCATGGGTATACATCGTTGTTATCCAGCTATACATCATAACAGGTCAATTAAATCCACTCAGAAATAAAGTCAGGGTATGCATAAAATCTATCGCCCATA
>NZ_BMHY01000043.1 GCF_014641555.1 Paenibacillus radicis (ex Gao et al. 2016)
CGTTGTCAGTTTTGAGAGAACAATCAAGTTCTTTCAAACAGTTTGTTAGCTCTTTACGCATCCGCGTTAAGTGCAACACAAACGCTAAGTCATTCAATCCGTTTGGTGGCGATGGCGGAGGGGAACCACGCGTTCCCATACCGAACACGACCGTTAAGCCCTCCAGCGCCGATGGTACTTGGACCGCAGGGTCCTGGGAGAGTAGGACGTCGCCAAGCAGGTGTTTGACACACCTATCGTTTTGATTGTTACGTCTTTGCTGAAGATTAACTCTGAAGCGAACGCAACGCAAAACACTTTGTTCCTTGAAAACTGGATAGCGAAATGAAATGAAACATCCTTTAGCGAATTGATTCTTTCTTCTTTAGAAAGAGTAAGCGAAGTTTAAGTCGGTGTCGCTGATTTTTCGATGGAGTTGTTTCGAGTTCAGGATGGCTTTTCGAAGGTTCCTTATGAATCGCTTTGCGGTGAATGAAGAATCAAGAATGGCAGCATGAACCGATAACAACGAAGTAGAACAGCAGCAACGCCCCGATTAAACGGAG
>NZ_BMHY01000044.1 GCF_014641555.1 Paenibacillus radicis (ex Gao et al. 2016)
TCTGATTTTCATTTTCTTCCTCTGAATTAAAAATAATAAGTGACGTGTGCTATAAAAAATTTAATAACAATCAGGCCAGAACCATTTTTCCTATTAACAGCCCGACAATGACCGAGACAATCACGTTAACTAATCCCGGACGCATAAAACTATGGTTAAGCACATATTTGCCGATACGCGTCGTACCGGTGTCGTCAAACGCCAGCGCCGCCAGACACTGCCCCGCCACCGGAATAAAGAAATAGCCGTTAACGGCAGGCCAGGAGCCGATTAACGCATAAGCGGGCACCCCTAACGCCAGCCCCAGCGGCAACAGAATTAACGTCGTTGCCGCCTGGCTGCTGACCATAGCGGACACAAAAAACATCATAATGGCGATAAGCCAGGTATGCTGTTGCAATAGAGTTTGCACTTCTGCCTTAATCAACGCGATATGACCATTCACGAACGTCTCACTCATCCAGGCCAGGCCGAAGGCGCAGACAATCGCCAGCGCGCCCGCCCGAAATACCGTACCGCTGATAATCTGATCGACCTG
>NZ_BMHY01000045.1 GCF_014641555.1 Paenibacillus radicis (ex Gao et al. 2016)
AAATATTCCCGCCCTGATGTTCTGCGGAAAGAATCAGATTGCCGACAACATTTTTCCCCGCCTCAAGGCGTTTTTCCGGCATTTCAATCCCGTGGTCGAGACTGTTGCGCACCAGGTGCGTCAGCGGGTCGATAATGCGTTCGATCAGGCTTTTATCAAGTTCAGTGGAGCTCCCCACCAGCGTCAGCTCTACCTGCTTGCCCAGTTTGCCCGCTAAATCGCGTACCAGACGCGGGAAACGGCTGAAGACGTACTCCATAGGCATCATACGAATCGACATCACCGACTCTTGTAAGTCGCGGGCGTTACGTTGTAACTGCCCCATACTGGTAATGAGATCGCCGTGGTTTACCGGGTCCAGCTCGTTAGAACGCTGGGCCAACATTGACTGGGTAATCACTAACTCGCCGACCAGGTTTATGAGCTGATCCACTTTCTCTACCGCCACGCGAATGCTGGTGGACTCGCGTTCACGCGCAGGTTTTTCACGCCCCGCATGATGTTCATGGGCCGCGCTTTTGGCGGCTGGCGCAA
>NZ_BMHY01000046.1 GCF_014641555.1 Paenibacillus radicis (ex Gao et al. 2016)
ATTCCGATTAACGCTTGCACCCTCCGTATTACCGCGGCTGCTGGCACGGAGTTAGCCGGTGCTTCTTCTGCGGGTAACGTCAATTGCTGCGGTTATTAACCACAACACCTTCCTCCCCGCTGAAAGTACTTTACAACCCGAAGGCCTTCTTCATACACGCGGCATGGCTGCATCAGGCTTGCGCCCATTGTGCAATATTCCCCACTGCTGCCTCCCGTAGGAGTCTGGACCGTGTCTCAGTTCCAGTGTGGCTGGTCATCCTCTCAGACCAGCTAGGGATCGTCGCCTTGGTGAGCCGTTACCTCACCAACAAGCTAATCCCATCTGGGCACATCTGATGGCAAGAGGCCCGAAGGTCCCCCTCTTTGGTCTTGCGACGTTATGCGGTATTAGCCACCGTTTCCAGTAGTTATCCCCCTCCATCAGGCAGTTTCCCAGACATTACTCACCCGTCCGCCACTCGTCAGCAAAGCAGCAAGCTGCTTCCTGTTACCGTTCGACTTGCATGTGTTAGGCCT
>NZ_BMHY01000047.1:0-227 GCF_014641555.1 Paenibacillus radicis (ex Gao et al. 2016)
GCCATGCCCGGCTCGCAGCGCAAATGCGATACATCGACCGTTGCCTCCGTTGGCCCGTACAAATTAACCAACTGCACTCGTTCGCCAAATATACGGTAGAACGCCTCGGCTTGCGACAGCGGCAGCGCTTCGCCGCTTACGAATACCGTCTTCAAGCTCGCCACTTGACTAAAGCTCCGGCTTTTATTTTGATCCACATATTGCAGGAACATTTGAAACATCGAAGG
>NZ_BMHY01000047.1:266-509 GCF_014641555.1 Paenibacillus radicis (ex Gao et al. 2016)
TACTTGACCTTGCGCAATCGTTTCGGCAATCGTCCGCGGGTCCTTTTCCCCTTGCGGAGGGAGTAAATGCAGCTGCTTGCCTGCAATCGCCCACCAGAACAACTCCCATACAGACACATCGAACGTTATCGGCGTTTTTTGCAGCAGCACGTCTCTATCCGCCAGCGGATACGCCTTTTGCATCCAGTGCAGCCGGTTAACGACAGAGTGATGCTCGATCATAACGCCCTTCGGCTGACCCGT